>NZ_JAJALK010000009.1 GCF_020523825.1 Methylobacterium brachiatum | reverse complement strand
CGTTGCTTCGGCACCGCGTCGGGAGGCGCCGTATAGGACGCCCCGCATTCCTATGTCAACAACCCTTTTGCCGGCATTGCGAAGACGGCTCCGGCTTGCACCGGGCGGATGGCTCGCGATTCGGCTCGAGGATATCGCCGACCCGCCATGCGCAGCGTCGGCAACGATGGTAGAGGTGGTGTCGGTCCTCCGGTTACGCAAGACCCGAGCCAGGGGACCTGTCCATTATGGACGCGAGGGCGGCCGCCCTGCCCTTCCCGGAGGCGCCGATACATGGGCACCCGCTCCGGCCGAGGCAACGCGAAGGCCGGTCGCGTCGTTGGTATCCCGATGTGAGGGCGCCCATGGCCACGATTGCGATCCTGATCGGCACGCAGGCGGGGGCGCGGCTCCTGGCCGCCACTTCGGAACGGGAGGCGGCCCTCTCGGCCGAAGCCTTCTTGCAGCGCCTGCCCGTGCGGGCATTGCCGGCGCCGCTCTGGGTCCAATGCGCCGATCCCGGCGTCACCGGTCGCCTGACCGGCTATCTCAGCGAGCTGCAGGCCGAGCGGGTGCGCGAGCGCGACGCCCGGGTCTGACCCGAGATCTGAGCGGGGCCGCCGGATTCCCTTGTCCCGCATCCTGCTCTAACCCGGCGGGCATGAGCGACGCACCCGATTCAAGCCGGTCCGAGCCCCTGGCCGCCGGTGAGCCGGCCTCCCTGCGCAGGCTCCTGCGCCTGATGGCCGATCTGCGCGATCCCGAGCGCGGCTGCGCCTGGGACGTCCGGCAGACCTTCGCGACCATCGTGCCCTACACGATCGAGGAGGCCTACGAGGTCGCGGACGCGGTGGCGCGGGGCGACCGGGACGATCTGCGCGACGAGCTCGGCGACCTGCTCCTCCAGGTGGTGTTCCACGCCCGCATGGCCGAGGAGGAGGGCGCCTTCGCGTTCGACGACGTCGCCCGGGCGATCGGCGACAAGCTGGTCCGCCGCCACCCGCACGTGTTCGAGCCGGACGGGACCCCCCTCCCCGCGGGCTCGACCCTGCGCGACCCGGCGCAGGTCGAGGCGCAATGGGCGGCGATCAAGGCGCAGGAGCGGGTGGCCCGGGATCCCGGCGCCGCCGAACCGGATCCGCTCGGCGGCGTCGCCCGCGCCCTGCCGGCTCTGGCCCGGGCGGAGAAGATCTCCCGGCGGGCGGCGGCCTACGGGTTCGACTGGGGCAACGCCGCCCAGGTGATCGACAAGGTCCGGGAGGAGACCGACGAGGTCGCCGAGGCCCTGGCGGCCGGCGACCCGCAGGCCCTGTCGGAAGAGATCGGCGACCTGCTGTTCTCGGTGGCCAACCTCGCCCGGCATGCCGGGATCGATCCCGAGACTGCCCTGCGCGACGGCACCGCCAAGTTCGAGCGCCGCTTCGCCGCCATGGCGGCGCATCTGAAGGCTGCGGGCGGGGAACTCGGGCGCTCGGATCTCGCCGCCATGGAGGCGGCCTGGCAGGCGGCGAAGCGGGACGAGACGGCGTAGCGGGCGCGGCTTTCGCCCGCATGGCACGCCCGGACGTGAGGGGTCGACAGGTGGCGCGTCGCGCTTATCCTTCGGCCATGCGCATCCTCCTGCCCACCCTCGCCGTCCTCGCCGCGACCCTCGCCCTCCCCGTCCGAGCCGAGACGATCGTCAAGGAACGGTTCGGCTGCCACACCCAGGAGGTCACCGACCGCCTGTTCAAGCTGGTCATGGCCGGCGATGAATCGGGCTTCGGCCAGCTCCTGAACGGCAGCCTGGCCAGCGGCGAGTGCCGGACGTGGAAGCCCGGCGAGCAGGTGCGGCTCGAGACCCGGACGATGACCTACGGGTGCCTCGCCCTCACGAGCGGGCAGGATCGCTGCTACTGGACGCCGCTCAGCGCCATCGAGGCGGCGAAGTAGGATCTCGGGGCTCCGCCCCGGACCCCGCCAAAGGACTGAGCCCTTCGGGATCCCGGATCTCCAGGAAGGCGGAGGAGCGGGGGCCCTCCTCCGCCGCAGCCGTACTCAGGCCGCCTTCTTGGGGGCCTTGCCCTTCGGGGCCTCGGCATCGTCGTCCGCCGGGGTGCCCTCGGCGTTGATCGTCTCGGCGATCTTGGACAGCAGCGCGTCGGTCTTCTTCTCTTCCTGCAGGGTCTCGTCGAGGAGCTTGGCGGCCTCCTCGTGACCGAGCTGGCGGGCCCAGGTCTTCAGGGTGCCGTAGCGGGCGATCTCGTAATGCTCCACCGCCTGGGCGCAGGCGGCCAGCACCGCGTCGGCGGCCGGGCTGTCGGCGAAATCCTCCAGATCCTCCTCCATCTCCGAGGTGATGCCCTGCATCGCCTCGCAAGTTTTGGCGCGGGCGGGCTTGCCGATGATCTCGAACACCTGGGTCAGGCGCTCGACCTGCTGGGCGCTCTCCTCGGCATGGGTCTCGAAGGCCTGGCGCAGCTCCGGGTGCTCGGCCGCCTTGGCGGACTTCTTGAGCGCCTTCACGGATTGCTTCTCGGCATAATAGACGTCCTTCAGGGTCTCGTAGAAGGCGTCGTGCAGCGTCTTCGGCTTGGCCATGGCGGTCTATCTCCGATACGGGCCGCGTTCGGGAACGCGGCTTCCGGACGGGGAACGCCGGTCGGGCCCGACGGGTCCGGGCGAAATCTTCGCCCTGTGGAGGAACCTTTCGGGCCGGCCGGGACCGCTCAGTCGCCCTTCCGGCCCGGGCCCGATCCCCGCGGGCCCTCGACCTTCGGTGCCCGCGATGCGGGCGCAGCCGCCGGCTTGGGCCGCAGGCGGTCGAGGACGGCTTCGATGGCGCGCTCGACCTCGGCCTGCTCCGGCAGCGTGTCGGCGATCGGTGTCGTGCGGCCGGCCGCGCGGCGCTTCGTCATGTCCATCGCCCGTATCGGGGCCGGGCGACGCGATGTTCCAGCGCGTGCGGCGACCGCGCCACAGTCTATCCGCGGCGATCCCAGGATCAAAGCCTGCCGTGAGCCAGAGATCCCGGGATCCTGTGATCACGGTTTCTCAGGCATTGCTGGCCGGCGCGGCCGCCGTCCCGTCCGGGGCCGCGCGAATGCCGGCTCGCCGGCGCGCTCGATAGGCTGTCGCCTCAGCGGCGGCGGACCGGCCAGTCGATCACGCCGCCGGCCCAGAGCGCCGCCCAGACGAAGACCGGCTGAAACGCCAGCCTTGGGCCGTGGTACCACCAGGAATCCGGGATGCCATCGACATGGACGGCGTCGAAGGCGTGCTTGAGGTTGGCCGGGTAGACGCAGACCGCGTAGAGGGCGAGCCCGATCGCGGCCGCCCGGCGCAGCGACCGGGTCAGGAGCCCGATCGCCCCGGCGATCTCGCACAGGCCGGTGGCCAGGATCACCAAGCGCGGCGCCGGCACCCAATCCGGCATCAGCGGCAGCATCGCGTCCGCGGCCACGAGGTGGACGATCCCGATGCCGGCATAGATGAGGGCCAGGGCGTAGCGCAGCCGGCGGCGCCAGGTCTCGGATGTCGGCCCGGTCATCCGACCCGGTCTTCCGCGACCCCGCAGGCGCGGGCGATTGCGCTTCGCAGCGCCGCACTCAGCCGGGCCACGGCCGGGTGATCCGGGCTGGCGAAGGCGGTGGCGCCGATCGCCGTCACGGGGGCGAGGAGCCGCAGGGAGTTCGTCAGGAACACCGCCTCCGCGCCGAGCAGCTCGGGCAGGGACAGGGATTCCTCCTCCGCGCGCAAGCCGCACGCCCCGGCGAGCCCCAGCATCTCCGCGCGCACGATCCCGGCGAGCACGCCGTCGGCGAGCGGCGGCGTGACCAGCCTGTCGCCGAATAGCGCGAACAGGTTGCCAGTGCCCGCGCAGGCGACGCGGCCTCTCGTGTTGCAGAACAGGGATTCGTCGAAGCCCGACGCGGCGGCCTCCCCGGCGGCCAGCACCGCGTCGAGATACCCCAAGGTCTTGAGCCGGACGGCGGGCGAGGTGTCGTTGCGGGCGATCCCGGTCGGCCACAGCCGCAGGCGCGCGAAGGCCGCGCCCCTGGCGCTCGGCGCCGCGGTGGCGAACAGGGTCGGCTGCGGATCCACCGGGGGCTTCAGCCCGCGCGGACCGGAGCCCCGGGTGAGGGTGGTGCGGATCGCCAGCCGGTCGGCCTCCCCCCTGCCCTGTTCGGCCAGCGCCCGCATGGCCGCGCGGATTCTGTCCGCCTCGGCGGGGATCCCGAGGGTCTCCGCCCCGGCGCAGAGCCGGGCGATATGGGCGTCCTCGAAAGCCACCCGGCCGCCCAGCGCCAGCGCCGTGTCGAACAGGCCGTCGCCCAGGGTCAGGCCGCGATCGGTGTGGTCCAGGGGCGCCCGTGTTCCCGGGACGATCGTCCCGTCACGCCACAGCATCGTCGCGCCCGTCCTGATGGCCGTGCTCGTCGCGCCAGGCGCGGGCGAGGCCCAAAAAGTTGGCGAACAGGGCGTGGCCGCCCTCGGTCAGCACCGATTCCGGGTGGAACTGGATGCCGTAGGTCGGGTGGGTCCGGTGCGAGAGCGCCATCACCTCGCCCTCCTGCGAGACCGCGTCGACCGAGAGATGCTTGTCCATGTCGGGGCCGGGGGTGACCACCAGCGAGTGGTAGCGGCCCACGGGCATCGGCGCCGGAAGTCCGGAGAACAGCCGCTCGCCCCGGTGCTCGATCGGGGTCGCCTGACCGTGCAGGGGGCGCTGCGCCCGCGCGACCGTGCCGCCGAAGGCCGCGCCGATCGCCTGGTGGCCGAGGCAGACGCCGAGGATCGGCACCTCGCCGGACAGGTCGCGGATCGCCGGCAGGGAGATGCCGGCCTCCGCGGGGGTGCAGGGGCCCGGCGACACCACCAGGGCGTCGGGGGCGAGCGCCCGGATGCCGGCGACGTCGAGCGCGTCGCTGCGCACGACCCGGACCGTCTCGCCCAGCTCCTCCAGGTAGCGGACGACGTTGAAGACGAAGGAATCGTAATTGTCGAGGACCAGGATCATGCGAAGGCCTCGAACACCCGGGCGGCCTTGGCCAGGGTCTCGTCGTATTCCGGGCCGGGCTCCGACAGCAGGGTCACGCCGCCGCCGGCCTGCAGGACGGCCTGGCTGTCGTCCATGAACACGGTGCGGATCGCGATCGAGGTGTCGAGCGCGCCGTCGAAGCCGATCCGCCCGATGGCGCCGCAATAGAGCTCCCGGGCATCGCCCTCGATCTCGGTGATGATGTCCATGGCGCGGATCTTCGGGGCCCCGGTGATCGAGCCCCCGGGGAAGGTGCCCTCCAAGAGGTCGAGGGCGTCGAGCCCGTCGCGCAGCGTCCCGGTCACCACCGAGACGAGGTGGTGGACGTTGGCGTAGGTCTCGAGCCCGCACAGGGTGGGCACGGCGACGCTGCCGGGCGCGCAGACCCGGGACAGGTCGTTGCGCAAGAGGTCGACGATCATGACGTTCTCGGCCCGCTCCTTGACCGAGGCCAGGAGCGCCTCGGCCGCCGCCCGGTCGGCTTCCGGATCGTCGAGCCGGCGGGCGGTGCCCTTGATCGGCCGGGTCTCGACGTGCCGGCCGTCGAGCCGGATGAAGCGCTCGGGCGAGGACGACGCGACGGTCAGCCCTTCGAGTTCCAGATAGGCTCCGAAGGTCGCCGGATTGGTGGCGCGCAGGCGCCGGTAGAGCGCGAACGGGTCGAAACCCGCCGGCAGGTCGGCGCTGAAGCGCTGGGCGATGTTGGCCTGGTAGATGTCGCCGGCCCGGATATAGGCGCGGACCTTTTCGACTGCCTGTTCATAGGTTTGCCGGTCGAAGTTCGAGCGCCACACGAGGTCTTTTGCGGCCCTCGGCGGCGCTTCTTCCGGCGGGATCTCGGTGCCGAGCCGGTCGGCGAAGGCGGCGAGCCGCGCCTCGGCCCGCGCCTGCCGGGCCGCCGGCTCGGTCTCGGGGAAGCCGGTGGCGACGAGCCGGCAGGTGCCGGCGGCGTGGTCGATCACCAGCACCGTGTCGTACAGATTGACGGCGATGTCGTCGGTGAGCCCCGCCCGCCGGGCAGGGGCCGCGACCCGCTCGAGCTGCGCCCCGAGATCGTAGGCGAGATAGCCGATGGCGCCCCCCGGGAACGGGTTTTCGGGATCGGGCTCGACCCGGTAGGGCGCCAGGCAGGCCCGCAAAGCCGCGAACGGCCCGCCCTCGACCGGGCGCCCGTCCAAGGTCGCGCGCCCGTCGCGAAACCGGAAGCGCGCGAACGGGTCGGCGGCCACGATCGAGTGCCGGCCGAGCGCGTCGTGCCGCATGGCGCTGTCGAGGAAGGCGAGATCCGGCAGGGACCGCAACCGGGCGGCCGCCGCGACGGGATCGATGACGGGGATCTCTCGGGTCCAGATCTCTTGGGTCCAGATCGCTTGGGTCCACATGACCGGGTTCGGGCTCATGTCCTGAGGGCACGCGCCCCGCGCGCTGCCGTTGCACAGGCGATGCCGCGGGGAAAGCGGCAGTTCCGCGCAAGGCCGCGCCCGTCGAGGGCGGTCGGGACCCGTCCCGGGCGTGGGAGAAGGCCGGCAGGACCTGATGTGGGATCTCAGGAGCCGCCGGCAAACCCCTGCAAACAGCCAAGTTTCGATTGTGGCGCCAGCCTCCCGCACCGGGCCGGGCACCCCTGCGGCGGCCGGTCTCGCGCGAGCGCGTTAGAACCGCTATAGGGCGCGATCCCGAACGCCGATCCGCGCGCTCCGTGCGACCCGATCCACCGGCTGCACGCGAGGGTGGCGTCCGACCCGTCTTCCGAATGCGACCATGACCGCAACCGCCACGCCCGCACCTCAGGGAGCTACCCCCGGGGCCGCCCCCAAGATCTCGTTCGTCTCGCTGGGCTGCCCCAAGGCCCTGGTCGATTCCGAGCGGATCCTCACGCATCTGCGCGCCGAGGGCTACGAGCTGGCCCGCCGCCACGACGGGGCGGATGTGGTGATCGTCAACACCTGCGGGTTCCTGGATTCGGCCAAGGCGGAATCGCTCTCGGCGATCGGCGAGGCCATGGCCGAGAACGGCCGGGTGATCGTCACCGGCTGCATGGGCGCGCAGCCCGAGGAGATCCGCGCAAAGTATCCCGATTTGCTCGCGGTCACCGGGCCGCAGGCCTACGAATCCGTGGTGGCGGCGGTCCACGAGGCGGTGCCCCCGGCCCACGACCCGTTCCTCGATCTGGTGCCGCCGCAGGGGATCAAGCTCACCCCGCGCCACTACGCCTACCTGAAGATCTCGGAAGGGTGCAGCAACCGCTGCAGCTTCTGCATCATCCCGTCCCTGCGTGGGAACCTCGTCAGCCGCCTGGCCGGCGACGTGCTGCGCGAGGCCGAGAAGCTGGTCAAAGCCGGCGTGAAGGAGCTGCTGGTCGTCTCGCAGGATACCAGCGCCTACGGCGTCGATGTCCGCTACAGTGAGAGCCCGTGGCGCGACCGGAGCGTGCGGGCGAAGTTCTACGACCTGACCAAGGAGCTCGGCGAGCTCGGGGCCTGGGTGCGGCTGCACTACGTCTACCCCTACCCGCACGTGGACGAGGTCATCCCGCTGATGGCCGAGGGCAAGGTCCTTCCCTATCTCGACATGCCGCTCCAGCACGCCAGCCCCTCCGTGCTCAAGCGGATGCGCCGGCCCGGCAACCAGGAGCGCCAGCTCGACCGGATCCGCAGCTGGCGGCAGACCTGCCCGGACCTCGCCATCCGCTCGACCTTCATCGTCGGCTTCCCCGGCGAGACCGAGGCCGAGTTCGAGGAACTGCTGTCCTGGCTGCAGGAGGCCAAGCTCGATCGCGTCGGCTGCTTCGAATACGAGCCGGTGGCCGGCGCCACCGCCAACGCGCTGGGCGACCTCGTGCCGCCGGAGCTGAAGGCCGAGCGCAAGCGCCGGTTCATGGAGACGCAGAACGCGATCTCGCTCCGGCTCCAGCGGGCCAAGGTCGGCAAGCGGCTGGCCATGATCGTCGATTCCGTCGAGGGCGGGATCGCCAAGGGCCGGTCGAAGGCCGACGCCCCCGAGATCGACGGCACCGTCCACGCGGCCTTCCGGCGCCCGGTGCGCCCCGGCGACATCGTCACCGTGAAGATCGACCGGGCCGACGCCTACGACCTCTACGGCAGCGTGACCTGAGGCGGCCCGCCGCCCGCGCGGGATCGGACGAGCCTCCGACCCACCCCCTCATCCTGAGGGGCCGCAGCGCAGCGGAGACCTCGAAGGAGGCTCCAGCCGGCCGCGCGATACCTGGAAGCCTCCTTCGAGGCCGCTGACGCGGCACCTCAGGATGAGGGGGTGAGGCGGATATCCCTGTTGAGGTGCGCGCGACCCGCCTTGACCCCGCCGCCCCGCCGCGCTCTTTCGGAACAGACCAAGAACTCGAGCCGGACCCCGAGGCGGCGATGGATCCGGAGGTCGCCCTCCGCAAGATCATCCATATCGACATGGACGCGTTCTACGCCTCCGTGGAGCAGCGCGACGATCCCGCCCTGCGCGGGCTGCCGCTCGCCGTGGGCGGCTCCCGGGAGCGGGGCGTGGTGATGGCCGCGAGCTACGAGGCGCGCCGGTTCGGCGTGCGCTCGGCCATGCCGTCGGCCACCGCCCGGCGGCTCTGCCCGGACCTGCTGTTCGTGAAGCCGCGCTTCGAGGTCTACCGGGCGGTCTCGGAAGAGATCCGGGCGGTGTTCGCCCGGCACACGCCGGTGATCGAGCCCGTGGCCCTGGACGAGGCCTATCTCGACGTCACCGAGAATCTCCTGGGCCTTCCCACGGCGACGGCCGTCGCCAAGGCGATCCGGGCCGAGATCCTGGAGCGCACCGGCCTCGTCGCCTCGGCGGGGGTCTCGTACAACAAGTTCCTGGCCAAGGTCGCCTCCGACTACCGCAAGCCCGACGCCCTGTTCGTGATCACGCCGGCCATGGGGCCGGATTTCGTCGCCGCCCTGCCGATCGGCCGGTTCCACGGGGTCGGGCCGGTCACCGAGGCGAAGATGAAGCGGCTCGGCATCGAGACCGGGGCCGATCTGCGCGCCTGGGATCCGGACCGGCTGCGCGAGGCCTTCGGGTCGGCCGGGGCCTATTACCACGCGGTCGCCCGCGGGCTCGACATGCGGCCGGTGCGCGCCCACCGGGTGCGCAAGTCGATCGGGGCGGAGACCACCTTCTCGGAGGATACGGCCGCCTTCGAAATCCTGGCGGCGCGGCTCGCGCCCCTGTTCGACAAGGTCTGGGCCGGGGCGGATGCCAAGGGAATGCGGGCCCGGACCGTGACCCTGAAGCTCAAATTCTCGGATTTCGCGCAGGTCACCCGGGCGAAGTCGCTCTCCGCCCCGGTGGCCGACCGGGCCGCCCTCGAGCGGATCGGCCTGGACCTGCTCGCCGGCCTGTTTCCCCTCCGGCGCAGCGCCCGGCTGATCGGGATCGCGCTCTCGGGCTTCGAGCAGGGGGAAAAAGAAGAGCCGCTGCAGCTCGGGCTGGGGCTCTAGGCCCGCGTCCGGGCCGCCGGGACCGGACCGATACGCCGGGTTCCCGGTGTCGCATCCTCCTTTATCCCGAGGGCCGCACACCACCTTTCGGAATGATGCTCCGATCCGTCGCAGGCGCACCATGGTGCGCTGCCGCGTCCATTGTGCGGTGCCACACGTCGGCTGCGGCTCGGCAACCACAGATGGGGGTCATCCCGTGCGGTCGAGGATCGCCCGAACCGCGCCCACATCAAAGGATCCGCCCCATGTCGAAGCCCTTCTCCCTGGCCCTGGCGGCCGCTCTGCTGCTGAGCGTGCCGGCGGGCGCCGCCCGCGCCGACAACACCGCGTCGTTCGGGGCCGCCAACGCCGCCCTCCTGCGGGGCTACACCGCGAGCCCTCCGCAGCTCTACGTTTCGTCGGGCAGCCCGGGCTACGGCTTCCTCAGCGACGGGACCGCCCCCACCGATGCGATCACCGCGCCGCAGCGGCCGAGGGCGCCGGTCCGCGCCCGCTGACGCGAAGCGGCCCGGGCCAAGCAGGCCCGGGCTTCCTGGATCAGGCGTTCTTGCGCGGGCGATGGTTCGGGTCGATGCCGCCGTCCGGCTTGGTCTCGTTCTCGACGTCGCCCTCGAAGGTCGAATCCGCCTCCAGGTCTTCCGGGTCGGCGCCGCTCATGCCCTTGGACGTGCCGATGCCGGGATTGCCCTTGAGGTCGGCGTCGGTCGGGGTCTCGGTCTTCGGGTGCTTGGATGACATCGCCTGACTCCTGTCGGGTTCCGGAGCCGGGCCAACGCGTCGGGCTCCGGGCGGTCGCCCGCCGCGCATGCGGCGGTTCGCCTCCCGGGGCGTTCAGGCGATCGCGTCCGAGCCGATCCGGCGCACGCCGGCCGCCGCCATCCGGGCCCAGGCCGCTTCGACCGACCCGTCGAGGTCGATCCCGCGCACCGCATCCGCCACCACCCAGACGTCGAAACCCGCCGCGCAGGCATCGAGCGCGCTCCAGAGCACGCAGAAATCGGTGGCGAGGCCGCACAGGACGACGCGGGAGATGCCGCGCTCGGTGAGCGCGCCGGCCAGCCCGGTGCGGGTGGTGCGGTCGGCTTCGAGAAACGCCGAGTAGCTGTCGACGCGCGGGTCCAGGCCCTTGCGGACCACCAGGCTCGCCCGGTCGGTGGCCAGCCCCGGCGCGAAGCCCGCGCCCGGGCTGCCCTGGACGCAGTGCCGGGGCCACAGAACCTGCGGGCCGTAGGGCAGCGCCACCGTCTCGAACGGGGCCCGCCCGGGATGGGTGTCCGCGAAGGAGACGTGGTCGGCCGGATGCCAGTCCTGCATCAGCGCCACGTGCCGGAAACGGTGCTGGAGCGCGTTGACCGGCCCGACCACCGCGTCCCCGTCCGGGACGGGGAGGGCCCCGCCCGGCAGGAAATCGACCTGCACGTCGATGACGAGGAGCAGGTCGGCAGCGCCGGGTGTCACGGCAGCATCACGATCGAGCCGGTGGTCTCCCGGCCGGCCAGGTCCCGGTGCACCTGCTGCGCCTCGGCGAGCGGGTAGGTCGCGTTGACGGCGATCTTCACGGCGCCGTCGCCGACCACCTTGAACAGGCGGGCGGCCGCCTCCTCCAGGGTGGCGCGGTTGGACGAGAAGGTCGCCAGCGTCGGCCGCGTCACATAGAGCGAGCCGCGCGGGGCGAGCAGGCCGAGATCGAGCCCGGTGATCGGCCCGGAGGCCGAGCCGAAGCTCGCCAGCAGGCCGAGCGGCGCGAGGCTGTCGAGCGAGCCCATCAGGGTCGCCTGGCCGACGCCGTCATAGACCACGGGCACGCCCTTGCCGTCGGTCAGCTCGCGCACCCGCTTGGCGACGTCCTCCTGGCGGTACAGGATGACGTGGTCGCAGCCGTTCTGCTTGGCCAGCTCCGCCTTCTCGGGGCTGCCGGCGGTGCCGATCACCGTGGCGCCGAGATGCTTGGCCCATTGGCAGGCGATCAGGCCGACGCCGCCGGCGGCGGCGTGCCACAGGATCGTGTCGCCGGGCTTCACCGCGTAGGTCCGGTGCAGCAGGTACTCGGCGGTCAGGCCCTTGAGCATCATGGCGGCGGCGGTCTTCTCGTCGACGCCGTCGGGGATCGGCACTGCGGCGGCGGCCGGGATCACCGCCTCCTCGGCGTAGCAGCCATCCGGCACCGAGCCGTAGGCCACCCGGTCGCCGGGCTTGATGTTCGAGACCCCCTCGCCCACCGCCGAGACGGTGCCGGCGCCCTCCTTGCCGGGGGTGTAGGGCATGTGCGGCGACTTGTAGGCGCCGGTGCGGAAGTAGATGTCGATGAAGTTGACGCCGATGGCGGCTTGGCGGACCCGGATCTGCCCGGGGCCGGGCTCGGCCAGGGGCACGTCCTCGAACTTCATCACCTCGGGGCCGCCGTACTCGTAGACCCGGATCGCCTTCGGCATCGTCGTACTCCGCTCGAGCCCCGTTGCGCCGGGACGTCGCGGACTCGAGATAACGGAGCACCCGCCGGAGGCAATTGCTTTTTGCCGTTCGCTCTGCGGTTGCGGCCCGATCTGAAACCCGAATCCTGGATCCGGCGGCCCGCGCCGCCTATCTTGAGTCCCGCCTATCCTCCGACCGGAAGTCGCGAACCAATGTCCGGCACCACCCGCACCAGCGCCGACCTCGATCCGCGCCGCCGCCGCCTCCTGTACCGGTCCTGGCACCGGGGCATCCGGGAGATGGACCTGATCATGGGCCGCTTCGCCGATGCCGAGATCGGGACCCTGTCGGAGGCGGAGCTCGACCAGTTCGAGGCGCTGATCGAGGTGCCCGACCGCGACCTGTTCAAGTGGCTCACCGGCGAGGTCGAGACGCCGTCGAACTACGACACGTCGGTCTGGCGCCGCGTGCGCGCGTTCCACCGGCACGACGCGCCGATTCATTCCTGAGAGCGAAAGCCCGCGATGGACGAACCCAAGCCGACCTACGACCATCCCGCCCGCTCGATCGCCACCGAGCTCGTGGTCCGCATCATGCTGGAGATGATGGAGCGCAGCGACCCGGCGCTGCGCGCCGAGATCCTGCGCCAGGCCACCGGCCGCGCCGCCGCGATGACCGAGGGCATGCCCAATGCCGACTTCTTCCGCGGCCGGGTCGAGGCCGCGCTGGCGGAGATCGTCGGGCCCGACGCGTAGGAGCTGGGGCTCAGCGCCCCTTCCCGGCCGCCTGTAACGGATGCCGTCCAATCAGGTTTTCGCCTTTGAACAGGCCAGGATGTGACTCCTGGCGGGCGCGGGGGCGCGTCGCAGTCTGCAAGAGCGACAGTGCCTCAAACCTGTGTCGCTTGCTCCCAGAAGGCATCGTCGAGGCTGGCGGCCGGAACGCGCCATCGCGATGACGTTGCAGCAGCGTTCCATCCGCCAGGCGCGTGAACAAGATCGCGTCGTCCTGCGCCATGGCGGATCCCCCTGTGATCGTCCGGCGCGGTGAAAGTGCCGCGCCCCGGCTGGCGCGCGCCTCCCCGAATCGCACCGGGACACACGTTCCCCGCTGGAGCGCTGCCGCCATATAGGACATCGTCAGCCACCCCAACGCCGCCGCCGGGATGCTTTATCACGACGGCTCAATGGGCTAACGCCGGCCCGCGTCAGCCCTCCCTGTGCCCGGCGGGACTCCCCGCGAAAGACCCGATGGCCAAGCCCCAGCCGAAATCCGCCCCGAAGCCCCCTGCCCCGGCTGCAAAGCCCCAGGTCGCGCGCTTCGCGCTGCCGAAGTCCTCGGCGCTCGCGCAGGCGCTCGAGGCCCTGAAGCGCGGCGACAGCCCGGTCCTGGCGAACGCTCCGGAGGGATTCGACGCCCTGGCGGTGGCCGACCTCGCCCGGGCCCTGGCGCCCACCGTCGATGCCCCCGCGGTGCTGGTGCATGTGGCGCGCGATTCCGGGCGCTCGGCGGCGTTCCAGTCGGCGCTCGGCTTCGTCGCGCCCGAGATGGACGTGATGAACCTGCCGGCCTGGGACTGCCAGCCCTACGACCGGGTCTCGCCGACCACGGCCACGGCCGCCGCCCGGATGACCGCGCTCGCCCGCCTCGCCCGGACCCGCTCCGCCGAGGACCGCCCGCGCATCCTGTGCACCACGGTCAACGCCCTGGTGCAGCGGGTGCCGCCCCGGGGCCACATCGCCAAGGAGGCGTTCTCGGCCGCGATCGGCAACGTCGTGGCGATGGACGACGTGGTCGCCTGGGTCGAGGCCAACGGCTTCATGCGCACCGGCACGGTGCGGGATACGGGCGAGTACGCGGTGCGCGGCGGCATCCTCGACCTGTCGCCCCCCGGCCTGCCGGCGCCGATCCGCCTCGATTTCTTCGGCGACACCCTCGAATCGATCCGCGCCTTCGACCCGGAGACCCAGCGCACCACCGGCCAGCTGCGCTCCCTCGACCTGATGCCGATGAGCGAGGTCCAGCTCACCACCGAGACGATCCGGCGCTTCCGCCAGGGCTACATCCAGAGCTTCGGCGCCGCGACCCGGGACGACCGGCTCTACGAGACCGTGAGCGAGGGCCGCCGCTATGCCGGCCTCGAGCACTGGATGCCGCTGTTCTACGATCGCCTCGACACCCTGTTCGACTATCTCGGCGGCGTGCCGCTGGTGTTCGACCCGCAGGTCGAGGATGCCGCCGCCGAGCGGATCAGCCTCGTGCAGGATTACTACCAGGCCCGCGAGGGGGCGATGAAGACGCCGCAGGCCGGCGTTGCCCCCTACAAGCCGCTGCCACCCCGCGCCCTCTACCTGACCCCGAACGAGCTGAAGGAGCGGATCGCCGCCGCCACCGTGGCGCGGCTGACCCCCTTCGCCCAGCCGGATTCGCCCGAGCGTGCCGTCATCGATTGCGGCGCCAAGGCCGGGCGCAGCTTCGCCCGGGAGCGCGCCAACGAGAGCGCCAGCGTGTTCGACGCGGCGGTGGCCCATATCCGCGACCTCCAGGGATCCGGGCATCACGTGATCCTGGGATCCTGGTCCGACGGCTCCCGCGACCGGCTCTGCGGCGTGCTCACCGACCACGGCCTGAAGAAGCCCGTGGCGATCACCCGCCTGTCGGACGTCTACGCGCTCAAGCGCGGCGCCGATTCCGCCGTGGCGGTCTGGGGCCTGGAAGCCGGCTTCACGGTGGGCGAGCTCGCCGTCGTCTCCGAGGGCGACATCCTGGGCGACCGGCTGGTGCGCCAGAAGCGCAAGGCCAAGCGGCCCCAGGACGTGATCCTGGAGGTGCAGGCGCTCCAGCCCGGCGACCTCGTGGTCCATGCCGACCACGGGATCGGCCGGTTCTCCGGCCTGAAGACGATCCACGCCGCCGGCGCCCCGCACGATTGCCTGGAGCTGAGCTACACCGGCGGCCTGCTGCTGCTGCCGGTGGAGAATATCGAGCTCCTGACCCGCTACGGCTCGGAGGATTCCGAGGTCGCCCTCGACCGGCTCGGCGGCGGCGCCTGGCAGGCCCGCAAGGCCAAGATGAAGCGCCGCATCCTCGAGATGGCGGGCGAGCTGATCAAGGTCGCGGCCCAGCGCTTCGTCCGGAAGGCCCCGGTGCTCAAGGCGCCCGAGGGTCTCTACGGCGAGTTCGCCGCCCGCTTCCCGTTCGAGGAGACCGAGGACCAGGCCAACGCCATCGACGCGGTGCTGGACGACCTCAATGCCGGCCGGCCGATGGACCGGCTGGTCTGCGGCGATGTCGGCTTCGGCAAGACCGAGGTGGCTCTGCGCGCCGCCTTCGCGGCGGCGATCGCCGGCAAGCAGGTGGCGGTGATCGTGCCGACCACCCTGCTGGCCCGCCAGCATTTCCGCACCTTCGCCGAGCGCTTCAAGGGCCTTCCGGTCCAGGTCGCCCAGCTCTCCCGGTTCGTCTCGGCCGCCGACATGAAGCAGGCCCGGGCCGGGCTCGCCGACGGCACCGTCGACATCGTGGTCGGCACCCACGCGCTGCTCGCCAAGAACATCGCGTTCAAGGATCTCGGCCTGATCATCGTCGACGAGGAGCAGCATTTCGGCGTCGCCCACAAGGAGCGGCTGAAGGCGCTCCAGGCGGATGTCCACGTCCTGACGCTTTCGGCGACCCCGATCCCGCGCACGCTCCAGCTCGCCATGACCGGCGTGCGCGAGCTCTCGATCATCGCCACGCCGCCGGTGGACCGGCTGGTGGTGCGCACCTTCGTGACGCCGTTCGACCCGCTGACCATCCGGGAGGCGCTGCTGCGCGAGCGCTACCGCGGCGGCCAGTCCTTCTACGTCGTGCCCCGCATCGAGGACCTGGCGGAGGTGAAGAAATTCCTCGACGCCGAGATGCCGGAGATCAAGGTCGCGATCGCCCACGGCCAGATGGCGGCGGGCCAGCTCGAGGACGTGATGACCGCCTTCTACGAGGGCAAGTTCGACGTGCTGCTCTCGACCACCATCGTGGAATCGGGCCTCGACATCCCCACCGCCAACACGCTGATCGTGCACCGGGCCGACATGTTCGGCCTAGCCCAGCTCTACCAGCTGCGCGGCCGGGTCGGCCGCTCGAAGGCGCGCGCCTACGCGCTGTTCACGACCCCGGCCAACCGCCAGCTCACCACCCAGGCCGAGCAGCGGCTCAAGGTGCTGCAGAGCCTCGACACATTGGGCGCGGGCTTCCAGCTCGCCAGCCACGACCTCGACATCCGCGGCGCCGGCAACCTTCTGGGCGACGCCCAGTCCGGCCACATCAAGGAGGTCGGCTACGAGCTCTACCAGCAGATGCTGGAGGACGCGGTCACGGGGCTCAAGGCCGGCATCGAGGACGTCCCCGAGGAGGCGTGGTCGCCGACCATCGCGCTCGGCGCCCCCGTGACCATCCCGGAGACCTACGTGGAGGATCTCGGCGCGCGGCTGGCCCTCTACCGGCGGCTCGCAACCCTCCAGGACGATGCCGAGATGGAGAGCTTCGGGGCCGAGATGATCGACCGGTTCGGGCCGCTGCCGCCGGAGGTGGAGCAGCTCCTCAAGATCGGCACGATCAAGATCCTGTGCCTCAAGGCCAATGTCGAGAAGGTCGAGGCCGGCCCGAAGGGCGTGGTCGTCCACTTCCGCGACAAGTCCTACGCCAACCCGCAGGGGCTGGTGGCGTACGTCGCCGAGCAGGCCTCCTTCGCCAAGGTGCGGCCCGACATGAGCGTCGTGTTCGTGCGCGAACTGACCACGATCCCGGCCCGGCTCAAGACCGCCACGGAGGTGCTGCGCAGCCTGGTCAAGATCGCCGAGCGGGTGAAGAAGGCGGCGTGAGGGGCGGGGGCGACAGCGCCCCTCCAAACCACCCCCCTCATCCTGAGGCGCGTTCGCGCAGCGGACGCCTCGAAGGAGCCCTCCAGAAGTCGTTGCGATCCCTGGAAGCCTCCTTCGAGGCCCGCTGACGCGGGCACCTCAGGATGAGGGCGCGGGTGGGAGCGTCGCGTGCGTGTTGCACCGTCCGCCCGTCTCTGGCTCTGTGCCCCGGCACAGCCCAGGAGACGCGCAGATGGCAAACCCGGCGCAGGCCACCGGCGCGTCAGACGCGGCAGGATCCGAGAAAAACGCCTTCCTGACGCCCCTGTTCACCGACCGCCGGGTCGTGGCGGTGCTGGGCTTAGGCTTCGCGCAGGGCATCCCGTTCCTGCTCGTCTACGCGACGCAATCGGCCTGGCTGGTCCAGGCCAAGGTGCCGCTGGCGACGATCGGGCTGATGAGCGAGCTGACCATCGCGTACAAGCTCAAGTTCCTCTGGGCGCCGTTCCTCGACCGGCACGACGCGCCCCTGCTCGGGCGCTGGCTCGGGCGGCGGCGGGGCTGGATCGTCGCCGCGCAGATCCTGGTGGCGCTGGCGCTGGCCGGGGTGGCCTTCGGCGACCCGGCGCATTGGCTCGCCTGGACGGTGGCGTTCTCGCTGGCGCTCGGGGTGGCGGGGGCGACCCAGGACGTGGTGATCGACGGCTGGCGCATCACCGTCGCGCCGCCCGAGCGGCAGGCGCTGATGTCGTCCTGGGCCGAGATCGGCTACCGGGTCGGCAACCTCGCGGCTGGGGCCGGCGCCCTCTACCTGTCGGACGCCTATGGCTGGCGCGCCGCCTATCTGTGCATGGCTCTGCTGCTCGCCCCCGGCACGATCGCCGCGCTGCTGGCGCCGGAGCCCCCGGCCGCGCCGCTGCCGCCCGGCGGCTTCGTCGAGACGGTCTGGGCGCCGATCCGCGACCTGCTCGCCCGGCTCGGCCCCCTGGCGGTGCCGGTGCTCGCGCTGGTCGCGGGCTTCCGGATGCCCGGCTACGTGTCGAGCACCATGGCGATCCCGCTGTTCAAGACGCTAGGCTACACCAACACCGACATCGCCACGGTGACCAAGCTGTTCGGCTTCTGGATCGCGCTCGGCGGCACCTTCCTGGCCAGCGCCATCATCCCGCGGATCGGCATGATGGCGAGCCTCCTGATCGGCACCGTGGCGGCCTCGGCCTCGCATCTGGCGCTCGCCTATCTCGCCTGGCACGGCGGCCATGGCGGGGCGGCGTTCTGGACCTTCGCGGTCACGGTCGGGATCGACGGCTTCGCCTACGCCTTCGCGTCGATCGTGCTGATCACCTACATGTCCCGCCTCGCGGCCACCGAGCACGCGGCCAGCCAATACGCCCTGCTGACCTCACTCTGCGCCCTGCCGGGCAGCCTGCTCGCCGGGCTCTCGGGCTTCGTCATCGAGCAGACCGGCTTCACGTGGTTCTTCGTCGGCACCGCCCTGATCGGCGTGCCGGTGGCGCTGCTCTGCCTCCTGGTCGCCCGGCGGCACGGGCCCATGGAGGCGCCGGCCGCGTGAGCGCGCCGGTCCTGCTCAGTCTTCGCAGGCCGCCGACGGGTGTTCGGTCGGTTGTTCTGGAGTTCCCGGCGGCGTCGACGGGTGTTCCAGGCCGGCCCGCCGCGCCGCGTCGGGTCTTTAGCCAAGATTAACCATGGGGATGCCTAATGGGCTGGACGGTTGATGTCCTCCCCAGACGGGCAACCCAGGCCACGTGCGCGGAAAAAGCCTCCGCGGGCGAACGGCGACGGCTGCCGGGTGGGGAAGCGCGTACGCGAGTTCCCGCATGGCCCAGGTTGCGTATTCCCGACCCGCGTACCGCGACGCGGCCCCGATGCCGGCCTTTGCCCCGGCGCCCTACCCGCGCCTGGCCTACGAGGCGCCCGACGCGCCGCCGACCCGGGCTCCCTACCCGAGCGCCATGCGGCGCGCCCGCCGCCGCGCCCGGCTGACGGCGCTGATCTCCCTGGCCGCCCTGTCCATGGCCGGCTGGACCGTGCTGACCCTGCCGCACGGGCTGCCGATCAGCTGGAACCCGCCCGCCCCGGTGGCCGAGGCGCAGCCCGCCCCCGAATCCCGGCCCGCGCCGCGTCCGAGCATCGCCTGGATGCTCGATCCGAGCCCGGCGCTCGGCTCCGGTGCCGCCACGGCCTTCGGGGCGCCGCCCCCGGCCGCATCCTTCCAGGTCGCGATGGCCGAGCCGTCCCCGGCCGTCCGGGAGATCGCCCAGCGGGTCGCCCGGAAGGTGGTCCAGGCCCGGATGGCGTCGGTCGAGCCGGCCCCGGCTCCCGCCGTGCAGGCCCCCATCATCCAAGCCCCTGTCGTGCAGGCCGCCGCCGTGCCGCCCAGGGCGGCCGCGCCGGTCCGGGTCGCCGCCGCCGAGCCGACGCCCGCGGCCCTCGCGCCGAGCCTCGTCCCGCTGCCGGTCGCCCGCCCGTCCGAGTTGCGGCGCCCGGCCGTGGCCCCGGCGCCCCGGGTCGCGGCCCGCGCCCTGCCCCGCACCCGCGACGTGTTCCGCGCCGCCATGGCGGAGGAGCCGTCCTTCCTCGAGAAGCTGTTCGGCGTCGGCGCCGCCGCGCCCCGGGCCGAGTCGCGCCAGGCGCTGGCCTATGCCAGCCCGGATGCCCTGCCCCAGGAGGCGCCGCGCACCCGGATCAGCGCGGCCCCGGAATCCGTGGCCGGCACCGCCGTCTACGACATCACCGCCCGCACCGTGACCCTGCCCTCCGGCGAGGTGCTGGAGGCCCATTCCGGCCTCGGCGAGGCCATGGACGACCCGCGCTACGTCCACCTGCGCATGCGCGGCTCGACGCCCCCCGGTACCTACGACCTGACCGAGCGCGAGCGCCTGTTCCACGGGGTCCGGGCGATCCGCCTCAACCCGGTGGGCGGCAGCCGCGCGATCCACGGCCGCGACGGCCTGCTCGCCCACACCTACATGCTGCGCCAGCCCGGCGCCTCGAACGGCTGCGTCTCGTTCCGCGACTACAACCGCTTCCTGCAGGCGTTCCTGCGGGGCGAGGTCCGCCGCCTGGTGGTGGTGGCCGGCAGCCGGGGCGACTTCTTCGGCAGCCGGGTCGGGATGGTCGACCGCCCGGGCCGGCGGGGCTGATCTGAGGTTCGCTGGATAGAGCGGAGCGCGTATCGGCACGCCCGCGCGGCGCATGAGCGAGGCTGAACGCCGCCGTCCCGAAAGGATCGTGCGGAGTTCGGATGGGGCGGGGCTGCCCCGAAAGTCCGAGGCTGCCCGCACGGCCCGCGCCTTTACGCGCCCGCCCAAGCCTGCCTTAACGGGGCCAGACGCCAGCCCTGACAAGAGGCACCCGATGAAACTGCCCCGCCGCTTCTTCCAGCCCCTCGCCACCGGCGCGCCGGCCCCGTTCCGCGAGTTGCCGGTGCGGCTGGAGCGGATGATCCATTTCGTCCCGCCCCACAACGACAAGGTCCGCGCCCGGGTGCCCGAGCTCGCCGGCACCGTCGACGTGGTGCTGGGCAACCTGGAGGACGCAGTCCCGGCCGACCAGAAGGAGGCGGCCCGCAAGGGCTTCGTCGCCCTAGCCCAGGCGACCGATTTCGCCGCCACCGGCACCGGCCTCTGGACGCGGATCAACGCCCTCAACTCGCCCTGGATCTTGGACGACCTGTTCACGATCGTGGCCGAGGTCGGGAGCAAGCTCGACGTCGTGATGGTGCCCAAGGTCGAGGGGCCCTGGGACATCCACTACGTCGACCAGCTGCTCGCCCAGCTCGAGGCCCGGCACGGGGTGACCAAGCCGATCCTGATCCACGCGATCCTGGAGACCGCCGAGGGCGTGGCCAATGTCGACGCCATCGCGTCGGCCTCGCCGCGGATGCACGGCATGAGCCTCGGGCCGGCGGATCTCGCGGCGTCGCGCGGCATGAAGACCACCCGGGTCGGCGGCGGCCACCCGGATTACCGGGTGCTCAGCGATCCCGCGGGCGACGCCCCCCGGGCCACGGCCCAGCAGGACCTCTGGCACTACACCATCGCCAAGATGGTCGATGCCTGCATGGCCAACGGCCTCAAGGCGTTCTACGGCCCGTTCGGCGACTTCTCCGACGGCGATGCCTGCGAGGCGCAGTTCCGCAACGCCTTCCTGATGGGCTGCGCCGGCGCCTGGACGCTGCATCCGAGCCAGGTCGCGATCGCCAAGCGGGTTTTTGCGCCCGACCCCGCCGAGGTCGCCTTCGCGGCCCGCATCGTCGCCGCGATGCCCGACGGCACCGGCGCCGTGATGCTCGACGGCAAGATGCAGGACGACGCCACCTGGAAGCAGGCCAAGGTCATCGTGGACCTCGCCAAGCTGGTTGCCGCGAAGGATCCGGAGCTGGCGGCTGTGTATCAGCTGGGGTAGCGCGCGGGGGGCGATGCGCGCCATCCGGAATCCAAGGCCGGCACGGCCCGGCGATACTCGTTCAGAAGGAGGCGCGGGTCCCCTCTCCCGTGCGGGAGAGGGACAGGGTGAGGGGACAGGTCTTTCCGGATAGGGCAGGTCCCTCACCCCAACCCTCTCCCGCACGGGAGAGGGGGCGCCTCGCGGTTTCAGACATGAATGCGCCTCCAATCCGTCTATGGAGGCGAGAGCACCCGCGCGCGTGAGAGCGCGGTATCATCCGGTCGATTCGGTGCCGTGCCGTTGAGACGACCCGGTGAGCAAGTCGATCCCGCGTGCCCGCCATCTCCGCCGGAACCAGACCACCGCCGAGGCCAAGCTCTGGCGCGTCCTGCGGAACCGTGCGCTCAACGGCTGGAAGTTCCGCCGCCAGTATCCGATCGACCGCTTCATCGTCGATTTCGCCTGTGTCGAGGCGAGGCTCGTGGTGGAAGTCGACGGCGCAACGCATTCGACCGAGCGAGAGCGTCTCTACGACGCGGCACGCGCGCGGATCATCGAGGCCTGCGGCTTCGCCCTGCTGCGCATCCTGAATGCCGACATCCACCAGGATCTCGACGGTGTGCGCGAGACTATCTGGGCTGCCCTCCCGTCCGGCGATCCGGTGTGACGCCCCTCACCCCCCGAACCGCGCCCGATAATCCTGCGGCGTCGCCGCGACGTGCCTCAGGAAACTGCGCCGGAGGGTCTCCTCGGAGCCGAAGCCGCAGGTCCGGGCGATGCGTTTTACCGGCTGCGCGGTCTCGGCCAGCGCCCGCCGCGCCGCCTCGATCCGCAGGCGCTCCACGGCCTTGGCCGGGGTCAGGCCGGTCGCCGCCCGGTAGTGCCGGCTGAGGCTGCGCGCGCTCATCCCGGCGGCCTCCGCCAGGACCGGAAGCGAGAGATCCCCCGCCAGGTTGTCGGCGATGAAGGCGTGGAGCGCCCCGAAACGGTCCTCCCCGGCCTGCAGGGCCAGAGCCGCGCTGAACTGCGCCTGCCCGCCGGGGCGCTTCAGGAACATCACGAGGTGGCGCGCCACCGCCAGGGCGAGGTCGCGGCCGAGATCGGCCTCCACCAATGCGAGCGCCAGGTCGATCCCCGCGGTGACGCCCGCGGAGGTCCAGACCGGGCCGTCCTGCACGAAGATCGGGTCGGGCTCGACCCGGGCCAGCGGGTAGCGCCGGGCCAGGGCGCCGCAATGCTTCCAGTGGGTCACGGCCCGCCGTCCGTCCAAAAGCCCGGCGGCCCCGAGCAGGAAGGCGCCGGTGCAGACCGAGGCGACCCGGCGCGCCCGCCCGGCCCGGTCCCGCGCCCAGCCCACCAGCGCCGGGTCGGCCAAGGCCGCCGTGACCCCGGGGCCGCCCGCGACGATCAGCGTGTCCACCGGCGCGTCGCGCTCCGGCAACGGGTCGGCCACCAGGCGCAGCCCGGCCGAGGCGGTGAGCGCCCCGTCGCCGGCCGCGATCACCCGCGGCGCGTAAGGCGCGAGCCCGCCGCTGAGGTCGTTCGCCGTGGCGAACACCTGAAGCGGCCCGGCCACGTCGAGGAGCTGCACCGCCGGGAAGGCCAGCAGCTCCACGGGACGCGGCGCCTGTGGCGAGAAACGAGGGGTCTTTGGCATCTCGGCCAGAACGTGACGCGATAAGGTCTCCCTGTCCAGCACGGAGGCTCCGCATGATTTCCCCCGAGACCCATCTGCAGATCGGTTCGCTCCTGTTCGAGGGGCTCGACCAGATCGACCTCACCGGCCCGTTCGAGGTCCTGTCGCGGATCCCCAATTCCACCTACCGGATCTACGGGCCGACCCTGGATCCGGTGCGCGACGTGCGCGGCCTGCGGATCACCCCCGACGCCACCCTGGCGGAGGCGCCGCGCCTCGACGTGCTGCACATCCCCGGCGGCCAAGGCCAGGAGGCGCTGATGCGGGACGCGGCCGTGCTCGGCTGGATCCGCAGCCAGGCCGCGGGGGCTTCGCACGTCTTCTCGGTCTGCACCGGCGCGCTGCTGGTCGGGGCGGCCGGGCTGCTGGTCGGGCGCCGGGCCACGACCTACTGGAACGCGGTTCACCTGCTGCCCTGGTTCGGGGCGGAGGCGGTCGATGCGCGGGTGGTGATCGACCGCGCCGAGGACGGCCGGACCTGGCTGTTCGCCGCCGGCGTCACCGCCGGGATCGACGGCGCGCTCCGGCTCGCGGCCGAGCTGCGCGGCGACGATGCCGCGCGGGCGATCCAGCTCGGCATGCAATACGCCCCGGAGCCGCCCTTCGACAGCGGCACCCCGCGCAGCGCCCCGCCGGCGATCGTGGCGCAGGTCCGCGAGGCGACGGCCGGCCTCACCGCCCGGCGCGAGGCCACCGCCCGGGCGATCGCGGCCGAGCTCGGCATCCTGGCCCCGTGACCGGCCGAATCACAGTTCGGTCACCGGGAGATGACGACGGCCCGGTGACACGCCCCGGCATCGGGCCTATCTGTCCGCTCTGGACGGACAGAGTCATGACGGACGTAACCCTGAGAACCGCAAAATTCGCGATCGGTGCGGTGGTGCGCCACCGGATCTACCCGTTCCGGGGCATCGTGTTCGACGTCGATCCGGTCTTCGACAACACCGAGGAATGGTGGCTGGCGATCCCCGAGGAAGTCCGGCCGCGCAAGGACCAGCCGTTCTACCACCTGCTCGCCGAGAACGCCGAGACCGAGTACGTCGCCTACGTCTCCGAGCAGAACCTCCTGCCCGACACGTCCGGCGAGGCCCTGCGCCATGCCGGCATCGCCGAGATGTTCGAGCGCGACGGGGCCGGCGGCTACCGCATGCGCGACCGCGTCCGGAACTGACTCGTCGAAGCGACGGCTCTGACCCGGGCCGGTCTGCGCAGAGCACGCGACGGGGGCCGCGGCCCGTCTTCGAAGGCAAGCGGTGATCCCCCGCCTTCCGGGCTCAGGCTTCCGTGACCCTGTGCGCCCCCGCGCAGCCTGCCAACGCCCAGTCCCGGGTTCCCAAAGGGCGAGCCCTTCGGCGGGGATCGGGGCGGAGCCCCGAGGCGAGCGCCCACGAAAAAGGGGCCGAACCTCCCGGTCCGACCCCCCGATCGCATTCTGGTGAGGCCTTACTTGGCCGCCGGAGCCGGCGTGGCAGCGCCGTTCGCCGGGGCCGCGCCGCCCTGCTGCTCGAGCTTCTTGCGCATGTCCTCGCTGCGCTTCTCCAGCTCGGCCTGGAGCTTCTTCTGCTGCTCTTCCAAGACCTTCGGGTCGATCGCCGGGCCGTCGAAGGCCTTGCCGAAACCGGCCAGCGGCACCGCGAAGGTGACCTCGCGCTGGGTCTGGTTCTGGACCGAGACGTTGAGGGTCGTGCCCTTCTTCATGGCGGCGATGACGCCGGCATCGACGCCTCCGGCCTCGGCGAAGCAGCCGTTCGGGAAGCAGACCGCGAAGCGGCCCGGGGTGGCGGCCTGGCCGTCGACGTTGAAGCGGATGCCCGGCTGCAGCAGCAGGCCGAGCGGCAGCAGGTAGCGCACCACGCGCACCTCCTGCTTCTGGGCGGCGTTCTTCATCTCGTAGACGGCCACGGCCAGCACGGGCTGGCCCTGGTCGGACACGAAGTCGCGCGTGGTGTAGCAGATGTCGGTGCCGGAGCCCTGGTCCTTGCCGCAGACCTTGGTCCAGTCGGCCTGGCTCGGCTCGGACTTCACGGCCACGATCTGCGGGCCGGTCTGGGCGGCGGCGCCGGCGGGCGTGTTGGCGGCCGGGGTGTTCGGCGCGGCGGGGGCGGGAGCGGTCGGCGCGGGGGCGGCGGGCTTCTTCGCCTGGGCGAGCACCGGGGCGGCTGCGAGGCCGAGGCCCGCGAGGCCGAGGAGGGCGGCGCGTGCCAGCGTCGCGGGGCGGGTGAAGGACATCGGCTCTGACCCCTTTGGAGAAACGTGGTGTGGCTTGCGGAATGCGGAGCCGGCCTGACGGGCTGGTCCGCCGGACCACCGGATGCGCAGCGCCGTGGCGTGCCTCCCGGGGCTCCGGATGAATCGGTCCGACCATCGGGCGGGGATGGGCGCCGGTTGCGCGCATCCCTCGCCCCGGCGACCGGGCGGCCTGCCTGTCCCCTCCGAATGAGGCGAAGGCATGACACCGCGGCACCGAGCGCCCCTCGGGGAACCCCGTGCCGCAGCCGGCCCCCGATAGGCCTGCGCCTCTCCGGCTGCAAGCGCGACGTCGCCCGGCCGCGCCCTCGAACCAAGCGGCCGGCCATCCGCGGCGACGACAGCCTCGCTCAAGTGAACGGGTCTTAGCTGGGGGTTAACCATAGTCGGCCGACCATGCGGGTGGATCTGCAGTGTGGGAGGGGGGCGGATTGAGCGCGTTCGCGGTGGCGGAGAGGACGGCCGACGCCGCGCCGGATGCGTCCGCGCGGTCCGGCGGCCTGTCGGCCAGCCTGTTCGCGGCGGCCCGGACCGGCCCGCAGCGCACGGCGCTGCGTGATTCGGGGGACCGGGTGGCCTGGTGCGGGCGCCCGCCGATCACCTGGACCTACGCGGCCGCGGCCGAGATCGTCGGCCGCCTCGCCCGCGGGATCGGCGCGTGGCGACTGCCAGCCGGCAGCCGGGTCGGCCTGTGGTTCTCCGGCGGCGCCGAATCGGCCCTCGCCCACCTGGCCGTCGAGGCGGCCGGCCACCTCCCCTGCCCGATGCCCGCCCTCTGGGATGCCGACCAGCTCTCGGCCGGGATCGCGTCCGCCGGCCTGGTCGCGGTGCTGACGGAGGGCCGCCGCGGCGCCCGCCGCCCCGCCGAGGATCTCGCCCGCGCGGCCATGGGCCATTTCGGCCTGCGCTACCTTGCGGCCTTCGGTCCGGGCATTCCGGACGGCGTGATCAGCCTCGACGCGATGGCCCTGGAGCGCGGAATCGTCGAGCCCGTGGCGAGCCTCGGCCTCGTCACCTTCGCGGCGGGCGATCCGGCCCGGCCGGTCTACCGCAGTGCGGCGGCGCTCGCGGCGGCGATCGAGGCTCATCTCGACACCCTCCCGGTGACGGCGGACGAGCGGATCCTGACGCTCCTGCCGGCCCATGACCTGCGCGGCCTGGTGACCGGCCTCGGGGCGGCGCTCGCGGCCGGCGCCAGCCTCGAGACCGTGATTCCCTTCGACGAGGCCGGCTTCCGGGCCGGCCTGATGCGGCCGGTTCCGACCCGGCTCGTGGTCCCGTCCCTGATCGAGGCGGCGCTCGCTGCCATGCCACTCCCCTGGACCGTGCGGGCCCTCAACGTGATCCACCGGGCGCCCGCGCGCGCGATCGTGAGCGCGGCCCCCGAATCGCCCGGGGCGCGCCGCCTCGATTCGCTGGTCTTCGACGAGGATGTGGTCCTCACGCGACCGGGCGGGCGCGACCTCGCCGCGACCCTGGCCCACCCGGACCGGGCGCCCCTGCCCCGGGCGCTCCTCGATCTCGCGATCCTGGATCCCGGCGACGGGCTGGAGGGCCCGCTGGTCTATCGCGGCCTGGCCTGCGCCACGGCGGCACTCCCCCGCGGCGGCATCCCGGAGCTGGAGGTCGAGGCGTGGCGGGACTCGGGCTGTCGGCCGATCCTGTCCGACGGGGTCGTGACCGGGGTGGAGACCGCCTGAACGGCGGCCTTTCGTCGGTTCATCCGGCGCTCAGGCGTGGCAGATAATCTCGCAAGCGCACATGACGGGACGGATCCGATCCGCGCCTTCGTGGGTTTCGCTTCGGATTGTGGTTCTGGCTATCTTCCCAAGCCACGCTTCATGAGGTACCGCTCAAGCCTATGGGTGCGCTGCAACAAGTGCTCGTGGTCGATGACGGCGTCCGCGCCGTGGACCGGTCCCTTTCGGGCGAGCTGGCCAACCTCGGCTACGCAAGTGTCACCGCCTCGATGGAGGCGGCGGACGATGTCCTGGCCGTGATCGCCCGCCCGGCGGCGGTGCTGCTCCAGGCCCCGACCCGTCGCGATCCCGCCTATGCCCGCCGCGCCGCACGCCTGCGCGGCCAGCTGCGCGACCGTGGCATCCCGGTCATCCTGATCGGCGACGCCGCCGAGGGCCGGGCCGGCGGCCCGGTGGATCTCGCCACCCGCCTCGGCGCCTACGTGGCGGCCCAGCCGGACCTCTAGAACGCGTTCCTCAACGGAAGCTTCGCTACCGTCATTGCGAGCGTAGTGAAGCAACCCAGGGCTGCGCGCGGTTGCCCGAATCGTGGCGCATCACCGGGTCGCTTCGCTGCGCTCGCGATGACGGCCCAGGATGGCACGCCCGAACGATCGGGTGCGATTCGGCCAAGGCCACCCCAGCGCCCACCGAGCGAACGGCTCAGCGCGCCCCGCGCATCAGTTCCGGCGCGCCGAGCCGCGGCAGCACGCCCTCGCGCATCACCACCCGCCGGAGCGGGCCGAGATACGACATCGCCAGCAGCCCGAGGCCCCGGAGCGCGTCGACCGGGACGAGATCGGTGAGCAGGCTGCGGTTGAGCAGATCCACCGCTGCGGTGCGGGCGGCGGCATCGAGGCGCCGGCTGCGAGCGTAGCCGTCGAGCACCGGCCGGGTACCGGGATCGCGGCCGTCCCGGGCCGCGGCCACCAGCGCGTCGCGCAGGGCGGCGGCGTCGCGCAGGCCGAGATTGAGCCCCTGCGCGCCGATCGGCGGGAAGACGTGGGCGGCCTCGCCGACCAGGGCCAGGCGCTGCGCCACCGGGCTCGACACCGAGAGGCCGCGCATCGGCACGAGGCCCCGGGGGCCGTCGACCCGCATCGCGCCCAGCATCGCCCGGGCCTGCCGCTCCACCGCCTGGCCCAGAGCCGCGTCGTCGAGCGCCGCCAGCCGCCGCGCCGCGCCCTCCCCGGTGACCCAGACCAGGCTGGACCGGTATCCGCCCGGCAGCGGCACCAGGGTGAACGGGCCGGAGCGGGTGTGGAACTCGGTCGAGACGTCCCGGTGCGGACGGTCATGGGCCAGGATCGTGGTGATGGCGCTCTGCGGGTAGGTCCAGTCGCGCACGCGCACGCCGCTGGCGGCCCGCAGCGGTGAGCGCGCGCCGTCGGCGCCGACCACCAGCTTGGCCGCGACCGTGCCGCCATCCGCCAGGGTCAGGCGCGCGACCGCCTCGCCCGGAACGGCCCCGGCGGCATCCGCCTCGACCAGGGTGAGATTTTTTTGGGCGCGGGCGCGGACCCGCAGACTCTCGACCAGGCGGGCGCTCTCGACGTTCCAGCCGAAAGCGTCGAGCCCGATCTCGGCGGCCTGGAAGCGCACCGGCGGCGGCCGGAACAGGCTGCCGGTGTCGTCGATGATCTGCAGGGTGCAGAGCGGGCTCGCATGCGGGGCCACGGCCTCCCAGGCGCCCAGGGCCCCCAGGAACCGCACCGACCCGTCGAGCAGGGCGACCGTGCGCCCGTCCGCCACGGGGGCGTGGCGGCCGACCAGGGCGGTCCGGATGCCGGCCTGGGCGCTCGCCAGGGCGGCGGCGAGCCCCGCGGCCCCCGCGCCCACCACGGCGACGTCGAATGCTGCCCCTTCGGCCCTGCTGCCCTGCACGTGCTCACCCGTTCCCGTGCCGATTCCGCTGCCCGGCCCGTGTTTCCTATCTGAGCTTTCCGGTATCCCTGCCAAGCCCGATCCGCGAAGGCCACAGCGACGCAGCCCGGAGCAGAGCCTGCCGGTGCCTCAAGCCTCGGCTTCTCTTGTCTGTCCGGGTGCGCCATCTCACCCGAGGAACGCCGACAACTCGCGAAAAACCTCGTCCGGCCGCTCCTCCTGCAGGGTGTGGCCGCAATCGAGTGCCCGGCCCGAGACGTCGGTGGCCTTCTCGCGCCAGGTCTCCAGCACGTCGTAGGTCTGGCCGACCGTGCCCTGCGCCCCCCAGAGCGCGAGCAGCGGCGCCGTGATCCGCGCCTCCGAATCGGCCGCGTCGTGTTCCAGGTCGATCCCGGCCGCCGCGCGGTAATCCTCGCAGATCGCGTGGCGGCAGGCCGGGTCGCCGTAGCAGCGCAGGTACTCGGCGAAGAGGTCCGGCGGCGTCGATCCCGGGGTCTTGGACTGGCCCTCGATGTGGTGGCGCAGGAAATATTCCGGATCCGCCCCGATCAGCCGCTCCGGCAGGGGATGGGGCTGGATGAAGAAGAACCACCAGAAATACCGGGTGGCGAAGGCCTTGTCGGTGCGGGCGTACATCGTCGCCGTGGGGGCGATGTCGAACAGGGCGAGGCGCTCGACCCGCTCCGGATGGTCCAGGGCCAGGCGGTGGGCGACGCGGCCGCCGCGGTCGTGGCCGACGAGCGCGAACCGGTCGTGGCCCAGCGCCCGCATCACCGCCACCGCATCCGCCGCCATGGCGCGCTTGGCGTAGGCCGCGTGGCGCTCGCCGCCCGGGGGCTTGTCCGAATCGCCGTAGCCGCGCAGGTCCATCGCCACGACCGTGCGGCGTTCGGCCAGGCGCGGGGCGACATGCAGCCAGGTGGACAGGGTCTGCGGGTGGCCGTGCAGCAGCAGGACCGGCGGCCCGGAGCCGCCGGAGCGCGCATGGATGGTCACGCCCGGCGCGGTCTCGATCCGGTGCCGGGCGAAGCCCGGCAGGAAATCCGTCGTCATGCGGTCGGTCGCCTCCGTGCCCTGCGCCCGTGTACCTTGCGCCGCACTGGCGCGCCGGGATGCACCGGATGATAAGGCGCCTCCGGCAGGATGTCCGCCGAGCCACCATGACAGATGCACGCGCGACTCAGGACGCCGCCCTCCGGGACGCGGCCGTGAACGACCCGGACGCCGAGGCGCCGGAGGGCGAGGCCGTCCGCGCGCCGCTGCTGCGCCCGAGCATCCTCGACCCGCTGTTCGCCCCGGTCCGGGCCCTGCCGGGCGTCGGCCCCAAGATGGCGCCGCTGATCGAGAAGCTGCTCGGCACGCCGGAGCGGGAGGCCCGGGTGGTGGACCTGCTGTTCCACCTGCCCCAGGGCGGCGTCCCGCGCCGGCTGATGGGCTCGGTCAGCGAGGCGCCCGTGGGCGAGCCGGTGACCGTCGGGGTCACCGTGGTGGCGCACCGCCCGGCCCAGATCGGATCGGGCAAGCGCCCGCACCGGGTGCTGGTGGAGGATTCCACCGGCGACATCTCCCTGGTGTTCTTCGGCATGCCCCGCGCCCGGGTGGAGAAGATGCTGCCGCTGGGGGCGCATCGCTACATCACCGGCCGGATCGACCTGTGGGACGGCACCCGCCAGATGGTCCACCCGTCCCGGATCGTGGACGAGGCGGGGCTGGCCGAGCTGCCCGCCGTCGAGCCGATCTACGGCGCCACCGAGGGGCTGACCTCCCGGGCGATCAACAAGCTCGCGGTGGCGGCCCTGGAGCGCCTGCCGATCCTGCCCGAATGGCAGGACCCGGCCTGGCTGGAGAGGAACCGCCTTCCCGCCTTCGCGGATGCCCTGCGCGTCGAGCACCGCCCCGAGGAGCCCCTCCCGAAGGCCGAGGACCCGCTCCAGCCGCCCCCCGCCACCCCCGCAAGGCGGCGCCTGTCCTACGACGAGCTGCTCGCCTCGCAGCTGGCGCTCGCCCTGATGCGCGCCCGCCAGCGGCGCAAGGCCGGCCGGGTCAATGCCGGCGACGGCGCCTTGAGCAGCCGGATCCAGGCCGCCCTGCCCTTCGCGCTCACCGGCGCCCAGGCCCGGGCGGTGGCGGAGATCCGCGCGGATCTCGCGGCGCCGCGTCGGATGCTGCGCCTGCTCCAGGGCGATGTCGGCTCGGGAAAGACCGCGGTGGCCTTGCTGGCCATGGCCTCGGCCGTGGAGGCCGGGCGCCAGGCCGCCCTGATGGCTCCCACCGAGATCCTGGCCCGGCAGCATTTCGAGCGGCTGCAGCCGCTGGCCGGCGGCCTGCGTCTGCGCCTGATGACCGGCCGCGACCGGGCCGCGGAGCGCAAGAGCACGCTGGCCGCCCTCGCGGCGGGCGAGATCGACATCCTGGTCGGCACCCACGCCCTGTTCCAGGAGGCCGTGACGTTCCGGGACCTCGGCCTCGCCGTCGTGGACGAGCAGCACCGGTTCGGGGTCCACCAGCGCCTGGCGCTCGGCGCCAAGGGCGAGGCGGTCGACTTCCTGGTCATGACCGCGACGCCGATCCCGCGCACCCTGGCGCTGACCTTCTTCGGCGACATGGACGTCTCGGTCCTCGACGAGAAGCCCGCCGGCCGGCAGCCGATCCGCACCATCACCCTGCCGACCGAGCGGATCGACGAGGTCGTGGCCGGTCTCGCCCGGGCGATCGCCACGGGCGAGCGGGTCTACTGGATCTGCCCGCTGGTCGAGGAATCCGAGTTCATCGACCTCGCCGCCGCGGCCGAGCGGTTCGACGACCTGAAGCAGCATTTCGGCGACGCGGTCGGGCTGATCCACGGCAAGATGCCGGGCCCCGAGAAGGACGCCGCCATGGCCCGCTTCGCCGCCGGGGAGACCAAGGTCCTGGTCTCGACCACGGTGGTCGAGGTCGGGGTCGACGTGCCCGAGGCGACCATCATGGTGATCGAGCATGCCGAGCGGTTCGGGCTGGCGCAGCTGCACCAGCTCCGGGGCCGGGTCGGGCGCGGCTCCAAGGCGTCCTCGTGCCTGCTGCTCTACCGGGGGCCGTTGGGCCAAGTGGCCCGGGCGCGGCTCGAGATGATGCGCGACAGCGAGGACGGCTTCCGCATCGCCGAGGCCGACCTGAAGCTGCGCGGCGAGGGCGAGGTGCTGGGCACCCGCCAGTCGGGCCTCGCGGCCTTCCGGCTGGCGCGCCTCGAGAGCGACGGCGACCTGCTGGAGGCCGCCCGGGACGACGCCCGGATGATCGTCGAGCGCGATCCCGGCCTGAAGAGCCCGCGCGGGCAGGCGCTTCGGGTGCTGCTCTACCTGTTCGAGCGCGACGCCGCGATCCGGCTGATCGGGGCCGGCTGACCGGGCCTTTCCTGAACGGCGCCGTTCAGGAAAGCGCGTCGTTCAGGAAAGCACCACCCGTCCATGTGCGCTGGAGAACATGCCGGACAAAACCGCCGCCTGATGCACGGCAGGCACGCCCTGCCAGGAAAGGCCATATTTGTCAGGTGTTTGCATGTGGGGCCGCGCGCTTCGGGGCCGGCTCGGAGGGGGCGGGAAAGCGCGTAGGCAAGGGCCTTGACCTTGCATCAGCCACAATCTTCCCTTAACTGCAGATGAACGAATGGCCCGGTAAGCCGGGACATCACGGACGAATCTGGAGGACGGACATGTCGAACGGACTGTTCCAAAACCTGCCGGGCTCCCACGAGATGGCCGGTATCCAAGCCCTACCGACCGAGCCCTGGCTGCTGCCGATCTCGGATGGCACCGCCGCGGCGGTGACGAAGACGTCGGAGGATCTGCAGGCCGCGGTCCGGCGGGCCGCGCGTCCCTTCTGGCTGGCCGCCAACGGGCTCTGCATCGCGCTGGGCCTGGCCCTGACGATCCAGTGCACCACCGGTTGGAGCCCGACCCCGACCCGCAGCGCCGTGACGGTCGCCCAGGCGACGCCGCCGACCATCGCGCCGCAGACGGCGTCGCTGCAGCGCTGACGCGCGGATCACGCGACCGAGGTTTCAGGGCCGTCCCGCGCATGCGGGGCGGCCCTTTCCTTTGGCGGTCACGCGTCCTGCGGCTCCCGCTGGGCCGCCGGGTCGCCCGCCTGCTGCGCCGCCCGGAGGGACGCCGCCATGGCGTGCAGGCGGCCCTGCGGGTCCTCCGGCTGGATCACGCCCGCCGACATCACCAGCTTGGCCGCGTCGTCGACGCTGATATGCACCTCCACCACGGCGGAGCGCGGCAGGTAGAAGAAGAAGCCCGTGGTCGGGTTGGGGGCGCAGGGCAGGAACACCCCGACCATCTCGTCCGCCCCGGCCGCGTTGCGGGCCTGGAGCGCGCCCTCGACCTCCGGGGATGCGGGGGCCGACAGGAACACCACCGACCACGTGCCCTTCACCGGGAACTCGACCAGGCCGACCGTGCGGAACGAGGTGCCGTTGGCCGAGAACAGAGTCTCGAAGATCTGGCGCAGGCCCTTGTACAGGCCGGAGATCACCGGGGTCCGGGCCAGCAGCACCTCGCCGAACTCGATCACCGAGCGGCCGACCAGGTTGGCCGTGAGGAAGCCCAGCAGCGTCACCGCCAGGAACGCGATGACGAGGCCCAGCCCCGGGATCGAGAACGGCAGGTAATGGTCCGGCAGGTAGCTCGCCGGCACCAGCGGCTTCACGAAGGAATCGATCAGCGCGATGAACCACCACGTGATGTAGGCGGTGATCGCCAGCGGGCCGGCCACGATGATGCCGGTGAGGAAATAGGTGCGCAGCCGCCCCCGCGCGCTGACCCGCGTCTTCGGGGTGGCGGGGCCGGGCGCGGATGCGTCGGGCTCGGGAGCCTGAATCGGCGGGGAACTCGGCGCCACGGGTGCCCTCTCGGCCGCTCGATGCGCGGCGATCCTGCCCGGGGGCGATCGAGCCCCCGAGGGCACAGGTAGCGGCTGCGCTTGCCCGCCTCAAGGGCGGCCCGATCGATGGATGTTCTCGGGGGCTCCGCCCCCGAACCTCGCCAAAGGGCTGAGCCCTTTGGGAACCCGGGTTTCAGAACGCCAGGGCCGGCATCGCCTCGCGAGGGATGACGGCGCCGCGATGCCCGATCACGGCGCCCGCCAGGCGGTGCGCCTCGGCGGCGGCGAACTCCGGAGCCAGCCCGGCGATGCGGGCCGCGATGTAGCCCGCCGCGAAGCTGTCGCCGGCGGCCGTGGTGTCGATCACCCGCTCCACCGGGCCGGCCGGAACGGCGGTCTCGCTCGCCCCGTGCAGCACCCGCGCGACCGGGTTGGGGCCGTCCGAGGTCTTCAGCACGATCTCGGCGCGGCCGCGATGGCGCAGCACCTCGTCCTCGCCCGCCGCGCCGAACAGCCAGTCCATGTCCTCCACCGAGGCGAAGATCAGATCCGCCTGCGCCAGGGCTGCGCGGAACGCGGTGCGGGCCACCTCCCAGTCCGGCCAGCCGCGGGGCCGGTAATTGGTGTCGAACGCGACCAGCCCGCCCCGGGCGCGCTGGGCCGCCAGGGTCTCGGCCAGGGCGGCGCGGCCGGCCTCGCCGTAGAGCGACAGGCTGATGCCGGAGACGTAGACGAGGTCGTCGGCCTCCAGGGCGGCGCGGGTTTCGGGAGCGCCCGGCTCGGCGAACAGGTCCCGGGCGGCGGCGCTGTCGCGCCAGTAATGGAAGCTGCGCTCCCCGGCTTCGTCGGTGCGGATGATGTAGAGGCCCGGCATCCGGCCCGGCAATCGCCGGATCCGGCCGAGGCCGATACCCTCACGGCCCCAGGCCTCCACCATCGCGTCGCTCCAGGGATCGTCCCCGAGGGCGGTCACGTAATCGACCGTCACGCCGAGGCGGGCGAGGTAGAGGGCGGTGTTGAGCGTATCGCCGCCGAAGCCGCGGACGAGGCTCCCGTCCGGCCGCTCCGACAACTCGACCATGCACTCGCCGACGCAGGCGACCCTCATGCGGCTTCTCCCTGTGCGGCGCCGTCCGCCGCCCTCGCAACGGATCGGCACCGTTCGGCGCGCCCTGTCAATCGCGGGGCCGCTCGAGGCCTCGGAGCTCCCGGCGCATAACCGCCGCACCGCGCGGCGGCACTGCGTTCCGGGCGCACTTGCAAGGCGCACTTGCAAAATGAGCAGGCTCCCGTGCCGCTAGTTTTTGCCGAAATCCGCACTCTTCCTGTCCGAAAGGAGGCATTCGCTGCCGATCAAGGCAGGAATGACAGGAGATGGAGGCTTGGGCATACGATATTTCAGCCGAACTGAATCTTTCATTTTAGCGTGACATTAAATTTATTCTGTCATGCATTGTCGGATATGCGGTTCGGGCCTACTTCACGACATGCTTTCCGACGGTAAGCAAGATCATGCGATTTTTATCGATCTGGAACGATCGATGCAGAGGTCGATGCATATCCGATCTACCTGAAGAACGGGGTGAGGCGAAAAGCCGATACGTATACGGTCTTGGGATCGATGCGTCGGGGACATCGGAATGTATCGTTTTATACGAAACACGCGTCCGGTCCTCGTGCGGGACAGGACGTGCCGGGTCCGTGCCTCGACTGACGGGGCCTGTGCCCAGGGATCGGCGCCAGCTGACAGCCAGCCGGGTCCGACCAATCCCGGCGCCCGAGACTAGATCCGAGATGATGTGAGATGTTTCATTCCGCCCTGAGTGCCTTGACGTTCTCATCCGGAGAATTTCTGACGATCACTGAGAGCCGGGGGTTGAGCGGCGCCTGGAGCTGGGTGCTCGCGGGTGGCGAGCAGATCTGGTCGCCGGGATTTTTTCGCCTTCTCGGGCTCGTCCCGAATGCCGCCAAGGCGGATTACGACCTCCTCTTGAGCCTGGTCCATCCGGAGGATCGGCACCGGCTGCCTTCGCTCGGCGAGGTCCGGCAGGGCCATGTCCCGCCCGAGACGACCGTCCGGGTCATCCGCCCGAACGGCACGGTGCGTGTGCTCTCGCTGATGATGGAGGCGCGCTTTTCCGGAGAGGGGCGGCCCGTCGCCATCAATGGGTCGGCGCTCGACGTTACCGACCGGGAACAGCTGTCGCTGATGCGCAAGGAGGAGCGGCGGCGGCGGGGGGCGCTCTACCTCACCGAGCACATCGCGGCCTTCTCGGTCGGCCTTGATCTCCGGCACGAGTTTCCCTTCGAGATGGCGCAGGTTCACGGGTTGCCGCACGAGGAGATCTGCCTCAACCCCTACGCCATGATCGTTCCTGAGGAGCGCCAGGCCTTCCGGGATGCGGCCTTGACGCAGATCGAGCGGCAGGAGTTCTTTCAGGGCACGGCTCATGAGCGCCTGGCCAACGGCGAACTCTGGCATTTCAAGATCATCACGGTGCCGGTCCGGGATCCGGACGGCATCTATCTCGGACGCTGCGGGCTGAAATGCCCGGTCCAGAGTCCCATACCCGCGTCGCTGGCTCTAGGCGAGGCGCTCGATCAGGCCGTAACCGGCCACCATCTGCGCGCCGCCCGCGCCCTACTCGACTGGTCGATGATGGACCTAGCCCGGGCCAGCGGCATGTCGCATTCCACCGTCCGGCGCCTGGAGGAGGACAGCGAGCATCGCGGGAGCCGCTCCCGCCTTCAGGCTGTCGCCGCGCTGCGCCGGGCCGGGATCCGCTTCATCCCGATGGATGACGGCACGCTGGCGGTGGCCAAAGGCTGAGCCGGGTCGACCGACCGCGGCGATGGCCGCGAGCGGTCGGCGGAGCGTGCGGGCGACGCGCTCCGGGATCGTCTCGAAAGGCATGGGTTCGGGTCCCGGGGCGCGGGACCCTCAAGGCGCGCGTCCCGCGCGGTCGGTCCGGTTGGCCCAAAACCGGGATCCGGCCCGCGCAGGGACGCGCACGCTCATTCAGCCGACCTTGTGGCCGAGCTGGATCGCCTTGGCGATCTGCGAGCGCCGCTCGGCGTAGCTCGGGGCGACCATCGGATAGTCGGCGGGCAGGCCGAACTTGGCGCGGTAACGCTCAGGTGTGAGACCATGGGCGGTGAGGTGCCGCTTGAGCGTCTTGTAGGGCCGGCCATCGATGAAGCTGATCAGGCCATCCTGGCCGATCGAGGCTTCGATCTGCGCGGCCGTCGGACCGGTCCAGGCCGAGGTCGAGCCGGGGGGGGCGCCCTGCAGCACCGAGATGGCCGTGTGAACCTGGTCGATCAGAACCGGCAGCTCGCCGACGCCGACGGCGTTTCGCGATACATAAGCAGCGACCAATGAAGCCGTGCATTTGATCAAGTCATAATTCGGTTCTTGCGGCTTTTCGTGCAATTCGATCGTGTTCATAGTCCCCTCGCTTCAGTTTTTCGGCGCTTTCAAAGTTTTGTTGCAGAATATACCGATAATTTTACCGGCGGGTGCTGCTCAAACTTCAGCCCGAATGCTGATGCTCCGCCAAAATTGGCGACTAACAATACGAAATGCGTGCGAATTGTCTAGGGTTTACCTTGGATAGTCTTTGAGCGTTTTTTGTCCTACAAATCCAACACGAGGTTGCCAAGCCTGCGGGCGGTGACAATTATTGCTCATTTGCGAAGATCGGTGCCGCGCTCATCCTGGGTCGACTGCAGCGAGTTGCGGCCCGGGGACCGCGCATCTTCATTGGCGGTGCGTGATCGAGGCAACAGTTCAAAGAAATGGTCAGATGTGCGCCTGGATTCCGCAAGGTATTCATTTCACAGTGCGTTCATAACGATCGCTTTGATATCGTGTGTCCGATTATATTTGGACAACTTGCATCCTATTTATTTATATATATGTTGTTTAGCGTCGTAATTGTTCTTCGTTCCTGAGGTTGTCCGACACAAAACAGGATGTTAAGCCTTGCCTAGGTCAATTTGTGTCAAATAAATTGTCATCTATAGGATTATGATATGAAAAGATTGATTTTTACAGTTATTATCGAGGCAATCTTGCTAAGTCACTCGTATTCAGCAGATCTTACCAAGAAAGCAATCGTCGAATCAGGTGGCGGGCCCGCACCGGTTTGGGCCGGATTCTACGGCGGCCTCTTCGCCGGATACGGAGCCCTGGACAGCGCGACGCGGTTCGATTGCATTGGGCCGAACGGGGTGCTCGGCGCAGTCGGTTGCCCGATCATCGCGGCCCGCAAAGGAACCGATGATGCTTTCATCGCGGGTGGCGAGATCGGCTACAACCGGCTTTTCGGGGCGCACCTGCTCGTCGGCGGCGCGGCGGATTACCAATTCACCCGCCTCTGGGATTACGGGGCCCGCGAGGGGACTTTCCAGGCCGTCGGCGGGGGCGATTATCCGCTGAGCACTGCGCATGCTGGGCAGCGGCTGGACAACCTTGCGACGCTGCGGGGCAAGGTTGGTTCGCCACCGGCCCGACGCTGGTCTACGCGACCGGCGGGCTCGCGGTCGGCAACGTCCGTATCGACTCGACACAGACCCTGCTGGGCCAATTTGGTCCGAGTTTTGATGCCCGCCATGGGGAGGTTCGTCTCGGCTATGTAGTCGGTGCTGGCCTCGAATATGCCTTCAGCGAGCATCTCTCGGCCAAGGTCGAAGGCCTGTATTACAATCTCGGCAGTCATGCGGTCTTCGACGACACTACTGACTATCGTATTGGTGCGCGCGCTTCCACGGACGGGTTCCTGACCCGGGTCGGTCTGAACTACCGGTTTGGCGATGGGGTGCACGTTCCGCCAGCAGGCGTCGCTCCGGGTGGCGGAGTCTGGGATTTCGAGGGTGGCGTGCGCTACTTCTATAGTTCCGGCGGCCCCCGCTACACACTCGGATCTGACCGGCGACCTGGGCAAGTCAATTCCCGGCTGACCTATCAGGATACGGATGGCCATGCGGGCGAAGGCTTCGCCCGGATCGATCACAACCCGACGGGCTTGTTCGCCAAGGGCTTCCTCGGTTCGGGCGGTGTCACCTCCGGCCGTCTGTACGACGAGGACTTCCCGCCCGCCATACGCCCCTACTCGAAGACCCTCTCGCAGATCAAAGACGGCGACATCAGCTACGGCGTCGTCGATCTTGGCTACACAGCACTCCGCCGGGACGGCTTCAGCCTGGGCGGATTTGTCGGCTACCAGTACGACGCCGAACTGGCCAATGGGTACGGTTGCACCCAGGTCGCTGGAGGCACCATTTGCGCGCGCCGCAATGCCGTGGCGAGCGACATCAACGTCCTGAGCGAGAACCTGCGATGGGATGCGCTGCGGATCGGCCTCATTGGTGCTGCACGGTTCGATCGGTTCAAGATCAGCCTGGAAGGCGCCTACCTGCCCGTCGTGACCGCGACCGGCGTTGACCGGCACTGGCTCCGGCCGAACATCAACCCGCTCCCACAAACGGGCAATGGGGATGGCTATTTCGCCGAGGGCATCGTCTCGTACGACCTAACGCCCGCCGTCAGCATCGGCGTCGGCGGCCGCTACTGGCGGATGCAGACCGGTTCGGGCCGTATCAAGTTCCCGTTCTCCCCCGGCAGCCCGACCAAGTTCGAGACCGATCGCTACGGCGTCTTCGCCCAGATCTCCTACAAGCTGTCGGATCTGGGGCTTGGCGGATCGGACGCTCAACCGGTTCTCGCACGCAAGGACTGATCCGGGTCGAGTCGAGGCTCGGGAGCGGTGCTCGGTTCGTGTGAAACCAGCACCGTATCCCGGTCCTCGACTGGTCGGGTGGTCCGCCAGAACCGAATGTGCCCAGTGGATACCATCCTCGGAAGCGCTTCGGCCGCGCATGCTTTAACAAAGTCATCAGGCGATTCGTGAAAAGTGCGGGTCGCACGCGCGCTTCCGAAGACGACCTGTCATGGCCCATCTCCCCTCCCTGCCCCACCGGCATGACGGACTCGATCCGGATCGTCCGCCGCGCGAGGGCAATGCCCGGATGGCGCCGCTCTGGCAGGTGCTGGTCGGCGGCGAGGCGGTCCGCCGGCATGCGCATCTGATCCTGGGCGCGGGCGTGGCGCTGGCCCTGCTGGGCGTCGCGGTCATGATCGATGCCCTCGCGGGGGCGGTCCATATCCCGGAGCGCTGGTTCGGCCTGCTCCTGCTGGTGGACGCCGTCGGTTCGCTCGGTGCCGGCCTGATCGCCGCGGGAGCGGCCCGGCGGCTGCGGATCTTCAAGGGCCTGTTCCTGGCCTTGGCCGCGATCCTGATCATGATGGCCTCGGCTTCGAGCTTCTTCCTGCTCGCGATGCTGTTCGGCACCGTCTTCCTGGTCGACGGCACGATCCGGATCGTCCTCGCCTACCTGCTGAAGTTTCCCGAATGGCGGACCTCGGTGGCGCTGGGCGCGCTGGGTGTCGCCTTCGGCGTGTTCCACCTGCAGCCCTGGCCGACCTGGTATGTCGGCACCGTCGGCTACTGCATCGGGATGTTCCTCGTCATCAACGGCTTGCGGCTGACCCTGGCGGGCCTGCGCACCCGGCGGACGGCGCCGGAGCCCCTGCCGGAAGGCGCACCGGGGTCCGACAGCCTGACCGTCTATGTCTGGACGCCGACCGGGCAGGCCACGACGCCCGCCACGCAGCGGCTGGTCCGGCGCTACGTCGCCTCCGTCGATGTAGCGGGGCGGTACTCCACCGGCCACGCGGCCCTGGAGCAGGGCGGCGACCTCTATATCAGCCACTACCCCGCGGTGGAGATCGATCGCTCCCCGGCCAACCTCCGGTCGAGCCTGCGCGCCGGTCCCGAGAACGATGTCGCCGGCCGGTTCCTGCCGTCGCATCGCGCGGAGGTTGAGGATTGGTGCGAGGCCACCGTCGCGGTCACGCTGAACGGCGTCGACGGCGCCCGGCTGCGGGCGTTCTGGGAGGCCTATCGCCGCGATACCACCTACAACTTCATCAGCCGCAACTGCTCGACCACGGTCGCCCGCGCCCTGGACGTGGCGGTCGAGGGCGCGTTCAGCCGCGACGGTCATCCCTGGCGCAACCTCGCCCAGGCGCTGACGAGCCCGGAATTCTGGGCGGCGGCCCTGCTGCGGAACGGCGCCCGGTCGATGACCTGGACCCCCGGCCTCGTGCTCGATTACGCCCGCGCGCTCAGCGCCCTGGTCGATCCCGCCTCGCCGGTGACGTCCATCGCTTGGACCAATGTCGGCCGGCGGTTCATCCGCAACGGGCGGGTCGGGTCGCTGACCCGGTTGGTTCAGCTGGCCCGGCGGCGGCCTGCACCGGACGCGGGCCCGACCGAGGCCTGAGCAGCCTCCCTGCCCTCACCGCCGTCGTTTCCGGCGAAGCGCGACCGGGTCCCTCTCCGGCACGGGCTACACAGTTTTGAGGCGCAGACGCTGTTGCAGACCGCGACGCGCCCCCCCGCTGCCGCACGGGAGAGGGCTGGAGTGACGGATCCGGCTATTCCGGAGAGGTCGCGCCCGGGTCAGCGGGCGGAGCGGCGGGCGGCGAGGTCGCCGGCGATAGCCTGCATCACCGACAGGGTGTCGACCTCGTCCTGCTCGGCGCCGTGGTCGCTGAGCTTCACGATCACGGTGCCGGTCTCGCGGTTCACGTAGACGTACTGGCCGTAGACGCCGATCGCCGAGATGTCGCTCTCGTCGCCCCCGGGGGCGTGCCACCACTGCGCCGAATACTGCCAGCCATCGACCTCCCGGCGGGCCGGCGTCTCGATCCGGTCGATCCAGCGGGCCGGGATGATGCGGTTCTGCCCCGCCAGGCCCTGGTCGGCCACCAGCAGGCCCAGACGGGCGAAGTCGCGGGGCGTCGCGTTGATGCAGCAGAACGCCTTCTCGATGCCGCCGGCCCGGTCGAGGTTCCAGGTCGCGTCCGCCTGGGCGCCCATCGGCTTCCAGATCCGCTCCGAGAGCAGGTCCGCCAGCGGCTTGCCCTCGATCCGCGCCAGGATGAGGCCGAGCAGCTCGGTATCGATGCTGCGGTAGCGGCCCTTGCTGCCGGGCTTGAACGCCAGATGGGCGTTGTCGCGCACGAAGGCGGTGATGTCCCGGGTCAGGTACATCCCGGCGGTGCCGGTGAGCGGATGCTGGGGGTCGTAATTCTCCGGCACGGCGATCCCGCTCGTCATGTCGAGCAGGTCGCGCACGGTGATCTGGCTGAACACCGCGCCGTGGCGCAGCTCGGGCAGCAGGGCCGAGACCCGGTCGGTCTCCGCCAGCTTGCCGCTCGCCACCGCGGCGCCGACCAGGAGCGACACGATCGACTTCGCCACCGACCAGGACGGGAACAGGGTCGCCGGACCGGTGCCGGGGCGCTGCCATTCGTGGATCAGGACCCCGTCCTGCACCACCAGGAAGGCGTTGGTGTGTGTCTCCGCCAGCATGGTCGCGAGCGGGACGGTCTTCCCCTTCCAGGGGACGCGCTCCAGGATCGGGGCCGGCCGGAACGCCAGGTCGCGGGCCTGTTCGGGCGCCTGCACCACCCGGCTGGGGAACCAGGGGCCGATCGCGGACGGCTCGATGACAGCCAGGGCCGCCAGCGTCACCGGATTCGGGACGTTGATCAGCGCGGTCGCGGTCCAGGCGCAACCGGCCGCCACGACGCCGCCGGCCGCGGCGATCACGCCCCAGCGCGCGCCCCGCCGGCGCCCCGGACGGGGACGGACCGAGGGTTCCGGGATCGCGGGCGACGAGGTCATGGTGGATCGGTATCGCTGTGGATCGTCACGGTCGTGGCGCCGTCGACCGGGGCCACGGCACGCGCGGCGACCATGATGAGGAGGCGTTAACGAAGGGCCAACCCGGCCGAAGGTTGAATTCAGGGAACAGCCGTACGGTCCCGGCCCCGATGATTCGAAAATGTTCACCGATTCGACGGACAAGGGGCATCGAAATCTGGCCGCATCCTAGGGCCGGCCGAGGCTGCGCACAAACGCCTGCCTGCACTGGCTGTCCGATCGCCGCTGCAAGGCCGGGGAAACCGGGTTCCTCTTGAAACCGTCTTCACCTCTCGAACGAAAGTCTTCCGCGCGATGAACCCTTTCCTGATCCTCGGGCTCGCGATCGGCGCGGAGGTCACCGCCACCCTGGCGCTGAAAGCCGCCGACGGCCTGACGAAGCCGGGGCCGACCCTGATCGTGGCCGTCGGCTACGGCACCGCCCTGTGGCTGATGTCGAGCAGCATGGACATGCTGCCGATCGGGATCGTCTACGCGATCTGGTCCGGGGTCGGCATGATCGGCGCGGCGCTCGGCGGCGCCTGGCTCTACGGCGAGCCGATCAGCCCGACCATGCTGGTCGGGATCGCGATCATCGCGGTGGGCGTGGCCATCCTGGCGGCCGGGCAGGGCCAGCACTGAGGCCCCCGCCCCGTGCCCAGGCCCCGCTCGGAAGCGGCCTGCCGAGGCCGGTGGCGATGCCGGCATAGCCCGCGCTCGCGACACCGCCCGGCGGTGCGGCGGTGACCGAGATCCTGTTCCGGACCGTCGCAGCGCCGTCCCGCGACCGATCGGCGGCCTGTGTGTCGCCCAGGTAACGCCGGGCCTTTCGCCCAATCCTCTCCCCGCCGCGACAGTTTCCCGGCACGGTCGCCGAATCCCGTGCTGCGCGGATTCCCGCGCGGCCGTTATGGCGCTGGCGGAAAACAGCTTTTCGCCATCGGACGGGCCTGCCCGCCGCTGCAGCCGTCCAGGCCCGAAGGGAACGGGCTCCGGGCCTTTCCGGCCGGCTGCAGAGGCCCGCGGGGTGCCGCCCTGCGCGAGGCACGGGCGAAAGCCCGCCACATCCTCGCCGCGAACGTGAACTCAAGCTTGGCGCGTACAACGGCGGCGTGAGGCGAGACCGCGATAGGGCGGCCGTCTCGCACCGAACGAGGCTGCAGGAGGATGGAGCGCTGATGCATGCGAGGTAGCGAGAGGACTCAGATCGTTTCCCGATTGGCCGTGCTGGCCTTCGCCGGCGGCCTGGGCGCGTGCAACACCGCGTCCCCCTTGACCACGGGATCGATCCCCGACCGCAAGCCGACGCTGGTCGTCAGCGATGCCGAGCGCGACTGCCTCGGCCGGGCCATGTATTTCGAATCGAATCGCAGCGACGAGGGCGGCCTGATCGCCGTCGGCACCGTGGTCATGAACCGGCTCGAGGCCGCGATCTTCCCCGGCGGCATCTGCGCGGTGGTCGGGCAGCCCGGCCAGTTCGCCCCGGGCGTCCTCACGAAGCCGATGCAGGAGCGCGATCTTCAGAAGGTCGCCGAGGCGGCCGACGCGGTTCTGGCCGGCGAGCGTCACCCGAAGGTCGGGAAGGCGATGTATTTCCACACCGCCGGCCATCACTTCCCCTACAAGAACATGCACTACGTCGCCGTGGCCGGCGGCAATGCCTTCTACGAGAAGCGCGATACCCGCGCCGCCAAGAAGGAGATGCCGGCTTCCCCCGCGCTGCCTCCGGCGGTCTCGAGCTATGCGGCGGGCCCGGTTCCGCCGGCGCAGTAGCGCTCGTCACGGGAGGGCCGGATCGGCCGGCCCGATCCGCGCGTGGGCTGGCGGGGCTGCACGCGCCCTGCCCCGCCGCACGCCCGCCCCCGCGCCGCTTTGTCCGGACATGACGCTACCGGCCGTCGAAGGCCGAGGCTCGGGGCGCATCGCGGAGGCCGCCCGAGCATGATCCCGCCGATCCGTGCGCCCGCCCGGAAGGCGTCGGACGGTTTTCGGAACCCGTCAGGCCATCCGACATGCCCGTGCCGCGGTCTCGATCCTATCGAACCCGATCCGGCCGCGCGGACATCCCGGGACGCGTGACGACGCTCCGGTACAGCGGCCGCGGATGTTGTCGAACGGATTGGCGTGACCCGTAATGGCAGATGAACTGCCATCATGCCCGGCGGTAAATCTGTCGATCTGTCTCGCCGCCGACGGGAGCGACGTTTACATCGACGGATGACGCTTTAGCTTGCTGGCTGAAACTACCCACGAATCACGGAATGCCGACCGATGATCGCCCATAGGGTAGCGCTCGCTGGCACGGTCCTGATGTTGGGCATCGCGCCGGCGGCCTCTCAGCTGCGCCGCCCCATGACCTGTACGGAGGAGGCGTCGGTGGGGCTGGACGCGGTCCCCCTCCCCGAGGGTGCGAAGCCGCAGCCGCAACGGGCGCGGACCTTCTCGCTGGTCTCCAGCGGCGGCTTGCTGACCGTCATCTCCGCCGGGCGCTCCGACTATTACGAATGCCAGGTGGCGTCGCCGCGCTTGAACGAGCGCACGCCGCGCAATGCGATCAAATGCCAGAACGGCGTCTATTTTCTTCTGATCGACCTCAACAAGCTGAACTTCGTCGAGGCACAGCTGAACCCAGAGGATCGCACCGAGATCAAGATGAGCTACGGCAGTTGCCGGAACCTCTGACGTCTCGGTTCGCGGGCGGCTTCGGGAGCGCGATGGCGCAAAACCGGAGCCGCGGCGCCTATCAGTCCATCCGGATCAGGATGTAGGCTGAGACCGCGATGACCACGATGGTGACGGCAAACAGCAGGAGCGTCTTCGTGAACGGGCCGTCGGGTGGGTCTGGCGCGTCGTTCATAATGCTCCCCAGCCCCGGAAGGATGGTGGCGTCTGCCGTCTTGCTCAACGTCTGAGCGGCCGATAGGCGGCATCCGCATAGCGTACCGAGTCATCTGCGCTGTCGGCGCTGAAGAATCCGTTTCGTGCGGGTGTTTCTGCCCCTATTTCGACGGGCGGTCAGCGCTGTCGCCGGCCGCCATCAGCGTGATTCGGCGTATCCGAGGCTACTCGGCTGCGCACGGTGCATCACCGGCAGAATTGCGTCGCCGCCGGGGTCCATTGACCGAATCCCGTCGCGACCATGTTGGCGACAACCCGGCAGATATACTGCTTCTGTGCCGCATTGTTGTTCGGCCCGGCATGGTAGCGGGCCACCGCCATGGTCCAGCTGCCCTCCCGCTTCTTCAGTTCCTGCAGGAATTGCGTGGCGTATTGCACGTTCGCGTGCGGGTCGATCATCGCCTCGACCGAGCTGAACTTGCTGCCGTGAAAATGGTGGTTGATCTGCATGCAGCCGAGATCGATCAGGCGCACGCCCTTGCTGCGCGCCTCCGTGAAGCGGGCCATGACGTCCCGCGGCCCCGTGCCGAAATAGGCGGTCCCGGCGATGTTCATGGCATAGGGCTGCAGCGAGCCGCGCCGGCCGGTCTCCGTGAGGCCGACGGCGTAGAGCACGCCCAGCGGCACGCCGTAGCGCGCGGAGGCGCGCCCCATCTCGTCCTCGCAGACATTCGCTGCGGCCGGGACAGCGCTAGAGATAAACGCCGCTGTCACGAGGACGTACCGCTTCATCCGTCCGTTCTCCTTCGCGTCTGTTGCCGGTGGCCTGGCGCTGCTCTTCCTGGCGCTGTCGGGCGCCCTCGTTGCCCGGGCGGGCCCCCCCGTCGGTGAAGGACGGCGAGGCTTGTTGCTGCGACCCGCCGGATCCGGATCCGGATCCCGTCCCCGTCTCGGTCGGACGCGCCTGCCCGACGATGACGTCGGCCTTGTAGCCACCCTGATTCAGCAGGTCGGTGAGGATCGCCGTGTCCTTGTGCAGGAGCGCGGCGGTCTCCGGCTGCGAGGCGCGCAAATGCGTCTCGAGCTGGCCGTTCGAGAGGCGCATCTCCACGGTGACGACCCCGAGCTCGTCCGGGCGAAGCTGGATCTTGAGCGTGCGCATGGGCCCGCCCGGGATGCCGGGCGCCGCCGGATCCGGCTGGATCCGGGATTGCGCCGCGGTCGCGCGATCGAGCTCGTCCTTGATGGCGGTCGCGATCAGCGGCAGGGATCCGGCCGGTAGGCTCGTGGCAATCCCGGACCCGTCATGCGGTCCTGCCGACGATGCGGCCTCCTCGGCACGCTCGCCGACGGCGGCCAGGATGGCCCGCTCGACCCCGGAGATTGCATGGCCCAGCGCGGGCGTCATCGCCATCGGCTTCTCTGGCTCGCCCTCCGCGTTGAGCGCCGTGGCGCGCCGCGGATCCGGCTCGGCCCGGATCTGGGGCGCGAGCTTCAGGGCGGCCGCCGCCGCATTCAGGGCCGGTCCTTCGGGCTTGGCGATCTGCGAAGCGGCGATGCTGCCCTCGGTCGCGGCCGCTGTCGCGATCGCATTTGCGCCGTCGGGCGCCGGCGCAGCACCGGGGACGACCGGCTTGAAGTGAACCGCGCTGCCCAGCACCTCGACTTTCGCCGCGGCCGCGCGGAGTATCTTGGCGACCTCCATCTGGAGGGAGCCGGCCATATGCTGTGTCGCGTCCGTGCGCGCTGCACCCTCTGGCCGAACGCCATCGTCCGCCCGGCTTGTGCGGTCCGCCGGCAGCATATCCGTCGCATCCTCGGACGGGACTTTGATGGGCATCGGCGCGGATCCGGATGCCGTTCCGCCGATCGGTGCCGCCGTCGAACCGAGCCCGGACACCGGCAAGCCTCCCGTGGCGGAGGCAAGGGCCGACTCGGTGGGCTGACCCTGGACGGAGGCCTGGGTCTTGGCAGCGGCGGCCGCCAGGGCCGGGAAGGCCACGCTCAGGAAGTTCGCCACCATCGCCGCGGCAGAGCTTCCCGGCACAGCAGGCGCCGGGGAAGCAGGCGCAACCTCCGCCGCCGGAGGTGCGTCATCCTCCCCATCGTCGGGCTTGCCCTTCCCAGCATCGGTGTCGGCCGAGGAAGGGGTACCCGCGCCCGAGAGTGTGCGCAGGACCGATCCGAAGGCGCTCTCGCGTCCCGGCCCCTGCTGCAGCGTGTCGTCATTTGCGCTGGACGACACCACGTCCCGGTCGAGCTTCGGCGTGGGCGACTGAAGCGCGGCGGAGATCGGGTTCACGGGTTAGACCTCCGAAGGAGTTGATCGACCTGACCGATCATGGCCTCGACCTTGGGTATCAGATTGCCGGGCTCGTCGGCGGCCGCTGCCTGCGCACGCTTCGACGCCTCGGCATCCGGCGGAGCGGGATCGCGAGCCAGCCCGCGCCCGATCTGCTCGGCCATCGACAAAGCCGCGTCGAGGAGCTGGACGTCGCGTGCGGGCAGCTTCGTCCTGTCTACAGCCTTCAGCTTGCGCAGGGCCGTCTGGAAGGTGGACAAAGTCACGATCTCGGCGGCCGCGCGGTAGAGCTGGCCCTGGGTCGCCTCCAGGCTACCAGGGGCGCAGAGCGTGAGGGCCTTGTCGGACGCCATGAGAGCCGAGTTGGTCTTGCCCTCCTGGATCGCCGTCCGGGCGATCAGCAGGTAGAGATCCCGCCGGCTCTCGGGGGCGAGCTCGTTCATGATCCGGGTGAAGGCCGCGAAGCGTCTCTCGTCCCGGCCGAAATCGAGCTGCGTCAGCTGGTACGCGAAGCGCTGCCGGAAATTGCCTGCATAGATCGAGTGCTGGAACCGGCGCAGGTACTGGATGGCCAGAACCTCGAACTTCTTCAGGTCGCCGCCCTGCCCGAGGACGAAGATCTCGCGACGCAGCGCGCCTTCCTCGACCAGGGTTCCCGGCAGCAGCAGCCGGACGCGATCGAGGAGGTCGATCGCGCGGACCGGATTCTCGTTCACCGCGAGGGCGGCCTGCGTGAGGGCGATCGACCCGGCGAGCGTCAGCGGCAGCGTCGCCGTATCGACGTCCTTGAGCAGGCGGTTCGCGTCGGCCTCCTGGCCGTCGATATAGGCCAGCGCACCGCGTGCGAGCGTCGTCTCAGGCGTGTCGGGGGCGTCCTTCTTGGTCAGGCGCCGAAGGATCGCCGGGCCGCCGCCGCTCAAGGCGAAGACGATGGCCGCCTGCACGTTGTGCCGATCGGTCCAGACCTCTGGCGCCGCGTTGAGGAGATCCCCCTCGATCCGGGCGATCAGCACGGACTGGCTCTCATGCGCCGCCACGGATCCCGTGGCGATCCGATCCTGCAGCAATTGCAGCGTGCGCACCCACTCGACAGGACCGTTCTTGCGGCCCGGCGGATCGGCCGCGGGCGCCGGCGCGGTCGCCTCGGGAGCCTCGGATGCCGGAGGTTGGGTCGCCTGCGGAGCCGTCTCCGTCGCCGGGGGCGGCACCGGATCCGCGATGACGGGGTACGGGCAAAGCGTCAGGAGAGCGCCGAGGGCGCTGCGCGTGATCCGCCTCATCCCGGAGCGCCTTGCAGGAGGATCTCGATCCGGCGGTTTTCGGGCGCTTTCGGATCCGTGGTGTTCCGCGGCATCCGGTCGGCGGCGCCCTCGATCCGCGCGATCCGGCCCTCATCGACGCCGGCCCGCGTCAGCATGTAGGACGCGATGTGGGCGCGCGCCGTCGAGAGCCGCCAATTGTCGTAGACCTCGGAGCGGAACGGGCGGCTGTCGGTATGGCCGCGGATCACGATCTTGCCCGGACGCCCGGACAGCGCCTTCGCGATCCGCTCCATGGCCCGGACCATCTCGGGGCGGGGCTCGGCCGAGCCCACCGCGAACATGCTGAAGTTCAGGTCGTCGGTTACGTTGATCAGGAGGCCCTCCGCCGTCCCCTGGACCTCGACATGCGGCCCGGCTGGGCCCGAGGCGGAGGGCGGGAAGATCTTGGCGATTTCCGCCTTCAGTGCGGCAGCGTCGGCCTGTGCAGGGGCTTGGGCCGACGCCGAGGCCTGGGCCGGTGCCTGTACCGCGGCTTGGGTCTGGGTCTGGGCTTGGCCGGCGTCGGGCCCGCTCACGGGTGCCTTGGCGTCTTTCGGCTCCTTGGCAATGTCCTTGGCCGTATCCTTGCCACCGGTGCTTTCCGGGGCAGTCGACGCGGGGCGCCCCGCGCTGCGAGCGTCGGGCTGGGTCTTGGCCGGCGGCGGCGTGATTCCGGTGGCCGCGGATCGGTCCGTTTTCGCGGGCGAGAGGGTGATCACCTGCCAGTACAGCGGATCGAACGGATCCCGCGCGATGTCACCGCCGCGACGTCCCGCTTCGCCGACATCGCCGATCGTGGCGCTCTGAGGCTTGTCCGGATCGGCCTCGGTGGCCAGGTTCGCCAGCACCGCGTAGGGATCCTGGAACAGTTCCCGCTCCCGGGCCACCGAACCGGGTGGCAACGCGCCGGCCTTGTCGCGCGCGTTCGCGCCGGATTCCGGCTGATTCGCGTTGTCGCCCGCCCTCGGATCGGCCGAGTTGGGTTGGGGATCGCTCAACCCTTTCTTGGCCGGCAGGGCCTCAGACAGGCTGATCGGATTGAAGTAGTTGGCGATGCTGGTCTTCGTCTCCTCGTTCGTGGCCTTGGTGAGCCACAGGACGAGGAACAGCGCCATCATGGCGGTCATGAAATCCGCCAGCGCGATCTTCCAGACCCCGCCGTGATGCTCCCCGTCCTCGTCCGACCCTCGGCGAACGATGATGATCTCGGTCTTCTCGTCGGCCATGCTCAGCGATCCTCGACCAGGGCGGCGACGCGTTCGCCCCACGCCTGGAGCTGTGTCTCAATCACCGTGCCGTTCATCCGGATCTGAAGGTCGGGTCCCCCGTCAGAGGCGGTGACGAGCCGTCCGGGCGGCAGGTCGAGGCGCTTCGCGAGCGCCTCCACGAGATCCGCGGGGCCGGTCACCGAAAGCGTTCCCGACCGGTCGTCCGCCACGATGGCCGACACCGTCGCGTGCAGGTCGCGGATCGCCTCGCGCTGCAGGGCCTCCGCCAGGAAGGGCTGCAGGACCCGGGTCAGGCTCTGCGCCAGCTGCGCCTCCAGGGCCCTCACCTGCTCGGCGAATCCGTGCGCCAGGGCGGTCGATTCCTCGTCCACCCAGCGTTGCCGCGCCTCAGCGAGGGCGGCCGCGCCGGCTTCCCGCTCCGCGGCAATCGCGGCCTGGACGGCCTGGGCTGTCAGAGCCTCACCTTCGCGGCGCCCCTCCGCCCGCGCCGCCGCCGCGATGGCGTCGAGATCCGGCGGGCTTGCGGGGGGCGTCGGCGGCGGGCCCGCATCCACGCGCTTGGTCGGAATCAGCGCGGCCAGGGCGGAGGAGGAGCGCTTGTTCGCCCCCGAGAAGACGGTCCAGGCCGGAGGTGCGGCGGCCATCACGCGGCCTCTTCACGGCTGAGCCATTGCTTCAGGATATTGGCGACCTGCTCCTCGTCGAGCTCGACCAGTTGCTCGAGCTTCCGGATGGGCGAGTGCGCCATCCGCTCCGTCAGATCCTCGATGAGGTTGGGTTCCTCGGCGGCAGCCGTCTGCTCCGCCGGAAGCATGTCGAACGCGTCGGATTCCGGCGCGGCGAGCGCCAGCTCGGTCTCCGTGTCCGGCGACCGGGCGAGGATTGCGTTGACGGCCGGGCGCAGGCCGAACCAGATCAGCAGGCATCCGACGATCAGGATCGTGGCCGCGTTGATCAGGGTCCCGGACTGGCGCATCAGGACGTCGCCGATCCCGAGCGGCTGGACGGGTGCGAGAGGCTGGCCCTCGTTGACGAAGCTGACGGCCGCGACCTTGATCTGATCGCCCCGCGCCTTGTTGAAGCCCGACGCGGAGGCGACGAGCTGCTCGATCTCGGCGATCCGCGGCTCGAGGTCGATCTTGCTGGTGTCCTTGCCGGCCTCCTGGCCGCTGGGGCTGGCCAGCGCTTCCAGCCGGGAGCGGTTCACCAGCACGGCGACCGACAGGTTCTTGACCGAATAGCCGTCGCTGACGGTCTGCACCGTCTTCGTGGAGATCTCGTAGTTTGTCTGCTCCTCGCGGCGCTGGCTCTCGGAACTCGAATTCTCGCCCCCGCCGGACTGGACGTTCTGGTTGGGCAGGTTCTGCTGGGCGGTGGTCGGCCTCTGGGCCGCGCGGTTCTGCGAGTTCTCCGTCTCCTTGATGACCCGGGTCCCGCGCTCGACCTTCTGGTCCGGGTTGAAGAGCGTCTCGTTGGTCTGGGTCTTGTCGGTGTTCAGTCGCGCGACGACGCTGACCTCGAAGTTGTTCGTCCCCAGATAGGGGGTGAGCGTCCGGCGGATGTTGTCCTGGATCTCGCGGTTCGTGAGCTGTTCCAGGGTCGCCATGCGGCCGGCCGGCGCCGTGGTGGCGTCGTCGCCGGAGAGCAGGATCGTCCCGTCGGTGTTGAGCACAGTCACCTTGTCGGGCTTCATGCCGGGAATGGCCGCGGCGACGAGCTGGCGGATGGCGGGCGCGGCCGTGGGATCGTTGGCGGGCTCCGTGCGCACCACCACCGAGGCCGAGGCCGGCTGCTGCTCCCGGCGGAACGAGCCGGGATCGGGCATCACGATATGGACCCGGGCGGCCTTGACGCCCTTGAGCGTCTGGACCGTGCGGGCGATCTCGCCCTCCAGGGCCCGGACCCGGGTGATGTCCTGCATGAACGAGGTCAGGCCCAGGGAGCCCAGGTCGTTGAACAGCTCGTAGCCGGCCTTGCCGCTCTGGGGCAGGCCCTTCTCGGCCAGGAGCATCCGCGCCTGGGCGGTCTGCCCGTAGCTGACCAGGACGGCGGTGCCGTCGGAACTGACGTCGAAGGGAACGCCGGCATCCTTGAGCACGGCGGCCATGCGGCTGACGTCGTCGCGGCTCAGGCCGGTATAGAGCGGCTCACGCAGTGGGCGGCTGAGATAATAGGCGCCGAGACCCACGGTCAGGAACACGGTGAGGCCCACGAGGCCCAGGGCGATCAGGCGCCGCGGGCCGAGCTCCAGGATATTGGTCCATAGCTTTTCGAGGTGCTCACGACCGGGCATCGGCAAGACTCAACTTCCACTGCTTCCACCGCAGTGGCTCGGCGCCAGCGTGCCGGATCAATCTTGCGTGGAGGTGGTGCGCAGCGACAGGCGCGTCAAACAGAAGGGCCGCGCACCCGAAGATGCGCGGCCCGCATCATCCCGAAGGATGAATGCTAGCGAAGGTCAGAGACCTGGAGCTTAGCTGCGGAACAGGCTCAGGATCTGCTGCGTGGTGGTGTTGGCGATCGTGAGAGCCTGGACGCCGAGCTGCTGCTGGACCTGGAGGGCCTTCAGCTTGGTCGACTCTTCTTCCATGTCGGCGTCCACCAGGATGCCGACCGACTTGTCGTTGACCTTGATCAGCGAGTCGACGTAGTTCGACTGCGACTGGATCTGGCTCTGGATGGCGCCCAGCTTGGTGGCGACGGTGGTGATGTCACCCAGGACCTTGTCGGCCGCGTTGATGTAGGCGTTCAGCTTCGACAGGTCGTTGTTCGAGATGCCCGAGACGTCGATCGTGTCGACGGACACCAGATAGGCCTTCTTCAGACCATCATTGTCCTCGCCGAACACGGCGTACTGCTTGTTGAAGATGCCGCCGGTGCTGTCGGTACCTTGGGTGACACCGTCGTTGGCAGCCTTCTTCGCCGCCGTCCAGGTGGACTGGGCGCTGGCCCAATCTGCCTGCGCCGAGGCGTAGGCTGCGACCGCTGCGGTGGAGCCCTTGTTGGCGCCGATCCAGTCTTTCTCTGCCTTGGCCCAGTTAGCCTTGGCGGAGTTGTAACTGTCGAGGTCCGCACCACCCGTCGCACCGACGCCCGCAGTACCACCGGTCGGGGTGGCCGCGTCGTAGAGCTTGGTCTCGTCGACGTTGACCGTAACGGTGCCGACCGAGATCTGGCCCTGGACGCGGCTGAAGGACGCGACGATCTTGCGCTCGGCCGTGTAGGTACCGGCGCTGGAATCGGTCGAGAGCCAGGCCTCGCCGTTCACCGTCGCGCTCTCGGCGTAGGTCTTCAGGTCGGTCTGCTTGGCGCTGATCTCGGTCTGGATCTTCAGGCGGTCGACGGTCGGGTTCTTGGCCGCGGTCAGACGGTCCTTGAGGGACTGGAACGTGTTCTTGGCGTTCTCCAGGCCGTTGATGGCGGCGTTCACGCTCGACAGGCCGAGGCCGATCGAGTCCTTGACGGCGTTGAGGGAGCCGGTGTCGGCGCGGATGGTGGTGGCGATCGACCAGTAGGCGGCGTTGTCGGCAGCGGTCGCGACCTTCTGGCCGGTGGCGACGCGGTTGCTGGTCGTCTCCAGCGACTGGTTCGTCGTCTTGAGGGTGGTGAGCGCCGTCATTGCGGCGGTGTTGGTCAACAGGCTCGACATGATGATGTCCCTTCAGAGAGGAAGACGTTCAGGGGACATGTCGGATTTTCACCGGCATAGCAGGGCGGCATCATGCCTTTGACCCGGCGTGACAAGCACGCGGTCAACCCGCTATCGATCTCAATCGAAGTCTTGATCAACGGGCCGTCATCGGCGCGGTCAACCATCCATCGACAGGCATCAGATGGAGAGTTTCCGCCGGCAAGTCAACAGGAAACTGCGTGCTTGCGGCGGAGAATGCGCTTTCTGGGTGAGGGGCTAAAGCAAAATATCGTAAAAAATCAGAAATACGATCGAACAAGTCCGCTGATGAGCATATTCCAGCCATCGATCAATACAAAAAACAAAACCTTGAACGGCAATGAGATCACCGTCGGCGGCATCATCATCATGCCCATCGACATGACCATCACCGCCACCACCATGTCGATGACCATGAACGGCAGGACGATCAGGAAGCCGATCTCGAAGCCCCGGCGCAGCTCGGAGATCATGAAGGCCGGAATCAGCACCCGGAGGTCGGTCTTGCTGCCGGGCTGCGCCTTGGGATAGGCGGCCGCCGCGATATCCGCGAAGGTGTCGAGGTCCTTCGGGCGGACATGGGTCAGCATGAAGTCCCGGAACGGGTCGGTCACCTTGGCGAAGGCCTCCTCCTCCGAGATCCGGTTCTCGGTCAGCGGACGGATGCCGTCCTGCCAGGCGCGGTCGAAGGTCGGGCCCATCACATAGAAGGTCATGAACAGCGACAGGCTGATCAGCACCATGTTGGCCGGCGCGCCCTGGAGGCCGAGCCCCGACCGCAGGAACGAGAGCGCCACGACGAATCGCGTGAAGCTCGTCATCATGACGAGGAGGCCCGGCGCGACCGAGAGGACGGTCAGCAGGGCGATGAGCTGGATCATCCGCCCGCTCATCGACCCGTTCCCGGGCGGCAGGACCTGATCCAGGCTGAACGATTGGGCGCTCGCGGCCGTGGCGACGAGAATCAACGAGCCCGCCAGAAACACGCGGCGCAGCATGGTGTGACCGATCCTGAGGTTCATCGGCCACGCATCCGCGACCCGGCCGTAAGGGGGCTACTGGACGACGAGCGTCTCGATGAAGAAGTCGCGGACCTGGCCCTTGGAGCGCAGCTGGACCCGCTCGGTCAGATCCTCGCGCAGATGGGCGAGACCGCTCGGCCCCTCGATCTGCGCCACCGACAGGGTGTGCAGGTAGCCGAGCAGGTCCTGGCGGATCTCGGCCGCGATCGGGCCGGGATTGGGGAAGGCCCCGGTCTTGACCACGATCGAGGCTTCGAGCCGGATCCAGACGTCGCTCGGGCTGGCGAGATTGGTCACCACCGTGCCGATATTGGCCAGGCTGAAGCTCGCATCGTAGGCGACGATCTTCTGAACCTGCTCCTCCTCGAGCTTCTTCTTCTCGGTCACGGCCTTCTCGATCGTGGCGACCATGTAGAGGCCGCCCGCGCCCCCGACCCCGACCGCCAGGACCGTGAGCCCGGCGAGGAGCAGCAGCCAGCGGAGCTTGGAGCGGGGGGCTTCGGCATCGGACGCCATGATTCGGGTTCCCGCTATCGTCTCAGAACGGCGCGACCAAGTCGTAGACCTGCTGGACGGCGCCGGGCTGCTGCACCTCCATCAGGCGTCCCCGGCCGCCATAGGAAACCCGCGCCTCCGCGATCTTGTCGTAGTCGATCGTGTTCTTGCGCGAGATGTCGCGCGGCCGGACGATGCCCGCGATGTTCAGGACGCGGATCTCGTAATTGACCCGCACCTCCTGGGAACCGCTGATCATCATGTTGCCGTTGGGGAACACGTTGGTCACGATCGCGGCGACGGAGAGCCGGAGCTGCTCCTTGCGGTCGATCGAGCCCTGACCCTTGGTCGAGGTGTTGCCGTTGACCTCGTACTTGTTCTTGGATTCCGGGTTGAGGCCGAACAGGTCGAGCTCGACGTCGAGACTCATCTTCGAGCGCGAATCGCGCGACCGGTCGGTGGCGTTGTCGAACTGCGCCTTGTCGTTCATCTCGATCAGCACGGTCAGCACGTCGCCGACATTCTTGGCGCGCGGATCCTGGAACAGGTCGGCGCTCTGCTGCGCCCAGGTCGAATGGTAACCGGACCGCTGCGTCGCGGTGAAGAGCGGCGGCACGGCCTCGTGACTCGCGTTGATTCCGAGCCCGACCGGGCTCATGGCCGGGGCGCGGCCGATCTCCTGAACGGGGGTCGAGCAGGCTCCGAGGGTCACCAGAGCCGCGATGGCAGCCAGCCGCTTCATCCTGATTTCTCACTGTTCTGCGGGCGGCGATCCCCCTCGTCCGAGCGGGACTCGGGCGGCGTGCTCGGGGGCGGCTCGGGCCTGGGCGGCACCGCTTTCTTCGGGGTGTTGGTGATGACGTTGGCCAGCCGCGCCGCCCGGCCGGGCTCCATCTCGTTCATGATCGCGCTGGCGGCGCGCGGATCGAGCCGCGTCAGGATCGCCGCCGCCGCCTCGCTGTCCATGGCGGTCAGCTGCTGGGAGGCCGCCTCGGGCTTCATCTTGGCGTAGATCGCCGTCACGCTCTCGTCCGCCTTGGCGAGGAACATCTGGCGGCGCTTCAGCCACTCCTCGTACTCGGCGCGCTTCGCTTCGAGCTGGCCGATCCGCCCCTCGATATCCTTGGCGAGCGCGGTGAGCGTCTCCTTCTGCCAGGCGAACCGGGCATCGGCGGCGGCGTTGGCGATGCTGTTGCAATATTGCGGGGCGCCGGTCCCGTCGGCCTTCGGCGGCTCGCCCGGCTTCTGCTGGGCGGCGGCCTCGCCGGCCGGTAGGAGGGCCGCCGCCGCCAGGACGAGGGCGCCCCAGCGGCGCAGGCCGGTGCGGCGCCGGCGGATCGGGACGGTCATTGGATCACCAACTCCGCCTGCAGGGCGCCCGCCGTCTTCACCGCCTGCAGGATGGCGATCACGTCGGTCGGTTTCATGCCGACATTGTTCAGGCCGCGGACCAGGCTCTGCAGGTCGGGGCCCGAGACCACCGCCAGGCGGGCGGTCTGCTCCGCGGCGTTGATGTCGGTCCGCGGGACGATCGCCGTCTGCCCGTCGGAGAACGGCGCCGGCTGCGAGACCTGCGGCGTCTCGGTGATGCGCACTGTGAGGTCGCCATGGGTGACCGCCACCGTGGAGATCTGCACGTTCCGACCGATCACCACGGTCCCGGTGCGCTGGTCGATCACCACCCGCGCCGGGGTATCCGGCTGGACCGACAATTCGCCGATCTCGGCCATGAAGCGCGTCCGCCCAACATTCCCGGGGCGGGTCAGCACGACGGTGCGGTAGTCGCGCGGGCTCGCGGCGCGGCGCCCGTAGCGCTGGAGCGTGTAGGCGTTGATCGCGTCGCAGATCAGGATGGCGGTGCGGTAATCCGGGTTCTTCAGTTCGAGCGACATGCCGGGCAGCTCCCGGAACGTGCCGGCCACCGCCCGCTCGACCAGCGCGCCGTTGGGGATCCGGGCTGCGGTCGCCACGCCGGAAACCAGCGATTCGGCCTGGCCGGTCGCGCTGAAGCCCGAGACGGCGAGCGCCCCCTGCGCCACCGCGTAGACCTGCCCGTCACCGCCGGCCAGCGGCGTCATCAGCAAGGTGCCGCCGCGCAGGGAGGTCGCGTCGCCCAGCGAGTTCACGCTGACATCGATGCGCGAGCCCGGCTCGACATAGGCCGGCAGGTTGGCGGTCACCATCACGGCCGCGACGTTGCGAGTCCGCATCCGCTGATCGCGCACGTTGATGCCGAGACGGTCCAGCATCGACTGCAGGGATTGTTCGGTGAATTGTGAATTGCGCAGGGTGTCGCCGGTGCTCTGCAGGCCGGTGACGAGGCCGTAGCCGACCACCTGGTTCTCGCGGACGCCCTGGAGCGACGCGATGTCCTTGATCCGCGTGGCCGCGGTCGCGGGGGCCGACCAGAGGCCGAGGCCGACCAGGAACAGGGGGAGGAGGCGGCGCATCATGGCTGTCCGCCCGTCCGCACCCGGCCGTCGGGCTGGACGATGCCCTGGATGAGGCGGCCGGTCGCGGTGTTCCGCACCGTGACCGGCTCGTTCACCGTGGCGTTCGCCAGGGCCGTGCCCAGGGTCGAGATGACCATGCCGCGCTCCTCGAACACGATCACGGTCGGCGCCCCGCGCGTCACGAGCTTGACGTCTTCGAGGACGCCTGACGGGATCACCTCCCCGGGCAGGAGGGTCCGCTTCGCGATCTTGCCGACCGCGCGCGCGGTCGTCTCGACGGCCGGCACCCGCGGCTTGTAGTTTTCCGGATAGGTCTGCTCCCGGAGCATCGTCGGCTTGATGACGTCGCCCGCATAGATCGTCGCCACCGGCACCGGGAACGTCTGTTCCGCGGCGGCGGCCGGGGCGGCGACCAGGCCGAGCGCGCAGGCGGCGCGCAGCCCCCGAGCCGCGCGCGACACGCACCGCCACACGAAAAGATGTCCCCGGGTCATGATGTCAGCGCAGGCCCTTCGCCACGGTGCCGGCCATCTCGTCGGCCGCCTGGATCACCTTCGAGTTCATCTCGAACGCCCGCTGGGCCGAGATCAGGTTGGTGATCTCCCGGACCGGGTCGACGTTGGAATTCTCGAGATAGCCCTGCTGGATCTTGCCGAAGCCCGGATCGCCGGCGACCCCGGTCACGGGAAGGCCGGAGGCCGGGGTCTCCCGGTACAGGCCGTTGCCCAGCGGCTCGAGGCCGGCATCGTTGGCGAAGTTGGCGAGCGCCAGCTGGCCGATCGTCTGCGGCAGCGGCTGGGCGTCGAGCTTCACCATCACCTGGCCGGTCTCGTTGATCACCACGTCGACGGCGTTCTGGGGGATGATGATCGCCGGATCGACGCTGTAGCCTTCCGCGGTGACGAGGCGGCCGTCGGCGTTCTTGTTGAACGAGCCGGCGCGGGTGTAGTTGATCTCGCCGTTCGGCATGGTGACCTGGAACCAGCCGCGCCCGTTGATCGCGAGATCGAGCGGGTTGGTCGTGTTGGCGAGCGGGCCCTGCCGGTGGAGATTCCGGATCGCCGAATTGCGGACGCCGAGGCCGAGCATCGCGCCCTCGGGGATCGCCGCCTCGCCGGCCTGGATCGGGACGCCCGCCGGGCGCTCGGCCTGGTAGATCAAGTCCTTGAATTCCGCCCGAGCGCCTTTGAACGCCGTCGTATTCAGGTTCGAGATGTTGTTCGCGATGACTTCGACGTTCAGCTGCTGGGCATTCATTCCCGTGGCAGCAATGGCAAGCGCTCTCATGATGAAGTCCTTACGCCCGGGATGTGTGTGACTGTATTCCGCAACGTCCACGCCCGGCCGCCGGAGAAAGCTGATTCCCCCGGCTCGGCCGCGCCGTCAGATCGCCATGCGGACGATTTCCTGATAGGCGGCGACGACCTTGTCCCGGATGGCGACCGCGGTCTGGAGGCTCTGCTCGGCGGACATCACCGCCTCGACCACGGATTGCGTCGAGGCCTTGCCCTGGATGCCGGAGATCGCGGCGGCCTCGCCGGCCTTCATGGTGTCCCGCGTCTGACCGGCGATCTGTGTCAGGAGATCGCCGAAGCCGGATGCCCCCCCCGCGGGCGTGGCCGCGGCGGCGCCGGGCGTCGCAAGGCCGAACTGAGGGACGCCGAAGACGGCGGTCTTGTCGGAGAGGCTCGAGAGAGCGGCGAGAGACTGGATCATCACTTCCTCAGAAGATCGATGAGGCTGGAGACCATCGAGCGGGCCTGCTTGATCATCTGGAGATTGGCCTCGTACGAGCGATTAGCCTCGCGCATGTCGGCCATCTCGATCAGCATGTTCACGTTCGGGAGCTTGACCGTCCCGTTTGCGTCCGCCGCCGGGTTCCCCGGATCGTACTCGACCCGGAACGGCGCCTTGTCCTCACCGATCTGACGGACTGCGACCGCCGTGGTGCCGGTGGCCCGATCCATCGCGGTGCGGAACGTGATCGTCTTGCGGGCATAGGGATCGGAGCCCGCCGTCCTGCCCGTGGACTGGGCGTTGGCGATGTTCTCCGACACGACGCGCATGCGCTCGGATTGAGCCCCCATGCCGGAGGCTGCGATGCGGGAGGAGGCGACCAGCGGATCGATCATGGTCAGGCCTTCACGCTCACGGCCAGCATGCGGTCGAAGGCTTTGACGATGCTGGTGTTCAAGGCCTGATCACGGCTGATCTCGCCCGATTTCATCAGCTGCTCTTCGAGGTTCACCGAATTGCCGGAATGGACGACGTCCCAACCGTCGGATTGCGTCGGCCGTGCCGGCCGCGCCGTGGGGCCGTTGAGATCGAAATGGCCGGCATGCGTCGACGCCATCGCGAGCGTCGTCTTGTTGAGCATATCCTTGAACGGGGTCAGATCCCGCGCACGATAGCCTGGCGTATTCACATTCGCGATGTTTCCGGAAATGACGGCCTGGCGCGTCGCCAGATGTTGCAACTGTCGCGAAGCAAGATTGAGCAGAAAGATCGGGTTCATAACCTGGCGGCTTTCTGGTCTGACAGGGAGGATCGATGGCGTTCCGGAGCAATCCGGAACCATGTCTATCCGGATGCGTTCGAAACTGGATCGGCTATTGGATGCCGTGATGTTCTGGAATGCGGTTTGCCCGACCAGTCTTGTCCGAAGCTTGCGGCGGGCTGCCGGCGGGGGCGTTCGTCATCTTGCCTGGACCGTAGGATCGTCGATATGACGGTCCCACGGGCAAGCGGGGGTTCCGGAGAACGTCCTCCCGCGTGTCATGCATCCTGGGCTTCGGGGCTGGATCGGATCGATTGTGATCCAGCCTGACGCACCGCTCCGTGCTTCTTCCATGATGGAAGGCCGGCCGTGAGCCTCCGAGCGAGGCCGCGCGGCCGGGCCGAGCGATCACGTCTGACTGACAGTCGGGTCCCGTCGAGGGTCCGGTCGCACAGGACCGGCTCCGGCGGCGTGGCGATCAGCTCACGAACGCGTACCCGAGATAGCGCCGCACCTCGATCGGATCGAAGCTCAGCTTTTGCCGGAGCTTCTTGCGAAGCTTGCTGATATGACCTTCGACCACGCTCTCATCCACATCGCTCGTGAAAGCGCCGTAGACAGCATTGAAGACCTGCTCCTTGGTCATCCGCCGTCCCCGGTTACGGACCAGGAATTCCAGGATCTGACGCTCGCGGCGCGGCAGGACGATCTTCTCGCCGTCGATGTCGGGATCGCGGCCGTCGAAATACACTTTCAGCCGCTCGGTACGATCCACGGCGGCCTCTTTGACGGCCCCGCGATGGGAGCGGCGCCAGACCGCTTCGGTCCGGGCCATGATCTCGCGCACGTGAACCGGCTTGCGGACGACGTCGTCGATGCCGGCCGTGAACAGGTCCAGGGTCTCGGTCAGGCAGCGCGTCTCGATCATCGCGATGATCGGCGCCGGGGATCGCTTCTGGATGAGTTCCGGGAGATCGGGCCGCTGCTCGCAATCACCCAGGAGGAAGCCTTGGACGGCGTCCACATCCGGCTCCCGGGCCGTCTGCAGCCAGCCCTTGAAATCGGAATCCAGTAATCCGACGGCCGAAATTCCTTCCCTGGCGAAGCTCGCGACGTATCCATCGGTCACCATCGGTCTCTCGTCGACAATGACGTACATTATTTCGGAACTCCACAGCTAATCATTCCAATGAATGATGGAGATATGGTCTGGTGCAAACATTCATTCGCGCCATGAGTCTAGATGACGACAACGAAAGTGGGCGTCAATGGTTTCACTTTGAATTTTGCCGGGTGTGGTTCTGTTGCCATTGTTGAGATTCTGGGTCGTTCGCGAATTCTTATTCAATTTGTGCATATTTATTTCGGGTGATGTATAGGGCTTGGTCGTGTTCCGGATGCGCGCCAGGTCTTGGTCTTGAGCGATCCTTCGTCGCGTATGGGGCTCGAAATGCCGCGAATTCCTCACATCCTATGAGCGAATCACCGGCCTTCTTGCCGATCTCTGTTCGGCCGAGCGCGAATGCAGCCTTGGCCACCGACTCGGATCATGTCGTTGGCAACAGGAACCGGTGGTCGCGCCTCGTGCTGACGTTCGGTCCTTTGGCCGCCGGGCGTTGGTATGAGTTTTGTGCATGCATGGTTTGCGCTGCAGCAGAGGCGGCGGCCGGTGCCAAGGACTTCGCTTCGCTGGGCCTGGAATTCCTGGCGCAGGACCAATCGGGAATCGACTTCGCCCAGGTTCCGGGCCTGGCCCGAACCGCGATCGACGTGCACGGGGACTGGATCGCCGGGCCGGGCTGGGACAGTGCCGTGGATTCGCGGGCGGTCATCCTCCGCCGCTGCTTCTATCTGCCGGCGCCGGCCTCCCAGGTGGCGGTCGTCATCCGGAGCTGGCGCAACACCCACGCCTTCCGGGTCGGCGACCCCCTGATCCGGCCCGCCGCGCCGGACGCGACCGTCGCCGGCGGTCCGGCGATCGACCGGGCGGAGAGCCGGCTCACGCGCGACGGCCGAATCGCCCTCGGGGCCCAACCGCTCTGGTACCGGCATGGGCTGGTCCCGGGACGCGGGCTGATCTTCAAGGGGCAGATCATCGCCCAGGGGCAGACGGAGGGGGCCCGCGCCCAGGTGGTGTTCCGCGACGCGCGCGGGAATCAGCTTCCGCCGCCCTACCCCGACACCCTGGCGACCCCGGCGATCCCCGCCTTCATCGATATCCCGGTGCACCGCGCCGCCTACCGCTTCACCCTGAAGGTCGCGCCGCCGCCGCGGGCCGCCGCGCTCGAGATCGGTTTCGCGACCTGGGAGACGGGCGCCTCGCTCGCGCTGACCGCCGCGCCGGAGGTGCTGCTCGACGACGACCTCCGCCTGGCGAATCTCGCGGACGATGCCGATCCCGGGGCCGAGGCCTTCCTGCCGCACCTGCTCGCGCGCATCGGCGGCGCCCCGGCGATGGTGGGGGGCGCCCTGGCGGGGTCGATCCGCACCTACCTCGACCCCGCGCGGCTCGCCCAGGTGCCCACCCCGCTGCGCAGCTTCATCGCCCTCAGAGACGGCCCCGACGCACCGGCCTGGACGGGGGCCGCCCTCCGCCTGGCGCGCCGGCCGGCCTGGACGCTCCCCGAATCGGTGGATTGGACGGCCGACCCGTTCCAGTCGCAGGCGTGGCGCCTGGCCTTCCAATCCCTGTCCTGGGTCGCCGCCGCGGCCGAGAGCGCCGAGCGCCAGGTCCGGGACCGCGCGATCGCCGTCGCCGTCTCCTGGTCCCGCGCGAATCCCTGGGGGCAGCCGGCGGACACGCTGAGCCTGCATCCGGCCTGCATGGCGATGCGCCTGGAGGCCCTGCTGGGCCTGTTGGCCGTCGCGGCGGAAACGGATGCGCGCGCCGTCGAGATTCTCGGCGGCGAGGTCCTGCGGCACGCCTTCGCGCTGGCCGAGATCCTCGCCCAGCACACGGTGGCGGGCTCGCTGCTGGAGGTGAAGGTGGCCGCGGCCGTTCTGGCGGTCGGCCTCGTCCTGCCCGCCCTGCCGATGGCGCGGCACTGGACCGGCCTCGCGACGATCGCGCTGCGGAGCGGCGTCGACGCCCTGATCGACCCCGGCGGCGTGATCGTGGAGCCGTCATATCATCGCGGCCTCGAAATCCTGACCCTGGCCCTGGTCCTCCTGCCCGTCCTGAGCGCCCGGTCGGATCTGGCATCGCTCGCCGGTGCGCTCGACCTGCGCCTGGCGAAGGCCTGGGCCGGACTGGTCGCGCTGTTCGAGCCGGACGGCACCCTGCCCCCGTTCGGCGATACGCCCACCCATGACGACCGCTCCGGCTGGATCGAGCGCGTTGCGGCGGCTCACCCCCGCCCCTGGATGGGTCGGTCGGCGGCGGACCAGGCGGAGCGCCGAGGCGGCCCCGGTCCCGGTGCGTCGGCGCGGTCCGAGACCCTCGTCCATCGCCGCTGGGCCGATGGTCCGGACTGGGCCTCCTTCACGGCCGATTTTTCCGAGCAGATGCGCCCGCAGGACCATCGGGACTGCACCTCCTTCACCTTCGCCACCGGCGGCCTGCGGTGGATCACGGAGGTGGGCGGATCCCATTCCGATTCGCCCGGCCAGCACGTCGCAGCGGCCCGGGCCCACAACGTCGTCATTCCGGACGGTCGCGAGCCGACCGCCGGGGCGGGCCTGTCCCGGGCGCCCTTCACCGTGGGCGCCGCGTCCGTCCACCTGATCGACACGGATGTGCACGGCCCCGATTACCGGCATGTCCGGGCCTTCGCGCTCCTGGACGACCTGTCGGGCCTGGCCGTCTTCGACCGATTCGCGACCCCCGGCAGGCCCCTGTCCCTGGACGGGTTCCTGCACCTCGACCCTGCGGTGACGGTCGCCCTGGACGCTTCCGGGCGCGTGTTCGGGCTCTGGAACGACAGGCGCCTGCACATCGTGCCGCACGCGCTCGCCGGCCAGCTCGGCCGGGTCGCGGTGGGGCGATACTCGGCCGGGCCGCAGGCGCCGGCACCGGGCGGCGCGTCCGCGCCGAATCCGCCGCCCCAATCGAGCCCGGTTCTGAGCTACGCCATCACGGGAGGGTGGAGCGTGGCCGGCGGTCTCCTGATCGCCGCGTCGCCCGAGAGCTTGAGGCGACTCGTGCGGGTCGTCGAGGATGAGGCCTTCCGGCGCCCTCTCACGGAGTGAGTTCGGCGCAGCGACGGTACAGAGGATCCCGTCCGGCGATCCCGGACGGATCTAGGTCCGGATGTCCTTCTTGGTGACGAAGTTGAAGTTCTCGATCATCACGTCCTTGACGACTTCCGACCCGAGCCGCTCGTTGACCTTGAGCTTGATCTCCGCAAGGCGCTTGTTGATGTCGTATTTCTTCAGATGGCGGAAATCGAGATCGCCGTCGCTGTAGATCTGGCGGAACGACTCGTCCATGACGAACGGCGCGGGGGTGAGGCCGAGCCCCTTGATCAGGTGCGAATCCGCCGTGAACACGACGGTTGCCATGATGTAGCCCTGGACGGTCCCTTCGGCGATGACCGGGATGTTGAGCGGCTTCAGCTTCTGATAGGTCAGGCCTTCCAGATATTCCTCGGACTTCGCCTTCGGCAGGTCCGGCATCCAGGTGACGACCGCGTAGCTGGACAGCACCGTGATGGCGCAGATCCAGAGGCCCGTGATGACGATCCGGAACACGCGCGGCTACTCCTGGTAGCGCAGGGCGGCCGAGTAGGTGCCGTCGGATTCCGCGCTCTGAATCATGGTCGTGACGATATCCGACACCTCCTGCATGGCGCGCAGGTGGATGGCCAGGAGCTCGTGGTTGCGCCGGAGCTTGGCGCGTACGCGCTCCAGGCACTCGATCTCCGGGGGGCTCAGCGCGGTCGAGCCGATCGTCCGCCCCAGACGCGACAATTCCACCAGGCTCTGGCTCTTGCGGCGATTGAAGTCGTCCTGCTCCCGGATGTCGTGGACCGTCAGGGCCTCCGTCTCGGCGTCGATGGTGGCTTCGAGGCGGGCCAGGGATGAGAGCAGCATGCGCAGCGTCCGGGAGTGTGATGAAAGCGTGAGCGGCCGGGCCGCGTCAGCCGATCCGCGTCGGGTCGGGCTTCGCCGCGTCGGAGGCGACGGGCGGGTGCGCGGCTTCCAGCATGCGGGCGATGCCGATGCCCCCGGCCTTCGCGATCTGGGCGCCGATCTGTTCGGCCATCATCGACTTCCAGATCGAGCCGGCATTGCCCTTGCCGAACACCGCGGTCGCGTTCTGGGGCAGCATCGATTCGATGAAGGTCTGCAAGACGAAGGCCTCGAATTCCTGCGGCGGCGTGCCCTTGGCCCGCGGGGGCGGAAGCGTCGCGGCGGTCCGGAACCGCGTCAGGATCGTGTCGACATTCCCCTGCGGCGTCGCGGGGATGCCCGCACCGCCGGCCAAGGCCGCGCCCAATGCATCCGCGAAGGCGCCGGGGGCGCCTTGCGTGAGCTTGGTGACGGCGGCCTGGTAGCGGGCCGGATCCGCGGCGCGCGCGACATCGAGGACAATATCGGAGGGAAGTTGGACGCTCACGGCGATCTCGTGTCCGGATGTTCGTGACCACGACACGTCTGGTCACCGGGCTCGACTGAACCCGTCGGGGATGCTGACTGGTCAAGGGGCTTATCAGGCCTGGCTGACCGGAGGCTTGCCTGCGCGGCCCCCACGAGGCTGTCCAGGCGTTCGGCCCAGTCCTGCTTCTCCACCTGCTGCCGGCGCTCGGCCTCGAGACCGTCGACCCAGCGTTCGGCCCGCTTGTGCTGCGTCGCTTGCGTGATCAGGTGCTGGGCCGCCTTGTCCCGCGCCGCCCGCAATCCCTGCGCCTCGATCGCCAGGTTCTTCAGGCGCCGGACCGCCGCATCGCGCAGCGGCTCGAGAAACGCGGACGCCTCGTTGAGGGCGCGAATCACGTCGGCCTGCGCCGCGTCGACGTCCTGCACCCGCCTCTCCGCCTGGGCGAGTTCCCGCTCGGCGAGCCGGTGCATCTGTTCCTGGACGTGGAGGAGCCGCGTGGCCCGGCCGAGGCGCGCCTGCATCTCAGCCTCTCCTGAGCCATTGCCCGTAATCGAGGGCGAATTGTCCGAAGAAGTCCTTCGAGAGGAACATGAACAACAGCATTCCCCCCGCCAGGAGGAACGGCGTCGCGATGAAGAAGATCGGGATCTGCGGCGTGAGCTTGTTGGCGAGACCGAGCGCGAAGTTCACCACCATCGAGTAGACGATGAACGGGCTGGTCAGCCGCAGGGCCATCGTGAAGGCCGCGCTGGTCCGGTCGACCAGCCCGGCGAGCATCGGGCGCGACCCGAACGGGTCACCGGCCGGGATCCGGTCGTAGGATGCGACCAGCCCCCGGAACAATTCCCAGTGCAGATCCGTGACGAAGACCAGTATCGTCGCCACCATCATGGTGAGCGAGCCGACGACGGATTCCGCCTCGCTGTCGGCGACCGGCGTCCCGGGGATGCCCCCGAGGCCGATCATCGTCGCGAGGGCGCTGCCCATCGTCTCGATGGCGAAGAAGAACGACCGTCCGAACAGGCCGATGACCGACCCGGTCAGCGTCTCGCACAGGATCCACCACAGGGTATCGGCCGGCGACGGGTTGCGCAGCCCGCCGCCGAGCTTCGGCAGGAGCATGGGCGCCAGGGCCAGGGATACCGTCAGGGCGATCAGGAGGCGGATGCGCGGCGCCACCCGCGCGCTGGAGATGCCCGGTGCAACGAGCAGGCAGCCGCCGATGCGGCAGAAGATCATGAAGACGCCGAGGATCGACTCGGAAACGTTGACCGTCACGAAATGGTGCCGAGGGACCGGATCTCGACGCCGCGCGCGATCTCGACATGCGACAGCACGGCGACGGTCGGGAAGATGCGTTCGATGATCATCCGCACGTAGCTGCGGACCTCCGGTGCGGTGACCAGGGCGAATCGGTGCGAGGTCTTCATGTGGGCCCGGATCGCTTCCGACGCCTCGACGCCGAACTGCTCGATCAGGCGCGGATCGATGTCGACCTCGTACACGTCGCCCTTCGAGTCGCGCTTGAGCCCCTGGTGGAAGGTGAGGTCCCAGCGGCTGCCCAGCCGCAGCACGTTGAGGGTGCCGTTCTCGGCGAGGTCGCCGCAGATCTGCTGCGCGATGCGCAGGCGAACGTGCTCGGCGATCTGCTCCGCCCGGCGGGCATGCGGCACGATCTCGGCGATGGCCTCGATGATCAGGTGCAGGTTCCGGATCGAGACCCGCTCCGCCAGCAGGAGCTTGAGCACCGCCTGCAGGCCGGAATACGAGATCTGCGACGGGCAGATGTCCTCGACGAGGCGCTTGTATTCCGGATCGAGCCGGTCGATCAGCATCCGCAGGTCCTTGTAGGACAGGAGCTGCGGCAGGTTGTTGCGGATGACCTCGCTGACATGGGTCAGCATCACCGAATGCCAGTCGATCGGGCTGAACCCCTCGCGGCGGGCCTCCTGGGCGTAGGCCTCCGGCACCCAGACCGCCTTCATGCCGAAGGCCGGCTCGTGCACTTCCTCGCCGATCAGCGAAGGCATCGGCCCGTCGCCGACGACGATCAGCACCTCGCCCGGGCGCACCTGCTGCGAAGCGATGACCGTGCCGTGGATCGCGATCTCGTAGGTCTTGCTGGGAACGGTGGCGGATTCGACCAGCTTGATGTCCGGGACCACGAACCCGTATTGCTGCGCGAACTTCCGGCGCATCCGCCCGACCCGCTGGGCCAGCTCGCCTTGCGCGCCCAGCATCTGCACCGCAAGGTGCTTGCCGAGGCGCAACTCGATCTCGGCGGTCTTGAGCGAATCCTTCACGGCCTCGCTCTCGCGCTGCGCCAGCAGCTTCTGGCTCTCCTCGGCCTGCGCCTGAGCCGCGACCTTCGATTGCGCCTCCGCGATGCGGCGGGGGATCAGGTAGGCGACCACGCTCATCAGGATGCCCAGGACCGCGAAGGGCACGAACGGCATGCCGGGCATGATCGCGAACAGCATCATCAGGCCGGAGGCGACGAACAGCGCCCGGGGATAGGCGCTGAGCTGGCCGAGAACCGCCTGCTCCGCCGTCCCCCGCGTGCCGCCCTTCGAGACCAGCAGGCCCGCGGCGAGCGACACGATGAGCGCCGGGATCTGCGAGACCAGGCCGTCTCCGACCGAGAGCTTGGTGAAGACGTCGGCCGCCGTGGCCAGCGGCAGACCATGGCGGGTGACGCCGATGATGATCCCGCCGAAGATGTTGACCGCGATGGTGATCAGGCTGGCGACCGCCTCGCCGCGCACGAATTTCGAGGCGCCGTCCATGGAGCCGAAGAACGCGCTCTCCTCCTCGAGCTCGCGCCGGCGCTGCTGGGCCTGCTTGTCGTCGATCAGCCCGGCGGAGAGATCGGCGTCGATGGCCATCTGCTTGCCCGGGATCGCGTCCAGGGTGAAGCGCGCGCCGACCTCGGCGATGCGGGTCGCGCCCTTGGTGATCACCAGGAAGTTCACCGTGATCAGGATCGCGAAGACCACGAGGCCGATCACGAAATCGCCGCTCATGACGAATTGCGAGAAGCCCTGGATCACGTGGCCGGCGGCGTCGACGCCGGCATCGCCGTTGGCGAGGATCAGGCGGGTCGTGGCGATGCCCAGGGCCAGGCGCAGGAGCGTCGCGATCAGCAGGATCGTCGGGAAGGACGAGAATTCCAGGGGCTTCTGGATCCAGAGCGCCACCATCAGGATCAGCACGGACAGCGCGATCGAGAAAGCCAGCCCGATATCGATCAGGATGGCCGGCACCGGCAGGAACAGGACCGCCAGGATGGCGATGATCCCGACCGCGAACCAAATATCGCGTCGGACCCTGCGCTCCGGCGTGAAAGCTTCAACGGCCGCTGCCACGCGTTCAACCCCTCCGTGCCCGTGCCGGTTCTGGCGCACCAAGCTTGCGCCTGGGTTGCGCGGGCCGCGGTATCGCCCGGCGTGACCCTACCGGCTGCTGTCGACGTGGCTGCCGCCGGCGGGTGACGGCTGCGTCCTCTCAGAACCCGGAGATGATCTTGCCGTAGACCAGCTCGGTGAAGGTGTAGATCTGGCCGCCGACAAAGGAGCCGGTCGCGATCATCACGAGCAGGGTGACGATGATCTTCGGGACGAAGGTGAGGGTGGCTTCCTGGATCTGGGTCAGCGCCTGGAACAGGGCGATCAGGATCCCGACCACCATCGCGGCCGCCACCGAAGGCCCGGAGGCGACGATGATGGTCCAGATCGCGGTGCGGACCAGTTCGAGCGCATCGACTTCGTTCATGGTGCTCGACGTGGCATCACGGGAAAAGACTTTGGAATCAGCAAAGCTGCGGGCTGTATGTCCGCGCGGGCACCGGTGCCGGAGGGCCGCGCCTCGATCCGCGTGGCCCTGCTCCGCCACTTCGAGGTCGGGAAATCCACGCCAGACCGGACGCCGCAACGACGGCGTCAGGAGATTTTCAGGCCGGGGCCGTAGGGGATGTCGGTGCCGGTGTCGAGATGCGCGACCACGCCGGTATCGGTCACCTGGACTGAGGTGACCTTTCCGCTGACCTTATCGTCTGCGGAGGTGATGGTGCGGCCGACCAGCCCCTGAGCCTGCGTCATCGACGAGGACTTGAGCAGCGAATCGAGCTTGTTGTTCGCATTGACGCTCTGCTCGACCTGCGAGAACGAGGCGAGCTGGCCCATATACTCCGTCGATTTCATCGGAGCGGTCGGGTCCTGGTTCTTCATCTGCGCGAGAAGAAGACGGAGGAAGTTGTCGTAGTTCAGCGTCGAGGATTTCTCAGCCTGCTTCTTCTTCGCTTCCTGAGCCTTTGCGGCCGCATCTGCGCCCGCTGTGCTGTTGGCGTTGGTGGCTGGCACGCTCATGATTCTACCTCCCTCAAACGGGGTTGGCGGTCCCCGGGCGTCCGAAGGCGCCCGGGTTGGAAAGGTCGGTCACCAAGCGTGCCCGGTGGGCATCCTCCGGCTCGAACAGCCCGCGCAGGACGCGCAGGCCGTCGAAGGCCCGACCGGAATCGAGAAAGCTGCGCGCCGTCGCGAGGGCGGCCACGATGCTCGGATCCGGCCCACGGTCGAGATAGGTCCATTCCACCGCGTCGTAGGCCGACCGGACCCGCTCGGCGTTCCTGGGGTCGATCAACATCGCCTGCGCGATGAAATAGAGCTGCCGGATCGGCGTGGTCGCCTCCTCGGCCTGCAGCACATGGGCCTCAAGCAGGAAGGTGGCGTCGTTGAGCAGCTCGATCGTCACCTTGCGATCGACCCGCAGGACGGCACCGTTGATGAAGATCCGCTCGCGACCGCGCAAGCTGAGATTGATGGAGCGGCTCATCGCAGGCCGTCCCGGATCATGGTGTTGATGTAGATCAGGCTCTCGAAGCTGGACGCGTCGCCGCGCATGATCTGATCGGTCTGGCTCATGTTCCAGAGACCGATCGAGATCAGGTCCGCGCGCAACTGGACGGCCAGCTCATTCTCAGGCTTCGCGAGGTCGTCGATGAGCAGACTCCACAGGCGCTGCACGAAGCTGACGGCTTCGGAGCGCGCCTCGGCCGGCGCATCGGGCGCGTCCGCGCGTTTCATCAGTTCGATGGCCCGGTCGAAGGCCGCGCGTTCGCGCTCCCGGGCCAGGGAGGGCGAGTCTTCCATGATTTCCGCGTAAGACGCGCCGTACATCGCAGATTTGCCTCTTGTATAGTATAGGGACGGAGATCGGCCCCGGTATCCCGGCCCGTGCCGCTCAGATCGTCTGCCGATAACTCGTGAAGCCGAGATCAGACATAGTCGATAAGACTGAGCTTCCGGGTCTGACTGGTCAGAGAATAGGAGATCTGCAGAAGGGTCTTCAAGTTCTCGACGCGGGAACTGGCTTCCGCGCGATCCACATTTTCCAGGGATCCAAATCCCTCGGTCAGGATGTTTTTCTGTGCGTCCAGCTGAGTCCCCAGGGTCGTGACCCTGGCTTCGACGGCGCCGAGATCGGCCTGGAGCTGGGTGACGCCAACCGTTGCCAAACCGGCCACGCTGCGCATCTTCTCGTACACGACCGACTGTGTCGCCGGGGCCAGGCTCGCCAAGCCGACATCCGAACCGATCGTGTATATCATCGCGAGTTGCCGGAAGGCCTGCGCGTTGGCGTTGGTGGAGGTTTCCGGATTCTCGCCGGGGCCGATCTCGTTGCGGATGTTGGTGTTCGACGCGGAAGACCAGTTATCGCCCCATTGCGGGTCGGCGAACAGGGTGGCGACCGGGCCGTCGAGGAAGCTCTTCATCTGCGCCGCAGTGATCTGGGACGCCCCCGGCTGGGTACCTGGCGGGAAGCCGAACGCCGTCTGGAAGGCCTGCGTGAACGCCGTCTTGGCTTTCGATTGCGGGGATGCCTCATAATCCGCGAGCGGACGCTGCGCCGAGTTGATCCCGGAGAAGATGAATTGCCCGGCTGTCGAGCTGTTCATCTGACCGATGAAGGCCGAGAGCTTCGAAGCGGCCGCCTGCGCAATGATACCCCCACTCGCATCGGTCAGTTTCCCGGGCGCGATGAGGGCGAGAAACGCCTCGCCATCAGAGCGGATCTGATTGAGCGCCGTCTGGCTGTTGCCAAGCCGGACCTTGGTCAGATCATTGCGCTTCTGCTGCTCCGTGATGGCATCGACCTGCTGGCGAAGATCGAGGGTCGTCGCGGTCTTGTAGCCGAGTTCGAGGCCGACATCGGCGTAGCGCCCCTTATTGACCTCGATATTCGCCTTGGCCAGATCGGCCTGTGTGCGGGCGGTTGTGGAGCGGGCGCTGTTCAACAGCGTCGCCGTTGAGATGAAGCTGGCTTTCATGGCGCTACCTCACGGCATCGAGAAGGGTCTGCAGCATCGCGTTGACCGTGGCGAGGAGCTTGGCGGAGGCCGCATAGGACTTCTCCAGTTCCAGCATCGTCGCCACCTCGTCGTCGCGATTCACCCCTGTCGCGTTGGAGAGCGCGGTCGAGGCGCGGTCGAGGAAGGCCGATTCGTCCTCGACCCGCTTCGAGGCCCCCTTGCGGGTCGCTTCCAGCCAGCTCACTGAAGCTCCGGCTGCGGTCAGTAGCGAGGCCGAGGCCGGAAGCTCGGAATCCGATGGGAAGGGCCGCTCCGCCCCGAGCGCGGATTGCAGCGCGCGAAGGTGGTCGACGTACGAGGCTGCGTTGGTGTCGTTGTACGTGTACTGAGAGCCCGCGTTCATGCCGCCGTCGCGCAAGGTGAACGGGTTGCCTCCCAGTTCCGGATCCGCTTTGGCATTGACCTGGATGGAGCTCGCAAGGCCGGTGTTCACCGCCGGAAGCGCCGTGTTGCCAGCATTGGTGAACAGGCCGGCGAATGCCGTTCCAGTCGCCGAATTCTTGTCCGTCTCGGCGAAGGCTTTGATCAAGCCGCCCGCGATCGCGTCGAGCTGCTTCTGATAGGTGACGGCGGCTTCATCGCGCACCGTCATCAGCCCGACGATGCGGCCGGCCTGAAGCGGCATCATCGAGCCGTTGCCGGTCACCCGGATGCCGTCGATCAGGACGGCGTTGCCTGTCGTGCCGGCTCCAAAGGCCGTGGTCGGGGCGAAGGTTACGGTTCGGGCGCCACGGTCGAACAGCGGCGCGCCGTTGTCGGCGTAGATCGCCATATCGTTGCCCGCCCGAACGGACGTGTGGATGCCGATCTCCTGGGACAATTGCGCCAGGATCTTGTCCCGGTTGTCGAGTGCGTCGCTGATATCGGCCCCGGTCGTCGTTCCGAGCACAACGGCCTTGTTGGCTTTATCGAACTGCCCGAGCAGGTCGTTAATCGTCCCGACCGATTTGGCGATATCCTGGTCCGCATCGAAGCGGACTTTCTGGACCGTCGCGCTCGCCTGGTTCAGGGTCCGCGCCAGATCCTTGGCGGCCGCGACGGCGGCCTTGGCCAGGTTGATGTCGTTGGGCTGGCCCGCGGCATTCGCCAGCGCCGTCTTGACGGCACTGATCTTGGCGGAGACCGAACGGCCCTCTTCCGTGTCGCCGACCGTGTCCTCCAGGCTTTGCAGGCCCTTGAGGATCTCCGTCCGGCCGGCGAGCTCCGACGTGCTGTGGATCGTTTTGTCGAACAGCAGCGTGTCGCTCGCGCGGCTGATGACGACGCGGACCGGCCCGTCCGTGGTCACCAGCGACGCGATCTTGCGCGAATAGGCCGGATCGTTGACGCCCGCGATGTTGCGCGACACCACGCCGGTGCTGGTCGCGTTCGCCTGCAAGGCGCCGCGCGCCGCCTTCATGGCAACGGAAAGGCTCATCCCCGGTCTCCTTCAGCCGAGCGTCAGCGCTTCAGATTCACGAGAGTCTCGAGCATCTCGGTGCCGGTCTGGAACACCTTCGAATTGGCGCCGTAGCCGGTCTGCGATGCGATCATCGTGGCCAGCTCGTTGCCGAGGTCGACATTGGAATCCTCGAGCGAGTTGGACTGGATGGACCCGCGGCCTCCGACGTTGGCGAAGTTGACCCGCGGGTCGCCCGATTGCGGCGTGATGTCGAACACGTTGCCCGAACGCGGGGTCAGGTTGTCCGGGCTCGCCACGGTCGCGAGCGGAATGCGGAAGGCGGCGGCCGTTTGCCCGTCGCCGAAGACCGCGTAGACCGTGCCATCCGTGTCGATCGCTGCGTGATCGACGGCCTGAGGACTATTCCCGTCAACTTTGCCGTCGAACACGAATTGACTCGCCAGCTGGCTTACATTGGCGAAATCAAACGTAAAAGGCTGACCATTGGGAATATTGAAGCTCATCTTAGGGGGATTGGCCATTTTTCCGGCGCCGTCGAATGTCAACGCTGTCGGGCCTGCCAGGATGGTTCCAGCTTTATGATCGTAGGCGGAAACCTTCCAGTTCCCGGACGAGTTCTTGATAAAATAAAGATCCACTTGAACGGGATTGCCAAGATTATCGTAGGCATTGAAGTTTGTCGCAGAAGTAAAATTACCAGCAGGATTGGCGGCCGTAGGAGGAGTCGGGTCGCCGCCAAGATTATCCGCGTTGCTATTGAGGACGGCGCCGCCGTTGATGAAACCCTTCGTGGACGGGTTGCTCTTCATCGCCATCGAAGCGAGGTTGACGGGAACCAGCCCATTGTAGCTGTTCATCGACGGGACCGGTGTGCCCGAGGCCAGGTTGTAGCCCATCAGGTGCATACCCGCGGCGTTCACCAAGTCCCCTGTCCTGGCATCGACGACGAAATTGCCGGCCCGCGTGAGGGATGTCTTGCCACCTTCGTCTTTGACGATGAAAAAGCCATTCCCATTGATCGCAATATCGGAAGAACTCGTCGTCGCGGTCGTGTTGGATTTTCCGGAAACTTCGTGACGCACGACAGTCGTGACGCCGCCGGAATTGTAGGATCCGTTGCCGGAATCGGTCAAAAGCGAAGAAAATTGCGTCGATCCGCGCTTATAGCCGACGGTGTTCTGGTTCTGGATGTTGTCTGCAACGACGCCGAGCCGGTTGGACTGGGCGTTCATTCCGGAAACACCGCTGTTGAGGACACCATACAGACCCATGACGCGAATCTCCGTTGTTGGACGACGTTGCAGGACTTCAGATCAGGAGTCGCTTGCGCGAAGCTTTCGGCCCCACATTCCGTGAGCGCTGCCTTGAGCCCTGCGCGGGCGATCGCGTTGGGTTGGCGGCACCGGACAGCGCCTCATCCCGCCCGCAGCGCGTTGGCGAGATCCAGGAAGGCGTCGAGGCTCTGCGGGTCGCTCGGATCCTGCCGCAGCGCGGCGTAAATCTTCGGGACCAGGGCCACGGCCTGGTCGAGCTCCGGATCGGTCCCCGCTTGGTAGCCGCCCATCAGGCGCAGGTCGCGGGAATCCTCGAAGCGGGCGATCAGGCTCTTGAGCGTGCGCACGAGCTCGCGCTGCTGCGGCGTCCAGACCAGGTCGGCCAGGCGGGAGATCGAGCCGAGCAGGTTGATCGCCGGGTAGCGGCCCTGGTCGGCGATGGCGCGATCCAGCACGACGTGGCCGTCGAGGGTGCCGCGGATGCTGTCGGCCACCGGATCGTTGTGGTCGTCGCCGTCGATCAGCACCGAGAAGATGCCCGTGATCGTGCCGCCGCCCTCAAGGCCCGGCCCGGCCCGCTCGAGCAGGCGCGGGAGGTCACCGAACACGCTCGGGGGATAGCCCCGCGCCACCGGCGGCTCGCCGGCCGCCAGGGCGACATCCCGGGCGGCGTGGGCGAAGCGCGTCACCGAGTCGAGGATGAGCAGCACCGACTGGCCCTGATCGCGGAAATACTCGGCCACCGCGAAGGCGAGCTTCGGGGCCTGCCGGCGCATCATCGGGCTCTCGTCCCCGGTGGCGACGACCACGACCGCGCGGGCGCGGCTCTCCTGGATCGGCCCCTCGAGGAACTCCCGCACCTCGCGCCCGCGCTCGCCGACCAGGGCGACGACCACGGTGTCGAAGCCGGAGCAGCGGGCCAGCATCGACAGCAGCGTCGACTTGCCGACCCCCGATCCCGCGAAGATGCCGATGCGCTGCGCCGCGCAGAGGGGCGTGAACAGATCCAGGGCCTTCACGCCGGTCTTCAGCGGCTGGTCCACCCGAGAGCGGCGCATCGCCGGCGGCGGGCTGGCGTCGAGCGGCATGGGCTGGGGACCCTTGGGGAGGTCGCCCGCCCCGTCGATCGGCCGACCGAGCGCGTCGATGACCCGGCCCTTCCAGGCCTCGCAGGGCCGGGGATCGAACGCCGTCACCCGATAGGCCAGGGATCCGAGGCCGGCCTCGATCCGGGTGTCGAACGGCTTGAGGATCACGCCGTCGCCGTCGATCCGGACGACCTCGCCATCGATCCGCTGGTCGTTTGCCTCGATCTGCATGCGGTCGCCGAGCTTCAGCAGGGGCAGGTTGATCTTGATGCGGCAATGGCCGAATCCGATCTCGCTCACCGAGCCGCCGACCCGGATGACCGGGTGTTCGCCCCGGTCCTCGAGGGCGAGGGCGAGCTGATCGAGCGCGTTCATGGAATTCTCCGGAGCCCCTGCCCCGGGCCATGCATTGGCAGCGGGCGGCGCAGCTCTGCGGTCATGTTTCGAACGGCCATCCGGGCCGACGTCGCCCCCGGCGGGCGTGCCGTCCTGCCTCGCGCAGGACAGGCCTCGGAACCGTGAGGTTTCAAAAGGTCCGGGACCTTTTGCGGGTCCAGGGCAGAGCCCTGGTGCCCCAGGTGCGCCCCTGAACCTCTCAACAGGCTGAACCCTCTGGGCACGCCATCCGTCCCTGAAGGCCGACGATCGTCGGGGCTCCGTCCGCCGTTTTTTTAGGAGGCCGGACCGAGGCCGCGGATCGCGCTCTGCAGCGACGATTCCGTTTCCGCCACCGCGGCGGCCGCGCCCTCGAAGGTGCGGGTGATCATGATCAGCCGCGACATCTCCATGACCGGGTTGACGTTGGCCCCTTCCTGGAAGCCCTGCTGCACGCGGACAGCCGTCTCGCCCCGCTGGTTGAAGTCGAGGATCGGGGTACCCGGCCTGTCCGAGGAGACGGCGTTGCCGTCGACGCGGGTGAGCGTGGCCGCGCTGTCGAGGCGGAAGACGCCGAGCGCCCCGATCTGGTTGGTCCCCTGCGAGATGATCCCGTCCTGGCCGATGGTGATCGGCGGTCCCTCGGGATCGACCGTGATCGGGGACCCGCCCGGATCCAGGACCGGCCGCCCGTTCAGGTCCTGAAGGTCGCCCGCGGCCGAGATCTGCATCCGGCCGTCCCGCGTATAGACCAGGCCCGACCGGCCCCGGACGGCCAGCCAGCCGTCGCCCTGGATACCGACGTCGAGGGGGCTGTCGGTCTTGTTGAGCGGGCCGGCCTTGCGCGACAGGAAGGTCTCGCCCGGCGTGGCGAAAGCCACGTCGCGCCCGCCCGCCTGGGACAGGATCGTCTCGAACTTCACCTCCTCGGCGCGGTAGCCGGCGGTTCCGAGGTTGGCGACGTTGTTCGCCACCGTGTTCAGGCGTTGTTCGAGGGCGACCTGGGCGGATAGCGTGACGTAGAGCGAGGATTGCATGTTACCGGCCTCCGAGCCGGATGGATTGGAGCCTGACCAGGAGGTCCGTATCGAGGCTGGAATCGGCCCCACCCAGGAACGACAGGGCCGAACTGGCGGCCCCACCGCCATTCTTGGCGTCCCACATGGTGGTGAAGCGTTGAAGAAGCTTTTCGACCTGGGCCGGATCTTTCAGGCTTGAAATGTCGAGCTTTCGGTTGATCAGGGCAGCCTGTGCCTCAATGTTGGCCCTCGCCGCCTCCGGCGGCAGCCCGAGCGCGGTCCGGACGACTTCGGCCAGCGCTTTGTCGGCGAGGATCGAGTAGGCGGATTTGACGGTTCCGGCCATGCGCCGGAAGTACAGGGCCAGTCTCACGCCCTCGTTCTCGTTCCCTTCATCCGTTTCCAGGCTCTGCCGGATATAGGAATCCACCGGAACGTTCCGGGCGTCGTCATGGGCATTCTTGAAGCGGTCCAGGAACCGATCGAGCGCTTTCGGATCCCTGAGCGATAAAATATTGATTTTGCTATCGATGAGCTTGGTCTGGGCCGCTTGATCCTGCGATGACGCGGAGGCGGGCAGGCCGAGCGCGGTCTGAACCACGCCGAACAATGCCGGATCTTCGGCAATGTCCGCAGCGGAGTAGACGTTTTTCATCTTGTTCCGGAAGTATTGCACCAGCCTTCCGGTTTCAGAGTCGGAATCGGCGTACTCGCCGGTTGTCCTGACATAAGGATCAACGAGGGCCTTGCGGCCTTCCCACCGCGCATCCGCGAAACGATCGATGAACTCACGGAGTTGCTCCGGATCCTGGAATGTCGAAACATCGATCTTGCCATCAAACAGGGCGGCGTTCTCATCGGCGCCGTCCGTCGAGGCGGCCGGAGGCAGCCCGAGTGTGGTCCGGATGATGTCCGACAAGGTACTGTCCGAGACGATGTCATCCATCGATTTGATGAAAGGGGAGATATTCGTAATATAATTCTTCAAATCTTCTGTCTTGGAGTCGTATTTTGGCTTGGCGGAGGGGTCGTTTTTCTTCGTGAACGCATCGATCATGGCTTGCAGCTCAGGATCGGACGAGGTCGGCTTCTGACCGTAAGCCTTGAAATTGAAGGCCGCCGCGAAATCCCGGTATCGGGAATCCTGCAGCCGGTCGACCAGGACGCGCCCGTTGCTATCGGGCTCGCCGACGAGGACATTCTTCATGAAGCCCTTCGCGTAGATCATATCGTCCAGGCCGAACGCCTTCATGGCGAAGGTGTAGAGGCGCGTGTTGCGCAGAAACTCGTCGACCGTTTTGACCTTGCCGATGTTGTCCTTGAAATACTGGACCTCTTTCTTGACATCGTACTCTTTGGATTTGCGATCGAGCGCCTTCGATATATTTTTGGATATTAATTGGTATTCAGTGAAGGTCGAGGTCATGAGACGCATCCTTCGTCTGTCCGTTGGACGGGAGGCTATCCGCCGAGGCTTGTCCGAACCTTGCTTTTTCTCGGTCCTGGGCTGGCAATGCGCTCGATCTCTGCTCAAGCCTTACGCAAGCATGGCAGTCTAGGTCCGGCGACATCGACTGGAACGACGTCAGGGCGCCGCGCGTGGGTGTTATTTTAGGCTTGCTGATCGCGATCGGCTGCGTCGGCGGTGGGTTCGCGGCCATGGGCGGCCACCTCGCCGTGATCTGGCAGCCCTTCGAGTTCGTCATCATCGGCGGCGCGGCGCTGGGCGCGTTCGTGGTCGCGAATCCCATGAAGGTCGTCAAGGATACCGGTGTTGCGATCGTGGACGCGGTCCTGTCGCGTGTGCCGAAGCAGGAGGATTACCTCGCGCTGCTGGGCCTGCTCTTCGCGCTGACCCGGGAATTGCGGTCCAAGCCCCGCAACGAGGTCGAACCGCATCTCGAGAACCCTGAGGAATCCGAGATCTTCAAGGCCTTCCCGAAGGTGACCCGCGACAAGGAACTGACGCTGTTCATCTGCGACTACGTGCGCCTCATCCTCATCGGCAATGCGCGCTCCTACGAGATCGAGGCGCTGATGGAGGAGGAGATGGTCACCCATCGGCGCGACAAGCTGAAAGTGTACGGCGCCCTGAGCGGCATCGCCGACGGGCTGCCGGCCCTGGGCATCGTGGCGGCCGTCCTCGGCATCGTGAAGGCGATGGGGGCCCTCGATCAGTCGCCGGCGCTCCTGGGGCACCTGATCGGCGCCGCCCTGGTCGGCACCTTCAGCGGCATCTTCATGTCCTACAGCGTCATCGCCCCCCTCGCCAGCAAGGTGAAGATCACCCGCGAGGCGCAGGGGCGCGTCTACATCATCGTGAAGCAGACCCTGCTCGCCTATATGAACGGCGCCCTGCCGCAGATCGCCATCGAGCATGGCCGGAAGGCGATCTCGGCCGGCTATCGGCCGACGATCGACGAGGTCGAGAACGCCACGATCACGAATTCCTCGCGCGGCGAGGCCGGCATGCGTGAGGCCGCGTGATGTCGGAGACGCAAGACAAGCAGCAGGTGACCAGCGACATCCGGGATCGGCTGCTCGATGCCGCGGGCCTCTCGCTCGACCGGCTGCCGATGCTGCACGTGATCCTGGACCGGGTCGCGACGTTCAGCGCCGAGCATCTGCGCCATTTCGCGGCCTCGCCCGTCTATTTCTCGCTGAGCAACGTCGAGAGCCAGCGCTTCGGGGACATCCTCGAACCCTACGAGGCCAACGCCATCGCGGGCATCTTCCAGGCGCCGGAATGGGACAGCCACATCCTGGTCGGGTTCGATCGCGACTTCGTCTTCACCATGGTGGAGGTCCTTCTCGGCGCTGACGGCTCCGAGCCGCCCCTGGACGAGGAGCGCTCCTTCTCCGCCATCGAGTTGCGGATCGCCCAACGCATCTTCGACCAGATCGGCAAGGCCCTGCAGGCCGCCTTCGCGCTCGTGGCGGACACGCCGTTCAAGCTCGAACGGACGGAATTGCGGATGGATTTCGCCGTGATCGGCCGCCGCAACAACCAGGCCGTGGCCGCGAAGTTCGTCCTGCAGGCGCTCAATCGCGGGGGCGAGATGTTCATCGTCCTCCCGCAATCCGTCCTGAATCCCATGCGCCAGAGCCTGGGCCGCATCCTGGTCGGCGAGAGCACCGCCCGCGATTCCCGCTGGACGCGGCAGATCGCCGGCGAGGTGCAGAAGACGCCGGTCACCCTCAAGGCGATCCTGGAAGAGAAGCCCCTGACCCTGGGCGAGATCGCCAGCCTTGAGGTCGGCCAGGTGATCGAGTTGCGGGCGACGCCGAACACGCGGGTCAAGCTCGAAGGCAACAATCGCGAGTTGTTCTGGTGCGACGTCGGGCAGCAAGATGGCAACATCGTCCTGCGCGTCGACCGGTTCATCGACCAGGACCAGGAGTTTATCGACGATGTTCTCTCCCGCTGAAGCCCTGCTCTTCGCCGCCCTGGTCGCGACGACCGGCTGCCTGGTGCCGATGTACATGCGGCTGAAGCGCCTGGACCGGTATCATGCCCAGTATCGGGACATGATCGACTGGAGCGCCTGCGCCATGGTCGGTGCCAGCAACGCCGTGCAGGCCTTCGCTCAGGAGGGCCGGACCGTCCTGGAGGATCTCAGCAGCGAGATCGAGTACGCGAAGGCGGCCCTGGCCGAGCTGAAGGCCGAGCGGCTCAAGCTGACATCCGCGATGCAGCCCGTGAGCGTCACCCACGATCCCGCGGTCGGCAGCCTGTCGAGCGTTTGATGCACCCGGCCGGCGCACAGGCGCGGTTGCGGCACGGCCCCGCCCCGGCCGGATGCCGGCTCCGCGTCGGCCGCCGGTGAGACGGCGCTGGCCCTGACTTCCTCAAGGAGCCCATGATGTCATCCTCAGACCTTCCGGATTCGGAAGCTGGCAAAGGCCACAGCGAAAGCCTGTTCGCGAAGATCGAGGCCCAGGCCCAGGAGCAGCGCGCGCGGGACGAGCAGGCCGGCAGCGGCCGGAATCTCGATTCGATCCTCCGCATCCCGGTCCTGATGCAGGTGGTCCTCGGGTCGGCGACGATGCCGGTCGCGAACCTGATGAAGCTCGGGCGCGGAGCGATCGTCCCGCTCGACCACCGCGTCGGCGAGCCGGTCGATGTCGTCGTGAACGGCCGGGTCATCGCCCGGGGCGAAGTCGTCGTCGTCGAGGACGATAATTCGCGCTTCGGCGTGTCGCTGACCGAGATCGTCGGTCCCGCGACGGCCGATTCCAACGGCTGACGGGACGCATCGCCATGGCCGCCGGTCCCCTCGCCAAGGTCACGCGAGTCCTGAGCCCCGCCGAGGAGGTTTCGGCCGTCCTCATCGCGATGAACAAGGCGACGGCGAGTCGTCTAGTCAAGTATTTCGACAACAACGAGCTGAAGCAGATCACCCGCGCCGTCGCGCAGCTCGGACCGGTCTCGCGCGCGCAGCTCGAAGGCATCATCGAGCAGGTGGCCGCCTTCTTCTCCGACGGGGCGAACCTGATCGGAACGGCCCGCGAGATGGAGAAGCTGCTGGAGGGCAACCTGCCCCCTGAGCAGATCGCCAGCATCATGGCCGATGTCCTCGGCCCGGGTGAGCGCTCGATCTGGGACCGCATCTCGAACGGGTCCGAGGCCGCCCTGGCCTCCTACCTGCTGAAGGAGCATCCCCAGACCTCGGCCCTGATCCTGTCGAAGGTGAAGCCGGCCTGCGCCGCCAAGGTCATGGCCCAGCTTCCGGCCCCCCTGCGGAACGGCATCATGCGCCGGATGCTGACCTTCAAGCCGATCGTCGAGGGCACGATGAAGATGATCGAGCAGACGATGCATGAGGACTTCATGATCAACCTGGCGCGCAACGCCGGTGCGGATACCCATGCGCGCATGGCCGACATCATCAACAAGATGGAGCGCCAGAGCATGGAGGAGGTCCTCGACAACCTCTCGCAATCGCGTCCCAAGTCGGCGGAGATCCTCAAGAGCCTGCTCTTCACCTTCGACGACATCATCAACATGACGCCCCGGGCGCGCACGGCCCTGTTCGATCAGGTCTCGCCCGAGAAGATCATTCTGGCACTCAAGGGCACCAGCGGCACGTTGCGCAGCGTCGTGCTCGGCGCGCTGACGGCCCGGACCCGGCGCCTCGTCGAGCACGAGCTCGAGGGCGGCGAGCCGGCCTCCCAGCGCGACGTGCTCGAGGCGCGCCGCTCGATCACCGACCAGGCCCTGGAGATGGCCTCCCGCGGCGAGATCGAGCTCAACCAGGCTGAGACGGAAGACACCTTCTTCAGCTGAACGGATCGGGTGGGATGTCGGACGAAGACAAGGAGAGCAAAACCGAGGCCGCGAGCGAGAAGAAGATCAGCGAGGCGCTCGAGAAGGGCAACGTCCCCTTCTCCCGGGAGGCGCCGGTCTTCGCCTCGATCGTGGCGACGCTCCTCATCCTCGTCTTCGTGGTGCGGGATCACGGCGCCCCGTTCGTCCGGCAGATCGCCCTGCTCCTCGAGCAGCCGCGCAGCTTCTCCCTGGAGAACGGTCAGGATGCCGAGCAGCTTCTCGTGGCCCTGGCCTTCGCGATGTGGCGGCTGCTGCTGCCCATGCTGGTGATCCTGATGGCGGCGGGACTCGCCGCCTCGGTGTTCCAGAACGTGCCGCGCATCGCGGGCGAGCGCATCCGGCCGCAATGGTCCCGCATCTCACCCGCCAGCGGGTGGAATCGACTTTTCGGCCTTCAGGGATATATCGAATTTGGGAAAAGCGTCCTCAAATTCCTGGCCATCGTCGGCGTCGTGTTCATGATTCTGCGCGCCGATCGACACGAGATCGTGAATATCATGTTCGTGGATCCGATCGGCCTGCCCGAGCTGCTGTTGAGCCTGTCGGTCCGGCTGGTCTCCGCCGTCAGCGTCGCGACCATCGCCCTGGTGGCGGGCGATCTCGTCTGGACCCGCGTGAAATGGCAGCGCGACCTGCGGATGTCGAAGCAGGACCTGAAGGACGAGTACAAGCAGACCGAGGGCAATCCGGCCGTCAAGGCCAAGATGCGCTCGATCGCGCAGGACCGGCTGCGCAGGCAGATGATGGCGGCCGTCCCCCGGGCCACGATGATCCTGGCCAACCCGACCCACTACGCCATCGCGCTGCGCTACGATCAGGCCGAGAACGACGCGCCCATGGTGCTGGCCAAGGGGAAGGACCTGCTGGCCCTGCGCATCCGCGAGATCGCCGAGCAGCACCGGATCGAGATCGTGGTCGACAAGACCCTGGCCCGGGCGATGTACGACAATGTCGAGATCAACCAGGCGATCCCGGCGGAATTCTACCGCGCGGTCGCCAACCTCCTCGTCTACGTGATGACGCGCAAGAAGCGCTGAGCGCGCCGCCGAGAGGGGCCCCCTCGTCGGCGCGCGGTCGCGTCACATCAAGCGCCTGGCGCCTGGCCGATCAGGCCTGGCCGCGCTTTGCCTCGCGACGGAAGCGGTGCAGCACGAACTCGGTGTAGCCGTTCGGCTGGGCCCCGCCCTCGAAGACCAGCGCCTCGGCGGCCCGGAAGGCCGGCCCGTCGAAATCCGGGCCCATCGGCCGGTAGGCCGGATCGCCGGCATTCTGGCGATCGACGATGCCGGCCATCCGGCGCAGGGTTTCGGCGACCTGGGTGCGGTCGACGATCCCGTGGCGGAGCCAGTTGGCGATGTGCTGGCTGGAGATGCGCAGGGTGGCGCGGTCCTCCATCAGCCCGACATCGTGGATGTCGGGCACCTTCGAGCAGCCGACGCCCTGGTCGATCCAGCGGACCACGTAGCCGAGGATGCCCTGGCAATTGTTGTCGAGCTCCTCCCGGACGGCCTCCGGCGCGAACGGCTCCGTGGCGAGCGGCAGGGTCAGCATGGCGGCCCGGGTCGCGGGCGCCCGGTCGCGCAGCTCCGCCTGGCGGGCACGCACGTCGATCCGGTGATAGTGGAGCGCGTGGAGCGTGGCCGCGGTCGGGGACGGGACCCAGGCGGTGTTGGCGCCGGCTTCGGGATGGGCGCCCTTGGCGTCCAGCATCGCCGCCATCCGGTCGGGGGCGGCCCACATGCCCTTGCCGATCTGCGCGTGGCCCGGAAGCCCGCAGGCCAGCCCGGCATCGACGTTGCCGTCCTCGTAGGCCTGGATCCAGGCGGTGGCCTTCATGGCATCCTTGCGGACCACCGGGCCGGCCTCCATGGCGGTGTGGATCTCGTCGCCGGTCCGGTCGAGGAAGCCGGTATTGATGAAGAACAGGCGGTCGGCGGCGGCGGCGATCGCAGCCCGGAGGTTCGCGCTGGTGCGCCGCTCCTCGTCCATCACGCCGATCTTCAGGGTCCGCGGCGCCAGCCCGAGCAGCGCCTCGACCCGGCCGAACAGCTCCACCGCGAACGCCACCTCGTCGGGGCCGTGCAGCTTCGGCTTGACCATGTAGACCGAGCCGGCGCGGCTGTTGCGCCGGGCGCCCTTGAGATCGTGCAGGGCGATCAGCGCGGTGAATGCCGCGTCGAGCATCGTCTCGGGGATCTCGGCCCCGTCCAGCGTCACGGCGTCCGTATACATGTGGTGCCCGACATGGCGCACCAGCATCAGCGACCGGCCCGGCAGGGTCAGGCGGCCGCCATCGGGGGCCGTGTAGGTCCGGTCCTCGGCGAGCCGGCGCTCGACGGTGCGGCCGCCCTTGGGCAGGCGGGCGACGAGGTCGCCGCGCATCAGGCCGAGCCAGCTCCGGTACACCGCGACCTTGTCGGCGGTGTCCACGGCGGCGACGGAATCCTCCATGTCCATGATGGTCGAGAGGGCAGACTCCAGGACCACGTCGGCGATGCCGGCTGGGTCGGTGCGGCCGATCGGGCTGGTCCGGTCGATCCGGATCTCGATATGCAGGCCGTGATGGCGCAGCAGGAGGGTCTGGGGCGCCTGCGCGGCGCCGCAGAAACCCGCGAGCGCGGTGCCGTCCCGCAGGGCGGCGCTTCGGCCGCCGTCGAGCGCGACGGCCAGCGCGCCCGCATTCACGGCAAAACCCGTGGCCTCGGCCCAGGTCCCGCCGGCCAGGGGCACGGCCGCGTCCAGGAACGCCTTGGTCCGGGCGACCACGGCGGCGCCGCGGGCCGGGTTGAAGCCCTGGCCGGGGGCGAGATCGCCGTCCTGCGGGATCGCGTCGGTGCCGTAGAGCGCGTCGTAGAGGCTGCCCCAGCGGGCATTGGCGGCGTTGAGGGCGTAGCGCGCGTTCGAGATCGGCACCACGAGCTGCGGGCCGGCGATCTCGGCGATCTCCGCGTCCACGTCCGCGGTGGTGACCCGCACCGAATCGGGCTCCGGCTGCAGATAGCCGATCTCGGCCAGGAACGCCGCGTAGGCCGCCGGATCGTGCGGCGCGCCCCGGCGGTCGCGGTGCCAGGAATCGATATCGGCCTGGAGCCCGTCGCGCCGGTCGAGCAGGGCCCGGTTGCGCGGCGCGAGATCCCGGAGGATCGCCGCGAAGCCCGACCAGAACGCGTCCGCGTCCACGCCCGTCCCGGGCAGCGCCTCCTCGGACAGGAAGCGGCGGAGGTCTTCGGCGACGACGAGGCCCGACATGGCGATCCCCTGGGCTGGCGCGCGCTTTGAGAAAAACTTGAGCGGCGTGTGAAGAATCTTTGACGACCCAGCGATAGAACCCTTGGCTCGCGCGAAAAAGGCGCCAAAAGGGATTTGATTCTTTCCGCTCCGTTGAGAATGTAAGTCCGACCACCCATGCAGGACCACAGCGACCTGGAGATCTTCGCCCGGGTGGTCCGGGCCGGCAGCCTGACCCAGGCCGGGTCCGAGCTCGGCCTGTCGGTGGCGGTGGTCTCGAAGCGGCTGAAGCGGCTGGAGGAGCGGCTGGCGGTGCGGTTGCTGCACCGGACCACGCGGCGGGTGGCGCCCACCGATGTCGGCCAGGAATTCTTCCAGCGGATCGCCCCGATCGTCGACGCCATCGTGGAGGCCGAGACCCTGGTCTCGCAGCGGGCCTCCCGGGCCCGGGGGACCCTGCGGGTCACGGCGCCCAGCTCGTTCGGCCGGCTGCACATCGTCCCGCACCTGAGCGCCTTCTTCGCGCTCCATCCCGACCTCGTCCTGAACCTCGAGCTCAGCGACGATTTCGAGCCGATCGTCGAGCGCGGCTACGATCTCGCGATCCGGGTCGGCACCCTGGAGAGTTCCGGGCTCACCGCGGTGCGCCTCGCCCCGGTGCGCCGGGTCCTCTGCGCGCGGCCCGGCTATCTCGACGCGGCCGGGCGCCCCGCCGGCCCCGACGACCTGCGCAACCATGTCTGCCTGGCCACCGAGAACCAGAACCCCTGGCGCCTGGTCGGGCCGGACGGGCCCTGCACGGTCAGCGCCGCCGGGCCGCTGCGCACCCATTCCAACGAGGTGGTGCGTGAGGCGGTGATCGGCGGCCTCGGCATCGCCTTGCGCTCCACCTGGGACGTGCACGCGGAGCTGCGCAGCGGCCTGCTGGAGGTGGTGCTGCCCGCCTACACGGCCGCGGCCCAGGCGGGCATCTACGCGGTCTATCCGAGCCGCGCCTTCGTCCCGGCCAAGACCCGGGCCTTCATCGAATTCCTGAAGCGCTCCTACCGGTCGAGCGCCGCCTGGCCGGAGCCGTGAGGCGCCCTGCCCCACTCACCGGCGGGCTACGGGATACGGACAAGGCCGTATGTGGCGCGGGTCCCCTCTCCCGAGCGGGAGAGGGACAGGGTGAGGGATCAGGTTTATCCGGAGAAGGCGCATCCCTCACCCCAACCCTCTCCCGAACGGGAGAGGGGGCGCGACGCGGCCTGCACACGCCGATGTGTGAACCTCGTAGACCGCACGGGAGGTAACCCGCCCCCGTCACGAACGACGGCGTCCCCGCCCCCCGCGCCGGAAACACCCGCCATCTGGAGCCGGCTCACTGCGCGAAATCGGGATCGGTGCGGGCCAGCATCCGCTTGAACGCCGCCCACTCGTTGTCGGGGACGCCCTGGACGGCGATGCGATCGTAGCCGGCTGCGTATTGCCCGGCGGTCTTGGTGGCGATGGCGGCGGAGGGGCGGGTGATCGGCGCGCCGGCGGCCTGGATCGCCAGCTGCGCCCGGCACGAGCGCTCCAGGTTGTGCATCAGCTTGAACGCCTCGCCGACCGAGCGGCCGCAGGTCAGCAGCCCGTGGTTGCGCAGGACCATGACCGGCTTGTCGCCGAGATCGGCCACCAGCCGCGCCCGCTCGTCGAGGTCGAGGGCGATCCCCTCATAGGCGTGATAGGCGAGCCGGCCGGCGAACTGCATCGACCACTGGTTCAGGGCGAGCAGCCCCTCCTCCTGGCACGAGACCGCCACCCCCGCGACCGTGTGGGTGTGCAGCACGCAGATCGCGTCGTGGCGCGCGGCGTGGATGGCGCTGTGGATCGTGAAGCCGGCCGGGTTGATGCCGAGCCCCATCGGATCCTCGAGCACGCGCCCGTCGATATCCACGGTGACGAGGTTCTGAGGCGTCACCTCCTCGAAGCGCATCCCGTAGGGGTTGATCAGGAACCGGTGGCCCTCCCCCGGCAGCCGCGCCGAGATGTGGGTGTAGATGCTGTCGTCGAGGCCGAGCCGGTGGATCAGCCGGTAGGCCGCCGCCAGATCGACGCGCATCGCCTGGATCGCGTCCGGGTCGGCCTCGCGGTCCGGAGCGCTGGAATGGGCGGCTGCGATCATGCGACGGCTCCTGGCTCGGTGAGCGAGATCGCCGACAGGGTGCACCAGGGGACGCCGGGCGGCAATGGATCGGGGCCGGACGATGGAGTCCGGGATTCACAAGGTCCGGGACCTTGTGCGGGTCCAGGGCGGAGCCCTGGTGTCGGGCTTCGCCCGATGATCGTGGGCTCCGCCCCCGAACCCCGCCAAAGGGCTCAGCCCTTTGGGAACCCCTTCTTCGGCCCGGCCACATCTTGACAATGTTCCTATTTTGTGCTCATGGTCTCTCGCCCGCCGCGACGCGTCGTGAGACGTCTCGGGGCGCCGGTCCGGTCAGCCGCCGGGTCGGCGGCGGTGGGCCGGTGCCTGCGTCTGCCGTCGGCTGCGGCAGGCCCGGGCGCGGGAGCACGACACCCCCCGGCTCGGGCTGGGCGGCGGCCGGCGGAGGAAATGCCAATGGCCGTTCAGAGGCCTGACGGCGACCCTGTCCTGGGCGGTGCGGCGGTTCTGCGGCGCCCTCTACTACGAGGGGGCGTGCGACGAAGGCTCGCTCGGAAGCGCTGAGGGGCGATGAGCACCTCGGGACTGGAACTTAGCGCAGGCGGGCTCCCGCGTGACGGACACCGGACGAAAAGACGGATGCGGTGGCCCGGCCGGCCGTTTGGCGGCGGCGCCTTCGATCCGCGGGACGCCGGGAAGCCGGCTCTTTGTGCAACGTTGCGTTCGGGCTTCGCGGCGTCCCGCGTCACCCCGGTTGCGACTGGGTGTTTGGGCCATGCGCCCGGCGGTTTTCCGCGCGGGGCCGATGACGCGTGTCGAAAGCCTTTGAGGCCCCGGAACTCCAAACCATCCCCCTCATCCTGAGGCGCTTTCGCGGAGCGGAAGCCTCGAAGGAGCCCTCCAGGGATCGCGCGGCCGGCTGGAGGTCTCCTTCGAGGGCGACGCTTCGCGCCGCCACCTCAGGATGAGGGGATGGATGGGACGGGTGGGATCGGCCGCCCCCGCTCAGAACGTCCCGGGATACGCCCCGCCGTCCATCAGAAGGTTCTGGCCGGTGATGAACCCGGCGTGCTGGCTGCACAGGAACGCGCAGGCGGCGCCGAACTCGTCCGGGCGGCCGAAGCGGCCGGCGGGGTTGTCGCGGGCCCGGGCTTCGAGGAACGCCTCCACGCTGGTGCCGGCCTTGGCGGCGCCGGCGGCGGCGTTGCTGCGGATCCGGTCGGTGTCGAACGGGCCGGGCAGGAGGTTGTTGATCGTCACGTTGTGCCGCACCGTCTGGCGGGCGAGGCCGGCCACGAAGCCGGTCAGCCCCGAGCGGGCGCCGTTCGACAGGCCGAGATGCTCGATCGGCGCCTTCACGGCCGCCGAGGTGATGTTGACGATCCGGCCGAAGTTCCGACCGATCATGCCGTCGACCGTCGCCTTGATGAGCGCGATCGGCGCCAGCATGTTGGCGTCGAGCGCCCGGATCCAGGCGTCGCGGTCCCAGTCGCGAAAATCCCCCGGGGGCGGGCCGCCGGCATTGTTCACCAGGATGTCGGGCTCCGGGCAGGCGGCGAGCGCGGCCTCCCGGCCGGCCTCGGTGGCGATGTCGCCGGCCACCACGGTCACCGCGGCGCCGGTCTCGCGCCGGATGGCCTCGGCGGTCGCCTCCAGGGTCTCCCGGGTGCGGGCCGTGATCGTCACCGCGACGCCCTCCCGGGCGAGCGCCAGGGCGCAGCCCCGGCCGAGCCCCTTGCTGGCCGCGCATACGAGCGCCCGGCGCCCGCCCAATCCGAGATCCATGGATGCCTCCGAGAACCGGCCCTCGCCGCAAGGGCCTCCGTGCACGTGATAACGCGCCGGGGCGCGATCCGCGCAACGTGCGAAGATCGGGCGCTGATCTCAGTCATAAGCCGGAAGGAGTACTGAACTCGATGCGATGGGCCTGATTGACCGAGGATGGAGGTGGCGATGACCGTATTCCAGTCTCCCGTTCTCGGCTTCATCCTGTGCACGCTAACGGCTGGACTGGCGGCGGCGCAGCCATCCGTCACCGGAACGGGCGGCGATCCGCTCTCCGCCGAGAAGGCGCCCAACACCACCGCCCTCGGACAGACCAAGCCGCCGAGCCGGGCCGCCAGCCCGGCCTCGACCAGGCCGATCGAGCGCCGGACGCCGCGTCAGGCCGCGGACGACGCGATCAGCACCCGGATCTGCATCGGTTGCCGGCCGGATCCCGGCAGCACCGGCTCCCTGCCCGAGGCCGGCCCGGCGCCGGCCAAGCGCGACGTCCAGCTCGACGAGCTCCGGACCCTGGCCGAGCCCCGGCAGCAATCCGACCTCGACACCCTCCCCCTGGCCTCGGCGCATCGCGAGCGGGCGCGCTCGGCGCAGGAGAGGACCGACGGCCTCTGGCAATCCTGGCTGGTCTCGGTCTGCGACGGCTGCAGCGACCAGAAGCCGGCCCGGGCCCTGCGGCTCGAGGATTGGCCGAACCGGCAGGCCGCGGCGGCCCCGGGCACGGCCGACCGCACGGCATTGCCGGCCCGGGTGCGGGCCGCCGCCATCGCACCGCACCGGAGCCTCGCGGTGGACCTCTCCCCGGAGAACATCATCCACATCCGCCGCATGCCCTGAGGGGCCCGCAGCGCTCACCAGGTGCGCAGGTCGCGCGGCGCCGCCGTTTCCGGCAGCTCCTCGAGGGACGGGGCGACGAACCCGGCCCAGAGCAGGGCGGCGACGCCGGTCAGGAGCGGCGCGGTGATGCTGAGAACGAGGCTGAGGGTCACGGCGGCCTGCGCGATCGACAGTTTCGAGTTGATCGAATGCAGCATTCATGGACGAGAATGTGTTTTCGCCGCATTAAGATGAAGGGTCGTTTTGAGGCGGACTGATAAAACCGTCCTCGGATGGCCGCGGCCCGGCGACGAGGGCCCGCACAGTCCCTGTCTTCGATACGGCGTTCGGTGCCGTCAGTCGGGCGCGCCAAGCAACCGGATGGACAGCCCACCTCTCAAATGGGTCCTGGGACGGGATCGACAAACGCCCGATCGGATTTTCGTCAAAGTGTCGGGATTTCCAGAACCTTTCGGTTTCATGGCCAAGAATTCATGCAGCTTCCGCCCCTCGACCAAGTTGTCGAGCTGCAATATCCATTGGCGGGTATTGAGATGTCGAGTCGAGCAGCCATGAACAGATTGCGTGCCATCCTCGTCGGCGTCGCCCTGGCGGCGGTGCCGCTCGCCAGCGCGAACGCGATGCCGATCCTCGCCGACCCCGGGGGCGGGCCGTCCGTCACGCTGGTGGCGGGCGGTTGCGGTCCCGGGGCCTGGCGGGGGCCCTGGGGCCATTGCCGGAATACGCCCTATGTCGGGCGGCTTCCCGGCGGCTGGTATCAGGCCCGGGCCGGGAACGGCTGCCCGCCCGGTTATTGGCGCGGCCCCTGGGGCCATTGCCGCAACACGCCGTATCACGGCCGGCTGCCCGGCGGCGGGTTCCGCTAGAAGACGCTGCGTCCGCGCCGGGTCCCCGAGACTTCGGGCCGCTCCCATCCGGGGCGGCCTTTTTCAGGTCCGGCCTGCGGAGCGCGGGGGTACCGGCGAGGCGGGCGAGCAAGGCTCCCCCTCCCGCCCCGCCGGTACTGGCCTGCGTGGGGGGTACGCAGGTCAGTAATCTACGCCTATCATTCCGGCTATGGAGTTGCCAATCAGCGGTTTATACCGATCGATATAGCACAGAGCGCTAATTGCCCGTCTCTGTACTGCGTTGAGATGATTTCATGGCGACCCTTTTTACGGATCCGCTCGGCCGGCAGCTGTTGAGCCTGCTCACCGCGGATCACGGCCTGCCCGGTGATCCGGAACGCCGGGTGCTCCGGGACGGGTTGCAGCAGCTCCAGCTGCACGCCCAGGCCCAGGATGCGCCGCGCTCGGTGCGCATGGCGATCCGCGCCGCGCTCTCGGCGCTCCGGGCGGAGTTCCCGCCCCCTTGCCAGCCCTCTTGCCAGCCCTCTTGTCAGCCTCCCTGCCCGCCCCCGCCGCCATCGAACGCGCCGTTCGGCACGCTTCATCGGGCTGTTACAACCCGGAAGTAGAGGCATCCGGCGTGACGTCATCTCAGGAGCGTAGGCGAATGCCGGCCCATTATTGTATTAACCCGCTCGATCCGTATGCCGAGCAGGAAGTGCTGGTCTCGTACGACGAGCACCGGCCGTTCGTCTCGATCCGCTCTGCGGTCGACGAAGAGGGCTACGACATCCTGAGCGACCTGTCCGAGGATTGCGTCCGCATCCTGCAGCTCGAGATCGCCGTGTATCACGGCCACAGCGAGCCCTATGCCTGGGCGCAGCACGCGATCGACGTCGTGGCGGCGCCCGCTGCCGCGTGAGGCCGGCTTCCCGTCAGGGCCGGGTCGGCTCGACGGCGAGCGCCCCGAACTCGCTGACCATGCATTCGTGCATGCGCCGCAGCCACATATGCGCCTCCGTGGCGCGGGCTTCCGCCCGGTCGGCGCGCTCGGCCGCCAAGCGGACCTGCTCCTCGGCCCGCTCCGCGCGGGCGACCGCCTCGCGCATCGTCGCCTCGGCATGGCGGGCCCGGTCCTCGGCCGCCCGCGCCGCCGCATCGGCCTCGCGGACGGAGCGCTGCGCGTCCCGGACCGAGTCCCGCGCGCGCTTCTGCATCTCGCGGACCCGGGCGGCGACGCCCCGGACGGCCAGCAGGGAGGCCGACCAATCCTCGTCCTCGGCGGCCGGGGCCTCGGGGCCGGAGAACAGCGCGACCACCCGGTCCACCGGGTCGCTCTCCGGATGGGCTGCCGTCGCGCGGGCCGGGCTGCTCATGCCGCGGCCTGATCGGTCAGGCCGGAGAACTCGGACATGATCGCGTCCTGGACGCGGGCCAGCCATTCCTCGGCATGACGGGCGCGCTCCTCCGCCGCCCGGGCGCGGGCCTCGGCCGCCTTCGCGCGCTCTTCGGCGGCCATGACCTGCGCCTCCGCGCGGACCTGCGCGTCCCGCGCCTGAACCTCGGCGATGCGGGCCCGTTCGTTCGAGGCCGTGATGTCGTCGCGGACCCTCTCCAGAACGTGCTCGATCCGCTCCTCGCGCTCGCGGGCCTGGGCCTCGACCTCCCGGGCCTGGCGGGCAGCGGCCTGCACCCGGTGGATCAGCGCATCCCAATCCTGCGGCGCGGATTGCGGCGTCGGCAGCGGGGCCTGCTCGTTCAGCGACGAGACCACCCGCAGGACGTTGCCGAGATTGGCCTCCGGCCCGGCATTCGGCTCGCGCTTCGGCTTGTCGGTGGCGCGGAAGCGCGGGTCGTTCAAAAGCCGCTGCAGCTCGCTCACGGGGCGCCCTCTCCCTGATGGTAGACTGGGATGCGATTAAACTGTCTGCATTGATTAACAAATGGTGAAAATCAAGTTCGCCCGGTGGGGGTTTGTTAACGTGGGCTGCGCGGTTGCTGGAATTCGGCCGGCCCGAACGGGCCCGGCCGGCCCCGTCCGCGACATCGGGATACCCGCCGCCGGCACGGGGCGGCGGAACTGTATCGGGCGGTTCCTGTTCCTCACAGGACGGGATCGGCTTGGAGGAACGAACTGATGCGGAACGGTGCCCAGGATCGAGGCCCGGCCGCTTCCGGTCCGGACCAGGACGCGGCGCGCGGGTTTACCGCCGCCCTGCGCGCGCAGGCGCAGGACTACACCGGCAAGCGCAAGGCCGACGCGGCGCGGGTCGTCTCGGATGTCGGGGACGCCATCCGGGGTACGGGCGCCAGCTTCGACGGGCTGCCGCAGCTCAAAGCCTTCTTCGATCAGGCCGCCCTCGGCGTCGACGAGCTGGCCGCGGACATCGGCCGCCGCTCGTTCAGCGAGATGTACGACGAGGTCCAGGCCGCGGCCCGGCGCCGCCCGGCCCTGACCGCGGCGGCCGCCATGCTGGCCGGCTTCGCGCTCTACCGGCTCATCAACGCGCCCGGAATCCGGCCGGTGCCGCGCTCGCGGGCCTTGGTGCCGGTCGACGTCCTGCCGACGCCGGACATCTAGAGCGCTCGGCAACGACCCTGGGCCACGCCCCGGATCCGGGTGCGAGGCGCCGACCCAAAATGATGGAAAGCGCTGTCGTCGTCGGGCCGCCCACCCCGGCGCCGACGGGCGCTTGAGGAGGACAGGATGGCCGAGCCCGGCATACGCAGCATCCCGACCCTCGTCGGCGATGCGGTTCGCGAGTTGCGCGACCTCGTCGCGGATGAGCTGGCCCTGTTCCGGGCCGAGATGGCCCAGGGCGTCCACCGGATCTCGCTCGGTCTCACCCTGCTCATCGCGGCGGCGGTCCTGGCCATCACCGGGCTCTTCACCCTGCTGCTGGCCCTGGTGAAGGGCATCGCCGTCCTGGTCCAGTCGGATGCCCTCGCGGCCCTGATCGTGGGCGGCACCTTCCTGGTGCTCGCCCTGGGGCTGGGTCTGTATGGACGCAGCAAGGCGTCGCTCTCAGGTCTTGAGCCGACCCGGACGGGACGGCAGATCAAGCAGGACGCACAGATTCTCACGGAGCGCAGGGACGTATGAACAACTCAGCGGACGAACTCGAGCAGGATGTGGAGGCGAGCCGCGGGCGCCTGGATCGCACGCTGGGCGATCTGCAGGCCCGGTTCCAGGGGCCAGGCGTGCCCCGGGATCTCGCCGACCTCAAACGGTCGGGACAGGCCGCCGGCGAGGCGGTCGAGCGCTTCGTCGCCGACATGCGCGTCAACCCCGTGCCGGCGCTCCTGATCGCCGCCGGGGTCGGCCTGCTGGTCTACGACGTGTTCCGCTCGGCGCGCCTGCGCGCGGCCCTGACCCCGGTCGGCGCTTACAGGGGCTCTCAGGCGGCGGACGATCGGGGCCTGGCCGAGAACCAGCCGGACCGGATGCAGGCGCGGCTCGACGAGGGCCTGGAGGAGAGTTTTCCGGGCAGCGATCCCGTCTCGGTGCGGATCACCAAATAGCGCGGCCCGGCCGCCTGGCCGGCCGGGGCGTGGAGCTCCCTTCGGTCGTCGGCCGAGCGCGTGCCGGCCTTCGACCTGACTTCGCTGGGTCTTCAGCGCGATCAGCTTTCGATCCGCGCCCGATCGTCATGAAATCGGGCGGGGATCGCAGACGATCGGGGAACACGTCCGCACCCGGACCGGTATTCACCTCGGCGGCGCGCATCCGGGCGGCGCAGGGGGCCTGACATGACCGACCTGGACCTCTACGGCGACACCGAAACCGCGGCGGAGGTCGATCCCCTGGCGGCCAAGATGCCGGAGGTCCTGCGCCTCGCAACCGCTCTGGCGGAGCAGATGCTGGCCTCGCAGATCATGGGGCGCGCGATCTCGGGCGAACAATTCACCGCTCTGGTGAGTGCCGCCCGCCTCCTTCAGGACAACAACGTGCCCTGGCCGCCGCTCGTCCAGGAAGTCGTCCACGAATTGGCCGAGCGGATGAACGCTGTCGGATCGGAGCCGGACGGCGCCGCGGGCTGACGGGCGCGTCGCGCGCCGTCTCGTGCGACGGGCGGGCGCAAGGTGACGAGGTCCTCCGTGCGCTGCCTGCGGATGGGGCTTCCACCCGTCGCGCAGACGGGGCGCGAGACGCGCACGCCGTCGACATCCACGGGATGCCCCGGTCCCGGCCGGCCCAACCATCCGGTGTCACAGATCGAGAGCCCAGCCATGTGGTACCTCTACGGCTTCGTGCTTCTCGCCGGCGTCGCCAACGCCGTTCAGGCGGGGCAGAACGGGGCGCTCTCCAAGGGGCTGGCCGAGTCGTTGACCGCCGGCCTGGTGGTGGCGGCCGGGACCGCCACCTGCATCCTCGTGGTCGGCCTGCTCTCCGGCAAGCTCACATGGCCGACGGCGGCCCAGGCGCTGGCGATGCCGTGGTGGGCGTGGTTCGGCGGGATCCTCGGCGGTTGCATCATCCTGGCGCAGTTCATCGTGGCGCGTCAGATCGGCGCCGCGCCGTTCCTCGGCCTCTTGGTCACCTCGGGTGTGGTCACCTCGATCGTGCTCGACCATTTCGGCTGGGTCGGCTTCGATCGGCATGCCGCCAGCCTCTGGCGGATCCTCGGCGGGCTCCTGATGGTCGCCGGCGTGGCGCTGGTCGCCGCGTTCTGAGCGGGCAGCGCATCCTCCGGTTGATCGGCCACGCCGACACCCCGGAACAGGCCCCCCGGCGCGGGGTTGCTCCTGAGACGCACAAGGAGAACGCGATGCTGACGGGTGGTTTGCTGTGGCTGATTGGGGTGCCGATTCCCGTCCTCATCCTGATCTGGTTCTTTTTCCTTCGGGGGCGCTGAGGCGCGCCGGAACGACGCTTCGGACCTGCGCCCGATCGCGCGCAGGTCCGGCCCGCGGCATCCACCGCCTCGACACGCCCGCCCCTACGGTTCCTCTGCCCCCATGCGCCTCGCCCTCGCCGCCCTCCCCTTCATCGTCGCTGCCGGTGGGGCGCTCGCGCAGCAATCGCTGCCGACGGTCGCCGAATTGCTGACCGCGGAGGCGAAGGCCGCCCTGGCCTGCGAGAGCGGGGGCGATCCCGCCATCATCCGGGAGCAGTGCCGGCTGCGCGACCGCCTGAGCGGACGCTTGGCCCAGGCCGGCTATTGCTGGGGCCGCAAAGGGCAGAGCGACGAGAAGAAGGAGTGGCACGCCTGCCAACCCGATTCGATCTTCGAGGACGATATCGAGGCGGTGCAGCGCTGAGCGTTTCAGCCTTCACCGGAGGCGATCCGGATTAGATTACCCGATCGCCGCCGGGTGGCGGCGCGGTTCGCCCTTGTAGTGGCGCGGGATCAGCGGGCAGCCGTCGTGCACGCGGAAATGGGACAGCGATGTGCGTCGCACCGCGGTGTAGCCGCCCTGGATCATCAGGCGTCCGAAGCAGGCCGGGCAGCGCTTGAGCGCATCGCGATGGCGGGCCTGCGCCTCGTCGGCCGTCATGGCCACCCAGGCCCCCTCGACGGAGACTTCGCAGGTCGGGGGGCCGGGCTTTACCATGACGCGACGATGCCGTCGGGCGGCCCAGCGCGCCAGCGCAGGCGCGCCACAGCGGGTCGATGATTGACGTGCAGGTTATGCTGCAAAGCGTCGCGGCAAGACCGACCGGCCCGCTGCCATCTCAGCCGCCCGAAGTCATTTGCCGACCGACGGATTACGATACACGCGATGGAGCGCCGGTTATTTCTGGGTCGGTCGCACCACGATACACAGCAGGACGCGCCGGATGTGGTTGCGCAGCTTGTCTTTACTATCGGATATTGCTCCGGAGCTCTTGGCAGAGTCCGGCTTATCACACGTCGACATGGCAAGTGCCCCAAGAAAGGAGCGCCACCTCAGCGGGCCTTAGGGCCTTGGTTCGGAAGGCGATCGCCAGTAGCTTTAATGGATCGCATCGCCAAAATCTCGACATAATTGCAACTCGGCCAGCCAATTCAGGTTTGAGATATTTTAAGGTTTATCGTTGTTTCTGAATGCTGCTGTGCTGTTCCGCACGACGTGGCCGAATGCATAGACCCGCTCGCGGGGTCCGATCAGGGAGACGTGCTCGGTGGCTGAACGCTTCTACTTCGACATCGAGAACGGCGAGGCGTCGATCCGAGACGAGGAAGGTGTCGAGGCAGCCAGCGTGGAACAGGCCCTGGACGAGGCCCGGAGCGTGATCCGGGAGATGGCCGCCGAGTTGACCGCCGCCAATCCCGACGAAACCTGGACCTTGATCGTGCGGGATGCGTCCGGCTCCCTGGTCGGACGCCTTCCGATCAGGCCATAGGGTCCGGCCGAACGATCGAGCCGAGCGGACGTCCTGCGCCGGGGACCGTGCCTGCCCGCCGCTGGGGCGCGTCAAAACTGCGCGGCCGACCGTGGGAGCTTGGCCGCCTGCTCAGGTGCTAGCGGAGCATGTGGTATCTTTACGGACTCACGATCCTCGCCGGCTTGGCGAACGCCATCCAGCCCGGCCAGAACGCGACGCTGTCGAAATCCCTCGGCTTGCCGATCACGGCCGCGCTGCTGACTCTGCTCGTCAGCACGGCCGCCCTTCTCGTGGGCGGCCTGGCGCTCGGCAAGCTCGAGATGCCGAGCGGGCAACAATTGGTGCAGGTGCCCTGGTGGGCCTGGCTCGGCGGCTTCCTCAGCGTCCTGCTGATCCTCGCCCAGCTCTACGCGTCACCGTCCATCGGCGCCGCGTCGTTCCTCGGCATCATCGTCACGGTGGGCGTGGGCGCGTCGATCGTGCTCGACAATTACGGATGGGTCGGCTTCGCCGTGCACCCGGCCAGCCTGTGGCGGATCCTCGGGGCCGTCCTGATGACCGCTGGCGTGGCCTTGGTCGCCCTGTTCTGATCGCCGGCCGATCTCACGCCGGGTCGGTTCCCGCGAGGATTTCGGCCGCGTATCGGGCGCGTCCGGAACCGTCGCCCGGCGCGCCGGTGCGGGCGCACCACGCCGTGAATGCCGCGACCTCGATCGGCACGCGCACGACCGCGACGCCGCTGCGCTGCACCTCGCGCTCCATCTGCTCCGTGGCGATCCGCCAGGTCTCGTAGCGAGGCGGCAGCTTCGCCCCGTCGGGGAGGCTGGCGCGAAGGGCCTCGTACTGCTCCTCGGCGTACCAGGGCAGACCGACGTGGCGCGGGCGGCTCATGACAGACTCGCAACCGGGTTGGAGCGGACAAGCGCGGGGCCGACCGCACCTCAGCCGGGCTCGCAATCCTCAACGGCCAAGCAGGAGGCTTGGTTCTGCGGGGGGGGGGGCTGCACCGGCGATCGCTCGGCTGCGGACCGCCAAGCCATGGTGTGGAAGTGCACCTGAGGGCGAAAAGAGCGACACTTATGCCCCGCCGACATCCTGCGAGTGGTTGCCCGCCGCAGGCCTCGCTCTGAAGTCCGTGGCGCGCGATCGCGACGGCGTCGCGGTCTCGCCACCCTTCCCAAGGGTGTCTCCTCCCAAGACTTCGGGCCGCCCCCTCGGGGGTGGCCTTTTTTGTCTCGGCAGTTCAACCGATCGCCCGATGATCGGGCGCCCTGCGCTCGGTCGGACGGGCTACTCGCGGGCCTCGGCCGTCTGCGCGATCGACCCGCCGCGTGCGAAGGAAATGTCGGCCGCCCGCGTCAGCTCCCGGCGGGCGACGACGTCCGCTAGGGCCAACAAGATACCCATCAGCCCCAGAACCAGGACGGCGCGACGAAGGATCAGTCGATTGGACATAAGCGGTATCCAGAGACGTCGGCCTGTCTAGCAGAGGCCTCGACGATCAGCTGCCGCTCCTGGGTCACAGTGAGTACGGAATGCGAACGCTACCGATCGCATCGGGCGCCGGCGGGCGCGGCGAGGAGCCGGGTTCGCGCCCCGCGCACAGGTCAGCAGGACCTGGCTGATGACGCGCGCTGTCGCCCTTCGGCAACACCGGCGCTTCAATCACACGCGCCGCCGCAACCGATGCCCGGCTGCAGAGTTGTCGCGCTCGGGTCAGTATCTCCCAGGCATGTCCGTCGCGGGGCAGATATTTACCGAAGGTTTACTATGGCGGCCCGCGTCGTGACCGGGCGGTGTGTCCGTAAAACTACAGCTTTCTCGCCGACGAATTGGTAGTCATGGTGTCAGATTTCACGCCCTGGATTGCCGCACACATGACCAAGCTTCTCGCCTCCCTGGCCGCCTTCACCGCCCTGACCGGCGCCGCTGCCGCCGCCGACCTGCCGCGTCGCGCTGCCCCGCCGCCCGTCTTCACCCCGGTGCCCGTGTTCACCTGGACCGGCTTCTACGCCGGTTTCAACGCCGGCTACGCCTTCGACGCCAGCAGCCGCTCCAACAACTCCACCTTCGGCGTCCCGGCTCCGTTTGCCGTCCCCGGCACCACCGCCACGTTCCGCAACCGCAGCCAGGACGGTTTCTCCGGCGGCGCCCAGATCGGCTACAACGTCCAGTTCACCCCGGGCTCGGGCGTGGTGGTCGGCATCGAGGCCGACGCCCAGTACCTCGACTTCGGCCGCAGCCGGAACAACGCGTTCGTGAACGGCGCCGTCGCCCCGGGCTACTACGTCACCGACCCGCGCGGCCTGTCGAGCCTCGACTACTTCGGCACTGTGCGCGGCCGCCTCGGCTACGCCTTCGACCGCACCCTCGTGTACGGCACCGGCGGCTTCGCCTACGGCTCGGGCAGCGCTGACCGCTCCTTCGGCGGCTATGCCGGCAACGACAGCTTCCGCACCGGCTACGCCGTCGGCGGCGGCGTCGAGTTCGCCCTCCCCACCGAGTCGTTCCTGAACTTCTTCCGCTCGTCGGCCGTGACGTTCAAGATCGAAGGCCTGTACGTCAACCTCGAGCGCGGCAACCGCAACCAGGGCGCCCTGGTGGTCAACGCCGCCAACCTCGTCCCGGTCGCCTACAGCGCCATCGGTCGCCGCGACGACGAGTTCGCCGTCGTCCGCGCCGGCCTGAACTACAAGTTCGGCTCGTACTAAGACCCAACACCCGCCCGGCCTTCGGGCCGGGCCCGGTCAGGGACGGCGAGGAACGCGCTCGCGCATTCTGACAGGCCGGTCTCACCAGGCCGATCGCAAGGTCCGCCCTACCCCAGAAGCATGCGCTTCTGGGGTTTTTCGTTTGCCGGTGGCACAACCAGCCTATCCCGGGCGGCCCCCCTAACAGCTCCCCGCGGAGCTCGTGGCGATGTTCGGCCGCGACGCGCAGGCAGCGCCTGTCCCGGGGCCTCGCACCGCCCGGATCGCCCGATCCGCAGCCCCCTCAGTGCCGGTAGCGTTCGGCCAGGGCCATGAGGGCCTGGGCGAGTTCGGTGAGGTTGGCCGAGGCCGCCTCGACCTCGCGGGTGCCGGCCGCCGTCTGCTGGCTGGCCTGGCGGATGTTCTGCAGCGCCCCCATCACCTGCTCGATCCCGAGCTGCTGCTGGTTGGTCGAGGCCACGATCTGCTGGAAGGTCTGGACGTTCTCCTCGACCCGCGCCGTGATCTCCTCGATCGTCCGCTGGGTCGTGTCCGAGCGCGTCTTGCCGGCCGCCGCCCGCTTCACCGCCTCCTCGGTGAGCATCACCGAGGTGTTGATGCCCCGCTGGATCTCACCCAGAATCCCCCGGACCTGCCCCGTGGCCGCCTTGGCCTGGTCGGCCAGAAGCTTCATCTCCGAGGCCACCACCGCGAAGCTGCGCCCGCTCTCGCCGGCCGCGGCCGCCTCGATGGCGGCGTTGAGCGCCAGAAGATGCGTGCGCTCCGAGATGTCGTTGACCGTCTCGATGATGTCGCCGATCGTCTGGGTCTTCTCCGACAGGCTGACGATGTTGCCGGCCACGGCCTCCGCCTGCTCGCGGATCGCGTCCATGGCCTTGGCGGTGTCGGACACCGCGCGCAAACCCTGGCGGGAGGTCTGGGCGGTGGCCTGGGCGGTGGCGATCACCTCGGTGGCGCGCTTGCCGATCTGCGCGCCGGAATGGGTGATCTCGTCCACCGTGGCGGCGGTCTCCTGGACGGCGGCGAATTGCTCCTCCACCGAGGCCGCCTGCTGCTGCGCCGAGGCGCGGATCTCGGCGGCGGCGGCGTTGAGGTCGGCGGTGGCGGCGCGGTTCGTCCGGGCGAGATCGGACAGGCCGTCCACCATCGCGTCGAGCGTGCGCCCGAGGCGCGCGATCTCGTGGCGCCCGCCGGAATGCAGCCGGCCCGACAGATCCCCCGCACCGACCCGCTCGACGAACGCCATCACGTCTCCGAGCGGGCGGACGATCAGGCGGTTGATGGCCACCGCGATCCCGGCGCAGATCAGCAGCGTGAGCAGGGTGCCACCCCACAGAGCCAGGGTCTCGTTGCGTTCGGCCTGGGACGCCCGCTGGCTCAGCATCGCCCGATGGGCCTCCTCCAGGCTCTCGATGGCGGCAAGCTTGTCACGCAGCGTGTCGAACAGCTGCTTGCCGGTGCCCTCGGACTCGATACGCACCGCCTCGGGTCGGGTCGCCGGGTCAGCCGTGCCTCGGATAACTGCCTGGCCGATATCGGCCTGCCAAGTGCGGGCCGCCGTCACGGCATCGGCCAGCAGGCGCGACGCGGCGGCATCGGTGCCGATCAGGTTTCTGAGGCGGTCGATCGCTGCGTCCAGGGCCGGTTGTCCCTGGCGGTAGGGTTCCAGGCTGCCCTCTCGGCCGGATATCAGGTAGCCACGCAGCCCCGTTTCTTGGTTGAGCATGGCATTGCGGAATGCGTCGAGGCTGCGGATCGTTTGATTCGAGCGACTCAGAGCGTCGTTCGCGTCCTGCAATTGGCTGCGGGTCAGCAGGACCGCCCCGCTGCTGAGCACCGACACCAGCGCGATGACGCCCATGGCGCTCCCGAGGGTGCGATTGAGACCCAACGTGTTCGGCATGTTCGGCTTTTCCTAACCCGACTGGCGCACGGCCTCGCGCGGCTGCGGCAACAGAAGGCGGCGTAAGCCCATAGCGCCCAAACCAGGCTGGTGCGAGCCGTATGCCGATGGAATAGGTCCGGCCCGGCGATCCGCGGGTTCTCGCCCTCGCTGCGTCGGGTGTGCACGGGCAGGCCCTGCATCGCGGGTGCGGTTGCAACTCGGGTTCGAGAGGGATTTGGAGCTACGGCGAGCGCGACGGCGGTCATCCCCGGTCCGCAACGACCGCGCATCGCCCGGATTCCCGAACCTTCAGGGGCCTGTGGACCTTCGGCCTCACACGCGGTATGATGCGTGTGAGGTTGATGACCGGTTCGTAATAACGTTTCAGGACCCGGGGGCGGTACCCGGCGCCTCCACCAGAAGCATCCTGTCCCTGATAACGCAGGGGTCTTGGCAGACTATAATGTGTTTATTGTCTGCAGCCAGGGTGTTTCTGATGGGGGCGAAGTTAGGTTCGACTGGACGGTAAAGGGATCGCGAGTTCTACCCTGTTTCGGCAGGATAAGATGCGACTTTCGGTAAGGACTCGACCGGTTCGGCGCAGGCAACCCCTGTTCCGGGCACCTGACCAAAACTCTAAATGCCAACGATAACGTTGTCATGGATGCCCGCCTCGCGGCGTAAGCATCTTGCGGCAGGGCAGCCGTAGAAACAGAACCCGGGGCTTCGGCCCCGGGGCCCACCTTTTCCGATGATATGAATCTGGACAACGGTCCGCGGCGATCCCGTGGGCGGTCGACTCATGTCGGCCTTCTCCGTTCAAGCACCTTTGCATCTGCTGCCGGGAGCCCGCTTCGTCCGACTGGCGACGGAGATGCCCTCCGTGTCCTCAGCGACGAGTACCGGTTCGCCCCGGAGGCTTCTCGAAGAAGCCTCCGGCATGCGATGGTGCGGACGCTCCGGTGGGCGGGTACCGGGGAAGATTTCATGGCGCTCGTCCCCGTGGTGAACGCGACGTCCCGGCGGGTTGCCGACAGGGGCTGCCCCTCCTGCTGCCGCGAGCGACATCGTCGTGCAGGTCCTGCAAACGCGGCTGGTCTCGAATTGACCCTGACCCACCAAACTGGTCCGCGCTGAGCGCAAGTTTTTCGGGCATCCTGAACCCTGAAGGAGGGTGGATGCCATGCCTCGCAAACGCTTCACGAACGAACAGATCGCCTTCGCCTTGCGGCAGGCGGAGAACGGCGCGACGGTGGACGAGGTCTGCCGGAAGATGGGTGTGTCCGAGCCGACGTTCTACCGCAGGAAGAAGCAGTTCGTCGGCATGGGCGTGCCGGAGATCCGGCGGCTGAAGCAGCTGGAGGACGAGAACAGCAAGCTCAAACGATTGGTGGCCGACCTGACGCTGGACCGCTCCATGTTGCAGGATGTGCTCAAGCGAAAGTGGTGAGGCCCGCCGCTCGCCGTGAGGTCGCCGGCCACCTGCAGGCGGCCTACGGCATCAGCGAGCGTCGGGCCTGCCAGGCCACCGGCTTCGGTCGTTCGTCGCAGCGCTACAGGAAGCGCTCGGACCCTCAAGTAGCGCTGCGCATGCGGCTGAAGGAGTTGGCTGCCGCGCGAGTGCGCTACGGCTACCGGCGGCTGCACATCCTGTTGCGACGGGAAGGCTGGGAGGTGAACCACAAGCGCACCTACCGGATCTACCGTGACGAGGGACTGTCTATCCGGCCCAAGCTGCCCAAGCGCAAACGGGCCTGGCGCTACCGGCAAGGGCGGCCGGCCATCGGTGGACCCAACGAGGTCTGGGCCATGGACTTCATGTCCGACCGCCTGTTCGACGGGCGTCCGTTCCGGATCCTGACCGTCGTCGATTGCCATACGCGAGAGGCGCTCTCACTCACGCCGAGAGCCAACTTCCGCGCCTTCCAGGTGACCGAGGCGCTCGACGCCTTGGTCAGGCTGCGAGGTCGACCGAAAAGCCTGCGGGTCGATGACCTGACCGGCTGGCTTTGGACCGGGCTGATTGAGAGGATCAGCCAGGACCAGAGGAGTCGGACATGCGGCGAGGTCAGAAGACGGGTGCGGAGCAGGTCGTGCTGAAGCTGCGCCAGATTGAGGTGCAGACAGCCCAGGGCAAGAGTTTGGCCCTCGCCTGCAAGGAGGCCGAGATCTCCGAGCAGAGCTACTATCGCTGGCGCAAGGAGTATGGCGGCCTACAAGTCGATCAGGCGCGGAAGATGAAGGATCTGGAGCGCGAGAACGCTCGGTTGCGGCGGCTGGTAGCCGACTTGTCCTTGGAGAAACAAGTTCTGGCGGACGTCGCCTCGGGAAACTTGTAGCCCCCGAGCGACGCAGGCAGGCGGTCGACGTCATTCGGGAGAAGTATGGTCTCTCGGAGCGTCATGCCTGCCGGATCGTCGGCCAGCATCGGGGTACACAGCGCTATGTGCCCACCGTGCCGGCCGACGAGGATGAGCTGACCCGTGCCATCATCGCCCTGGCGTCCGAGTACGGGCGCTACGGCTACCGCCGCGTCACCGCGCTGCTGCAGGCAGCCGGCTGGCAAGTGGGCAAGGACCGGGTTCATGGTTCGACAGGCTCACCATGAGGGCATCTGGCGTCGCGAGGGGCTCAAAGTCCCTAGCCGACAGAGACCCCGCAGCCGCCTATGGCTGAACGACGGCTCATGCGTGCGGCTACGACCGCTCCACCGCAACCATGTGTGGAGCTTCGACTTCGTGCAGGCTCAGACCCACGACGGCCGAAGCCTACGCATCCTGACGCTGATCGACGAGCATAGCCGGGCGTGCCTGGCGCTGAAGGTGGCACGGCGTATCAACAGCGTCGGCGTGATCGAGGCGCTGGCCGATGCCATGTGCCTGCACGGCATCCCCGAGCACATCCGCTGCGACAATGGCCCTGAGATGATCTCGAAGGCGCTGCGCAAGTGGGTCGCCAAGACGGGGCCACGGATCCAGTACATCGCGCCAGGATCGCCGTGGGAGAACGGGTACTGTGAGAGCTTCAACGGCAAACTTCGGGACGAGTGCCTACGCCAGGAGATCTTCTACTCGCTGAAGGAGGCGCAGATCGTCATCGGGCTATGGCAAACCACGTACAACTGCATCCGACCGCATTCGTCGCTGGGCTATCGGCCGCCCGCGAATGTCAGCTACCCGGGTCTGGCCTTCCGGCTACCCATGGCCGCGACCATGCAGTAGCCTCTCAATCGGCTCGGTCCAAAATACCGGTCAGGTCAATCCTCGCCAGCGGCTATGCCGAGCTGCCTGAGAACAAGTTGGTTCCGGTCCCGCGACTGACCAAGCCGTTCGGACAATCGGAACTCGCGCGGATCCTCATCACGAGCTTGCGTCCGGAAGGTCTGGTCCTCCCCTTCCGCCCTAAACTGGCATGAGGCAGGCCTGTCACCCACCGACCGAATGGGCCAACCGAAGTCCACACAGAAGCGGTCGTCTCGGGCCGACATACCAAGGCGGCAAAGTGGCCTGCCCCCTGAAAAGTGGCTCTTCGCCAAGTTAGGTGGATCAGGGTCATTCTACCAGCGCTGCCACACGATCCACGACCGACCAGAGCATTAGCGCTGGCGTTGGCCCACGCCGTTCAGGCGAAAGGCGATCGGTGACCTGTTCGGTGGGCCCTGCGCTTAAGCGCTGGTCTATGTGTATGAAACGCTAATGAGAGCAATCTCCGATCAGATTGCATGAGCCTTTAAAGAATGTGGGTCTAGAAAATTACGTTCGTATGCGATGAGCTCGCGGCCCAGCTTAACAGCCTTGTAGTATTGCTCCGCCTCGACCTCGTTCTGTATCTTTGAAAGGTATGGAGCATAACTTGGTTCCATAGCCAGCAGGTCGCGAGCTTGAGCATAGAATAATTCGATTGCCGCCGCAGGGACCTCCGCAAGATACAAAACCTGCAGTGTGACGCAAAGCTTTTTGCAGCCTGTATCTGCACCGCTCTCATGCATGATCTCGCTTTCACGCAAGAATTTGCATTGGTTTTCGATCAGGAAGGATACGGGACGGTCACCATTGCGAATTGCTGCGCCGTTGATGATCAGCCGCTCGAATGGCTTTAGCGTGAGGCGCAGACCCATTATTCGATGTCCTCTTAATTTGGGGGGTTTTGAACATGAAGCATTAACGATCTTCTAACGGCTGCATCGTTTCGTGGATCGACTTAAGATGTCGGCAACGACCTGGGGCGTAGATCGTGGGGGCCGCCAATACGGCGGTTTAAAGCGCCCAAAAGGACTGCTCCTATGTCCGGTGTCACCCTCACTGCCGCTACCCGCCAGAACCTGCTCTCGCTGCAGGATACGGCTTCGCTGACCGCGACCACCCAGAACCGGCTCTCCACCGGCCTGAAGGTCTCGTCGGCGCTCGACAACCCGGTGAGCTTCTTCACCTCGCAAGCTCTCAGCCAGCGGTCCGGCGACCTCGGCAACCTGCTCGACGGTATCTCGAACGGGATCCAGTCGATCCAGGCCGCCAACCAGGGCATCACCTCGATCCAGAAGCTGGTCGATCAGGCCAAGTCGGTTGCCAACCAGGCGCTGTCCACGCAGATCACCACCACCGGCACCGCCTCGACCGCCTACAGTGCTGCATCCGCCAGCACGGTTAACCTGTTCGTCAACGGTGTAGCTACAAGCGTCGCACTGGCAACGACGGACACGCTCGACGGAGCTCTGACGAAGCTTAACGCCGTTGTCGGTGCCGGCAGCTTCACCAAGAGCACTGACGGGACCAAGATTGTGATGAACGCGTCCTCGGACGTGGAGTTTGCATCTGCGGGCGACCAAACGAAATTGGGCTTTGCGTCCGGTTCGGGGTCGGGCCCGACCTACGGCACCACCACCGCAGTCGGTCAGAGCTCGGACCTGAGCGTGTCGGGCGTCACGGCCCGCGCGACGCTCGCCTCGCAGTACAACAGCCTGCTGACCCAGATCGATCAGCTCGCCGGCGATTCGAGCTTCAACGGCACGAACCTGATCAACGGCAAGGGCGACAACAACAACCTGACGATCAACTTCAATCCGAAGGGCAACTCGAACCTCACGGTCACCGCGACTGACGAGACCTCGGCCGGCCTCGGCTTGACGTCGATTACCGGGACTTCGGCGAAGACATCGACGGTCGGCCAGGGCAACTTCCTGCTCAACGCCGACATCAACACGACCCTGAACAAGCTCACGACCGCATCGAGCCAGCTGCGGACCGACGCTTCGACCTTCGGTTCGAACCTGTCGGTAGTGCAGAACCGTCAGGACTTCAGCAAGAACCTGATCAACGTGCTCGATACCGGCTCGTCGAACCTGACGGCGGCCGACCTCAACCAGGAGGCTGCGAACTCGCAGGCCCTGTCCACCCGTCAGTCGCTGGGCATCTCGGCCCTGTCGCTGGCGAACCAGGCCCAGCAGGGCATCCTGCAGCTGCTGCGCTAAGCGTCAGCTACATCGTCGTCGCAGCGGCCGGGGCATCACCTCGGCCGTTCGCGTTTGGATTGTCCGATCAGGTGTATCGCCTCTTGATCCTCCCCCGCCTTCACCGACGCGGGTTTAGATGTTCGGTCCCGGCATGTGGTTTGACGGATCGAGCCTGAAACGTTCGGGCTCTTTCGTCCAGGTCTGGCAGATGAACTCGTAGGGGGTGAGGCCGCGTAGGGTCTTGAGCCGGCGGCCGTAGTTGTAGGCATCCACGAACAGCTGCAGGTGCTGCCGGAGCTCGTCATGGCTGGCGTAATGGTAGCGCTGGACCGTGGCGTCCTTGATGGTTCGGTTCATCCGCTCGACTTGACCATTCGTCCACGGGCAGCGCGGCTTGGTCAGGCGATGCTCGATCTTCGTCTGCTCGCAGGCCCAATCGAACGAATGCCAGCGGTAGATGCGCGGCCGATCCTGGGTCGCCCAGTAGGCCGCCGCTTTGGCCTCGGCCTCCTCGTCCACCGGACGATTGTCGGCGAACTGGATGCCGTTATCCGTCAGCACCGTGTGGATCGTGTACGGCACGGCGGCGACCAGATCGTGTAGAAAGGCTGCCGCGATGCGCTGCGTCGCCTTCTCGTGCAGTTGAACGAAGGCGAACTTGCTTGTGCGGTCGATGGCCACGAACAGGTGTAGCTTGCCCTGTTCGGTGCTGACCTGCGCGATGTCGATGTGGAAGTAGCCGATCGGGTAGGCCTTGAAGCGCGAGCGCTTGGGTGTGTCGCCGTCAACATCCGGCAGGCGACTGATGCCGTGACGCTGCAGACAGCGATGCAGCGACGAGCGGGTCAGGTGCGGCAGGCTCGGCTGCAACGCGTAGAGGCAGTCGTCGAGCGGCAGCAGGGTATGCCGCCGGAAGGCGACGATGACCGCCTCGTCCTCCACGCTGAGCACGCTGGAGCGGGGCTCCTTCGGTCCCATCCGCGCATCGGTACTGGTCTGGCGCGAGCGCCACTTCTGCACCGTCGTGGCGCTGATGCCGTAGCGCTTGGCGGCGGCCCTCACGCTCTCTTGACGAGCTTGGATTGCCCGACGGATCGTCTCAGGCGTCGTGGCGCTGCCGTGGAGAACCTGTCCCATAGCGCGTCCCTCCATGCGGCATCAGTCGTACCACCACACAGCGGGACCAAACATCTAGCTCGCGTTCCGTTCGGCTTGTTCGGGCGTGATGTAGCCGAGGGTCGAGTGGATGCGCTGCCGATTGTAGTAGCCTTCGATGTAGGCGAACAAGTCGCGTCGGGCCTCGTCCCAGGTCGCCCATCGTCGCTCGTGGACGAGTTCGACCTTGAGGGTATGGAAGAAGCTTTCCATTGGGGGGGTATCGTAGCAGCAGCCGGTCCGGCTCATGGAGGGTATCGCCTTCATGCCGACGAGCTGCGCTCTGTAGGCCTCGGCGGCGTATTGGCTGCCGCGATCCGAGTGGCAGATGAGGCCAGCCCCGGTCGTTGCTGTTGGGTGGCCATCATCGGAGCCGCCGACGTAAATTCGGTCCGCATGTGATCACGCATCGACCAGCCGACGATCTTGCGGGTAGCGAGATCGAGGATGGCGGCGAGGTAGAGCCAACACTCTTCGGTCGGCAGGTACGTGATATCTGCCGACCGAAGAGTGTTGGGCAACGCCGACGAGAACTGTTGCTTCAGGAGGTTGGCCGCGATCGGCAGGTCGTGACGGCTGTTGGTCATGCAGGGCCGGAATCCACGTCCTGCCAGGGCCCGAATGCCATGACGGCGCATCAAGCGCTCCACCCGCCCGCGACTGACTGTTCGGCCTTCTGCCCGCAGGGCAGCATGCACCCGAGGCGAGTCGTAGCGGCTGTGATGCCCGGTGTAGATACGCCGGACATCGTCGAAGAGTTGACGGTTGGACGTCGCTTGGGCGCTCTCGGAACGTGATCGCCAGCGGTAGTAGCCGCTGGGGGAGACTCCGAGCACGCGGCACATGAGACGCACCGGCTAGGTGCTCGCATGCTGCTCGATGAAGGCGAACGTCATTTGCGCATCTCCGCGAAGATGCCGATCGCTTTTTCTCGGACATCGCGCTCCATGCGCGTCCGGTCGAGTTCACGCCGAAGGCGAGCGATCTCTGCTGCCTAGTCAGAGGCGAAAGCCAACGGGCTCGCGAATGCAGTTCCTGGCGATCCGGCTGCGCGCAGCGATGGAGGGCCTCCCATCAGGCCGTTCGCCACTGCCTCAGCATGGAGGGTTGGATCCCGAGTTCGGCCGTGATCTGCATCTATGGTCGCCCGCGCTTTCCAGCAGCGCCACCACCTCGCGTTTGAACTCCGGGGTGAGCTCGCGTCTCGCCTTCGACATCAGACACCTTCCCGCCAGCAAGGAACGTATCAGAGGTGTCCGTAAAGGCGGGGGAGGATCAGTGCGATGGCCGCGGACGCGGCGGGCGTGTAGATACCGCTGTTGGCGGCGTGATCTGTGGGTTCTGAATATACCGCCAAGGCTGACTTCATGAGATTAGCGTCCGTTGCGACGAGAGCCTCCCGACCGGGCTGCCCAATTGATCGACTTTCCAGCACCCATGAGCTCCGCGATCGGCCGTCGCGGCGCCAGTGCGGATGCTGATCGGCAGAAGCTGCGGGTAACGCGAAATTAACTGACCTAGCCGAACCGTATTGGACATGCGGGGTGGGCGCGTGACCGCCGCTGCAGTCGAGACGAGTATCGGACCGGCCCGACGGCTGCGGCGCACGTGCATCACCGGTCGGCGCCGCCTGTCGCGGCGGGCGGCCTCCTCGTGAAACTGCGTGTGTGAAAGGCCTCGTCCCGGTCGCCCGGGTACCGGCCGGGTCGGAGAGGTCGCATGAGTGCTTTTCACGAGGGATTGGCCGAGATCTTCGAGGTCGCGGTCGCCGACATGACACCGAACTTCAGACTCGAAGACGCCAATTGGGATTCGTTGGCGATCGTGTCGACGATCGCACTGATCGATGACCTCTATGACAGGACCGTGAGCGCCGACGCACTCGCCGCCTGCACCACCGTCGCGGACCTCGACGCCCTCGTCGCGCGCGAGTGCGCCGTTCGGGCGGCTTAGCGTGCTCGCCGCTGGCGGAGCGGCGGCCTCGACCGGAGGCTGCCCGGCGGATCTGGAGACATCAGCCGCGGCGAGCGGTCGGGTCGCGCGCACGAGCCGTGCCCGCATCGCCGGCCTCGTCTCGTGTCTGCCGCCGCGGCGTATCGAGAACAGCCATTTCGCTGCTCGGTTCGGCTCGAAGCTCGACGATGTGGTCAAGATGACAGGGGTGCGCACCCGCTACTGGGTTGAGGGCGGCGTCACGACATCTGACCTCTGCGCGCGGGCCGCGCGCGAGCTACTCGACCGTCTCGCATGGGATCGAGCCAGCGTCGATGCGCTCGTGTTCGTGTCTCAGACGCCCGACTACCGCCTGCCTGCCACCGCCTGCAGCCTGCAGGCCCGACTGGGTTTGCGTCCTGGCATCGTCGCGTTCGACGTGCCGCTCGGCTGTTCAGGATATCCCTACGGCCTGTGGCTCGCGATGATGATGATCCAGACCGGCGCGGCGCAGCGGGTCCTTCTCGCCGTGGGCGACACCAGCAGCGTGATGAACGATCCGGACGACCGTTCGACTGTGCTGCTGTTCGGGGATGCTGGCGCCGTGACGGCGCTAGAGGCCCATGACGACGGAGATGCGGTCCATATCCTCGGCACCGACGGCCGCGGCGCAGAGAATCTGATCGTCCCCAGGGGAGCATTCAGGTCTTGCTCCACACATCCGAAATTCTCCGGTTATCCCGCCGATACCCTCTACATGGACGGCGGTGAGGTCTTTAATTTTACCCTCAAGGCGATCCCGACGCTCATCCGCGACACGATCGCCGCCGCCGGTCAAACGATCGATGGCTACGACGCCTTCGTGTTGCATCAGGCCAATGCGTTCATGTTGAAGCATCTCGCCAAGAAGGCGAAGATCGATCCCGGGCGGCTGCCGATCAACATCGACCGCTACGGCAACACCAGCAGCGCCAGCATCCCATTGGTCTTGACCACCGATCTCGCCGCTGCCGTATCGGAGCGGGCGATGCGCTTGGCTCTGGTCGGGTTCGGGGTCGGCTACTCCTGGGCCTCGACGACCCTCACCGTGGGCCCGCTGGCGTGCGCCGAGACGGTAACGCTGTGACATTCTTCGGCGCAGGAGTGCGGATCGCGCGAGGTCGTAGCCGGTCGAGCCGATCGCCAGTCGAGCCTCTGGCCGGTCGGAAGGCGCAGACACCGTGATCTTCGCTCCCGATTGCCTGGCCGATCGCCGCATCCTGGTCGCCGGCGCGTCTTCGGGCCTCGGACGCCAGGTCGCCATCCAGATGGCCGAGTGCGGCGCCGAGGTCGTGCTCGCCGGTCGAAACGAGGCACGCCTCGCCGAGACACTGTCCGCGATGGCCGGTACAAACCACCGCATCGTTCTCGCCGACCTATCGAGCGTCGATGCCGCCGACGCTCTGGTCAAAACGACCGTGGCGGCAGTCGGCCCGCTTCATGGCGTCTTCTATTCCGCGGGCGAGAGCGCGCTCGCACCGGTGCGCACCACCAAGGCGCAGCATCTCGAACAGGTGTTCGGCGCGGGCTTATTCGGAGCATTTGGTGTCGCCAGGGCCGCGTCGCGCAAGGGGGCGCTCTGCGATGGCGGGTCGTTGGTGTTCATGTCTTCGGTCTCCGCGACGCGCGGCCGTCGCGGCATGGCGGCCTACTCGGCGGCGAAGGCCGGGATCGGTGGCCTGATCCGCGCGCTCGCGATCGAGTTGGCGCCGCGCAGCATCCGCGCGAACGCCATCGCGGCGGGCGCGGTAGTGACCGCCATGCACGACGCGTTCGCGGGGACCGTGAGTGAGGAGATGGTCGGCAACTATCGGGATCTCCACCTGCTCGGCTTCGGGCGGCCGGAGGATATCGGACATTGCGCGGTCTTCCTGATGAGTGACGCATCGCGCTGGATCACCGGCCAGAGCTTGGCGGTCGACGGCGGATACACCGCGAAATGAGCTGGCTGACCGACGAGGCCGGCCGTACGGTGCCGCCGGACGAGCGGTCACCCACACCGGGCGAGGCCGCGACTCTGCCCAAGCAGAACTACCGTTGCGAAGCCGTGCTACGCCGGGAAGTGGAGCGGATGTTTGCCGAAAGTTGGCTGTTCGTCGGCACTGCGGCGGAACTCGCAGAGAATCACAGCTTCGTCACGCTCGATCTGCCAGGCATCGCCGTCGTGGTGCAGAACTTTCGGGGTGAGCTGCGAGCCTTTCAAAATGTCTGTACGCACCGGTTCAATCGGATCCAGACGCAGGAGCGTGGCCGACGACCGCTGATGTGCGGCTATCATGCGTGGAGCTTCGACCAATCCGGGTTCCCGGTCGGCCGTCCCAAGCGCGAGCAGTTTCCCGTCGATACGCCGGAGGCGCGCGAGCGGCTCTGTCTGCCCCGCTACCGGGTCGAGACCTGCGGCGCCTTCGTCTTCGTCGACGTGTCGGGAACCGCTCCACCGCTCGACCAATATCTCGGCGATATCGCAGCCCCCTTACGGGCGATCGGTGATGCCATAGGCGGCGAGATCCAGTTCGACTCCGTTCCACATGACTGCAACTGGAAGCTGCTCGTCGAGAATGTGCTGGAGTGTTATCATTGTGCCGCCGTACACCCAGAGAGCTTCATCGACGGCCTCGGGATCGGTCATCACCCAATCCGCGATGTGGTTTTGAGTGATGGTCATTCGAGCTGTCATTTCCCGCGGAGGGAAATCAGGCGTGAGCATCTGCGCCGGAAAATTCTTTCGCACCTGGCGGACCGCGCCTACGCGCACGATTCGTTCTTCCATATCTTCGTCTTTCCTAACCTCTTCGTCTCGTCGCAGGAAGGTCTGACCTTCTATATCGGGCAAGCGCTTCCGGTAGACGCTCGACGGACTGTGCTGCGCACGCGGGTCTACGAGCCCCATCTCGCTCTCTCCGAGGGCGCGCGCGCGCGCCAGGACATGCTGAATCAGCAAACAGTGGGGATCGCCGGTCGCGTCATCGCCGAGGACAAGGTCGTACTGGAATCGGTGCAGCGCGGCTTGGAGGTGTCGAGCAAACCGGGCGTGCTCGGGGCAGACGAGGTTCGGATCGCGGCGTTCTTCGATCACTATCGGCACCGCATGGTATCCAGCCACGGAGGCTGAGGCGCCCGATGGCATCCGAGGCCGCTAGGACGGGGGGCCGACGGCCGGACGCTGGCCCGATCGATCGGATGTCACGAAGCGGGCCCCGTCCGCGCTCGGCGTCGAGGGCTCCGAGGTCGTAGCACACCCAGCCGGGCTCCAGCCCGGCCGTCATGCGCGCCAAATCACCGACGCCCCTCACCGGTGGCGGTCGGCGCCACGGCCGGATGGGGCGTGCGGCCGCCGTGTCAGAAAGAAGTCTAACCAGGGGACGATGGGAGCCCCACCGGTGGGAGCGACGATGTCGAGAGAGCGCGTGATCCTGGTCGGCGGCGGCGGCTTTTGCCGGGAGCTATACTTCTGCGCATCCGAGACGCACGCGGCCGGACGCCTCGCGCCGCTCGGCGGCTACCTCGACGACACCGGTGATACGCTGGCCGGCCTCGATTACGATTTGCCCTGGCTCGGATCCATCTCGGACTACGTCCCGGCCCGCGGAGATAGGTTTCTGCTGGCAGTCGGAACACCGAAGGCCAAGCGGGCCGTTCACGGCAAACTCGCCCCCAGGGGGGGGGTGTTCACCGAGCTGATCCATCCGAGCGCGCGCGTGGTGCGCACGGCGCAACTCGGGGAGGGTGTGATTTTCTGCCCCAACTCGGCCGCGGGTCCGGATACCGTCATCGAGCGCTTCGTGACGTTCAACACGGTCGGCGGCGCCGGCCACGACGCCCGGATCGGTGAATTCACAGTGATTAGCTCGCTGGTCGACATCACCGGCCACGCATCGATAGGGCGGGACGTGATGATCGGTTCAGGTGCGACGATCTTGCCGCGGGTGAGCGTCGGCGATGGCGCGACGATCGGCGCGCGCGCCGTGGTGTATCGTACGGTCGCGCCCGGGGCGAGTGTGTTCGTACTCCCGCCAAAGACCCTGCGCGCGCGGGGCGATTGAACGCTTCAGCGGTCGCCTGGAAAAACTCCGTCGGCGCGTCACGGTAGCCAAGCCACCCAGCGTGGCGAAAGCACGTCGTGCCGGCCGAGCCGCATTCGCCTCACCGCTTTAGTTGCCCATTTCGCCGTCGGCGTGATCGCGATCCCCTGGGGCCCGGCGCGCCGGTCTACGGCCATCCGAACCGGATCCCCCGTCGTCGAGGAGCGAGCCCGTGAGCTACAGATCCGCGCGTGATCGAGCGCGGATGTGCGCACCGGGGCGGCTGAAGCAGCGGCTGCGCTCCGGATCGCGCGCTTGGATCGCCGTCTTTTGCCGGCCTAGGCGCACTCGGCGGCGAGCCACTGGCGCCACATCGCCCGGAACGCCGCATCGACATCGGCGGCGAGGCCGGCGTGGTCCATGAGCGGGCTGGCATGGAGACGCTCGCGCAAGCCCGCCCGGATTGTCCGCAGGCGATCGCGGTCGAGCGCCAGATCCCGGGCGATCGCCACGTAGGCGTCCTGGCTGTCGGCGACCAGGTCCGGCAAGCCGATCACCCTTAGTATCGATGCTGCGACTCGGGCCGCCGCGTGATCTCCGCTGAGGGCGATGAAGGGTACCCCCATCGACAGGGTGTCGAAGCTCGTCGTGCCGCCGTTATACGGGTACGGATCCAGGGCGATATCCACCCGGTGATAGAGCTCGTGGTAGCCGGTGTTGACGCGCGGCTGGAAGATCACCCGGTCGAGCGGCAGCCCGGCCGCGGTCAGACGGGTTTCCACTGCTTCGCGGACCTCGGGGGTCCCGATGTCGCCCACCACCATGAACAGCCGGGATTCCGGCACCGCTTCGAGGATGGTCGCCCAGGTCGTAAGGACGGCGTCGCAGACCTTGGTCAGTCGGTTGAAGCAGCCGAAGGTGATGTGGCCTTCATCCTCGAAGGGCGCCCGCTCCCGCACCGGCGGCAGGTTGTCGACGCCGGCATAGGTGGCGCTCACCCGCGGCAGGCGCCATAGACGCTCGGCATGCAGGGGCTCGGCGAGGCCGAGCGGATCGGTGTTCGCGTCGGTGAGACGATAGTCGATCGCGGCCAGTCCGGTCGTGCCGGGATGCCCGATCCAGGTGACTTGGACGGGGGCGGGCTTGCGCGCGAACACCAGTAGGCGATTGCCGGCACTGTGTCCCGACAGGTCGACGAGGATGTCGATCGCGTCGGCCTCGATCCGGTCGGCCGCCTCGTCGTCGTCGAGGTTCGCGAGATTGTGCCAGCCGTCGAACAGCGGCTTCAACCGCCGCGAGAACGCGTCCTCGCTCGCATGCGTCATGTAGGCCAGCACCGACATGCTGTCCCGGTCGATGGCACGCAGATACGGCTCGAAGAAGCGAACCAGGGCGTGGTTGCAGAGATCGCCCGAGACGAAGCCGACGCGCAGCTTGCGCTCCGGGTCGCGATCATTGGCGAAGGGGCGACGGCGCAGGAGCGGGTCCGCATAGCGGCGGCCGTAATCCAGGGCGTCGGCGGCGTATTCCGCGTGCGGGATGTCGGCGGCGTAGAGCTTGGCGAACAGGCGGTTGGAGGCGACGAACAGCTTGGACGGATCGAGGCCGAGGGCCCGGTCGAACGCCTCCACGGCCTCGCCCAGGCGCCCGAGGGCCAGCAGCGCGCTGCCGCGGTTGCTGTGGGCGCCGGCATTGCCTGGCTCCAGCACGATGGCCCGCTCGGCGTGGCGCAGGGCCTCGCCGTACCGGAACCGGCGCTGATAGACCCCGGCGATGTTGGCATGCGCCATCGCGAGGTCGGGATCGAATTCGAGGGCCTTCTCCAGGGCGGAGATGGCGCTGTCGTAGTCGCCGCGATTGGTCAGGACCGTGCTGAGGCCGCTGAAGAACAGAGGGTTCTTCGGCTCGCGGTACAGCGCGATGCTGATCAGGTCATAGGCCAGTTCGGGCCGGTTCGTCCGAGCCGCGATGACGCCGGCGAGATAGGTGGCGTGCGCGTGGGTCTCGTCGAGGAACAGGACGAGGTCGAGCAGCGCCTCCGCCGAGCGGTATTCACTCCGATCGTAGCGTAGCTGGGCGGACGCGAAGGTGCTCTCCAGAAAGGCCGCTTTGAGCGGCTGCGCCTCGGGGCCGAAGCTCTGCGCCTTGTAGCGCTCCAGGATCGCGCGCGCGTCCGGCAAACGCTCCACGGCGAGCAGCGCGGTGGCCAGGGCGAGCCAGTAATTCGGCCGTTCGGGCGCGCCCCGCAGGGCCGTGACGAAATGGGTCACGGCCTTCTCGGGGGCGTGGCGCGCCGCGATCTGGCCGAGCTCGTAATGCGCCTCGGGATGGTTGGGCTCGGTGCCGAGCACCCGCCGCAGGGTCGATTCGGCCCGGTCGAATCGTCCGCAGGCCCGATGGTCCCGTGCCTTGGCCAAGCTGCGCATCGCAGCCCCACCGGACGCGGCGCCGCTTGCCCGCCCGCCATATTGATCGAGCATTCCGCGCCCTCCCGAGGTCGCGATAGTTGCAGCAACACGGTTAAGAGCCAGTGAAGAAGGTTGCTGCGCCGCAGTGGAACGCTGGCTGCAGCGCGGCGTGCGGGCGACGATCGATGTCAGGACCGAATGAGCGCGGAAGATCGACGATCGTCGGTGTTTCGCGCTCTCGGTGCGAGACGATCCCTAAAGCGTGCCGCTCGATCCAAAGCTGGGTGCCGCTTACGGGTTCGCGATCCGCCGGATCACGCGTCGTACGACCGCCTCGTCGAGATCCGGAAATATCGGAAGGCAGAGGACGCGCTCGGACGCCGCCGCCGCCGCCGGCAGGCGGTCGCGTCCCGCGCTCGGCAGTGACCGATACATCGGATAATCCGAAATCAACGGATAGAAGTAGCGTCGCGGGTAGATTCCCTCGCGCTTCAGAGCTGCGTCGAGGTCGTCCCGCGTGACCGGGTAATCCGGTTCGACGAGGATCGGAAAGTAGGCATAATTGGCCGTTTCGTTCTGGACAGGTTCAAGGCAGCGAATGCCGCGGACGTCGCGCAGGCCCGTTCGGTACAGGGCGTCGATCTCGCCTCGGCGAGTCACCGCCGCGTCGATGTAGCGGAGTTGGACGAGCCCCAGAGCGGCGTTGAGTTCGCTCATCTTGCCGTTGAGTCCGACCTCGATCACGGAGGTCTCACCGTCGAAGCCGAAATTCTTGAGCTTCTCGATCCGCGCCTTCTGCGCTGCGTCGGCACAGACGATCGCACCACCTTCGAAGGTGTTGAACACTTTCGTCGCGTGAAAACTGAGGACGGACAGGTCGCCGTGCTTCAGGACGCTCCCGCCGCGATGGCGCACGCCGAAGGCGTGCGCCGCGTCGTAGATCACTTTGAGGCCATGCCTGCGCGCGATGTCGTCGATCGCCTCGACGTCGCAGGGGTGCCCGTAGCAATGAACCGGTAGGATCGCACTCGTGCGCGGTGTGATCGCGGCCTCGACCGAGGCCGGATCGAGGTTGAGACTGTGCGGATCGATGTCCGAGAAGACCGGCGTGAGGCCGCTCCACAACAGTGCGTGCGACGTCGCCACGAAGGAGTAGGGCGTGGTGATAACCTCTCCCGTGAGCCCGAGCGCGCGCAGCGCCACGATGAGGGCGGTGGTCGCGTTGTTGAACAATGCGATCTCCGGAACGCCGAGGTGGTCGCGTAGCCGCTCCTCCAGTTCGCGGTGATACGGACCGCCATTCGTCAGCACCCGGGTCTGCCAGATCCGCCTCAGCAGCGGCTCGAATTCCTCGAGCGGCGGCAGGAACGGGCGCGTGACGAAGACCGCTTCATCTGAAGCATCGCCGGGCAAGCGCTCGCTCGGCTTGCCGGGCGTCTCCAGGACCAGTGCGAGGTCGCGTTCCAGCTGTGCGGCTTGCGCGAGGGCCTTGGCAGAGATCCTCGCCGCATTTCGGGGGCGCCGAGCACGTCCCGACTCGGCACTGTGTAGGGCGCCGGATATCACCGGCTGAGCCGGCGGGACGGGTAGATCGTCAAGACGATTGGACGCCATCGGTCTACCGTGTCCAGATGCCGGGTGCGTCACGTCGGCCCCGCCGGTGTGTCGTAACGGAGAGATCGAACGCACTACGAAAAACCGGGAGCACATATCCGGACGGATCGCCCGTCGGCGCGAGAGACGTCCCCCTCATCGCTGCAGGGTCCGGGAATATGGGGCCCGGGCGCTTCGCGAGCCCGCGAACAGGTGGGGCGTCGAGGTGGGCGCACCCGACCACGTGCGCGCCCGTGAGCCGAGGCAGGGATGCCTCCGGGCGGGGCGCCTCGCTAGGTGGCAGAGCTCCGGTATCCGGGGCGCCCTCGGCGCGGGACCGACCCTGTCACGGCACTCGGGGGCGAAGACGATAAGGCTCGGCTCAAACAGTGAGCGCGCGCGCGTGAGCTCCGGTCTGATGGCGGGCGAGGGGCGCCCCCAGCGAGATGTAGCCGTCATCCGGTTCGTCCGCGCGAATGCCGCTCCGGGATCGCGCGGAGACCGCCGGTTCGAACGCCGCAGAGCCGCGTATCGGCTGAGGCGCGGCGAGCGACCGACGTAGCCCGACGATGGGCGTGTTCAGGCAGCATCGGGGTAGCCCGTGCCGGTGCGCACGACGCCGCGATCGGCGGCGACCGGTCGTGGCGACGGATCCGGCAAGGCTCGGATGCTGCGCGGCGCCGCCTCGAACTCGGTCGGCAGCCGGCGGTGAGCTGGTGCTGATCGTACACTCTTCCTGCCGTTAAAGGGCGCATCCATGCACGCTCTGCAATGTTCAAGCATGCTGTGCGTCCCCTTCCAAGTTCGAAAGGTGACCGGATCAACGCTAACGGCCGGTTAATGCGTCGGGCGATTCCCGACCGGTGATGTCCGTGCGGGCGTGCCATTTCCGGTCCGATCCGCGATCCCCGTGCGCGGAACCGCGGACACTCAGGCGAGCCCGTGACCACGCTTGGGAGACGTCGGTATCAGACCCCGTGCCAGCGCTTCGAAGCCGGAGGTGGTGTGACGGCCCACGGCGCCGGGACGTCGGCCCGGCGCCGTGGGCCGCCACCAAAACATGCCGTAGAGCCCGGTCGATCATCCACGCGCTCCTCGGCCCGCTCGTCCGGCCGCAGGTTCGATCGCAGGCGCGCGAGCCATCGCTCGGCCAGAATCGGTTTCCGCCTCGACCGTCGTTCTGCCGCGGCGTGAGGTGGCCCTATCAGCGGGTTACGCCGCGGAGCCGTGGCGGCGATGGTCGCTGCGAGGGCGACTTCGGTCCGAACCCGTGCTGCCTCTGGCGCCGTATCGGGCCGTCCACGCGTTCGGGCGCGGGATGCCACAGGCCGAGCGTTCCGACACGCCGCACGTCCCGATCGCGAACGGTCCCCAGAGGCTTCCCGAAGCCGTCGCCGTCGGGAGCGGTTGCTCGGGTCGGGCCGAGATCGCGCCCGTCCGCTGCCTTGCACGCGGCGCGATCAACGCCAGCCGGCGTAGGGTTGCTCATCGGGGGCCGGGCCATGGGGGCCGATACGAGGTTGCCTTTCGACGGCTTCTCCTGCTCGAAACTTCGGCCATAGGGCGACTGTGATGGACGTAAGCCATGGCCTACCGTGAAGACGGCAATCACCTGTACCGAGGGCCTGTGGCAGGGGCGGGCCGTCGGCCCGACGACCTCGGGCCCCATCGCTTGGACGGCGATCCTCGGCCTCGCCCTGCTCCTCCGTTCGCGCGCGTCCGCGGGCGTGAGCGAACGGGCGATCCGCGTCGGAGACCTGCCGCCGTGATGGGCTCGCTCGCACTGGGTCTGGCAGGCCTGACCTGTCCGGCCACGGCGCAGACCTATAGCCCGCCCTTCACAGCCAGCGTGGCCAATTCCGGCCAGCCGGGGCTTCAAGGAATGCCGCTCTTTCTCGCGAACAGCTTTTCCGGTGCGAAGTTCGATGACCGCGCGACCCTGCGGGTTGATCGCGACGTCGAGACCACGTCCGGCGGCGGCAAGCCGTGGTGGACCTACAAGGCCTTCTGGGCGAACACCACGACGAGCTTCGTCTCGCCCGGGTTCGAGTGGGTGGTCACGGCTGAGCTGAATAACCGCGCTCGCAAGAGCGCGAACGCCCAGAACGTCGCCATGAACGGCACGGCCTGGAAGAAGCCCACGGACAATGGCGAGGAGACCGGCACGACCTGGGCCGGCAACTTCAACTGCGTGGATCAGACCGGTATCCCGAACCCGACAACCTCGTGCATCGGCGTGGAACTCGACATCGGCGGCGCGGTCGGCCCGGATGCGAATCGGCAACGGGTCCTGGCGCATGCGGGAGCCGGCGGGGAGGCCGGAAGCCACGTGGCTTACGGCTACATGGTCTCGACCGGGCCGGGCGTAACCATCGACCGCGCGTTCTCGACGGCCAATGTCGGGTCGACGTTCGGCATCGGCCTCGATCTTGCGGGAGGTTCGTTCAGCGGCGCCGCCGTGCTCCTGGCCCCGGGACAGTGGGTCGGCCTCGACGGGAACGCCGAAGGCACGTTCAGCCGCTTCTTCGGTTTCAACCCCGTCGACAGCACCCTGACATACATGACGCGCGGCGGTCCGATGCTGCGCGTCACTGATGACGGAGCTGCCTACGTGGGCCGATTGATCGAGACGCTTCCACACATCCCGGCATCGTCCTCCGCCCCGTGCGTTGCGGGCGAGCGCGCTTGGGACGAGAGCTTCGAGTACCGCTGCATCGCCCCGAATCGCTGGAAGCGAGCCGCGCTGAGCGACTGGTAGGGCTCTCCGTCCCGTCGCCGATCACGCACTCTGCCCCGGGTGCCGCGCCGTAGATCCGGATGAGCCCGTACCGCTCGGAGCGCACCGGCTTCGCCTGTCTCGCGTTCATGGGATGGTGTGTGATCGCGCGCCGCGCCTGATGGCGCGATCACACCCGGGCTGTCGATCCGACGGGCTGACCAGCGGCGAGGGCCGGGCTCGGCTGTTCCCGCGAGGGGGCGGGGTGGGTGACGTCGTCGACGCGCGACGGGACGCGACGGCCGCGGTGGTCGGGGATGGACGCTGTCGCGAAGGTGCCGCGCCGACGCCGCGGCGGTGACGGGGACGTGACCGTCGAGATCGCGGGCGAACGCGCCGCCGGCAAAGCATGGGCGGTTACGGGCCAGAGTTTTCCACGCGCGTCACGCACCTGGTCGCTGACGGCTTGGCCTCGGGCGAGGCCGGGCGCAACCGCACGCGAGGTCAGGGAATCGCCCCGGAGAGTGGGAGGATTCAGCTTCGAACGGGCCTGCACTGACCGCGCGGCTTCCCCGACTTCGCTTGAGCGGCATTCATGGCCGCGCTGATGCACCGACCGGATTGCGGTCATCCGGTGAGAGGCGTCCCGGATCGGCCTGCGCTTCGCCCGGCGCCGATCTCGTCTGCAGGGGCGGCGAGCCCGGACCGGTGAACGGGACGGTGATCTCGTAACCTTGATCATGTCTCGAAAACGGGGCCGTGGCGGATCAGGGGCGGCCTGTTGCATCTTGGGCGCGGGGTGCTGTGCCCCCCCGGACATGGCGTCGGGACGGTTCGGGTTCCTCCACGTCGCCGAGGCCGCAATTCCACGCGGCAAGGTGAGCCACGCGATCTTGGGCAACGTCGGCAGCCACAAGCACCCGAAGGTGCGCGCCTGGCTCGCCCGCCACCCGCGCTGGACTTTCCGCTTCACCACGACCTCGGCCCCCTGGCTCAACGCGGTCGCGGGCTTCTTTTCGACGCTCACGCGCTGTCGGCTGCGACGCAGCTCGTTCACCGGCGTCGTCGACCTGCAGGCGGCAATCGAACGCGCCATCGCCGAGCACAACCGGCGCGCCAGACCCTTCGTCTGGACCAAACCGGCCAACGACATCCTCGCCGCCGTCGGCCGATCCCATAATCCATCCGTCTGAGTCGATGCACTAGCCCTGCATCTTGCTGACCACGTGCTTCAGTAGAAACAAGCCGATGGTGGTGGCGGTGAACCCGAACATGATCACGTAAAGCTGGTCGATTTGGAGTCCCGCGTAAGGATAATAGGCCGACCTGACCCACTCCGCGGCTTGCAGGGCGGGATTGAACTTCATCCAGTAATAAACTTTTTCGGGCAGGTAGCTCGGCATGAACATCACGCCGCTGGAGATGTACAAGACGATGCTGAACAGCGCGTAGCCGATCATCCAGCCTGGGAAAAACCCGATGATGGCGACGTTGATCGTGCCGACGCCGATCCCGAGGCCGATCGCGGCGACGTAGCCGCACACCGCCGTGAGCGGGGCCGAAGGAATCGGATTGACCCCTATGATCAGGAGGACGGAACTAACGACCAAGAGGGCGAGAAATCCGGTCACGATCTCGACGAGGATGCGGGAGAAGATCAGGTCGAAGAGCTTCACCTGCGGATAGTACGTCAAAGGTCGGTTCATGATCACCGATTTCATCACCTCGCGGGAGACATATTGAAAGACCAGGACCGGGACCGCTCCGGTGGCGAAGAACAACGCCCGGTCGTCGCCGAGCGGCGCCGGTATTTTCTGAAACGTGTAGATCGCGATCAGCATGAAGATGTGAACGCACGGCCACAGGACCACCACCCCGTAGCCCCAGATCGAGGCGCCGAAACGGGTGCGCATGTCGCGCAGGATCAGCGCGTGCAGGACGTGCAGATACGATTCGAGCGGGCTCCGTTGGCTAGGAGCCTGTATGGATGCGGGCATGGGACCAAACCTCGACGTCGGCGAGACATCGACGTAAACCTGGGCAAAAGTGCGTTGGATCGGCCCGACGCTGCCCTTCGTCCCCTCGGGCCAGGTAGGCGTCGAAGGTGTTGCCGGGGGCGTTCGAGAGCTGCGACGGCCTCTACGATCGCCGGCCGTCGATTTTCTGACGGTCGCGAGGGCCCCGCCCGACCAGTCGAGCCGGCGAGCGCCCTCACGAGGGAGCGGTCGGTCGGGGGGTCGAGCCCGAGTCGCGGTCCGCGCGCAGGTTTGCTACAGGTCGGCGCGTGGCAACGATCTCCCGGACAGCCTGACATGCGCCCGCTCCTCCTCGCCTGCTCGCTGTTGCTCTTCCCCCTCCCCGCCTCGGCGCTGTGCCGCTGCGCCTGCGTGCGGGGCGTGATCACGCCGATCTGCCAGCCCACAGATCTCGTCCACCCCGTGTGCCAGGGGCTCTGCTCGGACGCGATCCGAGCCGAGGCGGTGACGCGCCCGCTCGCCGGGGGTCAACCGCAATACGAGACTGTGCAACCGTTCGACCCGGCCCCGCTGGGACTGCAGGCGCGCGATCCCAATTACGGCGTCGACGCCCGCGGCTTTCAACTCGGCACGGCCGGCGTGCAGTCGGGCAACGACGCCTTCTCAAGTTCGAGCGCGGGCGGATCGAGCGGTGGCGCCGCGGGTGCCAGTTCCCGCTGACGGCCTCCCGGCGCGCGGGCGCGCATCGTTCCAGACCGGACCGCGCTGGCCGTCTGAGCAGGGCATGAGCCGATTGACGCCCCGGGCCGCTTATGACCTAAGCCCTGCCGCGCTGTGGTGTTCGGGAATCGACGATGGCAGGAGACGATACGCTGGCGAAGGCCCTGGCCGACGTGCGGCAACGGCGAGCCGATCTCCAGGCCGACTACGAGCGCCTGACGACCGAGCTGAACAAGCTTCGGACGGCGGAAAAATCCCTGGCGGCGATCGTCGAGGGCGGGGCCCTGGATGAAGCGGGGCCCGTCGGTCTCGACCCGGCGGGGGAGGTTTCCGTCCGCACCCGGCGGGTGGCCGGTCGGGGCAGCCGCGGCCCCCGGGCGAACTCGGCCAAGGGCCGGTTGAAAGCGCTGTTGGAGGAGACGGGACCTCAGGGCTTGTCGCACGCTGAGATCGAGCAACGTCTACCCGACGTCGCGCCCAACACGTTGAACACGTATCTCAGCATGATGGTGACCGGCGGCGAGGCGGTGCGCCGGGGCGACTTCTACGTGGCCGCGCCCTCCCCCCGCGACGAGGCGGCGAGTGAGGACGCGGGAGAGGAGACGGGGGCGGAGGAGCCGGGCGAATCGGGGGATTGAGATCGCTCCGCGCGAAAGATCATGCGAGGCGGCCGCCGACGCCGCGGTCGATCGATCCGGATCCGCCACCGGTATCCGCGGGCGATGCGATCGATCTCGCCCCCGACACGCTTTCGCCTCTAGCCGATGCGAGGACCTTCGAGAGGGAGCCACGCGTGTGCGGCTGCGGTTCGGTCAACCGGACTGCGCGTTTCCCGGGCTCTGAGCACTGGGGGATTGCTGATGACGACCGACATCCGGGAGACCGACGGCAGCCCGGTCCCGGCATCTCAGCGGCGGACGGCGATCGCCTCGGCGTTGCGCCAGTTCGCGCGGGTCCCTGGCCTGGCCGATCACAGGACGGGCATTCGGTCCTACCAGAGCCACGTCAAGGCCGACCCGTGGATCCCGATCCTGTTCGCGCTGTGCTTCGCGCTGCCGACGCTCGCCGGCGCCGTGTACTACGGGCTCATCGCCTCGGACCGCTACGTGACGGAGACGCGGTTCGCGATCCGGCCGACGATCGGCACGGCCGACAAGGCGACGTCGGACGCGGTCGGCACCAATGCCGGCGTGCCGAACCAGATGATCGCGCAGGATACCCTGATCACCCTGGAATACGTCCACAGCCGCCCGATGCTGGAGGCGCTCGAAGCGAAGCTGCCGATCCGCGCGTGGTTCAGCCGGGACAGCATCGACTACTTCTCCCGCTTCGACGCGGACAAACCGATCGAGAAGTTGCTGCGATACTGGAAGCGTCGGGTCACGATCGACGTCGAATCAGGGTCCGGTGTCATGTTCCTATCGGTTGAGGCTTTCGACCCGGCCGAATCCTTCGCCATCGCGGAGGCGGTGCTCAGTGAGGCCGAGCGGATGCTGAACGGCCTCAGTGCGCCCGCGCGCCAGGACGCGTTGAGCGAGAGCGCCCGCGAATTGCAGGGCGCGGAGCAGCGGCTGATCAACGCCCGCAGGACGGTGAACGATCTGCGCAACCGGGAGGGCGTGATCGACGCCCAGAAGTCGAACGAGGCCGCCCTCAAGACCATAGGCGATCTGAGATCTTCGCGGATCAACCTGGCAGTCCAGCTCGGGATAGGTCAGCGCGACCTCGGTCCGCAATCGCGTCAGATCATCGATCTGAAGCAGCGTATCAACGATCTCGACGACAACATCGCCCGGGTCGAGCGGCAATTGGCCGGCGGTGATCCCGCGCAGAAGCGCTTGCTCTCCGACGCGCTGACCCGGTTCGAGGCCCTCGACAACGGCCGTAAGAACGCGGAGAAGTACTACGAGCAGGTACGGGTAGCCCACGAGCGGGCCCGCATCGTCGCCGCACAGCAGGTGGAGACGTTCGCCGCGATCGTGCAGCCGGCGAAGGCCGAGTCCTCGACGGAGCCGCGGCGGATCCTGATGATCAGCCTGATCACCGCCGGAGCGGCCACGCTGTTCGCCACGACATTGTTCGCGCGCAAGGTGATAGCCTAGAGCGTGCCGCGCGACCGGATACCGGGTCGCCCCGGGCGAGCGCCGAGACGGGGAACGACCGCAATCGCCGACCCCGACGCGCTCGGCTACGTTTCCCGTGGAGGCTGAACGTCGCCGCGCCCGGCCAGCTTGTGCCGGGAGAGACGCGAGTTCGAAGGGCGCGGTGAAGGTTCATCCCCGTCGCCACCTCGCCCCGGGTGCTGAGGTGCCGCACCCGCGCCGAGCGGGATGGCGCGCGCGGCGTGGCCCGCCTCCACCGAGAGCTCGGGTGGAACCGGTTCCGCGTCGAGAGTGCCGGAAACCGCGTCGCGTAGGTCACCGGGTGATCTGAAGGACGCAACGCCAGACGAGACGGAGACGGAGGCGACGGGCCCGCCCATGGACGCCCCGTCGGCAGCTCTGCTGTGTGGGTCTTCGGCCCCGATGTGCGATGGAGGGGACACCGTTCGGTGCCGTGATCAAACCGCCCGTCGCCGGTCCCGACGTCGCCGTGGAACCGATCGCTCGCGGAGGCTGCAGGCCGCGTCGGGCCCTCGCGACCGAGCGCGACGGGCGCCTTCGGCGACCATCGCGTCGAATGCCGCGCGGCATCGCGCGTCCCGTGCTGAGCCCAGCGGCACGGTTTGCCGCCGGTTCAAGACGGCGCCTCGGTCCCGCCCGGCCGCCGCCACGCGACCCGAGCGGGCGCGGGCGGACGCTATCGGTCTGCGTGCCCATATCGAACGGGCCGGTGGTCGCCGGCGCGTCCCGTCATCGGCGAGCGATGGAATCCCCTTAGGGCAGCCTGACGCTCCGGCTCGCGCTCAGGCGGGCGACGTGTCCTTCGAGATGGCGCGCGATGAACTTCGATACGGTCGCGCGCCCGTCGAAATCGTAGTGGACGATGTCGTAGAAGGTTCCGGGTCCGTCACCGCCGATGAGCCGACTGGCGTCATGCAATTCGAGATTGTCGGGCAGACCGTCCTGTTCGAGGTCGTGAAGATGGGCCTCGAACCGGTCATATTGTCGGGCCAGCAAGGACAGCGTCTCGGGGGCGGCCAAGTTCATCTCAGATTGACCCGGGCGGTCCTTACGGACCACGATTGGTTCAAGAAAGTACAGGACTGGGATCTCTGCGGCGCGCGCGATGCGGGCGAGCTTTCGGATGGAAGCTTTGTACTGATCTGCGATCGCTATCTCCCACGCTTGGCTTCCGAAATCGACATCGCGCTTCAGCCGAGTTTGATAGTCGAACGCCCGGTCGATCAGCTGGTCGTAGGTCAAGCCATCGCGCCAAGCCGCCTCGTTGTGCGCGTCGAAGAAGTAGCCGTAGAGGCTCTCCGTGACGAAGCTGTTGTATGGGTGGCCCGGCCGAGGATCGTATGTCAGCGGCTGGAAGGCGTCGGTGGCGCCGCTGACGACCACCAACGCGTCGGGGTCGAGATCCAGAAGACGCGCGAAGATGAGGCTCGTCATCTGCTCGGTGCAGGACGATGTGACGCCAAAATTATACGCTTTCACGTGCCCTGATCCGGCGTGGTGGAAGATGTCCTCGATCCGGCCGGCGATCAGGTCGAGCCACTGGATGCCCACGTTCATCGTGCTGTCGCCGACGACGAAGATCCGCACCTCATCCGGGTTCTCGCGCGGACCCGCCGCCACGGGATTGAGAAACCCCAACGCGTCGTAGGGCATGCAATGCTGGTCGAGCTTGTAGTGTGGCTCGCCGGTGAACTGCGCGTACGGGGTAGGCCTCCGCAGGCGCGCGTCGAAATAGGGGACGTGATGCTTGAATCTGTTGCGTTGCGTCTCAAGGGTCGGGATCGAGGCCATGAGCACGACATCCTCAGCGGCGCGAGCGGGGAACGGTGCGGTTTCTCTAGCCGCAACCGGGGATGAGTCACGCATGAAATACGCCTCGCCCGTCGCAACCGGTTACCGCCGGTCCGAGCGGGACCTGGGTTCGCACTGAGCCGGCCCCGAATGGGTCCCGGCGCGGATCCGGGGCGGCGCAAACCGGGCGCCTTCTCGCCCGAGACCAGGGCGGGGGTGATGGCGGAGCGTCCAGCGCCGGGGATCGGCGCGCATCGCCCTCTGCGCCGCGCTGGCCGCATGAAGCCGGCGGGGCGAGGGTGAGGATCGAGTGTGGTGGCGCGACGAGCGCGACCGGGGGGAGCCGACCCTTGTCGGCGGGATGGCGTCCACACCGTCGTGGCGCGGTGGCGCGCGGCTCGGTGGGTCGGACCCGTCGCGCTGCGGCCGCGCGACGGCGCAAGCGTCGGACGCATCTGAGCGGGCCGGCGTGGGTGGCCTCCAACCGCCCTCTGGCGTAGCAGACGTGGCGCCGCTCGGGGCTTGCGGGCGCCGCCGATCCGCGCGCATCTGTGCGGCGTCGGCTCCAGTCCGAGATGATCTATAGACCGGGGTACCCCAGAGATATGCCTGTCACGATCGACGACCGCGGCGCAAACAATCAGGTCGATGCGCCGGAGGGTTTTCTAGAGGCCTATGGCGGGACGATCACCTTCGAGGGGCACCACAACCACGTCATGATCGGGCGTGGATCGCATTGCAACGGCCTGTCGATCCTGTGCCGATCGCACGGGACGGTCCACGTGGGCGACCACGTCCGTCTAGAGACCCTCCGGGTCTACCTGCTCGCGACCTCGAAATTGATCATCGGCGAGCACACGGCTTTCGTCGGGGACGCCTCGATCGCCGCGCACGAGCCCCGCGACATCACCATAGGCCACAATTGCCTGATCGCGGGGGGCGTGAGCTTCACGGTGAGCGACATGCACTCGATCGTCGACGTGAACACCGGTGAGCGGGTCAACCCGCCCCGGCCGATCCACATCGGTCACCGGGTCTGGCTCGGGACCATGTCGACGATCCTGAAAGGCACGACGATCGGCGACGGCTCGATCGCCGCGGCCAATTCCCTGGTGAGCGGGACGTTCCCGAGTAACGTGCTGGTGGGGGGCATCCCGGCCAAGGTCCTGCGCACCGACGTGACCTGGCGCAACGACCTGATCTGACCCCCCTTGCCTCCCCCCGCCGCGACCTGCGGATCTGGTAAAAGGCAGGCTCGCGCGGGCGGGAGGCCGTTCATCACCGGCCTTCCGCGCGTCCAAGCGTCCGTGCCCGCCTCCGACCGGGTCGCCGGGGATCGGAGGCTCCCTCCGCGAAAGGCGGCGGTCCGTACACGGCCGGTGTCGAGTGCGATCGAGGGTTTGCGGCCCGAACCCTGGCCGGCTGGGAGCGCCAGTATTGTGCGGCCGCAGCGGCCCTCGCCGCGCTGCCGAGGACGAGAGCCGGCTGGTCGAGCGCCGGCGCACCCAGGGCCGACACCGGCGGGCTACTGGCTCCCGGCCGGGCGCGTGGCATGCGTTTGCCTACGCCCGGAGTCACCCCCGCGCTCAATCCGCGCCTACCGGCGGGATGCCGGCGCTCGGGCGCCCGATCCGGGACCGGCCTTGCGCTTGCCCCATTGCCGCGACACCTCTCGCGGCCGAGAGCGCGCCCCCAGCGTCGGCCAGCGGTGCCGCGGACGCGTCACGACGAGCTCGATCACCCCCGCCCGGGCGCTGGCGCCGTCGGAGTCGTTGGGCGCGATCGACGTCGCCATCTACCACTGTGAGTGATCTATGCTGGATGCCTTGGAACAGATGAATCGCGCGGGCCACTGGGTGGAGAGCATCCTCCACGTCGGGGCCAACGAGGGGCAGGAACGGCACGATTACGCGGCCAACGGCGCGAGCCCGTGCCTGTACGTCGAGCCGGTGGACGGAGCGTTCGCGATCCTGGAGGCCAACCTCGCCGGGATGCCGTTCCACCGGGCGATCCGGGCGGTCTGTGCCGAGCGCACGGGCGAGGAGGTCATGTTCAACGTCGCCAGCAACGGCGGCCAGTCCTCCAGCCTGCTCGCGCTGGGCGCACATGCCGATCACCATCCTGACATCGTCTATACCGGTGCGCAGCGGATGGTGACGACCACCGTCGACCGGATCGTCGCCGAGCACAGCCCGGGCCGGGTGCCCAATCTCCTGGTGATCGATGCGCAGGGCTCCGATCTGCGGGTGCTGCAGGGGGCCACGCAGACCCTCCCGGCTCTGGACGGGGTTTACATCGAGGTGAGCGAGTCGCCGCTCTACGAAGGTGGCTGCACGTTGGACGAGGTCACGGGGTTCCTGCGCGGCTTCGACCTGCGTCTGCGCTGGCTCAACCTCGACGCCGCCGGCCACGGCGAGGCGTTCTACTGTCGGCCGAAGCCCGCGGTCAGCATGCCGGAGTACGACGGGGTTGTGAGCGAGGGCCGGCCGGCGGCGCAGAGCAGCCTGTGCGAATGGTCGTACTTCGACGCCGCCAACGGCCCGCAGGGCGGCGTCGACGGTCCGCTGACCGGGCGGCCGGGCTTCCACACCGACATCGAGGATGCGCCGTGGTGGCAGGTGGATCTGGAGGCCGTGCGCGCGCTCAACGAGGTGCGGGTGTTCAACCGCATGGATTGCGCCCGGGAGCGCTCGCGGACCCTGCGCGTGCTCCTGTCGGATGACGGCGAGACCTGGCGGTGCGTGCACGATCAGGGCGGCCGCACGTTCGGCGGCGCCGATGGCCGACCGCTGCAGGTTCGGCTCGCGGGCGAGCGCGCCCGGTACGTCCGCCTGCAACTGGCCGAGCGCGCGTTCCTGCACCTCGACAAGGTGCGGGTGTTCTGAGCCGATCGACCTCCACCGGCGCCGTCGATCTCGCTCCGTCATGGCTTGGCGCCGATCCCCTCTGGACGGCGGATTATCCGTCATCCTCCGCGCGTTCGCCCCGGGTGCTTTGCCAGCCCCGGGGATGAACGGGTCGTCCCGGGACGACCCGCCCCCGATCGCGAATGCCACAAAAGCGCTCGGTTGTGCGGCGAGGTCGGCTGGAACGAGGGGATGGCGGCAACTGGACTTGCCGCGGGGAATGGACGCGTGATGGACGGGCGGGACAGGACCATCTTCGTTGCGGGGCACCGCGGGATGGTGGGGTCGGCGATCGTGCGCCGGCTGCGCGAGCTGGGCTACGAGCGGATTCTCACGGCGGATCGGCAGGCGTTGGACCTGCTCGATCAGGCCGCGGTCCGGGCCTTCTTCGCCACGCACCGCATCGACCAGGTCTACCTCGCCGCCGCCAAGGTCGGCGGGATCCACGCCAACAACACCTACCCGGCCGAGTTCATCCACGAGAACCTGCTGATCCAGTCGAATTTCATCCACGCCGCACACACGAGCGACGTCGACCGGCTGCTGTTCCTGGGCTCCTCCTGCATCTACCCGAAGCACGCGGAGCAGCCGATGCGCGAGGACGCGCTTCTGACCGGGCTGCTGGAACCAACCAACGAGCCCTACGCGATCGCCAAGATCGCCGGGATCAAGATGTGCGAGAGCTACAACCGCCAATACGGGCGGCGCTACCGCAGCGTGATGCCGACCAACCTGTACGGGCCCAACGACAACTTCCACCCGCAGAACGCCCACGTCCTGCCGGCGCTGATGCGGCGCCTGCACGAGGCGAGGCAGGCGGGAAGCGCCTCCGTCACGGTCTGGGGCACGGGTCGGGCGATGCGCGAGTTCCTGCATGTCGACGACATGGCCCGTGCCAGCGTGTTCGTGATGGAGCTGGACGACGCGGTCTACGCGGCCAACACCCGGCCGGACCTGTCGCACATCAACGTCGGCACCGGCGCGGATTGCACCATCCGCGAGCTGGCCGAAGCCCTGGCGCGGGTGATCGGCTACGAGGGCCGGCTCGAGTTCGACGCGACCAAGCCCGACGGCACGCCGCGCAAGCTGATGGACGTGTCGCGCCTGCGGGCCATGGGCTGGCAGCCGGAGATCGGCCTGGAGCAGGGGCTGCGCCAGACCTATGGCTGGTTCCTCGAGAACCACGCCACGCTGCGCGGCTGATCACGTCCGCGGCAGGACATCCCAATCGGGCAGGAGAACCAGCATGGCCCCGCGGGCCCCTGACGAAGCCGAGCAGGCGCGACGGCGCAAGTTCCTGCGCGACTTCCACACGTTCGATTCGAACATCCGCTTCCCGGCGCCCTACACCCAGTTCGCCGGCAAGCCGCTCGCGTCGGCGGCGGGCCAGGGCTGGCGCTACGACGCGCTCGGCTACCGGAACGACAGCCATCCCGAGGCGCGCCCCGCCTCCGAGACGCTGCGCGTCTTCGTCGTCGGCGACAGCACGTTGGTCGACGGCCAGGTCTTCGCCGACACCATCCCGGGCCGCCTGGAGACCGGGCTGAAGCGCCTCCACGGCGAGGGCGCCCGGGTCTACAATTTCGGCGCGACCTCGGCCTGTCTGAACCAGATGATCGCGCTGATCACCACCCGGCTGATGGACCTTCAGCCGGACGTGATCTTCGTGCTGGGCGGCGCCACGGACATCTTCCAGCCGTGGAGCTTCGATCCGCGTGCCGGGTATCCGTACAATCACTTCGCCCAGGAAACCCTGTACGACTACTTCTTCAACACGACGAAGGTGAATGCGGAGGCCGAGGATCTGTCCTACGACAGCCTGCAGGCGCTGATCTTCGGCCGGCTCGACAACCTGCGGGCGCTGACGAACTGGCAGTCGGATCCCTGGGAGTGGGAGGTGGTGCGCCAGTTCGAGCTCGCGCTGAAGCGCCTCGCCCGCCTCGCGCCCGGTGTCGGTGCGCAGATCCGCTTCCTGCTCCAGCCCACGGTGGTCCGGAAATCCGAACGCGTGGGCGACGAGGCCCGGGCCGCCTCGGAGGAGTTCCTGGCCTATCTCGATCGGCAATATACGCGCTTCGCGGGCGTCCTTGAACGGCTGAAACCGCAGGGCGGTGCGGGCTCACACTTCGCGGTTCGGGACTTGAGCCGGATGTTCGAGGCGGAGAGCCGTCCCCTGTTCACCGACATCGTCCACGTCACGTCGGAGGGCCGGCAAATGATGGCTGACCGGCTCCTGGTGGAGGTTCAAGGCGCGCTCGATGACCGGGCGGAGGCTGAGACCGGTTCGCCGGCAGCGGCATATGGGTGATACAGCGGCTGTGTTGATGAGGAGCGGATCGGCCGTCCGCGATGCCGGCGTCCGCGGTGGATCCGTGCGCGTGAGGGAGCCGGCCGACGGCATGTGGGCTTCGGCGCGTCGCGCTCGGGACCGGACCGCCTGCTCCGCGCCCGGGCCCACGACCGATCATGCGCTCGCTGTGATAGGATGGCTGGTGCGGTCGAGGTTCCAGCGCCGGCAGGTGTCTTCATCCCAGTCTCAGCTCCGTTCTGCAGGCTAAGATCGGGGATGTCTTGAACAGAATTCACACTTTGCGAGCCTGAGGCCGAACCCGATCGGATCCGTGTCGATGTACCCGTTTCCGGCCGCTGTCCTCCGTCCTCATGATCGGAAGATGGTGGCGCATCGTCCAAGGATTGGTAGTTTCAGCTATGAGCGCACCCGTGAATGTCGAGATCGCCACCGACGAGAACTTTAATTCCGACGGCTATCTCGCGGCAAACCCCGATGTGAAGGCGACCGGGATCTCGGCGCGCTTGCACTTCGATCTCCACGGCCGACGGGAAGGCCGAGTGCAGGTCATCGGGCCGCCGGACGCGGCCGTCACGCGCATCGCCGTGATGGGCAATTGCCAAGCCCCCGTCCTCGCTGCCTGCCTGCGCACGATGCTGCCCGACGCCGAGATCCACGGGATCCATCTCGGCGTGTCGAGCACCGAGGCCGTAGCGGTGAGCGACGTCATCCTGCTGCAGACCGAGTTCGCCGCGCTCAAGGACAACAGCGCCATCATCCCCGATCGACAGGTCCCGCGGGCGAGGCTCTGGCCCACCTTCTATCACGCGGGCTTCCACCCAGACTTGGTCTATGCCCAGGCGGGCGGCACGGCGCTCAAGAGCCCCCTGCACGACTACAATTCAGCCCTGACGATCTACGGCTGGCTGCGTGGGCTGAGCGTCAAGCAGACGGTCGGTCTGTACTGCGAGCGGGTGTTCGACCGGCTCGGGTACTTCACCTACGCCGCCAGTTCGGACGCGCGCCTCGTCGAGGATTTCGATCTGGCCGGGCTCGATGGGGCGGCGCTGCTCGCCTCATTGAAGCGGCAGGTTCCCTTCTGCCACGCCGTCAATCATCCCACCCTCGCGGCGGTCGCCCGCATCGCGGAGCGTGTACTCGACGCGGCCGGGCTCGCGCCCTCGGTTCGCGGGGTCGAGCGGTTCCTCGCCGACCCGCTCCTGGCCGGCCCGATCTGGCCCGTCTACCCGCCGATCGCCGAGCGGCTCGGCCTCGCGGGCAGCTTTGAGTTCAAGGCCGGCGGGGCGCCGGTTCGCATCCTCGACCTTGAGGGCTTCGTGGCCGGCTCCTTCGCCGCGTACGAGGGCCAAGCCCCGTCGGACATCCAGTGCGACCGTCTCACGGCTCAGGCGGACCGGTATCGCGATCTCGAAAACTTAACCTCACCGGCGCGACGCAGCTCCAACCCTTACCGGAACCTGCCGGATCATCAGTTCTGGAGCCGGGCCATGGCGGGCGTGGCGTCGGCAGACCTCGACCCGGTGATCCAGCCGAAGTTCCGGCTGACCCCCTCCGACCGGATCGCCACCGCCGGCAGCTGCTTTGCCCAGCACATCGCGCGGACGCTGATCGCGCGGGGGTTCAACTACCACGTCACCGAGCCCGGTCCGGGCGGAGCCGAGCTGTTCAGCGCCCGGTTCGGGAATATCTACAGCGCCCGGCAGCTGTTGCAGTTGGCGCACCGCGCCTACGGCCAGTTTCAGCCGCGCGACATCGCCTGGATTCGACCGGACGGCCGCTACGTCGACCCGTTCCGGCCACAGATCACGCCCGAAGGATACGGCTCGGAGCCAGAGGTGGCGCAGGCGCTGCCGGAGCACTTCGCCGCCGTGCGGCGGATGTTCGAGGAGAGCGACCTGTTCATCTTCACCGTCGGTCTGACCGAGATCTGGGAATCGACGGCCGACGGCGCGGTGTTCCCGGTCGCCCCCGGGGTCGTCGCGCAGCCGCCGGACCCATCGCAGTACCGGTTCGCCAACATGACGGCGGCGGAGGTGCGGGCCGACCTGACGGCGTTCATCGCGTTCATCCGCGAGCGCAACCCCGATCTCAAGATCCTGCTCACCGTATCGCCCGTGCCCTTGGTCGCCACCTACGAGGGCCGGCATGTGCTCGTGTCCACGACCTACAGCAAGTCGGTTCTGCGGGCCGCGGTGGGGGAGATCTGCCAGGACCACGTCGGAGTTGACTACTTCCCCTCCTACGAGATCATCACCAGCTGGCACAGCGCCGGCACCTACTTCGAGGGCGATTATCGCTCAGTGGCGGAGAGCGGGGTGGCGCACGTGATGCGGGTGTTCGGCCGACACTACATGGCGGCCTCGCCCCAGCCGAACCCCCGTCAGGACGACGCGCTGCGGGCGGAATTCGCCCAATCGTCGAAGATCCTGTGCGATGAAGAGGCGCTGGACGCGACGGGTTGATCCGTCGCCAGGGCGGCCTCCGTTCGGCGCCGGCTCCCGGGCCACCGGGGATCGGTCGCTGTCGGCGTCCCAGAGATGGCGCTGCCACTTGATCGCGCGAGGCCGCGTCGGGAACGCTCGCGCGCAGACCTCGCCAGCGACTCGGACGCACTCGATGTCGGCGGCTCGGCGTAGAAGCGTCGCCGTCCTGGTCGAGGGACGGTCAGCAGTGAGCGATCGCGTGCCGCAGAGGTCAGCCCTCCGGCACGGCCCTGCCCTCGATCACCAAGAATGGGAATCGTCCGATTCGTCGATGATCGCCGGATCGCCTGGTTCGGGCTGGTCTAGAGCATCCGGCGGGTCGTGTTCGTCCGGGTGATCGACTTCTGTCGCGTACTGGCTCTCGCTATCGGCGAGCGCCCGCTCCGCCGCGTGCTCGACGTCGTAGCTGTCGATCTCGCCATCTTGGTCCCAGACTATCCCCCGATCCTCCTCCAACGCCTCGCGACCAAGCTCCAGATCCGGCTGCCGATCGTCCGGGATAGCGCGCATCAAGCGCTCGAAGGTCCGCGTCGCCTCCATCGTGATATAAGTCGGTTCGATCTTACGCTCACCGCACCAGCGCGCCGTTCGAATGAAGGTTCGACTGTCGTCGAGGATGAGCGTCATCCGAGGCGGTTGTCGCGCCAGCGCCTCGTGATGCATCTGAACGCCCGCCCGGCGCAGCGTACCGGCGGCGCAATGGGGCTCCAGAGCGGCGCGGATTCCCGCATCGTCCTCGACGATCGCGCGGTCGAGCGCGGGATCGACCGCGATCACACGGAGATGCGTTCCCGCAGGCCAAGGTCCACGCGAGCTCGGAGACCCGATCTGTCCGAACGCGGTGGTCACATACAATTGGTCACCCGAGGCCAGCCGGAACCCGGCGACCGTGGCGGTTGGCTGTGTCTCGGTACCGCGCCGCCTCTCCCGCTTCGCACGCATCGCTTCGCCCAAGCGCCCCGCGCGATCCGGATCTCCGAGCACCAAGATTCCGCCATCATCGACGGCGTCCCGGACGATTTGCGCTTCGTCGAGAGCTTCGACGAGCCGTCCGGTCTTCCGCGCCGCGCGCAACACGGCCTCGGCCGTGGATAGGACGAAGGAGAAGGCGCTATAGCGCATCAACACGTCATCGATCAGGACGCGTCCGGTCCAGTCGGCATCCCGGCATCGTCCGATCAAGACGAGGCGTGCCTTGGCCGCCTCTGTCACGGTGACGAGACGTGCCAGGTCGGCGTCCGCGAGCGCCTCGGCTTCCGAGACGATCAGGGCCGTGGCGGACGCCGACCAGCGCCGTGCGTGTCGCGCGTCGAGCGCCTGTACCGCGCGGATCTCGACACGCCCTCGCGTCGCGCGTTGGGCCCGCGCGTAGCTCAAGGCCGTCGGCGCCACGATCACGACGGTTTCACCAAGCGCTTGCAGGCGGGCGCCGGCCGCTATCGCCTCGTCGAGGCCCGCATCGGGATCGCGCGCGTCGAGGACGCAGAGGCGCCCGTCGAGGGCTTCGCTCAGATCATCGTCGTCCGACTGCGCCGGGACGGGCCGGCTTGGCGCTACGGCGAGGCGCTGGGTTTTTGCCAACACGTCCGAACATTGCCCCAGGCGTGATCTGACCGTGAACAGACCCGGCCTCTCGGGAACTAGGATCGCGGCCTCCAGCGTCCGTGCACGCAACCTCGCCCGTTCATCCGCATCGGGAAAGACGCTGGTCAGCAGAGCATCGAGATCCGCTTCGTCAAAGCGCCACCTGACGGCGGTGAGGCGCTCGAGGATCGCTCGCGGATCACGCAATGCGTCGCGCCTGTCTTTGCGCCATTGGAGCAACTTGTCCCGAACTGCTGGGATGAAACGGGCGCGACCGAGCGGCCGTTCGCTCGAGCCGCCGACCGGGACGGCGAGCGGCAGCGCGTGTTCCGCGTAGAAGCGTTCCTGATGCATGCGCCATTCGCGCGACCACCCGATCGAGCGACGCCACCCGACGCGCCAAACCGGATCGAATATCCTGATCCGGCCGCGCGCGACGCTGTCGCCGACGATCGGTCGACCGGAGACGATGACGTGCGCGTGGACCGAGACCTGCGGTGGCGAATCCGGGTCGCGCCTGTCGGCGCGGATCGGGACATGGATGTCCCACTGGACGGCCAGTCCCTCGCGGGTAAAGCGTTCGCAGAAGTCGGTAACGCAGTCCGACATCCGCTCGATCGTCAGCTCGGTGAGCCGGGGTAACACCAGCAGGAGTTCCATACCGGATTGCGCATCGGGTTGCTCTGCGATCGGGCGTCCCCGCGTCGCCCCCGCGCGCGCGTCGACGGCGTTCCAGAGTGATTCTCGGGTCCAGTAATTGGGCCGGGCCGCTTCCGGCAGGAGCAAACCGCCAGCAACCCAATCTCTCTTTCGCGCGGGCGTGTAGAGGATCCTGTCGGGACCGACCGCTAAGGTCTCGCGCGCCGCGTAGGCGGCCCGGCGCGCGGTGGGCGACGACAGACGATGGAGCGGGCGAGCCGCTGCGAAGCCGCTGGGCATCTCGGGGGGTCCATAGGCGACACGAGCTCGTGTCGCCCGAAGTATATCGTTTCATGGTCGAGTGCAAAATGATTCTATATCGTCGTTCTTGGTTGGTAAATCCGTTCTCGATCCGGAACGACTTCGGACGATCGGTGTGATTTTAAAACAGCGAGGCTAAAACAAGGATTGGCTTATGGATCGCGACATTCCTGACAGTGGCTCGCTCGCCGAGCGGATCGCGAGATTCAATGCGATGCGTGACGAAGTGGAGAAGTTGCGCACCGAACTCACGCCGCAGATGATCCGAGAGGTGGTCAATCTGACCGAACAGATCCCGCTGTTGAAAATTCGTTCGGGTGCTCTCGCCGCCGGCGATCTCCGGTTGCTCTCGAGGATCACCAATGCGGGCGGTGTGCGCCTTCGCGAGGCGATCGGCCGTTCGATCCTCAAGGAGAAAGCGGAACCCGGTGATCCGATCGATATAGTGGTCTTACTCTGGACCGATCCTTCCGCCGAGGACGTGGAGAAGCTCAAGCAGATGGGCCTGGAGCCGGTCTTCGCTCAGGGGCGCTGGCGACCCGCAGCCATGTACACTGGGCAAGCACGGCCGGAAGATGTCGAGGAGCTTGTTCTACGCTACGGCGGCGATTGTCGCCAAATCGATAAACCTCGCCAGAAGCGCAAACGAGAGGAGGAACGTATGGCATGACGGTCATAAGAGTTGTACTGAGTTCGAGATCTTCTGACACGCTTCGCGCCAAAATTATTGTGGGTCGGATCGTTGGGGAGGATGCGCGACGCTAGTCATGATCACACGATGGAGAAATTCGACCTCGCTCAAGTCCAACGATGATGCTTCGCCGGTCCTGAGATCGCAGACGCTCACCTCACGGTTTGTGAACGTATTAAGGCGGCAACACCGGGCGAGAAGTGTATCCGATCCGTTTGGCTTCGATGATCGGATTCGAGTCAGCGTCAGTACATCGTCGCCAGGCGAGAGTTGAATTCCCGGAGCGATGAACAGCCGCTCACCGGACCTGTAGCGTGGCTCCAAACCGCCTGGGGCTTCGACGACGTAAGCGCCGGCGATCCCCCACAATTGAGGCGGCCGCGGAACCGTCTCCGGGGCCTGACTGCCTGCAGTGACCACGAGCGAGCGGTGGTTCTGTGAGGTGAAAAGCGGCAGCGCGCCACGGAAGCCACCGTTGCCGTACCGATCCTGCGGAGATGTGGGCATGTGCGGGCTCGTGAGCCAGAATGCTATAACGGGATCGAGCGGAGCGGCCGCCCAATGTGCTCGCTCCTCGGCATCGTCCGCCCCCGCATCCTCCTCGATCGGAGCATGGCCGACAGACACTGCTGTGACATGAATGGGCACTTCGTCCAGCGGCATCCCCGTTCGCACCCGCACTGCCGGCCTGGCTGGAATGAGGCTCGATGTGCGAGGAATGCTCTGGTCGGTCGTCTCGCCTCGGAGATAGGCCGCGGTGGTATTGAGCGCGTAGGCCAGCGCATCCAGCGTCGCAGCTCTGGCGCTTTCCTGATCCCCGCGCATCAGAGACGAGATAACGCGGCGATCAAGACCTGATATGCGAGCGAGCTGGGATTGTGACCACCCTCGCGCCGAACAGAGCGCAATGATGCGTCGGATCAGCGGACTAAGCGAAGCGTTATTGAGATCAGGCATAGCTCGAAATTGTTAAACGGCCTCAAACACGGATCTAGTGCGCCTGCCCTAACGGAGCGTTCAACCGATTCGGTTCGACCTTGGTCTCACAATTTATGTGCGACTTGCAGGGGCGGGTCGTGGTGTTGAAAGAGGTGGTTCGGTTAGTCTAAAAAACGGCCCGGGCTTCGATAGGTGTATGTACTGCGGGTTCGAGTGGGTCTGCAGGCGTGCCGCCGATCGACGGCTCCGCGGCCTACGAGACGTCGGACAACGGTCGCTCCTGGGATGTGGATCAGGGCTGGCTGCTGCCGCCCTCGCTGCATGAGTTCGTGCCGCCCGGGCACATGGCGCACTTCGTCCGCGACACGATACGAGAGGCGCTCGACCTCGCGGCCATTCTCGACACCTACGCGGAGGAGTGTGGGTACCCACCCTACCATCCGGGCATGATAGTGGCCCTGCTGCTCTACGGCGCGGACGGCGTAGATGTGATTCACGGGTGCCACGGGAGGGGCTGACGGATCAGTTCTGGCTGACGGGCGAGCAGTTTACGCGGATCGCACCGCACCTGCCCCTCGACACGCGGGGTAAGGAGCGCGTGGACGACCGGCGCGTGATCAGTGGTATCGTCCAAATGCTTAAATCCGGCGTCCGTCGGACGGACGCGCCGCGCGACGTCTATGGGCCGAAGAAAACGCTCTACAACCGCTTCGTAAGCTGGGCGGCCAGCGGGTCCGGGTTGTGCTGTTCGAGACCCTCGCCCATGTCGGGGGGCCATCATCCCAGATGCTAAACAACTCCACCGCTGTGAAAGCCCACCGGTGCGCCGCCGGAGGTAACGTATGGCCCGCCCCGTCCGCAAGGGGCTTATGATCCGCTGGTCTGAGCAGTCTGCATAAACGTATCCGGCCTTCCGGCGATGCCGTTGGCCAAGATGGAGATCCGCGCGTCCTGGTCCTCATAACGGGGTCGGCGTCGAGCGCCATTTTCCGCCGGAGGCTTACAGAACACCGATCGACTGTCAGGCCATCTTCCTCTCGCCGCTGGCAGACATCGGAAGGCCGACGAAGGCTTCGCCGACCAAGCTCGGTTCAGGCAGCCACCGCCGCCGGCTCATAGACGCGTTCGTGGCGCAGCAGCGCCCAGACGGTCCGGGCCATTTTAGCTGCCAGCGCAACGACGGCGGTGTTGGCGTGCGCCCGCGCGAGCAGGCCCCGGAGCCATTGGCCGATCCGCGCATCGCTTTTGCGAAGGGTCGGCATCGCCGCCCGTGCACCCTGGATCAGCATCTTGCGCAGGTACTTGCTGCCGCGCTTGGTGATGCCGACGAGTTTGGGCCGTCCACCGGTCGTGACCTGCCGCGGCACGAGGCCGAGCCAGGCCGCCAGATCACGCCCGCGGGCGAAGGTGGCCACGTCACCGATAGCCGCGACCAGCGCCGTCGCGTTGAGTGCGCCGATGCCCGGGATGGTGGTGAGCCGGCGAGCGCTCTCGTCGGTCCGAGCCTGTTCGGTGAACTCTGCGTCGAGTGCTGCGATGCGCACGTCAAGGGACTGCCAGCGTTCACGCACGTCCGCCACCAGGCTACGCATCCGTGGCGTGAGGTCTGAGACCGCCTCGGTATCGAGCAAACTTTCCAAGCTGGCTGCGAGCTTGGCGCGTCCCTGTGGGACGATGTGACCGCGCTCCAGAAGGACGGCTCGGATCTGGTTCATCAGGGCGGTGCGCTCGCCGATGAGCTGGTTGCGCACCCGGTGCAGGGTCTGCATGTCGAGCTGCGCTTCCGACTTCAGCGCGACGAACCGCATGGTCGGACGGGTCGCAGCCTCTGCGATCGCCTCGGCATCGCGGTCGTCGTTCTTCTGTGCCTTGACGTAGAGCCGCACGTATTCCGGCGACATCAACCGGATGGTGTGGCCTTGAGCGGCGAGCGCCCGGCCCATGTGATGCGCGCCACAGCACGCCTCCATGGCGATGATGCAGGCCGGAAGCGTCGCGCCAAAGGTCATCACCGTCTCGCGCCGCATCCGGCGTCGCAGGACGACCCGACCGGTCGCATCCTGCCCGACAAGGTTGCAGCTGTTTTTGCCCAGATCGATCCCAAGTATCGCAATGGCCATCGGTCCGCTCCGTCCCTAGTGTAAGCCACACTGCGAACCTAGCCCGTCTTATTCACCGGGGTTTGGCTTTCGACGTGTTTTGGGTTGACGGCGAGCGGGATCGCCCGTCTGTTTTGACGCGTATGGGTTCGGATCGTTTTGTCGGCGTTTGAGGGACGGGCGTGGGTTCGTCGGGGCATCTCTGCCCCATCGCTCACGCCGGTGCCGGGGCAAGCGCGGTCGCCAAGTGGCGCAGCAGGTCCGCCTCCGGACAGGCGGCGGCGAAGGCGAGACGGACGCGGGCAGCGGTCTCACGGACGCGGGCCCCGAGCTTGAGCAGGCGCAATCGGATCGTGGCGAACTCGGCCTTGGCTAAGCGATGGGTGATCGGGATAGCCTCCCGAACGGCGAGCATCAGCCAATAGGCGGCGGTGTGCAGCACGAGGCGCATCTGGTTGGCGGCCGGATGCCGGCAGGAAGTTCGGTCGGAGGCAAGCTGGCCCTTGTGCAGCTTGATCAGGTTCTCCGCTTGGCCGCGGGCGCAGTAGAACTCGGCGTAGAGCCATTCGGGCGTGCCGGTGGTAATGTTCGTGACCACGTAGCGGATGTCGTGGGATTGCCCCGTTTCTGTGGACGGTTCAGGGGGCTTGGCTAAGCAGGGTCTCGGGCAACGGGTCCGAGCGGGTTTCATTCTCGTAGACAACGGGCGAGCGGTAGCCGAGCGCCGAGTGCCGGCGCAGCGGATTGTAGAAGCCCTCGATATAGCTGAAGCAAGCCATCCGAGCCTCGGCCTGCGAGCGGAAGCGGCGGCGGGCGAGCAGCTCACATTCGAGGGTCGAGAAGAAGCTTTCGGCCATGGCGTTGTCGTAGGCATCGCCGACCGAGCCCATCGAGGGGCGTACGCCAGCCTCCCGGCATCGATTGCCGAAGGCCAGCGACGTGTATTGCTTGGGTTCAAGCGGTCGTCGCAACACCATCTTGCACGGCGGCCAGCACAGCGTCGAGCGCCTCTGCCGGCGTCTTCCAGTTCAGCGTCTTGTGCGGTCGGCTTTTGAGGGCCGCGGCCACAGCAGCAAGATCGTTCGCGCTGTGGGCGCTCAGATCCGTTCCTTTCGGGAAGTACTGCCGCAGTAATCCGTTCGTGTTCTCGTTCGTCCCCCGCTGCCAGGGTGAGCGCGGATCGCAGAAGTAGACCTGCAGACCCGCGTCAATCCGTAAACGCACATGCTCGGCCATCTCCGCTCCCTGGTCCCAGGTCAACGAGCGCCGCAGTTGCTCTGGCAAGCCCGCGATCGTGCCGGTGATCGCCTCGCGGACCGCCTCGGCCCCGTGCCCCGCCAGCGCCGGGCCGTTCTTGGCACGCGGTGTCACCCCATGGCCGTCCATCGGCGGAAGATGCAACAGCATCGTGAAGCGTGTCGTGCGCTCGACCAGGGTCCCGATCGCCGAACTCTTCAGTCCCAGGATCAGATCTCCTTCCCAGTGGCCCGGCACCGCGCGGTCCTCGACCTCGGGCGGACGCTCGCTGATGAGCACGTCGGGGGTGACGAACGACTTGCCTCGGCCCAGGTTGCGGGCCCGCGGCACCCGCAACACCCATCCTGTGCGAAGACACGCGGTCAACTCACGCTTCAGCGCGCCCCGGCCCTGGACGTAGAGGGCCTGATAGATCGCCCCGTGACTGATTCGCGTCGTCGTGTCGCCCGGAAAGTCGAGCCTCAGGCGCTCGGCGATCTGTTGCGAGCTCCAGGATCGACTCCATCGCCGGCTCTGGCGTCGCCCGTGTCGCCGTCCCTTCCAGGCAACGCTCGGTCCAGGCAAGGCGCTCCCGCCCGGTGTTGCGACAGCACCGGCGAGCCGGTCCTGCACGTACGTCCGCAGCACCACGTTCCCCGCCAGCTTTGCTGGCTTGGGCCGGCGTGCCGCGCGTTCAGCGTGCCACTGCGCGGTCGTGGCGCGATAATCCAGGTCGCCACTGCGGGTCGCCGCATTGCGCCGCAACTCTCGCGAGATGGTCGACGCCGCACGTCCCAGACGTCGAGCGACTTCTCGGACCCCGTGACCTTGCGCCTGGAGTATCGCGATTTCCTCCCGCTCCGCGAACGACATGTAGCGCGCAGAAGGCGACTTGGATGATGATGACAAGTGGGACGGTGCCATCCCGCCTGCCATCCGGAACCACCGCGAGCCGACCGGTGGCGAGATCCCGACCTTCATCGCTGCGTCCTCGCTGGAGAGACGCAGGGCGATGAACGCCCAGAACCCCCGCCGCGTCTCGCGCAGACCGACCCCGGGACGACCCAGTGACCGAAGCTTCTCGCGAAGAGACCGATCTGAACGTCGCCGACCCGCCATCACAACCGCCCTCCGCCAAGCCGTTGCGACGATCGATTGAATCTACCTTGCGAGCCCTGATCGGAGTGGTGGATGACATCGCGGGGCCTGCGCTGGGTGACGGCCATCTCCAGAGCGTCCAGGACGAGTTCCGAGCGTAGGTGAGTCGCCATGGCCCACCCGACGATCCGGCGGCTGAAGGCGTCGAGCACCACCGCGAGATAGAGGAAGCCGGCGGCCGTGGGCACGTAGGTGATGTCGGCCACCCAGAGCCGGTTCGGGGCGGTGGCCGCAAAGTTGCGGTCGACGAGGTCGGGGGCCGGTCGCGCCTCTCGATCTCGCCGCGTCGTGACAGGCCCGCTGCGCCGATGGCTGGTTCCGACGAGACCGGCTTCGCGCATCAGCCGGGCGATGGCGGGTCCCATTGCACATGTGCAATGGGACCCGTGTTTGCGGGAATGCCGTTCACCCTGGTCGCGTAGATCGGCGTGGACGCGCGGTGCACCATAGGTCTCGTGCGAGCCGAGATGGACGGTGCGGATCCGCTTCAGCAAGGCTGTGTCTGCCAACCGTCGCGCCGATGGCTGCCGGTCGACCCAGGCATAGTACCCGGCCTTCGATACGCCGAGCGTGCGCGCCATGGCGGCGATGGGGAAATCGGTCTGGTTGGCGCTCATGAACCGGAAGACCCCGAGGGGAGAACCCCGGTCTCCCGAGCGAACCAGGCCGTCGCGCGAGAGAGGATATCGCGCTCCAGCTTGAGTTGTCGGTTCTCACGCCGAAGCCGGACGAGTTCGTCGCGCTCGGCGGCCGTCAGGCCCGGATCAGCAGGCGGCGGCTTCGCCTCACGTCGGCCTTCGCTGCGATCGGCTTCGGCAACCCAATTGCGGATGGCCTGCGCGGAGGGCTCGAACTCGCGAGCCAGATCGTTCGGATCACGCCCGGCGCGGGCCAACTCGACCATCTGTCGGCGGAACTCGATGGGGTAAGGCGGACGGCTCTTCGGCATTGGACAAACACCTCACGCGGAAGCGTTCTCGGTATCCACCAAACAGGGGCAATCCCAGTCGAGGCCAAGCCGGGTCGCCTCGATGCGAGCCGCGACTCGGCGTTGCTGGCGCCAGGACTTGGCGGCATGCTTGGTCTCGGCAAAGCCGCGAACGCCATCCTTATCGCTGAGGGCCCGCACGACTCGGATGTGATCGGCGGTCGGCTCGACCTTGGCCGCGAGCGCCTTGGTGCCGGTCAGGCCGAAGACGTAAGCGACGCCGTTGGCTTCACACCAGTCCATGACCTCGGGTCGCCTGTAATGGCCATCGCGTCGGATGGTGATCGCGGTCTTGAGCCAATGCCGGCGGATCGCCCGGACCAGACGACGCAGATGGCCCCGGATCTCGCGGCCCGAAGGTGTCTTGCCCGGCCGCAGAATCATCGCCACCGGGCGCGAGGTGGCGGTGTCGTAGACGTGGATGGGCAGAAAGCAGCGTTCGTCGTGGTGGGCGTTGAACAGCGACAACTGCTGTTGGCCGTGGACCACATCGCAGGTGTCGTCGATGTCCAGGGTAACGGCATCGGGCGGCGTGGCGTAGCTGGCGCAGTACAGGTCGACCAGCACCCGCCCGAGCCGGATCAGGTGGCGCAGGCCCGGCGTGTTCTCCAGCCGCGAGATGGTGGGCTGGCTCATCAGGTCCGCGCCGGTCTCGGGCAGCCGCCCGCAGGCGAGCTTGAAGGCGGGATCGGCGCGCAGGTGGTCGAGGTCGTCAGCATCTTCATATCCACAAGCGATGGCCAGGATGCGCGCCAGCAGGATCTCGGACAGTGGATGCGTGATCCGGCTCGGATCACGTCGATCGGGGATCACAGCTGCGAGTTTCTCGGCGATCCGCATCCGCCGAGCAGCCTGCGCGAGCAGCAGGACGCCACCATCCGAGGTCAGTCGTCCGCCGTCGAAGGCAGCTGTGAGCTTCTTGCCCCGAACAGATGGAAACGCGAACGGCAGCACCGTAGGATCGGACATGGCGGGCGTGGCGGGCTCGATCTGGTCTGAGGTCTTGGCGTCAGCACCCAATCCCTAAGCTAGTGCACTGACGCCGACGAACGCACGGAGTTCCGATTCGCTAACATGCTGCCACCGCATCGAAAATCGCACCGCTTCGTGCACGTTTCGTTGGCGTCAGAGCACTAGATCAATGCGTTACGCTACGCTCGCCAACTTCGAACCACCGTCCTCATGAATAAGACGGGCTAGCAGTGAAGCCCGGTGAGGGGCGGGCCATCCATAAAGGGGGGCGAAGGCACAGGCCATGGGCTACTCGCGCAAAGGGCGCACGAACAAGATCCACGGCCTCCCCGACCGCGCCTGCCGCCCGCTCGCCTTCCTTATGGCCGATGGGCGGGTCGCCTACTCCAAGGCCGGCGCTCTGCTGCTCGAACGTTTGACCGCTTGCCGCGCCGTGCTAACAGACAAGGACTGCGACGCCCTCCGCCCACGGATCGAGGCGTCCGGAGCCGCGCTCGCACCCTCCGCCCACGATCAACCGGCGCTGGAAGCCGTGCTTCTGGCCCGTATTTGACCGGGAGCGCAACGTAATCAAGCGTCAGTCAGTCTGCCTCCTAGAGCGCTCGCCGCTGAAGTGGATAACAGTTCGGCGAAAGCGAGCGTGCTGCATCAAGGGCTTGGAACCGTTCCCTGTTGCAACGCGATCGGGAACGGTTTCAGTGAGAAGCCCGATACACGTCGATCCTCGCGCTTCAAACCGTACGCGTCCGGTGAGGGCCGCATTGTGTGATGGTCGGGTCGGGCTGAGGTCATAGGAGTAATCCTAGGACTTTGAGCATGACGCGGACGGGCATCGAACTGGTGAGAGTCGAGCGGCGGCGGCGCTGGACGCGGTCGGAGAAGGAGCGGCTGGTGGCCGCCTCGTTCGAGCCGGACGTGTCGGCCTCGGAGGTCGCCCGCGAAGCGGGTCTTCACGTCAGCCAGCTGTTCCGCTGGCGCAAGCTGCTCTGCGAGCGTGTCGTACCGCCAGCTCCGGTCCCGTCGCTCGTGCCCGTTGCGATCGTCTCCGCGCCATCCTCGACGCCTGTCGAACCGAGACCGAGGCGACCCCGGACCCGTCGGCCCAGCGGGGTCATCGAGATCGATCTCGGCGGCGGTCGGCGTCTCACGGTCGGCCGAGATATCGATGCCGCGGCACTGCGTCGGGTGCTCGATGCCCTGGAGGGCCGATGATCCCGCTGCCGGCCAACGTGCGGGTGTGGCTGGCCACCGGCCACACCGACATGCGCAAGGGCTTTTCCAGCTTGGGGATGATCGTCCAGGAGACGCTGAAGGGCGATCCCCACTCCGGGCACCTGTTCGTCTTCCGCGGCCGGCGCGGCGACCTGATCAAGGTGATCTGGCACGATGGCCAGGGCGCGTGCCTGTACACCAAGCGGCTCGACCGGGGCCGTTTCCTGTGGCCGTCCGTGGCGGACGGAGCTGTGACGATCTCGACGGCGCAGCTCGGCTACCTGCTCTCGGGCATCGACTGGCGGATGCCACAGGAGAGCTGGCGTCCGAGTGCGGTCGGATGAGGATAACGCGTTACAAAGGCTGAGCAATATGCTCTTCTCTCGGGCGTGCCGAACGCGTCCGAGCCCCCGCCGCTTCCCACCGATCTCGCCGCCGCCCACGCCATGATCCTGGCCGAGCGGGCGGCGCGGCTCGTGTCCGAGATCGCAGTCGAACGGCTGAAGCTGGAGGTCGCCCGGCTGCGGCGGGAACGCTTCGGGGCCTCCTCGGAACGCAGCGCCCGGATCGACCAGCTCGAACTGACGCTGGAGGATCTGGAGGAAACGCTCGCCGAGACGGAGGCGCAAACGGCTGAGCCCGAGCCGCATACCACCTCGACCTCCTCCCGGCGCAAGCCCGCCCGTAGGCCCTTGCCCGAGCATCTGCCGCGCGAGCGCATCCTCCATCCCGGCCCGACGACCTGCGCCTGCTGTAGCGGCGCGCGCCTGCGCCCTCTCGGCGAGGACGTCACCGAGACCCTCGAGCGGATCCCGGCGCGCTGGGTGGTGATCCAGCACGTGCGCGAGCGCTTCTCCTGCCGCGACTGCGAGACCATCGCGCAGACCCCGGCTCCCTTCCACCCGATCCCGCGGGGCCGAGCCGGCCCAAACCTCCTAGCCGAGGTGATGATGGCCAAGTTCGGCCTACACCTGCCGCTGCATTGCCAGAGCCAGCGCTTCGCCCATGAGGGCGTGCCGATCGACGTCTCGACTCTGGCCGGCTGGGTCGGGGCCGTCACCACCGCCCTGTCGCCTCTGATCTCCCGGATCGAGGCCCATGTTCGGGGAGCCGAGCGCCTCCATCTCGACGACACGCCGGTGCCGGTCCTGGCCAAGGGTAAGACCCGCACCGGCCGGCTCTGGACGGTGGTGCGCGACGACCGCCCCTTCGGTGGACCCGAGCCGCCGGCGGCGGCCTACTTCTACTCTCCCGACCGCTCCGGCGCGCATGCCGAGACCTGGCTCGGCAACTTCCACGGCATCGTGCAGGCGGATGCCTTCTCGGGGTTCGGCCGCCTGTACGAACCCGGCCGCAAGCCGGGTCCGATCCACGAGGCGGCCTGCTGGGCCCATGCAAGACGCAAGTTCTTCGAGCTGGCCGATCTGAAGAAGGCTCCGATCGCCATCGAGGCGGTGACGCGGATCGATGCGATCTTCGCCATCGAGCGCGCCGCCAATGGTCTTGCCCCCGATGAACGGTGCGCGCACCGCCGCGCCCGCTCGGCTACTCTCGTCGCCGATTTGGAGACGTGGCTGCGGGAGAACCGCGCCAGACTCTCGGCCAAGGCGCCCACGGCAGCGGCGATCGATTACCTGCTCAAGCGCTGGACCGCCTTCACCCGGTTCCTCGATGACGGACGGATCTGCCTCTCGAACAACGCCGCCGAACGCGCGATCCGGCCCATCGCGGTGGGCCGCCGCAACTGGACCTTCTCCGGGTCGGATGCGGGCGGGCATCGCACCGCTGCCCTGTACACGCTGATCGAGACCGCCAAGCTCAACGGCATCGACCCACAGGCGTGGCTCGCCGACGTGCTCGCGCGGCTACCCGACCATCCCGCCCGGCGCATCGACGATCTGCTGCCGTGGAACTGGACCCAGCCTCAGTCCCGGCAAATCGCCGCCTGAAACCCCGCCGGGACCACGAACGCGGCCTTCACCGAAGGCGTACTTCAAACCGATGGTAAAGCGGGTTGAGCCCGAAGCCAGCAGACGCTATCACTTAGATCCAATGCGTGATGCGTCCCACGACGATACGCGCCAATCAATATTATGAGCGGATAAGATGGTGCAGCTAGGCCTTCAGAGTCAGCCTACTACGCGGGTACCAATTATCATCCACGTCAAAATAATAATATTAGAAGGACATATGACCGATATTTTATAGAAGAAAAGAGGCTTAGATAATGAATAAAATGCAATAACTTTACGCGAAAGGCAAGAATGGATTGTAAGCCCATGTCAAAAATTTTGATAATCTATAATCCTGACGTGGTAATGCATGTAAGATATTGGTGTGCACTGTGACAACTTACTGCAAATATGTTTATAATTCGCGATATATTTAATATCCCGATAGAATGATCTAGTACTGATGGCTTCTTATCATAGAAATCATTAAATCTTTCAATCCTGTAGTAGCTGATTTAATATCGGCTCAAACAAAGTCAAGAGAGGTAAAAGAGGAGAAATGAACCAATTGAAAATAAACTCAAGCATAAGTGAGTTAGTTAAAGGCTCCGGCCTATTTGATGCATCTTGGTATTTAAGGGAATACCCTGATGTTCTGGAAACTAAATTAGAGCCATTTGAGCACTTTATCAATCACGGGTTATCGGAAGGTAGAATGCCCGGCCCGCTCTTCGATCATATATGGTATGCTCATAAGAATGGCATTCCGCTATACAACCCTAGCTTGTCACTACTGCATTTTTTGGACCGGGGCATTTATGATGGTAGCTCGCCGCATCCCCTAATCGATCTCGATTGGTACACCCAGCAACTTCAAGTAGCGGGAGTAAATCAAGCCAATGCTTTAAAACACTATTTGGAACAAGGAAGCAAGCTCTCCCCTCATCCATTGTTTGATCCGATTTGGTACTGCGGCCAAATTCAAATTCTGGGAGAGCAATCTCCTCTCTTACACTATCTTCACGTCGGTGCCTCACTAGATTTGTCGCCTCATCCACTTTTTGATCCATTGTACTACAAAAAAGAATTCAATCGGCGCGGTCTTATGGGTGAGCCAGGAAATATTGTAGACTATATCAAAAATACCCACTCGAAGCAGGTGCCGCCAAGTAGGTATTTCGATCCAGCTGCGTATCTCGCTACCAATCCTGACGTTCAGGAAGCAGGCATTCACCCGCTTGTGCACTTCGCTAAGTACGGCCTTTCCGAAGGACGCGCCGGCTGGAGGCAAAAAGCTATAGTAGAACCGACAGATGCAACTCGACGGGAAACCGTAGATATAGTTATATGTGTACACAACGCATACGAAGACGTTAGAGCTTGCCTTGAGTCTGTGGTGCAAAGCACCCTTCCGCCATATCGCGTAATTATTGTTGACGATGGATCGGAGTCACAAACAGCCGATTATGTGAATGAGGTTGCGCGGGCAAACGGGTTCTATTTGCTGCGCAATGATATAGCGTTAGGTTATACATTTGCAGCAAATCAAGGCCTTCGACGCTCATTCGCGGACTACATAGTTTTGTTAAATAGCGACACTATAGTGTCCGAGGGGTGGATAGATCGTCTTTGGCAGCATGCCCACGAATGTCCTAAAATCGGTATCATTGGCCCAGTGTCGAATACTGCGTCATGGCAGTCCGTTCCCAATATTATAACGGATGGAGACTGGGACCCAAACCAGATACCGGACTGGATGACCATCACGGAAATGGATGATTTGGTCCGATCTACTACAAACGGATCGCTTTATTTGCCGTTTATTAACGGTTTTTGCATGCTAATCAGGAGAGAGGTTCTTGATCAAATTGGGTTGTTCGACGAAGCGACATTTGGCGCAGGATACGGAGAAGAAAACGATTTTGTAATTAGAACGAGAAAAGCAGGGTGGGATCTACGTGTCGCTACAAACGTATATATCTATCACGCTCAATCGAAAAGCTATTCCAACATTCGTCGTCAAAAACTTGCTGAAGCCGCAGATATTGCTCTTGCAAAAAAGCATAATCCAGCCGTAGATATTCTACCGTTTGTTGGATATTGCCAAGACGGATTAAGCCTTGTCGCGCTGCGCGCAAAAATCAGGTCAGCCTTAGAGACCCGCAGTATCTTGCATCATCAGAAGTCCAAATGGGAAGGTAAGCGCGTTGCTATAATTCTTCCTTGCGGTGAATTTGGGGGAGGACCCAACGTTGTGTTGCAAGAAGCTAAAGCGCTCGGAAGACTTGGCGTCGATGTGACTTTGATTAATTTTGAATCAAACAAGTCGAAATTAGCCCAAACTTCCGAACAAGAAGCTGCAAGATTCACATTTGTAAAAGATCCCGAGCACTTAACAGCATATTTGTTTGCTAGATCTCATTGCTATGATGCAATTATTTCAACGCTATACCGGTCTGTGTATTGGTTGCCGCCAATTTCATCCCCTGGCCGGCCCAAGTATGGCTACTACGTGCAGGATTTTGAGCCAGATTTTTTCCTTCCCGGCGATCCTGAGAAACACCTTGCTGAACTATCTTATAAAATCCGTCCGGATATTACATTCTTTACTAAAACAAATTGGAATCGTGAAAAGCTCATTTCACAAGGTTTGGTGGACGCGACCGTGATAGGTCCTAGTGTTGATCTCAGTATGTTCGCGCCGTCAGAAAATAAGTCTTTGGGGAAAAATAGAAATATTTGTATTGTTGCAATGGTTCGCCCAGCTACCCCACGGCGCGGTCATGCAATGACTGTCTCGGTCCTCGATCAAGTTCAGCGAAGATACGGTGGTCAAATTTCGATCGAAATATTTGGCAGCTCAGATAACGAGTTAAGTCAGCATGGCCTTCAGCGACCATACTGGCAAAATCATGGTTCCTTAAACCGACAGGATTTGGCGACGCTGTTAAGTAAAGCGGATATTTTTCTCGACTTTTCCACTTATCAAGCGATGGGGTTAACGCTACTTGAAGCAATGGCCTCCGGATGCGCAGTAATTGGCCCGTCCGCAGGCGGCGCATCCGAGTTTCTGCAGCACGAATTTAACGGCCTTATTGTCGACAGCTCAAAGGAGATGGACTGTGTGCAATCCATTGACAAACTCATTCTCGATCCAGGGCACCGGAAAAAATTAATGAATCAAGCAGTCAGCGATGTGCATAAGTTTGCTCCGGAGTTAGCAGCGGTCCGAATGCTGGAGGCGTTGTTCAATGCGTCGTGATCGACCAGTTATCCACGTTTACCCTGATGGCGGAACGCAGCGTGAATATATGGATGCTTGTGCCTACCTGCGTATGATTTCTCCATATTCACAAAGCTCACTGAAAGAAGAATTCGATATCAGTCTTGTTAATGAAATCTGCTTAGATGAAGCTGTCGATGTGATTGTTATTCAGAGGCAACTAAGACCTGGGATTGATCGAGCAGCTGCTGAAAAGATTATTGATGGAGCGCGTAAAAAAAATATCAAAATTGTATGGGATGTCGACGACAATTTTCTAGATACGCACCCGAACCCACGCATTGAAACATATTTTGAGTCAGTTAGGCCTGCAATAAACACATTCCTTCATGAATGCGATCATGTCGTTGTTTCTACGACGGAAATGAAGGATCGCCTAAGGTTTTCCAATAAGCCAATTACCGTCTCCCCGAACGCAATTTCAATGCCGTTGAACGCCGAGGCCCGACACGAGGGGCATTTGACGATTGGCTATTTCGGCACATTCACGCACCTCAGAGATTTTCTAATGGTAGTTGAGGCTATTCGCGGTGCAGTAAAGAAGGCTAATGTTGATGCTCGTGTTTCACTTTGCGGTATATCCGAGGATGATAGGATCCTCCATCTTTTCGATGGGATTGCTCCAGTCCAAAAAATCGGCGTGGTTGCTGATTATAATCAGTTTTTTAGTTACATGGCATCATCGCGTCTCTGGGACATCGGTCTTTGTCCACTCCGTCGCGGCGCTTTCGAAGACTGTAAATCAGATATCAAGTTTCTTGAGTATACAGCGTTTGGAGCGTCCTGCATCTGCAGTGAACACCCGGCGTATAAACATATATCCTCCGGTGAGTTAGCTCTTCTCTGTGAAAGCAACACTGAGGCCTGGGAAAATGCTATTGTTAAACTCTTGCTGAATAAAGACTTGCGTCACGATTTTTGGGTCAAAGCGAAGGATTATGTGGTCGAGCATCGTTCGCCAGTGTGTGCAGCTGAGACAGTTAGATCTATGCTTAGGTCCGTTCTGGCTTAGACTTTTTGATCTCATGTTAGCCACTAACTGAAGAACTAAGGAGTAATACATGACCGCCATTCAAAGGAAGGATGTGATTCTCGCTGGTATCGACCCTTCGCATAAAATAATCGAAATTGGACCAAGCTACAATCCGCTTACACCGAAAAGTGAGGGCTGGAATACTTTTTCAGTTGACTATGCAACAAAAGAAGATCTAGTTTTGGAATATTCCCAGCATAACGTTGATACTTCAAAAATAGAAGATGTTGATTTCGTTTGGAAAAGCGGGCGGTTAACGTCGGCGGTGCCAATCATACATCAAGGAACATTTGATGTTTTTTTAGCCAGTCACGTCATTGAACATTCGACAGATGTTATTGGTTTCCTCAAGTCTGCCGAAAAATTGATAAAGCGCGACGGGCGAGTAATCCTCGCAATACCAGATAAGCGAGTTTGTTTCGATTTTTATAGGTATCCAAGCACTGCTAGCGATGCGATTCGCGCTCATCTTGATAAAAGGTCGCGGCATTCATGGAAAACCTTTTTTGATTCTGACGCCTATACTACCTATAAGCTTGGCCACCCAGGTTGGTTTCGGCAGAGCGTACATCCGATGTCACTGGACCGCGCGCTTAGTGAGGCTCTTGTTGCCGCTCAAAGGAGCGAGCGCGCAGATTATGTTGACGCTCACTCATGGATTTTCACCCCATCAAGTTTTCAGCTTCTAATTCATGAGTTGTGTGAATTAAACTTTCTTTCGCTTGTTGTTACACGGGTAGAAATTATGCCGCATACTGAGTTTTTAGTATGGCTAGAGATCGGTGAAGTCTCGCTTGGACCGGAGGAAAGTAATCAAAGACGGGTCCAGCTCTTGGAAAATATTATTTTAGAGCTCGAAGAACAGGCTTTGCAAATCGATGGTAGTGCTCAAAGGCTTCTAATCAAACGAAATTTGGAGCTTGAGAATGAACTCAAATCATTGCGGGATCGGTTGGGTGAGTCTTAGATCTAATTACAATTGTCTGAATAAAACTCAATTCTGAAACTAATTTATAATCCAGTTGTTGCAACTTAAAGGCCGTTTTAATCTACAATCATGTCTTCTGGCGGCTCATGCGGTAAATGATTTTGTATGGTATAAAATTGGTTAAGTAATTGCAATGGCTCGTCCGCGTTTATCATAACTTAGATAAGTTCAGAGGGTGCTACTCATTGACGCCTGCAGAATAATACTTTGTCAAAGTGGAGCGCTGGAGTCGATTGATGCTGAATTCCTCTTCCTAGCTGCTAATCGGTGCCCCAACACTACAAACTAGCTTGATCCATAGTTTCAATGTTTACCGTCTGATCTGAGAGCGATGGCGCTGACACGGTAAAATAATAATTTGCTCGCCTGAAGGGCCCCGCTCATCACCGTTGGGTAATAGGATGGTCGACATATGCTAATCCTCCCCCAGATCGAACTCGCTCTACGCCCGCTCACCCGACGGAAATTAGGCTTAATGCTTGCGTTGCGTGCGCTTGCTTAAGGGAACGCCTGTAAAGCTAGACTGATTTGGCAGGTTATATGAAGAAGTATTTAGTGTCGTTCAAACTTCGTGCAGCTTGATTACAGATTGACGGACTAATGAAGTTTAAAGTGGGGTGAATGAAATGCTGTTCTGCTGTCCTGCTGTAAGAGACATCGAGCCATTGCATCTCTATTCCGGCACGAGGTGTAAATATTCCGGTTATTATACTAGCAGGTTGTATGATGGATTGCGAAATAAAATTAATTTATTTATCATTCTTCAAAATGCTCAGCCGATTCGCAAGCGCGTTTTTTTATTCAGATTTCGGCTATGAGGGCATCTTTGCGCCGAAGCAGATTTGTAACAAAGTTTTACTGGCATTGTAACGGCAGCGGAAGCTAAGATGATGGACGATCTCACACGAGCCGCAATTCGGTACGGGACTGATAAATTCGGATCCCATTTATATACGCCTATTTATGATCAAGTTCTTCGACATCTTCGAGGTCGCCCCATTCGCCTCCTTGAGATTGGGGTGGGCGGGTACTCCAATCCACTTGCTGGAGGATCAAGTCTTTACGCGTGGGCGGAATATTTTCCTTTTGGGGATATCGTTGGGCTTGACCTCTCAGAAAAAAGAATTTTTCCGCATCCAAGGATAAATGTCATTCAGGGGTCGCAGGACGATGTAGGACTTCTTACCAATATATGCAACGCGTATGGGCCATTTGACATCGTGATAGACGATGGGAGCCATGATCCAAGCCATATGATTGCTTCTTTTGACGTCATTTTCCCTTTAATGAAAAAGGAAGGTATTTATATTGTAGAAGATACCCAGACATGTTTTTGGAAACATGCCGGCGGATCGCCGGATGGAAGTGGAACTATCTTCGACATAGCTAGGGAGATAATGGCGTCGATGCACTTTGAAGAGGCGCGACAAGCCGGACAGTCACCCAGCTCGACTAAGTTCGCTTTTATAACGAGCTCCATAAGAATACATCGAAATATAATAATTTTTGAACGAGGCGACAATAATTATCCTTCGAATCACCAGTTTGATATGGCGCATCCGAACGTACAAAGAGTTCTAGCTGAAATCGATGAAGAAGCGGTCCGTGCACCCTCGCACGGGAATTACATGACCCGCATTGAGATGCAGGTTTGTGCAGGTGATGTTAGCGCCGTTATGTCATTGGCAAACGATGCCCTCGCTGCTTACCCCCGGCAGCAAGATTTGTTGGCTTACATTTTACACGTGTGTGAACGATACCAGATGCACGATGTCGGGAAGAAAGTTGCACAAATGCTTTTGGACATACTTCCGGATGATCCTTCGGCGATTGCTATTGCAACTCGTTATCGGTCTATGGGTTAAACAAATTTGTAAATAGGACCGTTTAGCGGGAAAATTGAGGGGATGAGGTCGATTGGTTCAAAACTAAATCGTGGTCTAACGCCTTCTATCCAGCAAGAATTTATTCTAATTGTTTTTCATGATAGTCATTTGGTTTAATGATCGCGATTAATTAAATCGGTCATAAACGATAATTCGGCTATTTACGGTGCGTTCTTAACGATTGTCGCTACGCTTTTTCAAAATAAGCTCGTCGATATTCGGCGCGGTTTACCTGCATTTCAATTTGAAGTTCCATAAGGTCTTTCATGCCCGTTTCTTATCTTCCAAATCGATCTAGGAAGGGTGATTGGGTAATGGGACAATTGTGATATTATTATATAGACTTTCTTGCCGATGTTGGAAATTCGAAGTGCCCCCGTCTCTTCGGATGTCCCGCGGTGTTTGACTTAGATGGATGCTACAAATACGTAGGAACCATCGCATTTTGCGAACTCCGTTTGATTGGCTTGGAGATGCCTTCGGGGTAGTAGTTTTTTGCAAGAAAAAATTCTACGGATGCTAAAGAGCTTTTTGCAGGTCGATTTGAGGGGAGTATACCATGCTCGTTTTGTAATTACTGCTGAGCAATGTGGGATCTATTTATGGATTAGATTTTTAATTAGGTGGGCTTCGATTTGGTAGTGATGGCGGCGACCGAAGTAGACAGCCACGGCGAGGAGGTTGGTGATCGAGGCGAACGTGACTCCTCATTTGACGCCGACTGGTACAGGGAGCGCTACCCGGACGTCGCGGAGGCGGGTATAGAGCCGTCCGAGCATTACCGGTACTACGGACGCTCAGAAAACCGCTTTCCCAACCAAGCGGCCGAATCTGCGTCGATTGGCGAGACCTTTAATGGCGTTTGGTATCAGGCGCGTTATCCTGACGTGGCCGCTACGGGAGCTGACCCGGAACGCCACTATCTTCTTTATGGACGCGCCGAAGGCCGGTATCCAAATGTCGACCGCGAGCCGCGGTCGGTGTGGAATACTCGCTTCGATCCGGTCTGGTACCGAGCGCGAAACGCGGATCTTGGCCCATACCAGCACGATCCTTTAGAGCATTTTCGCCGTATCGGACTTCTGGAGGGTCGGGCACCTAACGCGGCCGAAGAGGATAGGGAAGCGTGGCGCACGATCTTTGATCCGGGCTGGTACGTCGCGCGTAATCCCGACGTCGCTCGGCGTGGCCTCGATCCGCTTGAACACTTTATCATTGAAGGGCTGATCGATCGCCGCCGCCCAAATGCGCACGCGGTCCTCGAATCTGAGCCGGTCACGTCGGCGCGAATTGACTACCTCAAGGGCGGTGTGTTTGCTAACGAAATTGCCCTGTTTGTGACGCACGCGCGCGATGGCGCGATCAAACCGCATGTGGCTCACCACATTGCCAGCCTACGGCTCTGCGGCATCGTCTGTGTCTTGATCGTGGTCTGCGATAAAGTCGATGCCGCGGTAACGGGCGTTGTCCTTGGCCAGGCCGATCACATATTCCGTCGCGCCAATGCGGGCTTCGATTTCGCTGCCTGGGCCCATGTTTTGCGCCTGCACCCCGAACTTTACGACGCCAAGATTTTGTACCTCGTCAACGACAGCGTCTTCGGGCCGACCCATTCAGAGGCGCTTGAGCGGGTGATCACTCGGATTCGCGCGAGCGAGGCTGACCTGGTGGGCCTGACCGACAATGCCGACCGCGGCTGGCACATCCAGAGCTACTTCCTTGCCTTGAGACAACCGTTCCTCGGCTCCGAGGCGGGCCGCGCATTCTTCGACGGCGTTGTTTCGTACGCCCACAAGAACGATGTCGTGAACGAGTACGAGACGCAGTTCGCACGCTATGCGGTCGCCCGCGGGTTTCGCGTCGAGGTCCTGTTCCCGACCCCGGACTGGCTCGACGCGACGCTTCACAATTGGCGTAGGCTACTGCGCGCTGGCTTTCCCTACTTAAAAGTCGGGACGGCGCGGGCGCTTGTCCAGGGCGTCGAGACCGCCGATTGGCGCGCGGAGATGGGGTTGCGCGGCTACGACACGGCGCCCGCGGATCTAACGCTTGAACGGCTCGCCAGGGAGGCCGCGGGAGACGCATCCGTCTCTTCCAATCCAATGCACGACGATGAGCGATCGGCGCTCGTCTCGATGCACGAGTTTCTGGCCGCTGGGGACACTGTCGATCTGTCGCCGGGGGCGTGCCCGCTAATCTCGGTTCTCGCCGTCCTCAACGGAAGGCCGGCGCGGCTCCTGCACTTGATGCGCGCTCTCGTGCTCGAACGGCAGGCGCCGATCGACGCGGTAATCGTCGACAACGCCTCGATCGACGACACGCACCACGTCCTCGGGCGCTTGGCTGGCGCGACCATCGTCACCAACGTTGCGCCCCTGCTACCGCTTCGCGCGGCGCGCCAAGCCTTGGCCCGCGCCCGCGCGGACGTCGTCATTCTCTTGCGGCTGGGCAAGCGGCCGGACGTTGGGCCAAGCGACCCACCACCTCCCGCTGAAGAGACGGACGAGGACGGGCGAGCCTTACGCGCCGTGTTGGGGCGTGTGTGGCCGGCCGGCGAACTGAGTTTCGAGCCGTTGGCCAATTCCGCCGGCATGCCGTGGCAAGCGTTCGATCTCGTCCACCGCGGTAATCGCCTCGGGACGGCCTACGCGATGTGGCGGCCCCATGCGCCGGAGGCACTGGAACTGCTCATCGGTTTTCTGGAACCGAGGCGGGCCGACGAAACACTCGATCCAAGTATCCTCTGAGGGTAGGGCTGTACAAGGACACGCGGAGAGCGACGATCGATTAAGCGAGCGCTCCTGCCCTTAACGAGCCCGAACTTGTCTCAGGGTTCGCATCGCCTGAAAGGTTCACGTTGGGGCGTCGCCGGGCCGGCCGTTCTGGCGGAGGCGGCCCGATAGCCTCGAAACAGGCTCCGCCCAGCGGCTATCTCCAGCGGTGCCCGCTCAACCCATCAAGATAAGGTTAAGTTTTAACTACGCTTGTAGTCCGCGATTGCGTGAGGCGGCCGTCCGACCTAGATAGTATGTGCGAAGTCGATTTCGACTCGCATGGTCTGCCCTCCCCTGAGAGGGGCGGCCGACAAGGGTACTGGACATACCCTCGCCGGCCTGACCGTGATCCCATAGGTAAGGTACAGGACCATGGCTACACTCGCCTATAGCGAGGCCCGCGCCCGCGCGGAAGCCCCGCCCCCCCTTCCCCCGTTCCGGTTCTCGCCGCCCGTCGTGCCCGCGCGCACGGCCGACGCCTTCGCCAGGCTCACCGCCTAGCGCCGCCGCGAGTCCCTCCCACACGCCGCCGACCACGCCGCCCGGTCTCGCCCCCGGCGCCGGTCGATGCGTTCAGCCGGAACGGAAAATCATGCCCGATATGCCCCACCTCGTGGGCGGCTTCGCCGCACCGCTTGACCACCCGCGCCTCAACGTCCGAAGCCCCGAGGGCTGCCCGCCCGAGGTGCGCCTCGTGACCTCACCCGACACCGCCCTGGTCGTCGGCGCCGCGCCGATCGAGCGGGTCGGCCATCTCCTGCGCCAGACGCCGTTCCGGCGGCGGCCGCTGGCCTACTTGCTGATGGCCTCGGCCTCGCCGGAGCGGCCTATCGAGCTCTACGTCGGCGAGACGCTCGACGGCGAGGTGCGCACGGCCGAGCACCGGCGCGACCCGCGCCTGCCCGCGGACGAAGTCGTGCTGATCGCCTGCCACGACGACGCGTTCGGCCGCGACGCCATCCAGGCGCTCCAGCACGGGCTGACCGCGCAGGCCCACAGGGCCGGCCGTTGCCGGGTCGTCGGCAAGCCGCCGCAGCGCTCGTGGCTGCAGAGTGCCGACCCCGAGCAGCTCGCGCGCTGGCTCCGGGCTGTGCGCCCGATGCTGGTCGCCGCCGGCTGCAGCCTGTTGGAGCCGCCCGGGGCGCGGCTGCGCCCCCGCTCCGTCGCCGTGCTTCCCGACTCCCTTGAGGCGCCGCGCCCGGCGGTGGTGCTCCCCCCGGATCCGGCGATCCGCCCCGTGCCCGAGCCGGTGCTCCAGGGCTACAGCCTCGACCTGCCCGCGGGGCTCCTCGCCCGCGCCGACGCCCGGCACTACGTGCTGGCCTGGGCGGGGGTGCGCGCCGAGGCCGTAGCAGCGGGCGCGTGGACGGTGCTGCGCGCCGGCTCGCGGGTGACCCCCGCAGACGATCCCGGCATCCAGCTCTGCCTGTCGCGCAAGCGCCGGGCGCTGGCGGAGGCGGGCGTGCTGCGCCCGAGCGGGCGCGGCGGGTTGCTGCGGGTCGAGCGCGACGTCGCCCTGCCCTCCCTGACCAACGCCTGCCGCGTCGTCACCGGCACGAACCGGCCCGGCAGCCTCTGGGCCGAGGCCTGAACCACCGCGGCGGCCCGGACCGACCGGACCGCCGAGACCGGGAGCCGGATCCGCGCCCCGCGCGACCGCTGCCGGTCGCGTCACCCCCCTCCCGCCTCCTCGCCCCTCGTCCGATCGCGACGCCGCGCCCGCGCGCGTCAGCCGGAGCACCCCCATGTCCGCTCACGATCCCAGACCCGTCGACGATCCTCCGCCGGTTCCTCCGGCCCGGCCGCCGGAGCCGTCCGCCCGCCTGCGCGTGCAGGTCGTCTCCGATCTCCACGTCGACGTCGCCGATACCGGCAGGCTCCGCCTCGCCCCCGGCGCCGACCTCCTCGTGGTCGCCGGCGACACCTGTGCCGGCACGGTGGAGGGCTTCGCCCACCTGCGCCGCGTCGTCCCGGGGTCCACCCCGATCGTCGCGGTGGCCGGCAATCACGAGTTCTACGGCGGGACCCATTCGATCGAGCTCGCCCGCGCCCGCGCCGCCGCCGCGGATTTCGGCATCGCTTTCCTGGAGGACGAGGCCGCGGTGATCGGCGGCGTGCGCTTCGTAGGCTGCACCCTCTGGACCGATTACCGCCTGTTCGGCGAGCGGCACCGCCCGGTCGCGATGGCGGTCGCCCGGCGCGGCCTCAGCGACCACCGGGCGATCGCCTGGGGCGACGCCCGGCGGGGCTTCCGTCCCGAGGAGGCGGCCGGACTGCACGCGGCCTCGCACGCCTTCCTCGCGGCCGCGCTCGCCCGCCCCTTCCCCGGACCGACCGTGGTGGTCTCACACCACGCCCCGCACCCGGCCGGGATCGCCCCGCGCTACGGCCGCGACCCGCTCTCGGCCGCCTTCGCCAGCGACCTCAGCGAGCTGATCGCGGCCGGCGCGCCGGACCTCTGGGTGTTCGGCCACACCCACCACCCCGTGGACCGGGTGGTCGGTCGTACGCGGCTGGTGGCCAACCCGCACGGCTACCGCGACGAGTGCCGGGCGACGTTCGATCCCGCCCGGGTCATCGACGTCCCGCTGGCCCCGCGCCGGGAGGACCGCCCGTGAGCCCCCGCGATCGCAGCGGCCGGAGCGATCCGGCGACTCGTGGGATCGGCGGCGACGGGGCGCCCCCTGAGGGCATCGTCCGGGCGCGCGCAGCGGCCGAGGGTGGACCCGCCCCGGCCGGCCCCGACGACCTTCCCGATCTCCAGTCCGATCTGCTGCCGGATCCCCCGCCCGTCCCGGGTGTCGACGGCGATGCCATCGACGCCGGAGATGCGGATTTCGAGACCGGGCTCGACCTGTGGTCGGATCCCGCGGCCGAGACCGCGACGCGCCGGGGCTGGCGCGGGATCCGCCGGGCCGACGGGCTGGTGTCATCCCTGCGCTTGCTCGCCGAGCTCGCCCTCGACCCGCTCCTGACGCCGGGCCTGCGCCGGGCCCTGCGCGCGGGCGAGCCGATCGTCGTGGCGGTCGCGGTCCCGGGGCCGGCCTGGGTCGCGCCGGTCGATGGCGTGATCGCCGCGGCGAGCGGCGGCCAAGCCCGGCGCCTCACTCAGGCCAGCCGGCCCCGGGCGTCGGCGGCCCGCGATCCGGACCGCGAGGCGGTCGACCTCCTCGCCGAGGGGCGGCCGGTGGTGGCGATCGCCCCCGACGCGGCCTGGCTCGCCCCGACCCTCGCGGCGGCCGCCGACCACGCCCTCACCGTGCCGCCCCTCGACGCCCGCCTGGTCACCCGGGCGATCGCGATCTGGTGCGGGTGCCGGCCGCGCCGGGCGATCGCCCCGGAGGATCTCGCCGGGCTCGACCTCCTCGACGTCGCCGGGGCCCTGCGCCCCGGGTCGAGCCCGGGGGCGTGCGCCGCGCGCCTGAGGCGGGCGAGCCTTGCCCGACTCGGGCCCATACAGGGTGGCGCCGCCCCGCCCCTCGCCGAGCTCGCGGGCTACGGCCCGGCCCACGGCTGGGCGACGGCGCTGGTCTCGGACATCGCCCGGGTGCGCCGGGGCGAGATGCGGGCCGGCCTGCTGGAGGGAGCCGTGCTCTTCGGGATCCCCGGGACGGGCAAGACCACGTTCGCCCGCGCCCTCGCCGCGGAGGCGGGCGTGCCGTTCGTGACCACCAGCGTGGCGGAGTGGTTCACCGGCTCCTCGGGACACCTCGACGGGGTGGTGAAGTCTGCCGCGTCCTTCTTCGACGCGCTGGGCGTGGCGGCCAAGGCCAACGGCACCGCGGTCGGGTTTCTCGACGAGCTCGACGCCTTGCCGAATCGTAGCCGGCTCAACGACCGTGGTGCTGACTGGTGGTTGCCGGTCATCACATTTGTACTACTCAGGGTAGAGGAGGTGCGTCGCGCGGGCGTGGTTTTGCTCGCGGCGACCAACGACCTGTCCCGGGTGGACGCGGCCCTGCTCCGGCCCGGGCGGTTCGATCGCCAGTTCGAGATCGGTCCGCCCGATGCTGACGCGCGCCTGGCCATCCTGCGCGTCCATCTCGGCGACGACCTCCGGGACGCCGACCTCGCCCCCGCGATTCGCCTGTCCGAGGGGGCGACTGGGGCGGTGCTCGCCGGCTACGTCCGGGCCGCGCGGCGGCGGGCGCAAGGTGAGGGCCGCGCGCTCGCGCTCGGCGATCTCCTCGCCGAGCTCACCCCCGTGGATCCGCGTCCGCCGGAGCAGCGCCGGGCGGTCGCCCTGCACGAGGCCGGGCACGCGGTCGTCGCCCACCGCCTCGGCCAGGACGTGGTCGAGGTGACGCTCCGGGTCGGCCCGCGGCACGAGGGGGTGACCGTGATCCGGTTCCGCGACCCGACGCCCGACCGCGCCGCCCTGGAGCGGTGGGTGATCGGCCTGCTCGCCGGCCGGGCGGCCGACGTGCGGCTCGGCGCCGGCGCCCATGCCGGGGCGAGCGCCGACCTGTCCGCGGCGACCGCGCTCCTGGCGGCGGTGCACGCGAGCTTCGGGCTCGGCGGGCGGCTCAGCGCCCTTGTCGAGCAGGCCGGGGCGCTGGCGCTGCTGCGCGCGGACCCCCCGCTCGCGGATCTCGTGGAGGCGGACCTGCGCCGGTTGGAGGCGGAAGCCGCCCGGCGGGTCTGGGCGGACCGGGCGGCGATCCGCGCCCTCGCCGAGGCCCTGCTCGCCGAGCCCGTGCAGACCGGCGCCGAGGTCGCCGCCATCGCCGCCGCCCACCCGCCGCGGGTCCGCGTCCCGGCCGGACGACGTCCCCGGCCGCCCGGCCCGGCCCCCGATCCGGCCGAGGCGGCGCGGCATCCCGTCCCGCCCGGCCCCGCCGGGACCGGGCTCCCCCCGACCGCCTGACAATCCCCGGGGCGGCGCGCCCGCGCCACCCTTCCCCCGCGAACGCGATCGAGAGGATCGACCCCCATGCCCGCCGCTTCCGACTTCCCCAGCCTTGAGTTGTACATGTCCGTCGACGAGGCCGTGACCCTGGAGGCGGCGCTGGCCGCCTTCGACGCGGTCACGGTCGGCGCGGCCCCCACCGCCCGCGACCTCGCGGGCGCGCCGCGCCTGGTCGACTGGCGCCACTGCCTGGTGCCCACGGTCGAGCGCGTGCTGATCGGCACGGCCGAGGGCCACCCCCGCCTGCCGGGCCGGCGCAGCGTCGTCACCTCGCCGCTGCTCGCGCTGGATGCCGAGGCCGGCTGGGCGCGCACGGTCTCGCGCTTCTACCGCCTCGGCCGCTCCCTCGTGTGACCGCCGCGCCGCGGGCCGGCGGACCCGGCCCGCCCCACGCTCAACCCGCGCCCGCCGCGCGCGCCAGCCCGGAGCCCGCACGGCTCCGGCATCGGACAGGACACTGCCATGGACCTCGCCCGCCAGACCCCACGCCCGCCCACTGCCTCCGCCCCGCATACCCGGCTCCTGTGCCTCGACGTCGAGACCGCCCCCGACCGCGCCCGGATGCCGGCCGCGTGGGGAGCGAAGTTCCCCAAGCCGATCTGGCACCGGGTGGTCGCGATCTCCGTGGTCGAGGCCCGGATCGAGGCGGACGGGGACGGCTTCGAGCGCTACGCCGTCACCGGGTGCCGCTCCGGCGGGGCGCCGGACTGGGACGAGGCGCGCCTCCTGCGCGGCTTCTGGGGATATTTCGCGCGGGAGCCGAGCCGCGTCGTGACCTGGAACGGGCGCGCCTTCGACCTGCCGGTGCTGATGCAGCGCACGATGGTCCACGGGCTCACCGCCCGCGGCTGGCACGGGGACGGCGGCCGCCACGGCTACACCAACCGGTACAGCGAGCGCTGGCACTGTGACCTGATGGACGCGCTCTCGACCTACGGCGCCTGCGCCCGCCTCTCCCTCGACGAGGCCGCCCGGGCGCTCGACCTGCCGGGCAAGATCGGCGGCCACGGCGGCGACGTGGAGGCGATGATCCTGGCGGGCGAGGTCGAGCGGGTGCGGGCCTATTGCGAGGGCGACGTGCTCAACCTGTTCGGCCTGTACTGCCGCTACGCCCTGCTCACCGGGCGCCAGGCGCCGGCAGGCCACGCCGAGGCCCTCGCAGGCCTGTCCGCCTACCTCGCCGGCGAGCGCGCCGGCCGTCCCCATCTCGGCGCGTTCCTCGACGCGTGGCGCCCCCCGGACGCCGCCGCCGGCCGCGCCGGGTGACGCGCGGAGCGAAGCCGCTGCGCTCAGACCCAGGCCGGCCCCGCCCGCTTCCACCATCCAGACCCCGCCGCGGTCCCGGACGCCCCGACCTGCCCGCGCCGCGCCCGACCGGGAGAGCCCCATGCCCCATACCTGGTTCACCGCCGACACCCATTTCGGCCACGCCAACGTCCTGAGCTTCTGTGGCCGGCCCTTCCCCGGGATCGCCGAGCACGACGCCGCCCTGGTCCGGGGCTGGAACGCCCGGGTGGCGCCCGGCGACGACGTCTGGCATCTCGGCGACTTCGCCCTCGGCCTCGACCCGGTCGCCCTCGCGCGCGTCTTCGCCCGCCTGCACGGGCGCAAGCACCTGATCGTGGGCAACCACGACCACAAGGCGACTCTGCGCCTGCCGTGGTCGTCGCCGCCGCGGCAGCTGCACGCGATCTCGGTGGCGGGGCGTCGCGTCGTGCTGTGCCACTACGCCCTGCGGTCGTGGCACCGGATCCACGCCGGCGCGGTCCACCTCTACGGGCATACGCACGGGACCATCCCGGGCACGCGCCACGCCGAGGATGTCGGGGTCGACGCCTGGGGCTACGCGCCGGTCTCGCTGGCCGAGGCTCTCGCGCGCATGGCCGGGAACGCGCTCCTGGAGGACGAACTCCGGCTCGCCGCCGCGGGCCGGGATCATCCGGGCGCGGACGCCGACGCGGATGGGCAATCGTGAGCGGTGAGCGGGCGCCCCGCTCAAGCTGGAAGTTCGCGGCCCCCGTCCCGCCCGACCCGGAGATCGGGCGGAACTCGGTGACCGGGGCGTCCAGGCGCGGGCGGCCCCGCGCCGCGGCGCCCTACGGTTTCGGGCCGAGGGCCGCGAAGGTCTGGCGCAGGCCGGCGTCGAGATCGTAGCGCGGGCGGAAGCCGACCGCGTCGCGCAGCCGCGTCACCGCCGCCTCGATGCCCGCCGGTTCGCTCGCCGGGAGCGGGCGGGCGCCGAAGTCGATGAGGTCGGGGCGGCCGGTGAGCGCGCCGATCCGCTCCAGGATCACCCGGACCGGCACCGCCGCGCCCGAACCGACATTGACCGGGCCCGCGACGTCGGACTCGACCAGGGCCGCGAACGCCCCGGCCGCGTCCGCCACGTGGCTGAAATCCCGGCGCTGGTGGCCCGGGCTCGTCGCGAAGCGCGCGCCCGAGGCCAGCGCCCGGATCGCGTCGCCGACCAGCCGGCCCGGCCGCTCCCCCGGCCCGTACAGGAAGAACAGCCGCCCCCAGGCCAGGGACAGCCCGGTCTCGCCGGCGTAGGCCGCGAGGATCCGCCGCGTCCCGTCCTTGGCCGCCCCGTACAGGGTGGCGGGGACGCAGGGCGCGTCCTCGCTGAGGCGCTCGGGCCCCCAGGCGTACTCGGCGCAGGTGCCCGCCACCACCGCCCGCCCGCCGCCGGCCTCCCGGAAGGCACGGACCAGCGCGAGGCTCGCCGCGACCCAGTCGAGGTTGGCCGCCGCGCGCCAGTACAGGCCGGGTTCGGCGTACCAGGCGAGGTGCAAGAGATGGCTCGCCCGGACTGCCTGAACCGCCGCCCGGACCGCCCCCGCGTCGAGCAGGTCCACCGGGTGGAACGCGACCGTCGACGCCTCTGGCCGCGCGCGGCCCAGCGCGTGAATCTCGAACCCGCGGGCCCGGAGCGCCGGGATCGCGTGGGTGCCGACGAAGCCGGTGGCGCCGGTGACGAGGACGCGGCGCGCCCCCGAACTCATGCGCCCGGATCCGCGCCGTCCCAGGCCGGGAAGGCGCGGTCGCGCTCGGCGATCACGCTCACCGGCTCCGGCCAGGCGATGCCGAGGGCGGGGTCGTCCCAGCGCAGGCCTCGGGCGGCCCCGGCCACGTAAGCCCTGTCGATCATGTACAGCACCTCCGTGTCGTCGCGCAGCGTCTGGAAGCCGTGCGCGAACCCAGCCGGGATGTACAGCGTCGCCCGGTTCTCGGCCGAGAGCGCGATTTCGGCCGCCCGCAGGTAGGTCGGCGAATCCCGGCGCAGGTCGACGATCACGTCGTGGATCGCCCCCCGGGTGCAGCGCACGAGCTTGGTCTCGGCGTGCGGCGCCACCGCGTAGTGCATCCCGCGAACCGTGCCGCGGCGCAGGTTGAACGATACGCTGGATTGCTTGAACCGACCGACCAGGCCACGTTCCACGAGGGTGTCCTCGCACACGGTCCGGGCGAAGAAGCCGCGCTCGTCCGCGTGCGGGCTGAGCCCGATCCGGTAGGCGCCCGCCAGCGGCAGTTCCTCGAAGATCACGCGGGCTCACTCCACCGTCAGGCTTGGGATGCAGGTGACGAAGCGCCCGCCCCATGCCCGGATGCCTTCCATCTCCTGCATGATCTCGGCCTTCAGGTTCCACGGCAGGATCAGCACGGTGTCCGGGCGCAGGGCGAGCAGCGCCTCGGGCGAGACCACCGGGATCCGGCTGCCGGGCAGGAGCGTGCCCTGCTTGTGCGGCGAGCGGTCGGCCACCGCCGCGACCAGTTCCGGGCCGATGCCGCAATAGTTCAGGAAGGTGTTGCCCTTGGCCGCCGCCCCGTAGGCGCAGACGCGCCGGCCCGCCCGGCGCTCGCCGATCAGGAACTCCAGGCTGGCGCATTTGATCTCGACCACGGCGTCGGCGAACCGCGCGTAGCCGTCCGCCGAGAAAAGCCCACCCGCCCGCTCGTCGGCGAGTACCGCCGCCACGGCGGGCGTCGACGCGTGCGGGCCGTCGGCGTGGCAGAAGAACACCCGCAGCGAGCCGCCGTGGGTCGGCAACTCCTCGACGTCGAACACCCGCAGGCCCGAGCGCTCTAGGATTCCGGAGACCACGCCGAGCGACAGGTAGGAGAAGTGCTCGTGATAGATCGTGTCGAACTGCTTGTGCTCGATCATCCGCAGCAGGTGCGGGAACTCGAACGTGCCGGCCCCCTCGGGCTTCAGCAGCACCTGGAAGCCGGCGACGAAGTCGAGGATGTCGGGCACGTGGGCCAGAACGTTGTTGGCCGCCATCAGGTCGGCGCCGTGGCCCTCCGCCTTCAGCCGCTCCGCGGTGGCGCGCCCGAAGAACGCGACCTCGCTCGGCACGCCCTTCGCGCGCGCGACGGCGGCGACGTTGGCGGCCGGCTCGACCCCCAGCACCGGCACGCCGCGGGCGACGAAGTACTGCAGCAGGTAGCCGTCGTTGCTGGCCACCTCCACGACCCGGCTGTGCGGCCCGAGCCGGAAGCGCTCGGCCATGGCGGCGACGTAGCTCTCCGCGTGGCGCAGCCACCCGGCGGAGAAGCCGGAGAAGTAGGCATAGTCCGAGAAGATGTGCTCCGGGCTCTCGAACGCTTCGAGCTGCACCAGCCAGCAGCGCTCGCACACGAAGGCGTGGAGCGGATAGGCCATCTCGCCCTGTCCCGCGCGCTCGGGCGGCACGTAGGAATTGGCGAGCGGCGACAGGCCGAGATCGGCCACGGTGCGGGCGAGCGGCGCGCCGCAGGACCGGCAGCAGGCGCGGGGCGCGGGGGCCGTGAGGGTGTCCGTCGCCGCGCTCATGCCGAGTCTCCCACCCAATGTCCCGCCACGTTGTCCGCCGAGTCCCGGTCCCCGGACACCGCCAGCGCCTCGTAGCGCCCGATCTGTTCGAGGGTCAGCGCCGCGGCATCCGCGCCCTGCGCCTGCGCCCGGTACCACGCCCCGGTCCAGTCCAGAGCCTCGGCGAGCCGCAGGCGCCGATCCCAGGCGAGATGCGCGCGCGCCTTCGAGGCGTCGACCTTGAGGAAGGTGGCCTCGTGCGGGTGCGTGCCGGCGGCGAGCCGCCAATGTGCGCCCGCGCCCCAGCCCCGGGCGAGGCCGGCCACCACCGCGGAGACCGGCTGGCAATCCGCGTCGGCCGGGCCGAGGTTCCAGCCCTCGGCGTAGCGAGCCCCGTCGTCGCCGCACAGGGCCTCGGCCAGGCGCAGATAGCCCGAGAGCGGCTCCAGCACGTGCTGCCAGGGCCGCACGGCGCCCGGCGCGCGGATTTCCACCGGCTCGCCGCGCCCAAACGCGCGGACCACGTCCGGGACCAGGCGATCCAGCGACCAGTCGCCGCCGCCGATGACGTTGCCCGCCCGCGCGCTGGCGACGCGCGCCGGATGGCCGCTCGCGCCGAAGAACGAGGCGCGATAGGCGCTGGTGACCAGTTCGGCGCAGCCCTTCGAGTTGGAATAGGGATCGCGCCCGCCCATAGGCTCATCCTCGCGATAGGCCCAGACCCACTCGCGGTTCTCGTAGGCCTTGTCGCTGGTGACGATCACCACCGCCTGGACCGTGGGGCAGGCGCGCACCGCCTCCAGCAGGTGGACCGTGCCCATGACGTTGCTGGCATAGGTGCCCACCGGATCGGTGTAGGAGGGCCGCACCAGGGCCTGGGCGGCGAGATGCAGGACGATCTCGGGCCGCGCCTCGGCAACGCAGGCGGTGAGCGCGGCGAGGTCGCGCACGTCGCCGATCCGGCTGTCGATCCGCGCGGGCAAGTCGGCGAGCGCGCACAGGCTCGGCTCGGTCTCCGGCACCAGCGCGTAGCCGGTGACCCGGGCCCCGAGGCGGGCGAGCCACAGGCTGAGCCAAGCGCCCTTGAAGCCGGTATGGCCGGTGACCAACACGCGGCGGCCGGCCCAGAAGCCCGGATCCGGGTTGCGCAGGGTCATCGCACGCCCCCCATCACCACATCTTCCAGGGGGCGGCCTTCGCGGCCCAGAGCGCCTCAAGCTGGTTCTTGTCGCGCAGGGTATCCATCGCCTGCCAGAATCCGGCGTGACGGAAGGCCTGGAGCTGTCCCTCGCGGGCCAGCCGCTCCAGCGGCTCGTTCTCCCAGACGGTGGCGTCGCCCGACACGTAGTCGAGCACCTGCGGGTCGAGCACGAAGAAGCCGCCGTTGATCACGGCGCCGTCGCCCGCGGGTTTCTCGCGGAAGCTGCGGATCGCGTCGCCCTCCAGTTCCAGGGCGCCGAACCGGCCGGGGGGTGCTACGGCGGTCAGCGTCGCCATCCGTCCGTGGGCGGCGTGGAAGGCTGCGAGCGCGGTGAGGTCGACGTCGGAGACGCCGTCGCCGTAGGTCATGAAGAACGGCTCGGCCCCGAGATAGGGACGCACGCGCTTCAGCCGGCCGCCGGTCATGGTCTCGGGCCCGGTCTCGATCAGCGACACGCTCCAGTCCTCGGCGCCGGAGCGGTGGAACTCGATGTCACCCGAGCCGGTCGCCACCGTCACATCCGAGAGGTGGAGACGGTAGTTGAGGAAGAATTCCTTGATCATGTACCCCCGGTAGCCGAGGCAGATCACGAACTCGCGCACGCCGTGGGCGGCGAAGCCCTTCATGATGTGCCACAGGATCGGCTGGCCGCCGATCTCGACCATCGGTTTCGGGCGCGTCCCGGTCTCCTCCGACAGGCGCGTCCCGAGCCCGCCCGCCAAGATCACCGCCTTCATCGATCCCTCCCCGGCCATCCCGTCGCTTCCCTCGGGGCGGCAGCCCGGACGGCAGCGAGGGGGGCGCCTCGACCGCCACGCGGCGACCGACCTCCCACACCGACACCGCGCGGCTTACGCGCGAAGGCCGATGCTGTTCAAGCCGCCGCCCGCGCAGCCCGCCATCGGGACCGCGACCTGGCCCGATCACGGGGGCTGCTGTGCCGGCCTCGCGGCGCCCGCCCGATCGCGGCCGGCCGTCGCCATCGGCGCGCTCACGCGGTCCGCCCGGGGCGATCCCGATCTGGGTGGCCGCGGATCCCCGGCCGGACGGAGCGCGGTGGCCCGTGGGCGTCGATCGCACCCTAGATCTGCCGGCTCGCCGCCGCCATCCGCCAGCGCGCCGGTCCCGACCCCGTCGAGCCCGGCGGGGAGCTACGCCTCGATCACCGTGGCGGGGATCGCACGGCCCCAGGATGCGAGGGTGACCTCCGCGCGGGCACCGGAGCCCAGCGCCTCGTAGCCGCGGGTGTAATTGTCGTGCACGAGGAGGTTGGCCTGCGCGCCCTGCCGGGACGTCTCGCTGATCGGCCAGAGCGGCGGCGCGTAGCCGCGGCCGTCGGCGCCGACGATCAGGCAGGTCAGACCCAGGGCGAGGACCCGCCGGGTCAGGCCGTCGGGGCCGCTCTCCGCGAAGAAGGCGTCGAGCTTGGTCGCGATGGCGTAGGCGCCGAGCAGCGCCACCGCGTGCTCGCGCCGCATCGCGAAGGCGTTCGTGCGCAGATGGGGGTTGGGAAACGCCGGAAACAGGCGGTTGATGTAGCGCAGGCTCTCGAACGAGCCCGTGGCGCCGACCATGCCGACGCCGGGCATCTCCAGATTGCGCAGCAGCTTGGCGAGCCAGGACGGCGCGTTGAGTTCGGCGTTGGTGTTGAGGAAGCAGACGTGATCCTCGCCGACGCTGCGCAGGGCGTCCGCGTAGGCGCCGAGGTCGAAACTGAGGTCGTCGGTGTCGATCGCCGTGAAGGGCACGCCGTCGAAGATCTCCTCCGCGGCCGCCCGCTGCGCCGCGTCGGCGAAGCCCTTGAAGATCACGTAGAGCCGGTGCGCGTGGCCGGCCGGATGCGCCCGATAGGACGCCACGAACCGCCGGAACCGTTCCGCGTGGTCGGCGTCGTAGCCGCGGGCGAGGTAGATGACGGCGGCGGTCCGGATCGACATGGTCTGCGGGCGGCTCCGACGACGGGGGAGGCCGCGCAGCGTCGGTCGCGGCCACTGCGAGGCTGATAAAGCTTGCCGAGCGGCATGACGAGGGGGCGCCGGCCAAATCGGTGAGGCCGCGTCGCAGACGGCCGCGCCGGGCCCGGTCCCCGTCCGAGCGATGACGGGCGTCTATGCGGGCCGCGTGTTTGATGCATGCGCAAGCCCGGGACTTTCGCGGATGCGAGCGACGAGGAACCGGGCCCGGCTGTCCTCGCCATCGACCGCCCGGACGGCGGCGTCATCGTCCGAGATCGAGGCCGGGCGGGACAGGTGCGACCGCGGCTCGACCGCGCAGAGGACGCCGCGAACGGGCGGTTGCGACCCCGGGGGCCGCGGTGGGACAGCCGACGGCATCCGCCCGAACCCGGAGCCAGCAGCCCGGATCGCTCCGCCGCTGCGGCGGGGCTGGGGCGCTCATCCGGTATCCGGCGATCCGGGCGGACGCGTGCCCATCGGCGCGCATGCCGTCCGCACCTGCCGTCCGCCCATCGCTTCGCCGCGCCGCCCATGAGCGCCGGGGGCGGCGCGCGATCCGTCAGCGGCTCGGGATCGGCGGGATCGCATCACCGCACAGCCCGTCGTGAGACGTCCGCGACTGCGCGGCGGCTCGGGGCGGCGTGAGGGCATTCCGGTATGCGGGATGCCGGTCAAGGGCCCCCGGGGACGGCGCCGGTTGCACGGTCCCGGGCGGCCAAGCCGGGCGAGCGAGATACCCGCTCCCGCGCCCGACGATTGCGGTGTCGGCCGGCGGGGCACTAAACGGGTCTCGGCGCATCTCGCGCGCCCGGAACAGGCTGGCATGACGGTCGAGATCCAAGGCAACCTCAGCGCCAACACCATCGTGTTGTCCGAGAAGTTCCGGCGCTACTCCACCGGCAGCATCCTGTTCACCGGAGAGGGCGCGCGCGTCGAGATCGACGGGCCCGTGACCAGCGGCGACGTCTCGCTCACCGTCGGCTCCCACGCCTCGATCACGATCGGCCCGGATTGCGTGATCGGCCGGCTGAGCCTGAGCGCGTTCGGCGCGGGCGCGCGCATCGACGTCGGGCGCGAGGTCGGCTTCGCGGGCGCGGTGAGCCTCAGCACGCACGAGGGCAGCCAGATCAGCATCGGCGCGCGCTGCCTGATCGCGGGCGACACGGTGTTCAGCACCTCAGATTATCACACGGTGTTCGACGTCACCACGGGCGAGCGCATCAACCAGGCCGCGGATATCCGCCTCGGCGAACACGTCTGGGTCGGGGCGCGGGCGATGGTGCTGAAGGGCGCGAGCATCGGCCACGATTCCGTGGTCGGCGCCGGTTCGATCGTCACCGCCGGGTTCGGGCCCAACAGCCTGATCGTGGGCAACCCGGCCCGGCTCCTGCGCTCGGGCGTCGGTTGGCGGCACTGACGCGCGCCGCCGCGAGGGTGGGCCGGGCGATCCGAATGCTCGGCCGGGCCGGTAGCGCTCGGGGTATCGCCGGGCTAAGGGCTGGGGATTCGAGCGGGCGCGCGCCGGCCTTCGCGTCGTCGCTCACGCGGGGGGGGCTGGTGGAGCGGATCGGCACGGCCCGCTTCGGTGGGCCGTGGCGACGAGGGAGGGCGCGTGAGGGGCAAACAGGATCGGACGGGGATCATCCGATCGGAGGGGGGCGTCTGGACCGGCGCCGCGGCCGCTCCGGCCACAGGCGTCAGCGGCGCGGCCCTCCGATGATCCGCCATACCTTGCTCCTGCGGTTCGGCGCCGGGGCAGCCCCCCCGGAGCGCGATGCCGCGCTCCAGTCGCTGATCGCGCTGTGCGACCGGGTCGGCGAGGTCGCCTCCTTGGCCTACGGCCCGGATGTGGATCCGCGGGCGCGGGACGACTTCACGCACGCCTTCGTCGTCGTCTTCGGAAGCGAGGAGGCGCGCGACGCGTTCCAGGCCCTGGCGGGTTACACGGCCGCGCTGGAGCGGCTATCGGAGGTCGCGGAGGCCGTGCAGGTCGCCGACTAGCGCGCTAGCGGCCGAAGTGGGCGCCGGTTCGGGAACGCGGGGGTGTCGCGTCACGGGATCACAGCCGTTCGCGGGGCGGCCGGGGACGGGTCCGGGCAGGCCGCCTCGCTCGGTCCGTGAGCTGTTCGCTCAGATCCGGTCGTCGAAGGCCAAATTCTCCGCCGGATACTCGATCATCAGCCGGCGCTGAGCCTCGGAGTTCGCCCAGTCACCGATCTTCATGTACCCGCCCCCGACGTCCCGGACCTCGATGGCCTGGCCCACCGTCTCGATCGATTGAAAGCCCTGCGGCCAGTTGCACGAGAAGTAGAATACCTGCTCCACGCGCGCCGATATGTGGCAGACGCCGGGGCCGAACGAGCCGAAACCGAAGACCAGGTAGCGTCCGTCGGCGATGGCCGCGACGTCGTCCACGAGCGTGCCGCTCTGCGTCGTCAGCGCAAGCCCGGCGCCCGCGATATAGGCCTCCAGTGCCGGGATCACCGGGTTCGCCCGGTTCTCGAACACCAGCTTGACCGATCGGATGCGGCCCTCTCGCCACAGGCGCTCAATCACCATCCGGTAGAACGCCAGCGGCGGCTGCGGGTAGTTCGGGTCGATCCAAGTGCTGAAGATGTCGCCGGAACGGATATGGATGATGAGCTGATCCTCAGGCTTGGCCGGGAACACCGCCGGCAGGCCGTTGAACACCGGCCGGATGTAGCTGTGGACGATCTCGCGCATCGGTAGCGGGTCGCGCGCCGCGACGAGGGGCTGGAACGGCGTGTCGAAGAACATCCCCGACAGGAAATAGCCGTCGTCCGGCAGCGGCCCGTCGGCGGGGATGAACGTGATCTCTCGACAGGTCAGGGGTTCGCGCAGGAAAATCGCCTGGCTCCGATCGACCTTCGGGATCTTGATGAGCCTCAACCCGAGTGCGCGCGCGACCGAGATGGCGATGGCGTACTGCACGAGGCAATTACCGAAGGCGCCGTTCTCCAGGAGCGCGATGCCAACGAGCGCCTTCGATCGCGGGCGCTCGGCGCTCACGAGGCTGTAGGAGGTGTGCAGCACCGCGCCCGGACGTTCGTGGAGGATGTTGAAAGCGACGCCGAGCCGGGCGCGGAGGCTGATCAGGTCGAGCGCCGCCGCCTCGCACCAGACCTGCAGGCGCGCGTCGTTCGACCCGACCCCGGAGGGGAGCGTGGCGCGGACGTGGCGGGCCCAGCCGGCCGGCCCGGCCCCGACGCGCGCGCGGATCGCGCCGTCCGCGGCGATCTGCGACGTGGTCTCCGGCTCCGACCAAGTCCGCCCGTCGGAGGAGACCGCGAGCCGCAGTGCATCGCCCTCCCCCGGTCCGACCGGGCTCACCGAGACCGCGTGGATCGGGAAGCGCGCGCCGAGGTCGACCTGAAGTGTGAGCGTTCGGTCGGCGCCCGCCGGTGCCTCCCCCTCCCCCTCGGGGAAAGCCGGGGTAATCCCACCTGACGAGCGGGCGACCACCCCGGTGATCGCGAGATCGATCAGGTCCCCGCTTCGATCGGCTGTCGCGGCCATACCTTGCACCCGTCCCCAGCCCGCGCCACGCGCGCCTTCGGTCGCCTAACGGTCCAAGCCTCGGTGAGGCAAGCCGCCCCCGGGTGCAGGACCGTATTGACTGCCGGAGCACGGGGCGGTTGACCGCGCGCGCGCCACCTGCTCAGACGCCTGCGATGACCGCGCCCTTCGACGATCCAAATCTCTTCGTCAACGTCGCCCTCGGCAAGCCGGCGACGCAGAGTTCACGGCCTGGATGGTGCTCACTGGAGCCCGACGGGCTCGTAAACGGCGATTTCGGCCCGGAATACAATGCCCACACCGACGCGGACGAGCCGGCGTGGTGGCAGGTCGATCTCGAACGGCGCTTCCCCCTATCGGCGATCGTCGTCCACAATCGGCGCGAGCACGCCCGGGAGGCCGCCCGGTCCCTCCGGGTCGAGGTCTCGGAAGACGGGTCGAACTGGACTCTGATCCATGCCGGGTTGACGCATTTTCGGGCGCGCGGACAGGCGATCCCTCTGCAGCTCCCCCTCGCCGGCCTGGTTTGGGCGCGCTTCGTCAAGGTGTCCCTCGACGAGCGCCAGCCCCTGGTGCTGAGCCAAGTCGAGGTCTTCGTCGAAAGGTCGGCCTACGAGCTGATCGGCCTGCGCGAGGACCTCGGCCTCGACGTCCCGCTGCTGGCCGAGGTGCCTGGAGCGGTCGAGCAGATGAGCTACGCCCTCGTCGGCGCGCCGGGCACCCGCGACGCCCCGTTGATCGGCGTGTCGCTCGTACTCAACGGCGCGCTCGGCAACGGCCTGATGCAGCACACGATGGCGATCGCCGTCGCGCGCAAGTTCCGCCTTCGATACTTCAAGCTCGCCACGCGGGACACCAGCGGCGTCATCGCGCGCACCGAGCCGGTGGACCTCGGCGGCCTGTCCTTCTTGCCGAGTACCCATCCGCTCCCCGCGGGCGGCTGGTTCCTAGAGGGCTACTTCTGGGAATTGGAGCACCACGCGCGCTTCGCCCGGGATCTGCTCACGCCGAGCCAGAGGCGCGAAACGGTGCGGACGATCATCCACCCGCTCTACAATCTGTTGCCGCCGGTGTTCGCGCCTAAGCCCGCGGACGAATTGATCGTCCACATCCGCTCGGGCGACGTGTTCAGCACCTGGGTCAACGCGGCCTACATTCAGCCGCCGCTGGCCTTTTACACCCTCGTCATCGACCGCTTCCTGCAGGCCGGCCGCATCACACGGGTCAAGTTGGTCTATGAAAACCGCTTGAATCCGGTGATCGACGCGCTGGAAGCTCACCTCGCGGCGCGCGCAATCCCGTTCTCGGTGCAGAGCGGGACCATCGTCGAGGATACCGCCGCCCTGGTGAATGGGCGGCACCTCGTCTTCGGCTTCGGGACGCTGGGCCCGGCGATCTGCTACCTGTCGGACGCCGTCGAGACCGTGGTGTCCTTCTCGAACGGCCACGATCACGGCTTCCGGGAAATCCCGACGGTGGGGAACGTGGTCGAGGTGTTCGACGCGGGCGACTACATCCGCCCGGGCAGCTGGAACAACTCGCCCGAACAGCGCCGGATGATGGTCGAGTATCCCGAATCGAGCCTGCGTATCGAGGGGACGATCTGATCCGATCCGGCGCCGCGCATTCGAGCCCGCGGCGATGCGCAGGGCCCCGGTCCGGCCTCCGATCTCGGCGCCCGAGTTCGACTTGGCGTCCCCGTGCCCGATCGGGCGTGAGCGAAGGCGCCCCGATCACGGGCCCCCGCGGTGGGCGAGCGGCCATCGCGCCACCAACGGGTTCAGCTGGCTGCCCCCTGGGCCGTGTGGCTCGATGTGGGTCAGAACCAGGGTGGCCTCCCGGCCTCGCAGCGCGCGTACTCGACGATTTGGACGGCGGTCGCGGGTTCGGACCTGAGTGCTGGGCGTGTGCGCGCATGGGGGGCTTGCGCGGTCGAGCGGCGGCTTGGTTTCGCGAGGCGTCGTGGCGCAAAATGCCCCTGGCTCCCCTATCGCCTGGACGCCGTATCGTTTTGCTGGGCCATTCTCTCGATGCCGACGGCGAGCACCCTCGCGATCTCTTCATCCCGCCTCGAACCCCGACCGATCTCCCGGCAGAACGAAGCCGCTTGGCGCAGTCCCTCGCTGTGGGCTGTGTCCAAGGCCACGATGACGGTGTTGATCGTGCTCGTTCGCTCCGCATCGCTACCCCTCAGTTGGGGCAGCAGGAAAGCGATGAGATCGAGTTTCCACTCTGCTCGGATCTCAGGTGCGTCCATGCTCATCCCTTCACCGGGTGTGACAGCAAGACCGCGGTGCGCGCACCATGTCGCGCTGGCGCTGGTCCCGATCGGTGAGCGGGGCGTCCTGTAACGCCTTGTGGCTCGCCATTGCCGCCGCACGGTCGAGGGGCAAGCCATTCGCCAGCAGGTAGGCTTCCTTGGCGAGCTCGGTGAGCACGGCATTGACCACCGCGGTGACCCCGCCGCCCGTAACGTCAGAGGCGTTCCGCGGCGCCAAAACGGTCGGGTTCCTAGTCATGGTGCAGAGCTAAGGCAGCGGGATGGGGGTGTCTATCGCTCCTCTCGGTTCCCTTGTCCGAGGCGGGGACGCACCCCTCGCAGGACGAAGCGCCCTCTTCGCATGTTCGATCCGAGGTCAACGGCCACACCCGCTCCGCCTTGTCGGGCGGCCGCGCTCGCCTCCTTGGACGGCTCGATCACAGCGGGCGGCATCCCGGGGGCGCCGAGCTTGACGCATCAAAGCTTTAGGCCGAAGTGGGACCAGGAAACCTCATACGGAATCAGTGGGTATTTTGCCCCTCATGATCGTTGGATCGGCGAGAAGCAAAATCTCTCGGAGATCAGTTGGGTTTGGGTTTGGTGCGGTCGTGGGCTTCGGGGCTGACATCACGCTTGCATCCATCAGCATGCTCGTGGATTTCATATTCCCGCAGCCCTCAACACTTTCTTGAACTGTGCGCGACCGATTCGACGCCTCCTGCCCTCTCGCGGTAGAGGTTCGCCATGGCCTGGAACCCCAATGTCCCCGACCTCTTCAAATCAAAGGACGCCATCGACGAGGAGGTGAATGCGGCGGTCGACGCGGTGCTTGCGAACGTATCGCATGCCCCCCGTGCTCTGGCCGACGGATGCGTCCACGACCTCAAGGCAGCCATTCAGGCCAGCACTTTCGCTACCCTAATTCTCGCCGACGTCCATGCGACTCGACGGCAGAAGCAGCATGCGGCGCGCACCGCAATCCTGCTGGCGCACCCGGTGATGGTATGATGACCGACGAGACCGACATCGCTCAGGGGTCCGTTCCGCCGATCGGATTGCTTATCCGTAACAAGCGACGCGAACTTGGCCTGTCTCAGGATGATCTTGCTCATCAGCTCGGCGTTCCTCAGGGATCGATCAGCAAATTGGAGCGCGGACTCGGAGGTGGACGGCACGCCCGCCGTATTCTGAAGGCGCTGATGCCCGAGCGTTTGGACGACGAAGACTGCCGGATGACGGTCGCGTCTGGCTCGCCGCATGTTTGAGGATTCGGCCCCGATTGACGAGGCAGCTGCAGCCCTGAAGGTCTCCGGTGTCAAGATCGCACCGACCGGCGAGGAGCCGAAGCACCGTCGGATCGGTGATTTCATCCGGAGCGATGCCGATGTGTGGCGCCTGGCCGCGAAACGGGGTCTGGTCGAGGCTGACCCGCGGTAGCTCGGCCCCATGCCGCCCGAACGCCCCGACCGACAGCACGTCACTGCCCTCCGCGCCTGCGGTCACCACGCTGGGAACGGGATGCGAGCAGCAGCCCACCGTAAGTCGAGCTTGCGCTCGCTGACCTCGGCCTCGTCGAGGAGCGGACGCGGATTGGGCATCGCGAGGCGCGGTGGTTTTTGACGCAGGCCGGAAATGATCTGCTGGATCAGATCGGGATGGGCGAGCCGCAGGAACCCTAACCGCCCTTCACCGCAAACTCCCAAATCGGCGGGCCCCACTCCTGGCCCTGCTTGTCCCGGCGTGCTGCAGTTCGCTCGATCACGATGCGGTCGGCCCCGACGCCATGAACCCGGTCGCCAGCGATCATCAGCGCTCCGCAATAGCCGACGCGCAGCGTGCCGTGCTGAGGATGGACGCCGAACAGCTGCCGAGCGATCCAGCCGTGCCGATCAGCTTCGGCGCCGAACCGGTCGCAGAAGTCGAGGGCTGACTCACGCAGCTTCGTCCATTGCATCGGCGTGAGGTCGCGGCAGGTTGATGCGCGCTCGGAGATGCGTTCGCGCTTGTCGCGCCAGGTGGCGACGGCGGGCAGGAGATCTGAGATGGCCCGGCGGTAGGAGTGCGGCCTCAACGATGGGTTCGCGGGTCCCCTCGGTCGGCGTATGCGTGGCGCCGAACAGGAGAGCCGCCGTGGCCGAACAGGCATCAAGCTTCATGCGGGACTGGATCGCCGCGAACATCCGCAACGATCCTTCCCAGCGGGACAGCGGGCTTGATGAATGGGTAACCAAGGAGATTGGACGCCTGAAGGATGCCGCACGTGCGGAGGGTGTCGACCTCGACGATCCTGAACTGGATGAGAGCCTGCTGCGTGATGAGATCACCGCTGCGATCAAGCGGATCGCTCAGTCCTAATCCGGCGGGGCTCGCTGACATCCGGCCGAGCTACGACTGGAGTTGCCTGGTGCGGGCTGGACCGGCTCGTTGGCTCCGCCGCCCGATCTGATCACGGGCTGGCGGGGGGGCATGCCACCCTTCATCGCAGGTGTAACCTCCGGCTTGCCGTGGCTGATTTGGCCCTTTCGATTTGAAGGCGGAATATCACACCTAACATCGGCTTCACTTGGCCGGCGGATCGTCACATGATCGAGGGCGTCCTGCCTTCGTGGTGCCGTGATTATCCTCCGTGATCTCTCGAAGAACGGAACTGAGTAGGGTTGGAGAGAAGGAATGGCACCGAGCCTTGCGCGAGCTGTAGGCGTGGCGCGCACTCTGAAGACGGCCGCGCTCAACTTGGCGCTCGGACGCGACGATGCGCTTCCGGTCACGCCGGAGCTGAGCCGGGGCCCATCTCATAAGGTCGATGCCGACATCCCCGTCGACATTGGCTGCATCAAGCTCTTCCGCGCCGAAAGCTTCCCCGAGTCCGGACCGAGCCCGTGGCTTGATCAGCCCGACGCACGCGACATCATTGAGCGGCGCCTATCTCGCCGGGAGATCACACCCAGACAGGCGGAAATCTGCCGGTACTGGGAAGCGAACGGCTACCACGTCCTGCGTGGCGCGATCGATCCCGACACGATCGACGAGGCTTGGGCCGCCTACGAGGCCGCGATCGTTCGCGGCGATGTCACCCTAGGGGCAGAGAAAGCCGCGGAGGACGATCCTCACCCGGGCCGCTACCTGAACCCGCACCTGAAGGTGGAAGAGCTCGATCAGCTCCTGAAACACCCGGTGCTGGTCAACTTCAGCAGTATGGTGTTGGGTCGACCGGCGATCCCGTTTCAGACCATCGCGTCTCACAAGGGCAGCCAGCAATCCGAGCATTCGGACTCGATCCATATGACCACCTACCCGCTCGGGTATTTGGCCGCCTGCTGGATCGCCATGGAAGACATCCACGCCGATGCGGGACCACTGGTCTATTACCCCGGTACCCATCGCCTGCCGTACCTGTTCAGCCACGATGTCGGCATCTCGACGGACGACTTCCGTGAGCGTGGCTACAGCGCCTACTCGGAGCACTATGAGCCTGCGATCAAAAGCGAGATCGCTGAGCACGGAGCGAAGCCGGCGCATTTCACGGCGCGCAAGGGCGACGTGCTGTTCTGGCATGCGAACCTGCTGCACGGCGGATCGGCCCGGGCCGACATGCAGCGCTCCCGTAAGGCCCTGGTGCATCACTACTTTGCTGAAGGCTGCGTCTGCTACCACGACTTGTCGGCGTCGACCTCGGCCGTGCACGGTCCGGTCGAGAGCCTGCCGACCTGCGGGGCCTCAAGCCCTGACATCAAGGTGCGCAATCAGATTGCGCGGTAGCGCCGATCCCATCACCGGCTTGGTCCCACCGCCTGCTGCCTCCGAGGATACGCGATGATGTGTGAGCGTAGGCTGATCGGCGCTGGCGATGTCCGATTGATGCGTGGGAGGGCTAGGCGACCAGCCGAGCCTTCGCTTCGTGAATTAGGTAGCTATCGCGATCGTTGATATCGCGGATGATCGGGCACGTCTTACAGGGTGCAGGTGGATTCGCGGAGTTCACCGACCAGCGCAGCTCCTGGTAGCGTGGGCCGTTCCAGATCTCCTCCATCGTGTTCTCATGCAGATTTCCCATCTTCAGGCCGGGCACGCAGCAGGCGAGCACGTCGCCGTTGCCCAGCACGCCTGCCCCATACCATGGTATGGAGCATGGGAGGCGTCCGACGACCCTCTTTGTCGTGAACGGCTCCGGTATGAACAAGTGACTAATGCCTAACTCGTTTGCCAGCGCGATGCTTTCTAGCCGGACCGCGTTGAAGCGTTCGCGCTCGTGCCAAAGCGATTCCTCCGCCATCTCTGGTGTGAATGGCATCAGATGGCGGGCGTAGACAATCTCCAATCCTAACGAGTGCGCGAGGCGCAGGAAGTCGGGGAACTCATCGAGGTTGCTGCGCATCAGGGTGAAACTGATGGCGATGCGGTGCGTACCGCCGAGACGGCCTCGCGCCTGCACGGCGGAGCGGATATTCTCGATCACCTTGGCCAGCGGGGGGGCCCCCTTGCGAACGCGCCGGAACGTCTCCTCTGTTGCTGCATCCAGGGAGATGCTCAAGTGATCCAGCTTTGAGCGTGCCAAGCGCTCGCTGACTTCCGGGGTGAGGTGCGAGCCGTTGGTATCGATGACGAATGACACGTCGAGATCAATCAGAAAGTCGAGCTCGCCGCCGAAGCGTGCGTCTGCCCAGAGGATGTCACCGCTATAGTCGCTGGCGATCTCCTTAAGGTGCCCGGCGGCGACCCACGAACGGATCTGATCTCTTATCGTCTCGGGCAAGCGTTTGACCGACTTGCGCGTCTCCTGCGAGATGCAGTGCGGGCAGTTGAGATTGCACTGCGTTACCGGGCTCCACATAAGATGCGTTGGGACCGGCGTATCGGCCAGCAGAGGGGCGTAGGCGGTCCGGGCGCGTAGGCCATATTCCAGTTGGTGGTACTGCCGGCTGTATAGCGCGACGTGTCCAGGCAAGCGTTCCGTCCCACTCGACATCCATGCCGTGGCGGCCGCGCCGGGCTGGGAGCCGATAGCTTCAATCGTCAGGACGAGCAGGTCACCCGCGCGGACATCCGGCTTGGGAAGATGCAGCGTGACGTACATATTGTCGTCGATGTCGTCCTCGGTCAGCGTCAACGCGACGAGGAGTTCTCCATCATCGTCCCCGAGGGCGTTGAAGTAGCTGCGCCGGCGAGATCCGAAGAGGGTAGTCCATGAACGCATGCGGGGCCTGAGGTCGCGCTTCACCCGGCGCAGACGTAGCGTTACCGCGCCCTCTGGTTTGCGGCCCCAGGTGGCCAAGATCACCGTCACCGTGGATAAAGCGTCAGCCTCGGCGCGGAAAAACTGGGTCAGGGTTAGGCCTGGCACGAACTCGTCTGCGGGCCTCTCGGTGCTCATCATCTCTGCGCGTCTCGTATCGGGCGGCGAGCCATTTGTTGGTTCGTCGCATCGTCGTGCCTGCCCAGGCAGACGACACTTCGAAGGCACGGCCAACCTTGGACCATCAACCAGAAGCTGAAATGTGGTCATAAGGTTGTCAACGCGTAAACAGCTCGATCCCGGGCTCGGCCCCACCCCGATCTGCTCACGGCCTGGGGGATTGTCCGATCTCACGAGCGGTTAAACCCATCCGCACCGCTATTCGTGATGCGCGTTGGTCCCAAGCGGTTACGGCGCGGGGCTGCTGGGGCAGCGCTGACAGTTCCAGGTGGGGACCGGTCGCTCAAGCGGCGCTACAGGCGAACTCTGGACTAGCCACGTTAGCATTTCAGCGCGCGAGCTGAGCAGAATGGCAGGCGGCTCGCCGGTGATGAGGCGCCAGCGTTCGACGAACACGAGAACCGGCAGTACGGCCAATGCATCCACGCTAGAGGTTAGGCCGTTCTCTGGCGTCTGCGCGGGGGTACCCATGGGCCCTGAACGGGCGCTCCACTCATACGGCTCATTCCTCTGTCCGAGATGGTGAAGGGGGTGTTCCGGCAGCCGGTCACGGAAAAGCCCGCGCCGGCGAACCGGGCGAGCTGAGTTTGCCTTCGAGCGTCCGCGGATGTGCACGAGTTGCCACGACAGTACGAAGGGTCACAGTAGCCGTTACCCACCGCACAATAGTTACCGCCCGGTCCACCAGATCAGCGAAAATATCCAGCGGATATTAAAAACATTTCTCTGCTAAAGCCATTATTATAAACTGATTATTAAAATGGCAGCATATGATATTGTTGACGGATCGATGTTTTATTTTGGATTTAATCGTCGTATTGTGTAAGATGCGTCCGAACAAAACTCGCTAATTAATTAAACTATTCCAATCTCAAGCTAGGGTTGATTTCGCGCTTCGAAGTGAATTTTTATTTGATAGTGGTTATTTTAATGCCTCCCTGTCGTTGAGGCAGCACGATGAACTGCTATCTCGGACGCTCGCAACCTTATGAAGCGCATGGTCGGCGAGATGGATTATAGGCAAAAGCAAGCCCGCCGCGGCACTGAGCCGGGCGGGCTTGCTGATCGACAGGGGCGGTAGATCAACACAACGCCATGAGCGCCTGCAGACCGCTGGCCTGATCGGCATAGCGATGCGCTTCGCCGACGATCGCGCCGTTCCCATCGGTGATGTACCAGCCGCTGTGAACGGCGCTTCCAGCCTTCTCGTGGAAATCGATGTAGGTGACTTTCAGCATCGAATGGATCCTCGGATTGCGCGTGGCTGGACAATCCAGGCTGGCCTTCGGTCGTTCCGACAGCAGCGCTTGGCGCCTAAAAAAGCCCCGCCCGGCGGTTGCCGGCGGGGTTGAAGGGGGGCGCGGGAAGCATCGCGAGCGGCGGATCAAGTGCCAGGCTTCAGGCGCCCTCGTCGGGTGCGGTCGGCATCGGGCTACCGTTCTGCATGCAGAGCCGTTCGAGCTCCTCCGCGTCGGCCTGCCACCGATCGCGTCCCTTCTCCGCCTCGGCGAGTTGCGCGCCGCTGTGGCTGACCCGAACCCAGTCGAGCCATGTCCTCCGCCCGTTGCTCTCGGAACTCGGTGAGCACCTGGGCCAGCTCAACGGATTCCTGACGCGCCGTGGCTGGGCTGGCCCCCCGCTACTAGGACGGGAACGGCCGGCGTCAGGGCTCGGACGGCTTTGCTCCGCACGCCCCTGCGCGGTTTCCCCTCTGCTTCGGAGGCGGGGCCGGCTCCCCACCGCGCCACTTGGACAGGGCGTCTTCCAGAGCGGCGCGCAAGTTAGAAACCACGCCGCGGAGCTTTGCGATCTCGGCGCTCTGCTTCTCGATCTGACCGCCCTGCTTCTCGATCACCTGTACAAGCTGAACACGGCGGCCTGCAGCTCGCGCACGAGGATCTGGAAGCCCGAGATGCCGGTGAGTTCCGTTTGGGCCTCGACCGCATGGGCGTCGGCTCGGTTGTTCGGTCGGGTGGCCAAGTCGGTGAAGAAGGCCCCGACGATGCCGGTGAACGCCGAAACTACTGTCGTGACGAGCGGCTCCCCAATCCACGCTGGATCCCCCTGTCGTCCCGGGCAGCCCGGAAGATCCGCGAGATAGGGGCGATGGCCACCACGGTAACGGTGACGGTGACAGCCGCCGTAAGACCCAGGATCACAACCTTCAGGCGATCGACCGCGACGAACAAGGGTCACAGCGCTCATGGAGAGGTCGAAACCAATCAGCAGGAACGTGGCGCCATAAACCGAGCGGCGTTGGCAGTCATCGTGATGTGCTTCCAGCGCCGCCACATCAGGGTGGCGCCGGTCGACATGCAGGCTACCGACGTCGTGGCCCAGACGGATACGAACAGCACATCATGATCGGGTCGGAAGCCAGCGCGTAGGCGCTGGGCCGGTGGTGGCCGACGCCGAGCGCGCACAGGATCCAGGCCAGCCAGTCGGTCATGACCCCACCACCGCGATATCGAAGTGAGCGACCGGGGCCGCCCATTCGCGATTGGCGCAATGGGACACGATCGAGATGGAGACGTGCCAGCGCCCGACCCGCACGGGATCCGGTAGCGGGTTGTCCGGCGCGACGATCGGGTAGGCGCGCATCTCGTCGAGCACAGTGGACCGACGCAGGATGATCACGGCCGGCGAGATCGAGGCGGCGCTCCCGAACACCGTCACGACTTCGCCGGCACACGCCGCATGCCGCTCGAAATCGTAGACGTAGCGATAGCGGCCCAAGTACGGGACACGCATCGTCGGGAAGGGCAGCCCCTGGCCCGCCGATGGCGCGGGACGGGCATCCAAGATCGCGATGGGATCGCCTCGGTTTCCGGACCCCCGGTTCGGACCACGAATTCTGATCGCCCGGTGCGCCGGTGCGGGGCGGCCCGGAGAACGCTCAGCTCCATCCAGTCGCCGGAGCCTCGTCGCGGACGGGCTCAAACGCCGGTGAGAGCGGACGCTCCGCCGCCCCGTCAGCAGATCGATGTGGGGGCGAGTGGCCCGGTGAGCCGGAGGCCCGGCGCGAGCCAAGCGAACGACTGCGCCATCGCGCGATGGCCGGGATCACCACCGGCGGCTCGGTGGCGCTTTCTCACGACCCGCAGTCGCTGACCGACCCGAGGGACCGGGATCGGTCAAGTCGGCTCTCGGCGGCGATGGATGCTCGCGACAGGTCGCCCGCCACCGAAGCCGACGCACGCCACCCCCTCGGCTGATCCGCCCGCCTCGACGCTTGCCGGAAACGAAGCGGCCTCCCGACGTCGTTCTTGCCCGGGAACCGGCACGCTCCACGATCGGGATGCACGTCGTCGGTTCGGGCGACAGAACCGCCGGGATCCGGATGCATGTGTCTTTGGGCGGACGGACCCCACGCCGGGACGGAGACGTCGGCGCCCCCCGTGACGCCTCTAGGCCGAGGTCATCACCATCAGCATGCGGGCTGCGGTCAGGATCTGCTCGTCGGAGCCATTCGGCATGTCGGCCACCACCGTCTCGATGATGCCGCGTGCGATGCCCTCATAGAGGCCGAGTTCACGGGCGAAGCCGCTCAACTCCGTCATGATGCGATCGGCGACCGCCTCGCGTTCCGGATCATCCAGTTTCAACGCTGCACCGACTGCACCGGCGGGATCGCGATACGGGTCATGGCGTGCTTCCAAGCCGGCCGGTAACGGCGCCGGCGTCCCTTCAACATCCGTCCCTCGCGCGGTGAGGTCAAGGCCGGCGGCCTCGACCCCGGTGGGGTGCGACCCCCATGTGCGTGCCGGCTGCGATCGCCCGACCGTCGGGATCGCCATGGCACAATCGGAAACCCGCGTCGCCATCGGCGTCCGCAACAGCGCGATCGAGGCGGGCGGAGCGCTCAAGCGTGTGTCGCGCCGCGTGTCGGATGGCCGAACCGCGGGGGATCGTGGGTCGGGTCTTGGCGATACGATACCGCGCGGGGCGCCGGATCGCCCCTCGCGACGTCGGTGGGCTTTGGGCGCACTCGCGCGGGGCGACCTCGGGCCGAGGCCGGCGTCTCTGGCGGCGGTGGTACGGGCGAGCACGCCTCGGGCGGGCGCAGCGCGCCGGTCCGGACGACCGCCATGGCGGTGAGGTCTGCGACGTGCCGGCGCTCGCCGCCTCCCGGCACCGCGACGGGCGGGGACAGCGGTGCGGCGTGCGATCGACGGATACCGCCAGCGATGCCCGGCCAGCGCTTGGCGGACCAGCACCGCGCGGACATCGCCGCCGGTGCCGTCTGATCACCTCGACGTCACCGGGTTGGGACTCACGGGCCGGGGGGCGGGCTCGATCGCCATCGCGCAGCCGACCGTTCGGCGACCGGGAGCGGCAGGATAGTGAGAGCCCGCGCGGTCCGATCCTCAGGCGCCCGGTATCAGCGACTGGATCGGGATCAGGTCCGGGCGGTATTCCTGCATCCCGCCGGCGATCCGCTCTTCCACCGCGTCGAGGAATTTCTCGGGGTCGGTGATCGAGCACTGGCGCAGGTCCCAGAAGGCGTAGCGCCACCAGCGCACCGCCAGGTAGCGCTCAATCAGTTTGTCGGGAAAGCGCATCTTCACGACCCGGGCCGGGCTGCCGGCCACGATCGCGTAGGGCGGCACGTCCTTGGTCACCACCGCCATGGCGCCGATGATCGCCCCGTCGCCGATGGTGATGTCGGGCATCAGGAAGGCGCCGTGGCCGATATAGACGTCGTTGCCGATGCGCACCCGCTTGGGCCACAGGTAGGGGCCGCAGATCTCGTAATCCTCGGCGCGCGGGTCGAGGCGGTCGAACACGGCGGAATGGTGCGTGTAGAACAGCGGCGAGGTCGAGCCGCAATGGACCGGGTGGCTGCCGCGCCCGACCTGGACGCTTTCGCCGATCGAGCAGTAGCGGGCGATGTCGGCGCCGAAATAATAGCCGCTCACCGCGTAGGAGAACGCCCCCATGGTGAGGCAGTAATCGATCCCCATCCACTTGATGCTGCAGGGCGGCTCGAAGGTGCAATCCTCCGGCAGGCCGAACGGGGCCGGGTGCAGCACCGAGATGCCGCGCCGGAGCATCTCCTGCTTCATGTCCTCGTTGACGGAGATCATGCGGCGTCCTCGCGCGCGGCAAAAGCGGGATCGGCGCGGCCCTGTCCGGAGCGGGCTTGCCGGTTTGATGGGCGATGAGCGCGGGCGTCATGCGCCCTGCCCGCTCACGGGGCGGGCGCCAATCCGTAATAGTCGCGCATGAGATCGTCGTACTCGGCCGCCTGGATCGGTCCACGGCTCCGGCCGCGCGGCGCGACGTCGACCGACAACAGGTGGTCGTTGAAGGCGGCCGGATCGTTCAGGAGGGCGTAGGGTAGCACGTGCCCCTGCGGATAAGCGCGCAGCCGTTCCCCCTGGGCGCCGAGATCGAAGGCCGCCACCGGCAAGCCGGTGCGGAGCGCGAGGGTCAGGGCGTAGGAGTAGGTTTCCGGCCAGATCGCCGGCAGCAGCACGAGATCGGCGAAGGACCGCGCGGTGAGGTCGAGGGCCTCGTCGTCGCTCATGTAACGACCTGATTCGGTGACGCCGGCGGCTGCCAGGGCCGGCCGAAGCGCCGGGTCCGAGAAGCCGATGATCGTGAAGTCGATCGGTAGGTCCCGGTCGCGCGCGTCCGTGGCCAGCGCCTGGAGGAAGCGCGCGCCCTTCATCATGTTGATGGCGCCGAGCACAGCCACCCGACGCCGCCCCGCCCCGCGCTTGCGGGTCGCCGGGCGGATCCGGCGGTCGGCCTCGAAGTGTGGCCGTACCGTGATCGCCAGGTCGGGATAGACTTCGCGCAATCGCCCGGCGGTGTCGGCCGACGGCGCGAACACGCGCGCCGCGCCAGCCAGGAACCGTCCGAACACACCTCGACGCTCGCCCGGATCCGGCTCCTCGTAACCGTCCGCGTCCGAAGCCAGGCAGTCCCGGCACACCGGCACCGGCGCCAGCCCGCAATAGCTGCCGTCCGGCATCACCAGGTGGTTGCGGTGGCAGACCGGCGAGAAGTCGTGCAGCGTCCAGGCATACGGCCGTCCCGATCCGGTAACGAGGTCCATCATCGCCCGCGCCGCCGACCAGCGCAGACCCGCCAGCGAGTGCAGGTGGATCAGGCGCGGCGCCAGCTGCGCGATGAAGGCGGCGATCTCGGCCGCGTCGCGGGGCAGGTACAGGCTCTCCAGGTTCGGCAGGTACAGATACTCGCCGCTCCGGTACGAGACGTTGATCCGCAGGTTCCGGTCCCGGTCGACCGAGAGCAGCACCACGCTGGTGCCCTCGCCCTGGAGACGGGCGATCACGTCCTCGATGTGCCGCTGGATGCCCCCGCCCCAGCTGTGGGTCACGAACAGCACGGCCCGACCGCTGAAGTGCCGCGCCAGCCGGTACAGGTCGAGCCGCGCCCGGGCCGGGCGGCCGGGATCGGCGGCCACGAACTGTCCGACCACGGCCGGGTAGTCCGGATGCTTGGCCAGCAGCGCCGCCTGGCCCTGGTCATACTCGCCGCCCAGGTCGAGCCCGAACGAGATCTGGCCGGCATGGTAGGCGTACACGTCCTCGGCCAGCAGGTTCGCGAACCCGGCCTTGCGGGCGCGCATGCACCAGTCGTTCTCCTCGCCGTAGCCCTTGCCGAAGGCGACCTCGTCGAGGGGGCCGACCGCGTCCAGCGCGGCGGCGGTCATGTACATGCAGAAGCCGACGCCGGTGGGGACCTCCACGGCGTGGCCGCGATTGATCCGCGCCGCCGCCTGATCGAGCTCCGGACGGGAGATCTCAAGCGCCATGGCGTTGTTGGCGTTGAACTTCGGGTAGCTGCAGATGGTGGCGTTGCTGGACAAAGGCGTGATGCTTCCGACCCGCGGTCGCGTCTCGGCATGGGCGACCAAGCGGTCGAGCCAGTCGCCGAAGACCTCGGCGTCGGAGTTGAGCAGGACGACGGCCCGGCCCTGGCGCATCGACAGGCCGCGGTTGACCGAGCGGACGAAGCCGAGATTGCGCTCGTTCTCGACGAGGTGGAACAGGCCGCGGCCGGCCAGCTCGGCCAGCTCGGCGGTGAGGTCCGGGTCGGGGGATCGGTCGTTGATGGCGAGCAGGGTGAAGGGTGTTTTCTGCGGTGCGGCGAGGCAGGCGTGGATCGCCCGGAGGGTCTCGCCGCGGCCCTTATAGATCGGCATGATCACGACGACCTCGGCCCGCGCGATCGGCAGCCCGGAGGGGAGGCCATCCCATTCCCCCGGCGCGGGGGCTTCCATGGGCGGCCAGGTGCCGAGATCCTCGGGGCATGCCATCAGCCCGGCGGCGCGGCCGGTGCGGACGTAGTGCAGGAACGGCGATTCGCCCGCCGCCAACAGGTGGCCGTAGGCCCGACCGTAGAACTCGTACGAGAATCGCTTGTTCGGGAGCCGGCCCTCGTGCTGGCCGTGGGCGACGAAATGGGCGAGCGCGCCGCCGCGCGCGCCGGCGACGTCCGGGTAGCGCTTCGCGTAGAAGTCGGCGTCGAAGTGCGGCTCCATCAAGAGAGCCTCGTCCATCAGCGCCTCGTCCTCCTCCGAGGGCGGGGTGCCGTAGCGAGGGTCGAATATGCCGGGCGCGATATCGACGCCGAGCATCACGGCGGTGGCCAGATGGTGGACGAACGGCGCCACCCCGGTCTCCTGCACGGAGCCGTGCTGGTCGAGATATTGCTGCCCGTTGAAATCCGCGCGCGGGTTGCGCCCCGTTCGCCAGCCGCGCTCGCAATAGTCGCGGATCGCGTCGACCGCGTCGGGCACGCCGTAGCGTCGACGGTAGAAGGCATGGTCGAAATGCAGCGCGGCCAGGGCTGCCTGGAGGTGCAGATAGGCTTCGCGGTCGACCGGCTCGCGGCCGATCTCGGCGATCCAACCGGTCTCCTCGACCGGCGGTTTCTCCGGCCGGAAACCGCAGACGCGCAGCAGGGTGAACAGCGTCGAATGCCGCGGTCCCGGATCGCGCCCCTCGCGCCAGCCCGTGCTCGCGAAGTGAGTGTAGGGCCGCACGCCGCCGCGCATGTCGGAATAGGTGGCCCGGTACCACTCTTCGTCGACTGCCGGAAAATTGATCCGGCCCGGGCCCGCGAACGGCCTCCCGCTCAACAGCAGTGTCTCGGCGATGTATTGGAAGAACGGATCGCGGCGCACGGCGCGATTGTCAGCCCGCTCCTGCACGAAGCCGGCCGGGTCGAACTCCTGGCGCGGGCTGCGCATCGCCCGCCACTCGCCGGCGGCGTAGGCGCGCAGAAGCTTCTCGTCGGAGCGATCGTCGTCGCGGCCGCGGTAGTAGCCGGCGTCGAAGTAGGGCGCGATCGTGCCGACCTGAAACGCGACCGCCTCGTCCTCGCTCAGCGGACAGGCTTGGCCGCCGTGCCGGACGTAGTGCAGCAGCGGGTTCTCCGCGGCGTAGCTGATGCCGCGGGTGAGGCAGTAATACGGGATGTCGAAATGGGGCGACGGTTCCCGGCCCTCGCGCCAGCCCGAACTCATGTAGTGGCCGGCCGGATCGACGCCCGCTTCCCGAAGGTCGGGGTTCCCGGCGAGATAATACTCCGCATCGACGAGGCGACGGGCGAGGCGGGTGGCACGTCGGAGGTCGGGCGGCGGGATCGCCGCGCCCCCCCGGTCGAGCAGGCCGCGCAGATAGTGCACGAACGGGTTGATGTCGGCGCGCTGGAGGAACGGGCGCGCGGCGAGGTACTCCGCAGTGGAGAAGTCGGGGCGCGGGTCCCGGCCCTGGCGCCAGCCGGTGCGCAGGTAATCGCGCAGCGCCGCCTCGCCGCCGATCCCGTACCAGCTCGCGTAGAACGCCGCGTCGAAATGGGGCGCTAACAGCGCGAGTTGATCGGCCTCTGCGGTCGGGTCGGTCGCCCGCGGCAGGCCACCGCGGGCCGCGAGCCGCACCAGCGGATTGCGACTCGCGCGCGTGCCCGGCGCCCCGGCCCAGCGATGAAACAGCCCGTCGAGGTCGCCGAGCAAGCCCCCGCCCCGGCGCCAGCCCGCGCCGAGGAGGCGTGCGGCGCCGCCGCGGGCGATCGTCCGGCCGAGGGGGCGACCCAGTTCGGTCAGGCCCCGAGCCCCGCCCCGGGTAAAGCGCGGCGCCATCACGCCACCTCGCGGCGCGGGCACGGCGGACCCGCGACCAGGGCGGGCGCGATCGCAGAGATCGGGTCGGTCGGGCACATGTCAGCTTGACTTTGGGGAGGCGGACGATCGCCGCGCGGATCTGATCTGGGTGAGCGGACTAATCGAACCGGCCGGCGCCGTAAACTCGGGGGCTTGCGCCTCAAGCCTGTGGCCACCCGTCGTAGTCCGGCGGTCCGAGGCGCAGGACGGCCTCGTTGTAGTACGGATCGTGCGCGATCCGCGCGCCCCAGCGCTCGGCGAACCGCGCGGCCTCGCCGGGACCCGTCCGGGGTGCGCGCCGGGGGGCGGTATCGGCGAGGACAGCGCCCGGCTCGTACACGATCCGGAGGCCGGCCGCGCGTCGGCCGAGACAGTAATCGACGTCCCAAAGGCCGGCGCCCAGCTCCGCGTCGAGGCCGCCGGCCACGCGGAACGCCTCGGCCCGGGTCATCAGACACTCCCCGCTCACGGCGAGGAAGTTCCGCGCCGCCGCCGCACTGAAGAAGTAGCCCTCCGCCCCGCCGTTACCCTCGCGCACGGGCTCGGGCCTGCCCGCATGGGCCACGATGCCGGCGTGGCGAAACTGTCCATCCAGACCGATCAGGCGGGCGCCGACCACGCCGACCGCGGGTTTCTCGAACTGGATCACCATGCGCTCGATCCAGTGGCGCTCGACCGGTTCCAGGTTTGGATCGAGGAATAGCAGGAACTCCCCCGATGCCGCTCGGGCGCCGGCGTTGAGCCGGCGCGCCGGACCGCCCTCGGGGGCGACCACCGGGCGGCACCCCGCCGCCCGCAGTGCCGTCTCGGCCGGGTCATCCGCGCGGTCGAGGACGGCGATCGGGTCGAGGGCGCCGTGGCTCGACGCCTCCCGGATCGCCGCGATCCGGCCCAGAAACGCCTCGACCGCGCGCGCCTCCTCGCCCGCCCGGCCGAGCGGCAGCAGGGCGATCGTCGAGACGGTCTCGTCCCGCGGACCGGGCGCCACCGCGTAACGGCGTGCCCCGGCGGCGACCTCGACCTTGGCGCCGGTGCGGCCGGTGCGCGCCAGCCGCTCGCCGATCAGGGCGCGCTCGCCCTCGTCCTGCCCGAAGCGCCGGTCCGGACCGCGCAGCAGGATCCGGCGCAGGTGCCGGACCGGGGCGCCCGCCTCGTCGAGGTGCAGGGTCAACTCGAAGGCGCTGCGCGCTGCCGCCAGCAGGCCGTCCACCGCGGCGCCGCGGAAGCACGCCGCCCTGCCGACATAGTCGAAGCTCTCCAAGTAGTCCGGGCTCCAGCCCGGCTTGAAGAACGGCAGGGCGCCGCGCGGACCTGCGACCTCTTCGTCGCCGTAGATCAGGTCGGCCGCTGGCGCGCGGTTGATGTCGCAGGCGAGGTCGTAGAGGGCGCGCGGGGGCAACTCGTCGCCTCCCCTGAGCCAGAGCAGGTAGGCATCCGCCCGATCCCGCAGGGCATCGCGGGCGGCGCCGCGCGTCTCGCAGGCGATGGCCCGGTCATAGATCTGCCGCGCCAGCGACGCCCGCGTGCCGCGCGTCGCCTCGGCGTCGTCGCCATCGATCAGCACGACGAAGGTCGGCTGCAGCACCATCAGCCCGATGTGTCGATGGAGGTCCTGGATCTCGCCGGCGAGCGCCACGCGCTCGGCGGCGACGCGCCGGGCGTGGAGGGCCTCCAGCGGCAGGGGCGAGCGCCCCTCGGCCCGTCCGGCGACGGCGAAGTGGGCGAGCGGGTTGAGGCCGGCGCGGGCCACGTCCGGGTGGCGGTCGAGGTACCAGCGGGTCGAGAAGTCCGGGCTCGGGTCCCGCCCCTCCGCGACGCCGAGGTGCAGATAGTGGTGCAGCGGCGTCTCGTGGCCGTCGATGAGCTCGGGGTAGGTCCGCAGGTACCAGCCGCCGTCGAACAGCGGATGCGGCTCGGAGCCGATGTGGACCCCGCGCTCGACGTAGTCCACCAGCGGATCGGCGTCCGGACCGAGCTCCGGGTGGCGCGCCCGATACCACGCGGCGTCGAACAGCGGGTTCGGATCGCGGCCGGCTCGGATGCCGTGCGTCAGGTAGTGGACCAGCGGATTGGCGTCGCCGAGATCCGGGGCGCGGGCGCGATACCAGCCGACGTCGAACAACGGGTGCGGGTCGCGCCCCTCGCGGCCGCCGTCGCCGAGGAAGTGGACGAGCGGGTTCTGACCAGAGCCCGCGACGTCCGGGTTGCGCTCCAAGTACCACGAGCTGTCGAACAGGGGGTGCGGATCGCGCCCCTCCGCCGCGCCGCCCTCGACGAAATGGGCGAGCGGGCTGCGGCCGGTCTCGACGAGGTCCGGGTTGCGGGCACGGTAGAAGGCGGCGTCGAACAGGGGATGGGGGTCGAGCGCGGCCCCCCGGGTGCGGTAATGCAGCAACGGGTTCGCGCCGCGCGCGTCGGGGTTGTGCCCCAGGTACCACGCCGCGTCGAACAGCGGGTGCGGGTCGGTCCCACCGCGGTCCTTCAGGTAGTGCAGCAGCGGGTTTGCCCGGGCGTCGGCCGCCTCCGGCACCTGCCGCAGGTAGTGCGCCGGATCGAACAGCGGGTGCGGGCTGAGCCCAGCCCGCGCCCCGTCGGTGAGATAGTGGATCGCCGGGTTCACCCCGGCCTCGGCCACGTCCGGCACCTGTTCGAGGTACCAGGGCGAGTCGAACAGCGGGTGCGGCTCGGCGCCGGCCTCCGGCTCGCGCCCGAGATAGTCGAGCAGCGCGTTCTCGCCGGCTTCCGGGAAGGCCGCGCGGTACCACGCCGTGTCGAACAGCGGGTGCGGGTCGTAGCCAGCCTGAGCCCCGATCCTCAGGTAGTGGACCAGCGGGTTCTCGCCGGTCGCGGCGACCTCCGGGTGGCGGGCGAGATACCACGCGCTGTCGAACAGCGGGTGTGGGTCGACCCCCTCCCGGGCTCCGTCGGCGAGGTAGTGCAACAGCGGGTTGAGGCCCGCCTCCGCCACGTCCGGGCGCTGGCGCAGGTAGAAGGCGGTGTCGAACAGCGGGTGGACGTTGCGGCCCTCGCGCCCGCCCTCGGCGAGATAGTGCTGCAGCGGGTTCGCCCCCGCACCGGCGACGTCGGCGTTGCAGGCGAGGTACCAGACGGTGTCGAAGGCCGGGTGCGGGGCGAGCTTCGCGGCGGCGCCGCGCGCGACGAAGTGCAGGAGCGCGCTCTCGCCCGCATCCGGGGCCTGGACCCGGTACCAGGCGGTGTCGAACAGCGGGTTCGGATCGTGTCCGGGCCGGTCTTGATGGGCGAGGTAGTGCGCGAGCGGATCGTCGGCCGCCTCCGGGTGGCGCGCGGCGTACCAGACGGCGTCGAACAGGCCGGATTCCCGGATCGCCCGGGCCGCGGAATCGGCTTCGGTCGGGCGCCCCGGCGCGGTCCCCGGACGGTCCGGGGCGGGCAGGTCGGAGTACGGCGAGGCGTCCATGTCGTCCCGGTTCGTCGTGCGGGCGCAACAAATAGCGGCGGCTCCGCCACGCCGCAACGACCGGGTCTCGGGCCCGGCCTTCGGCGGCGCAACCCGGGCATCGGCCGGTGGGACGACCGCGGCCCCGGCCGTGCCGGACCCCCTACGGGTGCGCGGGCCGCAGGGTCGGCAACTCGGAGGGCGGCGGCCGCTGGCCCGCGCGCTCGGCGTGCGGCAGGCCATCCCAGGTCGCGCGCAGCCGCTCGTACGCACCGCGGTAGCGCACCAGCGTGCGCTGAATGTCGGCGGCCCCGGGCAGGGCCCGTCCGTCGATCGTGGCCGACCCGTTCGGTGGCTGGCTCGCGATGCCGGTGACCGTCACCCGGTCGGTACGCTCGCGCAGCAACGCGCCCGCCTCCGACAGAAGCGCGGCGTAGTCGGCGAGCGTCCGCCGATAGGTGTAGAACTCGGCCTGCGCGAAGGCATAGTCTTCGACGGTGTAGGGTTTGGTGGTCATGCTGTCCGATCTCGCCCGATCGCCCAGAAGCATGGATGAGGCGGCCGCTCGACTCCAGTCCCGCGCGTCACGGCGAGCCGGCGGCGTCCCCGGTGAGCCCGTCGGCCCGCGCGCCCTCAGGCGTTGGCGCTGAGGCGCTTGATGTCGGCGTCGACCATCTCGGTGATCAGCGACTCGAGGCTGGTCTGCGCCTCCCAGCCGAAGGTCGCCTTCGCCTTGGCCGGGTTGCCCAGCAGCACCTCCACCTCCGCCGGCCGGAAGAAGGCCGGGTCGATCACCAGGTGGTCGTCGATGTTCAACCCGACATGCTTGAACGCGATCACGCACATGTCCCGCACCGTCGTCGTGCGGCCGGTGGCGATCACGTAATCGTCCGGCTTGTCCTGCTGCAGCATCAGCCACATCGCCTGGACGTAGTCCCGGGCGTGGCCCCAGTCGCGCTTGGCGTCGATGTTGCCCAGCCGCAACTCCTTCTGCTTGCCGAGCTTGATCCGCGCCACCGCGTCCGTGACCTTGCGGGTGACGAACTCGACGCCGCGCAGCGGGCTCTCGTGGTTGAACAGGATGCCGTTCGAGGCGTGCAGCCCGAAGCTCTCCCGGTAGTTGATCGTCATCCAATGCGCGTAGAGCTTGGCCACGCCGTAGGGCGAGCGCGGGTAGAACGGCGTCGTCTCGCTCTGCTGCGCCTCCTGGATCAGGCCGAACATCTCGGAGGTCGAGGCCTGGTAGTACCGAGCCTGGGGGACGACCGAGCGCAGGCATTCGAGCATGTGCACGGCGCCGAGGCCCGTGACCTGGCCGGTGAGCAGCGGCTGCTGCCAGGAAGAGGTGACGAAGGACTGGGCGGCGAGGTTGTAGATCTCGTCCGGCTTGGCGGTCTGGACGATCCGCAGCAGGGCGGACTGGTCCAGAAGGTTGCCGTCCACGAGCTCGACATCGTCGAGGATGCCGAGCCACTTCAACCTGTGGTCGAACACCCCGGCATGGCTGGAGCGGCGCACGATCCCGGTGACCGTGTAGCCCTTCTGCAGCAGCAGCTGCGCCAGATACGCGCCGTCCTGGCCCGTAACCCCCGTGATCAGCGCGCGCTTGCCCGTCATGAAACCGTCCCGTCCCGTCCCGTTGCTGCCCGGCTGCTAGGGCTGCCATCGAGGTGACGTCAAGTCGGCAGGGCGCAGCCGATGCCGTCGGGGGCAGTTCCCCTTCCAAGTCAAGAATCGATCGGCCGGCCGCGGGTCAGTCTGCCGGGCCGAGGTCGAGGCACGACGCCACCGCTTCGGCCATCATCTGCCGGCCGACATCGTTGTAATGGACGATATCGGTGAAAATCGGCTGCTCGGTCTCAAAGAAGATATCGCTGAGATCGTGGATGCGGAAAGACGGCCGCGCCCCAAATTTACCGTGATACTCTCCGACGACCGTTTTGATCCGTCCGTATTGCCGGTCCAGATAGGCTAGAAATTCGCTCGACGCGAAGGTCCGCTCGGTCTCAGTGAGCTGCGCTTTGCGCACGACCATCGGTTGCAGGATGATATGGATTGGGATGCCGATCCCTTTGGCCAGCCTGCCGATGCGATCGACCGCGAGTTCGAAGTGCCTGACGACCTCCCACTCCCAGGCGGGATCCTTCCAGCGCGTCACCGCTCGCAGGTTGCGCAGCCGCGTGAAGATCAAATCCTGCATCGCGGCTTGACCGAGATCATCCAAGTCGCCGCGGAGCCGGGTTTGGGAGAACAGCTCGTCGTAGATCCCCTCGACGGCGAACATGTTGTACGGGTATCCCGGCCGAGGATCGAAGGTCCAAGGCTGGAAGACATCGGTTCCACCGGCCAAGATGACGATCGCGTCCGCGTCCATGTCGATGAGTTTCGTGGTCGTCAGCATGATCATCTGATTCATGCAGCTGGATATGGCGCCGAAATTGTAGACGTGGGCGCCTGCCCCAGTCCTCGCGCGCAGCGCCGTCTGGATCCGGCCGGGGACGGTGTCACCCGCGGTGACGCCGTCGACCATCGTGCTATCGCCCACGATCAGCACTCGCAGGGTCTCATTCGCGCTCCGCGGCCCGATCGTGGCATCGTTGCGGTACCCGAGCGCGTCGTAGTGCCAGCCGTGGTCGAAGATCTGCGACGAGGGTCTGCCGGCGAAACCGACATACGGTGCCGGAAACCTGATGTTCGCGTCGAAGGTATCGAGGTGGCGGACGAGTTTTCGCTTCTCGGCGTCGACGGCGGACTCGGGTGCATCGATCGTCATACGTGTTCCCGTGGATCCGCCCGTGTCAGGACTCTCCGGGCGCCGGCCGATCTCGCGCTCAAACCCCCGTCGCCTCCGCGAGCGCGCCGCAGTTCGACGGGCTAAGGGAGGATGGACGCACCCTCAGTAGCCATCATGATGGCGACATTCGGACGGCGCTCTAACGGGGGCTCGGAGGCTGACGAGACACTGGCTGACGCGGCCTTTCGATCCCGTACTCGCCGCGCGGTCGTGGGGACGGGGGACGGTTTCCCGTTCGGAGAACGCGTATCGCCGATCGGCTCCGATCTCTCCCACCGGGTCGGGCCGGCGATCGCCCCGGACTCATCCGACGTCGCGAACGGGTCACCTGCGTCCGGTGTTGGGTGACGGGCTTCGCTGGCGGGGGTTAGCCCCGACCGGTATCGGCGTCCTCTCGACTCCCGACCTGCCCGGCGAGGCCGTCGTCAGGACGGCTTCATGATCTGCCGACGGATCGAGTGCGCCGCCTGGGCTGACGATTCAGTGGCGTCAGGCGTCATCGATCTCCAACCAACTGTCCGCGACGGGGCCGATGAGCGTCTCGCCGATCCCGTCCTCAGTCTTCGCCCGCGGCCGGTTCCGGCCGGCCACTTCCCTCAACCGCCCGATCACCGTCGTCCTGTTCAGCGATTCGTAATCCGCGATCAGAAGCAGCAGCTTGTCCGCGATGGTGGGGGTCTTCAAAAGCTGGTCGATGCCAGTGGTCGGGCTGGGCGGGCCGCGAATCATGGGGGCGTGGGGCGGCTGACCCGAGAGCGTTCGGCACGCGGCGCGCTCTTCATCAGACGCGCGTGTTCCGCGCCGACCTGCTCGCCCGGCACGCGCACGGCAGGGACGTTCTCGGCGCGGGACATGCCGTGAAACACCCGCATGAACACTCCAGCCGACTCCCGGACCACCCCCGGGACAAGCCGGCGCCGCGAGGCCGCGCATTGTGACCGCGCGCGATCTGCGGCACTCTCGGTTCGAGCGCAGCCCAGCGTCGAGGCTGATGGGGATATCGTGAGCAGCCTCAAATTTGGAACGAGCGGTCTGCGGGGGCTCGTGACGGACCTCGTTGGAGCGCCGAGCCACGCCTACGCCGACGCGTTCTTCCGGTCCGTCGCCGCGGCCGGCGGCCGCGGCGTCGTGATTGGGCGGGATCTGCGCGCGAGTAGCCCGGGCATCGCCGCGACCGTGGCCGCGGCCGCGGCGGCGGCGGGCTTCGAGGCGATCGACTGCGGGGCACTGCCGACCCCCGCCCTGGCGCTCGAAGCGATGCGGCGGGGCGCCTACGCCGTCATGGTCACGGGCAGCCACATCCCGGAGGATCGCAACGGCTTGAAATTCTACCGGCCCGATGGCGAGATCACCAAAGCCGACGAGGCCGCCATCCTGGCGGCCCTCGGGCCGGTCGCGGACGCGGTCGATGGCGCGCCGGCTCTCCCGGTCACCCCCGAGCCCGACGCGATCGCCCGCTACCGGCGACGCTACAGCGACGCTTTCGTCCCGGACATCCTGTCAGGCATGCGCGTCGCGGTCTACCAGCAGAGCTCGGTCGCCCGCGACCTCCTAGTCGACCTGCTCGGGGCGCTCGGAGCGCGCCCCGAACCGATCGGCCGATCGGACCGCTTCGTGCCGATCGACACCGAGGCGCACAGGCCAGAAGACATCGCCTTCATCCGCCAGGCCATGACGTCCGGCGCGTTCGACGCGCTCGTAACCACCGACGGCGATGCCGACCGACCCCTGGTTGCGGATGGCACCGGACGAATCGTGCGCGGCGACGTGCTCGGCCTGATCACCGCCCGCTACCTCGGCGTCGACGCGGTCGCGGTGCCGGTCACGGCCGGGTCGGCGCTTGAGCGCTCCGGCGGCTTCGGGCAGGTGGTCCGGACCCGGGTCGGCTCGCCGTTCGTGATCGCCGGCATGGAGCAGGCGCGGCGCGACGGGGCCCGCGTCGTCGCGGGCTTTGAGGCCAACGGTGGCTTCATGCTCGGATCGGATGTCGCGATCGGCGGCGCGGTCCTGCCGGCGCTGCCGACGCGCGATGCGATGCTGCCCATGCTGGCCACGCTGGCCGCCGCGCGCTCGGCCGGTGTGGCGTTGGCCGAACTGATCGCCGCGCTCGACGTCGGCGAGATGGCGAGCGACCGCTTGCCCGACACGCCGGCGGAGCGCAGCGGCGCTTTTCTCGGGCGGCTCGGCGACGAGGCGTCCCTGCGAGCATTTCTGAGCCCGATCGGTGCGCCGCAATCGGTCGACCGGCAGGACGGGATTCGGATCGGGCTGGATGGCGGAGGCACAATCCACTTCCGCGCTTCCGGCAACGCGCCTGAGCTGCGTTGCTACGCCGAAGCGCGGACGGCGACGGAGGCTCAGGACCTCGTCCGGTGGGGGCTGGCGGCGTCAGCGGCTGCGATGAAGCCCTGAGAAACCTTCTGCGATGCTCGACGGGCCCGTCGCGTGGCCGATGCGGCGCGGGCGGTGAGCTCGGAAGTGTGCATGTCGGCCGCGCCGTTTGATCGCCAGCGGGGCCCCGATGCGCCGGGGGCGGGTACATCGGCCCGAGAGGTGGGCAGCTCCTTGATTCGCGTCAGGCGCCTCTGCGTCCGGTCAACGCGCGATCCGCCAACCGCTGCGCCGGCTGAGGAGACATAACTGATCTTCACCGCCATCGTCTCGGCGTCTGACGGCTGGCATCCTCCGATCGCGCACCGTAACAGCGGGTCGGGGTTGCTGCAGCCCGGTTGAAGGCATCGGCTGAACCAGGTCGTGCCCGAGAAGGCCTGGCTTTGCGCGAACCCATCGCGAAGGTGTCCCGGATGGGGCCACGAGCGTTTATGTTTATTTGGTGCGGCATGAATCCCCGAGGGCGACGGGGGCGCACAGATCGGTACTCAGGAGATCAGAGCCCAGCATGCCGGACCAATTGGAACTGGATGGGTTGAACGAGCTGCTGGCCGCGCTCGTCGAGGAGCGATTGAACATCGTCACTTCCGTGAGGAAACTGCGGGACACCCGCAGGCAGAAGGGCACCTTCGTCCTGGGCGACGGGGCCGCCAGCGGAACCCGGTTCGCGATGGTGCAGCACCAGATCGAAATCGTCGAAGCGCTCATCGCGTCGAAGATACGAGAGACGGGGTGACGGACCGGCCATGCCCGCTTGCATCGGGGTATGCCGGATCCATGTTCGTGCGGGCGTCAAACGGCAGGGAGCCGATCGCCGCCCTCCCGGCGGGTCGGCGCGCCGGACGACACCGCGCCAGGATGTGCCTGCTGCCCTTGCCACACGATTGTGTCGCCGTCTGAACGGTCTTCTGAGATTGGCCGGCGCGCCCTGCACCGCCGCGGATGCCAGTTCAGCGCGTGGAGGTACCTCCTTCAGCGCCGGATGGAGCCGGCCGTGACGAGGGCGTGACCGACCTGTGAGACGACGGGGCTCGGGATGAAGCGCTCGTGGAGGGGTGATCCGCGCCCGATCATCGGTTTCGCGCTAACCCCACCGGGAAGCGGACGGGTCGACCAGAGGTGTTCAAGGGTCCGGAGGACAAGCGCGAGCCCCGGTGGCAAGCCGCGAGAGTCGCATCGACTGTGCAGCGTCGCGGTCGACAAGCGATGTGCGCAAGGCAGTCGGAAGGATCGATCGATACCGTCGGCCCGATGTGGTCCGCGACGCCATCCACGGACTCCAGCCATGCCGTCGCGAGACCCTAACCGACGCATTCGCCGGGGTTGCGAGGGTGGATCGGGAAGCCACGGAAGTCACACACTCTTGCGGGGGGGGGCGGCTCGGCAACGGTGGTAGATTCACCCCTATCGACCGTCGAACCGCCTGCCGCGCTGGGCGGGGCACATCTGGAGGAAGCGGTGGCTTCTACGCCTTGACCGTCCGCGGAGCCGTTACCTCTGCCGTCGATTCCGGCACCAGCGGCCCCGGAATCGCCGCCTCCGCAGCACGCATCAGGCGAGCCTCGTGCCGTCGCATGAAAAGCCACAACGCCACAGCTCCGAGGAGGACAAAGGCCAGCAGCCCGAGGCCGACCGGTCCCATGACGTTCTCGATCGAGCGTCCGCACAAGTAAGCGCCGACGCCCATGATCGAGGCCCAAGCGACGCCGCCGAGCGCGTTGAAGGCCATGAAGCGGCGCGCGTCGAGACGGTTCACCCCGGCGAGCACCGCCGCGTAGGCGCGAAGCATCGCGGTGAAGCGGCCGAAGAACACGATCTTGCCGCCGTGCCGGCGGAAGAGATATTGGCCGAGCTTGAGCCGACTGTGGTCGAGGCCGATCAGGTGGCCCTTGCTGATGAGCAGGGGCAGGCCCCACCGACGTCCCACCCAGTAGCCCGCGTTGTCGCCCACGATCGCGGCGGTCGCAGCAACGGCCACGACGAGGGCGATATTCAAGTTGCCAGTGCTGCCGGCGTACACCGCCGAGGTGAGCAGAACCGTCTCGCCGGGCAGCGGAAGACCGGCGCTCTCCAGCGTGATGATGACGAAGAGTGCGATGTAGCCGTAATTTGCGACGAAGTCGCCGATGGGCAGTTCGTGCAGGAAGGACATGCTGTCGCCTCGCGGATCGGAGGGGCACGCTGTCGACGACAAAGGTGGCGGCGACAGGGCGGTCGAAGAAACACCGATCCTAATTTCCTTTGCGGGACATCATGTCCGTAGGCTCGGACGGAGGGGCCGAGCGGATAATGCCAATCGTCTTTTTGATGTTGATTTGCGCCAGGGCTCGATGGTCCGACCTCGGGGAGCGATCCATTGGCTGATCCCGTGTCCGAGAAGCGCTCGATATCCCGGACGACAGGTTTCGTAAGACGCCCAAGTTGAAGCCGACCTCAGCGCAGAGCTGGCGCGAGGCCCCCGGGCATCGGGATCGCCAGGCCCGTGCCGGGCCTGCTTCCGGTGGCGGCGTGATGGCGGCAGCCGTTGTCGCAGAAGGCACGCAGCGTGCGTCGGTCCAGGCCGACATCGCACAGCACGGCGTCGTCCAGGACGGAAAGGATGCGGTAGTTACGCGCCGCCGCACGACGCGCCTGGAGGGATTTCAGAATATCCAAGATCATTTCCCGCTCTCTGTCTGAAGTGATACGGATTGAATACCGCGTATCGACAGATGAGAGCGTGGATCTATCTGAAAATTGCCGCATCACGCGTTTGAACAATGCGGAGATCTCAATGCGACTTGCCCCGCGTGGGTGGCCGCGGGGACCGGCTGGGGGCAGAGCAGCAGCAGGCGCATCAGCGCGGCCTGCCGGCGGGTCCCGGTCTTCTCGAACAGGCGGCGCAGATGCGCGCGGGCCGTGTGCAGGGTGATCCGGCGCCGGGCCGCGCTCGCCGCGAGGTCGTTCCCGGCCAGGATGTCGGTGGCCAGGGCGGCCTCCGCGGGGGTGAAGCCGAACTGATCCTGCAGCGCGCCCGGATCCGGCAGCGGCGCGGAATCCGGGTCGATGATGCGCAGGAGCACGGTGTTCCCGGGGATCGCGCAGGCGGCGATCAGGAGCGTGCCGGTCTCGCCCACCAGGCGGATCGAGCCGCCGGCGCCGACCGCGCAGCGGGCGATGAGCCGGCCGAGCGCCGCGCCGTGCTCGGGCGTGGCGCTGCACAGGCACCCGTTCCGAAGGCGCAGCAGGCCCCGGCGGATCAGCGCCTGCGCGGCGCCGTTCAGGAAGAAAGGGTGGCCGGATCGGTCGGTCACGGCGATGCCCTGCTCGAAATGGTCGATCAGCCAGCAGAGCGCGGCCTCCACCGGGACCGCCTCGCGGGCGGATCGCGGGGCGCCGGACCCGCAGGCCGGGTTCAGGTCTCGGTCGGTCAAGGCAATCATGCGCGACCCCCGTCGGAGCGGTAGAGCTGACGCGATGAAGAACCCGCGTCGCCGCGCACATATTCCCGGGCGCCGGCAAAATTCGTCATTTCGGCCGGGCGGTCCGGTCGCGGTACAGCGCGACGAAGCTCCGCAAGTCCCGGGCGTTGAGGTCCGACACCGCCCAGTAGGTGAGGTCGCCGGCGCTCCAGCGCTCGATGAACGTCCCGTCGCGGCGCTCCTCGCCGGCCGGCGCATCGCCGGTCGCGGGAACCACGGTGACGCTGATCACGTGCCGGTCGTGGCGGTAGACCAGGGTCGGCACCGGCTTGCCGTCGACGATGTCGATCCGGCCGCCGGCCAGCGGGTAGCCCCGCTCGGAGAGGTCGGGGGCGTCGGGGGCGATGATCGTGCGGCCGTTGAACCACGGCTTGACCACGTGCCCGTCGGAGGAGGCGATATCGAAGGGCTGCGGCGCGGCGAGGCCGCGCAGGTGGCCTGCCAGGACGGCGTCGGCCGGTCGCGACGGGGCCTCGGCGGTCCCGAGGGGAACGACCCCGCCGAGCGACGCGCCGACGGCGATCCCGGCCACCAGCGTCGCGGCGAGCGCCGGCCAGGAGCCGAGCCGGGCGCGGCGAGGCTCCGGATCCGCGAACCCGATCCTCTGGACGATCCGGGCGCGCAGGCTCTCGGGGGCCGGCACCTCCGCGAGGGTCGCGCGCACGGCGCCCGAGAGGCTGCGCAGGCGCTCGGCCTGGGCGCGCAGATCCGGCTCGGCGGCGAGGCGGCGCTCCATGGCCAGGACCTCGCCGGGCGACAGCGCGCCGTCGACATAGGCGCTCAGCAGCAGGAGGGTTTCGTCGTCGCCGGTCATCGCCCGTCCTTCGCGAGCCGTTCGAGCAGGTGCTGGCGCGCCCGCGCCAGGCGGGACATCACGGTCCCGATCGGCGCGCCCGTCACCTCGGCGATCTCCCGGTAGCCGAGACCGTGATATTCCCGCAGGACCAGCGCCTCCCGGAACGGGACCGGCAGGGCCTCGATCGCCCGGCCGAGCCGCCCGGCCTCGTCGTGGGCGATGAGGGCGGCCTCGGGGGTCTCCGGCGCCTCGGCATGCAAAGTCCCGGCATCCAGGGCGGCCCGGGCCTCCGGGGCGAGGTCCTCGGCGAAGATCACCGCGCGGGGCCGGTGCCGCTGCAGCCAGGAATAGCCGGTGTTGCGGACGATGGTCAGGAACCACGCCCGGGCGTTGCCCTCCGCGAAGGTCTCGATCGCCCGGTAGGCGCGCAGACACGCCTCCTGCATCACGTCCTCGGCGTCGGTGGCGTTGCCGGTGAGCCAGTGCGCGAGCCGGTAGCCCTCATCGAGGCGGGGCAGGACCAATTGGCTGAAACGCGCACGGGCGAGCGTCGTCATGCGCCGCCGCCCCCCGGATCGATCGCTCGCGCCGCCATCGGCCGCTCACCCCGCAGCTCCGCGCCCCGGAATGAGAACCGTCCAGCCGCCCCGGATATTCCCGGGACCGGCGAAAATTCAGGCGTCGAGCCCGAGCATCAGCCCGAGATTCTGCACCGCCGCCCCGGAGGCGCCCTTGCCGAGATTGTCGAGGCGGGCGACCAGCACCGCCTGCCGGTGCTCGGACGCGCCGAACACGCGCAGCTCCAGCCGGTCGGTGTCGTTGAGTGCCTCGGGCTCGATCTTCTCGCTGCCCTCTCCGGTCACCACCTGGACCAGCGGCTGGCCGGCATACCAGTCGCGCAGGGCCGCCTCCAGATCGGTGGCCGCGGGCTTGCCCGGCAGCGCGTCGAGGTGGAGCGGCACGCTCACCAGCATGCCCTGGCGGAAATTGCCCACGGACGGCACGAAGATCGGCCGCCGGGTCAGGCCGCTGAACCGCTGCAGCTCCGGCACGTGCTTGTGGGCGAAGCCGAGGCCGTAGAGCAGGAACGGCGCCGCGCTGCCCCGCTCGTAATCCTCGATCATGCTTTTGCCGCCGCCGCTATAGCCGCTGACCGCGTTGACGCTGATCGGGAAATCCGCCGGGATGAGGCCGGCCTCGACCAGGGGGCGCAGGAGCGCGATGCCGCCGGTCGGGTAGCAGCCGGGATTGGCCACGCGCCGGGCGCGGGCCACGGCGGCGCCCTGCTCCCGGGTCATCTCCGGGAAGCCGTAGGTCCAGCCGGGGGCGATCCGGTGGGCGGTGCTGGCATCGAGGATGCGCGGGCCGCCGCCGGGCAGGCTGTCGGCCAGCGCCACCGTCTCCTTGGCGGCCTCGTCCGGCAGGCACAGGACTGCCAGGTCGACCTCGGCGAGCAGCGCCCGCTTGGCCTCGGGATCCTTCCGGTGCTCGGGCGCGATGCTGCGCAGGGTGACGCGGCCGTCGCGCTCCAGGCGCTCGCGGATGCCGAGGCCGGTGGTGCCGGCCTCGCCATCGATGAACACGATGGGCCGCGTCGCTGCTTCGCTCGCCATGATCCGTCTCGCAGGCCAGAATCACACCCGGCCGTTACGCCCCGGAGGTGGCGCCTGCGGGCGGCGCTGTCAACGCCACGTCAGGTCGGCAGGCGGCCGTCGGGCGAGTAGCGGTCGATCGCCGAGGGCAGCTCGCGGGACAGGCGCGACAGGAGCGCCGCCCGGCTGAGCCCGGTCTGCTGGGTCAGGTGGTCGAGGGTCTCGGGGCCGATGGCGCGCTCGAGATCGGTCTCGGGGATGTCGCGGTTGGTGCCGTGATTGATCCACGAGGTCGCGGTCTCGCCGTGCCCGCCCTTGGTGAAGTGATCGACCAGCTCGCTGAGGCCGTTGGCGATCAGGCCGCCGACCCCGGCCGAACCGGCGCCGCCCAGCAAGCCCCCGAGGCGGGCGAAATTGTCGGTGCCGCCGCTCGCGGTCGTGGGATTCGGCACGGACGGGACCGGGGACGGGCTGGTCCCGTGATCGTGGCCCTTCAGCAGCTCGGCGAGCTTGTCGCGGTTCTGGTAGCCGGCCAAAGCCAGCAAGCCCAGCAACGCGGTCATCGAGGGGTAACCCTTGCTCATGGCGTGTCCTCTCTGGTGTCCGCCTGTCTGGCTTGGGGCGCGGACCTCGGTCGGCGGATCGTCCCGGGGCCTGCGCGCGGTGTCAGCGGGGGCGGCGCGACGGGGCCGCGGACCGGCCGGCGACGCGGCGGCTGACATAGGCGATCAGCTTCGGCAGGACGAAGATGGTGAGCAGCTTGCGGATCATCGGTGTTCTCCGTGGTTGTCGGCGGAGGGAGCGGCCGGGCGGACGCTCCCGTGGTTCACGTCAGGTCGGGCGGGTCATTTCCTGCCGGCGACGGAGTCGACGACGCTCTTCACGCCGTCCTTGGCCTCGCCGACCGTGCGCTGGCCCTCGCCCTTGAGTTCCTGCGCCTTGCCCTCGACCACGAGCTTGTCGTTGCCCGTGGCCTTGCCGGCGGCCTGCTTGACGTTGCCCACGGCCTCGTTGGCTAGGCCCTTCAGCTTGTCGGTGGTGCTGCTCATCGTGGCGCTCCGGTTGGGGTGGAAAGGTGGATCCTGGGAACCCCCGCGCCGGGCGCGGGGGTCGCGGGGATCAGGCGCGGCGGGTGGCGTAGGACTCGGTCAGGGTCTCGACCTTCGGGGCGCCGAGGCGGCCGCCCAGGAAGGCGGCGATCGCGCCCAGAATCAGAGCGAGGGCGGCGTAGAAGGCGCCCTGCGTGGCGGCCGACTTCGCCGCGACGGCGGCGGCCTCGGCCTTCTGCTTGGCGGTGGCGACCGCCTGGTCGTACTGCTTCTCGTAATCCTGGATCTGCTGCTTGGCCTGGTCGACCGGGATGCCCTGCGCCTTGGCGAGCGCGTCCGCGGCCCGGGCCTCGGCCTGCTGCTTCTGGGCCGGATCACCGGTCAGAACCGCGCGCACCGCCGCCACGGCCGCATCGCGCGCCGCCTGCGGATCCTGGCCCTGCGCCTGCTGGCGCACGGTCTGCTCGATCCCGTCGATCGGGTTCGAGATCTTCGACAGGGACGGCGCCGCCGCCTGGGCCGCCGTCTGCACGGTGCCGCCGACGAGGTTGCCGGCGCCGCCGAGCGTCGTGGCCACGCCGTTGAAGGCGCCGCCGACGATCCCGCCGACCGCCGAGGTCAGGAGGTAGAGGACGACCAGGGTGGTCACCGACCAGGAGACCAGCCCGTGCAGGCCGGCGGCGCCGCCCACGGGCTTGCCCGAGAGCCGGCCGGCCAGGAATCCGCCGATCAGCGAGGCGACGATGCCGGAGGCCACGAACCAGATCCCGGCGCTCATCGACAGGGTCGAGGCGGCCGGGTTGTCGGCGGTGTCCATGCCCACGCTGGACAGCCCGATGCCGACGCCGAGCAGGTTGAGGATCACCTGCGCCACCAGCGCCGTGGTGGCGCCCGCGAAGATCGCACCCCACGACACCTGGTGGAGGAGGACGGTGCGCGTGTCGCTCGTATGAGCGAGCGGCGCGGTCGAGAGGCTGGGGGAAGCGGTCACTGGGGGACTCCTGGTCGTCGTGAGAGAGTGGCCGGCGCTCAGCGGCGGCGGGCGTGCATCAGCAGGGCGAGGCCGTAGCCGACGGCGCCGGCGATCAGCAGCGCGACGATCGGGCTCTCCTCGACCTGCTGGGCCACGACGCGGGTGCCCCGGCGGGCGTAGTCGCCGGCATGCTCGTAGGCGTCCTCGGCATAGTGGCCGGCCTCGTCGGCGACGTGCCGGACGGTGTCCTTGGCCTGGCCGTAGAGGTTCTCGGCCGAGCCCTGCGCCTCGCGGAAACGGCCTTCGACCGAGTCGCTCTTCGAGCCGGTGAGGTCGCCCACGGCGCCCTGCGCCTTGCCGACGAATTCCTTGGCGGCTCCCGTCACGCGATCCGTATCAACCATGGTGTCTCTCCTGCTGGACTGGTGCGGTGGGTGTGCGCCGCTCGGCCCGGTCTACGCGTGGTGCGAGATCCCGGGTTTCGCGTCGGACTTCTGCGAAGAGTAAGGAGCCCGGTCCTTCGCGGCGTCGCCGGTCGATGGGCCGATGGCTCTGGTGGGTGAACCCGGCACCGGACCGGGGGTTGCCCCGGGACGGCGTCGACTTCGAAATTCAGGTTTCTCGCGGTCTCGTCTTGGCTGAGCCGCAGATGGGGTCTGTTTTGTTCAGATCAATGGTACGTTCGTACCGGTATTCCTCGACTTATGTACTAGCTTCCCGCGTGGTGAAGCCGTTGTCCCGGCCCCAGACGATCACCTCGGTGCGCTTGTGGACCCCGAGCTTGCGGTAGAGGGCGGCGGCGTGGTTGCGCACGGTGTTGCGCGACAGGTTCAGCCGCTTGGCGATGGCCTCGTCCGACAGGCCGGCGCAGACCAGGCCGAGGATCTGGCGCTCCCGGACCGTGAGGCTCTGCACACCCTCGTCGGCGCTGTCGCGCCCGGGATGCCGCAGGCCAGCGAGCTTCTCGATCAGGCCGCGGCTGAACCACGAGGTATCGGCCATCACGGTCTCGATCGCGGTGAACAGCTCGCGCTCCGAGCGCTTGCGCTCGGTGATGTCCTGGAGCACCGCCAGGACGTAATCGTCCTCGCCGATCACCACCCGCTCGGCCGAGACGAGGCAGTCGATCTCGGTCCCGTCCTCGTGCCGCATGCAGGTCTCGAGGCCGAGGACGTAGCCGGCGCGCCGGACCGTGGCCTCGAACTTCGCCCGGGCGGCATCCGAGATCCACAGGCCCATCTCCTCGGCGGAGCGCCCGACGGCCTTGTCCTGGCCGTAGCCGAAGATCCGCGGGAAGGCCTCGTTGACGGCCGTGACGGTGAAGCCGTCGGCCCGGGCCAGCAGCGTCGGCACCGGCGTCATCCGAAACGCGGTGGCGAAGCGCGACTCGCTCTGGCGCAGGGAGGTCTCCGCCTTCTTGCGCAGCTCCAGATCCGCGAAGGTGAAGAGCATGCACGGCTCCTCGCCCATCTCGATCGGCTGGCCGGCCACGATGACGAAGCGGGAGCCGCCATCCGGCAGACGCAGGCAGGCCTCCATCTGCGGGACGGTCTGGCCGGCATTGAGCCGCGTCACGGCGAGCTCGCGCTGCTTGGCCTCGGCCAGCACGTCGACCTCGTAGACGCTGCGCCCGATCACCCCGTCGCGGGTGTAGCCGGTCATCTCCAGGAAGCCGGCATTGACCTTGACGTGGCGCAGGTCGGACAGCCGGGTGATCACGGCCGGCGCCGGGTTGGCGTTGAAGGTCTTCTCGAACCGCTCCTCGGCCTCGAATTGCGGCGTGACGTTCTGCAGGATCAGCGCGAGGCAGCTCGGCTGCCCGGCCCGGTCGGTGGCGACCAGGCTGCGCAGGGAATGGACGAAGGCGACGTCGGGCCGGTCGGTGCGCACCACCTCGACGATGACGTCGTGGAAGGTCTCGCCCCGGACCACCCGCTCGATCGGGTAATGCTCGGGCGGCCGGTTGTTGCGGTAGCGGACGGAGAACCGGTCCCGGTAGGCGTCGACGGTCTCGCCGAGCTCCTCCAGGCTCTCGGCGCCGTGCATGGCCAGGGCGGCGTCGTTGGCCCAGGTGATCGTCTGGTCCGGCTCGACCAGGATCACGCCCTCGGTCAGGCCGGCGATGATCTGCCTCAGCTCGTGTCTGTCGACGCCCGCGGTCACGGTGGTTCGTCTGCTCCGCCTGATGCGACCCGGACTGGATCGGCGGCGGGTAACAGGCGACGGGACCGGAGGTTCCCTTGTGCGCAATCGGTCTGCTGGTATATTTTACTTAGGTCAGTAATCGGGTGTCGTGGTGCGGGGGCTTACGGTCTCGGCTCCGATCATCCGGCCCCGCGCCGTCATCGCGATCATCGCGAAGCGACCCGGCCTGGCGGGCCCGCTCCGGACGCGGCGGATTCCTGGGTTGCTCCGGGCGTGCGAGGACGGTCGGGCTGCGACGGCCGTTCAGGCGGAACCGACGGCGCTACGGCGCTGCGCCGACCAGCAAGCTCTGCAGCGCCGCGAAAGCCCGCTTGGCCACGGCCTCGGGCGGCTCATGCTCGAGCCGATCGTTGAAGACCTCCAGCCCGACCGGCCCGCGATAGCCGATCGCGGCGAGCTTTCCGACGAGGCTCGCTAGCGGCAGGCGCCCCTCGCCCGGGAGGAGGCGCGCGTGGCGGGCTACCTCCCGGTAGTCCGACGGCTGCACCGGGCCCGCGACATCGCAGACCTGCACCAAGAAGATCCGCTCGGGCGGCACGTCGCCGAGGATGGCCGGCGTCTCGCCGCGGACGAAGAGGTGGTAGCTGTCGACCACCAGGCCGGCATGGCGCGGATCGAGCTCGCGGATCGTCGCCCAGGCCTGGACCAGCGACGGGTTGACCGTGCTCCAGGCCATGCCCTCGTAGGCGATCCGGAGGCCCCGGCGGCGGGCCTCGTCCACCAGCCAGACCAGATCCTCGGTGATGCGGGCCGGATCGCAGTCCGGGTCCGTGGAGGCGGGCACGAGCAGCGTCCCGGCGCCCAGAGCCGCCGCGGTGTCGAGCAGGGTCAGCGCCTCGTTCCGCTTGGCGGCGCGCTTGTCGCCGGGTGCCCCGTCGAAATCGAGCAGCACCTGGTAGTCGGTGAGGCCGAGGCCGAGGGCGGCGACACGGGCGCGCAGGCCCGCCGCCCCGTCCTCGGCGCGCTCCACGTCGGAGGACCAGAGCTCGACCTGATCGAAGCCCGCGGCCCGGGCGGCGCGCAGCTTCTCCTCGGGCGATCCGCCCAGCAGCACGGTGTTGACGAAGCGGGGCCCCGGCAGCGGCCCCGCCGCGGAGGCGCGCCCGACGGCAAGGCCGAGACCGAGACCGGTGGCGAGGGCACGGCGTCTGTTCATCCGGATCAAGGCTCCAGGTGCGGCCGACGGCGTCGATGACGGACGACCGATCTGACACGTCGATCTGGCCCGGAGCTGAGCCCACCCCGACCGATGGCCGCCGAACCCCGCCCCGCGGTCCGTGGCCGGCCAACGAAAAAGGGCGGCTCCCGCAGGAACCGCCCGTCTCCGAACCGTCGATGAAGCCGCGGATCAGCGCTTCGAGAACTGGAAGCTGCGGCGAGCCTTCTTGCGGCCGTACTTCTTGCGCTCGACGACGCGGGCGTCGCGGGTGAGGAAGCCCTCACGCTTGAGCGGGGCGCGCAGCTCCGGCTCGTAGTAGGTCAGCGCCTTCGAGAGGCCGTGGCGCACGGCGCCGGCCTGACCCGAGAGACCGCCGCCGGCGACCGTGACGTTGATGTCGTACTGGTCGACGCGGTTGGCGATTTCCAGCGGCTGGCGCAGGATCATGCGCAGCACCGGGCGGGCGAAGTAGACCTCGACCGGGCGCTTGTTGATCGTGACCGTGCCCTTGCCGGGCTTGATCCAGACGCGGGCGACCGCGTCCTTGCGCTTGCCGGTGGCGTAGGCGCGGCCCTGGGCGTCCAGCTTCTGGACGTGGACCGGGGCCTCGTTGGCGGGGTCGACCGCGCCGGTATTCGCCCGGTTGAGGTCGGCGAGGGACTGCAGGGTCGCCATGATCAAGCGCTCACGTTCTTGCGGTTGAGGGCGCCGACGTCGAGCGCTTGCGGCTGCTGGGCGACGTGCGGGTGCTCGGCGCCCTTGTAGACGCGGAGGTTGCCGAGGATCTGCCGGAAGAGCGGGCCGCGGGGCAGCATGCGCTCGACGGCCTTCTCGACGACGCGCTCGGGGAAGCGCCCTTCGAGGATGAACTTGGCCGTACGCTCCTTGATACCGCCCGGGTAGCCGGTGTGGTAGTAGTAGCGCTTCTGGACGTACTTGCGGCCGGTGAACTTCACCTTGTCCGCGTTGACGACAATGACGTGGTCACCGCAATCGACGTGGGGCGTGTAGGCGGCCTTGTGCTTGCCGCGCAGGCGCATGGCGACGATCGAGGCGAGACGGCCAACGACGAGGCCCTCCGCGTCGATCACGATCCACTTCTTGTCGACCTCGGCGGGTTTCAGCGAGGTGGTCTTCATGGCGAGATCCCAGGGTTCCGACGCGACGGGCACCGACGGATCGGGGCGCCGACAGCATCGGGGTGCCGAAAAACGAGCCGCCGCGTGGGGGGCACGCGGCGGCGACGGCCGGTGGATAGCCGGGCGCGCCCGGCGCGTCAACCGGGAAAATCGAAATCCTGAAAATGTGTTCTTTCCGAAAGGCTTAGCGTTAGCGGTATCATGATACCGCGCCGGTCAGTCCGGGCGCTTGCCCCGCTCGGCGATGGTGAGCCGCTGGACGCCGCGGCCGGCCAGAACCGGCTTCTTCGCGCTGAGGATGCGCGAATTCACCCCGGTCCAGCCGATCTCCCCCGAGAGCCGGCCGTACTCGATCTTCGGGCAGCGGTTCATGATCACCGTGACGCCCCGCGCCTCGGCCCGGGCGGCGGCCGCGTCGTCGCGCACGCCGAGCTGCATCCAGATCACCTTGGGCAGCGGATCGAGGGCGAGCGCCTCGTCCACGAGCGGGCCCGCGGCGGCGGAATTGCGGAAGATCTCGACCATGTCGATCGGCTCCGGGATGTCGGCGAGGGCGGCCACCACCCGCCGCCCGAGCAGGTCCTGCCCGGCGAGACCCGGATTGACCGGCGTGACCGCGTAGCCCCGGTCGATCAGGTATTTCAGCACGATCCAGCTCGGGCGGGCCGGGTTCGCGGAGGCGCCGACCAGCGCGATCGTGCGCGTGTCGTTCAGGATCTTGCGGATCTGCGCCTCGGGATAGCGCGCGTGCCGGGCGGCGAAGTCCGGCCCCGGCCCATCGATGTCGCTCGTCTCGTGCATGTCGCGGATCCGCTCCCGCCGCATCATCGCAAGGCCGGCGGCCGTGCGGGCTCCCATCTCTATAGCCGCCAGACCGTATGCCCCAGCGCCCGGAACGCGTCCGGGTCGTAGAGCGACTTCACGTCCACGATCAGGCCCCCGGGCCTGAGCCGGGCGGCGATGTCTTCTGGGGGGCGCTCGGCATAGTCCCGGTGCGGCACCGCCACCACCACGGCGTCGACCCGATCGGGCAGGTCGGCCCAGTCGACCAGATCGATGCCGTACTCGGCCCGGGCCTCGTCCTTGCGGGCGCGGGGATCGTGGACCGAGACGGCGCAGCCGAACTCGGCCAGCTCCCGGACCAGGTCGGCGACCTTGGAATTGCGCAGGTCGGAGCAATTCTCCTTGAAGGTCAGGCCGAGCACGATGACCTTCGCACCCCCGGCGCTGCCACCCTCGTGTGCCCCTTGCCGGACGATCAGCTTGACGGTCTTGCGGGCGACATGGGCGGCCATGCTGTCGTTGATCCGCCGCCCGGCCAGGATCACCTGCGGGTGGTGGCCGACCATCGCGGCCTTGTGGGTCAGGTAATAGGGATCGACCCCGATGCAGTGGCCCCCGACCAGCCCCGGGCGGAACGGCAGGAAGTTCCACTTGGTGCCGGCGGCCCGCAGCACCTCCAGGGTGTCGAGGTCGAGCTTGTCGAAGATCTGCGACAGCTCGTTCATCAGCGCGATGTTCAGGTCGCGCTGGGTGTTCTCGATGACCTTGGCGGCCTCCGCCACTCGGATCGACGAGGTCGCGTGGATCCCGGCCGCGATGATCGTCCCGTAGAGGGCGGTGAGCCGTTCCAGGGTCTGCGGGGTGTCGCCGGCCACGATCTTCACGACCTTGGCGAGGCTGTGCTCCCGGTCGCCGGGATTGATCCGCTCGGGCGAGTAGCCGACCCAGAAATCCGCCTTCCAGCGCAGGCCGGAATGCTGCTCCAGCACGGGGACGCAGACCTCCTCGGTGGCGCCGGGATAGACCGTGGATTCGAACACCACGATCGCCCCGCGCCGCATGTGCCGCCCGACCAGCGCCGAGGCCTCGATGAGCAGGCGGAAATCCGGACTTTGGGCGTCGTCCACCGGGGTCGGCACCGTGACGATGATCACGTCGGCCTCCGACAGGGCGGTCGGGTCGTCGGTGATCGCCAGGCGGGTCGCGGCCCGGAACGCGGCCGGCTCGATCTCCCCGGCCGGGTCGATCCCGTCCCGGTAGGCCGCGACCTTGGCGGGGGCGCGCTCGTAGCCAATCGTGCGCAAGCCCTGCCCGAAGGCCAACGCGAGGGGGAGCCCGACATAACCGAGGCCGACGATGGCCAGGCAGGTCGTTTCGGAGGGGGTGACGTCCATCGGTGATGCCGTGCGGGGCGCGTGCAGCCCGGACCGGGTCATACCCGCTCGCGGCGGGTTTCGGTATGCGGGTACTGTTGGTGGTGCCACGGTTGCAGGATGAACCACCTTGTCATTCCGGGGCGCCGCAGGCGAGCCCGGAATCCAGATCCGCCGCCGACGCAAGACCTGGAGCCATCAGTGGTTATGGATCCCGGGCTCCGCTGCGCGGCCCCGGGATGACAGGGTGAAGGCTCGGGCGTCGGTGAGACTTCCGAACCCTCGGGGCAAAGCCGATGTCCATCTGCGCTTGTCTCCTACGGGAATGGAGACAAACCCTCACCCCACCGACATCCGCAGCGGCGGCTCCACCTCCGGGGGGAGCGGCGAGACGTAGCCGGCGGCGCCGACCCGGCGGGCGAGGTCGGCCTTGGCGGCCTCGCGCAGGGCGGGATCGGTGAGCGCCAGGGCGCCGGTGGCGGCCATCGCCTTGGCGACCTGGACCATCGCCTTGTGGGCGGCCGGGCTGCGCCCCTGGGCGACCACCTGCCAGGTGTGGAACGGCGTGCCCACCGCCACGGTCGGCGCGTGGGCCTGCACGGTCGGCACCACCCAGCTCACGTCGCCGACATCGGTGGAGCCCACCGCCGGGTTGCGCGGGGCGTCGAGCGGCACCAGGAAATCGGCCAGCGGCGCCTCGGTGCGCGGCAGCCCGATGGCGCGAAACACGGCATCGATGTCGCCGTCGCTGAGCGTGGACCGGATCTCCGTGGCGAAAGCCCGGTCGGCCGCATCGAAATGCGGGGGGCCGAGTTCCTCCATGACCCCGTGGAGCGCCCGCTCCAGCGGGTCGTTGCCCAGGAGGTTCGACACGGCGCTGACGATCCGCACCTCGACGCTGGTCTCGGTCATGAGCGCGGCGCCCTCGGCCACCTTCTTCACCCGCTCGACCAGGGCGAGCATCCCCGGCAGGTCCCGCGCCCGGATCGAGTAGCGCACCTTCGCGCTCGCCTGGACGACGTTGGGGGCGATGCCGCCAGCGTCGAGATAGGCGTAGTGCACCCGGGCGTCGGAGGGCATGTGCTCGCGCATGTAGTTCACGCCGACGCTCATCAGCTCCACCGCGTCCAGCGCCGAGCGGCCGAGATGCGGCGCGGCCGCCGCGTGGGCGGTCCGGCCGGTGAAGATGAAATCCGCCCGGGTATTGGCGAGCGCCACCGGGGGCGCCACCTCCCAGAAGCTGCCCGGGTGCCAGGAGATCGCGATGTCGGCATCCGCGAAGGCGCCCGCCCGGACCAGGAACGCCTTGGCGGCCCCGCCCTCCTCGGCCGGGCAGCCGTAATAGCGCACGCGGCCGGGGGTGCCGGTCTCGGCGAGCCAATCCTTCACGGCGGTGGCGGCCAGCAAAGCCGCCGCACCGAGGAGGTTGTGGCCGCAGCCATGGCCGTGGCCGCCGGCCTCCACGGGCCGGTGCTCGGCGACGCCCGCCTCCTGCGACAGGCCCGGCAGCGCGTCGTACTCACCCAGGAAGGCGATGACCGGACCGCCCTCCCCGGCCTCGCCCATCACCGCGGTGGGGATGCCGGCGACCTGCTCGGTGACGCGGAAGCCCTGGTGGCGCAGCTCCGCCGCGTGCTCGGCGCAGGAGCGCGTTTCCGTGTAGCAAACCTCCGGCATGCCCCAGACGCGCTCCGAGAGGGCGATCAGCCGCTCCTTCTGCGCGTCCACGTGGCGCCACACGGTGTTGCGGTTGTCCATCAGGTCGTCTCCGAGCGTGTCTCGCGCCGATGCGCACCACCATAGCGAGTGCCGCACCCTGCATGTCAGACGGTTCCCGGTCTGGTCGCTCGGCCGATCCTCCCACCGTCATCGCGAGCGCAGCGAAGCGACCCAGGGATCCGCCACGGCCCAAGATCGCGCGCTGCCCTGGGTTGCTTCGCTGCGCTCGCAATGACGGGGAAGGCCATTCGAGATCTTCAACCGGAATCCGTATCGAGCCCCGTCATGCAGGCCCGGGGCCAAGCTGCCGAGCCCCGGCGACGACGTTTCGCTCCAAGCGTAACTGGCGCGCCCCTTGCCAAGAGCCTTGCGAAAGCCGCACCCACAAGGATGCTGTGCGGGTCGCGGCGACAATCAGGGATCGATGCATGGACGAGCGGGATCTGCGCGGGCTCATCGGGCGGGTGAAGTCCGGGGACCTGTCACGGCGCGGCTTCGTGCAGCGGATGCTGGCGGCCGGGCTCTCCGCGCCGCTGGCCGGGCTGATGCTGGCCGAGAACGGGGTGGCGATGGCCGCCGATCTCCGGGCCGCCTACAAGCCGGCCAAGGCCGGCGGCGGCGGCGCGCTGCGCCTGCTCTGGTGGCAGGCGCCGACCCTGATCAACCCGCATTTCGCCATCGGCACCAAGGACCAGGAGGCCTCGCGGATCTTCTACGAGCCTCTGGCGGCCTGGGACCCGGACGGCAACCTCGTGCCGGTGCTCGCCGCCGAGATCCCGTCCAAGGAGAATGGCGGGCTGGCCGCCGACGGCCGCTCGGTGGTCTGGAAGATCAAGCCCGGTGTGGCGTGGCACGACGGCAAGCCGCTCACCGCCGACGACCTCGTCTTCACCTGGGCCTATGCCCGCGACCCGGCCACCGCCGCGGTGACGATCGGCTCCTACAAGGATTGCAAGGTCGAGAAGATCGACGACCTCAGCGTCCGGATCCTGTTCGACAAGCCGACGCCGTACTGGAGTGATGCCTTCGTGGGCACCGTGGGCATGATCCTGCCCAAGCACCTGTTCGCCGCCTATACGGGCGCCAAGTCCCGGGAGGCGCCCCAGAACCTCGCGCCCGTGGGCACCGGCCCGTACCGGTTCCTCGAATTCCGGCCCGGCGACATCGTCCGCGGCGAGCGCAACCCGACCTACCACCTGCCGAACCGGCCGTATTTCGACAGCATCGAGATGAAGGGCGGCGGCGACGCCGTCTCGGCGGCCCGGGCCGTGCTCCAGACCGGCGAGTACGACTACGCCTGGAACCTGCTCGTCGAGGACGAGGTGCTCAAGCGCCTGGAGACCGGCGGCAAGGGCCGGGTCGACGTCGTCTACGGCGGCAAGCTCGAATTCCTGCTGCTCAACGCCACCGACCCGAACGTCGAGGTCGATGGCGAGCGCTCCTCGCTCAAGACCAAGCATCCGGCCTTCTCCGACCCGAAGGTCTGCCACGCGATGAACCTCCTGGTCGATCGCAAGTCGATCCAGGACTACATCTACGGCCGCACCGGCCGGGCCACGGCCAACTCGGTCAACGGCCCGGAGCGCTTCGTCTCGAAGAACACCAGCTTCGCGTTCGATCCGGCCAAGGCCAACGCGCTCCTCGACGAGGCCGGCTGGAAGAAGGGCTCCGACGGCATCCGGGCCAAGGACGGCAAGCGGCTGAAGCTGCTGTTCCAGACCTCGATCAACGCCCCGCGCCAGAAGACCCAGGCGATCATCAAGCAGGCCGCCGCCAAGGCCGGCATCGAGATCGAACTGAAATCGGTCACCGGCTCGGTGTTCTTCTCCTCGGACACCGCCAACCCGGACACGTTCCCGCATTTCTACGCGGACATGGAGATGTACGCGATCAGCATGACCCAGGCCGATCCCTCGACCTGGCTGCTCCAGTACGTCTCCTGGGAGGCCGCCACCAAGGAGAACAAGTGGCAGGGCCGCAACATCTCGCGCTGGCGCAACGCCGAGTACGACGCGGCCTACAACGCCGCCCAGTCCGAGCTCGACCCGGTCAAGCGCGCCGCCCTGCTGATCAAGGCCAACGACCTCGCGGTCTCGGAGAACATCCTGCCGCTGATCCACCGGGCCGAGGTCTCGGGGGCCGCCGCCAAGCTGGTGGCGCCGCGCAGCGGCTGGGACAACGACCTGTCCTTCCTGCCGGATTGGAGCCGGGAGGCCTGAGCGGGAGCCGCGCGCCGAGAATCGAGGCACAACCATGGGCGCCTACATCCTGCGCAGGCTGCTGATCGCGATCCCGAGCCTGCTTGGGATCAGCCTGATCCTGTTCGTCGTCCTGGCGCTCGCGCCGGGCGATCCGTTCGGCGAGCTCGCCGCCAACCCAAACGTGCCCCCGGAGGTGCGCGCGGCCCTGCGCCTGAAGTTCGGCCTCGATGACCCGATCTTCACCCGCTACCTGCGCTGGCTCTGGGCGATGCTGCACGGGGATTGGGGGTTCTCCTTCGCCAGCCGGGTCAACGTCGACACGCTGATCCTGCAGCGGCTGCCCACCACCCTGTTCGTGGTCGGCTCCTCGCAGATCCTGGCGCTGCTGGTGGCGGTCCCGGTCGGCCTCTACGCCGCCCGCCGGCCCTACTCGCTGGCCGACCAGGTCGCCAACACCCTGGCCTTCGTCGGCTTCTCGCTGCCGACCTTCTTCACCGGCCTGCTGTTCATCCTGCTGTTCTCGATCAAGCTCGGCTGGCTGCCCTTCGTCTACCAGGCCGACCTGCCCGGCACCGGCCTGGCCTGGGCCTGGGAGAACGTCCGCCAGGCGATCATGCCGGTGGCGGTTCTGGGCTTCTTCCAGGCCGCCTCCTACACCCGCTACGTGCGCGCCTCGGCGCTGGACGTCGCCCGCCTCGACTACGTCACCACCGCCCGGGCCAAGGGGCTCACCGAGGGCACGGTCACCCGCCGGCACATCGCCCGCAACGCCCTGATCCCGGTGGTGACGCTCGTCGCCCTCCAGATCCCGGCGGTGTTCGGCGGCGCCATCGTCACCGAGCAGATCTTCCGGATCCCCGGCATCGGCTCCCTGCTGATCGACGCGATGCTGGCCAACGACACCCCGGTGGTGATGGCCGTGACCTTCGTGTTCGCCGGCCTCGTCGTCCTGTTCAACCTCGTCGCGGACCTGCTCTATGGCTGGCTCGACCCTCGCATCGCCCTCCGTTGAGGCGCCCCCCCTCGCCCGCGCCCCGGCCTCGCCCGGGCGGGAGACCTGGCGGCGCTTCCGCCGGCACCGGCTGGCGCTGGCGAGCGTCGCCGTGCTGGCGGTGCTGGTCGGCGGCGTGCTGTTCGGCGGCCTGATCTGGCCGCTGGCCATCGACGACATCGACTTCTCCGCCCAGCTCCAGGGGCCGTCCTGGGCGCACCCGTTCGGCACCGACGATCTCGGCCAGGACCTGCTCGCCCGGATGATCTATGGCGGCCGGATCTCGCTGGCGGTGGGCTTCGCCGCCATGGCGGTGGCGAGCCTGATCGGGGTCGTGGTCGGGGCGCTCGCCGGCATGTCGCGCCGGATGCTCGATCCGGCGCTGATGTGGCTGACCGACCTGTTCCTGTCCCTGCCGCAGCTGCCCTTGCTGCTGCTGGTGATCTACCTGTTCCGGGACAGCCTGAAGGCCGTCTTCGGCGTCCAGGGCGGCGTCTTCCTCATGATCGTCGCGGTGATCGGCGGCCTGCGCTGGATGCCGGTCGCCCGGCTGGTGCGGGCCCAGTTCCTGACGCTCCGCGAGAAGGAGTTCGTCGAGGCCTCCCGCTCGCAGGGCGCCACCACCGGGCACCTCGTGCGCCGCCACATCCTTCCGAACGCGCTGGGCCCCGTGATCGTGGCCGCCTCCATCGAGGTCTCGGCGGCGATCATCGCGGAATCGACCCTCTCGTTCCTCGGCCTCGGCTTCCCCCCGGACATCCCGACCTGGGGCCGGCTGCTGTTCGACGCCAAGGACCATCTCGACGTCGCCCCGCACTGGGCGCTCTTCCCCGGCGGCGCAATTTTTTTGACGGTCCTGTCGATCAACTTCATCGGCGACGGCCTGCGCGACGCCCTCGACCCGCGGCGGGTGCTGTGACGTGGGGCGTTCTGCCTGGGGATCTCCCACCCGACCCCCTCATCCTGAGGAGCTGCACAGCAGCCCCGAAGGAGCCTCCCGGCCGGCCGCGCGATCCCTGGAGGGCTCCTTCGAGGCCTCCGCTGCGCTTCGGCACCTCAGGATGAGGTCGAGGGTAGGAGGTTGCTTGCTGAACGAAATCCGGACTGATCAGGAGTGACCCCCGTGACGGATCCGATCCTGTCGGTGCGCGACCTCACCGCCGCCTTCCGCTCCGACGGGCGGTGGCGCGAGGTGGTGCACGGCGTCTCGTTCGACATCGGGCCCCGGGAGACCGTGGCGCTGGTGGGCGAATCCGGCTCGGGCAAGAGCGTCAGCGCGATGTCGATCATGCGCCTGCTGGCCCGGGACGCGAGCCGCATCGGCGGCAGCGTGCGCTTCGAGGGCCGCGAGCTGCTCGCCGCCCCCGAGGCCGAGATGCGCCGGGTCCGGGGCGATTCCATCGCCATGATCTTCCAGGAGCCGATGACCTCCCTGAACCCGGTCCTGACCGTCGGCTTCCAGATCGCCGAGGCGCTGATCCGGCACCGGGGCCTGTCGCGCGCCGCCGCCGAGGCCGAGGTAGTCCGGCTGCTCGACAAGGTCCGGATCCCGGGCGCCCGGTCGCGGATCCATCAATACCCGCACCTGTTCTCCGGCGGCATGCGCCAGCGGGTGATGATCGCCATGGCGCTGGCCTGCCGGCCCAAGCTGCTGATCGCGGACGAGCCGACCACGGCGCTCGACGTGACGATCCAGGCCCAGATCCTCGACCTGATCAAGAGCCTCCAGGACGAGGAGGGCATGTCGGTCCTGTTCATCACCCACGACATGGGCGTGGTCGCCGAGATCGCCGACCGCACGGTGGTGATGTATCGCGGCCGCGCCGTGGAGACCGGCCCCACCGCCCGGATCTTCTCCGCGCCGGAGGATCCCTACACCCGGGCCCTGCTCGCCGCCGTGCCGCGGCTCGGCGCCATGGCGGGCCGGGCCCGGCCGATGCGCTTTCCCGTGATCGACCGCGCCACCGGGGTCGCCGAGCCGACGCCCGAGACCCCCGACACCGTCCGGGCGGCCGAGCGCCCGGTCCTGGAGGTGCGCGACCTGACCACCCGGTTCGAGATCCGCTCCGGCCTGTTCGGCCGGGTGACCGGCCGGGTCCACGCGGTGGAGCGGGTCTCGTTCAGCCTCGCGGCCGGCGAGACCCTGGCGCTGGTCGGCGAATCCGGCTGCGGCAAGTCCACCACCGGCCGCTCGATCCTGCGCCTGGTCGAGCCCCTCTCCGGCTCGGTCGTGCTCGACGGCGAGGACATCGCCGGCCTCGACGCCAAGGCTCTGCGCACGCGCCGCCAGCGGATGCAGATGATTTTTCAGGACCCCTTCGCCAGCCTCGATCCGCGCATGAGCGTCGGCGCCGCGGTGGCCGAGCCCCTGCTGATCAACCGCCTCGCCACCGCTCGCGAGGCGCGGGAACGGGCCGAGGCGCTGCTGACCCGGGTGGGGCTGCCGGCCGAGGCCGCCGGACGGTTCCCGCACGAATTCTCCGGCGGCCAGCGCCAGCGGATCTGCATCGCCCGGGCGCTGGCTTTACGCCCCCGCCTGATCGTCGCCGACGAGGCGGTCTCGGCGCTCGACGTCTCGGTGAAGGCGCAGGTGGTCAACCTGATGCTCGACCTGCAGGCCGAGATGGGGCTCGCCTACCTGTTCATCTCCCACGACATGGCCGTGGTCGAGCGGGTGAGCCACCGGGTGGCGGTGATGTATCTCGGCGAGATCGTCGAGATCGGTCCGCGCGCGGCGGTGTTCGGCGACCCGCAGCATCCCTACACGAAGAAGCTGCTCGCCGCCGTCCCGGTCCCCGACCCGGCCCGCCGCCGAGACCGGCACGCCCTGCCGGACGACGAGATCCGCAGCCCGATCCGCGCGCCGGACTACGTCCCGCCCGAGCGCCTCTACCGGGAGGTCTCCCCGGGCCACGTGGTGCAGGATTGGGGGTCGGATTGGGAGGCCGCCGCCACGCGGGTCGCGGCGGCGTGAGCTCGGGCCGAGGCCTCAGCGTCGGCGCAGCGCCCGCTTCACCCGGCTGTCCGCGTGCGGGTCGGCGTAGTGCAGCAGCGCGGTGGCGCGGATCGCATCGGCGTCGCACGGCTCGTTCGTGTGCAGCGAGCGGTAGCCCCAGAAGAAATACAGGTTTCCGGGCTTGAGCGAGAGCCGGATCATGCGCCGGCTGCCCCGGCGATAGGCCACGTTCAGCAGCGCCTGCGCGAGCCGGTTGTCGACCAGCACCTTGTCGACGAGGTTGCCGAGATAGGTCCGGCGAAGGCCGCGGGTGCTGGGGAGGATGATCAGCCGTCCGGGACTGCCGCGCTCGGGCACCACGATCGGGATCAGCGCCGTCAGGACGTAGGAATCGTAGTGGAAGCGCATCGAATGCGCCCGGGCGCCGCGGCCTGAGAGGCAGCGCAGGATCTGGTAGAACCCGACCTCCGGCGCGGGCTTGCCCACCGCCCGCGCGTAGATGCCCCGGCACAGGGCCACGAAATCCGGATCCTCGGGCAGGTCGGCCAGGAACGTCCCGCCGAGACGCTCGGTCCCGGTGAATCCGACATACTCGCCGCCATTGGCCGCGATCGCATCGGCGACAAAGGCCTGCGCGCCGCGCAACTCATCCGGCGCGACGTAATCCTCGATCACGGCGTAGCCGTTCGCGTCGATCTGCGCCGCCAGCGCACCGACCAGGGTTCCGGACGGGTCTCGTCTGACGAAGTTCATGGAAGCGCCTCGATCGGACAAAACACTTCACAGTTTATTATGAGTGCAAGTTGTAGATTTACGGTGGTAAATACCACTTATGCGCGAAGGTCAAATGCAAAGAACAGGCAGGCTTGCGCTGTTCGAATGCATGCAGCGCTTGCTGACTGGGCGCATGTGCCGCGCGCCTAGCCCTCGGCCACGCAGACGGTTATCGCGGAGGCTCCGGCGTAGGGGCGGTCGGCCTTGGCGATCGCTTTGGCCGCCGTCTCGCAGACGTCCTTGGTGTTGAACTCCACCGACCCGATCGCGGAGCCGGATCCGGCCAGCATGATGATCAGACTGTAGACCAACGCATCCTCCCCGGTTCGAGGATGTCACCGACGGCCTTGAGCGCCGCCCGCGCATCCCCTACGGGCGGGGTTTCGGTCCCGCGACGAGCAGGACTAGGATGGGCTTCGGCAACCTGCTGATCGGGTTCGATTTTTGGCGGGTCAGATCGCGGAGGGAGCGGGACAATCGTCCGAATTTGCCAACACCAATAAAATCAATGACTTAGAAAAGGCCCCTGCCCTCGCGGGGTAGCAGTCAGGTGTAGCAGAGATCAACCCCGGCCGATGGGTCGACCTATGCGCGGCCTCTGTGAAACCGGTTGCACTGGTCTCTCGATTGGGCGGACCTATTGGGATTTGAACTGGCGTTCGCGACCCGTGTTCGTGGCCGGGAGGACGATGACTGCTGGCCGATAAACTGCCGTCCGCTCGCAACCGCGCGATGCTCAGACAGGGTGCCCTCAAACGGCTGCTTCCGATTCGGCCAGCACTTCGTTGGGCGATCGGAATGGCCGAACCTGGCCGAAAGCTGCTGGTCCGCTTCGGCGAAGAGGCACCGGAATAGCAGACGGGCTTCTACCGACCCAACGCAGTCGTTCGCGGGCGGCCTGGCCGAATTCAAAAGCAGACAATGGACTACAATCACATGAATTTTGCCTTGAGCCATTTCTCAAGACGGACCGCCGATGCCCTCCATCGAGGTCCCGACATGACCATGTGGCCGAGCCCCGGTACGAGTTCGGGGAGGCATCCGTAGTACAGACCGGTCCGCCAGACCTCGTCGATGGGGACGATGGCGTCGTCTGCTGCGCCGAGCACGAAGACCTTAGGCGCGAGCCAAGGAGAGGGGGCGAGCGGCGGCCACCCTTGGAGTTGCAGCTTCAGCTTCGGCGATTCAGGGCCGACGCGTAAGAGAAACCTATCGAGCTCGATGTCAGGCGTATCCGGCGTGAACAGCATCCGCCGTAACAACCCCTTGTCGGCCGGAGGACGGTGTCCTGACGACATCTCCAGCAGGACCGTGAGCATCTGCGGTGACCGAGTGGCCATGCGGAAGGCCGACGGAGCGAGGCCCCAAGGCGGGACCGAAGCCATCAAGGCCATGCCGGCGGCCCGTCCCCCACCCTGAACGAACTTCTGGACGACGGCACCGCCGAGCGAATGGCCGACCAGGACGAGGGCCCCCTCGATCCGCCCGGTCGCCTCGACCAGGTCATCGACGTAGTCGGCCAGCGTCCATTCCCGGATGTGTTCGGAGCCCCAGCTGCGTCCGTGGCCGCGCAGGCTCACCGCATGAGCATTGAACCCAACCTTCGCGAAATAGTCGAGGAAGTGGTCTTCCCACACCCAGGCGCCGACGTTGATGCCGTGGACGAAAAGCAACGATATGGATGGACGGCCAGAAATCGCAGGCCGGGATATGAGTTCGAGGTCCCCCCGTGAATAACTGGGGGAGATCGAGTTCAGCCTGCGAGCCGCCGAGGTGAAAAGCATCTTTTTAAATCGCCCCGGACAAGCGACGTTCTCCTGAAGAGCGTCCTCACCCGCCGGATGAGCGAGCGCTGTTATGACTGGTGGAGACGGATACTCCGTCGTCCACCCATTTCACACGCGCCTGCGTCAGGGGCGACGTTGGTCGTCGGACGGCTGTCTGACGAGGCGTCGTGCCTCAGCCTTGGTTCGGACCGACGTTGTCGCTCTCCTCGGGCGCGCCCCGGGCCTTGCTTATCAAGCGAGCATTGAGCGAGTCCGGCAGCAGGCCCTGGGCCACTTTCAGAAGCTTGTTGTTGGTGCCGACGATGCTCTGGGCGGCGTTCTCCTCAAGGGCATCGACGGCAGCCTTCGCGACATCTTCCGGCTGGTCGATGCCGACCGCATCCAGGAGCCCGCGACGCTCGCCGTGGCCATCGCCGTCGAGGTTGGTCTCCGTCACGCCGGGCACGATGCAGGCCACCCGGACACCGGTGTCACGATTCTCCTCACGGACCGCCTGAGACCACGAGAGCATGAACGCCTTGCTCGCGGCGTACATCGCGGTGAAGGGGACGGGATTGTAGGCCGCCGTCGAGCAGACGTTCAGGATGCCGCCATGACCCCGCTCGACCATCGGCGGAAGGAAGCGGAGGGACAGGTCTATGACCGCCCGGATCATCAGGTCGACGGTCAGGAGCGAGATGTCCGTTTCCATGTCTTTGGCGAAGAGCTGCTTACGCGCTATCCCCGCGTCGTTCACCAGCAGGTCGACCTGCCAGCCCCAAGCCTCGACCTGCCGTTGAATCTCCGCCGGCGCGTCGTGCTTCGACAGATCGATGCTGATCTCCCGCACGTCGATGCCCGGGGCCGACTGCCTGAGTTCGGACGCGGCCTTGGCGAGCTTCTCCTCGCCGCGGGCGACGACCACCATTTTCCTGATCCCGCGTGCGGCGAGCTCGAATGCGATTGCGCGACCGATGCCTGAACTGGCGCCCGTGACGAGAGCAGTCGAGCGGGCATAGTCGATGTCTTGCAGTTTCATGTGCTTCCTCGGTTGTAATATTTGCTAATGGTCGGGATGATCCCAGTAGTCATGACGCCGGCGGAAGTTGCATCTCCTTCCTGAGAGCCTTGTCGAAGGCGCTGGCTGGAACGAACCGACGCAGCAAGCTGACCTGCCGGGCCTTGGGTCCCGCGGCGTAGCGGCGCCTGGGTGCCACCGCCGTGGCGGCCTTCACGATCACCTTCGCCACGACCTCCGGTTCGTCGGCCGTCTTCATGACCTCGCTCCAGAACCTGCCTCGTCCGGCACGGTCCGCCGCGTAGATGTCGAGGGACTTGTCCGGCTGGACCAGGTTCTGGTCGAAGGCGGTTTTCGTGAAGGCAGGCTCGACGAGCACGACCCGGATGCCCTGGCCACGGACCTCGTGGTCGAGGGACTCCGAGTAGCCCTCGACCGCGTGCTTGCTGGCGCCGTACAGCGCCATGAACGGGGCCGGTATGAAGCCCTGCACCGAGCTGACGTTGACGATCCGGCCACCCTTCTGGGCGCGCATCAGGGGGAGGACCGCCTGGGTCGTCCGGATCACGCCGAACAGGTTCACGTCGAACATGGCCTGGGCCTGCGCGACCGAGGTCTCCTCGGCCGGGCCGCTGATGCCGAAGCCGGCGTTGTTCACGAGAAGGTCGACGCGACCGGTCTCTCCGAAGACCGTCTCGACCATGTCGGCCACGGACGCCTCGTCGGTGACGTCGCAAACGAGCATCCTGGTCCCGCCGCCCATGTCCGGGGCGGCCTTCCGGCTGGTCCCGAACACCCGGTAGCCCGCAGCCGCCAGGGCTTGCGCGGTCGACAGCCCGATGCCGGAGGCGGCGCCCGTGACGATTGCGGTCTTGATGCTTCCCTGGGCCACGTTGTCCTCCCGTTGAGGCGGCGGGCCGACCGCCGCCCGCGCTAATAGATTAAGTTCATAATCTTTATTATCAAGGCTCGGCGGGCGAAGTTTTCGCCCTGCCGCGACCTTCGAAGCTACTGAGCCGGCGCCATGCCCCTCGGTCGTCACAGGCATTTCTGATCCGGCGTCAGGCGGTGGAAAGCTCGCCTCGCCGAGTGAAGGCCAGGCCGCACAGAAGCGCCAGCAGCACGAGCGCCGGAGCCGCCATGACGGCCGGATCACCGGTACGGAGGTGACTGACGGCACCGGCGGCCATCATGGCGGCCAGGAACAGCGCCCCGTAGGCGACGTAGCGCCGGACCCAGAGCGAGGCCGCTCCGAGTAATTGGGCGATGCCCACGGCGTACATGAACCAGTTTGCGTAGCCGAAGCGTTCGAAGTTCGAGACCTCGAACTCCACCGCCGCGAGCTTCATTCCGCCCGCGACAATGAAGACCGTCGAGAGCAGGAGACGGAGCGCTCGGTCGCCAAGACGTCGCCAATCGAACGTAGCAGGCATCGATGATGTCTCCGCAAGGCAGGGCGTTCAGGGTTTCGACGCAGGCGCGAGAGGCAGCGGACCGAATGATGGTTCACCGATGGCAGCGCGAGGGATCATGCTGCCCGTCGCGAATGCGGCCGCGTTGACGAGACCCATCACGACGAACCCGGCCGACATCGCGAGGAAGATGCCGCTCAACCCGAAGCCGAGCGCCGAGGCGGTCCATGCCCCGCCGAGAGCCACCACCATCCGGAGCAGGCTGGCGGCGACCGGCCAGCCGACACGCCCTGCGCCCTGGGCGGCGAAGTAGAGGGCCAGGCCGGCGCCGAAGAACCCGTAGAACGGACCCACGGCACGCAGGTAGAGGGAGCCCGTGGCGAGCATTGCCGGGTCCTCACCGAACAAGCCGAGCCAAGCCACCGGATGCAGGGCCGCCGCGATCCCGATGCCCTCCGTCAGTACGCCCGCGATGGCCGCACCGGTCATGGCGGCCCGACGCGCGCGGGCGTGGTCGCCGGCCCCCAGCGCCGTGCCGACGATGGCCGCGATGGGCGAGCCGAGACCGAACACGAGGGGCACCAGCAGGTATTCGAGCCGTGCGCCTGTCCCGTAGCCAGCCACGGCGGCAGGCCCGGCCGCCCCGACGAAGGCGGTGGCGGCGATAACCGTGACGTTGGAGGTCACGCTGGCGATGCCCGAGAGCACCCCGATGCGCAGGATCTCCCGCGACGGGGCCCAGGTCAGTCTCGGCAGGCGCCGGCTCGGACGCAGCACGCCGCGGCCTGACCACAGGTAGTATGCGAACACCGCCGTGCCGACCGCGTAGTAGACGGCGAACGCGACGCCCCCACCCCTAATGCCGAGCGCGGGAAAAGGCCCCCAGCCGAAGATCAGCGCGGGCGAGAGTGGGACGAGCACCAGAGCCTCGACGCAGGTGACCAAGGCCGGAAGCCCCATATTGCCGGTGCCACGGATCACCGCCGACAGGGCGTTGAACAACCAGATCAGGACCGCGCAGCCGAGGACGATGCCCGCATAGGTGGTCGCAGCATGGAGCGAACCACCTTCCCCGCCCATGAACGCGTAGAGGGTTGGCCCGAACGGGATCGCGACGAGGCTCGTCGCAATCCCGAGCACTAGGCCGATCGCCGTCGCGTGCCAGGCCAGAAGTCCGGCGTCCGCCTGCCGGCCGGCACCGAGGGTTCGCGAGACCACCGACTGGATCGCGCCGCCCATGCCGCCGGCGGAGAGCATCTGGACCAGCATCACCACCGGGAAGACGAGGGCCATCCCGGCCAGTGCGTCGGTGCCAAGCGTCGACACGAAGTACGTCTCGATCAGCCCGACTGAAGTCTGGACCACCATCACTGTGACGTTGGGTGCGGCCATCCGAGCCAGGGTCGGTACAAGAGGCGCTTCCAACAGGCGGCGTGTGCGTGTGTCCATGGTGGAACTCTCGCGAGATCATGAACCGCAAGCCCAGGCGCGCAGAACGACGGTTTGGCGCCGTCTGGCGCATCGGCTCAGGCCGCCTCGATGGCCAGCGCGATGCCCTGGCCGCCGCCGATGCACAGCGTGACCATCCCGCGCCGGAGGCCATCCCGGCGCAATGAGTGGAGCAGGCGGGTCGTCAGGACCGCGCCGGTCGCGCCGATGGGGTGGCCGTGGGCGATGGCCCCGCCCTCGACGTTGACGATATCCTCGGGCAGGCCGAGCTCCTTCGCGACGGCGAGCGGCACGACCGCGAACGCCTCGTTGATCTCGACCCGGTCGAGGTCTCCGAGCGACCAGCCGGTCCGTTCCAGCGCCTGCCGAACCGCCGGGACAGGTCCGAGACCGAACAGGCCCGGCTCGCAGGCGCCGACGCCGTAGGCGACGAGGCGGCCGAAGGCGTCGAGGCCGTTGGCCTCGGCGAAACCCTTCTCGGCCACGATCATCGCCGCCGCGCCCGAATTGAGGCCCGGCGCATTGCCGGCCGTGATCGTCCCGTCCTTGCGGAAGGCCGCCTTCAGCTTGGCCAGCGTCTCGACGCTCGTCTCGGGACGCGGCGCCTCGTCCCGCGCGAAGGTCTCGGAGCCCTTGCGGCCCTTGACCTCAATGGGCGCGATCTCGGCTTCGAACGCGCCCGCCGCTTGCGCCCTTGCGAACCGAGCCTGAGAGCGGGCCGCCCACGCATCCTGTGCCTCACGGCCAATCTGGGACCGGCTTGCCAAGTCCTCGGTGTGCCAGCCTGAATGCTCGCCCGAGAATGCATCGACGAGGCCGTCATTGAGCATACTGTCGAGGATTTGGGCGTGACCCATCCGATGGCCCCAGCGCCCGCCCTCCATCAGGTACGGCGCCCGGTCCATGTTCTCCATTCCGCCAGCGACCGCGACGTCGTGATGGCCAAGCCAGATCTCGTCGGCCGCTGTCGCGATGGCCTGCGCGCCCGAGCCGCACACGCGGTTGACGGTCAGCGCCGGCACATTGACCGGCACGCCGCCGTTCACTGCAGCCTGCCGGGCCGGGTTCATGCGGTTGCCAGCCTGCACGACGTTGCCCATCGTCACGCTGCAGAGCCGGCCCGCGTCGAGGCCGGCTCGGCGCAGGGTTTCCCGGATAGCCACCGCACCGAGTTCGGTCGCGGCGACATCCTTGAGGCTACCGCCATAGGCGCCTATCGCTGTGCGGACAGGATGGCAGAGAACGATCTGGCGTGACGTCATCGGTGGAATTCGCTCGCATGGACTGTGGGCGTCAAAGCTTCTGCTCGGTCAGCCGGCCGACCCCTGTTTCACGGCGCCGGGGAGATCGAACACGAGACAGGTCGTACTCGCGGTCGCGACGAGGCGGCCGGCCTCGTCGCTAAGACGGCCTTCGGCCACGGCTTGCTGCCGCCCGGAGTGGATGACCTGTCCAGAAGCGGTCAGCAGACCGGACCTCCCGGTCGCCGCGCGCATGAAATTCATCTTGAACTCAAGCGTCGTGTAGCCGCGCCCGAACGGCAACGTGGAATGCACGGCACACCCCATGACGCTATCGAGGAGCGTGGCGAGGGACCCGCCATGGACGGACCCCAGCGGGTTGAAGAGATACTCTCCGGCCTGCATGCGCATGCAGGCCGTACCCGGATCGACCGAGACGAACTCGATGCCGAGCAGCTGGGTCGCAGGAGGCGGCGGAATCTCCCCCGCCAGCAGCGCGCGTAGGAAGTCGATGCCCGCAAGATCCTGTCCTGCCGCGGCGATGGTGCGTGGATCGGCCCACTCGACCGTTCTGCGCCGTGAAGGCGCATGAGTTTCCGGAGGCACTTCGTCGATCATCGCTGGACCTTCACGGTGAACTATCGAACGTCAGGCATGAAGCTTTGCGCCCGACGCAGCCCCGTTAGACGGAGACAGTCGGGCGACGCGCTATGGCGCGTCCATGGAGCGGAGATGGAAGCTCGGCGCCTCGCTGCCGGCCTCGACCGGCTTGGACATCAGGCCCAACTGCCCCTCGGCCACCCAGATCTTGTCACCTGCGACCGTCACGCCGGTCGGCCCGGCGAACTGGTGGATAGGCTCGATCTTCGCGGCGTTGCCGGAGACCGTGACGCGGCTCAGCGCACCGCTGCCCTCGACCATGAGGAACCCGTCCTTGAAGGTCCGCAGCCCGTCCGGGAACTTCAGCGGCCTCGTCGTCTCAAGTTGCGTGACTTCACCGGCGACACCCTGGTTCATGGCGATGCGGAACAGCTCGCCGCCCATGAAGGTGTTGACGTAGAGGTTGCCGTCGCCGCCGATGGCGATGCCGTCTAGCCCCTTGGCGAGCACCGGGTTCTCGACGAACACCTCGAATTCCTTGGCACCGGGTTTGAGCCGCAGGATCTGGGGGGCGAAGGTGTTTGTGACGTAGAGCGAGCCGTCGCCGCCGAGGGCCATGTCATTCGCAAGCGCCTTGGCACCCGGCAGCCTGACACTCGTCTTCATGACGCCCGTCCCGACGTCGAAGGCCTTGATCCACGCCCCTTCCGTGTCCGTTGGCCCCTTAACTCCGAGGGCCGTCGCGTCGTTCGAGGCGACCCAGAGCACCCCGCGCTTGGGATCCGCCAGCAAACCGAAGGTGGACCGGGTGCCGTTCTCGCCCGGCTTCAGGAACTGCGACGTGACGGCGCCGTCCGCGGCGACCTTGAGCACGCCACCATCCGCGATGCTGCTCACGAAGAGGGTGCGGTTCGCGTCTGAGGTCACGCTCTCCGGGAAGCGACAGCCGTCCGGCAACCGCACGGCCGTCGTTCCACCGGCGGCGAAGACGGGTCCGTTCAAGGACATGATGGCGAGCGACAGTCCCACCGCCGCCGGAAAACGTAAGCCGCGACTCGCCAAGCGAGGTGGGTTCTTCATCGCGCACTCCTCCGCATAGGTCAGGCGCGCCGGCCAGCCATGCCCATCGGTTTCGGCCAAGAATCGACGCTGTAAAATTATGGTCGTAATCTATTAAAGCGTCCGGTACGGGTCAACCGGGATTCGTCTCAGAAGACGCAGGGCGTCGAAGAATGCTAGCGAGGAATGGTTCAGCCGGTGATGGTGGCGCGCGCAGTCGCGAGCAGTTCGTCGGCCAAGGCCTCGTCGTCGACACCGCGCGCAAGCACCACCGCACCGACCATGGTCGACAACGCGATCAAGGAGCGCTGCCTGCGCCGCTCCTTCGAAGACTTGGGAAGTCGGTCCGCGATGAGGCCGGCGAGCCCCTTGACCGCATGGGTGAACCGGGATCGCAGCGCGCTCCCTGGCGGCTCGCGCCCGATATCGTTCACCAGTGCCGCGACGGGACAGCCCCTGCCCGGTGTGCGCACGTGGCCGAGGGACAGGTAGTTCTCGATGAAGGTTTCCAGGTCCGCCCTGTACTCGTTGCCGATGGCGGCGTCGAACGCCTCGGCCGCGAGGGCATCCTTGTTGGCGAACTGGCCGTAGAAGCCGCCATGGGTCAGGCCGGCGGCCGCCATGATGTCCACGACGCCGATGCCGTTCAGACCGCGCTCCCGAAACAAGGAGGATGCGACCTCCACGACACGCTGGCGGTTGAGCTTGGCTTGCTCCTGCGAAACCCGCGGCATCCTACCGTCCTTCGATGAAACTGAACTCAATATAGATGCGAGCAGTCATGTATTGAAGTCCCTGGTGAGTTTGGACGTGCTGCGCCGTCCGATCCTCCCCAGGCTTCCGGAAGAGGCTGTCGACCGACCTGCGCGAGGGGGCGAAGCGCAGGTCGGCCGATGCACCGCGCGCTCGGAGGATTAGCGCGCGATCTCGGGACGTCCCGTCGGCGGGACGTCGTTGATGGTCATTCGTGCTTCAGCCCTTGGCCGGCATCGGCATCGTTTCGTCTCGGGCGGCGCCCTGCGCCTCTCGCGGCTCCCGCTTCACCCGGAACCACAGGGCATACAGCGCGGGCAGGAAGAGGAGCGTCAGGATCGTGCCGACCCCGACGCCGCCGATGAGGACGTAGGCAAGCGCCCCCCAGAACACCGAGTGGGTAAGCGGGATGAAGGCGAGCATCGCGGCGGCCGCCGTCAGGATCACCGGACGGGCACGCCGCACAGTCGACTCGACGATGGCGTCGTAGTCTCCCAGGCCCGCCGCCTGGTCGTGGTGGATTTGGTCCACCAGGATCAGCGTGTTGCGCATCAGGATACCTGAGAGCGCGATGAGGCCGAGGATCGCGTTGAACCCGAAAGGCTGGTGGAAGAGCAACAGCGTCGGCGCGGCCCCGACGAGGCCGAGCGGCGCTGTGGCGAGCACCATGAACATGGTGGCGAACGAGCGCACCTGGAGCATGATGACCGTCAGCGTCACGATCAGCATCAGCGGGAACACCGCTGCCAGCGACATCTGCGCCTTCGCGCTCTCCTCGACCGAGCCGGCCGTGTCGATGCGGTAGCCCGGCGGCAGCTTCGCCTTGATCGGGTCCAGCAGGGGGAGGACCTGGAAGTGGACGTCCGGCGGCTGCTTTCCGTCGAGTACGTCGCCCTGCACGCGGATGTATGTCTCGCGGTTGTAGCGCTTGAGCACCGCGTCCTCGTAGCGGGTTTCCAGGCGGGCGACCTGGGAGACCGGCACCTGCCGACCGTCTTTCGTCGCCAGCGTCAGGTCGCCGATGTCGCCCAGCGAGCGGCGCTCCGGACCGGGGCTGCGCAGGAGCACGTCTACCGAGCGCAGGTTCTCGCGCACCTGGGTCGCCGGCGTGCCGTTGAGGTAGTTCTGCAATTGCTGGCCGGCCTCCTTGGGGGTCAGGCCAATCAGGCGCAGGCGCTCCTGGTCCAGCGTCAGGTGCAGGGTCGGCGTCTTGTCGCCCCAGTCGAGGTGGACCATCCGCATGTTCGGGTTGGTCGCCATCGCTCCGGCAACCTCGGCCGCGATGCGGCGGATGACGTCGAGGTCGGGGCCGACCACGCGGAAGGCGACGGGGAAGCGCACCGGCGGCCCGAACACGATCTGCAGGACGCGCACCCGCGCCTCGGGGAAGCGCCCCTCCTCGACAAGCTGGCGGACCTTGACCCGCAGCGCGTCACGGGCCTGGGCGTCGGCGGTCTGGACGACGATCTGCGCGAAGGCGGGGTCCGGAAGCTCCGGATCGAAGGACAGGACGAAGCGTGGCATGCCCTGGCCGATGTAGCTCGTGATCTCCTTGGCCTCCGGCAGGTCGCGTACCGCCGCCTCGACCTTCTTCACGCTGGCCTCGGTGGTTGCGAAGGCCGAGCCTGCCGGCAGGGTCACCTCGACGATGAGTTCGGGTCGTTCCGAGTTCGGGAAGAACTGCTGCTCGACCTTGCCCATGGCCACCACGGCCCCCGCGAAGAGCGCCAGGGTGATGCCCGCCGCCATCCACTTGTGGTCGACCGAGAGCCGTACGACCCGCCGCAGGCGCTCGTAGTTCTTCGTGGCGTAGATGGCGTCGTGGCCGCCCTCGACCTTCTTGATGTCGGGCAGGAGCTTGACGCCGAGATAGGGCGTGAAGGTCACGGCCACGATCCACGAGATGAGCAGCGAGAAGGTCACCACCCAGAAGATGTTGCCGGCATACTCGCCCGCCGTGGAGGCGGCGAAGCCGACCGGCAGGAAGCCCGCGATGGTGACGATGGTGCCGGTGAGCATCGGCGCGGCGGTCGAGCTCCACGCGTAGGTCGCCGCCTCGATGCGGTCGTAGCCCTCCTCCATGCGCACCACCATCATCTCAATGGCGATGATCGCGTCGTCGACGAGGAGGCCGAGCGAGATGATGAGGGCGCCGAGCGTGATGCGGTCGAAGTCGCGACCGGTGAGCATCATCACCACGAACACGGCCGAGAGGGTGAGCGGGACCGCGAGCGCGACCACGATGCCGACCCGGAAGCCCAGCGCCACGAGACTCACGAAGATCACCACGCCCAGCGCGGTGAAGAACTTCACCATGAACTCGTGGATCGCGTCGTCGATAACCTTGGCTTGGTCGGTGATTTTCGTGAAGGTGATGCCCAGCGGCGTCTCGTGGTGGATCGCCACCTCTTCGGCGTTCAACGCCTCGCCGAGGGCGAGCCCGTTGAAACCGGGCTTCATCACGAGGCCGAGCATCAGGGCCTGCTCGCCGTCGTTGCGGATCTCGAAGGTCTTCGGGTCTTCGTAGCCGCGCTTCACCTGCGCGATGTCGCCGAGCTTGAGGCTGCGGTCGCCGGCCGCCACCGGCAGGTCGCGGATGGCGTCGAGGTTGTCGATGGCGCCGTCGAGCCGCAGGTACACGCGCGGACCATCGGCCTCGACGAAGCCGGCCGGGGTCACGTCGTTCTGGTTGGCCAAGGCCGCCAGGAGTTGCTGACCGTTGATGCCGAGCGTCGCGAGGCGCTGGTAGGAGACCTCCACGAAGATCTTCTGGGCCTGTTCGCCGAGGATGTTGATCTTCTCGACACCGGGTACGCGCAGCAGCCGCTGGCGCATGTCCTCCGCCCGGAGCACCAACTGCCGGTGCGGAAGGCCCTTGGCCTGCACGGCGTAGAGGGCGAAATAGATGTCCGAGAACTCGTCGTTGAACAGCGGCCCCATCACGCCACGCGGCAGGCTGGAGGCCTGGTCGGAGAGCTTCTTGCGGGCTTGGTAGAACTCCGACTGCAGCTTGGCAGGCGGCATCTGGTCCTTGAAGATGACCTTGGTCACCATCAGCCCGGGGCGGACGGTCGTCTCGGCCCGGTCGTAGTAGACGAGTTCCTGCAGCCGCTTCTCCAACGGGTCGGCGACCTGGCGCTGCATCTCCTCGGCGGTCGCTCCCGGCCACGCGGCCGAGACCGTCATGACCTTGACGGTGAAGGCCGGGTCCTCGGCGCGTCCGAGCTTCTCGAAGGCGAAGAAGCCGGCGCCGACGAGGGCGATCAGGAGGAACAGGGTGACGGCGCGCTCGCGCACCGCCAGGGCCGAAAGGTTGAAGTGGGACGCGTTCACTGCACGGCTCCCGTCATGCTGGAGGGCGCGAGGCGGACCTTCTGGTCGGGCTTTAGGAGATGGGCGCCGAGCGCCACGATCCGGTCCCCGGGGTTGAGGCCGCCGACGACGTCAGCGCGTTCCTCGCCCATGCGCGCGACCTTCACGGCCTGTGGCTTCACGGTTTCGGTGGCGGCGTCGTAGCGCCAGACCGATGCGCCGGTCCCCTGGTTGAAGAGGGCTGCGAGAGGCACCTCGACCATGGCGGCGCGAGCCGCCTCCCGGGACTTGAGTTGCAGGGTCACGGTTGCGCCCAGCGGGGCATCCTCGCCGCCGCCGGAAAGGATGTAGCGGGCGCGATAGGTCCGCGTGGCCGGGTCGGCGATGGCTGACAGTTCGCGCAGTCGGGCCGGGAAGGTCGCCTCGCCCTCGGCGTAGAGCGTCGCCGTTGCCACGCCCTTGGCCAGGGACCGGCTCGCCTCCGGCAGGAAGATCTCGGCCTCGCGCGCGCCGTCCCGTGCCAGCTTCACCACGGTCTGGCCGGCGGCGACCACCTCTCCGGGATAGGAGGGCACGTCCATGACGACGCCGTCGGCGTCGGCCTTGAGCTCGGAATAGCCGGCCTGGTTCTCGATCTGGCTCGCCTGCGCCTCGGCGTTGGCGAACTGGGCGATGGCGGCGTCGGCCGCGCCCTTGTTCTGGTCGTAGGTCTGCTTCGAGGTCCAGCCGTCGCCCACGAGCTTGCGGCTGCGCTCCTCGTCGGCCTTGGCCTTGATCATCTGGGCGCGCGCAGCCTCGACGGAGGACCGGGCGGCGTTGAGGGCCAGGGTGAAGTCGGTGCGGTCGAGGCGCATCAGGGGCTGGCCGAGGCGCACGTGGTCGCCAGGATCGACAAGACGCTCAAAGATCTTGCCGCCGACCCGGAAGCCGAGGTTGCTCTCGGTCCGGGCTCGGATGACCCCCGTATAGCGAGAGACCCCACTCACGCCCGGAGCGACCTCGGTGATCTGCACCAACGGAGGCTCCGGCGTCACGGCTGTCTCGGCCGGCGAACAAGCCGAGACAGCCGTGACGGCCACCCCTGCCAAACCGATCACCCACCTCGCACCCATAGCCAGTTCCCCCACGGCCAAATCGACGATTTGAAATTAAGACCATCATCTATTATGGTCGTCATCTATCGTCAATGGCCTTCGTTCTCACGGTCGGGGATGTCGCGGAGTCCGAGGTTCACACCTCATACGGCGCGGCTAGCGAGGTCCGGACCGGGGGGGATGTCTGCGAAGCTTATGGTGTTGCCGATGTCAGCTCCGATACCCCGACCGTCGCGGCGCACGGTTGTCATGTCCTCCCTGGTCGGCTGGACGTCAGGCATGCTCGCCCAGGGTGCTTCGGTCGAAAGTTCCCAGGCCTCGGAACGCGTTGTCGACGGTCCGAGCCGACCGCCGGACGGACGCAAGATCACGGTCGAGCGACGCGGTCAGGTCTGCCTGATCGGCCTCAACAGGCCCGATGTTTACAACCGGGTCGATCCCGAGGCGTTCAGCGCCTTGGCACGGGCATACGCCGCGTACGATGCCGACGACGACCTTCGCGCCGCGGTGCTGTTCGGACACGGCGAGAACTTCACGCGCGGCATCGATGTCGATGCCTTCGCCTCGGTCCTGAGGACGGGTACGGCGCGCGCTCCCGATGCCGATGGCATCGATCCGTTGGGACGGCGTGCCCTTCTAAGCAAGCCGCTCGTCGCGGTCGTGCACGGCGATACCTGGAACATGGGCCACGAACTCTTCCTCGTGGCCGACATCCGCATCGCGTCCGCCGAGACGCGCTTCGCCCAGGACGAGAACACGCATGGCCGCTTCCCAGGAGGAGGTTCGACGGTTCGATTTCCGAGGGAGGCCGGTTGGGGCAACGCGATGCGGTACATGCTGACCGGCGACCATTGGGGGGCCGAGGAGGCTCGACGTATGGGGCTGGTACAGGAGATCGCCCCGAATCCACGTGCCGCCTTGGAAAAGGGGCTGGGCATGGCGGTCAGGATTGCCCGCTGTGGTCCGCTTGGGATCAAAGCTACCCTGGCCTCCGCCCGCAATGCGATCGACCAGTGGGAAGGAAGGGCCTTCTCCAACCTCGGGGAGCAGTATCGCGCTCTTTATGGCACCGAGGACTTTCTCGAAGGCCGAAAGGCCGAAGCTGAGGGGCGGCCGCCCATCTACCATGGCCGCTAAGCTCTCTTGCCTTGTGAGCGAGACTGCTTGGCTCGTTTCCGCCGCGGTCATGCTTTGGGGTAGATGTTCCGATCACGGCGAAATCCTGCCGTTGGCTGTATGTCTGCATTTTTGCATTCGACGCCGGAAAGCAGATATTCGGAAATCCACCCTGAGCGGCACTCCCGCTTGCGACCCAACCCGGTCTTGTCAGTCGCATCAAACGCTTCTGAAAAGCGGACACGGTCGAGGTAGGCTACCGCTCGGTTCCGTCCTGCTCTGCCCTAGGTGGGCTGGAAAGGGAGGCCGACCAAGTGGAGCAGGACAGCAACGAAGGTGACGGGCAGCCTCCGGCCCCAGGGAGGAAGTCCATTTCCAAACCTCTCGACCTCCTGAACTTCCTGCTGATCGACGTGAATGGGGCGATCAAGCCATACCTCAACGTCTACCTCTACGTGCACCGGGGCTGGGACGACGCCTCGGTCGGTCTGGTCAGCACGATATCGGGTATCGTCGGCATCGTGGCGCAGACGCCGATCGGCACCGCCATCGACGCGGTGCGCGACAAGCGCGTGATCCTGCTCGGCGCCCTGGTCGCGCTCTCGCTGACCACGCTCCTCGTCGCGCTCTTCCCGCAGTTCTGGCCCGTCCTCGCGGCCTCCTGCGTGCTGGCCGCCGTCGGGGGCATGCTGAGCCCGGCCATCGCCACGCTCACGCTCGGCCTGTTCCCGGCCGAGAGGCTCGCCCGGCGCTTCGGCCGCAACGCCGCGCTGGAGCGGACCGGGAACGTCGCCATCGCCGTCCTGATCGGGCTCGTCGGCTGGCTGTTCCCGGACCGGGCGGTCTTCCTCTTGGTCCCGGCCTGCGCCATCGTCTCGGCCGCGTCGCTCTATTCGATCCCACGGGGTGCCATCGATGCGCGTCGAGCCCGCGGCGGCGGCGAGGGCGACGGGGAGCAAGCCCCGGCCGGGTGGCGGACCCTGCTGACCTGCCGGCCACTCATGATCTTCGCGGCCTGCGTAGGGCTTTTCCATTTCGCCAACGCGCCGCTGCTGACCCTCGTCGCGCAGGAGATCGGGCAGGCGCGCCCTGATTGGTCGTCGGTCATCGTCTCCGTCTGCATCGTCGGTGCGCAGGCGGTGATGGTGCCGATGGGGCTCATCGTCGGCCGCCGGGCCGAGCGCTGGGGCCGCAAGCCCTTGCTCGTGATCGGCTTCGCCGCGCTGCCCTTGCGGGCCTTGCTCTACCTAGTCTGGCGCGACCCGTACTGGCTCATCGCGGTCCAGTGCCTCGACGGCGTCGGCGCCGGTCTGCTCAGTGCGGTGAAGCCCCTGGTGATGGCCGACATCACCCGCGGGACCGGTCGCTACAACGCCGCCCATGGCCTGATCGGGACTGTGCAGGGCGCGGGCGCTTCGCTGTCGTTCGTTATCGCCGGAACCTTGGTTCACCAGGCGGGGTTCGATGCCGCGTATTTCGCGTGCGCCGCCGTGGCAGCGGTCGCGCTGGCGGTGCTCGTGACGCTAATGCCGGAGACCGCCTCCGGGAGGCATCGGAGTGACCCGGCGGCGTGGTTGCGAACGGTGCTACCCGGCAAGGCGTGAGGAGGGGCCGTGACAAACCGGATTTCTGCCATGGGTTGCCAGCGGTTCATCGCGCCGCTGGCCGTGCTCCTGTCCCTTGCCCTGCCTGCCACCGCCGGGACGCTGCACAGCACCTACATCGACCCGGCGGCAATGGCGCTACAGCGCGTGCTGTCGCCCCCGCCAGAAGCCAATTCGGAAGCGGCCAAGGCGGACATGCAGGCCGTGGAAGCAGCCGTCCGAACCCGCACACCCGACGACGAGCGCCGCATCACCGCGAACCTGCCGTGCGCCCTCGACCGCTTCGGCGGGGTTCTCGGTCCGGCCTTCACCGCGGCGGCGATGCCGATCACCGCGGCGCTGATCGAGCGCGTGTTCCAGGATGGAGAACTCGCCGTGCTGGCGGCCAAGACAGCCATCGCCCGACCGCGCCCCTACACGCTCAAGTCGGATCTTGCCACGTTCGGGCATCGTTCCGACAGCACGTCCTACCCGAGCGGCCACGCCACGTTCGGGTATCTCGCAGCCACGGTGCTGGCGCGTCTCGTGCCCGAGAAGCGCCAGGCACTGTTTGCGTTCGCTGCCTCGTACGGGGAGAACCGCGTGATCGCCGGCACCCATTTCCCGACCGACCTGGAAGCCGGGAGGATCGCTGCGGCCGTCATCGCCGAGGCGCTGTTCCACGACCCTCGCTTCGAACGTGATCTCGACCAAGCAGACGCAGAAATCGCGGCCCAGGAGAGCGCCTCCGGTCGTTGAGGTGAAGATTGCTTCAGGCTGGATCACGAAGGCGGGAGGCGGGTTGCGAGGCGGGCCCACGTATCTACCTGCGATTTTAGGCAACCCTAGGCGCCCACGCGCCGGTCGTTGCCGCATCCACCAACCCCGGAGACAGACCGCTCGACACCCGAGCCCTGAACGACAGGAGACCGGACCATGCACTACGTCACCAAGGAAAAGGCGGCCGACGGGCACTTCATGGTCAAGGTCGCCGGTCGTCCTGTCACCGAGACCTGCGAGAAGCGGCAGGCCAAGAAGCTCGTCCGTGCGATCCGCAGCTTGCGGCGCCTGAAGAAGGCCAAGAAGCAGGCTGGAGGCTGGCAGCGGTAGTGAGCGTCCGGTGTGTGGTCCGGGGGAGCGGCTCGCTCAGACGAGCCGCATCTCGCTTGGCTTGAGGCCGAGGCTCCGGGTGAGGTCTCGTGAGAACGTCCCAACGACCTCGGTCTCGATGCCGTCCACAGTAAGTCCAGCCACTTGCGCGAGCGCGGCCTCGGCCGAGGTTGCGACCACGGCGTAGACGCGGGTCGCTTCGCGCTTCTGGCGCACGGCGATCAAGTACGCCGTGCGCTTTCCCTTCTTGCCGCCGCTGATCTCCGCGGCGGCGGATTACCCAACCTTGCTCATCAGTCCTTGTCGGGCTTCTCTTTGGTGATGGCACCCGTCTTGGGATCGACGTGGAACTCCATCTTCACGCCGTTCTTCATGCCTTCGCCTTCCCAGTGGCCGTCATCGGCCTCCAGTTCGGTGATGCTGGAATAGCCCGCATCCATCAGCTTCTGCTTCACCTGCTCGGCGGGCATCCAGTCGGCGCCGGGCTTGTCGCTCTTGGCGATGGCCGGGCCGGCGATCCCCAAGGCCGCGGCCAAGGCGATTAAGGCAAGGTTCCGGGATTTCATTAGCCGCCTCCATAATTGCCGTGCCGGTCAACGGGGCATGCAGATATCGGTTGCGTGTCTCGACAAAAGAGAAGGCTATAGGTGGCCCTCGACATTCTCGACGCTGGCGACACCGGGATGCGCTCGGAGACCCTCTGCGATCTCCGCCACCGACTGACGTGACAGTCGCGCGAACGAAACCAGGATCTCGTCCTGTCCTGGATCGGCAGCCCGCTGAACGACGAACTGGCGAATGCGGGATGCTCTCTGGCCGGCGATCGTCTGCAAGGTATCGAACGTGACCTTTCCCGGCTCGGCCAACACGCGAAGCGGCCGGACGCGCAGCCGGTTGTGGTAGCGATCCTGAAGGGGCTTCAAACCGGCGAGGATCGCCAGGAGGATAATGGTCGTGGCGATGCCGGCGACGTAAAGGCCGCTGCCGACTGCGAGGCCGATGGCCGCCACCGCCCACAGACTCGCTGCTGTGGTGAGCCCTTTGACGACCTCACCTCGGAGCAGGATCGTTCCTGCCCCGAGAAAGCCGACACCCGAGACGACCTGCGCCGCAATGCGTGAGGGGTCCAGGACGACATTGTGGGCACCCAGCACGTCGCTGAAGCCGAAGGCTGAGACAATGACGATGAGGCATGCGCCCACGCCGACCAGCATGTGCGTTCGAAGTCCGGCAGCCCAGAGCAAGCGTTCTCGCTCGACCCCGATCAGGCCGCTCAGAACAGCGGCGAGCATCAGACGGCTTAAAATTTCAAGATTGCCGAGCATGCTCTCCATCGTCCGACCCACCGAATGATTTTCGAGAGTCGCCGCGATGAGGCGAACGGGTCAAGGCGAGAGAGCGCGGTGCGCTTGGATGAATCTGATCTGCGCCTGTCACGGGTCGGAAGCGGGAGTAGATACGACGTCCGCTTCCGACCCCAGACTACTCGAAAGCGGAACGGCGGATATCCACCCATCTGAGACGTCCGCGCGGCTCCCTCACAACGGCCGATGCTGGCCGAAACCGGCCCATCCGCTTCCAGCGTTTAAAACGAAGAAGCAGACCTTTGTTACGGCCTAGGCCCTCGTCTGAATGTGCCTCGTTGCGGACCTTCCACCCTGCGGCTTCCGATGTCCGAAGGCGAAGTCAGCTCAGAAGGCGAAGCGGCCCTAAAAGCGGCGGCCATGACATCAGCATGTCATGGCCCATTCCTTACGTATGACTTTGAACTGAGATCGGCGCAGTCGGACGATTCATCGGGGCGGCTAAGGCACGCAGAATGGCGTCGAGCCCATCGGTGAGTGCAGCCGGCCCAGGCTGGAGGATGAGCGGCGATTTTATCTCGACGATCCGTCCCTCCGCGACCGCCGGCATCGACGACCAGCCGGGCCGCGACGCGATGCGGGACGGCACTACCTTCTTCCCGCACCAAGACGCCAGGATGACTTCCGGCCGTGAGGCCAACACCGCCTCCGGCGTGACGATGCGGTCCTTGGCGGCCGGCTGCCGGGCGAGTTCGGGGAATACGTCGTCGCCGCCCGCGATGCGCACGAGCTCGGATACCCATCCGATGCTGGAGATCAGCGGCTCGTCCCATTCCTCGAAGTACACACGGGGCCGCGGGCGTCCGTGCGATTGTCCGGCGACCGTCACCAGCCGTTCCTCGTAGCCGCGGGCCAGCGCCTCCGCCCGGTCCCTTGCGTCCACGAGGGCGCCCACCGTCCGGATCATGGCGAGGATGCCGGCCACGTCCCGCTGGTTGAAGAGGTGGACCGCGACCCCGGCCCGGGCGAGGTCGGCGACGATGCCGGCCTGCAAGTCCGAGAAGGCCAGGACCAAGTCCGGCGCGAGTGCCAGGATCTTGGGGATGTCGGCGTTGGTGAAGGCCGACACCCGGGGCTTCTCGCGACGGACCTGGGGCGGGCGGACGGCGTAGCCGGACACGCCGACGATCCGGTCCTGCTCTCCCAGCAGGTACAGGGTCTCGACCGTTTCCTCGGTCAGGCAGACGATCCGTTCAGGCGGGAAGCGGCATGCCCATCCATAGCGCAAGCGACCGCCCGATGTCCGCGGTAGGCCCGGGCATGGCAGTCGTACGAGGAAGACGCCACCCAGCCATTGGCCTCGGGCCCTCAACTCGAAGCCGTAACGCGTAGCGCATGGCGTGACCCGTTACGCGTTACCCTCGGAGTCGCGCGACGCAACGTTCCAGGGCGCCTGCTGCCGGCGGGGCGCTCCCAGACGGGCCGGGGCGCGAATGACGCGGGGCCAACGAGTGTCGCCAACGTCCGATGACGCATAGGGTCGTCCCCGAAACCCCCTCGTGCGCCACCACCGACACGCGACCCGGTCGAGCCGAGCGAAATCAATCCCGCCCGCAAGGGCGATCCTTGAATAAAAGGTCTGGAACGATGCTCTCCCAAGCGGCCGTCCTCCTGACAGCCCTCCTGTTCGGGGGAATGGTCCTGTACTCGTTCGGCTTCGCCTCGTTCCTCTTCAGCGCCCTGCCTGCCGAAGCCGCAGGCCCGCTACTGCGGCGCGCCTTCCCGCACTTCTACGCCTTCGTCATAGGGTGCGCCCTCGCCGGCGCGGCGCTGACGGCCAATCTCGATGGGACCTCCGCCCTCATCCTCGGGCTCATCGCCTTCACGGCCCTCCTGGCGCGGCAGGTTCTCATGCCGGCCATCAACGCGGCGAGCGATGTAGGCAATCGCAGGCGCTTCGGCGTGCTTCATACCGGGTCGGTCCTGGTCACCCTGGCCCACATCGTCGGATCGTCCGCGGTGATCCTCAGGCTTTCCGCATAGGCGTGAAAGCCGATGCGCTCTCGGGAGGTGCGTCGCGGGATAGGCAAGGTCCCAGCGTCCCGCAGGCACTTTACGCGTCCGCATGTCTGGTCGAGAGCAGCGCATCTACCAAGCCCGTACGGTCTGACCCCCGAAGATGCGCGACAAGGGCAGGTCGAGGAAGACGTAGGGGTTGCGGCTTGGCGGCTTGCCGGCCGCGTCCCGACAAACCGGTCGGGTATCTCCGAGGACACCGCCACGTCGCCGGGCTCGGGCGTCGCCGCCCGCGAACGGTAGGCGTCCTGCGTCATCATCCGCAGGGACCGGGCCCACGGCCAGGCGTTGCCCACGTATATCGTCAGGCCGGAGCCCCCATGCTGAACCCCCTCTATGCCGCCTTCCTGCTTACCGTGGAGGCGCAGAAGGTCATCGAGTTGCGGCTGGTGCGGATCGCCTGGGGCGGCGCCGAGGGCCAGGCTGAGATGGTCTCGATGGTCGGCGAGAAGGTGGTCGCCGCGATGGAGGCCGCCAACACCCTGATGGCGGGGGGAAGTCAGAGCGACGTCATCGCCCGCTACAGGGAACTCGTCGCCGACAACACCCACCGCCTGATGGCCTGAGACGGCCCTCCCGAGGGGCGCGGGATCACGTGGGGCAGGCCACACCCCTCAAGCGCACGCCGACCTCATGGCCAGCCGTCTGTCTGCGGTTCCGCGGGCGGGGTGTCGTCCTTTGGAGGCGGTGGCAAATGGGGAGGCGGGACGCGTCCCGGGCTCGGCGGCGTCGGCAGCCCAAGGTCCTCGGTCGGTTCGGGTGCCTCGTCGGTACGGTCCTTCTCGTCGGACATGTCTGATCCCCAGCCCTAGTTGACCTCGTGAACGAGGAGGCCGTCGAGGTTATGACCATCGCGCGCAAACTGATCTACGCCGCATCGAACGGCGACAACTGGTTCCTGTGCGTCGGCAAGAACCCGACGGACGTGTTCGTCCTCCATGAGCCGAACGGTCCCTCAGGCGGGAGACCGTCCCGCGTCGAACTCTCGACTTTCCTCTCCTCCGAGGCGGACAGCCCGGAGCGGCTCGCGCTGCTTGGCGTGATCGGCTCACTCGTCGCGGCCTCCAGCGCCACCGTGCCGGCGTCCCCGTCCGGGCCTGAACCCGGTGCCGCCGGGGCCGAACCGACACCAGGGGAAATGGTCTCGTCGACCTGAAGGCGACGCACCTAGTGGACGCATCGGGCTCTAGTCGACGCTCGCAGGATGCTCCCATACGCAAAGAGGCGCCCGACAGTCCGTCGGACGCCTCTGTCGTTAGACGTTATGGCGAAGCCTGCGACCCGCCGTTCGAAGTGATGTTTCAGTATCCGTAGCCGTAAGCGGGGTATCCGTAGCCATAAGCTGGAGCGTATCCGTAAGCCGGAGCATAGCCGTAGCCGCCGTAATATCCGACCGGGCGGCCATAGCCGTAACCGTAGCCACCGTACGAGTTCGCGACGATGGCACCTGCGGCGAGGCCGGCGATCCCGAGGCCGATGGCTGCGCCGGGGCCGATGCCGCGGCGATAGCCATAACCGCGATAGCCGTAACCGCGTCCGTAGCCGCCGTAGCCGCCGCGGAAGCCCACGCCGCGATATCCGCCGCCATAACCGTATCCGCCATGGCCGTAACCGTAGCCACCGCCGTAGCCCCAGCCGCGGGCCTCTGCGGGTGCCGATGCCAAGAGCCCGAGGCCAAGCAAAGCCGTGGAAGCGAGTGCGATCTTACGCATCCGAAATCTCATGTCGCATGGGAATGGCACCTCAACAGCTCGGGGCGTGCGCCGTTCCAAGGCTATGTGCGCCATGGCACGGTGGGGTGCCCGTCCGATGGCAGATGGCCGCAGCATCGCCGACCAGGATCTCCAGCAAGCAACCATGATGCCTGGGCGGGAGCATCACCCCTCTTCGGCGGCGACTGCGCCGTCCCCGGGGAAACGAGGTCACCATCTGGCCGGTCAGGCTGCGAACGGGGGATCCCGCCTATCCAGGACATGGCTGTCCCGAAGAGCAGCCAAGGCCTCGTCGGCGGCGCGTTGCCCGCTGTCGTGGGCACCGTGGGCGGTCGTGAAGTCGAAGGGATGCGTCGCCTCGCCAGCGAAGAACAGCCGGTTCTCGAAAGGCTGCGCCAAGCGCGAACGCGCCTGCGAGCGACCAGGAAGCGCGCAGCTATACGCGCCGCCTATGGACGCGATCCGGCTCCACGAGGTCGCCGCGAGCGGCCGGATCGCCGACGCCACGTCGCTGCCGAACAGGGCGGCCAACTGCGCCGTCACGAAGGCGAAGCCGTCGGCCGGGCCCTCCTCCTCCAGGATGCGCGCGCCCTCGCCACCGAGGAAGGCCTCGATCACCGGCCAGCCGTTGGGTCGTATGGAATAGGCCGCCGACCTCGGGTCCTCCAGGTTGCCGTAGGCATGCGAGTCCGGCCCGAACGCGGTGTCGCGCTCGATCTCCAGAAAGATCTTCTCGTTGCGCCCGAGGGGAAGGGCGGCGGCCGCTTCTCGCCAAGGGTCGATGCCGCGGGGAAGGCGGATCGCGTCGCCGGCCAGGACCGCGGTCGAGACCGTAAGAACGGCGGCCTTGGCGCGGATGGTACCCGCGCGGGTGGTCACCTCGACGCCGTCCCCAGTCAGGTCGATGCGTTCGGCTGGCGTGGCCAGCCGGACCGTCGCCGAGGACGGCAAGCTGGCGGCGACCAAGGTGCCGTAGCCGAGCGGCAAGTGCCAGTTCTTACCGGTCGAGGCGTCGTCGTAGGCCAGGTAGTCGGTCGCTGAGATGTCCTCGGGCGCGACGCCGCTCATGAAGCCCGCGATGGCCCGCACGTAGCCATTCCAGGCACCGCCCTGTTCCAGGGTGTCAAACAGCGTTGAACATTGACCCTGGATCGGCGTCGAATTTTGACCCCCTGGATGGGTATGGCGGGACGCCCC
>NZ_JAJALK010000008.1 GCF_020523825.1 Methylobacterium brachiatum | reverse complement strand
CTGTCACCCCAGACGAGTGCGCCAACTTCTTCGCTGCCGCAGGATACGACCCAGATTAAACCGAAAACGCTCTAGCCGCGCGCACAGCGCGTGGAGGAACAGCGCGGACTGCGCCTCGTAGGTCTGCCGAATCCGGTCGGCCTGTGCCGTCATGGCATGCGAGCGCTGGTTGCCGCCCATCCGCTTGGCTCGCACGCGACTTTCCCGTGCGAACCCTTCGTGCGGGCGTACCGCATCAGCTGGACCGATCCGGAAACGCCCGAGCGCGACTCCCGTCCTCAATCGAAGCCACCGCACGCTCGCGCCGATCGATAGGGCTGACGGCATCGCGCTCCGCGCTTGTAAGCCCGTCCAGTGCCTCACTTACGAGCCAGACCGCCTAACCCTCAGCAATTCAAACCGCCCGGGGACAGCTCAAAATGCCCGACCGTGCAGCTCAGTTCTCGACCCGCCCGCGGCCCACCTAGCGAGGGCGAGTGAGGCTGCGGCGGAACCGGGACGACCTCAAGTCCAAGATCGTCGCGGCGAAATCGCCCACACATATCGAGCAAAATTCGCTCGGCAAATTCGAATCTAGTCTATCATCGACCTCCGGATCCACTCGCCATATCGAGGCTGCAGTTTCGACTGCGGCTGATGCGCAGAGACGTTATATCAAACGTCATCTCTCGATCCGTCATAAGAGTGGCGATCGGACTCACGGCAGTCCTAATCAGAAAAATGCCAGTTCGGCTCAAAGACAGAAGTGAAAGCAGAGTGATTGGCACCCCAAGCGGGATCGACCATTTTCGCGAGCGCCTTACGAGCAAGGCTCACACGTTCCAGTCGATTCTCGTGTGGAAAGTCCGGGCACCCGAGCGTGGCGAGGCAGGCTGACAGGCACGCCCGGTACTGCCCTGTGTTGAAAGCAATTACCGCGAACTTGTCTTGCAATCCATAATTGTACATCCAGGGACGAAGGAAGAGTCCGTCCGATGGCACCGGTAATTCGAGTCCTGGCTCTGCGTAATGGTAAGCCTCAACGTAGCGCTTTTTGTCTTGGCAATACCGACAGGCATGCCAGCGCGCTTCGACACGGCGTGGGTTTACCGCGATAGCTTTGTCAAGCGTGGCGATAACATCATCGAACGGATGATCCAGAGATTCCATCAGCAATGCAGCGTTCATAAAACTAATGTAGATTTCCTCGGTCCAAAATCCAAGCTCGGTGCGCTTCAGATAAAGTTCAATAGATTTACGAATTTCACCGCAATCTCGATAACTATTAGCAAGATAGAATGTGTATCTAGAGATCAAAAACGGATCTTTTTCGGTTTTCAATGCCTTTTCGAAAACCTCAGCGTCTCTCACATAAGTGTTTTCGTCGCGTCGGCGCGCCCCATCATGCCCTCGACGCATCGCAATCGGCAATTTTCCAGTCCACACCGGTGTCTTGCATTGAGCAATTTCATGCAAGACACCGCGATAATGCCACGGAAAATTGTTGTTGAACAATTGTGTGCGCGGATAATGGAGATTCGTGTCATGAATCTGCATGTCGTAGCCTGGAGCATCCAGGTCTGGCATCGCGAAGCCAGGCGCGACGGGCAGCTCGGTGTCCGGAATTATCAACTCGTCGTCCGCATCGATGACGAGCGTATAGTCGCCATGCCGCCGGGCAAGATCCAGGGCTTCGGTGCGGTTGTAGGCGAAATCGACCCAGGGGCGCTCCACCAGGGTGCCCGGAATATCGGCCATGGCGGCCCGGATGATGTCCTGCGTTCCGTCGGTCGAGCCGGTGTCGACGATGATCCAATGATCAATAACCGGCTTCACAGAATCGAGGCAGCGTCGAATAACCGGCGCCTCGTTCTTGACGATCATCGACAAGCATATCTTTTGACCGGACGGAGTCATCTTCGAAACATTTCCTGACGCAAGGACAAGCAGGACCCGGTGACGTGATTCCAGCTTGTACCGTGGAGCCGGGACTTTCGCAAAGCGCGCGAACGTCGATGGACTGTGAATGTTCCGCCTTACGCAGGTCGCTGTGCCGCGATTTGAGGCTATTGTCTCCGCAATCCATGCATCATGACGCGATAATGCGTTATTTTAACCAAATTAAATTAAATTATACCGAGGCATGACGCCTGAAGTGCGATGAATTGAAGGCCCGGAAATTTCGAAACAGTCGATCGGCGCAGCAGTCCGGTCTGGCGTGCCCGACAATCGCGCTCATTCGACGTTGTGCTTCATGAAGCGGCTCGTGGGCGGTGCTGGACGTGCCGGCACCGCTCGCCGAAACGCCGGCCGGCTCCGCTGTAATGGTTACGGCGTTCAGCAGAGAGTTAAATCCAGCCGATCCGCGTGGGTTCAGGGTGATCGTGAACCGCCGATTCAACCGGGTCTTTTCCGGGAAACATGTCGTCCGTGGCGCGGCGACACCTCGCCGCTACCCGGCGAATCGCCGGCGCTTCGGATCCATCCCTTCCGAAACGCCGGCGATTGCTGGACCGATCATCTCACCCCACGGCGCGCGAGGCTTCCCGGACCTGTCGGGTCGCGCGATCGACCTGCTCGGTGGCCCGGGCGATCGTGTCCATGCCGGCCGCGATGCTGGAAACGCCGTGCGAGGCCGTCTGCATGCTGCCGGACATCTCGCGGGTCACCGCCGACTGCTCCTCGACCGCGGCCGCGATGGTCGAGGATACCTCGTTCAGCGTCCGGATCGTGCCCTGGATCGTATCGATTGCGTCCACAGCCTCCCGCGTGGCCGATTGGGTCGCGGCGATCTGGCCGCGGATCTGGTCCGTAGCCCGGCCCGTCTGCTCGGCGAGGGCCTTGACCTCCGAGGCGACCACCGCGAAGCCGCGGCCGGCTTCCCCGGCCCGAGCCGCCTCGATCGTGGCGTTGAGCGCCAGCAGGTTGGTCTGCGCCGCGATGCCGGCGATCAGGCCGACCACGTCACCGATCTGGGTGGCTTGATCGCTCAGCCCGGCCACGATGCTGCCGGTGTGCTGCGCCTGGGTCACCGCTTGCCCGGCGATCGAGGCCGCGTGGCTCACCTGGCGGCTGATCTCGTTCACCGAGATTGAGAGCTGCTCCGCGCCCGAGGCGACCGCCTGGATGTCGTCGGACACCCGACCGACGGTATCGGCGGCCGTCCCGGTCTGCCGCGTCACATCCGTGACGGCCTGCCCGATCGCGTCGAGATCGGTGTCGATCGCTTCCCGGGCCTCGGCCCGGCGCTGGCGTTCGCGGACCTGCGCGGTGATGTCGGTTGCGAACTTGACCACCTTGATGGGCCGACCATTGCCGTCGCTGATCGGGTTGTAGGTCGCCTGGATCCAGATTTCCCGCCCGCCTTTCCCGATCCGCCGATACTCGGCGGACTGGAATTCGCCCCGTGCCAGCGCCGCCCAGAACGCGCGATAGGCCTCGCTGGACCGCTCCGCATCCGTGACGAACACGCCATGGTGGCGGCCGACGATCTCGTCCGCGCTGTAGCCGACCGCGTCGAGGAAGTTCTGGTTGGCGCTCAGGATCGTCCCATCGAGCGCGAAGGCGATCACCGCCTGCGAGCGGTGAAGGGCGGCGATCTGACCGTCGAGGTCGAGGGCGCGCAGCTTCTGCGCCGTGATGTCGGTGGCGATCTTGACGATCGTGGTCGGCTTCCCGGCCCGGTCGAGAACCGGGACATAGGACGCCTGGATCCAGACTTCCCGTCCGTCCTTGCCGATGCGCTTGTACTCCGCATTCTGGAAGGTCCCGGCCCGCAGCTTGTCCCAGAATTGCCGGTACGCGTCGCTCTCGCGCTCGACCGGGTCGACGAACAGGCTGTGGGGGCGCCCCCGGATCTCGCCGAGCGTGTAGCCCATGACCGCCAGGAAATTCGCGTTGGCGTCCAGGATCGTGCCGTCCAGGGCGAACTCGATCGTGGCCAGCGACCGATCCAAGGCCGCCCATTTGTCCCGTTGGCTCCGTCCACCCGTCAGGTGATCGAACATCGTTTCCTCCAGATGCGCAGGCCCGTCGCACGGCACAGACCGGCATCGCCATGCGGGATGCCGGCGGCGGGCCCGCCCCAGCATCGGCAGTCTTGGGATGCCAGTAACCGAGGCGCCTTGATCGCAGGTTAAATCGCCGAACCCGTCATAAACTATGACAAATCCGATTCCGTTCGAGCATTTCCAAGAAAAAAATCGCAACCGCACGCAGCGGTTGCAGGCTCGAACTTTGACTTTTGTCTCAACCCGGCAGCCGATGGATGCCTCGGTGGGGCGGAACGACTACCAAGACACCGGATTTTATAACGTGTGATGGTTTACGCCATACTCTGGCTGCACGCGATCCGCTGTTGTGGCGGCGTGCCATACGAATGGCGTGGTCGGCCTGGACGGGACGCCGCTCATGCGTGCGCGACGATCGCAGCCCCGCCCGACCTGTGATGCCGCACCATGCGCCGCTGCACGGGGGAGTGCGAAGGCTTGCAACGTGTCCGTGCATGGGCGCTGGCAGGTCGCGCACGGCATCACAGCACGCGTCACGGGAATGTGAGGCGGACGGCTCCGAATCCCGCACCTTTGGGGTCGGCACAGCCATCCCGGCGGCGGCGGCGCGGAACCTTAGGCTCCGCGTTCTCGGAGGCGCAGAAGCGACACAGCCCGCATCGCGGACGGATCGGTCTCGTGCCTTCAGCCGGTGCTCGTCCGCGTCTGCCTGATACGAATTCAGGCACGCGCCGCGCGGTAGCGCCGACCCCGCCGGGGCGACGCCCGACCGCTTGTCAGTCGGCTCGGCCGATCGTCGCCTCGATCCGGCCATGGGGCTCGTCGGTGGGCAGGAACACCGTACCGGGATTCTCCAGACCGAAGGGTCTCAGGTCGATCGGCACGTAGTGCTTGTTCGGCATGACGAAGGCGATCTCGGCCACCTCAGGGACGGCCGCGAGCGCGGCCTCGCCCATCCGGTACATGCTGTCCTGCACGCCTCGGCTGTAAGTCGTGCCGAAGACCGTGAGCAACGTCGCGAGGATCCGGGCATTCGCGACCTCGTAATCCGCCGGGGCGGCCGACCAGGTCCAGGTTGCGTCCATGCTGGTGGCGGCGATGCGATCGGTGGCGTCCGGGAGCGTCCGGTAGCCGTCCGCGACGAAGCCGGCCCAGCCCGATTGGGTGGTCTTCATGAAGGTGTAGCCGCGGATCCCGGACCTCAGGATCGATCCGGACCGGGTCACCTCGAGACCCACATAGCCGGACCCATTCCCGTCCCGGGTGAAGGTGTGGCCGTGCGGCACACCGTCCACCGCATGGCGCTGCCAGCGGGTCTCCTCGGCCTCGATCGTCACGGTCTCCACCTGCGGATAGGTCTCGAGCAGGACCTGCGCCACCGCCACCGCGAAGCCTTCCGCGTCGAGGGAGAGGTTTCTGGCCGCCGTGACGTTGACGATGTTCTTCACGCTGTCGGTGGCGATGCAGGCGCGGTTGTCGCCCTCGGTCCAGGCGGCGTCGAAACGCCCGGTCAGGAGCACGGAGAGCGTCAGCTCCCGCGGGACATGGTGGTCGCCGGAGCGGGTCAGCCGCATCACCCGGACCCGGTCCTTGCCGTATCGCGATGCCGTCAGAGCCATCATGATCCCCGAGTGGACGCCCCGAGCGGGGCCGTGCGGAGCGGGAGCTTAGGGTGGGAGCGGGCGCTTCTCCAATGCGGGGCCCCGCATCGGCAGACATATTGCTAGCCTGACCGGCATCCTGCCGGGAGGATTCCAGGGAGCGGCCGTGGACCTCAACACGATCGAGACCGTCATCCGGCCCCGCGCCCGGGCCGACCTGCCGGACTGGCGCGCCGGCGATGCCTGCCTGGCCGGCGGGACCTGGCTGTTCTCGGAGCCGCAGCCCGAGATGCGGCGTCTCGTCGACCTGACGGCGCTCGGCTGGCCGTCCCACACCGTCGCGGCCGAAGGTTTGACCCTGGCCGCGACCTGTACCATCGCCCAGCTCGATCGGCTGGAACTCCCGCCGGACTGGATCGCCGCCTCGCTGTTCGGGCAATGCTGTCGGGCCCTGCTCGGATCGTTCAAGATCTGGAACGTCGCCACCGTGGGCGGCAACCTGTGCATGGCCCTGCCGGCCGGGCCGATGATTGCTCTGGCCGCGGCCCTGGAGGCGACCTGCACGATCTGGGCGCCGGACGGGACCGAACGGCATCTGCCGGCGGCGGATTTCGTGGTCGGGCCGCAGCGGAATGCGCTCCGCCCGGGGGAGATCCTGCGCAGCCTGTTCCTGCCCGCGGCCGCTCTGGCTCGCCGCGCCGCGTTTCGGCGCATCAGCCTGAGCCCGAACGGCCGGTCCGGCGCGCTCCTGATCGGCACGCGCGGCTCGGGCGGCGCCTTCGCGCTCACCGTTACGGCCTCGACCCGACGGCCCCTGCGCCTCGCCTTCGCCACTCTTCCGGATCCGGACACCCTCCATCGGGCGCTCGCCGACGCGATTCCGGACGACCTCTGGTACGACGACGTGCACGGAACGCCGGACTGGCGCTGCCACATGACCGTGCACCTCGCGCAGGAGATCCGCGCGGCGCTGGCCGACGAGGTTTCGGCATGAGGCTCACGATCAACGGCCACGCCCATGCCGGCGCGCCGCGCCCCGGACAATGCCTGCGCACCTACCTGCGCGAGGCCGGCTGGTTCGGGGTGAAGAAGGGGTGCGACGCCGGCGATTGCGGTGCCTGCACGGTCCATCTCGATGGCGAGCCGGTCCATAGCTGCCTGCTCCCGGCGTTCCGCGCCGAGGGACGCAGCATCACCACCATCGAAGGCCTGGCCGGGCCCTGCCGGCCGGAGGATCCCGTCCCCGACGCCGTGCACCCGATGCAGGCGGCCTTCCTGGCGGCGCAGGGTTTCCAGTGCGGGTTCTGCACGCCGGGCATGATCATGACCGCCGCCACCCTCGATCAGGGCCAGAAGCGGGATCTCGGCGCCGCCCTGAAGGGCAATCTCTGCCGCTGCACCGGATACCGCGCCATCCGGGACGCCATCGCCGGGATCGCGCATCGCGACACGGCCATGAGCGGCGATCCGGTCGGCCGGAGCCTGCCCGCCCCGGCCGCCCCCGAGGTGGTGACTGGGCGCGCCCGCTTTACCCTCGACGCGCCGCCGGCCGACGCGCTCCATCTCAGGGTCCTGCGCTCGCCCCATGCCCATGCCCGGATCGTGGCGATCGACACCGCGGAGGCGGTCGCGATCCCGGGCGTCGTCGCGGTCCTGACCCATGCGGATTCACCGCAGCGCCGGTTCTCCACCGGCCGCCACCAGGACCCGCGCGACGACGCGGCCGACACGATGGTGCTCGATCCCGTCCTGCGCTTCGTCGGCCAGCGGGTCGCCGCGGTGGTGGCCGAATCCGTGGCGGCCGCGGAGGCCGGATGCCGGGCGTTGCGGGTCACCTACGCGCTGCGTCCCGCGCTCCGCGACCCGGACCTGGCGCTGAATCCGGACGCGCCGAAGGTCCACGATCCGGTGGACCGGCCGGGCCACGATGCGCCGCCTCTGATGCGCCACCCGAACCTGGCGGCCGAAGTCCATGGCGCGATCGGCAATGTCGCGGCGGGCTTCGCCGAGGCCGACGTGGTGTACGAGGAAACCTTTCGCGCGCAGCGGGTCCAGCACGGTGCCCTCGAAACCCATGGCTGCGTCGGCTGGCGCGATCCGGACGGACGCCTCACGCTTCGGACCAGCAGCCAGGTGCCGTTCCTGACGCGCGACGCCCTGTGCGATCTGGTCGGCCTGGAGCGGGATTCCGTGCGGGTGGTTTGCGGCCGGGTCGGGGGCGGCTTCGGCGGCAAGCAGGAGATGCTGACCGAGGATCTGGTGGCGCTGGCGGTCCTGCGCACGGGCCGGCCGGTGCTCTGGGAGCTGACCCGCCAGGAGCAGTTCACCGCCACCACCACCCGCCATCCGATGCGGCTCGCCGTGAAGGTCGGCGCGCGCCGGGACGGCCGCCTGACCGCGATCAGCCTCGACGTGCTCTCGGATACGGGGGCCTACGGCAACCATGCCGGCGGCGTGATCCACCACGGCTGCAACGAGGTGCTGGCCGTCTATGCCTGCCCGAACAAACGGGTCGACGGCTACGCGGTCTACACCAACACGGTGCCGGCCGGCGCCTTCCGGGGCTACGGCCTCAGCCAGACGATCTTCGCGTTGGAATCGGCCCTGGACGAGGTTGCCCGCGCGCTGGCGATCGACCCGTTCGAGCTGCGCCGGATCAACGCCGTGCGGCCGGGTGACCCGATGGTGTCGAACAGCCTCGAGCCGCACGATGTCGTCTATGGCAGCTACGGGCTCGACCAGTGCCTCGACCGCGTCCAGCAAGCCCTGCAGGCCGATCCCGGACCGGAGCCGGAAACCGGCTGGCGCGCGGGCACCGGCATGGCGATGGCCATGATCGACACGATCCCGCCGCGCGGCCACCACGCCGACGCGCAGGTCAGCCTGGAGCCGGATGGTGGCGTCACCGTGCGCGTCGGCACCGCCGAATTCGGCAACGGCACCGCCACGGTGCATCGCCAGATTGCCGCCTCGGCGCTCGGCATCGCGGCCGACCGCGTCCGCGTCGCGGGCGCCGACACCGATGCGGTCGGCCATGATACCGGCGCCTATGGCAGCACCGGAACCGTCGTTGCCGGCCTCGCGGTGCTGCGCGCGGCCGAGGCGCTGGCGATGCTGATCCGCCGGCGCGCCGCCGCGCTGACCGGTGCCGCGCCGGATGCGTGCCGGCTCACCGGCGGCGCGGTGGAGACGCCAGGCGGCCCGCTGGCCCTCGCAGCGCTCGGCCCGCTCGCCGCGGGCGGCCGGGCGGATGGCAGCCCCCGCTCGGTGGCGTTCAACGTCCAGGCCTTCCGGGTGGCGGTCCATCCGGTGAGCGGCGCGGTCCGCATCCTCCGCAGCATCCACGCCGCGGATGCCGGCACGGTAATCAACCCGATGCAGTGCCGCGGCCAGGTCGAAGGCGGCGTCGCGCAGGCGATCGGCGCCGCGCTCTACGAGGATCTTGCGATCGACGCCGCCGGCCGGGTCGTCACGCAGGCGCTGCGCGACTATCACATCCCGGCCTGCGCCGATGTGCCGGACACCGAGGTGCTGTTCGCGCACACCCATGACAGCGTCGGGCCGCTCGGGGCGAAGTCGATGAGCGAGTCGCCGTACAATCCGGTGGCGGCGGCACTCGGCAACGCGATCCGGGACGCCACCGGGGCCCGGCTCACCGCCACGCCGTTCGCGCCCGACAGGATCTTCCGCGCCGTGATGGCCGGCGTGAGCGGGGACGGGTGATGGACATCAAGCGCGACGCTGCGATCCCGGGGCCGGATCGGGCAGGCTTCCTGGAACGTCGGTTCCGGCTCGCCGAGCACGGCACCACCGTGCGCACGGAGCTGCTCGCCGGCCTCACCACCTTCCTGACGATGGCCTACATCGTCTTCATCAACCCGAGCATCCTGGCCGATGCCGGCATGCCCAAGGGCGCAGTGTTCGTGGCGACCTGCCTGGTCGCGGCGCTCGGCTCCCTGGTGATGGCGCTCTACGCCAACTACCCGATCGCCCTGGCCCCCGGGATGGGTCTCAACGCCTATTTCGCCTACGTGGTGGTGCTCGGCATGGGCTTCACCTGGCAGGCGGCGCTCGGGGCGGTGTTCATCTCCGGCCTGTGCTTCCTGGTGGTCACCCTCACGGGCCTGCGCGCGATCATCGTCGAGGGCATCCCGCGCTCGATGCGGATCGCGCTCACGGTCGGGATCGGCCTGTTCCTGGCCGTGATCGCGCTCAAGAACGCCGGCATCATCGCGGCCAGCCCCGCGACCTTCGTGACGCTCGGCGACCTGCACAAGCCGGGGACGGTTCTGGCGGTGATCGGATTCCTGATGGTCGCCGCGCTCTCCGCCCGAAAGGTGAAGGCGGCGCTCCTCAGCAGCATCCTGACCGTGACGGTCCTGAGCTTCTTCTGGGCCGGCAACGCCTTCCAGGGCGTCGTCTCCCTGCCGCCCGCGATCACCCCGACCCTGTTCGCCCTCGACCTCTCCGGCGCGCTCTCGGGCGGCCTGCTCCACGTCGTGCTAGTGCTGTTCCTGGTCGAGCTGTTCGACGCCACCGGCACGCTGATGGGGGTTGCGAGCCGGGCCGGCCTGCTCACCGACGGCCGGATGCAGCGGCTCGACCGGGCGCTGATGGCCGATTCCGCCGCGATCTTCGTGGGCTCGCTGCTCGGCACGTCGAGCACCACGGCGTATCTGGAGAGCGCCTCCGGGGTCGCGGAGGGCGGCCGCACCGGCCTCACCGCCGCCACCGTCGCGGTGCTGTTCCTGGCCTGCCTGTTCTTCGCGCCGCTCGCGGGCGCCGTCCCGCCCTACGCGACCGCGCCGGCCCTGTTCTACGTCGCCTGCCTGATGCTGCGCGAGCTCGTCGACCTCGCCTGGGACGACCCCACCGAGGTGATCCCGGCCTGCGTGACGGCCCTGCTGATGCCGTTCACCTACTCGATCGCCACCGGCGTGGCCTTCGGCTTCATCACCTACGCGGCGCTGAAGCTGCTGACCGGCCGGGCGCGCGAGGTGAAGCCGGTCGTCTGGGTGATCGCCGCCCTGTTCCTGTTCAAGTTCGTCGAGACCGGCGGCGCGCATTGACGCCAAGCGGCGGCGCGACGATCTCTTGGCCGGCCTGCAACGGAAAGGCGCTCGCTACACCGCGCCGCCATTCCATTCCGCGCCGCTCCGGGCGGCCATTCCGAGGCGCCGAAGTGGCAAACGCGCCTCCGCTCCACGGCCCAGTGGTGGCGGCCGCGTTTCTCGCTGATCCCGAAGCCCTGATCCGCAATGCCGGGCAGGATCCGGTTCGCTCAGCACGCGCCGACGGGGACCGGCGTCATAAGCCCTGTCGGCCTGCAGCGTGTCGTGACCAATCCCTGCTCCGGACCTCCGCTTGAGCGACGATACCGGACTGCATGCAGGCGGAAGTTTGGAAGCACATTTCCGCCCCCACATACTAATCTTCCCCCGTCCCGGAAGCGGACGATAGACCCGCCGGATGGAGAGTCGCGTGAGTATCGACGGACGGAAAACTCTGGCTGCACAGTCGTATCAGGCGCGGTGTTGTCGGTTCGAGAGACCGATACGCAACTTGACTTTGGAGACGACTGACTATGCGCATGCACGGCACCCTGAATTCCACGACGTTCCGTAACAACACGGCCCCACGGGGGCTCTTCATCTTCGGATCCGCGGATCAGCCCGCCCGGCCCGGCGATCTGCCGCCCTATCACGCGCATGGGCGCGCAGCCCTGGCGAATGCCCTCGACGAAGGGCTGATGGCCGATGAGGTCGCCCAGATCCTCGATGGCCGAGAGATCGTCGACGCGTTCCCGGTCTGGCGCGGCGAGACGCCGTCCGCTTACGCGGCGCGAGCGGTCGCCGAGATGTTCGTCGCCTACCTGCAATAGGCTCTGCCGGCTCCCCGCCTTCGAACGCCCGACAGCGCAGCGACCGCTCCAGAGCGTCCCCGCGACCGGTCCCACGCGCGACGACCCGGGCTGGAGTATCCGCCATGAACACGATGCTGACGTCCGGGTGGGCTCACCCGGCGAAGGCGCTTCTGCGCGTCGCCTTGATGGGCGCCGCCTGTTTCGCTGCGATCGCGCCGCTGGAAGACGGGGCGGTGTCCGCCGCCGTGCCGGCGCGTGCCGTCCAAGCCGAACGGCTCGATGACGGATCGCCCGAAGTGGCAGCGCGCGTGGCGCTCGGCCCGGGGGGCCGGGATATCCGGTTGGCCGGCGACCTGATCGAGGGTGTCGCGGCGCGGGTGGCGGCGCTGCTGGCCGCGAATCCGGGCGTGGAACGCATCCATCTGACCAGCGATGGCGGCCTGGTCGATGAGGCTGTGGCGCTCGGAGCGCTGGTCGCGGAACGGCGGCTCGCGACCTACGTGCCCGATGCCTGCGCCTCGGCCTGCACCCTCGTGTTCGTCCGCGGCCGCACGCGCTACCTGGCGACGGGGGCGCAACTCGGATTTCACGCCCCCTACGAATTGGGACCGGATGGCCGGATCGAGACGGTCGACCCAGCCGCCGAGCGCGCGGCGTATCTCGCGGCGGGCCTGACCTCGGATTTCGTGACCCGGACTCTGTCGGTGGCGCCGGCGGATATCTGGATCCCCGAGCCGTCCCGGCTGCGCGAGGCGGGCGTCGTGACCGAGATGGTCGGGAGCGACCGGTTCCCCGACTCGACCCTCGACGCCGATCCCAGTCCGCAAGCGGCCCGAGCGGAAGTGCTCCGCAATCTCCCGATCCTGTCCAGTCTGGATCCCGGGGCGGTCGATGCGATCGCCACCTGGTATCGCGACGGGTATCTGGCCGGCCGGACGGAGGCGGAGGCCCTTGCCGGTCTGCGCGAACGGGCATCGGCGGCGCTGCGGCAGCGGTTGCGCGTTGTCGATGACGCGAGCATCCGTACCCTCGGGCGCCTCGTCCTCGCGAATAAGGCGGAAGCGGAAACCTGTCATGCCCTGGCGCAGGGCGACCTCGTCGCGCTCGACGAGGCCCTCAGGCGCGTTCGGGCCGGCGCCCCCGGCCTGGCGTCGCTCCTCGCGCGGCGTTCGTCCAACATGCCGGCCGTGAGCCCTGTCGACGATATGCCGAGCCGCGCCGCGTCGCTGGTTCATCGCGCGGCGCAACCCGCCTGCGCGAAGCCGATCGCGGCGCTTCGCCGTGCCCTCGCGCATTCACGGCCCGGCGCGGCAGGGTCCCTGCGGGCGATCCTGCTGGGCGATCCGCCGGCGACGATCGCCAGCGCGGCCCTGCCTTGATGGCCGCCGCAGCCGATCGTCCGTGAGCGGCGCGGCCCTCGCAGACCGATCGGCCCTCCCCTCCCCGTCACATGCAGGCCCGCGAGATGCCGATGCCTTCACCGACCCGCCGCACCGTCCTCGCCGGGGCTCTGGTCCTGACGGCGCGCGGCGCCCGAGCGGCCGCCCCTTTGCGGGTGGTCGCGTCCTCGGTGCCGCATTCGGAGATCCTCGAATTCGTGACGCGGACGCTCGCGCCGGGCTTTCCGCTGAAACTCATCGAGACCAGCGGGGATATCCGCCCGAACGCCCTCCTGCGGGACGGGGATGCCGACGCGAATTTCTTCCAGCACGCGCCGTTCCTGCACGCGGAGGAGGCCCAGCTCGGCGTGACCTTCGCCGTGGTGGCTGCGGTGCATATCGAGCCCCAGGGGATCTATTCCCGGCGCGTGACGACGCTCGCCGCGGTGCCGCAGGGGGCGAGCGTTGCCCTGCCGAACAACGTCACGAATTTCAGCCGCGGCCTGAAGCTCCTGCAGGAGAGCGGGCTGATCCGGCTCCGCCCCGGTGGGGACGGGGCCTTCGCGACCGCAGGGGAGGTCGCCGAGAATCCGAAGAGCCTCCGCTTCGTCGAAGTCGCCGTGGCGCAGCTCCCGCGTTCCCTCGACGACGTCAGCCTGGCCGTCATCAACGGCAATTACGCCCTCGAAACCGGGCTCGTCCCGGCTCGTGACGCGCTCGCCCTGGAGCGCGCCGAGGGCAATCCCTACGCGAATGTTCTGGTGACCACGCAAGCCCTGGCGAAGGACGAGCGGATCCTGCGCCTCGCCGCCCTGCTGACTTCCGCCGAGGTGGCCCGGTTCATGCGCGACCGGTATCGCGGCTCGGTGATTCCCGTTCGGACCACCTGATCCGGCGCCAGCAACCCGAGATGAATGTCCAGGCCTGAGCCGCGTCGGGGACGGGACTTGGCCCCGTCGAGCCGTATCGACGGACGACCGTCTATTGGGGTCATCGACGGAAGTCGATGTTCTGTGTCGGATGGGACTTCGCATGCTCTGACGGTCTGTATATTTTAGTCGATACAGACAGCAAGATCTCAAATCGTCCGAGGATTGCATATCGATAACATCAAATGCGTAGCGTTAAGTTATTGATTTGTTTGCGAGAGTATGATAGGAAAATAATATCAGTATTCTTGGACATGGCATATGGACGCCGCTTCTTCACAGCCGCGAAAAACCTCGTCTCTAAATCTGCGTTCCATCATCATCGGATCTTCGGTCGCGCTGTTTGTTGTATCGGCGGCAATAGGATTGTTTTCTGTTTTTCGCATCGGCATGATGAACGAGGTCAGCCGAACGATTGCCGGGGAGATCAAGGCCGTCACGATCCTCGGGCGGATGAAGGAACTGAGCCAGGAATTGCGGGCCCTGGACGTGCTGGCGCACAACGCGCACTCCGACGATGAGCGCCGCCGCTATCTCGCCGATGCCGTCCGAGCCCAGGAGGCCTTCTCCGCCGCCTGGAGTGCCTATGCACCGACCGTCGCCGGAACCGATGAGCAGCAGCTGGCGCACCGGTTGCGCGAGGCCTGGCAGCACTTTCTCGCGGTGGAGGCCGAGGCGACCGCTCTGGATCGGGCCGGCGAGCGGGAACTGGCCGATACGGTGTTCGCCGTGCCGTTCCAGACCGACGCCGTCGCCTTCACCCAGGCGGTGGACACGGTCCTGGTCCATCGGCAGGCGCGGGCCTTCGAGCAGACGGCGGCCGCCGATGCCGTCGGCGCCTCCTCGCGACTGGCGGTGATCGCGGCCTTGGCCATCGCGGCCATTCTCACGCTGGGTATCAGCTGGTTCATCGTTCGCCGGGTGGCCGCGCCGATCGCGATGATCACGCGGGTGATGGCGCGTCTCGCCGAGAACGACCTTGCCGTAGCGATCCCCGGGGGCGAGCGGGGCGACGAGATCGGCGCCATCGCCGGGGCGGTGCAGGTGTTCAAGGAGAACATGCTGCATGCCAAGTCCCTGGAAGAGGAGGCGGCCCGGGTTCGCCAGGAGGCAGAGCAGCAGCGCAAGGTCGTCCTGCGCGATATGGCCCAGCGTTTCGAGGAGACGGTCGGCGGAATCGTCGGCACCGTCGCCTCGGCGGTGACGCAGCTCCAGGGAACGGCGCACCAGATGAGCGAGGTCGCCGGTCAGACGGCGACCCAGTCGACGACGGTCGCGGCGGCGGCCGAGCAGGCCGAGTCGAATGTGCGGATGATCGCCGCCGCCGCCGACGAACTCGGCGCCTCGGTCCAGGAGGTCGGGCGACAGGCCGAACGCTCCGCCGCGATGGCCAATGGCGCCGCCGCGGAAGCCGCCCAGACCATCGCGTTCGTGCAGGTGCTCAGCGGGGCGGCGGACCGGATCGGCGACGTCGTCCGGCTGATCGCGAAGATCGCGACGCAGACCAACCTGCTGGCCCTCAATGCCGCCATCGAGGCCGCGCGGGCCGGCGATGCCGGCCGTGGCTTCGCGGTGGTGGCCGCCGAGGTCAAGCAGCTGGCGGGCGAGGCGAAGCGCGCGACCGACGACATCGCCAGCCATGTCTCGGTGATCAAGGCATCGACGTCCGACGCCGTCGCGGCGATCGAGGGAATCGCGGCCCGGGTGCAGGACATGAGCGGCGCCGCCGCCTCGATCGCCGCGGCCGTAGAGGAACAGGGCGCCGCCACCCAGGAGATCGTGATCAACATCTCGCAGGCCGCCAACGGCACCGGCGAGGTGACGGCCAACATCACCACGGTCGCCGGAACGGCGGAGCATACCGGCGCGGCCGCGGACCGGATGCTCACCTCGGCCAGCGCCCTGTCGCGCGACGCCGAGCGGCTGGGCGACGAGGTTCAGCGCTTCCTCAGCAGCATCCGGGCGGCCTGATGCGGCGCGCGCGCGATGCGGGAACAGGCAACCCACCCGCTCCGACATCGTCCCCGACGCGGATCGTACCGACGTTCGGCGCCGGCGAACCCAGCTCAGACGTGTTGATCCTGCGCGTATCTCTGGACCCGACCGATCGCCGAGGCCGCGCGCAGTCCAAGGATGTGCAAGCGCCATGATCCGAACGCTCCGCATGCGGGCCCTGGCCCGAACGCTCGCCCGGGCGCTCCGCTCGCGCATCGATCTCCGCGGCCTCTGTCGGGCTTCCCTTGGGGTCAGGGGGCCGAAGCCTGCGGTGTGGGCCGTGGTGCTCGCGAGCCTCACAATGCCGGCCTCGGCGACCACGATCGGCGTCACGATGATCGAGCCGAGCGGGTTCACCGCATTGCTCCGCGACGGTATCGAGACTTACGCCAAGACGAAACCCGACCTTTCGGTGACCTTCGCCTATGCCCCGCAGGGAGCGGGCGAGCGGCAGGTCGAGCAGGTCCGGAGTTTCATCGCCGCGAAGGTCGACGCCCTGTTGGTCCTGCCGGTCGATACGGCCTCGAACGCGACGATCACGCGGCTCGCGCAGGAAGCCGACATCCCCCTCGTCTACGCCAATATGGCCCCCCGCGAGGATTGGTTTGCCGGCCGTGTCGCGTTCGTCCTGTCCAACGATCTCGTCGCCGGCCGGCTGCAGATGCGGAAGCTCGCGCAGATGCTGGACGGCAAGGGCCGCGTCGCGATCATCAAGGGCCCCCCGACGCATTCGGGAACCGCCCTGCGCGCGCAGGGCGCCAAGGAAGTGGCTGCCGAGTTCCCGGGACTGCGCATCGTCGAGGAGGGGGCGGCGGATTGGGATCGTCGGATGGCCGCGACGCTCGTCGCCGGATGGCTGGCGGAGGGCAGCGCGCTCGACGCGATCGTCGCCAGCAACGACGAGATGGCCATCGGGGCCGCCGACGCGATCGAGGCTGCCGGGATCCCGCCCGATCGGATCCTGATCGGCGGCATCGATGCGACCCCCGACGGCCTGGCGGCGATGCAGCGCAAGCGCATGGCCGTGACCGTCTATCAGGATGCCGGCCTGCAGGCCCGCCGGGCGGTGGACGACGCCCTCAAGCTGATCCGGCGGGAGCCGGTGCAGCAATACGACTGGGTGCCGTTCGAACTCGTCACCGACCGGATGTCGACCACGCATTTCTCGAGATAGGCGCTTCCCCGGCGCAGGGGCCAAAAACCGCTGCGCCGAGATTGCTGCCGCCGAAGCGGCTTAAGAGCCCTACCGCATCACGAACGGGTTCTCGGGCGTGTCGCGGCTGGTGGAGATCCAGACGCTCTTGGTCTCCAGATACTCGCGGATCGACTCGATGCCGCTCTCGCGGCCGATGCCGGACCGCTTCATGCCGCCGAACGGCATCATGTAACTGACGGCCCGGTAGGTGTTCACCCAGACCGTGCCGGCGCGCAGGCCCTTCGACATGCGCAGAGCCCGGCCGATATCCTGGGTCCAGACGCCGGCCGCGAGCCCGTAGATCACGTCGTTGCCGAGCTTGAGCGCCTCGGCCTCGTCCTCGAACCCGATGATCGACAGGACCGGGCCGAACACCTCCTCCTGCGCGATGCGCATGTCGTTGGTGACCCCGGTGAAGATCGTCGGCTCGACGAACTGGCCGCCGATCACGCCGGGACCGGACGCAGGATTGCCGCCGAGCACGCAGCGCGCGCCCTCGCTCTTGGCGAGCGCGATGTAGTCCAGCACCTTGGTGTATTGCGGCGGCGTGGTGATCGGCCCGATATTGGTGTCCGCCTGCATCGGGTCGCCGAGCTTGGCCGTGCGGGCCAACTCGATCAACCGGGCGACGAATTCCTCGCGGATGCTGTTCTGCACGAGCAGGCGGGACCCGGCGATGCAGGTCTGGCCGGTGGCCGCGAAGATGCCCGAGATCGCGCCCGCGGCGGCCGCCTTCAGGTCGGCATCGGCGAACACGATGTTGGGCGACTTGCCGCCGAGCTCGAGCGACACGCGCTTGATCTGGCGCGCGGCCGCCTCGTAGACCTTCGCGCCGGTGACATCCGAGCCCGTGAAGGTGATCTTTGCGACGTCCGGGTGCTCGACGATGGCGCTGCCCGCCTCGCCGCCGTAGCCGGTGACGACGTTGAACATCCCGTCCGGGAGCCCGGCTTCCTTGGTCAGGCGGGCGAATTCCAGGGTGCTGGCGGAGGCGAATTCCGACGGCTTGACCACCACGGCACAGCCGGCCGCGAGCGCGGGGGCGCATTTCCAAGCCACGAACAGCAGCGGCGAGTTCCAGGCGGTGAGCGCCCCGACCACGCCTACCGGCTCATGCCGGGTGAACGCGAAGGTCTCCGGCTTGTCGATCGGCACTTGAGCGCCCTCGACCTTGTCGGCGAGACCGGCATAGTACCACCACCATTCCGGCTGGTAGCGGGTCTGGCCGTACATCTCGGCGAACAACTTGCCGTTGTCGCGGACCTCGACCTCTGCGAGGGCCTTCGCCTCGCGTTCCACGAGGTCGCCGATCCGGCGCAGGACCTTGCCGCGGGCCGAAGCGGTCATGGTGGCCCAGGGGCCGTCCCACATGGCGCGCTTGGCGGCGGCGACCGCCTTGTCGACATCGGCCTTGGAGGCGCGCGGGATCCTGGCCCAGGGCTCGCCCCGGTAGGGGTCGATGGACTCGAACCACGAACCCTCGACCGGATCGACGTCCTGGCCGTCGATGTAGAGCTGATAGGTTTTCACGGCGCGCCTCTCTCGCGAATGATGCGCGCGGTATGAGCCGAAATCCGGCCGGTGACGAGACCGGCCGGCGCAGGGCCGCTCAGGCGTTGGCGCTGAGACGCTTGATGTCGGCGTCGACCATCTCGGTGATCAGCGACTCGAGGCTGGTCTGCGCCTCCCAGCCGAAGGTCGCCTTGGCCTTGGCCGGGTTGCCCAGCAGCACCTCCACCTCCGCCGGCCGGAAGAAGGCCGGGTCGATCACCAGGTGGTCGTCGATGTTCAGCCCGACATGCTTGAACGCGATCACGCACATGTCCCGCACCGTCGTGGTCCGGCCGGTGGCGATCACGTAATCGTCCGGCTTGTCCTGCTGCAGCATCAGCCACATCGCCTGCACGTAGTCCCGGGCGTGGCCCCAGTCGCGCTTGGCGTCGATGTTGCCCAGCCGCAGCTCCTTCTGCTTGCCGAGCTTGATCCGCGCCACCGCGTCCGTGACCTTGCGGGTGACGAACTCGACGCCGCGCAGCGGGCTCTCGTGGTTGAACAGGATGCCGTTCGAGGCGTGCAGCCCGAAGCTCTCCCGGTAGTTGATCGTCATCCAGTGCGCGTAGAGCTTGGCCACGCCGTAGGGCGAGCGCGGGTAGAACGGCGTCGTCTCGCTCTGCTGCGCCTCCTGGATCAGGCCGAACATCTCGGAGGTCGAGGCCTGGTAGTACCGGGCCTGGGGGGCGACCGAGCGCAGGCATTCGAGCATGTGCACGGCGCCGAGGCCCGTCACCTGCCCGGTGAGCAGCGGCTGCTGCCAGGACGAAGTCACGAAGGACTGGGCGGCGAGGTTGTAGATCTCGTCGGGCTTGGCGGTCTGGACGATGCGCAGCAGCGCGGACTGGTCCAGCAGGTTGCCGTCGACCAGCTCGACATCGTCGAGGATACCGAGCCACTTCAACCTGTGGTCGAACACCCCGGCATGGCTGGAGCGGCGCACGATCCCGGTGACCGTGTAGCCCTTCTGCAGCAGCAGCTGCGCCAGATACGCGCCGTCCTGGCCCGTAACCCCCGTGATCAGCGCGCGCTTGCCCGTCATGAAACCGTCCCGTCCCGTTGCTGCCCGGCTGCTACGACCGCGGCGGCCTTCGCGTCAAGGCGGGCCCGGAACGCGCATCGCCTTCGCGGAGCGGCGAGATCCGGCGCGGCCTTGCCCGTTCCCGCGAAGAATTGCGCGGCCTCGGACGAGCCCCCGCACACGCCCTAGGGTTGGATGAGCCAGGCCGTGACGCCATCGACCGAGCGGAACTCTTCGAGCGCGTGGATCCGGGCATCGGGCAGCGCCGTGCGCGCCATCGTCGCCAGGGCGTGGCCGGGGCCGAGCTCTAGGACCCGGTCGGCGCCGTATTCCTGGCAGGCGTCGAGGCAGGCGGCCCAGTCGATTGTGTGGGAGATCTGGCGGGCGAGCTTGTCGAGGCCGTCCTCGGGCCGGAAGATCGTGGTGCCGTCGAGCCCGCTGACCAGGCGGGGGGCTCCGGCAGGTGGGCGGCGCAGGGTGACAGTGGCGAGTGCGTCCCGGAAGGCCTCGCTCGCTTCCGCCAGCAGCGGCGTGTGCGAGGGCGTATGGACGGCCAGCAGGATTGCCCGCTGCGCTCCGGCCGCGGCGGCGTCCCGGCACAGGGCGTCGAGGGCGTCGCGCCGACCCCCGACCACGAAGCTGTCGGCGGCGTTGCGGATGGCGAGGTGACAGCGGTGCCGGAGGGCCAGGGCGTCGAGCGCGTCGCAGGTGAGGCCCCGGATCCCGGCGAGGCCGAACCCCTCCCCCAAGGCGGCGTCCATGGACTCGGCCCGGCGGGCGGCTAGGGCGAGGATGTCGGCATCGGCAATCCGCCCGGCGACGCCCCAGGCGGCGAGGTCGCCGATGCTGTAGCCGGCCACGATGGCCCGGCCGGTGAAGCCCAACGCCCGCCAGGCGGCGAGCGCGGCGGTGCAGCACAGAATCTGGCCGGCCCGGTTGGCGTGGAGCGCGTCGCCGCCGCTCCGGGCGAGGTCGCGCGGATCGGTGCCGCCGAGGAGCGGCGCCGCGGCGGAAAACACCGCCTGCGCCGCGGGATGGTCGGCGGTGAGGTCGAACATCCCCGGATGCTGGCCGCCCTGGCCGGAAAGCAGGATCGCGACGCTCATGCGGGCTCCCGGGTTCGGAGCCCGGCGGCCGGGCGCATCGCCAGGCCGTCCAGGCCCTTGGCCAGCACGGTCCCGCCCTCGGGCGCGTCGCGCACCTCGCGCCAGTGCAGGCCGGTCCCGTCCGGCAGAAGGATCTCGCCGTCGAGACGCATCGGGGCGGTCACCGCGATGGTGGCGAGCTCGTCGAGCAGGCCGATCGATACCGGTTCCTGGCAGGGCCAGAGCAGGTCGAGGTCGGAGGCGGCATTCAGGTAGGTGAGCCCGGTCACCGCCTGCCACAGCAGGCCGCCGAACGGGCGCGGGTTCAGGCCGTAGCGCTCGCCGAGCGCGACAATAGCCGCGATCGTCGCCTGCCAGGCGGCGGGGGCATGGGCCGCGGCCTCCGCCAGGCTCGGGCCGTCGAGGCGGGCGAGGTGCTCGGCCGGCAGGGCGAGCCCGATCCGGCGCTTGCCGTCGGCGGGCGGCAGCGGCAGGCCGAGCGGCACCGCCGCGGCGCCCTCCCCCGGCACCCGGCGGCGGACGATCAACGGCCGGCCCGCCTCGGCCCAGCCGGCGAGATGCGGCACGCCCGCGAGATCCTCCCGGGTGCGGAGCCACGACGCCCAGGCGTCGGGATCGGCGCGGACGAGGTCCTGCCGGGTGACGGTGTCGGGCCGGTGGGGCTCGATGGTTGGGTGAGGCATCTGTCCCATCCGCGATCGTTTCCTGGGGCGCCGGGACATACGATCTTCAGCCTCCCGTTCGGTCATGGCGAGGGCAGCGAAGCAACCCAGGGCAGCGCGCGCTCTCGAGACGGAGCGCATCGCTGGGTTGCTTCGCTGCCCTCGCAATGACGGGTGCGGGTGCTATCCGCGCCCGGCCTGGGCGATCACCGCCGCGCTGATCCCCCGCGCCACCGGCCGGCCGCCGCGCTCCTCGCCGAGGCGGTCGCGGTCGTCGCCGGGCTGGAGGTTGGTGATCAGGTCGCGGATCTGGCCGTCGAGCGGCTTGGCCGGATCCAGCACGACGTGGACCGCCCCGGTCGCCACCATGTTGTCGATCCCGGGGGCGAAGACCGGCGTCGACTTCGCCATCTCCTGGAGCTTGTCGAGGGGCAGCTTGGTCACCTTCGCCACGGACGGCAGGTCCATCACGCTCGGGTTGGCGCCCGGCAACGCGGCGAGCACTCTCGTCGCCAGCGCGGTGGCGATGAAGGCGCCGGCGGCGGAATGGCCGTAGATCAGCCCGATGGTCGGGTGGCCGGAGCGGTCCGCGAGCAGCAGCGCCTTGGCGAGATGGGCGAGGCACTCGTTGAGCCCCAGGAGCTCGTCGCGCCGGCTCATGCGCTGGCTGTCGGAATCAACCACCACCAGGATCGGCGCCCTATCGCCGGCCCGCACCGCGTCGAGCACGGCGCGGGACAGGACGAGCGCCCCATCGACCCCGAGGGGCGTGTCGCCGTCGACCCCCACGACATGAAGGGTCCCGTCCGCGAACGCGCCGCCCCCGGTGACGAGGCCGTCGCGCACGCTGACGGAATGGCCCTGCGGAAACAGCCCGGCCAGGATCTCAGCGAGCGTCATGGTCAGCCTCCCGCACGCGGGCCACGGTCTCGTCGAAGGCGCGCGTGTCCATGGCGGGCACCGCGTCCGGGTCGTTGACGCCGAGCCGGGCCCAGACATCCGTGGCGTCCCGGCAATCGCCGAAGCGTGCGAGGCGCGATTCGAGGCGCGCCTGCTCCGCCTCGAGCGTGGCGAGGTCGAAGGCGGGCGCCCGGCCGATCAGGTCCAGGGCGGCTTCGCGGAAGGCCGAGACGCTGTCGGCGCAGAAGGCGTCGGCCCCGCCGATCAGCCGGCGGTGCTTGCCGCCCATGGTCCGCCAGACCAGCGCCCGATCGCGGGAATCGAACTCTTCCGCGCCCTTGTTGGTCTCGATCACCTCGGGGCCCGAGACCGAGATCCGGCCGCCCTCGGAGACGGCGAGCCGCGAGCAGGTGCCGGCGATCAGGCCGCCGCCGCCGTAGCAGCCGGCCCGGCCGCCGATCAGCCCGATCACCGGGATGCCGGCCGCCCGAACGTCGACGATCGCCCGCATGGTCTCGGCGATGGCGGTCTCGCCGGCATTGGCCTCCTGCAGCCTGACGCCGCCGGTGTCGAACAGGATCAGCGCGGCCGCCGGCTTCAGGGTGAGCGCGGCGCGCAGCAGGCCGACGAGCTTCGCGCCGTGGATCTCCCCGAAGGCGCCGCCCATGAACCGGCCCTCCTGGGCGGCCACGAGCACGGTCTTGCCGTCGAGCTTGGCCCGGCCGACCACGATGCCGTCGTCGAACGCGCGCGGCAGGTCGAACAGCGGCAGATGCGGGCTCATGCGCCGCTCGGTCGGGGGCAGGAACTCCCGGAAACTGCCGGGATCGGCCAGCGCCACCACGCGCTGACGGGCCGTGGCCTCGTACCAGCTCAGGGCGTCGGGATCGGTGCTCGCGGCGTGCGCGCCAGCCATGGTCAGGCCTCCATCAGCCGGGCGCCCTGAAGCAGGCGCAGGGACACGGTGTCGGGACGGGCGCCGCCGTCGTTGATGCTGATGCGCAGGCCGCCGGGCTGGGCCCGGGCGACGAAATCCGCCACCACCGCCTCCCAGACGGCGCCGTAGCCGGCGATCGGCGTCTCGATCGCGACCTCGCAGGCATCCGGCGGCAACACCCGCTCCAGCAGGATCTCGAGGTTGCCCGAGGCCACCACGCCCGTGATGGCATTCGGCACCGAGCCGGGCAGCGGTTTCTTCGTCGTGTGGCGAAAGGTCAGGGATTCCATGGTCGGTTCCTCGCCGGACGTCCCGTCATCCAAACAGAACACCTCATCCTGAGGTGCCGAAGCGGAGCGGAGGCCTCGAAGGAGGCGTCCAGTGATCTCGGCGGCTCCTGAAGGCCTCCTTCGAGGCCGGCCGACCTACGGTCGCCCGGCACCTCAGGATGAGGGCGCGGGTGGGAGAGGCCCGGTTCAACGCGCGTCCCTACCAGTTCCGGAACTTCGCCGGCGGCTCGTAGAGGCCCCCCGACCAGTGGACCAGATCCTTGATCGACTTGGCGGCGAGCAGCGCCCGGTCGGCATCGAGGGGCTCGATGCCCAGATCCTCGGGCCGGCGGATCACGCCGCGGGCGCGCAGCTCCTCGACCTTGGCCCGGTCCCGGCCGCGGCCGACATCGGTGTAGCCGGCCACCCCTCGGATCGCCTGCTCGCGCTCGTCCGCGTCGCGGCAGAGCAGGAGGTTGGCGATGCCCTCCTCGGTGACGATGTGGGTGACGTCGTCGGCGTAGATCATCACCGGCGCCAGCTCGAGCCCAATCTTTTTCGCCAGCTCCAGGGCATCGAGCTTCTCTACGAAGGTCGGCACCAGCTTCTCCCCGAAGGTCTCGACCAGTTGCACCACCAGCTTGCGGCCGCGCATCAGCGCGGGGTCGCCGACGACCTGACCTTCGCGGCCGGCCTTCATCCAGGCATCGGACGGGTGTCGGCGGCCATGCGGGTCCGAACCCATGTTGGGCGCGCCGCCGAAGCCCGCCACCCGCGACTGCGTGATCGTCGAGGAATGGCCCATCAGGTCGATCTGCAGCGTCGCGCCGATGAACATGTCGCAGGCGTAGAGGCCGGCCGTCTGGCAGAACGCACGGTTGGAACGCAGGGACCCGTCCGCCCCGGTGAAGAAGATGTCCGGCCGCGCCCGGATGTAGCGGTCCATGCCGACTTCCGAGCCGAAGCAGTGCACCTGCTGGACCCAGCCGGATTCGATCGCGGGAATCAGGGTCGGGTGCGGGTTGAGCGCCCAATGGGTGCAGATCTGGCCCTTGAGCCCGAGCTTCTCGCCGTAGGTCGGCAGCAGCAGCTCGATCGCCGCCGTGCCGAAGCCGATCCCGTGGTTGAGCCGGCGGATGCCGTACTCAGCATAGATCCCCTTGATCGCCATCATGGCGATCAGGATCTGGGTCTCGGTCATCGCCGCCGGGTCGCGGGTGAACAGCGGCTCCACGTAGAACGGCGTGTCGGCCTCGACCACGAAGTCGACCCGGTCGCCCGGGATGTCGACCCGCGGGACCTGGTCGACGATCTGGTTCACCTGGGCGATGACCACGCCGTTCTTGAAGGCGGTGGCCTCCACGACGGTGGGCGTGTCTTCGGTGTTGGGGCCAGTATAGAGGTTGCCGTCCCGGTCGGCCGAGACGCCGGCGATCAGCGCCACGTGGGGCGTGAGGTCCACGAAATACCGGGCGAACAGCTCGAGGTAGGTATGGACCGCGCCGAGCTCGATCTGGCCGCCGTAGAGCATCTTGGCGATGCGCGCGCCCTGCGGGCCGGAATAGGAATAGTCGAGCCGCTTGGCGATGCCGGTCTCGAACACGTCGAGATGCTCCGGCAGCACGATCCCCGACTGGACCATGTGGAGGTCGTGGACCTTGCCCGGGTCGCAGGCGGCGAGACCCCTGGCCAGGCAATCCGCCTGCTTCTGGTTGTCGCCCTCCAGGCAGACCCGGTCACCGGGGCGGAGCACCGCCTCCAGCAGGTCGACCACGGACCCGGCCGGGACCACCTTGCCGTCGGCATGGGCGCGCCCCGCCGCGATGCGGGCATCGCGCGCCTCTCGTTCGCCGCGCCACTGGGTCATCCGGCGTCCCCCTCGTGTATGCGCAAACCAGGGTAGGTCCCGGTTTGCGCATTTTCTACCCCGTTCCAATCACGGTTTCGTATACGGGATTGCCGAAGTGTCAATATCTTGCATACTAGCCAGCAAGCAACAAACGGCTGATTCGGGAAGGAAACGCCCCATGCCGAGCGCGTCGAGACGGGCGCAGCGCTGCGCCGAGACCGGTCTTGCCGGAGGGCAACGCCGATGATCGTCCTGGGTGTCGCCCTCCTGGCCGCGTGCACGCTGATCGGCGTGTATCTCGGCGATCTCCTCGGCGTCGCGCTGGGGGTGAAGGCCAATGTCGGCGGCGTCGGCATCGCCATGATCCTGCTGATCGTCGCCCGGCTCTGGCTCTCCCGCCGGGGCAGCCTGACCAAGGGCGTGCAGTTCGGCGTGGAGTTCTGGGCGGGCATGTACATCCCGATCGTGGTCGCCATGGCGGCCCAGCAGAACGTGGTCGCGGCGGTGAGCGGCGGGCCGATCGTGATCATCGCGGCCACCGGCTCGCTCGTCCTGTGCTTCGGCGCCGTGGCGCTGCTGAGCCGGATCGGCCGGCGCGACCCGGGCAGCCCGGAGGTCGAGCACGGCGGGTCGGTGATCGGCGGCCAGGCGGATCCGATCGTGGGCGCACCGCCCGCGATCCCGGCCGCGAGACGGGGGTGAGCGCCATGAAATTCGGACATGACGTCTGGCACGGCATCGAGCACGTCTTCGTCGAGCAGAGCCTGGTGGCGGCCTTCGCGGTGGTGGGCGCTCTGATCCTGGTCTCCAACCTGGCAGCCAAACGCTTCACGAAGGGCCGCGTTCACGGCTCAGCCATCGCGATCGTGCTGGGGCTGGCGCTCGCCTATCTCGGCGGCCTGTATACCGGCGGGAAGAAGGGCATCGCCGACATCCCGGCCCTGGCCGGGATCGGCCTGATGGGCGGGGCGATGCTGCGCGACTTCGCCATCGTCGCCACCGCCTTCGAGGTCGACGTGACCGAGGCCCGCCGGGCCGGGCTGATCGGCGTGCTGGCGCTGGCGCTCGGCACGATCATCCCGTTCCTCGTCGGCACGCTCACGGCCGTCGCCTTCGGCTACCACGACGCGGTGTCGATCACGACCATCGGCGCCGGGGCGATCACCTACATCGTCGGGCCGGTAACCGGGGCAGCGATCGGCGCGGATTCCACCGTCATGGCGCTGTCCATCGCCACCGGGGTGACCAAGGCCGTGATGGTGATGGTCGGCACGCCGCTGGTGGCCAAGCTGATCGGCCTCGACAACCCGCGCTCGGCCATGGCCTATGGCGGCCTGATGGGCACGGTGAGCGGGGTCGCGGGCGGGCTCGCGGCCACCGACCCGAAGCTGGTGCCCTACGGGGCGCTCACCGCCACCTTCCACACCGGAATCGGCTGCCTGGTCGGTCCCTCGATCTTCTACTTGACGGTGCGGGCGCTGGTCGGTTGAGGATCCCCGGGGCGCGGGACCAGTTGATGCACGGCGAATTCCAGAAGATCGACGGCGGGCTGCTCTCGGACCGGATCCGCAACGCGCTCACCGACGCGATCACCGCGGGCGAGCTCCAGGCCGGCACGGCGCTCGACGAGCAGAACCTCGCCCAGCGCTACGGCGCCTCGCGCACCCCGGTGCGGGAGGCGCTGCGCCAGCTCGCGGCCTCGGGGCTGGTGGAGGTCCGGCCGCGGCGGGGCGTGGTGGTGGCCCGGCTGACCCCTGAGCGCATCGCCGACATGTTCGAGACCACCGCGGAGATCGAGGCGATGTGCGCCCGGCTCGCGACTTACCGGATGACGCCGCTCGAGCGCGGCCGGCTGATGGACCTCCACGAGGATTCCGCCGCCGCCGTGGAGGCCGGGGACGTGGACGCCTACGACCGGCTCAACCGCGCCTTCCACGAGTCGCTCTACGCGGCGACCCATAACGGCTTCATGGCCGAGCAGGCCCTGGCGATCCGCGAGCGCCTGGCCGCCTTCCGCCGGACGCAGCTCCGCCACGCCGACCGGATCCGCCGCTCCCGGGACGAGCACGGCGAGATTCTCTCCGCCATCGCCGAGGGCGACGGCGAGCTGGCCGCGAAGCGCATGCGGGCGCACATGCTGCGGGCCGCGGCGGCGTTGGGGCGGTATATCGCGGAGACGGTGGGGTGAGGGTGCGGGACGGGGCCTAACCCTTGGTCGACCTGAGGCCCAACCCCGCCGCATAGGCCAGCGCCGCGAAGAGCAGGCCGGCTGCGACGGCGTCCCAGATCCCCTCGGCCAACAGGGCGCCGATGAGGCTGACCGCAGTCGCGGCGGCGATGATCCCGGGGGCCGTCCAGATCCGATGCGTCCGGTCCGTCATCGAGCCGCTCCCTCGGATGCCTTCACCCGGCTCGGGGGAACAGCGGCCCGGGACGCCCGCGACCGCCGGCGCGCGACCCAGAGATAGAGGCCGCTCCCCAGCACGATGATCGTCGCCAGGTCGAACAGGGCCCAGACGAGCTTGAGCGGGAGGCCCCCGTAATCCCCGAAATGCAGCGGCTGCGACAGGAACAGGGCCTGCACGTACCAGGGCATGGCGCGCATGTCGGTGAGGGCGCCGGTCTGCGCGTCGATCAGGGCCGGCTTGAGCAGCCGCGCCGTCAGCGGCGTGTTGCCGGCCATGAATACCGCGTAGTGATTGTTGCTGGAGAACGGCGTCCCGGGGAACGCGATGAACTGCGTGCGCATGTCCGGCGCCGCTTCCTGGGCCGTCGCCACCGCCCGGTCGAGCGAGACGAGCGTCTCAGGACGCGGCACGTCGCGGTAGGGTGCGGTCATCTCGGCGAGCTGGCCCATCTGCCAGAGCTTGAGCATCAGGTCGGCCCAGGTGTTGACGGCGCCGGTCGTGCCGACAACGAGCGCCCAGACGATCGTCGCGGCGCCCAACAGGTTGTGCCAGTCGAGCCACTTGATCCGTGCGGCGCGGCCCCGGCGCACGGTGCCGAAATCGAGCTTCCGCATGAAGGGACCGTAAAGCACCACGCCCGAGACGATCGCGACGACGAACAGGAGCGCCATCACCCCGAGGAACAGCTTGCCGGGCAGGTCGAGGGACAGGTCGGTGTGCAGCTTGAGCAGGAAGCCGATCGGGCCGGCCCCGGGTGCCGTCTCCATCAGCACCTCCGCCGTGCGGAGATCGAGCCCCACGAAACTGTCGGCCGGAACCGTCTGGAGCGTCTTGCCGAGCCCGATCAGCACCGCATCGGGCTCGTCCTTGTCGAAGAAGACGAACTGCACGACCTGCGCCGGCCTCGTCGCCGCGGCCGTCGCCACGATCCGGTCGAGCGGAACGTGGGGCGTACCCGCCGGCATCTCGGGCAGGGGTGGCTCGTAACCGAGCAGGTGATCGAGCTCGTGGTGGAAGATCAGCGGCAGGCCGGTCAGGCACAGCATCAGCAGGAAGATCATGCTGATCAGGCTGGTCCAGGTATGGATCAGCGACCATATCCGGAAGGCACGCACACGCGGGGCGTCGGTCATCGTCTCAGGCAGCTCCTTTGCGGAATCACCCCGGAGCTTCCAGGAATGGCGCCTAAAAATCCATCTGTGCCGAGAGCAGGTATGTCCGCGGTGTTCCCAGCGACATGATCCCCGAGAAGCCCGACGACGCGTAATAGTTCTTGTTGAACACGTTCACGATGTCTGCGCGCAGAGTTACGGGTTTCCCCCAAGATCCGACGAATGTGCAGCGTAGTCCGGTATCGACGCGCGTCCAGTCCGGAACGACCTGTCGATTGCCCTGATCGTAGAACTGCCGGGCGGTATGGATGACGCGGCCGGTGGCGGTGACGCCGGGCAGAAGCCACGCCGGGAGATCGTACTCACCGTACAGGTTGATCGTGATGTCGGGCACGCCCGGGGCGGCCTTTCCGTCGAAGGTGTGGCCGGCCGTCCGGACGAGGCGCCCATCGATCGCAGCGACGCCGCCGAGGAGCCGGAGGCTCGGGACCGGCTCGCCGAACACGTTGAGTTCGATCCCGCGGTTGCGCTGGAGGCCGTTGACGGCAAACTGCAGCGTGGCCGGGTCCTGGGACGCGTTGGCCCGGGTGATCTCGAAGAATGCGAGGCTGGTTCCGAAGGAACCGAAATCGTATTTCAGCCCGACTTCCTTCTGGTCCAAGACGATGGGCGGGAAAGTCTGGCCGGCATTCGGGGCGGTGATGGGCGCGGTCGGCGGTGCGATCAGCGCCGCGACGTAATTGCCGCCATCGATGTGGCGGCGAACCCCTGTCGCGCGAACAGCTCGGCCGCCGCCGTCAGGATGCGCGAACCGAGTTGTTCGGCTTCGTCCTTGGTCGGGCGGCCGCCGCGAGGCGATTTGACGGCGGCACGCAATCGACCCGGCGCGGGCTTCTCGGAAGCAGGAACCGGTTTTGCTGGTCTCGTCTTACGCAACCCGGCATCCTCGATTGTCCCGGGCCGTAAACATTTCGGTCCGGTTAGGCACGTCTCATCGATACTGATCGATAGGGGCTAGCATCTCGATCCGACCGGAACGGCGCCCCCTGTGCGAAGAACGCCTCCCCCCTGCTGAGGGCCCACGGCGACCTCCCGCCGTCTTCCCTCACACCACCTCCCGCGCCACCCCACCTTTCCCCACGCCGCTCCCGCCCAGCGCATCCGCCAGCTGGCCGATCCGCTCGGCGGCGCGCCCGATCCCGTCGGCGGCGCGGGCGGCGTCTTCGGCGCGGTTGCGCTCGGCGGCCTCGGCGGCCTTGCGCAGCTCGGCCGTCTCGGCCTCCAGGGCGGCGTGGCGGGCGCGCAGTTCGGCCAGCTCGTCGGCGATGGTGAGGGCCGCCATCACCTGCAGGCGCATGTCGCCGATCTCGCCGAAACTCTTGCGCATCTCGCCGATGCGCGTGCCGAAGCTCTCGGCCAGCCCGGTGAGATGCTCCTCCTCGCCGGCGCCGCAGGCCATGCGGTAGAGTTTTCCGTCGATGGTCACGTTGATCTGGGGCAAGGATCGCTCCGGTGGGCGGCGCGTCAGGATACCGGTCAGGCGCGTCCGAGCACGCCCTGGACCGTCTGGATCGCGCGGTCGAGCCTCTGGCCGACCACGCCGGTGGTCGCCTCGACCGCGGCGAGCTGCGCGCTCGCCGCGTCCAGGGCGGCGGCGAGCCGGGCCCGGTCCTCGTCCATCAGCGCCAGCTCGGCATCCCGGTCGTCCGGCTCGGCCTCGGCCTCCAGGCGGCGGGCGACGACCGCGTCGAGGCGGGTCAGCGCGGCCTCCAGCCGGGCGAAGGCGGCGTCGATGGGGCTCGGGTCTGGGGTGTCGTCGGCCATGGGGCTCCGCGTACCGCGCGCATCGCCCCGAAACGGGGGCGCCGGCTTCGGGAAGGACGATGCGTCAGGGAGGCAAGTTTCGACCGGATGCCCCGAGAATGCCAGCCCGAATTGTCGGCGGCGACCCGGCGCGACGCCCGCCGCCCGCGGCGCGCGACGGGTCTCGCGGAGCGGCTCTCCGCGATCGCGACGTCATCGCGTGCGGCTTGAACCGTCACGTCTCAGCAATCGCCTGCGCCGAAGGCTGTTTATTGGATGTGGGATACGCCCGTGTTTGTCACAGGCTCGCGTTTGACAGGTCGAGGCGCCATGTTAGACAGCCGCGCGCTCTCGGAAGAGACCGCAAGAGACATGCCGGATGGCCGGTCCGTGACAGTCCCGAGACCCCTGCCGCCACCGTCGGAGCCGACGCGTGAGGGAAGCGGAGCCCGGCCTCTCCCGGCCCGGTTCATCGCAGGTTCAAACCCGCCCGCCCAGATCCGCCCCGCCCGGTCGGCCTGGACCCGGGCTGCCGAGACCGCGCCGAGGATCGTCCCCGCCGGTCCGGCGCGCGGTGAGCCGCATCAGGAAGGAGTGACGCCGTGACGAAGGTTGCCATCAACGGGTTCGGACGCATCGGCCGCAACGTCCTGCGCGCGATCGCGGAAGCGGGCCGCACCGACATCGAGGTCGTGGCGATCAACGATCTCGGCCCGGTGGAGACCAACGCCCACCTGCTCCGCTTCGATTCCGTGCACGGCCGGTTCCCCGGCGAGGTCGCGGTGGACGGCGAGTTCCTGGTGGTCAACGGCAAGCGCATCAAGGTCACGGCCGTGCGCAACCCGGCCGAGCTGCCGCACCGCGATCTCGGCGTCGACATCGCCCTCGAATGCACCGGCATCTTCACCTCGAAGGACAAGGCCAAGGCCCATCTCGACGCCGGCGCCAAGCGCGTCCTGGTCTCGGCCCCGGCCGACGGCGCCGACCTGACCGTGGTCTACGGCGTCAACCACGACAAGCTGACCGCCGAGCACCTCGTGGTCTCGAACGCCTCCTGCACCACCAACTGCCTGGCGCCGGTCGCCCAGGTGCTGGACGCGGCCGTGGGCATCGAGCGCGGCTTCATGACCACGATCCACTCCTACACCAACGACCAGCCGTCGCTGGACCAGATGCACAAGGATCTCTACCGGGGCCGCGCCGCCGCGCTCTCGATGATCCCGACCTCCACGGGTGCCGCCAAGGCGGTTGGCCTGGTCCTGCCGGAGCTGAAGGGCAAGCTCGACGGCACCGCGATCCGCGTGCCGACCCCGAACGTCTCGGCGGTGGACCTGGTGTTCACGGCCAAGCGCGCGACTTCGGTCCAGGAGATCAACGACGCGATCAAGGCGGCCGCCGCCGGCCCGCTCAAGGGCGTGCTCGGCGTGACCGACCGGCCGAACGTCTCGATCGACTTCAACCACGACCCGCATTCCTCGACCTTCCACCTCGACCAGACCAAGGTCATGGACGGCACCTTCGTGCGGATCCTGTCGTGGTACGACAACGAGTGGGGCTTCTCGAACCGCATGGCCGACACGGCCGTGGCGATGGCCAAGCTTATCTGACGCGCGCCGCCCGCCGACCCGGAGAGGGACGGCGGGCGTTTTTCGGACCGAACGGCCCAACCTCGAACCAGGGATCATCCCGGGATGACCGACGCTTCGCAGGGTACGTCGAGCGGACAGGGCGCCGTCGTGACGCCCGCGCCGAAACCCGTAGCCCCCCCGCCGGCCGCGACGCCGGTCGCCACGACGCCGTCGCAGGGGCTGCCGGCCAGCCATCTCCTCGACCAGCTCGCGCGCATCGAGGACAAGTGCTCGCGGATCGAGGACAAGTACGCCCGCTCCGAGGCGCTGCTGTCCCGGGTCGAGGACAAGGTCGAGAACGCCGCCAACCGGATGAACGAATCCGCCCGGCAATCCGACCTCGCCGCCCTGCGCACGGAGATGCGCGGATTGGCTGACCGCACCCGGCGCCTGCCCGGCACCGGGGCGCTGGTTCTGACCGCGGTGATCACCGCGATCCTGACCGTCGTGCTGATGGTCGCGGTGCAGCGCCTGAACCTCGACCGCCTGATTTCTTCGCCGGCCGCCACCACCGGCACCACCGTCCAGTAATCCCGACCCGCACAGGACCGCATGAGCGCCTTCCGCACCCTCGACGACGCCGGTTCCCTCACGGGCAAGCGCGTGCTGATGCGCGTCGATCTCAACGTGCCGATGGAGAACGGCCGCGTCACCGACGCGACCCGCATCGAACGCGTCGTCCCGACCATCCGGGAGGTCGCCGACAAGGGCGCCCGGGTGATCCTGCTGGCCCATTTCGGTCGGCCGAAGGGCAAGCGCGAGAAGAAGGATTCCCTGGAGCCGGTGGTGCCGGCGCTGAGCCAGGCGCTCGGCCGCCCGGTCGCCTTCGCGGCCGACTGCGTCGGCGACGACGCGGCCCGGGCGGTGTCGGCCCTGAAGGACGGCGACATCCTGCTTTTGGAAAACACCCGCTACCACGCCGGCGAGGAGAAGAACGACGCGGCCTTCGCCGACGCGCTGGCGGCCAACGGCGACGTCTACGTCAACGAAGCCTTCTCGGCCGCCCACCGCGCCCACGCCTCCACCGAGGGCCTGGCCCACCGCCTGCCGGCCTTTGCGGGCCGCGAGATGCAGGCCGAGCTCGAAGCCCTGACCAAGGGCCTGGAGGCGCCGCAGCGCCCGGTGATCGCGCTCGTCGGCGGCGCCAAGGTGTCGTCGAAGATCGACCTGCTGGAGAACCTCGTCGCTAAGGTCGACATGCTGGTGATCGGCGGCGGCATGGCCAACACCTTCCTGCATGCGCAGGGCAAGGCGGTGGGCAAGTCCCTGTGCGAGAAGGACCTCGCCGAGACCGCGACCCGCATCCTGGCGGCCGCCGAGAAGGCCGGCTGCCGGATCATCCTGCCGGTGGACGCCGTGGCGGCGACCGAGTTCAAGGCTCAGGCCCCGCACGAGACCGTGCCAGTGGATTCGGTGCCCGAGGGCAGCATGATCCTCGATGCCGGGCCGCGCTCGGTCGCCGAGATCAACGCCGCCATCGACGGCGCCAAGACCCTGGTCTGGAACGGCCCGCTCGGCGCCTTCGAGCTCGCGCCCTTCGACGCGGCCACGGTGGCCGCCGCCAAGCATGCGGCCGCGCGCACCAAGGCCGGCCAGCTCGTCTCAGTGGCGGGCGGCGGCGACACGGTGGCCGCCCTGAACCACGCGGGCGTGGCGGCCGACTTCACCTACGTCTCCACCGCGGGTGGCGCCTTCCTCGAGTGGCTCGAGGGCAAGGCTCTGCCGGGCGTCGAGGCGCTGCGGGCCAAGGGATGAGAACGGCGCGGCGGTATCGGGTTCTGGCCCGACAACGCCGCGCACCTATCTAAAGCTTGGCCTCCACCGGCCAGGGGCGTGTCGATGAGCGAGACTCTGGAAACCGTCACGATCGAGATCCTGAGGGACATGCAGGCGAAGATCGTGCAATCGCGGACCGAGACCTTGGCTCGACTCGACAGCCTCGAAGCCACCATACCGGCGGATCAGAGCAAGGCGATCGCCTTGCTCGCGACCATGCGCGCCTCGGCCAGCGAGTTCGATGCCTGTGTCAAAGACATCGACAACCTGATCGCCAGCCTGGACAACGAGGCACACTAGATTTCCGTCGCCGTGGGCGATCGGGCGGACCACCAGACGGTAAGCGGGAAGACAGACGACGATGGCACGGATCACCCTCAGGCAGCTTCTCGACCACGCCGCTGAGCACGAATACGGCGTGCCGGCGTTCAACCTGAACAACATGGAACAGGGCTTGGCGATCATGGCGGCGGCCGATGCCACCGACTCGCCGGTCATCCTGCAGGCGAGCCGCGGTGCCCGCGCCTATGCCAACGACGTCGTGCTGGCCAAGCTGATCGACGGCCTGGTCGAGATCTACCCGCATATCCCGGTCTGCATGCATCTGGACCACGGGAACAACGAGGCGACCTGCGCCACCGCGATCCAGTACGGCTTCACCTCGGTGATGATGGACGGCTCGCTCAAGGCCGACGGCAAGACCCCGGCCGACTACAACTACAATGTTGAGATCACCCGCAACGTCACCAAGATGGCCCATTGGGCCGGCGTCTCGGTGGAGGGCGAGCTCGGCGTGCTCGGCTCGCTGGAGAGCGGCCAAGGCGAGGCCGAGGACGGTCACGGCGCCGAGGGCACGCTCAGCCACGACCAGCTGCTGACCGACCCGGACGAGGCGGTGAAGTTCGTGGAGGCCACCAAGGTCGACGCCCTCGCGGTCGCCATGGGCACCAGCCACGGCGCCTACAAGTTCACCCGCAAGCCGGACGGCGACGTTCTGGCGATGAACGTGATCGAGGAGATCCACCGCCGCCTGCCGACCACCCACCTGGTGATGCACGGCTCCTCGTCGGTGCCGCAGGAGCTGCAGGACATCATCAACCAGTATGGCGGCCAGATGAAGCCGACCTGGGGCGTGCCGGTCGAGGAGATCCAGCGCGGCATCAAGCACGGCGTGCGCAAGATCAACATCGACACCGACAACCGCATGGCGATGACCGGCCAGATCCGGAAGGTGCTCACCGAGAACCCGTCCGAGTTCGACCCGCGCAAGTACCTGAAGCCCGCCATGGAGGCGATGACCAAGCTGTGCAAGCAGCGCTTCGAGGAGTTCGGCACTGCCGGCAAGGGCTCGAAGATCCGGCCGATCTCCGTCTCCGAGATGGCCAAGCGCTACGCCAGCGGCGCGCTGGATCCGAAGATTGGAACGCAGTAACGCGCCGGCCGGCCGGTTCGATGAGCAGCCAACAGCGCCTCGCCCTGCTCGGGCCCCACAACCTGGATGCCGACGGCATCGACGCCTTCGCGGTCGCGCTCGACGCGGCCTGCAAGGCGGGCGATGTCGCGGCCGTGATCCTGCGGCTCGCCGCCACCGACGAGCGCGGGCTCACCGCCCGGGTGAAGCAGATCGCGCCGATCACCCAGGGCTGCGGCGCGGCGCTGGTGGTGGCCTGCCCGGGCTTTACCGGCGACCTCGTCTCGGTGGCGACGAGGGGCGGCGCCGACGGGGTGCATGTCGACAAGCCGCGCGACCTGAAGGACCTGCGCGACCGTCTCCGGGACGGCCGCATCCTCGGGGCGGGCGGCCTCGAGACCAAGCACGGCGCCATGGAGGCGGGCGAGGCCGGCATCGATTACCTGATGTTCGGGGGCCTCTATCCGGACGGTGTCGCCCCCGAGGCCGAGACCGTGCTGGCCCGGGCCGAATGGTGGGCCGAGATCTTCGAGACGCCCTGCGTCGCGGTTGCCGCGGCACCGGACGAGATCGGCCCGCTCGCGGCCACCGGTGCCGAGTTCGTCGGCCTGGAGAGCAGCCTATGGCTGAACGAGCCCGACGCCGTGGCCCGGGCGCAGGCCGTGCTCGCGGGGCAGGCCGCGTGAGCCTTCGCGTCCTGCGTTTCGCGGTGCTCCTGGTCGCGGTGCTGCCGGTGCCGGCGCTCGCCGCCCCGGGTCCCCTCGATCCGGCCAAGACCGCCGCCCCGTCCGACAAGAAGACGACGCCGGAACTTCCAAGCCCCTACACGCCGAACTACTCCCGGGGCGCCGTGCCGCCCAATAGCGGCCAGCCAGTCGACCTCGCCTACGGCGCCTACCAGCGCGGCCAGTACGTCACCGCCTTCCGGGAGGCGACCAAGCGCATCGAGGCGAATCCCAAGGATGCGGCGGCGATGACGCTGCTGGGCGAGCTCTACAACCAGGGACTCGGCGTCAAGCAGAACCCCGTGAAGGCGGCCGAATGGTACCGCCTCGCCGCCGCCCAGAACGACGCTGCCGCGATGTCCTCGCTCGGCCTGATGGCGCTCGACGGGCGCGGCATGCCCAAGGACCCGAAGGCCGGGCGGCGTTGGCTGGAGCAGGCCACCGCCAACGGCTCGGCCACGGCGGCCTACAATCTCGGCCTGATCCTGATCGGCACCGGCGCCACTGCCGACGAGGTGGCGGCCGCCGCGCAGTTCCGCAAGGCCGCGGAGGCCGAGATCGGGCCGGCCCAGCACGATCTGGGTGTGCTTTATCTCCAGGGCCGTGGCGTCCCCAAGGATGCCAGCCAGGCGGCCCAGTGGTTCCGGCGCGGCGCCGATAACGGCGATCTCGCCAGCGAGGTCGAGTACGCGATCCTGCTGTTCAACGGCAACGGCGTGACCAAGGACGAGCGTTCGGCCGCCCGCTACTTCCTGCACGCGGCCTCCCGCGGCAACGCCATTGCGCAGAACCGCGTCGCCCGGCTCTACGCGGTTGGCCGCGGCGTCGCCAAGAACCCGATCGAGGCCGCGGCCTGGAACCTCGCCGCCGCCGCGCAGGGCCTGTCCGACGCCTGGCTGGACCAGGCCCTGTCCGGGCTCAGCGGCGAGGAGCGTACCCGCGCCGAGCGGCTGGCCAACGAGCGCATCGAGCAACGGTAGCGCTGGGGCGGGAAGAGCCGGACCGTACGGGTTGGATCTCTCCCACCCACGCCCTCGTCCTGAGGTGCCCGGCAATCGAAGATTGCGGGGCCTCGAAGGAGGCCTCCGCTACGCTTCGGCACCTCAGGATGAGGTGTTCTGTTTGGAAATGCGTTCGCCGGGCGAACAGACCGGCAGCCTACCCCTCCGCCTTCGACCAATCGACGCCGGCTTCGAGCTCGGGCAGCAGGACCACGCTCTCCTGTTCGTTCGGGTCGGTCCGGGCGATCACCGCGGTCACCGGCTCGGTCTGGCTGCGGTTGTAGGGCAGGTGCGGAACGTCGGCGGCGATGTAGACGAACTCGCCGGCGCCGGCGATCACGTGGTGCTCCAGGTGTTCGCCCCAGAAGCAGCCCGAGATGCCGGACAGGACGTGGATCGCGGTCTCGTGCGATTCGTGCTTGTGGGCGTGGGCGCGCTCGCCGGGCGGGATCCTCAGGAGCTGGAGATGCAGGGCCTTGGCGCCGACCGCCTCCGCCGAGATGGCCGGGCGGTAGATATGGCCCTGCTTGCCGCGGAACGGCGCGCTCTCGCGCAGCACCACCAGGCCCGGCTTCCGGGTCTCGAATTCGTCGCTCATCATTCCCCCACCTTGAATGCGGCATCCACGGGGATCTGCATGCCGTTGACCAGGGCGTTGGTCTGGTTCGCCATGCCGACCACCGCCAGGAACTCGCCGTGCTGCTCCGGGGTCAGGCCCTTCGCGCCCGCCGCCGCGGTGTGCGAGTGGATGCAATAGGGGCAGCCATTGGCGATCGAGACCGCGATATAGACCAGCTCCTTGGTCAGCGGGTCGAGGCTGCCCGGTCCCATCACGGTCTTGAGGCTGGCCCAGGTCCGCTCCAGCAGGCCCGGATCGTTGGCGAGGCCGCGCCAGAAGTTGTTGACGAAATCCGAGCCGCGGGTCGCCCGGATGTCGGCGAACACCGCCCGCACCCGCGGATCGGCCTCCGCCTCGGCGTCGCTCAACAGCTTCACGGTGGCCATTGATCCCCTCCCCGCCTCAGAGCTTGCACGCGCCCTCGAGCGCCCGGTTCTCGGCCTCGGTGAACAGCCGCGAGCGGATATGGAAGCGCTTTTCCCGGCCGTTTTCCAGCGAGAACATGCCGCCGCGCCCCGGGACCACGTCGAGCAGGATGTGGGTGTGCTTCCAGACCTCGAATTGCGAGCGCGAGATGTAGAAGTCCGCGCCGCCGACGGTGCCGAGATGGACGTCGCCGTCGCTGATGATGAAGTCGCCGACCGGGTAGCACATCGGCGAGGACCCGTCGCAGCAGCCGCCGGACTGGTGGAACATGACCGGTCCGTATTCGGAGCGAAGCTCGTCGATCAGCGCCAGAGCCGCGGGGGTGGCGGTCACCCGCAGCGGCGTCCCGTCGGCCCCGGTTTGCTCCGCGGTGGTGGCTTCTTGCGTCGAGACCGCGCTCATACTGCCCTCCCGTGCTGAGTGTTGGATATGCGTGCTGGAATTCGAATTTCCACGACGCGCAGGATTTGACCTGCTGCGAAAGCGGACATTCCCACCCCCGCCCTCATCCTGAGGTGCCGAAGCGAAGCGTCGCCGCCTCAGGATGAGGGGTTTAGAACTGGATAACCCTCGCGTCGGGATGGCGCCCCCTCCCCCGAACAAAAAACCCCGGCCGTGAGGCCGGGGTGAAGTCAGCTCGGGGGATGACCCGGACCGGAACTCAGAAGAAGCCGAGTTTCTTGGCCGAGTAGCTGACCAGCATGTTCTTGGTCTGCTGGTAGTGATCGAGCATCATCTTGTGGGTCTCGCGGCCGATGCCGGACTGCTTGTAGCCGCCGAAGGCCGCATGGGCCGGATAGGCGTGGTAGCAGTTCGTCCAGACGCGGCCGGCCTGGATCGCCCGGCCGAAGCGGTAGGCGCGGGTGCCGTCGCGGGTCCAGATGCCGGCGCCGAGGCCGTAGAGGGTGTCGTTGGCGATCGACAGCGCGTCGGCATCGTCCTTGAAGGTCGTGACCGACAGGACCGGGCCGAAAATCTCCTCCTGGAAGATCCGCATCTTGTTGTGGCCGCGGAACACCGTCGGCTTCACGTAGAAGCCCTCGGCCAGCTCGCCGTCCTTGACGTTGCGCTCACCGCCGGTGAGCAGCTGCGCGCCTTCCTGGCGGCCGATATCGATGTAGCTGAGGATCTTCTCCATCTGCTCGCCCGAGGCCTGGGCGCCGATCATCGTGGCGGGATCCAGCGGCGAGCCCTGGGTGATCGCCTCGACCCGCTTGATCGCCCGCTCCATGAAGCGGTCGTAGATCGACTCGTGCACGAGCGCGCGGCTCGGGCAGGTACAGACCTCGCCCTGGTTGAGGGCGAACATGGTGAAGCCTTCGAGGGCCTTGTCGAAGAAGTCGTCGTCCTCGTTGGCCACGTCGGCGAAGAAGATGTTCGGCGACTTGCCGCCCAGCTCCAGGGTCACCGGGATCAGGTTCTGCGAGGCGTATTGCATGATCAGGCGGCCGGTGGTGGTCTCACCGGTGAACGCGATCTTGGCGATGCGCGGCGAGGAGGCCAGCGGCTTGCCGGCCTCGAGACCGAAGCCGTTGACGATGTTGATCACGCCCGGGGGCAGCAGGTCGGCCAGCAACTCCATCACCACGAGGATCGAGGCGGGGGTCTGCTCGGCGGGCTTCAGCACCACGCAATTGCCGGCCGCGATCGCCGGGGCGAGCTTCCAGACCGCCATCAGGATCGGGAAGTTCCACGGGATGATCTGGCCGACGACGCCGAGCGGCTCGTGGAAGTGGTAGGCCACCGTGTCGTGGTCGATCTCGGAGATCGAGCCCTCCTGCGCGCGGACGCAGCCGGCGAAGTAGCGGAAATGGTCGATCGCCAGGGGGATGTCGGCGTTGGTCGTCTCGCGGATCGGCTTGCCGTTGTCCCAGGTCTCGGCGAGCGCGATCAGATCGAGGTTCTCCTCCATCCGGTCGGCCATCTTGTTGAGGATGCGGGCGCGCTCGGCCGGGGCGGTGCGGCCCCAGGCTTCCTTAGCCGCGTGGGCGGCGTCCAGCGCCTTGTCCACGTCGGAGGCATCGGAGCGCGCCACCTCGCAGATGACCTTGCCGGTAATCGGCGAGGTGTTCTCGAAATAGCGACCGGCGGTCGGGGCGACCCATTGGCCGCCGATGAAATTGTCGTAGCGGGCCGAGAAGGGTGACTTCGTCCGGGCGTCGCCGAGGAATTCCGGCTTGTTCATGGCTCTGTTCCCTCCATAAGCCCCGGCCTCGCGAACCGCGGCTCTTGGGCTGAAGCTGGTACGCGGACCGCCGCTTATCTCAGGTCGGTCCGGTTCGGCTCGGATGGCAGCCAATGGCTTTTGGCCTGCCGAATCAAGGTGGACTTTTGGCCAGTGCGCGAGTGGGGCGAGTCTACGCCCTCCTGTTCAGGATCGCGAGGGGACAATTTTGGACCGGTTCTGAAGTGCCCGGCAGCCATGCGAAGACCGGCCCGTCGCGGCGCCCAGCCGCCGATTGCTCGGCCAACACTGTCGCATTCCTGCAAAGCCGATGTGCTGACCTTGAGCGTTAGCTTGGCAGACGCTTGAGACGGTTCTCAGGGGCCCAGGGCGAACGGCAGGGCGAGCATCGCCAGCGGCAACGCCGCGACCGCGGCGGCTCGCAGCCAGGCCGGGCGATAGGACATCACCGCCACGACCAGCAGCGCCCCCCCGGTCAGGCCGCCGATCCACTGCACCGGCCCGAAATTCCAACCGCTGCAGGCGACCGCTGCGGCGAAGGCCACCGCGAGTCCAGACCATCCGGCTGCCCGCAGGCTCCGGATGCGCGCCCGCGGCGCGGGGACCCGGAATGCGGCGCGGTGGTGCCGGTCGAGGCTAAGCGCCAGGGCGGCGAAGCTCGAGAAGCTGAGGCAGAGGCTCAGGGCGAGCGCGGAAGCGGTCACGCTTCCACCGCCCTGGACAAGGTCGGCCGGGCGACCCGCGACCGCTCCGGCCGCTTGGCCGCGAGCCGCGCGCCGACGGCGAGCAGGATGGCGACCACCAGCATCGCCGCGTCGAAGCCGAGGAACCGCGCCTGGCCCACGGTGAGCGTGTCGGCGACCGGGATGGCCAGGAAGGCGAGCGCCGCGATCCCCAAGGCGAACGGCCAGGCCTTGGCCTTCGGGTACAGGGACGCCACCAGGGCGGCGAGGATCCAGGCGGTGAAGAAGGCGCGCACCTCCCAGCCGGCGCGCTCGGCGAGGTCGACGGGCAACAGGCGATTGGCCAAGAAATAGGCGGCCAGACCCGTGGGCAGGCCGGCGATGGTGCCGAGATTCAGGACCCGCACCAGACGCAGGCCGAAGCCCGCCGGGTTCGCGCCCTTCGGCGCCCGCGCGACTGTCCAGAGCACGAGGCCGGACGCGATGGTCGCCGCACCCATAATTCCGCAGAGGAAGAACAGCGCCCGCAGTGGCGCGGCGGCGAAATGCGCCTCGTGCAGGCCGACCATCACGGCGCCGGTGCGGGTCGCCGCGCCGACCTCGCCGGTGCGCGACAACTCGGCGCCGGTATCGCCGGCATAGACGATCTGCGGATGCAGATGGGCCAGGCCGGGGGGCTCCTCGAAGAACGCGGTGACGCTCGCGGCCGCATCGCCCGGCATCGTGACCATCACGACTTCGGGCGCCTCGCCGTGGGCCGCCATCGCCCGGGTGACGATGTCGCCGAGCGGCATCAGGCTGCCGGGCTGGCCCGCGGGCTTGCGCGTCGCCGCCATGATTCCGGATTCGGCGTAATAGGCCAGGATATCGTGCCGATAGGCCACCTTCACGCCCCAGGGCATCAGCATCGGCCCCAGCTCGATGAGGCCGGTATAGACGATCATCAGGTGGAACGGCAGCGCCAGCACGCCGACGACGTTGTGGGCATCGAGCCAGCCGCGCTGGGCCGACTTGTCCCGCCGGAAGGTGAAGAAGTCCGCGAAGATGCGCCGATGGGTGATGATCCCGGTGATCAACGAGATCAGCAGGATCATCGCGCAGGTCCCGACGATCCAGCGTCCCCAGATCGGCGGCAGGCTCAGCTCGAAATGGAAGCGGTAGAGGAAATCGCCGCCCCGCGTGTCGCGCGCCTGAGACGCCTCGCCGGTGGCGGGATCGAGCAGCGCGTGGTGATACGGTCCGGCCGGATGGTTCCACCAATAGATCTCGGTCGACGGGTGCTCGGCGGTCGGAAGCTTGACGGACCAGGCCAGGGCATCGGGCATCTGCCGCTTCAGATAGATCGCGGCGCGGGTCGCCGCCGTCGCCGGATCGGCCGTCGGCTCGCTGAGCTCCGGCCGCATCCAGTGCGAGATCTCAGCGCGGTAGTAGCTCGCGGTGCCGGTGACGAAGATCGCGAACAGCACCCAGCCGACCACGAGACCGGACCAGGTGTGCAGCCATGCCATCGACTGCCGGACGCTCTTTCCGGGCCGGCTCATGAGGCCACCGCCGCGGAGAACGCCCCGGCGAGCCACAGGCCCCCGGCCAGCAAGGCCGCAATGCCTCCGAGGACCAAAGCCGCACGCGCCAGATTCCGCGCGGCGAAGACCCAGACGACCGCGCCGGCCATGATCGCGAAGCTCGCCAGCGTGCCCGTCGAGACCGCCTCGGAACGCGCCATCGGCAGGATCAAAGCCAGGAGAGCAGCCGACAAGGCCGCGACGCCGTAGCCGCCGACAGCGGCCAGCATCACGCGCCCGGCCACCGCCAGACGGTAGGTCAGCCCCGGCATCGAGCGGGCGCTCATCGCACGGTTTCCCGATTTCGTGATCCCATATCGCGGCCTAGCAGCGGCCGACCGGGACTCGCAACGGCTATGTTTGGGAACGATTCCAGTGTGGCGAGAGCCGCTTAGGCGGCCGGCCGATAGCCGCGACCGCCGGCTACGGGTTCATCCGGCCGCGCGCCGGATTTGTGCTTTCAACGGCGAATCGGTTCGCGCCCATCCGCCCTCTGCCCGACCTCAGCGTGTTCCGCCGACGCCGCTCCGGCTCGATCGCTGCAGCGCGGCCGCCGCGTCCCGCGCGCTCGGCGGCAGGTCCAGGCCGCTCCCGTTGCGGCCGGATTCGGCGCCCGGTCCGGTCACGGGTGCGGCGAAGCTGCGGTCGCGCCCCTTGCCCCAGGCATAGCCGGCATTCACCCCGGCATAGAAGCCGCTGAAATCCTCAGCCCGCGCGGCCGTGTGGCCCAGGATGAGGAGGATCGCGGGCATCAACACAGTACGCATGGCGGTCCCGAAACGCAGAAGGCGGCGCCCCCGGTTCGGGGACGCCGCCTTCCAGCATTCTCACGGATCGCGGCAGCAAGACGGCCGCGACACCGATCAATCTTCGACGTTGATGCTCGAAGCTTCGCGACCCTTCTGGCCCTCGACGACGCCGAGGGTGACCTGCTGACCTTCGGCCAGCGATTCGAGGCCGGCGCGGGACAGAGCCGAACGGTGGACGAACACGTCCTTGCCGCCGTCATTGACCGAGACGAAGCCGAAGCCCTTGGCGGGATCGTACCACTTCACGGTGCCGCTCATCTCGACCGACGGGCCGGAGGCTGCACGGCCACCGCCGCTGAAGCCGCCGCCGGCACCACCGCCGTAGCCGCCACCGCCGCCGTAACCGCCGCCGCCACCACCGTAGCCGCCGCCACCGCCGAAGCGCTCGCCGCCGAAGCCGCCAGTGCGCGGGCGCATCTCACGCCGGGGCGCGGGCGCCTCGGCCGTGGACGTGTCGACGCTGGTGACGCTCGTGACTTGCGGACCCTTCTGACCCTGCGCCGTGGTGACCGTCAGCCGGGTGCCCGGCATCAGATCGGCGTGGCCAGCAGCCTCGACGGCGCGGATGTGGAGGAAGGCATCGCCCGAACCGTCGCCGAGTTCGACGAAGCCGAAGCCCTTCTCCTTGTTGAACCACTTGACCGTCGCATCACGCTCCGGCCCGGTTGCCACCGGTGCCGCGCCGCCGCGGGCCGGGCCACGGTCGAAACCGCCACCGCCGAAACCGCCACCACCGCCGCCACCACCGAAACCACCACCGCCGTATCCGCCGCTGGGGGGAGCCTGATCAGGCCATCTCGGCTCGCCAGCCTCGTCGAAGCCGCGCTTCTGCGGCCCCCTGAAATCACGACCACGTCCCATCGAAAGCTCGCAAAAACCGTCCGCCGCCCTGGTCTCGAATACCGCGTGCGCGCCATCCCAGACAGCCCACGCCCCGCACTATCATTACCCCCGGTCGCGGTAACCAAGAATAACGCCCCAGTCCTGACGCAATCGGGCCTTGACCGCAAGGACCTTCTTGGCCAAGACGCGCCGGTTTCGTTACTTTCTTGCGGCAAACAACGCAGGGCGACAGGACGGCTCGTCGCGGCGTTCGCCTTGCCGACGAGGGCGTTAGCGAAACGCAAAGGCTGTTCGGCTAGACTCGCGTCGCGCCCCGTAACGGCACCCGGCCATGATCGCGACCCCGACATTCCCCGATCTCTCGGCCCTCGTCGTTGACGAGAGCCTCTACATCCGGCGAATCGTGCGCGACATGCTCATGCGGGTCGGCATCAAGCGCGTGCTCGAGGCGCCGGACGGCGCCGAGGCCCTCGGGGTGCTGGCCGAGAGCAAGCCCGATATCAGCATCATCGATTGGGACCTGTCGATTCTGTCGGGGGAGGAGTTCATCCGTCTGGCCCGTACCCCGACCACCTCCCCCTGCCCGACCATCCCGATCATCCTGATGCTCGCCCAGCCGCGCCGGAATGTGGTCGACCGCGCGGTGGCGCTGGGGGTCAACGAGATCATCGCGAAGCCGTTCTCGCCCAAGACCCTGTGGTCCCGGCTCGACGAGGTCATCAACCGGCCCCGCCCCTATTCGCAGGTGAAGAGCCTGCTGCGGCCGATCCCGCGCCGGACCAGCGCCATGAAGGCGGTCGCCTGAGTACGGTCTCGATCGGACGTTGCAGTTCCCGACCGACCCTGTAGGGTCTTTCACCAAGAATGGCCGAGCGCGACGCTCATGGCCGACCCGAAGGACCGACGGCCGCGCCGATGAGGGACGAGACCGCCGCGGCCGCGCCGTCCCGCCCATCGACCGGCGCAGCGCCGCTCCAGACTCCGGCCCCGCTGCCGGGCCGCGACCGGCGTCGCGTCGCCTACGCGGCGCTGGATCTCGGCACCAACAATTGCCGCCTGCTGATCGCCGAGCCGACCTTCAGCGGCTTCCGGGTGATCGACGCGTTCTCGCGCATCGTCCGGCTCGGCGAGGGACTGGGCACCTCGGACCGGCTGAACGAGGCGGCGATCGAGCGGACCGTCGAGGCCCTGCGCATCTGTCGGACCAAGATGCAGACCCGGGGCGTCCGGCGCGCCAAGGTGATCGCCACCGAGGCCTGTCGCCTCGCGGTGAACGGCGCGGCCTTCGTCGACCGTGTCCGCCGCGGCGTCGGGCTCGATCTCGAGATCGTCGACCGGCAGACCGAGGCGTATCTGGCGGTCACCGGTTGCGCCGCGCTCGCCGACCCGGCGGCCGAATCCGTGGTGATCTTCGATATCGGCGGCGGCTCCACCGAGATCGCCTGGCTCGACGGCGAGGCCGCCAACCCGTCCACCGACCCGACCCTGCGGATCCGCGCCTGGGATTCCCTGCCGGTGGGCGTGGTGACCCTGGCCGAGCGCCATGGCGGGGCCGAGGTGACCCGGCGGATGTTCGAGGGCATGGTCGAGGAGGTGGCGGAAAAGCTGTCCGCCTTCGCAATCCGCGCGGCGGCCGCGGCCACGGCGCCGCATTTCCACCTGCTCGGCACCTCCGGCACCGTAACGACCATCGCCGCCATGCACCTGCGCCTGGCGCGCTACGAGCGGCGGCGCGTCGACGGCTTGTGGATGAGCGACCACGAGGTCTCGACGGCGATCGACGACCTGCTCGACACCCGCCTGGAGCAGCGGGCCGACAATCCCTGCATCGGACGGGACCGCGCGGATCTGGTACTGGCGGGCTGCGCGATCCTGGAAGCGATCCGGCGGGCCTTCCCGTCGGACCGTCTGCGCATCGCCGACCGGGGCCTGCGCGAGGGATTGCTGATGAACATGATGCGGGAGGACGGCGTCTGGAACCGGAAGGCCGTTCGATGAGGATTCGGCGATGACGGACCGGCGCGGGGGCGCGGGCTCCACCGGGGGCGTGCGCGGCGACCTCAAGCAACGGGTGAAGACCGGCCGCGGCCGGACGCTGTCGCAGAAGCGCTGGCTGGAGCGCCAGCTCAACGACCCCTACGTCGCCCGGGCCAAGCGCGAGGGCTATCGCTCGCGCGCGGCCTACAAGCTGATCGAGATCGACGAGCGCTACAAGCTGCTGCGGCCGGGCCAGCGGGTGGTCGATCTCGGCGCCGCCCCCGGCGGCTGGTCGCAGGTCGCGGCGCGGATCGTCGGGGCCACGGGGCGGGTCGTGGGCATCGACCTGCTCGAGATCGAGCCGATGGCGGGCGTCGAGTTCATCACCCTCGACTTCCTCGATCCCGAGGCGCCGGAAAAGCTGACGACGCTGCTCGGCGGCCCGGCCGACCTCGTCCTGTCCGACATGGCCGCCAACGCCACCGGCCACAAGAAGACCGACCACCTGCGGATCATCGGTCTGGCCGAGACCGCCGCCGAGTTCGCCCGGGAGATCCTGGCCCCGGGGGGCGCCTATCTGGCCAAGGTGCTGCAGGGCGGCACCGAGAACGCCCTGCTGGCCGACCTGAAGCGCGACTTCACCACCGTGCGCCACGTGAAGCCGGCGGCCAGCCGCTCCGATTCAAGCGAGCTCTACGTGCTGGCCACCGGCTATCGCAGCGTCGCCGCCCGAGCCGCGACGGCCGACGAGGCCTGACCCCGCCGCGATGCTGCTCGCTTGGGCGCTATCGCTGGTCAATCCCGCGCCGCTGCGCCTGCGCCGGCGCGGCTACGTCCGACAGAGCGGCCTGCTCCACGCCCGGTCCCGCCGCTGCCGCGCTGCCTGGGCGCCGCACCTGGTGCGGGCGCGCAGCGTCATCCTCGCCGCCGCGGAGGCGACGGTGGGCCGGGGTTCGGCGGTGGTGCTGGGCTCCGGGCTCCTCGACGACGTGCCGCTCGATGCGCTGGCAAAGCTGTTCGACCGGGTGACCCTGGTGGACGCGGTGCATCCCTGGCCGGCGCGGCTCGCCGCCCGGCGGCACGGCAACGTCGCCCTCACGACCGCCGAGATAAGCGCCAGGCTGACGGATCCCGGCCTCGCGGGACTCTGCGCGGCCGCCGACCTGATCGTCTCGGCCAACCTCCTGTCGCAACTGCCGATCGTCCCGATCGAGGCCTACGAGGCGCGGAGCCTTGAGGCACCGCCGCGGCTCGGCACGCAGATCGTCGAGACCCATCTCGCCGCCCTCGACCGGCTGGCGGGCCATGTGGAGCGGATCTGCCTGATCACCGACACGGTCCAGCGTGCGGAGGACCGGGCCGGGCGGGTGACCGACAGTCTCGACCTGATGTTCGGCGTGATGCTGCCGCCGCCGACCGAGGCCTGGGATTGGGAACTCGCGCCGTTCGGCGAGGTCAGCCGGCGCCGCCGGCTGATCCATCGCGTCCACGCCTATCCGGATTGGCGCGCCGCCCGGGGCTGATCGGCTTCCGGGTTGTGGGCCGACAGGGTCATTGCGAGCGGCGCGAAGCGGCCCAGGGCGGCGCGCGGTCCCGGAATGCAGCGCATCGCTGGTTCGCTTCGCGGACGCGCGCAATGAATGCGAGCGGTGCATCGAAAAGGAAAAAAGCCGCCCCGGTTGCCCGGGGCGGCTTTGTCTGACGGCGACGGCGCTCCGATTTACTCGGTCGGCGCGTCCTCGGTGGGCGTGCGCGCCTCACCCTCCTCCGGGGCGATCCCCTCGAAGCGCGGCCGGCGGCGGCGACGCGGCTTCACGGGCGCCTCTTCGGCCGCGGCCTCGGGGGCCGGGGTGGAAGCCGGCTGCTCGACCGGCGTCGTGGCGGCCACGGGGCGCGGCGGCGTCATCAGGAAAGCCGGTAGGCTCGCCGGATCCTCTGCGGTGACCGGAGCCGGGGCTGCCTCGCGACGGCGCTCGCGGCGGGGCGCCGGCTCGGCCTGACGCGGCGTCTCGGCGCGGGGAGCAGCCTCGCCCCGGGGCTCGGCGGACCGGCGCGGCGGACGCTCCTCCGAGCGAGCCTCGGCCCGGCTCTCCTGCGATCGGTTCTCGGGCTGGCGAGCCTCCGGCCGCGCGGTCTCGGAGCGCCCGGACTCGTAGCGGTTCTGGTCGCCGCGGGCATCCTGACGGTTGTCCTGGCGGTCTTGGCGGTAATCCTGCCGGCCGTAATCCTGGCGCGCGTCCTGCCGGTTCTCCTGCCGATCCTGCCGGTAGTCCGGGCGCTGGTAATCCTGCCGCGGCGAATCCTGGCGCTGGTAGTCCTGCCGGGGCTGATCCTGCCGCCGGTAATCCTGCCGGCCGTTGTTCTCGAACCGGCGCTGGTCCCGGTTCTGGAACCGGTCGCGGCCCTGCTGACGGCCGTCTTGGTTCGGCTCTTGGCGCATCTCGTAGGGCTGAGGCTGCTGGCCGGGATCGTTGTCGTCGTAGCCGTTATAGGCGTGGCCGTTCGGGCCCGAGCCGTTGCCCTGGCCCTCGTCGTCACCCTCGTCCATCTCGTCGTCGTAGGCGCGACTGGCATAGCCGCCGGTATTGGCCGGGCGAGTCTGCTCCTGGGCGCCGGAGACGATCCGGAAATAGTGTTCGCCGTGCTGGAAATAGTTTTCGGCCGCGACGGGGTCACCGGCCGCCTGCGCGTCGCGGGCCAGCTGCGCGTACTTGTCGGCGATGTGCTGCGCCGTGCCGCGAATTTTGACGTCTGGGCCGTTGGATTCGTACGAGCGCGTCAGCGGATTCGGACCTTTCGGCCGGTTGCGGCCGCGCATCCGTCGATTCTGGTTTGGTCTCATCGGTCTTCAGTGACCCTCGTTCACGCAAACGACGTTCTTCGGGGCGCCCGGCGTCGATCTTCAGACGCGCTCCGGCCAAATGCACCCGGTGGAGCCGCACGTATGACCGCTCCGCGGTCCGCGCGTCTGCCTGACCATCCCTCAGCACCGCGCGCCCGGGCACAGACGCCAGAAACCAGTCGATTGTCAGGTTCGAGTGCTGTCGAACCGCCGCGCAGTCGCACGCGCGCTCAAGTCCAACGGTACGGGGGATCAGCGAACCAAGCGGCGACCAGAGATCGTCACCGACCTTACAGTCGTCCGTCTTAACGAACCGTTCGCGATCTTCAAGCGGAGTCTAGCGTTCCCAAGGAGATGCAACAAGCATTTTCTCAACGCACCGATCGTCGTTGCCGAGTTAGGCATCCGTGTGGCCGGAAGAAAGACCCGGTGAGAGGCTGAATGCCAGCACCCGGTCATGGCCCGCGAGGTCCTGGGTGAGCCCGCGATCGGCGAAGCCGGCCCCGCGCGCGAGGGCGCGGACGGCATCGGCCTGGTCGTAGCCGATCTCGAACAAAAGCGTCCCGCCCGGTGCCAGCAGCGCGCACGCACGCACGCCCTCCAGGATACGCCGGTAGGCGTCGAGCCCGTCCGGGCCGCCGTCGAGGGCCGCGCGGGGATCGTGCTGGCGGACGTCCCGGTCGAGATGCGCGATGAGATCCTGCGCGATGTAGGGCGGGTTCGACACCACGAGGTCGAAGCCGCCCCGAAGGGCATCGCACCAATCCCCCGCCACGAAGGCGGCACGGCTGCCGACCCCGTTCGCCACGGCATTGTGATGCGCCGCGCGCAAGGCGCCCGGCGAGCGGTCGAGGCCGATCCCGAATGCGTTCTGCAATTCGCTCAGGAGCGCCACCAGGATGCAGCCCGAGCCGGTGCCGAGGTCGAGGCAGCGCAGGGGCGCCGTCCGGTCCGGCACGGATGCCAGCGCCGTCTCGACGAGGATCTCGGTATCGGGGCGCGGGACCAGCGTCTCGGGCGCCAGCTGGAACGGGAGGCCCCAGAATTCCCAAGCGCCGAGGATGCGCGCCACCGGCTCGCCGGTGAGCCGCCGCGCCAGGGCGGCATCGAGGCGTCTCGCCTCGTCCGCGCCGAGGCTTTCGTCGCCGTCGAGCAGGAGGTCGCGGGTCTCGAGGCCGAGAAGGCCCAGCATCAGGAAGCGCGCGTCGCCCGCGGCCTCCGCGATGCCGCCCTCGCTCAGCAGGGCTGTGCCCCGGCGCAGGGCCGCCCGGCGCGTCAGGCCCTGACTGGTATCGCCCGTCACGGCGCCGCTCAGGCCATGCCCTCGGAGGCCAGCAATTCGGCCTGGTGCTCGGTGATCAGGGCGTCGACCACCTCGTCGAGCGCCGTGCCGGCCATCACCTCCTCCAGCTTGTAGAGGGTCAGGTTGATGCGGTGGTCGGTCACCCGCCCCTGCGGGAAGTTGTAGGTACGGATCCGCTCGCTGCGGTCGCCGGACCCGACCTGCGCGCGCCGGTCGGCGGCCCGGGCCGAATCCTTGGCGGTCCGCTCGGCGTCGTAGAGCCGGGCGCGCAGCAGGGCCATGGCGCGGGCCCGGTTCTTGTGCTGCGAGCGCTCTTCCTGGACGAACACCACGATGCCCGTGGGCAGATGGGTGATGCGGATCGCCGACTCGGTCTTGTTGACGTGCTGGCCGCCGGCGCCCTGGGCGCGCATCGTGTCGATCTTCAGGTCGGCGTCGTTGACGACGATATCGACCTCCTCGGCCTCCGGCAGCACCGCCACGGTGGCCGCCGAGGTGTGGATGCGCCCCTGCGTCTCGGTGTTCGGCACCCGCTGCACCCGGTGGGCGCCGCTCTCGAATTTCAGGCGCGCGAACACGCCCTTGCCCTTCACCTCGGCCACGACCTCGCGGAAGCCGCCGACCGTGCCCTCGCTCTCGGAGATCACCTCGACCCGCCAGCCCTTCGACTCGGCGTATTTCGCGTACATCCGGAACAGGTCGCCGGCGAACAGGGCCGCCTCGTCGCCGCCGGTGCCGGCCCGGACTTCCAGGATCGCGCTCTTCTCGTCGGCCGCGTCCTTGGGCAGCAGCATGAGCTGGAGCGCCCGGTGGGTCTCCTCGAGCCGTTCCTGGGCCTCCGGCTTCTCGTCGGCCGCCAGGGCGCGCATCTCCGGATCGGTGCCCGGCTCGTCGATCATCACCTCGAGATCCGCCAGGTTCGCGAGCGCAGCCCGGTACGTGCGGATCGCGTCCACCACGGGATCGAGGTCCGACAGCTCCCGCGACAGCTGGATCACGGTCTCGGATTCACCCTCGCCCGTGGCGAGTTGCGCGGTGACGAATTCGTGCCGCGCCAGGATGGCGTCGAGGCGCTCGGTGGGAAAGGGGATCATCGCCCGTGTTTCTGCAGGTTTTGACGTCCGGCGTTCCGGGCGGGGCGGGGTCTCGTCTCAGGGGTGCGAGCGCGGGATCAGGGAGCTGACCGACGCGGCGAGACAAATCCCCTACCCGACACCGCTTCCCTTCGAGAGCGGAGGCCGCCGCGCATCGACCGAAATCGTCGTGGCTTTGCCGTACAACCCCGGCCGAACCTTCGGCAAGGGTCGCATGACGGGTTAGATAGGTACGCCGTGGGCATGCGCGAAGGCGGTGAGCGCCGGGCGCAGGGAATCGCCGTCCTGCATCCGGGCCATCTCGGTCTCGATCAGCTCCGAGACCGCGCCCGCATGGAGGCTCAGCACCATCGCCTTGACCGGGCCGATGGCGGCCGGCGACATCGAGAGGCTGCGGTAGCCGAGGCCGATCAGCGCCATGGCGTCGAGCGGCCGTCCGCCGATCTCGCCGCAGACCGTCACCGGGCAGCCGGCGGCATTGGCCCGTTCGGCGATCAGCCGGAACGCGCGCAGGGCCGCGACGCAGAGCGGGTCGAACCGGTCGGCGACCCGACGGTTCTCGCGGTCGACCGCGAACAGGAACTGCATCAGGTCGTTCGAGCCGACGGAGAGGAAGTCGGCCTCCCGGGCGATCTCGTCGATCTGGAACAGGAGCGAGGGCACCTCGACCATCGCGCCGAGGCGGCACTCGGTGGGCAGCTGGTAGCCGTGGCGGCGCAGATAGGCCTTCTCGCGCTCGACGATGCCGCGGGCGCGCACGAACTCGTCCACCGTGGCGACCATCGGGAACATGATCTTGAGCGGGTCGCCGTCGGCAGCCTTCAGGAGCGCCCGCAACTGCATCCGCAGCAGGGCCGGCCGGTCGAGGCCGATCCGGATCGCCCGCCAGCCGAGCGCCGGGTTCTCCTCCTCGAGCTTGGCCATGTAGGGCAGGATCTTGTCGCCGCCGATATCGAGGGTCCGGACCGTCACGGGCTTGCCGGCCGAGGCGACGAACACCTTGCGGTAGAGCTCCTGCTGCTCCGCCGCCGAGGGCATGCGCTGGGCGACCATGAACTGCAATTCGGTGCGGAATAGGCCGACGCCTTCGGCTCCGGTCTCGTGCAGGTGGCTGAAATCGACCAGCAGGCCGGCATTGAGCTGCAGGGCCACCCGCACCCCGTCCCGGGTCTGGGCCGGCACGTCGCGCAGCGCGCGATACTGTTCCTGCCGGCGGGCGCGCAGCCGCACCATCTCGGCATAGGCGGCCTCGACCTCCGGGCCCGGCCGGACATGGACCTCGCCGGCCACACCGTCGACGATGATGGCATCGCCCGCGTCGCACAGGGCCGAGGCGTTCTCGACCTCGCCCACCGCCGGGATGCCGAGCGCCCGGGCGACGATGGCAACGTGGCTGGTCGGCCCGCCCTCCTCCAGCACGATGCCGCGCAGGGTCGAGGAATCGTAGTCGAGCAGCGCTGCCGGGCCCATGGTGCGCGCCACCAGGATGGCGTTCTCGGGCAGGACCACGATCCCGGCCGCCTCCGGGCCGATCAGGGCCCGCAGCAACCGGTTGGCGAGGTCGTCGAGATCGTGCAGGCGCTCGCGCAGATACGGGTCCGACTGGCGCATCATTCGGGCGCGATTGTCCGATTGCACCCGCTCGACCGCGGCCTCGGCGGTCAGGCCCGAGGCTACCGCCTCGCGCATGCGCCGGAGCCAGCCCTTGTCGTGGGCGAACATCCGGACGGTCTCCAGCACCTCGCGCGACTCGGCGGTGCCGATCCGGTCGCCGCGCTCCACGAGCGCGTCGATGGCCGAGCGGACCTCCTCGATCGCCGCGTCGAGCCGCGCGACCTCGCGCTCGACATTCTCGGCGATCAGCGTCTTCACCACGACGCGAGGCTCGTGGAGTACCACGTGCCCGAGGCCGATCCCGTCGGCGAGCGCGATGCCGCGCGCGACCACCGGTCGGCGGGCGGCGGTGCCGGCATCCGGGGCCAGGCCCTCCAGCTCGCCGGAGGCGATCATCTCCGAGAGCACCATCGCGGTGGTCTGGAGCGCCTCGATCTCCTCCTCGGAATAGACCCGGTAGGTCTTGTTCTGGACCGTGAGCACGCCGAGCGTGTTGCCGGCCCGCAGCAGCGGCACGCCCAGGAAGGCGTGGTAGGCCTCTTCCCCGGTCTCCGGCCGGTACGAGAAGGCCGGGTGGTTCTGGGCGTCCGAGAGGGAGAGCGGCTCGGCGGTGCGGGCGATCAGGCCGACGAGGCCCTCGTCGGCGTGCATCCGCGTCAGGTGCACCGCCTCACGGTTGAGGCCTTCGGTGGCAAACAATTCGAGGGTGTTGTCGTCCCGCAGGACGTAGACCGAGCAGACCTCGGCGACCACGTTGGCGGCGATCAGGACGACGATGCGGTCGAGGCGCGCCTGGGGGCTGACCGGCTCCGCCATCGCTTCGCGGAGGCGGCGCAGCAGCAGGCGCGGGCCTCCGGGCGCAGCGGGCATCGGTTCGTCGTTCCAACGTGGCGAGTGGCCTTGGCGTCGACCACCCTGCAACCTTGGCGCCACCATCGAAACGGAAGGCGCCCGATGGACCGTGCCGCATGCCCCAGAGCACCTCTGGGATCGGCGGACCGGCCCGTGACTGTTCTAGTTCAAGACACCCGATCCGCTCCTGGATCCCGCCCGATCGGACACGATTCCAGGCTTAAGTCCAAGTCCTTGTTTCAGCGCGCGCCCGTCACCGAACCAGCATCCGTTCCGGCCCCGGGGCGCGCTAATCTAGACCCTCTCAGGCTCAGGCCTGATCCAGGCCGTATAGCGAGTGAAGCGTGCGCACGGCAAGCTCCGTATAGGCCGCGTCGATCAGCACGGAGAACTTGATCTCCGAGGTGGTGATCGCGCGGATGTTGATGCCCTTCTCGGCCAGAGCCCGGAACGCCTTGGCGGCGACGCCGGCATGGCTGCGCATCCCGACCCCGATCGCCGAGACCTTGACCACGTCGGTGGCGCCCTCGATCTGCGCATAGCCGATCTGCGGGCTGGCCTGGTCGAGGATCGCGCGGGTGCGCTCGTACTCGGCGGCCGGGACCGTGAAGGTCATGTCGGTGGTCGACTGGTCGCCCGACACGGTCTGGATGATCATGTCGACGTTGATGTTCGCGTCGGCCAGCGGCCCGAAGATGGCGGCGGCCACGCCGGGGCTGTCCTTGACCCGGCGCAGGGTGATCTGCGCCTCGTCCCGGGAGAACGCGATCCCGGTGATGATCTGCTGTTCCACGATGTCGTCCTCGTCGCAGATGAGGGTGCCAGGGCGCGCGGCGTCCGGCGGATCGAAGGAGGACCGGACCGTGGTCGGCACCCGGTGGACCATGGCGAGTTCCACCGAGCGGACCTGCAGCACCTTGGCGCCGAGCGACGCCATCTCCAGCATTTCCTCGAAGGTGACGCGCTCCATGCGCCGGGCCTTCGGCACGATCCGCGGATCGGTGGTGTAGACCCCGTCCACGTCCGTGTAGATGTCGCAGCGCTCGGCCTGGATCGCGGCCGCCACGGCCACCGCCGAGGTGTCCGAGCCGCCGCGCCCGAGGGTGGTCACCCGGCCGGTCTCGGCATGGATGCCCTGGAAGCCGGCGATCACCGCGACCTCGCCCTTGGCGAAGCCCGCCTCGAGGTTCTTCGGGTCGATCTCGGCGATGCGGGCCGAGCCATGCGCGTCCGAGGTGACCACGGGGATCTGCCAGCCCTGCCAGGAGCGGGCCTTGAGGCCATCCTTCTGCAGGGCGACCGCCAGCAGGCCTGCGGTGACCAGCTCGCCCGAGGCCACGACGGCGTCGTACTCGCGCGGGTCGTAGAGCGGGTTGGCGTCCTTGACCCAGTCGACCAGCTCGTTGGTCTTGCCGGACATGGCCGACACGATCACGGCGACGTCATAGCCGGCCGCGACCTCGCGGGCGACGTGGCGGGCCACGTTGCGGATGCGGTCGACATTGGCGACGGACGTGCCGCCGAATTTCATCACCAGACGGGGCATGTTGGTTCTTCGCGGGTTCCCGACGTCTGGGAGAGGGACCGCCCTGGCGGGCCCCGGACAGTGCCCGGCGGGTACAAGCGGCTCGTTGAGGTGTCAACAACCGCTCGGGCATGGCTCCGGCGTCGCGGCGACGGCCCTAGGTCAGGCGTGCTATGGCGACCCCGACAGGTCCCGCCGATGGCCCCGATCCGGATCACGCGTCGAGCGCCCGGCGCTCGGGCATCGCCCGGACACGGCCGGCATCTTCTGGACGGAACGCGCATGGACAGGGCAGCCACGAACCCCGGGACGGACGGATTCGTCGATCGCGGCGAGGTCGCGCGCTTCGACGCCCTCGCCGCCACCTGGTGGGACGAAGCGGGCCCGATGCGGGTGCTGCACCGCTTCAACCCGGTGCGGCTAGCCTATATCCGCGACGCGCTGTGCCGGCGCTTCGCCCGGGATCCGCAGACGCCCTTCCCGCTGGACGGGCTGACCATCTGCGATGTCGGCTGCGGCGGCGGAGTGCTGTCCGAGCCCCTCGCCCGCCTCGGCGCTCAGGTCACCGGCCTCGATCCAGCGGAGCAGAACATCGCGGTGGCGCGCGCCCACGCCGAGTCCGCCGGCGTGCCGGTGGATTACCGCGGCGAGACCATCGAGGCCGTGGTCGCCGCCGGCCAGACCTTCGACGCGGTGCTGATCATGGAGGTGATCGAGCACGTCGCGGACATGCCCGCCTTCGTGCGCACCGCCTGCGCGGCGGTGAAGCCCGGGGGCATGCTGTTCGGCGCGACCCTCAACCGGACGATGCGCTCCTTTGCGATGGCCATCGTCGGCGCCGAATACATCCTCGGCTGGCTGCCGCGGGGCACGCACGATTGGGAGAAGTTCGTGACGCCGGAGGAATTCAGCCGCGCGATCCGGGCGGGCGGCCTCGACGTCACCGATACGATCGGCGTCGCCTATAACCCGCTCACCGACGGCTGGCGCACCAGCCGGGACAAGGCGGTGAACTACATGGTCGCGGCCGAGCGTCGGGCCTGAACCGGAGGCTCCTTTCCCGGTTGAGACCGCAGCGGAGACCCGAACCATGCTCGAGAAGATCCCCACCGCGGTGGGCGCGGCGCTGTCCGGCCTCAAGGCCGGGATGGAGAAGACCGCCTATCACGCGGCCTTCGCCGACATTCCGGAGACGCTGCAGCTGACGAGCCCCGCCTTCGCAGATGGCGCCGACATCCCGGCGCGCTTCACCGCAGACGGGCCCGGGACATCGCCGCCGCTCGCCTGGGAGGGATTGCCGGCCGGGGCCTCGTCCCTGGTCCTCCTGGTCGAGGATGCCGGCAGCCCGACGCCGCAACCGCTCGTTCACCTGATCGTGTGGAACCTGTCGATCGCCGCCGGAAGCCTCGCGGAAGGAGCGTTGCCGAGCCCGGATCAGCGGTCCAGCCCGCTCAGCCTCGGCCAAAACAGCTTCCTGCGATCCGAATGGCTCCCGCCCGATCCGCCCAGCGGCCACGGAAGCCACGCCTACGTTTTCCAGCTGTACGCGCTTCGCGACGCACTCGACGTTCCCGAAAACCCCGGCCGCACCGCCCTGTTGGACGCGATGCGCGGCCACGTGATCGGCAAGGGACGGCTGATCGGCACCTACGCGCGGGTCTGAGGCCGGGTATCGCGGCGCTTGGATTGGCCGGCGGCCAAAAAGCCGTTCGCGTTGTACGGCCGAGCGCCGCGCGTTACTGTGTCGACAAAATATCGCCGTGGCGATCAGAGACTTTCCTTCCGTTCTGGAGACGAGATCCGTGGGCGTCGATGCGTCGCCGAAGCGGCGGGACAGCGAGATCATCGCGCGCGCGCTCGCCGCGTCGAATGTCGGGACGTGGGAGTGGCGGATCGCCGACGACGTCGTGCGCTGCGATTCCGTCGCCGCCACGATGCTGGGCATTCCCCGGGCGGCGGCCGGGCGGGGCACGACCTACGCCATGTTCTTCGACCGGATCCATCCGCAGGACCGGCCGCGCATCGCCGCGATTGTCGGTGACCTGCAGCGTCACGGCGGCCTGTACGTCGCCCAGTACCGCGCCGTGATCGCGCCCGACGACGTGCGCTGGGTTCTGGCGCGCGGACGCTTCGTCATGGGCCCGGACGGGATCGTGAGCGAGGCCCGCGGCATCGTCATCGACGTGACCGAGAGCAGCCGGGACGGTTTCCTCGACCCGGCCACCTTCTGCGCGATCGACGCCCCGGGCGGCGGGATCGACCGGGTTGCCGAGCTGGCGCTGGCGCTGTTCACCGTGGCCGAAAGCCTGGCGATCGACGATTTCGAGCGGCTGAAGCCGCTGATCGACGCGCTGCTGCATGAGATCGGCCGGCAGCTGGTCGTCACCGCCGCGGTGCCGGCCTCCGACAGCGTCCATTGAGCCGCCGCGCCTGCGACGCCTTGCCTTGCGGTGGCGAATCCTGATATGGCGGCGCCATCCCGCGATGCGTGTGCCGTGATCGCTGGACGCGACCTCGCGTCCTGCCTCGCGACCACGTTCCCGATCCCCCGTGAATGGACGGCCCACCCGGGCTCGAGAGACCGATGAAGATCCGTAATTCCCTCAAGTCCCTGCGCGGCCGTCACCGCGACAACCAGCTCGTGCGCCGCAAGGGCCGGGTCTACGTGATCAACAAGACCCAGAAGCGCTTCAAGGCCCGCCAGGGCTGAAGCCTGCCCCCGGCCTCGGTCGGGTCAGTCAACGCGAAAGCAGCCGCGCCCGACCGGGTTGCGGCTGCTTTCGCGTGCGCGGCACCGCGGCACGTTGACGAGCCCCACAGCCGCGCACACTCTGGGATGATGAAGCCGACCCGTCTCCTCGCCGCCCTGGTCTGCCTGCCGGTCTTCGCGGCACCGATCGCCGCCGCGGCCCCGGATACCGGCCGCCCGGCGCCCGGGGCGAAGCCGGCGCCGAAGCCCGTGAGCCTCGACGAGCTGTTCGCGCGCCTGCGCGCCAGCGAGGATCCGGCCGAGGCGAAAGGGATCGCCAAGCTGATCGAGCGCCGCCTCGACGCCTCGGGCAGCCCGACCGCCGACCTGCTCACCGACCGCGCCCGGCAGGCCATCGCGGCCCACGACTTTCCCCTGGCAGCCGAGCTGATGGATCGGGTCACCGCTCTGGAGCCGAACTGGTCCGAGGGCTGGAACCGGCGCGCCACGGTGTTCTGGCTCCTGACCGACAAGGACGACGCCATCGCCGATTTGCGCCGCGCCCTGGTGCTGGAGCCGCGCCACTTCGAGGCCTGGGCCGCCATGGGGCGGATCTACGAATCCCTCGACGACAAGGCCCGGGCTCTGGCCGCCTTCCGCCGGGCCAAGGCGCTCTATCCGAAGATGGAGAAGATCGGCGAGGCGGTCGACCGCCTTGCCCCGGAGGTTGACGGCCGCGACCTGTGAGCCGGGTGGCCGCACTTCTCATCACGATCCTCGCCCTCCCCTTCGCGATCCTGGGCCTGGTCCTCGCGCTCGGCGCGGTGGCGAGCCTCGTCATCGCCCTGCGGGCCGGTGCGGAGAATCCGCCGGCCGGACCTTTCGTCGAGGTTGCCGGCGGACGGCTGGCGACCATCCAGGCCGGGCCGGCCGACGGCCCGCCGGTGATCCTGCTGCACGGGGCCTCGGCCAACGCCTCCGACCCGATGGAGGGTTTCGGCCGCCGTCTCGCCGAGAAGGGTTTCCGCGTCATCGCCTTCGACCGGCCGGGCTTCGGCTGGAGCGACCGCATCGCCGGGAGCGAGGCCGCCGCGCCCTCCGTCCAGGCGCGGATCATCGCCGAGGGGCTGGAGAAGCTGGGCGTCGGGCCGGCAATAGTGTTCGGCCATTCCTGGGCCGGCGCGCTGGCCCTGGCGCTCGCCCTCGACCATCCCGCGCGGGTGTCGAGCCTCGTGCTCGCGGCGCCCGTGGCGATGCCGATGCCGGCGCAGATGCTGGTGCTGCCCTGGTACTGGCGTCTCGCGCTGCAGCCGCCGATAGCCTGGCTGCTGAGCCGCACCATCGGGCCGCCGCTCGCACAGTCTTATCTCCCCGAGACGGCCAAGCGGGTCTTTCAGCCGCAGTTCGAAGTCCCCCGCTACGCGGAAGCCGTCCGCGCCGCCCTGGTGCTGCGGCCCGGAACCCTGCTCGCCAACGTGCAGGATCTCGTCGGCCTGCCCGCCGCTCTGGCGGCGCAGAGCCCGCGCTACGGCGACCTGTGCGTCCCGACCCTGGTGATCTCGGGCGCGGCCGATCCGATCGTGCGCAGCGAGACCCAGGCGGTCCCCCTGGCGAAGGCGATCCCCGGCGCACGGCTCGTGCTGCTGCCGGGTATCGGCCACATGCTCCACTTCGTGGCGGCGGAGCGCCTGACCGACGAGATCGCCCGGTTCGCCGGCGAGCGGCGCGAGGCCGCTCCTCTCGTCAGGGATTAGACCTCACGCCTTCTCGGCGTGCTCCCGGGTGATGAAGGTCAGCCGCACGAGGTTCGTCGCCCCGGGCGTCCCGAAGGGCAGGCCGGCCACCACGATCACCCGGTCGCCCACCGCAGCGAATTTCTCTCGGACGGCGAATTTGGCGGCGCGGAAAGACATGTCGTCCACGTCGCTGGCATCCTTGGTGACGATCGGGTGCGTGCCCCAGGCGAGCGCCAGGCGGCGGGCGGTCTCGCGCCGGGGCGTGAGGGCGATCACCGTGGCGTTCGGGCGCTCGCGCGACAGGCGCAGGGCGGTCGAGCCCGAATTGGTCCAGGCCATGATCGCGTCGAGGTTCAGGGCATCGACCATCTGGTGGGCGGCCGCCGCGATGGCGTCGGCGGCGGTCTCGTCCGGGGTCGCGCTCTGCGCCCGGATGATCGACCAGTAGACCGCGTCCCGCTCCACCTGCTCGGCGATGCGGTTCATCGTCTCCACGGCCCCGACCGGGAAGGCGCCCGACGCGCTCTCGGCCGAGAGCATCACCGCATCCGCGCCTTCGTAGACGGCGGTGGCCACGTCCGAGACCTCGGCGCGGGTCGGGACCGGCGCCGTGATCATCGATTCGAGCATCTGGGTCGCCACCACCACCGGCTTGCCGAAGCGGCGGGCGCTGCGGGTGATCCGCTTCTGCACGCCGGGGACCTGCTCCAGCGGCATCTCCACGCCGAGATCGCCGCGGGCGACCATCAACCCGTCCGAGATCTCGATGATCTCGTCGAGGCGGGTCAGGGCCTGCGGCTTCTCGATCTTGGCCATGACCAGGGCGCGGCCGGCGCAGACCTTCTTGACCTCGGCCACGTCCTCGGGACGCTGCACGAAGGAAACGGCGATCCAGTCGGCCCCGGCGTTGAGGCCGGCATCGAGATCGGCCCGGTCCTTCTCGGTCATCGCCGGAACTGGGATCACCGTGTGGGGCAGCGACACACCCTTGCGGTTCGAGATCTTCCCGCCGACCTCGACGCGGGTCACGGCGCGGTTCTCCGAGGTCTCGAGCACGCTGAGGCGCAGCTTGCCGTCATCGAGCAGGATCGCGTGGCCGGCCTCCAGGGCTTCCAGGATCTCCGGATGCGGCAGGTGGCACCGGCCGGCATCGCCGGGCGTCGGGTCGCCGTCGAGCACGAAGGTGGCCCCGGTTTCGATCATCACGGCGCCCTCCGCGAAGGTACCGAGCCGGAGCTTCGGCCCCTGCAGATCGACCAGGATGCCGATCGGGTGCTTGGCCTCGCGCTCGATCGCCCGGATCACCTCGACCTTCTCGGGCAGCTTCTCGCGCGGAAGGTGGCTCATGTTGAGCCGGAACACGTCCACGCCCGCCCGGAACAGGCGTTCGATCATCTCCGGCGAATCCGAGGCCGGCCCGAGGGTGGCGACGATCTTGGTGCGGCGCGAGCGTTTCAAGCGTGATCCTCCGGGTGTTCCGCCGCGTCCGCGCAGGCTCGGCCCGCGACGGCGTCGGTTCGGTTCGTTGGGTGGCGGTGTAGGCATCCCGCCCGGGGCAGCGTCAAGGGCGCGGCGGCGCCCTCACGGTTTGGCCGGCGCGTCCGCCCGGTTGGGATCGGTGAGCTGGATGGTCCAGCTCTTCTGCTCGCCGGTATCGACCTCGAAGAAGCCGTTCCGGTCGTAGCCGCGGGCCAGGCAATCCTCGACGCCGCGGATCGTGAACTCGGAATCGCGGGTGCACATCAGCGAGCGCCCGCTCCACTCGCCGCCGCGCGTGTAGTCGACCGCGAACACGTAGTAGAACCGCGCCGCCAGCGCGCCCTTGAGCAGGGTCTCGCAGGCCTTTGGGGCCAGATCCCACCAGCCCTCCGTGACCCAGCCCTGCGGGTCCCGGTAGCCCAGCGAGATGCCGACCTTGCTGGCGGTCTGGTTGCACAGGCGCAGGTCCGCCCTGGCGGGGCCGACGCCGAGCAGAGCGACGCCGACCCCCAGGACCACCGACAGCATGAGCGGCGACGCGGCTCCGCTCCCAAAAAATCTACCCGACGAGGATGATGCGGCAATCGTTGACATTGGTACGGGTCGGGCCGGGGTTCACGAGGTCGCCAAGGGCCGCGAAGAACGCGGTCGAGTCGTTCTGCGCCAGCATCGCGGCGGGGTCGAGGCCGGCGGCGCGGGCGCGGTCCAGGGTGGTCGGGTCGACCAGGCCGCCGGCCGGGTCGGTGGCGAGGCCGCGCCCGCCATCGGTGCCGTCGGTGTCGGCGCTGATCCCGAAGATGCCGGGCTCGCCGTCGAGGGCCACCGCCAGCGCCAGGGCGTATTCCTGGTTCGGGCCGCCATGGCCCTCGCCCCGGATCGTCACGGTCAGCTCGCCCCCCGAGATCAGCGCCACGCGCTGGCCGGCGGCCTTGTAGCGCTTGGCCTCGCTCGCATGCACGGCGGCGACCTCCCTTGCCTCGCCTTCGAGGTCGGCGCCCAGCATGATCGGCTCGTAGCCCGCCTCCCGGGCGGCCGCGGCGGCAGCCTCCAGGGCGTCGATCGGCCGGGCGATGATGCGGTACTCGGCCCGGGCGAAGGCGGGATCGCCGGCCTTCGGGGTCTCGTTGTTCGGGTCGTTCAGCAGACGGATTGCCGTCTCCGGCAGCGGGATGCCCCGGCGCTCGCAAATCGCCCGGGCATCCGCCAGGGTCGAGGGATCGGGCACGGTCGGGCCCGAGGCGATCACCGCCGGATCATCGAAGGGCACGTCGGAGATCGCGAGCGTCAGGATCCGCCGGGCGTTGCGGGCCGCCATGGCGAGCCGGCCGCCCTTGATCCGCGAGATGTGCTTGCGGACGGTGTTGATCTCGCCGATCGGCGCGCCGGAGCGCAGCATCGCCCGGGTGATCGCCTGCTTCTCGGCGAGGGTCAGGTCCCCGGCCGGGGCGATCCAGTTGGCCGAGCCGCCGCCCGAGAGCAGGACCAGCACCTCATCGTCGGGCCCCGCCTCGGTGGCGAGCCGCAGGGCTTCCTGGGTGGCGGCGATGCCGGCCTCGTCGGGGACCGGGTGGCCGGCCTCGACCATGTGGATGCCCGGCGCGTCCTGGCCGTAGCCGTGGCGCGCCACCGCGAGGCCGACGATCCGGTCGTCGCCGAGCCCGTGCTGCTGCCGGTAGAACCGGCTCGCCACCGCGCTCATGCTGCCCGCCGCCTTGCCGGCCGCCAGGATGATCAGGCGCCCCGGGCTCGGCGCCGGCAGGTGCGCGGGCAGGCACAGATCCGGATGGGCGGCGCGAATGCCGGCATACAGCAGGGTCTCGAGCAGCGCGCGCTGCTTGAGGATGGCGGGATCGGCGATGGGCGGGACGGTCTCGGGCATGGCGTCGGACGGGCTCCTCACTGTGATTTGCGCGTGCGATCCCCGCCCATTCATTGGTGGGCGGCGGGCCCGTTTGTTGCCGTGAGCGCACGTTCTTTGATAGGCATCGCGCCTTGTCAGGTGATCTGCCCGAGCCGCCGCCTCACGGCAAGCGCGATCGGCGCCGTCCCACAGATCCAACCCTCGGAGCCCCGTGACCCGTCCGGAGATCGAAGCGCGCCCCCCGGCCCCGCACCCGTGCGAGATCATCCCGGGTGATCCCGCCTGCGGCCTCGTGATCGCCTGCGACCACGCGTCGAACTTCGTGCCCGCGGATATCGAGCTCGGCGTGCCGGAATCCGAGTTCGGCCGGCACATCGCCTACGATATCGGCGCGGCGGCGGTGACCCGCGGGCTCGCGGCCCGGCTGAACGTGCCGGCGATCCTCACGAACTTTTCTCGCCTGATCATCGACCCGAACCGCGGCCGATCCGACCCGACCCTGGTGATGCGCCTGTCCGACGGCGCCGTGGTGCCGGGCAACGCCCGGATCGACGAAGCCGGCAAGCAGGCCCGGATCGCGCGCTTCTACGCGCCGTTCGATGCGGCGATCGACGAGGCGGTGGCGGCTGCCGAGGCTGCCGGGCGCCCGCCGGTGATCCTGACCATGCACAGCTTCACGCCCTATTGGCGCGGCATCGCCCGGCCCTGGCAGGTCGGCATCCTGTACGACCGGGATGAGCGCTTCGCCCGGCCGCTGATCGCGGCGCTCGAGGCGGATCCGGCCGGTCTCACGGTCGGCGACAACCAGCCCTATGGCGGCGGCCTGCCGGGCGACACGATCGACCGCCACGCCACCGCCCGCGGCCTGCCCAACGCCCTGGTGGAGATCCGCCAGGACCTCATCGCCGGCGCGGCCGGCCAGGAGGAATGGGCCGAGCGCTTCGCCCGCATCCTGCGCCCGCTGATCGCGGCTTGATCCGGACGCGGCCGATCCCGAGATCCGTGCCGACGGCCCTCACCTGAAAGCGTTTCCCACGATGCCCGAGATCGACCCGCAGACCCAGACCGAACTCGAAGCCGCGGTGTTCCGCCGGCTCGTGTCGCATCTGCGCACCCGCACCGACGTGCAGAACATCGACCTGATGAACCTGGCGGGCTTCTGCCGGAACTGCCTGTCGAACTGGCTCAAGGATGCCGCCGACGAAAAGGGCGTGCCGCTCACCAAGGACGAGAGCCGCGAGGCGGTCTACGGGATGCCCTACAGCGACTGGAAGGCGAAGCACCAGACCGAGGCGAGCCCCAAGCAGCAGGCGGGTTTTTCGGCGTCGCAAACCAAGGATCACTGACCGGCCGAGAGGGGCCGCGAGAATCGGCTAAGCTTCCGGTAAGTTCGGCCCGTTAACCACCGGTCCAGGGCGCAACCGCGCCGCGCATCCCGGAGAGCCCCATGAACGCCCATTCGATGCCCACCGCAGCAGCCCAGCGGCCCGGCGGCGACGTTTCGTCGGCCGAGGGCGTGGCCGCCGACGAGCTGAAGCAGTTCATCGAGCGCCTGGAGCGCCTCGAGGAGGAGAAGGCCGGCATCATGGGCGACATCAAGGAGGTGTTCGCCGAATTGAAGGGCCGCGGCTTCGATGCGAAGGCGGTGCGCACGATCATCCGGATCCGCAAGCAGGATCACAGCGAGCGCCAGGAGCAGGAGGCGATCCTCGAGCTCTACATGCAGGCCCTCGGCATGGCGTAGCCCCAGCCGCCGCCGAGCCGGATAGCCGGTCGGCGGATGGATCACGTTGAGACTGCAAAAGGCCGTACCCAAACAGGTGCGGCCTTTTCTCGTTCGGGTCTCAGCTTGAGGGTTGCGCCGCCCCAAACCCCGAAGAGTGTTCGACTGGAAATCCCGATTCGCGCCCTCATCCTGAGGTGCGAACGCAGTGAGCCTCGAAGGAGCGTCCAGGGATCGCGCGGCAGGCTGAAGGTCTCCTTCGAGGGCTCCGCCTTGCTACGCCACCTCGGGATGAGGTGGCGGATGGCAAAGGCGGGTTGGATGAGCGTTCAATGCCCGCCCGCGGCGTGCGTCTCCTCGACGAGGCCCAGGGTCCGGCCCGGATATCCGGCGGCGTCGAAATACCGGGTCTCGCCGACTGTCTGGTAGTTCAGCACCGTCACGATGCCGGCGGCGTCCGGCTCCGAGCGGCGGATATGCTTCTGGGCCGCCGGCTTGGCGCCGTTGACCATCGCCTCGGTCAGGACGCGGCCGACCAGCTTGCCCTTGTTGGGGATGTCGAGATCCAGGATCCGGGCGATGGTCTTGCCGAGATCGGCGTTGCTCGCCGGGATGTCGCTTTCCAGGCCGCCCCGGAAGCTCGGGCCGACCGCGCCCATGACGTTGCGGGTGTCCGAGCGCGCGAAGCTGCCGTGCATGCCCTGGCCCTGCTGCAGGGTGGTGTCCGATACTTCGACGCCGCAGGTGGTGGGATCGGCGCAGCCGGTCGAGAAGCTGCGGAAGTTCACCACGATCGCCGGCATCGGGGTCAGGGCCGACCCGTCGAGGGCGATGGACGAGAGCGGCAGGGTTCCGGGGATCGCCCCGAGGGAGTCGCTGACGAACAGGCCGCTGACGTAATCCTGGCGCGACAGGGCCTCGACCACCTTGCGGGCGAGCGCCTTGTCGTTGCTCGGCACGTACACGAGGTCCGAGCCGCCATTGGCCGCGACCACCACGTCGGGCTTGGCCGGATCGGAACCGATCAGGCCGTTGGCCCGGCTCGGGAAAACCCCGGCATCGAGCTTCGCGCCCTTCGCGTCCGGATCGAACAGGGTCATGCCGAGGTCGTGGGCGAGATCGATGGCGAGGAAGCCCGGCGGCAGCTGCTTGGCCGGCACGCCCTTGTAGGTCTGCGACGCGGCGAAGCTCGTCGCGCTCTCCTTCGAGATCGTGGAGAAGCCGTGATCCGAGGTGAGGACGATGTCCGTGGTCTCGGCCAGGCCCTGCTCGCGCAGGGCGGCCTGGAGGGTGGCGAGGTTGTCGTCGGCGTTGCGGATGGAGGCCAGGCTCGTCGGCCCGTTGATGCCGGGCACCAGCCGCCCGAGACTGTCACCCTGGTTGTGCTGCGTCCCATCGGGGTCGCGCGACCAGAACACCAGCACGAACGGCTTCTGCCGGGCCTTGAACAGCGGCAGCACGGCCTTGGTCGCGACGGCGGCGAAATAACCCTGCTGCCCGACATTGGCCGCGACCGTGCCGGGCGTCTCGGCGGTGCCGGCCTGGCCGTTCGCCCCGCGGGTCGGCGCCTGATCCGGCAGGTTGACCTCCTTGAGTCGGGCGCGGAACGCGTCGCCGAGCGGGATGCCGCCGGCCCGGCCGGTGCTGTAGTCGATGTGGATGTTGTACTGGCCGGTGCGTTCGGTGTGGTCGAAGACCTGGGACGGCCCGAGCTTGCCGATGCTGGCGGTGGAGAAGCCCTTGGCCCGGGCGGCCTTCAGGATCGTCTCCTCGTTGAGGTAATTGCCGGCGAAGTGCTCGTCGACGTCGCCGAGCACCGGGTCGCTCTCCAGGAACGGGGTCAGGCTGTCGCCGGCGCCGGGCACCGGGAAAGCGGTGTAGATCGTGTTCCCGAACTGGCCGGTATCGCCCAGCATGTGGCCGGTCGCCATCGCGGTGGCGTTCGGCATGGTGAAGGTCGGGAACATCGAGTGCGTGTTGGTGAAGCGCACGCCGGTCTTCATCAGCCGGTCCATGGTCGGCGCGGATTGCGGGTTCACCATCCCGGCCCGGAGGCCGTCGGCCACGAACAGGATGACGTTGTGGGGCCGCGTCTCGGCACGGGCGGCGCCGGAGGCGCACAATCCGACGAGGCAGGCAACGATGACGCGACGCATGACGAATCTCCGACCGATCCGGGCAGCGGCGTGGCCGGCGAAGATTACAGCGCCATGACAGGGACCCGGCGTTTGAGCGCTGCCAGGCCTGCAGGGGTTCAGCCGCCAGATAGGCGCAAGACTGGGCGATCGGCTGAAGCCGCCCCGGAGAACCGCGGAAATACGTACCGGGCCGAGTCTTAATCCGCCCTCGCCCGGTCCATTCACATGATCGTGCCGGCGGTTAAATGCTGAGGACCGCGCCTCTTCCACAGAGAACGGCGGCCGTCGCGTAACGTCGTCGCTGAGACCTTGACGTTAGCGCGATCTTTGCTGAAAGAGTGAGTAACCGCATCCGGTATGCCACATTGAAGGGCAGCCCGCGGACGCTTGAACGCTCTTGAGACGCGGCCTTGATCGGCGCGTCGACTGCAGGCGCACAGCGGATCCAACACGATCGATACGCCACAACGGGATCCGCCGATCGAAACGCGGCCCGGGACGCGCTTGGGAGAGGAAACGATGATCCTGACGAAACGCGCCCTTATGGGCGCCCTGCTCGGCGCCACGGCTTTGGGGCTCGTGCCGGCGCAGGCCGCCGACCCGATCAAGATCGGGCTCACCGGCCCCTATACGGGCGGCTCCTCGTCCATGGGCGTCTCGATGCGCGACGGCGCCAAGCTGGCCGCCGCCGAGATCAACAAGAACGGCGGCGTGCTCGGCCGCCCGATCCAGTTGATCGAGCGCGACGACGAGGCCAAGAACGAGGTCGGCGCCCAGGTCGCGCAGGAACTGATCAACAAGGAGAAGGTCGTCGCCACGGTGGGCTTCATCAACACCGGCGTCGCCCTGGCCGCCCAGCGCTTCTACCAGGAAGCCGAGATCCCGGTGTTCAACAACGTCGCCACCGGCACGGTGATCACCAATCAGTTCAAGGAGCCGGATTACGACGTCAATTACGTCTTCCGGAACTCGGCCTACGACGTCCTCCAGGCCGGCATGATGGTCGACGAGGCGCTGGCGCAGAACTTCAAGAAGATCGCCATCCTGGCGGATTCGACGAATTACGGCCAGCTCGGCCGCGAGGATATCGAGAAGTACCTCGCGACCAAGGGCGTGAAGCCGGTCGCGGTGGAGAAGTTCAACATCAAGGACGTCGACATGACGGCCCAGCTGTTGAAGTCGCAGCAGGCCGGCGCCGACGTGATCCTCGCCTACGGCATCGGCCCGGAGCTGGCCCAGGTCGCCAACGGCATGGCCAAGCTCGGCTGGAAGGTGCCGATCATCGCGTCCTGGCCGGCCTCGATGCAGAGCTTCATCGATATCGCCGGCACCAACGGCAACGGCGTGATCATGCCCCAGACGTTCATCGAGGATAAGACGCTGGCCAAGCGTGCGTCGTTCCTCGACGATTACTACAAGACCTACGGCGTGACCAAGATCCCGACCCCGGTAGCCGGCGCCCAGGGCTACGATTCGGTCTACCTGATCGCCGCGGCGATCAAGCAGGCCGGCTCGACCAACGGCCCGAAGATCCGCGAAGCGCTCGAGAACCTGAACACCAAGGTCGAGGGCGTGGTGACCACCTACGATCACCCGTTCACCGCCAAGGACCACAACGCGATCTCGCGCAACATGGTCGTGTTCGGCAAAGTCCAGGACGGCAAGATCGTCTACGCCAAGCCGGAAGACGCGAAGAACGCCGGCGTCGTCCGCGTCAAGGAAAAGTCCTCGAACTGACGCGCGCGGATCCGTGCCCCCCGGCACGGGTCCGAACGACGGGCAGCTGAGCCAGAACGGCCGGCTGCCCGCCTACCCCGTGACGCCTGGGACGGCTTCGACACCATGACCATCTTCCTTCAGCTCGTCGCCTCGGGCGTCGCGGTCGGCATGATCTACGCCGCCATCGCGTTCGGCTACCAGCTCACCTTCGCCACCTCGAAGACCCTGAATTTCGGCCAGGGCGAGGCCCTGGCGCTCGGCGCCCTATTCGGCCTGACGCTGGCGCCGTTCACCGGCTACTGGCTGATGATCCCGCTGGTGCTGGTCTTCGGCTTCGCCCTCGGGGCGGTGGTCGAGCGCCTCGCGGTCCGCCCGGCGATCAAGATCAAGTCCGAGTACGGGTGGATCATGGCCACCATCGCGCTCGGCATCATCTTCCGGAACCTCGCGGAGAACATCTGGGGCCGGGACGATTTGAAATTCCCCTCCCCGCTGCCCGACGCGGCCGTGGAGATGGGCGGCATCCGCGTGCTGCCGATGGAGATGCTGATCGTCGCCGGCGCGCTGCTGATGATGCTCTGCGTCGAGATCTTCAACCGCAAGTCGATCTGGGGGAAGGCGGTCGTCGCCACCTCGAACGACATCGACGCCGCCGGCCTGATGGGCATCAACACCAAGCGGATCATCACCCTGTCCTACTCGATCAGCGCCATGACGGCGGCCTTCGCGGGGGTGCTCGTCGCCCCGGTGACGCTGACCGGCGCCACGATGGGGGCGGTGCTCGCGCTTAAGGCCTTCGCGGTGGCGATCATCGGCGGGCTCGAATCCGGCCTCGGCGTGATCGTCGGCGGCCTCATCCTTGGCGTCGCAGAGACGCTGACCGGCTTCTACATCTCGACCGGCTACAAGGACGTGCCGGGCCTGATCCTCCTCCTCGTTGTGCTCTCGATCCGCCCGGTCGGCCTGTTCGGCAAGGCCGTGATCAAGAAGGTCTGACCGTCATGGCGCATTCCGCCCTCGCGCCCGCCGCCGCCGCGCACCCGCCCGCCACGAATGCCCGCGGCCTCGGGCTGATCGGCGCCGTGCTGCTGGTCGTCGCCCTGGTGGCGTTCCCCCTGGTGGTGACGAGCACCTATTACATCCACCTGCTGACCGTGATCGCGATCTACGCGATCCTGATCCTCGGGCTCGACATCGTGGTCGGCTATACCGGCCAGGTCTCCCTCGGCCATGCCGGCCTGTTCGGCATCGGGGCCTACGCGGCCGCGACGCTGTTCCTGCACTTCAAGATCGGCATCTGGCTGGGGCTGCTCGCCGGCATCGGCGTCACGGCGGCCTTCGGCGTCCTGCTGGCGGTCCCGGCCCTGCGGGTGACCGGGCCCTACCTGGCGATGGTGACCCTGGCCTTCGGCACGATCATCCAGATCTTCATCAACGAGCTGACCCCGATCACCAACGGGCCGCTTGGCATCACCCTGCCGCCGGCCCGGGTGCTCGACTTCTCGCTGATCGGCATGCAGGCGCCCTGGGGCGCGGCCGGGCGCAAGCTGGAATTCTACTATCTCGTCTGCGCGGCTTTGCTGCTCACCATCCTGGTGGTGAACCGGGTTGTGCGCTCGCCCTTCGGTCGGGCCTTCGAGGCGCTGCGCGACTCGCCGATCGCCTGCGACTGCATGGGCGTCAGCGTCTATCGCTACAAGGTCTACGCCTTCGTGGTCTCGGCGGCGCTCGCCGGCCTCGCGGGGGCGCTGTTCGCCTGGTCCGAGCGCTACGTCGCGCCGAACTCATACGGCTTCGAGCTCACCGTGCTATTCCTGCTCGCCGTCACCATGGGCGGGCGCAAGTCGCGCTCCGGGCCGCTGATCGGCTCCGCGATCATCGTGATGATGCCCAACATCCTGGCCGATATCGAGCTCGTTCGGATCATGGCAGGCCTCATCGCGGCCGCGGCCGTGATCGTCGGCGCCCTCGCCTTCATCCGCAAGCAGCCGAACCGCTACGCGATCCTGGTGCCGGTGGTGCTGTGCGTGCTGTTCCTGCCGGCGACCCTGGCGCTGCAATCGGTCACCGATTTCCGCCTGACGGTCTTCGGCCTGATGATCCTGTTCGTGGTCTACTACCTGCCGGACGGCATCGTCGGCTTCCTGCGCCAGAAGATCCCGGCGCTGCGGCCGGCCCACACGGCGGAGGGCCGCGACCTCGCCGCCGGCGGCGCGGCGCTGATCGCCCAGCGCGGCGATGCAGGCGGGGACGCGCTGCTGAAGTTCGAGCAGGTGCTGATGCAGTTCGGCGGCCTGAAGGCGCTCGCCGGGATCGACCTCACCGTGAAGCCGGGGACGATCCACGGCCTCATCGGGCCGAACGGCTCGGGCAAGAGCACGATGATGAATGTGCTCACCGGCATCTATAAGCCCACGGCCGGCTCGGTGACGCTGGCGGTGGCCGGCGGCCGGCGCCTCGACGGGCGCACGCCCTCCGAGATCGCCCTGTCGGGGGTGGCCCGCACCTTCCAGAACGTGCAGCTGTTCCACGAGATGACCGCGCTCGAGAACGTGCTGGTCGGCCTGCACCACACCTTCCGGGGCACGATCTTCGACGCGATCCTCGGTACGCCCCGCCGCCGGCGCGAGGAGCGCGAGGCCCGCGCCCGGGCCATGTCGATCCTCGACTTCATGGGGCTCGGCGCCCTCGCCCAGGAGGAGGCGCGCAACTTGCCCTACGGCAAGCAGCGCCTGCTCGAGATCGGCCGCGCCCTCGCCCTCGACCCCGTGCTCCTGTTGCTCGACGAGCCGGCCGCCGGCCTCACCGCGCCCGACATCGCCGACCTCGTGGCGATCATCCGCAAGATCCGCGACGCCGGCATCACGGTGATCCTGATCGAGCACCACATGGACGTGGTCATGGGCCTGTGCGACCGGGTCAGCGTCCTGGATTTCGGCCACAAGATCGCCGAGGGCGGCGCCCGCGCGGTGCAGCAGGATCCCAAGGTGATCGAGGCCTATCTCGGCGCCCCCGACGACATGGGCGGCAGCAGCCCGGAGCACGCCCATGCTTGAGGTCTCCGATCTCCACGCCGGCTACGGCCAGATCGAGGTCCTGCACGGCCTCACGTTCCAGGTGCCGAAGGGCCAGGTGGTCACGCTGATCGGCTCCAACGGCGCCGGCAAGACCACGACCATGCGTGCGCTCTCAGGGATGATCCGCCCGCGCGCCGGCACGATCCGCCTGAACGGCCGCGACATCGGCGGGCTCGACAGCCACGACGTCGCCCGCGAGGGGCTGGCGCATTCGCCGGAGGGCCGCCGGGTGTTCCCGACCCTGTCGGTGGAGGACAACCTGACGCTCGGCGCCTTCCCGCGGCTGACCGGGTCCCGGCCGAAGGGCAATGTCGCCGCCGACCGCGAGCGCGCCTTCAGCCTGTTCCCGCGCCTCAAGGAGCGGCGCACCCAGCTGGCCGGGACGCTCTCGGGCGGCGAGCAGCAGATGCTCGCCATGGGCCGCGCCCTGATGCTGCGACCCGAGATCCTGCTGCTGGACGAGCCCTCCATGGGGCTGGCGCCCAAGCTGGTGGAGGAGGTCTTCCGCATCATCCGCCAGCTCAAGGAGGAGCGCGTGACGATGCTGCTGGTCGAGCAATTCGCCATGGCGGCGCTCGGCGTCGCCGACCACGCCTACGTGCTGGAGAACGGCCGGATCCGCTTCCAGGGCCCGGCGGCCCAGCTCAAGAGCGACCCGGCGGTGCGGGCGGCCTATCTCGGCGGCGGCCACTGAGCCGATCGCAGCCCTGAAAACGGCAACGGCCGCGATCGTCTCCGATCGCGGCCGCCCAACTTCAGACTCTTGCTGCTTTACGCGGCCTTGGGCTTGGCCCGGTTCAGCAGCTTGCGGTTCACCAGCACCTCGGCGATCTGCACCGTGTTGAGCGCGGCGCCCTTGCGCAGGTTGTCCGACACGCACCAGAAGTTCAGGCCGTTCTCGATGGTCGCGTCCTCGCGGATGCGCGAGATGTAGGTGGCATCCTCGCCCGCCGCCTCGTGCGGGGTCATGTAGCCGCCGTTCTCGCGCTTATCGATCACCAGGACGCCCGGCGCCGAGCGCAGGATCTCGGTGGCCTTCTCGGCCGAGAGCGGACGCTCGAACTCGACGTTCACCGCCTCCGCATGCCCGATGAAGACCGGCACGCGGACCGCGGTGGCGGTCAGCTTGATCTTCGGGTCGAGCATCTTCTTGGTCTCGGCGACCATCTTCCACTCTTCCTTCGTGTAGCCATCCTCCATGAACACGTCGATGTGGGGGATGACGTTGAAGGCGATGCGCTTGGTGAACTTGCCGCCTTCCTTGATGTCGCCGGCGGTGAAGACGGCGCGGGTCTGGTTGAACAGCTCGTCCATCGCCTCCTTGCCGGCGCCGGAGACCGACTGGTAGGTCGAGACCACGACGCGCTTGATCGTGGCCGCCTCGTGCAGCGGCTTGAGGGCGACGACCAGCTGAGCGGTCGAGCAGTTCGGGTTGGCGATGATGTTGCGCTTGGTGAAGCCCACCACCGCGTCGGCATTCACCTCGGGGACGATCAGCGGCACGTCCGCGTCGTAGCGGAACGCCGACGAGTTATCGATCACCACGCAGCCCTGCTGGCCGATCCGGGGCGACCATTCCTTGGAGGTCTCGCCGCCCGCCGACATCAGGCAGATGTCGGTGTCGGAGAAATCGTAGGTGTCGAGGGCTTTGACCTTGAGCGTTTTGTCGCCGAAGGAGACTTCCTGACCCTGGCTGCGGCGCGAGGCCAGCGCCACGACCTCGTCGGCGGGGAAGGCCCGCTCGGCCAGGATATCCAGCATCTCACGGCCCACGTTGCCCGTGGCGCCTACGATGGCGACCTTGTAACCCATCTCTCGTCTCCGCGCGGAAAACCCCGACCGATCCGGGTGCCGCGCTCTTGCCAGCAAACTCGGCCGAAGGATCGTTCGCGCCGAAGGGGCGCCCGGCGAACGGGCGCGGCCGCGAACCCTCACGAAGTGGGGGCGACGGCCTGTCCGAGCAAGGCGCCCAAGGCGTGGGGCTGTCAAGGCCGGGATTGAGGCCGCAAGACTCGATTCACCCTGTGGCGGGAATGCCGGGCATGACGGCCGGTTGGAGGGTGGTGATCAACTTAGCGCGGTGATGATCGCGGGCGGCCAGGACGAGCGGCCGTCCGCACGGGGCATCATGCAGACCGACCGACCGAGCACAGATGAGGTGGGCGCTTCCGGCGCGCCCAAGGGTCGGCGCGCCCTCTCGCTGGTCGGCCTCGGCCTGCGCCTCGTCGTCGCCTCGGCGATGATCGCCGGTCTCTGTCTCTATGCCCGGCACGCGCCGATGGCGCCGCAGGTGGCAATGCCCGTCACGGCGGCGTTCGTACCGGCGACGCCCGCGCCGAAAGCGCCCGCCCCGGCCGCCCCGGTGCGGTTCGAGCTCTCGGAGCCCGGCCTCGACCCGGTCCGGGTCGCGGCCGGCCGGATCGATCCGGTGACCGGTCTACGCGAGGATGCGCTGGCGCGGGGTGCCTTCGAGGCGCTCGAAGCCCCGGCCCTTCGGGTGACGCTGACCCGCGGCGACGCGGCCGGGCGGGCACCCGGCCTGTTCATCCTGCTGGCCCGGCGGGCCGCGACCGATGGGCCGGCGCTGGCCGTGATCCGCACCGGGCCGGGCGGCACGGTCGCCACCAAGTTCGGCGCCGTGGAGACACTGGAGGTCACCCTCGGCGGCCCGACACGGCGGACCTGCTTGGGCTTCGTCAGCCGCGAGACCGCCTTCCGGCTGGACGGCTGGCTCTGCGCACCGCTGGGGCATCCCCCCGAGGCGCGAACCCTGGGCTGCATGGTCGATGCGCTGAGCCTCGACGACCCGGCGGATCCCGACGCGACCGCGGCCTTCATGGCCCCCCGGACGGATCAGGGATGTCCAGTAACGACGGTCGCGGATGCCTCCGAACCGACCGGATCGATCGGTCGTCGGCGATCGCACACGAAAAAATGGGGCCAGAATACGGCAAATCGCCGAAGCTCGGCCATTTTCGCGGAACCACAGCCCCACTCAAGCGTCGTTCTATCAAAGGCGGCGAAGTGTTAAGCTTCGGTCGCCATACTGATGGCACTCACAGACAAGGTTGGCCATGCGCTCGCTTAAGATCGCTCTTCTCGGCGTCATCGCCGCCACCGGCTTCGGCGCCCTGGCGTCTGCGCCCGCCCAGGCCCAGGAGGGTTTCGGCCCGGGTCGCGTCTACAGCGTCAGCCGTCCGCTCCCGATCCGCGTCCGTCCGCGCAGCTGGCTCGACGCCGGCAACGTGCCCCTGACTTCGAACGTTCCGGGCGCCGGCGGTTCGGGCAACCCGGCCCTGAACCCCTACCTGATCGCCGCGTCGAACCAGCTGAACCCGGCCTTCGGCCCGAACGACCGCTTCGGCCGCGGGATCCTGCCCGACCCGATCACCAACGGCCCGTTCATCGGCGCGCGCTCCACGGCCGTCCGCAACGTCGACCTGTCGTTCGTCGACCGGCTGGACCCGACCTCGCCGCTGTACGGCCGCCCGTACTAAGCCGAGCCCTATCCCTGACGGTGAGAAGCGCGGGCCCTCGGGTCCGCGTTTTTCGCGTTTTTGGGGCTCAGTCACGCACCGCCGCATCCTGAGGTGCGAGCGTCAAAGGAGTTCTTCAGCGGCCCATGTGGGCCCCGGCGCGCTCCTCCGAGGCGCGCAGACGCGGGCTCCTTAGGGTGCGGCAGGAGGGTCGGGCGACCGCCGACTTGAGCCCTTCGTAATCGATCCGCGTCGCAGGCGATCGCGGCCTCGGCACTGCGTCGCTTATTTGACCTGCACGCTGTCGACGACTTCACGGAACTTGGCCAGCACGCCGGTGCGCTGATCCTCGCGCACGACGCCCAGGGCGCGCAGGTACCCGTCCGGATTGAATCGGATGGTCTGTGAGACGACCACGGGAACGTTGGTCGGCATGTCGACGGCCCGGGCGACGATCTCGTGCCAGTCGACGCCGTTGGAGCGGTAGCTCTGTGCGCGCTCGATCACGAAATCCTTCATCGTCTGGTTCGAGGCCAGGGCCGCCCGGGCGAAGCCGTCGCGCTGCTCGGCGGCGGGCGGCTGCTGGACCGCCTGGGCCAGCACCAGGATCGGCTGTTCCAGATTCTGCATCTGGTCCTTCGGGCCCGCCGTGAGCAGGACCGAATTGCCGGCCAGCACCCGGATCGGTCGGAAGCCCGCCATGTTGCCGATGCGGAACGGCAGGGCCTCGACCTGCTGGTCGAGGGTGAGCGGCGGGCGCAGGGTGACGCCAGTCACCAGCTTGCGCATCGTCTCCTCGGTCTCGGCATCCGGCAGAGCCTGGGCGATGATCAGGCCGGTCACGGTCGGCGTGCCGACCACCAGGATCCATTTGCGGATCGCCGGTGCGGTGGCGTTGGGATCGGCGGGCTGCTCGCCAGTGTAGAGCATGCCCTCGTTGTCGCCGACCTTCACCTCCTCGCGCTTCTCCACCGCGAAACCCTGGCTCAGGAGGTTGGCGTCGGTGAATCCGCTGACCAGTTCCGCGAAGGCGTTCGGCGGCAGCTCGACCACCGACAGGGTGGCGCCGCCCTCCTTGCGCTCGAAGCCCGAGAAGCGCCGCGACAGCGCCATATCGGCCGGCGGCTCGAAACCGAAGCGGGAGCCCGGTGGATAGACCGGATCGGCGGCAGACGCCGCGGATCCGAGCCCGGCCATCAGGACGGCCAGGGACAGAACCCGCCCGAGACGCAGCGTCAGGTTACGCACCAGCATCGGAAACCGGTTCTCCACGCGCGAGGACCCGAGCGGGCCCGCTTCGTGCGATGGGTCTGCCCGCGGCCATTATCTGTCAAGCCGACAATGAGGCGGACGCGCGATCGGTCCGGGGAGAGACGATCATCAACGCGGCGAGACTGATACCGCATGCGTAGGCCGCCAGGTTCCAGGCCGAGAAGATATTGCCGAGAAGCAGCTGGCCGGCCAGCGTCCTGCGGAACGCGTCGAGCTCGGCACCGTGCAACAGGCGGCTGCCTTCGATGCCGGCCGCTATGACGCCCGCGGCGACCCAACAGCCCGGCACGCGCCAGCCGGGTGGCCGCACGGCAGCAACGAGCGCGAACAGCATCGCACCCCAGAGGATGCCGCCGCCGTAATGGTGGATCGCCAGGGGCAGATTCCACTTTGGCAGCCGCAACAGCAGACCGAGGCCGATGAACGCCGCGGCTGCGCCGAGGGAGCGTGTCCGGCTCATGGCACGGCCACGCCCGCCGATGCCGGGGAAGCGAGGGGCCGAGCGCTCAGGCGGCTGATTCCGTTCACCCGCGCGATCAGCGTGTAGGACACGATCATCAGTAGGAACCAGGACGAGAGTTTCGCGAGCGGGACGGGGGACCAATGAAGCTTCTGGTTCGGGTAGAGCCACGTGCCGGTGAAGGTCCCGACATTCTCGGCGAACCAGATGAAGAGCGCCACGAGGAGCAGGCCGAGGAGGAGCGGCATCCTGCGATGGGATCGCCAGACCTGGAAATGGATCGTGGCCGGCGCGAACAGGACCACCGCAACCGCCAGGAGGCCGTAGCGCAGGTCGTAACCCAGGTGATCGGTCAGGAAGTTGACGTAGATCGCCACCGCGAGGGCCGACAGAAAAGTCAGGTTCGGGTGCCGGGTGAACCGGAAGTCGAACAGGCGCCAGACACGGGCCAGGTAGCTGCCGACGGCGGCGTACATGAAGCCGGTGAAGAGCGGCACACCGCCGATCCGGAAGGCGCTGATTTCGGGGTAGACCCAGCTGCCGATCGCCGTCTTGTGCACCTCCATCACCGTACCGATGACGTGGAAGACGAGGATGACCTTGGCCTCGGTCCAGGTCTCCATCTTGGTCGCGAGCAGGATCGCCTGAAGCGCCAGCGCGGCGAGGAACAGCGCGTCGTAGCGCGCAAGCGGCGCGTGGGCCGGCCAGACCAGGCGCGTGCCGATCATCAGCGCGAGCAGCAGGCCGCCGAACAGGCAGGCCCAGCCCTGTTTCACGCCGAAACGCAGGAACTCGTAGAGCGCCGCCGCGACGGGCCCGCGGGCGGCAGCGGCGTCGCCCAGGCGGTGCTCGGCCGCGATGAACCGGGCGATGGGCGGCCATTGCGCCGCCGCGCTGTCACGTCGCGCGAAAGAGGCTGGCCGCATGGCTGGATCCCGTAAGGTTGCGGCCGAGAGAGCGAATCACCGTCATGGCTTTCCGGTGACGCCGGCGGTGACCCGGCGCAGGGTCAGGTTGCAGCGCCCGCCATCCGGCAGGAAGCCCGGCAGCGGATTCTCCGCGAGCAGGTCGTTCACCGCATAGAGGCGGTCGACCCCGTGGTGGATCAGGCGCGAGGCGCCGCCGATCACCAGGGCGTCGCCGGGATGGAGGCGGATCGAGCGGGTCGGGTCCGAGCGCTGCAGGCCGCCGTAGCGGAACAGGGCCGTGGCGCCGAGCGACAGGGAGACGACCGGGGCGGAGAAATCGGCCTCGTCCCGGTCCTGGTGCAGGCCCATCCGGGCGTCCGGGGCGTAGAGGTTGATCAGGCAGGCTTCGGGCGGTGCCGGAAACGCCGCCAGCGCGTCCCAGGCGGCCAGCGCACAGGGCGGGATCGCGGGCCACGGCTGGCCGGTCTCCGGATGGTTCGGCTGGTAGCGGTAGCCGCTCCGGTCGGAGACCCAGCCGAGCGGCCCGGCATTCGACATCCGCACCGAGAAGGGCTTTCCGGTGCGCGGCATGCACGGGGTGACGGGTGGCGCGGCCGCCAGGACCGCCGCGACTTCGGCGGCGAGCCGGGCGCGGGCGGCCGGATCGAGGAAGCCCGGATGGTGGATCAGGCCCGGCGCGAGTTCGGTCGCCAATCAGCGGTCCGCTTCGCCGTCGCGGGCCAGGATCTGCTTGGAGGCGACCGTGGTGTCGGCGGCCAACCGGTAGACCAGCGGCTCCCCGGTCTTGATCTCCAGGCCGGCGATGGTGTCGGGGCCGAGATGGTCGAGCACCATCACCAGCGCGCGCAGCGAATTGCCGTGGGCCGCGACCAGGACCCGCTGCCCGGCCATCACCCGGGGCAGGATCGTCTCGATGTAATAGGGCAGGACCCGGGCGGCGGTGTCCTTCAGGCTTTCACCGCCGGGCGGCCGCACGTCGTAGGAGCGTCGCCAGAGGTGGACCTGCTCCGCGCCCCATTTGGCGCGGGCATCGTCCTTGTTGAGCCCCGCGAGGTCGCCGTAATCGCGCTCGTTCAGGGCCTGCGACCGCTGCACGTCGAGATCCGGGAGGCCCATTTCCTCCAGCATCAGCGCGCAGGTGCGCTGCGCCCGGACGAGTTCAGATGTGAAGGCGATATCGAACCCGTAGCCCGCCTGCTTCAGGGCTCGACCGGCCGCACGCGCCTCGTCGACGCCGCGCTCGGTGAGACCGGGGTCGCGCCAGCCGGTGAACAGGTTCTTGAGATTCCACTCGCTCTGGCCATGGCGAGCGAGGACGAGCAGTCGCTCCATCGGCAGATCGTATCCCTGGTTGGTGGTCTAGAGCCCGAGCACATCCGCCATGGAATAGAGCCCCGGCGGCTTCGGGTGTGCCCAGAGCGCGGCCTTGACGGCGCCGGCGGCGAACAGCCCGCGGTCGGCGGCATGGTGGCTGATGGTCAGGGTCTCGCCGGCGCCTGCGAAGATCACGCTGTGGTCCCCGACCACGGAGCCGCCCCGCAGGGTGGCGAAACCGATATCGCCGGGGCGGCGCGCGCCGGTATGCCCGTCCCGGGTCGAGACCCGCACGTCCTTCAGGTCGACGCCGCGGCCCTCCGCGGCGGCCTCCCCGAGGAGAAGCGCGGTGCCGGAGGGCGCATCCACCTTCATGCGATGGTGCATCTCGGCGATCTCGATGTCGAACTCGTCGCCCAGCGCCTTGGCGACCCGGCGCACCAGCTCGGCCATCAGGTTAATGCCGAGCGACATGTTGCCCGAGCGGACGATGCGCGCGTGGTAGGCGGCGGCCCGGAGCTTGGCGAGGTCGTCGTCGGACAGGCCGGTGGTCCCGACCACATGGACGATGCGGGCCTGGGCGGCCAGCTCGGCGAATTGCACGGTGGCGGCCGGGGCGGTGAAGTCGAGCACCCCGTCCGCGGTGGCGAAGGCCTTCAGCGGGTCGTCGGTGACCGGAACGTCGAGGGGCGGCAGGCCGGCCAGCACGCCGGCATCCTGCCCGAGGACCGGCGAGCCCTCGCGCTCGATCGCCGCCGCGAGGGTGCAGCCCTCGGCCTCGGCCACCGCCCGCACCAGCATCCGCCCCATGCGCCCGTCCGCGCCGACCACCACGAGCCGCATCAATGTTGTCCTGTCGTCGTTCAGTCCCGGACAAGCCTGGCCGATGTCGGGCGCGCCATCAATGGGCTGGACGCCGGCCGGGACTGTTTCGGGCGGGGGCTCCCGCAGCCTCTCTCCGATGAAAAGGGCGCGGGAGCCTGCGTTACAATCAGTCCTTCTCGGGGGCGATCGCCTCGAGACCGCCGATATGCTTCTGCGCGTAGAGCGGCAGGCCGATCTGCTTGATCAGCTCCAGCTGGGTCTCGAGGAAGTCGATATGGCCTTCCTCGTCCTCGGCGAGATCCTCGAACAGGCGCTCGGAGACGCGGTCGTTGATCGATTCGCAGTACTGGGCAGCTTCGAGGTACAGGCTGCGCGCGCCGTTCTCGGCGGCGAGATCGCACTCGATGATCTCCTGCACGGTCTGACCGATTCGCAGAGGCTCCAGCTCCTGCAGGTTCGGGAAGCCGTCGAGGAACAGGATCCGGTCGATGAACCGATCCGCGTGGTTCATCTCCTCGATCGATTCCTTGCGCCAGAACTTGGCGAGATCGATATAGCCCCAGTCATTGAGCATCCGGAAATGCAGCCAGTACTGGCTGACTGCAGTCAGCTCGCTCTTCAGGCCGCGATTCAGGTACTCGATGACCTTGGTGTCGCCCTTCATGCCCCCGTACTCCTTACAGCTATTCTAGCGGGGGGGCATTGGCGTCACGCCGTGATCCCGTCCTCCGCAGTTTGGAATAAAACCAAACTGCAAGCGCTCGCGCAAGCCGTGGAGCATTCATGGCTGCCCTGATCGGCCGCCGCTTCTCTCTGCGCATTGCGCATGATCTCCCGGATGGTCCGGGCGCAGCGCCCGCATTTCGGGCTGCAGCCGAGGCAGGCATAGACCTGCGCCGGGGTGCGGGGACAGCCTGGGCCGGGCGACAGGCAGCTGCGAACGGCGCCATCGGACAGGACGTTGCAAGAACAGACGATCATGCGCGGTGCAGAACCCGTCTTCCTCGGGCCAGACCCGAACGCGTCGGGCCAGGCAATTCGGACCTACCAGATTAGAACGACTGAAAAGTAGAAGACTTTTCAATATCTTACTGGTCATCGGGGAGATGGCACCGCTGCCCCGGCGGGTCAAGGCGAAGCCAATCACTGCGTCGCGAGCGATTCCTCAGATCCGGTCAGAGGCCTCGAAGATCGGAGGCGTCACGGGGGACATCCGGCCTCAGCGGGCGAGTTCGCGCAGGCCCAGCCGAATCAGCACCTTGGCCTCGGCCCCCTCCTCCGCGCCCTTCAGGGCCGCCGCGATCGCGGAAGCCGCCTGCACCTGCGGGTAGCCGAGATTCACCAGCGCCGAGATCGCGTCGGCCACGGGTCTCGGGGCGGCGCCCTCCTCGACGGCGCCGGTCAGCGCGATCAGCGCCGGATCGACCGGGGCGAAGGCGGGGGCCTTGTCCTTCAGCTCGGCGGTGAGCCGGGCCGCCAGGCGCGGCCCGACGCCGGGCGCCCGGCTGATCGTGCCCTTGTCACCGGTGGCGATGGCGTTCGCGAGGGCGTCGGGTTCCAGCACCGACAGGATCGCCAGGGCGACCCGCGCGCCGACGCCCTGGACGGTCTGGAGCAGGCGGAACCACTCCCGCTCGGCATCCGAGCGGAAGCCGTAGAGCCGGATCATGTCCTCGCGGACATGGGTCTCGATCGACAGCTCCGCCGCCTCGCCGACCTTGGGCATGCGCTGGAGCGTGCGCGCCGAGCAATGTGCGATGTAGCCGACGCCGGAGACGTCGAGGATCACGAAATCCTCGCCGAACGAATCCACCACGCCCTTGAGCTTGCCGATCATTCTGTGCCCGTCCGCTGTCGTGGCGATGCCTATAGAAGCCGGGGCGCGTCCGCCAGACGCGCTTGAGCCCCGGGGCACTTCGTGAAATCAGGGGGCCGTAACGGTCAGGCTTCGAGACGATCCTGCCGGGCCGGACGAGCGGGGAAACGACCATGCGCGCGCCCATACTCGCCCTGATCGGCCTCCTGTGCCTCGGTCCCGCCCGGGCGGCGGACGACCCGGCCGCAGCCGCCCCGAGCAAGGATCCGACCCAGGTCCGGGCGGGCGCCTATGTCCTCGACCCGGATCACGGCAAGATCACGTGGTCGGTCAGCCATCTCGGCTACTCGACCTATTACGGTCAGTTCACCGGCCTGTCCGGCAAGCTCGACCTCGACCCGAAGGCCCCGGACAAGAGCCGCCTGGAGGTCACCGTTCCGCTCGCCGGCGTCGTCACCGGCAGCCCGCGCCTGAACGAGCACCTGGCCGCGCCGGATTTCTTCGACACCGCGAAGTTCCCGAGCGCGACCTTCACGGCGACCGCCGTCGAGCCGACGAGCCCGACCACCGCGCGGATCACCGGCGACCTCACCCTGCGCGGCGTGACCCGCCCGCTGGCGATCGACGCGACCTTCAACCAGGCGGGCATCCACCCGGTGGACCAGCGCTACACCGTCGGCTTCGACGGGCGCGCCGTGGTGAAGCGGTCGGATTTCGGCGTGAACGCCTACCTGCCCGCTCTGGGCGACGAGGTGTCGTTGCGCATCGAGGGCGAGTTCAAGGCGGCGCCCTGAGTCTCGGCTCCGCGAAGGCGGGAGATCGAGCCGGCGCCGAGATGGCCTTGGCGCCCGGGCCGGTATAGGCAGCGCCGGTCGTGCGCCTAGTTCGGACCGGTCGCCCGAGAGGGCCGCGCCCGTCGCGGTCGGCGCGCCGATCGTTGCCATGGAGGTCTGAGCGTTGCGCGGTGCTTGGCTGATCTGGTCTCTGGTGCTGGCGGGTCCGGCCTGCGCGCAAGCGCCTGCGCCGCCCACGCCCTCCCCGCTCGACAATTATGCCGAGGCGGCGGCGACGACCATCATCGCCGAACAGGCCTGCCCGGGCATCCAGGTGAAGGCCGGGCAGCTGACGACCCTGCGTCTTGCCACGAAGGTCGGCGCGGCACAGGAACCGATCCTCCAGGAGAAGCTGCGGACCCGGGCGACGCAGGTCCGCCAGCAGCTCGCGGCCGACGGCCGGGAGGCGTGGTGCACGCAGGCGCTGGCCGCCTTCGGTCCTCAGGGCAGCGTCGCCAAGGGCATCCTGGCGACCGGCGCACCGATCCGCTGACCCTGTGCAGGATTGACACGGAGCCACCCCGCCCCTACTGACCCGGCATGGCGCGCGGCCTCCTCGACGAGGTCCGCGCGTTTCGCGTTGTCCGGGTCCGCCCGTGCAATGACTTCAAACAAGAAGCCGGTCCAGGGGCAGCCGCCCCGGAGGCCGTTCGAGAACACGAGAGCAACGATGTTCGCAGTCATCAAGACGGGCGGCAAGCAGTACCGCGTCGCCGCCAACGACACCATCACCATCGCCACCCTGCCGGGCGAGGCCGGTGAAACCGTGACCTTCGGTGAGGTCCTCCTGTTCGCCGACGGTGCGGGCGCCACGCAGGTCGGTGCGCCGACCCTGTCGGGCATCAGCGTCACGGGCGAGATCGTGAGCCACGGCCGCGACAAGAAGGTCATCGCCTTCAAGAAGCGCCGCCGCCAGAACTCGCGCCGCAAGCGCGGTCACCGCCAGCACCACACCGTGGTGCGCATCACCGGCATCTCCGCGTGATCGAGCGCGGGCCCCAGGCGAGGCCCGCGATCCGCGCGACCCACACGCATTCGGAGCAGATCCCATGGCACACAAGAAAGCAGGCGGCTCGTCCCGCAACGGCCGCGACTCGGAAGGCCGGCGCCTCGGCGTCAAGAAGTTCGGCTCGGAAGCCGTGATTCCGGGCAACATCATCGTGCGCCAGCGCGGCACCAAATGGCATCCCGGCAGCAATGTCGGCATGGGCAAGGACCACACGCTGTTCGCGCTGGTACCGGGCCATGTCCGCTTCGAGACGCGCCGCGGGCGCGCCTTCGTGGCCGTAACCCCGCTGGCCCAGGCCGCGGAATAACAGGCGGGCGCCCGAGCGGCGAAGCTGGCGTCCCGCCCGGTGTCCCACACCGGACCGGAGACGTCGATGCCGAGCCCCTCACGGGACGGATCGGACGGAACACCGGGGAGGATGGGGCACCATCCTCCCCTTCGTCGTCTTGAGGCGGTGCCCCGGAGCCGGGAACGCCGCCCTGCGAGGGCACGATGTTCCCCGATCTCACCCGCGACGATGTCTTCCGGATCGAGACGCGCAGGCTCTGGCTGCGCTGGCCGACGGCCAAGGACAGGGACGCCATTCTGAAGCTGGCCGGCGACCGTGCGGTGGCCGAGATGCTGGCGCGGGTGCCGCACCCGCTGCCGGCCCCGGTGGTCGACGCGTTCCTGCTGCAGGCGCGGGCCGAGAACGCGACCGGCGCGGGCCTGACGCTGGCCTTGGCGCGGCGCTCGGCGCCGGCGAGCCTGATCGGTGTCGTCGCCATCCATCCCGGCAGCGACGGCACGCCGGAGCTCGGCTACTGGCTCGGCCAACCCTATTGGGGCGCCGGCCTGATGCGCGAGGCGGTGCGGGCTCTCTGCAATGCGTTCTTCGCCTATGCGGGCGGGACCGATCTCGCCTCCTCGGCGCGGATCGTGAACCCGGCCTCCCGGCGCGTGCTGGAGGCCTGCGGGTTCGTGCATGCCGGCACCGGCACGAAGCTGTTCCCGGCCCGCGGCGGCGATCTGCCGGTGGACCTGTTCCATCTGGATCGGGCCCGGTGGCGGGCCTGCGCCGCCGAGGCGGTGTTGACGGAGGCGGCTTGAGCGCGCGGCCTTCGACATTGGCAATGGAGCGCAATCGCCGACGGAATGAGGGTGCGGGTCGCTGATCCGCATCGGAGAGCGTCATCGCCGAAGGGTTTCGGACTTTCGGACAATGATGATGCCACCTAGGTACTTAGAGCATCGGCTCGGATTCCGGATCCGGGACGGTGCTCGACAAGGGATAGAGCTGTGAAATTCCTCGACGAAGCCAAGGTCTATGTCCGCTCCGGTGACGGCGGTCCCGGCTGCGTCTCGTTCCGGCGGGAAAAGTTCATCGAGTTCGGCGGCCCGAACGGCGGTGACGGCGGGCGCGGCGGCGACGTCTGGGTCGAGTGCGTCGAGGGCCTCAACACCCTGATCGACTACCGCTACCAGCAGCACTTCAAGGCCAAGAAGGGCGAGCACGGCATGGGCTCGAACTGCCACGGCGCCAACGGCTCCGACGTGGTGCTGAAGGTGCCGGCCGGCACGCAGATCTTCGCCGAGGACGGCGAGACCCTGATCGCCGACCTCACCGAGGTTGGCCAGAAGATCCGGCTCGCCAAGGGCGGCAATGGCGGCTTCGGCAACGCCTACTTCACCACCTCCACGAACCGCGCCCCGAAACACGCCAATCCGGGCCTGGAAGGCCAGGAGATGTGGATCTGGCTGCGGCTCAAGCTGATCGCCGATGCCGGCCTCGTCGGGCTGCCCAATGCCGGCAAGTCGACCTTCCTGGCGAGCGTCACCGCGGCCAAGCCGAAGATCGCCGATTACCCGTTCACGACCCTGCATCCGGGCCTGGGCGTGGTGCGCTCGGACAACCGCGAATTCGTGCTGGCCGACATTCCCGGCCTGATCGAGGGCGCCCACGAGGGCGTCGGGCTTGGCGACAAGTTCCTGGCGCATGTCGAGCGCTGCCGGGTGCTGCTGCACCTCGTCGACGGCACCAGTGAGCATGCCGGCAAGACCTACAAGCTCGTCCGCGGCGAGATCGAGGCCTACGGCAACGGCCTGGCCGACAAGCCCGAGATCGTGGCGCTCTCGAAGGCCGACGCGCTCGATGCCGAGACGCTCAAGAGCCAGGTCGCCAAGCTGAAGCGCGCCGCCGGCCGGGCGCCGCTGGTCCTGTCCTCGGCCAGCCGCAAGGGCGTGCCGGAAGCGCTCCGGGCGATCCAGACCGAGATCGACACGAGCACAGCCGCGGAGGCGGACGCCCGGCCGGCGGTGGCTTGGCAGCCGTGAGTGACGGGGCGGGACGCGCGGGCTAATCTGGCGTCGGAGAAATCCCGATGACGCAGCAACTGACGATTCGCGACGAGGATTTTGAGCTGGCCCGCGACATTGCCGGCCGGCTCGGGACTTCTTTGGATGATGCAGTGGCGAAAGCCCTCCACGATCTGGACCGTCGTACGGGGCCGGATCGCGGCCTCGACTTTGCGCAGCAGGCTGAACTTGACGCTCTTCGAGCTCTGGTGGCCGAGGCACGTCCCCACATCGTTCCCGGAGCTCAAAACGATCATGGCTGGCTCTACGATTGGAACGGCATGCCGGCATGATTGCGCTGGACAGCTCCGCGCTCGTTGCCATTGCTCTCGATGAGCCCGAGGGACGGATCTTCGCCGAGATGATTGTTCGTCATCGGGCGATCATCGGAGCGCCGACGCTTTTAGAAACACGCATGGTGCTTGGTTCGCTGATGCCAACATTCGCCGATGCGTTTCTTGATCGGCTCATCGCGATGCCGAGTATCCGAACCACGAATTTTGGCCTGGACGCTTTCCGTGCCGCTGCCGATGCCTTCAGGCAATATGGAAAGGGCCAGGGGCACATTGCCTACCTGAACTTCGGCGATTGCCTGGCCTACGCGGTGGCCAAGGTCTATGCGGTGCCCCTCCTCTTCAAGGGGAACGACTTCATCCACACTGATCTGGTGCCGGCCTACAACCCGCGCGCCTGATCGGCCGAGGGGTTCAATCCCGCAGGACCGCGGCAATGCCGGGCTCGGCGTCTTCGAAAGGCCGTCGCGCTTCCGCACGCTGTTCATTCGCGCGGACTTCGTCCAAACCGCATCGATGCCTCGTCTCTGCGAAGAATTATGATCCCGGCCCTCGAAGAATTCCGCCGCGTCGTCATCAAGGTCGGGTCGGCCCTGTTGGTCGATCGCAATGCCGGCCGGCTGCGCCACGCCTGGTTGGCGGCTCTGGCGGAGGACATCGCCGAGTTGCACGGGCGGGGCGTCGACGTGCTGGTCGTGTCGTCCGGCAGCATCGCCCTCGGGCGGACGGTGCTCGGCCTGCCGCCGGGGATCCTGCGGCTGGAGGAGAGCCAGGGGGCGGCCTCGGTCGGGCAGATCACCCTGGCCCGGCACTGGGCGGAAGCGCTCGGCCATCACGGCATCGTGGCAGGCCAGATCCTGGTGACCCCGCAGGACACCGAGGAGCGCCGCCGCTACCTCAACGCCCGGGCGACCGTGCTGAAGCTGTTGGAGATGCGCGCCGTCCCGGTGGTCAACGAGAACGACACGGTGGCGACCTCGGAGATCCGCTACGGCGACAACGACCGGCTCGCCGCCCGGGTCGCCACGATGATCGATGCCGACGTGCTGGTGCTGTTCTCGGATATCGACGGGCTCTACACGGCGCCGCCCCAATCGGACCCGGATGCGCGCCACCTGCCGGTGGTGGAGCGCATCACCCCGGAGATCGAGGCAATGGCCGGCGGCCCGGCCTCGGAACTGTCCCGGGGCGGCATGCGCACCAAGGTCGAGGCAGCCAAGATCGCGGCCTCCGGGGGCACGCACCTCGTCATCGCGGACGGGCGGGGCAAGAACCCCCTGAAGGCGGTGCGCGAGGGTGCGCGCTGCACCTGGTTCCTGTCGGGCTCGACGCCGACCGCGGCGCGCAAGACCTGGATCGCCGGCTCCCTGGAGCCGCGCGGGACGCTGACCATCGACGCCGGTGCCGCGAAGGCCCTGCTCGGCGGCGCCAGCCTGCTGCCGGTGGGCGTCCGGGCGATCGAGGGCAGCTTCTCCCGGGGCGACGCCGTGATGATCCGCGATCCCGAGGGCCGCGTGCTCGGCCGCGGCCTCGTGGCCTATGACAGCGCCGAGGCGGCCCTCATCATCGGCCATCCGAGCACGCGCATACCGGAATTGCTCAACTATCCGGGCCGGGCCTGGATGGTGCATCGCGATGATCTCGCGATATTTTAGACTGGACTGATTCCGATCAGTTCTTGTCTAGTTGTAGAAGGCGCGATCTCTGTCACGCCCGGTGAGTCAGCACACTTGTGGGCCCGTTGCCCGATGTGCAAAGACCCGCTCATCCCCTGTCGGGCCGGTCTTCGCGGCCCCCGAACACCGAGGACGCCAGCGTGCCCGTCCTGAATCTGAGATCCGATCTCGCCGAGGCCGAGGCCCTGCCGGAGCTGATGGCGGCGATCGGCCGGCGGGCGCGCGTCGCCGGCCGGCGCATGGCGCTCGCCTCCGCCCAGACCAAGGACCAGGCGCTGCGTCTCATCGCCGAGCGGCTGCGGGCGAATGCGGACGAGATCCTGCGCGAGAACGCCCGCGACGTCGCCGCGGCCCGCCAAGCCGGCCAGAGCGCCGCGCTGGTCGACCGGCTCGCCCTGGATGCCGGCCGCCTGGCGGCGATCGCCGAATCCGTCGAGAAGGTCGGGGCGCTGGCCGATCCGGTCGGGCGCCAGCTCGCCGCGATCGAGCGGCCGAACGGCCTGCTGATCGAGCGGATCGCCGTGCCGCTCGGCGTGATCGGCGTCATCTTCGAGAGCCGCCCGAACGTCACTGCAGATGCCGGCGCGCTCTGCCTCAAGGCCGGCAACGCCGCGATCCTGCGTGCCGGCTCGGACAGCCATCGCAGCGCCCTGGCGATCGCCAAGGCGATGAGCGAGGGCCTGGCCGAGGCCGGCCTGCCCGCCGACGCGATCCAACTCGTGCCGACCCGGGACCGCGCTGCGGTCGGGCTGATGCTCGGCGGCCTCGACGGCTGCATCGACGTGATCGTGCCCCGGGGCGGGCGCGGCCTCGTGGAGCGCGTCCAGGCCGAGGCCCGGGTGCCGGTCTTCGCCCATCTCGACGGCGTCAACCACGTCTACGTGGCGGCCGCCGCCGATCTCGACATGGCGCTCGCCGTGCTGCTCAACAGCAAGATGCGCCGGACCAGCGTCTGCGGCGCCGCCGAGACCCTGCTGGTGGACCGTGCCTGCGCGGCGACGCATCTCGCCCCCCTCGTCCGCACCCTGCTCGATGTCGGCTGCGCGGTGCGCGGCGACGCCGAGACACAGGCGGTGGATCCCCGGGTGACCCCCGTCTCCGAGGCGGACTGGCACACCGAGTATCTCGACGCGATCATCGCGGCGCGGGTGGTCGACGGGATCGACGCGGCGATCGAGCATATCGAGACCTACGGCTCGCACCACACCGACGCGATCATCACGGCCGACCGGGCCGAGGCCAACCGCTTCCTGGCCGAGGTCGATTCGGCGATCGTCACCCACAACGCCTCGACCCAGTTCGCCGATGGCGGCGAGTTCGGCTTTGGCGCCGAGATCGGCATCGCCACCGGGCGCATGCATGCCCGTGGCCCGGTGGGTGTCGAGCAGCTGACGACGTTCAAGTACCGCGTCCACGGCAGCGGGCAGATCCGCCCGTGATCCGACCCGAAGTCCCGGCGTGCGGCTGATCCTGCCGCCGAGCGCGCCCGGCATGCGGATCGGCCTCTACGGCGGATCCTTCAACCCGGCCCATCGCGGCCACCGCCACGTCACCGTGACGGCTCTGCGCCGGCTCGGGCTCGACCGGGTGTGGTGGCTGGTGAGCCCCGGCAACCCGCTCAAGAGCCGGATCGCCCTGCCCTCCGTGGAGGCGCGCTGCGCCCAGGCCCGGGAGATCGCCCGCCATCCGCGCATCGCGGTGACCGGCATCGAGGCGGCGCTGGGTGTGCGCTTCACGGTCCAGACCCTGCGCTACCTGACCCGCCGCTGCCCCGGCGTGCAGTTCGTCTGGATCATGGGGGCGGATTCGCTCGGCAATTTCCACCGCTGGAAGGGATTCGCCGAGATCGCCCGGCTCGTGCCGATCGCGATCATCGACCGGCCGGGTTTCACCATGACGCCGCTCAGCGCCCGGGCCGCCCACAGGCTGGCCGGGGCCCGGATCCCCGAGGCGGCGGCCCATACTTTGCCGACGCGCCCACCCCCGGCCTGGGTGTTCCTCCACGGACCGCGGTCGCCCCTGTCCTCGACCCAGATCCGCAACGGCAAACGGGGACGCTGAGGGCTCGAATGCGACGCAGTTGCAATCGTCGCACGATACAGCCAATTTCATACCGGTTCGCGAACCCTGAGAGGGCGGCGCGACATCACGAGGAATCAGGACGCTGCCCGAGACCATTCGCACGGAGACCATCCGCACACATGCCCCCGTTCCGGAAGAGCCCGGAATGGCGCGCTCGGACGACCTGAAGGCGCTCGCCCTCTCGTGCCTCGACGAGATGAAGGCCGAGGAGACGATCGCGATCGACCTCGCGGGCAAGACCTCGCTCGCCGACACGATGATCATCGCCTCCGGCCGGTCGCAGCGCCATGTCGGCTCGATCGCCGACAAGTTCATCCAGGAGATGAAGAATCGCGGCTACGGCAATGCCCGGGTCGAGGGCATGCCGGCCTGCGACTGGGTGCTGATCGATGCCGGCGACGTGCTCGTCCACATCTTCCGCCCGGAAGTGCGCGGCTTCTACAATCTCGAGAAGATGTGGGGCGCGGATCGCCCGGTGGGCCTGGCGGCGGATTAGCGGTCGCCCGACCTACACCGTCATTGCAAGCGCAGCGAAGCAATCCGGCGGGGGCGCGACGTCGAGAGATCGCGCGCTGCCCTGGGTTGCTTCGCTGCGCTCGCAATGACGGCGGGGCAACATCTGTCCCACCTACCCCCCTTATCCTGAGGTGCTGCGGCGCAGCGGAGGCCTCGAAGGAGACCTCCAGGGATCGCGCGGCCGGCGGGAGGGCTCCTTCGCGGCTCGCTTCGCTCACACCTCGGGATGAGGGTCAGGGTTGGGGCAAGCCTCATCGAACCCGTCCCGAAACAGCGAGAGATTCCCTGCCCCGTGCGCCTCGTCCTGGCAGCCATCGGCCGGTTGAAGGCTGGCCCGGAGCGTGAACTCGCGTCACGATACCGCGACCGCGCCGCGCAGCTCGGCCGCGGGCTCGGCTTTCCCGCCTGCGACAGCGTCGAGATCGTCGAATCTCGGGCCCGCCGGGCGCCGGACCGCTGCGCCGAGGAGGCGTCCGCCCTGTTGACGCATCTGCCGCCCGGCGGGGTGCTGGTCGCCTATGACGAGCGGGGACGGTCGGATATCGCCAGCGAAGCCCTCGCCGAGCGGATCGCCGGCTGGCGCGATGCCGGTCGGCCGGCGCTGATGGTCGCGATCGGAGGGCCGGACGGCCTCGATGCCTCAATTCGGACGAAGGCGGAGCTGATCCTGTCGTTCGGGGCCGCCACCCTGCCCCATGGACTCGTGCGCGTGCTCGCCCTGGAACAGATCTATCGCAGCCTGACCATCCTGGCCGGCCATCCGTATCACCGCGGCGAGCCGGGCTGAGACGCCGTGCAGTGTGATGGTGCAGCCCGTGGCGTCTCGATCCAGCGATCGGCCTTCCGCGCTCTCGTTCTGATCGCCCTGGCCTGCTCGGGCGGACCATCGCGCGCCGAGGATCCCGCTCCCAATGCCGACGCGGAAAAAATCCAGCGCGCCACCGAGGAGCGCGAGCGGCGGGCCGAGAACCTGAAGCGGGTCCAAGACGCGCTCGCCGCCAGCGCCGGCCAGCGCGCGCAGTTCGAGGCCGAGATCGCCGCCATCGGCTCGGACCGGGCCAAGCTCGACAGCGCCCTCCTCGATGCGGGGCGCCAGGCCCAGGCCACCGAAGACCGGTTGAGCCGCCTGGAAGAGCGGCTCAAGGCGATGACCGAGAGCGAGGCCGCGATCCGGCGCTCGCTGCATGCCCGCCGCGGCATCGTCGCCGAGATCCTGGCGGCTTTGCAGCGGATGGGCCGGCGGCCGCCCCCGGCCGTGCTGGTGAGCCCGGAGGACGTGCTCGCGGTGATCCGCACCTCGATGCTGCTCGGCGCCGTGGTTCCGGAGCTGCGCGGCGAGGTCGACACCCTGGCCGCGGACCTCGCCGAGATGATCCGCCTGCGTGGCCTGATCGCGCAGGACAAGGAGGGGCTGGCCAACGACCTCGCCGGCTGGGCCCGCGAGCAGCAGCGGCTCCAGGCCCTCGTGACCGCCCGGCGTGCCCGGCAGGCGGAGGTCGAGAGCGGCCTGACCGCGGAGCGCCGACGCGCGGCCGAGCTCGGCGCCCAGGCGAAATCGCTGAAGGACCTGCTCGACCGCACCGAGGCCGAGGTCGCCGCGTCCAAGCGCTCGGCCGAGGAGGCCAAGGCGGCCGCCGAGCGCGAGGCCCGGGTGACGCAGGAGCGTTTCGCCGCGGCGGGCTTCCGCGACCCGGCGCGGCTGGCCCCGAAGGTGCATTTCGCCGAGGCGCGGGGCGAAGTGCCGCGGCCGGTCAGCGGACGGCTGATGCGGGGCTTCAACCAGCCCGACGGCAATGGCGGGATCACGCGCGGCGTGTCCTTCACGACCCGGCCGAAGGCGCTGGTCTCCTCGCCGGCGGATGGCTGGGTCAAATTCGCCGGGCCGTTCCGGTCCTATGGGCGTCTCTTGATCATCGACGCGGGCGATGGCTACTATCTTCTGCTGGCGGGGATGGATCAGATTAGCGTAGAGGTCGGCCAGTTCGTACTCGCGGGGGAACCCGTGGGCAGCATGGGCGAGGGTAGCGCGGGCTCGCCCGGGTCCGACGGTGAGCCGACCCTCTACGTCGAGTTCAAGAAGGATGGCGGCTCCGTCGATCCGGAGCCGTGGTGGGCGAAGAGCCCCAGTGATAAGATACTTGGCGAGAAGGTTCGCGGCTGATGCGCAAGACATCCCTGATCATGCTCGGCGCCTTCCTGGGTGCCGGCACCTCCATGGTGGCGACCCAGACCGACTTCCTGTCGGGACCGCGGGCGGTGGCCGCCTCGGCCGAGACCTATCGCCAGCTCAGCCTGTTCGGCGACGTCTTCGAGAAGGTCCGCACCGACTACGTCGAGAAGCCCGACGAGTCGAAGATGATCGAGGCCGCCGTCAACGGCATGCTGACCTCGCTCGACCCGCATTCGAGCTACATGGACGCCAAGGCGTTCCGTGACATGCAGACCACCACCCGCGGCGAGTTCGGCGGGCTGGGCATCGAGGTCACCATGGAAGACGGCCTGATCAAGGTCGTCACGCCGATCGACGACACCCCGGCCGCCAAGGCGGGCCTGCTGGCCAACGACATCATCACCCAGATCGACGACGACCAGGTCCAGGGCCTGACCCTGAACCAGGCGGTCGACAAGATGCGCGGCCCGGTGAATTCGAGCGTGAAGCTCAAGATCTCCCGCAAGGAGTCGAAGGATCCGATCGACGTCACGCTCACCCGCGACGTGATCAAGATCAAGCCGGTCCGCTCGAAGGTGGAGGGCGGCGACGTCGCCTATATCCGCCTGACCCAGTTCAACGAGCAGACCTTCGACGGCATGCGAGCGGCGATCGAGAAGCTCTCGAGCGAGATCGGCGCCGACAAGCTCAAGGGCTACGTGGTCGACCTGCGCAACAACCCGGGCGGCCTGCTCGACCAGGCCGTGATGGTCTCCGACGGCTTCCTCGACCGCGGCGAGATCGTCTCGACGCGCGGCCGCAACCCCGACGAGACTCAGCGGTTCTCGGCCAAGGCCGGCGACCTGACCAAGGGCAAGCCGGTGGTTGTGCTGGTCAACGGCGGTTCGGCCTCGGCCTCCGAGATCGTGGCCGGCGCCCTGCAGGACCACAAGCGCGCGACCATTATGGGCACCCGCTCCTTCGGCAAGGGCTCCGTGCAGTCGATCATCCCGCTCGGCGGCTCCGGCGCCCTGCGTCTCACCACGGCGCGCTACTACACGCCGTCCGGCCGCTCGATCCAGGCGAAGGGCATCGAGCCCGACGTCGAGGTGCTGCAGGACGTGCCCGACGAGCTGAAGGGCAAGGACGAGACCAAGGGCGAGGCCGGGCTGAAGGGCCACCTGAAGCAGAAGGATACCGACGAGCGCGGCGGCTCCTCCGCCTACATCCCGCCGGATCCGGCCAAGGACAAGCAGCTCCTCTCGGCGATCGACTTCCTTCACGGCATCCAGAAGGGCGCCGCCAACGGCACCCAGGCGCCGGCGAAGCCGAGCGTGCCGAACTGATCCCTTCTGCCTGAGTGAAATCCCGACACGACCCCGTCCGGCCCATGGGCCGGGCGGGGTTTTTCGTGGCCGATCGGGGCGTTAGCGGAAGATTAACCATACCGGCCGGCAATGATCGCCGGGATTCGCGCCGCTGCTATCGGGCGTGGGACGCGCATCCGCATCGAGTGCCGCTTGACCGAACCCACCGACGATATCCTCACGCGCCCCCTCGGGGTGCCGGAGGCGCGAGCGCCGGAACGGCCCCTGGGCCGGTTCGCGCGCCTGGTCGCGCCCCTGCGCCGGCCGAAGGTCGCGGCGGGCGCGATCGCCGGCGGCCTGCTCGCGGCCTGCGGGCTGGTGCTGGCTCTGGGCGACCCGCAGGGCGGCGAGCCGCGGGTCGAGGTCGCGATCACCCTGCGCGAGCCGCTGGCGCGCCCTGCCCCGGCGCCGGTCGCGGCGGTCCCGGAGTCCCCGGGGCCGGTGGTGGTCAATGCCGGCGGCTCGCAGCAGCGCAGCGCCGAGGAGATCGAGACCGCCTCGGGCGTGACCGTGGTGCGTCCCCCGGGCTCGGGCCCGAGCGAGGCCGTGGTGATCCGCGTGCCGCCGGCCAACGCGCCCCGGCTCGCCGCGGCGCCCGACCCGCGGATCAGCGAGCAGGGCCGCCACGGCATCATGCCGAAGCTCGGCGAGGGCCGGGTCCGCGCCCTCGACGTCTATGCCCGGGCGGAGGAGCCCGGCACCGGCCCGCGGATCGCCATCCTGGTGACCGGCCTCGGCGTCGGCCAGGCCGCCACCGCCGGCGCGACCGTGCGCCTGCCCGCCGCCGTCAGCCTCGCCTTCCTGCCCTACGGCGCCGAGGCCGAACGCTCGGCCGCCCGGGCCCGCGATGCCGGCCACGAGGTCTTCCTCCAGCTGCCCATGGAGCCGTTCGACTATCCCGACAGCGACCCCGGTCCCCAGACCCTGCTCACCGCCCTGAAGGGCCTGGAGAATGCCGACCGCCTCGCCTGGTCGCTCGCCCGCTTCCCCGGCTATGTCGGCGTGGCGAACTTCATGGGCGCCAAGATGATGGCCGACCCGGCCTTCGAGCCGGTCCTGCGCGAGATCGGCACCCGCGGCCTCGGCTTCCTCGACGACGGCACCGGCCCGAAGCCCGCGCCGGCCAACAAGGGCCGCACCCCGCTGGCCCGGGCGGAGCTCGTCCTCGACGCGGTGCCCCGCGCCGACGCCATCGATGCCGCGCTCGCCCAGGCCGAGGCGCGCGCCCGGGCCAGCGGCTTCGCCCTGGTCTCGGCCAGCGGCGCGGCGCTCAGCGTCGACCGGATCGCCCGCTGGGCAAAGGATCTCGACACCCGCGGCATCCGCCTCGTGCCGGCGAGCGTCGCCTTGCGCGGCGCGCCGGAGAAGCGGGTCAGCGTCGCCAATTGACCGCGCGCATTCCCGGCCGGCGGCGTTGCCGCGCGACTTGCGCCTGACCTATGGTCGCCGGCGATGACCACAGATTCTGATCCGGGCGCCGCGTTGCCCTATCGCCCATGCGTCGGCGTCGCGCTGATCGCGCCTTCGGGCGGCGTCTTCGTCGGGCGCCGGACCAAGGATGCCGGCCCGGAGCACGTCGCCGGCCCGTATATGTGGCAGATGCCGCAGGGCGGCATCGATCCCGGTGAGGATCCCGAGATGGCCGCCCGCCGTGAGCTCTACGAGGAGACCAACGTGCCGCCGGACGCGGTGCGGCTGCTGGGCGAGATCCCGGACTGGCTCGCCTACGACCTGCCCCCGGCCGTGATGAAGCAGGCCTGGCAGGGACGCTATCGCGGCCAGACCCAGAAATGGTTCGCCTACGGCTTCCTCGGCAGCGAGGACCTAATCGACGTGCTGAGCCCCGGCGGCGGCGCCCACAAGGCCGAGTTCGATGCCTGGCGCTGGGCGCGCTTCTCCGAACTGCCGGACCTGATCGTGCCGTTCAAGCGCCCGGTCTACGAGCGCGTGGTCGAGGCGTTCGCCGGCCTCGCGGGCTGGGCGGCCGAGACTGGGACAAGCCGGCCGTGACGCCGCGGACGGGATCGTAACGGTGGTGCGCTGGCTCGCGATCCCGCTCGCACTCGCTCTGGCGTGGCTCGCCTTCACGGTGAGCCCGCTCTGGTCGCTCTACGATCTCGCGCAGGCCGTGCGCCGGCACGACGTGGCCTATATCGAGAGCCACGTGAATTTCCGGACGCTGCGTCTGTCCCTGGTCCGCCAGATCACCGGGGCGGTGCGGGCCGCCTCCGACACCGACCTGGAGCTCGAGCCCCGCGACCGGCAGCGCCTCAACGACGTCGCCTACGGCCTCGCCCTGGCGCTGGCCGAGACCCTGGTCACGCCCGAGACGGTCATGGACCTGCTCGACAATGGCTGGCCGGACAAGCTCGACATCGAGCGCCCCGCCGACCTCAAGCCGGAGGGCCTGGCGATCGGCAGCACCGGCCGGCTCCTGCCCTATTACACGTCCCTGGAGATGCGCGGCTTCCGGGCCGTGGTGATCCCGATCCCGCCCGAGGCCCCCCGGGCCGAGCGTACCCGGATCCGGCTGCGGCTGCGCGGCCTGAGCTGGCGGCTCGTCGATATCGAGATGGCCGACATCCTGCGCGCCCAGATCGCCGCCAAGCTCGGCCGGGCGCTGGCCCGGGCCAAGCTCGGAGCGAGCGCCGGGGAAGAGAAGTAGCGGCGCTTTCCGGCGCGTGAGGGTCGCGGAGCGACGAACTCAATCCGCGACGGCTGCCCCCCGAAACCCGAGCCGCTTCCTCATCCTGAGGTGCTGTCGGGACAATCGTCGATCGTCGGTGCGCGGGCTTACCCCCGCTCAATCCGGCTTCGCGGCCGGTGCTTTGGCGGCCGGTGTCTTCTCGTCCACCGGTGCTTTTGCTTTGGGCTTGCGGGCTTCGACCAAGCTCTCGGCCTCGTCCTCGTCGGTGTCGCCGCCCTGCACGATCGTCTTGTCGGGGTTGGCCAGGAGCGACTTCGCGATGCCGAGCAGCACCTCGCACTCGCCCGGAAATTTGTAGGTCTCCAGCACGATCGCCGCGTCGCGCAGCGTGCGCAGGTCGCGCACCGTCTGGGCATTGGCGTCCGCCTGCAGTTCCTTCTTGGCGGCGATCCCCTCCTCGATCTGGGCGCCCTTCACGTCGCACGCGGCCCGGGCCGGCAGGGCGGCGGCCGTGAGGGCGAGGGCGAGACCGGTGGCGATGAGGGGGCGCCGCATGGCGGGAATCCTTGGGGGTGGGGTTCAGGCGTGATGGTGGTGCGCGGTGCGCAGGATGTCGTTCGTGAGCGCGACGAGCTGGCTGGGCCGGTACGGCTTCGGGACGAACACCGATTCGGAGACGGCGTCGGCGGCCGACAGGCAGGCACGACCGCCGGACGTGTAGATGACAGGCAGGTCCGGGCAGACGCTGCGGGCGCGGCGCGCCAGCGCCAGGCCGTTCGTGTTGCGGGCGAGGTCGATATCGGTGAAGAGCATGTCCACGCTCTCCCGTGCCAGGATCGCCTCGGCCTCCCAGGCATCCGCGGCGGTGAGCACCCGATAACCCTCTTCGAGAAGCGCCTCGGCGGCCAGCTCGCAGACGGTCGGCTCGTCCTCGACCACGAGGATGGTCGCGGCGGCCGGGTCCAGGGCGGGCATGGACGGGCAGGCGAAGGCGGCGGCGAACGGCATCATGACGCAACTCCCACTCACCCGGCGGGGGCGCGGTAGCCCCGTGCCGGATCGAAGGAGCAACGGGCCCCTGCGCCCCGGCGTTCGCCGTGATTGCATCGAATTGCTCGGACTTGGTGCACGGCCCGTTAACCCCGCCCCGGCGCAGGTGAACGGAGGCTCCGAAATGGTTAACGGTGCGTTACCGCGATGCATCGGGAGGGCGGATCCGTGAACCGGTCCTGGCAGCTGGGCACCGGCCTGCTCCTCACGGGCCTCGCCGGATACGTCGATGCGCTGGGCTTCGTGCGGCTCGGCGGCCTCTACACCTCGTTCATGAGCGGCAACACCACGCAGCTCGCGGTCTTCGGCGCCGAGGCGAACCTGCACAAGATGCTGCTGCCGGCGATCCTGATCGCGGCCTTTCTGACCGGCTCGGTCCTGGGCAGCGGGCTCGCGATCCTGGTGCCGACGCGTTGGAGCACCCCGGTGGTGCTCGCCTACGAATCGCTGCTGATCCTCGGCGGCCTGGCGCTGGGCCTGGCCACGCCCGAGCTGGGGCTCGCCGCGTTCTTCGTGGCCGTCGCCATGGGGGCGCAGAACGCCGTGCTGGCGCAGGTGCAGGGGTTTCGCGCCGGCACCACCTTCGTCACCGGTGCCCTGTTCAGCCTCGGCCAGAAGATCGCCAAGGCGCTCACCCGCACGGGCGACCCGCTCGGTTGGATCGGCGACGGGCTGGTCTGGTTGTCCCTGTTGCTGGGGGCCCTGCTGGGGGCCCTGGCCTACGACGCGTTTGCCCTCTACGCCCTGATCGCGCCGGCAGCGGTTTCCGGGGTGCTCGCGCTCATCACCGCGTTCCTGGTCCTGCGCGCCGGCGCGCGGGCCCCGAAGGTCGAGTCTCCATGAGCAGTTCCGTCAGCCATCCGTCCCTCACCGACCACGTCGCCCCGCTGGAGGCGGGCGCCCACGTGGTCGCGGCGCATTTCCTGAAGGAGGCTCCGGCCCTGGCGCTCGGCGACGGCACCGTCGCCCTGATGCGGGGAGACGGCCTCGCGCGCATCGCGGCCCATCCCGACAGCGGGATCCTGGTGGCGGCCGGAAGCCCGGACCGCCTGGTCACCGGCGGCGACGACGGCCGCGTGGTCGAGATCCGGGCCGATGGAGCGACGCAGGAACTCGGCGCCGCGAAGGGCGGCGCCTGGATCGACGCGCTGGCGCTGCACCCGGACGGGTCCGTCGCCTGGTCCGCGGGTCGCGCGGTCGTCGCCCGGGACGCCAAGGGCCGGGAGAAGAGCTTCACGGCCCCGTCCACGGCCCGGGGCCTGGTTTTCGCCCCGAAGGGCTACCGGCTCGGCGTCGCCCACTACAACGGCGTGAGCCTCTGGTACCCGAATCTCGAGACCCCCGCCGAGGTGGTCAGCTGGAAGGGCTCGCATATCGACGTCACCTGGTCGCCGGACGGCCGCTTCGTCGTCTCGACCATGCAGGAGAATGCCCTGCACGGCTGGCGCCTGCAGCCGGATCGCGGCCACATGCGGATGTCGGGCTATCCCGGCAAGGTCCGGTCGGTGTCGTGGTCGTCGGACGGCAATTGGCTCGCCACCGGCGGTGCCGAGGCGGCGATCGTCTGGCCGTTCGATTCCAAGGAGGGCCCCACCGGCAAGGCGCCGCGGGAATGCGGCGTCCGGCCGGCCCGGGTGTCGCGGGTGGCGTTCCACCCGAAGGCGCCGGTCCTGGCGGTGGGCTACGAGGACGGCTGCATCCTGCTGGTGCGCTTCACCGACGCCTCCGAGCTGCTGGTGCGGCGGGCGGTGCAGGGCAGCGGGATCACGGCGCTCGCCTGGGACGCGCGCGGCAACCGCATGCTGTTCGGCTGCGCCGACGGCCAGGCCGGCCTGCTGACCCTGCCGGCCTGATCGTCTTGGTCTTTGGCCGCAGCCCATCGGTCAGGCTGCGCCCCGTCTCGAACCGGAGGGTCTGACGTGTTCCGCGTGTTCCGCACTTTCGGCCTCGCCCTCGGCCTGCTCGGCGGCGTCGTTGCCGCCCAGGCCCCTGAATTCGCGCAGCAATACGCCCAGCGGCTCGGCGGCGCGGTCGACGAGCTGCGCCGGCAGGTGGCGGTGCTCGAATCGGACGCGCAGGCTTCCGGCACGACCCGCGAGGGCGCGGTCGACCGGCTGCGCACCAATCCCGACCAGCTCGTCGCCCGGCGGGGCGAGGCCGCCCAGGCCGACATCGCCCGGCTTGCCCAGCTGAGCGCCCAGCAGCAGGCCCTGACCTCGGCGACGAGCCCGCTCGGCAAGGTGGTGGCGATGCTGCGCGACCCCGACGTGCCGGTGGCGCAAGCCGCCTACCGGGACTTCAGCCCCGCGGTTCCGACCAGCGCCGACGGTCTCGCCGCCGGCCTGATCGGGTTCCTGACCGCCTGGGGCGGCGCGCGCGTCCTGTCGGATCTCGGCCTGCGGCTGGTGCGCCGGCGCCCGCGCACGACGACCCGGACGGCCTGAACCGCCGTCGGCTCGGCGCGCGCGGACCCGGGAGTGTTGCTCAGGGTCTACAGCGGCTTGCGCGGAGCTTGCGTATCGAGCGTGATCCGGCCGCCTCGGTCCGGCAGAAGGCGCAAGATGCCCCGCGCGTCGAACCCCACCACGATCGATCCGGCGCTCGACGCCGCCGCCCTGCTGCGGCGCATCGGCTTCTTCGGGCTGTTCGTGATCCTGCCGGTGCTGGCCCAGGTCGCCCGGCGCGCGACTGTGATCCTGGCGCCCATCGCCGTGGTGCTGCTGATCATCGCCAGCGCGATCGACCGGCGCCAGCGCCCGGTGCGCCCGGCCGTCACCCGGCTGCTCACCGCGCCGGCCTTCCTCGCCGGCATGCTGGTGGTACTGTGGTCGGTCCTGTCGCTGACTTGGACGCCGTTCCTCGGGCCGGCGGTGGAACGCCTCGCGAATCTCGCGGCCACGATCGGGCTGGCCCTGCTCGGCTATTTCGCCCTGCCCGACCGGATGCGCTCGGCCAACCTCTATCTACTGCCGCTGGGGGTGGTCGCGGGCTCGATCGTGGCGATCGTGCTCGGGCTGTTCGGCGCCCACCTGGCGCCGCCCGGGATCGACGACGACGGCGCCCTCGACCGCGGCCTGATCCTGCTGATCCTGCTGGTCTGGCCGGCTCTAGCCTGGCTCCGGTCCCGGCGGCGCGACCGCGAGGCGCTCGGTCTCGCCCTGCTGGTCGCCCTGGCGCTGACGGTCCAGCCCGACGTCACGCAGATCGCTGCCCTGGCGGTCGGCGCGCTGGCCTTCGCCGTGACGAGCTACCGCCCGAAGCTCGGCGTGATGCTCACCGCGACGATCTCGGCCGCGCTGCTGGCCGTCGCGCCGCTGCTGCCGTTCCTGGCCCGCCCGGTCGGCGCCGCCCTGCTCGGGCCGCTCTCGCCCGCGGTGCTGTCGCTCAAGAGCTGGCAGAAGGTCGTGACCACCGATCCGGTGCGGCTCATCACCGGCCACGGTTTCGAGACGGCCCTGCGCGGGCGCCTCGTCGGGCTGCTGCCGGTGAACGCGCCGACCACGGCCCTGTTCGAGTTCTGGTACGAGCTCGGCATCGTCGGCGCGCTGGCCGCCGCCTTCGCGCTCTACGCCTCGATCCGCCGGGGCGGCCGGGACATCCCAGCCCTGATCCCGGGGGCGATGGGCTGCTTCGCCGCCGCCTTCACGGTGGCCTGCCTCGGGGTCGGGCTGACGGCGATCTGGTGGCTCAGCATCATCGCCATCGCCGTTGTGGTGTTCGTGGCGGTGGAGCGTGGCCAGTTCCGCACCAGCCGCCCGAAGGTGGCAAAGCTCCATCGGCTGCGCGAGGAGTAATCCTCAGGTCACCGGTTCAGGAAACCGTGTAGCCGGATCCAGGCTAGGAAGAGGCCCGGCCAGGCGGCGGCGGGGGTGCCCGGCGCGCCCAGCCCGAATCCATGGCCGCCGCGCTCGAACAGGTGCAGCTCCGCCGGCACCCGCGCCTTGCGGAGCGCCGTGAACATCAGCAGCGGATGGTCGGCCACCGCCACCGGATCGTCGATCGCCTGGACCAGGAAGGTCGGGGGCGTTTCAGGCCCGACCTGGAGGTCCACCGAATAGGTCTTCATCTCGAACGGGGTGACCTCGTCGCCCACCAGGATCCGGCGCGTCGCGGTGCGGTCGAACGGCTTGCGCATGGTGATGACCGGGTAGATCAGTCCAGCGAGCACCGGTCGCACCGGCTGCGCGTCGGCCTCGTCCACCAGCGCGTAGAGGTCGTTGGCGGTGCCCACCGCGGTCTCGCCCATCAGGTGCCCGCCCGCGGAGAAGCCGAGCACGCCGACCCGGGCCGGATCGACGCCGTATTCCGCGCCCCGCGCCCGCACCAGCCGCAGGGCCCGCTGCGCGTCCTGCCGCGGCGCGTCGGGGCCCGCGCCCCAACCCTCCGCGGGCAGGCGGTAGACCAGCAGGAAGACCGTGATGCCGGCCGCGTTCAGGACGCGCCCGACCGGCACGCCCTCGTTGCCCAGCGCGATGAACTGGTAGCCGCCCCCGGCCGCCACGATGATCGCCGCGCCGTTGGGATTGGCCGGCCGCATCGCCAGCAGGCAGGGTTTCTGGACTCGGGTGACGTCGCCCAAGACGCCCTCGACGTAGCGGTAGCCATCCGAATCGGGCCCGCTGCCGCCCCCCGGCGGCTCGCCGGGCCACAGGTCGATGACCTGGAGATCGGCTCCCGGCAGCGAGCGCGGCAGGGCGCGGATCGCCTCGTGCGGCGCCGGCTCCGGCGGTTTCTCTTGAGACTTGGCGGCGCGCAGGCCGAGAAGCGTGCTCAGGCCTGCGAGCAGCAGGCGGCGGTCGAGATGCATGAACCGGTCCCGGGCGTCGCTCAGGACCGGGCCCGGGGCGCGGGACGGACGGGCTCGGGCATGGTGCTCTCCTGAAACATCCCTCGCCCAACGTCACAGGGCGCGGGGGCGGTTCCGGAGCGGCGCGCTCTCAGCTGCGCCGAGTGATCACGGAGACGTAGAACCCGTCGGTCCCGGTCCGCAGCGGCGTCATCTGCAGGCCGTGCGCGGTCTGGCGGACGGCCGAGGCGAGGCCCGGCGGTCCCGCCGCCAGCACCGACTCGGTCGGGACGGCGTCGAAGCGCCCGCGCCAGCGCGACAGCAGGCCGGCCACGGCGGCGTCGTTCTCCGCGGGCAGGAGCGAGCAGGTGATGTAGACGATCCGGCCGCCGGGCCGGACCAGCTTGGCCGCCCGGTCGAGCACCTGGCTCTGCTCGGCGACGCGCAAAGCCAGGCTGCCGGGGCGCAGCCGCCACTTGGCATCCGGGTTGCGCCGCCAGGTCCCCGAGCCGGTGCAGGGCGCGTCGACCAGCACCCGGTCGATCGTGCCGTCGAGATCCTCGAGCACGTCGGCCCGAGCCTTGCCGCTGCGCGGGGTGCGCACCTCGGCCGCGGCACCGGACCGGCGCAGGCGGTCGTGGATCGGCGCGAGCCGGCGCGGATCGCCGTCGGTGGCGATCAGGCGCGCGCCGTTGCGGGTCTGGGAGGCCAGCGCCAGGGTCTTGCCGCCGCCGCCGGCGCAGAGGTCGACGATGGTCTCTCCGGCCTGCGGATCGGCCAGCAGGGCGGCGAGCTGCGAGCCCTCGTCCTGGATCTCGTACCAGCCGTCGAGGAACTCGGCCTCGACATGAAGCGCCGGGCCGCGGCCGTCGGCGCCGATCGGGATCCGCACGCCCATCGGGGCATGCGGGGTCGGGGCGGCCCCGTGGGCTTCCAGCGCCGGCATCAGGTCGTCGCGGCCGCCGCGCAGGGCGTTGACGCGGATGTCGAGGGGCGCGCGCCGGGCGAGCGCCTTCAATTCGGGGATGAGGTCGCCGCCGAGCGCGGCCGTGAGCTCGGGCAGGACGAAGGCCGGGGCGTCGCCCGCGACCTCGGGCGGGGCCTCTTCCAGGGTGCCGGATTCGAGGCGGCCACGCTCGTCGTCGCTCAACGGCGCCGGGGCGAAGCGCTCGCCGGAGAACAGGGCCGCCACGGACGCCGCGGCGAGACCCTGCTGCAGCCGCAGGGAGCCGATCAGCACGGCGCGCGGCGCGTCCGAACCCATGATCCAGGCGGCGGAGGCCCGACGGCGCAGGGCGTCGTAGACCAGGCTGGCGATCCCGGCCCGGTCGCCGGACCCGGCGAAGCGGTGCGCCAGGCCCCAATCCTTCAGCGCGTCGGCGGCCGGGCGGCGGCGCTCCGCGATATCGGTCAGGACTTCGATGGCGGCGGAGCAACGGGCGGCGGGGGTCAGGGTCCGGATCCTTTTGACTGCGTCGAGGCCGACGCGAAACGGCCACGCTTGGCCCACGATGCCGCCACGGTACGGCCGAGCTTCCAGCACGATCCCGGTTCAGACCGGATCGTGGGCGGTCCCGCGGCGCGGGGCTCGCCCGTGTCGTATGGCATCCTCCCGCTGCGGGCCAGTGCGTTCCGCCCCGGGGGCATGGCCGGGAGTGCCTCAGCTCATGTCTTCTGTCGTTCGCGTCACGCTTTCCGGCATCCTTGCCGGCCTCGTCGCCGCCAGCCTCGCCGCCTGTGCGAGCGCCCCGGCCGCCGCCCCCGACCTCACCCCGCCGCCGCGCCGGCCGGTGGATGCCAAGACGCAACTCGAATACGGCAACCCGCCCCCGCCGCCGCCCGGCCGCTACTGAGATCGGGCGTCGAACTCAGGCTGATCCGCCCGGAGCGCTCAGCCTGAGGCGCCGGAGCGCAGCGGAGCCGCCTCGAAGGAGGCCTCCAGCCAGCCGTGCGATCCCTGGAGGGCTCCTTCGAGGTGGCTGCGCCGCCCCCTCAGGCCGCTTCCCGCGCCCGCCGGGCCTCGTAGGCCTTGAGCCCGGCATAGACCTGCTCGAGCATCGGGAAGGCTGCCTCCGGCGCGAGCCGCCGCCCGCGGTCGATCAGGTCGCCGATGACGTGGTCGGCCTCGATCCGGCCGCCATTCTCGATGTCACGCAGCATCGAGGCGGTGAAGGTCGAGCCCGCGGCCGTGAGCTGCGCCCGCGCCCGCTCGGCGACCACGCCGCGCGGCGCGAAGCCGCTCGCCGCTGCGACCGCCGTGCATTCGGTGTGCAAGGCAGCGACGAAGGCCGCGCCGCCGGGCGCCGCCACGATGTCGCCGACGGCGGCGCGCATCAAGGTGGTCGCCCCCGCCAGCGTGGCGAGGAACACCCACTTCTCCCACATCTCCTGAAGGATCACGTCGCTGAGGCGAGCCTGGAACTTGAGCCCGCGCATCAGGTCGTCGATCGCCTCGATCCGAGCCGAGCGCGATCCGTCCCGCTCGCCGTAGGTGATGCTGCACAGCTCGCTCATGTGCCGGATCGCCCCGTCCGGCGCGAGGGTCGCCGCGATGGCGCAGGAGCCGCCGAGCACCCGCTCCGGACCGAACGTGGCATCGAGCGCGTCGAGATGGGACATCCCGTTGAGCAGAGGCAGGATCGCAGTCTGCGGCCCCACCGCGGGCGCCAGGTCGGCGATGGCGCTGTCGAGGTCGTAGGCCTTGCACGACAGCAGCACGAGGTCGAACGCCCCGGCCTGTGCCAAGGTATCGGCCGTGACGGTGGGCGGGGCGGCCAGATGCAGGTCGCCGAGCGGCGAGCGCAGCACCAGCCCGTTCGCCGCCAGCTTCTCGGCCCGGGCCGGCCGGACCAGGAAGGTCACGTCGGCCCCCGATTCCGCGAGCCGCGCCCCGTAATAGCCGCCGGTCGCCCCGGCTCCGACGATCAGCGTGCGCATCTCAAATCTCCGAGCGGAAATGTTTATCGGCGTTCGGTTTCGTGATGGAGCGTGGGCGTCAGATCAAGCTCCGAGAAGGCGGACAGCACCGTTCCACGGCGCGGCCTGTAGTTGCCGTACCAGTCTGGCGTCCGCCGTCACGAGCGCGGCATCCCATCGGCCCGCGGCAGCGACATAGAGCGCATCGTAGTGGGTGCATCCGATGACACTGGCGATCTGCAACGCAGCGTCCGCGATCTCATGGATGGGGCGAAGCTGAATCAGCTTCTCCAACGCCGAGATTGCCGCGCGCGCATGGTCGAGCGTGATCGCGTTGGCTCGGTGAGCGCCCAGGAGCGTGTTCCCGACCTCGACCAGAACATGCTCGGGCGCGATCCGGACCTCATCCTCCATCAGCACCGCCTCCGCCAGATCGCTCTGCGGCTCCGGCAGGAACCACTTCACGGCGACGCAGGCATCGATGACGATCATCGTCCGTCTCGGTCAGCCCTGATCATCGGTGTACTGTCGGGCAGCGGCTGGCGAAGAGCTTTCGCCCTGATCGTGCGGACCAAAGCCACGGCGTCGGAGGCCTGAAGGTCGTTCGTCTCCTTCAGGCCGTCCTCCTGCCGATGACGCAGGCCCGCGTCCGAGCGGCCGCCGAGATCGTCGCGCGGCAGATCGAAAACGGGCCTGTGCCGTGCGAGCGATATCCAGCTCGGTTCGGTCATGAGACTTCCTGTCAGGTCCGCGACGGGTAGTTCGGGCTCTCGCGGGTGATGGTCACGTCGTGGACGTGGCTCTCGCGCAGGCCGGCATTGGTGATGCGGATGAACTGCGCGCGCTCCTGGAAGTCCGGGATGGTCGCGCCGCCGACATAGCCCATCGCGGCGCGCAGGCCGCCGGCGAGCTGATGTAGGACGTTGCCCACCGGGCCCTTGTAGGGGACCTGGCCCTCGATGCCCTCGGGCACGAGCTTGTGGGTGTCGTTGACCTCGGCCTGGAAGTAGCGGTCGGCCGAGCCGCGGGCCATGGCGCCCACCGAGCCCATGCCCCGGTACGACTTGTACGAGCGGCCCTGGTACAGGAACACCTCGCCGGGGGCCTCGTCGGTGCCCGCCAGCAGCGAGCCGAGCATCGCCACCGAGGCGCCGGCCGCGATCGCCTTGGCGAGGTCGCCGGAATACTTGATGCCGCCATCGGCGATGACCGGGATGTCGGCCTCGCCCGCGGCCTCGACGGCCTCCATCAGGGCGGTGAGCTGGGGCACGCCGACGCCCGCCACGATGCGGGTCGTGCAGATCGAGCCCGGGCCGATGCCGACCTTGATGGCGTCCGCGCCGGCATCGATCAGGGCCTTGGCGCCCTCGCGGGTGGCGACGTTGCCGGCGATCACCTGGACGGCGTTGGAGAGCTGCTTCACCCGGGCGACGGCGTCGAGCACCTTGATCGAGTGGCCGTGGGCGGTGTCGACCACGATCACGTCGCAGCCGGCATCGATCAGGCGCTCGGCCCGCTCGAAGCCGCTGTCCCCCGTTGTGGTGGCGGCGGCGACCCGCAGGCGGCCCTGCTCGTCCTTGACGGCGAACGGGTAGGTGACGCGCTTCTCGATGTCCTTGACGGTGATCAGGCCGATGCAGCGGTAATGGTCGTCGACCACCAGCAGCTTCTCGATCCGGAACTGGTGCAGCAGGCGCTTGGCCTCGTCCTGGGTCACGCCCTCGCGGACGGTGATCAGCCGGTCCCGGGTCATCAGCTCGGCCACCGGCTGGGCGGAGTTGGTGGCGAAGCGCACGTCGCGGTTGGTCAGGATTCCGACCAGCTTGCCCCGGGAACCGTTGGGGCCGCGCTCGACCACCGGGATGCCGGAGATCCGGTTGCGCTTCATCACCTCGAAGGCGTCGGCCAGCGTCTCGTCCGGGTGGATGGTGATCGGGTTCATCACCATGCCGGACTCGTATTTCTTCACGAGACGGACCTGCTCGGCCTGCTCCGGCGGCTCCAGGTTGCGGTGGATCACGCCCATCCCGCCGTTGGCCGCCATGGCGATGGCCATCGGCGCCTCGGTGACCGTGTCCATCGCGGAAGCGAGGATCGGGAGGTTCAGGGGGATCGTGCGGGTGAGCCGCGTCGCGACGTTGACCTCGGTCGGCATTACCGAGGAGGCGGCGGGCCGCAGGAGCACGTCGTCGAAGGTCAGGCCCTCGATGATCGTTGCGGAATCTACTCGGGCCATGTGCCAACTTTCCTCGGACGGCCGCGCTGTGAGGGGGTGCGCAGCGGGATCGGGTTGGCAAGTGCCAGTATCATGGGGTCCGCGGCCGCGCCAATGCGCCGTCGCCGCGCCGCGGGGGGAAATCGCGCATGGCTCCCCCGCTTTTTCGTGACAGCGGCGCGGCTCAGCGCGGCGCGGGGGTCGGGCCCTTGTCGGTGTATTCCGGCGGCAGGCCGACATAGTCGCCCAGGATGCCGTCGATGCCCGGCGCCCGGCCGAAGGCCTCGCAATCCGGGTCCAGGGGCGCCTCGCCCAGCGTGGTCACCCGGATGCGGTCCCAGGTCGGCAGGGTGTTCGGGGCGTTGAACGGATCGTCGCCGGTGGCGAGCATGAAGCCGAAATCCTGACCGAACTCGCCCGCGAGGTCGTAGGCGTCGCTGGCGCGGGAGAAGCGCGGCTGGCTGGTGAACGAGTTCGCGGCCCCGCCCCAGACCATCGCGGCGCGCTGCTCGCGGCGACGGTCCAGCGCCTCGGCCTCGACCGTGAGGCTGCCGAGGCCGATCGGGATCCGCGGGATCGGGATGCGGCCGACGCCCTCGGCGACGCTCAGCCCGAGCTGCGAGGCGACCGTGACGCCGGCCGAGCCCGCGATGGTGGCTCCGGCACCCAGGAGGTCGGTGGGTTCCACCCGGGTGACCTGCGCCCGCACGGTCAGGTCGGCGTCGCGGCCGGCCACGATGTCGTAGCGCAGCGACAGGTCGTAACAGAGCGCCCGGTCGGCGGCGTTGGCGATCAGGCGGCGCTCGACTTGCGTCAGCGGCGCCGCGCCCTCGACATCGGCGTGGAACGCCGTCGGGATGATCCGCACGGTGCGGGCCTTGGCCAGAGCCGGACGGTCCACGTAGAGCCGCGAGGCCGAGGCCACCGCGCTGCTCGCCTTCAGCCGGTCGTAGCGCGTGAGCGAACCGCGATCGTTCAGCAGCACGGTGCCGCAGGCCGCGACCGTCGACAGGAGCGCGACGGCGACGGCGATCCGCGACAGGGAACGGCGCTTACTCGGACTGGGCTGCATCGATTGTCTCGTGGCCGGCACCGCGCCGGTATCGACGGCCGGAAGACCGCTCGTCGCAAACGTAGCCATTGGACCACCCGCACAAAAGGTGGTGTTCGGTCACGATGCAACCCCTGTTGCGTTGCGGATACAGGCGCGAAACACGACCGTGCGAGATCGCGGCCCCGCCGTGCAACCGTCCCGGCGCGCTACGCGTCTGCTGTCCGATGCCCGCCCCGACCCAAAAACCGTTCTGGATCGTCCCCCTGACGGTGGCGACCGCCCTGTTCATGGAGAACACCGATTCCACGGTGATCGCCACGGCGCTGCCCAGCATCGCGACGAGCCTCGGCGAGGATCCGATCGCCCTGAAGCTGGCGCTGACCTCGTATCTCGTCAGCCTAGCGATCTTCATCCCGGTGAGCGGCTGGATGGCCGATCGCTACGGCTCGCGCACGGTGTTCCGGGCCGCGCTGGTCGTGTTCATGATCGGGTCGCTGGCCTGCGCGGCCGCCAACGGCCTGGCCTGGTTCGTGGCCGCGCGGTTCCTCCAGGGCATGGGCGGCGCCATGATGGTGCCGGTGGGCCGCCTCGTGGTGCTGCGCAGCGTTCCGAAATCGCAGCTCGTGACCGCGCTCGCCTACCTGACCTTCCCGGCCCTGGTCGGCCCGGTGATGGGGCCGCCACTCGGCGGGCTGATCACGACCTGGTTCGACTGGCGCTGGATCTTCTTCATCAACCTGCCGATCGGCTGCGCCGGGATCGTGCTGGCCAGCCTCTACTTCGAGGACATCCGCGAGCCGGAGCGGCCGCCGCTCGACATCGCCGGCTTCTTCCTGCTCGGCACCGGCCTCGCCGCCCTGATGCTGGGGCTCGCCTCGATGGGGCGCCACCTCCTGCCCGCCTCGGTGTCCTGGGGATGCCTGGCGGCGGGCGCGGTGCTGCTGCCGCTCTACTTCGTCCATGCGCGGCGGGTCGCCCACCCGATCGTGCGGCTCGACCTGATGAACCGCCCGACCTTCCGGGTCGCGATCCTCGGCGGCAGCCTGTTCCGGGTCGGGACGGGGGCGATCCCGTTCCTGCTGCCCCTGATGCTGCAGGTCGGGTTCGGGCTCGACGCCCTGCATTCCGGGCTGATCACCTTCGCGGCGGCGGCCGGGGCGATGTTCGTGAAGGCCCTGGCACCCAAGATCCTGCGCCGCCTCGGCTTTCGCACCGTGATGGTCTCGAATGCCGTGCTGGCCTCGGCCTTCCTGGCGGTGAACGGGCTCTATACGGCCGACACGCCGCACTGGATCATGATCGCGCTGCTGTTCATCGGCGGCTGCTCGCGCTCGGTGCAGTTCACCTGCGTCAACGCCATCGCGTATGCCGACCTCGAATCCCGGGAGATGAGCGCGGCCACGAGCTTCGCCAGCGTCTGCCAGCAGCTGTCGCTGAGCCTTGGGGTCACCCTGGGCGCGCTGGCGCTGGAGGGCACCGCCGGGCTCCATGGCCGGACCCGGATCGAGGCCGGCGATTTCGGGCCGGCTTTCTTCGCGGTCGCCGTGCTGTCGGCCCTCTCCGTGCTGGCCTTCCGCAAGCTGACGCCCGATGCCGGCGCCGAGATCTCCGGCCGCCGGATGGTCTCCGCGACCCCGCCGGCCTCGCCCAAGCTGAAGCCCCGGGCGAGCTGAGACGGTCAGGCTGCGGCGCGGGCCGGGGCGCGTCCGCCGGCCTTCTTGGCGCCGGCACCGCGGGCGGGTGAGCTCTTGCCGGCGGCCTTGGCCGGCGCGCGCTGCGGGGCCGGACGTTCGCCCGCCTGCCCGGCGCGCCAGCCCTGCCAGCTCCAGGCGCCCGGGCCCGTGAGCGCATAGATCAGGAAGCCGCCCGCCAGGCCGAGATCGGCCAGCATCAGCGTCCGCTCGGCCACCGCCGCCGGCCCGACGAATTGCCAGAAGGCGTGCAGCATCACCGCCGTCACCGCCGCAAACACGGCGAGCGCCAACCCGGTCAGGCGCGGCAGGACGCCGAGGATCAGGGCCAGGGGACCGAAAACCTGCACCACCACGGCGGCGGTGGCGACGCCGTTCGGGAACGGCATGCCGCTGCCGGCGAGCGTCAGCGCGAAGCCCGAGACGTTGAGCGCCCGGGCGATCCCGGTCGGCAGCAGCGCGGCGGCCAGGAGCAGGCGCGCGGCGAGAAGGGTTCCGTCCTGGGCGCGGGCGATCATGGTCGAATCCGGTCGGCTGTGAGGGCTGACCGGAGGGTGGCGGATTCTCTTGAAGGCTGGGTTAAGTCCGCTGTTTCAAGGGCGCATCGTCTTTGTCCGAAAGCCGGCCTCCACCTTTCGGGACGATGCTCAGCCCGCGACCCCGCCCCGGAACAGCCGGCCGCGCTCGGTCCAGAGCACCACCAGGACGGCCAGGCCGCCGAGGGCGGCGTAGCCGATCCCGACCGGCATCACGGTCCCGTCGAAGGCCTGGCCGATCACGTAGCCGGAGAACGCCCCAAGGATCGTCGTATAGAAGCCGACGAACGACGAGGCCGTGCCCGCGATGGCCCCGAGCGGCTCCAGCGCCAGGGCGTTGAAGTTCGGCAGGGCGAAGCTCATCAGGAACTGGTTCGCCGCCAGGATCGTCAGGAACGCCGCCAGGGGCGGGTGGCCGTGATAGGCGAGGCCGACGCCGACCTGGGCGATCGCCACCAGCGTGAAGGCGATGATGCCGGCATGCGACAGCGCCCGCATCCCGAGCAGCCGCACGATCCGGGCGTTGATCAGCGTCGCCGCCCCCATGGCGCCGGCCACGAGCCCGAAGGCCAGGGGGAAGAGCGGCCCGAGATGGTACAGGCCGGTATCGAACACCTGCTGGGCCGAGCCGACATAGCCCATGATGCAGCCGGTGAGCAGGCCGAGCGCCGAGGCGTAGCCGATGGAGACCCGGGTCGTGACGGTGGTGCGCACCGCGTCCCAGGTCGCCCCGAGCGAGAGCGGCCGGCGATATTCCGGATGCAGGGTCTCCGGCATCCGCAGCGAGAACCAGACGGTCAGCCAGAAGGCCAGCGCCAGCATTGAGACGAACACGTAGACCCAGGAGCCCAGCGCCAGCATCAGGCCGCCGATCGCCGGGGCGATCATCGGAACGATCAGGAAGACCATCATGGTGAGCGACATCACGCTCGCCATCTCGCGCCCGGCGAAGCGGTCGCGCACGATGGCCACGGAGAGCACGCGCCCGCCGGCCGCGCCGATGCCCTGGATGACTCGGGCCGCCAGCAGCCAGCCGAAGCTCGGCGCCACCATCGCGAGCCCGCAGCCGACCACGTAGATCGCCAGGCTGGTGAGCAGCACCTTCCGGCGCCCGAACGTGTCCGAGATCGGCCCGTAGGCGAGCTGGGCAACGCCGAACCCGGCCATGAACACGTAGACGAGGAGCTGCAGCCGGTTCGGATCGGGCACGGAGAACCGGGCCTCGATCGCCGGGAAGGCCGGAAGCAGGTTGTCGATCGAGATGGCGGTTACCGCCATCATCAGCGCGATGATGGCGACGAACTCGGTGAAGCCCGGCCCCGAGCGCGTCTGCGGGGCGCGCGCTTCGTGGACCGGCGGGTTGGGCCGGATCGCGACTGTCACAATGGGCACTCGTGCTGCGAAGGGATTGCCCGAGCGAGGCGCCCCCTTCGCGGCACGCTTATGGCCGTCGCGCCTGCGCGATGCAGCTCAGGCCGGCACCGGGTGCAGGGCCGGCGCCCGGGGATTGCGCCCGACGAAGCCCGCCATCAGGGCGGCGACCAGGCAGAGCAGACCGGCCGACACGAAAGCGCCGAGATAGCTCCCGGTATCGGTCCGGACCATGCCGGCGAGCCAGGCGGCCGAGGCGGCGCCGATCTGGTGGGACGCGGCGATCCAGCCGAACATGAGCGCGGCGTTCTCCTCGCCGAAGGACTTTCCGGCGAGCTGCACGGTGGGCGGCACGGTGGCGATCCAGTCGAGCCCGTAGAACACCGCGAACAGCGACAGCCCGTAGAAGCTCAGATCGAACGAGTAGGGCAGGAAGATCAGCGACAGGCCGCGCAGGCCGTAATACCAAGCGAGCAGCTTGCGCGAATCGAACCGGTCGGTGAGCCAGCCCGAGGCCGTGGTGCCGATCAGGTCGCAGATGCCCATGACCGCGAGGAGGCCCGCCGCCGTCACCTCGGCGATGCCGTGATCGATGCAGGCCGGGATCAGGTGGGTGCCGATCAGCCCGTTGGTCGAGGCGCCGCAGATGAAGAAGGTACCGGACAAGAGCCAGAAATCCTTGGATTTCAGGCCGGTCCGCAGGCCGCGCAGGGCCCGGATGGCGGGGTTCTCGGTGAAGGTGGGCGCCGGGGTCACCGCGGTCTCGCCGTAGCGGGGCAGGCCGAGATCCGCCGGACGGTCGCGCAGCAACAGGGCGGCCACCGGGATCAGGGCCAGGGTCACAGCGGCGACCAGCAGCGACACCGAGCGCCAGCCCTGCCCGACCGCGAGCGAGGCCAGAGCCGGCAGGAAGATCAGCTGCCCGGTCGCGCTGCTCGCGGTGAGCAGACCGACCACGAGGCCGCGGCGCTTGCCGAACCAGCGGCCCGCCACGGTGGCGCCGAGGACGTTGGCGACCATGCCGGAGCCCGAGCCGACCACGATGCCCCAGAGCAGCACCATCTGCCACGGCGCCGTCATCAGGCTGGTGGCGGCCGTGCCGACGGCCAGGACGAAGAGCGAGCCGCAGACCGAGGCGCGCAGGCCGAACCGCTCGATGATCGCCACCGCGAACGGCCCGATCATGCCGTAGAGGAAGATGTTGAGCGCGATGCCGACGCTGATCGTGGCGGCGGTCCAGCCGAATTCCCGCTCCCACGGGACGATCAGGATGCTCGGCGTCGCCCGCACCCCGGCCCCGATCAGCAGCACCAGGAAGGTCACCGCGACCACGATCCAGGCGTAATGCAGGCGCGGCACGGGGGGCGCGGGAAGCGTCTCGACGGGTGCGGCCATGTCTAAGCTCCGGGGTGCGAGACGATCGGTCAGGAGGCGGCGATGAGGGCTTCCGCCAGGGCGGCGACGGCTTTGGGATCGACCTGCGCGTTGATCCGGGCCTGGGCCGCCCGCCAGTACGGCGTCGCCGCCGCGACCGCCTCGCGGCCGAGATCCGTCAGGACGACGATGCGCTCGCGCGCATCCTGGCCCGGCCCAATCCTCACGAGGCCGCGCCGCTCCAGCGGGTCGAGGTTGCGGGCCATGGTGGTCCGCTCCAGAACCGCCTCGACGGCCAGCCGGGTCAGCGGCGTCGGTCCGAGCCGCTCCAGGCGGCGCAGGATCGAGAATTGCGTCACCCGCAGCCCGGCCGGGCGCAGGGCCGCGTCGTAGGACGCCGTGAGGGCACGGGTCGCCTGGCGAAGCGCGACGCAGGTGCAGGGCTCGGTCGGAGGATCCATGGTCACGATGCGTGTATATGCACGTATTTCGGCGCGGACAAGCCGGGCCTGACGGTTCGTCCGGTTCGACACGCGAGAACCGGGAATTGCGGCCGCCTGTCATCGACACGGCGGATCACCCTGCTATCGCTGCGCCGGCAGGCTCCCGGTTCGTGAGAGGCGCGATGACATTGGAAACCGCCACGGCGTTGTCATCCTCGGAACAGAAGTCGGCCCGGACAGGGCTCATCGAGGCCGCGGCCGAGACCGTCGCCGAGCAGGGCGGCCCCGGCGGCTTCGTCCGCGACCTGTTCGGGCGCGTGACCCCCGAAGATCTGGCCCCCTACCCGGCCGATGCGGTCGCCGATCTCGCGGTCCGGGCGCGCGCCCTCCTGTCCGAGCCGCGCAGGCCCGGCGATCCGGCCCGGGTGCATCTGAGCGACGTCGCGCTGGTGCGCGACGGTCGGCCCCGGGAGATGACGATCGTCGAGATCGTCAACGACAACCGCCCGTTCCTGCTGGACTCGACCCTCGCCGAGCTCACCGAGCAGGGCCTGACACCGGATCTCGTCGCCCACCCGATTCTCGGGGTCGAGCGCGACGCGTCCGGCGCGCTGGTGCGCGTGGTCGGCGAGACCACCGCCGACGCCCATGGCAGCCTGGCGCGCGAGAGCTTCATCCATCTCCATCTCGGCCGCCTCGACGGCGAGGCCCGCGAGCGGCTGGTGGACGCCCTCGCCCAGGTCTACCGGGACGTGGCCCTGGCGAGCGACGACCACGATGCCATGCTGGCCCGGATCGCCGAGCTGTCCGACAGCCTCGGCCGCGCCCCCTCCCCGCTGCCGGAGGCCGAGATCGCCGAGGCGCGCGCCTTCCTGGACTGGCTGCGGGACGGGCAGTTCCTAGTGCTGGGGATGCGCCAGCACGGCATCGCCGGCGACGCGCATCCGCTGATCGAGGGGTCGAGCCTTGGTGTGCTGCGCGATCCGGGGACCACGCCCCTGCGCCGGGGCCGGACGCCGGTGGATTACACGCCGGAAATCCTCGCCTTCCTGGAGGAGCCGCAGGCGCTGATCATCACCAAGGCGAGCGCGAAGTCCCGCGTCCACCGGGTGTCGTATCTCGACTATATCGGCGTGAAGCTGTTCTCGGCCACCGGCAAGCTCTCGGGCGAGGTGCGGATCGTCGGCCTGTTCACGGCCGCCGCCTATACCAGCCCGGCGCGCGAGGTGCCGGTGCTGCGCCGCAAGGTCGAGGCGGTGGCCGAGCGGGCCGGCCTCGACCCGACCAGCCATGCCGGGCGCAGCCTGCTGGCGGTGCTGGAGACCTACCCGCGGGACGAGCTGTTCCAGATCGATATCGAGCGCCTGTACCGGTTCACCCTGGCGATCGCCAACCTCGCCGACCGGCCGCGGATCCGGGTGCTGTCGCGCCCGGACCGGTTCGGCCGTTTCGTGTCGCTGCTGGTCTTCGTGCCGAAGGACCGGTTCGATTCGACCGTGAGCGCCCGGATCGCCGCCTATCTGGCCGAGGCCTACGGCGGCCGGCCGAGTGCGGCCTATTCGGAGCTGCCCGAAGGTCCCCTGGCCCGGACCCACTACATCATCGGCCTGCCCGACGAGGGTGCGCCGGAGCAGGACCCCGCCGTCCTGGAGGCCGGCATCGCCGCGCTGGTCCGCACCTGGGGCGACGCCCTGGGCGCGGCCCTGGCGGAGGCGCATGATGGCGGCCAGGCCCGCCAGCTGGCGGCGCGCTACGCCGAGGCGTTCTCGGCGGCCTACCGGGACAACTTCCCGCCGGACGCGGCGGTCGCCGACATCGCCATCCTCGAGGCGCTGAGCGACGCACGGCCGCGCGCCGTGCATCTCGGGCGCCGGGCCGGTGATTCCGACGCGCAAGTCCGCCTGAAGGTCTTCTCCCGCGGTACCGCCATCGCCCTGTCCGACCGGGTGCCTGTGCTGGAGAATCTGGGGTTCCGCGTCATTGACGAGCGAACCTACCGGGTCCGGCCGGCGGGGCTCGACGAGTCCGCCCGGATCTGGCTGCACGACATGCGGCTCGAGCGCGCCAGCGGCGCTGCGATCGATCTCGCCACGCTGGAGCAGCCCCTCGAGGAGGCGATGCTGGCATTGGCCGACGGCGCGGCGGAATCCGACGGCTACAACCGACTCGTGCTGGAAGCCGCCCTCCCCTGGCGGGATGCGGCCCTGCTCCGGGCGCTCGGGCGCTATCTGCGCCAGCTGCGGATCCGCTACGGCCAGGATTACATGGCCGGCACGCTGAGCCGCCATCCCGGTATCGCCCGGGCGATCGTCAACCTGTTCCGGACCCGCTTCGATCCGCAGACCGAGGGCGACCGGGCCGCGCAGGAAGCGGAGACCCGCTCCCTGATCGAGGAGGCCTTGGGCGACGTCACCAGCCTGGACGATGACCGGATCCTGCGCCGGTTCGTCAACCTGGTCGAGGCGGCGGTGCGGACCAACTTCTTCCAGAAGGCCGCTGATGGCGGCCCCCGGGAGACGATCAGCTTCAAGTTCGCCTGTGCCAAGGTGACGGCGATGCCGCTGCCGCGGCCGTTCTTCGAGATCTTCGTCTATTCGCCCCGGGTGGAGGGCGTGCATCTTCGCTTCGGCTACGTCGCCCGCGGCGGCCTGCGCTGGTCCGACCGGCCGGAGGATTTCCGCACCGAGATCCTGGGCCTGGTGAAGGCGCAGCAGGTCAAGAACGCGGTCATCGTGCCGGTGGGCGCCAAGGGCGGCTTCTTCCCCAAGCGTCTGCCGCCGGCCTCCGATCGGGCGGCCTGGATGCAGGAGGGCACCGAGAGCTACCGGATCTTCATCCGCACGCTGCTCGAGCTCACCGACAACATCGTCGACCAGGCGATCGTGCCGCCGCCCGACACGGTGCGGCACGATCCCGACGACGCCTACCTGGTTGTGGCGGCCGACAAGGGCACCGCCACCTTCTCGGACATCGCCAACGCCCTCTCCCTGGAGAAGGGCCACTGGCTCGGCGACGCCTTCGCGTCCGGTGGCAGCCAGGGCTACGACCACAAGGGCATGGGCATCACCGCCCGGGGCGCCTGGGAGGCGGTGCGGCGCCACTTCCGCGAGATCGACATCGACGTCCAGACGGACCCGATCACCGTGGTGGGCGTCGGCGACATGTCGGGCGACGTGTTCGGCAACGGCATGCTGCTCTCGCAGAGCCTCCGGCTGATCGCGGCCTTCGACCACCGTGACATCTTCCTCGACCCCAATCCCGACGCGGCGAAGAGCTTCGCCGAGCGCCGGCGCCTGTTCGATCTAGGCCGCTCCTCCTGGGCTGATTACGACCGGTCCCTGATCTCCGAGGGCGGCGGGGTGTTCTCGCGTAGCCTGAAGACCATTCCGCTCTCGGAGCAGGCCCGGGCGGCCCTCGGCTTCGACCGGGACGAGGCGACGCCGACCGAGCTGATGCAGGCGATCCTGAAGGCGCCGGCCGACCTCCTCTGGTTCGGCGGCATCGGCACCTATATCCGCGCCACCACCGAGACCGACGAGGATGCGGGCGACCGCGCCAACGACGCCGTGCGGATCACCGGCCCGGAATTGCGGGTGAAGGCGATCGGCGAGGGCGCCAATCTCGGCCTGACCCAGCGCGGACGCATCGAGGCGGCGCGGGCCGGCATCCGGCTCAACACCGACGCGATCGACAATTCCGCCGGCGTGAACACCTCCGACGTCGAGGTGAACATCAAGATCGCCCTGATGGTCCCCGAGCGCGACGGGCGGCTCGATTACGATGCGCGCAACCGGCTGCTGGCCGCCATGACCGACGAGGTCGGGCGGCTGGTCCTGCGCAACAACGAGTTGCAGACCCTCGCGCTGTCGCTCGCGCAGCGCGGCGGCCTCGGCGAGACCGGCTTCGCCATGCGCACCATGCAGGCGCTGGAGGCTGAGGGGCGGCTCGACCGGGCGGTCGAGTACCTGCCGGACGATGCGGCGATCACCGAGCGGATGCGCCGCGGCGAAGGGCTGACCCGGCCGGAATACGCGGTGCTGCTCGCCTACGCGAAGCTGTCGCTGCACGACGCGATCCTCGCGAGCACGGTGCCGAACGACCCGTATTTCGACCGCGAATTGCAGCGCTACTTCCCGAAAGCCCTGCGCGAGCAGTTCCCGGACGCCGTGAAGGGCCACCGGCTGCGCCGCGAGATCATCTCGACGGCTCTGGCCAACATCATCGTCAACCGGGGCGGCCCGTCCCTGGTCACGCAGCTCGTCGACGGGACCGGGGCGGATGCCGCGACCATCGCCAAGGCCTACGCCATCACCCGGGACGCCTTCGGCCTGATGGAGCTCAACCTCGCCATCGACGGGCTGGGCGGCGGCCTGTCCGGGCAGGAACAGCTGGGCCTCTACGCCGAGGTGCAGGGCCTGCTGACCAACCGGATCGTCTGGTTCATCCGCAACCTCGACCTGACTGGCGGCCTCGCCCCGCTGGTGGCGCGCTACCGCGACGGCGTCGCGGCGGTCGAGGCGGCTTTGCCGAAGGTGCTCGATGCCGAGGCGCTCACCGCCATCGGCGACCGGGCGACGGTGCTCGAAGGTCACGGCATGGCCCGGGAGCAGGCCCGGCGCCTCGCCTCGCTCAACGCCCTGATCTCCGCGCCGGATATCGTGCGCGTCGCCGAGGCCAGCGGCCGCCCGGTCGAGGAAGTGGCGGCGACCCATTTCGCCCTGGAACACGCGTTCCGGCTGGACGAGCTCGCCGCCGCGGCCCGGACCGTGCCGGTGGCCGACACGTTCGACCGGGTCGCGTTGGAGCGGGCGGTCGCCGGCATCGCCGCCGCCCACCGCAAGCTCACCGCCGAGGTGGTGGCCGATCTCGGGGCCGGCCCGGAGGCGGTCGAGGCTTGGACCAAGGCCCGCGGCGCGCCGCTGGTCCGCATCCGCGACGCGGTGGACGCGATCAGCGCCTCGGGCCTGACGGTCTCGAAGGCGACCGTGGCGGCGAGCCTGCTCGGGGATCTGGTGCGGGCGGATTAGGCGAATGGGCGCCGGCCTAAGCGGCCGGCTTTACCCCCATTCCGAATGAGGCACGGGTCCCCTCTCCCGCACGGGTGAGGGAGCCGGGCGCATCCCACAGACAACGATGTGGAACCCTCACAGCGGCGCGGGCCGGGTGGCGCGCCCTGCAAGCCACGATGCGTCAGAGCCTGAATCGGACACCGCGATCCCGGCGCCCCGAAGCGTGCGCCCGACTCGCGGAATCATTCGCTACGCGCCCGGCGCAGAGGCCGAGAACAGCCGGCTGCTGGTCCGACTGACGGCGGTGACGGTCAGGCCGAGGCCGAGGATCGAGACGGCGGCGGCGATCAGCGGCAGCTGGCCGTAACCGGCACCCAGCGTCAGGGCCGTGCCGCCGAGCCAGGCGCCGGTGGCGTTGCCGAGGTTGAACGCGCCCTGGTTCAGTGTCGAGGCGAGGTTCGGGGCGTCGCTCGCGGCCTCGACCACCCAGATCTGCAGCGGCGAGACCAGCGCGAAGGCGAGGCCCGCCCAGAGGACCAGCACGGCGACGGTCGGGATCGCGTGATGGGCGACCCCCGCCAGGACCAGCAGCACCGCCACGATGCCGATGAACCCGCCGATGATCGTCGCCATCAGGCCCCGGTCGGCGAAGTGGCCGCCGGCGAGGTTGCCCACGGTCAGGCCGATTCCCGCGGCGAACAGCACGCCGGTCACGCCCTGCGGCGAGAACCCGGTCACGCCGGTGAGGAACGGCGTGATGTAGGTGAACACCGTGAAGAAGCTGACCGACGACAGGGTGGAGATCAGCATTGGCCGGAGCACGGGCCAGCGCCCGAGCGCCCGGAACTCCTTCACGAGGCCGCCGCGTGTGCCGGGCAGGCCGGAGGGCACAAAAGTCTGGATCGCCAGGCCGGCGGCGACCCCGATCGCGACCACGGCCCAGAAGGTCGAGCGCCATCCGGCGACCTGGCCCAGGGCGGTGCCGAGCGGGACGCCGAGCACGTTGGCGAGGGTCAGCCCGGCGAACATCAGGGAGACCGCCTGGGTCCGCTTCTCGCGCGGCACCAGATCCCGCGCCACCACGGCGCCGATGCCGAAGAACGCCCCATGCGCGAAGGCGGTGACGACGCGGGCCACCATCAGCAGGCCGTAGGTCGGCGCCAGGGCGCAGCCGATATTGCCGATGAGGAATACCGCCATCAGGGCGAGCAGCGCCGTCTTGCGGGGCAGCCGCGCGGTGGCGATCGCGACGATCGGCGAGCCCACGACCACGCCCATGGCGTAGCCGGACACGAGATAACCCGCCTGCGGGATGGTCACGCCGAAGCTTTGGGCGACCTCGGGCAGGAGGCCCATGATGACGAATTCGGTGGTGCCGATTCCGAACGAGGCGACGGCGAGGGCGAGGATCGGCAAGGGGGGCACGGCGACCTCCTACGAACGGGAGACAGGCGTCGCATTGTGCGGCGCAGCATGCCGTAAGGATGGGCCGCATCGCGCTTTTGCATAGCGATGCAGACGCGACGCACGGTTGCGCCGCGTGCAAGGAGGCCTTGGCTGAACCGTTCGGATTGCTCAGGCCCGGGTGCTGCAGCGCTCGGTCAGGCGCGGCGGGATCAGGACGCGCTCGCCCGCGGCCGCATCCGTCGCGGACATCCGGGCGAGCATCGCCAGCGTGGCCTCGACCAAGGCCGGGACGTCCTGGTCGAAGCTGGTCAGATCATAGCCGCCCCATCCCGCCGCCGGGATGTCGTCGTAGCCGATCACCCGGACATCCTCGGGCACGCGCCGACCCGCGCGCCGCAGGGCGTCGATTGTGCCGAGCGCGCAGAGATCGTTGGCGCAGAAGATGCCGTCGACCGGACCTTCGGCGCAGAGCTGTGTCGCCGCCTCCGCGCCGCCCTCGTAGGTATAGGCCGATCCGGCAACGCGCGGCTCGGGCCTACCGGCTTCGCGCAGGGCCTCGCGGAAGCCGGTCAGCCGCTCGGTGCTGGCGGGGCTGATGGCGGGACCGGCCACGAAGGCGGGATGGCGCACGTCGCGGGCGTGCAGGAGGCGGGCGGCCTGCCGCCCCCCGAGGGCGTTGTCGGAGCCGACCGAGCCGACCCGCGCGGCCGTCACCGGGGTGTTGAACGAGACGACCGGGATCCGTGAGGCCGAGAGCGTCTCGGCGGCCTCCTGGGAGAGGACCGCCAGGGCGCTGACGATCGCGTCGACCCGGTACTGCGCGAGGCGGGCCGCGACGGCGTCGAGGGTGTAATCGCTGTCGACCGGAACCAGCACGATCTGGTTGCCGGCTTCCCGCAGGCATGCCGCGAGGCTCTGGACGACCCGCGCGTAGAACGCATTCTCCAGGCCGCCGACCACCAGGGCCACGAGGCCGGACCGGTCGGTCAGCATGATTTTGGGGATCAGGCTCGGCTGGAATCCGAGGGTCTCCGCCGCGGCCAGGACCTTCTCACGCGTCCGGGCCGAAACGCTCGCCCCCGGTGTGAAGGTGCGGGACACCGCCGATTGCGAGACCCCGGCGAGGCGGGCGACCTCGATCGACGTCGGGTAGCGCTTCGAGACCATGATCGGCGTGTATCGCTGCGGCAGATGACGCTCTTAGGTTGAGCTCTCCGTCCGCCGTGTCACGCTTCCGGGCGGGTCCTGTCAAACGGATCCGCCGCGACCGGCGCGGGCTTCTACTCCACCGGCGCCTTCTTGCGGCCCCGCGTCTTCGGCGCGGGGGCGGCGGGGGCTTCCTCCACGGGGGCCGCTGCCGCACCGCGGGACTTGCGACGCTGCTGGCCGAGGCCGAGGGCGCGGGCCAGCTCGGAGCGCTGCGCCGAATAGCTCGCCGCCGTCATCGGGTAGTCCCGCGGCAGGCCCCATTTCTCGCGATAGGCCTCGGGGCTGAGCCCGCGCAACGTCAGGTGACGCCGCAGGGTCTTGTAGGGCTTGCCGTCTTCGAAACTGACGATGTGGTCGTGCGTGATAGACTTCCGGATTTGCGCCGGGCTCATCTTTTCCACAACGGTCGAAGACCCCGTCCCCGAAGCCGAAAGGCTGTTCAGGGCTGCGTGAATGCCGCCGATCAGACCCGGAAGTTCCGAGGGCGGCACCGAATTGTTCGACACATAGGCCGCGATGATATCGACCGCCAGCTCAATGTGTTCGGCCTGCTCAGCTTCAGCGCTATCGCTCACGTTGAACCTCTGACGTAGCAACTATCCGGTTCGCTCAATCCCGTAAGGATCGTATCGAATTCTGCCAGACGCTACCGGATTTGCGAGAAAAGCTCAATCGCTACTTTTGCACGCAAACGAAATTTAAGAGCGACTGGCCGTCGGCTGGACGTGCCGCGCTGGTTCGGCGTTGACGGCGCATTAACCATGCCGACGCTAGCTTACGTTAACCATACCGACGACCTCGGAGGCGCCGGCGTGATCTGTAGATCCGGCCTCATGGGCCGCGATGCGTAGGTGGAGGCCAAGATCAGGTGCGGATGGCGGGCGCCGATCGGCGAGGACGGCAGGACATCAGGCTCGCCCTCGCGGCCCTGACGCTCGCGCTCGCCGCATCGCCTGCCCTCGGCCAGCGCTTCGACGCGACCAGCCCGGTCACCGGCCAGCCGGACAATCCCGGGATCGGCCAGGATACCGGGCCGAACGGTCTTCCGGCCCTTCGGCGGCGCGTCCCCGACGGCCTGTCCCGGGATGACGGCCGTACTTCCTCCGGGGGAGACGCGACGGGCGGCGAGCAGACCGGGGGCGACAGCCTGCGGTCCCCGCTCTCGCCGGCAATCCCCACGCAGAGCCAGCCGGGCCTCTCGCAGCTTGGGACCCGCATCACCGGCAGCGGCCAGCGCACCGGCGGATCGACCACGGCGCCGAGCAACCGCACGCCGTCGAGCCTGCTGCGCTCCCGGGCCGCCCCGCCCCGGCGCATCGGTTCCCCGACCCGCAGGGTCACCCAGGAGGTCACGCAGGTGCCGGCGCCGGCGCTGCGCCTCACCCCGGTGATCCAGCAGGCCGTCGTCGGCGTGCCGGTGCAGCCGGTCCTGGCGTCGCGCCCCGTCCTGCCGCTCTTCGCGATCACCCCGGCCCTGGGTCTGCTGACGCCGGGATTCATCCTCGGCACCGACCTCGCTCGGCCGATCCCGACCGATCCGGCCTACGCGCCGATCGGCTACCGGATCGGCACCTTCACGGTGCTGCCGAGCTTCGCGCAGAGCATCGGCTACGATTCGAACCCGGACCAGACCAACCGGCAGGCCGCCCGGGGATCGGTGGCCCTGCGCACCGAGGCCGCGGTGGATTTCCGCAGCGACTGGTCCTCCAGCTCGCTCCAGGGCGCGCTGCGCGGCTCATACCTGGAGACGCCGCAGAACGAGGCCGCCAGCCGGCCGGCCGCGGACGGCACCGTCCGGCTGCGCATCGACGTCAACCGCGACCTGCATGTCGACGCGGAGGGCCGCTTCCTCGTCGACACGCAGCGCACGTCGAGCCCCAACCTTCAGGCCGCGGCAGCCACGAGCCGGCCGCTGCTCGCCGTCTACGGCGCGTCGCTCGGCGCCACGGAGACGTTCAACCGGCTCTCCGTGACCCTGCGCGGCTCGGTCGACCGCTCGCAATTCGACAACGCTCAGCTTTCGAGTGGCCAGACCATCAACCAGGCCGACCGAAACCTGAACCAGTACAGCCTGCAGCTGCGCACCGCCTACGAGGTCAGCCCGGACCTGAGCCCCTTCGTGGACCTGCTGGGCGATACCCGAATCTACGACCTGCGCCGCGACACCAACGGTATCCGCCGCGATTCCGACGGCATCGCCCTCATGGTCGGGGCGAGCTTCGGCCTCGCCCGCTCGATCACCGGCGAGATCTCGGCCGGCATCCAGCACCGCTCCTACGTCGATCCCTCCTTGCGGGACATCGACGCGCCGCTGGTCAACGCCGCGCTGGTCTGGTCGCTGAGCCCGCTCACCACCGTCCGGTTCACCGCGGCGACGGGCGTGACCGAGACCACGATCCTCGGCTCGAGTGGCATCCTCACCGAGGTCGCCACCGTCGAGCTCCAGCACGATCTGCTGCGCAACCTGTCGATCGTGTTCGGCGGCTCGTTCCTGAAGAACGACTACCAGGGCAGCACCATCCGGGAGAACGGCTTCTCCGCCACCGCGCGGCTCGATTACCGCTTCACCCGGTGGCTGACCTTGCGGGGGACCTACATCTACCAGCAGATCGACAGCACGTCGGTGGGCTCGAGCTTCCGCGACAACACCTTCCTGGTCGGCCTGCGGGTCAATCCCTGACCGCGTCAGAAGCGCTCGACCCAGGGGCGCAACTCCAGCTCCGAAGTCCAGGCGCTGCGGTCCTGGCGCAGCAGGTCGCGGTAGGCGCGGGCGATCGCGTCCGGGTCGAGATGGCTGTCCGGGGCGTCCGGCGGCTCGCCGCCCCGGGCCGGATTCCGGATCGCGCCGTCGATCACCACGTGGGCGACGTGGATGCCCTGCGGCTGCAATTCGCGGGCAAGGCTCTGGCCGAGGCCCCGCAGCGCGAATTTCCCCATGGCGAAGGGCGCCGAGCCGGCAAAGCCCTTCACGCTCGCCGAGGCGCCGGTGAGCAGGATCGCCCCGTGCCGGTGCGGCAGCATCCGGCGCGCGGCGGCCTGCGCCACCAGGAAGCCGCCATAGGCCGAGACCATCAGGGATTGGGCTACCGCCGCCGGATCGAGATCGACCAACGGTCCGCGCAGCCGGCCGCTCGCGTTGTAGACGACCACGTCGGGCGACCCGCCGAGCGCCGGCTCCAGGCGCGCGAACAGGGCCTCGACGTCGCTCGGGTCGCTCGCATCACAGGCATGGATGGCCGCGCCGGTCTCGGCCGCGAGGGCCGACAGCTTCTCGACGTTGCGGGCCGCGAGTCCGACCCTCAGCCCGTCCGCCGCCAGGAGCCGGGCGAGCGAGGCGCTGAGGCCGGAGCCTGCCCCGACGATCAGGGCGCGCGAATAGATCGGTGTCATGGGCGGACGCTCCGTTCGATCCTCTGAGGATGCCGCGACGGCCCGCGTCTTCAAGCCCTCAGGCGCGGCGTTCCGCGAAGAAGGCGCGCAGGAGTTCGGCCGCCTCGGTCTCGCGGAAGCCGCCATAGACCTCCGGGGCGTGGTGGCAGGTCGGCTGGTTGAACACCCGCGGCCCGTGCTCGACCCCGCCGCCCTTGGGGTCGGCCGCGCCGTAATAGAGCCGCCGGATCCGGGCGAAGGAGATCGCGCCGGCGCACATCGGGCAGGGCTCCAGGGTGACGTAGAGATCGCAGCCGGTCAGGCGCTCGTCGCCGAGGGCCGCGCAGGCGGCGCGGATCGCCAGGATCTCCGCATGCGCGGTCGGGTCGTGGAGCGCCCGCGGCCGGTTATGGGCGACCGCCAGCACCCGGCCGTCGCGGACCACGACGGCGCCGACGGGCACCTCGCCGGCCGCGGCCGCCGCCCGCGCAGCGGCAAAAGCCCGGTCGAACGCCCCTTCGGCGCCCGCGGATTCGTGCTCCGCTCGGTGGATCGGTTCGGCCGCCACTGTGTTTATCACCCCATCGCCGGGACAGGCACCGACCGGCGCCGGACACTGATCCAGGTCAATGTTAATGCCTGGAACATTCCGCTCAGCACCGATGTTGCCATATCGATTGCGGCGCCGCCGCGAGATGATTGGACGGAAGGAAACGCCATGAGCAGCACCACCGACAAGATCAAGGGCGCGGCCAACGAGGCCCTCGGCAAGGCCAAGCAGGGCCTGGGTGACGTGACCAACAACGACAAGCTGAAGACCGAGGGCGCCGCCCAGGAGCTCAAGGGCAAGGCCCAGGGCACCGTCGGGGATGCCAAGAGCGCCGTGAAGTCGGCGACCGACAAGATCTGAATTCGCTGACCCGACGGGATCGGAATCCGCCGCCGGCGGGTTTCGATCCTGAACCGGCTGAACTTCGTGAGGATGCCATGATCGGTTGGGCTATCACGTTTCTCGTCGTCGCTCTCGTGGCGGCGCTCCTGGGTTTCGGCGGCATCGCCGGCACGGCCGTCGAGGCGGCCAAGATCGTGTTCTTCGTGGCGATCGCCCTGTTCCTGATCTCCGCCGTGTTCGGCGTGATGCGCGGGCGGTCTCCGAGACTCTGAACGACGCAAATCTGAAACCACGCGCCGAAAGGCGCGTGAGCCGGGGCGGTCCATCTGGGCCGCCCTTTGGCGTTCGGGCGGGGCATATTCCTTTGCCGCCGTTCAACCCGTCTCGCCTGTCCGGGCCGGCTCTGGTAAGGCCGGCGCATGAGTGACTTGCCGAAAGACGACGGTCCGGGGGCTTCCGCCCAGCCGGACGCTGAGACCACGCGAACCGAGCGCTGGACGCCCGCGACCGATGCGGGCAGCGAATCCGCGACGCCGCCGAAGGGCCATCCGTCCGAGAGCGAGCCGAAACCGCCCCGGCCCTCCGTCCCGGCCGAGCCCGTGTCCGAGCCTGCGGAGGCCGATGGCGAAGCGGCCACACCGCCCGGCGAGCGCATCGCCAAGGCGATGGCCCGGGCCGGCATCGCGTCGCGGCGCGACGCCGAGGCGATGATCCTGGCCGGGCGCGTCAGCGTCAACGGCGAGACGCTGACCTCGCCCGCGCGCAACGTCACCGACGACGACACGATCCTGATCGACGGCGAGCGCATGCCGGCGCGCGAGCGCAGCCGCCTGTGGATCTTCCACAAGCCGCGCGGCCTCGTCACCACGGCGCGCGATCCGGAAGGCCGCCAGACGGTCTTCGAGGTCCTGCCGGAGGATCTGCCCCGAGTGGTGGCGGTCGGCCGGCTCGACATCAACACCGAGGGCCTGCTGCTGCTCACCAACGATGGCGGTCTCGCGAAAGTGATCGCCCATCCCGACACGGGCTGGCTGCGCCGCTACCGCGTCCGCGCTCACGGCGACACCGATCAGGCGCAACTCGACAAGCTCGCCAAGGGCGTGACCATCGACGGGATGGAGTACGGCCCAGTCGAGGCGACGCTGGACCGGGTCCAGGGCGACAATCTCTGGCTGACGCTCGGTCTGCGCGAGGGCAAGAACCGCGAGGTCAAGCGGATCCTCGAACATCTGGGCCTGTCGGTGAACCGGCTGATCCGGCTCTCCTTCGGTCCGTTCCAGCTGGGCGATCTGGAAGTCGGCCTCGTCGAGGAAGTGCGCATGCGCGTCCTCAAGGACCAGCTCGGCAAGGCGCTCGCGGAGCAGGCCGGAGTGGATTTCGAGAGCCCGGTCCGCGAGCCGATCGGCGCCTTCGGCAGCCCCAAGAAGGCCGAGCGCGCCCCGGCGCCCGCCGGCACCCGCAACGCCGCGCGCCCCGCGCCGGCACCCCGGGTCTCGACCGGCGGGGTCGGCTCCGGTCCGCGCAAATCCGCCTGGCGGGCCGAGGAGGAGACCGGTAAGCCGCGGGCTGCCCGTGTCCCGCGCCGGGGCGCCGATCCCCGCGCGTCGCAGGCGGCCGCGGCCGAGCGCGGCCATGAGCGGGTCGGTTCGTTCCAGAAGGGCGACCGCCGGGTCGTCGTCGAGCGCCTCGCTCCGAGCCCGGTCGAGCCGGTCCAAGAGGAGAAGCCGCGTCGGCGTTACGCCGATCGCGGCGCCCCCGAGGGCGGCCAGCGCAGCGCGGCGGGCCGTCCGGAACGTGGCGGCTGGGATAGAGGCGGACCGTCGCCACGGAGCGATCGCGGTCCGGGCGAGCGGCCGAGCTACGGGGACCGTTCGGGACCGCGCGATTCGGCGCGGAGCGCGTCCGGTCCGCGCGACGACGCACGGCGCGACGATCGCCGCGACGCGAAGCCGGCCGGACGCCGGGATCGCCCGTTCGCCGGGGCATCGGCCGAGGGCGCCCCGCGGGGTGGCGGGGGCTTCCGCAGCGAGCGGTCCGGCCCCGGGGGCAAGCCCGCTTTCGGCGGCGCGAAGCCCGGCGGTGGATCGCGCCCGGGCGGCAAGCCCGGCGGTTTCGCCGGCAAGAGCGGCGGCGGCTTCGGCGGCAAGGCATCCGGCGGCTTTGCCGGAAAGGGGCCGGGCGCCAAGCCCGGCGGACGTCCGGGCGGCTTCAAGGGCGGTGGCAAGCCCGGTGGCGCGAGACCGGGTGGCGCTGGCGGCGGGCGTCCGCCGCGCGGAGGCCGATGAGGATCGTCGGCGGTGCGTGGCGCGGCCGCAAGCTGGCGACGCCGCGCACCGATGCGATCCGCCCGACTTCGGACCGGTTGCGCGAATCCCTGTTCAACGTCCTGACCCATGCCTACGACGACGTGGTCGTGGGCGCGCGGGTGCTCGACCTGTTCGCGGGCACCGGCGCGCTGGGTTTCGAGGCGCTGTCCCGCGGCGCTTCCTACGCCCTCCTGGTCGATGAGGGCGCCGAGGCGCGCGCCGTGATTCGATCGAACATCGAGGCCTTCGGCGCGGAAGGCGTGACCCGGCTGTTCCGGCGCGACGCGACCCGCCTCGGGCCGGTCGGCACCACGGCGCCGTTCTCGATTGTCTTCTGCGATCCCCCGTACAATCGCGGATTGGCGCCCCAGGCGCTGGCGAGCGCCGCCGCCGGGGCCTGGCTCGCGCCGGGTGCCCTCGCCGTCGTGGAAGAGGCTGAGGGCGTCCAGCTCACATGGCCCGAGGGTTTCACCGTGCTGGAGCGTCGGGTCTACGGCGACACAGCGGTTGCCATGGCGCGCTTCTCCGCCTGACAGCGCGTCAGGGTTGAGGCTCCGCCTCGACCTCAGGGCCGAAATGGATAGCCAGCCAAATTGTCGGCGAATCGGTGTGCTCGACCCGGTGCCGACGATGGGGCTCGATCAGCACGCTATCGCCCGCCAACAGCGTGCGCGGCGCGGCCTCATCGGCGAAGCGTAACTCGGCGGACCCCGCCAGCACCGCCACCCATTCGGCATGGGGCTGATCGTAATGGAAACCCGGGGGGCTCGCCTGCCCGGTCGAGACGATGCGCTCGACCCGCAAGCCGGGTGCCGCGTGCAGGATGGTGACGACCTCCTCGGAAGCTCCAAGGTCGAGATCGGCGTAGAGGTTCGTCAGGTGCAGAGCCGCCATCGCCGTCGCCTCTCGAATCGGGATCGCAAGACGACGTGTGGCGGGGAGTGGTGCCGGTCAACCGGCGGCGGCTGCCGGGTTCAGGCTGACGGCGCAGCGCCGTTGGTCGAAGCCTTCTGCGCCGCGCCGTCCGCGGGGGCGGTGGCATGCCCGATCCGGGCCGCGGACTTCACCAGCGCGATGACATCGCGGCGCATCTGGTCGTCGCCGATCTGATTGTAGGCCCGCAGCAGTTCCACGGCCCCGGCGACCCGGAGCAGGGCCGGGCCGTTCTCGCTCGACGCTTCCGGCTCCGGCTCGAAGAAGCTCGACACCGGAACGCCGAGGCGCTCGGCGATCGCCTGGAGGCGCCCGGCCCCGACGCGGTTCTTGCCGGTCTCGTATTTCTGAACCTGCTGGAAGCTGACGCCCAATGCACTGGCCAGGGCGGACTGGCTCAGCCCGTTGGCCGCCCGCAGGAACGCGATCCGGCTGCCGACCCCGTGATCGATGGCCGTGGTCTGCTTCGGCTTGGGGGTGGGGTTGGACATGATGAAAAGTCCGAACTTCTTCAGGTTGCGGCAATCGTGGTCGTCAGACCTTGGCCGCCGTTCACAACCCAAAGGTGCAACATCACGCGGCTAAGGTCCAAACGTGACGCATGTTAGTGCCATAGTGCAGCCGAGTGCGCAACGAATGGTCACGCTTGTGCCACCATGCAGAGCGAACATAGCCACCTCGGTTTCGCAATCGTGCCAAGGCGATCGACACACAGATCGGCGACCGACCAATTTTGAGGAAAACGACTAGGCCGGTCGGGACTTTCCGGGAATGATCCACTGCGCACGATTGCCTGCGGCCCAAGTGATTCGCTTTCGTCTAAACTGGCGCGCGCCCCATCGACCGGACTTCGATCTGTGCCGGGCCCTCCGCTCAGGCGGCGGGACCGAGCCAATCGGTGACGATGCGAAGTTGATCCGCGTCGAGCAGAGCCGGTGCGTGCCCGCAATCCGGGATCTCGACGCGCTCGGTGGGCGGTCCGCGGCGGGTCATTTCGTCCGCCGTGGAGGCGAGGAGCAGTTCCGAATGCTCGCCCCGCAGCAGCAGGACCGGGCAGGTGATCGCGTCCCAGTCGCGCCACATGCTGACGCTGTAGACCCGCCCTGGCCGGAAGGCGTCGCCGATGCCGGGATCGTAATGGGGCCGCCAGCCGCCGTTGGGCTCCGGGAAGAAGCTGTGCCTGGCGATGTGGCGCCACTGTTCGTCCGTGAGCGGGCCGAAATCCGACAGCACGGTCCGCAGGCGCGATTCGCCAGACGCTAGGTTGTGGTGGAGGCGTGGCGCATCGCGCAGCCGCGTGCCGATATGGCGGATCGGCGCCCAGGGCAGGAACGGCCCGATATCGTTGATGACCATCCGGCGGATCGGCGTGTTGGCCGCGGCCGCCAGCACCATGCCGGTGAGGCCGCCGAGCGACGTGCCGACCCAGTCGATCTTCCCGCTGATCCGCAGATGCCCGATCAGCGCGGCCATATCGGCGGCGTATTGGGGCAGGCCGTAGAGTTCCGGATCTTTGAGCCAGCCGCTCAAGCCCCGCCCGGGCAGGTCCGGGCACACGACCCGGTAGCCCATCTTCGCCAGCTTGTAGCCGAGCGGGTCGAAATCCCGGCCCTGCCGGCTAAGACCGTGGACGCAGACGACCACGTGCGGGCTGTCCGGGTCGCCCCATTCGACATAGGCGATGCGGTGGAAATCGTGGGGCGCGTAGGCCGCGAAATGGCCGGTCCGGAACGGCACGTCGGCGCGGCTGAGGTCGTCGAGCCGCGGCATGGATTCGGGTGCCGCCACGCGCTCGGCAGCCAGCGCGGTCACGGGGTTTCCGTGCGCGACGCGGCCTCGCGGGCGAGGCGGCTGGTGGTCTGGTGCAGGTCGACCATCTGGTCGGTCAGGCGACGCGACTGCTCCTGCATGAACGTGACGTGCAGCGCCGCCATCTCGCGGGCATCGGCCGCCTTGGCCAGCCGCTCGGCGAAGTCGAGGGAGGCCCGGACATTGGTGTCCGAGGCGACCAGCATGCGGTGCCCGATCTCCCGCATGGCGGCCATCGTGTGCCCGGCATTGTCCTCGAAGGCGTTGTAGAGCCGCGCGCCGGCGGCATCCCATTGCTCGCGCATCCTCCGGGCGCCCGCGACGTTGCTGTCGGAGAGCTGGTGCGCCGTCTCCCGGCTCGAGCCCATGACCGAGCGCCAACCTTCGAAACTCTGCGCCATCGAGGTCTCGAAGGCGTTGAGCGCCATCTCGCCGGCCTCCGCGAAATGTTCGTAGGCCTCGCGGACCCGGGCGAGGCTGCCTTCGGCGAGATCGCGCCCGGCCTGCGGCGAGACCATCGGCAGGTTGTCGTCCTTCACAAGCCTCTCCCGCGTTTCGACCGTGCCGCCGCCGCGACGGGCAGCACCCCGGCATCCGCCAGGGCGGCGGCCTCGTCAACCGCCGCGGTCTGACAGAACAACCGATCGGCCCGACAGGTTTCCGCATCCGTGCAAGGGGATGATGACAGGCCCCGCCTGTAACCAGCGCGGCGATTGACAGTCCGGCGCGGCGCGACGTCATCTCTTGGTCACGCGCACGCCACGCCAGACGCCCGATCAGAAGGCCGAGAGATGACGGAGACAGATCCGCCCCGCGCGGGCGCCCAGGAATCCGCCCGTCATCCGTTCGAGACCGGCCTCGACCGGACCCCCGCGAATGACGTCCCGCTTTCCCCCGCCAGCCTGCTCGCCCGGGCTGCCGCCTCGGTCGGGGCCCGAATCGCGGTCATCGACGGGGCGCGGCAGCTGACCTACGCCGACCTGTATCGCCGCTGCCGCCGCCTCGCCTCGGGGCTGGCTGCGCGCGGGATCGGACGGCTCGACACGGTGGCGATCCTCGCGCCGAACGTGGCGGAGATGATCGAGGCGCATTTCGCCGTGCCGATGCTCGGCGCCGTGCTGAACCCGCTGAACACCCGCCTCGATCCGGCGACGATCGCGTTCTCCTTGGACCATGGCGGCGCCCGGGTGCTGATCGTCGAGGCCGAGTACGGCGCGCTGGCCTCCCGGGCGCTCGCCGACCGGGCCGGGCCGATCCTGGTGGTGGAGATCGGCGCCAGCGGCATCGCCGGCGCGATCCCCTACGAGGCGCTGCTCGCGGAGGGCGACCCGGACTATGCCTGGCCGGGTCCTGCCGACGAATGGCAATCGCTCTGCCTGCTCTACACCTCGGGCACCACCGGCGACCCGAAGGGTGCGGTCTACAGCCATCGCGGCGCCTATCTCCAGGCGCTCGGCAACGCCGTCACCTTCGGGCTCACGGGCGAGAGCGTGTATCTCTGGACCCTGCCGATGTTTCATTGCAGCGGCTGGTCCTATCCCTGGGCGAGCGTCGCGGCCTGTGCGACGCAGATCTGCCTGCGCAAGGTCGAGCCGGCGGCGATTTTTTCGCTGATCGCCGAGCATGGGGTGACGCATCTCTGCGGCGCGCCGATCGTGCTCTCGATCATCGCCCACGCCCCGGCCTCGGATCGCGTGCCGTTTCCGCAGCGGGTGCGCTGCGCGGTCGGCGGCGCGGCTCCGTCCTCGACGATCATCCGCACGATGGAGGAGCTCGGCTTCCAGGTGACGCATCTCTACGGCGCCACCGAGAGCTACGGCCCGGCGACCGTCTGCCTGGAGCAGCCCGATTGGGCCGACCTGCCGGACGACGACCGCTACGCCCGGATGGCCCGCCAGGGCGTCCCCCTCGCCACCCTCGAAGCCGCCATCGTGGTCGACCCGGACACCGACCGTCCGGTGCCGCAGGACGGGCTGACCGTTGGGGAGATCTGCCTGCGCGGCAACACGGTCATGAAGGGCTATCTCGGCAACCCCGACGCCACCGCGAAGGCGCTCGCCGGCGGCTGGTACCGCACCGGCGACCTCGCCGTCTGGCACCCCGACGGCGCCGTCGAGATCAAGGACCGGGCCAAGGACATCATTATCTCGGGCGGGGAGAACATCTCCAGCCTGGAAGTCGAGGAGGTGCTGATGCGCCACCCCGCGGTGATGCTGGCGGCCGTGGTGGCGCGCCCGGACGCGACCTGGGGCGAGAGCCCCTGCGCGTTCCTCGAGATGAAGCCGGGCGCGGCGTCCCCCAGCGATCAGGACCTGATCGATTTCTGCCGGGAGCGGATGGCGCGGTTCAAGGTGCCCAGGACGGTGGTGTTCGGCCCCCTGCCCAAGACCTCGACCGGCAAGATCCAGAAATTCGTCCTGCGCGAGCAGGCCCGGGGGCTCTGAGACGTCAGGCGCGCGCTTTCGACGGCTTCCAGATGTCGGCGGCGGCGTCCGCGGCGGCGCTGAGCGCATCGTGCAACTCCGGGTCGGCGTCGCGCGCGCCGGCCCGGATCGCCCGGACCAGATCGTCCAGCGCGTCATCGCCCGCGCTGCCCAGGACCTGCGCGCCGGCGTCCTTCAGACGATCCGCCTGAGCGAGCTCGCGGGCGGCGATGCCGATCGCGTTGGCGACCATCAGGGCGACGTAGCGCGGCCGGCCGGCGAGGCCCGGGACGACCTCCTCGGTGAGCGCCCGGCGGGCCGCGTCGAGGAGCGCGGCGCCGGAGGGTTCGTCCTGCATGCTCAGCTCCAGCTTTCCGGGGCGGTCGCCCGCAGGATCGTGCGTTCCAGCTCCGGCACCATCCGGCCGGTGAGGGCCAGCTCCAGGGAGAATTCCCGGCCCGACACGTGGCGGGCGCCCTGTTCCAGGGCGATCACCGCCCAGCGCAGATGCGCCAGCACCTCCCAATAGGCGACGCTCTCAGGGTCGATCGCGCGCCCGCTCTCCTGCGTGTAGCCCCGGTAGAACGCCGCCCGGGAGCCGATGCCGCCGGCCTCGAGATCCGGCCGCCCGAAGCGCCAGCAGGCGGCGCAGAACCAGCCGAGATCCTGCGCGGGATCGCCCCAGCCGGCAAACTCCCAATCGAGGATCGCGGTGAGCCCGGATCCGTCGACCATGTAGTTTCCGGTACGGAAATCCCGATGCACCAAGGCCGGCGACGGACAATCCGGCGCCCGGACCTCGCCCCAGCGCAGCCCCCACTCGATCGCCGGGCGCTTGGCGCCGATCCCGTCGAGGCTGGCGCGCAGGCGCGCGATCTCAGCGTGCGCCGGCTGCGCCTCGGGGACCCCCAGGAAGGCCAGCGCAGCGGGCGGCTCCCGCGGGTCGAGAGCACCGTGGATCCGGGCTAGTTCCCGGCCGAGCGTCTCGGCCAGAACCTCCCGGTCGCCGCCGAGGGCGAGATCCTTGACGATGCGCGGCCCGAGACCCACGCCCTCGACCAAGCCCATCAGCGCGAAGGGCGCGCCGACCACGGCGGGATTGTCGCAGAACCCGACCGGTTCCGGCACGCGCACGCCGGCCCGCCAGACCGCCTCCAGGATGCGGAACTCCTCCGCCCGCGAACGGCTCGACGCGATGGTCGCGGCGGCGTCCATGCGCAGGACGAAGGCCCGCGCCGTGTCGCCGATCCGGCACTGAACGAGCCGGTTCTCCTGAATCGAGCCGCCCCCCAGCGGCCGAATTTCCTCGATGGCGAGGTCCGGACAGCCGAGATGCTCGGCGAGCCAGTCACGCAGCCGCGCCTGTTCCATCGGCTAAAGACCCGACACGAGGTGGCCGCCGTCGACCGCGACGACGCTGCCGGTCATGTACGACCCGGCATCCGACGCCAGCAGCAGGAGCGGCCCGTCGAGCTCGGACGCCTCGCCCAGCCGACGCTGCGGCACGCGCTTGATCAGCGCCTTGCCGGGCTCGGACTCGAAGAACGCATCGTTCAGCTCGGTGGCGATGTAGCCGGGCGCGAGCGCATTCACCCGGATCCCGTGGCGGGCCCATTCGAGCGCCAGGCTCTTGGTGAGCTGCACGACGCCGGCCTTCGAGGCGGCGTAGGGCGCCAAGCCGCCGGTGACCCGCAGGCCCAGGATCGACGCGATGTTGACGATGCTGCCGCCGGCCCCGTGCCGGACCATCCGCCGCCCGGTCGCCTGCGCCACCAGCCAGACACCCTTCAGATTCGTGTCGAGCACGAAATCCCATGCGGCCTCGTCGAGGTCGAGGGCCGGTTTCGTTGCGGTGACGCCGGCATTGTTGATGAGGACCAAAACGGGCCCGAACCGCGCCTCGGCGGCGTCGAGGGCCTGCTCGACGCTCGCGGCCTTGGTCACGTCCAGGACGATGGCGTGCGCCTCGCCGCCCTCCCCTTCGACCCGGGCGACGGTCTCGGCCAGGGCGTCGGCGCGGCGGGCGCCGAGCGACAGGCGGGCGCCGGCCTTGGCCAGCGTGACGGCGAAGTGGCGGCCGAGGCCGCTCGATGCGCCGGTGACCAGAACGTGCCGGCCGGTGAGATCGAACAGGCCCGCCATCTCAGTGCAGCCGCTCGATCGCCATGGCGATGCCCTGGCCGCCGCCGATGCACATCGTGACGAGCCCGTAGCGGCCGTTCACCCGGGCCAGCTCGTAGAGCGCCTTCACGGTGACGATCGCCCCCGTGGCGCCCAGGGGATGGCCGAGCGCGATGGCGCCGCCATTCACGTTGACCTTGTCGGGGTCGAGGTCGAGGGCGCGGGAGACCGCGCAGGCCTGGGCCGCGAAGGCCTCGTTCGACTCGATCACGTCGAAATCGGCGGCGCGCAGGCCGGTGCGTTCCAGCAGGCGCTGCACCGCCGGCACCGGACCCATGCCCATCTCGGAGGGATCGACGCCGGCATGGGCGTAGCCGACGATGCGGGCGAGCGGCCTCGACCCGTCCCGCTCGGCGGCGGCCGCGCTCGCGAGCACCACGATCGCGGCGCCGTCGTTGAGGCCGGACGCGTTGCCGGCGGTGACGCTGCCGGTCTTGGAGAAGGCCGGGCGGAGCTTGGCGAGATCCTCGGCGCTGGTGGCCTTCGGGTGCTCGTCGGTGTCGAACGCCACGGTCTCGCGCTTGCGCTGGACCTCGACCGGCAGAATCTGGTCGCGGAACCGGCCCTCGCGGATCGCGCGCGCGGCCCTGGCCTGGCTCTCGGCGGCGAAGTCATCCTGCATGGTGCGGGAGATGCCGTAGCGCTCGGCGACATTCTCGGCGGTGACGCCCATATGGCCGTGGCCGAACGGGTCGTTGAGCACGCCGACCATGTAGTCGACCAGGGCGGCGTCGCCCATGCGCTGTCCGAAGCGGCCGGTCCTCAGCAGGTGCGGCGAGCGGCTCATGCTCTCGGCGCCGCCAGCGACCGCGACATCCGCATCGCCCAGCATGATCGCCTGGGCGGCCGAGACGATCGCCTGCAGGCCGCTGCCGCACAGGCGGTTGACCGTGAGCGCCGGCACTTCCTTCGGCACCCCGCCCTCGATGGCCGCGACCCGGGCGATATAGGCGTCCCGCGGCTCCGTGGGGATGACGTTGCCCAGAACCACGTGGCCGACCGCCTCGGGCGCGGTCCTGGCGCGCGTGAGCGCCTCCGCCACGCATCGGGCCGCCAGCTCGGCCGGCGGGATCGCGGCGAGCGAGCCCCCGAAGGTGCCGATCGCGGTGCGCACCGCACCGGTGATCACGACATCGGTCATCTTTTTCGGACCTTTCCTCACCTTGGACGGTCACCGATCCATGCTTTCGCAGAGCCGGCTTTCGTTCTTCATTACGGGCGGCGTACAGAATCAATCATCCCACCCACGCCCTCATCCTGAGGTGCCCGGCGATCGAAGATCGCTGGGCCTCGAAGGAGACTTCCAGCCAGCCGCCCGATTCCGGGAGGCCTCCTTCGAGGCGTCCGCTGCGTGGACGCACCTCAGGATGAGGGGGTTGGGCTGGATGTTCGCTTTTTAAGGTGGAACAACACCCATCACGTCTCGACCCCCCAAGTCCAAAACGAATCGCCCTCGGCCTCGAGATTGCGGTTGAGCACCATCTTGTGGACCTCGTCGGCCCCGTCCACCAGCCGCGCCTGGCGGGCGTAGCGGTAGATCCATTCCAGCGGCGTGTCGGTGGAGTAGCCGCGGGCGCCGTTGATCTGGATGGCGATGTCGGCCGCCGCGTGGATCAGGTTGGCGACGTGGACCTTGGCCATCGAGACCTCCTTGCGGGCAAAGCTCCCCTGGTCGAGCGCCCAGGCCGCTTTCATCACCAGCAACCGGCCGATCTCGATCCGCATGGCCAAGTCACCCAGCATGAGCTGGATGCTCTCCCGGTCGGCGAGGCGGATGCCGAAGCCGTGCCGCTCCGCCGCGTAGGCCCGGGCGATCTCGACGCAGCGCTTCGACAGGCCGAGCCAGCGCATGCAATGGGTCAGCCGGGCCGGGCCGAGGCGGATCTGGGTCAGCTTGAGGCCGTCGCCCTCGTTCATCAGGACGTTCTCGGCCGGGATCTCCAGCCCGTCGAACAGCAATTCGCAATGGCCGCCATGCTCCTCCGGGCCCATGATCGGGATCCGGCGCAGGATCTCCCAGCCGGGCTGGTCCTTGTGGAACAGGAAGGCGGTGAGCCCTTTCCGGGCATCGTCGGAGGTGCGGGCCATCAGGATGAAGTGGGCGGCCTCCTCGGCCCCGGTGATGTACCATTTGCGGCCGGTGACCACGTAGGTGTCGCCCCGCCGCTCGGCCCGGGTCTGGATCATGCCGGGATCCGAGCCGCCCCCGGGATGCGGCTCGGTCATGGCGAAGGCCGAGCGGACCTCGCCGCGCACGATCGGCGCCAGCCAGCGTTCCTTCTGGGCCGGGGTGGCGACCTTCTCCAGCACCATCATGTTGCCGTCGTCGGGGGCGGCGGAATTGAACACCACCGGCCCGAAGATCGAGCGGTTCATCGCCTCGTAGCAGACCGCCATGCCGACCTTGTCGAGCCCGGCCCCTCCGGTCTCGGGCTTGAGCTGCAGGCACCACAGCCCCTCCGCCTTGGCCAGCGCGCGCAGCCGGGCCAGCTCGGCCAGGCCGATATTCCCGTGCGCGTCGTAGGCCGACCGGTCCGCCTCCACCGGCAGGATCTGCGCATCCACGAAGGCGGCGATCCGCACGCGGTAATCCTCGACGCGGCTAGAGATGGTGAAATCCATGGTCGCGGGCTCCGGCGGCGGCGCGGTGCGGGTCAGGGAAGGTGATGCGCTAGAGTCGGGGTATCAGGTCTTCGGTCCAGACAAAGCACGTCGGATATGATCCGTTCGTGGGACAGGCGCGGACTCGTGTCGCGTCCAACCCGCAGGCGCGGCCGGCTATGAAGTGGCGGAGGCGAGCGGTTTCTCCAGGGCCGATCGGACCTCTTCGGGCATCCGGTCGATGACGTGGAGATAGCCGAGCGCCGCCGGGTCGGGCTTGCGTCGGCCGGTTTCCCAATTGCGAATGGCCGACACATCGAGACCGTAGCGCAAGGCGAACTGCTCCTGCGTCAGCCCCAGGCGCTCGCGAAGATCCCGGACATCGACCACGCCGCGGTTCACCTCAGCGGCTTTGCATCCGGCTCGGCGCAGATCGTCCGCCAGTACGCTCGCATCCTCGACCGTGGGAAGCTCGACCACCGCGTAGCCCCGGGAGAGGACCTCCTCGACGACGCGCTTCGCCCGGAGAAGGCTAATCCCGCGCTTTGCCAGGGCGAGTGCCGCGGGGATCGCCAGGACCTGCTGGACGTTCTCGACCGGGGTCAGAGAGATCACAGCGGGCAACCCGGATGTGACGCGGGATATGTCCCGGACGGGCCCCAGACGTGCGAGCCGCTCCCTCAACGATGAGTTCATCGAAGCCGGTCTCCTCGACGGCCCAGCGCGCCAGACGCCGGAGATTGGCCGGCCCGATCGTACCGCTGCCGCTCTCAGAATGCATGTGGACCCCGAAGAGCCGCAACCTGCGTCCCTCATCCTCGAGAGCGACTTCGGCCATGAGGTGAAGCGCCCCGGCCGGTGTCGCCATCGTCACCGTGATGACGTCGCCGCCCGTGACGCCGTCATCGCGGAATTCGAAGGTTACGACGCTTCGATCCCAGCGATTATGGTACGCCATTGGCACGGTCGTTTCAAGGAGCATCCCTCCCGTTCGAGCCGCACCGCTTTGTCACCGGCGGCCGAACAGCCGCTCGATGTCGGAGAGCTTCAACTCGATCGAGGTCGGACGGCCGTGGTTGCACTGGCCGGAATTGGGCGTCGCCTCCATCTCGCGGAGCAGCGCGTTCATCTCCTCCGGACGCAGGCGCCGCCCGGCGCGGACCGAGCCGTGGCAGCTCATGCGCGAGAGCACCGCGTCGAGGCGCCGGCCGAGGGGGCCGCCCTCGGTGGCGGGGGCGCCGCCCTCCTCGTCGCCGCTCGCCTCCAGCGCGTCGAGGATATCGGTGACGAGATCGCGGATCGAGGCGCCGATCAGGGCGGCCGGTACCTCACGCACCAGCACGGCGCCGGTCCCGAACGCCTCGATCGACAGGCCGAGCCGGTCGAGATCCGGGGCGGCGGCGACCAGGCGCTCGGCGGCGTCGGGGCTCATCTCGACCACGTCCGGGATCAGCAGGCCCTGGCGGGCGATGCCGCCGCGCGCCCGCTCCGCCTTCATGCGCTCGTAGACGAGGCGCTCATGGGCGGCGTGCTGATCGACGATGACGAGGCCGTCCCGGGTCTGGGCCAGGATATAGGTCTCGTGGATCTGCGCGCGTGCCGCGCCGAGCGGATGGTCGACGGCCTCAGCCGCCTCGGACGAAAGGCGGACATCCGCCTGGGGCGGCGCCGCGAGATCCGCCGGCCCTTCGAACGGGGCCTGCGCCGCCTCGCCGAAGCCCTCCGGCTCCCCGAAGACCGGGGCCGCCTCGGCCGGCTCCGGCGCCGGGCGCCAGCTCTCGGTCCGGCGGTAGCCCGACGGCGCCGCCACGGAGGGCGTGCCGGCCGGGAAGAAGCTCGGCCGCGCGGAGCGGAACAGGCTCGGCGCGGCCGCGCCGGTATGGGTGGCGAGCGCCGGGCCGGCGGGGCGCAGGGCGTCGAGGGTCCGGCTGGCCCCCGTGGTGGCCGAGCGGGCGCCACCCCGGCGCAGGGCGTCGTGGATCGCGCTGACCACCAGCGCCCGCACCAGGCCGGGCTCGCGGAAACGCACCTCGGTCTTGGCCGGGTGGACGTTGACGTCGACTAGGTCGGGATCGCACGCGATGGCGAGCCCGAGCACCGGATGGCGGTCGGAGGCCAGGGTGTCGGCATAGGCACCGCGCACCGCGCCGAGCAGCAGCCGGTCGCGTACCGGACGGCCGTTGACCACGAGGTGGATGTAGCCGGCGGCGCCGCGGTGATAGGTCGGCAGGCCGACATGGCCGGTCACGGAGAACCCCTCCCGGGCGAGGGAGACCGGGAGCGCGTTGGCGGCGAAATCGGGGCCGAGCACCGCAGTCAGCCGGCGCAGCTCGCCCTCAGGGCCGGTCTCCGCCGGCAGCAGCAGCGGCTGGCCCGCATCGGCCCGCAGGGTGAAGCGGATCCCGGGCTGGGCCACCGCGAGCCGCCGCAAGGTTTCGGCGATGGCCGAATTCTCGGCCCGGTCGGATTTGAGGAATTTCAGCCGGGCCGGCGTCGCCGCGAACAGCTCGGTCACCTCGATCCGGGTGCCGCGCTGGGCCGGGGCCGGCCGGACCGCGCCCTTCAGCCCGGCCTCGACGGTCAGGCTCGCCCCGGCCTCGGCCCCCTCGGGGCGGGTGGTGATGGCGAGCCGCGACACCGCGCCGATCGAGGGCAAAGCCTCGCCGCGGAATCCGAGCGTGTCGATGGCCGAGAGGTCGCCGCCCGGGAGCTTCGAGGTGGCGTGGCGCTCGACGCACAGCGCCAGATCCTCCGGGCTCATACCGCGGCCGTCGTCGATGACCCGGATCAACCGGCGGCCGCCATTCTCCACCACCACGTCGATGGTGCGGGCCCCGGCATCGATCGCGTTCTCGACCAGCTCCTTCACGGCCGAGGCCGGGCGCTCCACCACTTCGCCCGCGGCGATGCGGTCGACGAGGATCGGGTCCAGGCGGCGGATGACGGGTTGAGGGGCGGACATTGGGGCGCACGATAGCCGGCGGACGGCGGCGCTCCTAGCGTACCGGATGACAGGGACCGTGTCGCGAAGCCGCGGCGCTCAGGCCCGGCGGCTCGAACCGCCCAGCGAGATGCGGCTGCCGGCGGGCCGGGCGCCGTGGCTCGGCGCCTTGTAGGGCCGGCGGGACGCGTCGTAGAGGGCGGTGCCGACGAGGCCGGCGGTGCGGCGCAGCGTGGCGCCGTCGCAGGTCGCCGCGACGCGCACGCCGATCTCGTGGGTGTGGCTGCGGCCGTACAACCAGACCGCAAGACGCGCCCGTGTCGCCTCCGGGATGCCGTCCAGGATGTAGGTCGCCGCGTCGGCGTCGGCCTTGATCAATCGGCCGACGGTCTCGACCGGGATCGGGCAATCCGCCGCGGGATCGTCAATGCTCAGCGGCTGGGTCTTCGTCATCTTCAAACCTGTCAGCCTGGGAACTGCAGGTTGAGCCGCCGTGGTTAACGATCCGTCAACGCGCCGGCGCCGGCCGCCTGCGGCCGCCCGTCACAGCGGCTTGCGGATGATCCGGGCGATCAGCCCGACGATGCCTTCCCGGAACAGCAGCACGCAGAGCACGAAGACGCAGCCCTGGATGATCGTCACCCAGGCGCCGAACTGCGCCAGGTACGTCTCCATGGTGACGATCACCAGCGCGCCGACGATGGGCCCGAACACCGTGCCCATGCCGCCAACGAGCGTCATCAGCACCACCTCGCCCGACATCGACCAGTGGACGTCGGTGAGCGAGGCGAGCTGGAACACGATCGCCTTGGTCGAGCCGGCGAGCCCGGCCAGCGTCGCCGAGAGGACGAAGACCGCGAGCTTGTACTGGTTGGCCCGGTAGCCCAGCGAGATCGCCCGGGGCTCGTTGTCCCGGATCGCCTTCAGCACCTGGCCGAACGGCGAGTGGATGATCCGGTAGATCAGCAGCATCCCGGCCATGAAGACCACGCAGACGACGGCGTACATCGCCCGGTCGTCCGCCAGGCTGAACACCCCGAACAGGTTGCCGCGCGGCACCGCCTGGATGCCGTCCTCGCCGCCGGTGAACTTGGCCTGCAGCGAGAAGAAGAACGCCATCTGGGCGAGCGCCAGGGTGATCATCGAGAAGTAGATGCCCTGGCGCCGGATCGCCAGGGAGCCGAAGACGAGCCCGAGCAGGGCCGCCGTGGCGGTGCCCGACAGGATCGCCAGTTCCGGGGTGAAGCCGAGGCTCTTGGCCGTGTAGGCGCAGAGATAGCTCGCCATGCCGAAATAGGCGGCGTGGCCGAACGACAGCAGGCCGCCGTAGCCCAGCAGCAGGTTGAAGGCGAGCGCGAACAGCGCGAAGCACAGCACCTTCATCAGGTAGACGGGATAGAGCACCAGGGGCGCCGCGATCAGCAGCACCGCGATGCCGACGAAGATCATCCGGTGCAGCGCCTTGTCGTCGCGGCGCGTCGGCAGCGCGGCGGCGATCGGTGCAGCGTCGATGGCGGCGGTGTCGGCCATGGGGATCGAGCCTCAGATCTCTATCAGGCCGTGCGCCCGAACAGGCCGGCGGGTTTGACGAGCAGCACCAGCACCATGATCACGAAGATCACGGTCGCCGACGCCTCCGGGTAGAACACCTTGGTCAGACCCTCGACCAGGCCGAGCGCGAAGCCGGTGATCACCGAGCCGATGATCGAGCCCATGCCGCCGATCACCACCACGGCGAAGACCACGATGATGATGTCGGCACCCATGTTGGGGTTCACCGAGTAGATCGGCGCCGCGAGCACCCCAGCGAAGCCCGCGAGCGCCACGCCGAACCCGTAGGTCAGGGTCAGGAACAGGGGCACGTTGACCCCGAAGGCCTGGACCAGCGTCGGATTCTCGGTGGCGGCCCGCAGATAGGCGCCGAGCTTGGTCTTCTCGATGACCAGCCAGGTGGCGATGCAGACGGTGAGCGAGGCCACCACCACCCAGGCCCGGTAGTTCGGCAGGAACATGAACGGCAGGCGCTGCCCGCCCGACAGCTCGGCCGGAATCGCGTAGGGCAGGCCCGAGACCCCGTACTGGTTGCGGAACAGGCCCTGGATGATCAGCGCCAGGCCGAAGGTCAGAAGCAGGCCGTAGAGGTGGTCGAGCTTGTAGAGCCGGGCGATCAGCACCCGCTCCAGCAGGATGCCGAAGGCGCCCACCACCAGCGGTGCGAGGCCCAGCGCCCACCAGTAGCCGAGCCCGACATAGGTCAGCAGCATCCAGGCCACGAACGCGCCCATCATGTAGAGCGCGCCGTGGGCGAAGTTGATGATGTTCAGGAGCCCGAAGATGATCGCGAGCCCGAGCGACAGGATCGCGTAGAACGAGCCGTTGATCAGGCCGAGCAGCAGCTGCCCGAACAGGGCCTGGGTCGGCACGCCGAAGATCATGGTCATGGCCGTCCTCCGTGCCGGACCCGCATTGTCAGCCCTTCACCAGCGGGCAATTGCCCTCGTTGAGCGGCCGGAAGACCTGATCGCCCGGGATCGTCTCGAGCTTGTTGTACAGGTCCCACTCGCCCTTCGATTCGGACGGCTTCTTGACCTCGAACAGGTACATGTCGTGGATCTTGCGCCCGTCGGCGCGGATGGTGCCCTTGCCGAACAGGGGGTCGTCGGTCGGCATCGCCTTCATCTTGGCCACGACGGCGGCGCCATCTTTGGCCGTTTTCAGCTCGGCCATCGCCTTGAGATAGTGGAGCACGTCCGAGTAGACGCCCGCGTGGTTGGCGGTGGGCTTCGAATTGCCCTTCATCTGCTTGGCGAAGCGGTCCGAGAAGGCCCGGGTCTGGTCGTTCAGGTCCCAGTAGAACGGCTCGGTCAGGACGAGGCCCTGCGCGACCTTGGTGCCGAGCGAGTGGACATCCGAGGAGAACACGAGGAGGCCGGCGAGCGCCTGGCCGCCCTCGGTGATGCCGAACTCGCCGGCCTGCTTGATCGCGTTGATCGTGTCGGTGCCGGCATTGGCGAGCCCGATCACCTTGGCGCCGGAGCCCTGGGCCTGGAGCAGGAACGAGGAGAAGTCCGAGGTCGGGAACGGCGTCTTGACCGAGCCGATGACCTTGCCGCCGTTCTTGGTGATCACCGCGCTGGTGTCGCGCTGCAGGGTCTGGCCGAACACGTAATCGGCGGTGAGGAAGAACCAGGTGTTGCCGCCGCGCTTGACCATGGCGCCGCCGGTGCCGTTGGCGAGCGCCACCGTGTCGTAGACCCAGTGGATCGTGTTCGGCGTGCATTGCGGGCCGGTGAGGTCGGCGGTGCCGGCGCCGGTATCGATGAAGACCTTGTTCTTCTCCTTGGTCACCTGGCTGATCGCCAGGGCGACCGAGGAGGTGACGCCGTCGGTGATCATGTCGACGTTGTCGCGGTCGTACCATTGCCGGGCGATGGCCGCGCCGACATCGGGCTTGTTCTGGTGGTCGGCCGAGACGATCTCGACCTTCAGCCCGTGCTCGGCCGGCTTGAAATCCTCGACGGCCAGCCGGGCGGCGACCACCGACCCCTCGCCGCTGATGTCGGAATAGGCCCCCGAGCGATCGCCGAGGATGCCGATCTTCACATTCGTCTGCGCGCTCGCGCCGCCCATCATCAGGGCTCCGGCGAGGGCGGCGAGGGAGACGGACCCGATGAGACGTCCGAACATGGTCTTCCTATCCTCCAGCGGCGCAGCGGATCCCGCCTGCCGAGCGTTCGACGCCGTTCTCCGGCGCTTATTGGGTATTGGTCGTCCGCCTCAGACGCCGAGATAGGCGTGAAGCTTGTCGATATTGGCGTCAAGATCGGCATTGGGGATCATGTCGACCACCCTGCCCTGCTCGATGACGAAGTGCCGGTCGGCCAACGTCTGGGCGAAGCGGAAATTCTGCTCGACCAGCACGATGGTGTAGCCCTGAGACTTCAATTGCTGGATCGTCCGGCCGATCTGCTGGACGATGACCGGCGCGAGACCTTCGGTGGGCTCGTCCAGCAGGATCAGCTTCGCGCCGGTTCGCAGGATGCGGCCGATGGCGAGCATCTGCTGCTCGCCGCCCGAGAGCTTGGTGCCCTGGCTGCCCGCACGCTCCTTCAGGTTCGGGAACAGGGTGTGGATCTCGGCCACCGACATCCCGCCCGGTTTCACCCGGGGCGGCAGCATCAGGTTCTCGTGGACCGTGAGGCTCGCGAAGATGCCGCGCTCCTCTGGGACGTAGCCGAGGCCGAGGCGGGCGATGTTGCGCGAGGCCATCCGGATGGTCTCGACGCCGTCATAGACGATCGAGCCGGCCCGCCGGCCGAGGATGCCGATGATCGCCCGCAGCGTCGTGGTCTTGCCGGCGCCGTTGCGGCCGAGCAGCGTGATCACTTCGCCGGCCCGGACATCGATGTCGATGCCGTGGAGCACGTGGCTCTCGCCGTACCAGCCCTCCAGCCCGCGCACGGTCAGGAGGGCATCCGTCGCCGCGGCCGGCAGGGGCGTCTTCACGGCGGCCTCACGCATGTCCCGCCCCGATATACGCTTCGACCACGCGCGGATCCTTCGAGACGGTGGCGTAATCGCCCTCGGCCAGGACCTGGCCGCGGGCCAGGACAGTGATGCGGTCCGACAGCGACGCGACCACCGAGAGATTGTGCTCGACCATCAGGATGGTGCGGTCCTTCGAGACCCGGCGGATCAGCTGGGCCGTCCGCTCCACGTCCTCGTGGCCCATCCCGGCCATCGGCTCGTCGAGCAGCAGCATCTCGGGATCGAGGGCCAGGGTCGTGGCGATCTCCAGCGCGCGCTTGCGGCCGTAAGACAGCTCGACGGCCAGCGAATCCGCGAATTCGGACAGGCCCACCGCCTCGACCAGGGCCAGCGCCTCGCCGTCGAGCGCCCGCAGCACCCGCTCGGGCCGCCAGAAGTCGAAGGAATCGCCCCGCCGCCGTCGCTGCAGCGCGATCCGCACGTTCTCGGTCACCGTCAGGTGCGGGAACACCGCCGAGATCTGGAAGGAGCGCACGAGCCCGAGCCGCGCCACGTCGGCGGCCCGCATCCCGGTGATGTCCTTGTCCTTGTACCGGATGGTGCCGGCGGTGGGGATGAGGAACTTCGTCAGCAGGTTGAAGCAGGTGGTCTTGCCGGCGCCGTTCGGGCCGATCAACGCGTGGATCGTCCCGCGCTCGACTTCCAGCTTGACGCCGTTGACGGCCCGGAATCCCTTGAATTCCATCGTCAAGCCATCGGTCGCCAGGATCACGTCCCGTGCCAAGCGCGTCCCTCCCGCGTATGATTTATTGCCTGCCATATCGCCGATCCGGCCCTGAACAGTCCATCGCAAACGCTCGGCGCGGCGGGACAATCCCCGGCTCATGATATGCTGATGCTTGCCGCGCCTGATCTGGTAGCCGGCATCGGGGATTGCGGAGCCGGCGCGGCCAAGGTTTTCCCTTCGGTTCGGCGGGTCGGTCCGAGCTTGACCAGCCTCGCGAGCCCCATATAACTCAGACAAATTCGGGAGAGGGAGGAGGCGCATGGTCGGCCGAGCGGCCTACATCGCCGTGGACTGGGGAACCACCAACCGGCGTGCCTACGCGATGACCGCGGGAGGCGCCGTGGTGGATAGCCTTCAGGACGACCGCGGCGTCCTCGCGCTGACCCAGGACGACTATCCCGACGCCATCGCGGCGCTGCGCGACCGCTTCGGCGTGCACTCCGTCGTCGCGGCGGGGATGGTCGGCTCGACCCGGGGCTGGCGCGAGGCGCCCTATATCGACGCGCCCGCCACCCTCCAGGATCTTGCTGCCGCCTGCCTCGACGTCGCGCCTGATGTGCGGATCATCCCCGGAATCGCCCTGCGGAGCGGCCCCCGCCCGGACGTGATGCGCGGCGAGGAGGTCCAGGTGCTCGGCGCGATCAGCACCGGTGCCGCGCCGTCCACGGCCCTGTTCTGCCAGCCGGGCACGCACAACAAGTGGATCGAGACGGTCGACGGCGCGATCACGGATTTCACCACCGTCATGACCGGGGAGCTCTTCGCCCTGGTCCGGTCACACGGCATCCTGGCCGGCATGCTGGACGGCCCGGTCGCGGATTCCGACGCCTTCCGGGACGGACTCCGGCGCGGTCGCGAATCGCGCAACCTCGCCGCCGCGCTGTTCGAGGTCCGGGCCGGCGTGCTGCTCGCCCGGCTGGCGCCCTGGGATGCGGCGGCCTATGCGAGCGGCATCATGATCGGCGCGGATGTCGGGACGCGCAGCGATCTCGGCCGGCGCCCGGTCTACCTGCTCGCCGGCGGGGCCTTGGCCACGCTCTACGGTGTGGCGATCACCGAAGCCGGCGGCCGCGCCGTCGCGGTGCCGGACGGATCCACGACCGCCGGCATCCACGCCATCTGGAGCTCCCGGTCATGACGATCCTCAACCGCTTCGAGGCCGCCTTCGCGGCCTGCCCGCTGGTGGCGATCCTGCGCGGGCTCACGCCGGACGAGGCGCCGGCCGTCGGCGATGCGCTGGTCGAGGCCGGCTTCACCCTGATCGAGGTGCCGCTGAACTCGCCGGAGCCGCTCAAGAGCATCGCGTCGCTCGCCGAGCGTTTCGCCGGTCGCGCGCTGGTCGGTGCCGGCACGGTGCTGACGCCGGCGCAGGTTGCGGAGGTCGCGGCGGCGGGCGGCACCCTCATCGTCTCGCCGAACACGGACGCCGCGGTGATCCGCGCGACCGTCGCCGCCGGGCTCGTCTCGCTGCCGGGCTACCAGACCCCGAGCGAGGCCTTCGCGGCGCTCGCGGCCGGCGCGACCGCCCTGAAGCTCTTCCCGGCGGACATTGCCACCCCGGCGGCGCTCAAGGCGCACCGGGCCGTGTTCCCGTCCAGCGCCCGCGTGCTCGCCGTCGGCGGGGTCACGCCCGACAGCGTCTCGGTCTGGCGGCAGGCGGGCGCAGCGGGCTTCGGGCTGGGCTCGAATCTCTACCGCCCCGGAAAGCCGGCGGTCGATGTCGGCCGGGACGCGGCAGCCTTCATCGCGGCGATCGGGGGATCTGCATGAACGCGCACGGCCTGTTCGCATCGGGGTCGGCCGCTTGGCCGGCGACGCGGCGGCGAAGTCTCTTCGGCCTGCTCCTGGCGGCCGCTGCGGTCGTGGCCTCCCCCGGACTGCAGGCTCAGACCAGTCGCCTCGTCCCAAACGATGCGGGCAAGCCGGCCCTGGAAGTGGACGGCAAGCCGTTCCTGACTCTCGGGATCCAGCTCAACAATTCCAGCGGCTTTCCGGCGGACCTGAAGGCGCTGGGCCCGGCGATCGCGCGGCTTCATGCCAACGTGGTCATGGTTCCGGTGAGCTGGCAGGTGATCGAGCCCGAAGAGGGCAAGTTCGACTGGTCGGTGGTGGACGGGTTGCTGGCGGAGGCGCGGGCGCAGAAGCTCCGGCTCACCCTGCTCTGGTTCGGCACCTGGAAGAATGCCACCATGAGCTACACCCCGGCCTGGGTGAAGCGCGATGTCCGGCGATTCCCCAGGGTCATCTCTGCAACCGGCGCGCCCATCGAAGTGCTGACCCCGATCGCCACCGCCAGCCGTGACGCCGACGCGCGGGCCTTCTCCGCCCTGATGGGACATCTGGCCGAGGTCGACGGCGCCCAGCGCACGGTGATCATGGTGCAGGTGGAGAACGAGGCCGGCACGCTGGGCGCCGACCGCGACCATTCCCCCGCGGCGGAAGCACTGTTCCGCGGCCCCGTGCCGGCCGACATGCCGGGCGCCAAGCCCGGTACTTGGACCGAGCGTTACGGCGTCGATGCGCCGGAAGCCTTCATGGCCTATCACACCGCCAAATATATCGGCGCCGTCGCGGAGGCCGGGAAGCGGGTCTATGCGCTTCCCCTCTACGCCAATGTCTGGCCGCGGGAGCAGCCGGGGCTTCTGCGGCCGGGGGAAAGCTCGCCCTCGGGCGGTGCGGTCTCCTGGCTGCTGCCGCAATGGCGCGCGCTGGCGCCCGCCATCGACGTCGTCGGGGTCGACAATTACGACACCAACATCGCCCCCTATATCGCGATCGCGCGCGCCTACGACATTCCGGGCAATCCGCTATTCGTGCCGGAGACCGGGGCGACGATGGCCCATGCCCGCCATGCGTTCTGGACGCTGGCCCAGCCGCACGCGCTGGGCATCGCCCGGTTCGGCCTCAGCGCGGAATCCGGGTTGAAGGACGGCCGGCCGGCGGAGGAGCCGATCGCCGTCGATTACCGCCTGCTGAGCGGTATCGCCCCCTTCCTGCTGCCGCTGCGTGACGCCGGCCAAGTCCGCGTGGCGATCGAGGAGGACGGCCTCGCCAACGTGCCGGGAACGTTCGACGAGGTCGATTTCGTGGCCCGCTTCGGCGAGGTGAAGGAGGTCTATGGCGGCAAGCGCGGCCAGGGGAACCCCGATCTCTCGGGCCGGGTGATCGTGGCCCGCGCCGCGCCCGACCGGTATCTCGTCACCGGCGCCTCGGCCAACCTGCTCTTCGCGCCCAAGCTCGGGCAGCCGGGCTCCGTCGAACTCGTCACGGTGGAAGAGGGTCATTTCGAAGACGGTCGCTGGGTGCGCGAGCGCCTGCTCAACGGTGACGAGACCGCCTTCGGCCTCGTCCTGCCGCCCGAGGGACGGTCGATGATGGTCACCCTGTTCGCGAACAGATGAGTCTGCGCCGTGACGGCGCACCGATCCCTCATTAGAACCGCGCCCGGGTGGAGAGCGCGGGAGCGGGCGGATGACGGACGGGCGCATCGGGCAGGCAGATGGCTTCGAGGCGCTGGAGACGCCCTGCCTGCTCCTGGATTCGGACAGGCTGAAGGCCAACGTCGCCGGGATGCGGGCGCGGCTCGACCGGCTGGGCGTGTCGCTGCGACCGCATCTGAAGACCGCCAAATCCCTCGACGTCGCGCGCATCGCCATGGCGAGCCCGTCCGGTCCGGCGACCGTCTCGACGCTGCGGGAGGCGGAGTACTTCGCCGAAGGCGGCGTCCGTGACCTGATCTATGCCGTGGGGATCGCGCCGCAGAAGCTCGATCGGGTGGGCGCGATCCGGCGGCGCTGGGGTACCGATCTCGCGATCGTTCTGGATTCGGTCGAGCAAGCCGAGGCCGTGGCGAGCTGGAGCCGTCGCGCCGGCGATACGCTGCCGGTCCTGATCGAGGTCGATGCCGACGGGCATCGCTCCGGCGTCGATCCCCGCGACGCCGATCATCTTGTGGCGATCGGGCGGGTGCTCGCCGCGGGCGCAACGCTCCGGGGCGTGCTCCTGCATGCGGGCGACAGCTACGGGCTCAGCGACCCGGCGGCGCTGAAGGCGGCGGCCGAGGCCGAGCGTCAGGCCGCTTTGGCAGCCGCCGCGATCCTGCGCGAGGCGGCCCTGCCCTGCCCGGTGGTCAGCGTCGGCTCGACCCCGACGGCGCGCTACGCGGACAATCTCGACGGCATCACCGAAGTTCGCGCCGGCGTGTTCATGATCGGCGACCTGTTCCAGGCCGGGATCGGCTCCTGCACGATCGACGACATCGCGCTCAGCGTCCTGACGACGGTGATCGGTCACCAGCGGGATAAGGGCTGGATCATCACCGATGCCGGCTGGATGGCGCTCTCGCGCGACCGCGGCACGGCGCGCCAAGCGGTCGACCAGGGCTACGGCGTCGCCTGCGACGGGTCGGGCCAGCCCTATCCGGACCTGATCGTGCGGGACGCCAACCAGGAGCACGGGATCCTGGCCCTGCGGCCCGGCTCGACCGCGACGCTGCCGGATCTTCCGGTCGGTGCGCGCCTCCGGATCCTACCCAACCATGCCTGCGCCACCGGCGCCCAGCACGATCGCTACCATGTCATCACCGGTCAAACGCTGACCGGCGCCGTCTGGCCGCGCATCAACGGCTGGTGAGGGGCCGCGTCAGCGCCGGTTCGAGACGGTTCGGACCGAGCGGTCGGACTGGTCCATCACCAGGCCGCAGCCGGGGCTGAGATTGGGACGCTGCTTGCGCAGGCAGGCCGCGATCGCCGTGGCATTCGGGATCTGCGATGCGCAGAGGCGCATGACGTCCGGCGTGCAGGCGGCACGGTCCGCCCGGGATTCGGCCAGCGCCGGCGCCGCGCCGGCGATCAGGGCGAGCAGAGCGAACGAAGCGGACTTCATCGAAACAGATCCTCTATCCAGAGCGTGGACGGCCCGAACGGCCAAGCCTCAAAGTGGGGCGTGAACGCCGGACCCCGCGGAAATATCCCCCGGCCGGCGGACCATTCTGTCGCATGAAAGGTGCCCGGCCGATGTGCGCGCGCGCTCCGATGGGACTGGCGACGGGGAGGCAGCCAGCGCGATCAAGGCCTCGCGCCGGGCGTGATGGCTCCGGTCGCCGCAGGCTCGCTGACAGAAGCGGCATGGGTCGGCGGCTTGCGCCGATCGAGCTTGTCCGCCGAGACGAGAGCGGCCGTGATCAGTGCCACCACCGCAATCGTCGCCTTCAACACCTCCCAGATTCGCGCAAGCATGACTGAATCCCAACGGCTTCACAGGATCGTCAGCACATCTGCCTGGGGCGAAGCTGTTGAGGCCGCTCGGCGCGCGCGATTTGATCGATCCGTGACTTCCGGATCCTCGCCGCCGACCCTTCCCAAAACCTTTCGCGGTGCCGCGTCCGAAACGATGTCCGGACACCTGATGCATCCGCGCCTCACCCGGGCGAGGACGCCGCTGCGGCCTCCGCCGCCAGCGCCTCGAAGACCAGGGCATGCCGAAGGGCGAGCGCCTCGACATCGTGGGTGTATCCGCCGCCGATCACGGCCACGAGCGGGATGAGCCGGGCACGCGCCTGCGCCACCACGAACCGGTCGCGGGCAAGCAGACCGGCGTCGCTCAGGCACAGCCGCCCGAGGCGGTCGTCGCGATGCGGATCGACCCCGGCATTGTAGAAGATCAGATCGGGGACTAGGGCGTCGAGGAGCGGCGGCAGGCGGGCGCGCAGCACCTCGAGGTAACCGGCATCGTCGAGCCGATCCGGCAGGCCGATATCGAGATCTCCGGCGATCTTCTGGGCCGGGTAGTTGTTCTCGCAATGGATCGAGAGCGTGAACAGGTCCGGCCACAGCGCCAGGCAATCCGCCGTGCCGTCACCCTGATGGACATCGCAATCGACCACCAGAATCCGCCGCACCGCGCCCTCGGCCTGAAGGGTTCGCGCGGCGACCGCGACGTCGTTGAGCACACAGAAGCCGGCGCCCTGCAGACGCCGTGCGTGATGGCTGCCGCCGGCCGCGCTGCCCGCCAGCCCCTCGGCCAGCGCCAACCGGGCCGCCAGGAGCGTCCCGCCCACCGAGGCGCGCGACCGTCGGACCAGGGACGCATCCACCGGCAGGCCGATCGCCCGCTCGATCTCCCGGGGCACTGCGACGCCGAGGACCGCGGCGACGTAGGCTGGATCGTGCGCGTTGACCAAGATATCCGCGGTGGCCAGTTCCGGCGTGACGAAGCCCAGCGGCGCCAGCCCCTTGGCCACCAGCGTTTCGGCCAGCAGGCCGTATTTCCGCATCGGAAAGCGATGCCCGGCCGGCAGGCTGGATTCGTAGGCCGGATGGAAAGCGATGGGCGGGATCACGCGGGCCTGCCGAGATCGGACAGAATCGCGTTGGCGAGCGCCAAACCACTGTCATGCGCCGCCTCGATCCGCGGCCCGAGACACCAATCGCCGGCCGCGCCGAGCCGCAAGTCGGGTTCGTACAGGCAGGGCTTCTCGAGGGCGGTCTCAACCTGGGCGAAGCGCCAACGGTGCGCCTGGGCGTAGCCGACACGGAGCGGCGATCCGAGACACGCTTCCGCGGCCTTCGACAAGACCGATACGATCGCCTCCCTGCGCGCCTCGAGATGGGTGCGTGACCAATCCGGCTTGGCATGCACGGTCAGGCGGCCGCCCTCCGACCGGCCGGGCTTCGAGGAATCCGAGGCGATGAGCCCGATCGGACCGTCATTCGGCTCGATCAGCACGTCCGCAGGCGCCCGCTCGACCGCCACCATTAAAGACCAGCACGGTGCGTAGGTCGCCCGCTCGACCCCGGCCAGGGCAAACCCCGATGCCGCGAGCAGCGCAGCGATCTGAGGCGCCGGGAAGGTGATCGCGACCGCCGCGAACGGACCGTGTTCGCCGCCTGCACCGTCGGTCAGCCGCCAGCACGCCCCATCGGGGATGATCCGCGTGATCGCCGTACCGGAGGCGACGGAGAGGTCGGACAGGAGGTCTCGGACCGGCGCGGTCATGTCGGGTATGCCGACCCGCCGTTCTGCCCAGGGACCGACGATACCCCGCCTCTCCCAATCCGCGAGGCGCGCCGCGAAGACGTCGCCGTGCGCCCGCATGAATTGCGCACCATGGTCGAACTGCAACCCATCCGCGCGCCGGGTCGCCATCCGGCCACCGACGCCACGCCCTTTGTCGAAGACGCGCACATCCAGGCCAGCTTCGGCGATGCGCGACGCCGCGGCTGCGCCGGCCATACCGGCTCCCAGGATCGCGACGCATCGGCGCTGATTCACGAGATCGCCTCATGTCGATAGCCGACCCCGTGGTCGCGCCTTCAGCCGAAATAGGGGACGATGGGCAGCGCAGCAGAGTGCGCAGACCGCGACGCAAAATCTCCTGAGACGACGGGGATCCACCAGAACTGCAGCACGACGAAGGATGCGGTGCTGTTGGGGCGTGATCGCGCTCAGTTTCTGGAATGAGCTCTGATAGCTGCAACGATGGTGCGGGTAGAGGGAATCGAACCCCCACGCCTTGCGGCTGGCGATTTTGAGTCGCCCGCGTCTACCAATTCCGCCATACCCGCGCGTCGCGCTCTTCGCATAGGTGTGGCGCCCGCGCCAAGGGTGCGCGCGCGGTTTTTTGCCGGGGCCGAGCAATCTGGTCATTCCGCGGCGCCTATGCTCAAAGGGCAGCCGTTCCCTGGCAATCTGGAAGTTGTATGCTCCGCCGGCTCTACGCGTGGATCCTCGCGCTCAGCGGCAGGCCCTCCGCGCCCTACGTGCTCGGGGCCGTGGCCTTCGCCGAGAGTTCGTTCTTCCCGGTTCCGCCGGACGCGATGCTGGTGCCGATGGCGGTGAGCCGTCCCGACCGGGTCTGGCTCTACGCGACGATCGCCACGGTGGCCTCGGTGCTCGGGGGCCTCGTCGGCTACGCGATCGGGGCGCTCCTGTTCGACTCGGTCGGCGAGTGGCTGATCCGCCTCTACGGTCTGCAGAACTCGGCCGCGACCTTCCAGGATTCCTACGCGCGCTACGGCCATTGGGTGATCCTGTTGAAAGGGCTCACGCCGATCCCCTACAAGCTCGTCACGATCACGTCGGGCTTCGCCCATTACAGCCTGTTCTGGTTCACGGTGCTGTCCGTCATCACCCGCGGGGCCAGGTTCTTCATCCTCGCCGGCCTGCTCGGCCGCTACGGTGTCCAGATCCGCGGCGTGCTCGACCGGCATCTCAACGCGGTCGCGGCGATCTCGGTGGCCGTGGTCGTCCTCGGCTTCTTGTTGTTCAAGGTGATCCTGTAGCCATGAACGTCGCGTCAGCCCTTCGCCTCAAGAGAGCGGGCCTCTGGCTCGCCCTCGCCTCCGCGCTGATCCTGGGCGCCGTCCTGGTGCTCCAGTACGGGTACGGCTACGCGCCCTGTAAGCTCTGCCTGACCGAGCGCCTGCCCTATTATGCCGCGATCCCACTCGGGCTTGCGGCTTTGTTCGCGCCGGAGCGGCTGGCCCGCCTGGCGCTGGGGCTTGCCGCGCTCGGACTCGTCTACGGGGCCGGGATCGGGGTCTACCATGCCGGCGCGGAATGGGGCTTCTGGCCGGGGCCCAGCGATTGCGGCGGCGGCACGGGGGCCAATCCCGGTCAGGTCGGCGATTTCCTGAACCAGCTTCAGAGCACGAAGGTCGTCGATTGCTCGGTGGCGGCGATGCGGGTTCTGGGACTCTCGCTCGCCGGATGGAACGCCGTCGCCGCTTTCGCGCTGGCCTCGCTGGCCGGCACCGCCGCCGCGCGTCCCTGAGCGCAGCCCGCTCAGTTGCGGTCGTCGGGCATGATCGGGATCGGCGCCACGTCGATCCCTTCCGCGATGAGGGCCCGCGCCTCGGCCGGGCTCGCCTCGCCGTAGATCGGGCGGCCTTCCGCCTCGCCGTAATGGATCTTGCGCGCCTCCTCCGGGAAGCGCGTTCCGACATGCTCGGAATTGGTCACGATCTGCTCACGCAACGCGCGCAGCATCGCGCGGACCTGGCGCTCGGGCTCCGCGATCATCGGCATCGCCGCCTCGGGCTGGGCCTCGACCGGTGCCGGAACCTGCCCGCGATCGGTGCGGGCCACGCTCGGGGCCATGAGCGCCTTCGTCACCTTCGCGCTGTCGCAGATCGGGCAGGTCACCAGCCCGCGCTCAGCCTGCACATCGTAGGATTCGGAGGACGGGAACCAGCTGTCGAAGTCGTGGTCGGCGTCGCAGACGAGACTGTACCGGATCATTCTCTTGCTGACTGTGCGGCCCGAACCTCGGGCCCGATGCGCTCGACCGTGAACGCGCGTCCGTGTTGCAGCGCCGGGATTCGCGCCCGCGCATCCGCGACCTGAGCGAGATCGATCTCGGCCAGGATCACCCTCGGCTCCGCCCCGCCGGCATCGGCTAGCACGCGACCCCAGGGATCGACGATCAGCGAATGGCCGAAGGTCTCGCGGCCATCCTCGTGCACGCCGCCCTGTGCGGCCGAGATCACGAAGGCGCCGGTCTCGATCGCCCGCGCCCGCTGGAGGATGTGCCAGTGCGCCTCGCCGGTCTGGCGGGTGAAGCAGGCCGGCGCGGTGAGGATCTCGGCCCCCGCCTCAGCCAGCGCCCGGTAGAGAGCCGGGAAGCGGATATCGTAGCAGATCGTCACGCCGAGCATCGCCCAGGGCGTGGCCGCCACGACGGCGCAGGCGCCGCCCGTATAGGTGGCCGATTCGCGCCAGCGCTCGCCGCTCGGCAGGTCGACATCGAACAGGTGGAGCTTGTCGTAGGAGGCCAGGATTTCCCCGTCGGCGCCGATCAGGTAGGCGCGGTTGGCGATCTTGTCGCCGGACCGCACGGCGATCGAGCCGATATGCACCACCGCGCCGGTCTCGCGGGCAGCCTGCCGCAGGCCGGCGAGGGTCGCGTCCTGATCTTCGGTGGTGACGCGCTCGAACAGGCGTTCGCGGCTGCGCTCGACCAGGGAGGTCATCTCCGGTGTCTGGATATAGGCCGCGCCGCGGCTGGCCGCCTCACGCACGCCGGCCACGGCCGCGTCGCGGTTGGCGCCCGGATCGCGGCCCGAGCGCATCTGCACGCAGGCGGCAAGGAAGCGCCTCTCAGGCATCGGCCTTGTCCGTCAGGAGCGGATCGAGCTTGCCGGCGCGGTCGAGGGCGTAGAGGTCGTCGCAGCCTCCGACATGGGTCGTGCCGACGAAGATCTGCGGGACGCTGGTGCGCCCGCCGGCACGCTCGACCATCGTGGCCCGCGCACCCTGGGCGCGCTCCACGTCGATTTCCTGGAAGGCGACGCCCTTCTCCTTCAGCAGGCTCTTGGCCGCCGAGCAATAGGGGCACCAGGCCGTGGTGTAGATCGTGACCGGCTGCATGGCGTTCGTCGTCTCGCGCGGAACCTCCCACCATATAGGAGCGCGCCCGTCGAATTACCTATGCCCCTGTGGTCACAGCCGGACCGGTCGGAACGCGCCCGCCGGTCAGGCGGCCATCAGCTTCTCGACCTCATTGACGAGATCGCGCAGGTGGAACGGCTTGGAGAGGACCTTCGCGTCCTTCGGAGCCTTCGAATCCGGATTGAGCGCGACGGCAGCGAAGCCGGTGATGAACATCACCTTGATGTCCGGGTCGAGTTCGGTGGCGCGCCGCGCCAGCTCGATCCCGTCCATCTCGGGCATCACGATATCGGTGAGCAACAGCTCGAACGGCTCCTCGCGCAGCCGGTTATAGGCCGAGAGGCCGTTGTCGAAGGACAGGACGTCGTAGCCCGCGTTCTGCAGCGCCTTGGCCAGGAACCGGCGCATGTCGTTGTCGTCTTCCGCCAGCAGGATTTTCATCGGCCGTTTCCGAGCCCTCGAGTCGAAATGTTGATCCCATAAAGGGAGGCGATGGTAAACAAGGTGTTAGGATCTGAGTTCGCAGCCGGCGCCGCGCGTCTCACGGATGGCGGTGTGGGCCTACTGCACCAGAGTGGACAGCCGACCGTTCGCATACCACAGTGCGCGTCCGCCGCGTTTTCTCAACCGCCGGGGCCTGCACACATCCAATGATCGCGCCCGAAACGGTACAGCCCGACGCCTTCGGTTTTGCCCCGGCCTTCGAGGTCGACGAGCCGGCGGCGCACACCCTGCCCTTCGTCTTCAATACCGGCCATTCCGGCGCCGTCTACCCCTCGGATTTCATCGCGGCTTCGCGTCTGGACGCGCTGAGCCTGCGCCGGTCCGAGGATGCGTATGTCGATCGCCTGTTCGCCTCGGTGGTCGAGCTCGGGGCGCCCCTGTTGCGGGCGAATTTTCCGCGGGCGTTCCTGGACGTGAATCGCGAGCCGTTCGAGCTCGACCCGCGCATGTTCGACGGTCGGCTGCCGCCCTTCGCTAACACGCGCTCGATGCGGGTGGCGGGCGGGCTCGGCACCGTTCCGCGGGTGGTCGCGGATGGTCAGGAGATCTACGCGCGTCGCCTCCCGGTCGGCGAGGCTACCGCGCGGATCGAGGCCCTGTACAAGCCCTACCATCGGGTGCTGCGCAGCCTGATCCAGCGTACGGCGCGCACCCACGGTCACTGCGTCCTGATCGACTGTCATTCGATGCCGTCCTCGAGTCTCGGGCGCGATGCCGAGGTCAAGGCGGACATGGTCCTGGGCGACCGGTACGGGACGGCCTGCGCCCCCGGCCTGATCGAGGCCTTCGAGGCCGCGTTCCGGAGCCAGGGATTCCGGGTGGTGCGCAACAAGCCCTATGCGGGCGGCTTCATCACCGAGCATTACGGCGAGCCGAATCTGGGACGGCATGCCCTGCAGATCGAGGTCAACCGGGCGCTCTACATGGACGAGGCGAGCCTCGCGATGACGCCGGATTTCCCGAGCTTGGCGAAGGCGTTGCGGATCGTCGTCGCCACCGTGGCGGCCGATCTCGGCGATCTGACACCCAGCAGGATGGCGGCCGAGTAGGGCCGCCGGCTCACCGGTATAAGGCTCACAGCGGCCAACGCCGAGGCCGGAAAAGAAAAAAGGCCACTCCCGAAGGAGCGGCCCGAAGTCTAGGGAGGAAACGCCCAAGAAGGGCTACGGGACCGCGACGCCATCGCGATCTCGCAGTGCACAAATTACAGTGCGGCGCACAAGAAGCAAGGATTAAATCGCTCCGGCCTTCGCACAGGCTGCATGCCTCCGCCGCGCTTCGCGCAAAGCGCTCAGCCCTGCTCCAACAGCTTGGCGATCTCGGCCTTCAGCGGTCCCGCCAAGTCCGGCCGTTCCAGCGCGTAGGCCAGGTTGGCGGTCAGGAAGCCGATCTTGGAGCCGGTATCGTAGGTCCGGCCCTCGTAGTGCATGCCGAAGAAATCCTGCGTTTCCATCAGGTCGATCATCGCGTCGGTGAGCTGGATCTCGCCGCCGGCGCCCTTCTTCCCGTGCTCCAGGATCCCGAAGATCTCGGGCTGGAGGATGTAGCGGCCGGAGATGATGAAGTTCGACGGCGCGGTGCCCTGCTTGGGCTTCTCGACCATGCCGGTAATCTCGAAGGACTGGCCGTAGGTCTCGCCGACACTGACGATGCCGTATTGGTGCGTCTCCTCCGGGGCCACCTCCTCGACCGCGATGATGTTGCCGCCGTGGCGCTGGTAGGTGGAGAGCATCTGCTGCATGCAACCGCGGCTCAGCATATCCGGCAGCAGCACCGCGAACGGCTCGTCGCCGACGATCTCCCGGGCGCACCAGACTGCGTGGCCGAGGCCGAGGGGGGCCTGCTGGCGGGTGAAGCTGGTCTGGCCCGCCTTCGGGAGATCGCGCTTCAGCTCCTCGTAGGCGGCGGTCTTTCCGCGCTCCTGAAGGGTGTGCTCCAGCTCGAACGCAATATCGAAATGATCCTCGATCACCGCCTTGCCGCGACCCGTGACGAAGATGAAGTGCTCGATGCCCGCCTCGCGCGCCTCGTCGACGACATGCTGGACGACCGGCCGGTCCACGACCGTGAGCATTTCCTTCGGGACCGCCTTGGTGGCGGGCAGGAAGCGGGTGCCCAGGCCCGCCACGGGCAGGACAGCCTTGCGGATCGGTTTCATCAAGCGGCAACTCCGGAAACTGAACGGAACGGCATGGGCAATGGTTCGGGCAGTGAGATAGCCTGGCGCGATGCTTCGCAAGGCCTCTACGTCGATAGTATGAGCCAAAGCACCGTAAATATACCGTCTGCGACCACCTAATGGGGCCGTTATCGAAGAGGAATCCCACGCGGCCCTTGAACGTGCGATGACGACGCGCCGTTACGTCTTCCCCGTCGCGGCCCGATCGGGCAAGGCTCGTCGGCGGCAGACGTGAGACGGCATCGGAGCGGACGACATGGCGGTTCTGGTGACGGGCGGGGCGGGGTATATCGGCAGCCACATGGTTCTGGCGCTGCTGGACGCGGGCCACGAGGAGATCGTGGTCCTCGACGACCTGTCCACCGGGTTCGACTGGGCCGTGCCCGAGGGCGTCAAGCTCGTGGTCGGCGACGTCGCCGACCAGGCGCTGGTCACCCAGACCATCCTGCAGCACCGGATCGACGCCCTCGCCCATTTCGCCGCCCGGATCGTCGTGCCGGACTCGGTCGCCGACCCGCTCGGCTACTACCTCGCCAACACGGTCAAGACCCGCGCCCTGATCGAGGCCGCCACCCGCGCGGGCGTGCGCCACGTGATCTTCTCCTCGACGGCCGCCGTCTACGGCGAGCCCGAGGTGGTGCCGGTGCCCGAGGACCTGCCGCTCAACCCGATCAACCCCTACGGCCGCTCCAAGCTGATGAGCGAGTGGATGATCGCCGACGCGGCGGCCGCCCACGGCTTCTCGTACGTGGTGCTGCGCTACTTCAACGTCGCCGGTGCCGATCCGGCCGGGCGCTCGGGTCAGTCGACCCCGGACGCCACGCACCTGATCAAGGTGGCGACCCAGGCCGCGCTCGGGCGGCGGGCGCGGCTCGACGTCTACGGCACGGACTACCCGACGCCGGACGGCTCGTGCCTGCGCGACTACATCCAGGTCTCGGACCTGGCGGAGGCGCACCGGGTGGCGCTGGACCACCTGCGCGGGGGCGGCGAGAGCCTGACGCTGAACTGCGGCTACGGCCGGGGCTACTCGGTTCTGGAGGTGATCGAGGTGGTCAAGCGGATCTCGGGGCGGGATTTCGAGGTACGCCTGTGCCCGCGCCGGGCCGGCGATCCGGCGCGGATCGTGGCGGAGGCCGGGCGGATCCGGTCGCGGCTCGGCTGGCAGCCCCGCCACGACGACCTCGACGCCATCGTCGCCCAGGCGCTCGCCTGGGAGGACAAACTCAGTACGCGCAATCGGGTCTGAGCCGATGCCCTCCCGTCGCGCGCTGCTCGCAGCCGCCCTGTGCCTCGCCCCGGGCCTCGCCTCGGCCGCGAAGCCGGCGGCGTCCGACGGCGCATTCCAGGCGTTCATCGCGTCCCTGCGTCCCGATGCGGAAGCCCGCGGCGTGTCCCCCGAGACCTTCGCGGCGGCGTTCCGGGGCATCTCGGCGCCCGATCCTGGAATCCTGGCCCGGACGAAGCAGCAGGGCGAGTTCGTCCGCCCGGTCTGGGACTATCTGGTGGGCGCCGTCTCGGCCGGCCGGATCACCCGCGGGCGTGCCCGCGCAGCCGCTCTCGCACAGACGATCACGGCCATCGAGCGACGCTACGGGGTTCCGGGCTCGGTGGTGCTGGCCTTCTGGGGCATCGAATCGGATTTCGGCGCGAGCGCCGGGAGCGTCTCGACCGTCCGGGCGCTCGCGACCCTGGCGGAGGCGAAGCATCGCGGCACGCTGTTTCGCGACGAGCTCCTCGCCGCCCTCACCATTCTCCAGCGGGGCGACATCACGGCCGACCGGATGCGCGGAAGTTGGGCCGGCGCCATGGGGCAGGTCCAGTTCCTGCCCTCGACCTATCTCGCGCACGCTGTCGATTTCGATGGCGACGGCCGCCGGGATATCTGGACGAGCGACGCGGATTCGCTCGCATCCATCGCGGCCTACCTCAAGGATCTCGGTTGGGATCCGGCCGTATCCTGGGGCTACGAAGTGCGCCTGCCCGAAGGGTTCGACCTCGCCGACTACACCGGGGACCTCGGCAAATTCACGGCTCGCGGGGTCCGGCGCGCGGACGGCAAGCCCCTGCCGGAGCAGGGCAAGGCCAGCCTGTTCCTGCCCGGTGGTCTCGGCGCGCCGGCCTTCCTGATCACCGGCAATTTCGAGGTGATCCGCGGCTACAACACCTCGGATTCCTACGCGCTGGCGGTCGGGCACCTCGCCGACCGCCTCGACGGCGGCCCGGGCCTGGCGGCGCCCTGGCCGACGGGCCCGCGGCTCGACGGTGCGGGGCTGCGTGCGCTTCAGTCCGGCTTGGCAGCGGCCGGTGTCTACGACGGCCCGAACGATGGCCGTGCCGGGCCGAAACTGCGCGAGGCGGTGCGCCGTTACCAGATCGGCGCGGGCCTTCAGGCGGATGGCTATGCCACGCCGGCCCTTCTCGACCATGTCCGGGACCGACACGGCCCCGGTCGATAGCGCCCGGTTTAGACGTGCGCGACGGTCTCCCGTATAGTGCCGTGGACCGATCGGCATCCGGTCGCGTTTGGAATGCGGGATGCGCATGAAAGTCGCTGTCTGGCGTCGCACGACCCGTCCGGCCCTCCTGGGGCTGGGCATCCTGCTGTGCGAAGCGGGTCTTGCGCTGGTGGGCGGCACGCCTGCCCGGGCGCAGTGGGGCGACAGCTACCAGCAGCCGGGAAACGGGACCTATTACGAGGCGCCCCCGCGGCGTCGCCCGCGCGACGCGTATTACCGCGACGACGGATCCTACGCGCGCCAGCCCCGCTACGCTCCGCCCCAGGAGGCGCCGCGCCAGTTCTACTGGCCCTGGGAGGATCGGCCGCAACAGGTCGCCCCCGCGCCGGAGCGCACCTACCGGGCCCCGCGTCCGCGCAGCAATTACGGCACCGCCGACACCCAACGGCCTCCGCCCGTGGTCAAGCGCCGGGAGCGGCCCGCCCGGGCCCCGACGCCGCCGAAGCCGGCCGTCGCCAAGACCGCGCCGAACGTGCAGATCGCGGTGTTCGGCGATTCGCTGGCGGACCATCTCGCCCGCGGCCTCGACGACGTCTTCGAGGACAATGCCGACATCGCCATCGTCGATCGCGCGAAGGGCGATAGCGGGCTCGTCCGCAAGGACGTGGTCGATTGGGCGAAGAGTGCCGAGGATTACCTCCGCGGCAACCCGAAGGTCCGCTACGGGCTCGTGATGCTGGGCGCCAACGACCGGCAGCCGATCCGCGAGGGTGAGGAGACGGCCGAACCGCTGACCGATCGCTGGAAGGCCCTGTACCGCGCGCGGGTGGACGCCCTCGTGAAGGTGTTCGCCGATCACAAGATCCCGCTCGTCTGGGTCGGCCTCCCGCCGGTGCAGAGCGAGTCGCTGAGCCGGGACCTCGCCAGCATCAACGACATCGTCCGGGACAGCGTGACGAAGGCCGGCGCGACCTATGTCGACATCTGGCCGGGCTTCGTCGACGACCGGGACCGCTACGCCGCGTCCGGCCCTGATCCGGAGGGCCAGATCGCCAAGCTTCGGACCGCCGACGGCGTGCATTTCACCAAGGCGGGCGATCGGAAGCTCGCCCATTTCGCCGATGTCGAGCTGAAGCGGCTGATGGGCACCGCCGCCCCGGCGTTGACCGAGCCGCCGCCCACCGCGACCATCACCCCCGGGATTCCGGGCTCGACCTCGGGTCCGAGCCTAGACGGCTCCGGTCAGCCCACCGACACGGCGACCATCGATCGCCAGATCACCGCGATGCTGCCGAGCCTGCCGGAGCCGCCCGGGGTCCCGGCCCTGCCGGTCAAGCCCGTGGCCGGCCCGGTCGTGCCGCTCGGCCGGACCGAAGTCTCCCCCGGCGGAGCGTTGCTCACCGGCCGGCCGCGCGACGGCGACAATCTCGGCACCGTCGAGCGGACGCTCGTGCGGGGTGCTGCGCCCCCGCCCCAGCCCGGCCGCGCCGACGATTTCCGCTGGCCGCCCGGCTGACGAAACAGAATTGGCGCGGGTCTCGCGACCCGCGCCGGCGAACCGCGGCGCCGCCTAACGCGGCAGGACGCTCGCACCCATCAGGGTCTCGTCGATGGCGCGGGCCGCCTGACGACCCTCGCGGATCGCCCAGACCACCAGCGACTGGCCCCGGCGCATATCGCCGGCGCTCCAGATCTTCGCGTCCGAGGTGCGGTAATCCTCCTCGTTCGCCTCGACATTGCCGCGCTTGCTCACGCTGATGCCGGATTGCTCGAGGAGCCCCTTCTGCACCGAGCCGGCGAAGCCGATGGCCATGAACACGAGGTCGGCCGGCAGGATGAACTCGGTGCCGGGGATCGGCTGACGCTTGGCATCGACGCGCGCGCAGACCACGCCGGTCAGCCGGCCCTTCTTGTTGCCGTCGAGCCGCAGGGTCGCCGCCTGGAACTCGCGCTCGGCACCCTCGGCCTGGCTGGACGAGGTCCGCATCTTGGTCGGCCAGTACGGCCACACCGTCAGCTTGTCCTCGCGCTCGGGCGGGCGGGGGCGGATGTCGAGCTGGGTCACCGACAGGGCGCCCTGGCGGAAGGCGGTGCCGACGCAGTCCGACGCCGTGTCGCCGCCGCCGATCACCACGACGTTCTTGCCTGAGGCCAGGATCGGCGCCTCGCCGTTGCCGCGCATCGGCTCGGCCGCCACGCGCCGGTTCGACTGGACGAGATACGGCATCGCGTAGTGGACGCCCTCCAGCTCCTGACCGGGAAGCTGCGGGTTACGCGGATCCTCCGCGCCGCCGCAGAACATCACCGCGTCGAACTCGGCCTTCAGCTCGTCCACCGGCTTGGTCACGCCGATATTCTGGTTGTAGTGGAAGACGACGCCCTCGGCCTCCATCTGCCGCACGCGGCGGTCGATGTGGCGCTTCTCCATCTTGAAGTCGGGGATGCCGTAGCGGAGCAGGCCGCCGGCCTTCGGCTCGCGCTCGAACACGTGGACGTCGTGGCCGACCCGGGCGAGCTGCTGGGCCGCGGCCAGGCCGGCGGGCCCGGAACCGACGATGGCAACACGCTTGCCGGTGCGGACTGCGGCCCGCTCGGGCTTGATCCAGCCCATGTTCCAGGCGCGGTCGGCGATCGCCTGCTCGATCGTCTTGATGGCGACCGGCTGGTTCTCGAGGTTGAGCGTGCACGCCTCCTCACAGGGCGCGGGGCAGACGCGGCCGGTGAATTCGGGGAAGTTGTTGGTGGAGTGGAGGTTGCGCGACGCCTCCTCCCAATCCGACTGGAACACGAGGTCGTTCCAGTCCGGGATCTGGTTGTGGACCGGGCAGCCGGTCGGGCCGTGGCAGAACGGGATGCCGCAATCCATGCAGCGCGCCGCCTGTTTGGTTAGGTCGTGCTCGTCCAGCGGCAGCGTGAACTCGCGGAAGTGCCGAACGCGGTCGGCCGCGAGCTGGTACTTCTGCTCCTGCCGGTCGAACTCGAGGAAACCCGTGATCTTGCCCATCGGTCAGTCCAATCGCGCCGCTATGTCTTCCATCGGGTCGCCTCGCTCCGCAGTGGAGGGGGGATCGATTACGGGCGAACCCAGTTCTCGATCGCCAAACCGCTGATCCGCGCGAATTCCCGCGTGTTGTCCGTCACCAGTACGCTCCCATCGGCGAGAGCCTGAGTTGCGATGAGCAGGTCGTTGGCCCCGATCGGTGTCCCGGCCCGCTCAAGCCCGAGACGTAGGTTCGCGTAGATCGCGTCGTACGGGACTCGCCAGGGTTCGAGCGAGACGGCGCCAAGCACCGCTTCGACCTGTCGTGTCAGCCGATCCGACCCTTTTCGCAGAGCGCCATATCGCAGTTCCGCTGCGACGACGACGCTTGTGTAGATTTCCGTCTCCCCGACCCTTCGGACCTGCTCCGCCACCGGGCCACGCGGCGACCGGACCATCGCCGAGAGGATGTTGGTGTCGAGCAGGTAGCGCATTCACAGGTGAACGTCGTCGGGCGGCGCGTCCGCGATCTCCGGCCAAGCCTCGTCGAGGTCGTCCAAGCTGTCGAGGACGCGCAGCAGCGAGGGACGTCCGACCGGCTCGACCACCAGCCTCGCCCCGTCCCGGCGCAGCAGCACGTCGTCGCCGCCCAGCATGAAGCCGGGCGGAATGTCGAGCCGCTGCCCGTCCGGGGTCCGGACCAGGCGGATGCGTGCCACCGGTTCGCCCATCGTGCTCTCGCCTCTACTCCGCCGCCACCGGCATCCGCGCCATCTCCATCTCGCGCAGCGCGCGGCGGTATTCCACCGGCATCACCTTGACGAACTTGGTGCGGAAGCTCGCCCAGTCGTCGAGGATCTGCTTGGCCCGAGGGCTGCCCGTATATTTGAGATGGTTGGTGATCAGCTGGCTCAGGCGCTCCTCGTCATGGCCGGACATGTCGGCCAGGATGTCGACGCGCCCCTTGGTCTCCAGATCGCCGTCCTGGTGGAAGCGGCGCATCAGGTCGTCCTCCTCCTCGACCGGCTCGAGATCGACCATCGAGAGGTTGCAGCGGGCCGAGAACGAGCCGTCCTCGTCGAGCACGTAGGCGATGCCGCCCGACATGCCGGCCGCGAAGTTGCGCCCGGTCTCGCCGATCGACACCACGACGCCGCCGGTCATGTACTCGCAGCCATGGTCGCCCATGCCCTCGACCACGGTGATCGCGCCGGAATTGCGCACCGCGAAGCGCTCGCCTGCGGCGCCCCGGATGTAGCACTCGCCGGCGATCGCCCCGTACAGCACGGTGTTGCCGACCATGATGGTCCGGTCCGCGGGCGATTTCAGCGCGTCGCTCGGCCGGATGATCAGCTTGCCGCCCGACAGGCCCTTGCCGACATAGTCGTTGCCGTGGCCGGTCAGCTCGATGGTGACGCCGGCCGCGACCCAGGCGCCGAAGCTCTGGCCGGCCGTGCCCGACAGCTTCACCACGATGGTGTCGTCAGGCAGCCCCTCGTGGCCGTGGGCCTTGGCGACCATGCCGGACAGCATCGCGCCCGCGGCCCGGTCCGAGTTGCGGATCGTGTCGGTGACGACCACCGGCTCGCCGGTCTCGATGGCGTGCTTGGCCTTCTCGATCAAGCGCTGGTCGAGGACCGTGTCGATCGGGTGGTGCTGCCGCTCCACGTGCCGGATGGCGATGCCTTCGGCCACCTTCGGACGGTGGAACAGCTTGGTGAAGTCGAGCCCGCGCGCCTTCCAGTGGGCGATGGCCTCGACCTTGTCGAGCACGTCCGACCGGCCGACCGCTTCCTCGAGCTTGGTGAAGCCGAGCGAGGCCAGGATCTCGCGCACCTCCTCCGCCACGAAGAAGAAGTAGTTCACCACATGCTCGGGCGTGCCCTTGAAGCGCTTGCGCAGGACCGGGTCCTGCGTGGCCACGCCCACCGGGCAGGTGTTGAGGTGGCACTTACGCATCATGATGCAGCCGGCCGCGATCAGCGGCGCGGTCGAGAAGCCCATCTGGTCGGCGCCGAGCAGGGCGGCGATGACGACGTCGCGGCCGGTGCGGATGCCGCCATCAGCCTGGAGGGCGACGCGGCCGCGCAGGCCGTTGAGGACCAGCGTCTGCTGGGTCTCGGCGAGGCCGGTCTCCCAGGGGCCGCCCGCATGCTTCAGCGAGGTCAGCGGCGCGGCGCCGGTGCCGCCGTCATAGCCCGAGATCGTGATGTGGTCGGCGCGCGCCTTGGCGACGCCCGCCGCGACGGTGCCGACGCCGACCTCGGAGACGAGCTTGACCGACACGTCGGCCGACGGGTTCACGTTCTTCAGGTCGAAGATCAGCTGGGCCAGATCCTCGATCGAGTAGATGTCGTGGTGCGGCGGCGGCGAGATCAGGCCGACGCCCGGCGTGGCGTAGCGGACCTTGGCGATCTTGGCGTCGACCTTGTGGCCGGGCAGCTGACCGCCCTCGCCGGGCTTGGCGCCCTGCGCGACCTTGATCTGCATCATGTCGGAATTCACGAGGTATTCCGTCGTGACGCCGAAGCGGCCCGAGGCGATCTGCTTGATCGCGGACCGGCGCGAGCGCCCGTCCGGCAGCGGCTTGAACCGCTCGACCTCCTCGCCGCCTTCGCCGGAATTCGACCGTCCGCCGAAGGAATTCAGCGCGATCGCCAGCGTCTCGTGCGCTTCCTTCGAGATCGACCCGTAGGACATCGCCCCCGTGGCGAAGCGCTTGACGATCTCGGCGGCCGGCTCGACCGAATCCAGCGGCACCGGCGCGCGGCCGAGCTCGGCCGCCGACTTGAGCCGGAACAGCCCGCGCAGGGTCTTGAGCTGGTTCTCCTGCCGGTTCACCAGCGCGGCATATTCGCGGTAGCGCTCGGGCACGTTGAGGCGCACCGCGTGCTGGAGCGTCGCGATCGTGTCGGGCGTCCAGGTATGGGCCTCGCCGCGCAGCCGGTAGGCGTACTCGCCGCCGACATCGAGGGCGTTCCGGTAGATCGGCGCGTCGCCGAACGCGTCGCGGTGACGGCGCACCGTCTCCTCCGCGACCTCGGCCATGCCGACGCCCTCGATGGTCGTAGCCGTGCCGAAGAAGTCCCGGCTGACAAAGGTCGAGTTCAGGCCGACCGCGTCGAAGATCTGCGCACCGCAATAGGACTGGTAGGTCGAGATGCCCATCTTGGACATGACCTTGAGCAGGCCCTTATCGATCGCCTTGATGTAGCGGTAGATGATCTCGTCGTCCGTGAGGTCCGGCGGGAACTCGTTCTTCATCGCCAGGAGCGTCTCGAAGGCGAGGTAGGGGTTCACCGCCTCGGCACCGTAGCCGGCCAGGCAGGCGAAATGGTGCACCTCGCGCGGCTCGCCCGATTCGACCACGAGGCCGACCGAGGTGCGAAGCCCCTTGCGGATCAGGTAGTTGTGCACGGACGCGGTGGCGAGCAGCGCCGGGATCGGGATCCGGTCCGGCCCGACGGCCCGGTCGGTGAGCACGATGATGTTGTAGCCGCCGCGCACCGCCGCCTCGGCCCGGTCGCAGAGCCGGTCAAGCGCGCCGTCCATGGCCTGCGCGCCCATCTCGGCCGGGTAGGTCATGTCCAGGGTCTTGGTGTCGAACCGGTCCTCGAAATGGCCGATCGAGCGGATCTTCTCGAGGTCGCCGTTGGTCAGGATCGGCTGGCGGACTTCCAGGCGCTTGCGCCGGGACGCGCCCTCCATGTCGAGCAGGTTCGGCCGCGGCCCGATGAACGAGACGAGGCTCATCACCGCCTCTTCCCGGATCGGGTCGATCGGCGGGTTGGTGACCTGCGCGAAGTTCTGCTTGAAGTAGGTGTAGAGCAGCTTCGACTTCTCGGAGAGCGCCGAGAGCGGCGTATCCGTGCCCATCGAGCCGACCGCCTCCTGGCCGGTGACGGCCATGGGCTGCATCAGCAGCTTCAGGTCTTCCTGGGTGTAGCCGAAGGCCTGCTGGCGATCGAGCAGGCTCACATCCGAGCGCGTCTCCCGCGCCACGACGGGCTTCAGGTCTTCCAGCACGATCTGGGTGTTCTTGACCCAGTCGGCATAGGGGTGCGCGGCGGCGAGCTCGCCCTTGATCTCCTCGTCGGAGACGATCCGGCCCTTCTGCAGGTCGATCAGCAGCATCCGGCCCGGCTGGAGGCGCCAGGATTGGACGATCTTCTCGTCCGGGATCGGCAGCGTGCCCATCTCGGAGGCGAGCACGACCAGCCCGTCATCGGTGACGATGTAGCGGGCCGGGCGCAGGCCGTTGCGGTCGAGGGTGGCGCCGATCTGGCGGCCATCCGTGAAGGCCACGGCCGCCGGGCCGTCCCACGGCTCCATCAGGGCAGCGTGGTACTCGTAGAAGGCGCGCCGCTCCTCGCTCATCAGCGGATTGCCGGCCCAGGCCTCCGGGATCAGCATCATCATGGCGTGGGCGAGCGGGTAGCCGCCCTGCACCAGGAACTCGAGGGCGTTGTCGAAGCAGGCGGTGTCGGACTGGCCCTCGTAGGAGATCGGCCAGAGCTTCGAGATGTCATTGCCGAACAGGTCCGAATCGACGCTCGCCTGGCGCGCCGCCATCCAGTTGACGTTGCCGCGCAGCGTGTTGATCTCGCCGTTATGGGCGACCATCCGGTAGGGATGCGACAGCCGCCAGGTCGGGAACGTGTTGGTGGCGAAGCGCTGGTGGACCAGGGCGATCGCCGAGACGAACCGCTCGTCCTTCAGGTCGAGGAAGTAGTCACCGATCTGCGTGACCAGCACCATGCCCTTGTAGACGATGGTCCGGGTCGAGACCGAGACCGGGTAGAATTCCTTCACCCGCGGATCGTCGAGGGCGTAGACCTTGTTCGAGATCACCTTGCGGGCAACGAAGACGCGCCGCTCGAACGTATCCTGGTCGGTGACCGAGGCCGGACGACCGATGAACACCTGCCGGTGATGCGGCTCGGTGGCCTTCACGGCGACGCCGAGATCCTCCGGGTCGACCGGCACGTCGCGCCAGCCGAGCAGCGGCAGGCCCTCATCCGCCAGGGCCGCCTCGATGATGCCCTGGATGATCGCCCGAGGCTCCTCGGCCTTGGGCATGAACAGTTGGCCGATGGCGTATTGCCCCGCCGGCGGCAGCTCGAAGCCGAGCCGCGAGCACTCGTCGGCGAAGAAGCCGTGCGGAATCTGGGTGAGGATACCGCAGCCGTCGCCCATCTTCGGATCCGCGCCCACCGCGCCGCGATGGTCGAGATTCTCCAGGATCTTCAGGCCCTGCTGGACGATGGCATGGGTCCGGCGGTCGTGCATGTCGGCGATGAAGCCGACGCCGCAGGCATCGCGCTCATTGGCCGGATCGTAGGCGCCCTGGGCTTTGGGCAGAGCGGGATCGCGCACCGTGAGCGGCATCGCGCCGCCGCGCGGGGCGACAGCCTGGAACTCGGAAGCGGCAAACTCTTCGGCGGGTCCGCGCTGGGCCATGCTTCGTCTCGTCCTTCCCTCGATCCCCCACCGTCGGCGCGTCCGCGAGCATGTTCCATGCCCGCGAGCCACAACCGGCCGGCGCCCCGACCCGATGCCGCAGGCGATCCGGTCGGTCCCCACAGGGACGTGTCCGTCGACCTCCGTTCATCGAGAACCCGGACCGCTCCAGGAGCGGCGCGCTGACGCGCTCGACACCATCTGCCGGATTTCTCGCTGGCGCGCGAGACGGAGACGGCTCGCATGCGCGGCCAATGGGACAGTCGTACTGTCCTAAGTCGCAAAATTGGCAGATTGAAACCGTTTCAGCAAGGGACTGCGCAAGCGCGTAGGCGCGGCATCGGCGACTTGGCTTAAACGCCTGTTCACCAGTGTCTTCCGCAATCTCGCCCGAATCACGCGGTCTACGACCCATGCCGAGCACAAGCGGCATGCGGGGCAACGACCTCGCCGGCATGGTCGAGGTCTGGGCAAACCGGCCCGGACCATGCCGGAACCGGTTACTCTGCCGGGTCTCCAAGACGGGAACGCACCAGAGTGATGAGCGAGAACAGACTGGCCAGCCGCGCCCGGCGCGCAACGACGCGTGCCCTCTGTGCGGCCTTGGTGTCCGGCAGCGCGCTCCTGGCTCTCTGCCACGGCGCCAGCGCGCAATTCGCTTTCGAAGACGAGATCCTCCCGCCGCGTGTGATCGCGTGGCGCTTGGCCGATCGCGGGTTCAGCGGTGTGAGCCGCCCGCGCTTCGATGGGCGCGTCTACGTCGTCGACGCCGTCAGCCCCACGGGCGTTCCGATGCGGCTGTTCGTCGATCCCGCCGCGGGCGCGATTGTCGGGCGGCAGCGGCTCGGCGCACCGGAGAGCTATGCCCGGCTCGAGCGGCCCGCCCCCGGCTTCGGCTGGACCGAGGAGGACGCTGCGCCGCGCCGTATCCTGCGGCCGGCGACGCCCGACGACGTCCCGCCCCCGGCCGCCCGGCCGCTGCGCCGTGCCAATCCCGAGGCCCTGCGCCCGGATGCCAATCCCGATGGGCTCAATCCCGACGGCCGTGCGCGCCCGGATGCGCCGCGCAAGGTCGCCCGGGCGGCCCAGCCCGGTCGCCAGCCGGAGGCGAAGCCCGCGCTGCGCACGACGCCCGAGGCGCCGGCACCCAAGATCGCACCCGCCGAGGCGGCCAAGGCCGATCCGGTGGACGCGGCGAAGCCGGACACCAAATCCGCCGCGATCGAGAAGGCACCGGAGGCGAATCCGGCCCCCGCGAATGCCGCGCCGGCCAAGCCGGCCTCGGGCGCCGTGGCCGAGGCGCCCAAGCCTGCGGCGCAGGATTGGAAGGATCCGCCGCCGGACAAGAAGCCGGTGCGAATCATCGGCGGCGCCACCATCGTCCCCGGCCCGTCCGAGAAAGAGACCTCCGCGGCTCAGTAGCGCTACGCGCCCGGGACCAGCCGTTCGGCCCCGGTGAAGACGGTCAGCGTGTCGGAGCGGGCGATCGCGCAGAGGGTGATCCCGTGCATCGTCGCGCGCTCCAGGGCGAGAGAGGTCGGGGCCGAGATTGCGACGATCACGGCGGCGCCGAGCCGCGCGGCCTTCTCGACCATCTCGAACGAGCACCGGCTGGTGATCACCAGGAAGCCGTCGGCGGTGTCGGTGCCTTCCCGCATCAGCGCGCCGATCAGCTTGTCCAGGGCATTGTGCCGGCCGACATCCTCCCGCACCGCGACCAGCGTGCCGTCGAGCCGGGCCCAGGCCGCGGCGTGAACCGCCCGGGTCTCGGCACCCAGGACTTGCGCGGCATCGAGCCCGGCGAGCGCCCGGGCGATTGCCGGGAGCGTGACGCGAACATCCGGCGCATCCCGCATCTCGGCCCTGGGCAGCTCGGCCAGATCCTCGATCCCGCAGACACCGCAGCCGGTCCGGCCGCTGATCGCGCGCTTGCGCGCCAGATGCTCCCGCAAGCGGCCGGGGGCGAGCTCGACATGCAGGCGCAGCCCATCCGGCGCGGCTTCGACCCGCGTTTCGCGGATCTCATCTCCGGATTCGACGATCCCCTCCGTCAGGCTGAAGCCGTAGGCGAAATCCTCCAGGTCGGCCGGCGTCGCCATCATCACGGCATGCGGCACGCTGCCGTAGATGAGGTTGACCGGCGCCTCTACGGCCAAAGACCGCATCCCCGGCTCGGGATTACCGGCCGTGTAGGCGACGACCTGCATCGGTGCCCGGACCGTGCAAGGCGGAAGCCCCAGCGTGCGCGCCTCAGGTTTCATCAACATCCAATGCTCCGACGCGGTCCCATAGCATTGCTGACACCGCGTTTCCGAGGCGTCCGAACAGAATCGAAGGCAGCGAAATGCCCGGCCAACATCGCTCCGGCGGCTCGGGAAAGCGCTGGAATCGGCGCGCTGCGACGCTTGTGCGGTTGCACCCCGACCGCCCTTGTGATCTGAAGCCGCGATCGGATACACGCCGGGTAACACAACCGGCAGTCCGTCACGTCGGCACCATCCCGCGCTCAATCAAGACGGGAAAGGCCGCCGGTAAACCAAATCGTACGGGGAGCAACGAGAGGCAGATGCGGACGGTGCGGACGATCACCCGATCACCCTGGAGCCTCGCCGCCCTCGGCGCTTTGCTCACCTCGACATCCGGTGCGCTCGCGGCCGGCTTCGGACAGCCGGTGCCGTGGGAGATGAGCCGGCAGATCCCGGTCACCGAGAACGCGCGCGACATCCTCAGCTTCGAGATCGGCCTGCACTGGCTCTCGCTGGCCATCTCGGTCTTCGTGCTGGCCCTGATCCTGTGGTGCGTCTTCCGCTTCAACGAGAAGACCAACCCGACCCCGTCGCGCACCACCCACAACACCGCGATCGAGATCGCCTGGACGATCGTGCCGGTGCTGATCCTGGTCGCCGTGGCGATCCCGTCCTTCCGGCTGCTGCGCACGCAGCTGGCCGATCCGAAGGCCGACATGATCGTGAAGGTGATCGGTCACGCCTGGTACTGGTCCTACGAGTACCCGCAGACCGAGGCCGGCGGCGGCTTCACGTTCGATGCCAACATCGACGAGGACAAGCAGCCCCGCCTGCTCCAGACCGACAACGAGATGGTCGTGCCGCTGGGCAAGATCGTGAAGATCCAGGTCACCGCCGCGGACGTGCTGCATTCCTGGGCGATGCCGGCCTTCGGCTTCAAGATCGACGCCGTTCCGGGCCGCCTGAACCAGATGTGGTTCCGGGCCGACAAGGAAGGCACGTTCCACGGGCAGTGCTCCGAGCTCTGCGGCCAGCGTCATGCCTACATGCCGATCGTCGTGCGTGTGGTCAGCGAGCAGGCCTATGCCGACTGGCTGAAGGAGGCGAAGACCAAGTACGCCCGCATCGACAACGGCACGAGCTTCGCCGAGGCTCGCTAAGCTCCGGTTGACCGAACAGAACCCGTCAGATCCACAAGGCACCCGAATCCATGGCTACAGCCGCAGCCCATGCCGAGGCCCACGAGGTCCACGACCATAAGCCGTCGTTCTTCGCCCGCTGGTTCCTGTCGACGAACCACAAGGACATCGGCACCCTCTATCTGCTCTTCGCCTTCTGCGCCGGCATGATCGGCGCGTTCCTCTCCTTCGGTATCCGGATGGAGATGGAGGAGCCGGGGCTGCAGTACTTCTCGAATCCCGCGACCTACAACGTGTTCGTCACGGGCCACGGCCTCATCATGGTGTTCTTCATGGTGATGCCGGCACTGATCGGTGGCTTCGGCAACTGGTTCGTGCCCCTCATGATCGGCGCGCCGGACATGGCGTTCCCGCGCATGAACAACATCTCGTTCTGGCTCACGGTGGCGGGCTTCTGCTCCCTGCTGTGCTCGCTGTTCGTCGAGGGCGCCCCGGGCGCATCCGGCGCCGGCACCGGCTGGACGGTCTATCCGCCCCTCTCCACCGCCGGCCATCCCGGCCCGGCCGTCGATTTCGCGATCTTCGCCCTGCACCTGTCCGGCGCGGGCTCGATCCTCGGGGCGATCAACTTCATCACCACGATCCTGAACATGCGCGCCCCGGGCATGACGCTGCACAAGATGCCGCTCTTCGCCTGGGCCGAGCTGGTCACCGCCTTCCTGCTGCTGCTGTCGCTGCCGGTGCTCGCGGGCGCCATCACGATGCTGCTCACCGACCGCAACTTCGGTACGACCTTCTTCGACCCGGCCGGCGGCGGTGACCCGATCCTGTACCAGCACCTGTTCTGGTTCTTCGGTCACCCCGAAGTCTACATCATGATCCTGCCGGCCTTCGGCATCGTCTCGCACATCATCGCCACTTTCTCGCGCAAGCCGGTTTTCGGCTACCTCGCGATGGCCTACGCGATGGTCGCGATCGGCGTCGTCGGCTTCGTGGTCTGGGCCCACCACATGTACACGGTCGGCCTGTCGCTGCAGACACAGTCCTACTTCGTGTTCGCCACCATGGTGATCGCGGTGCCCACGGGCGTGAAGATCTTCTCGTGGATCGCCACGATGTGGGGCGGCTCGATCCGCTTCACCGCGGCGATGCACTGGGCGGTGGGCTTCATCTTCCTGTTCACCGTCGGCGGCGTGACCGGCGTCGTGCTGGCCAACTCGGCGGTCGATAAGTACCTGCACGACACCTACTACGTCGTGGCGCACTTCCACTACGTGCTGTCGCTGGGCGCGGTGTTCATCATCTTCGCCGGTGTCTACTACTGGTTCCCGAAGATGACCGGCCACATCATCCCGGAATGGGCCGGCAAGCTGCACTTCTGGCTGGCCTTCATCGGCGCGAACGTCCTGTTCTTCCCGATGCACTTCCTCGGCCTGGCCGGCATGCCGCGTCGCTACGCCGACTATCCGGATGCCTTCGCGGCCTGGCACAAGGTCTCCACCTACGGCGGCCACATCTTCGGCCTCAGCATGTTCGTCTTCATCATCGGCGTCGTGCTGGCCTTCCGGTCGAAGGAGCGGGCTGCGGACAATCCGTGGGGCGAAGGCGCGACCACCCTCGAGTGGACGCTCCCCTCCCCGCCGCCCTTCCACCAGTTCGAGACGCTGCCGCGCATCGTCGACGAGCCGGGCGCGCACTGATCCATCCTCGCGAGGGCCGCATCCGCGGCCCTCGCCCTTCCCCGGAGGCCGCGACGGCGACCTCCCGGCAAGGGCGACCGAGACGGGCGATCCGCACGGGCCGCGTGTTCCACGCGCGCCGACCCTTGGAACTAGTCGATTTCGAAACGCGACCCGGCCGTGACGCGCGTGGCCGGGCGCCGATACAGCAGCGGCAGACGCGATGACGAGCCTGACCAACACGATCGGACCGGACGCACCGGCCCCGGCCTTCACGGCCGTCGGCGGCGACGTGCCGGACTATTTCGCCCTGCTCAAGCCGCGGGTGATGGTCCTCGTCATCTTCACCGCCCTGGTCGGCATGGTCGTCTCGCAAGGCCATGTGCAGCCGGCGATCGGCGTGATCTCGCTGCTGGCCATCGCGGTCGGCGCCGGGGCCTCCGGCTGCCTCAACATGTGGTGGGACGCCGATATCGACGCCGTGATGACCCGGACCGCGCAGCGCCCGATCCCGGCCGGCCGGATCTCCTCCGAGGAGGCGCTCGGCTTCGGCCTGTTCCTGTCGGTGGCTTCCGTGCTGGTGCTGGGCCTCGCCGCGAACTGGCTCGCTGCGGGTCTGCTCGCCTTCACGATCGTCTTCTATGCCGTGATCTACTCGATGTGGCTGAAGCGGGCGACCGCGCAGAACATCGTGATCGGCGGTGCTGCCGGCGCGCTCCCGCCGGTGATCGGTCAGGCCGTGGTCTCGGGCTCGGTCGGGATCGAATCCCTGGTCCTGTTCGCGATCATCTTCATCTGGACGCCGCCCCACTTCTGGGCGCTCGCGCTGATCAAGGCCGAGGAATATGCCCGTGCCGGCATCCCGATGATGCCCAACGTCGCCGGCCCGGCCTCCACCCGCCGCCAGATCGTCTGGTACACTGTGTTCCTCGCCCCGCTCGGCCTCGTGCCGGTGGCCCTGGGCTTCGGTGGCCTGCTCTACGCGGTGATCGGCGTCCTCGGCGGCCTCGGCATGCTGGCCTTCAGCATCCGCGTCCTGAAGAACCGCGAGGGCGAGGCCGAGAAGCGGGCCGCCATGGGCATGTTCGGCTTCTCGATCCTCTACCTGTTCGCGCTGTTCTCGGCGCTGCTGGCCGAGCAGAGCTTCGGCCTGTTCCGGCCGCTGGTCTGACCGCGATGCCGGATCCCGAGGTCCCGCAGCGTCAGCTCACCCCCGCGGAAGAGGCGCGGCGCCGCAAGCGTTCGGTGGCGATCGCTCTGGCGCTGGGCGCCTGGGTCCTGTTGTTCTTCGTGCTGACGATCGTCAAGCTCGGCCCGCAGATCCTCAGCCGACCGCTCTGAGGCGCACGATGACCGCATCCCGCCCCCCATCCAGCCGCGGTGCCCGACGCACGGCGATTGCCTGCGCCGGCCTGGCCCTCGGCATGATCGGTCTCGCCTTCGCGTCGGTGCCGCTCTACGACGCGTTCTGCAAGGCGACCGGCTATGACGGCACGCCGCGCCAGGGTCCGGCCCTGGCGAGTTCCGCGGCCCGCGCGGACGACAGCATGGTCGTCCATTTCGACACCAACGTCGCCCCCGGTCTGCCGTGGAAGTTCATACCCGAGGCGAACAACGTCGAGGCGAAGCTGGGGGAGACCAAGACGGTCTTCTTCCGGGTCCAGAACACCAGCAGCAAGCCCTCGACCGGCGTGGCGACCTTCAACGTCCAGCCTGGCCTGATGGGCAGCTATTTCGTGAAGATCGCCTGCTTCTGCTTCAACGAGCAGACCCTCCAGCCGGGGGAGACGTTGGACGTGCCGGTGGTGTTCTACGTCGATCCGGCCGTCCGGGAGGACTCGAACACCGCGCATCTCTCCGAGATGACGCTGTCCTATACCTATTTCGCCTCGAAGAACGGCCAGCCGGTGACGGCGGCGGTCGCGACCACAGGGGCTTCGGGCACGAAGCGCGATTTCTGATCGCGCATGCGTGACAACAGAGGTCAGCACCGACTAAGTGTGCGGACAAGCTTGGGCGCCCTGTATGCGGCGCCCGGCCAAGAGCGATAGGCCGGATGCCGGGAACGGCGCGGGGCGTCAGGGTGAGGAGCGACGGGACGATGGCCGAGGCGCACGCCAAGAATCACGATTTCCATATTCTGAACCCGAGTCCGTGGCCGTTGATGGGCGCCTTCTCGGGCTTCCTGATGGCGTTCGGCGCCGTGTTCTGGATGAAGAGCCTCCAGATCGGCACGCTGACCCCGGGCCCCTACATTTTCGGCCTCGGCACGATCGGCGTGCTCTACACCATGTTCGCGTGGTGGAAGGACGTGGCGCACGAGGCCAATTCCGGCGATCACACGCGCGTCGTCCAGCTCCACCACCGCTACGGCATGATGATGTTCATCGCCTCCGAGGTGATGTTCTTCGTCGCGTGGTTCTGGGCCTACTTCGAGGCGGCCCTCTACACGGCCGACCCGATCCAGGTCTCCCGAGTCGAGTTCACCGGCGGCGTCTGGCCGCCGAAGGGCATCGAGGCGTTCGATCCCTGGCATCTGCCGCTGCTCAACACGCTGATCCTGCTGACCTCCGGCACTACCGTCACCTGGGCGCACCACGCCCTGCTGCACGGCGACCGCAAGGGCCTGAAATACGGCCTGTGGCTGACGATCATCCTCGGCGTGCTGTTCACCGCCTGCCAGGCCTACGAGTACAGCCACGCGGAGTTCGGCTTCTCCGGCAGCATCTACTCGTCGACCTTCTTCATGGCGACCGGCTTCCACGGCGCCCACGTCATCATCGGCACGATCTTCCTGGCCGTTTGCCTGTTCCGCGCCTATGCGGGCCAGTTCACGCCGCGCCAGCACCTCGGCTTCGAATTCGCGGCCTGGTACTGGCACTTCGTCGATGTGGTGTGGCTGTTCCTGTTCGCCGCGATCTACGTCTGGGGCTCGGGCGTCTTCCACGGCGCTGCGCACTGAAGCATCCATCCCGCCACCGCATGGCGGGCCTGTGAAAGGGCGGCTCAGGCCGCCCTTTTTCGTGTTCAACGCAGCGCGATCCCCATATCGGTGGGGGCGGCCGGGCGGCGCGAACGCGGCTTCCCGGGCCGGTCTGGAGTGTTGACGTGGACCAAAGAACCTACCCGCAGCCGCCGCCCGTCGCCACGGGTCTGCGCGGTCGGTGTCCGCGCTGCGGCGAGGGCCATCTGTTCCAGGGTTACCTGACCCTGCGCCCGTCTTGCGAGGCCTGCGGCCTCGACTATGCCGGCTTCGATTCGGCCGACGGACCGGCCTTCTTCGTCATGTCCATCGTCGGCCTCCTCGTGGTCGGCCTGGCCCTCTGGATGGAAATCACCTACGAGCCGCCGATCTGGGTCCACGCGCTGGTCGCCGGCACCCTGTCGATCGGCCTGAGCCTGATCCTGGTCCGGCCGCTCAAGGGCATGCTGATCGCGCTCCAGTACAGCAACAAGGCCGAGCAGGGGCGCTTCGAGCAGTGAGCCGAGCTATGCCGCGCGCAGCCGCCTGGCGCGATCTCGTCGCGCCCGGCATCGCCTCCCTGATCGCCCTGGCGATCCTGCTCGGCCTCGGGATCTGGCAGATCGAGCGGAAGACCTGGAAGGAGGAGCTGATCGCGCGGATCGTCCGCCAGACCAGGGCCGAGCCGGTGGCGCCGCCGGCGCCCGACGCCTGGGATCCGGCGCGGGACGAGTTCCGCCACGTGCGCGTGTCCGGCCGCTTCGCCAACGATCGCGAAGCCCTGGTCCACGGTCTGGCGGCCGGCGAGACGCCCGGCCGGGCGCTGCAAGGCTACTACGTGATCACGCCGCTCCTGCGGGCGGACGGCGGCACGGTCCTGATCAACCGCGGCTTCGTCCCGACCGAGCTGAAGGCCCAGGCCGATCGCAGGGACGGCCTGATCGAGGGCCCGACCACGGTGACCGGGATCCTCCGGGCCAGCGAACCGCGGGCGATGTTCGTGCCGGAGGCGGATCCCGCCCGGGGCGAGTGGTTCAACCGCGACGTCGCCGGCATCGCCGCCGCGCGCGGCATCACGGACGCGGCGCCTTACCTCATCGAGGCGGACGCGGTGCCGGGCCAGACGACGTGGCCCCGCGGCGGCCAGCTGAAGGTCGATCTGCCCAACAACCACCTGCAATACGCGTTCACGTGGTTCGCGCTGGCTGCCTGCCTGATCGGCGTCTTCGGGGTGTTCGCCTATCGCCGCCTGCACGATTCGGACGCTGCCGGCACAGTCAAAGAATAAAGGCGCATCGGGCGCAGGCTCTGGCAGAAGAATGCCATCCGGATCGCCACGAAAACGGCATCGCCTTCCTTTGACCTGTGGCCTCTAAGCCAGAATACTTTGCGTGTTCCTGAGCGGTCGCGCAATCTGCATCCTGTATTCAGTTTGCCGCGACCCATCGCAGACGCTGCGGAGCAACGCCTCCGCGCGAACGAGGTAGCGCGCCATGACCGTCGGTTTCGTCCAAGACACGCCGCCTGATCCGATCCGTTTCGCCTATTGGGTGCCCAACGTCTCCGGGGGGTTGGTGATCAGCAAGATCCCGCAGCGGACGAGCTGGGACGCCGATTACAACCGCCGCCTGGCGCAGATCGCCGAGGAATCGGGCTTCGATTACGCCCTGACCCAGATCCGCTTCACCGCGGGCTACGGGGCCGAGTACCAGCACGAATCGGTGGCGTTCAGCCACGCGCTGCTGGCCGCGACGTCCCGGCTCAAGGTGATCGCGGCGCTCCTGCCGGGCCCCTGGCATCCGACGCTGGCGGCCAAGCAGATCGCCACGATCTCCCAGCTCACTAACGGCCGGATCGCGGTCAACATCGTGTCGGGCTGGTTCTCGGGCGAGTTCCGGGCGATCGGCGAGCCCTGGCTCGATCACGACGAGCGCTACCGCCGCTCCGAGGAGTTCATCCGCAGCCTGCGGGGGATCTGGACGCAGGACAACTTCACCTTCCGGGGCGATTTCTACCGCTACACGGACTATACCCTGAAGCCAAAGCCCGCCGATCCGCTGCCCGAGATCTTCCAGGGCGGCTCGTCCCGGGCGGCGCGCGACATGGCGGCCCGCGTCTCGGATTGGTACTTCACCAACGGCAACACGCCGGAGAATATTCGCGCCCAGGTCGACGACATCCGCGCCAAGGCCGCCGAAACCGGCAACCGCCCGCGCATCGGCGTGAACGCCTTCGTGATCGCCCGGGACACCGAGGAGGAGGCCCGTGCCGTCCTCCAGGAGATCATCGAGAACGCCGACCCGGATGCCGTGAAGGCGTTCGGCCACGAGGTGAAGAACGCCGGCAAGGCCTCCCCCGAGGGCGAGGGCAATTGGGCGAAATCGAGCTTCAACGACCTCGTTCAGTACAACGACGGCTTCAAGACCAACCTGATCGGCACGCCGGACCAGATCGCCGAGCGGATTCTGGCGCTCAAGGATGCCGGGGCCGACCTCGCCCTGCTGGCCTTCCTGCATTTCCAGGAGGAGGTCGCGTATTTCGGCGCCCACGTGATCCCGCGGGTCAGGGCGCTCGAGGCCGCGCGCGAGAGCCGCGCCGAGGCGGCCTGATCGCCGCGCCTGATCTCATCAGACGAAACCGTCCCATTCGGAGTGAGCCATGAACATCGCGGTCGATGCGCGCACGCTCGAAACCCAGACACGCCAGGGCGTCCCAGGCCCGGCGCGCCCGCCCTCCCCCGCACACGTGATCCGTGACGATGCCGAGGCCCTGGCGGTGGCCCACCGCCTGGCCGCCGAGTTCCGCCTCGGCGCGTCCGAACGCGACCGGAACCACGCGCGGCCCCTGGCCGAACTCGACGCCTTCTCCCAGAGCGGCCTGTGGTCGATCAACGTGCCGAAGGCTTATGGCGGCCCGGAGGTCTCCTACAAGACGCTGGCGCAGGTCATCGCGATCATCTCGGCGGCCGATCCGGCCATCGGGCAGATCGCGCAGAACCATCTGGGAATCGTGGCGGCGATCCGGACGGTCTCGGACGAGCCGCAGAAGCAGCTGCTGTTCGGGGAGGTCCTGCGCGGCACCCGGTTCGGCAACGCCTTCTCCGAGCGCGGGACCAAGCGGGCGGCCGATTTCGAGACCCGGTTCACCGATCACGGCGACCACGTGATCGTGCGCGGCCAGAAATTCTACGCCACCGGGGCGCTGCTGGCCCATCTCGTGCCGATCGTCGCCCTCGATGCCGAGGGGCGGGCCTGGTACGCCATCGCCGAGCGGGACGCGCCCGGGCTCAGCGTGATCGACGATTGGTCGAGCTTCGGCCAGCGCGGCACGGCGAGCGGTACTGTGCTGATCGAGGATGTCCGGGTGGAGAAGACCCACCTGGTCCCAGCCTGGAGGGGCTACGAGGCGCCGAGCGCGGACGGGGCGATCTTCCAGATCATCCAGGCGGCGGTGGATGCCGGCATCGGCCGCGAGGCCCTGAACGACACGATCCGCTTCGTGCGCGAGAAGGCGCGGCCCTGGATCGACAGCGGGCAGGAACGCGCCTCCGACGACCCCTACACGATCCAGGCGGTGGGCAACCTCACCATCCGCCAGCATGCGGCCGAAGCCCTGCTCGACAAGGCCGGGCTCGCCCTCGACGCGGCGGTGGCCCGGCCGGATGCGGAGAGCGTCGCCGCCGCGCAGCTCGCGGTCGCGGAGGCGAAGGTGCTGACCACGGATATCGCCCTGGCCGCCTCCAACAAGCTGTTCGAACTCTCCGGCACCCGCTCGACGCTGGCCGCCGAGAATCTCGACCGGCACTGGCGCAACGCTCGGACCCATACCTTGCACGATCCGGTCCGCTGGAAGGTCGCCATCATTGGCAACCACGCGCTGAACGGCATCGCGCCGCCGTTCCACGCCTGGAGCTGACCCGTGAACTGAAAATCCGTGTCGGCGTCCCGGCGGCAGGCTCCGGGACGCCGACACGCTTGGTGTACGGGATGCGGAACCCGTGCGAGTCAGAGGACCGGCAGGCCCCGGGCCTTGGCCTCCTCGCCGGGCTCGACATGGATGGTGACGACCGCCCCGGGAATCGTGGTTTCCAGGGCATTCTCGAGCCGGTCGCAGATGGCGTGCGAGGCCTCGACGGTCATGGTCCCGGGGACCACGAGATGGAAATCGATGAAGGTCGCCTGTCCGGCGGAGCGAGTCCGGACATCGTGGGCTTCCAGGGCGCCCTCCCCGTGGCGGGAGATCAGCGAGCGGATCTCGCAGACCATGTCGGCCGGCGCCGCCCGATCCATCAGCCCGTCGACCGATTCGCGGACCATGCGGAAGCCGGACCAGAGGATGTTGAGCGCCACCAAGCCGGCCACCGCCGGGTCGAGGATCGGATAGCCGGTCAGCCACACCGCGGCGACGCCGACGAGGACGCCGCACGAGGTCACGACGTCGGCCACGATGTGGCGCGCATCCGCGATCAGCGCCGGTGAGCGCCAGGCCCGGCCCCAGCGCATCAGCGCCCAGGCCCAGGCGGCGTTGATCCCGCCGGCCCCGAGATTGATGGCGAGGCCCAGGGCCGGCGCGTCGAGGGGCTTCGGCGCCAGCAGGCCGAAATAGGCCTCCCGCAGGATCAGGATCGCGGCCACGATGATGAGCGCGCCTTCGATCACCGCGGAGAAGAATTCCGCCTTGTGGTGCCCGTAGGGATGCTCGGCGTCGGCCGGGCGCGCGGCCACCCGCAGGGCCACGAAGGCGCCGACCGCCGCGACCACGTTGATGATGCTCTCGAGCGCGTCCGAGTAGAGCGCCAGGCTGCTGGTGAGCCAGGCCGCGTAAAACTTCAGCACGGTCACGACGAGGCCGATACCGGCGCTGAGGAGGGCTGCTTTCTGGGTCCGGTCCATGGGATGCGCCGATCACGGGTCGACGTGCCCATACGGGATGCAGCTTGCCTCAGGCCACGGCAAAGCTTCGACGCTGGCGAAAGAGTCTTAGCTTCGGCTATGCCTGGGTGGGCTGTGCGGCCGGGCTCCGGGCGGCTTCGCGCTGGCGGCTGCGTTCGGCCTTGGCCCGCGCATCCGCCACCTTCCGCAGGATCCGGCGCCGCTGCCAGCCGAAGCGCGCCGACGCCGCGATCGCCTCCAGGCGTGCCGCTTCGCGGTCCCAATAGCCGATGAGCTGGCCATCCAGGGTCACGCGACCGATTCGGCTCGTCTTCAGCATCGTGCTCAGTCCCGCGGTGAAGCCGGCTCGGCGGTTTCCGAGACGATCAGCGCCTCCGCGTCGCCCCGGAAGCTTCCCGCCCCGGTATTCGGCACCGGCACGGCCGGGCTGCGGAAGGGCTCGCTCGGATAGGCTTCCTCGAACTTGGCGCGGGCGTTGTCCGGATCCTCGGCTTTGAGGACGATCTGCTCGGTGCCGGGCAGCGGCCAGCGGGGATCGGCGGCATCGCGGGGTCGCACGGCGTACCAGGGCATATGTCGGGCCTCTCCCGCTTCGGTGAGGCGAGAACCGGCAGGGGTGCGAACCGGTTCCGAGGTTGAAACCGCGTCCGGTTCGGTGCAGGCACCCGGCGATGCGCGTGGACCTGTTCGATTTCGATCTGCCGGAGAGCTGTATCGCCCTGCGCCCGGCCGAGCCGCGGGATGCCGGGCGGCTCCTCGTGGTGCGTCCGGGCGATGCCCTGGCGGATTGCAGCGTGCGCGACCTGCCCGGTGCGCTCCGGGCCGGCGACGCCTTGGTCTTCAACGATACGCGGGTGATCCCGGCGCGCCTCATCGGCGTGCGCACCCGCCCCGGCGCTCCGGGGCAGCGCACCGAGGTGATGCTGCACCTGCGCGAAGCGCCGGCGCGCTGGCGCGCCTTCGCCCGGCCGGCCAAGCGCCTGACGGCCGGCGACGCGCTTCAGTTCGGGGACCTCCGCGCCACCGTCGTCGAGAAGGGCGAGGCCGGCGAGATCGTCTTCGATTTCGACCGCGCCGGCCCAGACCTCGACGCCCAGATCGCGCTGGAAGGCGCCCTGCCCCTGCCTCCCTACATCGCCGGCAAGCGCCCCACCGACGCCCGCGACACGACCGACTATCAGACCGTCTATGCCCGCCATCCCGGAGCCGTCGCCGCGCCGACCGCGGGGCTGCACTTCTCCGATGACCTGCTGGCGGCGATCGACGCAGCCGGCCTGCAGCGCCACCACGTCACCCTGCATGTCGGCGCCGGGACGTTCCTGCCGGTCAAGGCGGACGATACCGAGGGCCACCGGATGCATGCGGAGATCGGCATCCTCGATGCCGAGACCGCCGCCGCCCTCAACGCGGTCCGGGCCGCCGGCGGCCGGATCGTCGCCGTGGGCACGACGGCCCTGCGCCTGCTGGAGAGCGCCGCGAGCCCCGCGGGCACGCTCTCGGCGTTCTCGGGGCCGACCGACATCTTCATCACGCCCGGCTACCGGTTCCGCGCGGTCGATGCGCTCGTGACCAATTTCCACCTGCCGCGCTCGACGCTGTTCATGCTGGTCTCGGCCTTCTCGGGCCTCGACACGATGCGGGCGGCCTACGCGCACGCGATCCGGAGCGGCTACCGCTTCTACTCCTACGGCGACGCCAGCCTCCTGTTTCCGGGCCCGCGCGCGGACATGCCATGACCGAGACCGTGCCCTTCGGCTTCACCCTGCACGGGCAGGACGGCACCGCCCGGACCGGCGAGATCGCGACGCCGCGCGGGAACATCCGCACGCCGGCCTTCATGCCCGTGGGCACCGCCGCGACCGTCAAGGCGATGTATCCCGGTCAGGTCCGGGAGCTCGGCGCCGACGTCGTGCTGGGCAACACCTACCACCTAATGCTGCGCCCCGGCCCCGAGCGGATGGCGCGGCTCGGCGGCCTGCACACCTTCATGAATTGGGAGCGGCCGATCCTGACCGATTCCGGCGGCTTCCAGGTGATGTCGCTCTCGGCCCTGCGGAAGATCGACGAGCAGGGGGTGACCTTCCGCTCGCATATCGACGGCACGGCCCATCACATGAGCCCGGAGCGCTCGATCGAGATCCAGGGCCTGCTCGGCTCCGACATCCAGATGCAGCTCGACGAGTGCGTGCGCCTGCCGGCCGAGCACAAGGCGATCGAGAAGGCCATGCATCTGTCCCTGCGCTGGGCAGAGCGCTGCCGGGTGGCGTTCGGCGAGCAGCCGGGCAAGGCACTATTTGGCATCGTCCAGGGCGGCGACGTCCCGGCGCTCCGCATCGAGAGCGCCCGCGCCCTGACCGACCTCGACCTGAAGGGCTACGCGGTCGGCGGCCTCGCGGTCGGGGAGCCGCAGGCGGTGATGTTCGCCATGATCGAGACCGTGGAGCCGCACCTGCCGCAGGCCAAGCCGCGTTACCTGATGGGCGTGGGCACGCCCGACGACATCCTGGGGGCGGTCGCCCGCGGCATCGACATGTTCGACTGCGTGATGCCGACCCGGGCCGGCCGCCACGGCCTCGCCTATACCCGGAACGGCCGGGTCAACCTGCGCAATGCCCGCCATGCCGAGGATACGGCGCCGCTGGACGAGACCTCGTCCTGCCCGGCCGCGCGGGACTATTCCCGGGCCTATCTGCACCATCTCGTCCGGTCGAACGAGATCCTGGGCATGATGCTGCTGACCTGGAACAACCTCGCCTACTACCAGGACCTGATGGCGGGCGCCCGGGCGGCGATCCGCGAGGGGCGTTTCGCGGATTACTGCGCCAGCACCCGGGAGGGCTGGGTGCGGGCCGAGCGCGCCGCCGCCGGATAGGCGCGCGTTACGGGTGGGCCAGGACCCGGTAGAACCCGGCCGGGTCGTCGGCGCCTGCGCTGACGGCCTCTCTCAGGCCCGCCACGATCCGCGCCGCCACCGGCAGGCGGTAATGCAGCGCGTCCCAGTAATTCGCGTCCTGCGTGGTCACGGGCGAGGCGAAGCGGAAATCGACCACGACGGCTCCGTGTCCGGCACCGATCGCCGAGACACGGGCCTTGCAGGCCTGCTCCCGCCGGCCCGCCGGGGTGCCGGGCGCGCCCTGCGCGGCCGCGTGGACCGGCATGAAGGCGAGGAGCTTCAAGGCGTTCTGCGGGACGCGTCCGAGGAGCGCATCGAGCCGCGCGAGCGCCGGCATCGGGGCATCCGGCCGGTCGAAGGATGCCGCCGAATCGAGGGCGCCGGCCCGGATATGCGCGCGGGCACGCGCGGCATCGTACAGAGCCTCGGGCGGCGTGAAGACGGCGTAGCCGTCGGGGCGGATTCGCGGGCGGGTCAGGCCGAGGCGCGCGAGCCCCGCCTGCGTCGCGGTCGTGAGCGCGCGCAGGCTGAATTGGTGCAGGACGCCCCAGGGTGTGCCGGTCTCGTAGAGCCAGTCCGGAAAGGCGTTGGCGGTGCGGGCCGGCGGATCGGCGGCGCACCAGGTCGTGTCGAGGCCGAACAGGACCGCCTTCACCGGCCGGTGCGCGAGGAAGAGTTCAGCCAGGCGGATCTGCTCGTCCGGGGTCGCGGCGTTCATGGCCAGATTGGCGAAGCGCGCGTCGAAGGCGGCATCGAGGGCGGCCGGGTCGAGCAGCCGCGCCGTCGAGGTCCCGAACACGGCGGCGTCGAACGCACCGCCCCGGGCGATCTGCGGGTAGGAGAGCCGCTGGTTCGTATCCATGATCGGGCCCGGCGGATGGCCGGGGGCCGCACGCAAGCCGTAGGGGTCGAGGAGCGCGATGCCGAGCAATGCGGCGACCCCCACGACAGCCGCGCCGATCAGAAACAGCCGTGCAAAGCCGGCCCAGGCGGCAGGCGACGTCTCGACGTAGCGGAAACCGGCTTGTGTTTCAGAGGCCATAGGCAGGCCGCATACAAGGTTCGACGGAGGCCGTCGCCCTCGGTCGGACCGCTCCCGCCGAGCAGGCTGCACCGGTCCGCTCAAGACGGTGAGGTCGACAGATCTGTCCGAAAGGATCGCCAAGCGCCGGCGAGCACGTTCCAGAGAACGCGATCGAACCAACACTGCGATAAGGCGGGAAGACCTCCACTCCATGAAGGAGCTTGGTCGGAGTGGCAGGATTTGAACCTGCGACCCCCACGTCCCGAACGTGGTGCGCTACCAGACTGCGCTACACTCCGAAGGCCGAATTGCGTGTCCGCAACTGCCGGCAGCGGGCTTATAGCCGCGCCTTTCCCGGACCGCAAGGCCGGTGTTGGGCTATCTGCGCAGACGGCTCGGCCAGTCCTGGGCCAGATGCCGGACCGCGACGGTAGCCGCGCCGGATTGCACCGCCGCCGTGGCTGCGTAATCCGGTCCGGCATCGATGTCGGCAAGAGTCATCGCGCCGCCGTCGGACGTGCGCAGAAGGCGCGCGGGCGCGGGCGGCACGCTGACGCTGAAGCGGTCGAGGGGCAATGACAGGCCGGTGCCCAAGGCTTTCACCACCGCCTCCTTCCGGGTCCATAGCCCGAAGAAAGCCGCGTTGATCGCCTGCGAGGGCTGTGCCGCCAGGGCTGCGGCCTCGTCGGACGCGAACTGCCCGCGTGCAATGCGCAGGACGTCCGGGATGGGCCTGATCTCCTCGACATCGACACCGATGGCTGCAGTCCGCGCGAGTCCGACGAGGGCGCGTCCCCCGGAATGCGACAGGTTGAAGCCCACGGAGCCGTCGACGAGTTCGGGCTTGCCGGCAGCGCCGGTTTTCAGGCGGATGTCGCCCGGCGGGAGGCCGAGCGCGTCGCCGAGGATCAGCCGAAGCGCTGCATGGCTCGCCTGGTAGCGGGCGCGATCGGCCGGACGGAGGAAGCGGCCGGCACGGTCACGCTCCTTCGCGTCGAGAACGGTGCCGCAGAGTTCGAGCTCCGCGGCTGAAAGCGCGAGATCGACGATCCAGACTTCGGCCGCGCTCACGCGACGCGTCCCGACAGGGCTCTGCAGGCCGTAAGGTGCTTGTGACGAAGCGGCACGGGTTCGGGTCCGGTGACGGCGGGTGGGGGAGCATCGTCGTGCGGCAGCGGGTCGGCAAGTGCATCACGACTTGAGCGGCCGGTCCGATCGGACATGGCTGCAGGCTCCGAATCTGGCCGGGCGGCGCGCTCGCTACGGTGTGTTCTTCACGACCTATCTCTACCAAGGGCTGATCGCCGGATTCTCGCTGACCGCTCTGGCCAATCACTTGGCCGCGCACGGCGTCGCCGCAACCGAAGTCGGGTTTCATTTCGCCCTGGCCGGCCTGCCCTGGACGCTGCAGCCGATCCTGTGGGGTCCGCTTGTCGATCGCTCCGGGGATCGTCGCATGGGCCGGCGCCGGCCCTTCGCGGTGGCGGCGATCCTCGGGTGTCACGCGACGATCGCCCTGATGCTGCTGCTCGGGGTCGATCAGGTCGGCCTGCTCGGTCTCGCCTTCCTGGTCCATAGCCTGTTCGCGTCCCTGCTCGACACCGCCTGCGACCGGCTGATCATGGACCACGTCCCCGCGGCCGAGCTCGGCCGGGTCAGCGCCTGCACGCGGGCCGGGTTCGTCGCCGGGACCAGCCTCAGCGCCGCCGGTCTCGGATGGATGCTGGCGGGCTACGGGCTGAGCGTGAGCCTGTCCGCGCTGCTTGCCGCCGGCATCCTGGCGAGCCTGCCGATGCTTCTCGTGCGCGAAGCACCCGGCGATGCGCTGCTGCATGTCGGCAGGTGCGGGCCGCCGCCGCGGCGCGTGCCGTTCTCGCGTTTCCTGCGCCGTCTCGGCCTCGCCCTGCGGCGGAAGCGGGCTTTGCAGCTGCTCGCCCTCTGCTTCGGCCTCGACGCCGCCCTCGGGCTGTTCGAGCTGCCCTTCTCGATCGACCTGCTCCAGGGCCGGGGCTGGGACCCGGCGACCCTGTCCCGCCTCCAGGCGGGTTTGGCACTGGTGAGCGGCACCGCGGGCGCCTTCGCGATCGGCCTGTGGTCGGATCGTGCCGGGCCGGTGGGGCCCCTGCGGGCCCTGCTGCTCGCGAGCCTCATGACCTTCGTGCTGGCCGGCATCCTGATCGCGGCCGGCCTGCTGGGGTCGGCCGCCCCCCTGATCCTGGCGCTCACCCATGCGCTGCCGGGATTGCTGATCGTCGCGCTGATGCCGGCCCTGCTCCAGGCCAGCCGCGGCAGGGCCGGCGCCGCGACGCAGTTCGAGGTCTATATGGCCGCGATGAACCTCGGCTCGGTCGCCGGCACGGCGCTGTCGGGCTGGCTCGTCCCGGTGCTGCCGCTGGCGGCCCTGAGCGGCGTGGTCGCCGCGATGTTCCTCGGCGCCTTCCTGCTGGTCGGGCGCGGCGATCTGCTCGCACCACGCGGTTGAGAGAAGCGGGGATGCCGCCCAGCCGCAGGCTCCCGTAGGGCCCGCGATGCGCTAGAACGCCCCCATGCCAACCGCAAAGCCCGATACGCCCGAGCTCGATCTCACCGCCGAGGAGGCGCGGAGCGAGCACGCACGGGTCTCGGACGCGATCCTTGAGGCCGACCGCCTCTACTACCAGGAAGACGCGCCCGAGATCTCGGATGCGGAATACGACCGCCTGCGCCGCCGCCTGGAGGAGATCGAGACCCGTTTCCCCGATCTCGCCGGGACGGGTGCCGCGAGCACGTCGGTGGGCGCGAAGCCCTCGGAAAAGTTCGCCAAGGTTCGGCATGCCGTGCCGATGCTGTCGCTGGGCAACGCCTTCGACGCGGAGGAAGTCGCCGAGTTCGTGGCCCGCGTCCGGCGCTTCCTCGGCTGGCCCGACGAGACGCCCCTCGCCTTCACGGCCGAGCCGAAGATCGACGGCCTGTCGCTGTCGCTGCGCTACGTGAACGGCAGGCTGGAGACCGCGGCAACCCGCGGGGACGGCGAGGTCGGCGAGAACGTCACGGCCAATGCCCGCACGGTCCAGGACATTCCGGCGGTTCTCGGAGGCTCCGGCTGGCCGGAGATCTGCGAGGTGCGCGGCGAGGTCTACCTGTCGCATGCGGATTTCGCCGCCATCAACGCCCGCCAGGAAGCCGCCGGCAAACCGCTCTTCGCCAATCCGCGCAACGCCGCCGCCGGGAGCCTGCGCCAGCTCGATCCGAGCATCACCGCCTCCCGCCCGCTGAAATTCTTCGCCTATGCCTGGGGCGAGCTGTCGGGACCGATCGCCGACACGCAACTCGGCGTCCTCCAGCGCTTCGCCACCTGGGGCCTGCCGGTGAACCCCCTCACTCGGACCTTCACCGATATCGAGGCGATGCTCGGCCATTACCGGCAGATCGAGGCGGACCGCGCCGGGCTCGGCTACGACATCGACGGCGTCGTCTACAAGGTCGACGACCTCGCGCTGCAGAAGCGGCTCGGCTTCGTCTCGCGCTCGCCGCGCTGGGCCCTGGCCCACAAATTCGCCGCCCAGGAAGCCACGACGATCGTGGAGGACATCGTCATCAATGTCGGCCGCACCGGTTCGCTCAATCCCCTGGCGAAGCTGCGGCCCGTGACGGTGGGCGGCGTCGTCGTGTCCAACGCGACCCTGCACAATGAAGGCTACGTGAAGGGTGTGGGCGCCGACGGCGAGCCGATCCGCGACGGCCGCGATATCCGCGTCGGCGATACGGTCACGGTGGTCCGCGCCGGCGATGTGATCCCGAAGGTGATGGATGTCGACCTCACCAAGCGCCCGCCGGATTCGGCGCCCTACGTCTTTCCCGAGACCTGTCCGGCCTGCGGCAGCCGCGCCGTGCGCGCGGTCAATCCGCGCACCGGCCGCCCCGACGCGATCCGGCGCTGCACCGGCGGCCTGATCTGCCCGGCGCAGGGTGTCGAGCGGCTCAAGCACTTCGTGTCGCGCAACGGCTTCGACATCGAGGGTTTCGGCGAGACCTATATCGAGGTCCTGTTCGAGGCCGGGCTGGTGCGCCAGCCCGCCGACCTGTTCCGGCTGGATTTCGAGACGCTGAAAGCGGCGGTCGTGGCACGGCGCGAGGCGCTCTCGGCCGAGCGGCGCGCCGAGGCCGGGGCCACCGAGCCGCCGAAGAAGGCCGCCAAGAAGAAGGGCGAGGAGGAAGACAAGGCGATCAAGAACCTGCTGGCCGGGGTCGAGGCCCGCCGCCGGGTTCCTATGAACCGCCTGCTCTTCGCGCTCGGCATCCCGCAGATCGGCGAGGCCACCGCGAAGGCGCTGGCCAAGCGCTTTCCCGACATGCCGACGCTGATCGCCGCCATCAAGGAGGCGGCGGCCGTCCAGCCGGGGCCGGACTGGGTCGAGCTGACTGCCGTGCCGCGGGTCGGCGGCACGACCCGGGACCGGTTGCTCGATCTCGGCTTCCCCGACGACGCGCCCGCCGACGGGCCGCGCGCGCGCCTCAGCGCGCCCCAGCGCGAGAACCTTCTGAAACATTACGGCGACGCCGACGCCGTTCGGGCCGCGCTGGCCCGTGCCGCCGAGCAGAAGCCCGGCGATGCTTACCGGCTGTTCGCCGACGACGGCGAGATCGGGCCGGTCGCGACCGATGCGCTGATCCTGTTCTTCTCCGAGCCGCACAATTCCGACGCCGTCGCGGCCCTGCTGGAGGAGGTGACGGTCGAGCCCATGGAGCGGCCGGCCGCCGCTTCGGCCTTTGCCGGCAAGACCGTGGTCTTTACCGGCACCCTGGAGAAGATGACCCGCAACGAGGCCAAGGCGGTGGCCGAGCGGCTCGGCGCGAAGGTCTCGGGATCGGTCTCGGCTAAGACCGACCTCGTGGTGGCGGGCCCCGGGGCCGGCTCGAAGCTCAAGGACGCGGAGAAGCACGGCGTCCGGGTCGTGTCGGAAGACGACTGGCTGGGGATGCTGGCCGAGGGTTGATGCGCGAGTCGCGCCGGCTTAGACCGGTCGGGAACACCCCGAGAACGTTCCCCGGCATGGTCCACCCGCGATGACGGTCCTGGCCCTCGACTTCGAGACGGCCAACGAACGGCGCGACAGCGCCTGCGCGGTGGGTCTCGCCTGGATCGCGGACGGGCGCATCGTCCGCCGGGAAAGTCACCTGATCCGCCCGCCGGAGATGCGGTTCTCGCCGGGCAACATCCGGGTCCACGGTATCCTGCCGGCCAATGTCGCCGACCAGCCGGATTTCGCCGGCGTGATGGCGCCCTATCTCGGCGACCTGACGTGCGGGCTGATCCTAGCCCACAATGCCAGCTTCGACATCGGCGTGCTGCGCGCCGGCCTCGCCCGCGCCGGGCTGCCGGTGCCGGCCCTGTCCTATCTCTGCACCGTCCAGATCGCCCGCCGGGTGTTTCCGGCGCCGGAGGGGTGCGGCCTTGGCAAGGTTGCCCGGCGCCTCGGCATCCGGTTCGAGCACCACGATGCCGGCGAGGATGCCTATGCCTGCGCGGCGATCGCGCTGGCGGCCATGCGCCAGACCGAGACGCCGGATGTCCACGGCCTCGCTTCGGCGATCGGCGTGCCGGTCACCCGTGTGGCGAGCGGTCCGCCGCTCCCCCGCCGGGCTCCGGGGGCGATCAGCAACCGCGCCATGGCCGCCTTCCCGGCGGCGCCCTCGGCGTTGAGCTTTGCCATGCGGGGATCGACCGGCAACCGGTACGATGTCGTGCTTGAGGAGCGGGCCGGCGGCCCGCAGCTGCGCTGCACCTGCACGGCCGGCCGCTACGGCATGCGGTGCCGCCACGTGAAGGCGTTGGAGGTCGGGGACATCACCGACCTGCTGTCCGATAATGCCGGCGACGTGGAGCTGCTGGCCCGCATGCTCGGCGCGCAGGCGCGGGTCCTGGGCATCGCCTGAGCGGATCGGCGCTTCGCCCGCGTACCATCCTTCGCCGACAGCCGCGCTTTCGGCGCAATGTCCCGTCTGAGTTCGGCGGGAGGGGGATGCCATGCGAACGATCGGGCGGTGATCCATCGGATCATCTACGCGGAGCTGGTATCAAGAACGGTGTTACCCGCGTCGCGCGAGGCTTATCGCACCATCATGGCCCGCCTGGTCGCGGACGGTGCCGAGGTCATCATCTTGGGCTGCACGGAGATCATGCTTCTCGTTCAGGCGGCGGACAGTCCCGTCCCGCTGTTCGATACGACCGCGCTTCACGCCGAGTCGGCGATCGAGAGCGCGCTCGCCGTCTGAACAGAAGCGTCCAGGTAGGTCCGGAACGCAGCAACCGCGCGCGACATCGTTCGCATTACTATGCTGGTGCTTGACCAGCCATAGACGCCGCGAGCTGAGCCGTTCCCGAGGCGATCGGGAACGGCTCTCTGGCCCAAGTCTGACAGGCTTCCGCCAAAATCAGGCGGCGCGCTTCTGCTCCCCATAAAAAGTCCCGCCCCGCTCGGCCATGGCCGCCAAGGTGTCGGGCACCCGGAATCGGGATCCGTGCTTGGCTTCCAGCCCGCGGGCGAGTGCCACGAAGGCATCCGCGCCCATGAAGTCGATGTAGGACAGGGTGCCGCCCGTGAACGGCGCGAAGCCGAAGCCGAGAATCGAGCCGACATCGGCCTCTCGGGGATCGGTGACAACGCCCTCGCCGACGGTCCGCGCAGCCTCGAGCGCCTGGACCACCAGCAGCCGCTGCTTCAGCTCGGTGAAGTCCACCGCCTCCGGGTCGAGGCGGTTGGGCTGCAGCTCCGCCAGGCCCGGCCAGAGGCGCTTGGGCGCGCCTTCCGGGTAATCGTAGAACCCCTTCCGGTTCTTGCGCCCGAGCCGGCCCTGGCCCTCGACCATGGCGGTGAGGATCGTCTTCTGGGCCGGATCGACCGCCCCCGCCCCGACCTGCGCCTCGGTGGCCTTGGCGATCTTGAGCACGAGATCGAGGGCGACCTCGTCGTTGAGCGAGAGCGGGCCCACCGGCATGCCGGCCTGGCGGCCGGCGCTCTCGATCATGGCGGGCGGCACACCCTCGGCCAGCATCTTGTGGCCTTCGAGGATGTAGGCGCCGACGCAGCGGTTGGCGAAGAAGCCGCGGGCGTCGTTCACGACGATCGGGGTCTTCTTGATCAGCCGCACGTAATCGAGGGCGGTGGCGAGCGCCGCGTCGCCGGTGGCCTCACCCTTGATGATCTCGACCAGCATCATCTTCTCGACGGGCGAGAAGAAGTGGATGCCCACGAACCGATCCGGCCGCTGCGAGTTCTTCGCCAGGCCCGTGATCGGCAGCGTCGAGGTGTTGGAGGCGAAGATCGTGTCGGGGCCGATCACCGCCTCGACCTTCTGGATCACCTCGGCCTTGACCGTGGGGTCCTCGAACACCGCCTCGATCACGAGGTCGCAGCCCGCCAAAGCGGCATAATCCGCCGTGGGGGTGATCCGTCCCAGCAGCGCGTCCCGATCGGCGGTCTTGGCGCGCCCCTTGTTGATCTGGCCGGTGATCAGCGTGTGGGCGTAGGCCTTGCCCTTCTCGGCGGCCTCCACCGACTGGTCCACCAGCACGACGTCGAGACCGGCCTGGGCGGTGACGTAGGCGACGCCGGCGCCCATGAAGCCGGCGCCGATCACCCCGACCCGCCGCAAGGTGGTGGGGGGCACGTCCTTCGGCCGGCGGGCGCCCTTATTCAGCTCGCCCATGGAGATGAACAGCGTGCGGATCATCGCCGCCGCCTCCTTCGAGCGCAGGATATGGGCGAAGTACCGGCTCTCGACCCGCAGGGCGAGGTCCATGGGCAGCTGCAGGCCCTCGTAGACCGAGGCCAGGATCGCCTTCGCGGCCGGATAATTGTCGTGGGTCTCGCGGCGGTAGATCGCGTTGGCCGGCGGCCAGATCATCATGCCGGCGGGCGAGTAGACCTTGCCGGAGGGCGCCTTGAACTTCGGCACGTCCCAGGGGGCGACCGCGGAGCCGCCCTCGCGGATCCAGGCCTTGGCGCGCTCGACGATCTCGGCCTGCGGCGCCACCGCGTGGATCAGGCCCATGCCCTTGGCCATCGGCGCGCGGATCTGCTCGCCCTTGAACAGCATCTGGAGCGCGTCGCCGGTCTGCATCAGCCGGGCGACCCGCTGGGTGCCGCCGCCGCCCGGGAACAAGCCGACTTTGATCTCCGGCAGCCCGACCCGCGTCTTCGCATCATCGGAGGCGACCCGGTGGTGGCAGGACAGGGCCAGCTCGAAGGCGCCGCCCAGGCACAGGCCCTGGATCGCCGCAGCGAACGGCTTGCCGCAGGTCTCGAGCCGGCGGAACAGCAGCGAGAGCCGCCGCGACGCCTCGAAGAAATGGCGCATGGCCACCTCCTCGCCCTGCTCGGCCTTCAACTGCTCGTAGGCCCGGCCGAGCCCCTGAAGCATCGTGAGGTCGGCGCCGCCGGAAAAATTGTCCTTGCCGGTGGCGATGACGCAGCCCTTGATCGCGGCGTCCGAGGCGACCTGCTCGATGATCTGCTCGAGCTGGTCCATCACCCCTTCGGTGATGACGTTCATCGACCGGCCGGGCATATCCCAGGTCGCCACCGCAATACCGTCGGCGTCGGTCTCGAAGCGGAAATCCGTCAACGTCATGGTGCCGTCCTCCCAAAGTCTCGCCGTCAAAATGCCGAGGGTTTTACGTTAAGGTTGCATTGAGTGCTGGGGCGCATGATCCGCTGGTCGGGGGGAACCGACGGAATCGCTCCATGACGAAGGACAAAGGCTGTCGCGCGTGTCGCGACGGTGCCGCCCTCGATTTCGACTTCACGATGGCGTTCCAGCCCATCGTCGATGTCGGATCCGGACATGTCTGGGCCTACGAGGCGCTGGTGCGCGGGCCCAACGGCGAGCCGGCCGGCACGATCCTCGACCGGGTCACAGACGCGACGCGCTACCAGTTCGACCAGGCGGCGCGCGTGAAGGCGATCGAGCTGGCCGGGCGCCTCCTGCCGCGCGACAGCGATACGCGCCTGTCGATCAATTTCATGCCGAACGCGGTCTACGAGCCGAATGCCTGCATCCGCGCCTCGCTGGAGGCCGCACGGCGCGTGGACTTCTCCTACCGGCGCATCATGTTCGAGTTCACCGAACAGGAGCGGTTCCAAGACATCGAGCATGTGAAGCGGATCGTGGCCGCCTATCGCCAGCAGGGCTTCCTGACGGCCCTCGACGATTTCGGCGCCGGCTTTGCAGGGCTCAACCTGCTGGCGAATTTCCGGCCCGATCTCATCAAGATCGACATGGAGCTCGTGCGCGGCATCGATACCGATTCGGGACGGCACGCGATCGTCGCGGGCATCATCGCGATCGCCCGCGCCCTCGGGGTCACCGTTCTGGCCGAGGGCATCGAGACCGCGTCGGAGTGCGATGCCCTGCGCGGCCTCGGGATCACGCTCATGCAGGGCTATCACTTCGCCAAGCCTCAGCTCGAGGCGCTGCCCGAGGTGGAGGGGTTCACACCCCGGGCGGCCGCGCGCGCGGCCTGAAGCCAGCCCATCGCGCGCGGGGGACGGCACCGGCTACTTCGTGGCCGGAGCGGGCGGAGCCGCCGGCGGCGGGACCGGCGGCGCACCGGTCTTGGGCGCGTTGTCGGTGGCTGCGGCCACCGCCAGCATGTTGAGCAGCTTCGTGACCGAGTTCTGCGAGATCGCGGTCACCGCCGAGTTGGGGTCGGCGTTCATCGTCTGGAACTTGAGGTAGGTCGGATCGGAATAGATCTCGTCCAGATGCTTCAGCTCGGCGAGCGTGAACTTCTGGGCGTATTCCTTCGACAGGCCTTCGATCATGAGGCCGCGCTGCTTCTCGAACTCGTCGGAGAGCTCCTTGCGGACGGCCTCGGCGCGCGATTCCGGCATCGGCGCCACGGTCTTCTCCAGGGCGACGTTGAAGCCGGTCTGCAGGTTCTTGATCAGGGTCTTGTTCACGAGCGAGGTCGCCTCGGCGACGCGGTCGGACGCCTCGTCGGCACGTGCGGCGAGCGGCAGGCTCAGGGAGACGCCCAAGCAGAGCGTCGCGATCAGGCGGTTCAAGGGCTCGACTCCCAATGTTTTATCGTCCGGACCCGATTTGGGCCGACCGTCGCCCGCGCCTCTAGCAGCGTTCCCGGGCTTTGGGGAGCGGCCGTGTTCCGCCCCCGCGCCGCACCCCCGCTCAGACGCGCTCGATGATTGTGGCGGTGCCCATCCCGGCACCGATGCAGAGCGTGACCAGCGCCCGCTCCTTGCCGGTGCGCTCCAGCTCGTCGAGCACCGTCCCGAGGATCATCGCGCCGGTGGCGCCGAGGGGATGGCCCAAGGCGATCGCGCCGCCGGTGACGTTGACGACCTCCGGATCGAGATCGAAGGCCTGGCAGAAGCGCAGGACCACCGCCGCGAAGGCCTCGTTCACCTCGAACAGGTCGATGTCGGACAGGCTCAGCCCGGACCGGGCCAGGACCTTGCGGGTCACGTCCACCGGGCCGGTCAGCATCAGGGCGGGGTCCGAGCCGATATTGGCAAAGGCCCGGATCCGCGCCCGCGGCCGCAGCCCTGCCGCGTCGCCGGCGGCCTTCGAGCCGACCAGCACCGCGGCGGCGCCGTCGACGATGCCCGACGAGTTGCCGGCATGGTGGACGTGGTTGACCGTCTCGACATCCGGATGCGCATCCGTCGCCACGGCATCGAACCCGCCCATCTGCCCCATCTGGACGAAGGAGGCCTTCAGCGCGGCGAGCGACTGCATGTCGGTGCCCGGCCGCATATGCTCGTCGCGGTCGAGCAGCGTGATGCCGTTCACGTCGCGCACCGGGACCACCGAGCCGCCGAACAGCCCGTCCGCCCAGGACTTGGCCGAGCGCGCCTGCGAGCGGACCGCGTAGGCGTCGCAATCGTCCCGCGAGAAGCCGTACTTTGTGGCGATCAGGTCGGCCGAGACGCCCTGCGGCATGAAATACGACTTGATGGCGATCGCCGGATCGACCGGCCACGCGCCGCCCGAGGCGCCGATGCCGATCCGGCTCATGGATTCGACGCCGCCGCCCACCGCCATCTCGTGCTGGCCGCTCATCACCTGCGCGGCGGCGAAGTTCACCGCATCGAGGCCCGAGGCGCAGAAGCGATTGATCTGGACGCCCGGGACATGGTCACCGTAATCGGCGACCAGGGCGGCGGCGCGGGCGATGTCGCCGCCGGCCTCGCCCACCGGATCGACGCAGCCGAGGATCACGTCGTCGACCAGCGCCGTATCGAGGCCGTTGCGGTCCTTCAGCGCCCGCAGGGCCGTTTCGGCCAGGCGCAAAGCCGTCACCTCATGCAGCGCGCCGTCCGCCTTTCCACGGCCGCGCGGCGTGCGGACGTGATCGTAGATGAAGGCTTCGGGCATCGGCGTTCCCCAGCGTGTTCTTGCCTCTTGGCGACGCGGCCTTAACGGGTCGATTCGCTGAGCGCCAGTCTGCCACGGCAGGGACGCGTCAGACCATCCCGGGCCGCCGCGAAACGGTCAGCCTGCAGCCCCGTGAAACGGAAGCGCGCCCGATCGGGGTTCGATCGGGCGCGCTCGGGAGAACGGTTGACGGGCCGCCTGGGGCCCGTTTGGGATCCTAGTCCTGCAGCATGCGCTTCAGGAGCTCGACCTCGTCGCCGAGAACGGCGTCCTCGCCGATCTGCTTCTCGATCTTGCGCACCGCGTGCAGCACGGTGGTGTGGTCGCGCCCGCCGAACCGGCGGCCGATCTCGGGCAGCGAGCGCAGGGTCAGCACCTTCGACAGGTACATCGCGATCTGGCGCGGCTTGACCACCGCAGCGGTGCGCCGCTCCGACAGGATGTCCGAGCGCGAGACGTTGTAGCGCGAGGCGACCAGCTTCTGGATATCCTCGATCTTGATGCGCTTCGGCTCGCGGTTCTTCACGAGGTCACGGATCGCGCTCTCGGCGGTCTCCATGGTGACGGCCGTGCCGGTGAGCGTGGCATGGGCTAGGAGGCGGTTGACCGCCCCTTCGAGGTCGCGGCCATTGGCGGTGATCGCCCGGGCCACGTAGGTCGCGACCTGCGGCGACACGTCGAAGCCCGGATGGGCCGCCCGCACCGCGGCGAGACGGGCCGACAGGATCGAGACCCGCAGGGCTTCGTCGAGGGCGGTGATCTCGACGACGAGGCCGCCGCCCAGGCGCGAGCGGACGCGCTCGTCCAGCGCCTCCAGCTCGGTCGGCGGCCGGTCCGAGGCGACGACGACCTGGCGGCCGGCATCGATCAGCGCGTTGATGGTGTGGCCGAACTCGGCCTGGATCGACTTGCCCTGGATGAACTGGACATCGTCCAGGATCAGCAGGTCGATGCCGCGCAGCCGCTCCTTGTAGGCGAGCGCCGATTGGGTCTTCAGGGCGTTGACGAAACCGTACATGAACCGGTCGGCGGTCAGGTAGATCACCCGGCGGCCGGCCTCGCGGGCGGCGTGGCCGATCCCGTGCAGCAGGTGGGTCTTGCCCAGGCCGACGCCGGCATGGAGGTAAAGCGGGTTGTAGAGGGCGCCCTCGCCCTGATGCCGGGCGACCCGCTCGGCGGCGGCATGAGCCAGCGCGTTCGAGCGGCCGATGACGAAGCTCGCGAAGGTCAGACGCGCATCGAGCGGCGTGCCGCTGAGGTCACCCCCGGCATCGGCGGAGCGATGTTCCGACGGCGTCGCGACCGCCGCCACGGGGGCCGGCGTCCCGGTCGCGTGGAGCCGGGCGAGCGGACCGCTGGCCGGGCCGGCCTTCGGGGCACCGATCGCCGCCGGACGAGCCGGGGCGGCCGTGCCGCGCACCCCGACCTCGATCCGGGCGATCTCCTCCGCCTCGGCCTTGAAGGTACCCAGAACCCGGTCGAGGTAATGGGATTCGATCCAGCTCTTGAGGAAGCGCGTCGGCACGGTCAGCCGTGCCGTGCCGCCCGCCACGCCCTCGAGTTCCAGACGGGCGAACCAGCTGGCGAACACGTCCTCACCGAGCTCGGCGCGCAGCCGCCGCTTCACCCGCGCCCAGGCGGATCCGAAATCCGTGTTGCCGCCGCTGCGGCCGCCCTCGTCGTCGCTCGCCACCGTTCCGTCGACACGCATCACTGGCTCTCCCGACGCCGCCGGCGGAAACCCGCAGGCAGCGCGTACGCACGATTTACGCCCTCAGCGTCCCGCATGACCGGGCGGGACAGACTCCGTTGGCGGAGTCAACTCCCCACCAAGGAACTTTTGCCGATTGGAAGAGCCTATCAACAATTACCTACAGTTCCTTTAACAGTGGGACTTGTGGGGACGGCCCAGATTCCCAACCGCAAGTGTTTCCTGACCCAACCAAGCCGCTTGCTAGAGTCTTGGCGAATCGGATTGATTCGCTCTCGTCCCGATATCGGCAGTTTTTGCTTGAACCCAGTTAGTTTCTGTTAAGCTACACGCCGCCCCTAGACTCTGCAACGCGCGAAATTCTGGTCTAGGGTTAACGCTTCGCGAGGCCGGCGCGTCCGGGTCGGAAACGGGCCTCTGGAAAGCGCGCACGAAAAAGCCCGGCGCGAAGGCCGGGCTTCCTGTCGTCCAGTGATGCGGTGGCGGCTTAGGCGGCCAGCGCCTTCACCCGGGCGGCCAGGCGCGAGACCTTCCGCGAGGCGTTGTTCTTATGGACGATGCCGTGCTGGGCAGCGCGCATCATCTCGGGCTCCGCGGCGCGCAGGGCGGCCAGCGCGTCCTGCTGGTTGCCGGTGGCGATCGCCTCCTCGACCTTGCGGACGAAGGTGCGCATGCGGGAGCGGCGCGAGCGGTTGATCGCCGTACGCTTGGCGATCTTGCGGGTCATTTTCTTGGCCGAAGCGGTGTTGGCCATGGAGTCCTCGTTCTCTTCGTCGGGCGATGCCGACGGGCCGGCTCAGCCGGAAATCGGTCGTCGCATCAGGTTGTCAGGCGATGGCCGAGACGCAGCGCGCGCGAAAGCGCGGCCCCTCGGCGAAGCGGCTTCTATAGTTAGCGCGATGCGGCGCGTCAACGCGGAACAGCCCGCAGCTATCCGCACGAGCCCAAATTCTTCGATCTTGACATTTTTCCTACGTTCTTGTTTTGTTCAGGCGGCCACGGAATGGGCGGTCTGGCAGGGCTTGGCCACGATGCGTGAAAAGTCTCAAGCGCACAGCGAGTCTATCGTCCTGCGCAACGTTCTCGCCGGTCTCGTACTGGAGACCAAGCTGATCCGCCTGCAGCGGCAGTTCCAAGCCAAAGGTTGGGAGACGCAGCCACGCGCCCCAGCAGGACAGCCAAACGGCGGCGAGTGGGTGCAGGGTCCCGGCGGTGGCCAGTGGGCCTCGCTCCACGAGGATCGACCCGGCGGACCGTCCCCACAGGATCCGCCCGCACTTACGGACAGCACGACGCTCGAGGATGGGACGCGCGTCCTCTCGATCCGAGTGCATGCTGGGCGAAAATCCTTCGATGAACAACACACCGTTACAGCGCCGGACGGCGAGAGCCGGATCTTCGAGACATCCGGCGCTACGCAAACAATCCTAGACGGTCAAACCGGCGATGTGCTGTCGCGGAGTACCTTCACGGCGACGGACTTCGTCTCGGAACCCCTCGTGCAGCCGGCTTTCCTGCCAGCTGTGCCGTTGGCGATCGAAGGCGCTCTTGCGGCGATTCAGTCAGCGCGAACGCTCGAACTCGCCCTATCGCTGCTGACGGTTCTGTCAGCGCGCAAGAACGGCTTCGGAGCAGTGCTGGGGCTAACTGCGCACGAATATGCGCTCGACGCGAGTTCTCAGGCGAACATGGCGATCTGGGTCGGACCAATCGGTCAGCAAGCTCTCGACGGTGCTTGCCCACGCAACGGCGAAGTTCGAGCCATGACCAATGAAGTCGCGAAAACGGTCAGGGCGTCGGGAAACTATCGGAACGCGACGGATTTCGGCAACAAAGTCCATATCGAAATCGCGAGACGGGTGAATTTACAAGCGGATCAGGATTTCAAAGCCTAAATCCTACTTGACCCTTCTGGACATAAGCCGAATGCACGACGCCCTGGAAACGTCAGGCTCGACCTGCTGGAAAATGTCAGAGCCTCGCAGACCGTGTGCATCTACGACTACAAAACCGGCAACGGGGAGATTTCGATGGCCCGCGCTGCGCAGCTCGTTGCAGCCGCGGCAAAATCATATCCTGGCCTTCGACGAATCATCATGATTCAAGTGAGACCGGAATTATGAGCTCGGCTCCGCAGATCAAAAGATTAGCCGGCCATTTGTTCGCCCGGCATAACAATCTGGTGATGGTCGCCGGAAACATCGTATGTTTCTGCCCAGTTACACACTGCACTCGGTATATTTACATCAATAATCGACCAAAGCGAGGTTACTTCACCGTCGAATGGCATGTCGACACCCTGTTCGAGCCTTCGGACTCTGCCTACATCGCCTTGGGCAGAACGTTCGGCCTGCTTGGCCGGTCGCTGCGCTACCGGCCCAAGGGGCAAACCGGTCTCTTCGAGTGGGATGACCCGACCATGCCTGGCGATTTCGTCGATCAGGTTGAGGCCGAGATCATACCTCTGTTCGATAGCCTCGACACTTTGGAGAAGACGATCGCGTTCCTGCGACCACACCCGCAGAACCCCTTCGCAGATTATCCACCCTGGAAGACGCTCATGCATGTCGCCCTCGGCGAGATTTCGGCCGCACAGGTGACGTGGCGGCCCGTGATGCATCAATACGTGACCGGGACGGTCCTCCAGGACGCTCGGAGCCAACGCCAGTACGATCAGTGGTGCTTATTAACCGAACCGCTAATGGCTGACGATCGTGCGGCATTGGCGCGGTTGCTGCACGGCTGGGAGGCTTCCAACGTCATCGGCACGAAGCTTGAGTCTTATTGGCTTTCGACACCATTCCCACTTGAACTCGGCGCGTGAGGTATCGTCTGACGGGTTGAAGATCGCAGCATACAGTGCACGACAGCAAACGATCACTCCGGCCAGCGCAAAGCCGCCGCCGCAGCCAACGTCCCGACCACGGCGGCAATCAGGGTCAGCGCCGCTAACACCGCCAGCGGCACGAGGAACGGCACCGTTCCGCCCGTCGCCGCCTGGGCGGCCGAGACGCCGAAGATCAGGCTCGGAATCATCAGCGGCAGGACCAGGACAGCGAGAATCAGCCCGCCCCGGCGAATCGAGGCGGTGAGCGCCGCCCCGACCGCGCCGATGAAGCTGAGCGCCGGGGTTCCGGCGAGCAGGGTCAGCGCCGTGGCGCCCATGGCGGTGCCGTCGAGGGCGACGAGCAGGCCGAAGAGCGGTGAGGCGAGCGCCAGGGGCAACCCGGTGGTCAGCCAGTGCGCCGTGACCTTGGCCAGAACGACGCCCTCGAGCGGCACCGGGGCGGCACTCATCAGGTCGAGGGAGCCGTCCTCCTCGTCGGCCTGGAACAGGCGGTCGAGGCCGATCAGGGTCGAGAGCACCGCGGCGAGCCAGAGGATTGCCGGGCCGATCCGCGACAGCAGGTTGAGGTCGGGCCCCAGCGCGAACGGCACCAGGGCGACGATCATCAGGAAGAACACCAGTGACAGGGCGCCGGAGCCGCCGACCCGTCCAGCCAGGCGCAGGTCGCGGGCGATGAGGGCGAGGATCGCACGGGTCACGCCCAATCCTCCATGGGCTCGGGCTCCAGGGCGACGGAGGCCTCGATGCGCAGCTCCGCCGCACCGTCGAGGCCGAGCGCCTGGTGGGTCGCCGCGATCACGAGACCGCCGTCGGCCCGATGCGCGGCCATCAGGTCGGCCAGCAAAGCCTGCGAGGCGGTGTCGAGGGCGGCGGTCGGCTCGTCGAGGAGCCAGAGGGGGCGGTGGCAGACCAGCAGCCGCGCCAAAGCCACCCGCCGCCTCTGGCCGGCCGACAGGTAGCCGACCGGGAGGTCGTGGGCGTGTCCGAGGCCGAGTCGCTCCAGCGCGTCCCGGGGCGACAGGCGCGCCGCGCCGAGGAGCTTCTGCGCGAACAGCAGGTTCTCGCCGGCGGTGAGCGCGCTTTTGAGCCCGTCGCGATGGCCGACGACGTGGAGGCATTCCGGCAGGCTCGCCTCGCCGACCTCGGCCACGTCGATACGTCCGGCATCGGGCCGCAGCCGGCCCGACAGGATCGCGAGCAGGCTCGATTTCCCGGCGCCGTTCCGCCCGGTCACCGCCAGGGCATCCCCCGGCGCGAGGGCGAAGGTCAAGCCGGAGAAGATGCGGCGCCCGGAGCGGCGGCAGGCGAGATTGTCCACGCTGAGCCGCACCCGATACCCCGCCCTGTCGCCTACCCGCGGCGCCTCCATGCCTGATTGCCACGCGCAACGGAACCGTGCCGTCACGCTCCATCTTTCCTCACGATACGGAGGCTCCGATGAACGAGGCGAGACACCCGAGCGAGGCCGACATCGCCGCGACGGCGGATGCGGTCGCGGGAAGAGCCCTGGTCGAGGCACGGATGGCGCAATGCACGCCCGAGGAGCAGGCGGCGTTCTGGGAGGCGGTCGGCCGCTGCTTCGGCGGCGGCGAGCCGCCCGACATGCAGGCCGCCGACTGATCAGGCCCCCTTCCGCGTCAGGGCCCGCAGCGCGCCGCGGAAGGTGCGGACATCCTGCTCGGTCAGGCTCATGCGGTGGAGCATGTCGCGCATGTTGCGGGCGATGATATCGCGCTTCTCCGGCGGGTAGAACCCGGCCTCGTCGAGGGCCGTCTCCAGGCTGCCGAACAGCGCCACCAGCGCCTCGCGGGTAGCCGGCGGCGACAGCAGTTCGCCCGAGAACGGCAGCACCGCTCGCCCGCTGGCTTGCCGCCAGGCATAGCCCACCAGCAGCACCGCCTGAGCCAGATTCAACGACGGGAAATCCGGCGAGACCGGGAAGGTGATGATCGCGTCGGCGAGCGAGACTTCGTCGTTGGTCAGCCCGACCCGCTCGCGGCCGAACATCACCGCGGTGCGCTGCCCCTCCCGGGCGACCAGCTCGCCCATGGCGGCCTCGGGGGCGAAGACCCGCTTCATCTGACCGCGCTCGCGCGCGGTGGTCGCCAGAACGTACTGGAGGTCGCCGATCGCCTCGGCGACGCTGCCATGGATCGTCGCCCGATCGAGCACATGGGTGGCGCCCGAGGCCGCCTCGCGCACGCCCTTCTTGGGCCAGCCGTTCTTGGGGTTGACGAGACGCAGCTCCGAGAGACCGAAATTCGCCATGGCCCGGGCGGTCATGCCGATATTCTCGGCCAGTTGCGGCTCGACCAGGATCACCACCGGGGCGAGTCCGGGCGGCAGTTCGGTGATCTTCGTCGGCGTCTCGCCGGATGCGTCTGGGGTCGTCATGCCGGCCCTCTGGCACAGGGGGCGACCGCCCGTCGAGGGTCGGGTGACGAAGCCGCCCGGATGACAGCCCGCGGCTTCCGCTGCCGAAAGGGCCGCGCTATGTCGCCCGAGCGATACGTACCCGATGGATATTCGGGCAGGCGGCCGCACGGCACTTGCAAACCGTGCGCGGGGACAACGCGAGAAGGCATCGGTCCATGGCGAAGATCAAGGTAGCGAACCCCGTCGTTGAACTCGACGGCGACGAGATGACCCGGATCATCTGGGCCGAGATCAAGAACAAGCTCATCCACCCCTATCTCGACGTCGACCTCGAATATTACGACCTCGGCGTGGAGCACCGCGACGCCACCAACGACAAGGTGACGGTCGATGCCGCCGAGGCGATCAAGCGCCACGGCGTCGGGGTGAAGTGCGCGACCATCACGCCCGATGAGCAGCGGGTGAAGGAGTTCAACCTCAAGGAGATGTGGCGCTCGCCGAACGGCACGATCCGCAACATCCTGGGCGGCGTGATCTTCCGCGAGCCGATCATCTGCAAGAACGTGCCGCGGCTCGTGCCCGGCTGGACCCAGCCATTCGTGATCGGCCGCCACGCCTACGGCGATCAGTACCGCGCCACCGACTTCAAGGTGCCCGGCAAGGGGCGCCTGACCATCAAGTTCGAGGGCGACGACGGCACCGTCATCGAGAAGGAGGTGTTCAAGTTCCCGGACGCCGGCGTCGCGATGTCGATGTACAACCTCGACCAGTCGATCATCGATTTCGCCCGGGCCTCGCTGAACTACGGCCTGGCCCGCAAATACCCGGTCTACCTGTCGACCAAGAACACCATCCTCAAGGCCTATGACGGCCGGTTCAAGGACCTGTTCCAGAAGGTCTACGAGGAGGAGTTCGAGGCCAAGTTCAAGCCGCTCGGGATCACCTACGAGCACCGCCTGATCGACGACATGGTCGCCTCCTGCCTGAAATGGTCGGGCGGCTACGTCTGGGCCTGCAAGAACTACGACGGCGACGTGCAGTCGGACACCGCCGCGCAGGGCTTCGGCTCGCTCGGCCTGATGACCTCGGTGCTGATGACCCCGGACGGCCAGACCGTCGAGGCCGAGGCCGCCCACGGCACCGTCACGCGCCATTACCGCGAGCACCAGAAGGGCCGCGAGACCTCGACCAACTCGATCGCCTCGATCTTCGCCTGGACCCGTGGCCTGTCGCACCGGGCCAAGCTCGACAACAACGAGGAACTGGCGAAGTTCTCGGCGACGCTCGAGAAGGTCTGCGTCGACACCGTCGAGGCCGGGCACATGACCAAGGACCTCGCGCTCCTGGTCGGTCCGGATCAGAAGTGGCTCTCGACCACGGGCTTCCTCGACAAGGTCGATCAGAACCTGAAGACCGCGATGGGCGTCTGAACGCCCCTACCCCGGTCGTGTTTGTGCGGCGGGCGCCTCGGGGCGCCCGCCGTTTTCATGTCGATTCATTCCTCGGCGGCGCTGCGGCCTACGAGGACGGCGATGACCTGACTGAAGGCCATGAGGCCAGCCGGGACCGCGCCCCAGGTTAGCGAGCCAGACGGCGATAACGGCGCCCCGGAGCGGCGTGAGCGGCACATGTCCGCTGGCGGCTCCGACGCCGATCAGGGCGATCGGCATCGGATGAAAATTGTTCATCGCGGCCCCGCCGACCGGGGCCGCGATGATTGCGGCGCACGATCAGGCTTCGGCGCGGTGATCCGGCGCGCAATTCTCGGCGAGCGCCTTGCCGACCTCGATCAGCAGCAGGTCGATCGCCGCCCGCATCAGCGGATCGCCGACCGAATCGATGAGGTCGCGCACCGAGAGGCACTGCGCCGCAAGGGCGTCCAGCGGGGCATCGTTCATGTCGGGGTTTCTCATCACGCGGCCAGGTAAGCCGGCTCGGATACGAGGACGGACCGGCTATCGCCGTGGACCGTGCGCAGCCGCGCCAGGGTGCGGTCGTCGAAGGCGGCGGTGGCCGCCATGATCTCCTCGCCGCCGATCTGGATCGGCAGGCCGAGCGGCTGGGCGCGGAAATGCAGCTGGATGACGTGGATCATGTACAGGGTCGGCATCTGCAACAGCAGCGCCGTGAGGCCGTGCTCCCTGCCCCACTCGACGATGCCGGTGAGCAGCGCGATCGAGACCGGGTTGACCACCCGACCGCGGGCGCGATGCGAGCGGGCGACGCCTTGGCGGGTCCATTCCCAGAGATGCGGCCCCACGGGGCGCTCGCCTTCGCAGAGCTGCGGATAGACATCGGACAGGAGATGCGGCCGCGTCGTCGGCAGGAGGCGGCTGTAGCCGATGACGGTGTCGCCCTCCATGGCAAGGAAATGCACCGCGTGCGGCGTGTCGAACTGGTCGATCTCCCGCCCGTCCGGCCGGGCGAGATCGGTCCAGCCCTTTTCCTCGACGAAGATCTGGTGCCGCAGGCGCCAAGCCTGCTCCATCGCGTCGCCGTAGCGATGCGCGTTGGCTGGGGTGACCACATGGATCATGAAACAACCTCACGTCTCTATGCCGTGAGTGTCCCGCCTTCGTGGTCGCGTGTGTACTACGTGAAACCGTAGGGTTGCGTGTAGCGCGCAGGCTCGATGCAACCGTGAATTTCCATCGCGGATCGCGGTTGGGCCGGCGGAGCGGCGCGAACTCTACGTTATGAGTCCGGCCCGCAGGGCCTGCGCAACGGTGTGCGCCTTGTTCACCGTGTCGAGCTTCGCGCGGGCCGAGCGCAGGTGGTAATCGACGCCGGACGCGGTGATGCCCATCACCACGCCGATCTCGGCGTCGGTCTTGCCCTCCGCGGCCCATTGCAGGGTCTCGCGTTCCCGGGGCGACAGGCGTACCGGCTCACCCGGCACCGGACGTGCGTTCATCAGCAGCAGCTGCCCGACCGCGTAGGTCGCAACCAGATTGACCGCGATGCGGTCGGCCGCCTCGATCTCGATTGCCGCTCCGGAGAAGCTGATACCGCCCGGCTCGCCATCGAGCGTCACGAACGGAATCGTGAGCCCGGCCCGGATGCCGAATTCGCCGGCCTCGTTCATCACGCGACCGGCCACCGGGGTGTCGGGCTGCACGGCACTCCAATCGAACGGGGAGGCGGTGGTGCAGAGCCGGCGAACGGTCGGGTCGTGCAGGGCGTAGCCGCGGGTCACGTAGCGCCGGGCCCATTCCTCGGGCATCGTGCTGGCGAGGACGTAGCCCGCATGGCGGCGCGTCGGCAGGTTCGGTTCCGGCACGATGCCGGCCATGACGTAGGAAATCCCGTGGCCCTTGAAGGCGCCGACCAGCAGGCCGGCGATCTCGTCCGGCGTCGCGGCGCGGTCAAGATCACGCAAGATATTGAACGTCCGGTCTAAATGTCTCGAATGCGGCATGCTCGACCCGGGGTTTTGCACGTTGCGCGACAAATCGCAGATCACCACAACCTGAGGATGGCATCTGCGGCGCTTCGGCGATAGGTTGTCGGCGAAATCTCCCCCCGTGGCGGAAATCTTTTCGGCCGCGATATGTGACACGGTCGGGTGCGAGCACCGAACCAATGATCGACGATGAAACGCCCCCAACCACGCGCTACCTGCTCGAGCGCATCGCCGAGACGCTGGACGTGCCGCCGTCCTACTTCTTCCGCGTCGACTCGGTCACGGTCGATCCGAACGGGCCGAGCGCGGCGCAATGCGAGGAGGCGGCGTCCCTGTTCCGGGCCATCAAGTCGCCGACCCGCCGCGGCGCGGTGCTGAAGCTGCTGCGGGAGATGGCGGCCGATTCGTGAGCAGGTGCGCCCGACCGAAGTCGGCTAACGGCTGAGCCGAGGATCGGCGTTGCCGGGACGTCGCGCGAAAGCTCAGGCCGAGACCAGCAGGGCGGCGCCGGCCACGCCCGAGAGAACGAGCCGCAACCGGCCGAGCCAGAGGGGCACGAGGCCGCGGCGGGGCAGGTCCTGGTCGATCAGGCCCCAGGCCAGAACCAGGGCGCCCAGGACGCGCAGATCCCACGGCGCGGGCGCGGCCATGGCGGCCCAGGCGACCAGGGACGGGACGATCGCGATCACGTAATCGCCGTTGCCGGAATTGCGGGCCGCCGCCGCGCCCCAGCGAATGCCGCCCAGAAACGACGCGATCACCGCCCCGTACGCCGACAGGATCGTCCGTGGCGAGAGGCCGATGCTGCTCAAGCCGCCATCGGTGCCCGAGACAGCCAGCGCCGCGAAGCCCAGGAACGGGATCAGGCCGGCCACGCCCAGCACGAGCGCGCTGATCGGGACCGAGTTCCGGTGCGCCATCCATTCTCCGAGCCGCCGCACGAGCAACGGCTACGCCTTCTTCAACGCAGGCGGGTGCCGCCCGGGTCAAGCGTTCCCGCATCGGGGCTGAGCGGTCAAGCTGCGACCAGGGCGGCAAAAGAGAGCATCGTCCCGGGAGACCGCTGGCGGATGTCCGGGAGGATGCTTCGGGTCTCCTGAACGCGCGACGCTAGGACTTGCGCGACGGCGCGGTGAACGCCGTCGGGTTCGGCGTCGGCGCACCCAGCAGCGACATCGGCGCCGTGACGCCGTCCTTCGGTGCGGGCGGCTCGTTCACCGCCGCGTCGATCTTGCGCTGCTTGAAGGTCGCCGCCAGGCTCTTCGCGCTGGCGAGGTCGGCGGGGCTCAGCTTGTTGGCCACGTCGTCGCGCTTCTTGGCGGCGTCGTCGTCGCCCTGCGCCGCGGCAGCGGAGAACCACGCGTAGGATTGCACGAGATCCTGCGTCAGGCCGAGGCCGCGGGCGTAGAGCACCGCCAGATTGTACTGGCTGTCGCGGACGCCGAACTCGGCGCCCTGCCGGAACCACGAGGCCGCGGAGGCGAAATCGGGCTTGCCGTTGGCGGCGGGGTTCTCGGCGTAGAGCACCGCCAGGTTATGCATCGAGCGGGCATGGCCCTGCTCGGCCGCGCGCCCGTACCAGAGCTTGGCCTTGTCGAGGTCGCGGACGACCCCCGAGCCCTTCTCGTAATGGCCGGCGAGCTTGTACTGGGCGGGCGCGTAGCCGGCGACCGCCAGCTTCTCGAAGAGCTTTGCCGCCACCGCGAGGTCACGCGGCATGCCGCGGCCATCCGCCTCGCGGGTCGCCAGATCCCAGATCGCCGTCCCGTCGCCGTCCAGAGCGGATTGCTTGACCTTGGCGAGGGCGGGCGGCAGGGCGCCGAGATCCGCCTGCATCGTGTTCATGCCCGAGACCTGGGGCACGGCTGCCTTGGCATGGGCCGGACGCGCCTCGGCGGGAGGCGGAGTCGGCAGGGCCTGCGTGGTCACCGGGTCGGCGATGGCCGGCTTCGGCGCCGAGACCTCGGCGACTGCCTCCTGGCGCGGCTCCCGGGCCGGCTCGATGCGAGCCGGGGCGACCTGCGAGGTCTGGACCGGGCGGGGCGCTTCCTCGGGTGCGCGCAGGCTGATCGCCTGGAGCGCGCCGAGCGCCAGCACGATCGCCGCGAGCCCGAGCAGCAGCGGCCGGCGGCGGCGGTTGATCTCGGTGCGCAGGCGATCGAACCGGCCCTCGCCCGTCGTGGCCGCTTCCGCCTCGCCCTTGCCGGCGCGCAGGTCCCTGCGATCGGCCGGGGCTTCCGCGGCGAGCTCCGCCTGGGCAGCCTGGGCGGCGCGGCGGGCCGCCGCGATGAAGCTGGTCTTGATATCGGTCTCGCCGGCCTCCGGAAGCGGGCGCGGGCGGGACGGCTCGCGGTTCGGACGGCGCACCGCGGTCTCTCGCGACACGCGCGGCTCACGGCCCGGACGTCCGCTGCCCGGCTCCAGCAGATCGTCGGTCAGGCGCGACGCCTCCGGCGCGGCGCCCCGGGCGATCTCCGCGCTCGTCGAGGCCATCAGCCGCTCGTCGAGAGACGGCATGCGCGGGTTCGCGGCTTCGGCGGGGCCCAGCCGGTTGACCAGGCGCTCGAGGGCGGATTGCACGCCCTCCAGGGTGGCGCCGAGACGCTGGTCCGACGCGATCTGGCGCGCCTGCATGTCGGCGAGGCTCGCCCGCAGGAGCCCGATCTCCCCGAGATCGGCGCTCGGGAGGGTGGATCCCTTCAGGGTCTGGGCGACGGCGTTGCGCGCGGCGCGCTCCACGACGGCCTCGCTCGGCGCCGATTCGCGCAGGGCCGCGACCTGCTGCAGGAGGTCGTCCATGGTCCGTTCGAGCCCGGCCAGGGCCGGATCGCCGCCGCGTGGGGCATCGAGCCGCCCCGCCAGGGAGACGACCTGCTTCTCCAGCGCATCGAGGCCCTCGTGCTCCGAGCGGCTGCCGACCTGGTCGACCTTGTCGGCGAGGCTGCGCAGCATGGCGTGGATCGAGGCCATGTCATTCGACTGGGCCGAATCCGGCTCCCCGGCGCGATCGAACCTCTGGTCGCGCGTGTACAGACCATCGACCTTGTCGGCGAGCGTCTGGATCTGCTCGGCGATGGCGGTCGGCGCGCCGGTCCGCACGTCGCTGCGGATCTCCTCAAGAAGCGGGCGCAGGCTGGCATCGGTCCCGGTCCGCTGCAGCTGCGCGATCTGGGCGCTCACGGCCTGCAGGCTGTTCGCGAGACCCTGGATGCGCTCCGGACCCGCCAGGGCCCCGATGAGGCGGCGGATCTCCTCGAGCTCGGCGAACAGGCCGGCCAGGGTATGGCCATCCGACCCGGCCGGGCCGGACGCGGCGACGCTGTCGAGACGCTCGGCCAGGCGGCGGACGTCGTCGGCGACCCGGGTGTGGACGTTCTCGGCGACCTCCTCGGCCAGGCGCTCGACCTGCGCCCGGACCTGCTCGACCGGAGCCGCGATGGCGGCGAGATCGGTGCCGACCTGCGCCCGCTCGATGCCGTGGGCCAGCGTCGTGACCGCCTGCTCCAGGGCGCCGACATCCCGGCTGGTCGCCAGCTGATTGATCGCCTCGCGCAGGCGCACGGTCTCGCGCTGCAGCTCGGAGACCGCGGCCGACGGGGCGGACATCTCCTCGACCCGCGCCTCCAGGCGGCGGGCGAGGTCCATGCGCATGCTCGCGACCACGCCGCCATCGGCCGGGGCGCCCGAGAGCGCGCGCGCGCCGACGCCTTCCGACAGCTCGCGCTGGCGCTGGCGGATATCCTGGACGGCGTTGCGGATCTCGACCGCGTCCGGGCGTCCGCGGCGGGCGGAGGGACGCGCGGAGGCGAATTGCTCGCCGAGCTGCGACATCCGCCGCTCGATATCGCCGAGCCGCTCGGTCACCTGCTGGACCGGATTCGCCTTCAGGGCGCGCTCGATCCGGGCCTCGATCTCGGCCAGACGCCGGGCCTCCGCCTCCTGGGCCAGGCGCCGCTCCTCGTCGAGCGTCCGGTTGAGGCCGTCGATGCGGCTCATCAGGGCGGCGAAGCCCTGGCCGTAGGCATCCGGTGCCGGGTCCGGATGGGTCTCGGCGTGCCGCTCGAACCGGGCGTCCTGATCCGCGGCAGCCTCGTGCTGGTCGATCTCGTGCCGGGAATCCAGGCGGGCGGCCTGCTCGGCCCTCTGCCGGCGGCGCTGCCGGCGGTTGCCCTGGAGGCCCTGCTGCTGCGGCACCACCGAGGCGATCCAGGTCTCGAGCGGAACGCCGGCTCGCGCCGCCACGTCCCGGGCGGCGTCCAGCACCTCCGGGTCGAAACTGTCGAGCTGCGGCATGGCGTTGCGGGTCATCGATGGCCTGTCGTCGGCAGCGTTCGGCGTTGATCCTGTTCGCGGGACGGGACCGAGAGACGGTATCCACGGAACGCGGGTGCCGGATCGTTCGAGAGGACCTTTAACTTTCTTGGTAAACACACGGTTAAGGTGCGGTTGACCCAGTAATCTTCAGCGCCGGCGCGCGGAGGCGTGACACATCCCGCGGCCGCGACGGCAGAACCGTTGCTCCCGGCGCGACGGCGCGCTTAGATGCTCGCAAACGGGCGGGCCGAACGTGGCATCAGCCTGAGCGAGGGGGAATCCCGTCATGCCGCACTACCGCGCCCCGGTCGACGACACGCTGTTCCTGCTCAACGATGTCCTGGGCTTCCATAACCGGGACAACCTCGCCGGCTTCGCCGACGCCTCCCCGGACGTGGTCGAGGCGGTCCTGCGCGAGGGCGCGAAGCTCGCCGAAGAAGTCCTCGCCCCGGTGAACCGGGCGGGCGATCTCGAAGGCTGCCGCCGCGAGCCCGACGGCAGCGTCCGGACGCCCACCGGCTTCAAGGCGGCCTACGACGCCTACGCGCAGGGCGGCTGGATGGGTCTCGCGGTCCCGGAAGCGTTCGGCGGCCAGGGCCTGCCGCACACCATCAACACGGCGATGCAGGAATTCGCGTCGGGGGCGAACCTCGCGCTCGGCATGTATCCAGGCCTGACCCAGGGCGCGATGGCCGCGCTCCTCGTCCACGGCACCGAGGAGCAGAAGGCGCTCTACCTGCCCAAGATGGTCGAGGGCGCCTGGACCGGCACGATGAACCTCACCGAGCCGCATTGCGGCACGGATCTCGGGCTCCTGAAGACCAAGGCGGTGCCGAACGGCGACGGCTCCTACAGCCTCACCGGCACCAAGATCTTCATCTCGGCCGGTGAGCACGACCTCGCCGAGAACATCGTCCACCTGGTCATCGCCCGGATCGAGGGCGCCCCGGCCGGCACGAAGGGCATCTCTCTGTTCGTGGTGCCGAAATTCCTGGTGAACCCGGACGGCTCGCTCGGCGCCCGCAACGGCGTGTCCTGCGGCTCCCTCGAGCACAAGATGGGCATCCACGGCAACGCCACCTGCGTGATGAATTACGACGGCGCCACGGGCTGGCTGGTCGGCCAGGAGAATCGCGGCCTCAACGCCATGTTCGTGATGATGAACGAGGCGCGGCTCGCGGTCGGCGTCCAGGGGCTGGGCCAGTCCGAGGTCGCCTACCAGAACGCCGTCGCCTACGCGAAGGAGCGGCTCCAGGGCCGGGCGCTGACCGGCGCCAAGGCGCCCGACAAGGCCGCCGACCCGATCCTGGTCCACCCGGATGTCCGGCGCACGCTGATGCAGATCCGGGCCTTCAACGAGGCCGCCCGCGCCCTGATGCTCTGGACCGCGCTGCAGGCCGACATCCTGCACCGGTCCGAGGACGCCAAGGAGCGCCAGACCGCCGACGACCATCTCGGCCTGCTCACCCCGGTGGTGAAGGGCGTGCTCACCGACCGCGGCTTCGCCAACGCGGTGGATGCGCAGCAGCTGTTCGGCGGCCACGGCTATATCGAGGAATGGGGCATGTCGCAGTTCGTGCGCGATGCCCGCATCGCCATGATCTACGAGGGCGCCAACGGCATCCAGGCCATGGACCTGATCGGGCGCAAGCTGCCCAAGGACGGCGGCCGGGCGATGATGACCTTCCTGGGCGAGGTCCAGACCTTCCTGAAGGACCACGGCGAGGATCCCGCGATGGCGCCGTTCACCCAGCCGCTCCAGGCCGGGCTGAACGACCTCCAGGGCGCCGTCATGTGGCTGATGCAGAACGCCTTCTCGAAGCCCGACAATGCCGGCGCCGGCGCCACGGACTTCATGCACCTCTTCGGCCTGGTCGCCCTCGGCTACATGTGGGCGCGGATCGCCAAGGCGGCCCAGGTCCGCAACGCCGAGTCGGCCTCGCCCCGCTGGGAGTCCAAGCTCACCACCGGCCGGTTCTTCATGGAGCGGATGCTGCCGGAGACCGGCCTGCGCCTCGCGCGGATCAAGGCCGGGGCGGAGACCACCATGGCGCTGGCGGACGAGGCGTTCTAGCCCCGACCTGCGGTCCCTCCCCGACCCAACATCCTGAGACGCCCGCTCCGCGGGCGAACTCAAGGATGAGGCGATTTGATCGGATCGGCGCCTCAGGCGCTCAGCGCGCCGTCCAGATCCTCGATCAGGTCGGCCGGATCCTCGAGGCCGATCGACAGCCGCACCACCTCGGGGCCCGCGCCGGCGGCGGTTTTCTGTGCGTCGGTGAGCTGGCGGTGCGTGGTCGAGGCCGGGTGGATCACTAGAGAACGGGTGTCGCCGATATTGGCCAGGTGCGAGAACAGCTGGAGGTTCGACACCAGCTTCACCCCGGCCTCGTAGCCGCCCTTCAACCCGAAGGTGAAGACCGCGCCGGCACCGTTCGGCGTGTAGCGCTTGGCGAGTGCGTGGTAGCGGTCGGTCTCCAGACCCGGATAGCTCACCCAGGCGACCGCCTCATGCTGCGCCAGATGCTTGGCCACCACCAGGGCGTTGTCCGAGTGGCGCTGCATCCGCAGCGGCAGGGTCTCGATCCCGTTGAGGATCAGGAAGGCGTTGAACGGCGACAGGGCCGGGCCGAGATCGCGCAGGCCGAGCACCCGGCACGCGATCGCGAAGCCGAAATTGCCGAAGGTCTCGGCGAGCACCATGCCGGAATATTCCGGCCGGGGCTGGCTCATCATCGGGTAGCGGGCATCGCCGGCCCACTGGAACGAGCCGCCGTCGACGATCAGGCCGCCGATCGAATTGCCGTGCCCGCCCAGGAACTTGGTGGCCGAGTGCACGACGATGTCGGCCCCGTGCTCGAACGGCCGGATCAGGTACGGCGTCGCCATGGTGTTGTCGACGACCAGCGGGATGTTGTGCTTCTTGGCGACCTGGGACAGCGCCGCGATATCGGTGATGACCCCGCCCGGATTGGCGATGGACTCGCAGAAGATCGCCTTGGTCCGCGGCGTGATCGCCGCCTCGAACGAGGCCGGGTCGTCGTTGTCGGCCCAGGCCACCGACCAGCCGAAGTTCTTGTACGAGTGGTTGAACTGGTTGATCGAGCCGCCATACAGCTTGTTCGAGGCGACGAACTCGTCCCCCGGCTGCATCAGCGCGTGCATGGTCAGGAACTCGGCGGCATGGCCCGAGGCCACGGCGAGCGCCGCGGTGCCGCCCTCCAGCGCCGCGATGCGCTCCTCCAGCACGGCGTTGGTCGGGTTGGTGATGCGGGTGTAGATGTTGCCGAAGGCCTGGAGCCCGAACAGCGAGGCGGCGTGGTCGACATCGTCGAACACGAAGCTCGTGGTCTGATAGATCGGCGTCGCCCGCGCGCCGGTGGCTGCGTCGGGCGCGGCGCCGGCATGGATCGCAAGGGTATTGAAGCCGGGCAGGCGGTCGGTCATCGTCTGGTCTCCTCGCACCGTCCCGCCTGTATGCCCGGCCCGGTGCTGCGCGCAAGGTTCCGACCGGCGCCCGGCCCGATTCGGCTACGCGTCGTGCGAGGCGCCGATATCGACGTGCGGCTGCCCGGCATCGACGAGGGCGCGGTCCACGGCCTCGATCGCCAGCAGGGTCCGGGTCAGGTCCTCGGCCATGGAGATCGGCGCGACGTCGATCCCGCCCAGGCGCTTGGCGATGGCGTTCCTCTGCCGCGCCAGGGCACCGCGTGCGCGCTTCAGGTCTTCGACCTCGTCGACGGTCATCCGCTATCCCTCTTTGAGGCCCGAGCCGTTCAGTCGCCCGGCGTCCAGTCGATGTTCGGCCGCTGCGCCAGCATCCGGTCAAAGTAGTTGGCGACCGCCTGGGCGCCATCCGTGTGCATCATCGCGACCGGATGCGCGAGGTAGGCGCGGGCGAGATCCATCGGAATTTGCCCGGACTGGAGGGCTTTCAGCACCTCGTCGATGAACGCGTCGTTGGCCTCGTTGAAATCGCTCGACAGCTTCTTGCGGTCGTTGAGCGCCTTGATCGGCATGCCGGGTCCTCTGTCGCGGGCGGGTGGGGAATGGTCATCGAGCCGGTGCGCGGCCGCGCAGATCCGTGCGGGGACGCGGGACTTCGCGGGCGGCCCTTGCCGCGCCGTCCTCACATCGGGCGGTCACGGCCAACGGATCTCCGAAAGAACCAAGCCGCCGATGCAACTCCTACGAGCGTGCGATTGCACACTTAAGTAACTGCGCCGCCACGTCGGTTGGAGCGGATTTCCGGCGTGACACGTTAATCCACCATGTCGAGTAATCTGATACCCGCCCACAGCGTCGAAGTCATTCCCTGCGCGAGCGATCCGCGGTGCTTCCGCTGGATCATCCGGGCCGGCGGAGGCGCGGTCGTCGAGCATTCACCATACGCGTTCGTGACGCAGAACGGCGCCCGAATCTCGGGGGAGTGCTGGATCCGCGAGCATTTCGCGGACGGCGTGCGCGGCTGAGCTGGCAGTCTTCGCCGAAGCGACGCTGGATCCGGCGTCGCTTCGGCGGTCTGCGTCATCTCACGGGCGGATCCAGCGGTCCGCCGAAGAACTGGCCGCCCGAAGGTTTCCGCAAGTCACACGACGACGACGCACGCAGCCTCAAAAGCAAAAACGCCCGTACGGGCGTTTTGCGAGATCCTGGTTGGGAAGGAAAACTGGAGCGGGCGAAGGGATTCGAACCCTCGACCCCAACCTTGGCAAGGATGTATGAAGTCGTTTCCCTGTGTTTCCGCCGATTTCAAAAGTTTTCATTCATCATTGCAAGTCGTTGCAGTATTGACTGCATTCGCTTTGCGCCGTTTCATGGCGTAGCCGCCCGTTTCCGACACGGTGCTGCCTGCGTGCGTCCTGAAGGAGCAAGACCATGAAGCGAAGGAACGCCGTTCGCCTGACGCTCAGGACCATCGAAAAGGCGGCCGCAAAGCCCACCTCCTATTTCATCTGGGATCTCGATCAGCCCGGGTTCGGGTTGCGGATCGAGCCGACCGGCGCGAAATCCTTCTACATCCACTATCGTCTCGGAGGCCGCGGCTTTCCTTCCAAGAAGATGAAGCTCGGCGACGTGCGCAGCATGAGTGTGAGCCAAGCGCGGAGCGAAGCGGCGGAGAAGCTCGTGCTTGCCCGGAAGGGCGAGGATCCGGCAGCCGAGCGGGTCGCGGCGAAGAACTGCCTGTTCGTGCACGAACTGATCGACCTATACGGGTCGGAAGGCCTCGTCCGCTTGAAAGGACGCCGCAAGGGCGAGGACATGACGGAGGAGACCGCAAAGTACACAATGGCGCGGCTGCGCAACCACGTCGTACCGGTCCTGGGCCAGCTCCGGCTCGTCGAACTCGACAAGACGCACGTCGAGTCGCTCTTCAGGAAGGTCGGCTCCGGAGCGACAGCCGCGAAGACTGAGGAGCGGACCGGCAGGGGAGCGGTCGTCCGCGGCGGACGCGGTGCCGCGCGAAAGGTGGTCCGCGATCTATCGGCGGTCTGCACGTTCGCAGTCGACAACAATCTCATGAAGGCGAATCCCGTCGCGAACGCGCGGGTCAACAAGGTGGACAACGAGCGCAAGGACTACCTGACGACTGCGCACGTGCAGCGCCTCGGGCGAGCACTCGTCGAGGCGGAGACGAGTCACGGCGTCCCGCGCGTCGCAACGGACCAGATCCGTCTCTGGCTGCTGACCGGCCTGAGGAGGAACGAAGGAGCCGCGTTGAAATGGAGCGAGGTCAGGCTGGAACATGAAAGCCTGGAACTCGAGACTTCCAAGAGCGAGACCAAACGGCCTCTCACGCCCCCGGCGGTGGCGTTCCTGCGGAAGCTGAAGGAGACAGCCGACTCCGCCTACGTCTTCCCGGCGAAAAGAGGCGACGGCTGGTTTACGGGTACGAAAAGGTACCTGCCACTGATCATGCGCCTCGCCGGACTCGACAGGCTGTTCCCGCACCTCCTGCGGCACACCTTCGGATCGAACGCGATCTCCCAGGGATTGAGCATCCCCCTGGCCGGAGCCCTGCTGGGACACGCCAACCTTCGGTCCACGCTGATCTACGCCCACGTCCAGCACGACGTCGCGGCCAGAGCGGCCGGCCCATGCATGACCGACTTCGCAGCGGCGCTGGGCGCGCCGACACGCGACGCGTTCGGTGGAGAACGGTCGAACGCGGCCGATGGCGGAGAACGGTCGTGAGATACCCGACCAAGATTCGTCCGCACTGGATCCCGCTGCATCTCGCTCCGTTCACTCTGCGCCGGATGCAGGAGCCGTGCGCTCGCGATCTCGAGCTGGATGCGGAGTTGGAGCGCGCGTTGGCGGTCGACGCGCCGGATCACATGCTCGTTCGGGCGGACTGGTCCGCCGGACTGATCGAGGTGCTCGCCCGGGATCCGGTCGACGACGACATGGGGCCGGGTGACGGCTACCGCGTGTGCGTGAGCTCGCATCCCGCACTTTTCCGATCCGCGGCATCGCGAACGTCGCCGTCCGCATCGGCGATGCTGTGCGCCGGCCTCGTCGACGCCTTCTGGTCGGCGCTGATCAGCCGCCATTCGGCTCTGATCGTCGGCGACGTCCTGGCCGTCCATGCAAGGGGCGGTCCCAGACCGGTCGACGGCTTCAGGGAGGTGCCTGCCGACGTATGGGCATCCTCGTCCATCGATTGGGCCGCCGGAACGTGCACGTCGCCGGACGGCCATGTGTACTTCTCGATCCACGTCGCCCGGTCGGAACCGCCCTCGCCGCGCCCCGGCGACGAGGGCGGCCCGACAGCGACCGGCAGGCAGACGCCGTGCGACGTCGGTGCGCCGGGGGTCGTTTCGACCGGCGACGTGGAAGGCATGGACGTCCGCGCGGCAAGTCGCTTCCTGGGTGTCAGCAAAAGCTCCTTGGACAAGTGGCGGCTGACGGGCAACGGCCCGCCGTTCCACAGGATCGGAGCCCGCGTGCGCTATCTCAAGTCCGAACTCGAGGGATGGCGGAACCGACGTCGGGACCCGGGTCGTTCGATTTGAACGAACGCTCGTTTACAGATCTCCGTTGTATGATGGCGTTGAACCGGTCTGGTCGGAATGTCGGTCCGGACCAGCTGAGCGCGATCGAGACGATGACGGAAACCGAAGTCGGGCAGGAGCAAGTGGGTCTATGTGAATCAGCGCGGCTTCGGGCGCCAACGTCGGGCGTAAGTCCAATTCAACACCAAAGCGTGCCCCTGGCGGAGTCGATCCCCGATCTCCTACAAGTTCAACGAATCCGGGTTTTCGGTGGGGTCAGGATCGGCGCCGATCGCGACCGCAACCTTCATGGGATTCCGGTCGAGCCCGCAACCGCTTAGGCAGTGTCGCCCAAGGCGCGTGCTTCGGCGCCGATTCGCAAGCGGTCGCCTCTTCGTTTTGTCCACTCTCATACGGACGATCCGGACGTGATCGCCGACAGGTGGATTGGGACGTCGACTGGGCGGGCGGGGCGGCGGCCGGCCACGGCCCTTTTGCGTAATGGCCTTGAACATTCAGCCGAGTTTCGGCGTCCTGCGCTGCGGCTCAAACGTGCCGGTGTGCCACAGGGGCGAACGACGCGCGCCTTCCCGCCGTCCGGTCGCCTCCAGTCTTCGGCGACCTGAGACGCGACCGTGTGGGTTATCGCTCCGGCCCCGCGCAGGACTCTCGGTTTGCGAGAAGCGAAGCCCGCATCGGCGCTTGCTGCGAACCCGGCTGTCACGAATGCGCGGTGCTCGGCCGCTACCGGGTCGGGCGTCATTCGCCAGTCCTCGTCTGACCGTGCCCCGCAATCTTCGACTGCACCGTCGGTGTCCGGGCGCTCGGGCCACTCTAAGCGTCGACGATATGATCGCCTATCGTTCTCGGCCGAGCCAACTACCGGCGACCGCTGCCGAGACTCGCGCTTGACCGCGGCCTCCTTTCGCAATCCGCTTACGGAGGCTGGCGACCTCCGTCGAACCGGAGCCTGCGCGCACTGGTTCGGTTGCAACGGGCTTGCATCGACGAGTCGGCACGACGACTCTATCTGAACCCGGGACGATGAGTGCATCCGACCGGTTCGTTCCCGACACCGATCTTTCGCCGACCGCCTGCCGGAAGGCTCAGGAGCCGATATCGTGACAACGGATCAGAGACGAGATGCCGTGGCGTCGTCGAAGGGCAAAGCACCTAAGACGCTTTCGTCGGACACCAAGCTGGCCGCGATCAGAACTGCCATGGCCGCGGACGACTGGGATACAGCCTTGAAGCTCGCTTCGCGCTTCCAGCGTTTGGGCGAGCAGGCCAGCGTCATCCGGCGGGCTGCGGATTTCCAACTCCGGCCCAACTTCTACCGCCAGTTGGGATACGACGGCGAGAGGGTGCGGGCGGAGGGGATCGCCGCTCTCAAGGAGCGGTTCAGCGTTTCCTGGTCTCAGACGAGCAGCCGGGACTGATCGCTTGACGAAAACCACGACGCTCATCGCGACGAACGTCGACCGGCTCGCTTCGACAGGCGGCCTCTCGAACATCCAAGACTCTCCGGTCGGGGCGAGCGGATTCGGCTCGTTCTCTTGGCCCTTGCCGGAACAAGTCTCGTCCATGCTCCAGGCTTGGCAAAGCGCGGAACGTGCGTCGCCGATGGAGCTCGGTCGTCAGCTCTACGACCTGCTCCTTGCAGGCCGACCTGGAAGGACAATGCCGACCGCGCTCGAACGCGCGCGAGCCGCAAGTCGTGTTCTTCTGGCGTTCAGTACGGCTTCCCCGGAAATGCACTTGCTTCCGTTCGAGATTTTGCACGACGGGGATCGGTACCTCGCCGGAGGCGAGAGGATCCCATTTCGCTGGATCAACGACGGTTCGACCCAGGATGCCAGATCGCACGGCTTCCGGCATTTCCTGGTCGCGGTCGCGAACCCGACCGATCACCCCGATTTCGACCACGATCGGGTAGTCGGCGAACTGCGGAAGGCGATCGACGCGATACCTCAGGCGACCTGCAACATGGTTCCGCATGCCACACGCGGCTCGCTGAGGCGCGCTCTCGGCGAGCGGGATGCCTATGACGCAGTGGTGATCGTCGCCCACGGCGGCAGCGCCACCGCCGAAAGGGACGGTTTCATGGTGCTCGAGGACGAGAGCGGCGCCGCAAGCAGATGGGTCGGCGAGGACGTGGCGCACGAACTCGGTGTTCATCGTGGATGTCTGGTAGTCCTATGCTCGTGCAAATCGGGCGCCGTGACCGCGAAGAACTCGCTCGGGGGCGTCGCACAGCGTCTCATGATCGGTGGACACGTCGGCTCCGTCGTGGCGATGCAGCGTCCCGTCACGGTTTCCTCGGGGCTCGCCTTCCTCGGGCGGTTTCTAGGAGTCGTCGCGGACGGTACCATTGACGTTTTCGATGCCTATGGCGAGGCTGCCGCAGCCTTGGCGGCGCATGCGGATTGGGAACGCGGGACTGCGGCCCTCTACACGCGCTTGCGCGGTCGGTTCGGCGACGGGGGCGGAGTCTTCGCTAACATCGCTCGGCCGAGCGAAGAGGAGATCATCAGGACGTCGACGTTGCTGAGCGCCGATCAAGAGACCTCCCGGTTCGCCTTCTCGTTGCCGCGGTTCAAGCTCGGCTCGCCCGAGGGCCAACCGGGTGCGCCGCCGCCGGAAGCCGATGACGAAGCCTACCGGTATCGCGGGCCGACCATCGCCGCCAACGACGTGCAGGCGGTCGAGCCGCTGATTCAACTCGTCGGAAGATTTCTGCCGAAATCCGAAGATCTTGCGCGCCGCGCCCGGATCATACCCGGCCACGTGGTCGACGCATCCTTCGAGGCGAAGGAGTTCACTCACTACGTGCTCGTCGGAAGCCGATCGCACGATTTCTCGCGGTCGAAGCTTCCCCAGTACAGCCGCGACTTCGCTTTCGAATTTACCGAGTGCGGGCCATGGCGCCTGATCGACCGGCGGGAGGGAATCTTCTACGACGTCGCCAACCCGGCACTGGCCGCCGCGCCCACCCCGAATGCGAGCGACTACGCTCTCGTCGAGAAGATCGTGGACCCCCAAAACGACCGGGTCCTGCTCGTCATTGCAGGCATGTGGAGTTCGAGCACGCTCGCAGCTGGGCGGTATCTCTTCGACAAGCGGGATGAAATCGTGCGCCGGTTCGGAGCAGGCGGCTTCCAGTTCGTGCTGGAGACGCGACAGGGCACCAGCGAAGTTACGAGGGTGGTCGTGAGCCGCGAACCACTGCTCGTCAGTGGATGACCAGCCTCTCGAGGGTCGACGACGCGGGATCGACGGGTGGATCGAAGCGCAGCACCGCCGCGAAGGCGCGGTCTCCGACCTGATCGGCCAGCCACCGCCACCGACGTTGCAGATACAACCCGCAACCCTCGGTGGCTCTTCCACCCAGACCGGCCACCATGAATACCGACCTGGAACGGCCGCCGGCCGACCGGCAGCCCGCGACCACGCCGTAATCGATTCTGGCGGAGTATTCGTCGCGGCTCAGCTTCGACGGATCGTCCAATGCGTATCGAGCGCCGTCGGCGAGCCGGATCGCCCATTGGGAGCCGAAGTCGAAATCGAAGATGAACTGCAGTCCCGTCGAGCCGAGAACTTCGTCGAGAGCGGAATTGCTTCGGCTGCCGAACACCACCGACGTCGCCGCGTCCGGCTCCGACGATGCAAGATCCGTGGCGAGATCGTCCGGCGAGATGAACCCGACAGCCGCACCGGCCTCCGAGGCTAGGCTATGGACATGCAGCGCCGAGCGCACGTCGCGTTCGGCGTACGCGTTGCTCGGATACCGGAACGGATCCCCATCCCGTGCGCCCACCACTCCCTGGCGGAACCGCGGGAGGCAGAGCCGAAGCGTCGGCTGAAGGCCGAGGCCGAGAAATTGCGCTATGCCCTGGTCGAACATGGCGGGATACTAACCGCTTTCGCGCGACGCCTCCAGTGGCGCGAGGCTCGTGGCGGACTGCGGCCGAATGCCGGCTAGGCGCACGCGCGTCGGAACGCGTCCGAACACGGCTTCGGGAGCGGACGCATCGTCGGGGGCGAACATCTGGATGCTCTTGCGCAACGACGTCCAGGCGAGTGCACGCTGCTTGGGGGCCCATGAGAACTCGCGCAGGATGGCCTCTTTGGAGATTTCTCCGTTGAGTTCGAGAAGATCCTTCACACGCAGCAGGGATGGGTTTCTGTCCGACATGACAGGTATGCCGCCTTCCGCGGCCCGGAATACGTCCAGCCACCGTCCGGTCCAGGCTTCCCACGAATAGACTTCGCGAGCGCGACGTGCGACCTCGCGAGCGACTTCCGCCTCCTCCGGCAGCCTGTCGAGAAGATCGCAAAGGCGGTTCGTGAGTTCGCTGCGGAAGTAGAACCATCGGACCTCGACGTGGCGACGTACCGAGGGGGCCAGACCCGAGAGAATCGGCTCCATCATCTCGAGTAGGAAGCTCTCCACGTTCATCAGCGGAACGCATCCGCCGCAGATCGCCTCGAGCGTGGAGATGGACCAATGAGTCGAGCGGTGCGGCGCGAGAACCAGATCGCTCGTACGGAGCGCCTCCCGATAGCGGCTACGTGGGAGCGTTTCGACGGTCAGCCAAGCCGCACGCGTCATCGTACCAGGCAGACGCACCCTGGTCGGGTTGGTCAGGTGTACATGGAAATCCTGTCGCCTTTCCCAGAGCCGCGGGAGGACGTCCGAGACGAGAGCGCGCACGCCCGTGTACTTCAGCAGGCGATGGTTGACCAGGATGCGCGCGGGAGTGTCGGAAGTGCGTCCTCCTCGCGGGACGAGCCCTCGCACGTCCACTGCCGGTGGAAGGATTCTCATTCTCTGGTCCAGCAATTCAACGAAGTCGTCGTTGAACCAGGTACGAGCCTTCGCCAGGATCTGCTTCCGCCCGTATTCGGAATTGCAACCGACCAGCGACATCGATCCCAACCCCGCCAGAGTCGCGAGCAGCGCCGGACGATGGAGGTCGTGCTTCGGCGTGGATGGCCGTCTTACGTCGAACCAATGGATGTATCCGACGGCGGGGACGTTGTGGAACGTCTGCCGGTTCATGAACTGCAGGAAGGCAGGCGCCGTCTCGGGTTGGTTGAGAAACAGCACGTCGACGTCGTACCGCCGGAAATCGAAGCGCTTGTAGAGTTCCGCCGGATCGAACTGAAAATCGCCGCCGTGCATGCGTGGCAGCAAAGGTACCGGAATGCAGGTGATGCGATCGTCCCCCAGCGCTTCCGTCCAGCTGGCCGCAGCGCGCTCGGGGATCAGCACATAGAAATGCAGGTCGCGATCGGCACGCACGAGCGCCCCGAGGAGTTCCGCGGTGAATGCAAGGCCGCTGTCACCTTCGGCGTTTTCTCCAGCCGAGTAGTTGACCTGCGTCAGAACCCGAAGCGCCATTCCTCGATCCGCCGGACCTGCTTAGCCTCAGGTCGTCGAGGGCGTGGCAGCGGACGTGGATCTCGCCGATGCGGAGCCAATCGTCAAGGCTCCGCCGACAGCAGGTCCATCCTTATGCGCGCCGCCGGATCGCCCAGCACGGCGTAGTTTCTGACGTCGTCCCGGATTATCCACAGTTTTGCCAGCCTACTTCTCGTGGCAGGATCGCCGGCCGAGTTCCTCATGATCTCGGCAATGGGTATCGTCAACGCGGACCACTGCGCGTTGAACTGATCGATGGCGTTTCCGATCCGCTTGCCTTGCATGAGCCTGGTCAGCACGTCCCGTATCGGGTGGCTTTGAGGACGACCTAGGGGCGTGCGAAAGGAATACGACCACGCGCGGTCCACGTGCGCTATCACGGACAACGCTCCGCGGCTCAGCATGGCCTGCGGCAGCCTGGCCATCGCGGGCTTGTCCGCGATCTGACGACCGCGACCGTCGGGTCCATCGCGGAAGGTGTCGACGGCCTCCCAGCCGGCGCCGTAGCACGCAAACAGAAAGTGCATCATGCCGTTCAGCCGAAGGCTCGCCGGCAGATCCCCGGCGGAGAGCCAATCGTCCTCCGTGACGGCGCCATATCCTTCCCAATCGTCGCAGACGAGAGCTCCCTGGCAGTCCCTCTGACGCGGATCGTCCTTGCCGAACGTCATTCCGTGCGTGCCCGAGAAGAGAAGGGACGGAGGTCCCTCGGCGCCTCCGAGAGCGGCCAGCAGACTCGATTTTCTGGCGTCGCGCTCCAAGAGGGAGGTCAAGGCAAACCCTTGCCTCTTGCCCAGCGGCCCGGCCGATCCGGAGCCGTCGCGAAACGGCTTCGCCACGTCGCGCGTGAACATCGCAGTGGCCCGGTCGAACTCATGCGCGGTAGAAAAGAGAACGGACCGCCTGCTCTTTTGAAAGATCAGTTCTCCCTTCTCGTATTGAGCGAGAGCTTCTGCGTAGCGTCGATAATTCTCCATATTGTCGAAATGCAATCTTCCGACAGCCCAGAAGACATCCAGCAGGTACTGGAACGACATCGGAACGTCTTCGGGCGAAGCGACGATCAGAAGATAGTACGGCACTCCGCGACTCGGATCGACGGCCGCGAGTCCCGGACCTTCGCCTTGCCTCGCCAGCCACGCCGTGGCCTCCTCCCCGGGACGGATGCCCGCATCCTTCTCGAAGACGCGGAAAAGATCGCCAGCCTGACTTCTGCGCAGGTCGAGGAGTGGATGAAGAGCCTCCTTGTAGGGTTCGGCATCCACCTCCGCGGGGAAGACTATGCCCCACCCGGCCTGATCGAGCTCTTCGGGATTTTCGACGGACGAGTCGGTTCCGAACGTGTCGACCCCGCAATCCGAGGCCGCGTGCCTGCCGGCGACCGTCTCGTCCTCGAACCGCGCCATCGATCCGCCGGCGATATCGACGATCCGCGCGCCGGAGCCGTTCTCGGGCGGCGGTAGAGGACGTCCGGTCTCCGCTTCCACGCCGTTGGCATGAAGCTCGTCCTGGTCGGTGCCGTCCGCGTCGAAACCGGGCATGTCCTTCGTTTCACTTCCCGGCCAGAGCCGCCGCCCAGATCAGATGGGCGACTTCCGGCCCATCTATGTCGTTGTGAGCCCCCGAGGCACCGTCGCCGTTGCGGATGTATCGGCTGGCCTCGACGTTGTAGATCCGGCCCTGTTCCAGACCGTACGACTCGTTTGCCGGCTTCATCGCGAGCGCGATCGCCTCGGGGTCGAGGCCTTGGGCACCGAACGCACCCAAGGCGCCGTAGCGAGGCGGTTCCCCGGCCGCGAATTCGATCTGATTGGCGACGCCCGCGGCGAGCGGATAGTACCGGCCCACCGCCGTGTCGTAGATGCTGCGGGTCGTCACGATCGGGCCCTTTACGAGCCGGTCGTCGAGCAACCCCCGGAAATATCCTTGACGTCCGACGGCGTCCGGAATCTCTCCGCAATAGGACCAGTGCGAGAGGGCTCCCTGGATCAGAGCGAGCGAGGCGACGCTCTTCGCGCTGGAATCGGCCGTGCCGCGTCCACAGAGCATGCCGGAAACCACGATGCAGCCGAAGCTGTGACCCATCAGGTGTACCCGCGCCGTGGTGCCGGCGCTCGACGACTGAAGCTCGCGTAGAAGCGCGTGCATCCCGCCCTCGCCGACGATCTGGGCCCTCGATTTCATCTTCCAGAACGACAGCTGCCGCAACGGAGCGAGAATCCCGCCGAGACTTCGGGAACCGAATCCGAAACTCTCCTCCTCGAGCGAAGCCTCGAAGTAGACCTGAGGGTCGAACGGTTCGCGATCGCCTCCGGGGGGAGCGGCGACGCCGGACGAGCCCATTTCCGTGAGCAGGCCGTCGATGTCGCGGTAGGCCGAATCGGCATCCGGCGGCAACCGGTCGGCGGCCGGATCGAGCGCCGCTGCGCGGAATACGGTCGCGATCCGTTCCCTCAGTCCCGGACGGTCGCCGAACCTGTCGACGTAGAGTGCGATCGGATCCGCCGAGCCGTCGAACGCTCCGGCGCCTGAACCGAGTTCCTCGTCCCCCCACGGTTGACTCGGCCAGTGGACACCGATGCGGAACGGCTTGAACTTGGGTCTGCGTTCTTCGGCCTCGCTCCGATCCGGACTGCGGTCCATGGCGGCAATCCACCGATCGTATTGATCAAGCGACGCGGGGATGTCGCCCTTCCAGCCGTGACATAGGATGAAGATGTCGGTGGGCCGCTCGGACGCGATATCGTTGAGCACCTTCCGGGAAAACGATCCGTCGGCGGCATCGGGATCGTCCGTCCTCTCGCGCCCTTCTGCATCGAATGCGAGGAGAGCGTAGCGCGTTCCCGCGCCCGCGATCGTCCGGTAGGGCATGGCGTCCCCTCCCCTCCACCCGTCAAGCTTGGCGGTTGCACCGCGACGACACCCGGTCCTGCGACCCCGCGAGGTCCGCGCGCACGTGCGATGCAGGATCGCGGAGCCCGACACAAACGACGGGTTCATGCGGGGGTTCCCCGGTCCGCAGACGAGCGGCCCGACGACGTGGTCTTTCACCCGCCGGAGGGCGGATCCGCGGCGAGAGCCGGTGCTGGCACGCCGACACGATCCCCCGCACGGCGCGCTCGGCCGCCGGACGCCGGCGCAGGGGTCGTACCGTCGCCGGCCGCCATCGTGCCGGCTTCGGCATCGGGCCGTCGCGTGGGCGGAATCGGCTTCCATTCGGATCAACGGGCGTCGGTCGGGTCGAACGGCTTGGACTTACGATCTCGCATCGCTCCGATGGACCGGCCCGGGTACGCATCGCCCGGCCTGCCGAGTTCGCGAACTTCCGGCCCCCCGACAATCCGATCCCCATTTCCCGTCGGCGGGCGCCCCTCAACCCAGAGTCGCGCTCGGAGCGGTGCCGCTTCCCATGATCGAAGGAACGGCCGTCCTCTCCGGTTGCGGCGGCGGATTCCCGGAACGGGGCCGATGATCTCCGCCGCAGCCTTCCGCGTCCTAACCCTTCGAAGGAACGCTCAAATCCATTGCCAGGCGATCGATCGGGCAGCGCGGGGCGGAACGGGAAGGAGTCGGGAAGGAGCGGAGGAAGCCGATCCGCACCGACGCTTCGGCGTTCCCGCTGTGCGGCGACGGTTTCGGGCCACGGGTCTTCTGACCTCCGTTTTCCGGTAGTTCGTCCGCACCCGCCAAGGCGACGAGCATGGCAAGATCCACATCGGCGGAGTACTCACGCACATGCTTCTCGAACCTGCCCGCTGCGAGTCTCGGGTCTCCGCCCTGCCCGATCATCGTGCCGACAGTCTTCGCAACCACTTTGCAGCAGAGCTCTCGGATCCCGGACGGCTGTCCTCTCTGATGATGGCGACGCAACGATCTTTCCGACCTTTCCAGGCCGCCTTCGATGAGAGCCACCGCGCCTTCCATGCCTAGCACGACGAAGTAGGTTTAGGAGCGGCACAGCGCTGTTTGGCCGATTGGTCTCGGATTTGCCGGTCGCTCTTTGGCCGCTCTCGGGTTCCGCCGCCGACGTGCCTCCCCGCGGAAGGTGCACTGGTTTAAAACGGCGCGCGGGCCGAGAAGCTGCCGGTGCAGCCGGACCGCATCCCGGCGGATGTGCCGAGACGCCGACGCTCGCCGCGCACGCGCTCGGCGAGCATGAACAGTCCTCCAGCCGAAAGGCTGGGTTGTGCGCTGGACTCGAAGCCCTTCGGGTCGGACGCGCGCACGGACGCCGCCAAGCTGACGACGCTGGCGGGGGTCTACGCAGCGCAGGACAACGCACACGGGCAACCGGGGATCTGACTGTGGTTGCATGCTCCTTATGTCGGCATGGAACCTGGCCCGCGACGTCGCGTCGAGCTCGGGTAGTCGGTGTTCGGTGGAATTCGGCCGGTGCGGAACGCCGCAAGCCACCGGTTCGCCGCCAAGGCACTCCGCAGCAGTGTCGTCGATGCGGAAGCTGATCCGCCCCCTTGGCCAACGGGTCGGATCGTGACGGATCCGTCCATGGTTGGAACGGCCGTACACAGGAGGCTTTGACGTTTTCGGAGAACCAGGTGATCTGAAGAAGGGTCCCGTCCGGAGACCCGCATGTCGACCATTCATGTCAACCGCCTCGAAGCGCCCACCGGGGTGGCCCGCAGGGTGCTGCGCGAAGCTGCCTTGCGTATTCTCGCCCTGCACGGATGCGACGGCCCACAGACGCCGATGAAGAAACGGGCCGTCCGTTTTCAAGGCTTCTCGATTCAATACTACGTTGCGGAACCAGACTCGATATCGCGGCGTGGAGGGATCCGATGGAACACACCATTCGGGGCCAAAGCGGACGAGTGTCAACACGTCATGGATATCGAGGTCGGCGAGCACTTGCTCGGAATCGGTTGGAGAGGCGATGGACCCATCGTGCACGATCGGTTCGTGCGCGGACCGTGGGAGTTGGAGCTCCTACGCGCGGCAGACATGGCGGACGACATCCCGTGCATGAACCGGGTCGCCCCGGCCGCCCCGGAACGATCGAGTCGAAGAGTCTGGCCGCTCGAGGCAATCGTACGGACCGGCCAGGGCCGCTTGCGCCGTCCGGTTGCATTCGACGTAATCGGATACAAGACCTGCTGGCCTGCGACCGCACCAGCAGGCACGAGTTTTTCCGAACTGGTCGACCTGGTGAAACACTATTACGATGCATCCCGCAGCGCAGATGGGGCGGTCACAAGCGCGACCGGGTTCTCCAGCTTCTCGATACGCGCCCGGTTGGGCGAACGGACTTTCAGACGGAGCGTTCCGATCGGAAGACCGGACCTTCGCTACTGGATAGCTCCTCACGGCGGCGCGAGGGCGGCGGCATCCCTGCTTGTATTGTCCGTCGTCAGATGATTTGAGACGAGTCGGGAAGCTCAGGAACGGAGGCTCTGGTCCATCTGGATTGAGAGGTTAGGCAGCCTGCGCGTGATGGCGCAAGCGGCGGTCCATGAGGGTCTGGCGTTTGATCTGCGCCCGTTCACGCAAGATGGCCTCTCCGCGACCGAAGTAGACGTCGGCAGGGGTGAGGTTGCCCAGGCTCTCGTGAGCCCGAACATGGTTGTAGTGCTCCACGAAGGCGGCCACACGCGCCTCGAGTTCGCCGGGCAGGTAGGCATGTTCGAGCAGGATGCGGTTCTTGAGCGTCTGGTGCCAGCGCTCGATCTTGCCCTGCGTCTGAGGATGGCGGGGCGCACCGCGGATGTGGGTCATGCCCCGGCTGCCGAGCCAGTCAGCCAAGTCACCCGCGACGTAGCTCGATCCGTTGTCGGTGAGCAGCCGTGGCCGATGCACCACCTGCACCTGATCGAGGCCAGCGGCGGTCAGCGCCAAGTCGAGCGTGGCGGTGACGTCGCCGACCTGCATCGTCGTGCACAGCTTCCACGCCACGATGTAGCGCGAGAAGTCGTCGAGCACCGTCGAGAGATAGTACCAGCCCCAGCCAATCACCTTCAGGTAGGTGAAGTCCGTCTGCCAGAGCTGGTTGGGCGCGGTGGTCTTGTCGCGGAACTCATCGGCGGCTTTGACGACGATGTAGGCCGGGCTGGTGATCAGGTCCTGGGCCTTGAGCAGGCGGTAGACGGTGGCCTCCGAGACGAAGTAGCGCCGCTCGTCAGTGAAGCGCACCGCCAACTCGCGGGGGCTGAGCTCCGGCGCCTCCAGCGCGAGGGCGACGATCTGATCGCGAACCTCGGCGGGCAACCGGTTCCAGACCCGGCTGGGTCGGGACGGGCGATCCGCCAATGCCTCGGGGCCGCCGCGCTGAAAAGCGTCGTACCAGCGGTAGAACGTCGCCCGGGTGATGCCGAGCTTCTCCAGGGTGGCGCACACCGGCAGATGGGATTGCTCGACCAGCCGGATGATCTCCAGCTTCTCAGAGGCCGGGTACCTCATGCCTCGTCGCCCCCAGCCCCGGTCATACTTTTTTTGAGCAGGCGGTTCTCCAGGACGAGATCGGCCACGACCTCCTTCAGCGCCCCGGCCTCCCGGCGCAGTTCCTTGACCTCATCGGCGGTCGCGGCTCGGGCTGTGTCGCCAGCCAGCCGCTTCTTGCCAGCTTCCAGAAACTCCTTGGACCAGCCGTAGTACATTGAGGACGCGATGCCCTCGCGCCGGCACAGCTCGGCGATGCTGTCCTCACCGCGCAGGCCCTCCAGCACGATGCGGATCTTCTCCTCGGACGAGAACTGCCGACGTGTGGCCCGGCGGATGTCCTTGATCACGGCTTCTGCCGGCTTCCGCGCCGGCCCGGATGTCTGTTTCATCTTCGCTCCTGGGGGCTACGATGAACCAGCCATCCTCTGTTCGTGAAGAGCCTCAATCTGTCTCAGGGGTGCTGACGGCGGACAGTCGACGTCTTGGTAAAGACCGCGACCTTGGCCCCAATCCGATTCGCTTAATCGTTCATACAAAGGAACGAGAAACGCAACAGCTTATTGCTTGCGTCTGCAGCTATAGCGCACTCGGCAGACCATCGTCATCTTGGTCGGCTGCCACATAAGTGTGTCGAAGTCAACGGTTTCACAAAAATAAATATGTCGAGTCGACCATAAGGAACGGATTTTCGAGCTGGTCGAACATTATTCCTTTGTACCGAAGGATCAAAACATCAAATTTCGTGTTTCATTCCTTCAGATGTGGTTTCGTCAGTGGGCTGAGTGCACCCGTGAGCATTCCTTCGACATCTGTTAGGATGTCGCGTGAGTGTCGAGTGCGCGGGTACAGGGGACCGATTTTTCGGCCGATAAAATTGTTCGGTTTCGGGGGTGATTCGCCTCGTACAGAGGACGCTTGAACCGGCACTTCGGGTGCAGTTTTCTGGCGCGACGCGAATCACTCGGGCGCCGAACTTCAGCCTGGGCTTTCCCTTAACGGCCGTCGTCCAGCACGGGCGCCTGGTCCGCTTTAACTTTGGCGAGAAGACCGCCGATATGCTCGAAGCTATTTTGCGGCCGCCGGTTGCCATCGCGATCTGAAAGGCTGTTCAGACGGATTATTGTGTCAGGGCATAGCATCAATCCCAAGTCCAAAATCGAAAGCCCAAGGCATACAAGCGCCAGGATAGTATCGATCGGATCGGCTGAGGAATTCTGGATACAATTCGTTAGTTGGGATATGGGCAATCCACTGGGGTGTGCAGCCAGCCGCTCGAGAACGCGCAGCCTGTTACTGGGCGAAATTGGTGTTCGCCTGGTTGACCAGATGGCTCTAGCGTTAGACAGTGACGGTTCGGATAAAACGACGGACCGTTTCACAAATAGATGACTGTCTAAGAATTGAAGCTGGTTGAAATCTTCATCGCGCATGGCAGTCAATTGAAAAATCTCTCCGCCGCAATCTATGAAGAGATTTAAGCCGCCGTTAGGCCATTTGGTGCTGCAAGGACTTATTCCCGTCACGTATGGATTAAGAGTTAGTTGTATCAAGAGATCGTGGTGCCACCGCGCAGGATATAAGATCGGCGCTGATGTTTTGAAGGATCGAAATCCCGGCATCTGACCGGTATTTTTTGTCGTTTTAATGTATGGTCGGTCTGACAAATATGCTGATGACATGTCATTGACCCTCGAATGCAGCATCGGGTGTGCGACAAGATCGCTGGAAGCGCAATCCGGTACTCTGCAGTCGTCAGCCGTTTGGAATATCCCTCTATCAAACCGCGCAATCCAAACCGCGCTCGGGGAAGTCGTTTCCATTCGTCTCAACGAGGCTTGCCGCATGATAGAGGCAATATTTGCAGGCGCAATATGATATCTTTTCGGTGGTATTGCGGGTATCTCGAGCAAAACTTGGACCGAACAGATTTTTATTGTGAATCTTTTAATGAAGATGTGCATTCATATAATATTTAGCCAGCTAATAGGATTCCTTTTAATGCGTTCTTCCTTTAGCTGTTTTCTTTGATCCAAATTGTGATTGCCTGCTCGAATTCAGTTCCGCGGCCTAATTTTTCCGACTCCTTGCTTAGTCGATTAATGACCTTCACGACCTTGTCCGTAAATAATGCTGAAGAGATGTAGCCATCAGAGGCAGCTGCGTCAGGGCCAAATGGGAGTTCCAAGCTGGTCAACATGTCCAGAAGGTAGCTGACCTCCGAGGGGGGGCCACGATGCGCCCAGTAGTGAACCGTACGGAGCGCCACGCCCAACTCAGCCGCGAAACCGGTCTGGGTCCGGCGCAGCAGACGTAGGCGAGCCTTAAACTCTTCCCCTGTCATTCGATCTCGCGCGAGGAGGCAAGCCGCAGCAGATGCATCAGCCGTGCGGCACCGGCGCCGTTGCCGCGAGCCCACCGAGGCATGAGTGTTCCTTCCACTATATCGCGCTGGCAGTTGATTTCGAACTCCCTCCAAGCCAGACGGCCTCCAAACTGCCGCTGGTGCCCGGTGTGCGATCGGTCCTACCAGCGATGCCGCGAACACGTTTTGCGCGATGCCCAAATGGAAGCGTAAGTGCAGCAGATGCCAGACAGCTTGACCCGCCTATTTCGGCGCGTGTCACAACTCTTCTTGGTGTGTAGGGAAAATTATCCGTTTCAGACAGATTGCCAAAGTCGCTGCTCAGCTGGGAATATTGGTCTTGCTCTGCCCGAAATCTCGGGTCCAATCTATGGCGCGCTTGGTGAAATCCGGCGCCACTACTTGAGGTGCGCGACAAACCGCTCACACTGACCGGGCCATTCCGTAACGCGGAGGGATGCGCTCGTGGCAGGTCACCTGCCCGCAGCATGCGACTACGTGCTTCTGAGTTCGGCACGCACCCACCACGCGTTGCCACCGTATTGGTCTCCGACGCCATTCTTTCAGGTCCCCGAAGAGCCTGACGTTTGTACGAATGGGACGTAACGACACCATATTTGTCGCTCCTTAAGCGATGCCTCCCTTGTGGATATGTGCCGGTCGGCGCTGTTTTTGTTCATTTTTTGTTCTATAAACGTTCGTCGCCTGGTTTGAGGCGATCTCCTGATGCCGACGCCCGCCGAGCGCTCCGATCCCATCGAGCCAGCCGCGTCGCTGCAACCAATCCAGCCATCACGCTGACGGCCGGCGCCGCTGCCCGGCCGCGGGAGATTTCGTCATGTTGCCGACCTTAACGAAGCTGAACGACCAGCATCCAGACGCTAAGCCGTCTGATGCGCTTGCCCGTGCGTTCCTTCGAACCCTGGCACAGGAAGAGCGCAAGAACACTAAGTTCAAACGCGAATTCAGCTCGGATCCCGATTGTGACGACAGTAGCGACGATCCGGTCGAACTCATCCTCGCCCAGACCGAGGGCGAGAAAAAGGCCGAGCACGTGCCCATCCCGGCAGACCTCGCCGCGGTGGCCGTGCTGGTCGCTCGTGCCATCGAGGCCGAGGACGGCCTCGTTCGTCGTCTGCGGCGCGAAGCCCCGGTCGTTGTCATCACCACGCACATGCCGGATCTCGTCGAACCGGTGCGGGACGTCCTTGAAAAATGCGCCTTCCGACCCGGCGTCCGGGTGATGGATCTGAGCGGCAACAGAGCGGTCGCTCTGAAACCGACGCAGGCCGGCCTGCTCGTCCGCGACGGCTCGCAAAAGGAGCACAGACCCGATACTGGCAACCTCATGGTGGCCTCGGCGCTCCATGCGCGGGTTCCCATCGTTGGATGCGCACCCGATCCGATCCGCCAACTGCCGCGCGATTTCCTGCGCGCTGCCGAGCATCGCATCGCGCTCCCCGGCTTGGATCAGAGCACGCTCGACCTCATCATCGAAGCGGTCACCGGGGAAAGCCCAGCACGGCAGATTGATCCCGAGCTGGTTCGCACCCTCGACATCGCCGATTTGCCGATCGCATTCCGGGGTGCTGCCTCACCCGATGCCTGTATCGATGCAATCGCCCGGGTAATCGCAGCCAAAGCCCACTACCTTCAAACGGGTCCGACACTCGAGGAACTTGACGGGTATGGTGCAGCCAAGGATTGGGGCCTGGCAGTTGCTGCTGACCTGCAAGCCTATCGTCTCGGTCGCCTCGCCTGGGCCGAGATCGACAATCGGGGTTTGCTGCTGTCGGGCCCGCCGGGCGTCGGCAAGACCAGCTTCGCCCGCGCCCTGGCGAAGTCCGCTCGGGTTCCGCTGGTGGCGACCTCGGTCGCGGAGTGGAACGCATCGGATTACCTCTCCGGTACCCTGCAGGCGATCCGCAGAGTGTTCGCCCAAGCCCGGACCCAGGCGCCTTGCATTCTGTTCATCGACGAGCTCGACGGCATCTCCGACCGCGCACAGATCCGCGGCGAGCACGTCCAGTACTGGACCCAGGTGGTGAACCTGTTCCTCGAATTGCTCGCCGGCGTCGAAGAGCGCCCGGGCGTGGTCGTCGTCGCTGCCACGAACCACCCGCAGAACATCGATCCAGCCGTGAAGCGGGCGGGGCGCCTCGATCGCGAGATCGCGATCGAGCGGCCGAACACCACGAGCTTATTGAAGATCTTCCGGCATCATCTCGGCGCCGAGGCGCTGGCCGGAGATTCTTTGATGCCGCTCGCGCTCGCCGCGCGCGGCAAGACCGGAGCCGATGTTGAGGCGTTCGTGCGTCGAGCCAGGGGGGCGGCGCGCCGTGCCGGGCGCCAGATCGGCCTCGACGACATCCTGGCAGAGATCCGTCAGGGGCGGCTCGCGATGTCCCCAGACGCGCGACGACGCTCCGCCATCCACGAGGCGGGTCACGCGATCGTCGGCCGGTCGCTCGGCTGCGGAGCGCTCGTAGACCTGTCGCTCCACGACGGTGGTGGCCAGGCCCAGTTCGAGTACCCAGTCGACGGTGCTTCGACGCTGCCGCAGCTCGAGGCGACCCTCGCGACGATGCTCGCCGGACGCGTGGCCGAAGAGATCGAACTCGGTGGCGTCTCGATCGGCAGCGGCTTCGGCCCGGGATCGGATCTCGCCCAGTCAACGGCGCTCGCCCACGGCATCGACCTGCAGTTCGGGCTCGGCAAGCTCGGACCCTACTACGTCGACCCGGCCGAACGGCATATCTTCCTCGTAGGCGGGCTCGTCGAGACCGCTTCCGATCGGCTGCGGAGGGCTTACGCGCGGGCCCGTGCTGTCCTGGAAACGCAAACGACGGCGCTGCGGGCGATCGCCTCGGAACTTGCCGAGGTCGGCTACCTCTCCGCTCAAGACATCGACCGGATCATGCTGGATCACTCGGCGCCTGCGAGCTCGGCCGGAACGCCGGTACCGGCACTCGACATGGGGGCGGCCTGATGTTCGCGCTTCCTCCTGAGGCATTCGAGATCGGCGACCTGCAGCCGCTGGCCGAGGCCATCGAAGGCCTCTGCGCGATCCTCGACGGCGACCGTGAGGCTGTCATCGAAGGCTTGGCCGAGATCCTTAGACGACGCACTGCGTTCGAGGCTCTGAAGCGTCACACCCAATCCAGCCGCGACGCCTTGAAAGACCTGCGAGTCTAAGATCGGAGGCGTGTCGCGGCGAGGACGTTCGTTCCCCCGCCCCGCCCGACCACGCCTCCGACTGTCATCCACCACAAGCCAACCCCGAATCTCACACTCGAACCGGCCACATCGCGCGCCGGGGCGGCGGAGCATGTCCATGTCTGTCCTGAACCAAGGGCCCGGCCCCTTTCCCCATCTCGCGGAGATCGCGCGGAAGTACCGTGCCATCGCCGACGACCTCGATCGCATCGCCCGCGGCCGGCACCCGGGTCAGGATGAACTGCGCGATGCGCCGAGACTGTGGGAGTGGCGGGTGATCGCGTACCCCGTCCCCCATCTCGTCGGAATCGTCCTCGGCCATCCGCTGCTCAGGGACGGCGAGATCTGGACGAGCGAGCTCCTGACCTACGATCCCGAAAGAGGCTACGCCCGCACCCTGTCGAGGTTCTATCGGCTGGAATCGCCATCGTCCGATGGGGACTAATCCCCTCCGGGATTCCCGAGGCGCTCTCCGTCGGAGCGGATACCGGTTCGGCTTTAGCGAGCGCGTCGAATCGAGGACCAAGGGATTCTAACGCAGCGCGTGGTCGGCGTCCGCCCGCTCGATACTATCGCGAGCGGCGAGGCGAATGCCGGTAACGCTCAAACCCTCCGTCGCCGCACGGTCGAGGATCTTCCGCCGCGTCGCGATTGCCTGCGCCGGGTCGGTGTCCCAGATCACCGTCCAGTCCGGATGCGGCATCTGCAGCAGCCGCGAGTGGACGATGTCGCCCCGTCCTGAAGCACGAGTTCGGCGTTGGCGAAACGTGCGCGGCGGCTCGGCGTCAGGAGACCGCCGGCATAGTCGGCGTGGAGATGGCTTAGCCAGATCGTGTCAACCTGATCCAGCCGTGTCCGTCGCTAGTGCAGTGACGCGGACAGAGGATTCACGCGTCCGATGAGACGTGCGAGTCTGGGCCATGGCTCAGACGGTCTGTGTGCTTCTCGATGCGAGCGATGCGGCACGACTGGTTGCGATCGCCAGCGACCGCTCCCGCCCGCTCAAACATACCCAGCGTGCCCGCATCGTCCTGCTCTCGGCCGAGCGCTTTTGTGTCCAGGACGTCGCCCGGCGGGCGGGCGTCAGCCGCCCGGCCGTGTGGCGCTGGCAGCGGCGCTACGCCGAGGCTGGCGTCGAAGGTCTGCTGCGCGACAAGACGCGCCCGCCCGGCACGCCGCCCCATTCAACCGAGACGGTGGCCGAGGTACTGGCGCTGACCTGCTCGGAGCCGCCGGGCGAGGTCACCCACTGGACCGGCCGGGCCGTGGCCCGCGCGGTCGGGATCTCGTTGCGTGCCGTGCAGCGGATCTGGGAGGCTCACCGCCTCCAGCCGCATCGGCTGCGCACGTTCAAGCGCTCGCGCGACCCCGCTTTCGCCGCCAAGGTCGAAGATGTCGTCGGCCTCTACATGGCCCCACCCGCCCACGCGGTGGTGCTGTCCATCGACGAGAAGAGCCAGATCCAGGCGCTGGAGCGGACGCGCCCCGACCGTCCGCCTGCCCCCGGCCATCCTGCCGCCCAGACCCACGACTATACCCGTCACGGCACCACGACGCTCTTTGCGGCCCTCGACGTCCTGGCGGGCACCGTGCTCGGCCGCTGCATGCAGCGCCACCGGAACGGTGAGTTCATCCGGTTCCTCAACGCCGTCGAATCTGCTGTCCCGTCCGGCAAGGCGATCCACGCGATCCTCGACAACGTCGCTACCCACAAACATCCGAAGGTGCGCGCCTGGCTCGCCCGGCACCCGCGCTGGACGTTCCACTTCACCCCGACTTCGGCCTCGTGGCTCAACGCGGTCGAGGGCTTCTTCTCAGCGCTGACCCGTCGTCGGCTGCGGCGAGGCTCCTTCACCGGCGTCGTCGATCTGCAGGCGGCGATCAAACGCTACATCGCCGAGCACAACCAGCGCGCCAGACCCTTCGTCTGGACAAAGCCCGCCACCGATATCCTCGAAGCCGTCGGCCGATCCCCTGAACCATCCGTCTGAGTCAGTGCACTAGACATTCGTGCCCTTGCTGGCGCGGCGGGAGCGATGCGTTTTCGCGCCCCTGTCGGCGCGGGTCGGATCGATCGGCGACAACCGACAGGGCGGCTGGTACCCCTACCGGACCTCGAAGTCGGCGCTGATTCAGATCCTGCGAACGCTCGCGATCAAGGTCGCAAGCAGCCGACCGAAGGCGATTGTAGTCGGCATGCATCCAGGCATGGTCACGTCCGGCTTGTCGCGGCCCTTCCGGCCGGAGTCGACGGCCATCGGCCTCTGTCACCCGAGGAGAGCGCAGCGCATCTCCTGCGCGTGCTGGATGACCTGTGCTCAGCGACACCGGCGGCGTCTTCGCTTGGGACGGCTCGCCGAGCCCCCCCTGAGCGCGGTCTCGGCCCGAACAGATGGCCACGACGTCATGCGATTGTGTGGAGCCGGAATTGCTTACTACATGCGCCATCAGCCGGTATTGGCCTAACGCCCGAAACCAGACATTCGGGATTGCGCCCAACCCGGCCATTCAGTCGGCCATTACAACGTCCCGTAAGCGGCCCCTCGGCGACCAGCGCGGCTAGCGCCCGGAAATATCCCTGCCCAAGCACGCCCGGCATCAGGGTCGACAGGCAGGTCGCCACCGCGCCGTTGCGGTTTTCAAAACTGTGCGCGGTGCTGCGTAGCATGAACAGGGTCTAGCTCGGACGGAGCGCATGCGGCTCGCCTCGCGGCATTGACGGTGACGGTCAGGCTGTAGACGGTTCCGTCTCAGGCGCGGCGATAGTGAGCGACGGGCATGTGGCCGTGTGGCGGAGCGGTCATCTCGAACAAATCGAGGCGACCGTTCATCGCGTACTTGGAGCATAGGAACTGCACCGTCAGCGGCCCGATACTGATCTCCTCGGCCATGTTGTTCCTCGATCCCAAACCCGGAGATCAGGGTAAGACAATCCGACAGCCCTTCACGGACCTGGCACGCCCCCTTTCCGCCCATCCCTCTACGCAGCCCGTGCAACCAAGCGAACACGGCGCCGCCCATCGAGCGCCGTTGTGTCCGAGGATCAATCCGCCCGCGTGATCGGCCGCGCGAAACGTTGCTCCAGCACCTCGGCCTCCCATTGCCGTCCGGGCCGCTCCTCTACAAGCCGGAAGCCGTGCGACTCGTATAGGTGACGGGCGGCGTGAGGGCCCTGGAATGTCCACAGGTGGACGGCGTCGAAGGCCTGCCGCTCGCAGAAGCCTGGGTGTCGCGCTGATGGTCGGACCGGCCGCGCTGTCGGGGATCGGCGCCGGCTTGCTGGCGCAATTCGCCGTGCTTGGCGCGGCCTTACCGAAGGGGCGCGATCCTTGCGCATCGCGCCCCTTCGGTGGGCGTTAGGCCGAGAGCGCGACTTCGATTTTCGGGAAGTCGATGTCGGTCTGAGCCACGTTGTTGGTGAAGTTGGTGAGCACGTTCAGCGCGACGCCGGCGATCACCTCGACGATGCGGGCGTCGTCGAGGCCGGCCGAGCGGGCGCTCGCGAGATCGGCATCGCTGACTTGGCCGCGCGCCTCGACTACGCGACGGGCGAGAGCAGCGACCGCGTTGTCGACCGGGTCCTGCGCCTTTCCGTGGCGCGCGGCCAGGATGTCCTCGGGCGTCAGGCCCGCGCCCTTGCCCATCAAGGTGTGGGCCGAGAGGCAGTAATGACAGCCGTTTGCCTGCCCGACAGTCAGCGCGATGATTTCGCGCTGCTTGGCGGTCAGGGCACCGTGGGTCAACGCGTCGGAGAAGGCCAGGTAGCCGTTCAGCGCGGCGGGCGACCGCGCGAATATCGTGAAGAGGTTCGGCACCATGCCGATCTTGCCCTTTACAGCCGAGAGCGTCGACTGGACGGCGGGATCGGCATGGGCGGGGTCGATGGGGGTGATGCGGGGCATTGGAAGATGTCCTTCACTACGTCCGTGCGGGTTGCACCACAGCTCTATGAGCGACTACGCAGCATCGAAGGTGTCAGGATCATTGCCGATCGTCCCATTGGCGAGGTCGAGATGGACCATTTCGCGGCGCTGTTCGCTCACGCCGCCCCCACGGCGCGGACCTTCTTCACGGGCAACCTCTGCCAGACCGAGGATTTTGGCGATGCAGGCCACCTTCATTTGATGCAGGCCGGTGCGCTGCGGCTTGTGCTGGCGGGGCAGGACGATCTCGTCATCGACGAGCCGACGCTCCTCTTCCTACCCCGTGGGCGCCCGCACCGGTTCGTGGCTGATGCCGAACGCGGGGCGGATCTGGCCTGCGCCACTGTCGACCTCGGCGGCAGGTTCGGCAATCCCATCGCGCATGGCCTCCCCGAATTGATCGTCATGCCGCTGAGCCGCCACCCGGTGCTGGTGCCGACCTGCGCGCTCCTGATTGCTGAGGCGTTCGGCGAGGGAGATGGTCGCCAAGCCGCGCTCGACAGCTTGTTCGCCTACCTGCTGATCGTCGTCGTGCGCGACGTGATGACCCGGGGCCTGATCCAGGGCGGCGTGCTCGCGGGGCTGGCCGACCCCCGCCTCTCGCGCGCCTTGACCGCGATTCATGATCGGCCGCGCAAGGCGTGGACGCTGGACGACCTCGCCGAGGTCGTCGGCATGTCGCGCACGCGCTTCGCCGCGGCGTTCAAGGAGGTCGTCGGTCAGACACCGATCGAGTACCTCACGCGCTGGCGCATGATGATCGCGCGAGGCAGCCTCGCCAAGGGGCGGCCGGTCAAGCGCGTCGCCGCCGAGGCTGGCTACGATAGCGCCGCCGCGTTCAGCCGCGTGTTCGCACGGGTGACGGGCGAGAGCCCGCGTGCCTTCAGGTCGAAGGGCGAACACTCAGACGATGCGTGAACGCTGGCGCGAACATCGGAGCCTGTTGCCCCTTCGACAGCCCCGCATCTGACCGAATTAACAGGTCGCTCACGAACGCCTCGGTGAGCCTGTCGGCGCGCAAGCCCGGCCCATATGATCAGATCGGGAGCACGTCCGGGCTGAGTTGCCGCGTCATCGAGGCTGCGCTTGATCGGTTCCACACGCAGAGCAGCACGAACGCCGCCGCAGGGAGCACCCACTCAAAGGGAGGAACCGCGGGCCCGATGGGGATGAGCGAGGGACCTGCATAGGCGGGAACGGGGAGCGCGCGGATCATCGTTGACCTCCAGCGAGGCTGTAGGTGGTTCAGCAGCCGGTGCAGACGGCCGTGCGGATCAGGTGATTGAGCCTGCGGCTCTCGGCGTCGAGGGAGGGCTTGGTGCCAAGGCGTGCATCGAGGGCGGCACCGGCCGGCTTCGTGACACCCGAACGGATGATCTGCCGGAACAGCGGGCCGGCGGCGGGAGGCGGTATCACCCCGGTCTGCACGGCCGGCTCCGATGGCGCGGATATGGCGAGGCGCCCACGGGCCACGGCGTTGCCCTGCAGGCCGAGGGTGAGGAGGAGCGTAGCGGCGATAGCGGCGGTAGGCTTGGTCATGGGAGACCTCCTTGCATTCGCGATTGCTCGGAACTCGCACAGGCCTCGCTCCCGGTTACCCTCCGCGGGTGCGTCCGCGCACCAGAGCGGCACAGCGCTCACGGTAGGCCGACCGCCGATTGCATCATCGTGAACCGCGCCGGGATTTTCGGAAGCTCCCACTCTTGAGAGACCGGAGCCATTATGAAGCATACTCCACCATTTTCCTCCGACGTCCGCGAGCATGCGGTGCGGATGGTACTGGGGCACCAGGGCGAGCACGCCTCGCCGTACGGCGCGATCCGCTCGACCGCCGCCAAGATTGGCTGCTCGGGTTAGACACTGCTCAACTGGGTGAGACAGGACGAACGTGACCGGGGCGTACGGGGCAGGCCGACGACGGACGAGCGCGAGCGGATTAAGGCGCTCGAGCGAGAGAAGCGCGAACTGCAGCAAGCCAATGAGATCCTGAGGAAGGCAGGCGCGTATTTTACCCAGGCGGAGCTCGACTGCCGGTTCCGGCCATGATCGCCTTCATCGACGATCGCCGCACCTAGCTACGACCTCGGCCAGCCCCGGCTCACAGCCCGCGCAGGGGTTGATATAGATCAAGGCCTATCGAAGAAGACAGCACAGCTTACAGTGAAGCTACGGATAGCATCCGAGACTCCATGGGAGAGCTTCGCCCATGTCTCTAATCAAGCGCGATGGCTGCCACTCGACCCGGCGCGGGTCCAAATGCGAGCAACCGCCGGCCTTACGCCGCGGGCGAGAACACTGGGTGGTGCGCTGGATCGGAGCTGCCAAGCGTCGAACTAAAAATCCGATCGAGAGTGCTCCGATTGAGACTTCTGGCGCTCGCATCATTCGGCTAAGCTGTGCTGATACCTTCGGCCGACCGGTATGCCCTGAAGTCGCCAGCATGATTGCGCAAGTGCTGCCCTTCCAGGGCCAATAAGGCGCGAACAATCTCGCGCGCCACGCTTGACTGCCGATCAGGCGCTCTTCCGTGCCTTGCGCTGATTGACAAGTCCACCATGCGACCCGAGCCCGCTAGCCCTCGCGAGAACTGAACGCTGTGCGGCGTAGCTCGGCGCGACCATCGGATAATCGGCCGGGAGGCCGTAACGCTCGCGATAAGCGCGGGGATCAAACCCATGAGCGGTGAGGTGGCGCTTGAGCGTCTTGTAGACCTTGCCGTCGATGAAGCTCACGATCCCATCATCCCGGATCGACTTGCGGATCTGGGCGGGCGTCGGCTTCGCGACCTCAGCGTCTGAAGCTGCAGCTCCTACTGCGGTGGCTGTACCCAGGTTGGCGACTGCCGAATGCACCTGTGCAATCAGAGCCGGCAGCTCGGTAGGCGGCACAGGGTTGTTCGAGACATAGGCTGAGACGATGTCGGCGGCCAGACCGGTGAGGTTGAGACCAGCTTGCTGTGCTTCTTCGCTCACGGCGTTCGTTCCTGTGTACCCCTCGATTTTTGCGGGATGGAATAGGAAAGGCGCAAAAGCAAGTCTATACATTCAGTTGCACGCAATCGACCTGCCATCTCACCGGCATAATGATCTGCAACTTCGGTCAGCATTCGGCTAAGAGGTAGCTCCTCTGCGCAACCTCAGGGCGTTGCGCTGCCATCTATGATGTCACTGCGTTAAGAATATTGAGGGATGTCACTGAAATCGATGAATGTTCGCTCATCGTTGCCGTGCGAACATGACCACGCTGGAATACGAGCATCGTTCTGGCGGCGCCAATCGCACTCGCAATCCTCACCGTTGTAGCGTAGCTATTTCATGTGGCGCCGCCGTGAAACGACCTTTCCCCCGCACGAGACGATCCTGTCGGAAGTGTCACGCTGTAAGCAGACAGTCGATTGCCATCGCGCGCGATCGAGGCTAGCTCAACCGCGCTGGGAACCGTCTCAGCATGTGAACCTTGGAACTCCGCCCGGCGATCTCCCCCGATCGACCGGGTTTTCTTTCTGACCGGAGCGTCGATCAGAAGGGTAATCACTCGGCGGTAAGCGCTGGCAGCAGCTGTCGCGGGCGCGCCGCCTCATAGACCACGGCGTGAAGTGCGATCAAGTATATGCCCGCGATGAGGATTATAACGCCGACGCCGACCCAGTCGTGAATGGGCGGATCGTGGCTACTGCGGCGCGTGACGCCCGTCAGGACGCCGCACTTCTCACATATCCTCGCAGAGGATCGGAGCCGTTGTCGGCATGCTGGGCACCTCGTAAGCAGCATGAGCCTGCTCCCTGCTTAGGAAAGGCAAGATGCACCCCGCGCTCAGTTGCGTTTTGATCTGAATCAACGGCTACGTTGGGCCGGCGCGCCACTAGCTGTAATAATATTACGGTTAGAGCCCGGAACTGCGGCGGCACTTCAGCCGGCGACTTCGCTGCTCGCCGCAAGCGCGACCGCCCGGACATAGCCGAACGCGTCGAGAAAGGCCGCCTACTTCCCGGTGCGCCGCGTCACGGACGGCAGCGGCGGCCCTCGCGTGGTCGCATCCCGCGCTTAGAACCTGCGGCGGCCGCCGGCCAAAACCTCGGCTAGCCAGTGCCAAGCGATCAATCAGCCCCGTTCTTGGTGGCCGTTCCGCCGTACCAAATGAGGTTTGGGCCGAACGGGGGCCGGGGCCGCGAGGCAGCCGAACCCGTGTGAACCACACTTCGTCGAATCGCGGGGTCGTACGCACGAGCATTTGACGGCCGCAGCCGAAGCTCATGAAGAACTAGCGGATGACAAAGCATCTTCGGTTCAAAGTGGATGGTTGACACGCGCTGTCGTCAGGTCAGAGTTATTTCGTCCAGTCGCCGCTGCGTCAGAGCAGTGTCCCGTCGGATCCGAGCTCAGGATCGAGTTCAGGGTCGGTTTTGGGCGTTTCGAGCCTGGTAAGCGCGTAGCGTAGCGCGGCGATGGCGCGCATCCGCCGCACGGGCTCGATCGGTACGAGTAAGCACACCGGTTTGGACGGCGCGAAGATCGCAATGGTCGTGAGCATCGACCTGTCGTGATCGGTAACGGTCACGACGATCGCTTGTCTGCCATAACCGCTGCGGCTTCGGTCGTTTGGAAAGGAGACGACGTTGCTCATGCTCGGCCATTCTGCGGCGGCTGTTCGACACCGAGTGCTGAGGTGACGCTCAAGGAGATCCTATGTTCACCACCCAGCATCTGCGTGCATGCGTTGTTGCTGCCGTCGCAGCCAGCATTTCGTGCCATCGCGCCGCGGCTAAGGGCAAGATATCCGACCGCCAGCTTCTTGTCGCAACGTCTCACCAATAGGATCGTACCGCCCAAAGCCAACGGGCGACGATCACACCCCGCAGCAGGTTGAGGCTCATACCGAGTAGATCCTACGATCCCTTGTTGCGAAAAAGTTCGTAAGCGGCCCGGTTCAGGGCAGTATAGAGCCGGGCCGCTGATCGCATCGGGGGCGACCGACGATCTGTCCGCGCGGCCTTGGGCAGGGCGCCGTTCGAAAGTCGCGTCCTGCCTCTCTAATCATTTGCTGGAATGCTTGTGCGCGTTGGCCGTATGGCGATGCGCGTGTTCGGCATGCTCGTGCGCGCTGGTGGAGTGGCGCTTCGCCTCTTCCGCGTTGCCGTGAGCATGGTGATGAGCGGCTTCGTGGTGATGATGAGCCGCCGCGGCATGGTGCGTCGCCGCAAGCATGTGATGCTCGTGAGCGGGATGTGAGTTCATGGCCATGATCGAGACCCTTCGTTGTCAGGCTCCGGACCGCTTCGCGAAGGTGCGCTCCGAGGCGTGCTCATTCGGCGCGGCCGTGATGATGTCGCTGATTCCGGTCTGCGGTCGCTGAGCAATTCAACGTTCGACGCACTGGATGCGTTGACCTGCATCAAGGCCGCCGCGCGTAGAGGGTGATCGGATTCCAGTATGGAAGATGGAGGCGAACCTCATGGCGCAGAAATTAGATCGCTTGGCTCGGGAAGCCGATGAAATTTCCACCAAGATTGAAGGAGCATACGAGAAGCTGATCAACAAGCTGCAATCCAAATCTGATAAGGCGCGCGCGAAGATGAGCAGCAATCGGACTATCAGTACGCGGAATATGTTAGGACAGCGCGCCAAACTTTATGCTGAAGCTGCGCAGGAGATTGGCGCCTGCTTGACCAAGCGACGCATTGCGTCGGGAGACACGCCACACGTCGACGGCAAGAGGGCAGGCTCTCGCGATGCGACAGTCGAGCGCCTCAGTTGAATATACCAGGCTGGAGCTAAATAACCCGCTTGATCGGGGTCAACCACTCTTCACCAGCTCTGCCCTTCTGCGGAGAGCGGCGGACCGTTACATCCCGCAGCTCCGCGAGGGCCTCTGCTCGTGATGGTGAAGCGTTCGACACGCGCAGGATGTTCGACGACGAAAGCTACCGTAGACCGAATGCCGCGCGCTTAGCGGTCGGCGTTGAAGCCGCCGTGGGGCTCAAAGCAAGACCATGGCTGATCAGAAAAGAAAACGAGCGGCACTCGAGCGGCACGGTCGCGCTAAGTCCTTGTTGGCGGGACCAGACAGTCGTCCCGTCCACACCCCGACTGCACAGCTGTTGCCGCGCATCAGAGTGCGTCAAGCCGCCTGCGCGGTTTCCTCAGGCTGGGCGAGCAATCGCGCGAGATCGGCGACCGGCAGCGGGCGGCTGAACAGGTAGCCTTGCATCTCGTCGCAGCCTTCCTGCTGGAGATGATCGCGCTGCTCGGCGGTCTCGACACCTTCGGCCACCGTTGTGATCCCGAGAGCGGCGCCGAGACCGGCTACCGCCCGCACGATCGCCGCGCAGTGACGGTTAGCGCCGAGCTCGCGCACGAAGGACTGGTCGATCTTGATCTTGTCGAATGGGAACGCCCGCAGGTAGCTCAACGACGAGTACCCGGTGCCGAAATCATCCATGGCGATGCGCACACCGAGGTCGCGCAAACGGTGAAGGACCGCCAGGTTGGCGTCGCTGTCGACGAGCAGCACCGACTCGGTGATCTCCAGCTCCAAGCGCTTCGGATCGAGCCCCGCATTCGCCAGCGCCGACACGACGGCGGGGACGAGGCCCGGCTGCCGGAACTGCAGCGGCGAGAGGTTGACCGCGACCTTGATCTCGCCCGGCCAGGTGGACGCTTCCCGGCACGCTTCGCGCAGGACCCACTCGCCGATCGGTGCGATCAGACCCGTCTCCTCGGCGATCGGGATGAACTCGGCCGGCGAGATGAAGCCGCGTTCGGGATGACGCCAGCGCAGCAGCGCCTCGCAGGCGATGATGCGGTTCTCTCGCAGGTTCATGAGCGGCTGGTAGTACAGCTCCAAGGCACCCGTGTTCAGCGCTTCCCGCAGCGCGCGCTCCAACGCACGGCGCGCCTGGACCCGCGCGTTCATCCCCGCCTCGAAGAACCGGAACGTGCCGCGTCGCTCCGCCTTGGCCTGGTACAGCGCGAGATCGGCGTTGTTGAGCAGGAGATCGGGGGTGGTTCCGTCGCCCGGCAGAACGGCGATGCCCAGACTGGCGCCGATCACCACCTCCTGCCCGAGGACGGTGAACGGTCGGGCCAGGTGCTCGACGAGGCGCGCCGCGAGGTGGCCCGCCGCCTCGGGCGATGACGCGCTCTCCTGCAGGATCGCGAACTCGTCGCCGCCCAGGCGGGCGACCATGTCCTCCGCGCGCACGCAGGCCCTGAGGCGCTCGGCGACCACCCGCAGCACCGCGTCGCCGGCCGCGTGCCCGAGCGTATCGTTGATCCCCTTGAAGCCGTTGAGATCAAGGCAAAGCACCGCGGACTGGTCCGGACGGCGCTGCTGTCGCTCCAGGACGGCGCACAGGCGCTCGCGGAAATAGGCTCGGTTCGGCAGGTCGGTCAGCGGGTCGTGGTGCGCCATGTGGGCGATCCGCGCTTCGACGGCGCGCCGCTCAGTGACGTCCTCGGCGATCCCGAGCAGGTATTGCGGCCGTCCCGCCTCATCCGCGACGGACAGCTGCTTGATGTGGAGGAGGCGTTTTCCGTTGGCGGGTGTGTTGATCTCGCGCTCTTCGACGAGAGCGCCGCCATCAGACGTTAGGAGAACGCGCTCTTCGCGAGAAGCGGCAGGCCCTTTCTCGGCAGCCAGAAACAGCTCATGGGCGGTTTCGCCGATCAGCTCCGTCCGCGGCACGCCGAGCAGTTCCTCTCCGGACCGATTCAGCAGGAGGAGACGGTGTGCGACTGCGTCTTGCACGTACACCATCGCGGGAATGTTCTCGACGACTGTGTCGAGAAAACTGCGCGTTTTTCGCAGCTCCGCTTCGGCGAGTCGGCGCTGGGTGACGTCGATGGAAGCCACCAGCACGGCCGGCTGCCCCCTGAGGATCAGCGAACGTATGTACGGCAGGATCTCGATCGAGGATCCATCCGCCTTGATATGACGCCAGATCTGCTCGCCGTCGTAGGGGCTCACGCGGTTCGTCAGGACCGCCTGGACCGCGGCGTGGTCCGCCTCGGGCCGGATGTCGAGAGCCGTCATCGTGAGGAAGCGCTCGCGGCTGTAGCCGTAATGCTCGACCGCGGCGGCGTTGACGTCGAGGAACCGCAACGAGGCAGCGTCACAGACCCACATCGGCAACGGATTGGCCTCGAACATCATCCGGAATGACGCCTCGCGGGTGCGCAACTCCGTGATGTCGACCAGCGTGATCACGAGCAGGTCGCCCAAGGTTGAGGCCGCGACTTTGAGGAACAACTCCCTCTGATCGACGACATAATCCAGCTCGAAATCGATACGGCCGCCAGTCTCGACGACAGCGTGCAGGCGGGTGACGATATCCTCCGCCCGGCTTCCGAGCCGGATCGCTGAGAGGTGCTGCCACAACAGGGCGCTGGCCGGCTGGCGCATCAACGTGGCAGCGCCGGCATTCAAAGCGACGATCTGGAGATCCTGCAGGGCACCATCGACATCACGCACGGGGATCAACGCGAGGATCCCCTCGGTAGTCGAGTGATAGACCTGTTCGACGAGGCTGGATCGGCTCTCGGGTTCGCCGACATGGACGAGCGCGACGGGAAAGCCCCAGTGCGTTTCCAGGGGCAACACCAGGATCTGATGTACTTCGACGACGCCGTTCTCGACGCGGCTGGCCGCCTCCTGCGCGGGCCGGCCGGTTTGCAGGGCCCGGTGCACGACTTGGCGCAGGACCCGTGTGCAGTCGCTGCGCTCCCGCGGGGACTGACCATCGGCCGCCCCATGCAGCCAAACTGCGACGTGTGGTGCGATGCGCACGATGGAGAGTTCATCGCCATCGAGACGCACGATGGCGGTGCTATCGGCGAACCGTCCGAGCGTGCCAAGGGCAACGTCCTCGTAGCGAGGCAGCGCCATACCCGGCTTTCGAGCAGCAGACCAACGCTCGCTTAGGATGTGAGCTGCGCTGCCCGACGCGTCGGATGGGCGATGTTGAGCCTGGATCGACATGTCGCCGGGGAGATCGCACAGACAGATAAGATCACCAATGCAACGCGGCGGTTGAGATTGGATTAAAATCGGGAAGCCGCCGTGAGATGCGGCGCTTCAATGGCGATCGGAAGAGATCAATACTTACTCAATTCCGACACACCTGCCGAGGCCGGTTCGGGTATAAGACCGATTTACCTGCCAGCGCTGAAGCAATGAGAGGATGAGATATGCAATAGAAGGAGCCGTCAGAAATTTGCGAGTGAGTGGCATGCCGTCAACCGGTTTTGAGCCAGCGCGCTGTTGGGGGCCGTCTCCGGGCTATGATCCAGTCCTCAATCTCGCGACTAGTTGGCAAACTGGAGAAAGTGTCGATGCTTGCCAGCGTGCCGACCAGCTTCGGGAACAGTGAGCGGCGAGGACCGTACGGTTCGCCGCTCGCGCGGAGGTCTCGATACGGCGAGGCAAAAACGGGCGCTCTCCTTTGAGAGGAGCGCCCTGAGTGCGTTCCGGTCTCGGGAAGGAACGTGTCGATCTGCTATGACTTCACGCCGGCGTGAACAAGCCACCGCAGGTAAGAAGCCGGGCGTGTGTCCGTGTCATCGAAACGTCACATGTGTTAAGAGGCAGGTGACGCGTTCGTTGAGAGAGGAGGAAGGCATGGCCTCCATCGAGGAGATCGCGGCGACGCTGCGCAGCATCGCGACGCCGGGGATGAAGCCGAAGGCTTTGCGCGCCGCCATACGGGAACGGTACCCTGAGGCGAACAAGAAGGAGATCGTTCGAGCCGCCTTTTACGCTATGACTGAGACCTCTCCTGTGGGGCAGGATGCGCTGCCGGACCTGCACAACTTTGCCTTGTCCGAGCGGGCCGGCGACGAGGATGCGGACGCGGCGCTGAAGGTCGGCAAGCGCAAGGCGAAGAAACTGGCCCCCGACAAGGCTGGCAGGCCCGCAAACCCTGAGGTTGGAGCGCGATACGCAGCGTTCATACGACGCGCGGGTTAGATCATCGGCGCGACGTGCTCAGGCTCGCTTGGGGCGCCTGGTCTGCCGAGAATGCGCGTGACCCGCCTCACGCCGCATGAACCCGGTCGAGGAAGGTGTCGATAGCAGCCTGCAGGCTGGCGGTGCCTGTGTTGACCTGCGAGGCGCCACTTCGGACCTGATCAGCTTGTGCCGCGTTCGAGGCGGCCGCCTCTTGCACACCGCCGATGCTGTTGGATACGGTCCGGGCTTCGGCCGCAGCACCCGCGATAGCGCGGGCGATCTCCTGGCTGGCGTGTCCCTGCTGTTCAGCGGCCGCGGCCACGTCGGAGGCCGTCTTGCTCATTTCCGCGATGGTGCCACCGATCGAGCCGATCGCATCGACCGTCCCGTCGGCGGCGGCTTGGATCGCCGCGACCTGGCTGGTGATGCGGTCCGTCGCGGATGCGGTCTGCGTCGCGAGTTCCTTCACTTCAGCCGCCACCACCGCGAAGCCGCGGCCCGCAGCGCCGGCGCGCGCCGCCTCGATGGTCGCGTTGAGGGCCAGCAGGTTGGTCTGCGCGGCCACGCTGCGGATCAGCGTCACCACGGCTCCGATCTCGCCGGCGGCCTGCGACAGGCTCACCACGGTCGTCTCCAGGCCGCGCGCATCGTCCAGGGCCGCGGCCGCGATCTCGCTCGTGTGCCGTACCTGCTCCTCGATGGCCCGGGCTGAGCTCGACAGCTGTTCCGCGGCACCGGCGATGCTGTTGACCACCTCGACCGACTGGCTCGATGCGACCGCCACGCGCGTAGCCTGCGCCGTCGTGTCCCCGGCGGTGCCGGACAGGGCATCGGCCGTGGCCTGCATCGCCTGAGCCGAGCACGCCAAGCTCGCTACGGCTCGCTTGGTCTCGAGCTCAAAGGCGTGCGTGGCCTCGGCCAGGACCTGGGCTCGGACTGCGTCCTGAGCCGCTCGCTTCTCCGCGCCAGCGTCGAGATCCCGCTTCTCGATCAGCGCGACCTGAAAGGCCTCGATCGCGCGCGCCATCTCGCCAATCTCGTCGGCGCGACGCGTGAAGGGGACTTGGTCGTCGAGCTTCTCGGCAGCGAGCGCCTGCATGGCGGCCTTGAGCCGGTGCAGAGGTCGTTGGATCTGGGTTGCGAGAACCCAGAAGGCGACACCGAGACCCAGAAGCAGAGCGACGGCCGGCGCGACCAGAAGGGTCAGTGTGGCCCGATGGCGCTCCTCCGCGACAGCTGCGCGCTGCGCGTCGAGGTGGGCCAGCATCTCGCGTCCGAGATTGCTGATCTCAGCGACCATGCGCTCACGGTTCTTCACCGTGGCTTCGTCGGTGGCCTGGATCAGGGCGGCCTTGGGCGAGAGGGTCAGGCCCATTTCGGCTGTTTCGGTCTGATAGGCGATGAACTCCTTCACTGCGAGGTCGAGCTTGCGCTTGCGCTCGGGCGAGAGTTGCGCGTCCATGGCAGTGAGAAAGGGACCGCGCGCCTGTTCCACATCGGTGAGGGCGCTCTGGAGCCCGGCGAGCCGGGCTTTGGCCTCCTGGGTGTCTTCGGCGGTGTAGACCGCGGTGGCCTGCACCACTGCGTGCTCGATGGCCTGGGCCAAGGTCCGCGCCTGCAGGCCGGCGTTCCAGGCCGCTTCGGTCGCTGCTGCGCGCTGCTGCTCCTGATCGGCTTGGCGGAGGGCAAAGCCGGAGATGCCGGCGGCGACGAGGCCGAGCAGGCTGATCACGGCCACGAGTTTATGGGCCAGGGAGATACGCATCAGGAACTGCCAAATACCGAGTTGATGCGCCGGTCCCTGCACCGGCATCCGTTGCGCTACCCTTAAGGATAGCTGGCAAAATCGCCTCGACACATTATGAATTAAAACGCCCATATCGTTATGATTGCCAAACAGCGATTGCAAAGAATGAATATTAAAGTCAATATTAAGAGCCATCATACTCAAGGTACCGAGCAATATCCTTCAATCGCATAGGGCTGCTTCGGATTTGCACTTGGCGCGCAGGCCATCCAAACCAGATCAGGCGGAAACATACTGCCCAGACTCATTATGGATCAGCGAGGCGGTCGGCTGAGCAGCGGCAAACGTCCACCTCCGCGATGCAGCGCTTCGGAGCGAGCCGGTCTACTGCCACAATCAAGACATGCTATACTGATAGTTGAAGCGGAGCGTCAGCGATCTCATCGGCTCGGAAGTGAAATGAAGTGCATAGACGCGCACCTGTTCAGACTAAGTGTTGGCGACTTCCATGTACCTTGATCCGGCCACCTTGCTGATCGCCAGCTCTGCGACAACTTTCCTGGTTGGCACGTTACTTCTGGTAGCGGGGCGTGAGTCGCAGGGATCCCGCTCTCTGAGCCTCTGGGGAGCGGCACATCTCATTGGCGCCATCGGTTCCGTCGGCATCGCTCTACGCGACCAAGTCCCTGACCTGCTTTCCATCGGGCTGGCCAACGTGCTCGTTCAGGCCGCTTATGGATTGATCTGGAGCGGCGTCCGCTCCTTCGAGGGTCGTTCGATCCGCCTAGGCGTTGCGTTCGTCGGCGCGATATTCTGGTGTGTCCTCTGCCTGGTTCCGGCCTTCTACGCGTCAGTTACGCTGCGGATCCTATATGGTTCGGCCGTGGCGACACTCTACTGCAGTTCGGCCGCCGTGGAGATCTGGCGCGGCCGCGCGGAGCGGCTCGCCTCCCGAGTTCCGGCTTTCACTGTGCTAGGCCTTCATGGTGCAGTCTACTTCGTCCGGATCCCGCCGACCCTGACGGCACCACAACTCGGATCCAACCCGATCGCCACACCCTGGGTGGCGATCCTGTGCTTCGTGACCATGCTGTTCTCGATCGCCTCGGCCTTCACCTTCTTGGCGCTTGTGAAGGAGCGGGCCGAGCGCGAGCAGCGCATCGCCGCCTCTACCGATGCGCTTACGGGCGTACACAATCGACGCGCCTTCGCGAAAGCCGCCGAGTCTATACTGGCTGAGCATCGAGATAGTGTACTATTGCTTATTGATCTCGACCGGTTCAAGGCCGTCAATGACAGCTATGGCCACGCGGTCGGCGATGCGGTGCTGGTGAGCTTCTGCGCCATGGCCACCTCCCTGCTGCCGCAGGACGCGCTGCTGGGGCGCCTCGGCGGCGAGGAATTCGCCTGCCTTTTGCCGGATGCCTCCCCCGAGGAGGCCCTTGCCCGGGCCGAGGAACTCCGCCGAACCTTTGCGCAACTTTTCGTCGCCGAGTTCCCTGAGCTGCGAGTCAGTGTCAGCATCGGGATCGCACAAGCGTGCGGTGTGGGCGGATACGAGATTCTGATGCACTGCGCCGATATGGCACTCTACACCGCCAAGAATGGGGGGAGGGACCAAGTGGCCATGGCCAAGATGCCAGCCGGGCAGTCCGCTGATGGCCAAGGGCGCATCCCGGATTGTGCGCTGATAGCGAGACGAGACTGCGTGCCTGCTTTTACTGCGCGGGAACGCAGTCCGTACAGGCCAGGCTCAAAGTCCGCGTAATTACCCAGGCCTGTGATGGCTGGGCTCAGGCGCCGATGGTTTTGAGGATGGCGCCGAAGGGACTGCTGCCTGTGAGGCGCGCGGTGTCGACGACGGTGCGAATGGCGGCCTCGCCCTCGGCCGCCCACATGGCCCGGTAGCCGTTGGTGACCTTCCGCTGCACGACAGCCGGACGCAGCAGCCGCTCGGAGCCGTTGTTGGTCGGCTCGACCTTTCCGGGATAGGCGAGGAAGACCAGGAGCTGATCGCGGGCGCGGCTGATCTTGGCCTGCAGGTCGCGGCTCAGATCACAGCGGCTCGACGTGGCGAGGATGGCACCCAGTTGCCGATCCAGGCTGCGGCGCTTGGCCGAGAGCGTCGCGGCAGCCAAGTCGGTGACGCGCTCGGCCAGGGCGAACACGCGCTGCAACCAGAGTTGCAGGCGCCAGGGCACGGGATCGTCGCTGGCCTCGACGCCATAGGCGACATCGCGGGCCAGATGCGCCAGGCAGGTCTGGTGCTCATCCGCGTGGCCCTGTTGGGCGGTGTAGCGGTCGGAGATCCACACCGCCGGTCGGTGCCCGTCCATCATCTCGCGCACCACGACAGCGCCGCGCGTCGGGGAGGCGGTGTGCACCACGGCTTGCGCCGAGTGGAACAGCCAGTGGTAAGCGTTCGAGCCCTCGATGCGCACGCCAGTCTCGTCGCAGGCGACGACCTCAGCCTTGCGCAGGGTCGCGATGGCCGCGTCGCGACCGGCACGGAAGCGGTCCTGCGCGCGCCGGAGCAGGTTCATCAGCCCGCCCTGGCTGAGGGTGAGGCCGAACAGATCGGAGAGCGCCGCCTGCAGCCGTTCGTACGAGAGCGCCTGAAAGGTCTTGAGGTACGTCGCCACCGCATGCAGCCGCGGACCGAAGGGCGTGCCGCGCGCCGCTTCGGGCGGTGGCGCGATCACGCGCGTCCCGCAGCTCGGACAACAAACGGCAAGGCGCTGGTGCTGCGTCACAATCGGCGCCACCTCAGGCAGCTCGATTTGCTCAGAGACGCTGACGATCTCTGCCGGAAGTGCGGCGTGCAGGCTGGCGCCGCAGCACGCGCACGCCTCGGGACGATGCTGGACGATCGTATCGGGATCATCGCTCAGCACCCGGCTGTGACCCTCGTGACCGGGCTTGGCGCCGCCGGGCTTAGAATGCTCCCGCTGCTCCTTGCGATCCGTCGCGGGCGGCTTGGATGAGGTGCGCGAGGTCTTCTCTGGCCGCTGCAGCCGCAGCACCAGCTCGATCAGCTCCTCGCGGCTCAGCCGTTCCAGTTCGCTGCGGCCCATCCCGCCAGGGAATCAGCGAAATCCGACCCGCGCAAGAGGCAAGCTCGTCCCGGCAAGCGGCGCAGCCGCGGGCGTTCCGCCGCCGACCGATCCACCCCGTGGGTAATTACAAGTCCGCGGAAAGAGCATTTTGAGACGATTGGACGAGCCGCAACGAAGGTCCACTTCTCTGGACTAAACAACAAATGCGGCTCAGTCGCTTTCAGTTAGACTACGTCACGTGAGAGCGCCAGCGCACGCAGAACCGGTCGTTCAGCTTTGCGCCCATTCCGGCCATCTAACGAGCCGCCGACGCGCCTCCATAGCGGACGCTCACCGTGAAGGCTGCGGCGGCGGCCCATTCGCATAAGGGCACGATATGGAGCGGCGCAGTGCCTCCGTGGCCCTTGGGATCCGATGTGCGCTCTGGGAAGGCCTTCTTCCAGGCTGCCGGTGAGGGCGGGGCCTACAACCGGGTAGGGTGGAAAGCGGGCGGTCTGCTTGAGAGCGGGCGGGGCTTTGAAACAGACATGGTCGCTACCGGAAGGTCCGCTGGGGCCGGGATACATCTCCACCTCGACCACGTTACTGAAGGAGTGGTCCGGCTGATCCGCCGCGACAGGCGCACGGCCTTCACCGTGCGCCGCAGGTCGCTCAGCTCTTGGAAGAAGTCATAGCGGATGAGCGGCAGCGTTTCCGAGCGCGTACTCAGGCGGTCCAGAAGCTCAGGCATCAGCAGCCGTGCCGTCGTCCCGTAGCGGCTGCGGCGATCCCCCAGCGCCGCAACTTCGGACTGCAGTTTGCCTTAGGCCCGCAGCCAGATCGCCTGGTAGTGCAGCGCCAAGAAGGTATAAGACACGGCTTACAGATGCAGTGAGCGTGGACTTTGCCCTGCTGGACACGCCGATTGCCCGGTCATGCAGGTCTCATCTGCAAAGAACCCGTTTCGGCGATGCTGGCACGAGAGCGCCACCCTTGACGAGGGCATCGAGCGCCGCGAGGATCTCGTCGCCGCTGTCAAGGCTTCCGAACGCCTCGGCTACCTCGCCGGCCCGGACCCGGAAGCTCGGTTCGTTCAACACGCGTAGGGCGGCCGTGCGCAAGGTCTCAACGGTAGGCGCGTCCGTCGTGAGGTCGATACCAACCCCCGACCAGCCGATGCGCGCGCCGACCTCGGCTTTGTCCTCCGTCCGCCCCGCCGAGACGATCGGCACGCCCACGGCCAGCGCCTGCGAGACACTGCCATAGCCGCCGTTGGTCACAAGTAAGTCTACCTTCGGCAGCAGCAGGTCGAACGGCAGGAAGCTCGCGACCCGGGCATTGGCGGGAAGCGGTCCCCGCAAGACGTCCAAGGGCCGCCCGCCAGTGGTCGCGACAACGAGCAGGTCGTCCCGGTCGGCGAGCGCGGTCAGTGTCGGCTCGACCAGAGCCCCGAAGTCCGCATTGGCGAGTGTGCCCTGCGTGACCAGCACGACGTGGCCGCCCTCCTCGCGCCACGCGTCGAGCTCGGGCCACCAAGTCGGCACCGGTATGTCGGCGTGCGGGTTGGGCAAGAGGCCGACGAAGCGTAGGCCGGACGGGAGCGCACCGAAGTCGTACTCGAAGGCGGGGACCGTCGGCTGGAGGAAGAGATCCGGCAGCACGACGATCGAGTGAGGCAGGGAAGCCGGCAGGGGCGGAAGCCCGAGTCCGGCGAGCAGGCCGTCCGTGTGGGCGCGCACGGGATTGACGAAGGCGGCATCCGTCCCCGCCTTCAAGGCGGAGTAGCGCATCCGCTCGGCTTCGTCTCCTGCCGGCGGCAGGCCGGCCCCCACCGGCGCGTGATCAGGCCGATCGAGGAAGAGGAAGCTGACGTTCAGGACGGCGATCGGCGGCCGGGGTTGCCTGTCGAGGAGCAAGGGCAGCACGCCAAGGAAAAGGCTGCCGGCGATCACGATATCAGGCCGATGATCTGCGATCAGCCTCCGCAAGCCGGCTGCTTGGCCAGGCATGCCGTCGATGAAGCGCCGCTCGAATTCATGCCGCCAGCGTTCCGGTCCCGGCGGCAGGCTGACGTCGAGGTAGGCGGCGGCTCCACCATCATTGCACGGGACGAAACGCAGACCTGCTGCCTCGATCCGGGTCCGAAACGTCTCGGCCGTTGTGAACAGCACGTCGTCGCCGCGGGCGCGCAGGAGGTTTCCGATGGCCAGCAGCGGATTGACATGCCCTGTCAAAGCCGAGGCCGCGATCAGGACTTTCATCTTGAAACTCCGTAGCTTTGGAATTGAGAACACTCACTCGGCGTCGCGAACGAAGTGTAGCTGTTCCGAATATATCGACCGCAGCTCGCAAGGAATACGCGACCGCAGCGTGCACGTCGATTGCTGCTATTTTGGACTGAACGATCCCGAACGCGCTGGTGTTTCGGCTCAGGTGCGTGACCAGCTAGTCTCAGATGGAAGCCTCATCGAGATACAGGCTTTATGGATACCTCATCGGCTACGTGGAAGCTGCGACTCGTCTGCTTCGGACACATCGAATAGAGTACATATCACTGCGACCGGCAGCGGAGACGACAGATCGACGGAGTGACAGAACTGCGAGTGTCCGCAACAGACATCGATAAGGCCACCCACCTTCTGGGTAATTCTCTCGCGCAATGCAAACAGACGCAAGACCTGGGAATCACGAAAAGAGAGTCGCTCGCGCAATGCTCATTATCAAATCGAAACTGCGATGACGGCCTTGCAGTCAAGCCTCGCCATTTCAATCGAGGTTTTGCTTGGCCATGAAGTTTCGGACTAACGCTGCAATCTCGTCGACGCGCTCATCAAGCGCGAAGTGTCCCGCATCGAGAATGTGGATTTCTGCGTCCGGAAGGTCTTTCCTGTAGGCTTCGGCACCGCCGATCGCGAAGGACGGATCGTATCGCCCCCAGACGACGAGGGTTGGAGGCCGCTTCTGCCGGAGCCAAGTCTGCCACATCGGATAGGAGGCGACGTTGGTACGATAGTCATAAAACAGATCGGACTGGATCTGTCGTTGACCTGGCCGGGACAGATGGGCGAACTCGTCGAGCCACAGATGCGGGTCGTATCGCTTTGGATGCGGGCTGGTTCCGAGATGACGCTGCTTCGTCGTCTCCAGGGAGAGGAAGCTATCGATCACCGCGTCCTCATGGGAGGCGCGGTCGTGCCAGAATGCCCGACGGGTTGCCCAGAGCGGTCCAAGCCCATCCTCATGAGAGACAGCATTCTGGATGATCAGCGCCTGCACACGTTCGGGATGTGCAAGAGCCAGCCTCATGCCTATGGGGCCGCCATAATCCTGAAGGAAGAGGCTGTACCGGTTCAGGCCGATCTTTTCCGCAAACTGGTCGATCGTGCCGGCGACATGGTCGAACGTGTAGGCATATCGCTCCGGCGGTGGCGCCTCGCTCAGGCCGAAGCCCGGATAATCGGGTGCCACCAGATGGAAGCGGTCTGCGAGACGAGGGATCAGCGTCTCGAACATGGCCGAAGATGATGGAAAGCCGTGAAGCAGAAGGATTGTCGGAGCGTCCTTCGGGCCGGCTTCTCGATAGAAGATTGTAACGCCGTCGACCGCAACCGTACGATAGGTTGTGTCGACGGATGTCATTGAGGCCGTCTCGGCCGACGCAGTTGGAGAAGCAATCAGCGCCGTTGTCGCGAGAAGGGGTGCAAGCGCTCTGAACATCGTTGTACCTCTCGAGTACGGGTGGCTTCTCAGCCGCGGATGCTGTGCGTCGAGCGATATCCGTCATGACGCACGCAGCCTTTCGGAGCGGGCGTGCGAAGTCCTGGCTGGAACCGCTCGATGCCCGCGTGCCTGTCCGATCGAGCCAACCACAAGGCTCGGCGGAGCGGCCGCAGGCACCACACGCCGCTTCAAGGTTCACCGAGCCAAACCGGGTCTCTGTAAACCCTGCCTGTCACTCCGGAAGCTGCCGCGCATCATTTTCTCAATGATGGGTATCCGTCGACATAGATCCAGTTCGTCGATCGAGCAGGAACGTGACACCCTAAACATTCGTCTCGATAGCTGACTGTCGTGGCTTTGTCGGGCTGACCCGCATCGAACCACGACCAGCCCCAACCTTCGCCCCAAAGTGGGTTGTCTTGGTGAGTATTTCCGGCGTCGCGCACCATGACGAACCAACCTTTGAGATGATCCGCACGACTTACCGTCCCGGTCGTAAATTCACCGGTGCTGGTTTCATAAACTTCTTTGACCAGGGTAGCGCCGTCTGGAAACGAACCCTCGTTGCGATAGGTCTGCGCAGCACCGGGTGATGCGTAGACCACGTGCATCTCCTTCGAACCCCGGCCATTCTCCGATGCGACCGCCCAGGAACCGAGGAACCGGTAGCGTTCCCGGTAGTCGCTCGGCACGCGGATATTGCCGGATTCATCCACAAGCTGCGGCTTCTTTTGGTCTATCGGCTGAGCGGAAGGCTGACTCAGCAATCCCGCCGACGTGGCCAGCAGCGTCAATGCGCCAGAGACATGGAGCAGATAGCGACGATACATATCGTATCTCCACACAGTATACGATCTAACTAATCGTCCAATCGCGGATAGAACTGTGTCCAGACTTCATCTTTCTTTGCTGAGGCCATGTGGCAGTAGGCGCATTCGCTTTTCGGGCGCACCGTTGCAGTTGCCGCTTTCGGCTCGTGGTGATTGAAGTTGAAGTAACCCCATCCGCCGGTCGAGGTATACCGCGCTGTGTCTTTGACCGTCACGTCGGCTCCGTTGAGCTTGCCCGGAAAAAAGCCACGCCCAGATGGCTCGACGCGCGACCCGTCGGCCTCTTCTTTAGGTAGAGTCAACTGAAGTTCCTTGAAGAGGATGGTGCCCTCCGGAAAACTTCCGGTCCTCTTATATTCATCGTAGGAGCACGGCTCGATGTAGACGTTGTGATACTCTGGGAAGCCGGCGTGCCCGTTATTGAGTGCATTCGGTGTAAGAGGCGAGCCGACATAGATCCATCGCTCGAAGTGCTTCGGAAGGACCAGCTCCCCATCCGACGTGTACTCCGCTTTGTAGCAGCTCGATTGTTGCGCAATCGATGGGCTCGGATTCGACATTAATCCTGACACCGCCACCGATGCAGCAGCAACCCGGAGGAATGCAAACCTGGACATCGAACGTCATCCCCTCTCTCAACCGCCTTGAGGCGCCGCAACGTAGCGTGCGATTGAGCGCCCATCTGCGAGCCTACCGAAATGGAGCGTGCCGAAGGTCCGGAATTGGTTGCAGAACGTCTCGCACCTCTGTCGTCACCGTTGCGACGAGGGTTGATGGCGGACCGCGAGCATCCCACATGGGCGCGCCCTGATCGCACATCACGAGGTTTCCTGTAGCCACGGCGAAGCCGCCGAGGTTGCTTCGGATGTCGATAGGACCGCACATCCCACCTGTCCTGTGAACGGGGCGACGAATTGACCATCGATTGCTTGACACGGACCTGTGTTCACGCACACGAGCTGCACCTGATCTAGGTACGGAGAATTGAAAGTTCCTATTGTGCCAGCTACGATTTCACGACACACCGTCGATGCGGCCATCGACGTACTTGAAGTGAGCTTCGTCAAGTTGGTGGAGTGCCTCGTCGCATCCGGCTGGCGCCTCGAGTTGGCCGGCACCGATGCACCGAGCATCCATTACAACATAGCCGGTCGAGGCACGCTCATCACGAGCAGGAGTGCGCCCATCGATCTTCGGCCGCACACCCTCGTCATTCTTCCGAGGCACACGGCGTTCGCCCTCGAAACCCCCGGCGCATTACCCATGCGAACCGTCAACCGGGGGCCTCTGAGTTCGGCGCCCGGATCGGTCCGACGCTTCACAGCCGGCCCGAGTGCGGCCCACCTCGTCCTCGTCTGCGGTTACTTTCGGGCGCTGTATGGCACATCGATCGACGTCTTCGACACGCTTCGGGTGCCCATCGTCGAATACTTCGACGAAATCGATCAAATCGACCACAAATTTCGTGAGGCGGTCGACGAGCTCGCCGCACAGGAGGTCGGCACCGGAGCAATGGCCGCAGGCCTGCTCAAGCTTGTTCTCATTGCGATATTCCGGAGATCGCTCGTCTCGCAGCAAGTTTGGGCGGAGCGGTTCTCGTTGCTCAGCGATCCGCAGATCTCGCGGGCCTTCTCCGAAATGGCCGCGCGACCAGCGGCGGACCATACCGTATCGTCCCTCGCCCATGTCGCCGGTCTGAGCAGATCCGCCTTCCTGGCTCGCTTCACCAAGGCCTTCGGCACTTCGCCGATGTCGACGCTCAGGCAGCTGCGCATACGACACGCGGCGGCACTTCTGTCCACGAACGTACTGCCGATCGATCAGATCGCTCAAGCTGTCGGGTATCGGAACCGCAGCAGCTTCTCGAGAGCCTTCAAGAAGACGTACCTGATCGATCCGAGCGAGTATCGAAATCGAAAGGCGATACAAGAAGGCGAAGTTTACAACCCCGATCCATAAGATCGGGGTTGGACAGTAGATCTGTGCGGGGGCAACCGTAGCGAGGCTGCCCCCTATCGTCTGTCGTTTCACCGATCCGACGATCGTAAGGTGGATCGAGATCGTGACGTCAGCCGCGCGGCCGACCGTCGGGCCGTCGCACGGATGCCAGCAGCAGCGTTATCGACGCCGCCAGCAGGACGAGATCCTTGAGGAGGAACTGTCCGGGCATCGCGGAGATTGCGGGAAATCCACCGGCGGTGTGCTCGGCCACGCCGGGGGTGGTCACAAAGAACGTCAGTGTTATCAGGTACGTCGTGATCGACATCGCGGCACCCAGGGCCGAAACCACTGGAACGAAGGCGCCGACTGCGAGCGCGATCGCGGTCGACAGCTCCAAGATGCCGATCACACGGCTTGTTCCCTGAATGCCGAAGACGTCGTGCAACCAGCCCATGATGGGGCTATTCGCCACGAACGGGGCAATCCCGCCAGCCTCATAGGCCGTGAACTTCATGAAGCCGAACCAGAGAAAGATGACGACCAGCGACCAGCGCAGCGGCGAGAGACTGGATCTCAATCCGGCGGGGCCTTCGGCGGTCACGAACCAGGACTGATGCGGAGTGGTGGTAGTCATGGCGAAATCCTTTCGGGTCATGTTGCACGAGACAGGTGTGCGGGAACGCAGCGCGCGATTGCTGTCGTCGGTCGGACCTGTTCGACAGGTGGAGGGGTGATGGAGTGACTAGGCTGATCGGCCCCCACGAGGTGGTCCAAGGTCAAAGTTAGTGCAGGGTTGGTCGCTGGACCACGGCGAGCTTGGCCGG
>NZ_JAJALK010000007.1 GCF_020523825.1 Methylobacterium brachiatum | reverse complement strand
CCGTCGGCGGTCGCGACTTCCGCGCCCGCCTCGATCGCGCTCGCCGTCGGTCCCGCCGCGGGCAGATACGTGCAGCCGCCGATGGACCCTGCCGCAAGGGCGGCTGTCAGCGCAGTGAGCGCCGTCTTACGCAGCATCACAGAGACTTCTCCTCGCCGGCCTCCGCACCATCGCTGGCTCGGACCGGGACATCCATGGTGACCGCCAAACGCTGCGATGGCTTTAACGGCCGCGTCGAACCTGCGGGCTCCTCGCGGAACCCGCGTCTCGGACAGGGTTGCTATCCGTTCCCAATGCGACACCAGCGTGGCACGGCCAAGCTCGGTGCAGTTAAGCTTAACCTTATCGCGTCCGTAGCGGAATGTCTGCAAGTGTACAGGCCAGGGCTGAGCGCAGATCGCGCCCCAGGGCGTCGGCGGTGATGTCCAGGCGGCGCGGCGTGACCGGGGGAATGCCGAACCGGAACACTGCGTAATCTGTCGCTTGATCGCCGAAGCCCGGCTTGCAGGTCGGCAACGACGGTGCGTGATCGCCGAACACGCAGAGGGTGATGGTCTGGCCGCGTTCGCGGGCCAGCGCGTCGAGCCCGGCCACGAGGTTCTCGACCATGCGCCCGGTATTGACGACGTGGTGGAGGTACTGCGCCTCCGGGGCGTCGATGCCGGGCAACCGCCCGGGCTTCCACGGCCCGTGATTCTCCATCGTGACGCAGAACAGGAACAGCGGCGTGCGTCGTCCCCGAACCTCCTCCAGCAGGCGCTCGCCCAGGGCCACGTCGCCGACATAGGGGCCGACCCGGGGCGCGGCCGTGAACGTCTCGCCCATCACCAGATCGGCGAAGCCGAAGGCCTGCATCACCTTCGCCCGGCGGAAGAAATCCCTGTGGAACGGGTGCAGGAACAGGGTACCGTAGCCCCGGCTGCCCGCCAGCCGGGCGAGGCTGGTCGGCTCGTCGCCGCTGCGGGACGTGTAGGGATCGTACCGGCCGAAGCCGAGGCTGTCGGAGGGCCGGCCGGTGAGCACGGCGTGCTCGCTGCGCATCGTGTAGGCGCCGTGCGCCGGAACCCGCAACCGGCCGTATTGGATGGCCCGGGTGCGGAACAGCTCCATCGCCGGCAGTGCCGGGCCGCCGAGTCGCTCGGGATCGATGAACGACTCGAGCTGGATCACCACGACCACGTCGTCGCCCGGGCCGGAGGGCAGCGTCGGCACCGCCGGCACCGGAGCGCTGCCGGCCAGCGCCCGGGCCGTATAGCCGAGCAGGCTTGCCGGCAGGCCGACCCGCGCGACATCCGTCTCGAGGTCTGGCTCGGGGAACCAGCGCGCGATCAGCTTCGCCAGCGGCGGCCGGGAGGCCGCGCGGAACAGCAGCCAGAGCCCCAGGGGCAGGCCGATGAGGGCGGCGACGCGCGGGACCGGCGCGTCCGGCAGGACGCTCGGCTCGGTCCGGTACCAGATCACCGTCGCGATCAGGGTCAGGATCACGGGGATCGAGATCCGCGGATCCCAGACCGGCGGGATGTAATAAAGCTGCGGGTGGCGCGGCACCTGCGGCAGCAGGACGAAATCGCTGAACAGGAGCGGCTCGCCGATCACCGAGCGCTTGGCGCGGCTGACATAGATCAGCGCCGCCACCGAGACGACGCAGGTCAGGGCCGCCAGCCAGGGCCGCCACGAGAAGGCGAACCAGAACAGCAGGATCAGCAGATAGCCCAGCAATCGTAGGGCCAGGTCGCGCGGGGCCAGGCTCGCCCGGGTGAGCGAATCGCCGACGAAGACCTCGAGGGCGAGGCAGATGGCGAGCGTCAAGCTGGCGGCGATGAGGAACGTCGTCACGATACGGGAACTCGGTGAGATGCGCGCGTGCCAGGAATCGCCACGGGATGCGGACCGGCCCGGAAAATGATGCGAAAGCAGGGGCTTCGGAGGACTTTTCGGAGCGCGGATGTCGGGCCCGTCACGTCACCGCCGACGGCGACCGGAACGGCCTCTATCCCCCTGCTCGCGTGCGGAGATCCCGAGAAGCTGGATGCCACGATTGCGCCCCCGCCCTAGCGCGGCCCGGCCTCACGGCCGACGCCGCGGCGGTTGCGCAGCGCCCGCACGATCGGATTGAACAGGCCGTAGCGCATCCGCATGACGAGATGGGCGGTGCGGCCGATCGAGAGCGCGTTGCGCGGGGCGGCCTCCCGGGCGGCACTGAGCCGGTCGAGGAGCTGCTCGGGGCTGCACGGCTTCATCGCCACGGGATCGAGGTAGCGCGAATAGAGGATCATCGCGCCGGCCACCAACTCGTCGAGCGTCAGCGTGCGGCCGCGGTCGGCCCCCGGTGCCAGATCCTCCGACAGGCCCCAGCCGGAGTAGAATGGCCGGCCATGGGCCGCCACGCTGAGCCCACGGATCAGCGCCTCGAAGCCCGCGAGCGACGTCATGGTCTCGACGTGATGCACCCGGTCGAGCAGGTCGACGATGCTGATCCCCGCCACGATCCGGTCGGCCAGGGTCAGGGCCTCGGCCTCCGGGATGATGCCGGGCCGGAACCCCGCCTCGACATCGGGATGGGGCTTGTAGAGCAGGAAGGCGTCGGGGTTGCGCCGGCGGGCGGCCTCCAGCAGCGCGCGGTTCGAGCGGACCAGCGGCGAGCCGTGCTGCACCGAGGCGTCGTCCTCGACCTGCCCCGGCACCAGAACGATCCGCCGACCGGCCGGCCAGTCGAGGGCGGCGGCGTCGAGGCCGACATTGTATTTGCTCAGGCGGCGCGCAACGACCTCCTCGCGCAGGCGCTTGGCCCGATCCACCAGCTCGGGCGGGAAATCCGCCTCGGCCAGCAGTCGCTGCAGGCGGCTCTCCCGGCGCGGGTCGTAGTAGATGCCCAGGTCGTCGATCACGATGGAGGCGCCGGGCTGCAGGCTCGCCCCGAGGCCCACCGAGCGCAGGAAACCGTCCTCCACCCGGGCGAGCGGCAGACCGGCCTCCCTGCAGGCCTCTTCGAGCTTGCCCGGCGCGCGGGTCGCCCAGGCGAGGATCCGGCCGTGATGACGCTTGCCCGCCTCGACCGCGGCCTCCGCCGTCATGGTGTGGACCGGGCGCCCGGCCGGTCCGGTGCCGAGCACGTCGAGGGCGGGCCGCTTCCAGCGCGACATGCCCACATAGACGACGCGCCGGTCGTTCTCCGCAAACCGTGCCGCGAGCCAGGCGACGTGCTCGGTGCAGGCCTCGCGGCCGATCGGCTGGCGGGTCCAGGGATCGAAGTAGTGGATGCCGCCCTGCCCGCCGAACGGTTTGCCGTCGAGGCTGATCCGCAGGGACGCGAACCCGGTCTCGGGCCGGTCGTACGGGCTCAGCAGCGGGCCCGGCGCGACGATGAGCCGGCGGCGGCCCCCGAGCGCGAGCATCCGGTCCGGCAGGCTCTTCGCCCCCCAGACGGCGCCGACCGCGCTCGGCCGTACCGGGGCGAAGGCGAGACCCGTCGCAGCCTCGATCTCCGCCCGCAGGCGGCGGATCGTCCGGCCGGTCGCGTAGAGCGCCGGGGTCGGTTCAAGGGACATGATGGGGCGTCCAGCTCCGGTCGTCTCGATCGTTCGGGCCGCCTAGTAGCGCATTTTACCCGGCATGGGATGGCCGGCCGAATGGGGACAAGCGTGGCAGATCCATCAAAGCGTCACGGCGTGGAAAGGATTTGGACATATCGTCGCCGTGATTGCCCCCTCAATCCAGGCGGTGGCCGCGAAACTGCGACCGTTGCAGACGGGCCACGCCGGAGCGGAAACGCCACCCTGCGACGCGGCCTCGGATTGCCGGGCCGCGATGCTGCGTGCCACCTCTGGTCATTCTTTCCGGTCCGGCTCCGTCCGGCCGAGGGTCAAGGATAGAAGCGCCGCGGAATGCAAAAGACCGCCCCCGACGCCCTCCGCGACCGTCCTGCAACCTTTCTGTTCCTGCAGGGCATCGCCTCTCCGTTCTTCTCCGACCTCGGCAAGGCCCTGCGCGCGCGGGGCCACGAGGTGCGGCGCATCAACCTCTGCCCGGGTGACTGGCTGTTCTGGAACGGGAAGGCCGACAATTACCGCGGTCGCCGCGAGGCCTGGGGCACCTATCTCGAAGCGTATCTCGACCGCGAAGCCGTCACCGACATCGTTTTGTTCGGCGATTGCCGGCCGTTCCACCGGGCGGCCCGGATGATCGCGGAGGTCCGGGGCCTGCGCGTCCACGTGTTCGAGGAAGGCTATATCCGGCCCAACTGGATCACCTGCGAGCTCGGCGGGGTGAACGGCTTCTCGTCGCTGCCGCGCACGGCGGACGAGGTCCGCGCCCTGGCGCGGCGCCTGCCCCAGCCCGGCCGGGCGATGCCGTCCACCGGCGACATGGCCCGCCGCAGCGTCTGGGACGTGAGCTACAACGTCGCCAACATCGCGTTTCCCTATCTCTTCCCGCACTTCCGCAGCCACCGGCCGACCCATATCGCGGCCGAATACGCGGGCTGGATCAAGAAATTTACCCGCCGCTCCCATACCCGACGCGAGGCGGCGCGCTGCGACGAAATCTACCGTGCGGTCGGCTGCGACTACTTCCTGCTGCCGCTCCAGCTCGACAGCGACTACCAGATCCGGGTGCACTCGCCGTTCCTGGGCGTCGAAGGCTTCATGGACCGGGTGATCAAGTCCTTCGCGGACGCGTCCTCGGCGCCGACCCGGCTCCTGGTGAAGCTGCATCCGCTGGACAGCGGGCTGATCAACTGGCGCAAGTTCGCCCGCGCCTCGGCCCGGCGCCACGGCGTCAGCGACCGGCTCGACTTCATCGACGGCGGCGACCTGCCCTCCCTGATCAAGGGCGCCCGCGGCGTCGTCATCGTGAACTCGACGGTGGGCATGCTGTCCCTGGAGATGGGCCGCCCGACCCACGCGGTCGGGACCGCGATCTACAACATGGCCGGCCTGACCCATCAGGGCGACCTCGACAGCTTCTGGACGAACCCGACCGCGCCCGACATGGGCCTGATGGCCGATTTCCGCCGGGTCGTGCTGCACCGGACGCAGGTCAACGGCGGCTTCTTCTCCAAGGGGGCGATCGAGCGGGCGGTGGCCGGCTCGGTGCCGCGGATGGAATCCGCCCTGCCCGATTCGATGCTGGCCGCCGCGCGGACGATCCGCGAGGGCCGCGAGGGCGACGGGCAACTCGCGCCCGTCTATTGAAGCGGAACGGGAAACGGGCCGGTTTTCGCCGAGCGTTTCCGGGTCGAGCCGAACCTTTAAGTCACCGGTGAGCGCTTCCCGGTCTTGATCTTTGCGTGCTGCACGGCGTAGCACCCGCGTTATGCCCCGCATTCTGATCACTGGCGCGTCGAGCGGTATCGGCGCTGCGCTCGCACGCCATTACGCGCGTGCCGACGCGAGCCTCATCCTCATCGGACGCAATGTCGACCGCCTGGAAGCCGTGGCCCGGGATTGCCGGGCCAGCGGCGCCACCGTCGAGGCGGTGCGCCTCGACACCCGGGACCGGGCCGCCGCGATCGACCTGATCCACAAAGCCGACGCGGCCCAGCCGCTGGACCTCGTCATCGCCAACGCTGCGGTGAACGGCGGCAACCAGAAGGGCGAGGTCGAGCCGGAGGCGACGGCGTTCGAGACCGCCGACATCAACTATACCGGCTCGCTCAACATCGTGCTCCCGACCCTGACCCTGATGCTCCAGCGCGGGCGCGGGCAGATCGTGCTGATGTCCTCGCTGGCCGCCTACGCGCCGCTTCAGGATGCCCCGGCCTATAGCGGCGCCAAGGCCGCCCTGGTCGCGCACGGGCTGGCCCTACGCCAGAAGGTCGGGCCGCGCGGCGTGAAGGTCAACGTCGTGGCCCCGGGCTACGTGAAGACCCCGATGGGCGGCGAGTTGAAGGGCTGGCGCCCCCTGGAGATGAGCGCCGAGGAAGCGGCCCAGCACATCGTCAAGGGAATCGCGAAGGATCGCGACGTGGTCGCCTTTCCGCTCGTCCTGGCGGCCCTGGCGCGCACCGTGCTGCTCCTGCCGGAGAGCGTCCGCCGGGCGAGCCTCTACGCGTTCCGGTTCCAGCGTCGGCCGCGCCGCTGATGGCCCGCGCCCGGATCGCCCTCTTCGTCCTGGAGGCGCTGCCCAATGCGCGGGTGGTGCGCCGGTTCGTGGCCGATCACCGGGCCGACATCGCCTTCGTCGGGCTCTCGAACGCGGAGCGGCCGTCGAGCGGCGGCCTGACCGGGCAGGTCCGCAAGCATCTCGCCCGCTCCGGCGCCGGGATTCTGCCGTATCTCGCGGTGAATTTCGGGCTGCCGGACCTGCTGCGCCCGCTGGCGCCCCTGACCCAGGCTGTGGCCGGCAGCGGCGACGCGCCGGAGGCGACGCCGCTCAAGACCCTGTGCCGGCGCCTCGGTATCCCGACCCTGACGGTCGACGACGTCAACGGCCCCGAGGTCGCGCAACGATTGCGCGAGACCGCCCCCGACCTGATCCTGACCTATCATTTCGACCAGATCCTGAAGGCGGGCACCATCGGGCTGGCGCGGCTGGGCGGCATCAACGGCCATCCCGGGCTGCTGCCGCGCCATCGCGGCCCGGTTCCGACGATCCATGCGCTCGCCGACGGGCCCCGCAGCTTCGGCATAACCCTGCACCGTCTCGCCGCCACGATCGATACCGGGGCGATCCTCGCCCAGGAGCCTGTGGCGCTCCCGGCCGACACCACGGCCACGCGGGCGGCCGTGGCGCTCCACGCCCATGGGCGTGGCATGCTGGACCGGCTGCTCGACGCGATCGCCCGCACGGACCGGATGCCTGAAGGCCGGACCACGGAAGTCCTGCCCTATTGCCCGTTCCCGGACCGTGCGCTGCTGGCCTCCCTGCGCCGCAGGGGACTGCGGCTCACCGACGGGCGGGACCTGCGCGAGGCGGTAAGCCTTTCGGGACGAGCCGCTTAACCGAGCGTTAAGGCTGTTGCACGGAGGATCGTTCGGCCCCTCCCCGTGCCGCCCGAGCCAACCCGCATGCCGGATACCAGCCCCCTCAAGGCGGCCACGGACGCGCTGGCCTACGGCCGTCGGATCCAGAGCGGCCGGATCCGGGCGATCTCCGAGAACATCGCGAACGCCGATTCGGCCCCGGCCGATCCGAGCGGGACGCCCTACGCCCGGAAGATCGCGGTGTTCCAGCCGGTCGACGTCGACAGGGCGCGCGAGCCGGTGGGCCGCATCGTGCGCGACAGCAGCGACTTCCGCCGGCGCTACGACCCGTCCAACGCGGCCGCCGACCGGCAGGGCTATGTCCGCCTGCCGAACGTCAACGTCGCCTTGGAATCGGCCGACCTGCAGCGCGTGATCCGGACCTACGAGCTGAACCTCAGTGCCGAGGCCTCGATCGATTCGGTGAGCCGGGCGACGCTCAACCTGCTCGGGTGAGCCGGGCGTTGCGCCTGCCGTAGCCGGCATAGATCGCCAGCCCAGTCACCAGCCAGACCGCGAGCCGGATCCAGGTGTCGGCCGGCAGCGAGGCCATCAGGATCAGGCAGGACAGGATGCCGAGCACGGCCATCGGCACCGCCGCCGGCACGCGGAACGGGCGGGGCCGGTCGGGCTGCGTCCGGCGCAGGATCAGCACGAGGGCGCAGACCAGGCAGAATGCCAGCAGCGTCCCGATGCTGACGAGCTCGCCCAGGATATCGATCGGCACCAGCCCGGCCACCGCCGCGGTGAACAGCCCGATCACCACCTGGCTCGTCACCGGGGCCCGCGTGGCCGGATCGACCCGGCAGAACAGGGGCGGCAGCAGCCCGTCCCGGGCCATGGCGAAGAAGATCCGGCCCTGGCCGTAGAGCGCCGTGAGCGCCGAGGTGGTCAGCCCGATCAGGGCGCCGAGCTTGATCACGATGGCGAGGCTCGGCAGCGCCAGGCGGTCGATCGCCTTGGCGATCGGGTCCGCGACGTCCAGCTCCCGATAGGGCACGAGGCCGGTCAGCACCGCCGCCACCGCCACGTACAGGATGGCGCTGATCGCGAGCGAGCCGATCAGCCCGATCGGCGCGTCGCGCTGGGGCGCCCGGCACTCGCCCGCCGCGGTCGCGACCGTCTCGAAGCCGATGAAGGCGAAGAACACCACGGCGGCTCCGCGGAAGACGCCGCTCCATCCGTAGCTGCCGAACGCACCGGCATTGTCCGGCACGAACGGGTGCCACAGGGCCGGCTGCAGATGGACCACGCCGACGCCCACGAAGGCGAGGATGATCGCGACCTTGCAGGCCACCAAGAGCCCGTTGATCAGCGAGGCGTCCCGGGTCGAGCGCGTCAGCAGCGCGGTCAGCATCAGCACGATGCCGGCCGCCGGCAGGTTCACGAGGCCCCCGTCCCCCGGCGCCCCCGACAGCGCCGCGGGCAGCCTCAAGCCGAAATCCGCCGCGAGCGATTGCGCGTAGCCGGACCAGCCGACCGCGACGGTCGCCGCCGCCATGGCGAATTCGAGCACGAGGTCCCAACCGATGATCCAGGCCGGGAGCAGGCCGAGGCAGGCCCGCGTGTAGGTATAGGTCGAGCCGGCCTCGGGGATCATGGCGGCCAGTTCGGCGTAGCACAGGCCGACGAAGCCGCAGGCGATGCCGCCGATCAGGAAGGAGAGGCTGATCGCCGGACCGGCATATTGTGCCGCGGCGGTCCCGGTCAGGACGAAGACACCCGCGCCGATCGTGGCGCCGAGCCCGATCGCCACGAGGCCCGGAGCGGTGAGGCTGCGGGCGAGGCCGGAATGCCCGGCCGTCGGGTTCTCGATCGGGCCTAGGGCGGTGTCGGGTATGTCGAGGCTCACGGTCTTCGGTCACCGGATGTGTCGGATGGGAACCCGGTCAGCAAGTTCCGAGCCGGGCCTCAGGCGGCGCGCACGGAAGCCAGGAAGCGCCCGACCTCCCTGCGCAGGTCCGCGAACTCTTTCGACAGGTCGGAGACCGACGCAAGCACGCGGCCGGCCTCGGAGCCCGTGACCTGCACGTCGCCCGTCACATCCGTGAGCGTGGCGGTGATGGCGCTCGTGTCGGTGGCGGCCTCCGAGACGTTCCGCAGGATCTCCCGCGTGGCCACGCCCTGCTGCTCGACCGCCGCGGTCATCGCGGTGGCGAGGCCGCTCATGTCGCGGATCCGGACGGTGATGCCGTCCACCGCCGCGACCGCCTGCCCGGTGGAGCTCTGGATGCGGTTGACCTGCGCGGCGATCTCCTGCGTGGCCTGCGCCGTCTGATCCGCGAGTTCCTTGACCTCGGCGGCGACCACCGCGAAGCCGCGGCCCGCCTCACCGGCCCGGGCCGCCTCGATCGTGGCGTTGAGGGCGAGCAGGTTGGTCTGGGCGGCGATCGACGAGATCAGCGCGACCACGTCGCCGATGCGTTCGGCCGCCGTGCGCAGCTCGGTGACGAGCGGCGTCGCCGCGGCGGCCTGGTCGGCCGCCTCGCGGGCCATCCCGGCCGACACGTCCACCTGCCGGCCGATCTCGCCGATCGTCGAGCCCAGCTCCGCGGCCGCCGCCGCGGCGTTCTGCACCTTGCCGGCGGCACCGCCGGCGGCGGCCGTCACCGCGATGGACCGGTCCGCCGTGGCATTCGCCGTCGAGGCCATGCTGGCCGCCGTCGCCTCGACGGCGTCGGCCGCCGTGGCGACGTGATCGAGGATGCTGCCGATCGTCTCCTCGAAGGTGCGGGCGAGCTGCGCGGTCCCGGATTTGCGCGCGGCCTCGAGCGCGGACCGGGTCGAGGCGGCCTCGCGCTCCAGCTCCATGGCCCGGGCGAGCTGCGCCTGCGCGTGCGCCTCGGACGAGGCGAGGGCCCGGAAGGAGTCCTCCACGGTCCGGCAGACCCAGATCAGGATGCCGGTCTCGACCAGCACGATCGCCGCGTGGAGGATCACCCGGCCGAGATCGCCCGCCCCGCCGGGAAAGATCAGGGCCGGCATCGCGAGATCGAGGGCGAGGTGATGCACGGCCGTGGCCGCCGCCGCCGCCAGGATCACGCGCCAGTCGCACCAGCCGGCCAGCATCGCCAGGCAGGCGAAGAAGTACATGTGCAGGTCGATCTGCCAGGGATGGCCCGCGAAGGCGACCAGCAGGAGCGCTGCCATGCCCACGAGGGCCACGCCGCTCACGATTCGGGTTGCCGCGCTCGCCGGGTCGCGCAACCACAGGGCCGTCGTGACGCCCGCGAGGCAGATGGCGCCGACCACCGGCCCCAGAGCCGGAAACGCCGACGTCAGCACGGCTTCGGCCGCGCCGATCAGCGCGACATGCGCCCAGAGGAGCGGGATCAGGAAGCGGCCGAACCGGCGCTGAAGGGTTTCGAGATGGTTCATCAAGGCAGATTCCCGGCCGTGTCCGCGGCGGTGGTCAACGAAGACGGTGAGGGTGCGGACGGTCCGCATCCCTCGGCGAGGCGGCCATCGAGGACGAGGCGGGCGCCCGCGGCGTAGAGACGGCGCGCGAAGCCTGCCCGGTCCGAACGCGCCAGCAGGACGTTGTCCGAGCCGCCGCGGTTCAGGACGGTCCCGCCCGCCTCCGCGATGATCCGGACGGCATCGGTTGTGTCGGCGCCGGGCGGTGCGACAACCGCCACCACCTCCGATTGGGGCAGCGCCAGGACGGCCAGCGGCACCAGCAGGCTGGCCAGGCAGCCGAGCGCTCCGACCCCCCATTCGACCGCGGCGCGACGAGAGGGGCGTGGATGACCAGGGCGTGCAGGCATCACCGGAAAGGCGTAGGGTTCGGCATCGGGCGCAACCTTTCGGCGATCAAGTCTAAAGAAAGTGTTGCGCGGACATATAGAGCGCTATCCTCCGTGGCCAGTGGTGTCGCTCAGCGATTGCCCACCAATCCCAGCATAAATTCGTTGTTCGAACGGGCCGAATTTCGCACGAATGACATACGATGACTCTTGAATTATTTCGATTGATTCTCGAAAATGGCCGCGTGGGCAACTTAATCAGATTTTGGATGTAATGTTTGATATTGAAATGAGAGACCGAGATTTATAAATTTCAATGATCGAAGTAGTCTGATGAAAATCCAGCTCTCTGTTGTGTTCAAGGCGGGGTGATCTTCGCGGTCCGCGGTTCGGCCTCCACCATTCGCTTGTCGGTGCGGAAGAGTCTGGCCACTAGGCCCGAGAATTTCATGAAGGCGCGGCCCTGCGGGGTGATGACGTAGCCGTCCCCCGCCGGGGCGACGTTGCCCGAGGCGGTCTGCTCCGCCAGACGGCGCTCGATCTGGTGGAACTCCCCCAGATAGACCGACTCGAACACCGCCCGCGCCCGCTCGGCGCTGAAGCGTTCCTCGGGCCGGGCCGCCATCTGGCCGAGCAGGAACACGCTGATCGAGCGGTCGACCGTGACGGGGAAGATCACGAAGACGCTGAGGTTCAGGGCGAGCGACAGCGCGCAGGCGCCGAGGGCATCCCGGCGCCGCAAGCCCCAGGCGCGGCCGAGCCCGGCCAGAAGCACCGTCGCCGCACCGGTCAGTAGGAAGGCGACGATCAGAAGGATCAGGCCGCGGTAGAACAGGATCGTCACGCCGGACCAGAGATCCGTCTGGAACAGCAGCACGAAACAGGCGAGCCCGGTGAGCAGGGCGCCGGCATGCAGCGCGGTCTGGACCGCGAGCCAGCGCAGGGCCTGCCCCAGGCGCGCCTGGGCGGTCGGAGTCATCGAGCCCATCCACCGAGATCGTCGACCGACAGGATTCGGACGAGCGGCGAGGCATAGAGCGGTCGGCCGTGCCACACCCAGGAATCCGGGTTTGCCCAGGGGGCGTCCTGCGCGGTGACGACCAACGCGTCGATGCCGGCGGCGGTGGCCCGGCGGCGCACCTCGTCCCCGTCGAGCGCATCGCGGAAGATCGGCTCGACCTGCGCGAGCCGCTCCGCGACGGCCGCCTGCGGGGCGCCGAACAAACGCGCCTCCCGATCGGCCACCCCGACCGGCTGGCCTCCGTAGAGACCGAAATCGAACACGCGCGGCGCGCCGGGCGCGTGCTGCAGCACCCGGGTCCGGGGCAGATGCGTGCCGGCCCAGGTATAGGCCGTCCGCAGGGCGCGATCGATGTCGGGGCGGCCGTTGAGAAAGGCGAAGCTCGGGACGCCGGAAGCGGGATAGGCCCGCATCCCGGCGAAGCCGTAGAGGGTCGTGGCGTAGCCGAGCAGGAGCAGCGCCGCGATCAGGCCGGGAAGACGGAGCCGTTCTCCTGCGACCCGGATCAGGGCCGCCACGGTCCAGACCAGAGTCGCGACCTGCGCCAGCAGGACCACACGCCAGCCCAGGTCGTTGTAGAGGATCGCGGAGCGCAGGAAGCCCCCGATCAGCAGGGAGGTGACTGCCACGATGGTCAGCAGCCGTCCGGCCTCCCGGGCGTGCGCCTCGCGCCGGGGAACGATCCGCCAGAACAGGAGCGCGCCTGCGGCGAAGATCCCGAAGGCCAGGTAGTAGTTGAGCGGCAGCAGGATCAGGCGGAGCAGCGTCAGGACCCAGCTGTCCGCCATGCCCTCGATCGGGCCGAAGCTCCGGACCGCGAAGACGATCGCCTGCCCGGCCTCGCTCCGGCTTGCCAGGAGTCCGGACAGGTACGGCGCGGCCAGGAGGGCGGCCACGAGCCCGGACGCGACGAGCCGGCCGGCCGCGCGCCAGCGGCGCTCGATCGCGAGCAGGGCAAGCCAGGTTCCGGCCGCCGCGACCGTGCCCAGGCAGACCCAGACCGACAGGCCCGCGCAGGCCGCGAACGCGGTGCCCGCCATGATCACTGTCGCGCCGGGGGCGCGACGCTGCCCGTCCGCGGCCTCGGCCAGCGCCAGGAGCCCCAGCCAGCCCGCGATGGCGCCGGCGACATGGTGCGGAACCCAGACCAGGGAGCCCGGCCAGTTGAGCACCTGCTCGTTCAGCCATTCCGGCATCGGGATCCAGAGCCCGGTCTCGATCCGGTTGCGGACGACCAGCAGGATGTCGAGCCCGCCCGCCGGGAGCAGCAGGAGGGTCGCCAGCCGTACCCGACGCCGGGAGGTCTCGCGCACCAGCCCGGTGGCGGCGAGCAGCCGGTCCAGCAGGCCGAGCAACCCGATCCCGGTCCAGAACGCCATCCCGGCGAAGGCGGTGCGCCCGTCGACCAGCGCCCCGCCCGCCCAGTCGACGAGCGCGCAGAGCGTGTAGAAGAAGTAGTAATAGCCGGCGCGCTCAGGGCGGGCGAAGAACGGGTCCAGGGGCGGCAGGCCCGCCTCGACGATCGTCCGGGTCAGGCTCGCATGCTTGACGAGGTCGATCACGGTCACCGGCTGGTACAGGCCCGTTCCGGTATCGATGTCGATCAGCGCGTAGGCGACGATCCCGAGCCAGAGCAGCATCAGCGCCAGCGGGCCTGCCGCCGCCGCGAAGCCGATCCGGCTCCGGAACGCCCGGACCGCCGGGGCCAGTCCCGCCAGCCCGAGCCCGACATTCGCCAGCACGGCGACCGGGATGCCCGCAGCCTGGACCAGCAGGCTGTCGAGGATCGGCAGCAGGCCGAGGCCGAGCGTCGCGGCACAGAGCAGGCGGTCTCCGGTCCCGAGGGCGCGGAACCCCAGGATCCCGGTCAGGCTGCCCAGGGCGTAGCCCGGCAACAGGATGAGGGGGACGCCGAGCAGCGTCGCCACCAGGACGCCGCACGCGTCGGTGAGGCTCGCGTTCATCGCCGGACCACCCTTCGTGCGGGTTCCGGCTAGCACACGGGTGTTAACCCTTCCGCGGCGCGGCCCTCCGGGCCCGGGGCTGGCGTATCCGGCGGTTTCGTGTATGGATCGCGCAGCCTCGGCCCGGGTTACCGGGCGGGGCTTGAGCCGCTTGGCGCTGTGACCGTGCTGGACGACATCCCGGCACCGGCCGAACGCCGAGCTCGAGCGCCCCGACCAGGGCGCCGCATCCGACCAGCACAACCCGAAAGGCATGCGATGTCGATCACGGCAGAGCGCAAGACCGCGCTCATCAAGGAACACCGCAAGGACGCCAAGGACACCGGGTCACCCGAGGTCCAGGTCGCGATCCTCACCGAGCGGATCACCAACCTGACCGGCCACTTCAAGACCCACGGCAAGGACAACCATTCCCGCCGGGGCCTGCTGAAGATGGTCTCGCAGCGCCGCTCGCTGCTCGACTACGTGAAGCGCAAGGACGAGGCCCGCTACCGCGCCCTCATCGAGCGTCTCGGCATCCGCCGCTAAGATCCACCACGCGCGGTTCCGAGCCCGGCTCGGGACCGCGTTCGACACTCTCGGGCTGCCGGAATGGGTCCGGCCGCCCGAAAAACGGGTCGCTTCGAGGCGCCAGCGTCGGGGCAGGATCGCGGGACACTTCATCGAGCGAAGTGTCCCGCCGTCTTGCCCCCGACGGCGCCGGGCCTGGCCCGCCGAAGGCAAGGAAGAGATAAGAATGTTCGACGTTCAACGCGAAGAGCTGATGTGGGGCGACCGCAAGCTCGTCCTCGAGACCGGCAAGGTCGCCCGCCAGGCTGACGGCGCGGTTCTGGCCACCTACGGCGAGACCTCGGTCCTCGCCACCGTGGTCGCCACCAAGGAGCCGAAGCCCGGCATCGACTTCCTGCCGCTCACCGTGAACTACCAAGAGCGCGCCTACGCCGCCGGCCGCATCCCGGGCGGCTACTTCAAGCGCGAGGGCCGTCCCTCCGAGAAGGAGACCCTGGTCTCCCGCCTGATCGATCGCCCGATCCGTCCGCTGTTCGTCAACGGCTGGCGCAACGACACCCAGGTCGTCGTCACCGTCCTGACCCACGACCTCGAGAACGATCCGGACATCGTGTCGATGGTCGCGGCCTCCGCCGCCCTCACCCTGTCGGGCGTGCCGTTCATGGGCCCGATCGGCGCGGCGCGCGTCGGCTACGTCAACGGCGGCTACAAGCTGAACCCGCTGGTCACCGAGACCAAGGAGGAGTCGAGCCTCGACCTCGTCGTCGCCGGCACCCAGGACGCCGTGCTGATGGTCGAGTCGGAGGCCAAGGAGCTCTCCGAGGACGTGATGCTCGGCGCCGTGATGTTCGGCCACAAGCACTTCCAGCCGGTCATCGAGGCGATCATCCGCCTGGCCGAGAAGGCCGCCAAGGAGCCGCGCGACTTCCAGGCTCCCGAGAACGCTGACGTCGAGAAGGCGGTCCTCGAGATCTGCGAGACCGAGCTGCGCGCCGCCTACACCAAGACGGTCAAGCAGGAGCGCTACGCCGCCGTCGACGCCGTGAAGGCGAAGGTGATGGCCGCCCTCTGCCCCGAGGGGGCCGAGAAATACCCGGCCGAGAAGGTCAAGGCCGCGTTCAAGGAGGCGCAGTCGAAGGTCGTGCGCTGGAACGTGCTCGACACCGGCTCGCGCATCGACGGCCGCGACCTGAAGACGGTCCGTCCGATCATCTCCGAGGTCGGCGTGCTGCCTCGCGCCCACGGTTCGTCGCTGTTCACCCGCGGCGAGACCCAGGCCCTCGTGGTCGCCACCCTCGGCACCGGCGAGGACGAGCAGTTCATCGACTCGCTCGACGGCACCTACAAGGAGCGGTTCCTGCTCCACTACAACTTCCCTCCCTATTCGGTCGGCGAGACCGGCCGCATGGGCTCCCCGGGCCGCCGTGAGATCGGCCACGGCAAGCTCGCCTGGCGGGCGATCCGGCCGGTTCTGCCGCCGGCGCACGAGTTCCCGTACACGATCCGCATCGTGTCCGAGATCACGGAATCCAACGGCTCGTCCTCGATGGCCTCGGTTTGCGGCGGCTCGCTGTCGCTGATGGATGCCGGTGTGCCCCTGCGCCGTCCGGTGGCGGGCATCGCCATGGGCCTCATCCTCGAGGGTGAGCGCTTCGCGGTCCTGTCCGACATCCTGGGCGACGAGGATCACCTCGGCGACATGGACTTCAAGGTGGCTGGCACGGACGAGGGCGTGACCTCGCTCCAGATGGACATCAAGATCGCGGGCATCACCGAGGAGATCATGCGGGTCGCCCTCGACCAGGCGAAGGACGGGCGCGCCCACATCCTCAGCGAGATGTCCAAGGCGCTCACCGCCGCCCGTCCGGAGCTCGGCGAGTACGCGCCGCGCATCGAGACGATGCAGATCCCGACCGACAAGATCCGCGACGTGATCGGCACCGGCGGCAAGGTGATCCGCGAGATCGTCGAGAAGACCGGCGCCAAGATCAACATCGAGGATACCGGCATCGTGAAGATCGCCTCGGCCGACGGCAAGGCGATCAAGGCGGCCTATAACTGGATCCGCTCGATCGTCGCCGAGCCCGAGACCGGCATGATCTACGACGGCACGATCGTGAAGTGCATGGAGTTCGGCGCCTTCGTGAACTTCTTCGGCGCCAAGGACGGTCTCGTCCACATCTCGGAGCTCGCTGCCCAGCGGGTCGCCAAGGTGACGGACGTCGTCAAGGAAGGCGACAAGGTCAAGGTGAAGTTCCTCGGTCAGGACGACCGCGGCAAGATCCGCCTGTCCATGCGCGTCGTCGACCAGCAGACCGGCGAGGACATCACCGAGAAGGTGAAGGCCGAGCGCGATACCACCCGCAGCGACCGGGACGGCGAGCCCCGGCGCGAGGACAATGGCGGCCGCCACCGTGGCGAGCGCCGCCGCGAATCCGCCGGCGAGTGATCGTTCCAGCTTTCCCGCGCGGGCTTCGGCCGGTGCGGGTTTGAGATGAGAGGCGCGGTCCTTCGGGGCCGCGCCTTTTTCGTGCGCCGGGTTCGACGGCGTGGAGCGAGAGCTTCGGCGTGCACCCGTTCGGCCGGTCTCAGTCGGTTGCGACTGCGCAGCACGGGACGTCAGGCGGGTCGCCTGCGCGGCCTGCACGCCTCCGCCGTGCGGGACGGTTGGAACGCCCGCCCCGCGCCCGCGTTCGCACCGCGACCTCACAGCGGGAAAGCATTCATGGCCAACGAAATGATCCACGACATCTTCAGCGGGCAGCCGAACCTCACGACCACCGAGCGGGCAGTGTCGGTGGCCCTCGGCCTCGGGATCGCCGCCGCGGCGGCGCAGCCCCGGCCGAACAAGATCCTCAGCCTGCTGGCGCTCGTCGTCGGCGTCGGCCTGGCCGTGCGCGGTGCCACCGGCCACTGCGCCGTGAAGGCGGCGGCGGATCACCTCTGAGGGATCGGCGCCTCGGCCGGCCTTCAACCCATAAAAAAGGGGCGCCCCGCGGGGCGCCCCTTCGCGTTCCGGTTGCCGGAACCGGATTAGATTGTCGTGCGGCGACGGCCGGCGATCATGCCGTAGATGAAGAGCACCACGACGGCGCCCACGACCGCGCCGATGAATCCTGCGCCCTGGTTGGGTCCGTACCAGCCGACGGCCTGGCCGATGAAGGTCGCCACGAAGGCGCCGACGATGCCCAGGATGGTCGTCAGGATGAAGCCCGACGGCTCATTCGGTCCGGGCATCAGGAACTTGGCGATGATTCCGGCGAGGAACCCGATGATGATGGTCCAGAGAATACCCATGACGAACCCCAAGGCGTGACAAGCGATGCCGTGTGAACGCACGGTGGCCGGCCACGGTTGCTCGCAACTGCACACGAGGGGGCGAATTTTCCTGCGGTTCCCGCGGCGCGTCGGCGCGCGGCCCTTTACGGCTGCCCCGGCGCCACGGCAGATACCGGCTTTCATCGACCGGAGACTGGAATGAGCATCGAACGGATTGAACCGGGATCGCGGATGTCGCAGGGCGCGATCCACGGCAACACAATCTACCTCGCCGGCCAGGTGGCGTCCGATCCGGTCGGCACCGGGGTCACCGCCCAGACCCAGAACATCCTGGAGCAAATCGACCGGCTGCTCGCCGGGGCGGGCAGCGACAAGGATCACATCCTGTCGGCCACCATCTATCTGGCCGATATCGGGCACTTCGCCGAGATGAATGCGGCCTGGGACGCCTGGGTGTCCAAGGAGCACCCGCCGGTGCGCGCCACCGTCGAGGCGCGGCTGTGCGATCCGCAATATCTGGTCGAGATCGTGGTCGTCGCCGCGAGGCAGGCATGAGCGGGGCCGGGACGGGCCGGGTCGAACGATCGGTCCGGCGCCCCGTCCCGGGCCGGCGCCGGTCCGCGTCGCGCGCGGGGGCCGGCTTTTCGCTGATCACGGCAATGCTGCTGGCCGCGCTCCTGAGCCTGGCTCCGCCCGCCCGGGCCGCGGAGGAGCGGGTCGTCAATATCTACAACTGGTCGGACTATATCGACCCGAAGGTGCTCGACGCCTTCACCCGGGAGACCGGGATCAAGGTCGTCTACGACACCTACGACAACAACGAGATCCTGGAGACCAAGCTGCTGGCCGGCCGATCCGGTTACGACATCGTCGTGCCGTCCGGCCCCTACCTGCAGCGGCTGATCCGCGCCGGCGCCTTCCTGCCGCTGGACAAATCCAAGCTGAAGAACCTCGGCAACCTCTGGCCTGAGATTTCCAGCCGGCTCGCCGTGTACGACCCCGGCAACACCTACGCGGTCGACTACATGTGGGGCACGACCGGCATCGGCTACAACGTCGCCGCCGTGCGCGAGCGGCTCGGCGCCAACGCGGCGCTGAATTCCTGGACCGTGGTCCTCAATCCGGCTTCCGCGAACAAGCTCAAGGATTGCGGGATCATGATGCTCGACAGTCCCGAGGATCTGATCCCCAGCATGCTCCCGGTCTTCGGCGCGAAGGCCGATTCCAAGCGCTGGGACGACCTGACCCTCGTGACCGACGCCCTCTACAAGGTGCGCGGCAGCGTGCGGAAGTTCCACGCTTCGGAATACATCCAGGCGCTGGCCAACGGCGATATCTGCGTGGCGGTCGGCTATTCGGGCGACGTGATGCAGGCCAAGCGTCGGGCCGAGGAGGCCAAGAACGGGATCGAGATCGCCTACGTGGTGCCGAAGGAGGGCGCGCTCATGTGGTTCGACACCTTCGCGATCCCGAAGGATGCGGCCCATCCCGCCGAGGCCCTGGCCTTCATCGACTACATGCTGCGGCCCGAGGTGGCGGCGGCCAACACCAACTTCGTGGCCTATGCCAGCGGCAACCTCGCGGCGAAGAAGTTCGTGAAGCCCGAGATCCTGAGCAATCCCGGCATCTACCCGGACGAGGCGACGATGCAGCGCCTGGCGATCAACACGGCCTGGGACGACCGCACCCAGCGCTACGTCACCCGGCTCTGGACCCGGGTCCGCACCGGGCGGTGAACGTGGAAGGCCCGGCGCGATCGTGCGCCGGGCCGTTGGGCACTCAGTTCTTCAGGTCTTCCGGCACCTTGCCGCCGTTCTCGGCGAGCTTCTTCATCACCTGCTTGTGCAGCCAGATGTTCATCGAAGCCGAATCTTCCTTGTCGCCGGTATAGTGCAGCTCGTCGGCGAGCTGCTTGCGCGAGGCCAGGCCGGAATCCAGGCCGACCAGCTTCATCAGGTCGACGATGGAATGGCGCCAATCGAGCTTCTGCGGGGTCTTCTCGGCGAGGCTGGTGAGCACGGCCTCGACGTCCACGGCCTCGCCGCTGCCGCCCGCGCTGCCGGGGGCCGAGGAGGCCGGGCTCGAGCCGGCCGAACCGCTCGAGGAACCCGAGGTGGACGAAGGCGCGGCGTCCGCGGTGCCGCCGCCGAACGGGTGGAGGATCTTGCCGACGATGCTGCCGAGGAGGCTCATAGGTCCGCTCCGATAATCAAGGCCCGACCTGCGCGCCGGGCGGGCTGTCAACCGGTTGTCGGCCCGGGCGTTCCGCGATTCGCGCGCCGGCGCGTCGAAACCTAGCCGCGGGCGCCGTACAGCGCGATTCCCAGCAGGGACAGGCCGAGCACAAGACAGATCCCGCTCCACCGTTCGAGGACGGCCACACGCGCGGGGGCGCGCAGCGAAAGACCCGCCAGACCGACACTGCAGATTAAACAGCTCACACTCATCGCGATAACCAGCACGGTCCTTATGATCCGAAATCGACTGAGTCAGCCATAATCTGATTTCGACGCTGTGAGATATCGAAGACCACGTAGCAAACGAGAAATTCACAGGCCTCTCACTGAGGAGGGGCGATGAAAGGAGTTCCGTTCGACAGCTCGATTTGCGCGTTCGGGGTGAAATCAATCTCTCCGCGCCCGATCCGACCGTTAACGTGCTCAGTTATTGAGATTTGTCCCGCGTGGCATCGCCCGTTTGACGAATGGAGCCCGGTGCCGTCGCAGCCGGCCGCGGCGGACGGAGACGAGTCGGCCGGCTTCAGAAGCGGGATCGGCCTCCCGGCTACCGGCAATCGGCGCTCAGCCGGCGCGCGACAGGGCGGCGATGAGAGCTGCCCGCTCCTCCGCGAGCGAGCCGTGGAACACCGGACGACCGGCCCGGTCGTACCAGTAGCGCGCATTGCCGGAATCGCCCTCGATCCGGTGCAGATGGGCGTGCACCCAGGCGGCGTCCGGCCCAGACGCGTCCTGGACCAGGGCATGCGCCCGCGCCCAGGTGGCGTCCGCAGATTCGGTCGCATCCCTGGCCAGCCACCAGAGGGCGGCGAGCGGAGCGGGCCAGGCGTGTGGCGGCGCGCGCCCGGTCAGCGTCGCCGCGAAGTCGGACGGCAGGTTCTCGGTCATCGCGCCTTCTCCCTGAACCGCGACGGGTCAGCGTCCGGCCGCGCGCTCCGGCTGCCAGCGGCCGCGGCGCTGGCGGGCGGACCACGCGTAGCGGGCATCGCCGTCGAGGCGGTCGAGATGGTCCGAGAGCCGGTTGCGTTCAAGCCAGGCGAGCGCCGCCTCAAGCTCGGGCAGGGTCATGGTCGCGCGGCCTTTGCCGAGCACCCGCTTGAGCACCGCGTTGTAGCGATGCGCTAGGTTGCCGCCCCGGGGCACCCGCAGCGACGCCTCGTCCTCCACGGCCTGGCTCGCCACCGCCACGGCGAGCCGCTGGCGCAGGGTCCGCTCGGTGACCGACGGCGGCTCCGGCGCCGGCGCCACGGGGGCGGGCTCGGCGAGCCGCGGGCGTAGCAGGGCGTAGCGCAGCCCGATCGCGTTGCTCTCCAGCGGCGTGATCCCGCCGGGATCCTCATCGCGCCACGGGGTCCGCTCCGGGACGATAGCGCTCGCCGGCCGCTCGCGCTTGGGCCGCACGCTGCTCCCCTGCTCGGTCTCCAATTCCAGGCGGAACCGGGCGAAGAGCGGGTCGTCCGGGTGGAAGACCAGCGCCTGCTGGTTGTCGTAGGGGCCGGCATGCGGATCGACCCTTGTGGCCCGGGCGAGCATCTGCTCCAGCCAGGGCCGGGAGCGGATATGCGTGAGGGCCGCTACCACGGCGACCTCGGGGGCATCGAGCCCCTCATAGGCCATCGCCACCGTCACCAGCACCGCCGGCTCCGCGGTCAGGCGGAACGCCGCCAGGGCCGCGTGGGCGTCGCCCTGGCCCGACGTCGCCAGGCGGACGTCGCGCTCCCCCTGCCCGGCCGGCATCCAGCTCCGCAGGGTCGTCAGGTAGGTGCGGGCGCTCGCCTGATCCGGGGCCACCACGAGGAGCTTGCCGAGGCCCCGGGCCATCTGGCCGGGCGGCAGGCCGAGTTCGGACCGGCGCCGGGCGCGCAGGCGCTTCGTCGCGAAGAAGGATTCGCTCAGGAGATCCCGGGCGAAGCCGGTGCGCAGGGCCGTGAACAGGGCCGGCCGGGTCGTGACTCGGACCGATCCGGCGCCCAGCCGGTGCGGCCCGACCCGGGGGCTGTCACCGGCGATCCGCCCGCCTTCGAGCCAGCTCGCCTCGCCGTCGATCGCCCCGAACGTGACCGGCAGCACGGCCCGCTCGGCCAGGGCCTGCGACCGGGAATAGCCGATCACCGCCAGGCCCGGCGCGTCGAGATCGAGCTCCGGGCCGCGGCCGAGCGCCGCCGGCTTGTAGGGCAGGCCGAGGATGCGTCGGCCGTCGGCCCGCTCCAGGGTGCCGGACAGGAACAGGCCGATCTCGGCCGCCTCCATCACCGGCAGCATCGCCCGGGACCACGCCCCCGCCTCGGCCTCCTCGTCGACGGAGGCCTCGTCCGCCCCCGGACGCCCCGGGACCGGCAGGTGATGGACCTCATCGACGACCAGCAGGGTCCGGTGCGCCCGCGCCTCGGCGAGGTGCAGCGCCGGGGCGGCGGCCACCGCTTGATAGGTGGTGACGTAGCCGGCGAGCCCCCGAGCCGGATCACGCTCGTTGTCGGCGGCCCGCACGCTCAGCGCATGGCCGAAAGCCGCGCGCCAGAGCGGATCGGCGAAGGCTTCCTCGGCCTGGAGGCGCAGGGAATCCCGCGGCACCACCCAGACCACGCGATCGACCCGGCCCGCCGCGATCAGCGTGTGCGCCGCGATCACCGGCAGCAGCGACTTGCCGCCGCCCGGCGTCACCGCCGCCAGAATTGTCCGGACATGCGCCGCCTGCCCGCTCGCCATGGCCGCCACGAGGGCCATCAACGTACGCTGGTGGGACCGCAGGGACGGGGCGGGACGGGTCAATGGCCGGCGAAGCAGGGCGACATGCCCGCACCGTGGCCGATCTCGATTCCTTTGTGAATCCCCCGGACAACCACGGTGTTCGTGTTTCTTTCGCGCAATCGGCGTGATTCGTTCGAATGTGGCGGCGCGATTGCCGCATCCTGCGCCCCGAAAGGCCGCCTTCTGGCTGTCGCGCCTGCGGATCGCTGCACGAGAAGCGTTGACACCCGGCCAGCCCCTCACCATAAGGGCGCCGCGGGCGACAAACCCGCCTTGGGGGAATGTCCCGAGCGGCAAAGGGGGCGGACTGTAAATCCGCTGCGTAAGCTTCGTAGGTTCGAGTCCTACTTCCCCCACCAAGTTTCCTGCCTCACCAAATTTCCTGACCGATCCCGTCAGCCCTGCCCGATCAGCCCTGCTTCGCCAGGGCCGCCTCGATGCGCGCGGCGGCGGCGGCCGAGAACCCCTTCCCGGCCAACCCCTGGCCCGCGGCGGCCTGCCCGGTGAGAGTGCGGCGCTTGCCCTCCGGCAGATGCGTCTTGCGCAGGGCATGCGCGTCGCGGTGGCTGGCATGGGTGATCGCGATGGCCAGCGCGTCGGCGGCGTCGGCCACGCGGAACTCCGCCTTTGGCAGGAGGAAGCGGACCATCGCCTGGATCTGCACCTTCTCGGCATGGCCGGAGCCCGCCACGGTCTTCTTGATCAGGTTGGCGGCGTATTCGAACACCGGCAGCCCGGCATTGGCCGGCACCACGAGCGCCATGGCCCGGGCATGGCCGAGCTTGAGCGTCGCCTGGGCGTCCTTGTTGACGAAGGTCTCCTCCACGGCAACCTCGTCGGGCCTCTGCGCCTCGACGATGCGACCGATCCCCTCGAACAGCTCGCGCAGGCGGAGCGCCAGCGGCAGGTCGCCGTCCGAGGTGACGACGCCGCAATCGCCGTAGGTCAGCTTGCTGCCCTGCGCGGTGATAAGGCCCCAGCCGGTGCGGCGGAGCCCCGGGTCGATCCCCAGGATGCGGACGATGCTGCTCATGACGCTCCAGGGTTATGCTCGGGCCTCGTCGCGGTCCGGAGGCCGGCTGCCCTCGACGATCGGGCCGAGCGTGCCGTACGTATCGTGAACGCCCGGTTTCACCAAGGGACCGGAATCTGGGGAGCCCGACCATGCCCGCGCCAACACCGATCAGCCGCTTCCCGGTGCCGAAGCTGTCCGAGATGCCCGACGACCTGCGCGCCCGCATCGCCCTGGTGCAGGAGAAGGCGGGCTTCGTGCCCAACATCTTCCTGGCGCTGGCGCACCGCCCGGACGAGTTCCGCGCCTTCATGGCCTATCACGACGCGCTGATGGACAAGCCCGGCGGCCTGACCAAGGCCGAGCGCGAGATGATCGTTGTCGCCACCAGCGCGGCCAACAATTGCCTCTACTGCGTGGTCGCCCATGGCGCGATCCTGCGGGTCCGGGCCAAGAACCCGCTGCTGGCCGACCAGGTCGCCGTCGCCTACGCCAAGGCCGACATCACCCCGCGCCAGCGCGCGATGCTGGCCTTCGCGCTGAAGGTGGCGAAGGAAGCCCATACCGTCGAGGCCGAGGATCACGCGGTGCTCGCGGGCCACGGCTTCAGCCCGGACGACGTCTGGGACATTACCGCGATCACCGCCCTGTTCGCCCTCTCGAACCGCCTGGCCAGCGTCGCCGAGCTGCGGCCGAACGACGAGTTCTACACGCTCGGGCGGTGAGGCCGCCTCAGCCGCGCCGCCCGAGCAGGATGATCGCCGTCCCGGCCAGGCACACCAAACCGCCGGCGAGGTCCCACCGGTCGGGCCGCTGCCCCTCGGCGAGCCACAGCCACAGGATCGAGGCGGCGACGTAGACCCCGCCATAGGCCGCGAAGGCGCGTCCCGCCGCCGGGCTGTCCACCAGGGTCAGCAGGCCGGCGAACGCCGCCAGGGAGGCGAGGCCCGGAAGCGCCCACCAGGCCGACCGGCCGAGCCGGAGCCAGGCCCAGAACGCGAAGCATCCGGCGATCTCCGCGATCGCGGCACCGGCATAGGCGAGGAGCGTCATCGCGCGAGCTTGGCACGCGGATCGGCGCCGGGCGAGCCAGGGAAGATAAACCGGTTGAATATGCATCCTGGGAAGATCTGCCCCGGAAGTGCAAGATGCTCCTGCGCGCAAGATCGGCTAAGACCGATCCCGATCGCCTCCGCGTGCTTCCCGGGCCCCGCTGCCCGATCCAACGCCCCCGGCCATGTCAGACTCGATCGAGACCGCCCGCCTTCAGGTCCTCCGCAGCTACGGCATCCTCGATACGCCGCGCGAGCCGGCCTTCGACGACATCGTCGCGCTGGCGACGCAGATCTGCGCGGTGCCGGTGGGCCTCGTCAGCCTCGTCGCGGCGGACCGGCAATGGTTCAAGGCCCAGCACGGCTTCCCCTCCTGCGAGACGCCCTTGAGCCAGTCGGTCTGCGCCCACGCGCTCGGCGCCGCGGACGGGCTGTTGGTGATCCCCGACCTCACCGCCGACCCGCGCACCTGCGAGAACACCCTGGTGACCGAGCCACCGCATATCCGGTTCTATGCCGGCGCCGTGCTCCGGACCGAGGATGGCGTGTCGTTCGGGACCCTGTGCGTGATCGACACGGAGCCGCGGCCCGACGGCCTGAAGCCGGACCAGGCCTTTGCCCTCCGGGCGCTGGCGCAGCAGGTGATGGCGCAGCTCGAGCTGCGCCGGGCGGTCCGGGAGCGGGAGGCCGCCCTGGCGGCCGAGCGCCAGGCGCGCGACGCCCTGGCGATCTCCGAGGAGCGCTACCGGCTCTCGTCGCGGGCGACCACGGATTTGATCTGGGACTGGAACCCGCAGACCGGCCGGATCCACTGGGACGAGGGCCTGTCCGCGCTCTACGGCTACCGGCCGGCGGAGATCGAGCCGAGCACCGACTGGTGGTACGACCACATCCACCCGGAGGATGGCGACCGCGTCCGCCGCAGCGTCCGCGCCGCCATCGCGGACGCGTCGCTCCGCTGGAGCGAACGGTACCGCTTCCGGCGGGCGGACGGCACCTACGCCACCGTGCTCAACCGCGCCATCATCGTCCGCACCGCCGACGGCACCGCCACCCGGATGACCGGCGTGATGCTCGACGCGACCCAGCAGGCCGAGGCCGACGCGCATCGGGAGATGCTGAGCCAGGAACTCAGCCACCGGTTGAAGAACACCCTGGCGATGGTCCAGGCGATCGCCTCGCAGACCCTGCGCGACGCGCCCGACGTCGCCTCCGCCCGCGACGCTCTGCTGCAGCGCCTGCTGGCGCTGGGCAAGGCGCACGACATCCTGCTTGCCGGCAATGCCGAGCGGGCCCGCATGGAGGCGGTGATCCGGGGTGCCCTGGCGCTCCACGACAATGCCCGCCCCGGCCGGCTGCGGATCGAGGGGCCGGCTCTCGATATCGGGCCGAAGGCCGCCCTCGCCCTGGCGCTGATGATCCACGAGCTGGCGACCAACGCGGCCAAGTTCGGCGCCCTGTCGGCCGCGGCGGGGCATGTCGGCGTCACCTGGGAGATCGAGGCCCTGGCCGACGGCCCGCAGCTCCGGCTGAGCTGGGCGGAATCGGGCGGTCCCTCGGTGGTCCCGCCCTCGCGCAAGGGGTTCGGCACCCGCCTGATCGAGCGCGCCTTCGCGGGCACCGTGGCCGGGGCGGTCGCCCTGGATTACCGGGAGACCGGGCTGCACTGCATCCTCACCGCGCCGCTGGCCGGGTTCCAGGGCAAGGACGGGATCCTGAACTGAGGTCGTGCCGTCGCGGCGCCTTGCTTCGAACGCTGCGGCGCGCATATTTTCAGCTATGTCCGTCGTCGCTGCCTTCGCACGCTCGTCGCCCGGAAGCCCCGCCGAGATCCGTGAATTGGATCTCGTGAGGCTCGCTGTTCCCGTACGAAGCGATGCAGGACAGGATGTGCCGGCCGGTGCCGTGGGGACGGTGGTTGGCATTTGGGCCGGCGGAAGCGGCTTCGAAGTCGAATTTTCCGAGCCGTTCGAGGCGCTGGCGACCGTCCGGTCGCGCGAAATCTCCGATCATCAGCCTTTCCACGGCTGATGCCCTACGGGCTTTGGCCGGCGGGTTTCGAGGTGGATCGGCGCAAGATCTGCCTCTACCTCCTGAATTCCAATCACCCGCGCGGCGCCGCCAAGGCGAAATTCTTCATCGGCGTTGGCTTCCATCCCGATGAAGTCTGGCATCTGCAGGATGCGTTATGCGGACACGCCGTCATGGCGAATTACCGTGGGATCACCGTCGCTCCGTTCGGTCTGCGGTACCTGTTCGAGGGACCGTTCGCGACCCCCAGAGGTGGTATGCGGAAACTCCGGAGCGTCTGGCAGCGCGATACCGAGAATGCAGGTGCGGCCAAATTCGTCACGGCCATTCCGCTCTGATCACACAATCGCGTCCCATCGACCGACGCCCACGCTCGTACCGCTTGGCCTTTCCCGCCAGTACCAGCGCTGTAATGCGCCCCTTATCACTTCAAGCAACATTCCGGCCTAGCGGGTTCCCCGGTCGTTGTGCGGCGGGCGCTAACGCCGACCCGCGTTAAGCCCAAGACAACGAAAAAGCGGTCGAGTGGGGCCATGAGCGCGCGCGAGACGGCCGACGACCTGATCCTGATTCCGGGCGATTCGCGCCTGCGCGAGGCGGTCCATGCCTGGGCCGATGGCTTGGCGCGGGAGCGGCGGATGTCGCCCAACACCGTCGAGGCCTACAGCCGGGACCTGCGCCAGTTTCTGGTCCACCTCGCGTCGCGCCTCGGCACGCCGACTATCCCGATGCTGGTGGCCCTGAAGGTGCGCGACATCCGCGCCTTCATGGCCGCGCGCCGGGCCGACGAGGTGTCCGGACGCTCGCTGATGCGCATGCTCGCCGGGTTGCGCTCGTTCGGGCGGTTCCTGGAGCGCGAGGGTTACGGCAGCGTCTCGGCGCTCGGCGGCGTGCGGGCGCCCAAGGTTCCGCGGCGTCTGCCCCGGCCGCTGCCCGTCGCCGCTGCGGTGGCGCTCACCGACACGGCCATCCGGGCCGGCGAGGAGCGCGAGCCCTGGGTGCTCGCCCGGGATGCCGCGGTACTGGCCCTGCTCTACGGCGCCGGCCTGCGCATCTCCGAGGCCCTGGGCCTGACCCGCCGGGACGCGCCGCTTCCGGGCAACGATCAGGTGACGGTGCTGGGCAAGGGCGGCAAGCAGCGGATGGTCCCGATCCTGCCGGTGGTCGCGCAGGCGGTGGCCGATTACGTGGCCGCTTGCCCGCTGCCGCTGCCGCCGGAGGGGCCGCTCTTCCTCGGTGCCCGCGGCGGCGCGCTCTCGCCGCGCATCATCCAGTACACCGTGGCCCGCGCCCGCGGCGCCCTCGGCCTGCCCGAGAGCGCGACCCCGCATGCCCTGCGCCATTCCTTCGCGACGCATCTGCTCGCCCGCCAGGGCGAGCTGCGGGCGATCCAGGAACTGCTGGGCCACGCCTCCCTGTCGACGACGCAGCTCTACACCCAGGTCGATGCCGCCCGGCTCATGAGCGCCTATACGGCGGCGCACCCCCGGGCCGGCCGCTGATCTCGATTGGCCTATAGCAGTGATAAGGGCAGCTAATACGCGATTGTTGCGCTGAATATGTCTCGAAGCGTCTAATCGAGCGCACGTTTAAGGGCTTCGTCATGATCCGCGTCCATTCTCCTGATCGGGGAATTGGATCTGTCGGGGCGGTGCCATGGAGCTTGATGAGGCCAGGTCGCCCGCCCGTGTCGTGATCGCGGATTGCGATGCCGGGCGACGCGCCGCCCTCAAGGCAATCGTCCAACGCTTCGACCCAACGGCCGTGATCGCCGAGGCGACATCGGGCCAGGCGCTGTGCGACAACCTTCTCCGGCAACGCCCGAGTCTTGCCTTCGTCGGGCTGCAGCTCGAGGACCTGAGCGGACCCGAGGCGGTCGCGGTGGCGCGCCGGGCCGGGGCCGAGCCGCCCTGCCTCGTTCTGGTCGCCACCCGCGTGCTGGCGCATTGGCAGGAGATTGCCCAGAGCCTCGGCGCCTACGAGGTGCTGAAGACGCCGCTCAATCCGAGCCACATCGAGCAGCTCCTCCATGCCGATGCCCGCCGCCGAACCCCGACCCGGGCTTTGCTCGCCTGCTCGTCGGCTGCCGGGCGGACCGCGATCAGCCGGGTGGTGGCGCGCAGCGGCTTCGCGATCGAGCTCGAGGAGACCGATTGCGGCCGCCACGCCCTCAAGCAGCTGAAGCTCGGCGCCTACGACTTCGCGTTCATCGACGTGAAGCTCGGCGGCATCGACGGAATGGAACTCGCCTGCCAGCTCCAGCCGCTCGGCCTGGCGACCCGGATCACCCTGCTGACCACCGCCGAGCTGGAGCCGATCGCTCAGGCCGGGCGCTATTTCGGGGTGGACGCCGTTCTGCGGATGCCGTTCTACCCCCGCGACATCGACCTGGCGCTGCACAATGCCCTGGGCCTGCGCCGGCCGTATCTTCTGAACGCGCTCACCGCTTCGCCGGCGCCGAGCGCGCTCCTGCGGATCGCCGACCTGCCGAACGCCCGGCGCAAGATCGCCTGATCCCGCGCCGGGTCTTGCCGATCAGACGTGGATGGCGCGCTTGGACACGGCGAGCGCCGCCTCCTTGACCGCCTCGGTCAGGGTCGGGTGCGCGTGGCAGGTGCGGGCGATGTCCTCGGAGGAGGCACCGAACTCCATCGCCACCGCGACCTCGGCGATCAGGTTGCCGGCATCCGCCCCGACGATGTGCACGCCGAGCACCCGGTCGGTCTGGGCATCGGCCAGCACCTTCACGAAGCCGTCGGTGGTGCCGTTCGCCTTGGCGCGTCCGTTGGCCGTGAACGGGAACTTGCCGGCATTGTAGGCGATGCCGTCCTTGGTCAGCTCCTCCTCGGTCTTGCCGACGGAAGCGACCTCGGGGAAGGTGTAGACCACGTTCGGGATCACCCCGTAATTGACGTGGCCCGACTGCCCGGCGAGCATCTCGGCGATCGCGACGCCCTCGTCCTCGGCCTTGTGGGCGAGCATCGGCCCGGCGATCACGTCGCCGATCGCGTAGATGCCGGTGACGTTGGTCGCGTAGTGCGAATCCGTGAGGATCCGGCCCTTGTCGTCGCGCTGCACGCCGACCGTGTCGAGGCCGAGACCCTCGGTGTAGGGCACCCGGCCGATCGCCACGAGGACCACATCCGCCTGCAGGATCTCCGCCTCGCCGCCCGCGGCCGGCTCCACGGTGACGTTCGCGCCCTTCTTGCCGACCTCGACGCCGGTCACCTTCGTGGACAGCTTGAACTGAATGCCCTGCTTGGTCAGGATCCGCTGGAACTGCTTGCCGACCTCGCCGTCCATGCCGGGCAGCACCCGGTCGAGATATTCCACGACGGTGACCTCGGCGCCGAGCCGGCGCCAGACCGAGCCGAGCTCCAGCCCGATCACGCCGGCACCGATCACCAGGAGCTTCTTCGGCACCCGGTCGAGTTCGAGCGCGCCCGTGGAGGAGACCACCACCTTCTCGTCGATGGTGACGCCCGGCAGGCGCGTCACGTCCGACCCGGTGGCGATGACGATGCTCTTGGTCTCGAGCATCTGGTTGCCGCCATCCTCGGACACGACCTCGACCCGGCCGGCGCCCGCGATCTTGCCGGTGCCGTGGAAGGTGTCGACCTTGTTTTTCTTGAGCAGGAACTCGACGCCCTTTGTGTTGCCGGCCACGCCCTCGGCCTTGAAGCTCATCATCTTCTTGAGGTCGAGCTTCACGCCGCTGACCTCGATGCCGAGATCGGCGAAGTGCTTGTTCGCCTCCTCGAAGGCCTCGGAGGCGTGGAGCAGCGCCTTCGACGGGATGCAGCCGACATTGAGGCAGGTGCCGCCGTGGGTCGCGCGCTTCTCGACCACGGCTGTCCGCAGGCCGAGCTGTGCCGCGCGGATCGCGCAGACATAGCCGCCGGGGCCGGTGCCGATGACGACGAGATCGTAGGACATGGGAGTTCGCTTCCGGTCGGTCATGCCGCCTGGGGCGGTCGGAGAGAAGGGAGATGGAAAGGGTGGGGTCAGCGGCCGCCGCCGACGTCGAGGATGGCGCCCGTGGTGTAGGACGCCTCCTCCGAGATCAGCCACGCGATCGGCGCGGCGACCTCCTCGGCGGTGCCGGCGCGGCCCATCGGGACGCCGGGCCCGAGGCGCTCGACCCGGTCGGGCTCGCCGCCGCTGGCATGGATCTCGGTGGCGATGATGCCGGGCGCCACCGCGTTGACCCGGATGCCCTCCCCGGCGACCTCGCGGGCGAGCCCGATGGTCAGCGTATCGATCGCGCCCTTGGAGGCTGCGTAATCGACGAACTGGCCGGGTCCGCCGAGGCGGGCGGCCACCGAGGACAGGTTGACGATGGCGCCCCCTGCCCCGCCGCGCTTGGTCGACATGCGCCGCACCGCCTCCCGGGCGCACAGGAAGCTGCCGACGACGTTGGTGTTCATCATCCGCTGGAGCCGGGCCGCGCTCATGTCGGCGACGTCCGATTTCAGGTCGACCACGCCGGCGTTGTTGACGAGCGCGGCGAGCCGGCCGAGCCCGTCGGCGGCCTGGAACAGGGCGAGCACGTCGGCCTCGACGCCGACATCGCTGCGCACCGCCAGCGCCTTGCCGCCCTTGGCGGTGATCGCATCCACCACCGCCTGGGCCGCGGCCGAATCGGAGACGTAGCTCAGGCAGATCGCGTAGCCGCGCTCCGCCAGGAGCAGCGACACCGCCCGTCCGATGCCGCGGCTGCCGCCGGTGACGATGGCGACGCTTGGTCCGTTCATGGGCTCACTCATGCGGCTGCGGCGTGGGTGGACGCGTATCGATCGGCCAAATCCTCGACGATCTGGGTCTCGATCCGGATACGCGTCGCGTCGGGGCAGAAATCGATCTCGTGCCCGAGGGCGCCGAGGTTCCAGCCGAAGGTCCAGCCTCCTTCACCGACAGACACCGTCCGGAAATAGGCTTCGTCCTTCAGCGGTGCGAATATCGCGCCGTCGGCAATCAGATCCGAAAGGTCGAGGATGCCGCCAACACCGTCATCGAACGTGATGCGGAGCGTCGGATACTGCAGGGGCTCCACGGAGGCGATCCGATGCGTCTTCATTCGATCATTCCCCCGCTGTGGCGGCCCGCCCGAATCTCTCGCCAAACATAGGAAATTTGTTCACGATTGGCAGCCAGCCATGCACGGATGGCCTTGAGTTTCGCACGCGGCAAAGTCCCGCTGAGGACTTCGCCCGTGACGATCGAAAGCTTCGCCTCCTGGCCAGCAAAGAACGCGTGCAGATGTGGCGGAAGATGATCGTTGAGATAGATCGTGATCCGAACACCCTCGACGATGGCGATGGTCGGCATCGATCAGCCCGTTATCGCGATCGATGCCGAGCCACACCGACGGAGCTTAGAGGTCCAGCACGAGCCGGGCCGGATCCTCCAGGGCCTCCTTGACCCGCACCAGGAAGGTCACGGCCTCCTTACCGTCGACGATCCGGTGATCGTATGACAGCGCGAGGTACATCATCGGCCGCGCCTCGATCTTGCCGGCCCGGACCACCGGGCGCTCCTCGATGCGGTGCATGCCGAGGATGCCCGATTGCGGGGCGTTGAGGATCGGGGTCGACATCAGCGAGCCGTAGATGCCGCCGTTGGTGATCGTGAAGGTGCCGCCCTGCATGTCCTCGATGGACAGCTTGCCGTCGCGGGCCTTCTTGCCGAAGCCGGCGATGGTCTTCTCGATGCCGGCGATGGACAGGTCGTCGGCGTCGCGCACCACCGGCACGACCAGGCCCTTATCGGTGCCGACCGCGATGCCGATGTGGTAGTAGTTCTTGTAGACGAGATCCTGCCCGTCGATCTCGGCATTGACCGCCGGCACGTCCTTGAGGGCGCCGATCACCGCCTTGGTGAAGAAGCCCATGAAGCCGAGCTTCGTGCCGTGCTTCTTCTCGAAGATGTCCTTGTACTGGCTGCGCAGGGCCATCACGGCCGACATGTCGACGTCGTTGAACGTCGTCAGCATCGCGGCGGTGTCCTGCGCGTCCTTGAGGCGGCGCGCGATGGTCTGGCGCAGCTTCGTCATGCGCACGCGCTCCTCGCGCGCGGCATCGTCCGGCGCCGAGGGCGCGCGCGGCAGGGTCGGGCGGGCCTCCTTGGCGGGAGCGGCGGCCGGGGTCGGGCCCTTCGCGATCGCGCCGAGCATGTCGCCCTTGGTGACGCGGCCGTCCTTGCCGGAGCCGTTGAGGCCGGCCGGGTCGAGACCGCTCTCCCGGGCGAGCTTGGCCACCGCCGGGCCGTTATCGCCGGTCGGGCGCTGCCGGGTCGCGGGGGCGCCCGCATCGCCGTGGTTGCCGTAGCCGGCGGAGGATTCCTGGGCCGGCGCCTCGGCCTTGGCGGACGGGGCGGCCTTGGGCGCCTCGCTGCGGCTCTCGGCCTTGGTCTCGGCAGCCTCCTTCGGGGCCTCCTTCGCGGCGGCCTTCTTGCCGCCGGCCGAAGCGCCGGCCTCGACGATCGAGCCGAGCAGCGCGCCGGGCTCGACGGTCTCGCCGTCCTTGGCCAGGATCTCGCCGAGCTGGCCGGCCGCCGGGGCGTTGACCTCCAGGGTGACCTTGTCGGTCTCGAGCTCGACGATCGGCTCGTCGGCCGCGACCGTGTCGCCGGGCTTCTTGAACCAGCGGCCGATGGTGGCCTCGGTCACGGATTCGCCGAGCGTCGGGACGAGGATGTCGGTAGCCATGGTCTTTCGCACTTCCGGATCGGTTGGGCCGTGCCGGACGGCCTGGAGATTGAGGGCGGCGGCCCGAGCGGGTCGCCGCCAGGTCTCGAAAACTCAGCGGGTCCCAGAGATCAGACCGCGAGCGCCTCGTTGAGGAACGCCTGGAGCTGGGCCTGGTGCTTCGACATCTGGCCCACGGCCGTGGATGCGGAGGCCGGGCGGCCGACGTAACGGGCGCGCTTCACCGCGGAGCCGGCCTGGCCGAGCACCCATTCCAGATAGGGCTCGACGAAGGACCAGGCGCCCATGTTCTTGGGCTCCTCCTGGCACCAGATGACGTCCGCGTTGCGGAACCGGCCCATCTCGGTGGCGAGCGCCTTGAGCGGGAACGGGTAGAGCTGCTCGACGCGCATCAGGTAGATGTCGTTGAGCCCGCGCTTCTCCCGCTCCTCCAGCAGGTCGTAATAGACCTTGCCGGAGCACAGCACGACGCGGCGGATCTTGTCGTCCCGCACCAGCTTGTTGGGGGCGCCCTCCTCCTCGGCATCGTCCCACAGGACGCGGTGGAAGGTGGATCCCTCGGCTAGGGCGTCGAGCGTCGAGACCGCCCGCTTGTGGCGCAGCAGCGATTTCGGCGTCATCAGCACCAGCGGCTTGCGGAAGTCCCGCTTCAGCTGCCGGCGCAGGATGTGGAAGTAGTTCGCCGGGGTGGTGACGTTGGCCACCTGCATGTTGTCCTCGGCGCAGGCCTGGAGGTAGCGCTCCAGGCGGGCGGAGGAATGTTCGGGACCCTGGCCCTCGTAGCCGTGCGGCAGCAGCAGCACGAGGCCGGACATGCGTAGCCACTTGCGCTCGCCGCTCGCGATGAACTGGTCGATCACCACCTGGGCGCCGTTGGCGAAGTCGCCGAACTGAGCCTCCCAGAGGACGAGGGCGTTCGGCTCGGCCAGGGAGTAGCCGTACTCGAAGCCGAGCACCGCCTCCTCGGAGAGCATCGAGTTGACGATCTCGATCGAGGCCTGGCCCTCGCGGATGGCGTTGAGCGGCGTGAAGCGCTGCTCGTTCTCCTGGTCGATCACCACCGCGTGGCGCTGCGAGAAGGTGCCGCGCTCGACATCCTGGCCGGAGAGCCGGACCCGGTTGCCGTCGAGCAGGGTCGCCCCGAAGGCCAGGGCCTCGGCGGTCGCCCAGTCGATCCCGGCGCCGGTCTCGACCGCCTTGGCGCGGTTGTCCATGAACCGCTGGATCGTGCGGTGCAGGTGGAAGCCCGGGGGCGCCTGGGTGATCTTGCGGCCGATCTCCTGCAGGGTCTCGGCGGGCACCGCGGTGCGGCCGCGGCGCGGATCGTCGACATCCTCGTGAACCGCCTTGAAGCCGGCCCAGCGGCCGTCCAGCCAGTCGGCCTTGTTGGCCTTGTAGTTGGTGGCGACGTCGAGCTCGCTGTCGAGCATCTGGCGGAACTCGGCCTTGCGGGCGTCCAGCGCCTGCTGGTCGAGGGTGCCGTTCTCGACGAGCTTGCGGCCGTAGGTCTCCAGAACCGACGGATGCTTGCGGATCCGCTGGTACATCTTCGGCTGGGTGAAGGCCGGCTCGTCGCCCTCGTTGTGGCCGAAGCGGCGGTAGCACAGCATGTCGATCACGACCGGCTTGCCGAACTTCTGCCGGTACTCGACCGCCACCTTGGCCGCGAAGGTCACGGCCTCGGGGTCGTCGCCGTTGCAGTGGAAGATCGGCGCCTCGACCATCTTGGCCACGTCCGACGGATAGGGCGAGGAGCGCGAGAAGCGCGGATCGGTGGTGAAGCCGATCTGGTTGTTGATGATGAAGTGCACCGAGCCGCCGGTGCGGTGGCCCTTCAGGCCCGACAGGCCGAAGCACTCCGCGACCACGCCCTGGCCCGCGAAGGCGGCGTCGCCGTGGATCAGCAGCGGCAGCACGGCGGCGCGCTGGATGTGCGGCTTGGCCCATTGGTCCTGCTTGGCCCGGACCTTACCGAGCACCACCGGATCGACGATCTCGAGGTGGGACGGGTTGGCGGTGAGCGACAGGTGGACGTTGTTGCCGTCGAAGGCGCGGTCCGAGGAGGCACCCAGGTGGTACTTCACGTCGCCCGAGCCCTCGACCTCGGCCGGGGAGGCGGACCCGCCCTTGAACTCGTGGAAGACCGCCCGGAAGGGCTTCGCCATCACGTTGGTGAGCACGTTGAGCCGGCCGCGATGGGCCATGCCGAGCACGATCTCGCGCACGCCGAGCGCGCCGCCGCGCTTGATGATCTGCTCCAGTGCCGGGATCATCGCCTCGCTGCCGTCGAGGCCGAAGCGCTTGGTGCCGGTATACTTGAGATCCAGGAACTTCTCGAAGCCCTCGGCCTCGATCAGTTTGTTCAGGATGGCCCTGCGGCCTTCAGGAGTAAAAGAAATCTCCTTGTCCTTGCCCTCGATGCGCTCCTGGATCCACGCCTTCTCGGCCGGATCGGAGATATGCATGAACTCGACGCCGAGCGTCTGGCAGTAGGTCCGCTCCAGGATGTCGACGATCTCGCGGATCGTCGCGAATTGAAGGCCGAGCACGTTGTCGAGGAAGATCGGGCGGTCCCAATCGGATTCCTCGGTGAAGCCGTAATGCTGCGGGTGCAGCTCCTCGTGATCGCCGCGCGGGGCCAGCCCGAGCGGGTCGAGCTTGGCGTGCAGGTGGCCGCGCATGCGGTAGGAGCGGATCAGCATGATCGCCCGGACCGAATCCTTGGTCGCCTGCTCCACCGACACGCCGGTGGTGGCGGCGACGCTGTCGACCGGCTTGCCGGGCTTGGCCTCCTTGGCGTCCCGGGCGACGATCCTGTCGCCGACCGCCTTCTCGAGGGCGCCCCAATTGCCATCGAGCGCCGAGACCAGCTCACCGTTCAGCGGCACCGGCCAGTTGGGCTTCTCCCAGGACGCGCCCGCGGCGTTCTTCTCGACCAGGGTCTCGTCCTCGCCGAGCCCCTTGAAGAAGGTCTGCCATTCCGGATCGACCGAGGCCGGGTTGCGGGCGTAGGCCGCCTGCAATTCCTCGATGTAGGCGGCGTTGGCGCCGTAGAGGAACGAGGTTTCGAGAAGCGCTTCGTTCACGTCCTGGCGTGCCATGGTCCGTTCATCCTGTCGCGCGGGCAGGCTGGCTGCCCTTACGGCGACCCGCTCGCGGGGCGGATCGCCCTGAAAGTTTTCCGGGGCGGCTCACCGCCCCGTCCCGTCGATATGGGGGTCGCGGCCCTGCGCGGGCCGCGACGCAGGCGCGCGCCTCAGCCCTTGAGGACGTCGACGAGCGTCGAGCCGAGCCGGGCCGGCGACGGCGACACGCGGATGCCCGCGGCCTCCATGGCGGCGATCTTGTCCTCGGCGCCGCCCTTGCCGCCCGAGATGATCGCGCCGGCATGGCCCATGCGGCGGCCCGGAGGCGCCGTGCGGCCCGCGATGAAGCCGACCATCGGCTTCTTGCGCCCGCGCTTGGCCTCGTCCTTCAGGAACTGGGCGGCCTCCTCCTCGGCCGAGCCACCGATCTCGCCGATCATCACAATCGACTCGGTCTTCGGGTCGGCCAGGAACAGCTCCAGCACGTCGATGAACTCCGTGCCCTTCACCGGGTCGCCGCCGATGCCCACGGCCGTGGTCTGGCCCAGGCCGGCATTGGTGGTCTGGAACACCGCCTCGTAGGTCAGGGTGCCCGAGCGCGACACGATCCCGACCGAGCCCTGGCGGAAGATGTTGGCCGGCATGATGCCGATCTTCGACTGGCCGGCGGTGACGATGCCGGGGCAGTTCGGGCCGACGAGGCGCGACTTCGAGCCGGTGAGCGCCCGCTTCACCTTGACCATGTCGAGCACCGGAATGCCCTCGGTGATGCACACGATCAGCGGGATCTCGGCGGCGATCGCCTCGCAGATCGCGTCGGCGGCGCCGGGCGGCGGCACGTAGACCACCGAGGCGTCGGCGCCGGTGGCCTCGCGGGCCTCGGCCACCGTGTCGAAGACCGGCAGGCCGAGATGGGTCGAGCCGCCTTTGCCGGGGCTCGTGCCGCCGACCATCTTGGTCCCGTACGCGAGGGCCTGCTCGGAGTGGAAGGTCCCGTTCTTGCCGGTAAAGCCCTGGCAGATGACCTTGGTGTTCGCGTCGATCATCACCGACATGATCAGGCTCCCTTCACGGCGGCGACGATCTTCTGGGCGGCGTCGTCGAGGTCGTCCGCCGGGATCACGTTGAGGCCGGAGCCCCGGATGATATCCTTGCCCTCTTCGACGTTGGTGCCTTCGAGGCGCACCACCAGCGGCACCTGCAGGCCCACCGCCTTGACGGCGGCGATGACGCCGCGGGCGATGACGTCGCACTTCATGATCCCGCCGAAGATGTTGACGAGGATCCCCTTCACCTGCGGGTCTGCGGTGATGATCTTGAACGCCGCCGTGACCTTCTCCTCGGAGGCGCCGCCGCCGACATCGAGGAAGTTGGCCGGGCTCTCGCCGTAGAGCTTGATGATGTCGAGCGTCGCCATGGCGAGGCCGGCGCCGTTGACCATGCAGCCGATCGTGCCGTCGAGCGCGATGTAGGCGAGGTCGTATTTGGACGCCTCGATCTCCTTGGCGTCCTCCTCGGTCTCGTCCCGCAGCGCGACGATGTCGGCGTGCTTGTAGAGCGCGTTCGAGTCGAACGAGATCTTGGCGTCGAGGCACTTGAGATGGCCGTCGGCGGTGAGCACCAGCGGGTTGATCTCGAGCATGCTCATGTCCTTGGACACGAACGCGGTGTAGAGCTTCTCCGTCAGCGACGCCGCTTCCTTGGCCTGGGCGCCGGTGAGCCCGAGGGCCTTGGCGACCGCCCGGCCGTGATGGGGCATCACGCCCGTGGCGGGATCGACCGGGATCGTGTGGATCTTCTCGGGCGTGTCGTGGGCGACCGCCTCGATATCCATGCCGCCCTCGGTGGAGACCACGAAGGCGACGCCGCCGGTGGCGCGATCGACCAGCATCGAGAGGTAGAATTCCTCGGCGATCTGGGCGCCTTCCTCGATGTAGAGGCGGTTGACCTGCTTGCCGGCCGGCCCGGTCTGGATCGTCACCAGGGTCTGGCCGAGCATCTCGCTGGCGTACTGCTTCACCTCGTCGATGGACTTGGTGACCCGCACGCCGCCCTTCGCGCCCTGGGGGGCGTCCTTGAAGGTCCCCTTGCCGCGGCCGCCCGCGTGGATCTGGCTCTTCACGACCCAGACCGGGCCGCCGAGTTCCTTGGCGGCGGCCTCGGCCTCCGACGGGTCGAAGATCGCCACGCCGCGGGAGATCGGCAGGCCGAACTCCTTCAACACGGCCTTGGCCTGGTATTCATGGATGTTCATCGGGGCCTCTTGATGAGGAGCGAGAAGCAAGGAGCGGAGAGCGACGCGACGAGCCGCCTGTGGGGACCGTGACCGGCCCCCGGGTCGGCTGCAACCGCGCCGCTCCGGGCCGTATCTTAGGCGAGGTTGCTGTCGACGCCCTTGCAGGCTTCGATCAGGCCGGTCACCGAGGCGACGGACTTGTCGAACATCGCCTTCTCGGCCGGGTCGAACGTGACTTCGAGGACGCGCTCCACGCCGCCGGCGCCGATGACGATCGGCACGCCGATGAACATGCCCTTCACGCCGTACTGGCCGTCCAGATAGGCGGCGCAGGGCAGGACCCGCTTCTTGTCGCGCAGGTAGCTCTCAGCCATCGCGATGGCGGAGGCGGCGGGCGCGTAGAAGGCCGAGCCGGTCTTGAGCAGGTTGACGATCTCGCCGCCGCCCTTGCGGGTGCGCTCGACCATGGCGTCGAGCTTCTCCTGGGTGGTCCAGCCGAGCTTGACCAGATCGGTCAGCGGCACGCCGGCCACCGTCGAGTAGCGCACCAGCGGGACCATGTCGTCGCCGTGGCCGCCGAGCACGAAGGCGGTGACGTCCTCGACCGAGACCTTGAACTCGTCGGCCAGGAAGTGGCGGAAGCGGGCCGAGTCGAGCACGCCGGCCATGCCGACGATCTTGTTGGTGGGCAGGCCCGAGAACTTCTGCAGGGCCCAGACCATCGCGTCGAGCGGGTTGGTGATGCAGATCACGAAGGCGTCCGGGGCGTAGCTCTTGATGCCCTCGCCCACCGCCTGCATGACCTTGAGGTTGATGCCGATCAGGTCATCGCGGCTCATGCCGGGCTTGCGCGGCACGCCAGCGGTGACGATCACCACGTCGGCGCCCTTGATGGCGGAATAGTCGCTGGCGCCCGAATAGGTCGCGTCGAAGCCCTCGACCGGGGCGGCCTCGGCGATGTCGAGCGCCTTGCCCTGGGGCACGCCGTCGACGATGTCGAACAGCACCACGTCGCCGAGATCCTTCAGGCCAGCCAGGAGGGCCAGGGTGCCGCCGATCTGGCCGGCACCGATGAGCGCGATCTTGTTGCGAGCCATGTCGGATCAACCTCCGCTGCGTGTCGTCTTCGGTGGGATCGGCGAGGCGTCGGGACCGTCCGGTGGCCGGGTCCGACGCGGGATTCGCCGCTCTGGAATCTGCGCGGCTGTGTGACCGAAAAGCCTCGGCGCTTCAACCCGATGGCCGGTTGCAGCCGGGGTGGTTCGGCTCGCGCCGGCGCTCGCGCGGGGCAGGACACGGCGATGAAACATCAATGGCGGGAGGGTTTTAGGTGCGCCGCACTCTGGCTCGGCCGACCCGGAAAGCCGGGATGACACATCCGAAAGCTTGTCATTTCGCCGATTTCGGCCCGGTTCCACCCTGTGGATCGCGCCCTGATCGCAGGCGCTGAAACGCGAAAGGCCCGGACGCGATGTCCGGGCCTTGAGATGCATCAGCAGGCGCCGAGCCGCGCGCTTGCGGCGTCAGAGAATCCCGGAGCGGAGGACCCGCTGGATCGCGTGGATCACCGCGCCGAACCGGGCCTCGATCAGGTCGCGCGGGACTTCCGCATCGTGCTGGATCGCGAGCGGATGGGTGAAGCGATAGCTCGCATCGAAGATGTAGGCGATCGCCCGCTCCCGGTCCCGGGCGGAGAAGATCCCCGAGGTGATGCCTTCTTCGACCACGCGCTCCACCAGGCTGCGCAGGCGCACCCGGTGCCGTCGGGCGATGGGCCGGGCCGAGACCGTGGCGTCGAGATGGACGGCGAACAGGTTGGGCTCGTCGAACAAGGCGTCGCGCTGAACCGTCGCGAGAGCGGTGAGCAGCCGCTCGATCTTGTCGTCGGCCGGGTCGGGCGCGTCGGCGATGCCGGCGAGCCGCGCCTCGACCTCGCGCAGCCAGCGTCCGGCCACCGCGTCGAGGAGCGCATCCTTCGACGGGAAATAGCGGTAGACGTTGGCATGCGTCATCCCGGCTTCCGCCGCGACGGCGACCACCGTCACGCGCTTGGGTCCGAGTCGGGACAGGTGCTCGGTGGCGATACCGAGCAACCGTACATCGGCAGCGACCGGCGCGCGGGGACGCGACGGGGCCGCCCCTTCGCCGGTGTCGCGAAGCGCGTCACTGGCATTCGTGTCTGTAGCAGGAATCTTGGACTTTGCGCTGAGCGCCTCTTCCTTAGCCCCGTCAGATTCTGGCTTAAGGAACGGAAGCGGAAGGCGGGAGGTGGACAGGTGGTAGGGCGAGACGGACCCCCATCATACCGGCGGAAGCGTCCCGGCGCTTCGCGTTGACGTTACGGCTTCCCCCCGGGAGCCCGTTGACCGAGCGGATTGGACCGCTTGCACAGGGTATGTGTCAGTTCGGCTTGAGAACGCAACAAAATTTTCTTGGTTATCACCGGTCCTAGAAGCGGTCCTTCCACGCACGCAGCGCAACAAACACCGCTTCCGGATCTGTGCCGGGCGCAAGATCCACTGACTTAGCCAGAGTCGGTAGGCTCGCACGCAGGAACGGATTGGTCGCGCGCTCATCGCCCATTGTCGAGGGAATCAGAAAACGACCTTCGGCCTTGGCCCGCTCGGCCTCGGCCTTGCGCGCCAACAGGTCGCGGTTGTCCGGTTCCGCCGCCAGGGCGAAGCGGGCATTGGACAGGACGTAATCGTGGCCGCTGAACACCCGCGTGGCGTCGGGCAGGTGTTCGAACCGCCGCAGGGAGCGCCACAGGGTCTCGGGCGGGCTCTCCATCACCCGGCCGCAGCCGAGGGTAAACAGCGTGTCCCCCGAACAGACCAGGCCGGCCTCCTCGAACCAGTAGGTGACGTGATCGGCGCAGTGGCCGGGGGTCTCCCAGACCTGGGCCGTGAGCCCGCCGACCTGCACGGTGTCGCCCTCGCCGACCGTCACATCCACGTCCGGGACCGCGTTGCCGGCTTTGGCCGGCGCCACCACCCGGGCCCCGGTGGCGCGCTTCACCGCCGGGATGCCCTCGACGTGATCGCCGTGCCGATGGGTCACCAGGATGTCGGTCAGGCGCCAGCCGGTCTCGTCCAGCGCCTTCAGGACCGGCCCGGCCTCCGGCACGTCGATCGCCGCGCAGGCGCCGCTGACGGGATCGCGAATCAAGACCCCGATATTGTCGCTGCGGCACAGGAAGGTTCGGATCTCGGTCTCGGCAGCCATCGGAGTCCCTCGTCAGGAGGCGCGAAGATTCGCAAGGCGCGGCGACGCGCGAAATCTGCTGCCGTGAACCGGCGGCGATCAAGCCCGGTTCCACCGCCGGAACATCCCGAGATGCTTGCCGCGGGCGGCGCGGCCCACCATTGAGTTAGGATCGTCGTCCCGGCCTCATTCTCCCGTTCCTCCATGCGTCTCGACGTCAACGGCCTGCGGGCCTTCTACGCCAGCCCCCTGGGGGCCGAGACGCACCGCGTCGTCGCCCGCGCCCTCCACGGGTTCCTGGGTTCGGTCTCGGGTCTACGCGTCCTCGGGATCGGCTACGCAACGCCGTATCTCGGGCCGATCCACTGCATCGCCGAGCGGACCCTCGCCTTCATGCCGGCGACGCAAGGGGTGGTGAACTGGCCGGGCTCCGGCCGCTCCTGCACGGCGCTGGCCGACCCGACCATGATGCCGCTGCCCGAGGCCGCCATCGACCGGGTCGTGCTGGTCCACGCGCTGGAATCGGTCGAGAGCCCGACGGAGCTGCTGCAGGAGGTCTGGCGCACGCTGACGCCGGGTGGCCGGATGATCCTGGTCGTGCCGAACCGGCGCGGGGTCTGGGCCCGGCGCGAGGCGACGCCCTTCGGCCACGGCCAGCCCTACAGCCGGTCGCAGCTCGGCCGGCTGATGCGCGACACGCTGTTCTCCCCCGAGGGCTGGGCCGAGACCCTGTACATGCCGCCGGTGCGCTCGCGGCTGATGCTGCGCACGGGGCCGGCCTGGGAGCGGCTCGGCTCCGGGCTGGCGCTGCCCTTTGCCGGCCTGCACGTGGTCGACGCGACCAAGCAGCTCTACCGCCCGGTGGCGGTCCAGCAGGTCCGCCGCGCCCGCCGCCTGTCGCCGGCCCGGGTGCTGGTGCCGGCGCCCTCCCCGGGCTGATCCGGCCCAAGAGGCTGGCCGTTGCGGGCCGCTTGGTCTAGGCGGCGGCCCTGATGAGCATCGATTTCACAATCCAGCAGTTCCTGCTCGCCCTCTCGGGCCTGATCGCGATCGTGAACCCGATCGGCGGGGCCTTCATCTTCGCCCAGGTGACCAGCGCCTACAGCCATGCCGAGCGGGTGCTGCTGTCGCGCAAGATCGGGGTCTACGCCGCCCTGGTGATGCTCGGCGCCCTCTGGGCCGGAACGCCGATCCTCAACTTCTTCGGCGTGACCCTGGCGGCCCTGCGGATCGCCGGCGGGCTGGTGGTGATGTCCTCGGCCTGGAACCAGCTCAATCGGCCCGAGGCGCGCGAGGCGCGCAAGCAGGCGGAGGCGTCGGGCTCGAAGGATCGTGGCGCGACGACGCTGATCGAGACCGGCGGGGATCCGGCGCCGGCCCCGCTCGCCGAGATCGCGTTCTTCCCCCTGACCCTGCCGTTCACCACCGGGCCCGGCACCATCGCGGTGGCGATCACCCTGGGGTCGAACCGGCCGGCCGCCTACGCGGACCGGTTCGGCTTCTATATCGGCGTCACCCTGGCGGCCCTGGTCGTGGCCCTCGCGGTGGCGCTGATCTACGCCTCGGCCGACCGGGTCGTGGCGCTGATCGGCCCGGCCCGGGCCCGGGTGACCGGGCGCCTGTTCGCCTTCCTGCTGCTCTGCGTCGGGACTCAGATCCTGATCACCGGGCTGACCGACGTGTTCGCGCCGCTGGTCGCGGCGCGCTGAGCGCCCGTCAGATCACCGGCAACGCCTCGAGGCCGCCGAACAGGGCCGCGTGGCCGGCGTAGTAGAGGAAGAGGAACAGCGCCAGGGCGGCCCCGTACCAGGCCGGGGCCAGCACCACGTGGCGGGCGCGGACCGCCATGCGGACATCGTCGGCGGCGATGCCGATCAGCACGACGATGATCCCGGAATGGCCGATCGCGTCGACCTTGCCGAACTCGAACACCGCCGAGATGAAGATCGCGGCCAGGATGATCGCCGCGCAACGCCGGACCAGCGGGGTCCAGATCAGCGCGAAGGCCAGGGTGAACTCGATGACGCCGGCGGCCTGCATGAACAGCTCGGGGGTCGCGCCCAGCGTCATCTGCGGCTTGGCGGCGAGCAGCGGATCGGTCCATTGCGGGTAGGCCCACTTCTCGATCGACGCCCACATCAGCGTGATCGCGGCGGTCCAGCGGACGATGTCGAGCGGACGGAGGCCGAAGGGCGCCAGATCGAGGCCGCGGCAGATCAGGTAGACGGCCACGCCGAGGAAGATCGGGTAGTCGGCGAGGTGGAAGACGCCGTACTGCGCCGTGGCGAAGCTGAACAGGAACACGATCCCCAGGCCCGTGAGCGGCATGGTGCGGCGCCAGATCAGGCAGCCGGCGAGCGCCAGCTGGAACCACGGGATCCAGGCGACATCAGTCTTCAGCTCGGGGGTCAGGATGATGCCGCCGAGTTCCCAGAGCGAGACGAAGAAGAAGCCCAGGGTGGCCCGCACCAGCAGCTCGGTGTCGGTGCGGATCCGGGCGGTCACGCGATCGAGGGCGTTGAGCAGCGCGCTCCCAAGCGGCGTTCCCTCGGCCAGGCACCCGAACATCAGGCAGACCAGGGCGAGCACGGTCAGCCCCTCGAAATTGGCGCAGAGCACCTGTTCGAGGCCCTGCGGCTGCCCGGCGACATCGTAGGCACAAAACCACTTCACATGGGCCTGCGCCTCGCTCGTGGCCGCGAGGCTCGCCGCTCCCGCGGTGGCGAGGGCGTATCCGGTGGAGGTGCGCTTATTCTTGAATGCTGACATCGGAGCCTCGCCGGTGCCTGCCGACACCGTGGTTACCGGGCTATTTAGATAGCTTCATCAGCTCTTCGCCAATAGTTTATTAACGAATATGAGTGGAAGGTTAACGCTGTGAATTGCACGTGCAACCTCGGCGATGGCCGGTTGCATCGCGGCAGGGACCCGGATCCGGGCCCGGACAGCCGCCCGCCGATCCCCGCTCCGCTCAGCAGCATCCCAGGCGTGATGTCTTTGGACGTTGGCGCTGTCGCGGCGGCGTCCTTCCCCGTTCCGGATCGGCTGTTGCCGCACTGCGGTGTGAATTGGGACGATTTCTGTTTGTCTTCGGCGTAGATATGGCGATTGATTTTGGTTCATAACGGTCGTGTACTTATAGATATGAAGCCGATTCCGAAGCATTGGTTTGGAAAATTGCGAAAATTGTGCTGTAATGATTCTTCGGTTTTGGGATCATAGCAGCGTATAAGCTGTCAACATCGGAACTTATAGGCTTGCCTTGCGCCGAGAGCTGGGCGAACTCTCTGTCCTGCGCGACGCCGCCCGGACGACGATCGGGCGCGGCCCCGCCGCGGCACCGGGCCGGCAATGGAGTGCAAGGCGTGAAGTGGGCGAATATTCCCGGTCCCGACCTGCTCGGCTCGATGCCCCGGTTGGGCCTCAGGCGGCCGCGGCACGCGGCCTCCGCTTCGGCGCCCGACCGGGGACCGGCTGCTTGAGAGCGTCCTTCCTCCTGACGCGCACGGGCGGCGCCGGCCCGCGGTCGGCGCCGATATCCGGCCCAGCCGCCACCGGGCCGGGCCCGGATCGACGACACGAACCCTGACACCCCCGCAGGACCGTCTCCGCGCGCCGCAGCCACGCCCGCGCGGACGCAGCCCTGCGCCATTCACCGCAAGGAGACTTCCATGACCGACGCCACGCAGCTCAAGGTTCCGGCCTGGTACACCCCGTCCGAGCTCCAGGACATCCAGCAGGATCTTCTCGGGTCGGGCAATTCGAAGGTCCTGATCTTGTGCCTCGGCGGCAAGGGCGGCGTCGGCAAGACGACCATCGCCCTGCAGATCGCCGATCTCTGCGCCGAGGTCGGCCCCGTCCTGGCGGTGGACACCGATCCGGCCAACCGGCACTTCCACACGGCGCTGATGCGCGAGACCGAGCCGGGCAGCCAGAACTTCGTGCCGCGCCGCCCGGGCGTCTCCTGCTTCCGGCAGCGCCTGCGCGCGGAGGATTCTACCGGCCGCGTCGACCCGACCCTGGTCCAGGACCTGATCGAGCGCGTGTCCGATGCCGCCGAGCGCTTCGTCGTGGTCGATTTCCCGGCGGGCGACACCGAGACGACCCGGCGCAGCACCGAGATCATCGTCGAGAGCTGCCGCGAGGATAAGATCCGCCTCTGCGTGGTCGTGGCCGCCGGCGCCGTCGATCCCACCGCCCTGGACGTGCTGCGGGAGCTCCGGCCGCTGCTGCTCGAATGCGACCGGGCGATCCTGGCCAAGAACACCGCCCAGGCGACCAACTTCGATTATCTGGAAGCCTCGGACGTGTTCCGTCAGCTGAAGGCGCAGCCGAACTTCCGCACCATCGAGATCGAGCGGATCGGCGAGCGCCTGATCGAGGCCCTGCGGATCCAGCACATGACCTGGCTGGAGCTGGCGACCACCGCGCCGATGCGCCTGCGCGTCGAGGGACGGCGCCTGCGGCGCAACTTCCACACGGCCTGGCGCGAGGCCTTCCGTCCGTGAACAACCTCGAGCGGTTCTACCGGACGGTTCACGGCCGGGAACTCCTGCCCTGGGAGCGGCAGCTCGCCGTGCGCGTCGCGGCCGCTCTCAACACCACCACGGACGACGATTTCGTCGTCCACCTTCTGCTGCTGTACAATGCCACCCACGTCATCAGCGAGATGCACAACGAGCTGGTTGCCGCGAGAGACGCCCTCTCTCAAGGCAACCGGGAACTCGTCCACGACCTGTCCATCGAGGTTCGGCGCAACACCCGGACGATCTACGTGCTGCTCGGCGTGGTGGTGGCGAGCGTCCTCGGCAGCGTCTGGATCCTTCTCAGCCTGGCGAGCCTGTCCCACCAATACACGGTCGGCGAGGCCCGGTTCGCCGCCGCGCTCGAAGCCTGCGAGCGGCGCGTGACCGGAGCGCCCCAGCCAGGGCTCGCCCGCTGACGAGTGCGGTTGGGATAGAGTGAGGCCCTTCGCACAACGCCCGTTCGGCTGCCCGTCCGGCCGATGCAGCGGGCGTTGTGTGAGCGGCTCGGGAACCACGTTGACGCGGCTTTCCCATCCGCGCCCTTATCCTGAGGTGCCCTGCGATCGAAGACCGCCGGACGGCGAAGGAGCCTCCCGGGGATCGCGTGGCCAGTCGGAGGGCTCGCTTCGCTCCCACATCAGCATGAGGGTGCGATCGAGATACCCGTCCGGCTTGGGCGGGCCAGCCGGGATTGCGCGCAGCCAAGCAGCCCAATGGTGCGTGGCATTCGCGGATTGCGGTGTCCCTGGATCATCCCTGCGCGCAATGCCTGTCCCGGTCGATCGTGCCGCCGTTACGGCGCCGGGACCGCGGTGGTGAACGAGGCCGTCGTCAGGTCGCGGCTCCGCTCCGTCGCGAGGGTTCCCAGGAACGCCAGCAGGTCGGCCCGCTCCGTCGCGCTCAGATGGAGCGGCTTGATCGCCCGGGACCGGCTCGGGCGGTCGATGCCGCCGCGGTTGTAGAGATCGATCACCGCCTCCAAGGTCGGGGCCGAGCCGTCGTGCATGTAGGGCGCCCGGCGGCCGATCTCCCGGAGCGTCGGGGTCTTGAAGGCGTAGCGCAGGGCGACCGATGTCGGCTTGAACCGGCCGCGGCCAATGTCGGTCCCGGTGCCGACGCCGATATCGTGGAACGAATTGTCGGTGAACGACCAGCCGGAATGGCAGCTCGCGCAGTCGGCCCGGCCGTTGAACAGGTCGAACCCGCGCTTGGCCGATGCGCCAATGGCCGCCTCATCGCCGGCGATCCAGCGGTCGAACGGGGTCGTGCCGGCGACGATCAGGCGCTCGAAGGTCGCCAGCGCCGCTTCCAGCCGCTCACGGGTGATCGCGGGATCGTCGAACGCGCTGGCGAAGGCGGAGGCGTAGCGCGCATCGGCGCTGAGCCGGGCGAGCGCGTCGGCCATCGGCAGGTTCATGTTGGACGGCGAGGTCATCGGCATCGCGGCGACGGATTCGAGGGTCGGGAACTTCCCGTCCCAGCCCATCGGGCCGTCCTGCCAGGCGACGTTGATCAGCGTCGGCGTGCGCAGGTCCATGTCGCCCTGCATGCGCGTCGCCGCGCGGGCGCGCCCGTCACCCCAGCCGAGATCCGGCAGGTGGCAGGTGGCGCAGGTCCGGGTGCCGTCGCCGGACAGGATCGGGTCGAAGAACAGCCGTCGGCCCAGCTCGGCCTTGGCGGCCGAGTACGGATTCTCGCTGGGGAACGGGATCTCGGCGGGCGGACGATAGGCCTCGCGCCAGCCGGCCCGGCGCGGATCGGCATCGCTGCCGAGCCCCGCCGCCACGCCGACCAATCCGAGGAGCACCGCGATCCCGGCGCCGACCTTCCAAGCCATCACCGACCTCACCGGCGAGCACTAGACCGGTATTCGTTGATGAGCGATGAATCCGGCGAGGAAGATCTGCGTCCACGAACGTATTGTCGGGTGCAGAGTGACGCACCCCAGGCATTTTCGTCGGCTCAATCTCTGGGCCGGCCCGTCACTCGATCCGGATGGAGACGCTGTCACTCGCGCCCGTTGCATCGAGAACCGAGATTCGCGCGAAGCCGGCCCCGCCGGGAACCCACTCGGCCCGGCGCCGGGGCGTCTGTGCCACGGGCTGGCCGTCGACCAGCCAGGTCAGCGGCGGAACCCCGCCGAGCGCCTTGAGGGCGAGACCTTGGCCCGCCGTGTCGCGCTCGTCCCCGCGCTCGCCCGCGAGGCCCAGATCGATCCGCGCGCCGTCCGGGGGATAGGCGATCTTGAGCGCCGGGCCCTGCGTCTCCGCCCCGTCGCGATGCAGCCGCCGCAGCGGCGGCGGCAGGCCGCCGGCCTCGGCGACGCTCAGCACGTTGCGGGGCTGCGGGATCGGCTCGGGCTCGATCCCCAGCCGCGCGAAGGCGTCGAACAGGATCGGGGCGGCGGCCACCCGGCCGACGAGGCCCGGCACCGCCGCGCCGTCGGGCCGGCCGATCCAGGCCACCACGGTGACGTGCCGGTCGAAGCCGGCGGCCCAGGCGTCGCGGTAGCCGAAGGAGGTGCCGGTCTTGTAGGCGATGCGGTTCGTCAGCGCGTTCTCCGGCGGCGGCGTCCCGCGCAGGATGTCGGCGACGTACCAGGCCGCCACCGGCTCGGTCACCCGGTGCTCCGGGCCGGTCCCGGCGGCGTCTCCGGCCCGGCGCAGGATGTCCGGCACCGACCCGCCGCGGGCCAGTCCCGCATAGAGCCGCGCGAGGTCGGTGAGCGTGATGCCGAGGCCGCCGAGCGCCACCGGCAGGCCCGGCGCCGCCTCGCGCGGGAGCTGGATCCCGGCGCCGGCCGCGCGCAGCCGGGCGATGAAGCGCGCCGGCCCGACCGCCTCCATCAGCGCCACCGCGGGCACGTTGAGCGAGAGCTGCAGGGCGCGCCGGGCCGTGACCGTCCCCTGGAAGGTCAGGTCGAAATTCTCCGGCGCGTAGTTCGCCGAGAACCGGGCCGGGCGGTCCTCCAGCAGCGTTTCGGGATGGGCGAGGCCGTTCTCGAAGGCCAGCGCGTAGACGAAGGGCTTCAGGGCCGAGCCCGGCGAGCGCACGGCCAGGGTCATGTCGATCGCCCCGCGCCGGCTCGGGTCCAGGTAGCCGGCGCTGCCGACCTGGGCGAGGACGCGGCCGTCGCGGTTGTCGAGCACCACGATCGCCGCGGAGAGGGCCGGCCCGGCCGCGGCGGCGCGCTCGGCCGCGAGCGTCTCCAGCCGCGCCTGCAGCCGCCCGTCGATGGCGAGGCGGATCACCGGCGTCCCGGGCTCGGCCGCCACCGCCGCCTCGGCGGCGTGGGCTGCCAGCATCGGGAACGGCTGTCGCGCGGTCGGCACCGGCTCCGCCTTGGCGGCGGCGGCCTCGGCGGAGCTGAGGAGGCCCCGACTCGCAGCGAGGTCGAGCACCCGGTCGCGGGCGGCTCGGGCGCGGTCCGGGAACCGGTCGGGCCGGCGGGTCTCGGGGGATTGCGGCAGGGCGACCAGCAGGGCGGCCTGCGCCGTCGTCAGCCGCACCGGCTCCCGGCCGAAATAGGCGAGGCTCGCCGCCCGCACGCCTTCGAGCGGGCCGCCATAGGGGGCGAGCGCCAGGTAGAGGTCGAGCAGGGCCGCCTTGCCGAGCTGCCGCTCCAGCGCGACCGCCCGCACCATCTGCCGGAGCTTGGCCTCCAGCGAGCGCCCGTGGCGCGGCTCGACCAGGCGGGCGACCTGCATCGACAGGGTCGAGCCCCCCGATAGGATCCGCCCGTGCCCCAGCCATTGCGCTGCGGCCCGCAGAATCGCCGCCGGGTCGACCCCCGGATGGGATTCGAAGCGCCGGTCCTCGTAGGCGAGCAGCATCGCCCGGTAGCGCGGATCGACGGTCGCGGCGGTGACCGGCAGCCGCCAGCGGCCGTCCGCGGTGGCGAAGGGGCGCAGCAGCGTGTCGGACCGGTCGAGCACCACGGTGGAGCGCGCCGAGGCCGCCGCGAGGTCGAGGGGCGGCAGCGCCGCGGCGTAGCGCCAGACCATCCCGGCGCCGGCCGCCAGGAGCCCCAGCACGAGCGCCGCGATCGCGACGCTCACCCTCGCGGCGCGGCGCAGGCTGCGCCGGGGCGATGCGGCGGGGCTCGGATCAGGCCCGTGGTCCGGCACGCATCCTCCTGATCCTGAGTCCGCCAGCGCGCACAGATTCACCGATCCGGCGGCGCCGGCAAGTCCCGGACGGACGGCTCAGCCGAGGCTGACGCCGCGCAAATCCGGGAAGGCCGGACGTACCGCCTGTCCCACCCGGATCGGGAACGGCACGATGTTGGACGCGGGAGCTGCGGGCTCGGTCTCGAGGATCTGCGGCGCGGCCTTGTGGGCCTTGCCGGGCTTCGTCCAGCGCGCGATCCGCTTGAAATAGGCCCGCCGGGTCAGCCAGATCGGAAATCGCCTGCCCTTGTGCATGTTCAACCCCTCGTCGACACGCGTTTGAATCGCGAAATCCAGTCCACGAACCTCGATCACTGGGGAATGATCGAATCATGACTGTATTCGTGATACGAGGGCATCGGGCCTGCGCCCGCATCCCCCGTTTGGGTGATGCGGGCCGGCCGGGTGGGACAGGCGGTCAGGCGGCGGCAATCTCCTTGGCCCGTTCCTGGGCCAGCTTGACGACGGAGACCTGGTCGACCTTGCCGGTGCCGAGCATCGGAATCGCGTCGAGCACCACCACCTCGGCGGGGATCGCCACGTCGGAGGCGCCGCGCCCCTTGGCGAAGCTCTGGAAGGCCGCCCGGGTCGCACCCTTCTCCTGCGTGAACAGCACCAGCCGCTCGCCCTTGCGCGGATCCGGCACGGCGGCGACCGCGCTCGGCTGGTTCGGCCAGAGCTCGGCGGCGAGCGCCTCGATGCTGGCGAGCGACACCATCTCGCCGGCGATCTTGGCGAAGCGCTTGGCCCGGCCCTTGATCGTCACGAAGCCCATGGCGTCGATCGCGACGATGTCGCCGGTGTCGTGCCAGCCATCCGGCGGCGGCTCCAGCACGCCGGGCTTCTCCGCCCGCAGGTAGCCCAGCATGATGTTGGGCCCCCGCAGCGCGAGGCGGCCGCCCTCGTCGATCCCGGGCACCGGCTCCAGGCGGGTCTCGATCCCGGGCAGGATCCGCCCGACCGTGCCGAAGCGGTTGAACATCGGTGTGTTCAGCGCGACCACCGGCCCGCACTCGGTGACGCCGTAGCCCTCGAGGATGCGCAGCCCGAACTTCTCGCCCCAAGTCTTGCGGGTGGATTCCTTCACCGCCTCGGCGCCGGCCACGACGTAGCGGAGCGAGCGCAGGTCGTAGGAATGCGCGGCCCGGGCGTAGCCGGACAGGAACGTGTCGGTGCCGAACAGGACCGTGCTGTTGGAGCCGTAGATCAGCTCCGGGACGATCCGGTAGTGCAGCGGCGACGGGTAGAGATAGACCGGCACGCCCGAGACCAGCGGCAGGACCAGCCCGGCGGTCAGCCCGAAGGCGTGGAACACCGGCAGGACGTTGAACACCTTGTCGGTCGGGCCGAAATCGATCCGGGCGGCGACCTGGGCCACGTTGGCGAGCATGCAGCGGTTGGCCAGCACCACGCCCTTGGGCGTGCCCTCGCTGCCCGAGGTGAACAGGATTGCGGCCGGGTCCTCGCCCAGGCGCTTCACCAGGGGCTTCCGGCCCGCGAGCAGCGCCCGGATCTTGTCCGGCGTCGTGACGGTCGCGCGCAGGTCTTCCAAATAGACCAGCTCGACGGTCCCCTTGATCGCCTCGACGAGGGTTCCGAGCCGTCCCTTCTCGATGAAGGCCCGGGAAGTCAGGATCTTGTCGACCTGTGCCGCCCGGCAGGCGGAGAGGACGTTGGCCGCCCCGGCGGAGAAGTTGATCATCGCGGGCACCCGGCCCGCGGAAGCCAGGGCGAACAGGGTCACGGCCGCGCCGTTGGCGTTGGGCAGCATCACGCCGATCCGCCCGCCCTCGGGGGCGAGGGGCATCAGCTTGCGGCCGAGCACGTTCGCACCGGTCACCAGGCGGCTGTAGGTCAGGCGGCCGGTGACCGGATCCTCGACCGCGGTGCGGCGCCAGCCGTGGCGCTCCCCGGCATCGATCAGCGCCGCCATCAGGCCGCGGTTCGTGTCGGCGGTGCGGAACAGCAGGTCCGACATGATGCCGTAGAGCGCCGCCCCGGCGGCCTGCCGGCGGGCCTTGCCGCGCAGCGCCGGGTCCACGGTGAGGCGGACCGGCGGCAGCACCGTCACGGTCACCTTCGGCCACCAGCGCCGGCGCACCTGCGAGCGGGACAGGCGCGAGAACGCGGTCCGCTCCAGCCCGTCGATCTTCACGGGCACCACCATGGCCCCTGACTTGTCGGCGATCAGCCCGGCGCCGTCATAGACCTTCATCAGGCTGCCGGTGACCGTGAGACGGCCTTCGGGAAAGATGATCAGCGTTTCGCCGCTCTTGACTGCGTTGATCAGCGTCCGCGTCGCGAGCGGCCGGGTCGGGTCGAGCGGCATCGCCTTGGTGACCCGCAGGAACGGCCGGACCCACCAGCGCTGCGCGATGCCGCTGTCGACCGCGAAGACCGGCTCCTGATCGAGCAGCGACAGGGCCAGGGGCGCGTCGAGGAACGAGACGTGGTTCAGCGCCAGGATGCAGTTCGGTCCGGCCGCCGCAACGTTGTCGAGCCCGCGCACCTCCAGCCGGTAGAAGGCCCGGAACAGGATCGACAGCGCGTCCCGGAACGGGCTGGTCGGCAGGGTCGCGAATACGAGGACGCCGACGACCAGGTTCAGCACCGCCACCAATGCGAGCAGGCTGGCGATCGACAGGTCCATGGCCTGCAGCCCAGCGAGCGCCAGGGTGCCGGCGACCATGAAGGCCGCGGTGACGACGTTGACCGCCCCGATGATGCGGGCGCGCATCGCCTTCTCGGTCCAGGCCTGCACGGCCGCGAAGGAGGGCACGATGTAGAGCCCGCCCGACACGGCGAGGCCGAGGAAGCCGATGGCGGTGCGCAGCCCGTCGCCGCTGCGCAGGAAGTCCAGCGGACCGATCGCCTCCGCGGGCGGCGGCGGCATGGACCCGATCGTCCAGGCGAGGTCGAGGCCGAACAGGCCCATCAGCACCGCCCCGACGGGCGTCGGCAGCAGCACGATCCGGCCGCTGGCGAGCCAAGAGGCCAGTCCCGACCCCACGGCGATGCCGATGGAGAACAGAGCCAGCAGCACGGTGATCACCGTCTCGGTGCCGTTGAAGGCGTCGCGCACCAGAACCGGCAGGAGCGACAGCACCACCACGCCGACCAGCCAGAACCAGCTCACCGTCAGCGAGCCGCGCCACAGGCGCGTGTCGGCCCAGAGGTCGCGCAGCAGCGAGACGGTCGAGCGCGCCACGTTGCGGTCGACATGGAGGTCCGGCGCACCCTCCCCGGTCGGCGGGATCATCCGGGCCGACAGCCAGCACAGAACCGCGAAGCCCATCACCAGGGCGCCGAAGACCAGGCCGGAGCCGCCCATCGCCGAGGCCGCGCCGGCCGCGATCGTGCCCAGCAGGATCGCCAGGAAGGTCGCGGCCTCGACCAGCGCGTTGCCGGCGGGCAGCTCCTCGCGGCGCAGGTGATCCGGCAGAATCCCGTACTTGATCGGGCCGAACAGCGCCGCGATCGTCCCGAACAGGCCGAGCGCCACGAACAGCACCGGCACCGAATGCAGCAGGAAGCCCAGCACCGCGGTGCCGGCGGCGAAGATCTCGGCGAATTTGAGCCGCCGGGCCATCAGCGCCTTGTCGTAGCGGTCGGCCCATTGCCCGCCCAGGCCCGACAGGATGAAGAACGGCCCGATGAACACCGCGCTCGCCAGGGTGACGAGCACGCCCGCATGCGCATAGGCCTGCCCGCCGATCCCGAACAGGATCAGGAATCCCAGCGCGTTCTTCAGGAAGTTGTCGTTGAACGCCGAGAAGAACTGGCACCAGAACAGAGGCGCGAAGCGCCGGGCACTCATCAGGGAACGGAACATGGCGATCTCTCGGTTCCGAACCTGACTGGCCCAGCCGATGCGTCGAGGTCAAATCGGACCTGCGTCGGGCGGCGGCTGCACGGTCGCAATGAACAGGTTTGCGCTTCATTCCGAAGACGGTGCGGGCGGCCACGCGATATTAGTTCGTGCGTCTTTCCCGACGGCCGGCAGGATCGTTAGGCCGCATGCGGTGCTATCGAAAAAACGTGGCTGCCCCTCGCGGAGCGTTCGGCACACGCCGTCATAGCGGGCGCAGCGAAGCAACCCAGGGCAGCGCGCCATCCCCTGGAAGTGGCGCATCACTGGGTTGCTTCGCTGCGCTCGCAATGACGGTTCGGCAACTGCCAATTCGATCGGCGGACATGCCGATCGGCCTCTCGGCCTGAGGCGCAGCTGCCGCGAGGGATCGCGTTGCCGGTTCGGAAGAGTCCTTCGAGGCCTGCGCTTCGCTTCGCCGCCTCTGGATGCGGGCGAGGATGCGACAGCCGGGATCAAACCGTCTCGCGTTCAGGAACACGCATCGAACGGCTGCAGCCGATCAGGCGCGGACGCCTGCCGTCCCTCAAACCTTCCGGACTGCGCGCCCCTGGCCGCCGGCCATCCGGCCGATCTGGCGCTCGACGGCGTCCCGCAGGGATGCGCCCAGGTCGTAGGACCAGGCGATGTAGGCCGCGATCGTCGCGCTCACGACCATCACGGCGCTGGCCGCGCAGAGCGGCACCGCCAGCAGCAGGGTCAGGACCAGACCGACCGACATGCGCTCGCCGAGCGACGCTTGCGGCCAGGGATCGATCGGCAGGGACAAACGTCGTCCGTATCGCATGGCTGCGATCCTCGATGTCCGTGGCGCTTGAACTGTGCGCGACTACCGAGAACCAACAGCGCTCGGCGCCGGATGTTGCGCAAAGGGTTCCGAAAAGACCGGCGGCCGTGACGTTCCGGCACGGTGGTGCGGCGCAACCGGGGGCGGCCACACCCGTTGCCGCAGCGATTCGTCAACGATCGGGTGAGGACAGGATGGCGCGGGTTGCAGTCGTTACCGGAGGGACCGCCGGAATCGGGCTCGCGACCGCGCATCGCCTCGCCGCCGGCGGCTGGTCGGTGGCCGTCGTGGCGCGCGATCCCGGGCGGCTCGCCGCCGCCGAGCGGGCGCTTGCCGCCTACGGCCAGCCGGTCCTGGCGATCGCGGCCGACGTCGCCGACCCGCAGGCCGTGGACGCCGCCGCCGCGCGGATCGAGGCCGAGCTCGGCCCGATCCGGGCCTGGGTGAACAACGCCATGTCCACCGTGGTGAGCCCCGCCGACGAGATCACCCCGGACGAGTACCGGCGGGTGACCGAGACCACCTATCTCAGCCAGGTCTACGGCACCCTCGCGGCGCTGCGTTACATGAAGCGGCGCAACCGCGGCGCGATCATCCAGGTCTCGTCCGGCCTCGCGATCCGGGCGGCGCCGCTCCAGGCGCCCTATTGTGCGGCCAAATTCGCCGTCTCCGGCTTCACCGACGCCCTGCGCTGCGAGTTGCTCCACGACGACGTCGCCGTCAGCCTCAGCGTGGTCTATCTGCCGGCGGTGAACACCCCGCAATTCAACTGGGCGCGCAACCACACCGGTCACCGCCAATACGCCCCGGATCCGGTCTTCGACCCGCGGCTCTGCGCCGAGGCGATCGTCTACGCCGTCGAGCATCCGCGCCGGGAGGTCTGGGTCGGGCGCTCGTCGATGATGATGGCCGCCGCGCAGGCGCTGGCCCCCGCGCTGGCCGACCGCAAGGCCGCCTCGATGTGGTCCGCCCAGCTGTCCGACACGACGATCCCCGAGATGGACGGCAACCTCTACGATCCCGTACCCGGCGAGGTCGGCATCGATGGGCGCTTCACCGATCGGATGAAGACCACGCGGGGCGAGTTCGTCACGAGCCGCACCCGGGACACGGTGGTCGGCGGCCTCGCCGGGCTGGCGCTGCTGGGGCTCGCCGCCGCGGCCGTGGCGGCCACCCGGCCCCGGCGGGCTGCGCTACCGGACCGGACTCGCTAGACACGTCCTGGTTTCAAAAGGTCCGAGACCTTTTGCGGGTCCAGGGCGGAGCCCTGGTCTTTCGGGGTTCCACCTCCGAACCCCGCCGAAGGGCTGGACCCTTTGGAAACCCGGGGCCATGCGCCAGGAGAGGTTCGAGACGATGCCCGGCTATCTGCCCTTCGCGGGCGCCCTGAAGCTGCCCGCCTATACCTGCGACAATTGCGGGTTCTGGCAGCGCCATTTCGAGGCGCCCCCGTCCTGCCCGATGTGCCTCGACGCTCGGCACGTGGCGCCCCAGGACGGCTGGCGGTTCCGCACCGCCCGGGAGGCGCAGGACGCCTTTCCCTGCCACTGGCAGGAGCTGGAACCCGGCGTCTGGCGGTTCTGGAACGAGCCGGTCTCCGGCATCGGCCCCTCCGCCTATCTGATCCGGACCGACGCCGGGAATATGGGGTTCGAGGGCTGCCCGGTCTTCAGCGAGGCCGCCCTCGACCAGATCGAGACGCTCGGCGGCATGCAGGTGCTCTCGGCCTCCCACCCGCATTCCTACGGCGCCCTGGTGCAGCTCCAGGACCGGTTCGACCCGGAATTGTGCCTGCCCGCGGCCGACTTCACCTGGAGCGCCGCCCTGCAGGTCAGCTGGCCCTACGACGACGTGCTGGAGCCCCTGCCCGGCCTGGAGCTGCACCGCACCGCCGGCCATTTCGACGGCCACGCCGTCCTGTTCGACCGCGCGCGCAAGATCTGCTTCTGCGGCGACGCCTTGAAGTTCGAGCTCGACCCCGCCGACCCGCGTCGGGCGACGACGATCTCGGCGCACAAGGCGTTCGTCCGGGGCGTGCCGCTGACGCCGAAGGAACTCGAACGCTACCGCCAGGTCTTCGCGCAATTCGAATTCGTTCAGACCTGGACGCCGTTCGAAGCGGCGAAGAATTGCGGCCGGCGCGAAGTTCTGGCGCTCCTCGACGCGCTTCTCGCCAGCCGCCCGCACGCCGCCCCGGTGCCCCTCGACAGCCTCCCGGCTCAGGGCCGGTAGAGCGGATCGTTCTCGAGCCGGATCGGCTGGCCGTGCGGCGTCGCCGCGGCGGCGCGCAGGAAGGCCGCGGTGCGCGCCGCGACGCTCTCGGAGGCCGTAACCCCACGCTCGGACAGGATAGTTTCCAGCGTGGCGAGCCAGGCGGCGTAATCGGCCGCCCGCTCCGGCGCGTCCGTTGGCCGGATCTCGCGCCCGAGACGATCGGCCCATTCCGCCCAGGTGAACAGGCCGGCCTCCTGCAGGGAGACCACCAGGGCGAAGACCTGGGCCTCCCAGGGGGCCGCGAAGGCCCTGGGCGACGGCGTGCTCACGCCGGCTCCAGATAGGGTTCGAAGGCCGCCACCGTGACGATCCCGCCCGGGTCGCCGCTCGCGCCCCACAATTCCTGAGCGGTAAAGCTGACGGTGTACAACCAGGTCGGGTTCTCGCCCGCCTGGTACGCATTGGTATCGGGGTACACGAACGCGCCCTCGACGCGCTCGACCCGGCCTCGGCGCCCGCGGGCGTAGCGCGGCAGGCGGGTATGCCCGGTGGGATGGGCGTTCCGGGCCAGAACGATGTCGCCGACCGCGAAACGGGCGGGTGCGGCCGGCTCGCAGCTGCTCGGGAAGCCGGCGCGGAACCGGGCTTCCAGCCCGTCCCGGGCGAGCACCCGCGCCACCGGCTTGGTCGGCTCGGACGCCCGACCCGCCGCGATCTCGTCGGGCGTCGCGAGGCCCGTGGCGGCGACCTGCTTCTCCAGGGCCGCAAGCCAAATCTCGTAGTAGCTCGACGCCAGATATTGCGCCGGCGGCAGCGATTCGCGGGTGGCGCGGCTGCCGTCGAGGTTCCAGGCGCCGGTGAAGCCCATCGCCATCGCCATCGCGAAGACGCGGCGTTCCCAATCGGCGTGGAAGACCGGCTCGTCCGGCTCCGGCACCACGGGCCCGAACCCGTGCGCGCCGCCGAGGTCCTGGGCTCCGTTCATACCGGCATCTCCGGCGGGGTCGGCGGGACCGTTCCGGGCAGGCCGGTGCCGATCATCGCGTCGCGGGTGACGAGGGCGGCCAGAGCCTCCTCGGAGAACCCCGCGGTGTTCGCGGGGCGCATCGGCAGGACCATGTAGCGGGTCTCGGCGGTGGAATCCCACACGGTGATCCGGGTGGTCTCCGGGATGGTGACCCCGAACTCGGCCAGGACGCCGCGGGGGTCGATCACCGCCCGGGCGCGGTAGGGCGGCGCCTTGTACCAGACCGGCGGCAGGCCGAGCACCGGCCAGGGGTAGCAGGAGCAGAGCGTGCACACGACGAGGTTGTGGGTCTCGGGGGTGTTGGCCACCACCACCATGTGCTCGCCGCCCCGGCCGCCGATGCCGAGCTCGGCGATCGCCGGGGTCGCGTCGGCGAGGAGCCGCGCCCGGTAATCGGGGTCGACCCAGGCCCGGGCCACGACCCGGGCGCCGGCATGCGGCCCGACCTTCGTCTCGTAGAGCTCGACCAGGGCGTCCATAGCCGCGGGGTCGATATAGCCCTTCTCGGTCAGCAGGGATTCCAGCGCGCGGACCCGCGCCTCGACGGGCGAGAGATCGCTGCCGTGGGGATGGTCGTGTGCATGGTCGTGGCTCATCCCGCTCTCCTCACGAACCGTATTCTGCACCGATGCGGGATTGGGTGCCACACCCAGGAGTCGAACACCATTCATCGCGGCCGCGCCATCCTGCGTAAATTTCCCGATATTGCCGGGAGCGTTTGGCAATGGTTCAGGATTGCTCGGATACCCGGTTAGAGTCATTCCAGATAGCAAGACAGGGGCCTCAGGGAACGCGCATGATCGATGATGGATCGAACCCGCCGGCCGGCCCCACGCCCGAGAGCGCCGTGCCCCGCTACGCCACGATCCTCGGTCAGCACCTCGCCCTACCGATCCGCGACTATTTCCAGATCGTCGAGCAGGAGCCGCTCCCGGCCCAGCTCGCCGGCCTCGTGGAGCGGTTCGAAGCCGCCGTGGCAGCCCACGGCCAGGTCGTGGCGTTCGACTTCCGCAGCGACATCATCAAGGCGCTTCCGGCCCTGCGCACCTTCGCGCTGTCCCTGGTCGGCGATGTCAGCCGGGCCGACGACCTCGTGCAGGAGACCTTCGTGAAGGCCTGGGCCAACCAGGCGCGGTTCCGGCCCGGGACGAACTTCACCGCCTGGCTGTTCACGATCCTGCGCAACCAGTTCTACTCGGAGTTGCGCAAGAACCGGCGCGAGGTCGAGGATGTGGACGGCACCCATGCCAGCCAGATGACCAGCCTGTCCGACCAGGAGGATGCCAGCACGCTCAAGGTCGTGTGGAAGCAGCTCGGGACGCTCCCGGCCGCGCAGCGGCAGGCGCTGCTGCTGGTCGGCGCCGAGGGCCATACCTACGAGGAGGCGGCGACCAAGCTCGGCTGCCAGGTCGGCACCGTGAAGAGCCGCGTCAGCCGGGCGCGCTCCTCCCTCCTGGATACGCTGGGCGTGGTGGTGGCGGGGCAGGCCCCGGCGCCGTGAGACGACGCCATCGCGCGCGTCCCTGAACGCGACCGGCCCGCGCCCGCGTCCCGGGTGGCGGTGGATCGGTGTGCTGTGCCCCCGCTGCGAGAATGACGGTCAGGCGTAGCCCGCTAAGCCCTATGCGGCCCTGCCCTGGGCATCGCATCCGTCATTATCGACGCACGAGAGCAGGCTCCCGGCGGCGTGGGACCTGATCGCCCCCAGAAACTTTGGCGGTCGGTCTGGCCGCTCCGCGGAACCACCGCGCCGCCTCCGTCGTGTCGGGGCTGCCGGCTCAAATCCGCCGTTCGTCAGCCCCGGCGCGGCCCTGCCGGACGCGGTACACCGCGACCATCGCGGCGGCCGCGACGCCGGCGAGGATCAGCGAGGGCCGGATGCCGGTCCGCGCGGAGGCCCGGCTCAGAGCGACTTCCAGCGCCCCGGCCGTGTTGACCGCACGCGGCACGACCTGCGTGTGAAGATAATGCTCGGGGGCTGACGGCCCGGAGGGCTTGTGCAGCATGTAATCGCGGCCGATAACCATGTTAACCTCTGTTATTGATGTATGTTGGGTGTGAATAAATTTCCGGGTCCGGGAATTCTTTTAGGAAACACCGGTCGATGGCAGGTGTTTCCCTGCCTTAGAGGCCCGGAGTTCACCTGTTGGAAAAGCCTACCTTCAAGCCGTACCGTCTGCCCTCCGGCGGATGGGGCTCGGCCTTCTCCGTCGGCAACATCCTGCGGCGTGAGGGCGTGCTGGCGAGCGTTCCGGTCGCGCTGACGCGCCACAACAAGGTCGATGGCTACCAGTGCAACAGCTGCGCCTGGGTGAAGCCGGCGAGCCCCCTGCCCTTCGAGTTCTGCGAGAATGGGGTGAAAGCGGTGGCCTGGGAGCTGACGGCGCATCGCTGCACGCCGGACTTCTTCGCCAAGCACACGGTGACCGAACTCCTGGGCTGGGACGATTACCACCTCGAGCAGCCCGGCCGCCTGACCCACCCGCTCCGCTACGATGCGGCCAGCGACAAGTACGTGCCGGTCTCCTGGGGCCATGCGATCGAGGAGATCGCCCGCGAGCTGCGCGCCGTCGAGGACCGCAAGAAGGGCACGGTGTTCTACAGCTCCGGCCGTCTGTCGAACGAGGGGAGCTACCTCTACGGGCTGTTCGCCCGGCTCTACGGCAACAACAACCTGCCGGACTCGTCCAACATGTGCCACGAGACCACCTCGGTGGCGCTGCCGGCCAGCATCGGCCAGGGCATCGGCACGGTGGCGCTGGACGATTTCGGCAAGGCCGACTGCCTCCTGTTCTTCGGCCAGAACCCCGGCAGCAATGCGCCGCGCATGCTGCACCCGCTGCAGGAGGCGAGCCAGCGCGGCGTGCCGATCATCACCTACAACCCCCTGCGGGAGCGCGGGCTCGAGCGCTTCCTGAACCCGCAATCCCCCACCGAGATGCTGACCCGCAAGGAGACGCGGATCAGCTCGCAGTACCATCAGGTCAAGGCGGGCGGCGACCTCGCGGCCCTCGCCGGCATCTGCAAGGCGGTGCTGGCGCTCCACGACGCGTCGCTCGCGGCGGGCGGCGAGCCGGTTCTGGATGAGGCCTTCATCCAGGAGCACACCCACGGCTTCGACACGTTCCTCGCCTGGCTGGGGACTCAAGAGTGGGACGAGCTCGAGCGCCGCTCGGGGCTGCACCGGGCCGATATGGAATCCACCGCCAAGGTCTATAGCGTCTCGAAGGCGGTGATCGCCGTCTACGGCATGGGGCTGACGCAGCACCAAGCCGGCGTCGAGACCGTCCAGATGCTGGTGAACCTGCTGCTAATGCGCGGCAATATGGGCCGCGGCGGCGCCGGCATCTGCCCGGTCCGGGGCCATTCGAACGTCCAGGGTCAGCGCACGGTCGGCATCACCGAGAAGCCCGAGCTGTTCCCCCTCGACCGGCTCGGCGCGCAGTTCGGCTTCGAGCCGCCGCGCGAGGCCGGCTACAACACGGTCGAGGCCTGCGAGGCGGTCCTCAAGGACGAGGTCCGCGCCTTCTTCATGCTGGGCGGCAACTTCGTCCGGGCGATCCCCGATCACGGCCAGATGGAGCCGGCCTGGCGGCGGATCCGCCTGACCGTCAACGTCATCACCAAGCTCAACCGCAGCGCGCTTCTGCCGGGGGAGATCAGCTACATCCTGCCGGTGATCGGCCGTCTGGAGATCGACGAGACCCAGGCGGGCCCGCAGGTGCTCTCGATGGAGGACACCTCGGCCTGCGTCCACGGCAATCGCGGCCTGCGCAAACCCGCCTCGCCCCACCTGATCAGCGAGATCCGGCTGATCTGCGAGCTCGCCCAGAAGGTGCTCGATCCCAACCCGCGGGTGCGGTGGGATGCGTACAAGCAGGACTATGCCGAGATCCGGAAGGAGATCGGCCATACGCTGCCGGATTCGTTCTGGGACTACGAGCGGCGTATGTGGGAGCCGGGCGGGTTCCAGCGCGACATGCCGGTCAAGCGCCGCGAATGGTGCACCGATACCGGCCGCGCCAACTTCGTCACGCCGAACGCGCTGGACGAGGATGCCGACATGCCGGCGATCGGGCACGACGTGCTGCGCCTCATGACCCTGCGCAGCAACGACCAGTTCAACACCACCGTCTACGGCTACGACGACCGGTTCCGGGGCATCAACAACACCCGCAAGGTGGTGCTGATGAACCGCTCGGACATCGACCGGCTGGGGCTCAAGATCGGCCAGGCGGTGACGCTCAAGACCGTCGCGCATGACGGCATCGACCGCCAGCTCGCGGGTTTGCTGGTCGTGGCCTACGACATCCCGATCGGCTGCATCGGCGGCTATTACCCGGAATGCAACGTCCTGATGCCGATCTGGCACTACGCCACCGGCAGCAAGACGCCGGCGGCCAAGATGATCCCGGTCACGATCCATGCGGAGAGCGACCGCGTGCTCGCGCCGCAGCTGGAATACGCCGCCGGCTGAACCTCCGACGCGTCAGACCGGCGGGCGGCGCCGATGCCAGTCGGTCGCCCGCTGGTAGGCCTGGCCGACCCGCAGGGCCATCGCCTCGTCATAGCCCCGGCAGGTGATCTGCAGCGACAGGGGCAGACCGGCGGCCGTGAACCCGTTGGGCAGCGCCAGGGCGCAGAGGTCGAGAAGGTTGCCGAAGCGGGTGAACCGCGACGGCAGATGCGCCTCGTCGACCTCGGCGAGAGCCACGGCGACGGTCTCTGTAGTCGGCGTCAGCAGGGCGTCGATCCCCTCCAGGGCGGCGGCATAGGCGACCTTCATGGCGGCGCGGCGCTGGAGCGTGCCGAGATACTCCTGCGCCGAGACCTTCGCGCCGGCGAGGATCCGGGCGCGCACGGCGTCGCCGAGCTGCGAGCCCGGGTCCTCGGCCAGCGCGCCGTTGACGAAATAGGCCTCGGCGTTGGTGATCCCGCTCATCGCCACACAGTCGCTGAACCGGAACGGCAGGGCGACGTCGACGATCTCGGCCCCCTGCCGGGCCAGGAGGTCGAGGGCCGCGTCGTAGGCCGCCAGCATGTCGGCGGCGACGCCCTCGCGCTCGGCGTCCGGCATCCGCCCAAGGCGCAGGCCGCGCACGCCCCGGTTCAGCGTCGACCACGGCGCGTCCGGGGCGATCCCCCGGGTCGTCGGATCGAGCGGGTCGGGGCCGGAGATCGCCTCGTAGAGGAGCGCGGTATCCTCGACGGTCCGCGCCAGCGGGCCGGGCGTGTCCAGCGTCGTCGAGAGCGGCACGATCCCCCAGGTCGAGACGCGCCCGACCGTGACCTTCAGCCCGGTCAGCCCGCAGAAGGAGGCGGGCAGGCGCACCGAGCCGCCGGTATCGGTGCCGATGCCCCAGGGCGCCATCCGGGCCGCGACCGCGACCCCGGTGCCGCTGCTCGACCCGCCCGGCGTGCGCTGGGTCTCCGGATCCCAGGGGTTCCAGGGGGTGCCGAGATGCTGGTTGGTGCCCCAGCCGCCATAGGCGAACTCCACCGTGTGGGTCTTGCCCAGCACGATCATGCCCTGCGCGATCAGCCGCCGGGCGATGGTGGCGGTGCGCTCGGCCCGGCGTGCCCGGTGGGCGGCCGAGCCGCCCATGGTGATCCGGCCCTCCAGGTCGATCAGGTCCTTCAGCACCACCGGGACGCCGTGGAGCGGCCCGACCGCGTGGCCGGCGCGGATCGCCCGGTCGGCGCCCTCGGCGGCCAAGCGCGCATCGGCGGCGAACACCTCCGTGAAGGCCTGGAGCTTCGGCTCCAGCTGCGTGACCCGGCCGAGCAGCGCGTCGACCGCGTCCACCGGCGAGAGTTTCCGCGATCCGATCGCCCGGGCGAGTTCGGCCGCGGAGGCGTCGACGAGTTCAAGATCAGCCATCGGGATCATTTCACGCTGACGAGGGTGAGGTCGACGAACCAGGATTGCGGGGAGACGAAGCCGTGGATCTTCTGCGACATCCCGCGCGGGTTGAGGTCGTGCACGATGAACAACCACGGCGGGTTGTCCACCAGCCGTTCGTGAGCGAGCGCCGTCTGCGCGTCGATCACCTTGGCATCGTCGGTCTCGGCCAGCGCCTTGAGGGCGGCGTCGAACGCGTCGTCCTTCCAGTTCGGGAAGTTGAAGCCGCCCGGCGGGAACCGGTCGCCCGCGAAGTAGCGCGCCATCACGCTCGGGTCGGACGAGGGCGAGGAGACGTTGAGCGCCATCGAGCCCTGGAGGCTCGGCGCGTCCGGCAGGGCCCGGCTCGAGTTCAGCAACACCTGCCACTCGACCACGTTGAAGCTCAGCTCGACGTTGCAGGCCTGCTTCAGGTTCTCCTGCAGGTACTCGTTCATCGGCATCGGCAGCATCTGGCCCGAGCCCGAGGACGAGATCATCACCTTGAGGCTGAGCGGCTTCTTGTCCGAGTAGCCCGCCTCGGCCAGCAGCGCCTTGCCCTTGGCGGCGTCGAACCCGTAGCGGTTCTTCGGCGCGCCGAAATTCGGGTCCTTGTCGTTCAGCCAGCCCGAGGCCGGCTCGGCCGTGCCGTTGAGCAGCTCGACGATGGCGGCCCGGTCGACACAGTAATTCAGCGCCTGGCGGACGCGCACGTCCTTCAGCGGGCTGTCCTTGGCGCCGATATTGAAGATGTACGGCCAGACATGCGGGTAGGAACCCGTGGTGATGGCAAAGCCCGCCTGTTTCAGGGACGGGATCGCGTCGGGCGCCGGCACCTCGATCCAGTCGACCTGCCCCGAGCGCAGGGCCGCGACCCGGGCATTCGCCTCCGGGATCGGCATCAGCCGGACCTTGTCGACCTTGGCCATCCGGCTCGGGTCCCAGTAGCCGTCGAACTTGGCGAGGTCGACCGATTCCCGCGGCGCGACCCGGGTGATCTTGAACGGCCCGGTGCCGGCGGCCGGCAACGAAGCCACCTTGGCCCAGTCGCGCCCGGCCTTCTCGAAGGATTGGGGCGAGGTGAACAGCAGGTAGACCACCATGTCGGGGAAGTACGACGCGACCTGCGTGGTCGTGATCTGCACGGTGGCGTCGTCGATCTTCCTGTAGCTCCCAACGAGCGGCGCCCGCGCCCGGGAGATTCCGGCCCCCTGCGGCTCGAATTGCGGGCTGTCGTTCTTGAAGTAGCGGTCGAGGTTCCAGATCACCGCGTCGGCGTTGAACGGGGTGCCGTCATGGAAGCTCACGCCCCGGCGCAGGTGGAAGGTCCAGATCGTCTTGTCGCTCGGGTCCTGCTCCCAGCGCTCGGCCAGGGCCGGGATGATGCCGGCGAGCTTGTCGGTGCTCTTCAGGTCCCATTGCACCAGCCCCTCGAAGATCGGGTAGCCGAGGAAGCGCATGCCCTCGAAGCCGTTATTGGGCATCCCCGTGGCCGTGGGGATGTCTGAGGCGGTCATGGCGATGCGCAGGACGCTCTCGGCACGGGCCGGGGCGGCCAGGAGCAGCGTGCCGGCCATGGAGGCGGCAATCAGGCGGCGAAGTTTCATCGGATCCCGTTCGTCGAAGTTGCGGGATGCCAACGGCAAAACTTGCGCCAGATCGTGCGATAGTCCCGGCGCCCGATGACCGGCAGCGGCGCGTTTCGGCCCTTGCGCTCGGCGCGGGCTGCGCCACGATAATAATGAATGCGAGTCGCCGGCCGCACGAGCCGGACCGAGAGGGAGCCGCCCGTGACCGATGGGACGCCAACCACGATGAACGGGGCCGAGAGCCTCGTCCGGACCCTCGTCGCCGGCGGGGTCGAGGTCTGCTTCACCAATCCCGGCACGTCCGAGATGCATTTCGTGGCGGCGCTCGACCGGGTCGAGGGGATGCGCTGCGTGCTGTTCCTGTTCGAGGGCGGGGCCACCGGCGCCGCGGACGGCTATGCCCGCATGGCCGACAAGCCGGCCTCCACCCTGCTGCATCTCGGTCCCGGCCTCGCCAACGGACTGGCCAACCTGCACAACGCCAAGAAGGCGCGCACCCCGGTCGTAAACATCGTCGGCGAGCACGCCACCTATCACCGCGAATACAACGCGCCGCTGACCTCGGATATCGAGGGGCTGGCCCGCCCGATGTCGTCCTGGGTCCAGACCGGCATGAGCGCCGCCGAGATCGGATCCGACGGCGCCGCCGCCATCGCGGCCGCCCGCACGGCGCCGGGGCAGGTCGCGACCCTGATCCTGCCGGCCAACACCGCCTGGGACCCGGGCGCGGGCGTCGCGCCGGTGCCGCCGATCCCCGAGCGGGCGCGAGCCGAGGATTCGGCCATCGCGGCCGCCGTGGCGGCGCTCGCCAGCGGCGAGCCGGTGCTGCTCCATCTCGGAGACCGGGCGGTGCAGGGCGAAGGCCGGGTGATCGCCGACCGGATCGCCCGCAAGACCGGCGCGACGCTGATGGCCATGACCTCGAACGCCCGGATCGACCGCGGCGCCGGCACGGTGCCGATCGAGCGCCTGCCCTACCCGATCGACCAGGCGATCGCGGCCCTGAAGGGCTTCCGCCACATCATCCTGATCGGCGCGACCCAGCCGGTCGGTTTCTTCGCTTATCCCGGCAAGCCGAGCCTGCTCGCCCCGGAAGGCTGCGCGACCATCACCCTCGCCACGCCCGAGGAGGATCAGATCGACGCGCTGGAGCGGCTCGCCGAGGCCGTCGCCGCGCCGCCGGCCGAGCCCATCGCGGCCGGGCCGCGGCCGAAGCTCCCCGCCTCCGGGCCCCTCGACCAGGACGCGATCGGTCAGGTCCTCGGGGCGCTGATCCCGGAGGGCGCGGTGATTTGCGACGAGTCGATCACCACGGGCCGCAACTTCTTCGCCCTGACCCGGGATGCGGCGCCGCATTCCTGGCTGCAGCTCAGCGGCGGCTCGATCGGGCTCGGCATCCCGATGGCCACCGGGGCGGCCATCGCCTGCCCCGGCCGCAAGGTGATCAATCTCCAGGCCGATGGCAGCGGGCTCTACACCGCCCAGGCCCTCTGGACCCAGGCCCGCGAGCGCCTCGACGTGGTGACGCTGATCTGGTCGAACCGCTCCTACGCGATCCTGCGGGCGGAGCTCGCCAATGTCGGCGCGCACAATCCCGGCCCGAAGGCGCTGGGCATGCTGAGCTTGGACAATCCGGCGATCGATTGGGTCAGCCTCGCCCGCGGTTTTGGCGTGGAGGGCCGCCGCGTCGAGACGCTGGAGGACTTCATCGCGGCGTTCCGGCATGGGCTGGACACACCCGGTCCGCACCTCATCGAAGTCGCCCTGTGAGCGGGGCAGCCTACGCGCTGCCCGGGCTCGAAGGGCCGGCCGAGATCCGCGTCGACCGCTGGGGACTGGCGCATATCCGGGCCGCGACGGCGCTCGACGCCTTCCGGGTCCAGGGCTTCAACGCCGCCCGGGACCGGCTGTGGCAGCTCGACCTCTGGCGCAAGCGCGGCCTCGGCCTGCTGGCGGCGGATTTCGGGCCGGGCTACCTCGCCCAGGATCGGGCCGCGCGGCTGTTCCTGTATCGCGGCGACATGGCGGCCGAGTGGGCCGCCTACGGGCCGCAGGATACGAAGGCCATCGTCACCGCCTTCGTGGACGGGATCAACGCCTTCGTCGCGCTGACCGAGACGCGGCCGAACTTGCGGCCGCCGGAATTCGCCCTGACGGAGACACGCCCGGCCCGGTGGCGCCCGGAGGACGTTGTCCGGATCCGCAGCCACGGGCTCGTGCGCAACGTCCTGTCCGAGGTCGCCCGCGCCCGGGTTCTGGCCCGGGCCGAGACCCGCGAGGACGGGCTCGCCGCCGACGACCTGCGCAAGCGCATCAGCCCGCCGCACGATCCCGTGGTGCCGGACGGCCTCGACGCCGCCGACTGGCCGGACGACCTCCTCGACGTTTTCCGTCTCGCCACCGCGCCGGTCGGGTTCACCCAAGAGCGGATGGCGGCCACGCGCGCGGAGGCCTGGGACTGGACCAAGGTCGACGCCCACGGCGCCGTCACGCGGGGCCCGCGTTCCGCCCCGAAGGAGCCGGTCGAGGGCTCGAACAACTGGGTGGTGGGGCCGGCCCGCACCGAGACCGGCCGCCCGATCCTGGCGAGCGACCCGCACCGGATCTACCTGCAGCCGTCGCTGCGCTACGCCGTCCATCTCACCGCCCCGGGCCTCGACGTGATCGGGGCGGGCGAACCCGCCCTGCCCGGCATATCCATCGGCCATAACGGCCATTCCGCCTTCAGCCTGACCATCGCGCCGATGGATCAGGAGGATCTTTTTGTCTGTGAGACCGATCCGGATCGGTACCGGTACGGCGACGGTTGGGAGCCGATCCAGCGCGTCATCGAAAGGATCCCGGTGCGCGGCGGGCCGGACGAGACCGTGGTGCTGGGCTTCACCCGGCACGGTCCGGTGCTCCGTGAGGCGGGCGGCCGGGCCTTCGCGCTGCGCACCGTCTGGTCCGAGCCGGGCGCTGCCGCCTATCTCGGCAGCCTCGCTTATCTCGGCGCCACGAGCCCGGAGGCGTTCGGCCAGGCCCTGCACCATTGGTCGGCGCCCTCGGTCAACCAACTCTACGCCGATGTGACCGGGCGGATCGCGTGGTTCATGGCCGGCAAGGCGCCGGTGCGGCCGGCCCATGACGGGTTGCTGCCGGTGCCCGGCGACGGCCGCCATGACTGGGCCGGGTTCCACGATCCCGGCGCCCTGCCCCGCCGCATCGACCCGCCGGAGGGCTACCTCGCCACCGCCAACGAGATGAACCTGCCGCCGGATTTTCCCGCCGAGGATTGCAAGCTCGGCTTCGAATGGGCGGAGCCCTGGCGCGCCCGGCGCATCCGCGCGGTGCTGGACGGCCAGAGCCGGCATACGCTGGACCAATCCCGCGCGCTCCAGGGCGACGATGTTTCGGAGCCGGCTCAGCGTCTCGCCGCCCTGGTGCGGGCGCTGCCCCAGGGGGCGGATGCCGATGTCGAGGCGGCCCTCACCCTGCTGACACCGTTCGACGGGGCGCTGCACGAGGATTCGGCTGCGGCCGCCCTGATCGAGCTGTTCTGGGTCCGCCATCTGCGCCCGGCCCTGCTCGAAGCCCTCGTGCCCGATCCTGCAACGCGTCGCCTGCTGCCGCCCGGCGACACGCAGAGCCTGATCGAGCGGCTGGAATCTGGCCTCGATCCGGCCGCCCGCGACGCCTTGCTGACGGGGACGTTGGGCGCCGCCTTCCGGGAGTGCCGCACCCGGATGGGGCCGGATTCCGGGACCTGGTCCTGGGGCCGGCTGCACCACGCCCAGTTCGCCCACCCGCTCTCGGCCCTGCGGTCGGATTCGGTCTGGGATGTCGGCCCGCTGGCCGTCGGGGGCGCCGCGGCATCAGTCATGCACGCGGAGTACCGGACCGACACGTTCCGGCTGACCCACGGCGCCTCGTTCCGCATGGTCGTGGATGTGGGCGACTGGGACCGGTCGGTCTTCATCAACGTGCCGGGCCAGTCGGGGGACCCGGGCAGCCCGCATTACGCCGACCTGGCCCCGATCTGGGGGCGCCGGGACCATGTGCCGATGCTCTACGGCCGCGCCGCCGTCGAGGCGGCCACCGAGACGATCATCACGCTGAGCCCGGCCTCCGCCTGACCGGCGGCCGGCCGAAGACGAGGACCGAAAAACCTTGCAGATCTTCATCGCCGGACTGGCCACCGAGACCAACACCTTCGCACCGCTGCCCACCGGCCGCGCGGCCTTCCTGGCCGATTATGCCCGTCGCGACGGCACCAAGACGGCGCCCCGCCTCAGCAATATCGGTCTCAAGGCCTGGCGCGCGCTGGCCGAGGCGGACGGGCATAAGGTCGTCGAGAGCCTCTCGACCTTCGCGCAGCCGGGCGGGATCACCCTGCGCGCCGTCTACGAGGAGCTGCGCGACGCCTTGCTCGACGACCTCCGGGCCGCCATGCCGGTCGATGCCGTGCTGCTGTTCATGCACGGCGCCATGGTCGCCGAGGGCTATGACGATTGCGAGGGCGACACCCTGGAGCGGGTCCGCGCCATCGTCGGCCCGGACGCGACGATCGGCGTCGAGCTCGACCTGCACTGCCACCTCACCGAGGCGATGCGGCGGAGCGCCGACGTCATCGTGATCTACAAGGAATACCCCCACACCGACATCGTCGACCGTGCCCGCGACCTCTACCCGCTGGTGATGCGCACGGTCGCCAAGGACATCCGGCCCGTGATGGCCTATGCCGATTGCCGGATGATCAACATGTGGCGCACCACCCGCGAGCCGGTCGCGAGCTTCGTGCGCCTGATGGAGGCGCTGGAGGGGCGGAACGGCATCCTGTCGGTCTCCTTCGGGCACGGCTTCCCCTGGGGCGACGTTCCGGATGTCGGCGCGAAGATGCTGGTCGTCGCCGATGGCGACGCCGCCAAGGCCCAGGCCCTGGCGGACGACCTTGCCCGGGAGGTCTGGGCGATGCGCGAGGAGGCGGCGAGCCGCTGCGACAGCATCGATGCCGGCATCGACGCGGCTTTGGCCTCCGACGACCCGCGCCCGATGGTGCTGGCCGACTTCGCCGACAATGCCGGCGCCGGCGCGCCCTCCGACAACACCGCGATCCTGGCGCGTCTGGCCGAACGCGGCATCAGGGACGTGGCGCTCGGTCTGATCTGGGATCCCGGCGCGGTCGGGATCTGCCACGAGGCGGGGCTCGGCGCGACCTTCGTGCTGCGCATCGGCGGCAAGTGCGGCGTCACCTCGGGCGATCCGGTGGACCTGCGCATCACCGTGCGCGGCCTCTCCGAGGATCACAGCCAGGGCGGCCTCAGCGGCGGCCGGGCCCGCCTCGGACCCGCCGCCTGGGTCGAGGCCGACGGGATCCACGTGGTGCTGACCCATATCCGCCAGCAGGCCTTCGCGCCGGACGCCTTCACGGGATTGGGGCTGACCCTCGACGACAAGCGGATCGTGGTGGTGAAGTCGATGCAGCATTTCTACGCCGCCTTCGCGCCGATCGCGAGCGAGGTCCGCTACGTCGCGGCGCCGGGCGCGGTCCCGCCGGATTACGGCGCGATCCCCTACACCAAGCGCTCGGGCCGCTACTGGCCCAAGGTCGCCGATCCCTTCGCCGATCCTTTCGCCGAGTCCTCCGCCGAGAGCGCCCGATGATCCCGGACCTGCCGTTCGACGCGGAGTCCATCCTGGCGACGTTGCGCCCCTGGGTGGAATGCGAGAGCCCGACCCACGATGCCGCCGCGGTCAACCGCATGATGGGCCTGGCCGCCCGCGACCTCGCGGTCGCCGGGGCCGCGGTCGAGACCATTCCGGGGCGGATGGGCCTGAGCGATTGCGTGCGCGCCCGGTTCCCCCATCGGCACCGTGCCCAGCCCGGCATCCTGGTGCTCGGGCATCTCGACACCGTGCATCCGGTCGGCACCCTGGCGAGCCTGCCCTGGCGGATCGAGGGCAGCCGCGCCTACGGCCCGGGCATCCTCGACATGAAGGGCGGCAACGTGATCGCCCTCGCGGCGATCCGCGCCCTCACGGCCGCCGGCATCGAGACGCCTTTGCCGGTAACCGTCCTGTTCACCGGCGACGAGGAGGTCGGCAGCCCCTCGACCCGGGACCTGATCGAGGCCGAGGCCGCCCGCCACGCCTTCGTGCTGGTGCCCGAGCCCGGCCAGGCCGACAACGGCGTCGTCACCGGCCGCTACGCCATCGCGCGCTTCGACCTCGAAGCCGTCGGCCGCCCGAGCCATGCCGGCGCAGCGCCCCACGAGGGCCGCTCGGCGATCCGCGCCATGGCGCGCATGATCCTGGCGATCGACGGGCTGTCGGACGCGGATTGCACCTTCTCCACCGGGATCGTCTCGGGTGGGCAATGGGTCAATTGCGTCCCGACCCTGTGCCGCGGGCAGGCCCTGAGCATGGCCAAGCGCCAAGCCGATCTCGACCGCGGCGTCGAGCGGATGCTGGCCCTGTCGGGGGAGCAGGACGGCGTCCGCTTCGCCGTGACCCGGGGTGTCACCCGGCCGGTCTGGGAACCGGATGCCGGCTGCATGGCCCTCTATGATCGGGCGCGGCGCTTGAGCGAGGCGCTCGGCCAGCCCCTGCCCCACCGCAGTGCCGGCGGCGGCTCGGACGGCAACTTCACCGGCGCCAACGGCATCCCGACGCTCGACGGCCTCGGGCCGCTCGGGCAGGGCTACCACACCCTCGACGAGCATGTGCTGATCGAGACGCTGCCCCAGCGGGCGCGGCTCTTCGCGGCCCTGCTTGCCGATCTCGGCGCGGCGGACCGTTCGTGAGCCCGGCCCCCGTGACGATCGCGGTCGCCGGTGCCACCGGCGATCTCGGCCTGCGGATCGTGCGGGCGCTCCGGCGTGAGGGCGCGAGCGTCACCGCCATCGTCCGCCCCGGGACGGATCAGGCCCGGCTCGGGCCGCTCACCGCCCTGGGGGCTCGCGTGGTCGAGGCCGGCCCCGGCCGTCCAGGCAGCTGGCAGGCCGCCTGCGCGGGGTCCGCCTGCGTGGTCTCGGCGTTGAACGGCTTGAGCGCCACCGTCATCGACGCGCAGACCGCCCTTCTGGAAGGCGCCGTCCGGGCCGGCGTGCCGCGCTTCATCCCGTCCGATTTCTCGATCGACTACGCCAAGACCGCACCGGGCGGGAACCGCAACCTCGACCTGCGCCGGGCCTTTCAGGCGCGCCTCGATGCGGCGTCGATCCAGGCCACGTCGGTGCTCAACGGCGCGTTCATGGAGCTGCTCGACGGACAGGCCCCGCTGATCCTCCACCGCCCGCGCCGGGTTCTGTACTGGGGCCGTGCCGACCAAATCCTCGACTTCACGACCAAGGACGACACTGCCGCCTTCACGGCCCGGGCCGCCCTGGATCCGACGACCCCGCGCTGGCTGCGCATCGCCGGCGACAGCCTCAGCGCCCGCGATCTCGCCGATGCGGCGACCGCGGCCCGGGGCAGGCGCTACCGGACGCTGCGCGCCGGCGGGCTCGGTTCGCTGGGCTTGATGATCCGCGTCGCGCGGACCCTGGCCCCCGGCCGGGGCGCGGTGTTCCCGCCCTGGCAGGGCATGCAGTACCTGCGCGACATGTTCGAGGGCCGCGCCCGGCTCACGCCCCTCGACAATGACCGTTACCCGGACCTGCGCTGGACCCGGGTCCGGACCTTCCTGACCCAGACGGCCGGGGCGCCCGGACACAGCTGAGATCAGGCCCGGCCCCAGCCCAGCGCCGCGACCGCCACGGCGCCGATCACGCCGCCGACCGTGCCGCCCCCGAAAAATCCCGCCAGAGCCAGCAACGGCCCCGAGGAAGCCGTCAGCGCGCAGAGCAGTGAACTTCCGACGCAGCCTGCGGTGGCGATCACGGACATAGGGACCTCGCACAACTATCAGTTGTATAAGCGAGGCCATTTCAATCTGGTTCCCCTCCGCCGACCGGCGTCGGCTCAGACGGGATCGACAGGCATCTCCGGCACCCCGGCCGCCTCGATCGCGGCGCCCGCCGCCAGGCACAGGTCTTCCCGGTACCGGGCGGCCACGAGCTGGACGCCGACGGGGGTCCGCCCGACGAGGCCGGTGGTGACGGTGAGCGCCGGCACACCGATCGGCGCGAGCCCGACCTGCAGCAGGTTCGCCTCGAAGGCGCGCTCGATCCCGGCCGTGCCGGTGCGGTCGAGCCCGTCCGGGAACGGCAGCTCCGCGGAGACCGGCACCAGCAGCACCGGATGCTCGGCGAGGAACAGCGACCATTCCCGAGCCAGCGTCGCCCGGCGGACGAGTGCCTTGGCGATGGCATCCGGCGGCATCGCCTCCGCCCGCCCGCGGAAAGACTCGAGCAGATCGATGGCCGCCGGATCGCCCTCGCGGTCGGCCGCCGCCCGGGCCGCTTCGTAGCCGTCGCCCAGCCAGAGCTGCAGCTGCAGCGCGCTGGCCTCGCGGATCGGTGGCGTGTCGGCGATCTCCTCGACCGCCCAGCCGGCCTCGGTCAGCCGGCGCGCCGCCTCGCGCAACGCGGCCTCGACCTCCGGCACGACCGCGAGGCCCCCGGGCCGCACGCACAGGGCCGCCCGGCACGGTACCGCGGGACCGTCCAGCGGCGCCGGCACCCACCACGAATCGCGCGGGTCGGCGGCCGCCATCGCGTGAAGGCCGAGACGCAGATCCGCGATGCTGCGGGCAAGCGGGCCCGACACCGCCATGAGCTGCGGCCCGATTCCGCGCTCGGGCGACGAGGCGTTCCAGGCCGGGATCCGGCCGAGGCTCGGGCGCAGACCGTGCACGCCGCAGGCATAGGCCGGATAGCGCACCGAGCCGGCGATGTCGGTCCCGTGGGCGATCGCCCCGATCCCGGCGGCCACCGCGGCGCCCGCGCCCCCGGACGAGCCCCCGGGCGTCAGCGCCGGATCGCGCGGGTTCTTGGTCTCCCCGTGCAGCAGGTTGGCGGTGAACCAGCGCAGCGAGAAGGCCGGCGTGTTGGTGCGCCCGAGCAGCACCGCCCCGGCCCGGCGCAGGTTGGCCACAACGGGGTTGTCGTCGGCCGCCACGAGGTCGCGCTGGAGGCGCAGCCCGTTCGTGGTCGCGAAGCCGCGCTGGTCGACATTGACCTTGATCGTCACGGGCACGCCGGCGAGCGGCCCCAGGGCGTCACCGCGGGCGCGGGCGGCATCGACCGCGTCGGCCTGCGCCAGCACCTCCTCGGGGCGATGCTCGACCACGGCGTTGATCCGGCCGTTGACCGCATCGAGCCGATCGAGGGCGGATTGCGCAACCTCCCGGGCCGAAACCTGGCCGGTGCGGATCAGGGCCGAGAGGTCGGTCGCGGTCAGACGCCAGAGCTGCATGAGAGGTCCCTTCGCCGAGCCCTGCGGGGGCGGGATTCGCTTTTGATTCGTGTCGCGCGGGGCCGCGGCGCGGTCCGGCGTCACCTTATTCTGTATGCAAGGGACCGGCCGCATTTTTAAGCACGCATCGATCGCGAGCGGTGGCAACGGTTTCCCGCACTGCAGCAGAAGCCGCTAAGCATTTCGCCGTAGCCGACCCTTGCCAGACATAGATCGATTGATAACCTCGTCATTGTTCGCGCGTTCGACCGGCCAGACCAGCAGAAGGATCGCTCTCCTCCGACGAAGACAGGCAACCTCCAGCACAAGGCAGGCTTCCATGGCAGAGATGATTCGCGTCAAGCCGACTCACGACGGCACCTACACTGTCTATCGCGGGACTCTCGCGTTGATCAGCGGCCTGACCCGCCTTCAGGCCGAGCGCTACGAAGCCAGCATCAGCCAGCAGCAACGGGCCGAACTCGCCTCCGCGAGCAATTGAATCCCGCGCCGAGGCCGGCCCCCGAACGGGTGCGGCCGGCCTCGGAGCGCACGACGCTCAGGGACGCGGACGTCAGTCGAGGGCGATCGGTCCGAGGTCGCAGACGGTTCCGCCCGCATCGAGGCCGCGCCGTCGCGCAGTCACCGCGTAGCCGGCACCATTCCGAGTGATCTCGTAGAGCAGGTAGGAGGCGCGGCGTGCCGCCAGGCCGCCATGCCCGTCCGGCCGCGCCGATGCCGAGGGCGCACCGATCACCGGCACGAAGCGTCCGTCCGGTCCCGGGACCAGGGCGCTGGTGGTGGTGTGGTTGTGGCCATGCAGGATCAGCTCGGCCCCGGCGCGCGCGATCATCGCCGTGAAGGCGGCGGCATCCTTGAGCTCGCGCCCCGATGACGCGCCCCCCGGCTGCGGCGGGTGGTGGATCATCACCACCCGGAACGGCTTTCCGGGCTCCGTGGCCAAGGCCCGCAGCAGGGATTCGGCGGCCGCGAGCTGCGGCGGGCCGAGCCGGCCGGTCGCCACGAAGGGCTTCGTCGGGATGGCGCTCGACAGGCCGACCAGCGCCACAGGCCCACGCCGCCGCAGATAGGGAAACCGGCCGGACGAGCCCGAATCGTCGCCGGTATAGCCGCTGCAGGCCGCCAGCAGACCTTCCAGGGAGCCGCGGACATAGGCGTCGTGATTGCCGGGGACGAAGCTCACCGTCTCGGGCGAGCCCAGCGCTTCGAGGAACGTGCGCGCGGTCTCCCACTCGCTCGGCAGGCCGATGTTGCACAGGTCGCCCGTGCAGGCGACATGCGCGGCCCCCTGCTGCTTCAGATCCGCCACCAGGGTCTCGAGCACGGTCATGTCGTGGCTGCGCGACCGGCCCCGCCGCCAGTTGGCGTAGCCGGTGGCGCGCTTGCCGATGAGCTGGTGCAGGCGCACGCGGCCCAGCGGGCCGACATGCGGGTCACTCAGATGGGCCAGGCGGAAGGTCAAGGCCGACGATCAACGCTCGAGAGGGGCAGGACGCGCCCCGCATCGCGGTCGCGAGGCCCCGCGTCAAGCGCTGCCGATGAGCATCCCGGCGGCGAGGACCAGCGCGCCCCCGAGCATCACCTGCAGCGCCGCGCGCCAGAACGGCGTCGCCATGAAGCGCGTGCGGATCGCCGCGATCGCGACCAGCTCGACGATCACAACCAGGACCGCGAGGCTGGTGGCGAGGAGGAACGGATCCGGCCAGCCCGGCGGGAGCTGGTCCGGGATCGCGTAGGGCAACGTATGTCCGAGGCCGCCGAGCGTCGTCATCACGCCGCAGACCAAGCCACGCATCCAGGGATCCCCCCGCCCGGTGACGCTGCCGTCATCCGACAGCGCCTCCGTGAAGCCCATGCTGATGCCCGCCCCCACGGAGGCCGCGAGCCCGACCAGGAAGGTCGCGCCGTTATGGCCGGTGGCGAAGGCCGCCGCGAAGATCGGCGCCAGGGTCGAGACGGATCCGTCGATCAGGCCCGCAAGCCCGGGCTGCACGTAGCGCAAGGCGAAGACACGCCGGGCTTCGGCGACCTCGGCCGCTGTATCGAGGGCTGCTGCCATGGGCTCGCACTCCTGTTTAGATGAATTCCAATCTATAGTTTGGAACGTATCTAAACAAGGAGGGTTCGATCTTTTGTTGGACGCGGGTCGAGCTTCCGCGGAGCGGGCGCACGACGAAGGGACGATTCGCTATCCCCGGCGGCGCGCGAGTTGCGTTGGCGCGGGCCAGGGGACTAGACCGTGGGCGGACGAATCCCCGCCCGGTCCGTTCGGGCTGCGCCGCTCCGGCTGCCACAAGCGTCTCATGAGTCTCGGCAAGCGCATCCTTCGCCATCCCGCCGTCCAGCGCATCCTCGGGCGCATGGCGGCCGGGTATCTGCGGCTCGTGCAGGCCACGAACCGCTTCGAGGTCCATGCCGATGCGGCCGGCCCCGGTGCCGCGGATGGGTGGATCGACGCGCAGGTGCCGCTCATCGCCGGGATGTGGCACGGGCAGCACATCATGATGCCGTTCATGCGCCGGCCGAGCGACCGGGTGGCCACGATCATCTCGAAGAGCCCGGACGGCAACATCAACACGATCGCGCTGGAGCATCTCGGCGTGCGGGTGATCCGGGCCTCCGGCGCCCGGGGCCGGGACCGGGCGACCGATACCCGCGCCAAGGGCGGGGCCGAGGGGTTGCGGGCGATGCTGCGGGCCCTCAAGGCCGGCGAGTCCGTAGCCTTCAGCGCGGACGTGCCGAAGGTCTCACGCCGTTGCGATGCCGGGATCCTGACGCTGGCACGCTTCTCGGGCCGGCCGATCGTCCCGGCCGCCGTGGTGACGAGCCGGCACCTGCGCTTCAAATCCTGGGACCGGGCCTGTCTCGGTCTGCCGTTCGGGCGGGGCGCGGTTGTGCTGGGCGCGCCGATCTACGTCGCCCGCGATTGCGCCGGCGAGGAGTTCGAGGCGCTGCGGCGGCGCCTCGAAGCCGAGATGAACCGGGTCCATGCCCGCGCCTACGCGCTGGTGGGACGTGCCGACCGCGCAGCGCTCTATCGCAGCACGCCGCCGGCCGCGGGTGTCGATCCGGTCGGAGAATCCGCGTGAAGCTCCCGTCCGTGACCCTGCCGTTGCAGGTCTACCGTGCCGGCCTGCGGGTCGGCGAGCCCGCCCTGGCGGGCCTCCTCGCCTGGCGTGCCCATCGCGGCAAGGAGGATCCGCTGCGGCTGCCCGAGCGGCGCGGCCTGCCGGGCCGGGCCCGTCCGGTCGGGCCGCTTGCCTGGATGCACGGCGCCAGCGTCGGCGAGGTCCTGTCGCTGATCGGTCTGGTGGAGGGCATGATCGCCCGAGGCTTCTCGGTGCTGGTGACCACCGGCACCCGCTCGGCTGCCGAGTTGATCCGGGGGCGGCTCCCGCCCGGGGCGGTGCACCAATACGTGCCGCTCGACGCGCCGCGCTGGGTCGCGCGGTTCCTCGCCCATTGGCAGCCGAACCTCGCCATCGTGGCCGAGTCCGAGATCTGGCCGAACACGATCCTGGAGCTGGACGCCCGCGAGATCCCGCTCATCCTGGTCAACGGCCGGATGTCGGAGCGATCGTTCAAGGGCTGGGAGCGCTGCCCGCGCACCGCCAAGGCCCTGCTGTCGCGGATCGCGGTCTGCCTGACGCAGACCCAGGAGGACGGCGCGCGCTACGCCAAGCTCGGCGCGCCCCGGGTCAGCATCACCGGCAACCTGAAATTCGACGCCCAGGTCCCGCCGGTCGATCCGCAGCAACGCGCCTATCTGGAGGGCATGATCGCCGGCCGGCCGGTCTGGGTCGCGGCGAGCACCCATCCGGGCGAGGACAGCATGGTCGCCTACGCCCATGCGGTGCTGAAGGCGCAGTTTCCGAAGCTCTTGACGATCCTCGCTCCCCGTCATCCGAGCCGCGGCGCCGAAGCGGCCGAAGCCGCGGCGGCCTACACTCTGCGCAGCGCCAGACGCTCCAGCGGCGGTCGGCCCCATCCGTCCGTGGAGATCTACGTCGCCGACACGATCGGCGAGCTGGGCCTGTTCTACCGGCTCGCACCGCTGGCCTTCCTCGGCGGCTCGCTCGTCCCGCATGGTGGCCAGAACCCGATCGAGCCGGTGCGCCTCGACACCGCGATCTTGCACGGGCCGCACACGGACAATTTCGACGCGGTCTATCGCGCCCTCGACCGGGCCGGCGCCGCCCTGCCGGTCAAGGACGGCGTCGAGCTGGCCGCCATGGTCGGCGAGGTCCTGGGCGATCCGAGGCGTCTCGCCGGCATGGTCCAGGCCGGTCCGGGGGCGCTGCGGCCGTTCGAGGGGGCGGTCGGGCGCACGCTCGCGGTGCTCGAACCCTTCGTGGCGCAGATGAAGCTTCAGCGGCTCGACCGGGGCGATCTCGCGCGGCCGCTCGCGCGGGCCTGATGCGGCCACCGCGCTTCTGGACGGCGGGGGCCGACCACCCGGCCGCGCGGTGCCTCGCACCCCTCGGCGCGGCCTACGGCGCGCTCACCGCCCGGCGCATGGATCGGCCCGGCGCCAGAGCCGGCTGCCCGGTCCTGTGCTTGGGAAACTTCACCCTCGGCGGGGCCGGCAAGACGCCCGCCGCGATCGCGGTCGCCGCCCTGCTCACGGAGCTCGGCCGAAAACCGGCCTTCCTGTCCCGGGGCTATGGCGGGCGTCTCGCCGGCCCGGTCCGGGTCGATCCCGACGGTCATGCCGCCGCGGATGTCGGCGACGAGCCGCTGCTCCTCGCCCGCCACGCGCCGACAATCGTAGCCCGGGACCGCCTGGCCGGGGCGGCGCTGTGCCGGAGCCTCGGCGCCGACGTGATCGTCATGGATGACGGGCTGCAGAATCCGTCGCTCGCCAAGGATCTCGCCTGGGCGGTGGTCGATGGCGGCGCCGGCATCGGCAACGGCCGCCCGTTCCCGGCCGGTCCCCTGCGCGCGCCGCTCGCGCGGCAATGGCCCCATATCGCGGGCCTGATCCTCGTCGGCGACGGCGCGCCCGGCGCGGGGGTTGCAGAGATCGCGGCGCGCCGCGGGGTGCCGGTCCACCAGGCGCAGCTGATCCCGGAGGGTGCCGATTTCGCCGGTCGGCGCTGCCTGGCCTTTGCAGGGATCGGCCGGCCCGAAAAGTTCTTCGCGACGCTGCGCGGGACCGGCGCCGTGATCGCGGCCGAGCGGCCCTTCCCGGATCATCACCCCTATCGCGACGCGGATCTCGCCGCGCTCGCCGCGGAGGCGGCCCGGCTCGGTGCGGATCTCGTGACCACCGAGAAGGATGCCGTGCGGCTGCCCGCCGCCTTCGCGACCCGGGTCGACGTGCTGCGCGTGCGCCTCGTACCGGGTGATCCGGAGGCGCTGCGCCGCCAGATCCGGCAGGCGCTGTCGGAGGCTACGGACGTCCGGTTTCCTTGAGGCGCTTCATGATCGCCTCGGGCGACACGTAGGCTTCCTGCCGCGTGGCGCTCCAGTAGCGCAACCCGTCCAGCGGGATCGACTCGCCCGTGACCGCGCAGCGCACGAAGCTGCCGGGCTTGACCACCCGCATGGTGCCGTCCCCGTACTCGACGACCGCCTCGCCGTTCTGTCCACGCTCGTAGCGACCCAGCACATCCGCCTCCTGATCAGGCCCGCCTTCTACATCATCTCACGCGTTCGGAGAATCAGGCGAGCATCGATGGGGTCCGGTCGGCGGTCAGCAGGGACCGGGCCGTGTCGGCGTCGATATGCATGCGCGCGATCAGCGCCTCGGCGCTGTCGAACCGCTCCTCGCCGCGGATGTAGCCGACGCATTCGACCGCGATCTCCCGCCCGTAGAGGTCGCCCGCGAAATCGAACAGGTAGACTTCCAGCAGCGGCGCGCCGTCGTCGAAGGTCGGGCGGCGCCCGTAGCTCGCGACCCCGTCGCGGATCTCGCCCGGCCCGAGGCGCACGCGCACCGCGTAGATACCGTGCGCCAGGCCGCAATCGGGCAGCATCACGTTGGCGGTCGGGAAGCCGAGCTGGCGCCCGCGCTTGTCGCCGTGACGGACCTGGCCGAGCACGAACCAGCGATAGCCGAGCAGCGCGTTGGCCCGGGCGACGTCGCCCGAGGCCAGGGCCGCGCGGATCGCGCTCGACGAGACCGGCTCCGTCTCGCCCCCGAGGGCGACCGGCTCCACGATCCGGCAGCCGAGCCCCGCCTCGCGGCAGAGCTCCGCCAGGATTGCCGGCGTGCCTTCGCGGCCACGGCCGAAATGGAAATCGTGGCCGACCACGACCCCGGACAGGCCGAGCGAGCCCTTGAGGAACGCGAGCACGAAGGCGCGCGCGCTCGTGGCGGCCAGCGCGCCGTCGAAGCGACGCACGATCAGCCCGTCGAGGCCGAGACGGGCGAACACGATCTCCTTCGCGGCCAGCGAGGTCAGGCGGAACATCGGCGCGTCGGGTGCGAAATAGGCGCGCGGATGCGGCTCGAAGGTCAGCACCGCCGCCGGCCGGCCGGCCTCGCGCGCCGCCGCGCGCACGTTCTCGACCAGCACCCGGTGACCGCGATGGACGCCATCGAAATTGCCGATCGCCGCGACCGCGCCGGACAGGGCGGGCGGGACCGGAGCGTCCGCGCCGCAAATCGTGAAGGGCCGCATGGCCGGTTCGTCGCCTGAGGCCATCGATTCGGGGTCGGAGACTCGGAAGGGTCGGATGGAAGCGCCTGAGCTGTCCGCGTCAGGCCCGACGCCGCCGGACCCTGCCGAAACCCGCCCGGAGGGTCAAGCGAAGCGACCGCGCTGCGACATTGCAGGAGCCGGCCGCGAATGACACACCTGCAGATTAACGGCTTCGCAATGCGCGTGCCCTATTTTAAATGCTGTGCAGCGCGGCTATTTTGCGGCGTTAGTGAAGCGTTCATCTTTCCGGGAGCCGCCGCGGCTTCCCGCCGGGCAATACGGAGCAGTTGGTCTATGGCTCTCGATCTGAGCATGCCGATCCTCGTTGTCGACGATTACCAGACGATGGTCCGAATCATTCGGAATCTACTGAAGCAACTCGGCTTCGAGGAGGTCGACGACGCGTCTGATGGTACGGCAGCACTGGCGCGGCTCAAGGACCGCAAGTACGGCCTGGTCATCTCCGACTGGAACATGGAGCCGATGACCGGCTACGAGCTCCTCCGGCACGTGCGGGCGGACGAGAACCTGCGGACCACGCCGTTCATCATGGTCACCGCCGAATCGAAGACTGAAAACGTCATCGCGGCCAAAAAGGCCGGCGTGAACAATTATATCGTGAAGCCCTTCAACGCGGCGACGCTCAAATCCAAGATCGAGGCCGTCTGCGGGAACTGATGAGTTCCGTGGCACGTCCCACGCGCCCTCCGGCGAAGCCCTCGGCACGCCGGAAGACGCCCAAGAGCGATGCCGCCGGCATCGATGGTCGCCGATCCCAGGAGGAGAGCATGGCTTCATCCGCCGCGCGCCAGCCCGATATGCGGTTCCGTGAGCCGCACGCCGTGATCTCCGAGTTGATCGAGATCGCGGATTACATCGCCCACCTGCGCGAGGAGATCGGCGCGCTCCGGGCGAACGAGATGAGCCGCGACCGGATCCCCATGGCCCATGAGGAGCTCGGCAGCGTCGTCGAGGCCACGGCCGGGGCGACCAACACGATCATGGAGGCCGCGGAGGCGATGCTGAGCCTCCCGGACGGGCCGGGCTACCGGGATGCGGTCGAGGAGCGAATCAACACGATCTTCGAGGCCTGCGCGTTCCAGGACATCACCGGCCAGCGCATCGCCAAGGTGGTCGAGGCCCTGCGGCTGTTCGAGCAGCGGCTCGCTCGCTTCGTGGGCGCCGTGAAGGCCCGCGATGCCACCTCCACCGATCCGGCGGAGCTGGCCCGCCGCGCCCGTGCCGAGAACCTGCTCCTCAACGGCCCCCAGGCCGTCGAGGAAACCCCGTCCCAGAACGACATCGACGCCCTCTTCGCCTGACCGGCTCCAAATCGGTCGACCGGCATTCGACGCGGGGCGCTTGGGCGGTATAGATCGCCGTCGGCAACCGGCGCCGAACGGTGGTTTCGAGGGAAGGTCCAGGCCAGGATCATGGTGGCGCGGCTCTGGTCCGATCTGACCACGGACGATCTGGCGCGGCGCGACATGCGGCGCGCCGTTGCGGTGCTGCCGGTGGCCGCCATCGAGCAGCACGGCCCGCACCTGCCGCTCGGCACGGACGCGATCATCGCCGAGGGCTACCTCGCTTGCGTCCGCGCGCTGGTCCCTGACGACCTCGACGTTCTGCTGCTGCCGGTCCAGACCATCGGCAAATCCGACGAGCACGACGCCTTTCCGGGCACGCTCTCGCTCGATACCGGGACGGCCCTGGCGGCCTGGACCGGGATCGGCGCCGCGATCCGGCGCGCCGGGTGCCGCAAGCTGGTGATCGTCACGAGCCATGGCGGCAACAGCGCCCTGATCGATCTCGTGGCCGGCGACCTTCGGGCGCAGTACGGCCTCGTCGCGGTCACGACATCCTGGGCCCGGTTCGGCTACCCGGACGGACTGTTTCCCGCCGACGAGATCGCGTACGGCATCCATGCCGGCGGCGTCGAGACCGCTTTGATGCTGGCCCTGCGGCCGGATCTGGTGCGGACCGACCGGATCGCCGATTTCCCGCCGCGCAATCGCGCCATGGTCCGGGATTTCACCCATCTGCGCGCCGGCCGGCCCGCCGCTTTCGCCTGGAAGGCCGGCGACCTGCACCCCTCCGGAGCTATGGGCGACGCCCGCTTGGGCTCCGCGTCGGCCGGCCGGACCGCGCTCGATCACGGTGCCGCCGCCTTCGTCGAGCTGCTGCGGGACGTGGATCGGTTCGAGCTCGACGGATCCGATCGGGCGTAACCGGCGCCGGCATCCGGCCGAAAGATCGGTCACGCGCCGGCACTCTCCGCCGGTGTCGGGAGGCCCGGCCATGAAAAGCGTCGCGTTGATCTCCGCTGCCCTGATGCTCGCCGCCGTGCGCCCGGCCGTATCGCTGGAGCGCCCCGTCGTCGTCGAGCTGTTCACCTCGCAGAGCTGCTCGTCTTGCCCGCCCGCGGAGGCGCTGATCGGCCGGCTCGCCCATGAAGGTGCGGAGGTGCTGCCGCTGGCCTTCCACGTCACCTACTGGAACCATCTCGACTGGCGCGACCCCTATTCGCTGCCGGCCGCCACCGCCCGACAGAACGACTACGCCGCCCGGTTCGGCGGCCCGAGCTACACGCCACAGGCGGTGATCGACGGCCAGGCGGGCCTCGTCGGGTCGGACGAGGCCGCGCTGCGGTCGGCAATCGCGCAGGCGCGGAGCGCCGGGACGTCGGTCCCGGTGACGCTGGCGCGTGACGGCGGCCGCCTCACCGCCCGGGTCGGGGCGGGCCGCGGCGCCGGCCGGGTCCTGCTGATCGGCTTCGACCCGAGCCACACCAGCCGGGTCCTGCGCGGCGAGAATGCCGGGCGCACCCTCGAGCAGGCCAACGTCGTCCGGGCGATCCAGGATCTCGGCCCCTGGTCCGGCGCCGCCGCGACCGTCGAGGCCGCCGCGCCCGCCGGCGAGACGGCGGCCCTGCTTCTGCAGGCGGAGGATGGCCGCATCCTGGGCGCGGCCCGCCTCGACGAGCGCCCCGGCGCTGTCGCGGGGGGGCTGCGATGATGCTGTCCATGTCGGGTGGCTTGGCGGGTGGCTTGGCGGGGGGCGGATGGGTGCTGGCGCCGGACGCCAACCCCGGGCTAGACTCGATGCAGGCCGGGGAACGGATCGGCGGCGGGGCCCGCATGGCGCTCGAAGGGGAACTGGCCGCCATGATGGCGGCCGCGCAGGGTGGCGACGCGGCCGCGTATCGCGCCCTGCTGAAGGCCTGCCTGCCCGTCGTCTCGGCGATCGCCCGGGCGCAGGGCGTGCGCGGCGAGGCCGTGGACGACGTCGTCCAGGACACGCTGATGACCGTGCACCGGGCGCGCGCCAGCTACGATCCGGCGCGGCCGTTCCTGCCGTGGCTGCGCGCCATCACCCAGCGCCGGGCGATCGACCGCCTGCGCCGGGCCGGCCGGCGGCCGCGGGAGGTTCACGATCCCCTCGCCTACGAGGCCGAGGCCGATCCCGGCCCCGAGCCCGGCCAGGGTCTCGAGGCGCGCGACCGCGCCGCCGCCCTGGCGCGCGCCGTCGCGTCCCTGCCGGACGGTCAGCGGCAGGCCGTGGAACATCTCGGCCTGCGCGAGCTGTCGCTGGACGAGACCGCGGTCCTCACCGGGCGCAGCAAGGGCGCCCTCAAGGTCAACCTGCACCGGGCCCTGAAGGCCCTGCGCGCCAACCTGATGCAGGAGCGGCGCTGATGGCCGATCTGGCCCGTCACGAGCGGCTCGTCGAGGAACTCGCCGGCAACCTGAAGCCGGTCCGGCCGCTGCCTTCTCCCGCTCTTCGCGCCGCTCTGTGGCTCGGCGCGGCTCTGCTCATCGGGCTGATCCTGGCGAGCCGGATCGACACCAGCGGCTTCATGCTGCGCATGGGCGTGCCGGATCTCGCCTGCGCGGCGCTGGGCGCGGCGCTGACCGCCGCGAGCGCGGCCTTCGCGGCTTTCGCGACCAGCGTGCCCGGCCGCTCCAAGCTCTGGGCGCTGCTGCCGCTGCCGCCGCTGGCCCTCTGGATCGGGGCGAGCGGGTTCGGCTGCCTGCGCGACTGGATCGCCCCCGGCACCGGCCAGCCGCATCCGGAAGAGGTCGCCGGCTGCTTCAGCTTCCTGGTCTGCGTCTCGGTGCCGCTCTCGGTGCTGATCGTGGTGATGCTGCGCCGCGCCTGCCCGCTCCGGCCGAGCCTGACGGCAGCCCTGGGCGGGCTGGCCGCTGCGGCTGCGGCCGCGACGCTGCTGATGCCGTTTCATCCGCATGATGCCACCGCGGTGGATCTGCTGATCCACGCGGTCGCGGTCGTCGGGGTGATCGGGCTCAACGGCCTCGCGGGCGGCCGGCTGCTCGGCCGCCGCGCCGGGCTCGCCTGAGGTTCACGGCGCGTCCGGATCCGCTCCCGGCCAGGCCACGATCCGGTCCGGAAGCTCGTCGTCGGAAAATTCCTCCTCGTTGCCGGCGAGCCGGCCCCGGATGGAGATGCCGGCCTCGTGCACGCTGGAGGCGCGGCCCGAGACCAGGGGATGCCACGGATAGAGCGGCTCGCCGTCCCGGATGAGGCGATAGGCGCAGGTCGGCGGCAACCAGGGGATGGTGCGCACCGCCTCCGGGGTCAGGCGGACGCAATCGGGCACGCGCTTCTGGCGCCGGGCATAGTCGCGGCACCGGCAGGTCAGGCCGTCGAGCAGGGTGCAGCCGATATCGGTGTGGTGGACTTCGCCGGTCTCGTCGTCCTCGAGCTTGATCAGGCAGCAGCGACCGCACCCGTCGCACAGGCTCTCCCACTCGGACGGCGTCATGGCTTCGAGGGTCTTGGTCCGCCAGAACGGCTCGGCGACCCCGCGGCGCAGCGCCTCGGGCTTGGACATCGGTTAATCTCGCGATCGGGAAGAGCGTGTCTCTGCCCGAGCCGACGCCGCGGGGCAAGCGGCCCGGCCTGCGGCGAATCACGAGACTGCGCAGAGCCTCGCCGACCGTTCCGGATCCTGCTAAGGAAGGGCTCGCCGCGCGGTGTCTCGGCCGCGGGATCCTGGCCCGCGGCGCGGGCGCTCGATCCTTCGCCGCCAAGATCCGCCGCAGAGGCGCTCGACAAGCCGGGTCCGACAACGTGCGCCTGCCGACGCTCACCGAGATCAAGATCCGCATCGAGCGCGCCGCCCTGGCGTTCGATGCCTGGGTCAATGCCGGCCTGTACGACAGTGGTCGGTCCACCGGCGCGGCCTACGAGCGCTACCAGCGGGTCATGAGCCGGTTCGCGGTGCATGGCTGGAAGCGGTTTGCGCTCGACCTGACCAGCGAGGCCGTCACCCTCGGCGCCGGCGGCGCGGTGCTGCTGCTGGCCTTCGCGCAGCCCGCCTTCCAGCTGACCAGCGAGAACTGGCTGAAGCAGCAGGACCTCGCGGTGACCTTCCTCGACCGCTACGGCACGGAGGTCGGGCGGCGGGGCATCAAGCACGACGACTCGCTCAAGCTCGACGAGTTTCCCGACATCATGATCAAGGCGCTGGTCTCCACCGAGGACCGGCGCTTCTACGAGCATTGGGGCATCGACCCGATCGGCACCCTGCGGGCGCTGGTGAACAACTCGCGCGGCGGCGGCAACACCCAGGGCGGCTCCTCGATCACCCAGCAGCTCGCCAAGAATCTCTTTTTGACGAACGAGCGCTCGCTCGAAAGAAAAATCAACGAGGCGTTCCTGGCCCTGTGGCTGGAGAGCCACCTGACCAAGAACGAGATCCTGAAGCTCTATCTCGACCGCGCCTATATGGGCGGCGGCACCTTCGGCGCCGTGGCGGCGGCGGATTACTATTTCGGCAAGCCGCTCAAGGACATCAGCCTGGCCGAGGCGGCCATGCTGGCGGGCCTGTTCAAGGCGCCGACGAAATACGCGCCGCACGTCAACCTGCCCGCCGCCCGCGCCCGGGCGGCCGACGTGCTGCACAACATGGTCGAGGCCGGCTTCGTCACCGAGGGCCAGATCCAGACGGCGCTCCGCAACCCGGCGACGCCGGTGACCCGCACCCGGGACATCACCGCCGATTACTACCTCGATTGGGCCTTCGGCGAGATCAAGGGCATGGCCGATGCGGGCAAGCTCCGCAGCGACCGGGTGCTCACCGTGAAGACGCCCCTGGACCTCGCGATCCAGAAGCGGGCCGACGACGTGGTCGCCGACATCCTGCGCAAGTCCGGCGACGCCTTCGACGTGGACGAGGCCGCCATGGTCATCCTCGACCCGGACGGGGCGTTGCGCGCCATGGTCGGCGGCGCCGATTACGGCGAGAGCCAGTTCAACCGCGCCACCGACGCGCTGCGTCAGCCCGGCTCCTCGTTCAAGCCCTACGTGTACTCCGCCGCCCTCGCCTCGGGCCTCTACAAGCCCGAGACCGTGGTGGTCGACAGTCCGGTCTGCATCGGCAATTGGTGCCCGCAGAATTACGGCCGGTCCTATGCCGGCCGGGTGCCGATGTGGCTCGCGGTGGCGAAGTCGATCAACACGATCCCGATCAAGATCTCGATCGCGCTGGGCAAGGCCATGGGCATCAGCCACGAGGCCCGGGCCGCCAAGGCCGGGCGCGCCAAGATCATCGAGACCGCCCACCGGATGGGCATCACCTCGAACCTGATCGACACCGTCTCGATGCCGATCGGCTCGGACGAGGTGACGGTGATCGACCAGGCGGCCGGCTACGCGGTGTTCGCCAATGGCGGCTTCAAGGCCAAGCCCTATGCGGCCATGGAGGTGAAGAACTCGTCGGGCGAGGTGATCTACCGCCATGCCGACGAGCCGCCGGATCGGGTTCTGTCGCCCCAGGTGGTGGCCGACATGAACTTCATGCTCAACAAGGTCGTCGAGGAGGGCACTGGCAAGCGCGCGCAGCTGGAAGGCGTGAAGGTCGCCGGCAAGTCGGGCACCACCAATGCCTACCGGGATGCCTGGTTCGTCGGCTACACCGGCAATTACGTCGGCGCGGTCTGGTTCGGGAACGACGACCACACCTCGACCAACAAGCTCACCGGCGGCTCGCTCCCGGCCCAGCTCTGGCACGACGTGATGGAGCCGGCCCATCAGGGCATCGAGATCAAGGGCCTGCCCGGCCTGAAGGACAATCCCCGCGCCGCCCAGCAGCAGGCGTCCGGCGGGCCCACCGCCCCGCTCGACCCCAATGCCAGCGCCTACGGCAAGCTCTCGCGCCGCTCCTTCGAGGTGATCGGCGGGCTCAACGGCCTGTTCCGCACGGTCGAGCGCGCCCCCGCCGGCGAGGCGCGGCCGGATGCCGGCGGCGCCGACAAGGCCACGCAGAAGACCGACCGGAAACCGGGCGACCGGGCCGCGGCCCCCCCGGCGCAGCCGCGGGAGGTGGCCGAGGGCACCCGATCCGTCGGCGGCCGCATCGAGCTGCGGTGATCCGATGAGGCTCGTGATTCCCGGAGGCCCCGGCCGCAGCGCCGCGGCCGGAGACGATCGACCCGTGTCGAAGGTCCGGTCCCTCGGCGGCGCCGGCCGTTTCCTCGCCCATCTCTGGCGCAAGAGCTCGGTCGCCGGCCTGGCCGTCTATGCGCTGGGGCTCGGCGGGGTGCTCGGCCTGGCCAGCGCCGACTGGGCGACCCGCGGCGGCTACCCGTTCGGCGGCGTTCAGGTCGGCGCCTGGACGGCGTGGCCCAAGGCCGGGGCGGGCAATGCCGATCCCTATACGCGGGCGGTCAACGCCCGCCGGGGCGAGATCCCTCTGGCGGTGGGTGAGGGCCTGCTGCTGACCGCTTCGGTGGACGACCAGGGCCAGGCGCTCGACGCCACCTGCAGCTACCGCGTCGGCGGCGGCACGCCCCCGGCCCGGGCCTGGACCCTCACGGTCGCCGGTCGCGGCCCGCGTGATCCCGGCCGCCCCGCCGTGCGTGAAGGCTTCACCTCGACCGAGGTGCTGCGTGGGGCCGACGGGCGGTTCTCGGTGGTGCTCGCCCCCGACGTCCAACCCGGCAACTGGCTGCCGAGCCCGCGCGACAGCGGCCCGGTGCGTCTGGCGCTGCGGCTCTACGATACCCCGGTCGCCGCCAGCGTCGGCTCGCTCGATCGGGATTCGGTGCCGGCCATCACCCGCCTGGGATGCGCCTCGTGAGCCTGCGCTTCGTCTACGCCACGCTGATCGGCCTGGTGCTCGCCGGGATCGTGCACATCGCCGCGGTGCTGGCGATCCCGGTCCTGTCCGAGAAGGATGCCGTCTCGCGCGCCCGGACCAGCGAGAACCTGGACCACCCGCAGCCGATCTACACCATCGCCACCGGTGACGAGCCCTCCCCGCCCGAGGCGTGGCTGCCGATCCCGGACCCGGCCGTGGCGGTGGGCGTCTGCGCCTACGATCTCGCCGACGGGCCGATGCGCGTCTCCGCCAGGACCGGGCCGCTGTCGCTGTCGCTCGCGGCCCATGCCCGCCGCGGCGCCTTCTACGCGGTGACCGACCAGGCCGCGGTGCGCGGCGCCCTCGACCTCGTGATCCTCACCCGCGCCCAGTACGACGAGGCGCTGGCCGACGACGACGAAAACGATCCGAGCCGCGACGTGCGCATCGTCGCGCCGGACAATCGGGGCTTCGTGGTCGTCCGGGTGATCGCGGGTCTGCCGAGCCAGCGGCCCGGTGCCAACGCCGCGGTCCAGTCCGTCTCCTGCACCACCGACACGCCGACGGACGAGCCCGCCGGCAAGGACGCCGGCGGCAAGCCTGCGGGGCGGTAACGCCGGCTCCGGTCAGTCCTTGACGACGAGCGGCGGAGCCTCGGCGACCGGCGCGATGGCGGCTTCGAGGCCGCAGCGGGCTGCGGCATCCGCCGGGAGCAGCGGCTCGAGGAGGTTGCGGCGGGCGGCGAGCATGGCGATGGCACGCTCGGCCGAGACCGATTCCTTGGCCGGGGCCGCGGCGAAGAGGTGCTCCAGGGCGTAGCGGTAGCGGGCGAGCCGCAGGCCGCTCTCGATCCGCACCCAGGCGATCAGGCAGCGGTTCTCGGCGACATGCTGCGCGGCCTGGCGGATGTCGGCATCGTCCAGGGTCTTGGCGAAGGGCAGGCTGCGCAGCCGCGCGGCATCCGCGTCGATCACCCGCGCGGCGAGCGCCGTGAAGATCGGGATCAGCCGGCCATCGGCCGTGGCGTCGTCGGCGAGCTGGCGGTAGCGGGAGACCGGCGAGCGCGATGCTTCCGCGGTCAGGGTGTCGTAATAGGCGCCGACCTCGTCGAACCGCCAGGTCGGCGTCGCGTGCGCGCTGGCCAGTCCGAGCAGCGCATCGTGGAAGGCCGAGAAGGTGCTGGCCGGCTGCACGAACCGCCAGGCGCGGTCGCGCAGGGCCTGCTCGTCGTCGGTGAGGCCGGAATCGAGGATCAGGCGGCCGCGATCCCGGGACGAGAAGCTGCCCGTGGTGTCGATCAGCCCGTTCCAGACGCCGGTCCGGGGCCGGCCGAAATCACCGCTCTGCGTGCAGGCGGCGAGCAGCGCCAGCACCGCTCCGGCGGGCAGGAGCGTGGAGGCCCGGCGGCCGCGGTTCACGCGCCGGCCTGCATCCGGGGGGACATTCGGCCGGGGGCGATCCGGAACAGGCATGATCAAACCGTCGGAAACGTCGCGCGGCCGGGCCGGTCGACCGTCGGGGGCGGGCTCAGGAGGCGAGGCGCTCGTAGCGCACGCCGAGGAAGAACAGGATCTCGCCGCGCTGCTCGTCGGCGCGCGGCAGGCGGCGCGTCCGGCGCGCCTCGGTACCGGGAAACGGGATCAGGAGCGCGGACGCATCCCGGGGCGCATCGCGCATCGGGTCGTTGGCGGGCACCGGCGCATGAATCTCGCGGATCACCTGCGGTTTGAAAGGGGTCATGGTCTCCGGCTCCTGTCGGCGGCTCGAGCGGCAGCGCCCGGGCCCTGCAGAGGGGGTCGGCAAGGGCTACAGAAACCATTCAGCATGACGTGGTTAACGGAGTCTTGCCGGCCATCGGGCGTATGTGGCGCGCGATTTGCGACGCCGTGTTCGCCCATGGCGGGCGTTTCCTCCCTTTGACTGAGGCCCTGTCCGATCGCGGACGGGGCCTTCTTCTTGTCGGCCGTCTGGTGACGCTCCCGATGCGGCTCCGGTGCCACACCGGGGCGGGGCGGTGGCGCGGCGTTCCGCGCGGGGAACCCATGCGGAGCTGCGGCGCTTGCCTACCGCCCTGCGCGACCGATATGCCGGGCCCAAGCGGACGGGAGACCGCCGCATCGATTTTCCGCGCGATCGAGATTTGAGGACACCGCTGAATGCGACTCGTTCCGGAACGCACCCTGCAAGCCTACCGTCGTCGTAGCCTCGCTGCGGCCGCCCTCGCCCTCGTCACGCTCGCCGCAGGACCGGCCTACGCCCAGCGCGAGGACCAGGGGCTGCAGCTCGGCTGCGCCAACGACTATTTCCGACTCTGCGCCGGCGTCGATCCGAACAGCCAGGACGCGGACAAGTGCATGATGCGCAACCGCAAGCGCCTCTCGCCCGAGTGCCGCTCGGCGATCGGCGATTACGACAAGCGCACCGGCAGCAAGTCGCTGTCCGACGATTGAGAACGCCTCCGGTCGAGACAGGCGCCGCAGGCGAAGGGCATTTTCGATGGGCTTGACCGTCGCCGTCCAGATGGACCCGATCCAGAATATCCGGATCGCCGGGGACACCACCTTCGCGCTGCTGCTCGAGGCGCAGCGGCGCGGGCACAGCCTCGTCTATTACACGCCCGACCGGCTCTCGATGCAGGGCCGGCGGGTCACCGCCCGGGTCGAGCGGCTGACGGTCCAGGACGTCGAGGGCGCGCATTTCACCCTCACGCCGCCGGAGCGGATCGACCTCGCCGAGGCGGACGTGGTGCTCATGCGCCAGGATCCGCCCTTCGACATGGCCTACATCACGGCCACGCACATGCTGCAGCGGATCCACCCGGAGACGCTGGTGGTCAACGATCCCTTCGAGGTGCGCAACGCGCCCGAGAAGCTGTTCGTCCTCGACTTCCCCGAATTGATGCCGCCGACCCTGATCAGCCGCGACAAGGCGGAGATCGAGGCGTTCCGGCTGGAGCACGGCACGGTGGCGATGAAGCCGCTGCACGGGCACGGGGGCGCGGCCGTCTTCAAGGTCACCGAGACGGACCCGAATTTCGGCTCGATGTTCGACCTGTTCGCCACCACCTTCCGGGAGGCCTGGGTGATCCAGCGCTATCTCGACCGGGTGACCGAGGGCGACAAGCGCATCATCCTCGTCGATGGCGTGGCGATGGGGGCGGTCAACCGTGTCCCGGCGGCCAACGACATCCGCTCGAACATGGTCCGCGGCGGCGCCGCCTCGGCCTCCGAGCTGACCGAGCGCGAGCGCGAGATCTGCGCGACGATCGGACCGGAGCTGGCCCGGCGCGGCCTGATCCTGGTAGGGATCGACGTGATCGACGGTCACCTGACCGAAATCAACGTCACCTCCCCTACGGGCATCCGGGCGATCCAGCGGCTCGGCGGGCCCGACCTGTCCGTGTCGGTGTGGGACGCGATCGAGGCCCGGGTCGCGGCGCGCAAGGGTGTTTGAGCGCTACGTCTCGGCTTTCGGCGTCGCGTTGAGTTCGGCCCAGTCGAACTCCTCCTCCAGCAGAAAGTAGGCGTCGTCGCCGATCCGGCCCTGGCGGCGCAGGGTCAGGACCGCGTTGCGGGCGGCCTCCACCGAGCGGCGGCGGGCCGCGTCCGAGGGCAAGCTTTCCGGGGCCAGGCCCTCCTCATGGGCCTCTGCCTCTTCGAGGGCCGAGCGGAACTCCGCGCGCAGGGAATCGATCGCCGGCTCGTCGCCGGCTTCCGACAGGCTGTCGAGGGCGGCCTTGTAGGCGGCCGCCCGCGCCCAGCCCACTTCCCGCCCGACCGGATCGTCGTCCTCGAGCTTCAGATGTGCCAGCAGCGGGCGCAGGGTCAGGCCCTGGACGATCAGCGTGCCGAGCACCGTGAAGAAGGCGGTGAACACCACGAGGTCCCGGTGCGGGAATTCCATCGGCAGAGCCAGGGCGGCGGCGACCGTGACGATGCCGCGCATCCCGGCCCAGGACAGAGCGAGCCCCGGCCCGTATTTCGCCCGTTCGCCCGCCTGACGCAGGCCGAGCCCCTTGAGGCCGGTCGTGGGCAGGACCCAGGCCAGACGCGTCACCACCACGGTGGCGAAGATCGCGGCGGCCAGGAACATGGCCTGCCAGGCATCCGCACCGGTCAGCCGGTCCTGGATCGGGTCGATCTGGATGCCGATCAGGATGAAGGCCAGGACGTTAAGCACGAACACGGCCGTGTCCCAGACCGCGTAGGAGATCACCCGGGTGCGCGGCGCCGTGATTCCGGGCGCCCGCCGGGCGACCGTGACCGCGAAGGTCACGATGGTCAGCACCCCCGACATCTCCAGCTTTTCGGCGGCGAGCCAGATCCCGAAGGCGGCGACGAACTGCATCACGATCGTGCTCGCCGGGTCGGTGACGCGGCGGGTCAGGGCGACGAAGGCCAGACCGAGGGCGGGCCCGGCCACCAGGCTCGCCACCACGCCGATCAGGAAGGCGGGGGCCACCTCGGCCGGATGGAAGCCGTCGGACATCGCGGCCGCCACCGCCAGCCGGTAGATGATCAGCGAGGCGGCATCGTTGAGCAGGCTCTCGCCGCGCAGGATCGTGGCGAGCCGGTGCGGCATCGGCGCGTGCTTCAGCACCGCGAGAGCCGCCACGGCATCGGGCGGCGCGACCACGGCGCCGAGCACGATGCAGGCCGCGATCGGCATGTCGGGCACGATCAGATGGGCCACGAATGCGACGGCGAGCGTCGTCACCGCCACCGCGCCCACGGCCAGCCCGAACACCGCGCGCCAGTTCTCCTTCATGTCCCGCACGGAGGCGTCGAAGCCGGCATCGAGCAGGACGGGGGCGAGGAACAGCGCCAGCGCCAGTTCGGGGTCGAGCCGCAGGTTCGGGACGCCGGGCACGAAGGCGAGGCCGACCCCGCCCAAGGCGAGGAACGCCGGGTACGGCGCACCCAGCCGCCGCGCCAGCGCAGCCAACAGGACGGCGCCGAACAGGACGCCGACAACCCACTCGAAGATCACCATAAGTCTGAAAGAGGGCGCGCGCCGCGACCGTTCCAGAGTTAGGCCTGAGAGCCTCTCACAAAACTCCCGCCGCGCCGTCGCGTGCGAACGGAGGGTTCCCGGGGACCTGGAATTTCGTGAGGGGCTCTCAGTACTGCACGGTCGCGCGCACGCCGAGCACCGCCGCGTTGCGCAGCCGGCGCCCGTCCGGGCCGGCCACGCCGGCGCCCGGATGGAAGACGTACTGGATATCGGGCTGCACCGTGAAGCCCGGAACCACCACGGCCTGGTAGGTCGCCTCCAGCACCGTCTCGGCCCGGCGCCGCGGCATCGGGACACCGGTATAGACAATCGTGTCCCGGTCGGCCCGCCGGGCGTCGTCGCTGATCCGGGCATGGGCGAGGCTGACCCCGACCGTGTCGTCGTCGCGGCCTTCGAACAGGCCTTTGTAGGCCAGGCCGGTATCGACATAGGCGTCGACCAGGCTCGAGCGGGTCGGCGAGTAGGCGGCGCGCACGAAGAAGCCGAGGCCCTCGTCGTCCTTGCCGGATTCCCGGTACAGGGTCTGGTCGTAGATCGCATAGAGGCCGGCATTGCCCCGCAGGGGGCGGCCGATGCCGCTGGCGTTCGGGTCGGCCAGCGGCACGCCGGTGATGTCGAAGCGCAGGCTGTCGAACCGGCCGAAATGCTGCCAGCCGCCGAGGGTGATGTCGCCGGGCAGGCCCTTGGCCTCCGGCTCGATGTTGTACGCGTAGGTCGCCTCGGCGACGATCAGGGCCGGATCGTTGGTGCGGAAGTTCGTGCCGGTGCGGTTGAGCCGCTGCGCTTCCGGATCCTGGCCCGGACGGTTCGCCCCGGCCGGATCGCCGTCATAGAGCCCGACCTGGAGCGAGAAGCCGTTGCCCGGCGCGTATTTGGCCCGGATCGCGGGGGCCGAGAGCGGGTAGGCCGGGCCGCCGCTCGGCAGGTCGAGCCCGGTGATCGCCGGCCAGCCGAAGGTCGAATTCACGAACAGGGTCGCGGTCTGGCTGACGAAGAATTCCGTGTCGGCGGCCTGCTGGCCGATCCGCAGGCCGAGCTGCCCGTCCATCAGGCTCTGGTCGAACCACAGGACGTAGAGGCGGCTCGACGGCAGCGCCTCGATGACGCTCGTGGTCAGCAGGTCGCCGACATAGTAGCGCGACAGGCCGGTGCCGTGGATGAAATAGGCGTTGGCGTGGATGGTCGCGCCCTCCCAGCCCGCAAGCCGGTCGAGATTGAGGTTGAGCCGCAGGTTCAGGCGATCCTCGACGATCGCCCCCTGCCGGATTCCGCCGGTCGGGTTGCCCAGAACGTCGGCGATGTAGGTCAGGCTGTACTCGATGCCGCGCGCCTTCAGCACCGGGCGGATGCCGAAGGGATCGCCGAGCGGCCCGAGCGAGGGCTCGATCGACCGGACATAGCCGCCGGAAGCCTGGCTGGTGCTCTCCGGCTGTGAGACCGAGATGCGCGGATCGGCGCCCGCGCCCTCGAAGACCGTCTTCGCATGCTGCTGGGCCGCCGCCGGCGTCGCGGCGAGGGCAAGGCCCATCGCGAACCGGGGCAGATTCTTGAACGGCATCGGCCGCTTCCGCGCGACGGGCATCACCCTGTCTAACACGCCACCGCCCCGGCGGAGCGCGGCACCTTGCGGCGGCCGCGCTCTTGCCTAACGCTGCGACCGGAACACCACAGGACCCCCGATGACCGAGACTCCCGTCTTCTCCGACAGCGCCGTCGCCGCCCCCCATCACCTGGCCGCCTCGGCCGGCCGGACCGTGCTGGCCCAGGGCGGCAACGCCATCGAGGCGATGGTCGCGATGGCGGCCTCGATCGCCGTGGTCTACCCGCACATGAACAGCATCGGCGGCGACGGCTTCTGGCTGGTGCGCGAGCGCGGCGGCCGGGTGCGCGGCATCGAGGCCTGCGGGCCGGCCGGGCGACTCGCCACGATCCAGCGCTACCGCGAGAAGGGCTACGACGCGATCCCGTCCCGCGGCCCCGACGCCATGGTCACGGTGGCCGGCGCAATCGGCGGCTGGGACCTGGCGCTGGCGCTCTCCAAGGCGCTGGGCGGCCGCCTGCCGCTGGACGTGCTGCTCGCCGACGCGATCCAGCAGGCCCGCGACGGCGTCCCGGTCTCGCCGAGCGAGGAGCGCTACAAGCCGCAACCCGGCGACACCCTGCACGAGGCCCCGAACTTCGCCGCGACCTTCCTGAAGGACGGCAAGCCCTATCGAGCGGGCGAGATCCGGACGCTGTCGGCCCTCGGGGCGACCCTGGAGCAGCTCGCCCATGCCGGCCTCGACGATTTCTACCGGGGCGATATCGGCCATGAGATCGGCGCCGACCTGGAACGCCTCGGCGCGCCGGTGACCCGGGCCGACCTCGAAGCCTACCGGCCGGCCGAGCGCGCGCCCCTGGCCCTGCGCCGGCGCGACGCCACGCTGTTCAACTTCCCGCCCCCGACCCAGGGGTTGGCGGCCTTGATCATCCTGGGGCTGTTCGACCGGCTGAATATCGCCGCCCCGGAGAGCCTCGCGCATTACCACGGGCTGATCGAGGCGACGAAGCGCGCCTTCGCGATCCGCGACCGGGTGGTCACCGATTTCGGACGCCTGCGCCACGACCCGGCCGATTTCCTGGCGCCGGCCTTCCTCGCCACGGAAGCCGCGCGGATCGACATGAAGCGCGCCGCCTCGGTGCCCCTGCGCGATTCGCCCGGCGACACGGTCTGGATGGGGGCGATCGACCGGGACGGGCTGGCCGTCTCCTACATCCAGTCGGTCTACTGGGAATACGGCTCTGGGGTGGTGCTGCCGCGGACCGGGATCGGCTGGCTCAACCGCGGCGTCTCGTTCTCCCTGGACCCGAACGCCGTGAACCCGCTGGAGCCGGGCCGGCGCCCGTTCCACACCCTGATCCCGGCGCTGGCCGCCTTCGACGACGGCCGGGTGATGGCCTACGGCGCGATGGGCGGCGACGGCCAGCCGCAATTCCAGGCCCAGATCTTCTGCCGCTACGCCGATTACGGCGTCTCCGTCGCCGACGCGGTCGATGCGCCGCGGCTGCTCTACGGCCGGACTTGGGGAGCGCCGTCGCTCAGCGTGAAGGTCGAGGACCGGTTCGACCCGGCGATCCTGTCGGCTTTGGAGCGCATGGGCCACCAGATCGAGCCGGTCGGCGTGCCCTACAGCGACACGCTGGGCCATGCCGGCATGCTCGTCCGCCGCGCCCGGGACGGGCGGATCGAGGCGATGCACGACCCCCGCTCGGATGGCGGCGCGCTGGGTTTCTGAGGGTGGATCACCGTTGCCCGAAAGCCGGCGACCGGCTTTCGGGATGATGCTCCGAAGGCGCGGCTCAGCCCGCCTGGACCAGCCAGCAGGCGGCGCGCAGGCGCACGGTGCCGCCCTCCGCATGCGGCGTCAGGGCCGCGGTGACGGCGGCCTCGGCCTGGGCGCGCAGATTGGGCTCGGCCTCGCGGACGAGATGCGCGGTCGGCCCGAGATTGAGGGCCACATGCGCCGCGGCCTGCGCCGCCTCGGCATCGGTGGCGCCCCGGCCGAGCACCACGTCGCGGTCGACCGCATCGCAGGCCACGGTCCCGAAGCCGGCGCCGCGCAGCAGGGCGACCAGCGGATCGGCCGCGGCGAAGCGGAACGGGCCGGGCGTGTCCGGCTGTGGGGGCGGCGGAATCTCGGGCAGGAGCGGCAGCACCGCCTCGCGGGGCACCGTCACCCAGAGGTTTTCGGGGAGTGCCCGCCAGCACAGGAAGGTCAGCCGGCCCCCGGGGTGCAGCATCCGGCGGATGTTGGCGAAGGCCCGGGCCGAGTCCGGAAAGAACATCACCCCGAACCGCGACAGGGCCTGCCCGTAGGCGCCGAGATCCGCGCGCTCGACATCCGCCTCGACGAACCGGATCGGCGCGGCACCGCGCTCCGCCTCGGCGCGGCTTCGGGCCACCGCCAGCAGCGGCGCCGAGATGTCCGCCCCGGTCACGGCGCCCTCGGGCCCGACCCGGCGGGCGGCCTCCAGACTCGTGGCGCCCGAGCCGCAGCCGATATCGAGCACGGACTCGCCGCTGCGCAGAGCGGCGCGGTCGAACAGGGCCTCGGTCAGCGGCGCGAACACCGCATCGAGCACCGCCTGGTTGCGGGCCCAGCGCGCGCCGACCTCGCCGTTCCAGTACTCGGCTTGGGTGATGCCGCCGGCCATCGCCGCCCTCCCCTCAGGCCGTCGTGGCCGCGACCGACAATTCGGGCTTGTGGTTCAGGGTCTGGAAGACGACGCAATAGCGCTCGGTGAGCTTGAGCAATTGCGCGAGTTTGTCCTCCGGCGCGTCGGTGTCCAAGGTGAAGAACAGCCGAATGCTGCGGAAGCCCACCGGCGCTTCCTTGTCGACGCCGAGCGTTCCGCGAAAGTCGAGGTCGCCCTCGGCGCTGACCGTGCCGGAGCGCAGCGGGATCTCCAGCGCGGTCGCCACCGCCTTGAGGGTGACGCCCGCGCAGGCGACCAGGGCTTCGAGCAGCATGTCGCCCGAGCAGAGTTCCAGCCCGGACCCGCCTGTGGCCGGGTGCAGCCCGGCCTCCGCGATGGCGCGGCCGGTCTCGACCTTGCAGGCGATCTTGGTGTCGTCGAGCGTACCCCGGGCCTTCAGGGTGATGACCGCCGCATCCGGCGTGGCGCGGTACTGATCCTTGATCGGAGCCTGGAGGGCTCGCAAAGCGGTGGCGTCCATGGGGCGTCGTCCTCTCGGTGTCCCGGGCTCCTCTTGGGCGGGAGCGTCCCGGATGACGTATAGGGGTGCCGCTCAGGGACGGGAAGCGCGGCCCGTCAGCGCCGCCACCGCGTCGGCCAGGGCATCGACCTGCGCCTCCGCGTGGGCCGCCGAGAACGCCACCCGCAGCCGCGCGGTCCCGGCCGGGACAGTCGGCGGCCGGATCGCCACCACGAGGAAGCCGTCGGCCTCGAGCGCCGCGGAGATGTCGAGGGCTGCCTGCGCGTCGCCGACCAGAACCGGCACCACGGCGCTCTCGGCCTCGGGCAGGCCCAGGCGGGCGGTGAAGCGCCGCGCGAGCGCCAGCGGCCGGGCCCGGCGCGCCGGCTCCTCCTCCAGGATCACCAGGGCCTCGAGCGCCGCCGCCGCCGAGGCCGGGGGCAGGCCGGTGGTGTAGACGAAGCTCCGGGCGCGGCTGGTCATCAGGTCGATCACCGGCCGCGACGCGCAGAGATAGCCGCCATAGGAGCCCAGCGCCTTCGACAGGGTGCCCATCTCCAGCGGTGCCCGCGGCCCGTCCTCGACCACGCCGATCCCGTGGGCATCGTCGACCAGCGTCCAGGCGTCGAAATCCTCGGCGACGCCCAGGAGATCCTCGAGCGGGGCCCGGTCGCCGTCCATGCTGAACACCCGCTCGGTCAGGACCAGGGCGCGGGCGTGGTGCGGGCGGTGCTCCGCCAGCTTTGCCGCGAGGTCCGCCGGATCGTTGTGGCGGAAGGTCAGGACCTTGGCTCCGGACAGCCGCGCCCCGGCCCACATGCAGGCATGGGACAGCTCATCCAGCACCACGAGGTCGCCGCACCCGGCCAGCGCCGGGGTGATGCCGAGATTGGCGAGATAGCCGCTGCCGAAGACCAGGGCGGCCTCGGCGCCCTTGTGCTGCGCCAGCCGCGCCTCCAGCGCCCCGAGCACCGGATGGTCGCCGGTAACCAGCCGCGACCCGCCTGCCCCCGCGCCATAGGTCGCGACCGCCTCCTGCGCGGCGGCGATGACCCGCGGGTGATGCGACAGGCCGAGATAGTCGTTGCACGAGAACGACACGAGCGCCCTGCCCCGACGCGCCGCCGCGGCTCCGGACCCGCGCTCAGTGGGCGTCAGCCGCCGCCGCAGGCTGCCGGCCTCCAAGGCGTCGAGTTTGGTGCGGGCGAAGGTGTCGAGGCTGTCCATCGGGTGGGTGATGGGGCCGCGGGGGCGGTGGATGTCAAGGTGGCGGCCAGTACCGAGCGGCCTTGATCCCCCTAGGGGCGGTCGGGCTGACCCGACGTCGTCCGGTGTCCCTCGCCGGCCCCAAGCGGCTTCTGCACGCGGTTCCCCGGCCCCATCGTCGCCGAAAGGTAGATGAACAGGCCCGCCGCGAGAGCAAGCACCGGCCCGAGGGCCATGAGGTAAAGGTCGCCCCAGCTCATTCCCGCAGGCTCCCGAGCAGTGGTCGTGCTGTCAGACGTGGGATGCTGCCGACGGCACGCCAAGCGACAGCAAACAGCGTCGCCCTGAGCGCGCCGCGGGCGCCGGGAACCCCGAGCGAGACGGCGGCCAGCGGCGTGATGAAACCAGCCGCGATCGATGCGATCGCCGTCCCGTTCAGCGCCGTGCCCGACAGCTTCGTGCGATTGTTATGGATAAGGCTCATCGTCGGTCGTGGGGACGGGAATCGGCATCTTCACCGGTGAACGATACCGGTTCCGCTCAGAACGCGTGCTCTGTCGCGGGCCGGCTTGACCACCCCCGCCAAGCCGCCCATCCCTCGGCCATGACGTCCGACCGATCCCGAAAAAATCTCTGGCGGCCCTACACGCAGATGCGGCTGGCGCCGCCGCCCCTGGAGGCGGTGGCGACGCGGGGCAGCCGCATCGTGCTGGCGGATGGCCGCGAATTGGTGGACGGTATCGCCTCCTGGTGGACGGCGGTGCATGGCTACAACCATCCGCACATCGCCCGGGCAGTGGCCGACCAGTTGGCCAGGATGCCCCACGTGATGTTCGGCGGGCTGACCCATGCTCCGGCCGAGCGCCTGGCGGCGCGGCTCGCCGCGCTGCTGCCGGGGGATCTCGACCACGTCTTCTTCACCGATTCGGGCTCGGTCGCCGTCGAGGTCGCGCTGAAGATGGCGGCCCAGATGTGGCTCAACCGCGGGGTGAGCGGGCGGACCAGGGTCCTGGCCTTCCGGGGCGGCTATCATGGCGACACGATGGGCGCGATGTCGGTCTGCGATCCCGAGGAGGGCATGCATCGCCGCTTCGGCGCCTACCTGCCCAGCCAGGTTTTTTGTGACTTGCCGCGCAGCCAAGCCGAGACCGAGGCGCTCGATGCGGCCCTCGCCGCCCATCGCGAGACGCTGGCCGCCGTGATCGTCGAGCCTCTGGTCCAGGGCGCGGGCGGCATGATCCTGCACCCGCCGGAGGTGCTGGCGACGATAGCGCGCCTCGCCCGCCGCCACGGCCTGCCGCTGATCGCCGACGAGATCTTCACAGGGTTCGGCCGCACCGGCAGCCTGTTCGCCTGCCAGCAGGCCGGGATCGTGCCGGACATCATGTGCCTGTCGAAGGCCCTCACCGGTGGCACGATGGCGCTCGCCGCCACGGTTGCCCGGACGGAGGTGTTCGAGGCGTTCTGGTCCGAGGATCCGGCGGCGGCGCTGATGCACGGCCCGACCTTCATGGCCAATCCGCTCGCCTGCGCGGCGGCCAATGCCAGCCTCGACCTGTTCGACTCCGAACCGCGCCTCGATCAGGCCGGCGCCATTGCGCGCCGCCTGACGGAGGGGCTGGCCGAACTCAAGGGCCTGCCCGGGATCGCCGATATCCGGGTGCTCGGCGCCATCGGGGCGGTGCAGTTCACGGCAGCGCCCGACCTCGCCGCGCTGAAGGCGGCCTTCCTCGCGCGGGACGTCTGGGTGCGGCCGTTCGGCGACATCGTCTATCTCACCCCCGCCCTGACCATCCCGGAGGCCGATCTCGACCGGCTGATCGCAGCGCTCGTCGCCGTCATCCCCGGGCAGGCTGCGGCTTTGTCCTGACGACATCGGGCTGACGATCCCGGGCGGTGCCGCCGCGACGGGCTGCAACCTGGAACCGTTTCTGCCGTTGGGCTCACGACGGACAATGCGTGCGGTGGCCCCCGCGGCCGGACGCTGCCGGAGGGAGTGCACAGTGGCGAGCGAGCAGACGGTTTCGGGCGGCGATCGGCCGGTGATCCTCCTCGTCGAGGACGAGGCGCTGACGATCATGGACCTCGGGGACGTGCTCGAGGATGGTGGCTACGACACGGTGCAATGCGCCTCCGCCGAGCGGGCGCTCAGCATTCTTCAGGCGCGCCCGGACATCTGCGGGCTCGTGACGGACGTGCAGCTGTCGGGGAAGACCGACGGGTTCGATCTGGCGAGCGCGGTGGCCGAGGCCCGGCCGCAACTTCCGATTCTGATCGTGTCGGGTCGGGCCGCTCCCGATCCGGCCCGGATGCCGGCCCATGCCGACTTCATCGCCCGCCCCTGCACGGGCGAGGACATCCTGGACCGCCTGAAACGCCTGATGTCCTGCTGAGACGGGCGCTTATCCATCCCCGTCATCGCAGCGTCACCGGCCCGCGCCACAGGATCCCGGGCGGCCGTGTGATGGGGGTGGATCGTGCAGCTTCAGGATGGTCCGGCGGCCGCCGGCATAGATGCGGGCGCTCCGGTGGGCGACAAGCAGAAACGCGATCGTGAGATCAAGGATGCGGGCGCCTCGGAAGGGTCGTCCAAGAAGATGCGGCCGCCCGGCGTGCGCAGCGTCGGCTGGGCCCTGGTCCAGGCCGCGCGCCTGCACCGGGCCCGCACCGGCGACCGGCTGGCGAAGCTCGGCCTGTTCGCCGGGCAGGAACAGGTGGTGCAGGCGCTCGCCGCGGCCGGCACCATGACGATGGGCGACCTCGCCGCCCTCCTGCGGGTACGCCCGCCCACCGCCTCCAAGACGGTCACCCGGTTGGCGGCTCTGGGCATCGTCGAGCGCCGGGCCGAATCGGGCGACGGGCGCGTGGTCCGGGTTCAGCTCACCGAGGCCGGCCTGGCCAAGGCCGAGGCGATCGAGCGGATCCAGGAGGAGGTCGAGGCCGAGTTGCTCGACCATCTCGACAAGACCGACCGGCGTCGCCTGCGCAAGCTCCTGCGCAAGGCCGCCCGCGGCCTCGCCGAGGCGGCCGGCGCTTCCGGCCAGATCACCGAGGTCGATGCCGAGATCGAGGCCGAGGACGAGGCCGAGGCGATCGCGGTCTGAGGCGACGCGTCAGGCCGCGCGCCGCCAGGCCGGGAACGGGTCCGGCAGGTGGCGATAGGCTTCGGGGTCGAAGGCCGCATCCTCGCCGGTCTCGACCAGGCAGGCATCCAGGGCGGCGGTAAGGGCCTCCTTGTCCATGCCGGTGCCGATGAACACCAGTTCCTGGCGGCGGTCGCCCCAGACCTCGCTCCAGACCGTGTCGAGGCGCTGCCGGAACTCGGGCGCCTCCGGCCAGCGCCGACGCGGCACGGCCGACCACCAGAACCCCATCGCGGAGACCCGCGCCACGGCGCCCGCCAGCGAGAAATCCCCCACCCAGTCCGGTCGCGTCGCCAGCCAGAAATGGCCCTTGGCCCGAATCAGGCCCGGCCAGGTCGCGTTGACGAAGGCGTTGAACCGCTCCGGATCGAACGGCCGCCGGGCGCGGTAGACGAAGGACGAGATCCCGTATTCCTCCGTCTCCGGCACGTGCTCGTGGGCGCCGTAGAGCTCCTTGAACCAGAGCGGGTGGGCCTGCGCCTTCTCTTCGTCGAACAGCCCGGTATCGAGGATCGCGTCCAGCGGCGCGCGCCCGTGATCGGTCTCCAAGATGCGGGCATCGGCGTTCAGGCCGCGCACCACCGAGCGGACCAGGGCGAGGTGCTCGGCCGAGACGTCCCGGGCCTTGTTGATCACCACCACGTCGGCGAACTCGATCTGCTCCACAAGCAGGTCGACCAGGGTGCGGGTATCCTCGGCCCCGGCGGTCTCGCCGCGCTCGCGCAGGAAGGCGGCCGAGCCGTAATCCTTCAACAAGTTCATGGCGTCGACCACGGTGACCATCGTGTCGAGGCGAGCGACGTCCGAGAGCGAGCGGCCGGCCTCGTCCCGGAACGCGAAGGTCGAGGCGATCGGCAGCGGCTCGGCGATGCCGGTGCCCTCGATCAGCAGGTAGTCGAATCGCCCCGCCTCGGACAGGCGGCGGACCTCGTCGAGCAGGTCGTCCCGCAGGGTGCAGCAGATGCAGCCGTTGGTCATCTCGACCAGCGTCTCGTCGGTCCGGGACAAATCCGCGCCGCCGGCCCGCACGAGGTCGGCGTCGATGTTCACCTCGCTCATGTCGTTGACGATCACGGCGACCCGGCGGCCGTCGCGGTTGTTCAGGACATGATTGAGCAGGGTCGTCTTGCCGGCCCCGAGGAAGCCGGAGAGGACGGTGACGGGAAGGCGAAGGTCAGGCTGTGTCATGCCCCGAGAAAAACGTTATAACGTTACAAAGTCAACGTTGCGGCGAGCGACGCGCGGGCGGCGCTCAGACCGAGTGTTGTAACAATGTAACGTTTCCGGGCGAACGCGACGGCGTGCGTGATCGGCGCTTGCTTCCGTTCCTCGCGGAGCGTGAATGAAACGATATAACACTGTGTGAGTCTCGATGACCCCGACCTTCCGCCACGCCGTCCTGGCCGGCACGATCCTGTCGGCGCCCCTCTCCGCCGGCCTGTTCGCCGCTCCGGCGCAGGCGCAGAAGGCCGTCGCCCTCGACGAGATCAGCGTCACCAGCCCCAGCCCGATCCAGGCCACCAAGCCCGTCGCGGCGCCCGCGGCACCGCTGCAGACCGGCATCCTGCCGGTGGCGACAAACACGTTCTCGCCCGTCACCGTGGTGACGCAGGACCAGATCGCCCGCGACCAGCCCCGGACCCTGGGCGACGCCCTGTTCGACCGGCCGGGCATCTCGTCCACCACCTACGCGCCAGGCGCGGCCTCGCGGCCAATCATCCGCGGCCTCGACAATGCCCGGGTGCGCATCCAGGAGAACGGCATCGTCAACGGCGGCGTCTCGGATCTCGGCGAGGACCACGCCGTCCCGGTGAACCCGCTGGTCGCCGACCGGATCGAGGTGATCCGCGGCCCCGCGACCCTGCGCTACGGCTCCGGCGCCATCGGCGGCGTGGTCTCGGCCGACAACAACCGCGTGCCGACCTTCATCCCGGCGAACGGCGTGCAGGGGCAGGTCACCACCGGCTTCTCCAGCGTCGATAACGGCCGGCTCGGCGCCGCGACCGTGGATGCCGGCGGCGACGGCATCGCGGTCCATGCCGACGGGTTCAGGACCGCCAACGACAGCTACGCGATCCCCGGGGGGATCCAGCGCAACTCCTACAACGAGTCGCAGGGCGGCGCGGTCGGCATCTCGGCGATCGGCGACCGCGGCTTCGTCGGCATCTCGTTCAGCCATTACGACGCGATCTACGCGATCCCGGGCGGCACCGCCGAGCAGGACCGCACCCGCCTCACACCGAACCAGGACCGGGTCCTGTCGCGGGGCGAGTACCGGCCGCTCGACGGACCGTTCGAGGTGATCCGCTACTGGGCGGGCTACTCGGTCTACCGCCACAACGAGGTCGGGATCGGCGAGGACGGGATCGAGGGCGTCCAGGCGATCTTCAAGAACCGCGAGGCGGAGGGGCGCCTGGAGCTCCAGCACGTCCCGGTCGAGACCCCGTTCGGCGTGCTGACCGGCGCGCTCGGCTTCCAGTCGGACCGAAGGGTGATCAACACCCAGCTCGAATCGTTCCTGCCCAAGACCGAGTCCCGGGCCAACGCGGTCTACCTGTTCGAGGAGCTGGAGCTGCGCCCCGGCACGCGGCTTCAGGCGGCCGGGCGCTACGAGGTCGACCGGCTGTCCAGCACGGCGGCGCAATTCCCGACGGATTTCACCCCGGTCGACGGGCTCGACCCGCTCCAATACGCCCGGACCCGGCGCTTCGCCCCGAAGAGCGCCAGCATCGGCGCCCTCCAGGACCTGCCCTTCGGCTTCGTGGCGAGCCTCAACGGCTCCTATGTCGAGCGCGGACCCACCGGCTACGAGCTGTTCTCGCAGGGGCCGCACGACGCCACCGCGACCTTCGAGATCGGCAATCCGGACCTCAAGAAGGAGCGCGCCCGCACGGTGGAGGCCAGCATCCGCCGGGCCGAGGGCCCGCTGCGCCTCGACGCCACCGGCTACTACACGCGCTATACCGGCTTCATCTACCGCAACTTCACCGGGCTGGCCTGCGACGACGATTTCGCCTCCTGCGGCAGCGGCACCGAGAACCGGCAGGTCGTCTACCAGCAGCAGAACGCCACCTTCTACGGCGCCGAGATCATCGGCCAGTACGACGTCCTGCCGGTGGGCAACGGCTTTGCCGGCATCGAGGCGCAGTTCGACTTCGTGCGCGCCCAGTTCGACAACGGCACCAACGTGCCGCGCATCCCGCCCTACCGGCTCGGCGGCGGCGTCTACCTGCGGGCGGACGGTTGGTTCGCCCGGGTGAACCTGCTCCACGCCTTCGACCACCAGGCGACCGCCCTGTTCGAGACGCCCACCCCGGGCTACGACGACCTGCGCGCCGAGCTGAGCTACACGAAGCTGGTCGATCCGACGGTCTACGGGGCGAGCGCGATCACCCTCGGGGTGCAGGGCCGCAACCTGCTCGACGCCGACATCCGCAACTCGACCTCGTTCAAGAAGGACGAGATCCTGTTGCCGGGACGGAACGTGCGGTTGTTCCTGACGGCGCGGTTCTAGGGACGGGCCTGGGCAGCGGGCGCACCGGACACCCGTCTCACGCGACGGCCGGTGCGCCGCTCCGTCATTGCGAGCGCGGCGAAGCAACCCAGGGCAGCGCGCGATCCCCGAAGGTGGCGCATCACTGGGTCACTTCGCTGCGCTCGTGATGACGGTGGGGCATGAGCTGGTGGCGGCCTCCGATTGAACGGCCGGACGATGCTCCATGCTTCGGAGGCGGTGAACCCGGGCGGTCGCGCGGCTATCATCGCGCCGTCCCGATGGCCGGGCCGGACGAGACCTGAATGGCGAGCGCACCTGCACCGATCCGAGTCGGCCTGATCGGCTACGGCTATGCCGGCAAAACCTTTCACGCCCCCCTGATCCGGGCTGTTCCGGCGCTCGACCTCCGGGTGGTCGGCTCGCGCGACCCGGCCAAGGTCCGGGCCGACCTGCCCGGTATGACCGTCATCGCCGAGCCCGCCGCGGTCGCGGCGTCGGACGACGTCGACCTCGTGGTGATCGCATCGCCGAACGACACCCACGCGCCCCTGGCCCGGCTGGCGCTGCAAGCCGGCAAGCACGTGGTCGTCGACAAGCCCTTCACCCTCGACCTCGCCGAGGCGCGGGACCTGGTTGCGCTGGCACGGCACCGGGACCGGATGCTGTCCGTGTTCCACAACCGGCGCTGGGACAGCGACTATCTCACCGTCCGGGCGGCCATCGCGGAGGGTCGCGTCGGCAAGGTCCGGCACATCGAGTCGCATTTCGACCGGTTCCGCCCGCTGGTCCGCGACCGCTGGCGGGAAGGGGCCGGCCCTGGCGGCGGCATCTGGTACGATCTCGGGCCCCATGTCGTGGATCAGGCGCTCCAGCTGTTCGGCCTGCCCGACCGGATCACCGCGAACCTGGCGCGGCTGCGCCAGGGCGCCTTGTCCGACGACTGGGCCCATGTCGTGCTCGACTATCCGGACCTGCGCGTTGTCCTGCAGGCCAGCATGCTGGTCGCCGGCGGATCGCCCCGCTTCCTCGTCCACGGCGAGGCCGGCAGCCTCGTCAAGCAGCGCCTCGACATCCAGGAGCAGCAACTCCTGGCCGGCCTCGCTCCGGGGGCGCCGGGTTGGGGGGAGGATCCGGACGGGATCGCCATCCATGACGGCACCGGCGCCGTGACGCACGCGCCTGCCGTTGCCGGGGATCAGCGGCACTACTACGCGGGCGTCGCCCGGCAAGTCGCGCAAGGCGCCATCGACCACACCGTCGCCCTCGAGGCGCTTCAGGTGATGGCCTGCATCGAGGCGGCGCTGATCTCGGCGCGGACGGGAACGTCCGTGGTGCCGCCGCTCACGCCGGAGGAGCGGGATCTGTCGGGGCTCGCGGAAGACGGCGCGGCTTCGCCCCACGCGTGAAATCGACGGGCGCAGCCAACCTTAAGACGATAGCTTCATCCGACCCAATGAGCCGCGCCGGGTCGGTGCCGCTGGCCCCTATCGTCGATCCACGATGTCGGGCTGTCAGCGGCCCGCACGCCTACGGCGCGGTAGCGGTCTTCACGCTGTCGTGCCGGTTTGCCTCGGTCAGGCGGAGGCCGTCGGTTCGGCAAGCCCACTCTGACGGGCGGACCGCTGGCAGTGGTCATGACGGACGCAGAAGTCGCGCGATCTGCGTCTCAAGATCATCTGAACCGAGCGGCCGGGCCATACCGACCCATCCGTACCCGCTCTGTCAGATACGCTCGCTCCCGCGGGCAGTGATAGCCTCGATTGTCACGCGTCCATGTCTAGCCGTATCGGCCATGCCATGACGCCTCGGTGAACCGCCGAATGCGCCACGGCACCGCGCTCGTTGGAAGCCCGAAGCGCGGTGCCTGCTGGATCCTCTCACCCGGCCGTCTTGTTCCGCGCGTCGTTCATCTGCCGGGGCGACGGATTCCCTGATCGCCCGTGCGGCTACTCCACGGTGACCGACTTGGCGAGGTTCCGGGGCTGGTCGACGTCTTTCCCCATGAACACCGCGGTGTGGTAGGCCACCAGCTGGATCGGCACCGCGTACACGATCGGTGCCACCGTGGCGTCGAGGTCCGGCATGGTCACCGTGGCCATGGTGTCGAGGCCGTGCTCGGCCGCGCCCTTGGCGTCGCCGATCAGCACGATGCGCCCGCCGCGCGCGGCGACCTCCTGCATGTTCGAGACCGTCTTCTCGAACACCGCGTCGTGGGGCGCGATCACGATCACCGGCACGCTCTCGTCGATCAGCGCGATCGGCCCGTGCTTCAGCTCGCCCGCGGCGTAGCCCTCGGCGTGGATGTAGCTGATCTCCTTCAGCTTCAGCGCGCCCTCCAGCGCCATCGGGTAGCTGGTGCCGCGGCCGAGATAGAGCACGTCGCGCGCCTTCGCGACGTCCCGGGCGAGAAGCTCGATCTCCGGTTCGCGGGTCAGCGCCTCCGCCATCAGGCCCGGGGCCTTGATCAGCGCGTCGACCAGCCGGCGCTCGCCGGCGGCGTCGAGGGTGCCGCGGGCGCGGCCGGCCGCGATGGCCAGGCACAGCAGCACGGTGAGCTGGCACGAGAACGCCTTGGTCGAGGCTACGCCGATCTCGGGGCCGGCGAGCGTCGGCATCACCACGGAGGATTCCCGCGCGATGGTCGAGGTCGGCACGTTGACCACGCACAGCGTGTGCTGACCCTGAGACTTGGCGTAGCGGAGCGAGGCCAGGGTGTCGGCGGTCTCGCCCGATTGCGAGATCACCAGCGTCAGCCCGTCCCTCTCCAGCGGCGCCTCCCGGTAGCGGGCCTCGGAGGCGACGTCGATCTCCACCGGCAGGCGCGCGACCTGCTCGAACCAGTAGCGGGCCACCAGCCCGGCATAGAAGGCCGTGCCGCAGGCGGTGATGTAGACGCGGCTGAGCTTGGCGAAGTCGAAGGGCAAAGCCTCCGGAAGCATCACCCGGCCGTTGGCCATGTCGACGTAATGGGCGAGCGTGCGGCCCACCACCTCGGGCTGCTCGTGGATCTCCTTCGCCATGAAGTGGCGGTACTCGCCCTTGTCGATCCGGTAGGCCTGCGTGGCGATCTTCTGGCGCGGGCGCTCGACCCGGGCGCCGGATTGGTCGCGGATCTCGGCGCCGTCGCGGGTCAGGATCGCCCAGTCGCCCTCGTCGAGATAGGTGATCGCGTCGGTGAAGGGCGCGAGCGCCAGGGCGTCTGAGCCGAGATAGGTCTCGCCCTGGCCGAACCCGACCGCGAGCGGCGCGCCGTGGCGGGCGCCGATCAGCAGGTTCTCCTCGCCGGAGAAGATGAAGCCCAGCGCGAAGGCGCCGCGCAGCCGCGGCAGGGCGGCGGCGACCGCATCGACCGGGCTCATCTGCCGGTCCATGTTGCGGCTGACCAGCTGGGCGACGACCTCGGTGTCGGTCTCGGTCTCGAAGACGACGCCGTCGGCCTCGAGCTCGTGCTTCAATTCGCGAAAATTCTCGATGATGCCGTTATGGACGACGGCGAGCCGCTTGGTGGCGTGCGGGTGGGCGTTGGTCTCGTTGGGCCGGCCATGGGTCGCCCAGCGGGTGTGGCCGATGCCGATCGTGCCGGTGAGCGGCTCGCGCTCCAGCCTCTCCTCGAGGTTGACCAGCTTGCCCGAGGCGCGGCGGCGCGCCAGCTGCCCATGCTCCAGGGTGGCGATGCCGGCGGAATCGTAGCCGCGGTATTCGAGCCGCCGCAGGGCCTCGATCACCTGCCCCGCCACCGCGTCGCGCCCGACGATGCCGACGATGCCGCACATGGAAGTGTCTCTCGTTTTGACGCCCGGGTGGCCGCGCGCGGACCGGCCGCGCAAGGTCCGGGCCGTTCGCTCACCGCCGAGCCAAGCGGGACGTGTACCGGATCAGGGCCGCACAGGGCCAGCCCCGGCGACAGGGCTGTGGCCGCGGGGGGCGCCGCCGCGGTTGCCCTATCGCGGCGCGGTCCCGCGCGCGGCGACGGCCCGGTTCCGGCCCGACCAGTGGCCGGCCAGGATTGAGCCCGATAGGTTGTGCCATACGGAGAAGACCGCCCCCGGCAGGGCGGCCAGCGGTGAGAAATAGAGCTTGCCCAGCGCCGCCGCGAGGCCGGAATTCTGCATGCCGACTTCCAGCGCCAGGGTCCGGCAGGTGCTCTCATCGAAGCCGAGCAGGCGCCCGCTCCAGTAGCCGCAGACCAGGCCGGCGCCGTTGTGCAGCGCTACCGCCAGCAGCACGAGGGGCCCGACCGCGGCGATGCTCGCCCGGCTTCCGGCCACCACGGCGCCGATGATCAGCAGGATGGCGGCCATCGACACGATGGGCAGCGCGCGCTCGAAGCGCCCGACCAGACGCGGCGCGAGCCGGTTGAGCGCCAGCCCCACGGCCACGGGCGCGGCCACGATCTCCACAAGGCTGGCCAGGAGCCCCGCCACATCCACCGGCACGGCGGCGTCGACGTAGAAGCGCACCAGGAGCGGTGTCGCCACGAGGCCCACCAGCGTCGAGGCGACGGCGACCGTCACCGACAGGGCGACATCGCCGCCGGCGATGTAGACCATCAGGGTGGAGCTCGTGCCGCTGGCGACGCTGCCGACCAGCACCATGCCGGTCGTGAGCTCCGTGCCCATACCGAGGGCGTGGGCGATGGCCCAGGCGGCGGCGGGCATCACGAGGTAATGGACCACGACGCCGGTCGCGACCGGCGCGGGCCGGGCCAGGATCCGGCCGAAATCCGCGGGCGTCAGCGTCACCCCGAGGGCGAACATGATCACGGCCAGCAGCACGGCGACGTGCGGGAGTATCGGGAGGAACATGTCCGGCGCGACGTAGGCGGTGGCCGCGGCCAGGACGGCGCAGACGGGAAACACGCGGTTGAGCAGCATCGTGCGGGTCGATGTCCGGAAAGGCGGCCGTGTCCCAGCTGCGTGGAGGCGCGTCAAGCGTGGGCTTGCCCGCGGGCGTCGCTATCGGATCTGAGCTGCCGCGGTGGTTTTCGTGGTGCAATAAAATCCACGGCATGCTTGCGGTACACGCGGGCGACTGTTCGCGTCGCGGCCATAGGACGGACGCTGACAGTCAGCTTTGGGTGGATGTCCGCCGGTCGGTTTTGCGGCGGCAATGCGTGGAAGCGGACGATGTCTTTGACCCCCCTCACGGCCCACAGCGGACGCCTATCAGCCATTCAAGGGTGGAGGCCCGGCTACAAGGGTATCGATCAGACCGGTGAGTAAGGAGGTCCGGACGCGGGCTTCACGGGGGCGGGGTACAGGGTCGCGGGGCAAGTGCCCACGGAATCCCTATCTAGGAGCATGGCGGAGCCTACGGAGGACAACATGGCGAGCGAGAGAGCGGTGCTGGCAGGCGGCTGTTTCTGGGGCATGCAGGACCTGATCCGGCGTCAGGACGGTGTCCTGTCGACCCGTGTCGGCTACACCGGTGGCGATGTGCCGAACGCCACCTACCGCAACCACGGCACCCATGCTGAAGCGATCGAGATCGTCTACGACCCGGCCAGGACGAGCTTCCGGCGCATGCTGGAATTCTTCTTTCAGATCCACGACCCGACGACGCCGAACCGTCAAGGCAACGACCGCGGGCCGAGCTACCGTTCGGCGATCTACTACATCGACGACGACCAGCGTCGGGTTGCGGAGGATACCATCGCCGACGTCGACGCGTCCGGCCTGTGGCCCGGGAAGGTCGTGACCGAGGTGGCGCCCGCCGGACCGTTCTGGGAGGCCGAGCCCGAGCACCAGGATTACCTGGAGCGGCGGCCAGACGGGTACACCTGCCACTTCGTCAGACCGAACTGGATCCTTCCCGTACGGTCTGCGGCCACGCAGAACGCCTGATCGCGGCTAGAGGCGTTGGTGCTCCCGAGCGCCAACGCCTCGCCGATGGGGCCGCGATTATCGTAAAGTGGCGGATTCCCCGTCCTTCAGGCGTCGTTCCTCACCATCGGGGCCGCCCTGCGCGACATGGTCGTTCAGGCGGCCCAAGTGCTCGAAGACGTGTTCGAAGGCTGCGACGGCAGCCGTCTCGAAGGCGCCATCGCCCTTGCCTTGGGCGTCCTTGAGGGCGCCCAGCAGGGCGCGGTGCTTCTCAGTATCGGTAGACATGCGCTTCTCCCGGCCGGCGACCGTACCGACTCGGTGAGCCAAGCTCCTTCATCGGTGCCGGTTCCTGCGGAGCGCCTCACGCTCCGACCGCAGGGCGCCGTTCACCACCGGTCATGCCAAGAGCGGGTCCTGACCGAACAGCCCGTGCCGACAACGCTCGACCCCGGCATCAAGCCTTTGATCGTCGCGACATAACCTCTGGCGGCAAGACCGCGTCCCTCCACCCCGGCAAACCTAGGCGGAGCCGTTGCCGCCCGTCGCGCCGTGGACCTCGCCGGTGACGTAGCGCACCTCTCGGCTTGCCAGGAAAACGTAGACCGGGGCGAGCCCCAGCGGCTGGCCAAAGCGGCCAAGCGACACTTCAGCCTTTAGCGTGTCGACCGCGGCCTGAATCTGACTGCCGAAGTGGCAGGCGGCCGATGCCGACCTCGTCGATGCGTCGAACGCCTCAAGCAGGTCCGACGACGCCCGACGATCAGTATTCCGCTCCGTCAAAGAGCGCGCAGGCCTCGCGCCGCGACGTCTGTTGACGCGCCGCGGCGTTTAGGGCGGCTGGATCGCACTGGGCGCTGCGCGGAGTTCTGTATTGCGCTTCCGATTCCTTGCACTTCCTGTCGCCGACTTGCCGTCCAGGCGTAGTTCATCGCCACCGTCAGCAGCATGGCATTCTGGGCGATCCTTGCGTTCAACCGAAACGCCTCCTCGGCCAGCCGAGCGACCTCGTCGTAGAGCATTTTGGTCTCCGATCTGGGTTAGGCACCGCAGGCTGCCCCGAAATCCAATCGGCTCACAGGTGTGCCTAGGAGAACGCACAATCCTGCGGCCCGACCGCCGTTCGGTCACCGAGGACACTGCGGCCAGACGCGATGATTTGTACGGTCTGCCGGCGATCACAGGCGGTCCGCGCCAGGACCTCTAAATCGCGCAGGTAGGAGATCAGCAATTCGTGCGGAATTTCATCTGTGTTAAGGGCGTCACCAACCTTGGATGACACGGTGCGCTCAAGCTCAGTCCAGAAAGTGGGGGAAAGTTCCGCTTGGTGATTCATGGCTGCCGCTCGATCCGAATGTGCCGAACTCCTTTTGGACTCTCCTGGCCCGGCAACTCCATCCAATGTTAGATTTTGTTCGTTTTGAAGAATGATTTTACTGCTCGCCAGCGCGCCGAGTTCACCGCCGGGATCAAGACCGGCCGCCATAGGCCAGGTTCTGCAGCGTGCGGATACGGAGATTCACGTGGGGTTCTGATCGAACATTACCCCGTGTCCGCGATTGAACTCAGATAGTTTGGAGAGCGCCCCACGCTTTCCGCGGTCTCAGGCCGCCGCAAGGCATGGGAGCAGCTGAACCCTATGAACTTGGATCTCGCAAATGTGCTGAAGGTGATTGGGCCGGCAGCGTCGCTCATTTTCGCGGCCTGGATTTTCGTAGGCTTCCTTCAAACCAGATACGATGCCGCCGTAGAACGCTACCGAGACATAATCGAAACATATAGAACGTCCGATCTATCTGGGAGCAGAAAATCCAACATGATAGATCAGATCGTGCACTATAAGCGTCGCTGCGAGCTGATGAGCAGGGCAACAGGATGTGGATTGGTGTCCGCAATTCTACTGATATTTACCTTGATATCCGGCGGTATCGCTTTATCTTTCCCGGAGGTGGAATCCCTGAAATTTTTAAGTGCCGGATCCGCATTGCTCGGCTTGCTGCTCGTTATTGCGGGCACCATCATCGTGATGTTCGAAGGAAGGATAATTTATCGGCAGATACATACCGAGTTGCTCGACCTACCGGACCTTGCAGAGAGCATAGGAGAGGAAGCCGGCGCCGTAACCGATCCGAAGAGGCACGCGCATAATACGGAGCGAGGTCGGTCGTGAGGCCGCTGCTCTGGCACTCACGAGCTTTGGGAGCGGCCCGCCAGTCGGGTTAATGGGGGCTCGAGCATGCTGGAAGTCATCCCCGGCCCCCGTTTGTGCCGCCGCGCCTCTGATGGGGGTGGGCCGCAGGCTTGCTCGGCACGAGGTCCAGGACCGGCGCAGGTACGGGAACGAGGCACCGCTACGCCCGACCCCGCCATCTGATCGCATTCCGGGGCGTGGGGTTAGCCGGGCTGAGGCCGTCGTCCGGCCCTCAAGAGGGCGCTACGTACCCGCACGCGGAATGTGCCACGTGCCCATTAAGTCGAGCGAGGCGGAGTAAACCACCGCTCCGCCCTCGTTCCGGACACGCACTGCGAAGGTATGACGATCGCGGTCTGGGATCTTGTTGCGTGCCATATCCGGAAGGGCATCAAGTGCCTCAATACGGGCTGCGTCAACGCTCGGTAATTCGAAACCTTCCTCATCCTGAAAGCGGAAATCCCCGTCATCGGTATCGAAGAAAAAATGCGGCATTGTATGTCCAGTCTTCACGCAGGCGGGAGCATTCGCATCTCTCTGCCGTTAACGCCCAGATATTCGTCGACGGTATATTCTTTTACGCTAACGCACAGAACGGAAAACTATCATACGTCATTCATAAGTTCGAATGACGGATAGAACAATGTCAAACGACGGCGAAATCTTAAATATCAAACTTATCAGAGATGTTTTGCATTCCGGCCCTAAAGTTAAGTATGGCCTGATCAGATCACATGCGCACTGATCGAGGGCCGCATCACGCCTTCACCCGTCGAACCTCGTCGTACGAGCCGATCCGCCTTCATTCAAATGCTGAAGCTCCATCCGGCGGATGCTCTGCATCTGCGCTTCGCTCCGTCCGAAAGCGAACAGTTGTAAAGCCGCGGTCACCTGCCTGCTGCAGACCGCGAATATCCATCATATGACAAAGTTTTTATCGAAAGCTGGACGTAAGGACGCAGGCCCCCCTTCGCTGCCGTGGTCCGATGCAAGATGCGCTGATCCGCAAGCTTGAGAGCTTCGAGGAACTGACGAGCGCCGACCGGGAGGCGTTGCGCGGGTTCGCTTCGCGGGTTCGGCAGGTGGGGGCTCGAACGGACCTGATCCGAGAGAACGACGTCCCCGGCAATGTCCATCTCATCCTCAGCGGCTATGCCTGTCGCTACAAGGTCCTGGCGGACGGCCAGCGCCAGATCATGGCCTACTTCGTGCCCGGGGATTTCTGCGACCTCAACGTGTTTATCCTTGACCAGATGGACCACAATATCGGCACGGTCTCAGCCTGTCAGGTCGTAGAGATCCCACGACAAGCCATCGAGGAGATCACGGCGCGCCACCCGCGGGTGATGCGGGCTTTGATGTGGTGCGCTCTCGTGGATGAGGCCGTGCTGCGGGAGTGGCTCGTCAACCTCGGCAGCCGTCCGGCCGATCAGCGCATCGCGCATCTGTTCTGCGAGTTGCTGCTGCGCCTGGAAGCGGTGGGGCACGTCAACGACAACAGCTATCTGTTCCCGTTCACCCAGACCGATATTGCTGACACGATGGGCCTGTCGGACGTTCACGTGAACCGAACGATCAAGGAGTTGCGCCGGCTCGATCTCATCACGCTGAAGAGCCGAGTCCTCACAGTCTTGGACGTCGAGCAGCTCAAGACGTATTGCGGGTTCAATCCCAATTACCTCCATATCAGGAACACGCGTTGGAGCGGCCGCCGGCAGGTGCCTTGGTTGAGCAGCGCTCTGGGAGGGTAGAGGTGGCTGGCCAGGACAACGTCGAGACCCTGGTCGTGCTCCAGCCCATCTCGGTCGACACGGCGAGCCCGGACCAGGTCGGCATGCTGGTGATCGCCAACGGGCTGCTCGTGGCGGTTCTGGTCCGTCTCGACGCACCGGAGCATGCGCGCTGCGGGAGCTGGTTCCTGGAGGTTGGATTGGGCCGTCTCGCGGGAGCGCGCGCACCCACGTTCGACACGCTTGAGGACGCCACGCGCTGGATGCGACAACGCCTGAAGCGCTAGTTTACGCCGAACGCCGTGTAGCCATCGAAGGACCGCCTCGGGAATACGCGAGCGGTTGCCATGCTGCTGGAAAGTAACGCCGTGAAATTGGCAGCGCCGCAACAAGACCGGACAGTTTCCTCACTGATGAGGACCCGAGACGTCACTATAGTATCTAAGCTCGGTCCCGCGTCAGCGTGTCTCAAACGGGTGCTGCCGCCTCTGGGAGCCGTGCGCTTGCGCCTGCAACGCAAGGCCCGGGCCGCGACGCGCTCCGGCACCGGTCGAGGCCCGGATCTCAGGCGACCGCCCGAATGGCAGGCTCCGACGCGCGCGCCACGGCCGCGATCACCTGATCGGGCGCGAGGTGGTGGATCATGTGGCCCATGCCGGGGACGACCATGAACGTGCTGCCGGGCAGCTCCCGGTGGAGCCGCTGCGATTGCCGGCCAACATCGGCGATCTGATCGTCCCCGCCCGTGATGATCACGACGGGGATCCTTAGGTCCCGGTAATGGTGCTGAAGCTCCGCGGCGGCCGGCGTCATCGTGGCGGCATCCTCCGCCGAGGCACGCAGCTGCAGCGGGCGCAGCATCATGTCCTTCGGGAAGGCGTGATCGAAGCGCTCCGAGACGGCTGCCGGCGCGAACATCCCCTTGATCAGGGCGGGCAGCATCAGGCGCCCGGCCAACGGCGACACCGTGTAGCGCATCAGGTCGCCAATCCCGGGGATCGCCACCGGAGCGGTGAGGATCACGTCGGCGCGCAGTGTGGGATAGTAGTAGCCCGAGGCCAGGACGAGGCTGCGCACCAGGTGCGGGGCCTGCAGCGCCAGGGCGACCGCCACCAGCGTGCCCCAGGAATGGCCGAGCACGACGGCTCGCGACACGTCGAGCCGCTCCAACGCCTTCTCGAACAGGGTGGCGTGGGCGCGGGGCGTCCAGAGGCCCCGGGGCCGATCGCTGTAGCCGTAGCCGGGCCGGTCGAAGATGATGACGCGGTGGCGCTTGGCGAGATCGTCGACGATGCCGCTCACCAGGAAATCCTGGATCAGGGTACCGTTGCCGTGGATCAGGACCAGCGGTTCCCCGTGACCGCGCTCGATGTAATGCAGGCGCAGCCCATCGATAGTCATGAACTGGCCGATCGGCGGGGTGCGCCGCTCCGCCTTGCGGGTCGCCGCCAGCGCGTAGAGGGCCGAGGCGCCCAGGGCCGCGACCGAACCTACCAGGGTCGGGACGAGCCAGGGGCGGGAGGGAGAACGACGCGTCATGATCTGATCCTGAAAGGTAAGGCCGTGCTCCTGATCAACCGGATCAATCCGAAGCGATGCCGTCCGGGCGGAGAGCGCGACGGCTGACGCGTCGCGCAGCGTGTTGTGGGACGCGGTTCTACGGCAGCGCGCCGATCATGCCCTTGGCTTCGGTCATCGTGTGCTCGCAGGCGCGCTGCTGACCGGCGCGATCCTCGTCCACCGCCCGGCCGATGAGCCGCCGCGCGTCGGAGATGTGGGCCGCCGTCGAGATCATGTGCGCGTCGCTCGGCGCGCCGGCCGGCGCCTGCGCCAGGGCCTTCGGCGACTTGCTGCTGCGGATCGTGTGGCCGTCCTGAAGGCCGGCCACGTGGATGGCGCCGGCGCTGTCGAGGCGGCGTTCGATCGTCCCGATCTGCTCGGCGCAGGAACTGGCCCGGACCGGCAGCTGCGAGAGACCGAGCAAGAGGACGGAGGCCCCGAGGGCGAGTGTGAGACGCATAGGCGATCCTTGAGGTGCGGGGTTCGGGCTCGCGCGGCGAGCCAGGCCGGCGATGGCGCGGCCTGAACCGAAAACGGGATGCAGCCGCGATGATCGAACGGCCGCAGAAATATTGCACTGCAATAGAGAAACACTGGGCCGCCCCGATCGATCCGTTCGGAGAGGGAAAATATTTAGCGGGTCTCCAGCGCGTAATTCCCCGGGATCATTTGGCCGAAAGCGCCGGTTAGATCTATCGACGCCTAAAAATCGATGGAGATGTTTTGAATGAAAGCGCTCACCTGGCAGAGCCGCGGCACGATCACCTGCGAGACCGTGCCCGATCCGACGATCGAGCACGGGCGGGACGTGATCATCAAGGTCACCGCCTGCGCGATCTGCGGCTCGGATCTGCACCTGATGGGCGGGTTCATGCCGACTATGGAATGCGGTGACATCCTCGGCCACGAGACCATGGGCGAGGTCATCGAGGTCGGGCGCGACAATCACAAGCTCAAGGTCGGCGACCGCATCGTGGTGCCGTTCACGATCTGCTGCGGCGAGTGCCGGCAGTGCAAATGGGGCAATTGGAGTTGCTGCGAGCGGACCAATCCGAACGGCAAGCTGCAGGCCCAGACCTACGGCTACCCGCTCGCCGGCCTGTTCGGCTTCTCGCACATCACCGGCGGTTTCGCCGGCGGCCAGGCCGAGTATCTGCGCGTGCCCTACGCGGATGTCGGCCCCATCGTGGTACCCGAGGGGCTCAGCGACGAGCAGGTCCTATTCCTCAGCGACATCTTCCCCACCGCCTACCAGGCAGCCGAGCATTGCGACATCGGCCCGGAGGATACGGTCGCGATCTGGGGGTGCGGGCCGGTGGGCGTGCTTGCCGTGAAGTGCTGCTATCTCCTGGGTGCCAAGCGCGTCATCGCCATCGACAGCGTGCCTGAGCGGTTGGCGCTCGCCCGCGAGGCCGGCGCGGAGACCATCGATCTCGGGCATCAGAACGTGCAGGACACGCTCATGGAGATGACCCACGGCCTGGGCCCCGACTCGGTGATCGAGGCGGTCGGCATGGAGTCCCACGGGGCCGACACCACGCTCCAGAAGGTCTCCTCGGCGATCATGGAGCACACGGTGAGCCTGGAGCGGCCGTTCGCGCTCAACCAGGCGATCCTGGCCTGCCGCCCCGGCGGCAACGTCTCGATGCCCGGCGTCTTCGCCGGCCCCGTCGGACCGGTGGCGCTCGGCATCCTCATGAACAAGGGCCTGACCCTGAAGACCGGCCAGACCCACATGGTCCGGTACATGAAGCCGCTCCTGGAGCACATCCAGAACGGCGACATCGACCCGTCCTTCATCATCAGCCACCGCTCCACCAACCTGGAGGAAGGGCCGGCGCTCTACGACGCGTTCCGGGACAAGACCGACAACTGCACGAAGGTCGTGTTCAAGCCGCACGGCTGATCGCGAGCGCGGCGGCATCAGCCGCCGCGTTTGCGGTGACGACCTCACCCCGGCGATGTTCGGAGGCACCGAGTCTCGCGATTGCGCCACACCAGCAATCGCACGCCGATCCCCGGCGCCACGATGCCGAAGTTGCTTGCCGAAACACAGCTCCGGCATGTCTGCTTCGGCGCCATGACGTCTCCCACGTGGCCAACCGGCTTTCGGCCAGTCTCAGTCATCAGCCGCGGCTTGCGTGAGTGTCTCGGACAAGTGGATATCTGCCTGTGCGCTTTGGGGCGGCGATACATAGAAGCGGACATCGTCGCCGAGCCCGCTCACGACCCATTGCGGACGGCTCTTGTCTCACCCTGATCCCGTTCGCTATCGTGCCCGCGTTCTCAGGGCGGGGTGAAACTCCCCACCGGCGGTATGCGGCTTCGGCCGCGAGCCCGCGAGCGCCCTCCGCGAGGAGGGGTCAGCAGATCAGGTGCGATGCCTGAGCCGACGGTCACAGTCCGGATGAAAGAGAACGTGTCCGCCGTCCGCGCATCCGTGCGCGGCGCGTGACCGTGATCGCCTTGGGTGACGTGTCTGTCGCGAAAGGAGATCACGGTGACACTCGCCCGCTTCGCTTTCATCAAAGCCGCTTGGCATGCCGACGTTGTCGAACAAGCGCTCAAGGGCTTCCTAGAAGTCGTTCCCGCCGATCAGGTCGACGTGTTCGACGTGCCCGGCGCATTCGAGATGCCACTGTTGGCCCGCGATCTGGCTGCTACCGGCCGTTATGCTGCTGTTGCAGCAGCGGCCCTCGTGGTGGACGGGGGCATCTACCGTCACGAGTTCGTCGCGCAGGCCGTGATCGATGGCTTGATGCGCGCGGGCTTGGACAGCGGCGTGCCGGTGCTGTCAGTGTCCCTTACCCCGCATCACTACCGCGAGGGAGCGCACCATAGCGACATCTACCGGGCGCACTTCGTCACGAAGGGGCGAGAGGCGGCAGAGGCGGCCCTGATGATCGTGCAGACCCGCGAACGCCTCGCCGCCTGACGCCGATCACGACGAATGCCCTGCGCTCCGCCGGAGGGCAGCTTTCCACCCTCAGCCGAAGCTGCCGGACGACCGACTAACGGCCGCTTTCGGGAAGAGCTGACGGCGGACCCGACGACCGGGTTGGGTCGAGGTCGGCCATCGCACACCCAAGCCGAGATCGGCAGCAGACCTCGGCCAGCGCGCCTCAACGCCCCCCGCGCAACGCCTTCTCGGCGAGCAGCGCCGCTCGCTTTAGCTTCGCCCAGCCCGGCTTCACCGCCTGCCGGCCGCGGGCGACCGCCATGGCGTCTGCCGGCACGTCGTCGGTGATGACCGAGCCGGAGGCCACATAGGCCCCCTCCCCCACGGTCACCGGCGCCACCAGCGCCGAGTTCGAGCCGATGAAGGCGCCGGCACCGATATTGGTCCGGTGCTTGAGCACGCCGTCGTAATTGCAGGTGATCGTTCCGGCGCCGATATTGGCCTTCGCCCCGATCTCCGCGTCCCCGAGATAGGTCAGATGCGCGGCCTTGGCGCCCGGCCCCATATGGGCGTTCTTGAGTTCGACGAAATTGCCGAGTTCGGCGCCCGTCTCGAGGACGGCATGACCGCGCAGCCGCACGAACGGCCCGATGCGCACGCGCGCCTCCAGCACGGTGTCGGTCAGATGGGCGAAGGCCCGCACCGTGCAGCCGTCCGCGACCCGCACGCCCGGCCCGAACACGACGTGCGGCTCCACCACGACGTCGCGTCCCAGGATCGTGTCGTGGCTCAGGAACACCGTCTCGGGGGCGACGAGCGTGGCGCCGCCCAGCATGGCGCTGTGGCGCAGCCGGGCCTGGATCGCGGCCTCGGCGATTGCGAGCTGGACCCGGTCGTTGACGCCCTGCGCCTCCGCCTCGTCCACGGGCACGACCGTGACTGACAGCCCCTCGGCGACGGCGAGCGCCACCGCGTCGGGCAGGTAATACTCGCCGGCGGCATTGTCGTTGCCGATGCGCCCGAGCAGCGTCAGGGCGTGTTGCCCCGACAGGGCCATCAGGCCGGCATTGCACAGGGTCACGGCCCGCTCTTCCTGGCTCGCGTCCTTCTCCTCGCGGATCGCCAGGACACGGCTGCCCTCGGTGAGCACCCGGCCGTAGCCGGTCGGATTTGGGCTCTCGAAGGCGAGGACCGCCACCGCCGCGCCGTCAGCGAGCGGCGCGCGGAGTCGCAAAAAGGTCTCGGCGCTGATCAGCGGCGTGTCGCCGAAGGCGATGACCACGTCGTCGTCGGGCGTCTCAAGCACCGCCCGGGCGGCCAGCACGGCGTGGGCGGTACCCAGGCGCTCGGCCTGCGGGAACACCTGCGCGCCGGGCGCCTCCCGGGCGATCTCGGCGGCGACGTCCTCGCGGCCGGGCTCGGCGACCACGGCGATCCGGCCGGCGCCCGCCGCCTGCACGGCGGCGAGCACGTGGCCCAGCATGGTCCGCGCGGCGATCCGGTGCAGCACCTTCGGCAGGTCCGAGCGCATCCGCGTGCCCTTCCCGGCCGCGAGCACGATGGCGGTGAGGCTGCGCGGGGGCGTAGCGGGAGGAGTCATTGCGGGTCCAGGCATCGTGATTCGGCGCGCGACCGATGGGCCGGACGCCGCCGCGACGCAAGACCGTCCCGCCGGATCTCAGCGCAGGGCCAGCGCCCCGTGATGGGCGGAGCCGTGGGCGTAATGCTCGCGGCGGCGCTCGATCGAGCTCGGGATGCGCAGGGATTCCCGGTACTTGGCCACGGTCCGGCGGGCGATGTCGACGCCCTCGCTGCGCAGCTTCTGCACCAGCGCGTCGTCCGACAGCACGTCGTCCGGCGTCTCGCCGTCCACGAGCTGCTTGATCCGGTGGCGCACGGCTTCCGACGAATGGGCCGCCATGCCGGCCGCGCCCGGAATCGCCGCGGTGAAGAAGTACTTCATCTCCAGGGTGCCGCGGCTGGTGCCGATCGCCTTGTTGGAGGTGACCCGGGACACGGTCGATTCGTGCATGCCGATCGCCTCGGCCACGGTCTTGAGGTTGAGCGGGCGCAGATGCGTGACGCCGTGGACGAAGAACCCGTCCTGCTGGCGCACGATCTCGGTGGCGACCTTCAGGATCGTGCGGGCGCGCTGCTCCAGGGAGCGGGTCAGCCAATTGGCATTCTGCAGCGCCTCCGACAGGAACGCCTTGTCGCCGTCGGCCGAGGCGCCGCGCACGACGCGGGCATAGTAGCTCTGGTTGACCAGGACCCGGGGCAGTGCCTCGCCGTTGAGCTCCACCAGCCAGGACCCGTCCGGGGCCGCGCGCACGAACACGTCCGGAATCAGCACCTCGACGGCGCTCGAGCCGAAGGCGCGGCCGGGCTTGGGATCGAGCCGCCGGATCTCGCCCAGCATCTCGACGAGATCCTCGTCGTCGACCCCGCAGAGGCGGCGCAGGGCGCCGAAATCGCGCTTGGCCACGAGGTCGAGGCGCGAGACCAGGGCCTGCATGGCCGGATCGAACCGGTCGCGCTCGCGCAGCTGGATCGCCAGGCATTCGGCGAGGTCCCGGGCCGCGATCCCCGGCGGGTCGAAGCTCTGGACCAGGGTCAGCACCCGGGCCACGGTGGCCGGATCGGCGCCGAGGCGCTCGGCCACACCCTCCACCGTCTCGCGCAGGTAGCCGGCCTCGTCGACCGCGTCGATCAGGAAGCCACCGATCAGCCGGTCGGACGGGTTGCGGGTCGCGAGATCGAGCTGGCTCGCCAGGTGATCGCGCAGGGAGATCTCGGCCGTCAGGGCGGCCTCGAAATCGGGCGCGTCGGAGTCGAAGCTGCCGCCGCTGCTGCCGTAGGGGGGCGGCGTCAGCGAGAGCATGTCGCCGCCGGAGGCCTCTTGCGCGTGGATGGGGGCGTCGTCCGGGAAGACGTTGTCGAGCCGGGTGTCGAAATCGGCCTCGATCTCGCCGCGGCTGGGATTGAGTTCGGTGGGCTGCCACGAATCGGGGTCGGCGGCGTCGAAATCGCCACCCGAGGCCGCTTCGTCGGACGGGCCGCTCGCCTCGGCGGATTCGGCGGGCCCCGATCCCTCGGATTCGGCCCGTTCCAGCAGCGGATTACGCTCCAGCTCGGCCTCGACATAGGCGGCGAGATCGAGGTGCGACAATTGCAGGAGTTTGATCGCTTGCAGGAGCTGCGGCGTCATCACCAGGGCCTGGCCCTGACGCACTTCCAGCCGTTGCACCAAACTCATGCGAGGCCCCGATGCCCTTTCAGCGTGATCGACCAGCCGAGCTGCGCTGCTCGCGGCATGGTTATTGCTTGTCGTGCGAGATCACCTGTAACCCGATCGCCAGCGCGCGTCAAAGATCGTCGGTGCCGAACGGGGCCGGGAAAGGCCGAAGGGCGTGGATCCGTTGTGCGCGCGCCACAGCCGGCCTGCCGCCCAGTTTCAGGGCGAGGCTTTAACGAAGCGCTCTTTGTGCATCGTCAGGCTTGCGCGGATCCCGCGGGACCGCGATCGGCCTCACGCGTCGCTCCTTCGGAGCACAGCCCGGCCTGTCGGCTTGGCCGAATGGGGATCGTGTGCCCGCCGGGGCAGCGGTCGCTCAGGCGCCGGGCCAAGCTCGACCGGATCGCGACGGCCGGCGCGTCAGCCCTGCGCGAGGAGCCGCTCGTACTCGGCCTCGGCCGGCCCGTAGGCGTCCCCGGCCAGGTCTTCCAGCTTGTCGCGATCGGTCACGATGATTCGCCCGCGGCGGGCCTTGATCATGCCCGAGCCCTCGAGAACGTGCGTCGCGGTCGTGACCCCCGGACGCCGGACGCCGAGCATCATCGCCAGGAACTCGTGCGTGAGGATCAGCTCGTCCTTCTGCAGCCGGTCGTGGGTCATCAGGATCCACCGGGCGAGCCGCGCCTCGATGGTGAGGTCCGTGTTGGCGTAAACGGTGTGGCCGACCTGGACGATCAGGCTCTGGACGTATCGCCCGAGCAGGCTGCGCAGCGGTGCGCTCTCGTCGAGCGCCGCCTGCAGGACCGCGGCCGGGAGCCGCAGGGCCACCAGGTCGGATTGGACCAGGGCGGTGTGCGGCGTCCGGTCGGCCCCCAGCACGAGCGGGGCGCCGCACATCCCCTCGTAGCCGATGACCCCGATCTCGATCCGGCCCTCGACCGTGTCGGCAACCAGCGACACGATGCCTTCCTCGATGAAATGCGCATGGGTGATCGGCTGAAGCGGCAGGATCAGCAGCTCACGCAGCGGCACCGACACGGTTTCCAGCGCGGGCGCGAGACGGGCGAAATCCTCGGGTGGCATGAGACGGAGCAGACGATTGCGGACGCCATCCTGCTTCGGTCGATCCAAGGCTCCGCTCCAAAGTCGGTGCTAGAGCGCGGCCAGTCTCTCGGTTCCCGGCGCTGAAGCTTGTCTGATCTCGAAGGACTCGAGGTAAACGGCCGCCGCCCGACCACAAGCGAAATTGAGCTTGTCCGGGGGCTATGTACGCTTTCAGACGATGATGCGCCGACGCGTCGAGTCTGTTTCAATTAACCCGCGGGAACAGACTCGGTTTCCCGGTTGAACGCTTTCCCGTCACCCCGACGATGGTCAAACGACTTCCGATCGCGCATGGCGACCGCGCGGCACGCCTTGACCCAGGTTAACGACAATAATGATCCGGGCGGGCTAATTGTAGGCTTGGTTCCGGGGGCGGTGTGCCGTGCGCTATTTCACCGACTTCATCACCGGAACGGCCTTGTCCCGCGACGAGGAGGGCCTCGAATTCTGCGGGCGGCGGGAAGCCTGCCGGTCCGCAGCGGAAGCGCTGGTGGAAGTCGCCAACGACACGCTTCGGGCGACGCAGACATCGCCCGTGGGGTCCGATCTGGCCGACCTGCACTTGGAGGCGCAGGTCCGGAACGAGGCCGGCACGGTGGTCTTCCGGGCTCAGCTCACCCTCGCCTTGGACTGGCCGGACACGCGCGTCGGCCAAGGCTGATCCGGCGCATCACCAGCCGCAATTCGGGATCGGCGGCTGCGGCTTGGCCAGGGCCGCCTTCTCGATCGGCACGACCGGACCCCAGGCGTATTTCTGCGCGTGCGGCGTCACGTTGGCGAACACGCAGCCGAGCTGGAAATGGCTGGCGCCCATTTCGCCCGAGAAGCCCATGCAATCCAGGAAGGTCCAGGTCTTCGGGACCGGGATCATCGAGCGCCAGCGGGGCATCGCCACCGGCGAGCAGACCTTGACCGCCCCGGTGCCGTCATCGGCGTTGAGGGCGCTGTCCGGCGTCTGCGCCCCGGCCGGTGCCGCCGCGAGGCCCACGAGGAAAAGGACGATCGGGATCGCGCGCTGCGCTGCCGATCGAAGCGTCTCGGGTGCGTTCATCGGGTCAGTGCATCGTCCGCCACAGGGTCGCGAGGATCGCGAAGCCGATCACGTTGTACAGGATCGCCCAGATCCAGACCCCCATCACGGCCTTGCTCGGCTGGCGGGGCCGCTGGCGGCCGAGGCGCAGGCGGTGCCGGTCCTCGGGCGTCGGCCAGATCGCGCTCCGCGGGGCCTTCAGCAGACGGGTCAGGGCCTCGGGCAGGTTGAGGCCGGGCGGCGGTTCGCCGTTCATGACGGCCTCGGATGCGGCGGGACGGCGCGACGCCGCCCGGGATCACCCTTCTACAGAGGGCCGCGCCGGCCCGGCAATGCGGCGGAGCGGCCTTTCGGCCTACAGCACCGTGCCGGGCGCCTGCGGATAATACTGGTAGGCCCAGGTCTCCGAGAGCAGCCGGTCGCCGTTCTTGAGCTGCAGCCGCATCTCGACCGGCTCGGGACCTTCGGCGAAAACCTTCAGGAACACCCGCCAGGGGCTCGGCTTGCCGTAGGGCGCCCAGGTGGCCCCGACCTCCTCGGCAGAGCCGCGCGACAGCGTCAGCGCCACCGTGGCCTGTTCCGGGTTGAGACCCGCCAGGGCCGCGCCCTCGAATTCCAGGACGAACTGGCGCACGAGGTTCGCCCGGCCCGCACGCCTGTCCGCCTCGGAGAGCCAGGAGGCTTTGGTCGCCCGGGTCGCGACGCAGCGGGCCAGATCGGTGGCGACCGGCTCGGTCACCGGCCAGTGCAGGCGGTAGGCGAAGCTGCGCTCCGACCCCGCGCCCGGCGGGTCGGCCGGCACCCACATGGCGCCGATATTGTCGTCGGTTTCCTGGTGGGTCGGGATCTCGACGAGCTGCACGCTGCCGGCTCCCCAATCGCCCTGCAGCTCGACCCAGATATGCGGGCGGTTCTCCTCGAAGCCGTCGTCGATGTAGTTGTCGAAGGACCGGTCGCGCTGGAGCAGGCCGAACCCCTTCGGCGAGCGGTCCGCGAAGGCGCTGACGCTGAGCCGCGGCGGGTTGTTGAGCGGCCGCCAGATCAGCTCGCCGGCGCCGGTCCGCATCAGCAGCCCGTCGGAATCGTGCACCTCGGGCCGCCAGTCGCTGGCGAGGAACCGGCTCATTCCCTCGGAATACCACAGCATCGAGGTCAGCGGCGCGACGCCGAACCGCTCGACCGGCTTGCGGATGTAGAGCGTGCAGGCGACGTCGATCACCACATGCGGCTCCTTCCGGGCGGTGAACCGGTAGGCGCCGGTGAGGCTCTGGCCTTCCAGCAGCGCCAGAATGGTGACCGCCCCGTCCGCGGCCGGGGAAACGTAGAAGCGGGTGAAGACCGGGAATTCCTCCGTCTTGCCCGGTCCCGGCGCCGTGTCGATGGCGATGCCCCGGGCCGAGGCGCCGTACTGCGCCCCGTCGCCGGCCGCACGGAAATAGGAGGCCCCGAGGAAGGCCAGCCAGTCGCCGTCGGCGCCGGGCTGGTCGGCCGGGACCTTCTGGAAGCGGACACCGGCAAAACCGGCGCCGTCGGGCAGGTCCTTGCCGGGATTTCCGGGCGGGTAGGCGAAGAGGTCGCGTGAATACAGGACCTCGCGCGCCTGGCCGCCTTCGAGCGCATAGATCTTCACCGGATGCCGGAAGAAGTTGCCCAGGTGGAAGAACGTGACCGGGTACGGGCTTTCCGGGAATAAAGCGTGCCCCGGAGGATAGCGGATCTCCTGGAGCGGCCCGTAGGTCAGCGCGTCCAGCGTCGGCGAGGCCGGTGCCTCCGGGGGCGGCGCGTAGGGCCGGTCGCGCAGGCTGCGGGCCAGCGTCTTCAGCCGGTCGAAATCCATCGGCTCGGGTGCGGCCAGGCGCGGGCCGCCGGATGCGGCCAGGGCGGGGCGCGCGAGGGGCGAGAGGGCCAGCAGGCCCAAAGCTGTCAGGGCGCGTCGCGTGATCAAGCTCGAACCTCCGGGAATCGCCGGTCTGACGACCTGCCCCGCCCTCTAGTCACGCTGGAATGACCGCGCAATTTACCGCGGCGCCGGCTGAGGTTCAGCTTCGCGGGCCGCAGGCGTTGGTGGGGCCGTTGGTCTCCCACAGCGCGGCGCCGCCCCCGGGGGCGCATTGCCCCGGCAGCGCCAGGGTGATCAGCTTGGAGAGGGTACGGTCCTCGTCCTCGCCGTAGCCGATCTCGCCGACCATCCGGCCGGTCTTGTCGAACAGCCCAACGGTGGCGGAATGCTCCATCGTGTAGTCGCCGCCCTGGACCGGCACGCGCTTGTAGGCGACGTGGTAGGCGTCGGCCATGCGGGCGACCTGCTCGGGCGTCCCGACGAAGCTGCGGATCCGCGGATCGAACGCGGCCAGGTAGTCCCGCAGGCTCTCGGGCGTATCGCGCTCCGGGTCGAGGGTGACGAACACGACGTTGAGTCGGTCGGCGTCGCGGCCCATCCGGCCGAGCGCCGCCGACAGGGTCGCGAGCGTCGTCGGGCAGACCTCGGGGCAATGGGTGAAGCCGAAGAACAGGGCGGTGGGCTTGCCGAGCAGGTCGGCCTGGCTGACCGGCTTGCCGTCGAGATCCGCCATGGCGAAGCTGCCGCCGACCCGGCGGGGGTGGCTGAACTGGGAACCCTGCTGCAGGACGATCGCCCCCGTGCCGGTGGCGACCAGGGTGACGAGGGTGGCGGACGCGATGAGGGCGAGCGGGCTCGGTGCCATGCTGGGACCTGCGGCGGGGGCGTCGATGGGTTCCATATGGGGTTGGAATCGCCGCGCGCGATCCCGCTGCGGCGAGCCGGCCCCGCGGCGTTCCGGGAACCCGCTTCTACGACCCCGGTTTGCGTGACACCAGCGGCCGAAGCATCCAACGCCAGAGCGGTCGAATCCGCGGCGGGACAACATCGCGGCCGCAACGACCCGAGCAGCTCTGCCGAGACCGGCCTGCTCGGGCAACCCGCATGGGAGCAGCCCCGCATGGCCCAGCAGATTCCCGTCGACCCGAAGGCCCGCGCCGACGATCCGGCCCGCGATGCCGAGCGGGACGATTCCACCCACGCGATCACCGGCGACGTCGCCTATCGGCGGCTCGTGCTGGTCAACACCGTGTTCGTCGGCGCCCCCGGAGCCGGCGACCGCGGCTGGGTCCTCGTCGATGCCGGCGTGATGGGCGCCAAGGGCGCGATCAAGGCGGCGGCCGAAGCGCGGTTCGGCGCGGGCGCACGGCCCGCCGCGATCGTGCTGACCCACGGCCATTTCGACCATGTCGGCGTGCTCGAGGATCTTGCCGAAGAGTGGGATGTCCCGGTCTTCGCGCACGCCCTGGAGCGGCCCTATCTCGACGGCAGCGCCTCTTACCCCGCCCCCGATCCGAGCGTCGGCGGCGGATTGCTCGGGCGCCTGTCGCCGCTCTTCCCGACGAAACCGGTCGACGTGTCCGGGCGCCTGCAGGATCTGCCCGGGGACGGATCCGTGCCGCCGATGCCGGGCTGGCGCTGGATTCACACGCCGGGCCATGCGCCGGGCCATGTCTCGTTCTGGCGCGAGGCCGACCGCACCCTGATCGTCGGCGACGCCTTTGTCACCACGGCGCAGGAATCGGCCTACGCGGTGGCGGTCCAGGAGCCCGAACTGCACGGGCCGCCGATGTATCTCACGATCGATTGGGGCGCCGCGCGCCATTCGGTCCAGGCGCTCGCCGGCCTCGAACCCGAGCGCGTCATCACCGGCCACGGCCGCCCGCTCCAGGGCCCCGAAATGCGCAGGGCGCTCCATGCCCTCGCCGAGCAGTTCGATGAGGTCGCGGTGCCGGAGCACGGGCGCTACGTGGAAGCGCCGCTGAGCGCGGCCGACGGCTCAGCCTACGCGCCGCCGGATTGAACCGGCGCACGAAATCCCTCAGCGAGGCCGGGGCACGATGGCGATCGAATTGGGGCTGGTCGATCGGGCCGGCGCCAACGCGCAGTCCCTAAAAAATATGGTCGGAGTGGCCGGACTTGAACCGACGACCCCCTGTCCCCCAGACAGGTGCGCTACCGGGCTGCGCTACACTCCGACGCCACGTGGGCCCGGCGCTCTTAGCCGTCGCGCCCGGCCCGCGCAAGCCCTCAGCGACGGATCGGCGGCGCTGGCCCTCTCCGGCCCGGCCGGGTACGGGGAGCGCCAGCCGCCCCGCCCATCGCGGAAACGCCCCCGCCACGCCAACGAGGACCATGACCGACCGACCGATCGCCTTCGATCTCACGCGCCTCGTCACGCGGTTGCGCCATGCCAGCCCGTCAGGGATCGACCGGGTCGATCTCGCCTATGCGCGCCACTTCCTCGGCCGGCCCGGGCCGGGCGTGGGCGTGGTCTCGACGGCGTATGGGCCGCGGGTGCTGGACCGCGCGCTTGCCCTCGCCATCGTCGAGGCGGTGGCGGCGGGCTGGGTCGAGGATCGGGACGCGCTCTCGGATCCGGTCTATCGCGGGCTTGCGGCGCGCCTGGGCGCCCCGGCGGCGGCGGCCCCAGCGGCGCCGGCGCCACGGAATGGCGGATCGCAGCGCCGCCGGATCCAGGCCCGGACCGCAGCCGACATCGCCTTGCGCGGGCGCTCGCTCGCGGCCCTGCCCCGGGATGCCCTCTACCTGCACACCTCGCATCTGCGCCTCGACAATCCCGGGCGGTTCGACTGGCTCTACGACCGGCGGGACGTGCGCGCGGCGTTCTTCGTCCACGACCTCATCCCGATCACGCATCCCGAATACGGGCGTGCCGGCGAGGCCGACCGCCACCGGATCCGGATGCGCACGGTGGGTCGGCACGCCGCCGCGATCCTGGTCAACTCGGCCGATACCGGCGTGCGCACCCTCGATCACCTGGCGGCCGAAGGGTTCGGCCGGCCGCCGGTGGCGGTGGGCCATCTCGGCGTCGAGACAGCTTTCGACCGCTCGGGCCCCCGGCTCCAGCCGGACCGCCCGACCTTCCTGGTCTGCGGCACGATCGAATCGCGCAAGAATCACCTGCTGCTGTTCCAGCTCTGGCGGCGTCTGGCCGAGCGGCACGGGGCGGCGACGCCCCGCCTGGTCGTGGTGGGGCGCCGGGGCTGGGAGGCCGAGAGCGCCATCGACATGCTCGAGCGCTGCCCCGGCGTGCGCGCCCACACGATCGAGGTCACCGGCCTCTCGACCCACGGCCTCGCGGCGCTGACCCGCAGCTGCACGGCCCTGTTGATGCCGTCGTTCACGGAAGGCTACGGCATCCCGATCGTCGAGGCGGCGGCCTGCGGCCTGCCCGTGGTGGCCTCGGACATCCCGGTCCACCGGGAGATCGCCGGCGGCGTCGCCCATTTCTGCGACCCGCTGGACGGGCCTGGCTGGGAGCAGGCGATCGAAGCCCTCGCCCGACCGAACGCGCCGCTCCGGACCGAACTCGCCGGCCGCCTCGACGGCTACGTGCCGCCGAGCTGGAACGGCCATTTTGCGGCCATCGGTCCGACCCTCGCGGCGATCTGACGGGTCCGCGCGGAACGCCGTGAGTTGCGCCGGTCGGGCCTGACGAATAAGGGAAAGCGTCAGTCCATAGGGCCGGCCTTCGGCTGGGCGGAACGGAGAGCCTGTCGATGCAGGTGGTCGACCTCGATCGCGAGACGGTCAAGCGTGGGTTGAACGATGGCACGATGCTGATCATCGACGTGCGCGAGGACCACGAATACGAGGCCGGGCACATCCCCGGCGCCGTCTCCCATCCGCTCTCCACGTTCGATCCGCAGGCCGTCGCGGCCCTGATCGCCGCCGATGGCCGCCGCCCGATCCTGTCCTGCGGGTCGGGAATCCGCTCGGTCCACGCGTTGATGGCCGCCCAGAAAGCGGGCCTCGACATCTCCGAGCACTACAAGGGCGGCTTCAAGGATTGGTACGCCGCGGGCGAAGCAATCGAGTAGCGGAATAAAACAATCCGCCCTCACGGGGCCGTGATGTGCGCTCTCGCACAATAAGCACTGGGGCGCGCGGGTTACGGCGCGCCCACCAAGGATTTATCGTCAAGCTCGGTTCGACCGACGGGTCGGCCAACGGACAGCAGGACCCGATGCGCAGCCGGCTTTCCAGCCTCTTCCCCGTGCTCTCCGGTCTCGCTGCCGGCTTCCTGGTCGCGGGCCCCCTGGCACCGATCGCTCACGCCCAGGCACCCGGCGGCCCGCCGCCGAAGGTGACGGTGGCCAAGCCGGTGGTCCGCGAGATCGTCGAGCAGGACCAGTATACCGGTCGCTTCGAGGCGATCGAGAACGTCGAGGTCCGGGCCCGGGTCACCGGATACCTGGAGAAGATCAACTTCATCGACGGCCAGAACGTGAAGAAGGGCGACCTTCTGTTCGTGATCGACCGCCGTCCCTACAAGGCGGCGCTGGAGCAGGCCCAGGCCGCCCTCGCCTCGGCCAAGGCCCGGCAATCCTTCTCGCAGACCGACCTCGAGCGCGCCCAGACCCTGTCCCGGAGCGGCAACATCTCCGAGCAGGTCACGGACCAGCGCCGGCAGGCCTCGCTGACCGCCCAGGCCGACGTCGACAGCGCCCAGGCGGCGCTGAACAACGCGCAGCTCAACTACGATTTCAGCGAGGTGAAGGCCCCGGTGAACGGCCGGATCAGCCGGCGGCTCGTCACCGAGGGCAACATCGTCAGCGCCGACCAGACGATGCTGACCACGATCGTGTCGCTGGACCCGATCTGGTTCAGCTTCACCGTCGATGAGAAGTCGTTCCTGAAATACCAGAACAGCCTCGGCATCGGCATGGGCCAGACCCAGCAGGGTAAGGGCGTGCCGATCATGATCTCGCTGTCCGGCGAGGCGAAGCCGACCCGCAAGGGCACCCTCGACTTCGTCGACAACCGCGTCGACAACGCCACCGGCACGATCCTGCTGCGCGCCACGGTCCCGAACGCCGATCAGTTCATCAAGCCCGGCCTGTTCGGCATCGTCGCGATGCCGGCCACCAAGCCGTTCCAGGGCGTGCTGATCCCCGACGAGGCGGTCGCCGCCAACCAGGACAAGCGCGTCGTCTACGTGGTCGGGCCCGACAACGTCATCCAGCAGAAGGACGTGGTGCTCGGTCCGAAGGTGGACGGCTACCGGGTGATCCGCAGCGGCCTGAAGGGCGACGAGACCCTGGTGGTCAACGGCGTCGCCCGCATCCGTCCGGGGGCCAAGGTCACCCCGGAGACGATCGAGCTGCCCCCGAGCAAGACGTGAGCCTGACCGGCTCGACACGATTGCATTCGCGCACGCCGTGCCGCGTGCGCCGCTTCGACGACGCAGGGCCCCGACCGGGTGACCGGCGGGCCTCAGAGGTTTGACCGATGCGTTTCGCCCATTTCTTCGTCGACAGGCCGATCTTCGCGTCGGTCACGTCGATCATCTTCCTGATCCTCGGCTTCGTCGCCTACGAGAGCCTGCCGGTCTCGCAATATCCCGAGATCGTGCCGCCGACCGTGACCGTGCGCGCCTCCTATCCGGGCGCCAATGCCGAGACCGTGGCCGCCACGATCGCGACGCCGATCGAGCAGGAGGTCAACGGCGTCGACAACATGCTCTACATGACGTCGTTGTCGACCAACGACGGCAACATGCTGCTGACCGTGACCTTCAAGGTCGGCACCAACCTCGATATCGCCAACGTGCTGGTGCAGAACCGGCTCTCGGTCGCCCAGCCGCGCCTGCCGCCGGACGTGCGCAACCTCGGCGTGACCGTGCGCAAGGCCTCGCCCGACCTCATGCTGGTCGTGCACCTGCTCTCGCCGAACAAGACCTACGACCAGAACTACCTGGCCAACTACATCTACCTGAACATCCGCGACGAGCTGCTGCGCCTCGACGGCGTCGGCGACATCACGGTGTTCGGCGGTAACGAATATGCCGAGCGGATCTGGGTCGATCCGAACAAGCTCGCCGCCTACGGCCTTTCGGTTACCGACGTCACCACCGCCCTGCAGGAGCAGAACGTCCAGGTGGCCGCCGGCCAGCTCAACGGTCCGCCCGCGGCCAAGGGCGAGGCGTTCCAGCTGGTCGTCCAGTCGCAGGCCCGCTTCAAGACGCCGGAACAGTTCGCCGAGGTGATCATCAAGGCCCAGGACGGGCGCCTCGTCCGGGTCAAGGACATCGCCCGCGTCGAGATGGGCCAGAAGGACTACACGACCAACTCCTACCTCAACGACACGCCGGCGGTGGGCATCGGCGCGTTCCAACGGCCCGGCACCAACGCCCTCGAGGCGGCGACCTCGGTCAAGCAGGTGATGGAGGTCGTCAAGAAGAACTTCCCGCCGGACGTCGAGTACCGCATCGCCTACAACCCGACCGAGTTCATCGAGGAATCGATCCAGGAGGTCTACAAGACCCTGTTCGAGGCGGTCGGCCTCGTGGTCATCGTGGTGCTGGTGTTCCTGCAGAGCTGGCGCACCGCCCTGATCCCGGTGATCGCGATTCCCGTGTCGTTGATCGGTACCTTCGCGGCGATGGCGGCCTTCGGGTTCTCGCTCAACAACCTGACCCTGTTCGGGCTGGTGCTCGCCATCGGCATCGTGGTCGACGACGCGATCGTGGTGGTGGAGAACGTCGAGCGCAACATGGCCGAGGGGCTCTCCCCGGGCGACGCTGCGCACAAGACCATGGACGAGGTCGGCGGCGCGGTCATCGCCATCGCCCTCGTGCTCGCGGCGGTGTTCGTGCCGACCGCGTTCATCCCGGGCATCTCGGGCCAGTTCTACAAGCAGTTCGCGCTCACGATCGCGGCCTCGACCCTGATCTCCGCGTTCAACTCGCTGACCCTGTCGCCGGCCCTGTGTAAGCTGCTGCTCGTGCCGCACCACGCGCGCAAGGAGCCGAAGTTCTTCCTGACCCGGTTCGTGAACTGGCTCGCCAACGGCTTCAACCGCGCCTTCGACGCCACGTCGAACTTCTACGGGCGGACGATCCGGGTCCTGACCGGCGGGTTCGTCGGACTGGGCGCGATGCTGCTGGTCTACGCGGCGGTGATCGCCGGCACCCTGCACCTCGCCCAGACGACGCCCACGGGCTTCATCCCGGACCAGGACCAGGGCTACCTGATCGGCGTCGTGCAGCTCCCCTCGGGCTCCTCGCTCGACCGGACCACCGAGGTGATGCTGCGCGCCGCCAAGCAGGCGCGGACCGTGCACGGCATCGCCAACGCCGTCATCATCGCGGGCTTCGACGGTGCGACCTTCACCAACACCACCAATGCCGGCGTGATGTTCCTGACGCTCACCGGGGCCAAGGAGCGGGCCGGCGAAGGGCGCAGCGCCGCGGTGCTCACCGGCGAGGTGCTCAAGGCGACCTCCGACATCCAGGAAGCCCGGGTGATCGTGATCCCGCCGCCGCCCGTCCGCGGTCTCGGCAACGGCGGCGGCTTCAAGCTGCAGATCGAGAGCCGCCAATCCTCGGAGATCGGTCCGCTCATGGCCGCCGCCGGCGAGGTGATCGCCCAGGCGAACCAGAGCGCCGACGTGCAGCGCGTGTTCACGACCTTCGACAACGCGACGCCGCAGCTCTTCCTCGACATCGACCGCACCATCGCGCGGATGCTGAACGTGCCGCTCGCCAACGTGTTCTCGTCGGTCCAGGCGGATCTCGGCGGCACCTACGTGAACGACTTCAACACGTTGGGCCGCATCTACCAGGTGCGCCTGCAGGGCGACGCCGCGTTCCGGTCGTCGATCCAGGACATCTCGCAGATCAAGGTGCGCTCCTCCACGGGCGCGCTGGTGCCGATGGGCACGCTGGCCTCGGTGCGCGACGTCACCGGGCCGCAGATCGTGCAGCGGTTCAACCTGTACTACTCGGTGCCGGTCCAGGGCGTGGCCAAGCCGGGCGTCTCGACCGGTCAGGCGCTCACCGCCATGGAGGAGATCGCCAAGAAGGCGCTCCCCGAGGGCTACTCCTACGACTGGACCGAGATCGCCTACCAGCAGAAGGCCGCGAGCGGCACCGCCGGCGCCGTCTTCGCCCTCGGCGTGCTCCTGGTCTTCCTCGTTCTGGCCGCCCAGTACGAATCGTGGGCCCTGCCGATGGCGATCCTGCTGGTGGTGCCCACCGGCGTGCTCGCGGCTCTGGCCGGGGTGCAGTTCCGGGGGCAGGACAACAACATCCTGACCCAGATCGGTCTGATCGTGCTGATCGGCTTGGCTGCCAAGAACGCGATCCTGATCGTCGAGTTCGCGCACGACATCGAGCAGCGTGAGCACCGGGGCCCGGTGGAGGCGGCGGTGGAAGCCTGCCGGCTGCGCCTGCGCCCGATCCTGATGACCGCCTTCGCGTTCATCCTCGGCACCCTGCCGCTGGTGATCGCCACCGGCCCCGGCGCCGAGATGCGCCAGGCCCTGGGCACCGCGGTGTTCTTCGGGATGATCGGCGCGACCTTCTTCGGCCTGTTCCTCACCCCGGTCTTCTACGTGGTGATCCGCCACTTCTCGCTCTGGCTCGGCCGCCTGCGCGGCAAGCCGTCCCACGGCGACCATGGCGGGGCGGCCCCCGCCCACGGTTGAGGCGAGACGTCGTTCCGCCGGCAGCTTGACGATCGCAGGATCTCAGAGCCGCGCCCGACCCTGACCGGTCGGGCGCGGCTTCGTTTTGCGAAGGCGTGGGGTCTTCGGTGTAGAAGCCTGTCATGCACGTCCTCGGCCGCCTGCTCCTCGGAGCCTTCGCCCTCCTGCTCGCCGTCCCGGCCGGCGCCGCGATCCTGGTTCTGGCGCTGCTCGTCGACCCCACGGCCAATGCCTGGCTCACGGGCGGGGCGCTCGCCGGCGTGGACATGGCGCTGTCCGACCTCTCCGCCGGACTCCCGCCGGAAGGGTTGCTCCTTCTGGTCGCCGGCCTCGCGCAGGCGTTGTTCGTCCTGCTGTTCGTGCCCCCCGCCCTGGTCGGTTTCGCCGGCGAGATCTTCGCGCGCCGCGGTTACCTCTGGTACGGCGCCGGGGGCGGCCTGCTGACCGCCGCCCTGCCCTGGCTGGCGCGGGGCGCGGTGCGTCCGCAGACGACCGGCACCGCGCCGGGGCTTCTCGCCGCGGAAGCGCGCCTGACGCTGATCCTGTTCGTCGTCGGCGCCAGTGCCGGCCTGATCTACTGGATGGTCGCCGGGCGCAGCGCCGGCTTCTCGCGTGCGGAGCCACATGCCTGTGGCGCATGAGCGGTTCGGTCCGGTGTCGGACCGTCCGCGCTTGGCCGCGGGCGCCTCTGCGCGCTAGAGGAGGACCGCCACGAAGCGGATTCCGATGCTCGCCCTGCGCTCCCTCGCCTTCAACGTCTGCTTCTACGCCATGACGACGCTGCTGGCGTTCGGCGGCCTGCCGACGCTGGTCTCCCGCCGCGCGGTGTTGCGGCTGGCCCGGCTCTGGGGCCGCCTGACCCTGTGGCTGCTGCGCGTGGTCGCCGGCATGCAGGTCGAGTTCCGCGGCCTCGAGAACATTCCGAACGGCCCGCTGCTGGTGGCGGCCAAGCATCAATCGGCCCTGGAGACCCTGGCGCTCTGCACGGTGTTCCCGGAATTCGCCTACATCCTGAAGCGCGAGCTGCTGCTGATCCCGCTGATCGGCTGGTACCTGTCCCGCAGCGGTATGGTGGCGATCGACCGGTCCAAGGGCGCCCGGGCGATGAGCCTGATGAACGCGGCCGCGGCCGACGCCATCCGGGAGGGGCGCCAGCTCATCATCTTCCCGGAGGGGACGCGCCGGGCCGTGGGGGCGCCGCCCGCCTACAAGCAGGGCCTGTCGCATCTCTACATGGCCCTCAAGGTGCCCTGCCTGCCGGTGGCCCTGAACACCGGGCAGTTCTGGGCGCGCAACAGCCTCATCCGCCGGCCCGGCAAGGCTGTGATCCAGTTCCTGGAGCCGATCCCCCCGGGCATGGGCCGCCAGGAATTCCAGGCGCTGGCCCAAGAGCGGCTCGAGCTGGCGTCCAACGCCCTGCTGGAGGGCGGCCCGAAGGGGTTTGCCGCCGAGGCCGATTCGGCGCCGGCCGCCGAAGCTCCGGCCGGAGCCGCGCAACGCCGCTGATCGTTCCGGCCGGCCGCGGGCCGAATTTCGCCAGCCACGCCATGACGATGGCCCCTGCGGACGCTTGTGGATAACCCGGGCGATCACCACATTCCTCCTCAGGAACGTTGTGCTTGACGCCTGTGGATATCGCGCGGTAGGTTGGAACAAATGGCGAACAGAAGAGCCCTGTCCTGGTCGGCCGCGCTTCGCGACCTGAAGGACGATCGCACGCGGAGACAGGATGTGCGTGAAGAACGCCTCAAGACCACCGCTGGCCTGCGCGGCACGCCGGCCCTCCCGCTCTCGGCCTGGCGCGGGCGCTCGGGCCGGCGCTACGTGGTCGGGGTCCATCCGGCCGGCGCCTTCGATCTCGACGAGATGGCGGAAGCCGTGGTGATCGCCGTGCGGCGCGACGATACCGGCATTGCCGAGATGGTCTCGGTGGCGACCTCGAACGAGAGCCCGCGCGACCATCTCCGGCGGACCTGGCTCGACCGGGTGCGCACGCGGGGCGCCACGGAGCTGCACGTGCATCGCCTGGCCGATGACGAGTCCGAGCGGACGGCGATCGTCAACGACCTGCAGCTCGACACGATCGAGCCGGCGCAAGTCTGAGCCGAAAAACCGGTTCCGTCGGGCGGATCGGTCCGCCCGCCGGTCGACCGATCCCGGCGCCGCCCCAGTTTTGCCCCGTGCATGGCCTCAAGGCGGGGCCGGCAGCCCCGTGATCCGGGGCGGATGACGGGGAGCGGGATGCATGGTTCAGGATCGGACGCAGCCGGGTCTTGATGCGCGGGCCTCACGGGCGCAGACCGCGCGACGGTTCCGGCTCGGTCTGTTCCTGCCCTATATCCTGCTCGCGCTGATCGCGGTCACCTGGTCGGCCGGCTGGTTCTGGCTCCGGGGCCGGGCGGCGACGGAGATCGATGGCTGGATCGCCCGGGAGGCGGCAGCCGGGCGTAGCTGGACCTGCGCCGACCGGTCGCTCACCGGCTATCCGTTCCGGATCGAGCTGCGCTGCAGCGCCGTCACCCTGGAGCGGTCCGATGGTCGGTTCCGCCTCGGCCCGTCCACCGCGGTGGCGCAGGTCTACCAGCCGCGCCTGGTGCTGTTCGAGAGCGCCGGGCCGTTCCACGTCGAGCAGGGCGCGCTGACCGGCGACGCCGCCTGGAGCAAGCTCCAGGGCAGCGTCCACGGCGCGTCGGACGGGTTCACCCGCGCCTCCCTGGTGGTGGACGGCCCGAACGTCACCGTCACCGGCGCCGATCCGGGGCCGATCGCGGTCACCGGCCAGCATCTGGAGCTGCACGCGCGGCCGACTCCCGGCCGTTACGAATCCGAGGGCGCCGTCGATGTCAGCCTGCGCCTGGCCCAGGCCGTCGTCCCGCAGCTCGACGCGCTCACCGGCAACCCCGCGCCCGGTGACCTGTCCCTGGACGCGACGCTCACCCAGGCCACCGTCCTGCGGACCGGGCCGGTGCCGCGGGAGCTGGAGCGCTGGCGGCAGGCCGGCGGAACCCTCGACCTGACCGGGTTGTCCCTGGCCAAGGGCGCCCAGCGCATCCAGGCGAAGGGCGCGCTCGCCCTGGACGATGCCCATCGTCCGGTCGGGCAGCTCGACCTGCGGGCGGCCGGAATGGATGCCCTGATCGGCAGCGTGGTCGGCCAGCGCTTCGGCTCGGACAAGGGCGCTCTGGTCGGCCAGCTCGTCGGCGGCCTGCTGGGTCTGGGTCGGCAACCCGAGCCGGAGGCGTCGGCGGATGCGGCCCCGCTCAAGCCCCTGCCGCCGCTGAAGCTCATCAACGGGCGCCTGGTGTTCAGCGGGTTCCCGATCCCGAACGTCTACCTGCCGGTCCTGTACTAGATCGGCTATACCGCTGCGATGTCCGCCCCGCTCCCACCGGCCCGCGTCAAGATCTGCGGGCTCAGCACGCCCGAGACCGTCGAAGCCGCTCTGGCGGCCGGCGCTGATTGGATCGGGCTCGTCCACTTCCCGCGAAGTCCGCGCCACGTAGCCTTCGACCAGGCGTCGCACTTGTCGGCGCAGGCCCGGGGGCGCGCCGAACGCGTGGTCCTCCTGGTCGATCCGGACGACGCGGTGGTGCGGGCGGCGATCGAGGCGGTCGATCCCGACCTGATCCAGCTCCACGGGCGCGAAAGCCCGGAGCGGGTCGCGGCGATCCGCGCGCTCGCCGGCCGGCCGGTGATGAAAGCGATCGGTGTGGCCGCCCGGGCCGACCTCACGGCGATCCCAGCCTATGCCGGGGTGGCGGACCGGATCCTGCTGGATGCCAAGCCGCCGGCCGGGGCCGCGCTCCCCGGCGGCAACGGCCACCGGTTCGAGTGGTCGATCCTGGACGGCGCCGACTTGCCGGCGGGCACGATGCTGTCCGGGGGGCTCGATGCCGGCAATGTCGGCGAGGCTCTATCCCGGACGGGGCTCGGAGCCGTGGATGTGTCCTCGGGCGTCGAAACGGCGCCCGGCGTCAAGGATCCGGAGAGGATCGCGGCTTTCGTGGCCGCGGTCCGGGCGGCACGCTGACAGGCGCGGCTCAGCGCGGCGCGGGCAGCGCGGTCCGGTTGGTGTTGGGGACCGTGTAGGGGCCCTGCGTCTCGCTCTCCGGGGCGTAGGCGCGGAGCCGGTTCGCCTCGCGCTCGTAGCGGGTCGCCTCGCGGCGGTGGTAGCGCACATTCGCCCGGGTCTTGCCCTGGCCGAGCCAGGTGAAGACGCCGCCGACCACGATGCCCAGGGCCACCGCGCCGAACAGGATCGCGTAGAGCGGCAGGTTCACGCTGAACACCGGGGCGTCGGCGTTGAACGGGTCGAAGGAGAGCGGCACCGGCGCCCGGTTGGCGACCGCCAGCAGGATCACCAGGGCGGCGATCGGGAGCAGCACCAGGCTCTTCAGGAAACGGATCATCGCGCTCACAGACCTCTTCCTACTCGGCAGCCGACGCGCTCTCGCCGATGCCCGCGGCGTTGAGGCGCTGACGCATCTCCTTCCCGGTCTTGAACACGGGAATCGCCTTCTCGGACACGGCAACGGCCGCGCCGGTGCGCGGGTTGCGTCCCTTCCGCGCTTCTCGGCGCTTGACCGAGAAGGCGCCGAAGCCGCGCAGCTCGACCCGGTCGCCCCGGGCCAGCGCATCCGAGATGGTGTCGAGGATCGCGTTGACCAGGATCTCGACGTCGCGCTGGTAGAGATGCGGGTTCTGCTCGGCGATCTTGAGGACGAGCTCCGACTTGATCATGGCGTCTGGTCTTCTCGGGGAATCGGGGCGGGCTTCCGGGCTGCCGTCTCGGTCGGGGGCGCTCAGGGCTCCGGGCGCCACAGGACGAGGAGGCCCCCGCCGGCCGTCTCAGCCTGGGTGCCGACGGCCCGCAGACGCCCGGCGAGCCCGTCGAAGCCCAGCAGGTCCGCGCCGATGCCGGCGGCCGACCACAGGGAGAAGTCGCTCTCCTTGCTCGGCTTCCAGTCCTTGATCGGCAGGTCCTTCGGGACGCCCCGGTCCTTCTCGAGCCAGGCTACCGCCTGGCGTTCGCCGCCCAGCTCGTCCACCAGCTTCAGGGGCACGCTCTGGCGGCCGCTGAACACCCGCCCGTCCGACACGACGGCGAGCTGGCCGGGATCCATGCCACGGCGCTCGGCGACGAGGCCCTTGAACCATGCGTAGGTGTCGCCGACCACGGCGGCCAGGGCCGCGCGCGCCTCCGGGGTGGTCGGGGTGAAGCCCGACGGTTCGGCCTTGAGCGGCGAGGATTTGACCGACTCGACCTTGACCCCGACCTTGTCGAGCAGCCCCGACAGGTCCGGATACTGGAACAGCACGCCGATCGAGCCGACCAGGCTGGTCTCCCGGGCGACGATATGGTCGGCCGCGATGGCGGTGATGTAGGCGCCTGAGGCCGCGGTGCCGTCCACGAAGGCGACCAGCGGCTTCTTGGCAGCGAGCGCGCGCAGGTTGCGGAAGATTTCCTCCGACCCGGTGGTGGCGCCGCCCGGCGAGTTGATCGAGACGATCACGCCCTTCACGGCGTCCGACTCGCCGACCCGCTTCATCAGCTTGGCGGTCGATTCGCTGCCGGCGATGAAGCCCGAGACCGAGATGCGGGCGATCTGCGGGCGCACCGCGAAGGCGCCGTCAGGGCCGGTCCGGACCCGGTAGCCCAGGGCGCCCACCGCGACGATCAGGCCGCCGATCCCGAGCACCCGCCACAGGGACAATCTGCGGCGCAGGCGCCGGCGGTCGATCAGCAGTTCGGCGTCGGCTGCCATGCGTACGCTTCCCCTCGCCTCCCCGGATCGACCCCGAGCTGGGGTGCGGGGGCGAGGCCCCGCGCCGGGCAAGTCCTTGGTTTCCTTTGCGTCGCGCGGCCGGAGCCGTACGACGCCGGTGTTCTAGAGCATTTTCCGCGGGCCTGGATATGGGCCGCGCGAAGAAAATGCGGTGCCCCCGGGCAGACCCTCAAGCCGGGCTGTCCGCGGGCAGCCCGCGGGGTGGCGATCCGGTCCGGTTGGCGGGCACAGGTCTCTCGATGGATCTCTTGCCTGGCGCGCATGCGCTGCGTGAGAGCGACCCGTCAGGGACGCTTACGCCCCCCGCCCTTGAACAGGGCGACGACGCTGTGGGGCGCCCCATCCCCGAAGAACCGCGCCAGATTCTCCGCAGCGGCGATGGCGAATTCGGTGCTGCGGGGAAACAGATCGCCCTCATACCGGCTGAGTGCGGCCTCCACGCTGTCGGGCGCGGCGATGAGCGCCCGGGCGAGGTCCGCGCCGTCGTACAGGGCGAGGTTCGCCCCCGCGCCCGAGAACGGCGACATGAGATGCGCGGCGTCGCCGAGAAGCGTGACGCCGGGGACGCGCGCCCAGCGATGGTCGGTCGGCAGCGCGTGGATGAGCCGCAGGATCGGGGCCGTGTCGCTATGGCCGACCAGGGCGGCGAGCTGCGGCGCCCATCCTGCGAAGGGCCCGGCGATGCGGGCGAGACTCTCGGGCGCATCCGGGATGCCCATGGCCGCGAACCATTCCGCCGGCTGCCGCAAGGCCGCGTAGATGTGCAGCGTCCCGTCGGCATAGCGGTGGGCGAGAATGCCCCGTCCCGGCGCGAGCGCCAACAGCGTGCCGCTGCCGATCGCGTCGGCGCTGTCCCGGTATCGCGCGGCCCCGGCGAGCAGGGACGTCTCGACGAACGCGATGCCGCTATAGGCTGGACGTGCCTTCGACAGGCGGGGGCGCACCGTCGACCAGGCGCCATCGGCGCCCACGAGCAGATCGGACGTGACGGTCGCACCATCCGCGAAGGTGACGGTGTGCCGTCCACGCGCGCCGGGCGCGACGGAAACGACCTTGTGACCCCATCGGATCGTTCCGGGCGGCAGCGCGGCGATCAGCATCCGCCGAAGGTCGCCGCGACCGATCTCGGGACGATGGCCCAGAGGGCTGCCGGGCTTGTCGAGCAGGACGGCGCCGTCCTTGTCGACGATGCGCTTCGCATCCTCTCCGGGGCGGACGCGGGCGAGGAAACTCTCAAACAGCCCGGCGGCCTTCAGCGCGGCCTGGCCGGTGTCCTCATGAAGGTCGAGCAGGCCGCCCTGGGCCCGCGCCTCGGCGGACGGTTCGGCTTCGTAGATCGTAGCCGCGACGCCGTGGAGATGGAGGATACGGGCCAGCACGAGGCCGCCGAGGCCCGCGCCGATAATGGCAATCGCCTGTCGCATGGGTGCGCTCCTGCGACCGCAGGTTCACAGCGCCGGGGGCGTTGCTGGCTGCGGCGCCCGACAGTGTCGGGCTGCTCTTTCGGAGACGCTGGCCGAGCGGGATGACTTCCGCGCTCGGCCTGTGCGCGACGACCCGGAACCGGCGCCGTTTTTCGCGACGGTCATGAGAGTACCGCGCCGTCCCGGGTCGGACAACCGGCCTCGGTCCGACCGAGGCCGGCCCCCGCCCGCACCGGCCCGGTGATGCGTCCCGCTTCGACACGGCACAAAAAGAAAGGCCCGCGCGGGACGGGTGTCCCGCGCGGGCCTTGGAACTGATCCGAGGTTGCCGCCCGGACAGGCCGGGCGGCGAGAACCATCTGGGCTCACTCGTCGTCGGTGCGGGCCTTCTTGAAGGCCGCGCCGAGGATGTCGCCGAGCGAGGCGCCGGAATCGGCGGAGCCGAACTGAGCCATCGCCTCCTTCTCCTCGGCCACTTCCAGGGCCTTGATCGAGACCTGGACGCGGTGGGCCTTGCGGTCGAACTGCACGACCCGGGCATCGAACTTCTCGCCGGCGGCGAAACGCTCGGGGCGCTGGTCGCCGCGGTCGCGAGCGAGTTCGGCGCGACGGACGAAGGTGGTCATGTCGGTGTCGACGATCTTCACCTCGACGCCCGAATCCTTCACCTCGACGACTTCGCAGGTGACGATCTGACCCTTCTTGATCTCGCCGGCCTCGGCGAAGGGGTCACCGCCGAGCTGCTTCACGCCCAGCGAGATCCGCTCCTTCTCGACGTCGACGTCGAGAACCTGGGCGCGGACCATGTCGCCCTTCTTGAACTCCTCGATGACCTGCTCGCCGGGACGGTTCCAGTCGAGATCCGACAGGTGAACCATGCCGTCGACGTCGCCCTCGAGGCCGATGAACAGGCCGAACTCGGTCTTGTTCTTGACCTCGCCCTCGACCTCGGAACCGACCGGGTGCTTCTCGGAGAAGGCCTCCCAGGGGTTCTGCAGGGTCTGCTTGAGGCCCAGCGAGATGCGGCGCTTGACCGGATCGACTTCCAGGATCTGAACCTCGACCTCCTGGGAGGTGGAGACGATCTTGCCCGGATGGACGTTCTTCTTGGTCCAGCTCATCTCGGAGACGTGGATCAGGCCCTCGATCCCCGGCTCCAGCTCCACGAAGGCGCCGTAATCGGTGATGTTGGTCACGCGGCCCTTGAGCTTGGCGCCCTCCGGGTAGCGGGCGGCGATGCCCTCCCACGGATCGGCGAGCAGCTGCTTGATGCCGAGCGAGATGCGGTGCGTCTCGTGGTTGATCTTGATGATCTTGACCTTGACCGTCTGGCCGATGGTCACGACCTCGGACGGATGGTTCACGCGGCGCCACGCCATATCGGTGACGTGCAGCAGACCGTCGATGCCGCCGAGATCGACGAAGGCGCCGTACTCGGTGATGTTCTTGACGACGCCGTCGATGACCTGACCCTCTTCGAGGTTGGCCACCAGCTCCGAGCGCTGCTCGGCGCGGCTCTCCTCGAGCACGGTCCGGCGCGACACGACGATGTTGCCGCGGCGGCGATCCATCTTGAGGATCTGGAACGGCTGCGGGGTGCCGAGCAGCGGGGTGACGTCGCGGACCGGGCGGATGTCGACCTGCGAGCGCGGCAGGAACGCCACGGCGCCGTCGAGGTCGACGGTGTACCCGCCCTTGACCTGGTTGAAGATCGTGCCGGTGACGCGGTCGTTATTCTCGAACGACTTCTCGAGCTTGACCCAGCTCTCCTCGCGGCGCGCCTTGTCGCGCGAGATGACGGCTTCGCCGAGCGCGTTCTCGATCCGGTCGACGTAGACCTCGACCTCGTCGCCGACCTTAAGCTCGCCTTCCCGGCCGGGGCCGGTGAATTCCTTGAGCGCGACACGGCCTTCCGTCTTGGCGCCGATGTCGATGACGGCCACGTCCTTCTCGATCGCGACGACGCGACCCTTGACGACGGACCCTTCGGTGATCTCGTGTTCGAGGAAGCTCTCCTCGAGGAGGGCGGCGAAATCATCGCGGCTCGGGCCACGCCCCAGAGCGGTACCTGCGGACATTCTCTCTCCTGAACGGCCCCCGGCGGGGGCCCGTTGCGTCGGCGGCTCGCGTTGCACGCACCCCCGGTTCGCCGCGGCCGCTCCCGTAAACCTTCGGGGGAGAGGCGGCCGGTCCCGCGGGATCCGGCTTGCCGACGCGTCGATACGGATGACGAGGGCGATCCAGCCGGCGACTCGGCGGCGCACAGAATCTTGAGCGCGCGCGAAGCGGAATCCGGGAGGACGCGCGCTCCATACCGCATCGGCTTAACGACTTCAACCGAGCGGGTTTCTCGGCTTCAGGTGCCTGCCGCGACGGCCGTGACGACGGAGCCGCCGGCGCGCGAAGGCCGCTCGGGCCGCCCGCGCCCGGCCCTCCCGCGCGGCCTCGAACGGCGACCGGGCGTGCAGCCCTGCCGTGATCGGCGCCATGTTGCGTCGCACAGGGCAGGCTCGTATCGCTGGCCCCGAGACAGACCCGCGGGACGGCCCGGCATTGCCGCGCGCGACCGTCCCGCCGCCGGACGAACGATCCCCATGACTTCCGAGCCCATGACTTCAGAGCCCATGACCCTCGACAAGCTCTCCCTGCCCAAGGACAAGATCCGGGTTCTGCTGCTCGAAGGCATCAACGACAGCGCCGTCGCGCTGATGCAGGCCGCCGGCTATACGAACCTGACCCGGTTGCCGAAGGCCCTCGACCGCGAGGCGCTGCACGAGGCGCTGCAGGGTGTGCACATGCTCGGCATCCGCTCGCGCACCCAGCTCGACGCGGCGGCCTTCGAGGCGGCGGACCGGCTCCTGGCGGTGGGCTGCTTCTCGGTCGGCACCAACCAGGTCGAGCTCGAGGCGGCGCGCCATCGCGGCATCCCGGTGTTCAACGCGCCGTTCTCCAACACCCGCTCGGTGGCGGAGCTGACCATCGGCGAGATCGTGATGCTGCTGCGCCGGATCGTGCCGCGCTCGGTCGGCGCCCATGCCGGCCGCTGGGACAAGTCGGCGACGGGCTCCCTGGAGGTCCGCGGCAAGACCCTCGGCATCGTCGGCTACGGCAATATCGGCACGCAGCTCTCGACGCTGGCCGAGGCGATGGGCATGCGCGTGCTGTTCTACGACCACACCGACAAGCTGCGCCACGGCAACACCGAGCCGACCAAGACCCTGCACGACCTGCTGGCCCAGTGCGACGTGATCTCGCTGCACGTGCCCGAGACCGACGCCACCGCCAACATGATCGGCGAGGCCGAGATCCGCGCCATGAAGCCCGGCGCGTTCCTGATCAACAACGCCCGCGGTACGGTGGTCGACCTCGACGCCCTCGCGGCGGCCCTGCGCGACGGCCACCTCAAGGGCGCGGCCGTGGACGTCTTCCCGGTGGAGCCCGGCTCCAACGCGGAAGCCTTCGTGAGCCCGCTCCAGGGCATCGAGAACGTGATCCTCACGCCCCATATCGGCGGCTCGACCGAAGAGGCCCAGGAGCGCATCGGCGCCGAGGTCGCCCGCAAGCTGGTCGATTATTCCGATATCGGCTCGACGGTGGGCGCCGTGAACTTCCCGCAGGTCCAGCTGCCGGCCCGGCCGACGGGCACGCGCTTCATCCACGTCCAGCGCAACCTGCCGGGCATGCTCGGGCGCCTGAACGACGTGTTCTCCCGCGGCCACGTCAACATCGCCGCGCAGTACTACCAGACCGACGGCGAGGTCGGGTACGTGGTGCTGGAGACCGACGCCACCGACGCCGATGCCGAGGCGCTGCTCGCCGAGATCCGCGCGATCCCGGGCACGATCCGGGCGCGCCTGCTCTACGAGCGCCGCTGAACCGGAGCGATTTCGCCGCCGCCGCATCGAACGCGGGCCCTGTTGCCGCGTTCGCCTTGCGCGGCGGGCTCGGGCGCTGTTCAAGTCGTGCCCGGCCGCGTTGCTGATGGATCGGCCGGCCGGCGGAGGATGTGCGGTGACGAAGCGTATTGGATGCGGATTGGCCGGCCTCGTGCTCGGTCTGGCCGGGACGATCTCGGTCGTCTCCGATGCGTCCGCCGATTGCCTGCGCCGGATCTACAACCGCTCGACCTACGTGCTGGTCGCCCGCCAGGATGGCGGCCCGCCCGTCACCCTTCTGCCGAGCCGGTCCCTGCCGGTGCGGCTGTCGCGGCCCGGGCAGATCGACATCTCGGCCTATTGCGGCCGCCCGGAATTCGGGGCCGCCCCGGTCACCCAAGCGAGCTTCGATTACGAGGCCGTGCTGGACCGCTGCTTCGTCCGGTTCGGGAGCGACGAATTCTTCGCCTCGCAGATCGGCCGCGGCTTCTTCGGCACGCAGGAGACGGCGCCGTTCACGGTCAACAACCCGCGCCAGGGCGATATCGTCCTCGGCCCGTCCGCCCTCCCCGCCTGCCCGGTGCCGGGTGCGGTGCTTAGCCGGCGCGGCTGAGGGTCAGCGCCCCGTCGCGACGCGCTAGAGATAGTGCCGGAAGACGACCCGCCGGTCCTCGGCGGCGCCGGGCGGCGGCGAGATCGGCGTCAGGAAGGGGCTGGCGAGCCGCAGCGCGATCAGGCTGATGGCCGTGAGCACCGGGGCGACGTATCGAAACGGGCGAGCGAGCATGGGCGCCTCCGTCGCGACCTTGCCGATCCAGGCGGTGACCTGAATGCAGCCCTGACGCGTGACCGGAGCATCGCATCGCGGGGCGCGATCGGACGTGCCGAAGCGCACATGCGTCACGTTCAGCCGGCTCATCAGGCGCGGGGCGTCGCAATCCGCACGCGCCGGCCGGCCCGATCATCCGCGGTGACGCCGCTCCGATTGCGTCCGCGGCCTCGCTGGCGCCTGCCGCGTCACGCTCCTATGGTGACCCTGTGCGGGAGTTTCGCTGCGCGTGCCGCGACGGAGCTTCCCTTCGCCGAACCAACAGCGTGAACGAGGACGCGCGTATGCTGACCCAGACTGGCAACACGATCCTGCGGGGGGATCTCGGCGTCGAGGAGACCATCGAGTCCGACAACATCGTCCGGTGGGACGGCGAACGGCTCTACGTCGAGCAGGACGTGTTCCACAACGGCCAGCTCGTCCACCGCAAGTACCGGCGCACCGTGTCCGAGCCCGTGGCCCACGCGCTCTGGGCGATCATCAACCGCGCCAAGCAGTGATGCACCGCCGGTAAGGCCCCGGCGCCGCGCAGGCGTCAGGCGGCCACCGCGTTCAGGGGCGCGGTGGCCGAGAGCCGCTCGGCCGGCAGTGCGTCCAGCCGGGCATGGGCATTGTCGAAGGCGCTCCGGAGCGTCGCGCTGGCATCTTCCACCGCGACCAGCACCGCCAGCTTCTGGGAGGTGGCGCGATCCGCGATGCTGCGGGCGGCCGAGAGCAGCGATTGCTCCAGGCTCTGGAACTCGGCCGCGGCCTCCTTGCCGGTCTCACGGGTGGCCGCCGCCAGCCGCTCGAGCGCCGCCTCGAGGGCATGACGCAGGACAAGCGTGCGCACGCGCTCCTGAAGGAGCGCCCTCTCGTCGAGTTTCATCGGAATCCGTCCGCGATGGGGAACGCCGGGAAGATCTCACACTTCCGCGGTCCGTGCAGCCACCTTTTTGCAACAGCGCAATACAGCTTTCCAATCGAGCCCGTGATCCGTCGGAATATCGATCGTTACATCCTCAAGATTTGTTCTGGAGTTTAACTGTCGATCTCAAAGACAAGGCCGCTTCTCGGCTCTGTTTTTGTGCTTTCAATTTGGTTCTGGCGACGTCGGTGGACGTTTGGGGCGCCGGATTTAAATGGTCATCGGATATTCGTCGCCCGGCGCCTGGCACCGCTGTCGATCGGTTCGCATCGCGCCTGCCGTGGAACCATCGCCCACGGCGGGCGATCTCGGAGCGATGCCCGTTGCGGGATCGCTGCGCGGGGCACGACAAGACGGTCGCGTATGGACCGGATCTACGGCATGCGCCCTTCAGTACGGCGTCCCGGCCTTGCGCCGCTCGCCGAGAGCCTCGGCATACCACGCGAGCTCGTCGAGAAACTTGGAGGCTGCCGTCTCGATCCAGGCATCTGTGGGCGTTCCGTCCTCCGCAAGGGCCTTTTGAAGGCGCGGGATCGGCAGGAGCGACGGGATGCTGGGCATGCCGAGTTCGGCCAGCATCGCCCGGAGCGGCATCGCGGCGCGGACACCGCCGAACTGGCCGGCGGAGTAGCAGCAGATCGCCGACGGCCGCCAGTAATACTCCTCCAAGAAGTGGTCGAGGGTGTTCGACAGGGCCGGGGGAACGCCGTGATTGTACTCCGCCGAGACCACCAGGAAGGCATCCGCGCCCCGGTAGAGCGTGGCGAGCCGCTTCAGCGGCTCCGGGGCGGTACCGGCCGGGTATTCCTTGTACATGCGGTCGAGGAGCGGAAGGCCCAGCTCGGCGGGATCGACCAGCGGGGCGACGTGCCCGCGCGCTTCGAGCCGGGCGATCAGGAACCGGGCCGCCCGGATGCCGATACGGTCCGAGCGGACGCTGCCGAGGATGACCGGTACGGTGAGGGACATGGCAATCTCCGATCCGCGAATTCGCCCCTGACTTACAGCATCGCGCGGGCTGTGGCGCCGGGGATCATCATCCGACGTTTCGGCGGCGCATGGTTACCTTGTGAAAACCGATCGACCACGTTCCGCGCGGCGGTTCGGTCATCGCCCTGACGCCGTGATCCGGCCGATCAGGCCTTGGACGAGGTCGAGAGGGCGGAAGCCGCCAGCCCGACCGGTCCGGCGGTGGTGTAGGCGGCGATCGCCTTCGTGACCTGCTGCAGCAGCGCCTGCAGGCCGTCCTCGATGCCGCTGAGCGGGTTCGCGTCGCCGCCCGAGGGGCCGGTGGCCTTGGCAGCCGCCGTGCTGTCGTTCCCGGAGGGGGTGGAACCGGTCACGTCCGGGCTCGCGGAGCCGGCGGGACGGGCGTGGGGCCCCCGATGGTGATGGATAGGCGCGGGATTCCCCGAATCCTGGCCGTCCGCCGAACTGGCGTCGGACGCCGATCCATCGGTGACGCTCGTCGACGATGTGGGCGGTGCCAGGCCACCCTGCGCGTTGATCTGGCTGAAGTCGGATTGCACCTGCAGCAGCGACGCCATCAGGTCGTTCGAGAGCGCGGGACCGGACGCCGTGCTGCCGGAGGCCGTCGCGGCCCCCGTGGCATTCGATGCGACCGTCGCCTGGCTGGCGACCGCGAAGGGGTTTCCGTCCGTCTGCTGCGCCGACGTCGCCCGCGTCTGCCGCAGAGCGCTGAGCAAGTCCCGCTGGAGGCTGCTGCTCGTGACCGAACCGACCGACATGAAACGCCCTCGCGAAGTTCCTGTGCGAGAGCAGGCACGGCGCGTTCCAGAATTTTCCCTGTGATTTCAAAGGGCGGAGAAGGGATCACGCCGGCAGGATCGACCGCGCGGCAGATTTTGCCGGCGTCGGGGCGGTGTCTTGCGTCGGGGCGGTGTCTTGGCCCAGGCTGAGAGCTAAGGGCGCACGCCGTGCCCTGCTGACACTGGCGAACACGCAAGCTGCCGAACGCGGTCGGGGCGCCTCGCGTGAGGGCTGACGCATTCACATCCCGACTTAAGCAGGCCGCGACGAGCCCCTTCTCCCGTGCGGGAGAGGGGACCCGTGCCGCGTCCGGGGATGCGTGAAACCGCCCCCCGGCAGGAACGCGCGCCCGGTCCGGGCACGGCTCCGCCCCGCCGATCCTGATGCGATCCTTATAAGATCGCCCTCCCCTCCGTCTCGAACCCTAACGCGGTTCCCGCCCACAATCCGGGTCGGCCGGGATCGGTCGCGGCACGGCCGCGGGTCGTCCGGCGAACCGACACGGACCCATCATGCCCGATCTCATCGTCATCGCCGCGGGGCTGGCCTTCTTCGCCCTGAGCGAGGGCTACGCCCTGCTCTGCGACCGCTTCTGAGGAGACAGGCCGCCATGAGCCTCGACCTCACCCTCGGCGCCCTCACGACCCTCGGGCTGCTCGGCTACCTCACCTACGCCCTCGTCCGCCCCGAGCGGTTCTGAGCGTTACGGACGGACCCCCATGACCCTCAACGGCTGGATGCAGATCGCACTGTATTGCGCGGTCGTCTTGGCGCTCGTGAAGCCCCTCGGGCTCTACATGACGCGCGTCTTCAACGGCGAGCGCACGCCGCTCTCGCCGATCCTGGCCCCGGTGGAGCGGGCCTTCTACCGCGTCGCCGGCATCGATGCCCGCCAGGAGCAGCACTGGCTCGCCTATGTCGGCGGGGTGATCCTGTTCCACCTGCTCGGCTTCGCGCTGCTCTACGCGATCCTGCGGCTCCAGGCGCTCCTGCCGCTGAACCCGGCCGATCAGGCCGCCGTGGCGCCGGACCTCGCCTTCAACACGGCGACGAGCTTCGTCACCAACACCAACTGGCAATCCTACGGGGGCGAGACCACGCTCTCGTACCTCGCCCAGATGCTGGGGCTGACCCACCAGAACTTCCTGTCGGCCGCCACCGGCATCGCCGTGGCGGTGGCGCTGATCCGCGGCTTCGCCCGGGCCTCCTCCGGCACGATCGGCTCCTTCTGGGTCGATGTCACCCGGGCCACCCTCTACCTGCTGGTGCCGCTCTGCATCCCCTACGCGCTGTTCCTGGTCTGGCAGGGCGTGCCGCAGACGCTCGGCGCCTCGATCGACGCGACCACGCTGGAAGGCGCCAAGCAGACGATCGCGATCGGCCCGGTGGCGAGCCAGGTGGCGATCAAGATGCTCGGCACCAACGGCGGCGGTTTCTTCAACGCCAACGCCGCGCACCCGTTCGAGAACCCGACCGCGCTGTCGAACTTCGTCCAGATGGTCTCGATCTTCGCGATCGGTGCGGCCCTCACCAACGTGTTCGGCCGCATGGTCGGGGACGAGCGCCAGGGCTGGGCGATCCTCGGCGCCATGGGATTCCTGTTCCTGGCGGGCGTCCTCGTCACCTACTGGGCCGAGGCGCAGGGCGGCTCCGTGCTCAACGGCCTCGGATTCGCCGGCGGCAACTTCGAGGGCAAGGAGGTCCGCTTCGGGATCGTGGCCTCGGCCCTGTTCGCCGTGGTCACGACGGCGGCCTCCTGCGGTGCCGTCAACGCCATGCACGACAGCTTCACGGCGCTCGGCGGCATGATCCCGCTGATCAACATGCAGCTCGGCGAGGTCGTCATCGGCGGCGTCGGCGCCGGCCTCTACGGCATGCTGGTCTTCGTGATCGTGGCGATCTTCGTGGCCGGCCTGATGGTCGGGCGCACCCCCGAATATCTCGGCAAGAAGATCGAGGCGCGGGAGGTGAAGATGGCGATGCTCGGCATCCTGTGCCTGCCGCTGATGATGCTGGGCGGCACCGCCCTCGCCACCGTGCTGCCGGCGGGGCTGGCCGGTCCGGCCAATGCCGGGCCGCACGGCTTCACCGAGATCCTCTATGCCTACACCTCGGCGGCGGCCAATAACGGCTCGGCCTTCGGCGGGCTCACGGCCAACACCCTGTTCTACAACAGCACGCTCGGCCTCGCGATGCTGGTCGGCCGGTTCTTCGTGAAGATCCCGGTTCTGGCGATCGCGGGTTCGCTCGCCGCCAAGAAGACGCTCCCGGCCTCGGCCGGCACCTTCCCGACCCATGGCGGCCTGTTCATCGGGCTGCTCGTCGGGGTGATCCTGATCGTCGGCGGCCTGACCTTCTTCCCGTCCCTGGCCCTGGGCCCGGTGGTCGAGCACCTCGCCGGTTCGGCCGGCCAAACCTTCGCGACGGGCGGCTGAGATGCGGCGCACCCTCCCGACCCGGCGCATGCCGCGCCACCACCTGATGCTGCACCGGGCTCCGCCTGCGCGGCATCGGGCCGGCGCGCCGCCGCGGACCTCCGACCTCGTGCTGGCGCTGCTCGGCGTCCTGCTGCTCGCGGCCCTGGCGCTGATGGCGGCCCACGCGCTCACCGCCGGCACCGCCCCCTGACATCCCGAGGCGCGCTTGCGCCTCCCCGCCCCTCTCCGGACACCCGATCCATGTCCCGCAAGACCGCATCCCTGTTCAGCCCCGCCCTGGTCGGGCCGGCGCTCCTCGGCTCCGTGAAGAAGCTCGACCCGCGCGCCATGATCCGCAACCCGGTCATGTTCGTGGTCGAGGTCGTGGCCGCGCTCACCACCGTGCTGTTCCTCCGCGATGTCGCCACCGGCGCCGGCGACCTGCTGTTCTCCGGCCAGATCATCCTGTGGCTGTGGTTCACCCTGGTCTTCGCCAATTTCGCCGAGGCCCTGGCCGAGGGCCGCGGCAAGGCCCAGGCCGACAGCCTGCGCCGCACCCGCACCGAGATGATGGCCAAGCGTCTCACCGGCCCGGGCGATCACTACGAGACCGTCCCGGGCACCAGCCTCAAGGTCGGCGACGTCGTGCTGGTCGAGGCCGGCGAGCTGATCCCGTCCGACGGCGAGGTCATCCAGGGCGTCGCCTCGGTCAACGAGGCGGCGATCACCGGCGAATCCGCCCCCGTCATCCGGGAATCCGGCGGCGACCGCTCGGCGGTGACCGGGGGCACGCAGGTGCTCTCCGACCAGATCCGGGTGCGGATCACCGCGGCGGCGGGCTCGACCTTCGTCGACCGGATGATCGCCCTGGTCGAAGGCGCGTCGCGCCAGAAGACCCCGAACGAGATCGCGCTCAACATCCTGCTCGCCGGCCTGACCATCGTGTTCGTGTTCGCGGTGGCCTCGATCCCGAGCTTTGCCGCCTATGCCGGCGGCGCGATCCCGCTGATCGTGCTGGTCGCCCTGTTCGTCACCCTGATCCCGACCACAATCGGCGCGCTGCTCTCGGCCATCGGCATCGCCGGCATGGACCGGCTGGTGCGCTTCAATGTCCTCGCCCTGTCGGGCCGGGCGGTCGAGGCGGCCGGCGACGTCGACACGCTGCTCCTGGACAAGACCGGCACGATCACGCTGGGCAACCGCCAGGCCACCGAGTTCCGGCCGATCGCCGGCGTGACCGCGGCGGATCTCGCCGACGCGGCTCAGCTCGCCTCGCTCGCCGACGAGACCCCGGAGGGCCGCTCGATTGTGGTGCTGGCCAAGGAGACCTACGGCATCCGCGCCCGGGACATGGCCGGCCTCAATGCCAGCTTCGTGCCCTTCACCGCCCAGTCGCGCATGAGCGGCGTCGATCTCGACGGCGTCTCCATCCGCAAGGGCGCGGTCGAGGCGGTGATCGCCTCGGTCTCGGCGCAGCCCATGGCGAGCCGGGGTTCGAACGCCGCCCTGGCCTATCAGCCGGAAGCGGAGCCCGAATCCGTCGCCGAGATCCGCGCCATCGCCGAAGAGATCGCCAAGGCCGGCGGCACGCCCCTGGCGGTGGCCCGCGACGGCCGGCTGCTCGGTGTCGTCTATCTGAAGGACATCGTGAAGGGCGGCATCCGCGAGCGCTTCGCGGAGCTGCGCCGGATGGGCATCCGCACGGTCATGATCACCGGCGACAACCCGATGACCGCCGCCGCCATCGCCGCCGAGGCCGGCGTCGACGATTTCCTCGCCCAGGCCACCCCGGAGGACAAGCTGGCGCTGATCCGCGCCGAGCAGGCCCAGGGCAAGCTGGTGGCCATGTGCGGCGACGGCACCAACGACGCCCCGGCGCTGGCGCAGGCCGATGTCGGCGTCGCCATGAACACCGGCACGGTGGCGGCCCGTGAGGCCGGCAACATGGTCGACCTCGACAGCGACCCGACCAAGCTCATCGAGATCGTCGGCATCGGCAAGCAATTGCTGATGACCCGGGGGGCGCTGACCACCTTCTCCATCGCCAACGACGTCGCGAAGTACTTCGCGATCATCCCGGCCATGTTCCTGGGTCTCTACCCGCAGCTCCAGGCGCTCAACGTCATGGGCCTCGCCTCGCCCCAGAGCGCGATCCTGTCGGCGATCATCTTCAACGCCCTGATCATCGTGGCGTTGATCCCCCTCGCCCTGCGGGGCGTGACCTATCGGGCGGTCGGCGCCGCCGCGCTGCTGCGCCGGAACCTGCTGATCTACGGGCTCGGCGGCGTCCTGGTGCCGTTCGCGGCCATCAAGGCCATCGACCTCGCCGTCACCGCCCTGCACCTCGCCTGAACCCGTTCGCCGGAAGACCCGCCATGCTCACGCAGCTTCGCCCCGCCCTGGTCCTGCTCACGATGCTGACCGCGATCACCGGCCTCGCCTACCCGCTGGCCGTCACCGGCCTCGCCGGCCTCATCTTCCCGGCGCGCGCCGCCGGCAGCCTGATCGCGCGCGACGGTCACGTCGTCGGCTCGAGCCTGATCGGCCAGAGCTTTGCCGGGGCCACCTACTTCCACGGCCGCCCCTCGGCCACGAGCGCCGCGGATCCCGCCGATCCGACCAAGACCGTGCCGGCCCCCTACAACGCGTCCAATTCGTCGGGCTCCAATCTCGGCCCGACGAGTGCCGCGCTGGCCGAGCGGGTCAAGGGCGACCGCGACGCGCTGGCCGCCGAGAATCCCGCCCAGCCGGTCCCGGTGGACCTCGTCACCGCCAGCGGCTCGGGCCTCGACCCGGACATCTCCCCGGAGGCCGCCCTGTTCCAGGTCCCTCGGGTCGCCAAGGCCCGCAACCTGCTCGAGGAGCGCCTGCGCCAGCTCGTCGCCGCGCAGACCGAGGGGCGCACGCTGGGACTGCTCGGCGAGCCCCGGGTGAACGTGCTAGCCCTCAACCTCGCCCTGGACGGCCTGGCCCCGCGCTGAAGGGAAAGCATGCCCGAGACCGGCCGTGATCCGGACCGCCCCTCCCCCGACGCGCTGCTCGAAGCCGCGCGCCGGGAGGCCCGCATCCGCGGCCGGCTGAAGGTGTTCCTGGGGGCCGCCCCCGGGGTCGGCAAGACCTACGAGATGCTGACCATCGCCCGCGCCAAGCGGGAGGCCGGCATCGACGTGGTGGTGGGCATCGTCGAGACCCATGGCAGGGCCGAGACCGAGGCCCTGCTCGACGGCTTCTCAGTCCTCCCGCGCCGCGCCGTGCCCTATCACGGCTCGAAACTCGACGAGATGGACCTCGACGCCCTGCTGGCCCGCCGGCCGGCCCTGGCGCTGGTCGACGAGCTCGCCCACACCAACGCGCCCGGCTCGCGCCACCCGAAGCGCTATCAGGATGTCGAGGAGCTGCTCGACGCCGGCATCGACGTCTACACGACGCTCAACATCCAGCATGTCGAGAGCCTCAACGACGTGGTGGCGCAGATCACCCGCATCCGCGTCCGCGAGACCGTTCCGGACGGCATTCTGGACCGGGCCGACGATATCGAGGTGGTCGACCTCAACCCGGACGACCTGATCCAGCGTCTGAAGGACGGCAAGGTCTACGTCCCGACCAACGCCGAGCGCGCGCTGAAGCACTACTTCTCCCGGGGCAACCTGACGGCCCTGCGCGAGCTCGCTCTGCGCCGGACCGCCGACCGGGTTGACGACGAACTGCTCAGCCACATGCAGGCCAACGCCATCGCGGGGCCTTGGAGCGCCGGCGAGCGGGTGCTGGTCTGCATCAGCGACGATCCGCGCTCGGCCGGCCTCGTGCGCTACGCCAAGCGCGTCGCCGACCGGCTGCACGCGCCCTGGACGGCGCTGTTCATCGAGGCCCCGCGCGCCAGCACCCGTAGCGAGGCCGAGCGCGACCGCATCGCCGAGACCCTGCGCCTCGCCGACCGGCTCGGGGGCGACGCCGTCACCCTGCCCGGGGGGCGGCGCGTCGCCGACGACATCCTGGCCTATGCCCGCTCCGCCAACGTCAACCACATCGTGGTCGGCAAGGCGGCGCGGGCGTGGATCTTCGAGCTTCTGAACGGGTCGGTGGTGCACGACCTCGTGCGCCGCAGCGGCAATATCAGCGTCCATGTGGTGCCCGGCGAGGCCGTGCCGGCCGAGGCCCCGCCCCGCCGGGCGGTGGCAACCGTCGCCCCGGCCGCGACCTTCGAGACCGGCCCCTACCTGATGGCCCTGCTGGCGACCCTGGCGGCGCTCGGCGCAGCCCTGCTGCTTCAGCCCTATACCGGCATCGAGAATGCCGATCTCATGCTGCTGACCGGGGTCGTCGCGGTCGCGGTGCGATGGGGGCTCGGGCCGTCCCTCGCCGCGGTGGTCTCGGCCTCGCTCGCCTACAACTTCTTCTTCCTGCCGCCGGTCTACACCTTCACCATCGCCGACCCGACCAACGTGGCGGCCTTCCTGCTGTTCACCCTGGTTGCCGTGCTGGTCTCCAACCTTGCCGCCCGCGCCCGCCGGATCGCGATGGTCAGCCAGGGACGGGCCAGGTCCACCGAGCGGCTGTTCGGTTTTTCGCGCAAGCTCGCGGGCTGCGGCACCCTGGACGACGTGCTCTGGGCCACCTGCGCGCAGGTCGCCGCCATGCTCAAGGTCCGGGTGGTCCTGCTGCTGCCCGACGGGACGACCGTCGCGGTGCGGGCGGGCTACCCGCCGGAGGACCGGCTGGACGCGGCCGATCTCGCGGCCGCCCAATGGGCCTTCGGCAACGATCGCCCGGCCGGCCGCGGCGCCGACACGCTGCCGGGCGCCAAGCGGCTGTTCCTGCCGATGCGCACCGGCCGCGGGACGATCGGGGTGATCGGCCTCGACGCGGACGGCGCCGGGCCGATCCTGACCCCGGAGGGCCGGCGCCTCCTCGACGCGCTCGCCGACATGGGCGCGCTCGCCATCGAGCGGGTGCGGCTCGTGGAGGATCTCGACCGGGCCGAGCGCGCCGCCGAAACCGACCGCCTGCGTCAGGCCCTGCTGACCTCGATCAGCCACGACCTGCGGACCCCGCTGGCCTCCGTGCTCGGGGCGGCCAGTACCCTGCGCGACCTCGACGCCGACCTGCCGCCCGAGGCCAAGGCCGAGCTCCTGGCGACGATCATCACCGAATCCGAGCGGCTGAACCGCTTCATCGCCAACCTGCTCGACATGACCCGGCTTGAGGCTGGCGCGGTCGCCCCGAACCTCGCGCCCCAGGACGTCGCCGAGATCGTCGACACGGCCCTGCGCCGGGCCGAGGCGGTGCTGGCCGAGCATCGCGTGGCGGTCGATCTGGCGCCCGACCTGCCGGTGCTCCGGCTCGACCCGGTCCTGTTCGAGCAGGTGCTGTTCAACCTGCTCGACAATGCCGGCAAATACGCGCCCAAAGGCTCGACCGTGACCCTGAGCGCGCGCCGGGAGGGCGGACGGGTGCGTCTCGACATCCTGGACGAGGGCGACGGCCTGCCGGAATCCGAGGTCGAGCGCGTGTTCGACAAGTTCCACCGGGTGCGCAAGAGCGACCGGGTCCGGGCCGGCACCGGGCTGGGGCTCGCCATCGCCCGGGGCTTCGTCGAGGCCATGGGCGGCACCGTCACCGCCGCCAACCGGCGCGACCGCCGTGGCGCCGTCTTCACCGTGATGCTGCCGGTCCCGGCCCGGACCGCGCCCAAGGACATCGCCGCATGAGCCCGACCATCCTGGTCATCGACGACGAGCCGCCGATCCGAAAGCTGCTGCGCACGGGGCTCTCCACCCAGGGCTACGCCATCCTGGAGGCACCCAACGCCGCCGCCGCCCTGGAGGTGCTGGGCCGCGACCGGATCGACCTCGTCATCCTGGATCTCGGCCTGCCGGATATGCGCGGCCACGATCTGCTGCGCGCGATCCGGACGCGCCATCCGGAACTGCCGGTTGTGGTTCTGTCGAGCCGCACCGACGAGGGCGGCAAGGTCGAGGCGCTGGATCTCGGAGCCGACGATTACGTCACCAAGCCCTTCGGGATGGCGGAACTGCTGGCCCGCCTGCGCGCGGCCCTGCGCCACCAGCTCGCCGTCCAGGGCGAGCGCCCGATCTTCCGGGTCGACCGCCTGTCGATCGACCTTGTCCGGCGGATCGTGAAGGTCGACGATTCCGAGGTGAAGCTCACCCCGCGGGAATACGATTTCCTGCGCGTGCTGGTGCACCATGCCGGCAAGGTGCTGACCCACGCGCAGCTGATGCAGGCGGTCTCGGTCTCCTCCGATCCGCAATATCTGCGCGTCTACATGCGCCAGCTTCGCCAGAAGCTGGAGGCCGACCCCGAACGGCCGCGCCTCCTGCTCACCGAGACCGGCGTCGGCTACCGCCTGCGCGCGCCCGACGACGAGCCCACGCTCCGGCCGCCCGATTTGGCGGGCGCGCGCTGACGGGCTCGGCCGCCGGCATCACAGCCGCAGTTCGATGCGCTCCGCCGACAGCGACACGGCATCGGGCCGGTGGTCGGTCTCGTCCGCCGCATAATCCACCGCCGCCTCCCGGCTCCGGAACAGCCCGCCGGCCCGCCCGTGGATCTCGATCGCGACCCAGTGGCCTTCGGGATCCTGGCCGACGATGAACCGGGCGGTCTCGCCCGCCGGGGCCACGACTTGCATGATGGGCGACATCGGATGTCTGGGGTTCGCGCGATCCTCCAGGGACCGCGCCCGGAAGTTGGGCCATCCCGCATAAGCATGCGAGCGGGATCCGCGGCCGTTCGCGTAAGTGTCGCGTGAGGATTGCCGGGCTGGAGCGGCCGTCGGCCGGGGGATGACCATCGCATCGGCCGACCCGTTGCCGGGCTCCGCGAGCGGCACTGCCGAGCGCGGCCGAATAATGCGGCCGCTCGAACGCAGACGTCGTGCCGCCACCCCGCGGCCCGGTACGGGCGCGAAGGCTAAAAGCACAACGATCTGAAGATGTTGGGAGGTTGATGGCTCCCCGAGCAGGACTCGAACCTGCGACAAGGCGATTAACAGTCGCCTGCTCTACCAACTGAGCTATCGGGGATCACGAGCGGGTCTGTACACACCGGGATCGCGAGACGCAAGACCCTGAATCGCGGGATTGGTGCCGTTCGCGGAGGCGCGCCTTCGAAAGGGTGGTTTGCCGGCGCCCAATCGGCCCCGGGTGTCTCCCTTTCGCAACAGCTGGTTCGCGGTTCGGACACGCTCAGGTCCGGCTTGCCACGCCGCTCAAGCCCGTGTGGTCATGCGATCGTCACGGCGCCGGCCTAGAGAACGGCCCGCTGGCGTGGCCCGTTGCCGGGTGCGTGCCCGAGCAGAGGCCCCGCCGACTCGACCCCAGGGCTCTCGAGCCGTGTGTTCAGTCCAAGCCGCCCTCGCCCGATCGTCCGTGGCTCCCGCATGTCCGCGGCCCGTGATCCCCGGGCGGAACACGGCCGTGGCCGCTTCGCCTTTGGAGTGTTGATGATGTTGCGGGATCCCGATGGTTCCCATGAAGCCTACGCGCTCGATCAGGAGCGCGGCAGCCGCATGCCCTACTACATCAGCCTGGCCCTGCTCGGTTTCCTGATCGTCGCCCTCGCGGCGCGCCTGATCGTGGCGCACGGCCTTTGAAGCGGGCGGCTCGCGGCTTTCGCCGGCCGATTCGCGCGGCGCGCATCAGCTTTCGCAGCGCCGGAAAATCCCGGCCATCGAAGATTTTTGCGCGATCTTTGTAATCGAAAAGCCAAGGCCGACTTGATGGCCGCAGATCTGCTCAGCTATGCTGCAATCTAAGCGCAGCGTGTTTGCCGGCTATATTTAACGCCATCGCAAACGTTGTTAGATTAGTGCCTTCCCACTCGATTCTCGCGGAAACCGGTCTCCTCGTCATGCGCATTTCTCTCGGCTTCAAGCTGGCGGCGGTGGTCGGCCTGCTGGGCTTCGTGGCGGCCGGTATCTCGGCCTTCGCCATCCGGCAGTCGCTGTGGGAGCAGGAGCGCGCGGCCGCCACCGACAAGATCTGGAATGCCGGCCTGCAGGCCGGCGCGCTGGGGCAGGCGATCGAGCATGCGGTCGTGCAGGCCACCGCCCTCTACACCGCCGAGGACACCACCGAGGCGCGCACGCGCCTGTCCGCGCTGCACGACGCCCTGGCGGCCGTGGAGCAGGTCCGCGTGCCGTTCCTCGAGGCGATGGAGGATCAGCTCCCGCCGGATCGCCGTCGCCGGTTCGACCTGTTCGTGAAGGAGTTCATCGCCTACCAGACCGATACGGCCGAGCTCGGCCTGACGATCTCGCCGAAGGCCGCGCTGATCCAGGCGACCGACGAGGCGACGGTGAAGAATCGCGAGCACATGATCGCGGAGATCGGCCTGCTCGGCCGCGAAGTGCTGGCCCGCCTGAACGAGCGGCGCGCCGCCGACGCTGCGGATCGCCGCGCCGCCCGCCTGGCGCTGATCGTGGTGCCCGCCGTGGCGCTCGCCTTCGGCCTGCTCGCGGCGATCTGGATCATCATCACGCAGGTCCGTCGGCCGCTCGACCGCCTGAAGACCAGCATGACGGCCCTGGCCGCCAACGATCTGGGCCAAACGGTCCCGTTCACTCATCGCCGCGACGAGATCGGTGAGATGGCGAGCGCCATCGCGGCGTTCCAGACGGCCCTGATCGAGAAGCAGAAGCTCGACGCCGAGGCGCGGCAGCGGCGTGCGCGCGACCGGATCCGGGCCGAGCAGCTGGCCGAGGCGACCCGGGCCTTCGAGGGCGAGACGCACCGGGCCGTGGCGGATCTCGCCGGGTCGGCGGAGGCGATGCAGGAGGCGGCCGCGACGCTGACCGGCACGGCCGGGGACATGGCCGCCCGGGCGACCGTGGTGGCGGGGGCTTCGAACCAGACCGCCGACATGGTCGACAGCATCGCCGGCGCGGCCGAGCAGCTCTCGGCCTCCGCGCGGGAGATCGAGGAACGGGTCCGGCATACCAGCGAGATCGCGGCCTCCGCGCTGACCGACACGAAAGGTCTCGAGATCACGGTCTCGAGCCTGTCGCGGGCGGCGGGAGAGATCGACGCCGTCGTGACGCTGATCCGCAGCGTTGCCGAGCAGACCAACCTGCTCGCCCTCAACGCCACGATCGAGGCGGCGCGGGCCGGGGCCGCGGGGCGCGGCTTCGCCGTTGTGGCGGCCGAGGTGAAGGCGCTCGCCAGCCAGACCGCCCTCGCCACCGACCGCATCACCGGCCAGGTCGGGTCGATCCAGGGCGCCGCCGCCAACACGGTCGACGCCATCGCGTCCATCGGCGAGACCATCGCCCGCATGAGCATGATTGCTTCCGAGGTCGCCCTGGCGGCGGATCAGCAGGGCGCGGCCAGCCAGGAGATCGCCCGCGCCATCGCGGATGCGGCGGCCGATTCGCACAAGGTGTCGGAGAGCGTCGGGAGCGTGCGCGCGGCAGCGGCCTCCAACGAGACGCAGGCCGAGCAGGTGCGCGGCAGCGCCTCCCGGGTGAGCACGGGAACCCGGACCCTGCAGCAGGCGATCGAAACCTTCCTCGGTCAGGTGCACGCCGCCTGACCGGCATCCGGCTGGCGTCGGGGAGTGCACGATCGGTGTTAGCGAGGCAACGCATCGCGCCGGGGCGAGGCCTGCGCTGATCCGCGCTGCTCCGCGCCCGCTGCGTCACGCGATCGCGGCGCCCGACCAGGATGGGGGCCGCCTCGGGCGTGCGGTGCCGATCGCCGCGGGCCCCGTGAGCCCGATGCCCCTCGGCTCTATCGTCCCGCGCGCGCCTGGCAGCAATCTCACGAGCCAAGAAGACGGGAATGTGGTTCGGACGTCGAGACGCCCGCGTATCTACGGCCCTGATGTATCGGAATGCTCAATAATGAGTTTTGTCGAAAACTGATGTGTTTCGTCAGTTATAAATTTCGGCATTACGGCCGAAACGGTATTGCTGATTAGCGGACAAATTGTGTATTGACGGATGCCTACGCGGGCCCGTATCTTGTCGGACACGCTGAAATCAGCGTCGCCGACCCATTCTGCCGATCCATGTCTGCATTGCCGATCACAACCCCGCTGGGGTTGCCTTGCCACCTCCGCGTCGCGCCGTACCGGTCGGGCTGAGCATCCGCGCCGCGACGACCGCCAGCTGAAGCGCCGCGGCTCGACCCGCATTCCGGCCCTTCGGTTACCGGAGCAATCCGTCACGACCGAATCCCGGTGTCGGCCTCGCTGACATCCTGGGATCTGGACGCCCGTTATGGGCGGCCCCGACATTCAATCATTTCATCGAACTCCATTGCATTGCGGCGACGCCATCACGCGTCGGCCCGTACTGAGAAGGCTATCGTTTTTCCGATGCGCAATTCTTTCGGCTTCAAGCTGGCGGCGGTCATCGGCCTGCTGGGCTTCGTGGCGATCGGCATCTCGGCCTTTGCCGTCCGGCAATCGCTCTGGGAGCAGGAGCGTGCTGCCGCCACCGACGAGATCTGGAATGCCGGGCTCCAGGCGGGGGCCCTGGGTCAGGCGCTCGAGCATGCCGTGGTGCAGGCCACAGCCGTCTATACCGCCGCCGATGCCGAGGAAGCGCGCACGCGTCTGTCGGCGTTGCAGGACGCTTTGGCCGCGGTGGAGCGTGTCCGCGTGCCGTTCCTCGAGGCGATGGACCATCATCTGCCGCCGGAGCGCCGCCGCCGGTTCGACCTGTTCGTGAAGGAGTTCATCGCCTACCAGACCGAGACCGCCGAGCTCGGCCTGACGATCTCGCCCAAGGCCGCGCTGATCCAGGCGACCGACGAGGCGACGGTGAAGAACCGCGAGCGCATGATCGCGGAGATCGGCGCGCTCGGTGGCGAGGTGCTGGCCCGCCTCGACGACCAGCGCGCGATCGGCTCCGTAGAGCAGAGGCGGGCGATCCTCGCGCTGATCGTCGTGCCGGCCGTGGCGCTCGCCCTGGCGCTCCTCGCGGCGACTTGGATCGTCATCACTCAGATCCAGAGGCCCCTGGCCCGGCTCAAATCGGCCATGCAGGCCTTGGCCGCGGACCAGCTCGACGACGTGGTCCCCTTCGCCGATCAACAGGATGAGATCGGCCAGATGGCGCGCACGATCGCGGCGTTTCAGGCGGCGCTGATCGAAAAGCGTACGCTCGATGGCGATGCCCGGGCCCGCAGCGCGCAGGATCTCATTCGGGCCGAGCGGCTGGCCGCCGCAACGCGGGCTTTCGAGAGCGAGACCCATCGCACCGTGACCAATCTCGCCGCCCTGGCCGAGGCCATGCAGGCCTCGGCCGACATGCTCTCGGACCTTGCCGGTGAGACGACCGCACAGGTGATTGTCGCCGCGGACGCATCCGAGCAGACCGCCGGCGTCGTCGTCAGCATCGCGACCGCCGCGAAGGAGTTGTCGGTTGCGGCCCAGGAGATCGAAGGCCGGGTCCGGCATACGAGCCGGATCGCCTCGACGGCGCTCTCGGACACGCAGGGGCTGGTGGCCACGGTGACGACCCTGGCCCAGGCCGCCGACGAGGCCGGGAGCGTGATCGCGTTGATCCGCGCGGTGGCCCGGCAGACCAACATGCTGGCTCTCAACGCCACGATCGAGGCCGCCCGGGCCGGCGAGGTCGGGCGCGGCTTCGCCGTCGTCGCGACGGAGGTGAAGGACTTGGCCGCACAAACTGCGCAGGCGACCGACCGTATCGCCCATCACATCGGGGCGATCCAGGCGGCGGCTGCCGACACGGTTGGGGCGATCGGCTCGATCGGCACGGTGGGTCAGACGATCGCCGAGATGAGTTCCATCGCCGCCGAGGTCGCGGTCGCGGCCGATCAACAGGGCCAGTCGAGCCAGGTGATCGCCCGCGCCATCACCAGCGCGGCGAGCGAATCCCGAAAGGTCTCGGACAGCGTCGCGGGCGTGCGCGCCACCGCGACCTCGAACGAGCAGCAGGCGGAGCAGGTCAGGACCAATGCGTTGCAGGTGAATGCCGGGACACGCGATCTCCAGCGGGCGATCGCAACATTCCTGGCTCAGGTCGCTGCGGCCTAGACGAGGACCGACGAAGCCGCGTCTCGTGGGCGTCGCGCGGTGCCCTTTCCCCGGACGGTCGAGGCGTCCGGGTCGCCCCATCCCTCATCGACGGATCGCGGTCATGTTTCGCGGCCCAATCCTCCGGCAAGCGCAAGGCTGGCTGGCTGATCGCGATGGCGCTCGGAATGCGAGGGGAAGATGGAGGCCTCGCCCGGAATCGAACCGGGGTGCAAGGATTTGCAGTCCTCTGCGTAACCACTCCGCCACGAGGCCCCTCGTGGCGACGCCGCGGCGTCGCCCTCGGAGCCTGGCGGCCGGCTCCGGGTGCGCGTCTCTAGCAGAGGTTTGCCGCGGCAGGCAACGGGCGCGATGCGGCTTCCGCGCGGGAATATGATCGCAGCCGGACGTATCGGATAAGCGGTTCGCCGGCGGACGCGTCAGCTCTGCCAGACCCGGGGCATCGGTCGATCGCGATACCCGGCGAGGAAACGGGCGACCAGGCTGCGCAGCGGCCCGACCCCGTCCGCGAGGGCCCGGACGACGAGGTGGCCGTTCCATGCGCTGGCGGCAGCCTCGATACCCGGCGCGGCGGCCTCTTCGAGCAGGGTGCGGGCGGCCTCGAGATGCCCCTCCGCGCCCTCGGAGACGTCCAAGACCGTCGCGCAGGCGCGCGCGCTGCCGCCGATCGCCGGGCGGTCGAGGAGATCGGAGATCGGACCGTCGAGGACCAGGCTGTCGGCATAGACCAGCCGCCCGGCCCGGCGCACCCGCCAGGAATCCGAGAACAGCCCGGCATGGATCCGCTCGCCCCGGGCGGCGCGGCCGAAGGCGACGATCTCGACGGCCAGCAGGGCGGCGCCTTCGGACAGGTCGGCCTCGAAGCGCCGCTGCACCCGGGCGCGATCGAACAGGATCGTCTCCTGGGGCAGCCAGGCCAACCGGGCCCGTTCTGCCAGGAGGACGCGGTTCTCGATCCGGCTCACAGGGCCGTCGGAGCGATAGATCTTCTCGGCCGCCGTCGTGGTCAGCACGAGGTCGGCCCCGGCGGCGAGGTCCAGGGTGATCGTGAAGGCGTCGCCGCACGCGACCCCGCCGGCGGTGTTGACCAGGACCGCCTCCAGCGCCCCCTCCCCGCGGGGGAAGCGCAACCGCGACGGGCCGGATTCGGCGAGATCCAGGATCCGGGTCGAGCCCCCGCCCCCCACGGGGCCGGCGCGGAGGTGGACACGGCCGTCCGAACGCTGGCGGGCCGGCGCGTCGGGTGGGGCGTCGGCCCGACCGTCCGGCATCAGCGGCGGCCGTTCTGGTCGGCGGAGACCGCTTCGATCACGGGCGAGGCCCGGTCCAGGATGCGCCGGCCGAACAGGCTCGCCACCAGCTCCACCAGCACCCGGGCGCTGCGCCCCCGATCGTCGAGGAACGGGTTCAGCTCGACCACGTCGAGGGAGCGGACCAGGCCGGAATCGTGCAGCATCTCCATGATGAGATGCGCCTCCCGGAAGGTCGCGCCGCCCGGCACGGTGGTGCCGACGCCGGGGGCGATCGACGGATCGAGGAAATCGATATCGAGGCTGACATGCAGGTGCGCGCCGTCCCGGGCCACCCGGTCGAGCACGCGCCGCAGGGGGGCGACCACGCCGAACTCGTCGATGGTGCGCATGTCGGTGACGCCGACCCGGCGGGCGGTCACCAGGGCGCGCTCGCCGGCATCGATCGAGCGCAGGCCGAACAGGTGGACATTGGCCGGGGGCAGCGGGGCCGGCACCGGCTCGGCGAACAGGTCCGGGAAACCCGGCTCGCCGCACAGGGCCGCGAGGGGCATGCCGTGGACGTTGCCCGAGGGCGAGGTCTCCGGCGTGTTGAAATCGGCATGGGCGTCGAGCCAGAGCACGAAGAGCGGCCGGCCCTCCCGGGCGCAATGGCGCATCGCCCCGTCGACCGAGCCGAGCGACAGGCTGTGGTCCCCGCCGGCGGCGAGCGGCACCGACCCCGCGCCGAGGGCGGCCTCGACCGCCCGGGACAGGGCACGGGTCCAGGCCGCGACGGCGGCCAGGCCCCGCCCGTCGGCCGGGCCATCCGGCACGACATCGCCGTGATCGACGATCGCGTGGCCGAGATCGGACAGGGTTCGAACGAGCCCGGCCGTGCGCAGGGCGGCCGGGCCCATGAGCGCGCCCGGTTCGCTGGTGCCGACCTCGATCGGCGCCCCGATCAGCGCGATCCGGCGCGCATCGTCTCGGCGGGTCTCGCTCGTCATCCGGTCCCCGTTCTGCAGGTCAAGGCTCTGGCGGTTGGCCGATGCTCTAGGCGGACTCGCGGGGTCAGGCCAACGATTCGCGACGCCAGCCCGGATCGTCAGCAAGCCCCGGGCCGGACGTCATTCGGTCGAGGCCGGCCCCCCGGGACCTACCCACTATCCCGGCATCCTGAACCCTGATGGGTGAAGTTGCGGGACTTTATGCGTCCGGGGACACGGTTCGAAAACGTCTTTGATATGGGTGTTACATATCGGCCGTATTGACGCGTCGCGTTGCGGGCCAAGGGTCTGTGCAAATCTTGGATCCACCGACGGCGCGATAGATTGAATTCTGTGCCCGGAATCGACGTCTTGCCACAAATCTTTACGGGATTTTAGTGGCATTGCACTAAGGTTGCGCGGTTTCTCCGATCAGAATGCCTACAGGACTGCCATGGTGATGTTTTCGCGGCTGAGTTCTCGCCTGCCGGCGATGACGATCGGGTTGGCCCTGCTCAGCGCCACCGCGATGGGTGGCTTCAGCTGGTATTCCGCCAAGTCCGGTCTGATCGACGCGGCGAACGAGCGGCTCCAGCTGGCTGCGGTCGCGCGCCGGGACGGGATCGAGCTGGTGGCCGACCGGATGCAGGCCGACTTCCTCGCCGCGGCGGCGCATCCCCAGATCGTCTCGAACTTCCCCGACCTGATCGAGACCCTCGACCCGTCGAAGCCCGAGACCGCCGCGGTCGTCGAGGCGTTCCGGGCGCCGCAGACCGTCGAGGCGCGGATCGCGCTGGACGGGACCGGCATGTACGGACGCCGCCACGTGAAGGTGCAGGAGGTGGCGCGCAAGCTCGTCGCCCAGTCCGGCTACGCCGACCTGCTGTTCCTCGATGACGCCGGCCGGATCGTCTACACGACGACGAAGGGCGGCGATTTCGCCAAGTCGGTGACGGATGACGGGCTCAAGGGCACGGCGCTGGAGCGGCTGGTCGAGCGCCTCAAATCCGCGGATCCGAGCTCGGTCCTGTTCGAGGATTTCTCGGCCTACCCGGTCGACGGCCAGCCGGCCGCCTTCATCGGCCGCGCCATGACCAAGCGGGCGAACGTGGCCATGGGCACCGCCCAGGCGGCGGAGCGGATCGGCTTCATCGTCATGCGGGTCACGCCGACCCTGTTCGATCAGGCGCTGGCGAAGCGGACCGGCCTCGGGGAGACCGGCCAAGTGCTGGCCGCCGGCGCCGACGGGCGGCTGCGCAGCAATCCGCCGCTGAGCAAGACGGCGAAGGCCGGCGACGGCGTCGCCCCGCTCGGGATCACAACCGATCGCCTCAAGGCCGACGGCAGCTTCGAGTTCACGGCGGCCGACGGCCCGCACATGGCGGCGGCCTCGCCGGTCTCCGTGCTGGGCGCGCCCTGGACCGTGGTGGCGGAGCAGTCGCAGGCCGAGGCGATCGACGCCGTGCGGGCGCTCTCGCGCACGCTGTTCCTGATCGGCCTCTGCGTCCTGGCGGGCACGGCCGTCCTCGGCCTGCTGCTGGCACGCTCGATCGTGTCCCCGCTCAGCGCGCTGACCCGCGCCCTCAAGGCGCTCGCCGACCGTCAGGCGCTCACCGATGTGCCGGGCAGCCGGCGCCGGGACGAGATCGGTGACATCGCCCGCGCGGTGGTCACGATCCGTGACATGTCGCTGGAGGAGGCGGCACAGCAGCTTCAGACCACCGAGGCCGCGCGGATGCGCGAGGAGCAGGCCCGGCGCGCCATGCTGCAGGACCTGGCCAGCGGCTTCGAGCAATCCGTCGGCGGCATCGTCGATGGGCTGACCCGGGGGGTGGCGGCGCTCCAGGGCGCCTCCGGCACCATGCGGATCGCCGTCGCCGGCACATCGGAGCGCTCGACCAGCGTCGCCAGCGCGGCGCGTCAGACCGCCGACAATGTCGATGCCGTCGCGGCCGCCGCGGAGGAGCTGGGCGCCACCGTCCAGGAGATCGGGCGCCAGGTCGAGCAGGCGGCCGGCATGTCGGCCACCGCGGTCGACGAGGCCAAGCGCGCCGAGGGCACGATGGCGGATCTCGCCGCCGCCGCGACCCGCATCGGCGACGTGGTCGGGATGGTGTCCACCATCGCCGGGCAGACCAACCTGCTCGCGCTCAATGCCACGATCGAGGCGGCCCGGGCCGGTGAGGCCGGCCGCGGCTTCGCGGTGGTCGCGGCCGAGGTGAAGGAACTCGCGACCCAGACCAGCCGCGCGACCGAGGAGATCGGCCGTCAGGTGGCGTCGATCCAGGCGGTGACCGGCGGCGTGTCCGAGGCGATCCAGGGCATCGTGTCCCAGATCGAGGCGATGAACCACGTCTCCACCAGCATCTCGGCCGCCGTCGAGGAGCAGGGTGTCACCACGCAGGACATCGTCCGCAGCATGGGGCAGGCCTCGACCGGGACCAGTGGGATGACCGCCGACATCGCCGAGGTCGCCCGCGTCGCCAGCGATGCCGGCCAAGCGGCCTCGTCGGTGGCCCAGGCCTCGGACGACCTCGCCACCCAGTCCGAGCAGCTTCGCGCCGAGGTGGCGCAGTTCCTGCGCAACGTGCGGGCCGCGTAAGCCTGCCGGACGAACCCGGCTCGGACGGCTTCAGGCCGCCCGGGCCGGCATCGGCCGCGCTGGCTGCATCGTCCGGCTCGCATAGGCCTGCGCCGCCAGGGGCAGCTCGATGACGGCGCAGAGGCCGCCCTCCGGGCGGTTCTCCAGGACCAGACGGCCGTTATGGGCCTCGACGATCGCCAGCACGATCGACAGGCCGAGGCCGAAGCCGCTGGCTTCGTTGAGGTTGCGGGCGCGGTCGCCGCGCACGAAGGGCTGGAGCATCGCGTCGCGCTCGGCCTCCGGGATGCCGGGGCCCTGATCGAGCACGCAGACCCGGACCCCCCGCTCGGACGCCTCCATCCGGACCTCCGCGCCGCCGCCATATTTCACGGCGTTGTCCACCAGGTTGGTGATCGCCCGCTGCAATTCCTCGGGCCGACCCTGCACCAGGACGTGCCGGCTGCGGCCGACGCTCACCGGCGCGCCGAAATCCGAGAAGTCGTCGCAGACGGTCTGCACCACGGAGGCGAGGTCCACCAGGCTGAGGCTGCCGGAATCGCGCGTCTGGCCGTCCCGCACGAAGGACAGGGCGGCCTCGACCAGGCCGTTCATCTGGTCCAGGTCGCGCAACGTGGCGGCCCGGGCGTGCTCGTCCTCGATGAACTCGGCGCGCAGGCGCAGGCGCGTGATCGGCGTGCGCAGGTCGTGGCTGATCGCCGCCAGCATCTGGGTGCGGTCGTCGATCAGGCGTCGCACCCGCGCCCGCATCCGGTCGAGCGCCCGGGAGACCGCCAGGACCTCGCGCGGGCCCGCCTCCGGCAGGGCGACATGGTCGTCCCGCGTGCCGAACGCCTCCGCGGCGCCGGCGAGTCGGGCAAGCGGCGCCGTCAGCGCCCGGGTCGCCCAGACGCAGAGCAGAGCCAGGGTCAGCGCCAGGAACACCACGGTGAAGATCAAAGGCCCCTGCCGCGGTGCCCGCAGGGGACCGTTCGGCATGGCGGCCTGCAGGGTCGCCCCGTTGGGCGTGGTGATACCGATATGCAGGCGCCCGTTCGCGGGCGACCGCTCCGGATCCCCCCCGGACAGGTCGACCACGGTCACGGGCCGGCCCGCGCCGACGCGCAGGCGGTGGATGATCGGCAGGTTGGGGAGCGGCTTGGCCCCGGGCGGCACCGTTCCGTCCCAGGCTCTCACCTGCATCAGCGGTAGGCTGCGCCCGCTCTCCAGCAGGGCCGGCCGCGCCGCCGGATCCGCGACGTCGAGGAGCCGGACCAGCGTCGAGAGGCGGCCCGCGGCGACGCCAGGCAGCTCGTCCGGATTCTGCGGCTCGTGGAGGATCAGAAACGCCGCGGTGGCGACCATGTGGGCCACCGCGATCCCGGCCACGACCAGGAGGGCGATCTGGCCCGCGATGCTCTGCGGGCGCAGCCGGTCGCGCAACCGTCGGAACGTGCTCATGACCGGGTCACTTCGGGGGTGAACAGGTAGCCGCCCGAGCGGATCGTGCGGATGAATTCGGGGTTGCGCGTGTCGCGCTCGATCTTCTGGCGGATGCGCGAGATCAGCACGTCGATGCTGCGCTCGAACGGCCCGGCCGAGCGGCCCTGGGTGAGGTCGAGGAGCTGGTCGCGGGACAGAACGCGTCCCGGCCGCAGGCAGAGCGCGTGCAGGAGGTCGAACTCCGCCCCCGTCACGGCGATGCGGGCGCCTTCGGGCGACAGAACCTGGCGGAGCGACACGTCGAGCGTCCAGCCGGAGAAGTGCAGGCGCCGCCGCTCGTCGGTATCGGGCACCTCGGCGGAGACCCGGCGCAGGATCGCCCGGATCCGGGCCAGGAGCTCCCGGGGGTTGAAGGGCTTGGCCAGGTAATCGTCCGCGCCGAGTTCGAGGCCGAGGATGCGGTCGACCTCCTCGGATTTCGCGGTCAGCATCAGGATCGGGATCTGCGAGGAGGCCCGCAGGCGCCGGCACAGGCTGAGCCCGTCCTCGCCCGGCAGCATCAGATCGAGCACGATCAGGTCGATGCGCGATTCCGCCAGCGCCCGGTCCATGTCGTTGCCGTCGCCCGCCAGGGTGACGCGACACTCGTTGCCGCGCAGGTAGCGTGCGACCAGGGCCGAGATCTCGCGATCGTCTTCGACCACGAGGATGTGCGGTGTGGCGGGTGCGTTCATCGCGAAGGAATCGGCGTGCGGATCAGCGAGCGTCATCAGGTTAGTATGCGCCGCTGCGGTGATTATTCGAAGATGGTCGCGGGAACCATTTTGTAAGCGCGTGTTTCCAGCTCAGCCATACCTGTGGCGGCGACTGGATTTCCGGAGAGACCATGATCACGAAGGCGGCCAAACCGGATCCGATCGCGCCGAAGCCGCCGGAACTGGCCTCGCCGTGGCACTCGGCCGCCCGGGCCGCGCTCCAGGCCGAGGCCCGCGCCTTCGCGTCCGAGACGGTCCTGCCGCTGGCCGACGTGCTCGATCGCCAGAAGGCCGAGATGCCCCGGTCGCTCATCGACGCCATGGCCGCGAAGGGCTGGTTCGGCATCACGATCCCGGAGGCGCAGGGCGGCCTCGGCCTCGGGGTGTTCGAATACTGCTTGGTCTCCGAGGAACTGGCCCGGGCCTGGCTGTCGGTCGGCAGCATCCTGGCCCGCGGCCAGGGCCTCGGCACCCAGACCCTCGATCCGGAACGCCGGGCCGAACTGCTGCGGCGCTCGGCCCTTGGCGCCTGGATCGGTTCGATCTCCCTGTCCGAACCCAATGCCGGCTCCGACCTCGCCGGCGTGCAGACCCGCGCGGTGCGGGACGGCGATACCTGGGTGCTCACCGGCACGAAGCGCTGGGCGGGCTTTGCCAAGGGCGCCGACTTCGTCGAGGTCCTGGCCCGCACCCGCGATCCGGAACCTGGCGAGTCGCGCTCGGCCGGCCTGGAACCGTTCCTCGTGGTGAAGGATCGGGACAGCTTCCCGCCCGGCATGACCGGCCGGGTGATCGACAAGATCGGCTATCACGGCTTCGAGACCTTCGAACTCGTTCTCGACGGCGTGCGCGTGCCCGAGAGCGACCGCCTCACCGGGCTCTACGGCGACCAGGGGGCGGACGCGGATTCCGGCGGCTTCGCCTCGGTGCAGCGCGGGCTCAACATCGCCCGGGTCCACACCGCGGCCCGGGCGGTCGGCGTGGCCCGGGCGGCTGTCGAAGACACGCAGGCCTACCTGCAGGAGCGGGTCCAGTTCGGCCACCCGATCGGCGATTTCCAGGCCCTACGCTTCGCGCTGGCCGACATGGCCGCCGAAGTCGCCCAGGCGCGGGCGTTCTGGCATCAGGTCGCGCACCTCCTCGACCAGGGCGAGGCGGCCGAGAGCGAATCCGCGATGGTGAAGCTCCTGGCCACCGAGATGGCCGTGCGCGTCACCAACCAGGCGATGCAGCTCCACGGCGGCAACGGCTACACCACCGAGCGGCGGGTCGAGCGCTACTGGCGCGACGCGCGGCTCACGACGATCTTCGAGGGGACGAGCGAGATCCAGCGGCGGATCATCAGCGACCGGATGTTGCCGCGGCCCGCCGCCTGACACAGGCGCGGTCATGCGGCGAATCGTCGAGCCGGGCTCCCCGCCCGGTCCGGCCCGGCTACCTCACCGTCACTCTGTCTTGCGCCGCACAAGGGCGCAATCGCCACTCGGAAGCCTCGTGTCGAAGCCCATCAGCGATTACGCCCTTATCGGCGACACCCATTCCTGCGCACTGATCGCCCGCGACGGCTCGATCGACTGGCTGTGCTGGCCGCGCCACGACTCGCCGGCCCTGTTCCTGAAGCTTCTCGACGACGAGAAGGGCGGCGCGTGCAGCCTCACCTTCGACGCGCTCAAGGGCTCCGCGCGCCGCTACGTGCCCGACACCAACATCCTGGAGACGACCTTCACCACCGCCACGGGGCGCGCCACGCTGATCGACGTCATGCCGGTCAACCCGCCGAGCCCGGAACCCGATGAGGGCCCGGACGGCGAGGGTGAGAGCCGCCTGATCCGGCTGCTGACCTGCGAGAGCGGGCGCGTGACGGGCCGGTTCGTGGTGCGCCCGACCTTCGACTACGCCCGCCGCGCCTGCACGCCGATCATCGAGAGCCGGTCCGTCCTGTTCGAGGCGGAGGATTGGCGCCTGCGCGTCAACGCGTTCCCGCAGCCGGAGCTGGCGGGCGACGAGGCCGAGATCCGGTTCAGCCTCGCGGAGGGCGAGACCGCCTATCTGGTCCTGACCCATGGCGAGGATAACGAGGACGCCTGCATCGAGGACTTCGCAGGGGCGCAGCGCCGCTTGGACACGACCGTCGAATACTGGCGCCGCTGGAGCGCCCGCAACTCCTATCGTGGCGCCTATCGGGACGCGGTGATGCGTTCCGCCCTGTGCCTGAAGCTCCTGACCTACTCGCCCTCGGGCGGCATCGTCGCGGCGGCGACCGCCGGGCTGCCGGAGGCGGTGCCGGGTGACCGCAACTACGATTACCGCTTCACCTGGATGCGCGACGCGGCCTTCACGGTGACCGCCTTCGTGATGCTCGGCTATGTCCGGGAGGCCGCCGAATTCCTGCGCTTCCTGCGCGAGCGGGACGGTTCCTACGGGCGCGACACCAAGCTGATGTACGGCATCAGCGACGGCATGCCGGCGGAAGAGGTGCTGGATCACCTCGCCGGCTGGAACGGCGTCGGCCCGGTGGTGATCGGCAACCTCGCCGCGGACCAGGACCAGCACGACATCTACGGCGAGTTGCTGCGGGCGCTCTGCGTGTTCCTGGAAGCGGTCGATTACGATCCGCCCGAGAAGGTCAACGACCGGCTGCCCGAGGTGCTCGACAACCTCACCGCCCGGGCGATCCGCCACCGGCACGACGCCGATCACGGCATCTGGGAGCTGCGCACCGGGCCGCGCCACCAGGTCCACACCAAGGCGATGATCTGGGTGGCGCTGACCGATGCGGCCCGGATCGGGCGCAACATCGACGGCGTACCTCAGGAGAAGATCGCCGAATGGGAGCGGATCGCCGCCGAGGTCCGCGCGGAGTACCTCGAGAAAGGGTGGAATCCGGAGAAGCAGGCCTATACCGGCGCCTACGATTCGCATCACCTCGACGCGGCCGTGCTGCGCGTCGCCCTGTTCGGCGCGCTGGACCCCTCCGATCCGCGCACCCGCTCGACCCTCGCGGCGATCGAGCGGGAGCTTGGCGACGGCGACCTGATCTATCGCTACCGCATGGATGACGGCCTGAAGGGTGACGAGGGCACCTTCACGGCCTGCGCGTTCTGGCGGGTCGGCTGCCTGGCGCTCGACGGGCGCACCCGGGAAGCCAAGGACGCGTTCGAGCGGCTGATCGCCCGGGGCAACGATCTCGGCCTGTTCGCCGAGGAGATCGACGCCGCCACCGGCGAGCAGCGCGGGAACATGCCCCAAGGCTTTTCCCATATGGCGCTGATCAACGCGGCCCTGCGGCTGGAGGACAGCATCGAGCGGTTTGGTTTGGGGGATCCGATCGAGCGACGGGCGGCCGAGTAGGCCGTTTCTCCGACGCAGCTGTTACCCGATCTGCGAAGGGACATCCGATCCGCCCAACGGCCTGGAGGTCGAACGGATGCTGCAGCTGCCACGCCGTAGCTCTTGCCCTGTCGGCGGATCTGGATTCCGAGCTCGCCTCCGGCGCCCCGGAAGGGCGGAGCGTCGTGTGTAGACCAGCGCTCGTTTTCTTGGCGAGATCAGGCCGCGATCCGGATGCCCTCGTCCGGCCGGTTCTCCGCACCGCCGCGGCTGGCGCGGAACTGGTCCAGCAGGTCGGCGCCGAGCCCGTCGAGGACCTCCTGCATGGCGGCCTGGACCTCCGGATCCTCCTCCTTCGGCTCCGTGCGGTACCAGGCCAGGATCTGCTCCGGCAGCGCATCCAGGATCGCGCCCACGGGGTTGGGCAGTTCCGCTTCCGCCGGTTCGCGTTTCGCGTCCGCGCCGATCACAGGCTCGACCGCCGCCGGCGCGGGGGCCTCGACCGGGGCCGCCGCCATAATCTCGACGGCATCTTCCGGCGCGACGAACGCGCTGCGACGCTGGCTCTCCAGGGCAGCGCGCCAGGCGGCATCCGCGGCTGCGGCGTCGCGACGGGCAGCTTCACGCGCCAGGGCCTCGGCCGCGATGGCGCGGGCGGCCTCGCGGGCCTCGTCGCGAGCGGCTTCGGATTCGTAGCGGGTCAGCAGGGCGACGACCGCGTGCATCTCGGGCGCCGGCAGGTCGGTGCAGGCGTCGATGGCGGACTCGATCACCCGGCGCGACAGGCCTGCGCCGCGCAGGCCGGTCGAAGGGCCGGCAGCCTGGCGGGCGGAGAGCGCCGCCTGCATCGCCGGCAGCAGCGCCTCGGGCAGGCCGGCTCTGCGATGCAGATCGGCGAAGGACCGGGGATCCCGCATGGCGCGGGCGATCCCGACATGATCCTGGCCCGAGAGATCGGCGAGGGCCGCTTGGACGAAGTCGGTCCGGCCCGAGAGAACCGCCCGGAGGATCAGGCCGGCGGTCAACTGATGGGTCGTGCGCAGATGCGCCACCAGGCGCGCGACCGCGGCGGCGCCGGATTGGTCGCATACCTCCAGAGCCACGCGCTCGCCGGCCTCGCGGCGCATCCGGTCGCAGCGCTCGGTGCCGAGCCAACCGCGGTCGGTGACGAAGTGCGACAGGGCCTCCGCGACCGCCAGGCCGATCGTGTAGCGCACCTCCGGCGGCAGGTCGGACCGGCGCAGCAGCGCTTCGCGCAGGCTGGCTTCGTCGCCCCGGCGCTCGATCATGCGCAGCATCCGGCCCGCGGTGATCTTCGCCGTTGGATTGCCGGCGAGCACGACCAGGGTGTCGAGCTCGCCGATCTCGGCCAGCGCCCCCGAGACCGCGTGGGATAGGTGATGGCGCGCCGCGATCACCGTGCGGGTGGCCTCGTCGCCCAATGCGGCGGCATCGACCAGGTCCGCATCGGTGAGCACCGGCGAGCGGGCCAGGACGAGGCGCGCCACCTCGGGCACGTCGCAGGAGAGGGCCACCACCAGCGGCCGGGGCGTCCGCGCGGAGGCCGCGCAGGTCTCGGCGAGCGCCCGGCGGACCACCGGGGACGGATCGTCCAGCAGCGACAGCAGCGCGGTCTTGGCTTCCCAGGCCTCGTCGGCGGAAAGGTCGCCGTAGAGGTATGCCCGCGCCAGCGCGGTGGTGGCCTCGGCCCGGCGGCCGGCCGAGGCGTTCTGCGTCCAGGCCAGGAACTCGCGGATGATCATGGGCCGCTCCGGGGGGCGAACAGGCTGGTCCTGATGCCGGTGGCGGATCCCGCGGTGGCGAGATCGGCCGGGCGGCGGGGCGGCAGCGGCGGATTGACCAGGGCGGGGCCGGCCGGCGTCGGCGCCGGTTCGGCGAGGGCGCCCGTGGTGACCGGCTCGGGAACCGCCACGCTCTGCGGCGCGTCGGCGTCGGAGCGCGGGAAATAGGTCGGGGCGGCGTGCTGCGCGGGCGGCGCAGCGTTGCGGGCCTGCCAGAGGCGCGTCGCCGCATCCGATGCGGCTCCCCGCTGGTCGGTCTGGAACAGGCTGCGCAGATCGGAGGTCCCGCCGAACGCCGCGGCGGTGCTGGCATAGGCCGTCGCCGCCTGCGTGACCGGGGCGCTCTCCTGGCGCAGAGCGGTCAGGTCGGTGGCTGCGGCCCCCTGCGCGGCGGCCGCGAGATTGGCATAGAGCTCGGCCGCACTGCGCGGCCGGCCGGCGCGATCATAGAACAGGGCCCGGTTGGCGGCGGCGGCGTCCGGCAGGTCGAGGGCCGCGGCCCGGGCCGGGAAAGCGCGGGCGGTGGAGATCAGCGCGGCCGCGCCCTTCGCCCCCAGGACATGCGCCGCGTAGAGGTCGCCGGAGGTCGGGTCGCGCCCCAGCGCTGCGGCGAGGGCGTCGGAATTCTGCTGGGTCAGGGCGCCGGCGAGCGTCGCGGAGATCTTGGGATCGCGCCGCAGGTCGAGGATCGCCTGGCGCTGGTCGGCATTCGGGACCGCGTAGGTGCCGTCGGGCTGGCGGGTGATCGCGTCCGCCTGGGCCTGGAGGCCGAGCTTGGGCCCGGCATTCTTCATCACGCCGAGCCAGGTCTGCTCGATGAACTGGAACAGGCCCGTGGCCGAGGAGGTCCCGGCCTTGGCCGACGGATCGAGGGCCGATTCCCGCCGGGCCGTCGCGAGCAGGTAATCGAAGCCGACTCCGCTCGCCATCGCGCCGTCGCGGATCGCCTGGACCACCGGGCCGGACGCGGCCGCGCCGGAGCCCGCCCGCGGCGCTTGCGCGGGCGGGCTGCTCTCCGGTGGGCTGGACGGCGTGGTGAACAGGAACATCCGGGCGCGCACGGGGTCTGAGGACACCGGGAACCTGCGCCGCTTATGGTAAACAACTCCTCAATCGAAGTTGCGCCAGGTTAGGCAATTTCAGGAGCCGGTGAACTCCGCCGCGCCCTTCGGCCGGCGCATCTGGAACCGGTTGTCCGCGGTGGCGCGGAAGTAATCGAAATAGCCGCCGCGCAGGATCGGATGCATGGCGGCCGTGTCGACCATGCCGTCCGAGACGAACTGCTCGTCGACGTAGATCGAGACCACCTGCCCGACGACCAGGAAGTTCTCGGCCTCGCCGCCGCCGAGCGGCACCAGCGGGACGGTCTGCAGCCACCGGCATTCGAGGGCGGCGGGCGAGGCTGCGACCCGCGGCGGGCGCACCTTTTGCGAGGGGGCGGTCTCGAGCTCCGCGAAGACGAACTCGCTCTCGCCCCGCGGGAGCGGCGCCGAGGAATCGTTCATCCCGTCGCGCAGGTCCCAGGTCGCCAGGCTGCAGACGAACTCGGCGCCTTCCTCCGCGAAGGTCATCGCGTCCTTCCGGCCCGAGGACGAGAACGCCACCATGTTGTCGGCCACCGCATTGAAGAACGAGTAGGGCGCGAGGTTGAGCTTGCCCTCCCGGCTCATGGCGCTGATCCAGCCGATCGGCCGCGGCGCGACGATCGCCTTCAGGGGGTTGTGCGGCAGGGCGCGCGCCTCGCGCGGGGCTTCGAGATCGTAATGCACGGGTGCGCCTTCTGAGACCAATCGCAATCAGAGATAGGTCACGATCTCGGAAAGACTCGGGCGCGGCCGGTCGGACGGCACTTCGCGCGCCCGGCCGATATGGACGAACCCCGCGAGTTTCTCGGTCGGCGCGAGGCCCAGCGCGTCCAGCACGCGGCGGTCATAGGCGTACCATTCCGTCAGCCACGCGGTGGCGAAGCCCGACGCGTTGGCGGCGATGACCAGGTTCATCGTAGCGGCACCCACGGAGAGCAGCTGCTCCCATTCGGGGATCTTCACGTGCGGTCCGACCCGGGAGACCACCGCAACGACCATCGGCGCGTGCATCAGGCGGCCGCGTTCCTGAGCCAGCCGCTCGGGGCTCGCCTCCGGATTGTCGGCCGCGAACGTCGCCGCGATGGTCTCGCCGACCCGCTCCCGCGCGCCCTCCGCGATGACGATGAAGCGCCAGGGGGCCAGCTTGCCATGGTCCGGCACCCGGGAGGCCGCGGTCAGGATGGTTTCGAGCTGCGCACGGTCCGGCCCCGGGCCGTCCAGCAGCAGCGGCGGCACCGAGCGGCGCGTCTTCAGAAGGTCGAGGGTGGCAGTCATGCGTCCTGTCCCGCTGTGGTATCGGGCCTCGGATGTGGCACGCAGCGCCACCCGGGGGAAGACCGTGCGGCCTTGCCGCCGCCATGGTCGGGAGGCACAGGCGGGCGGGAACCGAGGCTTGATGAGGATTCGACCGATGCGCACGAGGCTTGCCGCGATGGCGGTGGCAATTCTCCTGCTGGCCCATCTCCTGCCGGCGGACGCGCGCGCGCAACAGGGCGTGTTCCAGAACCGCCTCGGCGATCCCCTGCCCTCCCCGTCGATCACCAGCCCGAGCCTGCCGCCCAGCATGCCGCCGGCCGAGCCGGAGGCGCAGCTGTCCCTGTCGGCGCTCCTGTCCGGCGCCGGCGTGCCTCTGCGCCAGGGGCTGGCCTGGCGGATTTACGAGGATCGCGGCGACGGGACCCGGCCGTCCATCGTCGGCCGCTCCACCGAGGCCGAGCCGAACTTCACCCTCGCCCCCGGGACCTACGTGGCGACCGTGACCTACGGCTTCGCCAGCGCCTCGAAACGGATCGTGATGGGCGGCCAGCCGGCCACCGACACCCTCCGGGTGGCGGCCGGCGCCCTGAAACTCGCGGGCGCCGTGGGCGACCAGAAGATTCCGCCCGCCCAGGTCTCGTTCTCGGTCTTCGTGCCGGTGGGGACCAATTCCGAGGGCCGGCTGGTGCGTTCGGGCATCAAGGCCGGCGAGCTCCTGCGGCTGCCCGAGGGCACGTATCACGTGGTCTCGACCTATGGGGAATCCAACGCGATCCAGCGCGCCGACCTGCGCGTCGAGAACGGCAAGGTCACGGAGGCGACGCTCAACCATCGCGCCGCCACCGTCACGCTGAAGCTGGTGGCCGCCCCCGGGGCTGAGGCCTATGCCGGCACCGCCTTCTCCGTGCTGACGCCCGGCGGCGACACGATCCGCGAGGCGATCGGTGCGTTCCCGCAGGTCACCCTGGCCGAGGGCGACTACGTGCTGATCGCCCGCCATGACGGGCAGGTCTATACCCGCGAGTTCAAGGTCGAGAGCGGGCTGGACCGGGATATCGAGGTGGTGGCCAAGGCCGGCTGAGCGCCGGGCTCAAGCCAGGCGCCGGGCCAGGGCCACGCAGGCGGCGACCAGAAGGGCCGCGGCGATCATCGCGGGCTCGATCCGCTCGCCGAGCACCAGGGCGGCGACCCCGAGCCCCATGAACGGCTGCAAGAGCTGGAGCTGCCCGATCGCCGCGATGCCGCCCCGGGCGAGCGCCCGGTACCAGAACACGAAACCGATCAGCATGCTGAACAGAGCCACGTAGCCGAGGCCGGCCCAGGCCGGGAGCGGGATCGCCTCGAGATGGGCGGGGGTCAAGGCCAGCGCCAGCGGCAGGGAGAGCGGCAGCGACAGCACGGTTGCCCACGCGATCACCTGCCAGCCTCCGAGCCGACGCGCGAGGATCCCGCCCTCGGCATAGCCGAGCCCGCAGACCAGGATCGCAGCGAGCATGAAGGCGTCGCCCGGCCCCGGCGGCCCGTCGAGCCCGCGGGCGGCGAAACCCACGGTCACGAGGGCGCCCAGCACCGACAGGACCCAGAACGCCGGCGACGGGCGCTCGCCCGACCGCAGGGCCCCGAACAGCGCCGTCGAGAGCGGCAGCAACCCGACGAAGACGGTGCCGTGCGCCGCGCCGACGGTGCGCAGCGCCAGCGCGGTCAGGAGCGGGAAGCCGACCACGACGCCGCCGGCCACGATCGCGAGCGCCGCGAGATCGCCGCGACGCGGCCACGCCTCGCGCAGGATCAGCAGCGCGGCCGCCCCCGCCAGCCCTGCCAGTGCCGCCCGTGCCGCGCTGAGGAACAGCGCATCCATCCCGGTCAGCGCCAAACGGGTCGCCGCGAGCGAGGCGCTGAAGATCGCCACGCCGATCATCCCGTCGATCCAGGCGCCCGGCTGTCGCACGATTGCGACTGCGCCGGTCGCGTTTTCCGGCGACGTCGCCAAGATCTCCGCTTGTTTCACCACGCCTGTCCCCCGATCCTCGCCGATCGAGCTTTGCGTCCGACGAGAGGGGCAAGCCAGGGACGGTTCCGGACCCGCACGGCCGAACTGTCCCGCCTGCTGAGCAGTACAATCGCGGCCGCGCGGATGTCTCAGGTCGGTTCCATGTTCAGCGCCTTAACATTTCTGCGAGGTGGCGGAACGATGGGCTCGGGCACGCCATTCTCCCGCGCCCATTCCGGGCCGCCGGAGATCTCGATGCGCCGCCTCGTCCTCGCCACCCTCGCCGCTTCCGCCCTGGCCGGGCCCGCCCTCGCCGCCAACACCGCGCCCCCGACGGTCGCCCCCAAATTCGAGAGCGTGCCGCAGGACGCGGTGCTGAGCTACAACCTGATCGGCCTCAACATCACCGACGCCGAGAACAACACCGTCGGCGAGATCAAGGATCTGGCGATCGTCCACGAGAAGCTCGTCGGCTACATCGTCTCTGTCGGCGGCTTCCTCGGCATGGGCGAGCGCTACGTCGCCGTCTCGCCGTCCTCCGTCGCCCTGGGCTATGATGCCGACGCCAAGAAGTGGAAGGCGATCATCGGCGCCACCAAGGATCAGCTGAAATCCGCGCCGGAGTTCAAGTACGACGGCAAGTTCAAGCGCTAATTGCTTCAAGGTCGGGCTGCCGGCGGGGATCCCACCGGCGGCCCATCTCTCACGGATTTCTGGGATCCCTCGTCCCGCGTCCCTGCCGCGATCAGCGCCGGACGCGAAACAGCGGCTGCGGCGCCACGCGGGGCCGATACTTGTTGTCGGCGAAGACCGAAGCTTCCGGTGTTCGGCAACGAATTACGGGGTTGAGAAGTATTGATCGCGTCAAGGCCTGCAATATTGACGGCAAGTCTGTTGGGTCAGACCAACCTAGAATTCATGCGCGATCGTACCCCGCCATCTCTGCGAATGACACGCTCGTTACATCGCGCGACGTTCTCAGTCTCTGATTTGAAATACCCTTCTGTAATTGAGGCGGTGATCCCAACAATCCTTTTCGAGGTTCGTGCTGGAAAAAGCCGATCTCTCTCCCCCGTTACCCATCGCTGACAGCTGATCCGGCTATAAGCTGGCCGCTTGCGCATCCGATCGAGCGGCCTTTGCTGGAACCGTGTGAAAACCCGGGATCGTATGCTACCGTAGCGTCCGTGCGGATGGTGCTTTAGCCACGGGGCCCGTTGACGTGTCGGATAAGAGCAAGAGCGATCGATCCCCCCGCGTTGAAGAACCGTGGCACGGCGCGCTACAGAAGCGAAGCTACTGGTATCACTCGATGCAGTTTCCCGACGGTGAGTCGGTGAAGGGCAACTGGACCATCGAGGACTTCGGTCGATACATCGGCGGATACGACGTCAGCGGGAAAACGGTGCTCGATGTCGGTACCGCGTCCGGCTATCTCGCGTTCCATGCGGAGAAGGCGGGCGCGACGGTCACAGGCCTCGACGCGGCGTCGACGCACGAGTTTCGGCATTGCCCCTTCGCCTCATCGCTGTCCTATCGCGACATCCACCAGTCCCGTCAGGTCTGGGAAAGCGAAAATATTACCCCGATCAAGAATTCCTGGTGGCATGCGTGGCATAAGTTCAACAGGCGCGCGAAGTGCGTCTACGCGCCGATGCCGGAACTCTACGAATGGCGCGAGCAGAGCTTCGATGTGGTGATGGCCGGTGCGGTCGCCGAGCACCTCTCGGATCCGGTCTACGCGATCGGTGCCTGGGCGCGTCTGGCACGGGAAGCGGTGTTGATCCCGTTCACGGATGTGCTGCCGATCGACGACCTCGTGATCCATCCGATCACGCCGCTTGATAACCCCAATCTCTTCTACGTCTGGTGGCACCTGTCGCGCGGGCTATACCAAAAGATCTTCGACAATCTTTGCTTCGACGTTTCATTCATCCAGGCCGAGGCGATCCACAACGACGGTGCAAGTGGACCGGAGCGCGCGATGCGGCCCACGATCATTGCGATGCGCCGCGGTTGAGGCGTCCGTCGATCGCGTTATGGGCCGGCACAGCGCTGGCCTTGCCGTCTCAGCTTTCGTGCGAACCAGGCTATGTTTGTTCCGGAGCACATTCATATCGGAAAGGGCGGAAGTTTATTCCTTGTGCAGGGCGCAAACAACGTTCTGTCTCAATACGTCGACACGCCCGTTGTACGCTGGCTGCTCTGGCAGTGGCGTCAAGCGATCCTGACCCGGCACAAACGTCTGCAGGCTATGGGCATATGCTACAAGCATGTGACGATTCCGGAAAAACTGACCGTCTATGACCATGTGCTGGATGGTATTGATTTGAATTGGGTTTTGTCGCCGGGGGTGCGGCTGTATCACGAGGATCCCTATTATCGGCGGTTCCCGCTCCGGGCTGTCAACGTCGGGCGGTATCTTCAGCGTCGGAAGCTTTGGCGGTCGATCCTGATCGATCTCGTGGCGCCCATGCGGCGGCGCAGGGACGATCTCGATTTGTATTTCCAGACGGACACGCACTGGACGTTCGATGGGCGGATGATCGGATATCATGAGATATGCCGGGCGCTCGGAGCGCAGCCGGTGCGGGATTTTCGACGGCGGCCGACGCAGTACGCCGCCAATTGGTCCGGCGATCTCGGTGCCGTGTGCATTCCGCCCTGGACCGAAGGGGCGACGTTCTCAGTGCTCCAGCGGGACGCGGAACGGATCTACGCGAGCCCGATCGTCGAGCACCGAGAACGTTCAGGGCAGATCGGGACCCTCCATACCGGCTCCCACACCGTCTACCGCAACGACAAGTCACAAGACCCGCGGCGTCTGGTGCTGTTCGGCGATAGCTACGCCCACTTCGCGCCGATCATGCTGACGATCATGCTGGCTGAAACCTTCCGGGAGGTGCACTTTGTTTGGAGTACGCAGGTCGATTTCGGTTACATCGAGCGCGTGCAGCCGGACATCGTGCTGACCGAGATGTCGGAGCGGTTCATCTACCGGGCTCCCGACGATGCCTGGGATCTGGAGGCTTATGCCCGCGACCGTTATGGCGATGAACTGAACGCCCCGGGCCCAACGGACCAGATGCCGGGATCGAGCCCGATCGGCGACTCGGCGAGCGCGGCGCACCAAAGCCCCTAGACGCCGGCGCAGAGGCGCGTTCGCCCGTCTCAGCCCGATGACACCACGTCCGTCGCGAGGACCTGCGCCGGAGCACGCATCAGGGTGACACCCGATCGCCCCGCAGGGCCTCCCGCGCCATGCGGCTGACGAGCGCGTCGCGCCGGGCCTGACGGAGGATGATACGGGCCGCGGCCCGGGCGTTGGCGGCGCGGAGCGCGGCCTGCGGGCCGCCCTCGCGCAGCACCCGCCAGGCGAGGGCGCGGAACCATTTGACGTTGGCGAGCGCGGCTGCCCGGCGGCTCATCGGGCCACCGACATCGAGCGGCTTCTCTACTGTTGCAGCGGCCATTGGCTCAATCCTGGACTGCACTTCGCCGCCTGTCCGCGAATGAGACAAGAAATGGCGATGCTGCTCCGACTCGGCAATAGTGATGCCGAGTGCCCCTTTTAGAAAACGACACAGATTTCAATCTTCGACGGTGCGGGACCGCACGCATCCCAGGGCGCCGCGCGAAACCCGCCCCTTCGCGGCGGCCCGCCACACGGCCGCAGGCGCGCCCGGTGCGGAACCTTTGCTGCGGCCCGCGGTAGGATCGTCGATGAACGATGTGATCGTATGACGGGGATTCCTGTGTCCGAAACTTACCCGCGATCGACCGCCAGCATCGCCGGTCATCCCATTCATCCGATGCTTGTGCCGATCCCGATCGTCTGCTTCGTCGGGACCCTCGTCACCGACATCGCCTATTGGTCGACGGCCAACATGCAGTGGGCCAACTTCTCGGCTTGGCTGTTGAGCATCGGGCTGGTGGCGTCGGTCTTCGCCGGCCTGGCCGGCGCGATCGATTTCTTCGGGGATCGGGCCATCCGGCGGCTGCGGCCGGCCTGGATCCACGCCTCCGGCAACGCGCTGGCGCTGATCCTCGCGATCGTCAACGTCTTCGTGCATAGCCGCGACGCCTACACCTCCGTGGTGCCGACCGGCCTGATCCTGTCCGCGCTGGTGGTCGTCATCCTGCTGGTGACCGGCTGGAACGGCGCGGAACTGATCCATCGGCATCGGGTCGGCGTACAGCCGGGAGAGCGCGCATGAGCCGGATTCGCAACGCCCTTGCCGCGGCCGCCCTGCTGCCGCTGGCCGCCTGCGGACCGGATCCGATCGATCCGCAGACGCAGGTCGGGCCGAACCCGCCCCTGCCCGAATTGCACCAGTACCTGCTGCCGCCGATGCACGTGTCGCGAGCGATCGGCTGGAAGGACGGCGAGACGCCTCAGGTCGCGGCCGGCTTGCAGGTGAAAGCCCTCGCGACCGGCCTCAAGAGCCCGCGCTCGCTCCTGGTGCTGCCCAACGGCGACATCCTGGTCGCGGAGAGCGGCGGACCGACCCCACCGATCAACCGGCCGAAGGAGATCATCATGGGCTGGCTGGAGGGCCTGTCCCATCCGCCGGAGAAGCCCGGCCAGCGCATCACCCTGCTGCGCGATGCCGACGGCGACGGCGTGGCCGAGCTGCGCACCGTCCTGCTCGAGAACCTGAACGCGCCTTTCGGCATGGCGCTGGTCGGCGACGACCTCTACGTCGCCAACACGGATGCGGTGATGCGCTACCCCTACAAGGCCGGCGCGACCCAGATCACCGAGCCCGGGACCAAGCTCACCGAGCTGCCGGCGGGGCGGATCAACCACCATTGGACCAAGAGCCTGACCGCGAGCCCGGACGGGACCAAGCTGTATGCGGGCGTCGGCTCGAACAGCAACGTCACCGAGAACGGCCTGGACGAGGAGACCGACCGCGCCTCGATCTGGGAGATCGACCGGGCGACCGGCGCCCACCGACTCTACGCCACGGGCCTGCGCAACCCGAACGGCCTCACCTTCGAGCCGCAGACCAAGACCCTCTGGTGCGTGGTCAACGAGCGCGACGAACTCGGCCCCGACCTGGTGCCGGATTACATGACCTCGGTGAAGGATGGCGGCTTCTACGGCTGGCCGTACAGCTACTGGGGCAAGAACCTCGATCCGCGGGTCATGCCGCAGCGCCCCGAGCTGGTCGCCCAGGCGCTCATGCCGGACTACGCGTTGAGCTCGCACGTCGCGCCGCTCGGGATGGCGTTCGCGACCGGCACCGGCCTGCCGCAGGCCTACCGCAGCGGCGCCTTCGTGGGCGAGCACGGCAGCTGGAACCGCGACCCGCTGAACGGCTACAAGGTCGTCTACATCCCGTTCGAGAACGGCAAGCCCGCCGGCAAGGCGCAGGACGTGGTCACCGGCTTCGTCAACGCCGACAAGCAGGCGCGGGGCCGGCCGGTCGGCGTCGCGATCGACAGCCAGGGCGGCCTGCTGATCGCCGACGATGCCGGCGGCACGGTGTGGCGCGTAACCGGATCGAGCGCGCGTTCCGATGCGGCACCCGCGACCATCCTGCGATGATCCGGGTCGGGGCAGCCTGTCACGTCGCTGGTGGGTCCTGCACTCAGCGCGGATCAAACACCGGGAGGCCTGCACGATGACGATGTCGACCCGTTCACCGACGGCGATCAGTGACGAAGGGCGCCATGCCCGGGATCGCGGGGATCCGATCACGGCCAACCCGTATCCAGCCGATTCGGACGAGCACCGCATCTGGGAGCGCGGCTATCAGATCCCGGATCACGAGGCGCAGGATGCGGCGGCGAGCCCGGACTCGGGTCAGGCGCCGTCATCCTAGTCCGCGAATCGCGGGGCCGTCAGGGTCGTGCCGGGCGGCGACCGGCCGGTTTGCTACGGCGTCCGAGCGAGGGCTCTCGTTGACAGAAGCCGCGGACCTTCGGCGGTATCGTCGAAGTCGTCCCGTGCGATGAGCGGGGCGGCGGATCCGAAGCCCTCGAGGGTGTCGTCGAGAAGCCTATCGAGGATGTCGGCGACCCAGCTCGCGCCGTCGACCGTGGATATCAGGATGGCGTGCATCGCCTGCCTCCCCGGAGCGGGGCATTCGTTCTCGAAGGCGGCGGAGCGCCGGATTGCCGGGCGTTCCGTCGCCGGGACCTGACCGCATCAGACGAAATGCGCCGGCAGGGCGAGGCTGAGGGCCTGGACATAGGATCCGGCCAGGACCGCGACGGTGGCGATCGTCACGGCGGTGGCAATGGTGAGGCGGGTTGCGAGGGTCATTGGAAGTCTCCATCAGGTCCGCGACTGTGTTCGCGGTGTGACCCTGATGTATGCCCAAGCTTTCCCGGCGGGCGTGCTCCGGCGCACCTGGGTCATAACCTGCCTGATCGGTGGGCCGCGCGCTCCCTTCGATGAGCGCGCGGCCGAGTCCTGATCTAGGCGGCGCGCACGGTGGCGAGGAAGCGATTGACCTGCGCCGCAAGGTGCTCCGATTGCCGCGAGAGTTCCGACGCCGCTCCGAGCACTTGGCTCGCCGCCGTCCCGGTCTCCTCGGCGGCGCCCGCGACGCCGGCGATGTTGCTGGTCACCGCGCCCGTCCCCATCGCGGCCTGGCTGACGTTGCGGACGATCTCCTGTGTCGCCGCACCCTGCTCCTCGACGGCCGCGGCGATCGAGGTCGTCACGCCGCTGATTTCCTGGATCCGGGTCGCGATCGAGCCGATCGCCGACACGGCCTGACCGGTCGACGCCTGGATCCGGGCGATCTGGCCCGAGATCTCGTCGGTGGCCTTGGCGGTCTGCTCGGCGAGGGCCTTCACCTCGGAGGCGACCACCGCGAAGCCGCGGCCGGCGGCTCCGGCGCGGGCCGCCTCGATGGTGGCGTTGAGCGCCAGCAGGTTGGTCTGGCCGGCGATCGACGAGATCAGCCCGACCACGTCGCCCACCCGGGCCGCGGCGGCGCTGAGTTCCTGCACCAGCACGGCTGTCTGATCCGCCTCGTTGACGGCGCGCTGCGCCAGGCTGGCCGAGCCGTCGACCTGCCGGCCGATCTCCTGGACCGAGGAGCCGAGCTCTTCGGCGGCAGCCGCCACGGTGTTGACATTGGACGCGGCCTCTTCCGCGGCCGCCGCGACCGCGCCGGATTGGGCGGAGGTCTGGCCCGCCATCGCCGACATCGCTCCCGCGGTGGCCTGCAACTCGGTCGCCGAGGCTGAGACCAGGCCGATGATCCCGCCCACCGCCTGCTCAAAATCCTGGGCCATCTGGCGCATGCCGAGCTTGCGCTGCTCCTCGGCGGCGAGCCGAGCCTGGGCGGTCTCGGATTCCAGAGCCTTCATCTGGATCAGCCCATCCTTGAACACCTGCACGGCGTCGGCGATCTTGCCGATCTCGGTCTTCGCGCCCTGATGGGGAATCGTCACCGCAAGGTCGCCGGCGATCAGGGACTGCATCGGCTCCACCACCGAGCGGATGCCGCGTGTGACACCCAGGACGATCACAACACCCGACAGCACGGACAGGGCCACCGCGATCCCGATCGCGATGAGGATCAGCATCCGGGTCTCCTCGAAGACCACCTTGCCTTGAGCCTCGGCAGCGCCGGCGCCGTCGTTGTTGAGGGCGACGAGTTTCTCGAGGGTGCCGGACACGGCGCGACGCGGCGCGAGTCCGCTCGTCTCGTAGAGGCTGTAGGCCTGTGCCTTGTCACCCCGGCGGGAGATGCTCAGCACCTCGTCCCGAACTCCCCGGAAGCTCTCGGATGCGCGGCTCAGGGTCTCGTAGAGCGCCTTTTCCTCCGGCGAGCTGATCAGCGTCTCGTAGAGCTTGGTCTTCTCATTCAAGGTCTTATCGAAGTTGGCGATATCCTTATCGATGCTCGCGAGAAGCGTCGGGTCGGTCGCCTGCGTGTGGCGCAGGAGGAGCCCGCTGCTGCGGGCCGTGAGCGTGTTGATCTCGCTCAGCGTCTTGACGCTCGGCAACCAGTTCGTCTCGATCGCGACGGTCTGATCGCGCAGCTTCTGCGTGGCCGCGAGACCGAGCATGCCCAGGCCGACCACGAAGACGGTCAGGATGGTGAACGCCACGATCAGCTTCGTGCGAATGGATACAGATTGCAGCGTCACGACACCCTCGCAATGCAGCGGAATACAAAATCGCTCCAAGCTGCAGCCGCGAATGCTTGCCGAAAATAGATTAACAACCGCTGATTACGGGCGTCTCTCGCGCTACGGATGTTGACCGGTGGGGTGTGGGCGTCGCCCGGCGTCCTGGCCCTGTTTCGACGTCAGCGACGCGCGTTTCCGCCCGATCAGGCTTTCGAAGCGGGTTGATCCGAGAGATGGCGGAATTCACTCGGCGCCATGCCGTACCGGTCCTTGAACCGGCGGGAGAAGTGGGCCTGGCTTGCGAAGCCGCAGCCATAGGCCAGAGTGCCGATGGAGAGATGGCGGCATCCCTGATCGGTCAACCGCTTGGCCGCCGTCTCCAGCCGCCGCTGCCAGATCCAGTCGGAGATGTGCTGGTCATGCTCGTGGAACAGCTCCTGCAGCCGGCGCAGCGACACACCCACCGCCGCGGCGAGCTGAGGCGGGTCGAGGGCCGGGTCGCCGAGATGAGCCTCGACATAGGCTTTGGCGCGTTGGACCACGACGGTGCCGTGCAGCGGTCGTGGCACCTCGCGCGCCAGGCGCTCGGCGATGCCGGCCGCGACGAGGTCCACGGCGATCGCCGACATCCGCTGGGCGGCGTCAGGCGTGAAGGTGTTCTCGACCCTTAGCAACGTGTCGAGGAACGTCGTCACCAGCCGGGCGCTTCCGAGATCGGCCCCGACGCTCAGGACCGAGAAATGGCGCGCGTCACCCAGGAGGTTCTCCAGGCGGTCGCGCGGGATCTCCAGAAGGAGCGAGCGAGAAGGCCCGGTCGTTTGCCGGATGGACGGGCTCGCCCGATCCAAGACCATGATCTCGCCGGACTGTACGATCGCTTGGCGACCGAACTGCTCGCACATGGAGGTTCCGGACAGCTTGACCGTGACCGCGAGGGTGTCCCGCTTGTCGTTTCTGCGGAGCGTCGTCGGTGTCGATTCGACGCGCACGGCGCTGAAGGTTGAGCGCGTGATCAGCTGCGATCCGAGATCGGTTCCCTCGAACAGGCCGTGGAACGTGCCGTCGCCGACCCGATACAGCTCCGCCGGCATCAGGCGAGCATTCGCGAAATCTTTCCAGATCCGGAAATTGGTGTCGGAATGCTCGCCGAGGGCCGAAAAAAGTGTCTTCATCGCGTCGGCGGTCGACCCATCATTTTCAATCTTGGATCGTGGGATTATCTCGCGTCTCGCGCAAAAAGGGTAGCTTTTTAACAACGGTTCAGAGATCATAAATTGCATTCGTGCTTCCGCACGAATAGTTTAGGAACAAAGTTTTATACAGTATAAACTTTGCTAATATAGCATAGACAACAAACCCGGCGATAAGACGTGTCCGATATTTGTCTGAGTTAAAATGTCACGTGAAGTGGCGTGCAGGCGGTCGGCCGGTCCGATCGCCGATGCGGCCGGGTGCGCTACGATCCTTGATGGACCCCGCGATCCGGCTGCATCCGCGACCACGTGGTCCGCCGATCAGTCGGCGATCGGCGGACCGGCATCGTCGGGGGCCTCACGCGGCAACGGCCGGGGCTTGCGGGCCGGCTTCGCGGGCTGGACGGCACGGGCCTGCGGAGGCGCCTGCGTGACAGGGCGCTGAGGCGGCCGCGGCGGCCGCTCGATCTGGACCTTCCTGGCTGCGCCGGCCGCCGGCCCGGCCGGAGCCGGTGCGACGGGCTCCGATGTGGCGCCCGGGCGCTCCGGAGGCGACGCAGCATTCGCCCGGTTCTGCGGCGCACGCGTCGGCGGGCCGGCGGCCGCGGGCAACCCTGCCCGCCCCGGCATCGCCGGGAGCGGCGCCGCGGCAGACGCGGCACCCGCCGCGGCGTTCGGCGGAGCGAGCGTGCATTGCTGCCCGCAATTGCTCACGACCGCTTCGACGGCCTTGCCGTCGATCGTAGCCGCGACGATGCAGCGGGCCGGGTGGTAGACCAATTCGTACTGGAACTTGCCCTTGTCATCCGATTCGGTGCGGAACTTGTCCTCCAGCACCACGGGCATGTGTGGGCGATCGGTGGTCCCGACGACGTAGAGCCGGCCCGTCGCGATCGCCGCCAGGGTGATCTCCGGCGCCGCCCAGGCGGGCCCGCACGTCGCCAGGGCGCCTGCGGCGGCAACGATCGAGGCGAAACGAACCAACCGACAAATCTCCGAGTTCAACCATCGACAAGCGACGGCTAGACCATCTTCAGGCGGAGATAGTTCCGAAATCTAGATCGCACAGGCGGGAGAAATTGTCCTGCACGCTATCGGAGAGGTTTGGATTTCGTTGTGTACGGACCAGCAGGCCGCACGGCGCTTCGCCGCCGGACCCTTCCCGTCCGCCGCTCCGGCCAGAACGCGGAAACCCCAAGCGCAGCGACTCAGCCGCGGCCTCAGGGTTGCCGTCTCGAAAGAATGTTCGGAAAATCTTGGTGGGCGCACTAGGGTTCGAACCTAGGACCCGCTGATTAAGAGTCAGCTGCTCTACCAACTGAGCTATGCGCCCGATCGCGTCTGCGACCCGCCCCGGTGGCCACCAAGTCCGTCCGGGGTGGCGGGCTGATACCAACGCATCCGGGGGCTGTCCACCCCCGGACGCAGGTTTTTTGCTATTCCGCCGCCGCGTGCTGTGCATGAACCCGCACGGCGTGGGCCGCGAGCTTGTTCAACGCCGAGAGATACGCCTTGGCGGAGGCCACCAGCGTGTCGGGATCGGCGCCGCGGGCGGTGACGCTGCGCTCGCCGTCGCGCAGGCGCACCGAGACCTCGGCCTGGGCGTCGGTGCCGCCGGAGACGGCCTGGACCTGATACAGCTCCAGCTCGGCCTTGTGCGGCACCAGGGCGGTGATCGCGTTGAACACGGCGTCCACCGGCCCGTTGCCGTCCGCCTCCTCGATCCGCGTCCCGGTCTCGTCGGCGATGCGCAGGGTGGCGCGCTGCGGCCCCCGCGTGCCGGCGATGACCGACAGCGAGACCAGCCGGATCCGGTCATGGGCGGTGGCGAGGTTCTCGTCGACGAGCGCCTCGATATCCTCGTCGTAGACGTGCTTCTTCCGGTCGGCCAAGGCCTTGAACCGCTCGAACGCGTCCTGGAACTGGTTGTCGGACAGGTGCAGGCCGAGATCGTCGAGCTTGGAGCGGAAGGCCGCCCGGCCGGAATGCTTGCCCATCACCAGGGAGGTCTTGGTCAGGCCCACCGAGGCCGGGGTCATGATCTCGTAGGTCTCGGCGTTCTTGAGCATGCCGTCCTGGTGGATGCCGCTCTCGTGCGCGAAGGCGTTGCGGCCGACGATCGCCTTGTTGAACTGCACCGGGAAGTTGGTGGCGTGGCTCACCAGCTTCGAGGCGCGGGTCAGCATGGTCGATTCGATGCCGGTCTCGTAGGGCAGGACGTCCGCGCGGGTGCGCAGGGCCATGACGATCTCCTCGAGCGCGGCGTTGCCGGCCCGCTCGCCGATACCGTTGATCGTGCACTCGACCTGCCTTGCGCCGCCCTCGATGCCGGCCAGCGAATTGGCGATCGCGAGGCCGAGATCGTTGTGGCAATGGACCGAGAAGACGGCCTGGTCGGCGTTCGGCACCCGCTCGCGCACGGACGCGAACATGTCGCGGTACTCGGAGGGCGTCGCGTAGCCCACCGTGTCGGGCAGGTTGATCGTGGTGGCGCCGGCCTTGATCGCCGCCTCGACGCAGCGGCACAGGTAGTCGATCGGCGTGCGGGTCGCGTCCATGGCCGACCATTCCACGTCCTCGACGAGGTCGCGGGCCTGGGCCACGGTCTTCAGGATGATCTCGAGCACCTCGTCCTGGGTCTTGCGCATCTGGTGGGCGAGGTGGATCGGCGAGGTCGACACGAAGGTGTGGATCCGCCCGCGCTTGGCGTGCCGCACCGCCTCGCCGGCCCGGGCGATGTCGGCGGGAATCGCGCGGGCGAGACCCGCGATGGTGGCGCGCTTGGTGCGCCGGGCGATCTCCGATACGGCCTCGAAGTCACCGATCGACGCGATCGGGAAGCCGGCCTCGATGATGTCGACGCCCATCGTGTCGAGGAGCTCTGCGACCGCGAGCTTCTCGTCGTGGGTCATGGTGGCGCCGGGGCATTGCTCGCCGTCGCGCAGGGTCGTGTCGAAGATGACGATGCGTTCGCGGGCGGTGGTGCTGGTGGTCATGGCGTTACCCTATCGCGGGCCGCCCGGCGGAAGGCTCGGGCCGGCGTGGTGCCCCGGGCGGGGCTGGATGTCGCGAGTGCAGAAACTCCCCTGAAGGCCCAGGCGCGCGCGCCCAGACGGCCCTCAGGGGCGGGTAAGCAGAAGCGGAAGAAGAAGCCCGGAGCGGCGCGCACGGGACCGAAGCACCGTAGAGGCGGCGCGGGCGGTCTCGATCGCTGAGCCGGCTCTGGCCAAGGCTCGTCTCTCCCGGGTGGGGCGCGGACGGCGTGACGCAGCACCCGCGCGGTGGCCGGCAGAGGTAGCGCCGTCGCCACGGAAACACAAGGTCCGCCCCGGCTCGGCGCCTTGCCAAGCGCGCCCCGCCCTCGATAAAGCCCGCCGGCACGTCGAGAGAGAACCCGCGAGACCGTCATGGCCAGCTACAAGCTCCTGCTCCTGCCCGGCGACGGGATCGGCCCGGAGGTCGCGGGCGGCATGCAGGTCGTGCTCGACGCCCTGAAGGAGACCGGGCTCGCGACCTTCGAGACCGAGACCGATCTCGTCGGCGGCTGCGCCCTCGATGCGCATGGCCGCCCGCTCTCGGACGAGACCCTGGCGCGTGCCCGCGCCGCGGACGCGATCCTGCTCGGCGCGGTGGGCGGCCCGAAATGGGCCGGCGTCGCCTATGAGAACCGCCCGGAGGCCGGCCTGCTGCGCCTGCGCAAGGATCTCGAGCTGTTCGCCAACCTGCGTCCGGCGATCTGCTACCCGGCGCTGGCCGACGCCTCGGCGCTCAAGCGCGAGCTGGTCGAGGGCCTCGACATCATGATCGTCCGCGAGCTGACCGGCGGCGTCTATTTCGGCGAGCCCAAGGAGATCACGACCCTGCCGGACGGCTCCAAGCGGGCCGTGGACACGCAGGTCTACACCACCGGCGAGATCGAGCGGATCGCCCATGTCGCCTTTGATCTGGCGGCCAAGCGCTCGGGTCGCGTGGCCTCGGCCGAGAAGCACAACGTGATGAAGTCCGGCGTCCTGTGGAAGGAGGTCGTGACCAAGGTCCATGCCGAGCACTACGCCCAGATCGAGCTGGAGCACGTGCTCGCCGACAATTGCGCCATGCAGCTGGTGCGCCGGCCGAAGCAGTTCGACGTGCTGGTGACCGACAACCTGTTCGGCGACGTGCTGTCCGACCTCGCCGCGATGCTCACCGGCTCGCTCGGCATGCTGCCCTCGGCCTCGCTGGGCGCCGTGGACGACAGCGGCGTGCGCCGGGCGCTGTACGAGCCGTGCCACGGCTCGGCCCCGGACATCGCCGGGCAGGACAAGGCGAACCCGATCGCGATGATCGGCTCGCTCACCATGTGCCTGCGCTACTCGTTCGGGCTCGGCGAGGCGGCGGACGCGCTCGACGGCGCCGTGATGGACGCGCTCGCGAGCGGTGCCCGCACCGCCGACATCGCCGGCGAGGGCACCAACCCGATGGGCACCCGCGCCATGGCGAACGCCGTGGCCGATGCCCTGCGCGCCCGCGTCGGCTGAGGATCCGTCACCGCTCGCGTGATAGGACGCATGGCGGATGGGCGCGGCCTTCGCTATGACGCACGGGCTTAAAAGCGCTCGCCGCCGAAGCGGATGCCGGTTCGGCGGCGAGCGCGTCACATCGAGAACTTGGAGCCGTTCCCGGGCGCAGCGCGATCGGGAACGGCTCTGAGAACGGGAGCGTCATGAAGGCCGGGGACGGGGCGACGGAGCGCGAGAGCGCGGATTTCGGCTTCGAGCGCGTGTCGCTCGACGAGAAGCAGGGGCGCGTCGACAGCGTCTTCCACTCGGTCGCCCGCCGCTACGACGTCATGAACGACTTGATGTCGGCGGGCCTGCACCGGGCCTGGAAGGCGCAGCTCGTCTCGATGCTGCGGCCGCCGCAGGGCCGGCCCTTCGCGCATCTCGACGTGGCCGGCGGCACCGGCGACGTGGCGTTCCGGGTGCTCGCCGCGGGCGGCCCGAAGACGCGGGTCACGGTGCTCGACATCAATGAATCGATGCTGCGCGTCGGCGCCGAGCGGGCCCGGGAGAAGGTCGAGGATGCGGGCGACCGGATCGCCTTCGTGACCGGCAACGCCGAGAGCCTGCCGCTGCCGGACGCCGCCTTCGACGCCTACACGATCGCCTTCGGCATCCGGAACGTGCCGCGGATCGAGACCGCGCTGGCCGAGGCGCGCCGGGTGCTGAAACCCGGCGGCCGGTTCCTGTGCCTGGAATTCTCCGCGGTCGACATCCCACTGCTCGACAAGATCTACGACGCCTATTCCTTCCACGTGATCCCGCGGATCGGCGCCCGTGTCGCCGGCGATGCCGAATCGTACCGCTACCTGGTCGAGTCGATCCGCAAGTTCCCGACGCGCGGCGCCTTCGCGGGCATGATCGAGCGCGCCGGCTTCCGCCACGTCACGGACCGGCCGCTGTCGGGCGGGATCGTGGCGATCCATTCCGGCTGGAAGGTCTCCTGATCTTGGCCAACGCATGCCACCGCCCGCCCGCCGTCGCGGTGGGGGGGAAAGCCCCGGTGCGTTCATGATCGGCGCCGCGATCAACCTGTTCCGCGGTGCCCGGGTCGGCTTCGTCCTGGCGCGTGAGGGCGCCCTCGCCCTGGTCGACCCGTCCGAGCTGCCGGCCCATCTGCGCTTCGCCTTGAAGCTCGGGCGTACGCTGGAGCGGCGCGGCCTGGGGCATGGCGCCGCCGGATTGTCGGCCGCCCTGACGCGGCTCGGCCCGTCCTACGTGAAATTCGGCCAGTTCCTGGCGACCCGGCCCGACATCGTCGGCATGCGGGCGGCCTTCGACCTGGAGCGGTTGCAGGACCGGGTGCCGCCGTTCCCGCAGGAGACCGCCCTCAAGGTGGTCGAGATGGCGCTGGGCAAGCCGGTGGGCGCGCTGTTCGTGTCGTTCAGCGAGCCGATCGCCGCCGCCTCGATCGCGCAGGTCCACAAGGCCGTGGTGCAGGATGCCGACGGCACCCAGCGGGCGCTGGCCGTGAAGGTGATGCGCCCGGGCGTGCGCGAGCGCTTCATGCGCGACCTTGAAGTCATGCGGTTCATGGCCCGGGTGGTGCACGCGCTCTCGCCGCAGGCCGAGCGGCTGCGCCCGCGCGAGGTCGTCGAGATCCTCGCCCGCTCCGTGCTGATGGAGATGGATTTCCGCCTCGAAGCCGCCGCCGCCTCGGAGATCGCGGAGAACACCAAGGACGACCTCGATTTCCGGGTGCCGAAGCCCGAATGGGAGCTGACCGCCCGGGAGGTGCTGTCGGCCGAGTGGATCGAGGGCGTGCGCCTGCACAGCGCGGCCGAGCTCGCCGCCGCCGGCCACGATCCGCAGGCGATCGGCCGCGCGGTGATCCAGAGCTTCCTGCGGCAGGCGATCCGCGACGGCTTCTTCCACGCCGACATGCACCAGGGGAACCTGCTGGTCGATGCCGAGGGCCGCCTGGTGGCGGTGGATTTCGGCATCATGGGCCGGCTCGGCCTGAACGAGCGCCGGTTCCTGGCCGAGATCCTGCTCGGCTTCATCCTGCGCGACTACCGCCGGGTGGCGAAGGTGCATTTCGAGGCGGGCTACGTGCCGGCGCACCACTCGGTGGAGGATTTCGCGCAGGCGATCCGGGCGATCGGCGAGCCGATCCACCAGCGCCGGGCCGACGAGATCTCGATGTCGAAGGTGCTGACCCTGCTGTTCGACATCACCGCCTTGTTCGACATGAGCACGCGCACCGAACTCGTGATGCTCCAGAAGACCATGGTGGTGGTCGAGGGCGTGGCCCGCTCGCTCGATCCGCGCCTCGACATGTGGACCACCGCCGAGCCGGTGGTGCGCAGCTGGATCACCAAGAATGCCGGCCCGCTCGGGCGCGCCCAGAGCGGCTTCGAGGCGCTGCGGGTGGTCTCCGACTTGGTTGGCGATATTCCCGACCTCGCGACCCGGCTCAAGCGCGTGCTGATCCGGCTCGACGAGGCCGGGACCGGCGATGCGCGGCGTTTGGAGCACTTCGCCCGCAGCGAGGGCCGGCGCGCGATCTGGTCGACCCTGGCGCTCTGGGGCATCGCCGTCGGAGCACTCGTGATGGCGTTCCGCGGCGTCTGATCACCGAGGCGGGGTGAGCGCTGGACGGCTCACTCCGCCTCGGCGTGCCCGGGCATCAGCGCCCGAAGCTCCCGGGCCAGCTCGCTCAGGCCCGTCGTGCCCTTGGCGAGCACCCGGTCGGCCTGGCCGGCCAGGCGCCGACGGTCCTCGGCAGTGATGTCCTTGGCGGTCAACACCACCACCGGGATGTCCCGCCAGTCGGGCCGGGCGCGCAGGGCCCGCAGGAAGCCGAACCCGTCCATCTCGGGCATCATCAGGTCGAGCAGAACCAGGCAGGGCCGCTCCGCCTCCAGGGTCTCCAGCGCGCGCACGCCGTTCTCGGCCGCGACCACCGGAAAGCCCTCCCGGCCGAGATAGGCGCAGACATGGGCGCGCGCATCCGCCTCGTCCTCGACCACAAGGATCGGACCCTCGGCGGCGACCGGCCGGAAGCGGTCGATGACGTGGCGCAGGCTGCCCCAGTCGATCGGCTTCTGCAGATAGTCGGTGGCGCCCAGCGAGAAGGCGAGGTTCTGCTCGTCCAGCACCGTGACCATCACGATCGGCGTCGCACCGATCTCCGGGTCCGCCCGCAGGGCGCGCAGAACCGCCCAGCCGTCCATCTGCGGCATGGTCACGTCGAGGAGCACCGCCCTCGGGCGCAGGGTGCGTGCGAGTTCGAGACCGCGTCGCCCATCCTCGGCCACCGCCACGGAGAACCCTTCGCGCTCCAGGAAGCGGGCGAGGAGATCGCGGGTGGCGGCATCGTCGTCGACCACCAGGATCGTCCGACGGTCGCCCGGGCTCTCGCCGGCCACGCCCGCATGCTCGGCCTCAGGGCCCTCGAACTGCACCGGGAGCGTCAGCGTGAAGGTCGTGCCTTCCCCTTCCCGGCTGTCCACCGCGATGGCGCCGCCCAGCATCTCCGAGAAGGCGCGGGTGATCGACAGGCCGAGCCCGGTCCCGCCGAAGCGCCGCGTCGTCGAGGCGTCGGCCTGGGTGAAGCGCTCGAACAGCCGTCCGACCTGCTCGGCGCTCATGCCGATGCCGGTATCCGTGACGGTGAAGCGCAGAGCCTCCACGGTGCGGCTGACGCCCAGGGTGATCCGGCCGTTCTCGGTGAACTTCGCCGCGTTGCTCAGGAGGTTGATGAGGCACTGGCGCAGCTTGGTCACGTCGGTATGGGCCGTGCCGACATCCTCCGCCAGGTCGAGGGCCAGGGTGTTGCCCTTCTTGGCGATCAGGCCCTCGACCGTGGCGGCCACGTCGCGGACCACTTCGGCGACATCGAAATCCTCCGCGTAGATCTCGACCCGGTCGGCCTCGATCTTGGAGATGTCGAGCACGTCGTTGATCAGGCCGAGCAGGTGGCGGGCGTTCGACTCGATCTTCTTCATGTCGGCGATCAGGTCGGCCTCGCCGAGATCCTCCAGTTCTTCCTGGACCATCTCGGAATAGCCGATCACCGCCGAGAGCGGCGTGCGCAGCTCGTGGCTCATATTGGCCAGGAACTGGCTCTTGGCCTCGTTGGCGGCCTCGGCCGCCGCGCGGGCCGCCTCGATGGCGGCTTCCGCCTCCTTGCGCTCGGTGATGTCGGTGTGGGTGCCGACCCATTCGCGCAGCGTCCCGTCCGCTTCGAGGATCGGGACCGCCCGCACGCTCATGTGGCGGTAGGCGCCGGAGCGCGCCCGGATCCGGTGCTCGGTGGCGTAGGGCTGCAGCGTCGTCACCGCCCGCGTCCAGTCGGCCTGGGTGTGGGCGCGGTCGTCCGGGTGGATGACGTCGAGGAAGCCTAGGCCGGAATAGGTGGCCTCGTCCTGGCCGGTGAAGCGGCTCCAGGCGGTCTGGCGCCGGTGCAGGCTCCCCTCCGGGTTGGCGGTCCAGACGATGGCCGCGCTGGCCTCGATCAGCGAGCGGAAGCGCTCCTCGCTGCGCCGGGTCCGCATCTCCGCGAGGTGGCGGATCGTGTCGTCGACCACGACCAGGCCGACGCCCTCGACATCCTGGCCGCTGTCGCCTCCGGTCCCGTCGCCGCGCAGGGGGTAGAAGCTCATCGAGAACTGGCGCACCCCGCCGGGGGCGGACGGCGTCGGGACCGCCACCGGCACGTTCGGCGAGACCAGGCCTTCCTCCAGCGCTGCGGCGAGCTTGGGCGCCAATTCCTCGCGCAGGGTCGGGAGCATCGCCCAGATCGGGGCGCCGAGATCGGCCCCGAAGCCGCGCTCGCTCATCGTGGCGAGCGCCCGGTTCATGTGGCGGATCTTCAGGTCGCGATCGAGGAAGCCGAGGCCCACGGGGGCGTTGGCCAGCACGCCGTCGAGCAGCCGCGACATCCGCAGCGATTCCTGCCGTCGCACCAGGGCGAGGCGGGCGAGCAGCACGATCGCCCCGAGCGCCGCCGCGCCGGACAGCAGGAACAGGACCAGCCCGCGCCAGCGCTCCCGGGTCTGCAGGTCGGCGAGGTGCTGTGCGGTGATCGCCTGGCGGGATGCGGCCTCCATCCGGATCGCGTCCATGACGCGCTTGCCCTCGCCGGTGCGGACGAGGTCGGTGGCCGCGTCGAAGCCCTTGTCCCGGCGTGCCGCGACCACCCGGGTGGCGAAGTCGCGCTTCTGCGCCACCAGCCCGGCGAGCGACGGGGCGCCGGCCCGGACCGGCTCCTGGGCGGTCGAGCCGAGCGCGCTGAGCTCGGTCTCGATCTTGCCGAGCGCCTGGGTATAGGGCGCCAGGTAATCCTCGCTGCCGACCAGGACGAAGCCGCGCTCGCCGGTCTCCAGGTCCTTGACCTCGGACAGCAGGCGCTCGACCCCCGCGATGGTGGCGTTGGCCTGCGCGGTGGCGGCGCGGTCGGCTTCCCCGCCCAGGTAATTGGCGGTGCCCGCGACCAGCGCCACAACCAGCAGGATGAAGGCGGCGGGCGAGCCGAGCAGCGGTCGCAGGGGACCGGCGCCGCGCCAGTTCGGCCGCCGCAGACGAAAGATCGATCCGACTCCCTGACGGCCGCTCACGTCTCCACCAGCCCGGTGCTCGCACCCGAGGCCTCGGAATCGGCCCGTCCATGCGGCAAGGCGAGGTATTCGTGCGAGCGCATCTCGATCAGGCGAGAGACGGTCCGGTCGAACTCGAACGCCTCGCGGCCGGTCTCGGCGGTGTAGAGGTCCTGCGCCTCGGCGGCCGCGGACGCGACGAGCTTCACGTGCCGGTCGTAGAGCGTGTCCACCAGGGTGATGAAGCGCTTGGCCTCGTTGCGCTCGGCCTCGGTCAGCACCGGGATCCCGTCGAGGATCACCGTGTGGAAGGAACGCGCCAGGGCCATGTAATCCGATGCGCCGAGCGGCTGCCGGCAGAGGTCGTCGAAGCTGAAGCGCGCGACACCGTTCGCCTCCTCGGGGACCGCCACGTCCCGGCCGTGGACCTGGATCGTCGCCGGGCGACCCTTGGCCTTGCCGGTCAGCGCCTTGAACGCGGCGTCCAGGGCCGCGCGGGCGGCCTCGTCCGCCGGGACGTGATAGACGGCCGCGCCGCCGAGCTTCTCCAGGCGGAAATCGGTCCGCGAATCGAGGCGAACGACCTCGACCTGGTCCTTGAGCGTCGCGATGAACGGCAGGAACAGGGCGCGGTTGAGGCCGCCCTCGTAGAGCCGATCCGGCTCGACATTCGAGGTCGCCACCACGGTGACGCCGCGCCGGAACAGGTGCCCGAACAGGCGCCCGAGGATCATCGCGTCGGCGATGTCGGTCACCGTGAACTCGTCGAAGCACAGCAAGGTCGCCTCGTCGGCGAGCTGGTCGGCCACCGGGCCGATCGGGTCGTCACCCTTCACGGTGCCGGCTTTCAGCGCCTGCCGATAGGCGTGGATGCGCTCGTGCGCATCAGCGAGAAACCCGTGGAAATGGACCCGCCGTTTCGGGGCCGGCGCAGCCTCGTGGAACAGGTCCATCAACATGGTCTTCCCGCGCCCGACCGAGCCCCAGATGTAGAGTCCCTTGGGGGACTCGGCCTCGTCCTTGCGCCGGAACAACCAGCCGAGCGCGCTGGTCTTGCTGGCGCGCTTGCGGCGTCCGAGATCCTGAAGCAGCCGATCGAGGGCACGCACCAGCTGCGCCTGGGCGGGGTCGCGCTCGATCGCGCCCGTGGCCACCAGGGCTTCGTAGCGCTCGTGAACCGGGCCGGGCGAGACGGCGCCGGCCCGAGCCTCCGCGGAGGGCGCGTGTCGCTTCCCGGATTGCTCGCTCACGCTGCCGGTCCCCCGCAACTCGCCACGGCGCCGGACCGGCACCCCCGCACCCGGTCGACCGTTCCCGACCCGGGCCGCCTCCCTGTGCCGTGCAAGCTCGGCTCGAATCAAGCCCGGGACAGAACACGCGACGCCGAACCGTTCCATCAGGCCCGCGCATGGCAGCATGCCCAGGCCTGGGCTCAGTCATATTGCTGCATTGCACAACGGCCATGGGGATGCGAGATCATCCGGGTCTTTGGGGAGGAACGTCCGGACCAATCGGCGCGACAACGCGCCCAGACCGGAGACCCATCATGGCCGTTCGACACCTCGCCGTGTCGGCCCACACGGTCCGGCGCCTATGGCCGGCCGACCGCAATGCGGTGCTCGACTACTTCCTGCGCCTCGATCCGGAGGCGCGTGCGAATCGCTTCATGGGCAATGTCAGCGAAGCCGGTGTGCGGGCCTATGCCGCGCAGGTGCTGACCGCCGAAGGCGTGATGTACGGCGCCTTCGTGGATGGTGACCTGCGCGGTCTGGCGGAGTTGCGCCCCATGGAAACCGGTTCGTCGCCCTATATCCTGGGTCCGCACGCCGAGGCCGCCTTCGCGGTCGAGCGGGCTTTCCGCCGCCAGGGGATCGGGGCGGCCCTGTTCGCCAGGATCGCGCGCGCCGCGCGCCATCGCGGCGTGGTCGATCTGCATGTGCGCTGTCTCTCGGGCAACGGCCCGATGCTGCGCCTAGCGGCCAAGCACGGGGCTGCGTTGCAGCGCGCCGGGACCGAGACCGAGGGCGCGCTCCATCTGGCCCGGCCCACGCCGTTCTCGCTCTGGTACGAGAGCATTGCCGAGGCGTTCGACTTCACCCTGGCGGTGAGCTTTCCGAGCCGCGAGCGGGTCACGGCCTGACCGGGAGCCTTACCCGGCGGCATCACCGACCAGCGCGAAGGTGAGCAGGTCGACCGATGTCGCCCCACCGCGCAGGAGCGCCCGGGCGGCCGCGTTCCCGGTCGCGCCGGTCGTCATCACGTCGTCGATGAGCAGGACCCGCCGGCCACGGATCCGGTACGCCTGCGCCGTCGCCACCCGGAACGCCCCGCTCAGATTCTCGGCCCGCGCCGGCCGGCTGAGGCCGACCTGCGAGCGGGTCGCCCGGACCCGGACCAGGGCCGACGGCTCGAACGGCAGGCCCGCGCCTTTGGCGATCACCCGGCCCAGCAACGCCGCCTGATTGAACCGCCGCCGCCACAGCCGCCAGCGGTGAAGCGGGACCGGGACGACGCATTCGGCTTCGGCGATCAGCGTCCGGCCGCTCGCCGCCATCATCCGGCCCATCACGCCGGACAGGTCGAGCCGATCCTCGTATTTCAGCCGGTGTACGAGACGGCGGGCGACATCGTCGTAGAGCGCGACGGCCCGGGCACGCCCGAAAACCGGCGGCTCGGCGATCGCCCGGGGCGAGAGCAGCGGCCCTACGCCGAGATCGACGGCGAAGGGCGTGCCGAAGCGCTGGCACAGGGGCTCTTCGATGAGGCGCAGGCCGGTCCAGCAGGACGGGCACAGGGCGCCGGGATCCGCCGTGGCACTGCCGCAACCGCAGCAGGTCGGCGGGTAGATCAACGACAAGGCCCCGCGCGGCAAGCCGCGCAGGGCCGATGCGACGGCCGCGATCGCCGTCATGCGGGCGAAGGACGAAGCTTAGCGGGCCGAGATGGGGCGCGCGCCCCGCTGGTCGAAATCCTGATCCCGCTGCCGGGCCTGCGAATTCGCCCGATGCCGGCCGATCGCGCAGCCTGCGGCGGCGCCGACCAAGCCGTGATGGCCGGCATAATGGCCGGCGATGCCGCCGACGATCGCGCCCTTGATGCAGCCCTTGGCCTCGGCGCCGCTCGCGGCGGTAAGGGCGGCGAGAGCCATGGCGGCCCCGACGAGCATGCGCTTCATGACCTGAACTCCCTGATCCATCTCGGCCATGCGGCCAGTCGCAGCAGGAACGGCGACGGTGCCGACTCGTTCCGCGAGGTTAGGGCACCTCGCGGGTCTGTGTGCAGCCGCGATCGCTGTCATTCACAGCCATGCGGAGGGGATGCTGGCGGGACGGTGCCGCAAGCGCCATGTGCAGGCCCATGGATGCACCGGCCACCCTGTTCGACACCGCCCTCGCCCGCCAACGCCTCGCCAGGGCCGAGCGCAACGGCTACGCCGGTTTCCTCCTCGACCGCGTCGTCGAGGATCTGGACGACCGCCTCGGCGCGGTGCTGCGTACCTTCGGCACGGTGCTCGACCTGGCCACCCCCGGCGCCGGCGCTGCACAGGTCCTCGCGGCCCGATACCCGGAGGCGATTCATCTCCGCCTCTCGGCCGTGCCCCGACCGGGCGGCAACCGGATCGTCGGAGACCCGGAATTCCTGCCCTTGGCCGCCGAAAGCCTCGACCTCGCCGTGTCGCTGCTCGCGCTCCACGCGGTCAACGACCTGCCCGGAACGCTGATCCAGCTGCGCCGGGCGCTGCGGCCGGACGGCCTGTTCCTCGGCTGCCTGCTGGGCGGCGCCACCCTGACCGAGCTGCGTCAGAGCTTCGCCCAGGCCGAGAGCGAGATCGAGGGCGGGGTCAGCCCGCGGGTGGCGCCCTTCGCCGCCGTGCGCGAGGCCGGGGCGCTGCTGCAGCGGGCCGGCTTCGCGCTGCCGGTGGCCGATACCGACACGCTGACGGTGCGCTACGCCGACCCGTTCGGCTTGATGCGCGACCTGCGCGCCATGGGCATGACCAACGTGCTCACCGAGCGACGGCGGACGCCCCTGCGCCGGGCGACCCTGGTGCGCACCGCGGAAGTCTATGCCGAGCGCTTCTCGGACCCCGATGGGCGCATCCGCGCGACCTTCGAGGTTCTGTGGCTGTCCGGCTGGGTCCCGCACGAGAGCCAGCAGAAGCCGCTGCGTCCCGGGACCGCGAAATCGCGCCTCGCCGACGCCCTCGGAACCGTCGAGCTGAAGCCCGAACCCGGAAGGACATCATGAAAGAACCTGGACCCGACCATCCGATCACCGTGACGCCGGAGCCGCGCCGGGTTCGCGTGCTGGCAGCCGGCGTGGCGGTGGCCGACACGCGCGATGCGCTTCGCCTGGACGAAGGTCGCTACCCGGCGGTGTTCTACATTCCCCGGGCCGACATCCGGGCCGAGCATTTCGTGCCGTCGGCGCGGACCAGCCATTGCCCCTACAAGGGCGATGCCCGTTACTTCGACCTTGTGGTCAACGGGACCCGGCGCGCCGATGCGGTGTGGAGCTACGAGGCACCGTTTCCCGCGGTTGCGCCGATCGAGGGCCACGTCGCGTTCTATCCCGATCGGGTCGATGCCATCGAGGTTCTGGACGCTTCATAGGGATTGCCCGCCCGCACGTCACGCGAGGCGCAGGCGTATGATCGCCGTGCCGTCATTGCGAAGTGACGGAAGGCCCCGGGCTCGTTCTCGCGTCGCCCGACGATACGGCGTGAAAATTCTCAGTCCCGCAGCAGCCCCCAGAAGGCGTGCTTGCGGCCGTGGTCCCGCCGCAGCCTCTCCCGGTAGGCGGCCGGTGACGGATCGATGGCACCTGCGGCCAGGCGGTCGGCGAGACCGTCGAGTTCCAGCAGGTATCTGGCGCCATGCGCATAGGCGGCGCTGCGGCCGGATTCGAGGATGCCGTCGAGCAGGCGGCGATACAGGATCGTCGCGGCGAGCGGGTGGTCCTGGGCCAAGGCCTCCGCGGCCGGCGCGAGAACGGAATAGTGCTCGCCCAGCCAGACTTTGCGCTTCTCTTCGACCAGCCCGGCGGCCCGGGGCAGATCCGGCCAGCCCACCAGGAAGGCGAGCGCCCGGTGCGGATTTCCGTAAGCCTCGGCGTGATCGAGCGCGCGCAGCAGCGCCTCCTCGTCCTCGAAATCCGGCAGCTTGGCGAGGTAGGCGCGCAGCATCGGCGCGTCGAGATCGCGCTCGAACAGCGCCCAGCGCAGCGCCTGCGCCTCCTCGCGCCTGCCCAGCGCGTCGAGGATCTCGATTTCCAGCGCCTTGCGCGCACGGTCGGGCCCGCGCGGGTCGAACCCTGCGATCAGATCGGCCCGCGTGACGATACGCAGGCCGGCCTCCTGCTCGCGGCGGATCCAGTCGAGCGCCTCCTGGGCTCGACCGGCGGCGAGCAGCCGTTGCGCGATCGAGAGACGGTCCTCCTGGCCGGGGGCAATCTCCCGCTCCAGGGCGATGTAGGCGTCGGCGTCGTTTCGCCGGTCGGCGATCACCTGGCGCTGGCGCAGGATCTGGCCTCTCGCTGCGATGTGGCGATGATCGGCCTGGCTGCGCGCCTTGCCAGCCTTTGCTAGCCCGGACGCTGCCTGCGCGAGCGCGGTGTCGATCTCCGACAGCGTGTCCGGATCGAGCGTCGGAACCATCTCCGTCAGAAGCGTGCCGAGCGGGCCGAACGGGTCGGCCGTGAAGGGGCCGACGAGGCCGGCGGCGACCCGCGCCGCCTCCGCGGGCGACAGGGCGGCCGCGATCGCCACGAAGGCCTCTGTGGCGCGCTCGTAGACGCCCTGCACCGCGCCGGTGCTGTCGTCGACCCGGTTCAGCACCGAATCGGCACCGTCGAGAAATCGCTTGAGGCGCTCCAGGGCGGCGCCGGCATCCAGCGGGCGCAGCTCATTGAGGATGACGGTCACGGTGGCGTTCAGATCGGCCGCAAACGCCCTGCGCTTCTGCCAGTCGATGTAGCCCTGGGCGGATTCGAGCGCGGTCAGGCGGCGGTCGATCATCGCCGCCACGGCGTCCGGCCCTTGTAGGGAGGCGAGCGCGGCGGTGACGAGCTTCTTGAACGTGGGATTGCGGGCGGTCTCGCCGAGGATCAGTCCGATCAGCCGGTCCGGTCCCAGAGCCGCCAGGGTCTCCGGCGACGGAGTGGTGCGCCGCGCGCCCTTGGGACGCGCGGGCTTGGCGATGGCGTCCGGCTTGGGGCTCGTCGTGCTGCGCGCCTGGGTTGTGGCTTTGGCTGAGGCCACGGCAGCGCCGCTCCGATCAGTCCACAACCTTGGCGCGGGGGCGATCGCTGCCCTGCGCGGTCTCGTCGTGCCAGCTGCCGGCCTGATCCTGGTAGCGGATGCCCTCGGTGGAGCCGGGGACCTGCTGCTCGGCGGCCGCCGCCTGGGCGGCCTGGAGGGCCTCCTCGCGGCTCGGGAAGGTCTCGGAGAACACGTCGCCGACCTTGTAGGCGAAGCCGCCATCGTGCTCGACGATGCGATAGGTAACCTCGGACATTGCGACTCCTGTACGCACGCGGTTGTGTTGAGCGCGAACCCGTCGCGCGCCGCGGGGTTCCCGCGCGGCCTCCGATCCGCCGGAAAGTCGGGCTACGGGCGCCGCATGACGACGCTCCTTCGCCCGATCCTGGCTCTCGGCCTCCTCGTCGCTTCGACGCATGCGCACGCGGCGGAGGGTTTTTTCGACACGCTCTTCGGCGGCTCTTCGCGGTCTGCGCCGCCCAACCCGTTCGCTTCGAATTATCCCTCGGCCCCGCCGACTCCCGACGAGGTGCGGGCCGAGCATCAGCGGCGCCCGGTCCGGACCGAGCGCGAGCGCGAGCGCGGCCGGGGCCCGCTCCCGCCCGGCCGGATCCCCGAGGAATAGCCGGCTCAGGCCTCAGGCATCGCCGACGACGCCGGCCGCGTCCTGGGCCTGGAGCACGTCGGGGCGCGGCATCGAGATGATGTTGTAGCCGGCATCGACGAAATGGACCTCGCCGGTGACGCCGCCGGAGAGCGGCGACAGCAGGTAGAGGGCCGAGCCGCCGACATCGTCGAGGCTGACGGTGCGGCGCAGCGGGGCGTGGGCGGCCTGATGGTTGAACATCAGGCGGGCGTCGGCGATGCCGGCGCCGGCTAGCGTCCGCATCGGGCCGGCCGAGAGGGCGTTGACCCGGATCCCGTCCGGGCCGAGATCGCTCGCCAGGTAGCGGACCGAGGCTTCCAGCGCCGCCTTCGCCACGCCCATCACGTTGTAGTTCGGCATGACCCGCGTTGAGCCACCGTAGGTGAGGGTCAGCAGGGAGCCGCCCTTCGTCATCCGCTTGGCGGCCCGCTGGGCGATCTCGGTGAAGGAGAAGCACGAGATCGTCAGGGTGCGCGCGAAGTTCTCGCGGGTGGTGACGTCGACGTAGCGGCCCTTGAGCTGCGCCTTGTCGGAGAAGCCGATGGCGTGGACCACGAAGTCGAGCCCGCCGTCGAAGCGTTCGTCGAGGGCCGCGAAGGTGGCATCCACCGAGGCGATATCCTCCACGTCGCAGGGCAGCACGATGTCCGAATCGACCCGCGCCGCCAGGGGGGCGACCCGCCGGCCCAGGGCCTCGCCCTGATAGGTGAAGGCGAGCTTGGCGCCGTGGGCGTGGAGGATCCGGGCGATGCCCCAGGCGATCGAGTGATCGTTGGCGACGCCCATGATCAGGCCGCGCTTGCCCGCCATCAAACCTGTCATGCCGACTCACATTCCGTACGAGCACGCCGCGCCGGGGAAACCGGAACGGGCCGCGATGCGGTGAACGACGACACCGCGACGCAGGTGCCTTAGCGCGGCTTGGCGCGCGTTCCAAACCGCACGGCCCCGGGATCGGGCCAAAAAAAAAGCCCCGCCGGCGGGCGGGGCGTTCATCGCAGGGTGGAAGGGCCGCCTAGAAATACCCGTCCGTATGCGAACGGGCCTCCTCGATCAGCGCTTGCTTGGCGTAGATCGCGGCGCAACCTGCGATCATCAGGCCGCTCAGTGCACCGATCAGGAAAGTACCCATGGTCACCACCCCATTCAACGGACGGTAAACGCCGCCTCGCACGGGGTGGTTCCGAAATGAGACTGTCAAGCGTCTACGTGCTTCAGGACCAGGGTGGCGTTGGTGCCGCCGAAGCCGAAGGAGTTGGTCAGGACGTGGCCGAGCTTGGCCTGGTCCCGGCGCTGGCGCAGGATCGGCATGTCGGCGAAGGCGGGATCGATCGTGTCGATATGCGCGCTCTCGCAGATGAAGTCGTACTGCATCATCAGGAGGCTGTAGATCGCCTCCTGCACGCCGGTGGCGCCCAGCGAATGGCCGGTCAGCGACTTGGTCGCCGAGATCGGCGGGCAATCCTCGCCGCGGCCGAACACCTCGCGAATCGCCTCGATCTCCTTGTCGTCGCCGACGGGCGTCGAGGTCGCGTGCGGGTTGATGTAGTCGATCCGCGCGCCCTTCAGGCCTTCCATCGCCTGGCGCATGCAGCGCACCGCGCCCTCACCGGACGGGGCGACCATGTCGTGGCCGTCCGAGGTGGCGCCGTAGCCGGCGACCTCGCCGTAGATCTTCGCGCCGCGGGCCTTGGCGTGCTCCAGCTCTTCGAGGACCAGCACGCCGGCGCCGCCGGCGATGACGAAGCCGTCACGGTTGGCGTCGTAGGCGCGGGAGGCCCGGGCCGGGGTGTCGTTGTACTTCGACGACATGGCGCCCATGGCGTCGAACAGGGCCGAGAGCGTCCAGTCGAGATCCTCGCAGCCGCCCGCAAAGATGACGTCCTGCCGGCCGCCCTGGATGATCTCCGCGGCGTTGCCGATGCAATGGTTGGACGTCGCGCAGGCCGACGAGATCGAGTAGTTCACGCCGCGGATCTTGAACCAGGTCGCCAGCGTCGCCGAGGCGGTCGAGGACATCGCCTTCGGGACCGCGAAGGGACCGATCCGCTTCGGCCCCTTGTCGCGGGTGATGGCGGCGGCATCGACGATCACCCGGGTCGAGGGGCCGCCCGAGCCCATGATGATGCCGGTGCGCTCGTGCGAGATGTCGGCCTGTTCGAGTCCGGAATCCTGGATCGCCTGATCCATGGCGACGTGGTTCCAGGCGGACCCGCCGCCGTGGAAGCGCATGGCGCGCCGGTCCACCACCCCCTCGGGATCGAGGCTGGGCCGGCCCGACACCTGGCTGCGGAAATGGTGCTCGGCATAGCTCGCGTCGCGCGCGATGCCCGAGCGCGCCTCACGGAGGGAGGTCAGGACCTCCTGCGGATTGTTGCCGATGGACGAGACGATGCCCATCCCGGTGATGACGACGCGGCGCATGGTCGTGACGATTCCTCCGTCGCGGCGTCGGTCGCCCGCGCCGCGTCCCGGTCAGCTAAGGTGACGCGGACATAATCTCAACTGCCGAGGGCGTCCGGCGTTGCCGCCGGATGCGAAAGACGCCCCCGAACCGGGCTCGATCAGCTCTGGAACAGGCCGACCCGCATATCCTGGACCTGATAGACGCGCTCGCCGTCGGCCTCCAGCCAGCCGTCGCCGATGCCCAGCACCAGCTTGCCCTGGCGGACCCGCTTCACGTCGACGTTGTAGACGACCTTCTTCATGGTCGGCAGGACTTGGCCGGCGAGCTTCACCTCGCCGACGCCGAGCGCCCGGCCGCGGCCCGGCGAACCGAGCCAGCCGAGATGGAAGCCCAGCATCTGCCACAGGGCGTCGAGCCCGAGGCAGCCCGGCATCACCGGGTCGCCCTGGAAGTGGCAGGGGAAGAACCAGAGGTCGGGACGGATGTCGAGCTCGGCCGTGACATGGCCCTTGCCGTGGGCACCGCCCTCCTGGCCGATGCTGGTGATGCGGTCGAACATCAGCATCGGCGGCAGCGGAAGCTGTGCATTACCCACGCCGAAGAGTTCGCCGCGCCCGCAGGCCAGTAGATCCTCGTAGGAATAGTGCGACTTGCGGCTCGCGGCCTGTTCTGGCGTCTCGGCGTCTGTCGGCATGAAGGTGGCTGTTTCCTCTGGACTCTCTTGACGGGGCGGGTGCGCGCCATGCGCCAGTCGCCCGGTTCTTCGGCGCGCGGGTTAGCACGGGGCGCAGCGCCTTCAAAGCCATCAACGACTTCGCACCGGGTCCGAGGCGGCTCGGGTTGCGACCGGATGACCACTTCCATATAATGCAACGAATCCCATTCCTTCAGGGTCCTCGTCGAGCGTTCAGTCCCAAAATGTCCGAACTGCTGCCACTCCAGGCGATCCTCAACGGCCGGGTGCCCGCCCCCCAGCTGGAAGCCAACGGGATGCCGCGCCGCGGCTGTCCGCTGTCGGACCTGCGCGACCGTCTGCGCCGGGCCGGCCTGCGTCCGACCCGTCAGCGCCTGTCCCTCGGCTGGCTCCTGTTCGGCCGCGGCGACCGCCACCTGACCGCCGAGATGCTGTACGACGAGGCGATGCGCGCCAAGGTGCCGGTCTCTCTGGCCACCGTCTACAACACGCTCCATCAGTTCACCGAAGCCGGCCTGCTGCGCCAGCTCGCGCTCGACGGGTCGAAGGCCTATTTCGACACGAACCCGAGCGAGCACCACCACTTCTACCTCGAGGACGAGAACCAGGTGATCGACATGCCGGATTGCGGCATCACGGTCGATTCGCTGCCCGAGGCCCCCGAGGGCATGGAGATCGCCGGCGTCGAGGTGATCGTCCGTCTGCGCCGCGCTCGCCCCGCCGGCCGCCGCCAGAGCTGATTTTTTCGAGGGCTTCGGCCGCTCGCGTCGAGATCAAGCCGCCCGGTTTCGGGCGGCTTTTTTGTTGCGCATCGGTCGTTTCCGGATGCATCGCGGGTCCCCTCTCCCGTGCGGGCTCCGCGCTACACAGGTTGGAAGATCTGTCGCCCAAGGCTCGACGCGCCATACCTGTTACCTGCGCCGTCATTCCGGGGCGCCGCGGGCGAGCCCGGAATCCAGAAACGCCGTCAGTGCAAGAGCGTGGTTCGCCGGCGGCTCTGGATCCCGGGCTCCGCTGCGCGGCCCCGGGATGACGGGGCGTGGCGGCCTCGGTCGAACCTTTACTTGAAGTAGAAGACTGAGCTTGCCGGGCCAGGGAGGCGAAAATTCCAACCTGTGTAACCCGTGGCCAGTGCGGGAGAGGGACAGGGTGAGGGACGCGACCTCTCCAGAAAGGTCTGTCCCTCAACCCAACCATCTCCTGCACGGGCTGCAGCATTCACGCATCGTTCTCCGAAAAGCGGAATGCGCTCTTCTCCACCCTTGTGGGGCGGCGTTGGAGGTGGGGGTGGTGCCGGATGCGGTTCGGCGATCCGTTCTGAATCCCCCCACCCCTCCCCCCTCATCCCGAGGCGACGGAGCGCAGCGGAGGCCTTGAAGGAGGGCTCCAGAGCTCGCGCGGGTTCTTGACGGCTCCTTCCCGGGCGACGCTCCGCCGCCACTTCAGGATGGGGGGTGGAAGGCGCGGCGCAGATCTGGTCGTCGAATTGAGCCAAACGGCGTTGCCCGGGGCCCCTCCCCGGAAACGAAAAACCTTACTCCACGACCTCGTTCGGATAGACGCCCCAGAGGCGGTTCTGGCGGATATAGCCGTCCACGTCCCGGCGGTTGGGCAGGGCGACGATCAGGCGGCACCAGGTGCCGGTGCAGCTCTTCACGTTGCCGATGACGCCGGTCTGGAGCCGAGCCTCGTCCTCGGCGCCCTCGTCGGCCTTGGCGCGCAGCGAGATCGCGGCCTTCTCGGCGCCCTTGTCGGGGCCGGCATTCACGATCGCGGTGCGCCGTCCCGACAGAAGGGAATGCAGCACCCAGCCCTCGGTGCCCTCCGAGTCGCGGATCCGCCGCCAGGTCTCGAACTCGCCGACGATCTCCACCGGCAGGCCGGCGCGCTGGAACACCCAGAGGGTGCGGTGATCCTTGGAGGGCCCTTCGCGCAGGTTGACGCGGTCGGTCTTGAGGCTGGCGTAGCGGGGCAGCGGCAGCTTGGTGACGGGGCCGATGCCGGTCTCCGGCGCGGAGGGCGGCGGGGCCGCGTTCGCGAAGGACAAACCGCTCAGGAGCAAAGCCGCGACGGCGAAGCTGAGGCGTGACGCGCGCATGGTCCTCTCCCTACCCCCATGGAACGTTGCCGCGCGGACTCGTCTGGGGCCGATCCGCTCGGGTTCTCGATCCCGCATCCGGCACCGCCCGGCGAGACGCTGCGCGGTCGCCCGGATCGCGACGGCGCAGCCCCGTGGCAGGCGGCTTCCGATTGTGTTCCGGCCCACCTCTGGTAGAGAGGCCGACGGGTCGGAACAGGCTCCGGGACAGGTGCCTCGCACCCGACCTGTCTGGCCGAGTTCGGTTAACGGACGCTTGCCGCGGATGGTCCGGATCTGGGCTGCCGGGCGGGGATCGCCAACACGGCCGCGAGGCTGACGGGGAGAGAGACGTGTCGAAGCGCAAGCCGCTGGTGGTCGTGACGCGGCGCCTGCCGGATGCCGTCGAGACGCGGATGCGCGAGCTGTTCGACGTGCGGCTCAGTCCCGACGATTCCGCGATGCCGCCGGACGCCCTCGCGGCGGCCCTGCGCGAGGCCGACGTGCTGGTCCCGACCGTCACCGACGAGATCGATGCCGGGCTGCTGGCCCAGGCCGGCCCGAACCTGCGGCTGATCGCGAATTTCGGCAACGGCGTCGACCATATCGACGTGGCCGCCGCCCTCGAGCGCGGCATCACGGTCACCAACACCCCCGGCGTCCTGACCGAGGACACCGCCGACATGACCATGGCGCTCATCCTGGCGGTGGCCCGCCGGGTCACCGAGGGCGCCCGGATCATCCCGGACGACGACTGGACCACGGGCTGGTCGCCGACCTGGATGCTCGGCCGGCGGATCACCGGCAAGCGGCTCGGCATCGTCGGCATGGGCCGGATCGGCCAGGCGCTCGCCAAGCGCGCCCGCGCCTTCGGCCTCCAGGTCCATTATCACAACCGCCGCCGGGTCCCGGCCGCGATCGAGAGCGCGCTCGACGCAACCTACTGGGAATCCCTCGACCAGATGCTGGCCCGGGTCGACATCGTGTCGGTGAACTGCCCGCACACGCCCGCGACCTACCACCTGCTCTCGGCCCGGCGGCTCAAGCTGCTCAAGCCCGAGGCGATCGTGGTCAACACCGCGCGCGGCGAGGTGATCGACGAGAACGCGCTCGCCCGGCTGATCGAGGCGGGCGACGTCTCGGCGGCCGGCCTCGACGTGTTCGAGCAGGAGCCGGCTGTGAGCCCGCGCCTGGTGAAGCTCGCCCGCCAGGGCAAGGTCGTGCTGCTGCCCCATATGGGCTCGGCCACCTATGAAAGCCGCACCGACATGGGCGAGAAGGTCATCATCAACATCAAGACCTTCATGGACGGCCACCGGCCGCCGGACCGGATCCTGCCGAGCATGCTCTGATCCCGAGCGGCGGCGCTACAGCGCGTCGCCGCGGGCGGCCACGGGCTGCGGCGCGGTCTGGACGCTCTGGAACAGCCGCTCGCTGGTCAGCTTGAGGAAGTAGAACCCGAATTCCGGGTTCTGGTAATAGAGCTGCTTCACGTCGGAATAGGACACGCACAGCGCGTTGCCGGCCTCGATGCAGATCAGCGAGGCGGTCCGGGTGTTGCCGGGCGCGAGCAGGCCGAGCTCGCCGACGATCCCGCCCTTGCGCACCTCGATCCCGACTTCGGGGATCCGGAACGCGCCGCTCTCGACGTAGTACATCTCGCCCGCGGCATCGCCCTTGCGGAACACCACCTCGCCGATCCCGAATCGGCGCTGCGACCCGAACGGGCGCAGCCACTCGAGGGAGAGGTTGCCGTCGGCGGCGGTCTCGACGTCGCGCACCAGGCGCATCATCTGCCAGAGCCGGTAGGCGTTGAACGGGATCTGGATCGCCTCAGTGAGCACCACCGGCATGCTGCCGATCAGGATCCCGTAGGTGATCACCGCGCAGCTGGCGCAGAGCGAGATGATCCGCAGCGGGATCATGGTGCTCATCGCCGAGGCCGAGATGGTCAGCGCGGTACCGAGGTAGCCGATCGCCTCAATCCAATCCACGCGCGCCTCCGCCAGCTCCCGAGCCTTGAGCGGGATGCCCGTCCCGCCGGGCTCCGGCAAGACGCGCGGCGGCGGGCGACGCGCGTGCGCCTCAGCCTGTGCCCGCGCGGATACGCTCGGCGGCGTCCGCGGCGGCGCGGGTGCCCTCCTCGTAGGCGCCCCCGACCGTGCCCCATTGCAGCCGCGACAGCGCCTCCCCGGCGAACCAGACCGTGTCGGCGAGCGGCGCCTGCAGGAACGCGCGGGCCGGCGCGTGGCCGGGGGGCACCACAGCCCAGGAGCCGCGCGCCCACGGATCGTGCCGCCAGGCGCTCACCGCCGGGATGGTCAGGTCGCGCAGCCGCGCCCGGCCGAACTGCTCGGCCAGGACCGAGCGGACGTGGCGGCGCACCCCATCGGGCCCGGACCCGGCCGCGTCGAGCGCCTCGGCCTCGTGCACGTCGAGCTCGTAATAGTGGAACGGCGTGCCGTCGATGCGGGTGAGCAGGCCGGGGGGCGAGCGCCGCGTGCCGTGGATCGCCGCCAGCCGGTCGCGGCCCTGGAACGGGCTCGACGGCCAGTGCAGCACGGCGTGCTCGTAGAGGCCGGTGGAGAAGCCGTCGATCGCCGCCCGGACCGCGTTCGGCAGCGGCGGCGAGAAGGAAGGCCCGTCGCGCAGCACCATGACCGGCACCGTCACGATCACCGCCCGGGCCCGGTATTCCGCGCCGCCGGCGGTCTCCACGCGCACGCGCCCGTCCGACCAGTCGATGCGGGTCACGGGGCTCGAGAGCGCCACCGGCAGGTCGTTGGCGAGCCGGGCGAGGTAATTGCCGTAGCCCCCGGCCAGGAAGAAGTTCTCGCTGTATTCTAGGCTCGGGAAGTCGTGCAGCGACACCTCGCCGAGCGGCCGGCCCGAGACCAGGCCGTGGACCTGCGCCACCCGGGATCCCCAGGGGCCGAGGCCCGGCGGCAGGGCGCTTCCCGCCGGCCGGTCCGGCCCCGGCTGCGCGGCGCCGCGGGTCATCGCCCGGTCGGCCCGGTCGAAGGCTCGGGCATTGGCCCGGACCTCGTCGGGGCGGCCACGGCGGCGGTCGACCCAGACATGGCTTTCCTGGGGCGCCAGCTTCAGGCGCTCCCCGCGCGCCCGGCCGAGGGCCACCAGCGGGTTGATCGGCCCGGCATGGAGCCAATGCGCCCCCAGATCGAGGGCGTGGCCGCGCAGCGAGACCGTGAAGGCCCGGCCGCCGATCCGGTCGCGCGCCTCAAGCACCGCGACGCTTACGCCCCGCTCCACCAGGGTCCGGGCCGCCCCGATGCCGGCGGCGCCCGCGCCGATCACCAGCACCTCCGGATCCTGGGGCAGCGGCGCGAGGCGCGGCCGGTAATCGGGCGTGTGCGGCGGGTCCGCCGAGTGCCGCTCGGCTGCCCGGGGAGAAGTCGTCGAGGTCGAGGCCGTCATCCTGGCGTCCTGCACGCGCGCTCCTGTCCGCTCGCTCCGGTGCGGCGGCGCCCGGCCTTGCGCCGGTGGCCGCACCCCTTCACAACGCTGCCGCGCCGGGTCCGGCGCCCGAATCCCGACCTCATGCGCCCCTGCGGGTTCCCCCGGCGGCGCGCTCGCAAGCCGGAAACCCCGCCCGATGATCGTCGAGTCCGCCGCGGCGGCTTTGCGCCAGACCTTCTCCCCGCCCCTGCGGGCGATCCTGTGGAAGTCCCTGGGCCTGACGCTCGGGCTCCTGGTCCTGCTGTGGCTCGGCCTGACCCGTCTGGTCCAGGCCTTCCAGGCGAGCCACCACATCTCCGCCCAGTACCCGATCCTCGACAGCCTCGCCTACTACCTGGCCGGGTTCGGCCTGTTCGTGGTGCTGGCCTATCTCATGCCGGCGATCTCGATCCTGGTGGCGGGCTTCTTCCTCGACGACGCCGCCGCGATCGTCGAGCGCACGGATTTCCCGAACGATCCCCCGGGCCGGCCGATGCCGCTCGGCACCGCGATGTTCTACGCGGTCCGCTTCGCGGGTGTGACCCTGCTGGTCAACCTGGCGGCCCTGGTGATCTTCTTCGTGCCGGTGATCGGGATCGCGGCGTTCTTCGGCGCCAACGCCTACCTGCTGGCCCGGGAATATTTCGAGATGGCGGCGGCCCGGTTCCGGTCGTTGCCCGAGGCCGCCGCGATGCGCCGGACCTTCGCGATCCGCACGTTGAGCGCGGGCTGCCTGATGTCGGCGATGATGGTCGTGCCGATCCTCAACCTGCTGACCCCGCTGTTCGGGATCGCCCTGATGGTCCACCTGCACAAGCGCCTCACCGGGCGCCTGCGCCTGCAAGGTCCGGCGGCGCGCTAGCGCCCGCTGCGTCGAAGCCTCGCGCTGGTCGGCACGGACTTTGCCCGCTACCCTGGTGCGAGCCGGGCGCTGCTCGGGGTGGAGAGCCGATCGATGAAGGCGCACGACGCGGCGCAGGGCGACACCCGAGAGATTCCCCCGGCCCCCGGATTCGCCCCGTTCCTCCTGGTCGGGCTGGTGGCCGCCGGCCTGCTCGGCTACGGCGCCTACAATCACTGGCAGCGGGACGTCGAGGCCACCGCAACGCTGGAGGGGATCAAGACCCTGGTGCCCCAGCTGCGCACCATTGTGGCGGAACGGGCGGACGGGCCGCTCGATCTCACCCTGCCAGGCGAGACCCAGGCCTTCGCCACCGCGTCGATCGCCGCCCGCGCCACCGGCTACATCGCCGAGCGGCGGGTCGATATCGGCTCCCGCGTCAAGGCCGGCGACCTGCTCCTGCGCATCGCCGCCCCGGATCTCGACCAGCAGCTCGTCCAGGCCGAGGCGCAGGTCGGCCAGCTGCGGGCGCAATTGCTCCAGGCCCAGGCGCAGGTCGAGCAGGCCCGCGCCAACGTCAATCTCGCGAACCTGACCAACAACCGCACCTCGACCCTGGCGGTCCAGGGCTGGGCCTCGCGCCAGAATGCCGACACGTCGCAGGCCGGCGTCCTGTCGCAGGCCGCGACCCTGGCGGCCGCCGAGGCGGGGGTGAAGGTCGCCACCGCCAACATCAAGTCGCAGGAGGCGGTGGTCGAGCGGCTGAAGGCGCTTACCGCGTTCGAGCGGGTGGTCGCGCCGTTCGACGGCGTGGTCACGACCCGCAACGTCGATGTCGGCGATCTGGTCAAAGCCGACAACGGCGGCACGCCGCTGCTCAGCATGGACCAGGACAGCACGCTCCGCATCACCGTGAACGTGCCGCAGAACGATGCGGTCGGCGTCAAGCCGGGCGTCCAGGCCGAGATCAGCGTGCCTCAGATCCCGGGGCGGCGCTTCGGCGGCTTCGTCGAGCGCAGCTCGGTGGCGCTCAACGCCGCCTCGCGCACCCTGACCACGCAGGTCGACGTGCCCAACCCCGACCGGGCCCTGCGGGCGGGGCTCTACGCGGCCGTGACCCTGAAGATCCCGCGCACCGAGGAGAGCGTCGCGGTCCCGGCCGAGGCGACGGTGTTCAAGAGCAACGGCCTCCAGGTCGCCGAGGTCGGCGAGGACGACCGGGTGACTTGGCGGACGATCAAGGTGCGGCGCGATCTCGGGCGGGTGCTCGAACTCGAATCGGGCTTGGCGGCCGACAGCCACATCGTCTTCAGCCCGCCCCCGGAGCTGCGCGACGGCCAGACGATCGAGCGCGTGAAGCCCACGCCCCAGGCCAGGCCGATCCGGGCGGCGGAGCGGTAAGGGCTTCCGGTCGGTCTTGAAGCGGGCCTCTGCCGCCCCTCCCACCCAACCCGCCATCCTGAGGCGACGGAGCAGAGGGGGCCTCGAACACGGCCTCCCGAAATCGCGCGGCTTCCGGAGGGCTCCGTCGAGGCCCGCTGCCGCGGGTTTTCGAGATGAGGGGATCGATGCTGGTCTACGCATCAACCGTCATTGTGAGCGCAGCGAAGCAACCCAGGGAAACACGATATTCGGGCCGCGCGCATCGCCCTAGATTGCTTTGCTGCGCGCAAGGACGGCGAGCGATCGAACCGCGACCGCGTCACCCCATCGAAGGGGTTCAATTCACCTTCACCACCAGCTTCATCTTCGGATGGATGCCGCACAGCACTTGGAAGGTGCCGCGCTCGGTGAAGGTGACCGGCGTGCGGCTGCCCGGCTCCTGGTCGCCGGAATCGAAGCTGAACGTGTCCGATTCGACGAAGACGTGATGCAGCAGGTCGCTGTCGTCGTTGACGAACATCACCGTCTCGCCCCGGCTCAACGCGAGGTTGCCCGGCTGGAACGCCCGGCCCTTCTGCGACACCATCAGCCCGGAGGCTTCGAGATCGCCGATCAGGATCAATCCGCAGATCATCCCCAGCGCCAGAGCGGCGAAAGCCGGCAGGGCCGATCGCCCGCGGGGCTGTGCGAACAAACTCGACGCTGCGGGGGGCATGCTGTTCCTCGGGCTCGTCGCGGCAATCTACCTGAGATTTTATTGAGAAATCATTTTCGCGATGCCTCGTGTTCCGGCCATTTCGGCTGTTTGGGCAGTGATCGCGATACCAAAACGGTTGTTCACGCATCGATTCGGCAATCCACCCGGCTAATCGCGTCTTAACATGTAGCAATTACGGTCCGCTGCACCTGTCACACGGCGGCCCGGTGCGATGCGAGACCCCGAGAGAGCGACGGACGAACGCGAACCCTCGGGTTCGATGCGCGCCGTGCGCGGCATCGCGGGACTGCCCGCCACGATCCGCGGCCGGATCTTCGTGGCCTTCCTGGGCATGAGCCTGCTGTCCGGCGCGCTCGGCCTCTACGCTGTCGTGGCGATCTCGCATGTCGGGGCGCTCGTCAATCGCACCTATGACGAGTCGCTGATGTCGATCAATTACGCCCGGGCGACCGCGGCGGATTTCGCCAAGATGCGCAGCGCCTTCGCGCGCCGGACCCATGCCCGCGACGCCGCCGCGGCGACCAAGCTCGATGCCGAGATCGCCGAGCTCTCGACCACCCTCTCCGAGGACCTGACCATCGCGGTCGAGCGCTCGCAATCGGACCGGTCGGTGCGCACCGCCGGGGCTGTCCAGGCCGCAGTGGCCACCTGGGAGGAGATGCGCCGCGGCCTCGATCCGGCCACAGCCCGGCCCGAGCGCTGGGACGCCCTGGACCATCAGGCCAACGTGGTGGACGGCCAGATCGACCTTCTGGTCAACTACACCGCGGGCGACGGCTTCACCTTCCGGCAGGCCGCCCGGATGCTCGTCGCCCGGGAGATGCAGGTCAACGCCATCGTGGCGGGGCTGGCCGTGTTCGCCTGTGCGATGATCGCCTGGCTGCTCAACCGTCGCATCACCGGACCCCTGGCGGATGCCTCGGCGGCGGCGGAGCGGATCGCCAGCGGCCGGCTCGACGACCGGATCCCGGCCGGCGGTCGCGACGAGCTCGGCAGCCTGCTGCGCTCTATGGCGGTGATGCGCGACAACATCCGGGCGATGATGCAGCGCGAGGTCAGCCAGCGCCGCGTCGCCGAGGCCCTGGTGACCGACGCGCTCCAGACCTCCCGCGAGGGCGTGATCGTGGTCGATGCCGAGGGCGTCATCGCGCTCGCCAACACCCAGGCGCTGCACTTCTTCGACGGGCTGGAGGCCGCGATCGCGGCCGGCCTGTCCCTGTCACGCCCCGCCCCCGGCTCGCCGAATCTCGACGAGTGCTTCCGGGCGCTCGCCCGCGACGGCGAGATCCGGCTGGCCGACGGGCGCTGGTTGCGGGTGAGCCGCAGCGCCACCCAGCAGGGCGGCTTCGTGGCGGTGTGCAGCGACATCAGCCTGCTCAAGGAGCAGGAGGACCGGCTCACCGCAACCAACCTGCGGCTCGACGCGGCTCTGGACAACATGTCCCAGGGGCTGTGCCTCTACGATGCCCAGCACCGTCTGATGGTGGTGAACCGCCGCTACAGCGAGATCTACGGCCTGCCCGCCGGTGCGATCGTCCCCGGGATGTCCGCGCAGGACGTGCTGCGGGTGAGCCTCGCGGCCGGCAACCATCCGGGCAGCGACCTCGCCGCCCTCCTCCGCCAGGAGCACGAGGCGCATCGCGGCGGCACCTGGCACACGCAGTTCCAGGAACTCGCCAACGGCCGCACGGTCTCGATCGACCGGCGCGAGACCGCCGATGGCGGCTTCGTGGCGACCTACGAGGACGTCACCGAGCGCCGGCGGGCCGAGGCGCGCATCGCCTTCCTGGCGCATCACGACACGGTGACCGGGCTGCCGAACCGGGAGGCTCTGGGCCAGCAGATCGACCTGGCGGTGGCCCAGGCCGGGCGCGATGCGGGCTTCGCGGTCTTCGCCATCGACCTCGACGATTTCCGGCCGGTGAACGAGACCCTGGGGCACGGGGTCGGGGACGAGCTTCTGGCCGCGGTCGGCGCCCGGCTGACCGCCTGCGTGCGCGAGGTCGACTGCGTCGCCCGGCTCGGGGCCGACGAGTTCATCGTCGTCCAGCGGGGCGTCGACCGGCCGGAGGAGGCCGCGATCCTGGCCCGGCGGATCCTCGAGGTGCTGAGCGCGCCCTACAGCCTGAGCAACCACGAGATCAGCGTCGGGCTGACCATCGGCATCACCCTGGCGCCGGGCGACGGTGCGAGCTGCGAGAAGCTCCTGAAGAACGCCGAGGTCGCCCTCGACCGCGGCAAGACCGAGGCCCGGGGCTCGTTCCGGTTCTTCGAGCCCGAGATGGATGCCCGTCTCCAGGCCCGGCGCATGCTGGAGCGCGACCTGCGCGACGCGCTGGCCCGCGAGGCGTTCGAGGTCTACTACCAGCCGATCTACAGCCTCGCCACGGACCGGATCTGCGGCTTCGAGGCCCTGCTGCGCTGGAACCACCCGAGCCGCGGCTTCGTCTCGCCCGCCGAGTTCATCCCGATCGCCGAGGAGCTCGGCCTGATCGTCCCGCTCGGCGAATGGGTGCTGCGCCGGGCCTGCGAGGAGGCCGCCCGCTGGCCGGACGGGCTCAAGGTCGCGGTGAACGTCTCGGCGGTGCAGTTCACCTCGGCGAGCCTGGTGACCGCGGTGCGCGAGGCCCTGCGCCGGACCGGCCTGCCCGGCCGCCGGCTGGAGCTCGAGATCACCGAATCCGTGCTGGTCGCCAATCCCGGCGCCACCACCGCGATCCTGCACAGCCTCAAGGCGCTGGGCGTGCGGGTCTCGATGGACGATTTCGGCACCGGCTACTCGTCGCTGAGCTACCTGCGCAGCTTCCCGTTCGACAAGATCAAGATCGACCAATCCTTCGTGCGCGACCTGTGCCTGAAGGACGGGACCGACTTCATCGTCCGCGCGGTGATCGGGCTCGGTACCAGCCTCGGGATGACCACCACCGCCGAGGGCGTGGAGACCGAGGCCCAGCTCGCGCATCTGCGCGCGGAGGGCTGCGACGAGGTCCAGGGCTACCTGATCAGCCGCCCGGTCCCGGTCTGCCAGGTGGGCGAGGTCATCCAGCGCTGGAACGGCGCCGCCCGGGCGATCGCCTGACGGGCCCCTCCCCCGTGGCGGGGGAGGGATTGGCGCAGCGCCTCACTCGGCCGCGTCGAGGCGCGGACGCTCCACATGGCTGCGCTCGGCCTTGACCAGCTCGGCCGTGCGGAACGCCACCTCCAGCGCCTGCTCGGCGTTGAGGCGCGGGTCGCAGTAGGTGTGGTAGCGGTCCTGCAGGTCGTCGGCGGTGAGCGCCCGGGCGCCGCCGGTGCACTCGGTCACGTCCTTGCCGGTCATCTCGAGATGGATGCCGCCCGCGAACGTGCCCTCGGCCCGATGGACGCCGAAGAAGCCCTCGATCTCCTGCATCACCCGGTCGAACGGCCGGGTCTTGTAGCGGCCGGCCGCGACGGTGTTGCCGTGCATCGGGTCGCAGATCCAGACTACGGACCGCCCTTCCCGCTCGACCGCCCGGATCAGGCCCGGCAGGTGGTCGCCGACCTTGTCGGCGCCGAACCGGCAGATCAGGCTCAGACGGCCGGGCTCGTTCTCCGGGTTCAGCAGGTCGATCAGCCGGATCAGGCCGTCCGCCTGCATGGACGGGCCGCATTTCAGGCCGATCGGGTTCTTGATCCCGCGGGCGTACTCGACATGGGCATGGTCCGGCTGCCGGGTCCGGTCGCCGATCCAGAGCATGTGCCCGGAGGTCGCGTACCAATCGCCCGTGGTCGAGTCGACGCGGGTCAGCGCCTCCTCGTAGCCGAGCAGCAGGGCCTCGTGGCTCGTGTAGAAGTCGGTGGTCCGCACCTCCGGATGCGTCTCCGGGTTGATGCCGATCGCCCGCATGAAGTCGAGCGCGTCGGTCATGCGGCCGGCGACATCCTGGTAGCGCGAGGATTGCGGCGAATCCTTCACGAAGCCCAGCATCCAGCGATGCGCGTTCTCCAGGTTGGCGTAGCCGCCGGTGGCGAAGGCGCGCAGCAGGTTCAGGGTCGCGGCCGATTGCCGGTAGGCCTCGAGCTGGCGGCGCGGGTCCGGCGTGCGGGCCTCCTCGCTGAAGCCGATGCCGTTGACGATGTCGCCCCGGTAGCTCGGAAGGCTCACGCCATCGAGGGTCTCGGTCGGCGAGGAGCGCGGCTTGGCGAACTGCCCGGCGATGCGCCCGACCTTCACCACGGGCGAGCCGCCCGCGAAGGTGAGCACCATCGCCATCTGCAGGAACACCCGGAAGAAGTCGCGGATGTTGTCGGCCGAATGCTCGTCGAAGCTCTCGGCGCAGTCGCCGCCCTGGAGCAGAAAGGCTTCGCCGGCCGCGACGCGCCCGAGCGCCGTCTTCAGCTTGCGGGCCTCACCGGCAAAGACCAGCGGCGGAAAGCTCGCGATCTGGGTCTCGACCGCCTGCAGCGCCGCCGAATCCGGATAGGCGGGGACCTGCTGGATCGGCAGGTTCCGCCAGTTCTTCGGTGTCCAACGCTCGGCCATGACCTCTCTCCGCGCACATCCTTCGTGCGATCGCGCGTGACGCGCGAAGCGCGGCTTATAGAGAGGTTCCCGGGCCCTTGCGAGTGCCGGATTCCTGAGGGCAGGCAGGAGCCTGAAGCAGAGTTGTTTGTCTGGCGCGGCTGAGCTCAGCGCTCGGCGGACGTTTCTTCGCCGATCCGGCAGGCGAAGTCTTGAGATTGGTCTGGCCTCACGCCTCGCCGTCCTCGACCTCGATCCCGTGCTCGGCCAGGATCCAGAAGATCGCCTCCAGATCCTCCGCGGAGACGTCGCGGGGGGGCAGCGCTTCCTCGAGGTCGTCGTAGGTGAGGCAGCGGCTGCGCAGGGTCTCGGCCTTGGCGAGCAGCCGGTCGATCGCCCGGCGGATGTCGGCGGGCAGCGCGTCGTGGCTGGGGACCCGGTAGCTGAAGGCCGGCCGCAGCGCATCGGCCAGCAGGCCGTCGATGATCGCCTGACGGCGCGCGTGCGCGTCGTCCTCGCGATTGCCCTTGCCTGCGCCCTGCTTGCCCATGACCCTGATATGGCTCGGCCGCGCACCGCGTCGAGACCCCGCGACGCGGCGAACTTAACCGACCCCTACGGGATGCTTGGTCACCTCCGGCACCCGCATGGTCACGAGCTCCTCGGCGGCGGTCGGGTGGACCGCGATCGTGCGGTCGAAATCCGCCTTGGTGGCGCCCATCGTGACCGCGATGCCGACCGCCTGGATCAGCTCGCCGGCATCGTGGCCGAAGAGGTGGACGCCGACGACCCGGTCGCTGGCGCAATCGACCAGCACCTTCATGAGGATCCGCTCCTCGCGGCCTGAGAGCGTCGCCTTCATCGGCCGGAAGCGCGCCTTGTAGACGTCGATCTTGCCGTAGATCTCCCGGGCGGCGGCCTCGGTATGGCCGACGATCCCGATCTCGGGGGTCGAGAACACCGCGGTCGGGATCAGCCGGTGGTCGACGCAGGACGGCTTGCCGCCGTAGACCGTGTCGGCGAAGGCGTGGCCCTCGCGGATCGCCACGGGGGTCAGGTTGGCGCGGTTGGTGACGTCGCCGACCGCGTAGATCGAGGGGACCGAGGTCTGGGAATAGGCGTCGACCGGGATCGCCCCGGCGGCGTCGGTCTCGATCCCGACCTTTTCCAGCCCGAGCCCGGCGACGTTCGGGCGCCGGCCAGTGGCCACCAGGACCTGATCGGCCAGGATCTCGGAGCCGTCGTCGAGGCGCGCGCACAGCCCGTCGGCGCGCCGGTCGATCCGGGTCAGCGTGCGGCCGAGCCGCAGGTCCATGCGCCGGCCATAGGCCTCGGCGAGGGCGTCGCGGACCTCGTCGTCGAAGCCGCGCAGCAGACGGTCGCCCCGGTGGAGCAGGGTCGTGCGGCTGCCCAACGCCGCGAAGACGCCCGCGAACTCGACCGCGATATAGCCGCCGCCGATCACCAGGATGCGCTCGGGCAGGCTCTCCAGCTCGAACACCTCGTTCGAGGTGATCGCCAACTCGATCCCGGGCACCGCGGGCTCCTTCACCGGATGCCCGCCGACCGCCACCAGGATCCGTTCGGCCCGGACGATCCGGTCCGATCCGAGCAGGCGGATCGTATGTGGATCCTCGATCACGGCGCGCTCGGGCACGATCTCGACGCCGGCGCGCATCAGGTTGGTGTCGTAGATCCCTTCGAGCCGGGTCACCTCGGCGTCGCGGCGCTGCTTGAGGACGCGCCAGTCGAAGCGCGGGCGCTCGACCGTCCAGCCGAAGCCCGCGGCGTCCTCGAACTCGTCGGCGAAGCGGCCGGCATAGACCATGAGCTTCTTGGGCACGCAGCCGCGGATGACGCAGGTGCCGCCGACCCGGTATTCCTCGGCCAGCATCACCTTGGCGCCGTAGCCGGACGCGATCCGGGCGGCGCGGACGCCCCCCGAGCCGCCGCCGATGACGAAGAGGTCGACGTCGAAGGCGCTCATGCGGGGCCGTCCATCTCGGGTTCCGTCGCGGCGGCGCGCGGCGCAGCCGCACGCATCCAGGTGATGGCAGCGCCGAGCCCGGCCGTCCACCACGCCGCCCAGCCATTGTGCTCGACGAACGCGATGGCGGCCGCGCAGGCGACGAGACCCAGTGCCGCGGCCCGGTCGGGCTGCGGTAGCCCGGCGACCCGGCCGAGCATCAGCAGCAGGACAAATGTTCCCAGGAGCGCGCCGGGCAATCCCAGCTCGGCCCAGACCTGCAGGAAGCTGTTATGCGGGTGGCCGACCCCGAGGAGGATCCGCATCTCCGGCGCGACCGTGCCGGCCACCGGGGTCTCGGCGAAGCGCGCGCTGGTGCCGAACCCGGCTCCGCGCCACGGATCGTCCGCGACGGCCGCGCCGAAGCTCCGGGCGATGGCGACCCGGGCCCGAGAGGAGGACTGGACCAGGCGCTCATGCGCCGCCTCGGGCATGACCTTGGCGAGCAGGTCGCCCTCCACGGGCGCGAGGGCCACGGCGAGGCCGAGGCCCAGGCCCGCCAGACCGATGCCGGCCCGCCGGGGCAGCAGCCGGGCCAGGGCGAACAGCCCGGCTCCGGCCAGCAGGCCGAGCTGCGCGGCGCCGCTGATCGAGCGCAGCACGCCCAGGGCAGCGCCCATCAAGGCAAGGGCCGCGAGGCCTCGGGCGCGGGTCCGCCAGAGCACGAGGGCCACGGGGCCAGCCACGAGATCGAGGGTCAGGGCCGGCCGATTGTGGACGAAGGCCGCGACCCGGCGCCCGAGCGCGCGTTCGAGGGCGAGGTCCGAGGCGAGGTCGATGGCGATGATCAGGCCCGCCAGCCCGATTGCCGCCGCTGCGAGACGGGGCGCGAAATCCGGGATCCGGCCCGGGGCGAGGCAGGCCAGCAGATAGGCGGCGATCAGGGTGGGCAGGAACTCGCCCAACACCCGCAGCGACGCGGCTGGGAACGGGCTCCAGGCGAAGGAGACGAGGCACCAGGCCAGGAAGGCGACCGTCGCGAGGCCGAGCGGCGTCCGAAGCGGCGCCAGCAGGCTTGGGACCAGGCTGTGCCGATCCTCGACCCAGCGTGCGGCGAGGTAGGCGAGCGCGGCGAGGCCGATGACGGCCGGGCTCGACCGGTTGGCGAGCACCATCGTCAGCGGCAGGACGGCGAGCAGCGTCGCGCCGGCCGCGTAGAGGCGGTGGGTCGTCTGCGCGGAACGTGTCTGACCGTGCGCGCGCGCCGGCATGGAGTTCAACGGCATCGGATGTCCAAGGCGCCCCCGTCATCGAGCGAGGATGTTCACACATCTTCGGTCGTGGCGCGGGTCCCCTCTCCCGTGCGGGAGAGGGACAGGGTGAGGGGTGCGACCGTTCCGGAAGACCCTGGTCCCTCACCCCAACCCTCTCCCGCACGGGAGAGGGGGCGCGTCGCGGTTTTCGCGGGCCGAGGTCGTCGGCGTGGCGGTCGATCCGCCGGCGCAATCCTCACTGCATCTGGTGGCCGCGCTTGCCCATCTCGGCCCGGACCCGGACCATGACGTATTCGGACACTTCCTGCGTCCAGTCCTGCATCTCCTGCACCATCTCGTCGAGGAGCTGCGGCTGGGCCTCGACGTAGTGCTTGCCGGCCGGCGAGCGGAAGAAGGTCGCGATCTCCTTCAACTCGGGCTCCGGGAACTTCGCCGCGTAGGTGCGGGCGGCGATGTCGATCATGCGCTGCTTCTGCAGCTCCATCTCCGGCTGAAGGGAGGCCAGGACCTCGTCGAGATCCTTAGTCAGCTCGGGGCGGGTCACGGTCTGCTTGCGGATCTGGTCGGCGAAGGCCGGCAGGACCGAATCGAACGAGCGGGCGATGCCGGAGCTGAGCATCACCTCGCGCGCGAGAGCCAGATGGCTCGGCGTGTAGGTCGGCGTCGCGGCGGCCGGCGTGTTCGGCTGCGCCGCCGGCTTGGCGGGGGCCGTCTTGTTCGCCTGGGCCGAGGCCGCAAGCGGGAGGATCGTGACCGCGGCGAGGGCCAGGCCGAGCGCGGCGGTGAGGCGACGGGACATGCTGAACGTTCCTGCGAGGAGTATGGCGCTTCAGACCAAGCTGCCGAGAACGGTGACCTCGGCCTGCCCGTCCCGATTCGCCGCGAGGATCGCGGCGTCGGCGATGCCGAGGAACAGGCCGTGCTCGACCACGCCCGGCACCGCCCAGAGGGCGGCCCCGAGCGCGTCCGGATCGGGGATGGCGCCGAGATGGGCGTCGAGGATGTGATGACCGCCATCGGTCAGCAGCGGCTTGCCGGCCGGGTCGCGGCGCAGCCGGACCGGGCCGGAGCAGCCGACCCGGGCGACGGCCGCCTCGACGGCGCGCTGGGTCGCGGTCAGGCCGAACAGGTTCACCTCGATCGGCAGCGGGAAGGCGCCGAGCCGGGCGACGTGCTTGGCCGCGTCGGCGATCACCACCATGCGGCGGCTGGCGCAGGCGACGATCTTCTCCCGCAGCAGCGCGGCGCCGCCGCCCTTGATCAGGCGCAGCTGGTCGTCGACCTCGTCGGCGCCGTCGATGGTCAGGTCGAGCTCGGGCTGCTCGTCGAGCGTGGCGAGGCGGATGCCGAGGCCCTCGGCCTGGAGCCGCGTCGCTTCCGAGGTCGGCACGCCGACGATGTCGAGCCCGTCGCGGACCCGCTCGCCGAGCAGGGCCACGAACGCAGCCGCGGTCGAGCCGGTGCCGAGGCCGAGCCGCATGCCGGGCTCGACCAGGTCGAGGGCGCGCGACGCCGCCGCCCGGCGCAGGTCCGGCCCGCTCACGGCCGGGCTGCCCGGTCGGCGGGGTGGATCGAGATGTCGCGCATGCGGGGCAGCCGGGCTTCCTGAGGCGGTCGCGCGGCCCCTAGCACGCCGCAGGGCGGACCGGAACGCCTCCGCAGGACGGGTGGCTTCAAAAGCGTCCGCCCTGTGCCGGCGTGGCGCTGGCCCCGGCCCGGCCGGGGGCCGGCCCGGTGAGCGGCGCGTCGGAACTCGCCTCGGCGCCGGGCTTGGCCTGCTGGGTGCAGACCACCTGCTCCTTCTTCACGAGCACGAAGCAGATGCTCATCTCGCCGGTGCGGTAATTGACCCGGAACACGCCGGCCTCGCGGGTGTGGCGGCTCGCCACCAGCCCGTATTCCGACGGTGCCTGCGGGCCGGCGCCCTCCCCGGGGCCGAAGCACACGGTCTGTCCGATGCCGCCGGCCGATTCCTGCAGCCCGTACTGGCACGAGGTCACCTCGCCGGTGACCTTGTCGACCCGGTACATCCGGTTGAGGTCGGTCTGCGGCGCGGGCACGAACTCGAATGAGGTCGCGGCGGCCGGCGCGCTCGCCAGCGCGAGGCAGAGGGCAAGAAGGGGCAGAGACGGTTTCATCGCGGGATCCGGGAGCTGACGCGCCCAGCCTTTCGCTGGGCTTTCGGGCGAGTGTGGGGCGCCGCGCCGCCTTGCCGCCGGGTCCGGCCGGCTTTAGCGAGGCCGTATCCCAGCAGGAGCCCGATCAGATGCCGCCCGACTCGACCGCCCGTCCGCCGATCGCCGTGTTCGACCTGGACGGAACCCTGGCCGAGACCGCGGGCGACCTGATCGGTACCCTCAACGTGCTGATGAAGCGCGAGGGCCTGGCCGAGCTGCCCCTGTCCCAGGCCCGCGGCCTGATCGGCGCGGGCGCCAAGGCGCTGATCCGGCGCGGCTTCGAGGCGGAGGGCCGCGCGCTCTCGCCGGAGGATCACGAGCGCCTGTTCGAGGTCTTCATCGCCCATTACGGCAAGCACCTCGCCGACACGTCGCACCTCTATCCCGGGGTGGTGGAGGCGCTGGATGCGCTGGAGGCGGCGGGCTTCCGGCTGGCGGTCTGCACCAACAAGTTCGAGGGCCAGTCGGTGGAGCTGCTGCGCCTGCTCGGGATCGGCCACCGCTTCGCGGCGATCTGCGGGCGCGACACCTTCCCGGCCTACAAGCCCGACCCGAGCCACCTCACCGGCACGATCGAGCGCGCCGGGGGCGACCCGGCCCGGGCCGTCATGGTCGGCGATTCGCGCACCGACATCGACACCGCCAAGGCCGCCGGCATCCCGGTGGTGGCGGTGACCTTCGGCTATACCGACAAGCCGGTGACCGAGCTCGGGCCCGACCGGGTGATCGAGCATTTTTCGGAGCTGCCCGAGGCGGTCCGCGCCCTGGTGCCGGTGGAAGCCGCTTGAAGATTCAGCGCAGCCAGTTCCGCAGCCGCGCCACCGCCTCGTGGCACTCGGCCTCGGAGCCGGCGAACGAGAACCGGACATGGTGGTGGCCGAGATCCGGGTCGAAATCGAGCCCCGGGGTCGCGGCGACGTTGGCCTCGTCGAGCATGCGCCGGCAGAAACCGGTGGCGTCGTTGGTGAGGTTCGCCACGTCCGCGTAGAGGTAGAAGGCGCCGTCGGCCGGGTGCACGCGCCCGAGACCGAGGCCGGGCAGCGCGTCGAGCAGGATCGCCCGGTTGCGGGCATAGCCGTCGCGCACCGCGTCGAGCTCGTCCGTGGCGTCGAGCGCCGCCAGCGCGCCGACCTGCGAGAGGTAGGGCGCCGAGATGTACAGGTTCTGCGCCAGCCGCTCGATCGGGCGGACCAGGACCTCCGGCACCACCATCCAGCCGACGCGCCAGCCGGTCATGCAGTGGTATTTCGAGAAGGAGTTGATCACCAAGGCGTCGGGATCGAACCGCAGGGCGGTGATGGTCGGCTGGCCGTAGCTGAGGCCGTGATAGATCTCGTCCGAGATCAGCGGCAGGCCCAGCTCCCGGGTGGCCGCGCAGAGGTCGCGCAACGCGGCTTCCGTGATCACCGTGCCGGAGGGGTTGGCGGGGCTCATCACCAGGGCGCCGGCCACCGGGGCGCGGGCATGGGTTTCCCGAAGGAGCGCGGCGGTCGGGGCGAAGCGGTCCTCGTCGCGCAGCACCATCGGGGCCGGCACGAGATCGAGGGACGCCAGGATGCTGCGATAGGCCGGATAGCCCGGCTGCGGCACCGCCACCCGGGCGCCGGCATCGAACAGGCTCATGAAGGCGAGCACGAAGCCCGCCGAGGAGCCGGTGGTGATGATCACCCGCTCCGGGCTCACCGCGACGCCGTGGCGCTCGGCATAGTCCCGGGCGATGCGCTCGCGCAGGGCCGGTAGGCCCAGCGCCTCGGTATAGGGCACCCGGCCGGTGGCGAGCGCCGCCTGCGTCGCAGCGATCACCGCCCGCGGGGCCGGGGCCGAGGGCTGGCCGACCTCCATGCGCACCACGTCATCGCCGCGCCGGGCCTTGGCGGCGGCCGCGGCCATGACGTCCATGGCGAGGAACGGCTGGACGGCGGCGGCCCGCCGGGAGATCGGAATCATGTTGTCCTGACGGGGCGCGAGGGCGGGTCAGCGGAGCGCCGGGGTTAGCCCCTGGCGGCCCCGGCCTCAACCGGCGTCAGTGCGGCGCGAGGCCCGCGGCCATGTTGACCACCAGCGCCAGGATGCCGGTGTTGAACAGGTAGGCGCCGATCGTCTGCGCGGTGGCGATCCGGCGCATGCGCTTGCTGGTGAGATTGGTGTCGGAGGTGGCCGCCGCCGCCCCGATGGTCACGGTGAAATACAGGAAGTCCCAGAAATCCGGCTCGGTCTCGCCGTGGAAGTCCAACCCACCGCGCTCGGCGCCGGCCTCGTCCTCGGTGCCGTAATAGACGTGGGCGTAGTGCACGGTGAAGATCATCTGCACGAACACCCAGGTGCAGAGCAGGCTCGCGCCGGCGAGCGCGAGGGCGTAGCGCTCCCCGGGTCCGGCGATGCGGCCGCCGACCACCAGCACCGCCACCGAGCCGAGGCTTGCCGCCGCCGCCAGCAGGGCGAAGACCGTGATCACCCCGGCGCTGTCGTCGAGCCGTGCGGCCTCGCGGCGCATGGCGTCCCGGCTCTGCCCGGTCGCCCGGCGCACGACCAGCCCGGCATGGACGATCACGCCGGCGCACCAGCCGGTCAGCAGCCGCATCCCGGGATCGAGGCCCGGCACCAGCAGGGCGGCGGCGATCGCCACTAGGATCGCGCAGAGCAGATGCGGGCGCAGCCAGAAGGCGCGGAACAGCTTGAGCATGGCAGACCGGATTGCGCGCGGCGGGCGGGATCTGCGCGCCAGTCTCGTGATTTGACCCGGCGCCGCGAAAACGCCTAACCCACCGTCTACCGCTCGCGCCACGCGCGGGCCGGCTTGCCGCGCAAGCGAGGATCCATGCTCTTCAACCGCTCCCTGCCCGCGCTGGCCCTGGCGCTCGGTCTCGCCGCCGTCCCGGCTTCGGCGCAGGACGCCACACAATCCGCCGCTCCGGCTGCTGCGGCGCCGTTCACGGACGCGCAGCGCGCCGGCATCGAGGCGATCGTCAAGGACTACCTGATCAAGCACCCGGAGGTGCTGCAGGAGGCCCTGGCCGAGGCTGAGAAGCAGCAGGCAGAGACGCAGCGCCTCGCCCAGACGGCGGCCCTCAAGGAGGCCCGCGAGGCCCTGATCAACGGCCCGCACGACGTGGTCGCCGGCAACCCCACGGGCGACGTCACGCTGGTCGAGTTCTTCGACTACAATTGCGGCTATTGCCGCAAGGCGCTGGTCGACGTGCAGACCCTGATCAAGACCGACCCGAAGCTGCGGGTGGTGATCAAGGATTTCCCGGTGCTCGGCCCGGAATCGCTCGAGGCCAGCCAGGTCGCCATCGCGGTGCGCCAGCAGCTCAAGGGCGACAAGCTGTTCGAATTCCACCAGAAGCTGCTCGAGACCAAGGGCCGGGTGAACGGCGCCCGGGCGATCCAGGTCGCCAAGGATCTCGGCGCCGACACGACCAAGCTGCAGAAGGACATGGCCTCCCCCGAGGTTAAGGCCGCGCTCAGCGAGAATCGCGGGCTCGGCGACCGGCTCGGCCTCTCGGGCACGCCGGCCTTCATCATCGGCGACGAGGTGATTCCCGGCGCCGTCGGCGTCGACCCGATCCGCAAGACCATCGCGGATGTGCGCCAATGCGGCCACGCCTCCTGCTGAGGCGTCGGGCCGGACCTAAGCACCGGCGGATGGCGGAGGGCGCGGCCTTGTCGCGCCGGGCCGCCTTCGTCTAGAGCATCGTCCCGAAAGGCGGGTGCCGCCTTTCGGAAAAAGACGATGCAAATCCAAAGTTCTAGCGCATCGAGCCGGTTCCGATCCCCGGAACGATGCGCTAAGAGCCGCCAGCCATGAGGCTGTGATCGAGTGCCAGCGCGCATGCCGGATGAACCGACCGCCGCGGCGCGATACGAAGAAGGCCGGATGCCCAAGAACGATCCCATCGACCCCGAGCTCGTGCGCGAACTCGCCAACCTCGTCACCGAGACCGGCCTGTCCGAGATCGAGGTCGAGAAGGGCGACCTGCGCATCCGCGTGGTGCGGCGGCTCGAACCCGTGAACGTCCAGGTCGCGGGCCCTGCCCCGGCTGCTGCCCTCGCGCCGCCCCCGGTGGCGCCGCCCACCGGCGCCCTGGCGCCGGCCGAGCCGGCCCGCGCGCATCCCGGCTCCGTGCCGTCGCCGATGGTCGGCACCGCCTATCTGCGCCCCTCCCCCGAGGCCAAGGCGTTCATCGAGGTCGGCTCGAAGGTCGAGGTCGGCGACAAGCTGCTTCTCATCGAGGCGATGAAGACCTTCAACGAGATCGTGGCGCCCCGCGCCGGCACGGTCACGGCGATCTTCGTTGAGGACGGCCAGCCGGTCGAGTACGGCGAGGCGCTGCTGGTCATCTCCTGACGCATCGTCCCGGCGGCCGGCTCCGGCCGGCGCGCGGGCGAGGAGGATGCGGCGACAGAGCTTTTCGCGACGTGCCGGGCGGTGCATCTTCCGCGCGCTTCGGTCCGCGTCCCGCGCCGAGGCGGTGATCGCCCCGGCGCAGGGTGTTTTGGGCGTCTTCCGCCGGACCGGCTGCCGCTTCGGGCCTGGAAAACGCCGCGCAACAAGAGGATAGATCATCCTGCGCGGTCCCGTCGGATCGCCTGGACGCTCTAAGGGTTCGATGTTCGACAAGATCCTGATCGCGAACCGCGGCGAGATCGCCCTGCGCATCCTGCGGGCGGCGAAGGAACTCGGGATCGCCACCGTGGCGGTTCATTCCACCGCCGACGCGGACGCCATGCATGTCCGGCTCGCTGACGAGAGCGTCTGCATCGGGCCGCCCTCGGCCCGGGACAGCTACCTCAACATCCCGTCGATCATCGCGGCCTGCGAGATCACCGGGGCGGATGCGGTGCATCCGGGCTACGGCTTCCTGTCGGAGAACGCCCGGTTCGCCGAGGTTCTGGCGCATCACCAGATCGGCTTCATCGGCCCCAAGGCGCAGCATATCCGCACCATGGGCGACAAGATCGAGGCCAAGCGCACGGCGGTGAAGCTCGGCATCCCCTGCGTGCCCGGCTCGGAGGGCGGCGTCGAGGATGCCGACGAGGCCAAGCGCGTGGCCGCCGAGATCGGCTACCCCGTCCTGGTCAAGGCGGCGGCGGGCGGCGGCGGTCGCGGCATGAAGGTCGCCCGCAGCGAGGCCGAGCTGGAGCAGGCGATCGGCATGGCCCGCTCCGAGGCCAAGGCCGCCTTCGGCGACGACGCGGTCTATCTGGAGAAATACCTCGAGAAGCCCCGGCACATCGAGGTGCAGGTGCTCGGCGACGGCCGCGGCGGCGCGGTCCATCTGGCCGAGCGCGACTGCTCCCTGCAGCGCCGCCACCAGAAGGTCTGGGAGGAAGGCGGCTCGCCGGCGCTCAACGAGTCGATGCGCGCCGAGATCGGCGGCATCTGCGCCAATGCCATGAAGGAGCTGGGCTATCTCGGCGCCGGCACCGTCGAGTTCCTGTACGAGGACGGGCGGTTCTACTTCATCGAGATGAACACCCGCATCCAGGTCGAGCATCCGGTGACCGAGATGATCACCGGGATCGATCTGGTGATCGAGCAGATCCAAGTCGCCTCGGGCGGCCCGCTCTCGGTCTCGCAATCCGACATCAAGGTCGAGGGTCACGCCATCGAGTGCCGGATCAACGCCGAGCACCCGGAGACCTTCCGGCCCTCCCCCGGCCAGATCACCCATTACCACACCCCCGGCGGCCTCGGCGTCCGGGTCGATTCGGCGGCCTTCCAGGGCTACCGCATCCCGCCGCATTACGACTCGCTGATCGGCAAGCTGATCGTCCACGGGCGCACCCGCAACGAGTGCCTGATGCGCCTGCGCCGGGCGCTGGACGAGTTCGTGATCGACGGCATCGACACCACCCTGCCGCTGTTCCGGACCCTCGTCCGCAACCCGGACGTCCAGAACGGCCTCTACGACATCCACTGGCTCGAGCACTTTTTGGACGATGGCGGGATGAAGGTCTGAGGCCAGCGATAGACGGGAACCCGTTCGCGACCGGCCCTTCCGACCCTGGCCCTCATCCTGCGGCGACGAAGCGAAGCGGAGGCCTTCTTCGAGGCTCGCTGCGCGCGCACCTCAGGATGCGGGGTGTGTTCGGGACATCCGCATTCCGACCGCGATCGTGTCTTCAATCCAACTTCGAAATTGGGCTTGCGGCGATCGCAGCCGGTGCCGGCTCTGGCATTTGGACCGGCCCCGCGCGACACTCGCCTCATGCACGATCCGACCCGCGTGGACATCACCCCCGAGATCCTGCTCAAGGCCTACGCGGCGGGCATCTTCCCGATGGCCGAGGATGCGAGCGACCCGACCCTGTACTGGGTCGAGCCGCGGGCGCGCGGCGTCCTCCCCCTCGACGGGTTCCGGGTGTCCCGGCGCCTCGCCCGGACGGTGCGCTCCGACCAGTTCGAGGTCCGCTGCGACACCGATTTCCACGGGGTGATCACCGGCTGCGCCGCCCCGCGCCGGGACAGCGAGAAGACCTGGATCAACGGCCGCATCCGCGAGCTCTACGGCGCGCTGTTCGACCTCGGCCACGTCCATACGGTGGAGGTCTATGCGGGGACGGAGCGGCGCCTGGTCGGCGGCCTCTACGGCGTCTCTTTGGGCGCGGCCTTCTTCGGCGAGAGCATGTTTCACGAGGTGCGCGACGCCTCGAAGGTCGCTCTCGTCCACCTGATGGGCCGCCTGCGCGCCGGCGGCTACCGGCTCGCCGACACGCAGTTCGTGACCGACCATCTCACGCAATTCGGCGCCGAGGAGCTGCCCCGGCACATCTACAAGCGGCGGCTGGCGGCGGCCCTCGATCAGGGCGCGGATTGGAACGTCTGGCCCTGCGACGGCTCCGTGCCGGGCGCGCAGGTGCTGGCGGCTCTCGGCGCCGTCGAGACCTAGCGGAAGATCGCGTCGAACAGGTTCTGCGGCTGCGGCGGAGCCGGCGGGGCCGGAGCCGGGCCTTCGTTCGACGGAAAGAATTTGCGCGAGGGCTTCTGGCGCGGCTGCACCGGCACGCCGCGCGGCGCCTCGACATCGACCTGGCCGGCGGCATTGAGCTGCTGGGCGGTCTTAGTCGAATCCCGGCCGGCGCGCTTCGTCCGCTCCGGCTTGGCGGCCACCGCCGGCACGTCCTCCTGCTCCTTCGCCTCGGCGATCACGTCGCTGCCGCCTTTGCAGTCGACCAGCCAGACGTCGTAGATCGGATGCTCGATCGCGTGCAGGCCCGGGCTCGACGCGAACATCCAGCCGGTGAAGATGCGGCGATACTTGTTGTCGAGGGTGACCTCGTCGACCTCGAGGAACGCCGTGGTCTTGGCGCTCTCGGTCGGCGGCCGGGTGTAGCAGACCCGCGGGGTCATCTGCAGCGAGCCGAACTGCACGGTCTCGTCCACCGCGACCTCGAAGGACACGATGCGGCCGGTGATCTTGTCGAGGCCGGAGAAGACCGCGGTCGGGTTCTTGATCTTGTCGGCGGCGGCCGGGCCGGCACAGAGGCCGAGCGCCAGGGCGGCGGCCGTCAGGACGGGGCGTGCGAGGGCTTTGGTGCGGCTCAAGGCTCGGACCCCTAAAGCATCGTCCCGAACGGCGGCGGCCGGCCTTCGGACGACGACGATGCGAAACAAGGACCCCAGAACCGCGTCCCGGATCCGGAACGCGACGCTAGAGGGAGGCCGGTCGCGCCGTCACGGGCGCGGCGGTCGGATCGGATCGCCTACCAGAACACCGGAACGGTGGCGGCAAAAGGGCGTCCGGGCACCGCCGGCCGAGGAGGCTTACTCGCCCGGCGTCCAGGACACGTAATCGCCGGTCGCGGCCGGGCGGGACCCCCAGGAGAGCTGCGAACCCTGCGGCCGGTACGCGTTCGGCGTCCCGGTCTGGTTCTCGACATGCGGCTTCTGCCAGGGGCGCGGCGTGTAATCCTCCTCGCTCGGGGCGAGGTCGACGTTGTGGCACAGCCAGGCGCGCCAGCCGGGCGGCACCTTCGAGGCGTCGGCGTAGCCGTTATAGATGACCCAGCGGCGCTCCGAGCCGACCGAGCGGTCGATCAGCGCGCCTTCCGCCTTGTAATACTTGTTCCCGAGCTCGTCCTCGCCGACGAAGATGCCGGAGCGCGCGGTCTGGAGCGCCAGCGAGACGGTCTGGCCGTTCCACCACGTGAAGACGCGCAGCAAAGTGTCCTTCAGCGCCATCGCCGGTCCCGGTATCAAGCCGCGCCGCACGGGCGCTTCGTGGCGCCGTTATGGTGAGCGCGCGCCCGCGAGTCCAGCGCTTCGGCCCAACTGTCGCTGCGCGGCAACGCCCGGTTCGGCCATCTGCGGCGTATTCGCGGGCCGCCCGGAGGTGCCTCTACTTAAGGGTGTGGATTGAAAATTTTTCCGATCCGAATCCCGAATGCCGGAAGGGCACTTATCCGGGGTGGCCGGGATATCCACAGACTTTTGGTTGCCAGCACAACATCTAGCGGGGAACCGGCCGGCCGCACACCACTTGTTGACGTGAGAGCGATGGCGGCGGTAATGTCCCTGCATCGGTCGCGCCGCCCCTGTGGTGCGTTTCGGCAGGTTCGACCGTCCCTGAATCATCTTCGCAGATTCGCCACGCGCCCGGCTTCCGGGCGCGGGTGAACGCGACCCCCTTATTGGGCATCGACTCCGCGTTCAGCGGGGCCGGGACACACGTGTCCCGACGGGAGAGGTGTGTTTCATGCGGTTCGAGCGTCGCTACACCACGGCCGGACAGTCGCCTTACACCGGCATTCCGTTCCGCAAGGCCCTGAGCGAGATCCGCAATCCCGACGGCTCGGTGGTGTTCCGCCTCGACGGCATCGACGTCCCCGAGAGCTGGAGCCAGGTCGCCAGCGACGTGCTGGCCCAGAAGTATTTCCGCAAGGCCGGCGTGCCCGCCCGCCTGAAGAAGGTCGAGGAGAACGACGTCCCGTCCTTCCTCTGGCGCTCGGTCGCCGACGAGGCCGCGCTGGCCGAACTCCCCGAGGAGGAGCGGATCGGCTCGGAATCCTCGGCCACGCAGGTGTTCGACCGGCTCGCCGGCTGCTGGACCTACTGGGGCTGGAAGGGCCGCTACTTCTCCTCCGAGGAGGACGCCTCGGCCTTCTTCGACGAGCTGCGCTACATGCTCGCCAAGCAGATGGTGGCGCCGAACTCGCCGCAATGGTTCAACACCGGCCTGCACTGGGCCTACGGGATCGACGGCCCGAGCCAGGGCCATTTCTACTGCGATTACCGCACCGGTGAGCTGACCCGCTCGGCCTCGAGCTACGAGCATCCGCAGCCGCATGCCTGCTTCATCCAGGGCGTCCAGGACGACCTCGTCAACGAGGGCGGCATCATGGACCTGTGGGTCCGCGAGGCGCGCCTGTTCAAGTACGGCTCGGGCACCGGATCGAACTTCTCGGCGCTGCGCGGCGAGAACGAGAAGCTTGGCGGCGGCGGCAAGTCGTCCGGCCTGATGAGCTTCCTGAAGATCGGCGACCGGGCGGCCGGCGCGATCAAGTCCGGCGGCACCACCCGCCGCGCGGCCAAGATGGTGATCGTCGATATCGACCACCCGGATATCGAGGCGTTCATCGACTGGAAGGTGAAGGAGGAGCAGAAGGTCGCCGCCCTGGTGACCGGCTCCAAGGTCGTCTCCAAGCATCTCGGCCTGGTCATGAAGGCCTGCACCCAGTGCGAGGCCGAGGGCGACGCCTGCTTCGATCCCGAGCGCAACCCGGCGCTGAAGCGCGAGATCAAGGCCGCCCGCAAGGCCTCCGTGCCGGACGCCTACATCAAGCGCGTCGTCCAGTTCGCCCGCCAGGGCTTCACCAAGATCGACTTCCCCGTCTACGACACCGACTGGGATTCCGAGGCCTACCTCACGGTCGCCGGCCAGAACTCGAACAACTCCGTCTCGCTGACCGACGACTTCCTGCGCGCGGTGGACGCCGACGCCGACTGGCACCTCACCCAGCGCACCACCGGCAAGACTGCCAAGACCCTCAAGGCGCGGGACCTGTGGGAGAAGATCGGCGAGGCCGCCTGGGCCTCGGCTGATCCGGGCCTGCACTTCAACACCACGATGAACGACTGGCACACCTGCCCGTCGGGCGGCCGGATCCGGGCCTCGAACCCGTGCTCCGAGTACATGTTCCTGGACGACACCGCCTGCAACCTGGCCTCGGCCAACCTGCTGACGATGTACGACCGGCAGACCAAGCGCTTCGACGTCGAGGCGTTCGAGCACCTGAACCGCCTCTGGACGGTGGTGCTCGAGATCTCCGTGATGATGGCGCAGTTCCCGTCCAAGGAGATCGCCGAGCTGTCCTACCGCTACCGGACGCTGGGCCTCGGCTACGCCAATATCGGCGGCCTGCTGATGACCATGGGCCTCCCCTATGACTCGCATGAGGGCCGCGCCCTCGCCGGCGCCCTCACCGCGATCATGACCGGCGTGGCCTATGCGACCTCGGCCGAGATGGCGGCCGAGCTCGGGCCGTTCCCGGCCTATGACGACAATGCCGACGCGATGCTGAAGGTGATCCGCAATCACCGCCGCGCCGCCCATGGCGAGGCCGAAGGCTACGAGTTCCTGAGCATCGCCCCGGTGCCGCTGGACCACGCCAACATCCCGCAGGACAATCTCGGCGCCCATGCCCGCGCGGCCTGGGACCGGGCGCTCCAGCTCGGCGAGACCCACGGCTACCGCAACGCCCAGACGACCGTCATCGCGCCCACCGGCACGATCGGCCTCGTGATGGATTGCGACACGACCGGCATCGAGCCCGACTTCGCCCTGGTGAAGTTCAAGAAGCTGGCCGGTGGCGGCTACTTCAAGATCATCAACCAGGCCGCACCGGACGCGCTGCGGGCGCTGGGTTACCGGGAATCCGAGATCGCCGAGATCGAGGCCTACGCGGTCGGCCACGGCTCCATGGGCCAGGCGCCTGCGATCAATCCGACCACCCTGCGCGCCAAGGGTTTTTCCGACGACAAGATCGCGGCGGTGGAGAAGGGCCTGAAGTCGGCCTTCGACATCAAGTTCGTCTTCAACCGCTGGACGCTCGGCGACGACTTCCTGACCCAGACCCTCAAGGTCCCGGTGGAGAAGCTCTCGGACCCGACCTTCGAGCTGCTGCCCTTCCTCGGCTTCTCGAAAAAGGACATCGAGGTCGCCAACACCCATATCTGCGGGGCGATGACGCTGGAGGGCGCGCCGGGCCTCAAGCCCGAGCATTATCCGGTCTTCGACTGCGCCAATCCGTGCGGCCGCATCGGTAAGCGTTACCTCTCGGTGGAGAGCCACATCCGCATGATGGCGGCGGCCCAGCCGTTCATCTCGGGCGCGATCTCCAAGACGATCAACATGCCCAACGACGCGACCGTCGAGGATTGCAAGGCGGCCTACCGCCTGTCCTGGACCCTGGCGCTGAAGGCGAACGCCCTCTACCGCGACGGCTCGAAGCTGTCGCAGCCACTCAACGCCGCCCTGATCGCCGATGAGGACGACGAGGCCGAGGACGCCCTGGAGGCGGTGCTGCAGGCTCCGGCCGCCGCCCGCGCCGCCCAGGTGGCCGAGAAGATCGTCGAGCGGGTGATCGAGCGGGTCGAGCATATCCGCTCCCGCGAGAAGCTGCCGGCCCGCCGCAAGGGCTACACCCAGAAGGCGGTGGTGGGCGGCCACAAAGTCTACCTGCGCACCGGCGAGTACGACGACGGCCGCCTCGGCGAGATCTTCATCGACATGCACAAGGAGGGCGCGACCTTCCGGAGCCTGATGAACAACTTCGCCATCGCGATCTCGCTCGGCCTCCAGTACGGCGTGCCGCTCGAGGAATATGTCGAGGCCTTCACCTTCACCCGGTTCGAGCCGGCCGGCTTCGTGCAGGGCAACGACGCGATCAAGAACGCGACCTCGCTCCTCGATTACGTGTTCCGCGAGCTGGCGGTGTCGTATCTCGGCCGCGCCGACCTGGCCCATGTCAGCCCCGCCGAGATCGGCGGCACGGTGATCGGCGGGGGCGAGACGGCCGACACGACCCGCGAGGGCCCCAAGCCCGCCCCGGCCTCCTCGATCGTGTCGCGCGGCCTGCTGCGCGGCTCGGCCGACCGGCTCACCCTGATCCAGGGCGGCCCGGCGGGCGGCGCGGTCGGCGTCGGAGCCCCGAGCACCGGACAGACGGCCCCGGCCGGCGGGACGGTCCACGCGATCCACGGCACTTCCGCGCTGAAGGCGCAGCCCGCGGTCGCCGCTCAGGCCGAGACCATCGCCGACACCCTCCCCTTCGCCAAGGCAGAGCGCACCGTCGCCGACCGCCGCGCCGAGGCGAAGATGAAGGGCTATGTCGGCGAGGCCTGCCCGGAATGCGCGAACTTCACGCTGGTCCGCAACGGCACCTGCCTGAAATGCGACACCTGCGGGTCCACGACGGGGTGCTCGTAATCGTCGCGCCGCAAACTCAGTTGTGACGTGCAGCAAAGTCCGACCAGTACATGCGAATATGCTTCCAGTTTGTGACGGACTGTGAAGCGTAAGATGGGCCTGGGGAACCAAAGCTCGAGCCGGTCCGAAGCAGAGCATGGCGATCACCAAAGACTGTCGATCTAAACGTGACCCTTGCTACGATCACGGCATATGTTGACCATCTGTCTACGCCGAGCGGTCTACGACTAGCACGCAGACGAAGTCCGGACGGGCCCCGTCCGGATCCGTGGGAAGGAAGATCGGTCAGTCGAACTCGCAGGCGGCCTTACCGGGTCGCCTGCTAAAAAGATTCGGCCACCGAAAAGGATGAGACCGCCAAAGGCATCCGCGAACGGCACGACCGACTCTCGACGACCGCGGAGCATAATCGCGGTTCTACCGTGGGGGATACAAAACCCGCCAGACCACCTTGTAATGGCCGGCGTTTCGGGCCGCTCGCTTCGGGTTATCCAACCGAAGCTCTGCCGCTGCGATGCTAATTTTTTAGCCCGCATTACCGGATTACAGCCGGCCCTTTCGCTATGGGGGCAGGCTCTCGCAGGACGAGGGCTCGTATGAACGCCAGCATCGGTGCCTCGCAGGAGCGACTGCGTGAAAAGTGGAAGACTATCGTCGCCGAGAATGGTTTGCCGGGCCAGGACGCGCGGCAAATCGTGGCCGCGTGCCGCCAACTCTATTCGCGCGGTGATGAGCGTCTGCGCGGCGTGTTGGTCCTTCATCTCGCAGAACGTGCTGATCGCATTCTGCACGCGATGCTCGGGTTTCGCCAATGGAACGACGGCTACGACCCGGTGGCCGACGTCGTCGAGAATATGATCGATGACATTCTCGATCTCCAATCCGCGGATGGTGCCGGGTTCGAAAAGTCCTTCAGAGGCAAACTGCGGCACCGTCTTATCGACAAGATTCGCAGGCGTAAGGTACGGCAGAACATCGAACAGCCTGCCCCGTGCGATGCCGCCAATCAGCCGATCGAACCATCAGATGGATCGTCCTTGGGCCCGGAGGATCAAGCCGTGATCGCTACCGTGCTCAAGCAGATTCCAGACAAACACCGATTGGCATATCAGCTTCATCAATCGGGTTTTAAGTATAGCTCGAAGAAAGGATCGAGCATCTCGTCGATGTTGGGGATCACGCCGAAAACGGCGGAGGATTGGGTCGACCGTGCCACTCAGCGCATTCTGCAAGAGCTCGATCGTAGCTCATGAGCGATCCTAGCGAGCAATTGAACGACGTGCTCGTCCGCTTTCATGAAGCGGTCGATGCGATCACGCCCGAGGTTATCGACGCTTGGACTTCGGCCTACCCTCAGTACGCCGATGCAATTCGGTCCGAAGCTCTTGAGATCCTCAATTTGGGCTATCATGGCGGCGCAACGGAAACGGATTCTCAATCACGAGACTACGCTGCCAAGGTCCAGGCTGCCGTAGGCCGTGCGGCCGAGCGAGAAGACAAGACTGAGGTTCCGGATCTCCGGGCGGCGCTCGAACGACAGCATCTCGATGTGCGTACCTTCGCGGGTAAGCTCGGCATCGCGCGGTCGATCGTGTCAGATATCGGCACTGGCCAGATTGTCCCTTCGACGATCCCGGCGTGGTTCAGGCGCGCGGGTGCCGATTGTCTCGGATGCGCCATCGAATGGTTCGAAGCCATCCTGGAGAACTCGCGACCCCGCCCCATGACGGCGGCATTCAAGGCTTCCGACCTACCGACGACGGGTCGGGCAAGGACATGGGAAGAAGCCATTCGTGCGTCCAGCATGTCTGAGGATCGCAAAACGTTTTGGCTAACCGGGAAGGAGTAGGCGGTGGACGCTTGGCGCGGCATCCGAGTCATCGCTCGGCGCGCACACGCCGAAGCTGCCGTACGCGCCGTCGACGAGACAGCAGCAGCCCTGGTCGCGGCGGCCCTCGAGATCGCCGACCTTGAAGTCGATACGCTCGAAGCCGGAACGGTGTACGGCCCTGAGGTCATCGGGGTGCTAGAGCGAGGTGACGGCTTCATTCGTCTTGCAGGGCACCTCGAGGCCGACCAACGGACAATCGTCACCGCACACGAAATCGGGCACTTCTACCTGCATGACGAGCGCCAATCCCTCGTGCGCTCGGCCGAGGCAGGCTTCGGCGGTCAGGCCTTCGAGATCGGAGCGGAGCGGGTCGTTGCCTACTCACCGCGCGAGCGGCGAGAGACGCAAGCCGACGTCTTTGCTCAGGAGTTCTTGCTCCCGGCCGACCTGCTGCGGCAACGCTTGGTGCGTGACCGGCAAACGCCGTCGCAGATCGCAGCGGAGATCGGTCTTCCGATCTCGTTCGTGACGATGCAGTCGATCCGGGCTCTCCTGCTACCACCGCTTCCGGAACCAAGCGCGGTGGAGGAGCCGCCACCGATCATCCCGCTCGACCCTGATCAGCGCGCTGCTGCGGAGTGGGACGAACGCCCGCTCATTCTCGACGCCGGGCCCGGTACAGGGAAGACGCGTACGCTCGTGGGGCGGATCGAGTACCTTCTCGGGACCGGCGTCCAGCCCTGGGAGATCCTCGCGCTCACGTTCTCCAACCAATCGGCCGCGGAGATGCGTGAGCGCATCGCTCTCCTGGACGAAGCCGCAGCCGCGCAAATGTGGATCGGCACCTTCCACGCGTTCGGCCTGGAACTTTTGCGTTTGTACGCGGTGCAAGCGGGCCTGAGGGGCAACTTTGACGTCTTCGACGAGGCGCGGTGTCTCGGCCTACTCGAAGATCTCCTTCCCCACCTGAAACTTCGCCATTTTCAAAATCTGTGGGACCCGACACTGGAGCTGCGCCCGATCCTGCGAGCGATCTCGCGGGCGAAGGATGAGATGGTCGGACCAGCCGAATACCTAGCGGCAGCAGAAGACGCGCTCGCAGCTGGCGGCCCCCCGGACGTGGTGGAGGCTGCCGAGAAGGCTGTCGAGGTCGGCGGCGTCTACAAAGTATATCAAGACGCGCTCCACGCCATGGGCGCTGTCGATTTCGGCGATCTGGTCGGCAAGGCGGCGCAGTTGCTGACCGACCACGCTGGTGTGCGGGCCACCGTCAGAGATCGCTACCGTTGGATCCTCGTCGACGAGTATCAGGATGTGAACGCGGCGAGCACCGCCTTGCTCGACCAAATCGCGGACGATGGTCGACGTGTTTGGGCGGTCGCCGACCCGAGGCAATCGATCTATCGGTTTCGTGGCGCGGCACCGGCTAACGCCGCCGGCTTCGCGGCTCGATATCGGGACGGGCAGAGCAGGTCGCTGACGACGAATTACCGCTCCGGTGAGGCGGTCGTGAAACTGTTTGAGCAGTATGGTGGCAAGATCGCCGCGGCTCCGAAGCCAGCGGTGGTATGGCATCCTCACCGTGGCGCGGTGGGATACGTCGACCACCTGCAAGCGGATGACCTACGCTCGGAAGCCGGCGCGGTACGCGATCAGATCGCGCGTTTCGCGTCCGAGGGGATCCCTCACGATCGCCAGGCCATCCTCGCACGGACACACCTGTGCCTGGCTCGGTTCGGTCGGTTGCTACAAGAATTCGGCGTTCCGATCCTGTATCTCGGCGACCTCTTCGAGCGGCCTGAGATCCGGGACCTGCTCTCCCTCGTATCGCTCGGAGCTGACAGGGACGCGGCGGGGCTGATCCGCGTTGCACAGCTCCCGGAATACGGTGCGACGCGCCGTGATGCGCTCTTGGCGATCCGAGAGGCGGAAGCCTCAGGCGAGGACATCCTCGCTGTCTGCGCACGCGCCGAATTAGTCGATGGGCTGACGGAGGTTGGACGGAAGGGCCTGATCCTTCTGGCCGGGCATCTCGCCGGGGTGACACGGGGTACGACGGCTTGGCGGATGCTGGCGGATTACCTGTTCGAGGCAAGTGGGTATCTCCAACGCTTCGTCGATGATCCGGGTGTTCAGTCTCAGCAATGCCGCGTCGCCATCTATCAGCTTTTGAAATTTGCTCGTGAGCAAGCTGAGGCGACCGGCGGCCAAGGCAGTCGGCACGCGTTTCTCGAGCGAATCCGTAGGCTCGAGCGCCTAGACGATGATCGGGCATTCCGTGTCGTGCCGCCGGAGGCCGACGGCATCCCCGCCGTGCGGATGATGACCGTGCACGCTGCCAAAGGGCTGGAGTTTCCGGCCGTGCACTTGCCCCAGGTGGCGACCCGGTACGTGCCGGGCAAACGCCAGAGCGTGCGCTGCCCAGCCCCACGCGGGATGGAACGTCTCGGAATTCTGCCGAGCGATCATGACGCCGAGGAACAATGCCTCTTCTTCGTCGCCCTCTCGCGCTCGCGAGACGTTCTCTCGATCAGCAGCGCGAAACGCTACACCGCGAAAGCGACTTGCAACCCTTCCAAGTTCCTGAAGGACCTCGGGGTACGCCTACCGAAAGCGCGCGTCGCCGCGGTCATCGCCGCAGCCGCGCCACCGATGGAGGTCGTGACCATCGTACCCACAGAGGTCCACGACGCACGCGAGCTGCTGATCTGGACGAAATGCCCGGCGCGCTACCGCTACGAAGTCGTCGACGATCTCGGTGACCGAAGCGCAGCCAGCGCGTACCTCGCGTTTCACCGATGCGTGCGCGCGACCCTGGAGTGGATCTCAGACCAGCGCACTGAGGGTAACACGATCACTCCGGCCCAAGCCCGCGAGCGACTCGCACAGATATGGATTAACCGGGGACCGATCGATCACGGCTTCGAGCCTGTCTACCGTACTGCAGCCGAAACCATGGTCGAAAACGCTGTCGGACTGCTTGACGAAGACGGGACGACCGTCGACCGCCAACGGCGTGTCACCACTGCAGGGGGCAGCATCAGCGTCCGCGCCGACCGTATCGTGGAAAAGCCGGATCGAACCATCGTTGCTCAGATCTACCGGACCGGTCGCAAATCGAAGAGCGAGCACGAGAAGGCGATCTGGGAACTCCTCGGCGAGGCGATGGGCCAAGCGTATCCCGGACGGAAGGTCGTCCTGCAAGCGGTCTATCCAGCCACCCCTGAGGCGGCGGATATCGATCCCGATCAGGGCGGCGCGGGTCTGACCGAGTACGCCGACGCCATCACTGGGATCAAGGCTGGCCGTTTTCCGACGAAGCCGTCGAGCGATTGTCCGACCTGCCGATTCTATTTCGTCTGCACTGCCGAGGATTCTTTTTAGCCGCACTACCGATTCGCCGACCCTGCCTGCGCTGGAGGGATCAGAAGGGCAGCCGCGTGGCTGTCCACCCATGGCGAGCGCACGATGCACGAGCATGAACACGTTGAGGACCGCGTCGCGGTTCAGGTCTTCGACGAGAATCTGAACGCCAAAGACGTCCATCTTACGGATCCGGTGCCGACCGGGCGGCAGATCATAAAGGCGGCGGGCAAACACCCGGTGGACGATTACGCCGTCCTCGCCTGGATGCCGGACAACGCGCTGCGGCCGCTGCATCTCGACGAGACCTTCGACCTACGTCAACACGGGGTCGAGCGAATTCTGGTGGCCCCAAGCGATACGCTCTACCGCTTCTTCATCGACGGGCAGGACCAGGAGTGGCCGGTCCGAGGCATCACCGGCGTCGTTCTCAAGACGCTGGCCGGTGTCGACCCCGCGGCGTTCGAGGTGTTCCTCGTCATCCCCGGGGATGACGACATTCGCGTTGAGGATCACGAGCTGTTCGATCTCGCTCGCAAGGGGGTCGAGCACTTTCAGACCGTGAAGCGGAAGGCCCCCGCCGAACACGGCATCGCGCTTAAAGTCGTCGTCAACGGCACCGAGACCGAGCTTAAAGTTCATGCGGGAACGCCGCTGAGGCAGGTCCGCACCGAGGCGCTGCAAAAGTCTGGGAACGTTGGGCGCCCGGAAGACGAGTGGCAGCTGAAGGACGAGCACGGCAACCCGTACGACCTGAACCAAACCGTCGCCGGCGTCGGGCTGCACGATGGCGACCTCGTGTGGCTCAGCCTGAACGCTGGAGTTGCCGGTGTCTGAGTTACAGACGGTCGACCCCGAGGTCTCCCGCGCGAAGTTCGCGCGGGAGGTCGCCGATTATCGAGCGCTGGAGGATGTCTATCGCAAGCGCGGCCAGATCCTCCTCGACGCGACCTTCCCGGAGGTGTGCGTGATGTTCGCAGCCCCCAAGCTGCGCCCGTCGCCCGTGTTAGCGTGCGTCATCGTCAATTTCACCGATTACGACGTACAGCCGCTCTCGGTACGCTTCATCGATCCTTTCACCCGAGAGCCGGTCAAGGCGAAGGATCTGCCTCTTCCAATGCTGCGGCGGCCGCCGGTGCCGCCCGGTATGCCGATGGAGATGTATCTGCAGCTGCTGCAGCAAGGTCAGATGCCGGTGAACCTGCTGCTGCAAAATAACGGTCCCGAAGAACCACCTTTCCTGTGCTTACCTCGCGTCAGGGAATACCACGACAACCCCGCGCACACAGGTGATTCATGGTTTCTGCACCGTCATTCTGGCGAAGGATCCTTGGCCTTCATCCTCGACACGATCTGGAGCCACGGGATCAACCCGGTCGAGCATTACCAGTTCGTGGTGCAGGCCCAGATGCCGATGATCGGAGTGGGGGTCAACTTCGGGCGCGTGCCGGATTGAGTGGGCTTTCGGCGGTTCGATTCGTGACGATCCCCCGGGCGTGCGCCGACGAAGCGCAGCAGCACATGCACTCCGTTGGCCGTGATGGACATGAGGGGCTAGCACTCTGGGTCGGACGTCAGGACGGCGAGCGGTTCCAGGTCGAGCAGACCTGGATCCCAGCCCAGCGACACATCCGCACCGACGACGGCGTCTGCGTGTGCATCGGACCGGATGAACTCCATCGCATCAACGTCCGGCTTCACCGCGAGAAGCTGACGTTGCTGGGACAAATCCACAGCCACCCGGGCCGAGCCTACCACTCTGACGCGGACGACGCCTACGCGATCGCGACCGCGGTCGGCAGCCTGTCGCTCGTCGTGCCCGACTACGCGGTCCGCCCGTTCGCGCTCACCGATATCGCCGCCTACCGCCTCGAGGCCCGTGCGCGATGGGCACGGGTGCCTCGGAGTGCATTGCTGCAACTCCTCACGATCACGGATTGAGCATGGCCCTCGCAAATTTCTTCGACCGCGCCGCCACCGCCGCGTCTCAGGTCTTGGCCGGCTTCGGCATGGCCGCCTTCTCCGAACGGTTGCAGGCGCAGGTCATCGGCATCGCCTTCGACGGGGAGGCCGCTCGCTCGGCAGAAGGCGCCGCGCTGCTGGACATGACGATCCGCCTGCTGGCCCGCCTCTACCCAACGCTCATGATCCATGCCGTGGACGATCGAGCCACTGCGCACGCGGCCGGGTTGGCTAGCGTGGCCCAATCGATCAATCCCGCCATCCACTTGGAGCACGACGCCAATCGCGTGACGATCGCGATCTGCGTCGGGCAGGCGACACCTGACATCGCAGGAACGAAATTCTTTGCCGGATCCAACGGCTGGACGGCGCGTTTTTCCTCTTCTGACCCGATAGGATGCGGGGCGAGCGCCAATCCGTTCGGTGCAGGCGCGGCAGCCTGCATCGCCGTCGCCAACGTGTTCCGCGCCGTGTTCGCCGATCAGATCCCGAGCGGCAGCCTCGATACGGACATCGCACTCGATCTGCGCAGCTATCGCTCGAAGACCACGGCGGATACGGACGATGAAATTGGCCCGGTCGATCTTGGGGAAACGCATTTGGTCGGGCTTGGGGCCATCGGGAATGGTACCGTTTGGGCGCTCTCCCGGCTGTCCTCCCTGACAGGCACCTTGCATCTGATCGATCACGAGACCGTCGATCTGTCGAACCTGCAGCGCTACGCGATGATGGGACAGGCCGACATTGATGCCGCGAAGGTGGATGTTGCAGCGTCCCTGCTCGCCGATACCGGTCTGAAAGTCGTGCCCCACCGCGCCACCTGGGGAGCATACCTGGCCGCTCGTAACGACTGGCACCTCGAACGTGTCGCTGCCGCCCTGGATACGGCACGCGATCGCATCGCGGTCCAGGGTGCCCTCCCCCGTTGGATCGTCAACGCCTGGACCCAGGAGGGCGATCTCGGCGTCTCCCGCCACGGGTTCACGGACGGTCGTGCATGCCTTGCGTGCCTTTACCTGCCTGCTGGCGAGGTCAAGGACGAAGACGACCGCATCGCTGAAGAGTTGGGGTTGCCCGAGGCGCAGCCGGAGGTCCGGCGGATGTTGCAAACTTCCGAACCCGTAAGTGTCGCGTTCGTCGAGCGAATCGCGACCGCACTCGGCGTACCGTTCGATGCGCTGAGGCCTTTCGCCGGTCAGCCGCTACGGAGCTTCTACCAAAGCACCGTATGTGGTGGTGTCGTGTTTCGGTTGACCGATGGTGGGCGACCGGTCGGCATCACGGTACCGATGGCATTCCAATCCGCGCTCGCCGGCATCTTACTGGCAGCCGACCTCAGCAAAGACGCCAGGGGTGGACTTAAGACGGTTACAACCGTAACCCGTTTCAATCTCCTGCGCCCGCTCGGCACCCACTTCAATGATCCTCACGCGCGTGATGCGACCGGTCGCTGCATTTGCGCAGACCCTGACTACATAAAGATCTACAACGATAAGTATATGTGCTATTAATATAAAGAGTTTTAATTGCGTATCTATAGATACTTGCATGTAACAATCTATATGAATTCCGCAGTCCTGTGCGAGCGGCGCGCCAAGGTGCTGCCGATCACCGGCGTCGCTCGCGCGTAACTCGCTCGCGCCTACGACGTCGATCTGACCTGCGCCTCCACGGCGCTGACCGGCAGCAGCCTCGCCCTGCACGAAGTCGGGCTTGTCATCGAAAGGATCTGGCCATCGGCGGCAAGCGGCTCGTCGACCAGCTGATGGTGATTGCCCGACATGCGCTCCGTCGTCGCCGATCGGCCCGACGAAACCGACAATTCCGACAATAAATCTGTGAGGTCGGTCTGCAGGTGGCGACAATCCCGTTGGCTGAGGGCGCGAAACTCACCTTGCGTGCGCAGCCGATCCCTCGTGTGCGGAATTCTTGGCGGAGATAGCGCCGCTCCGCGGCCCCTTCGATGCCAACCTCGGATCGAAGCGCGGACCCCGGGGCCGTCTGTTGGTCCCTTGAGCTGGCCGGGGACGACGTCGGCCACGCGCTCTCATGACTGCGAGGCGCAAAACACCAGCATGCACCCCTTCACAGTCAGCGCTGACGGTTGATCGCTCCACACCGTCAGGTCGTAGATTTGCCGTTGTCAGCGTCGTAGATCTTGCCCTCGTAGCGCCCCTCCGCGTTCGGCCTCAAGCCGAGCAACATCTTGTGGCCGAGCTGGTGCCGGGCCTGCCAAGCCGAGTTTGGGTTGTAGCGGTCGATCTTCGGCCTGCTGTCCTGGTCCAGCGGCTCGTTGCCCCAGACGACGAAACCGCACAGGCGGGCTGCATCGGACCCGCACCGTTCAGTTCTGATGCGCGCGCGGCCGTCTTCCGTAAGCCACGTGCCGAACGGCTCGGCAGCACGGGTTGCTTCCGGCAGGCCGCACGTGAGGGTCACGACGGCCGCCATGGCGACACCAGCCACGCCGGTGGATGGGAGCGGTCATCGCAATGCTCCGAAATGTAGTTAAATGGTGGCGCTCACGGCGCGGTCGCCGCCTGCCCGGTCTCGTCGCCGGCCGGTCCCACGAACCGCCCGAGCAGGCGCCCGAGAAGATCGCCCAGGCTGTCCATCAGCAGGAACACGGCCGGGACGAAGACGAGCGACAGCAGGGTCGAGACGATCAGGCCGGCGATGACCGCCACCGCCATCGGCGCGCGGAACTCGCCGCCGATGCCGAGCGCCATGGCGGAGGGCACCATGCCGGCTGCCATCGCGATGGTGGTCATGACGATGGGACGCGCCCGCTTGCGCCCTGCATCGACGATGGCTGTGACCCGGTCGACGCCACGCCCCATCTCTTCGACGGCGAAGTCGACCAGCATGATGGCGTTCTTGGTCACAAGCCCCATCAGCATTAGGATGCCGATCACCACCGGCATCGAGATCGGCATGTGGAAGATGAGCAGGCCGAGGATCGCGCCGCCGATGGACAGCGGCAGCGAGAACAGGATGGTCAGCGGCTGCAGGAACGAGCCGAACAGCAGGACGAGCACAGCGTAGACCATCATGATGCCGGCGCCCATCGCCATCAGGAAGCCCGAGAACACCTCCTGCATGATCTCGGCGTCGCCGGTCTGCTTGATGGTCACGCCCGGCGGCAGGTTCCTCGCGGTGGGGGTCTGCAGGGCCTCGGCGATGAGCGAGCCGAGGGCTTCCGAGCCCTCCATGTTGGCCTCGACGGCGACGCGCACGGCGCGGTCGTAGCGGTCGATGGCGCCCGGACCCTGGTCGAGCTCGATGTCGGCCACGACCGCCAGCGGCACGGCGGACCCGTCCTTAGCCGGGACCTTCAGGTTCTCCAGCCGCGAAACCGCGCCGCGGGCGCTCTCCGGCAGCTGCACCCGAATTGGCACCTGGCGGTCGGCGGCGTTGAACTTCGCCAGGTTCAGGCCGATGTCGCCGATGGTCCCGACCCGGACAGTCTCTGCGATGGCGTCGGTCGAGACGCCCACGTCGGCTGCCACGCCTTCCTTGGGCCGGATGCGCACCTCCGTCCGGTTCAGCGGAGCGGTCGACATCACCGCCACGAGGTGCGGGATGGCCGCCATGTCGCGCTGCAGGCGCGCGGCGACCTCGGTGACTACGTCGGCGTCAGGCCCGCTCACCACCAGGGCGAGGTCGCGCTGTCCGCTGTCGCGCAGGGTCCAGGACCGGATGTCGGGCTCGTCGGCCAGCAGGGCGGCGATCTCAGCTTCGACCGTCCACTGTCGCTTGGCGCGCGAAGCCTTCGGCGTCAGGTTGACGGTCAGCGTCGCGAGCCGAGTCTCCTTTTTGCCGCCGACCTGACGGCCGCCGTCGACGAAGACCGAGGTCACCTCCGGCAGCGCCCGTATCCGCGAGACAACGCGGTCGGACACCGCGACGGTGTCGGCGAGCTTCGCGCCCGGCGCCAGCTCGACCATGAACAGGGTGCGGGCATTGTCCTGCTTCGGGATGAAGCCCGAGGGCAGCAGGCCGGTCGACACGATGGAGGCGGCGAACAGCGCGAGGCCGGCGAACAGCGTGACGACCCTGTGGCGCACCGACCAGCCGACGAGGCGCCCGTAGGCGCGCATCACCGGGCCCTCACGCTCCTCGGTATGGCCGTGGTCGCGCAGGAAGTAGGCGGCCAGCATCGGCGTGATCAGGCGCGCCACGAGCAGCGACATGAACACCGAGACCGCGATGGTCAGGCCGAACTGGATGAAGTAGCGCCCGGCGATGCCCGGCATGAACGAGACCGGGGCGAACACCGCGATCAAGGTCGCCGTGATGGCGATGACCGCCAGCCCGATCTCGTCGGCGCCCTCGATGGCGGCCCGGAACGGCGACTTGCCCAGCCGCATGTGCCGGACGACGTTCTCGATCTCGACGATGGCGTCGTCGACGAGGATGCCGGTGACCAGCGTGATGGCGAGCAGGCTGATGCCGTTCAGCGTGAAGCCGAGCGCGTCCATCGCCCAGAAGGTCGGGAACACCGAGAGCGGCAGGGCCGTGGCCGCGATGAGCGTGGCGCGCCAGTCGCGCAGGAACAGGAGCACCACGATGACCGCGAGGAGCGCGCCCTCGATCAGGGTGTGCATGGCGGAATCGTACGAGCCGATGGTCGACGCGACGGAGGAGTCGATCAGCTCGAACTGGAGCTCGGGGTAGCCCGCCTGGAACTCGGCGATCTTCCTCTGCACTCCGGCCGCGACCTCGGCGTCGCTGGCGCCGGAACCGCGCGAGACCGCGAAGGCGACGACCGGCTCGCCGTTGAAGCGGGCGAAGGTGCGCGGCTCCTCGACGCCGTCCTCAACCGTGGCGAGGTCGTCGAGGCGGACCTTACGCCCGCCCGGCAGGACGATGGAGGTGGCTTTGAGGTCGCGCAGGGTGCGGGAGGCGGCGAGCGTCCGGATCGACTGCTCGCGCCCGCCGACCTCGCCCCGCCCGCCGGCCAGGTCGGCGGAGGTGAGCCTAAGCTGCCGGTTCACGTCGGCGGCGGTGATGCCGAGCGACAGCAGCCGGTCCGGCTGGAGCACGACCCGGACCTCGCGCGCGACGCCGCCGACCCGCTCGACGCCGCCGACGCCCTTCACGCCCTGGAGCGCGCGGGCGATCTTGTCCTCGACCAGCCAGGATAGGTCGGCCGGCGTCATCGCGGGCGCCTTCACGCCGTAGACGAGGATCGGCAGGCCGGCGATCTCAACGCGGCTGATCACCGGCTCGTCGATGGTGCGCGGCAGGTTGATGCGGACTTTGGAGACCGCGTCCTTCACGTCGTTGACGGCGCGGTCGGTGTTCACCTGCAGCCGGAACTCGACCGTGGTTACCGAGGAGCCCTCGGTGATGGCCGAGGTGATGTGCTTGACGCCCCGGACGCCAGCGATGGAGTCCTCGACCCACTTCGTGACCTGGGTCTGCAACTCGGACGGCGCCGCACCGGACTGGGTGATGGCCACCGAGACGATGGGCACGTCGACGTTGGGCATCTTCGTCACCGCCAGCCCGCGGAAGCTGACGAGGCCAAGCACGACCAGCACGAGGAACAGGACGAGCGGCGCGATGGGGTTGCGAATCGCCCAGGCGGAGACGTTGAGGCGCATGGAACGGCCTTGGCTTCCGTGATGGTGGGATCGGCGGCCGGGGGCGTCGGCTTACGGCACGCCCGCTTCGGCGGTATCCTGTGCGGTGGACAGCGCCGGCATGGCGGCTACCGCCGGCGCGGACGCCGGGGCTTCGAGCACCGGCCGGACACGGTCGCCGTCGCGCAGGAACGAGCCGGCCCGGGCGACGACGCGCTCGCCCTCACTCAGGCCCGTGCGGATCTCAATCGTGTCCTCGTCGGCGATGCCGATGCGGACGGTGCGATCCTCGACGCGCTCACCCGTCACGACGAGCACACTGCGACGGCCGCCGCCGTAGAGCACGGACGCCTGGGGGACGCTGACGCCGCGGCTGCGGGCGAGCTCGACGGTGCCGCGGGCGAAGGTCCCGATGCGCAGGCGCGGGTCGGGGTCGAGGCGCACGCGGACCTTGCCCAGGCGCGTGGCCTTGTCGACCTCGGGGTAGACGGCGCGCACGCGACCGGCGACGCGGCCGCCCTCTCCCATGTCGATCCAGGCCGGGGCGCCCTCGCGCAGCAGGGGCAGCTTGGTCTCAACGACCTCGCCCTCTAACTCGATCTCGCCCCGGGCGATCAGGCGGAACAGCGGCTCGGACGCGGCCGAGGCGGCAAGGCCGATGCGAGCGGTGCGGCGGCTGACGATGCCGGCCTCGGGGGCGCGGATCTCAGTGCGTGCCAGACGTAGGGACAGCTCGTCGCGCACGGCGCGAGCCTGGGCGAGGTCGGCCTTGGCCATGGCCAGCCCGTTGCGGGCGAAGGTCAGCCTACTCTCGGCTTGGCGCAGGGCGGAGGTCCGAGTCTCCATCACCACCGCCGTGGTGTTGCCGGTCGCCATGAGCGAGCGCGCCCGCTCCAACCCGAGCCGGGCCTCGGTCTCGGCGGCCTCGGCCTGCTCGATATTGCTCTGGGCCTGGGGCACGGCGGATTCCGCCTTTGCCACCACCGCGTCCTGCTGCGCGATCTGGCGATCGATCAGGTCGCGCGACAGGCGCGCCAGCACTTGGCCCTTGGCGACCCGCGCGCCCTCCTCGACCAGCACCTCTGTGATCCGGTAGCCGTCGATCTCGGGCGTCACCAGGACTTCGTCGCGCGGCACCAGGGTTCCAGTCACCGTCACGGTCTCGATTGTCTCGCGCCACGTCGCCTCGACCACGCTGACGGCGGGCGCGAGGAGTGGCCTGGCCGAGGCAGGGGCTTCGTCGCGGGCGGAGGCGGCCGTCAGGCTGAGCGCCAGAAGCGCAGGACCGGCGAGGAAGGCGACGCGGGTCATCGGCTGGTCTCCGCAGTGACATCGACGGATCGTGGGAGCGAACCGTGCAGGCCGGCTTCGATGAGGGCTTGGAGGTGAGCGGCTGCGTTGGCCGGGTCGTACCCGGGCAGAGTGGCGCGGCTGACGATGATGCCCTTCATCAGCGGGTTGACCACGTCGAACATCGCCACTGGATTGCATTCGGGCGAGGCTGCCAGCGCGGCGAACATCCCGCACAGCCACTCGCGGGCCTCCGCCTCACTCCGATCGACCAGCGCAGCGATAGCGGGATTCCGCGTGGTCTCTGCCCAGAGGTCGAGGCGCAACACCGCGGTTTCGCGGGTGATATTGGTGAAGTAGCGTTCGAGGATGCCCGTCAGGAGCGCGCGGCGGTCCCCCGCCCGCTCCATCTCGGCGACGAGGATGGCGCCACGGGCGCGGTCGCGCTCCGCCATCGCCAAGACGATGTCCTCCTTCGAAGCGAAGTAGCGGTAGAAGTTGCCCTGGCTCATCGCGGCCTCACGCGCGAGGTCTGCCATGGTGGTCCGGTGGAAGCCGTTGCGGACGAAGCAGGCCTCGGCGGCATCGAGGATCTGCTCGCGCCGCGCGGCCTGGGCGTCGCGGACCTCCACGACAGTGCCGGTCACCGCGCCCACGATGCGAACTCCGCCGTATGGAGAACGACCGGGCTGGCGTCCTTGACCGGACCAATCTCTGAGCAGGCACGCGACGCTAAGTCGTGGCGTGCGCAGGTACGGGCCTGCCAACCTCCGGGCCCGTTACCGGTCCAGGAGAGCAGCGCAGCCCAACCCAGGAGCAACACAAGGACGGCGAGCAGGTTGGCCGGGCGGGACGCCGTCGTCACGACTGAGCACAGAAGGCCGCAAGCCTCTTCCGCAGGACAGGTCAGGTCCGTCAGCACATCAAGTCCGTATGCCATTCCTATGCCCCCCCCTTCACCGAATGGACGATAGTGAACGTTCATTCTCATGTCAATGAACGTTCATTCACTGCTTACTGGCGGTGCTTCAAGCATATCGGGTGGCGTTCCCGGACGCGGCCCGATGGCGTTTTTGTATTCTGGCGTTCGTCTGGGATCTGCCTGACGGCCGATGGCTCTCGACGACTTCGAGGATAAGCGCTCGACGCCCTTGACGCTCAGCCGCGCTCTTGAGGCACAAGGAACTTCTGATCGCCCGCAAGGCGGCAGGCACGTCTCGAACTCCGCGCAAGTCTTTCGCGAGATTGTAGCGGTAGGAGAACACCCCGTATGGCACCCCGAGCCCGCTCGGATTTCAGGCGCACACGGTCCGACATCGCTAGGGCAGTCGGCCGTAGGCCACGAGGTTGTCGGTCCCCACGATGTATGTATTCTATCGGTTTGCATACATCGTCGTCTACAATGGTACGATCGCTCTCGCTCGCTCAGCACACTCTGTTGGCCGACCTCTTGCAACAGAGTGCGGACGAGTTGTTCGACCCCGAATTTCCGGAAAACGGCAGCGTCCTCGTCCGGCCCGGCCGAGCAGGCGCGCGGTCCGGCCACGTGTATTATCAAGGCTATCGCCGGGACGGCGGCGAGACTGACCGGGGTCAACGTTTTGCTCGCTACATCGGACGCTCTGACGACCCCGGTGTCATGGCGTGGGTCGTGCGGTTCCAGCGGATCAAAGCTGTCCGAGCCGAGCGCACAACCACCGTACGCGCGCTGATCGGAGCTGGGGTGCCGCAACCCGACAGGATCACCGGGCGGATAATCGAGGCCTTGGCTAAGGCTCGCCTGTTTTCCGACGGCGCGGTCCTCCTCGGCACTGCCGCCTATCAGACCTACGGCGGCGTCCTCGGAGTGCGGCTATCCAGAGCCTTGAGCAGGCCAGCCGAGCACGACGAGGGTCGATCAGCCCGCATTGCGCTGCGCGCGGCAGATCAGATCCCAAACCTCCTTGCCGCGCTTCGCGGCATCGATTCGAGCTTTGCGCCCATCGCCAGCGCGGCCGACGTGGTCGGCACGACACGCTTTCGGAATGCGGGCCACCTCCAGATCAATGTCCATGTCGCGAGCGAATTGGCCGTCCTCGTCGACGAGTCGGTCCAGTCAATCGTCCTGCACGGTCCGGGGATCCCAGTGATCGTTCCGGCCCCCGAATGCTGGGTCGTCAGCACGCTGCTCGAACAGGGATGGTGCATCAACAGCACAGACGATCCGAACCAAGCGTTTGCCCGGGCAGCCGAAGTGATTGAGGCCTTGAGCATGGTCGGACGGGAGCACGCTCTCGCGAGAGCATTCGACGCAGCTTGGCACCGCGCCTTGAAAGCGAAGGTAGACCTGCGAGCGAGCGTGCAACACCTCCCCGCGCCCGCACGCGCAATCCTCCAGAGGCACGCGGGAATACGGGAGGCGAGCAGCACGCCAGCCTCGAGCAGCGCCTTGAGGCCTATCGCAGACAGTGCATAAGTCAGCGCTCTGCCCGGCAAGGCGAGCGAACTCAAGGACTGCCGCCTCGCCGATCCCGATGGTCTCGGGCGCTGGTCGCTCTCGGCCCTGGAGCAAGTGCTGCGCCGGCTCCACCAAGCCTACGCCGCTATCTTACAGCGTGGGCACGCGTTCCCGCGCTTTCGCGCCGCTGCCACGCCGCCACGTTCCGGTTCGGCGACGGGCTGACACTGAAGAGGGACCGTCGCCTCGGAATCGTCGCCGTGCCGGGCAGGATCAAAACAGTGTGGCACTAAAACTTGCCGGAGGACGCGACGCTCGGGACCGCTATCCTCACGCGCCAGCCGGGCAAGTGGTACCTGGTATTCCTGGTCGAGGCCGCCTTCGCTGAGACCTGCGGAGCCGGCATCGTCGGCATCGACCTCGGCCTTGACAGTCTGATCGCGACCAGAGACGGCGAAACGATCTCGGCCCCGCGCTACGCCCGTCGCGCGCGCACGTCCGAGCGCCGCCGTCGGCGCCAACTCGCCAGATGCCGCATCGGCAGACGGCGCAGCCGCATGTTGGGGCGGACCAATCCGCGGGGCATGCTCGGCCCAGCCGTTAACGAAACGAGGCGCGAAGCACCATCGCGGGCTTTAACGGCCAGCTTGGCACCGAGAAGATCTTCTCAAGGCGCTGGGCGCCTTCTGTGAACACGGCTCTCCAATAAGGCCTCCTCGCTCAGTGTAAGGCCGATCGCCCCAGATGCGGTCCGAGTAAATTCGATCCCGGCTTCGCGGAATATGGACGCCATTTTCTTCAATGTTTCTTCCTTCGCGCTGTGGATGCCATGCTCATAATTTATGAGTGAACGGCGCGATAGGCCGATGCGCGCTGCCAAATCATCCTGAGACCAACCCAGCATGGCACGTGCTGCTCTGACCTGCTCGGGCTGAATATTAATCAAAGTCATCTACCAACAACGCTAAATTAGCCACGTTACTGCACAAAATGTGCAATTCGGCAGCGGCCGCATTACATCATTGTTGTCGCCAACAACTGTGGTGCAGACCATGTCGAAAAATCTCCATCTCGATCAACTCGCCAGCCTGCTGGAGCAAACTGGCGAGTACCGCGTGCTGCGTCGGCTGACGCCGCGCGCAACCTACGATCAAACTGCCGACGCTGCGGTGGCCCGCGGCGTCTTCCTGGATCTCGAGACTACGGGACTCGATCCCGAGATGCACGAGGTCATCGAAATCGCCCTGGTACCGTTTACCTACTCGGCCGACGGCCGGATTTTGAACGTGGAGGAGCCGTACTGCTCGTTCCAAGATCCCTTCATGCCGATCTCGCCGGAGATCACCAAGCTGACCGGCATCACGCCTGAAATGGTCCAGGGCTCGATGATCGATGTGGCCGAAGTCGAGAGGATCATCGCCGACGCATCCTGGATCTGCGCTCATAACAGCCGCTTCGACAGACCCTTTGCCGAACAGATCACGCCCGCCTTCGCGCGGAAGCGATGGGCTTGCTCTCTCACGCAGGTGCCCTGGAAGGAGGAAGGGTTCGGCGGAGCCAAGCTCGGCTATCTGCTGGCGGATCTCGGCTTCTTCGCCTCGTTCCACCGCGCGCACGAAGACTGCCTCGCAGCCATCGAAATCCTGTCGCGGCGTTTGCCGAAGTCCGAAACCACGGCCTTCGCCAAGCTCATCGAAGCCGCAGAGGCGCCAGTCTACCGGGTTTGGGCGTCGCTGGCACCGTTCGAGCGGAAGGACGCGCTCAAAGCACGTGGGTACCGCTGGAATGGGACGCCCAATCCGGGCCGACCAAAGGCTTGGTATCGCGACTTGCCCGAGGATCTCGTCGGTTTGGAGTTCGAGTATCTGCGCCGCGAGATCTACGGCTACGACGCAGATATCCTGATCACTGAGGTCACGCCCTACGACCGCTTCTCGAACCGCATCTGACCTGAATGGGAGGTCCACCTTGGACACTTGCCAAAGCGTCCGCACGCTCAGGCGCGAAGGACGAACGCCGGTGCACTGCGATGCGATGACCTCGATCGCCGACGCGTACACAACCTGGGTTGCCCGAGAGGAAGTCAGAGGCGCGGAAGCAAGCTGCGCCACCTGGCCACGCGTCCCCGATCGTCCCACCCGCATTGATCGGCTCGCGGCGGCTCTCCGTGCGCTCGCGCACGAGGACCCGCGCCACGCGTCGGCGGCCGAACCTCGGTGATCCGCCGCCGCCCGGATCCGGAACAGCGCGGGTCGTTGCTGTAACCCTCGCGCCTTCACCAAAGCCCCAACTCAGATCGCGCTGAGGCCGACGTCGCCGCGAACGCGGTCAGCGAACGCGGCAGAGCGGCTGAACGGATCTCACGATATAACCCGTAGGAGAGGCTCGTCATGTACACACATATGCGTCTCATTCCGATCCCGGCTTTTCCCGACCCAGATCCCGGCAGTTCTGCCGATCGGCGATCAATCCCACTGCGAGGCTGGCCGAAGGGCACGACACGATCGAACGCCGGAAGCGGCCGTGCCGTCCCAAACGGCGGCGGAGCGGGCAGTTGCCGCGTCTTCCGGACGGAGGTGTTTGATGCGCTCTGGAAAGACGTCGTCGTACCGCGAGCGTCGCTGATGAACAGGCCAATCACGCCCGAGACGCGACGGCGCCTCTGGCTGAACGGGATCAGCCACCTTTGCGCCTCCGATTCCAGGCTCTACAAGTCGACAGCTCACGACCTCGAACGCATCATCGCAATCCTGAGCCCGGTGATCGGCCGGATCGAGGCCGATCTAAAACCGCCTGGTAATACTTCGGAGGCCCGTGGACCAAGCCTGGATGGCCGACGGCGTCCGCCAACTGCTGCGACGCTTGCCCGATGGTTGCGAGAAGATCGGGACGGACCTGTACCCATTCAGGACCTGTCATCGCAGCTCGACGGAACCGGCCCGGCTGAAATCGCTTCCGGTCCCACCCTCCGCCGCCAACGGCTGCGTCAAACCGGCGCAATCTAGTGGCTGCTAGCTTGGCGGGAGCAGGTCTTGCCGTTGCTCCGCCCCTTCTTGCGTGGTCTTCGCCAGTTCTTGCGCGGTCTAGGGCCCTTCTTGAGGCTTTTTCAAGTAAAGGCCGAGACTGAGTTAGGTCATTGTCGGGACAAAAGGCGGTTCTGAACGAACTCGGATCATTGACTCGACGGCAGAGCTGAGTCGTTCTTCGCGGACACCACAAAGGAGATCCCCATGTAGCTTTGTGCCCCACGATCCGCTCCGCTGGAGGGCGCGGTCACAGACCGCGCACCTCCAGGGCTGGCCGCTTCGCACGATCCGCCAACGTTCCAAAGCGTCGGAGCGTGCGCTGTACATGATCACCGCCGCCCAAAGGGCATGCGGTATCGGCTGGCCGAGGACGCTGATCCGGTACGGGTCACCCCGTATCGTCACCGCCCCAAATCGATCCAACCCCCAGTCCGCTCCAACAACCACATCGGTAAGACCGGTGGGTCGAAGGATGCTGGCTGAATAGCCGAACCTGCACGAGGATTCGCATGGGTTCGTCGGCCTCGCAAGCCCGTCTTGGGCGAGTGTGCCTGCGTCACCTCGACTCCCCCTTCAGGTCGATCGGCTCCCCCCTCGAATGAGGACGGCGCCCGTCGGGCCTCCAGCCTGACCGCGCGCCGCCTCCCAACCGTGACGCGCCGAGCGATGCCGGCGCAGTCTTGGCGCACGAGGTCGGCCCATGGTTCGGAATAACACCGTCTTGTTCGACGCTTGCCGGGACTGGCCGCCGCCATTCTCGGAAAGCCTTCCCAGTCTCTCCAGCCGCACGCTGCCACGCCGGTCGCGGGTCTCCGCCATCGGGCAACTCGTCACCACGACAGACCAGCGACGCGTGGTGTTTCAGAGCATGATCGAGTGTCATTCGGCCCTGCACCTGCTGGCCGATCCCGAGGTGGAGACGCTGATCGATCAGCCGCCGGCCATCACTTACACGCGGGGCGGTCGGCAGCACCTGCACACCTTTGACTTCCTGGCTGTTCTGCGCAGCGGCCAACGCGTCGCCGTAGCTTGCAAAGCCTCGATCCGCGCGGAGTTGAAGGATCTCGCCGGCTTCTACAGGAGCATCGCCCACCAGATCCCGCGCAGCTTCGCGGACCGGATCGTCATCTTCACCGAGCTGAGCTTCTCGCAGGCCGATATCTACAACGTCGGCCTGCTGCACGACTGCCGGCGCGACGTCCCAGGATCTTCCGACGCCGCGATCGCCCAGTACGTGGGACGCCTGTACGGTCGAACCACAATCGCCAGCCTCGTCGAAGCGACAGGCCTGGGCGCCGACGCGTTCCGTGCCGCGATCCGCGCGATCGGAGATCGCACGCTGCTGCCCATCCAGGCCGGTCGCTGGGACTACGACACCCGTGTCGCGCCGCCTGCGGAGACGGAGGTTGCCGCGTGATCCGGCTCGAACGGACGATCCCACGCTACGAGCTGGGTCGCTATGACCAGATCATCCTCCCCGACGGTCTGGCCTACACCTGCCCACGCTCGCTTCCCGACCACTACGTGCTGGTGCAGGTGGGCAGCAACCTCGCCCAGGAGATCACCTTCGCCGAATTCGAGGCTTTCCGGCGCTCACCGAAGTTCCAGCACAACCGGGACTACTACAGCCTCGGGCACGTCGAAGCTCGAGCCCGCTCCGGCGTCGCCTCGGTCCTGGACCTGCCACGGGACGAACTCGCGGTCGTGCTCTTCCGGGAAGCCTGTGTCGAGGATCTGATCGACCTCCACGCCGACGGGCAGACCACCATCGACGATGCCGCGATTCAGAAGGTTCTGGGTGAGATCGAGCGTCGCGTCACCGCACGTGGCCTGTCCAAGCACATCGTGCTCGTCGAGGATCGACGCGGCGAGGCCCTCGAGCGCAAGGTCGAAAAGCGACGGCGCTATGTGACCACGACGCTGACCTTCAGGTTCCCGAAAGCCCGGACGCTGAGGGAATGGTACCGCATCTACCAGACCTGCGGCTGTCTCGCGTACGCGCTGCGCGACCGCCTGCGTCATTGCGGCAATCGAGTGCCGCGCAAGAACCCCGACGTGCTCGCGCTGATGCACGACCACGTCCACGGCTACATGTCCGAGACGAGGCCCACGCAGAAGGCCTGCTACAAGGCGTTCTGCCGCGCGCTGGAGAAGTCCGGATTCAAGCCTCGCGCAGGCGAGGATCCCGAGGCCTACCGAGTCTCGTTCACCACCTTCTCCGCGGCCGTGCGGGCGCTGCCGAAATTCGAGGTCTGCGTCGCGCGCCGCGGGCTGCCGTTCGCGCTCCGACGCTTCAAGGCGGTGACCCAGACCTTCGGAGCCCACCGCATCGGCGAGCTCGTGCAGATGGACGAATGGCAGGTCTCGCTCATGAGCCTGTGCGTCCGGTCCGGCGCCTGGAAGCTCATGAGTCTCGCCGAACGCAAGCTGGTCCGGCGGGAGCGGCGCTGGCTCGCGGTCGTGCTCGACGTCGCTTCGCGCTGCATCCTCGCGATGCGCCTGAGCCGCACGGTGACGGCGGAGTCGAACCTGCTGACCTTGCGGATGATGCTGAACGACAAGACCGCCGTCGCGCAGGCCGCCGGATGTCGCACCCCGTGGGACTACACGGCGCATCCGCTCACGCTCCGTAACGACACCGGGCCGGCCTACGTCTCCGACCGCTTCAAGCTGGCCACCGCCGACCTGAGGATCCTCAACGTCTCGCCGCCGGCCGGAATGCCCGAATTACGCCCGCACATTGAGCGGCTGTTCGGCACGATCCGGACGGGCCTGATGGGCTACTTCACCGGCCAGACGTTCGCGAACGTCACCGACAAAGGCGATTATGACGCGGAGGCGCGGGCCAGCCTCACGCTCGACCAGCTGTGCGATCTGATGATCCTCTGGTTCGTCGACATCTATCACAACATCCCGCATGAAAATCTCGGCGGCAAGACGCCCAGACAGCGCTGGACCGAGCTCGAGGCCCTGTACAAGCGCGGGCCGGTGCCGCCCGGGCCCCACGACCAGCGCGCGATCTTCGGCATCACGGTCCGGCGCACGCTCAACAATCGCGGCATCCGGGTCATGGGCTTGTACTATCTCTCGCCAGCTCTGGTGCGGCACTTCCGCGATCACGAAGAGGTCGAACTCGACGTCCGGATCGACCAAGACGATCTGGGCTGGATCTCCGTGCGCATCGGAACGGAGTGGCACCACGCGAAGTGTCGAACGCCCGGCTTCGATGGCGTTTCGGCCGTCGCCTGGCAACGCAGCGTGAAACAGGCCCGTATCGATGCCGGTCCCGGTCAACACGAGGCACGGGCGATCGCCGAGGAGGCTCTCGATCGGATACGATCCAGTGCCGACGCGGCCCACGCTCAGGCCGCGCTGACCGGCATCGTCCTCGATCCCAAGAGAGTGGAGCGGATCGAGCGCGGGACCATTCGCACCCTCGAGATCCTCGACGACGAGCACGGGGCGCCGACCGACCTGGAGGATCTCTCCCGCGGCATCCCCGTGACAGGCCCCGCGGAGCCACCGATGAACGACACGCTCGTGCAGCCTGAGCGGACCTCACCGCCCGAGGTGACGGACGAGGACGATCAGGGCCTCTGGCAGGTGCGGAGGCCGACGTGACGGTGCCCAATGCCCTCGCGACGATACGCGCCGGCCTCCGGCCGGCCGACCTCGACGTCGTCGCCACCATGGAACGCGTCAAGGCGACCTACTTCGCGACGCCGACACACGGCGCGGTCGAGAAACAGCTCAACGTCGTCCTGCAGCAGCTGCTCGAGCGCCGTGATCCGGCCCTGCCGGTGGGGCCGGACAACGTCGTCGAGGCGCGCGGCTTCGTCCTCAGCGGGCAGGCCAGGGCCGGTAAAAGCCGGGCACTGAGCGAGGTCTTCCGCGGTCACCCGAGCCTTCCAGGCTACGGCGATGCGAGGGCCGATTGTCCGCTGGTCACGGTCGTCCCCCAGGGCGCCTGCACGCTCGGCCGGTTCGGCCAAGACGTCTTTGAGCAACTCGGATTGCCGATCGTCAACGTTCCCACCGGCAAGAATTACGAGCTGAAGCTCGCGCACATGATCCGGAATCGACTGAAAATTCGCGGTATCAAAATTCTCCACGTTGACGAGGCGCATCACGTCACGGAGCCAGCGAATAAGACCGAGATCAAGAAGATCATCAATATGTTCAAGTACCTCATGATCTACTTGGATTGGCCGGTTGCAGTCATACTTTCCGGTATTCCCGAGCTGGTGAGCGCGATCCGGAATGACCCGCAGCTCTCCGGCCGCATGGCGTTCACGGCCGCCACCGGCCTCGTCCCGAAGACGGATTATCGCCGCATCGAGCATGTCGTCGGTGAGCTGGCGAGCGTCGCAGAGTTGTCGATCGCATCCGGAGAGCTCGCAGCTGTCGTACCCCGCCTCATCCATGCCGGAAATCGGCAGCTCGGGCGCAGCATCGAGATCACCTACGATGCGATCCGGTCCGCACTCACGGAACGCCAGACGGCGCTCAGCCTCCACACGTTTGCACGCGCTTACGTCCAATCGCGCGGGGTCGCGCCCGAGCACAACCCATTCGTGGCCCGAGACTGGCGGCTGACCGATCCCTTGTTGGTCCTGGAGAAGCCGCCGAAGCAGCGCCTCCTGCGCGCCCAGAAGGTCAAGCGCGCGTCACTCGCAACCGACGACGATTTCGATGAGGAGGATGAGGCGTGAGCGTGCTGTGGCCTCACCTCCCCTTCCAGCCCGGCGAGACACCGGCGAGCTTCATGGGACGCCTCGCCATGCGGCACGGGATCGACGATCCCAAGCTGCTGGGCCAGATGCTCGGGATTGATTTCCGCGCGGTCGCTCAAGGGGAGCCGCGGCACCTCAAGGCGCTCGCCAGGGTCGCCGACGTCGACGCATCCGGACTGGTGGAGCGCGCGATCCGGTTCGACCGACAGCGTGGCGGGACCTATCGGGGCGAGAAGCTCGCCGCGTCTGCCCTGCATCGCGGCTACCGCAGGGTTTGCCCGCGTTGTCTCATCGAGGATGCCGAAGCGAGCGGGCTTCCGGCCTCGTGGGCCGCATACGGCCGAACGCTCTGGATGTTCGCGGCGATCCGGACGTGCCCGGTTCATCGCCTGCCGCTGGTGGAGGTCGGCCTGCCGGCCGAACGGTCCGTCGTGCACGAATTCACCCGCTGTATCGCACCGGCGCTCCGCGATCTCGAGCATCTCGCTGCGTCGCATGGTTCGCGTCCGCTGTCCGACTTGGAAACCTACCTCCTCCGGCGTCTGGACGCCTTGAGCGGCCAGGTTCCGTGGCTGGATAGCCTCGACTGGCATGTGGCCGCGAAGCTTTGCGAGATCGTCGGCCTCGTCTCGCTGGATGGTCGCCGGGCGAAGATCCGTGGCTGTCCCGAAAGCCGTTGGCAGGCCGCCGGGCATGCCGGTTTCGCGATTGTCTCCGCGGGACCGGACGGACTGCATGCCTTCATAGACGATCTCTACAGGACCTACCGTCCGCACACGTCGGCGTTGGCCCACGGTCGTAAGCTGTTCGGAACATTCTACGAATGGTTGACCAGCGCCGGGCGCCGGTCCGACTTCGAGCCGGTGCGCATCCTCGTGCGCCGATCGATCGCACAGATCATGCCCCTCGGCGCCGGCGACAAGATCCTCGGTTCCACGATCGAGGTGCGGACGCTGCACTCGATCCGAACCCTCTCGATCGCCACCGGCCGAGACCCCCGTCGCCTACGGAAGATCCTCTTCGCTGTCGGGCTGGCCGCCGCAGAACAGCACGAAGACTGGGACCATCACATCGTCTTCGACGCCGCCACGGCAGAGCGTGTCATCGCCAAGTACAGCGACGCCCTGACGCTACCGGACATTGCCACGCTGCTGGGTTGCTCGCTCGTGCAAGCAAAGCGCCTGGCCGCAGCCGGCTTCATCCGACCGATCCCGCTGTTTGCCAACGCGCCCGGGCTCGCACCGGTCTACGCGCGAGCGGGGATCGTCGCGTTCCGCGATGCCATCCTGAACCATGCCGTACCGGTCGACACGGTCCACGACCACATGTGTCCGCTCACCGACGCGGCGCGCAGGGCGAACTGTGCCGTCAAGATAATCATCCAGCTCGTCATCGGAGGCGAGCTCCCGACGATCCACCTTGATCGTAGAAAGGCAGGCTACGCCGCTTTGCTCGTCGCTCCGCGGGAGATCGCCGCCGCACTTGCGCAGCCCGATGAGGTCGATCTGCTCAAGCTGCGCCAAGTGGAAGAAATCCTTCATGTCAACGGAAAGGTGATAAGCCGGCTTATCCGCGCGCGAGCCATGAAGGCGTGGTCAGGCGTCCGTCCTTCGACGCGACGACGGGTCACGCTCGTCGCACGTCGTGACCTGGACGCGTTTCGGGGCCGATACATCTCTGCTTCGGAACTCGCCCGTCTCAACGCGACGAGTTGCCGAGGTGTTGTCAGTTACCTCAAGAAACTGGGTATCGAACCCGAGATCAGACGGGCTCGATGCGGCGTGAGCTTCTATCTTCGAGACGTCGTTCTCAAGCCCGGTGTGCAGGAACGCCTCGCCAGGGCACTGTGCAAGCGGCGAGGCAGCCAATTCGGTCGAGCGAACACGCCAGGACCTGATCCAGGCTTTCCAGCGACGATTGAAGCTTGAGGTCAGGAGCGGCGCAACGCCTCTATCCGAGCAACGCGGACCGTTCGTCGTCTGCGGGCGACCCGCAACCTGTCGCAACCGAACGCATCTCGCGACCTTACCGCCCAGTCCAAACACGCGATCCTGACCTGTCGCTCCTGAGAAGGACCAGCCGGGATCTGAAGGTGCGGAACGCAGGGCGAACCTGGAAGCGATCTTGACAGAGCCTCCTCGCCTTTCAAGGCGAGGATTCCTACGGCTCACGCCGCAAGTTCCTGTCTCACCGGGGTTGCGCTCCGGGTCAAGCCCGGCGCGTCTAACATCCCCTCCACAGGCCATCGCCGGGGATCGGACCCGGCCCTGACCGCGTGCCCCGCGGCCAGAATGTTTTGCGATGCATTCACGTCGCGGTCGTGCGTGACGCCGCAGGCGTCACAGGTCCACGTCCGGACGTGCAGCGCGCGCTTTGGACCGACGCCGCCGCAACACGAACACGCGCGCGTGCTCGGGAAGAACCGGTCGATCGCGACCAGATCGCGCCCGTACCACGCCGCCTTGTACCGGAGCATCGCGAGGAGCAAGCCCCAGGCCGCGTCGTGGAGCGAGCGCGCCAGCCTTGTGCGCGCAAGCCCGCGCACGCTGAGCGTCTCGACGTGGATCGCTTGGTTCTCGCGAATCCACTGCGTCGAGAGCTTGTGATGGTGATCCCGGCGCGCGTCGGCGACGCGCGCGTGCAGGCGCGCCACTGCGCGCCGAGCCTTTTCCCGGTTGTTCGAGCCCTTCCTCTTCCTCGCGAGCGCGCGCTGCGCCCGCCTCAAGCGATGCTGGCGCTGGCGCAACCAGCGCGGATTGGCGACTGACTCACCGTCCGAGGTGACGGCGAGCGTCATCAGCCCGAGATCGATGCCGATCGCCGGCCGCAGCGGCTCCGGCGCGGGTTCTGGCTCGACCTCGACGCGGAATGCCACGTGCCAGCGGCCCGCAGCGTCGCGCGAGATCGTCACAGACGATGGCGCGCTCGGCAGCGCCCGCGACCAGCGGATCGCGAGCGGTTGCTTCATCAGCGCGAGCGTTAGTTGACCCTCGCGCCAGCGGAACGCCGTCTTCATGAACGTCGCCGACTGGCGATCCCGGCGCGACTTGAACCGAGGCTTGCGCCCGAGCCGCTGGAAGAACCGGGCATAGCCCGCTTCCAGGTGACGAAGCGCCTGCTGCACCGGCACCGAGGAAACCTCGGCGAGCTACGGCCACTCAGTCTTCCAAACTGGCAACGAGCGTGAAATCACTTTGAACGGAATGCGCTCGCTCCGCTCGCGCCACGCTGTCTCCCGCTCATAGAGCGCGCGGTTGTAGACCGCCCGGACGCACCCGAAAGTGCGCCGGAGCAGGTTCGCCTGCTCCGGCGTCGGGTCAAACCGGTACCGGTAGCCCGCCGCAAACGCCATCACCGAAAGCTAGACGTTCACGGACTGTTCGGCAACGTCGCTTATGCGCTTACATCCCCGGCCTGAAGTCCGGGGCCTTTCGCGCACATCAGGTAAGGTGGCATGCCACACCTTCGTTGGCGTTAAAGGGCTGTCGTGGCCCGTCAGGACCACGACATGTGCCGGTCAGTGGGCGTTTGCGCCGACCGCTCCGATGCCGGTCTCGGAGCGCACGTACTGCGCCTCGAACGCGGCCCGCTCGCGCTGGGCCCTGCGGGACTTGTCCATCAGCGACACGACCCAGATCGTCGCGAAGGCCAGCGGCATCGAGAACAGCGCCGGGTTGTCGTAGGGGAACAGCGGCGCCGGGTTGCCCAGCGTCGCCACCCACACCGCCTTCGACAGCACGACCATGATCACCGCCGTGAGCAGGCCGACGAGGCCGCCGGTGAGCGCGCCCCAGGTCGTGGTGCCGCGCCACAGGATCGACATGGCCAGAACCGGGAAGTTGCAGCTCGCCGCCACCGCGAAGGCGAGGCCGACCATGAAGGCGACGTTCTGGTTCTCGAACACGTAGCCGAGGTAGATCGCCACGATGCCGATCACCACCGCCGAGATCTTCGAGAGGTTGACTTCATGCTTCTCGGTGGTGCGCCCGCGGGCGATCACCTGGGCGTAGAGGTCGTGGCTGATCGCCGAGGCGCCGGCCAGCGTCAGGCCGGCGACGACCGCGAGGATGGTCGCGAAGGCCACGGCGGAGATGAACCCGAGGAAGTACGGGCCGCCGACCGCGTTGGCGAGGTTCACCGCCACCATGTTGGTGCCGCCGATCATGTCCTTCAGCTTGTCGAAGGTCCCGGCCGCGCCGAGCTTGAAGTAGCTCGGATCCGACATCAGCAGGGCGATGCCGCCAAAGCCGATGATGAAGGTCAGGATGTAGAAGTAGCCGATCAGGCCGGTGGCGTAGAACACCGACTTGCGCGCCGCCTGGGCGTCCGAGACCGTGAAGAACCGCATCAGGATGTGCGGCAGGCCGGCGGTGCCGAACATCAGGCCGACGCCGAGCGAGATCGCCTCGACCGGGTTCGACACGAGACCGCCCGGCGCCATGATGGCGTCGCCCTTCGGATGGACCTGCACGGCGCTGGCGAACAGCGCCTCCGGGTTGAACCCGTACTTGAACAGCACCGCAACAGCCATGAAGGTCGCGCC
>NZ_JAJALK010000006.1 GCF_020523825.1 Methylobacterium brachiatum | reverse complement strand
CCGCAGCCTCGCTCACCTGATCCGCAATCTGATCGGCCACATCGGACATCTCAACCCTATGGTGCGGCGCAGAGGCGCCCGTGGATGTGGGGGATTCGGCATGACCCTGCATGGTCTCAGATCCTCGTTTGAGGCCAATGGCGGGTGGTTAATGATTAGTTAGTGCCGGGCTTATAGACGCCAATTAAGGGGCTGACAAGGCGGCAGCTATTTTATTTACCCTGCCTAAACAGGTTAGCTTTGTAAAAAAGTGCATATTGAACGGGGATTAAGCCGCCATAGGCGGGGTTGTCGCGCAAACCTCACGTTCAGTAGTTGATACCGAATCCCCGGCGCAGTCCGTCCGAAACAACGGCCCGGACAACAACTTACGCAGCATTCGATTGTGCGCCGCACAAGCGGAATCCGCACAGGCTGCTGGCGGCCTCGAAGCGTGGCCGTGCTGGGTCGGGCGCTCATGGTGCAGCGCCGAACCCCCAAACGAACAACCTGCCAAAACCGTTGCATCGCGAAGGAACAGAAATTCGCGACCCGGCCCGGCGCGCGTCGGACAGCCCTCTTGCGGGGCGCGGGACAGGGCTGAGCGCCGCAGCACCCCGGAAAAGGGGCCGTTCCAGCAGCGGAGCAAGTGCCGACGACGCCCGTATGGCGTCACCGATCGGCGTACCGCCCTGTGCGCGACCGCACCCGGATCGGCTGTTCCGGTCGGACGAAAGTGCGAGCCTTCGGCCATATGGCGCATGTCAGCCATGCGAATACCGAATTCGGGCGTGTAGCTCGCTAAAACGTCGCTTTTCACACCGAACTTAAGCCGCGTTATTGCGAATCCGCAAAGGCGCGGCATGTTGCCGATATGAAGAACGCGGGACCCGCCATGTGTCTATCGCGCCGGTACGGGAGCGTGTTTCCGGTCTTTGCGGCGCTGATCGTCTGTATCGCGCCGGCCAAGGCCGATATGCGCATCGATGCCGCCAAGATCACGGCCGGCGACCTGTGGGTTCTGGGCAATACCGGAGAGCCGGACACCGACATCACGCTCGACGGCCGGTTCCCGCAGCGCACCGACAGCCGGGGCGCCTTCGAGTTTCACGTGGTCTATCACCCGGCCACCTGCATCGCGACGCTGCGGACCCCCAAACAGGTGCGCAGCGTCGTCGTGGGCGAATGCGGCCAGCAGGCGCCGGGGCTTCCCGGACCGCCCGGGCCGCGCGGCGAGGCCGGGATCCGGGGCGAGCCCGGTCCTCAGGGGGCGATGGGACCGCCTGGCCCCCCGGGTGCCGAGGGCCCGGTCGGCCCGCCCGGTGAGCGCGGTCCGCCGGGACCGGAGGGTCCCGTGGGCAGCGCCGGGCCGGCAGGTCCGCCCGGACCACGCGGCCCGCAAGGTGTGCCCGGACCGATCGGGAAAGCGGCGCCCCCGAGCCTCGCCGTCAAAGCCAAGCCCTCGCCGACCCGGACGGGCTCGGTGGCCAAGCCCCGCGCGACTCCTCCGCTGCGGGAACCGGCGCCGGGCACCGACGATACCGCCCCGTCGGACCCCGGAGCGGGAGTTTCCGCGGATGATCGCTACTAGCGTCCGTTACGGGGGCGTGCCGGTCCGTGGAGATTCCGAGACGCCGCCTTGGAAAAGGAAAACCCCCTCCGACAGGCCTCAGGCCTCGCGCCGCGCCCGCCACGCGGCGTAGGGCGCCGCGCCAGCGGGGCGGATCTGGCTGAGGCGCATCGGCTGTTCGTCCAGGGGGCGGCACAGCTCCGCGTAGATCGCCGCGCTGCCGGCCCCGTGCTCCTCGGCTTCCTCGGCCGAGAAGGCGAAGTAGCCTTCGCGGAAGCCCGCGAGCCGCATCGCCGCGTGGCACATCGGGCAGGGGCGGCCGCTCGCATACATCACGCAATCGGAGAGGTCGCGGCTGGCCAGAACCTGGCTGGCCTCGCGCAGCGCCACCATCTCCGCATGGGCGCTCGGGTCGTTGGTGGCGTGCACCGTGTTCGCGGCCCGGACCAGCACGGCCCCGTCGCGCACGATGACCGCGCCGTAGGGCGAGCCGCCGGCCCGGACATTCGCCTCGGCCAGCGCGACCGCCTCGCGGATATAGGCTTCGTGCTCGGACATCCCTGCGCCTTTCCCTGAACCCGCGCCCCAACGCGCCGTCGGCCCGGGAGTTCAGAAGGCGTAGCGCACGGTGCAGTACGGCAGGGTCTCGGCCAGCAGGGCCTTGAACCGGGCGAGCCATTTCCCCTTCCAGCCGGTCCGGTAGCGCAGGTTTGTGCCGCCGCCCTCGGAGACCTTCGCCTCCTGGATGTCCGGCCGCCACAGCAATTCCTCGGCCTTGGGGTGCCAGCCGAGATTGACGTCGTGCAGGCCCGCATTGTGGGTCAGCATGATGATCTCGCATTTGAGCTGGGCCTTGGCGGCGTCCGAAAGCGTGTCGTCGATCTCGGCAAACAGCGCGCGCCAATCCGCCTCCCAGCCCTCGTAGAGGATCACCGGCGAGAAATTGGCGTGGACCTCGTAGCCCGCGGCGACGAAATCGCTGATCGCGGCGATCCGCTCCGGGATCGGGCTCGTGCGCACGTCAACGATCTTGGCGATCCGGGCGGGCATCAGCGAGAACCGGATCCGCGTCTTGGCCTGCGGGTCGTAGGCGAGGAGGTCGCGGTTGACCGCCTTGGTGGCGAAGGAGGCCTTGGCGTTCGGCAGGGTGCGGAAGCGCTCGACCAGGGTGCGCACGCCGGTGCTCACCGCCGCATCGACGGAGAGGTCGCCGTTCTCGCCGATATCGTAGATCCAGTAGGCCGGGTCGATCGTGTCGGGCTCCGGCAGGGGGCCCTGGCGGTCGGCATGCCGGGCGATCGCCGCGCAGGCCTGGTCCATATTCACGAACAGCGAGATCGGGTTCGAGAAGCCCTTGCGCCGCGGCACGTAGCAATAGGCGCAGGCCATGGCGCAGCCGTTCGAGGTCGAGGGCGCGATGAAATGGGCGCTCCGGCCGTTGGGGCGCATGGTCAGGCCCTTCTTCACCCCGAGCACCAGGGTGGAGCGCTTGATGCGCACCCAATCCTCCACGGAGCCCGCGTTGCCGTGAAGCGCCGGGATGTTCCAGTGCGACGGGACCGGGATCCGCTCGGCGTCGGGAAAGCGCGCCAGGATCTCGTGCCCGATCGGGAAATCGCCGACATTGGGCTCGTGATAGATCGTCCGGATGTCGAGGAGGTCGCTGGTGAGGGCCATGGGGGATCCGGGGCCCGGCGGCGGCCCGGGACCGGATATGGCGCGGCGTGGCGGCACCGGAATGGCTTGCGACGCGGGGTCCCAAGTCCACAGACCGTGTCGGTCGATTCAACCGATCAACACGTTCAACACTCTCTTACGACTCTGGGTGGATAATCCGTGCGCCTCGGATTGGACGCACGATGACGCTTCACGACCTGGAGGGGCGCGCTCCTGGGCTGGCGGCCCCTGGTGCGACGTCCGATGATCCGGATCGCCGGCCGCAGGCGCTTGTCCGTCGGGATCAGCTCGAGGCCGTACGGCGCAGCGTCCTCACCGCTATTCCGGTCAACATGCTGCTGGGGCTCGCCAGCGTGCTGGTGGCGTTCCAGGCGGGCAACGGCCGCGCCGGGCTGATCTGGTACGCGGCCTCGACCGGCGCCAACCTCCTGCGCATCGGCCTGTGCAGGACCGCCTGCCCGGGGCTCGCCCTGACCGCCGCGATGCCCCCCGACATGGCCCAGGAGGCCGCGCGCTCGCTCGATGGGCATCTGCGCGCCTGCACCCTGGCGGCGTTGCTGTCGGGGCTCGTCTGGGCCTTCCAGCCGCTGCTCTGCGCCGGCTACACCTCCGCCCAGACCCTGTTCTACCTCACCATCACCTGCGGCATCACCGCCGGCGCGGTCACGCACGGCACCGCCTATGCCCGGATCCCGGTCTGCTTCATCCTGCTGCCGCTGCTGTCGGTGGCCTATTGCCTGTTCGCCGCCGACGGGTTCGACCAGAGCTGCCTGGCGCTCTGCGTGCTGCTCTATCTGGCTGCCCTGTCGCGGTCGGCGTTCCAGAGCGAGGCGGGTTTTCGCGAGGCGAGCCGGCTGAAGAACGAGGCCACCGCGCTGGCCCGCTCCCGGGCGGACGCGCAGGCGAGTGCCAACGCGCTCATCGAGGAGATGCGCTGGCGCGCGACCCATGACGACCTGACCGGCCTGCTCAATCGCGCCGGCTTCATCCAGCAGGCCGAGGCTCACCGGAACGCCGGGACCGCCTGCCTGCTGCTGCTCGACCTCGACGGCTTCAAATCGGTCAACGACGTCTACGGCCACCAGACCGGCGACAGGGTGCTGGTCGAGGTGGCCCGCCGGCTGCGGACCACCCTCCCGCCGGGTGGCCTGGCCGCCCGGCTCGGCGGCGACGAGTTCGCGGTGCTCTACGATCCCTCGGCGACCGGCGTGACCTACGCGGCCCTGGCCGCCGGCCTCATCGCCGCCATCGCCCAGCCCTTCGACGGGTTCGACGAGGGGCGGGTCGGGGTCAGCATCGGCATTCACGCCGAGCCCGAGCCCAGCCTGATGGAGATGCTGAGCTGCGCCGACGAGGCGCTGTACGCGTCGAAGGCGGTCGGGCGGAACCGCTTCCGGCTGTTCGACGCCGGTTTGCGCAGCTGCCTGGAGATGCGGCGCGACCTGGAGCGCGACCTCTCGCACGCGCTGGTCGAGAACGCCCTCGAGGTCTGGTTCCAGCCGATCTACGCCCTCGATGCCCGGACCCTAGTCGGGCTGGAGGCGCTGGTGCGCTGGCACCATCCGCGCCTCGGCTGGATCTCGCCGCCTGACCTGATCGCCGCCGCCACGACGGCGGGGCTGACCGAATCGCTCCTGCGCTTCATCCTCGATCGGGTCTGCCGGATGATGCAGATCCTGCGTGCCCGGGGGCTCGGCACCGTCCGCGTTGCGATGAACGTGTCGCCCCGGGAGATGGCGCAGATCCCGGTGGACGAGATCGTGATCGAGCGCCTCGTAACCCTGGGCCTGCCGGCCGAGATGCTGGAGATCGAGATCACCGAGGAGACCGCCCTCGATCTCGGCGCGGTGCAGGGCAAGCTGCAGGCCATCTCGCGCGCGGGTATCCGGGTGGCGCTCGACGATTTCGGGATCGGCTATTCGTCGCTGTCCTCGCTGCGCCAGCTGCGGGCCGACCGGATCAAGATCGACCGGAACTTCGTCACCGGGCTCAGCGCCTCCGACGACAAGCGCGGGCTGGTCCTGGCCGTTCTGGGCCTCGGCACGCTGCTCGGGCTCGAGGTGGTGGCCGAGGGCGTGGAGACGCAGGAGGATCTGCAGATGCTGCAATCCATGGGCTGCCCGTTCCTGCAGGGCTATCATCTCGGGCGGCCCAGCCGGGTCCAGGATCTCGAAGCCGTCTTGTTCGCCCAGCAGCCGCAGGCGGCCTGAGGCGGGCGGGTCGGAACGCCTGGCGGACGCCGTGCGCACGACCGGTGCGGCGCTGCCTTCCAAGACCAACGCCGCGCCGAGGTGCTTCCTCGCGGTCGTCGAGTCGTGGAAGGAGATGCGATCTCCTCGGCAGGTCCTGATCTCACACCACGTCGCCGAAGCGGCGCGATCGCTGTGTGCGCGTCAAAGCCGTGCCGGAACAACTGAAGAGCGTATCCTATTTATCAACACAACCGGTAGACGCGCCAGCATGCAGAGGGTCGCCGCTGCCTAAAGATGCGACATTTTAACAGAATTCACAGCGCAAATTACTTGATATAGCTCTGAATTGATTGCTTAAGAGGATTAATATTTTATTAAATAGAGTTTTATGCCATGGCCTCTGAGGTGCGATATGAGGTTCTCGACGGGCTCAGAGGGGCCGCTGCAGTCGGGGTCATGATCTTTCATTTCTCCATCATCGGGCTCCCGCTCGCACCGCATGGCTATCTGGCGGTCGATTTCTTCTTCGTCTTGAGCGGCTTCGTCCTTTCCCACGCTTACGCCGCGCGGCTCGACGCGATGCCGCTGGTCGATTTCATGCGGTTGAGGCTGATCCGGATGCTTCCGCTCAGCGTGCTCGGGCTGTCCATCGGAAGCTTATATTTCCTAATTAGATTTTATACTCAGAATTATTCGCGATACAGCGTGTTCGATATCGTCGGCGGAACGGTGTTCAACACGGCCCTGCTGCCGAAGCCGTGGTCCAGTCCGGCCCCGACGGATACGATCTTCACGACGAATACGCCGCTATGGTCATTGTCGCTCGAGATCCTGATGAACCTCGTCTGGGCGGCGTTTTTTTATAAGGCCCGGTCCTGGATCTTGCTGATCGTTGCGCTCGTATCTGCTCTCGCCATCTACGCTTTCGCACTTGAGAATGGCTCGGCCGATCTCGGCGCGACGTGGCCCACCTATCCGGGCGGTCTCGCCCGGGCGGGATTCGGGTTCTTCATCGGTGTCGTTCTGTGGCGATACCGGCCTGAGCCCGACAAGGGTGGCTTTCTGCCGGAGATTGCGGCGGTGCTGCTCATCGCCGTTCTGTTCGTTCCGGACGTCGGCCCGTTATTCGATGTGTTTGCGATCCTCTTTCTGCTGCCCGCAATCATCTATCTCGCGGCCGGCTCGGATTATCGCAAGGAACGGGCGCTGTTCAGGGCCGCGGGCGGGTTGTCCTATCCCCTGTATGCCATCCATGTCCCGATGCTGCACTTCATGGTTGGCTCGGTGAAGATCCTCCACATGGAGAATCGTCCGGTCTTCGTCGCCGTACTCGCCGCGCTTCTCTGCACCGGGACGGCCTACGCGCTGGATCGGTTATATGATCGCCCGATACGCAGGGTGTTGACGCGGGCCTTGGCCTCCGACCGCCCGCGACCTTCAACCTAGCCGGTAATCCGCCATCCGCGCCCGCCGCGCGCTGCGGCGGTAGGCCATCACCGAATCGGGCCATAGGGTCGTGTTGCGGCCCTGGGCATCGAGGTACCAGCTGCGGCAGCCGCCGGCCTGCCAGATGCTGTCGGCCAGCCGGCTCCGGATCCGATCGAGGAACCGGGCCTGCGCCTCGGGGCGGACCTCGATCGCCCGGGCGCCGCCGCGCAGCGCCGCCAGGCAATCGAGGACGTGCCGCACCTGGATCTCGATCATCGCGATGATCGAGTTGTGCCCGAGCCCGGTATTGGGTCCGAGCAGCATGAAATAGTTCGGGAATCCCGCGACCGTGATGCCCTGATAGGCGCCCATCCCGTCCGACCAAGCCTCCGCGAGGCGCTGGCCGTTGCGCCCGACGAGGTTCATCCGGGCGAAGCTGCCGGTGACGTCGAAGCCGGTGGCGTAGACGATCACGTCGAGAGCGTGCGCCCGGCCGTCCGCGGTGGTGACGCCGGCCTCCGTGATCCGGGCGATGTCGCCGGTCTCGAGGGTCACGTTCGGGCGCTGGAGAGTCGGGTAATATTCGTCGGAGATCAGGACGCGCTTGCAGCCGAGGCGATAATTCGGCGTCAGCTTGGCCCGCAGGGCCCGGTCCGGCACCGCCTTGGCGAGGTGGTGGCGGGCCAGGCCCTCGGCCTGCTTGGTCAGTTTCGAGACTTTGGTGAAGCCGAAGAACGCACGCAGCTCGTGCAGCCAGAACAGGCGCGCCCGCTCAAGCCGCCGGAGGACCGGCAGGCGCCGGTAGCGCGCCTTGGTGGAATCCGCGATGGCGTGATCGTGCTTCGGCATGATCCAGGGCGGCGTCCGCTGGAACAGGGTCAGGTGGCCGGCGACCTTGGCGATCTCCGGCACGACCTGGATGGCACTCGCCCCGGTGCCGATCACCCCGACGCGCTTGCCCGCCAGATCGACGGAATGGTCCCACGTCGCCGTGTGGAAGGCCGCACCCGCGAAGGCGTCCCGGCCGGGCAGGTCGGGATAGGCCGGATGGTGCAGGCCGCCCATGGCGGAGACGATCGCCCGGGCCGTGATCGGCCCGCGATCGGTCTCGACATGCCAGAGCGCGCGCGCCTCGTCCCAGGTCGCGCCGGAGAAGGCGGTGCCGAGCTGGATCAGGGGCATCAGCCCGTGGCGCTCGGCGGTCTCGCGCAGATAGGCCTGGATCTCCGGCTGCGGGGCATACATCCGCGTCCAGTCGGGCTTGGGGGCGAAGGACAGGGAATAGAGGTGCGAGGGCACGTCGCAGGCCGCGCCCGGATAGGTGTTCTCGCGCCAGGTGCCGCCGATATCCGCGGCCTTCTCGATCACCCGCATCGGACCGATCCCGGCCTGCCGGCAGCGGATCGCCATGGCGAGGCCGGAGAAGCCGGCGCCGACGATCAGGACTTCCAGGGGCTCGGCGGCGGGCTCGGTCGCAGGGGCCTTCATCGCGGCGAACTCCCCGATCCGGCCGCGTTCTGCGGCGCGTGGGCCTTGAGGAAGGCGGCGGCCTCGCCGAGCGAGGTCCGCGCCTCCGGGAGCATATGGGCGGCGAACTGCCAGGCATGGGCTACGACCGGGAAGAGCTTCAGCTCGGTCACGACCCCGGCCGCCCGGGCCTTCTCGGCCATGCGGATCGAGTCGTCGCGCAGGACCTCGCGCTCGCCCACGTGGAACAGCAGGGGCGGGTAGCCGGTCGGATCGGCGAAGATCGGCGATATCCGCGGATCGGCCGGGTCGGCATCGCCGAGATACATCGTGCGGATCACCGCCAGCGCCCCGGGGTCGAACATCGCGTCCCGCCAGGCATTGGTGCGCCGCGATCCGTCCTCGGAGACGAAGTCGGTGGCCGGCGAGAACAGCGCGGCCGCCCAGGGCATCGGCAGGCCGCGGGCGCGCGCCTCGCCGATCAGCACCAGGGCCATGTTGGCGCCCGCGGACTCGCCGGCGACGCAGGCCGGACCCTCGGCGCTGAACGCCTGCCAGACCGCCATCACGTCCTCCACGGCAGCCGGGAACGGATGCTCGGGGGCGAGGCGGTAATCGGGGACGAAGAGCGTGAAGCCGCGATTGGCCAGCGCGCCGGTCACCGGCCGATGGGTGCGCGGCGAGCAGGCGATGAAGCCGCCGCCATGGATGTAGAGCATCCGCAGACCCGATCCGGATTTCGGGCGGACCCATTCCCCCCGCACCCCGCCCAACGTGCCGGGCTCGTAGGTGACGCCCTTCGGGTCGGGAAACGCCGGCGCCTCGAAGATCCGGCGGAAGGCGGCCGCGTCCCGGGCCTTCGACAGGGGGCCGCGCACTTTGTTGCGGACCATCCAGGTGCCCAGATAGGCGCGTAGGCTCGCCATGCTCAGACCTTCCCGCCGGACAGGCGCACGATCGTCTTCCAGTAGCCCGCCGGCATCAGGCGCTGGATCAGGGCCGCGCTGCGCGCATCCTTGCCGATCAGGATGCGCGGCTGGCGACGCTCGATCCCCTGGATGATCGTGGCCGCGGCCTCCTCGGGCGAGAGCGTCAGCAGCTTGCCGAACGCCGCGCGCGCCTTCTCGTCCTCCACCCGGGCGCGCTCGGCGGCCTCCGGGTCCGTGGGCGGGCGCGGGCTGCGGGCGCTGCGGGCGATGGCGGTGGCGACGCCGCCGGGATGGACCACCGTGACCCCGAGCCCGGTGCCGGCATATTCGTGCCGCAGGGCCTCGGTGAAGCCGCGCACGGCGAACTTACTGGTCGCGTAGGCGACCTGGCCGGGCGGCGCGATCAGCCCGAACAGGCTCGACAGGTTGACGATCTGGGCCGCCGGCCGGGCACGCAGCATCGGCAGGAAGGCGTGGCACATCCGCACGACGGCGCGCAGGTTGATGTCCATCAGCCACTCGAAATCGTCGAGATGCGTCTCGTCGAACCGCCCGCCCAGCGCGACGCCGGCATTGTTGATCAGGACGTCGAGGCGGCCGAAGCGCGCCTCGGCCCAGTCCGGGAGCGTCTGGATGGCCTCGGCGTCGGTGAGGTCCAGGACCCGGGTCTCCACGGCGGCACCGGCTGCGCGGGCCTTGCCGGCGACGGCCTCGAGGCCCGCCGCGTCCCGGTCCACCAGCAGGAGGCTGCAGCCCTTGGCCGCCAAGCCCTGGGCCAGGGCGGCGCCGATGCCGCTCGCCGCGCCGGTGAGGAGCACGACCGCGCCCGCGAGTTGGAGTTTCTGGGCCAAGCCTCACCTCCCGTTCCGCCGAGCTTGCCCGACGACGCCATGGGGATAGCCCCGGCCGCGCGGATTGTCTAGGGTGGATACCCTAGAGCGGATTCGGGGATCATGCTGACAGGCGACAGCCGCAGGGGGCGCGGGGGCGACGGCCCGGAACGGCCCACGGGGACACGCGAGAAGATTCTCGCGCAGAGCCTCGCGCTGTTCAACGCCCGCGGCCTGGGCCGGGTGACCACGGCGGAGATCGCCGCGGCATCCGGGATCCGGGAAGGCAATCTGCAATACCATTTCCCGCGCAAGAGCGGCCTCGTGGAGGCGCTGTTCTCGGCTTTCGAGGTCGAGGCCGAGACGGTGGCCGGGCGCATGCCGGCCGACCCCGCCGCCCCGGAGGCACTGCTCGCCTATCAGCGGGGCTGGTTCGACCTGATCTGGCGCTATCGCTGCATCTACCGGGACGGGATCGCCATGGTCGAGATCGCCCCGGCGCTGCGCCCGCGGGTCCATGCCCTGCGGGCGCGGACGCAGGCGCTCGCCCGCGGCGTGTTCGAGGCGGCGGTTCGGGCCGGGCGGCTGCGGATCGCGCCGGATGCCCTGGGGCGGCTGATCGACAACGCCTGGATCGTGTCGAGCCACTGGATGAGCCACCGGCTCCAGGGCAGCACCGAGCTGACCCAGGCCGATCTCGACTGGGGCTTTGCGCAGGTCAGCGACCTGTTCGCTCCCTACCTCGTGATGGACAACCCGGATTGACGGGCCGGTTGGCCCGAACCTTCCATCCGGCGGTCAAGCTCGGACCCGAAGGATGCGATGCCCGACCGCCTGATCCATGCCGGCCTCTCCATCCTGCTTCTGCTGGCGATCGCCGCCCTGTGCTCCAACAACCGCCGGGCGATCCGCCCCCGGGTCGTGCTCGCCGCCCTGGCGCTGCAGGTCGGGCTCGGCGCGCTGGTCCTGTTCCTGCCGGCCGGGCAGGCCGCGCTGAAGGCCGCCGCGGACGTCGTGGTGACGGGGCTCTCCTACGGTGACCGCGGCACCGCGTTCCTGTTCGGCGGGCTGGTCGAGCCGAAGATGTTCGAGCTGTTCGGCGGCTCGGGGTTCATCCTGGCCCTGCGGGTTCTGCCGCAGATCCTGTACGTCTCGGCGCTGATCGGGGTCCTGTACCATGTCGGCGTGATGCAGGTGCTCGCCCGGGGGCTCGGCGCGGTGCTCCGGCGGATCCTGGGCACCTCGCCGATCGAATCCTTCTCTGCGGTGATCACCATCGCCATCGGCCAGAGCGAGATCGCGGTGGCGTTGCGCCCGTTCCTGCCGCTGCTCACCGGGGCGGAGCTGTTCGCCGTGATGGCGAGCGGCGCCTCCTCCACCGCCGGGTCGATCCTGGCGGGCTACGCGGCGCTCGGTGTGCCGATGACCTACCTGCTGGCGGCCTCCGTGATGGCGATCCCCGGGGGCCTGCTCTACGCCAAGATCCTGATGCCCTCGGTCGAGCCGACCCGGATAGCCACCACCCGGGTGGAGTTCGGCGAGATCCGGGCGGCCAACATCATCGAGGCGGCCGCCGACGGCACCCAGAAGGGCCTCGCGGTCGCGGTCTCGGTGGGCGCGATGCTGATCGCCTTCGTGGGCCTCATCGCCCTGGCGAACGGGATCGTCGGCTATGTCGGGGGCCTCGCCGGTTATCCGGCGGCCTCGATCGAGGGCGTGCTCGGCTGGGCGCTCGCGCCGCTCGCCTGGCTGCTCGGCGTGCCCTGGGAGAACGCGGCGCTGGTCGGCGGCGCGATCGGCCAGAAGATCGCCTTCAACGAGTTCCTCGCCTACGCCAACCTGTCGCCGACCCTGAAGGCCGAGACCCTCGACCCGCGTTCCCAGGCGATCGTCTGCTTCGCCCTGTGCGGCTTCGCCAATTTCGCCTCGATCGCGATCCAGCTCGCGAGCTTCTCCAGCCTGGTCCCCGAGCGCCGCGCCGAGGTCGCCCGCTACGGGCTGCGCGCGATCCTGGCCGGGACCCTGGCGAACCTCACGAGCGCGGCGATCGCCGGGATGTTCGTGGCCTGAGGGGCGGGGGCGTCAGCGGCCGAAGGCGTAGCGTTCCAGCCCGACCTCTTTCGGAGACAGGTAGGTCGGGTCGTGCGCGAAGGGCAGGGCGCGCCCGTCCCGCAACGCCTCCAGAATCTCGGCGAATCCGGTCCGGCAGCGGAAGCCGAGCACCGTCTCGGCGCGACGCGAATCGTAGACCCGGCCGATGCTGGCCGGCAGCGTCCAGCCTCTTCGGGCGTAAAGTTCCGCGGCGTCGGGGAAGTGACGCGCGATGACGGATGCGGCGTCCCGCTTGAGGTCCCGTGCCTCGGCGCGGTCGAACGGTGTCGGCGCGGCGAGGAGGAACAGGCCGAACCCGATCTCGGGCGCCCGCAGCAGCGCCGCGACGTGCCCCTCGGCGGCGTCCTCGACGGTCAGACGCCGGTTCAGGAACTCGTTGGCCTTGAGGTTCTCGCCGGATAGCACCCGGTGCGTGTCGTCCTCCTCCGGGAAGAACCGGGCGGTGCGCAGGACCACGCAGGCCAGCCCGTACTCCGCGGCGTAGAGGCGGCACAGGCCTTCGGCCGCGAGCTTGGTCACCCCGTAGATGTTGCGCGGCGCCAGCGGCCCGCTGGTCTCATTTAGCCAGATTGCCGCGTCGCCGGCCTCGTCGCGGATCGCCTGGCTGATCATCAGCGAGGTCGTGGAGGTGAACACGAAACGGTCGTTGCCGGCTGAGACCGCCGCCTCGAGCAGGTTCAGCGTTCCCGTGACGTTGCAGTCGATGAAGGCCTGCGCCGGGTAGCGCACGATGTCGGGCTTATGCAGGGCGCCGGCATGGATCACGGCCTCGATCCCGCGATCGAACGCCCGGCTGACGGTGCCGCGATCCGCCACGGAGCCGACCAGATCGGTCTCGGGCCCGGGGGCTACGTCGAGGCCGGTCACCCGATGGCCGAGGGCGCGCAGGCGCGGGGCGAGGAACCGGCCGAGCCAGCCGGAGGAACCGGTGAGCAGGACGTGCATGGCCCGACCCTTGGGGACCGGCGCTCCCGCGTCGGGGATCGCCGGGACGTGTGGAAGCATCCGGCAAGGCTTCCGCCGTCAGCGACCGCCCGGGATGAGACCGCGCGAAGAAATCCGATCCTGCGCAGGTGATCAAGATCGTCCACCGGGCCAGCGCGCACAAAAAAGGCGCCGCTTCGTGTGAAGCGGCGCCCGAAACCATCCGGTGGATGGATGTCTCAGTTGAACGTGTCGATCTCAGCCGACTCGTAGCTGGTGACTTCCATGCCGACGCAGATCTCGGAAACGACGGGAGCGGACCAGGCCATGTTTTCCTCCAGGAAATGAACGATGGGACGATGACGACGACAATCCCCAGATCATTCAGCGACCCGGGGCGGGGTCGACTTAGTTGAAGGTGTCGATCTCGGCCGACTCGTAGCTCGTGACTTCCATGCCGACGCAGATCTCGGACACGATCGGGGCAGACCAAGCCATGGCGTTTCTCCTCGCTGTTGATGAGGATCATATAGGCAATATCTTGGGCGCAATACAAGCGAGCACAACACTTATATTTCTCATATGGACGCCGCCCGGTCCGGCCGCGGCCTTCCGGCAACGCTGCCGCGCCGTCGTGCACGAGGCCCGGGATGGGGGCCGGTTTCGGCTTGACGGATTTTTCCCGCAGGGGCACGAGGCAGCCGCGCGGGGCGTCCATCCGGGGGCGCCGCGCTCCCTTTCAGCATCGACCAGCGAAGCGACGTGCCAGACCGATCGTGCCTGCCGTGCCCGGCGACGCGCCGTCATCCCGCCTGAGCCGCTGAGAGGCCCGGCCGCGGGGTGAGCGGCGTGGCTCACCGGTCGCGGCCCTGAGAGCCAGCAAGACCGGCGGCGCGCCGTCTCGTCACCCGAGAGGCGAGGCCATGAACGAGATCGCCCCCATCGACGCGCGCGTCGACCCGTCCGTGCTGGCCGCACGCCTGTCGGACGAGCGCGCCCCCGACATCGTCGAGGCCCTGAACGAGGAGGCCCCCGAGGTCGCCGCGGCGATCATCCTCGGCCTGCCGATGGAGCGGGCGATCGAGGTGCTCGACCAGCCGGAACTCGACTGCGCGGCCGACATCATCGAGATGCTGCCGCGCGACCGGGTGGCCGCCTACCTCTCGGGCATGTCGGCCGACCGGGTCACGGACGTGTTCCGCGAGATCGAGGAGCCCGGCCGGTCCGACCTGCGCGCCCGCCTCGACGCCGAGACCCGCGGCGCGGTCGATCGCCTGTCGGCCTACGGCGAGGAGACGGTCGGCTCGCTGATGACCACCGAGTTCGTCACGGTGCCGGGCACCTGGACGGTGGGCCAGACGCTGGAGCACATCCGCCACGTCGAGAAGACCCGCGAGACCATCTACGCGATCTTCGTGCTCGACCCGCGCACCCGGGCGCTGACCAAGGCCGTGCCCCTGCGCCGGCTGATCTCGGGCGACCCGAACGACAACGTGCTCAGCGTCGCCCCCGGCCGCCGACCGCTCGCCGTCTCGCCCACGGCGAGCCGCGAGGAGGCCGCCCGGCTGATCTCGAAATACGACCTGCTGGCGCTGCCGGTGGTCGACGCGGTCGGCCACGTGATCGGCATCGTCACGGTGGACGACATGATCGACGCCATGGTCGAGAAGCAGACCCAGGACGTGCAGCGCTTCGGCGGCATGGAGGCGCTGCCCGAGCCCTACATGGATATCGGCTTCTTCACGATGATCCGGAAGCGCGCCGGCTGGCTCTGCGCGCTGTTCCTGTCCGAGATGCTCACCGCCTCGGCCATGCAGGGGTTCGAGGGCGAGCTGGAGAAGGCGATCGTCCTGACCCTGTTCATCCCGCTGATCATGAGCTCGGGCGGCAATTCCGGCTCGCAGGCGACCTCGCTGCTGATCCGGGCGCTGGCCCTGCACCAGATCCGTCTGAGCGATTGGTGGCGGGTGGCCCTGCGCGAGCTGCCCACCGGCATCGTGCTGGGCAGCATTCTCGGGATCATCGCGGTGATCCGGATCGTCGCCTGGCAGAAATTCGGCCTCTACGATTACGGCGAGCACTGGCCGCTGGTCGCCGCCACGGTCGGCGCGGCCCTGGTCGGCATCGTGATGTTCGGCTCGCTCGCCGGCTCGATGCTGCCGTTCATCCTCCAGCGGATCGGCTTCGACCCCGCCACCGCCTCGGCCCCGTTCGTGGCGACCCTGGTCGATGTCACAGGGCTGGTGATCTATTTTTCGGTGGCGCTGCTGATCCTGCGGGGGACGCTACTGTAGGGGCGCGGTTCCCGTTGGGCCCGGAAGCGCGGGGCAGGCAGATCAAGCCACAATGTCATGCCGGGCTCCGCTCCTCGGTCCCGGTGTGACAGGCTGGATGTTTGCGCGCCGTGCACAACGTCCCGCGTCCTGAGCGTCCCAGGTCTCGATGAGCGGTCGCTCACTCTACAGATTGAGGATGCGGCCTCACCCCAAAGCCTCAACCAGACGCTTGCGCTGCACCTTGCCGTTGGCCGTCCGGGGCAGGGCCTCCAGAAAGCGGATCTCCCGCGGGCGCTTGTAGGCGGCGAGCCGGGTCTCGCACCAGGCGAGCAGGTCCGCCGCGTCGGGCTCGGCGCCGGGCTGGAGCACGACGAAGCCGCAGATGACGGAGACGTCGGCGCGCACCGGCAGCTCGGCCACCCCGACCTCCGCCACGGACGGGTGGGCGGAGAGCACCACCTCGACCTCGTTCGGCGAGACCCGGTAGCCCATCGCCTTCATCAGATCGTTGTTGCGGCCCTCGAACCAGACGTAGCCGTCGGAATCGAGCCGCGCGAGGTCGCCGCCGACGAACCAGTCGCCGCGCATCACCTCGGCCTCCTCGTCGGGGCGGTTCCAGTAGCCGAGCATCAGCGCCGGCTCCGAGCGGTGGACGGCGAGCAGCCCGGTCTCGCCGGCGGGCAACGGCACGGGCTCGCCCTCCACCGGCAGGATCGCCACGCGCCGTCCGGGCTGCGGCCGGCCCGGGGAGCCCGGACGGACCGGGATGGTCGGGCCGCTGGAGATGTAGGTGGAGATCTCGCTCATCCCGAGCGCCTCGTAGAGCGGCTTGGCCGTCGCCCGGGTCCAGGCCTCCAGCAGCTCCGCCGACAGGGGCTCCCCCGCGGTGCAGCCGTGGCGCAGGCTCGACAGGTCGTGCCGGGCGAGGGCGCCGTATTTCAGGATCTGGCGGTAGAGGGTCGGGACAGCGGCGAACAGGGTAGCGCCGTATGCCGCGATCAGGCGCGGCCAGACCGCGGGGTCGCGGGGGCCGTTGTAGAGCACGGCGGTAGCGCCCACCGACCAGGGGTCGCTCAAGCCCACGCCCAGCGTATAGGTCCAGTTCATGGTGCCGGCATGGAGCATCACGTCGGATTCGGTGAGCCCGAGCCAGTGCGCGACCATCGGCCAGCGGCCGAAGGCGGCCCGGTGGGCGTGCAGCACGCCCTTGGGCCGGCTGGTGGTGCCGGAGGTGTAGATCAGCATCGCCGGGTCGTCGGCGGCGGTGTCGGCGTAGTCGGGCAGCGCCGGGCCGGCTTTCAGGGCGGCGATGGCGGCGGCATCGAGCAGGAGCCGGTTGCCCAGGGCCTCGGGCGGGACCGTGCAGCCGCCGCCGACCACAATCGCCGCCGCGCCGGAATTCTCCATCAGGAACGCGGCCTCGCTCTCGGTCAGCTGCGGCGAGGACGGCAGCGCCACGAGGCCCGCCGCCAGGGCGCCGAAATAGACCAGGACGTAATCGGCCTCGTTGCCCATCCGGATCATCACCCGGTCGCCTTGCTTCAGCCCGAGGCCGAGCAGGCCCGCCGCGATGCTGCGCACCGCCCGGTCGACCGCGGCGAAGCTGAGCCGGCTCTCGGTTCCGTCGCCGACCAGAACCAGGGCGGTCTTGTCCGGGCGCAGCCGCGCATTCTCGGCCAGGCAGTACCGGGCCGCGTTGAAGCGGGCCGGCGGGTGGCGGTCGTGGGGCCGGAGGGCGTCGGACAAAGGGCGTTCCCCGTGGTCTAGGGTTTTGCCCGGGTGTCCCGCATCGGCGCCGCGCCCGTCAACCGTGGGTGGGGCCGGTGCCGATGCGATGCGCGTCAGGTTCGGCGCTGGGCCTGGCCCTCCTGCTCCTCGAAGCCCTTGAGCACCTTGTCGAGGGTCATCGGGTACTCGCGGATCCGGATGCCGGTGGCGTTGTGGATCGCGTTGGCGAGCGCCGCCCCGGCGCCGCAGATGCCGAGTTCGCCGAGACCCTTGCTCTTGAGCGGGTTCGCCTTGTCGTCGAGTTCCGGCAGGAACACCGCGTCGATCGCCGGAATGTCGGCATGGACCGGCACATGGTACTCGGCCATGTCGTGGTTGACGAAGAAGCTGTAGCGGGAATCGACCACCGCGTCCTCCATCAGCGCCGCACCGACGCCGAAGGTCATGCCGCCGATCGCCTGGCTTCGCGCCGTCTTCGCGTTGAGGATGCGGCCGCCGGTGAAAACGCCCAGCATTCTTCGCAGCCTGATCTCGCCTGTATCGGCGTCGACACCGATTTCTGCGAAGTGAGCGCCGTAGGAGTACTGCGAGAATTTCTGCTTCATCTCGCCCGGCTTGATCTCGCCGGTCGCCTCCAGGCCGTTCTTGGCGAGGTCGGTCAGGGTTTCGGTCCGGTTCCCGGACGTCACGGCCCCGTCCCGGAAGGTCGCCCCCTCCGGGTTGAGATCGCCCGCCTTCAGCAGCGCCTCCCGCAAATTCTCGCAGGCGACGTAGAGCGCCGAGCCCGACGAGCCGGCGCCGAACGAGCCGCCAGAGCCGGCCGCGAACGGGAAATCGGTGTCACCCATCTCGACCCGCACCCGCTCGGGGGGCAGGCCCAGCATCTCGCCGGCGATCTGGGTCAGGATCGTGTAGGTGCCGGTGCCGGGATCGGTCATCGCCATGCGCACGACCAGCACGCCGTCCGGCCCCAGCCGCACCTTGGCGGCGGACGGCATCAGCGGGTTGAGCCGGGCGGCCGCCGACATGCCCATGCCGACGAGCCAATTGCCCTCGCGCCGGCTGCCCGCCGCCTGCCGCTTGTCCCAGCCGAACAGGCGGGCACCCTCGCGCATGCAGGGCACGAGCTGGCGGGTGGAGAACGGCACCTTCTTCTCGGGATCCTCAGCGGGCTCGTTGCGCACCCGCAGCTCAATCGGATCGATCTTCAGGTGCTCGGCCAGCTCGTCCATGGCGCATTCGAAGGCGAGCTGACCCACAGCCTCGCCCGGCGCGCGCATCGATGACGCGATCGGCATGTTCAGGTTGACGAGCCGGTGGCGCGTCACCCGGTTCTGCGCCGCGTAGAGGGAGCGGGTGACGTTGGCGGAGGTCTCGAAGAAGCCGTCGCCCTCGGCGGTGTCGGACCACGATTCGTGGCTGATCGCCGAGAGCTTTCCGTCCTTGTCGGCGCCGAGCCGGATCCGCTGGATCGTGTCGGTGCGGTGGGTCGCGACGTGGAATTCCTGCTGCCGGGTCAGCGCGACCTTCACGGGCCGCTGGATGACCTTGGAAGCCAGGATCGCCAGGGTCGCCTCCGGCTGGACCTGCAGCTTAGCCCCGAAGCCGCCGCCGATATAGGGGCTGACGATCCGGACCTTCTCGGGGGCCAGCTTGAGCACCGAACCCAGCGCCTTCTGGCCGCGGTTCGGCATCTGGTTGGAGGTGTACAGCACCACGCCGTCGCCCTCCCAGGAGGCGATCGTGGCGTGCGGCTCCATCTGGGCGTGGATCTGCGGCGGCGTCGTGTACTCCACGTCGAGCTTCACCGGGGCCGCCGCGAAAGCCGCGTCGAAATCGCCGAGCTTGGAATCCGGCGGCGAATTCATAGGCTTCGGCTCGTAGGCCGCCCCAATGTTGTCCTTCAGCAGCGCCCTGGGCTTGGCCGCGTCGTACCGGACCTTCACCAGCATCGCGGCGGCCCGGGCCTGCTCGAAGGTCTCGGCGACCACGAAGGCCACGGGCTGACCGTAGAACTTGATCTCGGTGCCCTGGAGCTGCGGCCAGACCTGCTCCTTCTTCTCGCCCTGCTCGGGCACGTTCTCGTGGGTCAGGACCAGGATCGTCCCCGGGGCCCGGCGGGCGGCCTCGGCGTCGATGGCCTGGATCGTTCCGGCCGCGATAGAAGCCGGCACGATGTAGCCGTAGGCCGGGTTCTTAAGGGCCCGGGTCTCGTAGGCGTAGGGGGCGTGCCCGGTGACCTTGAGCGGACCCTCGACGCGGTCCAGCGGCTTGCCGACGAGGCCGTCGGGCCGGTCGTCGAGGGGCGTCCGGCCGATCGGCTGGTTCATCTCCATGGGATTGGTCCTTGCTGGATTTTACGCGCGGGTCGCCTGCGCCATCACGGCGCGCAGGGTCCGCCGCGTCAGCGGGATCTTGAAGTCGTTGGCGCCGTAACCGCGGGCGCCCTTCAGAGCGGCGTCGGCGGCGGCATCGGCGGAGCCGGTCCGCACCAGCGCCTCCTCGGCCTCGGCCACGCGCCAGGGCTTGTGCGCCAGGCCGCCGAAGGCGAGCCGCGCGGCGGCAGGCTTGCCGCCTTCGGCGCCGGTGATGATTGCGGCCACCGACACGGTCGCGAAGGCGTAGGAGGCCCGGTCGCGGACCTTGCGGTAGATGTGCTGGCCGGCCACCGGCTTCGGCAGAGTCACCGCGGTGATGATCTCGCCCTTGCGCAGGTCGGTCTCGATCTGCGGCGTGTCGCCCGGCAGCCGGTGGAAGTCGGCCATCGGGATGGTCCGCGCCTGCCCGGCCGGATCGACCGTCTCGACGGTGGCGTCGAGCGCCCGCATCGCGACATTCATGTCGGACGGGTTGGTGGCGATGCAGGCCTCGCTCGTGCCGAGCACCGCCATGATCCGGTTGAACCCGCCGATTGCCGAGCAGCCCGAGCCGGGCTCGCGTTTGTTGCAGGGCATTGCCGTGTCGTAGAAATAGTAGCAGCGCGTCCGCTGGAGCAGGTTACCGGCGGTGGTCGCCTTGTTGCGCAGCTGGCCGGAGGCCCCCGCGAGCAGGGCCTTCGCCAGCACCGCGTAATCCTTGCGCACCCGCGGGTCCGCGGCGAGATCCGCGTTGCGCACCAGGGCACCGATCCGCAGGCCGCCCTCCGGCGTCGCCTCGACCTTGTCGAGCGGCAGCCGGTTGACGTCGATCAGCGTCGCCGGGGTCTCGATCTGGAGCTTCATCAGGTCGAGCAGGTTGGTGCCGCCGGCGATGAACTTAGCGTTCGGCCGCTCGGCCGCGAGCTTGGCCGCGTCCTGCACGGTGGCGGGACGCTCGTAGGTGAAAGCCTTCATGTCCGCCCCCTCAGAGGTTGCTGGCGGCGGTATCGCGGATCGCCGCGACGATGTTCGGGTAGGCGCTGCAGCGACAGATGTTGCCGCTCATCCGCTCGCGGATCTCGGCGTCGCTGAGGCTGGGCTGTGACGCGATGTCCTCCGTGACGGCGCTCGGCCATCCGGCCTTGGCCTCGCTCAGCATGCCCACCGACGAGCAGATCTGGCCGGGTGTGCAGTAGCCGCATTGGAAGCCGTCATGCTCGATGAAGGCCGCCTGCATTGGATGGAGCGTGTCGCCGGTCGCCAAGCCCTCGATCGTCGTGATCGCGTCGCCCTCGTGCATCGCCGCCAGCGTCAGGCAGGAATTGATCCGCCGGCCGTCCACCAGCACCGTGCAGGCACCGCATTGACCATGGTCGCAGCCCTTCTTGGTGCCGGTGAGGGCCAGGTGCTCGCGCAGGGCGTCCAGGAGGGTCGTGCGGGTGTCGAGGATCAGGTCACGCGGTTGGCCGTTGATCGTCAGGCGCACCGGCATGGTCTGCGCGGCGGGATCGCCGGGGGCCGCCGCGGCGGGGGCCGGGCGCAAGCCGAGGGCGCCGAGCGCGCCGGCGGCCGCGCAACCTTCCACGACGGCGCGCCGCGTCAGGGCGAACGGCTTCGTCGGTATCTCGTCAGTCATGCTGCTATCCCGCCCATGCGCGACGCTCACGGCGCGGCGCAGCCTGGAATCCAATGTCCCAACGTCAGCGTCTGCGGATTAGATCCGGTCCAGACTGCGCCCGTTCATCGCGGCCCCGCTGGCGCGGCCGAACGTCCGGCCCTGGTCGATCACCGGGCCCGATCCAGGTGAAGCGGTTGGAACACGCGTTTGGGAGTTCTCAGTATGGCCGTCACCGTCCCGACCCTGCCCCTGAACGACGGGCGCCACATTCCGCAGCTCGGCTTCGGCTGCTGGCAGCTTTCGGACGCGCAGGCGCCCGAGCTCGTTGGTCATGCGCTTCAGGCCGAGTATCGGCTGATCGACACCGCCGCCGCCTACGGCAACGAGGAGGGCGTCGGGCGGGGGATCCGCGAGGCTCAGGTGCCGCGCGCGGATGTCTTCCTGACCACCAAGCTGTGGAATGATCGGCAGGGCCGCGATGCGGCGCGCAAGGCCTTCGACGAGAGCCTGAAGCGCCTCGGGCAGGATTATGTCGACCTCTATCTGATCCACTGGCCCTGTCCGCAGCGGCGGCTGTTCGTGGATACGTGGCGGACGCTGATCGAGCTCCGCGACGAGGGCCGCGCCAAGTCGATCGGCGTCTCGAACTTCACGCCGGAGCACATCGCCACGCTGATCGGCGAGACCGGCGTCGCGCCTGCCGTCAACCAGATCGAGCTGCATCCGCGGTTCCAGCGCGCGGAGCCGCGGGCCGACGATGCCCGTCGCGGCATCGTGACCGAATCCTGGAGCCCGCTGGGGCAGGGCAAGGAGCTGAACGATCCGGTGATCGTCGCCATCGCCAGGGCCCACGGCAAGAGCCCGGCCCAGGTGGTGCTGCGCTGGCAGGTGCAGATCGGCTGCGTGGCGATCCCGAAGACCGCCCGGCCCGAGCGCATCGTCGAGAACGTCTCGGTGTTCGACTTCGTCCTCAGCGACACCGAGATGACCCAGATCGCCGCCCTCGACCGGCCGGATGGGCGGATCGGACCGGATCCCGCGACCTTCTGCTGAGCGTCATGCCCTTCGGCGGCGCAGCATAACACCGCGTCGCAAAAGATTTATGCTCAAGGCTAGCATATCTAGACAGACGGATCCGGCGCCCATAAGTTAGACGGCACAATGCTCAAACTGAGCATAATGGAGGACGCCATGACGGCGACCGTGTCACCCGTCTCTCGCACGTCGGTTCCGGGCCTGCCGCTGCCGGATCTCTACGCCCGTGTCAGCCGCCACATCCCCGCGATCGAGTGGCCGGCGCTCGCCCCCGATATCGAGGCGATCCTGCGGCTGAAGCGCGAGCGCAATGCCGTGATCCTGGCGCACAATTACCAGGCGCCGGAGATCTTCCACACGGTGGCCGACATCGTCGGCGACAGCCTCGCGCTCGCCCGGGAGGCGGTGACCGTCGACGCCGACGTCATCGTCCTGGCGGGCGTCCACTTCATGGCCGAGACCGCCAAGCTGCTGAACCCGGGCAAGACCGTGCTGATCCCCGATATGGGCGCGGGCTGCTCGCTGGCCGATTCGATCACCGCCGCCGACGTGCGCGGCCTCCGGGCCAAGTACCCGGGCGTGCCGATCGTGACCTACGTGAACACCTCCGCCGCCGTGAAGGCCGAGTCGGACCTGTGCTGCACCAGCGGCAACGCCGTCGCTGTGGTCCGATCGCTGAACGCTCCCCGGGTCCTGATGATCCCGGACGAGTTCCTGGCCCAGAACGTCCAGGCCGAGGTGCCCGAGGTCGAGATCCTGACCTGGGCCGGGCATTGCGAGGTGCACGAGCGCTTCACGCCCGGCGACATCCGCGACGTGCGCGACAGCTATCCCGGCGTCACGGTGATCGCGCATCCGGAATGCCCGCCGGACGTCGTCGCCGAATCGGACTTCTCCGGCTCGACCGCGATGATGATGGACTTCGTGCTCCAGAAGCGCCCGAGCCAGGTCGTTCTGGTGACCGAGTGCTCGATGGCCGACAACATCGCGGCCGCGAACCCGGATATCGAGTTCATCAAGCCCTGCAACATGTGTCCGCACATGAAGCGGATGAGCCTCGGCAACATCCGCCGCGCCCTCGAGACGATGACCCACGAGGTCACGGTCGATCCGGCGCTCGCCGACCGCGCCCGGGCGGCGGTCGAGCGCATGCTGCTGGTGCGCTGACGATGAACGCCGTCTCTCCCAACACGGCCGACCGCGTCGTCGTGGTCGGCGGCGGCGTCGCCGGGCTCAGCGTCGCGCTGCGGCTCGCCCCGCGTCCGGTGACGCTGATCACCGCCTCGGCCCTGGGGCTCGGCACCGCCACGGGCTGGGCGCAGGGCGGCATCGCCGCCTCGGTCGGGGCCGACGATGCCGCCGCGCTCCACGCCGCCGATACCGAGGCCGCCGGCGCCGGGCTGACCGAGCCCGACGTGGCGCTCCGGGTCGCCCAGGCCGGGCCGGAGCTGATCGACTGGCTGGTGCGGATCGGCGTCCCATTCGACCGCGCCGAGGACGGTGCCTTGGCGCTGGGTCTCGAGGCCGCGCATGGCCGGCGCCGCATCGTCCGATCCGGCGGCGACGCCACCGGCGCCCGGGTGCTGGAAGGCCTGGTGCGGGCGGTCCTGTCCGCCCCCTCCGTCGAGGTGGTCGAGGCCCGCGCCTGCGGCCTGCTGCGGGACACGAACGGCGCGGTGGCCGGCATCGTGGCCGAGCGCGACGGCGCCCGGTTCCGGATCCCGGCCCGCGCCGTGGTGCTGGCCACCGGCGGCGTCGGCGCCCTCTACGCGGCCACGACGAACCCGCCCGGCGCCGTCGGCGGCGGCCTTGCGCTGGCCGCCCGCGCCGGGGCGGTGATGCGCGACATGGAGTTCGTGCAGTTCCACCCGACCGCCATCGCGGCCGGCGCCGACCCGATGCCGCTGGCCACCGAGGCCCTGCGCGGGGAGGGGGCCCGGCTGATCGACGAGACCGGCGCGGCCGTCATGGCCGGGATCGCGGGCGGCGACCTCGCCCCGCGCGATGTGGTCGCCCGCGGCATCTTCCAGGCACTCCAGCGCGGCCGCACGGTCTATCTCGACACCCGCGGCGCGCTCGGGGCCGCGATGCCGGTGCGCTTCCCCACCGTGGCGGGCCTGTGCGCCGCCGCCGGCATCGACCCGGCCGCGCAGCCGATCCCGGTCCGCCCGGCGGCGCACTATCATATGGGCGGGGTGAAGGTGGACGCGCATGGCGCCACCTCGGTCCCGGGCCTCTATGCCTGCGGCGAGGTCGCCTCGACGGGGCTGCACGGCGCCAACCGGCTCGCCAGCAACTCCCTGCTGGAGGGGCTGGCCTATGCCGGCTTCATCGCCGACGCCCTCGACGCCCCGCTCCCGGGCGCGATCGTGCCTGAAAAGGCGGCGCCCCGGTCAGTCGCCGACTTGCCGGCGATCCGCAGGCTGATGGAGGCAAAGGTCGGCGTCGTGCGCGACGCCGCCGGCCTCGCCGAGGCGGTGTCGGCCCTCGAGCCCCGCGCGGACCAGTGCGACGCCGCCCTGGTGGCGCTGATGATCGCCCGGGGCGCACTCGCCCGCCAGGAGAGCCGCGGCGCCCATTGGCGCAGCGACTTCCCCCACAGCGCCCCGGCGGTGCACACCGAGACGACCCTCGCCGCGCTGAAGGCCGAGCACCGCGAGACCATCGAAGCAGGGACGGAGCTGACGCCATGACGCAATCGGTCCTGACGCAATCGGTCCTGACGGCAGAGATCCTTCCCCTGCCGCGGCTCCTGGTGGAGCCGGTGGTGCGCGCCGCCCTGGTCGAGGATCTCGGCCGGGCCGGCGATATCACCACCGATGCCATCGTGCCGCCCGGCGAGCGGATGCGCGGCGTGATCGCGTCCCGGCAGGCCGGTGTCATCTCCGGCACCGACGCCGCGTCCATCGCCTTCGCGCTGATCGATCCGGCCGTGACCGTCACGGTCGAGCGCAGCGACGGCGCCCGCGTGTCGCCCGGCGACGTGGTTCTGCGCCTCGAAGGGCCGGCCCGGGCGATCCTGACCGCCGAGCGCGTCGCCCTGAACCTGCTATGCCGGATGTCCGGCGTCGCCACGGCGACGAACGGCCTCGTCGAGGCGGCCCGCCCGCACGGCAATGCCTCGATCGTCTGCACCCGCAAGACCACCCCCGGCCTGCGCGCCCTGGAGAAGCACGCGGTCCGGGCCGGCGGCGGCTCCAACCACCGCTTCGGCCTCGACGACGCGGTGCTGATCAAGGACAACCACGTGGCGGTGGCCGGCGGCATCGTGCCGGCGATCGAGCGCGCCCGGGCCCGAGCCGGCCATCTGGTGAAGATCGAGTGCGAGGTCGACAGCCTCGATCAGCTGGAAGAAGCCCTCTCGATCGGGGTCGACGCGGTCCTGCTGGACAATATGGGTCCCGACCTGCTGACCCGCGCCGTCGCGATGATCGACGGCCGCGCCCTCTCGGAGGCGTCCGGCCGCATCACCCGCGAGACCGTGGGCGCGGTGGCGGCCTCGGGCGTCGACCTGATCTCCTGCGGCTGGATCACCCATTCGGCGGCGATCATCGATCTGGGCCTGGACGCCGCCTGAGACAGAAGACTCCCTCCCCGTGTTCGGGGAGGGGGCAACGAGCTTCATTCCAATGTCATCGGGTTCGGGTGACAAGTCTTCGCCGCGTTCGCGGCGGTGAGGGATTAAGTCTTCCGCCCCGCATCCGGCTTGCTAAGGTCGCGCACGACAGTGCCGCCATCGACCGGATACGCCCGTGCGCCAAGCCCTGAGTTCCGCGGCTGCTCCGGCGGTCACCCTGCCCGCCGCGCCGGTGGCGCGAAAACCCGGCGCCGTCCGGCACGGGCCCGGCCCGGCGCTCATGCTCGGGGCGCTGGGCGTCGTCTACGGCGATATCGGGACCAGCCCGCTCTACGCCTTCAAGGAGGCCGTGAAGGCGGCGACCGCGGGCGGCGCCGCGGTGCCGGCGGCGGCGCTGGGGGCGGTGTCCCTGATCCTGTGGTCGCTGATCCTGATCGTGTCGCTGAAATACGCGGTGCTGATCCTGCGCGCGGACAACCGGGGGGAGGGCGGCATCGTCGCCATGCTGGCCCTGCTCGGCGCCCGGCAGGCGCGGCCGGGGACCTGGAAAGCCGTGCTGCTGGTGGTCGGGCTGGTCGGCGCGGCCCTGCTCTACGGCGATGGCGCGATCACCCCGGCGATCTCGGTGCTCTCGGCCATCGAGGGGCTGAAGGTCGATGCGCCGGTGCTGACCCCGTTCGTGGTGCCGATCACGCTGGTGATCCTGGTCGCCCTGTTCGCCGTCCAGCACAAGGGTGTCGCGGTGATCGGTCGGGTGTTCGGCCCGGTGATGCTGATCTGGTTCGTGGTCCTGGTCCTGCTGGCGATCCCGAGCATCCTGCGCGCCCCGGAGATTCTGGGGGCGGCCAATCCCTGGCGGGCCGTGGACTTCCTCGCCCATGCGGGCTGGCATGTGAGCTTCATGATGCTCGGCGCGGCCTTCCTGGCGGTCACCGGTGGCGAGGCGATGTATGCCGATCTCGGCCATTTCGGCGCCCCGGCGATCCGCGCGGCCTGGTTCGGCCTCGTCCTGCCGGCGCTGCTGATCCATTATTGCGGGCAGGGCGCCCTGCTGATGGCCGATCCGAGCGCCATCGAGAACCCGTTCTACCTGCTGGCCCCCGAATGGGCGCATTATCCGCTGGTCGCCCTGGCGACGATGGCCACGGTGATCGCCTCGCAGGCGGTGATCTCGGGCGTGTATTCGCTCACCCAGCAATCGATCCAGCTCGGCTTCATGCCGACGATGCGGGTGGTCCACACCGATCAGGACGAGCGCGGCCAGATCTACGTGCCGGCGGTGAATTGGCTGCTCGCTGCGGGGACGCTGACCGCCGTCGTGGTGTTCGAATCCTCCGACGCGCTCGCCGGGGCCTACGGGATCGCGGTCTCGGCGCTGATGGGCATCACCACCCTGCTTGCCGCCCTCATCGCCCTGCGCTGGGGCTACAACCCGATCCTGGTTTTCGCGGTCAACGGCTTCTTCCTCGCCATCGACGCCCTGTTCTTCGCCGCCAACAGCGTAAAGCTGTTCGAGGGCGGCTGGTTTCCGCTGGTGCTCGCCGCCGCGGTCGCCTTCCTGATGCTGACCTGGATGAAGGGCAACCACGTCCTGGAGGCGGTGCGCGAGACCATGCGCCAGCCGGAGGCGACGTTCCTGGCCCGCCTCGCGTCTCACCCGCCCGTCACCCTGCCGGGCACCGCGGCCTTCCTCACCGCCGCCACCGAAGGCATCCCGATGGCCCTGGGCCGGCTGGTCGAGCGCAGCCGCTGCCTGCACGAGCGCATCCTGCTGATCACCGTGATCTACGAGGAGGCCCCGGTGATCCCCGCCGAGGAGCGGGCGCAGGTGACCCTGGTCGCCCAGGGCATCCGCAAGGCGATCTCGAAATACACCCCCGGCATGGAGCGCGTCGTCCTGCGCTACGGCTTCATGCAGACGGCCTCGATCCCCGAGGGGCTGCAATGCGCGGTGAAGAGCGGCCTGCTGCCGCCGGAATACCTGGAGGATCTGACCTACTTCGTCGGCCACGAGGTGGTCATCCCGTCGGCCAGACCCGGCATGGCCCTGTGGCGCCAGGGCCTGTTCGCCTTCATGAAGCGGAATGCCGAGCGCACCGGCGCCCATTTCTGCCTGCCGACCCGGCAGATCGTCGAGGTCGGGACCGAGATCGAGATCTGATTTCTTCACACCCTGCCGATCCCCCTGACGCCTCATTGAAAACGGCTGGTCGCGCGGGCATATCCGCCCCGCATTTTCCCCTACGCGGAGGCATCACCCGTGAGCGAGACGATTGAGCGGCACGAGTTCGGGGCGGAGGTGGGTCGGCTCCTCGACCTCGTCGTGCACGCGCTCTATTCCGACCGCGAGATCTTCCTGCGCGAACTCGTCGCCAACGCCGCCGACGCCATGGATCGGCGCCGGTTCGAGGCCCTGACCTCGGCGGCGAGCGCCCTGCCGCCGGACGCGAAGGTCCGGATCGTGCCCGACAAGGAGGCGCGCACCCTGACCATCTCGGATGCCGGCATCGGCATGACCAAGGAGGATCTGGCGGCCAATCTCGGCACCATCGCCCGTTCCGGCACCCGGGCCTTCTCGCAGACCCTGGACGCGGCCAAGGCCGAGGACCGCCCGAGCCTGATCGGCCAGTTCGGCGTCGGCTTCTACTCGGCCTTCATGGTCGCCGACCGGGTCACGGTCACGTCGCGCCGGGCCGGCAGCGACGAGGCCTGGACCTGGGCGTCCGAAGGCCAGGGCAGCTACACGCTGGAGCCCGCCACCCGGGCCGAGCCCGGCACCGACATCGTGCTGCACCTCAAGGAGGATGCGGACGAGTACCTCGAACCCTACCGCCTCGATCACCTCGTGCGGAAATGGGCCGACTTCATCACCGTCCCGATCGCCATCGTCCGCGACGGCAAGGACGAATCGGCCAACCAGGGCACCGCCCTCTGGCGGAAGCCGAAATCCGAGGTGACCGAGGAGCAGTACGAGGCGTTCTACCACGCCATCGGCATGAACTTCGACAAGCCCTGGGCGACGCTGCACTGGCGCGCCGAAGGCCAGCTCGAATTCTCAGCTTTGCTGTTCGTGCCCGGCGCGAGGCCGTTCCAGGCGCTGGAGAACGACCGGCAGAGCAAGGTCCGTCTGCATGTCCGCCGGATGTTCATCACCGACGAGGCCGAGCTGCTGCCGCCGTGGCTGCGCTTCGTCCAGGGCGTCGTGGACACCGAGGACCTGCCGCTCAACGTCTCCCGCGAGATGCTGCAATCGACGCCGGCACTCGCCCGGATCCGCCGCGCGGTGACCGGCCGCGTCGTCTCCGAGCTGACCACCCGCGCCAAGGATGCCGAGAGCTACCAGACCTTCTGGGAAAATTTCGGCGCGGTGCTCAAGGAGGGCATCTACGAGGATTTCGAGCGCCGCGGCGAGATCGCGCCCCTGCTGCGCTTCCGCTCCTCCGCCGTGGAGGGCTGGACCTCGCTGCCGGACTACGTGTCCCGCATGAAGGACGGCCAGGATGCGATCTACTACCTCGTCGCCGACGATGCCGAGGCGCTGAAATCGTCCCCGCAGCTCGAGGGCTTCAAGGCCAGGGGCCTCGAGGTGCTGCTGCTCTCCGACCATGTCGACGCCTTCTGGCCCGACCAGCTCGGCAGCTTCGAGGACAAGCCGCTCAAGTCGATCACCAAGGGCGGCCTCGACCTGTCGAAATTCGCGCTCGCGGGTGACCAGCCGGAGGCGCCGGAAGGCATCGACGCGTTCGTGGCCGCCTTGAAGACGGCTCTGGGCGCCGAGGTCTCGGACGTCCGGACCACCGACCGGCTGGTCGACTCGGCCGTGGTGCTCTCGGCCGGCAGCGCCGGCCCCGACCTGCAGATGCAGCGGCTGATGCGCCGTGCCGGCCGCGGCGCCGCCGCGCAGCCGGTGCTGGAGATCAACCCTCGCCACCCGTTGATCCGGGCGCTCGCCGCCGCGCCCGAATCGGACATCACCAAGGAGGCCGGCACGCTGCTCGACCTCGCCCGCGTTCAGGACGGTGACAGCCTGCGCGATCCGGCGGGGTTCGCCCGCACGATCGCGGCGGCCCTGGCGGCGGCCCGCGGCGCCTGACGCTGAGCGATTCGCTCCGCGGGATCGCGGCCGGGCCCCATGCGCTCGGGCCCGGCTGCGCTCGCGAAAACGGGGAGGCGCTTCGCACAGCGGACCTCTTCGCAGCCACGTTGCTGCAACAGGCGGATGTGTGCTCACACACATCCGCGACGAAAGTTTCCGAGTTCGGTTGATCATTCCGAAACAGGCGAGCCATAACTTCGCCACCGGTCGGGGCCATCCCCCGATCGGAGGCGCGGGCGCGGTGGGGGCCGCAGGCGTCTGAGCCGATCCCTCTCGTGCGCGCGGCCTGCGCGCCTCACGGACGCTGCATGAACCCGGTCGAGGCTTCAGCCGGCAACGGACAGGCGGTCGCGGCGGCGCGCACGCGGGCTCATGCCCGGGCGTACCGCCACAGCGGCCGTGTGCGGACGATGCGCCGCCTCATCCCGGTCGCGGCCGGCGGCTCGGTCGCGCTGCTGCTCGCCTATCTGTTCAATCCCTTCGCGACGAACCTGCCGGGCGTCTCTCTCGGCCCGGTGACGGTGGCCGGCTCCAAGGTCCGCATGGAGAGCCCGCGGCTCGCGGGCTTCCGCCAGGGCAACCGCGGCTACGAGGTGACGGCCGACGCCGCCCTCCAGGACGTCCGCAAGCCGAGCCTGATCGAGCTGGAGCGGATGCGCGGGCATCTCGCCACCGACGACCAGGGCGGCATGGCCCGGCTCTCGGCCGCGTCCGGCCTGTTCGACACCGCCCGCGAGGCGCTCGACCTGAAGGACGACATCCGGATCTGGACCGACAGGGGCGAGGAGGCGCGCCTGCGCTCGGCCGCGGTGGTGTTCAAGACCGGCTCGGTGAGTTCCCAGGAACCGGTCACCGTCGCGACCCCGCGCGCCACCGTGAATGCCAACGCCCTCGACGTGGTCGAGAACGGCAAGCGGATCTCCTTCGTCGGGAACGTGCATGTCGTGATCGTCAACGACGACCCGGCCGACAAGGCGCCCTCGCGCATCCTGACCTCGAACGCCGAGCCGGCGGAAGGCAGCCGATGAGCGCGCGCGCAACGCTCTGTGCGGCCCTGGCCGTGGGCCTGGCATTCGCTGGCCCGGCCCTCGCCGAGAAGCCGGCGAAGAAGGATTCGCCCTTCGGCAATATCGGCGGCGGCGGCAAGGACCCGATCAAGATCGACGCCGACCGGCTCGACGTGTTCGACCGGGAGAACCGGGCGGTGTTCGTCGGCAACGTCGTGGCCGTGCAGGGCGAGAGCACGATCCGCTGCTCGACCATGACCGTCTACTACAAGCGCGGCAAGGACAGCGCGGCCAAGGATGCTGCGAGCAAGGATGCGTCCGCGGATGCGGGTGCCGAGGCACCGGCGCCGAAGAACCCGGCCGAGAACGGGATCCAGAAGGTCGATTGCGCCGGCCCGGTCACGGTGGTCCAGAAGGACCAGGTCGCCACCGGCGATCACGCGGTGTTCGACCAGGATGCCAAGCGCATCGTGCTCACCGGCAACGTCGTGCTGAGCCAGTGCCAGAACGTCACCCGCGGCCAGCGTCTGGTCTACGATATGGGCACCGGGCGGGCGAACATGGACCCGGTGGCCGGCGGGCGCGTCTCCGCCCTGTTCGTGCCCGGCGAGAAGGCCGACGCCAAGGATGGCAAGCCGAAGGGCTGCGCGCAGCCGCCGGTCAAGCCGCGGGCCCAGGTCAATTGAGCGGCGCGGTCGCGTTCCGGGCGGAGCCGCAGGATTCGGCGGCCCGCCCGACATGGCTCGGCCGCCTGTTCGGCCGGCGCGCCGATCCGCCCGTCGCGGATGCCGACGAGATCGCTGCGGCGGAAGAGGGTGGGCCCGGCATCCTGAGCGTGCGCGGCCTGCGCAAGAGCTACGGCGCCCGCACCGTGGTGCACGAGGCGGGGCTCACGGTCCGCACCGGCGAGGCGGTGGGGCTGCTCGGCCCCAACGGTGCCGGCAAGACCACAATCTTCTACATGATCACCGGGCTGGTGGCGGCCGACCGCGGCCACATCACCCTGGACGGCCTGCCGATCACCCATCTGCCGATGTACCAGCGGGCGCGGCTCGGGATCGGCTACCTGCCGCAGGAAGCCTCGATCTTCCGGGGGCTCACCGTCGAGGACAATATCCGCGCCGTGCTCGAAGTGGTCGAGCCGGATCGCAAAGAGCGGGCGCGCAAGCTCGATGCGCTGCTCGAAGAGTTCGACATCGCGCGCCTGCGCAAGTCGCCCTCGATCGCGCTGTCGGGCGGTGAGCGGCGGCGCTGCGAGATCGCCCGGGCGCTCGCCTCCTCGCCGACCTTCATGCTGCTCGACGAGCCCTTCGCCGGCATCGACCCGATCGCGGTGGGCGACATCCAGGATCTGGTGAAGCACCTCAAGCAGCGCGGCATCGGCGTGCTGATCACCGATCACAACGTGCGCGAGACGCTGGGCCTGATCGACCGCGCCTACATCGCCCATTCCGGCCGCATCCTCACCGAGGGCACGCCGGAGGAGATCGTGGCGAATCCCGATGCCCGGCGCCTGTATCTCGGCGAGGATTTCAGGCTCTGATGGGTGTCGGCGCTGCGGGTCGGTGCCGTGTCAGGGATAGGAATATCCCGGTCGCCGTCAGCACGCATCCGGCCGTCAGCAGGAGGACGGCCTCCCGGCCGAAGCTCGTCAGGATCGTTGCCAGGATCGGCGGAGCAGCAGCCGTCACGAGGTTGAGCGGGAGCGCGATGCGCGAGGCGGCGCGCGCATAGGCGCCCCTGTCGTAGAAGGCCAGAGGCAGGGTTGCGCGCACGACCGCGAGGACGCCGCTGCCGAGGCCGTAGAGCAGGATGAAGACCATAGCCGCGCCCGGTGTCCCGCCGCCCGCGGCCAGCAGGATCAGCGCCGTCACCACGAGGATCCCGGCGAACAGGCCGCTGGTCAGCCCGTCCCACCGGCCGCCGCCCAGGAAGTCGATCCCGCGCGCGCCGACTTGAACGACGCCGAGCATCGCGCCGTAGCCGACCGCGTCCGGCCGGCTCACCCCCTCGGTGACCAGCAGCTCGATCAGTATGGCGCTGAGGCCGAACGTGACGAAGGCGTTGAGGGTGATCCCGCAGGCGATCAACCAGAACGTGCTTGACCGCGGCGGAGCAATCGCATCCGGCCCTGGCTCGACCCCGGCGGCGGGTGGCGCGCGCGGCGACAGACCGCGCCCGTACAGAGGCAGGCAGAGGAACCACATCGCTCCGGCGTAGATGAGACAGGTGCCCCGCCAGCCGCCGAGACCCGTCAGGAAGGCCGTAGTCGGCCAGAACAGGCTGCTCGACAGGCCGGTGACCAGCATCAGAGCCGCGATGGCCCGCCGGGCGCCGGACCCGGCAATCTCGTTGAGCAGGATGCTGGCCGCGTTGGTCAGCGTCGCGCTGCCGGCCACGCCGAGGAGGATCCAGGCCGCGAAATACGAGATGGGGCCGCTTGCCAGGGCCAGTCCGACGAACCCCGGTCCCGCCAACGCGCTGCCGGCAATCATCACGCTCCGCGCGCCGTATCGGACGAAGGCACGTTCGAGGATCGGCGCCGACAGGCCCATGGTCGCGTACAGGATCGAATTGCCGGCGAAAACGGCGGGCAGGTCCATCCCGAGATCGGCCGCGACCAGGGGGGCAACAACGGCTGTGAGGCCGACGCTGCCCCACCCGATGATCTGTGCAACCGCGAGGACGATCAGGACGCGGAGGCTCGCGCGGGCGGGACGCAGGGACGCTGGCGACATCTGGAGCGTGAATTTGCTGCCGACAGGATACCGTCGATCCGGCTGGTGACAGACAGGTGTCGGGCGACCATCGCACGGCACCGGGTTGCACCGTCGTATCCGTGCAGCTCAGCCGTGATCGCGAGCGGAGCGCCTCAAGGCAACGCCAGACGACAACGCGTGGCGCCGCTGGATTGCTTCGCCCGCAACGACGCGAACCCGAAAAGCCCGACGCCCGTGGCCTCACCCCTTCCAGTTCTTCAGCGCCGCGAACGGGCTGTCCGCCTCCGGCGGCTTGTCCGGGTTCAGCACCGGCTCGACCTGGGCGATCGCGTCCGTCATCGAGAAGGCCGAGCCGCTCTGGAGCCGGCCGCCGGCGGCATCGCGGTGGCCGCCGCCGCGGAACAGGCGGGCGCCGTCGAGCGCCGTGCCGTCGTTGGAGCGGAACGACAGCGTGCCCATCCGCTGCACGTTGACGACGCGCTTGGCCCGGCCCGCATCCATGATCAGGTCGGAGACCCGCTGGAACGTGCCCGAATCGAGGGCGAAGGACAGGAGCGTGCCGTCCTTGAGGGGGCGGAACAGGGCGTCCGAGCGGGCGAGCGCCCGGGCGAGCCGCATGCGCGTGGTCAGCGCCCGGTCGTCGTCCGGCGCGTCGCGCAGGAGGGTCTCGACCACGTCGGACCGGATCGCGAGGGCGCGCCGCTCGAGATCGGCCGGGGTCGCACCCTCGCGCAACGACACGGCGGCCGCCCGCAGCAGGCCGGACATGAAGGTCTCGTGCCAGGGATGGCCGACGGGCACGAAGCTCGACACGCTCTCCCAGAACAGCTCGTCGAGCGCCAGGCCCCCCGGGAAGGCGGGGCTGTCCTTGCGCCAGAGGTCAACCGCGTCGATCGCCGCCAGCAGGGCGGTGAGGTCGGTGTCGGGCTCGTGGGTGGCGAACAGGGCCCGGTGATCGAAGGCCATCCGGGTGGCGCAGACACTCTCGTCGATCAGCAGGGTGCAATCCGGATCGCCGAGGTCGATTCGGCTCAGGCCCGGCCGCTCGGGATCGGCCACGGGCTCCAGGCCTTGACGGCGCAGCTGGTCCAGCGAGGAGGCGTGGTGGTCGAGGACCACGAGCCGGTGCTTCCGGCCGTCCTCACGGCGGCGGTTCATGGCGGCGAACTTCTTCAGGCCCGCGATGGTCTGCTCCTCGAGGCCGAGATCGGTCATGAGCAGGATCTCGCTCTCGCCCGCCCGGGCCAGGCGCTTGGTCTCGTCCTCGAAGACGGGGCCGACATCGCTGTAGCGCGGCACGTGGACGACGCGCTCGACCGCCGCGCAGGCGGAGGCGACCGTGGCGGCGCCGTAGCCGTCGAGGTCGTGGTGGGTGATCTGGATCAGGCGCACGCGGGACGGTCTCGGTCGGTGGCGGGTCCGGGCGGTCTACGACGCCCGGCGCCGCGACGCGAGGGGGCCACCTGTTAGCCGGCAGCTTCCCCTGGCCGGCATTCGGTGCAGAATATCGGCGGGACGCCGTGAGTCGCTGACGCGCGATCGGGCCCGAAGCACCGTGAAGAGTGCGCGTCAGCCCAGGGGGGGAAACAGTGGCTCCAGTCGCAACGCCGCGCGTGAAGCGCATCCAGACGATCTCGCTCACCCTTCTGGTGACGGCCGGGGTGGTCAATTACGTCGATCGCGCCACCCTGGCGGTGGCCAATCCGCTGATCCGGCAGGATCTCGGCCTGTCGATTTCCAACATGGGCCTGCTGCTGTCGGCCTTCCTGTGGGCCTACGCCTTCGCGCAGCTGCCGGCCGGCGCCCTGTCCGACCGGCTGGGCCCGCGCCTGACCCTGACCCTCGGCTTGGGCTGCTGGTCGCTCGGCCAGATGCTCGGCGGTGTGGTGACCTCGTTCTGGCAGTTCGTGGGTGCGCGGATCGTGCTCGGCGTCGGCGAGGCGCCGCATTTTCCGACCTGCGCCCGGGTCTCGCGCGACTGGTTCAACATCCGTCAGCGCGGCACCGCCACCGGGATCTGGAACTGCGCGTCCTCGCTCGGCACCTTCCTGGCCCTGCCGCTGCTCACTTTCCTGATGGTGACGTTCGGCTGGCGGTCGATGTTCGTCATCATGGGCGCCGCCGGGCTGGTGCTGGCCGGCATCGTCTATCTGGTGTTCCGCAATCCCCCCGAGGTGGACCTGACCCCGGCCGAGCGCGCCTTCCTGGAGGAGGGCGACGCCCCCAACACCGACCGGCGCGTCACCTGGCACGCGTGGCAGCGGCTGTTCCACTACCGGACCAGCTGGGGCATGATCATGGGCTATTTCGGCTGCATCTACATGACCTGGCTCTACACGGCCTGGCTGCCGAGCTATCTCGAGATCGAGCGGCACTTCACCCTGCAGAAGACCGGCATCATCGGGGCGATCCCGTTCGCGTTCGGGGTGCTGGGCGGCATCCTCGGCGGGCGGATCGTCGACATCCTGGTCCGCCGCGGGATCGACCCGATCCGGAGCCGCAAGATCCCGATGGTCGTGGGCCTGCTGGCGACGGCGGCCTGCACCGTGGTGGCCGCGCTGACGCCGAGCGACACGCTGGCGATCGCATGCATCTCGGCCTCGCTGTTCCTGGTCTATGTGAGTTCGTCGGCCGCCTGGGCGATGGCCTCCGTGGCGGCCCCGGCCAACTGCACCGCCTCGCTCGGCTCCATGCAGAATTTCGGCGGCTATATCGGCGGTGCCCTGGCGCCGATGATCACCGGCTTCATCGTCGGCGGGACGGGCCAGTTCTCGCTCGCCTTCATCACCGGCGCGGCGATCGCCGTGGTGGCGGCGATCGGATACTGGGTGCTGATCCAGGACCCGATCGCCGCCGAGACCCCGGCCGAGGCCTTCGCCGCCGGCCTCACCCCGGCCGAGTAGGCGGCGGTCAGCCGCGCATATGCGGCACAGGCGCGTGGAGATCGCGCGCCGGCCTGCGGGCCTGGAAATGCCGGCGCATCAGGTCGACGAAGGTCGCGGCCGGGCCGTCCCAATCGTGGCGGGCGGCGTGCGCCCGGGCGGCGCCGGCGTCGAAGGGCAGGCGGCCGTCGATCGCGGCGCCCATCAGGTCGGCCAGCCGCTCGACCCGGTCGGGGGCGTCCGGGTCGAAATAGCTCGCCGCGCTGCCCCCCGCCTCCGGGATCGCCGTGAGGCTCGACGCGATCACCGGCGTGCCCCGGGCGAGACTGTCGAGCACCGGGATGCCCCAGCCCTCGCCGCGGCTCGGGAAGACCAGGGCGGCGGCCCGGGTGTAGAGGTCCGACAGGCCGTTATCGTCGATGCCGGCGATGTGCACCGCGTCCGGGGTCCGGGTCAGCCGGTCGAGGGTCTCGGGCCGCTCGCCGTCGCCCTTGCCCACGACGATCAGCCGAGCCGCTCCCTCGGGCAGCCGCGCGAAGGCGTCGAGCACGAGGCCGAGATTCTTGCGCGGCTCCAGGCGGCCGACCATCAGCAGGTACGGACGCCCGTCCGCCAGCGGACTCCGTTCGGCGGAAGCCCGGGGCGGTGTCGAGCCGCAGCGCACCTCCGCGATCCGCTCGCGCTCGATGCCGTAGACCTTCGCGATGGAATCGCGGCTGTAGTCGGAGATGGTCAGGACCAGCTTGGCCCGCTTGGCCGAGAGCCGGGTCAGCACGCGGTTGCGCCAGCGCATCCGCCAGGAGAAGAATTCCGGGTGGGTCTCGAACAGGATGTCGTGGACCACCACGACCTGCCGGCTCCCCGGGACCAGCGGCGGGGCGATGTAGGTGGTCAGCAGGGTGTCGAGGCGGTCGCGGATCACCAGCCACGGCCAGATCGCGAGCAGGCGCAGGCTCGCCGGCACTCGCGGCAGCCGCTTGTGCTCGATATTGGCGCCCGAGACGATGCGGGCGCAGGCCTCCGGGTCGTGGGAATAGACCAGGTAGGTCGCGTCCGGGTGGCGGGCGGCGGCCCGCCCGATGATGTTGACGAGCCAGGTGCGGCTGCCCTGGGGCTTGCCGGTGAGCACATGCGCGTCGATGCCGATGCGTAGCATGTTACGGGCTCCTGTAGGCGCCGAAGGTCGGGGCTTCGCCGGCCGCGTAGGCGCGCCCGGCGAGGTCGCGCGTCGCACCGAGCGGGATGCCGGCGCGGGCGGGGGGCGTGGTCAGCGCGAGGCCGTCCGCGAGCGGCTTCGTCGGGTCGCGGAAGGCGGGGGTGCCGACGAGGTCGGGGCCCTGGCCGTTCAGCGGCAGGGTCGCGCCGTCGCTGGTCGTGGTGGCGGCCCAGCGATAGAGCGGGGCGCCTGCGCCGCTGCCGATGAAGTTCGGCCCGATCGCGTTGTTGTTGTCGGCGGTGGTCGCCTCGACCGCGATGGCCGCGATGCCGGGCCGGGTCGCGAAGGCGATGTTGTTGAGCACCCGGTTGCCCGCGGTGCGGTCGACCTGCTTGGTATAGTCGGAGGCCAGCACGATCTCGCCGCGATAGACGTGCTTGCCGCCGGAATCGCGCATGTTGCCGGTGACGGTGTTGTTCACCACCAGGTTCGAGCCGGCATCGAACAGGTTGATGCCGGCGCCGTCATTGTCGGTCGCCACGTTGAACGCGACGGTGTTGCCGTCGCACCATTGGTCGATCTGGATGCCGTTGCCGTCCTGGCCGGTGGTTTCCTTCTGGCCGGTGACGATGTTGTACCGGATGGTGTTGCGGTCGCCCGCGTCCTGCGCGGCGTCCTTGGCGTAGACGTGGATGCCCGAGGTGCCCGACATCCCGACGCCGTTGCCCGAGACCCGGTTGCCCTCGACCACGTAGCCGGAGCCGTTGATCTCCATCCCGTGGATGCCGTTGCCGGTCACGGTATTGGCCAGGATGAAGCTCGGATCCTCCGGCGGCACGTTGATCACGTCGACGGCGACGCCGTGGGTCTTGTTGTCGGCCAGCGTGTTGCCGGTGAGGCGGTGACCGGCTCCCGCGCCGTCGCCGATCCAGATGCCGAGGCCGGATTTCGACACGGTCGAATCCGCAACCGTGACGTGGTGCGAGCCGCGGCGGATGATGAAGCCGGAATTGACCGCGCCTCGCACGGTCAGGCCGGTCACCGTGACGTAGGCGGCATTCTCGAACACCACCGAATTCGACAGGACGGGCTTGGTCCCGGCCACCGCCGCCACCGTGACCGGTGCCTCGGCGCTGCCGCGGGCGCCGATCACCGCCACGTCGCCGTAGCTGCCGCCGCGGACCAGCACGCTGGAGCCGGGCGCGAGGCTCGCGAACGGGACATCGGCGAGCCGGGCCACCGTGCGGTAGCCGTCCATCGTGCCCCCCGCCGGGTCGACCAGGATGTTCTGCTGCGACTGGGCATCGGCCGCGCCGCAGGCGGCGAGCGCCGGCAGCAGCAGAGCCGCGAAGAGGCTTCGAACGTGCATCCGCGGGCGCCTCACGCCGCCAGCGCCCGGGCGATGGCGAGCCGCTTCTGGCGCTGGAACAGCCGCCGCCAGATCGTGCGGCCGGCCTCCGGGCTGATCCGGGTCAAAGCCCGCGCCGCCATCTGCCAGCCGGGCAGAAGGGCGGTCGGCATCGCCAGATCGGCGACCCGATGGCGCGGCGAGGCGGCGAGCGGCGGCGGGCCGACGAGGCCCAGCCGGGTGAGGTCGGCGACCAGGTCCGGACGCTTGCGGTACCACAGCACCAGGGCCGCGCCCTCGCGCTCGGCGATGCGCAGATAGGCCGCCTCGTCGAGGAGGTGGTGGTGATAGGCCAAGGCTTCCGGAGCGTAGAACAGGTGCATGCCGCGCCGGGCGAGACGCTCGCCGAGCTCGATATCCTCGTGCCAGGTCAGCCGCGGGTCGAAGCCGCCGGCCTCGTCGAGCAGGCGGCGGTCGACGCTGACGTTGCAGGTCAGGAAGGCGTCCCAGCCGACCTCCACGCGCCCCGCGAGGGCGTCGTAGGACGCGTCGTGGTGCAGGGCCGAGAACGGCGAGAACGGCAGGGCCGGGTCGATGGTCATGCGCCCGAGGATCGCGGTCTCGCGCCCGCCCCGCTTGGCATGGGCGGCGCGATGCGCCGCGACGAGACCGGGGGACGGGATCGTGTCGTCGTTGACGATCAGCAGCCGCTCGCCCCTTGCAACCCCGATGGCATGGTTGCGGGCGGCGTTGGCCCCCTGGTTCTCCTGGCGCAGATGCACCACCGGAACGCGGCCCGCCGCCACCGCCCGGCTGATCACCGTGCCGGTCGCATCCGTGGAGCCGTCGTCGCAGACCACGATCTCGAACGGGACGTCGGTCGTCTGCCGATCGAAGGCCCGCAGGCACAGGCGCAGCGTATCGGCGCGGTTGTAGGTCGGGATGATGACCGAGAGCACGGGGACGTCGCTCATGACGAAGCTTCCGGGATCGACAGGGCAAGGGGATCGGTGGGCGGATCGGCGGGGGCGCGCCGGCGCAGGCACAGCCAGGCGGCCACCGCGGCGGAGAGGCCCGCGGCGGCCGGCACCGTCAGCGGCGCGAGCGCCGCCGGGCCGGCGGCCCAGACGAGCGCCGTGACGAGGCCGGGCCCCAGCACGGTCGGTACGTCAGCCAGGGCCAGGGGCGGCCCCGCCTCCCGCCAGAAGGCGTGGGCGACCACCGCCAGCATCGCGACCTCGGCGAGGAGTGCGGCCCAGGCCGCGCCGAGCAACGGATCGAGGGGGATCAGCACCGCGCAGGCCGCCAGGTTCGTGGCGCAGGCCGCCGCGCTGCCGCGGACCGCGAAGCCGGTCCGGCCGAGCGGCACGAGCCCGGCAAACAGCACCGTGGCGGCGATCAGCAGGGCGCTCATGGCGGCCGCGATGCGCAGGACCGGCGCGGCGGCGGCGAAATCCGGTCCGAACACGAAGCGGACCAGGGGCTCGGCGACGGCGCAGGCCGCCACGGTCCCGGCGATCGCGGCCGCCAGGATCAGGGTCAGCGCCGGGCGCACGCTGGCGCGGAGGCGATCGGTGCCGGATCGCGGCCGGCCGGCCTCGAGCGGCCCGACCGCCCGTCCGAAGACCGGCACGAGCGGAGCGCACAGGGTGATCGCCACCGCGGCGCCGAGCTCGAAGAACCGGAAGCCGGCGGTGAACTGGCCGAGCTCGGCCGCCCCGGCCAGGGCCGCCAGCATGATCAGGCTGATGCGGCCGTTGAGCGAGCCGAGCGCGTTCGAGACGCCGACGCCCGCCGCGGCCCGTATGGTCGCCCAGCCATGCGCCACGGAGGCGGGGCGCACGGGTACGAGCCGGGCCGCCAGGACGAGGCCGACCGCGCCGTAGACGATGCCGGAGGTCACCGCGACGACGCTCAGCGCTGCCTCGGGCCATTGCAACCAAAGCGCGAGTGCCGTGCCGCCGACCAGGGTCGCGGCGTTGGCCAGGGACGGCCAGACCGACCAGCCGGGCCGGCCGCAGACCTGGAACAAAGAGTCGAGAAAGCGCGCGGCCGCCAGCGGCATCAGCACGGCCGCGAGCGCCAGGGCCGGCCGGATCTCAGCGGGCAGGAGCGGCAGGGCGCAGAGCAGCAGCGCCCCGGTGGTGACACCGAGGAGCAGGCGCGCCGAGATCATGCGGCCGAGCTCGACCGCGCGCATCTCCGGCGCCCCGGCCCCGAGGCGCGCGCCGAAGGTCAGCGTCGTGCCGAAATCGGCGGCGATGAGCGCCACCGCCAGCACCGCCAGGGCGAGCCCGTAGCGGCCGAGCGCCTCCGGGCCGACAGCGTGGCCGACCATCACGAAGGCGGCGAAGCCCGCGGCCAGATAGACGCCGCGCCCGGCGGCCTGCCCGAGCAGATTGGCGCCGTAGCGCAGGCCGCCGGTGCGACCCCGTCCACGCAATCGATTCACCAACCGGTACATCTCTCGGTGAAGCCCTGCTGAAATCCGCGACCTACGATTGCATCGTGGCAGGCTGCGTATGGCTTGCAACCGCATCTTCAATTTATGGTTGCAGAGATAGAGCGTCTGAGGAAACCGGAGGACTGCGTATGTCCGAGCGCGCCGAGACTGCAGCCCGAGGGATCCACCTCGCGGGCGCATCGGGATCCGCTGGGGAGCGACGGCCGAGCTGGGCGCAGATCCGCGCCGCCCTGGCGGCGGACCGCGCGCACTGGCATCGCCGGGGTCACGGCTCGGCGACCCTGCGCCGGGGCTATCACGCGGTCTGGCTCTACCGGCTGTCGCGCTACAGCCACGAACGCGGCTGGCGGATGGCGGCCTGGCTGCTGTGGCTGGTCAACGGCTGGTGGACCGGCGCCGACATCCCGCCCTCGAGCCGCATCGCCGGGGGGTTGTTCCTGCCCTATCCCCACGGTGCCGTCATCGCCGGGGCCGTGGGGCACGATGTGGCCTTCGGGCTCCAGGCCTCGATCGGCGGCCTGCTGAAGGAGCCCGATCAGGATATCGGCGGCGGTCCGGGCCTGCCGGTGCTGGGGGACGGCGTGGTGCTGGAGGCCGGCGCGATCGTGCTCGGCGCGGTGCTTGTCGCCGACCGGGCTCGGATCGGCCCGCGCACCATCATCCTCAAGGATGTCCAGATCGGCGAGACGGTGATGCCGCAGCCCTGGCGTCCCCTGCCGGGTCGCGGGGCCGCCGCGTGACCGGCGCCGCTTCGACCACAGAGGCGGGCGGCCCTCCCGCTGCGACCGGGTTGGCGGAGCTGCGTCGCCTCCTGGCGGCGGATTTCGCCCGCGTCCTGCGCCAGACAACCGGCGGCAAGCCGACCTCGCGGCTGCGCCGCCTGATGCACCTCACCCTGCCGGCGATGCAGGTCGCGATCTGCCACCGCACCGCCCATCTGCTCTACGGCCGCGGCTGGCGGCGCTCGGCTGCCCTGGTCTCCGACCTGTCGCTGCGGCTGACCGGCGCGAGCCTGCATCCGGGCTCGTCGATCGGTCCCGGCCTGTTCGTGCCGCATCCGGCCCGGGTGGTGTTCTGCGCCAGCGCGGGGACCGACCTGATCCTGCTGCCCGGGACCCTTGTGGGTCCGCGGGACTGGGTGTTCCCCGGGCAGCCGTTTCCGGCGGACGCGCCGCGCCTCGGCGACGGGGTGGTGGTCGGCGCCCACGCCGCCATCCAGGGCGCGGTCACGGTCGGCGCCGGGGCGACGATCGGGATCGGCGTCTGCACCCTGCGGGACGTGCCGGCCGGCACCGTGACGATGCTGGCCCAGCGGCAGATCCGCAGCCTCCAGGCGGGGCCGGAGGGCGCCGATGCAGCCTAGCCCGGAACAGCCGGTCCGGCGCTCAGGCCGGCCCGTGCTCGTGCCGGCGCAGCGCCTCTCGGCCCCGGCGGGCGGCCCGCCGGGACGGGAGCTGGCGCCGGAGCACGTCCTCGTAGGCATCGAAGATGCCGCGCCACCCGAAGGCGTCGGCGTGCCGCTCCCGGGAGGCTGCCGACAGGGCGTCGAGCCGGCTCGGCGCGGCGCGCACGAGGTTCAGGATGCCCCGGCGCAGCTCGGTCTCGTCGCCGAAATAGACCGCGCCGTCGCCCGCCACCCAGCGGTTGAACGGGTTGTCGTGGGCGAGGATCGGGGAGCCGGCGCCGAGCGCCTCGACCAACGACGGGTTCGTCCCGCCGACGGTGTGGCCGTGGATGTGGAAGCGGGCATGCAGCCGCAGGGCCGCCACCCGCTCGGATTCGTAGATCGCGCCGGCGAAGATCACGTCGGGGCCGCCCGCGGCCTTCACGACCCGGTGGTAGGGATCGGACTCCATCAGCTTGCCGAGCACGACCAGAGGCAGGCCGGGGCGGATCTCGCTCCAGGCGCGCACGATCTGGAGCACGAGGTTCTCGGGCACCACCCGGGCGATCAGCAGCCCGTAATCGCGCGGGCGCACCTTCAGGTCGGCCAGCGGGGCGGTCGATGCCTCCAGCACCGGGTCGGCGCCGTACGCGATGGTGGTGATCCGCTTCGCCGAGGTGTTGCGGGCGAGGTGCCGGGCGATCTCCGGATGGTCGGCGACCAGATGCGTGGAGAACAGGCTGCCGAGGCGCTCGTTCAGCCAGAACCACGCCTTGGCGAGCTTCGACCACCGGTCGCGCTTCCACTCGATCCCGTCCATGTTCATCACGCTGCGCTTGCCCGTGAGCCGGTACAGGATCGAGAACGCGGCGGTGTTGTAGCCGAGGACCAGCGGCAGGGCCGGCCGGAACGCCGCCTTAAGCGTGCATTTCAGGTCGAACACGATGGTCGCGAAGGCGCCGTCGCCGCGGACCGCCACCGGGATCAGCGCGATGCCGCGCCAGACGCTCGGCGGGGTCGGTTTGCTGACCTGGCAATAGACCTCGACCCGCCAGCCGCGCTCGACGAGCTCCAGCGCCAGGCGTTCGGCCAGGGTCTCGAATCCCCCATGCGCGGCCGGCACGCCGCGGGTGCCGAGGATCGCCACGGCCGGACGCCCGTCCGGCTCGCCCCCCTTCACCACCACCGCGCGCACCGCGCCGTCAGAGGAGCCTGAAGAATGGTCACCGTCGAACAGCGCCTGTTCCGGGAGATGGGCGCCGGGGGGTATTCCCGGCAGGACCACCGGATGGAGTACATCGTCCGCGTCAACGCGCTGCTCCGGCCGGATATGCGGGTGATGGAGTTCGGGGCCGGGCGCGGCAAGTGGAGCGATGACCCGGTTCCACTGCGCCGGCACCTCGGCGACTTCCGCGGGCGCTGCGCCCACGTCATGGCCTGCGACGTGGACGAGGCGGTCCTCGAGAACAAGTCGGCCGACGCGGTTCGGCTGATCGGTCACGACGGGATCCTTCCATTCCCGGATGCGAGCTTCGACCTGATCTCGGCGTTCTCGGTCCTCGAACATATCGAGCATCCCGAGGTCACCGCGTCCGAGCTCGGCCGGGTCCTCGCCCCGGGGGGCTGGCTCTGCGCCTGGACGCCCAATCGCTGGGGCTATGTCGGGGTCGGCGCGCGGCTCATCCCGAAGCGGCTGCACGCGCAGGTCCTGCGCTGGGTCGAGCCGCGGCGGGTCGAGATCGACTCGTTCGTGCCGCTCTACACGATGAACACGGAGGCGGCGCGGAAGCGGCTTTTCCCAACTGATCGGTTCGAGCACTTCACCTACAGTTTTGACGGGCAGCCGTTCTATCATGGCGAGAACATCGTCCTGGGCAAGTTCTGGGAGCTGCTGTTCCGGCTGACGCCGGGTCCGTTGAAGGGCTATCACATGGTCTTCATCCGCAAAAAGGCTTGATGCCGGTGTGAAGTCAGCTTCGAAGACTGCGCAGGTGGGCGGAAAACCTGCGCATGTCTTCGGCCTTCCGGGCCAGTTCCGGCTGCCGTTTCAGCCGACCGGCGAGCCCGTAGGCCAGCGCCCGCAGGGTGAAGCCGAGCTGCAGCGGGCCCGAGAAGAAGGCCGGCGAGGACAGGAGCCGGCCGGCATTGCGCAGGCGGTAGATCCCCGCCAGCCCGTCGAGCCACCGGGCCGAGCGCGTGCCCGCCGATCCGCCCTGGAGATGGACGACCGCGATCCCCGGCAGGTAGGCGACCCGCCATCCGGCATCGCGCAGCCGGCAGCCCCAGTCGACATCCTCGCCGTAGAGAAACATCGGGCTCTCCAAGCCGCCGATCGTCTCGATCGCCGCCCGGCGCATCAGCACGAAGGCGCCGCAGACCCAGTCCACGTCGAGGGCGGCGCGACCTCTGGCCTGTCGGCTCGCCAGGTAGAGGCCGCGCAGGCCGAAGCGCCCGGACAGCCCGGCGGCATGGACCAGGGTCGAGAGCGGGCGCGGCTCGTAGCCGGCATCGCCGACCTGGTGCCGGCCGTCCGGGAAGATCAGGCGCGGCCCGAGCGCGCCGACATCCGGATGCGCGTCGAGATGGGCCAGCGCCCTGGCGAGCGCCTCCGGGTCGCGCAGGAACGCGTCGGGGTTGAGCAGCAGGATCGTGTCGCCCTGTGCCGCCGCGAGAGCCACGGCGTTGCCGCCCGCGAAGCCGTGGTTGGTCCGCTCCGCGATCAGCCGCACCCACGGGAAGCCGCGGGCGATCCGCTCCGGCGTCCCGTCGGACGACGCGTTGTCGACCAGGATCACCTCGTAGGGACGGTCGATCCGGCTGGCCGCGAGGAGCTGCAGGCAGGTCTCGATGTCGGCGCCGGTATTGTAGGTGACGATCAGGACGCTGAGGCGGATGCCGCTCATGGTCCGTATCCTTCCCGATACCGTTCGGCCGCAGCCCGTCTCTGCGCCGCCCGCACGCCCGCGATCAGGCCGAGGCCGGTGTAGAGCAGCTCGGCGATGCCGAGATTCAGGCGGAAGCCCGGGTCGACGAGCCCGTGCAGGAGATGGGCGATCAACCCGATCGCGCAGGCGGCCGCGATGGCGGCGAGGGGATCCCCCACCGGCGCGCGCCAGGCCGCCCGGAAACCTCGGACGATGCCGACCAGGAAGACCAGGGCGAAGGCCGCGTAGCCGACGATCCCGACCTCGGTGAGGATCAGGATGTGCAGGTTGTGCACCACGTGGTTCGAGCGGTCGAACAGGCCGGTGAGGCGGGACAGGCCGGTCTGGTCGAGCACCGCGAACTGGTTGCCGAAATTGTTCAGCCCGACGCCGAAGATCGGGAATTGCGCGAACAGCGCCAGGGCGGCCGCGTTGAGCGGCCCGCGCTGGGCCGCCGAGCCGCCATCGTCCGCGGTCAGGCGCTCCCAGACCAGCGGCCCGGCATAGATCGCGCCGATCCCGGCCACCACGACGAGCAGCGCGAACACGATTAGGCTCGCCCTGGAGAACAGCCGGTCCCGGTAGACCAGCAGGATCACCAGGGCGGCCGAGAGCGGGTAGGTCAGCCAGGAGGCGCGCGACAGGGTCAGCACCACGCCGACGACGGCCGAGCCCGCTCCGGCCGCCCCGATGAGGCGCAGGAGCTTCGGGCCCCGCGACAGGGCGAGCGCCAGGGCGAGCGGCCAGACGAACTCGTAATAATAGCCGAGGATGTTCGGGTGGACCTTCAGCCCGCCGGCCCGGCGCTGCGCGGTGAAGTTGATGTTCTCCTCGACGATCTGCTCCTCGCCGAGCACCGAGAGGCCGAGTTCGGAGCCGGAGACGTATTGCAGCCCCGCCACCGCGGTCTGCACCAGGCAGAGCGCGCAGATCGCCAGGGCCAGGGTGCGGATATCGGTGCCCGACAGGTTCGAGACCGCGACCGAGACCAGGAGGAGGCCGAGGAACCGCCAGGCATCGAACCACAGATAGGCGGTGTCGGTGGCGTTGCTGAGGGAGAGCAGGCCGGCGGTCAGGAAGCCGAGCTGTGTCAGCACGAGCGGCCGGTCGAGGCGCAGGCCCGGGACGCGCTCGCCGATGCCGGTCAGCTTGGACAGGATCAGCGTCAGCGCCACCAGGAGGGCGACGCTGACCGTCAGCCCCGCCCCGCCGCCGATGCTCGGCAGGTATTGGCCGACCGCCTCGAAATGCTGGAAGAAGCTGACGTCGAGCTTCACCGTCAGGCCGACCGCCAGGGCGACGAGCAGCAGGGGCGTCAGGCGGTACCGCTGCCCGGCGATCAGGGCGCCGACCCCGCCGAAGGCCGCCGCCAGACCGACGACCGCGAATTTCAGCGGCGCCGCGCTCAGCGCCACCGCGCCCGCCGCCGCGGCGAGGCCGAGCCCGGCGACCGGCAGGGCGCGCGCTATGAACTGCATCGAACCGGATCTCGGCTTATCGGGCGAGCGCGCCGAATTTGCTCAGACGCGACAGGCCCCCTCTCCCGCACGGGAGAGGGGACCCGCGCCTCATCCGTCATTCGAGACGAAGGCATGCCGAACCCACACTCGCCCCGCCCGTTGCTCCTGCAGGAAGGGGCGCCGCTCATCCGAGCCACCGGTACAGCCATTTCGGGATCGGCCGCCGGGTGCCGTTGAGGACGATGCCGAGCGGCGCGCCGCCGGCGGCCTTGAGGTCGGCCAGCGCCCGCTGCGCCACGGCGCGCCGGGTGCGCTCGGCGCCGATCACCACGACGAACCCGTCCACGAAGGGCGAGAGCGCCGCGGCGTCGCCGATCTCGGTGATCGGCTCGCAATCCAGGATCGCGAGGTCGAAGCGCTCGTCGACCAGTGCCAGGAAATCCTCGACCCGGCCGTCTTCCAGGGTGGCCCGCCGGATCGCCGCCGGGTTGCCGGCCGGCACGACGCTGAGGCCATCGGCCACCGGGTGGACCCCCAGGCTCGGCGCGACCTCGCCCGCGATGATGTCGGCAAAGCCCGGCCGGCCGACGAGGCCGAAGGCGTCCGCGAGGGACGGCCGCGACCAGTTCGCCTCGATCAGTGCGGCGGTCCGGCCGCGCCGGGCATAGGCGCCGGCAAGCTCGCGGGCGAGCGTGCTCACCCCCTCGCCGGGCTGGACCGCGGTGATCCCGACCCGACGGAGCCGGGTCTCGTGGCGGCTGAGTTGGACGAGTGCCGGCTCGAGCACGGCCGGGTCGATCATCGGGGCATGGGCGGCGATCATGCGACGGCTCCACCGAAACGCGGCCGCCGCTCGGCGCTCGTGCGCAGCGGAACCGCGGCCAGGACCGGCACGCGCAGCGAGCGGGCGACCTCGGACGGGCTGCGATAGGTCTGGGCGAGGATCTCCGCGAGCGCGACGTAGGCCAGCGCGGCGAGCAGCCCGAGCCCGGCCGCCAGGCCGAGGATCAGCGGGCGGTTCGGGCCGGAGGGCAGCCGCGGGGGCACGGCGCGCGCCACCAGGGCGGAGGAGGTCACGGCCTGCGCGTCGAGCCCGGTGCCGGTGCGCAGGGCGTCGATCCGCTTCTGGGTGTCGGTGATCTCGTCGGTGAGCAGGCCCTTCTGTTGCACGAGCCGCCCGTAGGCCAGGGCCGCGTCGCTCTGGCCGATGGCGGCCTTGCGGCGGCTGGCCTCGATCCCCGTGATGGTTTGGATCTTCTCCGCCAGCACCGCGAGGCGGGCCGTGTCGGCGGCGATCAGCGCCTGGTACTTCTGCCGGGTCAGGGCGGTGAGATCCCGGTCGAGGCTCACGAATTCCGGCGCGGTCGGCCGGAACCGGACGGCGAGCTCGGCCCGCTTGGTCCGGAGATCGGCCCAGCGCGTGTCGAAGGCCGCAACAGTCGGGTCGGCGTCGGGGGGCGTCGGCTGCCAGCGGTCGGGGCCGGTCTCGCGGGTGCGCTTGAGCCGGGACTCGACGCCCTCGCGCTCGATCTGGGCCGCCGACTTCTGGCGGGCGAGGTCCGAGAGGGTGCCGAGGTCGTTCTGCTGCTCGATCTCGAAGCTGGCGGTGTTGTTCCCCTTCAGGGATTTCGCCAGCTGCGCGTCGATGGCGGCGAGGTCGGCCTGCGCCCGCTCCAGCTTGCTCTGGTAGAAGGCCGCCGGGGTCTCGTCGGCGTAGACCTCGACGTGGCGGCGCTTGTAGGCGTCGAGGAGCCGGTTCAGCGCCTGGGCCGCGAAGGTCGGGTCGGTCCAGGTGAAGCCGGTCAGGATCACGTCCGTCTCCTTGACGAACACGACCTTGAACGAGGCGAGATAGGCCTCGAACAGCTTCTCGTCCGGGCTGAGATGGCGCAGCAGGCCGAGCGCCTCGAAGGGGATGCGGACCGTGTCGACCACCCAGGTCTTGACCGCCTTGGCCCCGCGCATGGCGACGCGGCCCTGGTAGATCAGCCAGTCCATCCACTCCTCGGGGGGCGGCCCGAGATCGCCGACCGGGGTGATCGCTTTCAGGGCCGCGAACTCGCCGCGCACGATGCTCGGGTCGCGCAGGATCTCGACCTCGTTGTTCACGTTCTGCGCGCGCTCGGAGAACATGTAGTTCTGGTTGGCGCCGCCCTGGACCGGGGCGGCGGCCTTCTCGCGGCCGAGACGGATGATCAGCTTGGCGTCGGCCGTGTATTCGGCCGGCGTCAGCAGCAGATAGATGCCGGCACCGAGGATCGCGGCGGTCAGGATCAGCAGCGCCGGCCGGATGTGCCGGAACAGGGCCGCCAGGGCGTCGCGGAGATCGAAGGCGCTATCCGCGACGGCGTCGGGCGCGGTCCGGTCGAAGCGGGGCAGGTCGGACTTCGTCACGTCCCGGACCTCACGGTGGCGCTGGTGGAGGTGTTGGCGGACGGGCCGGTGATGTAGTTCACCCCGAAGCCGGTGCCGTTGAAGAGCAGGATCTGGCGGACCACGAGGTCGACGGCGCGGGCGGTCTTGGCCAGCAGCGACGGCGGCACGTAGACCGTGGCGTTCGGCGGCACGATGATCGTGTCGGCGAGGCCCGGCTGGCCGATATCGACGATGCGGACGCTGCCCGCGGCTTCGGCGTCGAACCGGATGATCCGCACGGCGTCGCCCGCGGCGGTCGGCAGGATGCCGCCGGCCGAGCCCAGGACTTGCGCCAGGGTGCGGGCGCCCTGGAGGGTGACGGGACCCGGAGCCCGGACCTCGCCGAACACCATGGTGTTGGCCGGAACCAGGCTCGCGAGCCGCACGCTCGTGCTCACCGTGGCGAGCTGACGGTGGTAGGCCGCCGTGAGGTTGCCGGCGAGCTCAGCTACGGTCTTGCCGGCGGCCTGGACGGGGGGCACCATCGGCAGGTTGATCTTGCCGTCCGGCTCGATCGCCAGCACCTTCACGCGGCCCATATCGGCTCGCTGGGTGAGCTCGCGGAAATCATCGGTCACGGTGCGGAACTTGCGCAGCATGATCGTGACGACCGGGTCGATCAGCACGTCGTCGTAGGTGCTCTTGATCAGCGCGGCCGCAGCCTCGGGCGACAGTCCGGCGACCTTGATGCCGTTCTTGCCCGGCAGCGAGATCCGGCCGTCCGGGCGCACCAGCACCGTACGGTTGTATTCCGGGTGGGTGCGGAAATCGACGTCGAATTCGTCGCTCGGGTTGAGCCGGTAGGTCGGCTGGACCACGCTCGAGTCGATCAGGAACGACACTTCGAGGTTGTCGCCGACATTGAGCCGGTAATTGGCCAGGCCCAGGCGCATGGTGCGCCCGACCTCCTCCTGGGCGGCCGCCACCACCGCGGGCGGGAGACCGTCGGGGATCGAGCCGGTCTGCGTCACGTCCGGGCCGGACCGCGCGGATGAAGGCGGCTTGCCGGACATGCACCCGGTCAGCAACGGGGCGCAGGTCAGGACCGCCAGCGCGGCGGTGCGACCTCGCGGATGATCCGCGATGCTGGATGCCCGGGAGACGCGCCGGGTCGCCGCGGCAAGGAACGCAGACAGGAAAAACGCCATCGACCTTCAGCCGCACCATGCTCGACTGCGCCCGTCCGATGACAACCCGTGATCGAACCGCGCAGAGCGATACAATCGACGGGTTTGGTTAACGACGCTTGAACCCGGCCCGCCAGAACTCTATCAGAAGTTGTGAAGGCGGCCCTGTGGCAAAATGCGGAGTCGCAGAGCGCGGCTGCCGCAGCCGGAGGGACCGCATCGGGCGCCGCGACGTCGCTTCGGCGATGCCCGCACAACCCCCAGAATAGCGATTGCGGTTGCGCCCCCGCCGCGCCTCCAGAAACCGCTCCGCCAAAGCGTCGCGGATCTCGCTGACGGGCGGCTCGCGCGCGGAATGCCGCTGCGCCGAAATCAACATTCGACGCAGCCGCGGATTTTGCGGTGAACTGTCGATCGCGCGGGTTTCGCAATCTACAGCGCTAGCTCTTCAAGTGCTTGCTTGCGATTGATGGTTTGATTAGCTGGGGTATCGAGCGAATCGCCGCCGATATGCTGATGAGGCCGGGGCGATGCGGTCCTGATCGCCGGTATCCGCCGGCCCGGAGTCGAGCGCCATGCCCGGCCTGAATCCCGCGCTGTTCGCCCGCCTCCACGACGACCTGGAGGCGGGCTTTCAGGAGGATCTGGAGGAGGCGGTGGTCGATCCGGCGCGCTGGCCGGACCTGATCGAGCGGGTCTCGCTGGCCTCCGGAAGCGAAGGCGCGCTGCTTCTGCGGACCGACCGGACGGCGCTGAATGCGCTCACCACGGCGTCGCTCGCCGAGTCGTCGAAGCGCTATTTCGAGGAAGGCTGGCACCGGGAGGATCATCGGTTCCGCGGCCTGCCGATGATGCGCGCCCGGGGCATCGCGGTCGACCAGGACTTCACCACACCCGACGAGATCGCGCGGCTGCCGTTCTATCAGGACCTGCTCGCCTCCAGCGGCCTGCGCTGGTTCGCCGGGGTCGGCTTCGAGGTGAAGGGGCGGCTCTGGTGCCTGGCGCTCCAGAGGACGGTGGCGCAGGGTCTGTACGAACCGCACGAGCAGGCGCGCCTCGCCACCCTGTCGCCGCTGCTGCGGCGCGCAGGTCTCCTCACCGCGATGATCGAACAGGCGCGGCTCGCCGGACTGGCCGAGGCCTTCGACGTGATCGCGCGCGCCGCCATGATCCTCGATTCCGAGGGCCGCGCCCTGCGCTGGAACGCTGCGTTCGGGGCCCTGTTCGGTGCCGACCTGAAGCTCGCGGGCGGACGCCTCGCCGTCGAGGAGGGTGAGGCCGCACGGCAGCTCGAGGCGCTGTCGCGACCATCCGGCCGGGCGCCGATCTCCGCGATCGTGGTGGCGCGCCGGGACGCCGCGCCGATCGCCATCCATGTCGTGCCGCTCGTCGGCCCGACCCGCGGCCTGTTCGCGGGCGCAAGCACCCTGCTGATCGCCAGCGTTCCAGGGAGCGCGCCGGTCCCCGCGGCCACCATCCTTCAGACCGCGTATCGCCTGACCCCCGCGGAAGCGCGCCTCGCCCAGACCCTGTCCGGCGGCCTCACCCTGGCCGAGGCGGCGAGCCGCTTCGCGATCACCGCCGCCACCGCGCGGTCGCAGCTGAAGGCGATCTTCGCCAAGACCGGCGCGACCCGGCAATCGGATCTGATCCGGCTGGTCACCGGGCTCGCCCGCTAGAGTCACGCGATCGATCGGGATGCGGATGCCGGCGGGATCCCACGGCCCGGCGCCACCCCGGCGTCGCCGCACCCTGCGGTGCGGGGGCGGAGCGCCGGGGGAACGTGTCGGGTCGTGCAGCCGTTTGCAGGGACACGAATGGAGTGAACACGATGACCTATCGGATCGCACTGGCCTCCGCGCTGACCATCGGCGCTCTCGTCGTCGGCGCGCCCGCCGAGGCGAAGGGCTGTCTCAAGGGGGCGGTGGTCGGCGGTGTCGCCGGTCACATGGCCGGGCACGGCAAGATGGGCGCCGCCGCCGGCTGCGCCGTGGGTCATCACCGGGCCAACAAGAAGGACAAGCAGGGCTGATCGCGCCGTCCGGTCCACCGCTCGCGCCGCATCCGGCGCGGCGGCCATCCGAGACGACGCACGGCCTCGTGAAGCCGGGTCCCCGATCGGGGCCCGGCTTCACGCGTTTTGGGAGCCGGTGTTTCGCCGGCCGAGACCGACCGAGACCGACCGAGGCCGATCAGGGATCGGGGACGGGGCCGCATCGGGCCGAACCCTTGACCCTTCATTGGAGTTGTTCTAATTAACAACTGTGAGCAGGCGGCCAGCCTTCGGTCGCCTCCGAAGCCTTCACGACGACGGAGAGATACGATGACCGGTACCGCGAACGCCGCCTGCGAGAGCTGCCGCTTCTTCGACGATCACAAGCTCAACGGCGCCCAGGCGCAGGGCGACGAGGGTCTCTGCCGCTTCAACCCGCCGGTCAGCCAGCCGGCCCCGCAGTCGAAGGGTCTGTGGCCGGTGGTCGCGTCCCAGGATTGGTGCGGCCACTTCACCGCCGAGATGACCGCCGCCGAGTAATCGGACCCGGGCACGTCGATCGCGGGAAGGCCGAGCGTCCATCCCCGCGCCGTCCGGCCCGGCGATCGATCCATCTCGAAATGCGCGCGATCACCCGGCCCCACGGGGTGGTCGCGCGCATTGCCGTTCGGGCCGGCGCACGTATGCTCGCGCCGTGACCCACACGATTCGTCCCGCCACCGAGGCCGACATCCCGGCCATCGCAGCCATCTACGACGAGGCCGTCCGCACCAGTACGGTGAGCTTCGAGCTGGAGCCGCCGGGCGTCGCGGAGATGGCCCGCCGCTTCGCGCTCCTGCGGGAGGGCGGCTTCCCGTATCTCGTGTCCGTCGGGAACGGTGCGGTTGCCGGCTACGCCTATGCCGGACCCTATCACCAGCGCGCGGCCTACCGATCGACCGTCGAGGATTCGATCTACGTGGCGCGCGCGGCCCGGAGCGCGGGCGTCGGGCGGGCCTTGCTCACGGCCTTGATCGCCGAAGCCGAGCGGATCGGCGCCCGGGCGATGATCGCGGTCATCGCGCAGAGCGATATGGCGGCCTCCGTCGCGTTGCATGCCGGCCTCGGCTTCACGCCGGTCGGCACCCTGGTCGGCGTGGGTTACAAGCACGAACGCTGGCTCGACGTCACCCTGATGCAGCGCGCGCTCGGACCCGGCCGGAGCACGAGGCCGACGCGCCTCTGAACCGCCAGGCGCCGCAACGAAGACTATCCAATACCTCTCAGCCCTAGGCTGCGCCGTCATGATGCGGACAACTTCGCGCGAGAGACGGCGGGCAGGACGCGCAAGCCGCCGGGTTGTCGACCCGGCGAGAGCGCGATGACGCGAGCGAGGGGGCCTTCCGCATGGCGGGCGGTCCTGGCCCCCAGGGCTCGCGAGGCAGGGGAGTTCGGGTATGACGATGTCTTCGATCGGTCGGCGGTTCGCGCCGCTCGCGGCCCTGGCGCTGGCCGCGCTGTCGGCTCCGGCGCATGCGGCGGCCCCGGCCGACCCCAGCGGCACCTACCTGACCGAGGATGGCCGCGCCCGCGTCCGCCTCGAGAAGTGCGGGCCCGCCAACGACCGGCTGTGCGGCTACGTGGTCTGGCTGAAGGTCCCGCTCAACGACAAGGGCGAGCCGCGGGTCGACTTCAAGAATCCCGATCCGAAGAAGCAGGCGCGCCCCTCGCTCGGCCACCAGCTGATCATGGGCCTGAAGCCGAATGCCGACGCCCATTACGAGGGCAAGATCTACAATTCCGAGGACGGCAAGTCCTACGACGTCACGATATGGACGGATGCCCCCAACGAGCTGACCGTGCGGGGCTGCCTGATCGCCTTCCTGTGCAAGTCGCAGACCTGGAACAAGGTCGTCGACCTCGCCCCCGGCCAGCTCGCCGGCCCGACCAACGGCCCGAACGGCCCGCGCAGCGACCCGGAATTCGCCACCGGGTCGCCCAAGCCCACCGCCAAGGCGGGCGCCAAGGCGGCGCCGAAGCCGGCCGCCGCGGACGCCCCCGCCGCGCAATGAGCCGGGACGGCGGCCCTCAATCGTCGAGGGCCGCGTAGGTCAGGACGCGCAGCTCGCGCCGGATCGGCAGCGCCGAGGACGGCACGAGCTGCGTCATGAGCACGACCGAGAGATCCTCGGCCGGATCGATCCAGAAGGCCGTCGAGGCCAGGCCGCCCCAGGCGACCTCGCCGGGCGTGCCGAGGATCTGGGCCCGGGCCGGGTCGAGCATCACCGAGAAGCCGAGGCCGAAGCCGATCCCGGTGTAGGAGGTCTCGGCGAAGCGCGGCGTGCCCATGGAAGCGAGATCCCCCGTCAGGTGGTTCGCCAGCATCAGCGCGACGGTCTTGCGGCCGAGCAGCCGGTTGCCGTCGAGCGTGCCGCCGTTGAGGATCATCCGGCAGAAGCGCTGGTAGTCGGCCGCCGTCGAGACGAGGCCGCCGCCGCCGGAGGCGATGGCCGGAGGCCGCGCGAAGCTGGTCTCCACGGAATCGTCGAACAGCTTGAGCTGCCGCGCCCGGTCATACGTGTAGGTCGCGCAGAAGCGCGGCATGAGCTCCGGCCGGACCTGGAAGTCGGTGTCGACCATGCCGAGGGGCGCGATGACCTCTTCGCGCAGGTACTGGTCGAAGGGCCGGCCGGTGAGCGCCGCCACGTACTGGCCGAGCACGTCGGTGGCGACGCTGTAATTCCAGGCGCTGCCGGGTTGCGCGAGCAGGGGCAGCGCCGCGAGCCGGCGGGTCATCTCGGCGAGGCTGCCCTCGCGGGCCAGGAAGTCGATCCCGTGCTCGCGATACTGCGCGTCGACGAGGGTCGCCTCCATGAAGCCGTAGGTCAGCCCGGCCGTGTGGGTGAGGAGGTCGCGCACGGTGATGCCCCGGCGCGCCGGCTCGGTCTCGATCTTCGCCCGGTTGCCACCCACGGCCACCCGCATCTCGGCGAAGTCCGGCAGCACCCGCGCGATCGGATCGTCGAGCTGGAACCGGCCCTGCTCATAGAGCTGCATGACCGCCACCGAGGTGAGCGGCTTGGTCATGGAGTAGATCCGGGCCACCGTATCCAGGGTGAACGGCGTGCCCCGGGCGAGGTCGGCCTGCCCGCAGGCGCGGGCGAAGGCCACACGGCCCCTGCGCGCCACCGTGACCGACAGGCCGGCAAGCCGGCCCTCCGCCACAAGTCGGTCCATCCAGGGCGCGATCCGCGCGAGCGCGTCCGGGTTGAACCCCGCGCCCGTCGGGTCGATCTCGGTCAGCGCGCTCATAGCGTCTCCTTCGGCCGGCAAGGCTCGATCCGGGACGATAGAGTGCGCAGGCGCGGCGTTACCAGCCCATCGTGCCGGGGCCGCCCTTGAACGGGCCGACAATCCCGGGCGTGATCCAGCCGCCGTAGAAGGTGCCGGGCTGGGGCGTGACCCGCGCGGCGCCGACGAAGCAGGCATCCATCGGCAGCGCGTAGAACGCGACATAGCCCGCGATGGCGTCGAAGCCCTGCGTCGGCTCCGGATAGGACCAGGCGGCGCTGGGCGCCAGCCGGTCGCCGCCATGCACATCGAACAGCACGGCCTGGCCCTTCCATTCGCAGATGCCGCCGCGCCGCGGCCCCGAGAGGACGCCGGCGCTCACGTCGCCCGGCGGCAGGTAGTAGGTCGGGGGATGGGCGGTCTCCAGAACCCGGTAGCCGGCTTTCGATTCCGCGATCACCGCGCCACCGAGGATCACCCGCAGCGTTTCGGCGACGCGCTCCAGCCTGGGCGGCCGCGGATAGTCCCAGACACTCTCTTGGCCGGGCTGGGTCGGTTCGGGGACGGGGCGTGCGAGCGGGCGGGCCATTATGAAGCCGGCGTATATCGTATCCACAATGAACGCTAGGTTGATGCCGGGCGCCGTTCCGCGAACAATCGTCGCGTGGTAGCCCGGCCCCCGAGAGTCACGGCCCGGGACAGACCGCGATGGATATAGCCCTCTTCCTCGACTTCGACGGAACCCTCGCGGAGATCGCCCCGCGGCCGGACGCGGTGCAGGTCGAGCCCGGTTTGGTCGCAGACCTCGAGCGGCTGCGCGACCGGCTCGGTGGGGCGCTGGCCATCGTCACCGGCCGGCCGGTCTCGGTGATCGACGGATTTCTGGCGCCTGCCCGCCTCGACGCGGCCGGGCTGCACGGCGTCGAGCGCCGGGTCGGCGGGGCTTTGTCGGGCGGCGGCGCGGAGGATCATCCCGCACTGCGTCGGCAGGTCGAGCGCCTGCATGCCGAGAGCCGGCCGCTGGCCGACGTGCTCATCGAGGACAAGGGCGCCTCGGTGGCGGTGCATTGGCGCCTCGCGAACGCCGAGGACGCCGCTCGGGCCGAGGCGCTGGTCAAGGACGCGGCCGAGGCCCTCGGGAGCGCCTATCGGCTCCAGCTCGGCAAGGCGGTGGGCGAGATCGTGCCGGCGCAGGCGACCAAGGCCCACGCGATCCGCGCCTTCCTGGAACAGCCTCCCTATGCCGGGCGCCGGCCGGTTTTCTTCGGCGACGATCGCACGGACGAGATCGCGTTCGCGTCGGTGAACGAGGATGGCGGCATCGCCGTCCGGGTCGGCGACGGCGACACCGTGGCGAGCCGGCGCCTGCCCGATCCGGCCGCCGTCCGCGCCCTGGTGCGAATGTGGGCCGAGGGGGGAAGGATCGATCCCGAGGCCCTGCCGCCGGCCTGAGCCCGCCCTATCCTTCGTGGAACGCCGGTCGGCACGCGACCTGCCTGGGGCATCATCCCGAACGGTGGTTGCCGGTGTTCGGAATACGATGCTGCACACACAGAAGCCCGCTCAGGAAAAGGCCTTTCGTCGATGTTCGAGTTTCCGGTTCTGATCGGTGACATCGGTGGCACGAATGCCCGCTTCGGTCTGATCACCGAGAAGGGCGCGGAGCCTCGGCTTCTCTCGCACGAGGCGACGGCCGAGCATCCCGATCCGTCCCACGCCATCAGGGCGGCTTTGGCCAAGGGTGGGGATGCCCTGCCGCCCCCGCGCTCGACCATCCTGGCGATGGGCGGGCGGGTCGACGGCCCCGAACCGCAGCTGACCAACGCGGACTGGCGGATCGGCGGCGAGCGCATCGCGAAGGATTTCGGCCTCTCCTCGGCGGTGGTGGTGAACGATTACGTGCCGGTCGCGGCCGGGGCTGCCGATATCGAGCCCCACGACCTCACGCCGGTCGGGCCCAGTCCGACGATCCCGGGCGGCGCCCGGGTCGTGCTCGGACCCGGCACCGGCTTCGGGGCGGCGGCCCTGGTGCCCTACGCGGCCCACCTCGCCATCGTCTCGACCGAGGCCGGCCACACCGATTTCGGCCCGACGACCGATTTCGAGGAGAAGGTCTGGCATGCGCTGGAGCGGGTCGAGGGGCGGATCACCGTCGAGGCGGTGCTGTCCGGGCCGGGTCTGGCGCGGCTGCACGCGGCGGTGGCGCATGTCCGCACCGGCCAGCCGCACGAGAAGATCGATCCGGCGGCGGTGACCGAGGCCGGGCTCAAGGCCTCCGATCCGCACGCCGCGGAGGCCTTGGAGCTGTTCGGGCGCCTGCTCGGCCGCGTCTGCGGCGACCTCGCCCTCACATTCCTGGCCACCAGCGGCGTCTATATCGGCGGCGGCATCGCGCCCCGCATCGTCAAGGTGCTGGAGGAGAGCGGGTTCCGCGAGGCGTTCGAGCGCAAGGCGCCCTTCGAGGAGATGATGCGCCAGATCCCGACCAGCGTCATCACGGTCCACGACCCGGCCTTCAAGGGCCTCGCCGCCCTCGCCAACGAGGGGCGGCGCTTCGTCTACCACGGGCAGGTTTGGCGGAAGGAGGGCTGAGGGTCTACGATCCCCCGGGCTGCCGTCGCGCGGCTCTGCGAAGCTGGGGTGGGATTGGGGCCGGATCGATGCGGACGGTCACGTTGAAGGATGCCAAGTCCGACCTGCTGCGCCTCGTAGAGCAGGCAGCGTCCGGCGAGCCATTCATCATCGCGAAGGACGGCAAGCCCCTCGTCCGGGTCGTCCGGTTCGACGCGCCAGCGCCTGCCGCGACCTCGCGGATCGGGTTTCTGGCGGGATGCATCCGCGTCCCGGACGATTTCGATCGTATGGGCAGCGAAGAGATCACGGCTTCGTTCGAAGGCCGGTGAGCTATCTCCTCGATACGCATAGCCTGCTCTGGGCTGCCGCCGGATCCGACCGGCTGACCTCGGCAGCACGCCGTCTCATCGGCGATCCCGCGAATACGCTCGTGTTCAGCGCGGCGAGTCTGTGGGAGATCGCGATCAAGAGCGGCCTGGGCCGCGACGACTTCCAAGTCGATGCGAAGCGCCTGAGGACAGGTTTGCGCGACAACGGCTATGTCGAGCTTCCCGTGACGGGGGCACATGCTGCCGCTGTCGCCGACCTTCCACCCCTCCATCGCGACCCGTTCGATCGGCTTTTGATCGCACAGGCCCGGATCGAAGGGCTGGAGCTCGTCACGGCCGACCGGATCGTCGCGCAGTATGGCGGTTCGATCCGATTGGTTTGAGCGGATGCCGTTTGCCCGTTCCGCCGGATCTCGATGCGTCGCGCGCAGGGAGATCCGGCTTGGGGCCCGTTTTCCGCCTACGCCGCCGCGAGCGGCTTCGACACGTCCTCCAGGGACTTGCCCTCCGCGGCCGTGCCCCAGATCCCGCCGACCACCGCGGCGATCAGCATCAGCGCGGCGCCGATCCCGTAGCCGAACAGGACCCAGTCCCGGGAGCCGGTCTCGACCAGGCTGCCGAACAGCAGCGGGCCGGAGACGCCGCCGATGCCGGTGCCGACCGCGTAGAACGCCGCGATGGCGAGCGCGCGGATCTCCAGCGGGAAGGTCTCGGAGACGGTGAGGTAGGCCGAGCTCGCCGCGGCGGACGCGAAGAAGAACACCACCATCCAGGCCGCGGTCTGCCCCACCGGCCCGATCACGTCGAGGCGGAACAGGAGGCCCACGGCGACCAGCAGCACCGCCGAGATGCCGTAGGTGAAGGCGATCATCTGGCGCCGGCCGATCGTGTCGAACAGCCGCCCGAGGAGCAGCGGGCCGAGGAACGAGCCGAGCGCGAAGGGCAGCAGGTACCAGCCGACGCTGTTGCCCGGCACGTCGTAGAACCGCTCCAGCACCAGAGCGTAGGTGAAGAACAGGGCATTGTAGAAGAAGGCCTGCGCGACCATCAGGGCGAGGCCGACCATCGTGGCCAGCCGGTTCGTGACGAACAGGGCGTGGAACACCTCCGAGAGGGGGGTGTGGTCGCGGGTGCGGACCTTCATGCGCTTGGTCTCGTCGATCGGCGGCAGCGTGACCCCCGCATCGGTGAAGCGCTTCTCGATGCCGGTCACGACCCGGTCGGCCTCCGCGGCGTAGCCGTGGGTGGCGAGCCAGCGGGGGCTCTCGGGGATCCAGGTGCGCAGCAGCAGGATCACCAGGCCGATGGCGCCGCCGGTGAAGAACGCGACCCGCCAGCCCCAGGCCGGATCGATCACCTCGGGCTTGAGCAGCACGATCGACATGAACGAGCCGAGCGCCGCGCCGATCCAGAACGAGCCGTTGATGACCAGGTTGGTCCAGCCGCGGACGCGGGCCGGGACCAGCTCCTGGATGGTCGAGTTGATCGCCGTGTACTCGCCGCCGATGCCGGCGCCGGTGAGGAACCGGAAGAAGCAGAAGCTCGCGACGTTCCAGGACAGGCCCGTGGCCGCGGTGGCGATCAAGTAGAGGGCGAGCGTGATGAAGAACAGCTTCTTGCGGCCGATCCGGTCGGTCAGCCAGCCGAAGCCGAGGGCGCCGGTCACCGCGCCGACGAGGTAGCAGGAGGCCGCGAGCCCGACATCGAATTCCGAGAACGACATCGGCGCCTTGCGCAGGGCGCCGACCAGGGAGCCGGCGAGCGTCACCTCCAGCCCGTCGAGCACCCAGGTGATGCCGAGCGCCACGATGACGAGCACGTGGAAGCGGCCCCATGGCAGCCGGTCCAGCCGCGCGGAGATGTCGGTGTCGATGACGCGGCCGATCTCCGCGCGCTCGGGTGTCCCGGCGCTCCCCTCAACCTTGCTCGCCATGCCCGCGCATCCTCCCGATTCGTTCGTTTACCTTGCCTCAAGACCCGGCGTTTACCGCAAGACCAGACAGGTGTTGGGAACGGGTTGGGAATCGATTCGGTTCGATCCCGTCTTCATCCCCGGCAGGCAGAACGAGCGTGTCCACGCGGGTTCTCTGCCATGTCCTCCCCCTCACTGCGCTCCCGACCGTCGCGCCGGTATCGCTACGGCCTCCTCGCGCTCATCACCCTGGCCGGGCTCGCCACCGTACCCACCGAGGGCGCGGACCGGCATCTCGAGCGCCCGAAGCCGCCGGTCCCGATGGCGAGCGCCGAGCGCTGGCGCCTGCGGCCCACCGAGGTAGCGGTGCCGGTCACCACCGGCAGCCTGCGCAGGCGCGCCGCGACCGCGATTCCCGAGGATCGGCGCAACGTCCGCCTCGTCTACCCGGCCCTCGTCGAGGCGCGCTGACTTGGCGAAACCGTCGCGAGCCGGCACAGCGCCTGCATCGCCCTGAGCGGGCGTGGCCCGGGACGCGTACGGAGTTCGAGGATGGCGGAGGTTGTCGCGCTGGTCGGGTGCAAGGGCCCGGCCCAGGAGGCGGAGTACCTGCAGATCCTCTCGGCGGCGTTGCCCGGTGAGCGGCTCGTCCCGTTCCGCACCATGAACGAGGCCGAGCGCGCCCAGGCGCAGGTCGCCATCGTGGCAAATCCCGATCCCGCCGAGGTCGCCGCCCTGCCGAGTCTCGTCTGGGTGCAGAGCCTGTGGGCCGGCGTCGAAAAGCTCGTTGGCGCCTTCGACCGGCCGCTGCCGATCGTCCGTCTGGTCGACCGCGAGATGGCGCGCGCCATGGCCGAGGCGGTGCTGGCCTGGACCACCTACCTTCAGCGCGACATGCCGGCCTATGCCCGCCAGCAGCGCGACCGGGTCTGGAAGCCGCATCCCTATCGCAAGCCCGCCGACACGGTGGTCGGCCTGCTCGGCCTCGGGGCGCTCGGCACCGCGGCGGCGGAGCGGCTGACCGGGGCGGGGTTCTCCGTCACCGGCTGGAGCCGGACGCCGAAGACCATCGCGGGGATCGAGACCGTCCACGGGGCGGACGGCCTCGCGCCGATGCTCGGGCGCTGCGACATCCTCGTCTGCCTCGTGCCGCTCACCTCCGAGACCCGCGGCCTCGTGAATGCCGACCGGCTCGCGGCGCTCAAGCCCGGAGCGGCGCTGATCAACTTCGCCCGGGGCCCGATCGTGGTGACCGCCGACCTGATCGCGGCACTCGATGCCGGCCACCTGTCGCATGCCGTGCTCGACGTGTTCGATGTCGAGCCCCTGCCGGCCGGCTCGCCGCTCTGGACCCATCCCGGCGTGACCGTGCTGCCGCACATCTCCGGCCCCACCGACATGGATTCGGCCGCCGCGACCGTGGCCGCCAACCTGCGGGAATACCGCAGCACCGGGCAGCCGCCGCAGGGCGTCGATGCCGGGCGGGGGTATTAGGGACTGTTTGGCGAGCGAGCATCCACCCCTCGACCTCATCCTGAGGAGCTTGCGTGTAGCGCAAGCCTCGAAGGAGCCCTCCAGCAGCCGCGCGATCCCTGGAGGCCTCCTTCGAGGCCTCCGCTGCGCTCCGTCACCTCAGGATGAGGGGGTTGGACTGGAGGAGGTGGGATCAGACAGAGGCTTCGATCAAGATGCTGACGCCTCGATGCCCTAAGCCGCCGAGGCGACGGCCGGGGAGATCCGCTTGCGCGCCTTCTTGTCGGTGCTGCCGAGGAACGCCTGGGCCTCCTCCTTGCGCTCGAACACGTGGGGGGCGACGCCGCGCTTGGTCAGCGCCTCCTCCATCTTCAGGCGCAGGAACGCGCTGGTGACGTAGCGGGTCGTGGTCGCGTAGTAATTCGCCTGGAGATACTGGATCATCCCGGCGTAATCGTCGATCAGGTTCTCGTTGAGCCGGAAGCCGTCGTGGTTGATCACGGCGTTGACCCGCTGGCCGGCCTTGCGGCAGGCCTCGACGATGGTCATGCGCAGCTCGTCCATGTCGCTCTTCACCCGGCAATACCAGCCTTCGAGGTTGATGAAGAGGATGTTGCGCTCGCCGTCGTAGCTGATGCGCGAGGCCAGATCGAGGTTGAGCAGATCGGAGAGCAGCTCCATCGGTTCGTCGCGGAAGATGCGCGGGTCCATCGGCACCGGATTGCGCACCACCGGCTTGAAATCCATGTGGGCGAGGATGTCGCGCTCGATATCGATGCCGGGCGCCACCTCGATCAGCTCCAGCCCGTCGGCGGTGAGCTGGAAGACGCAGCGCTCGGTCACGTAGAGGACCGGTTGCGCGCGCTCGACCGCGTAGGGCCCCGAGAAGGTGTTCTGCTGGACCTGGGTCACGAACTTGCGCGAGCGGCCCTCGCTCACGATCCGGACCACCCCGTCATCGACGGCGATCTCCAGCCCGCCCGCCGTGAAGGTGCCGGCGAACACCACGGTGCGGGCATTCTGCGAGATGTTGATGAAGCCGCCGCAGCCGTTGAGCTTACCGCCGAACTTCGAGGTGTTCACGTTGCCGGCCGCGTCGCACTCGGCCATGCCGAGGCAGGTCATGTCGAGGCCGCCGCCGTCGTAGAAGTCGAACATCTGGTTCTGATCGATGATGCAGTCGGCGTTGGTCGCCGCGCCGAAACTCGATCCCGAGGCCAGCACCCCGCCGACCGCACCCGCCTCGGTGGTCAGCGTGATGTAGGGGGTGATCTTCTCCTCGTTGGCGACCGAGGAGATGCCCTCCGGCGCACCGACACCGAGATTGACCACGCCGTTCGGCGGCAGCTCGAAGGCGGCCCGGCGGGCGATGATCTTGCGCTCGTTGAGCGGCATCCGCTTGATGCCGGTGACGGGGACGCGGATCTCGCCGGCCAGAGCGGCGTCGTGCATGACGCCGTAATTCATCCGGTGCATCTCCGGCTCGGCGACCACCACGCAATCGACCAGGATGCCGGGGACCCGTACGTCCTTGGGCAGCAGGTAGCCGTCGTCGACGATGCGCTCGACCTGGGCGATGACGATGCCGCCGTTGTTGCGCGCCGCCATGGCCTGGGCCAGGCAATCGAGGGTCAGCGCCTCCTTCTCGTAGGACAGGTTGCCCGACGGATCGGCCGAGGTGGCGCGGATGAAGGCGACGTCGATCTTGGTGGCGGTGTAGAACAGCCACTCCTCGCCATCGACCTCGACCAGCTTGACGATGTCCTCCGTGGTCAGGGTGTTGACCTTGGCGCCGCCGTGGCGCGGGTCGACATAGGTCTGCAGGCCCACCTTCGAGAACAGGCCGGGCTGGCCGGCGGCGCAGGCCCGGTAGAGCTGCGAGATCACCCCCTGGGGCAGGTTGTAGCCGCGGATCAGGTTGTTCTGTGCGGCCTGCGCCACCTTCGGCATGCGGCCGAAATTGGCGGCGATCACCCGCGCGAGCAGGCCGTCGTGATGCAGGCGGCCGGTGCCGAGGCCTTTGCTGTCGCCCGCGCCCGCGGTCATGATCAGCGTCAGGCCGCGGGGCGATCCGGTCTCGACGAAGCGCTTCTCCAGGGCGGCGTGCAGCGCCTCCGGGATGCAGCTCTGGACGAAGCCCGTGGTGGTCACGACGTCGTTCACGCGGATCAGCGCGATCGCCTCGTCCGCCGTGATGACCTTGTTCTTCCTCATGAAGCCCACGATCCTCCCTCCGGCCCGGATGTCCGGCCGGCCTCGGCGCCGGCCGTCCCCGAACCTGTTATCGGCCGGCCGCCCGGCGCTGGAATAATTCCAGCTGCCCGATCAGCGACGTTTCGCCTGTCATCGCGGGTGCGCTGCAGCAAAGATTTGCGGCATTGCAGTCAATGCAGGTCGGCTACACCATGCTAACGCATAATCAGCCGACAATGCTGCTGAAAAAGTCTTTGGCGTGAGGTCAGAAAAATTGCGCGGCCGCGCTGTATATGGCCAACGCGTATCCGGCCCCCGTCGCCCACTGTCGAAACCGTGACAGCCGGTCCCGGCTGACGGCGTGAACCTCGGCGGCGAATCGCCGTTGATCGCCGGCCGCCGATCCCCGCATGCCTGCCGGGTGGCGGGCCGAGGCTATCGAAGACGATCCATGGGTTGGTCCCGCCGCATCCTCGTCACCGCCGGTCTCGCGACCGTCGCGGCCGGTGCCACGCTCGGCCTCGGCCGGTTCAGCTACGCGCCGATGCCGGACCGGGCGGACCTGCTCAACCCGGACCGCTACCCGATCCAGACCGCCTTCGACGTCCTAGGGCGCCGGGTCTCGCGCGCGGAGGCGGATCGGCTGAACGCCACCGAGGCGGGCCGCAAGGAGCTCTCGGCGTCCAGCGGCGCGGTGGCGATCGATCCCGCCATGGTTGAGCGCGGGCGGCAGGCCTTCTACCAGGAGACGTTCGGCAACGAGGTCTTCCTCACCGACGTGATGGGCATGCTGGACGGCGGGCTGACCCCCACCCAGGTGGCTTTGGCGGTGGCCAAGCTCGGCGGGCAGGGCACCACCAACCTCCAGGTCGCCCTGGCCCGCGACGTCCGCATCGGCGAGCGGACCTACCGTACGGGCGAACTGGTCCCGACCGGTCTCGACGTGCCGAAGGGCGGCGCCTTCATCATCGGGATCAAGACCTTCTCCGACCGCGGCCACCTGCGCATGGGCATCACCTGCGCCCTGTGCCACGCCGCCGTCGATCCCGGGACCGGCAAGGTCGTGGAGGGGGCGCCCAACACCGATCTCAATGCCGGGCTGCTGATGGCGCTGGCCAAGAATTCCTCCGCCTACTTCATGCATGCCAGCGTGCCGGAGGCCGACGCCAAGCCGGCGGCCGAGCCCGAGCATACCGGCTCCACCGGCAAAGGGCCGGCCCTGTCGGACGCCGAGGCGGTCGAGGCCGCCACCAAGGTCCAGGTTGCGAGCTGGCCGCCGGGCAGCTTCGATTCCTCCGCCGACCGGGTGACCAACCCGACCTCGATCCCGTCGAGTTTTTCGGCCCACGGTGAGCCTTATAGCTGGAGCGGGCGCGAGGCGATCGGGCCGTTCGCGGGCCTGTCCTCGCTCAACAACAACGTCCACGCCGCGAATTCCGACACGACCCAGCTCGCCGCCGCCGCGCCCTGGCTGTTCGGCATGGATGCGGAGACCTATCTCGGCATCGTCCTGCGCGGGGCGGCGACCGAATCCTTCCGGTACCGGCCCGGCGGGTCCTGGACGCCCTCGGAGGTGCTGCGCAGCGTCGACCCGACGCCGGCCGCGCCGGGGCTCAACAGCTACGCGGTGCTGCCGACCTATCCGGCGACCAACTACGTGACCGACAACGGCCTGTTCACCTCGGTGCCCGGGGAGCCGGTCAACCACGCCAACAACGCCATGTCGGCGTTCCAGAATCTGCTCCACCCGCCGGTTGCCAAGCGGGATGCCGCCACGGTGCAGGCCGGACGCGCGGTGTTCGAGAAGGCCGGCTGCGGCGGCTGCCATTCCGGGCCGGCGCTCACCAACCACCGGATCATCCCGGCGGCCGAGATCGGCACAGAGCCGACCCGGGCCAGGGCCGGCGCCAAGATGGAGGCCCGCCTCTCGGCCCCCAGCCTGTTCGCCACCGATACGCCGTTCCCGCTGCCCACCGACCCGGTGATCGTCCCGGTGCCGCTCGCGGGCGACACGCTCGCCCAGGTCCAGCTCGCCTGGGGGCAGGGGGGAACCGAAGGCGGCTACAAGGTTCCGAACCTCGTGGGCCTCGCCTGGACGGCGCCCTACCTGCACGATTCGGGGGTCGCGGTCGGCCCCGATCCGGCGACTCAGCTCGGCGTTCCGGGCACGCTCGCGCGCGGTATCGCCCCCGATCCGTCGAATAGCCTGCGCAGCTTGGTTGACCGGGACCTGCGGGCGAAGGTCGTCGCTGCGAACAAAGCCTCGGATACGGCGCGGATCGCGCGCGTTACCGGCGAGGGGCACGCCTACTGGGCGGATGCCGGCACCGGCGTCTCGCGCCGGGACCAGGATGCGCTGATTGCCTACCTGCTGTCGATCGATACGCTGACCGAGCCGGCGGCGACGCCCTGATCACGACGGAACGGATCCCATGCCAAACACCCAACCGGTCTGGTTCATCACGGGCTGCTCCACGGGCTTCGGCCGGGAGCTCGCCAAGCTGGTCATCGCCCGGGGCTGGCGGGCGGTGGTGACGGCCCGGGATCGGGCCAAGGTCGCCGACCTGGCGGAGGGCGCGACCGACCGGGTCCTGGCCCTGGCGCTGGATGTCACGGATGCGAGCCAGATCGCTCAGGCGGTGAGCGAAACGTCGAAACAGTTCGGGCGGATCGACGTGCTGGTGAACAATGCCGGCTACGGCTACCAATCCTCGATCGAGGAGGGCGAGGAGGACAAGATCCGCGCCCAGTTCGATGCCAACGTGTTCGGCCTGTTCGCCCTGACCCGCGCCGTGCTGCCCCTGATGCGGGCGCAGCGCGCCGGCCATGTCCTCAACGTGACCTCGGTGGCCGGCTTGGTCGGCTTCCCGGCCTCCGGCTACTACGCGGCGACCAAGCACGCCGTGGAGGGCTTTTCCGACGCGCTGGCCGCCGAGGCCGGGCCGCTCGGCATCAAGGTCACCTGCATCGAGCCGGGCCCGTTCCGGACCGACTGGGCCGGCCGGTCCTTGATCCAGACGCCCAGCACGATCCCCGACTACGCCGAGACCGCGGGCGCCCGCCTCAAGGCCACGGCGGAGAAGAGCGGCACCCAGGCCGGCGATCCGATCCGCGCCGGCGAGGCGATGATCCGGGTGACCGAACTCGCCAACCCGCCCCGCCACCTCGTGCTCGGCGCCTGGGGCTACGAGGCGGTGACGAGCCGGCTCAAGCAGCGCTTGGCCGAGATCGAGGCCTGGCGCGAGACCAGCCTGGGGGCGGATTACCCGGAGGGGTGAGTTAGCCGCGACCGCATCATCACGGTTGGGTCAGGATCGATACGGCTCCGGGAGGGATGGCTCGTCCCGAGCCGTCATCGCGCTCGCAGCGAAGCGACCCCGGGGCGGCGCGCGATTGTTGAACCTGGCGGGTCCCTGGGTTGCTTCGCTGCGCTCGCAATGACGGTGTGGGCTGTGGACTTCCGTCTTGCTGGCCGAGTTCGCATCCCGTGACACGATCGCGGACAAGATCTCTCAGATCACCGCCTCGATCAGGCCCCGCCGCTTCGCCTCCTGCGCCTCGAGATACCAATTCGCGGGCGCCTTCTCCAAGACCTCGTCGAGGCTCACGTCCGAGCCCTGGATGAGGTTCGCGAAGCCCTCGTTCTGGATCACGATCGAGCATTCGATCTCGTGCAGGGTCGCCGTCACGGAGGCGATGCAGGTGGTCAGCGGGCCCTGGACCTGGAGCTGCTTGTTCATCTTGCGCTCGTGGATCATCAGCCGCGTGCCCCGGGTGAGGTAGCGGTTCGGCCGGGCGAAGAAGCTCATGAAGGTGGTGCCGGCCGAGTAGATCGCGGCCTTGCCCAGGAAGACGAAGCGGCGCTCCGGGCTCGTCTCGGTGTGGTAGCGGATGTCCTCGCCCATCATCCGGGCGACCTCCGGGTCGCCGCCCAGCGTCGAGAGCTCGATCACGACGAGGTCACGCTCGGCGGCCGCGGCGAATTGGCGGCGGAACTCCTTGTACATGTCGTAATCGACCGGGCCGGACAGCAGCACGGCGGGGCTGCGGAACGCAGTCGGGTCGAGGGGCGTGGTGTCCATGGGGGTCCTGGGCGTTGCGCCGGCCCGCGCCCGAAGACGGGAGCGGGCCGGGGGAAATCAGCGGACCGGGTCGGGAGCGCCCTGGCCCGTGCCGACGAACGGGATGCCCTCGATCGGGCATTCCTCGGTGCCGACGCTCTGGCGGGTAATGGCCCGAACGGCGTCGCGGGTTCCGTCGGGATCCTCGATCCAGCGCCGGTAGAACTCGTAGGGGCATTCCGACATCCCGTGCCGGTTCTCCTTCGAGTTGATCATGCCGGTATAGCCGCGGTGCAGCAGCTTGAAGAGGTGGTTCTCGGACTGGCCGTGGGCGCGGAAATCCCGAATCAGGAACTTCGAGAGGGCCGCGTACTGGATGCCCATCTCCTCCTCGCCGCACTCGCCGAGCGTCCGGCCGTCGAAGCCGATGATCGCGGAATGGCCGAAATAGGTGTAGACGCCGTCGAACCCGGCGGCGTTCGACACGGCCACGTAGGTGTTGTTGGCGAACGCCATCGCCTTCGAGATGACGATCTGCTGCTCTTTGGCCGGGTACATGTAGCCCTGGCAGCGGATGATCAGCTCGGCGCCCCGCATGGCGCAGTCCCGCCAGATCTCCGGGTAATTGCCGTCGTCGCAGATGATCAGGCTGATCTTCAGGCCCTTCGGCCCGTCCGAGACGTAGGTCCGGTCGCCGGGATACCAGCCCTCGATCGGCGTCCAGGGCATAATCTTGCGGTACTTCTGAACGATCTCGCCCTGGTCGTTCATCAGGATCAGGGTGTTGTAGGGCGCCTTGTTCGGGTGCTCCTCGTGGCGCTCGCCGGTGAGTGAGAACACGCCCCAGACCTTGGCCTCTCGGCAGGCGGCGGCGAACACCTCGGTCTCCGCGCCAGGCACCGAGGAGGCGGTCTCGTACATCTCGGCGGCGTCGTACATGATGCCGTGGGTCGAGTATTCGGGGAAGATCACCAGGTCGAGACCGGGCAGGCCGGTCTTCATGCCGATGATCATCTTGCCGATCGCCTTGGCGTTCTCCAGCACCTCGGCGCGGGTGTGGAGACGCGGCATCTTGTAATTGACGACGGCGACGCCGACGCTGTCCTGGCTGGACGAGATGTCTCCGTGCATCATGGCGGGGGTTACTCCGGGTTTCGATGGATCTTCTTCGGAGGCGATGCAGATCGGCGCTCGATAAGCGCACCGTCATTCCGGGGCGCCGGAGGCGAGCCCGGAATCCAGACGCGCAGCAGCGGCAGGATCGGGCGCCGGCGGCGGCTCTGGATCCCGGGCTCCGCTGTGCGGCCCCGGGATGACACGGTGGTCGTTCGGATGTGATCGCCCGCCCCCGCGGAGGGGGAGGGCTGTTCGCGTGAGCTCAGTGGCTGATCATCCAGGGCCGTGCGCTCGGGAAGCTCTTGGCCGCGGCGGGGGCCGCATTCGTCTTCTTCGGCGCGCAGCAGCTGCAGCCGGCGCCATGGCCCGAGGAGCGTCGGGGCGCGTGGCGGCTGCGCTCGTTGGTGGCGTGGGCGGCCTTGAGCCCGGCATCCATGCCGGAGATCCGCGGCGCGGTGAGGAAGGCCCGCTGGCAGGCCTCCCCGCAATCCGGGCAGGCGTGCGGATCCTTGAACTCCGCCATCGGCCGCATGGCGGTGAACGGCCCGCAGGCCGTGCAGGCGTAATCGTAGACGGGCATTTCGAGGCTCCCGGCGAAATGTAAGGGCGCGGGTTCCCTCTCCCGTGCGGGAGAGGGTGCAGGTCGCGTCCGTGACCGGCGGCAGATCAGAGATCCGGCGAGAGCGGCATCTGGATCGAGCCGTCGAGGAACTTGGTCGGTCCGTCGGCACCGGGATTGATGTCGAACTCGAAGATCTTGGTGGGAATCCACAGGGTCGCGCAGGCGTTCGGGATGTCGACCACCCCCGAGATGTGCCCCTGCACCGGCGCCGTGCCGAGGATCGAGTAGGCCTGGGCGCCCGAATAGCCGAACTTCTTGAGGTACTCGATCGCGTTGAGGCAGGCCTGCCGGTAGGCGATGTGCACGTCGAGGTAATGCTGGCCGCCGTGCTCGTCCACCGAGATGCCCTCGAAGATCAGGTGATCGTCGAATTTCGGCGTGATCGGCGACGGCTTGAAGATCGGGTTCTTGATCCCGTACTTCGCCATGCCGTCCTTGATCAGCTCGACCTTGAGATGGACCCAGCCGGCCATCTCGATGGCGCCGCAGAAGGTGATCTCGCCGTCGCCCTGGCTGAAGTGGAGGTCGCCCATCGAGAGCCCGGCTCCGGGCACGTAGACCGGGAAGTAGATCTTCGAGCCGCGGGACAGATCCTTGATGTCGCAATTGCCGCCGTGCTCGCGCGGCGGGACCGTGCGGGCGCCGGTGGCGGCGGCCGCGTCCTTCGCCTCGCCCGTGAGGCGGCCCATATGGGCGGTCGGCCCGAAGGGCAGGGTGGCGAGCGCCGGCACGCGGTCCGGGTTGGTGTCGTAGAGCGCCTTCTCGCGGGTGTTCCAGGTCTCCAGCATCTTCGGATCGGGCAGGCAGCCGATCAACCCGGGATGGATCAGGCCGGGGAAGCGCACGCCCGGTACGTGGCGGGATTTCGTGAACATGCCCTCGAAGTCCCAGATCGACTTCTGGGCCTGGGGGAAGTGCTCGTCGAGGAAGCCGCCGCCGTTCTTCTTGGAGAAGAAGCCGTTGAAGCCCCACTGGCTCTCGGGCTTGGCGCCGATATCCAGCAGGTCGACCACCAGCAGGTCGCCAGGCTCGGCGCCCTCGACGCCGATCGGACCCGAGAGGAAGTGGACGATCGACAGGTCGATGTCGCGCACGTCGTCGGCAGAATCGTTGTTCTTGATGAAGCCGCCGGTCCAGTCGTAGGTCTCGACGATGAAGTCGGCGCCCGGCTTGACGTAGGCGACCATCGGGATGTCCGGGTGCCAGCGGTTGTGCACCATGTCGTTGTCGTAGGCCGATTGCGTGAGATCGACCTTGATCAGCGTCTCGGGCATTTTTTATCACTCCCTGCTGCGATCTTGACTGCCAAGTCTTCACGGACGGCCACACGGGATTGTCCGGCGCGACATGCCCCCTCTCCCGTTCGGGAGAGGGCTGGGGTGAGGGAGGAGAACCCTCCGGAGAGGGCACGCCCCTCACCCTGTCCCTTTCCCTCAGGAGAGGGGACCCGCGTCCGACCCGGGACCGGGCATTGCCTTCGCTGGCGCCGAAGCCGGCGGATCCTCACACCGACAGGAACCGGGCGACGGCCGCCTCGTCGATCCCGGCGCGGGGCGCCTCGTGGACGATGGCGCCGTTCTCGATCACGATCACCCGGTCGGCGACGTCGAGGGCGAAGCTCAAAACCTGCTCGGAGACCACGATGGAGAGGCCGCGGTCGTCGCGGATCTTCTTCAGGGTCCGGCCCATCTCGCGGATGATCGAGGGCTGGATGCCCTCCGTGGGCTCGTCCAGCAGCAGCACCTTCGGGCGGCTGGCGAGCGCCCGGGCGATGGCGAGCTGCTGCTGCTGGCCACCGGACAGGTTGCCGCCGCGCCGTCCCTGCATCTCGAGCAGGACCGGGAACATGTCGTAGAGGTCCTGCGGCACCTTGCGGGCGCCGGTGACCGTCAGGCCGGTCTCGATGTTCTCCTGGACCGTCATGGTCGAGAAGATCATACGGCCCTGCGGCACGTAGGCGAGGCCCTTGGCGACCCGGGCATGGCTCTTGAGCCCGGCCACCGCCTCGCCCTCGACCCGGATCGCCCCGGACTTGACCGGCACGAGGCCCATCAGGGTCTTCATCAGGGTGGTCTTGCCCATGCCGTTGCGGCCCATCACGGCGACGATCTCGCCGGGCGCCACCGAGAAGGTCAGCCCGTGCAGGACCTCGCTCTGGCCGTAGGCGGCGTGCAGGTCGTGGACGTCGAGGGCCGGGGCCACGTCCGGGATCGCGGCGCGCGGGGGCGCCTTGGCGAGGGGCGGGTGCGCGGTCTGGAGCGACGCCATCGTCAATGTCCCAAATACACTTCGATGACCTTCGGGTCGTTCTTGACCCGCTCCATCGACCCTTCGGAGAGAACCTTGCCCTGGTGGAGCACGGTGACCCGGTGGGCGATGTCCTCGACGAACTTCATGTCGTGCTCGATCACCAGCACCGACCGGCCCTTGATGATCTGATTGAGCAGCTCGGCGGTCTTGATCCGCTCGCCGACGCTCATCCCGGCCACCGGCTCGTCGAGCATCAGCAGCTCCGGGTCCTGGATCAGCAGCATGCCGATCTCGAGCCACTGCTTCTGGCCGTGGCTCAGGAACTCGGCCCGCTCCTTGAGCTGGTCCTTCAGGAAGATCGTCTGCGCGATCTCGTGGATCCGGTCGCGGACCTCGGCGTCGCGCTTGAAGGTGAGGGCGCCGAACACCGAGCGCCCGCGGGGGAACGAGATCTCCAGGTTCTCGAACACCGTGAGGTCGTCGTAGATCGACGGCGTCTGGAACTTGCGGCCGACCCCGGCCTGCACGATCGCGCTCTCGGTGAGCTTGGTCAGCTCCTGGCCCTTGTACTTGATCGATCCGGCGCTGGCCCGGGTGCGCCCGCAGATCAGGTCGAGCACCGTGGTCTTGCCGGCGCCGTTCGGGCCAATGATCACCCGGATCTCGTCCGGGTCGACGTAGAACGAGACGTCGTTGACCGCCTTGAAGCCGTCGAACGAGACGGTCAGCGCCTCGACGGCGAGGAGGTAGTCGGGCGGAGCCGCCTCGGCGCCGACCACGGGGGAGGAGAGGATCGCGGCGTTCATGACATCCTCACTCGGCCGGGGCGCTGTGGGGCGGGGCGATGGCGGACGGGGGCGCGCGCAGGCCCTTCACCCGGCGGGTCAGGCGGGGCTCGATCTGCTCGCGCCAGATGCCGGCGAGACCGTTCGGGAAGGCGAGCACCACCGCGATGAACAGGGCGCCGAGGCCGAACAGCCAGAGATCGGGAAAGCTCTCGGAGAAGCTGGTCTTGGCCCAGTTGACCAAGAGCGTGCCCCAGACCGCGCCGAACAGGGACAGGCGCCCGCCGACGGCGGCGTAGATCACCATCTCGATCGAGGGCACGATGCCCACGAAGGACGGGGACATGAACCCGACCTGGAGGGTGAACATCGCCCCGCCGATCGCCGCGAAACCGGCCGCCAGGCAGAAGGCGAAGACCTTGAAGCCGGCCACCGAGTAGCCCGAGAACCGGACCCGGTCCTCCTTGTCGCGCATGGCGACCAGGATCCGGCCGAGCTTCGACTTCTTCACGTATTGCGCCGCCAGGATGCAGGCGATGAGCAGGCCGCCGTTGACGAAGTACAGGATCACCTTGGCGTGGTCGGTGCGGATATCCCAGCCGTGGAGGGTGCGCAGATCCGTGATGCCGTTGATGCCGCCGGTATAGCCCTGCTGGCCGACGATCAGGATCGTCAGGATCGCGGCGATCGCCTGGGTGATGATCGCGAAATAGGTGCCGCCGACCCGGCGCTTGAACATCGCGTAGGAGATGATCAGCGCGAACAGGACCGGGACTGCCACCACCAGGATCAGGGTCAGCGGCAGGCTCTTGAACGGCTGCCAGAACCAGGGGAGGGTGGTGATCTGGTTCCAGTCCATGAAGTCCGGGATGCCCGGAGTCGACTGAATTTTTGTATTTTCGACACTCGAAGCTTCGAGCTTCAAGTACATCGCCATGCAATAGCCGCCGAGCCCGAAGAACACTCCCTGGCCTAAGGACAAAATACCGGCATAGCCCCAGCAGATCACCAGCCCGAGGGCCACGAAGGCGTAGGTCAGGTACTTGCCGACGAGGTTGAGGCGGAACCCGTCGAGGGCCAGCGGCAGGACCACCAGGATCACCCCGGCCAGCAGGAGCAGACTCAGCCACTCCACCGGTTTCATGAACGGGTTGTCGTTGACGGTGACCGACTTGGTCAGGGTCTGGACCGGATTGGTCATCGGGAAATCCTCAGCGCCGGACCTTGAGGGTGAAGAGGCCCTGCGGCCGCAACATCAGGATGCCGACCACCGCGAGCAGGGTGATCACCTTGGCCATCGAGCCGGAGAGGAAGAACTCCAGGGTCGACTGGGTCTGGGAGATCGAGAAGGCCGACGCGATGGTGCCGAGCAGGCTCGCGGCGCCGCCGAACACGACGATCAGGAAGGTGTCGACGATGTAGAGCTGGCCGGAGGTCGGCCCCGTCGAGCCGATCATCGTGAAGGCCGAGCCGGCGACGCCCGCGATGCCGCAGCCCAGGCCGAACGTGTAGCGGTCGACCTTCTCGGTATCGATGCCGACAGCGCCGGCCATGGCGCGGTTGGCCATCACGGCCCGGACCTGCTGGCCGAAGCGCGAGCGGAAGATCAGCAGCGCCACGCTCACGGTAATCAGGATGGTCACCGCCATGACGAACAGGCCGTTGACCGGGATCTCGATCGTGTCGGTGACCTGCACCGAGCCGATCAGCCAGGACGGCAATTCGACGCCGACCTCGCGGGCCCCGAAGATCGACCGGTAGGCCTGCTGCAGGATCAGCGACAGGCCCCAGGTGGCGAGCAGGGTGTCGAGGGGGCGCTTGTAGAGGAACCGGATCAGGCTCCACTCCACCAGCATGCCGAGCGCCCCGGAGGCGAGGAACGCGAGCCCCATCGCGACGAAGAAGTAGACCGGGAACAGGGCCGGCAGGTAGCTCTGGCAGAAGGCCGAGCAGAGATAGGTGACGTAGGCCCCGAGGATCATGAACTCCCCGTGGGCCATGTTGATCACGCCCATCTGCCCGAAGATGATCGCCAGCCCCAGCGCCATCAGCAGGTAGACCGAGAACAGGATCAGGCCGGCAAAACCCTGCATGGCGAAGATCGCGCCGAGGTCGCCGAGGGAGTAGTCGCCCAACATGTTGGCCTGTCTCCGATCCGTGAGGCGGTTCGCGCGCGGCGAAAGCCCGTGATCCCGGTCCCATCACCTCATCCTGAGGTGCCGCAGCGCAGCGGAGGCCTCGAAGGAGGGCTCCAGAACTCTGGGTGGGTGCTGGAGGGCTCCTTCGAGGCAGGGCGATCGAGGATCGCCCTGCACCTCAGGATGAGGTTGCGTCCTGGTGGCGCCTGACCGGCGCCGACTACTGGTAGCCCTTCGGGAACGGATCCGGCTTGATCAGTTCCGGGCTGGTGTAGACGATCTCGAACTGGCCGTCGGGCTTGGCCTTGCCGACCCGGGTCTTCGACCAGAGGTGATGGTTCTCGTCGATCTTGACGTAGCCCTCCGGCGCGCCCTTGAACTCCAGGCCCGGCGAGGCCGCGACCACCTTGTCGACGTCGAAGGATCCGGCCTTCTCGCAGGCCATCTTCCACAGGAACGGGCCGAGATAGGCCGCCTGGGTGACGTCGCCGATGACCGTCTTCTCGCCCCACATCTTCTTGAAGGCGGCCACGAACGCCTTGTTGTTCTCGTTGTCGATCGACTGGAAGTACTTCATGCAGGCATAGGCGCCGGCGATATTCTCGCCGCCGATGCCGTCGATCTCGTCCTCGGTGACCGAGATCGTCATCAGCACCTGCTTCGACAGGTCGATGCCCGCGGCCTTCAGCTGCTTGTAGAAGGCCACGTTCGAGCCGCCGACCACGTCGGTGAAGATCACCTTGGGCTTGGTCAGCTTGATCTTGTTGATCACCGAATTGAACTGGGTGTGGCCGAGCGGGAAGTATTCCTCGCCGACCACCTTGCCCTTGAGCACGTTCTCGACGTGCTTGCGGGCGATCTTGTTCGAGGTGCGCGGCCAGATGTAGTCCGAGCCGATGAAGTAGAAGCTGTCGCCGCCCTTCTCCTTGTGGACCCAGTCGAGCCCGGCGAGGATCTGCTGCGTCGCCTCCTGGCCGGTGTAGAAGACGTTCTTGGACTGCTCCAGGCCCTCGTAGAAGGTCGGGTAGTACAGGAGGCCGTTATACTGCTCGAAGACCGGCAGCACCGCCTTGCGCGAGGCCGAGGTCCAGCAGCCCATCACGGCGGCGCAATGGTCGTTGACCAGCAGCTTCTTGGCCTTCTCGGCGAAGGTCGGCCAGTCGGAGGCGCCGTCCTCCTGGATGATCTTGATCTTGCGGCCGAGCACGCCGCCGGCCTCGTTGATCTGGGCGATGGCGAGCTTCTCCGCCTCCTGGGCGCCGGTCTCGGAGATCGCCATCGTGCCGGTGACCGAGTGCAGGATGCCGACCGTCACCTCGGTGTCGGTCACGGCGAGCCCGGTGGTGTTCACCGCCGAGGTGGGCGCGGCGGCCCAGGCGCCGCGGGGCATCAGGGCGAGGGCCGGTGCGCCGGCCAGACCCATCAGCAGCCTGCGCCGCAGCGGGGAGCGCAAGCCGTTCGTCGCGCCGGTCTCGGTGTCGTCAGCCATCGTGCCTGCCCTGGTTCGCGTCCGGGCCTCGAGAGGCGGCCCCGGATCGACCAGTCCAGGCTAGGTCTTCGGCTACGCTACGGCCTATACGATGTTTTGCGTATGGCCGTTCTCTTGCATCGGGCGCACCATCGCGGCGCAGAAGTCTGAGGGATCGTTGGAAGCGAGGGCGGAGAGCGTGGGCGGCGCCCGGTCGGCGGAGTGTTTCCGCGCGCGCGCGCGCGGACGAAGCCCCATGCGCCGGACCGGGCTGCGATGAGCGGTCCCCAGCGCATCATCCCGATCCGCCGGGACTACAACCGCTTCGTCGCCGACGAGACGCTGGAGGATTACGCCCTCCGCTTCACCGCCAAGAAGGCCCGGCGCTGGTCCGGCTTCCAGGTGGCGCAGACGGCGCTCGGTTCGGTCTCGTTCCTGGCGCTCGAGGCGATCGGCGGGACGCTGGCGCTCACGGCGGGCTTCCCCAACACGCTGGCGGCGGTGCTGGTGGTGGGCTTGATCATCTTCGCCACCGCGGCGCCGATCACGGTCTACGCCGCCCGCTACGGGCTCGACATGGACCTGCTGACCCGGGGCGCCGGGTTCGGCTATCTCGGCTCCACGGTCACGTCGCTGATCTACGCGAGCTTCACCTTCCTGTTCTTCGCCATCGAGGCGGCGATCATGGCGCTGGCGCTGCAGCTCTGCTTCGGGCTGCCGCTCGGCATCGGCTACCTCGTCTGCGCCGCCGCCGTGATCCCGCTGGTGGTCTACGGCATCCGGCTGATCAGCCGATTCCAGATCTGGACGCAGCCGCTCTGGGTGGCCTTGAGCCTGCTGCCGCTGGTCTTCGTGGCGGCCCAGGGCGCCGCGCCCCTGCACGCGCTCGCGGCGTTCCCGGGCCTCGACGGCGGCGGGGCGGCCTTCGACATCGGCCGGTTCGGGCTCGCCACCGGGGTGCTGCTGGCCCTGCTCGCCCAGGTCGGCGAGCAGGTCGATTTCCTGCGCTTCGTCCCCGAGCCGGTGAGCGAACGCGACTGGCGCTGGTGGCTGGCGGTGCTCTCGGGGGGCGCCGGCTGGATCGTGCCCGGCATGCTCAAGATCCTGCTCGGCGCCGGCCTCGCGGTCCTGGCGCTCGGGCACGGCGTCCCGCCCGAGCACGCCGCCGAGCCGACCCGGATGTACGCGGTGGCGTTCGGCTACGTGACCGGGGAGGGCGGCCGGGCGGCGCTCCTGCTCACCGGGCTGTTCGTCCTGGTCTCGCAGCTCAAGATCAACCTGACCAACGCCTATGCCGGCTCGATCGCGTGGTCGAACTTCTTCTCCCGGCTGACCCACAGCCATCCCGGGCGGGTGGTCTGGCTGGTGTTCAACGTGGCGATCGCGGTGCTCCTGATGGAGCTCGGCATCGACAAGACCATCGAGAGCACGCTGCCGCTCTACGCCTCCGTGGTCTCGGCCTGGGTCGGGGCGCTGGCCGCGGATCTCGCGGTGAACAAGCCGCTCGGGCTCTCGCCCGAGGGCATCGAGTTCAAGCGCGCCCATCTCTACGCCATCAATCCCGTGGGGACCGGCGCCATGGCGCTGGCGCTCGCCCTCGGCGGCCTCGCCTATGCCGGCCTGTTCGGCCACGCGCTCCAGCCCTTCGCGCCGCTCCTGACCCTGGCCGCCGCCTTCGCGACGGCCCCGGTGATCGCCTGGGCGACGGGCGGCCGCTGGTACCTCGCCCGGACCCCGAAGCGGGATTGGGGGGCGGGCGAGGTCACCTGCCGGGTCTGCGAATTGCCGTTCGAGGGCGAGGACATGGCCCATTGCCCGGCCTACGACGCCCCGATCTGCTCCCTATGCTGCTCGCTCGACGCCCGCTGCGGCGACCTGTGCAAGCCGCACGGCCGGCTGGAGGCTCAGGCGCAGCAGACGCTCGGCCGGATCCTGCCGGGCCGGACCGCCGCCTGGATCGGCGCGCCGCTCGGGCGCTACCTCGCGGTCATGCTGACCCTCTGCGCGGTGATCGGCCTGATCCTCGGGATCGTGCATGCGGGGGCGACCATCGCGCATCCCGAGCATCGGGCGGTCCTGCGCACGGCGCTCACCAGCGTGTTCTTCATCCTGGTGGTGATCCTCGGGGTGGTCGCGTGGCTGTTCGTGCTCGCCCAGGAGAGCCGGCGGGTCGCCCAGGCCGAGACCATGCGCCAGACCGCGCTCTACGAGGCCGAGATCGCCGCCCACAAGCTCACCGACGCCAAGCTGCAGGAGGCCAAGGAGCGGGCCGAGGCCGCCAACCAGGCCAAGAGCCGCTACGTCGTCGGCATCAGCCACGAATTGCGTACGCCGCTGTCCACCGTGCTCGGCTACGCCCAGCTCCTCGAATCCGACCCCGCGATCCCGGCCCAGCGCCTCAACGGAATCCGGGTGATCCGGCGCAGCGCGCAGCACCTGTCCGGCCTGATCGACGGCCTCCTCGACATCTCGCGGATGGAGGCCGGGCGGCTCGAGATCCACCGGGACGAGGTCCGGTTGACCGAGTTCCTCGATCAGCTGGTCGACATGGTCCGGCTCCAGGCCCGGGAGGCGGGCCTCGAATTCCGGTTCTCCCGGCCGGAGATCCTGCCCGCGGTGGTCGCCACCGACGAGAAGCGCCTGCGCCAGGTGCTGCTCAACCTCCTGTCGAACGCGATCAAGTTCACGCCCTCCGGCACGGTCACGCTGGACCTGAGCTATCGCAGCCAGATCGCGATGTTCACGATCCGCGACACCGGCCCGGGCATCCCGGAGGCGGATCTGGCGCGGATCTTCCAGCCGTTCGAGCGGGGCTCGACCCCGGCCGCCCGCAGCACCCCGGGGACGGGGCTCGGGCTCACCATCGCGGACCTGCTGGCGCAACTGCTCGGCGGTGAGATCACCGTGGCGGCGGCGCCCGGCGGCGGCACCCAGGCGCGGCTGCGCCTGATGCTGGCCTCCGTCGCGCAGCCCGCCCCGATCGTGCTGCCGGCCCCGGCCTCCGCGCCGGAGCGGGCCTATGCCGGCGCCCGTCGCACGATCCTGGTGGCCGACGACGACACCGCCCACCGGGCCCTGATGCGGGCGATCCTGGAGCCGCACGGGATCTCCGTGCTCGAGGCCGGCTCGGGGCCGGAATGCCTGGCGGCGGTGGCCCGGGGCGGGATCGACCTGATCCTGCTCGACATCGCCATGCCGGGGATGAGCGGCTGGGCCGCCGCCGCGACGCTCCGGGCGGAGGGGCATACCGGGCCGATCGCCATGATGTCGGCCAACGTCCACGAGATCAGCCCCGTGCGCGGCGACGACGCCCCCCACGACGCGATCTTCGCCAAACCCTTCGACCTGCGCGACGTGCTGGAGCGGATCGGAAAGCTGCTCCACCTCGAATGGACCGACGCCGCGACGCCCGCCCTGCGCGAGCCCGCCCCGGCGCTCGCCGAGATCGGCCATCCCGGGCCCGAGCATGTCGGCGAGTTGCTGCGCCTCGGCCGGATCGGCCATATCCGGGCGATCGAGGCCAAGCTCGCCCAGATGGAGGGCGATTCGACGGTGCCGCCCGCCTTCGTGGCCCAGATGCGCGGGCTGGTGGAGGGCTACGACCTGCGCCGCTACCTCTCGGTCCTGCAAGGACTCGCCCGCCATGGCTGAGGCGCCGACGAACCAGCCGAGCCGCGACGTCGTCCTGGTCGTGGACGATTCGCCCGACACGCTGAGCTTCCTCACCGAGGCGATCGAGCGCTCGGGCGCCACCGTGCTGGTGGCGGTGGGCGGCGACCTCGCCTTAGCGCTGGTCGACGAGATCACCCCGGACGTGATCCTGCTCGACGCGGTGATGCCGGGCATGGACGGGTTCGAGACCTGCCGGCGGCTCAAGGCCAAGCCGCAGCTCGCCGGGGTGCCGGTGATCTTCATGACCGGGCTCAGCGAGACCGAGCATATCGTGAAGGGGCTCAGCGCCGGCGGGATCGACTACGTCACCAAGCCGATCGCCCCGGACGAGATCCTGGCCCGGATCCGCGTGCACCTCGCCAGCGCCCGGGCCGCGCAGAGCGCCCGCGCCGCCCTCGACACCGCCGGGCGCACGCTGTTCGCCGTCTCGGAGGCCGGGGCGGTGCTGTGGTCGACCCCGCAGGCCGGGCGGCTGCTCGCCGGGCTCGGCCCCGATCCGGCCGGCGCCCTCGAACTGCCCGCCCGCGCCCGGGACTGGCTGCGCGACAGGCGCAGCAGGATCTCGTCCGGGGCCTCGGCCAACGCGCTGACGCTCACCGGCCCCGACGGCACCGCCTACACGCTCAGCTTCATCGGCCGCACCCCGGACGAGATCCTGCTGCGCCTGTCGCGCGAGGAGGGCTCGGGCGCGGTCGAGCGGCTGCGGGCGCGGCTGCCGGTCACCGGCCGCGAGGCCGAGGTGCTGCTCTGGCTGTCGCGGGGGAAATCGAGCCGCGACATCGGCGAGATCTTAGGGCTGAGCCACCGCACCGTGACCAAGCACCTGGAGGGCATCTACGCCAAGCTCGGCGTCGAGAATCGCACCGCGGCCTCGATCATCGCGGCCCGCCACCTGCAGGATTGAGTCGCCGCACGACTCGCTCGCTGCCGATCCAGAGGCCGGTTCGGCGTCCGCGCGCGGGGTGAATCCACGGCCCCGACCGTTGTCCACAGGCATCGCTGCAGCGCGAAACCCGTTGGTAAGCGGCATCCCACCACGGTCCGCGCACAGACGAACCAATTCGGGAACGGATGCGATGATGACCAGCCACCAGCTCGCCGACGAACTGAGGCGGGTCGCCACCACGCAGGTCAGCGACATCACCCGCGCGGTCAAGGAAGGCCAGAAATCGATCGCGCTGAACGAGGTGCGGGACATGGCCCGCCGCCTCAGCCTCCTGGCGGACGCCTTCGATCCGAAATCGGCGACCGAGAAGGCCGAGCCCCAGGACGGCGCCCAGGCTGCTTGACCCACGCCCGCACGATCCTGAGGAGCGCTCCCGTGATCCGCGCCTATTTCTACATTCGCCTCGACGGCGCCTACCTGGCCGCGCCGACGGCCCAGGATATCGCCGACATGGATGCGGCCCGGGTTGCCGCGCGCACGATCGTCCGGGGGCTGATGCGCCAGCACGGCGGCGACCCGCGCCTGCTCGACGCCGCCCTTGTGATCGCCGACGAGGCCGGCACGACACTCCTGGAGATGTCGTTCCTCGAAGCCCTGTACCTGCCGGTCGAGCCGGTGAACGATCCCAATCGCCGCCGCCCGATCCCGCGGGAATTCGGAGCGCTCCGCACGCCGCGGATGCTGTTCAGCGCCGCCATGGCCCCGATCCGGCGCTTCGCCGCCGGGCGGGCGATGCGCTGAGCCGGCCTCAGCCGAACAGATCGGTCGTCACGAAACCCCGCTCCGCCAGCCGCTCGGCCAGGACGCGCCGGTGGCAGCGGGCGGGATCCCGCTCGAAGCACAGCAGGCAGATCGGGGACGCCTCCGCCAGGGCGGCGAGCTCGTCGAGGGCGACGCCGCCGGCCGCCGTATCGAGCACCTCCTCGCAGTAGATCTTGCGCATCAGCGCCGCATCGTCGGCCCGGGCCGCCTCGCGCCCGGATTTCGGCGTGCCCAGGCTGCGCAGATGCACGTAGCCGAGCCCGGCCTCGACCAGCCCGCTCCCCAGCGCGCCCTTCGAGAAGCCGCGCTTGCGCGAGTTCGCCACCGCCCGCACGTCGGCCAGGACCGAAACGCCCGCCGAGCGCAGCGCATCCGTAAGGCGCTCGGGGTCGAGCCCTTCGTAACCTATGGTGAATAATTGCTTGCTCACGGGACCGTGACGGGACTCGCGTTGCGGGACGGGCACTTAGCCGGATCTCGGGCTGTGCACCAACCGGGGATTGATGCGGTATGTCGCGGCAGCGCAACGCATCCCGGAATTCCGCCGCAAAGATCGCAAAGCTCCGTTAACTGCGTCAGGGCCATCGATTACGCCTGACTTTGGCGCTTCTTCGGTGGCGGGCTGAACACTGATGGTGCGGGATTACAAGCTTTCGCAGGTTCCGTCCGCCGAGCGCGGCCGTGGCGTCGGCCCCCTGAGGGGCGTCCGGCGAATCGCCACCCGGGTGCTGGCCATCGCCGCGCTGGCGGGCTTGGCGGCCTGCGCCTCGAGCACGAATTTCTACCCGACCAAGGGCGACGCGAAGCCCCATCCGGGCGTGGCCAAGGCCAAGCAGCACCCGATCCAGGGCATCGACATCTCGAAGTGGCAGGGCAACGTCGACTGGGCCTCGGTCCGGGCCGCGGGCACCCAGTTCGCCTTCATCAAGGCGACCGAGGGCGGCGACCACGTCGACGAGCGCTTCCGGACCAACTGGGATGGCGCGGCCCGGGCCGGCGTGCCGCGGGGCGCCTACCATTTCGTGTTCTGGTGCCGCTCCGCCCGGGACCAGATGGAGTGGTTCAAGCGCAACGTCCCGAACGACCCGACGGCCCTGCCGCCGGTGCTCGATGTCGAGTGGAACGGCCACTCGCAGACCTGCCCGAAGAAGCTACCGAAGGCGCAGGCCCTGGCGATGGTCACCGAGATGCTCGAGGAGATGGAGCGCTACACCGGCAAGCGCCCGATCATCTACACCGACATCACTTTCCACAAGGATGTGCTGGAAGGCGAGCTGCCGGACTACCCGCACTGGTTGCGGTCCACCGCGGCCGAGCCGGAGCAGCGCTTCGTCAACCGCAAGTGGATGCTGTGGCAGTTCACCTCGACCGGGCGCGTCCCCGGGGTGCAGGGCGACGTCGACCGCAACGCCTTCTACGGCACGCCGTCCGACTGGGCCTCGTTCCTGTCGACCGATTGTGATCCTCGCGAGCACCGGCGGCTCTCGGAACAGGGCCTGTGCACCGACAAATAATTGAGCGGGCCCGATAGACTTAAGTTGGTTCACGAACACGGGGTGGGATATAAGCGTGTCCGGTTCGCCGGCTCGCAGGCGGGCAACCGGTGAGGATCCTTTCGGGAGCCTCTTGTTCCACGATCCTCATCCCGCAATGCCCGCTGACCGCGCCGCCGCCCCGACCGGCAACCTGCTCCTCGACGCGCTTCGAGGGGCCGACCGCGCGCTGATCGCGCCGCATCTCGAGCCGGTGGCGTTCGACAAGGGCGCGATCGTGTTCGAGGCGGGCTCGGACGTGACGCACATCACCTTCCCGTGCGGGCAGACCGTGGTGGCGCTGATCATCGCCACCCGGGACGGGCGCTGCGCCGAGACCGCCACGATCGGCCGCGAGGGCGCGGTCGGGGGGATCGTCAGCGCGGGCCGGGTGCCGGCCTCCACCGAGGCGATCGTGCAGATCGGCGGCCCGATGCTGCGGCTCGAGACCGACCGGCTGCAGGAGGCCAAGCGCCAGTCCACCGAGATCCGCAACCTGTTCGCGCGCTACTCCGACTGCCTCCTGGCCCAGGTGCTGCAGGCGGCGGCCTGCAACGCCCTGCACCCGATCGAGCAGCGCTGCCTGCGCTGGTTGCTGACGCTCCAGGACCGGATCGGCGGCGACACGCTGCCGATCACCCACGAATTGCTGGCCTCGATGCTCGGCGTCCAGCGCACCTATCTGACGCGGATCCTCAGCACCCTGCAGGACCAGGGCCTGATCCGGGTCGGGCGCGGGCGGATCACCGTGCTCGACCGCCGGGCGATGTCGGCGGCGGCCTGCGAGTGCCATTCCCGCGTGCAGCGGCATTTCAAGACCGTGCTCGGCGCGGTCTACACGGCGGAGGGCCTCGACCGGATCGAGCCGCCGGCCCCGGTCGATGCCGATCCGGAGCCCGCCCTGGCGTTGCGCAGCAGCGCGCACGGCTGAGCCGGGCCGGCGTCAATCGGCCGACCGGCGCTCCAGGATCTCGATCAGCGCCCCGTCCGGTCCCTCCACGAAGGCGATCCGCAGGCCCGGGCCGCGCTCGGTGATGCCCGCCCGCACGGTGACGCCGCGGGCCGTGAGATCGGCCATGGCCGCCGCGATGTCGGCGACGCGCAGGCCGATATGCTCGATGCCCAGGCAGGGCGTCTGCGTGGCGGGGGCGGTCTCGGGCGGGGCCTGCTCGATGAAGACGGTCAGGCCGCCGAGATCGAGCACCATGCGCTGCACCGGGTCGGCGCCGACGCGCTTCACTTCCCTGGCCCCGAAAGTCTCGACGTAGAAGGACGCGGCCTTCACCGCATCGCGGCTGCGCAGATGGACGTGGTCGCAGGCGTACTGCATCGCGTGTCTGTCTCCGGGGCCCGGTCCCGGCCGGCCCGTCATGGCGTCGCCGACAAAGGGTAGGGGGTCGAGCGTCCCGGGGCGAGATCCGCCGCTTGACGCAGCGCACGAACCCGCAGACTTTCGCCGCCGCGATCGTTGCAGGGATGCAACATCCTTCCCACATCCGGGTGGAAATCCCACACCGCACAGCTCAAGAGACCGATGCGCAATCCCTACGACGTGCTGGGCGTCCCCAAGGGAGCGAGCGAAGCCGATATCAAGAAGGCTTATCGCAAGCTCGCCAAGGACTTCCACCCCGACCGCAACAAGAACGACGTGAAGGCCAAGGACCGGTTCGCGGAGGCGAACTCGGCCTACGAGATCCTGGGCGATTCGGAGAAGCGCAAGCAGTTCGACCGCGGCGAGATCGACGCCGATGGCCGGCCCCGCGCCTCCGGGTTCGAGGGATTCTCGGGCGGGTTCGGCGGCGGCCGGTCGAGCGGCTTCGATTTCGAGAACATGGCCCGCGGCCGACAGGGCGGCATGGGCGGTGGCATGGGCGGCGGCGGGATGGGCGAGGATATCTTCTCGCACATCTTCGGCGAGGCGTTCCGCGCCGGCGGCGCCGGGCCGGGCGGCGCCCGCCAGGCCGCCAAGGGCGACGACGTCGCGGCCGAGCTGTCCGTCAGCCTGGAGCAGGTCGCCAGCGAGGAGAAGCTGCGCCTGGCCCTGCCCACCGGCCGCGAGGTCGACGTGGTGATCCCCCGGGGCGTGGAGGATGGGCAGACCATCCGGCTCCGCGGCCTGGGGCAGAGCGCCGGCCCCCGCGGCGAGCCCGGCGACGCGCTGCTCACCATCCGGGTCCGGCCGCATCCCCGCTTCACCGTCGACGGGGCCGACCTGAAGACCAGCGTCGAGGTGCCGCTGGAGGATGCCGTGCTCGGCGGCACGATCCGGGTGCCGACCCTGACCGGCGCCGTCGAGATGAAGATGCCGCCCATGACCAGCTCGGGCCGCACCTTCCGGTTGCGCGGCAAGGGTCTGCCCAAGAAGGACGGCACCCGCGGCGACCTGCTCGCCACCACGGCGATCACCCTGCCGGAGAGCGAGGATCCGGCGCTCATCGAGTTCGCCCGGAGCCGGCGCGCGAAGGCCGCCTGAGCGCCTGCGTGACAGGCGCGGCCTCTCGGGCCGCGCGGCGGCCCGGTGCGGACTTCCGTCGCCGGTCCGCCTCCGCTAAGGAGACCGCCGGTGCCGCGAGGGGCCGAGAGGTTTCCAGGATCGATCATGGCGGAACACGGGCAGGGCATTCTGGCGGGCAAGCGGGGCCTCGTGCTCGGGGTCGCCAACAACCGCTCGATCGCCTGGGGCATCGCCTCCAGCGCCCGCGCGCACGGGGCCGAACTCGCCTTCACCTACCAGGGTGACGCTCTGCGCAAGCGGGTCGAGCCCCTGGCCAAGGAGCTCGACGCCCACGTCATCGGGCATTGCGACGTGACCGAGGCGGCCACGATCGACGCCGTGTTCGCGGAGGCCGCGCGGGTCTTCCCCGAGGGCATCGACTTCGTCATCCACTGCATCGCCTTCTCGGACAAGGACGAGCTGACCGGCCGCTACCTCGAGACCTCCGAGGAGAACTTCACCAAGTCGCTCCTGGTCTCCTGCTACTCGTTCACCGCGGTGGCCCAGCGCGCCGAGAAGATCATGCGCCCGGGCGGCTCCCTGGTGACGCTGACCTATTACGGCGCCGAAAAATGGATGCCGCACTACAACGTGATGGGCGTGGCCAAGGCGGCGCTCGAAGCCTCGGTGCGCTACCTCGCGGCCGATCTCGGCCCGAAGAATATCCGCGTCAACGCGATCTCGGCCGGCCCGATCAAGACCCTGGCGGCCTCGGGCATCGGTGACTTCCGCTACATTCTGAAGTGGAACGAGTACAACGCCCCACTGCGCCGGACCGTCACGATCGGCGAGGTCGGCGAGACCGCCGCCTACCTGATCTCCGACATGTCGGCCGGCATGACCGGCGAGATCCTCCACGTGGATGCGGGCTACCACGTCGTCGGCATGAAGAACCCCGAGGCGCCGGACCTGACCCTCGACAAGGATTAGTCGTCTGCGTCGTCCGCGAAATCCCCCGAGAGTCTCAGCCCCTCGATCCAGGTCTCGCCGTCGCGCTTGACCACGACCCGCGGCCGGGCGCCGCCATGGCTCGCGATCCCGTCTGCGAGCCGCACGGAATGGGTGACCAGCCAGATCTGGGTGCGCTGGGCCGCCCGGGCGATCAGCCGGGCCAGCGGGTCCATCAAGTCGGGATGCAGGCTGGTCTCCGGCTCGTTCAACGCGATGAACGGCGGCAGCCGATAGCCGAGCAGGGCGCCCATCAGGGCGAGGTAGCGCAAGGTCCCGTCCGACAATTCCGGGGGGCCGAAGACCCGGTTCGGAAAATCCGGCACCGTCATCCCGAAACGCGCCTCGCGGCCTGGCACCGGCACCAACAGCCGGGCGCCCGGGAACGCCTCGTCCAGGGCCTCGTCGAGATCCGCCATGTCCTGCCGGATATGAGCCAGCGTGGCGAACAGGGCCGCGAGGTCGGACCCGTCCGAGGCGAGCGTCGGCGTCGTCACCGCGAGGCAGGGGCGGCGGAGCGGCGACTCGGCGTCGGTGCGGAAGGCGTGGTGGAAGCGCCACGCCGTCATGGCGAGACGCACCAGGGCGATCTCGGGATACAGGGTCGCGTCGAGGAAGGTGCCGAGCGCCGTCTCGGTGGGCAGCAACTCCGTGCCGAGCGAGCGCTTGCGCCCGTCCTCGTCCCGGGCGAAGCCGGTCCGGCCGTCGCGGTCGAGGATGACGGCGGTCCGGCCGCCCGTGCGCACCGACAGGCGCTCGGTCTTGACCTGCGGCTCCTGGGCGAAGGCCGCGCCGGTGGGGATGCCGTTGACCTGCGGCACCAGCCCGATCTCGACCGCGTAGGCGAAGTCCTGCCCGGTCCCGTCCTCGTGCAGGGTGGCGGACAGGCGGACCCGCGCGGCCTCCCCCTGCCGCCGACGCCCGGCCCAGAGCGCCGAATCCATCCCGCCCTCCGCGGCGAGCTCCCGGGTGAGCGTCCCCCGGGCTGCGGCCTGCAGCAATTCGAGGCCGCGATAGAGGTTGGTTTTGCCGGTGCCGTTGCCGCCCACGAACACCGACAGGCCGTCCACCGGGAAGCCGATCCGCCGGAGCGAACGGTAGCCCGAGACCGCGACCTCCCGAACCACCAGCATGCGGCACCCCTTCGTTCAGTCCGGGACCTTCAGGTCGGCGATGCCCTTGGCGGCCTTCGGGAATCGCGGGTCCATCGCCTCCAGCGTATCGGCGATCGTGCGGGCAATCACGTAATTGCGGAACCACTTGTGGTTGGCCGGCACCACCAGCCACGGGGCGTGCGGGCTCGAGCATTGCGACAGGGCATCCGAGAAGGCCTGCTGGTAGGCGTCCCAGGATTTCCGCTCGACCAAGTCGGCCGGGTCGAACTTCCAGTGCTTCTCCGGGTCGGCGATCCGGGCCTCCAGGCGCTTCTTCTGCTCGTCCTTGGAGATGTGCAGGAAGAACTTGATCACCACCGTGCCGGATTCGGTGAGCAGACGCTCGAAATCGTTGATCAGCCGGTAGCGACCCTGCCAGACCGCGTCCGGCACGAGGCCCTTCACCCGCACAACGAGGACGTCCTCGTAATGGCTGCGGTTGAACACGCCGATCATGCCGCGCCCCGGCGTCTTGGCGTGGTAGCGCCACAGGAAATCGTGATCGAGCTCGTCGCTCGACGGCACCTTGAACGACGACACCGTGCAGCCCTGCGGGTTCACGCCCTTGAGCACGGCTCGGATCGTCCCGTCCTTGCCGCCGGTATCGATCGCCTGGAACACGAGCAGCAGGCTGCGCGCGCGCTCGGCATAGAGCCGCTCCTGCAGCGCGCTGATGCGCTCGCGCTCCTGGCCGAGGGCGTCCTTGGCCCAGAGCTTGTCGAGGCCGCCATCGGCGTCCGCGTCGACCGCCGACAGGTCGATCCGCGTCCCGGGCTCGACCGCCACGATCCCCGGGGCGGCCAGGATCGGGATCTGCCGGTGGCTGCCCAGGGCGGCCGGCACCGTCCCGGCAATCGCGTCCGCCGCCCCGGCCCAGACGGCGGTCGAGGGCGCCCGCGCCCGGGCGGCCTGGTGCCGATCCGGGCCGTCTGTCACGCTCCCGTCCTGCGAGTGGCCGGGAAGATGCTTGCCGTGCTTCTTGGACATGGGCAGGACCGTGTTGAGGGGCTTTGCCGACGAACGCGCAGAACGGTTGGCAAGCCCGGCCGTTCCGGGCGCCTGCGCAGCGACAGGATTTTAAGACGGTTGGCCACGATCTATTTCATCCGCCACGGCCAGACCGCCTGGAATGCCGAAGGCCGCCTGCAGGGCAGTCGCGACATCGACCTCAACCCGCAAGGGGAGGCGCAGGCCGTCGCCGTGGCCGAACGCCTGGCCGCGGTGGCGGGGCCGGGCCTGGCGGAGGCCGAGTTCCTCGCGAGCCCGCTCAAGCGCACCCGGCGGACCATGGAGATCCTGCGCACCACGCTGGGCCTGCCGCCGGGCGCGTACCGGACGGATCCGCGGCTGCGGGAAATCGGCTTCGGCACCTGGGAGGGCTCGACCTGGGCCGAGATCCGCCGCCGGGATCCGGGGGGCGCCTCGGCGCGCGACCGCGAACGCTGGAACCACCGTCCGCCCGGCCTCGGCGGCGAGAGCTACGCCACCCTGGTGGAGCGGGTCGGGCCGGTCCTCGCCGATCTGCAGGGGGATGCCGTGGTGGTGGCCCATGGCGGCGTCGCCCGGGCGGCCCTGGTCGCCCTCGGCCTGCTCGACGTCTACGCCGCGCCCCGCCTCGGCATCCGCCAGGGCGAGGTGCTGGTCCTGGAGCCGACCGGCTGGCGCTGGGCTTGAGCGTCGCGCGCGGGATGCCCGCGGCACGCTCGCGTGCGGTGGAAGACAGCCCGGCGGATCGTGCGTTTGGTAAGGCGCGCTAAGCCGTCCTTCACCCAGGGTTCAAAGCCGCCTCGATAACGGCATGATCGACTGGCTATAGGGCGGTCGCCACGGTATGCGCCGACCTGTTCGGTCGGCCAGCGGAGCAGCGGATGAGCGACCTCGCCGAGAAGACCCGGTCCGGACCGGCTGCCGAGGCGCGTGAGCGTCCGGCGGACGGGGCGGCCGTGCTGCGCGGCGCGCACCGCCCCGACCTGATCCGCGACGAGGTACTGGCCGAGATTTTTCTCGCCTCGGCGCGTGCCCGGCCGGAGCATCCCTGCCTGATCGACGGTGCGCGCGTGATCGCGGGCGGCGTCCACCCCAGCCTGACCTATGCCGAGGTCGCTGCCCGGGCCGGGCGGATCGCCGCCGGCCTCGCCCATCGCGGCATCGGCCCCGGCGACATCGTCGGGCTCTGGATGGCCCGCGGGCCCGACCTTCTCGTCGCCCAGATCGGCATCACCCTGTCGGGTGCCGCCTGGCTCCCGTTCGACGCCGAGGCGCCGGCCGACCGGGTCGGGGTCTGTCTGACGGATGCCGCCGCCAAGGCGCTGCTGGTCTCGCCGGCGCTCGCTGCCGCCGCGCCCGACGCGGCGCCGGCCCTGACCCCGGCTGATCTCGATGCCGCGACGCCCGCGGATGCGCCGGTGCCGGATGCCCGCGCCGCCGGCCTGACGCCGGAGCATCCCGCCTACCTGATCTACACCTCGGGCTCGACCGGCGTGCCAAAGGGCATCGTCATCAGCCACGCCAACATCTGCCACTTCCTCCGGTCGGGGAACGCGCTCTACGGCATGCGCGCCGACGACATCGTGTTCCAGGGCGCCTCGGTCGCCTTCGACCTGTCGATGGAGGAGATCTGGGTCCCGTATCTCGTCGGCGCGACGTTGTTCGTGGCGAGCCCGGCCATGATGGGCGACGTCGAATCCCTGCCGGGCATCCTGGAGGCCGAGCGGATCACGGTGCTCGACACCGTGCCGACCCTGCTGGCGATGATCTCCGGCGACCTGCCGACCGTGCGCCTGGTCCTGCTCGGTGGCGAGGCCTTGCCCGAGCCGCTGGTCGCCCGCTGGGCTACCGGTGCGCGCCAGTTGTTCAACACCTACGGGCCCACCGAGGCGACCGTGGTCGCCACCGCGGCCGAGATGCGCCCGGGCGAGCCGGTGACCATCGGCGGCCCGATCCCGAATTACTCGGTCTATGTCGCGGGCGAGGATCTGAGCCTGCTCGGCCGCGACCAGCAGGGCGAGTTGCTGATCGGCGGTCCCGGCGTCGCCCGCGGGTACCTCGCGCGGCCCGAACTCACGGCGGAAAAGTTCATCGCCAACCCGTTCGCCTCGGACGGGACCGACTCGATCCTCTACCGCTCGGGCGATGCGGTCTCGCTCGATGCCGCCGGGCGGATCCTGTTCCACGGCCGCATCGACGACCAGGTGAAGATCCGCGGCTTCCGGGTCGAGCTCGGCGAGATCGAGGCGCGGATCCGCAGCGTGCCCGACATCAACCAGGCCGCCGTGGTGCTGCGCCAGGACGACGGCGTCGACCGGCTCGTCGCCTTCCTGATCCCCGAGCGCGGCCGGACGGTGGACACCGCCACCTTACGCCGGACGCTCGCCGGCCAGATGCCGCCCTACATGGTGCCCGGCCATTTCGAGCTGGCCGAGACCCTGCCGCGCCTGACCTCCGGCAAGGTCGACCGCAAGGCGCTGAAGATCGCCCCGCTCACGGTCGTGTCGGCCGACGGCGAGCAGGAACCCCCGGCCAACGAGACGGAAGCGGCGCTGGTCGCCGCGGCCAAGCAGGTCTTCGGCAACCAGCCGATCCCGCTGGAGGGCGATTTCTTCGCCGATCTCGGCGGGCACTCGCTGCTGGCTGCCCGCTTCGTCTCGGCGGTGCGCGAGGCCCCGGCGCTCGCCGGCATCACCCTGCCGGACGTCTACGCCCTGCGCACCATGCGGGCGATGGCCGACGCGCTGATCGCCCGCACCGGCGGCATGGGCGCGGCGGCCTCGGTCCGCGACCTGAGCTTCGAACCGCCGCCGTTGCTGCGGCGGGCCCTGTGCGGGCTGGCCCAGGCCGTCGCGCTGCCCTTCGTCATCGCGCTGGCCACCGCGCAGTGGCTCGGCATGTTCGTGACCTACCTGCTGCTGACTGGCGGCGGCCTCAGCTTCTTCGCCGAACTGGGTGTGCTGCTCCTCGTCTACATCGCGATCAACGGCGTGACCGCGGTGGTCGCGGTGGCGGGCAAGTGGCTGGTTCTCGGCAAGACCAAGCCCGGCCGCTACCCGCTCTGGGGCGCCTATTACTACCGTTGGTGGCTGGCGCAGCGTCTGGCACCCCTGGTCCACGTGAAGTGGCTCCAGGGCTCGCCGGCGATCTCGGTCTACCTGCGGCTGATGGGGGCCAAGGTCGGCCGCGACGCGCTGATCTCCGACATCGAGATCGGCGCCCCCGACTTGCTCACCATCGGCGACGGCGCGTCGCTCGGCGGCCGGCTGGTGATCGCCAATGCCGAGATCGTCGGCAACGAGCTGGTGATCGGCTCCGTCGAGATCGGCGCGGATGCCGCGATCGGCACCTCCTGCGTGATCAGCCACGACACGGTGATCGGCGCGCAGGCCGAGATCGCCGACCTCACCACGATCCCGACCGGCACCCGGGTCGGCCCGGCCGAGATCTGGGATGGTTCCCCCGGCCGCAAGGTCGGCCTGGCGAACCCGGCCGAGCTGCCGGCGGCGGCCGAGGCCTCCTTCCCGCGCCGTGCCGCCTTCGCGGCGGCCTATATCGTGCTGCTCGGCGCGATCCCGGCGGTCGGCCTGCTGCCGATCTTCCCGGCCTTCTTCATCTTCGACCAGATCTCGGATTCGCTCTCCGACATCACCGATGTCGACTACCACTGGTACCTGCCGATCCTCACCTGGCCGACCGCCATGCTGATGACCGCCGGCACGGTGCTGCTGATCGCCGGCATCCGCTGGATCGTGCTGCCGCGGACCCGCTCGGGCACCTACTCGGTCCACTCGCTGTTCTACCTGCGCAAGTGGTCGCTGGCGCTCGCCGTCGAGGTGACGCTGGAGACGCTCTCGTCGCTGTTCGCCACGGTCTACATGCGCGCCTGGTACCGGCTGATGGGCGCCAATATGGGCCACGGCGCCGAGATCTCGACCAACCTCGCCGGCCGCTACGATCTCGCCGAGGTCGGCGCGAAGAACTTCATCGCCGACGAGGTCGTGTACGGCGAGGAGGAGATCCGCCGCGGCTGGATGCATCTCGAGCCGGTGCGCACCGGGGCGCGGGTCTTCGTCGGCAACGATGCCGTGGTCCCGCCCGGCGCCGTCATCCCGGACGACGTGCTGATCGGCATCAAGTCGAAGCCGCCGGCCAACGACGCGATGAGCCCCGGCGAGACCTGGTTCGGCTCGCCGCCGATCCGGCTGCCCGCCCGCCAGAAGGTCGATCTCGGATCGAACGCCCAGACCTACGAGCCCGGGATGTGGCCGAAGATCCGGCGCGGCGTGTTCGAGGCGTTCGCGACCTCGTTCTCGCCGATGCTCTACATCACCCTGGCGATCACCGTGATCGACTGGTACTTCTATCCGGCGATCCTGGAGAAGGATTGGACCGGGCTGGCCGTCAGCTTCGTCACCGCCAGCGTCTGCATCGCGCTGATCCAGTCCGCCGCGGTCATCGCGATGAAGTGGCTGCTGATGGGCGTCTACAAGCCCGGCATGCAGCCGATGTGGTCCTGGTGGGCGATGCGCACCGAGGCGATCGCGGTGGCCTATTGGGGCCTCGCCGGCAAGGTGCTGCTCGAGCACCTGCAGGGCACGCCGTTCCTGCCCTGGGCCCTGCGCCTGTTCGGCGTGAAGGTCGGCAAGGGCGTGTGCATGCTCACCACCGACATCACCGAGTTCGATTGCGTGTCGATCGGTGACTACGCCACGATCAACCGCGTCTCCGCGCTGCAGACCCACCTGTACGAGGACCGGATCATGAAGATCGGCCGCGTCGTGGTCGGCCGCGGCGTCTCGGTCGGGTCGTTCGCGACGGTCCTGTACGACACCAAGGTCGGCGACTACGCGCGCCTGCGCCCGCTCACGATCGTGATGAAGGGCGAATCGATCCCCGCCAACACCGAGTGGGAAGGGGCGCCGGCGGTGCCGGTGATCCACGCGGCGCGCGACGCGGGATAGTGTGTCTCGGCCTTGTCCCCACCCGCGCCCTCATCGTGACGTGCCCTCCGATCGCCGGGCGCCTCAGGATAGGGGCGCCGGGTCGGAGGGGGCACCAAGCAAGACCAGGCGAGCCCTCGTCGTGGACCGCGACCGGCCCCCAGGAGGGCGGGCCTCGCGCCCGTTCGGTGGCGTCCAGTACTGCGCAGCATCCATGGCGCATCGGGCCTGAAGAGGCACAGCCGCCCAAGGTCTGGGCGGCCGGACTAGCCTGAGGTGTCCCGCGACATCACAACCGAAGGTTGCTATCGCGCTGACGTGTAAGCATCGGCGCGGTATTTTCGTCGCTCCGGTGCGAAATGAGCCGGAACGTGCGTTGAGGTCCGGCCAATATCAGATGGCTCGTGCTATCGTCCGAGTCGGAGACTGATAGAACGCCGTGCATCTCGATCCAGCCACCCTGCTGATCGTTAGTTCCGTGATGACCTTGCTGGTCGGCACGCTGTTCGTTCTGTCGTGGCGGCAGGCGCCGGCGTCGCGCGCCCTGGCGCTGTGGGGCGCCGCGCATATTCTCGGTGCCGTCGGCTCCGCCGGCCTCGCCCTGCGCGGCCAGATTCCCGACCTCGTATCGATCGCGCTGTCCAACGCCGTCGTGCTGGCGGCCTATGGGCTGATCTGGAGCGGCGTCCGCTCGTTCGAGGGGCGGCCGATCCGGATCGGCCTGGCGCTCGCGGGGGCCGCCATTTGGTGCGTGCTCTGCCTGGTGCCGGCCTTCTACGGATCGATGGAGGCCCGGATCGTGTACGCGTCCGCGGTGGCGGCCCTCTATTCCGCCGATTCGGCCCGCGCGTTCTGGCGCGGCCGCGGCGAGCGCCTCGCCTCGCGGGTGGCGGCCGTGACCACGCTGGGGCTGCACGCCACCTTCTACCTTGTGCGCATCCCGTCGACGCTTCTGGCGCCGCCGCCCCCGAGGCTGAACCCGTTGACCTCGCCCTGGGTGGCGATCCTGTGCTTCGTCACGCTGCTGTTCTCGATCGCCCTGGCCTTCACCTGCATGGCCCTGGTCAAGGAACGGGCCGAGCGCGAGCAGCGCCTCGCCGCGGCGACGGACCCGCTCACGGGAATCCCCAACCGGCGGGCCTTCGCCGAGGCCGCGGCGGCGGCCCTCGCCACGCGCCGGGATGTGGCCCTGCTGCTGTTCGACCTCGACCGGTTCAAGGCGGTCAACGATGTCCACGGCCACGCGGTCGGCGACGCCGTGCTGGTCGGGTTCTGCACCATGGCGGCCTCCCTGCTGCCCCGGGAGGCGGTGCTCGGCCGGCTGGGCGGCGAGGAATTCGCCTGCCTGCTGCCCGACGTCTCCCCGGCCGAGGCCCTGGCGCGGGCCGAGGAGCTGCGCCGGACCTTCGCGAGCCTGTCGGTCTCGGAACTGCCGGACCTGCAGGTCAGCGTCAGCATCGGGATCGCGCAGGCCCGGGACGGGGTCGATTACGAGGCGCTGATGCGTCGGGCCGATGCCGCACTCTACGTCGCCAAACATGGCGGGCGCGACCGGGTCGCGGTGGCGGAGCGGGTGCAAGCGGCGTAAGCCGGCGCGGTCGGAAACCGGCCGCAGATGCGGTATCGCGGGCCGGATTGGAGACCGGCCATGGACGAGCCCACCCGCATCGATCGCCTGGAGATGCGCCTCACCGAGCAGGACTCGGTCATCGAGGATCTGAACCGCACCGTCACGGAGCAGTGGCGGGTGATCGACCGGCTGGTCCGCCAGGTCGCGGCGCTGCGGGATCAGGTCGAGGAGGCGGCGGCCCGGTCCGCGCCGCGCGGGCCGGAACCGCCGCCGCCGCATTACTGACGGATGTCGGCGCGCCGCTTGCGGCGACGCGCCGGGTCGTGATCAGAAGTTGGCCTGCGTGACGAACTTGGTCACCAGATAGGCGTCGAGCGCTTCCGAGCCGCCCTCGCTGCCGTAGCCGGATTCCTTGACGCCGCCGAAGGGCGTCTCCGGCACCGCGAGGCCGTGGTGGTTGATCGAGATCATCCCGCTCTCCACCCTGTTCGCCACCCGCGCGGCCCGCTCGGCCGAGCGGGTATAGGCGTAGGCCGCGAGCCCGTAGGGCAGGCGGTTGGCCTCGGTGAGCGCCTCCTCGTCCTCCGAGAACCGGTTGATCATGGCCACCGGGCCGAACGGCTCCTCGTTCATCATCCGGGCGGTCAGCGGCACCTCGGTGAAGACCGTCGGCTCGAAGAAGTTGCCGCGGTTGCCGATTCGCTTACCGCCGGCCCGCAGCGACGCCCCGGCCGATTCGGCATCGGCGGTGAGCGCCTCGATCGCCTCCAGGCGACGCCCGTGGATCAGCGGGCCCATCTTGGTATCGGGGTCGAGGCCGTCACCGACCTTCAGGCTCTTGGCGTGGCTGGTGAAGCCCTCGACGAACCGGTCGAACACCGAATCGTGGACCAGGAACCGGGTCGGCGAGACGCAGACCTGGCCGGCATTGCGGAACTTCGACGGGGCGAGGACCGAGACGGCCTTCTCCACGTCGGCATCGCCGAACACGATCACCGGGGCGTGGCCGCCGAGCTCCATCGTGGCGCGCTTCATGTGCTCGCCGGCCAGCGCCGCGAGCTTCTTGCCGATCACCGTCGAGCCGGTGAACGAGATCTTGCGGATCACCGGGTGCGGGATCAGGTAGGCCGAGATCGTCCCCGGGTCGCCGTAGACCAGCGACAGGGCATCGCCCGGGATGCCGGCATCCAGGAAGGCGCGGACCAGGGCGGCGCAGCTCGCCGGCGTGTCCTCGGGGCCCTTGAGGATCACCGTGCAGCCGGTGCAGAGCGCCGCCGAGATCTTGCGGACCGCCTGGTTGATCGGGAAGTTCCAGGGGGTGAAGCAGGCCACCGGGCCGACGGGCTCGCGCACCACCGCCTGCAGCACGCCGTCGGCGCGGGCCGGGATGACGCGGCCGTAGGCGCGCTTACCCTCCTCGGCGAACCAGTCGATGATGTCGGCGGCCGCCAGGGTCTCGACCCGCGACTCGGCCAGCGGCTTGCCCTGCTCCTGGGTCATGATGCGGGCGATCTCGTCGGCGCGGCTGCGCAGCAGGTCGGCGGCCTTGCGCATCAGCTTGCCGCGCTCGAATGCCGACACCTTCCGCCAAGCCGGGAAGGCACGGGCGGCCGCGGCCAGGGCCTCGTCGAGATCCGCCGTGGTGGCGACGGCGCATTGGCCGATCGTCTCGCCCGTGGCCGGATTCAGGACGCCCAGGGTCTCCCGGTCGGCGCCCGCGCGCCAGCGTCCGGCAATGTGAAGCTCGGTATCCGGATACATCGGTCAATTCCCGCCCGGCCGCATGCTCGGCCGTGGCCGACATGTGGCAACGTGGCGCGGATCGGCAATCCCGCTCGCGGCATGGCTGAGGTCGGATCGGAGCGTTCGCCGCCGGAACCCGGTCAGGCGGCGCGGGAGCGGATGGCCTCGGGGCCCGAGACGATGGTGGCGCTGCCGTGTCGGGCCCGCAGGGTGCCGCCCTTCGGAACGACCTGCCAGCCCTCGCGGCAGCCGTCGATCGGCTCGGACACGACGACGATCCCGCCCGGGCCATCGCGGAAATACAGGCTCGGCGGCCGGCCGTCGCAGGCCCAGCGATAGGCGGTCAGCGTCTCGCCGTCGGTAAGCAGGGCGGTGAAGCGCAGCGGCTCCGAGACGCCCGCCTCCTTCATCAGGCCGCGGACCGTTTCCAGGGTGCGGGCCATGGCGCCGACCGGGTCCTGCTCGAGCCCGTTGGCCAGGGCCAGCAGGAAAGTCGCCTCGGAATCGGTGCTGCCGCGCCGGTGATCGTAGAACGTGTCCGGGATCAGCGCTTCCAGCCGCCGCTTGATGCGGTGATAGCCGCCGATCTGGCCGTTATGCATGAACAGGTGCCGCCCGTAGACGAACGGATGGCAATTTGCCCGGGCCGTGGCAGTGCCGGTCGAGGCGCGGACATGGGCGAAGAAGGTCCGCGCACGCACCTGGCCGCACAGGTTGGTCAGGTTCTCGTCCGACCAGGCCGGGGAGATGTCGCGATAGACGCCGGGCTCCGGGCGCTCGCCGTACCAGCCGATGCCGAACCCGTCGCCGTTGGTCTCGGTCTTCCCCTCGTCGGCGTGCAGGGATTGGTGCACCAGCGAATGCGTCGGCGCGCAGACCAGGTCCGAGAGAAAGACCGGCTCACCGCTATAGGCGAGGAAACGGCACATGTCGGACGTCGATCCTTCTGTGGTCCGTGCGCGATCCGCTGAAGGTCACCCCCGGAACGGAACGGGTGCCCGCGAATGAGATTAACAGTCGGTCCACACGGGTGAACAGTTTCTTAACCGCGACCCAGCTGCGCCATTTTCGGGCGATCCGAGCAAAAATGGCGCCGCTTGATCGCGGAGCGGGCAAGAACGGCTCGACCACGGGGACACTTGTGAGCCGGCTCCTCGCAGGTCACCATGGCCGAATCGGGGAATCAGCGGTCCATCAATGAGGCCGCGACCCGTCGAGGGGTCGAACGCAAACCAGAACAGGAGATTTACATGGATCGCGCACAGCCCGAGTGTTCCGCCCCCGTGGCCCTTGTCGTGGAGGACGACGCGGCGGTGCGCGACCTCGCGACCGCGGTCCTGGAAGAGAGCGATCTCGGCGTGATTGCCTGCGAGAGCGCCGAGGCCGCGCTCTCGGTGCTGGAGCGGTCCGACGTCACCGTGGCGCTGCTGTTCGCCGATATCCGCTTGCCGGGCGCCATGGACGGCGTGTCGCTCGCGCAGGCGGTCGAGCGCCGCTGGCCGGACGTGCGCGTGGTCGTCACCTCCGGGGCGAGCCGCGACGAACGCCTGCCCAACCAGGCGGTCTACATGCAGAAGCCCTGGCGGGCGCTCGACGTGCTGGTCCAGGCCGAGCACGCCACGATGGCCGCCAAGGCGGCCTGAAACGGGGGTGCGGCGCGCCTCCTCCCGATGAGGGGAGGGGGCCGCGTATCCGGGCTCCGCGGAGGCTCTGTCCCGGCGAAGATGCGCGAGTTGCGATTCTGCTCAGCCGCACACGATGGTTGCCGGCAGTGGGTTGCAGCCTCTTCTGCCGTCATTGCGAGCGCAGCGAAGCAACCCAGCGAAACGCCACGTTCGGGAAGCGCGCGCAGCCCTGGGTTGCTTCGCTGCGCTCGCTATGACGGAGCTCGGCAACGAACGGGAGGCTGATGGGTATCCGTAGCTGTGGCCGCGCCCGGAACCCTCACGCTCCAAGCGATGATCGAACGCAAAAAGCCCGGCCGCTCGCGCGGTCCGGGCTCCTACCGTTCGGGGACGAACGTCTTAGGCGACGGGCGCCGGGTTCACCGGAACCTGGCCGGCGGCGTTGCCGCCCTGCGGGCCGGCGGCGGACGGCGACGGGAAGCCGGGGCGGCGGCTGCCGGCCGGGAAACGGGGCTTCGGCTTCGGAGCGGCGATCAGACCCTCGCGGATCGCGGTCTTGCGCGCCTGCTTGCGGGCGCGGCGGACGGCTTCCGCCTTCTCGCGCGCCTTGCGGACGGACGGCTTCTCATAAGCCTTGCGCTGCTTCATCTCACGGAAGATGCCTTCACGCTGCATCTTCTTCTTGAGGACGCGGAGCGCCTGATCGACGTTGTTATCGCGAACGAGTACCTGCAACGGACTTGATCCTCTGGACCTGGATTTGGGGCTCGCGCAGCCCGCCGCCGATCTGGAAACCGGCAACGTCCCTCGCCCGGGAGAACCCGGGAGGGACGGGAACGTCGGTTTCCGAATCGGCGTGGAGCCCACGCCTTGGCGCGCCTTCTACACCAAGCGCGAACCAGTTCCAACATCTTCGCGGCAGCGATCTTCGCCGTGGCGGTCTCGAAACCCCTGGCGGCGAGTCGGATACCGGTTCCACGCGCACCAGCCCTGCTCCGCCTCGATTTGGCGCCGCGCCCGATTGCAACGCGATCGGACGCGGATCTAGGCTGTGCCCATGCAACACGACGACTCGCAGCAATTCGCCAGTGACAATTACTCCGGCATCTGCCCGGAGGCGTGGTCCGCCATGGAGGCGGCCAATCGCGGCCACGCGCCGGCCTACGGTGAGGATGCCTGGACGGCCCGGGCCGCGGACGCGTTCCGCCGCCTGTTCGAGATGGAGTGCGAGGTGTTCTTCGCCTTCAACGGCACCGCCGCGAACGCCCTCGCTTTGGCCGCCTTGTGCCAATCCTACCACAGCGTGATCTGCGCCGATTCGGCCCATGTCGAGACCGACGAGTGCGGGGCGCCGGAATTCTTCTCCAACGGCTCCAAGCTGCTCACGGCGCGCACCGAGGGCGGCAAGCTCACCCCGGAGGCGATCCGCGGGCTCGCCACCAACCGCAGCGACATCCACTTCCCGCGCCCGCGGGTGGTCACGATCACCCAGCCGACCGAGACCGGGCAGGTCTACACGCTGGCCGAGCTGCGGGCGCTGTCGGCCACCTGCCGGGACCTCGGCCTTGCCCTGCACATGGACGGCTCGCGCTTCGCCAATGCCTGCGCCAGCCTCGGTTGCAGCCCCGCCGACATGACCTGGCGGGCCGGGATCGACGTGCTGTGCTTCGGCGGCACCAAGAACGGCATGCATGCCGGTGAGGCGGTGGTGTTCTTCGATCCCAAGCTCGCCGAGGATTTCGGCTTCCGGTGCAAGCAGGCCGGCCAGCTCGCCTCGAAGATGCGCTTCCTGTCCGCCCCCTGGGTCGGCATGCTGGAGAGCGGCGCCTGGCTGCGGAACGGCGCCCACGGCAATGCCTGCGCCCGGCGCTTCGCCGATGCCGTCGCCGGGCTCCCGGGGATCCGCGCGCTGTTTCCCGTCGAGGCCAACGCCGTCTTCCTGGCGATGCCGGCCGCGACCATGGAGCGGCTGCGGGCGCGGGGCTGGCGGTTCTACACCTTCATCGGCGGCGGGGCGCGGTTCATGTTCGCCTGGGATGCCGAGACCGCGCGCGTCGACGCCCTCGTGGCCGACCTGCGCGCCCTGGCGGCCGAGGCCGCCTGAGGCCGGGTTGCCGACCAGCTCGGCCCTTGGGCGGTTGATCGGCGCAGGGCCCCGACGGCGGCCGCTCAGATCAGCCCGAGATCGGCAGGGTCGGCGCCGGAGAAGACCCGGTGGAGGCTCGCCTGGTCCAGGCCGTAGAGGCGCTGGAGCAGGCCGCCGAGCAGGGCGCGGTAGTTGGTGAGCACCGGGTAATCCCGGTTCTGGAACAGATGCGCCGCGTCGGCGCGCACCTGCGGTCCGACGATGCGGCCGCCCCGGATTCCACCGCCCAGCACCCAGTAGACGCTGCCGTGGCCGTGATCGGTGCCGCGGTTTCCGTTCTCCCGGAAGGTGCGGCCGAACTCGGACAGCACCACCACGACGGTCTCGGACCAGCCCGGCCCGATCTCCTCGACGAAGCCCGCCAGGCCCCGGCCCAGTTCGCCGAGCCTGTCGGCGAGATAGCCGGTGCCGGCGCCCTGGTTTACGTGGGTGTCCCAGCCGCCGACATCGACGAAGCCGAGGTTGAAGGTCTCGCGCATCAGCCGGCCGATGCGCCGCGCCGAGAGCTCGAAGCCCTTCGGCGAGACCGCGCCGCGATCGGCCTGTCCGGCATGGTCCGAGATCGTGTTGTAGACCGCGTCGCGCACGCGAAACCCCTCGGCCACGGCGCCGGCCAGCTTGGTGTCGCCGTACATGGCGGCGATCAGCCTGGCCTGCCGGGCATCGAGACCCGGCTTGGCGACACCGTTGATGGCGACGTTCGGCACGGTCTCGCCGCCCCGGAAGATCAGCGGCATCTGCTCCGTGAAGGCGATCGGCCGGACCCGGGTCAGCTCCGCGGCGAGCCGCGCCATGAAACCGGAATTGTAGTCGCGGGTGGCGCCGACCGTCTGGCCGAGCTCGATCGTGTCCTGGGTCTCAAAATGGCTGCGGGTCAGGTCGTCGGTGCCGGCGAAGGGCACGAAGGCCGCCTGGCCCTTGGCGTAGAGCGGCAGGATCGTGTCGCGCAGCGCCGGGTGGAGCCCCCAATCGGCGTCGAGCGCCAGCGCGGCGTTCGGATTGCCGGGATCGGGCCTGGCCACGGCGAGGTTGGGCCGCGCCTGGTAGTAGAACGCGCTGCCCGTGGGGATCACCACGTTGGCCGCGTCGTAGGCGCCGCGCAGGAACACGACCAGCAGGCGGGCATCCGCCTTCGGGGCCGCCCAGACGCGGCCGGCCACGGACGTGAGGCCGAGGGCCGTGGCGGCGCGAAGAAGGTCACGGCGATTCATCGCATGAACTCCGGCGAGGCGAGGTAGAGCGTGTTCCAGTCCTGCGGCGAGACCGCCTGGGCCAGCGCGCCCTTCGTGTTTGCGCTCAGCGTCCCGGCCAGCGTCGAGAAGTAGAGGGCGTTGGCGAGGACTGGGAAGGCCGGCTCCTCGGGCCGGTCCGGGGCGGCCGGCTTGAACAATCCGGCCGGGCCGGAGCCGATCTGGCGGGCGATCTCGAACCGGGTGGTGAGCTGGCCCGGGCCGCTCCAGGCGGCGGCGTCGAGGGCGTAGCCGTCCGGCGTCGAGCGGTTGAACAGGCCCTCGCCGAGGCGGTTCAGCCAGCCGAGCACCGGGCCGGTGTTGAGGATCACCCGCTCGTCATAGGCCATCCGCAGGGCCGAGAAGACGTAGCGCACCGGATCCTTGAAGGCGCTGGTCTGCGCCGCCGCGAAGGCGGGATCGCGGATCAGGGCCTCCAACACGGCGGCGATGTCGCCGTCGGTGCGGGTGAAGATCGCGGCCAGCCGGGCCACCAGCGCGTCGTCCGGCGCCTGGCCCAGGAAGTAGGTGGCGAGCGCCCGGGACACGCTGGAGGCGGTGGCGGGGTGCCGGGCGATCAGGTCGAGCGCCTCCTCGACCTCGGGCCAGCCGCGGCCGCGGATGCGCGTGCCCAGAAAGGTCTTGTCGCCGTAATCGTGCCGGTTCGGGTTGAATTCGAACAGGCCGTCCCGGATGAAGTCGGCGGCGTGCTCCGGGCGGAGCTTGGGCGATTCGGGCTTCAGGTCGATCCCGACCCCGGTGAGGATCCGCGCGAGGGCCTCGACATCGGCCTGGCTGTAGCCGGAGCCGACGCCCATCGTGTGCAACTCCATGATCTCGCGGGCGTAATTCTCGTTGATGTGGCCCGCCGCGTTGGCGTCGTTGTCGAGGTAGCGCAGCATCGCCGGGTGGCGCAGGCTCGCCATCAGCAGGTCGCGGAACCGTCCGAGGACGTGGGGGCGGATCGCCGTGTCGACGTAGTCGCCCACCGCGGCGCGCAGGGTCGACTTGCCCTGGTGGACGTTGAGGCGGTTGAACCAGAACCAGGTCAGCCGCTCGCGCAGCTGGTCCGGGCCGTAGAGGGCGCGCAGCACCCAGGCGGAGGCGGCGTTCCGGGCGGCATCGTTCAGCGCGGCCTGGAACGCGCTCTGGGCGGCCTTGCGGGCCTCCGGATCGGCCAAGTCCTTGGCGGCCTTGGATTGCGCCTCGAGGGATCGGGCGCGTTCCAGCAGCGTTCCCGGGGGCGTCAGCGCGTCGACCTGCGCCTGCGCGGCCGGCGGCAGGCGGGGCTCGACCGGCGGGTGGAGCTGCGCCTGCAGCCAGCGGGCGCGGCCGTCCCGGCGCAGCTGCGCGAAGGCCGACGGGGTGGCACCCCAGGTCAGGGCGTCGAGGAACGCGACGTCGGCGGCCGGCGACGCACCGGTCTGCGCGGCGAGCGGCCCGGCGGCCATCAGCATCGCCGCGAAGGCCACGCGAAGGTACAGCTGTGCGGTGCGCATCATCGGTGCTCTCGCCGAAGAATTGGTCGCCCGGTCGAGCCTGATCCGGCGCGCCTGTACCGCAGATTAAGGGCTCCGGCGGCGGTTCTTTGCCAAGGCCGGGGCTTGCCGCTACACGATCCGGAGACCTTCGCCCGTGACGGCACCGCCGGGCGACGCCCCTCACGTTTTGCCGACCCAGAGCGTTCGCTCCATGCTGATGCAGACCAAGTCCGAAGCGAAGCCGGCCGATCCGGTTGCGCGGCGGCGCACCTTCGCGATCATCTCGCACCCGGATGCGGGCAAGACCACGCTGACCGAGAAGCTGCTGCTGTTCGGCGGCGCGATCCAGCTCGCCGGCGAGGTCAAGGCCAAGCGCAACCGGGTCTCGACCCGGTCCGACTGGATGGGCATCGAGAAGGAGCGCGGCATCTCGGTGGTCACCTCGGTGATGACCTTCGAGTACGGCGACTGCGTCTTCAACCTGCTCGACACGCCGGGCCACGAAGACTTCTCCGAGGACACCTACCGGACGCTGACCGCGGTCGATTCGGCCGTGATGGTGATCGACGCCGCGAAGGGCATCGAGGCGCGCACGCGCAAGCTGTTCGAGGTCTGCCGGCTGCGCGACATTCCGATCGTCACCTTCGTCAACAAGCTCGACCGCGAGGCCCGCGACCCGTTCGAGCTGCTCGACGAGATCGAGAAGACGCTGGCGCTGGACGTCGCCCCGGTCACCTGGCCGATCGGCACCGGCCGCAACTTCTCCGGGACCTACGAGCTCGGCGGCAACCGCGTGCGCCGGCTCGACGCCGCCGAGGATGCCGGCATGGTCGCGGTGTCGGGCCCCCAGGACCCGCTGTTCGACGAGCTGCTCACCGAGAACGGCGCCGCCGATGCGTGGCGCGAGGAGGTGGAGCTGGCCGAAGGCGGGCTGAAGCCGTTCGATCTCGACGCGTTCCGCGAGGGCCACCTGACGCCGGTGTTCTTCGGCTCGGCGCTGCGCAATTTCGGCGTGCGCGACCTCATCGACGGCCTCGCCAAGGTGGCGCCGCCGCCGCGCGGCCAGGATGCCGACAAGCGCCTGGTCGAGCCGACCGAGCCGCGCATGACCGGCTTCGTGTTCAAGATCCAGGCGAACATGGACCCGAACCACCGGGACCGGATCGCCTTCATGCGGGTCTGCTCGGGCAAGCTCAGCCGGGGCATGAAGGCCCGGCTGGTGCGCACTGGCAAGCCGATCTCGCTCTCGGCGCCGCAATTCTTCTTCGCGCAGGACCGCGCCATCGCGGACGAAGCCTTTGCCGGCGACGTGGTCGGCATCCCGAACCACGGCACCCTGCGGATCGGCGACACGCTCACCGAGGGCGAGGATCTGCTGTTCCGCGGCGTGCCGAGCTTCGCCCCGGAAATCCTCCGGCGGATCAAGCTCACCGACGCCATGAAGGCCAAGAAGCTGCGCGAGGCGCTGCAGCAGATGGGCGAGGAGGGCGTCGTCCAGGTGTTCGTGCCCCAGGACGGCAGCCAGGCGATCGTCGGCGTGGTCGGCGCGCTCCAGCTCGACGTGCTGAAGGAGCGCCTCCAGGCCGAGTACGGCCTGCCGGTGGATTACGAGACCTCGCGCTTCTCGGTCTGCCGCTGGGTGTCCTCGGATTCCGAGGTCGAGCTCGACAAGTTCGTCGACAGCCACGGCTCGGCCATGGCCAAGGACCTCGACGGCGCGCCGGTCTTCATGGCGACCACGGCGTTCTCGCTCCGCTACGAGGAGGAGCGCTACCCGGCGGTGCGCTTCACCGACGTGAAGGATTACCAGAAGCGGGCGGCGTGATTCCTTTGGGGTGGGGGCGTCTCGCTTCCCCCTCAGGTCGGCGATGATCGGACACGGCGACCTGTGATCTTCGGCCGTACCGGACCGCCGCTGTCACCGGATCACTTCAACCAGCCCCCCTGATCCTGAGGTGCCCGCGGCAGCGGGCCTCGACGGAGGCCTCCGGCCAGCCGTGGGATTCCGGGAGGCGTCCTCCCCGGCTGCGGCGCCGCGACTCGGGACCACGCGATTGGCCGGGATATGCCGCCGGTGTCGTGAACCGCGGTTTGTCGGCGGTCCTGGATCCCGGGCTCCGCCGCGCGGCCCCGGGATGACGGGGGGGTGGGCCGACGACGGGGAAATCCCGCCAAGCGCCTCAAAATTTCCCGAGCATCGGGAAATCCACGGTGAGCGTCGATTCGGCGGCGATCGGGGCGTCGCGCTTGCGCGGCTTGCGGTTGAGCACCTGTTTCAGCTTGCTCTTCAGCACCGCCATGTCGAACGGCTTGAGGATGAAGGCGTCCGCCCCCGCCTGGTGGGCGAGGTTGATGTCCTCGAAGTCGAAGGACGATTCGGTGAGCATGAAGGGCGTGTTCATCAGCGCGTCGTCGCCGCGGATCTCGCGCAGCAGGGCCAGCCCGTCCATGGGCTCCATGGTGAGGTCGGAGATCACCAGGGCGTAGCGGCGCGTGCGCAGCCGTTCCAGGGCCTCGGCGGCCGTGGTCACCCCCTCGACGTCGGGGAAGCCGATCCGGGTCATCAGCATCACCACGAGACGCAGGAGCTTCTCCTGGTCGTCGACGATGAGGATCGGGGGCGTATCGCTCTCGGACATCGCTCGGCTCAGATGAAGAGGTGGTCGATGCCCTGGCGGGACATCGCGTCGTTCTGGAGCGCCAGGCAGAGCCCGTGGATCGCGGTCGCCTTCGGGGTCCCGCGCTGGAGCATCGGCAGCAGATTGGCCTTGGCGAACAGGCCGTCATTCGCCGTGTTGCGCTGGGCGCTCTTGAAGGAGTGGACGAATTCCCGCTTGGCGATCTCCCGCCACTCGTTGATCTGCACGTCCCGGTGGCGCTGGTCGGCGCTGACCCGGTCGAAGGTCTCGTGGACCGAGGAGCGCTCGCCCTCGATCACCTGGCAGGCGAAGTTGCCCTCGACGATCATGAAGCTGGTGATCACCGAGAACTCGTTCTTCTTCTGCGCGACGCGGCCGATCTCGGCGATCTGCTCCGACCGCTTCGCCGGATCCGCCGACAGAGTGAGGCGCGAGAAGTAGATGATGTGGACGAGGCTCGTCCGTTTCGCCCGCATGACCTCTAGATCCGAAATCCGTATCGCGTGTGCGTTCGGGCGGGACGCGCCCCACCCAGATTGCCCCGTCGACGATCTTCGCCCGCGCCGGATAACACCCCGTAAACGCCCGCCGGCCTGCGCGCCGGACCGGTGCGGCCTTGATCCGGCAGAATCTGCCGGGCCGGCATCCCCGCTCGGCCAGGGCTGCCGGGCCCGCGGCGGCCCGTGCCTGACGAATCAAGGGCTTAGCTCTGGCACGGCGGTTGCGGTCCCTTGATCCTGCGGGCCAGTGCGGCGCGTATCGGGATCGCATGCCATGGATCTTTTTACCGCCCTGCAGACCTCGGTCTCCGGACTGCAGGCGCAATCCTACGCCATCAGCAACATCTCCGGGAACATCGCGAACTCGCAGACGACCGGATTCAAGCGAATCGACACCAGCTTCGTCGACATGATGTCCGAGACCACGCCGAAGCGCGAGGTCGCCGGCTCGGTCCTGGCGCAGTCGCAGCTGACCAACACGATCGCCGGCAACGTCGTGGCCTCGAGCGTCCCGACCAACATGGCGATCAACGGCGACGGCTTCTTCACCGTGGTGCGCAAGACCGGCGATTCGAACGGCGCGGCCACCTTCAGCGGCACGAACGTCTACACGCGCCGGGGCGACTTCGCGAAGGACAAGGACGGCTACCTGGTCAACGGCGCCGGCGGCTACCTGACCGGCACGAACCTCGACCCGGTCACCGGCCAGGCGACCAGCACGGGTCTGCTGCGGATCGGCGACACGTCGCTTCCGGCCCAGCCGACCACGTCGCTGACCTACGCGGCCAACCTGCCGGCGACGCCGGCCACCACCGCGTCGGCCACGTCGGGCTCCGATGTCTACGACCAGCTGCCCGCGGCGGTCGTCCTGACGGGAGCCACGTTGCCCGGGCCCACGGTGCCGACGACCGGGGCCGGGACCTTCGTGAACAACAGCATCGCGGGCCCGTCGATCACCGCCTACACGCAGACCGGCGCGCCGGTGACCCTGAGCACGCGCTGGGCCAAGGTGCAGGACGCCACCACGACGCCCGCGCAGCCCGCGGTCTGGAACCTCTATTACGCCTCCGACCCCACGGCCTCGGCGAATGCGACGACCTGGCAGAATGTCGGGACGGCCTTCACCTTCGATTCCACCGGAAAGCTGACCGCGCCGGCCACCAGCCCGGTCCCGCTCGGCGACGTGAAGGTCGGCGACTACACCTTTTCGGGCATGACCATGAACGTCGGCACGGCCGGGCTGACGCAGTACGCCGACACGTCGGGCGCCGTGACCACGAACACGCTGAGCCAGAACGGCAACAGCGCCGGCACGCTCACCAGCGTGGCGATCGGCGAGGACGGCAAGATCAACGGCACCTTCTCGAACGGCTCGGTGCTGGGGCTCGCCACGGTGGGCATCGCCCAGTTCGCCAATCCCGACGGGCTCAAGGCCGATTCGAACGGCAATTACCTCCAGACCGCCGAATCCGGGCCGGCTTTGGTCGGGCTGAACGGCAGCACGATCACGGGCGCGAGCAATGAGCAGTCGAATACCGACATTGCGAGCGAGTTCTCTAAGATGATCGTAACCCAGCAGGCCTACTCTGCGAACACGCGCGTCATGTCGACGGCCCAGACGATGATGTCTGACCTGCTCAACGTGATCCGCTGAGTGAGGACGCAATCCGAACCGCGGAGGCCGTGAGATGTCGTTGAACGCGCTTTCCACCGCGACCGCCGGCCTTGCGGCGACGCAGGCGGCGATCAACGTCGTCTCGCAGAACGTCGCCAATGCGGGCACTGCCGGCTACGTCAAGCGGACGCTCTCGACGGTCGCCACCGGGACCAACAATTCCGGTGTCGCAACCGGGGCGATCACCCGCAGCTTCGACGCCGCCGCGCTCAAGCAGCTGCGGCTCGAGACCTCGGGGGCGGCCTATACCAGCACCAAGGCCGGGATCGCCTCCCAGCTCGACGCGCTGTTCGGGGCGCCGGGCAGCGCGGCGGCGCTGGACGGCACGCTGAACACCTTCACCCAGTCGCTGCAGGAGCTGTCGGCCAACCCGACGTCGGCGGCGGCTCGCACCACCGTGCTGAGCAACGCCTCGGCGCTGGCCAGCCAGATCAACGGCGCCGCCAACGCGGTGCAGAACCTGCGCACCGGGGTGGAGGCGCAGCTCGGTACCGACACGCGCTCGGCCAGCACGCTCCTGTCCAGCGTCGCGAGCCTGAACGCCAAGATCCAGAACACCACCGACGCCGCGTCCCTGGCCGACCTCCAGGACCAGCGCGACCAGGTGATCAACACGCTGTCGGGCTACATGGACGTCCAGACCGTGGATCAGCGGGACGGGACGGTCTCGGTGCTGACCCGGTCGGGCGTGACCCTGGTCGACCGCGGCAGCGCGGCGGTGCTCACCTTCGACGGCCACGGCTCGCTCAACCCCAACTCGACCTACTCGTCCGACCCGACGCAGCGCACGGTCGGGACCATCACGGCCACGCTCCCGGGCGGCGGCCAGATCGATCTCGGCGCGCCCGGTGCCATCCGGTCGGGCAGCCTCGCCGCCGGGATCGAGCTGCGCGACCAGATCCTGCCGCAGGCCCAGCGCCAGCTCGACGACCTGGCCGGGGGGCTCGCCAGCGCGCTCACCGACAAGGCCGTGACCGGCACGGTGACCGGTTCCTCGGCGACCATCGACCTGACCGGCATCAAGGCCGGCAACAGCGTGACGATCCCGGTCACCGCCGCCGACGGCTCGGTCCGCAACGTCACGCTGATCGCCTCGAACGCCGCGACCGCCGCGGTCGATCCGAGCCAGACCGACGATGCCAGCGGGCTGGCCCAGACCTTCAACATCTCGGGCGGCCCCGCGACCTACGCCAACGCGATCTCGACAGCCCTGGCGGCGCTCAGCAGCCGGGCCACGGCGGCGGGCATCAAGAACGCCCCCAACCTCACCGCCACCGGCACCGGGGCAACGGTCACGATCGGGCCGGCCGCGGCCGGCACCGACAAGGTCTCGGGGGCCAGCGCCGGCATCACACAGCCGACCTCGCCGAGCGACCTGACCACGGGCTACCCGCAGCTCGCCCTGTTCACCGACGTGTCGGCGGCGCCGCCCCCGACCCCGCGGCTGTTCACCGGCTCGTTCGACAGCGGCTCGCAGCTCACCGGCTTCGCGCAGCGGATCTCGGTCAACCCGGCGCTCTCGGGCGACACCACGGCGCTCACGGCCTCCAGCGCCACCGACAAGAGCGCCTCGGGGGGCCGCGCGCAGGCGATCTTCACCGCCCTGACCTCGGCCCAGCAGACCTTCTCGTCGTCGAGCGGGATCGGGGGCGTCTCGGCGCCCTACCGGGCGAGCGTGGTCGGCTTCGCCCAGGACGTGATCGCCTCGCAGGGCGCGGCGGCCTCGAACGCCGCCGCGCTCGACGACACCCAGCAGACCGCCCTCTCTACCGCACAGAGCCGGTTCTCCGCCGGGGCGGGGGTCAATATCGACCAGGAGATGTCGAACCTGATCGCCCTGCAGACGGCCTACGGCGCCAATGCCCGGGTGCTCACCGCCGCCCGCGACATGCTCAACCAGCTGCTGCAGATCTGACCATGACGACGATCTCCCCCTTCGCGGCCGGCTCCTACATCGCCAACCGGAACACGTCGCAGCTGCTGGCGCTCAAGAACCAGCTGAACGACCTGTCGAACCAGCTCTCCAGCGGCAAGGTCTCGCAGACCTATGGCGGGCTCGGCACCGGGCGCTCCACGGCGCTCGCCGCCCAGGCGACCCTGAGCGCGCTCGACGGCTACGGCGCCGGCATCACCGCCGCCCAGACCCGGACCAATGTCGCGGTCACCAGCCTGACCCAGGTCGCGAAGCTCGGCACCGACGCCCGCACGGCCCTGAACAACGGCCTGCAGAGCATCGCGGCCAACACCACGGCCGGCCGCTCGATCGCCCTTGCCAACCTGCAGACGGCGCTGGACACCCTCAACCAGTCGGCCGCGGGCAGCTACCTGTTCGGCGGCCGCGACGCCACCACCCAGCCGGTGCTCGACGCCGACACGATCCTGAACGGCAGCACCGACAGCCAGGGCAACACGCTGGCGGGCCTCACCGCGCTGGTCAACGAGCGCGTCACCGCGGAGCTGGGCCCGGGCGGCAACGGCCGCCTGACCCAGACCGCGCCGAGCGCCACCTCAGTTCAGGTGACCGACGAGGCGAACGCCGCGACCCGGGGCCGATTCGGCTTCACCCTGTCCGGCACCCCGACCACCACCGGGACGGCGATCAACGCCGCGATCACCGGCACCGGCCCGGCCGCTCTCACCATCGGCTTGGCGGGCCAGCCGGCGGTGGGCGACAGCGTCAGCTTCGCGCTGAAGATGCCGGACGGCACCTCCACCACCGTCACCCTGAGCGCGGCCGCCAGCGCCGACTCGACCTCGACCACCAGCTTCGCCATCGGCGCCACCGCGGCCGACACGATGAAGAACCTGTCCGCGACGCTGACCAACGCCCTCAAGGGTGCGGCCACCGGCACCCTGGCGGTGAACGCCACGGCATCCGTCACCCAGGACTTCTTCACCGGCTCGGCCCGGGGCGGTCCCTCGGGGACCGGGATCATGCCCCAGCGCATCGCGTACGATGCGGCCAAGAACCCGATCGGCTACGTGGCCGCCACCCCGACCAACACGGTGCTGTGGTACCAGGGCGAGAACACCTACACGACGCCGGCGGACCCGACCCAGGCCGTGCCGACCACGGCGCTCGACACCCAGTCGGTCCAGGTCAGCGCCACCGGCCAGGTCGGCACCGGCGCCCGCGCCAACGACAAGACGATCCAGAACGTGCTCGCAGGCCTCGCGACCATGGCGTTCGCGCTGCCGACAACGAGCGACGCCAACACCAGCGCCACCTATAAGACGGTGGTCAGCAAGGCCGGGGCGCTGCTGTCGGCCTCCGACCAGACCAATCCCAGCGTCCAGGACACGGTCACGCAGCTCAGCGTCGCGGCGACGCGCCTGTCGAACGCCAAGACCACCAACACCGCCACCCAGACGACGGTCCAGAACACCCTCGACGGGATCGAGCAGGCTCCGACCGAGGAGGTCGTCGCGAAGCTGCTCGACGTCCAGAACCGGCTTCAGGCCAGCTACCAGGTCACGGCCTCGCTCTCGAAGCTCTCGCTGGTCAACTACATCAGCTGACGCCTGTATTGGGTGCCGCCACCATAGTCCTGCCGCTTTCCCGCAGTGAATCGCGCCGGACGGTCGCGTGTCGTGCGATCGAGGAGAGGTCCGCATGGCGCTGTCCGAACCCGTCCACGCGATCCGCCGCCTGGGCGCCGCGGCGCAGGTCGGCGCCATCGTGATGGCCGAGCAGGCGATCGACACCTATCTCGACGGTTGCCGCCGGCCCGACGACCGCGCGACTGCGCTCGACATCCTGCTGCGCGACCTCGCGCGGCTGCGGTTGCTCGAGCCTGATCTCGACGGCTTCATCGGCGAGGTCGAGCGCTACATCGATCTGCTGCACCGGGACCTGTCGCGCCGGGCCGCCTGAGATGGCCGGACAGCGGATCGGCTGGGTTCTGACCGCCGCCCTCGTCGCAGCGTCGAACGCTGCCGCCGCCCGGGAGCTGGAGAAGGCTCCGACCGCCGCGGCGGCGATGGCGTGCCCGTCGAAGGGGCCGGGCTTCATGCGCCTGCCCGGCAGCGCGAGCTGCATCCGCGTGTCCGGACGGGTGATCGCGGGCGCCGACCTGCGCCAGGGACACGGCGCCGGCGCAGCGGGCCCGCCCGCGATTGCCGGCCGCCTGGCGATCGACAACCGTGCCGACACCGATCTCGGCGAGGTCCGGACCTATGTGCGGATCGGCAACGGCCGGCGCTGAGCGCGGCCCTACAGGTTCCGCGACAGAACCAGCGGCCCGCTGCGGACGCCGCGCCCGTACGGGGACGGGGCCGGGGCCTGCTTGCCGTAGCCCGACGGGACCTGCGCCCGGCCGATCTCGTCCGCCAGGGACTTGATCAGCCCCTCCGAGACGGATCGGGCGCTGTCGAGGACCGACTGGTTGGCCTCGACCGCCGCGGTGAAGCGGCGATGGGCGGCCCGGAGGGTCTCGACCCCGTCCGGGTTGAAGCGCTTGAGCGCCACGGCGTTGGCCTTGGCGACTTCGAGGCCCTGCATGTAGGCCGCGGCCAGGGCCGCCTTCGGCTCGGCCGCCGCCAGGCCCTCGCGCAGGCGCCCGGCCCGGACATGGGCGGCCTCTTCGGCCAGGATCGCCTCCAGCGCGGCCATGTTGGCGAGCACGCCCCCGACCAGCGCCTCGGCGGTGACCCGGTCGCCGACGCGCAGCGGCTCAGCCCTTTGCATTGACGGCTCCATCGCTCGACGCGCCCTGCAGCTTCATGATCTCACGGAACACCGAATCGGCGATGCCGACGCCGCCGCTCTTCACGATCTGTCCCGCATATTCCTTGGTCAGCATCGAGCGGTAGACGCCGCCGCCGGTGCCGTTCTCGCCCAGCGGGCCCTCGGTCCCCTCCGACTGCATCATCCGGTCGAGGCTGTTCTCCAGGAACATCGACTCGAACTCGGTGGCGGTCTTGTGCGCCTTGGCGGTGCTGCCGGTCTTGAGGATGCCGTCGGACACGCTCGCGGCGATGGATTTCCCGACGCCGGCGGCCGCGGTGGCCGCGAAGTTGGCGAGTGGCAGCATGATTTGGCCCTCCTGTCCTTCCTGGGGCATCGTCTCGTTCCGAAAGCCGGCAACCACCTTTCGGGACGATGCACGCGACAATCACATCAGCTCGATATCGGCCTGGAGCGCCCCGGCGGTCTTGATCGCCTGGAGGATCGAGATCAGGTCACGGGGGCCGACCCCGAGGGCGTTGAGCCCGTCGACCAGCTCGCGGAGGCTCACGCCCTCCTTGACCAGCGCCAGCTTGTTGCCGTCGCCGGTATCGACCTTCAGGCTGGTGCGCGGCACGACGGTGGTGCGCCCGTTGGACAGGGGCGCCGGCTGGCTCACCTGCGGCTGCTCGGAGATCGTCACCGTCAGGTTGCCCTGCGCGATCGCCACCGTGGAGACCCGCACGTCGCGGCCCATCACGATGATGCCGGAGCGCTCGTCGACCACGACCCGGGCGGTCTGGTCGGGCTCGACCTTCAGCTGCTCCACCTCGGTGATCAGCCGGATCATGTTGCCGTTGTACTTGGCCGGGATCTGGATCGTAACGGTGGCGGGATCGGTCGGCTCGGCCGTGTCGGCGCCCATGAAGTCGTTGATCGCCGCGGCGATCCGCTTCGAGGTGGTGAAATCGGGGTTGCGCAGGGACAGGCGCAGGGCGCGGGCGTCGTTCAGCTTGAACGCGATCTCGCGCTCGATATTGGCGCCGTTGGAGATGCGGCCATTAGTCGGCACGCCCCGGGTGATCTTGGCGGCGTCGCCCTCGGCGGAGAAGCCGGCGATCGCCACCGAGCCCTGCGCCAGGGCGTAGACCTCGCCGTCGGCGCCGAGCAGCGGCGTCACCAGCAGGGTGCCGCCCTGCAGGGACTTGGCGTCGCCCAGCGACGAGACCGTGACGTCGATGCGGGTGCCCTGCGCGGCGAACGGCGGGAGGCTCGCCGTCACCATCACGGCGGCGAGGTTCTGGGTGCGCATCGTGGCGCCCCGGGTGTTGACGCCGAGCCGCTCCAGCATCGCCTGCAGGGATTGCTTGGTGAACGGGATGTTGTTGAGCGTGTCGCCGGTGCCGTTGAGGCCGACCACGATGCCGTAGCCGACGAGCTGGTTCTGGCGCACGCCCTCGATCGAGGCGAGGTCCTTCACCCGCGACAGGGCCAGCGCCGGGGTGCCGGCAGCCGCCAGCAGCAGCGCGCCGAAGACCAGCGCCGCGAAGGTCGATGCGATGAGACGGAAAGGGTGGCTCGGGCGCATGCCGGGTTTTTCGAGGGTGAACGGACCTGCTCCCCTCCTGCCAGCCCCGTGCCAGCCGGACGTTTCACCTAACTATCTGGCCGAATGGATCATTATTTGGCCGGGCAGCGTCGGGATGGTTTGATCGACCGGCACCGAACATGCCGACCCGGCAGGTTCTGCCGCCCTGTTTACCGGTGCTTAACCCTGCCGGCCGAGTGTCCGGGAAGCGCAGGGGCGCCCGGAGCGACACGAACACGATCATGCGCGTCGAGACTCGCCAGCCGATCCAGAATGCCGGTGGCGTCGCGGCCAAGGCCCGGGTCGAGGGCGGTCGCGGCTTCAGCCTCGATGCGGCGCCGGCCTCCGCCTCGGGTACCGGCGCGCCGGCCGCGGCGGCGACCCTGGCCGGGCTCGACGCGGTGCTGCTGCTTCAGGGCGAGGCCGAGACTCCGCAGGAGCGCCGCCGCCGCGCGGCCAAGCGCGGCCACGATCTCCTCGACGGTCTCGACCGGCTCAAGGCCGCGCTCCTCGGCGGCCGCGTCGCCCCGCAGGATCTGCGCGCCATCGCCGGCCGCCTGGCCGAGCGCTCGGCCTCCTCGGGCGATCCGCGGCTCGACGCGCTCATGGGCGAGATCGAGCTGCGCGCCGCGGTGGAACTCGCCAAGCTGGAAGGCCGGCGCAGCGCATAGATGCGTCGCCGTCTTTGCCAGCGGAGCGAAGCAACCCACGGCAGCGCGATCGCGAGATGTGGCGTGTCCCTGGCTTTCTTCGCTCAACAGCAATGACGAAGCGCTTGACGATCGCTACCCCGCCCGCCGCTTCGGCCCGGTGGGCAGCATCTGCGGCTCGCCCGGGCCGGTTTCGACCCCGAGATCCGGCACCGCGATGATCGGCGCGCCGCGCAGGTCCTTGCGGGTGACGATCGCGCCGCGCTCCTCGAGATAGGCCAGCATCCGCCGGGCGCGGCCGCCCGAGCTGGTGCCGTAGGCGTCGGCCAGCATCGCGTCGGTGGGGCAGGGGGCGCCCTCGATCGCCGCGCGGGCGACCACCAGGAACAGGCCGGCCAGATCGTCCGGAAGGCCGGCCGCGATCTCCTGGGCCCGCTCCCAGGTGGAATTGTCGGCGACCGCCCCCCCGGCCTCGGCCCGGGCCACAGCGAGCCGGCGCTTGAATTCCGGCAGGCCCATCGTGTCGCCGCGCAGGCGCCGGATCCGGCAGCGGACGGTGAAATCCTGATAGAGCGTCGCGGGGGTGCAGGCGGCCGCGTCGGCATCGGCCAGGACCGAGGCCAGGACCTCGGCCAGGGCGGCCTCGCGGGCCTCCGGATCCATCGGCTCCTCTTCGGGCTCCTCCGCCGGGGCCGGGGGGCGATAGCTCGCGAGCTGGACGAGCACGTCCGGGGCCGCCACCGGGCGCGGCTTCGGCCGGGGCATCGGCGGCGCCAGGCTGTCGGCCGGGCTCGCCGTGAGGATCAGCGCCCTTGCATCCTCGGTCGGGTCGGGGAGGGGGACGAGCACCGGCGACGAGCTGCGGCTCACCGTCAGGGTCGGCCCCACCGCGATGGTCAGCGGGCGCCGCGACAAAGCCGGCCCGAGCGCCACGAAATGGCCCCGGGGCAAGTCGCGGAACGTCTCGGCCTGACGGCGCTCCAATCCGAGCAGGTCGGCGGCGCGGGCCATGTCGATGTCGAGGAAGGTCCGGCCCATGAGGAAGTTGGAGGCTTCGGCCGCGACGTTCTTGGCGAGCTTGGCGAGGCGCTGGGTGGCGATCACGCCGGCGAGCCCGCGCTTGCGGCCGCGGCACATCAGGTTGGTCATGGCGCCGAGCGACAGGCGGCGGGCCTCGTCCGAGACCTCGCCGGCCGCCGCGGGGGCGAAGAGCTGCGCCTCGTCCACCGCCACCAGCATCGGGTACCAATGGTCGCGGTCGGCGTCGAACAAACCGCCAAGGAACGCCGCGGCGGCGCGCATCTGCCCCTCGGCGTCGAGATTCTCCAGCGACAAAACCACCGAGACCCGGTGCGTGCGCACCCGGGCGGCGATGCGCTGGAGCGCGACGTCGTCGCCGTCGGCCTCCACGACCACGTGGCCGTAGCGGTCGGCGAGGCTGGCGAAATCGCCTTCGGGATCGATCACCGCCTGCTGCACGAGCCCGGCGCTCTGCTCCAGCAGGCGCCGGAGCAGGTGCGACTTGCCGGAGCCCGAATTGCCCTGGACCAGGAGCCGGGTGGCCAGCAGTTCGGTGAGGTCGAGGAGCGCCGGGCGCTCGCCGGTCAGGCCGAGATCGATATCGGAACGCATGGCGCTCCATAGCATGCCGGGGCCGGATCCGGGCCTCCCCCGGACGCGCTGTCCACGTTTCCCGCGAGGCTGCCGCGCGGCTGCAATGTCGCGGCCGCGCTGGACCCGGGCGCCGCCGCCCTGTAGGGGCCGCCCTCCCTCGAAACAAACCGGATCCCTCACGCGATGGCGGCCTGCGGCCTCGATTTCGGCACGTCGAACACCACCCTGGGGCATCTCGCACCGGCGGGACCCACCCTGCTGCCGCTGGAGGGCACGCACCGGACCATTCCCAGCGCGATCTTCTTCGAGCTCGGCCAGGAGCCGCTGATCGGCCGGGCCGCGACCGCGGCCTATGTCGACGGCCATGCCGGCCGGCTGATGCGCGGGCTGAAATCCGTGCTCGGCACGCCGCTCATGGACGAGGCGACCCCGGTCGGCCGGCAACGCCTGCGCCTGCGCGACATCATCGCCCGCTACCTCTCGGCCGTGAAGGCGCGGGCCGAGGCGGCCTGCGGGCAATCCCTCGACACGGTGGTCCACGGCCGGCCGGTCCATTTCGTCGACGGCGACCCGGAGGCCGACCGGCGGGCGGAGGACACGCTGCGCGACATCGCCCGGGACGTCGGGTTCCGCGAGGTCTCGTTCCAGTACGAGCCGATCGCCGCCGCTCTCGATTACGAGCGCCAGGTCCGCGCGGAGGAGATCGCGCTGATCGCCGATATCGGCGGCGGCACCTCGGATTTCTCGATCGTGCGCCTGTCGCCCGAGCGGCGCGGCCGCCCGGACCGGGCCGGCGACATCCTGGCCAATGACGGCGTGCGCATCGGCGGCACCGATTTCGACCGGCAGCTCAGCCTCGGCACTGTGATGCCCCTGCTCGGCCTCGGCAGCCCGATGCGGCGCGGCGACCTCGCGGTGCCGAACGCCTATTACCACGACCTCGCCACCTGGTCGGCGATCAACCGCCTCTACAACGCCAAGACCCTGCGCGAGATCGACGAGGTGATCCGCGATTGCGCCAAGCCCGACCTCGTCGCGCGCCTGCGCGCCGCGGTGGAGGGCGAGCGCGGCCACGCGCTGGCCGGGGCCGTGGAGGGCGCCAAGATCGCCGCCTCCGAGGCCGGCACGACCGCTCTCGACCTCGGCCTGATCGAGCCGGGGCTGGCGGCCGAAGTGAGCCGGGACACCCTCTCGACGCAGACCGGCGACCTCGCCCGGTCGGTCGCCGCCCGGATCGCTCGCTGCCTCGCCCAGGCCGAGCTCGGGCCGGAGCGGATCGACGCCATGTTCCTCACCGGCGGCTCCACCGGCCTGCCGCACTTGCGCGCCGCGCTCACCGCCGCGCTGCCCGCGGCCCGGGTGGTGGAGGGCGACACGTTCGGCTCCGTGGGCCTCGGCCTGACCATCGAGGCGGGGCGGCGGGCGGGGTGAGCGCGCGTTAGCCGCCCGGGACCGACGGGCGGCTGGTCCAGGGATCGAGGATCCGCACCCCCGTCGGAGCGAAATCCACTCCGTTGCGGGTGACCACCGTCATCGCGTGCACCAGAGCCGTCGCGGCGATCAGCGAATCCCGTTCGGGCCGCGGGTTCGGGACGTGGAGGGCCGCGCAGCGCAGGGCCACCGCCGTGTCGACGGGCAGGATTCGCCCGGAGAATTCCGGCAGGACCTGTTCGTTCATCCAGGCGCGCAGATGCGCGCCCTGGGCCGGGTCGCGCCGCTCGGCCAGGCGGATGCCGAGGTCCAGCTCCATCACGGTGATCGCCGAGAGGTAGAAGCGATCCGCATCCTGGGCCGAAAGCCAGCGCACCACGTTGGGATCCGCCCGGCCGTCACCGACCTTGCGCAGTTCGGACACGACGTTCGTGTCCAGCAGGAACGTCACGACAGATCCGCCGCCCGCGGCAGGTCGCTGGCCGTGGGGATATCCAGCGCGATCTCCGAAAGCCCGGGCTTCGACAGCGCCTCGACGAGGCTGCGGCGCTGCCCCGTGAGCCGCCGATACTCCTCGATGCTCAAGAGCACCTGCACCGGCTCGCCGCGCCGCGTGATGAAGACCGGGCCGTGCTCGGCGGCCTTCTGCGCTTGGTTGGCGTTCTGCTGGAACGCGCGACTGGACAGGGTGGTGACGGTCATGCCCGGCCCTCCTGGGCGACAGAAATGTTGATACGTTAGAATCTTGGCGACCGACGGACAATCGGGACCGTGGCGCAGCGGCTCCGGTCTCACGCTGCGACCCCACTTCATGACGGGGCCGGCGCAGCCTCCACCCGCGATCCGCGCCCGAGGCCGGAATCCCGCGATTGACGGGCACGCCGCGATCCCCGACAAGGCGGGCGCCTCGCGCCCGGAGAGACCGGCGGCCCATCCTTCCCCTGCGCGCCGCCCCGCCCGATGCTGTTCAACTCCTTCGTCTTCCTCCTCGCCTTCCTGCCGGCCGCGCTGATCCTGCACGCGCTGGTGGCGCGCGCGGCCCCGGCCTGGCGGCTGCCGCTGCTCGTCGTCCTGTCCTTCGTCTTCTATGGCTGGTGGGATGTCCGGTTCGTGCCGCTGCTCGCCGGCTCGATCCTGGCGAACTGGTGCGTGGCCCGCCTCTACCGGCGCCGGCCCGGGCGCTGGCTGATCCCGGGGGCGATCGCCGCCAACCTCGTCCTGCTCGGGCTGTTCAAGTATCTCGACTTCTTCGCCGACCTCGCCAACCTGATCCCGGGGCTGGAGGCGCCGCGGCTCGGGCTGGCCCTGCCGCTCGGCATCTCGTTCTTCACCTTCCACCACATCATGTATCTCGCCGACCTGCGGTCCGGCCGGGCGCCGGCCTTCGGGCTGACCAAGTACGCCCTCTACATCGCCTTCTTCCCGCAGGTTCTCGCCGGCCCGCTCGTGCGCTGGAGCGAGATCATGCACCAGTTCGACGAGCAGCCCTACGCGCGGCCCGACGCCGCCGAGCGCTTCGCCCGCGGGTTGATGCTGCTCACGGTGGGTCTCGCCAAGAAGGTGTTTCTGGGCGATCCGCTCGCGGCCTACGTGAATCCGGTGTTCCAGGCGGCCGCCGCCGGCAAGGTGATCACCGTCGCGGAGGCCTGGCAGGCGACCCTGGGCTTCACCTTCCAGATCTATTTCGACTTCTCCGGCTACACCGACATGGCGCTCGGCATCGCGCTGCTGTTCGGGCTGGTCCTGCCGCAGAATTTCGATGCGCCCTATCGCGCCACCTCGCTGCGCGACTTCTGGCGGCGCTGGCACATGACCCTGTCGCGGTTCCTGCGCGACTACCTCTACATCCCCATGGGCGGGAACCGGCGCGGCCTGAAGCGGCAGGTCGAGGCGCTCGCCGCCACCATGACGCTGGGCGGCCTGTGGCACGGGGCCGGGCTGACCTTCCTGGCCTGGGGCGCCCTCCACGGGCTCGGCCTCGGCGCCGGGGTCCTGGCCCGACGGGCGCGCTTGAGCGTGCCGGCCCCCCTCGGCTGGCTGCTCACCAGCCTGTTCGTGATGCTGACCTGGGTGCTGTTCCGGGCGACCAGCTTCGAGGCGGCGCTGCTGATCTTCAAGGGCCTGTTCGGCCTCGCGCCCCACGGTTCGGGCTTCAAGTGGCGCACCATCGCGGTGGCGGCCCTGGTCGCCACGGTCGGCCCGACCGCCTGGGCCGCGGTGCACCGCCTGCCGCCCAGACGCATCCTGGCCTTCGGCTTCGCGCTCCTGTTCGTCGTCGTCCTCCTGAAGATCGGGGACGATGCGAATTACGAGTTCATCTACTTCCAGTTCTGAGGATGGCGCTCGCTCACCCCCCACAGGACCGGGCCTGGCGCGCTTTCGTCCGCACCGTGCTGCTGGCGATGGTCGGTCTGTCCGCGGCCTATCTCGGCCTGGCGGTGCTGGTCGATCCCTACGACACCGGCCGCTCGACCCTGTTGTCCCGCGGGGCCGTCCGCCCCCAGGGCCCGCGTACCGCCTCGGCGTTGCGCGGCCGCGACCCGGCCTATGCGGGGGCGGTGATCGGCAATTCCCACATCCAGCTGATCGAGCCGGCGGCCCTGACCCGGCTGACCGGCATCCCGTTCGTGCAGCTCTCGGTGCCGGCGACCGGCCCGTCCGAGCAATTCGCGCTGCTGGACTGGTATCTGAAGCACCACGCCAGACCCGAGGCGATCGTGCTCTCGTCCGACGCGTTCTGGTGCTCCGACGACCCCAGCTTCCCGAGCGAGCACGGCTTCCCGTACTGGCTGGTCGGCGACTGGCCCGCCTACCTCAAGGGCCTGCTGCGCTTCACCGCCGCGCAGGAGACGATCAACCGCCTCGGCTGGCTGCTGAACCCGCGCCGGAAGCAGGCCGCCGCCGACGGCTGGTGGGACTACGAGTCGAACTATCTGAGCCAGGGGTTCGGCCGCGACCCGGCCAAGAAGGCCGCGCTCGAACGTCCCGTCGGTCCCGAGCCCGAGCCGCATCATGGTGGCCCGTTCCCGGTGGGCGACCGGTTGCGCACCGAGCTGGCGCGGGTCCCGGCCGAGACCGCCGTGGTCCTGGTCTTCCCGCCCGTCTACGCCCGGGCCGAGCCGCCGGCCGGCAGCCCCCGGGCGGCGGCCGAGGCCGCGTGCCGCGCCGAGGTGCGCTCGGCGCTCGCCGTGCATCCGCTGAGCACGGTCGTCGAGGGCCGTGATCGGCACCCGCAGGCCGCCGACCCCGATCTGTTCTTCGACCAGACTCATTATCGGCTGCCGCTCGCCCGATCGCTGACGGACGAGATCGCCGCGGCGATCGTCAGATTGCGCAGGCGTGCAGCAGAATAAGCCCTAGACCGTGGCTTGTTTGCCTCAGGTGCGAACGCATTCGAGACAAGTTCCGAGCCCTGCAACGCTGCGCGTTGTCGCGATTACGCACCTCGACTATACGGCACCTCACGTTATCGCCGCGCACCGGCCATCCCCTGGTGGGCGGTTATGATCCAGCGAGGGTGACGCATGGCGAAGGTGACGCTGGAGGACGGCTACGTCCCGTCCGACGACGAGCCCTTCATGAACGACCGGCAGCGCGAGTACTTCCGGCGCAAGCTCCTGAGCTGGAAGAGCGACATCCTGCGCGAGGCGCAGGACACGCTGGTCGCTCTGCAGAGCGAGAACGAGAACCACCCCGATCTGGCGGACCGCGCCTCGTCGGAGACCGACCGGGCGATCGAGCTGCGGGCCCGCGACCGGCAGCGCAAGCTCACCGGCAAGATCGACGCGGCCCTGGCCCGCCTCGAGGACGGGTCCTACGGCTATTGCGAGGAGACCGGCGAGCCGATCTCCCTCCGCCGCCTCGACGCCCGGCCGATCGCGACCCTGTCGCTCGAAGCCCAGGAGCGGCACGAGCGCCGCGAGAAGGTCTATCGGGACGATTGAGGGGCGGCTCCGGCCCGGCGCCGGAGCGCATTCCGGCGCGCGTCGCCCTTGTTTGTGCCGGGAAGCAACCGGAGGCGGCGCGCGATCCCCGGGTGGCCTCGACCCGCCGCCCGGATTGTCCGACCGCGTCGCCTATTGCGTCAGCCGCAGCGCGCCGATGCTCGCCTGGATCTGCTTGAACGCCTTGATCAGGTCGTCCGAGGTGTTGGCCAGGTAGAACTGACCCGGATTCGTGGCGCAGTTTCGCAGGAGCGTCTGTCCCGCGGCGTCGATCGGGTCGGAGGGGACGCTGAAGCCGATCGTGTAGATCGCGATGTTGACGGCCTTGGCGTTCCGGCAGGCCTCCGCCGTGAGGGCGTCCAGCGCGTTGCGGGCGGACGTCGTGTCCTTCACGTTCTGGTTGTTGGGCGGCAGACGCACGTTCGCGCTCGTGTCATTGGCGTTCTGGAAATAACCGGCGGCGAAATAGAGCGATCCGGTGGGGGCGCTCGCGTTGGTCGACCAACTGTTGGTGCCGTCGGTCATTAGGATGATGATCTTGTTGATGCTCGTCGAATTCGAGGCGTTCGACGCCGGCGCGTAGGCCGCGGGCGTGCTGGTCCCCGCGAAGACGCTCTTCGGCGAGAGCGTCCGCCACCCCCACATGAAGCCCTCGTGGATGTTGGTCGCGCCAAGGGGCGCCATGTTGTTGATCAGGCCCTTCAGGGCGCCGGTGTCGTTCGTCAGGGGCAGGAGCGGCCTCGTGGTGCAGCCGAAATTCGGCCCGTTCGGGATCCCGAGATAGCTGTTGGACGTGGCGTTGCGGGGGCTGGTGTACTTGCAGGCCCGACCAAGCGCGGCGTCGTACGACAAGCCCTTGACGGGGCAGGCGCCGCCGGAACTGCTGGTATCGTCGTCGATGTAACTATTGTACGATCGATAGCTGCCGCTGCTATCGCTGAAATCTCTGTATCCGCTGCTAGCGTCCCCCGGCTCATCCGGCGAGAACAGGGGGACAAAATAAGAATCCTTGTTCGCCGCTGTCGGCGCGCCGTCCTGGACGTTGAGCGGGTAAGGCAACGTTTCCAGGCATCCCGCCCAGCCCCAGCCAGAATTGGCGGCCTGCAGCTTGGCGAAGATGTCGAACCGGCTGGCGAAGCCCGATCCGCTGGCAGATAGGACATTGGTCCAGTGGAGGCTGGATTTCCCGGTCTGGTCGATCCAGCCGGCATAGCGATTGGTCACCGGATCGACCGCCACGGCGCCGGCGAACGGCACGATCGAGACCCGGGTCGCGCTGGAGAAGGCCGCGTTGGTGTAGACGTAATTGATGAAGTCGGTGGCCGCGCTCTGCACCGCCTGCAGCTTCGATTGGCCGCCGCTCGAGGCCGCCATCGATCCGGTATTGTCGAGGACCAGCGCGATCTCGAAGGTCTTGGGCAGGGGCGTGGCGCATTGCGCGGTGGCGCCCGGGTTGATGCGGTTCGTCCCGGTCACCTTGCCGAAGAACACGGTCGAGAGCTTGTGGGCGGTCAGGGTGATCTGGCGCGGATTGCTGGTGATCGCCAGCGTGTCGACCACGAGGTCGGACGCCCCCATGGCGCCGTTCATCGCCGCCTGCGCCATCCGGTTGAGGTCGGCGTTCGAGGTGGTCAGCGGCGTCTGGCACAGGAGCAGCGCGGTCGCGTCGGTCGCGGCCTGCAGCTTGGTCTCCAGCCGGGTCGCGAAGCCGTAATCGATCGCCGCGCCGGTGAACATCAGCATCGGCACGCTCAGGAAGGCGAACAGGATCGCGACGTTGCCGCCGCGTTCCCGCGCGAAGCCGGGCGACCCCGGCCGGCGGGCGCGATCAGAGTAACGGGGCATCGCAGGCCTTCTGGGTGGTGCCCGGTAGAATGACCTCGGTGTAGGTGTTCGACCCGTAGGTCGTGCCGCCGCGGGTCGGCCACGGGACGGAGGCCGAGAGGGTGATCGTGTTGCCGACGCCCTTGACCAGCTTGACCAGGGCGGAGCCGATCATCGGCGTGTAGCTGATGCTCACCTCGGCCAGCACGTAGCGCATGCCCGAAGTCTGGTAGCCCGCGGGCACGAGCAGGTCGGTGGCGGTGCCCGTCGACCGCGGCTTGGCGTTGCCGTTGGCCACGCTGGAGCAGACCTGCGGCAGGAGGTTCAGCCGCTTCAGGTCGACGCCCATCGCGCTGACGACGATCTGGACCTTGCTGGTGTCGAACGGGCGCATCACCTTGGCGGCGGAGGCGACGATGTCGGTCATCAGCGCCGGGCTGATCGGGTTCTGCGTGTCGCCCTGCGCGGTCAGGTCGGCGACGGTCCGGGCGAGCAGGGTCAGCTTGCGCCACTCGTCGATGGCGTGGGCGAGCTCGGTCATCCCGGCCCAGATCGCCAGCAGGACCGGCAGGATCACGGCGAATTCCGTGAGCGCGCTGCCGCGCCGGTCCCGGCGCAGCCCCGCCGTCCTGCGGACCAGGCGGCTCAGCACGGGTTCTGCCCGGTGACCTGGTAGGGCTCGGTCCGGAACACCGCCGTGGAGGTGAGCAGGCTCGATCCGGCGCCGGCGCCGCTGGTGAACGCCTTGGTGCTGAGGCCCATCAGATTGAACAGGGTCGGGAACTGCACCGCCGCGGTCACGATCACGATCGTGCCGGGCTTGGCGCAGGCGTAGTTCGAGCCGAATCCGGTGGTCCAGGTGCCCGTGGTGGCGTTGACCGGCGTCGCGGCGCTGGCACCGGCCATCGTGCCGGCGGTGGACACGTCGATCTTGACGGCCTGGCAATTGAACACCGTCGGGATGGTGCCGGCGCCGGTGCCGCACATCGTGGTCTTCAGCGCCGCCAGCATCGTGGCGGCCTCGGTCTGTGCGGCATTGGCGTTCTGGAACTGCCCGGTGAAGATCGACCGGACCGCGTTCTGCAGGGCGCGGTCGAAGTTCTGGGTCGCCCAGATCTGGAACGCGATCTGGAAGACGGCCCCGACCAGCGCCAGGAACGGCAGGGCAACCAGAGCGAATTCCACAGCGGCCGCGCCGCCCGCATCCCGCCGCAGGCGCGTCAGGAGGCAACCTGAGGTAGGTTTCGCTCGTGGGACTATTTGTACTCGTCGAGTCATTGACTCAGATTGCCGCACGAAGACCATGTGATGCCGTCATGTGCGGCCAATCTTTTGCGAAACACTTAATCCGACCAAGCAGATCACGATGAGTTCAAGTATTCTACTTGGGGTTGTGTGCATCGGTCGAGCGTGGGGTCTGCGCGGCGACGCGCTGCCATTGACGCCCGGCCCCCCGGCGCCACTTCGTCGACGGCATCCGGCCGGAGAACCGCATGACGTCCCCTGGTAAGGCCGCGCTCGTCTCGGGGCTGATCGCGGCGCTGGCGCTTGCCGGCTGCGACGCGCCGAAGCCGGGGCCTGCCGGGCCGCCCGGTCCGAAGGGCGAGCCGGGCCCTCCGGGGCCGCAGGGGCCGCCGGGCCTGAACGGCGCCACCGGCGAGCGCGGCCCCGCGGGGGATCGCGGGCCGGCGGGCGCTGCCGGTCCTCCGGGACCGGCGATGAACACGCTGATCCGGCTCGACGTGGCCTGCCATCGCGACGAGGTGCTGATCGGCGCCTATTGCCGGGGCATGGCGGTGGTGCCGTCCGTGACCGTCACCGACGGCGTGGCCACGGTCGGCTGCCTCGACATGACCGCCAAGGCCGCCAAGGATGCCGAGCCGGTCGCCGTCTGCATGAGGAAGCCGTGAGACTTCTCGCCCTCGCTCTGCTCGCCGCCTCGGTCGCGTCCGGGGCCGCCGCACAGCCGTTCCTGCCCACCGAGCGGGCCGCGATCGACCTCGTGCGCAGCCGGCACACCGACAGCCTCGCCACGGTGGACGGGACGCTCGCTTATGCCGAGCGCGCCACAGGCGGCGCGTTCACGCGCGGCGGCTACCGGGTGGTGCGCCGCCCCGGCGAGCCCTTCGCCCGGGTGCAGATCTGCTACCGGCTGGGGATCGACCCGCCGACCTGCGGGCTCGACTATCTCGTCACCGTCAATCCGCCCCATATCGAGCCGGCCCAGCGCCATGACGGCCTGGCCCGGGATCTCGAACACGGCCCCCGGGCCTTCCTGCGGGCGCTCGCCCGGGAGGCCGATCTCCAGCGCCAGCCGGCGGCCCTGCGGCGGATCGAGGCCGCGCTGGAGCCCTACAACCCCTACGATTGGCGCTAGCGACTCAGAGCAGACGCGGCCAGCCGAGCAGGCGCTCGGGCGCGAAGGGTGCCACCGACACCGCCGGTTTCCGCCCGGTGGCGAGGTCGGCCACGATCTCCCCGGTGATCGGCCCGGTCGACAGGCCGATATGGCCGTGGCCGAAGGCGAAGAGCAGGCCCTTGTGGCGGGGCGCCGGGCCGATCACCGGCATGCCGTCGGGGGTGGACGGGCGCGAGCCGAGCCAGGGCTCGTTGTCGAGGGGGCCGCCCAGCCGCAGGGTCCCGGCGGCCTCGCGGGAGGCGGCTTCGATCTGGGTGTGGTCCGGCTCGGCGTGGCGGGCGTTGAGCTCGACGCCGGAGAGCACCCGCACCCGGTGGTCGCCCATCGGCGACAGGATCGAGCCGGCGCCGGTATCGAGCACCGGCCGGGTCAGGGGCGGGCTGTCCGGGTGCAGGGCGTAGTGGCGATGGTAGCCGCGCTCGGCCGCCACCGCGAAGCGGTAGCCCAGGGTCCTGGCGATCGCCCCGGAGGCCGCGCCCGCCGCCAGCACCACCTGCTTGGCCCGGACCGCGCCGGCCTCGGTGACGACGCGCCAGCCCTCCGCCTCCGGCGCCAGCCGTTCGACGCTGCCGCGCAGGCGTTTTCCGCCGAGGCCCGCGAACAGGGCCTCGCAGGCCTCGACGAGGCGCCCGGGCTCGCGCACCGAGCCGGTCTCGGTGAGCAGCATTGCCCGCGCGTAGGGGCGGACCAAAGCCGGCTCCAGATCGCGGATCCCGGCGGTGTCGAGGATGTCGAACGCCACCCCGTGCCCGGAGAGGATCTCCCGCTCCAGGGCGGCGGCCTTGAAAGCGGCCTCGCTGCGGTAGGCCTTGAGCCAGCCGGTCCGCTGAAGCCGCTCGCTGGTGCCGGCCCGGGCGGCCAGCCGTTCATGGGCCGGGTAGGCGGCGCTGGTCAGGGGCAGCAGGGCGGCGGCGGCCCGGCGCCAGCGCGAGGCCCGGGCGCTCGCCAGGAAATGCGCGGTGTAGGGCAGGATCCGCGGCAGGTGGCTGTAATGCAGGCGCAGGCCGCGGTCGGCATTGCGCAGATAGGCCGGGAGCTTGCCCCACAGGGCCGGGCTCGACATCGGCAGGATCGAGCCGCGGCTGACCACGCCGGCATTGCCGTAGGAGGTCCGGGCCCGGGCCTCGCCGGGATCGCACAGGACCACGTCGAGACCGCGATCCTTGAGCGCGATGGCGCAGGCCAGCCCGACCATCCCGCCGCCGACCACCACGATATCGGCCGTCTCGTCCATTCCGCTCATCCCGACGCGCACCAAGCGTGGCGTTCTGACGGGTTTTGCCGGCGGTGGGTAGCGGGCTGGTGCCGGGGCGGGGGGCGGTTCGCGCCACCCATGCGCGAGGAGACGCGCAAAACCCGGTGCGGATCGGCTACAGAGCGGATCATGACGCTCGTCCGCTTCGCTCCCTCACCCACCGGCTACCTGCATATCGGCAACGCCCGCCCGGCCTTGCTCAATGCGCTGTTCGCGCGAAAGGCGGGCGGCCGGTTCCTGCTGCGCCTCGACGACACGGATGCCGAGCGCTCCACGGAAACATTCGCCGAGGCGATCCGGGAGGATCTGGCCTGGCTCGGGATCGAGCCGGACCTGTTCGCCCGCCAGAGCGACCGCACGGCCCAGCACGATGCCGCCGCCGACCGCCTGCGCGCGGCGGGACGGCTCTATCCCTGCTACGAGACCCAGGAGGAGCTGGAGCGGCGGCGCAAGCGCCAGCTCGGGCGCGGTCAGCCGCCGATCTACGACCGGGCGGCCCTGCAGCTCACAGCGGAGGACCGCGCCGCCCTGGAGGCCGAGGGTCGCCGGCCGCATTGGCGCTTCCTGCTGGACGCGCGCACGGTGACCTGGGACGACCTCGTGCGCGGGCCGGCCCATGTCGATTGCGCGTCGCTCTCCGACCCGGTTCTGATCCGCGCCGACGGCAGCTACCTCTACACGCTGCCCTCCGTGGTGGACGATGCCGATCTCGGTATCACCCACGTGATCCGCGGCGAGGACCACGTCACCAATACCGGCGTGCAGGTGCAGATCTTCGAGGCTCTGGGCGCCGCCGTGCCGGTCTTCGGCCACCACAACCTGCTCACCACCGCGGACGGGGAGGGGCTGTCGAAGCGGCTCGGCCACCTGTCGCTGCGGGGCCTGCGCGAGGCCGGCTACGAGCCGGCGGCGGTGCGCTCGCTCGCCGTGCTCACCGGCTCGGCCGAATCGGTCCGCGCGGTTCCCGACCTCGACACGCTGGCGAGCCTGGTCGATCTCGGCGAGATCTCCCGCGCGCCGGCCCGGTTCGATCCCACGGAGCTCGACGGGCTCAACGCCAAGCTCGTCCACGCCATGCCGTACGCGGAGGTCGCCCCGCGCCTGGCCGATCTCGGCATCCCGCACGAGACCGCGGAGGCGTTCTGGCGGGCAGTGCAGCCCAATCTCGGCCGGGTCTCGGAGGCGCGGGACTGGTGGCAGGTCGTGGCCGGCCCGATCGATCCGGTGATCACCGAGGAGGCCGTGATCGCGGCGGCCCGGGAAACGCTGCCGGCGGAGCCGTTCGGCCCCGAGACCTGGAAGGCCTGGACCACCGAGATCCGCAGCCGCACCGGCGCCAAGGGACGGGGCCTGTTCATGCCGCTGCGCCTCGCGCTCACCGGCCTGGAACACGGGCCGGACCTCGCCGGGCTGCTGCCGCTGATCGGGCGCGATCGGGCGGCGCGGCGTCTGGCCGGCGAGGCGGCGTAGCGCCTACTCCGCCTCGGCTTCCTCCAGCCGCGTGACCAGCAGCTTGTCCACCCGGCGACCGTCGAGATCGACCACCTCGAAGCGCCAGCCTGAGATCTCGCAGGTCTCGCCGGTCTCGGGCAGGTGCTGCAGCGCCGCGATGACCAGGCCGGCGGCGGTGGCGTAGTCGCGCGAGGGCGGCAGGCGCAGGCCGAGCTGGTCGGCCAGCTCGTCGGCGGGCATCGACCCGGCGATCAGCCAGGAGCCGTCCGGGCGGCGCACCGCGTCCGGCTCGATGCTCTCGGAATGGAACGCGCCCGCGATGGCGTCGAGGATGTCGGCGGGGGTCACCAGGCCGTCGAAATGGCCGTACTCGTCATGCACCAGCGCCATCGGCACGGGACCCTTGCGCAGGGCGTCCAGGGCATCGAGGGCATCGAGCGTATCGGGCAGAACGGGAGCCCGGCGGACATGCGCCCGCAGGTTCAGCGGCTCGCCGCGTGACAGCGGGCCGATCAAGTCGCGGACCTGCACGACGCCGATCATGGCGTCCGGGCCGCCATCGGCCACCGGCAGGCGGGCATGAGGGCTCGCCAGCAGGCGCTCCCGGATGGTGTCGGGATCGTCCGAGAGGTCGAGCCACACGACCTCGGTGCGCGGGGTCATGACGCCGCGCACCAGTCGGTCGCCGAGCCGGAGCACGCCGGAGATCATCGCGCGCTCGCCGCCCTCGATGACGCCGGCGGTCTCGGCCTCGGCCACGAGGCTGCGGATCTCTTCCTCGGTGACCGCGCTGGCGCTCTCGGTCTCCTGGCCGATCAGCCGGAACACCGCCCGGGTGGAGGCATCGAGCAGCCACACCGCCGGCAGGGCGACCCGGGCGACGAGCCGCATGCCGGGTGCCACCGCGCAGGCGATCGCCTCCGGGTTGCGCAAGGCGAGGTGCTTCGGGACCAGCTCGCCGATGATCACCGACAGGTAGGTGATCACCCCGATCACCAGCGTGTAGCCCAGCGTGTCGGCCCAGCCCTTGGGCAGGCCGAGATCGATCAGCGTCAGCGCCAGACGGTCGCCCAGCGCCGCGCCCGAGACCACGCCCGACAGGATGCCGATCAGCGTGATGCCGATCTGGACCGTGGAGAGGAAGCGCCCCGGCTCCTCGGCAAGCGCCAGGGCCGCCTTCGCGCCGGGACGGCGCGCGTCGGCATAGGCGCGCAGACGGCTCTTGCGCGACGAGACCACCGCCAGCTCGGAGAGAGCGAAGACGCCGTTCAGTGCGATCAGCAGGACGACGGTGACGAGCTCGAGCAGGCGGGCTTGCAGAGCCGCGATCCCGCAGCGCGGGCCGGGCTTCCTCTGATGACACAAGATCCCAACATGGGGCCGCGGCCCGGACCGTTCAACGGCCAAGCCTCGAACTGTGTTTCAACGCTTGGTTGGCCCGGCTGTCCCGACCCGCGCTTCCCTCCTGACAGGCCGTGCGTTTCTCGATCGGCAGACGGGCTTGCACGCCAGCAGGCGGTGCGGGCGCCTCTCTCGTGCGGCCGCGGGCGATCCAATGTCCGGACGATCAATCTTGCAACCTGGATCGCGCGTAGCGCGCTCGGGACGGGGGGCGCCGTGCGCCATCCTCCGAGGATCGGACAACGCTCAGCCACCGAGGCGCCCGCTTCGCGGCCGGCTCTCAGAATCTGGGAGGGACCGGGATATCCGACGATCGGGACCGTCTTTTGCCGGCCGGTGTCGGGTCGAACACCCTCTCAGTGCGGGCGCGCCTCGATCAGCACCGAATCGAGCAGGAAACTGCCGTCGGCCTCGATCGAAAAATGCTCGGTCACTTCGACCGGGGCCGTGGCCTGGAGGGCGCGGATCGCCGCGACGTGGACGTCGGGCGTGCGCATCCGGGCGACCCAGCTGGAAAACTCCATGCGCGGCCGGTAAGCGGTCGCCTCGCCGGGGGTGAAGCCCGCCGCCGCCAGCATCGCGCGCCATTCCGAGACCCGATAGTCGCGCACATGCGAGGGATCGCGCAGCAGCTCCACCGCCTGGAGATGCGTGTCCAGCAGCGGCTCTTCGGGCGCCACGATATCGCAGACGACCAGCAGTCCCGCCGGCTTCAGCACGCGCCGCGCCTCCGCCAGCGCGGCCGGGACGTCGCGCCAATGGTGGGCGCTGTAGCGGGTCAGCACCGCGTCGAAGGCGGCGTCCGGGAAGGGCAGGGCCTCGGCCGCGCCCTGGCGGGTCTCGATCCGGTCGAGGCCCCGCCGCCCGGCCTCGGCCGAGACCGCCGCCAGCATCTCGGCCGAGAGGTCGTAGGCGGTCACCGCGGCGCCCGCCGTCGCGGCCGCGAAGGCGACGTGGCCGCCGCCGCAGCCGAGATCGAGCACCCGCGCCCCCGGCAGCCCGCGCACAAGCGCGCCGATCCGGTCGAGATCGGCGCCGGCGGCGTGGACTGCGCTCGTCACGTAGGCGGTGGCCTGGGCGCCGAACTGGTCGACGACATGGCCGGCATGGGTGCGGGCGCTCATTGTTTCCCTCCCGAAATCAGACCGTCAGCGGTGCCAGCCGCGACAGCCGAATCGCGATGGCCAGCGCCAGACCGTAGAGGGCCCCCACGAACAGCACCACGCCGGTCCAGCCGGCATGGGCGAAGAACCAGCCGCCCGCGGTGCCGAGCACCGACGAGCCGAGATAGTACAGGCACAGATACATCGAGGAGGCCTGCGCCCGGTCGCGCAGCGCCCGCCGCCCGACCCAGCTGCTCGCCACCGAATGCGCCCCGAAGAAGCCGATGGTGACCACCACCACGCCGGCGACGATCAGCAGGATGTTATCGGCCGCCGTCATCACGATCCCGGCGAGCCCGAGCGCGGTGGCGAGCCACAGCACCCGGCGCCGGCCGAAGCGGCTCGCCAGCTCCCCCGCCACCGGGCTGCTGACCATGCCGGCGATGTAGACGGAGAAGATCAGGCCGATCACCGTCTGGCTCAGCGCGAAGGGCGGATCGAGCAGGCGGAAGCCGATGTAGTTGTAGATGCAGACGAAGCCGCCCATCAGCAAAAAGCCTTCCGCGAACAGCCAGGGCAGGCCGGCATCGCGAAAATGGTGACCGAAGCTGCCCGGCACGTCCCGCCAGGCCATCCGGCGCGGCACGAAGTTGCGCGCCGGCGGCAGCCAGCGCCAGAACGCCAGCGCGGCGACCAGGGCCAGGCCGCCGATCGTGGCGAGACCGATGCGCCAGTTCACATGGTCGGCCATCACGCCGCTGATCAGCCGGCCGGACATGCCGCCGAGCGCGTTGCCGCCGACCAGCAGACCCATCGACAGGCCGATCGCCTGCGCGTCCATCTCCTCGGCGAGATAGGCCATCGCCACCGCGGGCAGGCCGCTGGCGGTGAGCCCGGACAGCGCCCGCAGGATCAGGAAGCCGTGCCAGCTCGGCACCAGGGCCGCCACGATGGTCAGCACCGCCGAGGCGAACAGGGAGGCCAGCATCACCGGCTTGCGGCCCCAGATCTCCGAGAGCGGGCTCACCACCAGCAGCGCCACCGCCAGCAGCCCGCAGGGCAGGGACAAGGCGAGGCTGCTCTCGGCCGGTGAGACGTTGAACGCCTCCGAAAAAATCGGCAGCAGCGGCTGCACCGCGTAGAGCACCGCGAAGGTCGAGAACCCCGCGGCGGCGAGCGCCAGAGCCGTGCGGCGGAAGACTGGCGTGCCCGACCGGATCAGCCGCCCGTTGCTGTCGATCGCCATCACCGTCCCGCGCTGCGAAAGCATCAGCCCGAACGGTGGTTGCCGGCTTCCGGGATGATGCGCCATCCGGTGGTGCGGTGCGGGCCAGCCGGCGTCAACCGCAGGCGGCGCGGTCTCGCCATGCGGGTGGATCAGTCGGGATCGAGGGCGCGGAGCGCCGGATCGATCAGCGCCAGCAACTCCGCCCGGGTCGCCCCGTCCCGCGCCTGGAACGAGATCGCCTGCATGATCCCGTGAAAGAACGCGGCGAGCCGCGCGATGTCCGTGCCCGCCGGCAACTCCCCGTTCGCGACGCCGCGCCGGAGCCGGTCCGCCACCAGCGCGACGGTCTTGCGCCGGGCGTTCAGGAGATGCGCGCGCGCCGCCTCGTTCACGGGCAGGCAATTGACCACCCCGAGGATCAGCAGGCATCCGCCGGGCTTTGCCGAGAGCGCGACCTCGACGCTGCCCTCCAGCATCGCCCGCAGACCCGCGCGGACCGTCGCCGCCGCGTCGAGCGCGCGCATCGGGGCTGCGCCGATCGTGGCGATGTACAGGTCGATCGCCTCGCGGAACGCCGCCTCCTTCGAGCCGAAGGCCGCGTAGAAGCTCGGCGGCTTGACCCCGATCGCAGCGGTGAGGTCGTTGAGCTGCGCGCCCTCGTAACCCTTCGCCCAGAACACCTGCATCAGGCGCTCCAGGGCCAGATCGCGGTCGAAGCCGCGGGGCCGTCCTCGCGCCGTAGCCATCGCGCACCTTTCTGTAGCAGAAGTTATAGAATGGCTTGACCGACTCGGGCAAGCCGGCCTAGCCATTCTGTAGTCGATTTTACAGAAATGGAGTTGACGATGCAGGCAACGGGGGCCGAACAAGGCAGTCTGAGCGATGTCGCGGAGCCCGGCGCCGCCGCGGTGCCGCCCTGGGTCTACCTGCTCAGCGCGACGATCTTCGTGATCACCACGGCGGAATTCATGGTCGCCGGGCTGATGCCGTCTTTGGCCGCGGCCTTCTCGGTCTCGGTGGGCGAGATCGGCAACCTGATCGCGCTCTTCGCCCTCGGCATGACCTTCGGCGGTCCGCTGGTGATCGCCCTGCTCCTGCGGCTCGGCGTGTCGAACAAGGACGCGCTGCTGTGGCTGCTCGGCGTGTTCCTGATCGGCAGCTCGCTGGCCGCCGTGGCGCCGAGCTACGCGGTGATGGCCCTCGCCCGCACCCTGCAGGGCGTGACCAGCGCCGCCTGCTTCGGGATCGGCCTGACGCTCTGCGCCGAGGCGGTCCGGGCCGACCTCCGCGGGCGCGCCGCCTCCCTGGTCCTGGCCGGGCTGATGATCGCGCCGGTGGTCGGCGTGCCGGCCGCGGCGCTGATCAACGACCTGTTCGGCTGGCGCTCCAGCTTCTGGCTGATCGTCGGCCTGACGGCCCTGTACATCGCCGTCGTCGGACCGACGATCCCGAGGCCTGCCCGCGGCACACAGGTCGACCTGGCGTCCGGCCTGGCCGAGCTGCGCAACACCCGCCTCTGGGCCGCCTACGCGACGAGCGGGCTGATCATCGGGGCGACCTTCGCGGCCTTCAGCTACGTCACGGCCATCTTCACCGCGGTGACCGGGCTGGCGCCCCGGCTGATCCCGATCGTGCTCGCCGCCTACGGCGTCGCGACGGTGATCGGCAATCTGATCGTCGGCCGGCTGGCGGACCGCCACACGATCCCCGTCCTGGCCATCGGTCTCGTCGTCCTCGCCGCGGCCCTGGCGAGCTTCGCGGCTGTCCCGACCGATGCGGCCATCAGTATCGCCGCGTTCCTGGTGATCGGCCTGACCGGCGTCTCCCTCAACCCGGCCATGGTCGCCCGGGTGATGCGGGTCGCCCATCCCGGCCCGCTGGTGAACAGCCTCCATACCTCGGTGATCACGGGCGGCCTGGCCTTCGGGACCTGGCTCGGCGGCCTCGCGATCGACCGGGGCTACGGCCTCGCGGCCCCGCTCTGGATCGGCGCGGGGCTCGCGGTGCTCGGGCTGCTCAGCCTGGTCCCGCGCCGGGCGCGGGACCTGTCGGCGTGACGGATCCGCTCAGCGCGGCGCCGCCTGCGCCGTCCCCTGCTGAAGCAGCGGCGTGATCCGCCGGACCGTGACACGCCGGTTCTCCCGGGCAGCGCCCTGCGTGTTCACCTTCAGGTACTGCTCGCCGTAGCCCTGCGTGGTCAGGTTCTCCGGCGGCACCTGGAACTGCTGGGTCAGCACGGTCGCCACCGATTGCGCCCGGCGGTCCGACAGGGACAGGTTGTCGATGTCGGACCCGACCGCGTCGGTGTAGCCCTCGATCAAAAACACCTCCTGCGGGTTGGCGCGGATCGCCCGGTTGATCGCGGCCGCGATCACCGACAGCCGGGCCGCCTGGTCCGGCGTCACCGTGAACGAGGCCGTGTCGAACGTGATCGTGTCGATATCGACCGAGCGCATCCGGGCGCGCAGGTCAGGGCTGTAGCGGACCTGGTCCAGGGTGTAGCGGCGGTCCACGGCGACGACCGGCGGGGCGGTCAGCGCCTCGTAGACCGCGCCCTCGTCCGCCTGCTCGTACTCCACCACGTACCGGTCGCGGGGGATGCGGATGTCGGGGGGCGGCAGCACGACCACGTCGTCGTAGATCGGGCGCGGCGGCCCGGCATAGCTGTTGTCGATGATCACCACCTCCCGGCCGTCGCGGAAGCGGCGGTAGCGGCGCAGCAGCCGGCCGTCATCGTCGGTCACGGTGACGATCTGCTCGCCGCCCGGCCGGTCGATGAAGCTGTAAAAGTCGGCGCCGCGCCGCTCGGACCGGAAGCCGCGCGGGTCGAGGTCGCGGAACCGCTCGTTCTCGTCGTGGCGGATCAGGTAGCCGTCGCGATCCCGGACGATGATGCGGCCGGGCTCCCGGTAGAAGGTCCGGCCGCCCTCGCTGAACTCGCGCCGGTCGCGGCGGACCTGATCGTAGTCGCGCACGTCGTCATCCGCGCGGAAACCGCCCGGGACGTAGCCGGGCTGGCCCGGCGTGTTGAACGCGCCGCGTCCGCCCGGCCCGCCGGCCGGCGGCTGGCCCGGCTGTGCGCCGGGGGGCGGGGGCGGGGCGTTCGGGCCGGGCGGCGGCCCCGGCGGCTGGACGGGGCGGCCGGGCACCCCCGGCGCCATGTTGGGCGGCAGCGGGCGTGCCGGCTCGGCGCCCGGCTGCGTCTGAGCGCCGGGCTGGGCATCGGGACGCTGCACGGGACGGCCGGGCACGCCCGGTGCCATGTTGGGCGGCACGGGACGTCCGGGCTCCGCATTCGGCGGCGGCGCGGCGCCGGGCTGGGCATCGAGGCGTTGGACCGGACGGCCCGGAACGCCGGGTGCCGCGTTGGGCGGCGGTGCGGCGTCGGGGCCACCGGGGCGCTGCGTGGGTGCCCCGCGATCCGGGGCGGGATCACGGCGCCGCGCGGGCGCGTCCGGCGCAGCGTCGGGGGCCGCGCGCTCCTCGCCCGGTGCCCGGCGCTCCTGATCGGGAGCCCGCTGGAGCTGGGCGGGTGGGTTCGGCGCGGTGCGGGGGGCGGCCCGCTCCTGATCCGGTGCCCGGCGGTCCTGATCCGGCCCGCGTTGCGGCTGGGCGGGACGCTCGGGCGCTGCCCGCGGCGCGGGTGCCGGATCGCGCGGCGGCGGCCGGTCGGGATCCCTCCGGTCCGGCCCGGGACGATCGGCGGGGGGACGCTCGGGCGTGCGCCGCTGCTCCGGCGCCGGACGCTCCGGTGCCGCGCGCTCCTGGATGTCCGGTTGCCGGTCCGGCCGGCGCTCGGGCGCGCGCTCGCGCGGGGGCGGCTCGGCCTGGGGCTGCCGCTGGGCCGGCGGTTCGGGACGTTCGCGCGGCGGCGGGGCGCGCTCCGGCCGCGGCTCGGGCCGCTCGCGCGCGGCAGGCGGCGGGCCTGGCGGCGGACCCGGACGCTCCTGCGGCGGCCGTTCCGGACGCGGGCCGCCATGTGGAGGCTCGCCGCCGCGCGGGCCGCGCTCGTCGGGGCCGCCCTGCGCCATGAGGATCGGGCCCGGGGATGCGCCCGCGGGCTGCATCAGGGCGAGGCCCGGGAGCACCGTACCGGTGAGAAGGATCAGTCGCAGCAGCCGCATCGAGGCCTCGTTTCGGATCGAGCCGACCCGAACCCGCTCAACGGCCCATGGTTCCGCGCCCGCCGCTCAAGACTCCGTCAGGGCGTCAGCCGATGGGGCACCGCGATCATGTCCGGGGCGATGATCCGCACCGCGACGTGATCGGGCTTGGCGACACTCGCCGGGGGCGCGCCGGGCTTGGCGTCGCCTGCCTTCCCGTCCGTCGCACCGGCATTCATATCGACCCCCGCGCGTCCGGCGGCGTCGGCGGCGAGCTCGGCCGCGGTCCGGTCGGCCCGGCCGACCAGGGTCAGGCGCACCTTCGGACGCGACAGGGCCTCGGCCTGCATGGGCGTGACGAAGATATCGCCCTTGTGCCGCACCAGCATGCTCTCGGCCTTCACGAGCGACTGCGCCCAGGTCTGGTTCTGGGGCTTGCAGGAGCAGTTCGGGACGAATTCCTTGCGGAACTTGAATGCGTTGGCGAGGCTCACATAGGCGCGGCTGCCCTTCACCGAGGCGGCGTGCTTCAGCGCCTCGTCGCCGTAGGGCATCGAATAGGCCTGCGCCTCGGTGCCGGGGCAGAGCGCCTGGCACATCTCGTCGGCGCCGCCGCGGCCCTCGGGCAGGTTGCGCATCGGGAAGAAGCCGCCGTCGCAGGTCCGCACGCAGACCGTCTGCGGGCCGCCCTTGGCGTAGGTCTCGCCGGTGCCGGCATAGGTTTCCCGGGCCGGGCAATTGGCGGTGACGAGCCCCTGCAGCTCGCGCTTGCGGGCGCCGCTGTCGTCGAACACCGCGCCGCCATAGGTGGCCTTGAGCGCGCGGATGCGCTGCTCCACGGCGCCGCACTGGGGCGGGCGCGTGTCGAAGAAGAGGAACTTGCCGCCCTCGCAGTTCAGCCCGCGGAAATAGGCCTCCAGCCGCCCGATCTCGTCGTTGAGTGCCCGGGTCGTGCTGGCACCGTTCTGGACGGAGGCGAGCTCGGCCCGGTAGCGCCGGCAGGCGGGCGAGGGCAGTTGCGGCGCGCCGGGCTTCGCCTCCCCGGCGACGGGCTGGCCGACCGGAGCGTCCTGCGCCCGGGCGGTATCGAGACTCTGGGACAGACCGAACGCAAGCGCCGCGCTCAAGATGAGGCGGCCGAGCGAACGGACGATCGGGCGGTCAAGCATCGGCTGCATCGCGGTGGTCGGAAATGCGGCGGTCCCCTCGGTCGGGTGCTGTCCTGCCCCGGCCTCGGGACCGAAGCAGCTTGAGTGTACGCCCCCTCGTAAGCGGGTGACACCCCTCCTACATCCGGGCCGCGCGCTTGAGCAGGGAATTGACCCGTGATGTGGTTTCGGAGTCTCACCTATGTTGGGCTTGTCGCCCTCGGCCTCTCGGCGGCCGGACCGGCCTCGGCTCAGGAGCCGGACCGGATCTTCTCCAAATCCACGGTCTGGCGGCCGCTGACCCCCAACGACAAGCTCGTGGTCTACGGCATCGACGACCCGGCGGTGTCGGGGGTTGCCTGCTGGTACACGCAGCCGGAGAAGGGGGGCATCAAGGGGACGCTCGGCCTGGCCGAGGACGTCTCCGACATCTCGCTGGCCTGCCGCCAGACCGGGCCGATCGCCTTCAAGGGCAAGCTGAGCCAGGGCGAGGTCGTGTTCAGCGAGCGGCGTTCGTTGATCTTCAAGTCGATGCAGATCGTGCGCGGCTGTGATGCCCAGCGCAATACGCTGATCTACATGGTCTACTCGGATAAGGTCATCCAGGGATCGCCGAAGAACTCGACGTCGGCGGTGCCGCTGGCGCCCTGGGGCACCGAGCCGGCACCGAAATGCGCGGACTTCGTGAAGGGCTGACGGCACGCGGCCGGGGCGCCCGTCAGTCCCGGCAGGTGATGCGGATCGGGCGCTCCGACGGGGTCGAGACCGGCTGCTCGATGGCGCCGGTATACTCGTCGGCGGCGGCGATCCCGAACGTGTTGGCGGCGGCGTAACCCTGGGCCTCGCACCAGGCATTGGCGACGACCTGGCCGCACTCGCTGCCGGGGGTCGTCAGGCAATCGCCGACGCCGTAGCCGTCGCTCGACGGGATCAGGAACGTCTTCTCGACATGGGCCGGCACCTTCGCGGGCGTCTCGCCGTCGCTGCCGGCGAACGCGCCTTGCGCGAGGCAAGCCGTGGCCAGGGCAGCGGCGATGACGAAATATCCGGCGGCCGTGCGTCGCATCGAAGATCCTTGGGCACAGTATCTTGGGTGTGAGGAGCTTGGTCCGGACGGTCCGACGGCGCGGTTAAGGAAGGCTTACCCGGCACGTGCGAGGGCCATCTCGAATTCCTCACGCTTTTGCGTTAGCCCCATCGGGCGCGCGGCACCGTCGCCGCAGTGCAACAGCGGGTCCCTGAGGCAGGGCCGGAGGCGCCACGGTTCGGCCGTTCTTCGCCTCGCAGGGCCCGCAGGTCGTTGAAGGCAGGGCCGGTTTTCCGGCGACGGCGCAGCGTCGATCATCGGCCGCGGCGCCGGAAGGGGATGGGTTTCATGGCGCCGATGTTGCGGCTCTACAACACGCTCAGCGGTGCCAAGGAGGCGTTCGCGCCGATCGATCCCGCGCAGGTGCGGATGTATGCCTGCGGCCCGACCGTCTACGACGCGGCCCATATCGGCAACGCGCGCCCGATCATCGTCTTCGACCTGCTGTTCCGGCTGCTGCGCCACCTCTACGGGCCGGCGCATGTCACCTACGCGCGCAACGTCACCGACGTGGACGACAAGATCAACGCCCGCGCGGCCGAGCGCGGCATCACCATCCGCGAACTGACCGACGGCACGCTGGAGCAGTTCCACCGGGACCTGCGCGATCTCGGCGTGCTGAGCCCAGAGGACGTGAACGTGCCGGGCGAGCCGCCCCGCTTCATCGAGCCCCGGGCCACCGATCACATCGGCGAGATGCGCGCGATGATCGACGCGCTGGTCGCGGGCGGCCACGCCTACGTGGCCGAGGGGCACGTGCTGTTCGACGTGCCGGCCATGCCGGATTACGGCCGCCTGTCGAAGCGTCCGCTCGACGAGATGGAGGCCGGCGCCCGGGTCGAGGTCGCGCCCTACAAGCGCTCGCCCCTCGATTTCGTGCTGTGGAAGCCGTCGAAGCCCGGCGAGCCGTCCTGGCCGTCACCCGCCGGCATCGCCGAGCCGGGGCGACCGGGCTGGCATATCGAGTGCTCGGCCATGTCGGCCAAGCACCTCGGGAAAACCTTCGACATCCATGCCGGCGGCATCGACCTGATCTTCCCCCACCACGAGAACGAGGTGGCGCAATCGCGCTGCTGCTTCGGGACGCCGGTGATGGCCAATGTCTGGCTGCACAACGGCTTCCTGCAGGTGGAGGGCGAGAAGATGTCGAAATCGCTCGGCAACTTCATCACCATCCGCGACGTGCTGAAGGACTGGCCGGGGGAAGTGGTCCGCCTGACCATGCTGAAGACGCATTACCGGCAGCCGATCGACTGGACCCTGCGCGGTCTCGAGGAATCGAGCCGGGTGCTCGACCGCTGGTACAATGCCGCCGGGGATACACCGGCCGCCGAGACGGTGCCGGCCACGGTGCTCGACGCGCTGTGCGACGACCTCAACACGCCGGCAGCGATCAACGCGCTGCACGGATCCGACGAGGCGGCTGCGCTGCGGGCCGGCGCGAACCTGTTCGGCCTGCTCACGCGCACCCGCAGCGACCGCGAGCAGGATCAGGTCGCCGCGGCCGGGATCGATGTCGCCGCCGTCGAGGCGCTGATCGCCGAGCGCCGGGCCGCCCGGGCGGCCAAGGACTGGGCGGCCTCCGACCGGGCCCGCGACGCGCTCGCCGCCATGGGCGTATCGGTGAAGGACAACAAGGACGGCACCAGCACCTGGACCGTGGCGCGCTGAGCGGACCGCGTCCACGCGCCCGCTTGCGTCGGCCGCTCCGCGCCGCATCTGTGGTTGCGGGGGCTCGGGCAGTTAAGGTTCGCGCGTGACGACCACCACAATCAGGACCATCGGGACGCGGCTCGCAGGGGCGGCGCTCGCAGCGACGATCGGGTTCGGGTCGGCCGGGCCGGCCGCCGCCATCGACGGCGGGGCGCCCGCGGGGCGGGACGCGCTGGCGCAGGCCACCGTCGCCATCGGGACGATCACCCAGCCCGAGGAGGCGCTGAGGCTCACGCGCTGCACCGGGATCCTGATCGCCCCGGACCTGGTGCTCACCGCGGCGCATTGCGTGAACGGCGATCCGCTCGGCGCGCTGGTCGTGTTCTTCCGCGGCACCGAGCCGGCGCGGCCGGTCTACGGCGCCCGGGTCGCCGCGCGCTACAGCCCCGATCCCGGCGAGATGCTGCCGAACGCGGCGCCCGACGTGAGCCTCGCCGACCTGTCCCTCGATCTCGCGGTTCTGCGCCTGACCGAGCCGGTGCGCGACCGGCGCCCGGTGCCGCTCGCGGCCGATCTCCGCCGTCTGCCCAAGACGCTTCGGATCGCGGGGGCCGGCCTGTCCGGGCGGGGCGTCGGGCGGTTGCGCACCGCGACCCTGACCCCGGTGGCGGCCAGCAACACCGGCCTGACCATCGCCCGGGCGAACGGCGCCCGGATCTGCTTCGGGGATTCCGGCGGGCCCGTCGTCGCGCAGGATCGCGGCGGGACCTATGTCTGGGGCGTCGCCAGCGCGGTGATCACCCGCACCGCGCCCTGCGGCGGCTACGTCGTGGTCGCGCCGGCGGCCCAGGTCTTTTCCACGACCGGGGTTCGGTAGGCCTCAAGTCGGCAGCGTCTTTTTCCGAAAGCCGGCAGCCACCTTTCGGGACGATGCGCAAAAAACGAAAACCCCGCGCGGCCGAGCCGCACGGGGTTTTTCGAGAGGCACGCTGACCCGGGTGTATCAGACCGCCATGCGCTCCTCGGCGTCCATCGGCTCGCGCAGCACGTAGCCGCGGCCCCAGACGGTCTCGATGTAGTTCTTGCCCTGGCTGGCGTTGGCGAGCTTCTTGCGCAGCTTGCAGATGAACACGTCGATGATCTTCAACTCGGGCTCGTCCATGCCGCCGTAGAGATGGTTGAGGAACATCTCCTTGGTGAGCGTCGTGCCCTTCCGGAGCGAGAGGAGTTCCAGCATCTGGTACTCCTTGCCGGTCAGGTGCACCCGCGCGCCGCCGACCTCGACCGTCTTCTGATCGAGGTTCACGATCAGGTCGCCGGTGGTGATCACCGACTGGGCGTGGCCCTTCGAGCGGCGCACGATGGCGTGGATCCGGGCCACCAGCTCGTCCTTGTGGAACGGCTTGGTGAGGTAATCGTCGGCCCCGAAGCCCAGACCCTTCACCTTGTCCTCGATCCCGGCCATGCCGGAGAGGATCAGGATCGGCGTCTTCACCTTAGCCACCCGCAGGTTGCGCAGGACCTCGTAGCCCGACATGTCGGGCAGGTTCAGATCGAGGAGGATGATGTCGTAATCGTAGAGCTTGCCGAGGTCGATGCCCTCTTCGCCCAGGTCGGTGGTATAGGTGTTGAAGTTCTCGGACTTGAGCATCAACTCGATGCTCTGCGCGGTCGCGCTATCGTCCTCGATCAAAAGTACCCGCATCGTCGGTCCCCAGCCCAGCCGGCCGCATCAGCGCGCAGACACGTCCCCACCGATCACCCGCCACCGGCCTGTGGACGGGCGCTCCGTCGCTCTTGACGTGGAACGCTATGGATTAATCGTTAACAAAACCTGATTCCCACCCGCAAGCGTCTCGTTCACCGGCCCGTGAGCTTGACGGGAGGAATAGGGTTCCTCCACGGCGCCCGGGGCCATGATTCCGCTCCATTCGCGACCGGGACGCCCACGCGTTTGGGCGTAAGTGTCTCCCCCGAAACGACCCGGTCCCGGCTGTGTCCCTGCGGACACAGCCCCACGACTTCGTGAAGTCCGGCTGACGCCGGAGCCCGGACCGGGCCGCTACGAGCCCGATGACCGCAGTGTTAAGGAGGCCGGTAAACGAAGCGTTGAGAGCCAAGCCGATGACACAGGATCCGGCAAGGTCCGTTACCAACCTCGCCGCGGCCCAGGCAGCCCTAGACCGGATCGAGGTGCTCGAGACCTTCGGCCGGGTCGTGGCGATCCGCGGGCTCCTGGTCGAGGTCGCGGGGCCGGTGGCCGCCATGCGGCTCGGCGGCCGGATCGACGTGGAGGGCGCCAACGGCCTCGGGCTGGTGCCCTGCGAGATCATCGGCTTCCAGGGCGACCGCGCCCTCGCCATGCCGTTCGGCTCCCTGGAAGGCGTCCGCCGCGGCTGCCCGGCCTATGTCCGCGACGAATCGGCGGGGGCGATCCGGCCGTCGAGCGCCTGGCTCGGGCGGGTGGTCGACGCGCTCGGACGCCCGGTGGACGGCCTCGGGCCCCTGCCGCAGGGACCGGACGTCTATGCGCTGCGCGCCGACCCGCCCCCGGCCCATGCCCGCACCCGGGTCGGGGGACCGCTGGACCTCGGGGTCCGGTGCATCAACACCTTCCTGACCATGTGCGCCGGCCAGCGGATGGGCATCTTCGCCGGCTCCGGTGTCGGCAAGTCGGTGCTGCTGTCGATGCTCGCCCGCTACACCGCCGCCGACGTGGCGGTGATCGGCCTCGTGGGCGAGCGCGGCCGCGAGGTGCAGGAGTTCCTGCAGGACGATCTCGGCGCCGCCGGCCTGGCCCGCTCCGTGGTCGTGGTGGCGACCTCGGACGAGCCGGCGCTGATGCGCCGCAACGCCGCCTACGTGACCCTCTCGGTCGCCGAGCATTTTCGCGACCAGGGCGCGAAAGTGCTGTGCATGATCGATTCGATCACCCGCTTCGCCATGGCCCAGCGCGATATCGGGCTGGCCGCCGGCGAGCCGCCCACCGCCAAGGGCTACACGCCCACGGTCTTCTCGGAATTGCCGCGGCTTCTGGAGCGCGCCGGACCCGGGGTCGGCCTCGGCACGATCTCGGCGCTGTTCACCGTGCTGGTCGAGGGCGACGACCACAACGAGCCGGTGGCCGACGCGGTCCGCGGCATCCTCGACGGACACATCGTGATGGAGCGGGCCATCGCCGAGCGCGGGCGCTATCCGGCGATCAACGTGCTGCGCTCGGTCTCCCGGACCATGCCGCGCTCCTGCGATCCGGCCTACCTGCCGGTGGTCCGCAGGGCCCGCCGGGTGCTCTCGACCTACGCCGACATGGAGGAGCTGATCCGGCTGGGCGCCTACCGGGCGGGCTCGTCCCAGGAGGTCGACGAGGCGGTGGCGCTCATGCCGGATCTTGAGGCTTTTCTGGGGCAGGGTAAGGAAGAAGCAACGTCCATCAGCGATGGTTACGCCCGGCTCAGCCAGATCGTCGGCGGGGCCTAGGCATCATGCAGCGAAGCGGTAACCGCTTGGGTGCATTGAGTGATGCGGAACCAGGGTCTGAGCAGGTTCGCCGTCGCGATCCTGCTTAGGGCACGGGCCGGGCATGGTCCCTGGCGCGGCCCCGAGCGTTGCGTGGAGTGAGCGTCCCAATGAAATCGCGTGACACGCTGATCCGGCTGCGTCGCTTCCAGGTTGATGAGAAGCGGCGGCGTGTGACCCAGATCGAGATGATGATGGCCGACTTCCAGCGCATGGCGGTGGAGCTCGACCGGGAAGTCGCCGTCGAGGAGGCCCGCGCCGGCATCACCGATGTCGGGCATTTCGCCTACCCGACCTACGCGCGCGCCGCCGCCGGCCGCCGGGACAACATGCGCCAATCCGCCCAGGCGCTGGAAGGCCAGCTGGCCGAGGCCAAGGCCGAGCTCGGCGAGGCCTTCGAGGAGCTGAAGAAGGTCGAGATCCTGAACGACCGGGAGCGCACCGCCGAGCGCGCCGCCGAGGCGATCCGCGACCAGGCCGCGATGGACGGAATCGGCCTCAACCGCGCCCGCGGCTGAGGCGCCCGCTCGGGCCTCGCGCACCCGCGCGTTGCGCCCTCCGAGGGCCTTTTCGCCGAGTCCGTGTGTGATGTGCCGGCAACGCGGCACGAAACCGTCACGATCACCTGACAAGGGGGATCGCGATGGCCTCGATCCGCTTGCGGCGCATTGCATGGCGGCGCATCAGGGGCTCTCCCCGGGGCGTCGGTGTACATGAAGAAGCTCAGCGAGTTCATCTGGCCGTTGATCGGCCTCGCAGCGGTCGTGGTATCGGGCTACTTTCTCTACCAAGAGCTGAAGACCACATCGCTGGCGGCGATCTGGTCCGCGATCCTGGCGATCCCCCCGCATCGCATCCTGCTGGCGGCGATCTCGACCCTCGTGGCCTACGCGGCCCTCGCCTGGTACGACCGGATCGCGCTGCTGCATCTGGGCGTGCGCCACATCTCGTGGCTGTTCGTCTCGCTCTGCTCCTTCACCACCTACGCGCTGTCGCACAATATCGGCGCCTCGGTCTTCTCCGGCGCCCTGGTGCGCTACCGGGCCTACACGGCCAAGGGCCTCTCGGCCGCCCAGGTCGCCGTGCTGGTGGCCCTGTGCTCCTTCACGTTCTTCCTCGGCACGGTCCTGCTCGGCGGCTTCACCCTGGTGGTGGACCCGAACCTGCTGACGCGCCTGGAGGGCAAGCTCCCTGGCTTCCTGACCGATCCGAAGACGGCGCTGGTCGTCGGCTTCTGCATGCTGGGCTTCGTGGCGCTCTACGTGCTCGGCTCGATCCTGCGCCTGCGGCCGCTGCACATCCGCTCGTTCAAGCTCGAATATCCCCGGCCCGGCATCATGGCGCGCCAGCTGCTGGCGGCGCCGCTGGAGCTGCTGGGTGCCGCGGGCATCATCTACTTCGCCCTGCCGGAGGCGATGAACCCGGGCTTCATCCCGGTTCTGGCGATCTTCCTCGCCTCGTTCTCGGTGGCGCTCGCCTCGCACGCCCCGGGCGGCCTCGGCGTGTTCGAGATCGTGTTCATCACGGCGATGCACATCACCGACGACGCCCAGAAGGACGCGATCATCGCGGCGGTGATCATCTTCCGGATCTTCTATTTCTGGATCCCGGCGCTGATCTCGGTGATCGTGGTGGTGCTGTTCGAGCGCTCGCGCCTCGCCGCCGCCATCGCGGCACCCGCCGCGGTGCCCTCGACCGTGCCGGAGCCGCCGGTGGTCGTGCCGGGGCTCGACGCGCACGAGCTGGAGCGCGAGCTGAAGCAGAAGGCGGTCTGAGGCCGGCGGGCCGGGGGCGAGCGCTTGGCTCACGGCCTCTGCTGAACCGCGTCCCGATTGACGGATCATCCACTGCGTCATTCCGGGGCGCCGGAGGCGAGCCCGGAATCCAGATACGCCGACGGTGCCGGGTTTTGATCTGTCAGCGGTTATGGATCCCGGGTTCCGCTGCGCGGCCCCGGGATGACAAGGCGTCTGTTTCGCCGTCCGTCCAACTCTCAAATCGTTGGGCGACGAGCTTTGCCCGCCGCGCTGCCGGTTAGACCCCAGCCCGCCACCCCTCAGATCGACCCCACCGTGCGCAGCCGCGCCCGCGGGTGGATCTCCGCCTGGCTCATCACCGGGGTTTCGCGGCGGAAGCGCTCGATGATCGAGCGCACGAACGGCCGGGACTGGGCCGAGGTGACCAGAACCGGCATCTCTCCCTGGCGGGCGGCGGCCTCGAAGCGGTCGCGGACCGCGGTGACGAACTCGCTGAGCTTCGAGGGCTGCATCGCGAGGTAGCGCTCCTCGCGCTCGCCCACGATCGATTCCATGAAGGCCTGCTCCCAGGCCGGCGACAGGGTGATGATCGGCAGGGTGCTGTTCTGGTCCTGATACTGGGCGCAGATCTGCCGGCCGAGCCGTGCGCGGACATGCTCGACCACGTCGCGCGGGTTCTTCACCGCGCCGGCGACTTCCGCGATCCCCTCGACGATCGCCCCGAGATCACGGATCGACACGCGCTCGGAGAGCAGGAACTGCAGCACGCGCTGCACGCCGGTGGTCGAGATCTGCGAGGGCACGATCTCCTTGAGCAGCTCGGCATGCTCCTTGGGCAGCTCGCGCAGCAGCTTCGAGACCTCGACATGGTTGAGGAGCTCGGAGACATGGGCCTTGATCACCTCGGTGAGGTGGGTCGAGACCACGGTGGCGGCATCCACCACCGTGTAGCCCTTGAGCTGCGCCTGGTCGCGCAGGGACGCGTCGATCCATGTGGCGGGAAGGCCGAAGGTCGGCTCCAGCATGTGCTGGCCGGGTAGCTGGACCTGGCCGCCCATCGGATCCATGGCCATGAACTGGCCCGGGAAGATCCGGCCCGTGCCGGCCTCGATCTCCTTGACCCGGACCACGTAGGAATTGGCGTCGAGCTGGACGTTGTCGAGGATCCGCACCGACGGCATGACGAAGCCGAGTTCGGCCGCGAGCTGGCGGCGCAGGGCCTTGATCTGGTCGGTGAGCCGGTCCTGGCCCTCGCCGTTGACCAGGGCGAGGAGCGCGTAGCCCATCTCGAGCTTGAGGTCGTCGAGCTTGAGCAGGTCGGTGACGGTCTCCTCCTTGGCGGCGGTCGCGGCGGCCGCGACTGCCTTGGCGTCCATCGGCGCGCCCTGCGCGTCCAGCGGCGGGGCCTCCTTGGCGGTCTTGTTGGTGCGCCAGGCGGCGTAGCCGGCTCCGCCGCCGAGCAGCAGGAACGGCAGCATCGGCATGCCGGGCAGGAGCGCGATCAGGAACATCACGGCCGCCGACATGCCGAGCGCCTTGGGGTAATGCGCGAGCTGCTTGCCGAGCGCCTTGTCGGCCGAGCCGCGCACGCCCGCCTTCGAGACCAAGATGCCGGCCGCGGTGGAGACGATCAAGGCCGGGACCTGGCTCGCCAGCCCGTCGCCGATGGTGAGCAGGGTGTAGCTCTTGGCGGCGTCGCCGAAGCTCATGCCCTGCTGCGCCACCCCGATGACGATGCCGCCGACCACGTTGATGAAGGTGATCAGCAGGGCGGCGACCGCGTCGCCGCGGACGAATTTCGAGGCGCCGTCCATGGCGCCGAAGAACGAGGATTCTTCTTCCAGGGCGGCCCGGCGGGCTTTGGCGACCTTCTCGTCGATCAGGCCGGCCGACAGGTCGGCGTCGATCGCCATCTGCTTGCCGGGCATCGCGTCGAGGGTGAAGCGGGCCGCGACCTCGGCGATGCGGCCCGAGCCCTTCGTGATGACCACGAAGTTCACGATGATCAGGATCGCGAACACGATGATCCCGATGACGAAGTTGCCGCCCATCACAAAGTTGCCGAAGGCCTCGATGACGTGGCCAGCCGCCGCCGTGCCCTCGTGGCCATGGCCCAGGATCAGGCGGGTCGAGGCGAGGTTCAGCGCCAGCCGCAGCATCGTGGCGATGAGCAGCAGCGTCGGGAAGACGGTGAATTCCAGCGGGTTGTCGATCGACAGGCCGGTCATCATGATCAGCACCGAGGTGATGATCGAGACCGCCAGCAGCAGGTCGAGCAGCACCGCCGGCAGCGGGAAGATCAGGACCGCCAGGATGCCCATGACGCCGGTGGCGAACATGAGATCCGAGCGCTTGGACAGCGCGTGGAGGTCGCCGCGGGTCGGCAGCGCGAGCTGACTCAGGACCGAGGCGGCCCCGCCCATCGCCCCGCCCCTGGCCGGCGCGCTCGCCGTCTCCGCCATCGTTCTCGATCCATCGCCGCCCGCCCGGGGGAATCCCGGGGGCGGACCCGGCAAGATCTGCCGAGTGGATGGTTAGCGCGCCGTTAAGAACCGGGCCGGCGCGGGCGGAACCCGCATGGCTTCAGCCGCTTGTCCCGCCGCGGCATCGTCGTCGTGCAAACGGGCGGCAGCCCACCAATCGAGGGATCCCGCATGGCCGCCCGTGTCCTGACCGCCCTGTTCGACGAGTACGACACCGCCACCGGCGTGGTCGACCAGCTCGAGGCCGCGGGCGTGCCCCATGCCGATATCAGCATCCTGGCGAACCGGGCCGGATCGGACACGCCCCGGGATCAGCCCTTCGGCGATCCGAAGCCGGACGTGGTCGATCCGGTGGACGCCGCCGGGACGGGCGCGACCGTCGGCACCGTGCTCGGGGGCGGCGCCGGATTGCTGGCGGGGCTCGGGCTGCTGGCGATTCCCGGCCTCGGGCCGGTGGTTGCGGCGGGCTGGCTGATCGCGGCCGTGACCGGCGCGGGCGTCGGCGCCGCGGCGGGCGGGCTGATCGGCGGCCTTACGGGCGCCGGACTCACCGAGGGCGAGGCCGAGACCTATGCCGAGGGCGTGCGCCGGGGCGGGACCCTCGTGACGGTGCGGGCCGAGGACCACCAGGCCGACCGGGTGATGGCGATCCTCGATCGCGCCGGCTCGATCGACCTCGACGAGCGGGCCGAAGGCTGGCGCGCCGAGGGCTGGACCGGCGCGGCGGTACGCGGCTGAGCCGGGCCGAGCGCCGCGTCTCCTTCGACGCGGCGCAGAGTGCTTCGTCGAAGGCGCTCCGGCTCAGTTCATCATCTTCCGGGCGAACATCGAGGCGGCGAACAGCACGGCCGCGCCCGCGGTGACCAGGCTGATCAACAGGATCCGCCGCGGCTCCACCGAGGATTCCGCCTTCACGGGCTCGACGATCGGGCTGAAGAACTCGATCTGCCGGGCGGCGACGATGCGGGCGCGCTCGTGGGCGGTCAGCACCTGCTGGTAGTACTTCTCGGCGTTCTTGCGGTCGTTCTCGAGGGCCTCGAACCGGGTGAGCGCGTCCGAGAGCAGGCGCTTCTGCTCCGGATCCTGGCTGGCCGATTGCCGCTCGATCCGGGCGATGTTCTCGTCGAGATCCTTGATCTGCTGCTTGATGTCGATGATGCGGCGCGATTCCGGACCGAGGTCGCGCTGGCCGATGGCGAGCTGGACCGCAAGGTTGATGCGGGCCGCCCGCAGCTCGGACACGATCTTGAGGTTCGCCTCGTTCGACTTCTGGGCATCGAGCACGCCTTCGCGGTTGCGCAGGTCGCGCATCGCCAGGCGGATCTTGGTCATGCGATCTTCGGCGATTTTCAGCTCGCGGGAGCTCTCGGCGACCGCATCCTCGCGCGCCTTCACGCTGAGGTCGTTCACCATCCGCTCCGCCTCGGTCATCACGGCTTTCGCGATGGCGAGGGATTCGTCGGGGTCGAAGGCCTCGACCGTCAGCGACATGATGCCGGAGCCGGATTCGACGTCGACGCCGACACGCCGCTTCCAGTAGCGGAGGAACTTCTCGATCGGCTTCTCGGCGTCGAAGCGCGAGAAATAGTCGATGCTGTCGCGGCTGAACCACGCGCGGATCGGCAGCTTCGCCTCGATCGCCTCGATCATCGGCCGGCTGTGGATGTATTCGTTGGTGATCAGCGTGTCCTGCGCGACCATCTGGCTCGGGACACCCGACGAGGTGCCGACCGAGTCCGGCGCCGCCTTGTCGGCCGTGCCGAGCGCCGGGCGAATCGCGAACCGGGCCTCGCTGACGTAGCGGTCGGACGCGATCAGACCGAAATAGACCGCCCCGACCAAGGTCGGCAGCACGAAGCAGATCACGAACAGGATCGGGATCCAGGGATCGTTCTTGACGTGGCTCTGGTAGGACCGGATGCCCTTCTTGCGGTCGACGAACCGCGACATGCGGGCGATCTGCCGCAACGATTCGGTGACCGCCTGCTGGCGGTCCGCGGTCGTCAGCGGCTGCCCCTCGGCTTTCCGGATCTCCATATTCATGACCTGATCCCCGGCCTCCCCGGACTCGACGGCCGGCCCGTCACCGGGCCCTCGACCGCGCCGAAACACTCGCGTCGGATGCCTCTCGCACGGGGAGGCGGCAAAAGCATGTCTTCGCGGCTGCGATCATTCAGGCGTTGAGGCGCCGATAGACCTCGATCGCGTCGTTGACGTCCTCGTAGATGATCGCCCGCCCGTTGAGCAGCACGAGGCCCTGCGTACACCATTGGCGGATGGTCTCCATCGAGTGCGAGACCATGATGATGTCGGCGTTCTTGCGCCGCTGGGAGAAGACCTCGTCGCAGCGCTTCGAGAATCGCGCGTCACCCACGGAGGTGATCTCGTCGATCAGGTAGCAGTCGAACGGGATCGCCATACTCATGCCGAAGGCGAGCCGGGCGCCCATGCCGGACGAATACGTGTAGATCGGCACATCGAGATAGCTGCCGAGCTCGGAGAAGTCCTCCACGAAGTCGAGCACGCGGCGCGGATCCTCGCCGTAGATCCGAGCGACGAACATGACGTTGTCGCGGCCGGTCATCTTGGGATGGAAGCCGCCGGCGAAGCCCAGCGGCCAGGAGATCCGCAGGCCGCGATGGATCCGCCCCCGGGTCGGATCCTCGGTCCCGGCGATGAGCCGCATCGTGGTCGATTTGCCGGCGCCGTTGATGCCGAGGATGCCGTAGGAAATGCCGGGCTTCAGGGTGAACGATACCTGTTCCAGGATCGTCCGCTTGTGGCCGTCGGTGCGGTAGACCTTGCTGACTTTCTCGAAACGGATCACCGGGGTGGTCTCCAGGGCGGATTGCCGAAAAGTCGGCCCGTGCTGTCTGGCTGCGCGGCTCCTGCCCCCGGAAAGCGGCGAATCTGAGAAGGCCGGCCGGCGCTGGCCGCGCTCCTGAGCTCGCGCGAAAGCCGTCAGCCTCACCGCCCTGGCGATTACAGCGAAGCCAACCAGGGTAGCCCGCCGTTTCGAAGCGCGATGAATCGCGCGCTCATCCGGCTGCGCTCGCGGTGTCGATCCGGGCCGTCCGGCGGCCTGTTCCCGACAGCGATCTGGCTCGCGCCGGGTGACAACCGATTTGCAACAAAATGCCGTTTTGCGCCTTCGCGGTTGACGTCTGAGGGTATTTGGCATACCAGATACCAAGACGCACAGCGAGACGCGGCGACGAGTTCCGGGCCGACCGGAACTTTAGCGCCGTATCGCAGGGAGACCGCAATGACGGACCCGAGCTTCGTTGCCCCCGATACAGCCCGCATGCCGGCCGCCCGACATCGCCGCTGGGCCGTCCGTGTCGGACGCTGACACCATGCTGGACCGCCCCGCCGGGGACGACCTCACGGGACTCGTCGCCGCCATCGGCGACGCCGTGGTGGTGGCCGATCCGGAGGGGGCGATCACGGTCTGGAACCCGGCGGCCGAGCGGATCTTCGGCTTCACCGCGGCGGACGCCCTCGGGCAGACCCTCGATCTGATCACGCCGGAGCGCCACCGCCGCCGCCACTGGGACGGCTACGCCAAGACCATGCGGACCGGCACCACCCGCTACGGGGCCGAGACCCTGCGAGTGCCGGCAATCCACAAGGACGGCCGCCAGCTCTCCATCGCCTTCACGGTCGGGATGATCCGGGACGCGTCGGACCGGGTGACCGGCATCGTCGCGGTGATCCGCGACGAAACCGAACGCTGGAGCGAGGAGAAACGCCTCCGCCAGCGGGTGGCCGAACTCGAAGCCCTTCCGAACGGATCCTGACCGGAAACCGGGACCGTCCGAAGACCGCAATCCTCAACGCGCAAGGGAGAACGCCAGATGAGCAAGCCGTTGGACGGGATCAAGATCATCGATTTCACCCACGTTCAGGCCGGCCCCGCCTGCACGCAGCTGCTGGCGTGGTTCGGCGCCGACGTGATCAAGGTCGAGCGGCCGGGCGCGGGCGACGTGACCCGCACGCAGCTGCGCCACGTCGAAGATGCGGACGCGCTCTACTTCACGATGCTCAACTCCAACAAGCGCTCGCTGACGCTGGACACCAAGACCCAGGCCGGCAAGGAAGTGCTGGAGAAGCTGATCCAGGATTCCGACGTGATGGTCGAGAATTTCGGCCCCGGGGCGCTGGACCGGATGGGCTTCTCCTGGGCCCGCATCCAGGAACTCAATCCCGGGATGATCCTGGCCTCCGTGAAGGGCTTCTCCGACGGGCACCATTACGAGGACCTGAAGGTCTATGAGAACGTCGCCCAATGCGCCGGCGGCGCCGCCTCGACCACCGGCTTCTGGGACGGCCCGCCGACCGTCAGCGCCGCCGCGCTCGGTGATTCGAACACCGGCATGCACCTCGCCATCGGCATCCTCACGGCGCTGCACCAGAAGAACAAGACCGGCACCGGCCAGAAGGTCGCCGTCTCCATGCAGGATTCGGTGATCAACCTCTGCCGGGTGAAGCTGCGCGACCAGCAGCGCCTCGATGCGCTGGGCTATCTCGAGGAATACCCTCAATACCCGCACGGGGAATTCTCGGACGTGGTGCCGCGCGGCGGCAATGCCGGCGGCGGCGGCCAGCCCGGTTGGGTGCTCAAGTGCAAGGGCTGGGAGACCGACCCGAACGCCTACATCTACTTCACGATCCAGGGCCATGCCTGGGCGCCGATCTGCAAGGTGCTCGGCCGCGAGGATTGGATCACCGATCCCGCCTACAACACCCCGCGGGCCCGGCAGGACAAAATCTTCGACATCTTCAAGACCATCGAGGAATGGCTCGCCGACAAGACCAAGTTCGAGGCGGTGGACATCCTGCGCACCTACGACATCCCCTGCGCGCCGGTCCTGTCGATGAAGGAGATCGCCGAGGACAAGTCGCTGCGTGCCAGCGGCACCGTCGTCGAGGTGCCGCATCCGAAGCTCGGTAGCTACCTGACCGTCGGCAGCCCGATCAAGTTCTCCGACATGACCGTCGAGGTGAAGGCCTCGCCGCTGCTCGGCGAGCACACCGACGAGGTGCTGACCGGCCTCGGCTACAGCCCCGCGCAGATCCAGGCGATGCACGAGGCCCGCGCCGTCTGATAAGCGGCTCCGAACCTCTGCTAATCTGAGTCGGGACAGCGCGCCCTGCGCCGTCCCGACTCATGTGCACGATGCGGATCCGATGCGATCACTGCTCAGCCGCCTCCTTCCCGAGCTGACGCCGGTCAGCAAGCGCGAGCGTCTCCGCTCGGCCGCCGGCGCCCTGCTGGGGATCCTGGCCACCGGCCTGGTCTGCCGCGCCGCGATCGGGCCGGAGGCCGCCCCGGTCCTGATCGCCCCGATGGGCGCCTCCGCGGTGCTGCTCTTCGCGGTGCCGGCCAGTCCCCTGGCACAGCCCTGGTCAATCCTCGGCGGCAACCTCGTGGCCGCCCTGGTCGGCGTCACGGCCGCGACCTGGGTGCCGGACCCGTTCGTGGCGGCCTCCGTGGCCATCGGGTTGGCGATCGCCCTGATGATGGCCCTGCGCTGCCTGCACCCGCCGAGCGGGGCGGTGGCCCTGACGGCTGTTCTCGGCGGCCCGGCGATCCGGGAACTCGGCTACGGCTTCGTGCTCTGGCCCGTGGCGGCCAATTCGCTGCTGCTGCTGAGTGCGGCCCTGCTGTTCAACAACCTCACCGGCCGCGCCTATCCGCACCTGCGCCCGGCCGGCCCGCGGACCGACGACCGGGCGCCGGCGTCCCGCCTCGGCTTCCTGGCCTCGGACCTCGATGCGGCCCTGCAGGATTTCGACCAGCTGCTCGACGTCGACCGCAGCGACCTGGAGCAGATCCTGCGGCGGGTGCAGATGCGCGTCTATGGGCGCCGCCCGGGCCAGACCACCTGCGCGGCGATCATGTCCCGCGACGTGATCGGGGTCGCGCCGCACGATTCCCTGGCGCAGGCGCTGCACCTGCTGCGCCGCCACCGGATCAAGGCCCTGCCGGTCACCGACGAGCGCGCCCGGGTGCTCGGGATCGTCACGCAGACCGACCTGTTGGACAAGGCCGAATGGGACCGGAGCGGCCCGCGGCTGGGCCTCGGCCGCCGCCTGCAGCTGACCGTGGAGCGCGGGCGGGCGCCCCATGGCTGCGCCGCCGACATCATGAGTGCGGTCGAGCCCGTCACCCCGGACACGCCGCTGGCCGAGTTGGTGCTCCGGATGGCGGAGGCGGCCCTCCACCACCTGCCGGTGGTCGATCCGGATGGCCGGCTCGTCGGGATCGTCTCGCAGACCGATCTGATCCCGGCGCTGATGGCCGATGCCGGGCCCGGCGGTCCGGCGCGGGCCCGCAGGGCCGCGGATGCCGTGCCGGCCTGACCCGCCCGCTCAGCCCTTCCTGACGTTCCAGAATACCGGCACGCCGTCGAGCACCCCGGTCACAGAGGGCTTGTACGAGGTCTGGTTGAAATACTGCCCGAGCGGCAGGTAGGGCACGTCCGCGAAGGCCTGCTTCTGCAGGGCGTCCGCGAGCGTCTTGCGCGCGGCGGTGTCGGGAGCATCGAGCCATTCCTGGCGCAGCGTCTCGAGCTTCTCGCTGGTCGGCCAGCCGACCGGGGCGCTCGCGCCGGTCCCGCGCAGGAAGGCGCTGACCGCCGGGTTGGCTTGGTCGAGCCCGGCCCAGAAGGTGCAGAAGATGCTCCAGCCGCCTTGGGCGATCGGGTCGCGCTTGGCCCGCCGCTGGACCACCGAACCCCAATCCATGACCTGATAATCGACGTTGAAGCCGGCCCGAGTGAGCATGTCGGCCGCGACATCGCTCAGCGCCTTCAGGCTCGGGAAGTCGGAGGCGCCCATCAGCACCACCTTCTCGCCCTTGTACCCGGCCGCCGTCAGCGCCTTCTTGGCGGCGTCGAAGTCGCGCTTGCTCGTCAGCACGTCGAGGCCGGCCTCGCTCGCCATCGGCAGGCCGGGACAGAAGAAGCCGGCCGGCACGTGCCGCAGCTTCGGGTCGTCGCCGGTCACCGCCTGCATGAAGTCGGTCTGGTCGACCACCTTCAGCAGCACCTGCCGGATCGCCGGGTTGTCGAAGGGCGGCAGCAGCTGGTTCATGCGCAGGCAGCCAATCAGCCCGGTCGGGTCCTTGATCGAGGTCTTCAGGCTGCCGAGCGTCGGCACGAGGTCGGCGGGCGGCTGCTCCCACCAATCCATCTCGCCGGTCTGCATCGCCGAGGCGGCGGTGGCCTGATCGGGGATGACGTGCCACTCGACCCGGTCGAGGAAGGCGCGCTTGGGGCCCGAGGTCCATTGCGGCTCACCGCCCTCGCGCGGGACATATTTGTCGAAGCGCTCGTAGACGACCCGGGCGCCGACCATCCGCTCGTCGGCCTTGAACCGGAACGGGCCGCTGCCGACCATCTCGGTCACCTGCGTGAACGCGTCCGTCTTGGCGAGGCGTTCCGGCATGATCGCGCAGATCGGCGAGCCGACCTTGCCCAGCGCGTCGGGCAGGAGCGGGAAGGGCTTTTTCAGCCGGAACTGGATGGTCCGGTCGTCGGGGGCCGAGAGCTCGTCCGTGTAGGCCATGAGCGTCTGGCCCATCGGGTCGCGCTTGGCCCAGCGATTGATGCTGGCGACGCAGTCGCGGGCGAGCACGGGCGTGCCGTCGTGGAAAGTCAGCCCGGGCCGCAGCGTCATGCGCCACAGCTTGCCGTCATCCTCGACGACGTGGCCAGCGACCATCTGCGGCTGCGCGGCGTAGCTGGCATCGGTCCCGTACAGGGTGTCGAACACCGCGAGCCCGTGGTTGCGGGTCACGTAGGCGGTCGTCCAGATCGGGTCGAGCACCGTCAGGTCGGCCTGCGGGATGAACTTGAGCACCCGGGAGGCCGTGCCCTGGGCGAGTGCCGGGGCGGCGAGCGCCGCGCCCGACAGGGCCACGAAGGATCGTCTGGTCAGCATGTCGGCTCGCCCCTGCGATGCGTGTCGCCGAAGCTTAGCACGAGGCGGGCCACGGGGAGGGCGAGCGGCCCGGATCCGCGGGAGGATTACCGGTGGTTGTTGGCTATCTGGGGGACGAGGCTCGGGCCCTTGTCGATGCCTCAAGCGACGTGGCCCCAAAAACACCGTTCAGGAGCGGCGGCCGCTGGCCACAATGTCATTCCGGGGCGCCGCAGGCGAGCCCGGAATCCAGATGCGCTGACGGCGCAAGGCTTTGCTCCACCTGAGTTTCTGGATCCCGGGATCCGCTACGCGGCCCCGGGATGACAGGGTGGATGGTCCAACGCTCAAGACACTCTCGAACGTCTGCAGAACACATCGCCCCCTGAGAGGCGTGCGCCTCACGCCTTCTTCTTGATCCCGCTCTGCGGGTTGAGGCTGCCGATATTGCCGCTCTCGCTGCCGGCGGCCGGGTCGATCACGGCGTTGATGAGCGAGGGTCGGCTGGAATCCATGGCGGCGTTGACCGCGCGGGTCAGCTCGTCCGGCGAGGTGACGTGGTAGCCGTCGCCGCCGAAGGCCTCCATCATCTTGTCGTAGCGGGAATCCTTCACGAACACCGTGGTGGCCGGGTCGCGCCCGGTCGGGTCGGAATCGGTGCCGCGGTAGATGCCGTTGTTGTTGAACACGACGATGCAGACCGGCAGCCCGTACCGGCAGATGGTCTCGACCTCCATGCCCGAGAAGCCGAAGGCGCTGTCGCCCTCCACGCACAGGACCGGCTTGCCGGTCTCGACCGCGGCGGCGACGGCGAAGCCCATCCCGATGCCCATGATGCCCCAGGTGCCGACATCCAGGCGCTTGCGCGGCTGGTACATGTCGATGATGCCCCGGGCGAGGTCGAGGGTGTTGGCGCCCTCGTTGACCAGGATCGCGTCGGGCCGCTCCTTCACGATGGTCCGCAGGGCGCCGAGCGCCGCGTGGAAGGTCATGGGCGAGGCGTTGCTCATGAGCTTGGGCGCCATCTTGGCGATGTTCGCCTCGCGCTTGGTCTTGAGCGTGTCGATCCAGTCGACCGGGGGCTGCTGCCAGCCCTGGCCCATCCCGTCGAGGAGCGCCTGGACGCAGGAGGCGATATCGCCGACCACCGGGGCCACGATCTCGACATTCGAATCCATCTCGCGCGGCTCGATGTCGATCTGGATGAACTTGGTCGAGCCCGGCTCGCCCCAGCTCTTGCCCTTGCCGTGCGACAGCAGCCAGTTGAGCCGGGCGCCGATCAGCAGCACGACGTCCGAATCCTTGAGCGCGGTGGAGCGCGCGGCGCCGGCCGAGAGCGGGTGGGTGTCGGGCAGCAGCCCCTTGGCCATGCTCATCGGCACGTACGGGATGCCGCTGGTCTCGACGAGGGCGCGGATGGCGTCGTCGGCCTGGGCGTAGGCCGCGCCCTTGCCGAGCACGATCAGCGGCCGGCGGGCGGATTTCAGCACCTCCAGCGCCCGGGTGATCGCCTCGGGGGCGGGGCGCTGGGCCGGGGCCGGATCGATCACCTTCACCAGCGACTTCTGGCCGGCCTCGGCCTCCATCACCTGGGAGAACAGCTTGGCCGGCAGGTCGAGATAGACGCCGCCGGGACGGCCTGAGCAGGCCGCGCGGATCGCCCGGGCGACGCCGATGCCGATATCGGCCGCGTGCAGCACCCGGAAGGCCGCCTTGCACAGGGGCTTGGCGATGGCGAGCTGGTCCATCTCCTCGTAGTCGCCCTGCTGGAGATCGACGATCTCGCGCTCGGACGAGCCCGAGATCAGGATCATCGGGAAGCAGTTGGTGGTGGCGTTGGCGAGCGCGGTCAGGCCGTTCAGGAAGCCCGGCGCCGAGACCGTGAGGCAGATGCCCGGCTTCTGGGTGAGGAAGCCGGCGATTGCGGCGGCGTTGCCGGCATGCTGCTCGTGGCGGAACGACACGACCCGCATCCCCGCGGCCTGGGCCATGCGGCCGAGATCGGTGATCGGGATGCCCGGGACGCCGTAGATCGTCTCGATGCCGTTGAGCTTGAGCGCGTCGATGACGAGGTGGAAGCCGTCGGTGAGATCGGGCTCGGCCTCGATCTCGGGGGCGGTGTGGACGATCTTTGCCAGAGCGGTCATCGCTGTTTCTCCCGGAAATTCAGTGTCGGTACGGGGTGCTTTCGAGGTTTCTGTCAGGATCTCCGACCCGCTATCCGCATCCTGAGGTGCCCGCGCCGGCGGGCCTCGACGGAGCCCTCCTTCGAGGCCTCCGCTTCGCTTCGTCGCCTCAGGATGAGGGGAAGGGTAGGAGATCCGTGTAGGCCGAGCGTCGTTCGAGGGACGGCGTGATGTCAAAGGCCGTTCAGGCCGCCCGGATCGGCTGGGCGGCGAGCGCCGCGGGATGCTCGGCCTCGGCGAGGTAGCGGGCGCGCAGCGGCCGCAGCAGGAAGATCGCGAGCGCGGCGGCGGCGACGTTGAGCCCGATGATCAGTGAGAACACCGCCGACCACCCATAGGCCGCCGACAGGAGGCTGGCGAACGGCACCAGGAACGCCGCGGTGCCCTTGGCGGTGTAGAGCAGGCCGGCATTGCTGGCGGCGTATTTCGACCCGAACGTATCCCCGCAGGTCGCCGGGAACAGGGAGTAGATCTCGCCGAACACCCCGAAATACACCGCGGTGGCGAAGACGAACACCATCGGGTGGTGGCCGTAGGTGAGGAGGACGATCACCGCCAGGGCCGCCGTCGAGAAGGCGATGAACATCGTGTTCTCGCGGCCGATATTGTCGGAGACGTAGCCGAAGAACGGCCGGCCGAACCCGTCGAAGATCCGGTCGAGGGAGATCGCCAGGGTCAGCGCTGCCATCTGGAGGCCGAACAGGCTGACCGGCACGCCGGCGACGTGGAAATCCTGGGCGATCGGGGCGATCTGCGCCGCCGCCATCAGGCCCCCGGAGGCGACCATGACGAACATCGCGTACATCACCCAGAAGACCGGCGTGCGCACCGCCTCGCGGGGGCTGCGGTCGATCTTCGTCTGGGGCAGGCGCAGGCTCTTGCGCTGCATCGGCACGATGGTGGTCGGCTTGCGCAGCAGGAAGGCGAGGGCGAGCACGATGGCGCCCTGGCCGATCCCGAAATACAGGAAGGCGTCCTGATAGCCGCTGGAGGCGATCATCCGGGCGATCGGCACGACGGTGATTGCCGCGCCCGCACCGAAGCCGGCCGCGGTGGCGCCGGCGGCCAAGCCGCGGCGATGCGGGAACCACTTCAGCGCGTTGCCGACGCAGGTGCCGTAGACCGAGCCGGCGCCGATGCCGCCGACCACCGCGCCGAGATAGAGCAGCGCGAGGCTGTCGGCGTAGGCGTCGATCGTCCAGGCCAGGGCGATCATCACCCCGCCGAACGCGACCACGAGGCTCGGGCCGTAGCGGTCCACGAACCAGGCCTCCACCGGCACGAGCCAGGTCTCGGTGGCGACGAACAACGTGAAGGCGAGCTGGATCGCCGCCCGCCCCCAGTGGTAGCGCTGATCGATGGGGTCGACGAACAGCGTCCAGCCGTATTGCAGGTTGGCGATCATGGCCATGCAGATCACGCCGAAGGCGAGCTGCCACCATTTCGCCGACGGCGAATCCTGGCGTTCCATCCCTGAGCCTCTCTGGTGGGCAGCGCGTCCTTGAGCTGGCGCGTCTGTCTCGTGCAGGCTCAATCATGCATATTCGGCTCAGGCATGCAATATACCAGACCGATACGGCGGCGGTTCGCTGTCAGTCTCGGAAATATTGTTCCGTCTGCCGGTCAGGTCGCGCTGGGTCCCCAGCTGCCCAGCGTCGGCTCGTCCGCCGGGACAAGCGTCTCATCGATCTCCGGTATCCCGGCGGCATCCTCGGAGATGCCGATCACCGCGCGGGCCGCCTCCCAATCGGGATCATCCGCCACCTCCGACAGGACCCCGCGATCGAGGCCGGTGACGCGCCCGCGATCGAGGCGGACGAAAACGCGGCCGGTCTCGGCCCGGGCGAACCGGACCGCGTCCATCCGGCGAAGGCAGTCGCGCAGAAAGCTGGTGTTGGCCGCCGCCGCGAGGTCGACCCCGCGAAAGACTTCGTCGGGCCCGTGGGCGAAGATGTCGACCTTGCGAAACCGATCTATGTCGATCAGCCCCTTCACGTCGAGGATGTTGAGGACCCCGCCGGCCCCGAACGCGATGGTGCGCGGGCGCTCCCCCTGCGGGACGCTGTTGTCCAGGAACTCGCAGACCACCTGCTTGTCCCGGGCGAGCGCCCAGTTGAAGAACAGGCGCGGCATGCCGGTATAGGCCTCGACATTGTGGGCCAGCAGGTCTTCGACCGCCTTGAACCGGCCGAACTGCTCGCCGCGCTTGTAGGCGCGCTCCACCGTGTCGGCCGGCGGCGTCACCATGAACTGCATGTAGACCCGCTCGCCGAACCGGGTGAGCAACTGGCCGCCGCCATCCGAGCCGGCCTCGGCCTGGAAGCTGTCGAACCGGAACCGGTCGATCAGCAGGTTCGAGATCCGCCGCTCGGCCGCCTTGCGGGTGACGTAGCGGTCGAGCTTCATGTCGATCATCTCGACCTCGTAGCCCGTGAGCGTGCCGGCATACCGGGTCGCCGGGCCGAGGCTGTCGTAGTCGAGCAAAAACTTGCGCCAGACGTCCGGGGTGATCACCGCGAAGTCGGACCAGGCCATCCCGAGCCGCCGGGCCAGCCCGAGCTGGTAGGGCCGGATCGTGCTCTTGCCGGACGCCGAGGCACCCTTGACGTTCATCACCACCGGATGGGCTTGCGGCGCGAGACGCCGATAGCCGCGGGCCTCGACCACGGCGGCGATCCAGGGCTCGATCAGCTCGCCGATGCGGCGGCTGCCGTAGCCGTTCGAGACCAGGGTCCCGGCGATGCCGCGCAACAGGGCGGGATCGCGGATCAGCGTGTTCTGCCGCGCGAGGATCCCGGAGACGACGCCGCGCAGGGCCTCGCAGGCGGCGATCTCCAGGCCGTCGCCGGCCTGCAGCGCCCGGCCTTGCCAGGCCTCGAGGTGGTTCAGCGCCCGGGTCGCGGGATCCTGCCGGGGCGGCGGGCTCGGCGGTGGCGGGCGACGCCCGAGCAGCCGGTCGAGCCAGCCGGGCTCCGGGGCTGCCGGGGGCGGCGGGTCGTCGAGGATCGCGGCGATCTCGCGCCGGAGCACGGCGTCGGCCTCGGCGCGGAGCGCCGCCAGGGCTGCCTCGACCTCACCGAGCCGGGGCTCGATGCCCTCGCGCAGGATGGCGGCGACGATCGACCGGAAATTGACGCCGAGATCCGCATAGACCGCGCCCACCGGCACCGACAGGTCGGACATGACCCGGATCAGCACCTCGTGGACCACCAGGCGCCAGGGCCGGATCCGGGTGAGCTGGCGGGCCGGCAGGCCGCACAGGTCGCTCATCTCGAGGGCGTCGCGCAGCGGCGTCTCGACGTGCTCGGGGCGATAGACGGTGATCAGCGGGGCGAAGGCGGCCGGCAGGTCCGACTGGACGCCGGGATTCCAAGGCCCGGCGACCGGGGGAGCGGCGGCCGGTCCGGTCACGGATGCGCCCGGGCGGGGCGCAAGAGCCTCGGGCATCGTCCTGAAGATCGGATCCAGGACGATGCCCTCAGGTTTTGGTGGGGCATCGTCTGTTTTCGGGTGCCGGACAGTGTCTGTCCGGACGATGCCCTAAAAGACCTTCTGGAACCAGCCGTGCGAATCCTGGGTCGTGCCGCGCTGGATATCGACCAACATGCCCCGCAGCCGGCGGGCCACCGGTCCGGCCACCGCGTCGCCGATGGTGAAGTTGTCCTCGCGGCCCTTCACGGTGCCGATCGGCGTGATCACCGCGGCGGTACCGCAGGCGAAGGCCTCGGTGAGGCGGCCGGCGCGGACGTCGGCCCGCCAGGCGTCGACCGTGTAGGGCTCCTCCTTGACGGTGAGCCCCGCCTCGCGGGCCAGGGTGATCACCGAGTCGCGGGTGATGCCGGGCAGGATGCTGTCGGAGAGCGGCGGCGTCTGGAGCGTGCCGTCGGCGAACACGAAGAACACGTTCATGCCGCCGAGCTCCTCAATGTAGCGGCGCTCGGCCGCGTCGAGGAACACCACCTGCTCGCAGCCCTGGCGCGCGGCCTCGGCCTGCGCGGCGAGGCTCGCGGCGTAATTGCCGCCGCACTTGGCCGCCCCGGTGCCGCCCGGCGCGGCGCGGGTGAAATGCTCCGAGATCCAGACCGTGACCGTGCCGGTCGGGTCCTTGAAGTAGGAGCCCACCGCCGAGGCGATGGTGACGAACAGGTATTCCGAGGCCGGCTTCACCCCCAGGAACGCCTCGTTGGCGATCATGAACGGCCGCAGGTACAGGCTGCCGTCGGGCGTGTCGGGGATCCAGTCGCGGTCGATCTGCACCAGCTTGTGCATCGCCTCGACGAACGCTTCCTCGGGGAACGGCGCCATCGCCATGCGCTCGGCCGATTGGCGGAAGCGGCGGGCATTGGCGTCGGCGCGGAACAGGGCGGCCCCGCCATCGGCGGTGCGGTAGGCCTTCAGGCCCTCGAAGATCTCCTGCGCGTAGTGCAGCACTGCGGCGGCCGGATCGAGCGGGATCGCCTCGCGCGCCTGGATCCGCGCATCGTGCCAGCCGCGACCGGCCGAGTACCGGGCTACGACCATGTGGTCGGTGAACACCTTGCCGAAGCCCGGATTCTCCATCAGGGCAGCCCGCTCGGCGCTGGTCCGGCGGGCGGGATGGGCGTGGGTCTCGAACGTCAGGTCGCTCACGGGTGGGGTCCTCATAGACTCAAGCCCTTATGCCGCGCTCCGGCGGACGAATCTACGGAGCGCGCGCATGACTCATGCGCCGGATTTGCCGTGCCGGCGGCGCGATAGCAGGTCGGCTCACGCAGCGGGCGCCGGCTCCGACAATTGCATCCGGTGCAGACGGGCATAGGCGCCCCCGGCCGCAATCAGGTCGTCGTGGCGACCGGTCTCAATGACGCGGCCGGCCTCCATCACGGCGATCCGGTCGGCCTCCCGCACCGTCGAGAGGCGGTGGGCGATCACCAGGGTGGTACGGCCGCGCATCAGACGGGTCAGCGCCTCCTGGACCAGGCGCTCGGATTCCGAATCGAGCGCCGAGGTCGCCTCGTCGAGGAGCAGGATCGGCGCGTCCTTCAGGAAGGCCCGGGCCAGGGCGACACGCTGGCGCTCGCCGCCGGAAAGGCGGTTGCCGGAGGGGCCGACGCGGAACGCGTAGCCCTCCGGCAGGGCGGTCACGAAGTCGTGGGCGGCGGCGGCGCGGGCGGCCGCTTCGATCTCGGCCCGGCTCGCCCCAGGTCGCCCGAAGCCGATATTGGCCGCGATGGTGTCGTCGAACAGCACCACCTCCTGCGAGACCACCGCGACGGCGGCGCGGAGCGAGGCCAGGGTCACGGCGCGCACGTCCTGCCCGTCGATGGTCACCCGGCCGACGGTGACGTCGTAGAGCCGCGGCACGAGATTGAGCAGCGAGGACTTCCCGGAGCCCGAGCGCCCGACCAGCGCGGTGGCGGCGCCGGCTGGAACCGTGAGGTCGATCCCCTCGAGCGCCGGCGCGTCCGGGCGGTAGCGGAACTGCACGCTCTCAAACCGGATCTCCCCGGCGGTGACGACGAGCGGCGCCGCATCGGGCGCCTCGCGGATCTGGGGCGCCTCGTCCATCACGTCGAAATAGCGCCGCAACGCCGCCGCCGCCTCCTGCAGGATGGCGTTGAGGTTGCCCAAGGCCCGGGCGGGCTGCGCGGCGAGCAGCAGGGCCGCCACGTAGCCGGTGAAATCGCCCACCGTCCGCTCGCCGGCCAGCACCCGCTGCCCGACCAGCACCAGCACGCCCGCCACCGCGATGCCGCCGCCCACCTCCAGCAGCGGGTCGAGGCGCCCGCGGGCGTTGGCGGCCTTCATCTTGAGGCGGCGCACCTCATTGAGCGCCTGCACCGCCCGGCCCTTGAGGTAGCCCTCCATGGCGTAGGTCTTGGCGACCCGGGCGCCCTGCAGGCTCTCGGAGATCAGGCTGGCGGTGGCGCCCATCTGCTCCTGCGTGGTGGTCGAGACCCGCCGGAGCTTCTTGCCGATCCGCCCGATCGGCCCGGCCACGAACGGCACCGTCAGGCCGGCGACCAGGGTCAGGACCGGATCCATCCAGATCAAGGCCGCGACCAGCCCGATCAGCATGGCGATGTCGCGCAGCAGCACCGTGGAGATGCGGGTCAGCGCCTCCTTGATGAAGGCGAAATCGGTGGTGAAGCGCTGGGTCAGCGCCGCCGGGCTCTCGCGGCCGAGCTGCGCCAGGTCGGATTCGATCAGGTGGCTGTAGAGCGCCGCCTGCATGTCGGCCTCGACCCGGGTGACGACCCGGTTGGTCAGCACCGTCTGCCCGAACAGCGAGAAGCCGCGCAAAGCCGTGACTACGATCACCACCAGCGGCCCGTAGGCGATGGCCGCCGCATCCTTGCGGTCGAAGGCGTCGAAGGCGGCCTTGATCAGCGCCGGGTACAGCCCGGTCGAGCCGCCCACCAGGGCGATCAGCACCAGCACCACGGCGAGCGTCGCGCGGTGGGGATAGAGCCAGGTGCGCCACAGGCGGACGAGGAGGGGGAAGGTGTCGCCGGGGAGGCGCGCCATGGAGCTTACCGGTTCGGTCCTGTCACCGGGCTCCCTGAGGCAAGATCCGCGGCGGCAGCGGTTTGCAGCCGCCGCCGCTGCGGATCAAGTTTTTTGCCGTCGGCGGCGTTCAGCGGTCGTCGCCGCCGGGGCCGCGCTCGTCGTCGCGATGGCGATGCCAGCCGCCGTGGCGATGGCCGCCCATCGGGCGGGCCAGGATCATGGCGCGCCGCTTCTGGCCCTCGTCGAGGCTCGCGTAGAGCGGCTGGGCGGCGTCGGCGAGCTTGCGCAGGGCCTCGCCCCGGGCGGAGGCGGCATCGGCCATCGCCCGCAGGGCGGCCGGCGCGTCGTCGGACATCTTCGGGCGGTCGCGCATCGCCGCGCGGCGCTGCTGGCGCAGCTTGACCATGTCGCGCAGCGCGGCCTCGACCGGCGGCCACAGCTTCTCCTGGTCGGCATTGAGCTTCAGGCCGGCATGGAGCCCGGCGATGCGGGCATCCGCGAAGGCGGCCCGATCCTCCGGGGTCAGCGCGCTCCAACGCCCGTGGTCCCGGACACCGTCGGAGCCACGGTCATGCGCCGCGGCCGCTCCGACGAGGCCCAGGCCGAGGGCACCGGTGACGAGAAGGGCGGCTCTCAAACGTCCGGACATGGCATGCTCCATCTCACGCTCGGTCGCCGCGGCGATGACCCGGCAGCGACCCACAGCGCGCATCAGGCGCCGGCCGTGTATCCCGCTTGTGTATGTAACATTGTTACATTACAGGCTCCGTGACCCCGGTGGATTGGGAGGACAGGACGTGCGCGGGACGGTTCGGTTGGCGTGGCTGGTGGGGCTCATCCTGGGGCTCGGCTTCTCTCTTCCGAGCCGGGCGGCCCCGGACGCCGAGAAAATCCGCGCGGTGGCGAGTTTCTCGATCCTCGGCGATCTTGTGCGTGTCGTCGGCGGCCCGCACGTGGCGGTGACGAACCTGGTCGGCCCCGATTCCGACGCGCACGGCTTCAGCCCGTCCCCGGCCGACGCCAAGAAGCTCGCGACGGCCGACATCGTGGTCGTCAACGGGTTGGGGCTCGAAGGATGGCTCGACCGGCTGATCCGGGCCTCGGGCACCCGCGCGCCGGTCGTCGTCGCCTCCACGGGGGTGAAGACCATCGCCGCCGTGCACGAGCACGCCCATGCCGACGGCGGTCACGACCACGACCACCACGCGGTCGATCCGCATGCCTGGCAGAGCGTCGCCAACGTGCGGATCTACGTCGCCAACATCCGCGACGGCCTGGCTAAGGTCGATCCAGCCCATGCGGAGGCCTACCGGGCCGCGGCCGAGGCCTACACGGCGCAGCTCGACGAGCTCGACCAGGCGGTGCGCCGGGCGGTGGAGAAGATTCCCCCGGAGAACCGCCGGATCATCACCACCCACGACGCGTTCGGCTACTTCGCCGACGCCTACGGGCTGCGCTTCATCGCGCCCCAGGGCGTGTCCACCGAGAGCGAGGCGAGCCCGCGGGACATCGCGGCGATCATCCGGCAGATCCGCCGGGAGAAGGTGCCGGCGGTGTTCCTCGAGAACATCAGCGACCCGCGCCAGATGGAGCAGATCGCCCGCGAGGGCGGCGCGCGGATCGGCGGCAGGATCTATTCCGACGCCCTGTCCGGGCCGGACGGGCCGGCGGCGACCTATCTGGACATGATGCGCTCGAACCTGCGGGCGTTCGACGCGGCCCTGACCCCGGGCTGAGCGGCCGACCCCCGATTTCGGGAGCCGAACCTACGGACGCGCTGCCGGAGCGACACAACCGCAGCGTGCATGATCCCGCATTCTTTCCCGCCGCGGGAATGACATAGCGTAAACCGCCGGTTAAGAGGCCGCCTCTACCCTGAAACGAAACGGGTGCCAGCCGATCCTCGTATCCGAGGGCTCGGGCCCTTGGGGCCTGGTGAGATCGCTTGGCTCGGAGATCGCGTGGCTTGGGGGCCTGACCGCTGGCGCTTCTATCGGCTCGTGGCGCGCGAGACCGCGCGGACCCTTCGTGCTGTCGGCGCCAGCCTCACGGCCTCGCCCGACATCCTGGCGCGGATGCGCGTCACCGGGCTGGTGATCGCCCCGCAGGACCTGCGCACCTCCGACGCCACCTTCGCCGACGACATCTATGCCGGCATGTTCGTCTTCGCCGGCCGGTCGCTCGCGGCGAGCGGCGGCTCGCCCTTCGACTACGCGGCGCCCTCGCCGGAATGGGCCGATGAGCTCTACGGCTTCGGCTGGCTCCGCCACCTGCGGGCGGCCGACACCGCGCTCGCCCGCGCCAATGCCCGGGCCTTCGTGGCGGATTTCATCGCCGGCCGGGGCGACCCAGCCCTGGCCCGCCACACCCCGGTGGCGGCCCGGCGGCTGATCTCGTTCCTGTGCCAGTCGCCCCTCGTGCTCGAGGGGGCCGACCACACCTTCTACCAGAACTTCCTGAAGGCGATCGCCCGCAACGCCCAGCAGCTGGAGCGCGACCTCCGGCGGGGCGTGCCGCCGCAATGGCGCCTGAACGCCGCCGTGGCGCTCTGCTATGCCGGCCTGTGCTGCGACGGCATCCAGCCGATCCTGCGCCGGGCGACCCGGATCCTGTCGCGCGAGCTCGACCGCCAGATCCTCACGGATGGCGGCCACCGCTCCCGCGACCCGCGCTTCGCCATGGAGTTGCTGCTCGACCTGCTGCCCCTGCGCCAGAGCTATCTCAGCCGCAGCGTCGAGCCGCCGGCCGCCCTGCTGCGGGCGGTGGACCGGATGCTGCCTCTGCTGCGGCTGCTGCGCCACCCGGACGCGTCGCTCAGCCATTTCAACGGCATGGGCGCCACCGACGCGGACCATCTCGCCACGCTCCTGGTCTATGATGGCGCGCTCGCCCGGCCGATGATGCACGCGCCCAATTCCGGCTACGAGCGCCTGGAGGGCGGCCGGGTCATCGTGGTCGCCGATGTCGGTAAGAGCCCGCCGCTGCCCTACTCGCTCAATGCCGGGGCGGGGTGCCTCGCCTTCGAGATGTCGAGCGGGCCGCAGCGCATCGTGGTCAATTGCGGCCTGCCGGCCTCCGGGCCGGACCTGCGCCTCCTCGCCCGATCCACGCCGGCCCATTCGACCGCCAGCGTCGCCGATTCCTCGTCCTGCCGGTTCCTCACCGCCACGGGCTGGTGGGGCGAGCGCGTGGTCGCCGAGTGGTTGATCCGCCGGCGCGGCGCCGTGGTCCTGCGCGGCCCTGCCGCGGTGGCGGCCGAGCGGGTCGAGGAGGCCGACAGCACCGTGCTGGCCGCAAGGCACGACGGCTACGCGCCGGAATTCGGCATCGTGCACGAGCGGCGCTGGCAGCTCTTCCCCGCCGAGGCCCGGCTCGAGGGCCGGGACGCTTTCCTGCGCCAGGGCAAGGGCCGGCTGCGCGGCCACGACGTGGCGATTCGTTTCCACCTGCATCCCGGCATCGCGGTGCGCGGGGTGCCCGAGGGGCTCGAACTGGCCTCGGCCCTCGGCGAGATCTGGGTGTTCCGGGCTTCGGGCGCCGAGATCGCCATCGAGGAGAGCGTGTATTTCTCCGGCCTCACCGGGCCGCGCCGCACCGACCAGATCGTGCTGCACCTGCGCGTGTCCGACGACGTCGAGGTGCGCTGGAGCTTCGAGCGGCTGGCCTCGGCACCGATGCGGGGCGCGACCGCCCCCTGATCCCGGCTGGCCCCGCGCCCCGGTTCCATGCTACCGCGCGCCGAAATCTCAAGGTTCGGCAAGCTGCTATGGCGCACGATCAGGTGCGGGTCTCCCGCGCGCTCCTCTCGGTCTCGGACAAGACCGGCCTCGTCGAATTCGCCCGGGCGCTCGACGCCCGCGGCATCGCGCTGGTCTCCACCGGCGGCACCCATCGCGCCCTTCAGGAAGCCGGCCTGCCGGTCACCGAGGTCGCCGACCTGACCGGCTTTCCCGAGATGATGGACGGGCGGGTGAAGACCCTGCACCCGGCGGTGCATGGCGGCCTGCTCGCCATCCGCGACAACCCCGAGCACCAGGCCGCGCTCGCCGCCCACGGCATCGGGGCGATCGACCTCCTGGTGGTGAACCTTTACCCGTTCGAGGCGACCATCGCGGCCGACAAGCCGGAGGCCGATTGCATCGAGAATATCGATGTCGGCGGGCCGGCGATGATTCGCGCGGCCGCCAAGAACCACGCCGACGTCGCCGTCGTCACCGACGTCTCCGATTACCCCGCAATCCTCGCGGCCCTGGAGCAGAACGACGGCGCCGTGGGCGGCGACCTGCGCCGCCAGCTGGCCCAGAAGGCCTTCGCCCGCACCGCCGCCTACGATGCCGCCATCGCCAACTGGATGGCAGTGCAGTTCGGGACGGAGGCGCCCGGCCGGTTCCGCGCCTTCGGGGGCACGCTCGCCCAGAGCCTGCGCTACGGCGAGAACCCGCACCAGTCGGCCGCCTTCTACCGGGCGCCGGGCCTGGTCCGGGCCGGAGTCGCAACCGCCCGCCAGCTCCAGGGCAAGGAGCTGTCCTACAACAACTTCAACGACACCGACGCCGCCTATGAATGCGTCGCGGAGTTCGACCCGGCGCGCGCCGCCGCGGTGGCGATCATCAAGCACGCCAATCCCTGCGGCGTCGCCGAGGGCGCCAGCCTGCTCGAGGCCTACGAGCGGGCGCTCGCCTGCGACCCGACCTCGGCCTTCGGCGGCATCGTCGCGCTGAACCGGACGCTGGACGCGGAGGCCGCCCGCAAGATCGTCGAGATCTTCACCGAGGTGATCATCGCCCCGGATGCGACGCCCGAAGCCATCGCCCTGGTGGCGGGCAAGAAGAACCTGCGCCTCCTGCTCGCCGGCAGCCTGCCCGACCCGCGGGCGCCGGGCGAGACCGTCCGCACCCTGTCCGGCGGCCTGCTGGTCCAGGGCCGGGATGCGGTCGTGGTCGACGACATGCCGCTCAAGGTCGTCACCAAGCGCGCGCCGACCGAGGCCGAATCGGCCGATCTCCGGTTCGCCTACCGGGTCGCCAAGCACGTGAAGTCCAATGCCATCGTGTACGCCAAGGCAGGCGCCACGGTGGGGATCGGGGCCGGGCAGATGTCCCGGGTCGATTCCTCGCGCATCGCCGCCTGGAAGGCCGCGGAGGGCGCCAAGCGCCTGGGCGTCGCCGAGAGCCTGGCGGTCGGCTCCGTGGTCGCCTCGGACGCCTTCTTTCCCTTCGCGGACGGCCTGCTGGCCGCCGCCGAGGCCGGCGCGACGGCGGTGATCCAGCCGGGCGGCTCGATGCGCGACGCCGAGGTGATCGCGGCCGCCGACGAGGCCGGGCTGGCGATGGTCTTCACCGGGCACCGCCACTTCCGGCACTGAGGCGAGGCGGTCCCGCGGCGCCCCGCACCGGGACCGGACGCATTGCCGAGACGAAGGGGCGATGGCCCCACTGCAAACCGGCCGGTTCACCCCGGGGCGGGCGGCTGCGTGGTATGCCCCGCCGGTCGGGCGCGCGGTTGCGCGGGCCTCGGACTGCCGGCGCGTGAAGCGTCGGAGCCGTTGCGCGCCGCGTTTGCGGGACAGGGGCGGGCGTCGTGTTAACGCTGTACCCAGAAACGGATGCGCCCTGACGGCATTCGGCAGCCCCGAATGGCGGGGCCGGCAGTTCGACTATGGATCTATCGGCGACACGTTGCCCACCGATCGGGCAGTCTTGCAGCATCGATTTTGCAAAACCAAATATCGGGCCGCCGAAAACGCTGTATTTTATGCGAATCGAGCAGGATGTGTGCCAGGGCTTGATATTTCAGCGCCTGCGCGGCATGGGAAATCCGCGGTCCGGCGGAACTTTTGCGACGGATTGCGCGATCTGTTCGTGGATCGCGTGTGCGGCGCCCGTGACATAGGGCTTCGGAGCCCCATTTCGGGGATGTTGTTTTAGCGGCGTGCGCTGAACAACCTTGGGCCAGGTGACGCGATGTTACTCGCTGCAGTGCTATTTGTGGTCGGCGTGCTGATCGGCTGGTCCTATACCATGCTGGTCATGATCGCGACCTCGATCCTGATCATGGTCGGGGCACTGATCCTGTTCGCCTTCGGACCGGGGCTCGACCTGCTCCACGTGCTGATCGTGCTCGGCTATCTCACCGCCCACCAAGCTGGCTACCTGCTCGGCGCCTATTGCAGCGGTCTTTACGCAGACAAGCGGAACGGGCCGTCGCCGCTACCATAGCCAGATTGGACGTTCCGCCAGGTTACAGATCAGGGCCCAGAGCACGATCGTCGTGACATTGGCGGCAAGGACCAGGGACAACGGCGGCTTGCTGCCGCTCTTTCGACGGAACTGTGTCAGAACGTCGTTCACGTTAGATATCCTGTCTTGCCATAAAGCGTGTCGAAGACGGGCGAATGCGGCTCTTGGTTCCGTCAAAACTGATTTTTGATGGGCAACAAGTGGTTGTCGCAATACAACTTGTATGTCTGTATCTCACACTTGCGCGTGCCGCCCGTACCACTAGACGGGTGGCGATGATAGTCTCTTCGCTGCCGTGTCACGCGGGAATGTCAATCTTTCGCGGTATATTGCTTTGCGGCCACGCAGGGCGTCCGGAGGTCGCAGGATAGCCAGTACCGCGCCCGGCCGGGTCCATGCGTGATCAAGCGCACCTGCGACAATAGCCTGAGCGATCGGCGCCGCTGACAGGCGCGCGTGATACCGATTCGGCCTGTTGAGGCCGCGTGACGCTGCTCTCGCCGCGACCGGCCGCGATCCGATCCGGGAGCCGGCTTTGAGCCCCCAAACGCAGAACACCCGGACCGCGCGGGCGGCCCGGGTGTCGTCAGGCGACCGGCGTGGCGGCGCTCAGGTATCGGCGAAGATATCGCGATCCTTAGTCTCGGGCACGAACAGCAACCCGATGATCACCGTCGCGACCGCGATCACGATCGGGTACCAGAGCCCGTAATAGATGTCCCCGGTCTGGGCCACCATGGCGAAGGCGGTGGCCGGCAGCAGGCCGCCGAACCAGCCGTTGCCGATATGGTAGGGCAGGGACATCGAGGTGTAGCGGATCCGGGTCGGGAACAGCTCCACCAGCATGGCGGCGATCGGGCCGTAGACCATCGTGACGAACACCACGAGGATGAACAGCAGGCCGATCACCTGGGCGACCTGCGGCCGGAAGATGTCGAACGGGTTCGCCATCTTGACGATGTCGGCATCGCCGGCCTTCGGGTAGCCCGCCGCCTGGAGCGCGGCGGTCACGGCCTTGTTGGCCTCGGGGGTGCCGCCCTGCGGATAGGCGATCTCGGTGTCGTTGACCCGGATCGTGGTCGGCTGGCCGGGCGCACCGGGCGCGGTGTCGTACTTCACCGAGGATTTCGACAGGAAGTCGCGGGCGAGGTCGCAGGGCGCCGAGAACACCCGTGTGCCGACCGGGTTGAACAGGGTCCCGCAGGCGGCCGGATCGGCCGTGACCGTGACCTTCACGCGCTCGATCGCGGCCTCGAGCTTCGGGTTGGCGGTGGCGGTGATGCCCTTGAAGATCGGGAAGAAGGTCGCCGCCGCGATGGCGCAGCCCGCCAGGATGATGACCTTGCGGCCGATCTTGTCCGACAGCCAGCCGAACACCACGAAGAAGCCCGTGCCGAGGAGCAGCGACCACGCGATCAGCAGGTTGGCCGTGTAGCCGTCGACCTTCAGGATCGATTGCAGGAAGAACAGCGCGTAGAACTGGCCCGTGTACCAGACCACGCCCTGGCCGGCGACGAGGCCGAACAGGGCGATCACCGCGAACTTGGCGTTCTTCCACTGCCCGAACGCCTCGGTGAGCGGCGCCTTCGAGGTCTTCCCCTCATCCTTCATCTTCTGGAAGGCCGGCGATTCCGAGAGCTGGAGGCGGATCCAGACGGAGATGCCGAGGAGCAGGACGGAGACCAGGAACGGGATCCGCCAGCCCCATTCGGCGAACGCCGCCTCGCCGGTGAAGGTCCGGGTCGCCAGGATGACCAGCAGCGACAGGAACAGGCCGAGCGTCGCCGTGGTCTGGATCCAGCTCGTGTAGAAGCCGCGCCGGCCGTTGGGGGCGTGCTCGGCCACGTAGGTCGCCGCGCCGCCATACTCCCCGCCGAGCGCCAGGCCCTGGGCCAGCCGCAGGACGATCAGGATGATCGGCGCCGCGATGCCGATCGTGGCGGCGTTGGGCAGGATGCCGACGATGAAGGTCGACAGGCCCATGATCAGGATCGTGACCAGGAAGGTGTATTTCCGCCCGACCAGGTCGCCGACGCGGCCGAAGACCAGGGCGCCGAACGGCCGGACGATGAAGCCCGCCGCGAAGGCCAGCAGCGCGAAGATGTCCCGCGTCGCCGGCGGATAGGCCGAGAAGAACTGGGCGCCGATGATCGCCGCCAGCGAGCCGTAGAGATAGAAATCGTACCACTCGAAGACGGTGCCCAGCGAAGAGGCGAAGATCACCCGCTTCTCCGCCGAACTCATCGGTCTCGCGGCATCCCCCGCCCGCGGGATCGCAGTTGCCCCAGCCATGACCCGGTACCTCCCAGACGACGCGCGCGGCCGATGGCGTCGGCCGCAGATGGCGGACTGCGCGCCCTGCACGGGGCGCAGATCACGTATGCGTGACGGTAAGGAACCTCTCGGTCAATCCGCAATGTGATGGTGGGAGCCGTCATCAACATGGCGGCTTGCCGACGACAGCGGCTGGCCCGAACGACGAAGGGCGCGGCTCGCGCCGCGCCCCCCGGTTCTCGCCAGTGAGCCGCCGTCTCAGTGGGCGTGCGCGCCCACAGCACCGATGCCGGTCTCGGAGCGCACGAACTGCGCCTCGAAGGCGGCGCGCTCGCGCTGGGCCTTGCGGGACTTGTCGAGGCTCGACACGGCCCAGATCGTCACGAAGGCCAGCGGCATCGAGAACAGGGCCGGGTTGTCGTAGGGGAAGATCGGCGCGGCGTTGCCGAACGTCACCACCCAGACGGCCTTGGACAGCACCACCATCCCGACCGCCGAGATCAGCCCGACGAGGCCACCTGCGAGCGCCCCCCAGGTGGTCGTGCCGCGCCACAGGATCGACATGGCGAGCACCGGGAAGTTGCAGCTCGCCGCCACCGCGAAGGCCAGACCGACCATGAAGGCGACGTTCTGGTTCTCGAAGACGTAGCCGAGATAGATCGCCACGATCCCGATCACCACGGCCGAGATCTTCGACAGGTTGACCTCGTGCTTCTCGGTGGTGCGCCCGCGGGCGATCACCTGGGCGTAGAGGTCGTGGCTGACCGCGGAGGCGCCGGCGAGGGTGAGGCCCGCCACCACCGCCAGGATGGTCGCGAAGGCCACCGCCGAGATGAAGCCCAGGAAGTACGGGCCGCCGACCGCGTTGGCGAGATTGACGGCGACCATGTTGGTGCCGCCGATCATGTCCTTCAGCTTGTCGAAGGTGCCGGCCGCGCCGAGCTTGAAGTAGCTCGGATCCGACATCAGCAGGGCGATGCCGCCGAAGCCGATGATGAACGTCAGGATGTAGAAGTAGCCGATCAGGCCGGTGGCGTAGAACACCGACTTGCGCGCGGCCTGGGCATCCGAGACCGTGAAGAACCGCATCAGGATATGCGGCAGGCCGGCGGTGCCGAACATCAGGCCGACGCCGAGCGAGATCGCCTCGATCGGGTTCGAGACCAGGCCGCCGGGCGCCATGATGGCGTCGCCCTTCGGGTGGACCTGAACCGAGCTGGCGAACAGCGCCTCGGGGTTGAAGCCGTATTTGAGCAGCACGGCGCCGGCCATGAAGGACGCGCCGCCGAGCAGCAGGCAGGCCTTGATCACCTGGACCCAGGTGGTCGCCTTCATGCCGCCGAAGGCGACGTAGACGATCATCAGCACGCCGACGATGATCACCGCGTAGAGGTAGGGCAGGCCGAACAGCAGCTGGATCAGCTTACCGGCGCCGACCATCTGGGCGATCAGGTAGAACGCCACCACCACCAGGGTGCCCACCGCCGAGATGATGCGGATCGCGGTCTGGTCGAGGCGGAAGCTCGCCACGTCGGCGAAGGTGAACTTGCCGAGGTTGCGCAGGCGCTCGGCGATCAGGAACAGCACGATCGGCCAGCCGACCAAGAAGCCGGTGGAGTAGATCAGGCCGTCGAAGCCCGAGGTGTAGACCAGGCCCGAGATGCCGAGGAACGAGGCGGCCGACATGTAGTCGCCGGCGATCGCCAGGGCGTTGGTCCCGGCCGAGATGCCGCCGCCGGCGGCGTAGAAGTCGGCGGCCGACTTGGTGCCCTTGGCGGCCTTGTAGGTGATGCCCAACGTCAGCACGACGAAGAACAGGAACATGCCGATGGCCGGCCAGTTCGTGGCCGCCTGGCTCACGGCGCCGAGATCCGGGCCGGCCGCATAGGCCGCGCAGGCCGTGATCGTGGCCAGCGTCAGGCCGAGAAGAATCCGGTTCATCGGCCGACGCTCCGCTTCAGGGCATCGCTCAGCGCGTCGAAGCGCGTGTTGGCCCGGGCCACGTAGATGCCGGTGAGGGCGAAGGCGAACAGGATCACGAACACGCCCATGAACAGCCCGAGCGAGGCGGTGCCGCCGCCGACCTTCACGGCCATGAGCGACTTGTCGAAGGCGATCAGGCCGATGAAGCCGAAATAGACGACCAGCATCAGGATCGTCAGGATCCAGCCGAACCGGGTGCGCTCGGCGACGAGCTGCTTGAATTCCGGGGTCCGGACGATCCGGTCGATCTGCGGATCGACCGCCGCAGCGGCGGTGCGGGATGGTGGGGGCGCCGTGCCCCCGCGAAGGCCGAGTGTCGAGCCGCTCATGACGTTGTCCTCCCGCGAAGGCGCTTCGGCCTTCCGGTTCCTCTTGAGACCAAGATTCGTGGTTCTTGTTGGAGACGGGCGCCGGACCGGCACCCGTCTCGTCCGCGTCACGCGCCGGCGCGGCACGCCGCGATCAGGGCCGGTTCTGCCGGTTCTCGATCAGGTCCTCGACGACCGCCGGCTCGGCGAGCGTCGAGGTGTCGCCGAGCGCGCCGAAATCGTCCTCGGCGATCTTGCGCAGGATCCGGCGCATGATCTTGCCGGAGCGCGTCTTCGGCAGGCCGGGGGCGAACTGGATCAGGTCCGGCGAGGCGATCGGGCCGATATCCTTGCGGACCCAGACCACCAGCTCCTTGCGCAGGGCGTCGTCGCCTTCCTCGCCGTCGTTGAGGGTGACGTAGGCGTAGATGCCCTGGCCCTTGACCGCGTGCGGGTAGCCCACGACCGCGGCCTCGGCCACCTTCGGGTGCGCGACGAGGGAGGATTCGACCTCCGCGGTGCCCATCCGGTGGCCGGAGACGTTGATCACGTCGTCGACCCGGCCGGTGATCCAGTAATAGCCGTCCGCGTCCCGGCGGGCGCCGTCGCCGGTGAAGTACTTGCCCGGATAGGTCGAGAAGTAGGTCTGCTCGAACCGCTCGTGGTCACCGTAGACCGTGCGCATCTGGCCGGGCCAGGAATCGGCGATGCAGAGGTTGCCCTCGCACGGGCCCTGCAGGACCTTGCCCTCGGCGTCCACCATCTCGGGCTTAACGCCGAAGAACGGCCGCGTCGCCGAGCCGGGCTTCAGGGCCGTGGCGCCCGGGAGCGGGGAGATCAGGATGCCGCCGGTCTCGGTCTGCCACCAGGTGTCGACGATCGGGCAGCGCTTGTCGCCGACGACGTTGTAGTACCACTCCCAGGCTTCCGGGTTGATCGGCTCGCCCACCGAGCCGAGCACCCGTAGCGAGGCCCGCGAGGTCTTCTTCACCGGTCCCTCGCCGCCGCCCATCAGCGAGCGGATCGCGGTCGGCGCGGTGTAGAAGATGTTGACCTTGTGCTTGTCGACCACCTCCCAGAACCGCGAGGTCGACGGGTAGGTCGGGATACCCTCGAACATCAGCGTGATCGCGCCGTTGGCGAGCGGCCCGTACACGATGTAGCTGTGACCCGTGACCCAGCCGACATCGGCCGTGCACCAATACACGTCGCCTTCGCGATAATCGAAGACGTATTGGTGGGTCATCGCGGCGTAGACCAGGTAGCCGCCGGTCGTGTGCACCACGCCCTTCGGCTGGCCGGTCGAGCCCGAGGTGTAGAGGATGAACAGCGGGTGCTCCGCCTCCACCGGCTCGGCCGGGCAATGGTCGGTCACCTGCTCGGCGGCCTCGTCGTAATAGACGTCGCGGCCCGGCTCCATCTCGACGCTGCCGCCGGTGCGGCGCACGACGATCACGTGCTCGACCAGATCGGTGCCGATCCGCTTGATCGCCGCGTCGACATTGGCCTTCAGCGGCACCTTGCGGCCGCCGCGCAGGCCCTCGTCGGCGGTGATCACCACCTTGGAGGTGCAGCCTTGGATGCGCGAGGCCAGCGAATCCGGCGAGAAGCCGCCGAACACGATGGCGTGGATCGCGCCGAGCCGCGCGCAGGCCAGCATCGCGTAGGCGGCCTCGGGAATCATCGGCATGTAGAGGGTGACGCGGTCGCCCTTGCTGACGCCGCGGTTGCGCAGGACGTTGGCCATCCGGCAGACCTGCGCGTGCAGCTCCCGGTAGGTGATGTGCTTGGACTCGTCCGGGTTGTCGCCTTCCCAGATGATCGCGGTCTGATCGCCGCGGGTCTCGAGGTGCCGGTCGATGCAATTGTAGGCGACGTTGGTCTTGCCGTCCTCGAACCACTTGATCGAGACCCGGCCGGGCTCGAAGCTCGTGTTCTTGACCTTGGTGAACGGCGTCATCCAGTCGATGCGCTTGCCGTGCTCACCCCAGAAAGCGTCGGGATTTGAGACCGACGCCTCGTACAGTGCGCGATACTGGGCGTCGTCGACGTGAGCACCCTCACGCCACGCAGCCTGCACTTCGACGACCTTGCCTTCCATGGCATTCCATCCCTGTTTGGTGCCCGATCGTATCGCGGCGTGGGCCGCGCAGCCAGGACTTCCAAAGTAAAGTAGCCTACATCTTGCGGGGACGATATCGTCGCCGGCCCGCCTGAGCCGGATCCGAAGATCCGGAATTCAATTGGGCGCAATGTAAGGCTTGATTGAAGCCCGCCCGGTGCTCTGTCAAGCCGAGCTTGGCGGCCTGAACGTCAGCCGCGGGCTGGTGTTTCGCAGTCCTGCCCGCCCGTGCGATCCCGGCCGGGCGCTCAGCCGTTCGCGGCCCGGCGCGTCGGCATGATGATCTCCACCAGGGTGCCGTCCTCCGGGCGCGCCGACAGCTGGAGCCGCCCGCCATTGGCCTCCACCAGGGCGCGGGGCAGGGCGAGGCCGTCCTCGACCTCGTCCGACGGCTCGGCCGCCGGCTGCGCCGTCCCGGCGCCGGTATCCCGCACCCGCAGCGCGACGCCCTCGCTCTCGGTCGAGCCGGTCGAGACGATGACCTGGCCGCCGGCCGCCGAGCGCCGGATCGCGTGCTCGATCACCAGGCTCGCGGCGCGACTCACCGAGCGCTCGTCGGCCTCGAGGTCGGCGAGATCGGTGGAGAAGCTGGTGCGCACCACGATCCGGCCGCGGGCGGCCTCGGCCTGAAGCCGGGCGACGCAACTCGCCACCACGTCGTTGAGCGCGATCGGGCGCGGGTCGAGCCGCAGGGCGCCGGCCTCCACGGTGGCGAGATCGAGGAGTTCGCTGACGCGCTCCAGCATCAGCCCGCCCGACGTCTTGATCTGGGTGAGGCACCCGCGATAGCGCGCGTCGCCCAGGGGGCCGAACGGCTCCCGCAGCATCGCGTCGGCGAGCTCGATCATCCCGGTGAGCGGCCCGCGGAAGGCCCGGTCCAGGCGTGCCAGGGCCGCGTCGAGGCCGGCACCGGAGGCCGGATGCGGCGGCTCGGCGGCCGGCGCGATCTCGGCCTGCGCGGCGCTGAGCACGGCGACGCGCCGCCCGTCCTCCCGGGCCGGCGAGACGCCGATCGTCAGCGCCCGGCCGCCCACCGAGACCGGGCAGGGGGCCTTGGCCGCGCCGCGCAGGGCATCGGCCACCGCGAGCACGCTCTGCCGGTCGAACAGGGCGACGAGGCTGGCGCCGACGATCTCCCGGGGATCGCAGCCGAACAGCTCGGCGGCTGCCCGGTTCAGCGCCACGATCCGCCCGGCGGCATCGAGGGTCAGGACCCCGGCCTCCAGGGCATCGAGGGCCGCTTCGGCCGCGGCCGTCCGTTCAGCCTGCGCTTCGCGGGCCAGGCGCTCGGCATCGAGCGCGCCGGCCGGATCCGCCTCGTCGAGGGGGCGCAGGACCAGGCAGGCCGCGGGCTGGCCCGCCCAGGTGCAGGCGCCGCCCAGGATTTCGACCGCGTGGGCACTGCCGTCAGCGGTCTCGATCGCGGTGCGACGCGCGGCCGGATCGGGCGCGTCCGGCTGCGGGACGCCCCGGAACAGCCGGTCGAGCCCGGCCTTGGTCAGGGCCGCGACATCGGCGAAGCCGGCCAGGTCGAGGAGCGCCCGATTCGCCGCCAGGATCGCGCCGTCGCGATGCACGAGCGTCGGCAGGGGCAGCCCGGCGAGGAGTTCAGCGTCCCGGGCGGCCGGGGCGTCGCGGGTCTCCGCGGCGGTGGGATTCGGGCCGGGAAACGGCATGACCGCGCCGCCCTCGCGCAGCACCGGTGTCTCGGCGGAGGCCTCGTCGCCGGCGTAGCGGGCGCCGAGCGCCCGGGCGATCTCCCGGAAGGCGGCGTGCTCGTCGGTGGACAGCGACGGCTGCTCGACGATGGCTGCGGGCGGCGCCGCGGCGGCAGGCGCCGGGGCTGCCGTGACAGGCGCCTCAGCCGGCAGGGACGGTTCGACCGGTTCCGGCTCGATGATGACGGCGGCCGGCTCCGCCGAGACGGGGGCAGGCACTTCGGTCGAGGGGGCCGGCTGCGGCTCGGGCGGCGCCGAGGCGACCGGGTCGGGCATCGGCTGGGGCTCGGTCTGCACCGGCTCGCGCGCGGTCGTTGCCCGCGCGGCCGGCACGCTGCGGACCAGCCCGAACCCGCCGAATCCGGAGAAGGCTGCATCTCCGCGCCCCAGGGGGGCGCCGGACAATTCCACCTGGAACGGGCCGTCGCCGAGATCCAGGCAGGCCGGCTCGCCCCGGAAGGTGCTGCGGTCGCGCAGAGCCGCGAACATCCCGTCGGCGCCGGTGATTCGGCCGGTCTCGGCCAGCTCCTGCCAGCGCTGGCCGACGAGGGTGGCGAGCCCCTCGGATCCGGTGAGGGTCGTCAGCGCGCCGGCGGCATCGCTGCGCCACAGGAAGCGGTCGCCGGTGTTCAGGGCGGCTGTCGCGGCAGGCGCCGCCACCGGTACCGGGTGGCGGGCCGGCGCTTCCGCCTCGGGCGCCGCCGGGGCGGGGTGCCGAGGGCGCGGCAAGCGCACCGGCGCCGTCGGGATCACCAGCACGACCGGTCGGCCGTCGTCGCGCGTCCCGCCGACCACCTGGCAGAGCGTCGGCGGGGTAATCCGGCGGCCGTCGAGGGCGAGCCGGGCAAGACGCGGGGCACCGTCCCGGGGAATCGAACCGGCGACCTGCCGCGCAAGCATCGTCCTGTCGGCGCTCGCCAGCGCCGCGCCCAGGGCCTGCCCCGCCGGGGAGGCGAGCAGGATCCGCCCGTCCGCGGGATCGATCACGAGACAGACCGCCTCCGGGTCGGCCAGCGCGGCCGCGAGGCTGGGCAGACGTGCCCAGGCCGCGAACGCGGCGGCCAGCCCGGCCTCATCTGCTCCGGCGGTCGATGTCAGTGTCGTCTGCACAGCCCGCGACCTCGAACCCACGCCCGATCCCTCGTCCTCCGGCCCGCTTTGCCCGAGAAACACGCGCAACCGTACCCCTATTGTAAAGCCACCTGCGTTGCGACGCTGGACTCTTGCGCCCACCGTCACACGTTTACGTCATGTCAACCTTAATGAAGGCGGCGCGGGTGGCATATGGCGGCGAATCAGATATTGTGCAGTGCACAAGGCGCCATCAACAGCCGAATATGAGAGGAGACGACGATGAGCACCCCCCCGAACTACGAAGTTCCGACCGAGATGCGTGACTTCGCCGAGAAGAGCGTCGAGCAGGCCCGGAAGGCGTTCGACAGCTTCATCGGCGCCGCCCGCCGCACCGCCGACACCGTCCAGGGTTCGGCCGAGGTCGCCCGCACCAACGCGCAGGACGTCTCCTCCCGCGGATTCGAGTATGCCGAGCAGAACGTGAACGCCGCGTTCGACCTCGCCCAGAAGCTCGTCCGCTCGCGCGACATGCAGGAGGCCATGCAGCACCAGGCCGAGTTCGTGCGCAGCCAGTTCGCCGCCATCCAGGCCCAGGCGAAGGAGTTCAGCGGCATCGCCCAGAGCGCGATGCAGCAGGGCGCCGAGCGCGCGAAGACGGCCATGCAGCAGAGCGCCGAGGAGGCCCGCAAGGCCATGGAGCAGGGCCAGGACGCCGCCAAGCAGACGGCCCAGAACGCCCAGGACGCCGCCGAGCGCTCGACGCACTGACGCCTCGGCACAGCCGACCACACCAGCGGCCCGCTTCCGGTTTCCGGGGGCGGGCCGTCTCGTTTTCGCCGGTATTGCCGTCGAAGTCGCAAGCGCCGGGTGACGAGCCCGCGTCGCGCGAAAGGATCAGGAATGCGCCTCCACGTACAGGGCCGATCCGGGCTGCGGGCCCCGTTCCGGCTGACCCTCGCCGCTCTTGTGCTCGCGGCCACGCTTCCCGGTTCGGCGGCGTTTGCGCAGTATGGCGGCGGCTACGGCGGTCCGCCCCCGGGCTACGACGACCCGGACGAGGGCGGCTACCGCCCGGTGCCGCGCCGCCGCGAGCGCCAGCCCGTCGGCTACAATTGCGATGCCGTGCAGCAGGGCCTGACCGGGCCGAAGCCGTTCGCCTGCCCGCTGCCGGGCCCGCGCCCGCTCGGCGTGCGCTGTTTCTGCGATCTCCCGATCGTCTCGTTCAGCCCGCCCCAGACGGCCGTCGGCCGCGTGGTGCCCTGACGGGCGCGGGGTTTCGGCGGCGGCGGGTGTGTCGCTTGGTGCCTGTGGCGCCGCACGTCTTCCGGCGAAGCGCGGGTTCCCTCTCCCGAGCGGGCTAGCGGATTCACGGAACGCGGTCCTGGTGATTCTCGGCCGCAAGAGACGTCGCTCCGAGGCCGACACGCGCCTTCCCTCCCCCCTCTGCGGGGGAGGGTGGCCCCCGAAGGGGGTCGGGAGAGGGGAGCAACGTAGCAGGACAGGGCTTTGCCCGTCATGCCGGTCACGCCTTGTCCTGAACTCGGGTTCCCCTCTCCCGACCCTCGCTCACGCGAGGCCCACCCTCCCCCGCAGAGGGGGGAGGGAGGCGCGCTTAGTTTGGCCCTGGTTCTCGTCCGGCAGCGATGTCTGAACATCGTAGCCCGCACGGGAGAGGAGGCGCGTCGCGGCCTGCATACCCTGACGTGCCGACGTCATCGCGGGATCGGGAAAGCAGCCCTCCGGCCGCCCCAGAACTTCGTCGCCGGCAGAATCATAAGCCGGCTTCCTTATAGTCCCCACGCATATCCCACCTTGCGTAATCCGAAGCCCGCCACCTACAAGTTGGGCAAGGGAAGCGTCGCTGCAATCGGGTGACGACGGGACGGTGCGGGCCGCACGGCACCGCACCGCAGGGAGAGAGACGCGTGACACTCGCTCGGTACGGCGCGGCCTTGGCGCTGCTCTGCGGATTCGGCCTCCTGTCGCCTGCGCGGGCCGCCGAATGCGCCAATCGCGGCCAGCTCGACGACGCCTATTGCGACGCGAACCAGGACCTCGTCGCCGACATCCCGGCCAAGACCCGCGACCCGAGCGTCATCGTGTTCGCCTACACGCCGGTCGAAGATCCCGCCGTCTACGAGAACGCGTTCAAGCCGTTCACCGCGCATCTGGCGCACTGCACCGGCAAGCGCGTCGTCTATTATCCGGTCCAGTCGAACTCCGCCGAGATCGAGGCGATGCGTTCGGGGCGGCTCACGGTGGCGGGCTTCTCGACCGGGCCGCTGGGCTTTGCCGTGAACATGGCCGGGGCGGTGCCGTTCGCCGCCAAGGGCACCGAGAAGGGGCCCGAGGGCTACAACCTGATCGTCGTCGTGAAGGCGAGCAGCCCGTACAAGACCCTGGCCGACCTCAAGGGCAAGCGCGTCGCCCACACCGCGCCGTCGTCGAATTCCGGAAACCTGGCCCCGAAGGCGCTGTTTCCCGAGCAGGGCCTGAAGCCCGGCGAGGATTACAAGGTCGTCTACTCGGGCGGCCACGACAAGTCGGCGCTCGGCGTCGGCACCGGCGATTACGACGCCGCCCCGGTGGCCTCCGACGTGTTCAACCGCATGGTCGCCCGCGGCACGATCAAGGGCGACGACTACCGGATCATCTACACGAGCGAGAAATTCCCGAGCTCGGGCTTCGCCTACGCGCACGATCTCAAGCCGGAGCTCGCCGAGAAGCTGAAGCAGTGCTTCTACGACTTCCGCTTCCCGCCCGACATGGTGAAGGATTTCGAGGGCGACGACCGGTTCGCGCCGATCACCTACCTCAAGGACTGGGCGATCGTGCGCAAGGTCGCGGAGGATTCGGGCACGCCCTACAACAAGGCCGCCTACGAGCGTGAGGCCGCCCGGGAGGCCGAGGCCGCGCGCAAGAAGGCCGAAGGCCAAGCCAAGCCGTGACGCGCGCCGTGACCGCGTCCGCCGCGCTGCGCGTGCCCGGCACCGAGGCACGGGCGGAGGATCCGCGCGCCCTGGTGATCCGCGGCCTCGTCAAGGAATACCGGGCCGGCCAGCCGGTCCTGCGGGGCATCGACCTCGTGGTGCCGGGCACGGGCCTCACCGCGATCATCGGGCCGTCCGGCACGGGCAAGAGCACGCTGATCCGGTGCATCAACCGGCTGGTCCAGCCCAGCGCCGGCGAGATCCTGTTCCGCGGCGAGGACCTCGCCAAGCTCTCCGGCCGGCCTTTACGCCGGGCGCGGCGGCGGATCGGGATGGTGTTCCAGGAATACAATCTGGTCGAGCGGCTCTCCGTGATGGAGAACCTGCTCTGCGGTCGGCTCGGCTACGTGCCGGTCTGGCGGGCCTGGCTCCGCCGGTTCCCCGAGGCCGACATCCAGCGCGCCTTCGACCTGCTCGACGCGGTCGGCCTGTCGGGCTTCGCCACGCGCCGGGCCGATGCCCTGTCGGGCGGCCAGCGCCAGCGGGTCGGCATCGCCCGGGCGATCATGCAGGAGCCCGAGATCGTGCTGGCCGACGAGCCGACCTCGTCCCTCGACCCCAAGAGCTCGGTGGAGATCATGGAGATCCTGTCGCGGCTCGCGGCCGAGCGCGGGGTGCCGGTGGTGGTCAACATTCACAACGTGGCGCTGGCCCAGCGCTTCGCCACGCGGATCGTCGGCATGTCGGGCGGGCACGTGGTCTATGACGGGCCGCCCGACCGGCTGAGCGAGCGCGACCTGCGCGGCATCTACGGCGGCGAGAATTGGCTCGAATGAGCGCCGTCCCCCAGCCGGCCGACCGGAGCGCGGCCGCCCGCATCGCCTTCCGCCCCAACTGGACCGCCCGGGCCGGCTGGCTGCTGCTCGCGCTCTACGCGGTCTACGCCGCGAGCCAGCTCGGCTTCGCGCCCGAGCGCTTCGCCACCGGGCTCAGCCACGGCCGCCAGTTCCTGGCCCGGATGTTCCCGCCGAACTTCTCCCGGTGGGAGCTGATCCAGTCCGGCATCGTCGAGAGCGTGCAGATCGCCGTGATCGCCACGGTGATCGGCATCGTGATCGCCCTGCCGGTCGGCTTCCTGGCCGCCCGCAACCTGATGCCGGCCTGGGTGACCTGGCCGACCCGGGCGCTGATCGCCCTGTGCCGGTCCTTTCACCCGATCATCGTGGCGATCCTGTTCGTGAAGGCGATCGGCTTCGGGGCGCTGGCCGGCGTGATGGCGCTGATCGTCGCCTCGGTGGGCTTCATCGCCAAGCTGTTCGCCGAGGCGATCGAGGAGATCTCGCTGAAACAGGTCGAGGCGGTGCGGGCGACCGGCGCCGGCTTCCTGTCGACGCTGATCATGGGCGTGCAGCCGCAGGTACTGCCGCGCTTCATCGGGTTTGCCACCTACCAGCTCGATTCCAACCTGCGGAACTCGACCATGGTCGGGATCGTGGGCGGCGGCGGCATCGGGGCGACCCTGTTCACCGCCTACCAGCGCTTCGACTACGACGTGGTGCTGGCGATCCTGATCGTCATCGTCGCGCTGATCATGGTGGCCGAGATCGTCTCGGGCTGGGCCCGGAAGGTGTTCCAGTGAGCGCCGGAGCCGTCCTCGCCACGCCGCGCCGCTGGCAGCGCTTCTCGCCCTGGAAGCGGCTGGCACGCCTCGCCTTCACGCTGTTCGCCGTGGCCGCCTTCGTGGCGAGCCTGCGCACGATCGAGGTGATCCCGGAATTCCTCTACGACGCCCCCGACCAGATGGCCGACCTGTTCGGCCGGATGTGGCCGATGGATGCCGGCTATATCGGGCCGACCCTGCGCGCCCTGGTCGAGACCCTGCACATCGCCACGCTCGGCACGCTGATCGCCATCGCGATCGCGGTGCCGATCGGGCTTCTCGCCGCCCGCAACATCACCCCCAGCCTGCCCCTGAACCTGTTCGCCAAGTTCGTGTTCGTGACCTCCCGGTCGGTGAATTCCCTGGTCTGGGCGCTGCTGTTCGTGGCCGTGTTCGGCCCGGGGCCGCTCGCCGGCACCCTGGCGATCGCGCTCCGTTCGGTCGGCTTCACGGGCAAGCTCCTGGCCGAGGCGCTCGAGGAATCGAACCGCGGATCCATCGAGGCGCTGCAGGCCGCCGGGGCCGGACGGCGCGCGACGCTGCTGCTCGGCTACTGGCCGCAGGTGAAGCCGGCCTTCTGGTCGATCGCGCTGTTCCGCTGGGACATCAACATCCGCGAATCCGCCGTGCTGGGTCTCGTCGGGGCCGGCGGCATCGGCGTCGCGCTCGATACCGCCCTGAACCTGCTCTACTGGGACCAGGTGGCGGTGGTGCTGGCCGCGATCTTCGGGGTGGTCATCCTGGCCGAGATCGTCGTCACCACGGTTCGCGCGAAGGTCCTGTAGGACCGCGCCGTCCCCCTCCATCGATCCCGCGACACGCAGCCTGCGCCCGAAGACGGGGCGCGGGCTGGCGGCTGCCTGCGACCGCGCCCGGCTTTTAATCCGCTCCGGTGCGTGCGTGCCGGCACGTCACGGCGGGACAAGACTTCCCATCTTCGTCTCAAGCAAGAGGAAACGGGTCCGAACGATCGGACCGTACTTGTAAGAGCGTGAGTATAACCATGAAGACCCGTATCGCCGCTGTCGTCACCGCGCTTGTCCTTGGCGTTGCCCCGGTCTCGTCTGCCATGGCCGCCAACGGTGCCCGCTGGACCGGCTTTGCACCCTACGATGTCGAGGCGACCCATTCCCTCGGGCTCGGCGTCCACGACAACCCGAATTACGAGGGCTGCCCGATGAGCTCGGCGGCCGAGGGCAACGCCAACCAGCAGACCCGCCCCGTGAAGCAGTACGGCCAGACGGCCGGCGGCTACCGCTGCTGATCGCCCCCTCGAACGCTCGGCTGCCCAGGCGGCGCAGGCGTTCCGACCGGTTGCAGGCGCATGTCCGCGGCCGTTTCGAGCGCCGGCCCCCCTCCCGAGCGGGAGGGGGGTTACGTCGAGGCCTGCAGGAGCGGGGGCACCGCGCCGCGCGACAACCGGACATCACACCCCATGCCATGAGGGGACGCCACGCCATGACATGCACGACCCTGAAGCGAGCCGGACTGATCCTCGGCCTGATCGCGTCGCCGGTGTGCCTGAATGCGGCGCAGGCCGGCCCCTATACGGGCACGGGCGGCGGTCCCGAGACGACGGTGAACGCGCCCTATCGGTCCTCGGTGGGGCAGACGGTCCCGCCGGGACGCGCCGCGGCGCCGCTGCACGATCCGCACGAGCGGACGAAGCGGCAGAAGGATCTCGATCCCGTCCTCGGCAGCATCTGCGACGCCTGCTGAACCGGCCGCAGAGCCACCCTGACGTCTGATCGGCACCAACGGGATTGGTCATTTGGATTGTTCGTACGACGCCTGTGTTCTGAGCCAGGTCCGCTGCCATCTCGGTGAGGGACCGAGCTACGATCCGCGCACGGACACGGCGTGGTGGGTCGATATCCTGGAAGCCCGCCTGTTCGAGAAGCCGGTCGCCGGATCCCGCAAGGCGCTAATCCACGTCCTGCCGTTCCAGGTCAGCGACGTGGCCGCGATCGACGGCTTCCACCAGCTGCTGGCGGCCGAGGACGGCCTCTATGTCCGGGCGATCCGCGATGGCGACATCCGGGTGCTGTGCCCGCTCGAGGAGGAGCTGACGGGCAATCGCTCCAATGACGGCCGCGTCCATCCGAGCGGCGCCCTCTGGATCGGCACCATGGACCGGGACGCCGCCAAGGGGCGCGGCTCGATCTACCACGTCGCCGGCACCCGGGTGCGGCGCCTGTTCGGCGGCCTGACCGTCCCGAACGGGATCAGCTTCTCCCCGGACGGCGCCACCGGCTACTTCGTCGACACCGACGAGGGCGTGCTGCGCCGCGTCCCGCTCGATCCGAGGACAGGCCTGCCGAGCGGCCCGCCCGCGACCCATTTCGACCATCGCGGCGGCGAGGGCGGCATCGACGGTGCCGCGGTGGACGCCGAGGGCCTGATCTGGACCGCCCGGTTCGGTGCCGCCTGCCTCGACGCCTACAATCCCGACGGCGAGCGGGTCCGCACCGTGCCGGTCCCGGTGCGGCAGCCGACCTGCCCGACCTTCGCGGGCCGCGATCTCGACCGGCTGCTGGTTACCTCCGCCTACGAGGGCATGGATGCGGCCGCGCGCGCCGCCGATCCCGAGCACGGGCGGACCTTCCTAGTCGATGTCGGCGCCCGCGGCCTTCTGGAGCCGGCCTTCCGGCTCGGCGCCTGAACACAGGAGAATCGATGTCAGATCCGGGCGAGCGCCCCTACCAGCCGATCGAAGCCTATGCCCTCATCGGCAATTGCGAGGGCTGCGCCCTGGTGGCCCGGGACGGGTCGATCGACTGGGCCTGCCTCGAGCGCTTCGATGCCGAGCCGACCTTCTCGCGGTTGCTCGACCGGCGGCGCGGCGGCCATTTCACCATCCGCCCGGCGGGCCGGTACGAGACGACGCGGCAATATCTGAGCCGCAGCAACATCCTGGAGACCACCTTCACCACCCAGGACGGCTTCGTCACCCTGCACGATTTCATGGTCGGGCCGGAGGGCGGACCGGACCGGCCGCGCCTGGTGCGGCGGGTCAGCGGCATGTCCGGCCAGGTCCCGATGGTGGTCGCGTACCGGCCGCTCGCGGGCTTCGCCGAGCGCTTCGCCCGGCCGGCGATCGACGGTGGCCGGGTCGTGACGCCGGGATGCCCGAGCCTCCTCGCCGACGTCGCCCTGGCCCCGGACGGGGATGGCGCCACCGTCCGCTTTACCCTGGCGGCCGGCCAGGAGCGCAGCTTCAGCCTCTACACCGACACGCTGCCGAATGCGCCGCCGGATACCCGCACCCTGATGGAGCGGACCCGCAAGGCCTGGGTGCTGTGGACGCAGGATGCGGCCTATACCGGGCCGCTCGCCGACGAGCTGATCCGCTCGGCCCTGGTCCTGAAGGCGCTGACCTACGCGCCGACCGGGGCGATCGTCGCGGCCGCCACGACCTCGCTGCCGGAGGAGATCGGCGGCATCCGCAACTGGGATTACCGGTTCTGCTGGATCCGCGACGCCTGCCTGTCCTTCTACGTCCTGAAGAAGTTCGGGATGCTGCGCGAGGCCGAGGCGTTCTTCGGCTTCGTCACCGACCTGTGCGAGCGGGCCGAGGGCCGGCTGCGGCCGCTCTACAGCGTCGCGGGGGAGGGCGACCTCAGCGAGACCACCATCGCGCATTTCGAGGGCTGGCGCGGCAGCGCGCCGGTGCGGGCCGGCAACGAGGCCGCCGAGCAGCACCAGGCCGACGCCTACGGCCAGGTGCTCGACCTGCTCTACCTCTACACGCGGCTCGGCGGCACGCTGCCGGAGGCGATGCAGGGCCATGGTGCCCGGCTCGCCGACATCTCGGCCGCGCATTGGCACAAGCCGGATGCCGGCCTGTGGGAGCCGCGCAAGCCCGAGCAGCGCTACCTGCACGCCGCGATCATGAACTGGGTCGCGCTCGACCGGGCGATCCGCCTGTTCGGCCCGCGGGAGAACTGGTGCCGGGAGCGCGACCGGATCGTCGCCTGCGTGAACCGCGAGGGCATCCACCGGGACGGCTACTACCCGCAATATCTCGGCGGCGACGACGTCGACGCCGCCCTGCTGATGGCCCCGATGGTCGGCTTCCCCGTGGACGAGGCCGCCTTCGCCCGCACCGTGGATGTCGTGATCGAGCGCCTCGGCCGCAGCCACCTCGTCTACCGCTACCGGAACGACGACGGCCTGCCCGGCCACGAGGGCACGTTCCTGCTCTGCGCTTTCTGGCTGGTCGACGCCCTGCTCTGGCTCGGCCGCGAGGAGGAGGCACGGACCCGCTTCAACGCCCTGCGCGCCCTGCAGAACGATGTCGGGCTCTACGCCGAGGCGGCGGCCGATGACGGCACCTTCCTGGGCAATTTCCCGCAGGCCTTCAGCCATCTCGGCTTCATCCACAGCGCCCTGATGCTCGACCTGTTCGAGCATGGCGGCCGCGCCGCGGTGCAGGGCACCTACGCCGACCGCTCCCTGCGCGAGACGGCGCTGCGCCGGGTCCCGGAACTCGCCGCCGACTGACCGCTTCCCCCTTCCATCCCCCAGCCCGGAGGTCCCATGTCCGTATCGAGCCGCCAGGAAGCCCGCCTGCTCAGCGCCGACGAGGCCGACCTCGTCGCCCGCTCCCATCACCCGAGTTTGCGCGAGGCTGACGATACCGGCCTGGCCGAGCTGATTACCCGGCTGCGCGAGCGCCGGGACCGCGCCCGGGACGTCTCCCGTCGTCAGCGCCGGGAGCTTCGCGGCAAGGCGGCACCCTCCGGCACGCGCCCGGCGACCGACAATACCGGCACCCGCCAGAAGGCGGCGCTGCTCGCGGCCGCGGTGAAGCGCGCCAGCAAGGAGAGCGAGCGGCGCCGGAACGCGCAGGCCCGCGGAAGCCTGGTCGCGACGTCGCGCCGGGCCCTGGCGCTGAAGCAGGCGGCCGGCGACCGCCCCGCCGGGCGCCCGGCCTCGCGCACCGCCAATGCCGGAATGAACCCGGTGCCGAACGAGAACCTCGCCCCGTCCGGCGCGCTCGACAGCCAGGGCCAGGAGGTCGCGATGCGGCGAGGCGGCGGGCCGCGGTAGGCACAGTCCGACGCCGCGGCTCTATGGGCTTTCACGCCGATGATGTAGTCCCTTGGAGACGGAGGGCTTCATGGCCGACGCTGCCCACCAGCCTCATCCTCTGACGATCGCCGACTACGACCGGTTCGTGGAGGCGCAGCACGACGACCGCGAATGGGAACTCGTGGACGGTGAGCTCGTGATGATGAGCAATCCGACCGAGAACCATGAGCAGATCGCCGGAAACATCGGCGCGCCGCTCAAACTCGCAATGGATGCCGCCGGATGCCGGAGCTATCAGGGCGGCATGCGCGTCCAGCGTTCAAGCGACAGCCGGGGCAAGGACAAGACAAAACCCGATATCGTCGTCCGCTGCGGTCCGCGGCAGAACCAGACTTACGTGACCGATCCGCTCGTCGTGGTCGAAGCGCTGTCGCCCTCGATGATGGACTATGACAGGGGCGGCAAGCTCAAGTTCTACAAGTCCCTGCCGACGCTGCGCCACATCGCTCTGATCTACCAGGACCAGATGCGCGTCGAACACTACGAGCGGACCGACGAGGGGTGGCGCCTCGATGTTTTGACCGCGCCAGACGATGTCCTGAGGTTCGACGCGGTCGATTTCGAGATCGACCTCGACCGGACCTATTTCGACGTTCCCGTGCGGCGACCGATCCTGGACGCCGGCTAGCTCCGTTGATCCCCGCTCCGTTCACCGCCCTCGACGACCGAAGTCGGGAGATCCCGGCGGGCTAAGGTCGGACGCCAAAGATACCGTTTCGATTTGTAACGGCGTCGCCGGTCCGCTGCCTTGTCGTTATGTAAGCGTCCGCCCGAACCACCACCCCGTCATTCCGGGCTCGCCTCCGGCGCCCCGGAATGACGGGGTGATTGCTTGGGCGTACCCGCAGACCTCTACGGTGCTCAGTAACAAAGAAGCCGGCAGATTATCTTCATGACCGGCCGGCTTCTTGCTCGAAAAACATTATGCGCTTGGCTCCACCACGCTCAACCTGAGAGTGGAAACAGCCACTGAGGTCCCAGGTGCGGTCGGCTCAGTTCAGCACGACGACCTTGGCGCCGACCTTAACCCGCTCGTACAGATCGGTGACGTCGTCGTTGGTCATGCGGATGCAGCCCGAGGAGACCGCCTGGCCGATCGTGTCCGGCTCGTTGGAGCCGTGGATGCGGTACTCGGTGTTGCCGATATACATGGCGCGGGCGCCGAGCGGGTTCTCGATGCCGCCGGCCATGTAGCGCGGCAGGTCGGGGCGGCGGGCGATCATGGCCTTCGGGGGCGTCCAGGACGGCCACTCGCGCTTGGCGGTGATCTTGTTGCTGCCGCTCCAGCTGAAGCCCGGGCGGCCGACGCCGACGCCGTAGCGGATCGCCTCGCCGTTGCCGAGCACGAAGTACAGGCGGCGCTCGGCGGTGGAGACCACGATCGTGCCCGGCGCGTAGGGGCCGTTGAACGCAACGATCTCGCGCGGGATCGGCTGGACCTGCGCCTGCGGCGCGTCCTGCACGCCCTGGCCGTAGCCCGGGGTGCCCTGATAGCCGTACTGGCCCGGATCCGAGTAATACTCCTCGGCGCCGTTCTCGCCGAACGGGTCGTAGGCGGGAGCTGCCAGCGCCGGCGCAGCGGCAAGAACAGTTGCGGCGAGGAGCGCCGCGAGCGCGGTGGCCGAGGTCTTCATGGTGAGCCTGCCTGTGCAATAACCTTTGCTATTACAAGCGTGAGCATAGGTTGGCAGTTCCACGCCGCGAAGAAGATTTTGGCTGGCGCTGGAATACGTAAGCGGGTTTGCGCGTGCCCGGCGCCGGACCCCCGGTGTTGCATCGATCCGGTGCGAATGCTGGTAACCATCCTGCGCGATCCAATCCACGCCGTCAGGCGACTTCGTCGGTATGGACATCGAAGCGCGCCAGGTGGGCGTAGCCGAAATTCGTCGAGATCGCGCAATCGGTGGCGTCACGGCCGCGGGCCATGACGATCCGGCCGATCCGCTGGCGGTTGTGCCGGGCGTCGAACGTGTACCAGCGCGGGCCGTCCGGCCCCTCCAGGTAGACCTCGAACCAGGCCGAGAAATCCATCGGCGCCGGGTCCTTCGGCACGCCGATATCGCCGAGATAGCCGGTGGCGTAGCGCGCCGGGATGTTCATGCACCGGCAGAACGCCACCGCGAGATGCGCGAAGTCCCGGCAGACGCCCTCGCGCTGCATGAAGCCATCATGGGCGGTGCGGGTGGCGTCGGCGCGCTGGTAGTCGAACCGGATGCGCTCGTGCGTGTAGGCGACGATTGCCTGGACCCGCGCCCAGCCCTCCGGCGTGCCGCCGAACAGGGACCAGGCGGTCTGCGAGAGCTTGTCGGTGTCGCAGTAGCGGGACCCCAGCAGGTAGACCATCACGTCGTCCGGCAGGTCTTGCACGGGAATCTGCCGGGCGTCGGGGGCATATTCGTCGAGCAGGCCGGAATCCTGGATCGTGAAGTCGGCCGAGATCGTCAGCAGGCCCGGCGGCGCGACGATGCGGTGGCAGACATTGTCGTACACGTCCCGGTACGCGTGCGACGGGATCCACGGGTCGAAGTTGATGACCTGCGGGGTTAGCAGGTCGGCCATCCGCGACGGGTGGACGCTCAGCATCAGGATCATCGGCGTCGGCTGAGTCAGGCTGAAGGCGATGTCGTATCCGGTCCTGATCTTCATCGCGGCCACCTGTATCCTCTCGCCCCGGCGGGTCGCCCCGCAGCTCAGTCCGGTTTTCGGGTCTCAACGCGCCACTATTGGCGGATGAGCCTCAATTTCGCGTGTTTTTCCCCGCTCGTCAGGCAGCTCGACCACGTCGACGTCCACCCGCATGCCGAGGTCGTCGCTGGCCAGGCCGAAGAACGAGCCGTGCAGGGGCACCGCCTGCGCCGGATCCCGGGCCACCGCCACGCGGATCAGGTCGCGGTTGCCGACGATCCCGTTGGTCGGGTCGAACTCGATCCAGCCGGCGCCCGGCAGGTAGACCTGCAGCCAGGCATGGGTCGAGCCTCCGCCGACATGGCGGGCTCGGTCGTTGCGCGGGTTGTACAAGTATCCGGAGACGAACCGGGCGGCCATGCCGAGCGCCCGCACCGCCTCCATCATCAGCACCGAGAAGTCGCGGCACGAGCCGCGCTTGCTACGCAGCGTCGTCAGCGGCTCCTGCACGCCCTTCTCGGAGCGGGCCAAATAGGTGAAGTTCGCCCGCACGCTGCGGGTCATGTCGGCGAGCAGCTCCTGGGTCGGGATCCGGCCCTCGCGCGGGATGAAGCTGCGCGCCCAGGCATCGACCTCGTGGCGCGGGTCGGGCCATTGCCGCTCGATCGACCGGGACAGGTCGGGCATGTCCTCGGCCCCGTAGCCGAACGGGTAATGCGTGGCGTGCGGCGCCAGCGGGAAGACCGGCGCGTGTTCGGGCGTGTGGTCGAGGGTGATGCCGCACGCGAAGGTCAGCGTCTCGGCCCGGACCGCGAAGGTCGCCACTGCGACGCAATTGCCGAACACGTCGAACATCCATCGCAAGGCGGCGGGCTCGGGCGTGATCTCCAGCGAAGCCTCGATCAGCCGCTGGTCGTAGCTGTCCCGGGGCCGGAACATGATCCGGTGCTCGCCGAAGGCGACCGGACGCCGGTACCGGTAGACCGTGCGGTGACGGACGGACAGGATCGGCAAACTCAGGGGCTCCGGGCTCGCGCCGATGTCCCGACCCTCAATGCAAGGGCCGGGCCCGACGGCGCGGCTGCGGCATCAGGTGACGGGCGGCGCCGGATCGGTCGTCGCCCGCTCGGCCTCGACCAGCACGTCGAAGGGCCGCCAGGGCTTGGCGATGAACACGGCCTCGCTCGGCAGGTCCGGGCGCCGGATCCCGTGGCCGGAGGTGACCACCAGCCGCGCCCGGGGCCACAGGGTCGCCACCGCACGGGCGAGCTGGAGCCCGTCCATCTCGCCGGCGAGCCGCACATCGGCGAAGACCAGGGCCACGTCGCCGCCGCGCGCCTGCAGGACGGTGAGCGCCGCCTCGGCGCTGTCGCAGCCGACCACGTCGAGCTCGGTCTCCTCGAGCAGGGTCTCGGCCAGCGCGCGGATCTGCGGATCGTCCTCGACCACCAGGGCGAGGCGCTGCGCCACGGCCTCGGTCGCCGCGGGCTGGGCCGGGTGCGGTGCGGCGGGCTCGGCCTCGCTCTGCCGGACCCGGCGCACCAGGGCGGCGAGATGCTCCGGCACGCCTTCGGAGACGAGATCGTCGTAGATCGAGGCGAGCGTCTGGCCGATCTGGTCGAGCGGGATGCTCGGCGAGAGCGTTTCGGTGAGCGGCGTGCCTGCGCTCGACAGAGGCTTTCTCAAGAACGTCCCCCGAAATCTCCGTATCAGGCCACGCGGACGCGGCGCTTGTGGACGAACGTCGGCAGGTCGCGGGGGGTTGCGCGCGGCGCCGCGAATTGGCGGCCCGCTCGCTCAGGCGTTACTGCGTGGCGACGCCGCTCTCGGCATCCGCGTAGGCCATGATGCCGGACACCGCCCGGACGTTCTGGTAGCGGGTGCCGCGGGTGCTCATCATCGCCTCGAATTTCTCGTGGACCTGGGCCACCGAGAGGCTCGCCGGCTTGCGGTGCCGGCCGCGGCCGACGAAGCGCCCGGCTGCGAAGAAGATCGAGCGGTTGGCCCGGGCCGGGCCGGGCAGCAGCGCGGCCGCGGCGGCGGCCGGCTTGTTCACGACGTTGGCCAGGAACTCGCCGGCATCGTCCACGCCCAGGAAGTGCGCGAGGTAGACTTCGCCGAGGGTGAGGTCGCGGCCGATGCGCTGGGCGATGCGCCCGGCATCGCGCTTCAGCATCTCGCCGGCCATCAGGGCCGAGAGATAGGGGTCGCGGCGCAGCTCGAGCACCCGGGTGCGCTCGGCGGCATCGGTGATCACCGGCCGGTCGTTGGCATCCGAGGAGACCAGGGCGGCCTCCTTCTCAAGCCCGTATTTCGGGCCGAAGTCGCGCACCACGCCGAGCCAGGTGCGCTCGATGAACTGGTAGAGGCCGGTGGCCGAGGAGGTCTTGGCCTGGACCGCAGTGACGAAGCTCGATTCCTTGTCGGCCACCGCCATCAGCAGGACCGGGTCGGTCTGGACCGCCTGGGCGGCGCGCACGATCGTCTGCACCAAGTGGCGCCGGATCTTCATCGGGCCGAATTCGAGGATGTCGTTCGGGTCGCCGCCGGCGCTCTCCGAGAGCAGGAAATCGTAGGAGACGCGGTCGACGCCGTTCGAGCCGACCGCGGTGTCGAGGTCGTGGACGGCGGCGAAGCTCGCCGAGGCGCGCAGCGGCGTACGCTCGATCTCTTCGCTCAGCGCCACGGTATGGATCCGCGGGCGCGGCATCGGCAATTCGGTGGCGGCCTGCGCCGAGGAGACGGCCTGGTTCAGCCCGACCTTGCCGAGATCGACGCCCGACCCGATCAGGGCGGCGCTGAGGCCTCCGGCGATCAGCGAGACGGTGAGCAGCGAGCGGGCGAGCGCCGGGACGCTCCCGTGGGCGCGGCCGACCATCGGCTGTGCGGTGATGGCATCGGCGCGGCCGGACCCGAACCGGCCCTGCTGACCCGTGACGTTCCTCGGCGATCCGACCGTGCGGCCCTGCATCGTGTACCCGATTCCTCACGCGCCCTTGATGGCGCCACGGACTCACCATCGCTTGACAGATGTGGCGACAACACGGCCGTGCTTGTGGCGACCGTGGGGCGGGCCGGGGAGATTTCGCGGTAGACGTGTCGGTACCCCGGGCTGGATCGCCTTCTGCGAGCGTACGCCGCGGATCCGGAGCGCGTCTCATCCAAGGCCTTGCAAGGCCTTGCCGCCCTTCGCGATTGCTACGCGATCGGGAACGGCTCTAAGAGGGCGGCATGCGGGCCCCGCCTGAAACGGGTGACGGCCCAGTCCCTTGAGCCCTGCTTAGAGTTCTGCCCCGATGAGCGGCGTCAACGAGATCCGGTCGACCTTCCTCGACTACTTCGCGCGTGCGGGACACGAGGCCGTGCCCTCCTCGAGCCTCGTTCCGAAGAACGATCCCACGCTGATGTTCACGAACGCCGGCATGGTGCAGTTCAAGAACGTCTTCACCGGTGTCGAGAAGCGCGCCTACGATCGGGCGACCACAGCGCAGAAATGCGTGCGCGCCGGCGGCAAGCACAACGACCTCGACAATGTCGGCTACACCGCGCGCCACCACACGTTCTTCGAGATGCTCGGCAACTTCTCGTTTGGCGACTATTTCAAGGACCGCGCGATCGAGCTGGCCTGGACGCTGATCACCAAGGAATTCGGCCTCAAGCCCGACCGGCTGCTCGTCACCGTCTATGCCGACGACGACGAGGCCGCGAACCTGTGGAAAAAGATCGCCGGCTTCTCCGACGACAAGATCATCCGGATCGGGACCTCCGACAATTTCTGGCAGATGGGCGATACCGGCCCCTGCGGCCCGTGCTCGGAGATCTTCATCGACCAGGGCCCGGCGCTCCAGGGCGGCCCGCCCGGTTCCCCGGACGAGGATGGCGACCGCTTCCTCGAGTTCTGGAACCTCGTGTTCATGCAATACGAGCAGCTGGAGCCCGGTGTGCGCAACCCGCTGCCGCGGCCCTCGATCGATACCGGCATGGGCCTGGAGCGCATGGCCGCGATCCTCCAGGGCGTTCATTCCAACTACGACACCGACCTGTTCAAGGCGCTGATCGACGCCGTGGCGCACGCCGTCTCGCGGGCGCCCGAGCCCGCCACCATGGCCTCCTACCGGGTGATCGCCGACCACCTGCGCGCCTCGTCCTTCCTGGTCGCCGACGGCGTGCTGCCGGGCAACGAGGGCCGCGGCTACGTGCTGCGCCGGATCATGCGCCGGGCCATGCGGCATGCCGAGATCCTCGGCGCCCGCGAGCCGACCATGTACCGCCTCGTCCCGACCCTGGTGCGCGAGATGGGCCAGGCCTATCCCGAGCTGATGCGCGCCGAGGCGCTGATCGGCGAGACCCTGAAGCTGGAGGAGACCCGCTTCCGCCGCACCCTGGAGCGGGGCCTGTCGATCCTCGATTCGGAGAGCCGCGACCTCAAGTCGGGCGACAAGCTCTCGGGCGAGACCGCCTTCACCCTCTACGACACCTACGGCTTCCCCCTCGACCTGACCCAGGACGCTCTCAAGGCCCGGGGCATCGGGGTCGACACCGAGGCGTTCACCGCCGCGATGCAGCGCCAGAAGCAGGCGGCGCGCGAGGCCTGGAAGGGCTCCGGCGAGGCCGCCACCGAGACGGTCTGGTTCGGCATTCGCGAGCGCGTCGGCGCCACCGAGTTCCTGGGCTACGAAACCGAGGCCGCCGAGGGTATCGTCACCGCGCTGCTGCGCGACGGCGCCGAGGTGAAGAGCCTGGAGGCCGGCCAGACCGGCCTCGTCCTGGTCAACCAGACGCCGTTCTACGCGGAATCCGGCGGCCAGGTCGGCGATACCGGCCTGATCCTGAGCGCCGGCCTGCGCGCCCGCGTCACCGACACCGAGAAGAAGCTCGGCGACCTGTTCGTCCACCATGTCAGCGTGGAGGAGGGGATTCTCAGCCTCGACCAGCCGGTGGAGCTGAAGGTCGACCATGCCCGCCGCAAGGCGATCCGGGCCAACCACTCGGCCACCCACCTCCTGCACGAGGCCCTGCGGCAGGTGCTCGGCGACCACGTCGCCCAGAAGGGCTCGCTGGTGAGCCCCGACCGGCTGCGCTTCGATATCAGCCACCCCAAGCCGATCGAGGCGGACGAGCTCGCCCGCGTCGAGGACATCGCCAACGCGGTGCTGCTCCAGAACGCCCCGGTGGTGACCAAGCTGATGGCCGTGGACGACGCCATCGCCTCCGGAGCCCGGGCTTTGTTCGGCGAGAAATACGGCGACGAGGTCCGGGTCGTCTCCATGGGCCTGCCGGTCGATGCGGACGGCGCCGAGACCGATCGGGGCCGGCTGAAGAACTTCTCCATCGAGCTCTGCGGCGGCACCCATGCCGCCCGCACCGGCGATATCGGGACGATCAGCATCGTCGGCGAAAGCGCGGTCGGGGCCGGCGTGCGCCGGATCGAGGCGCTCACCGCCGACGCGGCGCGCCACCACCGGGCCGAGGAGGCCCACACCCTGGCAGCATTGGCCGGGATCCTGAAGGCCCCGGTCTCGGAGGCGCCCGACCGCCTCACGGCCCTGATGGAGGAGAAGCGCCGCCTCGAGCGGGAACTCGCCGACACCCGCCGCAAGCTCGCCATGGGCGGCGAGACCGGATCGGGCTCGAACGCCCGCCAGAGCGAGGTCGGCGGCGTGGCGTTCCGGCGCTCGGTGGTCGAGGGGCTCGACATGCGCGACCTCAAGCCGATCATCGACGAGGAGAAGAAGCGGCTCGGCTCCGGCATCGTGGCGATCGTCGGGGTCTCGGCCGACGGCAAGGCCGGCCTGGTGGTCGGCGTCACCGAGGACCTGACCGGCCGCTACGACGCGGTCGGGCTGGTCCGCGCGGGGGCCGGTGCGCTCGGCGGCAAGGGCGGCGGCGGCCGCCGCGACATGGCCCAGGCCGGCGGCCCCAACGGCGCCGGCGCCGAGGCGGCCCTCGACGCCATCGAGCAGGCGCTGACCGCGGCGGCCTGAGGCGTTCACCGGAGGGCCGCGGCGTTACCGACGCGGCCCTTCGGATCCGCCCGGCGGGATGCACCAAGCTGCCCCGCCCTAACCCTCCTCGCGCGCGGATCTGCATCGATCCGGTCGACGCGCGAGTGCCTTCTCCCGTGCGGGCCAACGGATTCGCAGAACGCGATCCGGATGGTTTTCGGCCGCAAGAGGAGTCTCTCGGAGGCCAAACCGCGCTTTCCCGCCCCCAGAGGGGGGAGCGAGGCGCGCTTGGGTTTGGCCTAGGTTCTCGCCGCGGGGCGCGCCGCCACGCGCTTGATCAGTTCACCCGGGTCCAGGTCTGGCGCTTGCAGAACACGCTCATCACGCAGCCCGAGACCTCGAGCGCGTTCGGGCCGGTCAGCCGCAGCGAGCCCGAATAGGTCTTCCCGTCGTTCGGGTTGTAGAGCGAGCCGGTGAAGCTCGACCCGTCCGCCTGCTGGGCGTTGAGGATCTGCACGCCCACGACGCTGCGGTTGCGCAGGGCCGGGTCCGGGTTCTTGGCGTCGAGCGCCTTGCCGGGGGCGCTGACGATGGTGCCGCAATAGCCGCCGCCGCAGGGGGTGATCTTCACCCGGGAGCTGCCGGTCTCGGTCAGCCAGAGTCCGGCCGGGTCGGCCGCGAAGGCTGGGCCGCCGAACGGCACCGTCACCAGCACAGCCAAGACCGTCCGACGCAGCGTCGATCCCATCCGCAATCCTCTCAAGACCAATCCTCGCCGCTCTCTTACCGCGAAGCTTCCGGCAGCGCACCGCCCAGATAGGTTTCGGCGACCTCGCAGAACGGCTGGCCGGCCCCGGTGGAGAGCACCGCGTCGATCTCGAACAGCTTGTCGTCGGGGCCGGGCGCCGCGGCCTGCGGGAACGGGCGGACCTCGATCGTCCGCCGGGTCGGCTCCAGCGGTCGCACGACCCGCCCGAACGGGGTGCGGGTGCCGTCCAGGGTGGCGTTCATCTCGGGCGTCAGGCGCGCCGGGACGTACCAATTGTCGGCCTCCGACAGGACCCGGTCGCCGCAGGCCAGGCGGACCCGGCGGTAGCGCACCGGCTCGTCCGGGCCGATCGCCAGGCGGGCCCGCTGCGCGGCGCTGAGCGGCTTGTCGGCCACGTCCATGCGGCGGGCGACGAGATGCGGGTCGCCGGCGAGCTTGTGGTCGGCGCACCAGCTTTCCAGGGCGAGGGTCGCGCTGTGGGCCGCCAGCACGCGGCTCTGCAGGGAGGCGATCAGGGCGGCCTGCGGCTGGGCGGCGGCCGGCGCCTCGGCCGCGACGGCCGACGGCCTCATCGGGATCCCCGCCAGCGCCGCCGCGAGGCCGAGATGGAGTGCCCAGTCGCGCCGGACCAGGAAGGCGACGCAGCGTTTGACCGCCCGCGGATCAAGCGCCGTGAAGGTGAGCTTTGGCATCGGAACGTCCCGGAACGGATAATTCGGCACACCGCATCGTCTCGGCCCGAATCCCCCCGGGGTGGAGGCGTCCTGTTCTTCTGAAGACGGGCCGGCGCAGCCGAGCCGTCCCCGGCCTCACGCCGGACGGTTTATCCAAACCGCGTCGCGGGGTCGAGGGCGTCACGCGTGTCGGGCCCGACTCGAGCGCGTGATCCGACGCGCCCGCTTGCGCCGAACCGGCATCGCCTTCAGCGCCGGACGGGCGGCAGGTCGGTGCAGAGGCCGAGCGCGGCCTCGGCGGCGAGCCCGATGGTCTCGCCGAGCGTCGGGTGCGGGTGGATCGTGCGGCCGATATCGGTGGCGTCCGCGCCCATCTCGATGGCGAGCACGATCTCGCCGAGCATGTCGCCCGCGCTCGGGCCGACGATGGCGCCGCCGACGATGCGCTTGGTCTCCGCATCGAACAGCAGCTTGGTCAGGCCGTAATCGGCGCCGTTGGCGATGGCCCGTCCCGAGGCCGCCCAGGGGAAGCGCGCTACCTCGACCGCCCGCCCGGCGGCCTTGGCGGCGGTCTCGGTGAGGCCGGCCCAGGCGATCTCGGGATCGGTATAGGCCACCGACGGAATCACCGCCGCGTCGAACCCCGCTTTGTGGCCGGCGGCCACCTCGGCGGCGACGTGGCCCTGGTGCACCGCCTTGTGGGCGAGCATCGGCTGCCCGACGAGGTCGCCCACCGCCAGGATGTGGGGCACAGCGGTCCGCATCTGCGCGTCCACCGGCACGAAGCCGCGCTCCACCGCGACACCGGCCGCGTCGAGGCCCAGCGCGTCGCCGTTCGGGCGCCGGCCCGCCGCCTGGAGCACCAAGTCGTAGACCTGCGGCTCCGCCTCGCCCGCGAGCGTCACGGCGATGCCCTCCGGGGTGGCGGCGGCCGAGACGACCTCGGCACCGGTGCGGATCCGGTCGAACCGGTGGCCGTTGCGCTTGGTCCAGACCGCCACGAGGTCCCGGTCCACCCCCTCCAGGAGGTTCGGCAGGCGCTCGACCACGTCGACCCGGGCGCCGAGCGCGCTGTAGACCGTCGCCATCTCCAGGCCGATGATGCCGCCGCCGATCACCAGCAGGCGCCGGGGCACGAAGGGCAGCTCCAGCGCCCCCGTGGAATTCACGATCCGCGGATCCTCGGGCAGCATCGGCAGGCTGACCGGCGACGAGCCCGCCGCCACGATGGCGCTTCGGAACTCGACGGCGCGGCGTCCGCCCGCCTGCAACGCCACCGACACTGCGTTGGCCCCGGTGAAGCGCGCGGTGCCGCGCACGACCTCGACCTTGCGCTGGCGCGCCATCTGGGTGAGTCCGTCGGTCAGGCGCCGCACGGTGGCGGCCTTGAACGCCCGCAGCTTGTCGAGGTCGATCGTGGGCGCGCCGAAGCTGATTCCGTGGGCGGCGAGCCGTCCGGCCTCCTCCGTCACGGCGGCGACGTGCAGCAGCGCCTTCGAGGGGATGCAGCCGACATTCAGGCAGACGCCGCCCAGCGTCGCCTCGCGCTCCACCAGGATCACGCGCTGCCCGAGATCGGCGGCCCGGAAGGCCGCCGCGTAGCCGCCGGGGCCGCCGCCGATCACCAGCACGTCGCAGGCTTCCTCCGCCGGCGCGTCAGTCGGGGCCGCGACGGGGGCCGCCGTCTCCGTCTCCACGGTGACCCGGGCGATCAGCGTCCCGGCCGAGACGGTGTCGCCGAGGCCGACCAGCATCTCCACCAGCCGGCCGGCGACGGGCGAGGGGATGTCGAGGGTCGCCTTGTCGGATTCGACGACGAGCAGGGTCTGGTCGCGGGCGACGGCGTCCCCCGGCGCCACCGGGATCTCGATCACCGGCACGCCGGAAAAGTCGCCGATATCGGGGACGCGGATCTCGCGGGTCTCGGGCATGGCGGCGGCGATCACAGTCGAAGGGGATGGGCGGAAGGCATTGAGGTTGGCAGGGCTTTCACGCCCCGACAGAGGACGAGGCGGTGCGCCCACGTCTCTCCGGAGGCGCGACGCGCGCCCTCTCCCGTGCGGGGAGGGGACCCGCGCTAGGTCCGACGATGTGGCGATGCGCGAGCCCGCACAGGAAGGCGCGTCGCGCATCCGCCATCGCTGTCACAGCAGCGCCCGGCGCAGGTCCGACAGGACCGAAGCGATGTGGCCGAGGAAGCGGGCGGCGGCGACGCCGTCCACGACCCGGTGGTCCCAGGAGAGGCTGAGCGGCAGGATCAGCCGCGGCCGGAACGCCTGGCCGTCCCAGACCGCCTCCGTCCGCGAGCGCGCCGCCCCCAGGATCGCGACCTCGGGGGCGTTGATGATCGGGGTGAAGCCGTCGCCGCCGATGCCGCCGAGCGACGACACCGAGAAGCACCCACCCTGCATGTCCGTGCCCGAGAGGCTGCCCGCCCGTGCCTTGTCGGCGAGCGAAGCCATCTCGGTGGCGATCTCGATCAGGCCCTTGCGGTCGCAATCGCGCACCACCGGCACCATCAAGCCCTTCGGGGTGTCCACGGCGAAACCGATATGGACGTAGTCCTTCAGGACGAGGTCGGCGCCCTCCAGAGAGGTGTTGAAGCGCGGATAGGCCTTCAGGGCCAGCGCGGCGGCCTTGATCAGGAAGGTGACCATGGTGACCCGCGCCGGCGGCGTGCGCGTCTCCGTGTTGAGTCCGACCCGGAACGCCTCGATCTCGGTGACGTCGGCCCGGTCGAAATTGGTCACGTGCGGGATCGTCAGCCAGTTGCGGCTGAGATTGGCCCCGGAGATGGTCTGGATCCGCGACAGTGGCTCCCGCCGCACCGGGCCGAATTTTTCGTAGTCCACCTGCGGCCAGGGCGGCAGGCCGGCGCCGATGCCGGACGACGCGGCGGGCGCCTGGGCCGGGGCCTGGAGCGCGGCCTTGACGAAGGCGTGCAGGTCCTCCCGCAGGATCCGCCCCTTGGGGCCGGTGGCGGGCACCCGGTCGAGGGTGATCCCGAGCTCGCGGGCGAGCTGGCGCACCGACGGGCTGGCATGGACGTCGCCCGACGTGACGGGCCGCTGATCGTCGTTCGACGGCTGGGCCGGGGGAAGGCCCGCTCCGGAATTGCCACGCGCGCTCCCTCCCCCCTCTGCGGGGGAGGGTGGCCCCCGAAGGGGGTCGGGAGAGGGGAGCGCCGTATCCGGAAGAGTGGCGACAGGTGTGAAACCCGCACCGTCGCGCTGCCCCTCTCCCCCCCCGCTTCGCAGGGTACCCTCCCCCGCAGAGGGGGGAGGGAGAGGCGCGGCGGCTGCCTCGCCGCCCTCCGCAGGCTCGACCAAAAGAATCGGCGTACCCTCCGAGACCTTCGAGCCCACCGCGACCAGCAATTCCCGCACGGTGCCGGCCACCGGGGAGGGGACCTCCATGGTCGCCTTGTCGGATTCGATGCTGAGGATCAGGTCGTCCACGGCGAGGCGGTCACCCGGCTTCACCAGGAGTTCGATCACCGGCACGTCCCGGTAGTCGCCGATATCCGGGAGGGCGATCTGCAGCGCGGCGCTCATGCGGGCGGGTTTCCGTGGCTTGTCTCGGGCGGACGGGTTTTTTTTCGGGGCGAGGTCCGTGGTCGGGCCTCGCGAAGCGTTTGGGATTTCCGGGGGATCCCCCACCCACACCCTCATCCTGAGGTGCTGCGCAGCAGCCTCGAAGGAGGGCTCCGGGGATCGCGCGGCCGGCTGGAGGCCTCCTTCGAGGGCTCCGCTTCGCTGCGCCACCTCAGGATGAGGGTGCGGGCTGGATGTCTCAGATCGTCCAGGGCGCCGGCGTCTCCGCGTCGATCCCGTAGCGTCGGATCGCCTCGGCGACCGTGGCGCGGGGCACCGTGCCGGCCTCGGCGAGCGCGTGCAGGGCGGCGACCACCACGTGCTGCCGGTCCACCTCGAAGAAGCGGCGGAGCGCGTTGCGGGTGTCGCTGCGGCCGAACCCGTCGGTGCCCAGCGTCACGAACCGCGCGCCGACATAGGAGGCGATCAGCTGCGGATAGGCCCGGACGTAGTCGGTGGCCGCCACGACCGGCGCCGTGCCGGGCAGCAAGGTGGCCACGTGGCTCACCGGCGCCTCGGCCTCCGGGTGGAGCATCGCGCTGCGCTCGGCCTCGCGGGCGTCGCGGGCCAGCTCGCTGAAGCTGGTGACGCTGAACAGCTCGGCCGCGATCCCCCAATCCTGCGCCAGCAGGCCGGCGGCCGCGATCACCTCGGGCAGGATCGCGCCAGAGCCCAGCAGCCGCACCGCCGCGGGAGCCGCATCCGGCCCCGACAGGCGGTACATCCCCTTGAGGATGCCGGCCTCGGACCCCTCCGGCATGGAGGGCTGAGCGTAGTTCTCGTTCATGGCGGTGAGGTAGTAGAAGGCGTCCTCGCCCTCTTCCATCATCGCCCGCGCGCCGCGATCGACGATCACCGCCATCTCGTAGGCGAAGGCCGGATCGTAGGCCCGGCAATTCGGGATCCCGGCGGCGGCGAGGTGGCTAGAGCCGTCCTGGTGCTGCAGGCCCTCGCCGCCGAGCGTCGTGCGGCCCGCCGTGGCGCCGATTAGGAAGCCGCGGGCCCGCTGGTCGGCCGCCGCCCAGATCAGGTCGCCGACCCGCTGGAAGCCGAACATCGAGTAGTAGATGTAGAATGGGAGCATCGACAGGCCGTGGACGCTGTAGGACGTGGCCGCCGCCGTCCAGGACGAGATCGCCCCGGCCTCGGTGATGCCTTCCTCCAGCAGCTGCCCGTCCCGGGCCTCGCGGTAGTAGAGCATCGAGCCGGCATCCTCCGGCTCGTAGAGCTGCCCCTCGGGGGCGTAGATCCCGACCTGCCGGAACAGGTTGGCCATGCCGAAGGTGCGCGCCTCGTCGGCGACGATCGGGACGACCCGCGGCCCGAGATCCTTGTGCTTGAGCAGGTTGCCGAACAGCCGGACCACCGCGGTGGTGGTCGACATCTCCTTGCCGGCCGCCTCCAGGGCGAAGCCCGCATAGGTCGAGAGCGGCGGCACCGTCACGGTCGGCGCGGTGCGGCGGCGGGCGGGCAGCACGCCGCCGAGCGTCTCGCGGCGCTCGCGCAGGTAGCGCATCTCGGCGCCGTCCTCGGCCGGCTTGTAGAAGGCCAGCCCCTCCACCTGCGCGTCGGAGAGCGGCAGGGCGAAGCGGTCGCGGAAGGCGCGGAGCGCGTCCACGTCGAGCTTCTTGGCCTGGTGGGCGGTCATGCGCGACTCGCCCGCGCCGCCCATGCCGTAGCCCTTCTTGGTCTTGGCCAGGATCACGGTCGGCCGGCCCTTCGTGGCCTTGGCGGCGGCGAAGGCGGCGTAGAGCTTGCGGAAATCGTGGCCGCCGCGCTTCAGCCGGTCCACGTCGGCGTCCGACATGTGGGCGACCAACTCGCGGACCTCCTCGTCCTCGCCGAAGAAATGCGCGAGGTTGTAGGCGCCGTCCTTGGCGCCGAGCGTCTGGTACTTGCCATCCACGGTGTCGGCGAAGCGGCGCAGCAGGGCGTGGTTGGTGTCGCGGGCGAAGATCCCGTCCCACTCGGAGCCCCACAGCACCTTGATGACGTTCCAGCCCGCCCCGCGGAACAGGCTCTCCAGCTCCTGGATGATCTGGCCGTTGCCGCGCACTGGGCCGTCCAGCCGCTGCAGGTTGCAGTTGATCACGAAGGTGAGGTTGTCGAGCTTCTCCCGGGCGGCGAGCGCCAGACCGCCAATCGATTCCGGCTCGTCCATCTCGCCGTCGCCGAACACGCCCCAGACGTGCCGGGCCGAGGAGTCAGCCAGCCCACGGTGGCCCAGGTAGCGCATGAACCGCGCCTGGTAGACCGCATGGATCGGGCCGATGCCCATCGAGCCGGTGGGGACCTGCCAGAAATCCGGCATCAGCCAGGGATGGGGATAGGAGCAGAGGCCGTCGCCGGCGATCTCCTGGCGGTAATGCTTCAGCTGCTCCTCGGAGAGGCGCCCTTCCAGGAAGGCGCGGGCGTAGACGCCCGGCGCCGAATGCGGCTGGAAGTAGACGAGGTCGCCGTCCTGGCCGCCCTTGAAGAAGTGGTTGAACCCGACCTCGAACAGCTCCGCCGCCGAGGCGTAGCTCGCCACGTGCCCGCCGAGCTCGCCGTAGGCCATGTTGGCGCGCACCACCATGGCGAGCGCGTTCCAGCGCATGATCGAGGTGAGCCGCTCCTCGATGTCGAGGTCGCCCGGGTAACGCGGCTGCTTCTCCAGGGGAACTGTGTTCCGGTACGGAGAATAGGGCAGCGCCTCGTCGAGGATGCCGATCTCCTTCGAGCGCCGCTCCAGCCGGTCGAGGATGAACCGCGCCCGGGCCGCGCCCTCGGTGCGGAACAGCGATTCGAGCGCCGCCAGCCAATCCTGGGTCTCGGCCGGATCGTGGTCGACCTCGGCGGACCGCGCGATCGTCGTCCTCGGCGGTATGGCGTTCATCGGCGCGGCTCCCAGCTTTTGATCGGAGCATACGGTTTGCCGCGCGGGGCGACATGCCGAACTTTTGTTATTCCCGGGCGAAAATTGGCATATTTTGCCGGGCTGTCGCGTGAATACGGTTGATCATACCGTTGCTTGTGACGTCGCCTCCTCCTGACTCCGACGGGTCGTCCGGTTAGTCCGCCCTCACCGTCATTGCGAGCGCAGCGAAGCAACCTAGCGAGCCGCCACGGTTGGAGATCGCGCGCTGTTCTGGGTTGCTTCGCTGCGCTCGCAATGACGACGGACGCATGGCGAAATGAGGCGCCAGCATCGATCAGCGCCAAAACTTTCCTGTCATCTAGCGATTGGCGGCATGCTATGCCGGTTGCAAACCGGAGCGCGAAACAATGGTCTCCCGACCGGCCCATCTCGACGCCGCCTCCTTGCGCATCCTCGAACGCCTGCAGCAGGACAGCGAGATCAGCATCGCCGACCTCGCCGAGCAGGTCGGGCTGTCCACCTCGCCGTGCTGGCGCCGGGTCAACGACCTGAAGGAGGCCGGGATCATCCGGGGCTGCGTCGCGGTGGTGGATCCGATGAGCCTCGGGCTTGCGGTGAACGTCTTCGTCCACGTCTCGCTGGAGAAGCAGACCCAGGCCGCCCTCCAGGCCTTCGACGAGGCGGTGCGCAGCCGCCCGGAGGTGATGGAATGCTACCTGATGAGCGGCGAGGCCGACTACATGCTGCGGGTCGTGGTGGAGGATCTCGGCCAGTACCAGCGTCTGGTGCTCGACCACCTCACCCGCATCCCGGGGGTGGCCAATATCCGCTCCAGCTTCGCGCTCGGCCAGGTGAAGTACACGACGGCGCTGCCGCTCGGGCACCTGACCCGATGACCGGGTCGTTCGCTGGATAGGAGTGTTCAGAGTTTCCCAGCGGCGCCGGACTGGACCGGCCGCATCACGCTGAAGGAAGAATGGTGGAGCCTAACGGGATCGAACCGATGACCTCTTCCATGCCATGGAAGCGCTCTCCCAGCTGAGCTAAGGCCCCACTTGTCCGCCGCGGTTTGGGTCCCGCGGGGTCTCGCCGTCCGGGTTGCGTCCGGCGACGCCGGTTCTATAGGCGGCTCGTGACGCGGACTCAACCCCTTTTTTTCGGGATTCTTCGCCGGGACGCCGGCCCCTCTCCGACTCTGCGCAGGGTCTTCGAAGGGACGGCGCTGACGGGATTCAGCTCTCTTCGTCGGTTTCGATATCGCCGTCGATCAGGTCGGAGACGTCGTCGCCGGAATCCTCCTCCTCGAGGAAGGTGTCGTCCTCGGCGGATTCGCCGTCTTCGTCGCCGGCCTCGTCCTCGGGCGTGGGATCCGCCTCGTCCTCGGCGGCCTCGACCTCGTCGAGCGAGACCAACTCCGGACCCTTCTCGTCCGTCTCATCCTCGTCGTCGGCCTCAGGCCCCCGCGCCAAGGCGGGCGCCGCCACGCGGCTCGCCGCCGCCTGGTAGGCCGCGCCGCATTTCGGGCAGGTGGCGGGATCGCGGGCGAGGTCATAGAACTTCGCGCCGCAACTCATGCATTGGCGCTTCATGCCAAGTTCGGGTCGGGCCACGGGCGGACACCTCGTCATCTCTGCTGTCTTCGGAAGACGGGCCCGTTAGTCGCGGCCCCAGCCCCTGTCAATCGAGCCGCAGGACCCCGTTTTCGAAGCGCCGCCGGGCGGGCGCGATGGATGACGCGGGCCGATGCGCGTGTTAACCGCGCCGCCAGTTCACGGTCCGATTGTAGCCCCGCGGCGCCCCCGCGCGAGGCGCCGGATCCCGGCCCACCTGAGATTCCCGAACGGACGCCCCGTGTCGCACGATTCGCCTCCCCAGCCCCTCACCGCCGCCCCCGGCGCGCCGCTCACCGGGCGCCTGCGTCCGCCGGGCGACAAGTCGATCTCGCACCGGGCCATGATCCTGGGGCTGCTGAGCCAGGGCGAGACCCGGGTCGAGGGGCTGCTGGAGGGCGACGACGTGCTGCGCACCGCCGCCGCCGCGAAGGCGCTGGGTGCCGGGGTCGAGCGCCTCGGCGAGGGACGCTGGGTGGTGCGCGGGGTCGGCGTCGGCGGCCTCACCGATCCGACCGAGGTGCTGGATTTCGGCAATGCGGGAACCGGCTCCCGGCTGATGATGGGCGTGGTCGGCGGCCAGCCGGTCACCGCGACCTTCGACGGCGACGCGTCGCTGCGCTCGCGCCCGATGCGCCGGATCCTCGACCCGCTCACCCGCATGGGCGCGCAGGTCCTGTCCGAGGCCGAGGGCGGGCGCGTGCCCCTGACCCTGCGCGGTCTGAACGAGGCGATCCCGATCACCTACGAGACGCCGGCGGCCTCGGCGCAGATCAAGTCCGCGGTGCTGCTCGCGGGCCTCAACGCGCCCGGCACCACCACCGTGATCGAGGCGGCCGCCACCCGCGACCACACCGAGCGGATGCTGCGCCTGTTCGGCGCCGAGGTCCGGGTCGAGCCGCACGGGCCCGGCGGCCACGGCCGCAAGATCTCGCTCACCGGCCAGCCGACCCTGCGCGGGACCGACGTGGTGGTCCCGGCCGATCCGTCCTCGGCGGCCTTCCCCCTGGTGGCGGCGCTGATCGTGCCCGGATCCGACGTGGTGATCGAGGGCGTGATGATGAACCCCCTGCGGACCGGGCTGATCACAACCCTTCTGGAGATGGGCGCGCAGATCGAGCGCGTGGCCGAGCGGGAGGAGGGCGGTGAGACCGTCGCCGACCTGCGGGTCCGCGCCAGCCGTCTCACCGGCGTCGACGTCCCGCCCGAGCGGGCGCCCGCGATGATCGACGAGTACCCGGTGCTCGCGGTTGCCGCGAGCTTCGCCCAGGGCCGGACCCGGATGAACGGCCTGCACGAGCTGCGGGTCAAGGAATCTGACCGCCTCGCGGCCGTGGCGGCGGGCCTTGCCGCCAACGGCGTTCGCCACAGCGTGGAGGGCGACGACCTCGTGATCGAGGGCGACGGCACGGCGGCGCCCGGCGGCGGCACGGTGGCGACCCATCTCGATCACCGGATCGCCATGGCGTTCCTGGTGATGGGGCTCGCCACGAAGGCGCCGGTCACGGTGGACGATGGCGCGATGATTGCCACGAGCTTCCCCAGCTTCCTGCCGTCCATGCAGGCCCTCGGCGGCCGGATCGGGGCTTGACCATCATGCCGCTCGTCATCGCGATCGACGGCCCGGCCGCCTCGGGCAAGGGTACGCTGGCCAAGCGCCTGGCCGACCATTACCGGCTGCCGCATCTCGACACGGGCCTCCTCTACCGCGCGGTGGCGCTGGCCCTGATCGATGCCGGCCTGTCCCTGGACGATCCGGAGGCCGCGTCCCGGGCCGCCCACGCCCTCGACGCCGACAGGCTGGACGATCCGCGCCTGCGCGACCGCGCCATGGGCGAGGCGGCCTCGCGGATCTCGGCGGTGCCCGAGGTCCGCGCCGCGCTGCTGGCCTGGCAGCGGCGCTTCGCGGCCGACCCCCAGGGTGCGGTGCTGGACGGGCGCGACATCGGCACGGTGGTGTGTCCGGACGCCGACGTGAAGCTGTTCATCACGGCCTCCTCCGAGGAGCGGGCGCGCCGCCGTCACCGGGAGCTCTCCGGGCGCGGCGAGGCGGCGACCTTCGCGGCGATCCTCTCCGACATCGAGGCCCGCGACGCCCGCGACGCCTCGCGCGCCGCTGCACCGCTGCGCATGGCCGACGACGCGGTCCGTCTCGACACGACGGCCCTCGACCCGGATGCCGCCTTCGACGAGGCCCGGGGCATCGTCGAGCGCGCCCGCTGCGACGGGGACTAGGCGCCACCCACAACCCCGTGTTGACCCTCCGGCCCCGCTCACCTATTGCGAACGCGCCGTCCCCGCGCGGCCGCCCCAGGGCGGTTCCCGGACGCGAGCGCGTAGCTCAGCTGGTAGAGCAACGGACTTTTAATCTGTAGGTCCTGGGTTCGAGTCCCAGCGCGCTCACCACTTTTACCAGCAAATACAGCAACTTAGTTGGATAAGATGCTGTGACCATCCCCGGATTGTGTCCAAGGATTGGGGTGCTGTGTCCAAACCCCCTCAGGCGACCCCGGGACCGAACAGGTTGGCCCGGGTCTCTTTCCAGCACTCCTCGAGCTTTCGCATGCCGTTGATCGCGAGTCGGCGCTTGTTCACGTCGCGGCTGTAGTGCCGCACCATCTGCTCGGACATCTCGACGATCGCCGAGACCTCGGCCTCGGTGTTGCCGGCCTCCAGGAGCATGTTCACGGCGTTTTTGCGCAGGCCGTGGAACACGAAGGCGCCGTCGCGCAGGGTCTTCATCGCGGTCGCCTTGGCCGCGCTGACCTGGGCCGGGCCGCCCTTGCTGGTCTTGGATGTGATCTCGCGCTGCCAGGCCGTGCGGTAGGCTGCCAGCGTCCACGGCGCGCCGTCCTCGCGCAGGTGCAGAGCCGGGTGCTCGATGTGCGTCCGGGTCAGGATCTCGCGGTATTCCGAGTGGATCGGGACGAACACCTCGGCACCGGTCTTCCGGGCGATCAGCTCAATCGCGTTGGCGCCCGGCGCCGGCCGCAGCATCGTCACGACATCCACCGAGCGCTGGCCGGTGTAGAGCGCCGAGTAGACCGGCAGGTGTAGCCCCGGGCGGGCGTGCTCAAAGAACGCCTCGAATGCCTTGTCGGACCACGGCTTGTGCGGCTCGACCTCGTGCTCGACCTTCTCGGTGATGCGGGCGACGTTGCTGGTGCAGTAGCCGCGAGCGCCGCCGAACGAGAGCAGCTTTGACAGGACGGCCCGGAAATATCGGGCGCCGGAAGGCGTGCCGGACCGCAGGTCGATCGCCTCCTGGGCGGCCACAGATGTGAGCGCGGCCACGGGCTCGGAGCCCCAGGCGTCCGCAATCGCCTTCAGGTGGCGGTCGTAGTCGCGTTTGGTGAGGTCGGCGAGGCCGCCATAGGCCGGGTGTGCCTTGTAGGCGGTGATCAGCGCGTCGAAGGTCTTGCGGTCGGCATGTCGGTCGATACGATGGAGCGGCTGCGCGCGACGATCGCGGGGCTGGCCGCGGCGGACGCCCGGTCCGCTCTGATCCAATCCCGCAGCCAGATGTTCTGCTGCATCCAGGAAGCCCGCATCACTGCGGCGACCACCTACACCAGCCGCAACGAGGTGGACCGGGTGCTCGGCCTCGTGGCGGCCGCCTTCGATATCTCCCAGGGCGCGGCGGCAGATGCCGGCGATGCTGCGGGCTACCGGGCGCTGGTTGGGCTCCGCGCCGCTATGGTTCGGGACCTCACCGACCGGTCTCGCCCGCTGCCGAAGCTCGTGACCTACACCTTCGGACGTGTACGCTCGTCGCTCACCCTGGCACAGCGCCTGTATGGCGACGCCACCCGGGCCGACGAGATCATCGCCGAGAACGAGATCGTCCACCCCCTCTTCGCCCCGCGCGCCGGGCGCGCGCTGTCGGCCTGAGGAGTCGCGATGCCGAAGCCGACGGAGGTCGCCGAGATCGCGGTCAACGGTCAGCGGTACTCGAACTTCGAGACCGTGAGCGTGTCCCGGTCCGGCGTCGATCCCTTCCCGAAGTTCGCCTTCACGGCGGCCTCGCCGATTGAGAGCGCGCCGAACTGGGCGGGCATGAAGCTCGGCATCGGCGACGAGTGCGAGGTGATCCTCGGCGGGCGGCAGGCCATCTCGAGGGGCCGTATCACGGGTCGGCAGCCGGCCTACGACGCGCAGCAGCACGGTCTGCAGATCGTCGGCACGACCAACTCGGCTACCGTGGTCCGGGCCACGGTCGATCACAACAAGGGGGAGTTCAAGGGCTACAAGCTCTCGCAAATCGCGAACGCGGCGCTGAAACCCTACGGGACCAAATTCTCGACCAAGGGCGACACGGCCGGCATGGACCAGCCCTTCGAGAAGGTCGCGGTCCAGTTCGGCGAGACGGTGTTCGCGTTCATCGAGCGCCTCTGCCGGATGCGGAACGCCTACATCCTCTGCGACAAGAGCGGGGACCTCGTCGGCTACCGGCTCGACAATGCGGTGAAGACGATCGCGGACCTCCAGGAGGGTCGCAATATCCTCGCCGCCTCGGCCAACTTCAATTACGAGGGCGCGCTCAGCGAAATCCAGACGCAGGGCCAGCGCCCGGGCAATGACCAGCGCTTCGGTGACGCGGCGCGCGACCAGTCCGCGACCGTCAAGAACTCGTCGGTGAAGCAGCACGTGCCTCTGGTGTTCGCGGCCGAGATGCCGGGCGACCAGGCTGAAATGCGCATGCGGGCGCAGCACGAGAACGGCTACAACCTCGCGGACCAGCTGACGGTGCAGATCACCGTGCAGGGCTGGTTCCGGGACGAGAGCAGCCTCTGGCTCGAGCACGTCGGTGATCCGGTTTCGGTCTATTCGCCCATGCTGTTCACGAACGATCGGCTCAACCTCGCCATCCAGGCGGTGAACTCGACCCAGGGGCCGGCCGGCACGCTCTCGCAGCTGACCCTGGTCTTGCCGGGCGCCTACAACGGCGGCGATCAGGTGCAGACCGGCGGCACCCCGCCCGGCCTCTATGGTGCCGCATGAACCGCACGACGACGCGCACATCGGGCGACCGCGTGGTGGCGAGCCTCTCCCGGGCCATCATCACGAAGATCAACGACACGCCCTTCATGCAGGAGCTCGGCGTCCGGGTCCGAGACCAACAGAACCTGACCGATGTCGAGCATTGGCACTCGGCCGGCGTCACGCACTACCCGATGCCGCCGGACGCGAAGGGCGCGGCCGAGATCATCCTCGCCACGCTGACCGGCAACAATTCGCATCCGATCGCGCTGCCTGCCGCGGACCGCCGATATCGTCCGAACGGGATGAAGCCCGGCGACACGTCGGTGACCGACGCCAACAAGCAGACGATCCACCTGGGTCAGGTCAGCGTGGTGCTGGACAGCCCAAAGCGCTTCGACCTGCGGGTGACTGCGGACCAGGGGGCAGGGAAGGCGAAGAACCAGGGCGCCAACCTCACGGCCGAGAAGAAGCCGTCGACCACGATCACCGGCAAGGCGGCGGGCACGCTCGCCACGACCTCGACTGCGGCCACCACCGTCACCGGCAAGAACGTCACGGTCACCGCCGGCACGAAGCCAGATGCCGCGGGAGCCGCCGAGCTGAACAACCAGCTGAAGGGCCTTGCCGCCCGGGTCGCGCAGGCCGAGAAGAACCTGCACGGCCTGTTTGACGTGACCTCGAAGCTTCGGGAAATCGCGCAGACCATGATCCCGGGCCTGGCGGCCCTAGCGCCAATCCTGAATCAGGCCCCGGATGGGCTCCAGGCAATGGCGGGTGCGATCGAGGGTAAGGCGCAGGCCTACCTGCAGCAGCAGATCCAGCAGGCCCTGCAGATGTTCATGAGCCCGAACCTCGCCGGGCTCGCGAGCGTCCTGAGCGGCAACGTCGAGGGCCTGATAGCGCAGGCGCAGGGGCAGATCGCGAGCCTCATCGCCGCCAATCCGGTCGCAGGGCAGGTAGACGGCTTGCTGTCGCGGATCGAGGCTCTTAGCGATGCTCCGCTGCCCCCGGACGTGGCTGGCGCGGCGATGGCAGCGCTCCAGGCGCAGGTGGACTACCTGGCCCGGCAGAACCCCGTCGTCGGTCAGATCGCGCAGCTGCGCGATCTGCTCTCGACCCTGACCAATCAGGCCGGCCCGGGGCTGGGCTTTCTCGCCCCGCAGCAGCGGCTGGTCCAAGGCCTGATCCGCTCGATGCACTTCAGCCAAAGCTGAGGACACGCTTGCCCGAGAACATCCTCGTCCATTCCCGCCGCGCGGTGACGCGCGAGTGGCTTCTGACCTCCGTGGATCAGCGCGATCCGTCGCTCGACCTCGTCGATTGCGTGGTGGTCGCGCTGGGGACCGACCGGCTGGCCCGCGGCGACGACGAACTGCCGGTATCTGGCGATAAGGATCGCCGGGGCTGGTGGGGCGATCTGGACGCTTCCGGCATCCGCGATGGCTGGCCGATCGGCTCGCGCTTGTGGCTGCTCCAGCGGGTGACAATCACCGGCGCCGAGGCGCGCCAGGGCAGCACGGTGGCCCGCGCCGAGGACTACACCCGGGAGTGCCTCCAACCCTTCGTCCAGAAGGGCGTGGCGTCCCGGCTCAGCGTGGTCGGCGAGCGGCTCAAGGTCGAGGGCATCGACGTGAAGGCGACCCTCTATCGCGGCGACCTGCCGGCGATCGAGCTTCGCTACGCGACGCTGTGGAACGGGATCAGGGCCTGACGCATGCCGCTTGAGATCCCTACGCTCGCGGAGACCCGAGCGCTCAGCCGCGATGCCGTCATAGAAGCGCTCCGCGTCGGCGCGCTGCCCGGCAATTGCCCCGCCGGCATCCTCGCCGACGACAACGGCGCGCTCGCGTTCCTGGTGCTGCAGTACATTTTCCGCCAAGCGGACGAGTATCTACCGGACCGCGCCGGCGAGCAGATGTTGCAGCGCTGGGCCGATATCTTCCTGCCGGGCGGCCGGAAGGCGGCGACCTACAGCGTCCTCAGGGCAACCCTGTCCGGGCCCGCCGGCACGGTCGTTCCGCAAGGCACGCAGTTCAGCCAGGGAGGCCTGCTGTTCCAGTCCACGGCTGCGGTGACGCTGGGCGGCACGGACGTCGCTACCACGCTCACCGTGCGCGCACTCACCTCGGGCATCGTCGGCAACCTATCGAACGACAGCGCCCTCTCGCTCATCGCCGCAATTTCCGGTGTCACCGCGTCTGCGACCGTGATTGGGATTGTGAGCTACGGCGTCGACATCGAGAGCGTCGACAGCCTGCGCGACCGCGTGCTGTTCCGTATCCGCAAGCCGCCGATGGGCGGCGATGCCGACGACTACGTGGCCTGGGCACGCGAGGTTCCGGGTGTCACCCGTGCCTGGGCCGCGCCGCACGAGGTCGCGCTCGGCACGGTGACGATCCGGTTCATGATGGACGACTTGCGGGCGTCGCTCGGCGGCTACCCAATCCAGTCCGATTGCGACGCGGTGGCGGCTCACATCGCTACCGTGCGGCCGATCACCGTCTCGGACATATATGTGGTGCCGCCCGTGCCGCAGCCGGTTAATCTCGCGATCGGCAATCTGTCTCCCAACACCCCGTCCACCCGGGCGGCGGTCCTGGCGAGCCTGTCGGCCATGATCAAGCAGCGCGCCGCGCCGGCCCGGGCTGTGAACGGCGCGCTCCAGCCGAGTCAGACGATCTACGCGGCTTGGCAGTCCGAGGCGATCTCGGCTGCTGAGGGTGTGGACTATTTCGACTTGTCGACGAGCGATGCGGTTATGGCGAACGGCGGCCGCATGGCGACGCTCGGGTCGGTGGCCTTCATCTGATGGCGGACCCGTTCGTTCGCCGCTCGGCCGACGACTACGCCGAGGCTTTCCAAGATCTGCATCCGGTCGGCCCGGCTTGGCCTCGGGCTGAAGCGCCGGCGTCGGACGACACGGCGCCCCGGGGCGATGACGAGGCGCTCTCCGATCTGACGCGTGGGCTCGCCAAGGTATGGGGCAACAAGGTCGACGCCCGCGCGGCTGACCTGCTCTTCATCGAGACGGATCCGCGGCAAACTTACGAGCTGCTTACAGACTGGGAGCGTGCATTCGGCCTTCCGGATCCATGCAGCACCGAGGCGCCAAACTTGGCTCTCCGGCGTGAAGCGCTGATTCGCAAGCTGACGATGGTTGGGCGTCAGGACCGGCAGTTTTTCATCGATCTCGCGGCGGGGCTTGGGTACCAGATCCGCATCTACGAGTATCGGCCGGTCGTCTGCGGCGAAACCCGCTGCGGCGACACGCGGCCGGCAGGGCGTCTCGTCTACACCTACGCGCGATGCGGCAGCGCGCGATGCGGCGTCGATCCCATCCTGAAGATCGACCTCAGCGGCGGCGACGACTGGGTGTGGCGCCTCGGCGCCCCGAATATTCGGTTCATCTGGCGCGTCTCAATCCTCAACACCGCCCTGCGCTGGCAGCGTGGCGGTGTGGCCGAGTGCGGCGTCGATCATCACTGCGAGTTCGGCCTCGCTACCGATCTTGAGTGCGTGATCCGGCGACTGGCGCCCGCGCACACCCAGGTCCTCTTCGATTATTCACAGGTGGCGATCGGCAATGGATAGACTCCCTCCGTTCGACAAGATTGGCGCGCTGCCGGTCCCGGATCACCAGAATGCTGATCCGGCAAGCTCCAATCCGGGCTCCATCGTCAACGCTCTGATTTTCAACCAACTGCAGCGCGAGGGCGTCAACCTCGAGCTGCTGGCGGGGCTGACCCCGGACAGCGCCAACCTGTTCCAGTGGACGCAGGCCGTATCCCGCGGTGGCATCTGGGTCGATGAGTTGACCGGGACCGGCGATCTCGCTGTGGCCACCTTGGATGCTGTGCTTCCTGCATTCCTGCGGGGCATGCGCCTCGGCGGCGTGGCGGCTGCACCCAACACGATCACGACCCCGAAGCTGCGGGTGATGAACCTCAGCTCGACCGGCGCTTACGTCGATTTTCCGATCCTCAAGGAGGACGGCTCGGCCCTCGGCGTGGGAGACATCAAGGCCGGCCGCCGCTACCGCTTCGAGGCGGACGGCGCTGGCAATGTCGTCATCACAGGCGCCGGTCTCAGCGCGCCGTCTGTCGTCGCGCAATCTCCGGTCGGCCGAGGGCTTTTCTCGAAGCAGGCTGCAGGCAGCTATACCTGGAAGGTGCCGTCGGTTGCGGCGGGCGATCCCTACGATGTCTTCTGGGTGCTCGGCACCTGCGTCGGCGCGGGCGCGGGCGGGTCGGGCACGTCAACATCGGGCACGCAAGCCGGTGCGGGCGGTGGCGGCGGCGGCGCGGCCTTCGGCTGGATTCCGGTCACGCCAGGTCAGAACATCCCCTACGTGGTCGGCGGCGCCTCACTCGGCGTCGGCTATGCGGGCAATTCCGGCAACGGCGGCACTTCGTCGATCAGCTCGATCATGCAGGCGACCGGCGGCCGCGGCGTCAGCAACAACGGCAACGCTGGCGGCGCCGGCGGCGTCGGCACGGGCGGCCAGGTCAACATCGCGGGCGGCTGCGGCAACGATGCCCCCGTCGGGACGGCCAACTATCCGGGCGGCTTCGGCGGCAGCTCCCTGCTCGGCGGCGGCGGCCGCACCGGCGTGATCGGCGTGGCGGGTGTCGCCCCCGGCACCGGCGGCGGCGGCGGCTACACGACCACCTACACCCAGGCCGGCGGCAACGGCGCCGATGGCTACGTCTCCTTCCAATACTGAGGCGCGCGATGACAACGAAGTTATGGGCTTGGCACCCTGATGGTGTCGTCGACGAAGTGGTCGAGCTCCCCAGTGATTGGGTGCCTGGGCGCGACATCTACACGCCCGAATACGCGGCTGACCTGACCGATGTCACCGGTGTTTCCCCGCAGCCCTCCGCGGGCTGGACGACGGCTGACGGCGGCAAGACTTTCATGGAGCCCGCCCCTGCTCCGACGCCCGTACCCGCAGCCGTGTCGAGCGCGCAGGCCAAGATCCAGCTTCTGCGCACGCCCGGCTCCGCCGACGACAAGACGCTGCTCGACGACGTGATGGCCGATGTCCAGAAGGCGGGCGGCGAGGTGGCGATCTGGTTTTCCGACGCCCGGACGTGGGAGCGCGCCAATCCATACGTCGCCCAGCTCGGCAAGAGCCGGAAGCTGAAGGACGCCGACATCGACGCGCTGTTCGTCGCCGCTGCGCAGATCGCGGCTTAGCGCGCGTCGAGGGCCGCCCGTGACCCAGATCCTCAACCTCCCGCTTCTCACGTTCCCGGTCTCGATCGCGAACAACGAGGACTGGACCGACGCTTGGGCTTACCTCGACGTTTCGTCGAACCCGATTTCGCTGGCGGGTCTGACGCTGACGATGATGATGCGCGCGCGGGCGACCGATCCGACCGCCCAGATCGTCGCCGCGAGCGTCTCCGGTATCGTGAACGGCCTGCCTCAAAACGGCTCGATCTCATCCGGAGGCGCCGGCCTGAACGTCGTCGCGCTCGCGATCCCGAAGGCGACCGTCGCCCGGCTCTCCCCTGGGGACTACGTCTTCGAGGTCCAGGCTACCGGTGACGGCCTGACCCGAACCATCGCGGCCGGTCCCGTCACGGTCGAAGCTGGGGTTGTGCGATGATCTCTGGCGCGATTGTTGTTCTGCGGCCAGCCGCACAGAACGTCGCCCCCGGGGTCGCGCTTCCGGCCGGCCCGGCGGGGCCACCGGGCAAGGGCGAGAAGGGTGACAAGGGCGCGGACGGGCTCGTGCGGTCCTTCGCCGGCGTGTCCAAGCCCGACATCGCGCTGTCCGATGTTGTTGCCACCGCCGATGACGCCGCGGCCGGCAGCGCTACAACGGGGCTCATGACCCCCGACCTGACCCGCCGCCACGTCGCCGCCTCGATCGCCGCCACCGCAGCCGGCACCATCGGCGGCGCGATCGCGGGCAAGCTCAGCTCGACGGACCTGCCGACCACGAAATTCGCAACTGCGACCGGCCAGGCTCAGCGCAGCGCACTTGATCGGTTCACGGACGCGGTCTCGGTGCTGGATTACGTTCAGTCCGGCGACACCGACTACGCGCCGGCATTCACGCGCGCGATCGCAACGGGCAAACTGGTGCGGGCGCCGAAGCTCGGGGCCGGGTACGACATCAACAGCCAGGTCACGGTTCCGTCAGGCGCTCACATCCATTTCGAGGGCACGAGCAGCGTCCGCTCGACCTCGGCCTCATCCGTTTTTCGGCTGACCGGCTACGACATCGCCTCTTCGATCAGTGGCGGCGCGATCTTCGACATGAGGAACGCACCGGCCGGATCTTCGGCGCTCCGCTTCGGGACAGGGTCAGGCGTCGTCTACCGCGTCGCTCTGCGGGACCTGCGCTTCCAGAACTGCTTCAGCGCCGTCGACTGCGAGCCCCACGCTACGAACTACGTCGTCGATATCGAGACGCGCAATCTTGTCGCCGAGCTGACCCGCGGGCGTCAGTTCTACATCATTCGCTCGCGCGGGTTCTTCACGGTCGACATGCGGGTCGATCACACCCGCAATACCAGTCAGGTGACGTGGGAGGGGATCCGGCTCGAAGATGTCGCGGGTCTGGATATTGACCGCATGGATGTGGTCGGTCCCTCGACCGACACGGTGCCGACCGTGACCTATCAAGACAGTGCGATCGCGATTGTGATCGCCAACCCGAGCAACGGCCCCGTCGCCAGCGTCTACAACAACGGTCGGATCCTCGTGGATTCAGTTCGCGGTCCTGGTGTTTTGCTTTCCTACATCGCGAACTTCATCGGCGGGCATATCCAGGTTTATGCCGCGCTTGGGCAAGCCGTGCGTGGCCAGAACTGCTCGGACTTCAACACGTCGATCAGCGTCGTCGGGATGAAGGGGAATGCGGCCGCCATCGGGTCTCCGGCGGTGCAGTTCGACAACTCCCAGCGAATCCGCGGCTTCGCTGGCGTCCAGAACAGCCCGGCCGCCGGTTTGTACATGAACGCCTGCACCGACTGCGCGCTCGACGTGTTGAGCACCGGTAACACGGGCTATGGCGCAGTCGAAAGCGGCGCGCGCAACCGGCTGACCGGGACGATGCGCGGGACAGGCGGCTCGTTCAGCATCTCGGGCACGGGGTCCGTGGCGACAAACTACTACGCGAACGACAACGCGTTCCATCTCGGCCCGACGTCCGGGGCCGTAGCCTAGGCCACGAAGCGCCTCGCCGCTTCGCCTTCCTCCTCCTCCACCGCTCTAACCGAACCTGCTCGCCGGGAGCGCCATGACGCGTGACGTACCGATCGAGATCCGGCGGGGGAACGACGACCCCGCTGTGATCTGGGAGTTCGCCAACGCGGACGGGACCCCGGCCAACCTTGCGGGGTCGGTGTTCGAGCTCGTCGTGGCGTGGCCGGCTGTGCCGTACTCGGCTGCGGCCGGTCCGCAGCCCGGGGGCGAGATCGCGCACAGCTCGGACGCAGTGCTGGGCGACGGCATGCTGACGATCGACGTCGCGGCCGGCCGGGTGACTTGGCCCTACACCATCGCGGAATCGGACCTGATCCCGCGCGGCCAGGGCCCGCGCTACGCCCTGCGCCGCGTGATCGGTGGCAAGACCCGCGACTGGGCCGGCGGTCCGGTCACCGTCCGGAGCTTCCTGCCATGAGCGCCTGCTGCGACGGGCCGTTCCGGGTGCGCGTTCTCAGGCCGGCCGAGCCCGGCATCGTGCGCGTGGTCGTACCCGGGCCGATGGGCGGCGACGGGCCTCCAGGCGCGTCGGCCCAGGGCAATCGATCCGAGACCGCCATCCAGGCCGCCGTAGCGCTCGGCGGCCACAAGGTCGTGCGGGGAACGCCTGAAGGGGCGGTCTACGCCTCGGCCGCCATCCTCTCCGACCTCGGCACGGTCATCGGCGTCACGACCGGTGCGGCCGCGGCCGATGCCGACGTGGCGGTCGTCTCGTCTGGAGCGATCGACGAACCGTCCTGGGCCTGGCTGCCCGGCCCGGTGTGGCTCGGCCTCGACGGCGATCTCACGCAGACCCCGCCGGCCGGGGCCTTCGTCTAGCAGATCGGTGTCGCGGTGGGTCCGACGCGCCTGATCGTGTCCCTCGGCCCTCCGATCCGAACCCTCTGAGGAGCGCACGATGCCCGGCGACAAGTACCTCTACAACAACGCAGGCACGGTGACGGAGAAGACCTCCGTGCAGGCCAGCGCTGGCGCGGCCGACGCCGGCAAGATCCCGGCGCTCGACGCGACCGGCCGGTTCGACACCAGGATGATGCCGAGCGGCATCGGCGCCGACACCAAGACGATCGCGGCCTCGGAGGCGCTCGCGGCCGGCGACCTCGTGAACATCTGGAGTTCGTCGGGCGCGAAGGTTCGGAAGGCCGACGCCTCTGTGGCCGGCAAGGAGGCCCACGGCTTCGTGCTCGCTTCGGTCGCGAACGGCGCGAACGCGACCGTCTATTTCGAGGGCGCGGACACGCAGGTCTCCGGGCTCATCCCGGGCCCGGTTTTCCTGTCCGCCGCCACGCCGGGAACCGCCACCTCCACGGCGCCGTCCGGATCCGGCTAGGTCGTCCAGCGTGTCGGCTTCGCGGTCGCGGCCACGGAGCTGAACTTTCAGTCCCAGCCGCCGATCGTCCTGGCGTAACCGGCGATGGTCGCGCGCAACCCGCTCGTCGTCGTCGATGGCACCGTCAAGGAACTGTCCGGCGGCGACACGACCCCCGGCATGCTTCCGGGCGGCGGCACTGCGGGGCAGGTGCTGACCAAGACCGGCGGCGCCGCCTATGCCGCCGCCTGGGCTGATCCTGCCGGCGGCGGCCCCGGCGGCGGCCTCACCGAGGCGCAGGCCAGCGCGATCGCGCGCCGCGCCGCCATCCTCTACGCTGTGAGGTAGGCCGTTGCCCCAGTCCCAAGCCCGGCTCGCGCCGGCGCAGTATGCGTTCGCGACGGCCCAGAAGCAGATCGCCTTCGCGGGCGTGCCCGGGTTCACGATCGATGGCTTGGTCCTGGTGGTGAACGCCGCCTCGGGCAAGGTCATCTTCGACCCGCAGGACAGCAGCGGCGCGCTCGGCGGCACGGCCTCGGGCAGCACCGTGACCCTGGCCTACGACACCACGCCGATGTCGGCCGCCGATCGCCTGGTGGTCATCTACAACAGCCTCGAGCGCGACGATCAGCTCTTCACGTTCTCGCCGACCACGACCGGGCCGCTGGCCGCAATGGCGGTCAAGGGCTTCATGTCGGCGATGGTCGATATCCGGTCCTCGACCGGCTGCTCGAGCAACCTGGAGGGTACGGTCGACAACACGCAGTGGAAGGCGATCAAGGGCCAGCTGCCGAACCTCGACAGCAACACCGGCGACACGAATTTCAACGAGGGCAAGCCGTTCAACATGCGGCAGTGTGATGTCACGCCCTACCGCCTGATCCGCTTCAACGTGACCTCGATCGCCGCCGGCAGCCCGGCGATCAACATCCTCCTCAAGACCGTCCCGGCCCCGCCCCGGCTGTTCATCGCCAACGGCGGCAGCCTGGTCGCCAACTTCGATAGCGGCGGATCGGTCGGCTACGTCCGGCAGACCAGCCTCTACACCGAGACGTTTCGTGGGGCGCTCACCGCGGACCAGGTCGTCACCGGTGCCGCCCGGCAAGCGAATGGCCAGCCGAATCCCTACTACTCCCGCTTCGGCGCCACGGTGGTCTCGGACCAGTCCGGCTCGCTGCAGATCCAGGCCTCCACCGATGGCACGAACTGGATCACGGTGGCGACCCAGGCAGTCGTCGGCGGCACGCCGTTCGATCTCGAGGTGAAGGTCCGGGCCGCGTTATACCGGGCGGTCTTCACCAACGGCGGCACCGCCACCGGCGCCAACGCCTTCTCGCTGCTTTCTGCGTTCTGCGGCGCCTGATCGGAGGCCAGCATGACCGTCCGCCTCAACGGCATGGAGATACTGACCGAGGGCGGCCTCCGGCAGGCCAACCAGCAGATGCTCCCGGGCCTGACGATCACCGGCACCGGCGAGATGGCGCTCCCGTCGAAGCTGGCGATCCCGGGCAACACGCTCACGCCCTGCACGCGGCTGCGGCTCGTGCAATACGGGATCTCCAGTTCGGTCGGCCTGCTGCCGACGATTACGCCCCGGATCCGGCTCGGCGGCGTGCTGCTGCTGCCGGCACGCGCGATCAGCGGCCTGCTCGGGGCGAGCGACGTGCCCTGGTATTCGGTGGCCGACTTTCTGGTGCTCCAGGGCGCGATCACCGGCGCCGGGATCCTGTTCGTCGACGACAATCAGGTGCGGCTCTTCGGCGGCAAGCCCGTGGTGCCGCCCGATCTGTCCGTGGCCCAGGATCTGACCTCGTCGGCGCAGTGGAGCACGACGGGCAACTCGATCATTTGCCAGGCCTGGATCGCCAACATCACGCCGCCAGCCGCCTGACCTCTGCAACATCGGGGTCGCCCATGACCCGCATCCCCGCGGCGCTGGCGCTCGCCTGCGCGCTCCTGATCTCGACCGCAGCCGATGCCCGGCCCCGCCGCCGCGGCCCCTGCGTGCCTGTCTTCATCGACGGCGCCGGCACGATCTGGATCTGCGGCGCCCGGTCCTGCGCGCGCTGAGAGCGCGACCCTTCACCCCAGGAGCACCACCATGCCGACACCCGCAGCCACGGCGGCAGCGTTCGCGCGCGCGCGCGCCTCCGACTTCAAGGGCCGGGCCGTCCGGCTCGCTGATCTCGACCTGCCGGCGGCGGGGCATCTGATCGGCGTCGGCGAGGACGAGCTCCACGCGGTGCTGGAGGTCGAGACGGCCGGCGGCGGCTTCGACAAGCAGGGCCGGCCGAAGATGCTGTTCGAGCCCCACGTCTTCTACCGGAACCTCGTCGGATCCGACCGCGCCCACGCCGTGCAGATCGGGATCGCCTATGAGAGGTGGAAGGCAGGCGGCTACCCGGCCGACAGCTACCCGCGCCTGGCCTCCGCGCTCAACATCAACGAGACGGCCGCGCTGAAGGCCGCGTCCTGGGGGCTCGGGCAGATCCTCGGCGAGAACTTCGTGGCTGCGGGCTACGACAGCCCGCAGCAGATGGTGGTCGCCTTCATCGACGGCGGCGAATCCGAGCAGCTGCAGGCGATGGTCCGGTTCATCAAGGCCAACCACCTCGACGACGAGCTGCGTGCGCACAACTGGGCGGCCTTCGCCCGGGGCTACAACGGCGCCAGCTACGCGCAGCACGGCTACCACACCAAGCTCGCGGCGGCCTTCGCGAAGTGGTCGAAGATCAAGGACACGCCCTGGTCGCCGCCGCAGGATGCGGTCGGCAAGCCGGTGCCGATCCCGCCGGTCTCGGTCGCCCCGCTGCCGCCGCCGGTCTTCGCGCCGGCGCCGCGGAACAGCGGCTCGCCCGCGCTGGCGGCCCCTGCCCCCGCGCCCACGCCGGCCAAACCCGGTTTCTGGGCCGCAGCGCTCTCGCGGCTGCGCACCGCCTACCCGAAGAAGGAGGGCTGACCCATGGCCAGCGGCATCATCGGCACCATTCTCGGCGGCGTCCTGACAGGCGGCGCCGGTCCGGCGCTCGGCGCGGGAATCGGCGCGGCCATCCCGAGCATCGCCGAGATCGCCCGGGTGATCGTGGATCGGACCATCCCGGACCCGCAGAAGAAGGCGGAGGCTCAGGCCGAGATCGAGCAGGCGCTCGCTACCCGCGAGGCCGCGGTCGCCGCCGCGATCCAAGCCCAGAACGAGCAGCAGAACGCGATCAACCTGGCCGAGGCGCAGGGCAATGACCGGTTCTCTTCGCGGTGGCGGCCGACGCTCGGCTGGGCGTGCGTGGCGGCCTTCGTCTACCAGTTCCTGGCCGCGCCCCTGGTGACGTGGCTCGGAGCGATCCTCGGCGTCGCGCTCGGCATCGCCTTCCCCGCGCCGCCCACCATCGTCGTGTCGGACTTCATGCCGGTGCTGATCGGCATGCTCGGGCTGGGCGCCATGCGCACCTACGAGCGGACGACAGGCGTGCCGGGGGCCGTGCCCGCCCCGCAGACGGCGCGGCGCTGAGCCGGGATGCGCGCGCCATGGCCGCCGCCCTCGAAGCTGTCACGCAGCCCCCCGCCTTCCTACGGTTCCAGGATCACGAGGCCATGATGCCGGAAGGCCAGAAGAGCCAGGACGAGGCCGCCTGGACCAAGATGCAGGTCGACGTCGCGGTCTCGGCGACGAAGCTCGACGCGGTCCAGTCCGACGTGCGCGGAATCCGGGAGGACCTCCGCAACGTCTACGCCACCAAGACCGAACTCAAGGACGTGGTCGACGACGTGTCCAAGCTGAAGGACCACGTCGGCTGGCTCGTGAAATCCGTGCTCGGCGCCATCGTGCTGGCGATCGTCGGGCTCGTCCTGTCGAAGGGCGGGGTGCCGCACTGATGCCCCCCAAACCGGAACCCATGCAGGTCACGATGCTCCCCGAGGTGGACCGTACCGACGAAATCTATGCCCGCGCCATCGAACTCGCCTACGGCCCATCCAAACGGCAAGCCCGCCTGCAGCTCGTGCTCAATGGGCTCTACTACAGCACGCTCCTGTTCGTGGTCGGCTGGATCTTCGCCATGGCGATCGACCGCGATCCCCCGGTTCGTCAGGTCTCCCGGGAGATCGTCAACCCGAGCAAGCAGGTCCACGCCGGCGAGCGGCTGCTGATCCGCGGCGTCCGCGAGCGATCGCGCTCGTGCGAGATCACCCGCCGTTGGTGGCTGGTGGACGGTGCAGGTCGGCGCTTGGATTACGAGGCCGAGCGCTTCGACGCCTACGGCCCGCTGGGGCGCGAGGAAGAGGTGATCGGCCCGTTCATCCCGCTCGATGCCATGCCCGGCCGCGGACGGCTCCTCGGCGTGGTGGCCTACGATTGCAACCCGCTGCAGCGGGCACTCGGATGGTCGATCACGACGATCCTGGTGCCCCTGGAGTTCGAGATCCTGCCGCGGGCGCCGGCGCCGTGAACTGCGCGCCCCCGGGCCAGGACCTGAGCCACGCCTGGGCCCTGGTCGCGCTGCTGGTCGGTATCATCGTCGGCCGGAAGCTCCCGCGGGATCCGCCGTAGCTGGCCCGCGGCTTGCGATCCCCAGCCGTTCCTCCCGAACCACCTTCAGCCCTGCCGGCAGCCGCCGCGCGGGGCTTTTTCATCTTGGGCTCAGTCGGCCGGATCCGCAGGAACGAACTTGCTCGTGTGCCAGCCTTCTAAAGTTTTCCCACCAGGGAACTCCACATCGACGCGATGCTGATTCGCCGGAGGGTCGAATGCGTGCAGGACAACGCCGATTGCGTTTTCGTCGATACCTTGCTCCAGGGCATCGCCCCTGTCGCGCAGCCTCACTCTTTCGCCTGTCATCATCGTGCTCCTCCGTATATCCACCAGAACGCCCGGGACAGACTCCGCAGGCGGCGTCAACCCCGACCCGTAAGCAGATCGGGGCGGGGCTGAGCGGGCCGCTTGACCACGAAGATGGCCCACTTGATGAAGTCCGAGGCGATCGGGAAGTAGCCCGGGACCTTCTCAGGAGGCCCAGGCAACCGAGGCGCTACGCCTGGCGCATCTTCTTCGGGATGGGCCGCGGCGGGAGGCGCTTGCCCGGCGCGTGCAGACCGGCCGCGGTGGCCTTGGCCAGGAGGCGCGGCAGGTACTCTAGCGCCCGGCTATCCCGGCCAGCGAAGTAGGCCTCGGACTCCAAAGGCAGCCAAGCGGTCCAGAAGTGACGCCGGAATTCCGCCAGCATGTCATCCGGATAAGCCTTCGGGTAGACGACTCGGCCATCCTCGAAGTCGTGCCGGTACTTCGGCAGCGAATCGGTGTCGATGCCCCACTCGTCGCGAAGCCACTTGCAGAACATCAAGCCCTGCGAGATGTCCGGCAACAGGCGCTCGGGCAGCGTGTAGCCCATGCTCTCCATCGGAGCGATGAGCAAGATCGTCATCTCGACCAAGATCGAGAAGTGCCCGGCCGGCACGTTCGGGTGGTTCGCGAGATGGCGGCGGAGGTGATACGGGAGAGCAGGCCGAACGGCGGCCCGCCCGGTCATCCATTCCCGAACCCACCGGCTGACCTGAACGGCGAACTCGGGCGAGCACCACTGCCCGAGGTTGATCGCAACGTCAGGGTGCACCCAGGTTCCCTGCTCCTCCGGGTTTCCGCCCCTAACTACTTGAACCAGTTCCGTTACGGGAATTCCCGTATCGGTCGACAGCGCGTTGAGAAACGCTGTGGTTGTGGCGAGCCGCCCATAATCGCCGGCCTGTTTCCCGGTGGCCTTACACATCGCCGTAGCGTTGATGTAGCCGTCGCTCGGGCGCTGGCAGACGAGGCCGCCCGCCGTCTGGTGGGGGATGAGGTCGAAGTGCTGTTGCACGTTAAGTACAAGTCCTGACTGCGTGTTGATGACGCCGGTCAGGGTCTGGACACATCCTCCGGATCGGGATTTAGATCCGGTTGCGCGAGGTGGTCCGGCCCTAGCCGACCTCTCCACGAAAGACCGTTCCCGATTCGCCTCGGGGCGGTCTTTTTCGTTTCGAGACACGCAGCCTGCATGGCCGGCTACCTCAAGTCGACCTATGGGCCGCTTGAGAGCGACGATATCCACCGGTCGTGCTCCGGGGGCACCAAATCAGCTGTGCCCTGTGAACAACCAGCTATTTGCCGCTGCAAAGCCTGTGAATTCCGATCTTCGCCCACTGGAAGCGCGGGAACCGGCGGCTGTTGGCGTTGCCGACGTTGGGTCGTACTGAGCCGGCATGTCAGCCAGCCCCACACCCGTCGACCTCCCGCCCGCCGTCGCCTCCTGGCGCGACCAGCTCGAACGCCTGTCGCCGCACGCCTCGCCCTGCCGCTACATGCCGCCGGTGCGCTGGGCCGCCGTTCGGGAAGCCGCGATCGATTTCTGCGACCGGCTCGGCGCTGACGCCCTCGCTCTCGGCTGGACGGATCGGCAGCTGTTCGGCGTCCACCCGGCGCACGGCACGCTCCGAGTCGACTATTGCGGGGCGGTGATGGTCGCTGGGAAGCGCGCCACGGGTGTCCATGCGGACCGGGTAGCCTTCGAGCGGACCGGGTAGCCTTCGAGCGGACGGCCGCTTACCGGAACACGCCGGGCAAGGTGTGGGGGCCGCCGATCTGGGAGTTGGCCGCATACGGCCGCTGAACTAACTATTTTCTTCCAGGTAGCTGAAGCGCCATGAATTTCGCCATTCGGCAGACCTACAAAGACCGCCGAATGGCGGGCTACGATTCGACGTTGCCCGCTCAGAGGGGACTGAACCCTAGAACCGCCCCTCCAAGATTTCTCACCCCGATCCTGCCTGGCAGGACTGATGACCCGCGGCACGTGGTGGCCAAAATAACTTGTCCGTCCGAGATAACCATCAGTTGATCATCTTCAGCAACAAACTCTATTTCGGCTGTTAATCTATAGAACGGCGCCCCGGCAAGCTCAGTCCATGTGCTTCCATCGTGCTGCCATATGCCAATTCGGCCCTGTAATGCGCTTTCACGACGTAGCATTGCGACTATCATATTGGTGTCATCAGGTCCTGCATACCGCAAAATAAGCGAGGTATGGGCAGCCTCTGGATCCGATACGTCCAGCGTTGCACGAAGGCGTGTGTGGCGCTCGGCCTTACCAGGAACCAATGCTATACATAAATCCGTGCCCGACGATTGGATCGCTGTATCGCTTGCGATCGCAATGTCACCGACTTTCACGTCCCAGAACTTGATCGCGGCAGCTCGAGCTTCTAGCGCATCCAGTTTATTTCTGCTCAAGTATGAGCGTAAAGGGACACCGTTAAGACCGTCCCATACCGGCATTACTCCATTATCATGACAAAGATCTCGCTCGCCGATAACTCTGATTTCGTGCACGGCACCCAGGTCGCCTATGTTATGATAATCAAGGGTCTGAAAGTCGTCGGTGGAAACAACCCACAACGCAGTTTCGCCACTCACTCTACTATTTCTATCGGTTCGAGTTGAAGCTCCGACAAATATTTCTGAGGTCGTCGCGGCTAGACCGCGCGTGATTATGCTGCGATCCAGACATTCCCAAAGCGCTGCGCCGGTCTCGAAATTAACGAGCCGAGCATTCATCGAGTCACAAGATATTATAGTATCGTCATCGCGAACCCAAATGTTATGCATGTGGCTGGAATTGCTCTGCAGCGTCTCCACGTGATCAAATGTGTTTGGATCAATTTTAACGACGAAGGAATTGGCATCATGATTGCTGGCCAAGATGTAAATCAATTTACCATCATAAAAGAGCGAATTAAAATGGTGACCAATGGATACGCCGGCACCATAGCGATCCCATTTGATCGAGCTATAATGGAATTGACGAATAAACCAATCCTCTTTGTTTACGACGCTAAGGCAGTTTCGGCCTGTGTTTGTCACGAGTACTTTATTGCCATGACATAGTACTTGATGGGGCAAAGATAAGAACCGCCAAGACTCTTCCATGCCTCTGGAGAGGTGCCCCGTCTCGGATGCGGCGTAGTCCGGAAAGCTTTGTACAAACTGGTTTTTATTGGCCGAGTGACCTAGATAGAGCTCTTTCTCCTCGGCAAACCAGGAAATGCCATAATACTCGCGTCTGCTATCTTCGACTACAAACGTTTCTCGAGTTTTGGTATCATAACGGAGCAGATAGTTCGGAGTCGTGATAAGAAGGCTCGTCATGACGTATGGTTCTTTGCTGGTTTGCGTGTTTCATAGGGCATGTCGGCAGGAAACCCGAGGCCTCATTCCAGGGCAAGTGTAGCCACTGCTGACACTTAAATTTCCGACCCGGAACGTAGGGCAGGGGAATTATTGAACGCAAAGTCTATACCGCCCTCGGTTTAGAACCTTGAGTGCGATAGCTTGCATCGCCGTTGCGTCGAGTGTCTGCTCATGCTTCTTGAGCACAGTTTTTTCGCTCAGGCTTACGTCGGACCACGCTCTCCATATGGACCGGCGATAGCGCTGTCACTCGCATCAATTGCGAAATGAGGGCCGCCGCAGACTGCTCTATGGAGTACCCTTGGGTGTTAATCAGCAAATCGGGTGCTTCCGGAACATCATACGGATGGGAAACACCAGTAAAATTTTGTATTTTGCCCGCGCGGGCTTGATTATAAAGCCCCTTCGGATCGCGCTCCTCACACACGTCTATCGGTGTGTTTATGTAAACCTCAAGAAAAGTGATATCGCCGGCTATAAGTTTGGCCGCTTCCCGGTCATTACGGAACGGCGAGATCAATGCGACAATTACAATTAGGCCAGCTTCAGCCATAAGCCGGGCGGTCTCTGCGGCGCGACGAATGTTTTCGACGCGGTCCAACGCGGAGAAACCGAGGTCGCGGTTAAGTCCGTGCCGCAGGTTATCACCGTCGATAACCATAGAGTGACGACCACTTCTGATCAAAGCCTGATCAACAGCGTCGGCGATACTGGACTTGCCGGCGCCGGATAGGCCGGTGAGCCAGGCGATTGCCGGCCTCTGACCGAGAGTGGCCCAGCGCTGCTCGCGAGGCTGCAGCGTCTGCCATGTCAGATGGTGTTCTCGTCCCTGCATAGGCGGCATCTGCAAGAAGCTCCTCAAGCGATTTGAGGAGTGTACACAAAGGCGTGAACGTGTCTGTGGCCGCAACGTCACGTTGCGAAGTTGAGGCGGCCATCCTGTGCAATTTGTCGTGGTCCGATGGAAAACCCGTGAAATGATTTATTCGACGTCGGTCGCTCGTTTTGGGCCAAACCGAGGAATTCGCAACGAGAGACGGCTAGTCCTTCACCTCACTCGGCCGGAGCTCGGCGATCACCGCCCGGCCTGCTGCTGTCAAGAACCACGCCGGCTGCGATCGACCTGGGCCGCGGACATGGCGCTCCTTTACTAAGCCCGTCTCGGCGAGCATCGGCATGTAGGTTGGATAGGCTTCATGCCGGAGGCCCTGCGGATGAGCAGCGCAGGCTCGGAGCGCCAGGAGCGCGCGTCCGCGGATCGGTGCGTGCGGTTCGGTGGGCATCCGGTCAGCGGCCCTCAACGAGCCAGAGAAGCAGCGCCGACGCCACCATCAGCGTGAATAGCATCATGAGCGCACCCAGGTCGCGACGCTTGATGCCTCCATCGCCGAGCACGTCATCAAGCATACCAGCGGCCATCGAACCGGCGCCCATTCCCGATAAGAGAACGGCAGCGAACAAGATCCAGCCGGTGAGGGTCTGAGGCATCGCGGGCTACTGCAGCCGCCCGACGCCGCCGTTCAGGCCGAGCACGATGGCCCACGCCAGCAGGTCCCCGGCCGTGATTGGCTCACCGCCGTCCACGCGCCAGTTCTCGAAGTCGTCGTCGGGCTCGACGGTATGACCGCGGGACGTGAGCACTGTCACGGCCTCGGCGATGGGATCCTCCTCGAGCATGCGGCTACGCGGACGCGAGAAGCATTCGCTTCCGCGCCTCCATCATGCGCTCCTCGTCCGGCTGATCCACCATGTCCGCGGCGACCTTCTCGACGATCTGCCGCGTGGCCGCCTCGTCCAAGCCGAGCCCGCGAGCGAATCCGTCGAGGCGCCGCATCATCTGCTGGACCACGGCCCTGTCGACTGGCTCGCTCATCCCTTCACCGGATGCGCCAGCAGGATCGCGGTCCGAACCATGTTGCGCTTGTAGGGCTCTCGGTCGGTGAGCAGCGCGTCTTGGGAGGCTTTGTGATTCGCGATGGCCGCGACCAGGTCGAGCGTCCAGCCCTTGGCCAGCGGATAGGCCTCGCTCGCGAGGTCAGCCAGGACCGCGTCGACCGCGGCGGTGATCTCGTCGTCCGTGACGTCGGACGTTTTCCGGAGTTCGGAGACGGTCGAGTTCGAGGCCATGGCGATCCTCTACCGCGAGAGGGGAGGGGCGTCGACTCGGCCGGATCAAATGAGCCTAAGCTGTGTCCAAACCCTATCGGCCACCCCACAATTTTGCCCGATACTGTGGTCCATATTGGACACAGCATTGACGGAATTTATTGAGCTTTTTGGCGGCGGTAAATAACTTTTAATCTGTAGGTCCTGGGTTCGAGTCCCAGCGCGCTCACCATACTGCCTGCATCGATCATGGCCTGACGACCTTCGAACTCGAACCGAGCTTGGTCGGGCACGAACGGCTCGCGTCGTCACGCGAAGCAGCGCTCGGCCGTCAAAGCGGCGGCGGGATACGCTGTCCGATGCGCGCTCGGGGTTCACCGGCCGATAGTTTCACCCTGCACAGGCCGCCCAACCAACCGTCACGCACAGAACAGCACCCCGGCCGTCCGGTCCTTCCGCCAGACCAGCGTCACGGCGTAGCGCGTATCCGAATTGGCCAGCACGAGGTCGAACGCCGTCTCCAGTACGGCCGCGTTCGGCCCGAAAAATTCCAGCATCGCGCCGCCGTCGGACAGGTTCTGGATCCGGCACGGGAAGCGCGACCCATCCTGGTGCTGCGCGAAAGCCAGCAACGCCGTCGCCTTGCGCTCGCTGGCGCGTCGCTCGACGAAGATGGTCGGGGGCCGGGCGGTGCGGGGCATGGCCGAATGACCCTGACGGTATCGGCCGATCTGGCGCGATGTCAGTAAAAATGCGCCCAACATACTAACGATCGATTGATCAAAGCTCCCGTGATAGGAGAATAAAGGTATCGGCGAGGACATCTGAGCCAAGAGCGGAACGCGCACCGGCCGGACGCTGGGCGACCGCGACCCGGCCTGCCGTCCGCGCCTTGCTACCGCCGCTCGTCGTCGCGCAGCGGCGGTCCCTTGCCGGCCTTGATGAACCGTCCGACGAACAAGCCGACCGGGATCGACAGCAGGAACCAGTTCCGCAGGAATCGCAGCGGCTTCGACATGGCTCGCCCTCCGTTTCATCGATCGGCGGCGCATCGGACCGCGGCGCGTCGCGGGAGCCCAACGCGCGGCCGGCCCAGGGCGTTCGATCCAATCGGTGGGGTCATGGCTTTTCCGGCTTCGACCCGTCAGGTTCCGCGCGCAGCCTCGACTCGTCGAGAGAGCCCCACGGGACATCCGGAGACGATCCATGTGCATCCGCCTCGGCCTCGCGGCCGTGTTCGGCTTTTTCCCGGCCCTCCTATCGGTCGCGGTCCATGCGGAGGCGCTCGGCTGGGTGCCGCCGCCCGCGCCGCCGCTGGCTTGGCCGCCCGAGTTCTCGCGAAATGTGCAGGGCACCGGTGTTCCGGGCCTCGACGGCGGCCACGCCTTCCTGTGGAACCGGCCTCCGGTCTTCGACCCGGCCTCGACCCTGCGGGTCGATCGTCACATCCCCGAAGGGTCCGGGGAGCCCGGCCACACCTACAAGGCGCTCTGGGCGCTCGGATCCTCGGGGCCGCACAATGCCGGCTACGAATGGACGATCACGGGCGAGCTGCACAATCGCAGCCTCGCCAGCACCGGGGCGCAGAACGTCGCCGTCAACGGCACGATCTTCAAGGAGCCCAACGGGATCGGCCCGGTGGGGCCGTCCTGGGCCGGGAACTTCAACTGCGTGGACATGACCCAGGAGGCCGATCCCGTCGCCTCCTGCATCGGCGCCGAGATCGACGTGTCCGCGCAATCGCCGACGACAGACCGAAACCGCCAACGGGTCGGCCTGCAGATCTCCACCGGCGGGGTGCCGGGTGCCCATACCGGCTACGGCATCCTGCTGGGCAACCTCGCGGGTTCGGTGACCGACCGGGGCTTCTCGTTCCAGGGGGAGGGGACCTACGGGATCGGCATCGATACGGCGGCCGCCCGATTCACCGGCGCACCCATCCTGCTGGGGTCGGGCCAGTCCATTGCGCTGGATGGAAACCGGGACGGGCGCTTCGCGCGCAGGCTCGGCTTCGACGGCCGCGACCTCGTCTACGGGACAGGCAACGGGCCGGTCCTGCGGGTGAGCGACGGGGGACAGATCCAGGCCGCCTCGGTCCGGGAAGCGTCCCCCCAGCCGCCGAAGAGCAGCCGGGAGGCTTGCACGCCCGGCGATCATGCCTGGGACGCGGCGTTCGAGTATCGCTGTGTCGCCCCCAATCGCTGGAAGCGCGCGGCGCTCAGCGATTGGTAAGCGCCGCCCTCAGGCGCGGCGGAACGGCATGATCGCCACAAAGGCCGCGACCGCAGCGCCGATCACGCGCAGGAGGGCGTAGCCCGGATTGTCGGGCGAGATCACCATCCACTCGAACAGCATCGCCGCCGAGAGCAGCACCAGAACCGAGACGAGAAGCGTCTCGCTCGAGACGGCAGGCGATTTGGCCTTCATGGTCGTTCCCCCGGGCGCGTTTTGTCTCGCGCATACCGGGGTGTTAGCGGATCGGCGCCTCGAAGGCGAACCGGGCCCTAGCGATCGAAGATGCGCACGACCGCGCGGGTCGCGGGATCCACCACCACAACCTTGTCGCCGGGGGCCACGAAGTAGCCGTACCGGCGCAGGCGCGGGTTCTGGGTCTCGGTAAAGGGGGCGAGTTCAACGTCCGACGGCACGATCGTGCCGGGCCGGAGCGGGATCGAGCCGACGATCGGGCCCGGGCCGACAGGGCGGCGCACGATGTAGTCGCGCACCACGACCTCGTCGTCCGGACCGAAATCGTCCTGCTCCACGATCACGCCCTGTGCGAAGGCGCTTCCGGTGAACGCCGCGGCAAGCCCGAGGGCGGCGGCGAGGCTTGCGCGTGTCGACATGTGAGACTCCGTGGCGTCCAGGGCCGGCGGAAACACCGCCCGTCACGATTGTGTTCCCAGTGCTTCAGCGCAACCTCAGCGCCCGACCTCAGCGCCCGACCTGGGCGGCCTCGGCCAACGGCACCGGCGACCAGCGGGTGATCTGCACGTAGCCGTCGAGCGCAGCGATCACGACGTGCCGGCGATGGCGGTGCACCACGGTGCCGGGTGTGTGGGGGTGGCGCTCGCGCCAGCCCTGCGCTTCCGCAACGTAGACCCGCGCGTCGCCGATCCGGGCGATGGTCTCGACAGCGCCGAAGGCCCGGACGCGGCGCAGGATCGGCTCGACCTCCTGGCGGAAATCGAGGGTCCGGTCGGCGTCGGTCGCCCGGGGCCAGTAGGACCCGTCGCCCTGCGGTTCGGCCCGGCGCCAGCGGGCGGGAAGCTCTTTTCCGAGCGGACCGACGGCGAGACGCCGGGCCGCCATCTGGCACTTGGCCAGGACAGTCTCGTGGGATTCTACCGGTTCGAGGCCGAAGATGTCCTGCGCCAGAATATCGCCGGTGTCGAAGCCGTCGGCGAGGACGTGAGCGGTCACCCCCCAGGTCTCGTAGCGGTCGAGCACCGCCCGGAACAGCGGGTAGGGGCCTCGCCCGGTCGGCAGCGGCGAGGGGTGGATGTTCAGCCCGTAGGCCGCCCGGCCGCGCCAGCCCTTCACCAGCCAGGGATAGCCCGCCACCACGAGCGCCCAGTCCTTGCCGTGCTCCGCCTGCAGGGCCTCGATGTCGCGCTCGCGAATGCGCGACAGCTGGATCGGCAGGCGTAGTGAGCGGGCGCGGGCGACCAGAACGTCGTTGTGGTCGTAGACCCCGTCGCAGGGCCGGGTGAACAGCTTCACGGGCTTCCAGCCGGCCTCGACCAGGCCCTCGAACACGCCGCCCAGGAAGTCGATGCCGGCGAACGCGAACTTCATGCTTGGCGCCTGCGACCTTGTGCACGTGGAGAGGGCGGGGTCTGCCGCCTGCCCGGGGGCGCCACCGGCCTTACTTTGTCCGAGGCCGGTTGGGTAGCAAGAGGTCCGCACGTGCGACAGGTTCTGATCTACGGCGGCACGGGCGGCATCGGCTTGGCGACCGCGCGGGCTCTGCGGTCCCGCGGCTACGCGCTCCATCTCGCGGCACGGGACGCCGACCGCTTGGCCCGCGCGGCCGAGGAACTCGGCGAGACCACGTTCACGGCGGGCGATGTCGGCGATTTGGACTTCTTCGCGGCGGCGAGCGCGGCGGCCGGCTCCGCGTTGGCCGGCCTGGTCTACGCGGTCGGCACGATCAACCTGCGGCCGCTCGGGCGTCTGACCCGGGCCGATGCGGAGAATGATTTCCGCATCAACGCGCTCGGCGCCTTCTCGGCCGTCCAGGCCGCGGCCGCCGCCCTGAAAGCCGGAGCCGGGGAGGCGGGGGCCGGGATCGTGCTGTTCTCGACGGTGGCGGCCGCGCAGGGATTCCCCGCACACGCCTCCGTGGCGATGGCCAAGGGTGCCGTCGAAGGACTCGGCTTATCGCTGGCGGCCGAACTCGCTCCGCAGATCCGCGTCAACGTGGTCGCGCCGTCCCTGACCCGCACGCCGCTCGCCGCCGCCATCACCGGCAACGAGACCCTGGCCCAGGGAATCGCCGCGATGCACGCGCTGCAGCGGCTCGGACGTCCCGAGGATGTCGGATCCCTCGCGGCGTTCCTGGTCTCCGACGAGGCGGCCTGGATCACCGGCCAGGTGATCGGTGTCGATGGCGGTCGCGCGACCCTGCGCACCAAGGGCTGAGGCGTGCCGGGACAATCCAGACCGCAGGGCGGCACCCTCCGATTCGTGCTCGGCGACCAACTGAATCGGCGGGTTTCGAGCCTCACCGACCTCGACCCCGAGCGCGATGTCGTCCTGCTGGTCGAGGTGCGGGACGAGGCGACCTATGTGCGCCACCACAAGCAGAAGATCGCGTTCCTGTTCGCCGCGATGCGCCATTTCGCGGCCGAACTGGAAGCCGAGGGCATCGCGGTCGACTACGTCCGCCTGACCGAGCCCGGCAACACCGGCAGCTTCACCGGCGAGCTGGAGCGGGCGGTGGCCCGTCACGCGCCCGCGCGCGTCGTCGTCACCGAGCCCGGCGAGTGGCGGGTCTGGGAGATGATGCAGGATTGGCGCGAGACCCTGCCGGTGCCGGTGGAGATCCGCGCCGACAACCGCTTCCTGTGCCCACGCGAGGATTTCGCGCGCTGGGCCGAGGGGCGTCATCATCTGCGGATGGAGACGTTCTATCGCGGCATGCGCCGTCGAACCGGTCTGCTGATGGAGGGGGGTGAGCCGGTCGGCGGCCGATGGAACTTCGATCCCGATAACCGCAAGCGCCTGCCCAAGGGGCACCGGCTGCCGGACCGGATCGGCTTCCAGCCGGATGCGATCACGCGGGAGGCCATTGCCCTGGTCGAGCGCGAGTTTGCCGGCCATTTCGGCGATCTCGCGACCTTCTCCTGGCCGGTGACCCGGGCGGACGCGCTGGCCGCGCTGAAGCACTTCATCGACCGGTGCCTGCCGACCTTCGGCGATTACCAGGACGCCATGAAGGCGGGTGCGCCGTACCTCTATCACGCGCTGCTCTCGCCACCCCTCAATGCCGGGTTGCTGACCGCCGAGGAGGTCTGCTGGGCGGCCGAGCGGGCCTATCGGGATGGGGCTGCGCCGCTGAACTGCGTCGAGGGTTTCATCCGGCAGATCCTCGGCTGGCGGGAATACGTTCGCGGCGTCTACTGGGCGCGGATGCCCGAGTACCGCGACAGCAACGCCCTGAGGGCGAGCCGTGACCTGCCGTGGTTCTACTGGTCGGGCGAGACCGAGCTCAACTGCATCGCGAATGTCGTGGCGGATACGCGGGCTCACGCCTACGCCCATCACATCCAGCGATTGATGGTGACCGGCAATTTCGCGCTGATCGCCGGGCTCGATCCGGCGCAGGTCGAGGCATGGTACCTGATCGTGTTCGCCGACGCCTACGAATGGGTCGAGTTGCCCAACGTGCACGGCATGGTCCTGTGGGCCGATGGGGGCGTGATGGGCTCGAAGCCCTACGCGGCATCGGGCGCCTATATCGACCGGATGTCGGATTACTGCGCGAACTGCGCGTACGACGTGAAGGTCAAGGCGGGGCCGAAGGCCTGCCCGTTCAACTATCTGTACTGGAATTTTTTGATCGAGAACGAGGACAGGTTGATCGGCAACCAGCGGATGGCGATGCCGTATCGGACCCTACGGGGCATGGGGGACCAGCGCCGCGCCGAGATCCGGCGAGACGCTGCCGGGTTCCTCGGATCCCTCAGGGCCGAGCCCGAGCGCGCTCACCAGGGGGACCAGACCGCCAACGCCACATAGGGAACGGCGCTTCGCCGGCCCGTCTCGGTCTGGAGGCCCGCCGAGACGCGGAAGCTGTAGCGGGCGATGGCGAAATCGGTCGCGTGCAGGCCGAGATTCCACTTCCGGTAGCCCGTCTCGTCTCCGTAGACGCTGAGCTCCGGGCCGAGATAGGCGCCCCAGGCACGATAACCCCAGGCCAACCGCGACCACAGGCTCCCGCGCGTCGAGCCCGCGATAGCCGTCGCCTGCAGGAGCGTGTCCTCGGTCGAACGTGCCCAGATCTCGGCGTGAAGGCGCGCACCGTAGGTTGCCGGGAAGACGGCCAGGGCGCGACGGTCGGCCAGCATCTCGATCGCGCCCTCGGGCCCCGCGAAGATGGCCGCCGTTCCCCAGTCGAAGAACCATTGGTAGCCGAGCACGGCGGCCGCGCTGAACGTGTAGCGTGTGCGCGGGAGACCGAAGTCGCCGCGTTCCCGTTGCCGGCCACTCCCCGTGCTCGCCAGCATGACGAAGCCATCCTGATCGAGCGAGCCGAGCCCGAGCTTCGCGCCGACGGTCAGGAACGTCGCGGCCCCCGCATCGAGGCTCCCGAACAGGAGCGCGTCGATCTCGCCGCCGTATGCCGCATGGGCCTGCGCGAGGAACAGCGAGGCGGCCAGGACGGATCCGGACGTCCGGCTGCGAATGTTCGGTAAGTCCCCACGCCTGAACACGGAGCGAGCCTCGATGGTGAGGCCGTAAACCTAATGTCAACCAGCGTAGAGTGCAGCGAGGTTGACCGGAGGTCCACAAAAAAGTTCTTTAGGTTTGCAGGCGCGAGTCGCCAAAAAGCTTGGTCTACCGAGGAACTATGTTTTATGTAACGTAAGATTTGCTGAGTTTGATGTGGCGCTGACCTCAGGTGTGAATCCTTAGGTCCGGCCCCGCTTCGGGTTCGCGCGAGCGCCGCGCGCTTGGCCTGCCGGGTGATCTCGGCTAGAGCCCGCCGCAGGACAGCGAAGGTTGGCGGATCCTTGACTGCCGGTGCACGAACGTCGGACGTCCTCACTGTGCTGGCGAGCCAGGAGGGGGAGCGCCTCACCGTGGGCGACATCGTCGCGGTCCTACGGGACCGCGCCTTCGCGCTGCTCGTGGTGCTGCTCGGCTTGCCGAACTGCCTGCCGATGCCGCCGCCGATCCCGCTGATCTGCGGCCTGCTGCTGCTGCTCGTGGCCGTTCAGATCGCGGCGGGCATGTCGGCGCCGTGGCTGCCCCGCATGCTGCTCGGCCGATCGATCGCGCTCACCGATGTGCGGCGCGCCGTCACCCGGGCTGTCCCGATCCTGCGGCGCCTGGAGCGCTGGTCGCGCCCGCGGGTCAGCGTGTTCGAGACCGCGCTGGGCATGCGTGGCATGGGGATCGCCCTGTTGGCGCTTGCGCTTGCGCTGATCGTCGCCGCGCCGATCGTCGGGCAGATCCCTCTCGGGCTCGCCGTCTGCCTCGTGGGCCTGGGCCTCGTCGAGCGCGACGGCATCGTCGTCATGGGCGGGTTGGTGATCGGCCTGTTCGGCGTCGCCATCAATGCCGGCTTCGCCTACGCGGTCATCGCCGGGATCGTGGGTCTCCTGAACCTCTGATGGGGGCGGATCAGAGCCGGTAACGGATCTGATCGGTCCAGAAGCGCTCGAGACGGCCGAGGGCCTGGTTCAGCCGGCCGAAATCGTCGTCCGAGATGCCCCCGATCGGCGCGATCGTGCGGGCGTGCTTGTCGTAGAGCCCCTGGATGATCTCGTGGACCTGCCGGCCCTTGTCGGTGAGGCTGATCCGGACCGAGCGGCGATCGGTCTTCGAGCGGGCGTGGTGGAGGTAGCCGGCCTCGACGAGCTTCTTGACGTTGTAGGAGACGTTGGAGCCGAGATAGTAGCCCTTGGTCCGGAGCTCGCTCGCGGTCAGCTCCTTGTCGCCGATGTTGTACAGCAGCAGGGCCTGGACGCTGTTGACGTCTTCCCGGCCGCGCCGCTCGAACTCGTCCTTGATCACGTCGAGCAGCCGGCGGTGCAGACGCTCGACCAGGTGGAGGGCCTCCAGGTAGGAGCCCTTGGCGGACGGGGCGTCTTCCGGGGTCTCGCTCGTCGCGACTCGGGCGCTCTGGGTCTTCATCGTCGGCCTCACCGTGTGATGCTGCGGCTTCCGTTCGATGCGGTGCCGCTGATGATGGCTAAGCTACGTACCGGGAATGAAAGGCGATTTAAGCGACAGGATGAATTCCCGATTTACTCTTTGCGGTAAAGACAAACTGAAGCGAAGATCAGAACGGTTCGTTCACCGTGCTTCCTGCGCGGCCAGCCAGGACAGCAGGAAGTACATCAGCACGACTGTGAGGCCGAATACGAGCAGCGGCACCGGCAGCGGCACGAGTTGCGGGGTCAACACCGCCAAGGTCATCGCGGATGTCACCGCCAGCAACCAGATCACGCCGCCCCAGGCGCTGGTCAGCCACAGGCCGATGGCCGCCGACGCGTCCACTACGGCGAAGTAGACGATCGCCGCCTGGCGCCCGAACGGCTCGATCTCGAAGGGGCGCGATCCGGGAAGCACGTCGAGGATCGTCGCCCAGGACGCGATGCTCTTGACCAGCCAGAACAGCGCCGTGACCCGCATGAACCAGACGAGCACCGTATCCCAGGTCCCGGGCGCGGGGCCCTGGGCGCGTTCGATCCGGTCGGTCGGCGGGTCACCGGGCCGGGCACCCTTGCGCCGGATCGGGAAGGAGCCGGGCACTAGGATGCGCTCGCGGGTGAAATAGGCCGGTTCATCGTCGGGAGGCCGGGATTCATGTGCGGGGGATGCGCCGGGTTGAAGCCGTTCCGGCGCCCTGCGTCAACGGCCTGATTTCGCCGGGCCGGGCCGGTGTGCTAGTCCGGCGCCCCCAGCGCCGATGCGCCGCGCGATCGTCAGCTCTTCCGCGCGCACGATACCGAAGCCGCATGTCAGACACCTTGCCCGAGCCGCGCCCTATCGCCCTGCAGGCCGCCCGCGAGAGCGGTCGCCCGGAAGGGTTGAAGATCACCCAGCGTCCGCGCCGCAACCGCAAGGCGGACTGGTCGCGGCGCCTGGTCCGCGAGAACACGCTGACCGTCGACGACCTGATCTGGCCGATGTTCGTGATCGACGGCGAGCGCCGGCGCGAGCCGATCGCCTCCATGCCCGGGGTCGAGCGGCTCTCCGTCGACGAGATCGTGCGCGATGCCGAGCGCGCGGCGCGGCTGGGCATCCCGGCGGTGTCGTTCTTCCCCTATACCGAGGTCGAGCTGCGCGATCCGACCGGCTCGGAGGCGCTCAACGCCAAGAACCTGGTTTGCCGGGCGGTGCGGGCCGTGAAGCAGGCCGTGCCGGAAGTCGGCATCATGACCGACGTGGCGCTCGATCCCTACACCAGCCACGGTCACGACGGCCTGATGAAGGACGGCGCGATCCTCAACGACGAGACCGTGGCGATCCTGGTGGAGCAGAGCCTGATCCAGGCCGAGGCCGGCACCGACATCATCGCACCCTCGGACATGATGGATGGGCGCGTCGGCGCGATCCGGGCCGGGCTTGACAAGGCCGGGTTCCTCGACGTCCAGATCATGGCCTACGCGGCCAAGTATGCCAGTGCGTTCTACGGGCCGTTCCGCGACGCGATCGGCACCAAGGCAGCGCTGGTGGGCGACAAGCGCACCTACCAGATGGACCCGGGTAATTCGGCCGAGGCCCTGCGCGAGGTCCGCCTCGACCTGGAGGAAGGCGCGGATTCCGTGATGGTCAAGCCGGGTCTGCCCTATCTCGACATCATCCGGCGGGTGCGGGACGAATTCCAGGTTCCGACCTTCGCCTATCAGGTGTCGGGCGAGTACGCGATGATCGAGGCCGCCGCCCGCAACGGCTGGCTCGACGGGGATCGCGCGATGGTGGAGGCGCTGCTCGCCTTCAAGCGCGCCGGTGCCGACGGGGTGCTGACCTATCACGCCCCCCGGGTCGCCGAGCGCCTGCGCCAAGCCCCGTGAGGCGGGGACGCCGCTGGCTCCTCGGGGCGGCGGTGGCCGCGGGTTTCCTCGGGGGGCTCGCCGCCTGCCAGGATACGCTGCGTCGGGAGCGGGTCGCGACCTGCCGCCGGGCCCTGCCGGCGGTGGCGCCCCAACCCGGGATCCGGCTGTTGCGGGCGGCACCGGGACCATCGACGGACACGGTCCGGGTGGATTACGCCGAAGGGAACCGCCAGCATTGGCTGACCTGCCGATTCGACGCCGGCGCGACCATCGTCGCGCTGACCACCGAAGGCAGTAACCTGTCGGGCTCGTCACTCTACTTGCTGAAACGCTTCTACCTCGACACGCCCGATGCCGAGGCCGACGATCCCGCGTCGCATTGAGCGCGATTCGGTCGGCTCTTGCGTCCGCCGCACGGGGCACCCACCTTTTTCTCCGCCGCCTCGCTTGCAGGACGCGACACCATGCAGAATCCCCAACCCGGCTACGCCGAACGCTTCGAGGCCCCGCATTACGCGGCCTCGCTGCCGATCCCGTTCGTCCGCGCGAGCCTGGGCGCGCGCACGGTCGCGTATCTCCTCGACATCCTGTTCATCTTCGGGTTCACCGCGTTACTGACGCTGCTGATCACGGTGATCGGCGTCGTGACGTTCGGCCTGGGCTGGACCTTGTTCGCGATTCTGCCGGCGAGCGGGGTCATCTACAGCGCCATCACGGTGGGCGGCTCCAAGCAGAGCACGATCGGGCAGCGCCTGATGGGGCTGCGGGTCGTGGCCCCGGAGCGCGGCGGGTCGGTCGACTTCATCACGGCCGCCGTCCACGCCCTGTTGTTCTACGTGGCGGTCTCGACCTTCCTGCTGTGGTGCCTCGATCTCGCCTTCGGGCTGATGCGCTCGGATCGCCGCCTGGGTCACGACCTGTTGCTCGGCCTCGCGGTCGTTCACGCGCGCTGACACGTCCGACCTGCGGCGAAATTCTCGCGCGCCGAGCGGCCGGGGGCATTGAGCCCGGCCGCGCCGCCTGTACACTGATTTGCCGGCGCCGCGAGGACCACCCGGTGCAGGGTCAAGACCGAGCGTGACGAGCCATCCGCGCGATACTCCGCAATTCTATCTCACCGCGCCCTCACCGTGCCCGTACCTTCCGGGCCAGGAGGAACGGAAGGTGTTCACGCACCTCGTCGGGCGCCGCGCCCGGGATCTCAACGAGATCCTGACGCAGGGCGGATTCCGGCGCTCGCAGACCATCGCGTATCGCCCCGCTTGCGAGACCTGCCGGGCCTGCATCTCGGTGCGGGTCGTGGTGGACGATTTCGAGCCGAGCGCCAGCCAGAAGCGGATCCTGGCGCGCAATGACGACTGGATCGGCACCCCGGAGCCGAACCGGCCGGCCTCCGAGCAATACGCCCTGTTCCGCCGCTACCTCGACGCCCGCCACGGCGATGGCGGCATGGTCGACATGACCGTGCTCGACTACGCCATGATGATCGAGGACAGCCACGTCGACACGCATCTCGTGGCGTACCGGCGGCGCGGTCCGGATACGGCGATCACCGGGCGCGGCTTCGGCCCGCCGCTCGCCTTCTGCCTGACCGACGTGCTCGCGGACGGGCTGTCGATGGTCTACTCGTTCTACGATCCCGAGGAGGCCGGGCGCTCGCCAGGCACCTTCATGATCCTCGACCATATCCGCCGGGCCCGCCGGCTCGGATTGCCGTATCTTTACCTCGGCTACTGGGTCGAGGGCTCGCGCAAGATGGACTACAAATCCCGCTTCCGTCCGCAGGAGCGGCTGATGGGGCAGGGCTGGGTGCGGGTCGGCTGACGGGGAGCGTCCCCATCCGTGTCGCCTTGGCCTGCGCGAACCGCATTGAGCGGCCGGGGCGGCGCATGCTACCGGCCACGCACGAGTTCCGGACCGTGCCGAGGCCCCCATGATCCCCCGTTACAGCCGCCCGACGATGACGGCGATCTGGTCGCCCGAGAGCCGCTTCAAGATCTGGTTCGAGATCGAGGCGCATGCCACCACGGCGCTGGCCGAGATCGGCGTCGTCCCCAAGGCGGCGGCCGAGACGATCTGGGCTAAGGGCAAGGACGCGGTGTTCGATGTCGCCCGCATCGACGAGATCGAGGCGGTGACGAAGCACGACGTCATCGCCTTCCTCACCCATCTCGCCGAGATCGTCGGCCCCGAGGCGCGCTTCGTCCACCAGGGCATGACCTCGTCGGACGTGCTCGACACCTGCCTCAACGTGCAGCTCGTGCGCGCCGCCGACATCCTGATCGCCGATGTCGACGCCCTGCTGGCGGCTCTGAAGAGCCGGGCCCTCGAGCATAAGCTCACGCCGACCATCGGCCGCTCGCACGGCATCCACGCCGAGCCGGTGACCTTCGGGCTCAAGCTCGCGCAGGCCTATGCCGAGTTCGAGCGCAACCGCCGCCGCCTGGTCGCGGCGCGCGAGGAGGTCGCCACCTGCGCGATCTCGGGGGCGGTCGGCACCTTCGCCAACATCGATCCGCGGGTAGAGCAGTACGTCGCCGAGAAGATGGGCCTGACCGCGGAGCCGGTCTCGACCCAGGTCATCCCGCGCGATCGCCACGCCATGTTTTTCGCCACCCTTGGCGTCGTCGCCTCGTCGCTCGAGCGCCTGGCCATCGAGATCCGCCACCTCCAGCGCACCGAGGTGCTCGAGGCGGAGGAGTTCTTCTCCGAGGGCCAGAAGGGTTCCTCGGCGATGCCGCACAAGCGCAACCCGGTGCTTACCGAGAACATCACCGGGCTCGCCCGGATGGTCCGCGGCTACGTCGTGCCGGCGATGGAGAACGTGGCGCTCTGGCACGAGCGCGACATCTCCCACTCCTCCGTGGAGCGGATGATCGGCCCCGATGCGACCGTCACCCTCGACTTCGCGCTGGCCCGCATGACCGGCGTGATCGAGAAGCTGCTGATCTACCCCGCCAACATGCAGAAGAACCTCGACCGTCTCGGCGGCCTGGTCCATTCGCAGCGGGTGCTGCTGGCGCTCACCCAGGCCGGCGTGTCCCGCGAGGATTCGTACCGTCTGGTCCAGCGCAACGCGATGCCGGTCTGGCGCGGGGAGGGCGATTTCCTCGCCCTGCTGAAGGCCGATCCGGAGGTGACCGCGGCGCTCACCCCGGAGCAGATCGAGGAATGCTTCGACCTCGGCTATCACTTCAAGCACGTCGACACGATCTTCGCGCGCGTGTTCGGCACGGCCTGAGCGCGCAGCACGAATCCTGCTTGGACCCGCGACGAACACAGGAAGGCAATCCGTGACCGCTCCCCGCATCGTCTACCTCAACGGCGCATTCCTCCCCTTTGAGGAGGCGCGCGTGCCGATCATGGATCGCGGCTTCCTGTTCGCCGACGGGATCTACGAGGTCTCGGCGATCATCGACGGCAAGCTCGTCGACAACGCCGCGCATCTGGCGCGCCTGGATCGCTCGCTCGGCGAGATCGGCATCCGCAACCCGCACGATGCGGCCGGGTGGGAGAAGCTGCAGACCGAGCTCGTCGCCCGCAACGGCGTCCGCGAAGGGCTCGTCTACATGCAGGTCACCCGCGGCGTGGCCGAGCGGGACTTCGCCTTCCCGAAGGCCGGGACCGAGCCCACCGTGATGATGTTCACGCAGGCCAAGACCGTGCTGGCCAACCCGCTCGCGGAATCCGGTGCCCGGGTGATCACCGTCGAGGATCTCCGCTGGAAGCGCCGAGACATCAAGTCGGTGGCGCTGCTGGCGCAGGTGCTGGCCAAGCAGCAGGCCGCCGAGGCCGGGGTCGCCGAGGCCTGGATGGTCGAGGACGGGGCGGTGACCGAAGGCTCCTCGTCCACCGCCTTCATCGTCAGCCGTGAGCGCGTGCTCGTGACCCGGCCGCTCTCCACCGCCCTGTTGCCCGGCATCACCCGGGCCTCCGTGCTGAAGCTCGCCGCCGAGGCCGACCTGCGGGTGGAGGAGCGGCTGATCCCGGTGGCCGAGGCCTACGAGGCCCAGGAGGCGTTCTACACCAGCGCCTCCGCCTTCGTGATGCCGGTGGTGGAGATCGACGGCCGGTCGATCGGCGAAGGGTGCCCCGGTCCGCTGACCCGGCGCCTGCGCGAACTCTACATCGAGGCCGCCCGTCAGGGCTGAGCCCCGCCAGCGGCGAACAGGAACGGATCCGGCACCTGGCTGTTGCTCTCGGAACACGTGTTCCAAGAGGGGAGACCAGTCTTGTCGAGGAAGATCCTGCTCGCTGCTTTCGCGGCGGCCCTGTTTGCTGTCCCCGCCTATGCCCAGAACCCGGACGCGCCGCTGAAGGGGCGCGATACCGACCCGGCTCTGCCGCCGTCGACCCAGACGCCGCCGGATCGCGTCCGTCCGAGCGCCGACGCGCCGCCGAAGGACCAGTCGCTCAGCGACAAGCTCCAGAAGAACGACGGCGTGATCAAGCCGCCGGAGACCGGGACCACGGGCACCGTCATGAAGCCGGACGAGACCGGCTCCACGCCCGTGATCAAGCCGCAGGAACTGCCCGGCCGCGAGCCCGGCACCGAGGCGAAATAACCGGACGCCGCGATCGAGCGGGCCGCCATGCGGCAGCCTTGCTTGATTTCGTGGCCCGGATCGCGGAAACGGCACACGACGTACGCAGCCCGCGCCCGCGGGCGGCTCCGTCCCGGTTCCCGTCGCGGGTGAGTAGGCAGGCATGGCCAACGTCGTCGTTGTAGGCGCCCAATGGGGCGACGAGGGCAAGGGCAAGATCGTCGACTGGCTCTCCGAGCAAGCCGACATCGTCGTCCGGTTTCAGGGCGGCCACAATGCCGGCCACACGCTGGTCATCGACGGGGTGACCTACAAGCTGGCGCTGTTGCCCTCCGGCGTGGTGCGCGGCGGCAAGCTCTCGGTGATCGGCAACGGGGTCGTGGTCGATCCCTGGCACCTCGTGGACGAGATCGAGCGGATCAAGGCGCAGGGCGTCGAGGTCTCGCCGGCCTCCCTGCGGATCGCTGACAACGCGACGCTGATCCTGCCGCTGCACCGCGAGCTCGATCATTTCCGCGAGACCGCCAATGCCGGCCTCAAGATCGGCACCACGAAGCGCGGGATCGGGCCGGCCTACGAGGACAAGGTCGGCCGCCGCGCCATCCGCGTGGTCGATCTCGCCGATATCGACGCGCTCCCGGCCAAGATCGAACGGGTGCTGACGCATCACAACGCGCTCCGGCGCGGCCTCGGCATCGAGGAAGTGAATGCCGAGGCGCTTCTCGCCGAGCTGACCGCGATCGCGCCCAAGATCCTGCCCTTCGCCGACACGGTCTGGTCGCTGCTCGACGACCAGCGTCGAGCCGGCAAGCGCATCCTGTTCGAGGGCGCGCAGGGCGCGCTGCTCGACGTCGACCACGGCACCTATCCGTTCGTGACGTCCTCGAACATCGTGGCCGCCCAGGCGGCGACGGGCTCCGGCCTCGGCCCGGGCGCGATCGGCTACGTGCTGGGCATCGCCAAGGCCTACACGACCCGGGTCGGCGAGGGGCCGTTCCCCACCGAGTTGCACGACGAGATCGGCGAGACCATCGGCGCCCGCGGGCGTGAATTCGGCGTCAACACGGGCCGCAAGCGGCGCTGCGGCTGGTTCGACGCCGTGCTGGTGCGCCAGACCGTGCGGACCTCCGGCATCCACGGCATCGCACTGACCAAGCTCGACATCCTGGACGGGTTCGAGGAAATCCGCGTCTGCACCGGCTACAAGCTCGACGGTCAGACGATCGACCATCTGCCGGCGAGCCAGGCGGCCCAGGCCCGGGTCGAGCCGATCTACGAGACCATCCCGGGCTGGTCCGAGACGACGGCGGGCGCCCGGTCCTGGGCGGACCTGCCGGCGCAGGCGATCAAGTATGTCCGCCGGATCGAGGAACTGATCGGAGCGCCGGTAGCGCTGCTCTCGACCTCGCCGGAGCGCGACGACACCATTCTGATGCACAATCCCTTCGAGGATTGAGGGCGGGCATCCTATCCCGTTGATGACGCATCTTTTCTGCTGTTCGGCCTGTATCCAGCCCGCGTCCGCTTGATCTAGAACCAGCCTATGGCGGGACGGCGATCCCTGAGATCGACCGCCCCGCGCGATTTTGGAGGAACCGGCTCGCGGGTGCCGATCCGCGCGGCGGGCACACGACACATCGGCCGACGGCCGTGACCGACCTCGGGGGCGGGCAGGGCCGTCGGCCCTCGGCCTTTGACCGGTCCTGCCGGGCGGCGGCCGAAGGGGCGGACCAGGGCAACATGGCCGATTATTACCCGCTTCTGGCACGCGCCCTCGATGCGCTGCCCGACCGATCGCCCGCTTTGCGCAAGGCGGTCTACGACCGCGCGCGGAACGCCCTGATCAGCCAGCTGCGCTCGCTGGATCCCCCGCTCTCGGAAGCCGATATCGACCTCGAGCGCCGGGCCCTCGACACGGCGATCGAACGGCTGGAGGTGGATCACGGCGGCCTTCCGGCCCCGGCCAACGACGCGGCCGAGGTCCCCGAGCCGCCGCACCCGCCTGCAGCGCCGGAGATCCCGGAGCCGTCGCCGCCGAAACCCGTGGCCGCGGAACCGCCGCTCCGTCCCGCCCCGGAGCCGGTCCTTCCCCCCGCCCAGCCGCCCTTCGCGCGAGCGGAGCCCGAGCCGCGCGAAGCGCCGATCGCCATCTCGTCGCCGCGACCCGGAGCGACCCAGGCTTCCGCGCCCGAGGAGGCGCCGGCCAGTCCCGATCCGGCCCCCGACCACGAGGATCCCGACCTGGGCGCGTCCGCGGGCGAGGCCGGCAATGGTCGCCAGCGACCGCGCATCGAGGTGGTGCCGCCGCGTTCGGGCCGCTCGCACATCCTGCGCAACGTCTTCGTGGGCTCCGTGCTCGCGGTGGTGATCGGATTGATCGCCGTGGCCGCCTTCATGCTCCGCGACCGGCCCCAGACCCTGCCGGCGAACGGCACCGAGACGGCGGATTCTCAGCCGACGGAAAGCGAGAGCAAGTTCGGCGATCGGGTCGGTGGCGAGGCGGCACCGGCGCCGCGCTCTGCGGCCCGCCAGGACGGCACGGCTCCCGCGAAGGTCGCCCCGACGCCGGCCCAGCCGAACCTGTCCGTCGCGCAGCGGGCCGAGTTGATCGAGGAGGGGACGGGCGCCGACAACGCGCAGCCGACCAAGACCACCGGTCGGGTGACGTGGCGGCTGGATACCGTGAATGGCGAGCAGGGCCAGCCCCTCCAGAACGCCGTCGTCGCGACCGTGACGATCCCGGATGCCGGGCTGACGCTGGTGATGACCATCCAGCGCAACCTCGACGCGACGCTCCCGGCCTCGCACACGGTCAGTCTCGCCTTCAGCCAGGCGGGCGATGCCGCCCGGACGGTGCAGGATGTCGGCCTGCTTCAGGCCAAGGACGACGAGAACGGCCGCGGGTCCCCGGTCTCCGGCCTGCCGGTCCGGGTCCGGGACAACCTGTTCCTGATCGGCTTGTCGTCGCTTCAGAACGACGTCGACCGCAACACCGACCTGCTGCTCCACCGCAACTGGTTCGACCTAGCGGTGCGCTACACTTCCGGCAAGCGGGCCGTGCTGACCTTCGAGAAGGGCAGCGCCGGCGCGCAGGTCATGCAGAACGCCTTCGACGCCTGGCAGTAAGCGCCGCAGGTGACCGGATCCGGCGCGTACCCGGACGCGTCGGATCGGTCGATCAGTGAGCCTCGATGCCCGTGCGCGGCAGCTCGCGGTTGGCGATGTTGCGCTTGACCGCTTCCTGCACCTTCTCGAAGGCACGGACCTCGATCTGCCGGACGCGCTCGCGGGAGACGCCGAACTCGCCGGACAGGTCCTCCAGCGTGATCGGATCCTCGGCGAGACGCCGCGCCTCGAAGATGCGCCGCTCGCGCGGGTTGAGCACACCCAGCGCGTCGCGCAGGGCCGAGAGGCGGTTCTGCCCCTCCTGCTCGCGGGCGAGCACGGTCTCCTGGCTCGGGGCATTGTCGACGAGCCAGTCCTGCCACTCGCCCTCGCCCTCCTCGCGCAGGGGCGCGTTGAGCGACGTGTCGCCGGACAGGCGCCGGTTCATGTCGATCACGTCCTGCTCGGGCACACCGAGACGGGTGGCGATCTGCTTGACCTGATCGGGGCGCAGGTCGCCCTCGTCGAGCGCCGAGATCTTCCCCTTCGCCTTGCGCAGGTTGAAGAACAGCTTCTTCTGGTTCGCCGTGGTGCCCATCTTCACGAGCGACCACGAGCGCAGGATGTATTCCTGGATCGCCGCCTTGATCCACCACATGGCGTAGGTCGCCAGGCGGAAGCCCTTGTCGGGATCGAAGCGCTTGACCGCCTGCATCAGGCCGACATTGCCCTCGGACACGACCTCGCCGATCGGCAGGCCGTAGCCGCGATAGCCCATGGCGATCTTGGCCACGAGGCGCAGGTGCGAGGTCACGAGCCGATGCGCGGCCTCACGGTCGCCGGCATCCCGCCAGCTCTTGGCCAGCGTGAACTCCTCCGTCGGCTCCAGCATCGGGAACTTGCGGATCTCGTCGAGGTAGCGCGAGAGGCCACCTTCATTGGCGAGCACGGGTAGCGTACCGGCCATGGCATTCTCCTGGACTCTGGTCCCCCTGACGGGCGGACGCGACGGGCAACAGTGCCGTCCACTGGGGCCGCTCTTGAGCCGACCCTCCCGGCCACCCATGTCATACGGGTAAGTCGGACGGACCGGTAGCGGTTGGGGACACCCACGTCGCCATCAACGCGCGACCGGCCGAATGGTCGTACCATGTCACGATGTGACGCGGCCCGGCGTGATCTTTCGCACGCGGCGCGGATCCGGTTTCCTGTCCGACCATCATGGCTCAAGCTTTCGCGAGCGTGTCCATGAGCGCGGCGATGTCGGGCGGGATCGGGCTCTCAAACCGCAGGGTCTCCCCGGTGCGCGGATGGCTGAAGCCCAGCAGTTCCGCGTGCAGGGCTTGCCGCCCCAGGGCCGTGAGCGCGTCGCGCGCCGGCGCCGACAGCCGCACCGCCTTGGTGCGGAACGCGCCGCCATAGACCGGATCCCCGAGGAGCGGGTGGCCGCGATGGGCGAGATGCACCCGGATCTGATGGGTCCGCCCGGTCTCCAGGCGGCAGCGCACCAGGGAGACCTCCGGAAAGGTCTCGGCGACCGTGTAATGGGTCACCGCGTGCCGCCCGGCCTCGTCCGAGACCACGGCGATCTTCTCCCGATTGTGGCGCGAGCGGGCGAGGCTGGCCTGAATCGTCCCCGTGCGCGGGTGCGGGATACCCCAGACCAGGGCCGCGTAGGCCCGCTCCAGCGGCCCCGTCCGCCCGTGATCGGCGAATTGCGCGGTCAGGCCCTGGTGCGCCGCGTCGTTCTTGGCGACGACGATCAGGCCGCTCGTATCCTTGTCGAGCCGGTGGACGATGCCGGGCCGGCGCACGCCGCCGATCCCCGAGAGGCTCGCGCCGCAATGGGCGATCAGCGCGTTGACCAGCGTTCCGCTCTCGTGGCCCGGCGCCGGATGGACCACCAGGCCCGCCGGCTTGTCGATCACCACGAGGTCGTCGTCCTCATAGGCGATCGCCAGGTCGACGGCCTCGGCAGCGGGTTCCGCATCCGCCGGCGGCGGCACCGCCAGCACGATCTGCGCGCCGGCCGCGACCTTCGCGGAGGGATCGCGCACCGGGGCCCCGTCCCGGGTCACGCGCCCGTCGCGCACCAGATGCTGCAGCCGAGCCCGGGACAGGTCCGGGAACAAGGCCACCAGCGCCCGGTCGAGCCGGATCCCTCCGTCCGCGACGATCCCGACCCGCGCCTCGTCCAATGCGTCCACCACGACCTCTATCCGTGCCTCATCCGCACCGATCCATACGGAATCTCGAAAGAAGCCCCTTGCTCCCCCGACGGGGCGTGGCTATAGCACCCGGGCGCCGCCGGAAAGCTCCCATCGTCTAGCGGTCTAGGACGTCGCCCTCTCACGGCGAAAACAGGGGTTCGATTCCCCTTGGGAGCGCCACCGGCGCATTTTCATCAAATCGGTCAACGACTTAGCGGAAGTGGGACCCGAACCCGCATCCGCGGTGGGACCGCGCCGCAACTGCGCGTTGCGCTCGACGGTGCGCCAGCGTGCTCCCCGCATGTCACGCACTTTGTATCCAGGTGGGGTGCGCGGCGGCGCTCACGTGCCTTCCGCCGCTTCCCTGTCTCGGATCACGCGGATCGGACGGAGGGATCGCGCGGCGACTTCGGTTTCCACCCAGAGGCGCGCCGCATCGACATGCGCGTGGTCGGTGAAAGCCGCCGGCCTCGGCGGCCATTCCGAGCCCGCCTGAACGACGTAGCCGCGGGCGCCGGTGGAACACGGTCCGACATAGCCGAACACCTTGCCGAACGCGTCCACGAGGTCGGTGCAGTGGACCGGGCCCGCGACCCAGCGGAGATCAGGCATCGCCGCCCCCTCGGTCGGATTGCATCGGCGCGATCGTAGGCATGCTGCAGGTTCCGTCGATCTGTATGACCACCGCCATGGCACCAGATCGGCGGAATATGGCTTTTCGGGCGGGGCCCTGGAAGCGTGCAATCACCCTCTGACCGGTCACACGCGGGATCTGGTATGGGGCTCGAGGTCGATCGGAGTGAGGTCCGTGAACAGCATCGACATCCGGCGCTCGCCCCTGCGCATCGTTGGGATGCTCGCGGTCAGCTGCGGCTTCGTCGCCGTCGGCATCGGGATGCTCTATGCCCATCCCGGCACCGGGCGGCGCGCCGTGGCACCCGGTAGCTTCGCCGAACTCGTCGCATACGGAAGCATCGCCCTCTTCGGTCTTTGCGCGGTCCTGCTCCTCCCGAAATTGTTTCAGCGTGGCCCGGTTGTGTCCGTCGGGCCGCGCGGGATCTTCGATCGCAGACTGTCGACGGATTGGATCCCGTGGGAGGCGATCCGCGCAATCACGCCCGTGCAGATCCAGCGGCAGTCCATGCTGGTCCTTGAGGTGGATCCGAACGCCGACGCGGCGTTGCCGTGGACCACTTGGGCACGCCGTATGGCGCGCGTGAACCGGGCGTTCGGGCCGTACGGCTACTGGATGGCCGCCGCCGATCTGCGCGGCAGCTTCCCGGCATTGGCCGAGGCCGTCACGCGGGGCCGAACCTGCGCTGAATCTCCTGGAGCGTCGGCACCATCGCCGGTCCGTAAAGATCCTTGAACGGCTCGTAGCTGGTCATGAACTGCGCGGCCTCCGCGGGGCTCAGCGCGTCGTCCACGAGCTTGCCCTGCAGGATCGCCGCGAGCGACGCCCCCTCGGCCGGGGCTTCGATCAGGAACCGCTCGGCGATCTCGCCGACGATGAAGTCCGGCCGATAACGCTCGATCATCTCGTAGTCGAAGGCTACGGAATGCACGAACGTCACGTCCCGGACGTAGAGGGCGATGCCGTAACAGAGATACAGGTTCGCGAACGAGTCGCCGAAGATCAGCAGGCGATGGGCGGCGCCCTGTGGATTGACGATCCGCGTCACGCATCCCCGGTTCTGGAGGCCGTTGGTCGTGACTTCCAGGCTCGGGCCGTTCGCGATGACGCGTTCGCTCAAGGTCGGATGGTCCTCGCCCGGTTCGAACAGGTCGAAGCTCGCAACGGGTCTCGTCGACCAGATCGGCTCGAAGGCGTCCGCATCCAGACCCAAGGTCCGAACGATCTCGCGCGACGCTTCATAGCCGCCATACGCCGTCGTGTGGCTATCGCCCTGGTGATAGAGGTCACCGGCATTCTGCTGCTTGACGTGGTCGTAAAAGATGTAATGCGCCCATCCGACATTGGCGAGAAACGTCGCAAATCTCTCGGGCGTTACATGGAGATTGTCGGGCAGATATCTCTGATAGAGGCAGGTCTTCTCCGGCATGATGAACGTCTTGGTCTGCGCACCGTAGCGAGCCGTTCTCGAACGCAGGACGTTCGACCATTGGTGGGTGACGCTGCCCGAAGCGCGGATCAGGCCGACCATCTGCGACAGGGAGAAATTGTTACCGTCGCCCAGAAAGCGCCACCCCGCGTTGCCGATCAGGACGCGTGGAAAGTTGGGAGGCGGTGGATCGAGCGAAGGCATCGCGCTCACTTACTCAGGCTCTCCCAAGCTTACCACCGTCATCGGCGGCCCGCCTAAGCTTCGGCCTGTCCCTGTGCCCAGACGGCATTCCCCCAATGCCAATATGTTTCGCCGATCAGGTCGTGGTCCATCTCATTCAAAGTCCGAATATCGATCCAGCAAATGTTTTCGAAAGTTAAAAAATCCAAACCGACAGAAAATCGCTCGATATTACACTCGAAATCCATGCATTAGGACGCAATTTGGCCGGAACATGAAACATAAAGACCCTTAACTGGACGGAAAAATGCCATAAACGCAGCATAAATCAATTTCACATCAAGTTTTAGTCTTTGGCCTTAGCGGTTTGATCAGAAGCGGAGCGTAAAGGAGCGACCACGTCAGCGTGGTCAGGCCATTCGGTCCGCATCGGGTAGTAGAGGAGTGCCGAGGTAGTGTACGTCGTCATGGATGAGCGGTCGATGGTGACCGACGGTTACGTTGCGAGCTTCAGCAGAGAAGGCGTATCCGCGGTCGGACTACTGGCATCCGATTTCAAGGGCTGGCTGCAGACGGCTCGGGAACCGGATCTGGACGCCGTCCAGGGCTTCCTCCTCGGTGATTGCGCGCAGCGATCCAGCCTCCCCGACCTCATCCACAAACGGTCCCGGGCGCCGATCATCGCCATGATCGAGACGCGCAGCCTGACCGAGACCCTGGACCTGTTCACGGCCGGCATCGACGACGTCGTCCGCAAGCCGGTCCACGTGCGCGAGATCATGGCCCGGACTGAATCGGTCTGGCGGCGCTCACAGCGCTCACAGCATGCGACGGCCAAGGAAGTGGCAGATCGGACCGAGCGGCTGAGAGTGTATTTCGACGGCCGCGACCCCGATATCGACGGGGAGAAGATCGCCCTGCCGCGACGCGAGCGGCAGATCCTCGAACTGCTGATCCGCAATCGCGGCCGCAGGCTGACGAAGGAACAGGTCTTCAACGCCGTCTACGGTGCCTTCACCAGCGACGTCGACGAGAGCGTCGTGGAGAGCCACATCAGCAAGCTTCGCAAGAAGCTCCGTGAGAAGCTGAGCTTCGATCCGATCGAGGTCCGCCGCTACCTCGGATACGCGTTCGTGAGCTGATCGAACGCGACCGGATCCCCGAGGGACGGCAGATCCCTCGCTCGGCCGTCCCCCCGCTGTCGAAGGAGAGCGGGAGCCGAAGCCACGGGATGTCTGAGGCACACCGCGCACGGACACCGGTCCGCGTTTTGCGGTACCTGCACCATGTGGGTCGGTGGCGTCGTCCGATGGCGCGATCCGTGCGGGAGCGCCGATCTTCCCTGCGCGCCGCGGCGAAACCGCGCTCGCGCTCCAGCGCGCCCTACTCGATCAACGCATCGGCCTTCGCCAGGAGCGAGGGCGTGATCGTCAAGCCCAGGGCCGCCGCGGTCTTGAGGTTGATAACGGTCAGAAAGCGTTCGCTCGCCTGCACGGGCAGGTCGCCGACCGCGGCCCCTCTCAGGATCCGATCGATATAGCCGGCCGCCTGCTGGACGTCCCGGGCCACGCTGGTGGTGTAGGCGGCGAGGCCGCCGAGCTGAACCTGTGCCGCATAGGCATAGACTGCGGGCAGCCGGAGCTTGGCGGTCAGATCGATGATCTGGCGGCTGTAGACGCCCGTGATCGCATCCGGCAGCACGATCAGGCCGGCTTGGGGCTCCGCGGCCAAGGTGGTGATCGCCTGTTCGATCTCGGCGGCGTCGTGCACGCCGCTGGCCTCGGCCCGGATACCAAGACCCGGGCCGGTCCGTGCGAGTTCGGCGGCGTAACCGGCAAAGCGCGTCGGATAGTCCGGGTTGATGATGGCGCGCGCCCGCGTCACGCTCGGGCTGAGTTCCTTCAGGAGCTGCAGCCACTTGCCGACGAACGTGTAGTCGAAGTTGCTGAACCCGGTGAGGTTGCCGCCCGGCCGCGCCAGGCTGGTCACGAAGCCGCCGCCGACCGGATCCTGCACCTGAATGAACACCACCGGGGTCGTCGTGGTGGCCTGCTTGACGGCGGTCGTGCCGACGACGCCCTGCGAGAAGATCAGGTCCGGTTTCGCCGCCAGCAGCTCGCTGGCTTGGCGGCGCATCTTCTCGGCATCGCCGTCGCCCAGCCGCAGGTCGACCGTCAGGTTCTGGCCCCAAGTCCAGCCGAGCCGCCCCAGGCTGTCCTTCAGCGTGTCGACGATGATCGGCACGTCGGGATGGCTCTCTCCGTAGACCAGGAGGATGCCGAGCCGGCGCCGCGCCGGGGTCTGCGCATATCCGGTTGCCGGCCAAGCGGCCGCGCCGCCGAGGCTCGCGAGGACGTCGCGGCGTCTCATCCGGTTGCCCTCGCTGCGCGGGGGCATGGGCGGTCGGGCTGTCGGCTGGTCGAAGGACGGGGCATCCTGCAGGGCGCTCGGCGGATGGGGCAGGGGCCTCGAGTGTCCGCCATCGCGGCCGGCGGGTCGAGGGTGCGATCGTGCTCAGCGCACCTCGATGCGCGTTCCGGAGGCTCCGTTGAGCAGCCGCTTGAGATGGAAGGCCGACAACGCATCGTCGGGCCGCAATCCGACCAGCGCCGCGAAGGCCGGCATGGCCCCGGCCTCGCCGGCCTCCAGCTTGGCGAAGGCGTCGAGGTAGCGGCCCAGCGTCTCGCCGTCGTATTCCTCCTCGGTCAGCGGCTCGAAGGCGCGCAGCGCGCCCTGCTTCCCGCGCAGGAGGAGGTCGCCGACGGGTCGGCCGCGAAACTGCTCCGCTCGGATCACCACGCTCTGGCTCACGCAGATCCGGGTGCCGAAGGCCTTGTTGGCGTTCTCCAGGCGGGCGGAGGTGTTGATCGTGTCGCCGTAGGCCGTGTAATCGAAATAGCGGCCGCCGCCGAAATTCCCGACGATGGCCGGCCCGGCATGGACGCCGATCCGCGTCGCGCCGATCTCGATCCCCCGATCCCGCCAGCGGGCCCGGAACGCCTCCGAGGCCGTATCGAGGGATAGCGCGCAGGCGACCGCCCGGGCCGCGTGGTCCGGCTGGTCGCCCGGTGCCCCGAACAGGACGTGGAGCGCGTCGCCGACGATCTTGGCGACGGTGCCCTCATGGGCGAAGACGAGGTCGGTCATCTCGGCGAAGTAGCCGTTCAGGATCTCGGCGAGCTGGGCCGGGTCCAGGCTCTCCACGAGCCCGGTGAAGCCGGCGATGTCGGTGAACAGCGAGGCCACCTCGCGCCGAACGCCGCCGAGCTCCAGACCCGACGCGTCCCCCGCCAGGCGCTCGGCGAGATTGGGCGAGAAGTACCGCGCCAGCGAAGCGTGCGCGCGCTCGGCCATCATCTGCCGTCGGCGCCCCTCGCGCAGGCTCCCGACGTGGCGGAGCGTCCGCTCGATCGTCGTCTCGAGATCGGTGAAGTCGATCGGCTTGGTGAGGAAGTCGAAAGCCCCGCGGTTCATGGCGGTGCGGATATTGGCCATGTCGCCGTAGGCCGAGACGATGATGGTCGAGAGCTTGTCGTCGGATTCCTGCAGCTTGGCGAGCAGCGTCAGCCCGTCCATGCCAGGCATGTTGATGTCCGACACGACCAGGTCGACGTCGCGGTTTGCGCCGAGCACCTCCAGGGCCTCGTGCCCGTCATGGGCGAACAGGAAGGTGACCTGGCCGCCGCGGATCTGGCGCCGGAATTTCTGGGTGATCAGCGCCTCGAGGTCCGGCTCGTCGTCGACGACCAGGATCTTGGCGGGCGGCAGGTCGGAGGTCATGCCGGCCCCGCGACGGAGGCGAGGCGGCTCTCGATCTCGGTCCGCAACAGGTCGAAATCGATCGGCTTGGTGATCAGGTCCACGGCGCCGCCGGCCAGGACCTTCTGGCGGGTCTCGGCATCGCCGTAGGCCGTGATCATGATTACCGGGACATCGGGGCGCGCTTCGCGCACGAGCGGCAGGAGTTCGAGCCCGGTCATGCCCAGCATGTTGATGTCCGAGAACATGAGGATGAGGCTCGCACCGTCCGAAGCTTTGACGCAGGCCAGCGCCTCGGGGGCCGAATGCGCGAATTCCATCGCGAACCGACCGGCGCGGAGCTCGCGGCGGAATTGCTGCCGGAACAGGTCGGTGACGTCGGGCTCATCGTCCACGACGAGGATGAGGACGTTCATGGCTCGCTCTTGGCTGGGGCGATGATGGGGTGCGCCTGGGTCGCGCCATCGCGGGGCAGCGTGATCGTGAATTCGGTGAAGTGCCCGGGCTCGGTGGCGACATCGATCGACCCGCCATGCTGCTTCACCAGGATGTCGTGGCTGAGCGACAGGCCGAGGCCCGTGCCCTCGCCGGCCGGCTTGGTGGTGAAGAACGGGTCGAACATCTTGGCCTTCACGCTGTCCGGGATCCCGGTGCCGTTGTCCCGGACCCGGATCTCGACCCTGTCGCCGAGATCGCGGGTGGTCACCGACAGGGTCGGCTCGTAACCCGGCTCGGCTCCGGCCGCCTTGCGCTTCTCGGTGGCGTAGAACCCGTTCGACATCAGGTTCAGGAGGACGCGGGTCAACTCCTGCGGGTAGACATCGGCAGAGCCGGCCGCCGGATCGTAAGCGCGCACGAGGGTGATGTTGAAGCTCGGCTGCGCCGCCCGGGCACCGTGATAGGCGAGGTTCAGGCTCTCCTCGACCAGGGCGTTGATCTCGACGGGGCGGTGCTCGCCGGATCCGGAGCGGGAATGCAGCAGCATGTTCTTGATGATCGAGTCGGCGCGCTTGCCGTGCTGCACGACCTTGCCGAGGTTGCCCTTGAGCAGATCGGCGATCTCGTCGACCTCCGCGCGGGTCTTCGCGTCCAGGTTTGCAGGTTGCAACACCTCCTGAAGCTCGTCGACCAGTTCGGACGATAGCGACGCGAAGTTGTTCACGAAGTTCAGCGGGTTCTTGATCTCGTGCGCGATGCCCGCCGTGAGCTGCCCCAGGGAGGCGAGCTTCTCGGACTGGATCAGCCGGTTCTGCGCCTTGTGGAGATCCTCGAGCGAGGTGTTGAGGTCGCGGGTCCGCTCCTCGACCTTGGCCTCCAGGGTCTCGTAGGATTCCTGGACCCGGCTTGCCATGAGGTTGAAGCGGTCGGCCAGGGTCTCGATCTCGTCGCCGGTGCGGATCACGATGCGCTCCGAGAGGTCCCCGGACCCGAACCGTTCCGCGCCGTCCTCGAGCTGCCGTATCGGCACAACCATGCGGTGGGCCAGGAAGGTCCCGGCCACCGTCGCGAGCATCACCCCGAGCCCCATCAGCGACAGGGTCTGAACGACCGAGGCATAGAGCGGCGCCATGGCCTCGCCCAGCGGCAGCTGGACGAAGACGATCCAGTCGACGCGCGGGATGGTGGCATGGGCCGCCAGCACCGAACCGCCGTCCAACGCGGTGGCGATCTCGTAATCCGCCGCGTCCGCGTTCCCCGCGGAGCCGCGTGCGGACAAAGCGGCCGCCACTTCCGGCAGGCTCGACAGGTCGGTGTCGCGCAGGACGAGGCTGAGATCCGGGTGGGCGATCAACCGGCCCGTGGCGGTGACCACGAAGGCGTAGCCGCCCGAGCCGTTGTGGATGCTGCTGACGACGTCCCAGATCAGCTTCAGGTTGACCTCGGCCATCGTCACGCCGGGGTCGCGTCCGGCATGGGCCACCGACACGGTCATGTACGGCTCGGAGCCCCGCCGGAAGTAGACCGGGCCGAACCAGACCTTTCCGGCGATCGCCTGGGTGAAGGCCGCCGCCGCGGAGAAATCCTTGCCGCTGCCGACCGCATCCGGCTCCAGCCGCGAGACCCGCAACTGCTCCTTGCCGCTCGGATCGAGATAGGCGACCTCCGTGATGGCGGGGGCCTGCCGCAGCAGCCGGATGAAGTCGTAGCGCTGCTGCTCGGGGGAGATCCGGCGCCACTCGGCCCGGGTGGTCCAGCCGATCTGGCTCTCGATCTCGGAGATGAAGGCCTCGACCCGTTCCGCCGCGGCGTGCGCCTTCTCCCGCTGGACCTCGATCGCGTTCCGCTTGGCGTCGCCGTAATTCAGGAACAGGTCGACGGCACCGTTGATCAGCAGGACGAGGGTCACCAGCCCGACGAAGGCGACCGCGAACTTCGCCGCGAGCGGCAGGCGGAAGCGCTCGGCGGCTGTGCTGCCCTGCGACGGAGCCGCATCGCGCGCCATCATTCGACGATCTCGTCCGCCTGGGCGAGCAGCGCCGACGAGATCGTCAGCCCCAGAGTGCGCGCGGTCTTGAGGTTCACGATGAAATCGAATTTCGTCGGCGCCTGGACCGGGAGCGTCGCGGGTTTCTCGCCGTGGAGGATGCGATCCACGTAGGACGCCGCGCGGCGCACCGCGTCGGCCGGGTCGGGGCCGTACGACATCAGGCCGCCCCGGTGGGCGAAGCGCCGGATCGCGAAGACCGTCGGGACGCGATGCTGGGCCGTGAGGGCGACGATGCGGTCGCCGTTGGCTTCGCTGAAGGTGCCGGGCGCCACGATCAGCCCGGCATCACCCCGTCGGCCGAGGCCTGCGACGACCGGGTCGATCGCGTCGGCCGTGGTGACCAACACCACCTCGGTCTCGATGCCGATGGCCGCCCCGGTGGTCGTGAGCGCCTCCGAGTAGAAGGCGCCGCGCCGGACCTCCGTGTTTGGGTTGGACAGCAGCGTGACGTGGCGGATCGTCGGCGCCGCCTCCCGGAGTGCGGCCAGCCATTTCCCCGCCAGCGACGCCTCGTACAGGGTGAAGCCGGTGATGTTTCCGCCGGGCCGCTGCAGGCTGGCGACGTAGCCGGACGTGACCGGATCGGAGGCGCCGACGAAGACGATCGGGATCGTCTTCGTCAGGGCGGACAAGGCGGAGAGCTGCGCGTTGAGGAAGGCGAAGATCACCTGCGGGCTCGACTGCACGATCTCGGCCGCCAGCGCGCGGGTGCGCTCGACATCCGCACCGCCCCAGCGATCATCGATCTGCAGCGTCGTCCGTCCGTGATCGCGCAGGGCCGACCGGAAGGTGTGCGCGAGCGAGCGGCCCTCGGCGCCTCCGTCCACGAACGGCCAGAGCGCGGCCACGCGCGGCTGCTCCTGCGCCCACGGAGCCAGCGGCCAGCCGGCCGCGGCCCAGGACAAGCCGGCGATGATGGTCCGCCGCCTCATCCGATCACCGCGCCGGCTCTTCCGTCATCGCGACTCAAACCCGATACCCCGCCGCTCGGACGGGCAGCTTAGTGCAGGCCCGGCCACCGCACCACGGCGAACCCGTGGACGCGGTTATCAGAATGCCAGACGCATCCCCCCAACGATGTTGCGTGGCGCACCCGCGAACACCGAGCCGGTGGAGGTGGCCAGCACCCCGGCGCCGTTCTGGAGGCCGGTGGCGCCACTGATCGAGTTGGCAAGGTTCTGGGCCGAGGCCGCGTAGGTCGTGTCGAGCAGGTTGCGGACTTCGAGATAGAGGTTCAGCCGCTTCGCGTAGCCGCCGGCCAGCTCGGTGGCGTAGTGCACGTTGGCATTGACGATCGCGTAGCCCGGCGCCTTCAGCAGGTTGGCGTTGTCGATGTAGAAATCGCCCTGCACCACGGTCTCGACGAAGGCTCCGAGGCCGGCAAGCGGCCCGGTGGGCACGTCGTAGCCCACACGCGCCAGGAGCTGATGGGCCGGGACGCCCGGGATCTGGTTGCCCGCCCGGTCGAACCGGCGGGTCAGGCTGCCGGCGCTCAGCTGCTCCGTGTAGCGCGTGTAGATCTGATCATCGAACGTGTAGGCCAGCGTTCCGCGCCAGCCCGGCGCGAAGGCCCAGTCCGCCCCGACCTCGAGGCCCCGGTGCTCGGAGGCCGGCGCGTTGAAGAAGTAGGTCTGGAGCCCTGCGCCCGGCGATTGCGAGACCAGCTCGTTGCGGAAGAACTCGTAGAAGCCGGTCACGCTGAGGCGCAGGGTCTCGGTCGGGCTCCAGTCGGCCCCGAGATCGAAGCCGAGATTCTCCTGGGTCTGGAGCTGGGTGTTGTTGCCCGGCAGCCCCGCCGGGGTGACGAACAGGTTGCTCGCCGCCGGGGTGGTGTAGCCGGTGGCGACCCGGCCGCGGATCGCCCAGGCCTCGTCCGGCCGGTAGACCAGGGCGAGTTCGGGGGCGACGTTGAGGAAGGTCCGGTCGGCATCCGCCACCGTCCGGTTCGCGCCGCCGGCGCTGTAGCTGTAGGCGAGGTTGCGTCCGGTGATGGATGTCCCCTCGGCGCTGATGCCCAGCACGCCGGTCCACTGATCGGACAGGGCGAGTTCGAGGCGGGCCCGGCCACCGAGATTCGACTGGACCGCGTCCTGGACACCGATCAGCGCCCCGAGCCGAGGGCCGCCATAGGGGGCGCGGTTGTAGGTCGCGATGTGGGTGTCGATCGTGCTGTAGGCGAGCGCGACGTAGCCCACGGCCGGGAGGCCGAACAGGTCGCCGCGGCGTGTCACGTCCGTCAGGACGTTCCAGGACGGGTAAGAGCCCTGGCTCGCGGTCGTGTAGAACGGCTGGTCGAAGTTTCGCTCGTCGAAGCCGAGCTGCGTCCGCCAGGTCGTGAACGCGTCGATATCGTGCTCCCAGCGCGCCGCCACGATGGTCCGCCGGTCCTTGCGCCCGAAGCCGCCCTCGTCGGCGGTCACCGGCACGGTCGCACCGAACGCGCCGTTGCCGAACAGGGCGAAGGTGGTGCAGCCGGGCGCCGCGCTCGCGGCCGCGGCGCAGCCCCGCTGGTAGGGGTTGATCCGATACTGCGCCAACGAGGAGCGGGCCGCGATATTGGCGTCGAGATTGTTGTTGATCACCTTCAAGGTGAAGCGGTTGTCCGGCGTCGGCGTGTAGCTCGCCAGCAGGTTGATGGTCTGCGTGTCGTAGCTCGAATGGTCCTGGTAGCCGTTGGCCCGGACGTCGCTGGCGAACAGGCTGATCTCGAACGGCCCGCTGGCCTTGCCCACGGTGAAGTAATTGCTGAGGTAGCCGAAGCTCCCGGCGTCGGTCCCGATCTCGTAGCCGTCGATCTCGCGGCCGGTGCGGGTGCGGAACGCGATGGCGCCGCCCGTGGCGTAGTTGCCGAACAGGGGCGATTGCGGGCCGCGGAACACATCGATCCGGCTGTAGGCCCGCGGGTCGGTGAGGTCGAAGCGCGACGCCCCGTCGGCCTGGGTGAGGATGAACCCGTCCTCCAGCACGACGGTGTTCTTGATCACGCCGCTGGAGCGGGCGTTGTTGCCGCGGATCGAGATGATCACGTCGCGGCCGCCATTGCCCTGGCGGACGGTGACGCCGGGGCTGTTCGCGAGCACCGAGCCGATGCTGGTCGCCGGCCGGTTGGCGATGGTGTTCTCGCGCCCGATCCCGGTGACGACCTGGCCGACCGGGTGCTCGATGACCGAGGGCGCAGAGCCCTGGGGGGCGGCCACGCCGAACGGCACGGCAACGGCGGTCCGGCCCGCGCCGGGCGCGGCTTCGCCCTCTACGGACAGCTCGTCCAGCGTGACGGCCTGCTGCGCCGAGGTGGGCAGCGTGCCGCCGGCCACCAACAGCGCCAATGTTCCGAACCGCGCGGCGGCCTGGTGAATCGACATCCCAATTTCTCGTCTGATCAATCAAGGGGCCGGACGGCACGGCGGCCGCACGGGGAGAGGCCGTGATCAGGCGGTGATGGGCGGTGCGCGCGGCTGGGCGACGACGCGCGGCGCCGGCCTCGGATCCGACGGTGGGGGGATCGGCCAGGCCGGCGCGGTCCAGCGCAGCAGGCGCGCCGCGCTCAAGAGCGCCGGAAGGGGCGGCGGGACCATGCCGGCGCGGCACAGCCGGCAGACGTCGCAGTCGTGGGGCGCCACCGGCCGGTTCGCGGAGGCGGCAATCGCGTCATCCCCGGGCGCGTGACCGCACAGGATCGTTCCGGGCATGTCGGGTGCCGCCAGCGCCATCCGGAGAGCTGCCATCGGCGCGAGCAGCTGCACCCAGAGGGCGAGCAGGATCAGTCCGGTCCCGAGGGGACCCGACCGCCTGCGCATGGGATCGACGTCGGTCGACACGGGCTTCGAGCCCGTCGGCCGGGGATCAGGCCGCCCCGCGACCGCGTGCGGCCTGCACGGCGAGGTCGAGGCCGATCATGCCGAGGATCGCCAAGCCGGTCAGGGGAAACAGCGCACCGAGGCCCGCGATCACCAGGGTGACGGTGACGACCACGCGCCGATCCCGCGGCCAGGGCGGGACGCCGAGTCCGCCGGCCGGCCGGCGCTTCCACCACATCGTGGCGGCGGTGACGGCGAGCAGGATCGTGGCGAGGCAGAAGGCCAGCATGGCGAATTGGTTGGCCCGGCCCCAATGCTCGCCCTTGTGGATGCCGATCCCGTACTGGATCGCCCGACCGACCGGCCCGAGATCGGCGAAATGCACGTCGACGAGGGGCGCCCCGGTATATTGATCGAGGGAGATCATCCGCTGCTGGGCGACGTCGTGGGGATAGGACGCCGCGGCGTAGACGCCGTCCGCGCCGACCGGCAGCGCCAGCTCGTAGCCCCGCGGCATGCCGAGCCGAGCCAGGATCGCGGCCGCCTGATCGATCCCGATGGGCTCCGCCGCCCGCCCGGAGGGCTGCGAGCGCGGCACCGGCGCATCCTGCAGGGTCCAGCCGGCATCCGGCAGACGCGCGCGCATCGGCACCGTGGAGACCGGCCGGCCAGCCCACAGGATCGCGGGCTGGCCGAGGCCCGCGGCATTCGACCAGCTGCGCAGCTGCTGCCCCCACCAGAGCGACCAGGGCAGTCCGGTGATCGCCAGGAAGAGCAATCCGCCGCCGGCGACGAACCCGGTCACGGCGTGCAGGTCGCGCCACCAGACCCGGCGACGCGGGCTGCCGCGTAGGCTCACGACGCCGCCCACCTGGCCCCGCGGCCACCACAGATACACGCCCGTGATCACCAGGATGATGGCGAAGCCCGCCACCACCTCGATCACCGCGTTCGCGAAGGTGCCGACATAGCTGAGGCTGTGCAGGCCGCGCACGACCATCATGAACTCACCGTCGCGGTCGACGCGGTCGAGCACCGATCCGGTATAGGGGTCCAGGTAGACGAGACGCTTGCGGCCGCCTTCCGAGAGGGTGACCAGGGCCGAGGCGTCGGGTGCGGCCGGGTCCGTGTAGGAGAGCGGCACCCCGTCCGGCTCGGCCTGCAGGGCGTTGAAGATCAGCCGGTCCGGCCCGAGCGGCGGCGTGGCCTGATTCGCCACGCGGGTCCGGTAGGCGAACAGGCTGCCGTTGATCTCATCCTTGAACAGGTAGAGCGCGCCGGTCGCCGACAGGGTGATCAGGAAGGGCAGGCACAGCAGCCCGGCATAGAAATGCCAGCGCCACACGGCGCGATAGACCGCCTCGCGGGAGGCACGCAGAGCGGCGACGGCCCCGAAGGCGGGGGCGCTGCCGTGCAGGAGAATCGACATGGGATTGGTCCGGGCCTGAACGATCGGAAGACGGGATCGTCAGGCGGCCGGCGGACCTCGGGCGCTGGTGGCGGTGAGCGGCGGCCCGGTCTTCGGATGCGCCGCCTCCGCGCGCCAGACGAGGCGCAGGGACGGTGCGAACGGCCAGGCCACGGCAACCGGCTCCGATGCCGGCAGCGCAACGCCGGTCACTTGCACCAGGGTACAGCACGGATGGGCGTGGAGCGGGGCCGGACCATCCTCCGGCGCGCCGGACGCGTGCTCGGCGCAGAGGACCGCGCCGGGTGATCCAAAGGCGTGGGCCGGTGTGGCGAAGCCGAGGAAGGCCTGGAGCAGCAGCGCGTAGAGCGCGACCATCCCGATGATCGCGCGGCCTTGAACCGTCTGGGGCAGGCACCGGCGCATGGGTCTTTTGTTAGGCGTCGCCGCCGTCCACCGTCAACGGGGCGCAGGCGCATTCACGTGTCGATCGCGTCGCCGCAGACTGGTGCAACCGGCCCCGCGATCAGTGGCAGATGATCTGGACCGTGAAATCCCGGGCCTTCTCGGCAATGCCCGCACCGTCCATCGGGTCGGTGGTGCGGACATTGATCGGCGCCTCGACGCCGTTCGCCTCGAGGAAGTTCAGGGCGATCGTCGACTTGATGGCGAAGTTGACGTTCTGCGGAACGTCCCCGGACGCGAAGGCAACCTGCTTCGATTGGACCACGCCGACGATGTTCCCGTACTGGTCCAGGGCCGGGCCGCCGCTGTTGCCCTGGTGGACCGGCGCCGAGATCTGAATCTTGCGGGTGTCGTCGCCCGAGCCCGCGGTGGCGGTGACATTGCCGATGGTGAAGTTGCCGGTCGAGGCCAGGACATCGCTCTGCGGGTAGCCGTAGACATAGACGTTCTCGCCGAGCCGCGCCCGGACCGACAGGGGCGGGACGACCTTCTGCGAGGTATCGGTGGCCAGCACCGCGAGATCGTTGGTCGCGTCCTTGGCCACGAGCCGCGCCGGGATCGAGGGGCGGCCGGGCTGCCGGACGGAGAATTCCGAGCAGGATTCGACCACGTGATTGTTGGTGAGCAGGTGCCCGCGCTCCGACACGTAGAAGCCGGTTCCGGTGCTGACCATGCCGGCCTCGAGCTTGCGCGACTTGGGGAGGCCGGGCGCCTCCTTCGCGGCGGCGGAGATCACGTCCTTCTGGCAGCCCATGACGGCGTCGAACGCCTCGGTGGATCCCACGAGCGACAGGACCGCGATCTGCCGCCCCTGGAAGATCACGCTGATCGTGCCCGAAGCGGACAGATCGGCGACGAACCGTTCCTTGAGGCCCGACTGGAACAGGCCGCGGGCCTCCCCGCGCTCGAAGCCCGTGAAGGTGCCGCGCCATTTCTCGCGGCCGGCGAGCATCTGCAACTCGTATTGCCCGCCGACCTCCAGCGACCGCCATTTGGGGTTCGTGAGCGCCAGATAGGACGAGCCGCGGGCACCGCCGAAGCCGAACCACAGGGTCGTGCCGTCCCCATAGCTCGCCGCGGCGAGGCAGCCGCCGAGGCTCTCGCTGTAGCCGATCGACCAGCCGGCGACTTTCCCAAACGTCTTGTCGACCGTCAGGTTCGGCGGGGCCGGCGAGGCCGAGGCTGGTGTCGCCGCGAGGCTCGCCGTCAACAGGGCAGACCAGGCAAGCTTCGATCGGGACATGGGGGCGATCCGGTCTGCGTCAGGGGGAAGCGGCTCAGCGCTTCTGGCTCACCGCCGTGGTGGCGCTGCCCTGCGACGGCGCGAACGGATCGGCCGAGGCATTCACCACCTGCGCCCCCGACGGTCCCGCCGCCGGCTGCATCGGACGCTGACGCGCCCGCGCGACCCGCCGATGCGGCGCACGCCGCACCTCGTGGATGACCCGGACGGTGCGCGTCGGCGCACGGTAGATGACCACCGGGCGCTCCCGCGCGGCTTGCGCGGCGATCGAGCCCGCGATGACGCCCCCCAGCACGCCGCCGGCCAGGCCCCCGAACACGGCACCGGCGCTCTGCGCCTGGGCCGGCACGGGCGCGAGACCCATCCATGCAACCGCGCCGGCCGCACAGGCGGCAACCAGGAAACGCCCCGTCATAAGCTTGCCCTCATCAGATCAGAATCGAATCAGGATCAGATGAAAGCTTATCTCGACGCCCGGTCTTGTGAAGTGCCTTCGTTGAGGGCTACGTATTTAAGGTTGCCGGCAGACTAATTGATTCGCGCGCCGGTGCGTAATCAATGCCGAGGGATATCGCGACGGGATGCTGAGCACGCGGCCATCTGGCCAACCTCAGGGGTCCGCAATGCCGCGACAGCACGCCGAACGCGGCCCAAGATTCATTGCCTGGACGGGCGCCGCCGCAACGCGATCCGAACGATTCGGTCATGCCGCGCCGGCAGGAGGCGGCAGCGCAATGCCAAGCGCGGCGCTCACGCATCCTGCGCCCGACGCTCAGCTGCGTCCGGCGGTCTCGCTAGCGATGTAAGTGACGTGAGGTGGCTGGGGGACCTGGATTCGAACCAGGACTAGAGGAGTCAGAGTCCACCGTTCTACCGTTAAACTATCCCCCAACAGGCCGGTCGATCCATAACCTACGCGACCGGACAGCGCCCGTGCCGGCTTGGCGGCTCCGGGCCTGCGCGGTGAGATATGCGGAATGCCGCGGCAGGTCAACCGTGCGTTCTGCGGTTGACGCGGCGCCCGGGGCGTCCATAACCGGGACGCCGCTTCTGCGGCCGGGAAGGGTGGCCGAGTGGTTTAAGGCAGCGGTCTTGAAAACCGCCGTGGGGGCAACTCCACCGTGGGTTCGAATCCCACCCCTTCCGCCAGATCAGAACACATTGCGGGCGAGCGGCCGCCACCTCTGTGGAAGACAAGGCAGCCGCCATGGGCCGGTCGTAGCCGTTGACCGCGCGTCCAGCATTCGCGCTTCGGAACACGTCTCCGGCGCTCCAATGTTACGACGCAGTGTCGATCGGCCGGGTGTCCGAGCGCCGACGATACCGCTGATAACCCAAATCCCCCGCGAATTTACCCGTCCTTAACGCTGCGATCGCAATCTCCGCGCGACGGGAGGGCGCGGAATGCTCGATCAATATGGCGGGCGGGCAAGCGGCGCCGCGTCCGGCGGGGCTGCGATGCGCAGCTTGGCCAAGGCACGGGACCATCGGGCCCGCGGACGATTCGACCGGGCCGAATCGACCCTGCGGCGGGTGCTCGGCGCCGAGCCCAACCATCCCGAGGCGCATTACGAGCTCGGCCAGATCGCGGCGCGCCACGCCCCCGAGAAGGCCGTGACCCATTTCGTCACGGCGCTGCGGGGCGCGCCCGAACGGCCGAACTACTGGCTGGCCCTGGCCACCGCGCTGCTCGCCGTGGACCGTCAGCCGGACGCGCGCGCGATCCTGCAGCGCTACAAGGCGCAGAGCTTCGGCCCCGAGGCGCAGCCGCTCAACGCGGCCTTCCTGGAGAGCACCTTCGCGTCGGCGCAGCTGCGCTACGACAGGGCCGAGTACCGCTCGGCGGAGGCGCTGCTCGACCTCGTCCTCCTCCTCGACGAGACCCACGCGCACGCCACCTATCTCGCCGGCGTCATCGCGGCCCGGACCAACCGGCCCGAACTGGCCTATGACCTGATCAGCATCGCGCTCTACCGCGAGCCGAAGAACCCCCTGTTCTTCAGCGGCCTCAGCACGGTCCTGACCAATCGCGGCGATTACGACGGCGCCATCTCCGCCCTGGAGAAGGCCCTCGAATTCGATCCCGACCTCGCGATGGCGCATGCCAACATCGCCGGAGTCTATCAGCGTCGGTTCCGGTACGGCGAGGCCCTGCGCCACGCCGAGCGGGCGATCGTGCTGGAGCCTGGCAATGCCGGCGCCCACAGCAACCGCGGCAGCGCCCTGCTGGCCCTCGGGCGTCTGGGCGAGGCCGTGGAGGCGTTCGACCGGGCCCTCGGCCTCGATCCGTCCAAGCTGTTCGTCGCCTCCAACCGCCTGTTCGCCAAGCTCTACGCCGCCGACATTCCGCACGCGGAATACGCCGCCGACGCCCTGGATTACGGCCGCCGCTATGCGGACCCGCTCCTGCGCCGCCGTCCCTTCGACAACGATCGCGACCCGGAGCGCAAGCTGCGCGTCGGCTTCGTCTCGGGCGATCTGTGCAACCACGCCCTGGTTCGCTTCTTCGAGCCGTATCTGCGCGCCATCGACCGGGACAGCATGTCGGTGCTGGCCTACATGACGCATGCGAGCGAGGACGCGTTCTCGCGGCGGTTGAAGCCGCTGTTCGACGGCTGGCACAATCTCGCGAACCTCGACGACGACGAAGCGGCCGACCGGATCGAGGCCGACGCGATCGACATCCTCGTCGACCTGTCGGGCCACAGTGCCGGCAACCGGCTGCTGGTGTTCGCGCGCAAGCCCGCCCCCGTCCAGGTCACCTGGATCGGGCATCCCGGCACGACCGGACTGGCCGCGATCGATTACCGTCTGACCGACGCGAGCACCGATCCGCTCGGCCTCGCCGAGCCCCTGCATGCCGAGCGTCTGTGGCGCCTGCCGCGGGTGAGCGCCACCTATGCCGGCGTCGACAACCTGCCGCCGGTGCGGGAGCGGGCGCCCTTCGAGGATGTGGGCTACATCACCTTCGGCTGCTTCAACCGCCTGACCAAGGTCTGCGACGCCGTCCTCACGACCTGGGCGAGCATCCTAGACGCGGTGCCGGAATCCCGGCTGTTCATGGTGGTGGGCGACATCGGGACCCCCGAGGTCCGCGAAGCGGTAGAAACCCGTCTTACCGCGGCTGGGCTGCCGCTCGACCGGGTGATCTTCCAGCCGCGCGTCAGCTCCGGCTACCACGAGCTCTATCACCGAGTGGATATCGCCCTGGATCCGTACCCGTATAACGGCGGCACAACGAGCTTCGATACCCTGTCGATGGGGGTACCCTTTGTCGCCCTCAGCGGAGATCACGCGGCGGCCCGGGTCGGGTCATCGATACTGAGGGTGATCGGCTTGCCAGAGCTGGTCGCCGACAGCCAGGACGCCTACGTGGCGATCGCCCGCGATCTGGCTCTCGACCGCGATCGGCTGCGGACAATCCGGGCGGGCTTGCGCGAGCGTCTCCATGCCAGCCCGCTCATGGACCACGCCGGCCTCGCCGCCGATGTCGATGCGGCGTTCCGGGCGATGTGGCGCCAGTGGCTCTCCGAGGGGCAGGTCTGAATTGCGATTCGGTGATCGTGCGGAAACCGCCGCCCGCCGACCCGGATACCGGTTCGGCGGCCGCAAGGCCGCCGATTCGAGGACCGGGCTGCGGGTCCGTGCGGGCTCAGGCACAGCATACGGTTCCTCCTGTCCGTGCCCTCGTCGTCGGGGTCAGCGAGAGGCTTGAAGGAGCCATTACGGGTCGCGTGGCCGGCAGAAGCACGCTTTCGGGGCTCGGCGATGCGGGCACCTCCGGAGGGAGGGCGCTCGCGTTGGTGGGGGGCCCTTCGGTTCCGGAGCGAGCCCTGTCGTGTCGTGCGGTAACGCCACCGGGCGCGGCTCTCGCCGAACGCGCGCTCATGACCGGGCGCGGATCCGTGGCCGAACCGTGCGATCCGCGCCTCCAGCCCGCTGAGAGCGGCGATTTCAACCGATCACATTGATCTGCGCACTATCGAGTGCGCGAATAGAAGTCGCGGCCGTGACCGTGGATCCTATCGAGCGACGCGTTGTTTCTGCTGCTCTTGAAATATAGGGCCTGCTTTTCTGGTGCAGCTGGAAGATCATCAATTCTCGGATTGTTGTGCGATCCCAGAAAACACTCGTTAACCACGTTTGTCGAACGCCTTTTTTCGGCTATCAAATCAATATCTCGGCAAGCCCTTGGGTGATACATCGCCGGAGCCGCCAATAAGACGGCTTCTCGATCAAAAGGATCGTTCCGATGTCTTCCAGCGTCACCCTCACCGCCGCCACCCGCCAGAACCTGCTCTCGCTGCAGGATACGGCTTCGCTGACCGCGACCACCCAGAACCGGCTCTCCACCGGCCTGAAGGTCTCTTCGGCGCTCGACAACCCGGTGAGCTTCTTCACCTCGCAAGCTCTCAGCCAGCGGTCCGGCGACCTCGGCAACCTGCTCGACGGTATCTCGAACGGGATCCAGTCGATCCAGGCCGCCAACCAGGGCATCACCTCGATCCAGAAGCTGGTCGATCAGGCCAAGTCGGTTGCCAACCAGGCGCTGTCCACGCAGATCACCACCACTGGCACCGCCTCGACCGCCTACAGTGCTGCATCCGCGAGCACGGTTAACCTGTTCGTCAACGGTGCGGCCACCAGCGTCGCACTGGCAACGACGGACACGCTCGACGGAGCTCTGACCAAGCTCAACGCCGTCGTCGGCGCCGGCAGCTTCACAAAGAGCACGGACGGCACCAAGATCGTGATGAACGCGTCCTCGGACGTGGAATTTGCATCCGCGGGCGACCAGACGATCTTGGGCTTCTCGGCCGGTACGGCCGCGTCGGGCCCGACCTACGGCACCACCACCGCAGTCGGTCAGAGCTCGGACCTGAGCGTGTCGGGCGTCTCGGCCCGCGCGACGCTCGCCTCGCAGTACAACAGCCTGCTGACCCAGATCGATCAGCTCGCCGGCGATTCGAGCTTCAACGGCACGAACCTGATCAACGGCAAGGGCGACAACAACAACCTGACGATCAACTTCAATCCGAAGGGCAACTCGAACCTCACGGTCACCGCGACTGACGAGACCTCGAGCGGTCTCGGCCTGACGTCGATCACCAGCACCTCGACGAAGACGTCGACGGTCGGGCAGGGCAACTTCCTGCTTAACGCCGACATCAACACGACCCTGAACAAGCTCACGACCGCATCGAGCCAGCTGCGGACCGACGCTTCGACCTTCGGTTCGAACCTGTCGGTGGTGCAGAACCGTCAGGACTTCAGCAAGAACCTGATCAACGTGCTCGACACCGGCTCGTCGAACCTGACGGCGGCCGATCTCAACCAGGAGGCTGCGAACTCGCAGGCCCTGTCCACCCGTCAGTCGCTCGGCATCTCGGCCCTGTCGCTGGCGAACCAGGCCCAGCAGGGCATCCTGCAGCTGCTGCGCTAAGCGTCAGCCGCATCAACGTCGGAACGGCCGGGGCCTCGCCCCGGCCGTTTCTTTTTGGCCCCGGGGCTCAGCTGCGCCGGGACGAGGGCGCCCCCGCGCGCCGGAGGGCCTCGGCGAGGGCACCCCCGCCGGTTTCCGGACCCGGCCTCGATCGCGCGTGGCGCGGGTCGGGCGCCGGTTCGCTGGAGCGCCGCGGCTGCGCGCCCGGCTCGATCGGGTCGTCGAGCCGCATCGACAGGCCGATGCGCTTGCGCGGGACATCGACGCTGAGCACCAGCACCCGGATGACCTCGCCGGTCCGGACCACCTCGGCGGGCGAGGCGATGCGCCGGCGGGCCATGGCGGAGATGTGGACGAGGCCGTCCTGGTGGACGCCGATATCCACGAAGGCGCCGAACGCCGCGACGTTGGTGACCACGCCTTCGAGCTGCATGCCGGGGCGGAGGTCGCCGATGGTCTCGACGCCCTCCTGGAAACGCGCCGTCTGGAAGGCCGGGCGCGGATCGCGGCCGGGTTTCTCCAGCTCACCGATGATGTCGCGCACGGTCGGCAGGCCGAAGCGCGTATCCGTGAAGGCTTCGGGGGAAAGCTGGCTCAGGGTCGCGCTATTGCCCAGCAGCACCCGGATATCGCTCTTGGTCGCCTGAAGGATCCGCCGCACCACCGGGTAGGCTTCCGGATGGACGCCGGAGGCGTCGAGCGGATCGTCGCCGCCCTGGATGCGCAGGAAGCCCGCGGCCAGCTCGAAGGTCTTGGGACCGAGACCCTGCACCGTCTTGAGCGCCGCCCGTGTCCGGAACGGGCCGTTCGCGTCCCGGTGGGCGACGATCCGGTCGGCCATCGACGCGCCGAGGCCCGAGACCTGCGCGAGCAGGGCAGGGGAGGCGGTGTTCACGTCGACGCCCACGGCGTTCACCGCGTCCTCGACCACCGCCGAGAGCTGGCGCGACAGCTTCGTCTCGCTGACGTCGTGCTGGTACTGCCCGACGCCGATCGATTTCGGGTCGATCTTCACCAGCTCGGCGAGCGGATCCTGGAGCCGGCGGGCGATCGAGGCGGCGCCGCGATGCGACACGTCGAGATCGGGCAGCTCCCGCGACGCGATCTCCGAGGCCGAGTAGACCGAGGCGCCGGCTTCCGAGACGGTGACCTTCGCGAGCGTCAGGTCGGGATTGGCGGCCACGACCTCGGCGGCCAGCCGCTCGGTCTCCCGGGAGGCGGTGCCGTTGCCGATGGCGATCAGCTCGACTTGGTGCTGGCGGCAGAGCCGGCCGAGGCTCGCCACCGCCTCCTTCCAGCGCCGCTGCGGCTCGTGCGGATAGGTGGTCTCGACCGCCACGATCCGCCCGGTCCGGTCGGCCACCGCGACCTTCACGCCGTTGCGGTAGCCGGGATCGAGCCCAAGCGTCGCCCGGCCGCCCGCGGGGGCGGCGAGGAGCAGGTCCTTCAGGTTGCCGGCGAAGACCTTCACGGCCTCGTCCTCGGCCCGCTCGAACAGCCGGGTGCGCAGATCCTGCTTGATCCCGGTCCGGATCTTGGTGCGCCAGGCGGTGCGCACGGTCTCCATCAGCCAGGCATCGCCCGGCCGGCCCCGCGCGGCGATGCGATGCCGGCTGCAGATCGCGGCCTCGAACGGTCCGGGCCGGCCCGGCTCCGAATCCTCGCCTTCGGCGGTGAAGGCGACATCGAGGATCCCTTCGCGTTCCCCGCGCAGGATCGCGAGGATCCGATGCGACGGCATGCGCTCCATTCGCTCGGACCAGTCGAAGTAATCCGAGAATTTCGCGCCCTCGGCCGCCTTGCCCTTACGGATCTTCGAAGCGAGCTGGCCGATCCGCCAGAAATCCGCGCGCAGGCGCCCGACCAGATCGGCATCCTCCGCGAGATGCTCGATCAGGATCGCCCTGGCGCCTTCCAGGGCAGCCTCGATGTCGGCGATCCCCTTCGCTTCGGACACGAACGGCGCCGCGGCGCTCTCGGGCGCGACCTCGGGCTTGGCGAGCAGCGCCTGGGCCAGGGGCTCCAGCCCGGCCTCCCGGGCGGTCTGCGCCTTCGACCGGCGCTTGGGCTTGTAGGGCAGGTAGAGGTCCTCGAGGCGCGCCTTGGTGTCGGCGGCGGCGAGGGCGGCGGCGAGGTCCGGCGTCAGCTTCCCCTGGGCGCGAACGCTCTCGACGATGGCGGTGCGCCGGTCGTTGAGGTCGCGCAGATAGGCCAGACGCTCATCCAGCTTGCGCAACTGGGCGTCGTCGAGGCCACCGGTATTCTCCTTGCGGTAGCGGGCGACGAACGGGACGGTGGCGCCGCCGTCGAGCAGCGCCACGGCGGCGGCGACCTGCGCCTCTCCGACCCCGAGTTCCTCGGCGATCAGCGCGTTCACGGATGTCATGCGGGCTCCGGCAGCGAGGGGCGGGGCCCTGCCATAGCCACCGGACGCCCGGATGCAAGGTGCCGGCGGTGCCGGTCAGTCGTCGCGCTCCGGCTCGTCGGCGGATTTGACGGAGCGGGCGAAGTCCAGGACGCGCCGTCTCTCCGAAGAGTTTTCGAGGGCGAGCCACAGACGCAGCAATTCCTCGGCGTCTGCCAGGCGGTCGGGCGTCGTCTCGCCGAAGAAATCCTCGGTCGAGCAGCCGAGCGTCCGAGCGAGGTTCTGGAGCGTCAGGCGCGACCGTTCGGCCGAGGATTCGCTGCCATTCGCCATGGATTGGGTCCGATTCGTCGCCTCAGCAAGCGATGCCGCACAGGTATCCGCTGAACAGTCGCAGCTCGTGATGGACGAGAGATCCGGTCGGACCGATCGCCTCCGGGTTGCTTGACCTGGAGCGACGCGCGGGCCGAGAGGCGCCGGGGCTGCAAAGCGTTGCAACGCGCCCGCGCTCCATCGCGCCGGGATCGAACCGATTCGGGCCGCTACGGTCAAGGTGCGCGGGGAAACCTTCCGGTGTCGGTACGCAATCAGACCATCGAACGGTGAGGGTGTGGACCGGCATCGGCGGCGCCCGAACGCCGCGCCGCAAGGGCGTCATCGCACTGTCACCGGTGCGTGCTCGATTCTCCGCAACACGTCCTGGATGGCGAGAAGCCCGTGCGCTTCGAGATCCGCGCCAGCAACCGGTCGCACTGGTCCTGGGTCCTCGTGAACGAGACCGAGGAGACGGTGGTCGAGTCCCGGCGCGGCTTTCCCTCTCAGGCGCAGGCGACGGCGGCCGCGATGGCCTTCGCGCAGCTGGTCGCCCGGGCCGGGCGCAATCTCGCGGGTGTCCCGCGCGCCGGCGGCTTTCTCTAGGACGAAACGGCCTCAAGGCCTCTCGCAGAAGGCCGCCGGCGTCATCCCGTGCAGGAAGAGGCGCCTGGGGCGCTCAGGCCCGGTGCCGCAGCAAACCCATCACGCTCCAGCAGGCGATGAAGCAGCCGACGCCCATGGCGCCGAGGCAGCTGATGGTGCGCACCGGCTCGCCGCGGGCCAGCACGATGGCGAGGGCGAGGGGCAGAAGCAGGAACGCGAGCAGCAGGGTCATGGAGAGCTCCCTTCGGGCCAACCGAATCTAGGGCCCGATGGTTAATCACTCCTGTCGGCGGCGGCCCGGGTTCGATTGCTTGAGCCGACACGACACGCCGCCGAACCGGCATCCCCCTCGACAGCGGGCGCTAGTTCAGCCGCACCAGCCGGTCGAGGAGCGCGCGGTCGTGCAGCAGCGCCATGCGTTCCTTGGGCGAGAGCCACGCCCGGGCTTCGGCCACGGTCTCGGCCTCGCAGATCTTGGCGGTCGCCAGGGTCTGGTCCGGATCGATGGCGCCCCGGGGGCGCGACAGGCCGACCGGCAGCATGCGGGCATGGGCCTCGGCCAGGGCCGGGTCGGCGTGGAGCGCCTCGAGGGCGTCGGCATCGTCGAGACCCTGGGCGGCGTTGCGGGCCGCGAGGGCACCGGCCCGGAGGGCGATTTCCGGCGGGGTCGCCTCCTCAGGGGTGGCGAGCAGCAGGCGGCGCTTGAGGGCGAGGCCGAGGCCGAGCTGGCCGCTCGCCCAGGAGATCGGGATCGCCAGCACGAGGCCCAGGATCGTCGGGCTCATCCAGAGGAACAGCGAGGTCGCGAGCGCGAAGGCCGCGATCCCGGCCACCAGGCCGAGCGCGGTGTGCCAGCGATGGCGGGCGACGATGTCGCGCATCGGGATCGAGCCGTCGTCGCGCCGCTGCGGGTTCCAGCCGGTGTCGCGCCCGAGCAGGATGCCCATCACCGAGCCGGACTGGATCACCATCGCCACCGGGGCGACCAGGGCCGAGAGCAGGATTTCGACCAAGCTCGACAGGACCAGCCGGCCGGCGCCGCCGCAGGCCCGGCGCACCGGGCCGTCCAGCAGGGCCAGGATCAGGCCGAGGACCTTCGGGGCCAGCAGCACCGCCATGGTCAGGCCGAACAGCTGGAGCGCGCGGACCGGGTCGAACCGCGGGAACACCGGCGAGAACCCGGCACCGCCGAAATAATCCGGCCGCTCGGTGGCGGTCTGCAGGACCAGAAGGATACCGACCACAAGCTGGCACAGCCAGAGCGGGGAGGCGAGGTAGCCGGCGATGCCGGTGGCGAAGTGCTGGCGGGTCGCCGGGTGCAGGCCGGCGGCGCCGATCACCCGTGCGTGCTGGAGGTTGCCCTGGGCCCAGCGCCGGTCGCGCACCGCGACGTCGATCAGAGAGGGCGGGCTCTCCTCGTAGGAGCCCGGCAGGCGGTGCAGCATGTAGACCGCCCAGCCCGCCCGGCGGATCAGGGCCGCCTCGACGAAATCGTGGGACAGGATGTGGCCGCCGAAGGGCGGCTTCCCGGGCAGGTCCGGCAGGCCGCAGGATTGCGCGAAGGCGCGGGTGCGGATGATGGCGTTGTGGCCCCAGTAATTGCCGTCGCGCCCCGACCAGGCCGACAGCCCGGCGGCGATCACCGGCCCGTAGATCCGGGCGGCGAATTGCTGGAGGCGGGCGAACAGGGTGTTGCGGTTGATGATCAGCGGCAGGGTCTGGATGATGCCGGCATCCGGGTCGGCCTCCATGGCGGCCGCGAGCGCCACGATCGCCGGGCCGCTCATCAGGCTGTCGGCGTCGAGCACCAGCATGTGGTCGTAATGGCCGCCCCAGCGGGTGACGAAGTCGCCGATATTGCCGGCCTTGCGGTGATGATTCTTGGGCCGGTGCCGGTAGTAGAGTCGGGCGCCGTGGCCGAGGCGGCGGCGCAGGTCGAGGAAGGCCCGCTCCTCGGCGATCCAGGCATCGGGCTGCGTCGAATCGGAGAGGACGAACCAGTCGAAATGGTCGCCGAGCCCGGTGGCCTCCACGGCCTCGCGCATGGCCTCGACGCCCGCGAAGGTCCGGGCCGTGGCCTCGTTGTAGACCGGCATCAGCACGGCGGTGCGGCTGTGGAGCGCGGTCGGGACCGGGGCCGGCCGCTTTCGGCGCAGCAGCAGCGCGAAGCCGAGCAGGCCGCTGGTGAAGGCCAGCGCGATCCACGAGAAGGTCAGGCAGAACAGCACCACCAGGACGAGCTGGAGGGCGGTCGGGCTGCCGGAGACCGACACGGTCTCGACCATCTGCCAGCCGCCGTAGCCGGTGAGCGCCAGGGCGCCGCCGAACACGAACAACCGGGCCGCCCAGGGGCTTCTCGTCTTGCGCGCCGGCCGGTGGGCGGCCGCGCGATCCCAGGTCGAGAGATCCTGCACCGGCATCGCCAGGGGCGCCTCGGGCGGCATCGCGGCTTTCGTGTCGGGACGCGCGGCGCCGGCATCCGGGCGGGATGCGGGCGGCGGCAGGGTGGTGGTCTCGTCCAGGCGCACGGTCGGGTGTGATCCTCGGGGTGATGGGCGGATAGGAATTACGGCGTCCAGCGGAACAGCCAAGTCTCGCTGGCGCGGTCCTGGCCGCGCCGGAGCCCGAGGCGCAGCTCGCTCGCCCGCTCGCTGCCGGGATCGAGCTCGAACAGCACCCGCAGGGTCCGGCGCTCGGGGTAGTGGAACCGGTCCTGCCGGGTGATCGTCCCGGCCGAGGCGCTGAGCGCGACCTCGATCTCCTCGGGCCGGGCCAGCCCGTCGCCCTGGAAATCGACCGCGAACAGGCGGCGGGTGCCGGTGCTGCCACGGCCGCAGCGGCTGTCCTTCACCCGGGCGAGCTCGGGGGGCAGCGGATCGGGCCAGCCCTTGGACCAGTGCTGGCGGCACAGGAAGCGCATCTCGCCGCCCTTGGCGAGCTTCGCCTTCGGGCGCCAATAGGCGAACACGTTCTCGTTCAGCCCGGAATCGCTCGGGATCTCGAGAAGCGTCACCGCGCCCTCGCTCCAATCGTCCTGCGGCTCGATCCAGAGGGACGGGCGCTGCTCCCAGTGCCGGCGGTCATCCTCGAAATCGTCGTAGGCGCGGGCGCGCTGCATCAGGCCGAAGCCCTTCGGACCCCGGTCCAGGAAGGCCGAGACCTGCAGCGCTTCCGGGTTGTGCACCGGGCGCCAGATCGGCTCGCCAAAGCCGTTGCGGATCGCCAGCCCCTCCACCGAGAAGGCGGCGGCGCGCAGGTCGTCGACCTTCTGGCGGTCGAGCGGCCCGAACAGGTAGCTGCCCTGCATGCCGCCGAGCCCGATATGGTCGAGCTCGGCCCGGGCGAACACGGTGCCGTCGATGCCGGCGACGGAAGCCTCCCGGCCCGGCGTCAGCGTGAGCTTGAACGCGGCCGTCGCCGATTCGGATTCGACCAGTGCGTGGACGACGATCGGCTGCCCGGGGGCGGGCGCCTCGATGAACAGGGCCCGGAACAAAGGGAATTCCTCGCCGCGGGAATCGGCCGGCCGCAGGGCGAGCGCCCGGGCGTTGATGCCGAAATCCTGGCCCTCGGCGACCAGGCGGAAGAACGAGGCGCCCTGGAACAGCGCGAAGTTCGACACCTCCCCGCCGTCGCCGAAGCGCGCCCGTAGGCGGAAGCCCGAGAAGGCGGTGTCGGCGGTCAGCTCCGGCAGCGCGATGTTGGCCGCGATCAGGCTGTCCTTGTCGTAGGCCAGAGGCTGGACCCGCCCGTTCTCGACGGTGAACAGCGAGACCGGCGTGTCGAAGATCGAGCCGCGCAGGAGCGGCTCGATCTCGTAGCCGAAATCGCGCCCGGCCCAGACGGCGCGGCCGGGCACCGGGTGGATCGCCTCGTAGGCGTCCCGGGACAGGCCCTTCAGCACCGCCGGCACGTCGTCGGTCCGGGGTGCCGCGTAGGGCGCGCCGGCGCGGGCCCGGGCGATGTCGGCCAGGGTGTTGGCCTCGAACGGCGCGCCGGCGCCCGGCAGCGTGGTCGCCGGGTTGGTGCCCCGATCCGGCTCGGCCGCGCGCGGGATCGCCGGCAGGAAACCCGCGGCGGTGCCCACGGCTCCGGCCAGGACGGCGCGGCGGGTGGGAACGGCGGCGGATCCGGCGGCGGTGGTCATGCGGGCCTGCGTCTCAGAGGGCGGAACGGTGCCTGTATACCGGGAGACCGGCTGAACCCAGGGTTAAGCGACGCTCCGGACGGAACGGGCGTGCCTCCGTTGACTTAGCGCAAGCCGGCTCTCTAATTCCGGGGACTGAATCGCACGGGGGAGGCAGCATGGGATCGTTGCGGGTCACGGGCCACGGCGTGGATCTCGGAGAGAGTCTGCGCGGCCGTATCGACGAGCGGATATCGGGAACGCTCGACAAATACCTCGACTCGCACATGAACGATTCCTGCACCGGCCACGTCACGCTCAGGCGCGACGGAACCGCGTACCGGACGGGTTGCGTGCTGCATCTCGCGTCGGGCCTGACCATCGAGGCGGTGGGCGTGTCCCACGACGCGCGGTCGAGCTTCGAGCAGACCGCCGACAAATTGGAGACGCGCCTGCGTCGCTACAAGCATCGGTTGAAGCAGCACGCAAGCGGTCCGAGCGAGGCCGCGGCCATCGAGGCCGCCTACGCGGTGTTCGCCCCGCCGGACGAGGTGGACGAGGACGAGCCCGAGGACGGCGACGCCCACCCGCCGATCGTCGCCGAGAGCACCAAGACCCTGCAGCGCCGGACCATCGGCGAGGCGGTGACCGCCCTCGATATGACGGGATCCCCAGTGGTTGTGTTCGTCCACGCTGGCACCGGGCGCGTCAACGTCGTATACCGGCGCAGCGACGGTGCGATCGGCTGGGTGGACCCGCCGGGCGCCGTCGACTGACGCGTGTGGACCGGGAGGAACGGAGCCGGAACCGGCCCGTTCTCCGGCCCATTGATAGTCAGGGGCGCCGGACAGGACGCCCCTGCGACGAGGCCCGCTCCGACGCGGACGGGCGACGGGGCAACGGTCGATCGATGCCAATTTTGGAATTCCTCGACCCCGAATCGGTCGTGCAGTCCCTGCGCGCGCGCGCCAAGAAGCAGGTGCTTCAGGAACTCGCCGCGCAGGCGGTGCGCCGGCTGCCGGCGCTCGACGAGCGGCCGGTCTTCGACACGCTGCTCCAGCGCGAGCGGCTGGGCTCGACCGGGATCGGGGAGGGCGTCGCCATCCCGCACGGCAAGCTGCCGGGTCTCGACCGCCTGTTCGGCCTGTTCGCGCGGTTCGACCGGCCGATCGATTTTGAGGCCCTGGACGGTCAGCCGGTGGACATCGCCTTCCTGCTGCTGGCGCCCGAGGGCGCGGGGGCCGACCACCTGAAGGCGCTGGCTCAGGTCGCGCGCGTCCTGCGCGAGCCCGGCATGCTCACCCATATCCGGGCCGCCCGCGATGCCGGCGCCCTCTACGCGCTTCTGACCCGCTCCACGGCGCCCCAGGCCGCCTGATGCCGACGGTGTTTCGTCTCGCCGCGAGCCTCACGATCCTCGTGAGTCTGTCCGGAATCGCGCGGGCGCAGAACGAGGCGACCTGCGGGCGCGATGTCCTGGTGGCCCAATCGATGCAGCGCCAGGCCCTGGAACAGCTGGAGCAGGCGGACGGCGACGACGCCAAGAATTGCCGCGTCTGGCGCCGCCACGTCGACACGATGCGCCGGGTCGCGAGCGTCTACGGCCGATGCCTCTCGGGCTCGGAGCGCGCGCAGCGGCTCGCCCAGGTGCAGGGATCCGACCGGGAGTTTTCCGCGGCCATCAAGGCGCGCTGCGGCGGGCATTGAGGCGGGACCGACCGCCGAACCGCGCGTAGCGGCTCTTCTATCTACGCGCTGACCCTCAGGGTGGAAGGCCGCGGCCTAACCCTCAATCGATGCCGCGCAGCATCAGCGGCTCGGCGACCATCTTCACCGGCTTGCCTCGGCCGATCAGGATCGCCGCCCGGGAGCGCTCCGGGTCGTCCTCGAAGCGGGTGCGCACCCAGCTCGCCAGGAACTTCACGTATTCGGATGCCAGGAGCTTGGCCGCGGGCGGGCTCTGCCACCAGCGGTCGGCGTCGAGACCCTCGGTGACGACCGGATGCGGCAGGATGCGGTCGCTGTCCTGGAGGGCGTGGTCGAGCTCGATCAGGGTGCGCGGCATGTGGTAGTTCGAGGTCACCACCGCGACGGTATTGAAGCGGTGCGCCCGCATCCAGCGGCGGGTCTCGATGGCGTTGCCGATCGTGTTGCGCGCCCGGTAGTCGAGATCGACGCAGCAATCGATCAGGGCGCGCTGGGTCGGGTTGAGCCGGGCGATCTCGTCGCGGCTGGTGCGCTCGTTGACGCCGGTGATGAGCAGGCGCCGGCCGTAGCCCCCGGCCAGGAGGTCGATCGCGTCGCCGATCCGCTGCGCCCCGCCGGTGAGCGCCACGATCCCGTCGGCCCGGTCGGCCGGGCTGCGCTCATGGCGCGCCAGCGTGGAGACGAAGATCAGGAAGCCCGCAAACAGCGCCAGGGCAGCGAGGCCGGCGCCGAGGCCGCAGGCCCACAGAGCGAAATGGCCGCGGGGCCGGTCCGCCGCGGGGGCGCGGTGCGGATGCGCCCACTCGTGCCAAGCCCAGCCGAGGGCGTCGGTCGGGTCGGGTGCCGGTGCGCGTTGCATCCGCGTGGTCATCCTCCGGAGGATCGGCGTCGATTGCGGCGGCCCGGAGGCAGCACGATCGGCCCCCTCCACACCGCCGCGATAACCTTTCTCAACCGTTAACGTTTCGCCGCGACCCCCTGTTTCCCCTGCGCGCCCATGTCGTTAGCCGGGCTCCCATGCGCGTGCGGGAGACGGCGCGTGTCACGGCCTGCCGGGCCAATGTGTGATCGACGAAGCCCGCCGGGGCGGGAGGGCCTGCGCGCAATGCAGGCGGTGAGGCAGGGTTCCGTTCGGCCGCACGGGCCGGGGCGTCGCGGCCGTAGCACCCCCTCGATCAGGACAGGAACCGCCGGACGGTGATCCGCGAGACGACGCCCGTGACCAGCGAAGCGATCACCCCGATCAGGATCACGCTGGCATAGCCGCGCAACCCGACCTGGAAGGCGCCGAACAGGGCCTCGACCTCCTGGCCGGCCGGGCCCGAGCGGGCCGCGCGCGCCAGCAGCCCGGCGACCGCGAAGGCCAGGATCGCCAGCCCGGCGCCGATCGCGCCCCCGCGCAGGCCGAGCCCGAAGAACCGGCGCTGAAAGGCGCGGGCGATGTAGTCGTCGTCGGCACCGACGAAGTGGAGCACCTCCACCACCTCGCGGTTGCCCGCCATGGCGCCGCGGGTGGCGAAGGTCACGGCGAGGCCGGTGGCGACCAGCACCAGGATCACCATCCCGACGCCGATCCCCACGAAGGCGTTGGCCGCGGTGGAGAGCCGCTGGAGCCAGAGCGCGTGGTCGTCGAGGCTCGCCACGCCGGGCAGGGCCTCGGTGAGGCGGGTTCGCAGGCGCTTGAGATCCGCGCTCCGGTTGTCGGCGAGCTTGAGGGCGATCAGGCGCGGCACCGGCAGGTCCGACAAATCGAGGCCGCTGCCGAGCCAGGGCTCTAGAAGCCGCTCGGCTTCCGCCTTGGAGAAGACCCGCGCCTCGGCGATCCCGGGCTCGGATTTGGCGATGGTCTCGGCCCGGGCGACGTCGGCATCGACGTCCCGACCGGGGCCGGGCCGCACCTGGATCGTCACCTCCTGGGCGACGTCGCCCTGCCATTGCCCGGCATTGGTGGCGACGATCTCGGCGGCGCCCGCGCACAGGCCGGCCAGAAAGGTCAAGATCGCGATGACCGCCGCGAGCGAGCGGCCGGCCGCGGTATCGGTCGGGACCAGGGCGGCGTTGCGGCGCAGATTGGTCGGCAGGCTCGGATCCGCAGGGCCGGACGGGGACTCGGCCTGGTTCCGGGTGGTGGCCGGTGCGCTCATTCCTCGATCCGCAGCCGGCCTTCGCCCAGCACCATGCGGCGGGCGTCGACGGCGTCCATGATGCCGAAATCGTGGGTCGCGATGATCACCGAGGTCCCGAGCTTGTTGAGTTCCAGGAACAGCCGCAGCAGCCGGCGGCCCAGCCCGGGATCGACGTTGCCGGTCGGCTCGTCGGCGAGCAGCAGGTCCGGCCGCGCGATCAGCGCTCTCGCGATGGCGGCACGCTGCTTCTCACCGCCCGACAGGAGCGGCGGCAGCGCGTGCATGCGCTCGCCGAGGCCGACCCAGCGCAGCAGCTCGACCACCTCGGCCCGGTAGCTGGTCTCGGACCGGCCCTGGACGCGCAGCGGCAGCGCCACGTTCTCGTAGGTGGTGAGGTGGTCGAGCAGGCGGAAATCCTGGAACACCACGCCCATGCGCCGCCGCAGGCCGGTGAGCGCCTTGGCCGAGATGCCGCTGACCTCCTCGCCGAAGATCGACACGAGGCCCCGGGTCGGGCGCACCGACAGCAGGATCAGGCGCAGCAGCGTCGTCTTGCCGGCGCCGGAGGGACCGGTGAGGAACTGGAACGAGCGCGGCGCGATCCGGAAGCTCACGTCCGACAGCACCTCCGGCCCGAGGCCGTAGCGCATGCCGACATTCTCGAACTGCACAACCGGCCGTTCCGCGCCGGGCAGCAGGCTCTTCATGCTCGCCTGTACGTTCAAAGCCGTGCCGGGTCTCGCCGATCCATCGCTCGCCAATCGCCGGATGGGCGGGCGTTTTCAAGGCCAGCGCAGTTTCACCGACGCTTAACCCTGTTCGGGCACGGTTTCTCAACTGATTTTGCCGTCGGGCTCCGGTCTGTCCGATCGGAAACGGCCCTTGATGGAACGAATGGCGCGCGTATGCTGATCGTCTGCCCGAGCTGCGCGAGCGAGTACCGGATCGAGTCCGGCAAGGTCGGGATGGAGGGCCGCTCGGTCCGCTGCGCCGCCTGCCGCGAGACCTGGTTCATCAGCCCGGCCGACGTTCTGGCGGGCCACGAGGCCGAGCTGGCCGAGCGGGAAGGGGCGGAGCCAGACCCGGTCGCCGATGCCGCCTGGCAGGAGGCCGCGGCCACGGTCCGGGCCGCCTCCGAGACGTCCGACCCGTCGCCCGCCCGGCGCCGGGTACCGCCGCCTCCGCCGCGCGCGACGGGCTGGCGCGGCATTCCCGGCCTGTCGCCGTCGCTCGCCGTCGGGCTGACGCTGCTCGCCGCGCTGCCCCTGATCTGCCTGGCGCGCACCAGCGTGGTCCGGATGGTGCCCCAGAGCGCCGCCCTGTTCGCCCGGGTCGGGTTGCCGGTGAATGTGCGGGGTATCGAGATCCGCGACGTCGTGGCGTTCAGCAACCCCGCGGAGGATGGCCGACCGGCGGAACTGGTGATCGAGGGCGACCTCGTCGGCGTTGCCCGGACCGACGTTCCGGTCTCGACCCTGAGTGTCGAGATCCGCGACGCCGCCGGCCGGGCCTTGCGGACCTTCCCGGTCGCCGCGCCCCGGGCGGTGCTCGGCGCGGCCGAGACGGCCCGGTTCCGCGGCAGCCTGGTGAGCCCGCCCGCCGCCGGACGCGCCGTGGTGCTGCGCTTCGCCGACGCCCAACCGGCGCGCGACGTGCCGCGGGCAGGCACGGGCAGCGACTGAGCGGAGGCGCGAGGGGCCGCGCCCGTCCTGCTCCCGCGCGGATCGTGGTCGCGCGGCCACAGGCTTCCCGGATGTCGGCTGACCCGGTCGCCCGTTCTCTCCGCGCTGGGGCGGCCGACGGCCTGGCCCACCCGGCCGGAGGTCCGATCACCTTGTCAGGATATTAGGTGGTCAGGTTTCAGAGCGCGTTGCCCTCAAATCAATTCCGTCAATACAAATATAAAGCAAAATTTATTTAGTTAAACCCGCAATGTTTCGTTGGTCGGGATCAAATTTCCCGCATGTTCGGCTGAGAAAGCTGACAGGCACTTGCTCAGAGCCTAAATGTCGAGCAACGTTGCCATCCTTTTGCCCTGATAAGTCGGCTAAAACCCATGCACAGGCTCTGAAAAGGCGTTGTTCACGACGCTTCGGGTCTTTTGAGAGACCTGCGCATCGCTATTGCTTATCGATGTCGGATCTGAAACTCTAGGTGTGCTGCGGCCTCGGCAGGCAGCCCCGCGTGCTCGAATTCAAGGTTGTAGGGCCAATCTGCCGTGAGCGCCAAGACAACGGTCCCGGTCTTTTTCGGAACGACAGAATCCGTCGAGCCGAAGCGGGCGTTCGATTACTGGCGCAGTACGGTCATCACCGGCACGGACCTGGCGCAGCCTGATTCGGAGAAGCCGTTCGCGGCGTCCCGCCTGGTCGCCTCCTCCAGCCATGGGGCGATCTTCCACACGAACAGCAGCCCCTACATCCTGGAGCGCAGGCCGAGCCACATGCGCCAGGATGGGCGCGACGAGGTCGGCATCATGCTGATCGTCCGCGGCAACGGCTATCTCGAGCAGGTCAATAACGGGTCGCTGCTGGGTCCTGGCGATATCAGCTTCCAGACCTGGGGCCGGCCCGGCTCCGCGGCGGGCCTGACCGATTTCGAGGAGATCCGGCTCACGGTGCCGCGGGCCACCTTCCTGGCGCATGTCGGCAATGTCGACGATTTCGCCGCCCGCAAATTCGCCGCCGGCCCGCTCAACGAACTCTTCGCCGCCTATCTCAAGGCCTTCGCCGGGTCGGTCACCAAGATGTCGGACGCGGAGACCGGCATCGCCGTGGAGGGCGCGCTGCACCTGCTGCGCGGCGTCATCACCAGCCAGAACGCGCGGGCCGACGGTGAGCTCTCGGCCAACGCGCTTCGCTCCCTGGCGCTGGCGCGGATCGAGCATCGGCTGCACGATCCCGAATTCGGTCCGGACGCCCTGGCGGCGGATTTGCGGATCTCGCGCAGCCGCCTCTACGCGGCCTTCGCCGGCGGAGAGGGGATCGCCGCCACGATCCGCGACGCGCGGCTCGATCGTGCCCATGACCGGATCGTGATGATGCGCAAGGCGGGCGCCCGCATCGCATCGATCATGGCCAGCTGCGGCTTCACCGATCCGGCCGCCTTCAGCCGCGCATTCCGCCAGCGCTTCGGTTGCTCGCCCCGCGACCTCCTCGCCCAGGGTGAGTGACCGGGCGGGCGCGGCATCGACCGAGCGCGGCCGATCCCGCGTGCGGCCCGGCACCGCGCCGGCCGGAGGGCTGCCGCATGACGGTGCGGAGGCCGGCGCCAGCGCGGCAGACCTGGCGGATCGGACCTTTAACCGATTGCGCGAAGCTGCCGAATCTGAAACGCCGATGCGACTCAAGCGTATGCCGGCAAGAGTTTCGGCCGGCTCGCGCGTTGCGAAGCGAGGGCACGGTGCGTGTCAAAGGTAAAGTCCCGGTCCTGTTCCAGAGTACGGACGACGTAGATCCAAGCAAAGCGTTCGAGTACTGGTGTGATACTGTCTTGCCGGCCGCGGACATCGCGCCCTTCGACACGGTCATGCCCTTCTCGGCCAGCCGTATGATGGCGGTCTCCGCCCACGGAACGATCATGCGCACCGTCAGCGGCCCGATCGATGTCGAGCGCACGGCGCGCCACATCCGCCGCGACGGGAGCGAGGAGATCTCGATCATGCTGATCGCCGCGGGGCGGGGCTATGTCGAGCAGGGCAATAACGGCGCTCTCCTGCGGCCCGGCGATCTCACGTTCCGCGCCATGGGCCAGCCCGGCGCCGCCGGCAGTCGGGACGGCTACGATGAGATCCGCCTGATGGTGCCGCGTGCCGCCTTCCTGGAGCAGGTCGGCAACCCGCAGGACGTGGTCGGGCGCAAGCTCGGCGATACGCCGCTGAAGGGGCTGCTGAAGGCCTATCTCGGCGCGCTGGCGTCGTCCGTGTCTACCATGTCGGAGGCGGAGACCGGGATCGCCGTCGAAGGCGTGCTGCACCTGCTCCGCGGCGTCATCCACGGGCAGGCCGGGTCCGCGGAGGGCGAGCTCTCGACGGAGGCGGTGCGCTCGCTGGCGCTCGCCCATATCCAGCGCCGTCTGCACGAGCCCGATTTCGGCCCGAATGCCCTGGCCGCCGCCCTGCAGATCTCGCGCAGCCGCCTCTACGCCGCGTTTTCCGGCGGACAGGGGATCGCCGCCACGATCCGTGACGCGCGGCTCGACCGCGCGCATGACCGGATCGTGATGATGGGAAGCGCCGGCGCCCGGATCGGGTCGATCATGGCCAGCTGCGGCTTCACCGACCCGGCCGCGTTCAGCCGCGCCTTCCGCCAGCGCTTCGGCTTCTCGCCGCGCGACCTCACCGCCCAGGGGCGCGGCTGGGGTGCCGTCCAGAACGGCGGCTACCGGTCCGAGGATACACGGCGCCTGCCTCTGCGCGCGTAGCAGAGCAGCTTGGCGCAGCCCGCAAGTGCCGGGTCTCCGGATCGGCCCAGGTCCGGGCAGCCTGTCGCGCGCTCCGATCAGATCCGACCGCCGCGCGGATCGGTGACCGGATTCCCGGATACCGTTGCCGCACCCGCCGCATCCCTGGCCGAGCCGGCGACGCGCTGGACGAGCCGGATCGCCGCGACCCCGACCCGGGCGACCCGGATCTGACCCGGCAGCTGCCGCGGGCCGATCGGACGGTACGCCAGGCGCGGGCTGGCTCGCTCGGCCTCCGCGATGGCCTGCCCGAGTGGCAGCGCCGCGATCCGGTCCGCCTCGATGGGCGGGATCCCGAGGGCACGCGCCCAGGCCCGGTCTGTGCGCAACCGTCCCGCACCGTGCAGGCGCCGGAACTGCCGACGCCAGAGATGGCGGCGCACGACCCGGGGGAACGTCTCCATCCGGGCGTCGCAGAGGGCGTCCGGCTCCTCGCAGCGGGACCGGATCGTGTCGGCGACGCCGCCCGGGGCGCGGCCGGTAAGCCGGGCCGAGATCGTCACGCAGACATCGGTCGCGTGCCGGACCCGTAAACCCTGCTCGATCAGCCGGGCGATGAAGGCGCCGTCCTCGCCGAGCGGGATTTCCGGCATGCCGCCGACCGCGCGATAGGCGGCGCGGGTCACCGCCAGCGTCGCGCCGATCGCGGTCCGATGGCAGGGCCAGGGATCGTGCGGGTCCGGATCGATCCGGGCTTCGGCCTCGGTGATCAGGGCGTCGTAGATATCCTCGAGGCGCCCGCGGGCCGGCAGCGACGGCGGCAGCAAGGCGGCTTCCGCGGCGTCGAGCTCCACCCGGCCGGCGACAGCGTCGGCCCCGGCCTCGATGGCGGCGCGGTTGCGGGCCACCCAGTTCGGCGGCACGCGGCTGTCAGCATCGGTGGACAGGATGATCCCCGCATTCCCCGCATCCCCGAGCCAGGCCGCCGCGGAATCCATGGCCCGGCGCCGCGCCCAGCCGGCATGCGCGCCGGAAAAATCCTCGCTCTCCACCCGGACCGGGATCGACAGGGTCGGCACCAGCCGCGCCACCAGGGCGTCGGTCCCGTCCGTGCAATTGTTCAGGAACAGCACCAGCCCGAGGCTGCCCGGGGCGAGCCCGACCTGCGCGTCGACGGCCCGAAGGCAGGCCTCGATCCGCTCGATCTCGTTGCGCACCGGGATCGCGATGATCGCGCTGGGCACGGACTCGGCTGGCTGGGTGGTGGGCGTCACCGTCTATGGTCTCCGTCTGACCCCTCGCGGACGGGTCCGCGCGGGGGCGCTTCGCCTATGCCGCATGCCGCCTGAACGAAACCGGAAGGTTTTGGCGCTTGCAGGCAGACGTCTCCGGTCTGGGTCCATCCCTAGGGCGTCGGCAAAGCTCGGGCGACATCGCGGTTTCCTCGCATCGCCGATTGCCGGACCGCGAAGGAAACTCCGGCGGATCGCGGAACCAGGGGGCTGTCTCGCTCCGTCACACCAGGATGGGCGCAGGCGAGATGTCCGGGCTCGGCGGACGTTCAGAGCGCCTTTTCCAGCAAGCCCTCGATCCATTCCGGCTGGGTCTCGCCCACCGACCGGCCGGTCTCCGTCGCGCCCTTGAAGACGATGAGCGTGCTCTGCATCCGGGCGTTGAACCGGCGCAGCAGATCCTTCTGGCTGTCGAAGTCGATGTCGAAGATCTGCAACTCCTTGAAGCGCGGCTCGGCGGCGAGCTTGGCCAGGATCGGCTTCTGCGTCTTGCAGATCGGGCACCAGGGCGCGCTCACCGCGACCAGGATCGGCTTGCCGCCCTTCTGCGCCGCCTCGAAGGCCGCGGCCGAGAACGGCGTCGCCTCAGCGGCCTCGGCCGGCGTGAGGCAGGCGGTGAGGGCCAGGCAGGCCAGGGCAAGGACGCCGCGACGGCACGTCATTATGGGATTCCTCCGGCGGCACCGACTGTTATCGTCCTTCGGCGTCCACCCGACCGTCGTTACACGAAAGCGGCGGGAACGCTTCCGCGGTCGCGCGCCTCCCGCGAGCCCGGCGCCTCACATCATCGAGAGGCCTCGCCCGATCGGTCCTGCTCGACCAGGTCCGCGATGTCCTGCGCATCCACCGCATCCATCGGCCGCCGGATCCGCAGGGCGCGCGTCGGCGCTCCGGCCCGCATCACCAGCACGATGGTCTCCATGTCGGGGCAGCCGGGATCGGCGCAGGCGATCTCGTTAACTGCCAGCGCATCCGCCTCGGTCAGGCCCAGAGCGCCGATCAGGTCCCGTTTCAGCCGCGCCGCGATCTCCGCGCGCTCGGCCGAGCGCGCGCGCCACGCTTTCAGACTTACGAAAGCCATGCCGAATGGTCATCCCTCTGGCGAAGGCCGCTCTGCTATGCCCGTCCCACGGGGACGCGATGCGATTCGACCGAGCGCGATCCGATCGTGTTGCGCCTTTCAGGGGACCTTGCAAATCGCCCGTTGCGGAGCGTGTCGTCCTGCGCTGAACAGGGCGGTGGGAGTTTTGTGAGAGGCTCTCCTTCGGGTCAAGCAGTCGGCCCCCGATCGTGACCGAAACAAACGACGTGCTCGACCGTAATGCCTGCGCGCGGGCAGAGGACATGAGAAGTTGCGACCCTGGCGAGACGGACCGGGCGACCGGCGGAGCTATCACCACGGGAACCTCAAAGAGGCCCTGATCGAGGCCGCACGCCGGTTCATCGCCGAACGCGGGATCGGCGGTTTCGCGCTCGTGGACGCCGCCCGCCTTGTCGGGGTGACGCCGGCTGCCCTGTACCGGCACTTCCGTGGCCGCGAAGCGCTGCTGGAGGAGCTGGCCGGGCGGGGCTTCGCGGAACTGGCGGCGCGGCTCGCCCGGGCATTGACCTCCCGGGGCACGCCCCTCGAACGCTTCACCCGCATGGGCGAGGCCTACCTGGCTTTCGCCGAAGAGGAGCCGGCCTATTACGCCGCGATCTTCGAGACCCGGGGCATGCCCGCCGAGCCGTCCGACACCGATGCGCCGCAGGGTCGGCCATCGCCGTTCGACCTGCTGGTCGAGGCGCTGCAGGCGACCTTCGCGGACGGGTTCGGGGGCGTCGCGCCCCGGTTCATCGCGCTCGAAGTCTGGGCGCTGGCGCACGGCATCGCGACCCTGTCGGCTGCCGGGCATCTGCCGCGGGGGCCGGGCTTTCCGGACAAGTACGAGCTTCTGCGCGCCGGGGTTCTGGCCCTGGTCCACGGCGTCGCGCAGCCCGGCGGACCCAGGAACGCGGTCTGACGACCGGACCCGGGACCGAACCCCCGCCCGTATCGGGCCCCGTCACGTTTCGCAGAGGTGCCGCCGACGCGTCGCGATGGCGATCGCGAACACGGCTGCCCGGCCTTGAAAGGCCGCCAGAGCACCCGCATGTTAACTCCGTTCACATGAGCAGCGGAGCCAAGCCGTGACCACGCAATCCTCCTCTCCCTGGGCGACCGGCAAGCTCTGCCGCTCCGGCCCATTTCCCCGTCGTTCCCTCGAGATCGGCGCGATCGTCGTCGGCTTCATCTACTGGTGGCCGGTCGGCCTCGCACTCGTCGCCTGGAAATTCGCGGGTTACCCGGCCTTCGCCGAGATGCGGGACGCCGCGCGCCGGGGTGTCGCCGGCTTCGAGGGCGGTGGCCGTTCGGCCTCCCGCTTCGCCCGTGCCTTCGAGGCTGCCAATCGCGGTGGCACCGGCAATGCCGCCTTCGACGCTTATCGCCGCGCCGAGCTCGACCGGCTCGAGGCCCAGCGCAAGGCGCTGGAAGACGAGAGCCGTGCCTTCACGGATTTCGTCGAGGAGCTGCGGCGGGCCAAGGACCGCGAGCAGTTCGACGCCTTCATGGCCAAGCGCCGGAGCGAGGGCGGTTCCTTCACCGCCTGATCGCCCCTTTCGGGCGGGACCCGGCCAACACGCCGGGTCCCGCCCGAAATGCCTTACGCCGCCCGCACCGTATTGAGGAAGCGGGAGACTTCCGCCGTGAGATGCTCGGACTGGCGCGACAGTTCCGAGGCGGCATCGAGCACCTGCGCCGCCGATCGTCCCGTCCCCTCGGCGGCATCGGCGACGCCCGCGATGTTGCTGGTGACCTCACCGGTGCCCGCTGCCGCCTGGGCGACGTTGCGGACGATCTCCTGGGTCGCCGCGCCCTGCTCCTCCACCGCCGCCGCGATCGAGGTCGCCACGGTGCTGATTTCCTGAATGCGGGTCGTGATCGTGCCGATCGCCGTCACGGCCTGACCGGTGGATGCCTGGACCCGGGCGATCTGCCCGGCGATCTCTTCCGTCGCCTTGGCGGTCTGCTCGGCGAGCGCCTTCACCTCGGAAGCCACCACAGCGAAGCCCCGGCCCGCATCGCCGGCCCGGGCCGCCTCGATCGTCGCATTCAGGGCCAGCAGGTTGGTCTGCCCGGCGATCGAGGAGATCAACCCGACGACATCGCCGATCCGGGCCACGGCGCTGCTCAGCTCATGCACCAGCGCGCTGGTCTGCCCGGCCTCGTCGGCGGCGCCCTGAGCGAGCTTGGCCGAGCTGTCCATCTGCCGCCCGATCTCCTGGACCGACGAGCCCAGCTCCTCGGCGGCGGCCGCCACGGTGTTGACGTTGCTCGCCGCCTCTTCGGCCGCCGAGGCCACGGCGTCGGACTGGGCCGACGTCCGCCCCGCCATGGTCGACATCGCACTGGCGGTCGCCTGGAGTTCGGTGGCCGATGACGAGACCCGCCCGATGATCCCGCCCACCGCCTTCTCGAAGTTCTCGGCCATCTGACGCAGGGCCGCCTTGCGCTGCTGCTCCGCGGCGACCCGCGACTGGGCCGCCTCCGCTTCGAGCGCGCGGGTGCGGATCAGGTTGTCCTTGAACACCTCCACGGCGGCAGCCATCGCGCCGATCTCGTCGCGCCGCTCGCGCGCGGGCACCGCCACGCCGGTATCGCCGCCGGCAAGCCGGGACATGACGTCCGTCATCCCTTGGATCGGACGTGAGATGCGCAGCAGGGAGAAGGTCGCAGCCCCGAGCGCCGCGACGACCGAGAGGATCACGTTGACCCAGGCGGCCGCGGAGGCCGTCTTGGCCCGCGCGACGGCCTCGCCGACTTCCCGGTTCGCGTTCCGCTCGTTCAGGGCGACCAGGCGGGAGAGCGTGGCCCGGGCATCGTCGTAGATCTTGACGGTGTCGGCGCCGCTGAGCAGGGCCAGCGCCTCCGCCTGCTTCCCGGAGGCGATCATGCGGCGCATCTCGCCATCGACCCGCTCGTAGCGGCTCCAGAGATCCGCGAATGCGTCGTACAGGCTCCGCTCGTCGGCGCCCGAGATCAGAGCCTCGTAAGCCTTCCGACGCTCGCTGAGCTGCGCGAGCGTTGCCGCAAGCTGAGCCTCGCCGGCGCGCAGGTGCTCGGGATTGTTGGAGAGCGTCATCAGACGGAACTGCTTGATACGCACCTCCGAGGTGGCGACCTCGACCTCGTTGATCCGGGTCACGGACGGCAGCCAGTTGCCCGCGACGTCCGTCATCGACTGCCGGATATCGGCCAGCTCGATGATCGATAAGCTTCCCTGTCCCACCGCCATCAGTGCAAACAGCCCAAAGATCGCGGCAAGTGTCGTTTTGAGGGAAACGGTGAGGCGCATGGCTGTGACCGAGTTCACGGGGACGGCGCCAGCTAGCAGCCCGTGGTTCTCTTTGGAAAGACCTTGGCGGAGGTGAGTCCTGTTTAATCCGCGGCCTGACGAGAAATTTATCCGCTCTGCTAATATTAGATGTGAATGGTTATTTTATTGCATTCTATGGCATTGAGGGTCGTATTCGAAAATTGTGTTTCTCGGGTTCGAAATATCCTTACGCTTCGCTCAATCAAATTCGATTGGACCTTCCGAGACGAAGGAGAAAATATTTTTGACATGCCGTGGCGGGCGCTCGCCGCAAAGTAGTACGAACTCGCCACCGCACGACTTGCGCACAATACCTGAACCGGGCGGACCCGCCGCATCGTCGCGGCCCGAATATGCATATTCGCGCCGCTCGACGTTGCACCTCGGTGCACGCTCCGGCATTCCTGCCCCGGCGGAATGGAGGGATGTGCGATGCCGACGGGTCGGGTCACGGTGGTCGATCACCCTCTGGTGCAGCACAAGCTCACCTATCTCCGGGACAAGGACCGGTCGACGAAGGGTTTTCGCCAGCTGCTGAATGAAATCGGCATGTTGCTGGCCTACGAGGTCACGCGGGACCTGCCGCTGGAGCCCGTCACCATCGAGACGCCGATCCAGCCGATGGAGGGGCGGCAGATCCAGGGCAAGAAACTGGTCTTCGCTCCGATTCTGCGGGCCGGGATCGGTTTTCTCGACGGGATGCTGTCGCTCGTCCCCTCGGCGCGGGTCGCCCATATCGGGCTGTACCGCGACCCGGACACGCTCGAGGCGGTCGAGTACTACTTCAAGGCGCCGTCCGATCTCGCCGACCGGACCGTGCTGGTGCTCGATCCGATGCTTGCCACCGCGAATTCCGCCATCGCGGCTCTTAACCTGCTGAAGGCCCGGGGCGCCTCGGACCTGCGCTTCGTCTGTCTGCTGGCGGCCCCGGAAGGGCTCGCCAAGTTCCAGGCCGCGCATCCGGATGTCCCGGTCTGGACGGCCGCCATCGACAGCCACCTGAACGACCACGGCTACATCGTGCCCGGACTCGGGGATGCTGGCGACCGGATGTACGGCACCCGGTAGGTCCGCGCTCCCGGCGCGGTCGCCCGCAGAGGACGATCGCCGTTCCGGCCGGTGTTACTCGTTCCGGCCGGATGCACATTGTATTCACCTCGACGAATGCTACAAAAATCGTCCGACCCCCGATGCGACGCCACAAGCCGCACGGCCCGGAGGAGGAAACAGCATGGCGATGGATCGCAGCGTGACGAGCCGGGCTCTGGCCCTGCTGGCGGCCGCCGGACTCTTGGCCGCGGGTGAGGCGCGGGCGGCCGACCCGATCCGGATCGGGGTGATCGCCGAGGCGCAGTCGGTGGTCGGTGCCTCGATCCCGCAGGCGGTCCAGCTCGCCGCCGACGAGATCAACGCCAAGGGCGGCATCGACGGCCGCCAGATCCAGGTGGTCTCCTACGACGACAAGAGCTCGGCCTCCGACGCCGTCCGGGCGTTCCAGCGCGCGGTCTCGGAGGACAAGGTCCACGTCGTCATCGCCAGCTACATCTCCGAGGTCGTGCTGGCCCTGATGCCGTGGTCGGCCCGGCTCAAGACCCCGATGATCACACCGGGCGCGGCCTCCAACGAGATCAGCCTCGCGGTCCATAAGGATTACGCTCGCAACAAGTACACCTTCCACGGATACCTCACCTCCGCAGCGTTGGCGCAGTCGATCTGCGACTCGACCAAGGACATGCTGCTCGACCTGATGAAGGTGAAGACGGCGGCGATCATGAGCGAGGACGCCGCCTGGACCCGCCCGCTGGATGCCGGTTACGAGAAATGCCTGCCCGAGATCGGCGTGAAGGTCGTCGACCACATCCGGTTCTCGCCGGATACGGGCGACTTCACCCCGATCTACAAGAAGATCGAGGCGGCCAAGCCCGACCTGATCGTCACCGGCATCTCGCATGTCGGCGTGCAGCCCACCGTGCAATGGCGCAACCAGCAGGTGCCACTGGCCATGACCGGCATGAACTCGCAGGCGACCTCCTCGACCTTCTGGGCCAACACCAATGGGGCGACCCAGGGCGTCATCTTCCAGAGCATCGCGGTGCCGGGCGCCGCGATCACCGACAAGTCGCTCGCCTTCAGCGAGGCGTTCAAGAAGCGCTTCGGCAGCGATCCGTCCTATGCCGGCTACATGGCCTACGATCAGGTCTACTACACCGCCGACGCGGTGAAGCGCGCCGGTAGCACCGAGGCCGACAAGCTGGTCGACGCCTTGGAGAAGACCGACTGGGTCGGCACGGTCGGCCGCACCCAATTCTACGGCAAGGACGAACCGTTCACCCACTCGATCAAATACGGGCCGGGCTTCGTCACCGGCCTGATGGCGCAGTGGCAGGACGGCAAGCAGGTCGCGATCTGGCCGACGAGCCTCGCCCAGGGCAAGATCGTGCTGCCCCCGTCCGTCAAGGCGGCGGCGCGCTAGGCTCACGCTCCGGGGGCGCGTGCTTGCCAAGCGCCCCCATTGCCGCAAGTACAGCCGGACCGCGCCTCCGGGCCCGGCCTGGAATTCGCACGCGTTGAGGATGCTTCGATGGCCAGCACTGCCCTGCCCGAGACCATGCGCCGGATCCATTTCACGGGACCGGGCGGGCCGGAGGTAATCGCCGTCGAGACGGCGCCGCTGCCGAGCCCCGGGCCGGGAGAGGTGCTGATCGAGGTGGTCGCCGCCGGCGTGAACCGCCCGGATGTGATGCAGCGCGCCGGCCTGTACCCGCCGCCGCCCGGCGCCACCGAGATCCCGGGCCTCGAAGTCGCCGGCCGCGTCGCCGCGCTCGGCGAGGGCGTCGACGCTCTTACGGTCGGCGAGGAGGTCTGCGCCCTGGTGATCAGCGGCGGCTACGCCGAATTCGCGGTGGCCGAGGCGTCCCATTGCCTGCCGCGCCCGAAGGCCTTGTCGCTGGTCGACGCGGCCGGTCTGCCGGAGACCTTCTTCACGGTCTATTCCAACGTCGTGCAGCGCGGTCGGCTCGCCAGGGGCGAGAGCTTCCTGGTGCATGGCGGGTCGAGCGGCATCGGCGCCACCGCGATCCAGATCGCCAAGCATGTCGGCGCCCGGGTCCTCGCCACGGCGGGCTCGGCCGAGAAGTGCCGGTTCTGCGAAGAGCTCGGGGCCGAGGCGGCGATCGACTACAAGCAGGCGGACTTCGCCGAGGAGATCAAGCGCCTCACCGACGGACGCGGCGTCGACGTGATCCTCGACATGATCGGCGCGAGCTACCTCGCCCGCAATCTCAAGTCCCTGGCCCCCGACGGCCGGCTGGTGATGATCGCCCTGATGGGCGGGTACAAGGTCGACGGCCTGAACATCACCCCGATCATGCGCAACCGCCTGACCTTCACGGGCTCGACCCTGCGGCCCCGCCCGAAGGCCGACAAAGCCGCGATCGCCGACGGGCTGCGCAGGGATGTCTGGCCGGAGCTCGAGGCCGGACGGATCCGGTCCGTCACCCACGCCACATTCCCTCTCGAGCAGGCCCAGAAGGCTCATGCATTGATGGAGTCGAGCGCCCATCTCGGCAAGATCCTGCTCACCACCGGTCGTTGACCGGCGCGATCGGCAGGAACCCGCTTCGACGGCGCCGCGTTGGCGGCCGGTAACGAAATCGTGTCGCGCGCGCCGCGGTCGAGCGGGAGGAACTGGATATGGCCGAGAAACTCAATCAGCAGGAGAGCCGGCAGGGTGAGCGCGGCAAGCCCGTGCTGTGGGTCCTGGTCGCCAGTCTCGTCCTCCTGGCGATCGCGACCGTGGGCTTGCTGACCTGGAACGGCGCCAACTCGCCGAAGGATTACGCCAGCCAGAGCCAGGACGCGTCGCGGCGCGAAGTGACCGGCTCGGTCAACGGCCAGTCCGGCGGCGCGACGCCGTCGAACAGCAGCGCGGTCCCGGGCGGCAACCCGTCCTATCCGCAGCCGGCCCAGCCGAACGCGAATGGCGGCACCGCGAAGTGAGGGGGTGATGAGGGGCGGCGCCCGGCGCCGTCCCGCCTGACGATCGATGCCGGCGCCTCAGCGCGTCGGGATCGGCGTCGGCCCGCGATAATCGTAGAAGCCGCGCTTGGCCTTCCGGCCGAGCCAGCCGGCCTCGACATACTTCACGAGAAGCGGGCAGGGCCGGTACTTCGAATCGGCGAGCCCCTCGTAGAGCACCTGCATCACCGACAGGCAGGTATCCAGGCCGATGAAGTCGGCGAGCTGAAGCGGGCCCATCGGGTGGTTCGCGCCGAGCTTCATGGCGGTGTCGATCGACTCGACCGATCCGACGCCCTCGTAGAGCGTGTAAATCGCCTCGTTGATCATCGGCAGCAGGATGCGGTTGACGATGAAGGCCGGGAAATCCTCCGACATCGTCGAGATCTTGCCGAGCTTGGCGATGAACGCCTTGGCCGATTCGTAGGTCGAATCCTCGGTGGCGATGCCGCGGATCAGCTCGACGAGCTGCATCACCGGCACCGGATTCATGAAGTGGATGCCGATGAACCGCTCCGGCCGGTCGGTCGCCGCAGCGAGCCGGGTGATCGAGATCGACGACGTGTTGGTCGCCACGATCGCGTCGGGCCGCAGCGAGGCGCAGAGGCTGGAGAAGATCTCGCGCTTGGTCGCCTCATTCTCGGTTGCGGCCTCGATCACGAGGTCGGCCGGGCCGAGATCGGCGAAGCTGTGGGCCGGCTTGATCCGGGCCCGGATCGCCTGGCTCTCGGTCTCGTCGATGGTGCCCTTCGAAACCAGCCGCGACAGGCCGCCATCGACCGCGGCCAGGCCGTTCTCGAGCCGGTTCGGGTCCCGGTCGTTCAGCAGCACATCGAGACCCGCGGTGGCGCAGACCTGCGCGATGCCGCTCCCCATCTGGCCCGCGCCGATGATGCCGACCCGCTTGATCTCCATGTCCATCTGTCGACCTGTGCCCCCATACGGACGTTGCTGCGCGACTGCCCAGAAGGGGGTCGACTGCGCCAACGCCGCGGCCCGTGCGGAGACGGGCCGTCCCAGACTTCTAGACCATTCTTGTTCGCAGAAGGAACCCGCGGAAACGCCTGCGGCGACAATGCTGGCCCGGTGAACCCGGCCAGGCCAGCCTTGTCGTTACTGGCCCTTCGCCTTCCCGATCTCAGACTGCAGATCTGGCACAACCTGAAATAGGTCTCCGACCAGGCCGTAATCCGCGACCTGGAAGATCGGTGCATCCTCGTCCTTGTTGATGGCGACGATGACTTTCGAATCCTTCATCCCGGCGAGGTGCTGGATCGCCCCGGAGATGCCGACCGCCACGTAGAGATCGGGCGCCACGACCTTGCCGGTCTGGCCGACCTGCCAGTCGTTCGGCGCGTAGCCGGCATCGACCGCGGCCCGCGAGGCGCCGACCGCCGCGCCCAGGACGTCCGCCAGCGGCTCGATCAGGGCGTGGAACTTCTCCGAGGAACCGAGCGAACGGCCGCCCGAGACGATGATCCGGGCCGAGGCCAGCTCCGGCCGGTCGGACTTGGCGATCTCCTCACCCTTGAAGGTCGAGCCGCCGGCTTCCGGCGCCGCCGCGGAGACGGCTTCGACGGGAGCGGCCGCGCCGCCCTCTTCGGCCGCCTTGAACGCCGCGGTGCGCACGGTGATCACGGTCTTGCCGGCGGGGATCTGGACGGTCTGGATGGCATTGCCCGCGTAGATCGGCCGCTCGAACGTGTCCGGCGCCACGACCTTGATGATGTCCGAGACCTGCGCGACGTCGAGCAGGGCGGCCACACGCGGCAGGACGTTCTTGCCCGTGGTCGAGGCCGAGGCGACGATGATGTCGTAGGGCCCGGCGATCGAGGCGATCAGCGCCGCCACGGGCTCGGCGAGGTCGTGGTCGTAGGCCGCGTCCTCGGCGTTCAGGACCTTCTCGACGCCGTCGAGCTTGGCCGCCGCCTCGGCCACCGGCTTCGAGCCGCTGCCCAGCACGAGGGCGTGGACCGGCGCGCCGATAGCCTTGGCGGCGGTCAGCGCCTTCAGCGTGCCGTCCTTGATCTGGCCGTTGCCGTGCTCGACGAAGAGGAGAGTCGTCATGTGCGCGTGAACCTCGGTTGCGGCTGGCCGCGCTCGACCGTCTCGACGGGAACGCGGCCCAGCTCAGGAAAGAATCAGATGACGCCGGCTTCGACCTTGAGCTTCTGCACGAGTTCGGCCGCCGACCCGACCTTGACGCCCGCGGAACGTCCCGGCGGCTCGGAGGTCTTGAGCACCTTGAGCCGCGGGGTCACGTCGACGCCGAGACCCTCGGGGCTCAGCTCCTCGAGCGGCTTCTTCTTCGCCTTCATGATGTTCGGCAGGGAGGCGTAGCGCGGCTCGTTCAGGCGCAGATCGGTTGTGACGATCGCCGGCAGTTTCAGGCTCAGGGTCTGGAGCCCGCCATCGACCTCGCGGGTCACGTCGATGCTGCCGTCGCCCGGCTCGATCTTGTACGCGAAGGTGCCCTGCGGCCAGCCGAGCAATGCGCCCAGCATCTGGCCGGTCTGGTTGGAATCGTCGTCGATCGCCTGCTTGCCCAGGATCACGAGCTGGGGCGTTTCCTTCTCGACCACGGCCTTTAGGAGCTTGGCCACGGCCAGGGGCTCGCAATTCACGTCGGTCTTGACGAGGATCGCCCGGTCGGCGCCCATGGCGAGCGCGGTGCGCAGGGTTTCCTGCGCCTGCTGCGGGCCGATCGAGACGGCCACGATCTCGGTGACGGTGCCCTTCTCCTTCAAGCGGATCGCCTCCTCGACGGCGATCTCGTCGAAGGGGTTCATCGACATCTTGACGTTGGCGAGCTCGACCCCGGAGCCATCGGCTTTCACGCGGATCTTGACGTTGTAGTCCACCACCCGCTTGACGGGCACCAGCACCTTCATGGCGGTCTCGATCCTTCCCCGGGGATTCTTGTCGTCGGACCCGCCGGTCCCTCGCGCGTTCGGCGCTCAGGCTGGGCAGGCACGCAAAGCGGGCGGACCGTAACGGCCACATTTCCGCCTTGTCAACGCGGCGTCGTCGAGCGTCCTGGGAAAGGCTTCGTCGGGCTCACGCAGTCTTCATCGCCGCACCGGGCGGCGATTCGGGTCAGCGATTGGCGCCCGGCACCCAGAGCACGTCGTCGGCCCCGTCGGCATTCGCGGTCCGGCTCGCCACGAACAGGAAGTCGGAGAGGCGGTTCAGGTACTGGATCGCCTCCGGCGAGACGATCTCGTCCTCCCGGTCGGCGAGGCTGACCGCCAGGCGCTCGGCGCGCCGGCAGACGGTCCGGGCGAGGTGGAGCGCCGCGGAGGCCGGGGACCCGCCGGGCAGGACGAAGGATTTCAGCGGCGGGATCGTCGCGTTCAGGGCGTCGATGTCGCGCTCCAGCCGCTCGACCTGGCTGGCGACGATGCGCAGCGGCTCGTAGGGCAGGGGCTCCGGGCTCGGCGGGGTGGCGAGGTCGGCGCCGAGATCGAACAGGTCGTTCTGGATCGCCCCGAGCATCCGGTCGAGGGCGCCCTCCGTATGTAGGCGGACCATGCCGATGCAGGCATTGGTCTCGTCGACCGTGCCGTAGGTGTCGACCCGCAGGTCGGCCTTCGACCGGCGCTGCCCATCCGCCAACGCGGTGGTGCCCTTGTCGCCGGTGCGTGTGTAGATCCGGTTGAGCTTGACCACGGGAGCTGCGCCTCGAAACGGCCGCCACGCCGGCGGGTCCGTGAACGGTAGGGCGTAGAGCCCTTCCGCTGGCGGCGCAATCGGTCGCTATCTTAGAAGGTGTAACCGATCTTGCCGCCGAAATTGGTCAGGCCGCGGTTGTTCGCGCAGAGCCCGGCATTCGACATGTGCTCGACGGTCGCCATGACGCTCCAATGCTCGGTCAGGCGGTAGCCGAGTGCCGCCGCCTCGCGGAACATCGGCGAGCAGCCCAGGGTGTTGAAGCCGTAGGGCGTCTGCGCCTTGGGCCCGGTATAGCCGTTATGGGCGACGCCGCCGAAGAAGCCGTCGAGGAACACGCGCCGGCCGAAGGTCTCGGGGAAGAGGTCGACGGTCCAGGTGGCGCCGAGATAGGCGTAGCTGGTCCGGCCGCCGGTGTTGTAGCTGCCGCCCACCGTCGGGCGCGGCACGAAGGCCTGCCAGAACGGATCGGCGCTGACCTGCGGCTTGGCGAACAGGATCTCGCCGTTGACGTTGGCCTTGCTGAAGCCCGGGAGCTTGCCCTCGGCGCTGCCGGGATCCTGCACGGAGCCGCCGATGCGCACCTCCGAGACGATGCTGAGCGGCTGGGCCGGTGCCGCGTAGGCCACCGGAAGCGGAGGCGCATCGGCCGCGAAGGCCGGCAGGATCGCCGCACCGATGATGAGGCTGGCGGTGCAGAGACGGAAGGCGGCAATCATGGGGCTCGGCCGGTTAGGCAAGTCGGTCTGGCTCAACCGACCGTAGCACGGGCCTCGCTCCAGCCACCGGCCAATTCATCCCGCTCCCCCGCAAAAGGCGGGCGGTGCGGCGGCACGGTCACACCGGCGCATTCTCGCGCGCGATGGTTGCCGACTTATCGCCGCGGGGCACCACCCTCAGGCCGAGCGCCACCAGACGACGCCCATGATGATCAGGATCGCCACGAATTGCAGCAGCACCCGCAGCCGCATGAGCTTCTGCGAAAGGTTGGCGTTGCCGCCCCGCATCATGTTGGCGAGGCCGAACACCAGGACCACGGCGACCGCCGCGCAGGCGACGAGAACGAGCAGATTGGACGACATGGGAGGCGGGATCCGAACCCGGCGGGCGCCCGGAACCGGCGCGCCGCCGCTTGGCGAGACGAGTGGTGTTCAACGCGGGCTGCCGAGGGAAATCCGGGTCGGCGCCCACGGGCGTTCGAGGGAAATAGGGCGCGACCTCAATTGCGCCGGAGCAGGCGCTCGAAATAGTCGAGTTCCTCCCGCGGCCGGGTGGGGTCGCCGAGCTTGCGCCGCAGCTCCTCCATGATGCGCCGGGCGCGCTGGACGGCGGATTCGTCCGCGGTCGGGACCCGGACGCGACCGTCGCTCATGTCGCGGCCCTTGGTCGGACGGCCGAGCGGGTCGTCGTCGCGGGTGCCGGCCTGACCCTGCTGCCCCGGTTGCTGGCCACCATCCTGCTGGCCTTCGCCCTGGCCCTCGGCCATCTCCTGCATCTGCTGCGCCATGCCCTCGGCGCCCTTCTTGAGCCCTTCCAGCGCGCGGCCCTGGGCATCGACCGCCTCATCGGCATCGCCCTGTTTGAGCGCGTTCTCGGCCTCGCGCATGGCGTCCTCGGCGTCGGAGAGGCCCTGCTCGCCGCGCATGCCGTTCTCCTTCATGCGCTGCTCGAGATCCTCCAGGCGCTGGCGGAGCGCCTGCTGGCGGTCGCCGACATCGCCCTGCTCGCCTTGGCCCTGTTGGCCCTGGCCCCGCTGCCCCTGTCCTTGCCGGCCTTGGCCCTGTTGCCCTTGGTCCTGTTGTCCCTGACCTTGCTTGCCCTGGCCCTGCTGCGGACGGCCCTGCTGCCCGCGGTTGCCCTGCTGGCCCTGTTGCTGCTGGCCGCGATTGGACGGACGCTGGCTGCCGCGCGGCTCCTGCCCGTCCTTGTAGGTCTCGTCGCGCAGGCCCTGCTGCTCGCGCGTCATCGCGTCGAGGTCGCGCATCTGCTTCTGCATCTCGCGGCTGGCCTGATCGGATTTGCCGCCCTTCTCCGCGGTCTGCAGGTTCTCCAGGATATTGCGCAGCTGCTCCATCAGGCGCTGCGCCTCGGCGGTGTCGCCGCGCTTCATCGCCTCGGCCATGTCCTGGATCATCTTGTCGAGATCCTCGGGCGTGACCGTCTTCGATGACTGGTTGGTCTGGCCCTTCTCGCCCGGATCGCGCGGCTGGCTTTTCTGCTTCTCGGCCATCTGCGACAGGAACTTGTCCAGCGCCTGCTTGAGGTCCTGGGTCAACCGCTTGATCTCGTCGTCGGGCGCATTGCGCTCGATCGCATCCTTCAACCGGTCCTGCGCCTGCCGCAGCTGCTTCTCGGCATCCGACAGGTCCCCGTCCTCGATCTTGAGCGCCATCTCCCAGAGGAGGTCGGCGACATCGATCAGGTCGGCATCGGTCTTGGCCTTGCGCAGGCGCTCCGTGGCGGTCCTGAGACCGAGGAACACCGGCGGCTGCGGCGTGAACATGTCGGGCGCGACGAGGAGCGCATCGAGGGCGCCCTGGACCCAGAGCCGGTCGGAATCGGGCGCCGTGACGAGGCGGCGGCGATCCTCCGCCAGCGCGCGTGCCAGGGGATCCCGGAACGGACGGGCCGGCAGCGTGATCTCGGTGTCCTTCGTGCGCCCCTCCTGGCCGGCCTCGTCCTTGACGACGATCTGGTAGCGCACCCGCGCGCCCGACCACGGGCTGTCGGTCAGGTCGACCAGGGTCTTGGTGTCGGTCTCGCCGGAGGCGTCGGCCGGCAGCGCCAGGTTGATCCGCGGGATCGGCGCCAGCGAGCGCCCGGCCTTCAGCGGCTCGATCACCCCTTCGGCGGAGCTGATGCCGTAATCGTCCTTGGCCCGATACGTGAGGTTGAAGGTGCCGCGGCCGTTCACCTCGGGACCGCCGACGGCCGTCACTTCGGGCGGCCGATCCGGGATCGCCTCGACGGTCAGCTTCTGGCGCCCGGCCGGCGTGACGATCACCAGCTCGGCGCCGCCGACGATCCGGTAGCGCTCCTCGCGCAGGTCCGGCCGCTCCTCCTGCCCGGGGATCGGCGTGAGCCCGGCACTCGGCGTCAGGGTCGTGTTCGCTGCCGCTCTGCCCTGGCCGGCGATGCGCACGATCAGCTGCGCGTTGACCGGCGCCCGCAGGTGCTGGTCGCTGCCATCCATGGCGATCAGAAGCGGCGGCAGCCGCGTGTAGAGCGGCGGATCGATCCAGCCGTCCACCCGGAAGTTCGGCCCCGGCGCGACCGCTTCGTGCCAGTCGAACGCGGCTCCGATCCGCTCGCGCCATTCGGGGCCGGCCACGAACAGGCTCGCGACCGCGGCGACGACGATCCCGGCGCGCAGGGCGTAGGGGTCGCGCCGGGTCATGCCGGGACGCGGCAGCCCGACCTTGAGGGCCGCGACCGCCTGGGCGGCCCGGCGCTGGTGCAGCGCCCAGAGGGTCCGGCTGCCCGGATCCGCGGCGCCGACCGCCAGCGAATCCTGTGCCGCCGATGCAGGCCCGTGACGGAGCGCCGGATCGCGCGCGGCCGCCTCCCGGTCGAGCCGGGCCAGGGCGACCCGGCGGTCCGGCCGGGCGAGATGGATGAGGGGCAGGAGCGCGACGACCAGCAGGATCGCCAGGACGGCCAACCCGATCTGGCGCCAGAGCGGGGCGAGATCGAGCCACAGCCCGGTCCAGGACAACGCGAGGAACAGCAGCAGGACGCCGAGACCGCGCCAGAGCACCGGCCAGGCCTGTTCCCACAGGGACGCCGCCCTTGCCTGGGCCACGAGCCGGTCCAGCCGCGCGGCGGCCGCCTGTCCCGTGTCGGTGCCGGTCGCGCCGGTGTCGTTGCCGAAGCCGTCCCTGTCGATCACGCCGACCGTTCCGCCTCATGCCAATGGATAGGCCGCCGGCAACCGGGGGAATCCGGGCTCCGACGATCAGAGGCTAGCATGGTGGGCCGCGCCGGTCGGCGGGTCAAATCGGCGCGACCGGAGCCGGGTCAGCCAATCAGTTATGCGCCTGGATGAAGTTGCGCACTTGCGGGTAGATCTGCGTCTCCCAGCGCTTGCCGGCGAAGACGCCGTAATGGCCGACGCCGGCCTGGAGGTGGTGCGACCGCATATACGGCGCGAGCCCGGTGCAGAGGTCGTGGGCCGCCATGGTCTGGCCGGGGGCGCAGATGTCGTCGCGCTCGCCCTCGACGGTCATCAGCGCCGTGCGCCGGATCGCTCCGAGGTCGATCGGCGCGCCGCGGTAGCGGAGCTCGTTCTTGGCGAGGGTGTAGTCCTGGAACACCGTCTTGACGGTCTCCAGGTAGAACTCGGCCGCGAGGTCGAGGACGGCGAAATACTCGTCGTAGAAGGTCTCGATCGCCTCGGCCTTGGAATCCTCACCGTTGGCCATGTGCCAGAACAGGTCGGTGTGGCCCTGGACGTGGCGCTTCGTGTTCATCGACATGAACGCCGAGACCTGCACGAAGCCCGGATAGACCCGGCGGCCGGCACCCTTGTGGCGCGCCGGGACCGTGGCGATCAGGTTCTTCTCGAACCATTCGATCGGCTTCGAGGTCGCGAGCTCGTTCACGCCGGTCGGGTTGATCCGGCAATCCACCGGCCCGGCCATCAGGGTCATGCTGCGCGGCGCCGCCGCATCCTTCGCCTGTGCCATGACGGCGGCGGCGACCAGCGCCTGCACGGCCGGCTGGCAGACGGCGACCACGTGCGAGCCCTCGCCCATGGTCTGGAGGAACTGGACCAGGTGGGCGACGTACTCGTCGAAGCCGAACCGGCCCGCCGAGACCGGGATGTCCCGGGCGTTGTGCCAGTCGGTGATGTAGACGTCGTGGTCGGGCAGCATCGTGCGCACGGTGGCGCGCAGCAGCGTGGCGAAATGGCCCGACAGCGGCGCGACCATCAGCACCTTGGGCTGCTCGGTGTGGATGTCCTTCTTGAAGTGGAGCAGGGTGCCGAACGGCGTGACCTCGACGGCCTCCTCGCGGACCGGCACGCTTCGGTTGCCGACGTCGACCGCTTCGATCCCGTAGGCGGGCCGCGCGAAGGTCAGTCCGGCGCGCATCATCATGCGGGCATTGGCCGACATCCACCGGGCGGGCTCGCTCCAGCGGATCCAGGGCGACCAGGCGTCGTTCAGCATCCGACCCCAGGCCCGGGTCTGGGCGGCGAGGTCGGTCTGGAGGTCGAACGCATCGTACAGCATCGGGCGGGCACTCGCGGGCGCCCGGCCCGACACGCGGGCGATCGGGACGGCAAACTCGGGCGGATGCCGGGATGGGGACTGCATCAGCATGGCCGGAGAGCATCTGCCCGCCGCCCGGAGGCCGCAACTGTCCAAAGGTTGCAGGCCGATCGGAAAGCGAAGGCCGTGGCTTTGATGCACCAATTCTAAATTGGCGCCCCGCGCGCGGCGAGGCCGGCGCGCGGGGGCTGGTTTCGGAAGCGACCCGGCTCAGATCGTCTGGTTGTAAGCGCCGACCTCGGTATTCTCGCGCAGGACCGCGTCGACCGCCTTGAACATCGCGTGCAGGCGCGCCTCCGAGGCCGGGCTCTCGATCACCACGACCAGCTCGGGCTTGTTGGACGAGGCGCGCACCAGGCCCCAGGTCCCGTCCTCGGTGGTGATGCGCACGCCATTCACGGTGACAAGATCGACGATCTTCGAGCCGGCGATCGGCTCGCCCGCGGCCTTCATGGCCTTGAACCGCTCGGTCACGGTCTCGACCACGCCGTACTTCACGTCGTCGGCGCAATGGGGCGACATGGTCGGCGAGCCCCAGGTTTTCGGCAGGGCCCGGTAGAGGTCGGCCATGGACCGGCCGGGGTTGCGGTCCAGCATCTCCAGCACCGCGATGGCGGTGAGCAGGCCGTCATCGTAGCCGCGCCCGATCGGCTCGTTGAAGAAGAAGTGCCCGGACTTCTCGAAGCCCGCCAGCGCGCCGAGCTCGTTCACCCGCCGCTTGATGTAGCTGTGGCCGGTCTTCCAGTAATCGGTCTTGATCGCCTGGGCCTGCAACTCCGGGTCGGTGTGGTAGAGCCCGGTGGACTTCACATCGACCACGAAGGTGGAGCCGGGATGGAGCTTGCCGAGGTCGCGCGCCAGCATCACGCCGATCTTGTCGGCGAAGATCTCCTCGCCCTCGTTGTCCACCACGCCGCAGCGGTCGCCATCGCCGTCGAAGCCCAGGCCGACATCGGCGCCGTGCTCCTTCACCGCGTGCGCGATGGCGTGAAGCATCTCCATGTCTTCCGGGTTCGGATTGTAGCGCGGGAAGGTGTAATCGGGGTCGACATCCAGCGGCACGACCTCGACGCCGAGGGCCTCCAGCAGGCGCGGCGCGAAAGCGCCGGCCGTGCCGTTGCCGCAGGCGGCCACGACCTTCAGCTTGCGGGTCAGTGGCTTTGCCCGGGACTTCAGGTCCTTCAGGTAGGTCTCGGCGAAGCCTTCGACGAACTCGTAGGCGCCGCCGTCGCGGTACTGGTAGGTCCCGCCGAGCACGATCTCCTTGAGCCGGGTCATCTCCTCGGGCCCGAAGGTCATCGGGCGGTTGGCGCCCATCTTCACGCCGGTCCAGCCGTTGTCGTTGTGCGAGGCCGTGACCATGGCCACGCACGGGCAGTCCAGGGCGAACTGGCCGAAATACGCCATCGGCGACAGCGCCAGGCCGATATCCTTCACCCGCAGCCCCGCCGCCTGCATGCCGGCGATCAGCGCCAGCTTGATCGAGGAGGAGTAGCTGCGGAAATCGTGGCCCGTGACGATGTCGGGGCGCACGCCCATCTCGTGCACGAGCGTGCCGATGCCGAGGCCGAGCGCCTGGACGCCCATCAGGTTGATGTCCTGCGGGAACAGCCAGCGCGCATCGTATTCGCGGAAGCCCGTCGGCTTGACCAGCGGCAGCTGCTCGAACGCGAAGGTGTTCGGCACCAGGTCCGCTTCAGGCTTGGGAAACATCGCGTCTTGCTCCGCTACGACCTCAGATCTACCCTGGCCCTAGCGAAACATCCGTCCCGGGGGAAGCTCTGCCCGCCTCACGAGGCGCGGCGCAGCGACGGGACCGGCGTGGCCTCGGTCCGGCGAGGCTCGCAGGCGATCTTGAGGTAGCGGTCGCCGCCGCCGGGCAGGCCCGCCTGGGCCGCCAGAATCTGGGCGTGCATCAGGCACTCCATCGGCGAGTGCGCGGGCGAGACGATGATGTCGAGGGCGGTGTCGCGGGAGCAATCCTGTGCCTGCAGGGTGCCGGCACAGACCAGGGCAACGGACAGCAAGTCGGACATGACGGACCTCGGCTTCGATGGATCGAAAGGTCCGCGGGGTGCTCTGGCGTCCGAGCCGCCGCGTTGTCGTTGCCTGGGTGTTTCCTCGCCTGTTCCGAAGTCCGGTTGCATGCCGCATGCCAGCCGCGGCGGATAGCACAGAAGAAAGTGATTTCGCCGGGCTCAGTCCCGGGTCGGAAGCCATTGCGTCTCCGGCTCGATCGCCGGGAGGAGAGCCGCGACATCGTCTAGGTCGACGACGTAGTGATCCGTCAGCGCGCGCCACATCTCCGCCGACGACCGGACCTGCGGCCTCAGGCCGTCGAGCGCCTGCGCGAGCAGCGCCGCGCTCACGAGCTTCGGGCGTGCCACGAGCGGATCAGCGTTGAGCATCGGTTTCGACCCCGTTTCGGTGCCGGTACACTCCCGCCGGTTTGGTTAATGTCCGGTTACGAACCGCGGCGAAACCTTGCCATATTCTTGAGCCGGCCAAACAAAGCCTTCGGCGGATAGATGTGTCGCTGCACCGGAAGTTTTCGACAGCGGTGGTTGCCATGAACCCTTATCTTGGTGCTATTCGGCACGATAAAGTCCGGTCATCGCGAGTCATGCCGGGCGCCGATCCGTCCGGTTCACAAGCCCGACCCCATCCCTTATCAGGCGGGGGAGATCGAGACGGTCCCGGCGGAAGAGGGATGCGCCGCCCCTTCGCGCGATCATCCGCGCTGCGGCGCGGGCCCGGCCGACCGGTATCGCTCTCCGCCTAACGTGCGAGCGGAACATCATGGACGCGACACCTGAAGCGATCGGGGCGACGCAGGGGCCGACCACTCGGTTCGTGCTGGCCTCCGGCTCGCCCCGCCGCCTGGCGCTGCTGCAGCAGATCGGCATCGAGCCGGATTCGCTTCTGCCGGCCGATATCGACGAAACGCCGCGCAAGGCCGAGCCGCCGCGGGAGCTGGCCCGTCGCCTCGCGCGCACCAAGCTCGCCGCCGCCGAGGCCGCACTGCACCATCAGGACCAGAAGATCCCGACCTGGCTGCTGGCGGCCGACACGGTGGTGGCGGTCGGGCGGCGGGTCCTGCCCAAGGCCGAGGGGCCGGACGAGGCGGCCGATTGCCTGCGCCTGCTATCGGGGCGTCCGCACCGGGTGTTCACCGCGATCTGCCTGCTGTCGCCGAACGGCCGCCGGGAGCGGATCGTCGAGACCCGCGTGCGCTTCAAGCGCCTCTCTGGCCGCGACATCCAGGGGTACCTCGCCTCGGGCGAATGGCGCGGCAAGGCCGGCGGCTACGCGATCCAGGGCCTGGCCGGCGCCTTCGTGGTGAAGCTCGTCGGCTCCTACAGCGCCGTGGTCGGCCTGCCGCTCTACGAGACCATGAGCCTCCTCGACGGCGAGGGCTACCCCGTCCGTGCGGGCTGGGGCAGCCTGGCGTGAGCGACGCGCCCGTGAGCCGCGAGCGCCGCCCCGCCTGTCCGATCTGCCGGAAGCCGTCGACCGAGGAGTTCCGGCCCTTCTGCTCGCAGCGCTGCGCCGATGTCGACCTCGGCCGCTGGCTGAACGAGCGCTACGCGATCCCGGAGGAACTCGATCCCGATGCGCCGCCCCCGGAGCCGGATCCGGAGCGCTAAAATTTTTCCGCTGCCGGCGTCATTCCGATGTCACGGCAAGGCTGGACAGGCCGCAAACTCCCTACTATACCCCGCGGCGTCCGAGGCCCACGGCGGCGCGGACGTCGCCCAGGTAGCTCAGTTGGTAGAGCATGCGACTGAAAATCGCAGTGTCGGTGGTTCGATTCCGCCCCTGGGCACCATCATCCCGCTAGGCGGTCGATGGTGCTGAACTTAAAATCTGCGGCCTTGGTAAAACGATCAGAACGGCGTAGCCGATGGGCTGCGTTTGGGCTGTTCCAACACGTCTTTCGATAAGCAATCGATCGAGAGGCGCATTACGCGCTCAACCCAGGATTCGATGGCATCGGCGCGGACCTTTCATGCGTCCCAGCGGCACTGATGCGTCCTCTTGCCAGCCGCGGATTGAACGGTAGGCGACGGGTGTCGGCGATGGGGCGCCCATTGCGGCGAAACGGTCCGGCTTGATCGATTGCCCGCGCTACGATCCGGCGCCAGCGGTCGCCCGACGCAAATCAGACTCACGGATGCCGACAAATTTTTTGGTATACCAACCGAGTGGCATCCCAGGACAAGCTTCGTTACCGTGCCAAGGACATGGCCGGAGCCGGCATGCGGACAGCCTGAACCCGTACGCCATACGGGCGCGCAGCCGATAAAACGAAGACGTCTTGTGGGAGTCGAAGCATGCCGCGCAACATCCTGATCCTGGGAGCCTCGTACGGCTCCCTGCTGGCGACGAAGCTCCTGATGGCCGGTCACAACGTGACCCTGGTCTGCCGCCGCAAGACCGCCGATCTGATCAACCAGGAGGGGACAGAGGTCCGCATCAAGCTGCGGGACGAGCCGAACCACCGCGCGATCCTGTCCCGCGACCTGCCCGGCACCCTGGACGCCGCGCCGCCCGAGGATATCGACCCGTCGCGCTACGACCTGGTCGGCCTCGCCATGCAGGAGCCGCAGTACAACAACCACACGATCCGGGTGCTGATGATCAAGATCGCGGCGGCGAAGCTGCCGTGCCTGTCGATCATGAACATGCCGCCGCTGCCCTATCTCAAGCGGATCCCGGCGCTGGCGGCGATGGATCTCGAGGACGCCTACACCAATGCCGGCGTCTGGGACCGGTTCGAGCCCGGCCTGGTCTCGCTCTGCTCGCCCGATCCGCAGGCCTTCCGGCCGCCGGAGGAGGGCGCGAACGTGCTCCATGTCGGCCTCCCGACGAACTTCAAGGCCGCGACCTTCGCGGACGAGGCGCATAACCGCCTGCTGCGCGAGCTGGAGGCCGATATCGACGCCGTCCGCCTCGACGGCCAGGACGTGCCGGTGAAGCTCAAGGTGTTCGATTCGCTGTTCGTCCCGCTCGCGAAATGGTCGATGCTGCTCACCGGCAATTACCGCTGCATCACCCCGCAGGAGCCGCAATCGATCCGCGACGCGGTGCACGGCGATCTCGCCAAGTCGCGGGCCATCTACGAGCATGTGGACGGCATTGCCCGGCGTCTGGGCGCGGACCCGCAGGACCAGGTGCCGTTCGAGAAATACGCCAAGGCCGCAGAAAGCCTGCTCAAGCCTTCCTCGGCCGCGCGCGCCGTAGCGAACGGCACCCCGTTCATCGAGCGCGTCGACCTCCTGGTGAAGCTGATCTCGCATCAGCTCGGCACCCCGGATGCCGAGATCGACCGCACGGTGCAGATCGTCGATCGCAAGCTCGACGAGCGGGTGATCGAGGGCTGATCGCGCCTGGCGCGGATCGGCGGCCCGGCACGGCCCCGATCCCGCTGGGCCCCGATCGTTTGCCGGATACGGTTGTGGCCGGGCTCCGGCCCAGGTAGATGCGCCCGCTCGGATGCGGGAGGCGAGGCGCATGGATGGGCGATGACGTGGCCGCTCTTCTGCTGGCTCTGGCCACTGAGAATGCCGAGTTGCGCGCCCAGTTGGCCGCTGCCCAGGACATGCTGATGGAGACGGCGATCGATGCCGGTCATCTGCATGCCCGGATCGAGTCGGTTCAGGCCGAGCGCGACGCGTGGCGCGCGGAGGCCGAGCGGTTGGGCCGGCCGAATACCGGGACGGGCTGATCTCTGTGGGCGGCTCCGTGCTCGGGCGCGGCCCGTCCGCGAAGCTCCGATGGGTAAGGCAACGGGCGGGCCGGTATCGCACTGATCCGTCCAGACAAAATCGGTTACAAACACGCAAAAGTTGCGTACATAGGCAACACGAATCCTTGAAGTTGTGATATGAAGAACTAAACCAGGATCGAGTCCGGTCCGGAACCAGACCTGCAATGCCTAAACCGAAGTCACCTGAATATCGGACCTTATCAGGGGCATTCCAGGGTGCTCTCGACGCCCTGGATGTCATCGGCAACTGGTCGTGGGATGCAGCCTCCGATTGCATCCAGGCCGACATGTTCGTCGCGCTTCTGTTCAACGTGGACCCGGAGGAGGCCGAGGCCGGCCTTCCGCTCGGAACCTTCGTGAACGCCATCCACCCGGACGACCGCGACCGCGTCCTCGCGCTGGTTCGCCGGGGCGGTCGGGATGGCGGTCTCTACGCGATCGAATATCGGGTCCGCTCCGCCGACGGCGTGACCCGCTGGGTGCTGGGTCGGGGCCGCTTCCTGTTCGATCACCGGGGGCGGCCGGTCAGCGGCAGCGGCATCATCGTGGATATCACCGACGTGCGGATGGGCGAGATGCAGGCCGGTCCCGCGGAGGTTGCGGACCTGCGCGGCGAGCCGCCGCTCGAGCGCGCGGCCGACTTCGCCATGGCGGCGCATCGGGCGATCTGCGAGCTTCAGGATCCCGCGCTCAAGGCGCGCGCCGAAGCGCTGCTGCTCGATCTCGGGCGCAGGCTCGCCGAGCAGGAACGGCGCACCCGTCGCGCGCACATGAACTGATGGCAGCGGGCGTCGGGCGGCTTAGATCTCGTCCGGGTCGGTGAGGTGCAGGTAGGCCGGGTCGAACTCGGCCGCCGCCTTCAGGCCCTCCCAATCGTGGACGATCAGGCGCCGGCTGCGCAGCGTGATCAACCCGGCTTCCTTCAATTCGCGGATCGTGCGGTTGACGTGAACCGGCGTGATCCCGAGAGCGTCCGCCAGTTCCGGCTGGATCATCGGCATCTCGCAACTCCGATCCGGGGCGAGCCCGACGACGCCGAACCGCGTGACCAATTCGCAGAAGAGATGGGCCATGCGGGCATAGGCATCCCGGCGACCGGTGTTGAGCATCCACTCCCGCACCATGGCGGCATCGATCAGCGTCGTGCGCCACAGGGCATCGCCCAATCGTGGAAATGCCCGCAGGAGCGCCCGCACGGCGTCGTGCTGGACGAAGCCGACCTTGCAGGGATTGATGGTGGCGATGCTGATGTCGAGCACCTTGAGGTGCAGGCTCTGGATGTCGGGTATGTCTCCGGCGACGTGATACGCCATCACCTGACGCTTGCCGCTCTGTGTCGTCTTGTAGGTGCAGGCAATGCCCTCCAGCAGGGCGAAGCAGCGCGCCGGGCGATCCCCCTCGCGCACGATGTCCTGGTAGGGCTCGAACTGAGACACCTGCATCGGCAGGGCATGCAGCGCGGCCCGCTCGTCTTCCGTCAGCGTGAAAAGGGCGATGCTCTCGATCTTGCGAACGAACGGGTGCTTGCCGGTGTGTTGAGAAGGTCCCGTCATCGCTCCCCCGCCTGCCGGCGAGTGCACGCGATCCCGCCGCCATCAGCTCTCAGGGTCGAGAGCTGTTGCAGGCCCGGCATAGCAGCAACCCTGCGCCCGAGCCACAGCGCAACACTGCTACTCACGGCTTAAAATTGTATGGAAGTGCACACTCATGAGGGGGCTCGGCGATGCGGACCTCTGGAAATCTTGGTCCATGAAACGAAGTCTGGGCTCGCTGTATGCGCTGATCGTCGATTGGCCCGTCTTCGGCAGCGCCGCGCTTTGATTCTGACCGGACTGCGGCAGGTCCAGGGATCCTCGTCTATCCGGGGAGGCCGCAGCAGCGATGCGATGCCTGGCATCGCTGCTGCGGCCGCCGATGGCGCTGTCTCCGGTCTTCATCGGTCGCTGGCCGATCCGGCAATCGCAGACGGGATCCTGGCTTTGGCATGGTGTCGCCTCCCGGTGGTCAATGCGCAGGATGCACATCTGGCCCTCTCAGAATTAGACTGGCACTGGGAGGTTGGTCTCAACAGAACAGAGGTCGGCGCTGGTCGGACGGGCGATATACGGATGCCCGGCCTCAACTTGAGAGGCGCAATCACGTCCGAGTGAACTGGTTGTGCAACGAATTAACATGTTTCCCTGCTTCACTCGTCAGGTCATCCGTCTGTTACGTTCAGTGAATAGAGTTTTTTGCGTAAATCTGAAACAATAATTTATAGCACTGCATTAATTAAGTCAGATCGGTATCCGATATTATTTTTACCAAATATTTTAATTACAAAATAATGACGCGTTTTATCTGATCGAGTGATTGATTTTTAGGGGCGATCATTCAACGGCGGTCGTGATATTTTTTGAAGCGATCAAACTTAAAAAATTTCTGATCAGGAGGGTTCTTTGAAAATTTCGATTTGATTATTCTTGTCACGACGTCAATCAGTGCTGTCTGTCTCGCGGTCACCAGCCAAGTCATCTTGCGAGAGCGCGCTGATTATCTGAACAGCGTGCAGGCCCGGGTCGGCGTCTCGACCGCCCGGACGGTGCTCGCGGCGTCGACGCGGATCTCGCAGGAGCGAGGCCCGTCCAACGCCGCGCTGGGGAGCGAGCTGCCCATGCCCACCCCGACCGAACAGGCGCTGGCTGACATCCGCGGCCAGACCGACGCGGCGTTGCGCGCCGCCACCTCGGCCACATCGGCCCTGCCGGGACAATGGCAAGTCCAGGCGTCGGGCGCCGTAGGAGAGGCGACACGCGCGCTCGGCGCGGCGCGCCAGCGGATCCAGGCCTTGACCGCGTTGCCCCTGGCGCAGCGGCGTCCGGATGAGGTCACCGGGGTCGTGAACGCGCTGATCGCCGTTCCGCCCCGCCTGGACGCGGCTCTGAACGCCGCGGACGACATGGCGGTCACGGCCGATTCGCGACTGGGCTCATGGCTGACGTTGACGCGGACCGCCACCGAGTTGCGCGATTTCGCCGGTCAGATCGGCTCGGTGTTCACTGCGGCCCTTGTTGGCAAGCGCCCGATGACGGCGAGTGAGATCGGCCAATACAACCGACTGAGCGGACAGGTCGACGCCCAGATCCGCCAGATGCTGCTGGCACGTGGCAAGATCGGCGACGATGCCCATGTCGACGCGCTCATCCGAACCCTGCAGGACAAGTACGTGGAGGGGGGCCAGCGGCTGGCCGCCGGGATCGTCGACCAGACCGTTGCCGGACATCCTTCCGACCTGACGGTCAAGAAGTTCGCCGACCAGTATGTGCCGGCTATGCAATCGATTATCGAGCTGCGCGAGCGCCTGTTCGATCTCGTGTCCGAGCAGATCGAGCAGCGCATTGCGGCGGCGCGGACGCGCCTGTTCGTGTACCTTCTGATCGGCCTCTCCGTGCTGGCGGTCTGCGCCGGCGTGATCGTCCTGTGCATCCGCAAGGTCTCGATGCCGATCCGCAGGATGGCGCAGGTGATGAGTCGTATCGCGAACGGGGATACCGAAATCCGCGTCCCCGATACCGAGACGAAGAACGAGATCGGCGCTATGGCGGCGGCCGTTCAGGTGTTCAAGGACAACCTGATCCTTACCGGGGCTCTTGAGGCGGAAGCCGCGCAAGCGCGTGCCACCGCCGAGGAACAGCGCAAGGCCGGCATGCGCCAGATGGCCCAGGCGTTCGAACAGGCGGTCGGCGGCATCATCGGCATGGTGTCGTCCTCGGCCACCGAGCTGCAGGCGACCGCGGGCGCGATGTCGACCATGGCCGGCCGGACCTCGGTCCAGTCCGACGCCGCGGCGGCGGCGGCCGGACGGGCCGCGTCCAACGTCAACACCGTGGCGGCCGCCTCCGAAGAGCTCGGCTCGTCGGTGCAGGAGATCGGCCGGCAGGTGGATGGGTCCGCGCGGCTCGCCCAGGGCGCCGTCGACGAGGCCGGGCAGACCGTGATCTTCGTGGAGGAGCTGAGCGTCACCGTTTCCCGCATCGGCGACGTGGTTGGGCTGATCACGTCGATCGCCGCGCAGACCAACCTGCTCGCCCTCAACGCCACGATCGAGGCGGCCCGGGCCGGCGCGGCCGGCCGGGGCTTCGCGGTAGTCGCCTCCGAGGTGAAGGCCTTGGCCGAGCAGACCGCGAAGGCGACGGAGGAGATCGCCGGACAGATCGCACAGGTCCAAGCCTCCACCAAGCAGGCGGTGTCGGCAATCGGTTCGATCACGGCCCGCATCCAGGAGATCAACGGCGTGGCGTCGAGCATCGCTGCGGCGGTGGAGGAGCAGGGCGCAGCGACGCAGGAGATCATCCGCAACGTCGCCCAGGCGGCGGAAGGGACCGGCACGGTGACCAGCAACATCGCGGGCGTGGCCGGTGCCGCCGAGGAGACCGGCGCCGCCGCGGATCAGGTCCTGGATGCAGCCTCGGAGCTGTCGCGCCAGTCCGAGCACCTCGCTGCCGAGGTCGAGCGCTTCCTCCACACGGTTCGCGCCGCCTGAGCGACGCGCCCCGGGGCTTCGCGGCGCCGGGGTAAAGGCCGCGGCGGGGGCTGGAAATCTCCGCCGCGTCCGCGCACACACGCGGAGCGGCGCGGTCGCCGTGCAGCCCTGACGGAACGGTCCGATGAACACGGCAGATCTCACCCCGCACGCCCATCAGGTCCTGCGCGAGGCGACCCTGCCCGAGCTGCCGAACCATTACCGCGGCAAGGTCCGGGACAATTACGACCTGCCGGACGGGCGGCGCATCCTGATCACCTCGGACCGGATCAGCGCCTTCGACCGGGCGCTCGCCGCGATCCCGTTCAAGGGCCAGGTGCTCACGCAGACCGCCCGCTACTGGTTCGAGCGCACGTCCGACCTCTGCCCGAACCACGTCCTCGCCTATCCGGACCCGAACGTCGTGGTCGGCCGCCGCCTGGAGATCCTGCCCGTGGAGGTGGTCGTGCGCGGCTACCTCGCGGGTACGACCTCGACCTCGGTGCTCACGCGCTACCGGGCCGGCGAGCGGGAGATGTACGGGCATCGCTTCCCGGACGGGATGCGCCCGAACGAGCGCCTGGAGCAGGCCGTGATCACGCCGACCACCAAGGCGTTCGACGGCGGCCACGACGAGCCGCTGACCGAGGCCGAGATCCTGGAGCGCAAGCTGCTCAGCCCGGAGCAGTGGCGGACCGTGTCCGAGGCGGCCCTGGCGCTGTTCGCCCGCGGCCAGGAACTGGCGGCGGAGCGGGGGCTGATCCTGGCGGATACGAAATACGAGTTCGGCACCGATCCGGAGGGTCGGATCGTCCTGGCCGACGAGATCCACACGCCGGACAGCAGCCGCTACTGGTTCGCGCAGAGCTACCCTGAGCGCTTCGAAGCCGGCGCCGCGCCGGAGAGCTTCGACAAGGATTTCGTGCGCAACTGGGTCGTGGCCCGGTGCGATCCCTACAAGGACCCGATCCCCGAGATCCCGGCGGACGTCGTTCTGGAAACCGCCGCGGTCTATATACGCGCCTACGAGACGATCACCGGCGCGCGCTTCACGCTGCCCGATCCGGGCGAGGCGCCGCTCGATCGCGTCCGGCGCAACATCGCCGCCTATCTGGCGGCCGAGCCGATCCGCTGAGGGCGGGACGGCGCATAGCGCGCCGTCCCCTAAGGTCGCGTCAGGCGGCCGCCTTGATCGGCGCCGGGGCGGGCGCATCCATGGCCCGCAGGTAGACGTCGAGCAGCGTCTCGTGCTCGTCGCGCTCGTCCTTGTCCTGCTTGCGGATCTTCAGGATCTCCTTGAGGATCTTGACGTCCAGGCCTTCGCCCTTGGCCTCGGCGAAGATCTCCTTCTTCGCCTCCATCAGGTCCTTGATCTCCTCCTCCAGCCGTTCCACGCGCTCGATGATCGAGCGGATGCGGTCGCCCGCGACGCCCACGGTGTCGGTCATGTCGGTCATGCAAAGCCTCGTCGTATGACGGGGGCCACCCTCGCGGCAGAGGGTAAGCAGGGGGTTAAGGCCGGGGTTGGCCGGCGCCGATCCGCGTCTCGATCCACCCGACGATCGCGTCCGCAACCTGATCGCTGTTCGATTCCAGCATCATCATGTGGCCGTTGCCGTGGATGCCGTGCTCGGCCAGCGCCAGCCGGTCCGGCTTGGCGCCCGCCTGGGTGAGGAACGCCGCCGTGCAATCGTCCATGGTCGCCCGGAACGAGGCCTCCGCGGTCACGATCACGGCCGGCACCTTGGCCAGGTTCGGCAGGGCGCGGGCGGGCTCCACCTGCAGCCAGCAGCGGATCCGGTCCGGCCCGGAAGCGTGCTCGGCCTGAACCACGGTCAAGTCCGCAGGGCCGCTCACCGGCGGCTCGAATTGCAGCGGCACCCGGGTGATGCCGTAGGGGCGGGCCCGGGCGTCGCCGACCCGCTCATACCATTCGGCGCCGCCCTTGAACTTGATGTCGAAGAAGGTCGGCCCGTTCGGCTCGACGGCGACATGCGCCTTCACGAGGTCCGGCCGCTGGTCCGAGACCGCCCAGCCGAACACGCCGGCTTGCGAATGGGTCAGGACGATCGCCGGCCCGATCTTTTCCAGGAGCGCGATCAGCGCCGGATCGACCAGCTCCTCGCTCTTCAGGGCGCTCGCGATATAGGGCACCTGCGAGCGGTAGAACTGGTCGAAGGCGGCGTTGCCGCGCAGGCCCGGACCGCCCGGCCATTGGGTGTGCAGCTTCGCCTGCGGGTAGAGCGCCGACCGCTCTTGCCCGGTGAAGACCGTCTCGAGATCCTCCATGGGCAGGCGCGCATAGGGGCCGTAGATCTCGGCGTCGCCGCCCGAGCGGCCTCGCCCGACCTGATCGACCACGTAGACCGCAAAGCCCTTGGCGGCGAAGCGGTCGGCCCAGCCGGGCCGTCCGTCGGGCGTGCCGAGGAAGTTGGTCCCGGTCTGCGCCGTGCCGTGGACCATCACAACCGGATAGGGCTGCGTGATCCGCGCGGGCGCGCGGTATTCCACGAACATCTGCCCGCGGGCTGTGGTCTTGCTGTTCGCGGTCTCGTAGCGGCCGCCGACGAAGAAGTAGCCGGCGGGCTGCGTGGGCCTGAACGGTCCGGCGTCTTCGGCCCGGCTGAAGCCCACCCCGAGGCAGAACAGCGTCAAAGCGCCGGCAGCGGCGGTCTTGAGCATGGTATCCTCCCGCGGACGTCTGGCGCGTCCGACGGGGGTATATCAGCGACAGAATACCAGCCGGTCCAGCCGAACCCCCGGCCGGCCGGTTTCAGGCATGGGCGAAGCGGCGCTTTTTCCCGAGCGCCTCTTCCACGGTGCCGGCGCCGTCGAGATAGCCGTGCACCTTCGGATTCGGCATGATCAGCGAGCCCACGAAGGCCACCGCCATCAGCACGGTAACGTACCAGAAGAACGTGCTCTCCATGCCGGCATCCTTGAACCACAGGGCGACGAACTCGGCGGTGCCGCCGAACATGGCATTGGCCAGGGCGTAGGACAGGCCGACGCCCAGCGCCCGCACGTTGGTGGGGAACAGCTCGGCTTTCACGATGCCGCTGATGCCGGTGTAGAACGACACCACGGACAGGCCGAGGGTGATCAGCGCGAAGGCCAGGTAGGGATCCTTGTTGGTCCCGAGCGCCGTCATCAGCGGCACCACCATGAGCGTGCCGAGCCCGCTGTAGAGCAGCATGTTCGCCTTGCGGCCGATCTTGTCGGACAGCGCCCCGAACAGCGGCTGGATGATCATGTAGACGAACAGAACCACGGTCATCACCTGCGAGGCCGAGGTCTTCGGCATCCCGGCGGTGTTGACCAGGTATTTCTGCATGTAGGTCGTGAAGGTGTAGAAGCTCAACGATCCGCCGGCCGTGTAGGCCAGGACCACGCAGAACGCCCGCCAATGCTTGAACAGCTCGGCGAAGGTGCCGGCATTCTCCTTGTCGCCGGCTTCCTTGGTCTCGGCGAGCGAGCGCCGGAGGTAGAGCGCCACCACCGCCAGACCGGCGCCGATGAAGAACGGGATGCGCCAACCCCAGGCCGACAGGTCCGCCGCGGTCATCACGGTCTGGAGCAGCACCAGCACCAGCGAGGCGAGCAGCTGGCCGCCGATCAGGGTGACGTACTGGAACGACGCGAAGAACCCGCGCTTCCCCTTGATCGCCACCTCGCTCATGTAGGTCGCCGAGGTGCCGTACTCGCCGCCCACCGACAGGCCCTGCAGCATGCGCGCCAGCAACAGCAGCACGGGCGCCAGCGTGCCGACATGCTCATAGGTCGGCAGGATGCCGATCAGAAGCGAGCCGAAGCACATCATCAGCACCGAGACGACCATCGAGGTCCGGCGCCCGACCCGGTCGGCGATGCGCCCGAACAGCCAGCCGCCCACCGGGCGCATGAAGAAGCCCACCGCGAAGATACCGGCCGTCTGGAGGAGCTGGCTGGTGGAATCGCCCTTCGGGAAGAAGGCGGGCGCGAAGTAGAGCGCGAAGAACGCGTAGCAGTAGAAGTCGTACCACTCGACGAGATTGCCCGAGGACGAGCCTACGATCGCCCAGATCCGACGCTTGCGGTCGGCCGCATCGTCGGCGGCGCTCGGCGCGATACCGATCGTATCGTCCCTCAGGGCGGACATGGCGTCTCCGTCGCGTGACTCATCGGCCGGTAACAGCCGGCCTATTCTTCGATGGGCGCGACGTTACAGGCGGTGCCCGTGATCGCAAGGCCGTGATCGGACTTTGACCGGGACAGCGCGCGTCCGTGTCATTTCCCCTCGGGGTCCATCGGGCGCCGGCACGGAACGGATTCCCCCGGGACCCCGTTGCGGCCCGGCACGCGTGCTGCAGGCACGCCAACGGCAACGGGACGACACGCCATGACACGGATCTTCAGGGACACGGTGGCAGCCGCCATCCTCATCGCCGGCGCGGCAACGGCCTTCGCGCAGGGCGGCCCGGGCGGAGGCGGCGGTCCGGCGGCCGGCGGCGGCGGTGCAGGCGGCGGTGCCGGCCCGGCGGCGGGCGCCT
>NZ_JAJALK010000005.1 GCF_020523825.1 Methylobacterium brachiatum | reverse complement strand
CACTGTCACCCCAGACGAGTGCGCCAACTTCTTCGCTGCCGCAGGATACGACCCAGATTAAACCGAAAACGCTCTAGCCTGGCGATCTGCTTCGGCGGGTGGTTGCGAGGGTTGCGCGGATCCGGCCGCAACTCGGCGAGCGGCCGGATCGTGATGCGATCGACGAGCTTTGGGACGAGACGACCCGTTTCATAAGATACCTCAGTGTGGGTTCCAATTGATCGTGACACGATGTTCTCCTCTTGAAGGTTGCGGTGGGTGTGAAAGCTTCGCCTACCGGCGGCCGCGCGGGCGCGGCTCGATCCGCTTCAGGTGGTGGGCGAGTTGATGGGCAGCATTGACGAGCTCGACCACGATCAGAGCGTGGCCCTCATGGCTCGCCCAGCGCAGGCGATGACAAAGATCGTCGAGGCTGCGACAGATGTTGCCTGACACCGGCTTCTTCTCGGGCGAGGAAACATCGAACGCCTCGGCATGCTCGCCTGCCAGGGCGGTGAGATGCGCCAAATCCTCTGGTTCACGGATGAGCGCGCCAATCCGGATGAGGTTCTCAAGATCTCCGGGGTCCACATCGGGACGGAGGTCGTGTGGATCCTGCCGCAGCGTCTCGTAGTGAAAGCCGGCGAGTGGCGCCCGCAGGTCGCGTAGGAAATCCACCGCACGAGCCTGGGTCAGTCCTCCGCGCATCAACCGCAGCGCGATCAGCAACGCGAAGGCTTCGTAGCCGCTGTACAGGACGTCGATGCCGCGACCGGGCGGCCCCTCGCCATGGAAGGCTCGACGGACAGGCCGTCCGCGGGGTGTCTCCTGCTCCTGCCTACGGTCGCGGTCGAGCAGACGCTTCAACTCGATCCTGAGAGCGTCGAAGCGCTTCGGCTCGTGCTGCGGGTTGATGCCCGAGGCGATGGCGATCGCCTGCTCGACCTGATCTCGTTTGAAAGTGGCGTAGCTCGCGTCCAACATGAACTCGAACTACGCCGCCTATATTGAAGTGTCAACAAGGTATCCTATCAGGAGTGCAGGCTAGCCGCTGGGCTCAACCGTTGCGCTCAATCAGCCAGTCGAGCAGGCCGGCCTCGACGCTGCGCCGGGCGAGCTCCCCGCCGGTGAGCAGATGCACGTCGGGCCCGTCCGCGGCCAAGGCCCCGACCGGGGAATGGCAGACGAAGAACATCCGCGCGTAGCCGTCGCTCGTGCGATAGGCCGCGATCGAGTCGGCGAGCACCGCCTGCGTCGCCCGGGACTTCACCTGCACGAAGCCGCGCTCGCCAGTCGCCGGCTGCTCGACGACGAGGTCGACTTCGGCTTGGCTTCCGCCGAGCGCGGACACCCGCTGCCAGCCCGAGCGCGCCATCAGCAGATCGGCCAGCACCTCGAAGTCCGCCCAGTGCAGCCCGGCGATCAGCGCCTCGGCGGCCTGGATCATCTCCGCCCGTACCGCCCGCGCTCGAACGACGGCGGGCTCGTCGATGTCGTTGATTCGCCGCAGGAGATAGTCCTCCGCGGCGACCTTGCAGATCGTGCGCTGGTACCCCTGGAGTTGGGTCAGGCGGCTGCTCAGGCTCGCGGTCGTCAGCGGCGCGCCGAGTAGGTTGAAGTCGCGCCATCCCGCCCGCGTCCGGCGCTCGACCACGCCGTCAGTGCCCACCGGTACGCGCGTGACCTCCGGCTCGGCGAACGCCCACCACAGCCTGCCTTCTGCAAAGGTGATCCAGAGTGCCTCGGCCGGCAAGGTGTGGAAGTCCCGGAGTTCGCGCAGCACTTGGCTGACCTCGCCCGGCGGGCGGCGCCCGTCGCGCGCGAGCGCGGCGCGGGCGCCATCCCAGTCGCCGGCGAGGCATTCGGCGTGCGGTTCGTCCGGGCTGCCGAAGCGGATCACACCCTCGGCTAGACAGGCTTTCGCCCAGGCGCCGCCGGGCCCGAGCTTGATGTACCGCACCGCGCTGGGGGCGAGCGGCGGCATGGGGATGGCGGCGGGTGGGACGGGGATGTGCAGGGTCATGGTGCGAGCGCCCGATGCGGAGGCCGATCCTCCGGGGTGCAGGCGTCGCTCTGCCGGGGCGGACAGTCCAGCGGAATATCCGGTTTATAGATATCTGATTTTTGGATCAGGCGATGTCGTCGGTACTGGGCCTGCCGGACCCCGTCTGCCCGGCCCGCCATGCCCCCCTCCCTGCGCTCCCGTCGCCATCGGCGCCTGGCGGAGCTGATCGCCCGGTACCGCGACGCGGCCGGTCTGAAGCAATCCGACGTCGCCAAGCAGCTCGGCCGGCATCAGCCGTTCGTCAGCGGGATCGAGAGCGGCCAACGTCGGGTCGACCTCGTGGAGCTTCTCGACCTCGCCGAGGTGATCGGCTTCGACCCGCACGAGCTGCTCAAAGAGCTGCGCAAGACGCCGCGGGAGTGAGCCGGCAGATTCCGCTGGACTGTCGTCGCGGACGGAGCGTGTGTGCGTCCGGCGACCGAGGCGGGCGCGAAGCAACCCGACGGCCCGGCGGAGACAAACCATGAACACATCCGGACTGAGCATCACCGCCGGCCTCAGCGAGATCAGCGGCCGGCTGACCGACGCGGCGGCGATCGCCAAGGCGGCGCTCGCCTGCGCCGAGGCCGGGTCCGAGCGCGAGGCGGTGCGCATCGCCATGAAGCTCGACACGCTGCTGAACGAGGCCGACACCCTGCACCGCGCCGTCTGCCTGATCGGCCGCCTGCAGCGTGCCGCCGAAACGGACACCTGATCCCCGGCAGACATGCCCACCGGCTCGCCCCGGTGGCCGATACGCTGCCGCTGACGGCCGGTCGATCCGCGCCGATACCCCCCGACCCCCGCTGCCCTCAGTGCGGTCGGGGCTGTAGGCGGTGGCAGACCCAGCGCGGGCTGTCCGACCCTTGAGAGCCCGACGATGCCGACTGATCCGCTGCTCACGCCGCAACATCGCGATCTGCTCGCCGCCGCGGCGCGCAGGCCGGATCATCGCCTCACCCCACCAGAGCGGGTGACGGGCGGTGCGAGGCGCCGCCTCGGCGAGAAGCTGGTCGCGCTCAGCGTCGCCGAGACCGTCACGGCGGCGGACGAGCCGATCTGGGTCCGCGTCCCGTCCGGGGAAGCGAAGGGGCTTCAGCTGACCGTGGCCGGGCTCGCGATCATCGATGTCGATGCTCGTGCCGGAGTCGGCGTATCGCGGGAGCGGACGCCGATCTGCACGGCGGTCGAGCCGCGGGCCTGGACGAAGATCGCGCGGGTCCTGGCCCTGCTGCGACGGCCGGAGGGTGCCGACCTCCAGATGCTCGCCGCCGCCACGGGCTGGCTGCCGCACACGACCCGCGCCGCGCTCACCGGCCTGCGCCGCAAGGGCCACGCGATCCACGTCCGGAAGCGGGAGGCCGACGGCAGGACGGTCTATCGCATCGAGACCACCGCCGAGTCCGCCTCCGGACCGACGAGCGCCTCGAGCGAGGCAGCCCCTGCCACGCCAGTAGCCTCGCGCTGAGGGGATGTCATGGACCGCTCACCCATCCCTGTAGCCGACCCACTTCTCGCCGAGCTCGACGCCCTGCCTGCCCTGGACCTCGACGCGCTCCGCCAGCGCTGGCGCCGGCTGACCCGCCGCCCGGCGCCCCCTGGCCTGCGTCGGGATATGCTCGCGCGCCTGCTCGCCTACGAGATGCAAGTGCGTGCCTACGGCGGCCTGTCTCGCGACACCGCCCGCCTGCTCGACCGCCTCGCCGCGGGCGCCGATCCGGCGAAGACCCTGGCCACCCGCGACACCAGCCGGCCCAGCCCCGGCACGCAGCTCGTGCGCGAGCATGCCGGGCAGGTCCACCGCGTCAGCGTCACCGCGGCCGGCTATCTCTGGAACGGGGCGATCTACGCCAGCCTGTCACCGATCGCCGAGGCGATCACCGGCACCCGCTGGAACGGGCCGCGCTTCTTCGGCCTGCGCGAGCGCATCAGACCCGAGCTGCGGGCGCAGACGGAGGTGGTCTCGTGAAAGCCCCGGTCCGCGCACCGGCGACGCCGCAGCAGGTGCGCTGCGCGATCTACACCCGGGTCTCGACCGAGCACGGGCTGGAGCAGGCGTTCAACTCGCTGCACAGCCAGCGCGAGGCGGCCGAGGCCTACGTGAAGAGCCAGGCGCACGAGGGCTGGCGGCTCCTGCCCGAGCGCTACGACGACGGCGGCTTCTCCGGCGGCTCGCTCGAGCGGCCGGCGCTCACGCGCCTGCTCGCCGAGGTCGTGGCCGGACGGGTCGAGGTCATCGTCGTGTACAAGGTCGACCGCCTCACCCGGGCGCTGTCGGACTTCGCCAAGCTGGTCGAGCTGTTCGACCGGCACGGGGTGTCGTTCGTGTCGGTGACGCAGGCGTTCAACACCACGACCAGCATGGGCCGGCTGACGCTCAACGTGCTGCTGTCGTTTGCCCAGTTCGAGCGCGAACTCACCGGCGAGCGCATCCGCGACAAGATCGCGGCCTCGAAGCGCAAGGGCATCTGGATGGGCGGCATCGTCCCGCTCGGCTACCGGGTCGAGGCGCGGGCGCTGCACGTCGTGCCGGAGGACGCCGCGCTGGTGCGGCGGATCTTCGAGCGGTACCGGGCGCTCGGCAGCGTCGGCGCCTTGGCGGCGGAGCTGGAACGGGAGGGGGCGCACGCACCGGACCGACGCAGCGTGACCGGTGGGCGGGTGCGCGGCGGCCCGTTCTCGCGCGGGCACCTGTACAAGCTGCTGGCCGCGCGGGTGTATCTCGGCGAGATCACGCATCGCGGCGCGAGCCATCCCGGCCGGCACGCGGCGATCATCGAGCTTGAGCTGTTCGCGGCGGTGGCGGAGCAGTTGGCCGCGCAGACGCCCCAGCGACGGCGGACGCGCTCGGCCTCCGGGGCGTTGCTGGGCCGGCGGCTGTTCGATGCCGACGGCAACGCCATGACCCCAAGCCACACGCGCAAAGGCGGGGTGCTGTACCGGTACTACGTCTCGCAGGCGCTGCTACGGGGTCGGGCCCGCCAGCGAGGCGCGGCGAGCACCGACTTCAGCCCCGGCCGCGTGCCGGCGGCGGCCTTGGAGGAGGCGGTCCTGGCGGCGTTGGGCGGGGCCGTGCGCCGGCGGACGCCAGCGGGTACGGCCATCGAGCAGAGCATCGGAGCCACCGCAACCGCGGCCCTCTACCACGACGACCGACCGAGGTCGGAGGCCATGATGCCGGCTCTGGTCGAGCGCTGGCTCGAGCGGGTCGTCGTGCGAACGGATGCGCTGGTCATCACGCTGCGCGCGGACGCCGCCTCCGCGGATGGCGACGGTGCCGACGCGCAGGCGGACGAGATCGTCGTGCCATGGTCGAGCCAGCGACGGTCTAGCCGGGCGGCGGTGCTCGCGCCCGAAGCTCGGGCGGCGCATCCGAGCCGGGCGCGGCAGCCGATGCCGGAGGATGTGCGGCGCCAACTGCTCGTGTCGATCGCTCGGGCCCGGGCGTGGACGGAGGCGTTGGCCAGCGGGCGGGCGACGGACACGGCGATGTTGGCGGCGCGCGCGGGCTGCAGCGAACGGCACGTGCGCATGCTGCTGCCGCTGGCTGCTCTAGCGCCGGACATCGTCGAGGCGGCGATCGAGGGTCGGTTGGCGGCGGGCTACGGCGCGGCGCGGCTGTGCCGCGGGCTGTCGGCCGTATGGGCCGAGCAGCGCAAGCTGATCCCGATCATCAGCGTGCCTCAGGAGTGACGGGGTGTATCTGACCACCGCCCGTACCGGTAGGTCTTGACCCTTTGCGGACCTCCCGCCCGCCTATTCGAATGTCCGCTTGGAAGGCACAGCAACTGAGAGGAATGGCCAGGTCTGGTTCCGAAGGTGGCGGTCCGCTCGCGGCTTGGCGGGCAGGCGCATCGGCCCCTCGCCTCGGAGGTTTTAGAACGGGAGGAGCCGCCGAAAGCGGGCAATGTTCACGAGCGCTATGAGGGACGAGGCCACGTAGGTGAGGGCTGCAGCGCGCAGTACGGTGCGGGCGCCGGGCATGTCGCCTGCGTCGAGGAAGTGACCCGTCTCCAGGATGGGCAGGGCCCGGCGGAAGCTCGCGTCGAGTTCGACGGGCAGTGTCAGGACGTGGAACACGAGGCGAACGCCGAGGAGTGCGATGCCGACACCGACCTGTAGGGCGAGCAGCACCGGCGAATGGACGAGAGCGAGCACCACGGGCGCAGTCATCATCACTACTGCCGCAGCAAACTCGAAGCCCTGCACGACCGGGGCAAACCTCACCCGCGCCGCGAAAAGCCGGTCCCCCGCCGCGTGCTGAAGCGCATGGGAGACCTCGTGTGCCGCGACCGCGACCGCCGTGATCGAGCGGCCGTCATGGTTCCCCGGCGACAGCCGCACGACGTTCGCGACCGGGTCGAAGTGGTCGGCTGGCGCTATCTCGACGGAAACGTGCTTCAGCCCCGCCAAGTCGAGCAGATGACGGGCGAGTTCACCTCCGGTCCCGGGCAGATCCGGCCGCTCGGTCGCGTGTTGCCGCATCGCCCGGCGCACCCACCAGTGGGGGCCAAACACAAGGCCGAACAGGAGGGCGCCGAGCGCTAGGAGGATGGGCACGTCAGATATGTAGCTGTGCCGCCGTATCCGCGAAAGCGCGGTGCATGCCTCCGCCTCCGACACGTCTCCACAGGGCGGAGACGTAACCCTGGGTGCGCTCGCTCATGGCATCACGCGGAGCCCTGTCGCCGACGAGCAGCCCGGCCGCGACCACCGCAAGGGGGCCGCTGATGTGGAGCTTTTGGGCCAGGGCGTAGGTGCCCGTCACGAGGGCCAGGGTGATCAGGACCTCGACGGGGAAGTCGTCGATGGTCCGCATGGCGCGGTAGGCGACGTAGCCGGTCACGACGCCGAGGAGCAGGCCGCCCCCCGCCTCCTGCACCAGCAGGCGGGCGATCCCGGCGGGGCCGGATGCCTCGCCGCCGATGCCGGCCGCGAAGCCGAGGAGGACGGTGAACAGGACGATGCCGACGCCGTCGTTGAACAGCGCCTCGCCCTGCATCTCGATCTCCAAGGCCAGGGGCACCTTCACGTTCTTCAAGGTGGCCAGTACCGCCACCGGATCGGTCGGGCTGATCAGCGAACCGAACACCAGCGCCCACGGCAGGGTGACCGGCAGGCCGACGCCCTGCGCCACGGCCCAGAAGGCGCAGCCCACCACGGCCGTCGAGATGACGGTACCGACCAGCGCGAGCGTGGCGACCGGCCAGGCCCGGTCGCGCAGGGCGCCGAGGTCGAGGGTCATGGCGCCTGCGAACAGCAGGAACGCCAGCATCCCGTTCATCACCACGTCGGTGAAGTCGATCTGCCTCAGCACGTCACTCAGGGCGCCGTAGAGGTTTTGGCCGGGGAAGGCGACGTCGAGGAGCACCAGAAGCAGCGATGCCACGAGCCCCATCACCAGCAGGCCGATGCCGTGCGGCATGTGGACGAAGCGCCGGTTGATCCAGCCGAACAGGGCCGACAGGGTCAGGAGAAGGGCGGTGAGATCGAAGATCGAGAGCACACGGCTTCCTTGTCCAGCGTCACCCATGAGAACGAGCGGCAGTTGTGAACGTTCAGGAGCGTCACTTTTGGGTGGAGAGCGGTAGCTGGCTCGTCGCCCAGAAGCGGACGCGATCTCTCCCGCAGTCAGGTCCTCGCATAAGCGCGCGTATAGAACCTCGGCGCGGTCGAACGGCTACGTCTCACGCAGGATGCGCAGTGCCGGTTCGAGCACGTAGGGTGAGAACCCGGCAGGTGCACGCTGTCGCCGTCTCGTCGCACGCTGATCGCGTAGCCCCGACGGATCGTGAGCAGGCCGGCCGGGAGGTCGAGGGCAACCCCACACCACCCGTCGCTTCCTTCTCGCCGCCTGATCCACCAAACTCGGCGATAGTCCCCTTCACTACGGGCGCATCGGCCGGAGGGCTCTGCCGGCACAACTGCTTTGACTGTGCTATGCAAACCTCGTCCGCAATACCCGTACTATTGGTCAACCCTCAACTGCGGAAACGAGAAGTCCCGCATTGCGTCAATCACGGCTATTTACAATATCCAATATATAACAAATAAATCAAAATTTTATTTCGCTATATTGAAGGCCATATCCAAGATCTATTGCATTAGGGTCCCTCTCTGGGAGCCTCGGGTAAATTGGAACAACAAGGGACCGATCGATTTTGCTTCCAGTTAACTCCGCCCAATCGCAGGCAGCAGCAAGAATTGCTGCGCCCAACCAATCATAGCCTCTTTCCCAACCGCCATCCGGGAATATTTTATTTCCAGAAAGGTAGTAAGATGAAGCATAGTCGTCCCCGTGAAAAACGTCGCGATGTTCAATATGATTTTTGTACTGAGCCCACTTAAGTCCTTCCGGGCAACTGTAATCATAAATATTTTTCTTGTTACCGAGTATTCCGAGCGCAACGGCTTGAAGATGATTCGCGCACTCATCCTCCGACCGGCAGTCAGGTAAAGTCGCCAATTTCCTTGCATTTTCAACCGGCCGCGCAAGCGCAAATTTTCGCGTCTTATGGTACATCGGGTTCATGGCAAAAAGAATGTTATCTAAGGTTTCTTGGCGATAGACTGTTTTCATCCTCCTACATGCAAGTTCGTATAATTTTCCTACATAATCCATATAAGGTTTTGACCTCTTAATATTCCAAATTTGATCTGACTCATGTCCCTCTTCGGGTTGTGTAGCATCGTAGTGCCCCATTCCAGCCACGCACATTGAGTCGTCATCAGGAAGCTGCATATGTGAATAGCAATTACCAAACGGGTGATGTGCAATGTCTGTCAGGAAACTATTTTGCATTCTGCCAGACAAAATTACTCCCTCCCTGGCTTCTCGTTCCTTGAAAACGTTTTTGCTGGTCAGTGCATGCAATCCCATGTGGATGGCACGAACGGTTTCATTCAACCCAAGACGAGCGCCAGCAGCGATTGCTGCAGTTTTTTGCTCCGGAGTCTTGGCCAGCTTATAATCCAGAAACGCCTCTGTGGCCTTTCTATATGAATTTTCCTTTGCAGCAGATATGAGCGCATTTACGGCCGCATGATTTAAAGTTGCGTCAGGTAGCCAAGCCCGCTTTCCGATTAAACTGGCCTCCCTAGGGTCACAACCTGCTGCAAGGTAGCAAAGTACTGTCGTATAATAATGACCCGCTTTATCCCAAAACCGAATTGATGTTGAGTAGTCATTAAAACTTAGATTTATTTTTTTGCCGAAGGCAAAATGCACAGATGCCAGCTCGGCCTCCAACTCGATTTGTGACATTGTTCCAATAGTATTTTTTGCATTACGGATATTCTTTTGTAAATAATGACAGACTTCATGTGAAATGGCAGCTTCGTAAATATCTTCTTTCGATGTTAAATCATTTTCCGCTATAGAAACATCGCCACCATGACTAAAAGAAATGGTCGGTTTTCTTCCGCCCTTTAAAACATAGAACTTGCAATGGCGTAGAGAGTGTCCAAACGTATGCTCTAGTTTGTCGACTAAAGGAGCGGCAGGTTGGAAGCTCACACGCTCGCCATCAAATGCTAGACCTAAATTGAACCGGTTCACTGTAATTATCCTATTCTATTTTTGAGTCTATAGTTTGTGTATATGATTTCCCAAGCGCGTCAAAGTGAATAATTGAGACTCGGCCTTTGTCCCCGCTTCATCCCTATAACCCGAGTCCAGTTTGATCTCCTCAGTCAGCCCGATCCAAAGCCAGCCGGTCAAGTCATCTGAGCCAGGAGATCTTCTTCTCACAAGAGAGGGCAGAGATCGTGGTCGGTCTTTGGCAAACCACATACAACCGTGTCCGGCCGCACTTATCGCTGGGTGACCTCCAGCCCGCGCCCGTCACCTTCCCGGATCTGACTTTCCAGCCACCCATGGTCGCCAAGATGCAGTAGCATCTCATCTGACCCTGTCCGAAATGCCGGTCAGGTCAAAGTCGCTGCCGTCTGTGCCATCGTTGAGGCGGCGGCCTAGCTAGCCTTCGACGAAGTTACCCGGAAGCGGACGCTTTGAATGTCCGAGAGGGGTCGTGAGCGGAAACGTTCGGTAGCCGATCCCCTTTAGGACACATGGGGAATGCCCGGAGCGCGAGTTCAGACGGTCCGTTGTCGAGCCTGGAAACGGCAAGCCTAATTAAAGCGGTCGTTCGCGGGATGGGCCATGTGGAGCGCAACCAGAGCAGGTCAGCGCGATCAGCGCAGCCTCGAAATGCCGCGCTCTAGGTTGGCTTTGAAGCGCTGCTTCATTTCCGCGGCGATTAAAGAGCGGACCATGGACCGGATCCCGAGCGGATGCGGCAAGTTCGGCCGATATGCTTGACGATCCGGGGATGACCGCGGGCTCGGGTGTGCAAGAAGCCATTTCAAGGCGCATCCTCCCCGGCCGTTTCGAGGATCACGCGCGCCGTCTCGGCAGGCTGATCCCAATGCGGGAAGTGGCTGCAGCGTTCGAACCAGTGCAACTGGGCCGACGGGAAGGCTACCTGGGCGCGTGCAGCCTGGCGTGGCAGCAGCAGGTGGTCCTGGCGGCCCCAGCCGATGGTGACCCGGCCAGGCGTCTTTGCCGAGCCCTGCTGCAACGGTCCGCGTGCCAGCTCGCGCAGCATCGCATCGAACACCGGTGTGGCCGCCAGGCTCCGCAGCTCCTCTTCGACAAGCTGCGGTGGTAGCACCCACGGACGGGCCGACAGTTGGGCCAGCAACAGCGTACGGGTGACGGCATGGCGCGACAGGCCGGGATGGAAGGGCCGCAGCAGCCGCACCAGGCGTATCGATGCCGCGAGCGTCCAGTGTAACCAGCGCGTTTCCCACCCGCGCCAGAAACCGCCGGGATCGAGCGCCACGCAGTGCCGACCGATGCCCCGCCGCGCCAACTCCAGCACCAGCCGGCCCCCCACCGAACTGCCGACAAGGTCCGCCGTCGTCAGGCCATGGGACTGCACGAAGCCGGCTAGGGCGTCCGCATAAGCCTCCACCGTCTGCCGGCCCGCGAGCGGGGCCGATCTGCCATGTCCCGGCAGGTCGACCAAGATCAGTTCGCGCGAGCCGCGCAATGCGCTCAAGAGCGGATCCCAGGCGCGGAGATTGGCCCCCAGCCCATGGACCATCAGTAGCGGCCGGCCCGTGCCGAGGCGTTCGAAATGTAGGGACATGACGGCATTGTCCTTCAATTTTCGCGCTGCAATACGAACACTGGTCCGTCGCAGATTTCGTCAGGCCGAGAGTGCCAGTCAGGTCCGCGGGCCGCTCATATCGGACGCATCGAGGTCGAGTGACCCGCCGCGGCATTGGGTGAACCCGCACAGGCGATCAGAACATGAACCCATGGCCGGGCTGGCGCTTGCCGAGCCAGCATCGTCGTGCGCGGTCCGTGCGATCACGCCGGCTCCAAACGGTCGATGGACGGAGACTTGACGGCACGGAGCCATCCAGCCCCCGGGAACGTCTCACCATCGTCTTCAGTTCTTTGCGATCGGCTCCCTGATCCGGAACCTGAGGGCTTCGATCACGACCGTCTACGTCAAGATGGCGCCGCCGCGGTCGATGTGTGTGTTGCACACCACCGCATCGTCGGTTCAATCGGAGACGGAGGGGCCCTTGAACTCACAGGCGTGCGCCCGGGCGACATTAACCAGCCTGTCGGCCCCACCCTGGCTGTCCGATGTCGGTCATGTCGCGCCTAGGCTGGAACGTGATCAATGCTCGCGGTATCCTCGGACGCCACGCCATTCTTGCTGTGGCGGAAATCGCTCAGCGCCTGGTAGACCCGAAGCCGTGCGCGCATCACGGAACCAAGCGGCCGGTGAGCCGCGAGACTATGGGCAGGACGGAAGGTCATCACCTCGTCGAAGTAGCGCACGCGGTCCGCGCCGTAGGCATCCTGGCGGGGCAGGCGCAGCGTAGCGACCGTACGGTAGGGGCTGATGGAGACCGGCCAGTCGACCGAGGCATCCTCGATGGGTTGGCTCTCGGCGTCGGCCCAGATCTGGGCCCTCAACTCGAACACTACCTCGTGGTCGCGGAAGAAGGCGACCGTGGCATGGCGGAAGCCGTCCTCGTCCTGATGCGGATCGAGCCGCCACTCGGATAGGGCACGCTGGCTTCCCGTCGCCGGAACGACCCCGAGCTTGGCCACATAATCGCCGTAGCGGACCGGCGCCTGGCTGAAGTAGCTGTCGGCGAGGGGGTGGCTGTAGGGATGGCCGAAGAAGTCGGCCAGCGCGCTCTCCGTCCCGAAGGCGTGCAGCGCGCGATTGAGGTTGCGCATCGTCGACGAGACCGCGCTCTTCACCCCTTCCGGCAACCCCGTGGACTTCCCGATGACGGTGCCGTCCCGCAGGAAGCCGGCCGCCGTCCCCGAGGGAAACGTGGTGCCCGTCGCGAGTACGAAGTCCTGGGTGTCGACGGCGTGGCCGAGCAGCTTCTCGCCGGGCACGTCGAACACCTTGATGGACATGCCGCGGTGGGTCGAGACCCGGTCGCCAAGGGTCTCGCCCGGCCCCTGAGCAAAGCGAACCGCCACGGGGTGGGTGCCGGGCGTGGCGAACAGCCCTTGGGCCAGTTCGGGCGGCAGGCCGGCGGCAATCGTCAACTCGCCGGTGACGCAGGCCGAGCTCTTCGCGTGGCTGGCACGCACGGCATGGTGCTCGCGTGCCTCAACGGTCTCCGATTGCTGCGTCATGCCGTTGATGATGCCGTCAATCGTCTTCTGCTCGTCCGGATCGGGCTTCTCGACGTCGGGTGCGTATCGAAGGTAGGTCATGTTCTTCCTCACGGGGATCGGGGAACTGAAGCGGGCCGCGGCAGGAAAGAGCGCAGCGGGTTCGGGGTTCGACGGGTTGAATCGGAAACGGAATCCTGTTCCGAAAACCGAGGGTGCCGGGGGCCATTCTCGACCCTGGACGACTTCGCATCCGTCGAAAGTCTGCGTTCGGCTGCTGGCCGAGCGGGGTTCAAACCGGAGGCGACAGCCCGAGCGTTGCCTCAGGGTAGACGTCTGACCCTCCCGCAAAGGGCGACCATCGCGTCACCTCAGATACCGGCGTACCAGGCGTAGCCCTGGTCCTCCCAGTATCCCCCCTTGCCATCGCCGAGGCTGGCGAAGCTCTCGACCACCTCGATGCGCATCACGTATTTCGCCTGCTTGTAGCCGAGGTTGCGTTCCACGCGCAGCCGCAGCGGTGCGCCGTTCGACACGGGAAGCGCCTCTCCGTTCATGTCGTAGGCGAGGATGGTCTGCGGGTGGAACGCGTCCACGAGATCAATGCTTTCATAATACCGGACCGGCGATCCGCCGCTGGCCGCGTCATCATCCGACGCCTGCTGGCCACCTGAATCCTTCCTGCTTTCCCCGCTACCCGATTGCTTGGTCATGCTCGGGTTGGCATTGCCGGCGGGGGCCTTGTCGGCCTCCTCCCCGTCTCCCCCGCCTTCGAGTGCGTTGCCCTGATCCATGGTGTCGGCGCAGTGGAACACCACGTAGCGCGCCTCCGATTTCAGCTTGGCCCGGGACAGGAGGTCGGAGAGCGGCACCCCGGTCCACTTGCCGATGGCGCTCCAGCCCTCGACGCAATCGTGCCGGGTGATCTGGGTGCGGGCGGGAAGCTTGCGGAGCTCGGCCAGGGACAGCTTGAAGGGCGCCTCCACGAGGCCGTCGACTTCCAGGTGGTACTTGGCGAACTTAGACTTCACGAGGGCCTTGTAGGCCTTGTCCGGCGGGTCCTCGGTGCCGTTCGGCTTGAACCACGGCGAGATGTCGGCCTCGGCGTATTCCGGGGCCAGCGCCCGGTCGGTGAGTAACAGGCGCTGGACGAACAGGTTGGCGTCCTCGCCGGTCTTGAGGGTGCGCCGGAACCACTCCGAGTTGCCGAGGCGGTCGCACCCGCCCAGCATGGCCGCCGCGGCCGTGGCGGAGGCCCCCGTCAGGAGGGCGCGTCGGCTGGGTAATCTGCTCATGGCCGGGGCTCACCCGTGGCGGCGGTGGGCTCGACCTTGCGCTCGATCACGAACCAGCCGGTGAGCATGCCGCGCATGTTGTTCCAGAAGCCAGAGAGCAGGACGAGGGCGACGTGAACGACCACGAACAAGACCAGCAGGGCCGCCACGACGAAGTGGACCGTGCGCGCCGACTGGCGCCCGTCGAACAGCGTCAGCAGGTACGGGAAGGCAGCGTCCATCGCCGGGGACATCGCGAGCCCGGCCAGCACCTGCACCGGCAGCAACACGAACAGCACCACGAGGTAGGTCAGCTTCTGGATGACGTTGTAGCGCTTGGCCTCGTCGCCCTGCGGGAAGCGCAGCGTCAGGTGCTCCCGGATCGACGCGCCGAAATGCCGGATCTGGTCGCGCGACGGGATCACGCGGAACCGAAGCTGTCCGCTGACTAGCCCATAAAGCAGGTAGGCGAGCCCATTCAGGACGAAGGCCCATGCGAAGAAGAAGTGCCAGGAGCGGCCGCCGGTGAGGTCCTGGTCGCTCGGCAGGGTCGACCAGGCCGGGAAGCCGCAGTCGGCAGCCTCGCCATTGGAGCCGACCGATGAGCCGAGCCAGCCCGTCGTGTCGAAGCCGTGACCGAACACCGTCGTCACGCCCTTGGGCGGGTCGTCCTCGGTCGAGGACATCGCCATCAGCGGCGTGTCGAAGGTCGAGACGCTGCCCCAGTAAAGGGCCGGGTGGGCGTTGAAGATTTGCAGGCCGCTCATCAGCAGGACCAGGAGGCAGACCGCGTTCACCCAGTGCGTGATGCGGATGACGACGGGATGCCGGAACATCCATCGGCGACGCTCGACCTCATCAGTCTCTGGCGCTGATCGGGTGAGATAGGTTCGGGCCAAGCGGTCTTCCTTGAAATCGTGGCCGGCAGGGCGGAGGTCCCTTCATCGGGACCTCCGGGACTGTCAGGCGCTTGAAATCACATGCCGCGGTTCATCATCCGCTTCTTCATCATGCGGCGCTTCATCATTTGCTTCCGCATCATGCGCTTCTTCATCATCATCCGGTCGCCGTGCATCATGCGGACCTGGGTGACGCCGCTCTCGGACTGGAGGCCGTTGACGGACATCGGGGCGGCGCTGGCCGAACCGGCCGCGAGGGCGACGCCGCCAAGGGCGGTCAAGGCGACGAGGGCGAGATTGAAATTTTTCATGCAAGATTTCCTGTAGTGCTGAATGACTTATTCAACCTTCGTCACAACAGATATTTTCCGGCATTGTTCCGATATATAGAATCCAATCATTTGATGGTTATTGGCCATCTGGACAGACGATAGTGTGTACGAAAGGAAAGCCTTCGGCACGAATATTATCAGGTCGTTTGACGGCGGTACGATATCGGCTCAAGTTAAGTTTCAGATATAATTATTGGCGGCTAGGATGCCGCGCACAGCCGGCCAAGCCATCGAAACAGGCCAAGATCCTCGTCGCACATCTCGTCGCCGCCAATTGCCTTCTTGCTGGCGGTGTTGGGATTGGCCTGAGGGATGTGCTCGGTGTCAGATCCTGATGCGCCGGCTGGCTTGCTTTAGGATGCAATCCGACGCCGAGAGCCGAGGACGGTCCGTCCCGGGGGGCGAGGCCATGCCCGATCTCGACGATTTCGGCGGCGGCTTCCTGAGGTTGTATTTTGACCTTACCTAGGCCGGCCTCCAGGCGCCGATCGACGAGCACTGTCTGGGGCCGGCATCGCTCGCCGAGACCGTGTCCAGCGCCGACGACCATCAACGCGTCACGGGCGAGGGCGACCATGACGCTAAGAACCGGACAGGCAGCTTTCGACCAGATTCAGTCGTACAGAAGTTGCTCGCTCAACGTCCGCTTCCGAGCATCGCGGCGCAAAGCCGGAGTAACTGGGTCGGGTCGACACCGGACGGTCGCTCACCTGAAACTGAACGTCCGCTTCCGGGCGGACCGCCGACTTCCGCTCTTGGCGCTAAGCAGCATCTTTCTTTTGACTGCGGACTTTCTGCTTTCGAGCGCGGCGGCGAATTTTCTCCGTCTGAGTTTTCTTCCGAGAGAGCAGTTACGAGCTGTCTGCGTCTCAGCTCAATGCGACCGCGAAGCCACACTGCACCGCCGGCCGGGCCATCATTACATCGTACCAGCGGTTCACATGAGGATAGTCGGAGAGGTCGACCTGATGGCGCTCGTGCCGCCACGCCCAACCCAGAATGGCAAAATCCGCGATCGACAGCGCGTCGGCCACAAACTCCGCCGCCGCCAAGCGCCGATCCAGCACCCCGTAGAGCCGGTGAGTCTCCTTCAGGTAGCGCTCCAACCCGTAGGCCCGGTCCTTCTCCGCGACGCCCAGAAAATGGTGGACCTGCCCCGGCATCGGTCCAAACCCGCCCATCTGCCACATCAGCCACTCCAACACGGCCATGCGCTGGCGCGGATCGGCTGGCAAAAACCGGCCCGACTTCTCCGCGAGGTACAGCAGGATCGCGCCCGACTCGAACACCGAGATCGGACCGCCGGGCCCGTCCGGATCGACGATGGCGGGGATGCGATTGTTCGGGCTGATCGCCAGGAAGGCCGGATCGAACTGCTCCCCCTTCGTGATGTCGACGGTCCTGACCCGGTAGGGCAGGCTCATCTCCTCAAGAGCGATGCTGATCTTGCGCGCGTTGGGCGTGTTCCAGGCATACAGCTCGATCATCGCGGGGCCCTCGATTTCCACCTCCGCATCGCTAACCGCTGCGGCGCAGGTGCGAAAGACGCGCGGGTGTCAGTGGGCGACCGGCCGGGATCGTGGCATCGCGCTCACAAGAAGCGCCGCGATCAGGCCGCCGAGCGCCAGCGTCAGGAAAGCGGCGACGAAGCCAGCGCTGTGGGCCAGGGCGCCGAACAGGGTCGGTCCGACCACGATGCCGCCGTACGTGAACAGAAGACCGCCGCTCGTCGCCGCACCCACCTCCGCGGGCGTGACGGCATTCATGATCTCCGCCAGGAAGACCCCGTTCCAGCCTGTGGCCGTAGCGCCGAAGACGATCACCACGGGTAGGGACAGCCAAGAGGGGCCGAGCGGGGCGAGCGCGGCGGCGAGCGTACAACTGAGCGCCATGCCGAGGCTCAGCCCGATCAGCACCTTGCGCGAGGCTTGGGTGCGATCGGCCAGATACCCCCAGGCCGGCCGACCGAGGATGCCCGCCACTTGGCTCGCCGAGAGGAGGGCACCCGCGGTGATCAGATCGTGCCCGACCACGCTCACCAGGTAGACCACCAGGAAGGCACTCAGGACGAGCTGGATAGCTCCGAAGATCGCGGAGGCTGCGGCCAGCCTCAGCAGTGCCGGGTTGCGGACGATCAGGTACGGCGGATCGAGCAGGCGCCGGTTCCGGCTCGGTGCACCGGCGGCGCGTTCCGTCCTGACTAGGGGGGGGCGGCTGCAAAGGCGAGCGCGGCGAGGGTACTGCCGCCGGCCAGGATCACGCAGGTGCCGCTCCAGTCGAAGCGTGCCAGCAGGAGCGGCACGCTCGTCTGCCGAACCGAGACGATGAACACGAATGCGGGCGATCCCGCTTGATGGGCGATCGCCTGAGAACTGGCGGGTGTGAGGGGTCCGTAGCACAGCCCGATCAGGACGGCGCCCGACAGCAGGCCGACGATCCCGGCCTAGGCGAAGATCGCGAGGCCGAGAGCTCCCCCGACCACGCAGGCGAAACTCAGCCGCAACGGTCCGAAGCGCTGGATCAGCGGCGTAGCGAGCAGGTTGCCCAGGAGGACGAAGGCGTAGACCAGGCCCGAATACGCCCCCGTGATCTCGGCGGGCAGGCCGTAGCTATGCGTGACCTCCCCCGCCATGACCGGCGGCGCGAGACTGAGCATGGACAAGGCGGCTTGCGGGAACATCGTGGCGAAGAGCAACGCGGCTGGGCTGCCATGGGGCGGAGGAGCCGTCGCCTCGGACCGTAGGCTGCCACCGTTGATCAAAGACTCGCTCCCAAGCGCCGCGCCTCGCTGCCCGGCGATTCCCGATCCGCGTTGCGCTCTGCCTGGATCCACGACAGCGCGATCTCCCCGCGAACGCGCGTCTCAAGCCGAGGTGCGAAACGGTCTCCGAGCCTACGTCAGCTTGGCGAGCCGGAAAGCGGCACTGCCCACGCCGAGAACGGGCGCGTGTTCACGCCCGAAGTTGGCCGGCGGAGAGATGTCGACGGTTGCGGGAGACCGTGTAGGCTGCCGCTAAAGCCTGGTCCCAGCAGCGATATCGCCGCCGAGAGCAGAAGACTGACTTTTCACCAGGAAGGCCTGGTGGAGCTGAGGGGAATCGAACCCCTGACCTCCGCAGTGCGATTGCGGCGCTCTCCCATCTGAGCTACAGCCCCGTCGAGGCGCCGGCCTTGTAGGCGCGGGCGGCTCAGCCTGTCAATTCCTGTTTCACCGCCGCCTGCCGCACACCGCTCCCGGTGCTGCCGCGCGGGCGCCCCGAGGATAGTGCGCGGACCTGCATGAACGCCCTGATCTGGCTCTTCGACACGGTCGTCCAGCTTTTCATCTACGTCCTCATCGCCAGCGCGGTCCTGAGCTGGCTGGTGGCGTTCAACGTGGTGAATGTCCGCAACCCGATCGTCGCCCAGATCGGCGAGGTGCTCTACCGGATCACCGAGCCGGTGCTGCGGCCGATCCGCAACCTGCTGCCCAATCTCGGCGGCGTCGACATCTCGCCGATCATCCTGATCCTGCTGCTGCTGTTCATCAGCCGCCTTCTGCACGAATATGCCGTGCCCCAGGCGTATATCTACGCGCAGTAGGATCGAGTGACCGTGAAGACAAATCCAGGCCGGTTCTTCGAGGATTTCCGCCTCGGCGAGACCATCCGCCACGCCACCCCCCGCACCGTGACGGTGGGCGATGTGGCGCTCTACACCGGCCTCTACGGCCCGCGCTTCGCCGTGCAATCGTCGGACGCCTTCGCCCGGGCCCTCGGCTACCCGAAGAGCCCGCTCGACGACCTGCTGACCTTCCACATGGTGTTCGGCAAGACCGTGCCGGACGTCTCGCTGAACGCGCTGGCCAATCTCGGCTACGCGGAGGGCGGCTTCCGCCGGCCGGTCTATCCGGGCGAGACCCTGTCGACCGTCTCCGAGGTGATCGGCCTCAAGGAGAGCTCGAACCGGCAGACCGGCGTGGTCTATGTCCGCTCGGTGGGCTCGGACGAATCCGGCGAGACCGTGCTGAGCTATTGCCGCTGGGTGCTGGTGCGCAAGCGCGACCCCGAGGCGGCCATCGCCGAGGAGCACGTGCCGACGCTGGCCAAGGTGGTCGACCCGCAGGACCTCGCAGGCGCCCTGCCGAAGCTGTCCGCCGCCGCCTACGATTCGGAGCTCGCCGGCAGCCCGCATCGCTTCGCCGACTACGCGGTCGGCGAGAAGATCGACCATGTCGACGGCATGACCGTCGAGGAGGCCGAGCACCAAATCGCCACGCGCCTGTTCCAGAACACCGCCAAGGTCCATTTCGACGGGCTGGCCGCCAAGGACACCCGGTTCGGCCGGCGGCTGATCTATGGCGGGCACGTGATCTCGCTGGCCCGGGCGCTCAGCTTCAACGGCCTGGGCAATGCCTTCGCGCTGGCCGGCATCAATGCCGGCCGCCACGTGGCGCCGCTCTTTGCCGGCGATACGGTCTATGCCTGGAGCGAGATCCTGGCCGCGGCCGATGTCGGCCGGGACGATGTCGGCCTCCTGCGCCTGCGCACGGTGGCCACCAAGAACCAGCCCTGCGGCGCCTTCCCGGACCGGGCGGGCGAGGGCTACGACCCGGCCGTGATCCTCGATCTGGATTACTGGGCGTTCGTGCCGAAGTAGAGCTCCACAGAGGGCGCGGTCCGCACAGGGGGCGGTTTCCCTTCCCCTTCTGCCTGCGAGCGACACGGGTTTGCGGCGCAGGCGCCGTTGCAGACCGCGACGCGCCCCCTCTCCCGTGGGGGGGAGGGGGCCCGCGCCTTCTGCGCTCAGGGCATGCTTCGGCGACGGTCGTAACCCGTATAGGACGTCGCTCTGCGGAAGGGGGAGGGCGCACAGATATCTTGGTGTCTGCTGCCCGCGTCCGGCGCCGATGTATCGGAACGCCGTCGCCCGCCCGGCAGCGGGCGCGATGTCCGGCCCTCACAGGAGCGCCCGATGAATCCTGTCCCATCGAGGGAGGCCGTGACGATCCGGCCGGCGGGCCTGGACGATGCGCCGGCCATCGCGGCGATCCATGTCGCCGCCTGGCAGGAAACCTATGCCGGGCTCCTGCCCCCTGAAATGATCGCGGCCCAGACGGTGGAGCGCCGCCTCGCGGCCTGGACGCGGATCCTCGGGGGCCGGAATCGGGCACGGCGGTCGCGGTCGCCGAGGGGCCTGCGGGTCTCGTCGGCTTCGGGTCCTGCGGCGCCCAGCGCGCGGCCGAGCTGGCGGCGGACGGCTTCGACGGGGAGGTCAGTGCGATCTACGTCCTGAGCGCCGCGCAGCGGCGCGGGACCGGCAGCGCCCTGATGGCCGCGTTGGCGGCCCATCTCCGACGGAGCGGTTATCGTGCCGCCAGCCTGTGGGTGCTGCGCGACAATGCGACGGCCCGGCGGTTCTACGCGCGCCTCGGCGGTGTCGTGGTCGGCGAGCGGGTGGAGCGGCGGGAGCGGGCCACGCTCGAGGAGGTCGCCTATGGCTGGCGCGATCTTGCGGCGCTTCGGCGGGGTCCGGTTTCCGGCTGACGCGCTCGCAAGACGGTTCTGGTCGGGCGACCCCAAACGAAAACGAATCAGCGTAGCCCGTTGCGTACCACGCCGGCCTCGACCGCCACGGAAAGGCGGTCCGTAACCGCCCATTCGACGCCGAAGCGGGCGTTCGGCAGGATCGCGATGTCCTCCCGGGTGAGGGGTGGGCTGAACGGCGTCGGCCCGACCCGCAGGGTGTCGTGCACGGCGCCCGCCCCCGCCTTGGCGTAGAGCAGCACGTCCGGTGTCAGCAGCGTCCCGACCTTGACCTCGAGCGCGCCGGCGAAGTCGCGGCTGTAGGCGAGGCGCCCGAAGCCCGGGGTGAGAGTCCCGTCGAGGCCGGCGAGGTAATCCAGGCCGCCGCTGATCCCGTAGAGGATCGGCCCCTCCTGCCACATCCGGCCGCCCTCGAACCCGAGGGTCGGGCCGGAATAGCTTCCGACATGCCGGGACGTGCTGACCGCGTAGCCGGTCGACAGGCGGGCGTAGGAGCCGGTCCAGCGGCCGGCATCCTCGACCGGATCCAGGGCGAAGGACGGCAGCGGCGCGAAACCCACGAGCGACAGGAACGCCTGGGCGGCGGCGGGGAAGGCCGGCAACAGGCAGAGGCCCAGACAGGCGGCGAATCAGCGCGGACGGAAACCGGCGGATCTGATCATGCCGGCATGATAACCGAACGCGCCGGCGGTGGACCAGATCAGGCCGCGAGGGGGCGATCGCCGACCAGCTGCCGGAACGGCTGCACCATCACGCGCCGGCCGGTGAGGTCGTGCACGCTGACCTGCCATTCGGACCAGTCGGTCCGGTCGGACAGCGCCCGCATCACGTCGACGGCGACCCGGCGCGCTCGCAGGGGCAGCCGCCCGGCCGCGCGGATATCCGCGCCGCGCGCGTCGAACACGCATTCCAGACCGTTGGTGCAGTGGAACCGGTAGCGGGCCATCGGGGCTCCTGTCGCATCCTGCGCGATGTCGTCTCGATGTTCTATATATGTTCCTGTGTCGATGGAACATCCCGCCGGTACGATCCGCCGCAGGTTCGGCTGGATCGGCCCGGGACCGGCCACCGGCTCGCGCATGATCGGAACCGGGATGCGCGCTCCACGCCCGACGGCCCGGCGATCCGCGCCGGCCGCCGGGCTTTTCGCTCAGTCGCGCACGACGACCTTGGTGCCGACCCGGACCCGGTCGTAGAGATCGACCACGTCCTTGTTGGTCATGCGGATGCAGCCCGAGGAGACCGCGGCGCCCATCGTCTCGGGCTCGTTCGAGCCGTGGATCCGGTAGAGCGAGGAGCCGAGATAGAGGGCGCGGGCGCCCAGCGGGTTGTCCTGGCCGCCGGCCATGTAGCGGGGCAGGTCGGGGCGGCGGGCCAGCATCTGCTGCGGCGGGCGCCAGGCCGGCCATTCCTTCTTCATCGTCACCGTCTTGGTGCCGGACCAGGAGAAGCCCTGCCGGCCGACGCCGACGCCGTAGCGGATCGCCTCGCTGTTCCCGAGGATGTAGTAGAGCCGGCGCTGGCGGGTCGAGATCACGATGGTGCCGGGCTTCTCGGTGCTGTTCCAGCCGATCGTCTCGCGCGGGATCGCCTGGGTGCGGAAGACATTCATGAAATCCGCGAGCGGCCCGCTGTCCAGCGGGCCGGCGGAAGCGGGCGCGCTCCCCAGCAGGGCGCCCGCCAGCGCGAGCATCGCGATCCGTCTCGACATAGTCATTCGTCCTCTCGTGCCGATGGCGTCGGTCGTCGCGGGTGGGCCGCGATCCTCCGGCGAGCCGGCCCCGACTTCGCGGCAAGGTTGAGGCCGGCGGGGTGACGCGCGCGAATCCGGCCAGCCCTGTGGACTCCGGGCAACACTGGAAAACGGCGCGACGCCGTGGGTGATTGCGCCGGAGGACGGCCATGCTTATCTCCGGGACGTGATCCGATCCGTCGCCCTTCTGGCCCGCCGCGTCGCGGGCTCGCCGGACCGCCTCGTCCGGAGCCTCGCCGTGCTGGCGGTGCTCGTCGTCGCGGCGGCTGCGCTGACGGCTGCGCCCCGTCCGGCCCGGGCCGCGCCGGTGGCGGGTCCGGCCTGCTGGGTGGTCAGCCAGAACGTCGCCGTCCTGTCGGACGCCCGCAAGGTCGAGACGCGCAAGAACGCCCCCGAGGCCCGTCGGGCTCTGTTCGACGGCACCGACCTGTGCCCGGCCGATCTCGAGGTCGGCGGCGAGCTCGGGCTTCCGCGCCGCCCGGTCGAGGCCCCGCGGCCGCGTCACGCCTCCGCCGCATCCTATGGTTATGCTCCGATCGTCGCGCCGGCCTTCGGACCGGACGAGGCCCTGCACCGGCCGCCCCGGGCGGCCTGATCCGCGCCGCCGGTTCGTCCACCGGCCGGGCGCCCGATCTTCGCCGTATCGGCGCAGGGCCATCGTCCCGGATCCCGGATCCGGCCTGGTAACCTGAAGTCCTGATCGCGCCGCATCGCCTTTCCGAGAGCCGGGAAACCCCGTTCGGGGAGGATGCGCGATCCGCCTCGACGACGCGCGGGCCTTGCTCCGCGCCGGCCTTTGCAGACGCATGTATCTCCAGGAGCGTCGGAACCCGTGACCCGCACTTCGTCCGCCCTTTCCCCGTCCCCCGTCCGGCGCTTCGCGCCGCGCGTGACCGTCCTGGGATCGGCTGCCCTGCTGGCCCTCGCGCTGGGGGCCTGCAACCCGAAGCAGACGGCCGCGCCGACGCCGCCGGTGCCCGAGGTCGGCTTCGTCACCGTGACGCCGCAGGCGATCCCCTACCTGCGCGACCTGCCCGGCCGGGTGGCGCCGATGCGCATCGCCGAGGTCCGGTCGCGGGTCTCGGGCCTCGTGGTCAAGCGCCTGTTCGAGCAGGGCAGCCAGGTCAAGGAAGGCGACATCCTCTACAAGATCGACCCGGCCCCCTACGAGGTCGAGCTGGCGAGCGCGGAGGCCGTGCTGGCCCGCCAGGAGGCCGCCCTGGTTCTGGCCCGCCAGCAGGCCGACCGGCTCGAGACCCTGCTGACCCGGGCGACCGCCAGCCAGGCGCAGTACGACGCCGCCTTCGCGGCCAAGAAGCAGGCGGAGGCGGAGGTCGCCGGCGCCAAGGCGGCCCGGGACCGGGCGCAGCTCAACCTCGGCTGGACCGACGTGCGCGCGCCGATCACCGGCCGGATCGGCCGGGCGCTGCTCACCGAGGGGACCCTGATCGAGCCGGGCTCCACGGGGGCGCTCGCCACGATCCAGCAGCTCGACCCGATCTACGTCGACATCACCCAGTCGGTGGGCGAGCTGAACCGCCTGCGCCGGGATCTTGCCAGCGGCGAGCTCGCCCGGCTGGAGGACAACACCGCCAACGTCCACCTGATCATGGACGACAACTCCCTCTACCCGCTGGCCGGCCGCCTGCTGTTCTCGGACGTCACCGCCGATCCGAGCACCGGCCAGGTGACCCTGCGGGTGCAGTTCCCCAACCCGCATGACGAGCTGTTCCCGGGCATGTATGTCCGCGCCCGGATCAAGCAGGGCATCGATTCCGACGCGATCGCGGTGCCCCAGCAGGCGATCCAGCGCACCGAGGACGGCCGCGCCGAGGTCTGGCTGGTCCGGGCCGACGACACCGTGATGCGCCAGCCCGTCGAGGTCGGGCCGGTGGTCGGTCAGAACTGGCTGATCCGCGACGGCCTCAAGGCCGGGGAGCGGGTGATCATCGACGGCGTCCAGAAGATCACCGCGGGCGTGAAGGTGAAGCCCGTGGACCAGACGCCGCTCCACGGCGAGGCGGGTCCGAAGCACGATGCCGACGAGGCTCCCGACGCGCCGGGCGACAAGGCGGAGGCCGCCCCGCGCGCCGCCGCGGTCAACCGCCACTGAGCCCGGGGGACCTCGCGCATGGCACGCTTCTTCATCGACCGCCCGGTCTTCGCCTGGGTGGTGGCCCTGTTCATCTGCCTGGGCGGCGCCCTGGCGATCCCGAACCTGCCGATCGCGCAGTATCCGGTGATCGCCCCGCCGCAGATCGCCCTGTCCACGGCCTATCCCGGCGCCTCGGTGGACAGCCTCTATGTCGGCACGACCCGGCTCATCGAGGATGAGCTGAACGGCGCGGCCAACATCATGAACTTCGAGTCGACCACCGACTCGTTCGGCTCGGTCAACATCACCGCGACCTTCCTGCCCGGCACCGAGCCGGCGCTCGCCTCTGTCGAGGTGCAGAACCGGTTGAAGCGCGTGGAGGCCCGCCTGCCCGCGGAAGTCCGGCAGCAGGGCATCCTGGTCGAGGAGGCCTCGGCCGCGACCCTCAACATCATCACCCTGATCTCCAAGGACGGGTCGATGGACGAGGTGGGCCTGGGCGACTTCCTGATCCGCAACGTCATCAACGAGATCCGCCGCATCCCGGGCGTCGGGCGCGCGACGCTCTACTCCACCGAGCGCTCGCTCCGGGTCTGGGTCGACCCGGACAAGCTGCGCGGCCTGTCGCTCAGCGCCGAGGACGTGACCGGGGCGATCCGCAACCAGAACATCCAGGTCGCCTCCGGCTCGGTCGGCGCCCAGCCGAGCCCGACCAAGCAGGCGGTCACGGTGCCGATCATCGTGAAGGGCCAGCTCGGCACCATCGAGGATTTCGGCGCGATCGTGCTGCGGGCCAACCCGGACGGCTCGAACGTGCGCCTGCGCGACGTCGCCCGGATCGAGCTCGGCGGCGACGCCTACCAGTTCTCCACCCGGCTGAACGGCGGCCCCGCGGCCGGCATCTCGGTGACGCTGGCCCCCGACGGCAACGCGCTCGAGACCGCCAAGGCGATCCGCGCCAAGATGGTGGAGCTGTCGCAGTTCTTCCCGCCGGACCTGAAGTGGGACATCCCGTACGACATCACCCCGGCCGTCGAGGCCTCGATCGAGAAGGTGCTGCACACCCTGGTCGAGGCGGTGGTGCTGGTGTTCCTCGTGATGTTCCTGTTCCTGCAGAACATCCGCTACACCCTGATCCCCACCATCGTCGTGCCGATCGCCCTGATGGGCACCGTGACGGTGATGTGGATCTCCGGCTTCTCGGTGAACGTGCTCACCATGTTCGGCATGGTGCTGGCCATCGGCATCCTGGTCGACGACGCCATCGTGGTGGTGGAGAATGTCGAGCGGATCATGAACGAGGAGGGTCTGCCGCCCAAGGAGGCCACCAAGAAGGCCATGGAGCAGATCACCGGGGCGATCATCGGCATCACCCTGGTGCTGATGGCGGTGTTCATCCCGATGGCGTTCTTCCCCGGCTCGGTGGGCATCATCTACCGGCAATTCTCGATCGCCATGGTGACCTCCATCGCGTTCTCGGCGCTGCTCGCCCTGTCGCTGACGCCGGCGCTCTGCGCGACCTTCCTGAAGCCGGTGGAGAAGGGGCACGGCCACGCCAAGGGCGGCGTGTTCGGGATGTTCAACCGCTTCGTCGACCGCGAGACCGCCCGCTACGGCCGCGGCGTCGCGGGCCTCATCCGCAAATCCGGCCGGGTGATGCTGATCTACCTCGCCCTGGTGGCGGGCACGGCCTACGCCTTCGTCAACCTGCCGGAGGGCTTCCTGCCGGTGGAGGATCAGGGCTTCTTCACGGTCGACATCCAGACGCCGCCCGGCGCCTCCTACAACCGCACCCAGGAGGCCAACCGCAAGGTCGAGGAGCACCTGCTGGCGCAAGCCGGCGTCGCCACCGTGACCATGCTGAACGGCTTCTCGTTCTCCGGCCAGGCGCCCAGCACCAGCCAGGCCTTCGTCACCCTCAAGCCCTGGAGCGAGCGCGACGCGAAGAACTCGGCCGCCGCCCTGGTGGCCGGCACCAACGCGGCGCTCGCCAGCTACCGCGACGCCACCGTGGATGCCCAGGAACCGCCGCCGGTGGACAACCTCGGCAACGCCGCCGGCTTCTCGTTCCGCCTCCAGGACCGGGCCAACCGCGGCTACGCGGCCCTGCTCTCGGCCCAGGACCAGCTGCTCAAGCTCGCGCAAGGCAGCCCGATCCTGCAGAAGGTCAAGATCGAGGGCCTGCCGCCGACCCCGCAGGCGGAGCTGATCGTCGACCGCGAGAAAGCGGCCGCTCTGGGCGTCAAGTTCGAGGACATCAACGCCACGATCCAGCTCAACCTCGGCTCGGTCTACACCAACGACTTCCCCAACCGCGGCAAGATGCAGCGCGTCTACGTCCAGGCCGAGCAACTCCAGCGCATGAACGCGTCGGACATCCTCAACTACGCGGTGAAGAACGCCTCCGGCACCATGGTGCCGATGTCGTCCTTCGCCGAGCTGAAATGGGGCATGGGGCCGAGCCAGATCGTCGGCTTCAACGGCTACCAGTCGGTCCGGATCACCGGCGAGCCCAATCCCGGCTACACCTCGGGCGACGCCATCGCCGAGATGGAGCGGCTGATGCTGCAGCTGCCCAAGGGCTTCGGCTATGCCTGGACCGGCCAGTCGTTCCAGGAGAAGCAGGCCGACAGCCAGGCCAGCCTGCTGCTGGCGCTCTCGGTGCTGATCGTGTTCCTGTGCCTGGCCGCGCTCTACGAGAGCTGGGCGATCCCGGTCTCGGTGCTGCTGGTGATCCCGCTCGGCGTGATCGGCGCGGTGGGGGCCGTCTATCTGCGCGGCATGCCCAACGACGTGTACTTCAAGATCGGCCTGATCACGATCATCGGCCTGTCGGCCAAGAACGCGATCCTGATCGTGGAATTCGCCAAGGACCTCTGGAGGCCCGGCACCTCGGTGATCCGGGCCGCGGTCGAGGCCTCGACGCTCCGGTTCCGGCCGATCGTGATGACCTCGCTCGCCTTCATCTTCGGCGTGGTGCCGCTGGCCATCGCCACCGGCGCCGCCTCGAAGAGCCAGCAGGCGATCGGCACCGGCGTGATGGGCGGCATGATCACCGCGACCGTGCTGGCGGTGTTTTTCGTCCCGGTCTTCTTCGTGGTGGTGATGCGCCTGTTCCGGCGCAAAGCCGTTGCGGACGGCGAGCGGGGGGAGGGCGCGGACGCGGCGCCCGCCCACCAGCCGCATCACGTGGCGGCCGAGTAGGGGCTGCCGGCTTCGGGTTCGTCCCCGGCCTGCGCGGTCGGATCCCCTCGCCCCGCTTGTAGGGAGAGGGCTCCGGCGACCTTGTCGTCGCCGGAGCGAGGCGGCAGCCGAGGGTGAGGGGGCTGCCCCGGAGGAGACTCATCCGGTCACGCCCCTCACCGCGGCTTCGCCTCTCGCTTCCCGCACACGGGGAGAGTGGAACCCGCGCTTCGTCCTGAGATCCGTGAACATCGTGCCCCCTCGGCCCCGCATTTTGCATACGGATGGTCCGAACCTTGCTGTGGGTGTGTGGCCGGTGCGGTTTGCCCGCGCGCTTCACTCGGCCTAGGCTCAACCCCTGCGCTGGTGATGGCCGCCTGCCATCAACTTCCAAGGTTCCGGAGATCCGCTTGTCCCGTTCCACCCTGAAGATCCTCGCCCGCGGCGTGGCCGCAGGCGCGGTCGCGGCCTTCGCGCTGACGGCTTTGCCCGCCCAGGCCGCCAACGTGTTCCGCTTCGCCTTCCAGGGGGACATCAAGTCGCTCGATCCCTACTCCCTCAAGGAGAGCTTCACGATCGGCATGCACGGGGCCGTCTACGAGTCCCTGATCACCCGCGACAAGGACCTCAAGCTCGCCCCCCAGCTGGCCGAATCCTGGGAGACGCCCGAGCCGACCCGCTGGCGCTTCCATCTGCGCAAGGGCGTGAAGTTTCACGACGGCTCGCCGTTCACGGCCGACGACGTCATCTTCTCGGCGCAGCGCGTCCGTGCCCCGGGCTCGAACTTCCAGACCAACGTGCCGGGCGACGCCGAATTCGTGAAGGTCGACGACTACACCGTCGACATGCTGCTGAAGAAGCCCAACCCCATCGCCGTGTACCAGTTCTCCGGCTGGTACATCATGTCGAAGAGCTGGTCGGAGAAGAACAACGCCACCCAGCCGACGCCGCCCACCGCGGCCGCCCCGAGCTACGCCACCCTGCACGAGAACGGCACCGGCCCGTTCGTGATCACCGAGCATCAGCCCGGCGTGAAGACGGTGTTCAAGAAGTTCGACGGCTACTGGGGCAAGGTCGAGTCGAACCTCGACGAGGCGGTGTTCACCACCATCGGCAACGACGCCACCCGGGTCGCCGCCCTTCTGTCGGGCGAGGTCGATTGGGTCGATCCGGTGTCGCTGCAGGATCAGCAGCGGGTCAATAGCAGCGGGACCGCCACCGTGATGGCTGGGCCGGAGCTGCGCACGGTCTTCCTCGGCATGGACCAGTGGCGGGACGAGCTGAAGGATTCGAGCGTCAAGGGCAAGAACCCGTTCAAGGACCCCAAGGTGCGCGAGGCGTTCTACCGCGCCATCGACGAGGACACGATCGCCAAGCGGGTCATGCGCGGCCAGGCCACGCCCTCGGCCCTTCTGATCGCCCCGACGCTGTTCGACCGCGCCAACGAGATCAAGCGCCCGGCCACCGACCTGAAGCGGGCCAAGGAGCTGATGGTCGAGGCGGGCTATCCGGACGGGTTCTCGCTCACCATGGATTGCCCCAACGACCGCTACGTCAACGACGAGGCGATCTGCCAGGCCGTGGTCTCGATGCTCGCCCGCATCAACGTCAAGGTGAACCTGAACGCCCAGCCGAAGGCCAAGTACTTCGCCAAAGTCCTGTCGCCGGGCTTCGACACCTCGTTCTACCTCGTAGGCTGGACCCCGTCCTCGCAGGACAGCCACAACATCCTGTTCGAGATCGCCGGCTGCCGGAAACCCGGCGACAAGTCCGGCCGCGGCGGCTGGAACCTCGGCGGCTATTGCAACCCGAAGATCGACACCATCGCCGACCAGGTCGAGGCCGAGACCGACAAGACCAAGCGCGACGCCCTGATCAAGGAGGGTTTCGACACGATCCAGGCCGATTGGGGTTACATCCCACTGCACCAGCAGGCGCTCGCCTGGGGCGTGTCCAAGAAGGTCCATCTCGTGCAGCGGCCGGACAACATGCTGCTGCTCTACTGGGTCTCGAAAGACCCCCAGTAAGGGGCCGGGCGTGCTCGCTTTCCTCCTGCGCCGGGTGATCCAGGCGATTGCGGTGCTCGCGGTCGTCGGGCTCATCGCGTTCTCGATGTTCCGGTTCGCGGGCGACCCTGTGAACCAGATCGTCGGGCCCGATACGCCTGCCTCCGAGCGGGCCGAGATCCGCAAGAGCCTCGGCCTCGACGATCCGGTGCTGCTCCAGTTCGCCCGCTATGCCGGCGACGTGGTGCAGGGCCGGCTCGGGATCTCGTACCAGTTCCGCCAGCCGGTCTCGCAGCTCCTGGCCGAGCGCATGCCGGCGACCCTGGAGCTCGCCTTCTGCGCCACGGTCTTCGCCCTGGTGGTCGGCGTGTTGATGGGGGTCTTCTGCGCGCTGCGCCGGGATTCCTGGCTCGCCGGCCTGTTCCAGGCGGTCTCGCTCATCGGGATCAGCCTGCCGACCTTCCTGATCGGCATCCTGCTGATCTACCTGTTCTCGGTGACGCTCGGCTGGCTGCCCTCCTACGGGCGCGGTGACACGGTGCGGCTCGGCTGGTGGACCACCGGCTTCCTCACCTGGTCCGGCCTCAAGGCGCTGATCCTGCCCTCCATCACGCTCGGCCTGTTCCAGATGACGCTGATCATGCGGCTGGTGCGCGCCGAGATGCTGGAGGTGCTGCGCACCGACTACATCCGCTTCGCCCGGGCGCGGGGTCTCTCCACCCGCGCCGTCCACCTGCGCCACGCCCTGAAGAACACCCTCGTACCGGTGATCACCATCGCCGGGCTCCAGCTCGGCTCGGTCATCGCCTTCTCGATCATCACCGAGACGGTGTTCCAGTGGCCCGGCATGGGCTTGCTGTTCGTCCAGGCCGTGCAGAACGTCGATATCCCGATCATGTCCGCCTACCTGCTGCTCGTCGCGCTGATCTTCGTGACCATCAATCTCGTGGTCGACATCCTCTACACCGTGGTCGATCCGCGCCTGCGGCTGTCCTCGGCGACGGCATGAGGGCCGGTTGATGAGCGGACGCGATATCGACGCCGGCGGCGCCCCGCCGGTCCCGCTGCAGGCGGCGACGCCCGGCCGGCTCGCGCGCTGGCGCGATTCCGACCTGCTGGCGAGTTTTCTGAGGTCGAAGACGGCGATCGTGGCGCTTCTGGCCACCATCCTGATGGTCGGGCTCGCGGTCGCCGCGCCGCTGATCTCGCCGCAGAACCCCTACGACCCGGCCCAGCTCGACCTGATCAACTCCAACCTGCCGCCGATCTGGCAGGCGGACGGCCAGGCGCCGTTCTATCTCGGCACCGACGACCAGGGGCGCGACGTGCTCTCGGCGGTGCTCTACGGCCTGCGCCTGTCCCTGATCGTCGGGGTGCTCGGGGTGATCACTTCGGGCATCATCGGGATCGCACTGGGATTGATTGCCGGCTACGCGGGCGGCGCCCTCGACACGCTGATCATGCGGGTCGCCGACGTGCAGCTCACTTTCCCGGCGATCCTGATCGCCCTGGTGGTGGACGGCGTCGCCCGGGCGAGCTTCGGCGGCGCCCTCGATGTCGGGCCGCTGATCGGGCTGATCGTGATCTCGATCGGCCTGTCGTTCTGGGTGCAATACGCCCGCACCGTGCGCTCCTCCGTGATGGTCGAGAAGGGCAAGGACTACGTCCAGGCCGCCCGGCTGATCGGCCTGACGCCCCCGGTGATCCTGGTCCGCCACGTGCTGCCGAACGTCACCGGCCCGGTCTTCGTCATCGCCACGATCAACCTGGCGCTGGCGATCATCACCGAGGCGACCCTGTCGTTCCTCGGCACCGGCCTGCCCGAGACCATGCCGTCGCTCGGCACCCTGATCCGCACCGGCAACCGGTTCCTGTTCTCCGGCGAGTGGTGGATCGTCGCCTTCCCGGGCCTGGCGCTGGCCGGCCTCGTCATCGCCATCAACCTCCTGGGGGATTGGCTGCGCGACGCCCTCAATCCGAAGCTGCAATGATGTTGTTGGACCACGGCGTTTCCCGGGCTCATCCCACCCGCGCCCTCATCCTGAGGTGCCGAAGCGAAGCGGAGGCCTCGAAGGAGCCCTCCAGGGATCACGCGTCATCCGGAGGCCTCCTTCGAGGCTCGCTGCGCTCGCACCTCAGGATGAGGGTGCGGGCGGGAGCACGCGCCGTTGTCGGAGCCCGCGCGCGATGAGTGAAACCATCCTCTCCGTGCGCGACCTCACGGTCACGTTCGACACGCGCCGCGGGCCGCTCACCGCCATCGACCGGGTCTCGTTCGACATCGGCCGGGGCGAGATCCTGGGGGTCGTCGGCGAGTCCGGGGCCGGCAAGTCGGTCACCGGCTCGGCGGTGATCGGGCTGATCGACCGCCCCGGCCGGATCAGCGGCGGCGAGATCGCCTTGCGCGGCGAGCGCATCGACAACCTGCCTCCCGAGGCGATGCGGCGGGTGCGGGGCAGGCGGATCGGCATGATCTTCCAGGATCCGCTGACCTCCCTGGACCCACTGTTCCGGGTCGGCGACCAGATCGTCGAGACCCTGCGCGCCCATACCGAGCTCTCGGCCAGGGCGGCCCGCACCCGGGCGATCGACCTGCTGGCTGAGGTCGGCATCCCGGCCCCTGAGCGGCGGATCGACGGCTATCCGCACGAATTCTCCGGCGGCATGCGCCAGCGCGTGGTGATCGCGCTTGCGCTGGCCGCCGAGCCGGAGCTGATCATCGCCGACGAGCCGACCACGGCGCTGGACGTCTCGGTCCAGGCCCAGATCATCACCCTGCTCAAGCGCCTCTGCCGCGAGCACGGCACCGCGGTGATGCTGGTGACCCACGACATGGGCGTGATCGCCGAGGCCGCCGACCGGGTCGCCGTGATGTATGCCGGGCGGGTGGCCGAGATCGGCCCCGTCGCCGCCGTGGTGCGGGAGCCCCATCACCCCTACGCGGTCGGCCTGATGGGGGCGATCCCGACCCTGTCGCAGGAGGCCGACCGGCTGAGCCAGATCCCCGGCTCGATGCCCCGGCTCACCGCCATCCCGAAGGGCTGCGCCTTCAACCCGCGCTGCCCGAAGGTCTTTGCCCGCTGCCGCGTCGAGCGGCCCGAGCCGATCCTCGTGGGCGCGAGCCGCGTCGCCTGCCACCTGTACGATGTGACGGAGAAGGCGGCGTGAGCGCCTATGTCGAGGTCACCGACCTGCGCCGCCTGTTCGACGTCTCGAAGCCCTGGCTCAACCGGGTGATCGAGCGCGAGCCCCGCCGGTTCCTCACGGCGGTGGACCGGGTCGGCTTCACCATCGCCAAGGGCGAGACCTTCGCGATCGTCGGCGAATCCGGCTCCGGCAAGTCCACGGTCGCCCGGATGGTGGTCGGCCTGCTGCCGCCCTCGGCCGGCGAGGTCCGGATCACCGGGGTCTCGATGACCGATCCCCGGGAGGCGGCCGCAAGGCGGCGCCTGCGCTCGCGGATCCAGATGATCTTCCAGGACCCCTACGCGTCGATGAACCCGCGCTGGCGCGTGGGCAAGATCATCGCGGAGCCGATCCGGGCGTTCAACCTGATCCAGGGGGAGGGAGCGATCCGCGCCCGGGTCAGCGAGCTGCTCGGCCTCGTCGGCCTCCACGCGGACGATGCCAGGAAATACCCGCACGAATTCTCCGGCGGGCAGCGGCAGCGGGTCGCCATCGCCCGGGCGCTGGCCAGCCAGGCGGAGTTCCTGGTCGGCGACGAGCCGACCTCGGCGCTCGACGTCTCGGTGCAGGCGCAGATCCTCAACCTGATGCGCGACCTGCAGGATCGGCTGGGCCTGACCTACCTGTTCATCTCCCACAACCTCGCCGTGGTCCGCCACATGGCGACCCGGGTGGGGGTGATGTATCTCGGCCGCCTGGTCGAGGTCGCCGCCGCGAAGGATCTGTTCGCCCGGCCGCGCCATCCCTACACGCGGATGCTGCTCGACGCGGTGCCCGACCTCGCCCATGTCGGCCGCGCCCGGGTGCCGGTTTCCGGCGAGATCCCGAACCCGATCGACCCGCCCCCCGGCTGCACCTTCAACCCGCGCTGCCCCCTGGCGAACGACCGCTGCCGCACCGAGGTCCCGGCCCTGCTGGACGGCGTCGCCTGCCACGCGGTGCAGGAGGGGCGGGCCTGATTTTGGGTGGGCCGCGGCGACGGCGAGCATCGATGCCGCGTCGAGCCGCGCGCCCTGATCTCGATCTCGAGCGGCCTCCGAGAGCCTCCTACAAGACGCCCGATGACCGGCGGCCCCCTCTGCGCGAGACAGCGCGGAGGGCGTTTCGTGGGAGGCTCTCAGGCCGCGAGGCGCTTCGTCGTCAGCGGAACAGGTTCGGCGGCACCGGCGGGTTCGCGTGGAGCAGCGTGATCGTCACCCGTCGATTCGGCGCGATGTAGGGATTGTCGGGGAAAACCGGCTCGGTGTCGGCGCGTCCCACCACGGACATGAAGTTGTCGTTGGGAACCCCGGCACCCGACAGGATGTCGCGCACGGCGAGCGCACGCCCGGCGGTGAGGTTCCAGGGTTCGCCGGCCCGCGCCGAGCCCGGGCGCGCGGCAGACGTGTGGCCGGTGATCGAGAGGCGGTTGGGCAACCGGCGCATGGCGGGCGCGAGCGCCTCCAGCACGCGACGGGTGCGCTCGTAGGGCTCGACGGAGCCCTCGCGGAACATGGCGCGGCCGTCCTGGTCCACGAGGGACACGTTCACGCCCTCCTTGGTCGGCTCGATCACGATGTTCTTCGACAGTTCGGCGATGTCGGGCATCGTCTCGAGCGCCTGCCGGAGGCTGGCGATGGCGCTGTAATCGGCCTGCACGCTGGCGGCCGGGCGGCTGGTATCGAGTTCGTTGGCGCGGCCCGGACGGGTCTGGCGCGGTCTGTCCACCTGCTCGTCAGAGCCCCTCTGCGCGTCCCGGGGCGTGGACGCCTTGTTGCCGGACGTGTCCAGGGCGGTGCCGTACAGCATCCCGCCCGCACCACTGGTTGCCGGGCTCGACGCCGCCGGCGCGAAATATTCCGCCAGACCGACCTTCTGCTCCTGCGTCGTCATGCTGATCAGCCACATCAGCAGGAAGAACGCCATCATGGCGGTTACGAAGTCCGCATAGGCGATCTTCCAGGCCCCGCCGTGATGCGCGTGAGCGGCCTTCTTGACCTTCTTGATGATGATCGTGCTCATCGAATCCCTGCCGGATACCGGGTCAGTTCTGGGCGGGCAGAGCGGCGGTTGCCGCTTCCACTTCGCTGAAGGTCGGGCGGACGTCGCTCATCAGAGACTTGCGGGCAAATTCGACCGCCATCACCGGCGGCTGGCCGCCGATATGGGCGAGGAGACCCGCCTTGAGGGAAAGGTAGTATTTCGACTCGGCCTCGAAGAGGCTCTTGAGCGACTGCGCCATGGGCCCGAAGAAGCCGTAGGCGACGAAGACGCCGAAGAAGGTGCCGACCAGTGCGCCGCCGATCAGATGGCCCAGCACCTCCGGCGGCTCCTTGATCGCCCCCATCGTCTTGATCACGCCGAGCACGGCGGCGACGATGCCGAGCGCCGGCGTTCCGTCGGCGAGCGACTGCATGGCCGACACGACACGCTCCTGCTCCTGGTGGTGCGTCTCCAGTTCCTCATCCATCAGGGCGTCGATCTCGTAGACGTTGTTGGCGCCCAGCGTGACCATCCGCATGTAGTCGCAGACGAACTCGACCGCGTGGTGGTTTGCTGCAAAGGACGGGAAGGCGTTGAAAAGCGTCGACTCGCTCGGGTTTTCGATGTGCGGCTCGAGCGCCATCGAACCCTTCTGCTTGGCAAGCTTGAACAGCGAATACTGCATTCCCAGCAGCTCGACATAGCTGTTCTGCGTGTATTTGGGGCCCTTCACGAGCGTGCCCAGCATGGCGGGCACGGCCTTGAGCACTGGCCCGGTATTGCCGATGATGAAGGCTCCGATCGCCGCACCGAGGATGATGACAAACTCGAACGGCTGCCAGAGGACGAGCAGGTGACCACCCATCGCGGCGTAGCTGCCGAAGACGCAGGCGAAGACGACCAAGGTGCCGACGATCAGCCGCATGATTTGCCATCCTTGCGCGGCGGCCGATTCAGCCCGCGCGAAGCCACTAATGATCTGGCAAATCACTGATTAAGGTTAACGGTGCGTTTCGAGCTGCGACCGAAGGATTGGCAGATATTTGGTTCCGACGTTCGGGGCGCGGATTCGACCTGACGTGACGGGCGCGGGCGTGCCGCAGGCGCGACCACGCCGGCTTTTACGAATCGTCAGGCTAGCCGGGCCTGCCGCTCCCTCCCCGGAGCCGGCCCCCAATCCTCAACGCTTCCCCTCGCGTGGAAGCGCGAAGCGCGCGTCGAAGGGCGTCCAGCCGCCGATACGACGCGTCCGATCCCTACGCGTCGCGCCACTGCGAGAACGTCGCCGCCTGGCCCACCGTCACGCCGTCGCGGTCGAGCTGCCAGACCACCGCCTGCTCGATCCAGAATCGCCGGCCGCCCTTGGCGATCCGCAGGCCCCGGTAGCCGCGGGTGAACCCGTCCCGGGCCACGGCGTCGAGGAGGTGCTGCCGCTCGGCACGCTCGGGCGCCTCGGCCGAGAACCGCGACGGCAGGCCGACCAGCTCGTCCCGCGCATAGCCGAAACAGGCCTGCGCGGCCCGGTTGGCGTAGACGAAGCGCGGGTCGGCGCCGCCGTCATGGGCCAGCACCACGAAGGGCGCCTGCTCGTAGAGCCAGGCCGCATCCGCCCCGTCGGGGACCAAAGCCGCGCCGAGGCGCCGCCGGTAGCTGTCGGTGAGGACGGCGAAGAAGTCGGGATCGTGCGAGAGGTCCATCACGGCGGTCCGGAATCGGCTGCACTAGGAGAGCAGCACATAGCCGAGGCCGTACCGATCACGCGGTGCCGAATCCCACCCTACAGGACCGGGTCCGCGTCGATGCGCATCCGCAGGATCGCGTAGGGCGGCTGCTGCAAATCCTGGCCGCGGTTGAATTCCGGCCGCCGGTTGACCTGGGCGCTCGAGATGTAGAGCCACCTGTCCGGCGTGATCCAGAACGTGTCGGCCCAGATCAGGCGATCGTCGGCGGCGAGCACCTCCACGGTCCCGTCCGGCAGGCGCCGGCCGACGGCGTTGTGCTCCTGCAGGCTGAGATAGACCCGGTCCTTCGAATCCGTGGTCAGGCCGCCGGTCATGCCCTTCTCGCCGAGATCCTGGACCTTGGCGGCCAGGGCCGCGTCCGACACGTTCGGGTCGAGGAGCGCGGCGGTCTCCACCGCGTAGAGGCGCCGGCTCATCAGCGGCGCGTAGTACAGGCGGCTGCCGTCCGGGCTGATCGCGATGCCGTTGGCCCCGCCCTTCGGGTGTTTCGCGGGAGCATCGCCCTTCTGCTCCATCACCGGGCGCAGCTCCACGAACTTGACCAGGCCCTCCTGCGTCGCCGTGCTCGGATGATCCGCCAGGCGGCGGGTCACCCGTCCGCTGGCGAGGTCGACCGCCAGGATCGCCCCCTGGCCGCCCTGGCCCTGGTCGGTGATGTAGGCGAGCGCCCGGTCGGCCCGGACATCGACCCGCAGGTCGTTGAGCGAGGACTCGGGCACCACGCCGGCATCGAGGGGGATCACCCGGCGGACCCGGTCCTGCGTGATGTCGATCTCCAGGAGCTTGGCGGCCCCCGGCACCGGCTTGCCCTTGCCCTGCGGCAGGCCGGAATCGAGGATCCAGAACGTGTCGTTGCGGTCGAACACGCCGTTGGGAACGTGGAAGAGCGTCGCCTGCGGATCCCTCGGGTCCGGCGTGTTGGCCTGGGCATCCGGATAGGGCTTCACGGAACCGTCGGGCAGCACCTCGCCCAAGGTCACCGGCTCGGACCCGGTGAAGCGCGGCATCATCACGAACATCCGGCCGCCCCGGGCGATCGCCAGGCCGGTGGGCGTCGATGGGGCGTTGGCCGCCATCGCCAGTTCCAGCGTGCCGGCGGGGCGGCTGGTCGGAGGCTCACGGCCAGCGGGCGGCGTGGCGGACGGTGCCGGCGCTGGTCCCGCCTGGGCCGATCCGGCCGCGAGGGCGACGAGGCCCGATCCGATCAGGCGGCGGCGGTCGAGGGGCATGCGGTTCCTGCAGCAGGCGAGCGGGTCGGCGGCCCAACGCGCGGCGGCGGCGGGTGATCCCGGATCCGAGCAGGGTGCGATCCGATCCCGCCCCGGATCGCCGCGCGACCTAGCCATCGTGAGATCCCGACACGATCATGCGATCCGGCGTATCCAGCGTCAAAGAACGACATGTCGTCCTGTATCCGGATAGCAAGCTTCTTTTCGGCAAGATCTTTGGAAGCGAATATGGGACGATGATCTAAAATAATCCGATATTTATGTATTGATAAATTCCTTGACACTCCGATTGTGTCTACGCTATGGCCCGATCAGTATCAATAATGATGCGGATCGGACGCCGCGTATCCGAATGCAGGGCGGCCGGTCATCGCGCAGATCAGCGTGAGGCCGGAGATCAAATGCGGTCGGGACGCGGCCGGCTCGTCTTCAGATGCTCGGATCGTGTCCGGATAAGCTGGGTTCAAGCCTCCGGTGTTCATGATCACATCGTCATGGTAGCTGGGCTACGGTCGCCGGTGCGGTGATCGCACACGCAACACGGGTACGGACAACCATCTTCCGGCGCTGCGACGATCGCGGGGACCGGGCCCGAGATCGACAGGCAGGAGAGGCATGGATCCCCAAGGATCCGAACAGGTATCGGAGCGCGCCCTGCGCCGGAGCACCCAGCCGCGGATCCTCGCGGTGGCGGTGCAGAAGGGCGGCACCGGCAAGACCACGCTGGCCGCCTCGCTCGCCGTCGCGGCGGCGCAGGCCGGCGAGCGTGTGACCGCCCTCGACCTCGACCCGCAGGGCTCCCTGGCCGGCTGGGGGGCGCTGCGCGAGCGCAACGCCGTGGCGGTCGACCGGATCCAGCCCTGGGAGATCGGCCAGCTTCCCGAGATCCTGGACCTCCTCGGCCAGCAGGGCACGACCCTCGCGGTGCTCGACACCGCCGGCAGCTCCGCCGGGCTGGCGCCGGCCCTGAAGGGGGCGGATTTTGTGCTGATGCCGGTGCGGCCCTCGCGCCTCGACATCGTGGCGGCGCGCCCGACCCTCCAGGCCCTGATGAATCTCGGCCTGCGCGGCCGGTTCGCCCTGGTGCTGAACCAGTGCCCGCCGCCGCCCTCGCCGCGCACCAGCGCCTATGCCGCGCAGTTGCGGGCGCTGGGGGTGCTGGCCGAGCCCGGCATCATCCACCGGGTCGACCATCAGGACGCCCTGGCGACCGGGCTCGGCGTCACGGAATACGCGCCCGCGAGCCCCGCCGCCGAGGAGATCCGGGCCCTGTGGGCCTGGATCGACGCGAAGATGCCGGCGTCCCGCCCTGACGATCAGCCCTGACCGAGCGCCGCGAGGATCCGCGCCCAGGAGCGCGTGCCCTTGTGGAAGCTCGTCAGGTCGTACTTCTCGTTGGGTGAGTGGATCCGGTCGTCGTCCAGGCCGAAGCCGATCAGCAGCGTGTCGCGGTTCAGGAGCCGCTTGAAGTCGCCCACGATCGGGATCGAGCCGCCGGCGCCCACGGTGACGGCCGGCACACCCCATTCCTCGGCGAGCGCCGCCTTGGCGGCCCCGAGCTGCGGCATGTCGAAGGGCAGGCTGATCGCCCGCGAGCCCTTGTAGGTGATGACATCGACCGTGCAGTCCGACGGCACCCGTTCGCGCACGAAGGCCTCGAACCGTTCGGCCAGAACCTTCGGGTCCTGGTCGTCCACGAGGCGGAACGAGATCTTGGCCGAGGCGGTTGAAGCGATCACCGTCTTGGTGCCCTCGCCGGTATAGCCGCCGATGATGCCGTTGGCGTCGCAGGACGGACGCGACTGCACCAGCTCGATCGGCATCCGCCCGCGCTCGCCGGCCGGCTCCTTCAGGCCGATCGGCCCGAGCAGGGTCTCGGGCGTCAGCCCCAGGCCGCGCCACTGCTCCAGCACCTCGGGCGGGCGCTCGTGCACGCCGTCGTAGAAGCCCGGGATCGTCACCCGCCCGTCCTCATCGTGCAGATCGGCGATGATCTTCGACAGAACGTGGATCGGGTTGCGGGCGGCGCCGCCGAAGAAGCCCGAATGCAGGTCGCGGTCGGCACAGGTGACCTTCACCTCGAAATACGCGAGCCCGCGCAGCGACGAGGTGATCGCCGGCGTGGTCCGGTCCCACATGCCGGTGTCGCACACGAGCACCACGTCGCAGCCGAGGCGGTCGCGGTTGGCCGCGACCCATTCGGGCAGGCCCTGCGAGCCGCTCTCCTCGGCGCCCTCGATCAGGATCGTGACGCCGCAGGGCAGCTCGCCGCTCATGGCGATATGGGCCCGGCACGCCTCCACGAAGGTCATGACCTGACCCTTGTCGTCGGAAGACCCGCGCCCGACGATGGTCTTGCGACCCTCCGCATCCGACGCGATGCGCGGCTCGAAGGGCGGCGTCGTCCACAGGTCGAGCGGGTCGACCGGCTGCACGTCGTAATGGCCGTAGAACAGGACGTGCGGCGCGCCGGGCTTCGGCTTGGTCGCGAGCACCACCGGGTGCAGCGAGGTGTCCTCCACGGAAGTCTCGAAGCCGAGCGCCGTGAGGTCCTGGGCGAGCCAGGCGGCGGCGGCCCGGCAATCGCCGGCATGGGCCGGCTCGGTCGAGATCGACGGGATCCGCAGGAAGGCGAACAGCCGCTCCAGGGCGTTCTCCAAGTCCGTGTCGATGTCGTTGAGGATCGCGTCGAGCGCGGCCATCGGGAGCTCCGGGATGCGGCAGGGATTTTTTCGCGACGACAGGGTTAGCCGAGGCGGGGCGGGCCCGGCAACGGCCGGATGTCCGGCCCTGAGACCGATCGTCCGCGGAACAGGCGTAGTTTGGAATGGTTATCGATCGACTGGCCCCGTGGGCGCCGGCTCGTCGCCGCCCCAGACCGATCTTCCGTTCCCCGTCCGGCCCCGCGGCCGGCCCAGATCGTGGACGACAGCATGCTCCTCGAAAACAGTCCGCCGGTGCGGGCCGACACCGCGCTCGACATCACCCTGACGATCAACGGGCAGCGCCGGGCGCTCAAGGTCACGCCCTGGACCACGCTGCTCGATCTCCTGCGCGAAAAGCTCGACCTCACCGGCACCAAGAAGGGCTGCGACCACGGCCAGTGCGGCGCCTGCACGGTGCTGGTGAACGGCACCCGGGTGAATGCCTGCCTAACGCTGGCGGTCATGAAGGACGGGGCCGAGATCACCACGGTCGAGGGGCTTGCCGGCCTCGGCGACCGGGGCGGCAGCAACGCGCTCCATCCGATCCAGGAGGCGTTCATCGAGCACGACGCCTTCCAGTGCGGCTACTGCACGCCGGGCCAGCTCTGCTCCTCGGTCGGCCTGATGAACGAGGGCCACGCCCATAGCCGAGAGGAGATCCGCGAGGCGATGAGCGGCAACCTCTGCCGCTGCGGTGCCTACACCAACATCGTCGACGCGATCGAGGACGTGATGCAGGGAGCCGCCCGATGAACCGCTTCGATTATGTCCGCGCCGGCACGGTGGCGGAGGCGGTCCAGGCCTACGGGGCGGGCGCGCGCTTCATTGCGGGCGGCACCAACCTGATCGACCTGATGAAGTACGATGTCGAGAAGCCCGGCCGGCTGATCGACATCACCCGGCTGCCCCTCGACGGCATCGAGGCGCATGAGGGCGGCCTGCGGCTCGGGGCGCTCGCGACCAACGCCAAGGTCGCCTACGACGACCGGGTCGCCGCGCAATACCCGCTGCTGCGCAACGCCATCCTGGCCGGCGCCTCGGCGCAGCTGCGCAACGCCGCCTCCACGGGCGGCAACCTGCTGCAGCGGACCCGCTGCTACTATTTTTACGACACGGCCACGCCCTGCAACAAGCGCGAGCCCGGCACCGGCTGCTCGGCGATCGGCGGCGTCAACCGCATCCACGCGATCTTCGGGGCGAGCGACTCCTGCATCGCCACCCACCCGTCCGACATGTGCATCGCCCTGGCGGCGCTCGAGGCGACGGTCCGGGTGAGCGGGCCGCAGGGCGAGCGGACGATTCCCTTCGCGGATTTCCACCGGCTGCCGGGCGATAGCCCTGAGATCGACACCAACCTCGCCCCCGGCGAGATCATCGTGTCGGTGGACCTGCCAGAGAGCAAGTTCCCGCAGCACTACACCTATCTGAAGCTGCGCGACCGGCTGTCTTACGCCTTCGCGCTGGTCTCGGTGGCGGCGGGCGTCGAGCTCGACGGCGACACGATCAAGACCGCCCGGCTGGCGCTCGGCGGCGTCGCCCACAAGCCCTGGCGCAACCGTGAGGCCGAGGCGCTGCTGGAGGGCAAGCCCGCCACCCGCGAGAGCTTCCAGCAGGCGGCCGGCCTCATCGTCTCCGAGGCCAAGCCGCAATCGGCCAACGGCTTCAAGATCGACCTCGCCCGGCGGGCCATCGTGCGCGGCCTCGAACAGGCCGCTGCCGGCACGCCCCAGTCGCTCAGCGACAAGCGCATCCAGTAGGCATCCCGATGACCCAGACCTTCAGCTCCACCGGCCACGACACCTTCGTCGGCAGCCCACGCAGCCGCATCGACGGACCCGCCAAGGTCACCGGCCTCGCCAAATACGCCGGCGAGTTCGCCGCCCCGGATCTCGCCTACGGCTACGTCGTGTCCAGCGCCATCGCCAAGGGCCGGATCGCGGGGATCGACTCCGCCGCCGCCGAGGCGGTGCCGGGCGTCCTCAAGGTGATCACCCACGAGAACCGCCCCCGCACCGCCTGGCGCGACAAGAACTTCCAGGACGCGGTGGCACCCCCCGGCTCGCCGTTCCGCGCCCTCTATGACGACCTGATCGTGTTCAGCGGCCAGCCGGTCGCCCTGGTGGTGGCCGAGGATTTCGAGACCGCGCGCTACGCCGCCTCGCTGATCCAGGTCCGGTACGAGGCCCAGGAGCCCGAGACCGACCTCCACGCCGTGCGCGGCGACGCCTACGATCCGCCCTACAAGCGCGAGGGCATCAAGCCGCCGCCGGCGCCGTGGGGCGACGCCGACCAGGCCTTTGGCAGCGCGCCGATCCGCGTGCAGGGCGCCTACACGCTGGCCAACGAGCACCACAACCCGATGGAGCCGCACGCCACCACGGTGGTGGTCGAGGAGGACGGGACCTACACGGTCTACGACAAGATCCAGGGCGTCTCGAACAGCCACCAGTATCTCGCCAACGTGTTCGGGCTGAAGCCCGACCAAGTGCGGGTGCTCAACCCCTATCTCGGCGGCGGCTTCGGCTCGGGCCTGCGCCCGCAATACCAGGCCTTCCTGGCGATGCTGGCCGCGCAGGAGCTGAAGCGCTCGGTCCGGGTGACCCTGACCCGCGACCAGATGTGGTCCTTCACCTATCGGGGCGAGGCACTGCAGACGGTCTCCCTCGGGGCCGAGGCGGATGGCACCCTGACGGCGCTCCGGCACGATGCGGTGCAGGGCACCTCCCAGTTCGAGGATTACCAGGAGGTCATCGTCAACTGGTCGGGGGTGCTCTACCGCTGCGATAACGTCGCCCTGACCTACCGGATCGCCAAGCTCGACACCGCCACCCCGGGCGACATGCGCGCCCCTGGGGCCGTCACCGGCGTCTTCGCCATCGAGACCGCGATGGACGAGCTCGCCTACGCGACCGGGATGGACCCGATCGCGCTGCGGCTGAAGAACTACGCGGACTCGGACGCCACCGCCGAGGGCAAGCCGTTCGGCTCCAAGGAGCTGAAGGCCTGCTTCACCCAGGGCGCCGAGCGCTTCGGCTGGTCCAAGCGCAGCCCCGAGCCGCGCTCGATGCGCGAGGGCCGCGAACTCGTGGGCTGGGGCGTCGCCACGGGCGTCTGGGAATCGATGATGATGCAGTCGAGCGCCATCGCGACGCTGACCGCGGATGGCCGGCTGATGGTCGGCAACTCCACCGGCGATATCGGCACCGGTACCTACACGATCCTGACCCAGATCGCCGCCGACACTTTGGGCCTGCCCATGGAATCGGTCACGACCAAGCTCGGCGACACGCGCCTGCCCGAGGCACCGGTCGCCGGTGGGTCCTGGACCGCGGCCTCATCCGGCACCGCCGTGATGAAGGCCTGCCGCAATGTCGGCGAGCAGGTGTTCAAGCTGGCCCGCGGCCTGGAGAACTCGCCGCTCGCCAATGTCGATGTCGACCGCGCCGTCTTCGCGGACGGACGCATCTCGGTGGCGGGCGATCCCAGCCGCAGCGTCTCGCTGGTCGAGGTGATGCGCGCGGCCGGCGTCGACAAGGTCGAGGCGGTGGAGCAGGCCGGTCCCGACAAGGACTTCAACGAGACCTACCAGGCCTACACCCACGGGGCGATCTTCGTGGAGGTGAAAGTCGACGAGGAGTTGGGCCAGGTGCGGCTCACCCGGGTGGTCTCGGCGATCGCGGCCGGCAAGATCCTCAACCCGAAGACCGCGCGCAGCCAGATTCTCGGCGGCGTCGTGATGGGGATCGGCTCGGCGCTGGAAGAGGAGTCGATGCTCGACCACCGCTTCGGCCGGTTCATGAACCACAATCTCGGCGAGTATCACGTGCCGGTCCATGCCGACATCTACGACATCGACGTGATCTTCGTGGACGAGGAGGACAAGGCCAATCCGCTGGGCGTGAAGGGCCTCGGCGAGATCGGCATCGTCGGCACCGCGGCGGCGATCACCAACGCGGTGTTCCACGCCACCGGCAAGCGCGTCCGCGACCTGCCGATCACGATCGACAAGCTGCTGTGACGGGCGGCCGATGTTTCCCGTGAAACATCGGCTGCTTTTTTAACCTCCGCGAGTCCCATCGGAAGGCCCGCAGCACGAGAGTGCTGTGGGCCTTCTGGCTGCTTGGCTGTCGTGCAAACCGCGGCGTCATTCGCGGTCATCGCAGGCGAGCCCCGGATGACAGAGAAGGTGGCATCGGCCGGTTTGACCGAGACGGGTATTCGGCGCCTGCCACCGCCTACTCACCATGGATGAGCGCCAGCGCACCGATCCGTTTACCGGTCGGGCGCATCCTGCGGGTCTCTTGCGAAGGAGACCTCCCATGGAATCGGTCTATCGCGGCTTCGAGACCTCGCTGCTCGGTCTCGCTTTCTGTCTCGGCCTGGGCGCCTGCTTCACGCTCGGCACGCCGCCGGCATCGGGCGACGGGTTCGCCGTCACCCTGCCGATGCTCTCCGTGACGCTCACCGGGCCCTGAACCGGGCCCCGTTACGCGGCGCTCTGAGGTGCGCGGAACATGAAGGTGCGCGCCTCGTCGTCCATCTCCGACTTGAAGGTGTGGCGCCCCTTCAGCGCCTCGGCGGCCTGCGCGGCCGGGCGGGCGTTGATCGCGTCGAGGTGGCGCTTGACGTGGGGCAGGGTCGCGAAGGCGTCCTCGCCCAGCACGAACGGCACCATCCGGGCCCAGCCCCACACGGCCATGTCAACGATCGTGTAGGTCTCGCCCAGCACGTAGGCGCGCTCCGCGAGGCGCGTGTTCAGGATGTCCCAGTGGCGGCGCGCCTCGAAGGCGTAGCGCTCGGTGGCGTAGGCGCCGCCGTTGGGGGCGAAGTGGCGGAAATGGACGCATTGGCCGGAGAAAGGCCCGATGCCGGTGGCCACGAACATCAGCCAGGACAGCATCTCGCCCCGCACCGGCTCGCCCTCCGGCAGGAACCGGCCGGTCTTGCCGGCGAGGTAGAGCAGGATCGCGTTCGAATCGAACGCCGTCACGTCGCCGTCCACGATGGTCGGCACCTTCGCGTTCGGGTTGAGGGCCGTGTAGGCCGGGTCGAATTGCTCGCCCTTGCGCGGATCCACCGGAACCGGCTCGTAGGGCAGGCCCATCTCCTCCAGGCAGAGGGCGACCTTCATCGGGTTGGGGCTGAGATTGTAGAAGAATCGAATCACGGCGCTCTCCCTGACGCATCGCCCCGCGCGGGGCGACCGGCTCGCGGAAAAAGGTGATGTCCATCAAGCGCTTCGCGCGGCACCTCGGAGACCTGACCCGGGACGACGGTCGAGCGCTGCCGGACGGTCGTCCGGGGCGCGGGCGCGCGCAAGACGCGGCAGAGCGGGGCGGCTATTCCACCACGATCTTGTAGCTGCGGCCCGGCACCAGCGCGGCGCCGCGCTCCAGCCCGTTGAGGACCAGAAACCGGTCGAGCGCTCGGTCCGGCACCGCCATGCGGCGGGCCAGCTCCTCGGCGCTGGTCGATCCGGCCTGCACCACCTGCAGCCGCAGGGGCCGCAGCACCGCCTCCTCGGGGGTAATCGCCCGCAGACTCGCGACCCAGGGGCGGAAGGCCGGGTCGGGGTCGGTGGCGCCCTTGGCCGCCATGATCATCCGGAAGGCCGTGTCGCCGATCCGGATCGCCCCGAGCCGGAAGGTCCAGTCCTTGCCGCGCGACAGCGCGAAGGCCGCCGGGTGGCCGCCGACCTCGCGGGTCTCGAACCCGGCCGGGTCGAGGGCGTCGTTCCAGCTGCCCCTGAGCGCGACGTCGAGGGGCTGGCCCTCCTTGGCCTCGATCTGGTCGAACAGCAGCCGCCGGTTGCCGTCCGGGGTGGTGCCGAGCACCGCCGAGCGTGTGTTCTCCAGGACGAACCCGTCCGGCACGTCGAAGGCGATGCCGAGCCCGGGATGGACGAAGCGGTGGCCGCGCACCGCGCCGTCGCGCGGGTTGTCGCCATACGGGAGCCCGTCCACCGCCGCGAGGTAATGCGCCCGGTCATCGGCCCCGATGCCCGGCGCCCCGATCCGGCGCGCCGCCCGGGTCACCTGGGTGACACGCTCGGCGGTGCCCGGATGGGTCGCAAGCATGTCGGGCTCGCCCGCGGTGCCGCTGCCGGCCTTCAGGTTGGTCGAGCGGTTGAGCGCGGTGAGGAAGCGGCCGGCGGCGAACGGGTCGTAGCCGGCCTTGGCGAGGGTGCGGACCCCGGTGGCGTCCGCCTCCAGCTCCTGCTCCCGGGAGAACCGGGCCAGCGCGAAGCGCGACTGATGCTGCAGCTGCGCGCCCGTATCGGGATCGTTCAGCACGTCGGCCACGACCCGGCTGACCAGGGCCGAGCGCAGTTCCAGCTCGCTCCGGGCGGTGGCGTGGTTGAGGGTGACGTGCGCCATCTCGTGGGCGAGTACGGCCGCGACCTCGGAGGTGTCGCTCGCCAGCGCCACCAGCCCGCGGGTGACGTAGAGCCGCCCGTTGGGCAGCGCGAAGGCGTTGACCACGGGCGAATCGAGCAGCGTCACCGCGTAGGCCTGGTCCGGCCGCTCGCTGGCCTTCACCAGCCGGTCGGTGACCTCCGTGAGCATCCGCATCACGTTGGGCGCGCGGGCCTCGCCCCCGAACGAGGCCACGAGCTTGAGGTGGTCGGCATCGGCGGCGCGCTCGCGGCCGGTGGTGCGCGGCGCCTCGGCCGGCACCTGGACCACGGCCGGCGTCACCGGACCGGTCGCCTGGTCGGCCACGCAGGCGCCCAGACCGACAGCCAGAAGCGTCGCCCCGGAACAGGCCGACGCCAGGCCGCGCAAGCGCCGCCTCACCACTCGCATTCGCTCCGTGATCCCGCCCATCGCGATCAGCGCCGCAGCCCTTGTTCCTCCGCCGGCTCGGCCTCGCGCCGATCCGGCTCACCCAGGATCTCGACCGCGTCGGCGTTGGCCTCCAGGGTCGGGCCGCGCCAGACTTCCAGGATGCCGCGGACCCGCACGCGCCGGCCTTCGAGCGAAGGCGCACTCAAACCACGGGCGAGCATCATTCGCCAAGTGCGTTTCGATACCGTGACCGTGAGCCCGTCCTCGCCGTGGACCACGAAGTCGAGATAGGTGCGCGCGCTGCGCTCGCCGACATGGCGGATGCGGCCCTCCACGACGGCGAAGCGCCCCTCCCGCGCCCGGAGCGCCGGCCCGTCGGCGGCCTGGGGCACCGGATCGCGCCACAGGCCGAGCCGCCTGTCGCGGGCGGACGCCTCCACGGCGCGCAGGGCCGGGCGGCAGAGCGAATCGCGCTCACCGGCATCCGCGAAGGCCAGCCCGGCCGCGATCAGGCCGCCCGCAAGGTCGATGTCGGTGTCGGCCACCTGGATGTCGGCCCGCTCCCGGCCCCAGCGGTCGGGCTGCCCGCGCGGCACCACGACCAGGCTGTCGCCGCGCCGCGTATCGAGCCAGGCGCGCGCGGCCTCGGCGATCTCCGGGGTGTCCGGCCAGTGCAGGGATTCGAGCACGGCGCGGCCGCCCGAGGCGAGACGGATCTCGCCGCGCGGCCCGATCCCGTCGAGGATCTCGGTTCGCGCCGGTCCCGGCCGACACTCCGCCGGCGCGGCGAGACACGGCGCGGCAAAGCCCGCGGCCGCGAGGATCGGCACCGCCATCGCGCGGGCCGCCCGGCCCCGTCGCCCGCCCGCCGGCCCGTCGCCTGTCCGGATCATCGAACCCCCCGGCCGATCATGCCCCGGATCGCGCGCGCGCACACCGCGCGGTTGGCCTGTCCGGGGGTTGATGCTATGGGGATTCTGGTCGTCTCCGTAGCTCAGCTGGACAGAGCACAGGTTTCCTAAACGGTCACAATTGGGCGTCGCGTCGGGAAACTGCGCGGCGGATCCGCTCAAAGTCGGGGAAAGCTCCCGGCGCCGGCATGCCGGCGTCCTGCCGATCCCGAGCCAAGCCCGCCCGACGCCTCGGCGCCAGCGGGAAGGTGTAGAGACTAGACGGGCGGCACCTAACGGCCGGGCGCAAGCCGGGCCCATGGTGAAGGGATAGTCCAGGCCACGAACGCGGCCCGCAGGGGCGGCGGCGGCGAAAGCCGAAGTGGTATGAAACCTGGGGTCGCAGGTTCGAGCCCTGCCGGGGACACCAGAACTCAGTCCGTCGACGGGAATCGGCGCCGCGGCAAAACATTTACCGCGATGGTCACCCGCCGGTGACACGGCCTCGCTATGCGGTTAAGCTTCGCCGCCCGAAAATCGCGGCAGGAGTGGGCAAGTTCTACATGGCGGGTCAGAAAACCGATCAGCGTGACGTGTATGTCGGTCAACGCATCGCCGAGCAGCGCCGCAAGGCATCGCTGACGCAGCGTCGCGTCGCGCAGAGCTTCGGGATGTCGGCGGCGCAGCTGCAGAAGTACGAGAAGGGCACCAACCGGATCAGTGCCGTCCATCTCGACATCTTCTCCCGGATGACCGGGGTGCCGATGGATTACTTCTTCAAGGGCATGCCGCGGAACGACGACTTCACCGCGCCGGGCTTCTCCGAGCCGGATCAGACGCCCCTGTCGGCGGAGGACGGGCTTCAGGGCCTGGCCGAGGTCGTGGGCCGCCACATCACCGAGCATTTCTCCGAGGAAGCCCGCCGGGACGTCGCCGCCGCGATCCGGGCCCTGGACCACAAGCTCAACGGCTGAATGCTGAGTTGTGCCGAGGACGGGCGTTTTTTCACCCGTTTCGTACGTTATAGCGGATCCGTTCGGCGATCCGGGTTGACCGTCATCCGGCCCGGTGCGAGAACCCCGACCCCATAGAGGGTCGAACGCCGCGATCGCGACGGCGTACCCGTGCTCGGGATCCGTCCACATGCCGCGTTCCAACTACCTGTTCACCAGCGAGTCGGTGTCCGAAGGCCATCCCGACAAGGTCAGCGACCGGATCTCGGATACGGTGGTGGATGCCTATATCGCGGCGATGCCGGAGGCGCGGCTCGGGGTCGAGACCCTCACTACCACGAACCGCGTCGTGATCGCGGGCGAGGTGCGCGGTCCGGATTCCGTGACCTTCAAGGATCTCGAGGAGCTGACCCGCCAGGCCGTGAAGGAGATCGGCTACGAGCAGGACGGCTTCCACTGGAAGAACAACGAGGTCGCGATCTACCTGCACGCCCAGTCCGCCGACATCGCGCAGGGCGTGGACGCGGCCGGCAACAAGGACGAGGGCGCGGGCGACCAGGGCATCATGTTCGGCTACGCCGCCGACGAGACCCCGGAGCTGATGCCGGCGCCGCTGTTCTACGCGCACAAGATCCTCAAGGACCTCGCCGACGCCCGCAAGAAGGGTGAGGGCGATGCCGGCAAGCTCGGCCCCGACGCCAAGAGCCAGGTCACGGTCCGCTACGAGAACGGCCGCCCGGTCGAGGCGACCCAGATCGTGCTCTCCACCCAGCACCTCGACGAGTCCCTGGACTCGGCCGACGTGCGCGCCATCGTCGAGCCCTACATCCGGGCGGCCCTGCCGCAGGGCTGGATCAACGAGGGCACCGTCTGGCACGTCAACCCGACCGGCAAGTTCGTGATCGGCGGCCCCGACGGCGATTGCGGCCTGACCGGCCGCAAGATCATCGTCGACACCTACGGCGGCGCGGCCCCCCATGGCGGCGGCGCCTTCTCGGGCAAGGATCCGACGAAGGTCGACCGCTCGGCGGCCTATGCCGCCCGCTACCTCGCCAAGAACGTCGTCGCGGCCGGCCTGGCCCACCGCGCCACGATCCAGCTCGCCTACGCGATCGGCGTCTCGAAGCCGCTCTCGATCTATGTGGACCTGCACGGCACCGGCCAGGTCGACGAGGCCAAGCTCGAGGCCGTCCTGATGGACGCCATGGACCTGTCGCCCCGCGGCATCCGCACGGCGCTCGGCCTGAACAAGCCGATCTACGCGCGCACCGCCGCCTACGGCCATTTCGGCCGCGCGCCGGAGGCCGATGGCGGCTTCTCCTGGGAGCGGACCGACCTCGCCCAGAAGCTGAAGTCGGCCCTGTCGTAAGGCGGCCCGCGCTCCAGCGCCGAACGACCCGCCAGCGCGCCGTCCCCGATTCGGGACGGCGCGCTGGCGTTTTTTTGAGTCCCGGTTTCAAAAGGTCTTGGACCTTTTGCGGGAGCGGGGCAGAGCCCTGCCTCGGGGCCGCGAGCCCTCTGGAAACCCGTCCTTGCCCGTGTGCGGACGACGCGTTGGTAGCCGATGTCTGACCTGAACGGACGACCCGGTCGCGAGGCCGAGGAGCCGGAGCGCGCCTTCTTCGGGCGGCGCAAGGGCAAGCGCCTGCGCGGCCTGCAGGAGCGGCGCCTCACCGAATTGCTCCCGGCGCTCCGCGTCGATCTCCCGCCGGACGACCGGCCGCTCGATCCGAACACGCTGTTCCCGGCGCTCGGCGGCGCGCCGGAGGCGGTTTGGCTGGAGATCGGGTTCGGCGGCGGCGAGCACCTCGCCGCCCAGGCCGAGGCCCATCCCGGGATCGGGATCATCGGGGCCGAGCCGTTCGTCAACGGCGTGGTCAAGCTGCTGGCCGCGATCGAGGCGCGGGGCCTGCGCAACGTCCGCATCCGCGACGAGGACGTGACCGCCCTACTGGCGCGCCTGCCGGATGCCTGCCTGGACCGGGTCTACCTGCTCTATCCCGATCCCTGGCCGAAGCGCCGGCAGCGCAAGCGCCGCTTCGTCTCGGATGCCTCGCTCGCCGAGATCGGCCGGGTCCTCAAGGATGGCGGCCTGTTCCGCTTCGCCAGCGACATCGACGATTATGCCGGCTGGACCCTGGTCCGGGCCGCCCGCTGCCCGGTCCTGATCTGGACGGCGCGGCAGGCCGGCGACTGGACCCAGCCCTTCCCGGGCTGGCCCGGAACCCGCTACGAGGCGAAGGCGCTGGCAGCGGGCCGGCGCCCGACATATCTGGAATTCGTGCGCCGTCCGCGCTGAGCGGCCAGCGCCGGGGCACCCGCGCGGTCCGAGCGCGCCCGCATCCCGTTCGGTTTCGCACGGACGGGTCGCCGCATCGGAGCGGGACGCCTTGCAACGGTCACGCTCGGGCGCCATCCTGAGTTGCCTTCGCGGTCCGGACCGCGGCAGGGGGGCATCTCGTGCGGGAGCGCGCCGCGGCGCGTTCGAGGGTTTTTCCGAGTGGACGAGAGCGTGGGTCAAGACCCGGCGGCGGACGACCCGTATCGCGCGGGCTTCGACGATGCCGCGATCGGCCTCGTCGTGCTGTCGGCGGACGAGGCGGCGATCGTGGCCGCCAACCGGGTCCTGCACGACCTGCTCGGTTGGGCGCCGGGCCTGCTGGCCGGACGCGCGACCGCGGATCTCCTGGCCGACCGGCCCGAGGGGCTCGGCGACGGCATCCAGGCCTGGCGCCGGGCGGACGGCACCGTGCTGGACGTGCGCGTGCGGCGCTCCGGCCGGACCCTGGTGGTCGAGGCCGTGGATGCGGACGCGGCCGCCCATTCCGAGGCCAACCGCGAGGCCCTGGAGACCGCCGGCCTCGGCGAGTGGCGCTGGGACCGGGCGACCGGCCTCCTGACCCTGTCGCGCCGGGCCGCCCGGATCCTGGGGCGCCAGCCCGGGCGCTCCGTGCCGTGGGACGAGCTCAAGAGCGGCCTGTCCGATCCCGAGCTCGCCCGCCTGGCCGCGACCGTCACCGAGGCGTGCCGGGCCGGCCAGTCCTACCATTTCGATACGCCGGTGACCGTCGCCGGGCGCACCGTGATCCTGCGGGTGCGGGGCCAGGCCGTGCCCGGCCGCGACGGCGAGCCCGCCAGCATGGTCGGCGTCGTCCAGGACATCACCACCCGGGTCGAGGCGCGGGACGAGATCCTGTCGCGGGATCAGCGCCTGCGGGTGGCGACCACCATCGCCAAGCTCGGCATCTTCGAGTGGCACATGCTCGAGGACCAGGCGATCTGGGAAAACGAGCACATGTACGAGATCTTCGGGCACGCCCCCGAGGACGGCACCATCGGCAAGAACGAGTTCCTCAACGACATCCTCCACCCGGACGACCGCGCCGCGGTCCGCCACGCGATCTCGAAGGCGCTGCGCGAGGACGGGATCCTGCAGATCGGCGGCCGGATCCGGCGGAAATCCGACGGGGCCTGGCGCACCATCGACATGGCCGGCCGGTTCGAGCGGGACGCCCCCAGCCGCCTGCCGCGCCGCCTGATCGGCGTGGTCGCCGACGTGACCGACCGGCGGATCGCCGAGGAGCGGCAGAGCCTGCTGATCCGCGAGCTGCACCACCGGGTGAAGAACACGCTGGCCACCGTGCAGGCGATCGTGGGCTCCACGGCCCGCACGGCCTCCAGCATCGAGGATTTCTACGAGGCCTTCGTCGGGCGGATCAAATCCCTCGCCCACACCCATGCGGTGCTCACCGAGGATACCTGGCAGACCGCCTCGCTGGCCAACCTTCTGCTCAGCGAGCTGAAGCCCTACGCGGAGGTCTCGGTCGAGGGCGGCGCCGAAGGGCGGATCAGCCTCGAAGGGCCGCCGATCGACCTGCCCTCCGAGATCGCGGTGCCGATCGGCATGGCGATCCACGAACTCACCACCAACGCGGCGAAATACGGGGCGCTCTCGAACCGCACCGGGCGGGTCGCGGTGACCTGGTCCCTGGAGGCCGGGGGCGCGGCCGGGATCCTGCGCTTCCACTGGCGCGAATCGGGCGGCCCGCCGGTCAGGCCCCCGAGCCGCCAGGGCTTCGGCTCGCGCCTGCTGCAGCGGGTGCTCATCACCCAGGTCCAGGCCGAGGTCGAGACCGATTACGACCCCGAGGGGTTCTCGCTGACCATGCGGGCGCCGATCCCGCCGCGCAACGACAGCCTCAACCCGCTGGCCTGAGGGGGCGCCCCGTCAGGCGGCGCCGCGCGTCCCGGATTCGCCGCCGCCGTCGACGAACGCCTTCAGCTCGTCCAGCGACGCGAAGGTGAACCGGCCCTGCGGGGTCTCCGCCTCGATCGAGCCGTCCTCGAACATCACGTAGGTGTTGCCGCCGGAGGCGTAGCGCCCGACCACGGTGCGGGTGTCGGGCTTCGGTTCGGGCTCGGGTTCCGGCGCCGCGTCGAGACTCGGGCGCAGGGCGGGAGGCTCCGAGGGCGGGGCCGGCTGCGGGGGCGCTTCGGGGGCGGCGAACAGGTCGTCCTCCGGGCTGCGCTCGGCCGCGGGGGCCGGGGCTGCCTCCGGAGCAGGCCGATGGGGCGGCTCCGGCTCCACGATCGGGGCGGCGGGAAAGGCCTGGATCGGGAAGTCCGATTCGACCGGGGTCGGCCTCTGCGGCTCGGCCGCCCTGGGGGGCTCGACCGGGGTGGACGGGGTGTCGTCGAGCAGGCGCAGATTGGGTTCGATCCGCGGCCGCTCGGGGTCGAAGGGCGGCTCGACGATCGGCGGCACGATGAAGGCGGGGGCGGCCGGCAGCACCGGCGGCAGCCGCGGTGCGCTCTCGGTAACGGGGCCGGCCTCGGCCGGGGCCAGCGCCGGGCGCTGGCCGATCACCCGCTCCAGCCGGCGGAACACGAGGGCGAGGACGCTGATCCCGAACAGCACGGCGCCCGACGAGGCCGCGACCGAACCCGCGATCACCATCGCGAGGCCGCTCTCCAGACGCACATAGGGGAAGCCCTGGATCACGGCGGCGCAGCCCCCGATGGCCATGGCGGCAGCGAGCGCGAACAGCGCAGCGATCATGTTACTCTCGAGACACGGGCCGGCTAACCGCCGGCGCTTAAGGCGTGGCGCACAGTAAGGCCTTGCCGTCATATTGCAAAACCCGGCGGTGAGATTGCCCGGGATACCGGTTCTTGCAGGTTGTCGGGCCGGGCGCCCGGGGCTTCCTCGCCCGGCTGCGGGCCGTCCCCGGAAGTTTGCACCAAGCCTGGCCGGAACGGCGTTGCCGTCGCGCGGGCACCGACTTACCTAGCGGGTCGTGACCCGGACGCCCCCGCCGGGGACGAGGCCGCCCAAGGCTGAAGCGCGCCGCTGTTTCCCGTGAAACACGGCCTGCTCCAGCCCCTTGTTATCGCATGATGATCCCGGAAAGCCGGATCCGGCTTGTCCGCATCGTGCTCAAAGCGGAGACAGAGCCAATGACCTTCACCCTGCCGGAACTGCCCTACGCCTACGACGCGCTCGGGCCGTACATGTCGAAGGAAACCCTCGAGTTTCACCACGACAAGCACCACAAGGCCTATGTCGATACCGGTAACAAGCTGCTCGAGGGCACGGATCTCCAGGGCAAGAGCGTCGAGGAGATCGTCAAGGCGGCCTACAACACGAATCAGCCGCTCTTCAACAATGCCGGCCAGCACTACAACCACATCCATTTCTGGCAGTGGATGAAGCCCAATGGCGGCGGCGCCATCCCCGGCGCGCTCGCCAAGAAGATCGACGAGGACCTCGGCGGCGCCGAGAAGTTCAAGGCGGACTTCATCCAGGCGGGCGTCAGCCAGTTCGGCTCCGGCTGGGCCTGGCTCGCCGTCAAGGACGGCAAGCTCGCGATCCTGAAGACCCCCAACGGCGAGAACCCGCTGGTCCACGGCGCCAAGCCGATCCTGGGCGTCGACGTGTGGGAGCACTCCTACTACATCGATTACCGCAACCGCCGCCCCGACTACCTCAAGGCGTTCATCGAGAACCTGGTGAACTGGGAGCACGTCGAGAAGATGTACGGCGAAGCGACCGCCTGATCCGGTCATGAGGGGCGCTGCGGGCCGATCGTGTCCGCGGCGCCCTTGAGATGCCGGGCAAAAGCGGCTCTTGATGCGGCCCCCGGGCTCAGCAGGGCAGGCCGCCATTCTTTCCTCGTTTCCCGACCCCATGATCCCGCAGCGGGCGGATCCATGATCCGCTCCATCCTCTCGGTGGGCGGCTGGACCCTGGTCTCCCGCGTCACCGGCTTCGCCCGGGACGTGGTGATGGCCGCCGTGATGGGCGCGGGGCCCATGGCCGACGCCTTCGTGGTCGCGTTCCGGCTGCCGAACCATTTCCGCGCGATCTTCGGCGAGGGCGCGTTCAACACCGCCTTCGTGCCGGCCTATGCCGGGCTCGCCGAGACGGGCAGCTCCGGCGAGGCGCACCACTTCGCCGATCGCGTCTTCACCCTGATGCTGATCGTGCAGCTCGTGCTACTGAACCTCGCCCTGCCGGCGATGCCCTGGGTGGTGCACGCCCTGGCGCCGGGCTTCGCCGCGGATGGCGAGCGCTTCCAGCTCGCGGTGGCGCTCACCCGGATCACCTTCCCGTACCTGCTGTTCATGACGCTGGTGACGCTGCTGTCGGGCATCCTCAACGCCCACCGGCACTTCGCCGTGGCGGCCGGGGCGCCGGTGCTGCTCAACCTCGCCATGCTGGCGGCCCTGTCGCTGAGCTTCCTGTTCCCCAACGCCGCCTACGCGGCCGCCTGGGGCGTCGCGGTCTCGGGCGTGCTGCAATTCGGCCTGCTGTGGTGGGGCTGCCGCCGGGCCCGGGTGATGCCCGACCTCGCCGTGCCGCGCGCCGATCCGGCGCTGAAGCGGTTCTTCGTGGTGCTCGGGCCCGCGGTGATCGGGGCGGCCGGGTTCCAGATCGCCACCTTCGCCGACACGATCATCGCGAGCTGGCTGCCCACCGGCGCGGTCTCAGCCCTGTACTATGCCGACCGGCTCTACCAGCTGCCCTTCGGGGTGATCGCCATCGCGGCCGGCACCGTGCTCCTGCCGGAGATGAGCCGGCGGATCGCCTCCGGCGACGTGGCCGGCGCGCATGCGGCGCAGAACCGGGCGGCGGGGTTCTCCCTCGCCCTGTCGGCGCCGTTCACGGTGGCGTTCCTGACCATCCCGGGCCTGATCATGGCGGCCCTGTTCCAGCGCGGCGCCTTCAGCGCCGAGGACGCGTCCCGGGCCGCCTCGGTGCTGGCCGCCTACGGGCTCGCCCTCCCGGCCGTGGTGCTGGTGCGCAGCGCGGTGGCGAGCTTCTACGCCCGGCAGGACACCAAGACCCCGCTCTGGGCGTCGCTCACCGCGATCGGCGTCAACGTCGCGCTGAAGCTCTGGCTCACCGGGCCCTACGGCGTCACCGGCCTGGCGCTGGCGACGGCGGTCAGCCAGTGGGTGAACCTGCTGATCCTCGTCGTCCTGGCCAAGCGCCGCGGCTGGACGGCGCCGGGCCGCACCCTCGGCCTCACGGTCCTCGGCGTCGGGCTCGCCTGCCTCGCGCTGGCGGGCGTGGCCGTCTACGGCCAGGGGCTCGCCGAGGCGCTGGTCCCGGCCCTGTCGCACGGGCGCGAGATCGCCGTCCTGGCGGTTCTGGGCCTCGCCGGGGCCGCGATCTATGGCGGGCTCCTGGCCGGCCTGCTGCACCTGTTCGGCCTGCGCCTGCGCCGGGCCTGACAAACACCGTCCCATCGAGCCGGGCTCGCCGCCGCGCCTTCGAGTCCCAGATCGCTCGTGAAGGCCAATGAGGAACGCCATGACCGACGCCAAGGATCTGCTCGCGGGCGTGAGGGCCGTTGTCTTCGACGCCTACGGCACGCTGTTCGACGTGAACGCCGCGGTCCAGCGCTACGCCGACGCGGTCGGGCCGGATGCCGACCATCTCTCCGAGGTCTGGCGCAACAAGCAGCTGGAATACAGCTGGACCCTGTCTCTGATGGGCCGCTACGCCGCCTTCTGGGACCTCACCGTGCGCGCCCTCGATTATGCCCTGGCGGTCCATCCGGGCGTGGACCCGGCCCTGCGCGAGCGGCTGCTCGACGCCTATCGCGACCTCGATGCCTATCCGGAGGTGCCGGAGGTGCTGGCGTCCCTGCGCAAGCGCGGCCTGCGCACGGCGGTGCTGACCAACGGCAACGCCGCGATGGTCGACCGGGCCGTGGCCTCGGCGGGGCTCGCCGACCATCTCGACGCCGTGCTCTCGGTGGACGACGCGCAGGTGTTCAAGACCCATCCCGACGCCTACCGGATCGCGCTGCTCCGGCTCGCGGTCGGGGAGGCGGACGTGCTGTTCTGCTCCTCCAACCGCTGGGACGTGGCGGGCGCCCACGCGTTCGGGTTCCGGACCGCCTGGGTGAACCGCCGGGGGCTGCCGGATGAGTACGCGGACCTCGCTCCCACAAGCGTGATCGGGTCCCTCGACGGACTGCTCTGAACCCGCGCATCGGCGTGCGCCGCTTCGGAGATTTTTAATCGTCCCGGTGTTGGATCATCCTCAACACGAACGGGAGAAGTTGCGCGTGGCCACGAACGGTTCCTTCACGACGATCCGCGCCGGGGCCGCAGCCCTCGCGGCGACCCTGGTGCTCGGGGCCGTCGCCCCGGCCACCGCCCGCGACCAGACCGGCGCGATCATCGGCGGCCTCGCGGCCGGCGTGGTCGGCGGCGTGGTCGGTGGCGCCCTGGTGAACGGCGCCAACCAGCCGCCGCCCCCGCCGCCGGAATACCGCCCGCGCCGCGTCCTGGTCGAGGAGCCCGAGACCGTCGTGGTCCGCGAGCGCCGCGGCCCGATCTGCCACTACGAGCGCCGCAAGGAGTGGCTGGGCGACGGCGAGTTCACCTACCGCCGCGTCGAAGTCTGCGAGTAATCTGTTCGGGTCGTCCCGTCGGCGCCGCGTCCCTCCGGGGCGCGGCGTTCGTCATTTCACCACCAGCCAATCCTCGACCACGAGGGCGTCGAGGCCGGTCGTGTAGAACATCAGGATCGCGTCCTCCGCGCTGTCGAGGATCGGCTTGCCCATCACGTTGAAGCTGGTGTTGAGCAGGATCGGCACCCCGGTGATGTCCGCGAAGGCGCGGATCAGGGCCGCGTAGGCCGGGTTGCGCTCAGGAGTAACGCTCTGGAGCCGGCCGGTCCCGTCCTGGTGGACCACCGCCGGCACCCGGGCGCGGACGTGTTCACGCCAGACGAGGGTGCGCTCCATGTACGGGCTGTCGGCATAGGCCTCGAACCAGTCCGGCCCGGCCTCGGCCAGGATCGAGGGCGCGAAGGGCCGGAACGCCTCGCGGTACTTCACCTTGGCGTTGAGCGCGTCCTTGGCGCCCTCCGGCCGGGGATCGGCCAGGATCGAGCGGTTCCCGAGCGCCCGGGGCCCGAACTCGGCCCGGCCCTGCACCCAGCCGACGAGACCACCCGCAGCCAGGATCTCTGCGGCCGCGCGCGTCGCCGCGTCGTGGCCGACGCGCCTGGCGCGCGGCTCCTGCTCGGCCAGCCGCTCCATCGCGGTGGTGGAGACCCGGGCGCCGAGATAGGGCGTCAGCGGGCGCTGCCCGGGGGGCGGCCCGGCCCAGTCCGGATGGTCCTCCGCGTAGGCGAGCCAGGCGGCGCCCACGGCGTTGCCGTCATCGGCCGGAGCCGAGGGGACGTGCAGCCGGGTGAAGCCGGAGCGGTCGAGCACCCGGCCGTTATAGGAAGAGTTGAGCCCGCAGCCGCCGGCGATCACGAGGTTGTCGGCGGGGGCGAGGGTGGCCGCCTCGGCCACCAGCACATCCATCAAGGTCGCAAACAGATCCTGGCCGCAGCGGGCGAGGTCGGCCCAGCCGGTCTCCAGGGCGTCCGCCGGGCGGCGCGCCCGGATCTCCGCGGCGACCGCCTGGATCGTCGCGGCCTCGGCGTAGCGCAGGCGCCCGCCCTCGATGGTGCAGAGCTGCGCCAGGAGGGCGGCGAGCTCCGGATCGGGGCGTCCGTAGGGGGCGAGCCCCATGATCTTCCATTCCTCGCCCTTCACCTGGTCGAAGCCGGCGAGATCGGTGATCAGCCCGTACAGGAAGCCGAGCGACCCGCGCCCGCGATGGCGGCGCAGCTCCGTGATCCGACCGTCCTGCAACCGGTAGATCGCGGCCGCGCCGGTCTCGCCCATGCCGTCGACCACCAGGGCGGTGGCCGCGTCGAACGGGCTGCCCCAGAGCCCGTAGGCGGCGTGGCAGAAATGGTGCGGGTAGCGCCGCTGCCCGGCGATCGTCGCGCGGGGCGTCCCGGTGGCCCGCGCCCCCTGGTTGAGGGCCAGCAGGGTGCCGTGACCGACGCGCTCCTGCGCGCCGTGGAGGTCGGCGATGAACACCCGCTCGGCCTGCTCGGGAACGAAGGAGCGGTTGAGCGCCGTGCTGTGGGCGGCGAGCGCCATCAGGTCGAAGGCGCCGGTTCCGGCCTGCCCGCGCAGGAAGTCGGTGAATTGCGCCCCCCAGGAGGAGGCGACCACGATCTCCGAGCCGGCCGGCACGTATTCCTGCACCAGGGCGATCACCCGGGCCGGGATGTCGGGCTCGCAGTTCGGGGCGCGCTTGTACTGGAGGAACCGCTCCGTGGCCTCGGCGAACAGCACCGTGCCGTCGGGCCCGACGAGGGCGAGCGCCGGATCGTGGAAGGTGGTGGCGAGGCCGAGATAGAACCGCATGGAGAGGCGGGTAGCGCATTTTCGCGCGCAACGGAGCCCGGGGCGGCGCCTACCGGGTGGCCGCGGGGCGCCGCACCAGCAGGAGGATCACCGCCCCCGCGAGCCCCGACAGGGCCGAGCCGGCCAGCACGCCGAGCTTCACGGCGGTCTCATGCTGCGGGTCTGCGAAGGCGAGGCCGCCGATGAACAGGCTCATGGTGAAGCCGATCCCGCACAGGACCGCGACGCCGTAGACCTGCCCCCAGCCGGCCCCGGCCGGGCGCTGCGCCAGCCCGAGCGCGACGGCGAGCCGCACGCTGGCGAACACCCCGGCCTGCTTGCCCAGGAACAGCCCCGCGGCGATGCCGAGCGTCACGGGCTCCAGGAAGGCGTCACGCGTCAGCCCGGTCAGGTCGACGCCGGCATTGGCGAAGCCGAAGACGGGAACCACGAGGTAGGCGATCCAGGGCGCCAGACCGTGCTCCAGCCGGTGGAGCGGCGAATCGGCGGCCTCCGGTCGGCCGGGACTCACCCGGATCGGGATGGTGAAGGCCAGGAGCACTCCCGCCACCGTGGCGTGGATCCCGGAGCGCAGCACCAGCACCCACAGGACGAGGCCGAGCAGCAGATAGGCCGACAGCCAGGTCACGCCCGCCCGGTTGAGGCCGTAGAGGACGGCCAGCACCAGTGCGGCCAGGCCCAGCATCGCGGCCTCGAGGCCGGAGCCGTAGAACAGCGCGATCACCACCACGGCGCCGAGATCGTCGACGATGGCCACGGCGCTCAGGAAGATCTTCAGCGAGACTGGCACCCGCTTGCCGAGCAGCGCCAGGACGCCGAGCGCGAAAGCGATGTCGGTGGCCGCCGGGATCGCCCAGCCGCGCAGGGTCCCGGCGCCGAGATTGGCCGCCGCGTAGACCAGGGCCGGCACCGCCATGCCGCCCAAGGCCGCGATCCCGGGCAGCACCCGGTCCGGCCAGGTGCGCAGCCGCCCGTCGAGCGCCTCGCGCTTGATCTCCAGCCCCACCAGCAGGAAGAAGCCGGCCATCAGGCCATCGTTGATCCAGTGCTGCACGCTCATCGGCCCGAGCGCGGCGTGGAGCCCGTGCGCGTAGGTCTCGGCGAACGGTCCGTTGGCGACCACGAGGGCCAGCGCCGCCGCGGCCATCAGGATCAACCCGCCCGCCGCCTCGCTCGCCAGCATCGTGCGGATGGCCGAGAGCGGGCGCCGGCCCCGATCCTGCGGGGCGCGGCCGGGAATCGGAGGCGGCTTCATCGCCGGCAGGCTTGGCTTGGTTTGGGGGCGGGGGCAAGGGGCTGGGAGCTAGCTGTCCCTGTATCCAACCTTGCGCTAACCTGCCGACGTTCGAGAGCGAGAGGTGCAGGAATGGCTGTACCGAAAACCACATCCTTGCAGCGGAAGCGGGCGCCCCGGCCGTCTGCGCGCGTGCATGCCGCCGTACTCGAGGAGGCTCGGCGAGCCGGGCTGCTCGATGGCGAAAAGTCGGAGCACGTGAGCTTCCGCGTGCCGCCCGCCCTGGTGGATGCCGCCAAGCGCGAGGCGGGTATCACGTCGACAGCCGAGCTCGGCATGGTCGCCCTGGCGCTCCTGGCGCAATCCGATCCGGTCGCTGATTTCCTCGGCCGCACGGCGGGGCGGCTCGGACCGGACCACGATCTCGATACCGGCTCGCGTTGAGCGTGGATCTGCGCGGCGCGCTTCGGCGGCGCAAGCCGGACAAGCGAAGCGCCCGCCTCGTTCCCCGTCCACGCCATGAACTGGCGGATTGGGCGGCCTACGGCGAGTCGGCGCCCGTGGCCCTCGTCCTCGACACGGGCGTCTATATCCACAGTGCGGCCGGCAGGATGCCCAAGGCGCTGCAGCAGCTCATCGAGCGCGCCTTGCTGTTCCACTGCGTGGTCGCTCTTGCAGAATTGTCGGTCGGGATCGCCGCCGCCGATCCGCGCAGACCGAACTGGGCAGCGTTGCGCGATCACTATGCTGAACTCTTCGCCCAGATACCGGACACGCGCCTACTGACGCCCGACGCGCAGACCTTCGCGGATGCGGGTCTCGTCGCTGGAACTCTTGCGCGCCTCCAAGGCTATCAGAGTCATCAGCGCACGGCCTGCCTTGCCGATGCGCTGATCTTTCTCACCGCAGCACGGGCCGGCCTTCCGGTCCTGACGGCCAATCGCGAGGATTTCGATCTCATCCAGCAATTGGCGCCGGAGGGACGGTTTCTCGCCTACGAGCGCGACTGAGACCCTCGAGATTCCCGCCCCAAAACCGCGCGGATCAACCCCAGCCCGTCCGGGCTCGACCAGGCGGCCGGGCCCTTCATCACGCCGATCGTGCAGCCCTGCGCGTCGATCAGCATCGTGGTCGGCAGGCCGGGGGATTGGGTGTCGCGCTGGATCGCGGGCAGCACGCGCCCACCCGGATCGGCATAGAACGGCAGGGCGTGGATGCCCGCCTGCTTGAGCCATTCCGGCGGCTTGTCGAGGTTGCGGGTGTCGACGTTGATCGCCACGACGGCGAAATCCGGCCCGCCGAGTTCCGTCTGGAGGCGGTCGAGCGCCGGCATCTCGGCCTTGCAGGGGGCGCACCAGGTCGCCCAGAGATTGACCAGCAGCAGCCGGCCCTTGAGGTCGGAGAGCCCGGTCTCGGCGCCGTCCGGCCCCTTGAACCGGATCTCCGGCGCGGGCCGCGCCTGTTTCAGCGCCTGCATGCCCGCGACCTCGCCCTTGGCGGCGGCGTCGACCCGGGCGAGTGCGGGCGTCGCGCCCGCGCAGGGCTGGAGCGCCCCGCCCGTGTTGCCGGGCAGGAGACCGCTCCCGTATAGGGCGGTCCCGAGGACGGCGAGCGCGGCGAGGCCCGCGCCGGCCATCAGAGTGGTCCGGCCGGGCATCAGGTTTGCCTGCCGGGACGTTCAGGGCGCGGAAGGATCGACATGAGCAACCGGATGTGGGGCGGCCGCTTTGCCAGCGGCCCGGCGGAGATCATGGAGGAGATCAACGCCTCCATCGGATTCGACAAGCGCCTCGCGCCCCAGGATATCCGCGGCTCGCTGGCGCATGTGGCGATGCTCGGCGCGGCCGGCATCCTTCCGGCAGAGGATGTGGCCGCGATCGAGGCCGGGCTCAAGTCCGTGCGCGACGAGATCGAGGCCGGCCGCTTCGTCTTCAAGCGCGAGCTCGAGGACATCCACATGTCGGTGGAGAGCCGGCTCACGGAAATCGTCGGGCCGGCCGCCGGGCGCCTGCACACGGCGCGCTCGCGCAACGACCAGGTCGCCACCGACATGAAGCTCTGGGTGCGCGACACCCTCGATTCCCTCGACCAGCAGGCCGCCGACCTGCAGCGGGCCCTGGCCGAGACCGCGCTCAAGCATGCCGGCACGGTGATGCCCGGCTTCACCCATCTCCAGTCGGCCCAGCCGGTCACCTTCGGGCACCATTGCCTCGCCTATGTCGAGATGCTGGCCCGGGACCGCGGCCGGTTCCGCGACGCCCGGGCCCGGCTCAACGAGTGCCCGCTCGGCGCCGCGGCCTTGGCCGGCACCTCCTTCCCGATCGACCGCCACGCCACCGCGGCGGCGCTCGGCTTCGACCGGCCGACCGCGAACTCCCTGGACTCGGTTGCCGACCGCGACTTCGCCCTGGAATCGCTCGCCGCCGCCTCGATCTGCGCCGTGCATCTCTCGCGCTTCGCCGAGGAGCTGGTGGTCTGGACCTCGGCGCAGTTCAACTTCGTCAAGCTGTCGGACGGCTACACCACCGGCTCGTCGATCATGCCGCAGAAGCGCAACCCCGACGCGGCCGAGCTGGTGCGGGCCAAGTCCGGCCGGATCATCGGCGCGCTCACCGGACTGCTGGTGGTGATGAAGGGGCTGCCCCTCGCCTATTCCAAGGACATGCAGGAGGACAAGGAGGGCACGTTCGACGCCCTCCAGGCCCTGTCCCTGTGCCTGGCCGCCATGACCGGCATGGTGAAGGACCTCGAGCCCAACGCCGAGGTGCTCAGCCAGGCCGCCGGCTCCGGCTACGCCACCGCCACCGATCTCGCCGACTGGCTGGTGCGCGAGCTCGGCCTGCCGTTCCGCCAGGCCCACCACGTCACCGGGCGCCTGGTCGGCGCCGCCTCGGCCAAGGGCGTCGGGCTGGAGGCGCTGTCCTTGCCCGAGATGCAGGAGGCCGAGCCGCGCATCACCGACGCGGTCTACGCCGTGCTCGGGGTCGAGAACTCGGTGGCCAGCCGCACCAGCTATGGCGGCACCGCGCCGGACAATGTCCGGGCGCAGGCGCAAGGGTGGATCGAGCGGCTCGGCTGAGCGCGGCGACCGCCCGACCGGCCTTCAGGCCCGCGCGCCAAGCCGGGTGACCAGGGCTCCCAGTCCGGTCCGGCGGGCCGGGCCGGTCTCGACGGGCGGGTTGGGCGGGATCGTCGGAACGGTCGTCTCCGCATCGGCCGGTGGGCTGCGCAGCACCCGCGCCATCGCCTGTTTCAGCGTCACGGCCTCGTCCAGCAGTTCGTGTGCGTGGGCCTCGACCGAATCGTCGCCGTGGTCGTCCGGCTCGTGCCGCAGCAGCGCGCCGGGATAGGCTTCATCCTCCGGCAGGGTGCGGGACGGGTCGAACTCGTCGGTTGTCGGATCGGGGGATGCCGCGCTCAGATCATCCGCCGCATCGTTGGGGGCTTCGGCCATGCCCGGCTCGTCCGCGCGCGCGCCGGCAGCGGTTTCCGGCCGCTCGGAGCTCGACGCATCCGACTCGAGTGCCGCGCCGGGATCGATCCCCGCCGCAACCTCGGTGAGGCTGGCTTCCATGAGGCCCGGCTCACCGCCGGCGGCGGCATAGTCCCGGGCGGCGTCAGCGATCTCATGGGCGACCTGGGCCAGATCCTGGACGATCCGGGCCGCCGCCTTCCTGTCCCCGGAAGCCTCCGCCGCCAGGGCTTCGGCCTTCAGGCGCCGGAGCTTCCGCTCGGCTTCCTGGAGAGCGAAGGCGGCGCGGTCCCGCTGGCTGGTCCGGGCCGAGGCCAGGGTGGTCAGCACGCTGCTGATCTGGGACAGTTTGGCGTAGCCCAGCCGCTCCGGAGGCGGCAGCACCGCCTCTTCATCCGGCTGTGCGTCGGCCCCGCCCTCCTGCGCGCTTCCGCCCGCTGTCCCGCGGGCGTCGGCCGCGACGCCCGGGATCGTCACCTTGTGTGCGACCGGGCGCTGAGGCCCTTCTGGTGCCGCCACCCGGTTCACGGATCCAACCATGGCCACCTGCCGCGCGGAACTGTCGTTCGCCGACGGATTCGGGCGATGCCGACAAGAAATACATAGGTTGTGCTTGCGGCCTTGGCAAATTCAACTCTTGGTTTGTGGATCCGATCGTGGACGCTGACCCCCGATGTTTCGGAAAGCTTCTCCACCGGCTGCGCATTCCGCTGATGTCGACATCGGCGCCTCTCGTCTCGATGCGCGGGCGGCCTCGATCGGTTGCCGCAGCGCGTTCTCAGGCCGTCATCGGCCCCCTGGTCACCGATTCCGAGACCTGGCATCAATCGTCCATGACCTTGTCGATTCACCGCGCGAGCGCTGCGATCCGCAGCCGAATTCCCGACCCGGCCTGATCCGTCAGGCCGGGTCTGCCCGCCCGTGACCGTCTCGGCGCCCGATGCGCCGTCCCCAAGGTCGAACCCCATGCCTGCCCAGGAACCGACGCTGCATCTCGTCTGCGGTAAGATCGCCGCCGGAAAATCGACGCTGACCGCCAGCCTCGGCGCGACGCCCGGCACCATCGTGGTGGCCGAAGATCGCTGGCTCGCTCGGCTCTATCCCGACGAGCAGGCCGACCTGGCCGACTACGTGCGGCATTCGACCCGCCTGCGGAGCGTGATGGGGCCGCACGTGGTGGACCTGCTCCGCGCCGGGCTCTCGGTGGTGCTGGATTTCCCCGCCAATACCGTCGCCAGCCGGGCCTGGATGCGCACGCTGTTCGAGGAAGCGGGCGTCGCCCATCGGCTCCACTACCTCGACGTCGCCGATGACGTGTGCAGGGCCCGCCTACGGGCGCGGAATGCGTCTGGAACGCACGATTTCACGGTCACGGATGCGCAATTCGACCTGTTCACCCAGTACTTCGTGGCGCCGAGCCCGGAGGAGGGATTTCGGGTGATCGTTCATCGCCCGTAGCGCGCCTCGGAGACTCGGGGGCCAGCCGAACCGGAACGGTCAGGTCGGCCATGCGCCGGCCTGCCAGCGCCGCGCCGTGTGGATCACGCGCAAGGTCAGGACGCTGTCCCGGCCCGTAACCGGCTCCAGCGCGTACGCGACGATGTAAGGCAACCGGACAAGGGACTTCTCGAAGGTGCCGGGTCCGGTCGACCCGTTGCCGTCTCACCGAGAGCCGCGCCGGCGTCCCGATTGCGCTCTGCGACCTGTCGCGACCGCTGGACTATCCCGGGCGATGAAGGCGATCTGTTCCTTGATGTCGTCCAGCGCCGAGCGAGACCAGAAAACCGGCCGCCTCACATGTCGGCATCACGGGCGGCCTCCGCCGCATCGATGACGGCGTGGATTTCGGCCATCGCATCGTCGTGCGGCACGACGTGGCCGAGTCTGGCATCCGCCAGGCCGCGCTTGATGCCATCGAGACTTTGCAGTTCGCGCTCGACGCAGGCGGACACGGCCTCAGCAGCGAGAAACGATGTACTGCGCCGGGTGTCGATCGCGATGCGTTCGAGCGTCGACTTGATTTCGGGCGAAACCCGAATCGTCATGGCCGTGCTCGCAGGCATCGCGAAACTCGTGCGCTGATCTATGCGCAGCCTTACACGGGGGCGGTGCGTTACAAGGCAGGTGCATCCGACCGGGGCAGCGGGGCCGGCCAGGCTTCGACACAGGCTCAGCTACCCACACCAACCCACAGGCCCGGCACGAATTTGTGCATCGCAACCATCCGGGGGCCTGCGCGTTCACCGTCTGGCTAAGTCCGGCCCGTTAGAAGCTCGGCTGTGTGGATCGGAGATCGCATGATGCCTGTCGAGAGTTGGCTGAAGCCGGAAGACGTGCCCGAACTCGCGGCACGGGCGACCGCCATGATCGATGCTGCCCTGACCGGTTCCGGCCTGACCCGCGAAACCTACTGGTCGGCCGTCCGCAAAGGCTACAACACCCCCTATAACGACCCGCCTCGCAAGCGCCCGCTGCCGCCGGCCCAGCCGAACGCGGTCGCGTCCAGCGTGGCCCCGCCCGAACCCGTCTCGGTCCCGCCGGCGGTGATCGCCGCTTTGGCCGCAGAGGTGCGGGCGGTCTGAACCGCCGCCCCATCTTGGCCGCAAGCGAGCTTGGCTGCCATCTTGCCGACTTTTTGCGCGGGCTTCACTCATCCAGATCCCCGGTTCGGCCCTCTATGGGGCCGCCCGTCGTCAGGAAGTGAAGATGGTCCGCGTCCCCCGCCTGCTCCCGGTCGGAGCCCTCGCCCTGCTCGCCTCCGGTCTCGTCACGGGCCTCGTCGGGGCCACGGTCGGCGCAGCGGCCTTATCGGCGACGGCGGTTCAGGCTCAGCAGGCGGAGCCGGACGGCTTCTCGGATGCTGAGCCGGCGAAGCGCGGGCGCCGGTCGCGTCGCGAACGCGCCCCGCGGGCCGAGAGGAAGGCCGCGACGCCCCCCGGGATGCAGCAGGCCACCCCGGTGGCGATCTTCGGCGACTGGAACGTGTTCGTGAACGGCGATGGCCGCGCCAAGCTCTGCTACGCCATCGCCCAGCCGCAGGCGCGCTCGCCCAAGACCCTCAAGCGCGACACCGCCTACCTGTTCGTGAGCGTGCGCAAGGGCGAGAACGTCCAGAACGAGGTCGCGGTGATGCTGGGCTTCCCGTCGAAGCCCGCGGCCTCCCAGATCAAGCCGGGCTCGGCGGCCGCGCCGACCGACCCAACCCTCAACCTCGGCACCGGACGCTACGGCCTCGTCGTGAAGGACGGCAATGCCTGGCTGCAGAACCCGGCCGAGGAGGCCCGGGTGGTCTCCGAGATGAGCGCGCGCAACCCGAAGCTCGTGATCAAGACCACCTCGCTGCGCGGCAACCCGACGAGCGACGAATACGCGCTCGCCGGGTTCGCGGAGGCGATGAAGCGCACCCGGGACGAGTGCGCCAAGTAACGGCCGGGTCAGGCCCGGCGGCGCCGGATCTCCGCCGCCTGGCCGCCGCGGGCGTTCGCACGAGCCCGGGCCGCAGCCCGCTCGCGGGCGGCGCGGGCCGCCTGCTCGGCGTTGCGGAACACGGCGCCGTCGAGGCCGTCGAAATCCCGTGACGACGAGAAGAACCGCACGCCGCGCCCCTCGGGCACGGCGATGCCGGCGGTGACCTCGCCGATCTCGATCACCCGCGGCGGCTCGGCCCGATCCGCCGCCGTCCGGTCGGAGAGCGTGACGTCTTCGGGGGCGAGGTCGTCGGTGAAGGGGTCGGGACGGTTTGTCGGCGGAAGCCCGACATCGAGACTGTGCATGGGACGGAATCCTGCCTTGGCCGGCGCCAGGGCCGTGCCGGAATGCGGGAAGTGCTGCGAAGGTTCGGTGCGGCTCAGGTCTCGCCGATCACGTCGATCGTGCGGGTCTCTAGCCCCTTGATGTGACGAACGCGCTATCGCCGATCGGGCAGCGCGTGCGCCCGGCGGACCTGCCGTGGCGGGCCGGATCGCGGCCCGTTCAGGCTTTGGCGCGCAGGCCCGGTTTCGACGCGAAACCGAGGGCCATGGGCGCGTCATCCGCTCGGAGTCGACAGCGCCGCCAGCAGGCCGGGGCACCGTGCGCATCACGGAGCGGGTGGCGAAAGGAGCCGGTTCGGATCGACATCCAATGTCCTCCAGACTGAAGGACCGCGCGGCGCGTGCGCCGTCGCAGTGCTTTAGCGTTTGATGACGCGGCGCAAGCTACGCTTCTCAAATCACCGCGGCCGAGGGGGCGGGCCAGGACGTCCGCCCCGTTCGGCGAGGGCAAAGATGGGCCCGGGGCGCCGGCCCGTCAACGGAACGCGCTTCCGATTTTCGGCGCCGGCTTGGCAGGAAACCGGTCCCGCCCGGCCGCCCGGGAGACGCGATGGTTCAGGCCCCGGCGATCACCGCGGCGAGGTCCGCGAAATCCGAGAAGACCCGGCCGGCACCGGCCCGCACCAGGTCGGCCCCCGCCGGGTCGTGGCCCCAATGGCCGCCGCCGGTGAAGCCCGCGACCCGCATGCCGGCGCTCCTCGCCGCGGTGACGCCGGGCACGCTGTCCTCGATCACCAGGCAGGTTTCCGGCGCCGCGCCCATGCGCGCGGCGGCGAACAGGAACAGGTCGGGGAAGGGCTTGCCCCGGGCGACCTGCGCCGAGGAGAAGACGTTCTCGCCGAACAGCGGCAGCAGCCCGGTCAGGCCCAGGGAATGGCGCAGCCGCACCGGGTCGCTGCTCGACGCGACGCAGGACGGCAGGCCCAGGGCCGCGACCGCTTCCGCGACGCCGCGCATCGCCCGCAGCTCGGCATCGAACAGGGCGAGCGTCTCCGCCTTGACCGCCTCGACGAAGCCCGGGGGTGCGGTGACGCCGTAATCGCGCGCGATGTGCTCCATGATCGACACCATGGAGGTGCCGGTGAAGCGCGCCCGCACGGTCTCGAACTCGATGGCGACGCCGATCCGGTTGAGGCCGGCGGTCAGGCAGGCGAGGCTCAGCGGCTCGCTGTCGACCAGGACGCCGTCGCAATCGAAGATCACCAGGCCGGGCTTCTGGGCGTGCGCGTCCAAGGTCGATGGTCCTCGACGGCCCCGCGCCGCCGGGCGTCCCTGTGGCATGGCCCCCGTGGGGCGGCAACCGCGCCTATGCCGCAGCGCACCTTGTGCGTGCCGCAGGCGACTCCAAGCGCGCCGCAGGCGAGTCCATGCGTGCCGCGGCTTGCACCGGGCGGCCCGGCCCCATACTCCCGGGGCGGGCGCCCGCCCGGGCGCGCAGGCATGGCTTAGAAGACCCCGCGATGTTCCGCTTCCTGGCCCGCGTCCTGGGCTTCCTGCTGATGGCCGGCGGCTTCGTCGCGCTGGTCTATGACGGCGCCCGCTCGATCGCCAACAATGGCCTGCGGGTGACGCCGCTCTCGGACGTGATCGCCACCCTGTCCAAGGACAAGTCCGGCACCCTGCAGGGCAGCCTCGAAGGGGCGGCGCCCTGGCTCTGGCACCTGCTGGGCCTGCCGCTGACCCTCGCCCCGGCCTCGCTGATCGGGCTGGGGCTCGGCGCGGTCCTGCTCTGGCTCGGCCAGCCGGGCCGGGAGCCGATCGGGTTCCTGACGAAGCCCTGAGGGCGCGGCCCTACCGCGCCGCGAGCTGGGCGCGGGCCTCGGCGAGTTCGGCCTTCAGCCGCGCGATCTCGGCGGTGAGGGCGTAGTGTTCGCTCACGTCGATCTGGGACGCGAAGTAGTAGACGACCGTCCCGGTCGCGTCCCGCACCGGCCCGACATAGAGCGCGTTCTGGAAGACCGAGCCGTCCTTGCGGTAGTTGAGCAGGTCGATCTTGATGTCGACTCCCTGCCGGATCGCGGCGCGCAGGCGGTCCACCGCGGCCGCCTCGGTCCCGGGCCCCTGCAGGAAGCGGCAATTGCGCCCGGTCACCTCCAGCCGCGTATAGCCGGTGAGGTTGAGGAAGGCGTCGTTCGCGAAGACGATCGGGTTGTCGTATTGCCGCGGATCGGTGACGATCGTTGGCATCCGGGTTGCCCGCACGGCCGCGGCGAACGGGTCGCCCCGGTTCGACTCCGCCCGGAGGTTGTCCAGCACGTGGCTCGTAGCGGTCCAGCCCGCGTCCATCCGGCTCAGCCCTTCACGCCTCAACCTGCGGGTCGAGGCCTCGCGCGCTTACAAGCCGGAAATTGCGGCTCCGGTCCAGTGCTCCGGCTGCGATTTGAACGGCGCGGCGGGTTTTCGCGCGGTCTGTACGGTCGGGACGGAAGCCCGAAGCTTTCTCGCCGGGCCGGGCGTGCCCATATTCGGACCACGCCCTGAAGACCCGGAAGGCCAGAGACGATGTTCCCGTTCCGCAAGCGCCCCGAGATGCCGAGCCCCGCCGACGCCCTGCCGGGCCGCCCGAACCCGATCCCGACCGCCGAGACCCATTTCGTCAACGGCAACCCGCTCAAGGGGCCCTATCCCCCGGGGACCGAGACGATCGTGCTCGGGCTCGGCTGCTTCTGGGGCGCCGAGCGCCGGTTCTGGCAATTGCCGAAGGGCGTGTTCGTCACCGCGGTCGGCTATGCCGGGGGCTACACGCCGAACCCGACCTACGAGGAGGTCTGCACCGGCCAGACCGGCCATAACGAGGTCGTGTTGGTGGCCTTCGACCCCGCGGTGCTGCCGCTCGACGCGCTGCTGCGGACCTTCTTCGAGAGCCACAACCCGACCCAGGGCATGCGCCAGGGCAACGATGTCGGCACGCAGTACCGCTCGGGCATCTACACCAACGGCCCGGAGCAGGAGGCCACCGCCAAGGCCGTGCGCGCGGCCTATGCCGGGGCGCTGCGGGCGCGCGACTTCCCCGACATCACCACCGAGATCGTGCCGCTGGAGACCTTCTACTTCGCGGAGGCCTACCACCAGCAATACCTCGCCAAGAACCCGGCGGGCTATTGCGGGCTCGGCGGCACCGGGGTGAGCTGCCCGGTCGGGACCGGGATCGCCGCCTGACCCTTACGGGTCACCGCGCCCGCGGTGCCGGCGCCGCGGGCGCGGTGACCGCGGCCGGGTCGGGCTGCGGCGTGCTGCTCCTCGGGCTGCGCAGGACGATGAGCACGCCGCCCACGACCGAGAGGGCGAGGGCGGTGACGAGGATGAGGAAAAGCCAGCGGGGCATCCGGTGGCGTTAGCACGTCGCGCCCGGTTCGGCGAACGATCCGCGCGCCGCGTGTCGGAACGCCTCAGCGCGGGACGAACACGCCCGGGACCACCGTGCCCGTCCGGCCGAACATCGCGTCGGCGCGGGTGCAGCTCGCCGGCACGTCCTTCTCGTACACGGCCAGGTAGGACCGGGCCTGCAGCAGCAGGGCATCGCGCTCGAGATCCGCGGGATCGACGCCCATGGCCTGGACGACGCTCTTGAAGCGGTCGCCGTCGGTCCGCAGGGTCTCGCAATGGGTGTTCACGAAGCCGGCCAGCCCGGCGAGCTTGGCCGCCTTGAGGGCATTGGCCGGCGGCTCCGCCGGCGTCTCGCCGAACGCCTGCCCCCCGGCGAGGGTTAGGACGAGCGCCATCGGCAGGAGGCTGCGGATCCGCATTCGGTGACACTCCATCGGGCTACGGCGCCTTCAGCACGGCGCGGCAGGCGGCGGGCAGGGCCGACATGGTCATAGCGGGCTTCGGCTTCGGCGGCACCTTGGGCGGCTTCGGGTGCAGCACCGCGTCCGAGAACCAGTAGCCGAGGTCGTCGCAGCCATCCCCGGCGGCGGGTGCGCCCTGGGGCTGGCAATCGTCCTGGCCGGCCGGGCAGGCGAGCCGGATATGGTAATGGTAATTATGCCCGTACATCGGGCGCACCTTGGACATCCAGCTCCGGCCCGAGGCCTCCCGGCACAAGGCCTTCTTGATCGCCGCGTTGACGAAGATGCGCTCCACCTCCGGCTGCTCGGCGGTGACCTTGATCAATTGCAGATGGGTCGGCGTCCAGACCTCCGGGTCGATGTCGAGGCGGTCGGGGCGGACCATGTCGGTGGCCGAGGTCTCCTCGCGCTCCGCCCGGCTCATGCGGTGGTCCGGCATCGGGGTCAGCCAGATGTCGGCGTCGATGCCGATCTGGTGCGAGGCGTGGCCGGTGATCATCGGGCCGCCGCGGGGCTGGGCCATGTCGCCGACCAGCAGGCCCGGCCAGCCGACCCGGGCGGCCTTCTGCGACAGGCGCTCGACGAAATCGATCAGGTAGGGCGTGCCCCACATCCGGTTGCGGGACGGGCGCATGACCTGCCAGTTCGGCCCGTCGAGGGGCAGCGCCTGCCCGCCGGAAAAGCAGCCCTTGGCGTAGAAGCCGTAGATATGGGCCGGCCCGCTGGAGGCCCGGGTGACGCGTCCGAACAGGGCCTTGGCCGGGGTCGAGGGCGCATCCGGATGCTCGAGCGGCGGCAGCGGCTTCGGGTTGACGCTGCCGCGGTCCTGGGCGTGCGCCCCCGCGGCGGACAGGATCAGGGCGGCGAGCGCGAGGCGCGCGCGGGGATTCGGGGTGAGACGCGGGATCGGCATGCGGGGAGCTGTTCGTCCGGCTGAGGGGGCGGGCGCAGGCCCGGACCGGAACGTCGCCCACGGCCGGGGCGTTTTTCGGGCAGAGATCGAAACGCCGATCACGACCCGGGAGGCGAGCATGGCGGCCAATCCTCAACCCGCGGCGCGGCAGCCGCGCAGCCTGATCGCCAGCGATCGGGTCATCGGCACGGATGTGCGCCGGCCGGACGGCAGCAAGGTCGGCCGGATCGAGCGGCTGATGCTCGACAAGATCTCCGGCCGCGTCGCCTACGCGGTGATGAGCTTCGGCGGCTTCCTGGGCCTCGGCGAGGAGTTCTACACGCTGCCCTGGTCGGTGCTGCACTTCGAGCCCGAGCAGGACGCCTACGTGCTCGACATCACCGAGGAGCAGCTGCGCGCCGCCCCCGCCCGCACCCCCGAGGGCACCGACCCGGCCGCGGACGGCGCCTGGGAGGAGCAGATCCACCGGTATTACGACGCCGCGCCCTATTGGGGGATCTGAGCCGGCGGCGGTTCAACCCTCCGAAGGGCCGCACCAGCCGGGCAGGTAGCCGGCCTCCTTGGACTTGGCGAGCGCCATCGCCTTCTCCAGCGCCTCCGAGAAATCGTTCTCGACGCGCTTCTCCTTGATGTTGCGGCGTAGGAAGTCCGCCCAGAGGAACTCGCTGAACGGCGTCGTGTCCTTCGCGAAGCCGCCGGCCCGGCGCAGCTCGCCGGCGAGACTCCGGAACGGGTCGTCGGCCAGGTCGTCGATCGCCTTGGGGATGTCCTTGAAGTCCCGCCGCACGCCCTCGGCATCGTAGGGATAGACCCAGGATTTGTGGTCGCAGACCGTCCAGAACGCGTCCTTCTCCAGATGGTGCAGGTCGGCCAGCACCGTGACCAGCACGCTCTCCACGCCCTCTTCGTGCAGCGCCCGGGCGAGGTGGTGATGGTCGACCACGTAGTGGTTCTTCTTCGGCCCGAGCACGGTCGGGATCATGTGCGCCCCGAGGAACGCCTTCTTCTTCTCGCCGTCGTAGCTGCGCCACCGCCGACGCTTCTCGGCGACCTCCCGGTAGCCCACCGTCATCTGGGTCGGGCGCAGCTCGGTGATCGGGATCGGCTTGAGCAGCGGTTCGCGGTTGGTCATGACTCGAGCGTCCTGCGTGGTTGTGTCGCGCAGATTCCATACGCGGCGCCGGATCGGAAGGCCGACCCGGCCGGATCGTGCTCACGATTTGCCGATTGGCCCGGCCCGCACCGCGTCCAGCACGAACACCCGGATCGCCGAGGACAGGTTCTGGCCGCCCCGGCCGGCATCGATCGCGCCGATCAGCGCCTGGACCGACTGGCCGCGCGCCTCCGCGACCTCCCGGAGCGCCGCCCAGAACGGGTCCTCCAGGGACACGCTGGTACGATGGCCCGCGATCACCACCGAGCGCTTGCTGAGCCCGGCGCTCACGATGCGCGCGTCATGGGGACGAATCGGGCTCCGGCTCGCCGCGCTCGAGCCGGTGGCCCTCGTGGCGCTCGATCTCCAGGGCCTTGCGCCGCTGCTGCAGGGTCTTGGCCTTCTTCGGACGCCCGAAGGCGATCCGGTTCTCCTCGGCCTTGGCATCCTCGGCCGCGCGGGTCTTGGCCTTGCGGACCTGGCGCAGGTTGATGATCTCGGCCACGGATCGCCTCCCGGTTCCGGAGGCCGACGCAGCGTGACCCGCGCCGGCCGCACTCAAAAAGGTCAGTCGGCGCTGGGGGCCAGCATCGTCTCCGGCCGGACCACGCGCTCGAACTCCTCTTCGGTGACGTAGCCGAGGCGCAGCGCCTCCTCCTTGAGGGTGGTGCCGTTCTTGTGCGCGGTCTTGGCGATCTCAGCAGCCTTGTCGTAGCCGATCGAGGGGGCGAGCGCGGTCACCAGCATGAGCGAGCGGCTCATCAGGTCGGCGATCTTGTCCTCGTTGGCCTTGATGCCGACCACACAATTGTCGGTGAAGCTCACCGCCGCGTCGGCGAGCAGCCGGATCGATTGCAGCACCGCGTTGGCGATCACCGGCTTGAACACGTTCAGCTCGAAATTGCCCTGGGAGCCGGCGAAGCTCACCGTGGTCGCGTTGCCGACCACCTGGCAGCACACCATGGTCAGCGCCTCGCACTGGGTCGGGTTGACCTTGCCGGGCATGATCGAGGAGCCGGGCTCGTTCTCCGGCAGCGACAGCTCGCCGAGGCCCGAGCGCGGGCCGGAGCCGAGCAGGCGAATGTCCTGGGCGATCTTGAACAGGCCGGCGGCCAGCGCCGAGAGCGCGCCCTGCGTGAACACCAGCGCGTCGTGGGTCGCGAGCGCCTCGAACTTGTTGGCGGCGCTGGTGAATTCCAGGCCGGTCAGCGCCGCGACCTTGGCGGCGAACTTGTCGGCGAATTCGGGATGCGCGTTGAGGCCGGTGCCGACCGCGGTGCCGCCCTGGGCGAGCGCCAGCACGCCGGGCAGCGTCGCGGCGACGCGCGAGCCGCCGAGCGCCACCTGGGCGGCGTAGCCGGAGAATTCCTGGCCGAGGGAGACCGGGGTCGCGTCCTGCAGGTGGGTCCGGCCGATCTTGACGATCGATTCGAACGCCTTGGCCTTGGCGTCGAGCGCCGTGTGCAGATGGGTCAGCGCCGGCATCAGCCGGCCGCTGATCTCCCTTGCCACGGCGATGTGCATGGCGGTCGGGAAGGTGTCGTTCGAGGACTGGCCGCGGTTGACGTGGTCGTTCGGGTGGATCGGCGTCTTGCCGCCGCGCTTCCCGCCGCGCGCCTCGTTGGCGAGGCTCGCGATCACCTCGTTGGCGTTCATGTTCGACTGGGTGCCCGAGCCGGTCTGCCAGACCACGAGCGGGAATTCCTCGTCGTACTTGCCGGCCACGACCTCGGCGGCCGCGGCCGCGATGGCGTCGGCGAGCTTGGGCTCCAGCGCGCCCAGATCCTTGTTCACCAGGGCGGCGGCCTGCTTCACCAGGCCCAGCGCGTGGACCAGCGGCGCCGGCATGCGCTCGGTGCCGATCTTGAAGTTCTGGATCGAGCGCTGGGTCTGCGCCCCCCAGTACCGGTGGGCCGGGACCTCGATCGGCCCGAAGGTGTCGGACTCGGTGCGGGTGGCGGTTCCGGTCTCGGTGGGCGACATCGTGGCCTCTACGTTTGGTGCAGTGCGGTGCCTACTTAAATGAGGCGCGGGTGAATCGCGATGCCGGTTTTCCCCGGCGCCGGACAAGAGCGGGGCTCTGTTCCCGCCGGACAAGGAGCCGATGAGCGCGACGATCGACCGAACCGACCGCGATCTGGCCGAGGGGGTGCCCGCCGCCCGGTTCCGCCCGCCCGTGCCCCGTCCGCTGCACGAGCCGCTGGGCCTGTTCGACTTCCTCCGGGCCGCCCGCAAGAACCCGATCACCACCTGGATGGACGTCCACTTCAAGGAGCCGGTGGTGGCCGCCGAGGGCGCCATGGGCCGGATCACCGTGGTCAGCGACCCGGCGCTGATTCGCTACCTCCTGGTCGAGAATGTCGAGGGCTACCGCAAGGACGACCTCCAGCGCCGGGTTCTGGCACCGGGCCTGGGCAACGGCCTGCTCAGCGCCGAGGGCGACGAGTGGCGGCTCCAGCGCCGGACCCTCGCGCCGATCTTCAACGCCCGCACGGTCCAGGGCTTCTCCGACGCGATGAACGCGGCCGGGGCCAAGCTGGGGCGCCGCCTCGCCCGCCGGGGCGGCAAGCCCGTCGACGTCGCCCTGGAGATGACCCGCGTCACCCTCGACGTGCTGGAGCGGACGATTTTTACCCAGGGGCTACCGGGCGATCCGGACGCTTTGGGGCGCGCGATCACCCGGTTCCTGGAGGCCGTGGGGCCGATCGACCCCCTCGACGTGTTCGGGGTGCCCGATTTCGTGCCCCGCATCGGCCGCCTGCGGGCGCGGCCGGCCGGCCGGTTCTTCGCCGAGGTGGTCGACGAGCTCATCGCCCGGCGCAAGGCGGCGATGGCGCGCGGCGAGGCGCCCCGCGACCTGCTGACCCTGCTGCTCGCCGCCCAGGATCCCGAGACCGGCAACGGCCTCTCGGACCTCGCGGTCAAGGCCAACATCGTGACCTTCATCGCGGCCGGGCACGAGACCACGGCCAATTCCCTGACTTGGGCGCTCTACTGCCTGTCGCAGGATCCCGTCGCGCAGGCCCGGGTCGAGGCCGAGGTGGACGCGGCCGGCGAGGGCGATTTCGCCGTCGAGCGGCTGCCCTACACGCGGGCGGTGATCGAGGAGGCGATGCGCCTGTTCCCGCCGGTGCCGTTCCTGAGCCGGCAGGCGACCCGGGACGACCGGCTCGGCCGGATCAAGGTGCCGCGCGGCTCCCTGGTGATGGTGGCGCCCTGGGTGCTCCACCGCCATCGGACGTTGTGGCAGGACCCGGAGGCGTTCATGCCGGAACGCTTCCTGCCGGAGAGCCGGGACGCGATCCCGCGCTTCGCCTACCTGCCCTTCGGCGCCGGCCCGCGGGTCTGCATCGGCCAGAGCTTTTCCATCCAGGAGGCGGTGATCGTGCTGGCCCACGTGGTCCGGGCGGTGCGCTTCCATCTGCCGGCGGATCACCCGCCGGTCACGCCGCTCCACCGGGTGACGCTCCGGCCGGAGCACGGCTTGCGCATGGAGGCGGAGCTGCGGGCCCGAGCGGGTTGACGCGGTCCCTGCCGGCTCGCGCCTTGTGGACCGGGCGGAGCCTCCCCGATGTCCGATACCGCTGCGCCCGCCACGCTGGATTGCGCCGAGACGGAAATGTTCGTGGCGGAGCAGCGTAAGCTGATCGCGGAGCAGTCGAAGCTTCAGGCCGAGGCCCTGAAGATCGGTCGGGATCGCCTGCTCGCCCCGCGCTCCATCGGCTTCGCCGGCATGGCCGCCGCGGCCGCGTTCTTCGGGGCCGGTGCGGCTTTCGTCAAACTGCTCGGCCCGTGACGACCGCCCTTCGAGGCGATGGGCGACAGGGATCGTCGAGGCGCTGGTGAGCGCCGTCCTCTAGCTCGAAACGCCGGCTCGGGCGCATGAAGCCGCGCCGACGACGGATTAGGCGCAGGCGCTCCGCGATATTGAGGTGATCTTTCGGAGGGCGATCGAAGCGCCTCTGCGCCCAGGAACAACCGAATCGCGATCTGCCCGATCCGATGTCGGATGAGGGACGCGAGCGGGAAAGCCCGGCCGTCGTTGGTGAACACATCCGCGGGATGCTGAAGGCTGTTCCGATCGCGAGCATGGCCGTGGCGTCGAAGAACGTCGCGGCGAGCTTCACATCTTCACTGAAGCGTTTCGCGCGATGCGCGCGCTCCGCCGTCGACATGACGGCGGCGCGACGGTCTCGTCTACCGATGAATCCCCGGGCCGACGTTTCGGCCCGGTGCGTTCAGCTCTTCTTCCGGAACGCGTCCAGGCTCACGACCTCGGCGCTGCCCTCCTCGCCGTCCTTCTTGGCGGCGGGGCGGGGGGCCTTCTCGTCCGGCTTGGCGCCGGGCTTGTCGCCCTGGGCGGCCGGCGCCGGCAGGACCTTCGGGGCGGCCGATCCGATCGTGGCGAGCCCGGAGCCCTTCGGCCGGACCTCGCTCGGCTCGGAGCCGGCCCCGCGCGGGCCGGTCTTGGCCGGGGCGGCGTTGGCCTCCTCGGGCACCTCGCCCGCCTCGGTGAGGTCGAACTTCAGGCCGAACTGCACGGAGGGGTCGAAGAAGCCCGACAGGGCGTCGAACGGCACCAGCAGCCGCTCCGGCACGCCCGAGAAGGACAGGCCGACCTCGAACGTGTGCTCGTTGACGCTGAGATCCCAGAACTGATGCTGCAGGACGATGGTCATGTCCTGCGGGTATTTCTCGCGCAGGGCCTGCGACATCCGCACGCCGGGCGCCTCCGTCCGGAACGAGACGTAGAAGTGATGGTCCCCCATCAAGCCGTCCCGGGCGGCGTCGGTCAGCACCTTGCGGACCACCCCGCGAAGGGCGTCCTGCACCAGGAGATCGTAGCGAATCAGGTCGTCTGCCATCTGCGGTCGCGCTCTAGCCCGGTCTGCGCCCGGCGCCCCGCCGCGGATGGCCGGACCGAGGAAATGAGTGAAGGCTTCTGGTGCCGGGCGCCTTCCTGCCCCGCCTACGCGATGCTAACCGCGAGGACTTGAGACCGATCTTGGAGACCGCTTACGCGGCCACCGCCACCGGAGCAAAGTTGTCGTTGGCAACTCTTGCAGCGGCCCGATAACGGCGGAACCATGCCGAGCGAAAGATCTACCTTTACGCCTTCGTCGATCCTAGCTTCGCCCCCGCCTGAGACCAGTCCAGCTCCGTCGGCCTTGCGGCCATCGGTCCTGGGCTCAGGTGGAGGCGCCGGGTACCGCCCCCGGGTCCGATAGGTTTATTTCGAAGACCGTTTATCGCCATAGCCGGCCTCGCGACCGGCTCCCAAGATATAGAGGGGATCGGTCCGGTTTTGAAGCCCGATCGTGTCGCGCCACTGTCTCAGGGCGAACCTCTTGATGCGGCTGTTGCCGGAAATGCGCAGTCGCGCGGTTCCGCGCCCGACGGGTCGAGCCGGCTCGACCGGATCTGGAGGGCGACCTGGCGCCTCGGCGCGCTCGTCGCCCTCGTGCTGGTCTATCTCGGCGCCGCGAGCCTGCTGTCCCTCGCCAGCGTCCGGGTCGGCTTCGACCTCTGGGCCGGGATCGACCCGTTCCTGCCGCCGGAGCGGCGCCCGTTCCTCGGCGCGGTGGACCTCGCTCACCGCGCCTTCGCGGTCGACGCCCTGCGCCAGGTCTACCTCGCCGCCCTGGTGCTCGGCGGGGCGTGGTGGCGCGACCGGGCCGGCTGGCGTCGGCGCTTGGCGCTCGATCGCGAGCGCCCGAACGGGATGCGCCCGGTCGCGCTGCTGGCGCTCCTCCTGGTTTGGCCGGTGCTGCACATCGCCTGGGTCACCGGCACGGCCGAGTTGTTCGGCGCGAGCTTCGGCCGGAAGGTGACGCTGTCGCCGTTCATGAGCCAGAGCGCGGTCGTGGCCTGGCTGCTCTATCTCGCGGTGCTGGCCCCCGTGGCCGAGGAGCTGCTGCTGCGCGGCGAGGCCTTCGCCCGTGCCCGCGACGCGGTCGGGCCGGTCGGCGCGATCCTGGCCACCGCCGTGATCTTCGCCGCCGCCCATGTCTCGTCCTGGGGGCTCGCCCGGCCGGTCTCTCTGCTGCCCTTGGCGCTGGTGCTCGGCTGGCTGCGCTGGCGCACCGGCCGGCTCTGGCCCGGCATCGCCCTGCATGGCTGGTCGAACCTCGCTCTGGTGACCTACGTGCTCTGGCCGACCTGAGCGCGGGACGACGGTCAGGCCCCTTCGTCACCGGTGATGATCGTGGATAGACTGGTCGTGCGCTTGCCCGCGGCCCCTCTCACGCGCAGGACTATCCGATGGACGCCTATCACAGCCTGCTGCGGCGCATCCTCGACGAGGGCGTGGCCAAGGACGACCGGACCGGAACCGGGACGCTCTCGGTGTTCGGCCACCAGATGCGCTTCGACCTGTCCGCGGGCTTCCCGCTGGTCACCACGAAGCGACTGCATCTCCGCTCGATCATCCACGAGCTGCTCTGGTTCCTGGCGGGCGACACCAACGTCGCCGCCCTGCGGGCCAACGGCGTGACGATCTGGGACGAGTGGGCGGACGAGCACGGCGATCTCGGCCCGGTCTACGGCCGGCAATGGCGCTCCTGGGCCAAGCCCGACGGCGGCAGCGTCGACCAGATCGCCTGGCTGCTCGGCGAGATCCGGCGCAACCCCGATTCCCGTCGCCTGATCGTCTCGGCCTGGAATCCGGCGGATCTCGACCGGATGGCGCTCGCCCCCTGCCACTGCCTGTTCCAGTTCTACGTGAGCGACGGGCGCCTCTCCTGCCAGCTCTACCAGCGCTCCGCCGACGCCTTCCTGGGCGTGCCGTTCAACATCGCGAGCTACGCGCTCCTGACCCACATGATCGCCCAGGTGACGGGGCTCGGGGTCGGCGACTTCGTGCACACGTTCGGCGACGCGCATCTCTACCGGAACCACCTGGAACAGACCCGGACCCTGCTGGACCGGGCGCCGCGCCCGCTGCCGCGGCTCGAGCTCAACCCGGAGGTCCGCGACCTTTTCGCCTTCCGGTACGAGGACATCACCATCGCGGGCTACGACCCGCACCCGGCCATCTCGGCCCCGGTGGCGGTATGAGCCCCGCCATCGCGCTGGTCGTGGCGGTCGCCCGCAACGGCGTGATCGGCCGCGACAACGGGCTCGCCTGGCACCTGTCCAGCGACCTGAAGCGGTTCAAGGCGCTCACCATGGGCAAGCCGATGCTGATGGGCCGGCGGACCTGGGCCTCGATCGGGCGCCCGCTTCCGGGTCGCCGCACCCTGGTGCTCACCCGCGACCGCGGCTTCCACGCCGAGGGCGCCGAGATCGTCCACGACTGGGACGCCGCCGTCGCGGCCGCGGCCGCACCGGAGCTGATGGTGGTGGGCGGGGCCGAAATCTACGCTCTGGCCCTGCCGCATGCCGACCGGCTCCACCTCACCGAGGTCGAGGCGGAGCCGGAGGGCGATGTGCGCTTTCCTGTCTTCGATCGCGCCGCGTTCCGGGAGACGTTCCGCGAGGCGCACCCGGCCGGTCCGCGCGACGAGCACGCCTTCGCGTTCGTCGATTGGGCGCGCATCCGCTGAGGCGCGCCGCCGCGGTTGTCTTCCGGCCTGTGCGTGCCCACCTGCCAGCCTTGACAGCATGGGGCGCACACCCGCAGGTGCCTGTCGGGCATGCGTTCTCATGGGGCTCCGCGCCTCGCGAGAAGAGACGCCCGCGCAGGCGTTTAGCCGCCAAACCAACCCGCCCGCACCGCGAGCGGGCCGGTGGGCGGGACTAGGCGGGTGAGCGTGGCCGTTCAGGCAGGGAGACGCAGCCCGGGGAGCACGCTCAGCGTGCGGACCGGGCGCGGGCAGGCAGGAGACGACGGCTAGGATGCTTTGGAGCAATCAGAGCGGCGGTGGCGGCGGCGGCCCGTGGGGTCGGCCCGGCGGCAACGGCGGCGGCCCGTGGGGTGGCGGCGGCGGCGGCAAGACCCCGCCCAACCTTGAGGACCTGCTCCGGCGCGGGCAGGACCGCCTGCGCGGTCTGATCCCGGGCGGTGGCAACACCGGCGGCGGCTATGGCGGCGGCAGCCCGAGCGGCATCGGCGGCGGACGCAGCGCCGCGGTGATCGCGGCGCTGGCCGTCGCGGTCTGGCTCGCCACCGGCTTCTACACCGTCTACCCGCGCCAGGTCGGCATCGAGACGATCTTCGGCCGCTACGTCGGCACCAAGGGCGAGGGCCTGCGCTACAACTTCCCCTATCCGATCGGCGGCGTGGTCAAGCCGGATGTCGGCTCCCAGAACTCCATCCAGATCGGCTTCCGCGCCGGCCCCGGCGGCCAGGGCCGCAACCGCGACGTCCCGGACGAGAGCCTGATCCTCACCGGTGACGAGAACATCGTCGATCTTGATTTCGAGGTGCAGTGGCGGATCAACCCGCTCAAGGCCTCCGACTTCGTGTTCAACCTCCAGAATCCCGAGGGCACCATCAAGGCGATCTCCGAGAGCGCGATGCGCGAGGTGATCGGCCGCCGTAACATCCAGGCGATCCTGACCAACGAGCAGTCGAGCATCGCCCAGGAGGTCAAGGAGATGGTCCAGAAGGCCCTGGACGAGTACGGCGCCGGCGTGCGCATCGAGGTGGTGCAGCTCGTCTCGGTGAACCCGCCGCCGGAAGTCCGGCCGGCCTTCATCGACGTGAACGCCGCCCAGCAGGACGCCGACACGGCGCAGAACGAGGCCAAGACCTACGCCAGCCGTGAGGTGCCACAGGCAAGAGGCCGGGCGTCGCAAATCTTCCAGCAGGCCGAGGCCTACCGGACGAAGGCGACCGCCGACGCCACCGGCCAGGCCGCGCGCTTCAGCGAGGTCTACGCCTCCTACAAGGCCGCCCCGGCCATCAGCCGCGAGCGGCTCTTCCTGGAGACGATGGAGAAGGTCCTGGGCTCCGTGAACAAGGTGATCATCGACCAGAACGGCGCGCAGCCGGGCTCGGGCACCGCCGCGGCGGGCGTCCTGCCGGTTCTGCCGCTCACTGAGTTCGGCGCCCGCGCCCAGTCCCCGGCCGCCACGGGAGCCGCCCGATGAAACAGGCTCTCCGCACCGGCCTGATCGCCATCGCGGCGATCGTCGCGATCGGGCTCTACGCCTCGATCTTCACCGTCGGCCAGATGCAGCAGGCCCTCGTCCTGCAATTCGGCCGCGTCCGCGCGGTGCTCAACGCCACCGGCGAGGAAAAGCCCGGCCTCTACTTCAAGGTGCCGTTCGTCGAGAACGTCGTGATCTTCGACAAGCGCGTGCTCGACCTCGACCTGCCGGTGCAGACGGTGCTCACCGCCGACCGGCAAAACCTGGAGGTGGACGCCTTCGCGCGCTACCGCATCCTCGATCCGCTGCGCTTCTACCAGGCGGTAGGCAATATCGGGCTCGCCAACCAGCGGCTCGCCAGCTTCACCAATTCCGGCCTGCGCAACGTGCTCGCCCGCTCGACCCGCGACGCCATCGTCAAGACCGAGCGCGGCCAGCTGATGCACCAGATCCAGGAGGACGTGAACCGGCAGGCCAAGGCGCTCGGCATCGAGATCGTCGACCTCCGGATGACCCGGGTTGATCTCCCGGCGCAGAACTCCGCCGCCGTCTACAAGCGGATGAAGACCGAGCGCGAGCGCGAGGCCGCCGACATCCGCGCCAACGGCGACCAGAGCGCCGCCACGATCCGGGCCAAGGCCGACCGCGAGGTCACCGTGATCCTCGCCGAGGCGACCCAGAAATCCGAGCAGCTGCGCGGCCAGGGCGACGCCGAGAAGAACCGGATCCTCGCCGAGGCGTTCAGCAAGGACCCGGACTTCTTCAGCTTCTACCGCTCGATGCAGGCCTACGAGACCGGGCTGAAGGGCTCCGATACGCGGCTGGTCATCAGCCCCAGCTCGGACTTCTTCCGCTACTTCAGCGATCCGCAGGGTCGGGCGACGGCCTCGGCGCCGCGCACGCCCCGCGGGCCCACGGACCCGACCGCCTCGACCGGCGCGACGCGCTGACCGCTGGCGCCCCGGCGCCAGCGGATTACGATGCGAGACAATCCGCGGGCGGCCGATCCCGGTCGGCGGCCCGCGCAACCGGAAACGCGTTCTTGAAGAGGTCGACCATGCACCCCGTCGCGAGCGCCCGCCGGGCGCCCTTCGGCCGCGCGCAGGCGCAGCCCCGTTCCCGCGCCCGCTCCTTCATGGCGGCGATCCTGGTCGGCGCCTCGTTCGCGACCGCGTCCCTGCCGGTCCCGGCCTTCGCCAAGGGCCCGGCCTCCCTGGCCGACCTCGCCGATCAGGTCACCGACGCGGTGGTCAACATCTCCGCCTCCACCACGGTCGAGGCGCGCAACAGCCGCGCCATGCCGCAGCTGCCCCCGGGCACGCCCTTCGAGGACCTGTTCGAGGAGTTCTTCAACCGCCGCGGCGGCGGTGGCGGAAAGGGCGGCGAGCGCGGCGACAACGACACCCCGCGCCAGCAGCGCAAGTCGAACTCCCTGGGCTCCGGCTTCATCATCGACGCCTCCGGGATCGTGGTCACCAACAACCACGTCATCGGCGACGCCAACGACATCCAGGTGATCCTGCACGACGGCACCAAGCTGAAGGCCGAGATCATCGGCAAGGATTCGAAGATCGACCTGGCCGTGCTGCGGGTGAAGCCCACCGCCGAGCGCCCGCTGAAGGCGGTGCCGTTCGGCAAGTCCGACACGATGCGCCCCGGCGACTGGGTGATCGCCATCGGCAACCCGTTCGGGCTGGGCGGCTCGGTCTCGGCCGGCATCGTCTCGGCGCGCGGCCGGAACATCGAGTCCGGACCCTACGACAACTACATCCAGACCGACGCGGCCATCAACAAGGGCAATTCGGGCGGCCCGCTGTTCAACATGGACGGCGAGGTGATCGGCATCAACACGGCGATCCTGTCGCCCACCGGCGGCTCGGTGGGCATCGGCTTCGCGGTGCCCTCGGACACGGCCAAGCCCGTGATCGACCAGCTGCGCGACTTCGGTGAGGTCCGGCGCGGCTGGCTCGGCGTGCGCATCCAGAACGTCGACGACGCCACCGCCGAGGCGCTCAACCTCAAGGGCGGCGCCCGCGGCGCCCTGGTGGCCGGCGTCGACGAGAAGGGCCCGGCCAAGACCGCCGGGATCGATGTCGGCGACGTCATCGTGAAGTTCAACGGCGCCCCCGTGAAGGCCTCGGGCGACCTGCCCCGGATCGTCGCTTCGACCCCGGTCGGCCAGAAGGTCGACGTGGTCGTGGTCCGCAAGGGCGAGGAGCTGACCAAGCCGGTCACGCTCGGCCGGCTCGAGGATACCGACAAGCCGCAACTCGCCAACCTGCGCCAGCCCGAGCCCGAGAGCGCGACCCGTCAGGCGCTTGGCCTCAACCTCTCCGGCATCACCGACGAGCTGCGCAAGAAGTTCGGGATCAAGGATACCGTGAAGGGCGTGGTCGTCACCCGCGTCGATCCGAACTCGACCGCGGCCGACAAGCGGATCCAGCCCGGCGAGGTGATCGTCGAGGTCGGCCAGGAGGCGGTGAACACCCCCGCCGACGTGACCAAGCGGGTCGAGGCGCTCAAGAAGGACGGGCGCAAGTCGGTCTTGCTGCTGGTGGCGAGCGCCACCGGCGACGTGCGCTTCGTGGCGCTCGGGCTCGAATAAGAGCCTCTCACAAAACTCCCGCCGCACCGTCGCGTGCGAAGGGAGAGCTCCCGGGAACCGGGAGTTTTGTGAGGTGCTCTAAGCCGATCCCGCATCGAGACACCGAGGGCCGTCGCTCCGAGAGGATGCGGCGGCCTTCGCGTTTTCGGGGATGGGAGCGGCTGCATTGACGCGGCGGATCGGTGCCGCACACCGCTCCGGCGAGTCGGTGCGGCTCGGAGTCCGTCGAACGCCATGATCGCCGTCGCCTTCGACACGCTGAAATTCGCCCGCGCCCTGCGCGAGAAGGCGAAGCTGTCGCCCGAGCAGGCGGAAGGGTTCGCCGACGCGCTGGCGGACATCCAGGTCGTCCGCGGGGACATCGAAGCCCTGAAGATCCAGACCCGCGGCGATATCGCAGCGCTGCGGCTCACGACTCAGGCCGATATCGCGTCCGCGAACGTCGAAACTTTGCGCTGGCTCGTTGGCGCGATCGGCTTTCAGACTTTGGCCGTCCTCGGCGCGGTGATCACGCTCACCCGCACCTTTCACTGAACCCTCACCCCACGAACTCGGCCGCGGTGTAGCCCTGCAGGTACAGGAGCGCGGTGAGGTCGCCGTGCTCGATCCGGACCCGGGCGGCGGCCGCCACCGCGGGCTTGGCCCGGAAGGCGACGCCGAGGCCGGCTTCCGCCAGCATGTCGAGGTCGTTGGCGCCGTCGCCGACCGCCAGGGTCTCGGCGGGGGCGAGCCCGAGGGCGTCGCGCAGCGCGATCAGCGTCGCGCGCTTCTCCGCCTTGCCGACGATCGGGTCTTCCACGGTGCCGGTGAGCCGCCCGTCCGCCACGCCGAGCACGTTGGCCCGATGCTCCTCGAAGCCGATCATCCCGGCGATCGGGCCGGTGAACAGGGTGAAGCCCCCGGAGACCAGGCAGGTCCGGGCGCCGTGCGCCCGCATCGTCCGCACCAGCGTCGGGCCGCCCGGGGTGAGGCTGAGCTGATCGGCGATCAGCCCGTCCACCGCCGTGACGGGAATGTCCTTGAGGAGCGCCACGCGCTCGCGCAGAGCCGGCTCGAACGCGATCTCGCCGCGCATCGCCCGCTCGGTGATCGCCGCGACATGGTCCTTGAGACCCAGCGTCCCGGCGAGCTCGTCGATGCATTCCTGCTCGATCATGGTCGAATCCATGTCGGCCAGGAACAGCCGCTTGCGCCGATGCGCGTCGGCCGGCAGCACGGCGAGGTCGATCGGCTCGCCGGAGAGCGCGGTCCGCAGCCGTTCCGTCAGAGCACCCGCGTCAGCGGGATCGCCCGGCACCAGGATTTCGGCGGCGACCTCCCCGTGCAGGATCCGCGGCGGGTGCTCCGTCCCGAGCACGGCGCGCGCCTCGGCCAGCACCGCACCGGTGATGGACGGCCGAGCCGGGTTTGCTATCAGGACCGCGACCAGCATCGTGGAGTTTCGCCTTGCCAGACCGGGAGGAGACCGGGGGGCGCCCGGCGGCGATCCTCATCGCAGGGCCCACCGCCTCGGGCAAGTCGGCGCTGGCCGCCCGTCTGGCGCTGCGCCACGGCGGCGTGGTGATCAACACCGATTCGATGCAGGTCTATCGCGACCTGCGCCGCCTCACCGCCCGGCCCGACCCCGAGGAAGAGGCGCGGGTGCCCCACCGGCTCTACGGCCATGTCGACGGGGCGGTGAACTATTCCGTCGGGCATTTCTCCCGGGACGCGACCGCGCTGCTAGCGGAGCTCGACGGCCGGCTGCCGATCTTCGTCGGCGGCACCGGCCTGTATTTCCGGGCCCTGGAGCAGGGATTTTCCGAGCTGCCGCCGGTCCCCGACGCGGTGCGCGCGCAGGTACGGGAGGCGGCCGAGGGTCGCCCGACCGAGGCCCTGCACGCCGACCTCGCCCGGCACGACCCGGACGGCGCCGCCCGCCTGCGCCCGAGCGACCGCATGCGGGTGATGCGCGCCCTGGAGATCTTCCTGGCCACGGGCCGGCCGATCGCGAGTTTTTATGGCGACCCCGTGCCCGGGCCGCTCGCCGGCCGGAACCTCCAGAAACTGTTCCTGGCGCCCGACCGGGCGGAGCTGCGCGCCCGCATCGACGCCCGCTTCCGCACGATGATCGCCGAGGGCGCCCTCGACGAGGTGTCCCGCCTGCACGCCCGGCGTCTCGACCCGATGCTGCCGGTGATGCGCGCCCACGGCGTGCCGGGCCTGATCGCCCATCTCGACGGGGCGCTGGATCTAGAAGAAGCGATCGCCCGCGGTCAGGCCGATACGAGGGCCTATGCCAAGCGGCAATTTACGTGGTTCCGCCACCAGATGGGCACGGATTGGCGCTGGCTCGATCCGGACGAGGCGACTGGGTTGTGAGGGCGATGTCTTAACTGGAGCCGCCGTCGCACAGCTTTCCAGGCGGGGCGTAGGTTCCCCTCTCCCCGCAAGCGGGGCGAGGGGAGATGTGCCAGCCTCAGCGCTCCAGCCGCGCCACCAGGCTCGACGTGTCCCAGCGGTTGCCGCCCATCGCCTGCACTTCGGCGTAGAATTGGTCGACCAGCGCCGAGACCGGGAGCTTGGCACCGTTGCGGCGGGCCTCGTCCAGTAGGATGCCGAGATCCTTGCGCATCCAGTCGACCGCGAAGCCGAAGTCGAACTTGCCCTGGTTCATGGTCTTGCCGCGATTCTCCATCTGCCAGGAGCCGGCGGCGCCCTTGGAGATCACGTCGAGCACCGCCTCGACGTCGAGGCCGGCGCGCTTGGCGAAGTGGACGCCCTCGGACAGGCCCTGGACCAGGCCGGCGATGCAGATCTGGTTGACCATCTTGGTGAGCTGGCCGGAGCCCACCGGGCCCATCAGCCGGCAGGCGCGGGCGAAGGCGCCGATCGCCGCCTCGACCTTGGCGTAGGTCTCCGGCTCGCCGCCGCACATCACGGTGAGCACGCCGTTCTCGGCGCCGGCCTGGCCGCCGGAGACCGGCGCGTCGATGAAGCCGAGCCCCTTGGCCTTGGCCACCTCGGCGAGTTCCCGGGCGACCTCGGCCGACGCGGTGGTGTGGTCGACGAAGACCGAACCGGCCGCCATGCCGGCGAGCGCGCCGTCATCGCCCAGCACGACGCTGCGCAGGTCGTCGTCGTTGCCGACGCAGGCGAACACGATCTCGGCGCCCGCGACCGCCTCCCGGGGCGTGGCCGCGAAGGCGCCGCCATGGGCCTTCACCCAGGCCTCGGCCTTGGGCGTGGTCCGGTTGTAGACGGTGACGTCGTGGCCCTTCTTGGCCAGGTGCCCGGCCATCGGGCCGCCCATCACGCCGAGACCCAGGAATGCGACCTTCGCCATGGTTGTCCGCTCCTCCGAGGGCCGGACCGCGCCGGCGCCCTTCCTTCGCTCACGCCGGGCGGCGACGGGGTCCACAGGCCGGCCCGTGAGGGCGGTCGGGGCCGTGCCGATGACCCGATGTGACAGATTGGGGCGTCATGCCGCCCGCGAAGCTGCATCACAGCTCGGATCGCTTGCGTCAACGCCGGACGAATAGGATAAACCGCCGGTGTAGCCCGGGACCCGCGAGTCCCAGCCGGCGGCCTTGGGCGGCCCCGAGCGCGAGGCAATCGAAGGGAACGCGAGATGGGTACGGCGATCGGCAGGCACGGGCCATGGGCCCTCGTGGGAGCGCTCGGCGCCGCGGCTTTGGCGATCGTGGCCAGCCAGCGCGGCGAGACGATCAACGCCCTCTGGATCGTGGTCGCGGCGGTCTGCGTCTACATGATCGCCTACCGCTACTATTCCAAGTTCATCGCCGAGAAGGTGATGCGTCTCGACCCGAAGCGCCTCACGCCGGCGGTGCGCCACAATGACGGGCTCGACTACGTGCCCACCAATCGCGGCGTCCTGTTCGGCCACCATTTCGCGGCGATCGCGGGCGCGGGCCCGCTGGTCGGCCCGGTCCTGGCGGCGCAGATGGGCTACCTGCCCGGCATGCTGTGGATCCTGGCCGGCGTGGTGCTGGCCGGCGCGGTCCAGGACTTCATGGTCCTGTTCGTGTCGATGCGCCGGGACGGCCGGTCGCTCGGCGAGCTGATCCGGGCCGAGCTCGGCACCGTGCCGGGCATCATCGCGCTGTTCGGCACCTTCCTGATCATGGTGATCCTGCTGGCCGTGCTGGCGCTGATCGTGGTCAAGGCGCTGGCCGAGAGCCCGTGGGGCACCTTCACGGTGATGTCGACGATCCCGATCGCCATGCTGATGGGCGTCTACTCGCGCTACATCCGCCCGGGCCGGATCGGCGAGGTCTCGATCCTCGGCTTCGTCCTGCTGATGCTGGCCATCGTGGGCGGCGGCTCGGTGGCCGCGAGCCCGGTCTGGGGCCCGGCCTTCACCTTCACGGGCCCGCAGCTGTGCTGGATGCTGATCGGCTACGGCTTCGTGGCCTCGATCCTGCCGGTCTGGCTGCTGCTGGCGCCGCGGGACTACCTCTCGACCTTCCTCAAGATCGGCACCATCGTCGGGCTGGCGCTGGGCATCGCCGTCGTCGCCCCGCACCTGCAGATGCCCGCGATGACGAAGTTCGTCGACGGCACCGGCCCGGTCTGGGCGGGCGGCCTGTTCCCGTTCCTGTTCATCACCATCGCGTGCGGCGCGGTCTCGGGCTTCCACGCCCTGATCTCGTCCGGCACCACGCCGAAGCTCATCGCCAACGAGGCGGATGCCCGCTTCATCGGCTACGGCGGCATGCTGATGGAATCCTTCGTGGCGATCATGGCGCTGGTCTCGGCCTGCGTGATCGACCCGGGCGTCTACTTCACCATGAACTCGCCCGCGGCGCTGCTCGGCACCACCCCCGAGACCGCCGCCGCGGCCGTGACCAAGCTCGGCTTCGCCACCACCCCCGAGGTGATCACCCAGACGGCGGCGGATGTCGGCGAGCACACGATCATCTCGCGCGCCGGCGGCGCCCCCACCCTGGCGGTGGGCATGGCCCACATCATCTCCTCGGCCATCGGCGGCAAGGCGATGATGGCGTTCTGGTACCACTTCGCCATCCTGTTCGAGGCCCTGTTCATCCTCACGGCCGTGGATGCGGGCACGCGCGCCTGCCGGTTCATGGTGCAGGATCTCGTCGCCCTGGCGGTGCCCTCGTTCAAGAACACCACCTCCTGGGGGCCGAGCATCGCGGCCACCGCCATCGCGGTCGGCGCCTGGGGCTACTTCCTGTACCAGGGCGTGACCGACCCGCTCGGCGGCATCAACACCCTGTGGCCGCTCTTCGGCATCTCCAACCAGATGCTGGCCGCGGTGGCGCTGACGCTCTGCACGGTGGTGATCTTCAAGATGAAGCGCGAGCGCTACGCGTTCGTGACCATCATCCCGACCGCGTGGCTGTGCCTGTGCACCCTCACGGCCGGCTGGCAGAAGCTGTTCTCCGCCGACCCGAAGATCGGGTTCCTGGCCCATGCCGAGCGCTACGCGACGGCTGCGGCCGAGGGCAAGCTCCTGGCCCCGGCCAAGAACGCCGCCCAGATGGACCAGATCATCCTCAACGACCGGATCGACGCCGTGCTGGCGGCCCTGTTCATCGGCCTCGTGGTCGCCATCGCGGGCTTCGGCATCGCCGCCTGCCTGAAGGCGTGGCGGGCCGACCGCTGGACCGCCCTCGAGACCGAGCCGCGCCTGGCCGCGGCGGAGTAGGGCGCGCCATGGAACCACAGCAGAGCCTGCGCCGCCGCCTCCAGACGCTGTCCAAATGCGTCTGCGACGGCGCCCGCCTGATGGTGGGGCAGGGGGATTACGCGGCCTATGCCGCCCATATCCGCCAGACCCATCCCGACCAGGCGCCGATGTCGGAGCTGGAGTTCTTCCGTAACCGCGAGAACGCCCGCTTCGGCGTGGGGAACACCTCGGGATTCCGCTGCTGCTGACGGGCGTGATGCCGTCGTCAAACGGTGCGAGGCCTGTGGTCTCGCACCGTCAGTGCGAGCGCAGCGAAGCAACCCAGGGCAGCGCGCGATCCCCGAAGGTAGCGCGTCCCTAGGTTGCTTCGCTGCGCTCGCACTGACGGAGAAGGCGGGACGGCCGCCCTCAACCAGAAACCGGATGCGGCGCCCGCACTGCGCCGGCCTGCGAAACCATAACGCGAGCGCCGACCTTCAGTCCCCGGCGCAAGCGCGGCCGGATCTTGACTCGGCCGCCACAATATCCGCCATCTCCGACCGCACGGGAGGTCGGCATGAGCATTTTCCAGGACGCCATCCTTCGGTTCGGCCGCACGATCATGTCGTATGCGGGCGATGCCGTCTTCCTCCAGGCCGCGGTCTCGGCCGCGGCCAACGTCATCGTGGCCGATGGCGACGTCGCCGAGGAGGAGATCGAATCGGCGATCAGCGGCATCCGCGCCAACCCGATCCTCGAGAAATCCTACGACACGCTGCGGGTCGAGCAGGAGCTCTACGAGGCCATCGCCCGGGCCAAGACCCGCGCCGGCCGCCTGGAGAACCTGCGCCTGGTGGGCGCCATCGTCGAGCGGCCGATCGACCAGCGCCAGGACGTGTTCCTGATCGGCGCCGACGTGGCCGATTTCGGCGGCATCAGCGAGGTCGAGCACAAGGCGCTCGATGAGATCGGCGCGGCGCTGCAGGTCGACAAGTCGGCGCTGCTGCGGTGAGCCGCTTCGGCGGCGGGTCGTCCGGCGGGGTTTGACCCGCCGCAACCTGCGGCCTCCGGCGGATCGACCTTGCGCGCCTGGGCGACAGCTTGGCGCGGGCCGGGCGTTGCTTGAACCGCTCCGCGCGATGCGCAACGCTTCCGGCCGGCCGCGAATCGGCGGCCCGCGTGGGGCGCGGGATGGACGTTCGGAACACGGTTTCGGCTGACATGCCCGAGCGCGGCGGCGAGATCGCCTTCGACAGGTCGCTCGCCGGGCTGACCGGGATCGTCGTGAAGGGGTTCCTGCTGACGCTGGTCACCTTCGGCATCTATCGGTTCTGGTACGCGACGAACCTGCGGCGGTTCTTCTGGAGCCGCACCCTCGTGGACGGCTCGCCCGCCGCCTATACGGGCCATGGCCGCGACCTGTTCCTGGGCTTCCTCGTGGCGATCGTGCTCCTGGCGCCGATCTCCACCGGCCTGTCCGCCCTGTCGCTGCTCCTGCCCGATTCCCCCCTCGTCGCCTCCGGCCTCGGCTTCGGCGTGCTGTTCCTGCTCGGGCAGTTCGCGCTCTATCGCGGGCGGCGTTACCGGGCCACCCGGACCCTGTGGCGCGGCATCCGGCTCGGCCAGGACGGTTCGGGCCTGGCCTACGCGGCTCTGGCCACGGCCGGGTGGCTCCTGGTTCTCGCGACCCTCGGCCTCGCCTTCCCGTTCATGCGCGCGGCCCTCGAGCGCTACCGCATCCGCCACACCCTGGTCGGCACGAGCCGGATGGAATCGGATGCCCGCGGCCTGGCGGTGCTGCGGAGCTGGCTGCTGCTCTGGGCCCTCGTGGCAGTGCCGGTCGTGCTTCTGCTGGCCCTTGGCCTGGCCGAGGATGGGTGCGGGCCGATGCTGGATGCCCCCCTGACTTTGCCGAAGGAGAGGGCCGAAGCGCTGCCCGACTGGGTGCCGACCAGCTGCGACAGCGTCGTCCAGGTCCTCGCGGCCGTGTTCGTGGTTCTGCTCGTTGTGGCGGCCCCGATGGTCCTGGTGCTGTATCCCTATTACCGCGCCCGCGAGACCCGGGCCTTCCTGAGCGCCATCCGGCTGGACGAGGTCCGCCTCGTCTCGCACCTGACGGCGTGGGACCTCTACCGGCCGTACCTGGCCTATATCGTCCAGTGCCTGAAGCTCGGTGTCGTCATCACCCTCGGGGCGGCCGTCCTGGCGGTGCTCGCCACGCTGTTCTTCGGCCAGGCGGTCTCGCAGAACGGGGAGGGCCCGATCTTCGGAATGGCGATCGTCGTGGCCATCTATGCCTGGTACCTGGCCGCCTCGGTGGTCCTGTACGTGCGCGTCCTGAAGGCCGGGCTCTGGCGCGCCGTCGCCGAGACCACGTGGATCTCGGATGCGGCCGCCCTGGGGGCGATCGTCGCCGCTGCCCGCGGCGCCAGCAGCAGCCTGGGCGAGGGCATGGCCGATGCCCTCGACGGGCACGGCATCATCGATATCGGGCTTTGAGGGACCGGGCATGGCGGCGCTCACCGGCGCGGGCCGCTACTTCGACGGCCGCACCGCGCGGCCCGTGCCGGTCTCCCTGCGCCTCGAAGCGGGACGCCTGGCGGTGTCGGGCCCGGACCTCCGGCGCGACTGGAACGGCCTCGACCTGCGGGCCGAGGATGCGCGCCCGCCGCTGATGCGGGTCGGGCCGGCGGACACGCCCGAGCGGGTCGAGTTCTCGGACAAGGCCCTGGCCGCGGCCCTCGAGGCACTCTGCCCGGACCTGCATGTCGGGCCGGCCGGGCAGGGGGGCACCCTGACGGTGGCGCTCTGGTCGATGGCGGCCGGGATCACGCTCCTCGGCCTCGCGGCGTTCGGCGTGCCGGCCCTGGCCGACGCAATCGCGCCGCTGGTGCCCGCGGCGGTGGAGGAGCGCATCGGCGCCCTGGTCGAGGACCAGATCGGGTCTCTGCTCGGCAACCCGCCCGCCTGCGCGGCGCCGGAGGGGCGGGCCGCCCTGGGCCGGCTGGTGACTCGGCTGCGCGGGGACCTGCCGCCGGGCCTGCGCGTGAGCGTGCGCCGCTCCCGCACCGACGCCAATGCCCTGACGCTGCCGGGCGGCCGGGTCATGGTCCTCTCGAAGCTGCTCGATGAGGCGCGCTCGCCGGACGAGTTCGCCGGCGTGCTCGCGCATGAATTCGGCCACGTCGCGGCCCGGGACCCGACCCGGTCCCTGATCCGGAGCTCCGGCATCGCCTACCTGCTCGGCTACCTCGTCGGCGATGTGGCCGGCTCGGCCGTGATCGTCGCGCTGGGGGAGAACGTGCTCTCCGCCGGCTACAGCCGGGAGGCCGAGCGGGCGGCCGACGCCTATGCGGTCGCCGCGGTCACCCGCGCCGGGGGCGACGCGGCCGCCCTCGCGACCATCCTGGAGCGGATCGCCGCGGACCGGGACGAGAGCCTCGCCTTCCTGCGCAGCCACCCGTTCACCCGGGAGCGGGCCGCCGCGATCCGCTCGCGCGCCGCCCCGCCGGCCGCCGACCGGCCGCCGCTCCTCGACGCCCCGTCCTGGGCGGCGCTGCGGGCGATCTGCGCGACCAATCCGCCCGGATAGGCCCGCCCTGCGGCGTCGCGGCCCGTCCCTTGCTCTAGCGGACATGATAGCGAAACAGGCTTGGCGTCCGGTGCGCCGGCACGCGACGCGAAGGGGCTGGCCTGGCGCCGGCCGGCGGAGACCGCATGGGCCTCGTCCTCTACGCTCTCAAGTTCCGGATCACGACCTACGTGCTCGCCGTGCTGATGATGCTCGGCGGCGTCGGCGCGATCGTGGTCATGCCCAAGGACGTGCTGCCGGTCGTCGACATCCCGGTGGTGGTCGTGGTCTGGACCTATACTGGCCTGTCCACGCCGGAGATGGAACAGCGCATCACGACCTATGCCGAGTACGGCATCTCCAACAACGTCAACAACATCCGCCGCATGGAATCGACCACGCTCCAGGGCACGGCGGTCCAGCGCGTCTATTTCGATCCCGCGGTCAGCATCGATCTGGCCATCGCGCAGGTCGTGTCCTCGACGAACTCGATCCGGGCCGCGATGCCGGCCGGCACCCAGCCGCCGATCATCGTGCGCTACTCGGCCTCCTCGGTCCCGGTGATCCAGCTGGCCCTGACCTCGGCCAAGGACGGGCTGAACCAGGTCTACGACTACGCGCAGTACCGGATCCGTCAGACGCTCGCGCAGGTGCCGGGCTCGACCCTGCCGTCGCCGTTCGGCGGGGCGCCGCGCCAGATCATGGTCGATCTCGACCTCAACGCCCTCCAGGCGCTCGGCCTGACGCCGCTCGACGTCACCAACGCCATGACGGCCCAGAACCTCACGGTGCCGTCGGGCCTCGCCAAGATCGGCGAGCAGCAATACCCGATCCAGCTCAACGCCACGCCGCCCTCGATCGAGACCCTCAACCTCGCGCCGATCAAGGTCGTGGCCGGCCAGCCGGTGCTGATGCGCGACGTCGCCTATGTCCGCGACGGCGGGCCGCCGCAGATCAACGTGGTCCGGGCCGATGGCGGCCAGGCCGTGCTGATGCAGGTGATCAAGAACGGCACCGCCTCGACCCTCAACGTCGTCAACAACGTCAAGGCGGCGATGCCGACGATCCGGGCCGCCGCCCCCGAGGGGCTGACGATCAAGCCGCTGTTCGACCAGTCGGTCTTCGTCTCGAACGCCATCGAGGGCGTGCTGCACGAGGCCGCCATCGCGGCGGCGCTCACGGGGCTGGCGATCCTGCTGTTCCTGGGCTCGTGGCGCTCGACCCTGATCGTGCTGATCTCGATCCCGCTCTGCGTGATGACCTCCCTGGCCGTGCTGGCCGCGCTGGGCGAGACCATCAACGTCATGACCCTGGGCGGCCTGGCGCTCGCGGTCGGCATCCTGGTGGACGACGCCACGGTGGCGATCGAGAACACCTACCGGTTGTTCGAGGAGGGCGAGGAGTTCCGCGAGAGCGTGGTCCACGGCGCCGCCGGCATCGCCAAGCCGGCTCTGATCTCGACCCTGTCGATCTGCGCGGCCTTCACGGCGGTGTTCGCGCTCACCGACACGCCGAAATACCTGTTCACCCCGCAGGCGCTCGCGGTCGTGTTCGCGATGCTGACCTCCTACCTGCTGTCGCGCACCCTGGTGCCGCTCATGATCGACGTGATCGTGGCGCCGGAATACGCCCAGAAGCACGCCAAGGACCGGGGCGAGCGCGCCCCGCCCCGCCAGGGCCGCATCGCCCGGGCGTTCGGCCTCGTCTCCGCGCCGGCGTTCCGCCTCGCCGGGCGCGCCCACGGGGCGTTCGAGCGCGGCTTCACCCGGTTCCACCGGGGCTATGTCGGGCTGCTCCACGCGGTGCTGGCCCGCCGGATCGCCACCCTGGCGGTGGTCGGCTGCGTCTTCGGGATGACCGGCGTGCTGTTCGTCTTCGTCGGGGAGGATTACTTCCCCGAGATCGAGGCGAGCCAGATGACCCTGCACCTGCGCACCCGCACGGGCATGCGCATCGAGACCACCCAGCAGGTCTTCGCCGAGGTCGAGGACACCGTCCGGGAGGTGATCCCGCCGGGCGAGATCGAGCAGATCCTCGACAATATCGGCCTGCCCTCGACCAACTACAACTTCGCCTTCTCGGACGGCTCGTTCGTCTCCTACAACGACGGCCAGATGCTGATCAGCCTCAAGGAGGGCCATGGCTCGGTGGCGCTCTACAAGAAGCGCCTGCGCGCGGTGCTGATGAAGCGCTTCCCCGACCTGATCGCCTATTTCCAGCCCGCCGACATGATCACCCAGATCCTGAATTTCGGCGTCATCACGCCGATCGACGTGCAGGTCTCCGGCCGGCACAAGGAGAAGGACCTGGAGGTCGCCCAGCGCATCGTCCAGCGGCTCAAGCACACCAAGGGCCTGGTCGACGTCCACCTGCAGCAGATCGTCAACGCGCCGCAATTCTACGTCGACGTCGACCGGCGCCTGGCCTCCGAGCTCGGGCTCACCGAGCAGCAGGTGGCGCAGAACATGAACATCTCGCTGTCGGGCAGCTACCAGGTGACGCCGAATTTCTGGCCCGACCCCAAGACCGGCATCCCCTACCAGCTCTGGGTGCAGACGCCGGAATACCGCAACGCCTCGCTCACCGACCTGCGCAACACGCCGATGTTCGTGCGCGCGGCCGCCACCGCCGGTACCGGCCCCGGCGTGCTGACCCTGCTCTCGAGCCTGGCCGAGCTGCGCCGGGTGCCGACCCAGACGGTGATCAACCACGTCAACATCCAGCCGACCTTCGACATCTTCGCCTCGGTCCAGGACCGAGACCTCGGCTCGGTCGCCCGCGACATCGACGCGATCGTCCAGGACGAGCAGAAGAACCTGCAGGCGCCCGACAAGATCACGGTGCGCGGCCAGATCGAGAACATGCGCTCGGCCTTCTTCCGCCTGGAGATTGGGCTCGGGATCGCGCTGATCGCCGTCTACCTGCTGATGGCGGTGAACTACCAGAGCTGGGGCGACCCGTTCGTGGTGATCGCCGCGCTTCCGATGGCGTTCTGCGGCATCACCTTCGCGCTGTTCATCACCGGGACCGCCTTCTCGATTCCGTCGATCTTCGGGGCGATCATGTCTGTGGGCATCGCCTCGGCGAACTCGATCCTGCTCGTCACCTTCGCCAAGGAGCACCGGGAGGCCACCGGCTGCAGCGCCCTGGAGGCGGCGATCACCGCCGGCGAGACCCGCCTGCGGCCGGTGCTGATGACCGCCTCGGCGATGTTCTTCGGCCTGATCCCGATGGCGCTGGGCACCGGCGAGGGCGGCGAGCAGAACGCCGCGCTGGCCCGCGCCGTGATGGGCGGCATCGCCTTCGCCACCCCGGCGACCCTGCTGCTGGTGCCGTTCCTCTACGTCCTGCTGCGCAGCGGCCCCGCGCAGCCGGTGCAGGATTATCTGGAGGCGGAGGGCCGGGCGGCGGCGTGAGGGCGATGTCCCACCCGCGCCCTCATCCTGAGGCGGGGGCGGAGCGCGCCTCGAAGGGGCCCTCGAGCGGGCTGCGCGCTGCCTGGAGGCCTCCGTGGGCTTCGTCGCCTCGCGATGAGCAGAGCGTTCGGAATGTCCGTCGTGTCGGCTGGCGCCTCCCCGTCTCCGCGACCGCGATGACGGGGAGGCGCCGGGGCGTCGCCCCTACCCCTCCTTGAAGCCGTATTCCGGCGTGTCGTCGTCGTTGCCGTAATACTTGTACGGCAGGAACTTGCCCGACATGGTCAGCTTCACCCGGTCGCCCTTGTTGTTGGCCTCCCGGGCCATCTCCATGTTGAAGTCGATCGCCGACATGATGCCGTCGCCGAATTCCTCCTGGATCAGCTCCTTGAAAGTCGTGCCGTAGACCATCACCAGCTCGTAGAACCGGTAGATCAGCGGGTCGGTGGGCGGCATCGCCGGGATCGAGCCGCGATAGGGCGCCTCGTTGAGCATCCGCTCCTCGGCCACCGTCAAGCCGAACAGCTCCGCCGCCCGCCGCGCCTGCGCCTTGGGCAGCTTCATCTGGCCCATGCAGGCCGCGGTGATCAGGAACGGCGACAGGCCGCCGATCGCCTCGTGGATATGGGCCCAGCTCCAGCCCTTCTCGCGTTTGATGTCGAGCAGCTTCTCGGTCAGGTCGGCGCGCTTCATGCGGGGCTCCGTGTGGGGATCAGGCGGGTTGGGGAAGGGCCGCGGGCGGAACGCGGCCTGCGGCCTCGGCTGGGCCGAAACGCGCGGGATCCGCGCCGAAGCAAGGGATACGCCAGCCAATTCCTCGCGGCGATGGCCGAGGATGGCCGAGCGCGGCCAACCGGCGGTTGACGCTTCGAAGCGTGGTTTCGATGCACCGGAGGGGCGGGAAGCGCGCCGCCGGGGCCGGAAACGCTTGCATCCGCGGCCCGTTTTAAGACCATGCGCCCTCGGGTCTCGGAGGCGGGCTTTGGACGGGGACGATCGGGACGAACAGACGGCGGGCGCATCCGCGCCGCCGGCACCCTGGGAATTCGTGCTGCCGGAGGAGACGGCCACGGAGGATCTCGGCCTGTTTCTGTCCGAATTCCTGCTCCCGGGCGACGTCGTGGCGCTCTCGGGCGGCCTCGGCGGCGGCAAGACCACCCTGGCGCGGGCGGTGATCCGCGAGCTCGCCGGCGATCCGCGCCTCGAGGTGCCAAGCCCGACCTTCACGCTGATCCAGCCCTACACGGCCCGCGACGGCCGGGCGATCGTCCACGCCGACCTCTACCGCCTGCGCGACCCCGACGAATTGGTGGAGCTCGGCTTCGAGGAGATGGCCGAGGACGCGATCACCTTGGTTGAGTGGCCGGACCGGATGCCGCCCCGCGACGGCCCGGTACTCACGATCGACCTGTCCCTGCGGGCGGAGTTCGGCGCCGAGGCGCGCCTCGCCCGGATCGACGGCACCGGCGGCATGCGCGCCCGGCTCGACCGGGCCCGGGCGGTGCGCCGCCTGCTCGAGCGCAGCGGCTGGGACATCGCCGAGCGCATCCTGATGCAGGGCGACGCCTCGTCCCGCGCCTACGAGCGCCTGACCAAGCCCGACGGCACCAGCGCCGTGCTGATGATCGCCCCGCCCCGGCCCGACGGCCCGGCGGTCCGCGACGGAAAACCCTACAGCGCCATCGTGCACCTGGCCGAGAGCGTCCACGCCTTCGTGGCCCTCGACCGCGGCCTGCGGGCGCTGGGCTTCTCGGCCCCCAGGATCTACGGCGAAGACCTGCCCGAGGGCCTGCTGATCCTCGAGGATCTGGGCAGCGAGCCCGTGGTCGAGGGCGGCGCGCCCCGGCCCGAGCGCTACACCGAGGCGGTGCGCCTCCTCGCCAAGCTCCACGCCACGCCTCTGCCGGCGGTGCTGCCGGTGGCGGACGGCATCGAGCACGTCCTGCCGACCTACGATGAGGCGGCTCTGCTGTTCGAGGCGGAGCTGATGCCCGAATGGTACGCGCCGGCGATCCGGAACGTCACCCTGTCGGCGGACACCCGGGCCGAGTTCGTGGCCCTGTGGCGCGCGGCCCTGCAGAACGCGATCCCCGACCGTGCCACCTGGACCCTGCGTGACTACCACTCGCCGAACCTGATCTGGCTGCCCGAGCGCGACGGGCTGGAGCGGGTCGGGCTGATCGATTTCCAGGACGCCGTGATGGGCCACCCGGCCTACGACGTCGCCTCGCTGCTGCAGGATGCCCGGGTCGATACCAGCGCGGAGTTCGAGCTGCGGCTGCTCGGCCTCTACGCCCGCGAGCGCCGGAGCCGGGACCCGGCCTTCGATGTCGGCGCCTTCGCCACCGCCTACGCCCTGCTGGCCGCCCAGCGGGCCACCAAGATCTTAGGGATCTTCGCCCGGCTCGACCGGCGCGACGGCAAGCCCGGCTATCTCGCCCACCTGCCGCGGATCGAGGGCTATCTCGCCCGCAACCTCGCCCATCCGGCGCTGGCCGAGCTGCGGGCCTGGCACGCGGCGCATCTGCCGGGCCTCGTCGCTTCCGACTCAGAGTCCTAGGACTCATGTCTATCGACATCGAGTCACGCGCGAAAGAAGCGGGATCCCAAAGGGCCCGGGGCCCTTTGGCAGGGTTCGGGACGCCGTCCCGAGGTTCGCAGGGCTCCGCCCTGCACCCGCAAAAGGTCCCAGACCTTTTGAAACCATGATCATCAACGCCTGATCCGGATCCCCGCATGAGCGAGCCCGCCCCCGCCGTCACCCATGCGTTCGTGCTGGCCGCGGGCCTGGGCAAGCGCATGCGGCCGGTGACCGCCACGGTGCCGAAACCCTTGGTGGAGGTGGCCGGCAAGGCGCTCCTCGACCACGCCCTCGACCGGGCCGCCGAGGCCGGGATCGAGACCGCCATTGTCAACGTCCACTACCTGCCCGACCTGATCGAGGGGCATCTCGCCCGCCGGACGGGCGGGCCCGCCATCCAGGTCTCGGACGAGCGCGCCGCGCTGCTCGAGACCGGCGGCGGCATCCGCAAGGCGCTGCCGCTGCTCGGCGACGCGCCCTTCGTGGTGCTGAACTCGGATTCGTTCTGGCTCGAAGGCCCGGCCCCCAATCTCCGCCGGCTGATCGACGCCTGGGACCCGGCGCGCATGGACGCCCTGCTGCTGGTGGCGCCCACCGCCACCAGCCTCGGCTACGACGGCGCGGGGGATTTCGTGATGGACGCGGACGGCCGCCTGGAGCGCCGCGGCGAGCGCGAGGTCGCCCCGTTCATCTATGCGGGCGTGGCGATCCTGCAGCCCGGCCTGTTCGCCGACACGCCGGAGGGCGCCTTCTCGCTCAACCTGCTGTTCGACCGGGCGATCGCGGCCGGGCGCCTCTCCGGCATGCGCCTCGACGGCCAGTGGCTCCATGTCGGCACCCCGGACGCGATCCGCGCCGCCGAGGAGCGCGTGCAGGCGAGCGCCCGGGCCCCGTGAAGCCGGTCGTTTCGGGCGCGGCACAATCGGTCTTGCCAAGCCCGATCCGACCCTCTAGAAGCCCCTTCACACCGGCGGGCCAAGCCCCCGCCGCCGTGACAGGCGCCCGTAGCTCAGCTGGATAGAGCACCAGACTACGAATCTGGGGGTCAGAGGTTCGAATCCTTTCGGGCGCGCCATCACTCAGCGATCATCTTAAAAATCTGCCGAATGCACCGGGGTAACGCTGTGGGTAACAGCGAAACCGCCTGGCGACGGCTGCCGCCCGCACAAGATGCGTGACGGGCCGCGAACCAGTGATCCCCACCCTGTCACGGTAGCGTGCTTGCAGGCGCCTCCTGGCATCTGCATGCGCTCGCGGGGGGAGCGGAATTCGAACCTGCAACCAGACCGTTATGAGCAGTCGGCTCGCACCGTCCGATGATGGACTGGCACAGCCGGTATGGATGGACAGCGGGCCCACGCCGCCTACCATCGGAAGTTGCGACCCCGGCCATGGAGCTCAGAATGAACCCCGACGAGGAGGTCCAATGGCTGCGGCTGCGTATCCTCGCGCTGGAAGCGAAGGCCTCCGAGGCGGAACGCCAGATCCGCAAGTTAGGCTGGGGAATGCTGTTTCTGCTGGCCGTCGCCTGCGCGGACTTCATCCGCATCTTCGTCGGATAGGCGACTCCTCGACTTCGACCGGCATTGCCAACCGTCAGGCGCATAGCGTGCCCTCCGCCAGCTTCATCACCGCGATGGCGAGCGCCACCGACATATCGTCGAGGTCGGCGTAGCCGTTGATCGACCCTCTCACCTGTTCCTCGGCCTCAGGGAGCGGGTCGAGCCTCGCGCGGCATCCAGCCTTGGCGGAGGATGTCCGGCAGCCGCGAAACGGTAGTGCCCGCCACGCGCGCGCGGATCGCCCCCGCGGCCTGGACCAGGCCTCTGTTGCAGCCCATGCCGTCCGCGTCGCACGCGACGTGGCGTAGGGCATCGATGCGATCGTGCCTGGCGATCAGCCGGACCGGTTCGGGCGAGGCCGTCGAACGCTCGGCGGTGCGTAGCGCTGGCGACGGCCGGCACGGATGCCAGCGCGGGGCCCCGAGGATGGCGCCGAGCGCGGCGTGGCGGGTCGAGGCAGCCATCAGGCCCTCTTCCCGACCTTGCACAACGCTTCCGGGCGGTGCGCGTCGAGGCGCTTAGCCATGGCTGACAGCACCTTGCTGGTGAGCCAGATGTCTTCTGGATCCATGGGATCTGAGGCCGTGGCCATGCGGTTGAGCACGCTGGCCCGGAGAGCCAAGGGCCGAACGATCCTTCCATGCCATCGACTAAGTGGAATGCAGGATGATGGCTCATGCCGCCCGCCCGACATGGAATCTGGGGGGCCAGAGGTTCGAGTCCTTTCGGGCGCGCCATTCTCACATGGAACTCAGTGGATGCCGGGGCATGGCCCTGTCCCGCCGACGGCGATCAGCCAACCTTCGGATCGAGCACGGTGCCCGACCGAGACGTCACCGAGAGCCTCTGTCCTTCTGAAACGCCCGGCCGGACGCGAACGGCCGGGCGCATCCGCCGCTCAGGCGACCCGTTGCGCGGCTGAGCCCAGGCCGAGCTCGGCGCGGAACAGGGCTTCCATCTCGCGGCGGACGCGGATCGCCGGGTGATTGGCATCGTAGGTCACGTCGCTCCAGCGTACCGCCCGCCCGGCGGGGACATCGTGGGTCAGGACCAGGTTGTGCGCGAGCCCGATCGGCAGGGCGTCCTGCGCGAGGGAATCGGTCGTCGGCATCAGCTTGCCGTAGACCGTGAAGCCGCCCTCGCCGTCGAGGCGCTCGCCGGCCTTCAGGGGGCGCTTGGCGGTGGCGGCCACGTCGCCGCGCCAGGCGCCGGTGGCGCCCGTGGCCTCGCCGCGGACCGCGATGGAGGCGACCGAGATCCCGAGCTCGAGGCCGATCAGGTGGTAGGGCTTGTAGGTGGCGGCGTAGCGGCCGCTGGCGTCGGTCTTGAGCCCGTATTGCGCGAAGCAGTCCTGCACGTAGCGGCTCGGCGCCGCGAACACCGCGAAGACGCCCCAGCGCAGGTCGCGGAACACCGGGCGCCCGTCCCGCTCCAGGGAGGACACCACCTCGACGGTGCCGCGCTCGGTGAGGATGCCGCCATCCGCCACCGGCCGCAGGAGCGTGGGCAGGTCGTCGACGCCGCAGGCCGGGAAGGCCAGGCCGTCGCGCGGCGGGGTCAGGTCGCAGGCATTGGCCACCGCGGCCATCTCCAGGGCCGACTTGGTGCCGTCCAGGAAGGAGTTGAACATCTGCGGGTTGAAATCGCCGCCCGCGACCTGCTCGGCGCTGAAGCCGTAATGCCCCCAGACCGTGTCGGGGGTGGAGGCATGATAGGCCGGCAGGTACTTCGTGCCCTTGCCGGCGCAGACCACCTCCAGGCCGATGGTGCGCGCCCAGTCGACCAACTCGGCGATGAGCGCCGGCTGGTCGCCGGAGGCCATGGAGTAGATCACCCCGGCCTCCGCGGCGCGGCGGGCCAGGAGCGGGCCGGCCAGCACGTCGGCCTCGACGTTGACCATGATGATGTGCTTGGCGTGCGCGCAGGCCTTGAGGGCGTGGTGGATGCCGGCGGCGGGGCTGCCGGTGGCGTCGATCACGATGTCCACGAACGGGCTGGCGATCAGGGCGTCGGCATCGTCGGTGACGCAGGTCGCGCCGGTCCGGGCGGCCTCCTCCGGGGTCGGGGCCGCGAAGCGGGCCTCGTCCCAGCCCACCCGGCGCAGCGCCTGGCGGGCCCGGTCGGGCGAGAGGTCGGCCAGGGCGGTGAGGTGGATGCCCGGCGTGCGGGGCGCCTGCGACAGGTACATGGAGCCGAACTTGCCGGCGCCGATCAGCCCGACGCGGACGGGGCGGCCCTCGCTGGCGCGGCGCTGCAGCTTGGCGAACATCGACATGGCGCTCTCCCGGCGGTGTCCCACGGTCGGTCGAGCCTTCGGGCCCGTACCCGCCGCGTTGCATCCTCGTGCGAGCCTGGCATTATCATGCATTGCCGTGCGCGCCCATGCGAGGGCGCAGGCGCGCGGCCCCGGACGGGCGGCGCCTATCCCCCGGCGCGGCTCTCCTGCTCCCGCTCCAGAAGCCATCGGCGGAAGGCGCGGATCTTCTCCAGGTCCCGGTCGCGTTCGCGGTAGCAGATGAAGTGCAGGTCCCGGTACAGGCTCTCGAGCCGGCCGTCGCCGAGCCGCACGAGCTGGCCGGTGCGGAGTTCGTCCTGCGCGAACCGCAGGCTCTCCAGCGCGACGCCGAGGCCCTGGACCGCCGCCGCGATCACCAGGGAGCCGCGATCGAAGGCCGGCCCGGAGGCCGCGGCCGGGGCGGAGAACGCGTTGCGGGCGAACCAGTCCGGCCAGCGCACGGGGCTGAACGAGGAATCCAGCCGGGGGAAGCGCTGGGCCGTGGCGGGCTCGATCGGCCCGAGGGAGCGGGCCAGCTCCGGCGCGCACAGGGCCGCGATCTCCTCCAGGCCCAGGGCCTCGACCGTCAGCCCCGGGCCGCGCGGCGGCCGGCCATAGGCGATGAGGATGTCGATCTCCGCGTGCCGGCCGAGGTCGATCGGGTCGGCGTTGCTGGACAGCCGGATGCCGATATCGGGATGCGCCTCCACGAAATCATGCAGCCGGGGGCCGAGCCACTTGGCGGCGAAGCTCGGGGTGCAATGCACGGCCAGCGCCGAGGGCGGCGGCGGGCTCAATTCGGCGCAGGCTGCCTCGATCGCGTCGAAGGCCTGCGCGAGGCCCGCGCTGAGGCGCTCGCCGTCGGCGGTGAGCGTCGCCTGCCGATTGGCGCGCCGGAACAGGGCGCGCCCGAGGTTGCGCTCCAGCGCACGGATCTGATGGCTCACCGCCGAGGGCGTCAGGTGCAGCTCCTCGCTCGCCCGGGCGAAGCTGCCGAGGCGCGCGGCCGCCTCGAAGGCCCGCAGGGCGGGGAAGCTCGGGATCCGGCGCATCGGGCGATCCGTGAATGAAATTCACGAAAACGGTGAAAACTCGTCGTTTGTCAATGTCGGGGCCCGGCACGATAGTGCCTGTCAGACCGCGAAGACGGCCGAGGACGGCCTTCGCCCCGCCCGATGAGAGGACCCGTCATGCTCGACGACCAGGCCCACGGCAGCGACATCGCCATCGACCTGCCCAACGACAGCGCCGGCCGCAGGCGCACCTCGATCTACCAGCCCGAGCAGGCGGGCCTGATCTTCCCGGAGATGCCGGAATTCGCCAGCCACGCCGAGGCGCGGGAATACCGCAAGCAGCACCTCGTGGCGGCCTGCCGGGCCTTCGCGCTCCACGGCTTCGATTACGGCTTCGCCGGGCACCTCACGATCCGCGATCCGGAGCGTCCGGAGCTGTACTGGACCAACCCGATGTGCGTGCACTTCTCGCAGGTGCGGATGTCGAACCTGATCCTGGCCGACCACAAGGGCGACGTGGTCGAGGGGCGCTACGCGATCAACCGCGCGGGCTTCGTGCTGCACGCGGCGGTGCACGACGAGTATCCCGACGTCATGGCGATGTGCCACGCGCACACGACCTACGGCACCGCCTGGTGCGCCACCGGCCGGCCGCTCGACATGATCAGCCAGGACGCGGCCGCCTTCTACGACAGCCACGCGGTGATCGGCGCCTCGGCCGGGGCGGTCGCGGTCGAGAAGGCGAGCGGCCTCTCGGTGGCCCAGCAGATCGGCCGCAACCGCGGCGTGCTGCACCAGAACCACGGCCTGCTGACCTGCAGCCGCCACAGCATCGACGACGCGGCGTTCTGGTTCATCGCCCTGGAGCGGGCCTGCCAGCAGCAGCTCTTGGTCGAGGCGACCGGCATCAAGCCGCAGCTCCTGTCGGAGAAGACCGCCCGCTACAGCCGCGAGCATGTCGGCAGCGATTACATCGGCTGGCTGCACTTCCAGACGCTCTACAGCCACATCGCCGCGACGCAGCCCGACATGTTCCAGTAACGCCGGCGCGGTCCGGCCGCGAACGCGTCCCGATTCTTCGAAGGGCCGGCCGCCACGCCGGCCCTTCCGCTGTCGGCGGCCGATTTGCCTGTCGACAACCCGGAATCCCGGAAACCTTCCGGCTGTCGCGATCGTCGTCCCCGCGTCGCCAGGGCGACGCGGAGGCCGTCATGATGGGATTGGGCGTGTTCTGTGTGGTGGCCGGCGCCGGCCTAGCCGCCGCCTCCCTGTGGGCGCCCCGGCACCGGGCCCTCCTCGAAGGGATGGGCGGATGCCTGTTCCTGGCCGGGCTGGGCTGCGCCGGCGCGGACCTGGCGCTGGCGTCCTGATCCGGGCGCCGGGCGGGCGCGATACAGGGGCGTTTGGGCCGGTGGGGTTGCCAAGCTTGACCATATAGGCCAGCCTGTACGTAAGTAATGCGTCCCGATTGGAACTGCCTAGGAGTGCCAATGCTGGTCAATCACGAGCGCCGCCTGCTCAATAAAGCCGCCGGGTCCGACAACTATCGGATCTCCATTCAGCGGAATCCGGACGCATCCTGGCCCGGTGATCACAGCAGACTCACGGCTCTCGAGAGTATTGGCCATCTGGAGCGGGTCGGGGTCAGCGACGGCTTCGCCACCTGGCAGATCACCGCCACCGGGCTGACCCAGCTTCAGGCGCTCGTTGGGGGAGCCGCCTGATGGCCTCGATCAAGATCCGCGCGACCGATGACGGCACCTTCGTGGTCTATCGCAACGGCGCGGCGGTCGCCTCCGGGCTGACCCGCGACCAGGCCGAGCGCTGCGCGTCGATCCTGGGCTGGATCGCGCCGCATTCCTGAGCGGGGCGCCGGTAAGGAACCGTTAACCCTGCCGGCCTAGCCTGGTCGGACCAGCCGATCGCTGGCCTTCCACGCCCATCCGATCTCGCCCCTCAACACGGATGGGCGTGGAAGCCGAATTCCGGTCAGAGCGCGCGCGCGTAGCCGGGGCGCAGGTCGATCGCCTGGGCGGTGGCCTGAGAGAGCCGCACCTCGGTCAGCGTGACCTCGGCCCCGTCCTTCACGGCTTCCTTGACGATCTGGACCCCGCTGTCGGGATCGTCCGCGATGACCGCGTAGAACACCGTCAGCAGGTTCTCCGGGGCGTCCTCGTCCCGGCGCGCGACCTTCACGATGAAGGCGGTTTGGTTCGGCTCGATCATGGTAGGCGTTCAGTTCCGTCCTGGGCCGCGCTGAGGGCGGCCGCCGCCGACCGCGATACCGCGTCGGCGAGAGAAAATGGATCCCGACAAGGATTTGCCGCCCCGGCCGGTCGACCCGGCGCCGGACGGCACGGGACCGTCAGGCCGCGGTCAGGCGCTTGGTGTTGAACGCCACGTGCTCGCGGTAGCGGGCGATCACCGTCTCGGGCGAGCCACCCAGCATGAGCGTGGTCATGGCCTCGCCGGCGGCGTGCATCTTCTCGGTCACCATGGATTGCGCCTCGGCCAGCCCCTCGCTGCCGCCCCAGGCGAGCCGGACCAGGCGCAGTTCGATCACCCGCTGGGCCTCGATCGCCAGCATCATCGACGAGAAGAAGGGATTGTACACGGCTCACTCCGAACCGCGGCAGATGCGGCGGGGATGAAACGCGGCGCTCGCCCGGAATGATCCACCGGCCGCACGCGGGTCCGGCCCGCGTTTCGGGCCGGACCCGCGTACCGGGGGCGACTCACCCGCGGGCGAGGCGGTCGCGGATGAGCGCGTGGAGCGCGCACAGGTCGCTGCCGAACTGCCGGATGCCCTCGGCGAGCTTCTCCGTGGCCATCGCGCTCTCGTTCATCTCCCAGCGGAACGAGAACTCGTCGGTGGCCGGCACCTCGGGCGCCTCGCCGTAGGAGTCGGGCGACAGGGCGCGGGGGAGGTGGCCCTCCGTCGCGGCGAGCTCCTCCAGGAGCTTGGGCGAGATGGTCAGGCGGTCGCAGCCGGCCAGCGCCTGGATCTGGCCGATGTTGCGGAACGAGGCGCCCATCACGACGGTATTGATCCCGCGCGCCTTGTAGGCGGCGTAGATCGCCCGCACCGACTGGACGCCCGGATCCTCGGCGCCCGTGTAGGTCTTGCCCTCGGCCTTGGCGTACCAATCGGTGATCCGCCCGACGAAGGGCGAGATCAGGAACACGCCGGCATCCGCGCAGGCCATGGCCTGGACCAGGGAGAACAGCAGCGTCAGGTTGCAGTCGACGCCCTCGCGCTGCAGCACGCGGGCCGCCTGGATGCCCTCCCAGGTGGAGGCGATCTTGATCAGCACCCGGTCGCGCGAAATGCCGCGCTCGTCGTAGGCGCGGATGATCGCCCGGGCCTTCTCCACCGTCCGGTCGGTGTTGAACGACAGGTTGGCGTCGACCTCGGTGGAGACCCGGCCGGGCACGAGCTTGGTCAGCTCGGCGCCCACCGATACGGCGAGCCGGTCGGCCACCGCCTGGACGATGTCCTCGGTCTCGCCGCCCTGCTTCTTGCCCCAGGCCACGGCCTCGTCGACGATCGGGGCGAGCCCTTCCATGCCGGCCGCCTTCAGCAGCAGCGAGGGATTGGTGGTGCAATCGACCGGCTTGAGCTTCTCGATGGCGCCGATGTCACCGGTATCGGCAACCACCACGGTCATGGTGCGGAGTTGATCGAGCAGCGATGTCATAGCGTACCTCGTGGATTGGCGCCCGGCCGACAAGGCCGCCGCACCCGTGCGCCCGGAGATATAAGACGCGCCCCGGAGCGCTTCGACGCCCGGTGGTCCAGCCGAATCGCCCGGCGAGCGCGCCCGGGCGGATCCGTACCACGGCGGGGCCGGATCAGCCGACCGAGCGCCAGTCCCGGAGGGAGAGGGACCAGGCCTGGGCCTCGTTATAGGCCACGGCCACCCGGCCGTGACTGAGGATCTTGGCGAGCATGACCCGGTCGCCCAGCGCAGTGATCTGGATCACCGTCGGGCCGTAGCCGGCATCGCCGACCAGGCAGGTTCCGACCTGCCAGCCCTGCTCGCGGCAGATCTCCGCCGCGCAGCGGTGATCGTGCCGGGTCACGGATTGGCGCTGCGGGCGGCCGGCTGCGGATAGGCCGGGTTGCCCCCCGGGACCGCGCTGCTGTTGGACGGCGAGGTCGCGCCGCCCGTGCCGCTCTCGCTGCCGGTGACCTGCTTGCGCGAGGCCGCCTGGCTCTGGCTGGCGTAATCCGGGGGCGAGCTCGCGCCCTGCCACATCATCAGCCCGGCGAGCGCGGCGACCATGAGCCCGACGCTGGCGACCAGCACGTAGAGCGCCGGCCGGCCACGCTTGCCCTGCCGGCCGTCCTGACCGGAGAGTTGTTCTGCCATCTTGGAACCTCGTTGACCCGCCGTTGCGGGGTCTGGAACGCTCGCCGCCGACGGGGATGCCGGTTCGGCACCGGCAGGCGCGGGGAATCGAAGGCTTGGAGCCGGGTCCGGTCGCAACGCGACCGGTTCGGGGGAGGAACAGGCCGCCGGACGGATAGGTCCGCCCCTGTGGCCTTATGCATCGGCTCGGCGGTGCGGAGGGGCGAAGCTCAGGCGGTGAAGACCAGCAGCAGGGCGCCGAGGCTGCCGAGCGCGGTGACGCTGATGCCGCTCACGAAGGCGACGTCCCAGCCGGCGAACTTGTTCGTGACCGGCGCGAACCGGTAGGCGGAATGCGTCACCAGCGCGCCGAGCACCGCGAGTGCCAGCGCGACCGACATCAGAATTGTCATGGGGTTTGATCCTTGCCCGTCAGTGGCGGGACTGACCGACCCTCCGCGGATACGTGCAACGGGTCAGCACGCGCAAATATCCGCCCGGCGCAAAACTGTTGCGTGTCGCTGGCTGTCGAACGCGCGCATCGGCCGAGGCCCGCCCGGCCCTGTGATTCCCGCCCGCCATCGGCCGCCGCCACGATTGCGCCCGCGCGGGCGAAGGCGGATCCCGGGCGCCGATACCACCGCTTCAAAACGGCGAAGACTACTTCTGGTCGATAACAACCGCCCCGATGGTGCAGGCATACCAGTAAAAATAACGTAGGTCAGGGAACCGGCTTGTGCGCAACCCGTTTTTGCCCCGCTGCCGACGCGGCGGTGCAAGCGCCAGGGGGCGAACGCGAAAGAACAGGCCGTCCGGCGCCAGCGTCCAGTGCCGAACCGTACAAATATCGGAGAGGCTTGCCGGCCGATCTGCCGCAGATCACACAGTCGTGATCGGATAAATCATCCGGCAATTATAGTCCTTTCGTACCATTGATTGCGCGAGCGCGGCGCACATCTGATGGCTGATCCAGGGTCTTCTCAGGAACGGCGAGGTGCCCGTGATCGAGCGCGTGAAAAGACCGTCCGCCGAGCGCCTCAAGGCGTCGGTCAAGGAGGCCATCGGCAAGCTCACCGGGGACGCCCGGGTCGAGGCCGAGGGCCGGCGGCAGAAACAGGCGGCCCGGCCCCCCAAGCCGGCCAAACCCCGCACCGACTGACCCCGGTCTCAAGCCGGCGGCCCGTCCGGGCACCATCCCCATCGAACACACACCCCACGGAGAACGACATGGTCGACATCGACAGGATCACGGGCGCCGCCAAGGACCTCGGCGGCAAGGTGCAGGGCGCCGTCGGCGACCTCACCGGCTCGCGGAGCGACTCGGTCGAGGGCCGCTTCCGCGAGGCCAGCGGGCAGGCCGAGAACCTCTACGGCCAGGCCAAGGACACGGTCCGGCACGCGGCCGACGAGGCTGCCGACTACGCCGAGGACGCCTATGAGCGCGGCGGCCATTACCTGCGCCGGGGCACCCGCGAGGTGAGCCATCAGGTCGCCGAGTACCCGCTCGCCTCCCTGCTCGTTGCCGGCCTCGTCGGCTTCGGCCTCGGCCTCCTGGTCAGCGCGAACCGCGACTGATCCCGGCTTCCACTTCCACAGACGACCGACGACCCGGAGCAAGAGCGTGACCACCATCCAAACCACCGCGTCCCCCCTGGCCGCAGGCGCGTCCGCCGACACGCGGGCGATCCTGCTCAACCAGGTTTCCTGGGGGGCGATCTTCGCCGGTGCCGCCACCGCCCTGGTCACCCAGGTGATCCTGAACCTGGTCGGCGCCGGCGTGGGCCTGGCCTCCTTCGGGCCCAATGCCGCCGACAACCCGGCCGCCTCGACGGCCTCCATGGGCGCCGGGATCTGGTTCGTCGCTTCGGGCATCGTCGCCTCGCTGGTGGGCGGCGCCATCGCCGGGCGCCTGTCCGGCAAGCCGCTGCCGGGGACGGCCGGCCTGCACGGCCTCGTGTCCTGGGCGGTGACCACCCTGGTGGTGCTCTACCTGCTGACCTCCGCGGTCGGCGGCCTCATCGGCGGCGCCTTCAGCGGCGTGACCGCCACCCTGGGCGGGGCCGGATCGCTCGTCGGCGGCACCGTGCAGACGGCCGCCCAGGCCGCCGCGCCGTCGCTCGCCAAGATCACGAACCCGCTCGACGGGATCGAGAGCACGGTCCGCCAGCAGGCCGCCGGCCAGGACCCGCAGGCCGCCCGCGACGCCGCCGTGGCGGCCGTGAAGGCCCTGTTCACCGGTGACCCGGCCCAGAAGCAGCAGGCCGAGAGCCGCGCCGCGGACGCGCTGGCCAAGGCGCAGAACATCCCGGTCGAGCAGGCTCGCCAGCAGGTCCAGGACTACGAGAAGCAGTACGACCAGGCGGTCGCCACCGCCAAGCAGAAGGCCGAGGCCGCCGCCGTCGCCACCAAGTCGGCCGCGACCCAGGGCGCCTTCTACGCCGCCCTGGCGCTGGTCCTCGGCGCGCTCGCCGCCTTCCTGGGCGGCCGCTTCGGCGCCCCCAAGCCCGTCACCCTGCTCGGCGCCTACGAGACCCGCCGCGCCTGATCCCGATCGGTCCCCGCCCGCCGGCGGGGACCCCTCTCGACCGGCACAAGCCGGCCATTCCGCCACCCCGAAGGAGATGTTTCGATGAGCAGCACCACCGACAAGATCAAGGGCCTGGCCAACGAGGCCGTGGGCAACGTCAAGCAGGCCGCCGGCAACGTCACCGGCAACGACAAGCTCGTGGCCGAGGGCAAGGCGCAGGAGCTCAAGGGCGAGGCGCAGAAGACCGTGGGCGACGTCAAGGACGGCGCCAAGAACCTGGCCGACAAGGTCACCGGCCGGAACTGATTCCGTTCGGCGGGGCCGGCAGGACCGGTCCCGCCCCGACCAACCCCACACCCAGGAGAGCAGCATGAACCGCGACCAGATCCGGGGCGCGTCCCGCCACGTGAAGGGCCGGGCCCAGACCACCCTCGGCGGCCTCACCGGCGATCCGGGCCGGCAGGTCCGCGGCGCCGTGAACCAGGTGGCCGGCGGCGCACAATACGTCTACGGGCGCGCCCGGGACCGCGCAGAGGATCTCGCCGAGGACGGCCGCCACCTGGCTCACGCCGCTTCCGAGCGCGCCGACCACCTGATCGACGACGGCCGCCGCTACGCCCGCGAGGCCCGCCGCCGGGGCGAGACCTACGGCCGTCAGGCGGTCCGCTACGCCGACACCAACCGCACCAGCACCCTGCTCGGCATCGCCGCCCTGGCCTTCGCGGCCGGCTGGCTCACCCGCCGCAGCCACTGATCACGCGCGTGACGCGGGGACGTGGATATCGGGTTTCCGAAACCATCCAGCGGTAAGCTAGTACCGGCGCCCGACGATCGCCCGGCCTCTGCGAGGGGCCGGGCGGGTTCCGGCGCGGGTGGGGGAGAGGGCCGATGAGGCGATTCGGCAAGCTTCTCCTGCGTCCGGAGATCGTCTTCCTGATCCTCGCCATCGGGCTCGGGCTCGCCGCCGCCGGGGCCTACTGGGCCTCGCGCGCCACGGTCCTGACGGTGGCGGTCGCCCCGCGCGACGGCACCGAGCCGGCGGTGATCCAGGCCTATGCCGACGCCCTGGCGAAGCGGCACAAGGAGATCCGGCTCAAGATCCTGCCCTTCGACGACGTGCGCGACAGCGCCGAGGCACTCCGCGACGGCCGGGCCGACCTGGCCGTGGTCCGCCCCGACGTGGCGCTGCCGGATAACGGCCTGACCCTCGCCATCCTGCGCGACCAGGCCATGATCATCGCCTCGCCCGAGGCCTCGGAGATCACCCGCTTCCCCGATCTCGACCGCAAGCGCCTCGCCATCCTGGCCCACCGGGACGCCGACGAGACGCTGATCCGGTCGATGCTGGCCCATTACGGCCTGACGCTCGCGAGCCAGGACAAGGGCGGCCCGCTGCCGCCCCGGCAGGTCGCCCTCGTGGAGGTCGCCGAGGCCGACCTCACCGCCGCGCTGACCCGCAAGGAGGTCGATGCCGTGGTCTCGGTGATCGCGCCCACCGCCCCGACGGCGCAGCGCATCGTCGAGAGCGTGCAGGCGGCGAGCCGCAGCCGGAAGGTCGCCTTCGTCGACGTTGAGAATGCCGACGCCATCGTCGCCCGGATGCCGCGCCTCCAGATGGTGAGCATGCCGGCCGAGACCTTCGGGGGCAGCCCCAAGGTGCCGGAGGAGGACGTGCACACGGTGGGCGCCTCCTACCGGCTGATGGCGCGCGCCAGCCTGTCCCGCTCGGTGGCGGCGGACGTGACCCAGCACCTGTTCGAGCTGCGCAGCGGCCTGGCGAACGTCACCGCCGCCGCCGACTACGTCCAGGCCCCGGCCTACGAGAGCACGTCCGGCGCCACCAGCGCCCGGCTGCCGATCCATCCCGGCGCGGTCGATTATTTCGAGCGCGAGCAGCAGAGCTTCGTCGAGCGCTACGAGACCTGGATCTACCTCGTCGCCTTCCTGGGCGGCGGCATCGGCTCGGCCTTCGCCTGGGTCGGGCAGCGCTTGTCCCGCCTGCGGCGCGAGCGGATCGAGGAGGCGACCGACCGGCTCCTGGCGATCCGACAGGAGGCGCAGGATTCCCCCGATCCCACACGCCTGGTGACGCTCGCCCGCGAGATCGACGACCTCGCCGGCGACATCGCCCGGCACGCCCTGGAGCGCCCGACCGAGGGCCGGACCCTGTCGGCGGCGGCCATCGCCATCGACGCCGCCCGCTCCACGATCAAGCGCGCGATCGCGGTCGGCCGGCACGGCGACGACGCCCCGGCTCTGGCCGGCCAGACCGTCACGGCCGGGCCCGAGCTCTCCTGACCGGCGCCCCTCAGGGCACCTTCCGGCGGGCCTGGGCGGCGGCCCATTCCCGGTCGCGCTCGGCCTGGGCGGCGCGCTGCTCGGCGGCGTAGGCCTCCTGCTCGGCCCGCTCCCGCTTCCGCTTGAGCTCGGCCGAGGCGGCGGCCCGCTTCTTCCAGGCCTCCGTCTCGGCCTTCTGGCGCCGCAGCTCCTCGACGGTGATCGGCTTCACCGGCTCCTTCGGCTGCGCCCAGGCGAAGGGCCGCCGCGGGGAGGGCGGCGGCCGGCGCGGCGGCTCCGGTTCCGCCGCAGAGAACCGCGGATTGCGCAGGGACGCGGCGGCTTCCGTCAGCGACAGGCCGGCGCCGGCCGCGATGCGCTCGGCGGCGGCCCGCGCCGCTTCCCGCTCGCCCGCGGTGGCGCCCCGATTCGCCAGGGCGAGGCACTTCTCGAAGCGGTCGCGCTCGGCCGGCGTCATGGCGGGTTCCGGATCGGCAGATTCGGCGCGGTCTTAGAGCCTCCCGGCGGCTCTGTCCCGCCCCCGGCCGTCGCAGCGGCGCAATTCGGGCCGGCCGCGGTCCTTGTCCGCCCCTCACCGGTTGTTCAGGAGCGACCGGGCGAGGAGGTGGAGGGTCGCGCCGAGGCCGAGCGCGCAGGTCGTGACCACCAGGACCTGGAGCCCGCTGATGCCGGGCCGCGGGCCGAAGCTGTAGGCTAGCAGCGAGCCGCAGGACCCGGCCGAGACGACGCCGGACGCGATGGTGTTGAGCCACGTCGCGGAGAGGCGGCGCCGTTCATCGTTGATGTCGCCCATGGCCGGCTCCCGTCGCGGGCGAGGTCTGGTTTATTGTCATAGGAAAGGAATTATTACCAGAAGTTGTGACCCGCCGCAAGGGCCTGAGCCGAGCCCGCCGCCGTCAGGTCGCCCCGGTCCGGCAGCGGGCATAGCCGCGGGAGATCAGCCGGCTCTGCTGCGCCGCGCGCCGCTCCACCGCGTCGAGATCGGTGAGTGCATCGGTGATCGCCGCCACCAGGGCGTTCCAGGCATCGCCCCGCGCGGCGCGGTGATAGGCCAGCGCGATCGCCTCCGCCTCGGTGAGCCGAATCTCCGGGGGCGGTTCGTGCGGATGTGCGAGCATGGCCATTCCGTTCCAGTGAGAACATATGGCGAACAAAGCGCGGAAGCGGCCCCGGTTCAACCCATCCGGCGCCGCCGGTCCGGATTCCGGTGGAGGGCTGTTGATCGATTCCCGAAAGCGCAATCCCGGCGCGGGCTTACCGCGCCCGCCCGGATCGCGTCAGCCGGCATGGACCGGCAGCAGCAGGGTGACGGTGGTTCCGCGCCCGGGCTCCGAGTCCAGCTGCAGGTCGCCCGACCAGCCGACCACGATGCTGCGGACGATGGCGAGCCCCAGGCCGGTGCCCTGGCCGGTCGCCTTGGTGGTGAAATACGGGTCGAGGGCGCGGGCCGCGACGGCGGCGGACATGCCCTGGCCGTCATCGATCACCCGGAGCCGCATTCGCGGCTGCGCCCCGCCGGCCGCCCGATCGCCGTCGATCCGGTCGACCTCCACCCGCATCCGCGTCGCCCCGGCCTGCACGGCGTTCTGGAGCAGGTTCAGCAGGATCTGGGTCAGCTCGCCCTGGAGGGCCAGGACCTCGGTGTCCCGGTCCCGGATTGCCACCGCGAACGGCTCGCGCAGCATCGGCCGGATGAAGGTGCAGGCGGTCGCGACCGCGGCCCCGAAGGCCAGGCGCTGGGGCGCGATCGTCTCGCGCCGGACATAGCCCAGGATGCCCTGGATGACGCCGACCGCCTGGATCGCGCAGGCCTCCACGGTTTCGAGGTCGGCCCGCTCGGGCAGCCGTCCCTCGGCGAGATCGGCCAGCATGATCTCGGTCATGCCGCGCACGGGCTGGAGCAGGTTGTTGAGCTCGTGCGCCACCGAGCCGACGAACTGGCCCAGCGTCTCCAGGCGCTGGCGGTCCCGCTCGGTCCGGTCGCGCTCCTGCTGCCGATGCTGCTCGAGCAGGTCGATCTTGGTCCGGTAGGCCACCGCCGCCGAGACCATCAGGGCGCTCAGGCAGGCCGACATGCGCCGGATGATCTCCGGCCGGTTGATCGGCACGCCCTGGTCCGACAGGGCCAGCGCCGCACCCTCATGCAGCCCGGCGATCTCGTCGAGGGAGATGTCGTCGGTGATCGCCAGGCGGCCGAGTTCCTCGATGTCGAGGAGCGGCGCCTCGTCCGCGGTGGCGACGTAGCGCGCCATGCCGTCGGTGTAGCGCAGCAGGAGGTTTCGCATGCGGCCTCACGCCCGGAAGGCGACGCACAGGACGCCGCAATCGTCGCTCTGGCGTCCGTGGCTGGCCATCAGGTCCGCGGCGAGCCGCTCGGGATCGGCGCGCGCCGCATCCGGCTCCAGGTCCACCGGCCGGAGCCCGTCGGTCCACAGGACCAGGATGTCGGCGGCGGTGAACGGGACGACCAGGGGCTTGAGCGGGCGCAGGCCCGCCCCGACGATCCCCGGCATGCCGTCGAACCGCAGAGTCCGGGCGGCGAACAGCGCGCCCTGGATGTTGCCGACGGCGGCCGTGGTGATGGTCCTGGCGGCGGGATCGATGCGCACCAGGGCCGCCGCGGCGCCGCGGGTGTGGCGCATGGCCCGGTCGGCGGTGGCGAGCCGCTGGGCCGGCTCGAGTCCCACCTGGCCCTCGACCAAAGCGAGCAGGCTCCGGGCGGCGTGATGGGCGTCCGGCCCGTGCCCGAGGCCGTCGACGATGCAGGCGAAGGTCGCGTCCCCCTCCTGCCACCAGGCCACCAGGTCGCCGCAGGCGGTCTCGCCGGGATAGACCCGTGTGGCCGCGGCGATCCGGGGGATCGGGATCACCGGATCCGGGCTCACGGCCGCCGCACCTGGCAGACGATGCGGGTCCCTTCCCCGACCCGGGTGGTGATCGTGAAGCTATCGACCAGGCGGCGCGTCCCCGGGAGGCCGCAGCCCAGGCCGCCGCGGGTCGAGAAGCCGTCCTCCATGGCGAGGGCGAGATCGGGGATCCCCGGGCCGTCATCCTCGGCCACGAGCTCGATCACGGACGCGTCGGGCGTATCCTGCGCGGTCAGGCGGATCAGCCCGCCGCGCGTGGTGTGGAGGACGAGGTTCATGGCGAGTTCGGAGACCGCCGTGGCCAGGCCGTGCGCCCGCACGGTGCTGAAGCCGTGGCGCAGGGCGAGCCGGCGCGCCTCCTGGCGCACCTCGGCGGCGTCGATCTCGCTCGTGACCCGCAGCACCACGACGTCCGGCCCTACGACGTCCGGCCCCGGGATGGCCGGCCCGAGGACGGCCGGGTCCGGGAAGCCCGGCGACCGGCTCATCGCCGCCTCGTCATGCCGGCCCGGACCAGGGTGTGGCCCGGACAGGTCTCGATCGTCAGGTCGTCCATCAACTTGTGCACCGCGGCGAGGCCGAGGCCGAGGCCGCCCCCGGTCGAGTATCCGCGCGTCAGCGCGCCGGCGACGTTGGCGATCCCCGGCCCGCTATCCTCGACCTCGATCACGATGCTCCGCTCCCGGGCCGTCAGCCGGGTCAGCACCCGGCACGCGCCGCCGCCGGCATAGATCAGGGCGTTGCGGGTGAGTTCGGAGACCACGGTGGCCAGGCGGGTCTGATCGACGGTGCCGAAGCCGATCGCCGCGGCGGCGCCGCGGCTCGCCTGGCGTGCCCGCAGGATGTCGTCCTGAGCCCGGATGTCCACGACGGCCCGGGTCTCGTCGCCCGGCGGCGGCTCCGGTTCGGAGCGATCAGGCGGTCGGAACTTCGTCATGGCGACCTCCGCGGGAAGCCACCATCCGACCGACCTTGGCCACCCCGCCTTCGAGATCGAAGGCGGTCTCCATGTCGATCATGTCCCGGCCCATCTCCACGAGCGTCAGGGCCACGGCCGGCTGCATGCCGGCCAGGACCGCGACGCCCCCCATGATCTTCACCATCTTGGCCGTCTCCGAGAGGATCCGGGCCATGTACGAATCCACGACGTCGGCCGCCGTGATGTCGATCACGAGACCGTCGGCCTTGCCGGCCTGGATCAGCGCCAGGGCGTCGATCTGGAGGTCCATCACCTGCTGGTCGGTCAGGTCGGCCGGCAGGGAGGTGAGGAGGACGCGGCCGAGCCGGAGGATGGGAACGCGCATCAGAGCATCGTCTCGTGCGCGCCCTTGGCATGCGGGCCGAGAAGCCGGAAGGCCTCGGCCAGGCCCGCCCGCAGCGTCCCCCGGGTGATCATGTTGGACAGATCCACGTCGAGCTTCACGAGGGTCTGGGCCGCGTCCGGGCTGATGCCGGTCACGATCACCTGGGAGCCGAGCAGGCGCGCGGCCTCGACGGTCTTGGTCAGGTGCAGGGCGACGCGGCTGTCGATCAGCGGCACGCCGGTCACGTCGAGGATCGCGATCCGCGCCTCCTCCCGGGAGAGCGCCTCCAGCAGCCACTCCATCACCTGACGGGCGCGCTGCGTGTCGATGATCCCGACGAGCGGCATCAGGATGATGTTGCGCCAGATCGGCAGGGCCGGGGTCGCCAGGTCCAGCAGCGCCCGGCCCTGGCGCTTGATGATCTCCTCGCGGGTCTCGACGAAGGCCGCGAAGGTGATGAGGGCGAGCCGGTCCACCACCGCGTCGAGGGCGGTGCGCATCCTGTAGAGCTCGGTCGCCTTGGCGCTGGTCTCGCGATCCAGCATCTCGCCCGCGATCGTCTTCAGCGACAGGATCAGCGTGGCGGTCTCCATCGGCGTCAGCCCGTCGCGGACGCAGGCGGCGCTGATCGTGGCGGCCTGCTCCTCCACGGCCTTGAAGGCGGGCCCGGCGCCGTCGCCGTCGTCCAAGAGGAAATAGGCCGTGAGCTTCTCGACCAGGGTGCCCAGCTCGAGCTTGAGCAGCTGGAGCGAGCCCGGCTGCGCCCCCGGCGCGGTGTCGCGCAGCTTGGCGAGCCACGCGTCGAGGACGCCCGCCCGGTTCTGTTGGAGGATCTGTCCGACGCCGTGCATATGTTCGATCACTCCTTGGCGTCCGATGGGGCGAGGGCGGAGATGGCGGCCAGGAGTTCCTGCATGCCGACCGGTTTCATCAGCACGCGGTCGGCCCCGACGCGCGCGGCCTCCTCCATCGAGAAGAGCTGCGGTGCCCGCGGGGCGCCCCCGGTGATCGCGATGATCGGCAGGCCGGGCTTGTGCGCCTTGACCCAGCCGATCAGCGTCAGCCCGTCCCGCCCGGGCATCCAGAGGTCGGTGACGAGGATGTCGAACGGGCGGCTGCCCAACAGGGCCTCCGCCTCGGCGGCGGACCCGCATTCCTCGACCCTGTGCCGGCCCCGCTCCAGAAACCGCCGGACCGTCATCCGCACGACGGCCACGTCATCCGTCAGGAGGACCGATGCCATAGATCAATCCTCCTGTCATGAATTCTGAAAGTGTGCATCACAAGCCTGACGTTCAGGGCAGATGCATCTGGTAGAATGCGATGTTTCAAAATTCTCTAAAACAACTCGATATCATTATTTTGTTTTGCCGCGCTTCTCGGGGGTGACGGTCCCTCGGAAAGTGCAATTTCTGCAAATGATCTAGCGTCGGGCCAAGATTTCGTCAAGGGATTCGACAGATCCAGTGCGTGAAGATGCGTGCGGGCGGCGGCAAAAATACCTTCCAGATGCTGCAGGCGCTGGCGCGTGACGTCCTGAAACTGGATCGATCCGATGAGCCGGACGATCGGCTGGGCGATGCGGGCGCTCTCTTCCTGGACCTTCACCAGCGTGTCCCGCTGGTGGGCGACCAGGCGCTCCATGTTCTCCGTCAGGCTGGCGATCGCCGAGGCGATCTTCATCAGCTCCCCGCGCTCGCTCTCGACCCGGTCGGTCACCAGGCTGGCGAAATTCTCGCGGATGGAGACGCGCAGGCTGGCGAGATCCTGGGCGATGCGGGTCGCGGTCCCCGCGGAGGCGCTCGAGAGCTCCTTGACCTCCCTCGCCACCACGGCGAAGCCCGCGCCGGCCTTCTCGGCCCGGGCCGCCTCGATCGTCGCGTTCAGGGCGAGCAGGTTGGTCTGGCGGGCGATGGCCTGCACGCCGTCGGTCGCCCGGGTGAGCTGGGCGGTGGCGACGTCGAGCTCGTCGAGGCGCTGCCGGCAGGTCACCACGTCCTCGTCGCGGCGGACCAGGAAGTCGCCGATCAGCTGGCGATTCTCGGTGAGCTGCTGGTCGGTCTGGTCGACGATCTCGACCACCCGGGTGTTGGAGCCGGACAGATCCAGGAAGGCGAGCAGCTCGCTCATGGCGCCGTCGACCTCCCGCAGGCTGGTCATGATGTCGTAGGCGGCGGCCTCGGTCTCGGTGGTGACCGAGGCCGTGTCGGTGGCGGCGCGCTCGAACAGGCGGTCGTAGACCGCGAGATGGTCGGCCAGGGTGGCCTGGATCTCGGCCGGAATCTCGGCCGGGACCGCTGCGTGCCCCGTCGCCGGTCCGGTCGCCTCTTGCGCGCCGGGATCGTCCTGCCGCGATTCCGCTTGCGGCGCCTCCGCGGGCGCCCGGTGCGCCGGCGCCTCCGGGCTCGGCGACGGGCGGCTCAGCACCGCCGAGACCCAGCTCGCCCCCCAGTTCGCCGCGAAGCCGAGGACCGCCAGGGCGGCGACGCCCGGCACGGGCCCGAACGCCACCGTGCCGGCGCCGGCGAGCACCAGGGCCGACAGCCCGGCGCAGAGCGGTCCGGACCATCGGAGCGCGAGGGGGGGAGGGGCCCAGGCCACGATCAGGCTCCGGGGACCAGCTGGCGGATCACCTTGAGCAGGGCATCCGGGTCCACCGGCTTGACGATCCAGCCCGTGGCACCCGCCGATTTCGCCTCGTTGCGCTTGTCCTGCTGGGACTCGGTGGTCAGCATCAGGATCGGGATGAACTGCAGGCCCGGGAGCTTGCGCACCCGGCGGATCAGCTCGATGCCGTTCATCGCCCCCATGTTGAGGTCGGTGATCAGCAGGTTGGGCTTGGTGCCGCCCTGCAGCGTCGTGACGGCTTCCTCGCCGCTCGCCGCCTTGACGACGCCGAGGCCGGCCTTGCTCAGGATGCCCTCGATGCTCATCAGCATGGTCGGGGAATCGTCGACAATCATGATCGTCGTGGCCAAGAGGGTCTCCTAGGACGGTGCGTGGGATGCGGGGGCCGTGTCGGCCTGCCAGACGGCGGTGAGCTCGTCGGTCAGCAGGGCGTAATCGGCGGCGCCGCGGCTGGAGGGCGCGTAGTCCCGGATGGGTTTACGGGCGGCGAAGGCCTCCGCGAGGCGGATGTCGGTCCGGATGCCGGTGAGCACGCGCTCGATCCCGAATTCCCGGGCGACGTCCTGCATCGTCTCGCGGTGGTGGTTGGTATGCACGTTGAGCATCACCGGAAGCAGGCCGACCACCGTCAGGTCGCTGTTGACCGTGGTGGCGATGCGGAAGAACAGCCGGGCCAACTGGCGCACGCCCTCGGCCGACAGGGCGTGCGGGATCATCGGGACCAGGACGCCATCGGCAGCGGCCAGCGCATTGACCAGGATCATGTCCAGCGAGGGCGGCGTGTCGACGATCACGAGGTCGAACCGCGCCGCGATCTCCGGGCCGCGCAGGCAGCGCTGCAGAGCCGAGACGCTGCGGTCCACGACCGTCATCCCGTCGAACAGCTGGTCGGCGGGGGCGACCGAGACGCCCGCGAAGGCGGTGGGCCGGATCGCCGCCTGCAGGTCGAAATCCGGGCTCGTGAAGATGTGGTGGGCGGTCGGCGCGTCGCGCTCCGGCACGATGCCGAAGCCGAGGCCGGCATGCCCCTGGGTGTCCAGGTCGACCAGCAGCGTGCGCCGGCCGCGGGCGCCGCACTCGGCCGCCAGGTTGACCGAGGTCGTGGACTTGCCGCTGCCGCCCTTCCGGTTCGAGATGGCCAGGATCGTGGTCAAGCGGCCGCTCCGGAGGCCGGCGGGGCGGAGCGCTGCAGGGCGGCCTGCCGGGACGCCTCGAGGAACGGCATGACGAGCCCGGCCAGCGCCGGGTCGGCGGGCGGCGCGAGGGTGGCCGGCCGCGCGGCGGCCAGGACCTGCAGGATGGCGGTGTGCAGCCCCTGGCACTTGGTCAGCACGACCTTGTGGGCGCCCGGCCTGCGCAGGGCCTCCAGAAGCGGCAGGGCCTCCTCGACGGTGCAATGCCCTTCGAGGTGGATGGTCTTTCGGGCGATCCGGATGGCCATCACAGCAGCTCCCTGAGATCGAGCACGAGGAGGACCCGGCCGTCCCCCAGGAGGGTCGTGCCGGCATAGCCGCCGATGCCCGCAAGCACGCCCTCCAGGGGCTTGAGGATCACGTCCATCCCCTCCCGGAAGTTGTCGATGATCAGGCCGACCCGCCGGCCGTTGACGTGGCAGACCAGCACGGCGGCGTCGGCCTCGCCCCGGGGCTGCTCGGGCAGGTGCAGCAGCCGCGACAGCCGCAGCAGCGGGATGATCGTCTCGCGCAGCACGAAGGTCTCGGCCTTCTTGATCATGCGGATGCGCTCGCGGGGCACCCGCACGGTCTCGACGATCATGTCCATCGGCACGCCGTAGAGGCTGCCGGCGGTCTCCACGATCATGATCCGGGTGACCGCCATGCTGAGCGGCAGGGCCAGGCGCGTCGTCGTCCCCTCGCCGAGGCGGGAGCTCACCGAGACCTGGCCGCCGAGCTTCTCCACGGTGGTCAGCACCACATCCATCCCGACCCCGCGGCCGGACAGGTCCGAGACTTCCAGCGCCGTCGAGAAGCCCGGGCGGTAGATCAGGTTGATCGCCTCCTGGTCGGAGAGGCGGTCCGCCTCCTCCTGGCCGACCACGCCCTTGGCGACCGCGGCCGCGCGGATCCGGGCCGGATCGATGCCGCGGCCGTTGTCCTGGACCTCGATGACGACGCTGTCGGCCTCCTGGCGGGCCTTCAGGAGGAGGCGCGCGGTGGCGGGCTTGCCGGCCGCCCGGCGCTCCTCCGGCGCCTCGATCCCGTGATCCAGGGAGTTGCGGACGATGTGCAGCAGCGGGTCGCCCAGGGCCTCAATGATGGTCTTGTCCGCGGCCGTGTCCTCACCCTCGAGGACGAGGTCGATCCGCTTGCCGAGCTTGCGCGCGAGGTCGCGCACCAGCCTGGGGAACCGGTCGAAGATCTCGGCCACCGGCAGCATGCGGACCTGCATGATCGCGCCCTGCATCTCCTGGGCGAGCCGGTCGATGACCGCGTATTGCTCCTTGATCTCGCGGGACATCTCGCGCGAGGCGTAGGTCTCCTCCGCGCGCTTGGCGAGGAACGGCAGGGCGTTCTTCGAGACGACCAGCTCGCCGATCAGGTTCATCAGCAGGTCGATCTTCGCCTGATCGACCTTCAGGGACTTGGCGGCCAGGCGCCCCTCCGGCTCCTTGCCGGCGACCGGAACCGACGCGGCGTCCTCGGCGAAGCCCTGCGGCAGCGCCTCGGCCGGCGCCGGCGCGGCCTCCACCCGCTGGAGCGGGGCGCCGTCCAGCACGGCGGACAGGGCGCTCAGCACCGGTGCGACCGAGCGGGTCTCCCGGGCCTCGTCGAGCGCCGCCCGGATCGCCCCCCGCTCGGCGTCGCGGCCGAGGCTGAGAAGCACGTTGCCCACCACGGTGCCGACCGAGGCGAGGCGCTCCGCGTCGTAGCCCGTGCGCTCCAGCGCCCGCTGCTGGCTGGTGAGGACGGTGCGGGCGAGGTCCTCCCGCGGGTCGGCGGCCTGCGAAGCCGGCTGCTGCGCCGGGGCCTCGCCGGCGGGACACGGGTCGGCCGGGGCCGGATCGAACCGGCCGGTCCCGGCGGCCGCCACCAGAGCCGCCACGAGATCCCGATCGGGCTCGCCCGCCGAGAGGGCGACCTCCAGCCAGTCCAGAGCCTGGCGGCGCCAGAGGGTCGGCCCGGCGACGCTGCGCAGGGCCGCCACGGCCTTGCGCAGATCGTCGTGGTGCCCGGCGTCGAGGAACGCCGAGGCCGCCGCGCGGAAATCGTCCCAGATCGGCCCGTCGCTGGCCGCGCCTTCGATGCGCACGAGGTCCCGGGCCCGCACGGGGGCGATGGTGACCCGGTCGAGCTCGTAGCGCATCGCCTGCTCGATCTCGGGCCGGGGCGCGGTGCTCAGCAGGGCGAAGTGCAGGTTGCACTGGTAGGGGTCGAGATCCTCCAGCGGCCCCCAGGGCTGGTCCGCCGCGATGTCGAGGGCGAGCGCACCGGGGACCTGCTGGATCGCCTGCAGAGGATCGGTACCGTTGAAGAAGCAGCCCGGCTCCGGCGCGTAGAGCACCAAGTGGACCGTCTCGCCCCCGCAGGCGCGCCGGAACGCGTCCAGGCAGGCGGGGGCGGGCAGCCGGGCCAGGAGCGCCGGCGGGAGCGTCGCGGCGGCGTCACCCGGCGCCGGATCCGTGCCGGGCAGCGCGTCGGCCGGCTCCCCGCCGGGGGCGTCGTCCGGCGTGCCCAGCCGCTGGCGCAGGAGCGTGGACATCCGGTGCGCGACCGCGTCCGCATCCGTCGGCAGGACCGCGCGCCGCTCCAGCTCGTCGATCCACTGGCCGACCTGGTCGAGGCTGTCGAGCAGCATGTCGACCAGGGCGGAATCGATCTGGAGCGCGTCGGACCGGACCTCCCCGAGGAGATCCTCGGCGGCGTGGACCAGCCGGGTCAGGGCCAGCGCGTCGAACAGGCCGGACGAGCCCTTGATCGTGTGGACCGCCCGGAACACCTCGTTGATCGCGGTCTCGTCCGTCGGGTTGCGCTCCAGCTTCAGCAGGCCGCTCGCGGAGACCTGCAGCAACTCGCGCGCCTCCGGGATGAACCGGGCCAGCAGGGGGTTGGTCATGCCTGCGCACCCGTCAGCAGGCGCGCGGTCTCGACCAGCAGCACGGGGTCGGCCGGCTTGACGATGTAGAAGTTGGCCCCGACCGCGTAGGCCCGGCTCGCATCCGCGTCCTTGGCCTCGGTGCTGATCGTGACCACGGGGATCGCCTGGAGCGACGGCTCGCGGCGGATGCGCGTCACCAGCTCGTAGCCGTCCATCTTGGGCATGTTGATGTCGACGATCATCAGGTCGAAGCCGCCGAGCAGCGCCTTCTCCAGGCCCTCGACCCCGTTGGCGGCCTCCTCGACGACGAACCCGGCCCGGCCGAGCACGTCCTGATAGAACATCCGCATCGTGATGCCGTCTTCGACGACGAGTATTCGTTTGCCGGACATGCCCGCCTCAATCCTAATCGATCGGTCTTTGGTAGACGATCGTGTCGCCGAACTTGCGCGGCAGGAACATCGACGACATGCGGCTCATGCTCTCGGAATGGCCCAGGCAGATGAAGCCGCCCGGGGTCAGGCATTCGTAGAGCGCTTCGACCGCGGCGCGTCGGGACGTATCATCGAAATAGATCAGCAGGTTACGGCAGAAGATCACGTCCATCGCCCGGTAGCGATGCATGTGGATCGGGTCCGACAGGTTGGCGATCGAGAAATCGATGGAGCTGCGCAGCTCCTCGTGGATCTCGAACTGGTCCTCGCCGACCGACCGGAAATACTTCTTGCGCAGCTCCGGCGACAGCCGCTGCAGGGAGCGGTTGCCGTAGATCCCCTTGCGGGCATCGGCGAGCACCCGGGAATCGATGTCCGACCCGGTGATCTCGATGTCGAACTCGTCCGCCCGGGACCAGTTTTCGAGGATCTGGATCGCGATCGAGTACGGCTCCTCGCCGGTCGAGCACGGCATCGACCAGATCCGCAGCGTCCCGCCGGGCCGGCGCGTCCGGGTGATCTCCGGCAGGATGCCCCGCACCAGGGCGTCGAACTGGTAATCCTCGCGGAAGAAGTAGGTCTCGTTGACCGTCATCAGGTTGACGAGATGCTGCAGCTCCTCGCCCGAGGCCTGGAAGCGCAACAGGGTGAAATACGACTTGAAGCTGTCGCTCCCGGTCTTGGCGATCCGCTCCAGAAGCCGCTTCTCGACGAAATACTCCTTCTTGCCGCTGAACGAGATGCCCGTGCGGCGGTAGAAATATTCGTAGAACTTCTCGTACTCCTCCTCGGTGACCTGGATCGCCGGGGCGGTCTGGCCGAGGGAACGGGGCGGCTGCATCACGACCCTCCGATCCGGCGGATCGCCGCGGCGGCCGCGAAGCGGATGAACGGCACTTCGGGGAAGCGCGCGGCCAGGGCCTGGAGCGGCGCGATCGCGCGCTCGTTGCCGATCTCGGCCAGGCCGTCGACCGCCGCGGCGCAGACGTTGATATGCGCCTCGCGCGCCACGACCTCGGCCAGCCAGTCCGGCGCCTTCGGGTGCGGCAGCAGGCTCAGCATGTTCACCGCCAGGATGCGGACGTCGCTGTCGGGATCGGCCAGCAGGTCGGCGACATGCGGCTCGACCTCCATGGGCATCTCCTGGAGCGCCTCGATCGCGGCGTTGCGCAGGGCGCTGTCCTCGCTGCGCAGCAGCGGCAGCAGGCCCTCCACCACGGCAGGCGACTTGAGGCGGATCAGGGTCGTCAGGATGACGGCCCGGACGCTGGCGGCCGGCTCGCGCGCGAGATGCGCGCAGAGCAGCGGCCCGGCCTCCGGGAACGCGCCGAGTTCCCGGGCGGCCCGACGGCGCTCGCCGGCCTCCGGGGCGGCGAGGGCGGCCTTGAGCCCGGCGAGATCCGCGTGCGGCGCCTCGGCCTCGGTCTTCGGCGGAGCGGTCGGCTTCTTAAGTCCCACGGCGGCGTCCCCCGGCCAGAGCCCCGGCCTCCGGGGCACCGAGCCACCCGATAAGCTGCTCTGCGATCGCGTCGCTCGGCAGGACCACGCTGGCCCCGCCGCGCTTGATCAGTTCCTGCGGCATCCCGAAGACGACGCTCGTCTCCTCGTCCTGCGCGATGGTCAGGCCGCCGCCGGCGCGCAGCCGGGCCATGGCCTCGGCGCCGTCGTCGCCCATGCCGGTGAGCTGCACGGCGATCAGCCGGTTGGCCGGGAGCAGGGCGAGCGCGCTCTCGACCATGCGGGCGACGCTCGGATGCCAGATATGCGTGTCGCTCTGCGGCAGCGGCGTCGCGGAATAGCCGATGCCGCGGCGGGTCACGACGAGGTCGGCATCCCCCTTGGCGATGTAGACCGTGCCGGGCTCGATCGGCATCTGCCGGGCGACCTCCACCACCGAGACCGCGCAGAGGTCGTTCAGCCGCCGGGCGAAGACCCCGGTGAAGCTGCTCGGCATGTGCTGGGCGACCAGGATTGGCCAGGGGAAGTCCGCCGGCAGGCGCGGCAGGATGTCCTCCAGCACCCCGGGGCCGCCCGTGGACACGCCGACCAGCACCAGCCCGGGGCGACCGCCCGTGAAGGAGACCTGGGCCGACGGCGGCGGCGGGGCGGGACGGCGGCGCTGGGCGGCCAGGCGCCCGCGCAGGCCGGTGCTGCGGCGGACCCGGGTGGTCGCGGCGCTGCGGACCTTCAGCAGCAGCTCGCGGTGGATCCGGTCGATCGACAGGGAGATCGTGCCGCCGGGCTTCTGGACGAAATCGACCGCCCCGAGGCTCAGCGCCTGCAGGGTCGTCTCGGCGCCCTCCTCGGTCAGCGACGAGACCATCACCACCGGCCGCGGATCCTCGCTCATGATCCGCGACAGGCAGGTGATCCCGTCCATCTCCGGCATGTTGACGTCGAGGGTGATCACGTGCGGATCGAAGCTCTGGAGCGCCTCCAGCACCTCGACGCCGTTGCGGGCCGTCTGGACCGTGAAGCCGCCCGCCGCTTCGAGGAGCTGCGTGAGGTGCCTGCGCATCAAGGCGGAATCGTCGGCCACGAGGGCGCGGATCATGCGGGGTCTCGCCAGGGTGACGGGGTGACGGGGCGCAGGCTCAATGGGTCGTGAGCCGGACGGCGGCGGCTTCCTGCGTGTCGAGGAGCTGCATCGTGTCGAGCAGCAGCACCATGCGCTTCTGGCTCTCCAGGTTGGCGACCCGGCGGATCAGGCGCTGCTGCGCGTCCGAGAGGTTGGGCGCGTCGCCGATCGCCTTGGCCGAGATCCGCATCACCTCGGAGACCGAGTCGACGATGAAGCCGGTCCGGACGCCGCGGACGGTGAAGACCATGATCCGCTGCCGGTCGTTGCGCTCCGCCTCGGCGAGGTTGAAGCGGCGGCGCTGGTCGACCACCGGCAGGACGACGCCGCGCAGGTTGATCACCCCCTCCACGAAGGACGGCGCCTTGGGGATGCGGGTCAGCTCGTCCGGGACGCGGACGATCTCCTGCACCGCCTCGATCGGCACGCCGTATTCCTCGCCCATCAGCCGGAACACGACGAACTGCTCCTCGTCGGCGGCGTCCTGGCGCTCGTCCCCATCCTGTCGTCCCTCGGCCCGCATGCCCTCGTCCTCCGTGGCGGCCAGCTTGCGCAGCGCGCTGGTGTCGAACATCTTTTCGACCGACAGGACGGAGACGAGGCGCCGCCCCTCCTGCAGCCGGCAGATCGCCTGGATCTCGTCCATGCCGCCGTCCTGCGACAGCAGCGCCGGCATCGGCTCGACGAGGCTGCGGCTGACCCGCAGCACCTCCTTGACGCTGTCCATCACGACGCCGACCGACAGGGTCCCGCCCTCGCCGAGGGACACCACCACGACCTTGTTGGTCTCGGTGAATGCCTTGGCCTCGAGGCCGAACATCTCGCGCAGCGATACGAGCGGCAGCAGGCGGTTGCGCAGGGTGATGACCCCGAGCACGTGGGGCGGCGCGTTCGGGACGTGGGTCAGGCGCTCGGGCAGCTGCACGATCTCCTGCACCCGCTCGATCGGGAAGGCGTATTCCTGCCCCGCCACCTCGAAGCTCACGAGCTGGTCCTCGTCGGCCTCGACCTCGGCCCGGGCGGAGGAATCCGCGTCGGCGGCCTGGACCTGGCCGGCGGCCCGGCGGACCTTCGCGGCGATCTGGCTGAACTCGCGGCTCACCAGCTGGGCCGCGTCCAGGATCATCACCATCGAGCGGCCGTCGTCGCCCTTGATCATCCCGGTCAGGAGCGCGGTGTCGACGCTGCCCTCGATCGCCGAGGTCGGCTCGATCCGGTCGGGATCGACGGTGACAACATTGGCCATCCGGTCGACCACGAGGCCGATCGGATTGCCCTGGTCGAGCACGACGACCCGGGTGGCGTCGTCGTTCAGCACCGGCGGGAAGGCGAACACGTCCCGCAGGTTCAGCACCGGCAGGACCGTGCCCCGCAGGTTGGCGAGCCCCAGCAGCGAGGCGGGGCTGAACGGCACCCGCACCACCTCGGGGATCCGGATGATCTCCTGCACGTCGGCCAGCGCGACGGCGAACATCTCCGTCTCGACGTGGAAGATCACGAACTGACGGGCCTCGCTGCGGTCGTCCGCGTGGTCGAGCCGTGCGGCGGCCTCCGCCGGATCGGGCGTGAACCCGGGATCCGGCGCCTGCACCGCCTGAGCTGCTGCGTCTGCCATGGTCGGTCTTTCGCTCTCCGGGCGGTTCGGCTCAGGCGGCCTGGAGCTCGTCGGCGAGCGAGGCGATCTCCTCGATCGCGGCGGCGAGCTGCTCGGCGCCCTTGCCCTGCTCGGCGGCGGCGGTCCCGGCCTCGGCGGAGGTCCGCGCCGCCTGCTGGGCCGCGGCGGCGACCTGCTCGATGGCCGTCTGGACCTCCTGGACCATGCGGACGATGCCGCCGGCGCCGGTCAGGATCTCCCGGTTGCCGCCCAGCACCTCGTCCATGTCCTTGATCACGGCGTCGAAGTTCCGGGAGATGGCGAGGCTCTTCTCGACCTCGTTGGCGGCGCCGTCGGCGATCTCCTGGATATCGCCGCGCACGAACACGATCGTGTCCTGGATGGTCTTGACCGTGTCCTTGATCCGCTCGGCGTTCTCGGCGGAATCCCGGGCGAGGTTGCGGATATCGGTCGAGACCACCGCGAACCCCTTGCCGAACTCGCCGGCGCGGGCCGCCTCGACCGAGCCGTTGACCGCCAGCATGTTGGTCTGGATCGAGACCGTGGTGATCGCGTCGACGATCTTGTCGATGCGCCGGCTGACCTGCTCGAGCGCGGCGACCTGATCGCGGCTCACGCGGCCCGCCTCGACGGATTTCTCCAGGCCGTCGATCATCGCGTCGACCAGCCCCTTGTTCTCGTTCAGCATCTCCGCGATCGCCTGCGCCTTCTCCACGGCGGCGCCCGCCAGATCCTGGGTCACCTGGGCGCGCCGCTCGATCTGCGCGATCGCGGCCGAGGATTGCTGGGTCGCGGCCGATTGCTGCTGCGCGCCCTTGGTGATCTGGTCGAGGGCGATCGTGACCTGGCCGGCGGCGCGGTTGATCTCCTCGACGGCGCTGGACAGCTCCTCCGCCGCGGAGGCGACCTCCTCGGCGCTCTTGCCGATATTGGTGCTGTTCTTCAGCTCCTCGGCGAGGCCGGACAGCTCCTGGGCGGCGTCCTCGCTCTGCGACAGCGCCGTGGTCTGCTGCTCGACCATCTTGCCGGCCTCCTGGCAGGCCGCGCTCTGCTCCTCGGCCGCGGCCGCGATGATCTCGGCGCCCTTCTGCGCCTCGGTGGCGGCGGTGGCCGATTCGTCGGCCGCGCGGGCCAGGTCGCCGCAGCCCGCGATGATCTCGGCCATGTCGGTGCGCACCCGGTCGAGCTGGGTGGTGACCGCCCGGCCGGTCTCGACCTGGGAGCGGGCCGAGATCGCCGACTGGCTGATCCCGTCGGCCGCGACCTTCACGTCGGCCTGGATCTGCGCCACGAGCGCCTGGATGTCGCGGGCGGATTTCTCGCTGGTCTCGGCCAGGGTGCGGACCTCGTCGGCGACCACCGCGAAGCCCTTGCCGTGCTGGCCGGCCCGGGCCGCCTCGATGGCGGCGTTGAGCGCCAGCAGGTTGGTCTGGTCGGCGATGCGGGCGACCGCCTTCACGATCTCGCCGATGGCGCTGGCCTGCCGGTCGAGCTCCTCGACCAGCTTCACCGACGCCTCCTGGCGCGCGGACGCCTTGGTGATCGCCGCAACAGACGTGTCGATCTGCGCCGCGGTCTGGACGACGAGATCGGACAGGGCCTCGGTCTTGCGCAGGGACGTGGTGGCGTTCTCCTTGGCGGCCTGGATCAGGACCGCCCCCTGGTTCACCGCCTTCATGGTCTCCTGCGCGGCGCCCGCCGCCTCCTCGGCGCCGACGCCGATCTGCTCGGAGGCCTTGCGCAGTTCCTCGGCCGCGGCCGCCGCCTCGGCGATCCCGCTGGACAGCTCGGCGGTGGCCGAGGCGATCCGCTCGGCGGCCTTCTGCTGGCGCGCGAAGGTCCGGGCCTTGCGCTTCTCCGCCTCGGCGACGAGGTGCGACCGGCCCATGGGGGCCGAAACACTCTCCCGCGGGGCGGTCGCCGCCGGCATGGTGTGGATGGCGGATTTCTTCGCAAGAGCCATGTGTCGACGCCTTCAGTCGGGTGCAGAGGATGTCCCACCGCTCGGGAGAGGCGGGTGTGTTGGTATTCAGATGAACCGTTGGTCGAGAAGCTTGTTTTCGATCCTGTCAGGGATGTGCTTAGATGATGTGCTATAGAAAACCGCGGATCACTACGTCATATGAATATACTATGACAGACATAGACTAATGAGATCATAATCTTTATACAAACGCGGCCACGTCACAAGTTTTTTTCTGAGAGAAATCTGCTCAGCATGAGCGTAAAATTTTCCGGATCGACCGAACTTGATCAGAATCGGTTCACTTTGCCGGACGGCCGGTTCGGGATCTTGGCGACGGCCTGGACGGGATCCAAAACTTTAAGTAGACGGCGCGCCATGCGAGCCTGGGCGGCGTCGGCCAAGCCGCGTGCCCGGCCTGCGGCGGATGGGGCGCCCGGCGCCATGTCGGCACCGCAGCGAAGCACTGCTCAGCTTGACCTAGCGAAGGCGGCCGCCGCTGCGTTACAAGATCCGGGGATGGAATACTGTCCGACGGAAAACAGTGCGGATTGGATATAGATCTTTATAGCGCCGGCTCCGATCGTCATGTGCTCAGTTTGAGTTCGTTTAGATGCAGCATGATCAAATTTCAGCGTTCGATAATGATAATATCGTAGAGGGAATTCCTCTCTCGTCTTATCAGATGCTGAAGCTGGTCGAGGAGCGGGGCGGGGTCGGCTTCTGGTCGTTCGATATCGCGACCCGCCGCCTCTGGGGGTCCCAGGGCTTCCATCGGGTGACCGGGCTTCCGCTCGCGGACGATCTGCGCAGCCTGTTCCGCCGGCTGATCCATCCCGACGACCAGGCCGGGCAAGCGGACCTCTGGGACCTGATCCAGCTCGGCCATGCGGTCGACCGGGAATTCCGGATCATCCGGCCCGACCACACGGTCCGCTGGGTCGCCCTGAAGACCGACGTCGTGCTCGGACCCGATGCGCGGCCCGCGCGCACGGACGGCGTCCTGCTCGACACCACGGCGCCGCGCGAGGCCCGGGAGATCACGGCCTGGATGCAGGGCCGCCAGACCGGCGTCCTGCGGGCGGTCACCGGCGCGACCTGGTCGGCCCATCCCGCCGGGGAGATCGAGATGGCGGCCGGCTGGGAACAGCTGACCGGGCAGAGCGCCGCCGAGATGGCGGGGCTCGGCTGGCTCGACGCGCTTCATCCCGACGACCGCCGGTCCGCCCTGGCCGCCTGGCAGGCGGCCCGGACCACCGGCACGCCCTACCGTGCGGAGTATCGCATCCGCGGCGCGGACGGGACGTATCGCCGGTTCAGCAGCCGGGGCGCGGCGCAGACCGAGCCCGACGGATCCGTGCGCGAATGGTTCGGCCTCGTGCTCGCGGTCCCGGAGGACGCGCGCGACGCGGTGCCGGATGCCGCGCTCGGGCCGCTGATCCGCGGCGCCCGGGCGGTCATCGGCTGGTCGATCCAGGACCTCGCGGCGGCCTCGGGGGTCTCGGGCTCCAGCGTCCGCCGGATGGAGGAGTTCGGCGAGAGCCCGCGTCCGCGGATCCGGCAGGCGGTGCGGCAGACCTTCGAGAGCGCCGGGATCCGGTTCTCCGCGATCGGCGCCGACCGGATCGCCATCGAGATCGACCTCCGGCGCTTCCCGCGGAGCTAGGCCGGGCGCGCTGGGTTTCAGAAATCCGCCGTCAGGGAGGCCAGTAAGGTCCGCGGCGTGCCGTAGCTCAGCGCATTGTAGCCCGTGGACGCCCAATAGCGGGCCCCGGCCGCATTCTCGACGTTGAACCGGGCCGTCAGCGGCGTGCCGTTCACCGTGAAGCTGTGGCGGATGCCGAGGTCGAGGCGGGTCCAGTCCGGGATCGTCTGGGTGTTGGCCTGATCGTAATACTGGGACGCCGTGTAGATCACCCGGCCCGTCAGGGTCACACCCGGCAGCATCCAGGCCGGAAGGTCCACTTCACCGCCGAGATTGGCCTGCAGGCCGGGCACGCCGGGGGCGACATGGCCGTCGTAGGCCCGCCCCGCGGTCTTGCTCAGCCGCCCGTCGATGAGGGTCAGGCCCGCCAGCACCCGGACGCCCTCCGCGGGCGCGCCGAACACGGCCAGGTCGATGCCCTGGTTGTGCTGCTCGCCGTTCAGGCTGAAGACAAAGGTTCGGGGATCGAGGACCCCGGACGGCTGCGCGATCTCGAAGAACGCCAGGGTCACCCCGACGGGGTCGAGATCGAGCTTGGCGCCCGTCTCGATCTGGCTGGTTCGGACCGGCGGGAAGGTCGCGCCGGCATTGACCGCGCTGCCGGGCGGGTTTGGCCCGAAGCCGAACCCTTCCGCGTAGCTGGCATAGAGGGACAGCCTGTCCCACGGCTTGACGATCAGCGCCGTCATCGGGGTCGCGGCCGACTTGTCGTAGCGGGACGAGAAGCCGCCGCCGGGCAGGGCGAGGTCGCGCGTCACGGCCTGGAAGCGGCCGCCGGCCATGAGCTCGACGCGCCCGTCGAGGATCGAGGCGGTGTCGGTGACGGCGAGGCCGTCCAGCTCCGACAGGGTCGTCACATTCGGGCGCGGCACGGGCCGGGATGGCCGGGCGACGAGAATGGGCGCGTACAGGGCGGAGCGGACTTGCTGCGGCCCGAGGGCGGTGGCGAACGGCTCGTCCATCGCGTAGTGCGTCGCCACCACGGCGACCGAATGCCGGATCGGCCCGGTGTCGATCCGGGCCCGCAGGCCGACCTCGCCCGTCCATTGCCGGTTGTCGGCCGATACGGTCCGGATCTGTTGCCGCAGCCTGCCGGCGGCGTCCGTGATCGTCGACTGCGTCCGGAAGAAGTCGCGGGTCGCCAGCGAGCCGCCGACGGCGCCGAACAGCGTCGCGTCCGGGGCGAGGTCGTATTCCGCGCGCAGCACCCCGAATCCGTGCTCGATGTCGGATCGCTCCCAAGGCTGCTGCACGTTCAGGGTCAGCCTGGGGGCCCGGGGGATCCGGACGCCCGGGAGAACGGTGAGGCCGTTGCTCTCGGCGTCGAGATCGAGGTGCTGGTAGCCGGCATCGAGGCTGAGCCTGAGGGCCTCGCCGCGGACGTCGAGGCCCAGCGACAGGAAGCCGAGGCCCAGGTTCTGGCGATCGATCGGCGTCGCCCCGTTCCGGTAGGCGCCGTTGATCCGGACGCCGACCGCGTCGCCGTCCCCGAAGCGCCGCCCGACATCGAAGGTCCCGCCGGCATGGCCGGTGGAGAGATACTGGGCGCTCACCCGCGTCAGCGGTGTCGCGGCGGCGCGCTTCGGGACGAGGTTGATCACGCCCACGGCGCTGCCGGAGGGCGGGAAGCCGTACAGGAAGGCCCCGGGGCCGCTCAGGATCTCGACCCGCTCGATCCCCTCGACCGCGGGCCGGTAGGTGTTCGTGATGCCGTAGAGGCCGTCGAAGGCGTAGTCCCGGGAGTTCACGAAGAAGCCGCGGATGAAGCTGCTCGGTTGCGAGCCGAAGGGCGGCTGCTGGTCGCGCACGGACGGGTTGTTCGCGAAGACGTCGGCCAGCGTCTGGGCCTGCTGGTTGCGGATCAGTTCCTCGGTGTAGTTCGACTGGGTGAACGGCGTATCGAACACGCTGCGGTTGCCCAGGAACCCGAGGCGCCCGCCGCTCGCGACCTGGCCGCCGGCGAACGGGGCCGGCGCCCGGCCGATCGTGCCGGTCGGCGGTGGCAGGCCGGGATCCCGCGCGGCCCCGTCGCGGGATTCCACCGAGAGCTCGTCGAGCGTCACGGCCTGCGGGGCCGCGCGGGCCGGGTCCTGCGCCAACGCCCGGCCGATCGCGACGGCGGACAATCCGGCCGCCAGCGCCGGCATGAGCAGGCCGCGCATCGGGTGCATCCAAGATGCCCGGTCCCGGCGGGGCGGGCAGCGGATGGTCCGAGCGGTCAAAGTCATGGGTCCGATTGTTTGGAGGAACGGTCCCGTCATCCTAGGAATTGAAAACAACGTTCGCAAATGATTCCCAAAAGTTTGGAATTAATCCAATCCAGCACATCAATCTGTAGTATCGGTTTGTTGAAAAATCCGACTTGTGCTTGGTGGCGGCCGAGATCGGCGGCGCCGATGGCATGTAAACGCGCAGCGCGCGGGCGCGTATCTTCGCCTACGCTCGAAAGCCGATGCCCCGAGGCCGGCACGACCGGGCCATCGGTCCCGCGCCGCAAAATCCGCGTGGACCGTTCGTTAAGGCCGGCGCTGCATCCTTATCCGGACCGAAACCGTTGCGCGTGTCCGAAGTCCGGCCGCTGGAGGCGCCTGTCATGACCATCCTGAGCGTCCTCTGCCTCGTCACCGGCGCGACCCTGGCGGGCATCGCCCCGAAGCGGTCGGTCCAGCAGGCGGCCCTGGAGAGCGCGGGCGGCAGCCTGATCGTGCTCGGGCTCGTCATCATCGGCGCCGGCCTGCCCCTGTTCGGCTGAGGCCGCCGCGGACCCGGCACACCGGACCGGTTTTCGCGGCCGAGACCGGCGGATCGACCGACCAGCGTCGCCCGTCATGCCCGGCGGTGCAGTCTTCCCCCGCCCCGGCGACGACGGAGCGCAGCGAAGATCAATCTGACTAGACTGGATCTGCGCAAGGTTATCCCGACGGGGTCGGCTCTGGTATTTGCCGCAGATCGCCCCTATGGTTCGGCCTCTGCCACGTGTCTTTGTATTTCGAAGTGTTACAAAGAACGAATCTGAGGCTTCCTGAAGATGTCCGGTCTGGACGGGGATGAGAACCGGGTTGCGCGCGCCGACGGTCGCGGGGATCCGCATCTGGCGCTCCGCGCCTTGGCTTCGGAGCGGGACGAGGAGATCGTGTCGGCGAGCCTCCTGCGAGGCCGCCGCGAGATCGTCATCCGGCATGCCGGCCAGCGGTACCGGCTCCGCATCACCGCCAACGACAAGCTGATCCTGACCAAATGACGATCGCCCCCGCCTGGTCGCGCCGTTCCCTCCTGGCCGCCGCCGCCGCCGTGGCGCTCGCCCCCCGCGGAGCCGCCGCCGCGGCGAAGGCCGCCCGGATCGCCGCCCTGGGGGGCGCCGTCACCGAGATCCTGTACCGGATCGGCGCCGGCCCGCGGATCGTGGCGGTGGACACCACCAGCCTCTATCCGCCCGAGGCCCTGCGCGAGAAGCCGAATGTCGGCTACCTGCGGGCGCTCTCGGCCGAGGGCCTGCTCGCCTGCGGGCCCGATCTGGTGATCGCCGCCGACGGCGCCGGCCCGCCCGCCGTGCTGGCGCAACTGCGCGAGGCCGGCCTGCGGGTCGAGACCGTCGCCGAGCCGCCGAGCCCGGAGGGCGTCCTCGACAAGATCGCCGTGATCGGGCGCCTCGCCGGCCTCGAGACGGAGGCCGATTCCCTCGCCGCCGAGGTGCGCGCCCGCTTCGCCGAGGTCGCGGCCCGCCGCGCCCGGATCGAGAGGCCGGCCCGGGCGATCGTGGTCCTGTCCCTGCAGGGCGGGCGCACGGTGGTGGGCGGCACCGGCTCCACCGCGGACGGCATGCTGGCGCTCGCCGGCATCACCAACGCGGCCGCCGGCGTCTCCGGGTTCAAGCCGATGACCGACGAGGCCATCGTGGCCGCCGCCCCCGACGCGGTGGTGATGATGCAGAACGGCCCGGAGCCGCCCAGGCCCGAGACGATCTTCGCCCCCGACACCGCCCTGGGCCGGACCCCGGCCGGCGCGCAGCGCCGCCTGATCGCCATGGACGGCCTCTACCTCCTGGGCTTCGGGCCGCGCACGCCCCAGGCCGCGATCGAGCTGATGCGTGCGGTCTATCCGGGCCTGCCGGGTGAGTGAGCTTTTCTTTGACGACGGTTGCCCCCATCTCGACCCCGTCGTGAGGTGCCCGGCGATCGACGATCGTTGGGCCTCGGAGGAGTCCTCCAGCGATCGCGGTGACATCTGGAGGGCTCCTTCGAGGCTTCCGCTGCGCGAAAGCACCTCAGGATGAGGGGGCGATCGGGAGATTCCCGGGGTCTGCGGAACCCCCGCGCCGCGCTCCCGTGGGTGCTGGCGGGGCTCACCCTGCTGATGCTTGCCGTCGCGCTGCTCTCGGTCAGCCTCGGGGCGATCCGCATCCCGCCGGAGCGGGTCCTGGCGGTTCTGACCGGTGGCGGCGCCGATCCGGCGCTGGCGCGCGACGCCCTGGTGGTGCTCAATATCCGGCTGCCCCGCACCCTGCTGGGGCTGATGATCGGCGCCGGGCTCGCGGTCTCGGGCGCGCTGATGCAGGGGCTGTTCCGCAATCCCCTGGCCGACCCGGCCCTCGTCGGGGTCTCGTCGGGGGCGGGCTTTGCCGCCGCCTGCATCATCGTGCTGGGCGACCGGCTGCTGGCCTATGCCGGCCTGCCCGGGCCGCTGCCCTATCTCGCCCTGCCGGCCGGCGCCTTCCTGGGCGGCTTGAGCGCGACCCTGATCCTCTACGCTCTGGCGACCCGGTCCGGGCGGACCGCGGTGGCGACGATGCTGCTCGCCGGCATCGCCCTGGGGGCGCTGAGCGGCGCGCTCACCGGCCTGCTGACCTATGCGAGCGACGACCGGCAATTGCGCGATCTCACCTTCTGGTCGCTGGGCAGCCTCAGCGGCGCCACCTGGGGCAAGGTCGCGGCCTCGGCGCCATTGATCCTCCCGGTCCTGGTCGCGGTGCCGTTCCTCGGGCGCGGCCTCAACGCCCTGGTGCTCGGAGAGGCGGAGGCGTTCCATCTCGGGATCCCGGTGGAGCGGCTGAAGCGCGCCTGCATCTTCCTGGTCGCCGTCGCCGTGGGGGCGAGCGTGGCCGGTGCCGGGGTGATCGGCTTCGTCGGCCTGGTCGTGCCCCACGCCCTGCGCTTGGCGATCGGCCCGGAGCATCGCCTGCTGCTGCCGGCCTCGGCGCTGCTCGGCGGCGCGTTCCTCGTGCTCGCCGACGTCGTCGCCCGGCTGGTCGCGGCGCCGGCCGAGCTGCCGATCGGGATCGTCACCGCGCTGGTCGGCGCGCCGGTCTTCCTGTGGTTGCTGCTCGGCCGGGCGCGGGTCGCCGCCGATGCCTGAGCCGGCCCTGCTCTCCGCCCGCGACCTCACCGTCAATGTGGCCGGGCGCGACCTCGTGCGCGACGTGTCCCTCGACGTGGCCGCCGGTTCCCTGCAGGTGATCGTCGGCCCGAACGGCGCCGGCAAGTCGACCCTGCTGCGCCTGCTCTGCGGCGAGCTGCGCCCCACCCGCGGGCAGGTCGCCTACGGGGGCGAGGCGGTGGGTGCGATCCCGGCCTGGCGGCTTGCCGCGATGCGGGCGGTGCTGCCGCAGGCCGCGCGCCTCGCCTTCCCGTTCGCCGCCGCCGACGTGGCACGGATCGGGCTCGACGGGATCGGCCGGGGCCTCAAGCCCCGCGACCGCGACGCGATCCTGGCTCGTGCCCTCGACCGGGCCGACATCGCCCATCTCGCGGCCCGGGCCTACCCGACCCTGTCGGGCGGCGAGCAGGCCCGGGTGCAGTTCGCCCGGGTTCTCTGCCAGATGGAGGCCGGCCGCACGGTGTCCGACCGGCAGGTGCTGTTCCTCGACGAGCCGACCGCGAGCCTGGACCTGCGCCACCAGGGTGCGCTCCTCGACGCCGCCGCGGCGCTGGCGGCCTCCGGCGTCGCCGTGGTGGCGATCCTGCACGATCTCAACCTCGCGGCCGCCTATGCCGACACGCTGCTGGTCCTCGAAGGCGGCCGGCTGGTCGCCAGCGGGCGGCCCGCGGACGTGCTGCGGGACGACCTGATCGCCCGGGTGTTCGGGGTGCGCTGGCCGGTCGGACACATCCCCGGCCCCGATCAGCCGTTCATCCTGCCGCACCGGACTGTTGCCAGCGCGCAACAAAACTGAGCCGCGATCGCGCGGTCTGGAAGTGTTGTGAGCTTCAGCAGGAGCAGCTTCGAAGCATTGAAAAGCAAGCCGTCGCAGAGACGCTTGCGTTGATCTGTCGCATACGCACAAGGGGCAGGCCGCAAGCCAGCCATCCGCCAGCCAGCGCTCCCGTTCGACTGTGCCTCCGCGGATCGCGTCATGTCCTATGCTTCCCGCCGTGCGCTTTTCGTGCTCGGCGTCTCGTTTCTGAGCCTCACCGTCGCCCAGGCGCAGCAGGCCGCCGCGCCGCCGGCCGGGCGCCCGCAGCCCGAGGCCGAGATCGCCCTCGACACCGTGTCGGTGACCGCCACCAGGACCGCCGGCGCCGCAATCGATGCCCTCTCCGGCACCAGCGTGGTCACCCACGATCAGATCCAGCGGCTGCAGCCGAGCCGGCTCTCCACCATCCTGCGCGACGTGCCCGGCGTGACCACCCAGGAGAGCCAGACCAACCCGGCCCAGGCGATCAACATCCGCGGACTGCAGGATTTCGGCCGGGTCAACGTGCTGATCGACGGCGCCCGCCAGGATTTCCAGACCTCGGGCCATTCCGCCAACGGGGTGTTCTACCTCGATCCCGAGCTGGTCGGGGGCGTCGACATCACCCGGGGCCCGACCGCGACGATCTACGGCTCGGGCGCGATCGGCGGCGTCGTCGCCTTCCGGACCCGCGCGATCGACGACATCCTCGCCCCCGACGAGACCGCCGGCTTCGTGCAGAAGCAGGGTTTCGGGACCAACGGCCAGAAATTCCTGAACACCTCGGCACTGGGCGCCCGGATCGGCAGCGCCGCCGACCTGTTCGGCCAGTTCACCTACCGGACCACCGATCCCTATCGCGACGGCCTCGGCACCCTGGTGCGCGACACCGGCAACGAGCTCACCTCCGGGCTGGCCAAGCTCTCGGTGCGGCCGGCGGACGGCCACGAGATCCGTGGCACGGCTCTGCTCCAGCGCTTCGACTTCGCCAATGCCGGCAGCAGCGGCGCGGGGGCGCGCTTCGCCAACGCGGTGCAGGCCGACACCTACAGCCTCGGCTACCGCTTCGCCCGGCCGGACGTGCCGCTCGTGGACCTCAGCCTCAACGGCTACACCACGACCACGCGCAACGCCCTGGTCTTCCTGGCGGATTCGCCCCGGGGCACCTACGGCCGCCTCGGCACGAAGGCGGGCGACCGGCTGACCTACACGATCGACACCTCCGGGTTCGACGCCCACGACACCGCCCGCTTCGAGACCGGCCCGCTTTTCCACGCCGTGACCTTCGGCGGCGACCTCGTCGAGAACCGCGTCCGGACCAGCGACCGGGCCGGCGGGTTCGGCGCGGCCCTCACGCCCTCGGGGCGGCGCGAGCTGGCCGGGGCCTTCGTGCAGGACGAGATGCGCTACGCCCCCTGGCTGCGGGTGATCGGCGCCCTGCGCTACGACACCTATGCCCTGGATGGCGGCGCCTACCATGCCGGCGGCGACCGGATCTCGCCGAAGATCACCCTCGGGATCTCGCCGGTCGCCGGCTTCGAGGTCTACGGCACCTATGCCGAGGGCTACCGGGCGCCCTCGATCACCGAGACCCTGGTGCAGGGCATCCACCCGTTCCCGGCCTTCAGCATCCTGCCGAACCCGGCGCTGCGGCCCGAGGTGGCCCACACTGTCGAGGGCGGCATCAACCTGCGCACCGATTCCATGCTGGTCCCGGGGGACGCGGTGCGGGGCAAGCTCGCGGTGTTCGACAACGCGGTCGACAACTTCATCGACATGCGGGGCGTCGGGCCGACCTACTACGCGCCGGCGATCCCCGGCATCCCGGCCGCGATCTGCGCGGCCCGGCCCGGGCGCTTCCCCTGCGTGATCCCGGTCCGCTCGTACCAGTACCGCAATCTGGCCCGGGCCGACCTGTCCGGCGTCGAGCTGGAGGGCACCTACGATTGGGGCGGCGGCTTCGTGACCCTCGCCGCCACCCACACCGACGGGCGCGACCGGACCACCCGCGAGAGCCTGCTCTCGGTGCCGCCGGACCGGATCAGCACGACCCTGGGCTTCCGCTTTCTCGGCGACCGCCTCGAACTCGGCACGCGGCTGAACCTCGTGGATGCGCGCACCGACCTGCCCAAGGGCGCGAAGGACCGGGCCACGAAGGCCTACGGGCTGGTGGATCTCTTCGCGTCCTACGACCTCGACGACCGGGTCAAGGCGGAGTTCGTCGTCCAGAACGTCTTCGACAAGCGCTACCGGCAGTATCTCGACGCGCTCGCCAGCCCCGGCCTCGTCGCCAAGGCGGCGCTCAGCCTCAAGTTCGCGACGCGGTAGCGGGGGAGGGGGCATCGGAGGCGCCGTGCCGTCCGCTTGGGGTGGTCTTCCGCCGGTCTGCTTTTGGGCAGTCATCGACGGAAGCAGACATCGCCTCTCTGCCCGATCACGACCTTATCGGAGGCTCGCCCGATCTCGATGTGATACCATCGGGTATGGACGCATTCTCGGACCCTGATGCCGTAGCGCGCTACGCAGACAACCCTCCGCGCATGGTGCCCGGTTACGCCGACATGCAGCGCATGGCGATGCTGCTTTTAGCAGAGCGTGTGCCTGCTAACGCCAAAGTTCTCGTCCTCGGCGCAGGCGGTGGCCTCGAACTCAAAGTGTTCACGGAGAGCCAACCCGAATGGTCGTTCGATGGTGTCGATCCGTCCGCCGCGATGCTCGAACTCGCGCGCCAGACCCTCGGCAACCTCGCGGATCGAACTCGCTTGCACGAAGGGCTGATCGACAACGCCCCAGAGGGACCCTTCGATGGAGCGGTCTGTATTTTGACACTCCACTTCATCGAGCGTGCTGAGCGCGCCCGCACCCTCCAGGAGGTCCGGCGTCGTTTAAGGCCCGGTGCGCCCTTCATCGTCGCACACTTTAGCATCCCGCAGGATGAGCGCGATCTCTGGCTCTCGCGCTACGCAGCCTTCGCAACCGCCTCCGGTATCGACCGCGTGCAGGCCGAGAGTGCCAAGACCGGGATTGCGGACCACTTGCCGATCCTTTCGCCCGAGGAGGACGAAGCCTTGCTACGTGAGGCCGGTTTTACCGGGGTCAGCCTATTCTATGCGGGGTTTACGTTCCGAGGCTGGGTCTGCTCAGCCTAACGCTTACGTCCGCCCCCCGGAACTGAACTTATCGGACGATTGACGAACGTCTGCTTCCGGGGAACGCGCGACAGCGCTTCCGGCGGCTGAGTTGGGTCGTTCACGGGCCTTCGCGCTCCGGTGCGGGACGCGCCGCCATCGCTTGCCGGAATCACGCATCGATGCGATAGGCCGCCTCGGGTGTACGATCCGGAGGTCGGATCGGCAGGTTTCTGCGTTGGTCGGGCCGCCAGCGGTGGAAGACCTGTGCGCATGCCGTCACGCCTTCGTCCGCTGTCGTCTCTGCGCAACCTGCTCACGAGCGGAGCGGGGGGCGGGCTCGTGCTCATGGCGAGCGCCGCGCTGGCGCTCGTCGTTGCCAACGCGCCTCTGGCCGACACCTACTTCGCCGTGCTCAAGGCCCATATCGGCCCGCTCTCGGTCCTGCACTGGGTCAACGACGGCCTGATGGCCGTGTTCTTCCTGCTCGTCGGCCTGGAGATCAAGCGCGAGCTGCTGGATGGGCGCCTGCGGACCTGGCCGGACCGCATCCTGCCGGGTGTGGCCGCGCTCGGCGGCATGGTCGTCCCGGCGCTCGTCTATGCCGCCGTCAACTGGCATTCGCCCGAGACCCTGCGGGGCTGGGCCATCCCGGCGGCCACCGACATCGTCTTTGCCCTCGGCGTGCTGGCCCTGCTCGGCTCGCGCGTGCCAGTGTCGCTCAAGGTCTTCCTCACCGCGCTCGCGATCATCGACGACCTCGGCGCGGTGCTCATCATCGCCCTGTTCTACACCGCCGACCTGTCGCTGCCGATGCTCGGCGGCGCGGCTCTGACCCTGGCTGCGCTCTACGGGCTGAACAAGGCCGGCATCGGCCGCCTGTGGCCGTACCTCACCCTCGGCGCGGTGCTTTGGGTGTTCGTGCTCCTGTCGGGGATCCACGCGACCATCGCGGGCGTCCTGCTCGCCCTGACGGTGCCGCTTCGGCTGAGCGCCGGCAAGCCGGATGATCCGACCTCGCCGCTGCACCGCCTCGAACACGCCATCAGCCCGTGGACGGCGTTCCTGATCCTGCCGGTATTCGGGTTCGCCAATGCCGGGGTCTCCTTCGCCAATGTCAGGCCGGCGATGCTGCTCGACCCGGTGACGCTGGGCGTGGCGCTGGGCCTGTTCGTCGGCAAGCAGCTCGGCGTGTTCGGCTTCGTGCTCGCGACCGTCCGGCTCGGCTGGGCGCAGCGCCCGGGCCATGCGAGCTGGGCGCAGGTCTACGGGATCGCCCTGCTCTGCGGGGTCGGCTTCACGATGAGCCTGTTCATCGGCCTGCTCGCCTTCGCGCAGCAGCCGGAGCTGGAGGCCGAGACCAAGATCGGCGTGCTGCTCGGGTCGCTCGCCTGCATGGCCGCCGGAGCGCTGGTGCTCCGCCTCGCGCCACCTCTCCGCGCCGAGCGCTGAGCCGAGACCGGCTGCCGCCGCGTGACCGGGCCGCCGAAGGCCCGATCCGTCTCCGTCCCCTGAACCAGGTGAAACACGATGCGCCGTCAATTCCCGAGGCGTCGTCCCGGCACCATCGAGGGCCGCCTGTCCGATCTCGTGATGGCCCTCTCGGGCGTGCTGCTCCTCGGTATGCTGATCCTCCTGCTGCTGGCCTGGCTGATGGGCGATGCCGAAGGTCTCGTTGCCTGGTAAGGGCCGATGCGGAACGCCTGACCTTCCTTCTCCCAAGCCGACGAGCGATGACGAGAGCGGCCACGACGCTTCGCGAATTGTACGAAGGGGACACGCGGCGGGCCCATCGCTTCCGCTACGGGCTGCTCGTCTTCGACGTGGCGACGGTCGCGTTCGTGATCGTCACCTCGTTCCTGCCGCTGACCTCTTGGATCATCGCCTGCGACGTGGCGCTGGGCGTTTGCGTCCTGCTCGATTTCGCCGCCCGCCTCGGCATCAGCCGGGCCCCGCTGCGGGAGTTCCGGCACCTGAGCACCTGGGCGGACGTCGTGGCCGTCGCCTCGTTCCTCGCGCCGGTGATCGTCGAGGGCGTCGGCTTCCTGCGCATCCTGCGGACGCTGCGCCTGCTGCGCACCTACCACCTGCTCGAGCGGCTGCGCCAGGACAGCGCCGTGTTTCGTCGCAACGAGGACGCGATCCTGGCCGCCACCAACCTCGTGGTGTTCGTGTTCACGATGACGGGCATCGTCTACGCCACGCAGCACGGCAGCAATCCGGCGATCCAGACGCCGGTCGACGCCCTGTACTTCACGGTGACATCGCTGACGACGACGGGCTACGGCGATATCACCCTGCCGGGCCCGATGGGCCGCCTGCTCTCGGTCTTCGTGATGATCTGCGGCGTGACGCTGTTCTTCCGCCTCGCCCAGGTGGTGTTCCGCCCCTACAAGGTGCGGTTTCCCTGCGACGCCTGCGGGCTGATGCGCCACGAGCCGGACGCCGTGCACTGCAAGGCCTGCGGCAACCTCCTGAACATCCCCGACGAGGGCGGCGACTGACGACGGAGGAGGCGCGCGCGCCGGCGCCCTTGGGGCTCCGCCAAGGGCCGGGCTCTTCGGAGACCCGCGCCTACCGATGCCGGGACGGGTGGTATTCCCGGTAGCTCAGGCCGAGCACCGCGGCGAGCAGCCCGGCGCCCCGGCACAGGGTGTAGAAGCCGCCGATCAGGGTGGCGGGCCGGAGCGACAGCCCGGCGATCGCGAGGCGCGCCAGGCCGCCGCCGAGGCGGGCCAGGCCCCGGGCGGCGTTGGTGAGCCGTCCGCTCACCGTCTCCGGCCGAAGGCGGCCGAGATAGGCCTCGACGCTGCCGCTGCGGTACCAGCGCGCCAGCAGCCAGCGGACCCGCATCCGGTGCGCCGGGATGCTGTCGTACACGATCGCGTCGGGCGCCCAGGCGATCCGGTGCCCGGCCAGCAGCAGGGCGCGGAAGAAGAACGTATCCTCGCCGCCCATCGTGTTGAAGCGCATGTCGAAGGACAGGCCGAGCGCCCGCACCACCCGCAGGTCGAGGAGGGCGTTGGCCGTGTAGCCATCCGTCACCAGCCCGTCGCGGACCGGCAGGGTCTTGGCGAAGAAGCCGCCGGCCACCGCCCAGGCCGGGGGGACCCGCTCGAACAGCGGCACGACCGGGCCGACGCAGGCCGCGACCCCGGTCCGCCGGGCGGTGTCGAGCAGGCTGCGCAGCCAGTCCGGATCCGGAACCTCGTCGTCGTCGATCAGGGCGATCCAGTCGGCGCCGAGCGTGGCCGCCGCATCGAGGCTGCGGTTGCGCACCGCCGCCAGGCCCCGGACCGGCTCCCGCACGTAGGTGATCGGGAAGCGGCCCTCGGCCCGGTAGGCCTCCACCACCGGGATGGCGGCGTCGCTGCGGCCGTTATCGACCACGAGGATCCGCAGCGCGGCGTCGGCGCGGCCGCCGAGCCGCTGCCGGTCGATCGCCGTGAGGAGCTGCGCGAGGCCCGCCGGGCGCTCGCAGGTGCAAATGCAGAGGCACAGGCGCATGGGGCTCACCCTTGTCCGACCGGAAGCGCGCCCGCCAACGTCGGACGCAGGCGTCTGCCGAGGCGCTTGCCGGCCGCCGCCATCAGCGAGCCGGTGAGGAACCGCCAAGCCCGGGGGCGGGCGAGCGCCAGCCCGGCGCCGCGGAGCCACCGGCCGCCTTGGGCGGCCTCGATCACCCGGGCGATGATCTGCGCGGTGGCCAGGCTGTCGCGATAGGCGTGGGCGGCCTGCCGGATCTCGGCGGAGCGCGCGCCCTGCACGGCCCAGGCCGCGAAGGCGGCGTCGAGGCGCTGGATGTCGGCGAGCCGCAGCCGATGGGACAGCGAGGCCGGCCCCCGCCGATAGCCGTAGCCGGCATAGGAACTGACGACGAAGCGGGCGTCCGCCGCGAGGGCGGCCAGGCAGAACAGGAAATCCTCGCCGATCCGGACCTCATCCGCGTAGCGCAGGCCGTGCCGGCGCACGAGGTCGGCCCGCAGCATCGGCTTGAGATAGCCGAGCTTCACCCCGGGGGTGAGCATCCGGTTGCAGGACAGGTATTGCGCGAGCGCGACCGTGAACAGGTAGGGCTCCCGGCCGCGCTCCAGCATGCCGGCGCCGCCCGGGTCGAAGCCGCCGGCGAACGGGATCGGGTTGTCGGCGATCACGGCGGCATCGGTGGCGGCGGCCAGATCCAGCAGGGTCCGGGTCCGATCCGGGACGATCAGGTCGTCCGCGTCGAGGATCGCCAGCCAGCGGCCCCGGGCGGCCCCGAGGGCGGCGTTCCGGGCGGCGGACGGCCCGAGCGGCGCGCCGGCCCGCACCCCGTCGAGGGGGATCCGACGGATGCGCGGCTCGTCCGCCGCCAGCCGCGCCAGCACGGAGGCGGTCCCGTCCACCGAGCCGTCGTCCACCACCAGGATCTCGATCGTGACGCCGGTCTGGTCGAGGGCCGCGCGGATCGCCGCCTCGATCCAGGGGGCGGCGTTGTGGGCGGCCATGAGGAACGAGACGTCCACGGGGGCCATCCGCGCATCGGCCACGATCTGATTCGCCATCGCTGTCCTGCCCGCGGCCCCCGGAAAGCCCGTCCCGGGCGGTTCGGGCCGAGCATGCCGCGGAGCGGGCCCGGCGCACGACGCTCAAAGGGCGTAGGGCGGCGGCCGTGCCCTCTCACTGCGGAGGATGGCCGGCCCCGGGTCTCGCGCCGTCACCCGGACCTGTACATTACCGCCTTTCACCGCGCTGCCCCGTTCAAATGGGCAATGATCGATACCTATATTGTGCTATTCCAGCAAAAATCAGACATTATTGCCACGCGTGCAGAGAAATCAGCTTTGATATTTGTTAAACTTTATGTCTCCAGATGATTGCAGTCGGGCGCAGCCGGGCCGCGCAGCCAGGAACGGACGGCCCTCCGAGGGCATCAATCACGGGGGATCTCGGTGCCCATCCGGTTCTATTTCGATGTCGAGAGCGGCCGGGAGACGATCCGCGACCGCGACGGCGTGGAGGCCGCCGACCTGGCCGAGGCGCTGGCCGAGGCGCGCAGCGTCATCCGGGAGATGGCCGACGCGGTCTGCGCCGACGATCCCGGCACCGCCTGGACGCTCGTGGTGCGGGACTCGACCGGCGCCGTGGTGGCGCGGTTGCCGATCAGGCGTTAGGTGATGGTCATCGCCGCAGCTTCACCAGGAGGTCAGGTGCGACTGGACGAGCTCGGCCACATGACGAGGACGGCGTCGTTGCCGAAATAGACCGGGGCGATCAGCATCCCGGGGTTGTCTGTCCTGTACTTGTCCAAATAGTTTTGATCGCAAGACGTTTTTCTCATTGTGCCAATAAATTTGTTTTTGCTGTCGTACATATCGTAGTATCCGGCGACGAGCTTGGCCTCCGGAACGTCGGAGGCGAGCGTGATTTGCGCCGACCGGTCATCGAAAATGGCTCGCCTCATGGAATCCATCTTGTCGTAATCGTTCGGAAGGGCCGCTGCCAAAGCCTTGGCAAAAGCCTCGCCCATGAAATGAGCTTCCGGACGCCAGACCCAGCGGGACGCTCCCAAGCCCAACATCTTCTCGACGTCGGCGGTGGGCGTGTTCTGCAGCGTCTGTGCGAAAACTTCGTCCGACAGCATCGGGCTCTCATCGATCCCTGCGGGCCCACCGACGCTCTTATGATGCGGAATCTTGTGCAGCACCGACAGGATCGCATCGCTGGCCTGAGTCGACAGGGTCAGAGCGGAGCGCGGATCGAGCACCTGAAGGGCTGTCGTGGCTGCCAGCGTGGCCGGATCGGTCTCCGCATCCTCCTGCCCGGAACGGGGCCTCAGGGACGTGTCGACCTGCATCAGCGTCAGCGCGGTGGATGGATTGGACGTCACAGACCCTACGGGGTTCATCGCTCCGCCTCCGAATCATTTTGCTTCGGCACGCCAACCGCGCCTATCGCGTCGTGAAAGACATGCCGGCGGCCGTTGGAAGACTTCCCAGGTCCATCGCCGCGCGCAGCGCAGCTGGGGACGTGCAAGTCTCGAAGTCCGCGCGATCTTGCGATCTCGACCGACGAGGTCCGAGATCGACGGATCTCACGATCCCGCCGACGGTCCAGCGCGGCGCTGCCGGCATCGCAGATGCGACGGGGCGCGACACGTCGTGATGCCGTCGGGGAGGGGGATCCCGCGTCACAGTCGCGTTCAGGACCATCATGATCCAGGACGGGTCGGCTTGCGGCTCCGTGCCTCGCTGTCGCCTATGGAGGCCGAGAAGCTTCGGCAAGTCAAGGAAAAGATGTCTCTTGAGATGAGACTTTGATTTTTCTGTTGCTGTGTCCGCAGGATCTTGGGTGTTGCTGGGCGTCGCCACACGTCATGCGAACACGTCCGCAGTGTATTTTCTATTCAGGCGCGCGGCCCGGCGTGTCGCGCTATCGGTGGTTGCCCCGATCGGAGCCCGGGCGCGGCCGATCCTTCGGCCCGCTACGCCGTTCGGAGGAGGTCCGCTCCCGCCAAGGGGGATAGCGCCGACCCCCGGGGCGCAGGATCGGCTGCGGCATCCCTCCTTTTGCGCGGCCGCAATCGTCTCTCGCCGCGGGCGAAGCGGTGGCATGGCTCGCAGGCGCCCCGTTCCGGTGCGTGTCCGTGCGAGGCCCGATCATGCGTCACCAGGTGGCCCGTCGCGGGCGGACGATCGGCGGCGCGCTCGCGGCCGGCGGCGGCTATGGCGGCGGCTTCGACACGCTGCGCCTCGTGCTCGCGCTGCTGGTCATGGTGTTCCACGCCGGCGCTACACTGGGCAGCCGGCTCTGGACCGATACGCTCACGCCCCTCACCGGCAGCCTCGTGCCGCTGTTCTTCGGCGTCAGCGGCTTCCTGGTGGCCGGAAGCGCGTCCCGGCTCCCGGTCGGGCCGTTCCTGGTCAACCGGGCCTTGCGGATCCTGCCCGCGCTGACCGCCGTCACCCTGGTCACCGCCCTCATCATCGGGCCGCTGTTCTCCAGCTACGGCCCGGCGGCCTATTTCGCGCAGTCGGCGGTGTGGCAGTACGGCGCCAACAGCATCGGCCTGTTCCGCGCGCAGCTCCCCGGGGTCTTCACCCAGAACGGGCAGCCCGGCATCGTCAACGCCGCCCTCTGGACCCTCGCCTACGAGATCGCCTGCTACGGCCTCATGGCGGGCCTGATCATCCTCGGGCTCCTGCGGCGGCCCCGGCTGCTCCTGGCGCTGGCCGTCGCCGTCGCGGTCACGCCCGCCCTGCTGGAGGGGCTCGGGCTGCTGCCCCTGTTCGCGCAGAACGGGCTGTTCCGCCTCGTCTTCCTCGGCCGGGGCGCGATCCTGTTCACCGCCTTCCTGGGCGGAGCCCTGCTCTATGTCTGGCGCGATGCCGTGCCCCTGGACGGGCGGCTGTTCGCGGCGGCGCTGGCGGGGATCGCCCTCGTCCACGGGCTCGGCCCGGAGCGGTGGCCGCTCGTCGAGACCGCCCTGTCGGGGCTCTGCCTGGCCTATATCGCCGTCGCGATCGGCGTCACGGATTTCGGCGGACGGATCGGGCCCTACAAGGTCGATTACTCATACGGCCTGTATCTGTATCACTGCCCGATCCTCAACGCGGTGTATTCCCTGGCCCCGCACATCGAATCGGTGACCGTCCTGGTCCTGCTGGCCCTCGGCCCGACGCTCCTCGCCGCCGCTGCCTCGTGGCACGGGCTCGAACGCCCGATCCTGGGTGCGCGCAAGCGGCTCGGCCGGACCGTCGCAGCCCTAAATTCCGTCATCTCAGGGAAAAGACTGGGTTTCCAAAGAGCGCGCCCTTTGGCGGGCTATCGGGGCGTAGTCGCGATGGATCCGGGCTTCGCCCGGCCGCAGGGCTCTGCTCGGCACCCGCAAAAGGTCGAAGACATCGTGAATCCCTGACGGCTACAGCGTCGTGACCAGCGCCGGCTCCCGCGCCGCCCGCCGCGGTGCCCGCAGGAGCCGGCGGGCGGGGGATTCGAGGAGCCGCCACGAGGCTTCCGCCAGGAGCAGGGTCAGCGCCAGGTCGAGCGCCAGGGTGACCGCGCGCGGCCCGGCGAAGGGCAGCCCGAGCGCCGCCAGCACCGGTTCCGCATGCAGGGGCACGTGGAACAGGTAGGCGGCGTAGCTGATCACGCCGATGCGGCGCAGCCAGGGGCTGTCGAGGATGGCGACGGTACGGCTCTCCGGGCACTGGACGATCTGCAGCAGCAGCAGCGCCGCGAGCCCCCCGCTCAGACGCCCGACGACGAGCCAAAGCCCGGTCTCCCCGGCCAGGAGCGGCAGGGCCAGGAACGGGACCAGCACGGCGATCAGCGCGGCGTCGCGCCGGAGCCAGCCCGGCAGGGGGCTCCTCCGCAGGCCGGCCAGCCCCCCGAGCGCGATCAGCCCGAGATTGGCCAGGGTGTCGACGTCGAAGCTCACGAGCCAGGCCCCGGCCGACCACAGGACGACATGCATCAGCACGCTGGCGCCGATCAGCGCGCCGCACAGCGCCCCGAGATGGCGCCGCGGCAGGAACAGGGCGACGGGGGCGAACAGCAGGTAGAATTGCTGCTCGACCGCCAGGCTCCAGAGGTGCCCGAGCTCCGTCCCCCAGCCATGCCGCTCGATGTAGAGATTCGTCAGATACAGCCAGGTTGCGCGCTTGAACCCCGCATCGCCGAGATCCAGCGGGCCGCCCAACGGGGTCGCGTAGAGCACGAACAGGAACGCGTAATAGACCGGCACGATGCGGGCGAAGCGGTTCCGGTAGAACACCCGCAGGCTGTCGAGCGGCGTCGCCGTGCCGGCCTCGATGCGCGCGCGCGCCGCCGCGAGGATGCGGACGATCAGGAAGCCGCTCAGCACGAAGAACAGCCAGACCCCGGCGCTGCCCAGCGCCTCGGTCCGCGGGCTCGGCGCCTTGTGGCTGACGAAGACCATCAGGAAGGCCAAAGCCCGCAGGCCGTCGAACCCGAGGATGCGGGGCTCTCCCGCATCGGCCGGGGCGCCGGATCCGGGGCGATGCGGGCGATCTTGCACACCCCCTCGTCGTCTCCCGAAAGCCGGTGACCACCTGTCGCGACGCTGCTCGAACGGGACCATGCACGCCTCGTGCGATGCGGTCCCGCTGTGTAGGCCGGTCGGGCGCGCGGGCGGCCTACCTCGATCGGCGTAGGCGCGGCGGCCCGAACATCTGCCGCATTGCTGTATTCGGTGTTGGGGCCGTCGTGTTTAGGGTTGTTTAACAATATCGAACTGGGGTATGATCGCGATGACCCGTCCGATTCCGGGTGGAACACTGATGTGATCGGTCATCGCTCACATACGCCGGTCGGCAGAAGACGCGATATCTTGCGGCGCTCCCGGCCGCAGGCCGCCGCGGAGCGTCGCTGCCCGATCCTCGGATGCCGGGCCCGGCCCGCCCGCGGCACTCACCGGCGCATTCCAAGCAGGACGACCAGGCCCACGGCGATCGCGGCCCCGGCCTGGGCCGCCAGCGCGGCGACGAGCCAGCCCTGGAGCAGGCCCACCGCGAAGCCGATCGCGCCCCCGATCAGAGCGGCGAAGACCAGTAGGACCAGCAATTACTTATCCCCACTGGTGATTCGGCGGTCTCGGCGGCGCTTTATCCCGCATGTTTGCAACTGTGCCAACGTATCACGACATTCGCGCGCCAAATATTTCCCCCGTCCCGACGGTATCCTGTCCGGCTGCACGGGCACCCGGGCGTCGATCCTGTCTAGCACTGCCTCATCCACCTTTCGCACCGAGTGAGGAGCCGCCGCCATGCTGCGTCCGGTTGGGACCCCCACCTCCATCCCCCCATCGTCGCCGCACCATATGGTCGAGACGATCAACGAAGCGTTGGTCAAGACATTGCCGGCCACCTCCCCGGCGCGAATCGGGCCGCGGCTCGGCTGGGCGACGAAGCGGGGGCTCGATACCGCGGTCGCGCTGACAGCCCTGTGTCTGCTGCTGCCGCTGCTGCTGTTCATCGCCCTGCTGATCTGGGCGAGCGACGGCCACGCGCCGATCTTCCGGCACGTCCGGCTCGGCCGGCACGGGCGTCCGTTCGGCTGCCTGAAGTTCCGGTCGATGGTTCCGGACGGCGACGCGGTCCTGGCCGCGCATCTCGCGGCGCATCCGGACGCAAGGGCCGAGTGGGCGGCGACGCACAAGCTGACCCGGGATCCCCGGGTGACGGCCCTCGGCCAGGTCCTGCGCAAGAGCTCGCTCGACGAGCTGCCCCAGCTCTGGAACGTCCTGCGCGGTGAGATGAGCCTGGTCGGGCCGCGCCCGATCGTGCAGGCTGAGGTCGCCCGTTACGGAACGGCGTTCGCGACCTGCTTCTCGGTCCCGCCGGGGCTGACCGGCCTGTGGCAGGTCTCGGGGCGCTCGGACACGACCTATGCCGAGCGCGTGGCGCTGGACCTGGACTATGCCGGCCGCTGGAGCCTGCGCCGGGATCTCGCGATCATGCTGCGCACCGTGCCGGCGGTCCTGCGCCAGCGCGGCAGCCGCTGAAGGGCGCGCCCGTCAGGCTTCGTCGTGGGCCGCGGGCGCCAGGACGCACAGGCGCCAGAACTCCACGAAACCGACGGCATAGAGTGCGACGAGAAGGCTGTATCCGGACATCGACAGGGCCCCGTAGTGACCGCGGGCCTCAGCCTGCCGGGGATATGGTTAAGACTTCGTTAGCGTTCCCCGATCGGGCGGCCTGCGGCACCACGCCCCGTGGGTCCCGGCGCGCGACGGGCGGGCGCCCCGGTGAGCGCCCGCCCGCGGATCCCGCCTCCCGGCCGCCCTACCGGCAGACGATCGAGCCCTTGAAGCCGCAGGGATCGCCGAGCTTCGTGAAGGCGACGCGCTCGAAGGTGGCGGTGATCGGCCGGCCCGGATAGCTCGCCGGCCCGAGCCAGGAGACGAAGTCGTCGCCCTGGCCCATCCAGATGCTGAGCATGATCTTGCCGGGATGCGACGGGATCGGCCGGTCGGGCGCGGCCCGGACCTCGCGCAGCAGCCGTCCGTTGACCGACCAGCGGAGGCGGTCGGGCAGCCATTCCAGGGCGTAGTCGGCCATGGTGGTCGACGCGTCGAAGCCGAGGGCCTCGATGGTCTCGTGCTGGCCGGTGCCGCCGGTGAAGTAGTTGAGCTGGACGCCCGTGGTGTCCTTGCCCAGGAATTCGAAGTCGATCTCGTCGTTGGTCCGGCGGTCGCCGTCCTCCGCGCCGTTATAGGTGAAGAACGCCGAGACCAGGCCCGAGGCCGCGCCCGCCCGCATCCGGACCTCGTAGGTGCCGTAGCCGTAGCGCTCCTTGGTCTGGATCTCGGCGCAGCTGAAGGCGCGGTCCTTGTAGGGGCTGTCGGACAGGGTCAGCGTCAGCGCGCCGGTGGCCGGGATCTGGACGCGCTGTCGCGACCAGGTGCAGCGCTGGTGGTCGCCGTTGACCCAGCCGTCGGACACGTACCAGCGCCGGTCGCCGAGGCTGGTGAAGGTCTCGACGAAGGAGTTTCCGCCCCGGAAGGCCGGCGCAGAGCCGGCGGGCTGGGCAGGCTCGTCTCCGGCTAAGACCGGGAGCGTCGGCAGCAGCAGGGCCGTCGCCAGGCAGGCGCGGCGGATCGGGCGGGGCGGTCTCGTCATGCGCGTATCCTCGCCGGGGGCGTTCGGGGAATCCGGCGGGAGTATCGGGGCAACCGGCCGCGGCGGCCGCGATCTTTCGGACGAGCGGCGGCAGCTCCGGAACCCTCCTTTTGGACGATCTCGCGTCCCCCCGGCGCGCCGCCTAGCCTGCGGGATCGCCGTCCGGTCCCGCCGGCCGGGAGAGGTTCGGAGTCGTGCGGTGCGAAGCGTCCAGGCCCAGAGCGACGGAGCGGATGTCTGCGTCATCATCGCGGCGCGCAACGCCGAGGCCACGATCGCGCACGCGGTCGCCTCGGCCTTGCGCCAGCCCGAGGTCGCCGAGGTCATCGTCGTCGACGACGCCTCCGCGGATCGGACCAGCGCGGCCGCCGAGGCCGCCGGCGACGGCTCGGGCCGGCTGAAGCTGCTGCGGCTGACCCGCAATGCCGGCCCGGCGGCCGCCCGCAACGCGGCGCTGGCGGTCGCGACGGCGCGCCTGGTCTGCATCCTCGACGCCGACGATTACTTCCTGGACGGGCGCCTCGGCCGGCTGCTGTCCGCCCCCCGCAGCTGGGACCTGATCGCCGACGACATCGTCCTGGTCCGGGGGGACGCCGCCAGCGCGGTCGCGGGCCTCGTCACCGGGCCCGGCCAGCCGCAACTCTTGTCGCTCGAGACCTTCGTGGCCGGCAATATCGGGCGCCCCCGGGAGCACCGGCGGGAGCTCGGCTTCCTGAAGCCGATCATGCGCCGCTCGTTCCTGCAGCGCCACGGCCTGCGCTACGACGAGCGGCTGCGGCTCGGCGAGGATTACGCCCTCTACGTCGAGGCCCTGGCGGCGGGTGCGGTGTTCGCCGTGACGGCGCCCTGCGGCTACGTGGCGATCGAGCGCGCGGATTCGCTGAGCGCCCAGCATCGGACCGACGACCTCGCGGCGATCGTCGCGTTCGACGAGGCGATGCTGTCCCGGGCGGGCCTGGTCCCGGCGTCCCGCAGGGCGCTGCGGGCCCATCGCGACGCCATGCTGCGGAAATGGCAGCACCGGCGCGTCCTCGACCGCCGGCGCTCGCACGGCTACGCGGCGGCGTTGCGCGAATTGCTCCACGCCCCCCGGGCCTGGCGGCACATCCTGTCCGAGACCCTGAACGCCAAGCTCGCCCGGCTCGTCCCGAGCCGCGTGCCGGATGGGGAGGGGGCACCGCGCCTGCTGCTCGGGCCGGGGGCGCTCCTGCGGCCGGCCCGCTGAGCGCGCCGCCGGCCGGATGCGTCAGTGATCGCGCTCGCCGTCCCGCATCCGGACCGCGGAGACGTCGCATCGGACGTCGTCGAGCGCGCAGCGCACCCGCTCCAGCGCGGCGCTGAACAATTCGGCGATCTGGGGATCGTCGGCTTGCGGGGCCTGCGCATCCCGGAAGCTGTCCAGCAGATACGGCATCATCTGCCCATGAAGAGCCAAGTAGGCCCCGGGGCTCGAGAGTTCATAGACGACTGCCAGAGCATGATAGGCGCGCGCCAAAACCTCGAGTGCAACATCCGCACTGCGTGCGTTCCGGTCGCAATCATCGCTGCTCTTCATCGTGTCGATAAGCTAGTTTCCGCCCTTATCGGGGCCTAACATGCCTTATCAACACTGTCGACACGCGTTATCCAGACAATTGTCGGGGCCGAAGCGCGGCGAGAGATTTATCTCGGTCTCATGGCTCAACTGCAACACTCGGGTGTTCGGCGGTGCGCGCTCTAGCCCTGCATGTATCGGCTCGGCCGGATCATGGTGGCGATCTTGTTCTCGACCTCGGAGAGGACGTTGTTCACAAGATGAGCCGCGCCCTCGACCGTGCCGGCACCCAGCGTTCCGCGGCCGCTGGTCTCCTGGATGATGCGGAAATTGTCCTCGACGAACGCCCGGATCTTCTGCTGGACTCCGTCGAACTCGCCCGGATGCGCCGTCTCGTAGAGGAGCGCCAAAGCGAGATAGGCGCGGCCGACCATATCGAGTGCCAGGCTGGCACTCATGTCGCTGGCGTCGCTTTCTGTAGGGGGCACGGCGGGGAATTCCCTGTCAAGCTTTATGTTGTAAATCTACCAGTCTGTCCGGTCGCGAACAATCAATAAAAAGCACAAGTTGATGCGTTTTTTATTGAGTTTCCGGGAGTTTGGCGCCCATCGCCGGGGTGGATATTGCTTCGGTTGCGGTGGCTGCGCATGGGCGCACCGCGACGCGTCGCGGCGCTGCGGCCCGACGGATCGGGACATTCGGGCGATACGCCGCGTCGACGCCCCGTCGCCGACCTGGCCGCCGCCGAACGCGATGCGCGCGGCGCCGCGTCGGTGCGCGCGTTACCCCCAGCGATCGGCCGGTCGGCAGGGCAGGCATTGTCGTTCCGGACGGTCGTCATGGTTGCTGCGATTCGTCTATAAATCCCGGTTTTCGCCGAGTAATTCATCCGCAAGTGGCATGGCGGAGACAAATAAAATCCCGGGATCCGATTCAGTTTCCAGCGTCAACGACATATTGATTCGGAACAAATCTTTGTGTCAAGCCACTTGATTAAGTTAGTCAGGGGATTTTATAGCGGGCTGACCATAAAGTTGGAGCTTTTATCCAGATGCGGATCTTGGATCGATGCAAAATTGCGTACAAGATGTCCGTCCCTCTCCTGATCATGGCCCTCGTCAGCGTCGGAACGATTTATTATACCCTCAGTATGCTGGGCGACATTACAGAGCGTAATCACGTTCTGGTGGATTATTATGTCGCGCGGCTGGAGGCGTTCGCCGAGGTTCGCCAGGACTTTCAGACGGCGGGCCTGATGAACCGCAACCTCATCATCGGTCAGCCGGCCAGCGAGCTTCCGGAGTTCGAGAAGACCTATCGGGACGCGGTGAAACGCACTGCCGACAACATCCAGACGCTCGCCGCGGGGTCCTTGAAGAAGGAGGTCCGGGATCTACTGGTGGAGATCGGGACGATCGCGCGCGAGTATTACGACGTCCTCGACAAATCCAACGCCCTCGCGCTGAAGGACGATCGGGCCGCGGCGACGCAGCTGACCATGGTCGCCAGCAAGCCGATCGCGAAGCGGTTTGACGACACGGCCCGGGTCTACGAGGGGCGAGTCGACGCCCGGCTCGCCGACGGCAAGAACGCCACCGAGGCCGGGGCCCGGCAGGCCCGGGTGGTGCTAATCGGTTCGGCCGCGGCGGGCCTGCTCATCGCCCTGGGCCTCTCGGCCTTCATCATCGTGTTCGGGGTGACCCGGCCGCTGGACAGCCTCGTCGCCGTCCTGCAGCGGATGGCGAAGGGCGAGATTGACGCCACCATCGCGGAGGCGCAGCGCGGCGACGAGATCGGCGCGGTCGGGCGCGCGGTCGAGGGCATCAAGGCGAGCGTCGCCCGCAGCGCCGCCGAGGAGGCCGAGCGCAAGCGGGCCGCCGACATCGCCGCCTCCGCCGGGCGCCGACGCGCCCGGTTGGACCTGGCCCAGAGCTTCGAGCAGGCGGTCGCCGGCATCGTCGAGCAGGTCGCGTCCTCGGCGACCGAACTGCAGGCCACCGCCCGGGTGATGAAGGACATCGCCCAGGAGGCCGGCAGCCGGTCCGGCGCGGTGGCGACGGCGGCCGAGGAGGCCGCGGTCAACGTCACCACGGTGGCGGCCGCCACCGAGCAGCTCGGCAGCTCCATCCAGGAGATCGGCCGTCAGGTGCAGGGCTCGACCGACCTGGCCCAGAAGGCGGTGGGCGAGGCGGACCAGACCGCCGCCCTGGTGGCCGAGCTGAGCGCCGCGGCCAGCCGGATCGGCGACGTCATGCAGATGATCTCGGCCATCGCGGCCCAGACCAACCTGCTGGCGCTCAACGCGACGATCGAGGCCGCCCGCGCCGGCGAGGCCGGCCGCGGCTTCGCCGTGGTGGCCGCCGAGGTCAAGGAACTGGCCGGCCAGACCGCCAAGGCCACCGAGGAGATCAGCCAGCAGATCGGCCGGATCCAGGGGGTGACCGGTGAGGCGGTCGGCGCGATCGGCACGATCACCCAGCGGATCCGCGAGATCGACGGCGTGGCGAGCTCGATCGCGGCCGCCGTGGAGCAGCAGGGCGCGGCGACGCAGGAGATCGTGCGCAACATCGCCCAGGCGACCGCCGGGACGAAGGAGGTGACCGGCAACATCGTCGGGGTCGCGGACGTGTCCGAGCAGACCGGCGCGGCGGCCGGCAACGTCCTCTCGGCGGCCACCGGCCTGTCCCATCAGTCCGAGCGCCTCTCGGCCGAGGTCGATCGCTTCCTGGCGACCATGCGGGCGGCGTGACGGGGTGGGATGGGCTGATCCGCCGGTCCGCTCGTGAGAGGACGCCCGCACCGCTCCCGGCACGCTGTGAATCCGTGCCTTCCCTGCGAGGCGAGGGAGTCACGATCCGCCCGCCGCAGCCCGGGGCGGAAACGCGCTGCGCGTGGCGGCGCGCCGTCGCGAGGCTCGCCCGAGCGTCGCGATGGCGCGGATTCAGGCGATCCGCGCCAGGCCGATCCGGTCCGGCGTCGTGCCCTGCAGGGCCCGGAGCTTGAGCGCCAGGATCCGGTTGTGCCGGGCCATCGAGCGCAAGGCCTCGGCGGTCTCGGGATCGCCGGCGGCCAGGGCCTGGGCGGCACCGGCCATGTCGGTGGCGGTTGCATCCGCCAGCGCGGCGGCGCGCAGATCCCGGGAGGGCGAGGAAATCGGTCTGGCCATGGCTGCCCGTGATCGAAGGCTTGCCCGATCCTCCGGACGAAGGGTTAACAACCTGTAAACGCCCGGCCGGTCATTTCCGCACCGGCAGGCGGCCGACGAGCCATCCGGCCTCGTCGCGCACGAGCAGCGTCCAGGGAAGCCCCGCGGGCGCCTCGGCGATCTCGTCGGCCATCTCGGCGATGACGCTGCGCGCCTCGAGCAGGGCTTCGGCGAGGTCGGCGGCCTCAACGCCGGTCGTGTCGTGGAACGTGATCTCGGCGTTGGCTAGCTCGAAGTAGAAGCGTGCGGCCAAATGGACTCTCCCTGGCCAAAGTCCCGAGAGAGCTCGGCCCGACGATCCTGGTCGCCTAAACCCTCCCGTATCCAGCCCTAAAAGGGGCGAAAAAGACTTAGCTTTTAGGCTGGCCGGTCGCGCGCACGCGCCTCGGACCGGGCGGGATCCGCCCGCCCTAAGCCAAGCGAGGTATCCCGCCGCGCCGCCAGCGGTCCTCGGCGCGCCCGGGCCGCCCGGCCGGACCGCGCCGGCGGCCTACCCCGTCCCGCCGACCGCCCCTACGCCTAACGCCTGAGGTGCCGCCGCCACGGCCTCGCCGTAGACCGAACCATCTCCGGGCATTCGCGATGGGGCGAGGCAAGCATGAACATCACGATGGTCGGGTCGGGCTATGTCGGGCTGGTCTCCGGGGCATGCCTGGCCGATTTCGGCCACAGGGTCGTGTGCGTCGATAGCAACCGCGACCGGATCGAGGCGCTGAAGGCCGGGGCGATCCCGATCTACGAGCCCGAACTCGACGCGCTGGTGGCCGAGAACGTCCGCCAGGGCCGCCTGTCCTTCGTCGCCGACCTGGAGGCGGCGGTCGCTGAAGCCGATGCGGTGTTCATAGCCGTGGGCACCCCCTCGCGGCGCGGCGACGGCTTCGCCGACCTGTCCTTCGTCTACCAGGCGGCCCGCAGCATCGCCCGGGCGCTGACCCGCTTCACCGTGGTGGTGACCAAGTCGACCGTGCCGGTGGGCACCGGCGACGAGGTCGAGCGGATCATCCGCGAGATCCGGCCGGACGCGCAGTTCGCCGTGGTGTCGAACCCCGAATTCCTGCGCGAGGGTGCGGCGATCGCGGACTTCAAGCGGCCCGACCGCATCGTGGTCGGCACCGACGATCCCCGGGCCGAGGCGGTGATGCGCGAGGTCTACCGGCCGCTCTACCTCAACCAGGCGCCGATCCTGGTCACCTCGCGGCGCACCGCGGAGCTGACGAAATACGCCGCCAACGCGTTCCTGGCCGCCAAGATCACCTTCATCAACGAGATCGCGGATCTGTGCGAGGAGGTCGGCGCCGACGTCCAGCAGGTCGCCCGCGGCATGGGGCTCGACAACCGCATCGGCGGCAAGTTCCTGCATGCCGGGCCGGGCTATGGCGGCTCCTGCTTCCCCAAGGACACGCTGGCTTTGGTCAAGACCGCCCAGGATGCCGGGGTGCCGCTGCGGCTGGTCGAGACCGTCGTGGCGGTCAACGACCAGAGGAAGCGCGGCATGGCCCGCAAGGTGATCCGGGCCTGCGGCGGGGTGCGGGGCAAGATGGTGGCGGTGCTGGGCCTGACCTTCAAGCCGAACACCGACGACATGCGCGACGCGCCCGCCCTCGCGATCGTCGCCGGCCTGCAGGATGCCGGCGCCACGGTTCGCGCCTACGATCCCGAGGGGATGGACCAGGCCCGGCCGCTCCTGCCGGGGGTCGATTTCGCGCCGGATCCCTATGCCTGCGCGGCGGATGCCGACGCCCTGGTGATCGTCACCGAGTGGAACGCGTTCCGGGCGCTCGACCTGGCGCGGCTGCGCGCCACGATGCGGGCGCCGATCCTGGTGGATCTGCGCAACGTCTACCGGCCCGAGGAGGCCCGGCTGCACGGCTTCGCCTATACCAGCGTCGGCCGCCCCGCGGAACCCGCCGAGCCCCGGACCGCCCCCGCCGCGCAGGGCTGGCCCCTCGTCGCCGCCGGCTGAGCCGGCCGCCCCGGTCGCCGGATCGGGGCGGTCCGCCAACGCCACAGAGCCGTGCCCGATCGCGGGGATCGGGCACGGCTCTGTGGTGTCGGGTCCGGGTCGGGGCGGATCAGGCCGCCGGGGCCTTCACGGTGGCGAGGCTCGAATCCTCGCGCAGGAAGTACTTGTTGGTCAGGTAGGCGACCTCGGTGCGGTTCTTCGCCTTCAACTTCTTCATGATGTTGCGGACGTGGACCTTCACCGTGCTCTCGCACATGTTCAGCTCGTAGGCGATGATCTTGTTCGGCGTGCCCTTGCGCAACGCCCGGGCGACACAGAGCTGGCGCGGGGAGAAGATCTCGTCCTCGCCGGTCTCGACCGGCGCCTCGACCTTGATGCTGGCGAGCAGCGGGAACAGGCATTCCGCCGGGATGTAGACGCCGCCGGCCTGGACGAGCTGGAGCGCCTGCAGGGCGATGTCGACCGAGGTCGTGGTCGGGATGTAGCCCTTCACCCCGAGCTTGATCGTCCGCACGATCTGGTCGAGGTTCTCCCCGTCCGAGATGACCGCCACCGGCGGGGCGCCCGCCTCGCCCTGCAGCAGCGCCAGCTCCCGGCTGATCTCGGCCCACTCGGTCTCCGAGAGGTTGCCGTCCGGCCGGCACAGCACGACCACGTGGGCGGCCGCGAACGGCGTCTGGCGCTTCCAGGATTCGATGTCCGGGAAGACCTCGAACACGGTGTCCTTGTCGGCCTCCCGCAGGGAGGCGGCCAGGCATCGACCGACGAGCTGCCGCCGATCGATGATCACGATGCGGTTCGCGCGGACCAGGATCGGCTCCCGCTGCTCGATGACGGCCGGACCGTCACCGCCCTGCACCCCCGGGAAGCCGCCACGGCTCTGGAGAGTGTTTCGCTCGACGATGACGCGCTCGTCTCGAGTACCAAGACTGGCCATAAGAAGTTACCTCCTTTCGCAGGAAGCCCATTGTCAGACGAGGGCGTGGGAACCCAATGAAATCGCCATCGGCGTGACACTGGCGGATAGCGGTCTATTGGGTGCCTTATAAGTGGCTCTCGATGACCGCGGATATAATGCTAACTTTCGTAAAATCGGCTGTAAATACCCTATCTGCGCTCGTTTGATTAAATTTCTACGCAACTCAAAACAGTCACAAACTACGTACGTAGGGGATCGTCCAATCGGACGCGGCGCCGCCGCCAGATCTTGCTGTCCATTTCTCAAGTCTTTCGGCGCACCTCACTGTCCACTGGCGCCGACGACTCGTATCTCTATAATCGAGCGGAGGCTTTTTGAGGCGATATTGTCGCTGCGGCGGCCCCGGTGTTTTCGCTGGAGTGCCGTGCCGTTTCGTGGTGCGAATTCAGTCACCGGAATCGGTTTTAGCGGAGCTGTTTTGCATATCCGCGGCGGAATCTTCCGATACAGGATGGTATCGGCGCATTGCCACCTAAAGATCAGATTTCGTGGCGTATCGGTAGTCCGGGTACTGCGCGCGGGTGGAAATCCACGCGTCGGAGCCTTCCCCGGGCCCTCGGTTGCGAATCGGCGGCGAATCGGGGCCGGGGCCCAGCGCGCATAGCGCCTGTCCGGCCTCTGGGAACCGCGCAGGAGCGCGGGAGGCGCAGGTCGCCGTGTGGGCTATGCAGTTTACATGTCGCTCTGTGAGAGACGCGGCAGGCCCCCTCTCCCGCACGGGAGAGGGGACCCGCGCCTTACGCCGTCGACGATGGGTGAATCCGCCCACCCGCACAGTAAGGGGGCCGTTCGCGATCTGCCCGGCGCGACATGGGACTCCCCGAGCCCAGGAAGGGGCTGGGCTCCCGTGCGTCACGACCGCCGGTCAGGCGACCCGCGCCAGCAGATCCCGCATGCCGTGGGTGTCGACGAACCGGGTGGTCTCGCAGGCGAGGAGGCCGGCCTGCATGCGCGCGTAGGTCTCCGCGTCGAGGTTGCGCAGGAACGCGATCACCGACGCTTCCAGGGGCTCCGGGAACGCCCAGCCGAGCGCCTCGGTCTCGGCGTAGCGGCCGGTGGCGGTGTCGGCGCGGGCGAGCGTCAGCGCCCCGCACAACCCACCCTCGTAGAGGCGGTTCGGCAGCAGCCAGTCGGAATTCAGACCGTCATCCAGGTAATCGACCGCCCAGCTGAAATGGACGCCGCCGTAGATGTCGGGCAACTCGCCCGGATTGGCGTAGGGGCCGCGGAACGTCATGTTCGGATGCCGGGCCAGGGTCGCGGCGAAATCCTGCGGGTCGATATCCTCCTCCGAGAGCCGGCCCGCGATGACGATCCGGACCGAATTGCCCAGCGCCCGCGCCACCGCCGCCAGGATGGTCAGGCTCCGGCGACAGCGCAGGGTGCCGAACCAGCCGATCACCCAGGGCGGCCCCGCGACCCGGCGGCGCTCCAGCCGGTGCGCCACCGCGGCGAGGCGGTGGGCCATCACCTTGTTCTCGAGCAGGTGCCAGGGACCGGCAAAGCCTTGGACCGGCGCGAAGTAGCGGGTCACGAAGTCCGGCGAGCTGACGACGAGCAGCGCGCTGCGGCCCAGGATCCAGCGCTCGACCGCCCGGGCGATCCGCCCGACCCGGTCGGGGCGCACCATCAGCCGCTGGATGTCGAGCACTTCGTAGACCAGCGGCGCGCGGCTGCCCGCGAGCCGCGCCGAGGCCCAGGCCACCAGCGCCATGTCGAGGTTGCGGACATAGACCACGTCGGCCGCGCGCAGGTCGCGCCAGCGCGTGAGCGCCCGAGCGATCCCCAGCGCAAGGAGCGGCAGCCGCTTGCCGTAATGCCGGTCCACGGTCTGCCCGAGGGGGACCACGTCGCCGGAGGCCGCGGGATCGGGGAGGCCGGCCCGGGCGCGCACGAACATGTATTCGACCACCGACCAGCCGGTATCCCGGATGGCCCCGACCCGTTTCCGGATGGTCGGCTCGATCCGGTCATGGCCGAAGAACGCGACCCGGCCGGGCGCCGCCGCTTCAGGATGGGTCCGTGTCATGGCGTGTCACACCCAACACCGGCCATCCCGGCAAAGCCCCTAACCGTGGGAGGGTATGAGGCTGTCGGTCCGTTGCCCTTCGAACGGCGATGCGGCGGGTGCGCCCTCTCCGGAGAAACCTGGTCCCTCACCCCAACCCTCTCCCGCACGGGAGAGGGGACCCGTGCCTCGTCCGGCGCGCGTATTGCCCGGCCCGATATGTGAGACCGGTCGGGATGAGGGGATCGCGTGAGGGCGGCCAGGCTCGTCCGCCCGTGCCCGCGATCCGACCGGCGAAACCCCGTCACGCGGAGGCTCCCGCATCCGTCGCGTCGGCGGCCGGGCGGCGGCGCCAGGAGCGGGCGAGCCGGCTCGGGGCGGCGGGCTTGAGCGCGGCGGTCCGGCGGACCAGGCTGTTCACGATCGTGCCGCGCCGGACCGCCGGGGTGGCGTTGGTCTTGTTGAGCACCACGCCCAGCACCGTGCAGCCGGCGGATTCGAGGTCGTGGACGGCGGCGACCACGTCGTCGATGTCGGTCTTGCCGGCCTCGGCCACCAGGATCACCCCGTCGAGCATGTCGAGCAGCGGCCGCAAGGTCGGGAGCTCGTCCGCCGGCGGCAGGTCCACGATGATGCGGTCGAGATGGGTGCGCTCGTCCCGGACCAGGCCGGCGATGGCCTCCGGGGTCATCAGGTCGCTGAAATGCGGGTCGCCCGGCAGGAGACTGCCGCAGGCGAGCAGGCGGACATCCCCGAGCTGGAGGCGGACCGCCTCCTCGGTGCCGCACCGGCCGGCGAGCACGTCGAGCAGCCCGCGCTGGTCGGCCGCCTGGTTGAGCCGCGACAGGGTCGCCTGCCGCACGTCGGCGTCGATCAGCAGGATCCGGCTGGTAGCGGCCGAGCGCGACCGCGCCAGCAGCTGGCCGAAATTGCTCGCGAAGGTGGTCTTGCCGGTTCCGGCCTCCACCGAAGTCACCCCGATGGCGAAGACCGGCCCGCGGCGGTCGTTGCCGAGCAGGTGCGATTTCAGGCTGTGGAGGCGCTCGACGAAGACCGATTGCGGCATGAACCGCACGGCGCTCGCCTTGAACGCCTCGACGCTCGCCGGCCGCAGGGCCTCGCTGGCATGGGCCTGCGCCAGCGCCAGGGCGGCCCGGTAGCCGGGCTCGCGGCGCAGCTCGGGGAGGGCGGCGAGGCAGGGCAGGCCCTGGCCGGTGAGCTGCCCGGGCGACCGGATCGTCCGGTCGAACCAGTGCCGCGCGAAGGCGCCGCTGACCCCGAGCCCGGCCCCGACCAGCAGGCCGAGCATCACGATCAGCCCGCCGCGCGGCGCGCTCGGGCGCTCCGGGACGCTCGCCGGGGTGATCACGTGCGCGGAGGGCTGCGGGTAGGATTGCTGGTTGACCGCGTCGATGTAGCGGCTGAGCATGTTCGTGTAGATCTGGTCGTAGGTCTCGGCCGCCCGGTCGAGTTCCTTGGCCTTCACCCTGGCCTCGCTGGTCACCAGCGTCTTCGAGATCAGCGCGTCGAAGGACGCCGACATGCTGTCCTCGCGGGCCTTGGCGACCTCGTAATCCCGGTCCAGGGAGGCGGCGAGGCGCTCCAGCTCTGCCCGCAGGGATTGCTTGGCCGCCAGCACGTCCTTCTGGATCGCCGTCACCGCGTCGTGGTCGGGGCCGAGGCGGCGCTTCAGGTCGTCGGCGCGCTGCACCAGGTCTACGTATTGCTTGCGCAGCTGGATGATCACCGTGTCCTTGAAGGCCTCCGTGATGCCGGGATCGGCGATGTCGGAAGCGAGCAGCATGTGGATCTGGTCGCGGGTGGCGCGGGCGTCCACGGTCTTGGACCGCGCGGAGGCGACCGCGGTGTTCAGCTCCTCGAGCTGCTGCTCGCCCACGAGGCCGCGCTTGCCGAGATCGATGATCGCGTGCTCGGCCTTGTAGGTCTGGGCCTCCCGGGAGGCCTGGCTGGCGCGCTGCTGCAGCTCCTTCAGCCGGGGCAGGATCCACTCGCCGGCCACCTTCCAGATCTGCGACCGGTTCTCGAGCTGCGTGGCCACGTAGGCGTCCGCGACCGCGTTCGCCACGGCGGCGGCGTCGGCGGGATTGTCGAGGCTGTAGCCGACCTCGATGACGTAGGCCGCGCCGATGCGCGAGGCTTCCAGGTTCTCGCGGACGGTGCCGGCCTGGCGCTCCTCGGGGCTCGCCGGGCTGACCGGCTTGGCGGCGGGATGGAGGCCGATGAGGTGGCCGACGAACAGCTTGACCGCGCCCAGCCCCTCGCGGAGCTTCGCCACCAGCGGATGCGGCGGCACCGCCAGGTCCTGAGACGGCGGCAGGCCGAGCCGGCGCACGGCGGCCAGGGCGATCTTCTCCGAGCGAATATACTCGACCTGGCTCTCGACCTCGGGGATCTCCAGGGGGGTCGCGGCGCCGGGCGTGTCGCGGGCCGTGACCGGGCTTGAGCGGCTCTCGATGTAGACCCGCGCCTTGGCGGTGTAGATCGACGGGGCGGTGGCGACGTAGACGATCGCCGCGATCAGCCCGATGCCGCTCAGCATCAGGATCGACCGCCAGTTCCGCCGCACGATCGTCAGGATCGCGACCTGGCCCTCGGGATCGGACCCCCGCGGCCCCTCCCGCCACGGCCGCGCCGGGCCGAGGGACTCGGCCTGCAGGAAGGACGCGGCGGTCGAGTGCTTGTTCATGGCTCTTCCCTCACGCGGCGGGCGCACGGTTCTGGCGAGGTCGGTTCGGGGGTCAGTTCTGGCCGGTGCCGTCGCCGATCCCGCGCAGGGCGGGATCCGGCTTGAGCACGACCTCCACGACGTCGCCCGGCTGCAGCTCGGTGTCCTCGGCCGCGTCGGTCAGGTTCGGGCCGCTCCTGCCGGAGCCGGCCTTGCCGGGATGGAACACGGCGATCGAAGCCCGCGCCCGGCTGCCGGACAGGAGCTGGGTCCGCAGGGCGCCGGTATAGACCAGCTTGTCGTTGATGCTGTTGAGGCGCGAGCGCAGCGCCGCCAGGTTGTCTTCCGAGACCTGTAGCTTCTCCATGGCCTCCAAGGCCTGCTGGTCGTCGACCCGCTCGAGCCTGCGGGTCAGCTCGCCCTTGTCCCGCTCCAGCTGCGCCACCTGGACCGTGGTCTGCAGCGCCCGGGTCGAGGACAGCAGCACCGCCCGGCGGGCGTCGGTCAGGCGGGTCGTGACCACGGCGCCGCGCTGGAACAGGGCGCGCACCGCGTCGTACTCGTCGGCGTCGGCGGTGACGCCCTCCTTCTCCTTGGCCTGCTGCTCGGTCAGGCTAGCCAGCTGGTTCTGGGAGCGGGTCAGCGCGCGCTGCAGGTGCTCCTTCTCCTTGGAGACGTCGGACATCTGCACGCGCAGCTGCTGCTCGGCGAGCTTCTGCGCGACGCTCGCCCGCGACGGCGGCACGTTCAGGGGCGCCTCCGGGCCGGCCGCCGCCTTGTCGGGGCGCGCCCCCGCGATGATCGCCTTGAGCCGCCAGACATTGGCGCTCTCCCGGGCGATGCTCGCCCAGACCGCGTCGTACTCGGCGCGCAGGTTGGCGCTCTCGACGACCGGGTTCTCCATCCGGAAGCGCAGGAGGTTGTAGCCCCCCGCCAGCGCCACCGCCTGCCGGACGGTCATGCCCGGATGGAACGGGTGCTCGCCCTGCTTGGTCACGTCGCCGCTCAGGTAGACCGGCTGATACTTCGCGATCCGCACCCCGATCTCGTCGGGCTCGATCACGGCGATCGATTCGCGCCCGTCGGCATTGCGCTGCCGCACCGCCTTGGCCGGCAGGGCCTTCTGCAGCGCCTTGCGCAGCTCGGCCACAGTCAGCCCGACCGCCGGCACCTCGCCGAGCAGCGGCACCATCACGGTGCCGTCGATCCCGACCGTCGCCTCCTGCTTGAATCCGGGAATGCTGAGCGCCGTCACCTCCAGGGTGTCGCCGGCCGAGATCCGGTATTCGGCGCGTGCCGGCGATCCCGCGAAGGCCAGCAGTAGCGCCGCGCTCGCCGCGAAGGTTCTGCGCAGCGAAGCACCGCCCCGGGGGGCCTTTTCTTCGCAGAGATCGGACGGGGACCAGGTCTTCACGCGTCGTGCCTTCCTGCTCGCTCGCAGCTCGGCCGGCATGATGCGCGGCGGCCCCGTTCCCCGGGACTCGTCCAAAAGGAGGCCGGCCGCGCCGCCCGGCGCCGGCGCCTGCGCCTTTCGAGGTAGGCCTCCCGGGCCCCCGCCGCCCCCGGCCGAGACGGTGCACCTTTCGGGGGAGGACCAGTATCGAAAGCCTGGGTTCCGGATCGTCCACGGCTCCGCGCAGTTTTGCCGCACAGAAGTTCGGCAGAAGGAGCCGCTTGGATGCCGATAACCGATGCCGATATTGGGCAGGATGTGGGTATCTTCTACCCGGACCTCGTTAATATTTACGGGTGCGAAATAAAGACCGGGTCGCGCATCGGCCCGTTCGTCGAGATCCAGCGGGGCAGCACCATCGGCCCGCGCTGCAAGATCTCCTCGCACAGCTTCATCTGCGAAGGCGTCTCCATCGGCGCGGAGGTGTTCGTCGGCCACGGCGTGGTCTTCACCAACGAGCGCTACCCCGAGGCGACCAACCCGGACGGCACCCTGAAGCGCGACGGCGACTGGGAGCTCGTCGAGACCCTGGTCGGCGACCGCGCCGCGATCGGCTCCAACGCCACCATCGTGGCCGGCATCACCATCGGGGAGGGCGCCCTGGTCGGCGCCGGCGCGGTCGTGACCCGCGACGTCCCGCCCTACGCCATCGTGGCCGGATGCCCCGCCCGGGTCATCGGCGACACGCGCCAGAAGCGCGCCCGCTCCCGCCGCTCCTCGGCGGCCAAGTCTCTGCAGATCGCTTGAGGGGACCCACGCACATGATCGCCATCGGAATCGTCGGCTACGGCTATTGGGGGCCGAATCTCGCCCGCTGCACGTCGGAGACGGAGCAGTGCCGGCTCGCCGCCATCGCCGACCAGTCGGCCGCGGCCCTCGCCCGGGCGGGCAAGCGCTATCCCGCCGCCCAGCTCCACCAGGATTGGCGCGACCTCATCGCGGATCCGCAGATCGACGCCGTCATGGTGGCGACCCCGGTGAGCTCGCATTTCGAGATCGCGATCAACGCGCTCCGGGCCGGCAAGCACGTCTTCATCGAGAAGCCGATCACGTCCTCGGCCTTCGAGGCGCGGCTGCTGATCGAGGAGGCGGCCAAGCGCAACCTGACCCTTATGGTCGATCACACCTTCGTCTACACGGGCGCGGTCGAGAAGATCAACGAGCTGATCACCGACGGCGCCCTGGGCGAAGTGTTCTACTACGACTCGACCCGGGTGAATCTCGGCCTGTTCCAGCGCGACGTGAACGTGATCTGGGACCTCGCGGTCCATGATCTCGCGATCCTCGACCACGTGCTGGACCTCGCCCCGGTGGCGATCTCGGCGAGCGGCACCGGCCATTTCAGCGGCCGCCCCGAGAACATGGCCCACCTGACGATCTTCTACCCGCGCGGCGTCGTCGCGCAGATCAACGTCAATTGGCTGGCCCCCGTGAAGGTCCGGCAGACGCTGATCGGCGGCAGCAAGAAGATGATCGTCTACAACGACTTGGACCCGATCGAGAAGGTCAAGGTCTACGACCGCGGCGTCACCGTCGGCGACGGCTCCGGGGACATCACCGAGCTGATGGTCTCGTACCGGACCGGGGACATGTGGTCGCCGCACCTGTCCTTCCGCGAGGCGCTCGTCGTCGAGATCGAGCATTTCGTCGACTGCATCGCCACCGGCAAGGCGCCGAAGACCGACGGCCATAGCGGCTTGCGCGTGGTCGAACTGCTCGAGGCCGCGATGCGCTCCCTGCGCCAGAACGGCCACCCGATCGACCTCATGCCACTTGCGAGGGCCTCGTGATCCCGTTTCTCGACCTCAAGGCGCAATACGCGGCCGTCGGCGGCGCCGTCGAAACCGCCGTGCTCGACGTCCTGCGCAGCGGCGACTTCGTCCTCGGACCGGCGGTCACCGCCTTCGAGGCGGCCTTCGCCAAGGCCTGCGGCGCCAAGCACGCGGTGGCCGTCAGCAGCGGCACCGCGGCGCTCCATCTCGCGCTGCTCGCCCTCGATATCGGCCCGGGCGACGAGGTGATCACGGTCTCGGCGACCTTCGTGGCCACCGTCGCGGCCGTGCTCTACGCCGGCGCGACCCCCGTGCTCGTCGACATCGACCCGGTGAACTGGACCATGGATCCGGCCCTGGTCGAGGCGGCGATCACGCCCCGCACCAAGGCGATCCTGCCGGTGCACCTGCACGGGCGGCTGGCGGATCTCGACGCGCTCGGCGCCATCGCCCGGCGCCACGGCCTCGCCCTGGTGGAGGACGCCGCCCAGGCGCATCTCGCCAAGCGGGGCGGCAGGAAGGCCGGCTCCATCGGGGATATCGGCTGCTTCAGCTTCTACCCCGGCAAGAATCTCGGCGCCTACGGCGAGGGCGGTGCCATCGTCACCGACCGGGACGACCTCGCGGAAGCCGCGCGGTGCCTGCGCGACTGGGGCCAGCAGGGCAAGTACAACCACGTCCGGCACGGCTTCAACCTGCGCATGGACGGCGTCCAGGGGGCGGTCCTCGGCACCAAGCTCCCCTATCTGGAGGGCTGGACCCGGGCCCGGCAGGCGGTGGCGGCCGCCTACGGCGAACGGCTCGCGGGCCTCGGGCTCGACCTGCCCGGTCCGGCCGGACGCGACCACGCCTTCCACGTCTACGCGGTCAGCACCCCCGACCGCGAGGGCCTGCGCCAGCACCTGGCCGAGGCCGGGGTCGCCACCGGCATCCACTACCCCGTCCCGGTCCACAGGCAGCCCGCCTACCGCCATCTCGACGACGGGACCGGCTGCCTGCCGGTCACCGAGCGGCTGGCCGCCCGGACCCTGTCCCTGCCGATGTTCCCGGAACTGACGACCAGCCAGATCGACACCGTCTGCCGGGCCGTCGCGAGCTACTGCGAGGTCGCCGATGCCCAAGCTGCGTGAGGTTACCAAGGGAAGCCGCTTCGGCGGCGACCTGCGCGGGACCCGGATCCTCGTCACCGGCGGATCCGGCTTCATCGGCTCCCACATCATCGACCTGCTGGTCGAGGCCGGCTGCGACGAGATCGTGGCCATCGACAACATGGTCCGCGGGCGCCCCGAGAACCTGAAGGACGCCCTCGGCTCGGGGCGCGTCCGGCTGGTCCAGGGCGACATCCGCGACCGGGCCCTGATGGACACCCTGGTCAAGGGCACCGACGTGGTGTTCCACCAGGCGGCCCTGCGGATCACGCAATGCGCCGCCGAGCCGCGCCAGGCCTTCGAGGTGATGGCGACCGCGACCTTCGACCTGCTCGAGCGCTGCGTCGAGGCCGGCGTCGCCAAGGTGGTGATGGCCTCCTCGGCCTCGGTCTACGGCATGGCCGAGAGCTTCCCGACCACCGAGAAGCACCACCCTTACGACAACCGCACCCTGTACGGGGCCGCCAAGTCGTTCGGCGAGGGCCTGCTGCGCGCGTTCAACGACATGTACGGGCTGGACTACGTCGCCCTGCGCTACTTCAACGCCTACGGGCCGCGCATGGACCTGACCGGCCGCTACACCGAGGTGATGGTGCGCTGGATGCAGCGCCTGGCCGAGGGCCAGTCCCCGATCGTGTTCGGCGACGGGCTGCAGACCATGGACCTCGTCCATGTCCGCGACATCGCCCGGGCCAACATCCTGTCGGCGACCGCCCCGGCCACCGACGTGGTGCTCAATGTCGGCACCGGCGTGGAGACCTCGCTCGTCGATCTCGCCGGCCATCTCACCCGGATCATGGGCCGGGACGGCACCCCGCTCGTCCACGAGGCCGAGCGCGCCGTGAACCCGGTGCCCCGGCGCCTGTGCGACACCAGCCTCGCCCGGGAGCTGATCGGCTTCGAGGCCGAGATCGGGGCGGCGGAGGGCCTCGCCGACCTGGTGGCCTGGTGGAGCGACGAGGCCGGCTCGGATCACCTGAGGCGGGCGCTCGCATGATCCCGATCGCGAAACCCGATGTCGGCGAGCCGGAGGCGGAGGCCGCCGCCGCCGTGGTCCGCTCCGGCTGGCTGACCCAGGGGCCGCAGGTCGCGGCCTTCGAGGCGGAGTTCGCCGCCATCGTCGCCGCCCCCCATGCCTGCGCGGTCTCGAACTGCACCACCGCGCTGCATCTCGCGCTGCTCGCCGCCGGGGTCGGGCCCGGCGACGAGGTGGTGACGGTGAGCCACAGCTTCATCGCCACCGCCAACGCCATCGCCCAGTGCGGGGCGATTCCGATCTTCGTCGACATCGACCCGGCGACCTTCAACATGGCCCCGGAGGCCGCCGCCGCGGCCCTCACCGAGCGGACGAAGGCGATCGTCTGCGTCCACCAGATGGGCATGCCCTGCGACCTCGAAGCCATCGTGGCGATCGGGCGCCGCTCCGGCATCCCGGTGATCGAGGACGCGGCCTGCGCCATCGGCTCCGAGCGGCTCCAGGGCGATGTCTGGCGGCCGGTCGGCGGACCCGCCGGCGACGTCGCCTGCTTCTCGTTCCACCCGCGCAAGGTCCTGACCACCGGCGACGGCGGCATGATCACCACGGCCAATCCCGAATGGGACCGCAAGTTCAGGCTGTGGCGCCAGCACGGGATGAGCGTGTCCGACGTGGCCCGCCACGGCAGCGCCCGGGTGGTCGCCGAGGAGTACACCATCGCCGGCTACAATTACCGGATGACCGACGTGCAGGCCGCCATCGGCCGCGCGCAGCTGACCCGGCTGCCCGGCCTGATCGCCCGGCGGCGCGCTCTCGCCGACGGCTACCGGGCGCGGCTCGCCGATCTCCCGGAGGTGACGCCGCCGCCCGAGCCGATGGGCTCGCGCAGCAACTGGCAGAGCTTCTGCGTCCGCCTGCCGGAGGCGGCCGACCAGGGTGCCGTGATGCAGGCCATGCTCGACCAGGGCATCGCCACCCGCCGGGGCATCATGTGCGCCCATCTGGAGCCGCCCTACGCCGAGGCGCCCCGGCGCTTCGCCCTGCCGGAATCGGAGCGGGCGCGCGACCACGCGATCCTCCTGCCGCTCTATGCCGGCATGGACGACGCGCTGCAGGATCAGGTCGTTTCCGGCCTGCGCGCCGCCCTGCGATGATCCCCGGGCCGGTCAAGAGCCTCGCCCGCACCGTGGGGCTCACCCGTCCGCGGGTCGCGGCAGCCCGGATGGCCTGCGAGCGCGCGACCCTGGCGGTTGCCGGGACGCGCCGCGAGAGGCCGGGCGGGCGCATCCTCTGCTACCACTCGGTCGGGCAGCCCGAATGCGGGGTCAACGACGTCACCCCCGGGCGCTTCCGGCACCAGATCGAGCTGGCCCTGCGCCTCGGCTACCGCTTCGTGCCGGCCGCCACCATCGCGGAGGGCAACGGCGAGGCCTGGGATCTCGCGATCACCTTCGACGACGGCTGGCGCAGCGTGCTCGAGGCGGCGGAGCCGATCCTGCGCGACCACGCGATCCCCTGGACGCTGTTCGTCGTCTCCGGCTGGCTCGACCGGCCCGGGACCGGCCCGGGCGGGGTCCTGAGCTGGCGCGAGGTCGAGGCGCTGGCCTCGGCGGGCGCCGAGATCGGCAGCCATTCCGTCACGCATCCGGATTTCGGGCGGATCAGCCCCGAGCGGGCGGCCGAGGAGCTGGAAGGCTCGCGCCGGTCGATCGCGGCCCGCCTGGGCCTCAGGCCGGAGAGCTTCGCGATCCCGCTGGGGCAGTCGGCGAACTGGACGCCCGACGCCGCCCGCGCCGCCCAGCAGGCCGGCTACCGGATCGTCTACGCGCAGGCCGTGGAGACGCGGCCGCTCGGGACCGTCGGGCGCAGCTTCGTCACGCATTTCGACAACGATCTGGTCTTCGGTGCCCTCCTGAAGGGGGCCTACGATGCCTGGGAGGAGTGGACATGATCCGGCCCGCGCCCCGCCTCACGGTCTCCGTGGTGGTGCCCACCTGCAATCGGGCTTCCCTGCTGCGCGAGGCCCTGGCGAGCATCCGCGCCCTGGAGGGGCCCGATCTCGCCTTCGAGATCATCGTGGGCGACAACGGCCGGCCGGGGCCGGGCGCCGAGGCCGCGGCGGAATTCGGCGCGCTCCACGTCGCCGTCGCGCGGCCCGGCGCGGGGGCCGCCCGCAACGCCGCCCTGCTGCGGGCCAGCGCGCCCTACGTGGCGTTCCTCGACGACGACGACGTTTGGCAGCCGGGCCATATCCGCCCCCATCTCCGCCGGCTCGAAGCGGAGCCGGATCTCGGGATCGTCTTCGGGCAGGTCGTCACCACCTCCCAGGATCTGGAGCCGGTCTACGGTCCCTGGCCGGCGGACCTCCCGGCGGACGGCGGGGCGCTGCTGCGCCGGATGCTGAGCGGCTACTTCCCGCAGGTGGGCGCGACGGTGGTGCGCCGGAGCCTGGTCGACAGCGTCGGCCTGTTCGACGAGGCGCTGCTCGGCGATCAGGATTGGGATTGGCAGATCCGTGCGGTCCGCCGGCACCGGGCCGGCTTCGTCGCCGTGCCCTGCGTGCATTTCCGGCAGCGGCCGCCCGGGACCTTCGACAGCCTGATCGCCCGCCGGATCCACTTCACCCGGCTGGTCTTCCGCCGGCACGCGCCGGCGCTCGGCGTCTCGCGCGTCGCGGCCCTACGCCTCTATTTCGCGACCGTGCAGGGCTATTACGACGCCTTCCTGGATGGCGCCCAGGCCCATGCGGCCCGCGGCGACCGGCGCGCCGCCGCGGGCGCGCTCTTGTCCGCCTTCCGGCTGATGCCGCACCGGGCGATCAAGGACGCGGTCCGGCCAACGCATCTGCGCGGAGCCCTGCTGGCCGTCGTTCAGGCCGGCCGGCCGCTCGCCGCCGCCGAGCCGGGAACGCGCTGAGGGGGGCTCGCCTGTCGCGCCCCGCCTCGCAGGCGAAGCCGTCGCAGGCGGCTTGAGACCCGCGGGCATGCCGAAGCCTGAATACCAAACAGACGCCGAGACCCGAGAAACCGTAGGGCTTCTCGGGTCTCGGCTTGCGGGATGCGATGGTCCCGCCCGATCAACCGGCCCGCAGCAGCCCCGGCCGGTCCTTGACGTTGCGCACCAGCCACTCCGGCAGCAGCAGGCGCACCCGCTCCCAGGGCCCGGACAGATCGCCGGCCCGGCGCAGGGCCGCCCAGGAGGCGACGCGCTGCCGGAGGGGCAGCATACCGATGTAGTTCTTGGTCATGCCCGAGACCGGGAAATCCGAGCCGAACATGTCCTGGTGGCGCAGGTCCGGCTCGCCGAGATGGGGCGCCTCGGCAATCACCGGCCCGGCATCCGGCGCGAGCCGGGGCAGCGCCCGGGCTTGGGCGTAGACCGCGTCGAGCCCGGCGAGCCAGCTCGCCGGTGCGTAGAGGCGCGCGATGGCGGCGCTGATCCCGGATCCCGCGGCCCGGCGGGTTTCCGCGTCGGTGATCAGCGCGGTCAGGTGGGCCTCGTACTCAGCCTGGTCGCGGGCGACCCGGGCCGTAGCGTCGAGCCCCGGATGGTTGATCGCCACGATCTCGGCCGCCTCGGGCGCCTCGAAACGCGTCACCAGCGGCAGCCCGTAGGCTGCGGCCTCAAGCATCGAGGTCGAGGACACGAACGGGTAGGAATCCACGTAGATGTCCGCCGCCTCGAAGAACACCCGCGGATCCGCCTGCTCCGCATAGGCGGTGATGCGCCCGCCTGTCGCCGCCTGCGCCGGAGCCCAGTCGGCCCGCGCGCCGGCGCCGACCACGATCAGGCGGGCATTCGGGTGCGCGGCCAGCAGGTCGACATGGCGGTCCGCGTAGGTGACCGGCCCGACGTTGCGGTACTTCGCGCCGCGCGCCACCGAGACCAGGAGGATGTCCTCCTCCGGGATGCCGAGGGCACGCTTGGCGGCGGTCCGGTTGCGCTGACGCTCGGGCAGCGTGATCAGGGTCGGGAGCAGGAGGCTCCGGGCCGGGTCGACGCCGCGCCGCGTATTTGCCAGCCGGCGGGCGGCCTCGCGCAGGTTGATCACCGCGTGGCTGATCCGCGCCCCGATCCAGAACAGGTGATCGGCATGGTTGAGCAGCAGCACCGGCGGATGCCTCGCCGGATCCGCGAACGCGATCAGCGGGACCACATCCTCGCAATGGATGTGGAGGACGACGACGTCGTAGTCGCGCGCGACCCGGCGCAGCTCCCGCGCCCAGGCGAGCTTGCCGCCCTGGCGGTGGTTCAGGTGGTGGATCGTGCCGCCGCTCGCCCGCACGGCCTCGGTGATGCGGGCATCGACCGGTCCCCGGTGCTGGGTCAGGGCGAGCCCGTTGGTCCGGTTGGCATCGGCGCCGATCCAGAGGGCCAGCATCTTGGTCAGGCCGCCCACCGGGGCGAGCTGCGTGCAGACGTGGAGGACGCGGCGGAACGGCGCCGGCTCCGGGGCCGGCCCGTGGTCGGGCTGCGGCTCCAGCCGCCGGCCGATCTGCGCGGTCACCCGCTCCAGGCGCGGGCTCGCGAACACGCCGCAATGGCGGTGGGCCGCCAGCGTCGCAGCGATGGCGGCCTCGACGGCGGCCCCTTCCAGGTCCCCGGACGCCGCGCGACGCTCCGCTTCCCGCACCCGCGCATCGAAGGCCGAGAAGTTCGACCGGATCCGCCCGGCCCGCCGGGCGGTCTCGTCGGCGCCGCGTGTCCCGTCCTGGTGGTGCCCTGACGCAATCGTGGCCATCGTGCTCTCCGGGCTTCAGCGATGCGGGGCGGGATCTGCCGTCCAGGTGCCGGGCATGTGGAAGACGCCGAACACGTCGGGGGCGAAGACCGGGTGCTCGATGTGGAAGCGGGCCCCGATCCGCGCGGCGAGCAGGCGCTCGAAACCCCGCTGCCGGACCACCACCGAGACCGTGTAGGTGTCGGCGTTCAAGGTCAGCGGCGGCGTCAGCAACTCGATCGTGCCCTCCCCGGACAGGGGCGGCAGCTTGGCGCGGTCCGTCATCGTGCTGAAATTGCAGCAGAGCAGCTCGTCCGACCGGGTGACCGAGAACAGGACATGCGGGTCGGCGATCGGCTCCGAGGCGGTGTAGCGTGCCGTGATCCGCATCCGCTCGCCGTGCCGGAACAGCGTCTTCGGCGCCCCGGATTCGTCGGCGACCGTCACCTCCCGGATCTCCACCGGATGGTGGCCGCCCTCCGGCTTGAACCACGGCGCGTCGGCCAGGTAGCTGTCCCGCTCGTAGTGGTGCAGGCCCTCGTCGGTGGGGCCGTCAAAGGCGACGCGGCCGTTCTTGATGTAGATGACCCGCTCGCACATGGTCTTCACGCTGAACATGTTGTGCGAGACGAGCAGGATCGTCGAGCCCTTGGTCTGCAGGCGCCGGGCGAAGTCGATGCACTTCTTCTGGAAGGTGTAGTCGCCGACCGCCAGGACCTCGTCGAGGAGCAGGATGTCGGGCTCGAGATGCGCGGCGACCGAGAAGGCCAGCCGGACATACATGCCGCTGGAATAGCGCTTCACCGGCATGTCGATGAAGTCGCCGATCTCCGAGAACTCGACGATCGCGTCGAACTTCTCGGCGATCTCCTGGCGGTGCATGCCCAGGATCGAGCCGTAGAGGAAGATGTTCTCGCGGCCGGTGAGCTCCCGGTGGAAGCCGGTGCCGACTTCGAGCAGGGCCCCGACCCGGCCGACCAGCTTGATGCTGCCGGTGGTCGGCGCAGCGATCCGCGAGATCAGCTTGAGCAGGGTGCTCTTGCCGGCCCCGTTCATCCCGATGATGCCGACATTCTCGCCGTGCTTGATGCCGAAGCTGACATCCTTGAGGGCCCAGAAGCCCTCCCTGGACGGGCGCGCCGCGGACCGGCGCGTCACCAAGCCCCGCGCGCCCGCGATGAGCGCCTCGCGCAGGGAGTTCTCGTGCGTGGCCCGCGGGGCGCGCCAGTATTGCTTGCCGATATCCTGTACGCTGATCGCCATCGACATCAGATTATATCCGCGAAGGAGCGCTCCATGCGCTGAAAGAAGATCAGTCCGGTGAAGAGCAGCACGGATGCGGCCGTGACCGAGACGGCGAGCGCGAACAGGTCGGGGGCGGTTCCGCCGAGGATCGCGAACCGGAACGCCTCGATCAGCCCGACCATGGGGTTCAGCGCGTAGACCCAGCGCACCGAGTCCGGGACGATGCTCGCCGCGTAGACGATGGGCGAGGCGTACATCCAGATCTGGATGAGGAACGGCAGCGTGTGCTTGACGTCCCGGAAGCGGACGTTGACCGGCCCGAGCCAGAGGCTCACCCCAAGCGCCAGCATCGCCGTGACCGCGAGCGTCGGGATCGCGAAGACGATGTGCCAGCCCGGCACCACCCCGTACCAGAGCATCAGCGCCAGCAGCACCACCAGGGCGATGGCGAAATCGACCATCGGCGACACCACGGTGGCGAGCGGGATCACCAGGCGCGGGAAGTAGATCTTGCGGATGAGCTCGGCCTCGGTGACGAGGCCGGTGGCGCTCCGGCGCACCGACTCGGCGAAGTAGGTCCACAGGATGATGGCGCTCCCGGCAAACAGCGCGTAGGGCGCCCCGTCGGTGGGGATCTTGGCGAAGTGGCCGAAGATGACGGTGAAGATCGCCACCGTGAACAGCGGCTGCGCGATGGCCCAGCAGGCGCCCAGGGCGGTCTGGCGGTAGAGCACCTTCAGGTCGCGCAGGATCAGGACCCAGAGCAACCCGCGATACTGCCAGACGCTCGCGGCATCGAAGGCGACGAGCTTATGATCCGGACGGATCTCGGTGACCGGCATCGCGGCCGGTTCTGATGTCGGCCCGGCAAGCCCGTGTTTCGGCGCATCGAGCGCGAGCGCGTCCAAAGAGTCCATCATTCCAGGCGATCCCGCACGACGATCGGTGCTTGCGGGATCCGCGCGGCGCTCGGCTGCCGGGGCGGCGATCCCACTGAGCCGAGCTATCATCGCGGTCGGCCGGGACGAATTACACCTTTCGTCGTATCGAGGCTGCCGACTGAAGAGGTGGTTGTGGTTAACCACCGTATTGGCTGCTTATGACGACAGAAAAGACCCCGGGCGTGGGACGTCGCCTCTGTCGAGACCGGCTCGGCCGGCCCGGGCCATCGCGTCGGGCGTGCGAGCCGTCTTGGCCGAGGTTGGGCGCTGCCTCCGGAACGGGGCCACCGCGGGTCCGGCGAAAGATCGGGCCCTGGTCTCAGGAGAACCGCCATGAACGATGCTTCGGACGATGGTTCGGACGGCGCCGGCATCCCGCTCGTGACGATCGCCATGCCGGCCTTGAACGAGGCCCGCCACATCGCCGAGGCGATCCGCTCGGTGATGCCGGCATCCGGCACGCTCCCCTGCGAGTTGCTGGTGATGGATGGCGGCAGCAGCGACGAGACCTGCGCGATCGTCCGGGCGCTGAGCGCCGCGGACCCGCGGATCCAGCTGATCCACAACGCCCGGCGCATCCAGGCCTCGGGCCTCAACCTGGCGGCGCGGCTCGCGGATTCCCGCTCCACCTATCTCGTGCGCGCCGATTGCCACGCCGCCTATCCCGAGCACTGGGTGCAAGACCTGGTGCGGACGATCCGCCTGCGCGAGGCGGTCTCGGTGGTCGTGCCGCTGCGGACGATCGGGGTGACGCCCCTGCAGCGGGCGATCGCGGCCGCCCAGAACAGCCGGCTCGGCAATGGCGGCTCGGCGCATCGCCTGGGCGGGATCTCGGGCTACGTCTCCCACGGCCACCACGCCATCTTCGACCGGCGCGAGTTCCTGCGGGTCGGCGGCTACGACGAGAGCTTCTCCCACAACGAGGATGCCGAGCTCGACCGCCGGTTATGCGCCGCCGGCGGCCGGATCTATCTCGCGGCCGATCTCGCCGTGACCTATTTCCCCCGCGCGACCCTGTTCAGCCTGACGCGGCAATACTTCCTGTACGGCCGCGGCTGCGCCCGGACCCTGGAGAAGCATGCCAGCCTGCCGCGGCTGCGCCAGATGCTGCCACCCCTGGTCCTGCTCTACGGCGTCGCCGCCCTGGCCCTCGTCACGGTCGCGCCGGCGCTGCTGATCCTGCTCGCGGTCTATGCGGGCGGCTGCGGGTTGAGCGGCCTCGCGCTGGCGCTCAAGGCGCGGGAGCCGATGCTGGTCATGAGCGGCCCGGCGGCGATCGCGATGCACCTGGCCTGGGCCGCCGGGTTCCTGTCGCATCGGGGCTATCGCCGGACGCTGCTGCGGACTGCGCTACGCCGGAAGCCGCCCCTGCTCGGCGTCCCGCCCGGATCGGACCCGGCGAGCGTCAATTGACGGGGCTTCCCGCGCGCAGATCCCGCGAATCCGGTGTCAGAAGCCGGACGCCGTTCCGCATCCGTCGCGGATTTCTATCCAGGGCTGTAGTCTCGCACGGTCAAGCCGATTATCGACACGCGCATCTTTCCGGACTTCGTGGAGCCCGGAAGCCGCAATGTGCCGTGACGGCTTTGGAGTGTTGTGACCGTGCCCGACAGGACCCCGCGCCCCGTGATGCTCGTGATCCTCGATGGCTGGGGACTCCGGGATACGGTCGCCGACAACGCCGTGCTCCAGGCGCGCACCCCCGTCTTCGACGCCCTGATGCGCGAGCGTCCCCGGGCGCGCCTGATGACCTACGGCGCCGATGTCGGCTTGCCCGAGGGGCAGATGGGCAATTCCGAGGTCGGGCACCTGAATATCGGCGCCGGCCGGGTGGTCATGCAGGACCTGCCGCGGATCGACGCCGCCGTCGCGGACGGCTCGCTCGCCACTAACCCGGCGCTGGTCCGGTTCATCGACCGGCTGCGGGCGAGCGGCGGCACCTGCCATCTCGTCGGCCTGCTCTCGCCCGGGGGCGTCCACGCCCACCAGGACCACGCGGTGGCGCTGGCCCGGGTTCTGGTCGAGGCCGGCGTGCCGGTCCGCCTCCACGCCTTCACGGACGGGCGCGACATGCCGCCCCGTTCCGCCGCCGCCTGCTTCGAGACCGTGGAGGCCGCGCTCCCCGAGGGCGCGCGCATCGCCACCCTGTGCGGCCGCTACTACGCGATGGACCGCGACCGGCGCTGGGAGCGGGTCTCGATCGCCTACGACGCGATGACCGCGGCGCGCGGCGCCCGGTTTGCGAGCGCCATGGAGGCGATCGCCGCTTCCTACGTTGTCGACCTGTCGGACGAGTTCCTGCGGCCCGCCATCATCGGCGATTATGCCGGCATGAACGACGGCGACGGTGTGCTGAGCTTCAACTTCCGCGCCGACCGGACCCGGCAGATCCTCGAAGCCCTGCTCGATCCGGCCTTCACGGGTTTCGCGCGCACGCGGACGGTCCGGTTCGCCGCCGCCCTCGGGATCGTCCAGTACAGCGTCGAGATCGACGCCTTCGCCGACACCCTGTTCGGCCCCCTCGACCTGCCGAACGGCCTCGGCGAGACCGTCTCCCGGGCCGGGCGCACCCAGCTGCGCATGGCCGAGACCGAGAAATACCCCCACGTCACCTACTTCATGAACGGCGGCCGCGAGGCGCCGTTCGAGGGCCAGGACGCGATCCTGATTCCGTCGCCGAAGGTCGCGACCTACGACCTGCAGCCGGAGATGTCGGCCGCGGAGCTGACCGACCGGGCCGTGGAGGCGATCGGCTCCGGCCGCTACGACATGATCCTCCTGAACTTCGCCAATCCCGACATGGTCGGCCATACCGGCAGCCTCGCCGCGGCCGTGAAGGCGGTGGAGACGGTCGATACCTGCCTCGGCCGCGTGGTCGACGCCATTACGGCGAGCGGTGGGGCCCTGCTCGTCACCGCCGACCACGGCAATTGCGAGATGATGCGCGATCCCGAGACCGGCGAGCCGCACACCGCCCACACGCTCAACCCGGTGCCGGTGACGCTCGTCGGCGTCGACGGCGTGGCGCTCTCCGACGGCCGCCTGGCCGATGTCGCGCCGACCCTCCTCGACCTGATGGGCCTCGACCAGCCCGCCGAGATGACCGGGCGGTCGCTGATCCGGCGCTGAGTAAGTCGTCGAGGCAGCGCTTGCCGGCGTGCGGGTTCGAAGCAACGTCGTCTTAAAGTATCGTTCAGGTATCCGGAACGATGCTCTAACGCTTGCGCGCCATAAGGGGTATCGCCGGACCGGCGACCCTTATGGCGCGTGATGCGTAGGACATGATTGCCCGGCACAGCCTGATCTATGTCGGCTCGCGCGGCTTCGCCGCCGCCCTGAACATGGCCTCCGTGGCGGTGTTCACCCGGCTCGCGCCGGTGGAGAATTACGGCACCTACCTGTACGTCCTGTCCTGGGCGCTGGTGCTCTACGGGGCGACCTGCCAGTGGCCGAAATTCGCGTTCTTCGCCCTCTACGACGAGGCCCGCGAGCCGGCGCAGGTCGGCACCGTGGTGCGGATCCTGGGCGGCACGCTGCTGCTCGCCGGCCTCGGCAGCGCGTTCGCGGCCGGGCTCGGGCTCGTCCCCGCCCCTATGGCGGCGGCGATCCTGGCGCTCGCCTTCGGCACGACCCTGTTCGAGGGCTCCACCGAGATCGCCCGCACGCGCCTCAAGGCTGGGGCGGTGGCGGCCTCGGTGATGAGCCGGGCCGTGCTGATCCTCGGCTTGGGCAGCCTGGCGCTTCACCTGTCCACCGATCCGCTGCACCTCGCTTTTGCCGTGGCCGCCGCCAACGCCCTGGCGGCGCTGCCGGCCGCGATCACCATCGCCCCGATGATGCCCGGCCGCGGCAGCCGGGCCGAGGCGCTGCGCCTGTTCGCCTATGGCTGGCCGCTGGTCCTCTCGTTCGGGACGGCGGCCCTCGCCCAGAGCCTCGACCGGCTGATCATCGCCAAGACGGTGGGGCCCGCGGGGCTCGGCGCCTACGGGGCGCTGGCCGACTTCCTGAAGCAGAGCTTCATCGTGTTCGGTGAGGCGATCGCCCTGTCGCTGATCTCCATCGCCAAGCGCGAGGCGCGGGTGGGCGGCATCGCGGCCGCCTCCGGGGTTCTGAGCGACGCCGCCCGGGCCATGACCCTGATCGCCGCCTTCGGGGCGGTGTTCTTCCTGTGCTTCGACGACCTCGTGGTCGCGGTGCTGCTCGGGCCGGATTACCGGGCGGAGGCGCGGGCGCTCGCCCCGGTCCTGATCCTGGCCAGCATCCTGATGATGTTCCGGGCCTATTATTTCGGGCAGGTGATCTACTTTACCCGCACCAGCCGGCTCGAGGCGGCGGCGGCCTTCGCCACCCTGGCGGTGGTGGCAATCCTGTCCCTGCTGCTGATCCCGAGATTCGGCGCTTCCGGGGCGGCGCTCGCCTTCGCGGGCGGGCAGGCGGCGGCCTGCCTGGTGCTGGTGCTCGGCGCCTACCGGGCCGGCACCCCGATGCCGCTGCCGCTCGCCGACATGGCGGGGATTGCGGGCGCCGCCCTGGTCTGCGGCGCGGTCATCGCCGGGATCGGCCTGGTCCCGGGGGGGCTGATGCCGCCGGGTCAGGCCCTGCGGCTGGTCCTGCTGGTCGTCGGGGCGGGGGCGACCGCCTGGCACTTCGACGTGCTCGGTTTTGCCGGTGCGATCCGCCACCGGCTCGCGGCCTGACGGGCGCGCCATGCCGGACACCGCGACGCTTCCCGGCGGCCTCGTCGCCGCGGTTCGGCCCCTCGATCCCGCCGCCGCCTGGATCCCGGCCTGGCGGGCGCTCGGCGCGGAGGCCCATATCCGCAACCCGTTCTACGAGGCCGGCTACGCGCTGGCGGCCCGAAAATCCTTCGGCGCCGGTATCCGTCTGCTGGTCGTCGCCGACCGTCCGCCCGAGGCGCCGGGCGTGCGGTTCCTGGCCGCCTGGCCGTTCCGGGTGTCGTGGCGCCGCTGGGGCGTACCGCTTCCGGTGCTGATGGGCTGGACCCACGGCTACGGCCCCTTCGGCGCCCCGCTCCTCGACGGCGCCGACCCGGAGGCCGCGCTCGCGGGATTGCTCGCCGCGCCGCGGACGCTCGGCCTGCCGCCGCGGTTGTTCCTGCCGAACGCGCCCGCGGATGGTCCGCTCGTCGACCTGCTGGCTGCGCGCGGGACGCGGCAGGCGGCCTACTGGCCGCATGAACGCGGTCTGCTCGACGTGACCGGCCGGTCGATGCCGGCGCGGGCGACGTATCTCGACCACCTCTCCGGCAAGCGCCGGCGCAAGCTGCGCCTCGCCCGGCAGCGCCTGGAGGCCGCGGGTCCCGTCGCGCTCGAGATCCTGGATGCCCCCGCGGCGCTCGACCGCGCCCTGGACGACCACGTCGCCCTGGAGGCGGCGGGCTGGAAGGGCCGGGCCGGCACCGGCCTGGGGCAGCGGCCCGACGAGGTCGCGTTCCTGCGCGCCGCCCTGGCCGATCTCGGGGCCGAGGGGCGCGTGCGCGTCGCCCGGCTGCGCCGGGACGACCGGATCCTCGCTTCCGCGATCCTGCCGCTCACCGGCGCCGAGGCCTGGGTGCTTAAGATCGCCCACGATGAGGCCGACCCGGAGGCCGCCCCCGGGGTGCAGCTCGTCCACCGCCTGACCGAGGCGGTCCTGGCCGGGGAGGACATCGAACGGATCGACTCCTGCGCCCCGCCGGACTTCGCCCTCGGCTCGACCTTCTGGACGGAGCGGCGCCCGATCGCCCACCTCCTGGTCGAGGCCGGGCGCGACCCGCTGTTCCCCCTGGCCCGAACCCTGGAGCGCGCCCGCGAGCGCGTCGCCCGGGCCCGCCTCACCAGCCGAAGCGCGCGATCTGCGTGAGTCGTTTCGCAGCCCCGGGTCATCGTGTGAGGAATAAGGGCTGTCTTCTCGCTCGCCTGAAGCGGCAAATCTCGGCCCGAAACCCTTCCGATCCTATCGGTGAGAGCAACGCTCCGCGCGTCGGTGTTCGAATTTTTCACCTCGGACGCTTACAATGACTGCAAGCACCATCACGATCAGCACAGAAGCCGACGCGGCGGTCAAGATCGTCGAAGATGGGCTGAATGCGTTCAATGCGTTGCACAACGGTCCCGATCCGACGAAACCGTTGTGGTTCATCTGTCGCGACGATCAAGGAACTGTGCTGGGCGGGCTCCAAGGCTTTATCCAGTGGGATTGGTTCGCGATCGCGATGCTGTGGGTGAGGGAAGAACATCGCGGCCGAGGCATTGGAACCCGGCTATTGACCGAGGCCGAACAGGAAGCCCGCAAACGCGGATGTATCAAGTTCCGACTCGGCACGATGACGTTTCAGGCGCCGGAATTTTATAAGAGATTTGGGTATGTCGAGATTGGTCGGATGGACGATTTGCCGCCGGGCCATTCCTATATCTGGATGACGAAAATCTTGCCCGCGTAGACGCGCGATCCCGGCGGCCTGCTTCGCCTCGCTGCCGCAATGCTATCGGGACAGCCTCTTCGCCGGTGCCGCGACCGGCGAGCCGAGAGCGCGCAAAACAGCTTCCGGTTCCCGGGCTACTGCGTTCAGCAACGAGCGGGCCGCGGGGTCGGGTAGCTTCCTGTTCTGCTCCCAGTTCCGCAGGGTCGCTACCGGGATCTGCAGGGCGCGGGCGAATGCCTCCTGCGTCAGGCCCAGCCGCGTGCGCACCTCGGCCGGCGCGAGGACGGGACGCGCCGGCCCGGACGGCATATCGGCGAATCCGTCCTGGGCCTTGTAGCCGCGAATATCTTCGTCGGTGGTGGCCGCGAGCTTCTCGACATCGAGATCCGCCTCGCCGGCCATGAGGTCCTCTAGGCTCCTGCGTGCCATCGTTGCTGTTCCCATTTCTCGGACGGCCAAGCGGTGATGATCCAGCGGTAGGGTCCCGTTGCGTCCTCCCGGTCCGTGTAGACGACCGTCCAGTATCGGCGTTCAACCCGGCCGACTGCGACCATGCGGATCTCACCGTAATCGTCGCGGTCATCCTCCCACTCGACGGTTCGGCCTGCGAAGATCCGGCTCGGAACGCGGAAGCCGTGGCCGCGCTCGGCGCGGACCTCCGCTTCCTTCGCATCCGACCAGTCGAAATCCATGCGCCAATGTACGCCTTGGGCGTAGCTGCTGCAATGCGATCACGCACCCGTCTCTCGGGGCGAGCCCCGCGCCCGCCGTTGAACGCGGCGCGTCCGGACTGTGGTCGGGGCGGATGCGTCGCCTGCTTCTGACAGCCCGGGCCCGCCTCACCAGCCGAAGCGCGCGATCTGCGTGAGTCGGGCCTGCACTGCCGCCTCGTCGCGACCGAGGCGGGCGATCCGCTCGGACAGGGCGTAGCAGGTCGCGCAGAACGGCAGCTGGATCAGCCCTATGCCCTCGCCCCGAGCCCGATTGACCGAGGCGATCAGGCAGGGGACGACCGGCTCGTCCGCGGGCGTTCCGAGGCAGTCGGCCCGCGGGCTGCCGAAGACCGGGCGGTTCGGCCAGGTCAGCTGCAGCGTCGTGCCGCCGCGCCGGTCGGGGGCCGGCGCCAGGGTGTAGCTGCGCAGGAACAGCACGCCGGTGAGCAGGACGAGCCCGGGCAGGATCAGGGCGGCGCGCATCGGCCGGTTCAATCGGCCGAGTCGAAGCGGCTGCGAAAGAACACCTCGCGGCCGGCGCCGTCGATCACCCGCACGGCCTGGGCCGGCTCGCCGGAGCGCTGGGGGACCCGGGCCCGGGCGAACAGGCGCAGGGCCCGCTCCTGGGCGGTCTCCAGGCTGCCGACGCGCACGGAGATCCGCGTCTGGACCTCGTCCGCCTCGGGACCGAGGACTTCGATGTGGAAGGTCTCGCGCAACGGCACCTGCCTGAATTCGAGAACGCCCGCCGCCGGACCGGCCCCGGTTCGGCGTTGGCGCGGGGCTGGGGCCCCTGTCGGAGACGACCTTGGAGCCAAGTCCAATTGCAACGCGGTCCAGGGCGGCTCTAAGAGGGGCGCCCCCGACATAGGGGAGATTGTTCGAGGAGTCCCGTGGACCCGCTCAAGGCTGCCGCCGCGACTGCCGTCTGCCTCGTCCTGTTCTGGCTGGCCTTCCGGCTGACCCGCCGCCTCGTCGATATGGCCATCGCGGGGGGCTACGCCGAGGAGCGCCGACGGCTGGCGGACGAGGAGGCTCAGGCCGCTGCCGCGGGCGACGTGCCGCAGGCCTCGGCCATCTGCGCCACCGCGGCGAGCTTGGCGGTGAACAGCGACCAATCGTCGGCCTCCGCGATCGGCGCCCAGAGCGCCTCGACCTCCTCGATCAGCATCGTGCAGGGCGCGCCCGCGAAATAGGGGTGGTCGAGCCGCGCGCCCGGGGCCGGGGCCAGCGCGTCGAGCGCCGCCCGCACCGGCGCGAAGGCCTCCGACCGGTAATGGTGGGCGCTCGGGCCGGCCTCCGCACGCCCGGCGCTCGCCGGGCCGCCGTACCAGTCGAAGAAGAACTGCTCGAACGGCGCGTGGGTCTCGGCCAGGAACCGCCAGACCGCCGAGACCAGCCGGTCGGTCTCGGGCCGCGACGCCTCCGCCAAGCCCAGCCGGCCGAACAGGGCCTTCGCGAAGGCCTCCTGCAGGGCGGGGCCGAAACCTGAGAGGGCGCCCTCGAGCCGCGCCTGCGGGGCCAGCGTCAGGAGGCAGTCGGCCAGCCGGGCGAGGTTCCAGAACAGCGCCTCCGGCTGGCGGCCGAAGCTGTAGAGGCCGGTCTCGTCGAAATAGGCGGCGGTGAAGTCCGGGTCGTAATGCGGCAGGAACCGCCAGGGGCCGTAATCGAAGCTCTCGCCGGTGACGTTGATGTTGTCGGTGTTGAGCACCCCGTGGACGAAGCCCGCCGCCGCCCATTGCGCGCCGAGCCGGGCGACCCGGGCGACCACGTCCTCCAGGAAGGCGACGCCCCGGTCCTCCAGGCTGTCGCGCCAGAGCTCGGGCCGGTGGGTCGCGATCGTGTGGTCGAGCAGCCGGGCGATGTTGTCGGGCTCGCCGAGCGCCCGGAAGCGCTGGAAGGTGCCGATCCGGATATGCCCGTGGGAGAGCCGCACCAGCACGCTGGAGCGGGCCGGCGAAGGCTCGTCGCCGCGCACGAGATCCTCGCCGGTCTCGATCAGGCTGAAGCTCTTCGAGGTGTCGACGCCCTGCGCTTCCAGCAGAGCCGAGGCCAGAACCTCGCGCACGCCGCCCTTGAGGGTGAGCCGTCCGTCGGCGCCGCGCGACCACGGCGTCGTGCCGCTGCCCTTTGTGCCGAGATCGAGCAGCCGTCCGTCCTTGAGGTCGTGCACTTGCGCGAACAGGAAGCCGCGACCGTCGCCGAGTTCGGGATTGTATGAGCGGAACTGGTGGCCGTGGTAGCGCAGCGCCAGCGGCGTCTCCAAGCTGCCGGGCAGCGGCTCGAACCGGCCGAAATGGCCGATCCAGTCCGCCTCCGAGAGGCCGGCGAGGCCGACGCGCGCGGCCCAGTCCTGGTTGCGGTAGCGCAGGATCGTCGCGGGGAAGCGCGCGGCCGCCACGGGATCGTAGAAGGCCGGGCCCAGATCGGCGTGGCGCCGGGAGGGCCTGTAGGGGGCGGGTTCGGTCATGCGGCGCGTCTCCCGGGCTGGCGGCGCGGGTGCTTCCGGCGGCCCGCCCCTATCAAGCCGACGGGGCGCGATCCGGTTCGAACCCGCCGGTCTGCCGCAGGGCCTCGCCGGCGATCATCGCGGCCGCGACCGCGACGTTGAGCGAGCGCAGGCCCGTCCGGATCGGCACCACCACCCGCGCATCGGCGGCCGCGTGGACGGCGTCGGGCACGCCGGCCGATTCACGCCCGACCATGACGCAATCGTCCGGGCCGAAGGCGAAATCCGTGTGGCGCCGGGCGCCCGCCGTCGTGGCCAGCACCAGCCGCAGGCCGGCCTCGGCCCGCCAGGCCTCGAAGGCCGAGAACGAGCGGTGCCGGGTGATCGCCACGTGGTCGAGGTAATCGAGGCCGGAGCGGCGCAGGTGCCGGTCCGAGACGTCGAAGCCCGCGGGCTCGACGATCTCGACCGCCAGCCCGAGGCAGGCGGCCATCCGCAGCATCGTGCCGGTGTTCTGGGGGATGTCGGGTTGGTAGAGGACGAGGCGCAGCATGGGGCCAGGCTTGTGATCGGCCGGCGCCCCGCCGTCAAAGCGGCGCGCTCCCGGCCCGGGCTACAGCATGCCGCCCGGCTGGTTGACGTACAGAAGCATCGTCCCGAACAGCGTGAGGACGACGCCGATCGCCCGGTTGAACAGGATCTGGCGGCGCAGGACGAAGGCGCGGACGCCCGGCTTCGAGAGGTACGACGAGACCAGGGCGAACCACGCCAGGTGGGACAGTGAGATGAACAGGCCCCAGGCGATCTGCTGCCGCAACGGCGCGTCCGGGCCCAGCGCCTGGCTGTAGATGCTGATCACGAAGATGGAGGTCTTCGGATTGAGCCCGTTCGTGAGCAGGCCGGTGACGACGCCGCGCGCGCTGAAGGTGGCGGGCGGTCCGGCGGCATCCGGCTCGGCCGCCCGGCGGCGCAGGACCATCGAGACGCCCATATAGATCAGATAGGCGGCGCCCAGGATCCTGATGATGCCGAAGGCGTGGGGGAGCGTGCGCTCGATCAGGGCGATCCCGAGGATCGCGTAGGCGACGTGAAACCAGCACGCGATCGCGATCCCGGTGCTGACCGCGAGGCCCGCCTGACGGCCGTACAGGCAGCTGTTGCGCGACACCATGGCGAAATCGGCGCCGGGGCTCAGCACGGCCAGCCAGACGACGGGGACGATCAGAGCGGCCTGCTCCATCGCGAACTCCTCAAGGATCGCGGGCCCGGCCGCGCATCGTCGCCGATGCGGATGGCCGGGGTCTCGCTGTTGCCGGACCGGGACCGCATGCCTCGCGGTCGCTGCGGTCGGCTCATGGAAGCACGGGCGCCGGAGTGAAAAAATCGAGTTGCTCTCACCGGGAAACGTGAGGAAAACTCACCGCATGGATGCCCCGGACCCCATGCGCGCGCGCCTGCCGCAACTCGGCGCATTGCGGGTGTTCGAATCGGCCGCCCGCCACGGGAGCCTGACCCGGGCCGCGGAGGAGCTTCACGTCACCCACGGCGCCGTCAGCAAGCAGATCAAGAACCTCGAGGCGGATCTCGGCGCGGCGCTGTTCGTCCGCAGAAACCGCGGCGTGTTCCTGACGGAGCGGGGACGCGCGCTGGCCGCCCGGCTCCGGGGCATCTTCGGCGACCTGGAGGATGCGCTCGCCGACTTCCGCGCCGGGGAGCCCCGGCAACCGCTGGTCGTGTCCTGCGAGCCGACCCTGTGCCTGAAATTCCTGATCCCGAGCCTCGGCGCGTTCCTGCAGGATACCGGGATCGAGGTGCGGGTGCTGGCGGCCGGGGGACGCATCGATTTCCGTCGGGACCATGTCGATCTCGCCATCCGCCGGAACGACTTCGCGATCGACGGCACGCTGCATGCCCGGGTGATCTGCGACGAGGCGATGGGACCGGTCTGCAGCCCGGAGGCCCTGCCGAGATTCGAGGCCAATACGGGCCGGTTCCACCTGCCGGCCCTCCATACCCGCAGCCGGCCCGATGCCTGGGCGGCCTGGACGCGCCTGAACCGTCCGGCGATCGCCTGCACCGCGGATATGACCTACGAGCATTTCTACCTGGCGATCGAGGCGGCTCTGGCCGGGCAGGGCGTCGCCCTGGCCTCGATCCACATGGTCGGGCGCGATCTGGCGGCCGGGCGCCTGTGCGGCCCCTGCGGGTTCCGGCCGGACGGCACGCAATACGTCGCCCTCTCGGCCCATCCGATCGACCGGGACGAGCGGGCGAGCCGCTTCGTGGCGTGGCTCTCGGCACGCATGAACGCGACGCTCGCGACGGTGATGCCGCCGAACGCCGGGTCCCAGGTCGCGGACGCGCAGCCGGCAAAGGGGCACGCAATCGGCGCGACGCGATGAAAATCGGCGGAACTTACGCTGCGCCAAAGGCTTAAGGCGGCGCCACCTTCGTTTGCGATCCCTGTCCGAAAGTCCTGACCCGATGCGCACTCCGTTCCTCGCCTCGGCCCTTCTGCTGGCCGGCCTCGCAACCGCCGCGGCGCAGAATGCCAGCCCGACCCCGAATGCCGGCGCGCCGGCGACGCCGGTCCCCGGTCAGCCGGCCACCATGGCCGACAACCTGCGCCCGACCTTCGTGGCCCAGACCCCCTACGACATGGTCGCCAGCAAGCTGATCGGGGCCAACGTCACCAACGCGGCCAACGACACGATCGGGCAGATCGCCGACTTCGTCCTCGACCAGAAGGGCAGCGTGAAGGCCTGGATCATCGGCGTCGGCGGCTTCCTGGGGATCGGCTCGAAATACGTGGCCGTCGACCCGTCGGTGATGAAGCTCGACCGGACCGACGACAAGACGCTCCAGGCCCGCATCGACACGACCAAGGATCAGCTGAAGGCCGCGCCGGAATACATCTATCTCGGCAAGGAACCGCCGAAGGGCGCCGCGGCCGCCCCGCCCGCCGGAGAGCCCGCCGCCAAGCCCTGACGTTCAAGCCCTGACATCAGGTCCCAGGCGAGCCGGCTTGCCTTCGCGCGCCGTTCCGTGCTGTGCCAGCCGCAGCACGGAGGTCGGAGTCCGAAGAGATGCGCCGCGCCCTGATCCCGCTCCTCGCCTTCTGCCTCGGCCTCGTCGGCCTGACCGGGGCGGCGGTGTTCGCCTTCATGCCGGACCGGGCGCCGGTGGGCGTTCCCGGTGTCGGCGGCCCGTTCACGCTGATCGATCAGAACGGCCGCACCGTCACCGAGCGGGATTTCACCGGTGCGCCGCACCTCGTGTTCTTCGGCTTCACCCATTGCCCGGACGTGTGCCCGACGACGCTGCAGCAGGTCTCGGACGTGCTCGCCGCCCTCGGGCCGAAGGCCGAGCGCATGCGCGTCGCCTTCGTCACCGTCGACCCGGAGCGCGACGACCCGGCGAGCCTGAAGACCTACCTGTCGAGCTTCGATCCGCGCATCACCGGCCTCACCGGCAGCCCCGAGCAGGTGGTCGCCACCGAGAAGGCCTATCGCGCCTATGCGCGCAAGGTGCCCGGCAAGGACGGCGATTACACGATGGAGCACACCGCGATCGTCTACGTGATGGACGCGCAGAACCGCTTCCTCGGCGCCCTCGACCTCTCGCGCCCGGCCGAGGAGACCGCGGCTCAGCTCGCGAAGAAGATCTGAGACGCCCGGGGGGAAGACCCTACAGCGTCATCCCGGCATGGAAGCGGTCGGGGGAGAGCGGCAGCAGGAACTGCACGCCGAAGCCGCCCTCGAAGTAGCGGACCAGCCGCCCGGGGGTGCTGCCCACCGTCACGGCCGCCCCGAGGGGCAGCGTCGCCGAGCTGGCGATGGCCACGCCCGACATCGAGATGTCGATCAGCCGGGCCTGGATCTCCCGCCCGCTCTCGACCCGCAGGGTCACCGCCGTATGGGTCGGCACGAGACGCTCGTGGGAGCGGCCCTCGGGCAGGCCCAGGATCTCCCGGTTGGCGAGCCAGGTCAGCTGCGAGGCGATCTTGTCCCGCTTGCGCGGCGTCGCGTTGAGCTGGACGGCGAAGCCGCCCGCGCTGTGACGCGCGATGACGCCCTCGATCCGGCCGATATGCTCCAGGTAGAGCACCACGCGCTCGCCGATCTCGCCCACCACCGCGCAGGTCAGCCGGACGCCGCCCGGCGACATGTCCTCGGTCTGGCACGGATATTCCCGGCGGTCGGCCAGCATGTAGCGGCCGAGCACGGCGACCCGCACGCGCTGGTGGCGGCGTTGGTCGGCGGCGTCGCGCCCACGGCTGACCCCGCGGCCCGTTTCCGTTCCAGCGGTGGCCTCGACCGCGATCATACCGGGATGGGCTCCTCGCCGCGATAATCGTTGTCGCAGGCTAGACCCGGACTGTTACGAAAGCCTTTTTCCCGCTTCGGCAATATCCGCCGCGGGACGGATTTTTCTGTCGTGCGCGACCATTGGATCAGGGCTGACCTGTCCATGTCGATTCTTATGCCGATCGGCTGCGATATCCGTTCGTAAAAACCCGTGCCGGACGTCCTGAATTCAGGTTTCGGCTCGCGGTGTCAGGCCCGCCCGCCGGCATGCACGAGAAGATGGCCCCGGCGCACCGGACCGGGAAAGCCGGCCGGCCCCCGGAGGGCCGATCGCGCCGGCGGAGCGGGCTCCATCCTGCGCCCGGGCAGGATGCGCAAGGAGGTGGTCTCCGCCTCCACCAGGGGGCGCAGGCCGATCCAATGGGGCGTGCTGTCGAGGCTCAGGGTCCCGAGCGCCCGGACCTGCATGCGCCCGCGATGGCGCAGCGGCAGCAGCAGCAGCTCGAGATCCACCGCCTCGCCGGCCGTGTTCAGGCCGCGCAGGCCCGCCACCACGCCCAGGGTGTCGCTGGCGACGATGTCGACGATGCGCCAGGGATCGGGCGCCTCCGACCCCCACAGGCTGGCGAAGGTCTCGCCCTTCAGCTCGCGGCCGTAGAGGGCGCAGACCCGCGTGCCGGCGAGCCGGACCGTGGCCGAGCGCGTGGCCATGTCGAGTTCCAGGATCAGGCTGTCGGCCAGCAGATGCCGGATCTCGCCCGGCTCGATCTCGGAGCGCTCGGGCGCGGCGCGCTCGCCGCGCAGGCGCTCCCAATAGGCATGGAGCATGCGGCTCGTGGGATGTTTCATCGGAGTCCCGAATCGATACGCCTGGTGTCCGTCCCCGGATCAACCTGGCACATCCGCGTGGGACGGGCCGGCGATCCGGGGCGATCTGAGGCTCCCGGCGCATACGCCGTGCCGGCCGACGCGGGACGGTTCTGGGACGCGAGCCCGGCGCAGGACGGTCTACGCGGCCGGCTTCAGGCTGATCACGGTGCGGATTTCATCGTAGGCGGCGCGCACGCCGCCCTCGGTTCGCTCGAGCAGGCCGGCGACCGTCAGGATCTCCACGTCCTCGTGGACCCGCTTGTAATCCCTGCCGAGTGCCCGCCCGAGTTCGGCGACGGACGCCGCAGGATGCTGGTAGACGTGGCGCAGCAGTTCCAGGCGCTTGCCGCTCAGAACCTTGGCCAGGCCATCCCACGTCTCGAACGTGATGTGTCGCTCACGCGTGGCAGCACCGGCCTCGGCGCGGCGGATCGCTTCGAGAAAGCGGGCCTTCGTAGCCGCAGGGTCGTGCCCGACATGCAGGAGGACATCCGTCATCTCCGTCTCCTCATCCGTGCCACATCCGTCAGGAAGTCGTCGATGAGCTCTTCCCAGCCTCGAAAGTGATAGGGCTCCTCAACGCCTTCGCGGTGGCGATGATCGCCTTTCCCGCGCTCGTTGTCGTAGCCTATGAGGCGTTGTCCGGGAGAGCCGTAGAACAACCGATACTTGAAGCCGTGTACGGTCGGCGGAACAGGCGTCGGCACCTGCCAGACGACGATTTCCTGGATCGCTCCGTCATCGAAGATCACTTTGTCGGCAATGACGAGAACGGCAGTCACGCCGAAAGAATGCCAGAGGGCCATTATGGCGTCAAACGCCATAATGGCACGGTGTGAGCCGGTTTTGGATCGCGTATCTGCGTCCGATGCCGGCAATCCGATGTCCGCCTATGGACGTCCGCGATGACCCGACCACAGCCGAACGTCACCTGAAAAGGCTTCAATACGTCGCCGGGACTTGCCCGACCCCCTAGAGCCCCGACATGGTGCCGGGATGGATGCCTCCCCCGAATTCCCGCGCCAGAGCCGCGTGCCCGTGTTCAACATGCCGCGGGTGGTGACGCTCTCGATCGGATTGCTGATGGCGATCCAGGCCTTGCGCGAGTTTGTGCTGCCGGACACCCTCGACATCCGGGTCGTCCTCGACCTCGCCCTGGTGCCCGCCCGCTGGACGGTGTGGTTCGATCCCGGGAAGGCCGCCGACGTGATCCAGGCGGCGGCCGGCGCCGGCGACCCGGACATGGAGGCCGCCCGCGAGGCATTCGCCCGCTACATCACCTCCGAGCACGCGCTGCAGCCCTGGACCCTGGGCACCTACGCCCTGCTGCACGGCTCCTGGATGCATGTGATCTTCAACAGCGTGTGGCTCGCCGCCTTCGGGTCGCCCGTGGCCCGGCGCTGCGGCGCCTGGCGCTATGGCCTGATCGCGCTGGCCGGCACGGTGGCCGGCGGCCTGCTGCACGTGATGGTCGATCCCTTGAGCGCGGGGCCGCTGGTGGGCGCCTCGGCGGGGATCTCGGCCCTGATGGCGGCGGCCGCCCGTTTCGTGTTCCAGCCCCCCGCGTCGGGCTATACCGGGCAGCCCTGGCAATTGCCGCCGCACCGGCCGGCCGAGACGATTCCTGAACTCCTGCGCAATCGGACCGCGGTGGCCTTCCTGGCGATCTGGCTCGTGACCAACCTGCTGTTCGGGCTCGTGAGCGTGCCGCTCGTGGGCGAGAACGCCGCCATCGCGTGGGACGCGCATCTCGGCGGCTTCATCGCGGGCTTTCTGCTGTTCCCGTTTCTGGACCGGCGCGAAACCGCCCGGATCTGAGCACCTTGCCAACGCGGCGGTTCGGTCACACACTCGCCATAATGTGAACGAGCCGGGGCCAACCCGGACGACAGCGTAACGAAGGCGCCGCGGCTGACGGCGCACGCACCGCGTCACAGGGAGAGAGCCATGACCGTCGCACGCATCCTCGCCGAGAAGGGCAGCTCCGTCGTCACCGTGAGCCCCGACAAGACCCTCGAGGAGGTGATCCAGATCCTGGCCGAGAAGCGGATCGGTGCCCTCGTGGTCGCGCATGCCGATGGGTCGGTGGCCGGCATCATCTCCGAGCGCGACATCATGCGGGCGCTCGCGCGCCACGGGGGCGCGACCTTCGACGCGCCGGTCTCGGACCACATGACCGCCGACGTCACCACCTGCGGCAAGAGCACCACGATCGAGGAGGTGATGGGCCTCATGACCGAGGGGCGCTTCCGCCACGTCCCGGTCTGCGAGAACGGCCGTCTCGCCGGCCTGATCTCGATCGGCGACGTGGTCGCGCGCCGCATCGCCACCGTCGAGGCGGAGCACCAGGCCCTGCGCGACTACATCACCACGGCCTAGGGGGATCCGCCGGCCGGAGGCGAAGGTCCGGCCGGCGCGCCGCGTCCCTCACGCCTTCGCGGGGTCGAGGGTGACGTGCCAGAGATCGGTGTCGGCCGCGTCCTTGAGGGTGACGGTCATCTGCTCGGTGGTGCCGTCCACCGCGACATGGCCGAAGAACTGATAGCCGGCGGCCGGCGACAGGTTCACCTGGCCCTTCTCGGGGGCCTTCACGTAGCGCAGCTGCGGGCCGAACGTGTTGTCGAGCGCGTTGGGCCCGAAGGTGCCGGCGTGGAGCGGCCCGGAGACGAACTCCCAGAACGGGTCGAAATCCTGGAACTGCGCCTTGTTGGGGTCGTAGTAATGCGCGGCCGTGTAGTGCACGTCCGCGGTCAGCCACACCGTGTTGCGGATCTTGGACTGCTTGATGAAGCGTAGCAGGTCCGCGATCTCCAGCTCGCGCCCGAGCGGCGGTCCGTCGCCCTGCGCCACCGCCTCCGAGCCGAAATCGCGGTCGACGTCGTAGGTCACCACGAGGCCGAGCGGCATGTCGGCGGCGATCACCTTCCAGGTGGCGCGCGACTCGGTGAGCGCCCGCTTCAGCCAGGCGATCTGCTGCGGCCCGAGGAAATACGCGTCGGGACCGTATTCCTTCTGCAGGTTCTCGCCGTTCGGGCCCCGGTAGGAGCGCATGTCGAGCATGAACACGTCGACCAGGGGGCCGTAGGCGATCTTGCGGTAGACCCGGCCGGGCTCGGCCGGCTCGAAGCGCATCGGCATGTATTCGTGGAACGCCCGGGCCGCGCGCAGCTGCAGCGCGAGCACGTTCGGGTCGGCGTATTTCTTCTTCAGGTGCTCGGCCCGGGTGAGCGGCTCGCCCGGCCACCAGTTGTTGGTGACCTCGTGGTCGTCCCACTGCGCCAGGATCGGCACCGCGGCGTTCATCGCCAGCACGTTCCGGTCGGTGAGGTTGTACTTGTGGCGGCCGCGGAACTCGGCGAGCGACTCGGCGGGCTTCGACACCTCCTCGGTGACGCGGTTGCGCCAGAGGCTGCCGTCCGGGAGCTTCACCTCGGACTGGATCGGCCCGTCGGCGTAGATCGTGTCGCCGGAATGGATGAAGAAGTCCGGCCGGTTCTTGAGGATCGCCGAGTAGATCGTCATGCCGCCGCGGGCCTCGTCGATGCCCCAGCCCTGGCCAACCGTGTCGCCCGACCAGCAGAACGAGACCGAGCGCTTATCCGCCGGCGCGGTGCGGAACCGGCCGACCTGCGCGGGGCCGACGATGGTCGGCGCGGCGACGTCCTGGAGCCGGACCCGGTAGAACACGTCCTGACCCGGCGGCAGCCCGGTCAGCGCCACCTTCACGGTGCCGTCGCTCTCGGGCAGCGCGTCGGCGAAGACCCCGCCGCGGATCTCGGAGAAGCTCTCGGTGGTCGCCCACTCGATGATCGCCCGGGCCGGCCGGTCGGAGCGGGCCCAGACCACGGCGGAATCGGTGCCGACATCGCCGGATTGGAGGCCGTGGCTGAGGAGCGGCCGGTCGGCGGCCCGGCTCAGGCCGGGGCGGGCCAGGCCGGTCGCCATCCCGACGAGGCTGGCCCCCCCGGAGAGAAGGATCTGGCGGCGGCTCGAATACATTGGAAGCCCTCTAGGTCGATGAGGGCCCATCGCAACCGGCTGCGACAACCGCGTGACGATCCTGGCGCGAAACCGGCCGACCGTGCGCTGGATCGGGCGCCGTCTTTTTCCCAGAGCCGGCAATTGCTTAGCCGGATGGGTCTCTAGGCCCGCGCGGCCGCGCCGTTCACGACGGCGCGGATCCGGGGCAGGGCCGCCCGGGCCGCCCGGTAGCCGATCGCGATCCCCTCGTCGGCCTTGTGGAAGTCGAACAGGCCGAAACCGGCGACATCCGGGCCGATCGCCACGTCCGGCGGGTCGCGCTCCAGCCGCGCCCGGGAGATCCGGTCCTGGGTGATGTTGAAGGCACCGAGCACCACCCGGGCGATGCCCGGCACCGGGATCTCCGGCTCCTGGGGCTCGAAGCCGGGCAGGCGCGCGCGGATCAGCTGCAGGAAGCTGCGCCGCGGAGCCGGGGTCGGCACCTCGTGCACCACCGGGCCGCCGGTATCGCCGTTGAGGTTCACGCAGATCACGAGGTCGGCCCCGAGCGTGCGGGCGAGCGCCACCGGCACCGGGTTGACCAGCGTCCCGTCCATCAGCACCCGCCCCTCATGGGTCACGGGCGGGAACAGGCCGGGGATCGCGTAGGAGGCGCGCACCGCCTCGACCGTCGGGCCCTCGGTCAGGCTCACCTCCAGGCCGCTGCCGAACTCGGTGGCGACGCAGCCGAAGCGGATCGGCAGGGTCTCGATCCGGCGCGTGCCGAGATCGGCGAACAGCCGCTGACGCAGGCGGTTGCCGGCGATCAGCCCGGAACCGGGAAAGCGCGGGTCGATCAGCCGGACCACCCGGCGCCTTGTCAGCTCCCGGGCGAAGGATTCCAAGCGGTCGAGGCGGCCGGCGGCGTAGCAGGCGCCGACCACGGCGCCGATCGAGCAGCCGGCCACCACGGTGGGATGGATGCCGCCTTCCTCGAGGGCGCGGATCACCCCGATATGGGCCCAGCCCCGGGCTGAGCCGCCGCCCAGCGCCAGCCCGATGCGGGGGCCGGCGCTGGGCGGGGGGCGGATCGGCTCGACGGTGCCGGGAAGGAAATGGGGGACGGCCGGACACTCTTGCCACTGCAAGGCAAGGGACGAGCTCATGTCCCGGCCGCCTCCAGGGCGACGGCGCCATCCGGCCCGCGGACGACCCGGCGATAGAAGCAGGCGCGGCGGCCGGTATGGCAGCAGCCGCCATCGCCGCCGACCTCAACGCGGATCAGCAGCGCGTCCTGGTCGCAATCGACCCGCATCTCGACGACGCGCTGGATCTGCCCGCTGGTCGCGCCCTTGTGCCAGAGCTCCTGCCGGGACCGCGACCAGTACCAGGCCTCGCCGGTGGCGATGGTCCGGGCCAGCGATTCGGCGTTCATGTAGGCGAGCATCAGCACCCGCCCGTCATGGGCGTCGACCGCGATACAGGTGACCAGGCCGTCCCGGTCGAAGCGCGGGGTGAAGGTCGTGCCTTCCTCGACCTCGGCCCGGGTGCCGGGGGGATCGAAAGCGATGTCGCTTGCGGTCATGGCGGCAGAAGCGAGTCCGGTAAAGCTGCGTCGAGGCTATTGCGTGTAGGCTGATCGATGAAGACCGCGTGACGGTGGCCGCCCGATCGGGCGATCCGGCCCGCGGTTACTTGGTCCCGCCGCGCACCAGCGTGAGAAAGCGCACCTGCTCGCTGGCGTCGTCCTTGAACACGCCGCGGAACTGGCTGGTGATGGTCGAGACACCGGCCTTCTGCACGCCGCGCATCGCCATGCAGAGATGCTCGGCCTCGACCATCACGGCGACGCCGCGGGGCTTGAGGATGCTCTCGATCACGTCGGCGATCTGGGCGGTCATCGTCTCCTGCGTCTGGAGGCGGCGCGCGAAGGTATCGACCACGCGGGCGAGCTTCGAGAGCCCGACGACGCCGCGGGTCGGGTAATAGGCGATATGGGCGAGCCCCATGAACGGCACCATGTGGTGCTCGCAATGGGAGTAGAACGGGATGTCGCGCACCAGCACGATGTCCGAATAGCCCTCGACCTCCTCGAAGACCCGGGCCAGCAGGGCCTCGGCGTCCATCTCGTAGCCGCCGAACAGCTGCCCGAAAGCCTTGGTGACCCGGGCCGGCGTGTCGCGCAGGCCCTCGCGGTTCGGGTCGTCGCCGGCCCAGCGCAGGAGCGTGCGCACGGCGGCCTCGGCCTCGGCGCGGCTCGGCCGGCCGGTCTCGATGCCCTCGGGCACGCGGGTGGCGGAGGCGGGCTCGGGCGCGATCTCGACCGGAGCGGGGCGGCCGTCATCGACCGGGCGGTTGTCGTTGCGCATACCCGTCAGACTCTGTCCCAGATCTTGCCCATCGAGGCCGCCACGGTCCAGACCGTTTCCCTCACCCCGGTAGGACAGTGATTTAAGCGCGGCATCCATGGCATCTCCGGCCCGCGCCACACGGGACTTCATCGTGGTGCTATCAGGCTTGGCATACATCGTCGGATCGCGTCGGGCTGAGAGGGAGATCCCGGGCTCGAAACAGCTTCGAGCCGGCGCCCCGGTTGGACTTGAGCCGTGGGAACTACCTTGGCCGTGGGCGCGACCCTGGTCGACGAGCCGCCTCCTCGCGAAGCGACCGCATGCGGCCTATATCATTGTTCGCGCGGCAACACGCAATGCACGCGTCGCGCGGCAGAATCCCGATGGGCAAAAGCCCGATCGGATGACGCACCCGGCCGAGGCCCCGATGCTCGACGACATCTATAACCGCCGTATCCTCGAACTGGCCGCCGATATCCCGCGGCTGGGACGCCTGGAACGGCCCGACGCCAGCGCCACCGCGCATTCCCGCCTGTGCGGCTCGACGGTGACGGTCGACCTCGTCCTGGGCGAGGACGGCCGCGTGGCCGATTTCGCCCAGGAGGTCCGGGCCTGCGCCCTGGGCCAGGCCTCCTCGTCGCTGATGGGCCGCCACGTGGTCGGCGCCAGCGCGGAGGAGTTGCGCAATGTCCGCGAATCCATGCGGGCGATGCTGAAGGAGAACGGCCCGGCCCCCGGCGGCGCCTGGGCGGATCTCGCGGTCCTGGAACCGGTGCGGGATTTCAAGGCGCGGCACGCCTCGACCCTGCTGACCTTCGACGCGGTGGTCGACGCCCTCGACCAGATCGCCATCAAGCGTCAGGCGGCCGCGTAGGGCCCGATGGTCCGCCGCGCCGCGCATTGGGCGATTCGCACCTACCAGCTCACCCTGTCGGGCCTGATCGGCCGCCAGTGCCGGCACTGGCCGAGCTGCTCCGAATATACCGACCAGGCGATCGCCCGGCACGGGGTCTGGCCGGGGGCCTGGATGGGCTTCTCGCGGATCTGCCGCTGCGGTCCGTTCGGCACGCACGGCATCGATCTCGTGCCCGACCGCCTTCCGGATGGGGCCGCCTGGTATCGCCCCTGGGCCTATGCCCGCTGGCGCGGCGTCGAGGCCCCGCCATCGCCCTTCCTGTGCGAGTCGGTCCGCGCGGAGGAAGCGCCGGCCGAGCGCCGCCCGGTTGGGGGCAGCGCCGGGTGACGAACCGGAAGACCGATCGTCCAGAAATACGACGTCTCAGACGGACGCCGGCATCCGGATCGAGGCCGGCTCAGGCGGCCGACGACCGAGGGCTTGCCCGCCGCCGCCTCCGCGATCCGAAGGCGCCGTCCGATCGAACGATGCCTGGCAACCGATCCCGCCCTCTCCGGTTGTCCCTTCAGACAGCCCGGCCTGGCCGCGGCTGACCAGCAATCCAGAGCGTGCGAACCATGTCCACCGAGTTCAGAGGCAAGACGCATATCGACATCTACGACCGGGTGATGCGCGAGGAGTGGGCGCAGCGCTTCGGCGTCAGCGAGGAGCGGCTGCGCAAGGCCGTGACCATGGTGGGAAGCCGCATCACCAGCGTCGCCGCCTATCTCGACAGGCCGGCCTCCTGATGAAAGACGAGGCGCCGGAAACCGGTCCCGACATACGGTCCGCTCCGGAGCCCAGCGCTCCGGAGAGCGGCCCGCGCCCGCCCCCGAATCGAACCGAGGACAGGGGCGCGCCGGACGCGATCCCGTTCGAGCAGATCCGGGAGCGCGCCTACGAGTTGTGGGAGCGCAATCACCGGCCGGAGGGGTTCGAGATCGAGTTCTGGCTTCTGGCCGAGCGGGAATTGCGCAAGGAGCGCGACCGCAAGAAGGCCGATGCCGCACCGTCGCCCCCGTCGACCGACCCCGAGACACCCTGAGGCCCTCGACGGCTGGCTCGGCCTTTGCGAGACCGGGCCTGTCGATGGCGCGAGGGGCAGGCGGAATGCTGTCGCGATTCGTTTCACACCGGTTCTGTCGCCCTCTGCGGCCGAAACGCGCCGCATCCCGGGGCGAGGGGCATTCGATGCGGACGAACGGGGGACCGGCGTGGACCGTATCGCCCTGACCCGCCGGAGCCTCGGCGGGCTCGGCCTCGGCGGCGCCGTGGCTGTCGCCGGGACGCCGTCCCAGGCGCAGCCCAGCGGAGCTGCTCCCGCGTCAGGCACTCAGCCCGGGCCGCTCGCCGCGGCCCCGACCTCGCAGGCCGGGCTCGGGCCCCGGCTGACCCTGCACGCGATCGACAATGCCCACGGCACCCCGGGGGCCGGCCTGGTCTGCGACCTGTCGATCCGCGAAGGCGAGCTGTACCGGCCGATCAAGACGGTTACCACGACGGCCAATGGTCGCCCGGCCGAACCCCTTCTGGTCGACGATGCGCTGAAGCCCGGCCGCTACGAAGTGCTGCTGCATGTCGGGGCATATTTCGCCGCCCTCGGCGTGGCGCTCCCGAGCCCCAACTTCCTCGACCGCGTGCCGATCCGCTTCCAGATCCGCGATCCGCGCCAGCGCTACCACCTGCCGGTGCTGTTCACGCCCTGGGGCTATTCCTACTATCGCGGCAGCTGAGCCCAACCCTACCGGGACTGCGCATCCATGGCCGGCATCTCGACCCATGTCCTCGACACCGATCGCGGCCGCCCGGCCGCCGGGGTACGCATCGAGCTCTCGGTGCTCGACGGTGAGAGGTGGCGGCTGGTGCGCAGCGCGGTGACCAACGCGGACGGGCGCACCGATGCGCCGATCCTGCCCGCCGACGAGGCCCGGACGGGCCAGTACGAGCTGGTCTTCCACGTCGGCGACTATTTCCGGCAGCGCCCGGGCACGGCCGAGGCCGACATCTTCATCGATGACCCGGTGGTGCGCTTCGCGATCTTCGACGCCCGGCAGCACTACCACGTGCCGATGCTGTGCGCGCCCGCGAGCTTCACCACCTATCGCGGCAGCTGAGGCCATGCCGGATCTCGCCGCGATCAACCGGATGGAGGCGGAGGCCTTCGTGGCGCTGCTCGGCGGCGTGTTCGAGCACGCGCCCTGGGTGGCGGAGGCCGCCTGGCCGCACCGGCCCTTCGCGAGCGTCGGCGCCCTGCACGACGCGATGATGCAGGCGGTGCGTGCCGCCCCGGCGGAGCGGCGCCGCGCCTTCCTCAACAACCACCCGGAGCTCGCCGGCCCGGAGGCCCGGGCCCGCAGCCTGACGGCGGAATCGACGCGCGAGCAGGGCAGCGCCGGCCTCGACCGCATCACGCCGGAGGAGGCCGCGGCCTTCGACCGCCTGAACGCGGCCTACCGGGCGCGGTTCGGCGTCCCGTTCATCATCGCGGTGCGCGGGCGCAGCCGGGCCGAGATCCTGGCCGCCTTCGAGGTCCGGCTCGCCCGGGACCCGGCCGACGAGGAAGCGACCGCCCTGGAGGAGGTCGCCCTGATCACCCGCATGCGCCTGGACGGGCTGGTCGCGGACTGAGCCTCAGGCTCCGGCCGCCGCCTTGGCCTCGTCCAGGGCCGCCTCGAAGCTGGTGAAGGCCGTGGTCGCCTCGTCCCAGGCCTGGGCACGGATGTGCCGGGCCAGGGACGCGGCGAGGTCGCGGGCCCGGGTCAGGGCCGATTCCACGGCGGCCGGGCGGCTCGGATCGGCCGGGATGCCGACCGGGGGCGTATCGACCGAGCGCATCCCCACGAGGGTCGCCGCCATGGCCCGGCGCCAGGCGGCGCAATCGGCCGGGATACGCGCGAGCCGCATCGCCGCGTCGTCGCCGGCCTGCCGGTCGAGCAGGGTGCGGCCGAGATCCTCGATCCGGTCGAGCTGGCCCAGCGCATCGCCGATCTCCCGGCGGCCCTTGTCGGTGCCCTCGGCGATCCGGCCGACGCTCCGGGCGATCTCGCCGGTCGCCTGGATCTGCTGGCCCATGATCTCGGAGGCCTCGCGCATCTGGGCCGCCACGGTGGCGACGGCGCCGCTCTCCGCCTCGACCCGGACATTGGCCCGCACCATCGCGGCGGCGCCGGTCTCGACGGCGCCGCGGCTGCGCGTCACCGCGGCCTGCATCGCCGCCATCTCTTCGCGCAATCCGCCGAGCCGGGCGCGGATCTCGTCCGTCGCCTTCGCGGTCTGCGCGGAGAGCATCTTCACCTCTGCCGCAACGACGGCGAAGCCGCGGCCCGCTTCGCCGGCCCGGGCCGCCTCGATTGTGGCGTTGAGCGCCAGCAGATTGGTCTGGGCCGAGATCGCCGCGATGGTCCCGGCCATCTCCTCGATCCGCAAGGCGGCGGCCGAGAAACTGTCGAGCCGGCTGCCGATCTCCTCGGTGCCCTGCTCGATCCCGCGCATGCCGTCGCTGGCGCGCTGCAGGTCATCGACGCAGGTGGCGATGCCGGCGCGGGCGGTCTCGGCGGTCTCGGCGGCCGAGGAGGAGCGGGCCGCGATCTCGCTGGTGCTGGCGGCGAGCTCCTCGCTGGCGGCGGCGATCAGCCGGGCCTGCTCGGCGGTGCCGGAGGCGTCATGCGTCATCCAGCCGATCGAGGTGCCGGCATCGGAGGCCGCCGCCGACAGGCGCGCCAGGAGCGACATCAATTCGCGATCGGGCTCGGGGGCCTTCGGCAGGAGCGCATCCCCGGAGGGCGCGACGGGCGAGGCCGCCTGGGCGTCGGCCGTCGCCGCGGTCCCAGCCAGATCCTGGACCGGGCGCTTGCGGCGCAAACTCAACATGCGAGGGCTCCTGCGAAGGTCGATTCGGGAGCCATATTCGCACGAAACCTTCAACCGAAGATGAAGGATAACCATCCCTTATTGGAATTGGACGCAGGCGTCCGCTCGCCGGTCGGCGCCCCCGGACCGTGATGTCCGGGGGCGCCGCGGGGCCTTATTCGCCGGTGAGGGCGGCCTTGGTGCGGGACCACCAGCCGGCACGCTTGGGGCGGTCCGGATCGCTGGGCTGCGTCAGCACCACGGCGACGGGCTCGCGCGGCGGGGCGGCCTCCGTCGGTGCCGGCTCGGGCTGCGTTTCCGCGGCCTGCGGCTCCGTCGGCTGCGCGGCGGCCTCCTGCGCCGGCGTCGGCGCGACCGGCAGGTCGACGGCGACCTCGTCGTGGACGGGGGACGGGGCGGCCTCGACCGCCTCGGCCACGGCCTCGGCGCTCACCGGCTCCTCGGCCGACAGGGCGACCGCATCGGACTCCGTCTCGGCCGAACCCTCGGCGTCGCCACCCTCGCGGGTCCGGCCCTCGGCGCGGCCGCGACCGCCCCGGCGGCCGCGACGACGGCGGCGCGCGCCGTCCTCCTCGGTCCGGGCATTCTCGTCCGGACCGGCGACGGTCTCGTCGGGCTCGGCGCCCTCGGACGCCACGGCCGCGATCGGGGCCTCGACGGATTCGGGCGCCTCCTCGGTGCCGCGCTCCTCGTCCTGATCGTCCTCGTCCTGACGCTCGCCCTCGGCCTGGCCCTCCTCGGACCGGCCGTCCTGGCGGCCACCGCGCCGGCGGCGCCGACGGCGGCGGCGGCGGCCGTCGCCCTCATCGCGGGTCCCGTCCTCGCGGGCGCCCTCGTCGCGCGACCCGTCGGCGCGCTCCTCGGACCGGCCCTCGTCGGACTCGCCCTCGGCATCCGCCTCGGCCTCGTCGGTCTCCTCGACCTCTTCCTCGTCATCGAATTCCATGGCGGGCGAGATCGCCTGCGCACGCACGCCCGTCACCGGGCCCTCGGCGCGCTGGGCCGGCTCGCCGCGGTCGAGCTGGAACGCGGTGGTCACAGCCAGCCGCTCGTCGGCCGCGATCGTGATCGTCACGCCGAAGCGCAGCTCCAGCTCGCGCAGGTGCCCGCGCTTCTGGTTGAGGATGTACAAAGCCACCTCGGTCCGGGTGCGCAGGATCAGGTTGTGGGAGGCCGACTTGAGCAGCGCCTCCTCGATGGAGCGCAGGATGTGCAGCGCCACCGAGGCGGTGGCCCGCACATAGCCCGAGCCGCCGCAATGCACGCAGGGGATCGAGGAGGATTCGAGCACGCCGGTGCGGATGCGCTGGCGGCTCATCTCCATCAGGCCGAAGGGCGAGATCCGGCCGACCTGGATGCGGGCGCGGTCGTTCTTCAGGCACTCGTTGAGCTTCTTCTCGACCGCGCGGTTGTTGCGCTTCTCTTCCATGTCGATGAAGTCGATGACGATCAGGCCCGCGAGGTCGCGCAGGCGCAGCTGGCGGGCGACCTCCTCGGCCGCCTCCAGGTTCGTCCGCAGCGCGGTGTCCTCGATGTCGTGCTCGCGGGTCGAGCGGCCGGAGTTCACGTCGATCGAGACCAGCGCCTCGGTCGGGTTGATGACCAGGTAGCCGCCGGATTTCAGCGAGACGTGGGTCGAGAACATCGCGTCGAGCTGCTGCTCGACGCCGTAGCGGGCGAAGATCGGCGTCGGGTCGCGGTAGGGCTTCACGACCTTGGACTGGCCGGGCATCAGCATCCGCATGAAGTCCTTGGCCTCGGCATAGGCCTCCTCGCCGGAGACCAGAACCTCGTCCAGGTCCTTGTTGTACAGGTCGCGGATCGCCCGCTTGATCAGCGAGCCCTCCTCGTAGACCAGGGCCGGGGCCATCGAGGTCAGGGTCAGCTCGCGGACCGATTCCCAGAGCCGCATCAGGTACTCGAAGTCGCGGGCGATCTCGGGCTTGGAGCGCGAGGCGCCGGCGGTGCGCAGGATCACGCCCATCCCCTCCGGCACCTCGAGATCGGCCACAACCTCCTTGAGGCGCTTGCGGTCGGCCGCCGAGGTGATCTTCCGGGAGATGCCGCCGCCGCGGCCGGTATTGGGCATCAGCACCGAGTAGCGGCCGGCGAGCGACAGGTAGGTGGTGAGCGCCGCACCCTTCGTGCCGCGCTCTTCCTTGACCACCTGCACCAGGATGATCTGGCGGCGCTTGATCACCTCCTGGATCTTGTAGTGGCGGCGATAATGGCGGGGCCGCTCGGGGATCTCGGCCAGCGCGTCGCCGTTGCCGCCGACCTGGGCGATCCGGGGCTCGGCGTCGGGGTCGTCGGAATCCTCATCCGATTCCTCGTCGGACTCATCCTCGTCCTCGTCGTCCGAATCGTCTTCGTCCGAGTCTTCTTCGTCCGAGTCGGACTCGTCCTCGTCCTCGTCTTCCAGATCCGCCTCGTCGTCGGCCTCTCCGGTCACGGACCCGCTCCGCACGGAGGACGCCTCGGCGGCGTCCTCGGCGATCGTCTCGGCCGGCGCGTCGGCGACGGTCAGGGCCTCGGCCACGGCGACCACGGCCTCGGGCTCGACCGCCTCGTCGCGGTCGGCCGCCGGCTGCTCGGGCCGGGCCTCGGTCTCAGTCTCGGCCTTGGGCTCGGTCGCCGGAGCGGCCTCGACGGCCTGCGCGGGAATGTCCCCGGCGGCTTGCTCGGAGGCGACGGCCTCCTGCACGGCTTCCGGGTTCTCGGCGAGGGTGTCGGGCTGCCCGGCCTGGGCATCCTGGGCCACGTGCCCTTCGGCGTGACGCTCGGTCTGCGGGGTCTCGGTGTCAGACGCCTGGGCCTCCGAGGACTCGGCGGCCTGCGGGAAGTCCGAATCCTGATGGGACTCGAGAACCTGCGCAGCCTCCGAACCAAGCGGGGCCTCGGACACGTCCTCGGCGCTCACCGTCTCGTCGGTGCGGGAGCGGGCCTCGGCGCGGCGACCGCGGGAGCGGCGGGGCGACCGTCGGCGGCGCTCCTCGCGCTCGCGGTGCTCCTCGGCGTCGCGGGCCTCGTCCTCGAGCAGCGCCTGCCGGTCGGCCAGCGGGATCTGGTAATAGTCGGGATGGATCTCGTTGAAGGCGAGGAAGCCGTGGCGGTTGCCGCCATACTCCACGAAGGCCGCCTGCAGCGACGGCTCCACCCGGGTGACCTTGGCGAGATAGATGTTGCCGCGCAGCTGGCGCCGGTTGGCGGCTTCGAAGTCGAACTCCTCGACCCTAGACCCGTGGACCGTGACGACCCGGGTCTCCTCCGGGTGCATCGCGTCGATCAGCATTTTGTTGGCCATGTCGGACTCTCGGCATGGCGGCCGACGTCGTTCTCCGTGCCCGTGGTCCCGGCGGCGCCTCGCCCGACCTGCTTGTGGCCTGGCATGGAGCCGGCCTCGTCACCGAGGCGGCTGGGTTCGAGGGGAAATTGCCGTCAACCGCCGTTCGGCGCCCTGGGCGCCTGGGGTTGAACTTGGCCGGTAGGGGGAACGGGCCGGTACGACGCATGTCCTGCGCCTCCGGGGCACGCGCAGCGCCATGCTGAGCCGTGCGTCCGTCCATCCTGGTTCCGACCTCGCGAAACAATCTCGGCCGGGTGAGACCGGCCGTGAATTCCTGGATGCGGCGGAGGATCTCCACCGCGTCGTGCGACACCTGTCCGATCGGGAAAGACACCCGCCGCCGCAAGGCGAGCCGAAAAGGCCCACCGCGACGCCGCGTCCGTCTCCGCAAAGGAATTCGGCCGCGTCCGCAAACCGTTACGACGGCCGGCGGGACCGGAGAAGGGTCAGTATCATTACAGACGGCCGCAGGGATTTGGCAAGGGTCAAGCGCGGGACGATGTCACGGTATCGTCACGGCGCCCGGGCGCGGCGCTCTGGTTCGACCGGGCAAAGTTCTTATTGGGTCCGGCATCGGACGGCCGGGCGCTGCGCTTCTCCTCAAGCATAGGCTACGACGTTCACATATCGGCTTGTTCAGGCCGTCACGCGCCCCCTCTCCCGCACGGGAGAGGGTTGGGGTGAGGGGTCAGGTGTTTCTGGAGAGGTCGCATCCCTCACCCTGTCCCTCTCCCGCACGGGAGAGGGGACTTCCGCTTCATCCGGCGGCGTATGAGGCCGGTAGCTTGCGGCGGAGAAGCAAGCGTCGGCGCAGCCCTATTCCGCCGCCTCCAGCCGCGGCGCGACGCCATCGAGGGCGGCGGGCTTCGGGCCGCCGGTGGCCCAGTCCAGCAACTCCACCGTGTGCACGATCGGGATGCCGGTGCCCTTCCCGATCTGCGTGGCGCAGCCGATATTGCCGGTGGCGATCACGTCGGGTCGGATGCGCTCGATATTGGCGACCTTGCGGGCGCGCAGCTTCGCGGCGAGCTCGGGCTGCAGGATGTTGTAGGTCCCGGCCGAGCCGCAGCAGATATGGCCCTCCGGCACGTCCTTCACGGTGAAGCCGGCGCGCTTGAGCAGGGTCTTCGGCTCGGTGCGGATGCCCTGGCCGTGCTGCATCGAGCAGGCCGAGTGGTAGGCGACCACGAGGTCGCTCTCCACGGTCTCCGCCAGCTCGAGCTGGGCCACGTACTCGGTCACGTCCTTGGCGAGGCTCGAGACCCGCTGCGCCTTCTCGGCATAGGCCGGGTCCTCCCGGAACATGAAGCCGTAATCCTTGATGGTCGTGCCGCAGCCCGAGGCGGTGACCAGGATCGCGTCGAGGCCCTTGGCGATCTCCGCGTCCCAGGCGTCGATGGCCTGCTTGGCCAGGGCGTGGGAGGAAGCCTCCTTGCCCATGTGGTGGGTCAGCGCCCCGCAGCAGCCCTCCTCGGCATGGACCACCTCGATCCCGTGCCGGTTGAGCAGCCGGATCGCCGCGGCGTTGAAATCCGGCCGCAGGACGCTCTGGGCGCAGCCGCGCAGCAGGGCGACGCGCTTGGTCGCCGCTCCGCCTTCCGGCGCGAAGCGGCCGGCCCGGTTGGTCGGCTCGCTGCCGGGCAGCCGGGCCGGGGCGAGATCGAGCATCGCGGCCAGCCGGTTCCCCACCCGGGGCAGCCGCGCCACGAGCCCGCGGAACGGCGCGCCGAGCTTGGCGGCGATCAAGGCCAGCCGGAACCGGTTCGGGTAGGGCAGGATCTGCGCCAGCAGCGCGCGCAGGAACCGGTCGCCCGCGGGGCGCGCGAAGGTCGTCTCGATATGCGCCCGGGCGTGATCGACGAGGTGCATGTAATGCACCCCCGACGGGCAGGTGGTCATGCAGGACAGGCAGGAGAGGCAGCGGTCGATGTGCTTGACCACCTCCTGCGAGGCCGGCTTGCCGCCCTCCAGCATGTCCTTGATCAGGTAGATCCGCCCGCGCGGGGAATCGAGCTCGTCGCCCAGCAGGAGATAGGTCGGGCAGGTCGCGGTGCAGAAGCCGCAATGCACGCAGGTCCGCAGGATCTTCTCCGACGCCGCCATGGCGGGATCGGCGAGCTGGGCGAGGTTGAAATTGGTCTGCACGATGCCTTCCTGCCTGCGCTCCCCGGTCTGGCGGGGAGGGGACCCGTCTCAAACGCCCGCGTACATCCGGCCGGGGTTCAGCACCCCGGCGGGATCGTGCGCCGTCTTGATCCCGGCGGTGATCCGCATCAGCGGGTCCGCCAGGGGCTGGAACACCGGCACGGAAGCCCGCACGGAATCGGGGGCGCGCACCAGCGTCGCGTGGCCGCCCTGGTCGCGCAGAGCGGCGCGCACGAGGGCCGCGCCGGCATCGCCGGCCGATCCGGTGGCGAGCCAGATCAGGCCGCCGCCCCAATCGTAGAACCAGCGGGCCTCGCGCCCGGCCGCGATCGCCGCCACCAGGGCCGGCCCGTGGGTGGGGGCCGTCGAGATCCGCCACAGGGCCGTGTCGCGGGGCTCTGCCAGGGGGCTGGCGTCGCGCACCGCCCGCCACAGGGCGGTGCCGGCCTCGCCCTCCAGAAGCTCCGGGCTTCCGAAGCGCTTGAGCAGGCGGCGCAATTCGCCGGTCCGGTAATCGATCGACTCGGAAAACCCTTCGAGGCGCATCAGCGTCCGGGCCTCGGGGGCGCCGATGCCGGCGGGCAGGTGCGCCGCGCCGGTGAGCTCGAACGGCGAGCCCAGCGCCGCCGCCAGGGCCGCGACCGCCCGGGCATCGTCGAGGCCGGCAAACACCAGGGTGGCGACGCGCTCGCAGGCCGGCAGCACCTTGAAGGTGACCTCGGTGAGCAGCCCGAGGGTGCCGTGCGCCCCTGCCATGAGCTTCACCAGGTCGAGCCCGGTGACGTTCTTCATCACCCGGCCGCCCGACTTGATCGCCTCGCCGCGCCCGTTGACGAAGCGCACGCCGATCAGGCTGTCCCGGGCCGCCCCGGCATTGATCCGGCGGGGGCCGGCATTGTTGGTCGCCGCCACGGCGCCGAGCGTCGGCTCGCCGGTCGTGCCGTAAAGGCCGCGCCAGTCCATCGGCTCGAACGGCAGCATCTGGCCCCGGGAGGCGAGCAGCGTCTCGACCTCGGCGAGCGGCGTGCCGGCCCGGGCGGCCACCACCATCTCGGCCGGCTCGTAGAGCGTCACGCCGGTGAGCTTTTGCGCGGAGAGCGTCGCGCTGTCCTGCGCGGGCCGGCCGAGCCCCGCGGCGGTGCCGCCGCCGGCCAGCCGCAGGCGCTCGCCGCGCCCGGCGGCCGCGCGCACGATGTCTTCCGCCTCCGCCTCGGTGCCGGGCTCGTAGCCGCCCATCGTCTCCGCCCCGGTTCTTTTTGGACTTGTTCCAGACCCGGTTTCGCCGGAACGCGCGGCGGATTCAAGCGGAGGTGGCGTCGCGGGCTTGGCGAAGCGTGGACGATGAAGACGCGCCGGCCTATCCCGCGGCGATCGTCCGGTTCGGGCGCAGGCGCGCGACGACCTGACGGCGCAGGCCGGCAATGTCGAAGATCCAGACCAGCGCCCCGTAGAGAGCCGCCCCGGCCGGGACCAGAACCGCGAGCGCGGCGGCGGGCGGCAGGTGCCGGAACGGCGCGAGCGCCAGCCCCATCGCCCCGCAGGCGAGGGCCGCCACACCGATCTGGCCCCAGGGCAGCACGATCCGCTCGGAGCCGGTGAGCGCCCGCCAGCCGAGCCAGAGCGCGGCGGCGGCAAGCCCCAGGGTCTGGGCCAGGGCGACGCCCATCCCGCCCATCAGTGCGGGCAGCAGCAGCAGGCCGGCGCCGTTGACCGCGAGCCCGACCAGGGCGGCGGCGATCACGGGCAAGGTCCGGCGGCGGATCTGGAAGACCGGGTTGAGGGCGTAGAACATCATCGCCAGGCAGAACAGGCCGGGCATCAGCGCGACGCTGTAGCGCTCGAACGGGCCGCGATAGGCGTCGGGCACCACGAGCCCCTGGAGCGCCGGCAGCACCGCCCAGAACCCGACCGCGCAGGGCGCCAGCAGGGCGAACACGGTGCCGGCATTCTCGGCGACCTGCGCCTCGGCCGCCGCGCGGCCATGCTGCTCCTCGGCCTGCACGGCGAACTGGAACAGCAGCAGGTCGAGGGCGGTGCCCAGCGTCATCAGCGAGCGCGAGGTGACGTCGGCGGCGAGCGCGAAATAGCCGGCCTCGGCGAAGCCCGCATGGCCGGCGATCGCGCCCCGGTTCACGAAGGCGAGGCACTGATAGGCGGTGTTGGCGGCGATCAGCGGCAGGCCGTAGCGGGCGAAGATGCCCCAGGTCGCGGTGAGCCGCGGCCGCTCGAACGGCATGGCGGGGTCGCGCAGCGGATGGCGCAGCAGGATCACGGCGGCGAGCTGGCTGAGGCCGGCCGCCGCCAGCACCCAGGCCGGCTGCGGCAGCCACCAGGCGGCCGCGGCCATCAGGATGAAGGCCAGGACGTTCTTCACCGCCACGAGGCCGAGATACAGCTTGCCGTCGAACCGGGCGCGGGCCAGAGCCGCATGGTAGTCGAACACCCCGATGCCGAGCGCGGCCAGCCCCGTGCCGCACAGGACCGCCTCGCGCCCGCCCGCCCCGTCGCCGCCGAAGCCGAACGCCCCGCACAGGGCGGCGGCGCCGAGCAGCAGCAGGCCGATGCGCAGATAGGCCCGGTCGAGCCCGTGCCGGATCCAGGGCTCGTCCACGCGCACGCGCCCCGAATAGAACCGCGTCGCCGAGAGCCGCAGCCACTCGAACAGCACCGTGTTCAGCACGACCGCCCCGGTGGTCGCCAGGGCGAACCGGCCGAAATCGGCCGGCCCGAGGAGCTGGGCGATCAGCAGTCCGAGGACGAAGTTGAGCCCCGCATTGATCACGAAGGCGGCGATCACGGCCATGGACGGCGTCTCATGCGCGGCGAGGTCTCGGGGCGGCCTCAGCGATGTAGGGTCGGGGCTGTAAGACTCTCCTAACAGGGCGGGAACAGGGCGGCCCCCGGATCGCACGATCCGGTGACCCGGCGCGGGTCCGTCACGCGGCCCGGACGGTGTCGAGGAAGCGGGCGACCTCGGCATTGAGGTGCTCGGATTGCCGCGACAGCTCGGTCGCCGCGCTCAACACCTGGCTCGCCGCGTTGCCGGTCTCGTCCGCGGCACCCGCGACGCCCGCGATGTTGCGGGTGACCTCGCCGGTCCCGGTCGCCGCCTGCCCGACATTGCGCACGATCTCCTGGGTCGCCGCGCCTTGCTCCTCCACCGCCGCGGCGATCGTGGTCGCCACATTGTTGATCTCCCGGATGCGCGTGCTGATCGACCCGATCGCCGTCACGGCATCGCCGGTCGAGGTCTGGATCCGGGCGATCTGCCCGGCGATCTCCTCGGTGGCCTTGGCGGTCTGCTCGGCGAGCGCCTTCACCTCGGAGGCCACGACGGCGAAACCACGCCCCGCCTCGCCGGCCCGGGCCGCCTCGATCGTGGCGTTGAGCGCCAGCAGGTTGGTCTGACCGGCGATGTTCGAGATCAGCCCGACGACATCGCCGATCCGGCCGACGGCGCTGCTCAATTCCTGAACCAGCATGCCCGTCTGGCCGGCCTCGTCGACGGCGACCTGGGCGAGCTTGGCCGATCCGTCGACCTGCCGCCCGATCTCCTGGACCGACGAGCCCAGCTCTTCGGCCGCCGCCGCCACGGTGTTGACGTTGGATGTCGCCTGCTCGGCCGCGGCCGCCACCGTGGTGGATTGGCTGGCGGTCTGGGTCGCGGTGGTCGTCATGGTCTGGGCGGCGGCCTGCAGCTGCGTCGCCGAGGACGACACGAGGCTGATGATGCCGCCGACCGCCTGCTGGAAGCTTTCCGCCAGCTGGTGCAGGCCGGCCTTGCGCCGCTCCTCGGCGGCCAGCCGCGCCCGGGCGGTCTCCTGTTCCAGCGCATGGGCGCGGATCAGATTGTCCTTGAACACTTGGACGGCCGCGGCCATTTCGCCGATCTCGTTGCGACGGTCGCGGAAGGGCACTTCGACGGATGTATCGCCGTCAGCGAGCACCTGCATCGTGGTCGTGATCCGCCGGATCGGCCTCAGGACGCCGCGGAACACCGCGAGCAGGCCCAGGCCGACGAGCAGCACGGCGGCCAGCAGGACCACGGCATTCCGCGCCAGCGCGGCGTTCGCCGCGTGCACGAGGTTGTCGGCGCGCCCGATCATCTCGTCGAGGGCGGCCGTGCCGACATCCACGATCGTCTGCTGATCGGCCGTGTTGCGGGTCCGCGATTCCAGAAGCGTGATGCCCGGCGGCTTCTGCTGGCTGAACGCGTCGTACAGGCTCGTCCGGCGGGCCAGGCCGGTCCCCTCGAAATTGCTGGCCCCGGCCCTCCAGATCGCCGCGCGGACCGTATCCGAGGCCCCGGGGGCCGCTTCGCTCAGGCGCGCCCAGGCCGCTTCCATCCGGCCGAGCTCCGCGGATGCCACCATGGATTCGGCCAGGGGCCAGGACCGCCCCGCCGCCAGCGTCGACTGGATGCGCAGCCCGACGGCCCCGCTCGCCATGCGCATCGCCCAGGCCGCGCGCTTGATCTCGAGGTTGCGGCGCAGGACCGGATCCGACAGGGGAATCGCGGCGTCCACGGCATCGGCCGTGGCGGAAAGCGCATCCAGCATCTCCTGCCAGATCCGCTTCGTCTCCTCCGTCAGACCGGCCTCGCGCTCCGTCTTGGCCAGCCGGATGCCCTTGCCGAGGCGGGGCCGGAGGGTCGTCACCGCGTCCTGCGCGGCCTGAAGCCGCCCGAGCGTCGCCCCGACCGCCGGCAGATCCTGATCCCGCAGGCGGGTCACGATCTCCGTCGTGGCGTCACGGACAAGCCGATCGTTCGTGTCGAGCGTGTCCAGGGTCGGCCCGTCCGCGGGACTGTCGCCGGACATGCCCTGCAAGGCGACGCCCCGTGCCAGGCGCGTGGCCAGCAGGCCGTTGAGCGACGCCCGGCTCACCTGGGCGAGGGTCGCGACCTGGGCCGATTGCACCGCCTGCCTGCGCACCTCGATCAGCGTACTCGTGGCGTAGCTCAGGATGATCAGCCCCATCGCCGACAGGACGAGACAGATCGTCGTGCGGATCGAGAAACCGGTTAGGCGCGGCATCTTCAGTCTCTGAACTCTGAATATAAAACGGGACGGGATATGCGTGCCGCCGTTTTTAACATTTCAAACTGAGTGATCGACAAAACTTTTGCTCATTCGTAAAATTGATGTTTAAAATTCAATCCCCGGAAGGACAGGCTGTCGCTTGGGATAGATAATATGTTGAAATCTCAAGATCGTAAAGCGGAGATGCGAAATTTGTTCAATGATCTGTACTGACATATGCGCTGCTCAAGCGCCATTATTCCATAAATATCCAACAGGATGTGCCTGATTCAAACAAGAGAGATATAATATCGGTTCGGTTTCCGGTGTCGCGACTGATCTGCGCACCATAACAATCGGCGACCCGTGTCCGGGTGCCGGTCCCGTTCGCCGAGCATGCGTCAGGGCTGGGTCTCGCGCGATACGCCGGATCAGTGCAGCCGCAGGAGCCGATGGCCGCGATGGGGCGGCCCGGCGCGTGATCCCTACAGCCCGCGCTCGTAGCGCCAGGCCTCCATCCCGTCCTCATAATAGGCGGGCTGCACGGCGAATCGGGTGTAGCCGCGACGCTCGTAGAGGCGGATGCCGGCGCCGTTGTCGGCGCGGACCTCGAGGCGCAGGCGGTCGCAGCCATGGGCGCGGGCCTGGGCCTCCGCGGCGTCGAGGAGTTTCCCGCCGAGCCCGAGGCCGCCGCGATTGGGCGCCACCGCGATCGAGGCGAGGCGGGCGATCCGGCTGCCGCGCCGGCGCTCCAGCACCGCCGCACCGACCAGGACCGGCTCCCGATCCCCGTCCGGCCCCGGGATCAGTGCCGCCAGCACATCCATGCTGGGCGACCGGATCGCGTGACGGATCGCCCGGCGCTCCGCCCGGTCGGTGGCGAAGGCGGCGTGCTCCAGGGCGACCAGGGCATCGAGATCGGCGAGATCGGCGGTGCGGATCAGCGGTTCCGGGAGCGCGTCACCGCGGGGCGCGGGCACCGGCATGCCGGCGGCGGCATTCACGGGGGGGCTCACGCCCGGGCCGTCGCGCCGGCGCCGAAGCCGGAACGGTCCAGGCCGATACGGAAGAGTGAGGCGCCGGAGCCGGGCACGGCGGCGAGGCGATCGGGCACCGCTCTCGATCTGTTCGGCCCGGCCATCATACGCTCGTCTGAGGACATCGCTCCGGCGGTCAGATGCCCGCTTCCGGACCGCTTGGGAAGCCCGCGCGGCCAGGCGGCGGCACCCGGACTGCGCCGTTTTTGCAACGCCGCGGCCGCGGTGCGGATTTGGCGGGGAAATACGGGTCGATCGGGCCGCAATCCCCTTGTTGTCGGGGGTCGATCTCCGTATATGCGCCCTGCCCAATTTCGCACGTGCCTGTGGCCGCGTGCCGGTTGGTGGGCATCCGGTCAACTGCCGGACAGCCGCCAGGGGTCTTAAAGGATCGATGGTCGCAAGGGTGGATCCCTACGGCCGGCATCCAGGTGGCAACACCGGACCCCGACAACAACCGGCAGCCGGAGGCGAAACCGGCGAACCCCGCTCTCCACGGGGGACGCAGCTTAAAGCAACGACGAACGGGCTTTTTTGGTCTCGTCGGCCCTCCAAAGGCCGGCACCGAAGAGGCTTGTTTCTCTTTGCCCGGCGTGCGGTGGGGGTCATCCCTTCCAATCCACGGCAGCTTCCGGGTGCTCTGCGCCCGCCTGGATCGACGCGTCTCCAAAGCGCGTGGGTCCGCGCGACGCATCGCCCCCTGACGCCGGCGACCCGTGGGGTCGTCACATCGACAGCGCGCCCGCGAGACGGGCGCTCGCGAACCCGTGCCGGGAGACGACCATGACCGATCGCATCCGTGATTTCCTGCGCGTGCGCCGTGACCTCGGTCAGGACGAGGGACCCGTGATGGTCCTCGACCTCGACGTCGTGCGCGACAACTACACCGCCTTCGCGCGCTCCCTGCCGGACACCCGCGTGTTCTACGCGGTGAAGGCCAACCCGGCCCCCGAGGTGCTGCGCCTGCTCGCCGAGATGGGCTCCTGCTTCGACACCGCCTCGGTGGCCGAGATGGAGATGGCGCTGGCCGCCGGCGCCACCCCCGACCGGATCTCCTTCGGCAACACCATCAAGAAGGAGCGCTGCATCGGCCGCGCGCTCAAGCTCGGCATCCGCCTGTTCGCGGTGGATTGCCAGGCCGAGGTCGACAAGATCGCCCGGGCCGCCGAGGCCGCGGCGGTCGCGGCCTCCGACGTGCGCGTGTTCTGCCGCATCCTGTGCGACGGCGCCGGCGCCGACTGGCCGCTGTCGCGCAAGTTCGGCTGCGTGCCCGAGATGGCGACCGACGTGCTCGAGCACGCCCACCGCCAGGGGCTGGAGGCCTATGGCATCTCGTTCCATGTCGGCTCGCAGCAGGGCAATACCGAGGCCTGGGACGGCGCGCTGGGCTCCGCGGCGGCGATCTTCCGTGAATGCGCCGAGCGCGGCATCTTCCTGTCGATGGTCAATCTCGGCGGCGGCTTCCCGACCAAGTACCTCAAGGCGGTGCCGGGCGTGGAGAGCTACGGCGAGGCGATCTTCCGCGGCCTGACCAAGCATTTCGGCAACCAGATCCCGGAGACGATCATCGAGCCGGGCCGCGGCATGGTCGGCAATGCCGGCCTGATCGAGGCCGAGGTCGTGCTGGTGTCGAAGAAGTCCGCCGACGCCGACGAGGTGCGCTGGGTCTATCTCGACATCGGCAAGTTCGGCGGGCTGGCCGAGACCATGGACGAGTCGATCCGCTACCCGATCCGCACCACCCGGGACGGGGACCGGACCGAGCCCTGCGTCATCGCCGGGCCGACCTGCGACTCGGTGGACGTGCTCTACGAGCGGCAGCTCTACCCGCTGCCGGTCTCGCTCTCGATCGGCGACAAGGTCCTGATCGAGGGCACGGGCGCCTACACCACGACCTACGCGGCGGTGGCCTTCAACGGCTTCCCGCCCCTTCAGCAGATCGTCATCTGAATCTGCGTAGGACATGTCCGGCGGCCCCGAGCCGCCGGACGTCGATCTCCAGCCTCCATCTTGGCGAAGGGCGTTCGGCCCTCCGGCAAACGTCTGCTTCTCCCGCTTGTCGGCCCGGGGAGGGCACAGTCATGATCGAGATCCGCGCGGAGCGCATCCATGACGTCCCGGCGCGCGAGCGCCTGCTCGACGCCTGTTTTGCCGGCAACCGACGCGCTCGGACCTCGGAGCGCCTGCGCGAGGGACGGCTGCCCGCCCGCGGCCTCGCCTTCGCGGCGACCCGGCGCGGCCGCCTCGTCGGCACCCTGCGCCTGTGGCACGTCGAGGCCGGCCTGGCCCGTCCGGCGCTGCTGCTCGGGCCGCTCGCGGTCGATCCGGAGATCCAGGGCCAGGGCCTCGGCTCGGTGATGATGCAGGCCGCCCTCGGCCGGGCGGAATCGCTCGGCCACGGCGCCGTGCTGCTTGTGGGCGATGCGCCGTACTACACCCGCTTCGGCTTCGACCCCGCGCTGGCGGAGGGCCTGACCCTGCCGGGCCCGTTCGAGCGCGCGCGCTTCCTCGGCCTGGAGCTGCGCCCGGGCGCGCTCGCCGGCGCCGAGGGCATGGTCCGGGCCACCGGCCGCGTCGCGCCGGCCGAGACGGTGGCGGACGAGGCCGCGGTGGCGCGACGACGCGCCGCCTGATCGCGCCCGCCGCGACCGGTCCCGGTGAGCGCCGGGACCGGCGTCAGTGAAGCGTGTCGCCGTTCTCGAGCGTCGACGAGACCGGCGACACCGTCATCTTCTGCGCGATCTCCTGGCCGACCCGGAACAGGGCCTCGCGCAGCGGCGCCAGCGCCGACTTGCCGCCATCGACCTCGATCAGGCCGTGGGCCATCAGCAGGTGGTCGGCCACCAGGTCGAGGGTGGAGGCCGGCGCGGTCGAGGGGCGCGGCGGCGGCGGGACGAAGCGGCCGAGGCCGCCCTGCGCGGACAGCGCCTCGCTGCCGGGGACGAGCTCGGTGATCGAGCCGAGGAAACCCAGAAACGTATGGTCGGGCGGCCCGTAGGAGGGCACCGCGCCGGCCGCCGCCCAGATCGAGCCGCCGCCGTCGCGGGACAGGCGAAACCGGACGATGAACTCCGCCTTGGCCTGCGCCGCCTCCTTGATGACCGCCCGCAAGACCGCGCCGTCCTCGGTGTTCAGCCGCTCGAACCACCCCTGGCCCACGGCGTCGCGCTGATTCTGTCCGGTCAGGCCGTGCCATTCGGGGCTGACATAGGTCAGGGCCCCCGCGGCGTCGGTCATGAAGATCATCGGAGGGCCTCCGGTTGCGGATGGCGGCTCGATCGGCACAAGTCGCAAATCGGGAGCGCGGGGTGCAACGGCAATCGTGCTCGCGGGCGGCCCGTTCCGGTCGCGGCCGGTCGAAAGTGCGAAACGCGCGGATAAATCCGGCGCCGCGGCGGAGGGCATAGGCCGGCGACGCGCCGGGCGGGGGCGGCGTCCACCGCCCTGGCCGCCATCGTGCATTGCGCCGGGCAGCCGCGATCCCGCATAGACGGGGCGCCGGTTTCCCCAGAAGGTTTCCCGACCGATGCAGATCGCCACGCCCTATCTGATGTTCCTGGGCGACGTGCCCGACACGCTGGCGGCCAAGACCGCCTACGGCATCAAGGATTGGCGCCCCGAGTGGTGCGTCGGCCAGATGCGGCTCCCGGGCTGTGCCGCCGATCTCGGCATCCCCGACATGACCCTGCCCGAGGCCCTGGCCAAGGGCTGCCGGACCCTGGTGATCGGCGTCGTCAACGCCGGCGGCGTCCTGCCGGACCATTGGGTCAAGGAGATCGTGGCGGCGATCGAGGCCGGGCTCGACGTCGCGAGCGGCCTGCACGTCAAGCTCGGTGCGGTCCCGGCCATCGCCGAGGCCGCCGCGCGCCGCGGCCGGCAGCTCCACGACGTGCGCCACACCGACGAGCGCTTCCCCACCGGCAAGGGCACCAAGCGCGCGGGCCGGCGCCTGCTCACCGTCGGCACCGATTGCTCGGTCGGCAAGAAGTACACCGTGCTGGCCCTGGAGCGCGGCATGCGCGAGCGCGGCCTCGACGCGGATTTCTGCGCCACCGGCCAGACCGGCGTGTTCATCTCCGGCCGGGGCGTCGCCATCGACGCCGTGGTGGCCGACTTCATCTCCGGCGCCGTCGAGACGATCTCCCCCGAGGCCGCCCCGAATCACTGGGACCTGATCGAGGGCCAGGGCTCGCTGTTCCACCCCTCCTTCGCGGGCGTCAGCCTCGGTCTGCTGCACGGCGCCCAGGCGGATGCCTTCGTGGTCTGCCACGAGCCCACCCGGAGCACGATGCGCGGCGTGAAGCACCCGCTGCCGACCCTCCAGCAGGTGATCGACCTCACCGTGCAGCTCGGCAGCCTGACCAACCCGGCGATCAAGCCGGTGGGGATCTCCGTGAACACGCAGGCGCTCGGCGAGAGCGAGGCGAAGGCGCTGCTCGACAAGCTCGCCGCGGAGCACAGCCTGCCCGCCACCGATCCGGTGCGCTTCGGCGTCGCCGGGCTGGTCGACCGGATCGTCGCCGATTTCCCGGAGGTCTGACATGGCCCGCCGCCTGACCCTGTCCGTCGAGCGCTTCCCGATCGCCGGCGCCTTCACGATCTCCCGCGGCAGCCGCACCGAGATCGCCGTGGTGGTGGCGACCCTCACGGACGCGAACGGGGTCGGGCGCGGCGAATGCGTGCCGTATCCGCGCTACGGCGAGAGCGTCGAGAGCGTCGTCGCCCTGATCGAGGGACAGGCGGATGCGATCGGCGCCGGGATCGGGCGGGACGAACTCGCGACGCGGATGAAGGCGGGCGCCGCCCGCAACGCCCTCGACAGCGCCCTGTTCGACCTGGAGGCCAAGCTCCAGGGCCGCCGGGCCTGGGAGATCGCCGGGCTGGCCGCCCCCGCCCCGGCGGTGACCGCCTACACGCTGAGCCTCGGCACCCCCGAGAGCATGGGCGAGGCCGCCCGGGCGGCCTCCCACCGTCCGCTGCTCAAGGTCAAGCTCGGCGGGGCCGGCGATCCCGAGCGCATCGCCGCCGTGCGGGCGGGCGCGCCACAAGCGCGGCTGATCGTCGACGCCAACGAGGCGTGGCGGCCCGAGACCGTCGAGGCCAACCTCGCGGCCTGCCTGGAGGCCGGCGTCGCCCTGATCGAGCAGCCCCTGCCGGCCGATGCCGACGCCCTACTCGCCGAGATCCCGCACCCGGTCCCGGTCTGCGCCGACGAGAGCCTGCACGACCGCGCCGGCCTCGACGCGCTGGCCGGCCGCTACGACGCGATCAACATCAAGCTCGACAAGACCGGCGGCCTCACCGAGGCCATCCTGCTCGCCCGCGAGGCCCGGGCCCGGGGCCTCTCCGTCATGGTCGGCTGCATGCTCGGCACCTCGCTCGGCATGGCGCCCGCCACGCTGCTGGCGTCCCAGGCCGACTTCGTCGACCTCGACGGCCCGCTGCTCCTCGCCCGCGACCGCGACCCGCCGCTGCGCTACGACGGCAGCATCGTGCACCCGCCGGAGGCGGATCTGTGGGGGTAGAGGCGCGCGCCAGCCTCCAATGGTCGGTCACCCGAAGCGGCGTTGGATCGGTTCTCGTCCATCCCGGGCTTTGCGGCGGGCCCATGAAGGCGGCCCGCCTCGAAGCCGTAACCGTCCCGGTTCAGGCCGCCCGGACGGTCGAGAGGAACCGGAGGACCTCGCCGTTCAGGTGCTCGGACTGGCGTGACAGCTCGGAGGCCGCCGACAGCACCTGATTGGCCGCCGATCCCGTCGCCTCCGAGGCGCGCGCGACGCCCGTGATGTTGCTCGTCACCTCGCTGGTGCCGGCGGACGCCTGAGCGACGTTGCGGACGATTTCCTGCGTGGCCGCACCCTGCTGTTCGACGGCGGCGGCGATCGAGGTTGCCACGCCGTTGATCTCGCGGATGCGGGTGGTGATCGAGCCGATCGCCGCCACCGCTTGGCCGGCCACGCCCTGGATCTGGCTGATCTGGCCGCTGATCTCCTCCGTCGCCCGTGCCGTCTGAGTGGCCAGTTCCTTGACCTCGGTGGCGACCACCGCGAAGCCCCGGCCGGCCTCGCCGGCGCGCGCCGCCTCGATGGTGGCGTTGAGCGCCAGAAGGTTGGTCTGGCTCGCGATGTTGGAGATCAGCCCGACCATGTCGCCGATCCGGGAGGAGGCTTGGCTGAGGGCCTGGACGAGCTGCATGGTCTGGTCGGCCTCGCCCACCGCCGTCTGGGCCAGATCGGACGAGCCCGAAACCTGACGCCCGATCTCCTGCACGGACGATCCGAGTTCCTCGGCCGCCGCAGCGACCGTGTTGACGTTGGCGGCGGCTTGTTCGGCCGCCGCGGCGACCGAGCCGGACTGGTTGGCGGTTTCCCCCGCCGTGACCGTCATGGTCTGTGCGGTCGTCTGAAGCTCCGTGGCGGCCGAGGAGACCATGCCGACGATACCGCCGACCGCGTCCTCGAAAGCATCGGCCATCTGGCGCATCCCGGCCTTGCGCTGCTCCTCGGCGGAAGCGCGGGCCAGCACCGTTTCCTCTTCCAGTTGCCGCGTCCGCACCAGGTTCTCCCGAGACGCCTCAACGGCGGCGGCAATGGAGCCGATCTCATTGGTGCGGTCCGTGTAGGGCACCGAGGCCTCGACATCGCCGGACGCCAAATTCCGCATGCGCAGGATCAGGCGGTTGATCGGGCGCGTCACGCCGACGAGCACATAGACGATGCCGGCGAGCCCAAAGGCAAAGGATGCGCAGCAGAGCAGGCCGATCATCCAGAGGGCATGCTCGTAGGACGCTTCGGCCTTGGCCTTGGCGTCATCGCCCCCCGAGACATTCAAGGCCGTGCTGCGGTCGAGGGATTGGATCACCTCGTCGAACGTCTTGCGCGACGTCTGGAAGAGCGTGTTCAAGATGCCCTGATCTTTCGCTTGGGCGGCGGCCATGATCTTCGCACGAAAGCCGAGATACGCGGTCCAGTTCTGTTGATAGACCTGCCACGCGGCCCGTTCATCCGCGCTTGCGATGAGCGGCTCGTAGCGCGTGGCGACGGTTTCGACCTCCTTGAGGCGGCGCGCGGATACCGAGTCCAGTTCGGAAACGGGCTCGAGCGCGGTCACATAGCGGGCATCGGCGAGCCGGAGTCGTGTAATCCTGTATTTCAGGTCGCCCAGTGCCTGCACGCTGGGCATCCAGTTGTCGGAGAGATCTCGGGCATTGGCGTTGACGGCGCGCAGCTGCAGCACACTCATGACGCCTTGCGCGAGGAAGCCTATCGCGAGCAGCCCGATCAGACCTCTCAGAACGAACGATATCTTCATGTCCATCACCAGATCCCCGTCAGGCTGGGCGTACAAACACTCCATAAACTGACAGTTAAATTCGGAACATGGGTTTCCGGTCGAAATAAGCGTAAGCTGGCTATTCTATTCGCTGAAGCCTGGCTATTTGCATATTCGTCAGACAACCGCGGGGATGAACCGGTTGTTACTCGGGCGAATATCGGAAATATATATTTGAATACGCCGGAAAGACCGATATGCCGCGGTCCGGATGATATGAAAGCGGCCGAGAAGGTATCGTCTCGAAGACGGAAGCTTATTCGGCCAGCTCCAAGAAATGCCGCCCCTGCCGATCGTCGATCTCGATGATCCAGAGGTCGGAATCGAACCGGATCTCCTTGGTCAACCGCTCCTCGACGTCGAGCGGCGTGCCGCCCGTGATCAGGGCGGTGAAGCGGCGGTCGCCGCTGTCCTCGGCCTCGAACAGGGCCTGGGGGGCGGGGCCGTAGAGGTCGGCGGTGCCGTCGAGACGGTCGACCTTCACGAAGATCGCCCCGGCCTCGGGAGAGCCGCGCCGGCGCAGCACGGCCGGGATGCCCTCGACCCCGAGGCGGCGCAGATGGGCGGAGACCCAGAAATCGGAGCGCAGGCGCATGCGTGTCGGGCCTCCCGGAAGCGTCCCCGGGATGCGCGAAAGCGCCGACCGGTGCAACCGGACGATCGGCTCGGAGCGCCTCGTCGCTGCGGTATCCTCACATACGATGGAGGGCGCAAAATATTCCCGAAAGAATTTCCGAGATATTCGGGATTAAAACCAAATTTATCGATGTGTGTTTCCGCACATATACTCTGAAATCTGATGATTAACTGAGCATAAGCCGCTCAAAACTGCAGGAGGCGGCGCGGAAAGGAGCATCTGCATGCCGAGATTCGCTTGGATTGCTGCACTGGTCATGACGTCGGTGTTCACCGTGAGCGCGCCGGCCAGCGCCGGGGCGGACACGCTGATGGATCTGCTGGGCAATCGCGAGTCGCGGTCGTGCCCCCGCTACCAGCGGACGCCGAGCGATGCCTGCAACATCGTGGTCCATCGCCCGGGCGGAAATCCGACGCAGGATATGACCGGGTCGATCGGTCACGCGAAGTCGTGGCAGGGCAATGGCGGCCCGCGCTGCAAGACGATCTGCCGCTTCACCGGCACGCAATACTGAGCGCATCGCACCGGCGGGACCTCGTCGGTCGTCGTTGTCACCACGCGCCGGCCGCCGAATCGGTCTTCGCCCCGGCGGCGGGCGCTCTACCCCTGGCCGCCGGCGCGGGACATCAGCGCGCGCAGGGTCTGCCCCGACGCCTCGCCGGTCACCGGCAGCTTGGCGCTGCGCTCGAACTTCTCGATCGCCGCGCGCGTGCCCGGCCCCATGGCGCCGTCGGGCTTGACCGGATAGCCGAGCTTCGAGAGCGCCTTCTGCGCCCGCAGCACCGGATCCGCGTCCTTCTCGGACTTCGCCGGTTTCGAAGCCTCCTTGGGCGCATCCTTCTGCACCGGCTTGGCCGTGCTCCGAGCCGGGACGGCCCGGGGCGTCACCGAGGCGGTGGTCTCGTCGGAGCGGATCAGCTCGGCGATCGGGTCGCGGGCGGCCTGCTTGGCGGGGGCGGTCCGGTCGGGCTGCGTCGGTTCCTTGGCGACATCCCGGATCGCCTCCTTCGGGGCCGCCGCCTCGCGCGGGGGCGGGGCCTTCTGCGCGGCGACCTTCGGCAGGATCGGCGCCGGATGGCGGCCGGACTGGTGCCCCAGCGCGTTGAAGCAGATGAAGCCCGCCGCGCCCACGGCGACGAGGCTGCTCAGCACCGTGCCGGGGCTGTTCCGGCACGAGGCGCCCGTGGCCTTCAACGCACCGACCAGCACGCCGCGCCAGTCGCTCGGGGCGGCGGCGGCCCGGCGCGGCGCCGGACGGCGGGCGGAGCGTGCCTCCCCCGGAACGGTGATCTCGCGGTAGCCTGACATCGTGTCTCCTTCTCGCGGATCGATGGCTCAGCCGGCCCGACGCAGGGTCGGCTCCGAGGCGGCCGGCTCGGCGTCAAACAGGCCGAGCGGCAGGCGCACCACCGACCGGCGCGGGGGGCTGGCGCCCCGCACGGCGGTGCGGATCGGGGCCGGGCCGGCGGCGGCGGCCGGATCCCGGCAGACCAGAGGCAGCGTCACGGTCACGACGGTGCCGGCCTGGGGCGCGCTCTCGATCTGCAGCGCGCCGCCATGCAGGCCGACCAGGCCCTGGACCACCGAGAGGCCGAGGCCGGTCCCCTCGTGCTGGCGCTTGTAGCCGCCGCTTCCGGCCTGGAAGAACGGCGTGCCGAGCTTGGGCAGGTCGCCCTCGCCGATGCCGACCCCGGTATCGGCCACGACGATGTCGAGCCCGTCCGGCCCCGGGCGCAGGGACAGGTCGACCCGGCCGCCCCGCGGGGTGAACTTCACGGCGTTCGAGATCAGGTTGATCAGCACCTGACGGCAGGCGGTCGGATCGGCCGTGATCTCGATCGGTCCCGACACGGCGGCCACCAGGGTGACCCCGGCCGCCTCGGCCTTGAGGCGCATCAGGTCGCAGCAGGACCGGACCAGCGCGGCGGCATCGAAGATCTCCGGCGCGTAGTCGAAATTGCCGCTCTGGATCCGGCTCATGTCGAGCAGCGTGTTGACGACGCCGAGCAGGTGGTGGCCGGACGAGCCGATGATCCCGGCATATTCCCGCGCCTGATCCGGGCTGAGGCTGATCGCGCCTTCGCCGGCCAGCACCTCGGAGAAGCCGATGATCGCGTTGAGCGGCGTGCGCAGCTCGTGCGTGACGTTGGCCAGGAACCGTCCCTTGATCGCGTCGGCGCGCTCGGCCTCGGCGCGGGCGCGCTCCAGCTCCTCGGCGTGGCGGTGATGCTCGGTCATGTCGCGGGTCACGGCCACGACGGTCATGGCCGCATCGTGGGGGCCGTGCTCGATCCGGTGGGCGCGCATCTCGGCATGGATCAGGCGGGCGCCGTCGGGACGGCCAGCGGCCGGCTCGACATGCAGGCGCAGCGGCAGGGTGGCGGGCCGTCCGGTCGCGGCGACATCGCTGACCGCTTTAAGGAAGGCCGGCCGGTCGGCGACATGGACCCGCTCCAGCAGGCCGTGGCCGCGCAGCCGCGCCGCGTCGCTGCCGACCAGGCGGCTCGCCGAGACGGAGGCCTCGAGCACCCGGCCGTTGCGGTCGTGCCAGGTCACGAGGTCGTCGATCGCCGAGAGCAGCAGCCGGTCGCGGGCCTCGTTGTCGCGCAGCCGCTCGCGCCAGGTGCCCTCGTTGCGCATGTGCTCCAGGGCCTGGGCGGCGACGTGGCCGATCGCCGTGATCGCGAAGACCGGCAGGGCGACGCTGGCCGAGATGTCCATCATCGGCACGGTGCCGGCCCAGGAGCCGAGGGAGACGACACCGAGCACGCCGAGCACGGCCAGGACGGCGGCGGCCGCCGTGGCGCGCATCGAGCCGGAGACCAAGGCCTCCAGGGGGATCGCCACCAGCCAGACCGCGGCCGGGGAGGCGGCGCCGCCGGTGAGGCCGGCCAGGCAGACCACCAATCCGGTCAGCCCCGCCGACGACACCGCGTGCGCCACCCAGAGGGAGCCGGTGCGGGCGAGCAGGACGGCGGCCAGCACCGGCAGCAGCAGGCTCGCGATCGCCAGCACCTCGATGCCCGACGGGACGCCGCGCCAGACGAGATAGGGCGGCAGCGCCGCCATCATCACCATGCCGGTGGCGAGGCGCGACATCAGGAAACGCTCATGCCGGAACCGCACGCTCGCATCGTCCGCCACGGATTCGTGGACCAGACCCGCGAGGCGGTCGTCGAGCAGAGAAGTCAGGGCTTTTTTAACAGGCAAGGCTCACACGCGCCGCGGTGAATGCCAATCGACATTCCTCGCGCCTCCGGCTCGACTTCAAAACGACTACCGGACAGTCGCAGGGGCGGCTTAAACGAGTGTTGCGGGACTTGTCCGATTGCTCGGGATGCTTTCCGCAAGGTAACCAGACGCCCGGGAATGGGCTTCGTTCACCATGGACGCCGAAAACCGGGAGGGTTGCGGCGGAGTTCACGAAACCCGACGCATTTTCGGGTTTCGATAGCGCGCGATGTCCGCGAAGGAGCCCGTCCGATGACCTTCCTGTTGCGCGCCGCGCTGGTGATCGGCGCGCTCTCGTATCTGGCGATGCTGCGTAACGGTACGGATCCGGCCGCGGAGACGCGCAAGCTCACCGGATCGGCGGTCGCGGGCGCCAAGGCGGCCTTGCCGGCCGCCCTCGAGGCGGTTCCCCCCGAGAGCCGGGCGGTGCGCGCCGTGCTGGCCCGGGGCCTGATGGCCGAGTTGAGCCGCCGCGCCGGCGTGGACGAGCCCGCCTCGAACGACACGCTGGAAGCCTCCGACCGGCAGCCTGCCTGGCATGGTCCGGCGGAGCCCCGCTGAACCGACATAGAGCCACGGGTTCCCAAAGGGCCTAGCCCTTTGGCGGGTTATCAGGGCGGAGCCCTGATGAGGAAGGGCTTCGCCCTTCACGCGCACAAGGGCTGTGCTCCTTTGGATCCCTGACCTTTGTGCGTCAGCCGGCCTCGCCGCCGGTCGCCCGGAAGGCGCGCATCGGCAGGGGCGGGCGCTGCGCGCCGGCGCGCTCGGGGCCCTGACGCAGCTTGGCCTCCGGGCCGTGCAGCGGCTGGTGGGCCTCGCTCCGTCCGCGCTCGGCGAGGGGGGTGTCGAGGATCGCCGCGATCAGGTCGCGCGAGGCCGGCCGGCTCACGGTCCGGAACAGGCGCACCAGCCCGGCCACCCGCTCGGCGGACCGCGCCACGCCCTGGTTGAGCGTGAGGAAGATGTAGACCGCCTCCTCCTCGTGCAGGCCGGCGGCGCGCAGGCCGAGCGTCAACAGGTCGTAGCGCGCGCCGGGTTCGGCGACCACGGTAAGAAAATCGTGCGCCAGGCCGAGGCCGTCGGCCAGGGCCGCGATGAAGGTCGGGACGTCCTGGTTGGAAGAGAGGCCGGTCAGCGTCTCGCCGAGGCCGCGCGGCGGGGGCGGGCAGGGGCGCAGGGCGGCGGTCGCCTCGACGGTCCGGCCGATCACTTCGCGGCGGATCGGGTCGGCATGGAGGTAGAGCGGCACGAGGTCGGCGGCCGAGACGTCGGGGCGGGCGAGGAGGAGGCGCGCCAGTTCGGCGACGCCGCGGCCGCGGCTCACCAGCCGGGCCAGCGCTGCCCCGCGCAGGGTGATGCCGAGATTGGCCGCGAGGGCGAGGTCGATCTCCGGACGGCCTTCGCGGGAGAGTTCGTCGACCGCCTCGCGGCTCAGCCCGACCCGGGCCGCGATGCGGGCGGCGATGTCGGAGCCGTCGGCCAGCGCGGCCTCGATCAGGCGGTGGCTCAGCACAGGGGCCAACGTCACCACCGTGTCGCGGACGGTGCCGCCCCGGACGGCGAGGGCCTCCAGGACGGAGGGGGGCGTTTCGGGGAAGGGGGCCAGCTTGCGGGCGACGACCTCGGCGGTCTCGTCGTCCACCGTGGGGATCAGGCCGCAGGCCAGGGATTCGAAGATCTCGACCTGGGCCCGATCCCGGCCGGGCGACCGGACGAACAGGTCGGTCTGCACCCGGAGGATCACCGGCTTCAGATCGAGATTCTCGATCCGCGACAATTCGAGGAGCCCGGACAGGTCCGGCGGAGCGTCGACGGATGGGGGCATGAGGATCGGGTTACGCAAGACTGCAGTAAGCTCACGCTAACCGCATCGACGTGAATCGACCTTTAAGCTGCCCGCATCGGCACCGTGCCGTCCTGCACCATCCCGGTACTGTCCGGCTCCGGCTCCGGGTCAGTGCGTCAACCAGAGAGCGATCGCTAGCACGGCCGCGATCGCCACGATGGCGCCGGCATAGGCCGGGGTGATCCAGGGCGTGCGCTGCTGCATGACGCCCGCTGCCGCCTTCTCGGAGGGCGCGCGCTCGGTCAGCCGCGCGAGCCGGACCCGCTGCGGTGTCGGGGGCGTGCCTCCGGCCTCGTCGCAGGTGCCGAGCGGGGCGGCCCCGACATCGACATGAGGGATCTTGTCGCCGGTCCGGCCGCTGTCGATGTCACCCTTGAGCTGGGCCGAGGTCGGGTTCTCGGAATCCGGCGGGGCATCGGCCGGCAGGTTTCCGGGCGGCGGCGGGGTCTCGGATCGCAGCATCGGTCGAACTCCAGTCTCATGAGGTCAACGCCCGATACGGCCCGCTGGCTGCGCCCATGGTGTCGCGGATCTCAAGGGTCCGTGGAGCCTCGCTTGAGCAACGGGCGCGTGAGGATCTGCCCGTCGCCGGTGAAGCCGGCCGCCAGACAGAAGGCGTGCAACGCATCCTGGCCGGGGCCGACGCTGAGGATCAGCCGCTCGCACCCGGCCTGCCGCGCCGCCCGCGCGGCCGCCTTCAGCAGCACCCGGCCGATGCCCTTGCGGCGGGAATCCGACGCGACGACCAGGATCGTGATGAGGCCCAAGGCCTTCGGGGCATCCAGCGTGCGGACGGGACTGAGCGCGATCAGCCCGCTCGGCGGCCCCCATTCGACCGCAACAAGCGCCGTGCCGCCGCTGCTCTGGAGAGCGTTGAGCCTGACGGCGAGATCGACCACGCCGACCGCGACGCCCGCCTCGCCCAACAGGTCGGCGAGGCCCGCAGCGTCGGGCCCCGCAGCTGCGCGAATCTCCAGCCCGTAGCGATTGCCCAATCCCTGCTCCCGTGGCCGTAATCTGCGTTCATCCTACGCAATCGTCGCGCGCGTCGCGAAGCGGGCCTGAGCGGCGCTTCGTCCCGGGTTCGGGTTATCGCGCTCTGCTTACAAGGTCTTGGGGAAGGCCGCGGCAGCCCCTCAGCCGGCACCCCTGTGGCGGCGGGTGCGGAACGGGCGCAAGACTGATGTCTTTGCTCGACAACCGCACGAACGACGGGAGAGCACAGAATGGCGAGCCGGGTGCCGGACAAAACCACCGACGGGCCGGACGGCGATACGCCGGGGGAGGGCGGTCGGCCGCCATCGCCGGGCCGGCGGCCCGAGGCCGACACGGCCGAAAAGAGCGAGGCCGAAAAGGCCGAGACGGAGAGGGCCGCGGGGGACGTGGCCGACGATCTGGCGGATTTCGCCTGATCGACGCCGAGGCCGCGAAGCTTGCGACAAGGCTCATGCGATCCGGGCGGCACGCATGCGCGCCGCCGCCCGGGATCATCGGTCTGATCGAGGTCCCTGGATCGGGTCTCTCGAGATCAGACCGTTTGCTCGATCAGGCCGTTTCCTTGGCCTTGCGCGCACGGGTCGCCTTCTTCGGCTTCTCGGCCGGCTCCTCATCGGGCTCCTGCACCGGCGCCGCGGACTTGCGGCGCTGCTGGCCGAGGCCGAGGCTGCGGGCGAGCTCGGAACGCTGGGCCGAGTAGCTGGCGGCGGTCGAGGGATAGTCCCGCGGCAGGCCGAAGCGCTCGCGATACTGCTCGATGGTCAGGCCGTTGCGCGACAGGTGCCGCTTCAGTGTCTTGTAGGGCTTGCCGTCGATGAACGAGATCAGCGCATCCGGGGTCACCGACTTGCGGATCTGCGCCGGCGTCGGCTTGTCGGCCGTCTCGGTGACGGCGGCTGCCGGAGCGGAGAGCTTCGCCAGGGCCGCGTGAACGCCGGCCAGGAGCGCGGGCAATTCGCTGATCGGGACGGAATTGTTCGAGACATACGCGGACACGATGTCCGATGCCTGCTCGATAAAGGTCTGCTGCTGATCTGTGGCGATGTCGTCCATCGATGACTCCCTCTATCCGACGGTGGTGCACGGTTCTATCGTCTGTGCAGCAAAATCAAGTCGTCGTCGAGAGTTTCCTTACACAATGCGTCGGTCGTGAACACGCATATTACTCAAGCCGCGGGTGCAGCTGAAATCGTCGCCCGAGCAAACCGATAGCGGCGAGCCGCACTTGAACGGGATCGGGTCCTTTTGGGCCGCGCGCGTTACGCCTTTCGGGGCCGTCAACCGGAGGGCTTCGTCTGCGAAAATCCCTGTCCGGTCTCGCAACAGACCGGAAACACGTCCCGCTCCGTGGGATCGGCCGCGTGGGATTGTATACCGCCCGCGCGATGACGATGTCGGCGGAACATGATCTGGGGATAGCGGCGTGGATCAACCATCGGAACAGGGCACCGTCTTCGGGGCCCACATCCCGTTCGTGACCTATTGCGGGATCGAGGCGCTGGACGTGCAGGAGGGCCGGACCCGGCTGCGCCTGGCCCTGCGGCCCGAGCACGCCAACAATCTCGGCATCGCGCATGGCGGCGTAATCTGCACCCTGCTGGATGTTGCCCTCGGCACCGCCGCACGGCTGAGCGCCGCTCGGCCGGTCGTCACCCTCGACATGCAGACCCGCTTCCTCGCCCCGGGCCGCGACGTCCTGCTCGCCGAGGGCCGCGTCACCCGCGCCGGGCGCTCGGTGATCTTCTGCGAGGCCGAGATCCGCGACGTGCAAGGCGAGCTGGTGGCGAGCGCCACCGGCCTGCTCAAGCCGGTGGGCGAGAGCGGCCAGCGCTGAGGCGGAAGCGCGGTTCGGCGCCGGGCATCCGCCGAACCGAAACCCGAGACCCGTCCTACGCGGTCTTGAGAGGGTCGAGTTCCGCCAGCCCGCTGCCGCCATCGGCATAGGCCGCCTTGAAGCTCGGCCGCGCCTGCCAGCGCCGCCACAGGGCGTCGAGCTGCTCGAACCGCTCGTCGAGCGGGGTGGCGCAGACCGGGAATTTCGAGAAGGCGATCGCCGTGCAGAGCGTGATGTCGGCAAAGGTCGGCTCATCGCCGCCGAGCATCCAGGCGCGGCCGTCCGCGAGGTGGCGGTCGACCAGGGCGGCATGCCCCAGCGCTTCCTTGCGGCAATGCTCGCCCCATTGCGGGTTGTGCGTCAGCTCCAGCTTGGGCCCGAGTCCTTGGTGCAGCACGTGGAACATCGTGGTGATGCGGTAGAGGATGTGCACCCAGATCCGGTTCTCCCACATCGTGTCGAGCCCCTGCTCCAGGGGCGTATCGCCGGTGATGCGGCGCCCCGGATGGGCCGCGTCGAGGTAGCGCACGATCGCGGCGGTCTCCGACAGCATGGTCCCGTCCGCAAGCAGGAGGGTCGGGGTCTCGCCCCAGGGGTTCATCTTGAGATGGCGCCAGTGCCGCTGCTCGCCCCCCGGCGCCATGTCGTAGATCACCTCGTCGAACAGGTGGGCGATGCCCTTCTCGTGCGCGAACAGGCGCAGGCGCTGGGGATTCGGGAAGGCGGAGGGCGAGGTGAAGAGGCGGAGCGTGTCGGCCATGGCTCGGGCTGTCCTGACGGTTCGAGGCGGCGCCGGACCGGCGCGGGGCCGGCTGATCTAGAGCGCCCGCCGCCGAAGGGGACACCGGCCCGGCAGCCCGTGCGCCGCGATGGCGCGTCGGCCCGGGAAGGCGGCGTCGGGCGGCGCGGCAAATCGAATTGCCACCCGCCGATTGACGCCCCATCGGCGCGGTGGGAAAGCCTAGCGCATGACGATGCCGGACGACCCCCGCGCAGCCCTGACTGCCCCCCTGTCCGAGGCCGACGTGACGGCCATGAAATCCGAGGCCGCGGCCTGGTTCGCGACCCTGCGCGACCGAATCCTCGCGGCCTTCGAGACCCTGGAGGCCGAGGCCGAGGGACCGTTCCACCCGGACGCGCCGACGGGCGCCGGGACCTTCGTGAAGACGCCCTGGAACCGCACCGACCATACCGGCCAGCCCGGGGGCGGGGGCGTCATGGCGATGCTGAAGGGCCGGGTGTTCGAGAAGGCCGGGGTGCACATCTCCACCGTCCACGGCGAGTTCGCCCCGGAATTCCGGGCCCAGATGCCCGGGGCCGCCGAGGATCCGCGCTTCTTCGCCACCGGCATCTCGCTGATCGCCCATCCGTGGAACCCGCATGTGCCGACGGTGCACATGAACACCCGCTTCGTCGTGACCACCAAGGCATGGTTCGGCGGCGGCGCCGACCTCACCCCGGTGCTGGAGCGGCGGCGCAACCAGGACGACCCGGACAGCCGCCACTTCCACGCCTGCCTCGAGCGCGCCTGCGCGGCCCACGGCGTCGACCATGCCCGCTACAAGGCCTGGTGCGACGAATACTTCCACCTCAAGCACCGCAACGAGCCCCGCGGCATCGGCGGTATCTTTTATGACTATCGCTGGACCGGGGATCCGCAGGCGGATCTGGCCTTCACCCGCGATGTCGGCGGCGCCTTCCTGGAAGCCTATCCGAAGATCGTCCGCGACAACCTCCGCACCGCCTGGACCGAGGCCGACCGCGAGGAGCAGCAGGTGCGGCGCGGGCGCTACGTCGAGTTCAACCTGCTCTACGACCGGGGCACGATCTTCGGGCTGAAGACCGGCGGCAACGTCGCCTCGATCCTGTCGTCCCTGCCGCCGACCGTGCGCTGGCCGTGAGCGCGGGGCTGCCCTCGGCTTACGCGCCGCAGCAGGACGCGGCGCTGAAGGCCATCGCCGCCTGGCGGAAGACGGGCGGGAGCCAGGTGTTCCGGCTGTTCGGCTATGCCGGCACCGGCAAGACCACGCTCGCCCGCCGCATCGCCGAGGATGTCGACGGCACCGTGGTCTACGGCGCCTTCACCGGCAAGGCGGCCTCGGTGATGCGCCAGAAAGGCTGCTACGACGCCGCCACGATCCACTCGCTGATCTACCGCACCAAGGAGGCGGAGGAGGGCGGCCCGACCTTCACGCTGAACCGCTCCGGCCCGGCCGCGAAGGCCGACCTGATTATCATCGACGAATGCTCGATGGTGGATTCCGACCTCGGCAATGACCTGCTGTCCTTCGACCGGCCGGTGCTGGTGCTGGGCGACCCGGCGCAGCTGCCGCCGGTGCGGGGCGGCGGCTTCTTCACCGAGGCCGAGCCCGACGTGATGCTCACCGAGGTCCATCGCCAGGCCAAGGACGACCCGATCGTCCGCATGGCCATGACGGTGCGCGAGGGCGGCCGGCTGGAACTCGGCACCTACGGGCAGAGCCGGATCGTCTCCCGCCGCACCCTCGACCCGGCCGAGGTGCTCGAATGCGACCAGGTCCTGGTCGGCCTCAACAAGACCCGCCGCCTCTACAACAACCGGCTCCGGGAACTCGCCGGCCACACCGACCCGATGCCGGCGGTGGGCGAGAAGCTGGTCTGCCTGCGCAACGACCGGGTGAAGGGCCTGCTCAACGGCTCGACCTGGACGGTCCAGGCCCTGCGCGCCCCGCCGCGCCCGGACCTGGTCCGCCTCGACGTCGTCCCCGAGGACGACCCGGCGCTGCGCCGCCGGGCCACCGACATCAAGGTGCTGCGCGCGATGATCTCCGGCACGGACGAGGAGATCCCGCTGTTCCTGCGCCGGGAGACCGACGAGTTCACCTACGGCTACGCCCTGACCGTGCACAAGGCGCAGGGCTCGCAATGGGACCGGGTGACCCTGTTCGACGAATCCTACGCCTTCCGCGAGCACCGCGCCCGCTGGCTCTATACCGGCCTGACCCGCGCCGCGCAGGCGATCACGATCGTCGTCTGATCGGCGCCCGGCGCGTCGACATCGCTTGTGAAGCCCGAGCGCGCGTGCTAGGCACCGCCCGTCTCATCGAGGCACCTTGCGGAGAGGTGGCAGAGCGGTTGAATGCACCGCACTCGAAATGCGGCATGCCTGCAAGGGCATCGGGGGTTCGAATCCCCCCCTCTCCGCCAGTTACCCCTTAACCCACTGCAATAGCGCTATTTTCAGATATCGTGGGCGTTTGGGCGCGCTCCCGCTACGAAGGGGTGCTGCGAAGTCATCGTGCCACCCATTATCGGTTCACGACCTAACGGTAGTAGCCGCCGCACACGAGGTGGCCGTGCTGGTTGCTGACGCCCGTCCCGCCGCAGTCGCGCGCGAAGATCCGGCTCCAGCGAGCGCCATTGTACCCATCACCGCAGAGCGCCGTGAGGTAAGGGCCTTCCATGTGGATGCGGCGGCAGCTCGCCGCGTAGGATCCGCCCGGGAAGGCGAAGGCTGGCAGGCAGCACAGCGATGAGAGGACCGCGCCTGCAAGGAGGAGTCTGCGCATCTGATCGATCCGTATGTTTGTATTCATGGCGCCGCTGGGCGGCATCGGGCTTCCACGCGGACTGGATAAAGCAGCTCGTCGCGTGTGTCCCACCCGATCGGGTTGCGGTTGTCATAGAGCATTCGCGCGATGGATCTTGCGATTGCCTGAGCAAGCCGCGCCGCCTCCCCGGGCTGGTCGGGCCGGAATGGCCGTTAAGTCGTTCTTGACCGGGTTTCGCGTTGACGGGGCAGCCGGTGCTGCTTGGGCCAAGCTGACCGCGTGTGTTGCGGCCGCGTCATCGACAACGGTGCGGTGGCATGGTGCTCATCCGACGTGAGGAGCATCATGAAACGCGTCGTCCTTCTTCTGGCGGTGTCCGCCGTCCTGTCCGCCTGCAACTCGGCCAACCGCCCGGGACGCGGCGAGCTCTTCATGAGCGACGCGGATATCGCGGCGAAGGACGAAGCGATCTGCCGGGGCTACGGCGCCGAGCCCGGAACGCCCGAGTTTGTGCAATGTCGGGCGATGCAGGATCAGCGTCGCGACGCTGCGAGGGACGGGCGCCGCAACGGCTGATCCGCGTCATCCGGCGCAAGAGCGCTGCGCAGGATCGCATGTCCCCGCTCTGCCCCACGGCCGGATGAGCGCGGTCGGTGGCGGCTGAGGCTCGGGACCGGCTGCCGGGTCCGGCGGTCGACCGGACGCGTATCCCTGCCTTCAGGACAGGATTCCCGCCGCCTTCGAGCGCATCCGGGGGTTCATCGCGCCGTTCCGGCGCCTGCCGGCGCTCTCGGCTTCCGCCCTTCGTCGGGACGACGCCGAGAGGCTCATGGACCGGGCCCGCCCCTTTGAACCGACGAACTCGTGGCCGGAGGCCTGCGATCAAAAGGCGGGACCGGTCCCGGATCTCTGGACCATCAGCCCGGCTGACCGCCCATCCTGGCCTGCATCTGCGACAGCTGCGCGATGTGGAGGTTGATCAACGGCAGCGCCCCTCGGGCGATGCGGCGCAGGCCCGGATCCTCGCCGGACTGGGCGTAGGACCCGTGGATGATGAGCGCCTCCTGATGGCCCTGCAGCGCGTGCGCCACGAACGTGGCGTCGTATTGCGGGCCCGGCGGCATCGCGCTGAGCTGGGCGAGAATCTGCGCCTTCTGCGAGTCCGTCGTCATCCCGCCGGGCGGCGGTGCAACTCCGAGCAGACCGCCGGTGACGCCACCCGCCACGCCGGCGGCCGTGCCGACCGCAGCCCCTGCCACGGCGACCGGGGCCGCGACGAGGCCCCCGATCAGGCCACCCGGGCCGGCGGGAGCGGCCGCGGACGGGCCGACGCCGCCCGTATAGGCCCCGAACTTGCGGGAGAGGTTGACCTGCTCGATCACCTCGGCGCGGGAGAACTTCTTGACCGCCGGGTTTCTGGTCTTCTCGTGCGCGTCGCGGGCGGTATTCTCCAGGAACATCCCGCCGGTCGTGGCCATCTGAAGATAGACGCCCGACGGGATCGCGCCGGCCGGGGTGACCTGGGCGATGGCGGTGCGGGTGATCGCGAGGGCAGCGGTAGCGCCCAGCATCGTGGTGAGGATTTCGCGACGGTGCATCCTGGATAGCTCCGGGTCGTGAGCGGTGCACCGAGGCGTCCAACGGCGCTTGGGTGCCATCCCGCGAACCGAGCGGCTCGACCTTCGTTTCCCGCCCGGCCGATGAGACAAACCGCCACGTGACACGCGGTCCATCCGGCTGGGCAGCCTCCTCATCGCGTCGGTCCCGCCGCCCGGACCAATCCCGGGTCGGCGGGGGAAGTCGGCACCCGTCCAGACGGTCGGATGTCAGCCGGCGATCCGATGCAGGGCACAGAGCTTGTTGCCGTCAGGGTCGCGAAGGTAAGCGAGGTAGATCGGACCCGACGCGCCGCTGCGCTCGCCCGGCGGGTCTTCGATGGAGGTCCCGCCATTGGCAACGCCGGCATCGTGCCAGGCCTTGGCCTCCTCCGGGCTGTCCATGGTGAACCCGATGGTGCCGCCGTTCGCGCCGACCGCAGCCTTTCCATCGATCGGCTTGCCGATGAGCAAGCGTCCGCCCCGGTGCGCGTAGACCAGGTGTCCTCGCGCGTCCTCGACGCCAGGGGCGCCCCCCGTCGCCGCGAAGAGCGCGTCATAGAACGCCTTCGACCGGGTTATGTCGTTGCTGCCGACCATCACGTGGCTGAACACAAAGGACCTCCGCTATCGTAAGTCATTGAGACTGCAGGGCGTGTTTCTACTTCCCGCCCCCGCTCTTGTAGGCGTCGATCGCGCGGCGGCAGTTCGGGGACATCTGGCTCATGTTCTTCTTGAAGCAGGCGTCCATCTGCGGGCTGTTCGGGTCGATGCCGGCACAGAACGTGATGGCGTCGCCCGCACAATAGGTTTGCAGATCCTCGTTACCGCGCGTCGCGGTCGGCGCCGCGAGAGCGGGCGACGCGACGGCGATGAAACCGAGGAGGAGAGTGAGTTTGCGCATGTTGGGCCCTGACCGGAGACGTTCGTCCACGCGCTAACGAACCGGGCGGGCATTTTATCCATCCGGCTTTTGGGGCAGGCGCGTGGACCGGTTTGCATCCGGGTTGCGCGCGGGGACCGGATCGCGTCGGTCCGGCCCCTGGATCGGGCGTTTGTCTCAGACCTGGCTGTCGGCGATGGGTTGATTGGCAGTCTGCTCCGCGCGGCCGGATCCGGCTCTCGTGCGTGGTGCGGCTGCGCCGACAGGACCAGAACAAGGCCGCCGAACGACGCGCAGGCGTGAGTGTTCCCAAGCTTAGCTAAGGGGGATGATCGGCGGACCCCGCAATTGCCGCGCGCCTCCGTCGCCGCTGCGGTCCGCGGACCGGGAGCGGCCGAACCCCACAGGCGCGTCAGCCTTCCCGCTGCCGAAGGGTGCATGTGCGCCGCCCTGGCTCGATCGACCGACCCGGGCCTTTCATGGGCTCGACAGGCGCGGCACGCTCGCGCTGATGAAGTGGGCCAAGCCAATCAGATTTGGCCCGGCTGGCATCCGTAGGGCGGCACGGCGCGGGGGAACCGCTCCTTGATCCGTGCGCAGCCCCATGCCCGGAGTGGCTCGGGCAAGCGCCGGTTCACCTCAATCCCGACCTCATCGTAGGGCGACGCGCCGGCCGTCACGTAGCTGTACCAGCGCCATCCGATCGTGCCGGCGCCGGCCAGCGCGACCCCCAAGGCCACCGCCACGGCCAAGCCCATGCGAGATTGAGGACGTCGCCCCTCATGCGCCATGCCACACAGACCCCTTCGCGTTGACCAAAATGATGCCGCTCGGCCGACCGCTCATGCACGACTGTCCGACCGCCCGATCATGTCGCGGCACCGGTTTTTCGTAGCGGTACCGCCGGCGGGCATCGAGCGAGGCGGACGGTGGATCGCGCTATGCCGCGGCCTCGAGCGGCGGTGCAATACGATGACCGAAGAAGATGTGGAAAGGACGAAACGATCGTGACGGTGCATTCGTTGAAGGCGCCATGGCCAGCATCGCAATCCTGATCGAGACTCCTCAGGGCGCACGCCTCGTCGCCGCGTCTTCCGCGCGTGAGGCTGCGCTCAAGGCCGAATCCGTGATCGCCGTCGTTCCTCGGGCCGACCTCCCCATCCCGGTCTCGGTCGAGTGCGCGAGCCCCGGCATGGCTGATCGGCTCATGAACTACTTGGCCGATGTTCAGCTGGAACTGATGCTGTCGGAATTCGTCTGACACAGCATAGTCTCTGGCTGGGCGATGATGGGTTGTTGCAAGCCCGCTTACTCACAAGCGTGGCCGAAACCTTTGCAATAGCTCAGTTCTTGCGGTGGCCCGGTACGGGGCCGGCAGGCGATCATGGGCCGGATCTCAGCGTCTCGCTGGTGAAGCTGAGGCCGTCGCGTCAGGGGTCGTTCGGCTCCTCGCCCTGGCGACCGAGCATGCCGAGCTAAGCGAGCAACCGGCTGTTATCCGGGACAAGCTCGTCGGAGCCGTGATCGGCGCCATCGAACCACACGCCCGCATCGCGGTGTTTCAGCGCGAGCGCGACGCGGGGCGGGACCAAAACCTCGCGGCAGACAGGCAGCCCGGGGCGCAGGCTCAACCCTGGGAGCGCAGATTGGGATCGACCGACCTGGCAGGGTAGCGATGGCCATCCGGGCGTAGACCGAGAATATCCATGATCCGGTCCCGGGCCCCGACGTCGGCGATCTGCGCGCCATTCTCCAGCGCGGTGATCAGCTCGGCATCGACCCGAGCGAGCGCGGCCAACGTCTCGACCGAGTAGGCGCCGCGTAGGCGAGCAGCATGAATCTGCGTCGCCAACGCGGCATCCAGAGAGGTCGGCTTGTCGTGTATGTCGCTCATGGGCGACCGGTACGTGACCGGCCTGGCCGAAGTTTCCCCCGCCGCGTTTTTTGACGACCGGCTACTCCATCCCGGCGGGCCGAGGGCGCGGCAAGCCGAGCTCGGTCAGCCCGAGGAACAGGGCGAGATGTGTCGCGACCGTGAGGGAGGACGCGCAGCCGCTGCCGTTCTCGATCGCCGCAATGACCTCCGGCGCGAGGCAGGCCAGGCGCGCGGCGGCGTCCAAGGACAGACGCAGCCGGCCTCGCGCCGCGCCGGCATGCACGGCGAGGTTGCGCAGTACGACGTGCCGCCGCTCCTCGACCTCATCCATGAGAAGCGCCCACTCTCACGAGGGCCTACGAACCCTCGCTGGGTTGTTACGAGTGTGGCTGCTGCCATTCAACACCCAGAGTTGCACCGTAGCCCTGTTTATCCAGGGCCTTGTGAAACGGACGCGCTGTTGCAGTCCTCTCACGCGTTCGGCCGCCGAGCAGCCCGTCCATGGCCGTCGGCCGGGACAGCGTGCGCCGTCGGCAGCCGCGCCCGGCACGGATACAGATTTCACGAAGGATCAAAAACAGTTTTCGGCGCGTTTATCCAAGATCCATTAGCCAAAATCTGGATTTGCGCCATGGGTCTGACTGCTTTCGTGGTGTTCGTTGTCCCGTGGGTGGTGATGGCCATATGGCTGACGCGCTCTCCGCAGCTCCTCCGTCTGGGCGCGCCGGCAGCCCCATGGCGGCCGCTCACGAAGCATAAGGATCCGCCGCGGAACCAGCGCCGTGAGACCAGCCGTTACAACGCCGGGACTAACGACGGATCGGGTCCCACCGGCGGCGACAAGCACAGCCCGATGGGGACACCCCAGGGCGGCCGATTGAGCCAAAGCGTCGAGCCGACCGAGCCCCACGAATAGGCGGCAACGGCCGGGGGCGGATCAAGCGATCCGGCCGGGAGGCCGGGGCTCGTCTCTCGGCCCAGGGGCGCCTGAGGCCGGCATCGGGCCGTTGAGGCGGAGGCCGGCCGATCGAGGCCGAGCGGGCTACCTCTTCACTCGGTGAAGGGGGCCGCCCCGTCGGTGACCCGGGCCGGTGCGGCCCGAGAAAACCCGACCGTCTCAGGCCGCGCGCACGGTGGCGAGGAAGCCCCCGACCTCGGCGGCGAGGTGCTCGGATTGCCGCGACAGCTCCGAGGCCGACCCCAGCACCTGGCTCGCTGCCGCGCTGGTCTCCTCGGCCGCCCCGGCGACGCCGGAAATGTTGCTGGTCACCTCGCCGGTGCCCGCCGCCGCCTGGCCGACATTGCGCACGATCTCCTGGGTGGCCGCACCCTGCTGCTCGACCGCCGCCGCGATCGAGGTCGCAACGCCGCTGATCTCCTGGATGCGCGCCGTGATCGAGCCGATCGCCGTCACGGCGCCGCCGGTGGAGGCCTGGATCCGCGCGATCTGGCCGGATATGTCGTTGGTTGCTTTCGCGGTCTGCTCGGCCAGCGCCTTCACCTCGGAGGCCACCACGGCGAAGCCGCGGCCCGCGTCGCCGGCCCGAGCCGCCTCGATCGTGGCGTTGAGCGCCAGCAGGTTGGTCTGGCCGGCGATCGACGAGATCAGCCCGACGACATCGCCGATCCGGCCGACCGCTGTGCTGAGTTCCTGAACCAGCGCGCCGGTCTGATCCGCTTCGCTGACGGCCAGACGCGCCAATTCGGCCGAGCCGCTGACCTGACGGCCGATCTCCTGCACGGACGAGCCCAGCTCCTCGGCGGCGGCCGCCACGGTGTTCACGTTCGAGGACGCCTCCTCCGCGGCCGCCGCCACCGTCATCGACTGGCTGGCGGTCTCGGTCGCGGTGGCGGTCATCGTTTGAGCGGTGCTCTGCAGTTTCGCGGCCGACGCGGATACCAGGCCGATGATGCTGCCGACGGCCGCCTCGAAGCCATCGGCCATCTGGCGCATGCCGGCCTTGCGCTGTGCCTCGGCGGCCAGACGCGCCTGGGCCGTCTCGGCTTCCAGCGCCTGGGTGCGGATCAGGTTGTCCTTGAACACCTGCGCGGCCGCCGCCATCGTGCCGATCTCGTCGCGGCGCTCGGCGCCCAGCACCTTGCGGCTGAGATCCCCGGCGGCGAGACCGGTCATGAACTCCGTCATGGCCCGCAACGGCCGCACGACGCTGCGGCCGATGAGCGTGGCCAGGATGCCGATCAGGGCCGCGACAATGGCCGCCCCGCCGAGCAGACGCATCAGGGTCGGGCGCATCTGGGCAGCCGTGTCGTCCGCATAGATGCCGGAGCCGATGATCCACCCCCAGGGCGCGAAGCCCCTGACGTAGGAGATCTTCGCAACCGGCTGGTCGAGGCCCGGCTTGGGCCACAGGTATGGGACGAAGCCTGCGCCCGATTGCTTCACCAGCTCGACGACATCCAAGAATACGTGCTTGCCGGCCGGGTCGACGATCCCGCCGATGTCTTTGCCGATCAGCTCGGTCTTCGGATGCGATACCATGCGCGGTTGCATGTCCTGGATCCAGAAGTACTCGCTTCCGGCGTAGTGCAGGCCTTGAACCGCTGCCACGGCTGCGTGCTGCGCCGCATCGCGGCTCATCCGGCCGGCGCGCTCCTCGCCCTCGAAATAGGTGAGAACCCCCTGCGCGGTCTCGACGAGGTCGCGGGTCTTCAGCTCGCGGGCATCCGTGACCGTTTGGGACATATCCCAGGTCGACAGCCCGATCAGGACCGCCATGCCGCCCAGGGCGGTCAGCGTCATGGCTTGTATGCGCGTGCCGATGCGAAGTGCCATAAGATCCTACCGCGAGCTGCGCCGAGGCTGCGCATGCGTGAGCGTGCCATGGCGCGTCGCGCCCGGCCCGGCGCCTTAACGCGCGATATGGCCGTCCGCACCTCACAGCAGAGCTACGACATAGGTCTATGGCGAGTGGCGGTTAATGAACTCTAATACACACCACAAGTTAGACATCGAATATATGTATTAATCCGAACTGGATGGCATTTGTAGTACTATACTTTAGGTCGTCACAGAGGCGTTGTTTCGCTCGTTCAGGCTATCGCTTGATACGCCACCAGGCCCGATCTCGGGGCGCGGCGATCCCGTTGCGCCCCTCGCGCCCTCACGCCGGATCGGGCCCTGCGGGTGCGATGGGACAAGCGACGGACGGCCGACGGTGCCGTCGCCGACAAGGCGATGGCCGCGTTCGAGGCCCACCGACGCCCTGCCCGAACCGGGTCGGAGCTTTTCCATCCCACTCAGGCGAAGTGAGCGGGCAGGCCCAGCGCCTGCGCGTAGGTCATCAGCGCGACAGCGCCGCCGATCAGGGCCGCGGCTATGGTGATGCGGTTCGTCCAGGTCATCGTCGTCTCCATCGGGTTCGCGACTGCCGTCGCGGCGTGAATCCGATGTAGGCCCAGGCTTTCCGGGCCGACGTGTTCCGGAACACGCCTGAGGCGGATGCCGTTTCGGGCCATCCGGAGGGCTTCGGCACCCGCTTCGCAGATGGTCTCCTGGCCGGACGGGATGGCGATCAGCGATGGGCGGACGGAATGGTCGGTCCCGGCCGTCAGGCGGCTCGACCCGGAACAGGAGGGCGGCAGCCTTTTCGGCGCGCCTGGGCCGGACAGGATCCTTGCCGATCACCACAGGCCCGGCCGGCGTCGTGCGCGCGCCGGGCGCAACGCCTGGACCCAGCAGGATAGGGCGTGAGACCTTCCCCGTGCCGGACCTGCGCGGTCAAAGCCTCCGGGCCATACGCGCGCCCCCCTGTGCCAACGCTTGAGAGCGCTTATCAGTCCCTCTTCCAGCGTCTGAGGAGCCTTTTCATGAAGCGCCCGCTGACCACCAACTTCGCGGCGCCGGCACCGAGCTCCGCGCCCGAGCTCGACCCGTCGCCGGCCCCCTCCTGGCGCGAGGCCGCCCCCATCGTGGCCGCCCTGATCAGGACGCTCGAGGCGATCGAAGCCGGACCGAAGGCGGGACCCGCCATGCGAGCCCACCGCTCCGCGATGCGTCGCCAGGGCGAGGCGGCTGCCGCGCTGGGTGGATCCGAGGCCATGCGTGATGTCCTGGAGCAGATCGCACAGATCGACCCCGCCCGCGCCGCGCAGCGTCTCGAATACGTCCGCGAGGCCTGGACGGATCTGCCCGCCTGGCGCCCATAGTCTTAGGCCCAGGCCCGCACACGAAAACGGCGGGGCTCTCACCCCGCCGCAGATCCGTCAGTTTCCGACCGGGCGCCCGCCAGGCGCCGGCGGCTCACATGCCGAACAGCACCCCGGCCGAACCGGCCACCGTCATCGCCAGGCCGCCCGCGAAGGCGCCGATCATCGCGTAGGAGAAGCCCTTCAAGACCATAGCGTGCGCTCCATTCCTCGTGTGGGGGCCTCAGCGAAGCCCGTCGAAACCATCTGCAATGACGATGCCTGATCGGCCCGTGATGTGCGGTGCGATCGAACACGCTGCATTGCGGAACGATTTCATCCGGGCGCGCCGCATGGCGTGTCGTGGTCGATGCCGCTCGGGAGACGGAGCTCACGGGCGCGATGCCCGGGCAGGCGGCGGGCCCGCGGCCGCACTGGACAGACCGGCAATCGGCTTACAGGATCCGCGCTATCCTGCGCGGCGGGCCTCATGACTCCAGACGAGACAGACGGTGAGGACTGGCGCTCGGTCAGCACGCGCACGCCTGACGACGCGGCGATCCAGGCGGCTCACGCACGGGCGCGCGAACCGGGCCACGGCCGCATGGCGGATCGGCCCACGCAGATCCCGGTTCCGGGATGGCGCGATATTCTCTACCGTGTGTTCTGGGCCGTGCCCCGGGACCGTGTCCTCTCCACCGCCGGGGGCGTCGCCTTCTTCACCTTGCTGTCGACCTTCCCGGGTCTCGCGACGATCGTTTCGCTCTACAGCCTCTTCTCGGACCCGAGCGTCTTGAGCCAACATCTGAGCCTGCTCACGGGCGTTCTCCCCAACGGGGTGCTCGAACTCCTGGCCGACCAGCTCCTGCGCATAACCAAGCAAAGCACCGGAACGCTCAGCGCCGCGTCGGTGGTCAGCCTTGTGATCGCGTTCTGGAGCGCGAATTCAGGCGTGGGCGCGCTCTTCGACGCGCTCAACGTGATCTACAGGGAGCGTGAGAAGCGGACCCTGGTGCACCTCTACGCGACGACCTTCCTGTTCACGCTCAGCGGGATCCTCATTGTCGTCGCCGCCACCGGCATGTTGGTCGGCCTGCCCCTCCTGCTGAACCAGATCGGCCTGGGCGCGCGGACAGACACCTTCCTGCGGATCCTGCGCTGGCCGGCCCTCCTCATCCTCGTGAGTCTCGGCCTGTCGCTGGTCTATCGGTATGGGCCGAGCCGGCGGGAGGCCAAATGGCGTTGGGTCAGCTGGGGCAGCTTCGTCGCAGCGCTCGGCTGGGTCTGCGCCTCAGCGCTGTTTTCCTGGTACGTCGCCAGCTTCGACAGCTACAACCGGATCTACGGCTCGCTGGGCGCCGGCGTTGGGCTCATGACCTGGATTTGGCTGTCGGTGGTCATCGTCCTGCTCGGCGCTGAGCTGAACGCCGAGATGGAGCGACAAACGGCGCGCGACAGCACGACCGGCCATCCGAAGCCTCTCGGATCCCGGCAGGCCTTTGCCGCCGACACCGTTGGCCCCTCATAGGAGCGCGCGAACACGGGGCGCGCCAGCGCAGCACCGGCCAGGCCCCCCCAGGGCCTCATCGCTCGACAGAGTGGGAACAGCTGCATCGAACGGGAACGCCCGGGCTCACGGAGCGTAGCGCTGATACCACGGAGGCGCACATCATGATTCAGGCTGACACCCCGATGCCGGGCGAGGATCCGGGCGCATTGATCGAGGATCCGTCCCGCCTCGACGAGATCGAGCCGCCGCCCAAGCCGACCGTGCCGGAAGAGGACGATCCCGCCGTCGAGGACACCGAGGTGCAGCCGACGTGAGCCGGGCTGCTTGCCCGCTGCCCGAAGACCGACACGAAGGGTGACGCCACCATGATCGACCCGAAGCGCTCCGAAACCGACCCCGCCGAGACGCCACCGGGCGAGCGCGGCTACGAGGACGCACCGGTCCGTGGGACCTCACAGGGCCCGCGCTCGCTCGGGGCGTCGGAGCCCGGTGATATCGGCACGCCGCGCAACGATGAGGTGAAGCGGACGATCGAGCACGGCGGCACACGCGCCCCGGCCGACGAGAAGGCGCCAGCGGAAACGCAGCAGCCGGAGTGAACGGCCGAGACGCCCCCTCTGCGGTGGCCGGATCGAACCCACCGGCCCCCGTCGGAGCGGTCGGATCGTCAGTACCGGACGGCGGAGAAGCCGTTCCCGCTCCGGCCCATGACGCTCTCGATCACAGCCTTGGTCGAGGGGCTGATCCCGCCATCGCTGCGGAGGCGCCGTCCGTCCGCCCGCTCGAGGCGATCGAATTCGGGCCCGCACCGCTCCAGCGCGAAGCGCACCCGGGATGCCGGCGTCGCCCCCCGTTGCGCATCGGCGCCGTTCATCTCGAACCGGAGGCAGGACGCCAGATATCCCTTCACGTCGTCGAACGCGGCCGCGTGAGCGCCCGACGTCAAGGCTATCAGAAGGAGTGCGGATCGGACGAGCATCGGACGCTCCAGGCGGGACTGTATGAGGCTGCCAACGCGCGAGTTGGGCACTGGTCCCCGAGGCCTGACGATGAGCGCGATCAGGGCCGGCCGATCACGCGGCTGGCTCGTCGGACCGGGCCCATTCGCGCGGCTGCGCACGCCGCGGCGACGTGATGCTTTGTGCCTGGGGATGGACGATGGCCGCGGCAACGGAAGCTCATTGAACCAGAACCGCGTGTCGGGGCTTCCCCATAAGCCGACGCCGTCCTGCTGCGCCGAGGCCAGGAGGGCCGCCATGCGTCTGTTCATTCTCGCCGCGCTCGCCGGTGCCGGCCTGGCCGGCTTGAGCCTTCCCGCTGCCGCTGTTCCCGCCGGACCGGGGGCGGGCGTCTCGTCACCGTTCGCCCTGCGCACCGACGTTCGGATGCGGCGCCACCCTATGCGACGCCCCGCGATGACCTGGGTCCAACGGCGAAGGGCCCGGCACTAGCAAAGGCGCTCGTCCCTGCGTCCCTTACCCTCCAGATCACGCTGAGGTCCCCATGCTCATTCGCGTTCTCACGGTAGCCGCCGTTTCCAGCCTTCTGCTCGCTGGGCAGGCCTCTGCACAGGCGCCCACCACGGCTCCTGCGCCGGCAAATCCGGGCGCCTCGGGCGTGGTCACCCCGCAAAACTCCACCACCGGCAGCAATGGTGCCGTGACGGCGTCGCCGACGGGACAGCCGGCGGATACGCGGTCCAACAGCTCGTCCTCGGCCGGGAATGCGAACCAGCCTGAGCGCGCCGCGCCTCAAGGCGGCGGCGGCGGGGGAAGCAGCAAGTAGGGTAACGCGCCGGGCCGCGTCGACGGCCGGATCGGTCCGGCCGTGGCTTGCCGCCGTCACCGCTGCCTGGAACGGTGGCGGCGGCTTCACGCCTGCCGGTGACACCTCTGTTCGCGGCTTAATGCCCACCCGATGGATCTGCCATCGCGGCGGGCTTTTTCCTGCGCCCGCTCGTCGCGCTCAGGCCTTCCGGCGGCTGGCAAGCGTGTCGAGCAGCCCCTGAAGCGCGGCGTCGGTCGATCGCTGCGTCTCGCCCACGAGCACGAACAGCGCCTGAGCCGTCACGACGCTGTGGGGCGGCGGATTGCTGTGGGGCAGGCCCTCCTCATCGGCGTAGCCGACCGGGGTGCCGAAGTTTCCGGCGAGGATGGCGGAGACGACATCCGCCCAGACGATATCGGCGACCGTGACGTCGAAGCGAAGGCACTCGTCACCCTCGCTTGAGAACAGGCGCTCGATGATCCATTCGGTGCCGGGTGCCACGATCGCCCGGACGATCATCTCCGGGTAACCGCGCAGGGGCCTGACGATCGCCGACGCCCCGGCCCGCTTCAGGCGCGCACGGTTCAGGTCATCGACGCACTCGGCGACGATGCGCACCTTGATGCCCCGCTCGCGCAGGCGATGGATGATGTCGAAGGTTCGGCTGTCGGATAACCGCTCGCCCTCCTGCTCGGCCAGGATGACCAGCACCCGCGCATGGTCGACACCGGCCGCTTCCAGCGCAGCGGGATCGTCGAAGCGCCCCTTGAGCTGGACGATGAGCGGATCGTCCTCGAGATCGGGCGGCAGGCCGTCCGGGAAAGCCTCGGTGAGGATCAGGGACGGCACGCCGGCGAAGTTGGCATGCGACCGGTGCAACTGGTCGAGGAGGCGGCGCAGATAGTCGCCGGGCTCGTCGGCCGGGGCGTTCACGAAGACGATGTGGTCGCGCATGTCCCACCTCCACTCGCCTCGACGCTTGCGCTCACGCCGCAGGATCCGGAATTCGAAGAAGGCACCGCCGGCCTGGGTCAGCAGGAAGATTCCGGACAGGTAGATCAGGACAATGGTGGCGGCCCGCCCGGTGGGGGTCTTGGCGGAGAGATCGCCGTAGCCGGTGGTGGTGATGGTGGTGAACGTCAGCCACACCGCCTCGCCGAGGCTCAGCCCCTCGAAGGCGATCATCGCGGCCACGTGCAGCCCGATGAGGACCAGCAGGCCGACGAGGGCGAACCGGATCCGGTTCCGCAGATCACGCACGACGCTGCGACGGAAGCGGAGGGGCCGGGTCCGGACCCGCGCTGGACGCATCATCGGGCTCGCTCACGATGGCTTCGATCGCCAAACCGTTGGCCGCAGCTGTCCGCCCCAACGTCCGAGCGCGGACTTTCGCCGCAAGGCTCTACGCGCGCCACCGGCGGTGAGGAGCTGGCAAAGTCGGACGGGTCGCGATCGCGGCTGTCGAGCGGGGGGATCTCAAGCCTCGGATTCGGGATTGCGGCCCCAGGCTTCCCGCATCAGGAGCGCTTCACCGCGCCGAGAAACCGCGTCAGGTGCGTCACGGCATCGTCGCCCTCAGACGCGGCCGCACCATGGTCGGGCCGCGCTTCGTCTTGCTCGATGCGCTTGGCGACCTCCATCACGACCTGGTCGACGGAGGCGGGCCAGGGCGCGCCGTTATCCAGCAGCATCCGGGCGGCCCGGACCAGCATGGTGAACTGCTCCGGCGGGATCGTCGTGCCGGCGGCGTTCTGCTCCAGGATGCGGTCGGCGATAGCCGTCGCCAGCCTGGCGACCTCCGCCACCTTGTCGGGTTCAGCGTGGGACCCCGTCACCGCCGGTGGCCCTCCGCGTTCGGCTGCTCGATAAAGGGCATGAATTCGCTCTCCGAGGACCCGCGCGCGGCTGCACGTCGCCCTGAACGAGAACTAGTCCGGAAAGATGCAGCAGCCAATCTATCCGGGGGAACCAGCGGCATTCATTGCGATCGCCAATAGGCCGCTCAAGGACGTCCCTCTCGTGACTGAGAATGTCCCCGACGCCGCCTGCGGGCGCGCAGACTCACTATTCGTCCCAAGCGCGCTCGGACGGCTGCGCGTCCGAGGAACGTCTTTCAAACGGCGCTGTTGGTCCGGCACAGGTTGGGAGAGGTATCGTGCGGGTCATAGCTAAAGCGGCAGCGGTCGCGCTCATCACACTGGTCGGCATTGGCTCGGCCGAGGCGAAGGGCTGTATCAAGGGTGCCATTATCGGCGGGCTCGCGGGTCATTACCTGGCCGAGCGTGGCGTCGTCGGGGCCGTTGCCGGGTGTCTGGCAGGGCGCGCCTTGGCCAATCGACGGGCGCAACGCGAGATCGATTACGGCGCTCGCGTCCAGCCGCGCGGCCCAGGTTATGGTGCGCCCCAGCGTCCCGCGCGTGGAGAGTATGGGTACTGAGAACGGCTGACAAAGCCGGTTGCGGCGCGTCGAGGCGGTGGGGCGGAAACGGCCCTTCATGAAGGTCTGCGGCCACGCCTAACGCAACAGCGCGGCCATCGCGGGCGCCGCATCGCCCGCCGCGGGATCGGGATCAGCCAAGTCTGGGCCGGCACGGGCGGGCACTCGATCCGTCGGCAAGCTCGGGATGTTGCGAGCCTGGCTTGGTTCGCTCGCTCCCGCGGTCACGCCATCGCTATGGGCGACGGGCCGATATCCACGACATCGGCACGACGCTCCTGGAGCTCTTATCGTCCCGCGGTTGCGTCGGGGGGGCTAAATCCAGAGGCGTGCAAGAAACTAATTGTTCAGCTCTGGGTTGTCGGTTTGGCTCCGCCCCTGCGGCGGAGCACCGGCCCCGGCCGGCCGTGCCTTCGTAAAGAGCGACCGCAGATCATGTTCGACCTCGCCTTCACGGTCGCCTACTCGGCAGGGGCGTTCGTTGCAGTGGGCGTCATCCTGAGAGGCCTCGCAGCCTGACGGCCAAAGCGCGACTGAGCCTCGCCAGCTTGGTGAGTCCCTGGCCGACGGCGCACTGGAGCGATGGCCTGGGGCCTCCAGATCCACATTCTGACCGATGGCCTGCGACTTGGCCGACGCGATCGTCAACCCGGAATAAGCCCAGGCCGCGTCTGGCCGGGCAGCCGATCGAGTGGCGTGCTGCCACCTCGGTCTTCACCTCAGTCCGCATAGTCTCGTGGCGACAAGCTGCTTCGGTGTTGCCGGCGCGGCCACGAGCGACGACCGGCCTCGGTTGACCACCGCTAAGTATTGCTTTGGGAGATGAGGGTTTGCGGGCCCTGCTTGAACTCATATGCGTCCGATGGCCGACAATCTGCCGTATATATTCGAGATGCGCCCATTTGTCTAAAATATTAAATTATTATTGCAAAATATTATTCAAATACTGCTCCATTGTCGGCGAAACAGGCGGCGTCGCCCATCCGAACCCCGCGCGCGGGGTGTGCAGGCTGCATGTGTCGGTGCGAAGATATGCGGTTCGACTGCATGTCGCGGCCTGACGATGGGCCTATGGTGATCGAAAATGGAGGACGCCAGTGGCCTACAGGATTGAATTCTTGAAGGATCACCGGGTTGTCGCCGCCAAGCTTTGGCCGCGCAGCCTCGAAGCCGCGACCGCACATGCCCTGGCGCAGTACCCCCGCCAGCACACCCGGAACGGTGCGACATCCGTGAGCGTGATCTGCGAACGCACCGGCATGGTCGTCTTTGCGTTCCGGGACGAGCATTGCGGCCCGACCGAGCGCCGGCGGATCGCCTCGGGCCTTGCGCCACACGGTATCGGCTTGAGCACGGCGCCTCAGCTTCACTGACTGGCTTACGCACGGAGCAGCGCATCCGGAACGGTCCTGATCCACCCGGCGTTCTCTGCGCCCGTTACGGGACCGTGTTGGAGACCGCCATGAACGCCCTCAAGCCCCTCGCCCTCATCGCCCTGCTCGCCATCGGCGTGACCGGCTGCGATGACAAGAAGGCCGAGAACAACACGCCCACCAAGGCGGATTCCTCCAAGATGGAGCCGCAGACCGACCAGGCGGCTCCGCCGAGCCAGAAGCCCAAACCGTAGCGCTGGACCCGATCGGGCGAAAACACGCCTGAGCGTAGGGCAAGACAGGGGCAGGCCGGTCCGAAACCCCACGCGGAATCGGGCGGACGCTGGCCTGCTCGGTCCGATCGCGCCCGTTGCGCGCCGTTGCACCGCGAGCCGACAGTGCGATCCCGTTGTGTTCGCCGTCTGCCCCGGCACGGTCCAGGCCCCGGCGAAGCGGAAGACCTCGTGCCGCTGCGACAAGGCTTCAATCCTGCAGCTCATACGTCGCGCAATGAACACCGAGCGGAACCCACCTGCCTCGGGCATCGGTCATTTTTGTCGTCAGTCGTCGCCCTCGGTCCCGCGCGGAAGCCCTGGGGATTCGGTGCGGATACTTGACGCCGTCATCGCAACGGGGTTTTTAAAACCCCGATCTGCTGATGCCGTGCCAGACAAGAACGATGCAGACACTGTTTTCGACGGAAGGAATGCATAGGGAGAACAGTTTCAAGATCTGGCGCGAAACGCTATCTGACCGCAGCCTACCGATCGAGTTGGAGCGGCTCGATGATGTGCCGTTCCAGGCCACGATCGAGACTGCGACTGTGGGGTCCCTTGATCTGACCCGCCTCACGCAAGGCGCCGTGCGCGCAAATACATCGCGCGACATGATTCAGCGTAGAGGTCAGGATGGGACCCTGATCGTGACCTTCCAGCTCGCCGGTGTCCTGACGAGCCTTCAGGATGATCGGTCCTCGGTGCAGCGCGCCGGCGATCTCGTCGTGCTCGACCACCGACCGGGTGTTCTCACAACCAGCGCCGGCCATCAGTCGCTGTATCTGGAGCTTCCCCGCGAGCGGCTCGAAAGCGTGCTCGGGTCGGCTCGGCTGTTTACGAGCATGACCGTCGGGGCGGATGTCGGGGCGCTGTCCCTGGCGCGGACGTTCTTCCTCGATCTGATCAAGATCCGTCGTCAGCTCGCCCCGGATACAGCCATCCGTATGTCGGAGATCGGTATCGATCTGATCGTGGCCTGCCTGGCCGAGCGGCTCGCCCACGAGGCGCCCCGGCCCGTCCACGGCACGCTCGTCGTCCAGCGCGCCAAGGCCTATGTCGAGGCGCATCTGGGCGACCCGAGCCTCGATCCCCCGCAACTCGCCGTCGCAATGGGCGTTTCGCTGCGCCGTTTGCAGGAGCTGTTTCACGAGCGCGGCCAGCACATCTCGGATTGGATCTGGGACCGCAGGCTCGCGGCCGCAGCCAATCGCTTATCCGATCGCGGCTTCGTACATGTGCCGATCGGCACCCTGGCCTATGGATGCGGCTTCGCCAACCAGGCCCATTTCTCCCGCCGGTTCAAGGAGCGCCACGGTCTGGCGCCCCGCGCGTATCGCCAGGCGGCCCTCCTGGGCGCACCGTAATCTGCCCGACCGCTGCCCCGGAGTGGCGGTCTCACGCTCAGCGCCCTCCGGGCTGCCCGCCGGGTGCGGTGCGGCGCGCAATCCGCCGTCCTGCGGGTGGCGCGCGTGCTCGGTCTTGGCTTCGTCGAGGACGCCAGTTGTACGGGTAGGCCGCGGGAGGCGTAACTCCGGGTGCCGGTGGCTCAGGAACTGCGAGCTGCAATGGGGGTTGGGCGAGCCCGGGGATCGACGGAGCAAGCGCCTGCCGGTGGTGGGACGAAAAAGGCGCGCCTATCCGCAAGGCGCGCCCTGAGTTGGTTCCGGTCTCGGGAAGGAACGTCGGCTGAATATGGGTTGATCCTCGGGCGAACAAGGCGCGAGGGCCGATAAGCCCAAGGTGTGGCCGTGTCATGCAATTGTAATATGGATGAGACGACGCCTTCATGCTTCGAGCAGGCCGTGTCGCGTCTCTCGGTGGGGGCTGCGAATCGAGGCCTGCGATGCAGGCAAGCCGAGCCATCGTCCCTCGACGGAAGGAATGATGATGGCGTCGCGGGCTGGCTGCGCCGGGGATCAAGTGAAAGGAATTGCTCGCGTCCGCCCGCGAGAAGCACCCCAAGGCATCCGCGACGGACATCGCGCGGGCGGCCTTCTATGCCCTGACGCAAGCCGTGGACGGCAATGCAGACCGCGCGCAGCGCCTCCGTGATGTCGCGCCGACCCAGCTTGCCGCCGGAGAGGGCGGGACGCCGATCCCGATCACCCGCCGGAGGAAGGACCGGCGCAAGGATGCCCAGCGCGATCGGCAGCAGGCGCGATGAACTGCCGAGGTCACCGCACCGTCATGGCCGGGGCATAGGGGACGCGCCCTGCAACTGGTGCAACCCGACGGGGCTCCGTGGTCGATTGGTCTGACTACCTCGAAGAAACCCGCCCCCTGTCCGCGGATCGAAGCCGCATGCGGATCTACATCGCCGCGGGGCTGATCGGCATGGGCCTGTTCGGCGCGATCGGCGGGATGCTCCATATCCTGCCGGCCTGACGGCCGAGGCGGCGGGGCTTCAGCCGCATGCCGCGACGAACTTCCGGATCGGCAGGCCCCTCCTGAGCCGGCCCGTCCCGGCGGCTCGCGGTCAGCGCCTTGCCGTATCGCGATCAGCCGCCGCCGCCGTTGCCGGCACCACCGCCGCTGCCGCCGATCGAGCGCGACCCACGGGAGGGCTGGCCGGCATTACCACCCGCAGCAGAACCAGATGAACCGCGTCCGCCGGTGTTGTTCGTGATCGGGATGCCGGTCCGTTTGGCCGATTTCATGTGGCGTGAGCGCGCTTCGGCGGGAGTGGTCGTCTGCGTCACAACGAAGGATGACAGGGCTAGGGCGCACGCACCAAGGAGGAGCTTCTTCACGGCGGATCTCCAGTTCAGTCGATACTGGATAACCCGCGGCAGAAGCATGGTATCCGCATCGTCTCCGCCGCCCCCTCCTGTTCCTAAGCTTGTCGGTCAAGGCGGACCAAGTCACGAAAAGCCCCGCCTGGCGGGGCCAGCGGGGACCGAGGAAATCGACGCCGAATCCGCTGCGCCGGCGACCGTCTTCGACCCGCAAAACGGGTTGCAGCAAGACAATTCGATCCTCAAAACGTCGGTCTAATATCGTCGTTCGATTGCCCGATGCGCAACGAAGACCCGCGCCAGCGATGCCGGGCGGGTCTAAGATCAATGCTGTCGGAGCCGGTTCATGTGCTCGCAGCTCTCAGGAACGCGGCCCGTTTAGGACTGCGTCTTGAGGTAGGCGATCACGTCGTTGATCTTCTTGTCGTCCGCGATGCCCTGGAAGATCATTTTGTTGCCCGGCACCTTCGCCTTCGGGTTCTTCAGCCATTCGTGGAGGTTGGCCTCGTCCCAGGTGATGCCAGAATTCTTGAGGGCCGCGGAGAAATTGTAGCCTTCGTAGGTGCCGGCCTTGCGCCCGACGACGCCCTTCAAGTCCGGGCCAACACCATTCTTCTGGAAGTTGTGGCACGCCTTGCAAGGGGCGAACGCCTTCTCGCCGGCCGCCGCATCACCGGCCTCCTGGGCCAGTGCTGAGACCGGGATCAGGAACGCGACGACGGCGCCGAAAACGGTTGAACGCATGAATTTCCTCATAGGCCAAGCGAGGTTGATGGCGAGGCGAAGCTTGGCGCAGCCAGAGGTTGACGTTCTCGATAACGGCTTATTCCGGCCCCTCTCTCAACCGGCGCGCGAAGCTGGGCCGAAGCTGCAGCTCGGCTTGCCACAGTCGCATCCGCAGACCGGAACACCGCCGCCGGCCCGTTGAACGCGCCCGCTCGCCGTGCCGACCTCGCGGTGTGACGTTTGCGGTCGGTCATGCCCCGCAGCACCACGGCCGGACTTCAGGTCACGACCCCGACTCAGGAGCATTCGGATCGGTTTGCTGAGCTGAGGGACCAACACGATGCCGTCGCCCTGCGCGCCTTCGGCCCCACGTCTGGCCGCTACCGGCCAGCGGTGACGACATGGCTGACCACCCGACTGAGTGAGCTGTGCTGGTCCGGTGGTTCTGCCATAGAGCCGCTCTCATCCGGTTCCAGCGAGTACAGCAAATCCCGAGGGGATTTTGCAGTCGTCCGCCCCGGTCATCGAGTGGTTCAACGGTCTGATCCGCCGAATGGCAATTTTTGAGGTTACGAAAGTGGACGACGTGATTTCGACTGCGCGGCCGACGAGGATGTCGGGCACCCGCCCGCCGCTGCCGCTGGTCGTAGCCTCCGTCCTATCCGCCGCGGCGATTTGGGTGCCGATCTATAACCTTGCGGGCCGCGTGATCTGGTTCTGGTGAGGTCTGCCGGCAGTCTGATCGGATTTGCGCCCAGGCGAGAGATAAACCCCAGCGCGGTGGCCCGGTGGAAGAACGATGACCGCTCTTGCCGTCGGTCACTCGTGGCCCTGCACGATGTCTTGGACGGTGCGACGCACGCTGTCGGGATCGCACCGCGGGCCGGATCGCGGTCTCTTCGCGGCGCCGGCGCGCTCTGGCAACGTCTGGGCTGGCAAAGTTTGGGCCGTACAAAAAGCCCGAACCGGCGAACCGGACGGGGTCGTTTGATCCGGGAGGACCGGACAGCCGGAGCAATTACGCGCTGTTCGGCCATGAGGGTTTGCGCGGCCGAGATCGCATAGCTCGGCGGGGCGTTCTCCCGATCGGTCGACGCTCGGCGTGCCGCGCGGTACGCCGGACCATCCTGCGCTGGCCGGCAGGCCCATGGCCCGCCGACCGGGAGGAGCAAGGCCGCAACGCCCCGCTCCGTGCCGAGCCCAGCGCCTCAGAGGCTCGGATGACGGTCGCGGACCGGGCTGGCCGCTTCCAACAAGGTGGCGACGTGCAGGATCGTCGTCTCGGCCTGCCAGCCGGCCACGACCTGGACGTTGATCGGCAGTCCCTCGCGGCTGGTCCCGAACCGCATCGACAGTCCGGGCAGGCCGGTGACGTTCAGCGGTACGGTCGCGCCCTGGAGATAGGTGGCATCGACGGTCTGCCCGTTGATGACGAATTCGGTGACGCCGTGCTTGTGGGCCGGGATCGGCAGGACCGGGGTGATCAGCGCGTCGTAGCGCCGGAAGTACTCGGCATAGCCGTCCCGCAGCCGCTCGGCCGCCTGCTCGGCCGCGATGTAGTCGTCCATCGACGTGTCCGGGAGCGCCAGCATGGTCCTGGCCATCTTGTAGAGCTCGTCCCGGCTCCGGCCTTCCGTCGCCTCCCGGAAGGCCGGCTTCATCTCCATGACGTGGAGCTTGTTGAACACGTCGAGGGCGAAGTCGCGCTCCAGCGCCGGGATGCGTACGGCCTCCACGATGCAGCCCGCGCCCTTGAGGGCCTCGGCGGCCGCCTGGACGGTCGCGGCGACCTCGGGATCGATCGGGCCGAAACCGGGCTCGACCAGCCAGCCCACCCGCAGCGGACGGCCGGGCGCGGACCCGACACCGGTATCGGTCGCGACGGTGCGGGACGCGTAGCCGTCCTCACCGTCGGGGCCGGACAGGAGCGAGAAGGCGAGTGCGAGGTCCCGGATCGAGCGCGCCATCGGGCCGACATGCCAGAAGCGCCGCGGCGCACGCGGCCAGATCCCCGTCATCGGCACCCGCCCGTGGGTCGCCTTCAGCGAGACGATGCCGGTCTGCGCGGCCGGTCCCCGGACCGAGATGGCGAGGTCGGTGCCGAGGCCGAGCGGCGACATGCCGGCCGCGATGGCCGCCGACTCGCCCCCGCTCGAACCGCCGGGCGTGCGCTCCAGGTCCCAGGGGTTGTTCGACCGGCCCGACAGCAGGTTGTCGCTCTCGATCCAGTAGGAGAATTCCGGCAGGTTGGTCTTGGCCAGCAGGATCGCCCCGGCGGCCTTGAGCCGGGCGACGCTCGTGGCATCCGCCTCGGGGATGCGGCCCTTGAAGATCGGCGATCCGCGCTGGGTGAGGACGCCCGCGGTGTCGATGGAATCCTTCACGGTGAACGGCACCCCGTGCAGCGGGCCGAGCTCGCCGCCGGCCAGGATCGCGGCTTCGGCCGCCCGGGCGTCGTCGAGCGTCCGCTCCGCCACGGTGACGATGGCGTTGATCTTGGGATCGACCGCGGCGATGCGGTCGAGATGCGCCTGCATCACCTCGACCGGCGAGACCTGGCGGCTGCGGATCAGGGCGGCGAGCTGGGTGGCGTCCGAGAAAACGATGTCGGATGTCATGGGCCGGTATCCTTCACGATGCGTGTTGCGGGCGGGACTCCCCGCTGCGGTCCGAACCTGCGCCGGACCGGGCGGCGTGCACCGACCCGGGGCCGGCCGTCCGACCGCATGGCGTCTCGGTCGGTCGGCATTCGGGGACGGCTGAGGTTGTCCGTCAGGTGTTCGCGAGACGCTCGAGCAGACGCTCGGCGGCGGGCCCGGACGAGGCCGGGTTCTGGCCGGTGATCAGCAGGCCGTCGGTCACCACGTGCGGGGCCCAGTCGCCGAGCTTGGAGAACCGGCCGCCATTCCGCCGGAACTCGTCCTCGACCAGGAAGGGAACGACCTCGGTGAGGCCGACCGCCTCTTCTTCGCTGTTCGTGAACCCGGTCACCGCCTTGCCCTGGACGAGCGGCGTCCCGTCGGGGGATTTCGCGTGGCGGAGGACGCCGGGGGCATGGCAGACGAGCGCGACCGGCTTGCCGGCGCCCAGCGTCGTCTCGATCAGCGTGATCGAGGCCGGGTCCTCGGCGAGGTCCCAGAGCGGACCGTGCCCGCCCGGATAGAACACGGCGTCGAAGGCGTCGTGGGTGACGGCATCGAGCTTGGTCGTGTTCGACAGCGCCGACAGGGCATCCGAATCCGCCTCGAACCGGCGCGTCGCATCGGTCTGGGAACTGGGTTCGCTGCTCTTCGGGTCCAGCGGCGGCCGGCCCCCCTGGGGCGAGGCGAGCACGATCTCCGCGCCCGCATCCCTGAACACGTAGTAGGGCGCAGCGAGTTCCTCCAGCCAGAAGCCGGTCTTGCGGCCCGTGTCGCCGAGCTGATCGTGGGAGGTCAGCACCATCAGGATCTTCATTATCGGTCTCCGTATGTGTCGGGGTTGAAGCCGGGGAGTGCGGGCGGCGGCTCCGTGGAGCGGGCTGCGCGGATGGTGGGTGGTGATCGAAGGGGGCGGCGTTAGCGCGCCTTCGACGGCCGCTCTGCGACCTGGTCGTGCGCCGGCGCCGTCTCCATCGAGCGAACAGGGAGGCTCGCGCGGCGGACCTCGTCGGCCCTGGCCATGCGGACGGCGCCGATGGTCTCGAGGGTGATCCTCTCCTGCGCCGAGGCTGCGGGCATGCCGAGCACGGCACTCTCCAACCCGGCGATCACGAGGGACGGGATGGCGAACGTCTTAGCTGCGTAGGGCATCGTATCTCTCCTGGTTGTGGTCGTGGGCTCTCGGCAGGTCGCCGAAGCCACATCGTCCCTGTTGAGTAGACCGGTCGTCTCGATTTTACGCACGTGTAAGCACGGTTCTGCTGCCTCTCCCCCTTCGTCGGATCCGCGTCAGGCGAGCCCGAGGATCCGCCGCGTCGTCGCCATCGCGGCCTCGAACGGCGCGTCGGTCCGCACGATCTTCGCCATCAGGCTCGCACCGAGCCAGACGTGATAGAGCGCCTCGGCCATGGTATGCGGCTCGCCCTCGACCTTGAGCGAGCCCTCCGCGACCCCGGCCTCGATGGCCCCTGCCAGCCGCTCGATGATACCGGCGGTCCCGTCCTTGAGGGCGAGCCGCATGACCTCGGACAGGTCCGAGACCTCCGCGGCGAGCTTCACCGCCAGGCACTTGCGCTGGTAATCGATGCTGCCCTGCGTCGCCTGCCATTTGCGCCAGTAGTTCATCAGGCGCTCGGCATGGTTCAGGCCGGGCTCCGCAAGGGTCGCGTCGAGATCGGCCAGATATCCCTCGAAGTAGTCGGCCAGAAGCGCCTCACCGAAGGCCTCCTTCGATCCGAAATAGTGGTAGAACGAGCCCTTCGGCACCCGGGCCGAGGCCAGGATCTCGTTGAGCCCCACCCCGGAAAACCCCTTCGCACCCACGAGGCCGTAGGCGGTGTCGAGGATCTCCTGCCGGGTGTCGGTATGCGCGTTGAGGCGTGCCATGACGCTGAGATAGTCCTGATTAGACCGGTCGTCTAGTGGCCAGGGACGATATTTTTTGTGCGCTCCAGGGGCGGCCAAGGTGGGCTCGATGTCGGCGTGGCACCGCAGCCCGCACGCTCGGCCCACCCCCCGGCGTTTGCCGACGGGGACATGAACCGATCCTACGGTCGCGCGACCAGGATCCGTGACCGTCGCGCCACAGCGAATGTAACAACGTTGCATTCTGCCCATGGGCCGTTGACCCCGGGGGGCGTCGCGGCGAGTATCGATCGGCCAAGGTTCCCGCGGGCTTCGGTCCGTAGGCGAAGATGGGAATTCAGTGCGCCGGCAACGGCAAAGCTGAAGCTGCCCCCGCAACTGTAAGCGGCGAGTTCCTGCTGCTCCTCGGTCACTGATGCCTCGCATCGGGAAGGCCAGGCAGGGATCGTGACCCGCGAGCCAGGAGACCTGCCTCGGCGCGACGACAACCCTCGGGCGGGGTGCCCCGGTGGAACGCATGTCCGGCGCGGCCACGCGGGCCCGTCGCGCGCACGCGCTCACGCTTGGCCCCCGGCTCGACAACCCAGAGTGTGCCGGTGCCAGTCCGCCCGAAGCCGACCACGACCGAACCGTTCGCGAAAGCCCGAGGCCCGCGGATCCGCTCACGGTCGCGGCTCAGCCGCCACAGCCCGCGTGTCGCCCTCGCGGCGGTCCTGACAGCGGGTTCGCCAATCGGCGAGACGCGCGCGCAGGAGAGCGTCGCCCTGGAGGAGGTCTCGGTCGAGCATGTCGGCGGCAGCGCGGTCCCCGGTACAACGAGCGCGTCGGACAGCATCGGCCTGATCGGGCCGACGCCCGGCTACAGCGCGACCCGGGCGGTCAGCGCGACCCGGACCGCGACCCCGCAGATCGACGTGCCGCAGGTCGTCACCGTCGCGCCCCGCGAGGTGATCAGCGACCTGGCCGCCACCCGCGTCGATCGCGTGTTCAACTACCTGCCCGGCGTCGCGCAGCAGAACAACTTCGGCGGCTTGACGATCTTCAGCTACGCCATCCGCGGGGTGACCACCTCGGAGATCTACAAGAACGGCTTTCCGCTCAATCGCGGATTCCCGCCCCCGCCCGATGCGCAGAACATCGAGCGGATCGAGGTGCTGAAGGGCCCCGGTGCCGGCCTGGTCGGGCGCAGCGATCCCGGTGGCCTCGTCAACATCATCACCAAGCAGCCCACCGCCCAGCGCTTCGTCGAGATGGGCACCCAGGTCGATTCGTTCGGGCTGACCCGCGGAACGGTGGATGCCGGCGGCGCGCTCAACGAGGACGGCACGGTCCTCTACCGGTTCAACCTCGCGGCCCAGGGCGCGGGCAGCTTCCGCGACTTCGTCAACAGCGACCGTCTGCTCGTCGCGCCGGTGGTGAGCTGGCAGGTCACGCCGGACACCCGGATCACGGTCGAGACCGAGTTCGTCAAGAACCGCATCGTGTTCGACCGCGGCGTGATCGCGATCAACAAGCAGCTCGGCTTCCTGCCGATCTCACGCTTCCTGGGGGAACCGAACCGAGGCGACCAACAGAACAACAACACGATGCAGGTGCGCATCGATCATCGCTTCGATGACGCCTGGCAGATGCGTCTCGCGGCCTACCTCAACACGGGCGACCTGGAGGGCGAGTCCGCCGAGGTTCGCTCGCTCGCCGCGAACAACCGCACGGTGTCGCGCGACCGCAACGTGCGTGACTACCGCTGGGACGTGGCGATCGGCCAGGCCGAGCTGCTCGGGCGCTTCGACACGGCCGGGATCGGCCACACCGTGCTGCTGGGAGTCGACCGCGAGAGCACGGACAGCCGCACACAGTATTTCCGCTCGAACTTCCGCACGAGCCCCTACGCGCTGGACATCTACGCGCCCGTCTACGGGCAGGCGCTGCCGCCGATCACCATCCCGCGCAACAATCTGGAGCGCATCACCAATACCGGCCTGTACGCCCAGGACGAGATCGTCCTCAGCCCGGAATGGCGGGCGCTCGTCGGCATGCGCCTGGACATCTTCGAGCAGTCGTTCCGGGAGCGGGCCCCGCGCAGCCAGGTCGATCAATCGCGGGTTGCGGCCTCACCCCGGGCCGGGCTCGTCTACCGCCCGATCCCGGAATTCGCGCTCTACACCAATGTCGGCACGAGCTTCCGACCGAATATCGGCCCGGACGCCGCGGCGGTGACCCGCGGCACGCCGCTCGCACCCGAGACCGGCCTCGGCTACGAGGTCGGGGTGAAGTCCGAGCTGTTCGGCGGCAACCTTCTGCTGACGGCGGCGGCTTTCCGGGTCGAGCGGCAGAACGTGCTCACCCCCGACCCGAACAACAGCGGCTTCTCGCTCGCGGCGGGCGCCGTGCGCAGCCAGGGCTTCGAGCTGACCGCCCAGGGTCAGCTCACGCCGGAACTGAAGGTGCTGGCCGGCTACGTCTTTGCCGACGCGGTGGTGACCAAGGACAACGTGCTGCCCGTGGGCGCGCCGCTGATCAACGTGCCGCGCCATTCGGGCAGCCTGCTCGCGGTCTACGAGCCGCAGGGCGGCGACTGGAAGGGCCTCGGCATCGGCGGCGGCGTGCGCGGCGTGGGCGAGCGGGCGGGGGATGCGGCGGGCTCGGGCTTCGTCCTGCCGGCCTACATCGCGGTCGACGCCCTGGCCTATTACCGCTTCGACAACGTTCGCTTGGCCCTCAACATCGAGAACATCTTCAACACCGAGTATTACGAGAGCTCGCTCAACGTGTTCCGCGTCTATCCGGGCTCGCCGCGGCGCTTCACCGGCTCGTTCACGGTGCGGTTCTGATGGCGCGTCTGGCCGAGAAGCGTCCCGCGCGGCCGGGGCCCGTCCGCCCGGGTGATGCCGGGCGCAACGCCGCCTCCGCACGGGCCCGGCGTTACGTCCTCGCGCTGCAGCCGCTGATTGAGACGATCGCGCGGGAGACCGGTCGAACGGCGCAAGGGATCGCGTCGGAGATGACGCGCCGGGATATCGGCAAGCCCCGCGGCGGAACGATCTGGACGCCGGCCGACGTGCGCCGCCTCCTGCGCCGTCTCGGCTCGGACGTCGCGCGTTGACCCCCGGAGGCATCGCCCCGACGCCGCATCGGTCACACCGCATCGCCGCGATCGATGCGCTGCGCGGCCTCGTGATGCTGCTGATGCTCGTCGATCACGTGCGCGAGTTCGTCTACCTGCACGCCCAGGTCCGCGACCCGATGGACCTCGCCGCGACCCCGGCCGCGCTCGCCTGGACGCGGATCGCCTCGCACATCTGTGCCCCGGTGTTCATCCTGCTCACCGGCCTGTCGGCGAGCCTGTACGGTCAGAAACACGGCGGACGGGCGGCCACCGCCGCCTTCCTGTTGAAGCGCGGCCTGCTCCTGATCGCGCTGGAAGTGACCCTCGTGAGTTTCGCCTGGACCGCGAGCCTGCCGCCGCCCATCCTGTACCTGCAGGTGATCTGGGCGATCGGCGTCAGCATGGTCGCGCTCGCAGGCCTGCTCTGGCTGCCGCGGGCGGCGCTCGCGGTCCTCGCGCTGGTGATCATGCTCGGGCACAACGCCCTCGACGGGATCGCCCTCGCGCCGGACCAGCCCGGCTATGCCCTGTGGTCGATCCTGCACCAGCGCGGGCTGATCCCGCTGCCCTGGGGCGTGGCACGGACCTCGTACCCGGTCCTGCCCTGGATCGGCGTGATTGCAGCCGGCTACGCCCTGGGACCCTGGTTCACCGGCGCCGTACCGGCGCAACGGAGGCAACGCCGGCTTGCGTTCGCGGGTGGGGCAGCGTTCGCGGCCTTCGCCGTCCTGCGCGGCCTGAACGGCTACGGGGATCCCGTACCCTGGCAGCCCGGCGCGACGATGGTCGATACGGCACTGGCCTTCCTCAACCTGACCAAGTACCCGCCCTCCGCCGACTTCCTTCTCGCGACGCTCGGCCTCGGCCTCGTCCTGCTGGCCCTGTTCGAGCGCCTGCCGCTGGCGATTTCGGGTGGGCTGCAGGTGTTCGGCGGTGCGCCGCTGTTCTTCTATCTCCTGCACCTATTCCTGCTGCGCGCCCTGCAAACGGCCGCGGCCGGGATCGGCCTCGTCGCCGCTTCGGGCCGGATCGAGGTCGGCGCGCCCGTTCTGATCTGGCTGATCGCCGCCGCGCTCTGTCTTCCCCTCTACGCCGCCTGCCACGGGATGGTCGGACTCAAGCGGCGCGTATCCTGGCCCGGTCTGAGTTACCTGTGACGACGCGCCATTCAGGCGGGTCATCGCGTCAGATCCTCGTCGTGGACGACCTTGACGGCCGCATCGCTGAGGATTTTGCTGTCGGTATGCGTCTTCGGGTTCAGGCCTTACGCGGCAGCGAAGGCGCGGCGACTGTCTTCCGCCGCTTGGAGCTCGGCTCGCCCTTCGACAGGTTCAGGGTGAGGCACGCGGCGTCGTTCGAGCGCTGCCGTGAAGAGCGCCTGCTACGGTGCATCCTCCGCCAGACACGTCAGCATCGATGATGCACCCTCACAGATCGGGACTGCACACCGAGAGCCAGTAAGAGCAGCCGGACCGACACGAGGCGAGCCATGGCACGGCTTACCGAACTGGAGCGACCGTAAGACGGACGAGCTGCGTGGCGAGGGTCTCCAGCTGCTCGCGCCAGGCGAGGGGCCCCAACCAGCGCTGCGGGATGGCCGATGCCCCGAACACCGCGCCGGCGATCTGGCCGGTGACCGCACCGACCGTGTCGGCGTCCCCCGCGAGGTTGACGGCGAGCACGAGCGCTTCCTCGAAGCCGACGGCCTGGTCCGTGCACCAGAGCGCGGCTTCCAGGGTATCGATCACGTAGCCGGAGGATTTGATCTGCGAGCGTGCCTTGCCGCGCCAGGTACCCGCAGCGATGTCTCGGATCCGGGCGGTCCCATTCCACGGACGGGACCGGAGCGCATCCTTGCCGGCGCCCTGGATAGCCTCACGCAGGATCCGGACGAACAGGTCGCAGGCTTCGACCGCCTCGGCTGCAGCGTGCGTGGTGCGGCTCTGATCTCGGGCGATCTGTACGGCCCGGGCCTCGTCGTCGAGCGCCCGGAGCGCCACCGGCGCGACCCGCATCAGCGAGCCATTGCCGGCGGTGTCGGGGGCGGTGGAGCCCGCGAACGGATCGCCGGTCCGCATGAACCGGCTCAGGGCCTGCCGGGTGGTGAGGCCGATGTCGAAGCAGGTACCGGTGCAGGAGTAGGTGCCATCTTCCGCCCAAGCTACGAAGCGCCGCATCAGGTCGGTGGGGTCGAAGTCCGGGTGAGCGATCAGGCTCTCGGCCAGAGCCAGCGCCATACTGGTGTCGTCGGTCCACTGACCCGGCTTCAGGTTGAAGGGACCGCCGCCGAGCATCTCGGTGTGGAGGGGATGCGTATCACGGGGCTCGAATTCCAGGGTCGCGCCGAGAGCATCACCGACGGCGAGGCCCAGGAAGGCACCGCGGGCGCGGTCTTCGATCGATGGGGACATGCTGATTACTCCTGTCCAGATGCCGTATCGCGGTCCATTCGGTTGAAGGTGTTCGAGCGGGCTATTTCTTGGGCGGGATCCGTCGCGCCAGCATCCCGACGACCTCGCCTCGCGTGAAGGCTCGGCTGAGACGTGGGGTGTTCCCCGAGCCAACTGGTCTGATAATTTGGGAGGAAGCCGTAGCCGGGCACCCCGCAGGAGCGCTGGCACGCCCGCTTATCCACCCCATGCTACTGTCTATGGCATGGGAGGACACACCGCAGCGAGTTGGCAGCTGCCATAGGCGGACCGCCTCATCGTGACGGTTTTTCCCTCTCACCGACACCCAGGAGGAAACCGGGACGCTGCGATGACGACGCCTTTGCGAATGACCGTCGAAGTCACCGAGGACGGGGAAATGATGCTGCCCGCGGAGATCCGGTCCGCCCTGGGCCTGACCGGTGCCGGCCAGGTGATCCTCGCCCGGGACGAGGACGGTATCCGGATCACCACCAGGGATCAGATCGTCAAACGCGTTCAGGCATTGGCGGCGCCCTATTTGCGGGGTGCTGGATCACTGGCCGACGAGCTGATCGCGGAATGCAGGGCGGAAGTCGCCCGCGAGGATGCCGAAGACGCCGCCAATCGGGCTGCTCGCCAGCGTCCCGGTCTGGACCTGGCCGGGGCTGGCAAGCCGGGTGATGCCGGTGGTGGTGCCGGTGAGCGCGATCACCCCACCCTGGACGTTGCTCACCGGCCCGGCGAGCACGCCTGCGGCCTGGACCAGGCCGGTGTTGGACAGGCCGCCGGTGAGGGTTCCGGTGGTGACCAAGGTGCCGGATTGGCGACGCGTCCGGCGTGGAACTGGCCGCCCTCGGTGAGGGTGACGGTGCCGGCATTGTCGAGGGTGCCGGTGAGGGCGTAGCGGCCGGAGACGGTCAGGCTGGCGCCGGCGGCGTTGGCGAAGCCGGCATCGGAGGCGACCGGCCCGGTGACGACATCAGCGCCTCCCTCGCCGATCAAAGTTTCAGCCGCAAAACTCGTCGTAAGACGTTCGGAGGCGGCTCACAGACATGAGGCATCCCCCGGCCCAGGATCTTCCTGATAGATGACAGCTGTAACCAGAATTTCTGTTTCTGTAGCAGTCACGCAATGCATGCATCTGATGCTCGTCCCTCATGTTACAATTCGAGAAGGCCCTTGGAAATCAGCGCGAAGGCCCGCGTCGGTTCGAGATCGCGAAGGTGATCGGTGGGTATGCATCGCGGCCGGTCGAGGCATCGGCGCTCAGGATAACGCGCTGTTCCTCGCGGACACTCGGCGACCTCGTTCTCGAGGATCGAGTCCAGGCAGATAACGACGCTTTATGGCATTGCGATCGGGTCACAGCATGATGCAGCCGGACAGGCGACACGTATTACTCGGGTCAGCGGCCGTCGGCGCGGGTGCAATGCTGCGGTCGAGGACGGCATCGGCTGCGCCCGTATCGACCGATGATCCGGGTGCTGTGACATGGATCGTGCTCCCGAACGGGAACAAGGTCTGGACGCAGCGCCGCGGCTCCGGAGAAAAGAAGGTTCTGCTCGTCAACGGCGGCCCGGGATTGTCGCACGACTATATGCAGTGCTTCGCCAGCTTCCTGCCGCAAGCGGGCTATTCGCTGTACTTCTACGATCAGCTCGGCACCGGCGCCTCCGATCGTCCGGATGACCGGAGCCTGTGGACGCTGCCGCGATATCTCGATGAGCTGGAAACCGTGCGTGCCGGGCTCGGCCTCGAACGGTTCGTGCTGATCGGGCACAGCTGGGGCGCGATCCTGGGGATCGAATACGCGTTGCGTCGCCCGGAGCGGCTGGGCGGGTTCGTGCTGTCCAATATGAGCGCCAGCTTCGCCGATTACGGGGCCTACTGGCGTCACCTGCGCGATACGCTTCCGGAAGACGTGCGGATGCGTCTTACGGCGTTGGAGGCGGCTGGGCTGGGCGACAGCGAGGCGTACGCCGACCTCGTGCAGCGCGAACTCTACAGCCGCTACATCTGCCGGCTCGACCCCTGGCCGAGCCCCGTCCAGCGCAGCCTTTCCGGCCTCAACACGGACATCTACAGGCAGTTGCAGGGACCGAACGAGTTCACGCCGACGGGTGAGCTGAAAGCGTGGGACCGGTGGGCGGATCTGCACCGGATCGCGACGCCGACGCTCGTGATCGGCGCGCGGTACGACGAGATGGATCCGGAGAGTGCACGTCGCGAGGCGCGGCTCATTCCGAATGCCGAGCTGTTCCTGAGCGACAGCGGCAGTCACCTCGCCATGTGGGACGACCAAGCGAACTACTTCAAAGCCGTGCTCGGCTTTCTGAGCCGACTTCCAGCCTGAAGTCGCATCCCCGTACGAGGCCGTCATCATTTTCTCAGACGCAGGCGTGGCTCCGGCTTCCATGCGGCCCCGTGCTGGCTCGCCGTCGCACGGGGCGCGCCGCTCCCGAAACTGCGGTTCGGGGAACGTCCGCGGCGTCGAAGGTTCGGATCGCGCCTGTGCCTGCGCCGCTTCGAGCGCGCCCTTGCGTCGTCGGCGCGCTACGCAGATGCTGCCGCCCGGACTCCGAGATGTCGGGTATTGGCCGCTCCATGATAGGGGCACCCGGCGTATTGGTGCGGGTTCCTGCCCAGAGAAGCGAATTGGAAGCCTTGCCGACCGGTCCAGGAAGCGCGCATAAGCCGGCCTTCGCGGGCCAGAGAGACGAAGTCGTGAGCACGTCGCACACGCTCATTCGGCTGCTCACAGCGAATGCCTTCTTCGCCGGACTCGGTTCGGACGCCATCGAGACCATCGCCGGCCTCTGCACGACGCGCAGTCTCGCGCGGCACGAGATCCTGTTTCAGAAGGGCGACCCGGGCGACGCGCTCTACGCGGTACGCCGCGGCCAAATTCGCATTGGGGCCGGCACCGACGCCGGGCGTGCCGTCACGCTCAACCTGCTGGGGTCGGGCGACGTCTTCGGCGAGATCGCGTTCCTGGACGGCCATCTGCGGACCGCGGAGGCGGTGGCCCTCGAGCCGACCGATCTCTTCGTCGTCGAGCGGCGGGACTTCCTCAAGCTGCTGGCCCGCGACGCGACCCTGGCGGCGCAGATCATCGGCCTGCTGTGCCAGCGTCTGCGCTGGATGAGCGACCGCATGGAGGAGGCGACGTTGCTGCCGCTCGACGCGCGCCTGGCGCGGCGTCTGATCATGCTGTCTCAGGATTACGGTGCCGAGATCCCGGTGACGCAGCAGGAACTGGCAGCCTTCGTCGGCGCGGCCCGGGAGAGCGTCAACCGGATCCTTCAGGATTGGCGGGGGGCGGGCATCATCGATCTGGGCCGCTCGCGCGTCACGGTGCGGGTTGCGCAGCGTCTCGTCGCGTTCGGGGATCGGGCGCAGACATGACTTGGCGAGGGAGTCTGATGGAATGAGAACCGGAGCGCGTCTTGCGGTGGTGGCCGTCCTCACCGTCGTCGCGGGCCCCGTCGGCGCCCAGACGCGCTGTACGGAGACGACGCGCTTCGACCCACCGCTGCGGGTTCTGCGGTGCGCCGACGGCCTCGTGCTCGAAACCGAGGCGGCGGGCACCCTGCGGCCGGTGGATCGGGACGGCGACGGGCACCTCGAAGGGGCCGAGATCGGCGGCCACGCGGTCTTCGTCACCATCCCGGCGAGCCGCCGCGTCCGCCGCGAAGGCTTTCAGATCCTCACCCCGCATGCGATCGCCTCGGTCCGCGGCACGGTCTACGCCGTCGACGTGACCCGCGCGCGCACCTCCGTTTTCGTCGAGCAGGGCCATGTCGACGTGGCCCGGCGCGGCGCCCCCCAGATCTCGGTCACGCTGGGGCCGGGCGAGGGCGTGGATGTCGATGACGGCCGCGACGCCCTGGAGGTGCGGCGCTGGCCGCAGGAGCGCGTCAGGAGCTTGCTCGAGCGTTTCGGGCGTTGAGCGCCGCCGACCGAAATCCCGTCCCGAGGACCGATCAAGGTTTCCGCCGAACCAAGCGCTGGTTCGTATGCGCCGCGTTCCTAGGCGCGCTGGGATGGGGGGCCTGGCTCGGCCATTTGCACCTTGCTGGTCGCGCGACGCCGCTCGATCGCGTCGAATCGGCGCTCACCGACCTGCGCCTGCGCCTTGCGGGTCCGCGCACGCCACCCGCCGACCTCGCGGTGGTCGCGATCGATGACGAGACCGTCCGGCGCGAAGGAGGCTTCCCGGTTTCGCGGTCCACGATGGCGCGGCTCATCGAGACGATCGCGGACGCAAACCCGCGGGTGATCGCCGTGGACGTGCTCTTCCTCGATGTCGGCCGCCAGCCGGAGGCGGATCGCGCGCTCGCCGCGGCTCTCGGCAAGACGAACGCCGTCCTGGCTTCGGCGGCGGTCTTCGACGGCAGCGCGAGCGAGGACGGTATTCCGGTCGCCGCCGCCGTACACCGGCCGACCCCGGAGATCGGCGAGGGGATTGCCTCGGGCCTCGTCAACGTGACCGAGGATGCTGCGGGCGTTCCGCGACACCTTCCACTGATCGTGCGGACGAGCGAGGGCGCGTCGGCGGCCTTCGTCCTGCGTGCGGCGGCCCTGGCGGCCCGCAGCGATCCGGTCCTGACCAAGGGCCGCGTCCAGATCGGGACCGCCGCGATTCCCCTGGACCTCGGCTATCACCTTCCGCTGCGCCCCTACGGTCCGCGGCGCACCATCGCCACGGTGAGCGCGGCGTCCCTCCTCGACGGCACGGCGCCGGCCGCAGCCTTGGCCGATCGCATCGTGGTGATCGGTGCCACGGCACTCGGAGGCGGCGACACCTTCGTCACGGCGTTCGACCCCGTCATGCCCGGCGTCGAACTCCTCGCGACCGGCATCGCCCATCTCACGACCGGGCACGGTCTCGTCCGCGATGCGGCTGTGCGCCGGCTCGATGCTGCGGCGGCCCTTGTCCTGTCCGTCGGCGCCGCGCTGCTCATCGCGCTCCTGCCGCCGGGCCCGGGCATGATGCTCGTGCTCCTCCTGACCGCAGGGTGGCTGATCGCGGGCGCCTTCGCGTTCGCTCACGGCCTCTGGCTGAGTGCTGCCCTGCCGCTCGCCGCAGCCGGGCTTCCGACCCTGCTCTGCGCGGCCGGCCGCCAGACGCTGGAGCGTCGCCAGAGTGCGCGGGTGGCGCGGTCCGAGGAGGTCCTGCGGCGGCTCCAGCCCGCCGCCTTGGCCGACCGGCTCGCCCTGGATCCCGCCTACCTGGCGGAGCCGGTCGCGCGGGACATCCCGGTTCTGTTCGTTGATCTCACCGGCTTCACCCGCCGCAGCGAGCATCTGGGCCCGGTCCGCACCCGCGGGATGCTCAAGGCGTTCCACGATCTCGTCGACGAGACCGTGACGGGGCACGGGGGCCTCGTGGTCAATTTCATGGGCGACGGCGCCATGATCCTGTTCGGCGCGCTCGACCCGGATCCCGATCAGGCATCGAACGCCGTCGAAGCGGCCGAAGACCTGATATCGCGCACGCGGCTCTGGATCGCGCGCAATCCGGCTCTGTCGGAGGCCGGACCGGCCCTCGATGTGCGCATCGGGGCGCATTACGGGCCGGTGATCCTCTCCCGGCTCGGCAGCGACACCAACCAGCACATCACGGCCACGGGCGACACGGTCAACGTCGCGAGCCGCCTGCTCGCCGTCGCCGCGCAGGCCAATGCCCGGTTGGCGCTCAGCGCCGAGCTGACGGAGGCGGCCGGCCTCGCCTTGTCCCAGGGGACCTTCGAGCGGCGGACGACGTCGATCCGCGGGCGGACCCAGACCCTCGAGGTGTGGCTGCGGCACCGGCGCGAGACCCATTCGTAGCCCCGGCACCGGGATGGCCGATGTCCGGGGGTGCCGGCCGGCTTTCCGCTCTCACCGGAGGCCTCAAGCCGGAACTGTGATTCGGATCACAGTTCTACGGTTTCGTCCGGTGCATGGTGCCTGTACTGCAACAGGGAGATCCACCATGACGAAGACTTCAACCAAGACTGTGATTCTAGCCGGCCTTGCGCTGGCAGCCCTGGCCGGCGGGGCCGGAGGCGCCGAGGCCCGCGGTTTCGGGCACGGCGGGTTCGGCTATGGCGGTTTCGGGCACCATGGTGGTTTCCATCACGGTGGCTTCCATGGCGGCTTCCATCACCGCTTCGGCGGCTATGGCTGGGGGTATCCCGCGGGCGGCTATTACCGGAGCTCCTATTACGGCGGCTGTCGCCTGGTCTTCAGCCCCGCCTGGGGAAGCTACGTCCGCGCCTGCCGCTGAACCGACCTTGACGGACCGCCGGGCGGTTCGATGAGCCGGCGGACGGACGTCGAAGCGCTTCCGTCCCCCGAAGGACGTCGGGCCGACCCAAGCGGCAGCGCGCCCTTCCCGAAGACGTCTCCGCGCTCATGAGCCGACAGGAGCACGCGCCGTGCCCGCACCCGGTATTCGCATCCTGCTGCTCGACGACGACGCGGACGTGCAGCGGACCGTCTCGGACTACTTCTCTGAGCATGGCGTGTCCGTCACACCGGCGGCGACCCGGCTGCAGGCTCAAGCGCTGCTGGCCGACCCCACGGAGTTCGACCTCGTGGCGCTCAACCTGCGGCCGGGCTCGGAGAACGGGCTGGAGCTGTTGCGCGAATTGCGGGCGCGGAGCGACATCCCCGTCATCCTCACCACGGCGCACCGCCGCGACGAGCTCGATCGTGTGCTGGGTCTCGAGCTCGGCGCGGACGATTACCTCGTCAAACCTTACGGCCTGCGCGAATTCCTGGCCCGTGTGCGCGTCGTGCACCGCCGCGCCGCGGGACACGCCCGGCATCGTTCGCGCGACGCGCCGTGCCGACGATTCGAGGGTTGGGTCCTCAACCGGCGACGGCGGCGCCTGACCAATCCCGCCGGCGTCGATGTCGACCTCAGCAAGGGGGAATACGCCTTGCTCGCGGCCTTTCTCGACGCGCCGCAGCGCCCGCTCAGCCGCGAGTACCTCCTGCAGGCAACCCACATCCACGAGGACGTCTTTGATCGCAGCATCGACGTGCAGATCCTGCGGCTACGCCGGAAGATCGAGACGGAACCGAGCCAACCCGCCGTGATCCTGACCGAGCGCGGCGTCGGATACGTCTTCGCCGTTCCCGTCGAATGTGCGGCGCGCTGAGATCGCATATTCGCTCAGCCGGCCGTGGCCGCGAGCGAGACGGCACCGTCCAGTCGGTGGCTATGGGACGTGCACCTCGCGGTTCAGGCCTCGCGACGTGTCCGGACTTTGCCTCTTGCCGCTGTGAAGCCGTGCTCCGGGGCTGGGGGCAAGGCGCTGTGGGGGCCGGCGCGTGCGTCTTCCCCGGCCGCAGATCGGCCCGTGTCGGGAAGGGGCATGGCGGCGTGCACCGCGCTGACGTGATCGCGCCTCTCGCGCCGTGCCGTATCGGGATCACGCCCGGCATGGGCTGCGATCGGCCCGTCGATACGCGACCCGGCGGTCGCGACCGACGCGATGGCGCCGGGTCGCGTCGTCACCTAGGTCGCACTATTCGCGGGCGGGCTGTCCATCACGGCGACGGAAGAGTGGAATCGATGACCAGCAAGCCGCGGGCCTTGCCGGACGTGCCGTCGATCGTCGTCACGGCCTGCCAGAGGCGTTCCGTACCGACGAGGAACGGCGTGTAGTCTCCGTTCACGTCGCCGACGAAGACCAGGTCCCGGTCCGGCAGGTAGCCCAGAACCGGCGAGAAGTGCCCGGCGCCCCGGCTGAACAACGGCCCGCGATGGAAGTTCACGATCAGCCGCTTGCTCGGATCGTTGCTGCTGCGCATCGCCTCGCGAAACGCGGGCAACGACAGATCGCGCACGACACGCACCGGACGGTCGAGCCGCCTGCGGATCAGATCCGCCAACTCGTCCAGCGTCAGGCCGTTGATGAGGATGCCGAACCAGGGCTGGAACGCCGTGCCGCGGATGACATCGGCTTGCGAGAAATCGACTCCGAGCGAGCGCAGCAGGTTGGCCACGGTGGCCGGACCGCAGAAACTGGGGTTGCTCTGGTATTCGTACGGCCGTTGCCGGTATTTCTCGGCCACGGGCAGAGCCCAGGCCTGCGCCAGGAGCGCAGGATCGTGGAAGGTGGGCTGCGTCTCGATCGAGGTGACGGCCTTGTAGGCGTTCGGCCTGAGAAGGATCGGGCCGAGAACCGCCGCGCCGGCGATGCCGGCCAGGATCACGATCGCCCCGAAGACGGCAAGCAGACGACGCCCCCACGTCCAGCCCCGTCGGGCCTGTTCACTCGCCATGCACGCAGCACTCCGCTCTCATCAGGACAGGCCGCAGGGGCGACCGGGCGCAGACGCGCATTCCGGGTCCGCGCCCGGCCTCAGAACGCGACGGATACAGTCAGGTCCTTCCAGGCCCGGTCGGACGCGGCCACGGCATCGGCTGCGCGTTGCGCATAGGCATAGGCATCCTCGCCGATCAGGAGCTCGACCGGAGCATCGTCACGGCCGGACAGATCGACGATCGCCCGGGCCACCTTCCTCGGATCTGCGGGCTCCCTGCCGGACCCGGCCCGCAACATCTCGGCGAAGGGCCCGACCGTCTGCCGATAGGGCTCGCTGATCGCCGGGATCGTCATCGAGGAGCCGGCCCAATCGGTCCGCACGCCGCCCGGCTGCAGGATCGTCACCTTGATCCCCAGCGGAGCCAGCTCCTGCGCGAGGACGAGGCTGAAGCCGCGAACGGCAAACTTGGCCGCCTGGTATGCGGACAGGCCGACCGACGCGATGCGGCTTCCGACAGAGGCGATCTGGAAGATATGCCCGGCGCCCTGCGCGCGCAGGATCGGCACGGCCGCCTTGGAGACATGGACGGTGCCGAAGAAGTTCGTCGCCATCTGGTCCGCGAAGGCGTCCTGGCTCATGTCCTCGACCGACGCCAGGCTGGCATAGCCCGCATTGTTCACGACCACATCGACCCGGCCGAATGTGTCCTTCGCGTCGGCGACCGCCCGGCCGACAGCGGCGGCATCGGAGACGTCGAGCGCATAGGGGATTATGCGTCCGCGATACTGGATGACGAGATCGTCGAGGTCACCGGGGTTGCGCGCCGTCGCCATGACTTTGTGCCCGGCCTCGAGGGCGGCCATGACGATCGCCCGGCCGAGGCCGCGGGAACTGCCTGTCACGAACCAAGACTTCGGCATTTGGTCTCCCGTGTCGTGGCGTCAATAAAATCGCGTTTCGAAATGTATCGCATCGACGCGAGGTTCGTGTCTCGATAAAGCCGGCTTGTTACAGCGTCGATACGAATTCAAAATCTTTCGTTTCATATGTAACAATGCAAACAACTCTTAAATACGTTGACCGTACCAGGTTGATATTTATAATCTCAGGCTGCCGGTCTGATCGGCGCGACGGCCGCTTTGGACGGCCTCCGCCCTACGATCCCCACCACGAAGCTGTCGGCCGGTGCCGAAGACTTCGCCTCGGCAAGCCGAGCACGCGGCTGGACTGACCGATGATCGTGCGTCGGCATCAGCGAGGATGCGAGCGGGCATCATAATTCTCTGCCCTCAACGGATGTGCCCCAGGAATAGAGGCGTCTTGGGCAGAAAACGCAGCGCGATAGTCAATATAAAGAGAGAGAATGTCGGATGGCTCGGATCGCGCTCTACACATTCGGAATCTTGAAGGGCGCGTATCAGTCCGAGGCGCTGACGGAATTCGCCGGCATGGCCCGCATGATATTCCCGACCCTGGGCGGTGCGGACGGTTTCATCGCTCAGGCGGGGGATGCGCGTCCCGACCTGCTTGGCCGGGCCGGTCACGGTGAGGATTTCGGGGCCTGGGGCGTCTACGTGGCGCCGCGCTTCTTCGACGCGCGCTGGCAGGCGAGCGGCGCCAGCATGGTTCAAACGCTGTCGCTGTGGCGCGATTGCGAAGCCGCCCGCCGCTTCGCCTACAATGGGCTGCATCGCGACGCCCTGAAACGGCGCTCGGCCTGGTTTCAGCCGCCGCAATGGCCGGGTTACGTTCTGTGGTGGGTTCCCGAGGATGTCGTCCCCCTTGGTCGGACGGCGTCCGACGTCTGGAAATCCTGGCCGATGCGGGACCGACGGCATCCGGTTTCAGCTTCGCGCGACGCTACGATGAATCCGGTCGCCCCGAGCTCGCGAAGCAGGCCGCGCACTGACGGCGGGAGCCCCGGGTGGTATCCGGCAACGAGCACCTGAGCTTCGCTCCCCTGCCGCACCGGAAGACGTCACCCCCGTTCCGACACCAGCGTGTGATGGCTGCACGGATCCGGGCGCGTCCGATCCTTTCGGATGCCGGCCCGCCCGAGCGCCTAAGGCAGGCAGGGGCGCAGCGTGAACACCGGCACATGGCTCGGCCGCGTCGAGAACGATCCGATCGGCTGGACAGGAGCGGCCTGTTCCATCGCGATCGCGTTGCCGCGCAGGAGCCGCGCGAGGACGAGCACGCTCTCCGCCACGGCGAGTTGTGCACCGATGCAGACCCGCGGTCCGGCACCGAACGGCAGGAAGGTAAACCGGTCCGGCCTCGCAGCGCCGAGGAAGCGCGACGGATCGAAACGCGCGGGGGCGGCCCAGAACGCGGGGTTCCTGTGCAGCATGCAGAAGGGCAGGAGGACGAGGCTGCCACCTCGGACCGGTGATCCGCAGAGGTCGTGCGGGTCCCCGACTTCGCGGGCCGACATATAGGCCGGAGGATACAGGCGCAGGGTTTCCTCGACCACGGCCCGGGTCAGCGGCAGGCGCGCGAGCGCCTCTCCGGCCGAACCCGGCGACACGTCGCAGGCGCGCGCCTCGTCGCGCACGGCGTCCTGCCAGTCGGGGGCGTTGGCGAGGAGATAGCACGCCCAGAAGAGCGTCAGCCCCGTGGTCTCGTGGCCGGCGAAGAGCATCGTCGACACCTCGTCGGCCAACAAGCCCTCGTCCTGGTCCTTGTAGGCATCCGCCAGCATATCGAACAGGTCGCGCGGCGTATCCGGCGCGGCCGTGGACCGGCGTTCCGCGATGACGGCGGCGATGATCCGCGACCAGCGCCGCCGAAACAGGGCGCGCCGCACATCCGTCGGTGTCAGCAGCGTCGATGGCAGCAGGAAATCGCTCGCGCGGGGACGTCCGATCGTGGCGGAATAGAACAGGAGCAGGCGCCGCAGCTCGGGCCCGAACCGCGCCGTCTCCAGCGAGAACATCGAGCGCGCCGCGATATCCAGGCTCAGGTCCTGCATCGCCGACAGGAGATCGATCGGGCCGCCCTTCGCGGCTTCGATCCGCGCGCAGGTCGCCTCCGCGCATGCCGCGATATGCTGCGAGAGGACGGGCAACGTCCGCGGCGTGAAGGCGGGTGCGAGCGTGCGCCGCTGCCGCCGCCAGGCTTCCCCCTCCGCCGCGGCGAGGCCCCGGCCGAGGATGGGACCGAGCACGCGCCCTGTCGCCCGCACGCGGCGGAACCGGTCCGGATGATCCGCCAAAACATGACGCATGGCGTCGGGGGTGGTGGCGAGGATCAGGTCTGTGATGCCCAGGCGGTACGTGATCGCCGGCGCGGTGAAGCACCGTGCCGGGAATGCCGAGAAGGCGTTGCGCCGGACCCGCATGAGCACGCCGAGACCGGTGACGCGGTCGGGTGCGAGCGGCGGCGCCGGCGGTTCGAAACGGTGGCCAGGGCTATGCATGGTACCTTTCGCCTGACCTCATCCGGGTCCCGGATATCCCGATCCGACGCCGCTGATACGGCGCAGACTATCGAACGGACCGCCGTCCACCGGACGCGAGCCGGCATCGCCCGCCTGCGCACGCGCTGGAGCGGCGCCACATATTCGGCGCGTTCTCTGCCTGGAAACCCGGCGGCTGGAATCCAGTCAAAGCCCCTGCTGGACGTTACTTGCTTCCGGGGCAGAGCTTATACGATACGCCCCCTTGGTCGCCAGCCGACCCATCCGCGGTCTTGAAGCTTCGGCGCGACTGCACGAACACCGTCTCGGAGGTGGTGGTGGGCGCGACCGGGCTTCCGTCCCCGGCGGCGGCGCAAGAGGTCGCGATTCTGTACGTCTTGCCGTGCGCGTCCACGATCCTGCTGACGCATTTGCTGTCGTGCGGGCCGCCCAGACCCTGCCCGTCATAGGTCCTCAAGGCAGCAAGCGGTGCACCCTCGCAGGCCAGATCCGCCTGGACGTAACTGCCGTGGGACAGCGGCAGCGGCTCCGCCTTCAGGGACCCGGCGCAGGCGACGGACGCCGAGAACACGCCGGCGGCGTAGAGCAGGGGAGCAACGGGTTTCATGCGCGTAACACCATGCCGTGGTGGATCATGCCGGCCGGTTTCGGCCGGGCCGGTTCCGGGTCTTGCGGATGCAGGCCCGGTTGCCCCGGCCCGCCCGTGACCGCGATATCCAGGCGCGGTTTCGGTGCCATTTCAACCGACCGCCGGCTCGGTTACGCCTGAAACAGGCCGCGGATGGTCCCCGCGGTTTCGTGGCGCCGAGGCCTCCGGCGGACGGTCGCCTGCAAGGCGTTCAGGCGGCCGATCGGCTTCGGGAGCCCCGGAGCTGGTGCGCTCGCGCCGCGCGCCTCAACGCTTCGAGAGCGTGCGCGGCGGCGGCGCGGTCTTGGGGCCGGAGGTCAGCTTGGCGCCGGAGGCCAGCTTCGCGCCGGAGGCCAGATGTCTCTGCAGGGTCAAGGCGAGCGCGTTGGAGCGCCAGGGCCGGCGGGCGACCTCGACGACGGGAATGGCCGAGAGGATCTCCGGCTGCACGGCCTCGGATGCCGACAACGAGAGCACGATCGGCCATTTCGCGATCTGGGCGGCCCGGCGGGCAAAGGTGAGGCCCGATAAGCCGAGCAGCGGGTGCTCGACGATCAGCAGATCGAACCGCTCCGGCGCCGTGCGCAGGGCGGACAAGGCCGCCTCCGGGTCGACGTATCCGACCGGTTCGTAGCCCAGGGCCGCCAGGGTCTCCTCGTCCTCCTGGACCGCGGCGCGCGTCCGGCCCAGGATCATCACGGCGCCGCAAGCGCGCGATGCGTCGCTGATGGCCGGCGTCATCACCGGCAACCAGACCTCGAACGTGCTGCCCGCGCCGGGCACGCTGCGCACGTTGAAGGCGCCGTCCTGCTCCTGGACGAATTCGAACGCGGTCGCGAGCCCGAGGCCGGTTCCGGCCGGACGGGTGGTGAAGAACGGCTCGAAGATCCGCGCGAGCGTCGCCTCGTCCATGCCGCGGCCGGAATCGCTGACCCGGATCCGGATATGATCGCCCGGGCGCAACGTCCCGTGGGAGAGGGATTGCCGCTCCGCCAGGGTGATCCGGTCGAGCTGGATCTCGACCGCTCGATCCGGGCTCGACGCCTGCACGGCGTTGCGGATCAGGTTGTGTACCACCTGCTGGAGCTGCGCCGGCTCGCCGCCGACGATCGCCCCCTGGGCCGTCCCGGTGAACCGGATCACGGTCGGGTCGGCCGCCGAGGAGCGGATCTGGGCGATCGTCTCGGCGACGACCGCCTCGACGGCGCTGGTGCCTTGCATCGCGCTGCCGCGCCGCCCGAAATCGAGAATCTGGCTGGCGATCTCGTGCGCCCGTCCGCCGGCCTGGACCAGCATCTCGATCTGCCGCGCCGCCCGATCGGGATGCGCCGGCAAGGCCTCGGCCGCGATCTCGGCATGGCCGAGCATGACGTTGAGGACGTTGTTGATGTTGTGCGCGACACCGCTGGCGAAGGTGCCGATGGCCTCGAGCCGCTGTGCCCGGCGCAGCTCCCCCTCGATCGCGCGGCGCTCCGCCCAGACCTGCTGGCTCTCCAGCGCCGCGCCGAAGCTGTCGGCGACGACCTGCAGCAGGCCGCACGATTGCCGGAGCCAGCCCGGCAGATCGGAGGTGCTGCGCTCGAAGCACAGCAGGCCGACGGTGCGCTCGCCCCGGCGCAGCCGCGCGCAGGCCCACGAGACGATGCCGCGCTCGGCGAGGGCGTGCCGCAAGGCCGGATGCCCGGTCGCGTCCGCGGTCTCGATGAAGATGAGATCGTCCGAGGCGGCGGTGATGTCGGGGATCAGGGCGCGTTGCGCCATCGGCCAGCCCCGGGGCTGCGCAAGGCCGGGCCGGTTCCACAGATGCACGGCGCCGCTGCCGTCGAGCATCAGGACATAGCAATGGTCCGTGTTCAGGCCCCCGCCCACCATGGCCAGGACATCGACGATGTGGGCGGAGATCTCGTCGGGCTGGCTCCCCAGGAAGCGGTTGGCGGCCTGGGCCACGACGGTCTGGAAGGCGACCGTCCGACGCAGGATCAGGGTGCCGGCCCGCATCAGCAGGCCCACGCGCACGGCGAGGGCGAGCAGCGCCAGGGCGGCGGCGTAGAGCGCGAGGCGGAAACCATCGGCGCGGGCCTGGCGCTCGGCGTGCAGCTCCCGGCGGGCATCCAGCAGCGCTTGGCGGGCTTTCTCGCTCGACGCGACCGGAAGCGAGCGCGTCGCGGCGCCGACCTGGGGCAGCAGATCCAGGAGCTGGCGCCCGTGGAGCACGATGGCGGCGACATCCGCGGCCTGGTCCGTCGGCAGGGTCATCGCGGCCATGGCGTCGAGCCGCGCGCGGATGTCCTCGAGATGCTTCGCGCTCCCGTCCCGCGCGAGTTGCGAGACGCGGATCTGCAGGGCGGCCACGGCCTGCACGAGCCGCGGATCGACGTCCGGTTCGGACAGGCGATCGCTCAGCGAGTCGAAATACGCGACCGAGTTCTGCACCAGGGCGTTGCCGGTCTTGAAGCGCTCGACCATCTGCGCCTCCCGGTCCACCACCTCGGCGAGGGCCCGCACTTCGGCGTCGTCCGGCCGGCTCGCGGCCCGCAGGTCGGCCACCGCCGCCTGCATCTTGCGCAGATGGGCGACGATCGGATCGTAGTTGCGCAGATGCCCGGCGCGGGCCCGAAGCACGTCGTGCTGGAGGCGCGATTCGGCCAGCGCGAGGCTGCCGACGGTCCGCTGCATCGTCACATAGGCCGCCTCCATCTCGCCATTGCCGTTGATCAGCAGCCACGTCAGCAGCGCGGCCAACAGCGCACCGAGTACGGCGGCCTGCGCGGTCAACCTCATGGCCGATGGTCGTCGGTCGGCGGCGGGCCGGGGGGCGTCGCCGGGGGCACGGTCACGGGGTGACCTTCGTAGGATCCGGTCAGGGTGCCGAGGAACGCGACGATCGATGCGATCTGCGTCGTGGTCAGCTCCCGCCCGAGCTGGACCCGGGCCATCAGCCGCACGGCCTCCGGAAGCGTGGCGATGCCGCCGTCGTCGAAATAGGGCGCCGTGACCGCGACGTTGCGCAGGCTGGGGACGCGCAGCACCTCGGCGGTCTTGTTCGGGATCGTGACGAAGATCCCGACCTTCTCGAACAGATTGCCGCCGACATTGACGCCCTGATGGCAGGCCGAGCAGCCGATCCCGCGGAAGAGCGCGAAGCCCCGCTGCTCGGCTTCGGTGATGGCCCGCGCATCGCCGCGCAGCCACCGGTCGAACCGGCTGTCCGGGGTGAGCAGGTGCCGCTCGAAGCTGTTGATCGCGTCGACGACGGCCTCGCGGTCGGCCTCACGGCCGTAGGCGGACCGAAACCTGGCGGCGAGCGCCGGATCGGCGCGGACCGTGTCGAGGATGCGGGGCCACGACCCGCCCAGGAATTCCGGCTGGGTCAGCGCCAGCTCGGCCTGATCCTTGAGGGTCGGGATATCGCCCGCCCAGCCCAGGCGGAAGTTCAGGGCGGCGTTGAAGACCGTGGGCGTGTTGCGCGGCACCGGCGTGCCGTCGGTGGTGACGTTCCGCGGGACCGCGCTTGCGCCGTTGGTCCGGATGTCGTGGCAGGTGATGCAGGCGCGGTCGCCCCGGCGCGACAGCCGGGTGTCGGAGAACAGCATCCGGCCGATATCGACGCGGTCCGGGTCGGCCCCCAGCGAGCTGGGGACCGGCGTGATGACGGCCGAGGCCTCGACGGCATCGGCGATCGCCGGACTGCCGGCCGGCCCTTCCTGGGCGGCCGGCGCCAGGATGGCCACGGCGCTGCCGAGCAGCGCCGCGAGGAGGGGCCGTGCCGGGCGCCCGATCACGGCTACAGCTTCTCGACGGGCGTGGTCAGGACGTAGCCCACGCCGCGCTCGGTGACGATCAGGCGGGGCGCACTCGGGTCCACCTCCAGCTTGCGGCGCAGGCGCAGGATCTGGACGTCGATGCTGCGGTCGAACACGTCCTCGTGGACCCGCGTGGCCTGCAGGAGGTGCTCGCGGCTCAGGGGGCGCTGGGGCGCATCCAGGAAGGCCACGAGCAGCGCGTACTCGCCGTTGCTCAGCGCGACGCCCTCACCGGCCGGGTTGGTCAGGCGCCGCCGCCGTCGGTCGAGCACCCAGCCGTCGAAGCGACTGCGATGCGAATCCTGCGCCTTCGGCGGAACGGGCGTCACCTCGGCCCGGCGCAGGATGACCCGGATGCGGGCCAGGAGCTCGCGCAGGCCGTAGGGTTTGACGAGATAATCGTCGGCGCCGAGCTCGAGGCCGATCACGCGATCGATCTCGTCGCGGCGATGGCCGGTCGTGATGATCACCGGCAGATCGCTCCGGGTCCGCAGGTCGCGCAGCAGGTCGAGGCCGTTCTCCGAGCCCAGGCGCAAATCGAGCACCACGAGGTCGAAATCGCCCTCCGCGAGCCACCGCTCCGCCTCGGCCCGGTTGGTCGCCGCCGTCACGTCGACGTCGTGGTCGGCGAAATGATCCGAGACGATGCGCTGCATGCCCGCATCGTCCTCAATGAGCAGGATGCGGGTCTTGCCGGGGCGCGGCCTCCGGCCCTGACCCCTGTCCAGACTGGGTTCGATCATGGGCACCTCACGCTTCTCGGCAGAGCGCCGCCCCGACCTCCGCGGCTGGATGGCGGCGCCGTGTCGGGGACGCCGCCACCCGGGGAGTCATCGAACCGTCGTCGCCAGCCCATGCCCGATCGCCCGTCTGAGGGCGCCCGGGTGTGGCCCTGCACCGCTGAGTTGATATCACGGCCCCAAAAGGATTGCGCCCACCACATTGTGCGAGGCAGCACAACGCGGGCGATGACCTTCAATAACGCCGTCTCGATCCGGCAAGAAGCAGCTCAGTTACGGTTGTAACCGGAAGTCGTGATGGCTGACATGCCGATGTAACTGCCGAATATGATCGTCACCCTCTCTGGATGAAGGGGTGATTATGACCGACGCTCTGATCCGAGATGTCTGCGGCGTAGACCCGGGGCGCTTCAACAAGATTGTGCCCGATCGATTGCCTCGTGGCGAAGATCTTCCCGCCTGCGGCCGCCGCGGTCCTCGACTGCGACGCGTCGCGATAGCCTCGCCCCCGATCGCACCGGCCCGACCCGCGCTCTTCGTCTTCGGGCGGTGGCTGCTGGATGCCCTCGTGGTCAGCTTCGCCCATGGCGGCTGTATCCATCACACCCATCCGGATTACATCGCGTTCCTGCGCGACATCAACAGCAACGCGCGGCGCTAGACCAGATCCGACCGGAAATCCGTCGCTTCGGCAAAGACCTCGCGGCGCGCGCCACGGACTTCAGCGCTTCGATCCGGTCGAAACGGACCGCTTTTCCAAGCAATGCGTGCGGATGCTCCAGATCTTCCGCGTCGTCGCGCGATTTCGCGCCGTGAATGTCAAATCCAATCGTCGACCGATCCCGAAACAGCGCGCTCCTGCGCAGTCCTATTGGGAAGCCTTTCAGATGTCGCTCAGCGTCTTGTGTATCTCGTGGGGAACCACGGGCAATCTCAGCCCCGTGCTGACGGCCGGACGGCAGCTGCACCGGGCGGGGCATCGCGTGCGCATCATGGCCGATCCGGTGATGCGCAGCGAGGTCGAGGCGGCCGGCTTTCCCTTCATCGGATGGCGCCGGGCCCCCGTCGGCACCGATGCGGACCCCGCCGATTTCTCCGACCTCGCCGACTGGTTCCGCAAGACGCTGTTCGTGCCGGCCGGCGCCTACGCAGCCGACACGCTCGACGAGATCCGGCGCGTTCCGACCGACGCCGTCCTGAGCCTCGACCTGCTGCTGGGCTGCGCGCTGGCGGCCGAGGCGGCGGACCTGCCGCACGCGATCCTGTCGCCGCATATCAGCATCCGCCCGCTGCCCGGCATGCCGCCCGCCGCCAGCGGCCTCACGCCCCCGCGGACCGCCGCGGAGCGCGCCGCGATGGCGGCGGCCACCGAGGCGATCACGACGGCCATGGAGAAGGGCCGCACCGCCCTCAACGCCACGCGGCGCGGCCTGGGATTGCCGCCGGTCGCGAGCGCGTTCGATTATTTCGACCGGGCCGACCGCGTCCTCCTGGCGATCAGCCGGGCCTTCGACTTCGACGCAGCGACGCTCCCGGGGAATTACCGGTATATCGGCCCGCTGCTCGACGAGCCGGGCTGGACGCGGGGCGGCCCGTCGGCCTGGCCCGGCACCAGCCGGCCGCGCATCCTCGTCGCCGGCAGCACCGGCGCCCAGAACCAGACCGAGCTCCTGCAGCGGATCGTGCGCGCCGTCGGGACGGTCGATGCCGAGGCGCTGGTGACCACCGGGCCCCATGTCCGGCCGGAAGACCTGGCGATGCCCGCCAATGTCCGCGTCGTGACGGCGGCCTCCCACGAAGCCCTGATGGAGGAGGCGGCCCTGGTGGTCAGCCAGGGCGGGCACGGCACCGTGTCCCGCGCGCTGCTGCACGGCGTGCCGCTGCTGGTCATGCCGATGGCCCGCGACCAGACCGACAACGCCGCCCGGGTCGGCGCGCGGGGCGCCGGCCTGCGCCTGGCCCCCGACGCGCCGGAGGCCGAGATCGCGGCGGCGATGCGCCGGCTGCTCACCGAGCCGCAGTTTCGCGTCGCGGCCGGCACCCTCGGCGCGGCCGTCCGGGCGGATCTCGATGCGGCCGGTCTCGTCCGCGAGATCGACGCGATGGTCGCGGCCCGGAAAACCAGGGCGGATTCGGCAGACCGGCGTTGGGCGTGATCCCGCTCGCCAACGGGTGGATCCGGCCGCGCGGACGCCTCCGGCCGGGCACCGCCGCGTTCTCGGCCCTGATCGGGCTGCTGGCGGCGCTCCCGACCTTCGGCATCGACATGATCCTGCCGAGCCTGCCGGACACGGCCGCCGCCCTGCGGGTCCCGTCCTCCGCCATCGGCTCGACCATGGGGATCTACCTGCTGAGCCTCGGAATCGCCCTGCTGGTCTACGGGCCGCTCTCGGACCGGCTCGGCCGCCGGCCCACCATCATCGGCGGCTGCCTCCTCCTGATCGGCGGCAGCCTCGGTTGCCTCGCCGCGCAGACGCTGCCGCAATTGCTGCTGGGCCGGGCCGTGCAGGGATTCGGTGCGGCGGGGCCGGGCCTCGCTGCCATGGCGATCGTGCGCGACGTCTCCGAGGGCGAGACCGCGCGCGCCCGGATGTCGTTCGTCGTCCTCGTGATCAACGTGGTGCCGATGATCGCCCCGACGGTCGGGGCGGCGCTGATGGGTCTCGGCGGCTGGCGCCTGATCCACGCGGCGCCGATCGCCGCATCCCTCGCGGCTCTCGTGGCCGTCCGGCATGTCGACGAGACCGCGCGGCTCACGCCATCGCCCGGCCTGAATGCGCGCGCGGTGCTGCAGGGCTACGCGCGCATCCTCGCGGACCCGGTCTTCCGCGGCAACGCCCTGTGCAACGCCGCTTCGGCCGGGGCGGTCTTCGCCTACATCACTGGCTCCGCGCTGGTCTTCATCGACGCCTTCGGCGTCAGCCCGCAGACCTACGGCATCGTCTTCGGCGCGAGTTCGCTGTCCGTCATGGCCGGCGCGTTCCTGAACGCCCGCCTCGTCGCGCGCGGCGGGCGGCCCCGTCAGGCGATCGGAGCGGGTCTCGCCCTGGCGACCGCCGTCGCGGCGATCCTGATGGGCGCGGCCTTGGCCGGACGTCCCTCGCCGGTCCCGGTGGTCGTCGCCATGGTCGGCACGGCGCTGGCCTTCGGCCTGATCTCGCCCAACGCGCTGCACGGGGCCACGGAGCCGATGCCCGAGGCCGCCGGCGCGGCCAGCGGCGTGGCGATCTGCCTGCAGATGCTGGTCGGCGCCCTCGCCAGCGATGGCGTGGCGCGGATTTTCGACGGCCGCTCCGCCCTGTCGATGGCCGCCGTGATGCTCGGGGCCTGCCTGGCGGCGATCGCCGCCATCGCGACCCTCCCGAGTCCTGCCGCCGGGCGATCGATGCCCCGATCCTGATCACACGGAGATTCCCATGACCTTCGAACCGCCCCGGTGGCAGCCCGTCCATCTGGCCCGCGACGGCGTCCGGCTCGCCCATGTCGAGGCCGGGCCGATGACGCCCCAGGGCCACCCCCTGGTGCTGATCAACGGCTGGACCGGCGATCACGGCATCTTCACGCCGCAGATCCGGCACTTCTCGCGGCTCCGGCGGGTCGTCGCCGTGGACCTGCGCGGTCACGGCGCCAGCGACGCGCCGGAGCAGGATTATACGGTCGCGGGCTTCGCCGACGACGTCGCCTGGCAGTGCCGCCAGCTGGGCTTGGTCAAGCCGATCGTCATCGGCCACAGCTTCGGCGGCGCGGTGGGGCTCGAATTGTGCGGGCGCCATCCCGACCTCGCCGCGGGCCTGGTGATGATCGATTCCATCGTCCTGCCGTCGCCGGACCAGCGCGGCAATGTCGAGCTGGCGCAGCTCCTGTCCGGCGTCGGCGGTCCGGATTACCCCGCGGCGGCGCTGGCGGCCGCCTGGTCGATCGGGGGCGCCTTCGACGAGCCGACCCGGCGCCAAGCGATCTTCGACACGTATGTTCTCGGCCCCTGCCGCAAGACGCCCCAGCACGTAGCGCATTCCACGCTGCACAACATGGTCCAGAACCACGATCCGATCCCGGCCGCGCGCGCCTGCCGGGTCCCGATGGCCTACATCTCCGCCGACGTGCCGCTGATCGAGTCGGCACGCGATCTCGAACGGCTGCGCGAACTCTGCCCGCAGCTGGTGACCGCCAAGACGCTGCTCGCCGGCCATTTCAACACGATCGAGGTGGCCGAGCAGGTCAACGCGATGATCGACCGCTTCCTCGCGGTCGGGCTGAAGCCCCGGGCGCGCTGAACGGGCGGCCGGATGACGCGCGGCGCCGGGGCGATCTCCGCTCCGGCGTCCGGCATTCTCCCGTTACTGCGCGCGCCTGCGGCCGCTGACAGTCCGGCCGGAAGCCGGCTCGTCGCCCAGGAGACGCCGGGCCGACGCGATGACCTGAAGGGTCTGGGAGCTGAGCTGCTCGCTCCGGGCCCGCAGGTCGAAGCGCCTCAGGCGCGCGATGAGGTGCTGGCCGTCATCGGTGCCGCCGATCACCGAGTCGGTGATGAGCCGCCGCAGCAGCATTTCGAAGCGATCGTCCGGACTGGGCTCGCTTGCGATCATGGCGATACCTCCTTGCGCGAAGCATCGTCGTTCTGAGCCGCGCCCGTTACGGCACGATTTCGGAATCGCCGACGCCCGAAATAGCCTCGGGCCGATGCGGGCCCGCGGGATCCGGGTCGCCGGCATCGACGCCCGGTGGCCGATCGAGCGGAGGTCGGCCGCACCGGCGCCGCGCCACCGGGGCTCGTCGGGCGGCCCGAATGTTATGACCGTAACCAACGGCCGCTCTTTCGAAATCGTCCTGTAGTCCGGCCTTTCGAGAATCCGCGCGCTTGAACAGCAGCGAGGATGTGTCGATGAAGTGTCACAGGGACGAGCACGGATACGTCGGAAGCGCCGGGGCCCGCCACGCTGTCCCGACCCTGTCCGTGGCTGAACTCGAGGCCGACCCGCACGGCGTGTTCCGCACCTGGCGGCCCCGGGTGCCGTTCATCATCCATGAGATCGGCGGCTACATGGTCCTGCGCGCGCAGGACGTCGATCAGCTGATGCGGGATCCGCGCGTCCAGGCGACCGAGACCCTCTATCCGGAGATGCGCGAGATCCCGCAGGGCCGGCTGTTCGACATCTTCGCGCACGGCATGCTCACCGCCAACGGTGCGGTCCACCGGCGGCGCCGGTCACCGTTCACCCGGACCTTCGCGACCCGCCTGGTCGAGAATCTGCGCCCCCGCATCCGGGACGCCGCCGAGGCCCTCGTCCGGGATTGCATGGAGGAGGGCGAGGTCGATCTCGTCGCGAGCTACACCGGCCTGATCCCCGCCCAGACCATCGCCGACATCCTCGGGCTGCCGCGCGGCGACATCCCCCGGTTCACGCGGCTCGCCTACGAGGTCTCGCGGGTCCTGAGCTTCACCTTCGGGCCGGAGGACCTGCCCGAGATCGAGGCGGCGGCGGTCGCCTTGCACGATTACGTCGTCGAGATCCTCGAAGCCCGGCGCGCGGCACCCCGGGACGATTTCCTGTCCCGCTTCCTCGCGGAGGCGGATGCGGCGGGCGAGCTGACGCCGGACGAGGTGGTCATCCAGCTCGTGCAGATGATCATCGGCGGCACCGACACCACGAGGGGGGCCGGCGCCATGCAGATCGCCCTGCTGTTGCAGCATCCCGAGCAATGGGAGGCGGTCAAGCAGGATCCCGGCCTCGTGCCGGCCGCGGTGGCGGAATCCCTGCGGTTCGAGCCGAGCGTCGGCTCCGCCGGACGCGTCGCCAAGGAGGATATCACCCTCGACGGGCACGTCGTGCCGGCCAACAGCCTGATCATGCTCTCGATCCTGTCGGCGATGCGCGACGAGCAGGCCTATGCACGGCCCGACGCGTTCGACATCCACCGCACCGACCGCCCGCGCCTGCACCCCGTCTTCGGGGGCGGGGTGCACCGGTGCCTCGGAGAGGCCCTGGCCCGGATCGAGCTGGAGGAGGGGCTGGGCGCCCTGGTGCGGCTGGCCCCGGGGCTGCGCTTCGCCGGCCCGGTTCCGATGCTGCACGGGCACAGCGGCATCCGCCGCATCGATGCGCTGCGGGTCGCCTGGTAGCCCCCGGGCGGGCGTTCCAGCGGTAACCGTTTCGGCGCCCATCCGCAGCCGTCGCGTAACGGGCGGCCCCCAGCCTCGCGCCTGGGTCGCCGCATCGGCGCGGCGCCCGCTTCCCCACGCGAAGACAGGACGAGCGCGATGAAGATCCTCCTCTGCTCCACGCCCGCGACGGGCCATCTCAACCCGATACTGGCCATCGCCCGGATGCTGGCCGACGAGGGCCACGAGGTCATGGTGCTGTCGGGCTCGGCCTTCCGCGACCGCATCGAGGCGACCGGCGCCCGGTTCGCGGCGCTGCCCGGCATCGCCGATTTCGACGGGCGCAACCTCGTCGCGGTCGTTCCCGAGCTGGCGCAGACCCCGCCCGGCCCGGACTGGCTGCGCGTCGCCATGGAGCGGATCTTCATCGAGCGGATCCCGGATCAGCATCGCGGCCTCCAGGACGCCCTTCGGGCTTTCCCGGCCGCGGTCGTGATCGGCGACGACATGTTCTTCGGCGTCCTGCCCCTGCTGCTCGGGCCGCGATCGAAGCGGCCGGCCATCGTCCTGTGCGGCACGTCGATCCTGCATTGCTCACGGCCCGACAAGGCCCCGATCTTCCTCGGGCTGCCGCCGGCCCAGACCCTCGAGCAGCGGGACGCCTATGCGCGGATCGCGCGGGCGCACGAGGCGGCCGTCGACCGGCCCGTCGCGCGCCGCCTGGCGGGCGTGCTGGAGGAGGTCGGGGTTCCGGCCCCGTCCTGGACCCTGTTCGACGCGGTGGTGCAGCTCGCCGACACCTACCTGCAGCTCACCGTCCCGAGCTTCGAATACCCGTTCCCGCTGCCGCCGGCGGTGACCTTCGTCGGCGCGCCGCCGATCGTGCCGGGGCAGGCGCCGCTGCCGGCCTGGGCGAACGATCTCGACGGCGCCCGCAAGGTCGTGCTCGTCACACAGGGCACCGTCGCGAACCACGATTTCGGCCTGCTGGTCGGCCCGACCCTCGCGGCGCTCGCCGGTGAGCCGGACATCCTCACCGTCGTCACGGCCGGCGGACGCGCGCGCGACGCCATCCCGGGGCCGATCCCGGCCAATGCGCGGCTCGCCGATTACCTGCCGTTCGAGTGGATCCTGCCGCGGATCGACGCGATGGTGACGAATGGCGGTTACGGCAGCGTCAACCAAGCCCTCAGCTTCGGCGTGCCCCTCGTCGCCGCGGGCCTGACCGAGGACAAGGCCGACGTGAACGCCCGCATCGCCTGGTCGGGGGCGGGCATCGACCTCGGCACGAACAATCCGACCCCGGAGGCGCTTCGGCGCGCCGTGCGGACCGTGCTCGACGAACCCGGTCACCGCCGGGAGGCTCGGCGCCTCGCCGCCGAATTCACCGCCTACGATGCCCGGGCGGGGATCCTGCGGGTGCTCGCGCGGCACGCCGAACCCGGGCGGGTGCGCAGCGCCGCCTGACTTATCCGACGGTCAGATTTCCGGCTGCCGAGAGCGACAGCCAAACCCCGCATGATCCGGGCGGCGCCGATCCGAGAGATCGGTGCCGCCCGCGTCTGTTCGCGGCCCGAACATCTGACGTATCGGCCCGAGCGAACGGCATGTCTGCTGTAATAATTCCTGCGCGCCGCGAAATCCCGCTGCAATCCAGCCTGCCTATTCCTCGTCTTTCAGCAACGGGAATACGCCAACATGATCCTCAACCGCGCAGCAGCGTCCGCCGGTGCTTTCGGCGGGACCCTCTTTCTGTTCCTGGCGGTGGTGCCCGCCGCCCGGGCGGAGCCCGTCCCCCGGTTCACGCAGCCCGACGTCCCGACCTTCGACCCCGTCATCCGGCCTGCCCCGTCCTGGACGAACCGGGAGTCCCGCCCGGCGACCGTCGAGGACGAGCATGTCCGGGCGCAGCGGATCATCAACCGCGTCTGCGTGGGTTGCCGATGAGGCCCGTCACCGACGGGCCGACTTGGCCCGCTCGACGGCGCGGCGCAGGATGCGCGACAGGTCGGTGACCGAGTACGGCTTGCGCAGCAGCTCGAACCCGTGGGTGCCCTGGGCCGCGAGCACGTCGCTGTAGCCCGAGGCCAGGACGACCGGGAGGTCGGATTGCCGGCGGCGGATCTCGCGGGCCAGGTCCACCCCGTTCATGCCCGGCATCACCACGTCCGAGAACACGACCTCGAAACGGAACGGGATGCGCTCGAACTCGCGCAGCGCCTTCTCCGCATCCGTCGCCCAGACCGTATGGTAGCCGAGCTCCTGCAGGGCCTGCGTGGCGAAGGAGCCGACCTCCAGGTTGTCCTCGACGAGGAGGACGCAGGTGCCGTGGCCGTCGGCCAGCGCCGCGGGCTCGGGCGTCTCGGCCTCGGGCAGGGACGCGGCCACCGCCCGCGGGAGGAACAGGGTGAAGGTGCTGCCCTCGCCCAGCCGGCTCTCGGCGACGACCTCGCCGCCGGATTGCTTGGCGAAGCCGAACACCTGGCTGAGGCCCAGCCCCGTACCCTGCCCGACCCCCTTGGTGGTGAAGAACGGCTCGAAGATCCGCTCCAGGTCGCCGGGGGCGATGCCGGTGCCGGTATCGGCCACCGAGACCGCGACGAAATCCCCCCGCATCGGCGGATGCGCCCGGACGGCCGGGACCAGGCCCACGGGCCGGACCCGGATGGTGATCCGGCCCTCGCCCGACATGGCGTCCCTTGCGTTGACCACCATGTTGACCAGGGCGGTGTCGAACTGGCTCGGATCGGCGTCGACCAGGCACGGGCTCTCCCGCCCCATCGCGTCCCGCAGGGGCACGACCTGCATGTCGACATGGATGCGCGAGCCCGTGAGGGTCCTCACCATGTCAGAGACCGAGGCGACGCCGCGCCCGACGTCGAACACCTCGGGCTGGAGCGCCTGGCGCCGGGCGAAGGCGAGCAGCTGGCCCGTTAGCTTGGCCGCCCGGGCGACCGTGTCCGAGATGGCGTCGACGTAGCGGGTCCGGCGCTCCTCGGGGAGGTTCGGGCGCTTGAGCAGGTCGGTCGACGACTTGATGACGGTGAGCAGGTTGTTGAAGTCGTGCGCCACCCCGCCGGTGAGCTGGCCCACCGCCTCCAGCTTCTGGGATTGGCGGAGCTGCTCCTCGAGGGCCTTGCGGTCGGTGACATCCCGGCCCGCCGCGTAGAAATGGTCGCCGCGCGGGACCACGTTCCACGAGATCCAGCGGTAGGCGCCGTCGCGGGTCCTGAACCGGACGTCGACGTCGTCGAGGTCGCCCGCGGTGATCACGCGCTCGAACGCCTGCGCCGCGAGCTTCTTGTCGTCCGGGTGGACGAAATCGTCGAACCGCGCCCCGACGAGATCCTCGGACGTCCAGCCGAGCGTCGCCGTCCAGGCCGGATTCACCGCCCGGTACAGCCCGTCGAAGCCGCAGACCACGAATAGGTCGCGGCTCGCCCGCCACAGCGTATCCCGCTCGTCGGTCCGCTCGCGGGCGGCGGTCTCGAGGTGATCCTCGAGCCGGCGCCGGTCGGTGATGTCGTTGAACAGGATCGCGACGCGCCGCCGCGCCGGCTCGCCCACGCGCAGGGCGTGGACGTCGAACCACCGGCCCATGGACACCGCGGCGCTCTCGAAGCGCACGGGCTGCCCCGTCATGGCGACCGCGCCGTAGGTCTCGAACCAGGACGGTTCGAGGTCGGGCACAAGCTCGCTGACCCAGCGCCCGGCCGCGTTCCGCAGGCCGGTATGGCGCTCGAAGGCCGGGTTGACCTCGATCAGCCGGTAATCGACCGCGCGGCCCTCGGCGTCGAACCGCATCTCCGCGACGCAGAAGCCGGCATCGATCGCCTCGAACAGGGTCTGGTAGCGCGCCTCGCTCTCGGCCAGGCGCTCCTCCTCGGTGCGGAAGCGCGTGACGTCCAGCTGGCTCGCGAAGAAGTAGCGCAGCTGCCCGGCCGGATCGAAGACCGGGCTGACGTAGAGCTCGTTGCGAAACGGCGTGCCGTCGCGGTGATAGTTCAGGATCTCGACGACCACGTCGCGCCGGGCCGCGATGGCGTCCCGGACCTTGGCGACGTCAGACGGGTCGGTGCCGGGCCCCTGGAGGAACCGGCAATTGCGGCCGATCAGGTCTTCCGCGCCGTAGCCGCACAGCTCCTGGAAGGCGCGGTTGGCGAAGACGATCGGATTGTCGGGCAGGTTGGGATCGGTGACGATCTGCGGCATGCGGGTCTTCTCCGCCGCCGTGAACAGCAGATCGACCCCGGCCGCCGAGGTGCGCTGGCCGGCGCTCGGGGTATGCACATGGCTCTCGTTGCGCGACCGCAGCCGCTCGATCTCGGCCTCGGCCTCACGCAGGCGTCGGCGCAACGTGTCGTTTTCGACATCCATGGGGCGAAATCCCGACCTCGCATCGCCATACCTGCCCGCCGCTCTCACAACGGCCGGGTCGTCCGGCTGCTCCATACCGTATTTGCCGGGGCAACCTCCATGAGGACTGAAGCCGGATGAGCGGACAACTCTGCGGGCCGGTATGGAGCGTCAGGCCGTCAGCACCGCCGGGATGGCCGAGCGCAGGCGGGAATAGCCGCGGTTGGATCTCGGCCAGGCGGCCTCGTCCCATCCCCGGCGAATCCGGATGCACGCGTCCGGCAGCGCATCGGCCGACGGACCCACCGGAGCCCAGGCCGTGACGACAGGCAGGTCCCCGGACCAATCCCCTTCGACCAATCGCGCCGCGCACCCGAACCGGGCCGCCGCACGTTCGAGGCCATCGGCCATCGCCGCCGCGTCGGCCGTGCGCACCCGATCGGACGCGCCGGGGGCGTGGGCCAGCAGGCCGCCGACGCGGACGACACGGGCGGCGCCTAGCGGCAGGCTCTCCGGGCTCAGGTCGTCGAGATGCAGCAGCAGCGCGACGTCGCCGGCCGGCACGGCATCGGAGCGCGGCAGCGCGACCTCGCGGGGCGGCATCGCCTCGTCGAGGGCGTCCGGGTATTCGTCGAGGCCGGCAGGATCGAAGCGCCCCTCCGTATACCGCCGGATGTTCTCGGCGCGGGCGACGTAGTGCTTGCCCCGCGTGTGGAGGCCCGCCACCCAGCGCCAGGACAGGGTGTTGCTCGCCGGGTCGCCGTCGACGAGGTGGCGCAGGGAGAATTCGGCGCCGAGCGCCCAGGGCAGGCGCAGGGTGAAGATCCAGATCGAGGCGAACCACATCCGGGCGTGGTTGTGCAGCCAGCCGGTCTCGACGAGCTCGCGCGCCCAATCGTCGAAGCCGTCGATGCCGGTCCGGCCCTCGACGGCGGACTCGTAGGTCCGGCGCAGGCCGGGCTCGGCGGCGAGGCGTTCCCGGTCGGACGCGGCCAGGGCGAGGGACTCCGTCCAGGCGGACGGGTGGGTCTCCAGGTGGCCCTTGAAGTAGGTCCGCCAGAACACCTCGGAGACGAACTTCTCGGCGCCGCCGTCGCCGAAGGCGCGCTCGGCCGCTGCCGCGACCTCGGCCTCCGTGATCAGGCGCCGGCGCAGATAGGGCGAGAGTGCCGACGTGGTCGGCTCGAGGCCGGGCCCGCGATCGGTGTTGCGGGCGGCGGCGTAATCGGCCCCGGCGCCCGCCAGGAAGGCGGCGAGCCGGTCGAGCCCGGCGGCGCGGGTCATGGGAAAGGTGCGATCCATGCCCGGGAGTTAGCGCGCAGCCCGCGCCGGGCGGATGCGACCCATTCCCCGGACCGTCCGGCGGGGCACGCGGTCTCAACGCGGCCGCAAAGATTGCATCCCGGCGCGAGAAGCATCAAACACACGCCAGATTTTCGGACCGTTCGGTGTGCCGCCCTCGGGCGAGGCGCGCCGAAGAGTCGGCAGTTCGGCGCCGTCCGTGATCGTCCAGACAACAGGAACAGGTGATGAAGACGCGCGCTGCGGTCGCGTGGGAGGCCAAGAAGCCTCTCACGATCGAGACCATCGACATCGAAGGGCCCAAGGCCGGCGAGGTTCTCGTCGAGCTGATGGCCACCGGCATCTGCCACACCGATGCCTACACCCTCTCGGGCCTCGATTCCGAGGGCAAGTTCCCGGCGATCCTCGGCCATGAGGGCGCGGGCATCGTCCGCGAGGTCGGCGCCGGCGTCACCACGCTGAAGCCCGGCGACCACGTCATCCCGCTCTACACGCCGGAATGCCGCAACTGTAAGTCCTGCCTGTCCCAGCGGACCAACCTGTGCACCGCGATCCGCGCGACCCAGGGCCAGGGCGTGATGCCGGACGGCACGAGCCGCTTCTCCTGCGTCTCCACCGGCGGCAGCCCTTCCGGCGCGAACACCGTGTTCCACTACATGGGCTGCTCGACCTTCTCGAACTTCACGGTCCTGCCCGCCATCGCGCTCGCCAAGATCCGTGAAGACGCCCCCTTCGACAAGATCTGCTACATCGGCTGCGGCGTGACCACCGGCATCGGCGCGGTGATCTACACCGCCAAGGTCTGGCCCGGCGCCAACGTGGTGGTGTTCGGTCTCGGCGGCATCGGCCTCAACGTGCTCCAGGCCGCCCGGATGGTCGGGGCCGACAAGATCATCGGTGTCGACATCAACCCGGAAAAGCAGGCCATGGCCCGCAAATTCGGCATGACCGACTTCATCAACCCGAGCGAGATCGGCACCGACAAGGTGGTCCAGGCCATCGTCGATCTCACGGGCGGCGGCGCCGACTTCTCCTTCGACTGCACCGGCAACGTCCACGTGATGCGCCAGGCCCTCGAGTGCTGCCATCGCGGCTGGGGCGAGTCGATCGTCATCGGCGTGGCCGAGGCCGGCCGCGAGATCTCGACCCGTCCGTTCCAGCTGGTCACCGGCCGCGTCTGGAAGGGCTCGGCCTTCGGCGGCGCCCGCGGCCGCACGGACGTGCCGAAGATCGTCGACTGGTACATGGAGGGCAAGATCAACATCGACGATCTGATCACCCACACCATGCCGCTCGACGAGATCAATCACGGCTTCGACCTCATGCACGAGGGCAAGTCGATCCGGTCCGTGGTCGTCTACTGACCATCACCACCCCTCCCCGTGCGGGGAGGGGGCAGGGGCGGGGTGGTCGTATGACCCTCTCCCGGCCGAGGCCGGCTGAGCCACCCCCAGCCTCAACTCCTCCCCGCAAGAGGGAGGAGAGCCGCGCATTCCTGAAGACGATCGTCTCAGCCCACTCGCAGGAGATCACAGCCGATGGAAACCGTCTCGAAGGCCCGCGCCCATGGCGGCACGCAGGGCGTCTACAAGCACGATGCGCAGACCACGGGATGCCCGATGACCTTCGCGGTGTTCGTGCCGCCCCAGGCCGAGAAGGGCCCGGTCCCGGTGCTGTGGTACCTGTCCGGCCTCACCTGCACGCATGCCAACGTCATGGACAAGGGCGAGTACCGTGCCGCCGCCGCCGCGCACGGCGTGATCATCGTGGCCCCCGATACCAGCCCGCGCGGTCCCGGCATCCCGGACGAGGAAGGCAATTGGCAGTTCGGCTCCGGCGCCGGCTTCTACCTCGACGCCACGCAGGCGCCCTATGACAAGAACTACCGGATGTGGAGCTACATCACGGAGGAGCTGCCGGCGCTCATCGCGAAGGAATTCCCCGCCGACATGACCCGCCAGGGCATCTTCGGCCATTCCATGGGCGGCCACGGCGCTCTGACCATCGCGCTGACCTACCCGGAGCGGTTCAAGTCCTGCTCCGCCTTCGCGCCGATCGCCCAGCCCTCCACGGCCGGCTGGTCGAAGCCGGCTTTCGAGAAGTATCTCGGCTCCGACCCGGCCGCCTGGCGCGCCCACGACGCCACCGCGCTGATCGAGGACGGCAAGCGCTTCCCCGAATTCCTTGTGGATCAGGGCACCGCCGACAGCTTCCTGCAGGACGGCCTGCGCCCCTGGCTGCTGGAGGAGGCCTGCAAGAAGGCCGGCATCGCGCTGACCCTCAACATGCGCGAGGGCTACGACCACTCGTACTTCTTCATCTCGACCTTCATGGCCGACCACATCGCCTGGGCTGCCGCGCGCCTGAAGTAACCGGCCGTCCGCGCGCCCCGTCATGTGCGGGGCGCGCCCGCCGCCGAGCGCATCTCGGCGGCGGCAGGCCGGAGGGCCCGCCGCGATGCGTCCAGGCCCTACTCGATGACCTCGACGATCCGGCGCGTCCGCGGCTCGACCAGCACGGGATGGTCGTTGACGATCGTGTAATTGTAGTTCGGAAGCGCGAATTCGGGCGGTACGTCGTAATAGACCACGCCGTCCTCCGGCAGCACGGTTCCGACCCGCACCGGCCCCGCATAGGCGAAGGACGGGCGGCGCTCGCCGAGCACGTAGATGCGGAAGCGGTCGCGCCGGTCGATGCCCAGGATGTTGTTGGCCGTGCCGACCGCGGCACCGATCGCGCCGCCGACGGCAGCGCCCAGGGGACCCGCGATCGCTTCGCCGCGCTCCCGGCCATCCCGCGCGCCGCGCTCCAGGCCTTGGGCATGCGCCTGCGTCGCGACGCCGAGCATCAGCACGATCGGTAGAGAGATCCAGGTTCGCACGGTGTCCTCGTCGGGCGGCGTGAAAGGGATTGCGGCGTGAAAGGGATCGCGGATCAGCGGCACCACGGGGCGGCCCCGCACCATCGGATCGGAGCCTGATCGATCGACCCGGTCGTCGCGGGATCGGAGGCGGCCGGAGATGCGGCGGCCCGGTCCACGGGACGGTTGGCCTTCGCCAGCATCACGGCCGAGACACAGCAGAGCGCGAGGGCCGCGACCCAGAGCACGCCTCTCGCAGTTCGGATCGTTCGCTTGGACATGAGCCCGAAGGTGGGGGGCTTCGGTTAGCGAACCCTTGCACGCCGAACCCGTGCACGCCCCGAGGCGCCTTCGGCCCGGTCCGATGCCGAGGCTCGGTCGACGCGCCGGCCGGCGCGAGACCCTCAAGGCTCGATGGACCCGGAACGACAACGGCGCAGCAACCGGGGAGGTCACTGCGCCGCTTGATCGGGCCGTCCGAGGGGGCGGAGACGGCCTCAGCCCTGGATACGCCCGGGCCGCTTCCCGCGAGGTGCGCGAGAGCACATCCTGCCGGCGAAAGCTCTGTGGGATCGGTCGTCGCGGCACCCGCCTGGGTTGAGTCTCATGCCCGGCGGCGGCCAGGGACGGAGCGCCCGGCACCATCGTGTTTCCGCGGCAGGGTTAAGACGTTTGCCGGTGCGGGGCCGTATTGAGCAACGGTTTTCCGTATCCGTGCGTTACCAATCGCATCGACGCGAGTCTTGGCAGGATCGATCGCAGGCCAGGACGGCGGCCGGCCGGAGCGAATGGCTCCGGCAACTTCGGGTTGGTCTGCGATCGTGGTCCAGCCCACGATCCGCGGCAGGTTCCACTGGACGTCAGGAAGGCACCGACATGCCCTATACGGTCGAAATCACCACGCCGCCCGTGAAGAGCGCGGGTGAGGAGGAGCTGCCGGAGATGTACCAATTGCCCGAGCCGTTCGACACGGTCGCCGACGCCAAGGAGGCGGCGGTCGCGCATATCGCCGGCCTCGGCCTGGAGCCCGCTGCAATCATCTACAACGTGTTCGATCGGGAGGGCTTCACGGTCGCCTCGAATATCGAGCAGCCCGCCGAAGCCGGATGAATCCGCATCGGTGCGCCGATGCGCCCGGCCTCCGGGTTGCCGGTCAGCCGGGCGCATCGCCGTACCATCAGAGCTCGGCATCCGGCGGCGTGTCCGGCGCCAGTGCGAAGTCGGACGGCGTAGCGGGCTCGTCCGCCAGGCCCGCCGGATGGTCGACCGGGGGGAACAGATCGGCGAGCCCGGTGGCGACGCCGTGCAGGATCGGATCGTGAGAGGACCCGAAGGTGGGGGCGTGAAGATCGAGTGTGCGCATGGTCGGATGTGGGCCCGAACGTTCTGGGAATTGGGCGGCCCGCGGACCGACTTTGATTTGGGTTAAACCTCCGTAACGTCGATGGTTCAGACGATATTTATCGTTCTGGTTGTGTTCCGCCGTATTCGCCACAAGAATCGTGAGTGCTCCGGGGTTTTCAGAGCATCCGCCCCTGAACGATCCACACGCACCGGGTGCGCTGCGCGCTCACCGTCCGAGCCAGATGGCGGTGCTCAGCACGACCCCGATGCCGCCGATGAACCCGCCGAACCCCAGCACGATCCAGGCATCCAGCCCGCGCGGCCGCGCCGCATTCCGAACCCTGGCGGAGGCCGCCTGAGTCTTGCGGGCCAGGGCGATCCGCTCGGGCGAGGGCGGGTTGCCGGCCGCCTCGTCATCCGTCCCGAGCTGCGACAGGCCTGGATCGTAGGCCGCGACCTTGTCGCCGGTGGCGCCGCTGTCGATGTCGGCCTTGAGCATGGCCGTGGTCGGCCGGTCGGAAGCGGGCGGCTCCGCGACATGCAGGTTGCCGGGCGGCGGCGGGGTCTCGGAGCGAAGCAGCACGGGGGCGCCTTTCAGGGCAGCGGCATCCGGCATCCTTCGATGCGGCACCGCTCGGGGGGAGGGGGCGACGGTTTCAAACCCGGTGATCCGGGACGTCTGGCTGGTCCTGGCGGATTAAAAAAAACCCCGTCCGGCGCTCGCCGTGACGGGGTCGGTTCGAGCGGGGCCGGTTCAGCCGCCGCCGCCATTCCCGCTGCCGCCGCCGCCGCTCCCGGTCGTGCCGACGCGCGCGGGCTGGTTGGCGTTACCCGCCGCCGCCGAGTCGGCCGCGATGCCGTCGGCGGCACGGCCGGTCGGCGAGTAGCTTGCGGCCTCGTCCTCTCCGGTCGAGCCCGGCTGGCGCGTGACGACGCCGGGCGCGCCGGGCGGGACGATCACGGTGGTGCTCGTGGGGTTCTCGATCACCTGCGACAGGGCAGGCGTCGTCAGCGCCGCGGCCGATGCCGCGGCGAGGATATACTTGATCATGGGGGTCTTTCGTCTGTGTCCGAAGAGGAAACAGGCGATCGCGCGGCATGTGTCCCGGGGCCGGTGTCACAGGCCCGGGCAACTCATCTGCGGATCAGGAGACGTCCGTGAAGAACACCGCGTAGCCGTCCTCGCGCACCCGGTCGAGATAGGCCCGGTACCGGGCGTGACCCGGCTCCTGCGGGGCGATGCGGCCGTAGGCCAGGTCCGCCGCCGCCCGCTCCGGGATCAGCGCCAGGGGTGCCGCGGCCGGGGTGAGCTGCGTGCCGCGGCCGGCATGCAACGTGGTCAGGATGCCGTACATCTCGCCCTGGATGTTCGGGCGGCACAGCACGGCCAGGCGATGCTGCCCGTGCCAGTTGGTCACCAGGTAGATCATGCCCGACTGGCTCGGGACGGCGACGCTGCCGGACTGGGCGAAGGGCGCGTCCATGCGCTCGGCCTCGCGGAACACCAGGCGCGACAGGCCGGCATCCCAGGCGATCTCGGTGCGGTAGGCGAAGATCGCGCCGGCGGTCCCGAAGGAGGGGCGCAGGGTGAGGTAGCGTCCCTCGATCCAGGCCACGCCCTCCCGCGAGTAGGAGCCGAGCTCGTCCGGGGCGTGCGGCGGCGGCTCGGGCGCGGGCGCCGTCCGGCCCGGGTCCCGGCGGAGGGATTGTCCCAACGCCTCCTCGAGCCGGATCGTGGTCGCCAACGTGAAGGGGCGGCGCCCGGCCAGGGCCTTCTCCAGGGTGGACAGGCTGATCTGCGCCTGCACGGCCAGGGTCTGCCGGGAGATCCGGCGGCGGGCCATGGCCTCGCGCACCATCTGGGCGATGGCGCTGCTCTGCGCCTCGGTCAGTTCGATCTCGGTCACCGGTGTGGCCCGTGCGGCTTCGTCCCGCACAGATCCGCACGAAACCGCACAGCTGCGCAACTGCCGCGCCGTCAGGGCGTCTCGGCCTCGGCCTCGACGATCAACCGCAGCGGCCCGGGGCGAAGCCCGTCGAGGGGCCAGCAGGTGACGAGGGCGAGGTGTTGCCCGGAAGCCCGCGGGTCGATCCCCGAGGCGTCCCAGCGCGCGACCCGTTTGCCGGTGACGCGGAAGCGCGCGGTCCGGCCGTCGCGCCGGGTCACGGCCACCGGATCACCGGGCTCGACCCCGCCCAGCACCGCGAATTGGGTGTCGCGGTGGGCGGCGAACACCGCGGTGCCGGGATCGCCGGCTTCCGGCGTGCCGTCGAGATGGCCGGGGCCGAAGGCCAGGGCCTGGCCGCTCCCGCCGCGCAAGGCCACGAAGCTGCGTCCCGCGATGGCGAGCCGGGCGACCGGCTCGGTATCGGCCCAGGGCCAGGGCCGGACCGGGCGCCCCTCGGCCAGGGTGCGGGCGAAGGACCGCGCGAGCAGGACCTGCGCCAGGGCGGCCTTGGCGGGGATCCAGGCGGCCTGCGCCGCCAGCCCGAGCCCGGCCAGGGTGAGGAGGGCGCAGAGCGCCCGCCCCGTGCCGAGTCTGCGCCGGCGGCTCACGGCGCCCTCCGGGGCAGGCGACCGCCGAGCCGCTGCAGCCCGAGGCCCAGCAGGGCGAGGAGCAGGCCCAGGGCGAGCTGCGGCAGGAACCCCGCCCCGGTCTGCGGCAGGGCGATCCCGGCTTCGGCGACCGGGCCCGGCGCGGAGGCCTCGGCCCGCCGCTGGCGCGGTTCCGCGGTCCCGCCGTGCGGGCCCTCGCCGAACACCGTCGCGAAGTCCCAGCCCGCCGGCAGGTTCAGGGGCAGGTCGGCGGCCACGAGCGGCGTGCCGGCGGGGCGGCGCGGCGTGGCGTCGACGGCGACCAGGCTGGTCAGGCGCGTCATCAGCCCGTGCTCCAGGGCGAGGCCCAGGATCGTGGCGTCGGCCGCCTCGGCGGTCAGGTGCCCGGTGATGCGCGCCGTCTCGGTCTCGCCGATCCGGGAGCGCGCCCACACCTTCGAGATGCCGGCCCCCGCGACCGCCTCGCCGAGCGGCAGCGTGCGGCGCCAGGGCTTGCCGCCCACCCGGCCGGAGACGGTCACGGTGCCCTCCGGATGCGCGAGCCGGGCGGCGAAGACCAGCGGCTCGCCGCGATACAGGTCCGGCAGCCTGCGCGGCGTGACCTCGGCATCCGGGGCCGAGACGGTCGCGGTGAGGTCGGTGACGGCGGGCGATTCGAGCTTCGCGTAGAGGCTGCGGGTGCGCTCGCCGACCTGGCCGAGGTCGCGGATCTCCGTGAAGCTGCCGCGGCCGATCTCGGCGGCGTGGCGCATCAGGTGGCCGTTGGGCGCCGAGCCGATGCCGACCATGAACAGGCGCGAGCGCCCGAGCCCCTCGTGGATCGCCGCGAAGATCCGCTCCTCATCGCCGACCGCGCCGTCGGTGAGGAACACGACCTGGCGCACCCGCGCGGTCTCCTCGGGATGCGGGTCGGCCAGGGCCGCCTTGAGGGGCGCCAGCATCTCGGTGCCGCCCCGGGCCTCCAGGTCCGCGACGAAGATTTCCGCCTTGCGCAGGGCCTCCGGGGTCGCCGGGACGGCCTCGGGGAACAGCGCGTCCCAGGTGTGGTCGAACCGGATGACGTTGACGCGGTCCCGCGGCGTCAGGCGGGCGAGGCCCGCGAGCAGCCCGGCCTTGGCCTGCCGCATCGAGGCGCCGGCCATCGAGCCGGAATTGTCGATCACGAAGGTGACGTCCCGCGCCGGGCGCGGCGCCGCCTCGGCCTCCGGCGGGTTCACGGTGGCGAGCAGGTAGGTCCGGCCGGCGACCTCTTCCCGGAACAGCCCCAGTTCGGGGGCCCGGCTCGGCGCGGGCTCCCAGGTCAGCTCAAAATCGCGGTCGGCCGGGACAACGCCCTCGGCGAGGGTGATGCGGCGGCCCTGCGGCCCGGTCTCGGCGACGTGGATCGCGTGGGTGGCGCTGCGGACCGCGCCGAGCGCGAAGCCGGCCTCAAGGCGCACGGTCACGGTGACGGGATTCACCGGCAGGGCCTGGGACGGATCGAGCACCGGCGGGCTGATCCGGGCGCGGTCGGGCACCGGGTCGGCGGCGGGGGCGGTGGCGACGCTCTCAACGGCCTGCGATCCCGGGTTGTACCGGGGCGCGACCACCAGGGGCAGGCGCAGCGCGCGCGTCGCGTCGGCGACCGGGATCGTCTGCTGATAGGCGATCTGGACCAGCACCGTCTCGCCGGGCGCGATGTTGGCGACCGTGTTGGTGAAGACGTTGGGCCGCTCCTGCTCGGTGAGCGCCGCGGATTGCCCGGCGGCCTTGGCGGCCGTGTAGGCGCGCTTGGCGGCGGCGCGCTCGCGGATGTCGGCGACGATCACGCGCTCGCCCACGACAAGCGTCATCGCGTCCACTGCCGCGTCCTCCGGCAGCGGATAGACGTAGGTGCCCTCCATCCAGTCCGGGGTGGTGTTGCGGAAGGCCTGGGTCACGACGGCCCGGGCGGTCGGGCCGCTGACGTCGACGGCGATGTCGGTGGCCAGCCGCAGGGCCGGCACCGGCGCCGCGCCGGCCGGGCCGTGCAGCAGCAGGTCGCTGCCCGTCGGCGCCGGGAGGGCGCGGGCCGAGCCCAGCATGATCAGGAGCGCCAGGGCGGCGAGGAAGAGCGGCGACAGCGCGGCGGTGTGGGGCTGCTTGATCAGCGATGAAGAGCGGGAGACGGGCATCGGCATCGTGGAACCTCCGGTGCCGGCGGGTCGGGGCCGGCTCGGACATCAGGTTCTCCCGCGCCGGATTCGGCGGCCACGAGAAGCTTCGCCATTTTTCGGCGCGCAACCGCACAGGCTGGTCGCGCCCCGGCGGATCGGTGCGGACCGTGTCCGGACATGTCCGCCCATCGGCGCTGCGCGACGGTACCGGCGGGCGCTTGACTTATACGCAATCTGCGTCTTAGTTATGCTCAAGTTGAGCATAGTCGACGCCATGACCGAGTCCGAATTCCTCGCCGGATACGACCCCGCCGCCTTCGAGCGGCCGGCGCTCGCCGTCGATCTGGTCCTGCTGGGCCTGCGCGCGGGCCGCCTGACCGCGCTCCTGGCCGAGCGCAGGCAGCATCCCCATGCCGGGCGCTGGGCGCTGCCGGGCGGCTTCGTGGGCATCGCCGAGACCCTGGACGCGGCGGCCGAGCGCGTGTTGCGCGAGAAGGCCGGGATCGCCTGGGCGCGGCTCGAGCAGCTCTACACCTTCGGCGCCCTCGACCGCGATCCGCGCATGCGCATCGTCTCCGTGGCCTATCTGGCGCTGCTGCCGGAGCCGGCCTTCGCCGCGGCGCTCGACAGCGGCAAGGGTCTGGCGGCCGCGACCCTCGCAGTGCCCTGGGCGGGTGAGGCCGGCGGCCCGGTCTCGGCCCTGTCGGAGCGCGGGGAGCCGCGCGCGCTCGCCTTCGACCACGCCGACATCCTGGCGCTCGCCGTGCTGCGGCTGCGCGGCAAGCTCGACTATTCGGACGTCGCCTTCGCGCTCCTGCCGGAGCACTTCACCCTCCGGCAGCTCCAGGACGTGCACGCCGCGATCCTGGGCACCCCGCTCAACAAGCCCGCCTTCCGCCGCCGCATGCTCGACCGCGGCTGGCTGGAGCCGACCGGCGCGCGCGAGGCCGGCACGGCGTTCCGCCCGGCCGAGCTCTACCGGTTCCGACCGTCCCGTTGACCCGCCAGGAGGATGTCATGGCAACGATCCGCAATATCGGCCTGATCGCCCAGCTGAGGAGCGAGGCGAGCAGCCACATCATCCGCTACCGCGGCGGCCGCGTCCGGGAGAGCGGGCGCGGGCTGGTCTTCTGGTTCTGGCCGGAGACCGCGAGCATCAGCGAGGTGCCGGTGGACGACCGCGAGACGACGCTGTTCGTGCGCGGCCGCAGCCGGGACTTCCAGACTGTGGCGGTCCAGGGGACGATCGGCTGGCACGTGGTCGATCCCGAACTGCTCGCGACCCGCGTCGACTTCTCGATCAACCTCGCCACCGGGCGCCTGCAGGGCGAGCCGATCGAGCGGATCGAGGCGCGCCTCAACGGCATCGCCGGCCAGGCGGTGCTGCAGCACCTCGGCGCGAAGCCGATCGGCGCCCTGCTCGATGCCGGCCCCGAGCCGCTGCGCCTCACCCTGGAGGCGGTCCTGGCCGAAGCCCCGGCCCTCGCCGAGATCGGGGTCGCGGTGGTCTCCGTGCGGCTCACGAACCTCGCGCCGACGAGCGAGCTGGAACGCGCCCTGCAGACCCCGACCTTCGAGGCCCTGCAGCAGAAGGCCGACGAGGCGACCTTCGCCCGCCGCGCCCTCGCGGTTGAGAAGGAGCGGGCCATCGCGGAGAACGAGCTCGCGACCAAGACCGAACTCGCCCGGCGCGAGACGCTGCTGATCGCCCAGGAGGCGCAGAACGCCCGCGACCGCGCCGCCGGCCTGGCCGAGGCCCAGGGGCTGGAGGCGGCCGCCGAGGCCGAGCGGATCCGGCTGGTCGAGGGCGCCACGATCGAGGCCGAGCAGCGCCGGGCGGCGATCTACCGGGACATGCCGCCGACCGTGCTGCTCGGGCTGGCCGCCCGGGAGCTGGCCGGCAAGCTCGACACGATCGAGCACCTCAACGTCACGCCCGATCTCCTGGCATCGGCCCTGGGCGAGTTCCGCCGGGCCATGCCCCTGCCGGTCGCGCCGCGCTGAGGAGACGCGCCATGCCCTCCGTCACGCCCCGGGTGGTCTTCGTGACCCGGGACACCGACTACGAGCTGCTGCTCGCCCGGCACGCGACGCGGGGCCAGGTGCGGTTCTTCCTGGAGAGTCGCGGGCAGTCGATCGCGGCGATCGAGGACCGCCACGCGCGCTTCCACGCGGTCCTCGCCCAGGCCCGCGCCACGGTGCCGACCGAGTGGCGGCAGGCGCTGGTGCGGCGCCCGGACCTCGACCGCTTCCTGTTCGCCCCCGAAGACGTCGTGGTGGCGGTCGGCCAGGATGGCTTGGTGGCCAACGTCGCGAAATATCTCGACGGGCAGCCGGTGGTCGGCGTCAATCCGGCGCCCGACCTCTACGACGGCGTGCTGGCCCGCGCCGCCGTGGAGCGGTTGGGTGCCCTGCTGCCGGCGAGCGTCGCCGGCGCGGCACCGATCGAGCGCCGCACCATGGTGCAGGCCGTCCTCGACGGCGGCGAGCGGCTGCTCGCCCTGAACGAGATCTTCGTCGGCCATCGCAGCCACCAATCCGCCCGCTACCGGATCGAGGATCACGGCCGGGCCGAGGACCAGTCGTCGAGCGGCCTGATCGTGGCGTCGGGCACCGGCCTGACCGGCTGGGCCCGGTCGATCGCCGAGGCGACCCACATCGCCCTCGATGTCGGCGTGGAGGAGGCTGCGGTCGGCTACTGGGTGCGCGAGCCGTTCGCCAGCGTCGCCACCGCGACGGGCCTGCGCGCGGGCAAGCTCGCCGCCGAGTCCCTCACCGTGACCTCGCGGATGAACGAGGGCGGCGTCGTGTTCGCCGACGGGATCGAGCAGGACTTCCTCGCCTTCGACTGGGGGCGGCGCGTCGCCATCGCCCCCGCGGCCCGGACCCTCAACCTCGTCGTCGCCTGAGGCCGCGCGCCCGAATGCGGAGGGGCCCGCATCGAGCAGCCGGTGATCGCGCGGGGCGATCCGTCAGGGCACAAGCCGCCGGCCCGTCACGCGGCGACGGGCCTGACCACCACGGCCTCGGATTCGACGAGGGTCGCCATGACGCCGGACTGGACCCGGGCGAAGACCGCCTCGCGATCGCCGGTGCCCTGCATCAGCACGGCGCAGGAGAGGGCGATGACGTGCGGCGCGCGGTCGGCCCCCGCGGCGAGGAACTCACGGATCGCCGCGGCGAGGGACGCGTCCGTGTCCTCCTCCGGCAGGGTGCTGAGGACATGCGCGCAGTCCCGCCGCAGCGCGGCCAGCTCCGTGTCGATGACCGACACCCATTGCCGGGCCTGGTCATAGATGAGCCAGCGCACCGAGCCCGGGGCCGCCGGGGCCAGGCCCGCGAGATAGCGTCGAGCGGCTGCGTCATCGAACATGCCGGGGGCTTTAGCGCCGGCCCTGCGAAACGCCAACGCGTCGACGGGCCGGTCCGGACCGCCGCCCTGTTGCCGGCGCGGATCCCGGACGGCATGGTGGCGGCCCCGGAACAGGCGAAGCGAGCGTGCGAGCCATGGGTTTGCTGGACGGATTGCTCGGCCACGGCAGCGAGGTCGACGCCGCATCCCTGGAGCGGCGGCTCGCGGGCATCCTGATCGACGGCGAGACCGCGCGCCTAGCGTTCAAGATCATCCGGGACGTGTTCGTGTTCACGGAACGCCGGATCATCCTGATCGACGTGCAGGGCATCACCGGCAGCAAGGTCGAGTTCACCTCGATCCCCTACCGGGCGGTGGTCCGCTTCTCGGTGGAGACGGCCGGCACCTTCGACCTCGACGCCGAGCTCAAGATCTGGGTCTCGGGCACGCCCCAGCCGATCGAGCGCACCCTGAAGAAGGGCGCCGATGTGCGCGGCATCCAGCGCGCCCTGGCGGAGGGCGTGCTGCGCTAGCGACGCGTCCCGACCGCCGGGCGCCGGCTCACCGGGCAGACGCCCCGGTCCGCGATCCGACCGGGGCCATCGCCGCGAACACGCCGTCCCGGCGCACCAGCGCGTGGAACAGCGCCGCCGCGACATGGGTCAGCACGAGGGCGAAGAACGCGAAGGCCAGGTAGGAATGCGCGTTCCAGAGCACCGTATGGAGCGTGGGGTTCTGCGGCACGATCGCGGGCAGACGGAGGCCGCCGTAGAGCACGACCGGGTAGGCGCCGGCCGACAGCATCGCCCATCCGAGCAGCGGCATCGCGACCATGAGCCCGTAGAGCCCGTAATGGGACAGGTGCGCGGCGAGCCGCATCGGGGCCGGCAGGTCCGCCGGCAGGGGCGGGGTCCCGCTTCGCGCCCGCACCGCCAGGCGGATGAGGGCCAGGACGAAGATCGCCACGCCCAGCGTCTTATGGGTCGCCAGCAGCGGCACGTATTTCGGCATGATCGTCGAGACCATGCCGACCCCGATGAAGAACATCGCGATGATGCACACGGCCATCGACCAGTGCAGGAGCCGCTGGAGCCCCGTGAAGCGCTTCGCGTCGGGTGTCATCGCTGCGCCTCCGATGCGCGCTTGGGATAGTCCTTCGCCTCCGCGGTGCGTAGATCGTAGGATTTCGCGTAGGCCGCCGAGCGCGCCGCCGGGAACGGGTCGTCGGAGACCCGGATGCCGTCCGGCAGGATCGTCGGATCGAAGTTGATGTCGCGGCACGGGCCGTCCGCCTCGGGCTCGATGCGCTCGACCACCAGGGTGCCGGCCTCGATGGTGCGCCGTCCCTCCGGCCAGGCCCGGCTCGGATCCGCGGTCGGGTCGCCGGGCTCGGCGACGGTGAGGATCAGGCTCCAGCGCTGCGGCGCGGCCGCGACCCGCTCGGTGATCTCCTGCTCCAGATAGGCCGCGCCGCGCTTGGCGAGGTCCTCGGGGGTGATCCGCTCCGCCGGCGCCTGGGGACGGAACGACCAGCGCACCGCCTGCTCGGCGCCGGACGCGTTGGTGAACAGGAAGGCGTTGAGGCTGTTATAGGGCTCCTGCGCGTAGCTCGCGGTCCAGTCGGGGCTCTTGGCCCAGGCGCCGAACGGGGCGAATTCCGGATGCGCGGCGACGAAGCCCGCCATCGCGTTCGGCTCCTTGCTCGCGGGCACCCGCAGCAGGGCGTAGAAGGCCTCCGGGTTGGAGACCGGGAAGACCGGGGCGTTGATCATGGCGGTGCGCCACACCGCGCCGTCCTCCGCGGTGATCTGAAGCCCCAAGCCCCGCACCCGGACGGTGGCATCCGCCGCGCCGGGATTGGGGGTGCCGAGGTTGAACCGCCCCAGCGCCGGATGGCGCCCGGTCTCGAAGGCCCGGGCCCGCGAGAGCGCGGTGCCGTTGCCATTGGCCTCGAACACGCCGGTGAAGCAGATGCCCTTGGCATGGTTGCGCCGATAGCCGGGAACCGGCCCCGTCGGCGGCGCGAGGGCGTCGACGAGCTTCGTCGGCGTCAGGCGGTCGGGCGAGAGCCAGCCCGCGGTGTAGGCGAACGCGCCGGTCGCGCCGGCGCAGATTGCCGCGATCACGGCGAGGGAGGTCAGGGTCGAGCGTGGCCCCGACGAAGGCAGCGGCATGTGATGGTCTCCCTTGGACGTCGCGCGGCGCCGGCCGCGGACGGCTCCGGCGCGGCGACGAACGATCCCGGTCCCGGACGGCGGCGGAGCCCGGCTCCGCCCGCATTCGAGGCCTCGTAAGCTGCCAGAAATTTTGAATTCAGGAAAGCCAAGCTTCCTTGCGCCGCCGGATACGGGCTGCGCTCGCGGACGGGCGGGTTTCGGCCCGGGACTACTGTTCCACGCCCGGGCTCACGCCGCCCGCGGCGCGAGGTGCCGGGTGCGCACCGTGCCGTCGATGCCTCGAAGCGCCTGGAGGACCGCATCCGCCTCCGGCAGCTGCACCGAGGCGTCCACCACGACGTAGCCGAATTCGCCGTCGGTCTGCAGGTACTGCGCATCGATGTTGAGCGCGCGGCTCGAGAAGATCGCGTTGATCTTGCCGAGCACGCCCGGCACGTTCCGGTGCACGTGGAGGAAGCGCGCCCCGGACAGGCGCGGCGGCAGCTGCACCTGCGGAAAGTTGACGGCGCCGAGGGTGGAGCCGGTCTGCGCGTAGTCGACCAGCTTGCGGGCGACCTCCGCGCCGATCCGGTCCTGCGCCTCCTCGGTCGACCCGCCGATATGCGGGGTCAGGATGACGTTCGGGAGGCCCTGGAGCGGCGAGACGAATCGCTCCGCGTTGGATGTCGGCTCGACCGGGAAGACATCGATCGCCGCGCCGCCGAGACGCCCGTCCCGCAACGCCTGCGCCAGGGCGTCCAGATCCACCACCGTCCCGCGGCTGTTGTTGATCAGGTAGGCGCCGGGCTTCATCGACCGGATGCGGTCCGCATCCATCAGCCCGTGGGTCCCGGGCGTCTCGGGGACGTGCAGGCTGACGACGTCGCTGGCGGCGAGCAGGGCCTCCAGGCTCTCCACGGGCTCGGTGTTCCCGTGCCGCAGCTTGTCGGTCAGGTCGTGGAAGATGACCCGCATGCCCATCGCCTCGGCGAGGTTGGACAACTGCGAGCCGATATTGCCGTAGCCGACGATCCCGAGGGTCTTGCCGCGGACCTCGAAGGATCCCGAGGCCGACTTGTCCCAGCCGCCCGCATGGGCCGAGGCCGAGCGCGGCAGGATGCGCCGGAGCAGCATGACGATCTCGCCGATCGTGAGCTCGGCCACGCTGCGCGTGTTCGAGAACGGCGCGTTGAAGACCGGCAGCCCGCGGGCCCGGGCGCTCTCGAGGTCGACCTGATTGGTGCCGACGCTGAAGCAGCCGATGGCGGTCAGCTGGGGCAGCGCGTCGAGCAGCGCCGCGGTGATCTTGGTCCGGGACCGGATTCCGAGCACGTTGGTCTCGGCAATGCGCGACGCGTCGGGCAGGCCGATGGCATGCGAGAGCACCTGGACATCGTCGAGCCCCGCCTGCGCGAAGACCTGACGGGCCGTGGACGCGATGTTCTCGGTCAGGACGATACGATCCGTGGGCAAAACCGGTCCCTCGATGGATGGAAGGGCACAGGTTATCACGTTCCTCGCGAACGGGTTCATACCCCGTCGCCTGCGACGGATGCCGACACGCAGGTCCGCTTTCGTGATGCCCGCGGCGTCACGACATTGGCTGAACCGGGATTTTTCTGTTGTAAGACTCGAGGGATCGAAATTTTTGACCCGAATAAATTTATTGAAAATACGAAACGAATTGAATTTTCCATCGATAAAGTAATGTCGTCGACTTTATAGTGCAGAAGGGCGGGCATTTAAGCGGGCGCGTTCGACATGCACAGTCGGTCCCGTTGACCTGATCGGCTGCCGGATCACACTGTATCCGCCGCTGCTTCGAGCCGTCCGCTGCCGCACGGCTCCATCTCGCAGGGGGATCGACCGCGTGTATGGGAAAGCTGACATCGGCCGGTTGGGCATCGGCAGTCCGGTTCCCTCCCGCGCCGTCCGCGAGCAGGGGCCGGGCGGACGGGCGCGCCTGGACCGCCAAGACGGCGACCGATGACGCGCGGTCGCGCAAACCCGTCCCGCCGCGGCGTGCTGGCGCTCGGCGCGGGCGCGCTCGGAACCCTTGCTCGGCCGGGCCGCGGCGGCGCCCAGCCGGGTGGAAAGCCCGCCCTGGTCCGAATCGGCCATCCGACGGCCCCCCGGGCCTGGGTGATCGGCAGGCATGACGGCGCGTTCGAGGCCGCGCTGGGCACGCAGGTGGAGTGGTTTCCGTTTCCGTCGGGCGGGCTGGCGCTGCAGATGCTCGCGGCCGGCCGGCTCGACCTCGCGATCTTCGGCAGTGCGCCGATCGTGGCCGGCCTCGGCCGCGGGCTGCCGATCCAGATCCTCGGCTCGCCCGAGGTGGTGGTGACCAGCGAACGCCTCGTGGTCAGGCCCGCGATCACGGAGATCAAGCAGCTGGAGGGCAAGCGCATCGCCGTGGCGCCGTCCTCCACCATGGCCTGCGCCCTGGACGCGGTGATCCGGATCAACCGGCTCGACCCCGCTGCGATCAAGCGCCTGCCGCTCGGCCAGCCCGAGACGATCGCCGCCTGGACGCGCGGGGACATCGACGGCACCTACATCAACGGGCCGTTCTGGGGCGACCTGCTCGGTTCGGGCGGACGACAGCTCCTCGTCTCCGGCGATCTCCGGCCGCACGGCTTCCTGTTCTGGAACTCCGCGGTGGTGCGGACGGACTTCGCGCAGCGCTGGCCCGAGACCGTGATCGCCTGGCTGCGGACCGTGCAGGCCCAGCTCGATCGCTACCGGGCGGATCCCGAGGGCACGGCTCGAACCCTGGCCGAGGATTTCGGCGCGCCTTTCGAGCCCCTGCGGGACACCTTGGCCGGCCTGTCCTATCCGACGGCCCAGGAGCAGCTCGGCCCGAAATACTGGGGGCGCACGGCCAAGGCGAACACCGCGCCGTTCCTCAAGGCGCTGTCGGACACCGCCGATTTCCTGATCGAGACCGGCGAGATCAAGCGCGGCGGCATCCCGGCCGCCCTGGGGCCCTTCGTGAACTACGATCTGCTCAACCGCGCCTTTCCGGCGTGAGCCGGCGCTCGCTCCGCCGCGCCGGCACGGATCCGGTCGCACGGCCCGTTTCGTGCACGGGTCAGCGTGGCGTCAGGCCCGCTGTCGAGCCGAGCGGGCCTGCGCCTCGTGGCGGCCTGGAACGGTGTGAGCATCCGCAGAAACGCGGAATCGAGGCGCCGCTTCCTTGAGGCGGCAAACGGCCCGGGTTAGCGTACGGCTTCGGTCAACCGGCTTACGTGAGTTGGGTGATGGCGACCTTGAAAAAGCTTCCCACCTGGATCGAAGGCTACAGCCTGACGACGGCGGAAATCCTTTATCATCTCCCCGATTACCCGAACCTGCTCCAGACCTTCATCTGGCAGCAGCTGGATCTGTTCCCCGATCTTCCCCAACTGAAGAAGTTCCTGGCGTTCTGGCAGGCGCAGCTCGACGGTCCCGTGCATTCCGTGACGGTCATGCATTGTCAGCTCGTGAAGCCGGCTGAATTGCGCGCGGTCTCCGGGGACTTCCTGCTGCACTGAGCTGAATCCCGGCGCGCCGGTCGCGGAGATTCGGCGCGCCGCAGGTTCACGGGCCCGGGCCGCCGGAGGCTCGTCTGCACGCGGGTTCGGTCCCGAGTACCGAGCCAGGTTCGCGCCGTGATCGACCGGTATCCATTGCACAACCCGCGCGGCGCGCGACGGGATGTGCTTCTGCGCGTCGCGCCCTCTCGGAAGGAATGCTAATACAGCCGCTCTTATCGGGGTGGAGCGGAGCGGTTCTTCATGGCAGCGGCCCGTCGCGTCGGCCTCGTCCTCTGCCCCGATTTCGACTTCATGGGCCTGGCCGTGACCTCGCCGTTCGAGATGGCGAATTGGTACGCCGGCGAGCGGCTCTATGACGTCCGCCTCCTGTCGGAGCAGGGCGGCCGGCTCCGGGCCGGCCTCGGCGCCGACGTCGCCACCGAGCCCCTGGCCGAGCCGGACGCCTTCGACACGGTCCTGGTCGCGGCCGGCGTCGGCATCCCGACGACGGCGCCGGGGCTCGCCGCCTATATCCGCGCTGCCGCGCAATCGACCCGCCGGCTCGCCGGCCTGTGCCTGGGGGCCTTCATCCTGGCCGATGCCGGCCTGCTCGACGGGCGGCGCGCCACGACCCACTGGTACTTCGCGCCCCAGTTCCGCGCCCGCTATCCCGCCTGCAAGCTCGACGTCGACAAGATCTACATCGCCGACGACAACATCTGGACCTCCGCGGGCATGTCGGCGGCGCTCGATCTCGCGGTCGGCATGGTCGAGCGCGACCACGGCCGGGACCTCGCCACCTCCGTGGCCCGCGGGCTGGTGATGGAGCGGCGCCGGTCCGGCGGCCAGGCGCAACGCTCGGCCCTGCTCGAGGTCGACCCGCCCACCGATCGGATCCAGACCGTCCTGGCCTATGCGCGCCGCAACCTGCGCAAGCCCCTGACCGCCGAGGACCTGGCGGCGGTGGCCTGCCTGAGCCCGCGCCAGCTGACTCGGCTGTTCCGGGCCGAGACCGGGACCTCGCCGGCCAAGGCCATCGAGACGATCCGGGTCGAGGCGGCCAAGCTGATGCTGGAGGAGAGCCGGCTGCCCCTGGAGGAGATCGCCCAGGCGGTCGGCTTCGCCAACCGCGAGCGGATGCGCCGGTCGTTCCTCCGGGTCTACGGCGAGGTCCCCCGGGCGATCCGGCAAGCCGCCGGGCCGCTCGCCGTCATGTGAGGCGGACACCGCCCGCGGGCTGCGCGCGGCCGTGTCCGAAAACGTGGCCTTTATGGCGTAGGCGGCGGGCACGGCCCTGCTTAAGCAGGGCGCAGGCCCTTGCTGATATTCGGACGGACGCAATCATGGTGAGCCTGACAATCAACGGTCGCCAGCATGCAATCGATGCCGAGCCCGACACGCCATTACTGTTCGTCCTGCGCGATACGCTCGGCCTGACCGGCACCAAGTACGGGTGCGGCATCGGCCAATGCGGCGCCTGCACGGTGCTGCTCGACAGCCAGGCGACGCGCTCCTGCCAGATCCCGATCGAGAGCGTCGGCACGCAATCCGTCGCGACGATCGAGGCGGTCGAGCAGGACGCGGTCGGCCGGAAGGTCGTGGCCGCCTGGGTGGCGCTGCAGGTGCCCCAATGCGGCTATTGCCAGTCGGGCCAGGTCATGGCCGCGACCGCCCTGCTGCAGCAGACGCCGCACCCCACCGAGGCCGACATCGCCGACGCGATGACCAACCTGTGCCGCTGCGGGACCTACAACGCCATCGCCGCCGCCGTGCGGCAGGCCGCGGCCTGAGGAGATCGGCATGGACCAGTTTCTGACAGAGGCCCGCGCGGACGCCGTGACCGTGGTCGAACCGCCCGCGCGGGACGGGGTCCCGGGGGCGTCGCGGCGCGGCTTCCTGGCGGCCGCCGGCAGCGCCCTGGTGCTCAGCGTGGCCCTGCCGGGCCGCAGCGCCCGCGCCCAGGCGCAGGGGCCCGCGGAGGGGGCGGGCGCGATCGCGCCCAAGCCCGGCACCCGGGTCGCCGCCTTCCTGGAGATCCACCCGGACGGCACGGTCAAGCTGCTCAGCCCGTTCGTCGAGGGCGGCCAGGGCATCGCCACCGGCATGGCGCAGATCGTCGGCGAGGAGCTCGACGTGCCGCCCGCGCGCTTCGTCGTGGACTGCGCGCCGCCCGGCCCCGACTACGCCGTGGTGAACGGCCTGCGCATGACCGGCGGCAGCTTCTCGACCCGGTCGAGCTACGCGGTCATGCGCCGGCTCGGGGCCACCGCCCGCGACATGCTGATCCGCGCCGCCGCCGCCCGGCTCAAGGTCCGGGAATCCGAGCTGACCACCCGCGACGGAACCGTGATCCACGCGGCGACCAACCGGTCGCTGCCCTACGGCGATCTCGCGGCCGACGCCCTGCTGCTGAAGCCGAACGAGGCCGTGGAGCTGCGCGATCCGTCGACCTTCCGGTACATCCGCCAGCCGGTCCCGCGGCTCGACGTGCACGACAAGGCGACGGGGCGGGCGGTCTACGCGATCGACCAGAAGCTCGACGGCATGCTCTACGCCGCCGTGCAGCACGCGCCGCATCTCGGCACCGAGCCGGAGGCGCTCACCAACGAGGCCGAGATCCGGGCGATGCCGGGCGTCCATTCGGTGCACCGCCTGCCGGGCGCCGTCGCGGTCGCGGCCGACAGCTGGTGGCGGGCCCGCAAGGCGGTCGAGGCGCTCGGCGTGCGCTGGTCGGCGCCCAAGCCCAGCGGCCTCGACACGGTGGCGGCCGATTTCTCGTCCGACGGGATTGTGGCGGCGCTCAAGGCCTCCACCGATCCGGGCCTCCCCGCCGAGGCGGTGGGCGACACGGCCGGCGCCTTCGCCAAGGCCGCCAAGGTGATCGAGGCGGACTACGAGGCGCCCTATCTCGCCCATGCCCAGCTCGAGCCGCCCTCGGCGCTGGCGCGCTTTTCCGAGGACGGGACGCTCGACCTCTGGCTGCCCAACCAGATGCCGGAGCTGTTCCAGGCGATCGCGGCGCAGGTGGCCGGCCTGCAGCCCGCCCAGGTGCGGATCCACTCGCCGATGCTCGGCGGCTTCTTCGGCCGCCACTTCGCCTACGGGCCCGGCAACCCGTTCCCGCAGGCGATCCGCCTCGCGCAGGCGACCCGGCGCCCGGTGAAGGTGCTGTGGTCGCGCGAGGAGGAGTTCCGCTCCGACGCCCTGCGCCCGCTCAGCTACAGCCGCTTCCGCGCCGCCCTGGACGCCCAGGGGCGGCCCAGCGCCATCGAGGTCCGCACCGTCGGCGAGGGGCCGATCGGGCGCTATTTCGGCGCGCTGTTCAAGAACCCGGTCGATTCCTCGGCCGTGGAGGGGATCGTCGAGAAGCCCTACGCCATCCCGAACCGGCGGATGACCTTCACCAAGCTCGCCCACCCGGTCACGATCGCGTTCTGGCGTTCCGTCGGCCATTCGATGAACGACGCGTTCTACGAGAGCTTCCTCGACGAGATCGCGCAGGCAGGCGGCCAGGACCCGTTCGCGCTGCGCCAGGCGCTCCTCAAGGACAGCCCGCGCCACCTGGCGCTGCTGGCGGCGGTGGCCGAGATGTCCGGCGGCTGGCGGCGCGGCCCCTATGCGGCCGAGGGCGGCATGCGCGCCCGCGGCCTCGCCATGGCCTCGCCCTTCGGATCGGAGACGGCCACGATCGCCGAGGTCTCGGTCGAGGGCGGTGAGGCCCGGGTCCACACCCTGTGGATCGCGTTCGATCCCGGCAGCGTGGTCAACCCGGCGATCGTGCGGGCGCAGGTCGAGTCGGCCGCCGCCCTGGGCCTCTCCTCGGTGCTGTTCGAGCAGATCGTCTACCGCGACGGCGTGCGCCAGGCGCAGAACTTCGACACCTACCCGATCCTGCGCCGGGAGCACATGCCGGCGGTCCATGTGCGTATCGTCGAGAGCGGCGCCCCGATGGGCGGCGTCGGCGAGCCGGGCCTGCCCGGCGTGCCGCCCGCCGTGCTGAACGCTATCGCGGCCCTGACCGGCCAGCGGATCCGCGCCCTGCCGATCGCCAACACCAAGCTCTCCGCGGCCTGACGGCGGCGGTTTGCGGGACCGTCCGAGCGCTCGGGCGGGGAGGGGGCACGCGCCGTCTTGCGCGCCCCCGTGACGGCCGGCACCCGACGGGGCGGCCGGCCTGGAAAGGGAGTCAGCCGATGCTGGATGTGGTCGACCGGGCCGAGCGGATCGCGGAACCCTCCGAGGCCGCCCTGACCGCGCACAAGGCCCCCGAGGCCCCGCCGGCCACCCCGGCGGGCTGGCGGCAGCTCGAAGTGCTGCCGGTCGGCCTGTTCGCCGCCGTGATGGGCCTGACCGGCCTCAGCGTCGCCTGGAGCCTGGCCCAGGCCCGCTACGCGGCGCCGGCCTGGATCGCCGACATCCTGGGATGGGCGGCGCTGGCCGCCTTCGTGGCGATCGCGGCGGGCTATGCCGTGAAGGCCGCCATCGCCCCGCAGGCGGTGCGCGCCGAGTTCGTCCATCCGATCGCCGGCAACCTGTTCGGGACTCCGCTGATCAGCCTGCTGCTCCTGCCCATCCCGCTGGCGCGGGCGAACCTCCTCGCCGCGCAAATCCTGTGGGTCCTGGGCGCCGTCGGCATGACCGTGTTCGCCTGGCTGATCGTGACCCGCTGGCTGAGCGAGCGCCAGCAGGCGGCGCACGCGACGCCGGCCTGGATCGTCCCGGTGGTCGGCCTGCTCGACGTGCCGCTCGCCCTGCCGGGGCTTGGCCTGCCGCCGATGCACGCGGTCATGATGTTCGGGCTCGCGGTCGGCCTGTTCTTCGCGGTGCCGCTGTTCACGCTGATCCTGTCGCGGCTGCTGTTCGAGGCGCCGCTTCCGGTGGCGCTGCAGCCGGCTCTGCTGATCCTGATCGCCCCCTTCGCGGTCGGGTTCTCGACCTACGTGGCGACCACCGGGACGATCGACCTGTTCGCGGAGGCGCTCTACACCGTCACGCTGTTCCTGCTGGCGGTGCTGCTGCCCAAGCTCGCCCGGCTCGTCCAGGCCTGCCCGTTCCGGGTCGCCTGGTGGGCGGTGAGCTTCCCGCTCGCCGCCGCCGCGGTCGCGTCCCTGCGCATCGCGGCGGCGCGGCCGGGCGCGCTCGCCGACGGCGTCGCCCTGGCGCTCCTGGGGCTGGCGACGCTGGTGATCCTGTGGCTGCTCGGCCGGACCCTGGCCGGCCTCGCCCGCGGCGAGCTGCGCACCCTGACCCAGTGAGGCCGGACGCGCATCCGGGCGACGGACGCGCTACGCCACCACGAACCCATGGGCGAACGGATCGCGGTCGTCGATGAAGATCGTGTTGATCCCGGTCTGGCGCGCCCAGCCGGCCACCGAGGGCACGATCGCGGGCTTGCCGGCCACCGTGGTCGCGGCCTCGACCCGGCCGTGGAACAGCGAGCCGATGATCGATTCGTGCACGAAGGCGTCACCGACCTTCAGCCGGCCTTTGGCGGCGAGCTGCGCCATCCGGGCCGAGGTGCCGGTGCCGCAGGGCGAGCGGTCGATCGCCTTGTCGCCGTAGAACACGGCGTTGCGGGCCTGGGCCTCGGGATGGCGCGGTGCGCCGGTCCAGAGGATGTGGGACAGGCCCCGGATCTCCGGATGCTCCGGATGGACGAAGTCGTATTGGGCGTTGAGCGCCGCCCGCAGGCGCGGCGACAGGGCGATGAGCGCGCCGGCGGAATGGTCGGCCATGTCCCGGAAGTTTTTTTGCGGCTCGACGATCGCGTAGAAGTTGCCGCCGTAAGCGACGTCCACCACGATCTCGCCGAACCCCTCGACCTGGGCGGTCAGCCCTTCGGCGTGCAGGAAGGCCGGCACGTTGCGCAGCCGCACCTCCTCCACGAAGCGGCCCTCCTGCCGATAGGTCACCTCCACCCGGCCGGCGGGGGCGTCGATGGCGAGCTTGCCCGGCTCCCGCGGGCTGACCAGGCCGTTCTCGATCGCCATCGTGACCGTGCCGATCGTGCCGTGGCCGCACATCGGCAGGCAGCCGCTGGTCTCGATGAACAGCACCGCCACGTCGCAATCGGGCCGGGTCGGCGGATACAGGATCGCGCCCGACATCATGTCGTGGCCCCGGGGCTCGAACATCAGCCCGGTGCGGATCCAGTCGAAGGCGCGCAGGAAATGGGCGCGCTTCTCCAGCATGGTCTGGCCCTCAAGGATCGGGCCGCCGCCCGAGACCAGGCGGACCGGGTTGCCACAGGTATGGCCGTCGAGGCACGAGAAGGTGTGATTCGTCATCGTGGAAGCCCTATCGGAAGCGCTGGGGCGAGAACGGCGCGAGGTCGATCGCCGGCGCCGCGCCGGTGACGAGGTCGGCGACGAGGCGGGCCGTGCCGGCCGACTGGGTGAGCCCGAGATGGCCGTGCCCGAAGGCGTAGACGACCCGGCGGGTCGCCGCGGCATGGCCGATCGCCGGCAGGGAATCGGGCAGGGACGGCCGGAAGCCCATCCAGGGCCGGCCGCCCTCGGTGTCCAGGCCCGGCAGGAAGGCCTTCGCCTTGCGCAGCATCGCCGCCGAGCGCCGGAAATCCGGCGGCCGGTCGAGACCGCCGAGCTCCACCGCGCCGCCGACCCGGATGCCGGAGGACAGGCGGGTGACCACGAAGCCGTGGCCGCCGAAGGTCACCTGTGTGCGCAGGTCGAGGGCGCCCATGGGCAGGGTCGTGTTGTAGCCGCGCTCGGTCTCCAGCGGGATCCGCTCGCCGAGGCTGCGGGCGATCCGGTGCGAGAACGCCCCCGCCGCGACCACGACCTGCGCGGCCCGCCGGGTCCCGGCCTCCGTCACGAGGGTGACCCCGTCCTCCGCGGGCCGGAGCGCCGTCACGGCGGCGCGCTCGATCGTGCCGCCCTCCGCGCGCAGGCGCTCGGCCAGGGCGAGCACGTAATCCTTCGGGTCGGCGATCGAGAACCAGCCGGGGGTGAACGTCCCGTGCGTGAAGCGCGGCGACAGGCCGGGCTGGAGCGCCGCCATGCCGGCGGCGTCGAGATGCGTGAAGGCGATGCCGTGATCGGCCCGCACCTGCCAGCCCGGCAGCGCGGCCTCGAATTCGGCCTGCCCCTCGTAGACCTGGAGGTTGCCGTCCTTGCGCAGCATCGCCCGGGTGCCCGTGGCGTCGAGAAACGGTTCCAGCGCAGCCCGCGAAACATCCATGAGCGCGGTCTGGGCGTCCGTCGCCCGGCGGACCCGCTCGGGCGCGCAGGCCCGCCAGAAGCGCAGCATCCAGGGCAGGATCCGGGGCGCGTAGGCCGGCGGCACCGAGAGCGGCCCGAGCGGGTCGAGCAGCCAGCGCGGCGCCTTCCGGAGGATGCCCGGCGAGGCCAGCGGCAGGATGTCGGAGAACGCGAAGGCCCCGGCATTGCCGGCGCTCGCCCCGGCCGCCGGGCCCTCGCGGTCGAGCACCGTGACCGACAGGCCCCGGGCGCGCAGGGCCAGCGCTGCGGACAGGCCGATGACGCCCGCACCGATGACGACCACGTCGCGCGGCCGGGAAGGAGACGCGCCCATCCTAACGGGCCGCCGAAGGCCGGCACGCGCCGCGGGATCGTCGGGGGCCGCGCCGCCCGCCCCCGGGCCGATCCCGAGCCTGGTCCCCCGATCGAAGATTCGTCGCGCGTCCCACATGCAGATCATGATGCCCCCGGACGGCCAGGAAGCATAGTTCGGGCCGCGCCCAGACTTTGAGCTTTAATGGTCTCGCGAAGCGACGTGGTGCCGAGCCGCATATCCAAGCCTGGTTCGGCCTGACCGGAAAAACTAGGCTGAGAACGACTATAGCGTGAGTATCCGATGCTCGGATACAGCTTTCAATCGAGCCATGCTGGTCATGGCGCGTTGTCCGCCGCCATCGGTGGCGCCGATGACCGGGCGGTGCGGCGTCAGCCGGACCGGGCCATGCCCAGCGTGCGCAGGCGCGCCACCACCGGTTTCCAGGTCCGGGTCAGGCGCGCCTCCAGGATCGATCGGACCGTGTGGACCGGCAGGACGATGCTCGCCAGCAGAAACAGGACGACCGAGACGCGCCGTGCCGGACCATACCAGGCCGGAAGGGCAGTGACGGTGCGAACGAAGGTCGTCCAGGTGATGCGCTTGTGATCCAAGATATCGCAATAATTGCCGTAGCGGAGATAGACGTACATATCGGTCGGATTGCCGATATCGCGGGCAACGCCCTGGTTGTTCAGCGCCTGTTTGAGGTGGGAAACCCGGTCGGCGAACCGTTTCTGCTGTCGCCGCAGCAGCGGCGGCGTCGGCAGCTGGTTGGTCCCGGACTTGTTCTTGCTGTGCAGGCGATAGCGGCCGAGCGGCTCGGCGAGACTGATGATGTCGCCGTAGAACGGCGCGGCCAGCAGCATGACGCCGTCCACCGCGGAATCGTAATGCGCGTCATCCAGAAGCGCGCACAGGTCCCTGCGGAACACGTTGCCGGAAGTCGGGGGCGAGATGTAGGTGCCGGCCTTCTCGACGGATGCGACGAAGGAGGCGCGATCGCGGGCATTCGCGAGCTTCGGGAAGGCCGAGCCCAGATCGGATCCGGCGTCGTCGATCCGTAGAAGAGGAAACTGAATCTTCGCGACGTTCGCGTCGAGGTGCCGGATGATCGTCTGTATCGCGCCCGGTACGAGTTCGTCATCCGCGTCCAGAAACAAGATGAACGGCGCTTTCGTCTTCGCGACGCCGTATCGGCAGGCGCTCACCTGGCCGCCATTCTCCTTCCGGAAGGATCGGACGCCGAATGTCTGGATCGCCTCCCAGGAGCGATCCGTCGATCCGTCGTCGATGACGAGGACCTCGCACTGCGACGTATCTTGCGCCAGCACGCTCGCGATCGAATGACGGACGTATTCTTCATAATTGTAGCAGTTTATTATAATCGCAAGCTTCGCATCTTCGGATTCCATTGCGTCTGCCTATATCAATATGGTGCAGTATATTTATTTTGAAGCGCGATCCATGTTGGGTATCTCTATTATCCACATTTGGTGAGGCCCGGTAAATACCGATCCGCTCAAATTAAATCGGGATTAAACGCAAATTCAGTCATACGCCCTGTAGATAGTGCATCCGAACCAGATTGGTTCGCGCCGTGAGCCTCGACGCAAGTCACGCGGCAAGCTGAGTGCTGATACGCAAGGCCTTTCCGCCGGCCCGCTATCGCGGTGCGGCGCCAAGCGGGGGCGCGGTGCACACGAGCGGAGGCTGGGACGCGTCGGTCCAGGTCACGGTCTGGCCCTTGCCGCGCAATTCGTGGGTCGCGTCGGCGTAGCGGAAGCCCGAGCCGCTGAGCTGGATCGGCAGCGTGACGCTCGGGCCGGCCGGCGGCTCGACCACGGCTTGCGCCTGGGCGGATACGGTCCGGAAGGTCGCAATCAGACGTTGATTGCCGGGGCAGGCGAAGACGACGCGGTGCGGCGCGGACCGGGCTGCGTCGGCCGCGCCGCCCGTCGCGGGCTCTTCGGCGGCACGCGCGCCGATCCAGGCCGATCCGGCGAGGAGAAGGCAGACGGCTGGGGCAAGCCTTCGCATGATCGGGGCATCTCCGGCCGGGGGAACGCCCCGGACCGTGGCAAAATCCGGCGGACGAAGCGAGATGCGCATACCGGTTATCAATCGGTCCCGGTCATACCGGAGGTCCGGGTCCGGTCGATGACGCGCGGCTTTGCGTCCCGCGCCGGGCCGTTTGGGTGGGGGAACCAGCGGTGAGCGAACCTGCCGGGGAAGGCGGCGCGAAGGCGCCCGAGAAGGCCCGCCACATCCTCCCGACCGCGAGCACGATGATCGGGATCAGCACCACGCTGATCGGCCTGGTGAAGCTTCTGGAGCACTATTCCGGCCCGAGCCAGGTCGACGTCTTCAGCGGCATCGTCGCCGTGCTGTTCCTGCTGAGCGCCATCCTGTCCTACCTGTCGACCCGGCTCGAGGCCCGGCCGCGCCTCAGCCGGTTCCTCGAGCAGGTGGCCGACAATTTCTTCCTGCTCGGCCTGGTGGGGATCACCGGCGTCGCGTTCCTGTTCGCCTACGAGGTGATCTGAGCCAGGGGGCTCAGGGCGTGCAGGCGAGGTCGCCGCCCGGGCACTTGATCTGCGCGGCCAGGTCGTCGCTGCGCCGGCGGGTCAGCTGCGTCCGGCAGGCGGCCTGGAGCAGGGGCATGATCGTCCCGTTGGCCTCCGGCGCGGTGGCGTCGTAGCCGGTGCGCAGGTCGCATTCGCGGTCGCGGAAGGCGATCCAGGCCCGCTGGGCGGCGACGAGATTGTGCCGGCCGTTGCCGTCGAGCTTGTCGCGCAAGGCCGCGTAGCGCCGGTTCAGCTCGGCATCGGCCTCAGCGAAGCTCTGGGCCGCGCAGGCATTGGCCTCCATCTGGTTGGGCGCCTGCGTGCAATCCGCCGCGAAGCCGGCGGTCGGCACGAGGAGCAGGAGGCCGAGGCGGGCGCTGCGCAGCATGGGGGCTCCTAATCCGCGCGGCCGGTCGGACGGCCGCGGAAGGCGTAGTATCCGCCATCGGCGTCGTACAGGACGTCGAAGCCGTTGAGCAGGCGCAGCCCGGTGTTGACGAAGGGGTGCGGCCTTGTCGTGTTCAGGACGATGCGCTCGGGCGCCAGCGGCGAGGCGGAGTCGCCGCTGGCGATCGTGTAGCCGGCGGCATCGCCGAAGCGGAAGCGCAGGCGCGTCCCGGGCCGGAGCGCGCCGGGCCCGTCGAGGCTGTCCGCCACCTGCTCCGGCGGGAGCGTCAGGAACATGCCAGCCACGCCGGTATCGATGAGGGCGCGACCGCAGGCGCCGGGCTCCCGGTCGTCCACCGCGATGCAGACCGGGACGCCGAGCCAGTCCCCGGCGACGCGCGGATGCGGGTCGAGCTTCAGGAAGCGGAAGCGTCCCCGCGTGTTGGCGCGGGTCAGCCCGATATGCACGCCCCGCCGCGTCACCACGTAGCCGCGATGGACCGCGCCGGGGCCCGGCGGCTCGGCATTGAGCAGCGGATTGGTGTCCGGCGTGCTCTGGGCCTGGCTGTCTTCCTCGCGCCCGAAGCCGATGCCCATCATGGCCACGTGGTCCGGCGCCTCCTCGGCGGTGCAGTGGCGGGCCTTGTCGGTGCAGGCGATCCGCTCGACCGCGAGCACCGGGATCGGCCGCGTCGGCAGGCTGGCGCCGTCGCCGCCCCACAGGGTCACCGGCACGGTCACCCAGCGGCCGATCATGATCCGGCCGGAGCTCGAATAGGTCAGGCGACCGGGGCGGCCCGGCAGGGCCTCGACATTCGGGATGCGGGCGGCCGAGACGACGATGCCGGTGGAGCCGGTATCGACCAGCACCGGTCGGGGCTCGCCGCCGAAGGACAGGCCGAGGCGCGGCGAATGGGCGATCGGCTCGCCGGGTTGCGGCGCGTTGAGGAAGGCCAGGAAGAGGCCGCGCCGGTCCTGTCCGTAGCTCGGGCGCTCGGCCGACTCCGCGGCCCGCCCGAACAGCAAGGCGTCGAGCACCGCGGCCAGGGCGAGAAGGCGCGGTCGAACCTGTTTCGGGATGGCGTGGCGCATCGTCGGACCCGGGAGCGATCGCGCTAGCGTAGCATCCCGCAGGCTTCGGGCCGAGCCTCAGCGCCGGGACCCGGGGCTCTCCTTCAATTCCCCCAGCAGAACCAGGATGCGGCCCAGCAGCGCCCGGGCGTGGAGCGCGACGCCGCGGCCGGTGCGTTCGTCGGCCAGCCCCGCGCAGGCGTCGTAGGCCGCCCGCAAGGCGGCCAATTGGCGGGCGCGCAGCGCGGGATCGTCGGAGCCCATGGGCTACCTCCCGACAGGCGGGTGTCTGCGGTACGTCCCCGCGGACAAGCCTCCTCAACCACCCATAGTCGGGGAGTTGGAAAACCGTGTTTGAACGGTCCCTACGACCTTTAGCGCCGGAACACCTGGACATGCGTCGCAGGCTCCCCGACCGCGCGGTCAAGGATTCGGGTGCCGTCTCGGCCGGCACCAAACCGTCAAACAAGGGGTTTCCACGCCCCAGGACGGCACGTACCGCCCCGGGCCGGCAGGTAGACCATTCTAGGAAGGGAATCCAGAGCGTCGTCGTCGTCCAGTCGTTCCGGCCCGTCGCGCATCCGGGGAGGTCCACACCGGCAGCCAGGTAAATAAAATATCAGAATTTCTCTTAAAATTCGTTAACCTTGATCGCCGCAGCCGATGAACCATTGCGTCAGGTTCGACATCTGCTCTCATGCATCATGTCGAGCCAGGTGTGATGGGGATGAAGACTTACTCGATCTTTCTTCGCGACCGGACCCCGGCGGGTGGGGATCCTCCGCGTCTTCTCGCCTACGAGATCCCGGACCGGCGCGCGGCGCAGGCGCTCGTCTCGGTGATCGCCGCCTCCTATCAGGATCACGGCTTCAACCCCGCGACGCGGGTGCACTGGTTCCGGCACAAGGACAGCGTGCACGAGATCTATGCCTGGCCGCAACGCTAGAGGTTCGGTCCCGGGTGCAAGGCCACGGGAACGGGCGGGGAGCCCGGCGCCGCATCCTGGGCAGCGAGCCGGTCCGCGACCGGCCCGGCACTCGACTCATCGCAGACCGAAGGCCATCGATCGAAAGACACCCCCGTGAGGCTCGGGCCGTGCTTGCGAGCCGGTCACGTGCCGCAGAACGTCCGGTAGCCGACCCCGCCGCCCTCAGGCGGCTCAGAATAGCGCGCCATGGCGGGCTGGTCGTCGTAGGGCTTGGACAGCACCGCCAGAAGCTCTTCGAACGGCGCGACATCGTCGTGCTCCACCGCCGCGGCGATCATCGCCTCGACGCGATGGTTGCGCGGGATGAAGGCCGGGTTGACCCGGCGCATCGCCGCGGCGGTCGTGGCGGGGTCGCGGGCCTCCCGGGCGAGCCGCTCGCGCCAGCCCGAGGCCCAGGCGTCGTAGGCGGTCGGATCCACGAACAGGTCGCGCACGGCGGCGTCGGCCTCCGGCTGCGCGGCGGCGGCGCAGAGGGTCCGGAAGGTCAGGGTGAAGTCCGCCTGGTTCTCGGCCATCCGCTTGAGAAGGTCGCCGGCCAGGGCCGGATCGCCGTCCCGGATATCGGTCAGCCCCAGCTTGGCATTGAGCCCGCCGTGATAGGCGGCCTCGAAGCGCGGCGCGTAGCCGGTGAGCGCCGCCTCGGCCTCGGCGACCGCCTCGGTCTCGTCCGCAGCCAGGAGCGGCAGCAGGGTCTCGGCCAGGCGCGTCAGGTTCCACAGGGCGATGCGCGGTTGCTCGCCGTAGGCGTAGCGCCCGTTCCGGTCGATCGAGCTGAACACCGTCCGGGGGTCGTAGACATCCAGGAAGGCGCAGGGCCCGTAATCGATCGTCTCGCCGGCCACCGACATGTTGTCGGTGTTCATCACCCCATGGACGAAGCCGACGAGCAGCCAGCGCGCCACCAGCGCGGCCTGGCGGGCGACGACGCCCTCGAGCAGCGCCCGGTACGGCTTCTCGGCGCCGGCCGCCTCGGGATAGTGCCGGGCGATCACGTGGTCGGCGAGCGCCCGCAGGCCCTCGACGTCGCCCCGGGCCGAGAAGAACTGGAAGGTCCCGACCCGGATGTGGCTCGCCGCCACGCGGGTCAGCACGGCCCCCGGCAGTAGCGTCTCGCGCGCCACCGCCTCGCCGGTCGCCACGGCGGCGAGCGCGCGCGTGGTCGGGATGCCGAGCGCCGCCATCGCCTCGCTGACGAGGTACTCGCGCAGCACCGGCCCGAGCGCCGCGCGGCCGTCGCCCCGCCGGGAGAACGGTGTCGGGCCGGAGCCCTTCAGCTGGATGTCGCGACGCTGCCCCGTCCGGTCGAGCACCTCGCCGAGCAGGATCGCCCGGCCGTCCCCGAGCTGCGGCACGAACTGGCCGAACTGGTGCCCGGCATAGGCCGCCGCCAGCGGCGTCGCCCCCTCCGGCATCCGGTTGCCGGCGAGCGCCGCCACCCCCTCGGGCCCGGCGAGCCAGTCCGGGTCGAGGCCGAGATCCTCGGCCAGCGCCCGGTTGAGCCGGATCAGCCGCGGCGCCGCCACCGGGGTCGGCGCTCGCAGGGCGTAGAAACGCTCCGGCAGGCGGGCGTAGCTGTTATCGAAGGGGATCAGGCTCATCGCCGGCATCTATGAACGCGCCCGGCGGCCAGCAAGCGCGGCCGCCGTGGAGGGAAGACGGTTCAGGCCGTGCGTCGTTCCCCAAGGGCGCAGTCCTCGTGCCGAACATCCGGCCGGTTTTGCGACCGAAATGCCTGGATCCGCGTTCGCCTCAGGCATCCGTCGATCCCCGTCCCGTCCGGCGCCGTCGATCGGCACTGTGGCAGGCAGGGCTCAGACCGGCTTCTCTGGACGAAAACATGCGGGCACGGCTGACCGGATGCTTGTAACACTTATCCTCACGGGCGATGCCGCTGCCATGGCTATGCACGGACCCGTATCGATCTTGCCGAAGCCCGCATCGCGGGCGACGGCCCGTGGGCCCCGTCCGGCCGGGCAGGTGGCCGCCGCGCGACCGCGCGGTCCGGGCAGGCGATGAGCATGCCGGCTGCAATCCTTCCCGGGGGCGGCGAGCTCGGCGCGATCGTCCGGGGCTACGATTGGTCGTCCACGCCCCTCGGCCCGATCACCGGCTGGTCCCAGAGCCTGCGCTCCGCGGTCAGCACCCTGCTGCTGTCGCCAGTGCCGATCGTGCTGCTCTGGGGGCCGGACGGCATCATGATCTACAACGATGCCTACTCGGCCTTCGCGGGCGGGCGGCACCCGCACCTGCTCGGCTCGAAGGTCCGCGAGGGCTGGCCCGAGGTGGCCGACTTCAACGACCACGTCATGCGGGTGGGGCTCGCCGGCGGCACGCTGTCCTACAAGGACCAGGAACTCACCCTGCACCGCTACGGCCGGCCCGAGCAGGTCTGGATGAACCTCGACTACTCGCCGGTGCTCGACGAGGCGGGGCAGCCGGCCGGAGTCATCGCCGTCGTGGTCGAGACCACCGAGCGCGTGCTGGCCGAGCAGCAGCTGAAGGCGAGTCAGGCGCTGGCCCAGCTCTATGCCGACCGCATCCAGCTCGCCCTGTCGGCCGGCGCGATCATCGGCACCTGGGTCTGGGATCTGCAGGCCGACACGTTCACCGTGGACGAGGCCTTCGCCCGCAGCTTCGGCCTGGATCCGGCCCTCGGGCGGGTCGGGCTCAGCCTGGAGCAGGTGATCGCCACGGTCCATCCGGAGGACCGCCAGGGCCTGATCGCGGCGATCAACGAGGTGATCGGCCGCGGCGGCGCCTACGCGCACCAGTACCGGGTGCGGCGCACCGACGGGAAATACTACTGGATCGAGGCCAATGGCCGGGTCGATCTCGGGCCCGACGGGACGCCGCTGAGCTTCCCGGGCGTGCTGATCAACGTCGAGGACCGCCGGGCCGTCGAGGCCGAGCGCGACCGCGCCATCATGATGCTGCGCACGCTGACCGACACGCTGGAGCAGCGCGTCGCCGAGCGGACGAGCGAGCTGATGCGGGCCGAGGACGCCCTGCGCCAGTCGCAGAAGATGGAGGCGGTCGGCCAGCTCACCGGCGGCGTCGCGCACGACTTCAACAACCTGCTGACCATCATCCGCTCGTCGGTGGACTTCCTGCGCCGGCCCGACCTGCCGGAGGCGCGCAAGGCCCGCTACCTCGATGCGGTCTCCGACACGGTCGACCGCGCCGCCAAGCTCACCGGCCAGCTCCTCGCCTTCGCGCGCCGGCAGGCGCTCAAGCCCGAGGTGTTCCATGTCGGCCAGAAGGTCCGCGGCATCGCCGAGATGCTCGACACGGTGATCGGCGCCCGGATCCGGGTCATCGCCGAGGTGCCGGACGAGCCCTGCTACATCCGGGCCGATGTCAGCCAGTTCGAGACCGCCCTGGTGAACATGGCGGTCAACGCCCGGGACGCCATGGACGGGGAGGGGACGCTGACCCTGCGGCTGGCTGGCGGGCGCACCATGCCGGCGATCCGCGGCCATGCCGGGGCGGACAGCGCCTTCGCGGCGGTGTCGCTGACCGATACCGGCGCGGGGATCGCCGAGGCCGACCTCGGCCGCCTGTTCGAGCCGTTCTTCACCACCAAGGAGGTCGGCAAGGGCACCGGCCTCGGCCTCAGCCAGGTGTTCGGCTTCGCCAAGCAATCGGGCGGCAACGTCGACGTCACCAGCGCCCCGGGGCAGGGGGCGACCTTCACCCTGTATCTCCCGCAGGTCGAGGTCGATCGCGGGGCCGACGCGACCGACGGCGCCGCGGTGCCGCTCTCGCCGCTCGGCGCGGGGCAGCGGGTGCTGGTGGTCGAGGACAATGTCGAGGTCGGCCAGTTCGCCACCCAGATCCTGCAGGATCTCGGCTACGAGACCGTCTGGGCGGTCAACGCCGAGGCGGCACTCGAGCGGCTCGGCGAGGATGGCGGCGGGTTCGAGGTGGTGTTCTCGGACGTGGTCATGCCCGGCATGGGCGGCCTGGCGCTCGCCCAGGAGCTCGCGCGCCGCTTCCCGGCCCTGCCGGTGCTGCTGACCTCCGGCTACAGCCACGTCCTGGCCCAGGAGGGCACCCACGGCTTCGAGCTGCTGCACAAGCCCTATTCCGCCGAGCAGCTCGGGCGCGTGCTGAGCCGGGTGGCCGGACGGCCGACCCCGGCCGCCGTCGAGTGAGGGCTTCGCGCTACGCGGCCGGCAGCACCGCGCCGGCGCCCGGGGTGCCGCAGGCGTGGCAGAACCGCTCGAAGGTGCTCTTGCGCTGCGTGCAGGCCGGGCAATCCTCGAACAGGCCGAGCCCGCAATGGGGGCAGAAATTCGTGCTCGGATCGCCGAGAGCGACCGGCCGCTCGCAGCCCGGGCAGACCTTCTTGGCGAGCCGGGCGAGAGCCTGATCGGTGGCGATCTCGGTGCGGCGCTCCTCGTTGGGCCGCGCCTCGACCTGCGCCTGGCGTTCCCTGTAGGCGTGCAGGGCGTTGATCGCCGCCCGCCCGCCGACCAGGGTCACGACCACGCCGACGCCGTACTGCACGTAGCCGCCGTAGCTCGGCATGTACGGGACCAGCTCGACGAAGAACGCGAAGGCGGCCGCGAAGGCGAAGCCCCAGACGAACGGCCAGTTGCGCGTGGTGCGCCGCTTGAGCAGCAGCGATCCGGCGAGCACCAGCAGCGGCAGGGTCAGGGCGAGCCGGTAGCCGAACACCCGCAATTCCTGGCCGCGCTCGGCCGCGTCGAGCTTCTCCTGGGCCGCGGCGCGCAGGGCGCTCTCCGCGCGGGCCTGCTCCCGTTCCCGCTCGGACAGGTCGGCCTGCGTCTGGGCCAGCGCGGTCAGCCGGTCCTCGACCGCTCGCTCGGCCTCCTTGAGCGCGTCGAGCCGCTGCGTGCGCGCGATCAGGCCGGGATCCTGGTCGACCCGCTGGGTCGCGTCCCGGGTCTTCAACCAGTTGGCGAAGGTCTCGCGGGCGCCCTCGGTCGCCCCCTGGGCCGCCTCGAGGGCGAGCTGATCCTGCTCGATCCGGCGCCGCGTGTCGTCCATCTCCCGGCGGACCTGCTTGAGCGTCTCGCTCGACGCCCGGGCCGGGTCGGTTTCGAGGAATTGCTCCAGCGTGTAGCGCTGCTCCACCTGAGGCAGGTCGCCGACGACCAGGGAGCCCAGCCCGATCAGGAACCACGCGAACAGCAGCGCGACGAGCCAGAGGGCCAGGTTGAACCAGCGCTCGGACAATCGGGACCCAGCACGCACGCCAGCCACTCCACGGTTTCGCGCGCCGCCGGGCACGCGTCGGATCTTCGGCCGGCTCCGGTCTCCCGCGAGCTCCGGCATCTCAACCCGATCACCTTGACCATGCAGGTCCCCGCGCGGGTGGCAACCAGCCATTGCCACTTTGCGCCGAAGCGGGCGCGACGCCTGTGCCCCGAGACCGTCGAACAGGGGCGCTGTCTCGGCCCGTGAACGCGTGGTCGGATCTTCAGGTCCCCGGCAATCCGCGGGCGTCGCACCGGCCGGATCGCCTTCTGGTTGAAATAACGCGGCTTAAGACCGGGACATACGACATGGCGTTTCGTCTGTACTGATAATCACAATTGCTTGACCACCTTTTTAGCGCAACAAATATCAGTTTTTCCGGATTAAATTTTAATTGGTTTGCACAAAGTTTGGTCGACTTTGATCGAGGGCGCTATCCGGGCTCGGATCTCAGCATATTCGGATCTCAGCAACTGAAAGAACGGCCGAATGAAGATGACGATCAAATTTAGGCTCGTGACCTTGCTCGGTGGCATCGGCCTGCTCCTGCTTGCGACTGCGGGGTTGGGCAATTTCGCGCTCCATTGGAGCCATCAAAGCCTCAAAACCGTGTTCGACGATCGTGTGGTCTGTCTTCGACAATTCAGCATCATCCGCGATGCCTATGACGACATGGTCGACGTCGCGCGCAGGCTGCGCAGCAAGCAGATCGAGCCGGCCCAGGCCAAGGAGCGGATCGAGCGGGACCTCGCGAACCTGCATACACAGTGGTCGGCCTATCTGGCGACCTTCCTGACCCCGGAAGAGGAGGCCCTCGCGAAGGACCTGCAGGGGCGGATCGACCGAAACGGCATCATCGCGGCCGAAATCCTCAAGCGTCTCGCCGCCGGCGGGGCTTCAGATTTCGAGACCCCGTATGCGGATCTGCTGACGAGCATGCAGGCCGCCGCCGCGACGCTCGGCAAGCTGACCACGTTGCAGGTCCGTGAGGCGGAGGCGGAATTCCAGCGCTCCGAGACCACCGCGGGCTGGTCGCGCCTGGCCTTGCTGACCGCGCTCGGTCTCGCGGCGCTCAGCATCGCCTACGGCGTCTACACGATCGTCGTGCAGGTCGCCCGCCCGCTCGGCGGCCTCGTCGGCGTGCTCCAGCGCATGGCCCGCGGCGAGATCGACGCGGACATCAAGGAAGCGGCCCGCGGCGACGAGATCGGCGCGGTGGGCAAGGCGGTCGAGGGCATCAAAGCCATGGTCGCCCGCAAGGCCCTGGAGGAAGCCGAGGTCAAGCGGCGCGCCGATGCGGCCGCGGCGGCCGAGCGCAAGCGCACCATGGTCGAGCTGGCCGATGGCTTCGAGCGCGCGGTCGGCGGCATCGTCGGGATGGTCTCGTCCTCCGCTACCGAACTCCAGGCCACCGCCCAGCAGATGACCGCCACGGCAACCGAGACGGCTTCCCAATCCACCACCGTGGCCGCAGCCGCGGAAGAGGCGGCCGCGAACGTCAACACCGTGGCGGCGGCCGCCGAGGAGCTGGGCTCGTCGGTCCAGGAAATAAGCCGGCAGGTCTCCGGCTCGGCTCGAATGGCCCAGTCGGCGGTGGGCGAGGCCGACCAGACGGTGCAGTTGGTCCAGGCGCTACAGGCCACCTCGGCCCGCATCGGCGACATGGTGGGCATGATCTCCACCATCGCCAGCCAGACCAACCTCCTGGCGCTCAACGCCACGATCGAGGCAGCCCGGGCCGGAGAAGCGGGCCGCGGCTTCGCGGTGGTGGCGAGCGAAGTGAAGGCGCTCGCGGGGCAGACCGCCAAGGCGACCGATGAGATCGGCCGCCAGATCAGCGAGGTGCAGGGTGTCACCGCTCAGGCCGTGACGGCGATCGGCGGCATCACCGGGCGGATCCGCGAGATCGACAGCATGGCGACCTCGATCGCCGCGGCGGTGGAGCAGCAGGGCGCGGCGACGCAGGAGATCGTCCGCAACGTGGCGCAGGCCTCGTCCGGCACCAATGCGGTGACCGGCAACATCGCCAGCGTGGCACAGGCGTCGGAGGAGACGGGGGCGGCGGCCGGTCAGGTCCTGTCGGCGGCCTCCGAGATGTCGCGCCAGTCCGAGCATCTCGGTACCGAGGTCGCCCGCTTCCTCGAAAGCGTCCGCGCCGCCTGAACACCGGCCCGATCACTGCCCCAAGGTCCGCTTCCCTTCCGAACGGTCGTGGAAGCGGACCGGCGCAGATCTGGCCGTCCCACGTTCGGCAGCGGAAGGGGCGTCCGATGCCAGGACCGGGTGCGAACCCCGCCTTGCGCCGGCCGCCGCGGAACCAGGCCGGGTACCAGGTGGGCCTCAGCGGGCCGGCGCGGCCCTCGGCGCGGGCGCTGCCGTGCGCCCCCGGCCCGGCACGAGCGACAGCCCGGCCGAGATCAGGGCGAACAGGATCAGCGGCGTCAGGGCCAGGGTGAAGCTGCCGGTGCCGTCCTTGATCGCGCCGATCAGGTAGGGGCCGAGGAAGCCGCCGAGATTGCCCACGGCGTTGATCGCCGCGATGCTGGCGGCGGCCGCGGCCGGCGGAAGCTCCTCGGTGGCCAGGGCCCAGAACGGCCCCTTGAGCATGTAGACGCCCACCGCCGCCACGGTCAGCGCGCCGACCAGCGGCAGGATGCCGGTCAGAATGGTGCCGCCCGCGAGCCCGGCGGCCAGGACCAGGAACGGGATCGCCAGGTGCCAGCGCCGCTCGCCGACCTGGTCGCTGTGCCGGCCCCACAGGATCATCGCCACGGAGGCGACGCCGTAGGGGATGCTGTTCAGGAGGCCAGTCTCGAAATTGGTCAGGCCGTAGCTCTTGACGATCTGCGGCGTCCAGAAGGTCAGGCCGTAGCTGCTGGCGGTCGAGCCGAAATAGATCGCCGCGAACAGGATCAGGCGCCGGTCGCGCAGCATCGTCCCGAGCGAGGGGGACCCCGTCCCGCCGGTGCGCGCGGCGTTCCGGGCGGATTCCTCCCGCAGGCGCGCATCCAGCCAGTCCCGCTCGGCCGGGGGCAGCCACGTCGCGTGCCGCGGCCCGTCGGGCAGGAACCACAGCACGGCCCCGGCCATCAGGACGGCGGGCAGGCCCTCCAGGATGAACAGCCATTGCCAGCCCGCGAGCCCCAGGCCGTTCAGGCCGAGCAGAGCCCCGGAGATCGGCGAGCCCAGGAATGACGAGATCGGGATCGAGATCATGAAGATGCCGACGATCCGCGCCCGGTAGGCCGAGGGGAACCAGTAGGTCAGGTACAGGATCACGCCCGGGAAGAACCCGGCCTCGGCGACGCCGAGCAGGAAGCGCAGGCCGATGAACGACCACGGCCCCTGCACCAGCGCCATGGCCATGGAGATGACGCCCCAGGTCGCCATGATCCGGGCGATCCAGATCCGCGCCCCGAAGCGCTCCAGCATCAGGTTGCTGGGCACCTCCATCAGGAAATAGCCGAGGAAGAAGATCCCGGCGCCCCAGCCGAACACGGTCGCGGTCAGCCCGACATCGTGGTTCATCTGGATGGCGGCGAAGCCGACATTCACCCGGTCCAGGAAGGACACGAAATAGGCGAGGATCAGGAACGGCACGAGCCGCCACCCGATGCGCCGCATTGCCGACCGCTCGATCTCAGACTCGGCCATGGTGATCCTCCTCGGCGGCGGCCGTCTCCGGGCCGCTCACGGGTGCAGGCGCGGGCTCCGGGAGCGCCGGTTCGGCGCTCCGGCGACGGGGATGTCGACGTCGAAGGGGCAGGCTGCTGCGGAGCATTCGCCGGACGGCGCGACCCGGTCGCACGCGCCCGGATCGATCCGGGACGGCATCAGAGCGTCGCCGCGGCGCATCGCGTGCGGATCATCTCGGGTTTCCTCGCAGCCTGTCGGTTCGAACGCCGATCTTGGCCAGCCGATCTAACGCGAAAGCCCGATGATCGGAAGGCGCCGGGGAATGAAGACTTCCGATTTGTCGCTGGTTTCGGAATTCGAGCGCGATCGCGCGTGCCGTGAAGGCCGCGATCGATCGCGCCCGGGGCTGGGGCCTGAGGGCACCTCACAAAGCTCCCGGTTCCCGGGAGCCCTCCCTTCGCACGCGACGGTGCGGCGGGAGTTTTGTGAGCGGCTCTAAGCGGGCTTCCGGGCGCGCCTGGCCGGCGCCTCGACGGAATCCGCGGGCTCGGCCGCCGCTGTCTGGGCTGGCTTCCGGCGCTTGTGGCCGAGGCCGGCGGTCCGGGCGAATTCCGCCCGCATGGCCGAGTAATTGGCCGCCGTGGTCGGATAATCGTGCGGCAGGCCGAAGCGCTCCCGGTACGCCTCGATGGTCAGGCCGTGTCCCGTGAGGTGCCGCTTCAAGGTCTTGTACGGCTTGCCGTCGATGAAGCTGATCAGCGCGTCGGGCGTGATCGACTTCCGGACCTGGCCGGGGGTGAGCTTCTTGGCTTCCGGCTCGGCCGGAGCGCCCGTCTGGCCCAGCGCGGCCAGGGCCTCGTGAACACGCGACAGCAGGGTCGGCAGTTCGAGCATCGGGACGGAGTTGTTGGACACGTAAGCCGACACGATGTCGGCGGTCAGCGCGATGACGTCGGCGTGATCGTCTTGCGGAAACCCGGCTTCGTCTTCCATGGGCGGCTCTCGATGGGGGACTGCGCGATGAACACCGCTCTGTCTGCCGCCAGTCAAGCACCTGCCTGGGCAAAAACAAGTGATCGCCTCTGTTATCGACCGATATATCTGTTGAATACCAACATAAATTGGTGACGCCGGCGCGGCAGATCGGGGGGCGGCGCAGGGTGCGGACGCCGGCCCGCAGCGGGGCGGCTTCGTTCAGGAAGTCTTAACGCTGGCGTGGTCTCTGAAGGCGTCGCTGCGGCTTCGAGGGGTACGAAGCCGAACGGCAGGCGGGCCGAGTCTGCCCTTCACGCTCGGCCCGCGCCCTTTTTTGTCGGCGCCGCTCAGGCGCTGGCCGGCCGCCCGATCGGCGTCGCGATCGCCCCGCGCCCGAGGGACGGCACGGCCGCCTGCAGCGCCGAGCCGCCGGACCCGTATTCCGCCCGATAGGTGCGTTCCAGGGTCATCAGCGTGCGCATCGGCGCCTCGGCCAGATCGAGGAGCCGGGCATCGCGCCATCGCAGCTTGGTCAGATGTTTGCGGCTGAACCACCGCGGCTTCTCTTCCTCGACGAGCAGGACCAGCTTGCCCGTCCACGTTCTCCGAAACCAGAACCGCCCCGTGAGCTTGCCCGCGCCGAACATGGCAGCACCTCGCATGAGAGTCCGGAACGATAACGCGCCGGAAGCTCGGCGGTTTCCGGCTCAGCCACCGGCGCGCGCCGGCAGGCGCCGGGCCGTCCAGGCCGCCAGGACGAGCCCGACGAGGCCGCCCGCGACGGCGGAAGCCGCCTTCACCAGGAAGTCGTCGACGCGGCCGTGACGCGTGCCGGTCAAGGTCTGTCCGGCTTCCAGACCGCCGGCCAGGAGCACGGCCGCGAGCAGGATCCAGGGCCAGCGGCGCGGGTAGCCGAAGGTCAGGAGCAGGAAGGTGAGCGCGTAGGCGGCTGCCCGCTCGATGCCGGGATCCGCCGTCACCACCGGGCGCAATCCGATCGGCACCAGCGTGATGGCGACGATTGCCGCCACCAGGATCCAGGCCACGATCCGCACCAGGGTCAGCACCCGCTTGTCCATCCCGCGCCCCGCACCACCGCCCCGGCCGCTTCCGCATACAGGGGACGGGGCCGGGAGGCTGTTGCAGTTCCGCGGCCAGGACCGGGAAAGCCGTCCCCGCGCCCCTCGGTTGAACGATTGGGCGCGACATCAACCACTCGGTGCCGGGCTCGATCAAAGCGGCGTTCGGCACCGGACCTGTTGCTCGTTCGTTCTAGGCAGGAGGCGGCCGAATCAGGCATAGAGGCGGCATGCGCATGCCCGTGCTCAGCCTCCTCGCGATGTTCGTCCTGGTCGACGTCGGGTCGGCCGCGATGGCGGCTGCGCCGACCGAGCCGCGGGCGCTCGAACTGGCCTGGCACCGCTGCCTGCGCGAGGCCTACGCGCACCAGCCGCCCGGCCAGAGCCGGGCCGGGGACGAACGCAACGCCCTCGACGAATGCAAGGCGCAGGAAGACGCCTTCGTGGCATCGCTGATGGCCGCCGGGCCCCCGGACGGGGGCCGGTCCGGAACCGTCTGGGCCCGGACCTGGGCGGCGTTCGTCGAGCCGCTCACCGCCTGGATCGGCGGCCTGCGGCGCTGACGGGGCGGGTCAGGAGGTCGACCACTCCCGCTTCACCTCCTCGGCCGGCCGGTCGAGATGGACCTTGCCGCCCTCGACCGCCCGCACGAAGTCGAGCGGGATGTAATGGTGCAGGCCGCCCGCCGCCGCGTCGGTCTTGGTCAGCTTGATCTCGCCTTTATCGATGTGATCGACCGTGCCGACATGGGTGCCGTCCGAGCCGAGAACCTCGGCATGTTCCTGAATCTGCGCAGCGTCGACCATCAGTATCCTCCCTGTAAGGCGGTCAAACCGCGCCCCGCGGGGCGCGGTTCCGGGCTGCGCCATCCGGACCCAGAGCGATCCCGGGCGGGCCGCGGCGTCGCACCGCGCGGGCGCCGCTGAACCGCGCTCCGTGCGGATCGTTTGCGTGCCATGACCGATACGAGCGCGAACCCCATGGATCAGGTTGCCGACGCAAGGCGTCACGAGATGGCGACCGAACACCTGCTGTTCGGGACGATCCGCTTCCTGGCCCAGCGCCATCCGGAGCTTCTGGACGAGCTCGACCGCAGCCTCGACCACCTGTGGGATCGGGCCGAGGGCGAGGGCCGGGACGACGAGGCCGTGCGCAAGATCGCCGGCCGCATCATCAAGAGCCTGCAGGCCGAGAGCTGACGGCCCGCGCCACGATCCGGCGGGCTACCGGTTCGTGCAGCCGATGCAGATTCCGCGGGTGATCGCGTCGTTGCGCTGCTCGGCCGGGTTGCGCCGCTCGATGCTGCCGGTCTCGTTGGGGCCGAGCGCGCTCGGGTTGGGCACCGTCTGCCCGGTTGCGGCGGTGTGCGGTGCCTTCGCGGCTGTGGTCGGGCCGCCGCCGGTGCCCGTCTGGCTGACGGATTGGGCCCAGCCCGGCTGCGTTCCCAAGGCCAGAACGACGAGCGTGGCGATCTTCAAGGGCGCGCGCATGATAACCTCCCGGCGCTTTTTGTCTGCGTAGAACTGACGCAGATACGGACCGAAAGTTCCGCGTCGGGGTCGGGCATCCCGGCCAGGATACGGGTTGCGCGGCAGGCCGGTGCGGGCCCGCACGGCCTCGCCATCCGGCGTAGCGCCTCCTCCCAATTGAGGCTTGGCGTTGACGCGGGACGGCGTGTCCCTGGTGGCGTCATGCTCCGGGGACGCCTCATGAATCCGACCGTCAAGGCCGTGCTGCTGAACGAGCGCGCCGGGATCCAGTCCGCCATCGCGGCCCGCGAGGGAACCGTCTCCGACCTGCTGGTCCAATTGAACGGCGTCGAGAACGACATCCGCCGGTTGCGCCACCGTCTCATCGATCTGGACGCGTTCCTGGTGAGCCAGCGGGTCGAGCTGCCCGAGGACGCGCCCCCGCCGGACGCGCCGACCCTGCCCGCGCAGAAGGGCCCGCCCGCTCTGCCGGCCTGCAAGCCGCTCGACGATTTCGTCCGCCACAGGTCCGGCAAGCGCAAGCTCCTCGCCGACGCCGCGTCCGGGCGGGTCGATGCGGTGCGCCGGTCGGGCTGAGCGGACTGGGCGAGCGGAACCGGGATTGCCCCGCGCCCCGTTCCTGGGGCCTATCTAGGCCCTGCGCGGATCCGAGAGGGGTGAGGGATGGGCAACCGGGATGGCGCCGGCGCGTCGAACGCACGGATCGCCGAGGTCCAGCGCCTCGCGACCGCCCTGGCCGCTCGGGTGCGGTACGCGCAGCTGGTCCAGCGGCCGGTCTACGAGGAGCAGATCAACGCCCTGGTCGGGGCGGCGCGTCTCCTCGACGAGGAGAAGGTGCCGTGGCCGCCCATGGTCGAGGAGGTGCTGATGGAGTTGGCCAAGTCCCTGGACGGCTCCGAGGCGCCGGATCCGGCCGGGGAGGGGGCCTGATCAGCTGAAATCGCCGAGCCAGCGCAACGAGCGCCGCAGACGCTCGGTGCCGCCCTGGGCGAACCACAGCCCGTGGGCGAAGATGACGACGGCGGGATTGAGCGCGACAAGATCCGCCGCGGCCCGTGCCGCCGCGGCCCGGCGCAGCTTGATCACGAGGCGCAGATAGGGCGGCGGCTTCCCGTCCGGCGCGGTCATGCCGGCCATGTGCAACACGGGGCGCAGGAGCGCCGGCATCTTCGCCGCTTCCAGGTTGAGCACCAGGTCGGTCAGCACCAGGGTCCGGCTGCGCCCGTGGAAGAACGCGACCTCCCGGAAGCCGAGCCCGCCCGGAACCACGATCTGGCGTAGATCCGCGTCCCATTCGGGCGGCGACGCATCGGCAAGCTCGCGGTCGATCTTCAGGCCGGAGCGGCGCACCTGGCCGCGCTGGCGCAGGTTCGGCGCCGCCCAGGTCAGGGCCTCCGGGCAATGCGTCTGCCAATCCTTCAAGAAGGTCCAATGCGCGATGTTGGGCGCGACGAGGTGGCGGATCGGCCCCAGCGCCGCGATCGCGCGGTGCAGATCCGCGTCGTAGCGCGTCGGCGAGTGCAGCCACAGGCTGCCGTCGCCGAGCCGGATCACGGTCATCCGCACCGGGAGCGGCATGCCGAGGATCTGCAGGGGGCCGCTATCGACGATCCAGACGCCCTCGGCGACCGGCTTCAGCACGTCGAGCGGCGGATAGGTCGCCTCTGCCAAGATCCGATCCTCCCGGTCGCCCCGGCGTCACGGCCGGAAAGTCAGGCAACCGCCGGAGGTCGAAGGGTTTCCCGGATGGATCGACGCAGACCCGATCGCGTGCCCGATCGCGTACGCTCAGGCCTGGAGATAGCCGGGCGCGGTGACCGGACGGGGTGGCAGCGCGCGCCACAGGGCGATCCCGAGGCCCAGGATGGTGAGGAGGTCGCAGGTCAGCCCGAAGACCGAGCCGACCAGGAGGTTGTGGCCGGCCCAGCACAGGGAGGCGCCCAGGAACAGCAGGCGCATCGTCTGCGGCGCGGCGTTGAGGCGGGCGGCGGTCGCCAGCAGGGCGCCGAGCGCCGCGCAGGCCGAGGGTGTGCCGTTCCAGGTGGTGATCGTCAGCCAGGCCGCGATCAGCGTGGTGGCGGCGAACAGGGGATGGACCCAGACGTTCCGGTTCGGCGCGCCGAGGCAGGTCAGGGAGACGAGGCTCTGCACCACCGAGATGGCGCACATCGCGGTGCCGGTGAGCGCGCCGAGGGTCAGGTAATGCGCGCCGAAGCAGGCGGCGCAGGCCGCCGAGCCGCCAAGCATCCACGCGCGGCGCGGCATGAGGCCGGCAATAAAGCCGAGCGTCAGGCCCAGGGATCCAAAGATGTCGAGATGGGTCCCGGCGAGGTCATACCAGGTCAATACGGTGTCGGCGGCAATCATCGGTCGCGCTCAGCCGGCGCGGATGCGCCGTTTCTGGTGCTTGCGCTAGGTTCGCACGGTAATCAGTTGGTTAACGACGGAGGGCCGGACGATCACGACGGCGCGAGGGTGGCAGAAGCGCCGCTATCCCGGCCGGCCGGGGGCCGGGCGTCGATCGCCGATCCATCAGTATTCGAGGCAAATGATCGCCCGAATAACATAAGTTACGAGCGCCTGATCTGCGGCAAATTCGGGAACAATGCCGGAGCGATCCGGTTTTCCGGGCATTCACCTCTGGACGTTGCCGGCGCCGATCCCGGCTGCGGTGCGTCCGCCCCTGCCGCCCCCGGCGACCCGACCCGGCGCTCCCATGCAGCTTCCCCGCGGCGCACGCCGCCGCATCGCCGTCCGGCCCCCGGGCCTCAAGGTGGGCGGAGGGCATCCCTTCGCCGGATCGGGCCTGCGCGCCGCCGCTTTCTGCGACGGGCCGCCGAAGGGACCCTCGAGGACAGCCCGATGACGCGATCCGATCCCGTGGCCGAGCCCTTTCCGGACAACACGGACGCTTTGCTGGCTCTCGGCCATGCACTCCGTGAAGCCGGCTACAATTTCACCACCGTGACGCCCGCCACCCACGCCATCGTCAACGCCCGATCGCAGAACGCCGAGGCGCGCAACCTGCGCGACGTGGTCGGCTGGTCCAGGCCGTTCCGGGCGGAGATCCTGCCGGCGCCGCTCCTGGCGCTGATGCGGGAGGCCGGGGCGGTGGTCGAAGACGGCGGGCTCCTGCGCCCCACCGTCCGGTTCTCCAGCCTCGACGACGAGCTGTTCGCCCATTCCTCCTACCCGCCGAGCGCGACCGACGCGGTGTTCTTCGGGCCCGACACGATGCGCTTCGTCGGCGCGGTGCTGGCCCATCTGGCGGCGCGCAAGACCCCGGTACGCCGGGCGGTCGATCTCGGCTGCGGCTCGGGTGCGGCCGGGATCTGCATCGCCAAGCGGTCGCCGGGGGCCGAGGTGGTGCTGGTCGACATCAACCCCGCCGCCCTGCGGGCCGCCCGGGTCAACGCCCGGCTCGCCGGCACCGACGGCGTCGAGGCCCGGCACAGCGACATGCTGCGCGACGTCGAGGGCGCCTTCGACCTGATCGTGTCGAACCCGCCCTTCATGGTCGATCCCGCGGCCCGGGCCTACCGGCACGGCGGCGGCCCGCTGGGCGCCGGCCTGCCGTTGGCGGTGGTCGAGCAGGCGATCGAGCGGCTCGCCCCCGGGGGCAGCCTCGTGATGTTCACCGGCGCGGCGATCGTCGAGGGGGCGGACCCGTTCCGCGACGCCGTCGCCGAGGCCTGCGGCCGGGCCGGGCTGGACTGGACCTACCGGGAATTCGACCCGGACGAGTACGGCGAGGAACTGGCGAACGCGGTCTACGCCGATGTCGAGCGCCTCGCCCTGGTCGTCGTCACGGTGACCCGGCCGTGAGCGCCCCGGCCGATATCCCCGATGCGCAGCAGGAATTCCTGCGCGACGCCCTGGCGGGCCTGACGGCCGAGCCCAAAACCCTGCCGGGCAAGTATCTCTGGGACGAGACCGGCTCCGACCTGTTCGACCGGATCTGCCACAATCCCGATTACTACCCGACCCGGGAGGAGATGACGCTGCTGCCCCGGGTCGCCGCGGAGCTCGCGGCCCGGGTGGCGCCGGGGGTGACCGTGGTGGAGTTCGGCAGCGGCGCGAGCCGCAAGATCCGCACGCTGCTCGACGCCCTGACCGAGCCGGCCGCCTACGTGGCGATCGACATCTCGGGGGAATACCTGGAGGGCGCGATCCGCCGCCTGGCGCCGGATTATCCCGGCATCGCCATGGTGCCGGTCTGCGCCGATTACTCGAAGCCGGTGCAGCTTCCGGTCACGGCGGGGCCGGGCGGAATCCTGGGCTTCTATCCCGGCACCAGCATCGGCAACTTCGCGCCCCTGGAGGCCGCCCTGTTCCTGGAACGGGCCCGGGCGACCCTCGGGCCGAGCCTGTTCCTGGTGGGGGCCGACGCCACCACCGAACCCGAGCGGCTGCAGCGCGCCTATGGCGCCGCCGACGGGCTGATGGCGGCGTTCCACCGCAACATCCTGGTCCGGCTCAACCGCGAGCTCGGGGCCGATTTCGACCTCGCCAATTTCCGGCACGCGATCACGCTCTGCCCCGATCCGCTGCGGGTCGAGGCGCATCTCGTGGCACACCGGCCGGCAACCTACCGGCTGGGCGGGGCGAGCATCGCCTTCACGGCCGCCGAGCACGTCCGGACCGACACGTCCCACAAATACACCCCGGCGGCGTTCCAGGCCCTGGCGATCCAGAGCGGCTGGCAGCCGCGCGGCCTCTGGCAGGCCGAGGGCGGCAGCTTCGCCCTGCATCTGCTGGAGAGTCTGGGCTGATCGCGCGATTTTCGATTTCCGCGCGGGGTCCTGGGCGACGGGGGGCGGTTCTCCCTTCCCGACCGCATAAAGCGCGGGTTCGCTCGCCCGGGTGGGGGAGCGGGTTCACAGAACGCGGTCCGGACGGTTCTCGGCTGCAAGAGACGCGCTTGGCCTTGGGCCTCGTCCGGCAGCGATGTGTGAACATCGTGGCTCCCACCGGGGATGGGGCCGGTCGCGCTCCGTTATCGCCCTCGGCTCCGAACCGGGATGGCCTGTGGTGCCGCGGGATACGGAGCCCGCGGCATCGGGCGCTGACGCTCCGAAACCCTGGGGGCCGCCGGTGCGGGCGCGCCGGGACGAGGGGGCGTCCCTTGCCGGTGATCGCGACCGAGCGGCCGTCTACGGCGTCTCGAACGGACGGTGCTTGTCGTCGGCGGTATGCCCGGCCGCGCCCTTCGGCACCGTGCTGGTGTCGACCATCGTCCGCTGGTCGCGCACCGGCGGGGGGAAATCGGTGAGCGGGCGCCAGGGCGTCGCCGGCAGGCCCATGCGGATGGCGGAATTCGACGACCGGAACAGCCAGGCCGCGACCAGCATCCAGGGCACGACGAAGAAGACGAAAGCAGTGAGTCCCACGAGGATCCTCCGGGGCGATGAGCCGTCCCGGGAAACGCGGGACCGGCCGGCATCGATCCGGCGCCTTCACGCGCCGGGCGCGGGCCGCTCGCCCGGGGAGCCGACCCGGCCGCCGTTTCGAGGACGGTCCGCCGCGCGCCCTGGCTATCCGCGCGGGGCCGTGCCATGGGCAACGCGGTGATCGATCATCCCGCCCCCGTCCCTGCGATGTCGCCGACAGGCCTGGGATGGTCTGCGTTCTTCGAGGAGCAGCGCGAGCCCCAGGAGGCTGCGCTGGCGGCCATGCGGATCGCCACAGTCCACCGCGCGCGCCTGACCGCCCTGTCCTCCGCCGGCCCCGTCGAGCTGGCGCTCCCGATCCATACGAAGACCAGCGCGTTCGCGGTGGGCGATTGGGTCCTGGTCGATCCCGAGACCCTGACCGTGCAGCGCCGGCTGGACCGCAAGACCGTCCTGGAACGGCGCGTCGAGGGCAGCGCGACCCTTCAGGCCGCCGCGGCCAATGTCGACACCCTGTTCGTGGTCACCTCCTGCAACGCCGATTTCAACCCGGCCCGGCTGGAGCGCTACCTGGCGCTGGCCAACCAGGGGGGCGCCGATCCGGTCATCCTGCTCACCAAGGCGGACATGACCGCCGATCCGGGCACCTTCGAGCGCCAGGCCGCCGCCCTGCAGCGCGGGCTGACCGTGCTGGCCGTCAATCCCCGCGTCCCGGAGGCGGCGGGCCTCCTGGCCCCGTGGTGCGGCGTCGGGCAGACCATCGCGCTGGTCGGCTCGTCGGGGGTCGGCAAATCGACCCTGGTCAATACCCTGACCGGCCCGGGCCGGGACGCGCCCCAGCAGACCGGCGGCATCCGCGAGCACGACGCGAAGGGGCGCCACACCACCACCGCGCGGTCGCTGCACGCCATCGCGGGCGGCGGCTGGGTCATCGACACGCCGGGCATGCGCACGCTCCAGGTCAGCGACGCCGCCGACGGCATCGCGACCCTGTTCGCCGAGATCACCGAGCTCGCCCCGTCCTGCCGCTTCCGGGACTGCACCCACGCGCATGAGCCGGGCTGCGCCGTGCAGGCCGCCATCGCGGACGGCCGGCTGGACCCGGAGCGCCTGACCCGCTGGCGCAAGCTGCTCACCGAAAGCCGCGGGCCCGCCTCGGTCCCCGCCGGGCCGCGCGGCCGCAGACGGCCGCATTCCTGATCAAGCCGCGCGTCCGGCCCGGTCACGCCGCCCTGGCGCGCGATCACCGCGGGACGCTAGGCCCGTCACTGCAAGACCCGGCGCTGCACGGTGGCCGGATCCCCTTTGCCAGCAAAAGTTCGGGTTTCCTCCGTGCCACCAAGGTCACCGGAAGATCGATCGCAACATAGGTTTATCTTGGCTGTCCGTCTCGGAAGCTTGGGCGTGCCGTCGATTAACATAGTTTGGTTTTCGCGCCATTTTGTGGGCGAACTAGGCTGAAAATCGCCTGCCGAACTTAAAGAATACTGAACCAATAGCCCGAAGCGCGGTTGGTCGAGGAGCAAGGCGGGATGCCCTGACGGGCCATCGCGTCCCTGAAAGCGCGCGCGGTGAACTCCCGTGCCGTGCCTCCAGCAAGGACCCGACAGCATGTATTACCTCGACAAGCGCCTCCAATACCCCGTGAAGGTCGACAAGCCCGATCCGATCTACGCGCGCATGCTTCAGCAGGCGATCGGCGGGATCGAGGGCGAGATCCGCGTGTGTATGCAGTACTTCTTCCAGGCCTGGGGCAATCGTGCGCCGACCACGAAGTATCGCGACATGCTGCTCAACACCGCCACGGAAGAGCTGGGCCATATCGAGATGCTCGCCACCGCGGTGGCGATGAACCTCGAGACCGCCCCCACGAAGGTGCAGGAGGCCGGCGCCGCCGACGCGATCGTCGGGGCCGTGATGGGCGGCGAGAATCCGCGCCACATCGCCGAGGGCATGCTGCACAAGACGCTGCTGTCCACCGGCATGGCGGCCTTCCCGGGCAATTCCGACGGCCTGCCCTTCGACATGAGCCACATCTACGCCAGCGGCAACATCGCGGCCGACATGTACTGCAATGTCGCCGCCGAGAGCACCGGCCGGGTCCTGGCCGTGCGCCTCTACAACGCGACCAACGATGCCGGCATGCGCGACATGTGGAGCTTCCTGATCGCGCGCGACACGATGCACCAGCAGCAATGGCTGGCGGTGATCGAGGAGCTGGGCGGCCATCAGGGCAACCTGCCGATCCCGAACTCCTTCCCGCAGGAGAAGGAGAACCAGAAGTTCAACTACAACTTCTTCTCGTCCTCGGCCGACGGCTCGCCGCCGCCCGAAGGCCGCTGGACCCAGGGCCCGTCGCTCGACGGCAAGGGCGAATACAGCATCGTCCAGAACCAGCCGATGGGTCAGGAGCCGGTGCTCGGCCCGGCCCGTCCCGACAGCGCCGCCCAGTCCGAACAGATCGGCTGAGCCCGCGGCGTTCCGGCGGTCGGCCCGCGTGCCGGCCCCGGAGCGCCGTTTTGCCGTGCGGACAGAACAATCCTCCCGAGTGTTGGTTGGTCTCCGGACAACCACCCGTGGAATGACAGCCGGAACATCGCTCCCATGAAGGCACTCGTCTGGCACGGCACCCGTGACGTTCGCTGCGACACGGTCCCGGATCCGGAGATCGAGGATGGCCGCGACGCCATCATCAAGGTGACGAGCTGCGCGATCTGCGGTTCGGACCTCCACCTCTACGATCACTTCATGCCGGGCATGAAGTCGGGCGACGTGCTGGGCCACGAGGCCATGGGCGAGGTCGTCGAGGTCGGCAAGGACAACAAGGCGCTCAAGGTCGGCGACCGGATCGTCGTCCCGTTCACCATCACCTGCGGCCAGTGCGAGCAGTGCCGGCGCGGCAATTTCTCGGTGTGCGAGCGCTCGAACCGCAACAAGGCGCTGGGCGACACCGCGTTCGGGCACACGACCGCCGGCCTGTTCGGCTACACCCACCTGACCGGCGGCTATGCGGGCGGCCAGGCCGAGTTCCTGCGCGTGCCGTTCGCGGACTCGACCCACATCAAGGTCCCCGAGGGCATCTCGGACGAGAAGCTGCTGTTCCTCTCGGACGTGTTCCCGACCGGCTGGCAGGGCGCGGTCCAGTGCGACATCCAGCCGACCGACACGGTGGCGATCTGGGGCTGCGGCGCGGTCGGCCAGATGGCGATCCGCTCGGCGCTGCTCCTCGGGGCCAAGCGCGTGATCGCGATCGACCGCGTGCCCGAGCGCCTGCAGATGGCCGAGGCCGGCGGTGCCGAGGTGATCGACTACGACGCGGAACCCAACATCGTCGGCCGCCTCAACGACATGACCGACGGCCGGGGCCCGGAGAAGTGCATCGACGCGGTCGGGCTCGAGGCGCACGCCATGGGCGCCGTGGACGCCGTCTACGACCGGGCCAAGCAGGCGATGCTGCTGGAGACCGACCGCGCCCACGTGCTGCGCCAGATGATCATGGTCTGCCGCCCGGCCGGCGTGCTCTCGGTCCCCGGCGTGTATGGCGGCCTGATCGACAAGTTCCCGATCGGCGCCCTGATGAACAAGGGCCTGACGGTCCGCACCGGCCAGACCCACGTCAACCGCTGGACCCCCGACCTGCTCAAGCGGATCGAGGACGGCCAGATCGATCCGTCCTTCGTCATCACCCACACGATCGGGCTGGAGGACGGCCCGGAAATGTATCGGGTGTTCCGCGACAAGCAGGACGGCTGCATCAAGGTGGTGATCCGGCCATGAGCAACAGCACGCATCAACCCCCGGCTCCCCGCACCGCCCCCCGCGGTGCCCCCGGCGGCGGCGCCTATACCCGCCACGACGAGCTGGCCCGGGGCCTCGGCTGGTTCTCGATCGGGCTGGGCCTCCTGGAACTGACCGCCGCGCACGGCCTGTGCCGGGCGCTGGGGCTCAAGGGCCGCGAGACCCTGGTGCAGGCCTACGGCGTCCGCGAGGTGGCGACCGGCGTCGCGATCCTCATGAGCCACGATCCGACCCCCTGGATCCTGGCCCGCGTCGGCGGCGACGCCCTCGATCTCGCCACCTTGGCGACCGGCTTCGAGGACGACAACCCGAAGCAGTCCAACCTCGCCGCCGCCACCGCCGCGGTCGCGGGCGTCACCGTCCTCGACGTGGTCTGTGCGCAGGGGCTGATCGGCCAGAAGCGCCTCTCGCGGCCCGGCGCCTTCGATTACAGCGACCGAAGCGGCTTCGCGCGGCCCGCGCGAACCATGCGGGGCGCCGCCTCCGACTTCGCCACGCCGGAGGATTTCCGCATCCCCGGGCCGTTGCGGCCCTGGACGGAGACGCGGGCCTAGCGACCCCGGCGAAGGATCGGGCCGCCCGCGCCGTCGCGCGCAGGCGGCCCTCAGCCGTCGATCACGTGGGGTACGAACCGCGCCCGGTCGGTGGTGATGCGGGACGGGCCCTCGCGCATGCACAGGCCAGCGGGCTCGTCGCCGACGATCCAGCTCCCCACCAGGGCATGGCGGCCGGCGAAGACCGGAAGCTCGGCCAGCGCCTGCCGCACGAAGCCTTCGCGGCCGTAGGGGCCCGCGTCGCGCTCCAGGAGCACGCCGTCGCGCACGAGCAGGATGTTGGCGCCCTCGCGCGAGACGAGCGGCTTGCGCACGAAGGATTTGCCCAGCGCCGCCTTGGCGGGGTCGGCCTCGAAATAGGCCGGGAGCAGGTTCGGATGGCCGGGCGCCATCGCCCAGAGATGGGCGAGCAGGCCCTTGTTGGACAGCACGGCCTTCCAGGGCGGCTCCACGAAGCGGGTCGGCGTGGCGCCGACCGCCGCCCCGAAGGCGTCGCCGAACATCCACTCCCAGGGATAGAGCTTGAACAGGGCGGCGAGGGGCCGGCCGCCGCCGTCGAGGAAGTGCCCGTCCTCGGACAGGCCGATCGCCTCCAGCGGCACGAACGGGGCGGCGAGCCCGGCCTGCACGGCGCAGTCCTGGAGGTAGGCCACCGTGCCCCGGTCCTCTGGCGCGTCGGGATAGCAGGTGAAGGAAAGGGTGCCGGGGAGCCCCATCGCGGCGAGGCGTGCGATCAGCCGCTCGTGGAGCGCGTTGAACTGGTCCGTTCCCGCGGGCAGGATTCCGCGGGCCAGCCCATCCTCCAGCCAGAGCCACTGGAACACCGCGCTCTCGTAGAGTGCGGTCGGCGTGTCGGCATTGTATTCGAGGAGCTTGGCCGGCCCGCTCCCGGCGCCGCCGTAGCGAAGATCCATCCGTCCGTAGAGGGACGGGTCGCGCCGCCGGAAACTGTCCGCGATGGCGTCCCAGGCCAGTTCGGGGATCGCCAGGGAGGCGAGGATCGCGCCATCCGTCACGGCCCGCTCGACGAAGGCGAGGCAGAGGGCGTGGAGCTCCCGGGTCGGCCCCTCGATGTCGTCCTCGATCTCGGCCAGGGTGAAGGCGTAATAGGCGCTCTCGTCCCAGTAGGGTTCGTCGTCGAAGGTGTGGAAGGTGAAGCCGGCCCGGGCCGCGTGATCGCGCCAATCGGGCCGTTCCGGCAGGGACACCCGGCGCATCAGCCGCCCCCGAACCCGTCCGAACGGCTGCCCGCGGACGCGATCGCCCGCCCGGTCGCCCCGAACCCGCCCTGGGAGACCATCCGGGGCGCGGACGCGGTCGTGCGCGCCACGCTGGAGGCGACGCGGGTCGCCGGGCGGCCCGCCGACGCGTAGACCCGGCCGCCCGAACCGGTGCAATAGCCGCCGCCCCCACCGCCGCTTCCGCCGGCGGCCGGAATCTCCTCCGCGTGCCGGTAGAGCGGCTGGGCCGGCAGGCCCTGCTCCAGCGTGCGCCCGATCATGTAGCCGGCCATCAGGGGCACGAAGGATCCGGCCGCGTCCGGGGCGATCGTCTCCCCGGCCACGCAGCCAGCGGCACCGTGATGCGCCCGGCACGCCTCCGCGGTGGCGTAGCGCGGCGCGGTGGCGGCATAGGCCGACTGGGCCGCCGCGTAATCGGTCGTGCAGGCATCCTCCGTGCGCAGCCCCTGGCCGATGCAGGCGGCGAGGCTGTCGTAGACGAGGGCGTCCTCCTCCTTCTGGGAGGGATCGAGCCAGCCCAGCCCCAGCGCCGCGGCGCCCGCCCCCGTGACCAGGACCAGGGAGATGGCGGCCGAGCGCTTGCGGCGGCTTCTCTCGGCGGGGTCTTCCCCGGCCCCGACCGGGCGCGCCTCCGCCATGTCAGGCGGTCATCGAGGCGGCGTTGACGAGGCCGCCCGCGAAGGAGGCCGCGCCCAGGAGCACGGCGGCGGCCATCCGCCCGTCCTCGATGCGCTGGGAGAGATCGGGCACCGCGAGGCGCACGAGCCAGTAGATCAGGATCTGCACGACGAGGGCGACGAGGCCCCAGACGATGCAATCGAGGATCGATTGGGCGTTGTAGATCGCCACCGCGAGCGGCAACGCGAAGCCGACCAGGCTGAAGCCGAGGGCCACCGCGGCCGCCGCCACGTCCCGGCGGATCAGCGCGAGCTCGTTGTGGGCGGTGGCGAGGGTATAGACGAGCAGATAGAGGCCGATCAGGCCCCCGGCCGTCACGACGTAGAGCAGGAAGGCCGGCAGGCCCGAGATCGAGATCACGCCGCGCTCCCTGTGCCGGAAGCCGGCGCGGAGCCCGGTGATGCGTCGGTCGGGTCGTCCATGGAGGCGTATCCGTCGCGTCTCGCACAGCCGATGGTTGTGGAACCGGCCGTTCCGCAAGGCGTAACACGCGCTCGGGGACGCTCACAAACCGGGCGCCGGTCGGGTCCACCGCGCGGGCCGCCCGGGAGGAGGGCGGACGCCGCACGCAGGTGCCGCCCTCGACCTCGCCGCCGCGACGGTCGATATCCGGTCCCGAAGGCGGCGGTCACGACGAGAGCGGCGATGCCGCGTCCCGATGCTTCTTAGAAGCAATGAAAAACATAGCGCTAGAAGTTCGGCGCGCGTTTCGTATGATCCGCAAGAACAGCAGAGGTCTCTCATGGATAATGGATCGACGTTCGTCCAGGCCTTCACGATCCTGTTCAGGGAGGGGCTCGAAGCTTTGCTGGTGGTCGCCGCGCTGGCCGCCTTCATGCGGCGGGCCGATGCCGGTCACCGGATCGCCCCGATCTATCTCGGCGCCGGGGCCGCGGTGCTGGCCAGTCTCGGCATGGCCTGGGTGTTCGAGACCTATTACGACGGCAACCACAACGACCTGATCGAGGCCGGCGTCATGCTGCTGGCCGCCGCCCTGATGTTCTACATGAGCGGCTGGCTGTTCCTGCGGCAGGATCCGAAGGCCTGGCAGGCGGACCTCAACCGCCTGGCCGGGCAGGCGCTCGGGGCCGGGACCGTGCTGTCCCTGGCCGGCATCGCCTTCCTGGCCGTGTTCCGCGAAGGGGCGGAGACGGTGCTGTTCCTGCACGCGCTCGCCCGAACCGCCGGCGGCTGGGACGGGTCGCTGTTCGGCGGGCTCGGCGCGGCGGCGCTCGCGCTGATCGCCCTGTACGCGGCGATGCAATGGCTCGCGCTGCGCCTGCCGCTGCGGCCGATCTTCGTGCTGACCTCGGCGTTCCTGTTCGTGATGGGGCTGAAGCTCGTCGGGGCCGCGATCCAGGAATTGCAGGAGCAGGGGCTGGTCGCCGTGCATGATGACGGCGTGCCGGGCTTCGTGGCGGATATCGGCTTCAACGGCAGCTGGGAGGCGCTGGGAATCCAGGGCGCCCTGGTCCTCACGGCCATCGCCGGCCTGCTCGTGGTCCGGGCCCGGCGAGCCGAGCCGGCGAGCCGGACCAGCCCGGCCGTGTCGCGCTGAAGCCGCCCCGATCCTGAGCGCATCGGCAAGAGCCTGACCCGGCAGCGGCATTCGCCGAGCGAGCCGGGCCGACTACAGAACTTGGTCCTGCGAAGGAGGGAATGGCGCCGCCGATCCAGGCGGCCCGCATTTGACGCGCATTCGTGAGCGCACCGCTCGATCGTCGTCCGGCCCGGGCACGAGTCCCGGTCCCCCGCTCCGTGAACCCGTCGCAACGCCGCAGGCGGGATAGGTTTCCGGATCCGGGTGGTTTGCGAGACGACATCACGAGTGCACGATGGACGTCCGCAACACGACGACGCCGGCGGCCCTGGGCCACCACGCGGAACTGACCCTGCGCGGCATCGTGCTCGGGGCGGCGATCACGGTCATCTTCATGGCCGCCAACCTCTACATGGGCCTGAAGACCGGGATGACGTTCTCGTCGTCGATCCCGGCCGCCATGATCTCGATGGGCGCGTTCCGGCTGATGGGCGGGGCCGGCATCCTCGAGAACAACATCGTCCAGACCCAGGCCTCGGCCGCCGGCACCCTGTGCAACGTCGTGCTGGCGCTGCCCGGCCTCGTGCTGATCGGGCATTGGAGCGGCTTCCCGTTCTGGCAGACCACGGCGGTCTGCGCGCTGGGCGGCCTGCTCGGCGTGGCCTTCTCGATCCCCCTGCGCCGGGCGCTCGTCTCCGGCAGCGACCTGCCGTACCCCGAAGGTGTGGCCGCCGCCGAGGTCCTGAAGACCGGCCAGGAGGATGCCGGCGGCCACGGCCTGCGCGACCTGCTGGCGGCGGCGGGAGTCGCCGGCACGATCGGGCTCGCCACGACCGGGCTGAAGCTGCTGGGCGACGGGCTCTCCGGCGCGATCAGCCTCGGCGGCGCCGCCTTCCGCACCGGCACCGGGTTCTCCCTGGCGTTGGTCGGCGTCGGCTACCTGGTCGGCATCGGGGCGTGCCTCGCCCTGCTCACCGGCGTCGTGATCGCCTGGGGCATCGCGGTGCCGATCCTGACCGCGCTCGCGCCCGATGCGGGCAAGACCGCCGGGCAGGCCGCCGAGGCGGTCTGGTCCGAGCAGGTGCGGCTGATGGGGGCCGGCATCATCGCGGTGGGCGGCCTCTGGACGGTGGCCTCGCTCGCCCGGCCGATCGCGGCCAGCATCCGCACCGCCCTGTCGACCACCGGCAGCAGCCTGGGCTCCGATCACCCGCGCGAGGAGCGTGACCTGCCGATCGCCTGGGTCGGGGCCGGGGCGCTCGCCCTGTGCGTGCCGCTGGCGCTCCTGTTCGGCGCCTTCGCCGGGCCGGCCGGGCTCGGCGGGACCATGATCGCCCTGGCGCTCGCCGCGACCCTGTTCACGGTCCTGTTCGGCTTCCTGATGGCCGCCGCCTGCGGCTACCTCGCGGGGCTGCTCGGATCCTCGTCGAGCCCGATCTCGGGGATCGGGATCCTCACCACCATGGCGACCGCGCTGCTCCTGCCGCTGTTCCTCGGCCAGGTCGGCGGGCCGGACGGCGACCGGTTCGTCACCGCCATGGCGCTGCTGCTCACGGCGGTCATCGTCACCACCGCGTCGATCGCCAACGACAATCTGCAGGACCTCAAGACCGGGCAGGTGGTCGGCGCCACCCCCTGGCACCAGCAGGTCGCGCTGATCATCGGGGTCTCGGTCGGCTCGCTGGTGATCGCGCCGCTGCTCGAGCTGCTCTACCAGGCCTACGGCTTCATCGGCGCGCCCTCGCGCGAGGGGCTCGATCCGGCAAGCGCCATGGCGGCGCCCCAGGCCGCGCTGATGACCCAGATCGCCAAGGGCATCACCGAGGGCGCGCTGCCCTGGACGATGGTGCTGATCGGCGCCGGGCTCGGTGTGGTGCTGGTGGCCGTGGAGGCCTGGCTGCGGCGGCGCAACCTCACCTTCCCGGCGCTCACGGTCGGGATCGGCATGTACCTGCCGCTGTCGGTCGAGATGACCATCGCGATCGGCGGCATCCTCGGCTGGATCGCCGAGCGCCGGCTGCGCGGCCGGGTCCGCGGCCCCCGGCGGGAGGCGGTGCTGGGCGCCGCCCGCCGCCGCGGCGTGCTCCTGGCCTCGGGCTTCCTGGTCGGCGAGAGCTGCGTCGGCGTGCTGCTGGCGGCCGCCGACCTGATGGCCGGGCATAGCGGAGCGCTCGCCATCGCCGGGCCGGGCTTTGCATCGACGGCGACCTGGCTCGGGCTGGCGGTGTTTCTGGCCGGCCTCGGGGTTTATCTGCGGCTGGTCTCCACGGTCGACGACGCGGCGCGCGTGACCCAAGTCGAATCCAAGACCGCGTGATGAACCGCGCCGTCATTGCGAGCGCAGCGAAGCAACCGAGGGATACGCTACGGTTGGAGAACGCGCGCCGCACTGGCTTGCTTCGCTGCGCTCGCAATGACGGGTTATGAAACAGGGGCCGTTGTCCAATCCCCGCGCCGAGAGATCGCCATGAGAACGGCCGTATCCGAGACCCGCGCGTTCCCGCTGAGCGCCGGCATCCTGTTCGGGCTGGGGCTCGGCGGGTTCTTCGACGGGATCGTGCTGCACCAGGTCCTGCAATGGCATCACATGCTGAGCAGCTGGTACCCGGTCGATTCCATTCCCAATCTCGAGCTGAACACCCGCTGGGACGGAATCTTCCACAGCGCCACCTACGTGTTCGTGGTGCTCGGGCTGTTCATCCTCTGGCGCGCGGCGCATCGCGGGCACCTGTCCTGGTCGAACAAGCTGCTGGCCGGCTCGCTGCTCATGGGCTGGGGTCTGTTCAACACCGTCGAGGGCGTGATCGACCACCAGATCCTTGGGGTGCACCACGTCAACGAGACGATGCCCCGGGACCAGTGGGTGTTCTGGGATTCCGGCTTCCTGCTCTGGGGCCTCGCCATGCTGATCGTGGGCTGGCTGCTGGTCCGGGCCGGCCGCCGGGAGCGGGCGGCGTGAGGCTTCAGCGCGCCGCCCTGCCGGCATTCGTCCCCTGGCTCGTCCTCGGGGCGGCCTTGGTCCTGGCGACGATGCCGGCCTGGCGGCCCCTGGTCTTCGGCACCGCGCTCACCCTCGACGACCTGTTGAGCCTGCGCTGCCTGTCCGGCTGAGCCTCAGGCGCCGACCTCGCCGAGCAGCGTCTGGACGAAGCGCCGGGTGCGCGGATCGGCGGGCCGAGCGAACAGCTCGGCCGGCGGTCCCTGCTCCACGACGGTGCCGCCGTCGAGGAGCACCACCGCGTCGGCGACCCGGCGGGCGAGGCGCAGGTCGTGGGTCGCCATCAGCATGGTCATGCCCTCGCGGGCGAGGCCGGCCAGCACGTCCACCACCTCGGCGGCGAGCTCGGGATCGAGCGCCGAGGTCGGCTCGTCACAGAGCAGCAGGCGCGGGGAGGGGGCCAGCGCCCGGGCGATCGCCACGCGCTGCTGCTGGCCACCGGAGAGGCTCGCCGGCCAGGCCTCGGCCTTCTGGGCGAGGCCGACCCGGTCGAGCAGCTCCAGCGCCCGGACCCGGGCCGCCTCCTTGGGCCATTTGCCCACGGTGATCAGCCCCTCGGTGATGTTCTCGATCACCGTGCGGTGGGGAAACAGCTGGAAGTTCTGGAACACCATGCCGGTCTGGCGGCGCACCGCGAGCACGTCCCGCCGGGCCGGCGGCGCGCCGGGCCGGAAGTCGAGCCGCTGGTCGCCCAGCACCAGCGTGCCGGCCTGCGGGATCTCCAGCAGGTTCACGCAGCGCAGCAACGTCGACTTGCCCGAGCCCGACGGGCCGATCAGCGCCGTCACCTTGCCCTCCGGCACCGTCAGGTCGACGCCGCGCAGGATCGGGTTGTCGCCGAAGCGTTTTTCGATTTTCTGGAGGGCGATCATGCCCGGGCCTCCAGGTAGCCGCCGTAACGCCCGAGCCGCCGCTCCAGCCCGCTCTGGAGCCAGGACAGGGCGGAGCAGAGCACGAGGTAGATGAGCGCCGCCTCGACGTAGAGGATCAGCGGCTCGTAGGTGACCGCGACGATGCGCTGGGCCGCCTGGAACATCTCCGGCACGGTGATCGCGGCGGCGAGCGAGGTGTCCTTCACCAGGGCGATGAAGGTGTTGGACAGGGACGGCACCGCCACCCGGGCCGCCTGGGGCAGGATCGTGCGCCGCATGGCCTGGGCCGGGGTCATGCCGGTGGCGTAGGCGGCCTCCCACTGCCCCTTCGGGATCGACGCGATGGCGGCGCGCACGATCTCGGACGCGTAGGCGCCGATATTGAGGGTGAAGCCGATCACCGCCGCCGGGAACGCGTCGATCAGGATGCCGACGCTCGGCAGGCCGTAGAAGATCACGAACAGCTGCACGAGGAGCGGCGTGCCCCGGAAGATCCAGACATAGGTCCAGGCGAGCGCCGCCAGCGGCCGGGGCCCGAACAGGCGCGCGAGGGCGATCACCAGCGCGAGGCTCAGCCCGAGCGCGAAGGCGATCAGCGTCAGCGGCACGGTGAACCGGAGACAGGCTGCGAGCAGCGGCCCGAGCGACTGGAGCATGAGGTCGGGCCAGTGCGGCACGGGTCGGTGTTTCCTGCGGGATCGGGCGACGGTCTATACGGCTTTGCGCCGCGGATCGCGCGGGGGATTTTTCGGGTTGGTTTCGGATCACCCGCGCCTTGAGGGGAATGCGGTTCGGTGACCGAACCCGCCCGGCGGGGGCTGACGGGCTCATACCTTTCCGGACGAGGTGCGGGTCCCCTCTCCCGTGCGGGAGAGGGATAGGGTGAGGGATGCGACCTCTCCGGAGAAACCGGGTCCCTCATCCCAACCCTCTCCCGCACGGGAGAGGGGGCGCGTCGCGGCCTGCGCGGACCGGAGGGGGGAGGGCGGCTATCTACCGCGAAACGTCCGCCCCGAAATACGTCTGCGCGATCGCCGCGTAGCTGCCGTCGGCCTTGATCTCGGCGAGCGCCTTGTCGATCGCCGCCTTCAGGGCGGGGTTGTTCTTGCGCAGGAGGATGCCGGAGGCGTCGGCGTCGTCCTTCTGGGCGACGATCTTCACGGGGGCGTTCGGCTGCTTCTTGTGGAAGTCGAGGAAGGACAGGTTGTCGTTGACGGTGGCGTCGGCGCGGCCGGTGACGACCAGCTGGATCGACTGGTCGAACCCGTCGGTGCCGACCGGCTCGGCCCCGGCCTCGGTGGCCAGCCGGGCGAAGTTGCTGCTCAGGCTCTGCGCGGACTTCTTGCCCTTCAGGTCGGCGAAGGACTTGATCGTGCCGTTGTCGGCCCGGGTGATCAGCACGGCCCGGGAGCGGATATAGGGCTCGGAGAAGTCGAACTTCGCCTGGCGCTCCTTGGTGATGCTGACCTGGTTGATCACCACGTCGTAGCGCTTGGCATCGAGCCCGGCGATCAGGCCGTCCCACTTGCCCTCGACGAACTGGGGCGTGACGCCCAGCTTCTCGGCCACCTTGCGGCCGATCTCCACGTCGAACCCGGCCAGCGCCCCGGAGGCGTCGTGGAAGCTGAACGGCGCGTAGGTCCCCTCGGTGCCGATCCGCAGGGTCTTGGCGGCCCGGATCGCGTCGAGGTCGTCGGCCCGCGCCGGCGCGCCCATGAGAAGCGCCGCTGCGGCGAAGACGGCCACGCGGGCGGCGGAGACAAGACGCATCACGGGGAACTCCAGGGCTGGATGATCGGGTGCTTCGGGGCCGGCCCGTTACCGCCGGCGTCAGGCCTGAACTCCTATACCAAGCGGCCCCGGCGGCGCCTACGCCGCGCCGAGGCGGGGTTTCGCCCGGGAGCAGGGTCTTTCCGGAGGCGCCGGATTTCGGGCCGATCCGTTCTCCGCACCGGCCCGCGCGGTTTCCGGCCCGGACGTGCCCGAACACGGGCCGCCGGCGCCGCAAGGCTCTGAGCGGGCCGGCCTTTCCGCCCCCCCGGACCCGCCGCGCGGCCCCGGGATGGCGGAGCGGGGACCGAGCGTCGATCGGGCCCTCAAGCTGTGGATGGGGGAGAAAATTTTCCGAGGCCGCGGCGGGCCGGCGCCACGGCGATCCGCTTCGCCGCCCACAAGGCCGGAACCCGCGAGATCTTCCATATCCTGTCGGGACGCCTGGAGATCCACACGACCCGGGAAGTTATCACCCTGGAGGGCGGCGACACGGCGACGATCCGGGTCGATGTCGAGCACGGGTTCGTGAATGTCGGCTCCGTGGTGAGCAAGCTCATCCTGCTGATCCTGTCGGCGTAAGGCTTGCGGCACCCGGGCCGGCGCCGCGCAAACACATCGCGGCTTTTGTCGAGCCCGCGCCGGGACGGGCGTTGATCTCGGATGATCCTTCGGCACAGTGCCGGCGTGTCGCCGCTCCGGGGTGGCCGCGTGGCCCCGGAGCGGCCCGGACCGGTCTCTTCCTGTGAGCCGGGGCGCGCGGCCCGCCCCGGCGGAGGATCGCGCATGAGCTCGCCCGCCCAGCCCTACCGGGGCGTCTTCCCGGTCGCCCCCACGGTGTTCGACGCCTCGGGCGCCCTCGATCTCGACGGGCAGCGCCGGGCGATCGACTTCATGATCGACGCCGGCAGCCACGGCATCTGCATCCTGGCGAACTTTTCCGAGCAGTTCGTCCTCACCGACGCCGAGCGCGAGACCGTGATGCACGCGGTGCTCGACCACGTCGCCGGCCAGGTGCCGGTGATCGTGACGACCACGCATTTCGCCACGCAGGTCTGCGCCGAGCGCTCGCGCCGGGCTGAAGCAGCCGGCGCCGCCATGGTGATGGTCATGCCGCCCTATCACGGCGCCACGATCCGGGTGCCGGAACTCGGCATCTACGATTTCTTCCGCGGCGTCTCGGACGCGATCTCGATCCCGATCATGATCCAGGACGCGCCGGTGGCGGGCACGCCGCTCTCGGCCGCGTTCCTGGCCCGCATGGCCCGGGAGATCGAGAACGTCTCCTACTTCAAGATCGAGACCCCCGGGGCGGCGGGCAAGCTGCGCGAGCTGATCGCGCTCGGCGGCGATGCGGTTGTCGGCCCCTGGGACGGCGAGGAGGCGATCACCCTGATGGCCGATCTCGATGCCGGCGCCACCGGGGCGATGACCGGCGGCGCCTATCCGGACGGCATCCGCCAGATCACCGACGCCTACGCGGCCGGCCGCCGGAACGACGCGCTCGACGCCTACGCGCGTTGGCTGCCGCTGATCAACCACGAGAACCGGCAATGCGGCCTGCTCGCCTGCAAGGCGCTGATGGCCGAGGGCGGCATCATCGCCCACGAGACCGCCCGCCTGCCGCTCCAGCCGCTCCATCCCGACACCCGCGCGGCGCTGATCGAGCTGGCCCGGCGCAACGATGCGCTGGTGTTGCGCTGGGGGCGGTGAGGGTTTTTGACGTGAGGGCCAGCGGCGTTTGAGACACGCGCGGCTTTCCCTCCCCCCTCTGCGGGGGAGGGTGGCCCCCGAAGGGGGTCGGGAGAGGGGAGCGACGGTGCAGGAAAGAACTCCGGCCCGTACGCCCGATCTGCCTCTCCCGGAACCCTGGTTCCCCTCTCCCGACCCTCGCTGACGCGAGGCCCACCCTCCCCCGCAGAGGGGGGAGGGCAGGCGTGGTGGTTCAGGCGCTCAATGCCGAACCCGTCCCCAACACCCCCGACAACCGCCGCACCGCCTCTCGGGCCAGCTCCGGGCTGATGGCGAAGCAGAGGCGGATCAGGCCTTCGCCCGCGGGCCCGAAGGCGGTGCCCGGGGCGACGCCGACCTTGGCGTCGCGCAGCAGGCGGTAGGCGAGGTCGAGGCTCGGCTCGTCTCCGGCGATCCGGGGCATGAGGTAGAAGGCGCCGTCCGGCGGCGCCACCGTCACGCCCGGCAGGCGGGCCAGCCCCTCCACCAGGATCGCCCGGGCCTCGGCGCAGCGGTCGACCATGGTGCGGATGAAGCCGTCGCCCTCGTCGAGGGCCGCGATGCAGGCGTGCTGGATGAAGGTCGGGATCGAGGTGGTGCTGTACTGGCCGAGCTTGGCGAAGGTCGGCGCCAGGCCCCGGGGGAAGATCACCCAGCCGGCGCGCCAGCCGGTCATCGCCCAGTTCTTCGAGAAGGTGTTGGTGACGATCAGGCGGTCGTCCTCCGTGCAGATCTGCAGGAAGGACGGGGCGATCTGGTTGCCGTAGGTGAAGTGCGCGTAGACCTCGTCGGAGAGGATCCACAGGCCGCGCGCGCGGGCGAGGTCGCGCAGCGCCGTCATCTCGGCGAGCGGCATGGTCCAGCCGGTCGGGTTCGACGGCGAGTTGACCATGATCACCCGGGTGCGCGGGGTCAGGGCCGCCTCGATGTCGGAGAGCGGCAGCGTGAAGCGCCCGTCGGGCTGGATCCGGTAGGGCACCGTCACCGGCACGCCGCCGGTGATGCGGACCGCCTCGGCGAGGTTCGGCCAGGCCGGGGCGGGGATGAGGATCTCGTCGCCCGGCTCCAGCAGCGCCTGCGCGGCCTGCATGATCGCGTTCATGCCCCCGGCCGTGACGGCGAACCGATCCGCCGGGACGTCCACGCCCCAGTGCCGGGCGTGATAGGCGCCGAGCGCCGCCCGCAGGGCCGGCAGGCCGAGCGAGGTGGTGTAGCGGGTATGCCCGGCCTGCATCGCCCGGTGCGCCGCCTCGACGATGAAGGGCGGCGTCGGCAGGTCGCCCTCGCCGATCCAGAGCTTGACCACATCGGGATCGTCCCGGCCGCGATCCGCCACCAGGCCGATCTGGCTCGTGCCGATGCCGCGGATGCGCTCCGAGAGGAGGGCGGCGAGGTCGACGGGCGTGTCGAGGGCGGCAGCGGCAACGGGTTCGGCCATGGGCGACGGGTCTCGTGGTGTCCGGGGAACGGCGCGCCGCGCGGCGCGGCGGCAAGCGGGCGGGCGCCATGCCTGCAAGGTCCCGGCCGTTCGGGGAATCGGCCCGAGCCTGCCGTGTCCGGCCGCGCGCGTCCAGGCCCAGGCCAGCCCCGGCACAGGTTCAGCCAGTTTCGGCTTTTCAGAAATTTCTGAAATTGATATACGTCAAGGCACAGATCCCGAGCCGGAGATTCGTCGTGCTCGACACCCTCGACCCCCTGATCCTCGCCCGCATCCAGTTCGGCTTCACGGTGGCGTTCCACATCGTGTTCCCGGCCTTCTCGATCGGTCTGGCGAGCTTCCTCGCCGTGCTGGAGGGCCTGTGGCTCGCCACTGGCCGACAGGTCTTCATGGACCTGTTCAAGTACTGGCTGAAGATCTTCGCCATCGCCTTCGCCATGGGCGTCGTCTCCGGCCTGGTGATGTCCTACCAGTTCGGCACCAACTGGTCGGTCTTCTCCGACAAGACCGGGCCGGTGCTCGGCCCGATGATGGCCTACGAGGTGCTGTCGGCCTTCTTCCTGGAGGCCGGCTTCCTCGGGGTGATGCTGTTCGGGATGAGCAAGGTCGGGCCGCGCCTGCACTTCGCCGCGACCCTGATGGTGGCGTTCGGGACCTTCTTCTCGGCCTTCTGGATCCTGTCGGTGAATTCCTGGATGCAGACGCCGATGGGCTACGGCACCAACGCCGCGGGCCAATTCGTGCCGCTGGACTGGTGGGCGATCGTGTTCAACCCGTCCTTCCCGTACCGCCTCGTCCACATGGTGCTGGCGGCCTACCTGACCACGGCGCTCGTGGTCGGCGCGGTCGGCGCCTGGCACCTGCTGCGCGACCGGGCCAACCCGGCGGCGCGGACCATGTTCTCGATGGCGATGTGGATGGCCGCCCTGGTGGCGCCGGTCCAGATTCTCGCGGGCGACGCCCACGGGCTCAACACCCTCGAGCACCAGCCCGCCAAGGTTATGGCCATGGAGGGCCACTTCCAGAGCCATCCGGACGGGGCGCCCCTGGTCCTGTTCGGCCTGCCCGACCAGGAGGCCGGCACGATCCGCTACGCGGTGGAGATCCCGAAGCTGTCCTCGCTCGTGCTCAAGCACAGCTTCGACGCGCCGCTCGCCGGCCTCGACAGCCTGCCGCGCACGGACTGGCCGCCGGTGCCGATCGTGTTCTGGTCGTTCCGCGTCATGGTCGGGCTCGGCATGCTGATGCTGCTGCTCGGGACCCTGAGCCTGCTCGCGCGCTGGCGCGGGGCGCTCTACCGGTGGAGCCCGCTACACCGCTTCGCCGTCGCCATGGGGCCGGCCGGGTTCGTGGCGGTGCTGGCCGGCTGGATCACCACCGAGGTCGGGCGCCAGCCCTACACGGTCTACGGCCTGCTGCGGACCGCGCAATCGGCTTCGCCGCTCCACGGCCCGGCGGTGGCCGCCTCGCTCACCGCCTTCGTGGTGATCTACTTCTCGGTGTTTGCCATGGGGGTGTTCTACATCCTGCGCCTGATGGCCCAGCCGCCCCATGCCGGCGAGACCGGGATCGAGCCCGGCGCGCCGATCCGCACCGCCGGCATCACCCCCGCCCCGTCGGTCGATCCCGACCGCGCCCTCCAGCCGGCCGAGTGAGGCAGCCATGCTCTACAGTGTCGATCTCACCGTGATCTGGGCCTTCGTGATCGCCTTCGCGGTCTTCGCCTACATCGTCATGGACGGTTTCGATCTCGGCATCGGCATCCTGTTCCCGGCCCTGCGGCCGGGGCCGGAGCGCGACACCGCGATGAACTCGGTCGCCCCGGTCTGGGACGGCAACGAGACCTGGCTGGTTCTGGGCGGCGGCGGCCTGTTCGCGGCCTTCCCGCTGGCCTACGCGGTGATCCTGCCGGCGCTCTACGCGCCGATCATCGCCATGCTGCTCGGGCTGATCTTCCGGGGCGTCGCCTTCGAGTTCCGCTGGCGCGATCCCCGGCACCGGGCGGCCTGGGACGTCGCCTTCACGGGCGGCTCGGTGGTGGCGGCGCTCGCCCAGGGGATCGCGCTCGGCGCGCTCCTGCAGGGCATCGCGGTCGAGGGTCGGGCCTATGCCGGCGGCTGGTGGGACTGGCTGACGCCGTTCAGCCTGCTGGTCGGCGCGAGCCTCGTGGTCGCCTACGCGCTGCTCGGGGCGACCTGGCTGGTGATGCGCACCGAAGGGCTGCTCCAGCTCCAGGCCCGCCGGCTGGCGCAGCGCCTGACGCGCGCCACGGTGGCGGCGATCGCGCTGGTCAGCGCCGCGACGCCGTTCCTGCAGGGGCGCTACTTCGAGCGCTGGCTGGCGATGCCGAACGTCCTGGTCTCGGCGCAGGTGCCCCTGCTCGTGGCGCTCGCCGCCTACGCCCTGTGGCGGACCCTGCGGGACGGGGGCGAGCGGGCGCCGTTCCTGATCGCGCTCGGCCTGTTCGCCCTGTCGTTCCTGGGGCTCGGGATCAGCATCTTCCCGGACGTGGTGCCCGGCCGGATCACGATCTGGCAGGCCGCCGCCCCCGAGGCGAGCCAGATCTTCATGCTGGTCGGCGCCGCGATCCTGGTCCCGATCATCCTGATCTACACCGCGTATTCCTACTGGGTGTTCCGCGGCAAAGTCGACGCGCACGGGTATCACTGATGGCGCCTGCAACCCCGCTCCCCCTGTGGAAACGGCTCGCCTGGTTCGCCGCGATCTGGGCCGGGAGCATCCTCGGCCTCGGCGCCGTGGCGACGCTCCTCCGGTTCTGGCTCAAGAGCTGATAAGCCGGCAACGCCCCCCGCTTTCCCGGGGGCCCAAACCGTTCGACGGATCGCCGCCGTGCACCTGCCTCCCCTGATCCAGACCTTCGTGCTGCATTTCGGCGAGATGGGCTCGCGCTGGGGCATCAACCGGACGGTGGGGCAGATCTACGCCCTGCTGTTCGTGGCCGAGCGGCCGCTCAACGCCGACGAGATCGTCGAGCGGCTGGGCGTCTCGCGCTCCAATGTCAGCATGGGGCTCAAGGAGCTGCAGGCCTGGAACCTCGTGCGGCTCCAGCACATGCCCGGGGATCGGCGGGACTATTTCGCCACCCCGGAGGACATCTGGCAGATCGTCCGCACCCTGGTCGAGGAGCGCAAGAAGCGCGAGATCGACCCGACCCTGACCCTGCTGCGCGAGCTGCTGATGGTCGAGGCCGGAACCGAGGCGGAGCGCCACGCCCAGGCCCGGCTGCGGGAGATGCACGACCTGTTCGAGCTGTTCGCCGGCTGGTACGCCGACGTGCGCCGGCTCGACACCGAGCGCCTGGTCCAGCTCCTCACCCTCGGCTCGAAGGTCCAGAAGGTGCTGGCGATGAAGGACCACCTGACCGGCCTGCCCGGCCGCCTCGTGCGGCGGACCGACAAGGGGGAGTGAGGGGCGGGGATATCCGCGGGGTGGGTCGCACCCGCCGGTTCACCCGCTGAGCGCGCGCCGGTAGATCGCGATCAGCGATTGCGCCGCGTTCTCGATATGGCGGCGCAGGAGGTCGGCGGCCTTGTCGATCTTTCCGGCCTCGCACAGGGCCAGGATCTCCCGGTGCTCCCGGTCGGCGCGGGCGACGTCCCCGGAGGCCGAGAGCTGGAGCCGGGTCGGGCGGTCGCAATCCTGCAGCAGGCCGGCGACGATGCTCAGCGAGCGCGGGCGCTCGGCGTGCTGCAGCAGATCGAGGTGGAAACGCCGGTTCAGCTCGCCCCAGCGCAGGATCTCGCCGGCCGCCAGGGCGGCGCTGTAATCCTCGGTGAGGCCGTGCAGCGCCTCGAAATCCGCCTGCGACAGGCGCCGCGCCGAGAGGGCCAGCAATTCCGGCTCGAGCTGGACCCGGAGGGTGAAGATGTCCTCCACCTCCTCCACCGACAGGCCCGAGACCACGGCGCCGCGATGCGGCATGATCTTGATCAGGCCGGTGGCCTCAAGCTGCAGCAGGGCCTCCCGGATCGGGATCCGGCTGATCCCGAACTCCTCCGCCAGCGCGTCCTGGCGCAGCTGGGTGCCGGCTGGGAACTCGCCGGTCAGGATCCGCTGCCGCAGCGACTCGGCGACGGCGGCTGCCACTGTCTTGTGGACGAGCCGGTCGGGCGCGGGTCGAAGGTGTGCCGCAGGGGACATCAGGGCCTCAGGGACAGGATCGGATCGCCCGGCACCGGAAGCCGCGCGTGCAATCGCAAGGCCAATGCCTGAATCGCGGGCGGGCTCGGGGAACAGGCCGAACCGCGCTCCGCGGGGCCCGCATGGCCGGCCTCATCGGGCGGCTGCGAACACGCGCAACGGCGGGCCGGCCTTCGAGACGGTCCCGTCGTCGGTCGCACGCGCACCGGCCCGGATAGAGCGCCCACACACAACCTGAGGGGCGCCGGGACCGGGCATAGATGGGCCGCTGACAGACGTCGAAACCCTCAAGGACACAAGGGTATCTAAGCTTTATCGACCACGCCAGATACGATCATGCAAGTCAAGAATATTTGTATAAAATCATCCACAGGGTAAGTTTTGTACGATTCCGACATTCACGCCCCGGGCCGGGCCGCCATCCGGCTCGGCTGGTGCGGTGCCGTCCCGGCCCAGGGTGCCTGGGCGAGCCTCTGCCCGAGATAGCCGACCAGCGCCGTGATCCGGGCCGGCCGCGGGTCGCCGGGGGGCGTCACGAGGTGGAGCGCGATCGGCGGCGGCGACCAGCCGGGCAGGACCCGCTCGAGGCGCCCGGCTTCGAGGTCGTCCCAGATCATGAAATCGGGCTGCAGGGCGAGGCCGAGGCCGGCCCGGAGCGCCGGCGCCAGCGCCTCGGCGTTGTTCGCGCGCAGCGGCCCGCCCGGCACGATCACGGCCTCGGCGCCCGAGTCTTCGATGAACCGCCAGCGGTCGGGCGTCGGCAGGTAGGCGTAGCCCAGGCAGGCGTGGCGGGCGAGGTCGTCCGGATGGTCGGGCCGTCCGTGCCGGTCGAGATAGGCGGGCGTCGCCACCAGCGAGCGCCGGATCGCGCAGAGCCGCCGGGCGCGCAACGAGGAATCCGGCAGGGCCGCGATCCGCAGCCCGATATCGAAGCCGCCGCCCACGAGGTCGACCACCGCATCCGACAGGTGCAGGTCTACCGAGACGGCCGGGTGCTGCCGCAGGAAATCCGGCAGGAGCGGCGCGACATGCATCACCCCGAAGGTCATCGGCGCAGCCAGGCGAACGAGGCCGCGCGGCTCGGCGGCGCCCGCGATGGCCAGCGCCTCCGCGGCCTCGCCCTCCGCCAGAATCCGGGCGGCGCTGGCCTTGGCGGCGTGGCCGGCCTCCGTCAGGGCGAGCTTGCGCGAGGTGCGGTTGAACAGCCGCGCACCGATCCGCGCCTCCAGCCGGCCGACCGCCTTCGAGACGGTGCCCTTCGACAGGCCCAGATCCTCCGCGGCCCGGCCGAAGGAGCCGACCTCCACCACCTTGGCGAAGACCGCCCAGGCCTCGAAATCGGGGAGCCGCATGAGTCGCATTCCAGAAACGATGGGTTTCCATCGTTTCTATTTTAAGGCGCCTTCGCAAGGGCCAGATTGCCGTCATCGCAAACGCCCCGCGCAACGCAGGGCGGCTTCTCGGGAGATAGCGTCATGGTGCAGTCCGGCCTCCACCACGTCACGGCCTTTTCCGGCCCGGCCCTCCGCAACCTCGACTTCCACACCCGCGTGCTCGGCCAGCGGCTGGTGAAGAAGACCGTCAACTTCGACGATCCGGGCACCTACCACCTGTATTACGGCGACGCGGCCGGGCAGCCCGGCACGATCCTGACCTTCTTCCCGATCGCGCATGCGGCCCCCGGCCGGGTCGGGATCGGCGAGACCCAGGAGACCGCGTTCCGGGTGCCCCGCGGCGCGATCGGCTGGTGGACCCACCGGCTGATCGAGAAGGGCGTCGCCCACGAGCCGCTGGTCCAGGTGTTCGGTGCGCCGACCCTGCGGTTCCGCGACCCGGACGGGATGATGCTGGCGCTCGTCGGCGTCGACGGCGCCGAGGCGGAGGCCGCCTGGGCCTCGGCCGAGGTTCCGGCCGAGCACGCGATCCGCGGCCTGCACGGGGTCACGCTCCTCCTGGAGAGGGCCGAGGCCACGTCCGCGATCCTCACGGAGGTGCTGGGCCTGCGCGAGGAGGCCCGCGAGGGCAACCTGATCCGGTTCGCCGGCAGCGCGGCGCTCGGCAGCTTCGTGACCCTCCGGGCGGTCGGCGGCTTCCTGCCCGGCCGTCAGGGGGCGGGCTCGGTCCACCACATCGCGTTCCGGGCGGCGGACGATGCCGCGCAGGCCGCGATGGCGGACAAGCTCGCCGGGCTCGGCCTCCAGGTCACCGAGCAGCGGGACCGCCAGTATTTCCGGTCGGTCTACTTCCGCGAGCCCGGCGGCGTGCTGTTCGAGATCGCCACCGACGCCCCCGGCTTCGCCGTGGACGAGCCGATGGATGCCCTCGGCACCGCCCTGAAGCTGCCCGCCGGGCTGGAGCCGCACCGGGCCCAGATCGAGGCGGTGCTGCCGAAGGTCGCCTGAACCAGATCTCCGCCCCGGACGAACGGGGCGGAGATGCGAGGATACTCTTCAGCGAGGTCGCCATGACCCAAGACGTCCGCACGCCCAATGCCCTCGGCCTGATCCATCACTTCGAGCCCGGCGCCACCGAGGCGCGGCCGCTGCTGCTCCTGCACGGGACCGGCGGCAACGAGCACGATCTCCTGCCGCTCGGCCGGATCGTGGCCCCGGGCGCCGCCCTGCTGTCGCCCCGCGGGGCGGTGTCGGAGAACGGCATGCCGCGCTTCTTCCGGCGGCTGGCCGAGGGGGTGTTCGACGAGGCCGACCTGCGCCGCCGCACCGCGGATCTCGCGGCCTTCGTGGCCGCGGCGCGGGCGCGCTTCGGCCTGGCCGCGCCGCTGGCCCTCGGCTTCTCGAACGGCGCCAACATCGCCGCCGCGCTGCTGATGCTGCACCCGGAGGTGCTGGCGGGCGCGGTGCTGATCCGGCCGATGGTGCCGCTGGCCGAGCCGCCCGCCGCCAACCTCGCGGGCAAGCCGGTGCTGATGCTCTCCGGGGCGATGGACCCGATCGTCCCGGCCGAGAATGCCGGCCGGCTGGCCCGGCAGCTCACAGCCGCCGGCGCGGCGGTCGAACACCGGATCCTGCCGGTCGGCCACGGCCTGTCGCAGGCTGATGTCAGCCTCGCGGCCGACTGGGTCCGCGGCCTCGCGCGGCCGGGCGCGGCCTGATCCTCGCAAGACATCCCACGTTGAACCGGAGTATTGCCATGGCCACCCCGATCGCCTCCGCCACCGCCCTGCTGCCGGTGACCGGCCGGGTCCTGATGAGCGCGCTGTTCCTGGTGAGCGGAATCGGCAAGCTCGCCGCCCCGGCCGCGACGCTCGCCACCATCCGGGCCGCCGGCCTGCCGCTGCCGGAGGTGTCGTTCGCGGCCGCCGCCCTGGTGGAGGTCCTGGGCGGCCTGCTGCTGATTGCCGGCTACCGGACCCGGCTCGTCGCCCTGGCGCTCGCGGGATTCGCGGTGGCCACCGCCCTGACCTTCCACACGGCCCTGGCGGACCCGAACCAGATGTTCCACTTCCTCAAGAACCTCGCCGTGGCGGGCGGCTTGCTTCAGGTCGCGGCCTTCGGGGCCGGCCCGGTCAGCCTCGACGCCCGTCGGGGCCGGGCCTGACCGGGCGCCGTCACACAGGGAACCGGGATGACCACAACCGACCAGCCGCTCGCCCTCGGGATCATCGGCGCCGGCATCATGGGCGAGCGCCTGATCGGCGCGCTCCACGGCGCGTCGGATTCGCCGGTCCGGGTCGCCGCCCTGTGGGACCCGTCCCCGGAGGCCCTGGCCCGGGTCGGCGCCGCCTTCCCGGCGGTGCCGCAGGTTGCCGGTTCCGACGCCGTCGTGGCGGCGAGCGCCTGCGTCTACGTCGCCTCGCCGCCGGCCTCGCATCTCGGCTACGCCCGCGCGGCGCTGGCCGCCGGCCGGACCGTCTTCTGCGAGAAGCCCCTGGCGATCGACCTTGCCGACGCCCGCGCCTTCGTGGCCGAGGCCAGGGCGGCCGGGGCGGTGAATTTCCCGTTCGCCTCGTCGCCCGGCGTCGCGGCGCTGGAGCGCTGGATCGCCGAGGGCGCGGTCGGGACGCCTCGCCGGCTCAGCATCGCGGTGGCCTTCGCCCGCTGGCCGCGCCCCTGGCAAGCCGACGCGGCGCGCTGGCTCGACGCCCGGGCCGAGGGCGGCTTCACCCGCGAGGTCGTCTCGCACTTCCTGTTCCTCGCCCGCCGCCTGTGCGGGCCGATGGACGGGCTCGCCGGCACGGTCGCCTTCCCGGAGGCCGGCCGCTCCGAGCGGGCGATCGACGTGACGCTGAGGGCCGGCGGCATTCCCGTGACCCTGACCGGCCGGGTCGGCGGCGTCGCCGAAGACGACCACAACACCTGGACGCTGGAGGGCGATGCCGGCGCCATCCGCCTGCGCGACTGGGCCATCGCCGAGCGCCGCGGCCCGGACGGCCGCTTCACCCCGGCTCCCGATGCGCTCCCCAACGCGGAGGTGCGCCCGATCGCGCTGCGCCGCCAGCTCGCGGGCGTCGTCCGCATGACGCGCGGCGAGCCCCACCACCTCGCCACCCTCGCCGAAGCGCTCGCCGTGCAGGAGGCGGTGGAGGGGATTCTGGCGCTGTGAGGTTTCGGGTGCCGCCGCCCCGATATCCCCGAAGGGGCGGCATGTTCCCCACTCCGCCCCCCGTTAGCGGATGAGGGCGGCAGCCCGTCATGGGCGCCTCTCCCTTCCCCCCTCGCGGGCTACGAGGTTCATATATCTCCGCTGAGCACCGCCGCCGGCGAAGCGGCGCGACGTGCCCCCTCTCCCGTGCGGGAGAGGGGACCCGCGCCCCGTCCCGGCGCCGGGTCTTCGCAAATCTGTGTAGCCAGCAGCCCGCAAAGGGGGAGGAGGCGCGTGCCCTGTACGGACCGGGTATCCTACGCCGTCACCGATTTGCGGCGTGCAAGGACGGCGATAGCCCTCCGCTCCAGGCTCCGATCAGCTCCCCAGCAGCTCGACCAGGAACGGGATCAGCGGCGCGTCCGCCGGGGGCATGGCGAGGTCGCGCAGGGCCTTGGGGCGGACCCATTTGAGCGCCTGGCCCTCCATCGGGCGCGGCGTGCCCGACCAGCGGCGGCAGACGTAGAGCGGCATCAGCAGGTGGAAGTCGGGATAGGCGTGGCTCGCGAAGGTCAGGGGCGCCAGGCACGGCTCCTCGACCCGGATGCCGAGCTCCTCGGACAGCTCCCGGATCAGGGTCTCCTCCGGGCGCTCGCCGGCCTCGACCTTGCCGCCGGGAAATTCCCACAGGCCGGCGAGCTGCTTGCCCGCCGGGCGCTCGCTCACCAGGACGCGGCCGTCGACATCGACCAGCGCCACGGCGACCACGAGCAACAGGCGCAGCGGCTGGCTCACGGCGCCACCGCGAAGCTGGCCGAGACCTCGGAGGAGAGCTGGATCGTGCCGGCCTCGATCGGGACGCGCCGGCCCTTGGCGGCCATCGGGGCCGCCAGCGCGCGGCTGTAGACCGGCGGCGGCGGGACCGCGGCGCCCGGGTTGCCCAGGGTGCAGAGCGGCCCGAGCTTGGCACCCACCGCCTCGGCCAGGGCCTCGGCCCGGCTCCGGGCATCCCGGGCGGCCGCGACCTGGAGCGCCGATTCGGCGGTGTCGGGATCGCGCAGGCCGAAGCTGACCCCGTCGATCCGGTTCGCGCCCGAATCGAGGGCCTGGCGCAGCAGGTCGCCGAGGCGGTCCATGTCGGCGAGGCGGACGGTCACCGCGTTGCCGGCCCGGTAGCCGTCGGGCTCCTCGGTGATCAAGCCCCCCGGCCGGGTCACGCTGCGCGAGCCGGCCTGGAGCGTCACCGCGGCGGTGCCGATATCGGCGGTCGGCACACCCAAAGCGCGCGCCTGCGCCGAGACCCCGGCCACCGCCTTCGAGGCGGCGTCGAGGGCCGCGGCCGGGGTCGCGCCCCGGGCCTCGATCCCGATGGTGATCTCGGCGAAGTCCGGCGCCCGCGTCTCCGCGGCGCGCCCGACGACGCTGATGTGCCGCTTGCACGCCGAATCGTCGGCCTGCGCGCCGGCGGGCAGCAGGGCCAGCAGGAGCAGGCCGGCGAGGCGCGCCCTCACGAGCGGTAATCCCCGTTGATCTCGATGTAGGCCTTGGTCAGGTCGCAGGTCCAGACGCGGGCCTGACCCTCGCCCAGGCCGAGATCGACCCGGATCCCGATCTCGGGCTCGCGCATGACCGCGCTGGCGGCGTCCTCGCTGTAATCCGGGTCGCGGGCACCCTGGAAGGCCACGCGCACGTCGCCGAACCAGATCGCCAGGCGATCCCGGTCGGCGGGCTCGCCGGCCTTGCCGACCGCCATCACCACCCGGCCCCAATTGGCGTCCTCGCCGGCCACCGCGGTCTTCACCAGCGGCGAGTTGGCGATCGACATGGCGATCCGGTGGGCGGAGGCGTCGCTCTCAGCCCCGGTGACCCGCACGGTGACGAACTTGCGCGCGCCCTCGCCATCCTTGGCGACGAGCTGCGCGAGCTCGATCAGCAGGCTGTCGAGCGCCGCCTTGAAGCCGGCGAGACGCGGGTCGGCCGCGTCGGCGATCTCGGCATTGCCGGCCTTGGCGGTGGAGAACAGCAGCAGGGTGTCGGAGGTCGAGGTGTCGCCGTCCACCGTCACGCAGTTGAAGCTGGTCTGGGTGCCGGCCGCGAGCAGGGCCTGGAGCGCCGCCTGGGGCAGGGCGGCGTCGGTGAACACGAAGGCCAGCATCGTCGCCATGTCGGGGGCGATCATGCCGGCGCCCTTGGCGATGCCGTTGATGGTGACGCGCACGCCGTCGATCTCGGCGGTGCGGGTCGCGAGCTTGGGGAAGGTGTCGGTGGTCATGATCGCCCGGGCGGCCTCGGCCCAGGCGGCCGGCCCGTCCGTGGCCCGGGCGGCGCAATCGGCCAGCACGCCCTCGAATCGCTCAGCCGGCAGCGGCTCGCCGATCACGCCCGTGGAGGCGACGTAGACCTCCCGGTCGCTGCAGCCGGCGGCCTGCGCGGCGATCTGCACGGTCTTGGCGACGGCCTCCCGGCCGAGCCGGCCCGTGAAGGCGTTGGCGTTGCCCGAATTGACCACCACGGCCCGGGCTGCGCCGTGCGACAGGGCCTCGCGGCACCAATCCACCGGCGCCGAGGGACATTTCGAGCGGGTGAACACCCCGGCCGCCCGGGTGCCGGGGGCGAGATCGACGTAGAGCACGTCGGTGCGGCCGCTGTAGCGGATGCCGGCCTGGGCGGTGGCGATCCGCACGCCCGGCAGCGGCGGCAGCTCCGGCACCGTAGCGGGCGCCAGCGGAGAGACGGGAGGGGATTTCGCGGACGACATCGGCTCAAGCTCCGGCAGCGCGCGGGGCCTCCCGCGGCGGCCCGGTGTTGCCCGCGCGACCCCGGCGCCGTCAACCGCAAGCCTACGCTATGACCACGCTTCGGGCTGCATGCGCTTTGGGCAACAGCGGCGCGGAATGCGGCGCCTTCGCGGCCCAAGGCCTGCGCACGAAGGCTTGCGCGCGACTGAGTTCCCGGCTTAGCATGATGCATCGCAAAGCCAGAGCGAGGTCGAGTGCGGACGATGCCCACAACCGACGTCGAGACGGCCTCCGGCAGGCTGCCCCAGGGCGTTTGTTACCGGATCCAGGTGCTGGTCGTCGGCCGTCACAAGCGCTGGCGCGACGAGATTTCCGCCGAGATCCGGATGCTGGGCTATCAGGTGACCGCCTGCGACCGGGGCGTCGACGCCATGACGGTCCTGGCCCTCGGGCTGCCCGTGGACGTGATGGTGGTGGACGCGGCCCTGCAGGGCGGCCTGTGTTGCGCGCAGCTCGCGGTCGAGGCGCGGGCTCTGCGCCCGGGCCTGCGCATCGTCCTCTCCAGCGATCCGGTCGACCCGCCGGAGCAGGACGCCTCGGTGCTGGTTCCGGACGCGCTGTTCATCCAGCGCGAGCAGTTCCAGGACGGGATGGTCGCCAGCCTGATGCGCGAGGCCCTGGCGAATCGCGTGGCCTGACGCGCGTCGTCGCGCGCACATCCTCGTCGCCACGTCTGCCCCCGGCCCGTCGCCCGCCCGACAGACGCGCGCCGAATCGGTCGTGCGGGCTTAGCCTGGAATCTCCCAACCGGGCTTCCCGGGCCGAAATCCGGGCCTCGGAGCATCGGTCCGAACGCCGGCGGCCGGACGGCGCTTCGGGTCTCCGACGAGCGGCTGTCTGCGCAGGGCATCGGGATCCCAGGAGATGATAGACTCTTGGTTGTTGGTCCGAGGAGCCCTGTCAGCTCGGCATCGTCCGCGGAAACTTGATCTCAGCGGGTATAAAATAGGATTACTATGAAAATACGTTGGATATGATCGTGAATTCAAAAGTGTCGAGCGAGCTCTGAATTGGCCGGGCGGATTGCCCCCATCCGACCGCCGCGAATCTTTACTCTTGCGTCCTGTGCGCGACTGTAAGGTAAAGTCCAATATTAAAACAATAACAACTTTGAAAATACCTGAGGTTGAGGTGCGAATGCTGACACAATAGTGTCATCGATCCGACTTTTATCGGCGTCGTGCCCGATGCGGGCATGCTCTTTGGAAAGTCGTCCACCCGTGAAGTTGGGAATTCGCCACCGGCTCTATGCCGGCTTCGCCATGCTCGTGCTGATTGCCGGCGGCATCGGTGCGTATTCGCTCTATCAACAGAGCTTCATCACCGACCAATACGAGATGCGCGCTCGGTTCGACGTCGGCGTACGGTCGATTCTCACGATCAACAGCCTGGCGGCCCGCCTGACCGGCGCCGCAGAGCATTACCGCCTCGCCCCGAGCGCCGAGCAGATCACCGCGATGGAGCAGTCGCGGCGCGCCATCGAGGAGACGAGCGAGATGCATTTCGCGCGGGCCATGCATACCGAGCGCCGTCCGCTCTATGGGCAGATGCGCGACGATGCACGCGCCCTGAAGCCGGGGCTGGAGCGGCTCGCGACGGCCGGCCTGCGCGTGAACGAGACCCGGACGAACATGTTCAAGGCCGGTGACGCGCTCGCCCGCGCCTTGGACGCGCTGGTCGTCGCGGTTCGCGAGCGCACGAGCGCCGCGATGTCCGATCGCGTTCAGAAGATCGAGAACACCATCCTGCGGGCCCGGCTCGAGGCCGCGCGCTTCACCATGCGGCTTTCGGCCGAGGATCGGGCCGGGTTCCTGGCGGCGGTCGAGCAGGCGCGCGGCGCCCTGAAGGCCTTCGGCGCGGTGGAGGGCGGCGCGATCGTCGCGCCGGAGATCAAGGCGGTCGCCGAGGGGCTGGACGCCTACGCGGCGACCTTGACGGCCTGGGACGGCGCGATGAGCGTCGCCAATGACGCGTTCGAGACGGGCATCAAGCCGTTCGCGGCGTCGATCGAACGGGTCGGCGAGACCGCGCGCGACAAGATCTTCGTCGCCGTGAACGAGCTCACCGAGGCGACCACCGCGTCGGTGGAGAACGCCCGGCGCATCCAGATCGGCCTGATCACCCTGGCGGTGGTGCTCGGCGGCGCGCTGGCCTTCCTGATCGCCCGCAGCATCATCCGGCCGATCGTCGGCATGACCAACGCGATGAAGCGCCTGGCCGAGGGCGACACCAACGTGGCGGTGCCGCAGCCGAAGGTGCGTGACGAGATGCGCGAGATGGCCAAGGCGGTGGACGTGTTCCGCCAGAACGCCATCGCCCGGGCCGAGCTGGAGGCCGCCCAGGCCGCCGAGCAGGCCGCCCGGCTCAGCCGGGTCGAGCGGGTCGACCAATTGGTCAGGGCTTTCCAGCAGAACGTCGCGGCCTCGCTCGAGGTGGTCACCGGGGCCGCCACGGAGCTCGACGCCACGGCGCGCTCGATGACCCAGGTCGCCGACGACACCAACACCCAGGCGGTGGCCTCCAGCGCCGCCGCCGAGCAGGCCTCGACCAACGTCCAGACCGTTGCGGCGGCCGCCGAGGAGATGGTCGCGTCGCTGCAGGAAATCGAGCGGCAGGTGATCCGCTCCAACGAGGTCGCGGGTGCCGCCGCCCATGAGGCGCAGGCGACCAACGCCGCCATGGCCAGCCTGCGGGTGGCCGCCGAGCAGATCGGCGCCGCGGTGACGATGATCTCCGGGATCGCCGGGCAGACCAACCTGCTTGCGCTCAACGCGACCATCGAGGCGGCGCGCGCCGGCGACGCGGGGCGCGGTTTCGCCGTGGTGGCGGCCGAGGTGAAGGAGCTCGCCGGCCAGACGGCCCGCGCCACGGAGGAGATCGGCGGCCAGATCGCCGCGATCCAGTCCGCCACGGGCCAGGCCGCGGACGCGATCGAGCAGATCGCCCGCACCATCGCGGCGGTGAACGAGATCAGCGGGGCGATCGCCTCGACGGTGGTGCAGCAGACCGCGGCGACCAGCGAGATCTCGCGCAATGCCGGCGAGGCGGCCCGGGGCACCCGGGACGTGTCGGCCAACGTGGTCCAGGTCTTGGCCTCGTCCAGCGAGACCGGCAGCGCCGCGACCCAGGTGCTGCACGCGGCCTCCCAGCTGGCGACCCAGTCCCAGAAGGTCCGGCAGGAGGTCGATAGCTTCCTGCGGGACATCCAGGCCGCCTGAGGCGGGCGACGGCGCGCTCCGACGGAAACGCGCCGTTCCGGCCGGGTCTGTCCCGCCCTCGGCCTCATCCCGGGACGACCGGCGTTCGGGGGGGCGCCGGCACCCCGGACTTCGTGAACCGGTCAGACCTTGATCGCCTGTGCGGCACCCGAGCCTCTGGCCCGATCGAGGTCGGAAGGGCGACCGAGAGCCCGCGATCTGCCGGGGTGAGGGCGCGATGGGCGCCCCCGGCGGCTCTCTGCTCTCACGCCCGCCACAGCCGCAACCGCCCGTGATCCGGCCCGGTCGCCTCGCGGGCCAGGCCGTAATGCTCGGCCAGGCGCCCCAGGGCGATGCGGGCCACGACCTTGGCGGAGCGGGCCGGCCAGCGGCGCTCGGCCTCGATCCGCTCCAGGCCCTTGAGGAAGCCGCAGAGGTCGATCAGCAGGCCCGACAGGTCGCTGCCGACCGCGTCAAGGGCGCCGCGTACCCGCTGGCGGGCCGCGATCACCTGGTCGGCCGCGGCGGCCGGATCGCGGGCGCCGCCGCCATCGACCCGGGGCGCGCCGAGGTCGGACCCCATCCGGGGCAGCATCGCCGCCTTCGTCATGTCCCGGCGCAGCCGCTCGCCGGCCTCGAACGCGGCCGGATCGATCAGCGGCGTGCCGTCCGGGTTCCGGCGCCGGACCATCCAGGCCAGGGGATTTTCGGACGCGTTCCGGATGGCCGGCTCCGCGCCGCCGCCGTCGATCACGGTCAGATCCTGGTGCTGGGCGCGATAGGCCATCCCGTCCGGGGCCTGCCTGCGTCGCAGCCGCGCCTGCCCGGCCGGCCCGATCGTCAGCCGGGTGCCCGTGGGATCCCAGGCGGCGAGGTCGGCCTCGACCAGCGCCCGCCCGGCGGCCTGCGCGAAACGCCCGCTGCCCACCGAGACCCCGTCGCCGCCGCGCCGGACCAGCAGCCCGTCCTCGGTCAGCGGATCGGGCCGCGCGTAGGCCCCGGCCTCGCCGAGCCGCACCAGCAGGCGCGTGGCCTCCGCCGGCAGGGCGACCGGCTCCGGTGCGCCCCGCCTCGCCCCCGCCCTGGCCCGTCCGGCCCTCGAGTTTTTGTTCATGATTTGTTCCCACCATGGTACGCAGGCTCGACCGGCCGCGACCCTTGCAGGACACCCCCACGAAGTCAAGGACTTTTTGCCTAACAGAAGAATCAGGTCCGGCGCGGTCGAGTCGGTGGCTGGCGCAGGATCTCGGCGATCTCGTCCTCGGACTTGCCGCGGACCGGGTAGCCCAATTCTTCGAAGCGATCGATCAGGGCGGCGCTGTCGGTGGCGGACCGCGCGGCCCATTCGGAGAGAAGGGTGTTCATCCGCTCGAGATCTTTCGCAGGATCACCATCCCGCGGGTCGGGAAACGCGTTCATGCACAGCACCTCGGCGCCGGACGGGGTCTCGACCGCATCGCACAAACGAGCGATCAAAACCCAACGTCCGACATCGGTTCCGTATCCCTCGCCCGTATCCCCCGGTTGTGCCGAAGGTCTGGGCCGGTCCGGCTCAGGCGGCGTCGCGCAGCGCGTCGGTCCGGCCCAGCCCGATCGCCTTGGCGAGCTCGGAGCGGGTCTTGGCGTAATTCGGCGCGACCATCGGGTAGTCGGCGGGCAAATTCCACTTCGCGCGGTATTGCTCGGGGCTCATGTTGTACATCGCCCGGAGATGCCGCTTGAGCGACTTGAACTTCCGGCCGTCCTCCAGACAAACGATGTGATCCGGCGTCACCGACGCCTCAACCGGCACGGCCGGCTCCGACACCGTGACCGGATGGCTCTCGGCGACGCGCTTCAGGGCCGCGTAGACGTTGCCGAACAGCGGGCGGAGCTCGCTCACCGGAATGGAATTGTTACGCACATAGGCAGCCACGACCTCGGCCGTCGCGCCGACAAGATCTAAGGGTTTCCCGTTTTCGCTTATCATGATACCCCCGATGTATTGCGAGGCTCTGTATTCGCCAGCGCAATGACAGTTTCGTGCGTGTTTCTGATCACACGCCGGGACGTACGGGTACACGACGCGAACGTGCTGGCCCCAAGCCGCGCGTGCACCAATCGATCCCTTGTACCAAGGTACAACAAGAAGTTTTAGGCCACAAGATCGAATGAGATTACCAAGTTCTGTTCGATCCGTCCGATCCCGGACACTATTGGATCAGATTTTCCATCCAGAAGTAGATGCGCTCTTGCTTCGATCGAACTTAAAGTTGGCAGCGGCCGGCTCCGGCGTCGCGGCGGCTTGCGTCGCGGCCCCGGGCGCGACACATGCCAGGACCGGGCGCCCGGACCGGGCGGACAGGACCCGGCGGGAGATACGATGACGGAGATCGGGCGCGGCTTTGATGCTCACCGGACCGAAGCGCCGGTGGCCGAACCCCGGCCGCGGCGCTTCAGCGTCCACGGACGGGAGATCGTCGACGACTACGCGTGGTTGAAGGCGGAGAACTGGCAGGCGGTCCTCAAGGACCCGGCCGCACTCCCCGAGGACATCGCCGCCTACCTCAAGGCCGAGAACGCCTACGCGGAAGTCGCGCTCGCCAGCAGCGCCGACCTGCGCAAGGCGCTGGTCTCCGAGATGCGCGGCCGCATCCAGGAGGACGAGAGCGGCGTGCCCGATCCCGACGGGCCCTATGCCTATTACACCCGCCACCGCGAGGGCGGGCAGCACCCGCTGGTCTGCCGGCGGCCGTCCACGTCGCCGAACGTGCCGGAGTCAGGCCCCGACCCGGACGAGACGATCCTGATCGACGGCGACCGCGAGGGCGAGGGCCTGCCGTTCTTCGAGATCGCCGCCGCGGTCCATTCCGACGACCATCGGTTGCTCGCCTGGAGCGCCGACACCAAGGGCTCGGAACTCTACACGATCAAGGTCCGCGACCTCGCTACCGGCCTCGACCTCGAGGACCGGGTCGAGGCGACCTCCGGCGAGGCCGTCTGGGCCGCGGACGGGCACAGCTTCTGGTACGTGGCCCTCGACGCCAATCACCGACCCGCCAAGGTCATGCGCCACCGCCTCGGCACCGCGCAATCGGCCGACGAGACCCTCTACACCGAGCCGGATGCCGGCTACTTCGTCCATATCGGCCGCACTCAGTCCGGCGCCTTCCTGGACGTGACCGCGAGCGACCACGAGACCTCCGAAATCCGGCTCCTCGACCGGCACGCGCCCTCGGGCTCCTTGAGGCTGGTCCAGCCCCGCGAGCCGCTGCTGATCTACGACGTCGAGCATCGCGGCGACCGGCTCTACATCCGGACCAACGCGGACGGCGCCGAGGACTTCAAGATCGTCACCGCCCCCCTGGACGATCCCGGCCGGGCGAACTGGACCGACCTCGTGCCCCACCGGCCCGGGGTGATGATCCGCCACCTGCACCTGCTGGCCGGCCACCTGATCCGCCTCGAAGTCGAGAACGCCCGGCCGCGGATCATCGTGCGCGATCTCGCCGACGAGTCCGAGCACAGCGTCGCCTTCCCCGAGGAGGCCTACGCGCTGGGCCTGCGGGGCGGGCACGAATTCGACACGGCGACGATCCGCTTCGTCTACTCGTCCATGACAACCCCGTCCGAGACCTGGGATTACGCCTGCGACAGCCGCGACCGGACCCTGCGCAAGCGCCAGCACGTCCCGAGCGGGCATGATCCGGCCGCCTACGTCACCCGCCGGCTGTTCGCCACCGCGCCGGACGGCGAGCGGGTACCGATCTCGCTCCTGCACCGCCGGGACCTTGCGCTCGACGGCTCCGCGCCGCTCCTGCTCTACGGCTACGGCTCCTACGGGACGATGATGCCGGCGGGCTTCCGGACCAACCTGCTGAGCCTGGTCGATCGCGGCTTCGTCTACGCCATCGCGCATGTCCGCGGCGGCACCGAGAAGGGCTGGCGCTGGTATCTCGACGGCAAGCGCGAGAAGAAGCCCAACACCTTCACGGATTTCATCGCCTGCGGGCGGGCGCTGATCGCGGCCGGCTACACGGCGGAGAAGCGCATCGTCGCCCACGGGGGATCGGCCGGCGGCATGCTGATGGGCGCGGTCGCCAACCTGGCCCCGGAGCTGTTCGCCGGCATCGTCGCCGACGTGCCGTTCGTGGACGTGCTCAACACCATGCTGGACGCGGAACTGCCGCTCACCCCGCCGGAATGGCCCGAATGGGGCAATCCGGCCGAGAGCGTTGCGGCCTTCGAGACGATCCTGTCGTACTCGCCCTACGACAACGTCGCCGCCAAGGACTACCCGGCGATCCTCGCGCTCGGCGGCCTCACCGACCCGCGGGTGACCTACTGGGAGCCGGCGAAATGGGTCGCCCGCCTGCGCGCCACCATGACCGGCGGCGGCCCGATCCTCCTGCGCATCAACATGGAAGCCGGCCACGGCGGCGCCGCCGGCCGCTTCGACCGGCTGGAGGAGGTGGCGCTGATCTACGCCTTCGCGCTGATGGCGGTGGGGCGGGCGTAGGGAGCGTCGAGGGGCGGATAAGCGGTCGGCACCGGGGGCCTTGCGTCCCGTCTGATCGGCCCTTCCCACCCCCTTGCCTCATCCTGCGGTGCCCCGCAGCGGCCTCGAGCGAGCCCTCCAGGGATCGCGCGGTTGGCTGGAGGCTCCTTCGAGGCCTCCGCTGCGCTCCGGCGCCTCGGGATGGGGGCTACGATGTTCCCACATCGCTGCCGGACGAGAATCAAGGCCAACCCCAAGCGCGCCTCCCTCCCCCCTCTGCGGGGGAGGGTGGGCCGGCCGTCAGGCCGGGTCGGGAGAGGGGAGCCCGGGTTCAGCAGAGGGCGCGACCGGCATGACGGGCAAAGCCCTGTTCTGCCGCGTCGCTCCCCCTTCCCGACCCCCTTCGGGGGCCACCCTCCCCCGCAGAGGGGGGAGGGAAGCGCGTGTCGGCCTCGGACAGACGTCTCTTTCAGCCGAGAGCCATCCGGACCGTGTTCCCTAAATTCGCTAGGGATGACGGGAGAGAGTGGGGTTGCCGCCGCGCTTCGCCGTTCCGAGGCGGGGACCGGCGATCCGGGCCAAAACGTCCGATGGCGCGATCAGGGCCGACCCTGGGGCTGCGCGGCCTCCGGGGCGCCCGGCTGCCCCTCGGCCGTGCCCTCGCTCTGCGCCCGCGCCCGGGTCTGCCGGGCGGCTTCCTCGGCGGCCGCCTTCTCGGCGGCGGCCTTGAGGGCCGCGGCGCGGGCGCGGTCCATCTCGATCCGGGCCCGGCGGCGCTGGCGCTCGACCTGGTCGGCCTCGGTCAGCTCGATGGTCTCCAGCTCGCGCTGGAGCACGAAGGCGGCGAGCCCGCTCGACAGGGCGCTGACATCGAGGACGCGCTCGGGCGCTCCGAGGGAGCCCGTAAAGCCGAGCTGGACGGAGGGCGCGCCAGCGCTCCAGCCCCGGGGAACCGGGCCGCCGGACAGGAATCCGCGGGCATCGAGGCGGTTGCCGCGCAGGTCGTAGCCGAGGGTGCCGGACCAGCGGGCGGCCCCGAAATCGAAGTCGAGGGGGCCGGCCCGCAGGATCCCGCCGACGATGGTGGCCGGGCTGCTCGCCGGCGCCTTCGCCTGCGCGCCGCCCTTGGCGAGTTCCTCGGCCACCAGGGCCTGGAGCCGCCCTTCGCGCAGGGGATCGTCGATCTCCACCGCTCGGGCGAGGGCACGGCCGAGGGCCGACGGGTCGGCCTGCGGCACGCTCAAATCCTTGAGCGTGAGGCTGCCGCTGCCGGACAGGGTATCGGCGAGGCCCGGGGCGGTCTCCGCCTGGGTGGAGAAGCGCAGGGACGCGGTCAGGCGCCCGCCGATCGGGCTGGACCCCGCCAGGGTGGCGAGCGCGACGTCGTCGAGCGCGCCCTCGCCGGAGACCGATGCCTCGGTCCCTCGCCGGGTGAGCGTGGCCGAGCCGGCGATCCGCCCGCCGCCGAGCTTGGCCGTGAGGTTGCGCAGGGTCAGGGCGCCGTCGGCCAGGCCGAGGGCCACGTTCGCCTCCGTGGCGGTGAGGCCGCGGCCGAGATCGAGGCTCGCGACCCGGGCATCGAGGGCGAACGGCGCGATGGGCTGCGGCGCGGGCCCGAAGCGGTCTGCCTTGGCCGGGTCCGGCGGCAGCAGCAGAGCTGTGGCCAGTTGCGGCACCGACAGGCGGTCGAGGCTGAGGCGTCCCCGGAGCGCTCCGCCCGGCGCCCGCAGAACCTTGCCGCTCAAGGCGGTGCCGGCGATCCTGCCGGTCGTGTCGGCGGCGATGTCGCCGGCATCCTTGGCCAGCACGAAGGTCAGGTCGGCCGGCCAGGCGCCGGGGCTCAGCCGGGCGGCGCCGGCCAGGGTCAGGAACGGGGCGAGGTCGGCGGTGTCGGCCCGGATCGCGCCGGCATTCGGCAGCGCGTCGGCGCCGACCAGGATCGGCCGGGCGGTGGCGAGCTTGAGGCCGGCGATCGTGCCGTTGACGGTCAGCGCGAGGGTGTCGGCCTCCGGCCGCTCGGCGCTCAGATGCAGCTCGGCGGGCTGCTGCAGGCCGGCGATGTCGGTGCGCCCGAACCAGATGCCGGCCCGGGGTGCGGTGAGCGTGGCGGTGCCGCCCTCGATCCGCGTCCCGCGGCTCGCGAGCGTCAGGTCGAGGGTGCCGCCGCCGGCATTGCCCCGGGCCTGGCTGCGCAGGGCGTCGGCCGCGCCGCCCTCCCGGTCCAGGGTGACGGCGAGGTCGAGGGGCGCCTCGCGCAGGAAGGCGGGCAGCAGGCGGATCTCGCCGAGCCAGACCCGCTCGAGCAGGCCGAGCAGCGGCGCCGCCACCGGGGCCTTCAGCCGCCCGGAGACGCGGCCGGTCCCGTCCGCGCCGATCCGCCCGGACAGTTTCGCGCTCGCCCCCGCCAGGTCCGCCACGTCGAGGCTGTCGACCACCAGGCTCGACCCGTCCGACTGGATGCTCGCCGCGATCGTGCCGTTGCCCGAGCCGGCCGGGCCGTAGCGCACGTCCTTGGCCTCGAGGGTCAGGGCGAGGTCGTGGTCGCGCAGGCTGCCGAGGGTGGTGCCCAGAGGCGGCAGGGCGGCGATGTCGATGCCGCTGGCGCGGATCTGGGCGTCGAAGCGCCCGCGCGCGCCCGCCTCCGCGGCGGTGTAGCGGGCATTGCCGGTGATGCGCGCCGGCCCGAGGCCGAGGCGCAGGTTGCGCAGGGACAGGCTGGAGGCCGCCGCGGACAGGTCGGCCGCCGCCTCGATCCGGCGCCCGTCGAGGAGCGCGGTCAGCGGCCCCTCCAGGCCGAGCCGGCGGAGATAGCGCCCGAGCGGCTCGGAATCGGGGGCATTCAGCGCCACCGGGCCGGTGAGGCGGAACGGTGCCGCCTCGATCTGGCCGGTGACATTCAAGGCCGCGTCGCCGGGGCCGACCGCGGACAGGCGGCGCAGCAGCAGGCCGCCCGTGCGCTCGACGGTGCCGGCGAGCGCCAGGTTCGACCATTCCTCGCCGCCGAGCACCAGGCTGCCCACCGCGAGATCGAGGTCGAGCATCGCCGGCAGGCCGCGCCCGAGATCCGGGACGCCGCGGGCGATCAGGTTCTGGCCCTCGGGCGAGGTCAGGAAGGCGTCGAGGTCGAGGCGGCGGCCCTCCAGGTTCAGGCTGGCGCGCCATTGGCGCAGATCGAGCCGGCCGGTGCCGGCGAACCGCAGGGCGCGCCCGCCCGGATCGATCGCGAGTTCGACACCCTCGAACCGCACCTGCGCGCCGCGGGCCTTGAACGTCCCGCCCAGCGAGAACGGCAGATAGGGGCCGGCCGCCTGGGTCGGCGGCCCGACCACGAGGCGGGCCGAGCCCTCGGATTCGATCAGCGTCGTCCCGTCGGCATCGTTGGGCACGAGGCCGAGGCGCGCATCCGCCTCGAAGCGCGGATGCGCGTCGCCCCCGCCCGCGATCTTCACGGCGAGCCGCCCGTCGGCCCCCGGCGTGCCGCTGACCGCCCGGAACGGGACGCCGCCGCTCGTGCCCTCCACCCGCCACGGCCCGATCAGAGCGGGGGTCTGCAGGTGCAGGTCCTGGACATAGAGCTGGTCGGTCCGGCCGGTGGCCGGCACCTGCGTGGTCACGAGGAATTGCTGGACGTGCAGGTCCTCGATGGCGAAGTCGCGGGCCCGCAGGGCCTCGCCGAGGTCGGAGGGGATCCGCACGGCGTCGCTCGCCGCCACCGGGAGCTTGATCTCGGCGCGGCCCACCCGCGTCTCGGTGAAGCGGAACTCGCCCTTCAGCAGCGGCGCCAGCGCGACCTCGGCCTTGACGAAGCGGGCATCCAGGGTCGGCCGGTTCGGGTCGGTGCCGATATGCAGCCGGTCGATGCGCAGCCGCGGCGAGGGCAGGAGCCGCACCTCGATTCGGCCGTCGGTCCGGACCGGAACGTCCAGGGACCGGGCGAGCGCCCGGTCGACGAGGCCGCGCTGGGCCTGCCAATCGATGACGGGCGGGACGGCCAGCGCCGCGACGAGAACCAGGATGACGGCGCCCGCCAGCGCGGTCAGAAGATCACGCACGCTCACCGTTCCGCGAACCACCCCGCGCGGTCGCGGCACCGTGATGCCCCGCCGTCGCGTGCCCCCCTGGGCAACCTGCGACCGGCCATAGCACGATAAGTCCCGGACGGCGCCAGAGGGCCGCCCCGCCCCGAACACCCTCGACGCCGTTCGCGATTTGGTCCAGGGAAGCGGAATGCAGAATGGCCCGCACGCGCAGCCCGCCGGGGACGGCGCTCCGACCTCCATCGCCGCCCGCGCCATGGGCGCCCTCCGGCGGGACGCCGCCAGCTATCTGGAAGGGCTCAACCCCGAGCAGCGCCGCGCCGTCGAGGCGACGGAGGGTCCGGTGCTGGTTCTGGCCGGGGCCGGCACCGGCAAGACCCGGGTCCTGACCACCCGGATCGCCCATCTGATCGCCACCGGCCGCGCCCGCCCCTACGACATCCTGTCGGTGACCTTCACCAACAAGGCCGCCCGGGAGATGAAGCACCGGATCGGCGCGCTGATCGGCCCGGCCGGCGAGGGCATGCCCTGGCTCGGCACGTTCCACGCCATCGGCACCAAGATCCTGCGGCGCCATGCCGAGCTGGTCGGGCTGAAGTCGGACTTCACCATCCTCGGCACCGACGACCAGCTGCGCCTGATGAAGCAGGTGATCGCCGACCAGAACATCGACGAGAAGCGCTGGCCGGCCCGGGCCCTGGCCCACACGATCGACGGCTGGAAGAATCGCGGCCTCGGCCCCGAGCAGGTCCCGCCGGGCGAGGCGACCTCCTTCGCGTTCGGCAAGGGCGGCGCGCTCTACGCCGCCTACCAGGCCCGACTCGCGACGCTCAACGCCGTCGATTTCGGCGATCTTTTGCTACTTTGCCTCAAGCTCTGGCGTGAGAACCCGGACATCCTGGCCAATTACCAGGACCGGTTCCGCTACATCCTGGTGGACGAGTACCAGGACACCAACGTCGCCCAGTACCTGTGGCTCAGGCTGCTCGCGCAATCGCGAAAAAACATCGCCTGCGTGGGCGACGACGACCAGTCGATCTACGGCTGGCGCGGCGCCGAGGTCGACAACATCCTGCGCTTCGAGCACGATTTCCCGGGCGCCGTGGTGGTGCGCCTGGAGCGCAACTACCGCTCCACCGGCCATATCCTGGCTGCCGCCTCGGGCCTGATCGCCAAGAACGAGAGCCGGCTGGGCAAGACCCTGCGCACCGAGGACGAGCCGGGCGAGCGCGTCACCGTGACCGGCGCCTGGGATTCCGAGGAGGAGGCGCGCCAGCTCGCCGAGGCGATCGAATCCCTGCAGGCCAAGCAGCACCCGCTCTCGGAGATCGCCGTGCTGGTGCGGATCTCGGCGCAGATGCGCGAGATCGAGGATCGCTTCGTCCAGCTCGGCCTGCCCTACCGGGTGATCGGCGGCCCGCGCTTCTACGAGCGCGCCGAGATCCGCGACGCGCTGGCCTACCTGCGCGTCACCATGAATGTCAGCGACGACCTCGCCTTCGAGCGGATCGTGAACACGCCCAAGCGCGGCCTGGGCGACGCCACCCTGCAGCAGCTCCACACCTACGGCCGCGCCAACCGCCTGCCGCTGCTGATCGCCGCCCAGCGCCTGTGCGAGACCGACGAGCTCAAGCCCCGGGTCCGGGCGACCCTGCGGGCGCTGACCGAGAGCTTCTCCCGCTGGGCCCGCCTCATCGAGACGCAGCCGCATAGCGAAGTCGCCCAGACCATCCTGGAGGAATCCGGCTACACCGAGATGTGGCAGAAGGACCGGTCCGCCGACGCCGCCGGCCGCCTGGAGAACCTCAAGGAATTCGTCCGCTCGATGGAGGAATTCCCCGACATGGCGGCCTTCCTGGAGCACGTCTCCCTGGTGATGGAGGCCTCCGAGGCCGAGGGCGCCGAGCGGGTCTCGCTGATGACGCTCCACGCCGCCAAGGGGCTGGAATTCGACACCGTGTTCCTGCCCGGCTGGGAGGACGGCCTGTTCCCCAACCAGCGGGCGCTCGACGAGAGCGGCCGGGCCGGGTTGGAAGAAGAGCGGCGCCTCGCCCATGTCGGTCTGACCCGGGCGCGCAAGCGCGCCAAGCTGTCGTTTGCGGTCAACCGGCGGATCCACGGCCTGTGGTCCTCGACCATCCCGTCCCGGTTCATCGACGAATTGCCGGAATCGGCCGTCGACGTGGTCGAGGCGCCCGCGCATTTCTCGGCCGGCGCCTCGCGGTTCGACCGCAACCCGACGCCGTTCGGCTCGAGCTACGGCACGCCCGGCTGGCAGCGCGCCCAGGCCAACACCGCCGCGGGCTCCGGCAACCGGTCCGGCTTCGGCAGCGCCCCGGGCGGCCGGTCCGGCGGGCCGCGCCAGATCGAGGGCGAGCTGATCGCCAAGTCGACCGGCGCGCCCTCCGCGTTCCAGGACGGCCAGCGGGTCTTCCACATGAAGTTCGGCCCCGGGACCGTCGCCGGCGTCGACGGCAACAAGCTCACCGTTGACTTCGATAAAGCCGGCCGGAAAATGGTTCTCGACAGCTTCATCCAGCCCGGATGAAGTCAGTCCCGCCGATCAAGCCCGGACGTTTCAGGGCGGCAGGGTCGGCCGGCTTCGCCCGTGCGGGCGGAGAGGATCGCGGTCGTGCAGGATGCCGCGTCGCCCCGTGTACCCGGCCCTCGGCCTGATGCAGCCTTGCCAGCCGGACGGCTTTTTCCGCGCCGCAGCATCAACCGTCACCCCCTAGTCACACCCGCCGCGCAATCGTCGGGTGCGAATCGCGTTGGTGCGACGCTTGCACTGCGTATTCGACCCCGGGCGAGGCGGCGTGACGCTCTCCACAGGCGAATAGCACGGGGTGGAACCTTCGGCATGGCGCCGGAATTAGTTGCGTAATAGAATAAATCCGGGAGCAACAAGGTAAACGGCAGTTCATCGACAGATCCAGGTTGGCAAGTCCCGTTGGAGTGTTGATCCATGAAGAGACGCCGCACACGACTTGAACTGGTTGAAGACCGCACGCCCCGTATTCATCGCACCCGCTTCGACGAAGAGCGCAACCTCAGCCCGATCCAACCGCTCACCGACCGCCAGGCCGAGTATCTCGACGCCCTGGCCAGCTCCCCCCAGGTGATCGTCCTCGGCCCCGCCGGCACCGGAAAGACCTACATCGCCGGGACCCGCGCCGCCGACCAGCTCCGCCAGCGCCGCATCTCCAAGGTCGTGATCACCCGCCCGAACGTGCCCTCAGGCCGCTCGCTGGGCTTCTTCCCGGGCACCCTCGAGGAGAAGATCGCCCCCTGGGTCGCCCCGCTCACCGAGGCCATGAAGGAGCGGATGGGCCAGGCCGCCTTCGAGATCGCCCTCAAGACCGGCGACATCGAGATCGTGCCGTTCGAGGTGATGCGCGGGCGCACCTTCAAGAACTGCCTGGTGATCCTCGACGAGGCGCAGAACACCACCACGGCCGAGATCAAGATGTTCCTGACCCGGATCGGCGACGATTGCCAGGTCATCATCAACGGCGACGTCTCCCAGACCGACCTGCGCGAGACCTCCGGCCTGCGCACGGTCATGCACCTGATCAAGAGCCGGATGATGCCGATCCCCGTGGTCGAGTTCACCCGCGACGACATCGTCCGGTCCGGCATCTGCGCCGAATGGGTGAAGGCGTTCGAGGAAACGAATCTCTAACCCAGAAGTTGATGGCGGCGGGTCCTCGCGGGCCCGCCGTGCCCTCACCGGCACGAGACGACTCTCCGAACCTCCCGTTTGGGAGGATGAACCGGGCGTCATGCCCGGAGATCAGAACATTGGAGTCTCCTCGTGAGGAAACTGACCTTCGCCTTCGCCGTGCTGGCCTCGCTGGGCGGTGCCGCCCTCGTCCAGCCCGCCAGCGCCGCCCCTGGCCTCCCTTCGGGCATCACGGCGCCCGACGCTGTGACGCAGGTCCGCCTGACCCCGATGGAGCGCCGCATGATGCATCGGCGCATGGAGCGCCGGATGATGCACCGGCACATGCACCGCAAGATGATGCACCGTCGGATGATGCGCCGCATGTGATTGCGACGGGCGGGGCCTTCGGGCCCCGCTTCCGTGTCCGGACCGCGTTTCGGGCGTTGCTCCGCACCCCGCGGATTCCTATCTCGTCACCCTGAATCGCGCAGTCAGGCCGCCGAACGGCAGCCGGCCGATCCGGGAGACCACGATGCCCCCCTCGAACCGACTGTTCGACGATCTCGCTCGCCTGATGACCGATGCGGCCGGCGCCGCCCAGGGCGTGCGCCGCGAGGCCGAGACGGTGGTCAAGGCGCAGGTCGAGCGCCTCGTCCGCGACCTCGACATCGCCTCCCGCGAGGAACTCGACGTGCTGCGCGATATGGTGACCAATCTCCGCGCCCAGAACGAGGCGCTCGCCGCCCGTGTGGCCGCCCTGGAGGCCCGGGAGGGCAGCGCCGGGGCCGGGGCCGCGGGGCTCAGCGAGGCCGTCTGAGTCCGGACGGCAACGCTTCAGGCTTTTGCACAGGAAGCGCAGCCGATGATTTCGTTTCCTGTTCACCGAGCGTGACCTGCACTTTGTGTCGCGAGTCACGGCCGGTCTATAGTCAGGCATAGGGTGATTCGGCGGCTGCGGGGCGATGTCCGCAGAGCTTCGACAGTCGATCGCGTCAACCCCGGCCTGTCTTCGCCGGTCGTATCAAGTTCTCGGAGTGTTCTCGCACTCTTCTCGCGTCCCCGTCACGTCGGTCCGGGTCGATTCCGGGCCGTCCTTTTGGATCGTCATGCCGCTTCTCCACGTCGACTTCCACGACCCTGACCGGAACGAGCATCCGCTCGACGTCGTCGAGCGTTTGGCGTCCCTGCGCGACTGGATCTTCGACCGGGCCGAGACCGACGAGATGTCGATCACCAGCCCCGGCCGCTGGACCGACTACCATGTGGCCTTCACCTGGATCGAGGACGTCGAGGCCCTGCACGTGGCCTGCGCCTTCGACCTGAAGGTGCCGGAGCGGCAGCGGACCGAGGTGCTGCGGCTGATCGCGATGATCAACGAGCAGCTCTGGATCGGCCATTTCGACCTGTGGTCGAGCGACAGCGTGGTGATGTTCCGCCACGCGCTGCTGCTGGCCGGCGGCGCGGTGCCGACCCATCCGCAATGCGCCACCATGATGAAGACCGCCGTGGATGCCTGCGAGCGCTACTTCCAGGCGTTCCAGTTCGTGCTCTGGGCCGGCAAGAGCGCCCGCGAGGCGCTGGACGCCGTGCTGTTCGAGACCGAAGGCGAGGCGTGACGGCGGCCGCGACCCCGGCGCGGATGCCCGCCTCCCTGGTTCTCGCCGGGGCCGGCAAGATGGGCGGCGCGATGCTGGCGGGCTGGCTCGAGGCGGGCCTCGACCCCCGCGCCACCACGATCATCGACCCGGTGCCCGCCCGCCCGATCGTGGATCTCTGCGCCCGGCACGGCATCCGGCTGAACCCGGCGGAGCCCGAGCCCGGGGCGGTGCTGGTCCTGGCGATCAAGCCGCAGGGCCTGGAGGCGGCAGCCCCCGGCCTCGACCGGCTCGTCGGCCCCGACACGCTGCTGGTCTCGATCCTGGCGGGCAAGACCATCGCGGATCTGCGCGCCCGGCTGCCCCGGGCCCGCGCCGTGGTCCGGGCCATGCCGAACCTGCCGGCGAGCATCGGCCGGGGTGCCACCGGCGCCTGCGCGAATGCGGAGGTGACGCCGGCGCAGCGCGACGCGGCCGACGCCCTGTTCGCCGCCAACGGCACCGTGGCCTGGCTCGCCGACGAGGCGCAGATCGACGCCGTGACCGCGGTCTCGGGCTCCGGGCCGGCCTATGTCTTCCTGCTGGTCGAGGCCCTGGCCGATGCTGGGATCGCCGAGGGGCTCGAGCCTTCGGTGGCGCAGGCCCTGGCCCGGGCCACCGTCTCGGGCGCCGGCGCGCTGCTGGAGGCGAGCCCCGAAGAGGCGGCGGAGCTGCGCCGCAACGTCACCTCCCCGGGCGGGACCACGGCGGCGGCCCTCGACGTGCTGATGCGGCCGGACGGCCTGGCGCCGCTCCTGCGCGCGGCCGTGGCGGCGGCCCGGCGCCGGGCGGCCGAGCTCGCCGGCTGACATCCGTGCGGCATCGCCGCGCGACGGCCCTGCCCATCGCCGCCGCCTTTCCTACATGAGAGCCGACGACCGACAGGAGCGGGCGACAGACCCATGACCGAGACCAGAGCCCCGTCGAAGCGCACCCGCAAGGGTGCCGGTGCCGTGCCGGACGACACGAGCCAGGCCGACACGGCCCAGGACGCCGCTGCGCAGGCCGAGAGCCCGCCCAAGCTGCCGCCCCGCGAGGCCGCGGTCGAGGCCCTGATGCGGCTGGCCGCCGAGCAGCCCTGGAACGACATCGAGATCGGCGACATCGCCCGCGAGGCCGGCCTGACGCTCGCCGAGTTGCGCGACCTGTTCCCCTCGAAGGGCGCGGTTCTGGGCGGCCTCACCCGGATCATCGACCGGAAGGTCCTCGAAGGGGACATCTCGGGCCTCGAAGAGGAGCCGACCCGCGAGCGCCTGTTCGACGTTCTGATGAGCCGGCTCGACGCGATGACGCCCTACAAGCCAGCTTTGCGCCGGATCGCCTACGCGTTGCGCGGCGAGCCGCTGTCGATGCTGGCGCTGAACAGCGTGATGCTGAACTCCCACCGCTACATGCTGGCGGCGGCCGGGATCGACACCGAGGGCCCGCTGGGCCAGCTCAAGCTCCAGGGCGTCGTGATCGCCTTCGCCCGCGTGACGCAGGTCTGGCTCGAGGATGACGACCCTGCGCTCGCCCGGACCATGGCCAAGCTCGACAAGGAGATCCGCAACGGCGAGCGCCTCATGGAGCGTGCCGAGGATGCCCGGCGGCTGACCGCGCCGCTGCGTGCGCTGGGACGCTCCCTCCTCGACCGCCGCCCCCGGACCCGCCGCCCCACGCCGGACGGCGACGAGACCGACCCCGCGGCGGCGATCTAACGCGTCGGGCGGGGCGCCGTCGCGAAACCGACGGCGCCCTATCCCTCGACCTGCAGGAACCGCACCGCGTCGCGGTGCACCCGGTCGGCCATGGCGCGGACGCCGTTGGAGCGCTGCGGGGTCAGGTGCTCGCCCAGGCCCAGCTTGGTGTAGAGCGCGAAGGCGTCGGTCTCGGCGGCCTCGCGCAACGGCTTGCCGTCGAACAGGGCGATCATCAGCGCCACCAGCCCACGCACGATATGGGCGTCGCTGTCGCCGCGCATGCGCAGGCGGGGCTCCGAATCCGAGCGGTCGACGTCGAGGTCGATCCAGACCTGGCTGGCGCAGCCCTGGACCTTGTTGGCCTCGGCATGGAGCTCCGGGTCCGGGGGCGGCAGGGCGCGCCCGAGCTCGATGAGGTAGCGGTAACGCTCTTCCCAATCGTCGATGAAGGCGAAATTCTCGACGATGGTGTCGATCGGGGGAACCATGAGGGACCGGATTTGGGGTGGGCCGGGGTCGCTATAGAGCCCTGGCGAAAATCTGGCGACTCCATCGCAAATCGCCAGGGGGCGCGGCGCCGGAGATCACGCCTCCGGCGGCTGCGTCGGCGGCAGGGTCAGGACCAGGGGCGCGGCGGTGCTGGCATCGCCGGTCACCTGGATCTCGGCCTGGGCGGCGTAGGCGGCGATCAGGCGCGGCCCGAGATTGGGCACGTTGGACCGGCCGGTAGCCGCCATCTCGCTCACCCCGGAGACGATCGAGACCCGCAGCGGATGCCCCGCGGCGGAGTCGATCTCGATGGCGATGGAGCAGGCGACGTGCTCGGCGGTGGCGTCGAGGCACTCGGCCACGATCTCGGCGACGATCATGCCGAGCGCGTTGGCGGTGCGCGGCTCGACCAGCCCGGTCCCGGAGCCGCCGACCTGGACGCTGATCCGCCCGGCGCGCCGGAGCTGCCCGAGACCCGAGGCCAGACGGTGCAGGTAATCGTGCAGGTCGATCGACGCGATATGGGGCGCCTCGTGCAGGTGCTGCTGCACCAGCGCGATCGCCCGCACCCGCTGGCCCAGCGCCTCGAAGCTGCCGCGGCACGGGTCCGGGGCGGCGCGCCCGTAGAGGCCGATCAGGCTGACCATCACCTGCAGGTTGTTGCGCACCCGGTGGTAGACCTCGGCCAGCAGCGCCTCCTTCTCGGCCAGCGCCTGCTCGATATGCTCCTCGGCATGCTTGCGGTCGGTGATGTCGAAGCAGGATCCGAGATAGCCCTGGAACCGGCCGTCCTCGACCAGCGGGCGGGCGGTGTCGAGCAGCCAGCGGTAGACGCCGTCATGCCGCTTCAGGCGGAATTCCACGGTGAACGGCGCCCGCGCGGCGAAGGCCTCGGCGACGATCCGGGCATGGCGCTCGAAATCCTCGGGGTGCAGCCCACTGCGCCAGCCGAGGCGCAGCTCCTCCTCGAGCGGGCGCCCGGTGAAGTCGAGCCAGCACTCGTTGTGGTGGACCGCGTGGCCGTGCTCGTCGGAGCGCCACAGCATCAGCGGCACCACGTCGGCGAAGCGCCGGAAGCTGTCGCTCAACGCGATGGACCCCGCTTCCGACGCCCCTCGGCCCGGATCCCCCGCGGGGTCCATCGCCTGCGACGCAGCCGTTCCGGACCCTGGTGGCTGACCGCCCATTCTGTACCCGACCCGCTGTGCCGAACTGTGTGAGACGCCGTTCTCGTATCCTGATGGCGCCGGTCAACGTGCCGGTGGGGGTCCCGTTCCGGTCCCACGTTGCCGCTGCGGTGCTCATCCACACGTCTGTGCGGATTTAGACGGAAAGACCGGGTTTGAGGGCGTTTTGGCGCGTCGGTGTGGGGTTCGTACGTTCGGTTACAGATCATCTCCTGTTCGACAGGATATCCCGTCCCGATGGTGCGCTCCTCGGCGCCGATAGAGGCGCGAATATCGGGCCGTCGGGCTGCGCCGCGTCCGATCTTCGATGCGGGCGCGCGGATGCCGAATTCTTTCACCGCGTGATGCGGGGGGGCTTCTCCCGTGAGGGGGGAGGGACGGTGCCTCTCCGGGCAGACAGGGTCCCTCACCCCCAACCCTCTCTCGCAGGAGAGGTCGCACGTTGCGCCCTGCGCGGGCCGAGGTGAATACCTTTCAGCCCCCACGGGAGAGGGCCCCCCGAACCGGTCCCGCGCTGCGTGAACCCGCCGGGGCGGTCCGACTTCAGGCCCGGATCAGCTTCGAGACCACCGCCAGGAGCTGCTCCGGCTTGAACGGCTTGGTGATCCAGCCGGTGGCGCCGGCGAATTTCGCCTGCTGCTTGATGCTGTCGTCCGACTCGGTGCTCAGGAACAGGATCGGCACGCCCGCGCAGGACGGCACCGTGCGCAGCTGCTTGATCATCTCGATGCCGTTCATCACCGGCATGTTGAGGTCGGTGATCACCAGGTTGATCGTCTCGGCCTTGGCCTTGGCGAGGCCTTCGGCGCCGTCCTCGGCCTCGATCACCGTGTGGCCGGCGGGGCCCAGCACGATCTTGATCATCTGGCGGATGCTGGGCGAATCGTCGACGGCAAGTACGGTGGCCATGAAGGGAATCCGGTGCTGAGGTCAGAGGGCTGAGGCGGAATCCGCCGCGAACGGGGCGTGCGGCGTGAAGCCGGCGCGCCGGAAGGCCGCCGCGACCGCGTCGGGCGGGTTGGTCAGGTCGAGGGTGGCGCCGCGCGCGCCGGCCGACTTGGCGGCCGCGACCACGAGCTGGACGAAGGTGACGTCGACCTTCTCGACCGCCGCGCAATCCAGCAGGAGGCCGGGCGCGCCCTCGAGTGCCGCCAGCAGGTCGGCCTGGAGGGCCTGCGCCGTCCGGAGCGTGCATTCCGGCGGCAGGGTGAGGGTGGCGGGTTCGGCCATGAGGAATCCGTTGCGGTTGAACGGCCAGATTGGCTGCAGGCGATCTCTTTAAGATTCGCGGCCGTTAAGTTTCCCTTGAGCTGACCATAGCGACCGAGCTTGCCCGAACCTTGATCCCGGGTTTCCTGTTGAAAACTGCCATGGCGTGCCCGATGTGCAATTTTGTATTGTAAAAATTGTTCGGTGACTTCGGCGGTATGGAAATCGACTCTTGCTGGTATTCGATGGCATTTCGACCCACGTCCGCAGAAAGCATTGATATTCGAGGACCGAAATATATCCGCAATCGTCGCATGGTCTGGGTCACATAAACCGTGTGATCGAGCGCGCATATTGCCTCGGTCATAACTGTTCATTCAGATGACTGGCCTAGGCACCGGGGGTTCACAATCGTGCGTTCGAGCCTGTCCCCGGCAAGATCTGACAGAGTCCAAGGAATATCTATCGATGGCCTTCTGGGGGCGTGCGAATCTGAGGTCGGATCACGAGGATGCATCGGATTCGCTCGCGGCGCTCGACCTCGACCGGGAGGCGCCCGCCGCGCCCGCCGCGCCGGTGCCCCCGCTCGGGGCCGCGGATGTGATCCAGGCCCGGCTCGGCCTGTCCGAGGTCCAGCGCAAGACTCTCGACGCCCTGATCGACGAGCTCGGGATCATCTCGGCCGATGTCGAGACCGACGTCCACGGCCTGTCGGACCGGTTCCAGCGCATCGCCACGACCACACGCGGCCAGTCGGAGATCGTGCAGGGGCTGGTGACGGCGATCCAGTCGGTGCGGATCGACGGGACCGAGCGGCCTCTCGCCGAGGTCGCCACGGCGCTCGGCGAGATCCTCGCGATGCTCAACGACAAGATCGGCTTCATGTCGTCCCGCGGCGCGACCATGGAGGGCGCGCTGAACGGCGTGCTGGGCGAATTGTCCTCGGTGGACGGCAGCGTCGCCGAGATCGAGAAGATCAACCGGCAGACCAACCTGCTGGCCTTGAACGCCAAGATCGAGGCCGCCCGGGCCGGGGAGGCCGGGCGGGCCTTCGCGGTGGTGGCCGACGAGGTCCGCAGCCTGGCCGGCGCGATCAACGCCCTGTCCGGGGTGATCAAGCAGCAGATCGGCTCGATCGCGGGCGGCCTGCGCAGCAGCCACGCGCTCCTGCACGACATCGCCACCATCGACATGTCGGAGGAGAGCCGCAACGCCGACGCCCGGGTCCGCGTGGTGATGCAGGCCTTGGTCGAGCAGAGCTCGCGGTTCGCCGGCGTGCTGAGCCAGACCGTGCAGACCACCGAGGCGATCACCCAGGACGTCTCGGGCGCGATCGTGGCCATGCAGTTCCAGGATCTCGCCAAGCAGCGCATGCAGAATCTGCAGGGGATCCTGCGCGCCCTGCAGGCCGAGCCGGGCGGCCGTGCCGAGGCGGAGCGCGACTGGGCCGAGGCGCTGATCGCCGGCTGCACCCTGGGCGAGGTCCGGGAGCGGCTGTCCCGCCGCCTGCTCGGCACCGCGGCGCCGGCGCCGGACGCGGATGATGATCCCCTGGCCGGGGTGGATCTGTTCTGATCCGGAGGCGGCCTTTGCAGAACATCAGGTGCATTCAACAAAAGGTCCTGGGGAGTTATCCAATACATTAAGGAAAATCGTTGGTCTTATGCAATTAGTAGACATTGACGGAAATATATGTTGGAAAAATAGTGAGTAAGCGGTAATTTATAGCATCTTTTCCAGACTGGAATGGATCCGGAGTCTGAAAAAATCGGGACGGAAAAACTTTTAACTCAGATCAGGTCTTCACTTTTTAACGATTTTAAGGTAGTGTCATTCCTGTGTGATGGACCGAGTCTTCGGTCGATCGGGCGTCAGCCGGCAGGATCGCGAGATCTAGCCTCGGGTCGGCGACCGGGCCGGGTGCGGAATTGCCCCGGTTCCTCGAAAGACGGTGCAACGGGATCCGCTCGACGATGACTGATCACGATCCGCGCGCGGTATTTCTGGCCGAGGCCAACGAGCTTCTCGATCGGCTGGAGACGACGCTGCTCGACCTCGGCGACCGGCCGGACGATTCGGCGCTGATCGACACCGCGTTCCGGGCCCTGCACACGATCAAGGGATCGGGGGCGATGTTCGGCTTCGACCGGGTCGCCGCCTTCACGCACGATTTCGAGACCGCCTTCGACCTCGTCCGCCGCGGCGAGGTCCCGACCAGCGCCGACCTGGTCAACGTGTCGCTCTCGGCCAAGGACTATATCCGCACGCTGATCGAGGATCCCGACGCCACCGCCCCGGTGATCGGCGAGGCGATCCTGGCCGAGCTCGAGCGCCTGATCAGGCGCGCGAAGGAGGCGCCCGAGACCGAGCTGGCGGCCGAAGGGCCGAGCCCGGATGCCGCGCCCGAGGGCTGGCGGATTGGGATCGCCTTCGCCCCGGACGTGCTGCGCAACGGCACGAACCCGCTGGCCCTGCTCGACGAGCTGCGCGAGCTCGGCCCCTGCACGGTTGTGCCGCGCGTCGCGGACCTGCCGGACCTCGCCGGCCTCGACCCGGAGAGCCTGGCGCTCGGCTGGGATGTCACGCTCCGCGGGGCCGCAACCCGCGCGGCGATCGAGGACGTCTTCCTGTTCGTGCGCGACGACATGGTGCTGACCCTGGCGCCGCTGGACGCGCCCGAGCCCGCCGCCGAACCCGTCCTGGATCCTTCGCCCGCGCCCGTTCCGGTGCCGATGCCGGCTCCTGCCCCGGCCCCCGCCCGATCCGTTGCCACACCGGCCGTCGAGCCTGCACCCGCGCCCGCCGCGAAGCCGCCCGAGGCCGAGCGCAAGGGCCCGGCCCGCAGCACCGAGCCGCGCGGGTCCAGCACCATGCGGGTCGAGGCCGAGCGGCTCGACGAGCTGCTCGACCGGGTCGGCGAGCTGGTCATCGCCCAGGCCCGGCTGAGCCAGCTCGCCGGCCTGCACGCCGATGGCGGGCTCCAGACCATCGCGGAGGAGATCGAGCGGCTCTCGGCGCAGTTGCGCGACACCACCATGAGCATCCGCATGGTGCCGATCGGCGCCCTGTTCAGCCGGTTCCGGCGCCTGGTCCACGACCTGTCGGGGGATCTCGGCAAGCCGGTCACCTTCGTCACCGACGGCGAGGAGACCGAGCTCGACAAGACCGTGATCGAGCGGCTGGCCGATCCGCTGGTGCACCTGATCCGCAACGCCATCGACCACGGCATCGAGGACCCGGCCCGGCGCAGCGCCTCCGGCAAGAACGCCACCGGGCGCATCACGCTCTCCGCCGAGCATGTCGGCGCCCAGGTCCTCGTGACCGTGCGCGACGACGGCGCCGGGCTCGACGTGACGCGCATCCGGGCCAAGGCCGAGGAGCGCGGGCTCGTCGCGCCCGGCACCCCGCTCACCGACCAGCAGGTCTACCAGTTCCTGTTCGCGCCGGGCTTCTCCACGGCGCAGCAGATCTCCGCGCTCTCGGGCCGCGGCGTCGGCATGGACGTGGTCAAGAAGACCATCGAGGGCCTGCGCGGCTCGATCGACATCACCACCGAGCCGGGGGCGGGCACCGCCATCGTGCTGCGCCTGCCGCTGACGCTGGCGATCATCGAGGGCCTGCTGATCCGGGTCGGGGAGGGGCGCTACGTGCTGCCGCTCTCGGCCGTGGAGGAATGCGTCGAGCTGCCCGAGAGCGGGCGCGGCGAGCGCGGCCGGGACTTCCTCAACATCCGCGGCGACCTCGTGCCGTTCCTGCGCCTACGCAGCCTGTTCGAGGCGGCCGGCGAGCCGGACCCCTACCAGAAGGTGATCATCGTGTCGGTGGGCGAGACCCGGTTCGGGCTCGTGGCCGACCAGATCCTCGGCAACCACCAGACGGTGATCAAGTCGCTGTCGAAGCTGCACGCCGACGTCACGACCTTCTCGGGCGCCACGATCCTCGGTGACGGCACCGCGGCGCTCATCATCGACCCGGCCCAGCTGATGGCCGGCGGGCAGATCGGCGCCGCCGCGGACGGGCTGCGCGAATTCCGTGAGGTGGCGTGATGACCGATTTCGTCGAAGCCATCGAGCAGGGCCACGCCCTCCAGGCCGTGATGATGCGCATCGGCACCGAGACCTTCGCGCTCGGGGCCGGGATGGTGCGCGAGATCATCGACCCGATCCCGACCACCCGGGTCGCCGGGGCGCGGCCGCATCTCGGCCACGTGGTCAACGTGCGCGGCAACGTCGTGCCGCTGGCCGATATTCGCGAGCGCTTCGGCATGCCGATCACCGCCGCGACCCCGGATACCCGCTTCGTGGTGATCGAGCTCGAACTCGACGGCGACCCGACCCTGGTCGCGCTGGTGGCCGACAAGGTGTTCGAGGTGACCGCGGTCGCCCTGGAGAGCCGCCAGCCGGCGCCGAAGATCGGCACGTCATGGCGGCCTGAATACATTCGCTCCATTGTGAAATCTGCCGAAGATTTTGTCATTATTCCAGACATGCCAGCAATTTTAAATTAATTTTAGGAGTCGAGAATATGCGGATTTCAATCAAGGCCAAGCTGGCCGCCGGGTTCGGCGCGATGCTCGTGCTCGCCGGTCTGGCCGGCGGCGTCGGCTATCGGGGCCTGATGGAATCCGACAGGAGCCTAGCGTTCCTCCGCGACCGCGCGGCGACGCAAGCCCAGATGCTGGAGGCCAAGGCCAACGCCATCCGCAGCACCGCCAACCTCCGCACGGCGGTGATCACCGTGAACGACGCCCAGATCGCCGATTCCCTCAAGCGCGCCCTCGACATGCGCAAGCGCGCCCAGGAAGCCATCGCCAAGATCAAGGCCAGTCCCTTGACCGGGGAGGCCGGCCAGCTCGTCCAGGACCTCGACCAGAAATACGAGACGCAGGTTGCCCTGGGCAACAAGATCGTCGAGCTGGCCAAGATGAACGCCAACGCCCGGGCCTGGTCCGAGATCGTGGGCGTGGGTCGTCCCGCCATCGCCGTCCTGCGCACGGAGCTGGCGGCGCTCACAACCAAGGCCGACGCGAACGCCCTCGATCTGATGAAGGCGGTGATGGCGTTCCAGATCCCCCTCGAACGGGCCTGGGGCCGGCTACAGGCCGCCACCGGCGCGGTCAGCGTTGCCCGGCTCGAGGAGCATGTGACCGCGACCAAGCAGATGCGCGATGAGATCGCCCGCGGCCTGGAGAACCTGCTCCGGGTCGGCGCCGCCGCGAAAGTTCCCACCGAGGCGGTCCGGCAGAGCTTCGAGACCTGGTTCGCCTCGTTCCAGAAGGCCCTTGCCACGATCGAGCCGGGCGCGCCCATCCACGCGATCGAGCTCGTGGCAGGCGAGTACAGCGTCGCGTCCGTGGCGACCAACAAGGCCTTCGACCTCCTGACCGATTACCAGGGCCGTCAGATGGCGGAGGCGGTCGAGCGCTCGAAGACGGCGTCGCAGGACAGCCAGACGCTGATGCTCGCGACCTTGGCGGGCGCGCTGCTCCTCGGCCTCGGCATCGCCGGCTGGCTCGCGGTCTCGATCTCCCGGGGATTGGCCCGGGCCGTGTCGCTCGCCGAGGCCGTCTCGGCCGGTGACCTGGACCAAAAGATCGCCGTGACCTCGAACGACGAGGTCGGCGATCTGGTGACCGCCATGAACCGGATGACCGACAACCTGAGGGAGACCGCCGCCCTCGCCAACGCGATCGCGGGGGGCGACCTGACCGTCGAGGCCAAGCCGCTGTCCGACAAGGACACGATGGGTCTCGCCCTTCAGACGATGCTGAGCCGGCTCCGGGCCGTGGTGACCGAGGCCGCCACCGCCGCCGGCAACGTCTCGGCGGGCTCGCAGGAGCTGTCGGCCTCGGCCGAACAGCTGTCGCAGGGCTCCAGCGAGCAGGCGGCCTCCACGGAAGAGGCCTCGGCCTCGGTCGAGGAGATGGCCGCCAACGTGAAGCAGAACGCCGAGAATGCCAGCCAGACCGAGGCGATCGCCCGGCAGTCGGCCCAGGATGCCGAGGCCAGCGGCGCCGCCGTCGGCCGGGCGGTGGACGCGATGCAGACCATCGCCCAGAAGATCACCATCGTGCAGGAGATCGCCCGGCAGACCGACCTGCTGGCGCTGAACGCCGCCGTGGAGGCGGCCCGGGCCGGCGAGCACGGCCGCGGCTTCGCGGTGGTCGCCTCGGAGGTGCGCAAGCTCGCCGAGCGCAGCCAGGCGGCGGCGGCCGAGATCGGCACGCTGTCCTCCGACACGGTCAAGGCGGCCCAGCAGGCCGGCGAGATGCTCGGGCGTCTGGTACCCGACATCCGCAAGACCGCGCTGCTGGTGGAGGAGATCTCGGCGGCGTGCCGCGAGCAGGATGTCGGCTCGGCGCAGATCAATCAGGCGATCCAGCAGCTCGACAAGGTGACCCAGCAGAACGCCAGCGCATCCGAGCAGGTCTCGGCGACCTCGGACGAGCTCGCCACGCAAGCGGAGCGGCTGCAGGCGACCATCGCCTATTTCCGCCTCGGCGCGGCGGATGCAGGCACGGGTGCGGCGGCGCAGCTGCGGGCGACGGCGGCCCGGATGGGCACGTCGGCCAAGGCCGCCGACAAGACTTCCGCCAAGGCCCGCGTCGGCCGGCCCACCCTGGCGGCGGGCAGCGGCTTCGCCCTCGACATGGGCGAGGGCGATTCCCGCGACGCCGACTTCATCCGCGCCGCCTGAGCGTCCCCAAGCCGAGCGTCCCGCCCCCTGGGGTGCGTCCTCGGATCAAACCGCCCTCCGGGCCCGCCCGGACCACACCAGCCGCAGGGTGCTCCCGATCGAGATCCCCGCCCGCTCCATCGACGTGAAGGATAAGACCATGAACTTGCTCGACAACATCTCGATACCGCGAAAGCTGTTCCTGGCCTTCACGTTGATGCTTCTCGTCGGCCTCGGCATCAACGGCGTGGTCTACTGGAAATCCTCGGAGATCCGGCAGTCGGTGAACTGGACCGACCACACCATCAAGGTGATCGACGCCGCCGACCGCTCGCTCGCCGGCATGGTCAACCAGGAGACCGGCTATCGCGGCTTCCTGCTGTCCGGGGACGCCAAGTTCCTGGCGCCCTACCAGAAGGGCTGGGAGAGCTTCAACACCGCCTGGCGGCAGGCCAAGGAGCTGACCTCCGACAACCCGGCCCAGCAGGAGCGGCTCGAGAAGATCCGCAAGCAGGCCGAGGCCTGGCACACCGGCGTCGCCGAGAAGGGCATCGCCGGGATGGCCAATCCCGAGACCCGCGAGGCCGCGCGCCAGACCGAGATCGCCGGCGCCGGCAAGGAGGCCATGGACGGCCTGCGCGCCGAGATCGCCGACTTGGTCAATGTCGAGAACACGCTGATGCGCACCCGCCAGGACGCGCAGAACGCCGCCTTCGACACGACCACGCAGATGATCCTGCTCGGCATCGTCGCCAACCTGGTGATCGCCGTCGCCATCGGTCTGCTGCTGGTGCGCACCGTGGCGAAGCCCGTGACCGCGATCAGCACCCGCCTGGCGACCCTGGCCACGCCGTTCGAGACCGGGCGCCTCGACGAGGTCGGCCGGATCCAGGGCACCGCCCAGGCGGTGGAGCAGGCCTTCCGGGAGATCTCGGAGGTGCTGGTCGCCGTCTCGATCGGCGATTTCACCAAGACCCTGTCGAAGGATTTCGGCGGCCTCAGCAGCGAGGTCCAGGCCAACCTGCGCGCCACCACCTAGAACCTGCAGGTTCTGGCCAAGGTCGCGCAGTCGATCGCCGCGGGTGACCTGACCATCGAGGCCAAGCGCCTGTCCGACAAGGACGTCCTCGGCACCGCCCTGGAGCAGATGCTGGCCAAGCTCCGCGCCGTGGTGACCGAGGCCGCCACCGCCGCCGGCAACGTCTCGGCGGGCTCGCAGGAGCTGTCGGCCTCGGCCGAGCAGCTGTCGCAGGGCTCGACCGAGCAGGCGGCCTCCACGGAAGAGGCTTCCGCCTCGGTCGAGGAGATGGCCGCCAACGTGAAGCAGAACGCCGAGAATGCCAGCCAGACCGAGGCGATCGCCCGGCAATCGGCCCAGGATGCCGAGGCCAGCGGCGCCGCGGTGGGACGGGCGGTGGACGCGATGCAGACCATTGCCCAGAAGATCACCATCGTGCAGGAGATCGCCCGCCAGACCGACCTGCTGGCGCTGAACGCCGCCGTGGAGGCGGCGCGCGCCGGCGAGCACGGTCGCGGCTTCGCGGTGGTCGCCTCGGAGGTGCGCAAGCTCGCCGAGCGCAGCCAGGCGGCGGCGGCCGAGATCGGCACGCTGTCCTCCGACACGGTCAAGGCGGCCCAGCAGGCCGGCGAGATGCTCGGGCGGCTGGTGCCCGACATCCGCAAGACCGCGCTGCTGGTGGAGGAGATCTCGGCGGCCTGCCGGGAGCAGGATGTCGGCTCGGCACAGATCAACCTGGCGATCCAGCAGCTCGACAAGGTGACCCAGCAGAACGCCAGCGCCTCCCAGCAGGTCTCGGCCACCTCCGAGGAACTGGCCACCCAGGCCGAGCGGCTCCAGGCCACCATCGCGTATTTCCGCGTCGACGACGCGGCCGTGGATCCGACCGCGCAGCTGCGGGCGACGGCGACCCGGATGGGCACCCCGGCGGCCGGTCCGGCCCGGCTCAAGGCCCGCGGCGCCCGGGCGGCCGCGACCCCGAGCGGCGGCTTCGCCCTCGACATGGGCGAGGGTGACGCCCGCGACGCCGATTTCATCCGCGCCGCTTGAGCAAGACAGTTCCCCGCGCGGGGATCGCCCCGCGCGGACAGATTGAGCCCCCTGAACAGGTCAGACCCATGCGTTTCACGATCCGGGCCAAATTGGCCCTGAGTTTCGGCCTGATGCTCGCCCTGCTGGGCGGAGCCGGGTATCTCGCCATCGCGGGGCTGGGCGCCTCGAACGCGCGGATGCAGGCCTTCGCGGCCGGCCCGTTCGCGCAGGTCCAGCGCGCCCTCCGGTTCGAGACCATGACGGTCGACACGGCGCGCCTCTACGCCCGGGCGATGCTCGACCCGGCCGATGCCGGGCGGGCCCAGGTCGCGGCCGACATCAAGGCCCAGGACGAGCGGTTCCGGGCCCTCCTGAAGGAGTTCCTGGAGCAGACCTCGCCGGAGGAGCGGGCCCGGGTCCAGCCCTTGAAGGACGGCTGGGATCGGCTGGCCGAGATCGTGGCCAAGGGCACGGACTTCGCCGTCAAGAACGGCAACAACACCGCCATCGCGCTGGTCGGCGGCGAGCAGCTGGCCGCCTACAACGTCGTGACGACCCGGATCGAGGAGCTGGCCGCCCGGCCGGACCTGTCCAACGAGAACCGCCGCCTCATCGACGCCATCGACCTGCGGGTGACGCATCTCCTGGCCGAAATCTACCGCGAGGTGATGATCAGCGACGACGCGCTGCTGGCGAAGTTCGCCGCCGAGTATCAGGAGCATCGCCGCCAGCTCGACCAGGATCTCGCCCGCCTCACCGAGGCCGGCCGCGCCGCCGGCTTCCTTGACGGGGCCCGGGCGGTCACCGTCGCGATCAAGGCCTGGGAGCCGATCGGTGAGCGCATCTTCGCCCTCGGCCTGGCCAACACCGACGCCAAGGCAATGCAGATCCTCGTGGGGCCGTTCACCCAGGCGCGGACGGCGGTCATCAACGAGGCCGCGAAGCTGCGCGCCTACGAGGAGAGCCTGGCCCAGACCTTCGTTCGCGAGACGCAGGCCGCCTACGAGACCGCCCGCCTGCTCCTGATCGGCGTCATCGCCGGCGCGGTGGCGATCGGGCTCGCCATGGCGATCTGGCTGTCGCTCTCGATCTCCCGGGGCCTGCAGCGGGCCGTCGATGCGGCGAGCCGCGTCGCCGCCGGCGACCTGAAGCAGGACGTGGTCACGTCCGGTCGCGACGAGATCGCCGACCTGCTGCGCGCCGTCCAGGCGATGAACCTGAAGCTGCGCGAGGTGGTGGGCCAGGTCATCCTCGCCTCGAGCAACGTGTCGGCGGGCTCGCAGGAGCTGTCCTCCTCTGCCGAGCAGCTGTCGCAGGGCTCCACCGAGCAGGCGGCCTCCACGGAAGAGGCCTCGGCCTCGGTCGAGGAGATGGCCGCCAACGTGAAGCAGAACGCCGAGAATGCCAGCCAGACCGAGGCGATCGCCCGGCAGTCCGCCCAGGACGCCGAGGCCAGCGGCGCCGCCGTCGGCCGGGCGGTGGACGCGATGCAGACCATTGCCCAGAAGATCACCATCGTGCAGGAGATCGCCCGCCAGACCGACCTGCTGGCGCTGAACGCCGCCGTGGAGGCGGCGCGCGCCGGCGAGCACGGCCGCGGCTTCGCGGTGGTCGCCTCGGAGGTGCGCAAGCTCGCCGAGCGCAGCCAGGCGGCCGCGGCCGAGATCGGTACGCTGTCCTCCGACACGGTCAAGGCGGCCCAGCAGGCCGGCGAGATGCTCGGGCGGCTGGTGCCCGACATCCGCAAGACCGCGCTGCTGGTGGAGGAGATCTCGGCGGCCTGCCGCGAGCAGGATGTCGGCTCGGCGCAGATCAACCTGGCGATCCAGCAGCTCGACAAGGTGACCCAGCAGAACGCCAGCGCGTCCCAGCAGGTCTCGGCCACCTCCGAGGAGCTGGCCACCCAGGCCGAGCGACTCCAGGCCACCATCGCGTATTTCCGCCTCGACGAGACGGAGTCGCGCCTCGACGTGGCGGCGACGCAGCTGCGGGCGACGGCGGCCCGGATGGGAGCCCCGGCCAAGGCGAGCGTCAGGCCCGCCGACAAGACCCGCGCCGGCCGCCGCACCCTGGCCGGCGGCGGCGGCGGCGGCGGCGGCTTCGCCCTCGACATGGGTGAGGGCGATTCCCGCGACGCCGACTTCATCCGCGCCGCCTGAGCGGCCCCGCACCGCGCGGGCGTTCCCCGCGCGGTGTCTCTCCCTGAAATCACCGATCCCTATGCTGCCGCGGCGATGGCCCGTGCCCCCCGGTTCGGGCGGGACGCGACCGGCAGCCGGCCCAGCCGGAGACCAGCATGTCCAGCGTGTGGCAATACCTGACCCTCGGCCTCGATCGCGAGATCTTCGGGATCGACATCGAATCCGTGCATGAGATCCTGGATTACCGCCCGCCCGCGGCCCTGCCGCACGCGCCGCCGTTCTTGGTCGGCATGATCGACGTGCGCGGCCAGAGCTACCCGGTGGTCGACCTGCGCACCAAGCTCGGGCTGCCGGCGATTCCGGTGACCCCGGCGACGCGGATCATCCTGCTCAACATCGCCATGGGCGAGCGGGCGATGCGGGTCGGCTTCGTGGCCGACCGGGTCATCGAGGTGACCGAGCTCGACAGCGCCGAGCTGGAGCCCGCCCCCGATGTCGGGGGCCGCTGGCGCTCGACCTACATCGCCGGCATCGGCCGCAAGGGCGAGGCCTTCGTGGTGGTGTTCGATCTGCAGGCGCTGATGGCGGGCGACGACCCCGCCCTTCTGATGCCGTCGCTCGCGGCCTGATCGCCGCGCAAGGACCGATTTCATGCCGCGCCTCAAAGACCGCCATTTCGAGACGGTCGCCGACCTGATCCAGGAACGCGTCGGGATCCAGATCCCGCCGGCCAAGCGCACCATGGTGGAGGGACGGCTGCGCAAGCGCATGCGCGCGCTCGAGATCGAGACGCTGACGGAATACGGCCGGCACGTCTTCGAGGAGGGTCACCTCGCCGAGGAATTCGTCCACATCATCGATTGCGTCACCACCAACAAGACCGACTTCTTCCGCGAGCCGGCGCATTTCGACCAGCTCCGGGACGAGCTGATCCCGATGCTGCGCCGGAACGGCATCACCCAGGCGCGGCTCAAGCTGTGGAGCGCCGCCGCCTCGACGGGGGCGGAGGCCTACACGCTCGCGATGGTGCTGCACGACATGGCGATGGCCGGGCACGCGCTCGACTACGCGATCCTCGGCACCGACGTCTCCACGGAGGTCCTGCGGGTCGCCGCGGACGGCATCTACCCGGAGGACGTGCTGCAGGCGGTGCCGCAGCATTTCCGCCGACGCTACGTGATGCAGGCCCGCAACCCGGCCTGGAAGGTCGGACGGATCGTCCCGGAGCTGCGCGCCCGGGTGCGCTTCAAGCACCTGAACCTGATGAATGCCCAGTATCCGGTCGATCGCGACGTGGACATCATCTTCTGTCGCAACGTCCTGATCTATTTCGACAAGGACACCCAGCGGGCGGTCCTGTCCCGGCTCGCCACGCATCTGCGGCCCGGCGGCTTCCTGGTGGTCGGCCATTCGGAATCGATGGCCGGGGCCGGTGTGCCGGGCCTGGCGCAGGTCTCCTCGACGATCTTCACCCGGGTCGAGGGCGCCATCGGATGACGCGCAAGCCGCCGATCCGCGTGCTGATCGTGGACGATTCCGCCTCGGTCCGGCAGACCCTGGTGGGCATCCTGGACGCGGCCCCCGACATCACCGTGCTCGGCACGGCGGCCGATCCGTTCATCGCGGCCCGGCGCATTCACGAGGAGGTGCCGGACGTCATCATCCTCGACCTCGAGATGCCCCGGATGGACGGGCTGACCTTCCTGCGCAAGATCATGGCGCAGCGGCCGATCCCGGTGATCATCTGCTCGACGCTCACCGACCAGGGCTCCCGGAGCCTGTTCGAGGTGCTGGAGGCGGGGGCGGTGGACGTCCTGCCCAAGCCCCGGGTGGATACCCGACAGTTCCTGATGGAATCCTCCGTCCGGGTCTGCGACGCCGTGCGGGCCGCGGCCGGGGCGAAGCTGCGCCCGAGCCGGCCGCCGCTCCGGGCGGTCGAGGCGAAGCTGACCGCCGACGCCGTGCTGCCGCCCACGACCCGCATCCGCAGCGTGGCCGGGACCGACCCGATCGTCTGCATCGGCGCCTCCACGGGCGGGACCGAATCCCTGCGCGACGTGCTGGAGGTGCTGCCGGTCGATTGCCCGGGCCTGGTCATCGTCCAGCACATGCCCGAATACTTCACCGCCGCCTTCGCCCGGCGGCTGGACGGGCTCTGCGCCATCGCGGTCAAGGAGGCCGAGGACGGCGATGCGGTCGCCCCCGGTCGGGCCCTGATCGCTCCGGGCGGGCGTCACCTGCTGCTCCAGCGCAGCGGCAACCACTACACCGTGGCGGTGAAGGACGGCCCGCTGGTCTCGCGCCACCGCCCCTCCGTGGACGTGCTGTTCCGCGCCGCCGCGCAATGCGCCGGCGCCAACGCCCTCGGCATCCTGATGACCGGGATGGGCGACGACGGCGCCAACGGCCTCCTGGAGATGCGCCGGGCCGGCGCGCTCACGGTGGCGCAGGACGAGGAGAGCTGCGTGGTGTTCGGCATGCCCAAGGAGGCGATCGAGCGCGGCGCTGCCGCCAAGGTCCTGCCGCTCGACCGGCTCCCCCACGAGATCATCCGCTTCGGCCTCGCCCCGGTGCTGCGCCAGCCGGCGTGAGGCGGGGATCCGCCGCGATCCCCGTCAGGCGCCGCGCAGCAGGGCGCCGAGCGCCTCGGTGAGGCGATCGGCGACCCGGCGGATCCGGGCGTTGCCGCGCACCTCCTCGTGCAGAACCAGCCAGACCGGCAGCGGCGCGAGGGTCAGGCCGATCTCCGCCCGCTCCAGCTCGGGGTGGCGCCCCGCCAGCAGCACCTGCGCGAAGCCGAGGCCGGCCCCGGCCAGCATCAGGTTCCAGTAGACCATCTGGTCGTCGCAGCGGATCGGGAAATCCGTGCGCGCCGCCCGGAGACCGTGGGCGGCATAGGCCCGCAGCAGCGCGTCGCTGCGATCGAAACCGAGGACGTCGTGCTCGGCCAGGTCGGCCACGGTGCGGGGCCGGCCGCGACGGGCGAAATAGCTCTGTGCGCCGAACAGCCCGAGCGGCGCCTCCCCGAGCCTGCGGGCGATCAGGGCGTTCTGGGTCGGGTCGAACATGCGGATCGCGATGTCGGCATCCCGGCGCAGCAGGTTCTGGGGCTGATCCGAGGCGACGAGCTCGATCTCGATGCGCGGCTCGTCCGCCCGCAAGGCCGCCAGGATCGGTGGCAGCAGCAGGTTGGCGACGATTACCGAGGCGGTGATGCGCACGGTCCCGCTCAGGCCCTGCGCCCGCCCTCGCGCCTTGCGCGCCAGGGCATCGGCGGCTTCGCCCATGGCGCGCGCGTCGTCGATCAGGCCCAGGGCCGCCTCGGTCGGTTCGAGCCCCCGCGCCGTGCGGGTGAACAGGGTGACGCCGAGCGCCGTCTCCAGCGCACGGATATGGCGGCTCAGGGTCGGCTGGGTCGCGCCGGTGCGGGTGGCGGCCGCCGACAGCGAGCGCATCTCGACCACCGCTAGGAAGGAGCGCAGCAGGGTCCAGTCCGGGGTATTCATTTGTGAGGGAATAGCATGCGGAAATCCTGTCTCGCCATGCAGCGATGAATGGGCGAGTCTCACGGCATTCCCTCAGGAGAACACGCGATGACCGGAACGGTGACGGGGGCGCCGCGGCAGCTGCTGCGCCTCGAAGGCCTGCTCGTCCTCGTCGCCGCATCGGTGACGTATGGCCGCCTGGAGGCGGGCTGGTGGCCGTTCGCGCTGCTGTTCTTCGCCCCCGACCTGACCCTGCTCGGCTACGGCGCCGGGCGTGCGGCCGGGGCGGCCCTCTACAATGCCGGCCACTGGTACGGTCTGCCCGCGGCCTGTGTGGCCTGGGGCGTGCTCGCACAGGCGCCGGAGATCCTGGCGGCGGGCCTGATCTGGGCCGCCCATATCGGCTTCGACCGCGCCCTCGGCTACGGCCTCAAATACCGGGCCGGCTTCGGCATGACCCATCTCGGGGCGATCGGCACCGGCGACCGCGCCGCTCCGTCTCAATCACAGGCGCGCGCGTCCCAAGTTTCGCGCGCCCGTTGACTTTGGTCGGGCGCGATCCTTCCTGCACATCTCCGATTACACCCAGGCCTGTGCCGAGGGGCGGGTCGTTTCATCGATGTCCTGGGCGAAGAGATTCCACACGATGCTGGCGACGATGCTTCTCAGCCGCTGGTCGATCGTCGCGTTCAACGTCGTGATCCTGATGCCGCTGACCTTGGCCCTCTACGAGGTCGTATCGTTGCTGTGGGGGGCGGGTTTCGGGCACCACGAATCGATCCAGGAGGCCGGGCACATCATCGAGGGGATGGGCGTGATCCTGATCGGTTGGGGTGTCGTCCTGGAGGAGCGGGCGGGCGTCAGCCATCTGCTGGGCGGCCTGCCGACGGAAGAACCGGACTACGAGGCCGCCCTCGACGCGCTCTGCCATCATGTCGGCCTCGCCCTGCTGGTGCTGGGCCTGATGGCCGAGATCTTCCTCCAATGCGTCGAGGTGCCGGACCACATCATCCACACGGACGGGATCGAGCGCGTGGTCCTGACCGGCAGTGCCGGCTTCCTGGCGCTGGGTCTCGCGACCCTGGTCCGGCACGTGATCGGCCTGGCGCTCTTCCGCGGACCCGGCCGGATCCCGACCGTCGCGGCGGCGCCGGGCGCCGGCGGGCCTTAGCGTCCGGTCCTGAACGGCGGCTGCCGGCATTCGGAAGGCGGGGTGCGGCGGCCGCAGGGGATCGCGCCCGGCCTCTGCCGTGGAGCAGGGCGGCCGGTTTCCGGCCGCGCCCGCCCGGAGGCGGGTCACGCCCGTCGGCGGTGAGCCGACAGCGTGTCGTTGGCGATGGTGGCGGGCGCCTCGGGCGGCGTGCCCAGGACCGGCTTGTGCGTGCCGGCGGAACGCCGGCTCCGCAGGGCGGCGAGCAGGAGTCCGGCGAACACCGCCGCGCTGCCGGCCCCGAACGGGGCCAGGAGCAGCGCGCCGAGGCCGAGCCAGGGCCACGCGCACACAGATGTCAGGATGCCACCCGCCAGGGTCGCCAGCACCAGAACGAACACTTCGCCCCCGTATTCCCGTTCGATCGCGTTGCCGACGCGCGGCTGCCTCTGGTTAGCGCTCCGAACACAGCCCAAGCAAGCCCGGTTTTTTTGCGGGACTCCCCACGAAGACCGCCGAATCCATGCGCAATACGCAGGACGATTTCGGATTCCGGGCCGAGCTTTGCAGTTTGCCTGGAGAGTCGGCCACTTCATCTCGGCGGGGCCGGACGGCAGGCCCGCGCATTGCTGCCGGGGCCTTCGCCGGGCGGCCGGGCCGCAACCGCGATGAGCCTTAATCCTAACCTGAAATAGCGCGTGACGGCCCCGCTTGGGTTGTGCTTGATGCCAATCAACACAACCTTGAGGTGGCGCCGTGAGACCGATCCCGTTCGTGGCCGTCCTGCTGCCCACGGCCGGCGGTGCCGCCGCCCGCGCGGGCGGCGACGGCCCGGGGGGCGCCGTCCCGGGCGGTGCGAGCCATGCGTTGGCGGACGGTACCGCGGCGCGCGCGACCTCCCGGGCGCCGGGCGAGGCGACCAGCCCGAACGGCGCCGCGCGTGACAATTTCGGCACATGCGGTGCCGCCCGGTGATGGGTCCCATCTGCACGGGCCTTGCCCGGCTCGCGCTCGCCGGGGCCGTGCTCCTCGGCCTCGCCGGTGGGGCCTCAGCCCGGGACTACCGCGAGCCCGACGAATCGATCCTCGACCGGCACGGCCATTATCGCAGCCATGACGGCTCCGAGGTCCACCGCCCGGCCAAGACCCGCGACGGCGCCAAGCCGGCCGGGGCCACGGCCAAGTGCCGGGACGACACCTGGAGCTTCAGCCACACCCGCCGCGGCACCTGCTCCGGCCATGGCGGCGTGGCCCATTGGGAGGGGTAAGGCATCGCGCACGCGCGGAAGAGATCCGCCTAAAATCCAAGAATAGGAATTTTTAGGTTGACACCGGCGCGCTGCTCGGGTACATACCAGGCACGGTCGATACGTATGCGGAGCGGCGGCGATGCGGTCTCTCGATCCACTCCCGCCGGAGCAGCGCGCCGCGGTCGAGCAGCTCCTGCGCGAGACCGAGCTGTCGGTCGCCGCGATCAGCGCCCGCACCGGCGTCAAGCCGGCCACGATCCTCAGCTGGAACGCCCGGTCCGGCTGGCTGCGGCCGCGCCGCCGGCGGCATGACATCGCCGCGCGCTGGCCGGAGACCCGTCGGGCGGCCCTCGCGCGGCTCCTGAGCGACACACGGAACGATCCCGGCGACGTGGCCGAGGCTGCGGGCGTCGGGCGCGCCGCCGCCGACCGGCTCCTGGCCGGCTGCGGCGTCGCCCGCCCCGAACCGGATGTGGGTGCCGAGCCCGGCCGTCTCGATCCGGAGGCGGCGGCGGACCCGCCGACCCTGCGGGCGCATCTGCGCGCCCATATCGCCCGGCAGATCGCCGCCTTCGACGCCGCCCTGAACGGGGAGGGGGCGGCGGTGCTCGATTCCGCCCGGGTGCTGCGCGACCTCGGCGGCCTCAAGCGGCTGCTCGACGAGATGGCCCCGGACGACGGGCGGGAGGGCGGGGATGGCGACACCGAGCCCGACCTGCCGGCACTCCGCGCGGAAATCGCGCGCCGCTATGCTGGCTTTGTCCGCGGCCGGACGGCTGCCTGATTTTCTCGCGACCCTGCCGGCCCCGCTGGTCTGCGCCCTCGCGGACGACTGGCTGCACCAGGCCCGGCCCGACCAGCTTCCGCCGGCCGATACCGGGACCGCCCGGACCGAATCCTGGACGACGTGGGCGGTGATCGGCGGCCGCGGCAGCGGCAAGACCCGCACCGGCGCCGAATGGGTCGATGCCCTGGCCCGGGGCGATCCGGCCTTCACGCCCGAGCCGGTCGGGCGCATCGCGCTCGTCGGCGAGACCCATCTCGACGTGCGCGACGTGATGGTCGAGGGCCCGTCCGGCCTGCTCAACCTGCCGGCGCGGGGACGGGCGCGCCCGCGCTGGTCGCCGAGCCTGCGCCGGCTGGCCTGGGACAACGGCGCGGTGGCGCTGGCCTTCTCGGCGGAGGAGCCCGACGCGCTGCGCGGCCCGCAATTCGGCGCCGCCTGGTGCGACGAGGCCGCCAAGTGGCGCCGGCCCGAGGCCGCCTTCGACATGCTGCAATTCGGGCTGCGGCTGGGCGCTCGCCCGCGCAACCTCGTCACGACGACACCGCGGCCGGTGCCGCTGATCCGGCGCCTGCTCGCCGACCCGCGCACCGTGGTCAGCCGCGCCCGCACCCACGACAACGCCCGGCACCTCGCCCCGGATTTCCTGGAGCTGGTGGTCGGGCGCTATGCCGGCACGCGGCTGGGCCGCCAGGAACTCGACGGCGAGCTGATCGCCGACCGGGACGACGCCCTGTGGGATCGCGCCGCCCTGGAAGCCGGCCGGGTCGCCGCCGCACCGGAACTCGCCCGGATCGTGGTGGCGGTGGACCCGCCCGCGACCTCGGGGGCGCGCTCGGATGCCTGCGGGATCGTGGCGGCCGGGCGGGCCGGCGCCCGGGCCTACGTGCTGGCCGATGCCAGCCTGTCCCGGGCGAGCCCCCAGGCCTGGGCCGGGGCCGCGCTGGCGCTCTATCACCGGCTCGGGGCCGACGCCCTGGTGGTCGAGGTCAACCAGGGCGGCGAGATGGCCGCCGCGGTGCTGGCCCAGTGCGACCCGGCGGTGCCGGTCACCCCGGTCCGCGCCATGCGGGGCAAGTACCTGCGCGCCGAGCCGGTCTCGCTGCTCTACGCGCAGGGCCTGGTCCACCATGTCGGGCCGTTCCCGGCCCTGGAGGACGAGCTGTGCGATTTCGGCCCGGACGGCCTGTCGAGCGGCGCCTCGCCCGACCGGCTCGACGCCCTGGTCTGGGCGGTGACGCATCTGCTCCTCGACGGCGCGCGCGAACCGCGGATCCGCCGGCTTTGACGGTCACGCGTGCGGCACCACACGGGAAAGTGAGATGCGCCTTCATCCTTAAATTGCATACACGCGGGGTGGCTGTTATGATTGGCCGTACATCGGAGGGCGGCCCGTGGACTCGGATCTTGATCCTGAGAACTGTCTGCCCGACGGCGCCCATCGGCGCCTGCGGCTGATCGCTGAGTCCCTCGGTTGCCCGGTGGGCGACTTCTTCGGCCCCCCGACGATCCGCACCGACCTGAGCGCCACGGTGGAACTGCTGCGCCTCTGGCACGCGATCACGAACGAGACCGACCGTGCCACTGTCCTCCGCTGCGCCCGGGACGTCGCCGGTTCGGTCAATCGCGCGGTCGAGCGGGCCTGACCGCGACCGGACCCAAGTTCTTCCAGAGGTCCGAGATCGGGATGCCCGGTCTCTCCCGTCATCCTGGTGGAATAGGTTTGCCCGCGACGGAGAAGCCTCCGCGAGCGGCACCGCATCCGCAAAACAATACGGCGCGCCTCTGCGGGAAGCGCGCCGGGAGTCGGTTCGTGGTCTCTGGAACGCACTGTATCCTGCATACATGAATCGGCGGTCCGTGGCTGTAGCGGTGTCGCCACGGCGTGACGCCGGGTGCGGTGTATCCGCCGCACCGACCGAACGGCTCAGCACAACTCGGCTTCCCTAACGGCGTCGATGAATGCGCGGCCCGGGCGCGGCTCCGGCGGGCGGATCGATGCCGCGCATCCCTGACCGGACCCGTTCGCGCAGCCGTCGGGCCCGGCTCTCAGCCGTTCACACAAAACGCTCGCTGGCGCCGAACCGGCGTCCATTTCCGCGGCGGGCGCTCTCGCGCAGGACCGGACAGGCATGGCGAACCTCCTCGATCGGCTGGCGCGGGTCGCGCGCCGGGCCACCCGTCCGGCTGGGCCGGATCTCGTCACCAAGGCCGCCCCGGCCTTCGCGCTCTACGCGGACGGCCGGGCCAGCTGGACGCCCCGGGATCCGGCGGCGCTGGCCCGGGCCGGCTACCAGGGCAACCCGATCGTGCACCGGGCCATCCGGCTGGTCGCCGAGGGCGCCGCGAGCCTGCCGCTCACCGCCACCGGGCCCGGCGCCGCGCGGGCGGGTGACCTGCTCGCGCTCCTCGCCCGGCCGAACCCGCGCGAGAGCGGCACGCGCCTCCTGGAGACCGTCTATGCCGACCTCCTGCTCGGCGGCACCGGCTACCTGGAAGCGGTGAGCCTCGACGGGCGGATCGCCGCCCTGCAGGCCCTGCGGCCGGGGCGGATGCGGATGCTGCCCGGCCCGGACGGCTGGCCGGCGGCCTATGTCTACACGGTCGGGGGGACCAGCCGCCGGTTCGACCTGCCGGCCCCGGGTGCGCCCGAGGTGGCGCCGATCCTGGCGCTGTCCCTGTTCCATCCGGACGACGATTATGCCGGCCTCGCCCCGATCGAGGCGGCCGCCACCGCGCTGGACATCCACAACGCCGCCAGCGCCTGGAACAAGGCGCTGCTGGACAACGCCGCCCGGCCGTCGGGGGCGCTGGTCTTCGCCGGGGCGGCGCTCACCGAGCCGCAATTCGACCGGCTGAAGGCCGAGCTGGAGGCCAATTACCAGGGCGCCGCCAATGCCGGCCGGCCGCTGCTGCTGGAAGGCGGCCTCGACTGGAAGCCCCTCGCCCTGTCGCCGAGGGACATGGATTTCGTCGAGGCCAAGAACGCGGCCGCCCGGGAGATCGCCCTGGCCTTCGGGGTGCCGCCCCTGCTGCTCGGCCTGCCGGGCGACAGCACCCACGCGAATTACGCCGAGGCCAACCGGGCGCTCTACCGCCAGACCCTGATCCCGCTCGCCGCCCGCACCGCCCAGGCGCTGGCCGGCTGGCTGGAACCCGCCTTCGGCCTGGTGGACCTGGAGCCCGACCTCGACCGGATCGAGGCCCTGGCGGGGGAGCGGGAATCCCTGTGGCGGCGGGTCGAGGCCGCCGGGTTCCTGTCGGTCGCCGAGAAGCGCGCGGCGGTGGGCTACCCGCCGGAGCCGGAAGCGGGCGGGTGAGGATCATCGGCCTCGCATGGTTCCGATCGAGGCGCCGGCCCCCTCTCCCGCACGGGAGAGGGGGCCGGCGCGCCTGGCGGAGCGCGCCGCGTGAACATCGTAACCGCCTCGCGAGGGGGCGTGTGATGTCCGGACAGGCCTCGCTTCGGGCCGCTGAATCATCCCGCCCACGCCCGTCAGGCCGCTCCGGCGCTCCGCCCCTGTCCAAATAAAAACCGACCGAGGATTCTCCCGATGGATGGCCATTTCTCCGGCTACGCCAGCGTGTTCGGCGTGCCCGATCTCGGCCGCGACGTGGTGGTGCCGGGGGCTTTTGCGGCGAGCCTGGCGCGAAGGGGGGCCGCGGGGGTGCGGCTGCTGTTCCAGCACGATCCGGCCGAGCCGATCGGGCGCTGGCTGTCCCTGCGCGAGGATGCCCGCGGCCTGTTCGCCGAGGGGCAGCTCAACCTCGCGGTCCAGCGCGCCCGGGAGGTCGACGCGCTGCTGCGCGGCGGCGGCCTCGACGGGCTGTCGATCGGCTTCCGCACCCTGCTGGCGCGCAAGGGCGCGGGCGGGGAGCGCCGGCTCCAGCGGATCGACCTCTGGGAGATCTCCCTGGTGACCTTCCCGCTGCAGCCGGGGGCCCGGGCTAGCCCGGATCGCGTGCCGTCCGCCGAGGAGATCCGCGGGCTCGCCCGGAGGATCGCCCCCAAACCCACCGCCGGCCTGAAGCCGGCGGTCCGGTCCCGCTTCACCCACCCCAGCCACGAGGTTGCCCGATGATGTCCCATGCCGTCGCCCCGTCGAGCCCCGCCCCGGAGACCAAAGGCGCGCTGCCCGGCCTGGAGAACAAGGCCGGCCGGCCCGGGGCCGAGCCGGTCCAGCCGGCGCTCGACGAACTCGCCACCGCGTTCGAGGCCTTCAAGGAGACCAATGACAGCCGGATCGCCCAGATCGAGGGCCGGCTCGGCGCCGACGTGCTCACCGAGGAGAAGCTCGCCCGGATCGACGCGGCGCTCGACGCTGCCCGGACCCGGCTCGACCGGATCAGCCTCGACCGCGCCCGGCCGCCGCTCGGCCAGCCGGGCCCCCGGGAGGACGGGGCTGCGCAGGAGCACAAGGCAGCCTTCGACCTCTATGTCCGGGCCGGCGAGAGCGCGGGGCTGAAGCGCCTGGAGGCCAAGGCCCTGTCGGCCGGATCGGGGCCGGATGGCGGCTACCTGGTGCCGCAGACCCTGGAGCGGACCGTGCTGGCCCGGCTCGCGCAGGTCTCGCCGATCCGGGCCATCGCCAGCGTGCAGCAGATCTCCGGCGCCCAGTACAAGCGCGCCGCCTCGGTCGGCGCTCCGGCGACCGGCTGGGTCGCCGAGACCGCGCCGCGCCCCGGCACCGACGGGCCGGTGCTCGCCGAGATCGCCTTCCCGGCCATGGAGCTCTACGCCATGCCGGCCGCGACCCAGACGCTGCTGGACGATGCGGTCGTCGATCTCGACGCCTGGCTCTCGGCCGAGGTCGAGATGGCCTTCGCCGAGCAGGAGGGGGTGGCCTTCGTCACCGGGGACGGCGCCAGCCGCCCGCGCGGCTTCCTGAGCTACGACACGGTGGCCAACGCCGCCTGGGTCCCGGGCAAGCTCGGCTTCGTCGCCACCGGCGCGGCCGGGGCGTTCCCGCAGAGCAACCCGTCCGACGTGCTGTTCGATCTGGTCTACGCCCTGCGGGCCGCCTACCGCCAGAATGCCGGCTTCGTGATGAGCCGGCGCACCCAGAGCGCGATCCGCAAGTTCAAGGACGCGCAGGGCAATTACCTCTGGCACCCGCCGCTCACCGCCGACCGCTCCGCGACGCTGATCGGCTTCCCCGTGACCGAGGCGGAGGCGATGCCCGAGATCGCGGCAGGCAGCCTGTCGGTGGCCTTCGGCGATTTCCGCCGGGGCTATCTCGTGGTCGACCGCACCGGCCTGCGAGTGCTGCGCGACCCGTACTCGGCCAAGCCCTACGTGCTCTTCTACGTCACCAAGCGCGTCGGCGGCGGGGTACAGGATTTCGACGCGATCAAGGTGCTGAAGTTCGGGTGAGGCTGGTTTTCGGGCGTCGGCCCGGTCGCCTCTGACGTCCGGGCCGGCTTCCCGTCTTCAGACGGCGCAAGAGCGCTCAGAGAGGCTCCAAATCACCCTGTCATTCCGGGACGCCGCAGGCGAACCCGGAACCCAGAACCGCGGACGGTGCAGGACCATGCTGCACCGACGTGTCTGGATCCCGGGCTCCGCTTCGCGGCCCCGGGATGACGGGGAGGTGCAGCGGGCGGCGAGAAAACTCTCAAGCCCTTGGGGAAACGACCTATCAAAACGCGATCGCCCTCCCCGCGAGCGGGGAGGGCGATCGATGTTCGAACGCTTCAGACCAGAGGTCGGCGAGCTGGGCTCAGCGGCCTTCGTTACCGTCGCGCAGGGTGCCGGTCGGCTCCTGGACGTGGGCCTCGAGGAACCAGAGGTGCTTGTCGACCGCCCGCGAGATCTCGGTGAACAGGTCGGACGTGCCGTCATCGCCGGCCTCGTCGGTCTCGTCGATGTTCTCGCGCACCGCGTTGGCGTAGGCGGCGTAGCTGTCGATCAGCGCCGCGACGTGGTCGGCGATGGCGTAGATGTCGGTCGGGTAGGCCGGCAGCTTGGTCTTCGCGGCGACCGCCTGGGTCGAGCCGAACGCCGTGGCGCCGAGCTGCACCGCGCGCTCCGCGACCTTGTCGTTGAAGTCGTCGAGCTCGGTGCGGAAGCCGTCGAGCATCTCGTGGATGCCGATGAACTGCGGACCCTTCAGATTCCAGTGCGCCTGCTTGATGGCCAGGGCGAGGTCGATGCCGTCCGCCAGCCGGGCGTTCAGCGCCTCGACCGAGACCTGCTTGGCGTTCGAGTCGGTGTTGTTACGGGTCTTGTGCGAGCGGACGGTATTGCCCTTGCCGGTCTCAGCCATGAAATCTGCTCCGTAAATTTGCGTGCGGACGGTCGCGAACATGCCGATACGGCCGCGAATCTTCGCCTAACGCGATTGCGTTGCACAAACGCGACAGCGGGTCCGGTGTTCCGAGCGGCGCCGACACGTCCGGGCGCGTCGTCTCGTCCCGACGGCCTTCGGGCGCGGCTCAGCGACGCCGGCCGGGCTTGGCCATCCAGTCGGAGCGGTTGCCCCGGGGCAGGGCCTCGCCGACCGGGATCCGCGAGAGTTCCGCCGACCGGGTTGCGATCCAGCCGGTATGCTCGGCCACCGGGGTCACCGCGGTGAAGCCGCCGCAGGCGGTCCGGCGGGCCCCCTGCTGCAGGGCGCCGCTCGACCAGCTGACCACGCCGACGATCCGGTAGCCGCCGGGGCCGCCGACCAGGATCGGGCCGCCGGAATCACCCAGGCACGCGCCGGCGCCCGAGGTCTCGGCCATGCGCCGCCGGTCGGTCACCACGGTCACCCGGTTGGCGACCTGCAGCGAGCCGATCGACACGAGATGCGCGAGCCGCAGGGTGCGGGCCGTGTCGCGCCGGTTCTCGGCCACGACGCCGAAGCCGGCGATGTCCACCGCCGCACCGGTATCGATCGAGGCGGCGCCGCGGGGATCGAGCGGGACGTAGTCGGCGCCGAGCGGCGCCTCGAGCTTGAGCAGGGCCAGGTCGACGCCGGGCTGGTCCTCGGGCGTCGTGCCGGGCACGAAATCCGGGTGCATGGTCGCGGCGATGACCTGGGTGCGGCGCTGGCGGAAGCCCCGGTCGACGCTGATGATCGTGTAGCCGGCCGGCCGCATCACGCAATGGGCGGCGGTGAGCACGAGATCCTGGGCGATCAGGGTGCCCGAGCAGATCTCGCCCTCCGTGCTCTCGATGCGGACCGCGAAGCTGCGCGCGCCGTCGGGATCGCGCGTGGTGGTGCCGTTGATCACCGCCGCCGCCGGGGCCGGCATGAGGCCGGCCAGGGCGCCGAGCAGGGCGCCGCCGAGAAGCCCGGCTCCGAGCCCCAGGCCGCGCAGACGCTCACGGGGGCCGGCCTTGCGCATCGGGCGACGGGACATCGGACACTCCGGGGGCGCTCACGGCGCAAGGGGGGACGCAGCGGCGAGGGCGCGGCGCTGAGGGAGCCTAGAGCAAGGCAATGACCCGGCCAAGCTGCGGTTCCGAACCGGCGGGGCGATGCTGGGGGAGAAGACGGCCCGAACGGCCTGTTTGACGGGTCTTCCGTCTCTGCGCTCGCCATGGCGGCGTGCGTGAAGCGACCCGGAGCGGGATGGACCATCATTCGGCTGCGCTCTCGCCATCGCCTCACCCGGTGACGGCCCGTCAGCCGCCCCAGCGCGCGCCGCGGCCCCATCCATCCAGAACCCGGTCGATCCAGCCGCGCTGGGGCCCCACCAGAACCCCCTGGGTGAGGCCGCCGCAGGTCCCGCTGATCCAGGCGGCGAGCGCCAGCACGGCACCGTCCGGGCCGGTGATCGGGCCGCCGGAATCGCCCTGGCAGCCGCCGGCCGCGTCGCCCTTGAGCCAGACCAGGATGCGGCTCGGCCCGTACGGCTCGATCACCGGCAGGCCGACGCTGCGATAGGTGCCGGTCGAGCGCGGGTCGCCCGCTCTGGCCGCGCCGTAGCCCGCCAGGGTCAGGCGCTCGCCGGCCCGGGGGAGGGCGGCGCTCAAGGTGACCGGGGCGAAGCGCAACGGCAGCGGCGTCGCGGTGCGCAGGAGCGCGAGGTCGATGGATTTGCGCCGGCCGGAGGCAGCGCCGGCATCGTAGCCCGGATGGATCGCGCGGCCCGAGACCTCGACCAGGACCGGCGCCCCCGCGTCATCGCGAAAATGGACCCGGTGCTCCCGCCCGGCGACGACGCAATGGCCGGCGGTCAGCACCGTATCGGGGGCGAGCACCAGGCCGGTGCAGACGCCGCCATTCGACGACAGGACCATCACGGCCCCGCCGGCCGGCGCCTCCGCGCCGCCCACGATCGCGCCGGCCGGACGGCCCGCGAGCGACAGGGCCGCCGCCAGGACGGTGAGGGCCGCCCGGCGGCGCTTCGGGACCGGCATTCGAGACATCCAGCAAGGGGGCAACGCGATGATCCCGATACGCGCCGACGAGGCCGTGGTCGAGCCGGTGAGCGTGGCGGAGCTGCGCACCTATCTGCGGCTCGATTCCGACGACGGCGGAACCGAGGATGACTTGCTCGCGGCCCTGATCACCGCCGCCCGGGCGAGCCTGGAGATCGAGGCCCGCCGGATCCTGGTGCCGGGCCGCTACCGGATCGCCCTCGATGCTTGGCCCGCGAACGGCCGGCTGGCCCTGCCGCTGAGCCCGCTGGTGGCTTTGGTCCGCGCCGGGCTGTCCGACGCCACGGGCGTCACCACGCTCGCCGCCGGCCTCGTCCGGCTCGGACCCGACCCGATCGAGGCGCCGGGCCTGCTGATCGACCCCGCGGTGCCGGACCCGGCCGGCCGCACGATCCTGATCGAGGTCGCGGCCGGGTTCGGGGGCGACGGGCCGCCGCTGCCGGCGCCGCTCCGGCTCGCGATCCTGCGGCTCGCCGCCGCCCGCTACGAGCATCGCGGTGACGAGCCCGATGCCGCCCGCACCGACGCCGCCGACCTCGCCGCGCCCTTCCGCCGGATGCGCCTGTGAGCCGGCTTCCCCTCCGATGGCGCCCGACCGGAGCTTCGCCGATGGCGACCAACCCGCATCATCCGCCGCTCGGCGCCCGGCGCCGCCGCTTCGTCCTCGAACGCCCCCTGGAGCAGCCTGACGGGTTCGGCGGCGTGCTGCGCCGCTACGTGGCCGGCCCGGTCCTGTGGGGCGCGATCGCCCCGTCCGGCCTCGCCGACCGCCCGGAGGGCGGCCGGACCGACACGCTGCCCGGATATCGCGTCACCCTGCGCGCCCGGGTCGCCCTCGACCCGACCATGCGGCTCGCCGCCGGCCCCCGCCGCTTCGCGATCCGCGCGGTCAGCGAGCCCGACGCGAAGGGCCGCGACCTGGTCTGCCATGTCGAGGAACTGGCCCGGGAGAGCGCGTCGTGAGCGACCCGAGCCCGCTCCTGGCCCTGCGGGCCGGCCTGATCGCCCGCTTTTCCGGCGACGCCGCCCTCGCGGCCCTGCTCGGCGGCAAGGTCCGGCTCCACGACGAGCCGCCCCGGGGCTCTCTGCCGGTCTACGCCCTGTTCGGCGAGGCCGAGATCCTGGACGATTCCGTCGACGGCGCCGAGCGCCATCGCCACAGCCACGCCATCGCGGTGATCGCCAAGCCCGGCTCGGTCCGCACCGCGCTCGATGCCGCCGCGCGCATGGCCGCGCTCCTCACGGACGCCGCCCTGCCGCTCCAGGGCTGCCGCCTCGTCACCCTGCGGGTGCGGGCGATCAAGGCGACCCGCGACGCCCGCACCGGCGAGGCCCGCGCCACCCTGACGCTCGAGGCCGTCACCGAAACCCAGTGAGAGGAGGGCCCGATGGGCGCACAGAAGGGCAAGGACCTGCTGCTCCGGGCCGGCGACGGCGCGGGCGGCTTTCTGGCGGTGGCGGGCCTGCGCACCCGGCAGATCACCCTCAACGCCGAGACCGTGGACGTCACTAACGCCGATTCCACCGGCCGCTGGCGCGAGCTGCTGGCCGGTGCCGGCGTGCGCCGGGCCGCGATCGCCGGCTCCGGTGTGTTCCGCGACCAGGCCTCGGACCTGCGGCTGCGGCTGATCTTCTTCGAGGGCGCGATCGAGACCTTCCAGGTGGTCGTGCCGGCTTTCGGGACCCTGGAGGGGCCGTTCCAGATCGCGAGCCTCGAATACCGGGGCGACCATGCCGGCGAGGTCACCTTCGACATCAGCCTCGACTCGGCGGGCGTGCTCGCCTTCACGGCGGCCTGAGCCATGGCCAACCGGATCCGCGGCGAGGTGCCGCTCCAGCTCGCCGGCCGGCGCTACACCCTGTGCCTGACGCTCGGCGCGCTGGCCGAGCTGGAAGGGGCGCTCCAGGCCGGCGACCTCGTCGGCCTGGCCGAGCGCTTCGACGGCGGCCGGGTCTCGGCCCGGGACCTGATCGCCCTGCTGGGCGCGGCCCTGCGCGGCGGCGGCCACGCCCTCGACGACGACGCGGTGGCACGCCTGCCCCTGGCCGGCGGCCTGGAGGCGGTCTCCACCGCGCTTGGCGAGGTCCTCGCCGCCGCCTTCGGGGAGGCGCCGGGCCCCGCAAACCCTCGGTAGAGCCGGTGCCCGACGGTTCTGCGTCGGCGCCGGCTCGGCCGTCCGCCTTCCCCTGGGATGACGCCCTGGCGCTCGGGCTCGGCGCGCTCGGCTGGAGCCCGGCCGCCTTCTGGGCGGCCACGCCCCGCGAATTCGCTGCCGCCCTGGGGCGGCGTCGCGGCCCGGAGCCCCTGAGCCGCGACGCGTTCGAGCGTCTGCTCGCCGCCTATCCGGATCCGGGCCCGACCGGCTGAGCCGCGTTGGGCTCCGCCCCGACACCCCGCCAAAGGGCTGAGCCCTTTGGGAGCCCGGGTTTCGCACCTGCCGAGACCCACCATGCAGGAGGGCCGTCCGATGAACGACGCTGATCCCGATCCGCAGGATGCTGCCCGGATCAAGCAGCTGGAGACCCTCGACCGGCTCGCCAAGAATTTCGGCCGCAGCCTGGATGCGGCGCTCACCCGGGGCACCGCCTCGGGGCGCAGCCTCGACGGCGTGCTCGGCACCATTGGCAGCAAGCTGGCCGGTGCGGCGGCCCGGGCGGCCTCGGGCCCGATCCGCTCCGGCATCACCGGCCTGGTCAACGCTGTGCTCGGGGCCGGCGCCGGCAGCGACACCGGCTTCGCCCGGGGCGCGATGCTCCGTGGCGGGCGGGTCCAGCCCTTCGCCTCAGGCGGTGTGGTGGCCGCGCCGACCTACTTCCCGATGGCCGGCGGCACCGGCCTGATGGGCGAGGCCGGTCCGGAGGCGATCCTACCGCTCAACCGCGGCCCGGACGGCCGACTCGGCGTCGCGGCCGGCGGCGCCGCGTCCCGCCCGGTCGCCGTCACGGTCAACATCGCCACCCCGGACCCCGGCGCCTTCCGCCGCTCCGAAGCCCAGGTGACGGCGAGCCTCGCCCGCGCCGTGGCCCGGGGGCAGCGGGCGACGTAAGCGCCCCATCACGCCGCCTTGCTGGCCGCCGCCTCGCGGGCCCGGCTGCGGCGTCCGTCGACGCTGACGGGGGCGACGCCCTCGATGGTGACGCGGCGGACAACCCGGGGCTGGTCGCCGTAATCGTCCACGGCCCGGTGGACCGTCGCCCGGTTGTCCCAGATCGCCACGTCGCCGAGCCGCCAGGACCAGCGCACCGTGTTCTCCGGCCGGGTCGCGTGGTCGGTGAAGATCGCGAGCAGGTGCTGCGAATCCGCGGTGGTGAGGCCGAGGATGCGCTGGATGAAATGCCCGACGATCAACGAGCGCTCGCCCGTCTCCGGATGCACGTGCACCAGCGGGTGCTCGGTCTCGTAGACGGTCCGGGTGAACACCTCGTTGTAGCGCTGGCGGCCGGCCTCCGGGGCGTTCACGCGCCCGCCCACGTAATCGTAGACGTTCGAATGCAGGGCCCAGAGCCGGTCGGCCAGCTCCCGCAGGGGCTCGGGCAGCTCCGCATAGGCCGCCGCCGTGTTGGCCCAAAGGGTGTCGCCGCCATAGTCCGGCAGGGTCACGGCCCGCAGGATCGAGATCGCCGGATAGGCCGGCACGAAGGTCACGTCCGTGTGCCAGGAACTCGCCCGCTCGCCCCGGCTGCCGTCGAGGTCGAGGACGCCCGCGGTGCCGGCGAGCGACGGGACGGTCGGGTGCGGGACGAGGTCGCCGAGCCGCCGGCCGAACGCCTCCTGGCCCGCCTCGTCGAGATCCTGGTCGCGGAAGAACACGACCTTGTGGGTGACCAGCGCCTGGCGGATCGCCGCCACCGTCGCGGCGTCGAGGTCACCCGAGAGCGCGACGCCGCTTATCTCCGCGCCGATGCGGCCGGCGACCCGGCGGATGTCGAGACTGGGGTGCAGCGGCTGCGGGACGGCGCTCATCGTAAGGCTCCTCGGTGGTTCGCCGACGACGCACGACCCTCCAGCAAGATTTTCTGAGATCTTTAGAAGATCAGGTTCTTCGGATGAGCATCCGTCGTCTTCGATGATCTTCGCCCGGTCGCGGCCGGTTGTCGATGAACGGCATTTCCGAAGTTTCGCCCGTTCCGAAAAAACTCTTTCCGGCCGGCGGTGGCCGGGAGGACGTGCCTTCTCCGGCCCCCTCTCCGGGATCATCGCGCCATGGCCGACGCCTTCCACGAGGTGCTGTTTCCCCTCGACGTGTCGCTGCGCGGCAGCGGCGGCCCGCAGCGGCTCACCGAGATCGTCACGCTGGCCTCGGGGCGGGAGCACCGCAACGGCCGCTGGGCCGATTCCCGCCGCCGCTACGATGCCGGGTTCGGACTGCGCGGGCTCGAGTCCCTTCACGCGGTGCTGGCCTTCTTCGAGGAGCGGCGCGGCCGGCTCTACGGCTTCCGCTACCGCGACCGGGTCGATTTCCGCTCCGGGCCACCCGGCCGGGCGATCGGCCCCCTCGACCAGGCGCTCGGCACCGGCGACGGCGCCACCGCGTCCTTCCCGCTGATCAAGACCTACGGCTCCGGCTTCGCGCCCTATCGCCGGCACATCGCCAAGCCGGTGGCGGGCAGCGTCCGGGTGGCGGTGGCCGGCCGGGAGGTCGGCGCCGACGCCTTCGCGTGCGACCCGGCCACCGGGCTGGTCACCTTCGCGGCCGGCCATGTCCCGCCCCAGGGCGCCGCCGTCACGGCGGGCTTCGCCTTCGACGTGCCGGTCCGCTTCGACACCGACGACCTCACCATCGACCTCGCCGCCTTCACGGCCGGCGAGATCCCGAAGGTGCCCCTCGTCGAGATCGTGCCGTGAGGAGTGACGATGCGCGATATCCCAAATGCCTTCGCGGCCCATCTCGCGGGCGGCGTCACCACCCTGTGCCGCTGCTGGTCCCTGCGTCGGCAGGACGGCGTGGCGCTGGGCTTCACCGACCATGACCGCGACCTGACCCTGGCGGGGCTGGTCCACGCCGCCCGCACCGGGCTGGAGGCCGCCGAGGCCGGTGCCGAATCCGGCTTCGCGGTCTCCGGGGGTGACGTCGCCGGGGCGCTGAGCTCCCTCGGGCTGACCGAGGCCGACATCGCCGGCGGCCTCTACGACGGCGCGACGGTGGAGACCTGGCTGGTCGACTGGACCGAGCCGGAGACGCGCCTGCTCATCGATGTCGGCACGATCGGCGAGGTACGGCGCGAGGGCGACGCCTTCGTGGCGGAGCTGCGCGGCCTCGCCCACCGGCTCGGGGCGGAGCGCGGCCGGACCTTCCGGGCGACCTGCGGCGCCGATCTCGGAGACGGGCGCTGTCGGGTCGACCTCGCGGCCTGGCGGACCACCGGCCGGGTCACCGGCCTGCCCGAACCCGCGACCCTGGGCGTGACCCTGGCGGGCGGCTTCGCGGACGGGCTGTTCACCGGCGGAACGCTCACCTGGACGGAGGGCGCCAATGCCGGGCTCAAGGCCGATGTGCGGCTCCAGCTCGGCACGCTCCTCGAACTCTGGACTGTCCCGCCCCGACCGGCGGCGGTGGGGGATGCGTTCAGCCTCACCGCCGGCTGCGACAAGCGGCTCGCCACATGCCGGGACCGGTTCGCCAACGCGGTGAACTTTCAGGGCTTTCCGCACATGCCGGGCAACGATGCGGTGATGCGGGCGGTGCCGGGCTCGGAGCCCGTCCTCGATGGCGGGAGCCTGTTCCGATGAGCGCGATGCCGCGGGACATCGGCGTGGCGGCGCTGGGCGAGGCGCGGCTGTGGCTCGGCACGCCCTACCGGCACCAGGCCTCCCTGCGCGGCGTCGGCTGCGACTGCCTCGGGCTGCTGCGCGGGGTCTGGCGCGGGCTCTACGGTGCCGAGCCGGAGCCGGTGCCGCCCTACGCCGCCACCTGGGCGGAATCCGCCCCTCCGGGCACCGACCCGCTCACCGCGGCGGCGATGCGCCACCTCGTGCCGGTGGCCGGCTCCGTGCCCCGGCCGGGGGACGTGCTGCTCTTCGCCTTCCGGTCCCATCTTCCGGCCCGCCACTGCGCCATCGCCACCGGCGACGGCGCCATGATTCACGCCCACGACCACGCCGCCGTCGCCGAGGTCGCGCTCACCGCCTGGCGGCGGCGGCACCTGACGGGTGTGTTCCGGTTCCCGGAGGATCCTTACGGAGAGCCCGTCGCCACGGTGAGCTTGACGCCGAGGGAGTCCATGACCTTGCGGACCGTCTCGTAGCGCAGCTTCGAGCCCGGGGTGAGCGCCTTGTACAGGCTCTCCCGCCCGAGGCCGACCTCCCGGGCGATCGGGCTCATGCCGCGAGCCTTGGCGACATCGCCGAGTGCCGCCACGAACAGCTCGGGATCGGGATCCTCGAGCGCAGCGGCAAGATATTCGGCGATCGCCCCCTCGCTGTCGAGGAATTCCGAGGCATCGAAGGGTGTGAAGGACATCAGAGATCAGGCCGCCGCGGCGATGCGCAGCTCAACCTGGAGTCCGGCCGCGGCGAGCATCGCGACCAGCGTGTCGATCGCGAACAGGTCGATCTTGCCACGCATCAGGTCCGAGACGCGCGGCTGCGTGACGCCCAAGACTTTCGCCGCCTGGGACTGGTTCAGGCCGGATTGCTCGATGTGATTGCGCAGGGCCATCATCAGTTGCGAGCGGAGGCGCATATGCGCGGCCTCCGCCGGCGTATCTTCGATCGCGTCCCAGACGCTGTCGAAATATCTTTCGGTCATCGTTGTAACTCCTTCACGAAGTCGGCGTAGCGGCGTTTGGCCGTGGCGATATCGGCAAGAGCCGTTTTTTGGGTCGTCTTGCGGAAGCAATGCAGGACGACCACTGCGCCGGGGAATTTCGCCACGTAGATCACCCGGAACGCGCCATCCGGCTCCCTGATACGGATCTCGCGGGCGCCTGAACCGATGGTCGGCATCGGCTTCCAATCGTCCGGATCAAGGCCGGACTGGACGCGGTCGATCTGATGTCCGGCGGCGCGTCGCGCATCCCTGGGAAAGGCGCGCAGGTCGTCGAGCGCGCTCCCGCGAAACACCACGCCTTTGGGTCGCTCAACCACGACACCGCCCGAGCTTATCGAAACCCCAGGTACGTCTCATACAAAAATTTGTATATCCTCGCAATCGCTGCTGCCCACCCCGGAGCCCGCCATGGCCACCCTGATTCTGTCCACGGCCGGCGCGGCGGTGGGGACCGCTCTGGGCGGGCCGATCGGGGCCGTGGTGGGGCGCGTGCTCGGGGCGGCCGCGGGGGCGGGGCTCGACGGGATGCTGTCGGGCTCCGGGCGGCACACGCGCTTCGTCGAGGGGCCGCGGCTCGCCGACGTGGCCGGCCTGTCCTCCACGGAGGGCGACCCCATCCCGCGGGTCTACGGGCGGGCGAAGATCGGCGGCAGCCTGATCTGGGCGACGCGGGCCCGGGAGGTCGCCAACACGACGGTGGAGCGCGCGGCCTCCGCCTCCAAGGGCGCGGGCGGCCAGAAGACCGTGCGCACCCGCTACGCCTATTTCGCCAACCTGGCGGTCGGGCTGTGCGAGGGCGAGATCGCGATGGTCCGCCGGATCTGGGCGGACGGCAAGGGGATCGACCAGGTCGGGATCACTCTGCGGGTCCATACCGGCGGCCCGGACCAGGCGCCGGACCCGCTGATCGTCGCGAAAGAGGGCGCGGAAAACGCCCCGGCCTATCGCGGCCTCGCCTACGTGGTGTTCGAGAACCTGCCGCTCGCCGAGTTCGGCAACCGCGTGCCCCAGTTCGCCTTCGAGGTGGTCCGTCCGGTCAACGGCCTGTTCCACCGGATCCGCGCTGTCGACCTGATCCCGGGGGCGGGCGAGTTCGCCCTCGACCCGAACCTCGTCACCGTCGATCTCGGCCTCGGCCGGACTCAGGCGGCGAACCGGCACCAGCTCCAGTGCGCCACCGACGTCACCGCGTCCCTCGACGCCCTCCAGGCCCTGTGCCCGAACCTGCGCCGGGTCGCCGTGGTGGCGACGTGGTTCGGCACCGACCTGCGCGCCGGATCCTGCCGGGTGGTGCCGAAGGTCGAGACCCGGGCCAAGCGCACCAAGCCGGAGGCCTGGAGCGTCGCCGGGATCACCCGCGACGAGGCCGAGGTCGTCTCGACGCTGCCGGACGGCACCCCCGCCTATGGCGGGACGCCGTCGGATGCCGGGCTGACCCGGCTGGTCGCCGACCTCGCGGCCCGCGGCCTCGAGGTGCTGCTCTACCCGTTCGTGATGATGGACGTGCCGGCCAATAACGGCCTGCCCGACCCCCGCGTGCCCGGCGCGACCCAGCCGCCCTATCCTTGGCGCGGGCGCATCACCTGCGACCCGGCCCCGGGCGTTTCCGGCAGCCCGGACGGCACCGCCGCGGCGGAGACGCAGATCCAAAACTTCTTCGGGAACGGCTACCGCACGGAGGTGCTGCATTACGCCGGCCTCGCGGCGCGATGGGCGGCGCGCGGCGTGCGGATCGCCGGCTTCGTGATCGGCAGCGAGTTCGTCGGCCTTACCCGGGTGCGCGGCGCCGCCGGCTACCCGGCCGTGCAGGCGTTCAGAAGCCTCGCCGCGGAGCTGCGGTCCCGCTTGGGCGCCGGCGTGACGCTCGTCTACGGGGCGGACTGGACCGAGTACGGCGCCCATGTCCGCGACGATGGCGCCACGATCCGGTTCCCCCTGGACGACCTGTTCGCCGACCCGAATATCGGCGCGGTCGGGATCGACTGGTATCCGCCCCTCTCCGACTGGCGCGACGCGCCGGACCACGCCGACCTTGCGGTCTCGGGCGACATCGCCGACCGCACCTACCTGAAGGCCCGGGTCGCCTCCGGCGAGGCCTACGACTGGTACTATGCCGACGCGGCCGGGCGGGCGGCGCAGGCGCGTCTGCCGATCCAGGACGGCGCCTACGGCAAGCCCTGGGTCTTCCGGCCCAAGGACCTGATCGGCTGGTGGTCGAACCCGCATGTCGAGCGCGACGGCGGCGCCGAGACCCGGGCCACCGCCTGGGTCCCGAAGGCCAAGCCGATCTGGCTCACCGAGGTCGGGGTGCCGGCAGTGGACAAGGGCACGAACGGCCCGAACGTGTTCCCCGATCCGAAATCCGCCGAGGGCGCCTACCCGCCGCATTCCCGGGCCCTGCGCGACGAGCTGATCCAGCTGCGGGGCGTCGAGGCCGTGATCGCCCGGTTCGATCCGGCCGCGGCGGGGTTTTCGGATTCCGACAACCCGGTCTCGCCGGTCTATGGCGGCCGGATGGTCGATCCGGGATCGATCTTCGTCTGGTCCTGGGACGCGCGGCCCTATCCGGCCTTCCCGGCCGTCCAGGCGGTCTGGGCCGACACCGCCAACTGGCGGGTCGGTCACTGGATCACGGGGCGGATCGAGGGCTGCGACCTCGACCTGCTGGTCCTGAGGATCCTGGCCGATTTCGGCTTCGACGCGCCGGTCGCCGTGGAGGCCGCCGCCTTCCTCGATGGCTACGTCGTCGACCGGCCGCTTTCCGCGCGCGCCGCCCTGGAGACCCTGGCGCAGGTCTACGGCCTCGACGTCTCGGCGGTGGCCGGCGCCCTGCATCTGCGCGGGCCCCGCCGCGACCGGCCGGTGGTGCTGGCGGACGCCGATCTGGTCCGGCTGTCGGAGGAAAAACCGGTCCTGCGCCAGGTCCGGGCCGAGGAGAGCGCCCTGCCGCGCTCAATCGAGCTCGGTCTGACCGAATCCGAGAGCCCGGATTACCGCCGCGCCGCGGTCGCCGCGATCCGGCCCGTGGGCGAGCGGCGGCGTGAGACCCGGATCGAGGCGGCGATCGTCACCCGCCGGGAGACCGGCGACGGCCTCGCCGAGGCGATGCTCGACCGGGTCATCGCCGCCCGGGACAGCGCGGTCTTCACCCTGAGCCCGCGCCGCGTTGAGCTGGAGCCGGGCGACCTGCTGGCGGTGCCGGCCGAGGTGCCGGGCGGGACGGTATTGCGCAGGATCGACCGGATCGACGACGCCCCCACCGGGCGCCGGATCGAGGCGAGCGGCGTGCCGCCCCGGGGCGGCCCCGCGCGCGGCCTGCCCCGCAGCACGGCCCTGCCAATTGGGGCGACGCCGGCTTTCCCGGGGCCGCCCTTCGCCGTGGTGCTCGACCTGCCGGTGGAGCGCGGCAGCCCGACGGTGCTGCAATACCTCGCGGTGGCGGCCGAGCCCTGGCCCGGGGCGGCGGCCGTCTGGCGGGCGGAAGGCACAGGCCCGCTCGCGCTTCACGGCCTCGTCGACTACCCGGCCTGCCTCGGCCGGACCCTCACGGAGCTGCCGGCCGGGCCGCTCTGGCGGCTGCAGCGGGGCGTGCCGCTCGACGTCACCCTGCGCCGGGGCGGAGCGCTCGGCTCCATCGGCGAGGCCGCGATGCTCGCGGGCGGCAACCTGTTCGCGCTGATCGGGCCGGACGGCGCCGCGGAGCTGTTCTCTGCCGCCAGCGCGGTGCTGACCGGCCCCGACACCTACCGGCTCTCGGGCTTTCTGCGCGGCCTCGCCGGCAGCGAGGCCCGGGCCGGCCGGGCGACCCCGGCGGGCAGCCTGATCGTGCGGCTCGACGACGGCGCATTGGTGCCCCTGGTGGAGCGCCTGGACGAGGTCGGCCGGGGCTTCCGCTACCGGGTCGGCCCGGCCGACCGGGACCCGGGCGATCCGGCCTATTCGGAGTTGTCCGCTACGGCCGGGCTCGCGGCTTTGCGTCCCCTGCGGCCGGTCCATCTGCGGGCGCGCCGGGACGCGTCCGGCCTGCGCCTCTCCTGGATCCGCCGGGCCCGCCGGGACGGCGACACCTGGGAGCCCGCCGAGATTCCCCTCGCCGAGCCGGAGGTCTACGCGATCACGGTCTATTCCGGTGCCGGCACGCCCCTGCGCACGATCCGGGCCGAGGCGCAGCAGGTCCTCTACGCCGACGAGGCGGCCGATTTCGGCAGCCCCCAGACCAGCCTCGACGTGGCCGTGGCGCAGATCGGCGCCGTGGCCGGACCCGGCCCGGCCACCCGCGCGCGAATCCCGATCCGAACCGCCTGATCCCTTCTCGCATCAAAGCCCTCACCGTCATTGCGAGCGCAGCGAAGCAACCCAGGGCAGCGCGCGATCCCGGACCGTGGCGCGTGCCTGGGTCGCTTCGCTGCGCTCGCGATGACGGCAAAGCACATCCGGCCGGGCGATCCGATCGGACACCGCAAGCCTTCCGGAGCCCCCCATGACCGACGCCACGCCCCGCCTCGGCCTGCCGCTGATCGCGGCGAGCCAGGCCCAGAAGCACGTCACCCACAACGAGGCGCTCGGCCTCCTCGACGCCCTGGTCCAGCTCGCCTGCCTGGACAAGGACCTCACCGCGCCGCCCCAGAACCCCGCCGACGGCGACCGCTACCTCGTGGTCGCGTCGAATCCGGGGGGCGCCTGGGCCGGGCTCGCCGGCCAGGTGGTGCGCTACGCCGACGGGGTCTGGATCGGCGCCGTGCCCCGGGCCGGCTGGTTCGCCTACCTGATCGACGAGGCCGACCTCTACGTGTTCGACGGAACCACCTGGGGCAGCTTCCGCCGGACGCTCACGGCGATCCAGAGCGTCAGCCGGCTCGGCATCAACACCGGGGCGGACGCCACCAACCGCCTCGCGGTGAAGTCGGACGCGGCCCTGCTCACCTGGGACGACGCGACGCCGGGCTCCGGCGACATGCGGATGTCAGTCAACAAGCAGGCCGCGTCCCGGGATGCCGGCCTGATCCTCCAGACCGGCTACTCCGCCCGCGCCCTGCTGGGCCTCCTCGGCAGCGACGACTTCTCGCTGAAGGTCTCGCCCGACGGGGCCGCCTTCGCCACCGCGCTCACCGCCTCCGCGGCGAAGGGCGGGATCGATTTCGCCTCCACGGAGACCGTGCTGGCCTCGGCGGCGACCACCGATCTCGGCGGCACCGCCACGCGGCGCGTGCTGGTGACCGGCACGGCCCGGATCACCCGGTTCGGCACCGGCGCCGACCGGGAGCGGCTCCTGCGCTTCGCCGGCGCCGCCACCCTGGTCCACGATGCCGAGCAGCTGGCCCTGCCGACCCGGGCCGACATCGTCACGGCCGCCGACGACACCTGCCTGGCCACCTCGGACGGCGCCGGCCGCTGGCGCGTGCGCCACTACCAGCGCGCCGACGGCACCCCGCTGGCGCTCGGCACGCAAGCGCTGGCCCCGACCGGCTATGCGCGGCTCGCCAACGGCCTGATCCTGCACTGGGGGCTCGCCACGAGCACGGACGCGGACGTCTCCGTGTCGTTTGCGCCGGCCTTCCCCAGCGCCTGCCTGGGCGTCTGGACGCAGCCGATCGCCCGGGATGCCGGGACGCTCTACGCCAGCCAGGTCAGCGACGTGACCGCCACCGGCTTCACCCTCCGCAACCGCCGCACGACCGGCGGCACGGTGACCGGTGCCGGAAATGTTCAAACGTATTGGCTGGGATTGGGATCTTGAGGGGGGCGGACGCGCGTCTCGCTTTGAGCCGCCCCATCACCGCCGCTCCGGCAACGTCTGCGCTTCTGGCATGCCGAACTGCCGGATCCGCCGTTTACCGGACGGGGCTCCGGTCCCCTCTCCCGCACGGGAGAGGGACAGGGTGAGGGGCGAGGTCTTTCCGGATAGCGCGTATCCCTCACCCCACCCCTCTCCCGCACGGGAGAGGGAGCGCGTCGCGGTCGGCACAAGCCGATGTGTGAACGTCGGAAGGATGTCGGGCGAGGGGAAACGTCGCCGTCGCGATAGGCCTGTGGATCCGTCAGTCCCGCCTCACCAGTCATCCCCGGGCGCTAACGCCGCCAGCATCACCGGCTCGATCGCCGCGTAGCCGTCGGCGTTGAGGTGGATGCCGTCCTCGGTGAATTCCGGCCGGAGCGCCCCCGAACTCGTGGCGAGCGGCGCGTGATAATCGATCAGCGCCGCGGCGCTGGCGGCGCAATGGGCGCGGATCCAGCGGTTCAGGCCGTGGATGCGCGCCACGGGTCTTAGCTCCGGGCGCCACCCCCAAAAATCGCTCGGCGTCACGGTGCCGATCCAGAGCGGCAGCCCGGCCTCGAAGGCGAGCCGCGCCATGGCGGCGATGTTGTCCCGGATCGCCCCGTCCGAGACCGGGCCGCCGATCTCGGCGATGTCGTTGATCCCGCACAGGAGGTGGATGCCCCGGGCGCCGGCCGCGTCCCGCAGGAACCGGGCGCGGATCTGCCCGCTCGTCTGGCCCGGCACGCCCCGGGCGATAAAGCCCTGCCGCGCGAACGTCTCGGCCCGGGCGAGGCCCCATCCGGCGGTGATCGAATCGCCGATGAACACCAGCGGCCGGTCCTGTCCGTGTCCCACGTGTCCCCCGTCCGTGTCGCGCGGACCCTGCCCGGAGAAGACCCATGCCCGCAACCACCGGTCCGGCCCGGGGGCCGGGCGACGCCTTCGCGGCCGGGTGCCGGAGCCTCGGGCCGCGCCTGATGCGCGATCTCGGGCTCACCGATTTCCAGGCCGCGGGCCTCCTGGGCAATCTCGGCCACGAGAGCGGCGGCTTCCGAAAGCTCCAGGAGGTCGCCCCTGCGGTAGCCGGGTCCCGGGGCGGCTGGGGGCTGGCGCAATGGACCGGCCCCCGGCGGGTGGCCATGGAGGCCTGGTGCCGGGCGCATGCCTGCGATCCCGCATCCCTCGACGCGCAGTACCGCTACCTCTGTGTCGAGCTGCGCACCACCGAGGCGGCCGCGCTCGCCGCCCTGCGCCAGGCCCCGACCCTGGAGGCCGCCACCGAGACCGTGTGCCGGCTCTTCGAGCGGCCCGGGGTGATCGCGCTGGCGAGCCGGCTGGACTGGGCCCGCCGGGCGCTCGCGGCCCTGCGCACCGCCGCCGCGCCGCCCATCCCCGAATCCCGAGCCGGCCGGGTCCGCCGTGCGCGCAACACCGGAGATCGATCATGACGCAGCTCTTCCGTGCCGGGCTGGCGCTCGCTAGCGCCGCGATCCCGTTCGTCGCCTTGGTCTCCCCGGCGCTGGCCGCTGCGCCCGCGGGCACTGTGGCGATCCCCTGGGGCGACTGGCTGGTCGGCCTGCTGCAGCCGGTGTCGGCGGTGCTGGTACCGATCGCCGCCGCAGCCGTGACGGCCGGTGTCGCCCGGGTCGCGCCCTGGGCGGCCTCGCTCCTGACCCGGGAGCGCGTCGAGGCCGCGATCCGGGCCGGGGCCGAGTACGGCCAGAACGCCGTGGCCGGCGCCGCCCGGGGCCGGACCGTGAGCGTCGATCTCGGCTCCGCCGTGGTCGCGGCCGGCGCCCGGCACGTCCTGGCCACCGCGCCGGCCCATGTCGTCCGGCAGGCCGGCGGTGCGGAGGGCGTCGCGGCCCGGATCTTCCGGGCCCTGCCGCTCGACCCGCAGGCCAGCGTCGGCAACGTCCTGACCCCGGCGCTGGCGGCGCTGCGCGCGGGGGATGAGCATCGGGGCTAGCGGCCCGATCCGCCACGATTGGCGGTAAGCAGCTGAAGATCCTTGCTTTTCCCCTCCCCCTTGCGGGGAGGGGCAGGGGGGCGGATCGGGCGCAGCGGTGCCTTCTCCACGACCCCCACCTCCAGCTCCTCCCCGCAAGGGGGAGGAGAGCGCGTCGCGTCTTGCATGGAGCGAGGTGCGACCATCGTCGGCCGGGGGCAGAACACTATGACCACCGCCCGTCACCCCGCGCGCCATCCGCCGGACCCCGGCAACCGGGCGCGCACCATCCGGTTTCCGCCCTTCTGGCACGCCTATGTGGCGCGCCAGACCGAGCCGCGGCTCGCCGTCCTCGACGAGCTCGTGGACGCGCATGTCGAGCGGCGGGTGCTGCGCCGCTATCTCCGGCGCCTCAAGCACGCGATCCTGTTCGCCTTCGTCACCGCGGCGGCGGGTGCGCACTGGTTCTCGGACCAGATCGCCTGGCTCACCGAGCGCATGCCGGCCCTGCGGGCGTTCTGGACCCTGATCACGGGAGGCCCGCGATGAGCCCGCATTGGAACCGGATCCTCGACCGAGTCTGGCTGGCCCTGTCCGGGGCGGCCGCGCTCGCGATCACGCTTCAGCTGGGCGCGCAGCTCGGGGCGCGACCCTGGTCGATCGATGCCGTCCTGGCCGCGCAGGCGGCCGCGCCGGCATACCCGGACCCGCCGGAACCCGCGCCCGGATGCCGGCACGCGCGCTAGATCCGGGGCTGCCGGGGTTGCGTCACCGCCTGTGCAGCGTGGCCCGGCCGGTGGAACCCGAAAAGCCCGTCGGCCGTAGAGCCCGCACGATGCCGTCCGCGATCAAACAGCTCACGCTTCCCCGAGGCAGCCAGCCGGCCGATCGCGCCTCGTCGCGCCTACAGCTACGTATTCAGGGCGCATTCAGTGCCCTCGGCGCAAATCTTCTGGCAATGCGCTACGCCATCACTCTCGTTGCCATCAGCCTGACCGCCGCGGCCCTCGCCGCCAGCGGCCTCGGCTCCATGGCCGATGACGGGCCGGCCCCGCAGGCCGCCCCGGTGGCGGATCCGACGCCCTTGCGAATCGAGACCTGCCTGTCGCCCGCCGACATGCGCGAGGAGGTCGGCGAGCGCCGGGTGATCGCCCCGGTGGCGGCGATCCGGGCGGCCCGCACGGTGATCCCCAGGGCCGAGATCCAGCGCGCCAGCCTGTGTCGCCACGAGGACGGCCTCGTCTACATGCTGACCGCCTTGCGCCGGGACGGGCATTTCGTGCACGTGATCGTGGATGCCCGCACCGGTAAGGTCGCGGGCCAATACTGACCGGGCTTCACACCCGCAGTGGAATGGAGTGAGCCGTGCGACTGCTCGTCGTGGAGGATGACCGGGACATTAACCGTCAGGTGGTCGCGGCGCTGGAAGAGGCCGGCTACGTCGCCGACAAGGCCTATGACGGCGAGGAGGGCGGCTATCTCGGGGAGAGCGAGCCCTACGACGCGATCATCCTCGACATGGGCCTGCCCAAGGCCGACGGCGTCTCGGTTCTGCAGAAGTGGCGCCGGGCCGGGGTGAAGACCCCCGTGATCATCCTGACCGCCCGGGACCGCTGGTCCGACAAGGTCGACGGCTTCGATGCCGGCGCCGACGATTACGTGACCAAGCCGTTCCACATGGAGGAGCTGATGGCCCGGGTCCGGGCGCTCCTGCGCCGGGCGGCCGGCCACGCCTCCAGCCAGATCGCCTGCGGCCCCGTCACCCTCGACACCCGCTCCGGCAAGGTCTTCGTCGACGGCGCCCAGGTGAAGCTCACCAGCCACGAATACCGGCTGCTCTCCTACCTGATGCACCATACCGGCCGGGTGGTCTCCCGGGCCGAGCTGACCGAGCACCTCTACGACCAGGATTTCGACCGGGATTCGAACACCATCGAGGTGTTCGTCGGCCGCCTGCGCAAGAAGCTCGCCGTGGACCTGATCCAGACCGTGCGCGGGCTGGGCTACCTCGTGGATCCGAACCAGCCTCCGGCGCGGGTGTGACGAGCTTGGCCACCGGTGGCACGCTGCCGGCCGTGTTCATGCGCGGCGGCACCAGCAAGGCGCTGATGCTGCGCCGGCAGGACGTGCCCGGGGCCATCGCCGCCTGGGAGCCCGCCTTCCTCTCCGCCATGGACAGCCCCGACCCGTTCGGGCGCCAGCTCAACGGCATGGGCGGGGGTGTCTCCTCGGTCTCGAAGATCTGCATCGTCGAGCCCTCGACCCGGCCGGATGCCGACATCGACTACACCTTCGTGCAGGTCGTGGTCCGCGAGGGGCGGATCGACCTGTCGGGCAATTGCGGCAACATGCTCTCGGCGGTGGGGCCCTTCGCGGTGGACGAGGGGCTCGTGGAGGTCGCCGACGGCCCGGTGTGCTTGCGGATCTTCAACACCAATACGCGCAAGCGCATCGAGGCCGGCTTCGAGGTCCGGGGCGGCCGCGCCGTCTATCGCGGCGACCTGGCGATCCCCGGCGTCACCGGCACCGGCGCGCCGATCCGCCTCGATTTCGTCGATCCGGGCGGCGCCACCACCGGAAGGCTGCTGCCCACCGGCGCCGTCCGGCAGATCCTCGACGTGCCGGGGCTCGGCCCGATCGAGGCCTCGCTGGTGGATGCGGCCAATGCCTGCGTGTTCGTCCGCGCCACCGATCTCGGCCTGACCGGCACCGAATTGCCCGCCGCCCTGGAGGCGGTGCCCGGCCTCCTCGACAGGCTGGCGCGGATCCGCCTGGCCGCCTCCGTGGCGATGGGCATCGCCCCCGATCCCGACGCCGCCGCGCGGATCATACACGTCCCCTTCGTCGGCCTGGTCGCGCCGCCCCAGGATTCCTCCAGCCTGTCCGGTGCTGCGATCCGCGCCCCGGACGTCGACCTCACCGCCCGGGTGATCTCGAACGGCGTGCCGCACCAGGCCCTGCCGCTCACCGCCACCCTGTGCCTCGCGGTCGCCGCACGGATCGCGGGCAGCCTGGTCCACGAGGCCGCCCGCGCCACCGGCGACGCGGCGCTCCGGGTCGGCATGCCCTCGGGCATCCTCACCGCCGACGCCACCGTGGCGCGGGACGGCACGGGATGGCGGGCGGAGCGCGGCTCGTTCTTCCGCACCGCGCGGCCGCTGATGCGGGGCGCGGTGTACTATGATGCGGTGACACCGGGGTGAGTGCGGTTGTCCCGGTATCGCCGAAGAGTTACATCGCTCAGGGCTTCGCGCCACGGATTTGCCACCGCCATGACTTCCGCCGAAAGACCCGATCCGGCGCCGCGGACACGCTGGTCCCGCTACAGGGTCGGCCTGGATGCCCTCGCTTCGTTCTGGCCCGTCGCATCGGAACCGATCCGGTATCCGCACCGGGACGAAACTGAGGCTCTGCGGGGTGATTTTCGCCGCATCGGCGATGATCTGCGTGGCGTGATCGAGCGTGAGGCGGCGCGTGAGCCGATCAAGCAGGACTAGGACACCCGCGCGCCAGCCAGCTCCCACAGACCAGGGCACACTTACGAATCGAGGTGAGGTGCCGGTCGAGGTCGGACGCAGCAGTTTCTGGCAAGGACCCTTGCCGCCGCCTGCCGTGCTCGAAGGATTTGCCCGGTTGGTCCCTGATTCACCCGAGCGCATCTTTCGGCAATGGGAGTTGGAGGCCGATCACCGTCGGACCTACGAGCGGCAAGCTCTAGAGGCTGCCATTCGGCAGGACGTGCGCGGCCAGATCAGTGCGCTCCTATTTGCGCTCGCTGCTCTATCGGTTGCCGCCTTTGCACTCTGGCTTGGCCAGCCCTGGGTCGCAGGAACGATCGGGGGCGGCACGATCGCTTCCGTGGTCGGAGCATTTCTCTACCAGCGCGTCGCGGCTAAGGCGAAATCGCATCCCCAGTCCCCAGGCGGCCGATGAAAACCCTGATCGGTCTCTTCTCCCTGCGCCGCCGCTCGATCGCGGTGCGGCTGGCCGTGTCGGCGTTCCTGTCGAGCTCGGCGATCCTGCTGATCGCGGCCTGGATCCTCACGACGCTGTACCGGGAGAACACCGAGCGCGCCTTCGACAGCCGGCTCCTGGTCTTCACCAACAACCTCGCCACCGACCTCGTCTCGCCCAACGATCCCGAGAGCCGGACCTTCTCGCTGGGCGATCCGCGCTTCGATCTGCCCCTGTCCGGCTGGTACTGGCAGGTCGGCAAGCCCGACGCGAAGCCCCGGGACCTGCGCACCTCCCGCTCGCTGGTCGGCGTGCCGCTGGGGCCGGCCACCGATTCCGACGGCAAGGTCGGGGTCGGACAGATCCGGCAGGGCTACGGCAAGGCCCAGGACGGGCGGCTGCTGCGCATCATGGAGCGCGACGTCGATCTGGGTGAGGAGGGCCGCTACACCGTCCGGGTGGCCGGCCCCGCCGACGAGATCGTCAACGACGTCGACCGGTTCCGGAACTCGCTGACCATCACGTTCGGGCTGCTCGGCCTGTCGCTGGCGATCACCACCCTGCTGCAGATCCGGTTCGGCCTGGCGCCCCTGAAGAAGATGCGCGCCGCGCTCGGTGCCGTGCGCCGCGGCGAGGCCGACCGCATCACCGGCACCTATCCGCGCGACATCGCCCCGCTCACCGGCGAGGTGAACCTCCTGATCGAGACCAACCGGGAGATCCTGGAGCGCGCCCGCACCCAGGTCGGCAACCTCGCCCACGCGCTCAAGACGCCGCTCTCGATCATCGTCAACGAGGTCGGCGCCTCGGACGCCCCGGAGGAGCTCGCCCAGAAGATCCGCGAGCAGGCGGCGGTGATGCGCGACCAGGTGAATTACCACCTCGACCGCGCCCGCGCGGCCGCGCTCGCGGGGACGCTGGGCACCTCCACAGAGGTCGAGCCGGCCCTGGCCGGTCTCGTCCGGACCTTCGGCAAGATCTACCGGGACAAGGATATCGCCTACGATGTCCACGTTCCTCCGGGCCTGCGCTTCCGGGGCGAGCGCCAGGATTTCGAAGAGATGGTCGGCAACCTCGTCGACAACGCCTCGAAATGGGCCCACGGCCGGGTGGCGATCCGGGCCGAGGCGGTGGCCAAGCACGATTATCCCCACCTCGTCGTGGCCATCGAGGATGACGGCCCGGGCCTGCCCCCGGAGGCCCGCCAGGCCGTGCTCGGCCGCGGCCGGCGCCTGGATGAATCGAAGCCCGGCTCGGGCCTCGGCCTGTCCATCGTGGCCGATCTCGCTGCCCTCTACCGGGGCCGCTTCACCCTGGAACAGGCGAGCCTCGGCGGCCTGCGGGCGGTCCTCGAAGTGCCGGGCGATGCGCCGGTGGGCGCCGCCAGCCACTGATCGAAGGCGGGTTTTCCCGCCGCGGGACGCGGCTTCATGGTCCGGTTGCGCCCCTTGTCATCGCCCGGGAGTTGCGTGACACCGTGCCGCCGCCGGGGGCCGTCGTGGCATCTCGCGGCCGGCTCCACATGGCGTGGTGACATGCGGGTCGGTCGGGCCCGCTGGCGAAGGTTCGATGACGGCGATCTGGTTCATCCTGGCGGGCATGACCGCGGCGACCGTGCTCGGCCTGCTCTGGCCGATGTCGCGACGCACGGCCGTTCCCGCCGGCGAAAGCGGCGCCTCCAGCGTCGATACCGAGACGGCGTTCTACGAGGACCAGATCGCCGAGATCGCGCGCGATCTGGAGCGCGGCCTCATCGCCCCAGACGAGGCCGAGACCGCCCGCGCCGAGGCGGCCCGCCGCCTGCTGCGGGCGAGCCGCGACGCCCGGCGCGACGCGGAGGATGCCGATGCCGACGAGGCCGCGCGCCCGGCCGAGCCGCGCCTGCGCCGGCGCCGGGCGGCCTCCGCCTTCGCGCTGTCCACGATCCCGCTGGTCGCGCTGATCGCCTACGGCCTCTACGGCTCGCCGGAGCTGCCGGCGCAGACCGATGCCGACCGGCAGGCTGCCCGGGGCGGCACCGAGGACCTGATGAAGGCGGTCGGGCAGATCGAGGCGCGCCTCGCCCGCGACCCGAACGATGCCCGCGGCTGGGCCGTGCTCGCCCCGGTCTATATGCGCACCGGCCGGTTCGACGACGCGGCCCGCGCCTTCGCCAACATCGCCCGCCTGAAGGGCGAGAGCGCCGACACCCTGGCCGATTGGGGCGAGGCCCTGACGGCGGCAGGCGAAGGCACCGTCTCGCCCGAGGCCAAGGCCCTGTTCGAGAAGGCGCAGGCCAAGGAGCAGAACGCACCCAAACCCCGCTTCTATCTCGCGCGCGCCGCCGAGCAGGCCGGCGATACCGGCGAGGCGATCCGCCAGCTCAGCGCCCTGGAGGCCGCGAGCCCCGCCGACGCGCCCTGGCTCGGGCTGGTCCGGCAGAACCTCGCCCGGCTCAAGGGCGAGCCGGCGCCGGCCGCTATGCCTCCGACGCCCCAGAAACTTCCGGCCGAGCAGCAGGCGGCGATCCGCGGCATGGTCGACGGGCTCGATGCCCGGCTCAAGACCGGGGGCGGCACGCCGGACGAATGGCTGCGGCTCACCCGCTCCCGGGCGGTGCTCGGCGAGCGCGACCAGGCGATCGATGCCCTGGCGCGCGCCCGGGTGGCGCTGGCCGGCGACCCGCAGGGGCTCGCCCAGGTCGAGGCCGGCGCCCGCATCCTCGGGCTCGATCCGGGTGCTCCGGCCCAACCGGCGGCCCCCGGGCCCATGGCGGGTCCCGCGCCCCGCTCCGATACCGAATCGGCCGCCGCGGCCATGCAGGCGATGTCGCCGGCCGAGCGCGACGTGGCGATCCGCGGCATGGTCGACGGCCTCGACCGGCGTCTCACGGCCCGGGGCGGCACGCCGGACGAGTGGCTGCGGCTCGTGCGCTCCTACAGCGCACTCGGCGAGCGCGACCAGGCGATCAAGGCCCTCGACCGCGCCCGGATGGCGCTGGCGACCAACGCCGAGGCGGTGAGCCGGCTCGACGGCCTCGCCCGGGAGCTCGATCTGGCCCCGAGATCCAATCCCTAACCGTCGCGGCCGCTGTTCGTACGACAATCGGTCCTGCCCGACGCCCTTGACCGGCGCGGCTGCCGGGCCGACACCCTGCAAGGCTAGAATGAGAACGGTTTAGGTCTGTTCGGGCCCAAGCCCGTCGGATCCCGGGGTGGAAGAGTCGTGACGCGTAAGAGCCGCCGCCTGATCCTGATCGCCGCCTGCGGCAGCGTCCTGGCGCTCGCCGTGGGGCTGATCCTGTTCGCCATGAGCGGCTCGATCGTGTTCTTCCGCTCGCCCACCGATATCGCCCAGCAGGGCATCGCCCCCGGCACCCGGATGCGCCTCGGCGGCCTGGTGAAGGACGGCTCGCTCCGGCGCGGGCCCGACCAGACGGTGGATTTCGCCGTCACCGACACCAACGCCACGGTCGAGGTCCAGTACAAGGGCCTGCTGCCCGACCTGTTCCGCGAGGGCCAGGGCGTCGTGGCCGAGGGCATGCTGGAGCCGGGCGGCCGGTTCCGGGCCGACACCGTGCTGGCCAAGCACGACGAATCGTACATGCCCCGCGAGGTCGCCGACGCCCTGAAGGCGCAGGGGCGCTGGCAGGAGGGGGGCGACAAGGGCGCGCCTAAGGCCGGGCCGAAGCCCGTCACCGCCTCCAACGGCGGGACCCTCGGCCCCCGCAGCGAGCGGTAAGGAATCCGGCATGATCGTCGAGACCGGCCATTTCGCGCTCGCGCTCGCGCTGGCGATCTCCCTCGTCCAGATGGTGATGCCGGTCTGGGCGGCGCGCTCGGGCGACCCGGCCCTGCGCCAGGCCGCCTCGCAGGCGGCGCTCGGCGCCTTCGCCTGCGTGCTGTTCGCCTTCGCGGCGCTCACCTGGGCGCACGTCACCTCGGACTTCTCGGTCCAGAACGTCGTCGAGAACTCGCACACCCAGAAGCCGCTGATCTACAAGGTCTCCGGCGTGTGGGGGAACCATGAGGGCTCGATGCTCCTCTGGGTCCTGATCCTGACCCTGTTCGGCGCCTGCGTGGCGGTGGCCCGGAACTCCGTGCCGCCGCGTCTGCGGGCCAACACGCTCGGCGTGCAGGGCCTGATCACCTTCGTGTTCGTGCTGTTCATCATCACGACCTCGAACCCGTTCAGCCGCGTGGTCCCGGCCCCGCTGGAGGGCAACGACCTCAACCCGCTGCTGCAGGACGTCGGGTTGGCGATCCATCCGCCGCTCCTCTACGTCGGCTATGTCGGCTTCTCGATCAGCTTCGCCTTCGCGGTCGCCGCCCTGATCGACGGGCGGATCGACGCGGTCTGGGCGCGGGCCGTGCGGCCCTGGACGCTGGTCGCCTGGTCGTTCCTGACCCTCGGCATCGCGATGGGCTCGTACTGGGCCTATTACGAGCTCGGCTGGGGCGGCTGGTGGTTCTGGGATCCGGTGGAGAACGCCTCCCTGATGCCCTGGATCGCCGGCACGGCTCTGCTGCACTCCACCGTAGTGATGGAGAAGCGCGACGCCCTGAAGGTGTGGACGGTGCTGCTCGCCATCCTGACCTTCTCCCTGTCGCTGATCGGCACCTTCCTGGTCCGCTCCGGGGTGATCACCTCGGTGCATTCCTTCGCCACCGACCCGACCCGCGGCGTCTTCATCCTGGCGATCCTGATCCTGTTCATCGGCGGCTCGCTGACCCTGTTCGCGTGGCGGGCGCCGCTGCTGCGGCAGGGCGGCCTGTTCGCGCCGATCTCCCGGGAGGGCTCCCTCGTCCTCAACAACCTGTTCCTCGTGGCCGCCTGCGCCACGGTGCTGGTGGGCACGCTCTATCCGCTGCTGCTGGAGATGCTGACCGGCGAGAAGATCACGGTCGGCCCGCCCTTCTTCAACGCGACCTTCATCCCCCTGGCGATCCCGCTTCTGCTGATCGTCCCGTTCGGCCAGGCGCTCGCCTGGAAGCGGGGCGACGTGCTGGCCGCCTCGCAGCGCCTGTTCGCGGCGCTCGCCGTCGCCCTGGTGGTCGGCTTCGCGGTCCTGGCCCTGACATGGGGCGGGCCCGTGATGGCGCCGCTCGGGATCGGGCTCGGCGCCTACCTGCTGATCGGCTCGGCCCTGGAGATCGTCTCCCGGGCCCGGGGCTTCGGCTCCAGCCGGACGCGCGACCTCGGTCAGATCGGGCGCCGGGCCATCGGCCTGCCGCGCTCGGCCTGGGGCACCGCGCTCGCCCATGCCGGCGTCGGCGTGGTGGTGATCGGCATCGCCGCGCAGGGCTGGGCCACCGAGGGGCTGGCGACGCTCAAGCCCGGCCAGACCCTCTCGACCGGTCCCTACACGGCGACCCTCGACCGGGTCGCCCCCCGGGCCGGCCCGAACTACGAGGAGGCCGCGGCCTTCCTGACAATCCGCACCCGCTCCGGCGACGAGGTCGGCCGGGTCGAGACCGGCAAGCGGTTCTACCCGAGCCGCAAGATGTCGGTGACCGAGTCGGGCCTGCTGACCATCGGGGCGAGCCAGGTCTATGCCAGCCTCGGCGAGATCGGCCAGGACGGCGGCGTCGGCGTGCGCCTCTACTACAAGCCGCTGGTGCTGATGATCTGGCTCGGCGCCGTGGTCATGGCGCTGGGTGGCGGGCTGTCGCTCACCGACCGCCGGATGCGCGTCGGCGTCCCGGCCAAGGCGCGGGCGCGGGCCATGCCCGGCGCGGCCGCGGTGCCGGCCGAGTGATGGCGCGGGGGCTCGCAACAGGCGCGGACGCCGCCGACGCTCGCCCTGCCTGCTCTATGGGCTACGGGATTCTCGTGTCTCCGGTCGAGGCGCGGGTTCCCTCTCCCGTGCGGGAGAGGGGCAGGGTGAGGGATGCGACCTCTCCGGAGAGACTTGGTCCCTCACCCCAACCCTCTCCCGCACGGGAGAGGGGGGCCGTCGCGTTCTTTGTCAGCCGATCTGCGAGTCCCGCAAAGGAGGGCAGGAAAGCAGCGCGTGGCCGCCTCACCCTTACGCTCCTCGCCGCCCTCGCATTCGCCGCCCCGGCCCAGGCCGTCCAGCCCGACGAGGTGCTGAAGGATCCGGTGCTCGAGCATCGCGCCCGGGAGATCTCGTCGGAGCTGCGCTGCCTCGTCTGCCAGAACCAGTCGATCGACGATTCCGACGCGCCGCTCGCCAAGGACCTGCGCCTGATCGTCCGCGAGCGCCTGCAGAAGGGTGACAGCGATCCGGCGGTGCTGCGCTACGTCGTGGACCGCTACGGCGAGTTCGTGCTGCTGCGGCCGGTCTTCGCCCTCCACACCCTGCTGCTGTGGCTGACCCCGATCCTGGCCGTGCTGCTCGGCGGGTTCGGGATCTGGCGCCTCGCCCGCCGGCGGCCGGCCGCGCCAGTCCGGACCCTGTCGGCGGCCGAGGAGGCGGAGGTCGCCGCGCTGCTGCGACGGGAGTAATATTCGGCGCGTCGCGATTCGCCCGGATCGAATCGGCATGAGTCTTGGATCCGGCAGAACTGATCGCATGATCGGCGACGCGCCCGGGGTGAAGACGATGACCGCCGCCACGCTCACCATCTCCAGCCGGAACTACTCGTCCTGGTCCCTGCGGGGCTGGCTGATCTGCCGGATGGCCGGGCTCGCCTTCGACACCGAGGTCCTGTCGGGCACGGATGCCACCAGCCGGGCCGAGCTGCTGCACCTGTCCCCGTCCTTCCTGGTGCCGCGCCTGCGCAACGGCGACGTGGTGGTCTGGGACACCCTCGCCATCGCCGAGTATCTCGGCGAGACCTTCCCGGAGGCGGGCCTGCTGCCCCGCGATATTGCCGAGCGCGCCCATTGCCGCTCCATCGCGGGCGAGATGCATTCGGGCTTCGTCAACCTGCGCTCGGCCCTGCCGATGAACCTGCGCGCCTTCCACCCGGGTTTCCGGGTGTTCAACGGCGCCCGGGCCGATATCGAGCGTATCGTCACGATCTTCGACGATTGCCTGGACCGCTATGACGGCCCGTTCCTGTTCGGTCCGCGCCCGACGCTGGCCGACGCGCTCTATGCCCCGGTCTGCACCCGGTTCCGGACCTACGACGTGGCGCTGCCGCCCCGGTCCGCCGCCTACCGGGACACGATCCTGCACTGGGCGCCCATGGTCGAATGGGCCGAGGCCGCCGCCGACGAGCCGGACGAGATCGAAGAGCTGGACATGGAGTTCTGAGGCGCCGTCTGCCCGCGCGGATGCAATTTCGTGCATGGCACAAAGCGATGTTGCGGCGCACGCAAGATTTTTCGACCGCCGCCGTGCATCGGAAACGAACGCTTTAAGAAAGACTTATCGCGGTTTGTCACCGCGACCATCGTGCGGGTGACAGTTCGACAGGGATCCTTTGTCGGGCCACCGGACTGCACGATTGATGGGGTTCGGCATTTCTGTTCCACTTCGCTTTAGAAAAGGAACAGACTGGGCTGGAAACCATGGCGCGTCACGAGCCCTGGAGCGCGGAACGCGCCTCCGGGATCATTGCAGAACATACCCATCTCGAAGGCGCGACGCTGCCGATCCTGCACGCGCTGCAGGCGACCTTCGGCTACGTCGATGGCGGCGCCGTGCCGCTCATCGCCGACGCGCTGAACCTGTCGCGCGCCGAGGTGCATGGCTGCATCACCTTCTACCATGACTTCCGCGCCCACCCGGCCGGCCGCCACGAGGTGAAGCTGTGCCGGGCCGAGGCCTGCCAGGCCATGGGTTCGGACAAGATCCACCGCGAGATCCTCGGCCGCCTCGGCTGCGACTGGCACGAGACCACTGCCGACGGCAGCGCCACGGTCGAGCCGGTCTACTGCCTCGGCCTCTGCGCCAACGGCCCCGCGGCCCTCATCGACGGCGAGCCGGTCGCCCATCTGACCGCAGATTCCCTCGACGAGGCGCTGGCCGAAACCAAGCGGGAGACCCGCCAGTGAGCGTCACCCTCTACGTCCCCCGGGATGCCGTGGCTCTGGGCCTCGGCGCCAACAAGGTCGCCCGGGCCCTGTTCGCCGGCGCCGAGCGCCGCGGCCTAGACGTGACCATCGTGCGCACCGGCTCGCGCGGCCTGTTCTGGCTCGAGCCGATGGTGGAGGTCGGCACGCCGGAAGGCCGGGTCGCCTACGGTCCGGTCAAGGTCTCGGATGTCGACGCGCTGCTCGATGCCAGCCTGACCACCGGCGGCGAGCATGCCCTGCGCCTCGGCGATCCGGAGAAAATACCGTTCCTGGCCCGCCAGCAGCGCCTGACCTTCCACCGCTGCGGCGTGGTCGATCCGGTCTCGGTGGCCGATTACCGCGCCCATGGCGGCTATCGCGGGCTCGAGGCCGCGCTGAAGCTCGATGCCGAGGGCATCGTCGCGGCGGTGCGCGATTCCGGGCTGCGCGGCCGCGGCGGCGCCGGCTTCCCGGCCGGCATCAAGTGGAACACCGTGATGCTGGCCAAGGGCGAGCAGAAATACGTCGTCTGCAATGCCGACGAGGGCGATTCCGGCACCTTCGCCGACCGGATGATGATGGAGGGTGACCCCTTCAACCTCATTGAGGGCATGACCATCGCGGCCGTCGCGACCGGTGCGACCCGCGGCTACATCTACCTGCGCTCGGAATACCCGCAGGCCTTCGCCACCCTGAAGGAGGCGATCGCCAACGGCATCCAGGCGGGTGTCCTGGGCGACGACATCCTCGGCTCGGGCAAGACCTTCCACCTCGAGGTCCGGCTCGGGGCCGGCGCCTATATCTGCGGCGAGGAGACATCGCTGCTGGAGAGCCTGGAGGGCAAGCGCGGCATCGTGCGGGCCAAGCCGCCGATCCCGGCGCTCAAGGGTTTTCTGGGCAAGCCGACCCTGGTCAACAACGTCATGACCTTCACGGCGGTGCCGTGGATCCTGGAGCACGGCGCCAAGGCCTATGCCGATTACGGCATGGGCCGCTCGCTCGGCACCCTGCCGATCCAGCTCGCCGGCAACATCAAGCATGGCGGCCTGATCGAGCTCGCCTTCGGCGTGACGCTCCGCGAGGTGATCGAGGATTACGGCGGCGGCACCCGTTCGGGCCGTCCGGTGCGGGCCGTGCAGGTCGGCGGGCCGCTCGGGGCCTACTTCCCCGATCACCTGCTCGACACGCCCCTCGATTACGAGGCGATGGCGGCCCAGAAGGGCCTCGTCGGCCATGGCGGCATCGTCGTGTTCGACGACACCGTCGACATGGCCGCCCAGGCGCGCTTCGCCTTCGAGTTCTGCGCCACCGAATCCTGCGGCAAGTGCACCCCCTGCCGCATCGGCGCGACCCGTGGCGTCGAGACCATGGACAAGGTCATCGCCGGCATCCGGCCGGAGACGAACCTGAAGCTGATCGAGGACCTCTGCGAGGTCATGACCGATGGGTCGCTCTGCGCCATGGGCGGGCTCACGCCCATGCCCGTGATGAGCGCGATCACCCATTTCCCGGAAGATTTCAGGCGCGCCGGCGATCTGCCGGTCGCGGCCGAGTGAGGAGACGTCGATGGGCCTGATCAAGGAGATCGACTACGGCACGCCGATCCGCGTGGCGGAGCAGACCGTCACCCTGACGATCGACGGCATGGACGTGACGGTGCCGGCCGGCACCTCGGTGATGGCGGCGGCGATGCATGCCGGCACCCAGATCCCGAAGCTGTGCGCCACCGACTCGCTGGAGCCGTTCGGCTCCTGCCGGCTCTGCCTCGTGGAGATCGAGGGGCGGCGCGGCACGCCGGCCTCCTGCACCACGCCGGCCGAGAACGGCATGGTCGTGCGCACGCAGACCGACAAGCTCGCCAAGCTCCGCAAGGGCGTGATGGAGCTCTACATCTCCGATCACCCGCTGACCTGCCTGACCTGCGCCGCCAACGGCGATTGCGAATTGCAGGACATGGCCGGCGTCGTCGGCCTGCGCGACGTGCGCTACGGCTACGAGGGCGACAACCACGTCGTTCCGACGGCCGAGAAGTATCTGCCGAAGGACGAGTCGAACCCGTACTTCACCTACGATCCGTCGAAGTGCATCGTCTGCAACCGCTGCGTGCGCGCCTGCGAAGAGGTCCAGGGCACCTTCGCGCTGACCATCGCGGGCCGCGGCTTCGACAGCCGCGTGGCGGCCGGCCCGACCAACTTCATGGAATCGGAGTGCGTCTCTTGCGGCGCCTGCGTGCAGGCCTGCCCGACCGCGACCCTCCAGGAGAAGTCGATCCACGAATTCGGCCAGCCCGAGCATGCCGAGGTGACGACCTGCGCCTATTGCGGCGTCGGCTGCTCGTTCAAGGCCGAGATGCAGGGCACCCGCGTCGTCCGCATGGTGCCCTACAAGGGCGGCAAGGCCAACGAGGGCCATAGCTGCGTCAAGGGCCGCTTCGCCTACGGCTATGCCACCCACAAGGACCGCATCACCAAGCCGATGATCCGCGCCAAGATCACGGATCCGTGGCGCGAAGTGTCCTGGGAGGAAGCGATCAACCACGCGGCCTCCGAGTTCAAGCGGATCCAGGCGACCTACGGCAAGGACTCGGTCGGCGGCATCACCTCGTCGCGCTGCACCAACGAGGAGGCCTACCTCGTCCAGAAGCTGGTGCGCGCCGCCTTCGGCAACAACAACGTCGATACCTGCGCCCGCGTCTGCCACTCGCCCACCGGCTACGGCCTGATGTCCACGCTCGGCACCTCGGCCGGCACCCAGGACTTCAAGTCGGTCGAGAATTCCGACGTGATCCTGGTGATCGGCGCCAACCCGACCGACGGCCACCCGGTCTTCGGCTCGCGGATGAAGAAGCGCCTGCGCCAGGGCGCCAAGCTGATCGTCGCCGATCCCCGCAAGATCGACCTGGTGAAGTCGCCCCATATCAAGGCCGACTATCACCTGCCGCTGAAGCCCGGCTCCAACGTCGCCTTCATCAACTCGCTGGCGCACGTCATCGTCACCGAGGGGCTGATCGACGAGGCCTATGTCCGCGAGCGCTGCGATCTGGCCGAGTTCGAGACCTGGGCCCGGTTCATCGCCGAGGAGCGCCACTCCCCGGAGGCGCAGCAGCAATTCACCGGCCTCGACCCGGCCGAGGTCCGCGCTGCGGCCCGGCTCTACGCCACGGGCGGCGCGGCCGGCATCTATTACGGGCTGGGCGTCACCGAGCACAGCCAGGGCTCGACCATGGTGATGGGCATGGCCAACATCGCCATGGCCACCGGCAATATCGGCAAGCTCGGGGCCGGCGTGAACCCGCTGCGCGGCCAGAACAACGTCCAGGGCTCCTGCGACATGGGCTCGTTCCCGCACGAGCTCACCGGCTACCGCCACGTCTCGGACGACGCCACCCGCGAGAGCTTCGAAGCCCTCTGGGGCGCCAAGCTCGACAACGCGCCGGGCCTGCGCATCACCAACATGCTGGACGAGGCCGTCGATGGCTCGTTCAAGGGCATGTACATCCAGGGCGAGGACATCGCGCAGTCGGATCCCGACACGCACCACGTCACGTCCGGCCTGAAGGCGATGGAGTGCATCGTCATCCAGGACCTGTTCCTGAACGAGACCGCCAAATACGCCCACGTCTTCCTGCCGGGCGCCTCGTTCCTGGAGAAGGACGGCACCTTCACCAACGCCGAGCGCCGCATCTCCCGCGTGCGCAAGGTGATGCCCCCGATGGGCGGCTACGGCGACTGGGAGGGCACGGTGCTGCTCTCCAACGCGCTCGGCTACCCGATGCACTACAACCACCCGTCCGAGATCATGGACGAGATCGCCGGCCTGACCCCGAGCTTCACCGGCGTGTCCTACGCCAAGCTCGACGAGCTGGGCTCGGTGCAGTGGCCCTGCAACGAGAAGGCGCCGCTCGGTACCCCGATGATGCATGTGGACCGCTTCGTCCGCGGCAAGGGCCGGTTCATGATCACCGAGTTCGTGGCCACCGAGGAGCGGACGGGGGCGAAGTTCCCGCTGATCCTGACCACGGGCCGGATCCTGTCCCAGTACAATGTCGGCGCTCAGACCCGGCGCACCGAGAATTCGCGCTGGCACGAGGAGGACGTGCTGGAGATCCACCCGTTCGACGCCGAGCTGCGCGGCATCGTCGACGGCGATCTGGTCTCCCTCGAGAGCCGGTCCGGCGACATCGCCCTCAAAGCCAAGGTCTCGGAGCGGATGCAGCCGGGCGTGGTCTACACGACCTTCCACCACGCCAAGACCGGCGCCAACGTCATCACCACCGACTACTCGGACTGGGCGACCAACTGCCCGGAATACAAGGTGACCGCGGTGCAGGTCCGGCGGACCAACCGGCCCTCCGACTGGCAGGCGAAGTTCTACGAGGAGGATTTCTCGCTGACGCGCATCGCCCAGACACTCGACGCGGCGGAGTGAGCCGATGAGCGCGCAGACCCAGGAGGACAAGCTCCTCCGGATGGCGAACCAGATCGCCACCTTCTTCCGGTCCTACCCGGAAGAGGAGGCGGTGGCCGGGGTGCACAAGCACATCACGGCCTTCTGGACGCCCAAGATGGTCTCGAAGCTCGAGGCCGCCCTGCCGGAGATGGGCGACCGGGCCGACAGTCTGGTGCAGCGGGCCCTGCGCGGCGCCGAGCCCCAGGCCGAGAGCCCGGTGCGCCCGGCGACCCGCGATCCGCAGAAGCTGGGCGAGGGCGCCAGCGACGCCGGCTGATTGGCAATTCGCGCGCTCCAACCGGGGATTAAATCCCGGGTTGGAGCGTTTCGCGTGCTGGCAACCGGTACCCGGAACCGCTAGGCTTTCCGCGATGCATGACTCAGTCAATGAAGTCGTGCTCGGAGGAAGCTTCGATGCATTCAGAACTGGCGGGCGCGGTCGTGCCCGGAAGCGATCACGGCTGGCTGTCCCGTGAACGCATCGTCGCCAAACCGGGCTTCAACCGCTGGCTCGTTCCGCCCGCGGCCCTGGCGATCCATCTCTGCATCGGCATGGCCTACGGCCTGTCGGTCTTCTGGCTGCCGCTGACCCGCGCCCTCTCGGTCGGCCAGCCCGCGCCGGCCGCCTGCCCCGACATGGGCGTGATGACCGCCCTGTTCACGACGACCTGCGACTGGCGCGTCAGCGACCTCGTGATGGTCTTCTCCATCGGGATCGTGATGCTCGGCCTCTCGGCCGCCCTGTTCGGCGGCTGGCTGGAGCGGGCGGGCCCGCGCAAGGCCGGTATCGCGGCGGCCCTGTGCTGGGGTGGCGGCTTCCTGATCGGCGCGCTGGGCGTCTACCTCCACCAGCTCTGGCTGGTCTGGCTCGGCATGGGCCTGATCGGCGGCATCGGGCTGGGGCTCGGCTACATCTCTCCGGTCTCGACGCTGATCAAGTGGTTCCCCGACCGGCGCGGCATGGCCACCGGCATGGCGATCATGGGCTTCGGCGGCGGCGCGATGATCGGCTCGCCCCTGGCCGACGGCCTGATCAAGACCTTCCGCAGCGCCGAGTCCGTCGGCGTCTGGCAGACGCTCGCGGTGATGGGCCTCGGCTACATCGTGTTCATGCTGGGCGGCGCCTTCGGCTACCGGGTCCCGCCGCCCGGTTGGCGCCCGGACGGGTGGACCCCGCCGGCGTCCAAGAACGCCATGATCGCCTCGGGCCACGTCCACCTGCGGGACGCGCACAAGACCTTCCAGTTCTGGATGATCTGGCTGGTCCTCTGCCTCAACGTCTCTGCCGGGATCGGCGTCTTGGCGCTCGCCTCGCCGATGCTCCAGGAGATCTTCGGCGGCGCCTTGATCGGGCTGCCCGGCACCGGCTTCACCGCCCTCGACGCCGGTCAGAAGGCGCAGGTCGCCGCGATCGCCGCCGGCTTCGTCGGCCTCCTGTCCCTGTTCAACATCCTGGGCCGGTTCTTCTGGGCCTCGATGTCGGACCGGATCGGCCGCAAGCTCACCTACGCGATCTTCTTCGCGCTGGGCGGCGTGCTCTATGCCGCCGCCCCCTGGGCCGCCGGGATCGGCTCGCAGGCGCTGTTCGTCGCCTTCTTCTGCGTGATCCTGTCGATGTATGGCGGCGGCTTCGCGACCATCCCCGCCTATCTCGCCGACGTGTTCGGCACGCAGTTCGTGGGCGCGATCCACGGTCGCCTGCTCACCGCCTGGTCGACCGCAGGCATCGTCGGGCCGTTCGTGGTCACCAAGATCCGCGAGGCCCAGGCCGCCGCCGGGGTGCAGGGCGCGGATCTCTACGGCCGGACCATGTACGTGCTCGCCGCCTTCCTGGCCGCCGGGTTCGTCTGCAACCTGCTGATCCGGCCGCTGGCCGGGCGCTGGTTCATGTCGGATGCCGAGCGTGCCGCCCTGGACGTCCGGGCCGGCACGGCGTCGGTGCGCGCCTCGGGCTCGTTCGGCATCGGCCGGGGCGGGTTCAGCCCCGCGGCCGGGCTCGCCTGGGCGGTGGTCGGCATCCCGATCCTGTGGGGGATCGGCATCACTCTGTCGAAGGCGTTCATCCTGTTCCGCTGAGCGGCCGGTTGTGGCTGGACGGGTGGGTGATTACCTTCTGGCATGCCAAAGCGTGCCGGCATGAGTCGTTCGGAATGCCCCCGTGATCGACAAGCTGGATTTCCTGCTCGCGCTCGCCCGCGAGCAGCATTTCGGCCACGCGGCCGAGACCTGCGGGGTGACGCAGCAGACCCTCTCGGCCGGCGTGAAGCAGCTCGAGAACCGCTTCGGCGTGCAGCTCGTGCTGCGCGGCTCGCGCTTCCAGGGCTTCACCCCGGAGGGTGAGCGGGTCCTGGCCTGGGCGCGCCGGATCGTGGCCGACGCGCGGGCGATGCACGAGGAGGTCACCGGCCTGCGCCGCGGCCTGACCGGGCACCTGCGCATCGCCGCGATCCCCACGGCCCTGCCGATGATCGTGGACCTCACGACCCCCTATCGCGAGCGCCACCCGGACGTGCGGCTCACGGTCGAATCCGCCGCCTCCACCGACATCTTCTCGCTGATCGAGAACCTGGAGGCCGATGCCGGGCTGACCTATCTCGACAACGAGCCCCTGGGCCGGGTCGTGTCCGTGCCGCTCTACCGGGAGCGCTACCGGCTGGTCACGGCCGATGGCGGTCCGTTCGACGGCCGCGCCAGCGTCACCTGGGCCGAGACCGGCCAATTGCCGCTCTGCCTGCTGACCCCGAACATGCAGAACCGGCGGATCATCGACCAGCAGATCCGCGAATCAGGCGCCGAGCCGGCCGCGACCCTCGAATCAAATTCGATGATCGTGCTCATGACCCATGTCCGCACCCTGCGCTGGGCCTCGATCATGCCGGAGATCCTGGTCGACGCCCTCGGGCCGATGGCGGGGGTGCGGGCGATCCCGATCACCGCCCCGGACCTGGAGCACACGATCGGCCTCGTCGCCCCGCGCCGCGAGCCCTCGACCCCGATGGTGACCGCGCTCGTCGCCATCGCCCGGGCCCTGGCGCGGACGCTGGACCCGGAGCTCGCCGGGGCGATGCCCGGCCCGTGAGGGTCGCTCAGGCCGGTACCGAGAGGCCCCGCAGCAGGAAGCGGGCAGCGCGATAGGGCAGGAGCGGCAGCTTCAGGACGCAGCGCGCCGCCAGGATCGCCAAGACGGTCAGCGCCATCAGCAGCATTCTCGACATCGCGCGCTCCGCCGCCCGAATCGGCCGAAGCCGGACCCTGGGCGCCCCCGTAAGGTGCGACGCTGGTCTGAAGCCGCCCTCCGATCCATCCGCGCATATGAAAAAGCCGCCCCGTTCCCGGAGCGGCTTGTCGGATCGGCTGAGGCCTGAGGGGGGGCTCAGACCTTACGTGATCCTGCCTTACTTGATCTTGGTTTCCTTGAACTCGACGTGCTTGCGCGCCACCGGGTCGTACTTGCGCATCGTCAGCTTCTCGGTCTGCGTGCGGGAGTTCTTCTTGGTGACGTAGAAGTAGCCGGTGTCGGCGGTGGAGATGAGCTTGATCTTGACGGTGACGGCCTTGGCCATGGCGCGGCGCTCCTGCAGGGTGCGGCATTCCGCGTGAGCGAAACGCAAATGGCCGGGAAAGCCCGGCCGAATACGGGCGGGTCAATGCCCGATCGGGCGGTTCAGGTCAAGACCGGGCGCCCGCGCGCTCCATCGTGACGAGGCTCACGGAGAAGGCGAGGAACAGCGCGAGCAGCGCCCAGGCGAAGCCGTGCGGCGGCACCAGGTCGAGGCCGCCGCCGATCAGGGGCGGTCCCAGCATCAGGCCGACATTGTACAGCACCACGAAGGCCGCGTTGGCGCCAGCGAGATCCGTGGCCGGCACCCGGTCGCCCAGGGTGGTCAGGCCGACCGTGTAGAGCGTGCCGGCGATGCCGCCCCAGGCGAACAGGACGAGGCCGAGGGCCACCGGCGATCCCGACGCCAGCGGGATCAGGGCGGAGCCCGCCGCACCGCCGAGGCTCGCCCCGAGCAGCACGGCGCGCCGGTCGAAGCGGTCGGCGAGCCAGCCGAACGGGATCTGGAACAGCACGTTGCCGAGCGCGATCAGGCTGACGAGGCCGGCCGCGCCCTGCGCGTCGTAGCCCAGGCGCAGGCCGTAGAGCGGCAGGATCGCGAAGATCCCGGTCTCCACCGCCCCGTAGGCGAGGGCGGCGAGCAGCGCCCCGGGGGCGAAGCGCAGATAGGCCAGGATGCTGCGGCCGGAGCCGTGCGCGATCGTTGGCGAGAGCCCCCGGGCGAGGACGATCGGCAGGCCGCCGGCCAGCATCAGGCCGGCGCCGGTCAGGTAGGGCGCCAGGCCCTCGGTCCCGACCAGCGCCAGGAGTGCCGGGCCGACCGCGAAGCCCGCCGCCAGCACGGTGGCGTAGATGCCCATCACCAGGCCGCGGCGCTCCGGCGGGGCGGCGGCGTTGATCCAGTACTCGGACAGCACGAACAGCGCGCCCAGCGTCGCCGAGAACACGAAGCGCAGCGGGAACCACAGGGCGATGCCCGGCAGGATCGGGAAGGCCGCCAGGCTCACCGCCCCCACGACCAGCGCCAGGCAGAGCAGCCGCGCGACGCCGATCCGCGCGGCCAGCCGGGGCACGAACGGCACGGTGCAGATGCTGGCGATGCCGGCAACCGCGGTGTTGAGCCCGATCAGGGTACTCGACGCGCCGCGCCGCTCAAGCTCGATCGACAGGAGCGGGATCGACAGGCTCAGCCCGATCCCGACCACGGTGACGCAGGCGATGGCGGCGGTGATCGCCGCCACGGTGTCCGGCCCGATCCCGCTTCCCGCGACGATCCGGTCCGGCCTCTCGGAAACATTCACAACGCAACTCGTTCGCGGCGGCCGTAGCGCTCGTAGTGGAAGGGGATCATCCGGTAGGGCGCGAAATCGACGGCGATCTGCGCCTCCAGATCGTCCAGGATGGCCCGGGTGATGAACGGCAGGTCGAGCTTGCGCGCCGCATCGAGGCGGACCCAGGCGAGCTCGGTGAACTCGGAATCCGGGCTCACCCGGCCCGGCTCCTCGGCCGCGACCATCCGGCGGTCAACGGCGAAGAACCGCGTGTCGAACCGGCGCACGCGCTTGGGCGGGGTGATCGCCCGGGCCACGAGGTGCAGCGCCTCGAGGTCCGGCAGGATCTCATGGCGGGCGAAGGCTTCCCAGCCCGCCGGGGCGGTCTCGGGGGCGCCGTGCTCGCGCGTGCCGAGCAGCAGGCCGGTCTCCTCGTAGGTCTCCCGGATGGCGGCGAGTGCCAGAGCCCGGCCGAGATGATGCGGCGGCCGGGAGACCTGGCGGGTGAGCGCGGCCTCGGCATAGTCGGGCAGGGCGCCGGCCACCGGCATGTGGCGGTCGCCGAGCTCGATCCGGCCGCCCGGGAACACGAACTGCCCCGGCATGAAGGCGAGCCGCGGGTTGCGGCGGCCCATCAGGACCTTGGGGCCGCCCTTGCCGCGCCGGTCGAGCACGATCAGGGTCGCGGCATCCCGCGGGCGCAGGCGCGCCGGGGAAGGCTTCGGCTCAGGGCTGGTCGGGATCTCGGATTCCTGCTGCGGCTCCGGCTGCGGCAAGGCGTGTCTCCTTCAGCCCCGAGACGGGGCCGCCCCGCGGTAACGTGGCGAAGCCGTGCATGCCAAGGGCGTATTGCAGCCCGACGACGGCCCCCTTGACCGGCTGCAGCAGGACGAGGGCGAACAGGAGCGTGAAGACCGGCCAGACACCCATCTCGACCCAGAGGGGGACGTCGTAGGCGCTCTCGGTCTCCAGGATCAGGTAGCCGACCACGTGGGCGACGATGAAGATCACCACGTAGGGCGGCAGGTCGTCGGCCCGGTGATGGTGCAGCTCCAGGCCGCAGACGTCGCATTCCGGGCGCACCTTGAGGAAGCGCCCGAAGATCCGGCCCTGGCCGCAATGGGGGCAGCGGCCGATGAAGCCGCGCGCCATCGCGGGGATCAGGCGGGTGCGCACGGGAATCGCGTCGGTGGCCATGTTTAGGGTCTACACCGGCCGGGTCACCGGCGCGAGCCGCGATGGCGCGTACCGGAGTTGCGGATGCCGGACGGACGACCCGACGGCGCGGCCTTGAACGGGCGGCCGCCGGGCTTCCGGCCGCCGCTATCCTTGCCGGACCCGGCGCGGGTCTTGCCCTCGCTGAGCAGCTCGAAGCGCAGCGCGCCGGCCACCGGGGCGGCCTCCACCAGCCGGACCTCGACCCGGTCGCCGAGCCGGAAGGTCTCGCCGCTGCGCTCGCCCACCAGGGCGTGGCGGGCCTCCTCGTGGCGGAAATAGTCGGCGCCGAGCTGCGAGATCGGCACGAACCCGTCCGCTCCGGTCTCGTCGAGCTTGATGAACAGGCCCGACCGGGTGACGCCCGCGATCTGGCCCGCGAAGGTCGCGCCGATCCGGTCGACCAGATGGTGGGCGATCAGCCGGTCGATGGTCTCGCGCTCGGCCGCCATGGCGCGGCGTTCGGCCGCCGAGATCTGCTCGCCGATCTGGGCGAGCTCGCCCAGGGACACCGCCGCCGGCAGGCCGTCGGAGCCGAGACGGCAGGCGGTGATCAGCGCCCGGTGGACGATCAGGTCGGCGTAGCGGCGGATCGGCGAGGTGAAATGCGCGTAGCGGCGCAGGTTCAGCCCGAAATGGCCGAGATTCTCGGCGGCGTAGACGGCCTGCGCCTGGGAGCGCAGCACCACCTCGTTGATGAAGGTCGCGTGCTCGCTGCCCGCCACCGAGCCGAGGATGCGGTTGAACAGAGCGGGGCGCAGCGCGCCCTCCTTGGGCAGCTTGATCCCGACCGAGGCCAGGACCTCGCCCAGAGCCTGCATCTTCTCCTGCGCCGGCTCGTCGTGGACCCGGTAGATCAGCGCCTGCTTGGCCGCCTCCAGGGTCTCGGCGGCGGCCACGTTGGCCTGGATCATGAACTCTTCGATCAGCCGGTGGGCGTCGAGGCGTTCCGGCACGATCACCCGGTCGACCGCGCCCTCGGGCGACAGCAGAACCTTGCGCTCGGGCAGGTCGAGGGCGAGCGGGCCGCGGCGATCGCGCGCCGCGCGCAGGGCGGCATAGGCCGTCCAGAGCGGGCGAAGCGCCGGCTCGAGCAACGGCCCCGCGGCGGCGTCCGGCTGGCCGTCGATGGCGGCTTGCGCCTGCGCGTAGGCGAGCTTCGCGCGGGAGCGCATCATCACCCGGTGGAACGTGTGGCGGCGCTTCTCGCCGTCGGCGGTGATCACCATCCGGACCGCGATGGCCGGGCGGTCCTCGCGTTCGCGCAGGGAGCAGAGGTCGTTCGAGATCCGCTCCGGCAGCATCGGCACGACCCGGTCGGGGAAGTAGACCGAGTTGCCCCGCTCCAAAGCCTCGCGGTCGAGGCTCGAGCCGGGGCGGACATAGGCCGCCACATCTGCGATGGCGACGGTGAGGATGAAGCCGCCCGGATTGGCCGGGTCGGGATCGTGCTCCGCCATCACGGCGTCGTCGTGGTCCTTGGCGTCCGGCGGGTCGATGGTGAGCAGCGGACGGTCGCGCCAATCCTCGCGGCCCGCCAGCGCGGCCGGCTCCGCCTGGTCGGCCTCGGCCAGGGTCGCGTCGGAGAAGACGTGCGGGATGTTGTGCAGGTGGAGCGCGATCAGGCTTACGGCCTTCTCGGAGCCGAGCGACCCGAGCCGCTCCCGGACCCGGCCCCGCGGCAGGCCGAAGCGGGTCTCGCGCTCCAGCGACACGCTGACGAGGTCGCCGTCCCGAGCCTGGCCCTCCTCGCCGGGCGGGATCAGGATCTCGCGGCCCTGCGAGCGCTTCTCCACGGGCACGATCCGGCCGCCCTGCGCGCCGGCGCGGTAGACGCCGATGATCTCGGCCTTGTTCTTCCCGATGACCTTGATGACCCGGCCGGTATAGCCGCCCTCGGCGTCGCGCTCGACCCGGACCAGGGCGCGGTCGCCGATCCCGGCGGCCGGCCGGCTGCCCTTGCGGGGGCCGCGGCCCTGGGTCAGCACGATGGATGGCGGCTTGCCGGTGCCGGTCCATTCCACCGGGATCGCGAGGAAATCACCGTGCCGGTCGCGGCTGCGGATATCGGTCAGCACCACCGGCGGCAGGCGGCCCGCGGTCGCGAGCCCGCCGCGCCCGCGATCGACGGCGCCGTCCTCCTCGATCTCCTTGAGGATCCGCTTCAGGTCGATCTTGGCGGCGCCCTTGATGCCGAACGCCTTGGCGATCTCCCGCTTGCCGACGGGTTCGGTCGCCTCCGCCACGAAGGCGAGGATCTGCTCGCGGGTGGGGAAGGGCGGGGGAGCGGCGGGCTCGGCCGCCTCTGCGCTGATGCGTCGTGCCAAAAGGTGGTGCCGGACAGTTCTCGAAAACGATGTGCGCCCGAAATCGGGCGCCGGACCGCTGATTCGGTCTTGTCATCCCAAGATGGGGTTCCGGTCGGTCGGCGGCAACGGCGGCACGCGCGTCCTCAACAGGCGCGATCAGCCCGTGGAGGCGGACTTGCGGATGCGATCGACCGCGAGATCCAGGTCGAGGCTGGGATCCAGGATCTCGTCGAGGGTGAACGGGCAGGCGCGCGGCAGCGTCAGGTTCACCTGGCCCTCCTCGGGCGCCAGCTCCGGCGTCTCCGCCAACTGGATCGCCAGCGTCCAGGCGCCGTCCATGCGCAGGCTTCCGGCCTCCGGCGGCTCGGCCGCCAGCGCGGCGAGCTTGTCCCGCCCGGCCTCGCGGCAGGCGAGGCTCTTGCCGTCATCGGAGATGAGGGCCGCCTTGATCAGTTCGGCCAGGGCATCCCGGACCCGTTCGACACTCGCGTTCATGGGCATCCGCTCCGCATTCGCGCCCGCCGGGGCAAGCGCGGTGCCAGCACCCATCGGGGCGGCGCGACATAATCGCGGACCTTCCCTCGGGAGCCGCCCAGTGTAGAACGCTTCCATGATCCCGGTCCTGACCCGCAAAACCGAGGCCGTGCCGCTCTACGAGGCGGCTGTCGCCGAACTGCGCCTGCGCGGCTTCGAGGGCGACCTGACTCTATCGGCCGCCGACCGGACAGTCTTTTCCACCGACAACTCGATCTACCAGGTCGAGCCGGGGGCCGTGGCCTTCCCGCGCTCGCGCGACGACCTCGTGCGGATCGCCAAGCTGCTGGACGACCCGCGCTTCACCGAGATCGTGATCCGCCCGCGCGGCGGGGCGACCGGCACAAACGGCCAGTCGCTCGGCCACGGCCTCGTGGTCGACACCTCGCGGCACATGAACCGCATCCTGGAGATCGACGTCGCCCGCCGCATCGTCCGGGTCGAGCCCGGGGTGGTGAAGGACCAGCTCAACCGGGCGCTCGCCGCCCACGGCCTGTTCTTCGCCCCCGAGCTCTCGACCTCGAACCGCGCCACCATCGGCGGCATGATCTCCACGGATGCCTGCGGGCAGGGCTCCTGCCTCTACGGCAAGACCCGCGACCACGTCCTGGCGCTGACCTGCGTGCTCGCCGACGGCACGGTCTGGGAAGCCGAGCCGCTGGACGAGGCCGGGCTCGCGGCCGCCAAGGCGCGCAACGACCGGGTCGGTGAGATCCACCGCACCGTCGACACGGTCGTCAGCGAGAACGCGGCGCTGATCGCCGAGCGCTTCCCCAAGCTCAACCGCTGCCTCACCGGCTACGACCTCGCCCATCTGCGCGACGCGTCGGGGCGTTTCGACCTCAAGAGCGTGATCTGCGGCTCGGAGGGCACCCTGGCGCTGATCGCAGACGCGCGGCTCAACGTGCTGCCGATCCCGAAGGCCTCGGTGCTGGTGGCGCTCTCCTACGTGGATTTCGACGCCGCGCTCCGCGACGCCCAGGCCCTGCTGCCCTTCGGCGCGGCCTCCGTCGAGACCATCGATTCCACCGTTCTGGGGCTCGCCCGCCAGGACCCGATCTGGGCCGAGGTGCAGGCCTTCTTCCCGGACGATCCCGGCGGTCGGCCGGTCCACGGCATCAACCTCGTGGAATTCGTCGGCGACGACGCGCAGGCCGTGGACGCTGCTCTCGCGCGGCTCACCGCCATGCTGGAGGCCGAGCGCGGCACCGAGACCAAGCGTCTGGGCTTCACCATCGCCCGCGGCGACGCGATCGAGAAGCTCTGGACGATGCGCAAGAAGGCGGTGGGCCTCCTCGGCGCCGCCAAGGGCGACGCGCGCCCGATCCCGTTCGTCGAGGATACCGCGGTGCCGCCGGAGCGGCTCGCCGACTTCATCGCCGAGTTTCGGGCGCTGCTCGACGCCAAGGGGCTGCGCTACGGCATGTTCGGCCATGTCGATGCCGGCGTGCTGCATGTCCGCCCGGCCATCGACCTGAAGGACCCGAACCAGAACACCCTGATCCGCGAGGTGACCGAAGGCGTGGTCGCGCTTACCGCCAAGTATGGCGGCCTGCTCTGGGGCGAGCACGGCAAGGGGTTCCGCTCCGAATTCGTGCCCGCGACCTTCGGGCCGCTGATGCCGGCGCTGGAGGCGGTCAAGCGCGCCTTCGACCCGGGTGACCGGATGAACCCGGGCAAGATCGCCTCGGCGCGGGGCGGCGCGCTCACCCGGATCGACGGGGTCCCCCGCCGGGGCGAGCAGGACCGCACGATCCCGCCGCCGGTCCGGCGGGATTTCGACGAAGCCCTGCACTGCAACGGCAACGGCGCCTGCTTCAGCTTCGACGCGGATGAGGCGATGTGCCCGTCCTGGAAGGCGACCCGGGAGCGGCGGCACTCGCCGAAGGGCCGCGCCTCGCTGATGCGCGAGTGGCTGCGCCTGGCCGCCCAGGCGGGGATCGACCCGGCCGCCGAGCTGAAGCGCCAGCGCGCCGGCTGGCTGCCCGATCTTCTTGCGACTTTGTGGAGCGGTTTCCGGCGTCGCGCCGAGGCGGATGACTTCTCCCACGCCGTCAAGGAGGCGATGGACGGCTGCCTCGCCTGCAAGTCCTGCACGGGCTCCTGCCCGATCAAGGTCGACGTGCCGACCTTCCGGGCCAAGTTCCTGGCGCTCTACCACGCCCGCTACGCCCGGCCCCTGAAGGACCACCTGGTGGCGGCGCTCGAGCCGCTGCTGCCGCTGGCGGCCCGGATGCCGCGCCTGAGCAACGCGGCCCTGGCCAATCCGCTCGCCCGGAAGCTGCTGGCCAAGGCCGGCCTGGTCGGGATCCCGGCCCTCTCCTCCGTCGATCTCACGGCGCGACTCGCCGGTCTCGGGGTCGCCACCGCGACCCCGGAGGCGCTGGCCCGGCTCGCCCCGCCCGACCGGGAGCGCGCGGTGCTGCTGGTGCAGGACGCCTTCACCAGCCATTTCGAGGCGGCCCTGGTGGTGGATGCCTGTGCGCTCCTGATCGCGCTCGGCTTCAAGCCCTGGCTCGTGCCCTACCGCCCGAACGGCAAGCCGCTGCATGTCCACGGCTTCCTGGCCCGGTTCGCCGCGGTGGCGCGCTCCAACGCCGCGATGCTGCGGGCGCTCGCCCGCTCGGGCGTGCCGCTCGTCGGCCTCGACCCCTCGATGACGCTGACCTACCGGTCGGAATACGCCCAGGCGCTGGGCGGCGACGACCTGCCCAAGGTTCAGATCCTGCAGGAATGGCTCGCCACGCAGCTCGACCGGATCGCGCCCCGCCAGGGCGCGGCGACCCTGCGGCTGCTGCCCCATTGCACCGAGCGCACCAACGCCCCCGGCGCGGTGCGCGACTGGCAGGCCGTGTTCACCCATCTCGGGCTGCGGCTCGACGTGCCGGCCGCGGGCTGCTGCGGCATGGCCGGGACCTACGGCCATGAGACGCGCAACCGCGCCACCTCCGAGGCGATCTACGGCTTGAGCTGGGCCCGCCACGTGGCCGACGCCCCCGCCGGCACCCTGCTGGCGGACGGCTATTCCTGCCGGTCGCAGGTCAAGCTCGTCGACGGCGTGCGGCTGCGCCACCCGATCCAGGCCCTGCTCGACCATGTCCGGACGAGCGCGGTGGGTGCCGCCCCGTTCCATCCCGAGCGCGCTGCGGCTTCGGCCCGATGAAGGTCGCCATCCTCGGGGCCGGGGCGGTCGGCTGCTATTACGGCTTCCTGCTGGCCCGGGCCGGCCACGCGGTCACGCTGATCGGCCGCCCGGCCCTGGTCGAGGCGGTCCGGTCCGGCGGGCTGGTGCTGGAGAGCGCGGCCGGGCGCGAGACCGTCCCCGTCGAGGCGACCGCGTCCGGCGCGGGCGTCGCGGGCGCCGATCTGGTGCTGGTCTGCGTGAAGTCCGGCGATACGGAAGCGGCCGGGGCGACGATCGCTCCACATCTCAGCCCCGCGGCCACGATCCTCAGTCTCCAGAACGGCGTCGACAATGCCGAGCGCCTGGGCGCCGTGCTGGGGCGGCCCGTGGTGCCGGTGGCGGTCTACGTCGCCACCGAGATGGTCGGGCCGGGCTGCGTCCGCCATAACGGAAGGGGCGACCTGGTGCTCGGCGCCTCGGAGGCGAGTGAAACGATTGCCGCCGCGTTCGATGCGGCCGGAATCCCGGCCACCGTCTCGGAGCGCGCGCTCGACGCCCTCTGGGGCAAGCTGATCCTGAACTGCGCCTACAACGCCCTCTCGGCCCTGACCCAGCTGCCCTACGGCCGCCTCGTGCAGGGCGAGGGCGTGATCGCCGCGATGACCGACGTGGTGCAGGAATGCGTCGCGGTGGCGAACGCCTCGGGCGTGTCGGTGCCCGACGACATCCGCGACACGGTGCTCGCCGTCAGCACCAGCATGGCCGACCAGCGCTCCTCCACGGCCCAGGACCTCGCCCGGGGCCGGCCCAGCGAGATCGACCACCTCAACGGCTATGTGGTGCACAGAGGCGCGGCGCTCGGCATCCCGACGCCGGCGAACCGGATGCTGCACACGCTGGTCAAGCTCGCGGAGCGGCAAAATGAAAGCTGAGGGATCGGGGTGAGATCCGGCGCGGGGCGCTGTCTGTTTCACGCCGCTTGCAGAAAGATTTAGACCGGCGCTGGTTCGCGCAGCTCGATCACCAGCTTTCGTCCAACAGCCTCTGCCGCTTTTTGGATGGTATCAATCTGGACAGCCATATTTGTTGGATCGAGCAGCCGGTCGAGCTGGCTACGGCTGGTTTTCATCTTCTTCGCCATCTGCGTTTTGGACATGTTCTGCGCTTCCATGGCCTGCTCGATCTGCCATGCCAGAACACGCTTGGTTGCCGCCGCGTAGATGTCTTCCTTGCTTCCCGTTTCGTTGAGGAAGCTCTCAAAAGAAGATCCGATGCGTTCGCTCATCGCTGAAGCTCTTTCTGGCGCTTGGTGGCGATACGGATGTCGGACAACGGGGTCTTCTGCGCCTTCTTCACGAACCCGTGCAGTAGGACCATCTGACCCTGATGCATGACGAAGATGACTCGCCCAATCTTCCCACCGGTCAGATCGCTGCGGACCTCCCAAAGCCCATTGCCGAGCGATTTGCAGGTCGGCATCCCGACAGGCCAGCCGAACTCGACGATCGCGATGTCAGTACCGACAATCTTCCGGTCGTCAGCCGACAGGCTAAGGATCCAGTCTCGCACCGGTTCGGTGCCAGTGGTCGTCCTGTAGAATGAAGCGGGAACTTTTTTCTGCGTCACTGACGGTCCGTACCGTACGCGGTACACAGTGCCGTATACGGTACAAATCCGTCAAGCAATTTCGTGCCCGGTTTGGCTGGTTCCAGACATTCAGAATGAGCCGCTGACCCTTCGGCTCACTTCAGGCCATCACGCGCTCGCCGCGGCATTCGCCTTGCGCGTCGCGGCGGCCTTCTTGGCCGAGGCCGAGCGCTGTTCCGGTGTCCGGCTGGCGGCGGCCTTGCCGCCCGTGGCGCCGCCCTTGTGGGCCGCCGGGTGTCCCGTATCCTTGCCGCGGCCCGAGCCGCCCGGCTTCTTGCCGCCGCCGTCGTCCTTGTTGACGGTGGCCCAGGCGCGGGATTCCGCCTCCTTCTCCGGCACGCCGCGCGCCTCGTAGGACTCGGCGATGTGCTCGGCCTTGCGCTTCTGCTTGTCGGTGTATTTCGCCTTGTCTCCCTGCGCCATCGCGCCTCTCCTCACGCTCAGCCTACGCCGGTCGGACCGTCGAGGATCGCCCGCACGCGGCGGACCAGTTCCGTGCGCCGGTAAGGCTTGTTGAGAAGGTCAAACTCCGAACCGCCGATATCGGTTCGCTCCAAACTCGCCTCCGCGTAGCCCGTGGCGAGCAGGACCTTGAGCTTGGGTTGGCGGCGGCGCGCTTCCCGGGCGAGCAGCACGCCGTTCATGCCGCCGGGCATGATCAGGTCGGTGAACAGCAGGTCGATGCGCTCGCTGGAATCGAGAATCTCGAGGGCCTCGCGGGCATTGCCGGCCATCAGGGTGGTGTAGCCGAAATCCCGCAGGATGGTGCGGGCGAGCTCGGCCACGTCCTCGCGGTCGTCGACGATCAGGATCGTCTCGGTGCCCTGGCGGTCCACCGCCCGGTGCGAGACCTTGGACGGGGCGTGCGCGTCGCCATCCGTTGCCGGGAAGGACAGGCGCACGGTCGTGCCGGCGCCGACCGCGGACTCGATCTGGGCGGCGCCCCCCGATTGCTTGGCGAAGCCGTAGACCATCGACAGGCCGAGGCCGGTGCCCTTGCCCTCCTCCTTGGTGGTGAAGAACGGGTCCATCACCCGGGCGAGCACGGCGGGCGGGATGCCGGTGCCGGTATCCTGGATGGCGATGCTGACGTAGCGGCCGGGGCGGAGCGGCCCGATCTCGCCGCTCGATACGACCTCGGTGTTCTTCGTCGTAATCCGGACGGTGCCGCCCTCCGGCATCGCGTCGCGGGCGTTGATCAGCACGTTGAGGATCGCGACCTCGGCCTGGGTCGGGTCGACGCGGCAGTTCCACAGGTCCTGGGCGAGATCCAGCTCGATCGTCACCACCTCGCCCACCGAGCGGGCGACCATCTCGCGCATCCCCTCGATCAGCGTGTTGAGGTTGACCGCGCGCCCGTCCAGCCGCTGCTTGCGGGCGAAGGCCAGGAGCTGCTGCGTCAGCGTCGTCGCGCGCTCGGCCGCCTGGCGGATGTTGTCGGTGGCGCGCCCCAGCCGGGCGCGGTCGGCATCCGGCTTCTCCAGACCGGAAGCCAGGATATCGACATAGCCGACGATCACCTGCAGCAGGTTGTTGAAATCGTGCGCGATGCCGCCGGTGAGCTGGCCCAGCGCCTCCATCTTCTGCGCCTGGCCCAGCGCCTCCTCGGCGTCGCGGCGGCGCGAGACGTCGAGCTGCGAGCCGAAGAAATACACCAGCTCGCCGGCCGAATTGTACACCGGCGAGACGAACAGGGCGTTCCAGAAGCTCGAGCCGTTCTTGCGGTAGTTCAGGATCTCGGTCGCGAATTCGCGCTTCTCGGCGATCGCCGTGCGGATCTGGTCGACGGTCTCGCGGTCGGTCTCGGGCCCCTGCAGGAACCGGCAATTGCGCCCGACGAGCTCCTCCGGCGTGTAGCCGGTCATCGCCAGGAACGCGCGGTTGGCGAAGATGATCGGGTTGTCCGGCTGGCGCGGATCGGTGACGATCATCGGCATCCGGGTGGTTTCCACCGCGGCGAAGAAGATGTCGCTGGTGCGGTCGGAAACGTCGCTGGCCGCGCCGTCCTGGACCACGGCGCTCGGTCCGATCGGGGGTTTTTCGGGAGAGTCGGACATGCCGCGCGGTCTTGATTCTTTCGGACTTGGACGGAGCGGATGTCGGTGGCGACCGACATCCGGCAGCGACTCTAGGGGGCCCATCGACGTTGTCGACGGCGCCAATGTCGCGCTTGCCGCGCGAGGCGCAGTCGTGGGCCGGCTAGGCCGCCGCCGTCCGGGCCGGGCCGGGCAAGGCCTTCACGGGCGCCGCGGCGACCCGCGTCGGCGCCGGCTCGCGGCAGGCGGTGAGGACTGCCGAGAGCGCCTCGTTCAGCGAGGTGACCAGAAAATCCGCCGAGGTCGCCCGGCGGAGGCGGTCCAGGGTGGCCGGGTCGCGCTCGCGCCAGAAGCCCACCAGGATGCGCACGCCCGGCACCGCTGCGCGGGCCTGCCGCACGGTGAAGCGGATCTGCGACAGGCTGACCGGCTCCAGATAGGAGAAGCAGATCAGCGCGAGGCCCTCCGGCTTCTCCGGCCGCTCGCCGGCGCGGATCGCGGCCATCGACAGGGTCTGCGAGGCGAGCCCGTGCCGGGCCAGGATCTGGCTGAGCATCAGCGTCGCCGCCTCGTCGAACGGGCCGCGGCTCGACACGCACAGGACCGGCGTCTCGCTGCGCCAGGCCGGCGCCAGATCCTCGCGGGCGAGCACGATGCCGGCCACCTGCCGGTCCGGACCGATGGCCGCCAGAGCCGCGGCGGTCTCGGTGTCGGGCGAGCGCGCCGATCCGCGCCAGGTCCGCCGCGCCACCGGCGCGGTCCCGAGCCGCCCCACCACGGTGCGAATCGCGGCGCCGACCTCGTCCTGGCGGGCGCGGTCCAGGGTGCCGCGTGAGAGGTCCTCCTGCGCGAGCAGCAGGCCGGCAAGCGCCACCTCATCGTAATAGGTGACGAGGGCGCGCTCCTTGAGGAACTGCCAGCCCTGGTCGATCGCCTCGGCCGGGTCGCCCGCGAGCATGCGCTGGTAGAAAATCTCCGGCGGCGCCAGGGCCGGCCGGTCGCCGAGCAGCACGTCGAGATACCAGAGCCGCTCGACATGCCGGCCGAGCACGACCAGGCAGACGGTGAGCGGGGTGGCCAGCACCAGGCCGATCGGCCCCCACAGGAAGGTCCAGATCGTGGCCGCCAGGATCACGGCGATCGGCGACAGCCCGGTCGAGTGGCCGTAGAGCAGCGGCTCGATCACGTGGCCGGCGATCGGCTCGACCACCAGGAACAGGGCCGCGGTGGCGATCACCATGGTCCAGCCGGGATCGACCGCGGCGGCGAGGATCAGCGGCAGCAGGGCGCTGATCGCGGCGCCGATATAGGGGACGAAGCGCAGGATCGCGGCGAGCACGCCGAACAGCGTCGGGCTCGGCACGCCGATCAGCCAGAGGCCGACCCCGATCACCACTCCGAAGGCGATGTTGAGGGCGAGCTGGGCCAGGAAGAACCGGCTGAGCCGGCTGGTCGCGTCGTCGATCGCCGCCGTGACCCGGCGCAGGTCCCCCGAGCCGCCCGCCAGCCGGATCGCCCGGTTCCGCAAATCCTCGCGCTGAAGCAGGATGAAGATCGTGAAGATCAGGATCAGCCCGGTGGTGGCCAGCGGGTGCAGGATCGGGCCCGCGAAGGTCTGAAACGTCTCGACGACGCTCGCCCGGGCGGGGCTGATCTCGACGGTGAGCGGGTGCGTGCGGGTTCCCGGCTCGCCCTTGACCTCGATGGCCGGGGGCGGCTGCAGCGTGGCGCTCAGGTCCTGGACCATGTCCACCATCCGCGACAGCGTCCCGGCTCCCGCGGTGGCGCCGCGCAGGTCCTTGATCTTGGTGCGCATCACCTGGGTGTAGCGCGGCAGGTCGGAGGCGAGCTGCGACGCCTCGGTGGCGATGAGGCTGCCGATCCCGAACAGGGCTCCGAACACGATCACGACGACCAGCAGGACCGCCGCCGCTCGCGGCACGCGGATCCGCCGGAGCACCCGCACCGCCGGCACCAGGACGAAGCTCAGCAGGATCGCCAGCGTCACCGGCACCAGGATCTCGCGCCCGAGATACAGGGCCGCCATGATCGAAACGACGAGGAGCGTCGAAGCCAGCGCGACGATGACCGGCAGGCCCTGCTTGAGGCGCTGGGCGGTGACGGGATCCTCGCTCACGGATACGCTCCACTCTTGATCGAACTCTGGGACATGGCCGCCCGCGGAAGCGGTGCGGTCCGGATCGGGGAGCCTGCCGTGCCGGCCGAGCTCAGCCCGCTTGCGCGGTCTCGCCCAGGGCGGCGCTGATCTGGCTGAGCAGCTTGGAGAAATCGACTGGCTTGGGATGGTAGTCGTCGCAGCCCGCCTGGATCGCCTTGTCCCGGTCCCCGGACATGGCGTGGGCGGTGAGCGCGATGATCGGGATCGCCCGCGTGTCGGATCCGGATTTCAGCGCCCGCGCCGCCGACCAGCCGTCGAGGATCGGCAGGTTCATGTCGAGCAGGATCACGTCGGGCTGGCCCGACCGGGCCTGCTGGACGCCGGCCTCGCCGTCATGGGCCAGGATCACCTCGTAGCCGCGGCGCTTGAGGCGTCGGGACAGGAAGTCCCAGATCTCTTCATGGTCCTCGACCAACAGTATCTTCGCCATCAGAACTCGAATCCCCGGGTCGCGCTGAGCCGGCCGGCAGCCCAACGCGCGGCAACGCACAAACGCCCAACGTCCCTGCCGCGATTCCGGTCCCTGCGGAAGAGAGGTCCCCGTACAGAACGGAATCGGCCACGCCGGGATGTTCTGCCGGGTCGGATCGGCGCGCTGCACGATTGACCCGCCTCGCCCGCGGGACGAAGCGTGTCGCGCCGCGAGTCAGAGAATTCTGGAGGATCATCCATGACGCTTACGCCGGAGATCGCGTTCTATCACGCGCCCAATACGCGCTCGACCGGTGTCCGCGTGCTGTTGGAGGAACTGGGCGCGCCGCATCGCCTGCACGTGCTCAACATGCGGGCGGGCGAGCATCTGGGAGACACCTATCGCGCGATCAACCCGATGGCGAAGGTGCCGGCGATCCGCCACGGCGAGGCGCTGGTGACCGAGCAGGCGGCGGTCTACCTGTATCTGGCCGACCTGTTCCCCGAGGCCGGCCTCGCGCCCGCCCTCACCGATCCCGCCCGGGGGACGTATCTGCGCTGGATGGTCTTCTACGGCTCCTGCTTCGAGCCCGCCCTCATCGATCGCCATCTCAAGCGCGAGCCCGGGCCGCGGGCCATGTCGGCGTATGCCGATTACGACAGCGTCATCGCGTGCATCACCGAGGCGCTGAAGCCGGGCCCGTACCTGCTGGGCGAGCGCTTCAGCGCCGCCGACATCCTGTGGGGCAGCGCGCTCGGCTGGACGATGGGCTTCGGCCTGGTCGCGCCCGATCCGGTTCTGTCCGCCTATGTCGCCCGTGTCCGCGGCCGCCCGGCTTTCCAGACCGTCGCGGCCGCGGATGCGAAGCTCGCCCAGGAACACGAGGCTGCGGCTGCCGGCGCGGCCTGACGATCAGACCCGCTCGGCCTCGGCCCAGATGCCGGTGCGCGCGAGTTGCGGCGCCGGCTCGGGCGCGCTCCAGCGCAGGGGAACGGAAGCCCGGCGCCGCCAGCCTCCCGTCACCGTGAAGGACCAGGAGCGCTGCGCGCCGAGGAGACCCGTCGCGCCCGTCCAGTCGATCTCGGTGCGCCCCTGCAGGACCAGCAGGTCGCCCCTGGTGAAGTCGAGGAACAGAAGCGCCGCCCGCGGCTCGCCGATCAGGTTGCCCAGGGTGTTGAAGTAAAGGTTGCCGGAGAAATCCGGCACCGTCAGCACGTCGCCGCGGCGCCGGACGAAGCCCGGCCGCCCGCCCCGATGCGAGATGTCGGCGCCGCCCTCCCGAAGGCCGTCCCGCGACCGGGTCGCCACGAACAGCGTGTCGGCGGCATCGATCAGCGCTCCGGCTTCCGGATCCAGGGCCGACAGGATCTCGGTCGGGCCCGGCTCGCGCCGCACCGGCTCGACCGCGCGCCGCTGGATGTATTGCGGACAATTGCCGAAGCTCTGGTCGACCGCCACGGTCAGGCCGCCCCGGTCGCGGCTCACGACGCGGCCGTTGGCGCGGTTGCGCCGCCGGGTCGCCAGATCGATGCCGAGGATCCCGGCCTCGGCACCCGGCTTGAGGAACTCGGCCGCCGGGTCGGCAGGGTGGAGCGCTGCCGTGATGGCGAGATGCGTCGCGTCCGGGCTGTGCACGAAGCCGGGCGGCCCGGTCAGGAGTGTCGCGACCGGCGCGCCGGCGGCGTCCGCGGTCCCGATCAGGAGATAGGGGAGCCCCGCAAAGAACAGGCGGTGCTGATCGGGCATGAACGGCCGGATCGCCGGGGTCCCGCCCAGGATGTGCCCGGCATGGGCCTGGGCGATGAGTTCGTCTGCGTGGAAATCGGCCATGGCGCACCTCACGCCTGTTCGGGGATGGCAGAGGCCGGCATCGGGATGAAGCCCGGCAGGGCCTCCACCCGGGCGATCCAGGCCCGCACGGCCGGGTAGGGCGCGAGGGAGACGCCGCCCTCGGGGGCGTGGGCGACGTAGGAATAGCAGGCGATGTCGGCGAGCGTCGCCCGCTCGGCGGCGAGATACCGGCGCTCGGCCAGATGCCCGTCCATGAAGGTGAGGATCCGGGCCGCGGTCGCGTGGACCGCCGCCCGGTCGGCGGTCGCGCCGAACACCACCATCAGCCGGGCCAGGGCGGGCCCGGTGCGGACCTCGCCGGCGGCGATCGAGAGCCAGCGCTGGACTTCCGCGGCGGCCAACGGATCGGCCGGCATCCAGCCGTTCTCCGGCGCGTAGCGCGCGGCCAGGTAGACCAGGATCGCGTTGCTGTCGGGGATCACCGCCGCGCCATCGGTCAGGACCGGGATCTGGCCCAGCGGGTTGAGGCGCCGGAATGCGGAATCCGCGCGCTGCTCCGCGCTGGCCACCTCGACGAAGCGATAGGGCAGCCCCAGCAGGGACAGGAACAGTTCCGCGCGGTGCGAATGGCCCGAGAGGCGCAGGCCGTAGAGGGTCAGATCGGGGTCGGACATGGTCGGGGTCTCCAGAGAGGCCCGAATATGGCTCTTGCAAAGTGCGGCGATAATCCGGAACCTGTGGCAGTTAGAATTTCAGTTTCTGAAATGATCCATGGACCGGCTGGACGAGCTCGCCCTCTTCGTCGCGATCATCGATGTCGGCAGCCTCGCCGGGGCTGCGCGCCGGTCGCGCCGCTCGGCCGCCGCCGCGACCCGAGCCTTGGCGAGCCTGGAGACGCGGGCCGGGACCCGGCTGGTGGAGCGCACGACCCGGCGCCTCGCCCCGACCCCGGCGGGGCTCGAACTGGCCGAGCGGGCGCGCAGTCTGCTCGCCGGCTACGAGGCGGCCGTCTCCGGGGCGGCGGGCGACGCGGTGCGCGGCCTGGTGCGGGTCACGGCCCCGGTCCTGTTCGGGCGCAAGCACGTCGCGCCGATCGTGTCGGGCTTCCTCGACGCCTACGCGGAGGCACAGGTCGAGCTGGTGCTCGCCGACCGCAACCTCGACCTGGTGGAGGAGGGCATCGACGTCGCTCTGCGGATCGGGCAGCTGGCGGAATCCCGCCTCGTGGCGCGGCGGGTCGGGCAGGTGCGCGAGGTCGTGGTGGCGAGCCCGAGCTACCTCGCGGCACGGGGCACGCCCCGGACGCCTGCCGACTTGAGCGACCACGACACGATCCTGGGCATGGTCCGGGCCAATCTGCGCGAATGGCGCTTCGGGGCCAACCGCGTGCGCCTGGCACCACGGCTGATCGTCAACGAGATCGAGGCGGCGCTGATCGCGGCCCGAGCCGGGCGGGGCATCGCCCGGGTGCTCTCTTACCAGACCGCCGAGGACATCGCCGCCGGTCGCCTCGTGCGCCTGCTCGCGGCCCACGAACCACCGCCGATGCCGGTCCAACTCGTGACCCCGAGCCAGGGGCTCCGGCCCGCCCGGGTGAACGCCTTCCTCGATTACGCCACCGAGGCCCTGCGGACATTGCCGGTGCTGCACGCGGCTGAATCCGGGTGATAACCGACATCGGTCGGCCCGATGTGATCGGAAACGGGTCTTCGGCCCGCCGTTCGGCATTGTCACGGCCGGACTCTTGCTGAGGGATGGACGGGCGCCCGTTCCGGCACGCGGTCGGGCACCCCGCCGGCCAGCTCGGACGGCGCCCCGATGCACGATCCCGGAGCCCGCCAGCCCATGCGCCTGCTCACCCCGATCCTCGCCGTGCTGCTCGCGATCCTACCCCCGGCGGCGCAGGCCGACCCGCTGACCGGCACCCTCAAGAAGATCAAGGACAGCAACCGGCTCGTGCTCGGCGTGCGCGATAGCTCGCCGCCGTTCAGCTACCTGGACCAGAACCAGAAGGTGGTCGGCTTCGCGGTCGATATCTGCCGGGCGATCGCCGACGCCGTGAAGCGTGAATTGAAGATGCCGGGGCTCGAGGTCGCGATGGAATTCGTGAATTCCTCGTCCCGCATCCCGCTGATGACCAACAACACCACCGATCTCGAATGCGGCACCACGACCAACAACGCCGAGCGCAAGAAGCAGGTCGCCTTCACCAACACCCACTTCCTCACGGCGACCCGGTTCGTGTCCCGGAAGGACCAGAAGTTCGCCAGCCTGGATGATCTGCGCGGCAAGGTGGTCTCGTCGGTGGCCGGCTCGACCAACATCCTGATGCTGATCAAGGCCAACAACGAGCGCAAGCTCGGCATCACGGTGATCGCCGCCAAGGATGTGCCGGAAGCCTTCCTGATGGTCGAGACCGGCCGGGCGGCGGCCTTCGTGATGGACGACGTGCAACTCAGCGTCGTGGCGGCCCAGTCGAAGGATCCGGCGGCCTACGTGATCAGCCAGGAGACCCTGTCCGATCCGGAGCCCTACGGGATCATGCTGCGCCGGGACGACCCGGCCTTCAAGGCGGTGGTCGATAAGGCCACCGCGGATCTCTACCGCAGCCCCGCGATCATGACGATCTACGAGACCTGGTTCCTCAAGCCGGTGCCACCGCGGGGGCTAACCTACAACATCCCCCTGTCCTCGGCGCTCCGGTGGGCGTTCGAGCATCCGAGCGACAATTCGGACCCGGCCTTCTACGTGCACTGATCCCGGTGGGGTTCCGCTACGGCCAAGGAGATGCGATGCCGCATCGAGTTCCGCCCGCCTTGCGAATCCGCCCCATGCTCGACCGCCAAGAGCCGGCCCTCACGCCGCCCGCGACCCGCGCGCCGGAGCCGGCTGCCGGCTCGATCCCGCGCCTGATCGTCGTTCTGGCCTGCGCGGGGTTCGGCAGCACCTTCGCGCTGCGCTCGGTCGAGCCCCTGGTCGGCGTGCTGGCTCGGGACCTCGGCAGCGACGCGCATACGGTCGCGCTGCTCTCCACCGCCTTCGCGCTCCCTTACGCCTTCATCCAGCCGGTGCTCGGCCCGGTGGGCGACGCGCTCGGCAAGGAGCGGGTGATGAGCGTCTGCCTGGCGGTGCTCGCGGGCGCCCTCGTCCTGTGCAGCCTGGCCCCCAATATCGGCGCCCTGTTCGGCCTGCGGATGCTGGCGGGGGCGGCGGCGGGCGGCTGCATCCCGCTGTCGCTGGCGCTGCTGGGCGACCGGGTGCCGATGGACCGGCGGCAGGTGGCGATCGGCCGCTTCCTGGTGGCGGCGATCCTCGGGCAGCTCACCGGCTCGACCTTCGCGGGGCTGATCGAGGTCGCGATCGGCTGGCGGGGCGTGTTCGCCGTGACCGCGCTGGTCGCCGCCATCGCCTGTGCCGCGACGGTGTTCGGCTTCGACCGCACCGGCCGCGCCCCCGCCCGCCGCCCGGCCTTCGGGCAGGCGGTGCGGCGCTACCGCACCATCCTGGCCAATCCGCGCGCCCGGATCCTGTTCTCGGCGGTGTTCATCGAGGCGATCGCGATCTTCGGCGTGTTCCCGCATCTCGCCCCGCTGATCGAGGCCCGCGGCGAGGGCGGCCCGCGCGAGGCCGGCCTGGTGCTCGCGGGCTTCGCCATCGGCGGCCTGCTCTACTCGGCCCTGGTCGGCCTGCTGGTGCGGCTGCTCGGCATGCCCCGGATGCTGATCGGCGGCGGGCTGATCTGCGGCGCCGCGCTCACCGTGGTCGGGCTGGCCGGAAGCTGGCAGGTCGATTGCGCGGCGCTCACCGCCATGGGGCTCGGCTTCTACATGCTGCACAACACCTTCCAGACCCAGGTGACCGAGGTCGCGCCGACCGCCCGCGCCTCCGCGGTGGCGCTGCACGCCTTCTCGTTCTTCTGCGGTCAGGCGCTCGGGGTCGCGGTCCTGGGCCAGGCGCTGATGCAGCTCGGGCAGTTCGGGGCGCTCGCCGCCTGCGCGGTCACGATCCTGGCCCTCGGGATCGCCACCGCGGCGGCTCTCCAGCGGCCGGGCCCGAAGATCGCCTTCTCGGATTGACCGGGCCGGTCAGGGCCGCGCCATCGCCAGCGCCTTGAGGTCGAAGCCGGGATCGGCCGCCTGCTCGGGGGTGAGCCGCGTGCCCGCCGCCAGCAGGCGCCGGGCGATCATGTGGTCGGCGGCCCGGTCGACCGATTCCACGGCGCTCAAGGCCCCGTCTCGGAAGCGGAACACCGAGAATGCCGGGCCCGAGCCCCGGACCACGCTGGCATCGCCGGGCCCGGACAGGCCGGCGATCTGCAGCTTGTGCGGACCCTGATCGCTCCAGAACCACGGCAGCGCCCCGTAGGCCGCCGGCTTGCCGTTGAGCCGCGCGGCGAGGCAGCGGCCCTGGTCGATGGCGTTCTGCACCGACTCGATCCGCACGGTGCCGTCGGGGCTGAGCCCGTGGGCGAACGGGCTCGGGAAGCGGACGCAATCGCCGATCGCCGAGATCGCCGGATCGGGCGTCGCCAGGAACGCGTCGACCCGCACCCCGTCCTCCGCCGGAAGACCGGCCTCCGCGGCGAGCTCCCGGTTCGGCAGCACGCCGATGCCGATCAGGATGAAGTCGGCGGGCAGCTCCCTTCCATCGGCCAGGGTGATGCCGGTGGCGCGGCCGTCCCGTCCGGTGACCGCTGTCACGCCGGCCCCGAACGCGAAGCGCACGCCCATCGCCTCATGGGCGCTGCGGAAGAACTGCGCGATCTCCGGCGAGACCGCCCGGGCCATCGGCCGGTCGGCCGCCTCCACGACGGTCACCGACAGGCCCCGGGCGGCGGCCACGGCGGCGAATTCCAGCCCGATGAAGCCGGCGCCGATCACCACGATCGCCCTGGCCTCGCCGAGCGCCGTCCGGAGCGCGTCGGCGTCTGCGAGGCCGCGCAATTGGCGCACGTTCGGGAAATCGGCCCCCGGCACCGGCAGCGGCCGGTTGCGGGCGCCGGTGGCCAGAACGAGGTGGTCGTAGGCGAGGCTCTGGCCGTCCGAGAGATGCAGGCGCCGCCCGGCCCGGTCGATCGCGACGGCCCGGATCCCCGGCCGGTGGGCGATGGCGTGCTCGGCGAAGAAGCCGGGCTGGCGCAGGAACAGGCCCTCCGCGTCGGTCTTGCCGGCGAGATAGGCCTTGGACAGGGGCGGTCGCTGGTAGGGCAGGGCGGTCTCGTCGCCGACCAGGGTGATCGGGTCCCGGAAGCCGCCCTCGCGCAGGGAGGCGGCCAGCTGGAAGCCCGCCTGGCCGGCGCCGGCCACGACGATGCCGGCCGCGCTCATGCCTTGGCTCCGGCGGCGTCCGGCAGCGCCACGCCCGGCAGCATGCGGGCGCCGTCGCTCATCAGGTAGGACCAGACCGCGGAGGCCGCCGGCCCCAGCACCTTGTCGGCCCGGCGCACCGCGTACCAGTCGCGCCGGATCGGCAGGCCCTTGACGTCGAGAAGGGCGAGGCGGCCGCTCTCGACCTCGGCCGCCACGGAATGCACCGACAGGAGCGCGATCCCGAGCCCGGCCATCACCGATTGCTTGATCGTCTCGTTGGAGCCGGTATCGATGTCGAGGAGCGCGCGCTTGACCAGGATGCCGCTCATGAACTCCTCGAAGACCGTGCGCGTGCCGGAGCCCTCTTCGCGGAAGAAGAACGGCTGGTCGGCCAGGTCTTCGCGGGACAGGCCGGTCCGGCCGGCGAGGGGGTGGCTGGGAGCGGCCACCAGCACCAGCGGGTGCGGGCCGAAGGTCGCGGCCTCGATCGGGAAGTCCCGGGGCGGGCGGCCCATCACGGCGAAGTCGATCTCGTAGCCGCGCAGGGCCTCGACGGTCTGGCCGCGGTTGCGCACCGACAGGCTGATCTCGACGCCCGGATGCTTCTTGACGAAGCCAGCGATCACCTGGGGCGCGAAGTACTTGGCGGTGGAGACGACGCCCAGTGCGACGCGCCCGCCTTCCGCGCCGCGCAGGGTCCGCAGCCGGTCGGTGCAGGTCTCCAGCACGGTGTTGATGCTGTCGATCGCCCAGAGCATCTCGCGGCCGGCATCGGTGGGCTTGAGGCCGCCCGGCGTCCGGTCGAACAGCAGCAGGCCGGCCTCCTCCTCGAGCTGCCGGATGCGCGCGTAGAGCGCGGCCGAGGTGACGTTCAGCTCCTGGGCCGCCCGGGTCATGGTACCCAGGCGGGCCACCGCCGCCACCGCCTGGAGCTGCTTGAGGGAGAGATTGCGCATGGCGGAGGTCTCGTTTTTTTTGTCCTATGACACAAGATCCCCCAGAAATCTTGAGCGTGGCGTCTCCGGTTCTTGTCGATCGGGGCGCGCCGCCCGCTATCATGGTGATAGAGGGGTCGCTACAGACCCGGCGCGGAACGCGCGATCCCGGCAGGCGGGATCCCAGCAGGAGAGATAGGCCGATGGCAATTTCAGCAGCGATCGGGACGCCTCTCGAGACCTGCCTGGCGCAGGCGGTCGAGGCCAACCCGGCGTTGAAGGATGCCGCCGCGGTGATCCGTGCGATCGCGGGCTCGGCGGTGGAGATCAGCGCCCTGATCGGGCGCGGTGCGCTCGGCGGCGACCTCGCGGCGGCGGGCGATCACAACAGCGACGGCGACGTGCAGAAGGCGCTCGACGTGATCGCGCACGAGAGCGTGACCGCCGCCCTGCAGGGCGCCCCCGTGGCCGAGGTCGCCTCCGAGGAGGCCGAGGAGGTGATGCGGCTGAACCCGGACGCGCCGCTGGCGGTGGCCATCGACCCGCTCGACGGCTCGTCGAACATCGGCGTCAACATGGCGGTGGGGATGATCTTCGGCATCCGCCCGTCGATCAAGGATCCGGCCAACCCGCTGGCCTCGTTCACGACCCCCGGCACCGCCCAGATCGCCGCCGGCTTCGTGACCTACGGCCCGGCCACCGCGCTGATCCTGACCCTGGGCGACGGCACGCAATCCTACGTCCTCGACCGCGCCGAGGGCGTGTTCCGCCTGACCAGCCCGGCCATGTCGGTCCCGGCCTCGGCCAAGGAATACGCGATCAACGCCTCCAACGCCCGGCACTGGGACGCCCCCGTGAAGGCCTATATCGAGGATTGCCAGCGCGGCACCGAGGGGCCGCGCGACAAGGATTACAACATGCGCTGGCTCGCCTCCCTGGTGGCCGACATCCAGCGCGTGCTGACCCGGGGCGGCGTGTTCCTGTATCCGGGCGACGCCCGCAAGAACTACGCCCGCGGCCGCCTGCGGCTGCTCTACGAGGTCGCCCCGGTGGCGATGCTGGTCGAGCAGGCCGGCGGGGCCGCGACGGACGGCCAGACCCGCATCCTCGACCTGGTGGCCACCGGGATCCACGAGCGCGCGCCCCTGGTCTGCGGCTCCACCGAGGAGGTCGATTGCGTGGCCACCTACTATGCCGGCGGCAAGCCCGATGCCGGCCGCTCGCCGCTGTTCGGCCAGCGCGGGCTGATGCGGTCGTAGACGCAACGCGAAGTCCAAAACCATGTCGGCGCGGCACCCCATCATCTCGGTGACCGGCTCCTCCGGGGCCGGCACAACCTCGGTGCGCAACACCTTCGAGCAGATCTTCCGCCGGGAGGACGTGCGCGCGGTGTTCATCGAGGGCGACGGCTTCCACGCCTTCGACCGGGACACGATGCGGGCCATGATGGCGCGCGAGCCGACGCTGTCGCATTTCGCGCCCCGGGCGAACCTGCTGCCCGAGCTGGAGGCGGTGTTCCGCAGCTACGCCGAGAGCGGCACCGGCCGGACCCGCCACTACGCCCACGACCAGCACGACGCCCGGGCCTACGGCATTCCGGAGGGCAGCTTCTCCCCCTGGGAGGAGTTCCCGCCGGATTCCGACCTGCTGTTCTACGAGGGGTTGCACGGCTGCGTGGCCGACCCGGATGTCGACATCGCCCGCTACGCGGACCTGAAGATCGGCGTCGTGCCGGTGATCAACCTCGAATGGATCCAGAAGCTGCACCGGGACCGCTCGTTCCGCGGCTATTCCACGGATGCGGTGACCGACGTGATCCTGCGCCGGATGCCCGATTACGTGCAGACCATCTGCCCGCAATTCTCGTTCACCGACATCAACTTCCAGCGGGTTCCCACCGTCGACACCTCGAACCCGTTCATCGCCCGCTGGATCCCCACCGCCGACGAATCGATGGTGGTGATCCGGTTCAAGGATCCGAAGGGGATCGACTTCTCCTATCTCGTGTCGATGATCCACGACAGCTTCATGAGCCGGGCCAATTCCATCGTGATCCCGGGCGGCAAGCTCGACCTCGCCATGCAGCTGATCCTGACGCCGATGATCATGCAACTCGTGGAACGCCGCCGCCGTCTGGCGTGAGGGTTGGAGGAGGCCGTTAGACCGAACTGGAACGCCGATCCAATCATCCCCCTCATCCTGAGGTGCCCGGCGATCGAAGATCGCTGGGCCTCGAAGGAGCCCTCCAGCCGGCCGCGCGAGGTCTGGAGGGCTCCTTCGAGGCCTCCGCTTCGCTCCGGCGCCTCAGGATGAGGGTCTGTGTGGGATCGGCCCGTGCGCCGAACATCGTCTGAGTCAAACCACCTGCGAAAGATCCATGATGCTCCCTCCCGTCATCGCTCCGTCGATCCTGTCCGCCGATTTCGCCCGCCTCGCGGAGGAGACCCGCGCGGTGGACGCGGCCGGGGCCGACTGGATCCATCTCGACGTGATGGACGGGCATTTCGTGCCCAACATCACCTTCGGCCCCCCCGTGGTGAAGGCGCTGCGACCGCACACGCAAAAATTCTTCGACGTTCACCTGATGATCGCGCCGGCCGACCCGTATCTCGCGGCCTTCGCGGAGGCCGGGGCCGACGGGATCACGGTCCATGCCGAGGCCGGGCCGCATATCCACCGCTCGCTCCAGACCATCCGCGATCTCGGCAAGCGCGCCGGCGTGGCGATCAACCCCGGCACCCCCGCCGCCCTGGTCGAGCCGGTGCTCGACATGGTCGATCTCGTGCTGGTGATGACCGTCAATCCCGGCTTCGGCGGCCAGAAATTCCTCAAGAGTACCATGGAGAGCGTCGCACGGATCCGCGCCATGGTGGCCGGGCGCGACATCCGCATCCAGGTCGATGGCGGCATCGATGCCGAGACCGTGAAGGCGGCGAGCCGCGCCGGCGCCGACACGTTCGTGGCCGGCAACGCGGTCTTCAGCGGCGGTCCCGACGCCTATGCGGAGCGCATCGCGACGATCCGGGCCGGCGCGGAGGGCGCCTCCGGCCGCGACCTCTCGTGCTGAGGGCGCTGATCTTCGACGTCGACGGCACGCTGGCCGAGACCGAGGACCTGCACCGGCAGGCCTTCAACCGCGCCTTCGCGGCGCTGGACCTGCCCTGGCGCTGGGACCCGGCGCTCTACGCCGACCTGCTCACCGTGATGGGCGGCAAGGAGCGGCTCAGCCACTACATCGATACGCGCCATCCCGGCGAGGCCGCGTCCTTCCACGCGCAGGCGCCCGAAATCCACGCCCGCAAGACGATCGCGTATGGCGACCTGATGGCCGAGACCGGGCTGCCCCTGCGCCCGGGGATCGCCCGGCTCATCGCCGAGGCCCGGGCTGGCGGCCTGCGGCTGGCCATCGCCACCACCACCAGCCGGCCGAATGTCGATCGGCTGCTGGCGGCGAACTTTCCGGCCTCCGATACGCCCTTCGCGGTGATTGCGGCCGGCGACGAGGCGGACCGCAAGAAGCCCGCCCCCGACGTCTTCCTGCTGGCGCTCGACCGTCTCGGCGTGCCGGCCTCGGAGGCGGTGGCCTTCGAGGATTCCGCCCCCGGCATCGCCTCGGCCCGCGCCGCCGGCCTGCCGGTCCTGGCGACCCGAAGCCGCTACACCGACAGCCATCGGCTCGACGGCGCCTTCTCGGCACTCTCCGACCTCGGCGAGCCGGGTCACCCGCACCGGCACCTGGCCGGGCTGGAATGGCCGGACCGGGTGGTGACGCTGGCCGCGCTGAGGAACTGGCACGCGGGATTTCGCTGAGGCGGCAGTCCGTCGGCTTGCACGGAGCGCGATGCTTACGCCTCCCGGAGCTTGGCCGGGATCGCTCGAGCGGTTCGGTCATCTCCGGCATGGGCCGCCGAGCGGGAGGCCCGGATCGTAGCGGGGCAGGGGGAGACCCGAGCATCCGGCACGGCTTCGAGCCGTCATCACCCGCTTTGCCGCGCGCTTCCGCACGCCCGAAGGTGAGGCCGCCCGGATTCAGCTTGGTTCCGCGCGGGTTCCCGGCGACGCCGGATCGCAGAGCAAGGGTGGGCGAAAAGCCCCGCCCGGCTCTCGGACGACAAGTTTCCAGCCCCCATCCGATCAATCATGGATGCCGGTTACCCGGATGCGTTTCTATATGAAGTTGTATCCCGATTGGCGTAGTGATAAGTTTTTGCGATATGGCAATAATTACTATCGGATGCTGAAAATAAAGTTGGATCACAAAATTCTAGACATGAGATAAGCTTAGATTTATACGAAGGTATCTACTGAGACGGACGGCCGACCATGCCTAGAATAACGATTCGCATGCTTCTCATGGCGATCGTCTCGCTTGTCGGACTTCTGGCTATCGTCCTGGCCGCCCTGCAGGTCGGTGGAAACAGGAGGAAATCCGATATCGCGACGCAGGTCGCCCAGCACATGGCGATCGACCGCGACCTCTTCGCCAGCCTCAACCAGCTTCGGACCGAGCGCGGATGGACCAAGATCGCGCTTCTGGATGAAGCCGATGCCCTCCGCCTCCACCGGCAGACCGCCCTCGAGGGGCGCGCCGCGTTCGACACGGCCGTCAACGCGGCCCTGGCCGAGCTGGGCGACGTGCGCGACGGCGCCCTCAAGGCCAAGGGCGTCGACCTCCAGGGTCTCGTGGATGCGTGGCGGCGGTTGCGTCCCGCCGTGGACGCGGCCTTCAATGTGCCCGTCGCGGCGCGGGACCGGGCCCTGGGCATCAAGCTGGACGAGCTCTGCGACCGCTTCCTGGCCGAGCTCGAAGCCGCATCCGACATGACCGAACGGACGATCCAGGCGCTCGACCCCGCCTTCGGCAGCTTCATCGATGCCCGGGCGGCGACGTGGCTCTCGCGGACGAGCAGCGGCCGGACCGCGTCCCTGGTCGGCGAGATCATGGCCAGCGGTCGTCTCCCCACGCCCGCGGATGCGGTCCGGTTGAATGCCGCCGAGACGGAGACCCTCACGGCCTGGCGGGTCGCCGAGCGCGTCATCGCGATCGGCGATTTCGACGCCGCCGTGAAGGAGGCCTATGCCCGCGCGAAGGCGGCCCACGCCAATCCGCAATGGGTCCAGGTCCAGGCGTCGGTCGCGGCCGATTTCGCGGCCGGCCGCAAGATCTCGGTTCCGAGCGCGGACTGGGATGCAGGGATCTTCGGCCGCCAGAAGGCGGTCTCGGAGGCGGCAGCCGCAGTCATCGGCTCTGCCGTCGACAAGGCGCGGGCGGCCGCCGCCGAAGCCAGCCAGGACCTCGCCATCGCCGTCACGGCGATCGTGTTCGCTGCCGGATTGGCCGTGCTGGCGATCCTGATCGTGCAGTTCCGCGTCGTCCGGCGGATCGTCGGCCTGGCGGCGGCCATGCGGCGCCTCGCCGACGGAGAGCTCGGGACGGAGGTGCCCGGCCTCGATCGCCGGGACGAGCTCGGGTCCATGGCCGGGGCCGTGCAGGTGTTCAAGGACAACCTGATCCGGACCAAGGCCCTGGAGGTGGAAACCGCCGAGGCCCGGCGCGTCGCCGAGGAGCAGCGCCGCGGGGCGATGCACCAGATGGCCGACGTGTTCGAGCAGGCCACCAGCGGAATCGTCGGTACGCTTTCGACCTCGGCCGGGGCGTTGCAGACCACCGCGCAGACCATGGCGTCCACCGCGGCCGACACGGCGGAACGCTCGACCACCGTCGCGGCCGCCGCCGAGCAGGCCGCGTCCAACGTGAACACGGTGGCGGCGGCCGCCGAGGAGCTGGGTGCCTCGGTGCAGGAGATCGGCCGTCAGGTCTCGGGCTCGGCCGATCTGGCCCGGACCGCGGTGGGCGAGGCGGACCAGACCGCCGCGCTCGTGCGGACTCTGAGCGCGAGCGTCGCCAAGATCGGCGAGGTGGTGGGCATGATCTCGGGCATCGCCGCGCAGACCAACCTGCTGGCGCTCAACGCCACGATCGAGGCGGCCCGGGCCGGGGAGGCGGGCAAGGGCTTCGCGGTGGTGGCATCCGAGGTCAAGGCGCTGGCCGACCAGACCGCCAAGGCGACCGACGAGATCGGCCATCAGATCGGCCAGGTGCAGGGTGCGACGGGCGAGGCCGTGACCGCGATCGGGCAGATCGCCGCCCGCATCCGGGAGATCAGCACCGTGTCCGCCTCGATCGCGGCGGCGGTGGA
>NZ_JAJALK010000054.1 GCF_020523825.1 Methylobacterium brachiatum | reverse complement strand
GGAGCCGTTCTGCTTCACGCAGACCCATCGAAGATCATTTAGATACAGGGTTCAGTCAGAACCCATTTTGCGGGACGCACGCCGTCCTCGTTTCTCTTCCTCACCAGATAGCGCGATCGGCGCTCCGTCTCAGCGTATGCAGGACGGCGCGCCTCGATCGCTCTGGGCCTGTAGCTCAGGTGGTTAGAGCGCACCCCTGATAAGGGTGAGGTCGGACGTTCGAGTCGTCCCAGGCCCACCACGACACGGGACGTTCGACCGCTGGCGCTGACCCCTTGGGGCCATAGCTCAGTTGGGAGAGCGCGTGCTTTGCAAGCATGAGGTCGTCGGTTCGATCCCGTCTGGCTCCACCATCTCTTTTGGGACTTGGCGCTGCTGATGCGGCCGCCGCCTGAGAGACGGTGTCGAGCCTGGCTATCTGGAACACAGTTTGCCGCGGCAGACGATCAGCGAGGACCGCAAGGTTCGGTTGGTTGCACCGCGTGCGAAAACATCAGTGACATCGTGAAGAGGGAATGTGGCCGTCAGGGGCGCGAAAGCGTCTCCCCGGCGGTCATGTTCGGCAAGCATACGGTGATCGGATCGGAAACGGTCTGATCACTGGTCTTTTTGTGACCGTGTCAGACTTTTGCGCTGGATCCTCTGGATCGAGTGATAAAAGAACGGACATCGATCACGAGAGCGATCAAGTGCCTTAAGAGCATTCGGTGGATGCCTTGGCGCTGAGAGGCGATGAAG
>NZ_JAJALK010000053.1 GCF_020523825.1 Methylobacterium brachiatum | reverse complement strand
GCCGCCCAGATGGACGGCGCGATCCTGGTCGTGTCGGCGGCCGACGGCCCGATGCCGCAGACCCGCGAGCACATCCTGCTGGCCCGCCAGGTCGGCGTCCCGGCGCTGGTGGTGTTCCTGAACAAGGTCGACATGGTCGACGACGAGGAGCTCCTGGAGCTGGTCGAGCTCGAGGTGCGCGAGCTTCTGTCGAAGTACGACTTCCCGGGCGACGACATCCCGATCACCAAGGGCTCGGCGCTGATGGCGCTGGAGGACAAGGAGCCCAAGATCGGCAAGGACGCGGTCCTGAAGCTGATGGAGACGGTGGACAGCTACATCCCGCAGCCGGAGCGTCCGATCGACCTGCCGTTCCTGATGCCGATCGAGGACGTGTTCTCGATCTCGGGCCGCGGCACGGTGGTGACGGGTCGCGTCGAGCGCGGCATCGTCAAGGTCGGCGAGACGGTGGAGATCGTCGGCATCCGGGCGACCACGACCACGACGGTGACGGGCGTGGAGATGTTCCGCAAGCTGCTCGACCAGGGCCAGGCGGGCGACAACGTCGGCGTGCTGCTGCGCGGCACCAAGCGCGAGGACGTGGAGCGCGGCCAGGTCGTGTGCAAGCCGGGTTCGGTGAAGCCGCACACCAAGTTCAAGGCCGAGGCCTACATCCTGACCAAGGAGGAGGGCGGCCGCCACACGCCGTTCTTCACCAACTACCGGCCGCAATTCTACTTCCGGACCACGGACGTGACCGGGGT
>NZ_JAJALK010000052.1 GCF_020523825.1 Methylobacterium brachiatum | reverse complement strand
TGCACGGCGCTGGCGAACAGCGCCTCCGGGTTGAACCCGTACTTGAACAGCACCGCAACAGCCATGAAGGTCGCGCCGCCGAGCAGCAGGCAGGCCTTGATCACCTGCACCCAGGTGGTCGCCTTCATGCCGCCGAAGGCGACGTAGACGATCATGAGGACGCCGACGATGATCACCGCGTAGAGGTAGGGCAGTCCGAACAGGAGCTGGATCAGCTTACCCGCGCCGACCATCTGGGCGATCAGGTAGAAGGCCACCACCACCAGCGTGCCCACCGCCGAGATGATGCGGATCGCGGTCTGGTCGAGGCGGAAGCTCGCCACATCGGCGAAGGTGAACTTGCCGAGGTTGCGCAGGCGCTCGGCGACTAGGAACAGCACGATCGGCCAGCCGACCAGGAAGCCCGTGGAGTAGATCAGCCCGTCGAAGCCCGAGGTGTAGACGAGGCCCGAGATGCCGAGGAACGAGGCCGCCGACATGTAGTCGCCGGCGATCGCCAGCGAGTTCGTGCGGGCCGAGATGCCGCCGCCGGCCGCGTAGAAGTCGGCGGCCGATTTGGTGCCCTTGGCCGCCTTGTAGGTGATGCCGAGCGTCAGCAGCACGAAGAACAGGAACATCAGGATGGCCGGCCAGTTCGTGGCCGATTGCGCCACGGCACCGAGATCCGGGCCGGCGGCGTAGGCGGCGCTCGCCGCGATCACGGCGAGCGTCAGGCCGAGGAAGAGGCGGTTCATCGGGCGACGCTCCGCTTCAGGGCGTCGCTCAGCGCGTCGAACCGGGTGTTGGCCCGCGCCACGTAGACGCCCGTGAGCGCGAAGGCGAACAGGATCACGAACACGCCCGCGAACAGCCCGAGGGATGCGGTACCGCCGACCTTCACGGCGAGCAGCGACTTGTCGAAGGCGATCAGGCCGATGAAGCCGAAATAGACCACCAGCATCAGGCCGGTCAGGATCCAGGCGAACCGCGTGCGCTCGCCGACGAG
>NZ_JAJALK010000051.1 GCF_020523825.1 Methylobacterium brachiatum | reverse complement strand
CGGACAGCACCTTCGAGACTTCGGTGAAGGGCGCGTTGGAGACGTAGACGAGGTCGCGGTTGCGCATGCGGAACGCCTGGGTGGTGAACAGGCTGTTGGGGTCGCGCATGTTGATCCGGTAGACCACCGGCACCAGCGGCGTGCCGGTGAGCTTGGTGTTCGGGTTCAGGCGGCGCACCACGCTGGCGGGCTCGAACCGGAAGATGAAGGTCCCGGCCGGGTCGGCGGCGAAGTCCGACAGGCCGCGGGCCTTGGCCAGGGCCTGGGCCAGCGTGATGCCGTCGGCCTGGAACGGCAGCTCGGTCGCCTGGCCGAGCGCGCCCACCGCCAGGAAGGTCTGCGGGTCGCGCACCAGGGTGAGCACGTCGTTGGGCCGCAGGTAGATGTTCTCCTTGGGGTTCGACACCACCGTGGTCAGCGGCACCGTGGCGGTGACCGGACCGCGCGACAGGCGCACGAAGGTCTCGGACACCGGCGAGCGGTTGCCGCCGGCGGCCGCGATGACGTCGAGGATGCGGTCGCCGTGGCCCGAGAGCGGCAGGCGGGCGCCGGCCGCGCCCTCGCCGGTGACGGTGACCGCCTGGGAGATCGGCCGCGTGACCGAGACCAGCACCTGCGGCTGGATCGCCTTGCCGGCGAGCTCGTTCTCGATCAGGCCCTGGACGTCCTGGGGCCGGCGTCCGGCGACCTTGATGCGCCCGGCATAGGGCACCGAGATCGAGCCGTCGCGGCCGACCGGCTGCTCGGGGATGAGGGCGGATTTGGATCCGGCGGAGAAGCGGTCGGCGACGAGCGGCCCGGAGAACAGGCCGCCGGAGCCGGCTTCCCAGACCGAGACCGAGACCATGTCGCCGATGCCGATCACCGGCTCGGTGGAGGGGCGGTGATCGCCGAAGGAGGCGAGCAGGCTGTCGAGCGGGCGTCCGCGCAGGGCCTCGACCACGGCCGGGGTGACGTCGATGATCTCGTAGCGCGCGAGCACGCCGCCGTCGGCGGTCGCGACTTCCGCGCCCGCCTCGATCGCGCTCGCCGTCGGTCCCGCCGCGGGCAGATACGTGCAGCC
>NZ_JAJALK010000050.1 GCF_020523825.1 Methylobacterium brachiatum | reverse complement strand
TGGGGAGCCGGGATGGCGTCGCGCACGGTCAGCATCAGCCAATAGGCGGCGGTGTGCAGCACGAGCCGCATCTGGTTCGCGGCCGGATGCCGGCAGGAGGTGCGGTCGGAAGCGAGCTGGCCCTTGTGGAGCTTGATCAGGTTCTCGGCCTGTCCGCGGGCGCAGTACAGCTCGGCGTAGAGCCATTCGGGCGTGCCGGTCATGATGTTCGTGACCACGTAGCGGATGTCGAGGCCGAGGCGGGTCGCCTCGATGCGGGCGGCGACGCGGCGGTGCTGCCGCCAGGATTTGGCTGCGTGGGTGGTCTCGGCAAAGCCGCGCACGGCATCTGTGTTGCTGAGGGCCCGCTCGACCCGGATGGTATCGGCGATATCCTCGACCTTGGCGGCCAGCGCCTTCGTGCCGGTTAGGCCGAAGACGTAAGCGACGCCGTTGTCTTCGCACCAGTTCATGGCCTCGGGCCGCCCGTAATGGCTGTCGCCCCGGATGGTGATCGCGGTCTTGGGCCAGTGATGGCGGATCGCTCGGACGAGGCGGCGCAGATGGCCTCGGACCTCGCGGCCAGAGGGCGTCTTACCTGGACGCAGGATCATCGCCACCGGGCGTGAGGTGGCAGTGTCGTAGACGTGGATGGGGAGAAAGCAGCGCGCATCGTGGTGGGCGTTGAACAGCGAGAGTTGCTGCTGGCCATGGACCACGTCGCAGGTGTCGTCGATATCCAGCGTGACGGCCTCGGGCGGCGTGGCATAGCTGGCGCAGTACAGGTCGACCAGCACCCGCCCGAGCCGGATCAGGTCGCGCAGGCCGGGGGTGTTCTCCAGCCGCGAGACAGTGGGCTGGCTCATCAGGTCGACGCCGGTCTCGGGCAGCCGCCCACAGGCGAGCTTGAACGCAGGATCGGCGCGCAGGTGGTCGAGGTCGTCGGCGTCCTCGTAACCGCAGGCGATGGCCAGGATGCGCGCCAGAAGGATCTCGGGAAGCGGATGCACGATCCGGCTCGGATCGCGCCGGTCCGGGATCACCGCAGCGAGCTTCTCGGCGATGCCCAACCGTCGGGCGGCCTGGGCCAGCAGCAGGACACCGCCGTCCGAGGACAGGCGTCCGCCATCGAAGGCAGCTGTGAGCTTCTTGCCTCGAACCGATGGAAACGCGAACGGCTGACACGTAGGATCGGACATGGCGGGCGTGGCGGGCTCGATCTGGTCTGAGGACTTGGCGTCAGCACCCAATCCCTAA
>NZ_JAJALK010000004.1 GCF_020523825.1 Methylobacterium brachiatum | reverse complement strand
GGCTTCAGCACCCTCCTGGAAGCATCGTCATCCCGGCCACTCAACCCCGCCTCAGACCATTTTCGGACGGGCTCTAAGACAATGGAAGGGGATCGTCTGCAGCGGAGCAGAACAACAGTAACCATCTATACCTAGATCTGAGTTTAAAAGCTCCGGGCTACCCAATCCCCGGCCGCACCTTCCGCCCGCCCCCAACTAAGTCCAAATACCCAAAACCCTTGTCCCCCGCCCTCCCCCGCCTCAGATGGGGCCGGTCGCCCTGTTGCCCCCCGAGCCCGATGGACATCGAAGCCCTGCGCACCTCGACCCTCGCCTTCGTCGAGGCGCACAAGGTCTGGACCCCGCTGATCGCCGGGGGGCTCGCCTTCTGCGAGTCGATCGCGATCCTGTCGCTGTTCGTGCCGGCCACCGTCATCCTGGTCGGCATCGGCGCCCTGGTCGGGGGGGCCGACATCCCGCTCTGGCCGGTGATCGGCGCGGCGGCGGTCGGCGCTTCCCTGGGGGATTGGCTCTCCTACGAGGTCGGGCGCTGGGTCGGGCCGGGCGCCCGCACCAAGTGGCCCCTGCGGCGCTATCCCGACCTCGTCGCCAAGGCGGAGACCTTCATCGGCCGCTGGGGCATCGCCGCGGTGGCGTTGGGGCGCTTCTTCGGGCCGGCCCGGGCCCTGGTGCCGCTGCTCGCCGGCACCCTCGGCCTGGCGCGGCTGCCGTTCCAGCTGGCCAACGTCGCCTCGGCCCTGGTCTGGGCCTTCGTGCTGCTCGCCCCCGGGGCCGGGCTGCTCGCCTGGCTCGACCGGTGATCCGGACGGCCCGCTGATGCGCCGCTTCCCGCCGGAGCGCATCGTCTGCCTCACCGAGGAGACCGTCGAGACCCTGTACCTGCTGGGTGAGGAGGACCGGATCGTCGGCGTCTCGGGCTACGCGGTGCGCCCGCCCCGGGTCCGCCGGGAGAAGCCCCGGGTCTCGGCCTTCACCAGCGCCGACCTCCCAAAGATCCTGGCGCTGGCGCCGGACCTCGTCCTGGCGTTTTCCGACCTCCAGGCCGGGATCGTCGCCGACCTGGCCCGCGCGGGTATCGCCGTCCACCTGTTCAACCAGAGGGATGTTGCCGGCTGCCTGGCGATGGTCCGCACCCTGGGGGGCCTGGTCGGGGTCCCGGAGCGGGCCGAGGCGCTGGCGCAATCCTTCGCAGCGACGCTGCAGGCGGCGGCCGATTCTGCGAAGGGACGGCCCAGCCCGCGCGTGTATTTCGAAGAGTGGGACGCGCCGATGATCTCCGGAATCGGCTGGGTCTCCGAGCTGATCGGCTATGCCGGGGGCCGGGACGTCTTCCCGGAGCTCGGTCGGCAGCCGGCCGCGAAGGACCGGATCGTCACCCCCGAGCAGGTGATCGCCGCCGCCCCCGACGTGATCCTGGCCTCCTGGTGCGGCAAGAAGGTCAACATCGACCGCATCCGCGCCCGCCCCGGCTGGGACGCGATCCCGGCGGTGCGCGATGGCCGGATCCACGAGATCAAGGCGCCGCTGATCCTGCAGCCGGGCCCCGCCGCGCTCACCGACGGGCTCGCCGCGATCCAGGTTTTTTTGGGACTAAGCCGTTGATCTGAATGGGTGGTTTTCGCCGCGATCCGGGGGCGATGCCGCGCCGCAGGTGACGGGCGCGGCGCGATTCGGCAGGATGTCCCGATTCGACACAGGCGCATCCCGGCCCCGCATGTCCGCTTCCCTCGGCCTCCCCGCCCTCCCGGCGGACGCCTTGATCCTGCCCCCCGACCGGCGGCAATCGCCCACCGCCCTGCGGATCCAGCGCGGCGTGCGCCGCCTGTTCTCCGAGATGGGCTGCGTCACCCTGCCGGAATTCTCCCTGGTCAACGGCCGCCGGGCCGACGTGATCGCCCTGTGCGGCGCCGGACGCCTCACCATCGTGGAGATCAAGTCGAGCGTCGCGGATTTCCGCGCCGACCGAAAGTGGCCCGATTACAGGGACTTCTGCGACCGGTTCTTCTTTGCCATCCCCGAGGACGTGCCCGAATCCCTGATCCCGGAGGCATGCGGCCTGATCGTCGCCGACGGCTACGGCGCCGGCATCCTGCGCGAGGCCCCCGAGCACCCGCTCAGCGGCCCCCGCCGCAAGGCCGTCACCCTCCGCTTCGCCCACAGCGCCGCCCGCATCCTGCACGCCCTGGCCGATCCGGGCGCGGTGCGGGAAGGGGCGCTGTAGGGGATCCCAAAGGGCAAGCCCTTTGGCTGGGTTCGGGGGCGGAGCCCCCGAGTCTTGCAGGGTTTTGCCCCGCATCCACACGTGAACTCGGGCCTTTCGACGCCCTGACGTTTTCGTGAAGACTGCGCTATGGGCGGGCGATGACGTCCGTTGCCCTGTTCGAATTGATCCTCGCGCTCCTCGGGGCGGCCCTGTTGCTGTCTCTGGTGGCCGGGCGGCTCGGGTTTCCCCCGGCCGCCGCCCTGGTGCTCGGCGGGATGGCCCTGGCGGTGGCGCCAGGCCTGCCGGCCTTCGATCTCGATCCGGACCTGATCATGGTCCTGTTCCTGCCGCCGCTGCTGCTCGAATCGGCCTACTTCACCGTCTGGCGCGACTTCCGGGCGAGCCTCGGCCCGATCCTGTCGCTGTCGCTGGGGGCCGTGCTGTTCACCACCCTGGTGGTCGGGCTCGTCGCCCACGCGGTGGTGCCGGCCCTGCCCTGGGCGGCCTGTTTCGCGCTCGGCGCCATCGTGTCGCCGCCGGATGCGGTCGCCGCCAAGGCGGTGCTGGCCCGGGTCGCCCTGCCCCGCCGGTTGGTCACGGTCTTGGAGGGCGAGAGCCTCGTCAACGACGCATCGGGCCTGGTGCTCTACCGGTTCGCCGTCGCGGCGGCGCTGACCGGCAGCTTCAATGCCTGGGCGGCGGCGGGCAGCTTCGCCTGGCTGGCGGTGGCGGGCGTCGCGGTCGGGCTCGCTTGCGGCCTGGCGGTGGACGCGCTGGTGCGGCGCCTGCGCGACGCCAACGCCGTGACGGTGCTGAGCTTCCTGGCCTCCTACGCCGCCTATCTCGCCGCCGAGGAGATCCACGCCTCCGGGGTGCTGGCCGTGGTGGCCTGCGGGCTGATGATGGGCGGGCGCGAGCACGAGGCCTTCGACGCCCATGTCCGGCGCCACGCCGTGGCGGTGTGGGAATTCGTGGTGTTCGTGCTGGAGGCCCTGGTCTTCGTGCTGATCGGCCTGGCCCTGCGCGGTGTGCTCGCCCGGACGGGGGGCGAGCTCGGGCCGCTCGCCACCGGCCTGCCCCTGGCGGTCACGGTCACGGCGGCCTGCGTGGTCGCCCGGCTGCTGTGGGTCTTTCCGGCGGTCTACCTGCGGCGGACCCTGTCGGCGCGGGTGCGCGCCCAGGAACCCCGTCCGGATCCCCGGGTGCCGCTGATCATCGGCTGGGCCGGCATGCGCGGGGTGGTGACGCTCGCCGCCGCGCTGGCGCTGCCGGTCGATTTCCCGGGCCGCGACCCGATCCTGGTGGCGGCCTTCGCGGTGATCCTGTTCACGGTCCTGATCCAGGGCACGACGCTCGGACCGCTCATCCGGCGGCTGCGCCTCGACCCGCATCAGAGCCTGCCGGAGGGCCATCTCGACGCCGCGATGGCGCGGGTGGTGATGAATCAGGCCGGGCTCGCCGCCCTGGAGCGGCTGGTGTCGCCCGGGTCCGGCGCGCTGCAGCATCCGCGCCTCGTGGAGGATTATCGTCGGCGGGTGCGGGCGTCGTCCCGGGACCGCGACGAGCGCGGGGCGCTGGCCGCCGAGAAGACCGAGCATTTCGCCGCCGCGCTGCTGGCCGTGCGCTCCGGTCGCTCGGCGCTGATCGCCCTGCATCGGGAGAACCGCATCCACAGCTCGGTGCTGCGGGCGCTGGAGGGGGAGATCGATCTCGAGGAGCTCTACCTGAAGCGCCTCGCGGGTGAGGCGCCGGCGCACGGCGCGGCCTGACCGGCCGCGCCTGGGGCTGCTCCCCTCAGCGGGTGGTGCAGGCGTCGGACGGGGTGCCGTAGCCGCTGTAGACGACCCGCACCTTGCGCAGGCAGGGCGCCGCCTCCTTGGGGGCCGCCACGGGGGAGACCTCCACCGGATCGACCCGCAGGGTCGCCGTCACGGTCGGCTCCTCCGGGGTCGCCAGAGCGCGGCTGGCGCTCATCACGAACGGGGTGGCGGCCATGGCCGAGACCGCGATGGCGGCCAGGACGGCGAGGTTCTTGCGGCCGAAATCGTGAAGCGTGCGAGCCTGTTGCATGATCGCTGGTCCGTCGTGTTCGGCCCGCGGACGGTGCCGAAATCCCCTGTTTGCGGCGATAACTTGGCCGCGAACTTGACGGTTCCCGCTATGCTCCGAAAACAGTCGGGCTTGCGTGCTTCGGCGCACGCCCGGTGCTGATGTCAGAGGATCTTGCGGTATTGGATGAAGCCCGACCGCTCCGCGATCCGGTCGTAGAGCAGCATCGCGTCGGTATTGGTCTCGTGGGTCAGCCAGTGGACGCGCGAACAACCGGCGGCGTTCGCGGCTGCGTAGACATGCGTGATGAGCCGGCGCCCGATTCCCGCGCCGCGGGCAGCATCCGCCACGAACAGATCCTGGAGGTAGCAGTAATCGCCGATCGTCCAGGCCGAGCGATGGCGGATGTGGTGGACGAGCCCGACCGCCTCCCCGTCCCGCCAGGCCAGGGCGCCGTCCACCGGCTCGGCCGGATCGTTGAGGCGACCCCAGGTGCTCTCCGTGACCGCCTCGGACAGGTCGACCTTGTAGAAGGCCTGGTAGCCCCGCCACAGCGGCAGCCAGGCCGCCCGGTCCCCGGGGCCGATCGGGCGGATCTCGATTCTGTCCGGACTGGTGGTCACGATCCGCGTCTCCCGCGCTGCATCGGGGGAAGCTGACCATTGTCCGTCCTCCGAGCGCAAGGGGAGCCGGGCATGCCGAAGGAGCCTTCGTCTTGCACCCCCCGCCGCCCGCACCTAAACCGGCCCGCCAACACACAGACCCGCCCCGCATCGCCGAGCCTTCGCCGCCCATGTCCCAAAAGAAATCGTTCCAGGGGCTGATCCTGACGTTGCAGGAGTTCTGGGCGGCGCAGGGCTGCGTGATCCTCCAGCCCTACGACATGGAGGTCGGCGCCGGCACGTTCCATCCGGCGACCACGCTGCGCGCCCTCGGCCCCAAGCCCTGGAAGGCGGCCTATGTCCAGCCGTCGCGCCGGCCCAAGGACGGCCGCTACGGCGAGAACCCGAACCGGCTCCAGCACTATTACCAGTTCCAGGTGATCCTGAAGCCGAACCCGCCGAACCTCCAGGAGCTCTACCTCGCCTCCCTGGACGCCATCGGGGTCGACCTGAAGCTCCACGACATCCGCTTCGTCGAAGACGATTGGGAGAGCCCGACGCTCGGCGCCTGGGGCCTCGGCTGGGAATGCTGGTGCGACGGGATGGAGGTCAGCCAGTTCACCTATTTCCAGCAGGTGGCGGGCTTCGAATGCGCCCCGGTGGCCGGCGAGCTGACCTACGGGCTCGAGCGGCTCGCCATGTATGTCCAGGGCGTCGAGAACGTCTACGACCTCGACTTCAACGGCGCCGAGGGGGCCGACCGGATCACCTACGGCGACGTGTTCCTGCAGGCCGAGCAGGAATATTCCCGGCACAATTTCGAGGCGGCCGACACGGCGATGCTGTTCCGCCAGTTCACCGACGCGGAGGCCGCCTGCCGGTCCTATCTCGAGGCCGGGGCGCCCGCCGCCGAGACCGAGCGCCACCGCATGGCGCAGCCGGCCTACGACCAGTGCATCAAGGCGAGCCACGTCTTCAACCTGCTCGACGCCCGCGGGGTGATCTCGGTCACCGAGCGCCAGAGCTACATCCTGCGGGTGCGCGAACTCGCCAAGGCCTGCGGCGCGGCGTGGCTCAAGACGGCGGCCGGCGGAGCCCCTTGAGCCCTCGCGCGTTGCAACCCCCGCCAACCGGCGCGCTTCGGCGCGTCCGCAGACGCGGGAATCCTATGATGAAACAGACCCTCCTCGCCCTCGGCGTCCTCGCGTTCGGCCTCGGCCCGGCGCTCGCGGCCGATCCCGGCCCGGAGGCGGTGGTCAAGAAGCTCTACGCCGAGCCGCACCCGAATCACTCGGCCGTCTACACCAAGCGCCTTCAGGGCCTGTTCGACGCCGACGCCAAGCAGGCCAACGGCGCCACCGGCAGCCTCGATTTCGACTACCGCCTCAACGGCGAGCCCGTGAAGCCCGATACCGTGAAGGCCCTCACCTTCAAGGAGGCCACGGAGGGCAAGGACCAGGCGAAGGTCACGGTGGAGCGCAAGGGCGGGGACGGCTCGAAATCCATCGTCTACGACCTCGTGCGTGAGGACGGGGCCTGGCGGGTGTCCGACGCCCACGCGATCGGCGACCGCAAGTGGCAGCTCACGACCATCCTGAAGGGCGAGGCGCACTGAACGCGCCGTTTCGGCAACGCGCGCCCTGAGGATCGACACGAGTCCGATCCGCCGACCCTCGACAGGCCTGCGGCGCGGCGATATGGCCGCGCCATGCCCGACCTCCTGCTCGAACTCCGCTCGGAAGAGATCCCCGCCCGCATGCAGCGGCGCGCGGCGGAGGATCTCAAGAAGCTCGTCACCGACGCCCTGGTCGAGCGCGGCTTCCTGTACGAGGGCGCCAAGGCGTTCTCGACGCCGCGCCGCCTGGCCCTGCACATCGCCGGCCTGCCCGCCCGGGGCGAGGCCGTCCGCGAGGAGCGCCGCGGCCCGCGGGTCGGCGCCCCCGAGGCCGCAATCCAGGGCTTTCTGAAGAGCGCCGGCCTGGCGAGCCTCGACGAGGCGCAGAAAATCACCGATCCGAAGAAGGGCGAGTTCTACCTCGCGGTGATCGAGCGGGCCGGCCGCGAGACCCTGGACGTGCTCGCCGAGCTCCTGCCCGAGATCATCCGGAATTTCCCCTGGCCGAAGGCGATGCGCTGGGGGGCGGCCTCGGCCCAGCCCGGCGCCCTGCGCTGGGTGCGCCCGCTGCAATCGATCGTCGCGACCTTCGGGCCGGAGACCGAGACCCCCGAGGTCGTGCCGTTCGCGGTCGGCGGCATCGCGGCCGGGACCGTCACCTACGGCCACCGGTTCCTGGCCCCGGGGCCGATCGAGGTGCGCCGGTTCGACGACTACATCCAGGCCCTGGAGCGCGCGAAGGTCATCCTCGACGCCGACCGGCGCAAGGACGTGATCCTGCACGATGCCCGCGACCTCGCCTTCGCGCGCGGCCTCGACCTCGTGGAGGACGAAGGCCTGCTGGAGGAGGTGGCCGGCCTGGTGGAATGGCCGGTGGTGCTGATGGGCTCCTTCGACGCGGCCTTCCTCGACATCCCGGCCGAGGCGATCCGGGCGACCATCCGGGCGAACCAGAAGTGCTTCGTCCTGCGCAAATCCGGCTCGGAGGATCTGGCCCCCGCCTTCATCCTGGTCTCGAATCTTCTGGCCTCCGACGGCGGCCAGGCGATCACCGCCGGCAACGAGCGGGTGGTGCGGGCGCGCCTGTCGGACGCGAAATTCTTCTGGGAGACCGACAAGGCCACGAAGCTCGAGGACCGGCTGCCGAAGCTCGGCTCCATCGTCTTCCACGAGAAACTCGGCACCCAGGGCGAGCGGATCGCCCGCATCGCCGCCCTGGCGAAGGAGCTGGCGCCGCTGGTCGGGGCCGACCCGGCTTTGGCCGAGCGCGCCGCCCGCCTCGCCAAGGCGGACCTCGTCACCGAGATGGTCGGCGAGTTCCCGGAGCTCCAGGGCCTGATGGGCCGCAAATACGCGGCGCTCCAGGGCGAGCACCCAAGCGTCTGCGCGGCCATCGAGGAGCATTACAAGCCGGTCGGCCCCTCCGACCGGGTGCCGAGCGATCCCGTGTCCATCGCGGTGGCGCTGGCCGACAAGCTCGACACGCTGGTGGGTTTTTGGGCGATCGGCGAGAAGCCGACGGGGAGCAAGGATCCGTATGCGCTGCGGCGGGCGGCCCTGGGGGTGATTCGGATTATTCTGGAAAATAAATATTTGGTGCAGATTTCTCGATACATAACGAGGGCGACGTCTGCGCTTCGCTCGCAAATCTGCCTCAAGGCAGTTGGAGATGATGTAATATTTAAAATAGGTCGTGGTGATTTCATAGATATCGACATCGTCGATCCGCCAATCGATATCGATAGATTCGACATACATGGGGATCTTAGGCGAATTCTTTTGGAGGAGCCCGCGAATAATACAGTAAGATTAAACAGGCATCGAACTATTGGTGGCCGCGTCGCTGGATCTCAAGGATCGAGGATATTCAATGGTGTTGATGTCAGTGATCTCCTCGCCTTCTTCGCCGACCGTCTCAAGGTCTATCTCCGCGACCAGGGCGCCCGCCACGACCTGATCGACGCCGTCTTCGCCCTGCCCGGCCAGGACGACCTGCTGATGGTGGTCCGCCGGGTCGAGGCGCTGGGCCAATTTCTCGACACCGAGGACGGCAAGAACCTGCTGGCCGGGGTCAAGCGCGCCTCGAACATCCTGCGGATCGAGGAGAAGAAGGACGGCCGCGCCTACGATGCCGCGCCCGATTCCACCCTGGCGGCCTCCGGTGAGCCGGCCGAGCGGGCCCTCGCCGAGGCCCTGGCGGGCGCCGCCGCGACGGCGTCCCAGGCCATCGCGAGCGAGGACTTTGCCGGGGCGATGCGGGCGCTCTCGACGCTGCGCGCACCGGTCGACGCCTTCTTCCAGGACGTGACCGTCAACGCCCCCGACCCGAAGCTGCGCGAGAACCGCCTGCTCCTCCTCAACGCGCTGCGCGCCGCGACCCGGGCGGTGGCGGATTTCTCGAAGATCGAGGGGTAGCGCGCGCCGTTCGCGATCCCACCCGCGCCCTCATCCTGACAGGCTGTGAATCTTTCGATCGACAGACGGAATTGCGTCCCGGGGAAGCGCGGGTACCCTCTCCCGTGCGGGAGAGGGACAGGGTGAGGGGGGCGACCTCTCCGGACAAACCTGGTCCCTCACCCCAGCCCTCTCCCGCACGGGAGAGGGGGCCTGTCGCGCTCCGTCCTCGAAGAATTGAGAAACTCATAGCGTCTCACCTGACCGGCGATCGAAGATCGTTGGGCCTCGAAGGAGGGCTCCAGGAATCGCGCGGCCGGCTGGAAGGCTCCTTCGAGGGCTCCGCTTCGCTCCGCCGCCTCAGGATGAGGGGGATTGGTTGGAGGCCGCGCGGCCTTCACGCGATCGCCAAGCGCTTCTCCCGTCAGTGCGAGCGCAGCGAAGCAACCCAGTTTGGCGCGACGCTCGGCGATGGTGCGCTGCCCTGGGTCACTGCGCTAAGCGCGTGATGACGGTGAGATCGAACCCTTGAACCGGAGGCCCCCTCACCCGTGATCATGCCCGGCATGATCCTCCACCTCCGGCAGGGTCAGCCCGAAATGGCTGACGAGATCCGCCACCTGCCCGGGGCTGAGCTGCCGCGGATTGAGGTTGCGAAGCAACAAATAGAGCTTGGCGGTCTCCTCCAGCTCCTCGGTGGCGAAGACCGCACCCTCCAGGCTGTCGCCGGCCACCACCGGGCCGTGATTGGCGAGCAGCACCGAGCTGTACCGGCCGGCGAGCCCCCGGATCGCGTCCGCCACCGCGGGATCGCCCGGGCGGTAATAGGGCACCAGCGCGGTGCCGCCGGTGCGCATCAGGTAATAGGGCGTCAGGGGCGGCAGCACCTGGCGCGGGTCGATCTCCGGCAGCATCGAGACCGCCACCGCGTGGGTCGAGTGCAGGTGCACGATCGCCTTGGCCTCGCCCCGGCTCTCGTAGAGCGCCGCGTGCAGCGGGATTTCTTTCGTCGGCTTGTCGCCCGAGACCAGCCGGCCATCCTGGTCGAGCCGCGAGATCCGGGCCGGGTCGAGGAAGCCCAGCGACGCGTTGGTCGGCGTCACCAGCCAGCCGCCATCGGGCAGGCGCAGCGAGATGTTGCCGGACGAGCCCGGGGTCAGGCCACGCTCGAACAGCGAGCGGCCGTAGCGGCAGATGTCCTCGCGCAGCCGGCTCTCGTCGCTCATGCGGTCGCTCCCTCGATCAGCTCGAATCCGAGATCGATTCTTTTTGGACCTTCACCGATCAGGCAGGCGGCGGCCTGCCGGCCGATCTCCAGGCGCGGGGTGCGCACCGTCGACAGGGGCTGGGGCATCGCCGCCGCGAAGTCGAGCCCGTTGAAGCCGAACAGGGCGATCCGCCCCGGCACGGCCAGGCCCGCCGCCAGGCAGGCGAAGTAGCCGCCGAGCGCCATGTCGTCGTTGGAGAAATACACCGCGTCGAGGTCCGGATGGCGCGCCAGCAGCGCTTCCAGGCCCGCCCGCCCGGAGCCCGGCGAGGACGGCCCGGGCCGGATCTCCTGGGCCTGCAGCGCCAGGCCGGCTTCGCCCAAGGCGGCCTCGAACCCGGCGAGCCGCTTGCCCGCCCGCAGGTCCACCCGCAGGTCGTGGCCGAGATAGGCGATGCGCCGATATCCCCGGGCCACGAGGTGCCGGGCGCTCGCCGCCCCCACCGCCCGGTTGGAGAAGCCGACCACGGCGTCGATCCCCGCCCCGTCCGTGTCGATCATCTCGACCACGCGCACGCCCCCGGCCCGCGCCAGGGCCACCGTCCCGGGATTGTGCTCCAGCCCGGTGAGCAGCAGCGCGGCCGGGCGCCAGGACAGGAGCGCGGCGGCCAGCGCCTCCTCCCGGTCCGGGTCGTAGTCGCTCACCCCGATCACGCAGCGGATGCCCGCGGCGTCCAGCGCACCGGTCAGCCCGCGCAGCAGGTCGGGGAAGACCACGTTGGCAAGCGACGGCACGATCACCCCGGCGAGCTGGGCGCTCGCCCCCGGTCCCGCGAGGCTGCCGGCCAGCCGGTTCGGCACGTAGCCGAGCCGGGCCACGGCCTCCGCCACCCGCTCCCGGGCGCGCTTCGAAGAGGAGCCGTGGTTGCGCAGGACCCGCGAGACCGTGCTCTCGCCGACCCCCGCCTCGCGGGCGACGTCGGTGAGCGTCACGAGCCGCCCCGGCGGCTGGATTCCGTCCATCTCCCGGCCTTTTCGTGCCTCTTCCGCTCCTCCCAACCACGCCCTCATCCTGAGGTGACCGCGTCAGCGGGCCTCGAAGGAGCCCTCCAGATGTCGGCACGGTCCCTGGAGGCCTCCTTCGAGGCCTCCGCTGCGCTTCGGCACCTCAGGATGAGGGGGTTGGATCGGATGCAGGTCTCGCGTTCGGCGGCGCCTTAGACCCCGACATAGCCGCCTGCATTATTCCGCACAACCGGATTGGCAGCGCTGCCAAAAGCCGCTACAGCCCGCGCCAGCGCCGCCGGAACGAGCGGTGAAGACCATTCCCGGACCGCCCTGCGACGCGGCCCGGACCAGGGAGAACGCCGATGCCGGTTCAAGCCGCCCCGCTGCGGGGCGCTGCCCTCGCGGAGGAGAAATCCTTCGTCGACCGGACCTACGCGAAGGTGTTCTGGCGCCTCGTGCCGTTCCTGATGCTCTGCTACGTGGTGGCGTATCTCGACCGGGTGAATGTCGGCTTCGCCAAGCTCCAGATGTCCCAGGAGCTGAAATTCTCCGAGACGGTCTACGGCCTCGGCGCCGGCATTTTCTTTCTGGGCTACTTCCTGTTCGAGGTGCCGTCGAACGTGATCCTGCACCGGGTCGGCGCCCGGGTCTGGATCGCCCGGATCATGATCACCTGGGGGGTGATCTCCGGCGCCTTCCTGTTCGTGAACTCGGAATGGACCTTCTACGGGATGCGCTTCCTGCTGGGTCTCGCCGAGGCGGGCTTCTACCCGGGCGTGATCCTGTACACGACCCAATGGTTCCCGGCCCATCGGCGGGCCAAGGTCATCGCGGTGTTCATGGCCGCGATCCCGATCTCCGGCATCTTCGGCAACCCGCTCTCCGGCTGGATCATGGACGCGTTCAACGGCGCCCAGGGCCTGTCCGGCTGGCAATGGATGTTCCTGATCGAGGCCGTGCCGGCGGTGCTGATCGGCGTCGCGGTGTTCCTCTACCTCGACAACCGTCCCTCCGAGGCCAAGTGGCTGACCGACGCGGAGAAGCAGGTCCTCGAGCGCGACATCGCCGCCGACAACCACGGCAAGGAATCCAGCCCCCACTCGATCGCCACCGTGTTCCGCAACGGCCGCGTGTGGTTCATGAGCCTGATCTACTTCGCCTTCGTCACCGGCCAGTACGGCCTGACCTTCTGGCTGCCGACGATCGTCAAGGCGTCCGGCGTGCAGGGCAACCTCAATATCGGCCTGATCAGCGCGATCCCGTTCCTGTGCGCGGCCATCGTGATGGTCCTGCTGGGCTTGAGCGCCGACCGGATGCGCGAGCGCCGCTGGCACCTGATCGTTCCGGCGCTCGTCGGCGCCGTCGGCTTCGTGGTCTCGGCGACGGCTGGCTCGACCACGATCGCCGTGGCGGCGCTGTCCGTGGCGGCGGCCGGCGTGCTGACCTGCTCGCCCCTGTTCTGGTCCCTGCCCACCGCCTTCCTGAGCGGCGCGGGCGCTGCGGCCGGCATCGCGCTGATCAACTCGGTGGGGAACCTCGCGGGCTTCGTCAGCCCCTACGTGATCGGGGCCCTGCGCGACGCCACCGGCAGCACCGCGGCCGGCATGTACGCGCTGGCGGTGATGCTGGTGGTCGGCTCGGTCTGCGTGTTCGTCACCCCGGCCAAGATGGTCAACCGCTGAGGCTCTGATCCTCATCCGCGACGCGCTCCCTCTCCCGCACGGGAGAGGGGACCCGCGCCTTTCTCGGAGGCCCCGAGCCGGCGGCCTCAATCTCAAGAGCAGGAGCCAACCCGATGGCCACCACCCCGCAGACAGGCCGCGCCGCGGTGATCGGCCTCGGCTCCATGGGCTCCGGCATGGCGGGCTCGCTCCTGCGGGCCGGCTTCTCCGTCGCCGCCTGCGACGTGAACCCGGAGGCCGTCGCCCGCTTCCAGAAGGCGGGCGGGATTGCAGCGGCCGATCCCGCGCAGGCCGCCAGCGGCGCCGACGTAGTGGTGAGCGTGGTGGTCAACGCCGCCCAGACCGAGGCGGTGCTGTTCGGCGAAAACGGCGCCGCCGCGGCGATGCCCGAGGGCGCCGTCTTCGTCTCCTCGGCGACCATGGATCCGGCCGTCGCCCGGGCGCTGGCGGCGCGGCTGGAGGCCACCGGCCGGCACTATCTCGACGCCCCGATGAGCGGCGGCGCCGCTCGGGCTGCGGATGGCGGCCTGACCTTCCTGGCCTCGGGCTCGCCCGCCGCCTTCGCCAAGGCGCGCCCCGCCCTCGATGCCATGGCCGGCACGCTCTACGAGCTCGGCGACGAAGCCGGCCAGGGCGCGGCCTTCAAGATGATCAACCAGCTGCTCGCCGGGGTCCACATCGCCGCCGCCTGCGAGGCCATGAGCTTCGCCGCCAAGCAGGGTCTCGACCTGGCCCGCGTCTACGAGGTGATCACCAAATCGGCGGGCAATTCCTGGATGTTCGAGAACCGGGTGCCCCACATCCTCGACGCGGATTACGCGCCGAAGAGCGCGGTCGACATCTTCGTCAAGGATCTCGGCATCGTGCAGGACATGGCCCGGGCGGAGAAGTACCCGGTCCCGGTGGCCGCGGCGGCGCTCCAGATGTTTTTGATGGCGTCCGGCGCCGGCATGGGCCGGGACGACGATTCCTCCGTGGCGCGGCTCTACGCGCAGGTCTCGGGCGCCAAGCTGCCCGGTCAGGCTTAGGGAGTCCCAAAAACATGCCGCGCTTTGCCGCCAATCTCAGCCTGATGTTCAACGAGGTGCCGTTCCTCGACCGCTTCGAGGCGGCGGCCCGGGCCGGGTTCGACGCCGTCGAGTTCCTGTTCCCCTACGAGCACCCGCCCGAGGCCATCGCCGAGCGGCTTCGGGCGAACGGCCTGACCCAGGCCCTGTTCAACCTGCCGCCGGGGGATTTCGCCAAGGGCGAGCGCGGCTTGGCGGCGTTGCCTGAACGGTTGGATGAGCTGAAGGCCGGCGTCGATACGGCGCTCCGCTACGCCGAGGCGACCGGCGTCGCCCGGCTGCACCTGATGGCGGGCCTCGCCCCGCACGATGACGCCAAAGCCGCCGAGGCCTATCGCCGGGCGGTGGCCTGGACGGCGGAGCGCCTGGGCGGAGCCGGCCTCGACCTCGTGCTCGAGCCGATCAACACCCGCAACATGCCGGGCTACTTCCTCAACGATTTCGGCCGGGCCGCGGACCTGATCCGCGAAATTGCGCTGCCGAACCTGAAGCTCCAGTTCGACCTCTACCATTGCCAGATCCTGCACGGCGACGTGACCATGCGGCTGCGCGCGCTGATGCCGATCATCGGCCATGTCCAGACCGCGAGCGTGCCCGAGCGGCACGAGCCCGGCACCGGCGAGATGAACGACGCGTTCCTGTTCGACGAGCTGGACCGGCTCGGCTACGCCGGTTTCGTCGGCTGCGAGTACATCCCGGCCGCCGACACCGTAGCCGGCCTCGGCTGGCTCGCCGCCTATCAAGGGAGAGCCCGATGAGCCTCGCGCTGGGATGCGTCGCCGACGATTACACGGGCGCCTCGGACCTCGCCAACACCCTGACCAAGGCGGGCCTGCGCACGATCCAAACCATCGGCGTGCCGGAGGATGACCGCGCCCTGCCGGAGGCCGACGCGGTGGTGGTGGCACTCAAGAGCCGCTCGATCCCGGCCGACGAGGCCGTGGCGCGGTCCCGCGAGGCCGAACGCTGGCTGCGGGCCCGGGGCGCGGCCCACGTGATGTTCAAGGTCTGCTCGACCTTCGACTCCACGGATGCCGGCAATATCGGCCCGGTGATGGATGCCCTGCGGGAGGCGGCCGGCGAGCGTATCGCGCTCGTCACCCCCGCCTTCCCGGAGACGGGCCGCAGCGTCTACCAGGGCAACCTGTTCGTCGGTTCTGTGCCGCTGAACGAGAGCCCGCTGAAGGACCACCCGCTCAACCCGATGCGCGACGCCAACCTCGTGCGCGTGCTGGCGCGCCAGAGCGCGGGCGCGGTCGGGCTCATCGACACCGCCACGGTGGCACGGGGCGCCGAGGCGGTGGCGGCCCGGCTCGACGCCCTGGCGGAAGAGGGCAAGCAGGCGGCGATCGCGGACGCGATCTTCGACAGCGACCTCGAAGTGCTCGGCCGGGCGATCATCGCGAAGAAATTCTCGGTGGGCGCCTCGGGGCTCGGGCTCGGCCTCGCCCGGGCCCTCGCCGCCGACGGGCGCGGCACCCGGGATGCGGCCGGCGCGGCCATGGGCGAGCCGGTCGGCGGGGCCGCGGCCTGCCTCGCCGGCAGCTGCTCGCAGGCGACGCTTCAGCAGGTCGCCGCCGCGGAGGCGCAGATGCCGGTGCTGCGCCTCGACACCGCGGCCCTGCTCGCCGGGGCCGACGCGGTGGGGGAGGCGCTGGCCTTTGCCGAGGCGCGTCTGGCCGCCGGCCCGGTGCTGATCGCCTCCTCGGCGACGCCCGAGGCGGTGCGCGCTCTTCAGGCCGAGCACGGGGTCGACACGGTCGGCCACGCCATCGAGGCTGCGCTGGCGGCCATCGCCGAAGGGCTCGTCGCCCGCGGCGTGCGCCGGCTCGTGGTGGCCGGGGGCGAGACCTCGGGCGCCGTGGTCGACCGGCTCGGGCTCCGGGCGTTCCTGCTCGGCCCCGAGATCGCCGCGGGCGTGCCGATCCTGCGCACCGCCGGCCGGCCCGAGCCGATGCTGCTCGCCCTGAAATCCGGCAATTTCGGCGGCCCGGACTTCTTCGGGCGCGCCCTGGACATGATGGCCTGACGCGGCAAACAATCGGACGAAGAGGTCTCCCATGCACGCTCTGATTCTCGGCGCCGCCGGCATGATCGGCCGCCGCCTCGTCGATGCCCTGGTCGCGGACGGCACGGTCGGCGGTCAGCCGCTCACCGCCCTCACCCTGCTCGACGTCGTGCCGCCCACGGCACCGGCAGGCTTCTCCGGCCCGGTGAAGGCCGAGGCCGCGGATCTCACCGCCCCCGGCGCCGCGGAGGCCGCCATCGCCGAGCGGCCGGGGGTGATCTTCCACCTGGCCGCCGTGGTCTCGGGCGAGGCCGAGGCCAACCTGGAGCTGGGCTACCGGGTCAATCTCGACGGCACGCGGCTTCTGCTCGACGCGATCCGCCGGGCCAATGCCGCGGACGGCTACCGGCCGAAGCTGGTCTTCACCTCGTCGCTCGCCGTGTTCGGGCCGCCCTTCCCGAAGGTGATCCCGGACGATTTCATCCTGCGCCCGGCCTCCTCGTACGGCGTCCAGAAGGCGATGGGCGAGCTGATGCTCGCCGATTACGCGCGGCGCGGCTTCCTCGACGGGATCGGCCTGCGCCTGCCGACCATCTGCGTGCGCCCGGGCAAGCCCAACAAGGCGGCCTCGGGCTTCTTCTCCGGGATCATCCGCGAGCCGCTGGCCGGCCAGCCCGCGATCCTGCCGGTCCCCGACACGGTGCGCCACTGGTTCGCGAGCCCCGCCGCCGCGGTGGGGTTCCTGGTCCACGCCGCCGGGCTCGACCTCGCGGCGATCGGCCCGCGGATCAGCCTGACCATGCCGGGCGTCTCCGCCACCGTGGCCGAGGAGATCGAGGCCCTGCGGCGCGTGGCCGGCGACAAAGCCGTGGCGCTGATCCGGCGCGAGCCCGACGCGACCATCGCCCGGATCGTCTCCTCCTGGCCGGAGGCGTTCGAGCCGGAGGCGGCTCTGGCGCTCGGCTTCCGGGCGGACGTCTCCTTCGACGCGATCGTGGCCCAGCACGTGGCGGAGTTCCACGGCGGCTGATGCCCCATCAAGGCCTTCCGGTCGTGTCTCGGCTCCGAGGCCCGAAGGCGTCAAACCAGGGCGGAGCGGATATCCGTCTGCGGAAAATCGTCGCCCACGAACAGCAGCGGCATGCCGTGGGCCTGCGCGCAGGCATAGGCGAAGCAGTCGCCGAGGTTCAGACGGGCGGGATGGCGGCCCTTGCCGAAGCGGGCATGGGCGGTCAGGGCCTCGTGGCTTTCGGTCGCGCCAATCGGGACGATGCGGATATCGCTCGCGAGAAGAAAGCGCAGGATCTGCGATTCCGAGGCCGCCAAATCCTGGGCGAGCTTCCGTGTGAGGGCTGTGGCGGTCTCGAACACGGCAACAGCTGATGTGATCGGCATCTCCGCCCCATCAAGGCAGCGAATCAAGTCGGCGGCCGCCGGCTCGTCCGACAGGATCGCGACCATCGCGGACGCGTCGACGAACATCACTCGTCGTTCAGGCTATCGTAGAACGCCTTGTCGGCCTCCAGGCCCGTGCGCGGGATCGCCGCGATCTCGTCGAGCAGCGGCTTCAGCCGCTCCGCGAGCGGCACCCGCGGCACCCGCGGCTCCTGACGCTCCAGCTCGTTCGTGAGCGCGATCCGCACCGCCTCGGTCTTGCTCACGCCGGCCCGCGAGGCCAGTTTCTCCGCGAGCTGGTTCACCTCTTCGCTGCGGATGTTGAGCGGCATGACCGTCCCCGTGTAGAGATCCGAAAGGCTAGTGTCTCGACACGGGCGCCGCAAGCCGCGCGCCGCCACCCCGAACAAGGATCCCGATGACCCGCCTCGACGAGGCCCGCGCCGCGCTGAAGAAGACCTTCGGGTACGAGGATTTCCGCCCCGGGCAGGACGAGGTGATCGGCGCGGTTCTGGACGGCGACGACGTGTTCGCCGTGATGCCCACGGGCTCGGGCAAGTCGATGACCTACCAGCTCCCGGCCCTGGTCGATCCCGGGCTGACCGTGGTGGTCTCGCCCCTGATCGCGCTGATGCACGATCAGGTGCAGCAGATGCGCAGCGTCGGCGTCGAGGCCGCCACCCTCAACTCGACGGTGGCGGAGGCCGAGTCGCGCGAGACCTGGCGCAGCCTGCGGTCCGGGGAGCTGCGGCTGCTGTTCGTCTCCCCTGAGCGCCTGCTGATGGAGGGCTGCATCGAGGCCCTGCGCGGGGTCGGGGTCCGGCGGCTGGCCGTGGACGAGGCCCATTGCGTCTCGCAATGGGGGCACGATTTCCGCCCGGAATACCGCGAGATCGCCCGGGCCCGGCAGGCGCTGGGCAACGTCCAGACCCTGGCGCTGACCGCCACCGCGGATGCCGCAACCCGGGCCGAGATCGCCGAGCGGCTGTTCCCGCAGGGGCGCGGCCCGAAGATCTTCGTCCATTCCTTCGACCGACCGAACATCCGGCTGACCTTCCAGCCCAAGGACAACCCGGCCCGGCAGATCGAGCGGTTCCTGAAGCATCGGCGAGCGGAGAGCGGGATCATCTACTGCTCCTCGCGCAAGCGCGTCGAGCAGCTGGCCGAGACCCTCAAGAAGGACGGGTTCGACGCCCTGCCCTACCATGCCGGGCTCGACCAGGGCACGCGGATGCGCAACCAGGACCGGTTCCTCCAGGAGGACGGCGTGGTGATGACCGCGACGATCGCCTTCGGCATGGGCATCAACAAGCCCGACGTGCGCTTCGTCTGCCACGCCGACATGCCCAACAACGTCGAGGGCTACTACCAGGAGATCGGCCGCGCCGGCCGCGACGGGCTGCCGGCCGACACGCTGACCCTCTACGGCCTCGACGACATGGCGCTGCGCCGCCGCCAGATCGACGAGAAGGAGATCTCCGACGAGCGCCGCCGGGTCGAGCGGCGCAAGCTCGAGGCGATGATCTCCCTGTGCGAGGGCGCCACCTGCCGGCGCCAATCGCTGCTCGGCTATTTCGGCGAGGCGAGCGAGCCCTGCGGCCGCTGCGACCTGTGCCGCGGCGGCGTCACCCTGGTGGACGGGACCGTGGCGGCGCAGAAGATCCTGTCGGCGATCGTGCGCACCGGCCAGCGCTTCGGCGCGGCCTATATCTGCGACGTGGTCCACGGCAAGGAGAGCGAGCAGGTCCGCCGCAACGGCCATACCAGCCTCAAGACCTTCGGGGTCGGCGCCGACAAGCCGGTGGCCGCCTGGCGGGCGATCCTGCGCCAGCTCTTCGCCGCCGGGGCGATCGCCGAGAACGCCGACGGCTATGGCGGCCTGTCCATGACCGAGAAGGGCGAGGCGATCCTGTTCGGGCGCGAGCCGGTCAAGCTGCGCCCCGACCCGGAGCCGAAGGTCGAATCCCGCGACCGCCGCCGGGCCGCGCCGCGCGAGGAGGGCGAGATCGCGCTCTCCGAGACGGACGAGGCGCTGTTCCAGCATCTGCGGGGCCTGCGCGCCACCCTGGCCCGGGCCGAGGGCATCGCCGCCTTCATGGTGTTCCCGGACCGGACCCTGATCGAGATGGCCCGGCAGAAGCCCGTCGACCTCTGGGCCCTGCGCACGGTCCACGGGGTCGGCGAGCGCAAACGCGAGGCCTATGGCGAGCGCTTCGTGGCGGCGATCGGCGAGTTCCTGGCCCATCCACCGGCGGCGTGAGCGCCGGTCCGGCGCAAGCCCCACGCAGTTTCACCCTCGGCGCGCCCGGCCGCGTCGTGTAGAGCGCTCGCCGCCCACTCGTACCGATCGGACCCGTCATTTCGATTCCCGCCCCCGTCGCCGACACACCGGCCCAGAACGATCCAGGCGAGCCGGCCGGCACGGCATCGCTGACGCTGACCTCCCGCATCGTGTTCTACCTGCCGGGCTTCGATCCGCGCGATCCCGAGACCTACTGGGGCCTGTTCCGCCGCGAGGCCCGGTTCACCGCCGCGCGCCGGGGCGCCGCGATCACGGTCGGCGATCCGGTCCGCTCGGCGGACGGGATCGAGCTCGCCTGGACGGCGGAGTCGCGCGGGGTCTCGACCCGCTACGTCCTGCTGCGCTGGGAGGACATCGTCCGCGCCCGGTTCCCGCAATCCGACTGGACGCGGCTCCGGGGCGTGCCGGCCCTGCTCTGGCGGCTGTGGCGGTCCGGCTACATGGCGAACCTGCGCCGGGAGGGCTGGCGGTTCTCCACGGTGATCTTCTGCGTCCACTACATCTACATCGCGCTGGCGCTTCTCAGCCTCGCGGCGGCGGCGGGGCTCACCAGCCTGGCGCCGGCGGCGCTCCAGCCCTGGGCCCTGGTGGCGGTGCCGCCGCTCGCCTACGCGATCCTGGCCGGGCTGATCCGGGCGACCCGCGGCAAGCCGCTCTACGTGCCCCACCTCGTGGACGACACCGCCTTCACGCATGCCTACGCGGCGGGCGAGGCGCCCGAGATGGACCCCCGCCTCGATGCCTTCGCGGCACGCATCCACGCCGCCGAAGGCGAGGCCGACGAGGTGGTGGTGGTCGGCCATTCCTCATCGAGCTTCCTGGGCATCGAGGTGCTGGACCGGGTGCTCGCCCGCGACCCGGGCTTCGGCAGCCGCGGCACGCCGGTCTCGTTCGTGAGCATCGGCAGCGTCATCCCCTGGCTCGGCCTCGACCCGGCCGCCCGGACATTCCGCGACAGCCTCATGCGCTTCGGGCGGGCCGCGCAGATCGGATGGCTCGACGTGCGCGCCACCTGGGATTGGCTGTCGATCCACAAGAACAACCCGATCGCCGCCTGCGGCCTCACCCCACCCGATCCCGCCCGACCGGCCGTGCGCTGGGTGGCGATCCACGAGCTGATCACCGGCGCCGATGTCGGCCGGCGCCAGTGGAACCTGTTCCAGATGCATTTCCAGCTGCTCATGGCGAGCCAGCGCGACAGCGGTTTCGACTATCTCGACGTGGTCACCGGGCCGGAGCCGGTGCACGTCCTGGTCGCCCGCTGCCAGGAGGACGGGCCGCCCGAGGGGCCGGGTGGCGAGACCGGGATTTAGCGCTGCGGCCTCGCCGTGCGCATCCGTCCGGGCCGCCTCCACGCCCCCTGCCCCGCGTCGGCGGATGTTGCCAGCGCGGGCGCTTCCGCTTTAGAGCCGGGGCAGCTTGAGATCTCAGCCCGGTTCGGGTTCGCCGCGGTATGCGTCTCTCAAGACGGACCGCTCTCTGCCGAGACCTTCGCATGTTCCGCAACGACGTTCCGATCACCCCCGAGCTCGTGGCCCAGCACGGCCTCACGCCGGAGGAGTACGAGCGCTTCCGCGGCCTGATCGGGCGCGACCCGACGCTGACCGAGCTCGGCATCGTCTCGGCGATGTGGAACGAGCACTGCTCGTACAAGTCGTCGCGCAAGCACCTGCGCGGGCTCCCGACCTCGGCGCCCTGGGTGATCCAGGGGCCGGGCGAGAATGCCGGCGTGATCGATATCGGCGACGGCCTGGCCTGCGTCTTCAAGATGGAGAGCCACAACCACCCGAGCTACATCGAGCCCTACCAGGGCGCGGCGACCGGCGTCGGCGGCATCCTGCGGGACGTGTTCACCATGGGCGCGCGGCCGATCGCGGCGCTCAACGCCCTCCGGTTCGGCTCCCCCGACCACCCGCGTACCCGCGGCCTGGTCTCGGGCGTGGTGGCCGGCGTCGGCGGCTACGGCAATTCCTTCGGCGTGCCCACCGTCGGCGGCCTGACCGGCTTCCACCGGCGCTACGACGGCAACATCCTGGTCAACGCCATGGCGGTGGGGCTCGCCCGCACCGACGCGATCTTCTACGCGGCCGCCACCGGGGTCGGGAACCCGATCGTCTATCTCGGCTCCAAGACCGGCCGCGACGGCATCCACGGCGCCACCATGGCGTCCGCGGAGTTCGACGAGGCCTCCGAGTCGAAGCGCCCGACCGTGCAGGTCGGCGACCCCTTCGCCGAGAAGCTGCTGCTCGAGGCCTGCCTGGAGCTGATGGCGTCCGGCGCGGTGATCGCCATCCAGGACATGGGCGCGGCGGGGCTGACCTGCTCGGCGGTCGAGATGGGCGCCAAGGGCGACCTCGGTGTCGAGCTCGACATCGAGAAGGTGCCGGCCCGCGAGGCCGGCATGACCCCCTACGAGATGATGCTGTCCGAGAGCCAGGAGCGCATGCTCATGGTGCTCAAGCCCGGCATGGAGGCCGAGGCCGAGGCGATTTTCGTGAAGTGGGGCCTCGACTTCGCGGTGATCGGCCGGACCACCGACACGCTGCGCTTCGTGATCAAGTGGCACGGCGAGACCGTGGCCGACCTGCCGATCAAGGAACTCGGCGACGAGGCGCCGCTCTACGACCGGCCGCACCTGGCCAACACCCACCAGCCGGTGATCGCCGCATCCACGGTGCCGGCGCCGGCCTCGCTGACCGACGCCCTCAAGCGCCTCGTCGGCTCGCCCGACCTCGCCTCGAAGCGCTGGGTCTACGAGCAGTACGATCACTTCATCCTCGGCAACACCGTGCAGAAGCCGGGCGGTGACGCCGCGATCGTGCGGGTCGAGGACGGCCCGAAAGCCCTGGCCATCACCTGCGACGTCACCCCGCGCTATTGCGAGGCCGATCCGGTCGAGGGCGGCCGGCAGGCCGTGGCCGAGGCCTGGCGCAACATCACCGCGGTGGGGGCCAAGCCGCTCGCCATCACCGACAACCTGAACTTCGGCAACCCGGAGAAGCCCGAGGTGATGGGCCAGCTCGTCGGCTGCCTCCAGGGCATCGGCGAGGCCTGCCGGGCCCTCGACTTCCCGGTCGTGTCGGGCAACGTCTCGCTCTACAACGAGACCAACGGGGTCGGCATCCTGCCGACCCCGACCATCGGCGGCGTCGGCGTGCTCGACGACGTGGAGCGCCACGCCACGATCGCGCTCAAGCGCGAGGGCGACGTGCTGGTGCTGGTCGGTGCCGGCGAGGGCTGGCTCGGCCAGTCGTCCTATCTGGCGGTGATCGAGGGCCGGGAAGAGGGCGCGCCGCCGCCGGTGGATCTCTCGCTCGAGCGCCGCAACGGCGATTTCGTGCGCGGGCTGATCACCGCCGGCATCGTCGACACCGTCCACGACCTGTCCGATGGCGGCCTCGCCGTGGCGCTCGCCGAGATGGCTATGGCCGGCGGCATCGGCGCGGCCCTGCCGGAGGTGCCGGTGAACCTGGCCCCCCACGCCTACCTGTTCGGCGAGGACCAGGCCCGCTACCTGCTCGCGGTCGACGCCGAGGCGGCCACCGACCTGCTCTACAGCGCCTCGGCCCAGGGTATCGACGCCGCCGTGGTCGGGGTGACCGGCTCCGACCGTTTGACCCTGCCGGGCGGCGAGACCATATCCCTGTCCGAGCTGATCGAGGCCCACGAGGGCTGGCTGCCGAATTACATGGCGAGCCAGCCGGCCGCCCCGGCCGCCTGACCACCCCTTACGCCCCAGGAGTTTCCCGATGCCGATGGATGCGGGCGAGATCGAGCGCATGATCCGCGAAGCGCTGCCCGACGCGCAGGTCGAGATCCGCGATCTGGCCGGCGACGGCGACCACTACGCCGCCACCGTCCTGTCCGCGGCCTTCAAGGGCAAGACCCGGGTCGCCCAGCACCAGATGGTCTACGGCGCGCTCCAGGGCCGGATGGGCGGCGTGCTGCACGCCCTTGCGCTGACCACGGGCGTCCCTCAGGATTAGCGCCCGTTCGCGAGAGTCGTCCCGATGGACCGACCGAGTCTCTACGACGACGACATCGTCACCTGGGCCGAGGAACAGGCTGCGGCTCTGCGCGCGCTCGGAACCCGCAGCGACCTGTCTAATGCGGTCGATTGGGCGAACGTCGCGGAGGAGATCGAGAGCGTGGGGCGATCCCATTTGCGGGCGGTCGAGGGCCTGCTCATCCAGACGCTCGCTCACCTCTTGAAGCGCGCCTCCGCGCCCCTCGCCCCATCAAGCTTGCATTGGCGCGAAGAGATCGCGACATTCCAGATTACGGCTTGGAACGCGTACGAGTCGTCGATGCGGCAGAGGTTGAACTGGCCGAGGATCTGGAAATCCGCAGTTACGGCCGCAGAGGCTGGTCTCGGCGTCTTTGGGAACCAGATCCTTCCGGGACTACCGAAGGCGTGCCCGATTGCGGCCGAGGACCTTTTGACCGAACGCTTTGATATCGATCAGGCGCTTCGTGTGATCGCCGCCTCGGTTGCGCGCCGGTGATCGAGACCGCACATACGAGATCGAATAACCGAGGATAGAGTGATGACCGACGCCAACACGACCATCCAGAACGAGATCGCCTCCCAGGACGTGGTGGTGTTCATGAAGGGCACGCCGCAGATGCCGCAATGCGGCTTCTCGGGCCAGGTGGTACAGATCCTCAATTACCTCGGCGTGCCGTTCAAGGGCGTGAACGTGCTGGCCGATCAGGGCATCCGTGAGGGCATCAAGGCCTTCTCGAACTGGCCGACCATCCCGCAGATCTACGTCAAGGGCGAGTTCGTCGGCGGCTGCGACATCACCCGGGAGATGTTCCAGTCGGGCGAGCTGCAGACCTTCCTGGCCGAGAAGGGCGTCCCGGTGAAGACTGCCGCCGCCTGACTCTTTGGGACCTCGCCGGATGGATCAGGGCGCCTGCGGGCGCCCTTTTTCATGCCTGGATCGACCGTGTCAGCGCGGCGCCCGGGCCGCGAACAGGGCGACGCAGCCCTCGACGGTGATCTCGACCGACCGGAAGCGCTGATCCAGCGCCGCCCGCAGGGCCGGCAATGTGTCGCCCGTGTTCGAGAACACCCCCTTCCGGTTGTAGACCCGCATCAGGGCCCGCGCCGCCGCCGTGGTCGGGACGCCGCCGGACAGGATCGTGGCGCCGAACACGGTCCCATCGTCACGCAGGCAGGGCCGCACCGTGTCGAAGGCGGCGGCCTTGGCCGCGATATCCTCCGGCAGGCAGTGCAGCAGGTAGGTCAGGCCGATCGAGGCGAAGGGCGCGATGCCGGTGGCCGGGCGGCCGCCGAGCACGTCGAGCCGATAGCGCTCGGGCCGGTAGCGGGCGATGCGCCGCGCCGCATAGTCGAGGCTGTCGGCGTTGAGGTCCATCAGGCCGATCCGGGGCGCCGGGGTCGGGAAACGGCAGCGGTCGAGGTACCAGCCGGTCCCGACGCCGACATCGAGATGCGCCGCGCCCACGTGCCGGTCGTAGAGCGCGAGGATCCGCGCGGTCGGGCAGCGCCAGATCAGCGGGTTGGACAGGCGCAGCACGACGAGGTCGTAGAGCTGCAGGGTCCCGGAATTGTAGATCGCCTGTCCGGCTTCGGTATCGCCTGCCATCGCACTCCGTCGGGTCACCTGTGGGCGGCGCGCATTCGCGTTCGCCGGTGCGATCGCCTATATAGAACCATTCAACGCCCAGACACCGCCGATCCCCGCGTGACCGGCGGCGCCTGGGCCTTTGTCGTGACGCGCTCCCTGTCGCCGAACCGGCTTCCCCGTCGGCGGTGAGCGCCCTGAGGATAGATCGATCATCATGGCGACGCCGTCGCTCGACAGCGCCCGCGCGGCCGAACCCGCGATCGAGAAGGCGCCCGATTTCCAGCCCGCGCTGCTCCCCGGCCGGCCGCCGTCGCTGGTCGGGCTCACCCGGGACGCGCTCAAGGCGCAGCTCGTCGGCATGGGCGTGCCCGAGCGCGAGAGCCGCATGCGGGCGGGCCAGATCTGGCACTGGGTCAATTTCCGCGGGGCGACCGACTTCGCCGCGATGACCAATGTCGGCAAGGCGCTGAAGGCCGAGCTCGCGCGGCACTTCACCCTGGAGCGGCCCGAGGTGGCGAGCCGCCAGGTCTCCCGCGACGGCACCCGCAAGTGGCTGCTGCGCATGGCGCCCACCAACCCGCAGGAGCACAATCGCGGCGCCGAGATCGAGTGCGTCTACATCCCGGGCCCGGACCGCGGCACGCTCTGCGTGTCGAGCCAGGTCGGCTGCACCCTCACCTGCTCGTTCTGCCACACCGGCACGCAGCGCCTCGTGCGCAACCTCTCGGCCGCCGAGATCGTGCAGCAGCTCGTGGTCGCCCGGGACGAGCTCGGCGACTGGGCCGGCCAGATGCCCAGCCGCGACGCCTCCGGGGCCGGAGAGGTCGGACGGCTGGTCACCAACATCGTGTTCATGGGCATGGGCGAGCCCCTGTACAACCTGGACGCCGTGATCGACGCGGTCGGCGTGATGTCCGACCAAGAGGGGCTCGGCCTCTCCCGGCGGCGGATCACGGTCTCGACCTCCGGGGTGGTGCCGCAGATCCCCCGCCTCGGCGAGGCGGCCAACGCCATGCTGGCGATCTCGCTCCACGCTGTGCGAGACGACCTGCGCAACGAGCTGGTGCCGCTCAACCGCAAATATCCGATCGCCCAGCTGCTCGAGGCCTGCCGGACCTATCCGGGCGTGAGCAACGCCCGCCGCATCACCTTCGAGTACGTGATGCTGAAGGGCGTCAACGATTCCGACGCGGATGCGCGCGAGCTGGTCCGCCTGCTCAAGGGCATCCCGGCCAAGATCAACCTGATCCCGTTCAATCCCTGGCCCGGTAGCCGCTACGAATGCTCGGACTGGGACCGGATCGAGCGCTTCTCCGAGATCGTGTTCAACGCCGGCTACGCCTCGCCGGTGCGCACGCCCCGGGGCCGGGACATCCTGGCCGCCTGCGGTCAGCTCAAGAGCGAGACCGAAAAGCTGCGCGCCCGGGCCCGGCTGATGCAGGAAGAGGGCATCGGCGTGGAGAGCTTCTACGCCGGCGCCGACGATTAGAAGGCAGGTTTCTAAAGGGCCCGAGGCCCTGTGGCGGGGTTCGGGGCGCGCAGCCCCGAGGGCCATCCCAGGGCTCTGCCCTGGACCCGCAAAAGGTCCCGGACCTTTTGAAACCAAGACCTCGGCGAACAGGCGCTCCGGGCTGAGCCATCACGCCGCGATCCGATGCCCGTCCGCGCGGCGCAGGGCCGGCTCCTCGGCGCCGACCCATTCCGTGCGGTGCCGCGGCAGGGCCTCCGGGTGCTCGGCCTGGAGCCAGGTGATCATCGCCTCGCGGATCACGCAGCGCAGGTCCCAGGCCTGGGGCGCGTTGCGGGCGCTCACCAGCATCCGCACCTCGATCGTGTTCTCCTTGGCGTCCGAGACCTGCAGGTTCACCACCTTGCCGTCCCACAGGGGCGTGGCGGCGGCGATCTCGGACAGCTTCTCGCGCATCCGCGCCACCGGGGCGCGGTGGTCGACGTAGAGGAACACGCTGCCGATCAGCGAGGCGCCGTCGCGGGTCCAGTTCTGGAACGGCTTCTGGATGAAGTAGGTGAGCGGCAGGACCAGCCGGCGCCAATCCCAGAGGCGGACCACCACGTAGGTGGAGGTGATCTCCTCGACCCAGCCCCACTCGTTCTCGACGATCACCGCGTCCTCGATCCGGATCGGCTGGGTGATGGCGATCTGGATGCCGGCCACGAGGTTCGACAGGACCGGCTGCATCGCCAAGCCGAGGATCAGGCCGGCGGCGCCCGCCGAGGCCAGCAGGCTCACCCCGTACTGGCGCACCGGCTCGAAGGTCATCAGCGCCACCGAGACGGTGATCAGGCCGACCAGGGTCACGGCGGCCCGCTCGAGGATGCGCATCTGGGTGAAGTGCTTGCGCGCCAGCAGGTTGTCCTCGGCGTCGAGCTTGAACCGGCGCAGGTAGATCACCGTGGCGATGTGGAGCGCGGTGGCGCAGCACCAGCCGGTCAGCGTGACGAAGGCGACGAGCAGGATCTGGTTGAGGGCCACCCGCACCTCCCAGGACAGGTGTACGGTGGTCAGGGCGAGGCTGATCGCCACGACGATCAGGCCCAGCCGGCTCGGGCCGTGGGTGCGCGAGACGAGCGAGCGCCAGAACAGGCTCTTGCCCGCCACGGCGCGCTTCATCGAGCGGTAGGCCACGCCGTGCAGCGGCATCACCACCGCGCAGCAGACGACGACGACGATCAGGCTTTCGGCCCACCACGGCAGATAGGCCAGCGCAGAGGCGGCACGGCCGGTCAGGGCATCGAGGTCCGGCATCGGGCATCACCTCCACGGTTCCGAACGGGACCTGGGAGAAGTGACGGCGCCAGCCGAGGTTCCGCACCGCACCATGTCGCCGCTGCAACGCAGCGGCATGGTGAGGGCGAGGCCGGACGGTTGCGTTCGGGTGGCTTCATCGGTCATCGCGCGTGCGTCCGCGATTCGACGGCTCGTCCCGAACGCCCGGTGCCGGACGCCCGAGTCGGCGCCCTAGCGCGCCGCCCCGATCTCGACGCTCCCGGTCGCGGTCCGACCGAACCGCGCCGGGCGGTACATGTCCTCCACCGAGGCGCCCGGATGCACGTAGGTGCCCGGCGACACCGCCCGGACCGTGTAGGCCACGGTGAAGAACGCCGACTGGCTGGGGTTGCGGTCGAAGGCGGCCACGAAGCGGTCGTCGCGGAACTCGGTATGGACCGGCTCCACGTCCGACTTGGCGAAGGCGAGGCCCTGGAGGGCGTCGGAATCGAGCAGCTTCGGGTTGTCGATCTCCAGCCCCGCCGGCAGCGGATCGACCAGCAGCAGCCGGGCATCCCTGGCCTTGTCCTCGGTGACCTTGAGCACGACCACGAGCCGGTCGTTCTGGCGCAGGCCGTGGGCGGGATCGACCACGCTGCCGTCGAGCCGGTGGAACGTGCGCTCGACCGTGTAGCCCTGTGCGGCGGCGGGCTCGGGCACCAGCGGGTTGCCGTTCACCCCCAGCATCACCTGGACCGGGGCCCGGCCGGTATTGACCAGGGAGACGCTGCGGCCCTCGAGCGCCGGGCCCCGGTAGATCCGGGCGAGCGGCCCGGTCTGCGCCGCACCGTCCAGGCTGAAGGACAGCGACTCGGCGTCCTTGGACAGGCTCTCGGCGGCCAGAACCAGCCAGGCATTCTCCTGCGTGCTGGTCGACCGAAGAAGGTCCTGCCGCTCCTCGCCGATCACCGCGGCGACCGGGGCCAGGGCGGCCTGGGTGAGCCCGCTCTCGGCCGCCAGCGCGATCACCCCGGCCCCGTCGCGCAGGCGGGAGCCGTAATCGGCCCGGTACTGGCCCGAATCCCGCTGGGATCTCAGCAGGGCGAGCGCCGAATCGAGCACCTTGGCGGCGCGGCCCCGATCACCCAGCAGCGCCAGGGCCGCGGCGAGCTGTGCCCGGGCGAGCCCGGAGCCGAAGGCGTCGAGCTTGGTGTCGGCGAGGTAGCGCAGGTCGCCGATCACCGGCCGGCCGTTGCGGGCCAGCACGTAGGCCGCGTAGGCGAGGTCGGCGCCGCCATCGCGCACCTCCGTGGCGTTGGCCACGGTGTTGCGCAGGCGGTCGAGCGCCTGGGTGAAGGCGAGCTGCGGCACCGCGAAGCTGCGCTCCCGGGCGCGGGTGAGGAAGTCGGTCACGTAGGCGTCGAGCCAGACGTCGCCCGAGCTCTGCGCCGACCACAGGCCGAACTCGCCGCTCGCATCCTGCCGGGCAAGCAGCCGCTCGATCGCTTCGCGCACCCGGTCGTCCACGTTGCCGTCGAGGGCGAGCTTGTCGAGCCCGGCCAGGCGGTTGACGTAGAGCAGCGGCATCGCCCGGCTGACGATCTGCTCGGAGCAGCCGTAGGGATAGCGGTCGAGGGCCTGGAGCAGGGCCGGCACGTCGAGGCCGGGCAGCGCCGAGGCCGAGAGCGAGACGCTGCCGGTCCCGGGCAGCAGGTCGGCCAGCAGGTCGGCGCTCACCGTCAGGCCGGCCCCGGGCGCCAGGTTGCGCACCGTGCGGCGCAGCAGCGCCCCGGTCCCCGGCAGCACGCCGAGCGAGAAGCTCTGGCCGAGATGGCCGTCGAGGCCCGGCCCCGACAGGGCGAGGTCCAGCCGCGCGGTGCCCGGCCCGGCGGCGGTGATCGGGATCGCGACCTGGCCCCGGCCTCCGGCCTCCAGCCGGATCGTCTGCCGCAGGGCGCCGGCGCCCAGCAGGATCGGCCCGGACGGGGCGATGTCCACCGTGTAGTCGCCGGCCCGGCCCTCGACATTGTCGAGCGCCACGAACAGGCGCGAGCGGTCGCCGGTATCGAGGAAGCGCGGCAGGGTCGCGGTCAGCACCACGGGGTCGCGGATGATCACGTCCGCCTGTGCCTGGCCGACCCGGTTGCCGCTCCAGGCGGTGACCATCACCCGGCCGGTGCCGTTGAAGGCCGGCAGCGGGAAGGTCACGCTGGCCGCCCCGTCCGGCCCCACGGTCACGACGCCGGAGAACAGCGCGAGCGGGGCCTGGGTCGGCGGCGCGTCGGCGAGTTCGCCGCCGCCCGCATCGCCGCCGGAGCGGATCGCCCCGGCCGAGCCCTGCATGCCGTCGATCAGGTAGCCGTAGAGGTCGCGGAATTCCGGCCCCAGGGCCCGCTGGCCGAGGAAGTATTGCGTCGGGTTCGGCGCCTGGTAACGGGTCAGGTTGAGGATGCCGACATCGACCATCGCCACGGTGATCCGCGCCGCCTCGCCGGCCTTCAGCCCGGTGAGCTGCACCGGGATGGTCAGGTCCTGCCGCGGGCGGGTGCGCTCGGGTGTCGTGAGGGTGACGCCCAGGCTGCGCCGTTCGCGGTCCACCGAGAACCAGGCGAGCCCCAGCGCCCGGCCCGGCAGGCGCTTGGCCGCCTGGTCGAGGGGCCGGTAGGCGGTCGCGACGAGATAGGCGCCCGCGCCCCACTCGGCCTTCACCGGCAGGGTCACGGTGGTGCCGCCCGCCGGAACGCTGACCTCGATCGTCTCGTGCACCCGGTCGCTCACGACCATGAGGCTGGCCTGCCCCTTGAACTTCGGGCTGAGCTTGGCCCGCAGCGTGTCGCCGGCCGCGTAGGCGGCCTTGTCGAGGGTGAGGTCGAGCAGGTCCGGCGCGTCCGCGGTCTCCGAGCCGCCCCAGCCGACATCGAAGCCGAGGCTCGCGGTCGCCTCCGGGGCGCCCGCCGCCGCGATCTCCAGCCGGTAGCGGCCGAGCTGGGCGACCGGCGCCTCGATCCGGCCCGGGGCCCCGGCCGCGAGGTCGAGGCTGCCGCTGGCGACCCGCCGGTTGGTCTTGACCGCCTCGAACGACCAGCGGCCGTCCGAGCGATACCATTGGTAGCTCCGCTCCACCCGCGACAGGGTCCAGGTCACCCCCGGCCGGGCCAGGAGCGTCCCGTCCGGGGCGGCGAAGACCGCCTCGAACGTGGCGCGGTCGCCCTCCTTCAGGTCCGGGGAGGTCTTGCGGAGGGCGAGAACCGGCCCGGAGGGCAGGATCGGCAGGGTGAGGCTGCGCGACAGGGCCCGGCCGCCCGGCTCGCCGACCGCGAGGGTGATCTTGGCCTCAAGGGGCCGGGGTGCGGCCACCTGCGGCAGGGGCACGGTGACGGTGGCGTGCCCTTGCGCGTCCGTCGTGGCGTGGGTCGCGAGCTCCTGCACGCTCGCCTCCACCGTCTCGTCGTCGAGGCCGACCGTGTACTCCGCCAGACCCTTGATGCCGCTGCCGGACGCCGCCTGCACCACGACGCTGCCCGACACGTCGAGCCCGGCGCCGGGGGCGCCGTAGAGGTAGCGCGCGGCGACATCGACCTGCGCGTCCTCGCCCCGGTGCAGCGCGGCCTGGGCGGCCTTGAGGGTCACCTCCAGGCGCTCGGGGACGTAATCCTCCACCAGGAAGCTGGTCGTGCCCAAAGCCGGGGCCTTCGGGTCGGTATAGGCGGAGACCCGCCAGGTGCCGTGCATGGCCCCCGACAGCAGCGGCAGGGGCAGCGCCCGGCCGCCGAGCCCCTGGTCCGGCACCGAGACCCGGCGGTACTCGACCCCGTCCGGGCGCTTCACCACCAGGGTCAGCGGCAGGTCGGGCACCGCCGCGTTGCGGGGATCGCGCAGCAGGGCGGTGATCTGCACGGTCTCGCCCGAGCGGTAGACCCCGCGCTCGGTGAACAGGTAGGCGTCCAGCCCGCCGCTCTCGGGCCGGCCCTTCACGCCCCGGTCGGTCAGGTCGAAGGCACCGAGATTGAGGTCGAGGAAGCCGTAATCGTCCCCCGCCTGGGCGACCACCAGGCTCGGGGCGGCGCCGCCCTCCCCGCGGGCGAGGCCCGGATCGAAAGCGGCATGGCCCTGCGCGTCGGTCTTGGCGGTGCCCAGCACCTCGTTGTTGCGGGCGATCAGCCGGATCTCGGCCCCCGGCATCACCTGGGCGGAGGCCAGCGAGCGCAGGACCACGTGGACGCCGTCCCGCCCCTTCGTGGCGGTGAGCCCGAGATCCGAGACCACGAACCACTGGGTCGCCTGGCTCTCGTAGCCGTCCTCGTCCCGCGCACCCGTGCCGGAAGGCTGGGCCAGCAGCACATAGATGCCGGGCTCCAGCTTGCCCACCGCCTGTAGGACCGGGAAGGCGGTCACCGCCTCCTGATTCAGCTCGGCCTTGGCGGTGTCGAGGGTGCCCTTCCAGACGCGCACGCCCTTCTCGGACGCCAGCGTGTTCGCGGTCGCGCCGCTGAGCTGGCCCAGGAAATCCTCGGAGCGCAGGGTCGGCAGCAGGCCGCGATCGCCGATGCGCAGCACCTCGACGTCGAGCTTCGGCGCGTTCACCGAGACCAGGGGTACGCCCGCCTGTCCGGTGCGGGGCAGGACGTAGTTGCGCCCGGTGATCCGCACCTGCGGCGAGCGATCGCGGATATAGATCTCGTAATCGGCGGATTTGAGCAGGCTCTCCCCCACCGTCGAGGGCAGGCCCTCGCGCAGGACCACCGCGTAGCGGCCGCCATGCTTGAGCCCGTCGACGCAGACCTGCGATCCGTCCGCCGTCACGGCGGCGCTGCTGCTGCCCGAGACCGCCACGTAGGGGGCGTAGTCCGTCTTGGGCAGGACCGGCTCCGAGAGGGTGAAGCACAGCCGCGGCGCGGCGGCATCGGCATCGACCTTATAGCCGAGGATGCGGAAGCCGTGCTCGGCGCGCAGGGCCTCGTAGGTCTCGCGGGTCGCCGGGACGTCGTCGAGGGCGAGGCTGGCGGCGTAGGCCTCCAGGGCGGGGCGCCACGCGGATTGCGCGGTCAGCACGGAACCGAGCTGCGCCAGGGCCGACGCCGCGTCAGCGGGTGACCCGGACCGCTCGTAGGCCCGGTAGGCCGCCGCCCCGGCCTGTTCCTGCAGGCGGGCGCGGCCCTGGTAGTCGCCCTCCTCCAGGGCCGCCGCGGCCGCAGCGGCGCCCCGGGAGAAGGCCTGCCAGTTGCGGATGTCGGAAGGATCCGCCGCCACGGCCGCGGTGAGCGGGCCGAGCGCCTCGTCCGGCCTGTTGGCGGCGAGCAGCGTCTGCCCGGCGGCGCGGGACTGGCCGGCCGGCTTGAGCGGCCCCCCGGCCTTGGCCTTGAGCGTCGCCTCGAGCCGCACGGCGGCGCTGGCGAGATCGGACCGGACGAAATCCTTCTTGAAGGCCGGCACCGGGGCGGCCGCCGGCCGCGGGGCGGGCCGGGGGGGCGGCGCCGTCTGGGCGAGGGCCGGCCCGTAAGCCAGGCCGGCCAGAAGCGCCAGAGCACCCGCGACCCGGTTCCGCCACGCCATACGCCTGCCCCCGTCGGTCCCGAATCCCGGGCGATTCGCCCTGGGACCGGTCGGCGGGGAGCCTAGCACCTGCGAGGCCCGCCGCAACGCCTCGGGGCCGCCTGCGCGGCCTCGGCCCTGCCGGCTTCCGTCAAGCCGCCGTCCGTGCGAGGCCTTGGCACGTCGGGGGCCTGGATCCCGGGCTTCGCTTCGCGGACGCGGGACGACGAGCGGGACCGACTTCGGTCACTCCTTCATCCGAAGGCCAGGCCCGTCGTCGCGCCCCGTCCCTGCGCGACGTCCGAAACGGATCAGAACGCCTTGAGCACCTGCTCGGTGTGCTCGACCGAGACCGGCCCGGCGAAGCAGTGCGAGACCAGGGCGCGGTAATCCTGCCAGGGCTGCGAGCCGGTGAAGTCCTTGGTGTGGGCTTCCAGCGTGTCCCAGTGGATCATCAGGCGGTAGCGCTGGGGATGCTCGATCGAGCGGCGCACCTCGAAGGCGCGGCAGCCCTTGGCCGCCTTGAAGATCGCCGAGGCCTCGGTGATGCCGGCCTCGAACGCCGCCTCCATGCCGGGCTTGATCTCGATCTGCGCGATTTCGAGGATCATGGTGTCGGGTCCTTCGCTCGTGTGTGCCTAGGCGTGGAGGGGGCGGCCGAGCTTGGCCGCCAGGATGCGCTGCGGGCTCAAGGCCGGATCGGCCTGGGCGGCGACCGGCAGGTAGGCGGTCTGCTCCAGCATGTAGCGGCCGCCCATCGCCCCGTGCATCACGAGGTCGGAGAAGGTCACCCAGGTCTCGCCGGGCCGGAACGCCACATCGGCCTGGGGGGCGCTCGCCTGATAGGTCTCGTCCTGCTTGAGCGCGTCGTGCAGGTGCAGCATCAGGTGGTCGTATTCGGAGCGCCGGGCCTTGGTGATCCGCAGGGCGGCGAGGACATGCGCCGCGAGCGGGGAATAGCGCGGCAGCCGCGGCAGGAATTTTTCCGCCATCGACCCGAAATCCTCGCCGACCCGCCAGCGGCGGGGCTCGCCCTCCGGGTTGATGTTGCGGAACACCCGCAGGATCCGCTTCTCGCCGATCGGGTTCGACGGGAAGGCGTCGACATGCAGCCGCGTGTCGTCGCGCCGCCAGCTGAGCTTGCGCCGGTCGACGTCGAACGGGCGGTAGGAGGTCCCGGCCAGGCTCACCCGGTCGGCATAGTCCGGCAGGTAGGTGCCGATCAGGTCCCGGGCGAAGGCGCGGTAGCGGATCAGGAGCTGGCGCAGGGCTTCCTGCTCCTCGGGCGTGCCGGCCGCGCCGCGCAGCTCGGCGGCTTCACCCCGGATGTTGACGTTCTTGGCCTTGCCGTCCGCGAAGGGCCGCTCGGTGAACCGGCGCTCGAAGGCGCTGAAGGGGAACGGCAGGTCCGGGAACAGCAGCACCGCGCCGGCTTCCAGCTCCCGGGACAGGGACTCGGAGGTCTCGCCGGGGGCGACTGTGCGGATCGGGCTGATCATCGTGTGCGGGCTGAGCCTGCCTGGCCGAACGGGCGCAATCCTGTAGCCGAGCCGCCGCCGGGAGGCCAGGGGCCGCATTTCCGGTGGATGACATCGCCCGTCCACCGGCACCGCCCGCGGCACCGGCCGGGGGCGCTTGCGCAACCGCCGCGTTCCCGGCACGTTCCCCCCGACAGAACCGGCCCACGAGCCCGGCGGAGGATGGCGCCGATGGCGACCCTGAAGGAATTCGAGGAAGCCCTGCGCGAGCATGGCATGAACATGGCGCTGGCGCTGCTGGAGCGCCTGCGCGAGCGCGACCGCGCCACCCGCACGGTCAAGCCGGCCCGCCGGCTGACCGGCCAGAAGATGACGCCCGAGCTCGCCCGGGCGATCCTCGACCTGCACGCCTCCACGGGCATGACCCAGCAGGAGATCGCCTTCAAGGTCGGGGTCAACCAGGGCCGGGTCAACGAGGTGATCAAGCGCGGCAAGTGGCTGTCGGACGATCCCCAGGCCCCCGAGGCGGTGGCCCGGGACAAGGCGCTCGCCCGCATGCGCGGCGACCCCAAGCCGAAGAAGCCGCCCCTGGCCGCAGCCCGGCCTAAGGAGCGCAAGGCGGCCGCTCCGAAGGCGCCCGCCAAGGCGCGCAACCAGGGCCAGCTGGCGCTCGGGGATCTGTAGGAAGAAGCGCCGCGCCGGAAGGGCGGCCCGCTCCTTAGGAGCGAGGCACCTGCTGTAGTTGGAGCGGGATAGATCCCAGCCTTGTCCTCATCCTGAGGTGCCGTAGCACAGCGGAGGCCTCGAAGGGGGCCCTCCAGCTAGCCGCGCGCTCCCTGGAGGGCTCCTTCGAGGCGGCTCCGCCGGACCTCAGGATGAGGGGGAGGGTTGGAACGGCCGTGTCTCCGCGCCGTCCCGACCTGATCAGTTCGCCGGCGCGAAATGCCCGCGGTAGCGGGCGCCGATCGCCTCGACCGGGAGTGCCACGAACACGTCGGTGGTGCCGAACTGGTGGTCGACCACGGCGCCCTCCCCGAAGGTCGCGCCGAGCCGGAGATAGCCCTTGATCAGCGGCGGCAGCGCCTGCAGCGCCGCCTTGGGGTCCACCGCCTCGCGCGGCAGCCGGTCCATCGCCACCGCCCGCTCCGGCAGGGCCCGGGCGCGCCACGCCTCCGGGGCGCGGGCATGGTGGTGCAGGAACGAGAGCGGCAGGGCCAGCCGGTCCGGATCGGTGCCCTCCAGGCTGGCGCAGCCGATCAGCGCGTCGATCCGGTGGTGCAGGACATAGGCGTAGATCCCCTGCCAGAGCAGCTCGACGGTGCGCTTGCTCCGATAGGGCTTGAGCACGCAGGACCGGCCGAGCTCCAGTAGCCGGCGGTGCCCTTGCGCCGCCAGGATCGGCTCCAGGTCGTACTCGCCCTCGGAGTAGAAGCCGGCATGGCGCTCGGCGACCTCGCCGCGCAGCAACCTGTAGGTGCCGACCACCTTGGGGCGGTGCTCGACGAACGGCTTCTTCCGCCGCGGCGCGGCATGGTCCAGGACCAGGAGGTGGTCGCAGAGCGCGTCGTAACCGTCGGCATCGCGTCGCGACAGAGCCGCCAAGCCGGTCGGAATCGCCGCCATCTCTTCGTAGAAGACCTTGAACCGCAGGCGCTGCGCGCGGCGGATCTCGGATTTCTTCGACGCGAGCCGCACCTCGAGATTGCCGATCCGGCCCAGGCTGCGCCCCTCGAACGGCTCGGGCAGGCGGATCGCCCGCTCGGCCGACAGGACGTCGGCGATGCCGGCCGGCCCGGGCTGGGCGAGCGCGTGGCGCCGGCGCAGCTTGGCGATCGGCGCGCCGACACCCCACTGCACGCCCTTCTGCCAGCCGGCTCCGAGCGCGCTGTAGGCTCCGCGGGCGAGATTGGCGACCATGGTCGGGTTCACTCCAGGTGCACGAGCGTGCACCGTCCGGACCCATTAAAGAGCACGAAGCCCACACGTCATTATGACAGCCGCAACACGAAAACGCCCCGGCCTGGGCCGGGGCGCTCCATCACGTTAGCGGGTTCTCAAACCGGCGGCCGGATCAGGCCGCCTGCTGGACCGCGTCCTTGCGCACGTCACCCTCGATCACCGGAGCGGACGGGGTGCCGGCCGTGGCGATCTGGATGCGGCGGGGCTTCTTCGCCTCCGGAACCTCGCGCACGAGGTCGATGTGGAGGAGGCCGTTCTCCAGCGCCGCACCGGTCACCTGGACGTGGTCGGCGAGCTGGAAGCGGCGCTCGAAGGAGCGGGCCGCGATGCCCTGGTGCAGGAACTCCGCCTTGGTCTCGGCCTTGCGCTCGCCCTTCAGGGTGAGGGCATTCTCCCGGACCTCGATCGACAGGTCGGACTCGGTGAAGCCGGCGACCGCGACGGTGATGCGGTAGGCGTTCTCGCCGGTCCGCTCGATGTTGTAGGGCGGGTAGGTCGGCGCCGCCTCGGCGGTGGCGAACTGGTCGAGGGCAGAGAACAGACGGTCGAAACCGACGGTGGAACGATACAGGGGGGCGAGATCGAACTGACGCATGACATATCCTCGTACGAGCAACATGCAGGGCTGGTCCGCCCGATGGGCCGGACCCGTCTTTCGTGCCGCCTGACGGCCGGCACAACCGAGATATCGGGGGTGGAAAATCGGCCTTCAAGACCCGCGGCGAGGGCCGAATCCGAGATTTTTTCGGCTACGGTCACGCCGGCGCGCGGACGCAGGGAGGTGGCCCCGTGAGACGGTTCGACGGCGAGATCGGGCGGGAGCCGCCGCTCCTGACCCTGCGCGGCACGCCCGACAATCCGGTGCCGCCCGGCGGCACCCTGATCGCGGTCGGCACCCGCGACGACTGCACCCTGCGGGCGGCCTATTGGCAGACCACTGCGCGGACCTGCCGGGGCACAATCTGCCTGCTCCAGGGGCGGGCCGAGTTCATCGAGAAGTATTACGAGACCATCCAGGATCTGCGGACGCGCGGCTTCGCCGTGGTGGCGTTCGACTGGCGCGGCCAGGGCGAATCGGACCGGCGGGTCGGCGACCCGCACAAGGGCCACGTCGCCCGCTTCGACGATTACCGCCTCGACCTGAAGGCGGTGGCCGAGACGATTCTGGTGCCGCTGATGCCCGAGCCGCATGTCGGCCTGGCGCACTCGATGGGCGGCTGCGTCGCCCTGATCGGGGCCCTCGACGGCTGGCTGCCGTTCCGGCGCCTGGTGACGGTGGCGCCGATGCTGTCGGTCCGGATGGTGCGCTGGCCCGCCGGGGCGGCGTTCCTGTCGCGGGCGCTGCACCGGATCGGGCTGGGCGACCGCTATATCCCTTTCGGCAAGCCGGTCTCGATCGCCACCAAGCCCTATGAGGGCAACCGCCTGTCGCGCGATCCTTTCCGCTACGCCCGCAACGCCGCCGCGGCCCGCCAGGTCGGCGCCGGCGCGGTCGGCGACCCGACGATCGCCTGGCTCGCCGAGGCGTTCCGGGCGATGGCGCGCCTGCGCGACCCCCGCGCCGCCCCGCGCATCACCCTGCCGACCCTGATCGTCGCGGCCGGCGCCGACCCGGTCTGCGGGACCCTGGACACGGAGCGGTTCGCGGCCCGGATGAAGGCCGGCCACATCCTCGTCCTGCCGGATTCCCGGCACGAGATCCTGAGCGAGCGCGACGCCATCCGGCAGGATTTCTGGGCGGCCTTCGACGCCTTCGTGCCGGGCTCGCCCCTGCCCTCCCATCAGGAGGTGGAGGCCCATCACGCCGTGCCGGTGGCCTGAGCGGCTGTGGCCTCCGCGTCATGGCGGGTTTCCAAAGGGCTCAGCCCTTTGGCGGGGTGTCGGGGCGGAGCCCCGATGCATCGGGCAAAACCCGACACCAGGGCTCCGCCCTGGACCCGCAAAAGGTCGAAGACCTTTTGAAACCGGGACTTTTGCGGTGCGGGCCGGGGGGCTTCAGCCTCCCAGGTCGGGGTCGATGTCCCGCGGGCGCACGAACCGCTCGAGCCGCCCCTGCCCCGGGCCGATCGCCGACCAGTCGGCCGTGTCGAAATCGATCACCGCGTAGGCGGCGGTGGGGAATTCCGTGGCGAGGCGCGTGCGCTCCTTGCGCGGCCCCGCCCCGGCCAGGGCCGTGGCGAGGTCGCCCAGGCCCGGATTGTGGCCGACGACGATCACGGTCCGCGCCGTATCGGGCGCGCCCCGGATCACGCCGAGGATCCGTTCGGCCGGCGCCTCGTAGATCTCGCGGTGGGATCGCATCTCCGGCGTGCCGAGGGCGGCCGCGACCGCCTGCCAGGTCTCCTGGGTCCGGGTGGCCGTGGAGACGAGGGCGAGGTCGGGCTTGATGCCCGCCTCGGCGAGGTGGGCGCCCACGGCCGGTGCGGCCCGGCGGCCGCGGTCGTTGAGCTGCCGTTCGTGGTCGGCGACGCCCGCCGGGCGGTCCGACTTGGCGTGCCGCAGCAGAATCAACCTGCGCATGGGGCTCAGTCCTTCTCGGCCTGGGAGGGTCGGCAGGCGCCTAGCGCGCTGCAATGTTGTCGGGGCCGGGTTAGCTCAAAGCGCGGCGCGCGGGAACCTCGGCGGCCTTGTCCGGTTCGAAAGCCTGGGCCGCCGATGCAGGACAAGCCATGGCCGGCGGTCCCTGTCGAAGGAGGTCGCCCGATGGATCGATCGCCCCGCGTTTCCGAGATCCTGTCCTGGTACGGGGCCGACAGCCCCGGCACGCTCACCAACCTCGCCCGGATGCTGGAGCACGGGCGTCTCGGCGGCACCGGCAAGATGCTGATCCTGCCGGTCGATCAGGGGTTCGAGCACGGCCCCGCCCGCAGCTTCGGCCCGAACCCGCCGGCCTACGACCCGCATTACCATTTCGAGCTCGCCCTGGCGGCGGGCTGCAGCGCCTACGCGGCGCCGCTCGGCTTCCTGGAGGCGGGCGCGCGCGACTATGCCGGGCGGATCCCGCTGATCCTCAAGCTCAACAACCACGACCTGCTGGCCGACGAGGACGACCCGGAGCAGGCGATCACCGGCTCGGTGGCGGACGCGCTGCGGCTCGGCGCCTGCGCCATCGGCTTCACGATCTATCCCGGCTCGGCCCACCGCAACGCCATGTACGGCCAGATCCGGGAGATCGCCGAGGAGGCCAAGAGCGCCGGGCTCGCCGTGGTGATCTGGTCCTATGCGAGGGGCTCGGCCCTGTCGAAGGAGGGCGAGACCGCCATCGACGTGATCGGCTACGCCGCGCAGATCGCCGCGCAGCTCGGCGCCCACATCATCAAGGTCAAGCTGCCGACCGCCCATATCGAGCAGCCGGCCGCCAAGAAAGTCTACGAATCCACCGGCATCCCGATCGGCACCGCGGCCGAGCGGGTGCGCCACGTGGTGCAATGCGCCTTCAACGGGCGGCGGATCGTGATCTTCTCGGGGGGCGCCCAGACCGAGGAATCCAAGTTCCTCGACGAGATCCGCGCCATCCAGGCGGGCGGCGGCTTCGGCTCGATCGTCGGCCGCAACGCCTTCCAGCGCTCCAAGGCCGACGCCCTGAAGCTGCTGGGGCAGATCACCGACATCTATTCCGGTCGGGCCGGCTGAGGCTCAACCGCCCCGCTGCTCCCGGCGCATCATGAAGGCGAGCTTCTCGAACAGGCTGACATCCTGCTCGTTCTTCAGGAGCGCGCCGTGCAGCGGCGGGATCAGCTTGCGGCCGTCGCGCTCGCGCAGGGTCTCGGGGAAAATATCCTCGGAGACAAGGAGCTTGAGCCAGTCCAGCAGTTCCGAGGTCGAGGGCTTCTTCTTGAGGCCGGGCACCTCGCGGGTCTCGAGGAAGACCCGCAGGGCCTCCTCGACCAGACGGTGCTTGATGCCCGGATAGTGGACCTCGACGATGCGCATCAGCGTCTCGGCGTCGGGGAACTTGATGTAGTGGAAGAAGCAGCGGCGCAGGAACGCGTCCGGCAGCTCCTTCTCGTTGTTCGACGTGATGATCACGATCGGCCGGCGCACGGCCGCCACGGTCTCGCCGGTCTCGTAGACGTGGAACTCCATCCGGTCGAGCTCGGTGAGGAGGTCGTTGGGGAACTCGATATCGGCCTTGTCGATCTCGTCGATCAGCAGCACCGGGCGCTCGGGGGCGGTGAACGCCTCCCAGAGCTTGCCGCGCCGGATGTAGTTGCCGATGTCCGAGACTTTTGGGTCGCCGAGCTGCGAGTCGCGCAGCCGCGAGACCGCGTCGTACTCGTAGAGGCCCTGCTGGGCCTTGGTGGTCGACTTGATGTTCCAGACGATGAGCGGCGCGCCCAAGCCTTTGGCGATCTCCTCGGCCAGCACGGTCTTGCCGGTGCCGGGCTCGCCCTTGACCAGGAGCGGACGCTCCAGGACCACGGCGGCGTTGACCGCGGCGGTCAGGTCGGGGGTCGCGACGTAGGACTCGGTTCCGGAAAATCGCATCGCGGTCTCGGAGAGGCTGGCCTGGGGTCACGGGTAGCGCGGGGTGGCGGCGTGCCGCAAGCGCGACGCTGCTTCCAATCCATCCCCCTCATCCTGGAGGTGCCCGCGTCAGCGGGCCTCGAAGGAGGGCTCCAGGGATCGCGGTGCGTTCTGGAGGTCTCCTTCGAGGCCTCCGCTGCGCTCCGGTACCTCAGGATGAGGCTGAGGATTGGATCCGCGGGTCATTCCTGGGGTCGCCTCAACCCTTCTCGTGCCAGACGCAGTTCCGGGCCAGGATCTCCAGGTTCACGTCGGATTTCTGCGGTTGCGGCAGGGTCTTGGTGTCCATGGCGAGGTCGATCTTGATCTCGACCTGACCCTTCGACTCGTTGGAGCGGCGGGAGAAGTAGCAGTACTGCTGGTAGGGCTGGTCGGCGTTGTCCTTGAAGTTCCAGCCGGTGACGATCTGGCCGTCGAGATAGGGCACCTGCTTGAACACCGTGAAGGTGGTGTTCACGGCCGCCTTCGAGGCCGGGGCGGCGTCGCTGCCGAGCTGGGCCTTGGTGGGGGTCGGCGTGCCGCCGCCGAGCTTGGGCAGGCCCTCGAGCTTGAGGGTGTTGTCGGTCAGGGTGACCTCGCCCTTGGTCTTCAGGGTCACGTCCGAGAGCGCGGCCTGCATGGCGGCGGCGATCTTCTCGGCGGCCGTGTCGAACTGGTTGAGGGTCGCCCAGCCATAGGCCGCCGCCCCGACGCCGATGCCGGCCAGGCACGCGAAGGCGCCGAAGCCCAGCGCCCGGAACAGGAAGGCCCGGGCCGCGACGTAGCTCGAATCCGCGCGCAGGCGTGAATTCACCTGCTGGGCGAGGGCGACGTTCTCAGGGGTGCCGCCGGCGACGTAGTTCATGCGCCGGCTCCCGCGGCAGGTAGGGTCTGCTGGCCCGGAAGGGTCTGGCCGGGCAGGCTCTGCTGACCCTGGGCCGGGCGGTTCATCGGGATCACCGCGCCCGTGGCGTTGGCCGCCCGGGGCAGGATCGGCTCGGGGTTCGAGCGCAGCGCGTCGGCGATCGCGTCGAGCATGAACGGCGCGGCCTCCGGGTTCACGGCGGCGCCGAGATCGTCCTCATCCATGAAGGTCCGGCGGGTCGAGACCGCGCAGAGCGCCAGGATGGTCGACGCGAAGGCGGCGCAGACGGCCGGCAGGAACACGAAGATCCGCAGGAAGGCGTGGACCTGGCTCTCGGTCACGTCGATCGGGTCGACGCCGTAGACCATCGCGGTGAAGGAATGCAGCTGCGAGCGGTTGACCGCGTTCCGGTAGGCCTGCTCGGCATCGGCCACGCGCCGGTCGGCGGCGCCGGGATCGAGCGTCGCGCGCGCCTTGCGGGCCTCCTCGAGGCTCTTGATCAGGGCGGCGCGGTCGGCCGACGCCTTGGTGACGCCCGCCGACAGGGCGGCCACGCGCGGATCGGCCACGCATTTCAGGTTCTGGTACTTGCGGCCCTTGCTGTTGGTGCCGAACACCCGCTCGCAGCGCTGGGCCGGGAGGCCGGCGAGCTGCTGGGCGTTGTCGGAGGACCGCTTCTCGATCTGGTCGAGCTCGGCGGTGTACTGCGCCACCCGCTCGTCCGCCGCCTTGATGCGGTCGCCGATGGTGGCGCGGTCGGCCTGGGCGTCCTTCAGGGCGGTCTTGGTCCTGGCGGCCTCCATCAGGCGGGGGTGGAACATCATCTCGCCGAGCTGCGACACCGACTTGGTGGTCACCCCGGCCGCGAAGATGATGCCGAGCACCGCGAGCCCGCGCACGAAATGCGAGCGCTGGGTCCGGGCCAGGATGCCGAGCGGCACCCGGCACAGCTCCACGGCGGCGTAGACCAGGGGCGCCAGCAGCATGAAGTAGAAGGCGTGCCAGTCGCCGTCGCTGTAGACGCCCGCGAACAGCCAAGCCCCCCAGAGCGAGGCGCCGATCACCATGAACTCGACCAGGTAGGCGATCGCGACGTAGCCCCACTTGATCCGGTAGCCGCGGTCGACGTGACGCTGGTGCTGCCACCGATCCGATTCGAGCTTCCACTCGCGGCGCTCGCGCGCGAGGTCGCGGCTCGGCGGCGCCTTGGGGCCAGAGAATATCGACTTGATGGAGATCATCGGCCTCGTCACATCCATCGGGTCCAGTCGTGGGCTCAGTCGTATCGTCGAAGGCGCGGCCCGGGCCGAACTTAACTGCCGGTTAACTCCAGCGTGTATGCGGGCATTGTGCCGATTTTGGGCCGCACCGCACCCATTCCCCGGTGGATCGTCGGCAAACGTCGTCCGGGTGGCGGAAATGTCTCACCGCAAGTGTGTATCCGGCTTGTGTCCGAGCGCACCTTGCCGGCCTTGCGGATCGCAAAAGCGGTTGCCCAGGGGGCGGGGTCGACCCATGATCGCGCATCCGTGATCGGCCTCCGCACCGGTCGGAAACAGGAGGTTCGATCCGCCGCCGATGCCAGAGGTCCATGCCGGCTCCTACAAGGAAGCGATCCTGTTCCTCGTGACGGCAGGCATCGTGGTGCCGTTGTTCCACCGCCTGCGGATCTCCCCGGTGCTGGGCTTCATCGGCGCCGGAGCCCTGCTCGGCCCCTTCGGCCTCGGACGGCTGGCCGACACGCATCCTTACGTCCACCTCTTCACCATCGGCAATCGCACCGAGATCTCGCACCTGGCCGAGTTCGGGGTGATCTTCCTGATGTTCATGATCGGGGTCGAGCTGTCGTGGGAGCGTCTGCGGACCCTGCGCCGGCTCGTCTTCGGCCTCGGCTCGCTGCAGGTCGGCTGCTCGACGCTGATCCTCGGGGCGATCCTGTACGGGCTGCAGGTGCCGCTCGCCGGCGCGGTGATCGTTGGCATCGGGCTCGCCCTGTCGTCGACCGCGGTGGTGCTGCCGGTCCTGGCCGAGCAGAAGCGGCTCAACGCCCCCTCCGGCCGCGCCAGCTTCGCGGTCCTGCTGTTCCAGGATCTCGCGGTCGCCCCGGTGCTGTTCGCCATCGCGGTCCTCGGCCGCGGCGACGAGGGCGACAAGGGCTGGGCGCTGGCCATGGCGCTGGGCCAGGCCGCCATCGCGCTGGTGCTGATCGTGGTCGCCGGCCGCCTCGCCCTGCGCCCGCTGTTCCAGCTCGTGGCGCGGACGCGCTCCACCGAGCTTTTCATGGCGGCCTGCCTGCTGGTGATTGTCGGCACCGCGCTCACGGCGGCGGCGAGCGGCCTGTCGATGACGCTGGGCGCCTTCGTGGCCGGGCTGCTGCTCGCCGAGACCGAGTATCGCCGGGCGATCGAGGCGACGATCGACCCGTTCAAGGGCCTGCTGCTCGGCGTGTTCTTCGTCTCGGTGGGCATGAACCTGGACCCGGCCCAGCTCATGGCGGCGCCCGGGGCGATCATCGGCCTGTCGCTGGCCCTGGTCCTGATCAAGGCCGCGGTGGTGATGATGGCGGCCCCCGCCCTCAAGATCTCCCGGCCGGTGGCGCTTGAGGCGGCCCTGCTGCTCGGGCCGGGGGGCGAGTTCGCCTTCGTGCTGATCGGCGGCGCGGTCGCCACCGGGCTGGTCCCGGAGGATGTCGGTGCGGCCGCCCTGATCGTGACCACGGTGACGATGATCATGATCCCGGCGCTCGCGGCCCTGGGCCGCCGGCTGAGCCGCCGCGCCACCAGCGCCGGCCTGGCCGCCATGAAGTCGGAGCCGCTGCCCGACAAGGTCGAGAACCGGGTGGTGATCGCGGGCTTCGGCCGGGTCGGCCGCCAGGTCGCCGAGATGCTGGACCGCCACGGGATCCCCTACCTCGCCCTCGATTCCGATGCGGCGCGGGTCGCCGAGCAGCGCCGCGCCGGTGCGCCGGTCTATTTCGGGGATTCCGGCAACACCGAGATCCTGCGCCGCTGCGACATCGCCACGGCGCGCGCCCTGGTGGTGACGCTCGACAACCCGCGGGCGGTCGAGCAGGCGGTGGCGGCGGCCCGGGCGGAGCGGCCGGATCTGACGATCGTGGCCCGCGCGCGCGATGCCCGCCACGCCTCGGCCCTGTACGAGCTCGGCGTCGACGACGCGGTGCCCGAGACGATCGAGGCCTCCCTGCAATTGTCGGAGGCGGTGCTGGTCGATGTCGGCGTGCCGATGGGCCTCGTGATCGCGTCGATCCACGAGCGGCGGGACGAGTATCGCGCGCTTCTGAAGAAGCGCGAGAACGAGGCCAAGCCGATTTTTCGCGCCCGGCGCACGGTGGGCAAGGCCCTCGGCAAGCCGCCGGCCAAGAAGGAGGCCGCTGCCGCGCGCCAAGAGGCGTGAGCGGGCCTGATCGGGCCTGAGCCGGCCGATTCAGGCCGGGGCCAGATGGGCCTCGGCGTGCTTGGGCTGCCGCGACACGCGGTTGCGCGGTGCCGGCTCGAAGCCGTCGGCGAAGCTGCACCGGTAGACCAGCTCGTCCGCCGGCCCGAGGCCGGTGACCAGGGGGACGGTCACGGTGTCCCCCGAGAAGCGCCAGCCCCGCGCGCCCCTGTCCCAGTACAGCCACACGGTCCCGGGGAAACCTCGCAGGGTGAACACCGCGGCCTTGCGCGACAGGGCCTGCACGGCGCGCGGCGCGTACATGCCCTTGGCGCGGTAGGCCTCCCGGGTCGATTCGGGCTGGCGATCCATGAAGGTGTTGCGCACCAGTTGAATCGTGGCCCCCGGCTTCCCGAGAAACCGCTTGAAATCCGTCAGATTCCGCAGGATGACCGCCATTGCAGGTCTCCTCGCTTCGCTTGGTGCGGCACGCGTCCTCGCGGCTGAACACACCTGATGCCCCGAGTTGAGCGATTCCCGTGACGGTTTCAGTGACTGCACGAGGCTTGGCCGCGCACATATCAACAGATTCGGCGACTTATGCCCAACTTATGAGTCTCTGCGCCCGCTGAAGACTCTCCGGGTGGCCCTGGACTAGGCCTTTGTCCGTGCCTGAATCTTGTCGACCATCGGCGACGACTCGAAGAACAGGCCCAGAAGTCCCGCCGGGCCCGGCCTGAACTTGGCTGATTCGCCCGGGCTTGACCCGGGCGTTTTGCTGGCGCGTTCTTCGGGGATGCTGCTGCAGTTCTTCACGGCCCTCCGGGACGCCAAGGTTCCCGTCTCCCTCAAGGAGTACCTGACCCTGCTCGGCGCCCTCGACCGGGGCTTGGCCGAGCACGACGTCGAGGCCTTCTACTTCCTCTCGCGCACGGCGCTGGTGAAGGACGAGGCGCATCTCGACCGGTTCGACCGGGTGTTCGGCACCGTGTTCAAGGGGCTGGAGACCCTCGGCGAGGCGGTGGCGCCCGCGGCGATTCCCGAGGAATGGCTGCGCAAGCTCGCGGAGAAGTACCTGACCGAGGGCGAGAAGGCCGAGTTGCAGGCGCTCGGCTGGGACAAGCTGTTCGAGACGCTCAAGCAGCGGCTGGCCGAGCAGAAGGAGCGGCACCAGGGCGGCTCGAAATGGATCGGCACCGGCGGGACCTCACCGTTCGGAGCCTATGGCTACAATCCCAAGGGCATCCGGATCGGCCAGGACGGGAACCGCAACTTCCGCGCGGTGAAGGTCTGGGACAAGCGCGAATTCAAGGATCTCGACGACGACCGCGAGATCGGCGCGCGCAACATGCGGATCGCGCTGCGCCGGCTGCGCCGCTTCGCCCGGACCGGGGCGGCGGAGGAGCTCGACCTCGACGGCACGATCCGCGAGAGCGCCCGCCAGGGCTATATCGACGTGCGGCTGCGACCGGAGCGGCGCAACGCGGTCAAGGTGCTGCTGTTCCTGGACGTCGGCGGCTCGATGGACTGGCATATCGAGCAGGCGGAGGCGCTGTTCTCGGCGGCGCGCTCGGAGTTCAAGCACCTCGCGCATTACTACTTCCACAACTGCCCCTACGAGGCGGTCTGGACCGAGAACCGGCGCCGGCACGAGGCCAAGACCCCGCTGCCGGAGGTGATCCGCACCTATGGCAGCGACTACCGGGTGGTGTTCGTGGGCGACGCCTCGATGAGCCCCTACGAGATCGCCACGCCGGGCGGCTCGGTGGAGCATTGGAACGAGGAGCCCGGCGCCGTGTGGCTGCAGCGGCTCCTCGACCATTTTCCGAAGGCGGCGTGGCTGAACCCGGTGCCGGAGACCCACTGGGGCTACACCCAGTCGATCGGGATGGTGCAGCGGCTCGTGGGCGGCCGCATGTTCCCCCTGACCCTCGACGGGCTCGACGCGGCGGCCCGGGCGCTGGTGCGGTGAGGGCTGCTACCCCTGCTGCGCCGGGGTCGAGACCACCAGCCCGTCGAGGTTCGGCGCGATCTTGATCTGGCAGGACAGGCGGGAATTCTCGCGCACGTCCGAGGCGAAATCGAGCATGTCCTGCTCCATGTCCTGGGCCTTGCCCACGACGTCGATCCAATCGTCGGCCACGTAGACGTGGCAGGTGGCGCAGGCGCAGGCGCCGCCGCATTCCGCGTCGATGCCCGGGACGTTGTTGCGCAACGCCGTCTCCATCACGGTCGCGCCGACGCTGCCTTCGACGGTCCTCTCCGTCCCGGCGTGGTCGACGTAAGTGATCTTGGGCATGCTCGGCTCCGGGCTCGCGTCGAGCGGCCTCGCTTCGACGGGCGGGGTGACTGCTTGGCGGCTGAGGCCGTGGAATGCAAGCGCGGCGGCGGCGGTCCGTTCCGGATCGATCGCCGCATCGGCGCGCTCGGTCGGAACGCGCGCCCCGGATTTAGAGCGTGCGTCGCCCAACGGGATACCCGAGGGGATAGCCGTTCGGCGAGGGCGTCAGCTCACTGCGCGGGCTCGATCTCGGCCAGCGCCGCCGCGACGGCCGGAACGAGCGCGTCGAGCGCGGCCGGCTCGGCGCCGGCGCGCAGCTGTGCCTCGACGGCGTCCGCGCAGGCCCGGACCCGCGTGGCGCCGACGCCGGCGGCCGATCCCTTCAGGGTGTGGGCGAGGTCGGCGCGCTGGGGGGCCGGCAGGGCCGGGTCGGTGAGCCGGGGCAGGATCGATCGGCATTGCCCGGCGAACAGCGCCAGCACCTCATGAGCCAGCTCCGCGTCGCCGCCGGTCTGCGCATCGAGCTCCGCACGGTCGATGGCCAGCATGCTCGCACTCCCGGAATCCGCAATCTTCTGGGGGTTGCCGAACCGATCCCCATGATTCACCCCCCGATTCGCTGGACGGGGATCGCGCAGGGCCCCTCATCTGCGCCAAGATGGTGGGGCCGGAAGGCAGCGGCGCCAGTAACCATACCGGTAACGGTTTCTGGGGTCGGCCGGCGGCTCGGGTATCGGCAATCGGTGTCCGCGTCTAATCCTGTAATGGTAAACGGGAAGTTGCGTCTCTGGCATCAGCCTCCCCAGGTGCCGGTGAAACCCGTGTGACGAGGCGTTGAATGGCGACCGAGAAGAAGCTGAAGGACCCGGCCGAGGCCGCGCTCTCTGCGATCGAGCAGGCGCTGAACCTCGACGCCCTGACGCCGACCGGCACCGAGAGCCGCGCCGAGCCGCGCCTGCCCGATGTCGGGGATGCCGATCCCCTGCTCGACGGCGCCCTCGATCCGGCCGGCCGCCAGACGCCGCCGCGCCTCGACCTCGACCCGCCGCTGGCTTCCGACCTGCCCCCGCCCGGCCGCGAGCGCCCGCGCCGCGAGGGCGGCCTGCTGCCGCCCGACCGCTCGCTGGTGGCGAATGACGACCGGCGCAACATCGGCATCCTGCAGCAGACCCTGCGGGTGCGGTCCTCGCCCAAGCCCTATATTTTCGCCCTCCTGGCCGGCCTCGCCTGGATCGCCGGCCTGGTTCTGGTCGCCTGGCTGCAATCCGGCGGCGACCTGCGCGGCGTCGTCTCGGGCCTCACCGCCCTCCAGGCGACGGTGGGCGCTGCCGCCCTGCTCGGCCCGGTCGTCCTGTTCGTGATCGCCGCCATGCTGGCGGCCCGGGCCCAGGAGATGCGCCTCGTCGCCCGCGCGGTCGGCGAGGTCGCGGTGCGCCTGGCCGAGCCCGAAAGCTTCTCCACCGATGCCGTCCTGACCATGTCGCAGACCGTGCGCCGGGAAGTCGCCGCGGTCGGCGACGGTGTCGAGCGTGCGCTCGCCCGGGCCGGCGAGCTGGAGACCCTGGTCCGCGGCGAGATCGCCACCCTGGAGCGGGCCTATTCCGACAACGAGATCCGCATCCGCTCCCTGGTCGAGGAACTGGTCGCCCAGCGCGAATCCATCGTCACCAACGCCGAGCGGGTGCGCGGTGCGATCACCGGCTCGCACCAGAGCCTGAGCCAGGAGCTGGAGGGCGCGTCCGAGCGGATCGTCATGGCGCTGACCGGAGCCGGCGAGCGCGTGACCGGGGCGCTCGACGCCCGCGGCGCCGCCATCACGGCCTCCCTGGGCGACGCGGGCGACCGGGTCGTCAACCTGATGACCGGGCGCGGCGACGAGCTGATCGAGAGCCTGGCGAACACCAGCGAGAGCGTGCGCGGCAGCCTCCTGGAGGTCGGCGAGACCCTGACGCGGGCCTTCGAGACCCGCGCCCGCGATGTGAGCGGCGCCTTCGAGGCGACAGGGAATGCCCTCACCGGGCGGATCGCCGAGAGCACCGCCTCCGTCGCCCAGAGCCTGGCCGAGACCGGCCTGCGCGTGAGCGAGACCCTGGAGCGCCAGGGCGGCGTCGTGCGCGAGAGCTTCGAGCGCTCGGTCATCGGCCTCGAGAACGCCTTCCTGTCGCGGGGCTCCGAGCTGACGGAGCGCTTCGGCGCGATGGGGACCCAGATCACCGCGCGCTTCGCCGAGACGGGCGCCGCGCTCACCCAGGACATCGCCGGCCGCGGCCTGGCGCTGCGCAGCGAGATCGAGAATGCCGGCCTCTCCGTCGCCGAGGCGATCGAGAGCCGCGGCCGCGACGCGCAGGCCGCCCTCGCGCTCGCCATGGGCGGCGTCGGCGAGACGCTGACCAACCAGGCCGGCACGGTGCGCGACGAGTTGATCGGCACCGCCGAGCGGATCGCCGAGACGATCGCGGAGCGCGGCAACGCCCTGGCCGAGCGGATGGACGGGATCGCCGCGCGCCTGCACGACACCGTGACGGTGCAGGCCTCGGATCTCGAGACCCGCGTCGAGGCCGCGGCCGAGCGGGCCGGCGGCCACATCACCGACCGGACCCAGGCCGCCACCCAGACCTTGGAAACCGCCTTCTCGGCACTGGGCCACGGCTTCGAGGCCGGGGCCGCCGCCGCCGTCCAGTCGCTGCGCGGCTCCGCGAGCGCGGTCACCGGCGAGGTCGAGGCCCATACCCGCGACGCCTCCGCCCGCCTGGTCGATACCCTCCAGACCCTGCGCCACGGCTCGGCCGAGGTGACCGGCGCCGTCGAGGCCGAGACCGCGGGTCTGCTCGCCCGCTTCCGCGACGCCGCCGACCGCGCCGGCACCGAGTTCGGCGAGCGCGGTTCCGCGGCGGTGACCGCCCTGCGCGCCGCCCTGGACGACCTCAACCGCGAGCTGTCGGCCCGCACCAGCGATGCCACCGGCAGCCTGTCGCAGGCCGCCCGCGCCATCTCGGACGACCTCGCCGCCCGCATCGGCGAGATGGAGGCGGCCTTCGGCGCGCACGGCAAGGGCGTCGCCGAGCTCCTGGCCAGCCACGCCGAGGAGACCCAGACCCGGATCAGCGGCACCGGCCGCGACATCGTGCTCGCGGTGGCGAGCCAGGGCGCCCGCATCGCCGACACGCTCAGCCAGACCGGCGCGAGCTTCGCCGAGACCGCGGACGGCCGTGTCCGGGCCATCGACGAGACGCTGGGCAGCCGCCTCGCCGCCCTGCAGGAGACCATCGCCCGCGGCGACATCCTGGCCGATCGCATCGGCCGCGACACGGCCCATCTCGGCGAGACCGTCGGGGCGCGGCTGGAGGAGATGGACCGGCTCATCACCGTCAAGGGCCAGGCCGTGGCCGAGACCATCGCGACCCGCGCCCGCGAGGCCGGCAGCCTGGTCGAGACCCATCTCGGCACGCTCGAGGAGCGCTCGGCCAAGCGCGCGGCCGAGATCGGCGAGCTCGTGGCGAACCTGGTCGACCACGTCGACAACCGGATCGACTCCCGCGGCAAGGCCCTGGACGAGGCGCTGGCCGCCCGGACCGAGGAGATGGCCCGGATCATGGACGAGAGCAGCCGCAACCTGGTCGCGGTGCTCGATGGCCGGGCCGAAGGGCTCGGGCAGGATATCGACCGGCGCACCGCCGAGATGGCCCGCCGCATCGCGGGCAGCGCGGAGCATTTCGACGCCGGCGTCATCAATCGCCTGCAGGAGATCGCCAACGCCCTGGAGGAGCGCGCCCGCCTAGTGGACGAGAGCTTCGGCGTGCAGGCCTTCGAGGCGATCCGCCTGATCGAGGCGCGCACCCGCGCGGTCGACGAGGAGCTGGCCGGCCGGACCCGCGACCTGGTCGCCACGATCACCGACCGGACCGGCGGGATCGACAGGGCGATGGCCGAGAGCATCGGCACCCTCACCGGCGCCGTCGCGGAATCGACGCGCGTCCTCGAAGCCTCGCTGTCGGGCCGCATCCAGGAGATCGTCCAGCTGGTCGACGAGCGGGCCCAGAGCGCCGACGCGGCCCTCTCCGCCCGCACCGAGGCCGTACGCGCGGCCTTCGCCGAGCGCTCGGAGCTGCTGGCGAAGCTGATCGACGAGCGCATCACCGCCATGTCGAGCGAGCTCGACGAGAAGGGCCGGACCGTGTTCGGGGCGATCGGCGGCCGCATCACCGAGCTGGCGCGCCTGTTCGACCGCGGCGGTACCTCGCTGGCCGAGCTGATCGACCAGCGTGGCGAGAGCGTCCTGGCCAAGCTCCAGCAGACCATCGCGGATGCCGAGCGCATGCTCGAGGCCGGCGAGGGCCGCCTGGGCCACACCCTGTCGAGCCGCACCGCCGACATCAGCGGCCTGCTCGACGAGGGCGTGCGCTCGGTCCACGGCCTGCTCGACGACCGCACCAACCAGATCCGCGTGATGCTGGACGGCCATGCCGGCACCCTGGCCAGCACCCTGGACGGCCGCATGGGCCCGCTCAACGAGGCGCTGGATACCCGCGGCCGCGCCCTGATCGCCGCCGTCGAAGAAGCCTTCGGCAGCGCCGCCGGCAGCCTCGATTCCCGGACGCAGGCGCTCGGCAGCCTGTTCGACGAGCGCCTCGGTCACCTGGAGAACCTGGTCGAGGGCCGCGGCAACCGTCTCGCCGAGACCCTGGATGCCCGCGCCCAGGGCCTGCGGACCCTGTTCGAGGAAGCCCACAACGCCCTCGACGCGGTGGTGGAGGGCGGCGGTGGCCGCTTCGCCGCCTCGGTCGACACCAAGATCCAGGCCCTCCGGACGATGCTGGAGGAGGCGCCCGCCGCCGTCACCGCTCTGGTCGAGACCCGCGAGCGCCAGCTCGCCGCGACGCTCGACAGCCGCACGCAGCGCCTGCGCGCCCTGTTCGAGGAGGCCCAGGCCGGTCTGCGCGACCTCGTGGAGGTGCGCGGCCAGGAACTCGCCGACACGATCACGACCCGGACCGAGGGCCTGCGCCAGACCCTCGACGCCGCCCCCACCGACATGGCCGACCTGCTGGACGCGCGCTTCGCGGATCTGCGGGCCCTGTTCGAGCGGGCCCAGGCGGAGATCGACCGCCTGGTCGACGGCCGCAGCCGCGAGATCGCCGGGACGATCGAGCACCGGACCCAGGCCCTGCAGAATGTGATCGAGCAGGCGAGCCCGGCCATCGCCGGCCTGATGGAGGCCCGCGAGCACCAGCTCGCCGACGTGTTCGAGGCGCGCAGCGGGCAGCTGGAGGCCCTGTTCGAGCGGGCGCAAGCCGATATCGACCGTCTGGTCGACGGCCGCAGCCGCGAGATCGCCGGCACGATCGAGCATCGGACCCAGGCCCTGCAGAATGTGATCGAGCAGGCGAGCCCGGCCATCGCCGGCCTGATGGAGGCCCGCGAGCACCAGCTCGCCGAGGCGTTCGAGGCCCGCAGCGGCCAGCTCGAAGCCCTGTTCGCCCGGGCCCAAGCTGAGATCGACCGTCTGGTCGACGGCCGCAGCCGCGAGATCGCCGGCACGATCGAGCACCGGACCCAGGCCCTGCAGAGCGCGATCGAGCAGGCGAGCCCGGCCATCGCCGGCCTCCTCGAAGCGCGCGAGCACCAGTTCGCCGAGGCCTTCGAGACGCGCAGCGGCCAGCTCCAGACCCTGTTCGAGCGGGCACAATCCAGCCTCGAGGTCTCCGTGGAGAACCGGGGCCGGGAGATCGCCATGGCGGTCCAGGCGCGCACGCAGGATCTGCGCAACCTCCTCGACGCGGCGCCCACAGGCGTGGCCGCCCTCCTGGACGCCCGGATCGAGACCCTGCGCGCGACCTTCGACGAGGCGCGCTCGGCGATCGAGGCGCTCGTCAACGAGCGCAGCCAGTCGCTGCTCGAGGCCGCCCAGGGCCGTACGGGCTCGCTGGTCGAGGCCTTCGACGCCCGGATTCGCGACCTGGACGGCGTCGTGGAAGGGCGCACCGCAGCCCTGGTGCAATCGGTGGAGGCCCAGAGCGAGGCGCTCGCCCGCGGGGTCGATGCCCGCGCCGACGCCTTCACCCAGCGCATCGACAGCCGGATGCGGTTGTTCGCGACGCTGGTCGCCCAACGCGCCGAGACGCTGGCCAACGCCTTCGACGACCGCCACGATGCGTTCGCGGGTCTCATGGACGAGCGCACCGCCAGCCTGGTCGCGGCGCTCGACGAGCGGGCGCGGGCGCATGCCGAGCAGGTCGACGCGCACAACGCCGCCCTGGCCGAGACGCTCAGCCGGCGCGAGGCCGCCTTGGCGGGCCTGATCGACGCCCGCACCGAGGCTTTGGGGGCCGGCTTCGAGCGCCGGGCCACTGCCCTGGGCGCCCTGGTCGATGCCCGCGGCGAGGCCCTGTCGCGCCGGCTCGCGGAGAGTGCCGAGGCGCTGGTCCGCGCCATCGAGGAGAAGGGCGGGGCGCTGATCGCCAGCGTAGACGGCAGCGGCCGTGCGGTCGGGGACAGCCTGGAAGGGCATGTCGAGCGCCTGCGCTCCGCCATCGACGGGCCGATGCTCGACCTGTCGCGGGCCCTGGCCGACCGGGCCGATTCGATCGAGCGGGTGCTGATCGAGACCGGCGTGCCGCTCGCCGAGACCCTGCGGCTGCAGACCGAGGAACTGGCCGCGCAGTCGCGGGCCTCGGCCGAGCTGCTGCGCGCGGCCATCGACGACGGTGCCGGCCGCGCCCTCACCGAGCTGTTCGAGACCAACGACCGGCTCGGCCGGGAGCTGGGCGCCGTCCTCCAGCGGATCGAGGGCGCCAACGCGGCGCTCAGCGAGCTGGTCTCCGGAGCCGGCACCAATCTCGGCGCGATCGAGCAGGGCCTGGCCGGCCGGGTCGAGCAGGTCCAGTCGGCCCTGCAGCGGATCGCCTCCGAGACCGGCCGCGCCACCGCGGGCGTCGCGGCCCAGGTCGAGGCTCTGCGCGAGGTCGCCAACACGGCGCTGCGCGAGGCGTCGGGCCTCGCCGAGACCCTCGACGGCCGCGGCCGCGCGCTCGGCGAGCAGACCTCCGTGCACGTGTCGGCGCTGGATCGGGCGGCCTCGTCGCTCGCCGAGATCGAGCAGCGGCTGGGGGCGACCCTGTCGGGCCGCGAGGCGGCGCTCGCGGAGGCGCTGGCCGGCTTCGAGGCGCGCGCCAGCGCCCTGGAGCAGCAGGGCAACGCCCTGTCCGAGACCATCGAGCGGACGCTGCGGACCGCCGAGGAGCGCGCCCGCGCCGTCGGCGAGTCGCTGACGCGCTCGGCGGAGGGTGCGGGGGCTTCGGTCACCAGCGCCTTCGAGGGCCTGAAGGACAGCGCCGGGGCCGAGAGCGAGAAGGCGGCCCAGGGCGTGCGCCGGGCGATCGAGGAGGCAGCGCGGGAGATGCGCAGCGGCCTCGACGAGGCGCAGACCAAGTTCGGCGCCTCCGTCTCGTCCCTGCGGGACATGGCGGGCTCGATCCGCGGCGAACTCGACGCGACCCGCGCCGAACTCGCCCGGGGCGTCCTCGACCTGCCGCGGGAGACGCAGGATGCCACCGGCGAGATGCGCCGCGTGGTCGCCGATCAGATCAAGGCGCTCAACGAGCTGTCGGCCCTGGTGTCCCGGACCACGCGGTCGGTGGATGTCGCCCAGCCGCAGGCCCAGCGGCGGGTCGCGGAGGGCGGGTCCCGCGCCGCCGCGGCACCGCAGGCCAGCAGCGCCCCGGCTCCGTCCGCGCCGCCGGCTCAGGCTGCCCCGGCCCCGTCCCTGCCGACGGCGCCGGCCCGGGCCGCGACCGGTCCGGCCCGGATCGAGGCGCCGCGGCCCTCCGCGACCGCCCGCCCCGTCGCCATGACGGCCGGCGGTGCCAAGCGCGGCTGGCTGTCCGACCTGCTGACCCGCGCCTCCCTGGACGAGGACGACGATGCCGAGCCGGCGGCCACCAATGCCGCCGCCCCGGCCCCGTCGGGCCACCCGTCCCAGCCGCAGGCGCCGTCCCAGGCCCCTGCCGAGACCGGGCGGATCGCCCTCGATACGATCTCGACCGACATCGCCCGGATGATCGAGCACCGGACCGTGGTCGACCTGTGGGAGCGCTACCGCCGCGGCGAGCCGAACCTGTTCGACCCGCGCATCTACACCCCGCAGGGCCGGACCACCTTCGCGGAGATCCAGCGCCGCTACCGCTCGGACGCGGAGTTCCGCCGCAGCGTCGACCGCTACGTGGGTGAGTTCGAGCGGCTGCTCGGCGACGTGGTCAAGAACGACAGCGACGCCAAGCGGACCGACGCCTACCTCACCTCGGAGACCGGTAAGGTCTACACGATGCTGGCCCATGCCAGCGGGCGGTTCGACGGGGCGTAGGACGACGGCCGGCGCGGGCGCTCCGAGAGCCCCGCGCCGGCGTGACCGGGTCAGCGCCGGCCTGACCGGTCGATGACGACCGCACGATTGTTCCGGCCACAGGATATCCAACCCCCCCCTCATCCTGAGGTGCCGCAGCGAAGCGGAGGCCTCGAAGGAGCCCTCCAGCCGGCCGCGCGATCCCTGGAGGGCTCCTTCGAGGCCCGCTGGCGCGGGCACCTCAGGATGAGGGCGGGGGTGGGACAGATCGGGTCGGCAGCCCCTACAGGAGGCCGAGGCCGACCAGCTCGCGGCGCAGCGCCTCGGGCATCTCGGCGAGGTCGCCCGATTGTCCGGCGCCGAGATCGGCCGGCGCGTCGCGCCCCGTGAGATAGCGCCAGCCCTGGAACGGACGGCACGGCCGGGGCGTCACCGGGATCAGGCGCGGGTCGAAGACCAGCCGGCAGCGCGGGATGCCGTCCTCGCCGGTCAGCTTCTCGATCGCGGTGATCGCCTGCCGGCAGGACAGGGTCCCGCGGATCACCCAGTAGATCGAGCCCTTTCCGGCGATCTCGCGATGGCGCTTGGGCAGGGTGCGGGTGACGTGGAACGGGTCGGCCGGCCGGCCGTCGCGCAACGCCTCGTCCCGGTACCGTTCCTGACGGGCTTCGAGGTCGGCGATGGAGGCGGGTCCGACGCAGAGCTTGATCAGGTTCAGGGCCACGGGGTTTTCGTCTCACGACGCTCGGCGGGCGGGGGCCCCTGATAGCAGGGCCGCTCCGCGCCGTCAGGCGAACAGGGCAAGCCGCTGCTCCGGCGGCAGCGCGTCGATCGCGGCGAAGCTCAGGATCGGCCCGTCCGGTTCGGCGGCGGGCTCGGGGGAGGCCGCCACGAGGTCGGCCCAATCCTCCTCCGCCGGCGCGGCATCCGCAGATCCGTCCTCGGCATCAGCGTCGTCGTCGAGCCCGTCCGGGTCGGCCGTCTCGACCGTCTCGGACCCATCCCCGTCCGAGACCGGCACGAACACGATATCCTCGTGGAGCGGCGGGCTTCCGGGCTGGGCGACGAGGGCGGCGGCCGTGACGGCCGGAACCTCCATGGCGATGTAGCGGTCGATGTCGCTCTGGCAGAGGTCGGAGGGTTGGGCCTGCGGGCCGGCGCCCGCGGCCGGATCGCCCGGCATCGGCGGGATCGGTTCGGCGGCGCTGCCCCAGATCGCGATCATCGAGGCCAGCCGGTCCTCGAGATAGCGCAGGGTGTAGACGATCCGAGCGGTGCGCTGGGCGGTGAGGTCCTGGAACGAGCAGGCGGTGTAGATCGCGGTCGCGTGCCGATCGAGGGCGTCGCAGGTCGTCGCGTCGGCGCCGCGCTCGCGCAGGGTCCAGGCCGCCTCCTGGATCGCCTCGGCCGAGCCGAGGATGTCGGAGGTCGCCTGCTCGGTCTCGCGCACGATCGCGTCCAGCGCCAGCGAGGCCTGCGTCAGGCGGGTCGGCTCGTTGTCGCGGGCGCTGATCGCGGCGATCTCGGCCTTGGTCTGGCTGATCGCCGCGGCCATCTCGACGAGGTTGCCGTGCAGCTGCCCGACGGTCTGCTGATCCCGGTCGGCGGTCACCGCGTGTTCGAGCCGGCGCATGGCCCCGAGCAGCATCTCGGTCTCGGCGGCGCGGTGGCGGCGGGCATATTCGGCCAGGAACCAGCGCCCGCGCTCGCTGAGGCACATGGTCGCCTCGATCGCCTCGTACTCGGCGAGGGCGCCTGCAGGGGCTGAACCGGACATGGGATCCCTCCGAACCCGAAAGGCCGGCGCGGCGACGGCCGGCACAGGGCGCGACCCGGAGGCCGGCAAATTGACAGGGAGGGTTTAACGGGCGCTTACGGCGCACAGGTCCGAGAGCATCCTCCGCCTCCCATCCGGGAACCTCCATCCTTGCATCGCCCGTCCGGCCCGGCGCGCCTGTCGCTGCTCTACGCCGTCGTCTTCACCGAGATCGGCATCGCGATGCCGTTCATGCCGATCTGGCTCGACGGCCTCGGCCTCGATGCCGGGGTGATCGGCGTGCTCCTGGCGCTGCCGATCGCGACTCGGATCGTCGCGACGGCGCCACTGATGAGCCTGCTCGATCGGGGGTTGGGCCCGCGCCGGCTGATCCTGCTCGGCAGCCTCGCCCTCAGCCTGACCTACGCGCTGATGCCGGGGGCCGCCGGGATCGGCTGGCCCCTGCTCGCGCTGCTGATCCTGCTCAACGCGGTGGCCGGCGCGCCGCTGGTCCCCTGCATCGATTACCTGACGCTCGCGGCCGTGCGCCGGGACGCCCGCCTGGTCTACGCCCGGATCCGGATGGCCGGCTCCATCGCGTTCCTGCTGGCCAACCTGGCGGGGGGATTCCTGCTCTCGGCGCTGGGCGGCCAGCTCGCGGTGCCGCTGCTGCTCACCGGCCTCGCCCTGGCGGCGGGCCTCGTGGCCTGGCGCAGCCGCTCGGTCGTGGCCCTGCCGCAGGTGCCGACCGGCGCCGACCGGCCGCGCCTGCCGCTGAAGCTCTGGCTCTGCATCGGCGCTGCGGCGGCGATCCAGGCGAGCCACGGGGCGATCTACGGGTTCGGCAGCATCTACTGGACGAGCCAGGGCATCGGGCCGGTCTGGGTCGGCTCGCTCTGGGCCACCGGGGTGCTGTCCGAGATCGCGCTGTTTGCCGGAATCACCGCCCTGCCCGCGTCCTGGCGGAGTCCGGTGCGGCTCCTGACCCTCGGCGCCGGCGCCGCGATCCTGCGGGCGATCGGCATGTACCTCGTCGGCGACCACCTGGCCGCCCTGGTGCCGCTCCAGGGCCTGCACGGCCTGACCTTCGGGGCGACGCAGCTCGGCGCGATGGCGGCGGTCTCGGCCTTCGCCCCCGAGGGCGCGCGCGGGCGGGCGCAGGGCACGCTCAGCGCCGTCAATGCCGGCATCTCCGTGGTCGCGACCCTGGCGAGCGGCCTGGCCTACCGGGCCGGCGGCCCCCTCGCCTTCCTGCTGATGGCCCCGCTCGCCGCCGGCGGCCTGGCCCTGGCGCGCGCCTCCGGCCGCGCCGATCGGCTGACGTTGGACACGGATCGTCAACCGTAATGTCGACATAACCCCACGGCAGGGTGGTGCCTCAATCGAGGAGTGAAGGTCTTGCTGAGCGAGGGCATGGTTCCCGGCGCGTCGCTGCGGGACCGGCCGGCCGACGGCCGGTTGGCGCTCGACGGGCGCTGGACCGCCGACCAGGCGCCGACCGTCGAGGCGAATGCGGCGCGTCTGCTGGCGGCCGGGCGGGCCGGTCCCGTGGCGGCCGATCTCTCCGGGATCGAGCGCCTGGACACGCTGGGCGCCTGGGTGCTCGAGCGGACCCGCGCCGAGATCGAGCAGGCGGGGGGCAGGCTGACCTATGTCGGCGTGCGGCCCGAGCATCGCACCCTGCTGGGCGAGGTCCGCCTGCGCGAGCCGGATTCCGCGCCGCCGGCCCGGCCCGGCCTGATCCTCGGCGCCCTCGACACGATCGGCCGCGAGACCGTGCGGGGCGGGCGCGAATTCGTCACCGCCCTCGCCTTCCTGGGCGAGGTGATCGCCGCCTGCGGGCGCGTGGCCCTGCGGCCGGGCACGTTCCGGGGTACGGCGCTCGTCAACCAGATCCAGCAGGTGGCGTTCAACGGCACGCCGATCATCGTGCTGATCTCGTTCCTGGTCGGCGGCATCGTCGCCCAGCAGGGCATCTTCCAGCTCCAGCGCTTCGGCGCCCAGACCTTCGTGGTCAACCTGATCGGCCTGCTGATCCTGCGCGAGATGGGCGTGCTGCTCACCTCGATCATGGTGGCGGGCCGGTCCGGCTCGGCGGTCACCGCCGAGATCGGCTCGATGCGCATGCGCGAGGAGGTCGACGCCCTGCGGGTGATGGGCCTCGATCCCGTCGAGATCCTGATCGTGCCGCGGGTCCTGGCCCTGATGGTCGGCCTGCCGATGCTGACCCTGATCGGCGACCTGGCGGCGCTCACCGGCGGCGGCCTCACCGCCATGCTGTATGGCGGCCTGACGCTCGATCAGTTCCTGGTCCGGCTCCAGGCGGCGGTGGGCGTGCACCACGTCATGGTCGGGCTGATCAAGGCGCCGTTCATGGCGCTGATCATCGGGATCCTCGCCACGATCGAGGGCTTCGCCGTGGAGGGCTCGGCCGAATCGCTGGGCCGCCACGTCACCGCCTCAGTCGTGAAGTCCATCTTCATGGTCATCGTCCTCGATGGATTGTTCGCGGTGTTCTTCGCCGCGATCGATTTCTGAGCCCGTCCTGATGATCGCCCCCGCCATGCCCGAGACCGAAGCCGGCCCCGCGCCCATCATCCGGGTGCGCGACCTCGTGGTCGGCTTCCGGGACCGCAACATCCTGAAAGGTCTGAACCTCGACATCCGGGCCGGCGAGATCATGGGCTTCGTCGGGCCCTCGGGCCAGGGCAAGTCGGTGCTCACCCGGACGATCCTCGGCCTCACGCCCAAGCGCGCGGGCACGATCGAGGTGTTCGGCCGCGACGTCGACGGCATGACCTATGCCGAGCGCCGCCGCATGGAGCAGCGCTGGGGCGTGCTGTTCCAGCAGGGCGCCCTGTTCTCGGCGCTCACCGTCAAGCAGAACATCCAGGTGCCGATGCGCGAGCACCTGAACCTGTCCGAGCGCCTGCTCGACGAGTTCGCCCGGCTCAAGATCGAGATGGTCGGCCTCAAGCCGGACGCCGCCGACAAGCTGCCCTCGGAGCTGTCCGGCGGCATGATCAAGCGCGCGGCCCTCGCCCGCTCCCTGGCGCTCGATCCCGAGATCCTGTTCCTGGACGAGCCGACCTCGGGGCTCGACCCGATCGGCGCGGGCGAGTTCGACGACCTCGTCTCCACCCTGAAGGAGACGCTGGGCCTGACCGTGTTCATGGTCACCCACGACCTCGACAGCCTCTACACCGCCTGCGACCGCATCGCGGCGCTCGGCGACGGCCAGATCATCGCCGCCGGCACGATTGAGGAGATGCTGGCGAGCGACCATCCCTGGTTGCGCTCGTATTTCCACGGCAAGCGCGCCCGCGCCCTCACCACCGGCGTGCCGGCGCATGCCTGACCGTCCCTTCCCCCTGATCCCGTCCCGGTCCCGCCCGGGACCGTGGACCCGCAGCTCGGCCCGATCCTGTTCGCCGAGCGGAACCGCAGGCTGACCGCATGGAAACCCGCGCGAACTACGCCCTCATCGGGGCCTTCACCCTCGCCGTCATCCTGGCGGGCTTCGGCACCGTGCTGTGGCTCTCCGGCGGCTCGTCGCGGCAGGTCAGCCAGACCGTCCGCATCGTGTTCTCCGGCTCGGTCGGGGGCCTCTCCCGCGGCTCGAGCGTGAACTTCAACGGCATCAAGGTCGGCGAGGTCACCGATATCCGCCTCGCCCCGCAGGATCCCCGCCGGGTGCTGGCCCAGATCAAGGTCGATCCCTCGACGCCGCTCCGGGCCGATACCCGCGCGCGCCTCGATTCGGCGATGCTGACCGGCGTCTCGGTGATCTCGCTGTCGGGCGGCAACGCCGACGCGCCCGTGCTCACGCCCATGGCCAATGGCGAGCCGCCGACGATCTTCGCCGATTCCTCCGACATGCAGGACATGATGGCGCTCGCCCGCCAGGTGGCGCAGCGGGCCGACGACATGCTGGCCCGGCTGGACCGGATCGTGGCCGGCAACGAGGGCGCGATCAATCGCGCGCTCACCAATGTCGAGTCCTTCTCGAAGACGCTCGCCGATGTCGGCCCCAACATCGCGACCCTGGTCAAGGCGGTGGACGGGGTGAAGCTCGGCCACGTGATCGACAATGCCGACCGGTTCTCGGCCGCCCTGTCCAAGTCGAGCCCCGACATCGAGGGGGCGGTGCACGATGCCCGCTCCCTGGCGGCCAAGCTCAACGCCTCGGCCAACAAGATCGACGGGGTGCTCAACGGCGCCCAGAGCTTCCTCGGCTCCGCCGCCGGCCAGGAGGGCTCCAGCACCTTCGCGGAGATCCGGGCCGCGGCGGTCTCGGTGCGCGACGCCGGCAAGGCGTTCCGCACCATGTCGGAGAATCTCGACAAGCGCACCGCCAGCATGTCGACCAATTTCGGCCGGCTCAGCGGCACCGGCCGCCGGGAGGTGGAGGCCCTGTCCGGGGACGGCCAGCGCACCCTCAACACCCTGAACCGGACCGTGCGCAGCCTGGAGCGCGACCCGAGCCAGGTGATCTTCGGGGGCAAGCCGTCGTTGCCCGAATACAACGGCGGCCGCTGAAATCGTCCGCTGCCGGGTCGATGTGTTCCGGCGCACGGCACGGATACAGGCCAGGGATAGTTTCTGCGGCATAGCTTATACAGCTCTGCCGCTCGCCGGCGGGGTTTCTCAGGTTGTGCGTATGGCCCGCTCGTCCCACCTCCTCGCCGCCGCCTTGCTCGCTGCCCTGCTGGGCGGCTGCGGTGGCGGCGCGGCACCGCTGACCTTCGACCTCTCGGCTTTGCCCTCGGCCGGGCGACCGGTCTCGGCCGGCCGCTCCATCGCGGTCTCGGAGCCGGTGGGCATCCAGCCCTTCGAGGCCGACCGGATCATCGTGCGCGAATCGGGCGGCGCCCTCGCCTTCCTGGGCGGCGGCCAATGGGCCGACCGGCTGCCGCGGCTGATCCAGACCCGCCTCCTCCAGAGCCTGGAGAATTCCGGCCGGCTCCGCTCGGTCAGCCGGCCCGGCGACAAGGTCGTGGCCGATTACCAGCTGATCAGCGAGATCCGCGCCTTCGACATCCAGGCGACGACTGGGGAGGCGGTGGTCGACCTCTCGCTGAAGCTCGTGGCCGACGGCACCGGCAAGGTGACCGCCGCCCGGATCTTCACCGCCCGCGTCCCGGTGGCCAAGATCGACGCCGGCAACGGCGCCCGTGCCCTCGATCAGGCGCTGACCACCGTGCTGGCCGACGTGGTGCGCTGGGTGAATACCGGGCGCTGAGGGCTCCGCGCGAAGACACGGGACCTCACCTCCGGAAGCCGGCGCGCCGGCTGAGGTCGGCGGCGGCGCGAGGCGTCGGCCCGCGCCGCCGATCAATCTGAGGGACGCGCGCCGCGGATCGATGGTCCCTGCCGCTTGGACGGAAGCACGTCAGGTGAGCGCGCCGGAATGCGCGGGGCACGCGGCAGGCGGGCCAAACCTCTGCCTCCGATTGTGCACATGTGTACTTTGCAAACTTTATGGTTGCAGGTTGCAACAATCGCGGCCATAGGGCGGCCGCGATGCAGACCATCTTCTCGACGGACGGGGTTTTACCGAAAGATCGGTTTCGCAGCTGGCGGGATGTTTGCGAAGATCGCCTCGTCCCGATGGCGCAGAACTGCCTGGGCGAGGAGCCGTTCGACGCGACGATCGACGGCGTCAGTATCGGCGGTCTGGACTTCACGAAGTTCGCGCTGCGCAATCTCCGCGCGGCGACGACACCGCGGACGCTCCGGCACGAAAATCACAAGACCGATCATCTGTTCATGAGCATGGTGCTGACCGGCACCGTGCGCTCGGACCAGAACGATCGATCGAGCACGGACACGGCCGGCGACTTCGCGATCCGAGACACGAACACGCCCTGGACGATCGAGCACAACGGCTACAGCGAGGTGCTGGCCATCGCGATCCCGCGCGAGCGGCTGGAGGGCGTGCTGGGTCCCGCCCGGATCTTCGCCGGCCTGACCGTCGGCGGCGAGTTGCCGGTCACGACCCTGACCCGCTCGTTCCTGTCCAACCTCCTGCGCGAGGGGGACCGGCTGCCCGCTCACGTGGCCGAGCGCATGGTCGGGGTGGGAATCGATCTCGTCGTCGCCAGCCTGGCCGAGCGCATGGCGCAGGAGGTGCCCCGGCCGGTTCACGGCAGCGTCGTGGTCCAGCGCGCCAAGGCCTATATCGAGGCCAACCTCCACGACCAGACGCTGGATCCGCCCCACCTCGCGGCCGCGACCGGCGTGTCGCTGCGGCGCCTTCAGGAGCTGTTCCACGAGCGCGGACAGCACATCTCCGACTGGATCTGGCACCGCCGCCTGAGCGTTGCGGCCAACCGCATGGCCGATCCCGGATATCTCCACATGCCGCTCGGCACCCTGGCCTATGCGTGCGGCTTCGCCAGCCAAGCTCATTTCTCCCGCCGCTTCAAGGAGCGCTACGGCCTGAGCCCGCGCGACTATCGCCACCGCGCGCTGTCGGAGGCGGTCGCCTGCTAGGCGTCGGAACGGGATCGCTCCGTCACGGTGCCGATCGGGGCCGCCCGTAGGCACCGTGAATCCGCGATCGGCTGCGAGCCGGCCCTTGAACAACCTGAGCCGTCTCGGTAATCCTGGCCGCACATCAAGAGTCGGGCCGACACCCGACGCCAACCTGCCGATCCGGGCAAGGTGGCGCTCCGCAAGGAGGATGTGGCCGAGCCGGCAACCAAGCGGATCAAGCCACGGAGGTCGGCCCCGGAAGACAGGGACGACGCACCGTGCCGATCAAGATCCCCGACGATCTCCCCGCAGCCCGCGCCCTGGAGGCCGAAGGCGTCGTGGTGATGCGCGAGACCGACGCGGTCCGTCAGGACATCCGGCCGCTGCGGATCGGCCTGCTCAACCTGATGCCCAACAAGATCAGCACCGAGACGCAGGTCGCCCGCCTGCTCGGTTCGAGCCCGCTCCAGGTCGAGCTGACCCTGGTCCGGATGACCGACCATGTCGCCCGCAACACCCCCGCCGAACACATGGATGCGTTCTATCGGCCCTGGAGCGATGTCCGGGAGGAGCGGTTCGACGGGTTCATCGTCACGGGAGCCCCGGTCGAGCGGCTGCCCTTCGAGGCGGTGCGATACTGGGCCGAGCTGTGTCGCGTGTTCGACTGGACGCGCTCGAACGTCCATAGCTGTCTGACGATCTGCTGGGCGGCGCAGGCGGCCGTCTACCACTTCTACGGAATCCCGAAGCGGACGCTCCCGCACAAGGCGTTCGGCGTGTTCCACCACCGGAATCACGCCCCGGCCTCACCCTATCTGCGCGGCTTCTCGGACGAGTTCTGCGTCCCGGTTTCCCGCTGGACGGAGGTGCGCCGGGAGGACATCCCGGAGGGAAGCGGCCTGTCCATCCTGGCCGACAGCCCGGAGACCGGCCTGTGCCTCCTGAGCGATCCGGATCGCCGGTCGCTCCACATGTTCAATCACCTGGAATACGATACGGCCACGCTCGCCGACGAGTACATCCGCGATGCCGGCGCGGCGGTGCCGGCCCATTACTTCCCCGACGACGACCCGTCGAAGCCGCCGCGCAATTCCTGGCGGAGCCACGCGCACCTGCTGTTCGGCAACTGGATCAGCGAGATCTATCGGACCACGCCGTTCGACCCGGCCCGGATCGGTGAGGCCGAGAGCCTCACTCCATCACGGCCGCCTTCATGATCACCACCATGGTGGCCCGGGCGGGGCCCTCGATGCAGCGCACGAGGTGGGGGCGGTCGCAGCGGTAGCGCAGGGTCTCGCCGGCCCGGGCCCGCTGCACGCTGCCGCCGATCTCGACCTCGAACGCGCCCTCGGCGACCGAGAGCGATTCGACCGAGCCGCGCTGGTGCGGGTCCGAATCGAGGACGCCGCCGAGATCGGCCGTGACCTCGTACCATTGCAGCCACTCGATCGTCTTGATCCAGCCGATGATCGCCAGCCGGACCTTGCCGTCCTCCGAGACCAGGATCGGCGTATCCGCCCGGGAGGTCTTCTCGATGAACGGCTCCTCGTCGCCGGCCGCCAGCACCCGGTCGATCGACACGTCGAGGGCCTGGGAGAGGCGCCAGATCGTCGCCAGCGTCGGGTTGGTCTCGTTGCGCTCGATCTGGCTGATGATCGATTTCGCCACGCCCGATTGCTCGGCGAGCTCCGACAGCGAGAGGTTGTAGGCCTTGCGCAGGCGCTGGATCGTCTTGCCGAGCTGGCCGGAGAGCACCTGCGCCCCGGTCAGCAGGTCGCGTCCGCGCGCCCTGTCGGGCCGTTCCGCCTGATCCTGCATCGTCACCGGTCCACCTAGGCCGTTCCGTTATCCGAACGATCGTGCGCTTCTTCAAACGCAATCGCCGCCCGGGCGCAAGGCGGCTACCCCCCTGAAGTCAGGGCCAGATCGCGTGAAAGTGGTGGACCGGGCCGTGGCCGGAGCCGATCGCCAGCCGGTCCGCAGCGTTGAGGGCCGCCGTCAGGTAATCCTTGGCCAGCGTCACCGCCGCCGGCAGCTCCAGGCCCCGGGCGAGGCCCGCCGCGATCGCCGAGGAGAGGGTGCAGCCGGTGCCGTGGGTGTTCTGCGTGGTGAGCCGCGGCGCTGCGAAGGTCTGCGCGTGACCGTCGGCGGTCACGAGGTGATCGACGCTCATGGCGCCGTGCCCGTGGCCGCCCTTGATCAGCACGGCGCGGGCGCCCAAAGCCACCAGCCGCCGGGCCTGGGCGGCTGCGCCGGCCTCGTCCTCGGCCAAGGCCTCGCCGAGCAGCACCGCCGCCTCCGGCAGGTTGGGGGTGATCAGGTCGGCCCGCGTCAGCAGCCTGTCCCGGAGCGCCGCCACGGCGTCCTCCGAGATCAGCCGGTCGCCGCTGGTGGCGACCATCACGGGGTCGAGGACCACCGGGATCGTCCCGGCCTGCTGCGCCAGCCCGTCGGCGACCGCGTCGATCACCGCGATCTGCGACAGCATGCCGATCTTCACCGCGTCGACCGCGAGGTCGGAGAAGACGCTGTCGATCTGTTGGGCCACGAACGCGGCCGGCACGTCGTGGATGCCCTGGACCCCCCGTGTGTTCTGGGCGGTGAGCGCGGTGATCACGCTCGCGCCGTAGACGCCGAGGGCCGAGAAGGTCTTGAGGTCGGCCTGGATGCCGGCCCCGCCGCCGGAATCCGAGCCCGCGATGGTGACCGCGATGGGGCTGGCGCCGCTCATCGGGCGGCGCCCCGCGCCGCCAGGGCCGCGTCGATGGCCGCGCGCAGCTCCCGGGCGCGCTGCCGCACCGGTTCCGTCCCGAACAGGGCGGTGATCACCGCGACGCCGTCCGCCCCGGCGCCGATCACGTCGGCGGCGTTGTGCAGGCCGATCCCCGCGATGGCGCCGAGCGGCAGGCTCGCGCCCCGGGCGAGCCGCGCCCGGAAGGCGATGCGGGCGAAGCCGTCGAGGCCGACCGGCGGGTCGGGATTGTCCTTGCTGGTCGTGGCGAAGACGCCGCCGATACAGGCGTAGTCGACCGGGAGCCGGTACAGCTCGTCGGCCTGGGCGGCGGTCTTCACGGTCAACCCGATGATCGCCCCCTCCCCCAGGAGGCGGCGCGCCTCGGCCGGGTGGAGGTCGCTCTGGCCGAGATGGACGCCGTCCGCGCCCGCCGCCAGGGCCAGGTCGACCCGGTCGTTGACCAGCACCGGCACCCGCCCCCCGACGGCGGCCTGGATCGCCCGGATCCGCGCGAGCGCCGCGCGGGCATCCGGAATGTCCTTCTCGCGGTACTGGAGCAGGGTCGCGCCGCCCGTCACCGCATCGGCGGCGAGCCGGGCCAGATGGTCGCCGTCCGCGCCGCAGACGCCGACATCGAGGAGACCGTAGAGCCGCAGATCGACGGGCCGGCTCCCGGCCGTCGCGGAGATCGCGCTCGCTGCCATCGTGGTCGCCTGCCCCCGCCCCGACCGGCCCCGCGCCGGCACCTCTCGGGCGGCCCTGTTTGGGCAGCCGCGGTCGCGTTGGCAAGCGCGCCGCCGGACTGGCCGCCCCCCGGATCGCGTCTGCCTGGCGGCCCCCGCTGCCCGGTCCATCGGCCGGGATCCCCGTGCGCGCGGAGACTCCGGTCCCGGACCCGGAAGCCGGATCACACCGCCGCGTTGACGCGCCACGATCCTGTGCCCCTATAGGGGCTCATCCGATCCGGGATTCCGCGCCCGGCGGCGGAGGCGTTCGAGGGACGATGACGGTCGGTGAGGCGCAGACGGGTGCGGGCGGGGCACAGGCCCTGCCGGAGCGCTCCTCCGTGGGCCTCGTCGCTGTGATCGTCGCGGCAACCAAGGGCGAGCCGCGCGCCCTGACCATCCGGGTGCCGGACCAGGCTCCGGGCCGCGGCGACGGCCTGCCGGCCGGGCCGCTCGTGCCCGAGCACGCCACCCTGGAGCGCGGCCTGCGCGCCTGGGTGGAGCGCCAGACCCACCAGCGCCTCGGCTATGTCGAGCAGCTCTACACCTTCGGCGACCGCGACCGCTCCGGCGGGGAGGAGGCGCCGGAGGCGCACGCGCTCTCGGTGGCCTATCTCGCCCTGGTCCGCGAGGAGCGCCCGGCCGGCCTCGCCGAAGCGGCGTGGCAGAACTGGTACCGCTACCTCCCGTACGAGGATTTCCGCAACGGCCGCCCGCCCCAGCTCGACGCGATCGAGGCGCGGCTCGCGGCCTGGGCGGCCGAGCCCGCGGATTGCGCGATCCGCACCCGCCGCCACGACCGTCTGGGCCTCACCTTCGGGATGAACGGCGGCACCTGGAACGAGGAGCGCGTGCTCGAGCGCTACGAATTGCTGTTCGAGGCCGGCCTGATCCCGGAAGCGCGGGGCAATGCCGGGCCGGCGGTGCCGAACGACCCGACCGGCGTGCCCATGGCCTTCGACCACCGCCGGGTCCTGGCGACCGCGATCAGCCGCCTGCGCGGCAAGATCAAGTATCGCCCGGTGGTGTTCGAGCTGATGCCCCCGGCCTTCACCCTGCTCCAGCTCCAGCGCACCGTCGAGGCGCTGTCGGGCACGCAGCTGCACAAGCAGAACTTCCGGCGTCTCGTGGCCCAGCAGGGGTTGGTGGAGGAGACCGAAGCCCTCACCAGCGGCACCGCCGGCCGGCCTGCGCGGCTGGTGCGCTTCCGTCGGGAAGTCCTGCTCGAGCGGCCGGCCCCGGGGCTGCGGCTGCCGTCGCGGCGGGTGGGGTAAGGCGGGCCCGTCCCGCCGGGCGACGCGGCGCTGCAATCCGCCCCGGATAAGCAATCCTGTTATTGAATATTCCCATAAGGCCGAATAGTAGGCTGGAGCGCTGCGATTCTCGGCCATCCAGGGTCAAGACTTGCGCGGCTGCATTCGATACAGTCTTCGGCGCGAACAGCATCCCGGGCGGTCGAGTCGCGAACGGATCGCAATGAGCCAGAACGCCAAACGGTCGAGCGCCGTGGAATGGTCGGTTCCGGAACGCCGGCTGGCCGCGATCTTCGCCGCCGACATCGCCGGCTATTCCAAGGCTATGCATGCCGACGAGAGCGGCGCCATGCGGGCGCTCCAGGCCATGCGGGAGGTCGTCGACCGCCTCATCCTGGCGCGGCGCGGGCGGATCGCGAACACGGCCGGGGACAGCGTGCTGGCCGAGTTCGCCTCCGTGACGGACGCCGTCTGCTGCGCCGTCGCGATCCAGCAAGCGCTCGCCGAGGCCGAGGGCGATGCCGGGCGGTTCCGCCTGCGCATCGGGATCCATCTCGGCGACATCATGGTCCATGGCGGGGATATTTTCGGAGACGGCGTCAACATCGCCGCGCGCCTGCAGGCCGCCGCCGATCCCGGTGCGTTGCGGCTCTCGGAAGCCGCTTATCTCCAGGTGCGCGGCCTTCCCGAGATCCGGTTCCTCGATCTCGGCCCGCAGCGGCTGAAGAACATCGCGCGACCCTTGCGGGTCTATGCCGTGCCCCCGCCGGACGGGCGGACGTCGCGCGCCGTCCAGGTCCGCCGGGCCCGGGCAGCCCTCCGGCCGACGCTCGGCGCCGCGGCTGTGCTGGCCGCGGGCGCGGCAGGATTGACTGTCGCCTGGCCGTACCTCGCCGGATCCGAGCGGGCGGCCGAGCTCCGCGAGCCGACCGTGCGCCCCCGGCTGTCGCTCGTCGTCCTGCCGCTCACGAACCAGAGCGGCGACGCGGACCAGGATTACCTCGCCGAGCAACTCGCCGAGGATCTCTCCGCCGACCTCGCCCGCGCACCGGGCACCTTCGTCATCGCGCACGGCACCGCCCAATCCTACCGGGGGCGGCAGGCCGAGCCGCGGGCGATCGGGCGCGAGCTCGGCGTGCGCTACGTCGTGCAGGGGAGCCTGCGGCAGAGTGCCGAGCAGGTCCGCTTCGCCGTGCAGCTCACCGATGTCGAGACCGGCGCCTCCCTCTGGGCTGACCGCTACGACGGCCCGCGCGCGGCAGTTGGGGCCGCCCAGGACGTCCTCGTCGCGCAGGTCGGCCGGGCGCTCGGCGTGCGCCTGCTGGAGGCCGCGACCCACGCCCGGGCCGGGCAGCCGGCCGACGCGGTGGATCTGGTCATGCGCGGCCAGGCGCTGCTCAACCGGCCCTTCGCGCGGGACAATCACGCCCAGGCCCGACCCCTGTTCGAGCGGGCGCTCGGCCTCGACCCCATGAACACCGATGCGCGGCTCGGTCTCGCCGAGGTGCTGGTCGACGGGGTGCTGAACGGCTGGACGACGGAGCGGACGGCGGATCTCGATACGGCCGAGCAGGCCATCGCCTCCGTGCTTCAGGGCGACCCGACGCATCCGTTCGCCCATTACCTGCGCGGCGAGACCCTGCGCGCCCGCTCCCGCTACGCGGAGGCGCTCGCCGCCTTCGACCGGGTCCTGACTCTGAACCCGAGCTTCGCGCGGGCCTACGCCTATCGCGGGCTGATCCAGATCTTCCTGGGCCGGGCCGAGCGGACGGAGGCCGACATCGCCGCCGCGATCCGCCTCAGCCCGCGCGATCCGCTGCTCGGAGCCTGGCTGGCGCGGGACGGGTTGGCGAGGCTCCATCTCGGGCAGGATCAGGAGGCGATCGAGCCGCTGCGCCGGGCGGCGGCCGTGAACCCGCTCTTCGACTTCCCCCATCTCTATCTCGCCTGCGCCTTCGCACGGCTCGACCGCGACGAGGAAGCCCGGGCATCCCTGGCCGAGTTCCTCAGGCTCCGGCCCGGCTACAGCCTCGCCCGCTACCGTAGCCTGACCTCCACGGACCCGACCTTCCTCGCCCAGCGCGAGCGGATCTATGACGGGCTCCGGCGCGCGGGGCTGCCGGAGCAGTGAGGGGCCAGGCCGGGGATGCCGGAGCGTCAGGCCGGCACCAGGCTCTCGGCTGAGGGCCGCGCGGCGCGCCACAGCCACAGAGCCGTGAGCACCAGCAGCATGGTGGCGACGGCGCCGGTGCAGTCCAGCGCGTCCCAGCCGGCCCGGCGGCCGGGGCCGAGGAGGCGCACTAGAACCGGGCCGACGATCTGCCCGGCCGCGAAGGCGGCGGTCATGCGGGCGAGGAGCGGCGTCGGGTTGTCGGGCCGCGCCTCGCGGGCGAGCTGCAGGCCCGCCATGGTGGCGACCATGAAGGTGCCGCCCACCAGGATCGCCGAGGCCGCGACCGCCCAGAGGGCGTGGGCGGCCAGGGGCAGGCCGGTGCCGAGTGCCATGACGCCTTGCGCCGCCGCCCAGAGGCGCTGGCGCGGCACGCGCTTCGACCAGCGGGCCACGGCCGCGACCGACAGGGCGGCGGCGAGGCCGAACAGCGGCCAGGTCAGGCCGAACACGCGAGGGTCGGAGGCCAGCTCGCGGGCCATGGCGGGCAGGAACGTCGCCGGCACGATGTAGCCGAACCCGAAGACGCCGTAGCACAGGACCAGGGCCGCCTGGCCGTTCCGGGGGCGCCGGACGACGGCGGCGGCCTCGCGCTCCCCGATCCCGGCCGCTTCCGTACCCTGCCCCCGGGACAGGGACCAGACCAGCAGGGCGCCGAGCGCGGCGACCAGCCCCAGCTCGAGCCACAGCCGGGACGCCGGCTGGATCCCGCCGAGCCAGGCCAGCGTGCCGGCGAGCGCGATGCCTGAGCCGACGCCGGTATAGATCCAGGCGCCGAGCGCGCCGACCCGGCGCCGGGCCAGCTCGGCCAGGCACCAGCCGCTGGCGCAGACCAGGGCCCAGGCGCTGAACACGCCGGCCAGGGCCCGCAGCCCGGCCCCGAGAGCGGCCGGCGCGTCGTGGCCGACCGCCGCCATCGCCACCGTGGTGAGCGCCACGCCGGCCAGGCTCAGGAGCAGCCCTCGCCGCGGATTGCCGGCGAACCACGAGGCCGTCAGGGCGCCGACCAGATACCCGCCGTAGTTCGCCGCGGCCCATTCCGCCCCCGCGGCGGCCGTGAGGGTGCCGTCGCGCATCATCAGCGGCATCAGGGGCGTGAACGCGAAGCGCCCGATGCCCATGGCGACCGCCAGGGCGACGAGGCCGCTGGCGACGACCGGCCAGGGCGGGCGTTCCGAATCGGTCGGGGCGTGCGGGAGCGTGCTCATGGCGACACCCTTTGAACACCCGCCGGCCATTCTTGGAAAATGAATTTTTGTGACGTACGTTTCTCTCGATGAGAACGATGGATCTCGACGACCTCGACATCTTCCGCTGCGTGGTCCGGGAGGGCGGGGTCACGCGGGCGGCGGCGATGTTGCACCGGGTCCCGTCCAACGTGACGACCCGGATCAAGCAGTTCGAGGCGCGGCTGGGCGTGGCCCTGTTCCGCCGCGAGGGCCGCGGCCTGACGCTTACCGAGGCCGGGCGCACCCTCCTGGGCCATGCCGAGGCGCTGCTGCGGATGGCCGATCTGGCCGAGCAGGAGCTGCGCAGCGGCGTGGTCCGCGGCGTCCTGCGGCTGGGCTCGCTGGAGAGCGCGGCGGGGGCGCGGCTGCCGCCGATCCTGTCGGCCTTCCACGCGCAATTCCCCGACGTCACGATCGAGCTGCAGACCGGTACGACCCGGGCCATGCTCCGGCAGCTGGAGCGCTTCGAGATCGAGGCGGCCTTCGTCTCCGAGCCGTTCGATCGCGCGAGCCTGTCGTCGGTGCCGGCCTTCGACGAGGAGCTGGTGCTGATCACCGGCCGGACCGCGCCCGGGACCGGCCGGCGGACCCTGGTGGCGTTCCCGCATGGCTGCTCGTACCGCCAGCGCCTGATCGAGTGGCTGGCCGAGGAGGGCGCGTCCTACGACCGGGTCCTGGAGATGAGCTCGTACCACGCCATCGTGGCCTGCGTGGCGGCGGGCACCGGCATGGCCATCGTGCCGGCGGAGGTGCTCGACCACGCGGTGATGAGCACGGCGGTGGAGCGCCATAAGCTACCGCTCCACCTGCGCCGCAACCGCACCCGCCTGGTCTGGTCGGGGGATGCCAGCCCGGCCCTGCGCGCCCTCATGGCGCTGCTGCCCGAGGCCACCGAGATCGTGGATCGGGCCCCGGGCGGGGCCCGCCCCTACCCGTAGGTGTGATCGTCCGCCGGGAACCGGCCGGCCCGCACCTCATCGGCATAGGCCTTCACGGCGTCCTCGATATGGGCCCGGAGCGAGCCGAACTGGCGCACGAATTTCGGCGTCTTCTCGGAGAGGCCGAGCATGTCCTCCAGCACCAGGATCTGCCCGTCGCAGAAAGCCGAGGCGCCGATGCCGATCGTGGCGGCGGTGACCTGGGGCGACGTCGCGATGGCCCGCGCCACCGGCTCGACGATGCCCTCCAGCACGATCGCGAAGGCGCCGGCCTCGGAGATCGCCCGCGCGTCCTCCAGCAGGCGGCGCTCGTCGTCCGGCGCCCGCCCCTGGACCTTGAACCCGCCCATCGTGTTCACCGCCTGCGGGGTCAGGCCGATATGGCCCATCACCGGCACGCCGCGCTGGACCAGGAAGGCCACCGTCTCGGCGAAATGGGCCCCGCCCTCCATCTTGATCGCCCCCGCCCCGGTCTCCTTGAGCACCCGTGAGGCGTTGAGGAAGGCCTGCTCCCGGCTCGCCTCGTAGGAGCCGAACGGCATGTCCACCACCACCAGCGCCTTGGCGGTGCCGCGGATCACCGCCTGCGCCTGCAGGATCATCATCTCCAGGGTGACGGGAATAGTCGATTCCATCCCGTGCATCACCATGCCGAGCGAATCGCCCACCAGGATGAAGTCGCAATAGGGATCGACGATGCCGGCTGTGTGAGCGTGGTAGGCGGTGAGCGCGATGATCTTGCGCCCCTCGGCCTTGCGCTTGCCGATGTCGATGGCTCGGAGCCGGCGGGACTGCACGACCTGCGACATGGTTCGGACCTCTTTCGGCTCATCGGGGTCGAGCGCGGGTCCCCTCTCCCGTGCGGGAGAGGGACAGGGTGAGGGATGCGACTTTTCCGGAGAGCCCTGGCCCCTCACCCCAACCCTCTCCCGCACGGGAGAGGGGGCGCGTTCCGCATCATCCGGCCCTCATACACCGCCCCGCCCCGCGGGTCAGCGCCCCGCCTGGGGTTCGGCCGCAGCCTTCCAGGCCGGGTCCTCGCGCAGGGTTGCGGTCTCGTGCTTCTCCTGCCAGCCCTCGACGCCCTCGGGGAACCAGCGCACGCCGGTATAGCCCTTGCGCACCAGGCGCTTGGCGGCGTTCCAGCTGCCCCAGCACTCGACGTGGCAGAACACCACGACGGGCTTGGCCGTGTCGCCGCCGGTCAGCTCCGCGACCCGGGCGTAGAACAGGGCTTCCCGCTCCGGGGCGATGGGCTCGGCCCCGGCCAGCGGCAGCCAGACCGAACCGGGGATCGAGGGATGCACCGGCAGCCAGAGGCGGCCTTCGGGGAAGTTCGACGGCTTGCGGTCGGGGGCCGCGACGTCGATCAGCACCGGCTTGTCCGGCCCCGCCAACAGCGCGGCGAGCGCATCGGCGTCGATCACCGCGGCGCCTTTGAGCGTCGGCGGGGTGTAGCCCTTGGGCGGGCCGGCATAGAGCCCCTCCGGCTCGGGCACGTTCACGGGCGAATCCGCCGGGGCGGCGGCGAGGCAGCCGAGCGCGGCCAGAGCCGCCGCCAGCCGCCCGATCGAGGTCAGGCGCGCCATGGTCAGTTCGTCGGGCTCGGCGGGGTGAAGCTGTGCTGCCAGCTGCCCCCGGCATTGTCGCTCGCCGCCACCTGGAGCGGCTTGCCGTCCGGCTTGAACGCGAAGTTGATCACCGGGTTCGACGCGATCGAGATGTCGCCCGTCATGGTGAAGACCTTCTTGTCCCCCGCCGAGACGGTGAGCTTGTCGATGTAGCGGGCCGGCGTGTAGTCGCGGGTGACCTGGTTCATCTGCATCCCGGAGAAGTTCGGGTGGCGGATCATCAGCGTCGCCTCCACGGGCTTGCCGGGCTGGGTCTCGGCGAACTTCATGCGCATGTCGCCCATGCCCTTCATGGCCTCCTCGTCGCTCATGCCCATCGGGGCCGAGCAGCCGCCGGACGCCTTCACGAACTGCTTGGCCTCGTAGAGCTTGCCGTCCTGGGTCTCCACCACGGCGTGCATGTCGGTGTAGTTGTTGACCCGCACCCGCAGCTTCAGCTCCGCCGGGTCGGCGGCCGGGCCGAACTCGAACCGCGCCGCGTAGGGGGCAGGGTTGTCGTCGATCACCAGCGACACCGCCTTGATCTGATCCCCCTGCGGCATGGTCAGGGTGATCGGCACCAGGGCGGCGTCGAGCGCCCGGGCGGGGGCGTCGATCTTCACCAGGCTGTCGGTCTTCTCGATGGTGCGGTCGCCGAAGATCGACTTGGCGATCTCCTGCCAGCGCGCCGCCCGCTCCTGCTCGGTGTCGGAGGCGCCGGCGGCCCGGACGGGGCCCGCCAGGGCGGTGGTGGCGAGGATGAGGGCGAGCGCTGCCGCGTGGGCGGTCTTGAGCGTCATGGCGTTTCTCCCGGTTGGTCTCAATATGGAGGCTCGAAAGACTATTCCCACTCGAGTTCCTGGTAGGCCACGGTGACGTTGCGGCCGTTATAGGTGTCGAACAGGGCCCACTTGTCCCGCTGGTCCTGGGCGACGCTGGCCACCGCCTTCTCGATCGGGACATCCTTGGCGATGGCCGCGCGGGTGCCGTCGCGCAGGGCCGTCAGGTAGCCGGAGAGGTCGGCGAGCGCCGGGGCGAGATCGACCGAGACCGGCCCGTGGCCCGGCACCGCCCGGGTCGCCCCCATGGCCTTCAGCCGCTCGATCTCCTTGAGCCAGCCCCGCAGGCTGCCGTCCAGCGACGGGATCCGGTTCACGAACAGCAGGTCCGCTGGGAATAGCAGGCCGCTGCCGGAATCGCGCATCGACAGGTCGCAGCTGGTATGGGCCGGCCCGTGGGCCGTGAAGGTCAGGCGCCGGTCGCCGAGGTCGATCTCGGCGGTGTCGGCGACGCTCAGGGTCGGGTAGATGACCGGCCCGGTGCGCGCCTCGCCGAGCAGCTCGACCAAGCGCTGGCGGTAGAACTCCCCCCGCGCGCCCAGGGCCTCGGCGAGCTTGGCGTGGCCGATGAAGACCGGCTTGTCCTGCACGAAGGCCCCGGCCCCGAAGACGTGATCCGGGTGGACATGAGTGAGCACCACATGGGTGATCGGCTTGCTGGTGCGCTTGGCGATCTCGGCCCGCAACCACTGGCCGTCCGCGAGGCTGCCGCCGGTCTCGGTGACGAGCACGCCGTCCCGGCCGATGAGGAAACCGATATTGGCGATGGCGTCGGCGTTGTCGGCGGTGGCGTCGGCGGTCAGGCCCTGGCGCATGAAGATGCCTGGGCCGACCTCCTCCATCGTGAAGCTCTCGGTGGCGCGTCCCAGGGTCGGCAGGCAGCACAGGCAGAGGCCGGCGAACAGGGCGTGACGCCGCGACAGGGTGCGGCCCGCGGCGGCGGATTCGCCTGGATGGACGGCGGATGCCGTCATGCCGGAACCTCCCTGTTTTAAGCCTCTCCCGAGATGCCCGATGGCCGGGCGTGTCCCGCCGGGCGCGATGGCGCAGCGGGCGACTTGCGAGGGCTTTCAGTTGCCTACCATTAAGTAGGTAGATCTTTGGGCGGTCAAGTGGCATGTTGGGGAACGGGCGCCGGACGGTCACACGTTCGCGCGAGCCGCAGAGACGATGTCCGAGCGATGCGAGACACCCGCGCCGAGCTGCTGAATCAGGCCGAGACCCTGGTCCGGGGGCGCGGCTTTGCCGGGTTCAGCTACGCCGACCTCGCCGAGGCGGTGGGCATCCGCAAGGCGAGCATCCACCACCATTTCCCCACCAAGGTCGATCTCGGTGCGGCCCTGGTGGCGGCCTATGCCGACCGCTACGACGCCGCCCTGGCGGCGATCCGCGCGGACGTACCGGACGGCCCGGGCCGGATCGCGGCCTATGGACAGCTCTATCTCGGCGGCGTCGAGCAGGGGCTCGGCTGCCTGTGCGCGGCGCTCGCCATCGAGGGCGAGGCCCTGCCCGAGCGGCTGCGCCACGACATCGCGACGTTCTTCGAGGGGCACCTCACGTGGCTGGAGGCGGTGCTGCGCGCGGGGCAGGCGGATGGCAGTGTGCGGTCCGGGCCAGAGCCTGCGGTGCTCGCCCGCTACGTCATCGCCACCCTGGAGGGGGCGCTGCTGATGGAGCGGCTGTTCGCGAGCCCGGCGGCGTTTTCGGGGACGCTGGCGGTGCTGGTGGACGGTCTCAGGCCGCAGAGGCGGTGAACCGCGAAAAACCGTCCGCCCGCAGCCGGCAGGCCGGGCAGGTGCCGCAGCCATAGCCCCAGGCATGGCGCGCCCCGCGCTCGCCGAGATAGCAGGTGTGGCTGTCCTCGACGATCAGCTCGACCAGCGGCTGGCCGCCCAGATCCTCGGCGAGGCCCCAGGTCTGCGCCTTGTCGAGCCACATCAGCGGCGTGTGCAGCACGAACCGCCGCTCCATGCCGAGGTTCAGCGCGACCTGCAGCGCCTTGATCGTGTCGTCCCGGCAATCCGGATAGCCGGAATAGTCGGTCTCGCACATGCCGCCGACCACGTGCCGGATCCCGCGCCGATAGGCGAGCGCCGCCGCGAAGGTCAGGAACACGAGGTTGCGGCCGGGCACGAAGGTGTTGGGCAGGCCCGATTCCGCGAAGCCGATCTCGGCATCCCGGGTCAGCGCCGTCTCGGAGATTTTGCCCAAAGCGTCGAGGGCGACCGTGTGATCCGCGCCGAGGCGCGTCGCCCAGGCCGGGTCGATGCGGCCCATGCCGGCGCGCAGGACCGCCCGGCGGTCGAGCTCGACCCGGTGGCGCTGGCCGTAATCGAACCCTAGGGTCTCGACATGGTCGAACCGGTCGAGCGCCCAGGCGAGGCAGGTGGCCGAATCCTGGCCGCCGGAGAACAGCACCAGCGCCGAGCGGTCGCCGATGATCGCAGCTTCAGTCGCCATCGTACTCGGCCCAGGACATCGGCGTCTCCGCGACCCGCACCCGGGCGAGCCCCGGCAGGTCCGGCCGCAGGCGATGCCAGATCCAGGCCGCGATGTTCTCGGCGGTCGGGTTCTCCAGCCCCTCGATCTCGTTGAGGCAATGGTGGTCGAGCCGGGCCAGCAGCGGGCCGAAGATCGATTCGATGTCGTAGAAATCGATCACCCAGCCCGTATGCGGGTCCACGGGCCCGGAGACGGTGAGCTCGACCCGGTAGGAATGCCCGTGCATCCGGTGGCAGCGATGCGTGGCGGGCACGTTCGGCAACCGATGGGCCGCCTCGAAGGTGAAGGCTTGGGTGATGTTCATCGTTTTTTTCGTAGCGATCCCACCCGCGCCCTCATCCTGAGGTGCCCGGCGATCGGAGATCGACGGGCCTCGAAGGAGCCCTCCAGGGACCGCCGCGAAGTCCTGGAGCCCTCCTTCGAGGGATCCGCTTCGCTGCGCCACCTCAGGATGAGGCGCTCTGGTGGGAGGGACGCGGGATCGACGGATCCGTTATCGGCTCCGCCCGATATAGCATCGAATCGTGGCTCGCGCGCCTACCCGGCGCTCTTCCCGGAAACCCCCGCCTGCGCGAAGGTCGCCATGCCGGTATGGCAGGCGAGCGCGCCCTTGAGCAGGCCGATCGCCATGCCGGCGCCCGAGCCTTCGCCGAGCCGCATCCCCAGCGCCAGCAGCGGCACGAGGCCGAGCCGCTCCAGCACCTCCGCGTGGACGCCCTCCGCGGAGACGTGGCCGGCCAGGCAATGGTCGAGGGCCGACGGGTCGGCGGCGTGGAGCAGCGCCGCCGCCGCGGTGGCGACGTAGCCGTCGATCACCACCGGGATGCGCTGCAGGCGCGCGGCCAGGATCGCCCCCGCCATGGCGGCGATCTCGCGGCCGCCGAGCCGGGCGAGCATCTGGAGCGGGTCGCCGAGATGGCCGGCATGGTGCGCGAGCGCCGCCTCCACGGCCGCGACCTTCCGGGCGAGGCCGTCCTGATCGATTCCGGTGCCGCGCCCGACCCAGCGGGCGGGCTCGCCGCCGAACAGGGCGGCGTAGAGGGCGGCCGCCACCGTGGTGTTGCCGATGCCCATCTCGCCGATGCCGAGGCAATCGGTGCCGGCGGCCACCGCCTCCATGCCGAACGCCATGGTCGCCACGGTGGCGCGCTCGTCCAGGGCCGGGCCCTCGGTGATGTCGCCGGTCGGCATGTCGAGGGCGAGGTCGAACACCTTGAAGCCGAGACCGTAGGCGGCGCAGATCTGGTTGATCGCCGCCCCGCCGGCGGCGAAATTGTCGAGCATCTGCCGGTTGACCGCGTCCGGGAAGGCCGAGACGCCCTTGCGGGTCACCCCGTGGCTGCCGGCGAAGACGCAGACCAGGGGCCGGTCGAGGCTCGGGGGCGCCTTGCCCTGCCAGGCCGCCAGCCAGGACACGAGATCCTCCATCCGTCCGAGGGAGCCCGCCGGCTTGGTCAGGGTCGCGTCCCTTGCGGCCACCGCCTCCTGGGCGTCCCGGTCTGGGCCCGGCATCGCCTTGAGCAGGTTGCGGATATCGTCGAACGGGCCCGGATCTGTCTTTGCGGCGTCGGTCATGGCGGCGATGATTTCCTGTGGGCGCCCGCGAACGGGGAGACGACGGCGTATCGGGACGACTATAGTGATTCTGCGCCGCCTGACCGTTCGCGATCGGCTCGCCCCACCGGGGCGCGGTGGCGGGTGGTGGCGAGAGGCCGCGATGGACAGGCAGACCGGCGGGGAGGCCGATTGGCCCGGGCGCGGCGCCCTCTACGACCTCGCCGGGTGTCTGCGGTTCTACTCCCGCCTGCCCGTGCCGCAACTGCCCGGTGAGCCGGACCCGCATCGGGTCCCCGATTTCACCGCCCTGCCCCGGATGCTGCCGCTCGCTGGCTTGATCCTGGCGCTGCCCGCCGCCCTGGTGCTGGCGGCGGGCTGGTGGATCGGGCTCGGGCCGTTCCTGGCCGCGACCCTGGCGGTGGCCGTCATGGTCCTGGCCACGGGCGCGCTCCACGAGGATGGCCTGGCCGACGTCGCCGACGGTTTCGGCGGCGGTGCCACGCTCGAGCGGCGCCTGGAGATCATGCGCGACAGCCGGATCGGCGCCTATGGCGGGGCGGCCCTGGTCCTGGCGCTGGCGCTGCGCATCGGCGCGCTGGCGACGCTGCTGGACCGCACCGGCTACGCCGCCGCGACCGCGCTGATCCTGGTCGCCGCCCTGTCGCGGCTCGCCGCCCTCGCCCCGATGGTGCTGCTGCCGCCGGCCCGGCCCGGCGGCCTCTCCGCCGCGGTCGGTCGTCCGAACCGCGCCAGCCTGTGGGTCGCCCTCGCGATCGGTCTCGCGGTGGCGCTCGGCGGCGTGATCCTCGGCCTGCCGCTGCGCGGCGTCGCGCTGATGATCCTGTGCGCCGGCCTCGCGGCCCTCGCGCTGACCCGCCTCGCCCGGCACATGATCGGCGGCCAGACCGGGGACGTGATCGGCGCCTGCCAGCAGATCGCCGAGATCGCCGCCCTGCTCGCCCTCGTGGCGGCCTCGGCGGATTGATGCGGCATCCCGGGCCTTGATCGAGCCACGATCCCGCGTCCAAGGATCGGCGATGTCGCCCGCGCCCAAGCCCTCGTCCCCCTGCACCAAGGTCTGCGTGCTCGACGCCGCCAGCGGGCTGTGCCGCGGCTGCGGCCGGACCCGCGACGAGATCGCCGCCTGGGGCGGGATGCCGGAAGCCAAGCGCCGGGCCATCATGGCCGGGCTTGGCGCCCGGATGCGCGGGGCCGGGTTCACGTCCTTGGAGGAGCCGCTGCCGTCATGATCTATCTCGGGCTTGCCGCCATCGCGCTGGTCACGGCCGTTTTGGTCCTCAGCGACGGCAGCGACAGCATCGGCGGCGTGATCGAGCCAGACCACCTCGCCGCCCTCGCCTCCACGGGGGGCATCCTGGCCCTGGTGGTTGCCGGCTACTGGCGGCAATTCCGGTCCGCGCTCGGACCGAACCTGCGCGCGCTCTTCGCCTGGGCGCTGATCGGGCTCGCCCTGGTGATCGGCTACAGCTACGGCGACCGGTTCCAGGGCGTCGGCGCCCGGGTGCTCGGCGATCTCCGGCCCGGCTCGGCCGTGTCCGGCCCCGGCGGCTCCGTGACGATCACCCGCCGTGCGGACGGCGATTTCCGGGTCGAGGCCGAGGTCAACGGCCGGGTGCAGCCGTTCCTGTTCGATACCGGGGCGAGCAGCGTCGTGCTGACCGCCGAGAACGCCGCGGCTCTCGGCATCACCCCGGCGCCGGCCGATTTCACCGCCCGGGTCTCCACGGCCAACGGCATCGCCTATGCCGCGCCGATCCAGCTCGATTCGCTGCGTGTCGGCACGATCAGCGAGCGGCGGGTGAACGCCATGGTGGCCCGGCCCGGCTCGCTCGCCGGCAACCTGCTGGGCCAGACCTTCCTGACGCGCCTCTCCGCCTACGAGGTCCGGGGTGACCGGCTGATCCTGAGCCCGCCCTGACGGGCGTGGCTCTCAGGCCGCCCGGGCCTCCGGCACGTCGCGGGAGACCGTCGCCACCGCATCCCGCAGGGTCTGGAGCCCGGCATCCGGCCGCATCCCGTGGGTCGAGAGGTGGCGCCGGAAGGCCCGGGCGCCGGGCCGGCCGTTGAACAGCCCGAGCATGTGGCGGGTCACCGCGTGCAGGCGCTCGCCGCGGGCGAGCACGTCGGCGATGTAGGGCTCGAACGCCTCCACGGCCGCGAATGCGTCGGGCACCGGCGCGGCGACGCCGAACAGCGTCGGATCGACGCCGAGCAGCAGAGCCGGCTCGGTATAGGCGGCGCGGCCGACCATCACGCCGTCGACCTCGGCGAGGCGGTCTTGCGCGGCGTCGAGGTCGCGCAGGCCGCCATTGACCGCCACCGGCAGGGTGCCGAGCCGCCGCTTCAGCCGGGCGGCGCGGCCGTAATCGAGGGGCGGCACATCACGGTTCTCCTTGGGCGACAAGCCCTGGAGCCAGGCCTTGCGGGCATGGACGATCAGCCCGTCCACCCCGGCGGCCACGACCGCGTCGGCGAGCGCGTCGAGGGCCGCCTCGGGGTCCTGGTCGTCGACGCCGATCCGGCATTTGACCGTCACCGGCACGGAGACCGCGGCCTTCAGGGCGGCCACGCAATCGCCCACCAGGGCCGGCTCGCGCATCAGGCAGGCGCCGAAACGGCCGTCCTGCACCCGGTCGGACGGGCAGCCGACATTGAGGTTGATCTCGGCATAGCCGAAATCCGCGGCGATCCGCGCAGCCTGCGCCAGCTCGGCCGGATCGGACCCGCCGAGCTGCACCGCCACCGGGTGCTCCAGATCCGAGAAGCCGAGCAGCCGCTCACGCGGCCCGTGCAGCACCGCGCCCGTGGTGACCATCTCGGTGTAGAGGCGCGCCCGCGCCGACAGGGTGCGGTGGAAGGCCCGGCAGTGCCGATCGGTCCAGTCCATCATCGGGGCGACGGAGAACCGCCATCCCGGGAGTGCGCCGCAAGTCTCAGCCACCGTCACGTGCCAGATCCGTATTGCCCCGCGCGTCGGGTGTCGTCCTGCGGGTCGGGGGAGAGGCCGCTGATACCACGACGGAGCGGGTCCCGAACAGCGCACGGGATTGCGGGACACCGCCGTGTCCGGCGACGGGCGGTGTCCCGGTCGTGGCCCGCGATCAGAATACCGGCATCGCGCCCGCTACGGTGATCAGCGCGCCGGAGGTGTAGCTGCTGTCCTCGGAGGCCAGCATCACGTAGGCGGAGGCGAGCTCGGCCGGCTGGCCGGGGCGGCCGAACGGCACCTGGTCGCCGAAGGATTTCACCGAATCCTGGCTCATCCCGGACGGGATGAACGGCGTCCAGATCGGGCCCGGCAGCACGCCGTTCACCCGGATGCCCTTCTCGGCGAGCAGCTGCGAGAGGCTCAGCACCATGTTGCACAGTGCGCCCTTGGTGGCGCTGTAGGCCATGAGCGACGGCATCGGGTGCTTGGAATTCACCGAAGAGGTGAAGATCACCGAGGCGCCGGGCTTCAGGTGGGCGAGCGCCGCCTTGGTCACGTAGAACGGGCCGAACACATTCGTGCGGAAATGGTCCTCAAAGATCGTGTCCTCGATGGCGTCCAGGCCCTGGTTCGGCTGCTGGAACGCGCCGTTATTGACCAGCACGTCGAGGCGGCCGAAGGTCTCGACGGTGCGGGCGACGATCGAGCGGCCATAGGCCGGGTCCTTGAGGTCGCCCGGCAGCAGCAATGCGCGCCGGCCGGCCTTCTCGATCCAGCCGCTCACCGCCTCGGCATCCGCCTGCTCCTCCGGCAGGTACGAGATGGCGACGTCGGCGCCCTCGCGGGCATAGGCGATCGCCACGGCGCGGCCGATGCCGCTGTCGCCGCCGGTGATCAGCGCGACCTGGCCGGTGAGCTTGCCGGAGCCCTTGTAGCTCTCCTCGCCGTGATCGGGCTCGGGCGCCATCCGGCCGGTCTTGCCTGGGAAACTCTGCGGCTGCGCCTCGAAGGGCGGGCGCGGATACTTGTGCAGCGGATCAGTGGTCATGCGGGCCTCGCGTTGGGATGGGAGTCCAACGATGGGTCCTGCGGGGTGTTCCTGCGCCCCGCCGACGCGCCGGGCGCGGGACGGCCGCGTTTCAGGGCGGGACCGCTCGACGACACAGGGCAGCAACAGGCGGCCTTCAGTGTGGAACCGAGGGAGGCGGCGTCATGGTCGAGTATCAACCGGAGGATCGGGTCGCGCGCATCATCGATCGCGCGCGGGCTCGCCGCTGCGGTGCCGCGCGCCTGCGGCCTGGCCACGGGCCTCTGGGGCCTGGTCCTGTGAGCGACGCGCCGGTTCGACACGGGTGTTAGGCTGGAGCGCCATGCGTCGGACCGGCCTCGATCGCACCGCCGTCACGCTGATCTGCGCGGGCCTCGTGCTCCTCGCGCTGGCGCAGATGCTGGTCGGCTTCCCGTGATGCGCCGGAGGGCTCGCCTGCGCGGCCGGGGGCGGGCCGGATGCTGAACCGCGTCCTCGTGGCGGCGACGCTGATCGCGGTGGCCGCCTTCCTGGTCTACCTGGCAAGCCTCGCGCGCGACGCCCTGTCGCCGAACGAGACCTACGCGGCCAGCATCGGCCTGACCCTCGACCAATGCGCGGCGGCACAGGACGGGCTCACGGAGGCGGAGGCCCGCGCCTATTGCCGGCGGCCGGTGCCGAAGCGGCCCTGAACGGCCTGCGGCCTCGGGCGATGGCGTCCGGGCCGCGTGATCGACGTTCGGCCGGGTTCGAGACAGGCCTTCCGCCGGGACTGTCCCGAAGCCCGATCCGGCCTGATTGCATCAGGCCGTCGCGCCCTGCGCTTTAGCTGCCGAACTTGTAGTTCAGGCCAAAGCGGCCGAGCACGCCCTCGTTGCGGAAGCGAGCGGCGTAGGCGCCGACGCCCGGTCCGACCGCCACGAGCGGCACGGTGCGGCGGCCGAGGTCGTAGTACAGCGCCTCGCCCTTCAGGGTCACCGCGTTGGAATGGAAGATGTTGAACACGGAATCGGTGGGCAGCGCGAACTCGATGCCGCCGCCGGCCACGTAGCCGGTCTCGACGCGCGAGCTGCTGCCGTAGAAGTTCGGCTGGCCGGCCGCCGTCTGGAAGACGCCGCGATAGGTCTCGGACCCATAGGCGAAGCCGCCGGTGGCGTAGACGAGGGTGCGGTCGAAGGCGTAGCCGACGCGGCCGCGCACGGTCCCGAGGAAATCGCCCATCTGCCGGAAGGTGCTGATCCCGCCCAGGCGCCCGGTGGTGCTGCGGGTGCGGTTCAGGTCGGTATAGGCCAGATCGGCCTCGGCACCGACGACGAAGCCGGAACCGGGCGTGAACTGATAATTGTAGCCGAGCTGGCCGCCGCCGGTGAAGCCGTCCCGCGGCAGGCCCAGAGCGGCCGGACGGTTGCCGACCTGGACGCCGTCGTTGCCCGGGAACACGCCGGCCGTCGTCACGCTGTCCTTGGTCGTGGTGATGTAACCGGCATTGATGCCGAAATAGGCGCCGGCCCAGGAGAAGACCGGAACGGGCGGCGGCGGGGGCGTATACGCGCGGCGGGGCAGATCTGCTGCGGAAGCCGCTGCCGTCAACGCAGTGAAGGCGGCCAGGGAAGCGATGGTCTTGCGCATAGTCCGGGGATCCAAGAATACGAATTGCCGACATCGTATCCAAAGCTTGGGCTCAGGGCTGTGATCTGCATGCAACACTTGGAGATTGCATTATGTATAAGAAGGATGGCCTCAAGTTTTGCGAAATGAAAGATCGAATATTTCAGGCGTTCTGTTTTCAAGGCGTTCTTGGCGACCGTTTCTGATGTCGATGACGCCCTGCGATTGATTGAAGCTGCTCTTCGGCGGGAAGTGTCCGCCGCCATCGGCGCGATCCGGCCGGGGCGCGAGAATGCGGCAAAGCCTCCGATCCTCTGCGCCGATCTCGCGCGCGCAAGGCGGGTCGGGACAGGCCGCGCTGCGAGAGCGTGAGCTGCTCCGGGTCGCTTCGCCGCGCACGATGGGCAGGCGGAGAGCCCCGGGGCCGATCGCGACGTGGCGCTTGGGGCGGGCCCGTCAATCGGCCGGGCCGGTCTGGCCCCCGCTCGGGATCTTCGCCCGCTGCCAGGGCGCGTCCGGGCCGTCACGCCAGGCGCGCCAACCCTCGTCGATCGACCAATGCGGTCAACGATCCGTCGCGCAGCACCACGCTTCGCAGCGACACCACCGCGGCCTCTTCCACGCTCGGGCGCTCGGAGGAGCCGTCATGGAACCGCCATCGTCGGCATCGTGGGGCCGTGAGCAATCCAGGCCCCGGCGCGAATGAGGCTGGGCGTCGTCAGCAGCGCGGTATCCGGTGGGTCGCGGAAGATCCACTCCGTCAACCGCCCCTCTCGGCGACGCCACGGGTCCGGGATTCGGTCGACGGTCCCGCCCCGGCATCCCGGAACGTCCGCGCCACGAAACGGGCGCCGAACCGGGATCGGCTTCGACCGCGCCCGTCAGTGGTCGTGGTTGCAGCCGGGGCCGTGGACGTGCCCGGGATGCGCATGGTCATGGGCATGGTCATGGGCCTTGGCGTGATCGTGCGCCTTGGCGTGGTCATGGGCTTCGGCGTGGTCGTGCCCGTGATGGCCGTGATCGTGCGTGTGCCCGTGATCGTGTCCGTGATGGTCGTGGCTATGGTCGTGCCCGCAGGTGCTGTGGTCGTGCGCGGCGCGCTCCGGCCGGAAGGCGCGCGAGACCGGGCTCGCGGTGCAGCCCTGACCGCGCACCAGCTCGGCATTGGCCGGGGAAGCCGGGACGTAGAGCACGTCGGCGGCGATCTCGGCGGGGACGTGGTTGCCGCCGAGCTGCCAGGCCAGGCGCGTCAGCCGGGCCGGGTTCTCGGCGCGGACCTCCAGGAGATCCTCCGCGGCGGCCCGGATGGCGACCAGGCGGCCGTCCTCCAGGCGCAGGGCATCGCCGTCCTCCAGCGCCGCCGCCTTGGTGAGCGCCACCTCGAAGGCGAGCCCGCCCTCCGCGACGAGGGATCCGGAGGCCGCCGCCCGGGCGGCGTGATCGAGGCTCACCGTGTCGGCGACGCGGTCGGGGCGAACCGCGGCCCGGCGGACGATCGTGGTGGCTCTCGACATGGGATCCTCGCGGATGGCGTCGCGGCGCCCCGGCCGGAGCGCCGCCTCTCGGGCGGTGGCATAGGGCGAGACGGGAAGCGGGTGCAACTCTCCGTCGCCGCGCGTGGAACCTTAGCCGTATGGCCGGCATTGCTTTCCTGCTAAGCTCACCGCGATCCGCGACGATCACGGCCGACGGCCGGACCGGATGCACAAGGGAGATCAGGGGACCATGAAGAAGCTGACCGCAGCCGCCCTCGCCACCATCGCCGCCCTGTCGCTGGGCGCCTGCAACACCCCCGAGGATCGCGCGCTCGGCGGCGCCGGCCTCGGCGCCCTCACCGGTGCAGCCATCGGCGCGGCCGCCACGGGCCGCGCGGGCGGTGCCCTGGCGGGTGCCGCGATCGGCGGCGCCGGCGGTGCCATTGTGGGCGCCTCGACCGCGCCGCGCTGCCCCTACGGCACCTACCGGGATGCCTACGGCAACATCTACTGCCGCTAAGGCGCCGGAGCGGGGGCCGGGACGCGTCCCGGCCCTTCCGCGCGGCCTGAGGAGCGGCTATCCCGGCCCCCGGCCGGGCGCGTCCCCGGTGCGGGACCCAAAGCCGCCGACCATGATCGCACCGCGTCCACGATCCCGTTCGGGGCCGCCCCGCCCATGAGCCAGGAGGTCGACAAGGCTCAGCCTAAGGCTCAGGGGAAGCCCCAGGGACCTTGGGGCAAGCTCGGCGGCGCCGGGCTCGGGCTTGCCGTCGGCGGCCCGCTCGGGGCGCTGATCGGCGGCGTCGCGGGCCACTTCCTGGTCGACCGAATCGGCGCGCCCTTCGGCCCGACCCCGCGCGACGTGGTGTTCACCACCGGGCTGGTAGCGCTGGCCGCCAAGATGGCCAAATCCGACGGCGTGGTGCTGCCCTCCGAGGTCGAGGCGTTCGGCCGCGTCGTTCACGTCGAAGAGTCGGCGCGGGCCGGCGTCGAGCGGCTGTTCGATCTGGCGAAGAAGACCACCAACGGCTTCGAGGCCTATGCCCGGCAACTCGCGGCGACCTTCGGGGACGAGCCCGCCCTCCTCGAAGACGTGCTCGACGGCCTGTTCCAGATCGCCGGCGCCGACGGGGCCTTGCACGAGGCGGAGGAGCGCTACCTGCGCGCGGTCTCGGGGATCTTCGGCTTCGACGAGGCCGCGTTCCGCCGCATCGCGGCCCGGCACGTGCGGCTGCCGGACGATCCCTACGCGGTGCTGGGGCTCGACCGGGATGCCGACGACGCGACCGTGAAGGCGCGCCACCGGGCGCTCGTCGCCGAGCACCATCCCGATCGGGCGCTGGCCCGGGGCCTGCCCGCCGAGGCGGTGGCGATCGCCACGCGCCGGCTCGCGGCCATCAACGCCGCCTACGACCGGATCGTGCAGGAGCGCGGATAGCGGTGAGCCTCGTTCCGGACAGCCCCCTCGCCCGCCGCGTCGCGCCCTCGCCGAACCATGGCGAGCGCCGCGGGCAGCGACCCGACATGCTGATCCTGCACTACACCGGCATGGCCAGCGGGGCCGCCGCGCTGGCGCGGCTGCGCGACCCGCTGAGCGAGGTCTCGGCCCATTACCTCGTGTTCGAGGATGGCGGCATCGTCCAGATGGTGCCGGAGGCCCGCCGCGCCTGGCACGCCGGCCAGGGGGCCTGGAAGGGTGTCCGCGACCTCAATTCCTGCTCGATCGGGATCGAGATCGTCCATCCGGGCCATGCCGGCGGGCTGCCGCCCTACCCGGACGCGCAGGTCGCCGCGGTGATCGCCCTGTCCCGGGACATCCTGGAACGCTGGCCGATCCCGCCGGAGCGGGTCCTGGCCCATTCCGACGTTGCCCCCGAGCGCAAGGAGGATCCGGGCGAGACGTTCCCGTGGGAGCGCCTCGCCGCCGCGGGCGTCGGCCACATCGTGCCGCCGGCCGGCCTGCGGGACGGGCGGTTCTTCGCGCAGGGCGATGCCGGCCAGCCCGTGGAGGCGCTGCAGGCGATGTTCGCCCTCTACGGCTACGACCTGTCGGTGACCGGAACCTTCGACGCGCGCACGCACGCGGTCGTCACGGCGTTCCAGCGCCATTTCCGCCAGGCGCGGGTGGATGGCGTGGCCGATGCCTCGACCATCACCACCCTGCGCGACCTGATCGCCGCCCTGCCGGCTTGAAGCCGGAACCCTGGGGTTTCCAAAGGGCTCAGCCCTGTGTCGGGTGATCGGGGCGGAGCCCTGATGCCCGGCCGCTCAGGCTTGGCCTCTCAAGCCCGGTGGGCCCGCGCCTCGTGGCCATGGGCCGGGCCGGTGACCGCCGGGGCCGGCGCATCGGTGCGGGTGCGCCACAGGCTGTAGAGCACGCCGATCGCCAGCAGCGACAGGGTCACGACCAGGGAGACCCAGGGCTGCACGTGGATGAGCTCGAACGTGTCGGCGACCACGATCTTGGCGCCGATGAAGATCAGGATGAAGGCGAGCGCGGTCTTCAGATAGGCGAACCGGTCGACCATCGCGGCGAGCGCGAAGTAGAGGGCGCGCAGGCCCAGGATCGCGAAGATGTTGGAGGTGTAGACCACGAACGTGTCGGTGGTGATCGCGAAGATCGCCGGCACGCTGTCGACGGCGAAGATCACGTCGGCGCCGTTGACCAGCACCAGCGCCAGGGCCAGCGGGGTGAACCACACGGCCTTCTTGCCGGTGGCCGGATCGGGCCGGCGCACGGCGAAGCGCTGGCCGTGCAGCTCGGGCGTGACCCGGAACGTCTTCTTGATCCAGCGCACCACGGCGCTGTTCTGGAAGTCGCCCTCCTCCTCGGGGCCCGAGAACAGGATCTTCAGGCCGGCGAAGATCAGGAAGGCGGCGAACAGCGACAGCACCCAGTGGACCTGGTGCACCAGCGCCGCGCCGAGGCCGATCATCAGGCCGCGCAGCAGCACGGCGGCCAGGATGCCCCAGAGCAGGACCCGGTGCTGGGCGGCGCGCGGGATGTCGAGCGCGGCCAGGATCATGGCGATGACGAAGACGTTGTCCATCGACAGCGACTTCTCGACCACGAGGCCGGTGACGTATTCCTCACCCGCCTGCGGGCCGAGATACCACCAGATCCAGCCGCCGAAGGCGAGGCCGAGCGCGAGGTAGAAGCCGGTCAGCAGCAGGCTCTCGCGCACGCCGATCTCGTGCTCCTTGTCCCGGTGCAGCAGCCCGAGATCGAAGGCGAGCAGACATCCGACGAGGGCGTGGAAGCCGAGCCACATCCACAACGGCTTGCCGAGCCATTCGACGGTGAGAACGTCCATCATGTGCGGGACCTGATGCTGATTCCGGAAGGAAAGCATCGGCTCCGACATCACGGGCGCTGAACAGCGCCCGCCAGAGGGGCCCGCAGCCGATAGGGGCGAGTTAAGCGGGCGAACCGGGCGAATCAAGGGCACGGACGCGGCGGCCGGATGATCCCCGCCGCATCCCGGAACGAGGTTGCCGGCTCACGGATCGGGAGGCGGCGCAATCCGGCGCGTCTCAGGCCTCTCCGGAGAGCTTCATCAGCACTAGGCCGGAGACGATCAGCGCCGCCGCCGCGATCCGCAGCGGGCTCGCGCTCTCGCCGAGCATCAGGATGCCGAGCAGGAAGGCGCCCACCGCGCCGATGCCGGTCCAGACTGTGTAGGCGGTGCCGAGCGGCAGGCTGCGCATGGCGAAGGCGAGCAGGACGAAGCTGCCGAGGGCGGCCGCCACCGTCACGACGCTGGGGACGAGCTCCGTGAAGCCCGCCGAGCGCTTCATCGCGTAGGCCCAGACCACCTCGAGCAGGCCGGCCGCGAGCAGGATCAGCCAGGCCACGATCTGTGCCTCATCTGGGAGTGCCGGCTTTCGGTGCGCCGCCGGGCCTCGCCGCGGGACGCTCGCCGAGCGGGCGCTCCTCCATGTAGGCCAGGAACCCGAAGGCCGCCATCAGGCCGAGGCAGGCGGCCAGGAACACGGAGCGGAAGGTCAGGGCGAGATGCGCGGGGTCCGCGCCGCGGATCAGGCTCTCGACATCGTGCCCGGTCCCGGCGGCGCCGCCCAGCACGATCGTCCCGAAGGCGGCCACGATCAGGGCGCCGCCCAGCGAGCGGAAGAAGTTCATCGCCGCGGTGGCGATGCCGAGTTGGTGCGGTTCCACCGCGTTCTGGGTCGCGATGGTGGAGAGCGGCAGGATCGTCCCGATCCCCATGGAGAGCAGCGCCAGCATCACCTCCATGAGCCAGAACGGCAGCGCCCGGCCCTCCAGGGCGATGACGGCGCAGCACACGATGCTGAGGCTCATCATGGCGAGCGGCAGGCGCTTGTAGTGCCGGAACAGCAGCATCGACCGGCCCGACAGCGTCGCCCCGGTGACGGTGCCGACCATCAGCGGCACCAGGGCCACGCCGGATTCGCTGGCGGTGAGCCCGATCACGCCCTCGAGGAAGATCGGCACGTAGATGGTCAGGCCGATGAAGGTGCCCATCGCGAAGCAGGCGGACAGGGTGGCGCTGTAGACCACCCGGTCCTTCAGTACCTCGATGGGGATCAGCGGCTCGGCCGCCGTGGCGAGCCGCGCCGCGAACAGGCCGCCCAGCACCGCCGCCAGGGCGAGCAGGCCGAGGACCGGCGCGGAGCTCCAGGGATAGCGCACGCCGCCCCAGCTCAGCGCCAGCATCAGGGAGGTCGAGCTCAGGATCAGCAGGATCGCCCCGGGATAGTCGAGCCTGTGGCGGCGCTCGTTGCGTGGCAGCAGCTTCAGCTTGGCGTTGGTCAGCGCGAAGGCGAGGAAGCCGATCGGCAGGTTGATCCAGAAGATCAGCGACCAGTGCAGGTGCTGGGCGAAGAAGCCCCCGAGCAGGGGCCCGGCCACCGAGGCCGCCACGAACACGCCGGCGATCACCACCTGGTAGCGGGCCCGCTCCTTGGGCGGCATGATGTCGGCCAGGATGGTCTGCGACAGGGCGATCAGCCCGCCGCCGCCGATGCCCTGGAGGCCCCGGGCGAGCGCCAGGGTCACCATCGTGGGGGCCACCGCGCAGGCCAGCGAGCCGAGCACGAAGGTCACGATGGCGATCAGCAGCATGATCCGCCGGCCGTGGATGTCGGAGAGCTTGCCGTAGAGCGGCGTGACCGCCGTGGAGGCCAGCAGGTAGGCGGTGACGATCCAGGGCAGGTTCGCGGCGTCGCCGAGATCGAGCCCGATGGTCGGCATCGCGGTCGCCACGATGGTCTGGTCGAGGGCCGCGAGCAGCATCGCGGTCATCAGGCCGAACACGATCGCGCGGATCTCGATCGGGTTGAGGCGCGGCTGGGTGGTGGATGGGGCCGGATCGGCGTCCGCCTCGGTCGCGGTGACGGCGGTGGAGAGCGCCACGAGTGAGAAGCCTCTCTTGGGTTCGGATCGGATCGGCCCACTGGACGGGACGAGGCCGCAGCGCAGGGTTGCGCGAGCGGGATGGCATTAACGAGGCGTTGCGCCGGATCCTACACGGTCCGCGGTCATCTGCATTGTGCGTGACACGGGGCGCGGGACGACGCGCCCGGTCGCGGCGCAGGCGAAAGCGGTGGGCCGCATTCGGCGTCCGATCCGGCGTGGCCCGGCGCTTTCGGCCCGGCGCGTCAGGATTTGCCTGCCTGCGGCGCCCCACGCATAATTTGAGGATGGCCGACATCATCTACCGTCCGGCGCAGGCGACGGACGCGCTGACCATCGCGGCGATCCACATAGCCAGCTGGCGGGACGCCTATCGCTCGATCCTCGACCCGGCGTTTCTGGCCGGGCCGATCGAGGAGGATCGTCGCTCTCATTGGCTCGGAAAGCTGAGCACCCCGTCGCCGGATTTCCTGGTGGACGTCGCCTCGACCGGCGATGGCACGCTTGTCGGCTTCGCAGCGACGCAGCGTAACCTGGATCGGCGCTGGGGCAGCCTGGTGGATAACCTGCACGTCCTCCCGGAGATGCGCGGCAGGAAGATCGGCGCGACGCTGCTGCGCTCGGCTGCGCGCAAGCTGGCCTCTCAGCAGGCCGCGGAGGGCCTGCACTTGTGGGTGTTCGAGGCCAATGAGCCTGCGCTTGGCTTCTACAAGCGTCTGGGGGGCCAGGTTGTGGAGCGGACCATCTCACAGATCCCGACCGAGAACGGCCGGACGATCCTGCGGGTTCATTGGCCGGCCCTGTCGGCCCTGTTCTAGAGAGCCGTGACGGCGCGCAGGGCGGTCCCGGCCACATCTTGACAGGCACGGGTGCCTGCCGCTCTCCAGGCGGATGCCGGACGAGACAGACAACATCGCCATCGTGGGCGGCGGGCCGGCCGGGCTGGCCGCGGCCGAGGTGCTGGCGCAGGCCGGCCGCGCGGTGACGGTCTACGACCGGATGCCCTCGGTGGGCCGCAAGCTGCTGATCGCCGGGCGCGGCGGCCTCAACCTCACCCACAGCGAGCCGCGCGCGGCGTTTCTGGCGCGCTACCATCCCGCCGGCCACCTGGACGCGGCCATCGCGGCCTTCCCCCCGGAGGCGCTGCGGGATTGGTGCGCGGAACTCGGCGAGCCGACCTTCGTGGGGTCGAGCGGGCGGGTGTTTCCTACGAGCTTCAAGGCGTCGCCGCTGCTGCGGGCCTGGCTGGCGCGGCTCGACCGCCTCGGGGTCCGGATCCGCACCCGCCACCGGCTCACGGCGATCGCCGAACGGGGGCCCTCGGATCGCGCTGCATCGCGATCCGCCCCCGCGACTGCGGGGCGGCGGTCGTCCGCCGGACGCAGCAATCCCGACCCTGGGGCGGGATTGCTGCACCTGACGATGAGCTTCGAGACGCCCGATGGCCCGGCCGAGATCCAGCCCCGGGCGGCCCTGCTGGCGCTCGGCGGAGCGAGCTGGCCGCGGCTCGGCTCGGACGGACGCTGGGTGCCGCTCCTCGAAGGGCTCGGCGTGGAGGTCGCGCCCCTGGAGCCGGCCAATGCCGGCTTCGCGGTGGCCTGGTCCGACCTGTTCCGGGAGCGGTTTGCCGGCGCGCCGCTCAAGCGGGTGGCGCTCGCCTGCGACGGCACTACCGTGCGGGGCGAGGCGGTGATCACCGAGGCCGGGATCGAGGGCGGGGCGGTCTACGCCCTGTCGCGACACCTGCGCACGGCGATCGCCGCGCGGGGCAGCGCCCGCCTCCTCGTCGACCTGCGCCCCGACCTGACCCGGGACGCCCTGGCCCGCCGCCTCTCCGGTGCCCGGCCGGGGGATTCGGCCGCGACCCGCCTGCGCAAGGCCGCGGGGCTCTCGCCGGTGGCCGCGGGCCTGCTGCGCGAGGCCGCCGGCGCCGCCCTGCCGGCCGAGCCCGCGGCGCTCGCCGGGCTGATCAAGGCCGCGCCCCTCGACCTCGTCGGCTCGGCCCCGATCGAGCGGGCGATCTCGACGGCCGGCGGGGTGCGCCTCGATGCCCTCGACGCCCGGGCCATGCTGCGCGCCCGTCCGGGCCTGTTCCTGGCCGGCGAGATGCTCGACTGGGAGGCCCCGACCGGCGGCTACCTGCTCCAGGGCGCCTTCGCGGGCGGCCGGGCCGCCGCCGCCGGGATGCTGGACTGGCTGCGCGAGACCGGCGGCTGATCGGGGCGAGCGCGCCGCCTGGGGCTCGGATCCGAGCGACGGCTTCCTGAACGTGTCGACGATAGCGCTGGCTTATGCCCCCGCTCCGGCGCGCGGGAAGCGAGCGGATTCCACGTCCCTGGACGAGGCGCGGGTCCCCTCTCCCGTGCGGGAGAGGGGGCGCGTCGCGGCCTGCACAAGTCCCTGCACAAGCCGATGTCTGAACATCTTAGCTTGTGGGCCGAGAGGGAGCCCAGCATCCCGCGACAGAGATTGTGGCCCCCGCTGCCCTCACGGCCGGGTGCAGAACCCGACGATCCCCGAGGCTTCCGACGGGCAGGTGGCCCCCTCCCCGTCATAGACCGGGGTGCCGGCCTTGAGGCAGTGGGCCGTGACCAGGATCTCCTCGGCCGGGCAGGTGACGGTGCAGCCGCCCGCGCAGTCGGACTTGCGCACGGCCCGGAGGGCGGACGCGCCGGCCTCGCCCTTCGGTCCCGCCCCACCGACTGCACCAGGCTCGCCCTTGGGCCCCGGCTCACCCTTGCTCCCGGCTTCGCCCTTCGGACCCTGATCGCCTTTGGGACCCTGATCCCCCTTGGGACCCTGATCCCCCTTGGCGCCCGGCAGGCCCGGAGCGCCCGTCTCACCCTTGGGGCCCTGGTCGCCCTTCGGTCCCTGGTCGCCCTTGGGACCCGCATCGCCCTTGGGACCCGCCTCCCCGGGCGGACCCGCGGCGCCTTGCGGGCCGGGCGGGCCCGGCGGGCCTTCGGCGGCGCAGTTCGCGACCACGGCCTCGCGCTCGTCCGGCTCGGCCTTGAGGGTCACCACGCAGGTCGGCGGCCGGTAGGGGACCCGGAAGGTGAAGCGCCCGCGCCGGTCGGCCTGGATCGAGATGTCGTCGTCCAGGACCACGATCGCCCCGGGCTTGCGCACCGAGCCCGAGATCCGCAGGTCGCCGGCCTCGATCCGGGCGTCGTAGACCATGATCGGCTGGCTCGGGGCCTGCGCGGGCCGGGGCCGTGGTCTGGCCTGGCGCGGGGGCGCCTCGGCGGATGGGGCGGGGCCGGGATCCGGCGGCTGCTGGGCGAGGGCCGCTCCGGAGAGGGCGAGCAGGATCGTCAAGGCGAGGGCTGGGCGCATGCTCGGACCGTGTCGGCCGCGTCTGGCGCGGCACACGACTTGTGGTCTCGGCTCGCGGACTCGGTCAACCGTGGCTTTGGTCGCGGGCGGCCCGAGGCGATTCCACACGCGTCCACATCCATCCACAGGCCAAGCCGCTGGCCCGGCGTCCGATTCAGGTGCCGTGCGGAAACGGTTTGAACATGTTCCTGTTATGTTCTTATCGTCCGGCATGACCGGAGCACACGGAGATGGGGCTGGACCCTGCGAACCAGACCGGGCGGGCCTCCGCAACTGGCAGCCCCCGGGAGCGGCTGGCAAGCCTGCGGGCGCGCCTCGCGGGTCCGGGCGGCCCGGCGGCGGCGCGGCCGGTCCTGCCGCTCGGCCTGACGGCGATCGACGCGCATCTGCCCGGCGGCGGCCTGGCCCTCGGGCCGCCGCACGAGATCGCCCCGATGGAGCCGGCGGACGCGATCGCGGCCCTGGGCTTCACCCTGGCGCTCTGTGCCGCCCAGCTCGCCCGCACGCAAGGCGCGGCGCTGATCGCCGCCGCGCCGAACCAGCCCCTGCCCCACGGCCATGGCCTGGCCGGTCTCGGCCTCGATCCGGGCCGGCTCCTGCTGCTGGAGGCGGGGGGCGACGCGGAGGTGTTTCGCGCCCTCGAGGCGGCGCTCCACGCCCGCGCCCTGCCGGTGCTGATCGGCCTCCTGGCGGACGGCCTGCCGCTGAAGCCGGGCCGGCGCCTGCAGCTCGCCGCCGAGGCGGGCTCGGAGGGGGCCGCGCCGCCGCTGGTGCTGATTCTGCGGCCGCCGCAGGCCGGCCTGCCCAACGGCGCCGCCACCCGGTGGAGCATCGCCTCGGCCCCGGCCACCCGGGACCGGTTCGGGACCCTGGACAACCCGCGCTGGCGGGCGCGGCTCGAGCGCTGCCGCAACGGGCGGGGCGGCGACTGGCTTCTGGAGTGGGACCATGCCGCGCATCGTCTGCGTCTGCCTGAGCCACTGGCCCGTGACGCGGCTGCGGCGGGCCGGTCTCGCGCCTGACCGGGGCCCGCTCGCGGTGGCGGCCGAGGGCCCCGGCGGCCTGCGGCTCCTCGCCCTCGACCCGGAGGCCCGCGCCCTGGGCCTGCGGCCGGGCGAGCCCCTGGGCCGGGTCCGGGCGCGGATCGGCGTGCCGCTCCAGGTCCATCCAGCCGATTCCGAATCCGACCGGGCGGCGCTGCTGCGCCTTTGCCGCTGGGCGGAGGGCTACGCCCCCGTCGTGGCCCCGTTCGGGGCCGCCGAGGCGGCGGACGGGTTCTATATCGACGTCGCCGGGGCGAGCCACCTGCGCGGCGGCGAAGAACCCCTCGTGGACGATCTGGCCGGGCGCCTGGCGCGGTCGAACATTCCCGCCCGGATCGCGCTCGCCGACACCCCCGGCGGCGCCTTCGCGCTGGCCTGCTACGGGGCTTCCGACCGGGTGATCGTGCCCCCCGGCGGGGCCGAACCGGCCCTGCGGGCGCTGCCCGTGGAGGCCCTGCGCCTCGATCCCGGCACGGTCTCGGGCCTGCGGCGGCTCGGCCTGCGCCGGGTCGGCGAAGTCGATGCCCTGGCCCGGGGGCCGCTGGCCCGCCGCTTCGGCGAGGCCCTGCTGCTGCGCCTCGACCAGGCGATGGGCCGCCGGCCGGAGCCCCTGGCGCCGCTCACCGAGGAGGCCGCGTACCGGGCCGCCCGGGGCTTCCTCGACCCGATCGGCCGGCAATCGGACATCGTCGTCACCGCCCGGCTGCTGATGGCCGAGATCGCGCCCCGGCTGGAGCGGGACGGAATCGGCGCCTGCGGCCTGCGCCTCGTGCTGCACCGGGTCGACGGGGTGATGCGCGTCCTCGATCTCGGCCTGTCCCGGCCCGAGCGCTGCCCCGAGCGCGTCGCCGCCCTGGTGTCCCTGCGCCTCGACCGCCTCGGCGCGGGCCTCGATGCCGGCTTCGGCTTCGAGACCGTGACGCTCACCGTGACGGTGACCGGCGCCCTGTCGGCCCGCCAGACCGAGCTCGGGGCGGCGCCCCAGGGCGACGGGATCGACGCTCTCGCGGACGCCCTGGCGCAGCGCCTCGGCCGGCCGCTCCTGCGCCTCGGGGCGCGGGCGAGCCACATCCCCGAGCGGGCCGCCCATCCCCGCCCCTGGACCTCAGATCCGACGCCCTGGCCGGACCACCTGCCGCCCCGGCCCCTGGTGCTGTTCCCCCGGGGCGAGGCCGCCCTCGACGTCCTGTCCACCGTGCCCGAGGGGCCGCCCCGGCGCTTCCGCTGGCGCGCCCGGATCCACGCGATCGTCCATGCCGAGGGGCCGGAGCGGATCGCGGCCGAGTGGTGGCACGCGCCGGGCGCGGCCCGGGACTATTACCGCGTCGAGTGCGAGGCCGGCCGCCGGCTCTGGCTCTACCGCGACGGGCCGCACGCCCCCGGCCGCCCGGCCGCGTGGTTCGTCCACGGGGTGTTCGCGTGAGCGGCCCCGCCTACGCCGAGCTCGCCCTCACCACGAACTTCTCGTTCCTGCGCGGCGCCTCGCATCCGCAGGAATACGTCGTGCAGGGGGCGGCCTACGGGCTCAAGGCTCTCGGGATCGCCGACCGCAACACCGTGGCCGGGGTGGTGCGGGCGCATGCGGCAGCGCGGGCGCTGGAGGCGGAGGGGTTGAAGATCCACGTCCTGCCGGGCGTGCGCCTCGTCACCGAGGACGGGTTCGAGGCGGTGACCTATCCCGTGGACCGGCAGGCCTGGGGCCGCCTCTGCCTGCTGCTCACCCTGGGCAACCGGCGCAGCCGCAAGGGCGAATGCCGCTTCACCTTCGCCGAGATGCTGGAGGCCGCCGAGGGGCAGATGTTCATCGCCATGCCGCCGGGCCGGCGCCTGCGCCCCCCGGACGGGTTCCTGGGTCGGCTCGAGGCCCTGGCCGCCGCCGCCCCGGGCCGGACCTGGCTCGGCGCGAGCCACGCGCGCCGCGGCGACGAGCGCCGCCGCCTCGGCCTGCTGGCCGAGCTGGGTGAGACCTACGGAGCGCCCATGGTCGCGGTCTCGGACGCGCTCTACCACCATCCCGAACGGCGCCCGCTCCAGGACGTGGTGACGTGCATCCGCGAGCGCTGCCGGATCGCGGAGGCCGGCTACCGCCTGGAGTCCAATGCCGAACGCCACCTGAAGCCCCCCGCCGAGATGGCCCGGCTGTTCGCCGACCATCCGGAGGCGCTGGCCCGCACCCTCGAGATCGCGCAGGCCTGCAGCTTCTCTCTCGGGCAGCTGCATTACGAATATCCCGACGAGCCGGTGCCGCCGGGGCGCACGCCGCAGGAATATCTGGAGGAGAAGACCTGGGAGCGGGCGCGCTGGCGCTATGCCGGCGACATCCCGGCCGCGGTCGAGGCGACGCTCCACGAGGAGCTGCGGCTCATCGCGCAGATGAAATATGCCCGCTACTTCCTGACCCTGTTCGACGTGGTCGAGTTCGCCCGGAGCAAGGGGATCCTGTGCCAGGGCCGCGGCTCGGCGGCCAATTCGGCGGTGTGCTTCTGCCTCGGCATCACCGCCGTGGACCCGTCCAAGCACCGGCTGCTGTTTGCCCGGTTCATCTCCGAGAACCGGGGCGAGCCCCCCGATATCGACGTCGATTTCGAGCACGAGCGCCGCGAAGAGGTGATCCAGCACCTCTACGACCGCTACGGCCGGGACCGGGCCGCCCTCTGCGCCACGGTGATCCATTACCGCCCGCGCATGGCGATCCGCGAGGTCGGCAAGGTGCTGGGGCTCACCGAGGACGTGACCGCGGCGATCGCCGACACGGTCTGGGGCTCCTGGGGCAAGGACGTGCCGGACAAGCACGTGCGCGAGGCCGGCCTCGATCCCGACAACCCGATGCTCCGGCAGGCCCTCGACCTCGCGCATCAGCTGATCGGCTTCCCCCGCCACCTGTCGCAGCATGTCGGCGGCTTCATCCTGACCCGGGGGCGGCTCGACGAGACCGTGCCGGTGGGCAACGGCGCCATGGCGGACCGCACCTTCATCGAGTGGGACAAGGACGACATCGACGCGATCGGCCTGATGAAGGTCGACGTGCTGGCGCTCGGCATGCTGACCTGCCTCAAGCGCGGCCTCGATTTTCTGGAGCGGGACCACGGCCTGTTCTACGAGACGCTCGCCGACCTGCCCCGGGAGGATCCCGACACCTACGCGATGCTGGCGAAGGCCGATTCGGTGGGCGTGTTCCAGGTCGAGAGCCGGGCGCAGATGTCGATGCTGCCGCGCCTCAAGCCCAAGGAGTTCTACGACCTCGTCGTGCAGGTGGCGATCGTGCGCCCCGGCCCGATCCAGGGCGACATGGTCCATCCCTACCTGCGGCGGCGCTCCGGGATCGACCCGGTGGTCTATCCGGCCCCGCATCCGGATCACGGGCCGGCGGACGAGCTGCACACGGTGCTGCACAAGACCTATGGCGTGCCGCTGTTCCAGGAGCACGCGATGCAGATCGCCATCACGGCGGCGGGCTTCACCCCGGCCGAGGCCGACGGGCTGCGCCGGGCGATGGCGACCTTCCGGCATGTCGGCTCGATCGGCGGCTTCGAGCAAAAATTCGTGGGCGGCATGACCCGCCGCGGCTACCCGGCGGATTTCGCCGAGCGCTGCTTCGCGCAGATCAAGGGCTTCTCCACCTACGGCTTCCCGGAGAGCCACGCGGCGAGCTTCGCGCTCCTGGTCTACGCCTCCGCCTGGATGAAGTGCCGGCACCCGGACGTCTTCCTGGCCGCGATCCTCAACGCCCAGCCGATGGGCTTCTACCAGCCGGCCCAGCTGGTGCGCGACGCCCGCGCCCACGGGGTCGAGGTGCGGGGCGTCTGCGTCAACGCCAGCGCCTGGGACTGCACCCTGGAGCCGGCCGCGGATCCGAAGCTGCACGCGGTGCGCCTCGGCCTGCGGCAGGTGCGCGGCCTGCCCGAGGCGGCGATGCACCGGCTCGTCCGGCTGCGCGCCAACGGCTATGCCAGCATCGAGGGGCTGCAGGCGGCCCTCGCCTTGCCGCGCAACGCCCTGGAGCGCCTGGCCGAGGCGGACGCGTTCCGGTCGCTCGGCCTCGACCGGCGCGCCGCCCTGTGGATGGTGCGGACGCTGGAGGGCACCGCGTCCCGCAAGGCGGCCAAGGCGGATGGAGCCGAGCGCCGCGGCCATCTGCTCGATGCGCCGCTGCCGCTCTTCGCCTGGCACGCCGATGACGGCCTGTTCCGGCACGAGCCGCAGGTGAACCTGCCGACATTGCCCCTGCCCGAGGCGGTGGCCGAGGATTATGCCGCCACCGGCCTGTCGCTCCAGGGGCACCCGGTCGCGTTCTTCCGGGGCCGCCTCGCCCGGATCGGCGCGATCCCGGCCCGGGCCCATTGCGATCCTGCCCTGCCCCAGGGCGCCCGGGTCACGGTGGCGGGCCTCGTGCTGATCCGCCAGAGGCCGGGGACCGCCAAGGGCGTGGTGTTCCTGACCCTGGAGGACGAGACCGGCATCGCCAACGTGATCATCTGGAAGACGGTGTTCGAGGCCAACCGCCGGGCCGCCATGCAGGCCCGCTTCCTCGCCGTGCGCGGCCGGGTGCAGCGGGCCGAGGGGGTGGTCCACCTGGTCGCCGAGGGGTTCCGCGACCTCACGGATTCCCTGCGCGACCTGCGCGCGGCCGGGATGCGGCTGCCGCCCGAGACCACGGATTTCGGTGCGCCCCCGGACCGGCGGATGTATCCGAGCCGGGATTTCCACTGAGCGCCCGTGCGGGACGCCCCACCGGCACTGCGCGCGGGTTGTCGAATGCCGACGCTTCGCCGACCGCTCTCGACCCGGGGGCGCGACGCTCCAGGAAGCCCGCGGGCGGCCGCGCGATCCGATCGAAGACGGTCGCGAAGGGCTGGATCGCGAGCCGTTTCGCCAGCCTGTACAGACCGCGCAGCTACGGGGCGTGCCGATCTGAGATATTGAGGCGAAAGGCCCCCGGGGCTCTGTGGTCGCGTCTATTTCGGGGCCGATACCAAGATGTGCGCGCCGCAAGGGGTGCACTCAATATTTCATGAATAGGGATTTTATTCAATAATTAACCTATGAGAGCGACGCGTAAGTGGATAAATATTAACCTGATGAGTGTCACCGGTCTATTCCAGGGACTATGGCGCGGGACAACGCGAGCGTCGGCCTGTGCGGCCTGAGGGCGCGATCTGCTTTCGGTCGCCGCGTGATGCCAAGGTCAGGGTCACGCGCATGCTCAAGGGTATCGTCGCGCGGGGTCGAGGTTGGACGAGCCTTCGGATGCCTATCCAAACTCACGATGCAGAACCGGGTCACGCTCGGCAGGAAACGCTTTTCCTTCCGTACAGGCGATCAGGTCAGCCCTCAGCGAGCCCCGTTGGCCGTATCTGCATCGTGTTGCACGACCCGCCGTTGCGCCGTCTGCCGGGTCGGCAAATCGAGGCGCGCGTGGTGCTCTCGGAGCATTCTGCGAAGCCATCAATTCGCCTTACGCACTATAAATATCCGCCGCAGCACGTCCATCGATCGTTTGTAATATGAGCAAAACGAATAAGATTCGCGTCGGTATGATCGCTCTGGTTCTGGCTGTCGTATTGGTAGCCCTGGCCAGCTGGATGGAAGGTCGACTCATCATGTACTGATTCTATTTTCTGCTGACGTCTCCTGAAAATATTGCCGAACTGATCAGGTATCCCCCTTGCAGGCTTGAAAGCTGGGCAAATACAACCACAAGTCTGTACCACAGGAATTCGTTGTAGAACGCTGAAAAAAGAAGTTGTGAGAAAAGAATTACGATCGACACGAATATCACGGCGCTTACGCGCATATACTTTCCTATCACACCGCCCGTAAGAGCAAACAAAGCAGCCGCCAGCATAGATATTGACCCATATATGCAATCAATAAGCAGGCGGACTGCGAAGATTAACCTTCTTCAGCCGGGGCAACCACGAATTGTTGGTCCCTGTATAATTGGTTTTTGGCCAGGCAATATCAAGGTACAAATTGACGCATTTATGAATGGTTACTGCTATACCGATGATCTTGTTCAAATGGCAATTCGGCAATCCAAATTATAACGTGCATTATATTCCTCGTGAAAGCGATCAGACGCGCGATGATCGGGAAGTACCTGGGCGGCGCTCCGACCATCACCCGCTCGTCGCGCGCAGGCTTTCGGCTTCGATCCATCTCGCGCATGCTGAAGAGCGCCGAGGCCTCCCGCCGGCACGCCTCTGTCGATCCCGTTCGAGGTCGGCTCCGGGTGGAGAGCTTCACTGGGCTCGTTACCCGGAAGCCGATGGTCTGTTCTCAGCGCATTCCGCCCGTCCGGGGCGACGGTCCGAGGCGGACGCGGCTCCGGCATCGACACCGCCGAGTCTCGCGAGCCGCTCAGCCGGCTTCGACGCGGCCCCGCACCCTCAGGGCGTGTAGTGCGTGAAGACGAAATCGTCGCCCGCCGGGGCCCGGGCGTGGCAGGGCGCGCAGGTCCCCATCAGCGCCGCGCTGCGGTTGGCCTTGCCGCCCTCGAACTGTCCGTAGCCCCAGCCGCCGGTGTCGGCGTACCGCGTCGCGTCCTTGACGCTCAGTTGCACGTTCGTGGGTGCGCCCGGGACGAAGGATTGAGCCTGGCCGAAGATCGCGTTGTTCTCCTCGGACGGCACATACGCGTAGGCCAGCCGCGCGATCACGGCGCCATCCGGGAACGGACGCGTCCCGTCCCGGAAGGCCTGCACGGCGATGTCGTTGCCGAGTACGGCACGGATGTCATTGAGGCTGCCGGCCTCGTGAGCCATGCTGATCAGCCGCCAATCGCGGTACCCGACAGGGAGCTTCACGCCGAAGATCGGGGAGCCGTCGTCATCGGCGCTTCCGGCGGCGGCTGGCAGCAGGGCGAGCGCGCACGCTGCCGCCCAGGACCACGAATGCCTGCGTTCCATCGCATATCTCCGTCAGATCGGTGCCGCCAACGTGTCCTTGACTCGTGAACACTGCAACTTGGGATCGCGGCGGATGAGCGGCCTCTCACCAGCAGTCGCGCCGCCCGCGGACGGATTTCGGCACAGCCCTTCGGTGGCGGACCGGCGGGCTCGGGGGTGGGGCGGTGCCCGCGTCGATGGCTCCCAGCCGCTATCGCCCGGGGCGCGAACCGATGCGGGGCGTGTCTCGGATGCCGGCGTGAGGCCGGGCGGCACTTTGCCAGGCGGGGGCGGAAAAAGGCTCAAGCGGCGTCCCGCGTCCCTCGAGTTGGGTCTTCCAGGGCCATGCCCCCGGCGCCTCGAGGCGGGCGGAGACGATGGCGCCGATCCGGGTGCGGCATCCTGTCGATGGGTTTTTCGCGTCAAACGGTACCGTCCCTGAACCCTTCGTGCGAATCGGCCGTTTAGGTCCCGGCCTGCGAGCGCGCAGGCCTCAGCCGATTGCCGGAGGTGACGAACGCCGGGCATGGAAGAGCAGGTTCGATGGAACAGCCCGACGCATGGCATCTGACGGACCGGCTCGACGCCGAGCACGGTAAGGGCGATCCGTTCGCCGCCGCAGTCCGCGCCACGCGGATGGCCATGATCGTCACCAATCCGCGCCTGCCCGACAACCCGATCGTCTTCGCCAACGACGCGTTCCTGCGGATGACCGGCTACGAGCGCGAGGACGTGCTCGGCCGCAATTGCCGCCTCCTCCAGGGTGAGAACACCGATCGCGGCGCCGTGGCGCTGATCCGCGAGGCCGTCACGGCGCAGCGGGACATCGCCATCGACCTGCTGAACTACCGCAAGGACGGGTCGTCGTTCTGGAACGCCCTGTATCTCAGCCCGGTCGCCAACGAGGCCGGCGAGGTGCTGTTCTTCTTCGCCTCGCAGCTCGACGTCACCGACCGCGTGGACGCCCATCTCCGGGTCCAGCAGGAGAAGGACCATTTCGAGGCCGAGGTCGCCCGCCGGACCCGCGACCTGACCGACGCCCTGGCGACCCAGACCATGCTGGTCCACGAGGTCGATCACCGGGTCAAGAACAACCTCCAGATGATCGCGGCCCTGCTCGCCATGCAGACCAAGGCGATCACCGATCCGGCGGCCCGCAGCGCCATGGAGGCGATGCTGACCCGCGTGGAGGCCCTCGGCACCGTCCACCGCCGGCTCTACCAGTCCAACAACGTCGAGCGCTTCGACGTCGCCGAGTTCGCCCGCGACCTCGCCACCGACCTCGTGCGCGGCTCGGGCCTCGACCGTATCCGCCTGCATCTGGACCTCGAGACCGTGGAGATCCCGGTCGCCAAGGCGCCGCCGGTGGCGCTGATGATGAACGAGCTGATCACCAACGCGCTCAAGCACGCTTTCCCGGGCGACCGCGCCGGCCGGCTTTCCGTGACGGTGGCGCCGGACGACCGCTATTTCAGCATCAAGATCGCCGACGACGGCGTCGGCATGCCCGTGCAGGTCATGGAGCAGCGCTCATTCGGCAAGCGGCTGATCGGCACCCTGTGCCGCCAGCTCAGTGCCAGCATCGCCTGGCAGGCGAATGACCCGGGCACGATCGTCAACGTCCGCCTGCCCCGCGAGATGGCTACCGGTCTGGAGGCCACATGAGCGAGCCGATGCGGATCCTCGTCGTCGAGGACGAGGCCCTGATCCTGATGCAGATCGAGATGATGCTGGAGGCGGCGGGCTATCGCGTCGTGGGCACCGCCATGACGGCCGGGGAGGCGATCGCCCTCATCCACGAGACCCGCCCGGAACTGGTGCTGATCGATCTGCGGCTCGGCGACGATTCCTCGGGCGTCGAGGTGGCCCATGCCGTGCGCGATATCGGCGGCATCACGGCGGCCTTCATGACCGCCAACGCCCGGGCGCTCTCGGACGATTTGGAGGGCGCCACGGCGGTGATCGCCAAGCCGTTCACCGGCTCGGTGCTGGAGGATTCCCTCGCCTATCTCGAGGATTGCGTCCGCTGCCCGCCCCCGGCCGAGCTGGTGCCGGTGGGGATGCGGGTCGCCCCGGCCCTGCTCAAGAGCTTCGCCCAGATGCGGGCCTGAACCCGGCCCTCGACAGGCCGGGCGCCGCGCGTAGAGTGCCGGCCATGCCAAACGTCGCCGTTCCGCGCCCGCTCCTCGCCCTCGTCCTCGCAGCCCTGGTCGGCCTGCCGGCCGCCGCCCGGGCGGAGCCCTGCGACGACCTCGCTCACCAGATCGCCGGGGCGATCGGCGGCAAGGTCGGGAAGCGGGCCGGGCCCAGCATCGACATCCGCCTGGCCGGCCCGATCAAGTTCGACGTGACCTGCCGGGCCGAGCCGATCGTGCAGGCGACCTCCGCCGAGCCGAGCCCCTCGGCGGCCTTCTTCCGCGACCTGGCGGCGGCCTCCGAGATCCTCGTGGGTGAGCCGGCCGCGCGGGTCGAGCCGATCATCGCCGACGCGTACCGGACCGCCCTCTCGGAGCGGCGCAAGTCGTTCATCCAGCAGAACGGCTGGTCGGCCTCCTGCTACACCGACCCCGGCAGCAGCGCGATGCGCACCCTCTGCTCGGTGGGGCGGATCCCGCCGCGGTGAAGCCGGCTTGACCGGGGCGCCGGCCGGTCCGATCCTGGCTGCGCCATCCTATACGGACTCGCCATGACAGCGTTCGCCACACGGCCGCGGCCGGCCGAGCCGCACGTCACGTTCCAGGATTTCGTGGCCTCCCGCCCCGACGAGGAAAAGTGGGAGCTGATCGAGGGCTGCTTCGTCACGCAGGCTCAGCCCAGCATCGACCACCAGATCATCAGCAGCAATCTGGACCGCCTGCTGAACGACGCCCTCGAACGCACGGCGCCCGGTCGGATTGCCGTCCCGAATCCTGCGATCGATCTCAGCCCTACGATCCGAGGACATACCTACGTCCCCGACATCGCCATCATCGACTTGGCGGAGTTCGAGCCGGGCCAGAACGTCGTCGGCACACTCTACCTCGCCGTTGAAATCATCTCACCGAGCGACAGGCGCCGGTTATCGAGCCTCAATCGTCGAAAGATCGACGTGAAGCTCGCCGGCTACGAAGCCCTGCCGATGTGCGAGGCTTTGCTCCTCGTCGAGCAACGAGCCTTCGACGTCACCCTGTCGGAGCGGACCGGGTCCGGCTGGGTCCGTCGTCGGATGACGGATCCCGACGACCGGCTCGTCATCGCCTCAGCCGGGCTCGAGTGCCGGCTGGGCGATGTCTACGCCCGCACCACGCTGGCGCGGGCGCGACGCTGATCAATACTCGATCACGTCCTCGAGGGCGTAGTGCTTCACCGTCTTCCGGTTGGCGATCAGCTCGTCCACGGTCGGCTCGCCCTTGAGGGCGCGGGCGATGGCGAGCTTCGTCGCCTCGTAGTTGGTGCGGTAGAGGTCCTTGCGGTCGAGGTTGTCGTCCTCGGCGCAGCGCGGGTCGAGCCAGATCATGATGATCATGCACAGCTCGTCGAGCCCGTCCTTCGGCAGCACGCCCTCGATGATGCAATCCACGATCGCGTCGCCGGTCGCGGCCTGAACGACGCCGCCGAGCAGCTCGACATATTCGGCCGTGTGGATCGTCGCCTTCGTGGTCATCATCGTGGCCGGGCGCACCAGCTGGTTGAGGTCGCGCACCACGAACATCCGGGTATGGCCCTGGACCTGCCCCATCATCGACGCGAAGGCCTGGCCCACCGGTCCGCGCACCGAGCCGATCAGCACCTCGGGCATCGCGTCGGTGTACTGGCCCTCGGCCGCCAGCACGGTGGCCTCGCCCGTGCGGAACCAGATCTCTTGCATGTGTCGCGACTCCACTCTGTCAGCCCGCCCGGGGAGACATCATCGAGGCGGCGGCGTCAATCGGTTCAGAGCAGGCCGACCCCGTCGAGCACGCCGATCATGGCGAACGCCACGGTCAGGCCGGACACGCCGTAGACAACCCACTTGTAGGCGCCCCGCACCCGTCTGTCCTCCGGCAGGGCCCGGGTGGCGAGCAGGATCAGCAGGCCCAGCGCCAGCGGCAGCAGAAGGGCGTTCATCACCTCGACGGCGATGTTGAGCGCGACGAGATTCGTCACGAGCTGCACGGTGACCGCCCCCGCCACGACGACCAGGGCGAAGGTGCCGTAGAAGGCCGGCGCCTCGCGGGGCGATTGTTCGAGGGAATGCGGTCGGCCGGTGACGTCGCCGAAGCCCCAGGCGAGCGCCAGCGCGACGACGTTGAGGGCTACGAAGGCCGCGGCGACGATGCCGACCCCGAACACCACCTGCCCGAGCCAGGGGCCCAGCGCCGGCGTGAAGGCGCCCGCGAGGTCTCCGACCGTCTCGAGGCCGTTCTTGGTGCCCTGCCCGGCCTGGCCGATCGTGGCCGCGGCCGCGATCAGGATCGCACCCATCACGCATTGCGAGATCACGGCACCTACGAAGGTGTCGAGCCGCGCATTCCGGGCATGGTCCCAGCCGAGGCCTTTGTCGACGATCGCTGATTGCTGGTAGAAGATCATCCACGGCATGATCACCGCGCCGATATTGGCGGCGATCAGCACCCGGTAGGAGCTGTCGCCGAGGGGCATGTGGGCAAAGGAGGCGACGATGTCGCCCGGATTCGGCCGGGCCGCGATGGCGAGCCCGATGAACACGAGCTCGAACAGCCCGACCGCGATCGCCACCACCTCGACGCGCCGGTAGCTCCCGGTGAACACAAGCCCGAGAAGCAGGGCGGCGGGCAATCCGAGGCTGACGAGGCGTGGCGCCCCGAACACGTCGCCGATGCCGGCCATGCCGGAGAACTCGGTGACGATCGCCCCGATCCCGGCGACCACGAGGCCGGCATACGAGATCCAGGCCCAGATCGGCCCGTAATGCGCGCGGATCAGCTCCCCATGGCCGCGGCCGGTCGCGGTCCCGAGGCGGACCGTGAGCTCCTGGACGATGTACAGGATCGGCACGAGCAGGATCTGCAGCAGCAACAGGGAGTAGCCCCAGCGGGCGCCGCTCTGCGCCGCCGTGATGAGGCTGCCGACATCCGTATCGGCCAGCATCACGACCAGACCGGGGCCGGCGGTCTTGAGCAGGGTGGACAGGCGAGGCAGGGAAGCGGCGTGCGGCACCGGATCGGAACAGCGGCGGGCGCGGGCCGTTCCGGCGGGAGCCTGCGGCGTTTTTTCGGGTCTGCCAGGCAGGAAGGGGTTGTGATGACCAAGAGCACGGATCGCGGCGGCGGCTGGAGCCTCCAGGCGAGTGCCGTCCCGGACGGGGTGCGGCTGGAACTCGCCCTCGCCGACCTCGGCGGCAGCCCGGTCACGGCGGCGATCGTGCTGGACCGGTCGGAAGCCCGAGCCTTCGCCCGCGCCCTGCTGGCGGCGGCCGGCGATGCCGCCGAGCGCACGTTTCCGAAGCCCGGAACCTGACCGGTCCTCGGGCCTCAAAAGGATTACTGCTGGTTCAGGCCCGGATTGCGGCCGGGCAGGCGCGGCACCACCGTGCCCCGCTTCTCGATCGGTCCGTCGCAGGCATAGGCGAACTCGCTCTTCTGCGGGTCGAACACCGTCTCGCCGGTGATCCGGCAATCTTCCCGCACGGTCTCGTCCAGATAGGCGCGGGCGGCGGTGCGGAACCGCTTCACCCGGCTCGCCGCCGGATCGGGATCGATCCGCACCTCGCTGAGATTGCAGCCGGCATATTCGCGCAGCGCGTTCGAGACGATCAGCATCCGGCGCAGCTGCCGGTTGTCGTAGACCTCGTAGGGCTCCTTGCAGCCGATCGTGACCACCTGCGGGGTGAGCGCGACGTAGTTCCGCGAGATGTACGAGAATCCGGTGGTGCAGCCGGCCAAGGCCAGGCCGACACTCACCAAGCCGATGGGCAGCAGAGCCGCGCGCCGTCGCATCCTCGTCATCCCAAGCCCAGTTCCAGCCCCGTGGCGCATTGAAACGGCCCCGCTTGACCAGTCAATGCGTTTGTCGCCCCGACCGGCGCTCAGCCCCCGAACGCGTCGCCGACGAGCCGGTGAACGTACCGGAACGCCTCCGTCGCCCCGGCGGCGGCGCGGGCCTCGCCGTCGCCCGCGAGCGCGATCCGGTCGAGCGCGGTGGTGAATTGCCGCCAGTGCAACCCGCGACCGTCCGGATGCCCGGCGAGGTGGCGGGCGCCGTGGCCCTCCGAGAGGCCGAGCTTCCGGGCTTCCTTGATCAGGATGGCCGCGCCGAGATTCGAGCCCTCCGCGACGTAGAGCCAGCCGAGCCCGGCCACGGGATCGATCGCGTCCCCGTCCTCCGCGGCTGCGTCGGGGATCCGGCCGGTCACGTCGTGCAGATCCTGCGCGATCAGGGCGAGACGGCGCCGTCCGTCGAGATCGGGCAGGACGAAGCCCAGCGCGCCGTCGCGATAGAGCGGATCGACGCGTGTATGGAATCGGTATTGGACCTGCAGGAACAGCGCGTACCGTTCGAGGCTCGCGAAGGGCCGCCCCGCCATGACCCGCCGGTCGAGCTGATCATGGGCCGCCGCCGTCGCGGACCGCAGGCGCTTCACGCGGCTGCCCGGTTCGACAATATCGGATGCTGAGACGTCCATTCGACCCATGTCTTGATGGGGCACGCGACCGTTCCAGGCGGTCGAGGCCAATTCTATCCGGGTCGAGGTCGGGACCTCGCCGTCCGGCACGAACCTTCATAGCGTCCGGACCATCCGATGCGATTCAGGTCACCGTGAGGCCGAGGGGCAGAGTGCGCAGGCTTGCGCGACAGGGCGCCTCGGCCCATCAAGCTTGGCCGGATCAGGCTTGCGGAACACTTGCGGAACGTTTAACGTGTTCGTGATTTGTTTCCGAGGCCGCGTCGATGCGGTCCGCCAAGCCGCGAGTCCCCCGTCGATGCTCACGCGCAAGCAATTGGACCTCCTGCGTTTCATCCAGAGCCGCATGCAGGAATGCGGCGTCCCGCCCTCGTTCGACGAGATGAAGGACGCCCTCGATCTGAAGTCCAAGTCGGGCATCCACCGGCTGATCACGGCCCTGGAGGAGCGCGGCTTCCTGCGACGACTGCCGAATCGGGCGCGGGCCATCGAGGTGATCCGCATCCCCGAGAGCCTGTCGCAGGCCGCCGCGCCGCCGGCCGAGCCCCGCCGCTTCACCCCGAGCGTGGTCGAAGGTGGCAAGTCCAAGCTGCCGCCCCAGCCCGCGACCACCCGGATGATCGATGATGGCGGGCGCGCCATCTCGATTCCGGTGATGGGCCGGATCGCGGCCGGTACGCCGGTCTCGGCAATCCAGAACCAGAGCCACGCCATCACCATGTCGCCGGACTTCCTGGCCGGCGGCGAGCATTACGCCCTCGAAGTGCGCGGCGATTCGATGGTCGATGCCGGCATCCTGGACGGCGACCTCGTGGTGATCCGCAAGCAGGACACGGCCAATACCGGCGACATCATCGTGGCGCTGATCGACGACGAGGAGGCCACGCTGAAGCGCCTGCGTCGCCGTGGCTCCTCGATCGCTCTGGAGGCCGCCAACCCGGCCTACGAGACCCGCGTGCTCGGACCCGACCGGGTCCAGATCCAGGGCCGGCTCGTCAGCCTCGTCCGCCGCTACTGAAGCGGCTCGGTCGGCGCGTCGCCGGGCGCGGCTTCGGGACTGGCGGCGTCGGGCTCGGACGGGATCGGAGCGCCGGGAGCGGGCGTTTCGGTCCGCTGCACCGGTGACGGCCCGGGATTGGGGGACGGTCGCCAGGGAACGGAGCGGCCCTCGTCGTGGGCATAGCGAACCGTGAATCCCGCGCGGTCGGCCCGAAGGGCGACGGCGCCGTGGGCGGCGAGCGCCCGGCGGTCGATCACCAGCGGCGCGTGGCAGGTCGGCGGCGCGGCGAGCCGGGTGATCACCACCGCCGCTCGGGCGCAATCCTCCGCGAAGGCGCGCCGGTCGCGGACCAGGGCGATGGCGCGGCCATCCGGCAGGCGCGCGGTGCAGCCGAGACGGTCGCAGCGTCCGCTCTGCGCGACACCGCCGATCACCGCCTTGGCCGACCGGCCGTCGCCATCCGCCTTCAGCCACTGCTCCAGCACGAAGGCCGACGGGCTGCCCAGCGCCGCTAGGCGTCCATCGGTCCCGCGCACGGCCGCGCCGCCGCCCTGCCGGTCGATATAGAGATCGAAGCGGTCCGGCATCGCGGCGAGTCCGAGCCCCAGCAGGGCGGGCGGCAGGGCGAGCCAGCGCAGCCGCGAGACCGGGAGCGTGGCCAGGAGCAGCCCCGCCGCCAGCAGCACCAGCGCGCCGGTGCCGAAAGCCGGCAGCACCAGGGTGGCCCGATCGAAGCCGGCGATCCATTCCGAGATCGCCAGCATGCCGCCCACCGCCTGCCCCATCAGCCACCAGACCGGCCGGTCGAGGGCGAAGGGATAGGCCAGGATCCCGATCACCGCCGCGGGCATCACCACCAGCGAGACGAGCGGCAGGGTCAGGGCGTTGCCGATCAGCCCGAACGGCTGGATCGTCTGAAAATGGTAGGTGGCGAATGGCGCGGTGGCGATCTGCGCCACGAGCGTCGTCGCCAGCGTGCCGGTCACGGCGGCGAGGCCGGTGCCGACGAGCCGCTCGATCCGCCCTGCCCCCGGCCGCCGGAACAGGCCGCCGTCGATCAGCCGCGCGCAGGCGATCAGCCCGGCCACCGCCCCGAACGACATCTGGAAGCTCGGCCCCAGCAACCCCTCGGGCTCCCGTGCCAGGGCGATCAAAGCGGCGAGCGCCAGGTTGCGCATCGACAAAGCCGGTCGATCGACCAGGATCGCGCCCAGCATGATCAGGGTCATGATCAGCGAACGCTCGGCGGCGATGTCCCAGCCCGAGAAGGCGCAATAGGCGGTGACGCCCAGCATCGCGAACCCGGCGGCGATCTTCTTGATCGGCCAGACCAGGGCACAGAACGGGACGAAGGCGAGCAATGCTCGCATTAGCCAAAAGACCACGCCGGCGGCCAGCACCATGTGAAGGCCCGAGATGGAGACGACGATTGGCAGGGTTGGCCGGCAACGTGTTAGGAGGGTCGCATCACGCAAGAAAGCCTGGACTTCGATGGGTCTTCCCTCCGGCCTCCCCGCCGACCCCGCACCGGCGATCGCCTATTCCTACTTGCGCTTGAGCTCGAAACGCCAAGTCAGCAAGGGCGATGGCGAACGCCACCGCGACGGTTTCCGGAGACAGATCGAGTTGCGCGACGCCTACCTCGCCGAGAACCCGCATCTCACGCTCGACACCCGCTTCAACCTCCATGACATCGGGGTTTCGGCCTACACCCGCGCCAACATCGCCAAGGGCGGAACCGGCAAGCTCAGGCTTTTCGTGGACGAGGTCGAGGCCGGAAGGATCGCGGTGGGGAGCTATTTCCTCTGTGAGTCCCTCGACCGCGTCTCGCGGGCGGAGATCAACATCGCGCAGGAACTGCTCCTGCGCCTGGTCAACAACGGCATCATCGTCAGATCGATCATCGACAGGCAGACCTACCACGCCCAGTCCGACCCGATGCAATTCATCATCTCGATCGTCTACCTGATGCGGGCGCACGACGAGTCGTTGATGAAGGCCGCCCGGCTGAAGGAGACCTGGATCCGGAAACGGGCGGACATCGGCAAGCGTAAGCTCACCGCGAGGATCCCGTCCTGGCTTGAGGTCGACGGCGACGGCTTCAAGCCGCACGAGGTACGGGCGCCGATCGTGAGGCGGATCTTCTCCGAGCTCGCCGACGGCCGAGGGCGCGATGCGATCGCCCGGGGGCTCAACAGGGACGGGGAGCCCACTTGGGGCAAGGGCCGCGCATGGCACGGGGGCGTGATCCAGAAGATCACCGATACCCGCGCCGTCCTCGGCGAGTTCCGGCCCCACAGGATGGAGGCCAGCATCAGGAACGGGATCAAGGTCGGCACGCGGATCCCCGCCGGCGACGTGATCCCGGACTACTATCCGGCGGTGATCGACGATGATCTGTGGGACCGGGCCCGGCGCGTGGCCGACAAGCGGCGGCTGGGCACTACGCCGAACGCTGGCGGCCGGCAGGGCACGCGCATCTCGAACCTCTTCGGGATGGTGGCCACGTGCGCGACGTGCGGCAACCCGATGAACTACCGGGACCGGGGGAAGCGCTCGACCATCGTGCTCATCTGCTCGTCGAGCCGGGCGGGCACCTGTGGGAACGACGTCCGCATCCCCTACCAGGAGACCGAGGACGCGGTGCTGTCGTGGTTCCTGCAGCTTGACCTTTCGAAGGCCGATGCCGGCGAGATGCAACGTCTCGAACAGGCCTTGCGGGAAGCCATCGCCCGACGGGACGGCCTCCAGGCAGAGGCGGAGACCCTGATGCGGGCCTTCGGGCGCGGGGACCGGTTCGCCGAACCTGCGATCGAGAGGATCCGTGGCGAGGTCGCCACCATCGAGGCGGGGATCACGGAGAACTCCGCGACCCTGCTTGCCCTGAGGGATGCCGGCAAGTCCGACGGTCGGGAACCTGCCATCGCCCTGATGCTGGAACTCGAACGCGCGAACGCGTCCGACGAGGAACGCTTCGCGGTGCGCATCCGTGTCCGGCAGATGCTGCGCGACACCGTCACGTCGATGCGATGCGGACAGGACGGACACATCGACATCGTTGCGATCGACGGATCCGGGCACCGATTCCGGGATGGGTACTGGCTGCACGATGGGCGGTGGCATCCTTCCGGGCCCGGGCTGTTCGGCTTCTTCCGCAAGATCACGAAGAAGGAGGAGGAGCGTCGGCGTGCATGGTTGGAGCCCGCGGTGGCCGCCTATGGGGATCCATGACGGGTCCGGCCACATCAGTGGACCACGAAACCCCGGACGTCAGCTCGAAAGGCCGGGAACCCCTTCCAGGGTCTCGACACGCCAGTGGACCGGTCTGCCGGCCTCCGAGTGTCGCAGCGCCTCGTCGAGGACATCCACGTCCGTCCGCCCGTTGAGGAGCACGGCGAGACAGGTCACGGTCCGGTCGGACGGCTGTGCGAACGCCGTCAGGACATCCATCGCCGTGCCACGCACCCTCCACCGTCCGCACTGGTCGCTCGGTGGCCTCAGGTCGATGTGCCTATGGACATAGTGGGAACTCGTGTCCTCGAACAAGCTGAACGCCCTCTGGCGGCTGAGGGCGTTGAGGTCGAAGTAGGGATAGGCCCGCGCATCGATCACGATGGACGGCCTGGCAAGGCTGAACACGCGGGCGAAGACCTCACCGTGCAGGTCCGCCATCGGAAAGCAGATCACGCGCTGTACGGGTCGGAAATCGAAGAGGGACAGCTGCTCGTGATGCGTCCGCGGTGCGACGGCGGGAGCCTCGTCGCGGGCCGTCTCGGCCACGAGACGAAGGTGCGGATGGCTCATGCTGGGCGAATCCCGAGGTCCCGTTCGAGGTCTGTATAGCGTAGCTTGAAGAGGTCCGACGGACCACCCCAGTCCGGCTCGCCCATGGCGAAATCGCCGGTCACCTTGTCCTTGTAGTCACGGTCCTTGAGGAACACCCTCGCGTACATCCGGGGCGCGACGCCGACGAACGGCCTGAAAAGGACCTTCGGCCGGGGCTTCGCAGGCTCGCGGATCGCCCCGCGATCGCGCGGGGATTCATGCCGGAAGCGGGACGGAGGTTCCCAATCCTCCGACACGGTGGTGATCGCGTCGCAATGCAGGTCGAGCGCGCGGCTCTTCGGGTAAGGCTCGATGTACTGGACCTCGTCGATCCCCGCCGACACGATATGGCGGGCGCAGTAGTGGCAGGGGAACGCGCTGACGAAAAGTCGCGTGCCGCGCGGCGAGACACCCGTCCGCGCCGCCGAGAGGATCGCGTCCATCTCGGCATGGACGGCACGGCTGAACTCGATCAGCCCACCCAGCCGCGTGCGCCGGAGTTCGGCGACGACCACGGACCTTTCCCGGTCCGCGAGCAGCATGGGATACGCAACGAGCAGCGCGTCGATGATGGCGTTCTGTTCCCGGTTGCTGCTGCAGTACCTGTTCGGCCTGAAGGCACACCGCTCGTCGTCACCGGGCTCGAAGGCCTCGCCGTAGACACCTCCCCCGGCCTTGGGCACCTCGTTCGTCCCGGTGGCGATGACGTTGCCCTGCGCGTCTACCAGGGCCGCGCCGACCTGACGCGAAAGGCATGCGCTCTTGAGCTGCGCCGAATGGGCCTGGTGCATCGCCGTCTCGGCGACGTTCGGCCGGATGACCTCGCTCAGGGTCAGGAGCCGGACCAGACGTCGGAGCGGTTCGTTCATGGCGGTGTTGTTCGGGTCGTCCTCGGCGTCCTTCGAGTTGTCGACGAAGAAATCCGCCTCGTGGAAGGTGTCGACGACGTGCTGGCCATGCTTCTCGGGGGCGTCGGCATCGCGGTCCATGAAGGCGGCGATCGCCGCCTTAGTGGCCTCCGTCTGGCGGTCGTCGAGGTTGTAGAGTTCCGTTCGCAGCCTCCTGCTTCGTTTCTCCGGATCGCACACGACGCCGACGAGCGTGAACGCGTCCTGATAGAGACGACGGAGAAGGTGCGCCTCGGCCGGATGCCGCAAGGAGTCGATGATGTAGGCGCGGGGCTTGCCGTCGAGCTCGCCCTCCGCGAGGCCACTCGCCTCGGCCCTAGCCACCCTGATCCCCCCGACCACGGCCCGCGCCACGGCCGCGTTGTCACGCGCGGCGAGCCGCATGGCATCGCCGTGGTCCTGCATGGCGATGATGCCGTCGAGGGTCTTGCGCGCCCCGTCGCCGGCGACCGCCCGCCCCTCGGCGCGGCCCCACGCCTTGATGGCGGAGCTCGCCTTCACGACATGGACCTCGTAGCGCGACGCCCCGGCTTCCTCCAGGAATTGCTTGATGATCTTCGCGGCCCGTCCGGCCCCGGCCCCGACGGGCCCCACGACGGCGATGAAGAGCTCGTTTCCCCGCGACCGCTTCAGGACTTCCTGACTTGTTTCCCCGGCATTCCCCACCGTGGCGCCCGCGACCGGGCGGGCGACACTCACGCCGTTGACCATGCTGACCCGCCCCACCGTTACAGAGTATGACCGGCCCCGAGGCGCTTGAGACAATCATGGGTTCGGAGCCAGTCGCCGATATACACTTTCCGGACGATCGTACATGTCCCGTGACCAGCCCAGGCGAACGACCTGTTGAACACGGAACGAACCGGATCGGTCCATCGATCGACAGGATCGGCACGATCGACCGATCCACTTTTCTCGTCGCACCCGCGTGGGTCTCGCCGCGCCCGCTTTAGGAGGAACGGCGAGCTCCGATCCTATGTCTCGCCATGCGCTGTCCCGGCGAGATGGCGTGGTTCTCGCTGATAGGTCCTGTCGTAGTTCCTAGCGAAGAACTTCCCGTGTTTGACCCGCACGTCCATTTTCTTGCGCAGCGTCTCCACGTCCAACGGCTCGCGGTGGAGCCGGGCCCCCCGGCGCGTCGATTGCCGCAGCCTCGGAAGGATCCCCTCCACCGTCATCGCCCCCCGCGGCGGGATGATCGCAAAGACCTCGCGCATCACCCGGTCCCAGAACTCTTCCGCCCGGATGTGTTCGAGGCGCCTGCTCACGCGTCCCACCTCCGCCCGGAGCGCCGCGTTCTCCCCGGTCAGCCGGACCGCTTCCGCGTCCCTGAGCAAGCCGGTCGCCTCTTCTCTGTCAAGCTTGGCGCCGGCCTCTCGCAGGAGTTCGTCGGTGGCGAGCCGCTCCACCTCCGCCAGCCTACGCAGGTTTTCGAGCCGTGCCGTCGCCTCGACCATCGCCGCCTCCCAGACCGTCTTGGCGAGCTCGGCGAGGCCCGCCTGCAACGGCTCGGGCAGCACCCGCACGTCGAGCCGCGGCTTGTACGCCCGCTCCACCTTCCACCCCCGCACGTGCAGCATGACCGCCCCACGGGCCATAGCGCGGTAGGGGGGCTTGCGCTTCATCTCGTCGATCACCGCCTGGACATCGACGTCCTCCTTGCCCTCCGCGCTGATCCGGTCGCAGACCTTGTAGACCCTCTGCTGCGGCGTCATCGCGAACCCCTCCGAACCTCAGGATAGATTGGCCGAACCTTGGTTAAGGTGCCCTGAAAATTCGAGGAACGGGAATGCGGAACGTTCCCCGTTCCCGTTCCTCGCGGATTCTCAGTTGATGCACGGCGGAGGGGTTCCCGTTAACCAACGGTCAACCATGATCCGCATCGCCCGCTTGACCACGGGCCCGCCCGCGTCCACCTGGGCCCCATGACGAACGTGCCCGCCTGTACCCGAATGAAAGCCGCGCGGGCCGCATAACGGCCTGCGCTTTAGGGCGCGTGCACCAGGCCCCATGGGCCGACCGAGGGCGAAGGCCCCGGGTATCGTCATCACCACGGCCTCGAAAACCGTGGGCATCGGAGGGCCGCAACATGCGCCTCTGGACACTATCCGACCTACATCAAGAACACGTCGCGAACGCGTGGGACCCTGCCGCGCACGTGCCGGCCGGGGGCTTCGACGCGGTCGTCATCGCAGGGGACGTCCAGGTTCCGCTCGTGCGCTCGCTCGAATGGATCGCCGAACGCTTCCATGGCGTCCCCGTGGTCTACGTGCCGGGAAACCACGACTTCTGGTGGGACCGCGGCGAGGTCCGCTACACCCTGTCCGACCAGGTCCGCCTCGGCCGGGCCGCCGCCGATCGCCTCGGCGTCCACCTGCTGATGGACGACGCCGTCACGATCGGGGGCGTCACCTTCGTCGGGGCGACGCTATGGACGGACTTTCGCCTCGGCGCCTTCGGCCTCCTCCACGGGCTGCGGTCGGCCGGCGGACGCGAGGGCATGCAGGACTATCGCCGGATCCGCACCGGGCCGACGTCCAGGCATCGCATCGAGCCCGAGGACGTCCTTCGCCTGCACCGCGCGAGCCGGGCCTACGTCCAGGGCGCGATCCGGCCGGCGCCGGAGCGCACCGTCGTGGTCACGCACCACGCACCGTCCCGGCGGAGTTTGTCCCCGCACGAGAACCTGGCGTGGTGCTACGCCACCGACCTCGATGACCTCATCGGGACGTGCCGCCCCGCCCTATGGGTCCACGGCCATGTCCACCGGCATGCGGATTACCGGATCCACGACACCCGCATCGTCTGCAACCCACGCGGCCACGTCGAGGAGGCCACCGGCTTCATCCCAGGTCTCGTCGTCGAGGTGCCCGACCGGCAGGCCGACGCCGACACGCAGCCGAGAACGAACGGAACGGAAGGAACGAACTGATGATCGACGTCCACGACGACCTGCATCTCGCGGTCGAATTCCTAAACCGCGCCGCGGTGATGCGAGACGAGATCGGCGTCACCGCGTACCGTCGGGCCATGCACCGGGCCCTCGTCGCCCTCGGCGACGCGGTCATCGACGAGGCGGAACGCATGGCCGGCGCCTCCGCCCGCGCCCCGAGCGGCACCGTGGTCCCGTTCGGCAGGACCTCGCGGGCGATCCGACGCTCAGGCGACGCCGCCGACCCGGAGGGTTCCAAACGACGGGCCGGAAGAGCGGATCCTTCCACCGGACCGGCACGATAATCCGTGATCCAACCGAATATCGGGCATCCGCCGAAGAGGTTCCGATCCGCTTAGACTTGGTCTTATAGCCGGTTATCCACAGATGCCAATAAAATATCCGTCAGATAGAATTTAATCTTGACGCGAATTCAATCGATACTGTAATCATCCCCCATCGCTCATCGAGCGACATACGCTCCCGGCACCGGCCGGAGCCCACACCGCCCTCGTAGCTGACGTTCGGGCGGCCCTCGCCCCAAGATGAAACCCCATGACCCATCGCCCCTCTGCGCCGAAACGCGCGCCCCGGCCTGTCCGCAGGCCCGCCCGGCCCGTCGGCATCGCCGCCCGGCCGCGCTCCCCCCACGCGATCCCGATCCCCCCCGAGGCCTGACCAGCACCGCGATCGCGGCCGGCTGCCTCGTTCAGGAGGCAGCCATCATGTCCCTCATCGAATCCGCACGGCGCGTCGCCGCCCAGGCCGCCCTCGACCTCGGCGACGATCGCCACCCGGCCGACGACTTCGACACCGTCTACGTTCAGGCCGGCCTGGCCGGTCGCCAGGACGCCCGGGACGCCCTGCCCGTCGCGGCCCTGCTCGACGCACTCGGCCCGGCGGGCCTGCGCCGCGTCCAGGGACACGGGGCCCTCGCCCTCGTGATCGAGGTCCCGGCACCCGATTGGGGCAGCCGGGTCGAACTCGCCCTCCGCGACCTGGGGTCGTTCGCACAGGTCATCGTCAGGATGGGCGCGTCCCGCTCCGAAAGACCCACCGAAGGAAACGGCAACGTCTCCGCCGTGCTGTCGCGGGGCGCACGCATCGCCGGCATCAGCCCGGCACCCGCGCGCTACCTGCCCGCCACACTCGTCCAGGCCGCCGACCTCTTCGTTCGCATCGGGCCGCCGTCGAACCGCGTCATCGCATCCGTGATCCGGGCGGTGACCGGCAAGCGGGCGCGCCGGCTGCCGCCCGCGGTCGCCACCGGTCTCTCGTTCGACGACATCACGGCGGCGATCCGGATGGGTACCTCCCCTGCTTCCTGCATTGCGCGGTTACAGTCGTCCACCCGGGCCCTATCGGCCGGCGACGCGCTCGGCGAGGATATCCCCGAGCTTGCATCGCTCCACGGCTACTCGGCCGCGATGGATTGGGCCCTCGCCCTCGTGCGCGACCTCGGCGAATGGAGGGCCGGGCGGCTGGAATTCTCTCAGATCTCGAAGAACTGTACGCTCTACTCGGACCCCGGTCTGGGCAAGTCCAGCCTTATCCGCAGTGTCGCCAAGGCAGCGAAGGTTCCGCTCATCTCGGCGAGCGTATCCGAACTCTTCACTTCGTCGTCCGGTCATTTGGATGGAGTCCTGAAGGCATGGGAAGCGAAGCTTGCACAAGCTGCGGCAATTGCGCCATGTATTTTATTTCTAGATGAGATAGACAGCATTCCTAACAGAGCAGCAATGGATAACCGTGCGCGCGACTGGTGGAGTCCTGTCGTTAACGGGATACTTGCAAGTCTAGACTCTACTTCATCAAATATAACCTCAAAGGTTATTGTAATCGGGGCGACGAACCATATCGGCCTCCTCGACGCGGCCCTGATCCGCCCCGGCCGGCTCCATCCGGTGATCCGGATCGACCGGCCGGACGCCACCGCCCTTGCGGGGATCCTGCGCCAGCATCTCGGTGTCGACCTCGACGGCGTCGACATCTCGGGCGTCGCGCAACTCGGAGCCGGGTCGACCGGCGCCGAGGTCGTGGCCTGGGTCAAGGGCGCGCGCTCGACCGCCCGTGCCGAGGGCCGCCGCATGGTCCTGGCGGACCTCATCGCCCAGGTCGCCCCTACGGAGACCCGCACCCCGGAGGAAATCCGGGCCATCGCTGCCCATGAAGCGGCGCATTGCGTCTGTGCCGTCGTGCTCGACGTGGCATCCATGTCCACGGTAACGATCGCCCACCGGCAATCGAGCGAGGGGGCCGCCAGGGGGACCCTGACCCCGCGGGCCTTCCTCACGCGGACCCAGATCGAGCGCATCGCGGTCGTCGCACTCGCCGGCCGCGCGATGGACGCTCTTGTCGGCGTGCCCCACACCGGGGCGGGCGGAGGCCGCGGCTCCGACCTCGATCGCGCCACCACGACTGTGGTCTCGCTGCATGTGGAATATGGCCTCGGCGACAGCCTCGTCTATCGACCCGGTGGGGCCGAGGAGGCCATGCGTGCCGATCCCGCCCTGCGCCGCACGGTGGAGGCCGACCTGCTTCGCCTCTACGCCCAGGCCTCCGATCTCGTCCGCGAGCACCGCACCACGATCGAGGCCCTGGCCGATCGGCTGGTCGAGGCCCGGGTGCTCTCCGGCGATGAGATCCTCGCCATCATCAAGGCCGGATCAGCCGCGAGGACCCGCCGGCACCGGGGTGGCCACGGCGCCCGCCGATCCCGGGGCGCCAGCCGACTTCCCTGATCCGATCCGGGCCCTTGCGTCGATGCAAGGGCCCGGCACCGTGCCGGTTCGTCCGATCTCCCGTAAGGACCCATCGGTCCAGTCTCGTGGAGTTCCCAGGGCGGCGCCCCTTTCTTCCGGGTCCGGGCTGCATCACGCGCCGTCACAGCCCCCCTGCCCGCCGACCGACATCGAGGCGGCCGGCCAAGCACGGCCATGACGATCGATACGGGTCGACGCCCCCACCCTGGTGGGGGTCGGCCGTCCGGAATGAGCCGGACCATGCGGTCCGCCGCACAATGTCGGGGTGGCGACATCCAATATCCCGCCCGAACGTCGCGGGGCGAAGCGCGAACCCTTCAAGGCTGCCCGATCCCGGAACCGGCTTGGTGCAGCCGGGATCCGTAGGTACCTGGGACCCTCCGACGGCATCCAGGGTCGCCGACGACGTAACGCCCGAATGCCACAGCTGGGGAGGGATGGGACTTGCCCCATTCAGTTCCACACCACGATCCAAAGCCGGCCGGCGGCGCTACCTCATATCGGATTGGTGGGCTGTCCGCCGACGGGGCCGCCCCCACCGGCGGCCGGATCGAGACCAACCCGCTTTGACGTAGCGCCGCCGGGGCTCGAAGACGACAAGCCGGGACGGGGCGTACCCCTTCGCACCGATGTTCCCGTCCCGCGTGGTGGCGTACTCCCCGATCCCTCGGAAGCGACCCGGGCATACCCCCCATCGACACGCCGGCTCGCATGGGGATCACCGTCCCGCCCCTTGGCGATCACCCATCGGGTCGGTGCATCACGTCCATGGCCGCCATCGCCCCGTGTATGATGCGCCGGTCGTCACCCATCGGGTTTGCGATCCGCGAGGCGGGGCCCCGACGATCCAGGGCCTGCGGACGACGTGATGCCCGGCACCTCCCATCGAGAGCCACCCTCCCGGGGGCCGCCACGAAGAAGAAGGCCGCATCGCACCTAGGGAACAATCCTCACGGATCATCGAGGGAGCGTCGTCGCGGGCTATCCGTTCGATCGATCCATGAGTGGCGATCCGGACGCCGCGCCGAACCTTGCTTCGACCCTTGCGACCGAATTGGGCATGATGGCTCCCGCCGCCCGCGATGGCCGCCGTGGCGTCAAGGGGGGCGTCACAGCGCTCGATCTCAATGCCTTCATGCACTGCAAGTAATCTGTAATATAGAAAGCTGCCAAACGCTCTGTTTCGTTTAAAAGAAACAGAGCGTTTGGCACGGGCAGCAGTATACGGAGCGAGAGGTGGACATGCAGCTGTTGCGGCCCGCCGCAATAGACCGTATGTGGGTGATGCGACGCGATTGCCGCGAGGGTGGCCATGGTCATCCTGTGTCCGACCCGGCCCAGGGTCGGCGGCGTTGATGAGGATAAGCGCATGCATGTGCATCAGGAAGCGGACTTGGCCGGCATGGATGCGGCCTCGTTTCTGAAGGGGTCTTCCGGCCCTATCGGAACGACCGTCAGAATGTCCGATGGAAGCGTCTACACGGTCACCCGTGTCGTCGGTCCATGCCCGGACGGGGATGCATCGGCGTCACCGAATCCATCGGCCACGGAGCACCATGCGCGCGAGGCGATGCACAACACCGCGGATACCGGTCCGGCGCGCCACGCCGGTTCCTGAGATCGGTCCGCACGGCTCCTTCGTGCATGAATCCCGCATGCCGATCGCCCACTTACCCGTGGAAGGGACGTAGAGGCCGGGGATTTCGAACAGCGCGTGGATCATCTTGAAGTGGGCGATGTTCTCCGAGGCGATCGGGATGCCCGTGATACGAGACAATGCCGCCAGATCCACGTCGGCACCGCTGTTCGGGATCGCCTGTTTGGGTTGCGTCATCCACAGGCTCTTTAGTTTCGGCTCGGCGCGCAACCGCGAGCATTCGACGGTGACCTCGACCGTCGGGAACACCAATCCCTCCGTCCCGATGAGGAATCTCGTCCAGGCCTGGAGCCGAAGGGCGAATTCGAGGTTCTTTGTGGCGTCCGCCGCGAAGGCTCCGGTCAGGAGCTCTTGGAGCACGCACCACGCAAGGTACCGTCGCTCGGAGCCGAGTGCAGCATACCATTCGCAGGCTTTGACGCTGAGCCCCTTGCGGACGTCGCTGTAGACGTTGGTGTCCAGCAGGAATCCCACCTCGCCATTCGTTTCGTCCATGTCGGCCCTCCCTACCTCGAAGGGTATACTTCGAACCCTTCGAGTGACGACACGCCATGCCTCGAATGGTTGACAAAGTCGAGTCTCCCTGGACCTGAATCCTTATGCCCGGACCGGATGGCCCCGGGGCGGCTTTCGGAAGGTTGCAGAGTGGACGCCGTACGCCTTCGTCGGGACCTCGACCGTGCGGCGGCCGAGCTCGAAACCATCGATCGACGCATCGCCGACCTGGCGCGGCGACGGAAGCTCGTCGAAGCGTTCATCGCGAGCGGCAAGACACTGCTGAACGACCTGTCGTCGAGTGGCGTCGAACCTTCGAACGCAGTCGTCGAAGGGTTCGAGCCGGCGCCTCGGAAGGCTCGCAGGAAGGCATCCCGGGGACCGAACGAGGTGCTGTCGGAGAGCCGTCGGTTCAACAACGAGGTCGCGATGGATGCACTGAACATCATCAAGCAGAGCGGGAAGCCGCTCTCGGCAAGGGAGATCTTCTCGCATCTCCACTATAACGACAGGATGGGCCCGGACGCCCTCTACACGCTGCTCTACAAGCGGGCCTACCACCAAAGCCACTTCCGCAACGTGGCCGGCAAGTTCTGGCCCATCGACCAGCCCTTGCCGGCAGAGGCGGGCTCCGACTGACCCACCGCCTGGAGACGAGGCCGATTATGGATTCGTCGGTTCCCTGGCGCAAAGGTCCTTATAGGACGTCGGGGTCAGCGGCGTGGCGAGGCCTTGCCACCGCCGCGGATCGTGTTCGACGAGCGCGGCGACGATGCGGTCCCATAGGCCACGTCCCTTCCACACGTAGAACAGGATCCGGATGTTGATGATGTTGCCGAACGAAGCGGGCAGGCAGTTCCAGGAAGCGCCCGTCATCTGACGGAACACCATCGCATCCACGGCCATGCGACGCTTGACCGGATCGACCGCGTTGCGTGGGAAAACCTTCAGGATCATGGACCATTCCCGATCGTCGAGAGCGTAGACACCGTCGGCGGCGCGCCTATCGGCGATCCGTCGCGCCTCGCTGAACTTGTATGCGTCGCGTTCCGTGAGGTGCATGCGGTACATGCCGTTCACGACGCGCGTACCGATGCCGGCGGTCGCGTCGCGTCCTCCTGACGCCTCGACGAGGATACCCACCCTCAGCATGACGGCCACGCTTACCTCCATGCCGACCCGGGTGACCACGACCTTCTCGACCAGGTTGCGGAAGTCCGCCATCAGCATCATTCCGGCCTCGTCCGATGCCTCGAACGGAGCGGACGCCGAGAGCGACGCCATGCTCTGCCTGAGGGATCCCAGCCGTTCGCGATCGATGCCGATAGGCTTGGGATGACGGGGCGTGCGGTGGAGGTCCCGTTCTGCGTCGGAAAGGTCACGCTCGATGCGGGTGCGCCATTCGGCAAGCCGCGCGTTGGTGAAGCCTCTGGTCAGCGCCTCTTCGAAGGACGCCGTGAGCTTGCGGTCCAGCGTAGCGACGCGGCGCTCCAGTTCGGCACGCACCCCGACATGCTCGATATCCTTCCGCGCGCTTTCCTCATTGTACCCGTCGATATAAGCCTGCGTGAAGGCCGGATCCGCAAGCTCGTCCGACACGAGGCCCACCACGAGGCGCTCGACGTCGATCACGCTCGACATCGTCTTGTCGTCGCAGGTCCTCCTCAGCGCATACGAGGCGCACTGGAACTTGGGGGGGCGGTGCATGAACCGCTGGATGCGCATCCTTCCCCCGCAGGAAGGACACGAGGCGAGGCCGGAGAGTAGGTAATCCCTTGCATGCGTCTTCGGCCGCCTGCCGGGATCCGCCCGTCGCCCCTCGGTGATCTGCTGGACCTGCTCCCAGAGCTTCTGGTCCACGATCCTCGCGTCCGGGACCTCCGTGACGATCCAGTCCTTCCGTGGACGGAGCAGGTACTGGCGCTTCCCCGTCTTGGGGTGCTTGCCGGAACGATACCGGTTGTAGACGAGGACCCCCATATATCGGGGGTTCGTCATGATATCCCGGACGTGTCGCTCGGACCAATGGCAGAGCTTACCCGTCAGGGTCCCGGCCCGGTTGAGGGCGATGGTGATCATCTTGGGGCTGAGACCGGCCGCGCGCATTCCGAAAATGCGCCGGACGACCTCGGCCTGTGCCTCGTCGACGACCGGTTCGCCCGGGCGGCCGGGGACCTTGGCGTAGCCGTAGCAGGGACCCGTCGGGAACCGACCCTCGCGGGCCATGACGTCCCGCGAGAACTGCGTCCGCTCGCTGAGGATGCGACGGTTCTCGTCGCCCATCAATCCCTGCACCGCGATGTCGGTGAGGGAAAGCCGGCCGCGTCCCGGCTGGTGCATCTCGATACCGAGGCCGAGCAGCCGCTTGTAGACGGTGCTGAGGATGCCGAGGTCGCGCGCCAGTCGGTCCACGTTCTCGACGACCACGATGCCGAACGCCCCGGTCGTGGCATCGACCAGCAGGCGTTCGAGCTCGTCGCGGCCGGCCATGGAGGCGCCGCTGCGGGCGCGGTCCACGTAGGTGTCGGCGAGGACACGGCCGGTCGCCTCGATGTATTCGCCGGCCAACTCGCATTGGCGATCGATGCTGACCTCCTTCTGGCCTGTCGTGGAGAAGCGAGCGTAGACCACCGCCTTTCGAAGGTCCGGGGCAACGAATTCCGGCCGGTCGTTCCGGCGCAGTGCGAAGTAGGTCGGCTCGGAATGGGTGGCGGGGGCGGCGCCTTGCGCCGGGGTGTTGTCGGGCGTGGTCATGGTAATGTCTCGCGAAGCTTGGGCCGGCAGCGCCATGCGCGTGCGGGACCGCCCGCTTCCCCGTGGGAAGCGGCTTGAAGGGGGGAGAGCCGACCCGGGGCCTCATCGGGTCATGCGCCGCGCCGGTCCCGCCGGAACGGGTCGCGGCAGCGCGTCGCCCTAGGCTATCGAAGCCCGGCGCATGACCTGCTCAAGTCCTTTTGGGCGCCGTTCCGTCAACGCGGGGCTCACCGGCGGGACCTCCGGCCCGGCGCGGTCGTGCCGGCCCCGGGCTCCATCATGCCCTTGAGCGAGACGTCCGTGCGGCACAGCTTTCCCCGCCCCGGGAGATGGACCTCGATCCCGAGCGAATGCAGCCGGTCGAACACCGTGAGGAGGGTGTCGTGATCGCGCGACACCCGGTCGAGATCTTCGACGACCACGATCCCGAAGGACCGGGCCTCGGCGGCTTCGAGCATGCGTCGCAGCTCGTGGCGATGATCCGTGGACGCACCTCCGTGCGAATGGTCGGCGAAGGTCGCGACATGGTCGCCGCCCACCTCCTCGACGTGGTCCACCGCCGCGGCGACCTGACGGTCGATGCCATCGGTTGATAGCCCCACGCTCGCGTAGCGGGCGTAGACGGCGACCCTGGGCCGCGCCGGGGACGCTTGTTCCGCGAGGTCTCGCGTCTTGTTCTTCCTGGACATGGCTGTCTCGCTGATTGGCATGGGCGGCAGCGCCTGGCGCATGCTCGGTCGACCGCATCCGGGCGGAGGCGGCGCTGTGACGGGATCGTCGGGGAGGCCCTGGGCTCGCATGGGCCGTACGCCGCGCCGACCCCGCGCAAGGGGTCGGGCCGAAAGGCGTCGCCCTAGCCTATGAGGGCGTTTCGCCGGTCGTTCGCGATGGTGGCGATTGGCCGGAATGGCGTCACGAGGAACGTTCCCGTCGTTGAGACCACTCAGGCATCATCGATCGCCCGGCGCGCCGCAAGTTTTCCATTCCTGCCGTCGCTGCTTCGAGCATCCCGTCCAGGCCCGCCCCGACGCTCCCGATCGTCGCCGCCGGGCTGGCGATCCCGGATCGCCTGGTAGCGTCCGAGCGCCCTGGCGAGCCTCAGGAGGCCCGGATCGGGAACGCCGCGTTCGTGGTCGTCATCCATGGTCGCAACCCTCCGCTTCAACCGCTGGTCTCATCGCGTCCGTCGTCGTCGGCGAAGCGATGGGTTTGGCTGACGAGCCGGTCCGGTCCGTCCTTGGCCGCGGCCCGGGCCGCAGGGATGGGCGCCCAGTCCGCGATGGCCGGGCGGGGTGCTTGGCCGAACCCACTGTGACGGGACGAAGCCGCACATCGGGATCCGCTCCCGCGGCGGATGCCTCGGCTGCGTCATGAGATGAGGGAGCGACCGCCCGATGATGCCGCTCGGGGTTTCCGATGCGCGTCGACACCCCGGCAGCGGCATGGCCGCCGCGCATCGGGATCCGGACCGGGCCGATGCCGGGGTGGGCCTGCCGGCGGCGGGCGCCCGACGGCGCGGCCGCTTGGCCGACTGCGGGAACGGGCGGAATGCCCGGCGGCAGCCGGGCAAGCAGGGAAGCAAGGAAGTCGACGGATCCGGGGCACCCGGGACGGCCGATCCCGTCGAGGAAGTCGAAGGGTCGCCTAGCCGTATCGACGATGCGACCGATGTGGGGGAAGATGGTCATGGCGGCGGCCTCCACGCGCGAGGCAGGCGGCCGCGATCGCGGCTGCTAGACCTCGGTGGGTTTGCGGTTCGGGCGAGGCGCGAGTGGGCCTGAAGCCATGCACGCCCATGGCGCTGTCCGAAGGACAGGCCCGGACGCGCGTTTTCGCGTGGAGCGGTCGGGTGACATGGCATCGCCTCGGATCAAGGCCCGCCCGAGCGTCAGCTACGAGGGCGGTGGCGGGCCGCGGGCGATCGCCGCGGCGCAGGTCATGCCGTCAGGCACGTCGATCACATACCGAACGACGGGAATCGGCGTCAATGCCAAACGAAGACTTGTGCAAACCTTCATAGGGTTTCGGTGGATTGTGGGGATTGCATGCCCAAACCTAGCCGAACCCGGAATGCACCGCGGGCCGGGGACGTCATGCCTTCGGGCCCGATGAGCACGCCCTCATGCCACCGCCGGACGCGGGTCCGGGCCCGCGACGGCCTCGCCGGTCAAGGACCGACCGACGGGGAACGTGATCCGCTTCGCGGCCCTGGGCCGTCGCCCCTTGGTCGGGGCGGTCGGGTCCGGCGATCGCAGGGCCGCCATGAGCGCGCCGGCTTTACCGAGATTCACGACGTCGCCCGCCGTGAGCGTATGACGACGCGGCGCGGGTCGCGTGAGCGGTCGGTCGGACAGTCGAACGGCGGGGACCCCGGACCCGCCTCCGACGTTTAAGCTCAGGCGTCGATCACCTCGCCGGACGATTGGGGCGCCCGCATCGCCCGTGATCCCCGGAAACGCCTTCGACGCGGGACCATCCGGCCGGTGATCCCGACACCCGCGCATCGTCAATGGAGACGGAATGGCACAGGCGCAAAGACTGGATTGGGGCAAGCTCCTGAGCGTCACCCGTTTGCCGAAGCCGGAAGCCGAGGAAAAGGTCGACGTCCCCAAGCCCGAGGCGCAGCCCTGGCTCGTCGACAGCCGCACCGAGACCGAGCGCGATTTCGATCGCATCCTGTTTGCCACGCCGACGCGGCGCCTCGGCGACAAGACCCAGGTGTTCCCGCTCGAACCCAACGAGAGCGTCCGCAACCGCCTGACCCACAGCCACGAGGTCGCCAACCTCGCGCGCTCGATCGGCACGCACATCGTGAACAGCCCCCTGGGGGCCACCATCCTCGACGAGGCCTGCACCAGCCTGGGCGAGGGTAAGCGCGCGGAGGCGGCCCGCGCGATCCCCGCGATCCTCGGCGCCATCGGGCTGGCCCATGACATGGGCAACCCGCCCTTCGGCCATCAGGGCGAGGAGGCGATCCGGGACTGGATCGTGCGCAACGACCCGCTGATCTTCGGTGTCGGCGATGCCGAGACCCACCGCGTCGGCGAGGAGGGCCGTAAGCGCATCCTCCGGGACCTGGAGAGGCTGACGACGCAGCATCGCGAGGATTTCCGCCAGTTCGAGGGCAACGCCCAGACGGTCCGCACCCTGACAAGGCTCCAGGTGGTGAAGGACAACCGCGGCCTGAACCTGACCTTCGGCACCCTTGCGGCGCTGATGAAGTACACCGTGTCCTCCGACGCGGTCGTCACGAAGAAGAAGGGCGGCGCGGCGCCGGTGCGCAAGGTCGGCTACTTCGCCTCGGAGGCCGATCTCGTCGCGCGCTTCCGCGAGGCCGCGGGCCTGTCCGGCGTCATCCGGCACCCCCTGACCCACATCATGGAGGCGTGTGACGACATCGCGTACCTCGTCGTCGACGCCGAGGATGCGGTGAAGAAGGAACTCGTCTCATTCGCGGACCTGATGGCCTGGCTGGAGAGCCGGCCGAAGCTGAAGGGCAATGCGCTGGCGCAGTGGGTCCTCTCGGCCGGCAAGCACGGCGCCGCCGAGGCCCGGACCGCCCGGCTCTCGCCTTCCGAGCTCAACGACGTCTCGATGCAGGTCTTCCGCGCGCATGCCATCACGGCAATGGTCTCGGCCGTCATCAACGCCTTCGAGGCCAACTACGAGGCGATCATGACCACGGGCATCGAGAAGCCCCTGATCGACCTTAGCGACGCCGAGCTTTTCGCCGCCGAGATGAAGGAATTCGACACCGAGCACGCCTACCGACACAAGGCCGTCCTCAGGATCGAACTCGGGGGCTTCAACACCATCCAGGGCCTGCTCGACATGCTATGGCGGGGCATCACCGAGCGCGAATCGTTCGAGGATCCCGGCTCGCGGCGCACCTCCCCGTTCGCGCGCTACGCCTACGGCCGGATCTCGGAAAACTACCGGCGCGTCTTCGAGGACAGGGCGTCATCCACAGGCGGTGACAACGCGCATTTGCCGGTGCGCTACCGCGAGCTACAATTGATGGCCGACATGGTGGCCGGCATGACCGACCAGTACGCTCTCGACCTGCACCAGGAGCTCCAGGAGTTTCATGTCGGCGCATCCGCCCCGCGTTAACGACAGCCGGCTTCTGAAGGGCCGGGCGGACTACTTCTTCACGACGAAGGCGTGCGCGAGGGGCGAGGTCGCCGCCTTCGCCTGCATGCTGCTCGACCACGGGCCCGCGGTCGCGATCGGAGGGTTCCTCCGCGACCTGCTGCTGGCCGGCAACAGGGCGTTCAAGTCGGACGTCGACTTCGTGGTCGATCCCCGCTCGATGCCGGCCTTCGAACGGGCCGTCGAGCGGCTCGGCGCCAAGGTGAACAAGTTCGGCGGCTACGGCATCGCGCTCGATCGCTGGAAGGTCGACGTCTGGCCGCTTGAGCGGACCTGGGCCGCGGTGAACGGGCATGTGCCCGTCGCGACCCTGCACGACCTCGTCGACGTCACGTTCTTCGACTGGGACGCCGTACTCTACTCGGTCGACGAGCAAAGGCTCATCGCCAAGTCATGCTACTTCGATCGGGTGCGCCGGCGCGTGATCGACATCAACCTCGAACCGAATCCCAATCCCCTCGGGAACGCCGTCCGCGCGCTCCGTTACGCCTACAAGTGGGAGGCCGCGATCGGCACGCGGCTGGCCCAACACGTCGCCCGGCAGATCCGGGACAACGGATGGGGACGGATGATGGCGAGCGAGCGCGGCAGCTTCACGAACCCCATGCTGGCCGACCTCGACGGGGCCGCAATCGCCCGAATGCTGCAACGCTGCGTCGAGACCGGATCCGGGCCGGTGTCCCTGCCCCTCGCGCCGGTGCAGCAGGCGCTTCCGCTGGGCGATACCGCGTCGGTGAACCCTCCGCGACCCGCACGGCCACGCCCCCGCCCGGCAATGCCGAGGAAGCGACCCGTCGCTTCGGCGTCGGCGTTATTGGCGGTCTGAGGCGATCGGCATTTCGGCCGGGCGCGGTAAGGTCGGCCCACCGGGATCGTGGTCGGACTACGCGAACCGGACGCGCGTCCCGGCGGGATAGGTCCCGCGCCTCCGGCCCTCCCGGCAAGCCTCGACCTGGATGGCGGCCGGGACCCGTGCCTCCATCCCCTTCAGTATCCCCTTGTAGTGCGTCTCCCGGAAGGCGGTCTCCTCGACCACGAAGCGTTCGATCTCGTCCACGTCGGCCGCCGCCCCGGAGAAGCGGCGCGCGAGGATGCCTTCGAGCTGGGAGAGATCGCTGCCGTCGAACAGCACCTGCTGGCCCGGGTCGGTCGCATCGGAGAAGGCCATCCCGCCCCGCTGGTCGACCGACCACATGGCCTCCTTCATCTTCTTGAGACCCTTCTGGTTCTTCGTCGCGAAGAACAGGTAGTAGTCGGTCCGCTCGCGCCCGTTGCGCATCTCGAAGTGCCGGACGAAACGGGCCCCGGCCATAGACACGAGCTGTGCGGCATAGAGGTCGCGGATGCCGGCCTTGCGCTGTGCGGGCGGCAAGGCGGCGACCTTGCGCCAGTCCGCGCAGCCGAACAGCGCATCGAAGTTGTCCGGCTGGTCGCGGTGCGTCAGGAAGCGGTTGATCTCCTCGAACATGAAGTTGACCAGCACCTCGCCGCTGGCACGGTTCATCAGGTCGCGCATCGCCGTCATCGGGATGCCGTTCCAGCCGAACGGGTCGACCAGGGCGAAGACCGGCGCGTTCCGCGGATGATCGCGCAGCGCCGTCGCGTAGACCTGCTCGAAACCCTCGCCGGAATGGACGCGGACATGGAGGTTGTGCGGTCGCGGCCGGGCCGCGAACAACGACGCCATGCATTCCCGGAGCCGGTCCGCGCGGGCCTCTTCCTTCTCGATGAAATGGAAATGGCACTCGGCGAGGATCGGCGCGGACTGGTCGAGGAACGCCTTGAGCGCGATCAGCGGGGACCCGTCGCTGCCGTCGTCGTAGATGCCCGGCCCCGCGAAGCCGTCGATGAACACCATCCGGGGGAACCCGCCGAGCGCAAGGATCGGGAACCACGCCCGGAGGTAGCGCCGCAGGATCTCGTGCTTGGCCCTGGTGTGGTCCTCAAGGGGCCACGTCACCCGATCCGGCTTCATCAGTCGCCCCTACACGGCAGCGGACATCGCCGCGCGCGCGTTCCTCGGCCACCCGTTATACTCGCGTCCGTCGAGTAGCCGCCCGCCGGACTTCGGCGATCGCCCGCCCCATTGCTTGAAGAAGAAGGGGACGTCGGCACGCCCGCACCGCTCCTGCAGGTCGACGACCCACGCCTTCTCCATCGGACGTGCGCCGGGTCCGCTCTCCCCCCCGACGATGACCCAATGCAAGCCCCGGAGATCTAAATCCCCGATCGGCCCGATCAAGGGCTCCACGGACAGGAACCGCACCGAGGCATTGGTATTCCGCAGATGGGTGACCCTGGATTTCTTCGTCCCATCCTCGACCGACACCCCGAGCCAGATGTGCGGAGGGACCGGACGAGAGACATAGCGGGCGTTGACGTAATCCCGCATGAGCGAGCTACGCTTCGTGAGTATCTGGAACTCGTGCCAGTCCGCCCGCTCCATCGTATCGAAGACGCGATCGACGAACGTCGTCGGGACGTCCTTATGGAAAAGGTCGCTCATCGAATTGACGAAGATCATCCGCGGACGTCGCCACTGGAGCGGCTGCTCCAGGCGCCGGGGCCGAAGCGTCAGATCGAACCCGCTCTCGAACGGATGGTCCGGAACGCCTCGGAAACGCTCCGAGAACCGAGCGGCATAACAGTTGTCGCAGCCGGAGCTGATCTTGGTGCAACCCGTCACCGGGTTCCAAGTCGCCTCCGTCCACTCTATCGCAGAGCTCTGGGCCATGGGAACAAAATTAGAACACATCGACGGCTGTCGCAATGACCAGCTTGGCCGATACCCAAGCCTTCCATCAGCCGGGCCGGACGGTTTTCCTCCCGCCTGTCGCATCCGTCACCGCTCGGTTCCGTGCGGCGCTCGACACCTGCGGTCATCGCGGAGAACCCGCGATGGCCTTCGTGGCGTCAGGCTTCCCTCCCGAACAAGGACGGCACGCCTCAGGCCGCCACCCCGCCGTCCTCCGGCCTGCGCCTCCGATAGCGACCGCCGCCCTCCGCAACAAAATACCGTTTGCGGTATATCCGCTCGTCGATGGCCCCCCTGACCGTGTCGACGTTCCAGGCCTGCACGTGCTCCTCCGCCTCCTGAACCAGGTCGGCGCCGATCCGAAGCGTAATGTCGCCCACGTGCAAGGCCTCGCGCTCCGGAAGGATATCCCTGACCTCCTGGATGACACGCTGCCAGAAATCCCGTGCCCGAACCGTCCTGAGGTGCTCCTTCATCCGTTCGAGCTCGTCCGCGAACCAGGCGATCTCGTTGCATTGGGCCTCGATCACGGCGTCCCGCGCGTCCACCATCCCCAGTGCCTCGTGCCGGAGCTCCCGCTCCGCCGCGATGGCCTCCGCCATGCGAAGGCGCGTTCTCTCGTTGATCGCCGCGGCCTCCGCCTGCGCCGCCTTCCACAGCGCGACGCCGGCCTTCGCCAGCCCCGTCTCGACCGCTTCCGGCAAGCCCGCGAGTTCGATGATCGGGCTGTACGCGCGCTCCCGGGTCCATTCCGCCAGGTGCCCGCCGACGCTCTGGTTGTTGCCGGCCACTCCCGCGTTCAGCTTGACCCGTGCCCAAACGGTCCGGAGCGAGACACGCTCCTTGCCTTCCGCCCGGATCTGGTCCGCCGCACGAAAGACCTCCCACCGCCGGGGATCCTCCATCCGCGTCGGATCCGCCTTCCTACCCGCCATCGCCCGCCCCCCCGCCAAGGACGCCAGGAAACGCGAACATGGTTAACGAACCTGCCGATTCCGTAGCGCGTCGCGTGTCGCGCTATCCGCTATGCGCTACCCGTGGAGTCTCCGACCTTGCGCCGGGGCCACGTCCAGGAAATAAGGAATCGTCGTCCGAGGAGCTTCCCGATGAAACGCATAGGCCGTCCTTCGCCCCCCTGAATTCCGGAGTGCAGACGACCCATGCGTCGAGCCTCCGCGCACTTGCGAGGAGCTCGAAATGCCGCCACGAACCCTGTTCACGGCCGACCATCACGTCGGGCACCGCCAGATCCTGAGCCCCCGGATGGCGCTCAATCGACCGTTCGCCACCATCGAGGAACACGACGAGACCCTGGTTGCGAACTGGAACGCCGCCGTCCGCCCCGAGGACACGGTCTGGCACATCGGCGACTTCTGCTACCGCTGCACCGAGGCCCACGCCCGCGCGATCCTTTCGCGACTGAAGGGTCGTATCTTCCTTGTTCGCGGCAACCACGACCGCATCAGCGTGAGGCTTCCATGGGCCGGGCCCGTCGTCGACGTGGCCCGCGTGGTCGTCCAAAATCTCGATGGGTCGCCACAGGGACTTTTCCTCAGCCACTACGCGCACCGGGTCTGGCCGAGGATGCACCGCGGCGATATCCACCTTTACGGCCATTCCCATGGCACCCTGCCGGGGACCGCCGCGAGCACCGACGTCGGCGTCGACTGCTTCGATTACCGCCCCGTCACCCTGGACGAGATCCGCGTGCGCCTGGCCGAGAACGCCGACGCCCTCTCGCGTGTACCGGCTTCGGACCACGCCCAAGGCCGCAGGCACGACGAACGATCGACGGAAGTGATGCCATGATCCGCGTCCTGCACACCGGCGACTGGCACATCGGGCAGACCCTGCGGGGTTTTCTGCGCGAGCATGAGCATGCGCGGGTGTTCGACGCGCTCGTCGCCCTCGTCAAGGAACGGAAGCCGGACGCCTTGGTGATGGCCGGCGACGTCTTCGACAGCCAGAACCCGTCCGGCGAGGCCCAGCGTCTGTTCTACGAGACGCTGGTGCGCCTGCATCGGGCCCGGCCCGCGATGACGATCGTGGTCACCGCCGGCAACCACGACGCGGCCGGCCGGCTGGAGGCGCCGCGCGCTCTCCTCAATGCGATCGGCGTCCATGTCGTCGGCAACGTGCGGCGTCCCGGCGGCGCCATAGACCTGTCGGGCCATCTCGTCCCGATCCGAAAGGACGGCGCGGTGGCGGGTCACGTGCTCGGGGTCTCGTATCCCACCGCCGCCTGCCTGCCCGGCCTCGCCGCCCGCCGCGTCCGCGAGGGGGCCGGGTCCCCCATCGTCGGGGCGGTGCGCGATCTCTACGCCGCGCTCCACGAGACCGCCCGGCCTGAGCTTGCCGGGTTGCCGTACCTTGTCACCGGCCACCTGCACGTCGCCGGCGGGCTGGAATCCGAAGGGGCGGAACGCCGGATCCTCGTAGGCGGGGAGCACGCCGTCCCGCCCGACGTCTTCCCGGAGGACGCCGACTACGTCGCGCTCGGCCACCTCCATCGGGCCCAGGAAGTGGGGCGCCCGATCGTGCGCTACTCGGGCTCCCTGATCCCCCTCTCGGCCACCGAACTGGCCTACCGTCACGGGGTCAGCCTCGTCACCCTCGGCGACGGCCCGGCACGGACGGAACACGTCGTCATCGACCGGCCCGTCCCCTTCCTGCGGCTGCCGGATGCAGGCGACACGACGCTGGGCGAGCTCGGCGACCGGCTCGCGGCCCTCGACCTCGATCCCGACCTGCCGGTCGAGGCACGGCCCTTCCTGCAGATCCGGCTCGCCCGCGACGGGCTGCCCGCGGCCTACCGGGCCGAGGTGGATCGGATCGCCGAAGGGTTCCCGGTGAAGGTCGTCGACGTGCGGGTCGCGAGCGTCGATGCCCCGTCGCCCGACCTCGCGCCGGTGGGCGATCCCATGGTCCGCCTTGCCGAGCGGGACCCGGAAGACCTGTTCCGCATGGCCTTCTTCCGGACCCACGGGATCGAGCCGGCCGCCCCGCACCTCGACGTGTTCCATCGCGCCAGGGCAGGCGCATGAACCGTCCGCAAGCCCGGGCCTGACCGATGCGCATCCTCGCGATACGCGGCGCGAACCTCGCGAGCCTCGCCGCACCGTTCGACATCGATCTCGCCGACGGTCCCCTCGCCGCCACCGGCATCTTCGCCATCACCGGGGAGACCGGCGCCGGCAAGTCGACCATCCTCGACGCGCTGTGCCTCGCCCTCTACGGCCGGTATCCCCGCGTGAGCGCCGGACGCAACGAGGACGTGCCCGACCCGGGTGGCCAGGCCATCAACTCCGGCGATCCGCGCGCCATCCTCCGGCGCGGGGCCGGCGAGGGCTTCGCCGAGGTCGACTTCCGAGGCCGGGACGGTGTCGCCTACCGGGCTAGGTGGACGGCCTACCGAGCCCGGAACCGGGCCAACGGGCGCCTGCAGGCCGAGACCCGAAGCCTGTCCCAAATCGGGGACGGCGCCGCAGTCGCCACCGGCAAGACCGCGGTCAACGAGGCCGTCGTCGCCCGGACCGACCTGACATACGACCAGTTCCGCAGGACCGTGGTCCTGGCCCAGGGTGAATTCGACGCCTTCCTGCTCGCGAGCGAAGGGGATCGCGCCGACCTGCTTGAGAAGATCACCGGGACGCAGGTCTACACGGAGATCTCGAAGCGGGTGCGCGCCGGCGCCGACGAACGACGCGCGGCGTTCGCTCTCCTCGTCGCGCGTCGCGACGCCATCGGTCTCCTCGACGCGGCGGCACGAGGGGAGAGGACGGCCGAGCGCGACGCGATCGACGCGGCGATGCCGGCGCTCGCGGCCGAGCATGCCTTACACGTCGCCGCCCTCGACCACGCCCGCAGGTCGGCGGCGGCCGAGGCGCGGTTCGCCGAGGCGTCCGTGCTGGTCGAGCAGGCCGCCTCCGCCGTCGCGGAGGGCCGGGACGATGCCCTGCGGTTGGCGGCGATCGAGGCCGTCGAACCCTGCAGGCGCCCCGCCGATGCCCTGTCGGCGGCCGAAGCCGAATGCGCTGCGGCCGAAGGCGTCCTGGAAACCGCCCGGGCGGACGTCGACGCCACCGGCCTGGCGCTTGCGGAAATCCGCACGGGATTGGCCATGGCGCGCGCGGCCGACGAAGCGGGCGAGGCGGCGTTCCGCGGTTTCACGCCGACGTGGAGCGCGGCCGACGCGCTCGACGCCCGCATCGGGGAACTCGCCCGCGAGGCGGACGCGGCCGTCGCCAGGGCCGAGGACGCGAAGACGACCCTCGACGGGGCCCGTACCCGCCGACTGGACCTGGACAAGGCCTACGACACGGTGTCCGCATCGCGCGATGCGACGGCCGCGCGGATCGCGGCGGACGTGGCCATGAGGCCACTCGCTGACAGGGGGGCCGAGATCGCCGGCCTATTCGAGAAGCGGAAGGCCCTGGCCCTCGAACGCGATGCCGCCCTCGTCGCCCTCAAGGACGCGGAAACCCGGATCGAAGAGGCCGACGCCGCGACCGCCTCGGCCCGGGAGCGGGCGACCTCGGCCCGCGAGACCCGCGACGGGCACATCGCCGAACGCGCCATCCGCGAAGAGGAATATCGCGCGTTCGACGTCGACGGCACGGAGGCGGTCGATGCCCATCTCCGGAGCCTTATGGAGCGCATGACCCTCGTCTCCGACCTGGCACGGCGACACGACCGGGCCTGGGCCGAACAGGCCCGCGCACGCGCGAGCCAAGCCGATGCCGGCGCGCTGCGCGAGGCAGCCGAGGCGCGACGCATCGAGGCTGAAACCACCCTCCGCGTGGCTACCCGTGCCCGGGCGGAGATCGCGGCGATGGCGGACCTTGCAGAACGCGGCGCATCGGTCGAGGCCGCGAACCTGCGAAGCGTCCTGGTCCATGGCCAACCCTGCCCGGTCTGCGGCTCGACGGAACATCCCATCGACGGGGGGCACGGGTCTGACGCCCTGACCCTTCTGGCCGAGACCATGCGCGGACGGCGGTTCGAGATCGACGCCGAACTGGCCGGCGCCGGTCGGGCCATCACCGTCGCCGCGACCGCATGGGCCGACGCATCGGCACGTTTCGAGGGCGCCGCACGGGAGGATGCACAGGCAGGGGTGATCCTCCTAAGCTGCGCCGAAGCCTATGCCGGACACCGTCCCGACCTCGCGGCGGCATGCGTCCGGGCCGGGATGTGGGAGCCGCCGGACGCGTTGGGGTCCGGGGCCGTCGATCACCTGGGGTCGATCGCCGAGGCCACGGCAGGCCTGCGCGCGTTGCTTGCCGCGAAGCTCGAACGGGCGCGTGCCTTGTCCGCCGAGATCCGCGTCGAGGGGAAGGCCATCGCGGTCGCAGAGGGCGTGATCGCCGCCGCGGACCGGGTCGTCCTGGCGGAAGCCGCCCCGCGTCAGGCCGCGGCCCTCGCCGCCGAACGCGAACGGACCCGGGCCGCGGCGGCGATCACCCGCGTCGAATCCATCGTCCGCGAGCTCGGACCGATCCTCGCCCCCGCCGGCCTCGACGAGGCGCACCTCGCCCGCAATCCCGACGGCACGGCCCGTCGCATCGCCGAGCTCGGGGCCGCCTACCGCGCGGCACGGGAGAACCACCACGACCTCGTTGCGGCGTTGAACGACCTCGTGCCCGACAGGGCCGTGGCGATCGAGGCCGAGGCCACCGCCACGGGCCTTCGGGAAACGGCGGTACGGGCCGCCGACGATCGGGCGACGGCGCTCGGGGATGCCCGGCGGGACCGGGCCGGGCTTCTCGGGGGCGAACCCACGGACAGCCATCGTGCCCGCATCACGTCAGACCGCTACGTGGCCCGCGAGAACCACCGGATGGGGCTTGAGGCGTCCGGTATCGCCGCCGCGCTCCATGCGACGGCCACGGGCTCCGCGGAGCATGCCGATGCCCAACACCGACGCGCCCGGAACGTCCTGGCGGAGGCGCAGGGTCGGTTCCTGGCGAAATGCGGCCTCCGTGAACCCGATACCGTGCTCGACCTCCTGGCGGTGCCCCCGGAGGCCCTCACGGCCCTGCGCGAGGCGCGGGACCGGTTGCTTCGGGCGCACGAGGCAGCCGAGGCGGGATTGGCCGCCCGTCGCACGGACCTCGACGCGCTGCGCTGCCTCCCGCCCGTCGACGTACCCGGCACGGAGGCCGCCGCCGTCGCGGTCGCCGGGCTCATCGCCACCCATCAACGGCGCAGGGGCGCACTCGACGCCGAGCTCGCCCGCGACGACGATGCCTGCGGCAAGTCCGCGGACCTTTCGCGCGAGATCGCGACCGCGCGCGAGGGTCTCGACGGGTGGGAGATGGTCGATGCCGCCGTGGGCTCCGCGAACGGCGATCGGTTCCGACGCTTCGCGCAAGGGGTCACGCTGGAGCACCTGGCGCATCTCGCGAACGAACAACTCCGCATCCTGAGCCCACGCTACGCCCTGGTTCGCGGTCAGGACGCCGACCTCGCGTTGCACGTCCTCGACCGCGACATGGGCGACGAGCTGCGCGGCACCCGCAGCCTCTCGGGCGGCGAGCGCTTCCTAGTTGCGCTCGCCCTGGCGCTGGCGCTCTCCGGCCTGGAAGGACGGCAGGCCTTCGTCGACACCCTCTTCATCGACGAGGGGTTCGGCTCATTGGATGCCGAGACGCTGGACATCGCCGTCGACGCACTTGAGACCCTGCAGGGCCAGGGACGCAGGGTCGGGGTCATCACCCACGTGGCCGCGATGATCGATCGCATCGCCGTCCAGGTGCGCGTCGAGCGGCGCGGCAACGGGCGAAGCACCGTGCGGGTCGTCGACGGATGCTTGCCGGGTTAAGCCCATTTTCCAGGGGCAGCACCTCGTCGCCCCGGGGTAGGCCGGGCATGTCTTCAGCGCTGGGGCGGCACGTCGTCCTCGTCGAACGACGTGCCGTGCTTGAACCCGGGTCGCACCTCCTGCACGAGACGCAAGCGGGGTAGCCGGTCGAGCAGGGTCCGCTTCATGGAAGGGGGGATGGGCATGTCCCGGAGCGTATCCGGCCATCGATCCAGGGCCTTCCCGACAGTGACCCTCACCTCCCTTTCGAGGAGCCCCGAATCGAAGCCGATGGCCGTCGCGGCGTCGCGGAACTTGCCGAGCCCCATGACGAAGGGGTTTCTTCGTCTCCCGAACTGCAGCGCCATGGTGTCGTCGCTGAAGAGACTTTCCTCCATAGCGAAAACCTCCCCACTCTCTTTTTCATCATAACGAAAATCCGTCCATCGCAACTTTTTTCTTCAAAGCGAAAGAATGAAAGAGAATTTCGTTATAAAGAAAATTATTTGGACCGCGATTTCTTTTTTAATGCGAAGTTTCGATGGCCGGGACGGATCGGGCCAACCATGCAGTCGTCGCGGCACCGCGGTCACCGAGGCCGGACCCTTCTCAGGTTGCCATCATGGCTGGGCTCCTACCCATCCTGTGGAGCACTGGCTCAGGCTCCGAGGTCATGCAGCGGATCGCGGTCCCGATGATTGGCGGCATGGTCTCGTCGACAGTCCTAACCCTGGTGGTGATCCCGGCGGTCTATGGCTTGGGTGAAAGGCTGACGGCTCGCGTAATTCGATAGTTCGATGGAATCCTTCAAACATCGAAATTTGTCATTGGCGGCGGAATGAGACCGGGAGATCGACCATGAACGAGACGATGTGGATGACCCGACGCGCCGTGGTTCTGGGCCTAGCAGCATCGACCGCATTTGGGCGCCATGCCCTCGCTCAAGACCTGACGACGGTCGCGGTGACCAAGGACCCGACCTGCGGGTGCTGCGAGAAGTGGATCGCCCACCTTCGCGAAAGCGGGTTCACCGTGGCGGTGACCGAGGGGCCCGTGAACCCGCTCAAGGTCCGCCTCGGCGTGCCGCGGGACCTCGCCTCCTGCCACACGGCGCAGGTCGGCGGCTACGTCATCGAGGGGCACGTCCCAGCCGGTGCGATCAAGCGCCTGTTCGCCGAGAAGCCCCAGGGCACCGGGCTGGCAGTTCCGGGCATGCCCTCAGGCTCCCCCGGCATGGACGTCGAGGGGATGGAGCCCGACACCTACGACGTCGTGCTATTTGGCCCAGTGGTGCGGATCATGTTCGCGCGCTATCGTGGATCGGAACCCCTGTGAGTGTCGCCTCCTCTTTAAAGACGGATAAAGCGCTTTCGGCTGACAATGGAAATCAAAAACTCGCTCGTCATCGCATCCCCGATCCTGAGCGATCAGGTGCACTTCCGGATCGCCTGATGGCCCGCGCGTGCGCGAGGAAGCCATGACGATAGCTCTTGGCATCATGTGCAAGGCCCCACGTCCCGGTCATACCAAGACACGACTGGCGGCCGTCATCGGTGCGGAACAAGCGGCCGCGTTGTCCGGCTGCTTCCTTCGCGACGTTGCCGACACGATAGCGGCGATGCATGTCCCTCTCGGCTGCCAGGGATATGGGGTCTATGCGCCGAGTGGTGCGGAGGTCGAGCTTCAAGGCTTGTTGCCCACCTCGTTCCGACTTTTGCTGCAGGAAGGCGCCGACTTCGGAAAGGTTCTGGCAACGGCTGCGCGCAGGCTCCTGACCTCGCCGGATCACGATGCGGTGGTGCTGATCAATTCGGATTCCCCGACTCTTCCCCCGGCGCTTCTGGCCCAAGCGGTAGAGGCGCTACGTCGAGACGGCGATCGCGTGGTCCTCGGCCCGGCCACGGACGGCGGCTACACGTTGATAGGCGTCAAGCGGGATCACCCTGAACTTTTCGCGGATATCCCATGGAGTACGTCCGATGTGTTTCGTTTGACCTTGGAGCGGGCGGCATCCATCGCCTTGGCGGTCGAGACGTTGCCGATCTGGTATGACATCGACGATGCGCTGACCCTACAGTACCTTCGCGACGAGATTACCGGCAGCGCCCTTCCATTCGCCTTGCCTGACCTTATCGGCGGACCGGCCTTGGCGACGCGGACGCTGCTTGCCGGAATGCCCGTGTGATGGGACCTGCGTGGCGGCTCTCCATGATGGGCATAACCGCGACGATCCTCGTCGCGCTCGGCATGCCGACGCTGCAGGGTCTAGGCGACACCGCCTTCCTACTGACCGCTATCCCGACAGGGATCTTGGCGGCATCGGCGGCACGGATCGAGGGCGTTGACGAGCGCCGGGCCGTTGCCATCATCGTAATCGTCGGCCTCGCCATGCGCCTCATCGCGCTTCCCGCTCCACCGCTCCTCTCGACCGACATCTTTCGCTACGTCTGGGACGGGATGGTCCAAGGCGCCGGCATTAATCCCTATCGCTACGTCCCGGCCGATCCGGCCCTCACCTTCCTGCGCGACGAGGCCGTCTACCCCTTCATCAATCGCGCGGACTACGCGGTGACCATCTACCCGCCGGTGGCACAGGCGTTCTTCGCGCTCGTCACGCGGGTCTCGGAAAGCGCCCTTGCGATCAAGTTGGGGCTCGTCGCCTGCGAGGTCGTCACGGTGTTGGCAATTCTCGCCCTGCTGCGGCGGCTGCGCCGGCCAGCGACGCGGTTGGCGGCCTACGTTTGGCACCCTCTGACCATCTGGGAGATCGCGAGCCAGGGCCATGTCGATGGGCTGATGGTCGCGCTGGTCATGCTCGGGCTCTGGCTCACCCTTGCTGCCCAACGAAGATATCTGGGAACCGCCGCCGTCACGTTCGCAGCCATGGTGAAGCCGTTCGCCCTGATCGTGATGCCGGCGCTGTGGCGTCCATGGGATTGGCGAATGATTCTACTCGTCCCGGCCCTGATCGCGTCGGCATATCTGCCTTACCTCTCGGTCGGCTGGGGGGTCTTCGGCTTCCTGACCACGGGATATGTTCAGGAGGAGGGGCTCGCCTCAGGCTGGGGCTTCACGCTTCTGCGACTGTTCCGGGAATCCGTCGGGGAGTGGAGGTATGACACGGCGGTCTATGTGGCTCTCTCACTCGCGACGCTTGGGGGATTAGCGCTGCGAGCCGGGTTCCGGCAGGAGCGCACGCCGGCACGAAGCCTGGGCGACATCAATCTCATGGTGCTGACGTTACTCTTTCTGTTTTCGCCCGAATTCCCTTGGTATTTCCTGATCGCGGTGCCCTTCCTGGCGCTCGTCGGGTCATGGCCCGGATGGGTCCTCACGGTCGGTGGCTTCATGCTTTACAAGGTGGTCGATACGGTGCCGTCCTACGATGTCCGCTCCGCCATCCTCGCCGGCCTCGTCGCCGCGGCAGCCGTGGCCTCCCGCGTTCGATCGCCCGCTGGCCGGAAGGAATCGCCGCAATGACCGCTGCCACGCAAGGCATCCTGCTAGCCCTCGATCCCCGTCGCTACCACGAGGCCGCGCCTGAGGCGGTGAGCCGGGAGGCCGAGCGGCCGCCGGTCTGTCTCTACCTGGAAGTGACAAACCGCTGCAATCTCCTCTGCACGACCTGCCCGCGCACCTACGTGGAGCTGGAGCCCCCCGCCGACATGAGCTGGGAGCTGTTCACGTCCATCGTCGACCAGGTCCCCAACTTAGCGCGCGCGGTCCTCCACGGGGTCGGCGAGCCGATGCTGGTCAAAAACCTGCCGCGGATGGTCCGCTATCTCAAGGATCGCGGCACCTACGTCCTCTTCAACACCAACGGCACCGTGCTCTCGGAGAAGAACGGCCGCGCGCTAATCGAGGCCGGCCTCGACGAGCTGCGCGTTTCCCTCGACGCCTCGACCCGCGCCTCCTACCTCGCGGTCCGCGGCAAGGATTACTTCGAACGCATCCTCAAGAACGTCCGCGCCTTCCGAGCCATGCAGGAGCGGGAGGGCCATGCCAAACCCCGCGTCTCGGCTTGGCTCACGGGCCTGAAGGAGACCCTGCACGAGCTTCCCGCCTTCGTGCGGGTCGCGGCCGAGACCGGCGTCAAGGAGGTGTACCTTCAGCGCCTCGTCTACTTCGAGGACGAGGCCATCGGTATGGCCCGGCCCGACCAGGCCCTCTACGAGCGCATGGACCGTGAGGAAGCCGGTATCCTCGAAGAGGCGGAGGCCACCGCCCGAGAGCTCGGGCTCACCTTCTCCGCGTCGGGCGCGGCGAGCGAGCCCGGCATGAGCCTGAAGCGTAAGGACGACGGCTCGCCCTGGTCGCTCTGCCGACGGCCGTGGAACGTAATGTACTTCACCGCCAACGGCCGGGCGCTCCCGTGCTGCATCGCCCCCTTCTCGCAGCGCGGCTACGAAAATTACACACTGGGTGACGCCACCCAGCAGTCCCTGCGCGAGATCTGGAACGGCGCCGCCTACGTCGATTTCCGCGAAGCGCTCCTGTCGGACAAGCCGCCTCAGGCCTGCGGCAGCTGCGGTATGCGCTGGAGCCTATGAGCGGCCAGATCCGGCCGCAACGAGACATGGCGGTGGTCTCGGCCATCGTCCCGTGCCTGAACGAGGAGGCCGCCATCGGCGAGGTCGTGGCCGGCCTGCTGGCGAACGGAGCGGATGAGGTCGTCGTCGTCGATGGCGGCTCGCGGGACGCGACCTGCCAATTGGCGGAGGCTGCCGGCGCGAGGGTCGTCGCCGAGCGGCGTCGCGGCTACGGCCGGGCGATCCAGGCCGGCATCGCCGTTGCGCGTCCGGATGCCGGCATTCTCCTCTTCGTCGACGGCGATGGCAGCGACCGGATCGACCGGGCGCCGCTCTTGATCGGGCCGATCCGTGCGGGCCGGGCCGATTTCGTCCACGGTTCACGTGTGCGCGGTGACCGTGAGCCCGGTGCGATGAGCCTGCCCCAGATCGTGGCCGGTCGCCTCGCCGGCGGGCTCCTGCACCTCGCCTACGGGGCAAGCTTCACGGACATGTCGCCCTTCCGTGCGATCCGCCGCGACGCGCTGGACCGGCTCGGGATGCGCGACGAAACCTACGGTTGGAATCTGGAAATGCTCATGCGTGCCGCCGCCGGCGGCTTGCGCTGCGAGGAGGTTGCGGTCGGCCAGCGGCCGCGACGGGGCGGAGTCTCGAAGGTCTCGGGCGATTGGCGCGTGTCGATGCGGGCGGCCTGGGTCATCGCCACGACGTTCCTTCGGTTGGCCCGTGAACTCTCGCGGGAGCGGTCCGCAAGCACGTGAGGGTGTGCTCAGGTCGCCAGTCGCACGAACGCGCCGATGGCGCCGTTTGTCATGTCGGGTGGGTAGCGTCGGCGCAGGTCGCCGTCGAGGCCGAGACTGCGGCCAGCGCCGAAGACGCTGAACAGACCCATGAGGCCCGCCAGGAAGACGTAGGTCCAGGGCCATTCCATGGGATGAAGGTAGAGGCCGAGCCAGAGCTGCGCGACGAACAGGACCCCGATCACGCCGATGACGCGCACGCCAAGCCCCAGGATGAGCGAAACCGCGAAGGCGAGCTCGGTCAGGAAGACCAGGACGTCGAGGACGTAAAAATTGGGCAGCGGCAGGAGCACGTGCTGGACCAGGTCGCGATGCCACTGGAAGGCGGCGTTCTTCACTTCCTCGCCGGTCCAATAGAAGAGACCGTTCTCGGTCGAGAGGAAGGGCAGCTTCCAGAGCATGTTCTGGAACCACATCCCTCCGACGAGGCAGCGCAGGAACCACATGGTGAGGTCCCGGCCGTTGCGCTGAAGTGGATCGGCAACCCATTCCCGAGCTGCGATTAGGATGCTCGTCAGGATCAGCCCGATGAAGAGTGCGACGACGAGCCACCGCCAGACGCCCAACGCCATCTGGTCCCCGTGCTGCCCGCTGAGGAACAGCCAGGTGTCGTAGAACGGATCGGTGCGCATGGGGCTGTTCCTTCTGTCTGGGTTGGAGGCCGATGCGTGGAGATGCCCTTCGTTCGCGGGCCGTCCATCGCGCGTTACGTCGAACCGCGTGCCGGAAGGCACCCTTCCGCCTTGAGGGGTGCGGTGGCACCTAGCCCGTCGCAGCGCCGGTCGACATCGCTGCCCTCGGTCGAGAGCCGTGTTGGCAGGTCATTGATGCGCAGCGCCCTGCGAAGGAACCGTGACAGGGCATCGACCCCGGCGGCCATCAAGGCGGTCGCGACGATGAGCACGACGGCGACATCGAGGCGTAGCTCGGCGATCGCGGCGTCCACGTAGTAGCCGAGCGTCGTGACACCGAGGATGCCAAAGATCGCGCTCTCGCGCAGGATCAGCTCCCAGCGGTACAGCAGGTAGGCAAGGAACTGCCCGTAGAGCCGCGGCACGGTCTCGTAGGCGTAGAGGTCGAGGCCCGAGGGCGCGTCGGCACGGTAGCTCAGGGCATCGGCGTGACGGCCCATGAGGTAGCCGATGATGCCCGAGTTGTGGATGGTGAGGGCCAGGATGGCCGGCAGCATCGAGGGGCCGAGGACCTGGAGCAGCACGTAGGCGAGCATGTATTCCGGCGTCGAGCGCACGACGACGAGAATAACGCGACCGAGCGGATGGCCGATAGGCCCGGCAAATCGCCGAGAGACGAGCGGAAACAGCAGGAGCGCGCCGATGGCGGTCGCGACCAGGGCGATCTGCGAGAGGATCAGCGTCTGCGCGGCGCCCGGCAGGATCTGCTGCGTCAGGATCGGCCCGAACCACCGGCCGAGACGCATCCATGTCTCGACATCGAGCAGGCTTGCCGCGCGTAGGGGGGCAGGGACGATGTCATGGGTGAAGAAGCGAACGAGGCTCGCGCCGATGTTCGTCGAGCCCACGGTTTGGGGCAGGACGAGGAAGCTTCCGACCGCGAGGAATGGCAGCGTCGCCGTGCGAACCCAGAGCCGGCGCGAGCCGATCAGCGCGTAGAAGACGAGGAGCAGTGCGCCGGCCTCCGCGTAGCGACCCTGGCGGAAAGCCGATTCCAGGTAAAATCCCATCGTCGGCAGACCGATGAAGCCGAGGATCAGCGTCGAGCGCATGGCGCATTCGAGACGGTAAAGCGTGTAGTTTCGGAAGGCCGAGGCGACGTCGGGCAGGCGCGCGTAGGCGAAGGCGGAGAGCGCGCCGGTCCCGTCCGGCAGAACGCGCAAGGCGGCGAGGTCGGCCTCCTCGATGATCTCGGAATAGACCTTGGCGCAAATCCCGGCATAGGGCAGCGCGATGGCGAGGATGCCGGTGGTTGCCGAGAGGCCGAAGACCTGCATCAGGAGCAACGCCCAGAACAGCTCGTGCACGGACCGCAAGCCCGTGCAGACGACCCGCACGAACCGCGACCGCGCGAACGGGATCGCCAGCAGGAAGCCGGTGCCCGCGCCGAGGCCGACGCCGAGCACGGCGAACGCGACCGTGTAGACGACGCTCCAGACTTCGACTGAGAGTAGATCCGGGCGAACCAAACCGTCGAGCAGGCGCCGCAAATCCGCCCACGGATGCAGGCTCGTCACGGCGAGGTCGGCCACAAGCAAGGCCGCAAGCGCGAGGGCGAAGAACAAGCGGCTGATGGCCCCGTAGCCGAAGGTGCCCAGTCGCGCGCTCATGCAGCCGCCCGATAGAACGGAGCGAGGGCATCCGCATCGAGGTCGCGGGTGGGTCGGTCGAGGACGATGCGGCCGCCGTCGAGCACCACGATGCGGTCGGCATGGGCGAGGGCCAGCGCGATATCGTGCAGCGCGAGGATCAGTGTCTCGTGCCGCTCGGCGAGGCGGGCCAGAACCGATCCGCCCTGCGCCTGGTCCAGTGCCGAGACCGGCTCGTCACCGATCAGGATCGGCCGCCCGTTGTAGAGGGCGCGCGCAACCGAGACACGCTGCTGTTGGCCGCCGGAGAGCGCACCCGCCTTGGCGTGGAGGGCGTCGGCCATCCCGACCCGCCCGAGCACCTCGGCGACCTCGGATACGTCCGCGCGGGCCGGAAAGGCTAGGGTGCGCAGGTTGTGAAGGGTCGAGCGCCGGTCGAGACGGCCCATGTAGACGTTGTGGAACACCGAAAGCGTGCGCACGAGGGCACTCGCTTGTGGGATCAGCGCCGCGTCACGCGAGACCTGCGCGTGGATGAGGGCGAGCAGCGTAGACTTGCCGGACCCCGACCGTCCCATCAGCGCCACGCGTTCGCCGGTCCGGATGGTCAGGTCGATCCCGGAAAGAACGGTGGTCCCGCCGTAGGCCGCGTGGGCATCGGCAAGGACGATGGCGGGCGTTGTCACTGGCGCGCCGTCAATCTAGCAACCCAGTCGATTTCGCGACGCGTTCCACGGGTTCATAGTCGGCGTTCGTCGCGGAGATGAACTTCGTTCGGGCGAAAGGCGCGAGGATGGCAGGGTCGGTGATGCCGAGAAGCGCCTGCTTCAGCGTCTCGGTGAAGCCGGCGCCGTAGGTCTTGTCCACATCGCCTCGCACCGTCCACTGGTAGTCGGGGAAGGTCGGGCTTTCCCAGATCACTGTGACGTCCTTGCCCTCGACCTTGCCGGCCTTGCTTTCCAGATCCCAGACCGAGTAATCGACCGCCCCGACCTCGAAGGCGCCGGACTGGACGAGTTGGATCGTGCGGCTGTGATCGCCCGAGAATCCCACGCGGGAGAAGATCTCCTCCGGCGTCTTGCCGGGAAACGCTTCCCGGATGAAGTGCTCCGGCATCAGGCGGCCCGAGGTCGAGGCGCGGGAACCGAAGCTGAACGTCTTGCCGGCGACATCCTTCGGAAAGTCCTGGGATTTGACGAGACCCGTCTTGGTATTGGCGATGAAATAGGTTTTGAAGGCGGCATCCTCGGCACCCTGGGCGATTGCCTGCGAGCCGGGGACCGCCTTGCGGGCCTGGACGCCCGTGAACCCGCCGAACCAGGCGAGCTGGACCTGCCCGTTCGTGAAGGCCGTGACGGCCGCCGGATAGTTCTTCACCGGGATGTACTTGACCGGTACGCCGAGCTTGCCTTCGAGATAACCGGCGACCTTGCCGAAGCGCTCGACGAGACGGCTTTCGTCCTGATCGGGGATGCCCGTGAACACGAAGACGGGCATTTCTCTATCCTGCGCCTGAACCGGACCGCAGCCGAGGACGTAGCCGACCGTCGCGAGGACCGGCCATATCTGCTTCAATCCGAGCATCCAACTATCCCTGCTTGATCCGCCGCAGCCAATGCGCAGCTTCATTCCTGGCGTAGCACATACGGGTCTACCGCCGGCAGCTCCGGACGGTGCGATAAGGCCACGCAATCAGCTTGGCCGCAAATCACGGAGGGCGTTCGTCGGTGCCGATCCGGCGGTTACGGGCGGGTTGCCGAATTTACCGGAGGGGCGCAGGCGACACCGAGGAAAGCTATGGCACGCAGGGCGACGGGTCCCTGGCCCTGGTCGCGCTCCAGGTCCGTGACGAAGCGTGCGAGGACCGCCGCTCGATCCTCGCCCTGGGCCGCCAGCAAGGCCGCGATGCCCGGAGCGAAGTCCAGTCTCTCGGAGAGCCAGAGGGCCGAAGGCGCTTCGAGCGCGGCCTCGATCCGCGTGATGCCATCCACCTCCAAGCTCGCGGACCCGAACAGGGTGCGGAAGGCGGCGTCATCGCTGAAGCGAAGCTGGGCCGGGGTGCCCGGAAGGGAAGGCTGCGGTCCGCGCACCGCTGCGATGGCGGCCAGCAGCCGGGTGATGAGTTCGTAGTTCTGCGGCTCCGTCCAGGTCACGATGGCGATTTTCCCGCCGGGCCGGACCAACCTGGCCGCCTCCTTGAGCGCACGCACCGGGTCCGGACACAGGATGATGCCGAAGATTGATAGGGCTGCGTCGAAGCTTCCGTCATCCAGGGCGAGGGCCTGCGCATCCATCGATGCCGCCTCGACCGGCAGCCCGCTCCTCATGGCTCGCAATCGGATGCGGTCCACCATGCCCGGCGCCGCATCGATGGCCAGGACGGTGGCCCCTTCTCGTGCGGCCATCAGGGCCGCGCCGCCGGCGCCCGCGGCCACGTCGAGGCAGCGCTGGCCCGGTGCCAGGCCAAGGGCGGCGACGGCGGCTTGCGCGAAACGGTCGGTCAGGGGCTCGAAGACGGCCTCGTAAGCGTCGGCATGCTCGCTCCATAGGTCTGGCTGCTGGTCGGGTTGAAGGCTCGATGTCACCATTCTGGCCTCTGGCGCGAACAACCCTTTATAAGCCTTCAGGCCGCGTGTCTCGCGGTCGCCTTCTCCCTTTGTCCGCGGTTATCGGCAGGACCGAATGACAGCCACGCCCATGCCCGCGCCCGATCCAGTCCGCACCTTCTCGCTAGGCCTGGGGCTGACGAACGAGTGCAATCTCGCCTGCAGCTTCTGCTATCGCGATCCGGACAGGGTGGACCGCCTGGGTCCCACGCAGGTCCGTGCGGTCCTCGACCGCTTGCCGGTCCGGTCGGTCAATCTCGGCACCGGCGAGAATGGGATGCATCCGCAGTTCCCGGCCCTGCTCGACCTGCTGCGGGCCGAGCCAATCAAGCTCACCATCACCTCGAACGGCCACTCCATCGCGATGATCGACGATGCGGCCGTGCAGGCTTTCGCCGACATCGAGTTCTCGATCGATTATCCGACGAAAGCCGAGCAGGATGCGCAGCGGGGCGACGGCAACTGGGACCTCGTCATGGAGCAGGCCTCGCGCTGCAGACGGCTCGGCGTCGGCGTCACCTTCATCGCGGTCATGATGCGCACCAACTTCGACCGCCTGCACGAGATCGCTGCCATCGCCAAGGCCTTCGACGCACCGCTGCGCATCAACGTCTACCAGGCCGTGCGCACCGACGCCTTCGCCCTGACCTACGAGGAATACTGGAGCGGGTTCGAGCGCCTGTTGGCCGAGACCGACGTCATTGCCATCGGCGAGCCCCTCGTCCGGGCCATGGCCGGAATGCCAGCGCGCAAGGGTGGATGCGGGGTCGGGACCGTGCGCGTGACACCGCGCGCCACGGTGCAGCCCTGCGTGTACTGGGGCGCCGGGCAGAGCCTCGACACGCTGCTCGAAGCCGGTGCCGGCATCCTCGACACCGCGCCCTTCGTGGCGGCCAGGTCCCTGCCCGAGCCGTGTCGCGGCTGCATCCACGAAGCGTCCTGCCACGGGGGCTGCGCCGGCCGGCGGCGCCTCCTGGATCGCCTCGACGAGGTGGACCCTTATTGTCCCATCGTGCGGGGAGAGGATCGTCCGCTCGCAGTCACGATGGCGGCGACCCGCGACCTGCCGAAGCTTGAGAGCGCCTGCACGACCATCGTCCAAGCCCGTGGCTGACACGGCCGAGCCGATCTCCGGTCTCGGCGAACTCACCGGGCGCTACGACGTCCTGCTCTGCGACGTCTTCGGCGTCCTGCACAACGAAGGGCAAGTTTTCCCCGCGGCTACGGCAGCCCTGACCGCGTTCCGGGCCTGCGGTGGGACGGTGGTGCTCGTTTCGAACGCCCCGGAACCCGGGACCCGGCTCCTTGGGTCTCTGGCCGCCCGAGGGGTCGCGCCTGCCTATGACAGCGTGGCCACCGCCGCCGACGTCACCCGAATCCTGCTTAAGGACCAAGACCGGCGAGCGGTCCTGCATATCGGCCCGCTTCGCGACCGGTGCCTCTTCGAGGGGCTGGCCATCGCATTCGCTGAACCGGAGACCGCCGAATTCGTCGTGTGCACCGGGTATCCCGAAACGGACCATAACCTGGACCTGGTGCTCGCGGTCGCCTTAAGGCGCGGCCTCCAGATGCTTTGCACCAACCCTGACACCAGCCTCGTGGTCGGCGACAAACGTTTGCGGTTTGCCGGCCTCGTCGCCCGGCGCTACCGCGACATCGGCGGCGTGGTCGTGGAGACCGGCAAGCCGGGAGGCCTCATTTACGGCAATGGCATCGCTCAGGCGGAAGCGATGCTGGATCGCGCCGTCGACCCAAGCCGCGTATTGGGCGTCGGAGACACCTACGCGCTCGACGTCCTGGGAGCACTCGCACACGGGTTCTCAGCCTTGCATATCGGCACTGACACGCCGACGCCCCCTGGCGACCGCGTTGGTCGCCTGTACCGGATGCCCGCCCTGGTCTGGTAGGACCAGCCTTACGACAATCCCGTGTTTCCATCTGTCAGAGGTCGCAATGTCTGAGGATCCCAAGCTCGATATGCCCCCGGTCCGGCTGACGAGCCTCGCCCATGGCGGCGGCTGCGGCTGCAAGCTCGACCCGGAGGTCCTGCGCACCTTGCTGGCCGATCAGCCGGCGGCGGGTCCGTTTGAGCGCCTGCTCGTCGGGAACGAGACGGCGGACGACGCCGCGGTCTGGGCGCTCGACGACGGCACCTGCCTCATCGCCACGACCGACTTCTTCACGCCGATGGTCGACGATCCGCATGACTTCGGACGCATCGCAGCCACGAACGCGATCTCGGATGTCTACGCGATGGGCGGCAAGCCGATTCTGGCGCTCGCCATCCTTGGCATGCCCGTCGGTAAGATCGCCCCTGAGGTCGTAGCCAGGATCCTGAAAGGCGGTGCGAGCACCTGCGCCGAGGCGGGCATCCCGATCGCCGGCGGCCACTCCATCGATACGCCTGAGCCGATCTACGGCCTCGCGGTCATCGGGCTGTGCGACCGTGCCCGGGTCAGGCGCAATGCCGACGCGCGGGCCGGGGACGTCGCGATCCTGACCAAGCCCCTTGGCGTCGGGATCTACTCCGCCGCGATCAAGCGCGAGGCGCTGGACAGCGAGGGCTATGCCGACTTCGTCGCCACCACGACGCGCCTTAACAAGGTCGGGGCGGATCTGGCGTGCGATGCGGAGGTCCACGCCATGACCGACATCACCGGCTTCGGTCTCCTTGGACATGGTCTGGAACTGGCGCGAGGCGCCGGCCTGACCTTCGTCATCGACGGTGGCGCGATCCCGCTTCTGCCACAGGCCGAGGCCTTGGCGCAGGACGGCTTCGTCACGGGTGCCTCGCACCGCAATTGGGCGAGCTTCGGCGGCCAGGTCACCCTTCCCGAAGACCTGCCGGACTGGCGCCGGCATATTCTCACCGATCCCCAGACATCCGGGGGATTGCTCGTGACCTGCACGCCCGCGCGCGCCGAGGCGATCCTCGTCCAAATCCGGGCCGCGGGCTTTGCCCAAGCCGCCGTCGTCGGGCGGTTCGAAACCGGGACCGCCGGCATCCGGGTCGAGGCCTGAGGCGCCCCGATGCAGCCGAGCGATGCGGAACTCGCCCCAATCATGCGCGACAAGGCGCACGAGCGGGCCTCGGAGTTCACGCCCGAAAGCCTCCTTCGTGAGGCCCGGCGGCAGCGCGGGCTCGCCGCGCGATCCGTGCCCGCCCTATGCGTGCTCGACCCGGACGGCGACATGGTCCGCTACCTGCGTGCGACGGACCAGGGGCGGCTCGATCCCGACTGGGCCTGCTATCACAGTGAACTCCACCGGTTCGAACGCGAAGGGCATGATGTCGGCATTGTCGGCTGCGCGGTCGGCGCGCCCTATGCCGTGCTGGTGGCCGAGCAGATGTTCGCCGCGGGCTGCGAACTTTTGATCAGTGTGACGTCATCCGGTCAGATCACGGACTTGCGGGCCCCGCCCTACTTCATCCTGATCGAGGCAGCGCTTCGCGACGAGGGTACGAGCTATCACTACTTGCCGCCGGCCGAATTTGCGCAGGCGTCGGCCGGCCTCGTTGCCACCATCGCCCCCGCCCTGACCGAGATCGGCGAACCGGTGGAGCGAGGTGCGACCTGGACGACCGATGCGCCCTATCGGGAGACCCGGCAGGCCATCGACGCGGCCCGGGCGCGGGGCATTCTCGCCGTCGAGATGGAAGCGGCAGCGCTCTATGCCTTCGCGCAAGCGCGTGACAAGGCAGTCCTATGCTTTGCCCACGTCACCAACCAGATGGGGCAAGCCGGAGACTTCGAGAAGGGCGAGGCCAACGGCGCGACGGCGGCGCTCCGTCTCGTTGCCGCCGTCGCCAAGGCCTGGTTCGCGAGGCGTTAGAGCGCCACTGTCCGGAAGCCCGCGAAAACGTCGCGACGCTCCGGGCCGAAGAAGTTGCGATAGGCGTTGTCGACCATGCGCGAGCGGGTCACCCAGGCGCCGCCGCGTAGCACCTTGCGCGTCCCGAAGGCAGGCTCCGAGTATTCCTTGTAGGCGTCGGGCGCGAAGCCGGGGAAAGGCAGGAACGGGCTCGCCGTCCATTCCCAGACGTTCCCGATCATCTGTCGGCAACCCCAGGCGCTGTCGCCCTCGGGATGGGCCGCGACATCGACGCAGCCAAGGTGACCGCCATCGAGATTGGCAAGCTCGGGCGTCGGAACCTCGACGCCCCAAGGATAGGCGCGCTTGGTCTCGCTCAAGGTGTCGGGGAGCGCCGGCGCACCTGCGGCGGCGGCCTCCCACTCGGCTTCCGTCGGCAAGCGGCGGCCCGCCCAGCGGCAATAGGCATTCGCCTCATGCCAATTGACGTGGATGACCGGCTGATCGGGCGCCAGCGGCTCCTCGCGGTCGAACCTCCGCACGGTCCACTCCCGTGCCCCACGGCGCGTCCAGTAAACTGGGTGTTCGGCGCGGCAGCCTTCGCGCCACTTCGCCCCCTCCGGGTCCCAGTAGGCTGCCTCACGGTAACCGCCATCGGTGACGAACGCCGCGAACTCAGCGTTCGTCACCGGCGCGCGAGCGATGCGAAACGGCGTAACCGGTACGGGATGCGCCCATTTCTCATTGTCGAAGACGAAGCCGTCGCCAGGCTCCGACCCAAGCCGCCAGATGCCTCCGCTGACCGGGACGTCGCCGGGCCAGGGGCCGGAACCCGCGGCCCGTGCTGAGGTGGATACTGCGAAGGTCGGCGCCGGATAGCCGAGGGTTTGGCGCGAATAGGTGAAGGCCTCGTCGTGCATGTCCTCGTGGTAGGTGACGAGCTGGTAGAGTTCGGCCTCCTGCGGCGTGGGCTCGCGGCCAGCGAGGCGCCGGACCAGCGCGTCGTGAACGCTCGCCATGTAGGCGAGGGTGTCGACCAGTGGGGGCAGCGGGATCGACCAGCGCGTCCCATGGGGCACCCGCGCGGAATCGTAAAGCCCGTCGGCCTCCGACATCAGGGGCGGCTGCCCGTCGAGACCGCGAAGGATGAAATGCTCGTGAAACCAGGCGAGATGCCCGATTTCCCACAAAAGGGGATTCACGATGTCGAGCTGCGGCCCCATGAGACGCTCACGGTCGAGGCCTGCCACCAATTCAAGCGTTCGCGCCCGGGCATCCTGCAGCATAGCCACGAGACCGGCGGCGGAAACCTGTGCGTTCATCAATCGTCCCGGAAGCCTGTCGAACCCATGAAGATCAGCCTCATCACGCCGGCCGCGAAGACATCCCGCGCCGGCAACCGGACCACGGCAGTGCGCTGGGCTCGCATCCTCGGCGATCTCGGCCATCAAGTCGATGTGGCGACGACGTATGAGGACGATGCGGACGCCGATCTGATGCTGGCGCTGCACGCCTGGCGCAGCTCCTCGTCCATCGCGCGGTTCAAGGCGCGCCATCCGGAACGGCCGCTCATCGTCGCCCTCACGGGCACGGACATCTACCACTATCTCGCCGCGGATCCCGAGCCGACCCTGCGCTCGCTCGACCTCGCGGACCGGCTGATTGGCCTGCACGATCTGGTCCCCGCCGCACTTCCTGAACGCCATCGCCAAAAGGTCGACGTGGTGTTCCAATCCGCCTTGCCTCGTCGACGGCGCTGGGCGGCCTCCGAGGAGGCTTTCGAAGTCCTGGTGATCGGGCATCTACGCACCGAGAAAGACCCGTTCTGCGCCGCCCGTGCGGCCCGGAGGCTTCCGGTGCGGTCCCACATCCGCATCGTCCATCTCGGTGGTGCCCATGAGGAAGTCTGGGCGACCCGGGCACGGGCCGAGATGGCTGACAATTCGCGATACCTATGGCTCGGGGATCGTCCCCAATCCTTGGTGCGGCGCTGGCTGACCCGTGGCCGGGTCATGGTTCTGAGTTCGCGTCAGGAGGGCGGCGCCAACGTGGTATCGGAGGCTATCGCAGCCGGACTGCCGGTCATCGCCTCCGGCATTCCCGGTACCATCGGTCTGCTTGGTCCCGCATATCCGGGCTACTTCCCGATCGGTGACGACGCCGCCCTCGCCGGCATGCTTCTGCGAGCCGAAGAGGATCCACAATTTCTCCGAGCTTTGAGCAATGGAGGTGCAGCGCGCGCATATCTGTTTTCACCGGCGCAGGAGCGCGAATCTCTACGACGCGTCGTCGTGTCGATAAGCATAGAAGTTTGACCCCAGTAGAACTCGCTCTAAGAACTTGAAACTTCGGGAACATGAAAAGTCGAGGCAGGGTCACGATCGACGTCGATCGTGACCCTGCCTAGCTATCCGAAATTCTTAAGCCCGCAATGGCTTAGCCCTGCTCTAGGGTAGGGTCAATTTTTGGAAGCAGTTTCAGACCCGCAGGAAATTTAGACCGATAAGGCGCCATTCTGGACCCGTGTCGGTCAGCCTCAGGGACCCCGGGCAATCGAGTGCCTCCACCACGCAGTCGATGCTGGGTCGACATCACCATCGAAATGCAAGATCCGTCGCCAGCTCCCGAGCACCTCATTCCCAAGGGGATTTTCGCCTTTCGATGGCGCTCCCTCTTTAAGGGTCGCGTTCAGAGCGATACAACGATTCGATGACAGCACCGAAAGAAATCGAACTTAAGTTGGTCTGCGACGCGTCCGACCTGACCATTCTGCGGGAGCACCCGCGTCTTCGGGGCGCCGTCGGCGAGGAGCGGGATCAGCTGAACTCCGTCTACTTCGATACGCACGACGGGCGGCTGCGCGAGGCCGGATACGTCCTGCGGGTGCGGGGCACGAAGGATGGATACGTGCAGACCGCGAAGGGCGCCGGCGACGGATTGCTCGAACGGTCGGAGTGGGAGCGGCCGGTCGAGGGACCGGAACCCGACCGCGACGCCCTGGAAGGTACGCCCCTGGCCAAGTTGCTGGGAAAGAACACGAAGCTCGCGCCTATGTTCACGGTTGCCGTCGAGCGCCTCGCCTATCATGTCGAACAGGGTGCCTCGCGCATCGAGGTCGCGTTGGATCAAGGCCGCATCACTCAGACCGCCGGGAAGCGCGCTTCCGACGCCGTGACCATCAGCGAGATCGAACTCGAACTGAAGGAGGGTTCGCCGGCCGACCTCTTCGACCTCGCCCACGAGATGTGTTCCCAGGTCTCTGTGAGGCTCGGGGTCCGGACCAAGCCGGAGCGCGGGTTCGCCCTGATCGACGGTGAACCGAACGGCATGCGCAAGGCGGAGCCGGTCCTGCTTTTGGAAGAGATGACGGCGGCCGACGCCTTCCGAAGCATCGCCCACGCCTGCTTGCGGCACATGCGTCTCAACGAGGATGTCATCCTCGAACGTCGCGATGTCGGCGCCCTTCACCAGACGCGTGTCGCGATCCGCCGCCTGCGGTCGGCGTTCTCGCTCTTCGGCGACATGATCGCGGACGGCCGGAGCGAGGCCATGCGGGCCGCCCTCAAGCGGCTCTCGGCGCCGCTGGGCCGGGCACGCAACCTCGATGTCTTCCTAACCAGGACCTTACCCGCCGAGCGTGCGCGCCATCCGGACGAGGGTGGGCTGCTCAACCTGGAGAAGCACCTCGAAGCCCAGCGCACCGAGGCCTATGAGGCCGTCCGGAAGACCCTGGCCTCGGAGGAATGGCGCAGGTTCATCCTCGAACTGGTGGCCTGGATCAACGCCGGATCATGGCTCACGTCCGGCGACGACAGGGATGCCCGACGCCGTGATCAGCCGGCGATTGCGTTCGCGGCCGGCGTGCTGGAGAAACGCAGGCGTCAGGTCAAGAAGCGTGGTCGAGACCTTGAGAGCCTTAACGCCGAGGAACGCCATAACGTCCGCATCGCGGCGAAGAAGCTGCGTTATGGCGCCGAGTTCTTCGCGGGCCTTTACATTGATAAGAAAGCCAGCAAGCGCCACATGGCGTTCGTTGCGGCACTCGAAGACCTGCAAGACAGCCTGGGCGATCTTAACGATATCACCACCGGTCACGAGTTGCTTAACGAGTTGACCGAGGCCGGTTCGGGCTCGGCGTTGTTCGCGGCGGGGATGACGGCCGCGGATATCGAGGCAAGGGCAACGAAGCTCGTGGCTTCGGCAGCGAAGGCGCATGAGGCATTGATCGACGTGCGGCCATTCTGGCGTTGATGCAGTGCCCAGCCAAAGACGGTGCCGGCGAGGACGTGCGTCAATGCGGGCGGCGGATGCCTGAGGTGGCTTACTGCTCGGCATGGGACGAGGGCAGTTACGAACCGTTCGCCCGTGTATGCATCCAGATTGGCGCTTGTCATGTGTGGGGACGGCGGCCGGCGAGGGGCGTCCCCACACGAGCCTCGATCCAGCTCGGGGACAGGATGTCGCCGGCCTCTGTGATGATCCAGGTCCGGACGTCCTCCGCCGCCATGGCCTTGCCGGCCGCATCGAGCGCCTCGCGAAGGGTCACATAGTCCTTGCTCCGCGCAATCCTAGCGGGAGTCGTACGAGGCCAGACCGTTAACGCGGCCGCCTGATCGAGGTCATGGATTTGCATGGCATCACGATCCTGGCAGAAGTGCTATGGACTACAATGCTCACGTGACCGGTGTTTGACGCCAACGAAGAGCAATATGATCTTGCAGGACGCGGACGCGCCTAAGTGATCCGTCCTTATTAAGCAGTAGTCCACCATGCCCCCGCGCCCATGGGCGCTCCTAAAGCCGTGCGTTAGGTTGAACGAGGCCAGGCGGAAGTGCGTCCACAGTGCGTGCCCCGTGAACCGCGCACCGACCAGGGTGACCATGTCGTCGAGCACAGGTGGATGCCTAGCGCTTCAGAGCCTGATCCTGGCCACGCACCCGATCTGGATCAGAACAACGGAACGGGCGCCCCGAGAACGTTCGAAGGCGTTTTCATGAGGCACCCGAACCATCAGGGATGAGTGAGCCCTAAATCCGGCCTATTGGACCATGTCGTCCTGGGCCATCTCGGGCATGCCCTGCATGCCGGTGATCGGCGAGATGGCCATCATCTTCCCGTTCTTCAGCTTCACGACGTTGAACTTTCGCCCCGTCTTGCTGTCGGTCGCGACGCCGACCATCATCTGCTGGGGCGCGAACTGCGAGACGGTAAAGTCATGCCCCCACGCTGAAAAGGTTTGCTGGGCCAAAGCATATCCAGATGTTGTGACAATGAGCGCGCCGGCGAGCGTCAGTGTTTTCATCATGACATAACTCCAAAGTTATTATTGGATTTAGACTTTCGAGGAATGTACCAGCGCCGTGAAATGCCGATTGCGCATCAAGACGATGCCCTCCGGCTTCGAACTTCGAGGACGTGCGGTCCAACCCGACGCGGCTGATCCCGCGCAAACCTGCTGGAGCGGGCCAAATCGTATGCACTTCCGATAGGAAACCGCTCCGGGATCTCAGAGCGACCCGACGGACGGATCGGACGCGTTCTCGTGGAGGACAAGCCCTTCCACCTCGTCGACCGCCCGCTCCCAGGGCGCGTCGGCGAGTGCCTTACGGGTGTTCTCGTAACCAGCCTGCCGCCGCGCCGCGATGCCGTCGCGGCTGAAGTCGACGTCGCCCGTATGGTCCTGGCCCTCCACCGGCTGTGCGAGGAGCCGCACCACATGCATGCGCGTCAGGCATCCGAAGCTCTCAAGCTCCCGCACCTCCGGCGTTTGTCGCTCCTCCTCCGGCAGGCGCCTGGCGAGCTCCGCGACGACGTGGCGGAGCCGGTGCAACTGCTTCTGCCGAGTGATGTGGGTATGGGCGCGGCTCGCGTATTGCAGGTCCTTTTGGCGGCCCATCACCTCCCAGATACTGGTTGGCTCCGCTCCCTCCGGATTCCAGATATGGATCGCGAACACCAGGGAGTTCCGGCGCGGGTTGTCGTCGAACACCGCCTCGACAGGCGTGTTCGAGAGGATACCTCCGTCCCAGTAAAGCTGGCCGTCGATGCGGACCGCCGGGAAGGCTGGAGGCAGCGCTCCGGAGGCCATGACATGGCGTAGGTCAAGACGCATGTCCCGGCTGTCGAAGTAACGCATCTGCCCGGTGCCCACGTTCGCCGCCCCCACCGTGAGGCGGCAGCCGCCGTGGTTCAGCGTCGGTTGGTCGACGAGATCCCGCAGCGTCGCCTCAAGCGGGCGGGTCGAGTAGTAGCCCGCCTGCTCGGCACCAAGCGGCACATGCGGCCCGGCAAAGGCAAACGGGTTGGGAGTGAAGAACGGTTCGATCCCTTGCGTGATCGTCAGCCAGTTGGCGGCGTAGGTGCCGAACACCGGCAGCGCCGACAAAGTCCGATGCAGCGGACCATGCTCGACCCGGCTCCAGAACGCATCGAGACGTTCGAGGCGGCGCTCCAGGGGATTTCCCGCGATCAGGCTGGCGTTGATGGCACCGATGGAGGTGCCGATGACCCAATCGGGCTCGATCCCGGCCTCGTGCAGGGCCTGGTAGACGCCGACCTGGTAGGCGCCGAGAGCCCCGCCTCCCTGTAACACCAGCACGATCTGCCCGAATCGCCTGCGCAGGCCATGGGCGAGCGACTCGGGTTCGGGTGCCGTTGGCGCGGAAGACGAGTTCGTGGGAGGTTGAGGTGGGACCGTATCGAGCATGGCATCCTCCATCGCGGTCCGGGCTCGATCCGCCGGGCTTCGGATTTATGTCACACCTCGGGCCGAACTCGGCTCGCGCAGGCCCAATGTCAGGGCCGCCGCCAGGGCGAGCGAGGCCGCCACGCCGAGGACGCAGGCGCCCCAGCCCCAGCGCTCGAACACCTGTCCAAGGACGGCCGTGCCAGCGAGGCCGCCGAGATAGTAGAAAAAGAGGTACAACCCGCTCGCCGACGTCCGCTCTCCCGTTGCGGACCGGCCGACGACGCTCGTGGCGATGGCTTGCGCCAGGAAGGTGCCGACCCCGACGAGGACGAGACCGGCCAGGACGAGCGGGAGGGCCATGGACGTCAGCAGCGGCAGGCCGAGCCCGGCAATCAGCAGGCCCACGGCCAAGCCGCGTCGGAGCCCGAGCCGAGCGCTCACGCGTCCGGCCAGCGGCGTGATCACCAACGAGGGCAGAAAGACGAAGTAGACGAAGCCCAGCATCATCGGTCCGACCAGGAAGGGCGAGCCGATCAGGACGAAATTCACGAAGGTGAACGTTCCCAGGAAGGCGAACAGGATGCAGAAGCCGATGCCGAAGGCGGCCAGTAGCGTCGGGTTGGCGAAGTGTTCAGCCCAGACGGCGAACGGCGAGGTTTGCCCGTGCCGGCCCATGTCTGCGCTCGGTTTGGGCGGGGGGGCTCTCAGCACGAGCACGGCGAGGCCGGCGCCGGCGAGGTTCAGCAGCGCGAAGGCGATGAAGTTCGAGACCAGCCCGAGGTGGTCGACGAGGGCGGCGGCGACGAGCCGGCCGACAAGGTTGCTGGCAACGTTCCCGGTCACGTATGCCGCGAAGGCACCGGCCGCGGCCGACGCGGAGCAAGCCTCGCCCAGGTAGGCGAGGGTCAGCGTGAAGGCCGCCGCCATGCAGATGCCCTGCAGCACCCGGAGCGCGGCAAAGGTCATGAGGTCCGGCAGGGTACCGAGCAGCGCTGTCGGGATGGCGAGAAGCAACAGGCTGACGACCACGCCGCGGCGTCTGTCGATACGCCGACCGAGCAGGGCTACTCCGAGACCGCCGAGGGCCATGCCGAGCGTGGTCGCGTTGACGGCGAAGCTGATCGTGGCGGCGCTCACCCCGTAGGCCTGGGCGAGGGACGGCAGGATGGCCTGGGTTGCGAACAGGTCCACCACGGTCAGGAATGCCATCAGGCCGATGACCAGGTTGCGGACGAGGTCACCCGCGTAGCTGCCCTCGCGCAGCGTAGGCCCGTTCAGGCCGACCGTACCGGGATGGGTCATGGCCCGCCTCCTTGCCTTCTCGCGGCCTCACATCTCGTGAGGATCGCCCTTCACGTGGAAGAGGTCGGCCGACAGAAGGACGGCGGTCGTGCTGCCGGTGTTCTTCCACCAATGCGCGGTGGCGTGCGTCTCCGTCGTCGCCTCGCCGGCCTTGTGGGTGATCGGCACCGCGCACGTGCTCGCGTATTCGACCACCTCGCCTGCGACGACGTATATGATGGCCGGGCGGTCGCCGTGGCTGTGCCAGGGGACGATGCCGCCTGGCTCGATCACCAGCCGCCGCAACCGGAACTGCCGGTCCTTTATGCCAACCGGCTCCTTCACGAGGTCGGTCGAGGCGATCACGGTGTCGGTCACGCCCTTGGCCAAGGCCTTGCTCTCGGCCTGCCCATTGCCGCTCGCGGCCACCTTGTCCGCCGGGCAGGAACCAGCCTGTGCCGTGCTGGCGCCGAGCGCGATGGCCGCAATCGTGATGAGTGAGCTTCGCAGGTTGCATCTGACCGCATTGCGGATCTTCGGGATCGTGGCCATCGCTGCCCTCCTGGATGGACGTCGGAACCATCCCGGTCGGGATGCGCCTGGATCATCCGAGGGTAGCGGCCGCGGCAGAAATGCCGTTACGGCGTAGGGACGATGCCTTGCGGTTATCGGCTCGGCGCCCGCCTCACGCGGATACCAGCGGCTCAGGAGTAACCTCCTCGCCCAGATCGAACCGGCTGGGAGGCCAGCGATATCGGCCGAGCGCCGCCACGAGCGCCGCGAGTGGCGATGACCAGCGCCGGCCCGCAACCGTGACGAGACAGACCTGCCGGGACACGACCGGGTCCATCACCGGCAGCAAGGCGATGCCCGGCAGGGTGACGGAGAACTCGGGCAAGAAGCAGACTCCCATCCCGGCCGCCACCATGCTCTGGATCCAGTCCTCACGCTCACTGCGATGGGACCGAAGAATTCCGGTGCCTTGCTCGCGCAGGAGTTCGGCGAGCCGGTCGCGGTACTCGCAGTTGATCCGCTGCAGATAGATCTGACCTTCCATGTCGCTCATCGAGATCGCGTTACGGCGGGCGAATTCGTGGAGCAACCCGCAGGCGACCGTGAAGCGCTCCTCGTAGATCGGGCTCGCTCGCAGATTGTCGCAGAACCCGTCCGGTTGCGCCATGATCGCCACGTCGAGCTCGCCCGCGAGCAGCATCTCCGACAGGCGGGCCGGTACGCCCTCGATCAAGGTCAACTCGATGCCCGGATGAGCCACCCGAAAGTGGTTCAGGAAGCCGACGAAGCGCATCGGCCCGATGGTGCACATCACGCCGAGCGTGAGCTGCGCCCCTTCCAGGCGCAGGAAGCGAGAGGCGGCCCGCTTGGCGCGCTCGCGTCCCGCGTTCATCTCGCTGAACTCCGGCTCAAGCAGACGTCCAAGATCGGTCAGGTGCACGTGACCGCGCTCGCGCGAGAACAGCAACCCACCGAGTTCGTCCTCCAGCTTCTGGATCGCCCGGGTCAGCGCGGGTTGCGTCACGCTGCAGCGCTCGGCCGCCTTGGTGAAGTTGCCTAACTCGCTGACCGCGAGAAAGTAACGGATCTCGTGGATCTCCATCGCCGCCTCCTACCCCCCGTTGCTTTTCAACTCGCCCTCGACACCGGCGATTGCGAATAATGAAAACGCATCGACCCAATTACGCCTCGGCATTGGCGCGCACGAGACTTGAGCGATCAATCTCCATCGGAACCCGCCATAGTCCATCAGGGCAACAGCAATGTTACGGATACTTCAGTCGGCCGGGCTCGACCGGACCGGAACGACGCGTCCGCTCGACGGGCGCGTGGCCATCGTCACCGGTTCCACGAGCGGCATCGGGCTTGCCATAGCCAACACCTTGGCCGAGCAGGGCGCCTTGATCGTAATCAATGGCCTCGGCGACGAGGCCGAGATCACGCGCCTCTGTCACGATCTGAGCGAGCGGCACCAGACGTCCGTGCGCTACGACGATGCCGACCTCTCGCAGCCCGGCGCCGTCATGGACCTCGTCGACCGTTCGGCGCGCGCACTCGGGCCCGTCGAGATCCTCGTGAACAATGCCGGCATCCAGCATGTCAGCCCCATCGAGGAGTTCCCGCCCGAAAAGTGGGACGCTATCTTGGCCATCAATCTTTCGGCGGTGTTTTACGCGACGCGCTCGGTGCTGCCCGACATGCGTCGGCGCGGCTGGGGCCGGATCGTCAACGTGGCCTCGGCGCACGGGCTGATCGGATCGCCGTTCAAGAGCGCCTACGTGGCGGCCAAGCATGGCGTCGTGGGGCTGACCAAGGTCACGGCCCTGGAGACTGCCGAGGTCGGCATAACCTGCAACGCGGTCTGTCCCGGCTACGTCTGGACCCCGCTCGTCGCGGATCAGGTGCACGCGCAGGCGGCCGCGCACGGCATCTCGGAGGAGGAGGTCGTGCGTCAGGTGTTCCTCGCCGAGCAACCGAACAAACGCTTCGTCACCGTCGAGGAGATCGCCGGTACCGTCGCCTTCTTATGCAGCCCGGCAGCGGCCTCGATCACGGGCGCCTCGATCAACGTCGACGGTGGCTGGACGGCCCATTGAGGAGGCAGCGCGCCGACCCTTCCCCATGCAACGCTGGCCTTCCTCCAACCGGCGGCTTTTAGGCTGGGGAGGTCCATTTTCGGCCTCGCGGTCATACGGGTAAGGAACGCTGCTCCCCCTGGCGGGCATCGGCGCACCTCAGGCGCCCGGAACAAGCACGCCTGAACGTCGGGTTGGCAAGTCTTCCTGAGCGACGGCTACGAACGAGCGTCCGGCGGGCCGGAGGCAGGGCGGCGCCGTGCGGCGATATCTGTCGCCACACGGCGGATCTTAGCTCCCCGGGACGGATGTCAGCGGGTTGAGCCGGTATGGTTGCCATACATCATTTCCGAATCGTCCGCATAGGAGAGCCGGTCTCCCAGTTTCTCGATCGACTGCATGGCCATCATCTTGCCGTTCGGTAACTTGACGACGTTGAACGTCCGCCCGGTCTTCTTGTCCTTGGCGGTGGCGACGGGAAGCTGTCGGGTCTCGAACGGGCTGAGTTCGACGTCCGAACCGGCGACGCTCAATTCCTTGAGCGTCTCGGAAGTCGCGGGCAAGGCCGTCAGAGCGCCCATCAGGGCGAGAGCGGCGACGGGAATACGGAAATTGCGAGACATTTCATTTTCCTATCAAGGGCGACCTTTCGCTGGAAAGGTCAGGTAATCCCCGCGATGGTGATCCCGAGGTTCTTCGGGCCGCGGAGGGAAGCGCCCGGCCGGTAAGGCGGCGGGTCATCTAGGAGCCGGGGGGCGACGAGGCGCCGGCAGAGCGTCACGAGAGCGATCTCAGCCTCGATGCGCGCCAGGGGTGCCCCGGCGCAGTAGTGAAGCCCGCCGCCGAACCCGAAATGCTGGTTGTCCCGGCGATCCGGATCGAACCGGTCCGCGTCCGCGAAGCGTGCCGGGTCACGGCTCGCGGACGCGAAGAGCAGGATTACTGGCGATCCCGCCGGGATCGTCACCCCCGCCACGTCGATGGCACCCAGCGCCTTGCGGGTGCGAAAGTGGACGGGGGGCTCGTAGCGCAGCATCTCCTCGATCACGCGGGGTGCTCGCGCGGGGTCAACCTTGAGCCTTTCAAGCTCGTCCGGGTGCCTGAGCAGGGTGAGCATTCCGTTGGTGATGAGGTTCACCGTCGTCTCGTGGCCCGCAACGAGAAGCAGGATCGCTGTCGAGATGAGGTCGATGTCCCCCATCGCCGGACGACCTTGGCCGCCACGGGCGGCGAGGCCGCTGAGCATGTCGTCAGCCGGCCGCCGACGCTTCTCGCGGATCAGCCGGCGCATGTAGTCCGAGATCGCATCGAAGGTCGCGGTGATCTCCCGCCGCCCCGCCTCGTCGTGGCGCGCGTCGGGCTCCAGGGCCGTCGCGAGGCGGATCGCCCAGGCATGGAACTGCGCCTCGTCGGCCTCGGGCACGCCGAGAAGCTCGCAGATAACAGCGACGGGAAGGGGATAGGACAGGTCGTCCACGAGGCAGACCGTGTCGCGGCCCCGGCACGCGTCGATCAGGGTATCGACGAGCCGGGCGACCTTGGCGTGGGACTCCCGCACCCGGGCGATGGTGAACTCCTTCATCACGAAGTCGCGCAGGGTGTCGTGGTCGGGCGGGTCGCGAAAGATCAGCGGACGGTGGGCGTTGACCACTCGGTTCCTGATCGGGTTGAGGATCCAGTCCCTCAGGGGGTTGCCCGTGGGGGGCCGCCGGGAGGGCGGCAGGTCTTCGGAGCTGAGCCGGGGATCGAAGATGAGGCTCCTCACTGCGGCATGGGTACTGACGACGAAGCTGCCGTCGGCTTGGCGGGAGACCGGCGTCTCGCGTAACCTTCCGTACAGCGGGTAGGGATCCGGCCGGTTCCTCGGGTCGAGGACCTGCGCAAACAGCGTGTCGTCACCCATGGGCCGCCTCCAGGGTCGGCGCGGCCTGGTCGGTGGAACGCCGCGGGACGGGGAAGCCAGGCTCCAGCCACTCGATCCGCGGCTGGTCGGTGGCGCCGAGGATCGGCGGGAAGGCCGACCCTGCGGCGACGGCCTCGGCATAGGCGGGTAGCCAGCGCGCCTGATCGAAGGAGACGGCGGCGACGCTGCGCCCGGCCCTGCCGTAAACCGCCAGGAACCGCTGCGAGGCCCGCGCCCCCTGGACGACGGCCAGGGCGTCCGCCCCCTCGGTGAGGCCGACGAGCTTGATGTTGAGGCCGAACTGGCTCGACCAAAAGGCCGGCAGGTGGCCGTACGGAGGCTGTTCGGAGGGACGGGCCAGCATGTTGGCGGCCGCGTGCCGGGCTTGGTCCACCGCGTTTCCCCAGTGCTCGACCGTCATCGGGCGATTGCCGGTGAGGGGGTTGGGCCAGCGCGCGACGTCGCCGGCCGCGTAGATTGCGGGATCGAGCTCACCCGCGAGGGTCATCGCCCGGCAGGCTGCGTCGCAGGTCAGGCCGCCCGCATCGGCGCGGAGGCCCGCCGCGGCGAGCCATCCGGTTTCGCGCGTCGCGCCGAGGGCCACGATGACGAGGTCCGTCGCGATCGTTGCGCCGCCCGGCAAGTGAGCGCGGCGCACCCCGCCCTTCTCGCCGGAGAACGAGTGAATCTTGGTGTTCATGCGGATGTCGACGCCGGCGTCCCTCATCCGCCCGGCGAGCGTGCCACCGATGACGGTCCCGAGCAGGCGAGCGAGGGGCGTCGGGTTGGGGTCGACGAGGGTGACGTCCAAGCCAAGGTCTCGGCAGCATGAGGCCGCCTCGCAGCCGATCAATCCGGCACCGACGACGAGGACGCGACCGGGACGCTGCGCGAGGGCATTCCGCAGGGAGCGGGCGTCCTCCACCGTGCGGATCGTGAATATCCCGGCGAGGTCCGCGCCCTCGCCCGGCCATGTCCGCGCCCTCGCGCCGGTGGCGATCAGCAGCGTCTCGTAGGGGAGCGTCGCGCCATCGGCGAGGCGAACCACCCGTCGCTCCCGGTCGAGGGCCACCGCTGGCTGGCCGAGCCGCCACCGGGCGCGCAGGCTGCGGAGCTGGGGCAGCTCGGTGGCCTCCGGCGCGAGTTCCCCCGCCAGGACATGCTTCGACAGGGGCGGCCTGTCGTAGGGCCGGTGGGGCTCGTCGCCGACGATCGTCAGGGGGCCATCGTAGCCCCCGTCGCGCAGCGCCTCCGCGCCCCGCAGCCCGGCGAGCGAGGCCCCTACCACCACGATGCCCGGGCGCTGCACGCCGATCACAGTTCGGCCTCCTCGGTCAGGCCCGCGGACTCGACCTCGATGGCCCGGACGGGGCAGGCCTGTTGCGCCCGCTCGATCTGCTCCCGTTTCGCCTCCGGCGGGGCGGGGTCGTAGAAAAGGATCTCGTGGCCCCGCACCTCGAAATGCTCGGGGGCAGCGTAGCAGCACTGGGCGTAGCCCTGGCAACGGTTGAGATCGACCACGACGCGCATTCACGAGGCTCCGAACGTGTGGACGGATGAGCGGGGGCGAGGCTCGGATGTTTTCTGCGGCAGGGAGGCGGGCGAGGCAGCCTTGTCGCGGTGGAAGAGCTCGTCGATGGCGCCGAGAATTTCCCGTCCGGCATCCAGCTCCTCGAAGTCGGCAGCCATCGCCTGCGCCCGGCGCCGGAAGCCGGGTTCGGAGAGCACCCGGTCGATGGCCCCGCCGAGGACCGCGCCCGTCGGCGTGCTCGTCCCGAGGTCGATCCCGACACCCGACCAGCCGACGCGGGCGGCGACCTCCGCCTTGTCCTCCGTCTTGCCCGCCGCCACGATGGGCACCCCGGCGGCCAGCGATTGCAGGACGCTGCCGTAGCCCCCGTTGGTCACGAACACGTCGACCTTGGGGAAGATCGCGTCGAAGGGCAGGAACGATGCGACCCGGGCGTTCGGCGGCAGCTTCGTCCCGAGGGCATCGACGGACTTCCCGCCGGTCGTCGCGACGACGAGGAGGTCGTCCCGGTCGGCCAAGGCGGCGAGCGTCGGCACGACGAGCTGCGTGAGGTCACCGTTGGCCAGGGTACCCTGAGTGACGAGGACCACTGCCCTGTCGCCGTCCAGTTCGTCCCACCAGGACGGGCGCGGCGCCAAAGACCGGCCAAGGGGGAGAAGGCCGATGAAGCGCAGGTTGCGCGGCGGTGCCCGGCATTCGAACTCGAAGCCCGGCACGCCTTGCTGGAGGAAAACATCGGGCAGTTGGACGATGGATTGCGTGAGGGAAGCTGGGAGGGGCGGCAGACCCAACGCCGCGAGCCGCCCGTCGGCATGGGCCCGAACAGGCCCCACGAACCCCAGGTCGATGGCGGCGCCGAGCGTCAGGTAGCGGGCGCGCTCGTTCTCGTCCCGGGCGGGGGGCAGCCCGAGACCGACCGGGGCGCCGTCCGCCCTGTCGAGGAACAGGACGCTGACGTTCAGGACGACGATGCGCGGCCGCGGCCGGCTCGACTGGAGTAGGGGCAGCACGCCAAGGAACATGCTGCCGGCGACGATCATATCCGGAGCCTCGTCCTCGATCAGCTCGCGCAGTAGGGCGGCCTGGCCCGGCATGGGGTCGATGAAGCGCCGGGCGAACTCGTTGCTCCAGCGCTCCGGGCCGGGCGGCAGGTGGGGTTCGAGGTAGCTGGCAGCCCCATGGTCCGGGCAAGGGATGAAGTGGAAACCCGCTGCATGGACTTGCGGGGCGAAGGCGGGATCGGTGACGAAGGTGACCGAGTCACCTCGGTCGGCCAGCAGGCGGCCGACGGCGAGCATGGGATTGACGTGGCCCGTGAGCGGCGTCGCGGCGAGCAGGACTTTCACGGTAGCCTCCTGAAGCACCGGAATGGATGCCCGTTCATTCGCGACAGGAAAGGTTCTGTTACCGTGCGCGAATCCATCGCGTGCGCCCAAGCACCGGGGACGCTCATGTCCAGGCCCGCAGGCGGCCCGTCTCCAGCGCCTCCCGGGCGCAGCGGTAGCCGAGCTCGGCCGTCGTCTCGAAGCTCGACCACGCCCGTAGGTCCACCCCCGCAAGGGCGGGCTTGAGCAGGATCGCCGCGCGGGTCACGGCCGCGATGGTCTGGGCGCCGCTCGACACCGTCGCGGAGCGCAGGAGCAGATGGGCGATACCGGGGAGCTGATCCGAGATGCCGAGGATGCGTCGGACCGCCCGGGCGCCCATGCCACGCCGCGGCATGGCCTGGAAGGCGCTGTCGCTGCCGACATCGACGGCAAGCACCGGGCCGCGGTCGAGGTCCGCCATCACGTCGGCGGGCAGGTTGTTCATCATGCCGCCATCGACGAGGATGCCGTCTTCGCTCGCCACCGGCGGCAGCAGGCCGGGAATGGCGATGCTGGCACGGATTGCCCGGTCGAGGGCGCCGACCCGGTGGACCATGGCCGTGCCCGTCGTCAGGTTCGAGGACACGCAGAAGAAGGGACGCCAGAGATCCTCGATGCGGGCATCCCCGAACCGCTCGGCCAGCCCCGCATCCACCTTGGCGCCCCTGGTCAGTGCGTGGAACGGCAGCGTGTAATCGTTGAGGGGGTTGCGCCCGACGAAGGATGCCACCGTGTAGGTCTCGATCTCGTCCAGGCTCAAGTCCATCGCGACGCTGGCGGCCAGGATCGAGCCCATGCTGGTGCCGCCGACGAGGTCGATGTCGAGCCCCGCCTCGGCAAGGACCCGCAACACGCCGAGATGGGCGAGGCCGCGGGCCCCGCCGCCGCCGAGGACGAGGGCACGCGCGTGGCCGGAGGCGATGCGGGCCAGCCGCGCGAAGTCGCTCCCGTGGTTCTCCCGGACCTGCAGGCGCAGGGCGAAAGGCAGCGCGGCGACCTCGGGATGGAGGGGGCGCGGCAGGCGGATATCGGCCGGCTGTGCCACTGCAAGGTCCATGCGGATCCAGTCGGAGCGGATCGAGGCTAGGTAGGCAGCGGCCCCGGGCCGGGGCGGAGCGCCGGGCTCGGCCAGCAGCAGGACGTGGTCGGCATGGCGTAGGCAGAGCTGACACCAGGGGCAGTCGATCCGGTGCGCGACGAAGACCGTGCGGTCGTGCGCCTGCTCGTAGCGGTGGAACCATGCCTCATCGGCCTCCGGCGGCCATTCGGTGAGGCAGCCGGTCCGCCCGGGAAGCGCGGCATCCAGCGCGTGGGCCAGCCTCTCGCCGAAGGGCGCGGCCCTGAGCCCCTCCGTCACCGCCATCAAGGCGAAGCTCCGCGGCGCATGCCCCAGGGTCACTCCGGTATGAGCGGTGGTCAGCCGCTTCGCCAGGATGCGGGCGAAGTACAGCAGCGTACCGGGATGGCGGGTGATCAGATCTTCGAACCCCGCCCGAGGGAGCCGGAGGAGGTGACTGTCGCGGAGCGCCGTCGCGGTGACCGAGCGCGGCTCGCCGGCGAGCAGGGCAAGTTCGCCGACGCTGTCCGGGGGGGCGAGTCGAAAGAGGCGGCGAACGCTCCCGTCCCGCGGGTCGCGCGTCGAGAGGCCCACCGAGCCGCTCACCAGGGTATAGAGCGCGTCGGCCTCGTCCCCCTCTCTGAACAGCGTCCGCCCCCCGGCGACGGCAACCGAGGTCATCCGCGACCGGATCGCGTCGGCGGCGTCCTCGTCGAGGCCGGACAGGAACGGGATCTGAGCGCGCTCCGAGACGGCAAGTGCCGGGTCGGGCGGTGCGTTGCAGGCGTCGAGGCATTCTGCCTCCGTCTGTCGCTCGTGCATGATGCGGATCCTGGCGGGCTCTGGTGAGGCTACGTCGGCGCGATCTTTTTGACGCTCGCGATCCTGGGCCGCCGGCATCGTCTCCTCCATCGACGGCAGTCTTGGCGGTCGGAGGGTGGATGCCTCGCTTGGCTCACGCCAATGCCCTTAAACATTCTTGTCGATGCCATTACGGCATTGGAAAGAAACGAATTCGCTCTTCCGCTTTACAATGGCGGATGGCAGCGGCATTGGAATTGCACGAATCTCGTCATTTCCTGGCAGTGTCGATCCGTGGGAGTTTTATAAAGGGGCCGACCGCTGCGACGTGGCCCAGCCAGCCCTGACCCGGGTGTCCAATAGCTTGAATAAAAGCTTGACGGACTGCAGTTCTCGCGCGAGCGTCGGCGGCTCTACCTCACCGCCCGCAATGCCAAGTGTCGATAAGCACCGAACTTTGATTCAGCCGCACTTCTGTTGCTGACGGGTGATTGGTTAAGTTGCACCGGCTCCTGGCCGTTGATCACGCCGCATGGAGCACCCGCTGCTGCAAAAGGTCGAAGCCGGCACGATCGTACATCTGCCGCTTGATCAGCTTAAGGCGGTTGACCTGACCTTCCACCGGCCCGTCGTTCCAGGGCTGTGTGATCGCAGCCCGTACGGCATCCAGATCCTGGCGCAGGCCGGCAGCGAAGCCCTGCAATCCCGTTGCGGCTGCCGCGTCCAGCCAGGGCTCCGGCCCTGCCGGATCATCCTGCCGCAGCAGATCGGTTGGGCGGCAGCGTGGGCTGTCCACCCATCTGAGGGATTTCCTCGACAGCGAGAGGGTCACCGAACGGACGGACGACGACAAGACACTGGTGATGGCGCGTCGGGCGGTCGACCCGCACGCCGGCCCTGGCATCCTTGTGTACTCCGGCCGAGGTCGACCTCCGGGCCTTGGGGATGACCTGAGCTGGTCTGCAGGACCGCGAATCATTGATCCCCACGGAGAGCGATCCGGGATCAGCCATGCCTTAGATCGACGGCCCTGGATCGATGACGCATTCCTGCTGCAAGGGACGCGTCCAGGAAATGCCGGCCAACCCTTGCACTTGTCACGACGTGATAGATGCCCGCGGCCCGGAGCGCGTCGTTGGCGGCCGGCCCGATCAGCCCGCGCTTGCCCGTCACCAGCGCGGCCGCCACCGCTCCCGCCTGGCCGCCCTCGGCCTGCGCGATCCGGCGCGTCAGCGCGTTGCGGGCCTCGTCCAGCAGGGCCGCGAGACGCAGGCGCAGCGGCGGCGGTGCGGGCGGCGCCTGAACCGTGATCGCGCCGATCAGCGAGCCCACCGCGCCGATCCCCTGGAAATAGGCATCCCGGGCGAAGTCGTAGCCGCCGGGTCGTGCCGCCTCGGGCGGCGGTAGCAATCGTGCCGTGGCGGCGATGAAATCCCCGGGCCGCAGGGGCGGCGCCGTCCGGAACGAGACCCGGACCCGGTGCGGCCTCCCCACCGGATCGAGTCCGGCGAAGCTCTCGACCCGGATCACGAGCCGGGCACCGACCTCGCGCTCGTCCAGCGCCTCGATCATTCCGGTGAGCGGCCCGATGGTGGTCCGGGACAGGATCGGGGCCGCCACCTGCCCGACCCGCCAGGTCGCCGCGGCGAAGCCGAGGAAGCCGGCAGCCAGCGCCAGCGCGAGAGCCAGGCTCCCCGGTCGCGCGCCCAGGAACGGCACCGGCGCGAGCGCCAGCGCCGCCCCGACGAGCGGCGCGGCCAGAAAGGGCGTCCCGTCGGCGCCCGCGAAGAACACCAGGATCCCGGTGCCGAACGCCACCGCCAGCCAGGGGAACAGGCGGCGCTGCTCGACCTCTCGGGCGAGGCCGCCGGCAAACCAGTCGCGCAGCGCCGGCGCCCATGCGGGGCGCGGCCCGGCGAGCGCCACCGCGCCACCCGCCAGCCTCGCGCCGATCCGCCGCATCCGCCCTCGCCTCGCGCCGGGCGACTCAGCTCCGGCATGGGATTCTTAACGCACCCCTCGGCCCGTGCTACAGCGCGTACTTCGTGCTACGGGCGCCACTTCGTGCGCCGGGCGCCGCCCGAATGCCCTGCCCCGCCCCGTCGCCCTCCGCCCCCGAACATATCGGCCCGATGTCCTCAGCCGTCGTCACGCGCTTCGCCCCCTCGCCCACCGGCTACCTCCATATCGGAGGAGCCCGCACGGCGCTGTTCAACTGGCTCTATGCCCGGCACACCGGCGGCAAGATGCTGCTGCGCATCGAGGATACCGACCGGGAACGCTCGACCAAGGGCGCGATCGACGCGATCCTCGACGGCCTGTCCTGGCTCGGCCTCGACTGGGACGGGGACGTGGTCTTCCAGTTCGCCCGGGCCGAGCGCCACCGCGCGGTCGCCGAGGAGCTGCTGGCCGCCGGCCGCGCCTATCACTGCTACGCCTCCGCGGAGGAGCTCACGCAGATGCGCGAGACCGCCCGCGCCGAGGGCCGCGCCCCGCGCTACGACGGGCGCTGGCGCGACCGGGACCCGTCAGAGGCGCCCGCCGGGGTCAAGCCGGTGATCCGGCTGCGCGCGCCCACCGAGGGCGAGACGGTGGTCGAGGACGCCGTGCAGGGCCGGGTGACCTGGGCCAACCGCGATCTCGACGACCTCGTGCTGCTGCGCTCGGACGGCACGCCGACCTACATGCTCGCCGTCGTGGTCGACGACCACGACATGGGGGTCACCCAGATCATCCGCGGCGACGACCACCTCACCAACGCCGCGCGCCAGAGCCAGATCTTCTCCGCGCTCGGCTGGGACATCCCCAAGATGGCCCATATCCCGCTGATCCACGGTGCCGACGGCGCCAAGCTGTCCAAGCGCCACGGCGCGCTGGGCGTCGAGGCCTATCGCGACCTCGGCTACCTGCCGGCGGCCCTGCGCAATTACCTGGTGCGGCTGGGCTGGAGCCACGGCGACCAGGAGGTGTTCTCCACCGAGGAGATGATCGCGGCCTTCGACCTGCGCGCGGTGGGGCGCTCGGCGGCGCGGTTCGACTTCGCCAAGCTCGCCAACCTCAACGGGCTCTATATCCGCGGCAGCGCCGATGCCGATCTGGTCGCCGCGATCGAGACGATCCTGCCCAATGTCGGCCCCGAGCGCGGCCTGCCGGCGACGCTCGAGCCCGACCTGAAGGACAAGCTGACCCAGGCCATGCCGGGCCTGAAGGAGCGGGCCAAGACGCTGATCGAGCTCCTCGACAGCGCCTATTACCTCACCGCCCAGCGCCCCCTGGCGCTGGACGACAAGGCCCGGGCGCTCCTCTCCGACGAGGGCCGGGCGCGCCTCGCCGGCGTGCTGCCGGCCCTCGAAGCCCTGCCCGACTGGAGCGCGGCCGCCACCGAGGGCGCCGTGCGCCAGTATGCAGAGACCGCCGGATGCAAGCTCGGGCAGGTGGCCCAGCCGCTGCGGGCCGCGCTCACCGGGCGGACCACCTCCCCGCCTCTGTTCGACGTGATGGCGGTGCTCGGCCGGGCCGAGACCCTGGCCCGCCTCGGGGATCAGGTGGCCTGACGCATCGTCCCGAAGGCGAGCGTCTTTCGGGCCACGTCGATGCGCATTGCAAAACCCGGCCGGTTCGCCCGCGATATGACATCCGGGACGATCCGGTCGCGCTGATCGGGCGACCGGGAACTGCGGGCGCCGGGTTGGATTTCGCTTGGCGAAGGGGTCGGGTTGTCACCCACCCCGTTGCTGCTGCACTGCCGTTTGGGTAACCCATGGCGCGTGAGCACCCGCAACATAACGCGGCGTGCTCCGGCCCCGGGGTCGCCTCGGGCAACCCGAGGCCGGCATCCGCCACGTCGCCAGAGAAGGGTCCACGTTCCATGAGCGCATCCAGCACCATCACCGTGGACGGCAAGGAGATCGAACTGCCGGTCAAATCCGGCACGATCGGCCCGGACGTCATCGATATCGGCAAGCTCTACGCCAAGACCGGCGCCTTCACCTTCGACCCGGGCTTCACCTCGACGGCGAGTTGCGAATCGAAGATCACCTACATCGACGGTGACGAGGGCGTGCTGCTCTACCGCGGCTACCCGATCGAGCAGCTCGCCGAGAAGGGCGACTTTCTCGAGACCTGCTACCTGATGCTGTTCGGCACCCTGCCGACCGCGGCCCAGAAGGCCGATTTCGACTACCGGGTCACGCGCCACACCATGGTGCACGACCAGATGAACCGGTTCTTCACGGGCTTCCGCCGCGACGCCCACCCGATGGCCGTGATGGTGGCCTCGGTCGGCGCGCTGTCGGCCTTCTACCACGACTCGACCGACATCACGGACGAGAGCCAGCGGATGATCGCGTCGATCCGCATGATCGCCAAGATGCCGACGCTGGCCGCGATGGCCTACAAGTATTCCATCGGCCAGCCCTTCGTGTATCCGAAGAACGACCTCGACTACACCTCGAACTTTCTGCGGATGTGTTACGCGGTGCCGTGCGAGGAGTACGAGGTCAACCCGGTCTTCGCCAAGGCGCTGGACAAGATCTTCATCCTGCACGCCGACCACGAGCAGAACGCCTCGACCTCGACCGTGCGGCTCGCCGGCTCCTCGGGCGCGAACCCGTTCGCCTGCATCGCGGCCGGCATCGCCTGCCTGTGGGGGCCGGCCCATGGCGGCGCCAACGAGGCCGCGCTGAAGATGCTGATGGAGATCGGCACGCCCGAGAACGTCGGCAAGTACGTCGCCAAGGCCAAGGACAAGAACGACCCGTTCCGCCTGATGGGCTTCGGTCACCGGGTCTACAAGAACTACGACCCGCGCGCCCGGATCATGCAGAGCACCACGCACCAGGTGCTGAAGGAGCTCGGCAAGACCGAGGATCCGCTGCTGCACGTGGCCATGGAGCTGGAGCAGATCGCCCTCAAGGACGAGTACTTCATCGAGAAGAAGCTCTACCCGAACATCGATTTCTACTCGGGCATCACCCTCAAGGCGATGGGCTTCCCGACCGACATGTTCACCGTGCTGTTCGCGGTGGCGCGCACGGTCGGCTGGATCGCGCAATGGGCGGAGATGATCGAGGACCCGATGCAGAAGATCGGCCGTCCGCGCCAGCTCTATGTCGGCCCGACCCAGCGCGACTACGTGCCGGTGGACCAGCGCGGCTGAGCCGGCCCATCGAACCCGATGTGACCCCTGGGGCGGCCGAAGGGCCGCCCCTCTCGTTTGCGCAGGCCGCGGGATCCGTCGCCAGGCTCCGCCTCCCCGTCCGGCCGCCCTACGATTGGGCGTCGATCCGCGCCTTCCTGGCGAAGCGGGCGATCCTCGGGGTCGAATCGGCCGAGACCGGCGGCCAGACCTATGCGCGCACCATCTGCATCGGCGGCCGGCCCGGCATCGTCGCGGTCGCGTTCGGCGATGATGCGCTGCACGCGACGCTCCACGGCCTCGCCTCAAGCTCCGAACCGGAGATCGCCGCGCGCCTGCGCCGCCTGTTCGATTGCGATACCGACCCGGCGGCGATCGCGGCCTGCCTGTCCCGGGACCCGACCCTGTCGGACTTGGTGGCGGCTCGCCCCGGATTGCGCCTGCCGGGCGCCTGGGACCCGTTCGAGACCGGCTGCCGGGCGATCTTGGGTCAGCAGGTTTCCGTCGCCGCCGCGATCCGGCTCGCCGGAAAGCTGGTCGCGGCCTTCGGGACGCCCCTGGCGGAGCCGGTCGGTTCCCTGACCCATGTCTTCCCGACGCCGGCTCAGCTGGTCGAGGCCGATGTGGCACTCGCCCTGAACATGCCCCGGTCCCGCGGCGCGGCGACCCGGGCACTGGCGGCGGCGGCGCTCGCCGATCCGGACCTGTTCGCCCCCGCCGGGACCCTGGAGGCGGCGGTGCTGCGCTTCACGGCGATTCGCGGAATCGGTCCCTGGACGGCCCAGTACATCGCCATGCGGGCGCTCAAGCTGCCGGACGCGCTACCGGTGGGCGATGTCGGCCTGCTGCGCGCCCTCGCGACCGGCACCGGCCGCCCGAGCCCGGCCGCGCTCCTCGCCCGGGCCGAGGCCTGGCGGCCGTTCCGGGCGTACGCCGCCCAGCATCTCTGGGCCGCGGATGAAGCGGCCGTGACGGGGCGGTGAGGCGAGCGGTGGGCTTCCTTTTGCCTATGGTCAGGCCGGGTTAACGTTAGGGCCGGCCGGGGGGCTTGGTTGATGTCGGAACTGGACGAGGAAGCGCGCGACAAGCTTGTCGCGAACGAGCGCATCAAGTTCACAGGGACCTACGCCAATGGTCTCGCCGTCGCGATCTTCGCCGTGGGTGGTTTCGCGCCGTTCATATCGACCGCCCTGTCGGATCGCCCGCATTTCGTGCCCGTGCTCATCGCGATGGCGGTTTGCTGGATCATGAGTGGCGCCATACATTGGGGTGTGCGGCACGCGCTTCGGGATCTTCGCCCATGACGACAGCCCAGTTCCTTCTCCTGCTCGCGGTGCCCTTTGCTGGCGGTGTGCTGGCCTTCGGCGCGCTCTGGCTCGGCCAGCGTTCGCACTGAGACAGGGTCTGTCCCACCCGCGCCCTTATCCTGGGTGCCGGAGCGTAGCGGAGGCCTCGAAGGAGGCCCCCAGCTGGCCTTGCGATCTCTCAAGCCCTCCTTCGAGGCTGCGGCGCAGGATCTCAGCGACGAGAAAGCGGGTTCGGCGTCCGTCACGATCTCGTTTCGCTCAGCGCCCGAACCGCTCGAATTTCGGGAAGCTGCGCGCCATCATCAGGCCGACCTCGCCGCGATGGCCGAGCCACTTCTCCAGCACCGCTGCGTTGGCGAGCCGCCCCTCGGCCGAGCCGTCCTGCCAGGGCAGGCCGTCGGCCAGCTTGAAGACGTGCGCGTCCGTGAGGCCACCGCTGCGGCAGCGCTGGAGCCGGACGCCCTTGCCGCGGGAGAGTTCGGCCACCTCCGAGATCGGGAAGATCAGCAGCAGCTTCTCGGTGTTCACCACCGCCACGTGATCGCCGTCGGCCGGGACGAGCACCACGGCGGTCGCGTCCCCGTCCAGGCCGAGCACGCCCTTGCCCTTGCGGGTGTTGGCCACCAGCGCGTCGGAGGGCGCCACGAAGCCGCGCCCGTCCGAGCCGGCGATGAGCAGCTTGGTCTCCGGCTTGTAAGGCAGCGCCGCCACCACCTCGGTGCCGTCGTCGAGGTCGACCATCAGGCGCACCGGATCGCCGAAGCCGCGGCCGCCCGGCAGCTTGGACGCCTCGATGGTGAACACCTTGCCGTTCGAGGCGAGCAGCAGGATCTTCTGGGTGGTCTCGCTCGGGAAGGCGATCTTCAGCCCGTCATCGCCCTTGAAGGCGACGCCTGAGAGGTCGGAGACGTGGCCCTTCAAGGCCCGGATCCAGCCCTTGGTCGAGACGATCACGGTGATCGGCTCGCGCTCGACCAGGGCCGCGGTGAAGTCGATGCCGCCGACATCGGGCGGGCTCGCGAGCGTCGTCCGCCGCTTGCCGAGCTTGGTCTCGGGCCCGAACGTCTTCTTCACGGCGCGGATCTGCGCCTGGATCGTCTTCCACTGCGCCGGCTCGGAGGCCAGGAGCGCATCGAGCTCGGCCTTCTCGGCGGTGAGCGCGTCCAGCTCGCGCTTCAGCTCCATCTCCTCCAGCTTGCGCAAGCTGCGCAGGCGGGTGTCGAGGATCGCGTTGGCCTGGACCTCGGTCAGCTCGAACCGGGCCATCAGGGCGGGCTTCGGCTCGTCCTCCTCGCGGATGATGCGGATCACCTCGTCGAGGTCGAGATAGACGATGAGCAGGCCGCCCAGGATCTCCAGCCGGCGGTCGATCTGCCCGAGCCGGTAGCGGGAGCGGCGCTGCAGCACCACCCGGCGGTGGTCGACCCATTCCCGCAGGCACTCGGTGAGCCCGATCACCTTCGGCACGAGGCCGCCGACCAGGACGTTGAGGTTGAGCGGGATGCGGGCTTCGAGTTCCGTGAGCCGGAACAGCGATTCCATCAGGATCACCGGATCGACCGTGCGCGAGCGCGGCTCCAGCACGACGCGCACGTCCTCGGCCGATTCGTCGCGCACGTCGGCCAGCAGCGGCAGCTTCTTCTCCTGGAGAAGCTCGGCCATCTTCTCGATCAGCCGGCCCTTCGGGATGCCGTAGGGGATCTCGGTGACGATGATGTTCCAGGTGCCGCGGCCGAGATCCTCCTTGTGCCAGCGCGCCCGGACCCGGAAAGCGCCCCGACCGGTGCGGTAGGCCTCGGCGATCGATTCGGGCGAGTCGACCAGGATGCCGCCGGTGGGGAAATCCGGCCCCTGCACGAAGCTGTTGAGCTGGGCCGAGGTCGCCCCCGGATGGCTGATCAGGTAGAGCGCGGCGTCGCAGAGCTCGGCCGCGTTGTGCGGCGGGATCGAGGTCGCCATGCCGACCGCGATGCCCTGGCTGCCATTGGCGAGCAGGTTCGGGAAGGCGGCCGGCAGCACCACCGGCTCCTCCTTCTCGCCGTTGTAGGAGGGGCGGAAATCGACCGTGTCCTCGTCGATCCCGTCGAGCAGCAACCGGGCGACCTCGGTGAGGCGGGCCTCGGTGTAGCGGTAGGCGGCCGGACCATCGCCGTCGATGTTGCCGAAATTGCCCTGACCGTCGACCAGCGGATAGCGCTGCGCGAAGTCCTGGGAGAGGCGCACCAGCGCGTCGTAGATCGCCTGGTCGCCGTGCGGATGGAAGTCGCCCATCACGTCGCCGACGATCTTGGCGCATTTCTTGTGCGCGGTGTTCGGGTCGAGGCGGAGCAGCCGCATCCCGTACAGGATGCGCCGGTGCACGGGCTTCAGCCCGTCGCGGGCATCCGGCAGCGCCCGGTGCATGATCGTGGAGAGCGCATAGGCGAGGTAGCGCTCCTCCAGCGCGGATTTCAGCTCGACGCTCTCGATCCCGTCGCCGGACGGCGGCTCGAAGGGCTGGCCCATGACGGCTCCTGTCTCAGGGCGGGGCTGCCGACCGGCAGCACCACCACAACGCGCAATCCGTCATTCCGGGGCGCCGGAGGCGAGCCCGGAATCCAGAACCGCCCGCCGTGCCCGGGGTGACGGACGCATCCACCCGTTCGACGATGCGGCTCTGGATTCCGGGCTCCGCTGCGCGGCCCCGGAATGACGGGGTTGGTCTCAACCGAGGCTCGGGCGGTCCCCGGCTCGGTCGCATGCAGAACATAGCGCGAACATTACTCGGCCTCGCGACCGAGCGCAACGAATCGCGCGCGCTCCTCCGGCGCGGCGAGGCCGCGCGGACCCCAGACGTGCCGGTCGAGGAAGTACCCCGTCAAGGTAAACCCTTGCGCAACGCCGTCGGGCCCCGGCAATCCGCCTGCATGCAGGAAGGTGGGTAGGGCCAGGAGCTTATCGCGAAAAGGCTCTCCGGCGGAGGCGCTGACCGCCCGGCCGCTCTTGGGCGAGACGTAGGCCAGGGCGTCGTTGCCCCCGGTGGCCGCGCAGGCGGTGAGATCGAGGCCGAAGCCGAGCTCCGACAGGATCTCCAGCTCGAACCGCACCATCAGCGGCGGCGCCACGGCCGGATTGTCGAGATGATCGACCAGGATGCCCGCCGCCTCGTAGAGGGCCGGATGCGGATCGCGCTCGGGCAGGAGACGCAGCAGCGCGGCCATGTGGCCGAGCCCGTAGAGGGCGATGCCCGAGCCGATCATCCGCGAGACCTGGGATTCGAGTGGCTCCACCGTGTAGGCGCCGAGCCCCTCGTCGAGCCGCGCCCGCCAGGTCAGCCGGACCCGGTTGCCGGGCTGGAGCACCGGCTGCATCCGGCGCGAGCGCCCGCCATGCACGAGCCCGAGATGGCGGCCGTGCGCCTCGGTCATCGCCTCCAGGATGACGCCGCTCTCCCCGTGCCGGCGCAGGCCCAGCACCAGCGCGTCGTCGGTCCATTGCATCAAGGTCACATCACCGGCTGAGAAGGCGCGGATCGCGGCACCGGCGATCCACCCCGAATCCCCTCATATAAGGGCTCCGGAGCCGCGCTGCCGCCTTTGCGCGCCCCGTGGGTGACGGTAGCTTGGCCGGGAAGGAATCACCCGCATGCGCCGCGTCGCTCCGGTTCTTGCCTTGGCCCTGACCATCACCGCGGCGCCGGCCGCGCCCAAGGCGGCGAAGCCCGCCGCCGAGGACGCGCCCTCCCCGGCCCTGAAGCAGCGGATCGCGGCTTTGGCCCTCAAGCAGGTCGATTTCGGATCGGTCTCGCTGCTGCCGGTGCGGTTCGAGGGCAGCCGGCTCGCCGGGCCGATCGAGGATGGCGGCCGGACGCTCTACTGCGTGTCGAGCCGGATGAGCGGCCGCACCTTCGGCAAGCCCGAGCGGCCGAAGGCGGTGATGCGCTATGCGGCCGACCGGCTGGAGGTGATCGACGACGACGAGGTCTGCACCGGCCACCGCAGCCAGCCGTTCCCGGAACTGGACGCCCTGGGCAACGCGCGTTGAACCTGCCGCGTTGACAGGCATGCCGTCACCCCAAGCGCGCCGTCTCGACCTCAGCCTCGACCTGATCGCCCGCGCCCACGCCACCCCCGTCCCGGACGACCCGAGCGCCCTCGAGGTTCTGAGCGACGCGGAGCTGCGTCCCGGGCTCGAGGCGATCACCGCGGGCCGCGAGGGGCACGACATCTGGGTCTTCGCCTACGGCTCGCTGATGTGGCGGCCGGAATTCCCGGTGGCCGAGAGCCGGATCGGGACCGTGCGGGGCTTTCACCGTCGCTTCTGCCTGCTCCAGCGGCGGTTTCGCGGCACGCCGGAGCGGCCGGGCTTCGTCCTGGCGCTCGATCGCGGCGGCCTGTGCAAGGGCGTGGCGTTCCGGCTGCCCGGCCTGGAGATCCGCGAGGCGCTGATGCCGGTCTGGCGCCGCGAGATGCGCGGCCGGGGCTACGTCGCCCGCTGGCTGCCGGTGGCGACCGAGGCCGGCACCGTCTCGGCGCTGACCTTCCTGGCCAACCGTGCCAACGAGCGCTACGCCGGCCGCCTCTCGGATGCCGAGATCGCGGAAAAAATCGCGGCCGCCTGCGGGCATGCCGGCCCCAGCGCCGAGTACCTGTTCCGGACCGTCGAGGCCTGCGAGCGCCTCGGCATCCGCGACCGGCATCTCTGGAACCTTCAGGCGCTGGTGGCCGCCCGGCTCAGGGCCTGCGCGCCGGGCGCGTGAGGCTCACGCCCAGGCGCGCTTCATCGCGATGACGACGCGGCCGCCCGCCTGCTCCGTATCCGGGTTGCGCGGCTCGCGGATGCCGGGCGCGCGCCCGGTGGTGACGTAGACCACGAGGGTGAGGGCGAGGAGGATCTTGATGCGCATCGCGACGCTCAGGGTTGAGCGAGCGTGCATAGGATCGATCGGTTTTTACGGAGTTGCCGCGAGGCCCACAGGTTGTGGTTGTGGGCCCTTCCTTCGGTCGTGGTGAACGAACGGTTGCGGCCGAACCGCGATCGCCTGGGCATCATCGGAGGCGGCTGCTTCCGACCTTCGGAAAAAGACGATGCAGGACCAAGGATCTAGCGCATCGCGCCGGTTCCGGTATCCGGCGCGATGCGCTATGCCGCCGGCCCGAGTTTCCCACAGGCGCAAGTTTCCGACAGGCGAGGACAGGATGCGGCTCCGGATCGGCGTGGCCCTAGCGATTCTGGTGATTGCGGTCGCCGTGCTCGCCGCCGGACCCTGGCCCCACGGTTTCCGGCTGTCGGACATCCTGACCGGGGGCACGCCGGTGCTGCCCGACGGGTCGCGGCCGGTGGCAGGCTCCACGGACCTCGCCGGCAACGCCAGCCTCGGCGCGGGCCAGCACCCGGTGACCCTGCGGCTCGCCTGCGACCCGGCCGGATCCGGCCTGTCGGCGGTTCTGACGGTGCCGCGCTTCGCGGACTTTTCTGAGGGTTTCGACGTGGCCGGCCTGCAGGGCGGCGGAAACGCCGCGCCGCTCACAAGCATCCTGGTCTCGAACGCCGCCGGCGTCCGTTCCGTGCGGATGGCGGCGCAGGGGGCGGAAGCCCGCGATCCCGACAGGAGCATCAGCCTCACGGTGGCCGGCGCCCGCCGGGGCGAGGACCCGCTGCGCGGCGTCGCGCTCGCGCTCGCCCAGGCCGGCACGCGGCTCACCTGGACGCAGGCGAGCCCGCGCGGCGGGGATCAGACCCTGACGGCGGTCTTTTCCGTGTCGGACAGCGATGCGGTGGCGTTGAAGACGGCTCTCGGGAGCTGCCTCGCCGCGCCACCGCTGTAGACGTTGTAGGAGGGTTTGGCGCCGCGCGGGGCGACGCCGGGTTCGATGGGCTCAGCGGCCCTTCTTGTAGAGCTTGCTGGCGATCTCGAAGATCTCTTCCGGCGCGTAATCCGGCGCGAAGGCACCGTAATTGCCGTCGAGTTCGGGGATCTTGCCGCCCTCGGGGGCGCCGTCGATCACCTCGAGATTGCCCGGCGGATCACCCGGCAGCGCCACCTCGTCGTTCGACCAGACGCCGGCCGCTTCCTTATAATCGACCTCGCTGAAGGTGTAGAGGCGGCGGTGCTTGCCCTCGTCGAGGTACTTCTGACACTCCGGCACCCGCGACAGGTCGATGTTCGGGGTCGGCAGCATCTTCTCGATCTCGACGCCGGTCAGCTTCTTCAGGGCCAGCGCATAGGCGTGCGCGTGCAGCGAGCCGCGCACCAGCAGATACGCGCAGACCTCACGGCCGGTCGGCTCGCTCATGGTCTCGTAGACCCGCAGCTTGTGGATGCGCGCACCGCATTCCAGGTGGAAGTTGTGCAGCAGGTCGATGATCAGATTGCCGGTGGTCGTGACCATGTCCATGTTCCAGGACGCGGCGTTCGAATTCATCGGCATCGCGCCGCCGCCATTCGACAGGAAGCTGCCGGCGAGACGCACATCCTGCATCTCGGCGAAGGGCGCCTTGGAGATGTCGACGTCCTTGGCCGGGTTGCCCGGGCCGTTGTTCAGCATGGCGATGCCGGTCGAGACCAGCTCGACGTGGCCGATCTCTTCGGCGAAAATGCTGGAGACGAGGCTGTAGAATGGGCGGAGCTTGGTCTTGTTACGAAAATTGAAGCTCTGGAACATGTAGTTCCCGAGTGTCGACATCTCGCCGTACTTACCGCCGAGCAGTTCCTGCAGGGCGGCGGCTGCGTTGGGCTCGGGCTTCTTGGGCTCCGGCAGCTCCGCGAGCAGGCGGTCGATCTTCATGAACATGCGGGCAGCTCCGTTTGCGCGAGGTGCGCTCGGAACCTACGGGTGAGGCGCCCACATGTTCCGACCGCCGACCGGGCTTCTTCCGTGCCCGGCGGGGAATCTTTTTCTTCCGAAGCGGGTTAGAGCGGAAAAAAATCTTGCGTGCGCCCCAGTATCGGGAGGTGATGGTCGCTGGCCCGGCCGCCGGTCCCCGCGTCACACGTTTGCATGCATCCCCTCCACGGCGCGGATCCGCGGAACGGCGAAATCGGTGAAGGCGCGCACCGCCGGGCGCATGTGGCGCACGGACGGGTAGACCAGATAGGCCTCGGTCGAGCGGACCTCGTAATCCGGGAGCACGCGCACGAGCCGGCCCGCCGCGAGGTGATCGGCCACCAGCAGGTGCTGCACCGGACCCATTACCCGCCCCGCCAGAAGGGTCGCGACCAAGACCTCGGCGTTGTTGGTGCGGAGCACCGGTTGCACCGGGACGGTCACGGTCTCGCGGCCCCGATGCAGGATCAGGGCGCTGCGGGCATCGACCGCCGCCCGGGTCGCCACGAGAGCGCAGGTGGCGAGCTGCTCGGGCGTCTCGATCCCGCCGGCCTGCGCCAGGTAGGCGGGGGCGGCGACCAGGATGCGCTGCACCCACCCGAGTCGGCGGACCACGAGATCCTGGCCCTCCGGCCGGCCGTAGCGGAGCGCGAGGTCGTAATCCTCGTGCACGAGATCGATCACACGATCCTCCAGCACCAGATCCACCGTCACCCGCGGGTGTTCCGCCTGGAACGCCGTCCCGATCGGATGCAGGTGCTTCACGCCGATGCAGGAGGGCGCGTGCAGGCGCAAGCGACCCTCGACGGAGCCCGCCTCGGTCCGGGCATCCTCCAGCGCCGCGTCGATCGCGGCCAGAGCCGGCTGGCTCGCTTCATAGAGCCGCTGACCCTGCGGCGTCGGCCGTACCAGCCGGGCGGAGCGCTCCAGCAGGCGGGCGCCGATATGGGCCTCCAGGTTGCGCAGATGCTTGCTGACCGCCGGCTGCGAGACGCCGAGATCCCGCGCCGCCGCGCTCAGGGAGCTGCGCTCGACGGTGCGGAGGAAGGCGCGCAGGGCGAGGGCCAGGTCCATGGATGCCATCGGGTTATGGGTCCGATCACCCCATAGCCGCTGGACGGGGCGACAGCGTGGCGGTTCTCTCGATCCGCACCCTTCGCGAGATCGCCGACCCATGACCCTCACCCGCCGGACCCTGCTCGCAGGCACGCCCCTTCTGCTGGCCGGTTGCGTCACCCGGCAGACGGCGCCGGTGGCGGATCTGCGCCCACCGGTCGATCCCGCCTTTGTCGCGATGTATGCCGCCCTCCCCGGCGAGCCCTTCCCGGTCCCGGCGGTGGACCTGACGGGGATCGACCCGCGCTTCCTGCGCCAGGAGGTCGACTACGCCACGGCCGAACCCCCCGGCACGGTCGTGGTCGATCCGGGCGCGCGCTTCGCCTATCTCGTGCGGGAGAAGGGACGGGCGATCCGCTACGGCGTGGGCGTCGGCCGGGAGGAGGCGTTCAACTTCCGCGGGCCGGCCACCATCGCCCGCAAGGCCGAATGGCCGCGCTGGACGCCGACGCCGGCGATGATCCAGCGCGAGCCCCAGCGCTACGGGCCCTTCGCCGGCGGACTGCCGGGCGGCACCGGCAACCCCCTCGGGCCCCGGGCGCTCTACCTCTACCGGGACGGCCAGGACACGCTCTAACGCCTGCACGGCACGACGGAGCCTCACACCATCGGCACGATGGTGTCCTCGGGCTGCGTCCGGTTCCTGAACCAGGACATCATCGACCTCTACGGCCGCGTGCCGGTGGGGACGCGGGCCGTGGTGCTGGCCGCGACCAGATCGGCGGCGCGCTAGGCAGCTGATCCCATGTTTCCGCGGACGCTTCAGCCTTCGCCCTGTCATCCCGGGGCGCCGCAGGCGAGCCCGGGATCCAGCGCCGCCGACGGAGCAAGTTGTTGATCTGACGACGTTTCTGGATCCCGGGCTCCGCTTCGCGGCCCCGGGATGACGGGGCTATTCTTAGACCGACCTCCGCAAAGACCACGGATCGCCGGCCAAGCAGGCTTCCGGCCCGATGTCAGCTCACCTCCACCTGCACCACCCCCGGCACGGTCCGGAGCTGGCCGGCGAGCTGGGGCGAGGCCTGGAACTTGCCCGGGAGCCGGATCTCGACCTCGCGGTCGCCGCCGTCGAGCTTGAGGATCAGCGAGACCTCGCTCTCCCCCCGCATCGACAGCCGCTGCTGCACCGGCGCGACCCCGCGCGGGTCGCTGAGATGGATGCGGATGCCCTTCTGGTGGCGGGCGACCGCGTGGTCGAGGGGTTCCGCGGTCAGGATCCGGGCGCGCACGTCCTCGCCCTCCAGGTTCGCCTGGAGCTGGAGCACCAGGGGCCGGCCCGGCTCGAGGATGTCGCGGTACTGGCCGAGGCCCTCGGAGAAGATGATCGCCTCGAAATGCGCGGTCCGGTCCGACAGGGTGACGATGCCCATCTTGTTGCCGGTCTTGGTGCGCCGCTCCGCCCGGTCGAGCACCGAGGCGGCGACCCGGCCGACGCTGCTGGTCCCGGCCCGCACCGAGCGGCAGAAATCGGCCCAGCTCTGCACCCGCAGCTTGTCCAGCAGGTCGCCGTACTCGTCGAGCGGGTGGCCCGAGACGAAGAACCCGATCGCCGTGTATTCGCGCTTGAGCGTGTCGGCCATCGGCCAGACCTCGTGCGGCGGGATCCGCAGGGACACGTCGTCCGCGACCACGCCACCGAACATGTCGGTGACCCCCGTGGAGGCCGCCTCGGCGGCGCTGGTGGCGAGCTTCATCATCGGCTCGACCGCCGCGAAGGCCCGGGCCCGGTCGGGCTCGATGCAGTCCAGCGCCCCGGCCTGGACCAGGCTCTCCAGGGTGCGCTTGTTGATCATCCGCGGGTTGAGCCGGCGGGCCAGGCAGGCGAGGTCCTTGAACGGACGGTCGCCCCGGGCCTCCACCAGCGCCCGCACCGCCTCGCGGCCGACGCCCTTGATGGCGGCGAGCGCGTAGAAGATCTTGCCGTCGCGCACCTCGAACACCTCGCCGGAGGTGTTGATCGAGGGCGGCTCGACCGTGATCTTGAGGCGCTGCGCGTCCTGGCGGAATTCGGCGAGCTTGTCGGTGTTGTCGATGTCGAGCGTCATGGCGGCGGCCAGGAACTCGACCGGGTAGTTCGCCTTCAGGTAGCCGGTCTGGTAGGTCAGCAGGGCGTAGGCCGCCGCGTGGCTCTTGTTGAAGCCGTAATCGGCGAACTTGGCCAGGAGGTCGAAGATCTCGTTGGCCTTGGCCTTGGTCAGCCCGCGCTCGGTGCAGCCCTTGAGGAACCGGTCGCGCTGCGCATCCATCTCGGCGCGGATCTTCTTGCCCATGGCGCGCCGGAGCATGTCGGCCTCGCCGAGCGAGTAGCCGGCCAGGACCTTGGCGATCTCCATCACCTGTTCCTGGTAGACGATGATGCCGAAGGTCTCCTTCAGCATCGGCTCCAGCTTGGGATCCGGGTACCAGGACGCCTCGTTGCCGGCATCGCGGCCGAGCTTGCGCTCGCAATAGACCGGGATGTTGGCCATCGGGCCCGGCCGGTAGAGGGCGACGAGGGCGATGATGTCCTCGAACCGGTCGGCCTGCATCTCGCAGAGCGCCTTGCGCATGCCGGCGGATTCCACCTGGAATACCCCGACCGTCTCGCCCCGGCCCATCGGCGTGTAGGTGTTCTTGTCGTCGAGCGGCAGGCTCGCCAGGTCGATCTCGATGCCGCGCTGCTTCAGCAGGTCGGTGCAGCACCGCAGCATGGTGAGCGTCTTGAGGCCCAGGAAGTCGAACTTCACGAGGCCGGCCTGCTCGACCCACTTCATGTTGAACTGGGTCACCCGCATCCCGGTCTTCGGGTCTCGGTAGAGCGGGACCAGCTCCTCGAGGGGCCGGTCGCCGATCACCACGCCGGCCGCGTGGGTCGAGGCGTGGCGGTGCAGGCCTTCGAGCTTCTTGGCGATGTCGATGAGCCGGGCGACGATCGGCTCCTCCTCCATGGCCTGCTGGAGCTTGGGCTCGCCCTCGATCGCCTGGGCGAGCGTCACCGGGTTGGCCGGGTTCTGCGGCACGAGCTTGGTCAGCTTGTCGACCTGCCCGTAGGGCATCTCCAGCACGCGGCCGACATCGCGCAGCACGCCGCGGGCGAGAAGCGTACCGAAGGTGATGATCTGCCCGACCTGCCGCTCGCCGTAGCGCTGCTGAACGTAGCGGATCACGCGCTCGCGGCCCTCGACGCAGAAGTCGATGTCGAAATCCGGCATCGAGACGCGCTCGGGGTTGAGGAAGCGCTCGAACAGCAGGCCGAAGCGGAGCGGGTCGAGGTCGGTGATCAGCAGCGACCACGCCACCAGCGAGCCGGCACCGGAGCCGCGGCCCGGGCCCACCGGAATGTCGTGGTCCTTGGCCCACTTGATGAAGTCCGAGACGATCAGGAAGTAGCCCGGGAACTTCATCTTGACGATGACGTCGAGCTCGAAGGCGAGGCGCTTGCGGTAATCGTCCTCCGAGAAGCCCGGCGCCGTGCCGTGCTGCTTCAGCCGCAGTTCCAGCCCGGCCTCGGCCTGGCGGCGCAGCTCGGTCGGTTCATTCGCCACTGCCGTAACGCCGGGTTCACCGGCGTGATCTTCGACGATCGCCTCGGCCACGACCTTCGAAAAGTTCGGCAGGATCGGCTTGCGGGTCCGCGCCCGCACGGCGCAGCGCATGGCGATCTCGACCGTGGCCTGGAGCGCGTCCGGCAGATCGTGGAACAGCGCGGCCATCTCGGCGCGGGTCTTGAAGGCGTGGCGCGGGGTGACCCGGCGCCGCCGCTCGTCCGAGACCAGCCGCCCGTCCGCGATGGCGAGCAGCGCGTCATGGGCGTCGTAATCGTCGGGCTTGGCGAAGAACGGCTCGTTGGTCGCCGCGATCCCGAGGCCGTGGCGGCCGGCGAGGTCGAGAAGTGCCGTCTCGATCCGCGCCTCCTCGGGCAAGCCGTGGCGCTGGATCTCGACGTAGAGCCGGTCCTCGCCGAAGGCTGCCTTGAGCTGCTTCAGCCGGCTCAGGGCCAGCTCGGGCCGGCCAGCCCGGAACGCCGCGTCGAGGGGTCCGGACAGGCCGCCGGTGAGCGCGATCAGGCCGGTGCCGCACTCGGCCAGGGCGGCGGCTTCGACCCGCGGCGCCTCGCCGAGCGCCGTGTCGAAATAGGCGCGGCTGGCCAGCCGCAGCAGGTTGGCATAGCCGGCCTCGTCCTGGGCGAGCAGCACGACCCCGTGGCTCGTCGGCGCCGCGCGCTGGTGCGGGTCGGCCGCCTCGAACGCCACCGAGAGCTGCACCCCGGCGATCGGCTGGACGCCCTCCCCGGCCGCCTTCTCGGAGAATTCCAGCGCCCCGAACAGGTTGTTGGTGTCGGTGAGGGCCAGGGCCGGCTGCCGGTCGCCGACCGCGGCCTTGACCAGGGAGCCGACTTTCAGCGCCCCTTCCAGAAGGGAATAGGATGAATGGACGTGGAGGTGGACGAATCCGACCTCCTTGAGCTGGCGTGGCATGGCCGACCTTGTTCAGGGGTCGCCCAACATCCCCGCTCGGCCTTGCCAAGTCGACGTATGGCGAAGCCATCGGCGACGATATCCACCGGTCGTGTTCCGGGGGCACCAGTTCGGCCGCCCGCTGTGGACAATCCGCGCCCGGGCGCCGATCGCCTGTGCATAAGGCGTTTCGGGCGGGAACCGCGCGCCAAAACGCAAAGCCCGGCTAACGGACGGGTGCCAGTGCTATCGCCCAGGCGCCGACAGCCGCGAACAGCATCCCGAACGCCATGAACTCGACCATTCCGGTCAGGACCAACCGCTTCAGCATCGTCGTGCCTCCCGTGTTCCGCCCCATTATGTTCATGTTTTGTTCCGTTGAAAGCGCCTTCGGGCCTGCGGCGCCTGCGGCTTTAAAACGTGGTAAACAAATAGTGGCTTGATGCAGATCGGGTGGCCTGGCATGCCGCCGGCCTATACGGGCGTTCGATATTTGACCGGGGGGGTCAAAGGAGCAGGCTATTCCCGCGCAACACATGGGGGGACGGATCCAGGTCGCACTGGTGGCCGTCGGCACGCATGGCGACGTGCTGCCGTTCATCGCGCTGGGCCACACGCTTCTGGCCCGCGGGCACGGGGTCTCGCTGGCGGCACCGGCCCCGTTCGAGGCGATGGCGCGCCGCGCCGGCCTCGCTTTCCAGCCGCTCGGCTCGGCCGCCGATTACGAGTCCGTCATCGACCAGCCTGAACTCTGGCATCCGCGCTGGGGCTTCCGCCCGATGTTCGACTTCGCCATGCAGGTCGCCGAGACGACCTGCCTCTGGCTCGGGGCGACCCGGGCGCGCGGGGTCGAGCAGATCGTCGTCGCCTCGCCCCTGGCCTGGGGCGCGCGGTTGGCGCAGGAACTCTACGACATCCCGTCCGCCACGCTGCACGTGATGCCGTTCCTGATCGAGAGCCGGTCCGATCCGCCCCGGCTGCCCGGGCTGCCGCTGCCCCGGATCCTCCCGGCGGCCGCGCGCGCCTGGCTCAACCAGGGGGCCGACACGGTGGCGGTCGGCCCGTTCACGCTTCCGCCCCTGAACGCCCTGCGCGCGCGGCTTGGCCTCGATCCGGTCGCCCGGCTGCGACACTGGTGGAACAGCCCGACCCGCATGCTGCTGATGTTCCCGGACTGGTACGCCGCCCCCCAGGCGGACTGGCCGGCCCAGGCGGTGCAGCTCGGCTTCCCGCTGGTCGACCGGTTCGGCGACGTGCCGGCGATGCCCCCGGAGCTCGAGGCCTTCCTGGCCGCCGGCGACGCGCCGCTCGTGTTCACCTACGGCTCGGCGATGCGCCAGGGGGCGTCCTTCTTCGAGACCGCCTTGGCGGTCTGCCGCCGGATGGGCCGGCGCGGCGTGCTGCTCGCCCCCCAGGACGGCCAGATCCCGAAGCCGCTGCCGCCCGGGATCATCCACCTGCCCTACGCCCCCCTGAGCGCGCTGCTGCCCCGCAGCGCGGCCCTGGTCCACCATGGCGGCGTCGGCACGGTGGCGCAGGCCCTGGCGGCGGGCATCCCGCAGCTCGTGGTCCCGGTCGCGTTCGACCATTTCGACGAGGGGCAGCGCCTCAAGGATCGGAGGCTGGGCGCGACCTTGAGCCGCCGGGCCTTCCGGCCGGCCCGGGCCGCCCGCATCCTCGGTCGCCTGCTGTCCGATCCGGCCGTGACGCGCGCCTGCGCCCGGGCCAAGGCGCGCATGGCCGAGGGCCCCGACGCGATCGGCGCAGCCTGCGACAGGGTCGAGGCGTTGGCGTTCCTGGAGGCCGAACGCGGATCCGGGCGGAACGCCGCGCAGGCCGCCCGCCGGTGAGGGGTTTCGCCATCGGGGTCGCGTGAGATCGCCCCGGCCGTATCAGCGATACGCTTGGCGATCAGGTGCGCCGGGGCATCCAAAAGGTCCGGATGCTCGGCACCGTCCCTGAGGGGGCGGCGAGCCACGCCCGGCGCTGCTCGATCAGCGCCGTGAGCCGTTCGCGTCGGGCGTTGGGGCGCCTGCAGTCGCAGCCGTCGAGGTCCGTGGGCTCGCAGCTGAGGATCGACGCCACCGCGACGACGACGGTGAGGATGGCCAACGCCGCGAACGGCCAAGCGAGGCCGAGCCCGACCAACGCGGCAATCGCGAGCTTCCCGGCCAACGAACCCACGATCTTGGCCTTCATCAGGACGAGGAGGCTGGTGCCACCCCCCGCCCCGCCGCGCAGGGCGCGGACGACCCGTTTGCGGAAGCGATGCCGTGCGGCCAGGGCCTCCAGGCGGCGCAAGTGCCGGCTGACCCGCGCGATCCCCGAACACACCGGATCGGGACCGGCGGCGGCATGGGATCGATCCGTCACCGCCTCTCCCGATCCCGGCTCTCGTCCGACCTGCATGCCCCGAGCCTAGCGCGCCCTCCTGCGCGGGTCGATGCCGGCCGAATTTGTCCGCGAGCGGAGACACCTTTGCCCGCCAAACCCGCACGGGGCCCTGCAAAGGCTGCCGGATCTCGGCCGGATCTCCGAGACGGACGCCGCCGACGGCCGGCGAATGGAGACTATGGTCCTGCATCGCTGGACATGCGGCCCGACCGCGCGATGATGCGGCTCACCGTGACTCGCGTGCCGACGCCGGAGGCCGAGCGCTGGGCGCGGGGTTTTTTCCAGGGTCGTGGTGCGTCGATCCACGATCGTCTCATCGGGAGGTTGCGGTGATCCGCCTGCTGTCGAGTGTCATGGTGCTGGGTCTGGCGCACGGCGCCTACGCCGCGGATGTCATCGTGGATTATCGGGATAGCGGCTTCCGGGATGCCGAGCCTTCGGTGTTGCCGGACGAGCGGGTCCGGCTGGCGCGGATCATGGCGGAGGAGGCGCCGAAGGCCCTGCGCATGGAACTGGGCACCGATTTCGTGGTGCTGGGCTCGGCCGCCGGTGCGTTCACGCGGGCGGACGGCCGCGAGCGCGCCTATCTCATCCAGGAGAAGGCGCCTGTGGCCAGCGACCCGTTTCCGGATGCGGCGGCACCGGTCCTCGTCGTGGTCGGCGACGGCATGAAGGCGCGCTTCTTCCGCCTTCCCAAGGACGTCCAGTATCAGCGGCTCGTCGCGGCGGCCGATGTCGATCGCGACGGACGCAGCGAGGTGCTGCTTGAATCCGGCGCCTACAACATGGGCGAGAGCGTCACCGCGGTCACCGTCGTCAAGCTCGACCCCGCCACCGGGCTCGCGACGCCGGGGCAGGTCCTCCGGGATGTGTTCACCGACAGTTGCGACGGCGGCTCGGGCCGCAAAGCCCGTACGGCCTCGACCCTCTCCCTCGACGCATCGTCGGGAGGTCTCGTCGCGCGCCGCTACCAGCTCAAGTGTCGATGAGGGACGCCGCCCTCACTCCAGCGGTGTGATCAGCCCGTCGCGGATCGTCACCCGGCGGTCCATGCGGGCGGCGAGGTCCAGATTGTGCGTGGCGACCAGGGCCGCGAGGCCCGAGGCCCGCACCAGCGACATCAACACCGAGAAGACGTGGCCGGCCGTGCCGGGGTCGAGATTGCCGGTGGGCTCGTCGGCGAGCAGCAGCCGCGGGCCGTTGGCCACCGCCCGGGCGATGGCGACGCGCTGCTGCTCGCCCCCCGACAGCTCGGCCGGGCGATGCGGCAGGCGCTCCTTGAGGCCCAGGAAGCTCAGGAGCTCGGTGGCGCGGGCCTTGGCCTCCGCCCGGCCGAGGCCCCGGATCAGCTGCGGCATCACCACGTTCTCGAGCGCCGAGAATTCCGGAAGCAGATGGTGGAACTGGTAGACGAAGCCCATCTCCTCGCGGCGCAGGCGGGTGCGCTCGGCATCCGGCATCGCGGCCGTGGGCCGCCCGCCGATATAGACCTCGCCGCCGTCGGGCCGCTCCAGCAGGCCCGCGAGGTGCAGGAGCGTGGACTTGCCGGCGCCCGAGGGTGCCACCAGGGCCACGAGCTCCCCGGGCCAGATCGCGAGGTCGGCCCCGCGCAGGATCTCCAGGGCCCCTTCGGCCTGCGGGTAGCGCCGCTCGACGCGGGCAAAGAACAGGGCCGGCACCGGCGGAGTGCCGGCGGGCTGGCTTGCATCGCTCATGGGGTGCGGACCGTCAGCCGTAGCGCAGGGCCTGCACCGGATCGAGCCGGGCGGCACGCCAGGAGGGATAGAGCGTCGCCGCGAGCGACAGCAGGAGCGCGGTGATCACCACGGCGGTGATCTCCTTCGGGTTCATCTGGGCCGGGATCTCGGCGAGGAACCGCACGGTCGGATCCCAGGCGCCGGGAAACAGCACATGCTGGATCGGCTTGATGTTCAGGGTGATCAGGACCCCGAGCCCGAGGCCGCTCAGGGTGCCGACCAGGCCGATCAGCGCGCCGTTGATCAGGAACACACGCATGATCGTGCCCGGGGTCGCCCCCATGGTGCGCAGGATCGCGATGTCGCTCGACTTGTCGCGCACGAGCAGGATCAGGCCCGAGACGATGTTGAGCGTCGCCACGACGACGATCAGGCTGAGGATCAGGAACATCACGTTGCGCTCGACCTCCAGCGCCCCGAAGAAGGTGCGGTTGCGCTGCCGCCAATCGGTGAGCAGCACCGGGCGCTCGGCCGCCATCTCCAGGGGCTCGCGCATCTCGCCGACCTGATCGGGCTTGTCGACGTAGATCTCGATCATGCTGACGTCGCTCTCCCGGTTGAAGAACGCCTGCGCCTCGGTGAGCGGCATGAACACGAAGGTCTGGTCGAACTCGGTCATGCCGACCTCGAACACCGCCTTGACCGCGTAGCTCTTGGTGCGGGGCGCCGTGCCGAAGGGCGTGGACGAGCCCTTCGGCGTCACCAGCGTGATGTTGTCCCCGGCCTGGAGGCCCAGGGAATCCGCGAGGCGCCGGCCGATCAGGACGCCGCTGCCGTCGTCGAACCCCTCCAGGGTGCCGCCCCGGATCGCGCTCGACACCGCGGCGAGCGCGTCGAGATCGGCGGCGCGCACGCCGCGCACGATCACGCCGGAGCCGCCGAACTGCGACGAGGCGAAGGCCTGGCCTTCCACCAGCGGCACCGCGGCGCGCACGCCGGCCACCTTCGAGAGGCGCTCCGACAGGTCGACCCAATCGTTGAACGGCCGGTCGATCGGGGTGGCGAACAGGTGCCCGTTGATGCCGACGATCTTGGAGAGCAGCTCCGCCCGGAACCCGTTCATCACCGAGAGCACGATGATCAGGGTGGCGACGCCGAGCGCGATGCCGAGCACGGAGAAGAACGCGACCACCGAGACGCCGCCGCCCCGGCGGCGCGCCCGCAGGTAGCGGCCGGCAATGATCCACTCGAACGGCGCGAACGGGGCCGTGCCCTCGCGGAAGGAGGCCGCGAAGCTCCTCACCCGGTCGATCGCCGCTGCTCCCGTCATCGGATTAGCCCTAAGCACCATTGACCGCGCTGTCGCCGCTCCCGCGGCGAAAATGATGCATGAACACGGATTGAAGCAGAATTGCTGCTCGCAATGCTGCCTAGAGCCGTTCCCGATCGTGTTGCAATCGGAAACGGCGCGCAGGCGGTGTCGCGATGCGCTCGCCGGCGCCGAACCGGGATCCGCGTTGGCCGGCAGCGCTCCGGAGCCGCTCGCCCCGCAGCCGAGCGGTCAGACGCGGCGGATGCGGGCCAGCAGGTCGACGGTGGCGAGGCTCTCGCGCTCGCCCCCGGCGCGCCGCTTCAACTCGACCTTGCCGTCGGCCAGGCCCTTCGGCCCGACGATCACCTGCCAGGGCAGGCCGATCAGGTCGGCGGTGGCGAATTTCGCGCCCGGGCGCTCGTCGCGGTCGTCGTAGAGCACAGACAGGCCGGCGGCCTCGAGCTCCGCCTGGATCTGCGCGCAGGCGGTGTCGGTGCCGGCATCGCCGACCTTGAGGTTGATCAGCGCCACGTCGAAGGGCGCCACCGCATCCGGCCAGATGATCCCGGCCTCGTCGTGGCTGGCCTCGACGATCGCGGCCACCAGCCGGCTCGGGCCGATGCCGTAGGAGCCCATATGGACCGGCCGCTCGATCCCGTCCGGCCCGGCGACCTTGGCGCCCATCGGCTCGGAATACTTGGTGCCGAAATAGAAGATGTGCCCGACCTCGATGCCGCGGGCGCTCAGGCGGTTCTCCTCCGGCACCTCCGCGAAGGCCTCCGGCTCGTGGATCTCGTCGGTGGCGGCGTAATGCGAGGTCCAGGCGTCGACGATGCCCTGGAGCGCGGCCACGTCGTCGAAATCCACCGTCTCGGGCGGGGTCTCGAAATCGAGATAGGCCCGGTCGCAGAACACCTCGCTCTCGCCGGTCTTGGCCAGGATGATGAACTCGTGAGACAGGTCGCCGCCGATCGGGCCGGTATCGGCGCGCATCGGGATCGCCCGGAGACCGAGCCCCGCGAAGGTGCGCAGGTAGGCCACGAACATGCGGTTATAGGCGTGGCGCGCCCCGGCCTGGTCGAAGTCGAACGAATAGGCGTCCTTCATCAGGAACTCGCGCGAGCGCATCGTGCCGAAGCGCGGCCGCACCTCGTCCCGGAACTTCCACGAGATCTGGTAGAGGTTCTTGGGCAGGTCCTTGTAGGAGCGCACGCTCGCCCGGAAGATCTCCGTGACCATCTCCTCGGCGGTCGGGCCGTAGAGCATCTCGCGGTCGTGCCGGTCCTTCAGGCGCAGCATCTCCTTGCCGTAGGCGTCGTAGCGCCCGGATTCCCGCCACAGCTCGGCCGACTGGACGGTCGGCATCAGGATCTCGATGGCGCCGGAGCGATCCTGCTCCCGGCGGATCACCGCGCAGACGCGCTCCAGCACCCGCAGGCCGAGGGGCAACCAGGCGTAGATCCCAGCCGCCTCCTGACGCACCAGGCCGGCGCGCAGCATCAACCGGTGGGAGACGATCTCGGCTTCCTTGGGCGTCTCGCGCAAGGTCGGCATGAAGTAGCGAGAAAGACGCATGTTTTCCGAGTCTTGGCCTGGATCGGGCCGGGAGGAACCGCGGCGCGAGGGCACACAACACGCCGGGGCCGCAAATTACAAGCACCGTCGGATCACGGCGCGGCCTAATCGGGCCGCGCCGCCACGGGCCGGCCGGTCGGGCCCGATGCCGCAATCGGAATCGATCTGCCCATTTGCCGGCAAGAAAGCGCAGATTTTTCTCGCAGACCCGGTGACAACACGAATTGTTGTTCCTATAAGCGGGGCGTGATGTTTGCGACGCCCGCAAGAGGCGGCGCAGGGTCCGAGTCTCGGGAGGAAAACCGACCGCCACGCAGGCAATGCGTAGGACAATTAAAGGTCGAGCCACTGCAGCTTGAAAAGCAAGGCCTCGGGCTTTGCTTTTTTTGTTGTTGGACATCCTTCGCGGCGGCGCCTCCGATCCTTCGACCGAGGCGCGGGGCCTGAATACGGCGCCAACCAGCTCATCAGCCGCGAGTCTTGCCTGCCGATCAGGGCGCGTTGCCTGCCTGCGGCAATCGGCATGCTGTGAAGAGCGGTGAAAGCGCGAACAAGTCGATGGTTTGTCGACTATTGGACTTTGCCGGCGCAAGCCATTAACCCGCAACACCTTTTTGCGGCGCATGCTGGGGCATGGACCTTACCGGGTGAGCCCGCCATGCATTTTCAGATCCGCCAGGCCGAGCATCTCTGGTCCTGGGTCCTGCTCAACGAAGCCGACGAGACGGTCGCTGAATCGCACCGGACCTTCCCGTCGGCCGCACAGGCCTCCGCGGCCGCCCTCGCCTTCGCCCATCTCGTCTCGCGGGCGGGCAAGTCGCTGACGGTGCGGTCGTCTTCCGGGACGCTGCTGTAGGGACCGGCCGTCCTCCGTAGGTGCCCCTGCCCTACAATCCCGTCAGCGGGAACACCGCCAGAGCGGCCAGGAAGGCGACACCGGCGACCAGCGTCGTCCAGATCGCCTTCTCGCGCAGCCGCGGGGAGGCCGGAGCGCCGAGATCCTGTCCCGGAACCACGTGCCCGGGCCGGGTCTCGGGCTGGTTGCGCAGGGGCAGCACCGCGAAGAGCAGCGTCCACCACACGACGAAGTAGAGCGCTATCGCCCCGCCGATGGTGAGCCGGAACTGGCTCACCCCGACGGCCACGAAGGCGGCCACGAGCACGGCCACGGCGACCAGGGTCGCCGGGGTCGAGCGCGTCAGCGTGGTCAGGATCCGGCTCACACCTGCTCCAGCTCGACCAGCGTGCCGAGAAAGTCCTTGGGGTGCAGGAACAGGACCGGCTTGCCATGGGCGCCGATCCGCGGCTCGCCAGTGCCGAGCACCCGGGCGCCCTGCGCCTTCAGCCGGTCGCGGGCGGCCAGGATGTCGTCGACCTCGTAGCAGACGTGGTGGATGCCGCCGCCCGGATTGCGGGCCACGAAGGCCTCGATCGGCGAGCCCTCGCCGAGCGGCGCCATCAGCTCGATCTTGCTGTTCGGCAGTTCGACGAACACCACCGTGACGCCGTGCTCGGGCTGCGGCAGCGGCGGCGTGAGCGTGGCGCCCAGCGTGTCGCGATAGACCGCGCAGGCGGCGTCGAGATCCTGCACAGCGATGGCCACGTGATTGAGCCGCCCGATCATTTTTTGATTCCTCCCACCATCGAAGCCCTCTTTCCGAGAGCGTCTTGTTCGGGCTGCGGCTCAGCCACTGCGAGCTGACGCCACGTGCCCCCCCTCCCGTGCCGGAGAGGGTCGGGGTGAGGGATCCCGCCCTGTCCGGAAGATCCTGCCCCCTCACCCTGTCCCTCTCCCGATCGGGAGAGGGGACCTGCGCAGCGTCCGGCTGTCGTCAGACAAGCCGGTTCATCCCACGCCCGAGACACTAGAGCGCCGTCGGGTCGGCAACCAGTGTCACACCTCGACGACCTGCACGTGGCAGGCGGGCTTCTTGCCCCAGACCTCGTTGACGGCCGTGCGCACGGCCCGGTCGACCGTCTTCTCGACGCCCTCCGAGTCCTTGAGCTTGCCGCGCGACATCCCCGACAGGGTGCGCGAGACCGCATCGACCACCGTCTCGATCAGCGGCTCGCCGGAACGGCCGCGGTTGGGCAGGCCGATGATGTCCACCGCCGGATCGCCCAGCACGACGCCGTCCTCGTCGATGGCGATCGCCACCGAGACCAGGCCGGCTTGCATTAGCTTGCGCCGCTCCGGGATCGCCCGGTCCTTCTCGTCGATCAGGACGTTGCCGTCCTTGTACAGGCGGCCCGCCTTCACGTGATCGATGACCTCGGGCTTGCCGGGGCTGAGGCGGACGAGGCTGCCGTTGCGGGCCTTGACCACGTTCTGGACACCCTGGGCCCGGGCGAAGCGGGCATGCTCGTCGAGGTGCAGAGCCTCGCCGTGGACCGGAATCGCGGTGCCCGGCCGGGTCCACTTGTACATCTCGACCATCTCGTCCCGCCGGGGATGGCCGGAGACGTGGACCAGCTCGGTCCGGTCGGTGATGACCTCGACGCCCTGCTCGACCAGATCGTTGATGATCGACCCGACATCGCGCTCGTTGCCGGGGATTGCCCGGGAGGAGAAGATCACCCGGTCGCCGGCGGCCAGGCTGATATCCGGATGGTCCCGGCGGGAGACCCGGGCGAGCGCCGCCCGCGGCTCGCCCTGCGAGCCGGTGAGCAGGGCCACGACCCGTTCGCGGGGCAGGTTCTTCCAGGAATCCGACCGGCGGAACTCGGGCAGGCCGTCGAGGTAGCCGCACTCGCGCGCCACGTCGATCACCCGGTCCATGGCCCGGCCGACCGCGACGACCTCGCGCCCACACGCGGCGGCCGCCTCGGCCACCGCGCGGATGCGGGCGACGTTCGACGCGAAGGTGGTGACCGCGACCCGGTGGGGCGAATCCGCGATCAGGGTCTTGAGGGTTGCGGCAACCTCCTTCTCGCTCGGCGAGAAGCCCTCGCGGACCACGTTGGTCGAGTCGCAGACCAGCGCCAGGATGCCCTCGTCACCGAGCGCCGTGAACGCCTCCGGCGAGGTGATGTCGCCGGCCACCGGGGTCGGGTCGATCTTCCAGTCGCCGGTATGGACCACCAGGCCCGCGGCGGTGCGGATCGCGATGGCGTTCGACTCGGGGATCGAGTGCGAGACCGGGATGTAGTCGATCTCGAACGGGCCGACGGTGACGCGCCGGCCGGGCTTCACCTCGCGCAGCTCGACCTTCGGGGCGCCGGGCTCGGAAAGGCGGCGCGTCTCCAGCAGGTTCTTGGCGAAGCGCGTCGCGTAGACCGGCACCTTGAGGCGCGGCCACAGCTCCGAGATCGCCCCGATATGGTCCTCATGCGCGTGGGTGATGAAGATCCCCAGCAGGTCCTTCCGCTTCTCCTCGATGAAGGAGAGATCGGGGAACATCAGGTCGATCCCCGGCATCTGCTCCTCGCCGGCGAAGCCCATGCCGCAATCGACCATGATCCACTTCCGGCCCTTCTCCGGGCCGAACCCGTAGAGGGCCGCATTCATCCCGATCTCGCCCACGCCGCCGAGCGGCAGGAAGACCAGCTCCTCCTGTCCCATCACCATCTGTCGTCGTCCAACGTCATGCCGCCGTCGCGGCCGTTCCAAAATGCACCTCGCCCGCCGTCACGGTATGCCGTTTTCCGTCGGGGGCGAGGATCACGAGCCGCCCCCCCTCGTCGATGGTCTCGAACACCCCCCGCAGGATGTGCTCGCCGCTGCGCACCGCGATCTCCGACCCAAGACCCGCGGCCCGCGCGAGCCAATCCTCGCGCAGGTCAGCGAAATTCCGTCCCCGGTCCCAGGCGCGCGCGCGCACGGCCATCCGGTCCGAGAGATGTTCCAGTAGCGCTTCGGCGCCGCCGGCGTAACCCGTCGCGGCCAAGCTCGTGGCCTCGAGCCCCTCCGGCGCCGCCGCGACGTTGACGCCGAAGCCGATCACCGCCGCCCTGCGGCCGCCCGGCAGCGTCTCCGCCTCGAGCAGGAGCCCGGCGAGCTTCCGGCCGTCGAGCAGCACGTCGTTCGGCCATTTCAACCCGAGAGATCGGGCGCCGCGGCCGGTTCGGGTATCCGGCAGGGTGCCGCAGGCCGCACCCAGCGCCTCGATCAGGGCGAGGCCCGCGACGAAGCCGAGCTCGGCGAGGTGACCCGCCGCCACCCCGGCCACCGGCCAGAGGACGCTGACGGCCAGGTTGCCCGGCAGCGACGCCCAGACGTTGCCGCGCCGACCGCGTCCGGCCTCCTGCCGATGCGTGACCACCCAGAGCGGACCGGTCTCCCCGGCCCGAGCCTGCGCCATGGCCTCCGTATTGGTCGAGCCGAGACTGTCGTGGACGTGCAGGCGGTGGCCCTGGGCGCGCGCCTCGGACCCGAGACGGTAGCTCAAGGCGTTCTTTTCTGATCGCGCCGCAGGCTCATCGGAAGCGAGGCTGGATCTAGAACAGGGACCGGGCCGCCCGGCCGGCGACGCCGACCAGCGGTCCGGGGAGCAGGAAGAACAGCACCACCACGACGCTCGAGAGAGCCAGCACGACGCGCAGGCCCGGGGCCATCGCCTCGTAGGGCTCCTTGGGCTCGTCGAAATACATGATCTTGACCAGCCGCAGGTAGTAGTAGGCGCCGACCACGCTGGTCACCACGCCGATCACCGCCAGCGTCACGAGTCCGGCCTTGATGGCGGCGGCGAAGACGTAGAACTTGGCGAAGAACCCGGCGAGCGGCGGGATGCCGGCCAGCGAGAACATCATCGCGGCGAGGCAGAAGGCCAGCCAGGGATGGGTGCGCGACAGGCCCGACAGGTCGTCGATCGACTCGAACATCACCTCCCGGCGCCGCAGCGACAGGATGATCGCGAAGGTGCCGAGCGTCATCGCCAGGTAGATGATCATGTAGGTGACGAGCCCGCTGATCCCCTCCTCGGAGCCGCAGGCGAGCCCGATCAGCGCGTAGCCGATATTGGCGATCGACGAGTAGGCCATCAGGCGCTTGATCGAGCGCTGGCCGATGGCCGCGAACGAGCCGAGCGCCATCGAGACCACGGCGACGAAGATGAAGATCTGCTGCCAGATCGCCGTCACGTCCGGCATGGCGCCGATGAAGACCCGCACCGTCATGGCGACGGCGGCCATCTTGGGCGCGGTGGCGAAGAAGGCAGTCACCGGGGTCGGCGAGCCCTCGTAGACGTCGGGCGTCCACATATGGAACGGCACCGCCGCCATCTTGAAGCAGACGCCCGCGGCCAGGAACACGATGCCCAGCACGATGCCGAGCCCGGCCGTCTCGTTGAGCGCCGAGACGATCCCGGGGAACGAGACCGTGCCGGTGAAGCCGTAGACCAGGGAGGCGCCGTAGAGCAGCATCCCGGAGGAGAGCGCGCCGAGCACGAAGTACTTCAGGCCGGCCTCGGTGGAGCGGGCGTCGTCCCGGTGGAACGCCGCGATCACGTAGGCGGCCAGCGATTGCAGCTCGAGGCCGAGATAGAGCGCGATCAGGTCGTTGGCCGAGACCATCACCATCATGCCGATGGTGCAGAGCACGATCAGCACCGGGAACTCGAACCGGTCGATATGCTCGCGCTTGAAGAAGTCGTGCGCCAGCAGGATCGTCGCCGCGGAGCCGAGCAGCACCAGCGACTTTATCACCTTGGAGAAGGCGTCCGAGACGAAGGCCCCCGAAAGGGTGGTCACCCGGCCGGCGGTCGGCTGCGACAGCACCACGAACAGGGCGAACAGCAGCAGGACGAGGGCGCCGATGCTGACGCTCTCGGCGGAGCGGTCGCCGCGCCAGGCGCCGTAGAGGATCAGGAGCAGCACCCCGACGCCGAGGATCAGCTCGGGCAGGAGCGGGGCCAGCGAGGGTAGGACGGAGTGGACGGTGGGCATCTGTTCCGTCTCAGCGAGCGAGCGGCAGCGCGGCGGCCGCGGTCTGGGTGTTGGCGAGGGCGGCCTTCATGCCGGCCATCAGCGCGTCGGTCGAGGGCGCGAAGACGTCGAGCACCGGGGCCGGATGCACGCCGTAATATATCGTCAGCACGACCAGCGGCGCCAGGATGATCTTCTCCCGCGTGTCGAGGTCGAGGATGCCCTGGAGGTTGGGCTTCTCCAGCTTGCCGTAGATCACCCTCGCGTAGAGCCACAGGGCGTAGGCCGCCGACAGGATGATGCCGAAGGTCGAGAAGAAGGCGACGTTCGGGTTGGCCTTGAAGGCGCCGAGCATCGACAGGAACTCGCCGACGAAGCCGGAGGTGCCCGGCAGGCCGACATTGGCCATGGTGAACACCATCATGGCCACCGCGTAGAGCGGCATCCGCTTCACCAGGCCGCCATAGGCGGCGATCTCGCGGGTGTGCATCCGGTCGTAGACCACGCCGACGCAGAGGAAGAGCGCCGCCGCCACAATGCCGTGCGAGATCATCAGGAACAGCGCGCCCTGGATGCCCTGCTCGTTCAGGGTGAACAGGCCGAGCGTCACGAAGCCCATATGGGCCACCGACGAGTAGGCGATCAGCTTCTTGATGTCGGTCTGCATCAGCGCGGTGAGCGAGGTGAAGATGATCGCGATCACCGAGAGGGCGAAGACCAGGGGGGCGAAGTCGTGGCTCGCCACCGGCAGCATCGGCAGCGAGATCCGGATGAAACCGTAGCCGCCCATCTTCAGCAGGATGCCCGCCAGGATCACCGAGCCGGCCGTGGGCGCCTCGACGTGGGCGTCGGGCAGCCAGGTATGGACCGGCCACATCGGCATCTTCACCGCGAAGGAGGCGAAGAAGGCCAGCCACAGCCAGGTCTGCATCCCCACCGGGAAGCGGTACTGGAGCAGGGTCGGGATGTCGGTGGTGCCGGCCTGCCAGTACATCGCCATAACGGCGAGCAGCATCAGCACGGAGCCGAGCAGGGTGTAGAGGAAGAACTTGAAGCTGGCGTAGATCCGCCGCGCCCCGCCCCAGATGCCGATGATCAGGAACATCGGGATCAGGCCGGCCTCGAAGAACAGGTAGAACAGCAGCAGGTCGAGGGAGGCGAACACGCCGATCATCGTCGTCTCGAGGACGAGGAAGGCGACGAAGTATTCCTTCACGCGGACGTGGATCGAGGTCCACGACGCGCCGATGCAGAACGGCATCAGGAAGGTGGTGAGCAGGATCAGCGGCATCGAGAAGCCGTCGACGCCCAGCTTGAACCGGATCGTCTCGGCCAGCCACGGATGGCTCTCGACCAGCTGGAAGCTCGCCGACGAGGCGTCGTAGCGGCCCCAGGCCACCAGCGAGAGCAGGAAGGTGACGATCGTGGTGGTGAGCGCCGCCCAGCGGCTGTTGCGCGCCACCGACTCGTCGTCGCCCTTGAGGGTGAGGATGAAGGCCGCCCCGCAGAGCGGGACGATCAACAGGCCGGAGAGGATGCCGAGGCCGAGCATATCAGTGAGCACCCTTGGGCAGGCCGGCCATCAGGTACCAGCTGATCAGGCCAGCGACGCCGATGAGCATGACGAAGGCGTAGTGGTAGACGTAGCCCGTCTGCAGGCGGACCACGCCGCGGGTCACGTCGACGACGCGCGCCGCGATGCCGTTGGGGCCGAGCCCGTCGATGATCTTTCCGTCGCCCTGCTTCCAGAGGAACAGGCCGAAATCCTTGGCCGGACGGACGAAGATCCGGTCGTAGAGCTCGTCGAAGTACCACTTGTTGAGCAGGAACCGGTACAGCGACGGCTGCTGCGCGGCGAGCGCACCCGGCAGTTCCGGACGGCGGATATACATCCAGAAGGCCAGGACGAAGCCGAGGATCAGCATGATCAGCGGCGCGTAGGAGACCAGCGCCGGGACCTCGTGGATCTCGTGCATGATGTGGTTCTCGGGGCCGTGCGCCAGGGCATGGCCCCAGAACGCATCCATACCGGACCCGATGAAGCGGTCGTGGAAGATGATCCCGGCAAACAGCGCGCCGAAGGCGAGGATCGCCAGCGGGATGGTCATCACCAGCGGGCTCTCGTGGGGCGTGTGGTCCCCGTGATGGCCGTGGCCGTGATGATCGTCCGCGACGAGGTCGCTCTTGTGGGCCGGCTCGACGTCGTGGCCGTGATCGTCGTGGGCCACGCCTTCGGTATGGCCCGGGGCGCCGTCGGCCTCATGGGCCAGGGCGGCAGAAGCGGTGCCTGAATGCGCGACCGCCGGGGCGGCGTGGTGGTCATGCGCCGCGTGGACACCCCAGCGGGCCGGTCCCTCGAAGGTCATGAAGAACAGGCGCCAGGAATAGAAGGACGTGAAGAACGCCGCCACCACGGTGCACAGGAAGGCAAGCGTGTGGCCGGGCCGGGTCGAGGCGTAGGCGGCCTCGATGATCGCGTCCTTGGAATAGTAGCCGGCCGTGTAGGGGAAGCCGATCAGCGCCAGGGAGCCGATCGCCATCATGGCGCAGGTGAACGGGATGTGGGAGCGCAGGCCGCCCATGTTCCGCATGTCCTGCTCGTGGTGCATCGCGTGGATGACCGAGCCGGCCCCGAGGAACAGCAGCGCCTTGAAGAAGGCGTGGGTGAACAGGTGGAACACCCCGGCCGAGTAGGCGCCGACGCCGAGCGCCACGAACATGTAGCCGAGCTGCGAGCAGGTCGAGTAGGCGATCACCCGCTTGATGTCGTTCTGCACCAGCCCGATCGTGGCCGCGAAGAAGGCCGTGATGCCGCCGATCACCGTGACGACGATCAGCGCGTTCGGCGCCTCCTCGAACAGCGGCGACAGGCGGGCGACCATGAACACGCCGGCGGTCACCATGGTGGCGGCGTGGATCAGCGCGGAGACCGGGGTCGGGCCCTCCATGGCGTCCGGCAGCCAGGTGTGCAGCAGGAACTGCGCCGACTTGCCCATGGCGCCCATGAACAGCAGCAGGCAGGCCAGCGTCAGCGCGTTCCAGTCATGACCGAGCAGGTGGAAGCTCAGGGTCTTGATCCCGTCGACCTTGGCGAAAATCGCGTCGAACGCCACCGAGCCGGTCAGCACGAAGACCAGGAAGATACCGAGCGAGAAGCCGAAATCGCCGACCCGGTTGACGATGAACGCCTTCATGGCGGCGGCATTGGCCGAGGGCTTCTCGTACCAGAAGCCGATCAGCAGGTACGAGGCGAGACCCACGCCTTCCCAGCCGAAGAACATCTGCACGAGGTTGTCGGCCGTCACCAGCATCAGCATGGCGAAGGTGAACAGCGACAGGTAGGCGAAGAACCGCGGCCGGTGCGGATCCTCGTGCATGTAGCCGACGGAATAGAGGTGGACGAGGGTCGAGACCGTGGTGACGACCACGAGCATCACCCGGGTCAGCGCGTCGACCTTGAAGGCCCAGTCGACCGTGAGGTCGCCGGCCGAGAACCAGGACGCGACCTGCACCCGTTCGGCGTGGCCGCCCTCGAGGAACACGCCCCAGGCGATCAGGGCCGTGAAGGCGAGGAACGCCGTCGTGATGTACTCGCAGGCCCGGGCCCCGATATACCGACCGAACAGGCCGGCGATCAGGAAGCCGATGAGCGGGAAGAAGACGATCGCGTGATACATCGCTCTCTTGCAGTCCGTCCTCCGGGCCGACCGCGGGGCGGCGGCATCCGGATTGTCACTCGGGGCCCGTCAACTCAGGGCGCGCGAAAAAGGGCGCCCTAGCCCTTCATCATGCTCACGTCCTCGACCGCGATGGAGCCGCGGTTGCGGAAGAAGACCACGAGGATGGCGAGGCCGATGGCCGATTCGGCGGCCGCGACGGTCAGCACGAACAGGGCGAAGACCTGTCCGGTGATGTCGTTCAGCTGCGTCGAGAAGGCGACCAGGTTGATGTTGACCGCGAGCAGGATCAGCTCGATCGACATCAGGATGACGATGACGTTCTTGCGGTTGATGAAGATCCCGAGCACGCCCAGCGTGAACAGGATCGCCGCGACGGTGAGGTAGTGGCTCAGGCCGATCATCGTTCGAAACCTCCGGCGGGCATCAGACCTCGACACCCTGGCGGGAGGGCACCTTGCGGGTCTCCACCGCCATGCTCTGGGTGCGGGCGTTCTGGACCGAGATGTTCTGGCGCTTGACGCCCGGGCGGTCGCGCAGGGTCAGCACGATCGCGCCGATCATCGCCACCAGCAGGATCAGGCCCGCTAGCTGGAAGAAGTAGGCGTATTCCGTGTAGATCACCCGGCCGAGGGCCTGGGCGTTGGTGACGTTCTCGGCCGCCGCGACGTTGCCCAGCGGCGCCTGCACCAGGCCCGGATCGATCGTCCAGGAGCCGACCACCAGGAGCAGCTCGACCAGGAAGATCGCGCCGATCAGGCCGCCGATCGGCAAGTATTGCTGGAAGCCCTGGCGCAGCTCGGCGAAGTCCACGTCGAGCATCATCACGACGAACAGGAACAACACCGCGACCGCGCCGACATAGACGACGACGAGGATCATCGCCAGGAACTCGGCGCCCATCAGGACGAACAGCCCGGCGGCGTTCACGAAGGCGAGAATCAGGAACAGCACCGAGGCGACGGGATTGCGCGAGGCGATCACCATGAAGCCCGACGCGACCGTGACGCTCGCGAACAGATAGAAGAAGGCGGCTGCTGCGGTCATGCGCTCGTCGGGATCGGCCGCCGAAGCGGCCCCTTCTGCCTTGCGTGGAAACGGGCCGCAGCGGGCGGCCCGTCTATAGAACCCGGTCGGCGGGGGCACAACAGCGCCCCCGTCATGGCCTCACCGGTAAGGCGCATCCATCGCGATGTTGCGCGCGATCTCGCGCTCCCAGCGATCGCCGTTCAGGAGGAGCTTCTGCTTGTCGTAGAGCAGCTCCTCACGGGTCTCGACCGAGAACTCAAAGTTCGGCCCCTCGACGATGGCGTCCACCGGGCAGGCCTCCTGGCACATGCCGCAATAGATGCATTTCACCATGTCGATGTCGTAGCGCGTCGTCCGGCGCGTGCCGTCGTTGCGGCGCGGGCCGGCCTCGATGGTGATGGCCTGGGCCGGGCAGATCGCCTCGCAGAGCTTGCAGGCGATGCACCGCTCCTCGCCGTTGGGATAGCGGCGCAGGGCGTGCTCGCCCCGGAAGCGCGGGCCGCGATGGCCCATCTCGAAGGGATAGTTGATCGTCGCCTTCGGCTTGAAGAAGTAGCGCATGCCGAGGATCATCCCCGACACGAACTCCTTCAGCAGCAGGCTCTTTGCGACCTGATCGAGCTTCATGGCCCGGATCTCCGATTCGGCGGGTGGGCTCAGGCGCCCGGCGCGAGGCCGGTCAGCTTGAGCACGAAGGCGACGACGACGACCGAGACCAGCGAGATCGGCAGGAAGACCTTCCAGCCGAGACGCATGAGCTGATCGTAGCGGTAGCGGGGCACGATGGACTTCACCATCGCGAACAGGAAGAACAGGAAGCTGGCCTTCAGGATGAACCAGATCACGCCCGGCACCCAGGTGAACGGCGCGAACGGGATCGGCGACAGCCAGCCGCCCAGGAACAGCACGGTGCCCAGGGCGCACATGCTCATGATGGCGACGTACTCGCCCAGCATGAACAGCAGGTAGGGCGTCGAGGAATACTCGACCATGTAACCGGCGACCAGCTCCGACTCCGCCTCCGGCAGATCGAAGGGCGGGCGGTTCGTCTCGGCGAGCGCCGAGATGAAGAACACCACGAACATCGGGAACAGCCACAGCCAGTACCAGCCGAACAGGCCGAGGCTGGTGTCCTGCGCCATCACGATGCGCGAGAGGTTCAGCGAGCCGGCGCAGAGCAGCACGCAGATGATCACGAAGCCGAGCGAGACCTCGTAGGAGATCATCTGGGCCGCCGAGCGCAGGGCGCCCAGGAAGGCGTATTTCGAGTTCGACGCCCAGCCGCCCATGATGACGCCGTAGACGCCCAGGCTGGAGATGGCGAAGATGTAGGTGATGCCGACATTGATGTCGGCGATCGCCCAGCCGTCGGCGAGCGGGATCACCGCCCAGCTCGACAGGGCCAGCATCGCGAAGACCAGCGGCGCCAGCAGGTAGATCGCCTTGTTGGCGCCCGCCGGAATCACCGGCTCCTTCAGCACGAACTTCAGAAGGTCGGCGAAGGATTGGAACAGGCCGAACGGCCCGACCACGTTGGGGCCGCGCCGGAGCTGCACCGCCGCCCAGATCTTGCGGTCGGCGAGCAGCGCGTAGGCGATGAAGACGAGCAGCGCTGCGAGCAGCACGAAGCTCTTCAGCACGATCAGGAGCACGGTCCCGAGGATTTCGAGCGGCGTCATCGTCGGATCCCTACTCTGCCGCCGCGAGCGGCTGTGCCTCGGCGGCGCGCTCGCGGGCGAGGCGCGAGCACTCGGCCAGCACCCGCGAGGCGCGGGCGATCGGGTTGGTGAGGTAGAAGTCGGTGACCGGCGAGGCGAAGGCGGGGCCGCCCGTCGCGCCACCCAGGCCGGCGAGCCGGTCCACGGCCGCCGCGACGTCGCCGGTCTCCACGGTCCCGACCGCCGCGAGATGCGGGTGCGCGGCGTAGAGCGCCCGACGGAGCGCGGTGAGCGAATCGAACGGCAGGCGGTGGCCCAGCACGTCCGACAGGGCGCGCAGGATCGCCCAATCCTCGCGGGCATCCCCCGGCGGGAAGCCGGCGCGGTTGCCCATCTGGACCCGGCCCTCGGTGTTCACCCAGGTGGCGGACTTCTCGGTATAGGCCGCGCCGGGCAGGATCACGTCCGCCCGGGAGGCGCCGCGGTCGCCATGGGTGCCCTGGTAGATCACGAAGGCGCCCGGGGCGACATCGCGCTCGTCGGCACCGAGATTGAACAGGACATCGACGCCGCCGGCCTCCAGCATGGCCGGGAAGCCAAGTCCGCCCTCCCCGGGCACGAAGCCGAGATCGAGGGCCCCGACCCGGGCGGCGGCGGTGTGCAGCACGCCGAAGCCGTTCCACTCCGGCGTCACCGCGCCGATTTCCTTGGCGAGGGCCGCGGCCGCCGCCAGGATACCGGGCTCGACATTGGCGCCGACGATGACCAGCGGCGCCTTCGCCTCCTTGAGCACGTCCATGAAGCTGTGCTCGCCGCGGGCGAGGCCCGCGAGCGATTCGGGGCCGGCGCCGATGTAGTGGCTCGGATAGGTCAGATCGACCGGCTCGCCGATCACCCCGACCGCGAGCGGCGCCATGCGCCAGCGCTTGCGGATGCGGACGTTGAGGAGCGAGGCCTCGGTGCGCGGGTTCGCGCCGACGATCAGGATCGCGTCCGCGGTCTCGATGCCCGGGATGGTCGGGTTGAACAGGTACGAGGCGCGGCCCAGCGCCGGATCGAGCCCGGGCTCGGCCTGGCGGCAATCGAGGTTGGGGGTGCCGAGCGCGCGCATCAGCTCGCGCAGGGCGAAGATTTCCTCGACGCCCGCGAGGTCGCCGACCACGGCGCCGATGCGCTTCGGATCGGCACCCTTCACCTTGGCGGCGATGGCCTGGAACGCCTCACCCCAGGAGGCCGGCCGCAACCGGCCGTTCTCGCGCAGGTACGGCCGGTCGAGGCGCTGCATCCGCAGCCCGTCGACATGGTAGCGGGTCTTGTCGGAGATCCACTCCTCGTTGATCTCCTCGCTGACCCGCGGCTCGATCTGCATCACCTCGCGGCCGCGGGTGTCGACGCGGATCGACGAGCCGACCGCGTCCATCACGTCGACCGATTCGGTCTTGTTCAGCTCCCAGGGCCGGACATTGTAGCTCTGCGGCCGGTGCACCAGGGCGCCCACCGGGCAGAGGTCGGCGACGTTGCCCTGGAGCTCCGAGGCCATCGACTGCTCGAGATAGCTGGTGATCTCCATGTCCTCGCCGCGGCCGATGGCGCCGAGGTCGGGCACGCCGGCCACCTCCGCCAGGAAGCGCACGCAGCGGGTGCAGTGGATGCAGCGGTTCATCGCGGTCCGCACCAGCGGGCCGATATGCTTCTCCTCGACCGCGCGCTTGTTCTCCTGGTAGCGGGTCGAATCGACCCCGTAGGCCATCGCCTGATCCTGCAGGTCGCAATGGCCGCCCTGGTCGCAGATCGGGCAATCGAGCGGATGGTTGATGAGGAGGAACTCCATCACCCCTTCCCGGGCCTTCTTGGTCAGGCCGGACCGGGTGAGGACCTCCGGCGGCTCGCCGTTCGGGCCGGGCCGGCAATCCTTCACCGCGTAGGCGCAGCTCGCCACGGGCTTGGGCGCGCCCTTCAGCTCAACCAGGCACATCCGGCAATTGCCGGCGATCGACAGGCGCTCGTGGAAGCAGAAGCGCGGGATCTCGGCCCCCGCGGCCTCGCAGGCCTGGAGCAGCGTGTATTCGGCCGGAACCTCGACCTCGGTGCCGTCGACGAGGATTTTTGTCATCGGTGCCATCTCAGTGCGGGGCGTCGGCGAGATCGAGGCGTCGCTCGATCCGTTCGAGGCGCGCCTCGACCCGGTCGATGCGCCGATTGACGCCGGCGATCGACAAATCGACTTTTGCGACGTGCTCTTCCACGGCGGTCATGCGTGTCTTCAGCTCGCGGACATCGTCCGCCAGCCGATCCACCTTCTCGTCGATCCGACGCAGGTAGACGAGCAGCAGGTTGTCGGGCTGGTCCACCATCCCGTCACTCCGCGGCCATCGGGATCGGGTCGGAATGCGGGTTGGCCGTGTAGCGGTCGATCCGCTTCTCGATCTCGGGACGGAAGTGCTTGATCAGGCCCTGGATCGGCCAGGCCGCCGCGTCGCCGAGCGCGCAGATCGTGTGACCCTCGATCTGCTTGGTGACCTCGAACAGCATGTCGATCTCGCGCTTCTGCGCGCGACCCTCGGTCATCCGCTGCATCACCCGCCACATCCAGCCGGTGCCTTCCCGGCAGGGCGTGCACTGGCCGCAGGATTCGTGCTTGTAGAAGTAGGAGATCCGGGTGATCGCCGCGACGATGTCGGTGGACCGGTCGAGCACGATCACCGCCGCGGTGCCCAGGCCCGAGCCGAGGTTGCGCAGGGTGTCGAAATCCATCTTGGCGTCGATGATCTGCTCGGCCGGCACCAGCGGCACCGACGAGCCGCCCGGGATCGAGCAGAGCAGGTTGTCCCAGCCGCCGCGCATGCCGCCGCAATGCCGGTCCACCAGCTCGCGGAAGGTGATGCCGAGCTCCGCCTCGACGTTGCACGGCTTGTTGACGTGCCCCGAGACGCAGAACAGCTTGGTGCCGGTGTTGTTCTTGCCGCCGAGCCCGGCGAACCAGGCGCCGCCCCGGCGCAGGATCGTGCCGGCGACCGCGATCGACTCGACGTTGTTGACCGTCGTCGGGCAGCCGTAGAGGCCCATATTGGCCGGGAACGGCGGCTTGAGCCGCGGCATGCCCTTCTTGCCTTCGAGGCTCTCGATCAGCGCCGTCTCTTCGCCGCAGATATAGGCGCCCGCGCCGTGGTGGACGTAGATGTCGAAGGGATAGTCGTGCACGTTCGACTGGCCGACGAGACGGGCCTCGTAGGCCTCGTCCACGGCCTTCTGGAGCGCGTGCTTCTCGGCCACGTACTCGCCGCGGATGTAGATGTAGCAGGCATGCGCGCCCATGGCGAAGCAGGCCAGCATGCAGCCCTCGATCAGGAGATGCGGGTCGTGCCGCATGATCTCCCGGTCCTTGCAGGTGCCCGGCTCCGACTCGTCGGCGTTGACGACAAGGTAGTGCGGGCGCCCGTCCGACTTCTTGGGCATGAACGACCATTTCAGGCCGGTGGGGAATCCCGCGCCGCCGCGGCCGCGCAGGCCCGACGCCTTCATCTCCTCGATGATCCAGTCGCGACCCTGCTCCAGGAGGAACTTGGTCCCGTCCCAGGCCCCCCGCTGCTTGGCAGCCTCCAGGCCCGGCGAATGCAGGCCGTAGAGGTTGGTGAAGATGCGATCCTGATCCGACAGCATGTTCTTCGTTCCTCAGCTGACCGGAGCGTCGACGGTATCGAGCCGGAAAGCGCGCGATGCGCGCACGCCCGCGTCGGTGCCGCTCAGGCGCACCGGCATGGCCGTCAGCACCTCGTCGATCAGCGCGTTTGTGACGGCGGACATGGCGGTCAGTTCCCGGTGCCCGACAGCGATTGAGCCTGCCCGACCCAGTTCTCCCGGTCGATGCGACCCGGGAACGCGAGGTAGGTCCCGACCCAGGTGATCTCGTCGCGGGTCCAGGCGGCGATCTGGTCGAAATGGTAGATGCCGAGGGCGTTCAGGCGCTGGCTGTTGCCCGGGCCGACACCCTTGATCCGGGTGAGGTCGTCCGGCTTTCCGGCGCGGGCCCCGTCGAGACCCGGCGGACGGGTTCCGACCGCGTTCGCCTTCTGCTCGGGAGTCGCGTCCTTCGGCAGGGCGGCGAGCGCCCCGGCGACGCGGGCTTCCTCGGCTTCCGCCGCGACCTCGCCTTCGCTGGCCCCGGAGGCTTCCGGCTGCTGCGGGACAGTGCCGCGATCGGGCGTCTCCTGGCTGCCCTGGTCGCCGCCGGCCTGCTCGCCTTCGGACATCGCCTTGGCGGGGGCTGCCTGCACATCCGCGTCGCCCTGGCGGGGCGCACCTTCCTTGGCCGTGGAACGGCCGGTCTCGGCCGCGTCCGCCTGGTCCTGCTCCTTGACCGGGATCTTGCCGTCGGCCGCGCGCTGGGCCGGCGCGTCGCTCACCGAGCGCTCGACCGGGCGACCGGCATCCGGCCGGGCGGGCTTCGGCTGATCGGCGGCGCGCCGGTCGGTCGAGGCGGCCTCGTCGGACTTCGCCGCCGAGTCGTCCGGCTTCGCAGTCTCTTCGAAGCGTTTGCGCCAGGCGCCGACCCGAGAGCCGTCGAACAGAGCCGGGTCGGTCAGCGTGTCGGGACCGCCCAGCGGCTCCGAGGCGTTACGCCCGGTCTGCGAGCCGACCTTGACCGGCCGGCCGGCCGCCAGGTCGTCCATCAGGGTGCCGAGCGATTCGGGCGTCAGGTCCTCGTAATAATCTTGGTTGATCTGCACCATCGGGGCGTTGCAGCAGGCGCCCAGGCACTCGACCTCGAGCCAGGAGAAGTTGCCGTCCGGCGAGACGTGGCCGGGGGGCCCCAGCCGCGCCTCGAGCATCTCCTTCAGGCCGCGGGCGCCGCAGGAATCGCACGGCACCGTGCCGCAGACCTGGATCCAGAAGCGGCCCACCGGCTCCAGGGCGAACATCGTGTAGAAGGTCGCCACCTCCAGCACGCGGATGTTGGGCATGCCGAGCTCGGCCGCCACCGCCTCGATGGCCGCCCGCGGCAGCCAGCCGCCGTTCTGCTCCTGCGCCTTCCAGAGCAGCGAGATCACCGCGGAGGCCTGGCGGCCCTCCGGGTACTTGGCGATCTGGGTCTTCGCCCACTCGGCGTTCTCAGGGGAGAACGCGAAGCTCTCGGGCTGCTCAGAGGCCGGCGCGAGTCTGCGGTTTGCCATCCTGCTAACGCCTTACCGATCCACTTCGCCGAACACGATGTCGAGGGTGCCCAGCACACACGACACGTCGGCCAGAAGGTGCCCCCGGCACATCCAATCCATCGCCTGAAGATGCGCGAAGCCCGGCGCGCGGATCTTGCAGCGGTACGGCTTGTTGGTCCCGTCGGACACGAGATAGACGCCGAACTCGCCCTTGGGTGCTTCCACGGCGGCGTAGACTTCGCCTTCCGGTACGTGGAACCCCTCGGTGTAGAGCTTGAAGTGGTGGATGAGCGCTTCCATCGAGCGCTTCATCTCGCGGCGCGGCGGCGGCGCGAACTTGCCGTCGATGGCGGCGATCGGGCCCTGCCCGGCCGGCTCGCGCAGCTTGGCGCAGCACTGCTTCATGATCTTGGCCGATTCCCGCATCTCTTCCATGCGGATCACCTGCCGGTCGTAGGTGTCGCCGTTCCGGCCGACCGGGATGTCGAACTCCATCTCCTCGTAGCACTCGTAGGGCTGCGCCTTGCGCAGGTCCCACGGGATGCCCGAGCCGCGCAGCATGACGCCGGAGAAGCCCCATTCCATGCACTCGTCCACCGACACGATGCCGATGTCGACGTTGCGCTGCTTGAAGATGCGGTTGGCCATGACGAGGTCGTCGAGATCTTGGACGACCTGCAGGAACGGGTCGCAGAACGCGTCGATGTCGTCGATCAGCTTGGGCGGCAGGTCCTGGTGGACGCCGCCCGGCCGGAAGTAGTTGGCGTGGAGCCGCGCGCCCGAGGCGCGCTCGTAGAAGATCATCAGCTTCTCGCGCTCCTCGAAGCCCCAGAGCGGGGGCGTGAGGGCGCCGACATCCATCGCCTGCGTGGTGACGTTGAGCAGGTGCGACAGCAGCCGGCCGATCTCGCAGAACAGCACGCGGATCAGCTGCGCCCGCCGGGGCACCTCGATGCCCGCGAGCTTCTCGATCGCCAGGCAGAAGGCGTGCTCCTGGTTCATCGGCGACACGTAGTCGAGCCGGTCGAAATAGGGCGTCGCCTGCAGGTAGGTCTTGTGCTCGATCAGCTTCTCGGTGCCGCGATGCAGCAGCCCGATATGCGGATCGACCCGCTCGACCACCTCGCCGTCCAGCTCCAGCACGAGGCGCAGCACGCCGTGCGCCGCCGGGTGCTGCGGGCCGAAATTGATCGCGAAGTTGCGGATGTTGTGCTCGGTCATCGGGCGGTTCCGCTCCTCAGGCCGACTTCTTCTCGTCGCCCGGGAGCACGTAATCCGTGCCCTCCCAGGGCGAGAGGAAATCGAAGTTCCGGAATTCCTGCGTCAGCTGGACCGGCTCGTAGACGACCCGGGCCTCGTCCTGGTCGTACCGGACCTCGACGAAGCCGGTGAGCGGGAAGTCCTTGCGCAGGGGATGCCCCTCGAACCCGTAATCGGTGAGCAGCCGGCGCAGGTCCGGATGCCCCGAGAACAGGATGCCGTAGAGGTCGTAGGTCTCGCGCTCGTACCAGTTGGCAGCCGGGAACACCTCGATCGCCGAGGGGACCGGTGTCACCTCGTCGGTCTGCACCTTCACCCGGATGCGCGCGTTGTGGCGCAGCGAGAGCAGGTGGTAGACCACGTCGAAGCGCTTCTCGCGCTGCGGGTAGTCCGCACCGCAGATGTCGATGAAGCTGCGGAACGCGCAGGCCGGGTCGTCGCGCAGGTAGGTCAGCGCGTAGATGATGTCGGAGGCCTGAACCACCAGGGTCAGCTCGCCGAACGCGATGGTGTGCGACACCACCGCCGGGCCGAGCGCGCCGGTGATGCGCTCGGCCATCGCCGTGAGGGCGCCCGCGCCGCTCTCCGGCTGCGTGTGCGACAGGATCGAGATGCCGTTCGTCATGGCCGTCCCTCAGCGCTCGATCGTGCCGGTCCGGCGGATCTTCTTCTGGAGAAGCAGCACGCCGTAGAGCAGCGCCTCGGCGGTGGGCGGGCAGCCGGGCACGTAGATGTCCACCGGCACCACCCGGTCGCAGCCGCGCACCACCGAATAGGAATAGTGGTAGTAGCCGCCGCCGTTGGCGCAGGAGCCCATCGAGATCACGTAACGCGGCTCCGGCATCTGGTCGTAGACCTTGCGCAGGGCCGGGGCCATCTTGTTGGTCAGGGTGCCGGCGACGATCATCACGTCCGACTGGCGGGGCGAGCCGCGCGGCGCGAAGCCGAAGCGCTCGCAATCGTAGCGCGGCATCGACATCTGCATCATCTCGACGGCGCAGCAGGCGAGCCCGAAGGTCATCCACATCAGCGAGCCGGTGCGGGCCCAGTTGATCAGCTCGTCCGTGGTGGTGAGCAGGAAGCCGCGGTCGGCCAGCTCGTCGCTGATCGACAGGAAGGTCGGGTCGTCCGCGCCGATCGGCCGGCCGGTATTGGGATCGATGATCCCCTTGGGCTGGGGCGCGACCGCGGGGGCGCGGGACAGGCTGTGGGTCGTGTCGGTGATCAGGGCCATCGGCGACTCGGAAAACGGTGCGGGCAGGCGGCTGTTGCGAATCAATCCCACTCGAGGGCGCCCTTGCGCCACTCGTAGACGAAACCGACCGTCAGCACGCCCAGGAAGACGATCATCGACCAGAAGCCGAACCAGCCAAGGTCTCCGAAGGTGATCGCCCACGGGAACAGGAACGCGACCTCGAGATCGAAGATGATGAACAGAATCGCCACGAGGTAGAACCGCACGTCGAACTTCATGCGGGCATCGTCGAAAGCATTGAAGCCGCACTCGTAGGCCGAGAGCTTCTCCGGATCCGGGCTCTTGAAGGCGACCAGGAACGGCACGACCAGCAGGGCGGTGGCGATGAACAGAGCCACGCCGATGAACACGATGAGCGGAAGGTAGTCCGCCAACAAGCCGGTCATGCCAGGGCCTCGCGAGAGCGTCTCGATCTGACGTGGGAAACCGCGGTGCGCCGCCGAACCGGATTCGCCCGTGGAATTGTTCTTATGCCAGGATGCGCGCGGCCGGAGGCTTAGTCGAGCCGCCGACCCGTGACAATGGCTTGTCGCGTCGCACAAAGTGCACGTCCTGTCTTGTGTAGGGATGTGGGCGTGCGCGGCAGCCCTGCAACACGACGCAAGCGCGCAGGCCATCCGGTCGCGTCCCGCACGAAACCGCCACGGACGCGCTTGACAGCCCCCCGCCTGGCCCATAAACCCCGCCCCGTCGCCGGGCGAAACGCCCCTCCGAGGCGACCACGCCGTGCGGGCGTAGCTCAGTTGGTTAGAGTGCCGGCCTGTCACGCCGGAGGTCGCGGGTTCGAGCCCCGTCGCCCGCGCCACTTCCACGATCCCTCGATATCAGGACCGAACCGCGCCTCCGACCACGTCGGGGGCCGTTTGACGTTTGCGCTGCGGCTTGGGGCCTGTTGGGGCATGACGGCTCGGTGTATCCGCGCCGTCGAACCCGACCCGTTTGGCCAGAGCTCCTGCGCGACCTGACACTCGCTTCTCTGTCCGCGACGCGACCCTCGCCGCGTCATCCCGGGGGCTTTCGTGGCGCGGGATGACACGGCCGCGGCACGGGCGTCCGTGCAAGTCTGCCGAACGTCACGCGCGCATGGGCGGCTCAGCTGACGGCCCGCGGTGGCGCATCGACCGCCACGCGCATCGGATCCACGGCACGCCTGCGACCGCCGCGGATGCTGAGGGCGATTCCGGCGAGGATCAGGCTTCCGCCCGCCAGGATGTCGGGGCTCAGCGGCTCGCCGAGCATCAGGTGCGTGCTCAGGATTCCGGCCACCGGCACGAGCAGCGCGAACGGCGTCACGGCCGCCGCGGGATAGCGGGTCAGGAGCCGGGTCCACAGGCCGAAAGCCAGCAGGGTCGTCGGATAGGCCTGGAAGGCGATCGACGTCACCGCCGTCCAGTCCGGATGCGCCAGAGTGGCGAGGGCGGCCGGTCCCTCGACGATCAGGGACAGGCCCAGCAGCGGCCCCGCGGTGGCGAGGCTGCCCCAGACCATCAGGGCGAGCATGTCGACCCGCCCGATCCGCTTCGCGGTGACGTTCGCGCAGGCCCAGGCCGACGCGGCCGCGACGACCAGCAGAAGCGGCCCGAGCGGTGCGCCTCCGGCTCGACCCAGGGCGATCGTCGCGGTGCCCAGGAGGGCGACCACGCCCCCGAGCACCTGGAGCCCGCGCGGCCGCTCCCGAAGGAACAGCCAGGCGAGTGCCACCGTGAACGGCACCTGGACCTGGATCAGCAGCGACGACAGGCCGGCCGGCATGCCCAGCCGGATCGCCGTGAACAGCAACCCGAACTGACCGACCCCCAGGGCCAGGCCGAACACGATCACCAGGGTGGCCGGGGCCCGGGGCGGCCGGATCACCAGCACGGCCGGTATCGCCGCGAGGGCGAAGCGCAGGGCGCAGAGCAGCAGCGGTGGGGTCGTCTCGAGGCCGATCTTGATCGCCACGAAGTTGGCGCCGAGGATCGTGACCACCAGAATCGCCGACAGCGTGTCGCGCAACGTCATCCAACGATCCTTGCCACTGTCCCCGCGATCGTCCCAGCCCCGGCCGGCCTCACCACGCGCGTGCGGCCCGCGCCCGGCGGCGGGCCTCGCGCCGGCCGATCAGCAGGTCGGTGGCGTCGCGGAAACCCGGCACCGCCGCGTCCGCGACGTCCTGCGGCGTCAGACCGATATCCTTCAGCTCCCGCTCGGACAGCGTCGAGAGCCGGTGCAGGACGCGCCGGTTCATCGCCGCGCGCGACAGCTCCGCCCGCACCTCCGCGGCGGCCTCGCTGATCGCCCCGACGACCCGGGCGATCCAGGACGGCGGGGTGCCGGTGCGGGCGGTCTCGGTGAGGCACTGGTCCATGGCGCGATCCTCCATCTCCTCAGGACGCGACGATCCTGACCGGGCCGGGCTGGCGGCGACAGGAACAGTTCGGTACGCTTTCGAAGAATTGTCCGGTCGGAAAGGCAGTACGGATGCAGGTCGCGCCCAAGCCCACCGGGACGCGCGTCGAGATCGTGGCCGGCGAGATCCGCGAGCGCATCGCGGCGCGCCACCTCGTGCCCGGGGTCCGGATCCCGTCGGTGCGGGCCTTCGCGGAATCCATGGGCGTGTCGAAATCGACCGTGGTGGAGGCCTATGACCGGCTGGCCGCGGAGGGCACCCTGGTGGCGCGGCCGGGCTCGGGCTTCTACGTCGCCGGCAAGACCCGGCCGCTCTCGCTCCAGGCGATGGGGCCGCGGCTCGACCGGATCGTCGACCCGCTGTGGATCACCCGCCAGGCGCAGCAGGCCGGCTCGGACCAGTTGAAGCCCGGGGCCGGCTGGCTGCCGGATTCCTGGATGCCCCACGAGGCGATCCGGCGGGGCCTGCGCCGGGTGGCGCGGGCGGATCTGGCCGAGATGACCAATTACGACCGGCCTCTGGGCTACGAGCCCCTGCGGATCCAGATCGCCCGCAAGATCGCCGAGAAGGGCGTCGGCGCCGAGCCGGACCAGATCGTGCTGGTCGAATCGGCCACCCAGGCCCTCGACCTGGTCTGCCGGTTCCTGCTCCAGCCGGGCGACACCGTCCTGGTGGACGATCCCTGCTACTTCAACTTCCTGGCGCTGCTGCGGGCGCACCGGGTCTCGGTCATCGGCGTGCCGTTGACCCCGGAGGGGCCGGACCTGCGGGCCCTCGGCGCCCTGCTCGAGCGGCACCGGCCGCGCTTCTACCTGACCAACGCGGCGCTCCAGAACCCGACCGGGGCGAGCCTCGCCCCGGCCATCGCGCACCGGTTGCTGAAGCTGTGCGAGTCGCACGACACCCTGATCGTCGAGGACGAGATCTTCGGCGATCTCGAGCCCGAGCCGGCGCCACGGCTCGCCGGGTTCGACGGGCTGGAGCGGGTGATCCAGATCGGCAGCTTCTCGAAAACCCTGTCGGCGGCCGCGCGCTGCGGCTGGATCGCGCTGCGGGCCGACTGGGTCGAGCCCCTGGTCGACCTGAAGCTCGCGCTCAGCCTCGGCAACGGCCACGTCACGGCGGCTTTGGTGCACAGCCTGATCACCGAGGGCTGCTATCGCCGGCACCTCGCCGAGACCAAGCGGCGGCTCGCCGGCGCCATGGTCCAGGCCTCGGCCGAACTCGGCGCCTGCGGCCTGGAGCCGTGGGCGCAACCCCGGGGCGGCTTCTTCCTGTGGATGCGCCTGCCGGATGGGCGCGACGGCGCCGAGGTGGCGCGCCGGGCGCTGGCGCAGGGCATGGTCCTGGCCCCGGGCACGGCCTTCAGCCTGTCCGACGACTGGAACGGCTACATGCGCTTCAACGTCGCCCATTGCATCGACCCGCGCATCCGGCCGATCCTGCGGGCGGCGCTGGCTTGATCGCCTCGGGACCATGGCGGCTGTGCGAGCGCAGCGAAGCGACCGGGCGGCATTCCTCGTTTGGCTGGGATACGGCGCCCTACGAGGCTGAGCGCGATCAGCTTGCGCTCAGGGAGGCTGCTTTCGACCGAGGCCAGTCGTGAAGACAGCCGTTGGCGCGTCTCGAAACCAGCCATTCGTCGGCCGTCCGGCCAATTCGGCTCGGCGTGAAGCAGCGCATCGCGTTTGAGTCTGAGTGCCGCGGGGGGAGTTCCCTTGAGGGCGGCGGATCTGCGACACTCTCGATCTCGCTGACGCGCGCGACGCCCACCCTCCCTGCGGCGTGTCATGGGCATGGCGAGGCTGCACGGTCCGCCGTGCTTCAGCGGGTCTCGCCCTGAGCCGGAGATACGATCTGTCAGCCAATTTCGGGCATCGCTGGCGGCCTCCTATCGACCACCCCCTACGGAAGGGCTGACGCCACGATGCGAACGATCGTTTATGCCGATGGCGGTTGCGACCCGAACCCCGGGCCAGGCGGTTGGGGGGTCGTCGTTGCGGCTCCGGACAATACGGTCGAGCTGTGCGGCGGAGAACCCGGCACCACGACCAACAACCGCATGGAGCTGACGGCTGCGATCAAGGGCCTCGAGCATTTCCCGGCCGGGGCCGCGATCGAGATGCGGTGCGACAGCCAGTACGTCGTCAAATCGGTGACCGAGTGGATGCGCGGTTGGAAGGCGAAAGGCTGGCGCACGACGACGGGTGACGTGAAGAATGTCGACCTCATGAAGCGCCTCGACGAACTGAACGCGGCGCGCGACGTGAAATGGACCTGGGTCCGGGGCCATGCGGGCGACCGTCTCAATGAGCGCGCCGACGCTCTCGTCCACCGGGGCCGCCGCGAAGCGAAGCTTGGCAAGCTCGAGTCGCGGAACAGTGCTGCGCCGATACCTGCCTCTGCCCCTGTCGCTGCATCGACGCCGCCGAGCCAGGGTGCCAACCTGCGCGTCGATCTCGCGCTTGGCCTTCAGGTCACGCGGGCCGCGAAGGCGGCGGGTGTCACGCCCGACGCTCTGGTCGAGGATGCGATCCGCTTCTACCTCGAGACTGGGCCGAGCGAGGTCGCACGCCTGCGATCGAGCCGAGCATAGGGGACGACGTCGATCGCGGCGAAGCCTGGTCGTCCGGCTTCACGCCGGCAGGGTCAGCTCCGCCTTCAGCCCGCCCAGCTCCGAGCGGCCGAGGGTGAGCCCGCCGCCGTAGAGCTCGGCGAGTTCGAGGGTGATCGGCAGCCCGAAGCCGTGGCCCGGCACGCCCTCGTCCAGGCGGCGGCCGCGTTCCATGACTGCAGCGGCGGCCGCGCCGTCGAGGCCCGGCCCGTCATCCTCGACCCGCACCACGATGCCGCTCGCCTCGCCGGCGGCCACGACCCGGACCCGGCTGCGGCACCAGCGGCAGGCATTGTCCACGAGGTTACCGAGCATCTCGTCGAGATCCTGCTCCTCGCAGGGCACGGATAGGGCGTCCGGCACGGCGAGGTCGATCGCCACGCCCTTCTCGGCGTAGAGCCGCACCAGCGCGTCGCGCAGGTCCGAGACGCGCGGCGCCAGGGGCGTGCGCCCCCGGGCCGAGCCCGCCAGCGCCGCGGCGCGAGCCCGGCGCAGGTGGTGGCGGACCCGCCGGTCCATGTCGTCGACCTGGAGGCGCAGCGCCCCGTCGGGGTCGCGGGCCCGATCGGCCAGGGCCATCGACAGGGTCGCGAGCGGCGTCTTGAGGGCGTGGGCCAGGTTGGCGACGTGGCCGCGGGCGCGCTCGAGGTTCTGCGCGTTCTGGTCGAGCAGCGCGTTCAGCTCCGCCACCAGCGGCTTGATCTCGGCGGGCTGCTCCTCCGGCACCCGCTCCCGGCGCCCGGCGCGCACGGCGGCGAGGTCGTCCCGCAGGCGCCGCAGCGGCGCCAGGCCGAGGCGCACCTGCAGGGCCAGCCCGGCGATCAGGCAGAGGCCGAGCACCCCGAGCGCCAGGGCCAGGCTGGTCAGGGCCTCGCGCAGGGGCCCGTACAGGGCCGCCCGCGGCGCCGCCGCGATGATCGTGGCGGGGGGCGTCCCCGGCACGTCGAGGATGCGCAGGATCAGCCGCTCCCCCCGCGGCCCGGTGCCGTCCGCCGGATGCGGGTGATCGGCCGCGTCGTCGGGCTCCGGATCGGTGACGGTGATGTGGCCGCCCCGCAGGGAGCCCGAGCCGTAGGTCTCGGCCCCGCGGCGGACCTCCCAGGCCCAGCCCGGCCCGTCCCGGTCGAAGGGCGGCGCGTCGCGGTTCTGGGACAGGAGCCCCGCCTCCAGCCCGGCCCGGAGCGCGACGATCTGGGCGTCGAGATGCCCCTCGATCTGCCCGCGGACGAAGCGGTGCAGGATCACCCCGATGGCAAGCCCGGCCACCACCAGCGCCGCCAGCACCAGCGCCAGGGCGGCCGCGAGCAGGCGGGTCCGCAGGGAGCGGCGCGGCGGGGGGCCCTTCTTCGGCGGCGGCATCAGGCTGGATCCGCGTGCAGGCGGTAGCCGTGGCCGCGCACGCTCTCGATCCGGGCCGGGGCGATCTTCCGGCGCAACCGGGTGATGATCACCTCCACGGAATTCGAATCGACATCCGCGTCGCCCTCGTAGACCCGCTCGATCAGGTGCGGGCGCGGCACCACCGCGTCGCGGTTGAGCATCAGGCAGGACAGGACCCGCCATTCGAGGCCGGTGAGCTTGAGCGGCAGGCCCTCGTGCTCGAAGGCGCCCAGCCCGGTGTCGAAGCTCAGGGGGCCGCAGGCGATCCGGCTCGCCCCGCCGCCCTGCGACCGGCGCACCAGGGCGCGCAGGCGGATCACCAGCTCCTCCACCCGCACCGGCTTGACCAGGTAATCGTCCGCCCCCGCCTTGAAGGCCGCGACCTTGTCGCTCCACCCGTCGCGGGCGGTGAGCACCAGCACCGGCAGGGTCCGCCCGGCCGCCCGCCAGGCCCGCAGCACCGAGACGCCGTCGCCCTTGGGCAGGCCGAGGTCGAGCACCACCGCGTCGTAGCCCTCGGTCTCGCCGAGATGCTGGGCATCCTCGCCGGTGGCGGCCCGGTCGAGGACGAAGTTCTCCGCGCGCAGGACCTTGGCCAGTTCGGTGGCCAGGGCCGCGTCGTCCTCGACCAGCAGGATCTTCACGGATTCGCCCTCCCCCAAACCCGGCCCAATGCCGGAAAGCGCGCGGCGACGGGAAGTTAGGGCCGATTTCTCACGCGGCCCGTCAATCTGGCATCCCGCATCGGCGCGCGCGGCCAAGTCCTTGGTCGCCCGCGCGTCTCGGCGCCGATCCGGCCATAGGGAGCCGGGTTTAACCGGGGCTGAACCGGGCGGTTCAGGCCGGATTCGCGGGGGCGACTTACGAAGGCGCCACGGACCGATCGGGTCCCCAGCCTTCGGAAGGACGATTCAGATGACCGACCACACCACGATCGACGGCACCGCCCGGGAGATCCGCGAGCCCGCCCCCGCCAAGACCGCCAGAACGATCCCGGCCCGGACCTGGGTGGTGGCCGCGATCGCGGCGCCCCTGGCGCTCGGCGCCGCCGGCCTGTCCCTGGCGCAGGGAACGCCGTTCCAGCCGACCCCGGTCGACCCGGTGGCGATCCAGGCGCTGGCCCCGTCGAGCGCTACCGCGATCAAGGGCGAGGTCGCCGAGATCTACGGCAACAAGTTCGTGGTCCAGGATCCGACCGGCCGGGCGCTCGTCGAGACCGGGCCCGCCGGCGAGGGCGGCACCCTGGTCGCCAAGGGCGAGGCCGTGACCGTGCAGGGCCGGTTCGAGACCGGGTTCCTGCATGCCAGCGTCCTGACCCACGGCGACGGCCGGAAGGTGGTGATCGGGCCGGCGGGCGGGCCTCCGACCGGCAGCCTCGACTGGGCCAAGGACCGGCTGGGCCTCGGGCCGAATCCGGACGTGCCGGCACTCACCGCCGCCGTCCAGGCCGCCGGCTACGGCGACGTGCGGGTGACCGGACGCGGCCCGCGCCACCTCGACGTCGCCGCCAAGGACCGGGACGGGCGCGAGCACGAACTCCATGTCGGCTTCGACGGCCAGGTCCGCGAGCGGCCGGTGCCGGGCGCCCGGCCCTGAGACCGGGCCGCGCCGCATTCGCCTGCCGCCGGACCGCATCGCTGTCCGGCGGCAGGCAGCTCATGCAACCGTTTCCGCCCTGCCGCGTCCTCCCGTCACCGATCCGGACAGGAGACGCGCCGTGGAACCGATGAAGCCGATGGAACCCATGAAGCCGATGGAACCGATGAAGGGCATGGAGCCCTTCTGGCCGAAGGATCTCGGCGAGCCCGCGACCAGCGGCTCCCAGAACGGCATGAAATACGCGTTCTTCCCGGACAAGCACCGGCTCCTGATCGAGCGCGACGGCCAGGTCACGACCTACGACAGCGGCGACCACCGGATCGGCGGCGTCTCGCAAGCGGACGGCAGCACCCAGTCGCTGACCTTCTCCAGCCAGAACGGCGACGTCGATCTGGGCTCGCTGAAGAAGCTCGACTGACGGTCCGGCTGGGCGCCCGCTCTCCCACCCAACCCCCTCATCCTGAGGCGACGGAGCGAAGCGGAGGCCTCCAGCCGGCCGCGCGATCCCTGGAGGGCTCCTTCGAGGCTCGCTGAGCTCGCACCTCAGGATGAGGGGGTTGGATGGGAGGCCCATGTTCTCGGGGCACCGGGCGGATCCTCACCGCGCCTTCCGCCCCCGGCCACCTTCCCCTCCGGCACCGGGCGCTCTAAGCCCGGCCCGGCCATGCGAGCCCTTCCGCCGACCCGTCCCGAACCATGCGCGCGCTGATCGACCTCGTTCGGATCATGCGCGCGCGCGATCGGCGCCGGCTCGCCCTGATCGCGCTGGGCCTGGCGATCGCGGCGCTGCTGGAGGTGGTCGGCGTCGCCTCGGTGATCCCGTTCCTGACCCTGGTCGGCGATCCCTCGGCGGCGACACGGGTGCCCTACCTCGCCCAGGCCCGTGAGACCCTCGGCCTCGCCGACGAGCGCAGCTTCCTGCTGGTCACCGGCGGGGCGGCGCTTCTGGCGATCCTGACCACCGCCGTGGTCAATGCCGGGCTGACCTACGCGCAGCTCCTGTTCACGCATCTGGCCGGCTACGGGTTCAGCCGCCGGCTGCTGTTCCGCTACCTCGACCGGGAGCGGCTGTTCTTCGCCCAGGCCAACAGCGCCGAGCTCGCCAAGAACGTCCTGTCCGAGACCGACCGGCTGGTGGTCGGCGTGCTGACCCCGGCCACCGTGCTGGCCTCCCGGGCGACCTCGGCACTCGCGGTCATCGTCTTCCTGCTGGCCTACGCACCCCAGCTCGCCCTGATCCTCGGGGGCGGCTTCGGCGGCCTCTATGTCGGGATCTACCTGATCATGCGGGCCCGGCTCGCCCGGCTCGGCGGCCGCTCGGTGGCCGACAACGAGGCCCGGTTCCGGATCGTGCAGGAGACCTTCGGGGCGCTGACGGAACTGAAGCTCTACGGTCGGGCCGAGGCCTTCGCGGGCCGGTTCGACGCCCCGGCCCGGGCCTACGCGGTCGCCACGGCGGCGAGCCTGCTCACCGGCCAGATGCCGCGCTTCGTCATCGAGGCCCTGGCCTTCGGCGGGGTGATCGTGGTGGTGCTGTTCGCGCTGGCCCAGGGGCTCGACGTCGCCGGGATCCTGCCGCTGCTCGGGCTGTTCGCCTTCGCGGGCTACCGGATGCTGCCGGCCTTCCAGAACATTTTCACCTCCGTCTCGCTGATGCGGTTCTACAGCCCGGTGGTGCAGGTGATCGTCGACGAGCTCGCCGACGAACGTCATCCCGCGCCTCGCACCGGTGAGCGCCTCCCCTTTGCGAGAGAAATCCGGCTGGAAAACATCGGCTTCGATTACGGCACCGGCCGGCCGGCGCTCAGCGGCATCGACCTGACCATCCCGGTCAACACCACGGTGGGTCTCGCCGGCCGTACCGGCTCGGGCAAGTCGACCCTGGCGGGCCTGCTGCTGGGGGTGCTCACCCCGGGCACCGGCCGGATCACCGTGGACGGGCGGGAACTCGACGCGAGCGCCCGCCCCGCCTGGCAGAACCGCATCGGCTACGTCCCGCAGGACGTGTTTCTGGTGGACGGCACGGTGGCCGAGAACATTGCGCTGGGCCTCGACGCGCCGGATCGCGCCGCGGTCGAGCGCGCGGCCCGGCTCGCCGGCGCCCACGACTTCGTGGCCGCCCTGCCCCGGGGCTACGGCGAGCGCGTCGGCGAGCGCGGGGCGCGGCTGTCGGGCGGCCAGCGCCAGCGGATCGGCATCGCCCGGGCGCTCTACCACGACCCGGACGTGATCGTGTTCGACGAGGCGACCTCGGCGCTGGACGACGAGACGCAAGGAGCGGTGATGCGCGCCCTGCGGGCGCTCGCGGGCCGGCGCACCCTGATCCTGATCGCCCACCGGCTCTCCACCCTGGAGGGGGCCGACGCGGTCCACGTCCTGGAGGCAGGGCGCCTCGTCGCCTCCGGGCCGCCGGAGACGATCCTGCCGGGGTTGGGAGCCGTGGCGTGAACGAAGGCGGTCAGGCCACCAGAGCCTGCCCGTCACTCTCGGGTTCCGGGCCGTGCGTGTGCGCGGCGAACGTCGCGATCGCGGCGGGCCGGCCCATCAGGTAGCCCTGCGCGGCGTCGCAATTCTCGCTGACCAGGAAACCGAGCTCCGCTTCCGTCTCGACGCCCTCGGCCAGGACCGGAAGGCCCAGGCCACGGCCGAGGCCGAGCACGGACCGGACGATCGCGGCGGCCTGCTCGTTGCCGTCCACCGCCCGGATGAACGAGCCGTCGATCTTGATCCGGTCGAACGGATAGGTCCGCAGGTTCGACAGGGAGGAATAGCCGGTCCCGAAATCGTCCATGGCGATGCGCACCCCCAGGGCCTTGAGCTGGCGCAGGGTGGACTGGGCCCGGGCGGGATCGCGGATCAGGGCCGTCTCGGTGATCTCGATCTCCAGGCGCTCGGGCTTCAGCCCGGTCTGGAACAGGACCTCGTGGACCAGCTGCGCGAAGTGCGGCGCGTGGAGCTGCAGGCCCGAGACGTTGACGGCGATGGTGAGCGGGTTCGGCCAGCCGGCGGCCTCGCGGCAGGCTTCCCGCAGCACCCATTCGCCGATCTGCAGGATCGCGCCGCTCTCCTCCGCGATCGGGATGAACAGGCCCGGCGGCACCGCGCCGCGCTGCGGATGCTGCCAGCGCAGCAGCACCTCGAAGCCGAGCACGAACCCGTCCCGCACGTCGGTCTGCGGCTGGTAGACGAGGTGCATCTCGCCGCGGGCCACGGCATGCCGCATGTCGTGCTCGAGGAGGCCCCGCTCGCGGACCTGTGCGCCCATGCGCGCCTCGAAGAACCGGTAGGTGCCGCGGCCCTCGGACTTGGCGCGGTAGAGCGCCGTGTCGGCGTAGCTCAGGAGCGAGGCCCGCTCATCCGTGTCGTCGGGGAAGAGCGCGATGCCGACGCTGGTGGCGATCGTCGGGCCGGCCCCGTCGGCGCTGTTGCGCAGGGCGTCCAGGATCTGCTCGGCCAGGCGCCCGGCCGCGATCGCTTGATCGCAGGGCATGAGGATCGCGAATTCATCGCCGCCCAGCCGGGCCATCAGCTGGGTCTTGTCGAGGAGCGCGCTCACCGACTTCGCGACGGTGATCAGCATGGCGTCGCCGGCCGCGTGGCCGAAGAGGTCGTTGACCTCCTTGAACCGGTCCAGGTCGAGGCAGAGCACCGCCAGCCGCCGGCCCGTCACCTTGGCGACCTTCAGTTCCTGATCCAGGCGCTGGTTGAAGCGCGCCCGGTTGGCGAGGCTGGTCAGCGCATCGTGGTGCGCCAGGAACTCGATCTGTCCCTCGGCCCGGCGCCGGGCGCGCAGATCGCGGACCGCGATGGCGTAATGGGGCTGGTTGCCGTAGGTGACCGGCCGCACGATCAGCTCGACCGGGATCTTGGCGGCGTCTTCGGCGCGCTGCAGCTCCGTCTCCACCGGCTGATCCGCCGGGGTGGCCAGCGCCAGGCGCGTCGCGGCCTCCGGCAGGAACCGCGACAGCGGGATTCCCGACAGGTCGGCGGCGGCGACGCCCACGAGGGTGCCGAAGCTGTCATTGGCGCTGACGATGCGATCGCCGCGGCACACGACCAACCCTTCGACCGCGGCGTTGGCGAGGCTGTGCAGGCGCTCCCGTTCCAGGACCGCCTGGCGGCGATCGCGGATGTCGAGGGTCAGCGCCGCGCCGGCGAGGAACAGGATGGCCAGGCTCGCCAGGGCGACGCCGACGGCGAGCCAGCGCGCCGGGATGGCGCTCTCCGATATCAGGACGCCCGGATCGGGCACGATCGTGACCGCGCCCATGGCGACGAAATGGTGGCTGCAGATCGCGAGCAGCAGCAGCAGCGCGCCCGTCAGGCGCCCCTTCAGCCGTTCGCCCGCAAGCGCCACCGGCAGGGCGGCGCCGGCCAAGAACGCGCCGAGGATCAGGGACGCCGCCACGAGGGCGCGATCCCAGCGGATGTGCCCGGCGATCTCGAACGCGGCCATGCCGGTATAGTGCATGGCCGCGATGCCGAGCCCGAGGACGACGCCGCCGAGCGCGGCCGCGAACGGCAGGGCGGGGGTGATCGCGATGGCGAGGCCGAGCCCGGTGATCGCGATGGCGTAGATGAGCGAGAGGCCCGTGAGGCCGACGGCGTAGGCGCTCGGCAGGTTCGGCTCGAAGGCCAGCATGGCGATGAAGTGGGTCGCCCAGATGCCGGATCCCCCGGCCACCGCCGCGACGCAGAGCCAGACCGCCCGGATCCGTGGGGTCGCTTTGCGGGCATGCCGCAGAAGCTCGATGCACGTGGTCGCCGCCAGGGCGCATGTCAGAGCCGCCAGACCGACGAGCCAGACATCATGGGAATCGACGAAGCAGCCAACGACCTTGAGCATCACGTAGAACCGGGGACGGAAATAGCACTCTCTGGCTATAGTGATCCGCTTTTTAGACCGTTAATCTGCCGTATCGCGCGATCCAAAAACGACTGCTTCTAATATAGGTTATAAAATCTCGGGTTGTGGCAGCTATAGACGCGTGGTTGAAGGCGCTCTCGGCGCGCGCTGCTTCGGCCGTCGATCCGGCGGGTCTGCGGCCGCTGTTTCGTCTCGGAACCTTTGCCGCAGGGCGGAGGCGATCCACCCGTCACACGTGGGCAGACGGTTCCGCTTCTGCGGGCTCCGTACGGAAACAGACGAACGGCGTTTCCGCTCATGCGGGTCACGGGGGCCGTGGCAGGCCTCGGAGCACGATCCCGCGGGTCGGCGGCGGACGGGGGCGGCGGGGCGAACCTTCGGGCCGCCGCGCCTGTCGAGGGCCCGCGCCCCTTGCGTCCCAGCCCGCGTCCGTTACCTCGGCTGTCCGAGGATCGCCCGGGAGGCCCGCTTGAGCACGCGCATCGACCTGACCGCGCCGGATGGAACCACGGCCACGCTCGCCACCCACGGCGCCGAGCCGGTCTCCTGGCGGGTCGGCGGGGCCGAGTATCTGTGGAGCGGCGACCCGGCGCACTGGAACCGGCACGCGCCCTGGCTCTTCCCGGTGGTCGGGGCCTCGGCCGGCGGGCAGGTGCGGGTCGGGTCCGAGACCTACCCGATGGCGCAGCACGGCTTCGCCCGGGACCTGCCCTTCTCGGTGGTGGAGCGCAGCGCCGACGCGGTGATTCTGCGGCTGGTCGACGGGCCGGAGACCCGGCGGCACTACCCGTTCGCGTTCCGGCTCGATGTCGCCGCCCGGGTGCGTCCCGCCGGCCTCGATCTCGAGGTCACCGTGGCCAATCCGGGCGACGCGCCCCTGCCCTACGCGCTCGGCTTCCACCCGGCCTTCCCGTGGCCCTTCGCGGGTGGCGCGCGGGCCAAGGATGGCGGCTACGCGGTCGAGTTCGAGCAGGCCGAGCGCCCATTCGCGCCGCAGGTCGGCCCCGGCGGCCTGCTGCTGCGCGCGGAGCAGCCGATCCCGTTGGTGGGCAGCACGCTGCCGCTGGACCCGGAGATCTTCACCGAAGCCTTCGTGGTCCGGAACGCCAAGAGCCGCCGGATGCGCTTCACCGGGCCCGACAAGGCGATCCGGATGGAGATGGAGGAGTTCCCGCATCTCGCCGTCTGGACCAAGCCGACCGCGCCGTTCCTGTCGCTGGAATGCTGGACCGGCTACGCCGACTGGGCGGATTTCTCGGGCCCGCTGCAGGAGCGCGATTCGCAGCGCCTGCTCCCGCCGGGCGGGCAGGCGCGCCACGGCGTCCGCCTGACCCTGGAAGGCTAGCGGTTGCGCGTCTGGGTCGCCCGGCCCGAGCCGGGGGCCTCCCGGACCGGCGCGGCGCTGGCGGCGCGGGGGCATGCGCCCCTCGTCGCCCCCGTGCTGGCGGTGCGGCCGACCGGCGCGGCGCCGCCCGAGGGACCCTTCGACGGCCTGCTGCTCACCAGCGCCAACGCCGTGCCGGCGCTCCGGGACGCCGCCGCCCTGCGGGGCCTGCCGGTCTTCGCGGTGGGGGCTCGCACCGCCGCCCTGGCGCGCGCGGCCGGGCTCGGGCCGGTGCGCGAGGGGTCGGGCGACGCGGCCGGGCTCGCCGCCCTGGTCGCCGAGAGCCTGCCGCCGGGCGCCCGGCTGCTCCACGCCACCGGGGCGGAGCGCAAGGCCGAGCCCGGTTCGAGCCTGGCGGCGGCCGGATTCGCGGTCGCCATCCTCGTCGCCTACGCGGCGGAGCCCGTGCCCGCCCTGCCCGATGCCGTGAACGCCGCGCTGGCCGCCGGGGCGCTCGATGCCGCGCTGCATTATTCCCGCCGCAGCGCGGCCGTCGCCCTGGCGCTCGCAGACCAATCGGGACACGGCGGAGCTTTCCGCCGCCTGAGGCATTACTGCCTGTCGGCTGATGTCGCGTTTCCCCTGGAAGCAGCCGGCGTCGCGGTCCATTTCGTCGCGGGACGACCGCGGGAAACGGACCTGCTCGATGCCCTTGCGCCTCGCCTCGGTGACGGCGCGCGGTGACAGAGCGACAGAGCCGCCGTATCTCGCCCTCGCGCCCGGTGCCGCGGCGGTGCTACGGGGGCGCGGCGACGCCGAAGAGTTGGAGGACTTGCCCGTGACGCCACCACCCAGCGACGCCGACAAGCCCGGAACCGGCGGTCCGAAGCCGGACGAGGTCAAGTCCGGCGATGCCAAGTCCGGCGATGCCAAGCCCGGCGATGCCAGGCCCGGCGACGTGAAGCCCGGGGCGAAGTCGCCGGCGCCCGCAGTCGGCGGCGCCAAGCCCGCGCAGGCCGCCGCGAATCAGGCGCCGAGTGCCACGCCGCCCAAGCCGGCGACCGAGCCGGTCACGACCGCCAAGCCGGGCGGCCTCGGCGCGACCGAGGGCAGGCCCGAAGCCGGCAAACCGACCACGCCGGTGGGCGCCGCGGATCTCGCGAAGTCCGGCCCGGGGCCGTCCGGCCGTCCGGGTGACGGCAAGGCCCCGGCGTCGCAACCCGGCGCCACCGGCGCAACCGGTCCCGCGACGGCGGGTGCGAAGGTCGAGCCCGGCAAAGCGGATCCCGGCAAGCCGGAGGCGGCCAAACCGGATCCCGGCAAGCCCGGTCAGCCCGGCCCGGGTGCGCAGGCGGGCGGCACGCCCCGACCCGGCGCCACCGCGGCCGGCGCCGCGTCCGCCGCGGTGACGGCCGGCCCGATCCTCGATCTCAAGGCCAAGCGCATCCCCGATCCGCCGCCGCCCGGCAAGGAGACGCCGAAGGACGCAGCGAAGGACACGCCGAAGGATGCCGGCAAGGAGCCCCCGAAGGGACCGGTCCCGGGCGGGAAGGCCGTGACGGTCCCGAGCCCGCAGCCGGGGCGCGCCCGGGCCGGGTTCGGCTCGCTGGCGGCGGCCGGCCTGCTCGGCGGCCTGATCGGCGCGGGCGCGCTGTTTGGCGCCGAGCGCGCCGGAATCGGCGGCATGCTGCGCCCGAACGCCGCCGATCCGTCCCTGTCCGGCCAGGTCGCTTCGCTAGACAAGCGCGTGGACGGGCTCGCCCCCCGCGACGCCCTCACCGAGCTCGACAAGCGCGTCGCCGCCGCCGAGACCGCGGCCCGGCAGGCGCTGGAGAAGACCCCGGCGCCCGGCGGCACCCCCACGGAGGGTCAGGCCCCCGGGGCGGCCCCGGCCGTGCCGGCCGATCTCGCGGCGCGGCTCGACAGCCTCGATCAGCGGGTCGCCGCACTCCAGGAGGAGCCCGGCCGTGAGCCCGGTCGCGACCAGCAGGGCGATTCGAAGCTCGGCGCGGTCCAGGCCATCGATCCGAAGCAGGTGGCCGATCTCGATGCGCGGGTGAAGGCGCTCGAATCGGATCAGTCCGCCAAGGGCGAGGTCGCCGAGGCGTCGAAGAAGATCGCCGCCCTGCAGGGTCAGGTCGAGCAGCGGACCAAGGCCAATGCCGAGGCTGACGCCGCCCTCGGGCAGCGCCTCGATTCGCTGCAGCAGGCCCTCGATTCCCGCGTGAAGGCCGCCACCGAGGCGGTCCAGGCGGCGACGCAGGCGAGCCGCACCGCCGCCGAGGCCGGCCAGGCTCAGGCGGCCGAGGCCGCGAAGGCGGTCGATCGCCGCCTGCAGGAGCAGGCCGACAGGATCGCAGCCCTCGACAAGGGCCTGGCCCAGCGCGCCGAGGTCGCCACCGTCCAGGCGGCCCTGCGGGTCGTGGTGGCCGACCGGGTGGCGTCGGCGCTCGCCGCCGGTATGCCCTACGCGGAGCCGCTCGCGACCCTGCGCAAGCTCGATCCCGGCGCCGAATCCCAGGCGGCGGCGCTCGCGCCCTTCGCCGAATCCGGCGCGCCCACGACGGCGCAGCTCGCCAACGACTTCCGGCCTATCGCCGAGCAGATCGCGGCCAAGCGCCGGCAGCAGCGGGCCAAGAGCGCGGCCGAGGCCGGCGATTTCCGCACCAAGCTCCTGAGCATGGCCGACGGCCTCGTGCAGGTCCGCAAGGTCGATACGCCGTCCGCGACGCCGGAGGCGTCCGACGAGCCTGAGGCCAAGGTCCAGGCGGCCCTCGACCGCGGCGACCTCCCGGCGGCCTCCGCGGCCTTCGCCGCGCTGCCGGCCGAGGCGCGGGACCAGGCGGGGGATTTCGCCGCCAAGCTGAAAGCCCGGGCCGCCGCCGAGGAGGCCGTGCGGACGCTGCTCGCCGGCGCCTTCAAGGCCCTGCCGACGGATCCGGCTCCCGGTGCCGCTCCGGCGGCGTCATCCGGCCGCTAGGCGTGACGGCGCCGACCCGCGCGCTGCGCGGCTGCATCAAATCCGGGCGGGCCCCCAGCGGCCCCGCCCCTTCCGGACCCAGCGGCGGCCGCCCGGCGGCCATCGACAGGAGACACTGACCCCATGTGGCGCGCCCTCGCCTTCCTGGCCCTGCTCGCACTCGCCGCCTTCGGGGCGGTCTGGATCGCCGACCGGCCCGGCACCGTCACCATCGTCTGGAACGGCTACCAGATCGGCACCAGCCTCGCGGTCGCCCTGGTGGGCGTCATCGCGGCCGCGATCGTCCTCGGCCTGCTCTGGGCGATCGTGCGCGGCGTGATCGGCCTGCCGGAGGCGCTGGTCCGCGGCTCGGCCGAGCGCCGCCGCGCCAAGGGCCTGTCCGCCCTCTCGCGCGGGATGGTGGCGGTGGGCTCGGGCGATCCGCTCGCCGCCCGCCGCTATGCCGGGGATGCCGAGCGGCTGCTCGGGCCCGAGCCGCTGACCCTGCTGCTCAAGGCGCAGGCGGCCCAGATCTCGGGCGACCGCGACGCCGCCGAGAGCGCCTTCCAGCGCATGGTCGACGACCCCGAGACCCGGGTCCTCGGCCTGCGCGGCCTGTTCGTGGAGGCCCGCCGCCGCGAGGACGAGACCGCCGCCCGCGCCTACGCGGTGGAGGCCGCCCGCCTCGCCCCGAGCGTCACCTGGGCCAACGAGGCGATGCTCGAGGCGCAATCCGCCGACGGCGACTGGGCCTCGGCCCTGGAGACCATCGAGCGCCGCTCGTCGCTCGGACTGATCGACAAGCCGACCGCCCGGCGCCAGCGCGCCGTGCTGCTGACGGCGATCGCCGGCGAGCGCGAGGCCGGCGCGCCCGAGCTCGCCGCGGAACGTGCGCTGCAGGCGGTCAAGCTCGCCCCCGACCTGGTCCCGGCGGCCCGCATCGCCGGCCGGCTCCTGTCCCGCCGGGGCGACCTGCGCAAGGCCGCCAAGGTCGTCGAGACGGCCTGGAAGGCCAATCCGCATCCCGACCTCGCCAAGGTCTATCTCGGCCTGCGCCCCGGCGATTCGGTCCGCGACCGCCTGGCCCGGGCCGAGACCCTGGCCAAGCTGTCCTCCTGGGATCCGGAATCCCGTCTCGCCGTGGCGCAGGCGGCGCTCGATGCCCGCGATTACGGCCGGGCCCGGGAGGCCTTGAAGCCGCTGCTCGCCGACCGCCCGACCGTGCGCTCCAGCCTGATGATGGCGGCGATCGAGGAGGCCGAGCACGGTGCCGCGTCGGGACAGGCCCGCGAATGGCTGGCCCGGGCGGCCCGGGCGCCGCGCGACCCGGTCTGGATCGCCGACGGGATCGCCTCCGACACCTGGGCGCCGGTCTCGCCGGTCACCGGCCGGCTCGACGCCTTCGTGTGGCGCGAGCCCCCGAACACGCTGGCGGCCGCCGCCCCCGCGATGGAGCCGGAGGAACCCGAGGAGACGCAGCCCGTTCTCGTCCCGGCACATCCGGCCCCGACGCCGGCCGCCCCGCTTCCGACCATCATGCCCGCGAGCAAGACCGCCCCTGCCCCGGCGGCGGATCCGGTCTCGGCCGGGATGGCGGCCGCCGCGGTCCCGGCCGCCGGCGAACATCCGGTCCGGAGGGCCGGATAGTGCGGCGGCGGGCCTGACGTTAGTCGGTTAACAAAAGAGCTCGGGTGGAATTATCAGTTTTGTGCTGAACTTCTCCTTGGCTCGCGCGGTTACGTTGACGGCTGTTGCTGATACAGCGTATTTTCTTGCTGCTTCAGGCAACCGCCGATCGAGGGCCCGACCATCCGTTCGCCGCTTCACCTTCCAGTCCCGCTGCCGACCCGGCGGGGCTCCATACGGGTTTCGTCCCGCCCGGTGCGGCCGTGACGGCCGCCGTCGAGGACGAGGCCGAGCCGCGCCGCCAGGTCGGCGTCCTGCCGTTCCAGCTGGGGAGCGACGGTGAGAACCGTATCCTGCTGGTGACCTCGCGGGAGAGCCGGCGCTGGGTGATCCCGAAGGGCTGGCCGATGAAGGGCCGCAAGCCGTTCGAGGCGGCGGCCCGCGAAGCCTACGAGGAGGCCGGCCTGCGCGGCGACGTCGGCAAGCGGCCGCTCGGCTATTATTTCTACCAGAAGCGCCTGAAGAACCTGGATGCCGTCCTGTGCCAGGTGAAGGTCTTCCCGCTCGAGGTGCGCAAGCAGCTCAAGAACTTCCCCGAGGTCCACCAGCGCGAGCTGCGCTGGTTCACCCCGGCGGAGGCGGCCGAGGCCGTGTCCGAGCCGGGCCTCGCGGCGATCATTCGCGCCGCCTGCCGCCAAGTTAAACCGACGGACGCGTAATCGACCGTTGCCAACGCCCCGTCGATCCTTTATGGCCCCTCTCAGCCGGACGGACACGCCCCCCAGCGGGGTCGCCACGGCGCTTGCTGCGGTAGCTCAGTGGTAGAGCACTTCATTGGTAATGAAGAGGTCGACAGTTCAATCCTGTCTCGCAGCACCAGACATCTCTCGAACATCCCCAGGTCAGCGTAGTTGGTTCACGGTTCTCGCGAACCCTTGCGCTGCGCGTTGAACCCGCGCCGCGGATCGTACGAGAACCGGCCGTGATCCGGTCAGGCCTTCGTGCCGCGCAGGATTGCGGACCGATGCATCCGCGTGAGGGATGATGCGGACGTGAACACGACGGCCCTTTTCACCATGGTGGGCATCGTCCTCGGCTGGACCGTCCTGGCCGGGGCCGCGCTGTTGTCCGGCCGGTTCGCCACCTTCGCGTTCCTGGTCCTGACGGTGGTGGCGCTCTTCCTCTACGTTCCCTGGGTCAGGCTGCGCGCCAGCGGGATCGAGGGCTCCAGCCGGCCGGTCCGGTTCTGGACGAATGTCGCGATGCTTGGGGTCAGCCTCGCGGCCTGCCTGGCCCTGGTCGTGATGCTGGCCCGGCGGATCGGCTTTCTGTAGCCGGTTCCACCGGGCCTTCGCCGGGCCTGGACGCCGGAGTCGTCCTCAGTGCTTCATCAGGCTGTCGACGGTCTCGTTCTGCCCGACCGTGTCGGAGAACCGGGCGAGGCGGCTGAGGCTCGGCTCGTTGAGGCCGCCGGAGCTGGCGAAGGTCGCCAGCGCGATGCCGACCAGGAAGCTGGCTTCCTCCGCGGTGACGGCGCGGCCGCTCAGCGTGCTGGCCGCACCGCGCACCGCGAGCACGGCTTGCTGGAATGCGGGGTCGCTCTGCAGCTCCGCCAATCGGGTCATGTGGGCCTTCTCCTGGATCAAGGGTGAATGCGGAAGCCGCACCGGGGTTTCGGGCGTGTCCGGGCGGGGACTTGCCGGGCGCCGCCGCAGGTCCGGCCCGTGTCCGGGCGGATGACCGCGGCGACCCCTTGGGTCGAAACCGGGGTATCGTCGTTCATAAGCGCGAGGCTAGGCGGCTTTCACATCCTGGATCAAGTTTCCCCCGCGCACGCCCGATACGCCGTGCCGGCCCGGGTCGAGCCCGGTGCGCAGGGAGGCACGGCTCGCAAACCGCGGCGTCGCGTCCGCGCGGCGTCCGGTATCACCGCGGGTATCGCGTCGCATCGGCTCGCCCGCAGGGTCACGACCGGTAAACCCTTCGGCGTGAGGATAGCCGGGCTACCAATCAGCCACAGGGTCGTTGTTCCAGCATGTCGTCACGTCTGCTGACTCACGGAACCGTCGTGCTCGGTCTCCTGCTGGTGCCCTGGCTGGCGGAGGCGCGGACGGGCGTCTCCCCCGCGGTGCGCCATTGGCTGTCGGCCCTCGTCACGCGGATCGACGCGGTCGATCGGGCCGACCGGCGCGGGAACACCCGCGGGGCGGCCGGCACGGTGGTGGTGCGCGTCGAGATCGCCGCCGACGGCGCGGTGCGCCAGGCCGAGATCGAGCGCAGCTCGGGCTCGCGCGGCCTCGACCAGCGGGCGCTCCGGGCGGTGCAGGGGGCGAGCCCGTTCAAGGCGCCCCCCGCCGAGCTGCTGGCCGAGACCGGGGTGGCCGACCTCAGCGTTCCGGTGCAGTTCGGGCGCTGAGCCCCGCGCGACCCGAGGGCGCCCGTCCCGGCGCTCGCGGGCCGATGCGGCGGCAGCCTGAAACTTTCCCTGGATTCCTTCCGTTCGCGTCTGCAGCGCAGGTCGCGCACGGGAGGCTGATGGTGAAAGACGCATTCGCGAGACTGCGCCGCGAGTCGGGTGAGAAGCCGCCGCTACCAGTCGTCGTGACGTGGCTGACCGTGTCGATCGGGATCTGGGTGGTGATCTATCTCTATACGGGCCGGGTCGTCTGGACCTGGTGAGCGGGTTCACCGATCCCGGTGGAGGCCGGCGCCGACATAGGCCCCCACGAGGTAGCCGGATTGATGCGCGGCCAGGTAGGCGAGCAGCACCAGGAGCTTCTCGGCGTCGATCGTGGCGGTGAGCGCCCAGAGCGGCAGGCAGACGAGGGCGATGAGCATCGAGCTCGCCACCACCATCTGGGCCCGGTAGCGCCAGCCTTCCAGCACACCGACCACGAATAGGAGGGCCGCGATAAGCAACAACTGGACCCTGATTGAGGAATAGTAAAATTTACACCACAATCCTATACAATTTGCTATATCGGCGAGCTAAAATTTAGCGTTACCGGTGCAACAATCCTGCTCGCGCGCCGGCCGGTCACGGCAGCACGAAGCCCGCGACGCCGTAGACCAGGGCCGCCACCAGGGCCGCGGCCGGCATCGTGACCACCCAGGCGACCACGATCCCCTGGGCGACGTTCCAGCGCACCGCCGAGACGCGCTTGGCCGCGCCGACGCCGATGATCGCCCCGGTGATCGTATGGGTGGTCGAGACCGGGATCCCGAACGCGGTGGCGGCGAACAGGGTCACGGCCCCGCCGGTCTCGGCGCAGAAGCCCTGCATCGGCGACAGCCGGGTGATCTTCGAGCCCATCGTGTGGACGATGCGCCAGCCGCCGAGCAGCGTGCCGAGCGCCATGGCGGTCTGGCAGGACAGCACCACCCAGAGCGGGACGTGGAACGCGCCGCCCGCCTCCCCGTGGGCGTAGAGCAGCACCGCGATGATCCCCATGGTCTTCTGCGCGTCGTTGCCGCCATGGCCGAGCGAGTAGAGCGAGGCCGAGACGAACTGCATCCCCCGGAACAGCCGGTCCACCGCGTGGGGCGTCGCGCGCACGAAGATCCACGACACCGCCAGCATCAGCAGCAGCCCGAGGCCGAAGCCCAGGGCCGGGGAAAGCACGATCGCGGCGCTGGTGGCGATCACCCCGGGCCAGACGATCGCGGTCAGGCCCGCCTTGGCGATGCCGGCCCCGAGCAGGCCGCCGATCAGGGCGTGCGAGCTCGAGGACGGGATGCCGGCATACCAGGTGATCAGGTTCCAGCTGATCGCACCGCCGAGCGCGCCCAGGATCACCCGGTCGGTCACCATGGTGACGTCGACGATGCCCGATCCCACCGTGCTGGCTACATGCAAACCGAAGATCAGGAACGCCACGAAGTTGAAGAACGCCGCCCAGATGACGGCGTAGCGGGGTGCGAGCACCCGGGTCGACACGATGGTGGCGATCGAATTGGCCGCGTCGTGCAGCCCGTTCAGGAAATCGAAGACCAGGGCGACGGCGATGAGGAGGATCAGGAGGGTCACGCGGTCGGCTCAGACATGCTCGACCACGATGCTGCTGATCTGGTTCGCGACATCCTCGAACCGATCCATCACCTTCTCCAGATGGTCGTAGAGCTCGGAGCCGACCACGAAGGCCATGGGATCCTGCCGGGAGGCCTTGAACAGCGCCTTCAGCCCGGCATTGTGCAGGTCGTCGGCCCGGCCTTCGAGCTGGATCACCCGCTCGGTCAGGGTGTTCAGGATCGTGGCGTTCTCGCCCAGGGCCCGCAGCTTCGGCAGCGCCTCGGCGGTGGCGGCGGCGGCCTCCTGGATCACCGCGCCCATCTCGCGCATCGACGGCTCGAAGGCGGTGACCTCGAACAGCTGCACCGTCTTGGCGGTCTTGAGCATCTGGTCGATGGCGTCGTCCAGGGAGCCGACCAGGGCCTGGATGTCGCTCCGGTCGAACGGGGTGATGAAGGTCCGGCGCACCGCCAGCAGGGCCTCGCGGGTGATCGCGTCGGCCGCATCCTCGTGATCGGCGATCGCCTGGCAGGCCACCGGCACGTCCTGGGTGCCGTCGAGCAGGGCCCGGAGGGCGTCCGCGCCGGCGACCAGGGTGGCGGCATGGCGCTCGAACAGGTCGAAGAACCGGTCTTCCCTCGGCATGAGCGCACGAAACCAGCCCAGCATGTGACGTCCCGGTTCGAGGATCAGTATCCGTGCAAGCTCGGTTGACCCGAGAGGCGTAGCATGGCGATCGGCGGACCGCACCCGTCGGTTGTGTCGGAGGTCTCGGCCGATGCCCCGCCCGCCCACAATGCCCGGCCATCATTGACGAAATCGATTTTGAGTATCGATCCGATCTGTTTGGATCATGACGCAGTGCAGCGTAGATATCGCCTCGACACCGGGCCCCTGACCCGGACAGCGAGAGGTATCCCACCATGACCCTGCGTTCCTTCATCGTCGCCGCCCTGGCCACCCTGCCGATGATCGGCTCCGCCCTCGCGGACGAGGCCATCGCCCTGACCCCGCCGCTCTACCGTGAGCAGGCCCGCGCGATCTCGGCCGCGCGTCCCGCCGCTGAGCTGGCGACCACGCCCCGTCTCGTCCCGGCCGCCCCGGTCGCGACCCGGGTCGTCACCGCGACCGCCCTGCCGACCCGTTGATGCGGGCCGGCCTGCCTCCGCGAGGCCGCATCCCGGAACCCGCCGGGATGCGGCCGACCGGCCGGCACCGACCGCGCCGCGCCCATGCGGCGGTCACTGGACCAGATAGGCCGGATCGAACTGCGCCAGATGCTTCAGGCGCGTGCGGTCGATGATCGTCAGCCGGCCGCCCTTCAGGTGGATGAGCCGTTCGGCGCGCAGGTTCATCAGCACGCGGTTGACGTGCACCGAGGTCAGGCCGAGCGCGTCGGCGAGGTCGTGCTGGGTGATGCGCAATTCATAGCTGTCGTCCGTCGCCTGTCCGACCTCGGCGAGCCGCCAGCGCAATTCGCACAGCAGATGCGCCGTCCGCTCGATCCCGTCCCGGCGGCCGAGGCTGACGATCCACTCGCGGGCGATGGCCTCGTCGCGGCGCAGGCGCCGTTGCAGCACCGCCGCCAGGACCGGATCGTGGGTCGATGCGAAGCGCGAGAGCGGGATCTCGCCGAGCGTGCAGCGGGTCAGCGTGCTCACGGCATAGCTGGAGCGCCCGGCCAGGAGCGCCTCCAGGTCGCAGATGTCCCCCGGCACCAGGATGGCGGTGATCTGGCGTCGGCCATCCTGCAGCATGCGGTAGCGGCAGGTATGGCCGGCCAGCAGCAGATGGGCCACGTCCGGCGTGGCGCCGGGGACGAGAACCTCGTTCTGCTTCGGAACGAGGCGTTCCCGCACCGGAAAGTCGAAATCGGTCGTGAGGCTCTTGGGCGGGGTCGCGTAGGCCGCCATGTCGGCCGGGCGAGCAGTGAGCATCCGTGCGTTCCAGTCCATCTGTCATGCGTCAGCCGAGTATCCATTCGATAAAATTCGGCAGATTTATATATACAAATCGGCTCGATGGAATTGGACCAGATTTCGATCCTAATATATATCGTTGGTCCGAAAGCGTACATTCGATCCCGCCCTATCTATTTGTGTGGAATAGTACTATAATATCGTCATTGTTCGCCGAAGTTTTCGGGCGCGAACGACTGAGAGACCGCGTGCTCTTGCCCTGATTGGGAGACGCACCGTGATTCAGCTTCGGCAATCCGACATTCGCAACCGCCTGCTCGGCGCTCTCGCCCCGGAGGACTTCGCGGGTCTGGCCTGGGCCCTGGAACGCGTTCCGCTCCACCTCCAGGATACGCTGATCGGCGTCGATCAACCGCTGTCGCATGCCTATTTCGTCGAGACCGGCCTGGTCTCGCTCGTGGCGACCACCGAGGGCGGCCGGATCGAGATCGGCCTCGTCGGCGCCGAGGGTCTGGCCGGCGTGCCCCTCGTCCTCGGGACCGATCGCGGCCCCTTCCTGGGGATCGTGCAGGGTGGCGGCGAGGCGTTGCGCATCCGCGCGGCCGACTTGCGCGAGGCGTTGCAGGCGAGCCCGGGCCTGCGGGGCGTTCTGGGCCGCTACGTCCTGAGCCTGATGATCCAGACGGGCTACACGGTCTACGCAAGCGCCACGTTGAACGTCGAGGCGCGGCTCGCCCGCTGGATCCTGATGACCCATGATCGGCTCGACAGTGAAGAGATGCCGCTCACGCAGGATTTCATGGCGATGATGCTGGGCGTGCGCCGCACCGGCGTGACGGCGGCCCTCTATGTCCTGACCGGCGCCGGCATGGTCCGGGCGAGCGACGGGCGCATCACCGTGCTCGACCGCGACAGGCTCAGGGAACTGGCCGGCGACACCTACGGGCCCGCCGAGGCACAGTATGAGCGCCTGCTCGCCGAAGCCTGAGCGGATGGCGCGGCAGCGCCCTGCGGCGGCGCGCCGAGGCTTGCCGACCGCCCGTGATCGGCGGGCAGCCGGAGGGCTGCGCGCCCAAAATTGAGGCGCCAGCCGGGGGCTGCGGACGCTTTCCCCGCCCCGCGCGAGGGTCGCCGCGCCGCGCCGAAGCCGGTCTCGGCGACCCCAGCCCGTGCCGGTTGTCCGCCCGCCTAACCCACGACCGGCACACGCTTTCACAGCGAAGCCCCGGCTCCGCCGCAGCCGCTCTCAGCCTCGGACGCGCCCGAGGCCGCCGAAGGTCTAGGCAAATAAACACAGGCGCGGCTGGGGCATGCCCGCCACTGTCAATCCCCAATAGGGTATCGTTTGGCGCTAATCTGCATAGATCGAAATCGTCTGCTTGAAATCTGCCGAAACACCAATCTTGACAGCCAAGCAACCACGTAAGTATTGTTTCCACAGCGTTAAAAATAGGAAAATACAGCTGGGCAGGTCGGTCGCTCGCGGCGTCCTGTAATCACGTAGGCAAGCTTTCTTGTGCTGCGATCGCAGAATCGCGCCTTGTCGAAAGTCTGGGGGAATAGTCATGGTCGATCTGACCGGTTACAAGCTGACCTTCGACGAAGAATTCAACACGCGCAGTATCTCGCAGACCGGCGCCGGCACGACCTGGGCCGATATTCGCGCGCAGGATCGCGGCGACGCCAACGCCGATGTCGGATTCGGCCATTCCTCTTTCGTGGACAAAGGCTCCGGCTACGACCCCTTCCAGGTCCAGAACGGTGCCCTGTCGATCACGGCGGTGCCGGACAGGACGACGTCGGGCGTGCCCGGCAGCTGGGAATCCGGCCTGCTGACCACCCAGGGCAATTTCTCCCAGACCTACGGGTATTTCGAGGTCCGGGCCGACTTCTCCGAGCAGGTCGGCGCCTGGGACGCGTTCTGGCTGCTGCCGAACCAGCAGAAGCCCGACCCGCACAATGCCGGGCAGCATCAGGAACTCGACGTCGTCGAGCGCTACGGCGACGGGCCCAGCACCGTCTACAGCACGATCCACACCACGGACCAGACGCCGAACATCCCCTGGCAGCAGAACCGCCAGGTCACCAGCGTGATGCCGAACCAGAACGGCTATCACACCTACGGCATGGACTGGCAGGCCGACCGGATCAGCTTCTACGTCGACGGCCAGATGACCGGCTCGCAGGCCACCCCGTCGGACCTGCACAGCCCGATGTACATGCTGGTCGACCTGGCCACGCAGGGCGGCGGCAGCAACAATGCCGACATCGCCCGCACGGCGATCACCTCGAAGATCGACTACGTCCGCGCCTACTCGAAGGATTTGTCCGCCGTCGCCGTGAGGCAGGACACGGTGTCGAGCCCGGACGGCAAGGATCCGGGCCTGTACGGCGCCACCTCGGCGGCCGCATCGACGCCTGCGACCGCCGCCAATCCGACGCCGAGCGCGACGACGACCGCAGCCCCGTCGAGCAGCGCGACCGGCGCGGCGAGCACGACGCCCTCCCCCGCATCGTCTTCGGGCGTGAGCAGCCCGACCACCGCCTCGGCCCCGACCGCCGGCGCGCCAGCGGCCAAGCCGGCGACCGGCTCGACGACCGGCACCGCATCGGGAACCGGCACCGCGACGGCCAACACCGCCGGATCGACGACGGGATCCGGCAGCACCAAGGACGCGACCCCGAGTTCCCCCGTCTCGACCGCCCCGGCCAGCGCCGCGCCGAGCGCGACGGGTTCGAGCATCGGCAGCGCAGCGCCTCAGGCCACAGCCTCGTCGACCGGCCCGGCCAAGAGCGAGACCGTCGCGCCGGCTCCGGCCAGCGCCGCCCCGAACCCGGTCAGCGCGACTAGCTCGGCGACCGGCAGCACGCACCCGGTAACCGCCGGCGCCGCGCCGCAGAGCACAACCGTGACGCCCAATGCGGCAGCGGCGCCGAGCCCGGCCGTGAGCGGCGCCGCCGCACCTGCCGCCCAGACGGGCTCGGCCAGCACGGCGAGCCCCGGCACGAATGTGGGGACGCACGCGACCCCCGCCGCCGCGACACCGGCCCCATCCGCAATCCCGGCACCGAGTTCCGCGGGCAGCACGACCCCGACCGCGAGCGCCACCACGCCGACCGCACAGGCCAGCGTCCCCGCCAATCCGGCCGCGCCCGCCAGTGCGACGTCTTCCGCCCCCGGCGCGACGACCCCGGTCGCCTCGCAGCCCGCCAACGGCATGGCCAACACCGCGCCCGCGGGATCGAACACCGCCGGGTCCGCCGGCACGACGGCCTCGGATTCCGCATCGGCGGGGATCTCCCCCGTCACGACCGCGCCCGTCACCGCAGCCCCATCCGCGGCACCCAGCCCGACGAGCCCGTCTTCGACGGCCACGACGCCCGCGAGCGGCCTCGCCACCACCCCGGCCGCGAGCCCCGCGCCGACAAGCCCGGTGCAGCCGACCACCATCGTCCCGACCAGCCCGACGACAAGTTCGACCAACGTCACGGCCAACACGGCGCAGCCCGCCCTCGCCAGCGCCGCGGGCGCGAGCCGCTCACCGGCACCGAGCCTGCAAGCCCCGAGCAGCGCCTCACCCGCCTCGGTGCCGACCGCCACGAGCCCGACCAACCCGATCAGCGCGCCCGTGCCGACGAGCGCAAGCGGTGCCGGCGCCCAGGTCTCCGCCGGAGCCCCTGCGGCGGCCAAGACCGCCACTTATCAGACGTTCTCCATCTCCGAGAGCCAGCGAAAAGCCGCCCTCTCCATGATGCAGAAGCTCAGCCACGCCGAGCCCCACCAAACGCCATCGACCAACTGGTTCAGCAAGCTTTCCAATATCCTGATGCATCTCTGGTAGGTCGAGGCCGCCTTCGCTCGAACGCTTGGGCAGCGCCGGACCGAGACGCGATCGGGCGCTGCCAAGAGACGGGACAGCCAAAGCTCGGTCGCGCCTCCGGGAGATGCGCGGAGCGCTCGGTGTTTGGTCCCGCTATGTGGTGGCACGATGGACCACGATTTCCGCGAGGGATGCCGGATGGGCGCGCCTGGCACCGCCGATGCCGGGTGGCTGCAAGGGTAGGCGCGGGCCTGCTCGGGAGTGCGGCGCCGTCGGGGTGCCGGTGTAGCGGGGCAGCCGGAGCCGGTCGTAGCGGGCGCGGAGATCGGGGTTCATGCGGCGCAGATTGCCGCCGGTGCCGGGCTCGGGCCGTGATCCAGAGCGAAAGGCGGCGCCAGCACGAGGCGGCGGCCCGGCAGCGCGAGATCGGGGCGGTGGCTCGTGAGCACGACGACGCGGTCGCGCCAGAGCGTCAGGAGGCCTGCGAGGATGCGGGCGGCCTGATCGTCGCCGAGATGCTCGGCGGGCTCATCGAGCAGGATCACCGGGGCCGGGCTCAGGGCGGCGCGGGCGAGGTTGAGGCGCTGCGCCTCGCCGAGTGACAGGCTCCCCTCGCCGATCCAGGCGTCGAGGCCGCCGCCGGAGCGGATGCGGGTGTCGAGTTCGACCGCGGCGAGCGCCGCCCAGAGTTCCGCATCCGCGGCATCGGGCGCGAACAGATTCTCCCGCACGGTGTCGGCCAGGATGGCCGCGTCGTGCAGGCCGAGATGCGCCGCCGCCCGCCGCTCCTGCGCGCAGAGGCGGGCGCCCCCCAGGCGGATTTCGTCCCCGGGCCGGTCCTCGCTCCAGCCCGCGAGGGCCTTCAGCAGGGTGGTCTTGCCGCAGCCGCTGGCGCCGACGAGGATCAGGGCGCGGCCGGGCAAAACCGTGAGGTCCGGCACCGGGCCGAGATCGCGCCCCTCCGGTGTGCGCAGCTGCAGGCCGTGCAGGGTGAGCGGCCCGGCGGCACCGCAGGGAGCGCTCGCCTCTGCGGCCGCGCTCGCCTCGGACGGAAAAGTCCCGCGCGCGAGGCGGGCGCGGACGGCGCCGAGGAGTGACCGGGGCAGCGCGAGCAGCGGCTCGGCGAGCCCGAGCCAGGCGAAGGCCAGGAAGGCCGCGGGCAAGAGGCCGGTGCCGCGGGCGCCCGCGCTCCAGGCAGCGAGCAGCGTGGCCAGGGCCGCGGTTGGGCCGGCCAGGGCCAGCACAGCTTCGAGCCGGGCCAGCGCCCGCCGCCCGGAGGCGCCCGTCCGCTCCGCGGCGCGGATCGGGTCGAGCGCCTCGCGCAGGCTGGCCGCGCGTCGGCCTTCCGCATCGAGGGGGATGGCCCCCGCGAGTGCCGCGCCGAGGTCGACCGACGCGGCCCGGCGTGCGGCCCGCGTCCCGGCCTCGATGGCGGCGAGCCGGCGCGCCGTGCGGCGGGCGAGGAGGGTTGCGGCGAGCGCGAGCCCGGCGAGCGGCAGCAGGGCGAGCGGCGCGAGAAGAATGGTCGCGGCCAGGAGCGCGAGGAGCGCCGCTCCGGTGATCGCGAGCGGGAAGGCGACACGCAGCCGGGCGTAGTCGACGTCCGCAACGTCGTCGATGAAGTCGGCCAGCCGCTCCGGGCGGCCGAGCTGCCAGCCCGCGGCGCGGCTCTCCGGCGCCCGGGCCAGGGCCGCGAACAAGCCCGCTCGGCGGCGGACCTGATCGGCGAGCGCCGCGCGGTGCCCGGTCATGCGCTCGCCGTAGCGCGCACCCGTGCGCAGCAGCGCGAAGAGGCGCACCAGGGCGGCCGGATGGTGAAAGTTGAAGGCGAAGGCCGCCGGCCCCGCGCCGGCGAGCGCCACTGCGGCCAGGAAGGCGATTGCGGTGCCGGCCAGGGCCAGATTTGCGGCGAGCGCCAGGGCCGCGAGGGCGAAGGCGAGGTGCCAGCCCCGGCTCCAGATGCGGTTTCGGGCGCCGGCCGTGCCGGCCGCGGACGACGAGCGGATCATGCGGCCTGTCTTTCGAGCGGGGTGGCGCCAAGGCTCACCCGCCGGTCGGCGAGCGCCGCCAGCGCGGGGTCGTGGGTCGCGACGACGACGAGGCGGTGGCGGGCGGCCGCCCGCAGGGCCTGCCGGACCCGCGCCGCGTTGACGGGATCGAGCTTGGCGGTCGGCTCGTCGCAGAAGGCGAGGCCCGGCCGCAGCAGGAGCCGCGCCACCGCGATCCGCATCCGCTGGCCGCCGGAGAGGTTTTCCGCCCCCGCCCGGACAGGGGCATCGAGGCCGCCCGGCCAGTGCGGGTCGTCGGCGAGGCCGAGCGCGGCGGCCGCCCGTGCCACCGCCTCGGGCGGTGCCACGACGCCGTCGGTCAGCGCGTGATGCAGCGTACCGGCCGGAACGGGATTCTCCAGGGAGACCCAGGTTCTCGGGCCCGCCTCCGGCAGCCGCACCGCACCGGCGCGCGGCGCCTCGACCCCGGCCAATACCCGCAGCAGGGTCGATTTGCCGGCCCCGCTCGGCCCCGTGAGCGCGACGAGGCCCGTCCGCGGCAGGTCGAAATCCGGGACCGGCCCGGTATGGGGCAGGACGAGGCCGCGCACGCCCGGCGCCTCGAGGCGCGGCCCGACGATCACGGCCCCCGCGGTCGCGTCCTGCGGAAACACCCAGGCGAGGGCGTCCGCGGCGGCCTCGCCCTCCGCCTTGGCGTGATAGAGCTCGGCGTAGCGGCGGAACGGTGCGAAATACTCGGGCGCGAGCAGCAGGATCAGCAGGCTCTGCCAGAGCGCGAGCCCGGCAAAGCCCGGGATCTCGGCGAGGCCGAGATGGCCCAGGCCGAGGAAGACCGCCAGGATCGCGATCGTGAGCGACGAGAAGAAGTCGAGCACGCCCGCATTGAGGAAGGCGACCGCCAGCACGCCCATGGTGCCGACGCTATAGGCCCTGAGCCGCCGGTCGAGCTTGCCCGCCTCGTGCGCCAGGCCGTGGGCGGCCAGGATTGTCGGCAGCGCCCGCACGCGGTCGGCGAACTGGGTCGCCAGTCGCCCGAGCGCCGCCTCCTGCGCCGCGGCGCGCTCCCGGATCATCCCGCCGACGAGGGCGAAGAAGACGATCATCACCGGGCTCGCGAGGACAAGGGCGAGCGCAGCCTGCCACGAGACCAAAGCGAGGGTGGCCGCCGTCAGCAGGGGCCCGAGTGCCATCATGCGCCGCGCGGCGGCGTGGCCGACAACGAGGCGGGCGAGTGCCCCCGGATGGCGCTGCAGGCCGGCGATCAGCGCGCCCCTGGGCAGCGCCGTGGTGGTGCGGGCCGGCATCGCCGTCAGCTGCGCCTGCGCGGCATCGATCAGCCCTGCGCCGATCTCCGCCTCCAGCACCGCGCTGCGCCCCTCGATCGCCGCGGCGAGCCATGCGCCCGCGAGCGCGCAGGCCACCGCGAGGCCGAGTGCCGGACCGTCGAGCTCGCCCGTCTCGATCAACGCGCCAGTCAGCCGCGCGAGTGCCACGGCGCCTCCGAGAGCCGCGGCGCTGCGCAGGGCGTGGAGCCCGCGGATGCGCCGCAGGCCGGCGCGCGCCGCCTCGCGGGCGAGGCCGAGGGCGGCGGGCTCGGGACGGGCGCCGGTTCGGCGGAGGCGGATCGTTCGCGGACGGGGCATGCCGCCTTGTGCGCGAGGACGGCCGAGCGCGGCTTTGATCTGGGTCAAGGCGCCCATGCCGCCTCCGGGGCGACAGGCTTTGCAGGACGCCGAGGAATCTTCCATGACCGACCCGCTGCTCGTCGATCTGTCGCGCCTGCAATTCGCGCTGACGGCGATGTACCACTTCCTGTTCGTGCCCTTGACACTGGGGCTCTCGATCCTGGTCGCCATGATGGAGACCGTCTACGTGATGACGCGCCGGAAGGTCTGGCGCGACATGACGAAGTTCTGGGGCCTCCTGTTCGGGATCAACTTCGCGCTCGGCGTCGCCACCGGCCTGACCATGGAGTTCCAGTTCGGGATGAACTGGGCCTATTACTCCCACTACGTCGGCGACGTGTTCGGGGCCCCGCTCGCCATCGAGGGCCTGATGGCCTTCTTCCTGGAGGCGACGTTCGTCGGGCTGTTCTTCTTCGGCTGGGACAAGCTCTCGGCCTTGGCCCACTGCGTCGTCACGTGGCTGATGGCGCTGGGCACGAATTTCTCGGCGCTCTGGATCCTGATCGCCAACGGCTGGATGCAGAACCCGGTGGGCTCGGCCTTCAACCCGGACACGATGCGCATGGAGGTGACCGACTTCGCCGCCGTCCTGCTCAATCCGGTCGCGCAGGCGAAGTTCGTTCACACGGTCTCGGCCGGCTACGTCTGCGGCGCGGTCTTCGTGCTCGGCGTCTCGGCCCTCTACATCCTGCGGGGCCGGCACCTGGAACTGGCCAAGCGCTCCTTCGCCATCGCGGCAGCCTTCGGGCTGGCCTCGGCGCTCAGCGTCGTCGTGCTCGGCGACGAGAGCGGCTACGCCATCACCGACCACCAGAAGATGAAGCTCGCCGCCATGGAGGCGATGTGGCACACGGAGCCCGCGCCCGCCGCCTTCACGGCCGTGGGCATCCCGGATCTGGAGAGCCGCACGACGCGCTACGCCCTCCACATCCCCTACGCGATGGGCCTGATCGGCACCCGCTCACTCACGACCGAGATACCCGGCATCACCGAGCTCGTCGCGCACGCCAAGGACCGCATCCGCAACGGGCTCGTCGCCTACGCGGCCCTGGAGCGGATCAAGGCCGACCGTAACGATGCCCAGGCCCGCGCCGACTTCGCCCGGACGCAAGCCGATCTCGGCTACGCCCAGCTCCTCAAGCCGCTGATCGGCGACCCGCGGACGGCGACCGACGCCGATATCGATCGGGCGGCGTGGTCGACCGTGCCGCATGTGCCGTCGATCTTCTTCACCTTCCGGGCGATGGTGGCCTGCGGCTTTCTCCTGATCGCCCTGTTCGGGGCCGCGCTCTGGCACACGGCGCGGGAGGCCGAGGCGCCCCGCTGGCTCTTCAAGGCGGCGCTGCTGGCTCTGCCGCTGCCCTGGATCGCCATCGAGTTCGGCTGGTTCGTCGCCGAGTTCGGCCGCCAGCCCTGGATCATCGAGGGCGTGCTGCCGACCGCGCTCGCCACCTCCGAACTCGGGATCCCCTCCCTGCTCATCACCATCGCCGGCTTCACCCTCGTCTACGGCGTGCTGGCGGTGATCGAGGTGCGGCTGATGCTCCGGGCCATCGCCAAGGGTCCCGAGACGCTGGCCGAGGATCCGGCGGCGCTCTTCCCCGGCCAGACCGTGAACGGGACCGGCGCACGCCTCGCCGCCGCCGAGTAACCCCCTCCCTCCCCTTCCTTCGGGGGCCGGCCGATCCCGGTCGCGCCTCCCTGCCGAGGAGTTTCCCGCATGCTCGCCCTTCTCTCGGACTATGAAAGCCTACGGCTGATCTGGTGGGTCCTGCTCGGCGTCCTGCTGATCGGCTTTGCCGTCACCGACGGCTTCGATCTCGGCGTGGGCGCGCTCCTGCCCTTCGTCGCCCGCACCGACATCGAGCGGCGGCTGGCGATCCATACCGTCTCGGCGACCTGGGAAGGCAACCAGGTCTGGCTGGTGCTCGGCGGGGGCGCGATCTTCGCCGCGTGGCCGGCGCTCTACGCGCTGAGCTTCTCCGGCTTCTATCTCGCCATGTTCCTCGTGCTGTTCGCGCTGATCCTGCGGCCGGTGGCGTTCAAGTACCGCTCGAAGAACGAGAGCCCGGCCTGGCGCGCGCGCTGGGACGCGGCGCTCTTCGTCGGCGGGGCGGTGCCGGCCCTGATCTTCGGCGTCGCCGTCGGCAACGTGCTCCAGGGCGTCCCCTTCCACTTCACGGACGACCTGCGGCCGATCTACGGCGGCACGCTGCTCGGCCTGCTCAACCCGCTCGCGCTCCTCTGCGGCGGCCTCTCGGTGGCGATGCTGGTGACCCACGGGGCGGCGTGGCTCGCCTTCAAGGCCGAGGGGCCGGTCGCCGAGCGCGCCCGCGCCATCGGAGGGCGGGCGGCGCTCGCCACCGCGGCGCTCTTCGCGCTCGGCGGCCTGCTGGTCTGGGCCGGGGCCTTCGGCGGCTACCGGGTCGTGACCGCGCTGCCCGGCGACGGCCCCTCGAACCCGCTCGCCAAGGAGGTCGTCACGGAAGCCGGCGCATGGCTCGCGAATTTCCGCGCGCATCCGGCCCTCGCCCTCGTCCCGCTCCTCGGCATCCTGGCGCCGCTGCTCGCCATGATGGGCTTCCGCGCCCGGCGGGAGGGCCTGACCCTGCTGGCCTCGAAGCTCGGCATCGCCTGCATCATCGCCACGGTCGGCCTCGCGATGTTTCCCGTCATCCTTCCGTCGAGCACGCATCCGGGCCACGCGCTCACCGTCTTCGACGCCTCCTCCAGCCGGGCGACGTTGCGCAACATGCTGATCGCGACGGTGGTCTTCCTGCCGATCATCCTCGCCTACACGGCCTGGGTCTACCGGGTGCTCTGGGGGAAGGTCTCCGAGCGCGACATCACCGCCCCCGGCTCGGCGGCCTATTGAGCTCGCTCCGCGGCCGGACGGCCGCGGGCTTCCTCCCCGCTCTCGAAGGAGTTCGACAATGTGGTACTTCGCCTGGGTTCTCGGCCTCGGCCTCGCCGCGGCAGCCGGGGTGCTGAACGCCCTCTGGTACGAGTTGCGCTGCGTTCGCGAAGCGCCGCCCGAGATCACTCCGCTGCTCCCGACACCATGATCGAGACGCGGATCGTCGATCAGACACGTTCCCCGCTCAATGTTGCGGGGGACCTGAGGATGGGCAGAGGGCCAGGGTGCGCGGCCGCTTGCGGCAGGCACGTCGGGCCCGACCCATCCTGCAGCCTCGGTCGGTGCCTGTGCGCCTAGCGGGATCATCCCGAACGCGGAGGCTTTCCGCGTTGAGCCCTCAGCCGAGTGTGCGCGCCCTGGCTGGGTGCTGGTGCCCCCGCTCAACGCGACCGTGGTAGAGCTCCGCTTTACGGAGGCACCAAGCGGTCGTGCCCGCCCATCGCAACGGACTCGCCGTCGTCACCGATATGCCGGCCCACGCCGGTAAAGGTTAGAACACAGTGGCAACGCCCTGTCCTGTGGACAAGCGCGTGCAGCAGCGCTGCGTACAATCGGCCTCGCCGCGGGAGCGGATGAGAGCCGAATGCCAACAGTTCAATGACTGAGCGGAGGCTTAGCCGGGGTGCCAGGATTCTCACACAGCGCGGACATAGCCAAAGGCTTAGGGCAAGACCTTGATTTTGCACGCGCTTCAGCTTCGTACGTACAGACGGTTGATACGATCCTGCGCCCAGTGCCAAGGGCGCATTCCGCTGCTCCACGAGACATCGCATTTAGACGAAAATCGAAGGAAGGGACGCCGGCTTTAAGCCTCGGCCATGACCGAGCCGCGGTCGGCAAAGCGCCACGGGTGGACGTTGGCGGCCTGCCCGGAAGCGGACATTCCGCGTCCGACCCATGTCGGTCGTCAATCGACCTGCTCGGCCTGCTTGGAAGCGGACGTAGATGCTCTCGGCTGAAAGGTGATCCGCTTCGTCAGAGAATGCGGCATCGCATGTCACACCCGGGTTGCCTGGCTCGTCATGGCTTCGAACGTCGATCTCCGGCGCTCCGAGCACAAGGACGAGACATGAGCGAGATCAAGCGACTGGTCTGGAACGAGGTGGCCCCGGAGGGTGCCAAAGCGCTCTATGGCATTCACCACTACATCACCACTGGCACCGATCTACCCCATGAGCTGATCCACCTCATCTTCCTGCGGGTGTCGCAGATCAACGGCTGCGCGTACTGCATCGCCCTGCATACCAAGGACCTTCTCAAGACGATGCCGCTTGAGAAGGTCGTCCTGATTCCGGTCTGGGCCGAAGTGCCCCACCTGTTTCCTGAAAAGTACCGCGCCGCTCTCGCCTGGGCGGAGGAAGTCACGCTGGTGAGTGAGACGCACGCCTCCGATGAGGCGTATGCCGCCGCGAGCGCGGTCTTTGCGGCCAAGGATCTCGTCGATCTGACGATCACGATCGCCGCGATGAACGCGTTCAACCGCCTCGGCGCACCCTTCCGCCTCCCGGTCCAGGCGAAGGTTTAGTCGGCTCTGCGCTCCGTCAGGGGCGGCGCCAGCGTCGTCCCGCTTCCGCGGATGTCAATCGATCCCCGGCGGCAGTTCCACGTCTCACGTCGCTGATTTTTCCCGAGGCATGTCACATCGGGCCCAGGCCGCCTCGTCATTTGTTCGACGGACGCCTGAAAGCGGCATGGAGCCGCCCCGTCCGTTCTCGAACAAGGAGACGGGTACCATGAGGATCGTGGTGATTGGCGGGAGCGGCCTCGTCGGCAGGCATCTGACGGCCGAACTGCTGCGACAAGGACATGAGGCCGTTGCGGCTTCGCCGAGCAGCGGGGTGAATGCGCTGACGGGCGAAGGCTTGGCCGGCGTTCTTTCCGGAGCCGACGCCGTTGTGGACGTGTCGAACTCTCCGTCCTTCGAGGACGCGGCGGTGCTCGACTTCTTCGAGCGCTCGGGCCGCAACCTCCTCGCCGCGGAGCGCGAGGCGGGGGTGAAACATCACGTCGCCCTATCCATCGTCGGCACGGACCGCCTTGAGGGGAACGGATACTTCCTCGCGAAGGTGGCGCAGGAGCGATTGATCGCGGCTTCCGGCCTTCCCTACACCATCGTCCGGGCGACGCAGTTCTTCGAGTTCGTCGCGACGATTGCCCAGGCTTCCGTCGCAGGCGACTGCATCGTTGTTCCCGACGTCGACTTCCAGCCGATCGCCGCCGCCGATGTCGCCGCAGCGCTCGCCGATGTCGCTCTTGCTTCCCCGCGCAACGGGACGATCGAGATCGCCGGGCCGGACCGCCTGCCGTTCCGCGACTTCGTCGCCCGCTCGATCGCATCCACCGGCGACCGTCGGGAGGTACTAGCCGACAGGGCGGCGCGCTACTTCGGCGCCGCGCTCGACAAGGGTTCGCTTGTTCCCGAGCATGCGGAAGCGGCGCGGCTCGGGCCGACGCGGTTCGAGAGCTGGCTCGCTGCCGCCTGAACCGCTGCGCTTCTCCGCTTCCACGAAGAAAGTCCCCTTCCATGTTCAGAGCAGTTCTGCTGGCAGCCCTCTTTACCGTCTCCGCCGCTCCTGCGATGGCGGCTGATGTTGTGAGGGGCGAGGCCCGCGTCACGACGATCTTCGACCATCCGCTGCCTTCGGTTCCCGGCAAGAGCCTGCGCGGCGTCCTCGTCGAGTACGGTCCGGGCGGATCCTCACCGTCCCACACCCACGCCGCATCTGCTTTCATCACGGCAACAGTGATCGAGGGCGCGGTGCGCAGCCGGATCAACGACGGCCCAGAGAAAGTTTTCCGCACCGGCGAAAGCTTTGTCGAGATGCCCGGTGATCACCACGGTGTCAGCGCCAATGCCAGCGATGCCGAGCCCTCGAAGCTCCTCGCCGTCTTCGTCGTGGACACTGCCGACCGGGTATTGACGACGCCGGACCGGCCCTAGCAGCGGCGCGGGAACTCAGCTGTTCACGGCGACAAGGATAGCCGATGGTCGTCCACATTCGCTCAACCGGCTTCGTTTGCGAGGAACGGTCCATGTCGCAGGCCGAAATCGCCGCGGCGACCTTCGAGACCCATCGCGCGCGGCTATTGCGCATCGCCTACCGCATGCTTGGCTCGCGCAGCGAAGCAGAGGATGTCGTGCAGAATGCCTGGCTGCGCTGGGTGGCGGTGAACCAGACGAAGGTCGCTGCTCCCTATCCGTTCCTCGCGCGCATCGTTACCCGCCTCTGCCTCGACGAGATGAAGTCGGCCCGCGCCCGCCGGGAGACCTACATCGGCGCTTGGCTGCCCGAGCCGCTCGTCGAGAACGAGGAGGATGGGCTCGACAAAGATGACCTGACGCTGACGCTGATGATGGCGCTGGAGCGCCTGTCGCCGCTCGAGAGGGCGGCATTTCTCCTCCACGACGTCTTCGGCGTGCCGCTCGGCGAGGTGGCGGACACGCTCGGCCGGGAGGCGGCGGCCGTGCGCCAACTCGCCGTCCGGGCACGGCGGAACGTGGAGGCTGCGCGTCCGCGCTTCCCCGTAGAGCGCGAAGAGGGTGAGCGGATCGCGCGGGCCTTCTTCGCGGCGTCCACCAGCGGCGACACCGCAGCGCTGCGTACTCTTCTCGCCGCGAACGCGGTGTTGCGCTCCGATGGCGGCGGCAAGGTTTTGGCCTTCATCAACCCCATCACCGGATTGGACCGCCTCCTGCGCATGTTCGAGGGTGTGCGGCGCAAATGGGGTCACGGCTGGGCGCAGATGCTCGAACCCGTCTGGATCGATGGCTTGCCCGGCTATATCAGCCGCGAGCGCGGCGACGTTCTCCAAACCACTGCGCTCGCCATCGAGGACGGCCGGATCGCTGCGATCTACATTACCCGCAATCCCGACAAGCTCCGCCACGTCGCGCACGCGCTCGCGGTGGCACCGGACCCTACCTCGCGGACACAGTGATCAGGCAGCGGGCGCCTCCGAGTCGCCTTGCCGAACATTCGCCTCTCAGGGTGCGCCACGGCCTTTGGAAGCTGAAGGCAATAACCGCCGAGGTCGCCGCCGACCGCTCCTTGGTCTTCGGTCGACAGTCGGAAGCAGACGCGGCGCGATGTCCGCTCTTGCGTGCTGCCGACCGAAAGCAGACGATCGCAAACCCACCCATCTGAGACGCTCACGTCGGCTCAACACGCAGGCAGAGGCTGGCCGATAACCGTCGGTCCGCTTCGGGGGGCAACCGCACGGGAGCGGACACCCGAAACGGTTCAGGCAGGGGCCTCAGGGTGCGCCCCATCAACCGGATCGCGGCTTCGAAAGACATCCGAAGGCGCGACGCGGCAGCGCCTCGCGAGTCACTCGATCACGGGTCCTGATCGCGTTGCAACTGGACCCGGCCGCTCCCGGCGGGCTCGATGCGCTGCCTTGACGGAGCGCGTTCTACGCGCGTCGTCCCATCACGAGCGTGACCGGCTGTCCCGCACAGGTCTCGATGGCGGTAAACCCACGGGAGCGGAGTTCATCCTCCATATCAGCGCACGCCCATAGGTGGCCGCCGTTGCGGACCAGCCGCAAGGCTGCAAGCGCGGCGCCGACCGGATCCGGAGGCGGCGCGTAAAGTCCGACGACAAGGTATCCCTCCGGCTTGAGGGCAGCCGTCAGACGGTCGAGCGCCGTCCGAGCCGCGTCCTCTGAGAGGAAGGGTGCCGGGAGCCACGTCAGCGAGTAGCCGGCCGGATCATCGACCTGGGTCACATCCTGCAGGCGGAAGTCGATACGGCTGCCGAACGGGCCTGCCGCCACGTTCGCACGGGCCAGTTCGAGAGCGGGCTCCCAGATGTCCAGGCCCACGATATGCAGCGCGGGCCACTGCGCTGCGGCTTCGAGGGCGATACCGCCCACACCCGTGCCGACATCCAGGAAGCGCCCGGAGAGTGCGGCTGCGAGCGCCGGGCGCTCGGCCCCCAAGGCCGCCAAGTGCCGCACGACGACGCGTGAGGCTTGGCCTTGGGCCTGCAACATCGCAGGATCGCGGACCTGCCAGACTGCCGGTCGTTCCAGGCTATCCAACAGATCCCGCGCCTCCTGCAGCGCGTGCGTGACGGACGCCAGGGACGCGGAGACCTGCGCCTGATCGAGCTCACCGAGGCCCCCCGGCACCAGGGCCGCAACCACGTCGTGCAACCGGCGCGCGACCTCGGGAGGAACCTCCATCGCCTCCCGCCGCAGGCGTAAGGCGGCGCCGATCGCGGCAAGGCCTCGCGCCGCATCGCCCATCTGCCGCAGCGTGCGTTCAACGGCTTGGAAAGACATTGGCGACCGCCCGAGTGATAATCACCACGACGCGGCGTGGCGCCTGAAGGAGAGGAACTCGACCCGGCAGCCTCGGAACCATGCCGGGCCGCGACCCGCAGGGTGATCACAGGCCGTGAGCCTGGGCGATCATCTGGGCCGCCCGCTCTCCGATGATGGCGCAGGGGGCCTGCGTGTTTCCCGCCGTCACACGCGGCATGATCGAAGCATCCGCGATGCGCAGAGCGTCGATCCCGTAGACGTTCAGCGATGCATCGACCACCGACAGGGCATCGCGGCCCATCTTGGCCGTGCAGCTCTGGTGCCAGTACGTCACGGCGGCATCACGGATGAAGTCTTCGAGCGCGCCTCCCTTGATGTCGCCCGGCATGGCCTCTCCGCGGACATGCGGCCGAAACGCCTGTGCGTTGCCCAGCGCGCGGCACAGATCCACGCAGGCGACGGCCGTCGCCATATCCGCGGGATCGGACATCATGTTGGCCTCGATCGCCAACGGCACCGAGGGATCGGCACTCGTCAGCCGAAGCCGGCCGCGGCTCGCCGGGCGCGCCAGACCGGCGAACATCGTCCAGCCCTGCGCCGGCACACCGCGCGCCGCGGTCCGATCGCTCGGCACGGGAAATTCGACCTGGCAGAAGAGCACATCCGGCGCATCGAGCCCGGGGCGGCTCGTCCAGTACAGGGTCGCCTCGCTGCCGCTGTTCCGGGGGGCGATGGGTTCGGCATACTCCCAGATGCATCCGAACGAGACATGATCCTGAAAGTTCTGGCCGACGCCCGGCAGGTGCTGCATCACCGGGATGCCGAAGCGCGTCAGCTCCGCATGGTCCCCGATGCCGGAATGCATCAGAACCTTGGGCGTCTGGATAGCCCCCAGCGACAGCACCACCTCGGCCCGGGCTCTGATCTCCAGGATCTGCCCGGCGCGAACCACTTCGACGCCGACCGCGCGCTGCTGCTCGATCAGGACGCGCCGCACGGTCGCGTCGGTGAGGACCGTCAAGTTGGGGCGGTCGAGCCACGGATGGACATAGGCCCGGTAGAGCGATTGGCGCCGGCCGTCGCGAACCAGCATGTCCGAGATCGACGCGCCGCCCGGCCCCTCCATCATCACGCCATTCGGATGCGCGAACGTGGGGATGCCGATCTCGCGGGCCGCATCGAGCATCGCGTGTGCGATGGGGCTGGGATCCGAAGCAGGCTGGACCCAGACCGGTCCGGAAACGCCGCGATACCGGGGATCCGGCGAACCCTGCCAGTTCTCGATTCGACGATAGATCTGGAGGACGTTGTCGTAACTCCACCCGGCATCGCCAGCCTCCGCAGCGAAGTAATCCCAGTCGCTGCGGTGCCCGCGCGCCCAGACCATCACGTTGATGCTGGAGCCGCCCCCGAGACCTTTGCCCATCGCCATCGACAGGGCACGGCCGTTCAGGTGGGGGTTCGGCTGCGCCTGAAATCCCCAATCCCGCTCGCTGCCCAGATTGGCCGGCCATTGTGCAGGGTCGAGCACCGTCTCGGCATCGTCGCTGCCCCCGGCTTCGATCAGCAGCACGCGCAGATCGGCATTCTCCGCGAGGCGCCGCGCCACGACCGAGCCTGAGGATCCGGCGCCGCAAATGATGACGTCGTATTGCGACCGCAGCTCCGCGACCAAGCGGTGCTGGTTCTCCTGCGCGCGCCGCGAGGAATCGCGATCTTCGAGACGAGACTGGCTCACGATATATAGAGTCCTTCTTCTGCCGCGCGGCCGTTGCTGAGGAACAGCACGGTTTCTCCCGGCATCACTGCGGAGCCCGCGACGCAGCTCGTGAGCCGCGGGACTTCGGGTGGATGTTCCATGCCTTCGGCTTGCGTGACTGTGATCGTCGTCACACAGGAAGTATTGGCTGACGTTGACGAGGGCCTGTTCGCAGCCGCCCCCGAATGCGTTACAGACCCGACCTATCTGGCTGCGCCCCTCACGCGCGCGATCCCGGTGCGCTTCATCGATCTCACCGGCTTCACCGGTCCGACGCGTGAGCGCCTCGGCCCGGCCCCACCCGCGCCCGCCTCACAACGTTCCACGATCCCGTGGGTAACCCGCCGCGCCGTCAGCGCCGATCTCCTGACGGCTGCCGGTATCGCTGAGCCGGGCGGCCTCTTCGGCGCGCGGCGGACGGTGGCCATCCGCGGCCGGTTCCAACCCGTCGAGCTTTGGTTGAAGCGTGAACCTGCGCCGCTGCCGTCGATCCCGCGCCACGCCGGGCGTCCGGCTCTCTGTGACCGGGATCACAGCGACCGGCCATCGTCGGGCGCAGAGTGCTGTCACCCCAACAGGGAGAAGCACGATGAAGACGATTTCGACGAAGACGATGATGGTCGCAGGTCTCGCGCTCGCGACACTAGCCTGCGGTGCTGCCAGCGCCGACGCCCGCGGGTTCGGTCACGGCGGCTTCGGCCATCAGGGCGGATTTGGCCATCGCGGATTCGGGTACGGCGGATTTGGCCACCATCGATACTTCCACCACCGTGGATTCCGTCGGCGCTTCGGCGGGTTCAACTGGGATTATCCCGCAGGCCGCTACTTCCTCAGCTCGGATTTCGGGGATTGCCGCTTCGTCTACAACCCTTTGTTCTTCGGACACGAGCGCGTCTGCAGCTGACGGAGCTTTCGTCTCGGCTCATTGAGCCCTCGGCCAGAGACCGGCCGCCGCTGCACACGCAGCGGCGGCCGGTTGGCCCACCTCGGCACACCACCGCTTGCTGTGACGACGGACTGGTGACGGCACCCCCGCCCCATTCGTCCCGAAGACGCCGCGCGAATATCGAAACTGGAACCGCAACCGCGTTAGAGGTGTCGCTCGCGCCTGCGCGGAGCGGTCGCGAGTGTGTCGCCGCCGTCGCGCGTTCGCTTGTAGGCGTGCACGTGACCGTGGTGATGGTGGTTCCACCGAGGATGATGTCAGTGCCGGGATCCGGGCGCGTCACGCGGCCGGAGTCTGCGCCGGGGAGCAGGGCGATGGCGGCGACGCGGAAACCGGCGGATGCAGCTCGGCAGGTCGAACCCGCCAAGCACCACACGCCTCCTGATTTCTACGAGAGCCTGCCGCGATTCACCACCTTCTCCAGCCTCATGGATCCAGTCCTCTATCGGCCGCTGCCCACGACGTGGTGGCTTGGTGTGGCCGATGTCGTCGGCTCCCAGCAGCAGATCGGGCTGGGCCGCTACAAGGCGGTGAATGCGGCCGGCGCAGCCATCATCGCGGCCGTCTCCAATGCTCTCGGCCGGCGCGAGTTTCCCTTCGTCTTCGGCGGCGATGGGGCAAGCTTCGCCATTGGCCCGGAAGACGTTGATATTGCTCGAGAAGCGCTGGCGGCAACGGCCGTCTGGGTCCGGGAGGCGCTGCACCTCGAGCTGCGCACCGCTCTCCTGCCGGTCTTAGCCGTGCGCGATCGCGGGCTCGACGTGCGCGTAGCCCGCTACGCGCCCAGTGCTCACGTTTCCTATGCGATGTTCAGCGGAGGCGGTCTGCCCTGGGCAGAAGCCGCCATGAAGGCCGGCGACTATGCCGTCGTACCGGCCGAGCCCGGCAGCCAGCCTGACCTGACCGGCCTCTCCTGCCGCTGGCAGGAGATCCGTCCCCGCCACGCATTGATGCTCTCGCTCATGCTCGTGCCGCAGCACAGCGGCGATGCGCCGGCCTTCCGGCAACTCGTGCAAGAGATCCTGCACAGCCTGGAGATCAGTGCCGAGGTCGCACGTCCGATGCAGGACGATGGACCGCAGATGCACGGACCGTGGATGGGGCTGGATCTCGAACTGCGCGCCATGCCGGGCCCTCGTAAGAGCCGCCTCTGGCGCAAGCTCCGCCTCGCGGCACGCTCAATTCCGGAATACCTGCTCTATCGCACAGGCTTGCGGCTAGGCGCGTTCGATCCCGCCGCGTTTCGGCACGAGATCGTCGGGAATACGGACTTCCGCAAATACGATGACGCGCTGCGGATGACCCTGGACTGCACCGAGGCCTTCGCGGATCGGCTGGAGGCGCAGCTCGCCGCTGCAGAGGCACAGGGGATCTGCCATTTCGGTCTGGAACGGCAATCGGCTGCGCAGTTGACCTGCATCAGCCCTCCGGTTCCGAGCAGCGGGCACATGCACTTCATCGATGGCGCTGGCGGAGGCTACGCCGCGGCCGCCGCACGGCTGAAGGCTCGGGCGGCACGTGTCGGGGCCGTGGGGCCGACCAGCCCGTGAGGCGGCTGTGAAGCGTGGCTGCTGCCGGATGTAGCGCAGGGGGGGACGGCCGACCGCGAGCGGTGTTCAAGATCCCTATGCCGCACCGCATCTGCGAGCGTTCGGTCGATGGCGGAACCTTCGCGGTCGGCACCAGCCTGATCCGTGCCGATACCTGCGAGCGGCGACCGGTCGAAGGCGCGAACAGTTTCGCCGGGTTGGAGCTTTCCCGGCCCGGGATCTTTGCTGATGGCCTACGCCACCAGTCTACCGCCCCACGACGGGAAGCGGTAGCACAAATCGTCAACGCCCTGTCCTGTGGACAAGCGCGTGCAACAGCGCTGCGTACAATCGGCCTCGCCGCAGAAGCGGCCGAGAGCCGTCTGCAATCAGATCATTGACTGAGCGGAGGCTTGGCTGGGGCGCCAGGATTCGAACCTGGGAATGGCGGTACCAAAAGCCAGTCGCCTCAAGTCTTAACGTGCTGATCGAATTCGTTTTTTCAGATCAGTCCGCTGACCCTGTGCCGGCTTTTGTGCTTCGATTGGCTTGCCGGTAGCCGCGTCGATCTCCTGCGCAATCAGGGCGCCCTCCCCTGTGCCGGGATTTGTGCCGGCTCCGTGGGCCGCCGTTCGCCGGGCCTCGACCTCCAAGAACGCATAGGCGCGTTCGGTCTGGACGACGCTGCGGTGGCCAAGCTGGTCACGCACCATCTCCAGCGACCACTTCTCCTCCTGAAGCAACCGGCAGCCGTGGGTCCGACGCAGATCGTGCCAGCGCAGGTCCTTCACCTTCGCGCGCACAGCGGCTCGGCGCATGCCCCGGTCCAGGTGATTGAATCGCTCGCCGTCGTTGCGCTCGGGCCGCTCTACGGCCGCCGCTCGGCGCTGCCCTCGCTTCGTCGTCGCGGCGCCGTGGTGGAAGACGAACGCGCTCTTCATGTGTCGCGGCATCCGGGCGAGCACGTCGAGGGCGGGCTGCAGCAGGATCACCGTGCGCTCTCGCTTGCCCTTCGCGGTCTCGGCCGAGACGGTGAGTTGCTTTTGCGCCAGGTCGATCTGCGGCCAGGTGAGCGAGAACTGCTCCTCCTGGCGCAGGCCGGTGTAGATCGCGAACAGGATGGCGTCGCGCACGTAGGGCACCGACGATTCGAGCAATCGCGCCTCCTCGGCACGGCTGAGATACCGGGTGCGCGGTGGCGCTTCTCGCAGGCCGCGCTTCGACCGCTGCTTGAGGAACGGGATGACCGGGTTGATGTCGGCCCACTCGTTCTCGATCGCGAAGCCGAAGATCGTCGACAGGCACGCGAGGTCGCGCCGGACCGTCGGCGCCGACGCGCCGGCCGTGCGCCGGGCGGTCTCGAAGTCCTTCAGGTCCTTGGCGCGCAGTTCGAGAAGCAGCCTGCCTTTAAAGTGCTCGTTCAGCCAGTTGATCGACACGCCGTAGCGGCGGAGCGTGCTTGGGCGCAGCGACGGGCCATGCTCGGTGATGAATGCCGCGATGACGGCGTTCAAGGTCAGCCGCGGCTTCCCACCCCACGCCTGGGCCTCAAGGTCGGCGAGCCAGACTGCAAGACGTTGGCGAGCAACGCTCTCAGATCGTGTTCCGAGGGATTCGCGGATGTCCTGGCCGTTCTTCTGGATCCGGCCCCACCACGTTTTGCCGCGGAGGTAGATGTCGGCCATTCTGGCACCGTCCTCGTCGAAGCATCCCACCACTGACGCACGGCACGCAGATCGAACACCCAAGATGATCGCGGACCGAAAGGCTGTCGAGCACCCGGGATTCTTCCAGCCGCAGCTTGTCGAATCCAGTGTCGTTCCGTGAAGCCAAATTCACGAACCAAATCGGCAGCGCTTGCGAGAAGTTCACGCGCCATCGCCCCCTCCCCGCTTTTCAGCCTTGTGCCTTCGCACGGATCAGATCTGCCATCACGTCGTGCGCCGCATTCGACCGACGAGGATGATGCTCGTGAACGAGCCGCTTACCGGTCACGATCGCGCCTCCGGCATGCCGTTGAGCTCGACGCCATCGAGGTGGCGGCAGCGGCTTGGTTCGGGCGAGACATCATGCTTCGGCCTCTTCACGTACGCGGGCCGCGGTGCCGTCGCGATGCCCGGCCCGCCAGGTGGCGTACCGGGCCGGATCCGCCTTGATCTCCTCGCTGAGGCACTTCTTGGTGCCGGCCTCGCCGTCGCGGAATCCACGGTCGTAGTCCGGATGCGACGGGTCGATGGTGGTCTTGTCCTGCGCCGCCCCGTCGGCCGCCCCCGATGCCGCCTCCGGCACCGGATTGGACCGATCGGGCTCGGCCTCGGCGCCCTCACCTGCGGTATCTCCGGTTTCGCCGTGATCGGGGTTCGCGGCCTCCGTCTTCCCGGCAGCGACCTGCGGGCCGGCCTGCGTGTCGCCATCGTTGAGCGGGTCGGAGACCTTGTCGAACGCCTTGCCGGCCTGCGCGGCGCGGTTGATGAACAGGCTCTCGACCGTCTCCTCTCCGTTCTTGATCGCCTGGAACATGCCGATCAGGGTCGGGATGTGCTCCAGCGTGATCTCGTCCTCGCCGACGACGCCGAGCGCGGCGAAGATCTGTTCGGGCTTCACGCCCCAGGTGCCGAACGCCTTGATCGAGCCGGCCCGGCGCTCGGCCAAAGTCTTCACGTCGCCCTTCACCACGCCCTCGGCCGCCTCGTAGGCGCGGCGCCAGATGCCCTTCGGCACCCCGGCCAGGATGGCGTTGCGGCGTGCGATCGAAGACGCCGCGTTGCCGGTGACGACGATCATGTCGTCGTTCAGGAGCCGGCCTTGACGGTCGCTGATGCGGCGGCGGACCGTCGCCTTCACGGCGGCGTTCGTCTCCAGATCGTGGAAGACCGCTTCGGCCACGATCACCTTCTCGCGGCGATCGACCTCGATCACCCGGGTCGCGACCCGGTTGTTCCCCCATTGCTGCGCCACGATCTCGGCCAGCCGGATCGATGGGCCACGGATCGGCCTACCGCCGCGCGGCAGGGCGTAGATGCATTCCTGGGCCGCCTGGTCGTCGAGGGTCGCCAGCGAGTTGATGTTCTTGCTCGCCCGGGTGACCGAGCGCGGATACCGGCGCGCGGTCTCGACCTGCGCGGTGATCTCGGCCCTCGACATCGCGGCGACCGTGCCGCTGTCCAGCGCGGCCACCGCGCCGGGCTCCAGGACCTCGCCGTCCTGCGTGATGATCTCGCCGTCCATGATGGTGTCTCCGGGTTGGGTGCGGGCGGGACGCGGCCGCGGCTCAAGCCGCGCCGAACCACCGAGGCAGGTGATCGAGCTCGATCTCCTCGAGCGGCTGATGGGTGATCCAGGGCGCGGAGACTCCGTGCGCGCGGCGGGCGCCGACGTAGTTCTCCAGGGCGCGGCGGACGTATTCGGCGCCGATGTCCAGCACCGGGTTGCCCGGCGACATGACCCCGCCCCAGGTGAGCGGCGCGCCGACCGACGCCCAGAAGATGAAGACGAAGGCGTATTGCTCGGCGGCTGCGACCCGGGCGAGCCAGGCCGGGTCGTGATCCCCGAAGACCCGCCCCTCGGCAACGAGCGCGGCCAGCCGGGTACGGCCCTGCAGGTAGGCGGCGGCCTGGGTCGGGTAATTCCACTCGCCCAGCGCGCGCCGACACGAGGCGACGAACGGCAGACCGTCGCGCGGGCGGGTGGATTTCAGGTCGACCACGGCGCGGGGTTTCAGGTAGTCGAACCGGGCCTTCCGGCGCACCGGCTCGCCGTCGACCGTCTCGGTCCAGAAGACCGAGACCTCGGGCTGGCCGCCGTGGAAGGATCCGGCGAGATGCGGGTTGTCGAGCACCGCGCCGCCGGCCTGGACGATCCGGTCGAAATCCGCCCCCTTGAGCAGGGTCCGGCCGGCCTCCGCAGCCTCCCTGAGCAGGTGATCGAGGATCCGGGGCGGCTCGACGCCATCGGTTTCGCACAGCGCGCGGATCAGCTCGACGCGCGCGGCCTTCGTTGCCGGTGCCTTCTCGCCATGATCCTTCAGCCAGGCGCCGAGCTGGTCGGCAGTGACGAGGAGGTCATCGCCCTCGGGATGGCGCTCGAACCGCGCGTGGAAGGCCTGCGGGCCCTCCAGCACGAACTTGTGCACCGCCCGGCCGACGATCCGGTGCGCCGCCTCCTCGACCTCCTCGGGCCTGCCGGGATTGAGCGCGGAGCCGAACCAGTAGGCCGCCGGCTCGGCCGCGAGCTGCTTCAGGTCGGTCGAGCCGAGGGCCGGATCCGCGTGGTACACCGCCTCGTCGAGACCGAAATGGATTCCATCCGATATCTCGCCGACGGAAGCGAGGCTGGCAGGGGTGACCGCGTCCATGGCGCTCACTCCCCTGCCTCGGCTAGCCCGCCGGCCTGCTCCGCGAACCGTGCGCTCTCGGCCTGCGCTGCCGCGAGGTGCGCCGGATCGAGCCGGTCCTCGACGGCCGGGAAGCCGCAGAGCCGGTTCAGCGCCAGGGCCGCGATCTCGGCTGCCTCCTGGCGCGCCGGCGCGCCCAGGATCTCGGGCGAGATCATCGCGAGCATGTGGCCGTCGCGGTCGTCGACGACGCCGGAGGTCGTGAGGCTGGATCGGTACGGCCCTGGCCTGCCCAGAAGTGTCAGGCGGCGCGCGAACGTGTTGGGGGTCTGCACGGGCAGCTCATGGGTGGCGGGGACGATCATGGTCGGCGCTCCAGCGCGCGGGCGCGGCGGGCGCGGATCGCGTGCCCCTCGCGGATGTCGATGACCGAGGCGGGCAGGTGCCGCGGCGGCGTGAGCGCGTCGGCCCAGAACCGGAAACCGGCGGCCCAGGCGCTGAACCAGAGCGCGAGCGGGATCACGGGCGCCTCCCGGCGGCCAGCGCCCGGTTCTCGGCGTCCATCCGCTCGCGCGTCCGGGCGTGCGCCTCGTAATCGCGGGCGAGCATGGCCAGGGCTTCCGCGGTCAGCATCCGCCAGCCAAACCGCCGGAAGACGCGCGCCATCAGGTGCTCGTCCGTGGCGGAATGCCCATGGTGCTCGGCGATCACGGCGATGTCCGCGTCGCTGTCGGTGCGCGGGACGATCAGGCCGGCCAGCTGCGTGGCGGCGGCGAGGCTGCTCTTCGGTTGGGAGCGAATCGGGTGTGGCGCGTTCATGCGGCCTCCCGGATCAGATCGGCCTCGAGATCCGCGATGGCCGCCAACTCGTCGGCCTCCTCCAGCGCGAGAGAATCCGCGTGGTCCTGGGCGGCGAAGATCGCCTCCGCCTCGCAGTCGCAGTCATCGCGGATCAGGCCATAGGGGCTGTGCGCAGCGTAGCCGGTGCTCGTCCGCTTCACGCGGTAGCCGGCGGGGAGATCGAGGCTCGCCATGATCAACGCCCCTCGGAGAAGGGCCGGCGTGGATCGGTTTGAGTTTCGGACGCCTTGGCGAGCGCTAGCGTCGTTGAGTAAGGCGGTGGGCTCGAATCGAGGGTGGCTGGCATCTGTGGCTCCATCCCTTGAGGTGATGATGGAGCATATCCACGATTCGTGGACATAACAACGGATTTGTCCACGTATCGTGGACTTTTCTATGTTCTTGATTTGTTCTTTGTTAGTTGTGAGTAGTCCCTCTGGCGCAGCTCTTTAAGACAAACTAACATATCCGGCTTACCGGGGGCTGCGGCATGTCGGATAAAAAAGGACACAATAGTCAATCCGGCTATAATATCAAAGCGCTGGGCATGCAATTAGCTATGCAGTTGCCGCGCGACCGATCACAAGCCTTGGCTATTATTGAGCATACGCGTTGGCTTGTCGAAAATTATCTTCACGTGGCCGATTGTGAGCAGGCCGCTGGGCCTAAAAAGGGGGAACTGAAGATCGTTCGCTGATCTTAAGCCGCGCGTTCCGATCTGCGACGCGCAATAATGCGCGTGGCGAAGTCGTGCGAAGTGCCGGCCAGATCCCCGTGGTAAAGCCAATTAAAATCTAGCTTGGCTGCTGGAAAGGCATTGATCACCAACACGGCCATGGCTGGTTTCATGAGCCGTCGGCCGGCCTCGTAATTTTCTAGTTGCGTCTTTGAGAAGCCTACAACCTCGTAGAATTCGCGCGGCGATAGGTTGAACGCCTCGCGCGTCTCGCGCAGTCGGCGCCCGATCGACTCCTGGCTTTCTGGCAGCTCTGATCTCTCCGGCATGCGATGACAATGCGTCTGTCCACGTTCTGTGGCTACAAACGTTTTGTGGACTTGACTCGTCCACGATACGTGGACATTTTGCGCGTCATGACCGATCTGTTTCCCTCTTTCAGGACGACCGACGAGGTCATCGATTTTCTCGGTGGCAATGGTCCGACGGGCGACATCGTTGGAGCCAAACCCAAGACGGTATCGAACTGGCGCGAGGCCGCACGAGGCCGGTTTCCCGCCGAGACATTCCTGGCGCTCAACCGGGCCCTCAAACGGCGTGGAAGGGGGGCTTCGCCTCACCTCTGGGGAATGATCGCCGATCGAGCAGGCAACGCTCCGGCCGGCCTCCAACCCGAAGATGCTTTTCGGTCGCTGGAGCCTCTGTACGACATGGCGCCCGCAGCCGTTCAGGAGGCAGCTGCGTGATGGTTCAAGATCCTTCGCCTTTCCAGACCTCAGGTCGAAGAGCCAGCGTCCATCTCCTCGGCGGTATCGGCGACCTTCAACAAGCCGGCAGCCAAGTCGCGCGCCTGCTTCACGCGCATCCCGATCGTGTGAAGCAAACAATCGTCCGGCGTCTTCGAGTGCTCGGGCCGACATCCTGTGGTCAAAATCACGTAAGGCCCGCCCGGTCCCGGCAGGGGAACCAGTTGGAATCCGGCCAGCGCGTGGATCTCTGTTTTCTTCGACATCGAACCCATTCCGTCGGCATACGTCCTGCCCCCGAAGTTGAGCGTACCCGGCCCGTCGCTTCAAGGGCCGGAGCGTACCCGGCCTCGTTGTTACAAGCGAAGCGCGAGACCCAGGCGCTTCCGTTCCACCCGCTTGTTCCATTGGCTGGAATAGCCGCCTCGATCGCTGTTGGCATGGGCTCGACGGTACCGCCCGCGTGTCCTCTCCGGAGGGGGGCATGATGGGGCCGGCCACGACCGGCGTGCCGAACCTCACTGCAGTCGAGGTTGCGGTGCTGCGTCGCGCTGTCGGCGGCCTCGCCGAGAAGGAGATTGCGACCGAGCTCGGGCTCTGCCGCCAGAGCGTCGGGCGCCACCTGCGCCGCATTCGGAACAAGGCCGGGATCACGACGCTCCAGAGCCGCCGCCCGCTGGTGCTGCTGGCCCGCCGGCTCGGTCTGGAGCCGACGTGATGGCTGCCGCGCAGCACGCCTCCCACGCCTGTCGCCGCATCGAGGCGGAGGCGACGCCACCGTTCGGGGCAATCGTCCCGCCGCCAACGCGTCTGGCGCCCCGCGTTCGGAGCCCCCCCGAGCCGCATGCCCGCCTGCCCATCTCCGCAATCCACGGCCGGGGCTGTCACGCTCCGGCCGGCTCCGCACCTCCGCCGTCCTGCCGCCAAGCCGTCGGCCGGGGTGTTCTTCCGCCTGCGTCTCCCACAGCCCTCCCGCATCTCCGGCCTCCGCCGCCGAGCCGCCTGTCATTCAGCATGGGGCATCCGGCATGCGCATCCAGAACCGCGGGACATCACATCCAGGGAGGCGGCGCTTGAGCCCGACCCTCTATCTCGACGCCGCCGAAACCCTCGCGCGCAACTGCGTGAGGCGGCATGTCGATCGCACGGGCTTGACCTGGGAAGCGGCGCGCGACCGTGTGGCCGAGGCCTTCGGCTGGACACCCGGGACGCTGTACAACTTGCTGCGCGGGCGGCTGAAGAAGCTGGACGGCGACCTGCGCGCCGGCCTGACCCGATACGCGATCGAGGACATCGAGCATGAAATCGCGGCCCTCACCCGCGAGCTGGAGTGCGCTCGCGGCCTGGGCAGGTCGGAAGATCCGGCGCTGGTTCGCAGGGCTTCTCGGCTTCTAGCCCAGGCTCAGGCCCTTCACGCAGCCCTCACCGCCGGGGCGTCGCTGTGACGGCCCGCGTCGAACTCACTGGCGCCGGTCTGGTGCAGCGCGACGCCGCCGGTCGGACCCTGCTGACCGTCACGATGGCCGAGGGGCCAGGTATCGGCGAGGCCACCTTGCTGATCCTCGTCGCCGGCGCACGGTCGATCGAGCTCGCGCTTGATCTCGACGCTCTGCAGCACCTGCGCGAGGTCGCCCATGCCACGCACGCCAACGTCGCCTTCGCGGCGGCCCTCGAAGGCGAGAGCCCCTGCGTACCGCGGCGGGATCCGCTGCCCTCATTCGCGCGCGAGGGCTGCTGACGCGCCACGCCGACGCGGCGGCGGCCGATCGCCGCCTTCGATCCAGCAAGCAGGACCAGACCATGGGAGAGCGGTCATGAGCGCAGCCCAGCACGGCAACCGCCCGAATCCAGACCGCACCAGAGAGTGCGTCACCCGGATCGAAGCTCTGCACCAGAAGAAAGAGCGCGCGCACATGGCCTACATGGCCGAATGCGCCGTGATCGCCGAGGACGTGAAGGCGATCGTCGACGAGGCCAAGGCGGCCTGGGGCATCCCGAAGCGCGCCCTGAAGACGGTGATCAAGGTCCGGGCGGGCGAGCGCAAGCTTGCGAAACTGCGCGAGGACCTGGAGGCCGACGACCAGGAATCGTTCGACCAGATCCGCCACGCGCTCGGCGACTTGGCAGATACCCCGCTCGGCCGGGCGGTGACCGGCGAGACCTTCGACAGCGACATCCGCAGGACCGACCAGAAGGACAGGGAAGCCTTCCGGCTGGAATTCGAGGGCAAGGATGGCGACAAGCGGGACGGCAAGGGACGGCGGAAGCGCGCGGGCGACGATGCGCTGAACGCGGCGGTGAGCACCGACGGGGCGGCCGACAACGGCGCCGCGCAACTCGCCACCGGCCTCCGACCGCTCAAGGCGGTCCATTAGGCCCGGGACCGTGTCCTACTCCGGCCTGATCATCGCGCTCGACGTGTCGAAGCGCTGCACCGGCATCGCCGAGGCCCGGCCGGGCGAGGTGCCGCGGTTCGCGCACGTCGCCTTCGGCAAGGCCGACGACGACTTCTTCGACGCGGACGCCCGTGCCGTGGGCTGGATCGCGGATCGGCTCTACCTCGAGCCCGACCTGAGCCAGGTCCGCCTCGTGATCGAGGCACCGCTCCAGCGCGATTCCACGGGCGGGAGCAACGTCGGCACGATCCTTCAGGCCTACGCCCTGTGCAAGGTGATCGGCGGCTTCGCCCGCCGCCGCGGCGTCATGGCGATCACCGGCAATGTGACGACGGTGCGCAAGGCGTTCCTCGGCCGAGGCAACCTGGGCAGCGAGGAGGCCAAGCGCCGGGCCAAGGCGACGTGCGAGGCGCTCGGTTGGGCGCCGCCCAATCTCGACTGCGCCGATGCCGGCGCCCTGCTGTGGTGGGCCTGCGAGAAATGGGCGCCCGGCGTGATGCCCTCGGTCGACCCGCTGTCTACCGGGGCTCGCGCGGCATGAGCCCGTTCGCCGACCTTCCGCACCGGCATTACCGCGCCATCGCGATCGATCCTCCCTGGACGTTCTCGGGCGGCGTGAAGGGCAGACCGCAGCATTACCGGCGGATGTCGGACCACGAGATCGCAGCCCTCCCGGTCGCGGACCTCGCACACCCGGACGGCTGCTTCCTGTTCCTATGGCACACATCGCCGAAGGCCTACCGGCCGCCGGGTTCCCGCACACGCCTAGCCCCGGACGAGATCGGACGGGCCTGGGGCTTCCGGCACTCCGGACGCGCCTTCGTTTGGGTGAAGACCGAGCGCGGCGATCAGCAGCCGATGTTCGTCCATCCCGAGAAGCTCTTCATGGGAACGGGCTTCACGACCCGGAAGAATGCGGAAGACTGTCTTCTCTTCCGGCGGGGTTCACCGCAGCGCCTCGCGCGCGACGTCCACGAGGTAATTCTGGAATCGGCGCGGGAGCATAGCCGGAAGCCCGACACATTCTACCGCCGCGTCGAGCGGTTCTGCGCCGGCCCGTATCTCGAGATCTTCGGTCGCGAATCCCGCCCCGGCTGGACGGTCTGGGGCAACGAGGCGACGAAGTTCGATCCGCCCGCGCCCACGGCGCCCATCCTCATGGCCGCGGAGTAGGCGCATGAGCTGGGTCATCGTCCCCGACGGGCGCATCCTCTGCCGCGGATCCCGCGAAGCCTGCCTCTGCGCCGGCGAGCGCGTCGGCGCGATCGCCTGCGCCTTCCACGCCGACGGCACCGAGCTCGCGCCGAGCATCGAGCGCACCGCCGTGCTGCTGCCCGAGCGGATGCTGCCCGCCCGCCTGCGGAGACGTGCGGCATGAGCGGTCGCGAGGTCGTCCAGCTGTCGAGCGCGCTGCAGCGGAGGCTGAGCAGCGGTCACGCCGAGCCGCGCGCGATCCCGCACAGCATCGATGCGGAGCAGGCGCTGCTCGGCGCCATCCTGGTGAACAACGACGCCTACTACCGGGTGTCGGACTTCCTCCTGGCCGAGCACTTCACGGAGGAGGCCCACCAGAAGATCTTCTCGGTGGCGGCGTCCCTGATCCGAGCCGGCACGGTCGCCACCCCGATCACGATGAAGACCTATCTGGGCGACGCCGATTTCGGCGGCCAGACGGTGACGCAGTATCTCGCCCGGCTGGCGGCCGACGCCACCACGGTCATCAATGCCGGGGCCTACGGCCGGACGATTCACGATCTCGCCCTGCGCCGCCGACTGATCGCCGTGGGCGAGGACCTGGCCGAGCGTGCCTGCCAGGCCTCCCTCGACGACGCGCCGGCCGCGCTGATCGAGCGGACCGAGGAAGCGCTGCTCGATCTGCGCGCTGCCGTCCCCGCCAGCCATCTCGACGGCCGCTCAGCCGCGGAGGGCGGCGCCTGGATGCTGGAGCGCGTGCGCGGCCTGCGCGATGGCTTAATCGCCACGACCGCGATCCCGTCCGGCCTCGTCGAGCTCGACCGGGCTACGAACGGGGGGTTCCAACGCGGGGAGCTGTGGATCCTGGCCGGGCGCCCCGGCATGGGGAAGACGGTCGCGATGACCACGCTGTCCCGCCAGGCCGCACGCGAAGCCGGGGTGCTCGTCTTCCAGGCCGAGGTGACCCCCGAGCAGCAATGGGCTCGCTACCTCGCCGACCTCGCCTATCGCCCCGGCCACCCGTTGCCGTTCGGCCGGATCATGGCCGGGCGCGACCTCGACGACGAGGAGATCTGGCGGCTGGAGGAGGCGGAGAAGCGGTTCGCCCGGCTACACCTCCACGTCGAATACCATTCGCCCGTGTCGATGGCGCAGATCGCGTTCGGGGTGAAGGCCCAGAAGCGCAAGCTCGCCCGGATCGGCGTCCGCCTCGGCGTCGTGTTCATCGATTATCTCAAGTTCATCAGCGCCTCCGACCGCTACCAGGGCCAGCGCGTCCTGGAGATCGGCGAGATTTCCGGGGGCCTGAAGCAGCTCGCCAAGGCCGAGGATATCTGCGTGGTGCTGCTCGCCCAGCTCAACCGCGAGGTGGACAAGGAGGCCCGGCTCGACCGCCGTCCCGGCAAGGAAGACCTGCGGGATTCCGGTGAGCTTGAGCAGGACGCCGACGCGGTGCTGCTGGTCTATCGCGAGGCCGTCTATCTCGAGCGGAAGTTCAAGGCGACCAACGATCCCGAGACGGGCGCACGGCTGATCGACAAGCAGAACAGCCTGGAACTCATCCTCGGCAAGAACCGCGCGGGCCCGACGCCGACGCTGCACCTGTGGTGCGACATGGCCCATTCCGCCATCGCCCAGACGACGAGAGGGGGCTTCTGATGGCCCGAATCCGCACGATCAAACCGGAATTTTGGACCTCCGAGCAGGTCATGGAATGCTCGCCGATGGCGCGCCTGCTGTTCATCGGGCTGTGGAATTTCTGCGATGACGCCGGCCGGATGGCGGTGTCGCCCAAGCGGATCAAGGCTCAGATCCTGCCATCGGACGACATCACGGCGTCGGACGTTCTCGGAATGCTCCAAGAATTGTCAGCGAACGGCCTGATCCGGTTCTATGCGATTGACGGGAAAGAGTTTTTGGCTGTCACGGGCTGGCATCACCAGCGCATCGACAAGCCGCAGAAGCCGCTGACCCCCGATCCGCCGGACCCGCATTCGCCGAACGATCCCGGAACGTTCGACGTAGGAAGGGAAAAGGAAAAGGAAGGGAGAGGAGAATCCTTCGGCGGCGGCGGCTCACCCCCGCGTGCGCCCGCGCGCGAGGCGCCGACCCGGCACAAGGCCGCGCCCGTCGCGGAAACAGCCCGGCCCGATGGATCCGTCGCCGCCGCGCCGCCGCCGTGGAACAGCCGGGAAAACTTCGACCGGATCGAGCGCCGCTGCCGCGAGGCCCTGCCCCGGGACTGGGTCCAGGACCCGGTCGTCGGCCCGATGGCCCGGCTGGTGGCGGATGGGCTCGACCTTGAGGCCGAGATCGTCCCGGCGCTGCTCGACCTCGCCGCGAGCCGCCGGACGCCGATCCGGACATGGTCGCTGCTGGCCAACACCGTCGCCGAGCGCGTCGCGGCCCAGCGCCAGGTCCGCACCGCGCAGGGTCTCGCCGCGGTCCCGGCGTCCCGCCCCGATCCGGATGATCTCGTCGACCTCGGCGTCAGCGGGCGCCATCCCGAGGCGTTCCTGCGGTCGGTGATCGATAGGTTCCGGCGCGATCCCGGCACCTGGATCGAGGGCGTGTTCGGACCGCCGCCGGGCCAGCCCGGATGCCGGATCCCGCCCCGCCTGCTGCTGGAGGCTGCGTGATGGACCGCCCCGCATCGCAGGCCGGCACCTACCGGATCGCCGAGCTCGTCGAGGGCCAATGCCGGTTCGCCTGCACTCCGCACACCGCCCGGCCCGACGCGCACCGGTTCTGCGGCGCGCCCGTGGCCTGGAAAGCCGGCAAGCCGACCGCGTGGTGCCCGGAGCACCTTGCCTGGGTCTACGAGGCGTCAGGGCGAGCTTCAGTCGATTCCGCCGTGGCGGACGGGGCGGCAGCGCAGGTGGTGCTGCCGCACGCGCCGCCGACCCGACCGAGCCGCGATTCGCTGACCCTCGTCGTCGAGGTCGACCGATGAGCCGGAAGCGCGGCAACGACCCGCAAATGCGGCTGGAGGCGCGCCGCATCATCAATCCTGCCCGGGTGTGGTTCGTCCTGCAGGTGGTGACGGCAAGCGAGGAGCGCTGCGAGGAAACCCTGCGTGCCGAGCAGGTCGACGTGTGGGTGCCTCGATTTAGCGCGGTGACCGTGCGCCGAGGGCGCAAGGTCGAGGGCCGGCACCCGTTCTTCCCGGGCTACCTGTTCGCCGGCCTGGACCAGGAGGTCCATGCCCGGCGCTGGACCGCCACGCTGCACGATACCCCGCAGGTGATCGACATTCTCGGCGTCGAGGGACCGCTGGAGATGCCCGCGGATTGGCTCCAGGCGCTGGCTGACCGGGTCACCGGCAATACCCGCACCGAGAAGCTCTCGGCCGCCGCGCTCTTCCGGATCGAGGAGATGCGCCCCGTCATCCACGGGCCGTTCGTGGGCTTCATGGCCACGGTGCGCGAGATCCTGGCCACCGGGCGGATCAAGGCCGACGTGGCGATCTTCGGCCGGGAGACGCCAGTGGAGTTTGACCCGGCCTGGCTCGGCGCGGCGTGACGATCGGCGCCGCGCCGGGAGCAAGTTGCACACAGCCTACCGGGAGACGGATTGTCTCCTCCGGTGCTGCAACGCTTGACCCGCGGCCGGTCCGAAAATCTATTCGGCGGCGGATGACCGGAACGTGAGCTGCACTCCAGCGAGGGTGCGCCTGCCGGCCCGGGTGACGCGACAGGTGCTCACCGCGGTGGGGGCTCGTGCCGAAACGCTACTGAAATTTGCTTTTCCCTCGAAGTGTTTGATCGAATCGGTGTTCGCGCACTGCCGCGATGCATGACAAGGGTTTCTTGTCCTTATGAAAAGCTGGCCGGCAGACCGAGTTGAGCGCAGGTCGGTTTCGACACTCGTACCTTACGCTCGCAACGCCCGGACACACTCCGACGAGCAGATTGATCAAATCGCCGCGTCAATCGGGGAGTGGGGATGGACTGTCCCCGTGCTGGTCGATGAGGAGAGCGGCATCATATCCGGGCACGGTCGGGTACTTGCGGCGGTCAAGCTCGGGATCTCGGACGTGCCCGTCATGGTCGCCCGGGGCTGGAACGAGGCGCAGCGCCGAGCCTACGTCATCGCCGACAATCAGCTGGCGGCCAACGCCGACTGGGATCGAGATTTGCTGCGCGGCGAATTCGGCGCGCTCCAAGAGCTCGACTTTGATCTCGCGCTGACGGGCTTCTCGGTCGAGACGATCGCCGATGTGCTGGCCGAGCGCAAAGCAGGACTGATCGATCCAGACGACGTACCTGAGGCGCCCGCAAAAGCGGTTTCCCAGCGTGGAGACCTTTGGAATCTCGGTCGTCATCGGGTCCTGTGCGGCGACAGCACGTCTCCGGAGGATGTCACACGAGTGCTCGCTGGCGTGAAGCCGCTCCTGATGGTGACGGACCCGCCATATGGCGTGGAATACGACGCGGACTGGCGCAACAAGCGGATGCGGGCAGACGGCTCGACCATAGCTGGGCGAGCTGTCGGACGTGTGCTTAACGATGACAACGCAGATTGGCGTCAGGCCTGGGCTCTATTCCCAGGTGATGTTGCATATGTTTGGCATGCAAGTCTGTTTTCGCCGCTCGTCGCAGAGAGTTTGACCGCCAGCGATTTTCAGCTGCGCTCCAGCATCATCTGGGCGAAGGGGCGCTTCGCAATCGGGCGCGGGGACTACCACTGGCAGCACGAGCCGTGTTGGTATGCAGTTCGTAGGGGTAAGAAGGGGCATTGGGCAGGCGACCGGAAGCAGACCACGCTGTGGGAGATCAGCCATAGCAAATCTGAGACGGGACACAGCACGCAAAAGCCCGTCGAATGCATGAAGCGTCCGATCGAAAACAACTCCTCGCCGGGGCAGGCCGTTTACGAGCCCTTCTGCGGCTCCGGTACCACGGTCATAGCTGCCGAAATGACTGGCCGGGCCTGCCACGCTATCGAACTCAATCCCGCCTACGTCGATGTTGCCGTGCTCCGCTGGCAGGCCTTTACAGGCCAAGAAGCAACTCTCGCTGGGACGGATGAAACGTTCGCACGCGTCGAGGCACGCGTGAGAGGCCGACGAAATGACTGACGATCCGAAGGATCCCGGTGGCCGGCCATCGCATGTGCCGACAGACAAAAGTCGGCGCGAGGTTGAGGCTTTGTCCGGCTACGGCATTCCGGAGCATGAGATTGCCCGCGTAGTCGGCATCAGTAAGCCTACGCTGCTGAAGCATTACCGCGATGAGCTCGATCAGGGCATTACGAAAGCCAACGCTAAGGTCGCCGAGAGCCTGTTCAGGAAGGCGATCGGCGACGGCCCGCAAGCCATCACGGCTGCGATATTCTGGGCGAAGACCCGCATGCGATGGAAAGAGCCGCCGCAATCGCATGAGATAGCCGGGGCCAACGGCGGTCCGATCCAGCACGTCGACTTATCCAAGGCGACGGATGAGCAACTTGCCGCGCTTGAACCCATCCTCGCTGCGCTTGCCGCCGGCGACACTCCTGGAACAGGTTCGGGCTGAGCGGTGTCGCCGGGCTAGCGAAGTTGAGAGCGCTCGGATCGCAGAGGATGCCGAGCGCATCCGCGCCCGCTGCGCCACGCTGGCGGGCTTCGTGCGTGAGGCGTGGCACGTCCTGGAGCCGAACCAGCCCTACGTGCACGGCTGGCACATCGACGCGGTCTGCGCCCATCTCGAGGCGATCACTCACGGGCGTTTCCTGGCGCTAGGCCTGGAGAACCGGCTGCTGATCAACATCCCGCCGGGCACGATGAAGTCGCTCATCGTCTCGGTGTTCTGGCCGGCCTGGGAGTGGGGCCCGTGCGGGCTCGCGGGCCTGCGGTACCTGACCACCTCGTACAAGGAGGACTTCGTCAAGCGCGACGCGCGGCGCATGCGCGACCTGGTGTCGAGCGAATGGTATCGGGCACTCTGGCCTGAGATCGTGCTGTCCCGCTCCGGCGAGATCTCGTTCGCCAACACTGCGACCGGCTCGCGCGAGGGCATGCCGTTCACCTCGCTGACCGCGGGGCGCGGCGACCGGGTGATCATCGACGATCCGCATTCGACCGAGACCGCCGAGAGCGAGCCGGAGCGCGAGCGGACCCTGCGCGTCTTCCGGGAATCGGTCACGACCCGGCTCAACGACCCGGCCCGCTCGGCCATCGTGGTGATCATGCAGCGCCTGCACGAGCGCGACGTGTCGGGCCAGATCCTCCGGCTGGGCCTCGGCTACGTCCACCTGATGCTGCCGATGGAGTTCGAAGCCGAGCGCGCCTGCCGGACGCCGATCTTCGCCGATCCGCGCACGGTGGACGGCGAACTGCTGTTCCCCGAGCGGTTTCCCCGGGCCGTGGTGGAGCGGGACAAAATCCCGCTCGGGGCCTACGCCGTGGCGGGGCAGTTCCAGCAGCGGCCGGCCCCACGAGCGGGCGGCCTGTTCGACCGGGCGGATTTCGGGATCGTCGACGCCCTGCCCCCGATCGAGAAGTGGGTGCGCGGCTGGGATTTCGCCGGCACGAAGAAGCGCCCGGGGGCCGATCCTGACTGGACCGTCGGCGTGAAGATGGGCCGCGGCGCGGACAAGCGATTCTACATCGCCGACGTGGTCCGCGTGCGCGAGACCCCGGGCAAGGTCCGGCAGCGGCTGATCAACACCGCGAACCAGGACGGCGCCGCGGTCGGCATCCGCATCCCGAAGGACGCGGGACAGGCCGGCATCGCGCAGGCGGAGGATTACGTCACGGCGCTCGCCGGCTTCATCGTCAGCGCGGTGGCCCCGACCGGATCGAAGGAGGTGCGCGCCAAGCCGCTCGCCAGCCAGGTCGAGGTCGGCAACGTGGTCTTGCTCCGCGGCCCCTGGAACGACACCTTTCTCGATGAGGTCGGCATGTTCCCGGCCGGCAGCCACGACGATCAGGTGGACGCGGCCGCCGACGCGTTCAACGAGCTGGCCGGCGTGCTGCCGGGCGAGGGGCTGATCGAGTTCTACCGCCGGCAGATCGCAGTGAGCCCGGCTCCAGAAGGGCCGCGCCACGGGTGGTCCATGCCGAGCGGCGGCTTCGCACGCTTCACGATCGAGCTGTTGGCGCCTGCTGGCACGGGAATGGTGATCGGTCAGTCGGGTGCGAGCTACACGCCTGATACTTGCGGACGCATCGCGGTCCTCGAGGGCGACGCTGCACCGCTCCTTGCAGCCGGCTTCAGTAAAGCGCCGAAAACAGCCTAAGCTGTAAGCTGCAAGATTGCCATCTGCGGTCGAAATCCACTTTACGCGGCCTGCGCTGTTTGTTGATCGCGCGATGTAAACTGCCGCTGCTGTTGATTTTTGGACTTTGTATTATACATGGCGTGGTCTGCAGCAGTCAAAATGGATTCCCCGGGTGTAGTATGGGCGTCCGAATGGGCTATGCCAATCGACACGCCAACCTCAGCCGGTCCATTGCAGGTCGCAATCGGTCTGGTGATTGTTTCGACCAATCGTTTGGCGAGGATAGCCACCGCTGCCGGTTGGGAGTTGGTTGCGGCGAGGATCGCGAATTCATCGCCACCTAGTCTGCATGCGACATCGCCCGCGCCGATGCCAAGTCGGAGGCGGTGTGCGACTTCGATCAAAACATCATCGCCAGCTGTGTGGCCAAGCCGATCATTGACAGCTTTGAATCTGTCGAGATCGAGGTAGAGCACGGCAAAGTCCTGGCCCGCGGCTTCTTTCCGATGACACGCGGACGCTAGATGTCGATGAAAGCTCGCACGATTCGGCAGGCTCGTGAGACCGTCATGACTCGCTTGAAACGACGCTTCTCGTAGGGCAACGAGGCGATCGACCACGAGCTTATGTAGATACAGCGTTGCCTCCGCCATAACGGCTACGAATGCGATCAGGAACACTCCTGCCGCGAAAATCGGAGGCTCCGAATGCAACAACGCGCCTGCAATCGTGGGACCCAGCAATAGCAGACTGGTAGCGATCGGGACCCACGGAACGACGGAGAGGCGAGCACAGGCTCCGCCGCAGAATGACACGACAAAGCCCAAGGCGAGAAGCGCCGCTGCGGTATCGCCATTTGTGAAAGCGTTGAAGCTGAGAGCGCCAAGAAGCGCGGCTTGGCCAATCAGTCCGCCGGCCTGCAGGCGCTGCCACCAAAGCGCTGATTTGATTGTCGTGATCGGTGTATCAACACGGCGATACACGATGAGGATGGCCACGCGGTAGACACCGATCAGCGCAAGCAGCACCGCTAGATCCAGGTCGAGCACCGCTTCGGAACGATACGCGAGAACGGCGGCACCAAGTGACGATGTCAGGCTGATGCTTGCGGCCTGCGGTAGGCTGCTAAGAAAGCTTTTTGCGAGATCTACCCGAATCTCATCTGGGAGAGGAGTAAGCCGCTCGGAGATCCAACGTTTCATCGGCCCCTCTACAGCCTGACCGCCCCGATATATAGCCTAGAGATCTATCCGCTGTGTTAAGATGCTGACCTGTGGTTGTCTGTTTCTACGTGGGCAGCGACGAGCTATCGCACGCCATGCATCCCTCCTGGGCCTGGAGGCGTCCGGTTTCGAACCCTCAGCGGATTAGCGCGGAGCGACCGCAACGGATCGCAAGCAGACGGATCCGATCCTGAGCTTCTGATTCCAAGCATCTTCATGTTGGCCAAGCCCATCCTCGTGCTTGCGCTGAAGGGCAACCACGTTGGCTTCTCCCTCGCGCGGCGGCGTAGCGGGCATCGCGCTCACGCCGCTGTCCTATACCCTGACCTATGGCAGCGCGGGCTACGGCTCGACGGCAGGCCGGGCTTCGGGCTGGTTCGGCCCCTCGGTGCCGATGCGCCCGTCCGCGCCGCCCGAGGTCGCCGGGCGTCGGTTCGACTATCCGACGGGCTACAATCTCAACACCACCGCGCGCGCCTATGAGCCGGTCTCGTTTGCGCAGCTGCGCCGCCTCGCCGATGGCTACGACCTGCTGCGGCTCGTGATCGAGACGCGGAAGGATCAGGCCGCCCGGATGAAATGGGCGATCAAGCCGCGCGACGCCGGCAAGTCGGCGGCTGCGAAAGTCGCGGCGGTCACGGCCTTCCTGGCTAGGCCGGATGGTATCCATCCCTGGACCGATTGGCTGCGCATGGGGCTGGAGGACGTGCTCGTCCTCGACGCGTGGTCGAACTTCAAGCAGCGCTCGCGAGCGGGCGACCTCCTGGCCCTGGAGCCAATCGACGGCGCAACCATCAAGCCGATCCTCGCCGAGGACGGCCGGGTGCCGCTGCCATGGGTCCAGGGCGGCGAGACTGTCTGGCCCGAGGCCTACCAGCAGATCCTCAAAGGCCTGCCCGCGGTGAACTACACCGCCCGCGAGCTGCTCTACCGCCCGCGCAACCTGCGCACCGACCGGGTCTACGGTTTCTCGCCGGTCGAGCAGGTGATGACCACGGTCAACATCGCCCTGCGCCGGCAGGTGATGACGCTGGAGTATTTCACGAGCGGCAGCGTGCCGGACGCGCTGATCGGCGTGCCGGAGACCTGGGGCCCGGACCAGATCGCGACCTACCAGACCTACTGGGACTCGCTGTTCACCGATAATCTGGCCGCGCGCCGGCGCGCCCGGTTCGTGCCCGGTAAGGTCGCGCTCCACCAGACCAGCGAGCCCCAGCTCAAGGGCGAGTTCGACGAGTGGCTGTCCCGGGTGGTGTGCTTCGCCTTCTCGATCTCGCCCCAGGCGCTGATCAAGCAGATGAACCGCGCCTCGGCCGACACGCAGAAGGAGATCGCCGAGGAGGAAGGGCTCGCCCCGCTGCTCGATTGGATCAAGGTCGTCCTCGACGACGTGATCGCCGACGACCTCGCCGCGCCCGAGCTGGAATTCGCGTGGCAGGAAGACGAGCAGATCGACGAGGCGAAGCAGTCGGAGCGCCTGCGCGGGCTGACCGCGGGTGGCCTGATGCGGCTGAACGAGGGCCGCAGGATCCTCGGCCTCGATCCCGATCCGAGCCCGGCCGCCGACACCCTGATGGTGCTGACCGGCGCGGGGCTCGTACCGATCGACGCCAACACCCTGGAGGGCAAGAAGGCGGCGCTCGACGCGTTCGGGCCGCCGCCCGGGGCGAACGGCTTCGGCAACTCGGGTCAGGAGGCCGAGGATCGAAGTGACGATCCATCGGACGCAGTCACCAAGTTGCTCGCCAAGTTCGACGAAGCCCAGCCGCGGGACGCATCCGGCCGCTGGACCGATGGAAGAGGCGGCGGAGCGAGCGAGGCCGCGGAGCGCGCCGAGTTCAAGCGGACTGTCCTGCGCACCGCGATCGGCGGGGCGGTGATCGCCGGCGGCGCGATCGTCACCGCGGCATCCGGCGGCACGGTTCCGGCCGCGGTCGCGGCGGCGGTCTGGATCGCGGAGAATTACCTGCTGACCGATGCGCTGGTCTCGGCCGGGCGCCACATCGGCGCGCATCTCGGCTACGACGACGCCGAGGTCGCGCGGATGCTCGATCATCTCACCGGCACGCTCGGGTTCGGCAAGGCGGCCGGGAACGTCGCCGCGGGCGAGCGGGCCCGCACGCGTCTCGTGAGCGTGGCGGACGCCGTGCTCGACACGATGATCGATGCGGTGCGCGACGGCGATCTCGACGTGGACCGCCGGACCGCCATCGTGGCGGCCCTGGAGGAGCTGCGCGCCCGCCTGTCGTCCCTGATCGCCCATCTGCCGGCCCCGGCCCACAAGGCCACCGGCGTGGATCTCGCCAAGCGCCGGACGGGGAGGCCGGCCGACCCCATCCCTTTCGACCGACCGGCCACGCGCCGGGCCATACGGAGGATCACGGATCGGCTCGGAACGGCGCTGGCGGCTACCCGCTCTGACGTGGTCGCCGGCCTGCGCGGCCTCGCCAAGCTCACCAAGGCCGGACCGGATCACGACGATTCCGAATCCCTGCGCCGCGCGCTCGACGCCTATCTCGACAATCTCGACTTCGCGGACCTGCGCGCGGTCGCTCCGGTGGTCGCCGACGAATTGGAAAGCGTCGCCGCCGATGCGGGCCGCCGCGCCCTCGTGCAACTCGGTGCGGCCGACCGCGATGCGCTGGTGAACCAGGTGAACGCCCGGGCGGTCTCGGCGGCCCGCGCCCGGGCTGCCGAGATGGTTGGGATGCGCTTCGATGCCGACGGGGCGCTCGTGCCGTCGGCGAACGCGGATAGGACCATCACCGAGGCGACCCGGCTGCGCCTGCGCGAGACCATCGCCTCAGGGCTGGAGCGCAACATCGGACTCGACGCGATCGCGGATGAGATCGAGGCGGATTACGCCTTCTCGGAAGACCGCGCCGCGCGCATTGCCGAATACGAGGTCGCCAGCGCCAACGGCGCGGCCTCGGTCGAGGGGTATCGCGGCGCGGCAGAGGCCGGCGTCTCTGTGCGCAAGGCGTGGTGGGCCGAGGAAGGCTGCTGCGCGGTCTGCCAAGCCAACGCGGATGCCGGTGCGATCGATCTCGACGAGGACTTCCCGAGCGGGGACGAGGCGTCCCCTGCACACCCTTCGTGCCGGTGCGTGGTGGTGCCGGTCGTCGAGGACGACGATCTGGTCGGCAAGGCGTTCGACCCGTCGAAGCACCCGCGGGATCCGGAGACGGGCCAGTTCGCGGGGGCGGGTGGTTCGGGGCGTGCGGCCAAGCGGCTCGCTGTGCGGGCGCTGGCCGACCGGGCGCATCAGGACGTGCTCGATCTCGGGCGCGTCCACGGCGACCGGTTCTCAACCCATGCCGGGCGGGACGTGGATGGCTGGCGGCACGGCGTCATCGCCGAGTTCATCCGGCATATCAACCGCCGGCACGGTGCTGGTAGCGGGGATCCCAACCCGATCGCTCCGGCCGACTATGTGAACCTGCCTCGCATCCTTCGGAATGGTCGGGTCCGGCAAGGCCACGCGACCCGGGCTCAGCAGTTGAGCACGGTGATCGTCAGGCACACGATAGGCGCGCAGACCTACGATGCGGTGTTGGCAGTCCGAAAGCGAAGCGAATCGCTGACGCTGCACACGTTCTACAAGGTCGGGGGCAAAAGTGGCGCAGCCCGCTGACGCCGCGTGCCCGATCTCGCGATCGCCCTTGGGCTAAACGTCCGAAACGGTCGACGGGTCTGCACCTGCGCAAACGCTACCACCGCGCCATTCCCGCTTCAACAGCGCACCTGTCCAGCGCGAGGTCCCGGATGGCCGAACCTGCATGCGACACGGTCCGCCGCCGCCTCGGCAAGGCCTTCGACGAAGCGGACCATCCCCGCGATGCCGGCGGCCGCTGGACGGCGGGCGATCATGCCCTCGACCACGCCGCGAACCTCCCGCCCCACGACGCGCGCAAGGCCGAAGCCATCGACGTGCGGCTGGACCAGCACCTCGGCGGCATCCACGACGCCCGCAAGCGGGTCGCCCAGCACGTCATCGCGCTGAAGGAGGTCCACAAGGATCTCACGGCGAGCCACAAGGGCGCGCAGAAGGCCCTCGCCGATCTAAACGACCTGCTGGAGAAGCACGGCTACGAACAGATCGCAGAGGAAGAGGTCGATGACATCGACGAGGCCGCCGGCCTCAGGGCGCGTCTGTCGGACATGTTCAGCGAGACCCGAAGCTATCTGACGCCGAGCAAGTTGCAGGACCACGAGGCCACCGGCGCGAACACGCATGGCGGAACCACGGATCCGATCGCCGCCCTCGAAGCCGCGTTGCGCGCGCATTCCGACACGTAGCCTTCCCCGCCCAGCCCCGATCGCCAAGGCGCGTTACCGCCGCCCGCTGGAGCCCCTCATGCCCGAGCTGTCCCTCTTCTTGCCGCTGACGAAGGTCGATGCGGTCAATCGGCTGGTCTACGGCGTGGCCACCGCCGAGGCTCCGGACCGGTCCGGCGAAGTCTGCGATTACGCCTCGACCAAGCCGTTCTACGAGAAGTGGTCGGGCGGGATCGCAAAGGCCACCGACGGTCGCTCGCTCGGCAATCTCCGGGCGATGCACGGCAAGGTCGCGGCCGGCAAGGTCACGCAGATCGCCTTCAACGACGACGCCCGCCAGATCGAGATCTGCGCGAAGGTGGTCGACGACGCCGAATGGCGGAAGGTCGAGGAGGGCGTCTACACCGGGTTCTCGCAAGGGGGCGCCTACGCCAAGCGGTGGAAGGGCGAGGACGGCCTGATGCGCTACACGGCCGACCCGAGCGAGGTCAGCCTGGTGGACCTGCCCTGCCTGCCCTCGGCGACGTTCCAGGTGCTGAAGGCCGACGGCGCGGCGGAGACGCGGCCCTTCGCGGATTCGGTCCGGATCGCGCCGCCGCCCGAGCCGACCAACGCGGCCGTGCTCGCCAAGGCCGAGGATCTCGCCGCGGCGGCCGGCCGGCCCGATGAGGTCGGCGACTTCGTAGCGCCTGCCAGGGAAGCTTTGGTGAAGGCGTCCGAGGCGGCGGCCCTCGCCCAGGCCCTTTCCGCGCCCGAGCCGCCGTCGGCCCCCTCCCCCGCCGAGGGAGCGCCTGTGACCGACGGCGAGGTCGCGCAGGTCTGGAAGGCGAAGGACGGGGCGACCTTCGCGAAGAAGGCGGACGCGCTCGCCCACAACACCCGCGTCGAGGCGGAGGCCTCCGCCAAGGCGGCGGCCGGCCCGGTGCTCGATGCACTCTCCGATCTCGGCAAGCGGCTCGGCGCAGGGGATGGTGATGCGGCTCCGGCCCCGGATCGGCCGCGCAAGCGCTCCCGTGCCGAGGTCGAGAAGACTGCCGGCGGATCGGTCGCCGGGGCGGATCTCGCGAAGGATCTCTACGGGGTGTCGCGGCTGGCCGTCCTGCTGTGCGAGATCAAGAGCATGGTCGGCTCGGCGGTGTTCGACGTGGTCTACGCCGACGGCGACGCGGCGCTGCCCCGGCAGATGAAGGCCTGGGCGCTTCAGGGCGTGACCCTCCTCCAGACCATGGTCGCGGCCGAGATGGCGGACCTGATGGACGACGCACCGACCGACGAGGCGATGGCGCTGGCCGCCGGGCCGCTGTCCGACGCCGCCTACGATGCGCTCGTGAAGGCGATCCCCGCCGACGACCCAGGCGGGCGGGCGCTCGCCAAGGTCGGGGCGCGTAACAGCCAAGCGGATCGGGAGCGGATCCAGCGCATGCACGACGATGCCTGCGGCCTCGGGGCCACCTGCGGCGGCGAGGCGAGGAAGGCCGCCGGCGGCGACCTCATCAAGGGCGGCGACGCGATCGAGGCGGTGCGGGCCGAGCTCGCCAAGATGACCGGCCAGCGCGACGCGCTCCAGAAGACGCTCACCGACGAGGTGCTTCCACAGATCGCCGCGCTCGCCAAGATGGTGGGCGATCAGCCGGTGCCGCGCCACCTCGTCGGCCGCGCCGTCACAAAGGGTACTGAGGGTGCCTCGGGTACGATCGAGGCGCCATCGGCAGATGCGATCCGCGACCATCTCGCCAAGCTGAGCGCGGAAGAACGTGCGGACTTGTTGATCAAGGTCTCGCATCAGAACCCGCAGCAGCTGGCGCTTGCACGCTGAAGCGAACAGATCAGCGGTTTAGTCGCTGTCGGTGGCGACCGCTTGCGACCCCACTCAGACGTTGCGATGTCCGCTTCCGGCCTGTGGGACGCAGACGATCAAACCTCGATAGAGTTCATCGTTGGTCGGGGCGCTGCGCAGCAGTAGCGAGCGGTCGCCCTACAGCATCGTCGGTTGCGGCTGCACCGGCGCCGGTCCAATGTCAGCCGCGAGCCGTGCGTGATCCGCATCTACATCGCCAACCCGAGAGACTACGTCTTGTCCGGCTCGGTCGAGGGAGCAGCAAAGGCACCAATGCCGTTGCCCAGATCTACTCCTCTGTGAGGTGGTACTCCGCTCGGCAATACGGGAGCGGTTGAGGGCTCCACCCGAACCTGTGCGACGCCGGAATATGAAAAATAGACTCCTGTAAGATAGCCCGACTGGTGAGCGATCAGATAGGCGAATACGATCACTAGCTGGAAGAGCTCAAAGCCGATAAATACCGAGAACATCAACGTCGAGCAGAAAAATATGACGAGCGTCGACATCACGACCGCTAGGGCGTTGTAGCGCCACCCGAGCGCAAACCCAGCAATAAATAACAAGGCTGCGATTACCATTGCGGCGCCTAAAAAAATAAAAGGACAAATTTAGCGTTCGATTTGACCGAGTTCTGAATTGAAGATGCCAAAAAGGGGAAGATTTAGTACTTAGATCGCTTTTTGGTTGTACCATATGCGGCATGCAACTTTGAATGTAAAGTATGTTTGGGACGAAATCGATCCATCGCATGCGACGAATTCGACATTTTTCTTCCCATCTCACGACGCTTTTATCTGGATTATAGAACGTCATCCAACGACGTTTGGGGCAGGAAAAGTCCCACGCTGGTGAAGCTCGCGGGCCGAAGGTCTGTCACGCCGAAAGGGATGATCCTTCCGACGTTTCTGCATTTTCCCATAGCCTTGGTCGTGAGTGGGAGAAGACACGAGGTCCGCTTCCATGCATTGCCGCCCCAGAGTGAACCGGCGGAAATCCACCTCGAGCGGACCGCGTGAATAGGCACCGCCCGCCTTACTCAGACCGCTAGCTGCGCCGCACAACCACCGATCTCCACACGCCGCCGATCCGGGGAAGGATCGCGCGCGTCGCCTCGCCGGCCCATAGGGCCCTCTCCCCCCTCTACGTCCGATGCCGAACGCCCCGGGAACGGGTCAGCGTTGGCGCGGCCGTGCATCCGCACAGGATCACGACCCATGACCCAGCACGTCGATGTCCTCGCCCTCCTCAAGGAGGCGCAGTCCAAGCCGCTCACCGACCCGATTCTGGCGCATCTCGGGATCGATCTGCAGAAGTCGACCTTCACGCAGGGTACCTCGCCCACCTCCGGCCTGACCTTCTACGACCTGGAGCTCGGCGCGAAGTCGCTCTACCCGGTGCTCACCCCGCTGCGGAACATGATCCCGCGCGTCTCGGGCAAGGGCGGCATCCAGGCCGCGTGGCGGGCGATCACCGGCATCAACGTGTCGGGCATGCGCATCGGTGTGTCCGGCGGCAACCGCGGTGGCGTGCAGGTCGTCGCCACCGCGGACTACACCGCCAGCTACAAGGGCATCGGCATCGAATCCAACGTCGAGTTCGAGGCGCAGTATGCGGCGCAGGGCTTCGACGACGTCCGCGCCATCGCCGCCCGCACCGGCCTGCAGAGCCTGATGCTCGGCGAGGAGGCGATGCTGCTCGGCGGCAACACCTCGCTGGCGCTGGGCACCACGCCGACCCCGACCCTCTCGGGCTCGGCGACCGGCGGCACGCTCGCCGAGCAGACCTGGTCGGTGATCGCCGTGGCGCTGGCGCTCGACGGCGTGATCAACGGCTCCGTCGCGGGCGGGATCCAGTCGACCATCACCCGCACCAACGCGGACGGCTCGACCGACGTGTTCGGCGGTGGCGCGGCGGCGCGTTCGGCCGCCGCCACCGTCGCGACCAAGGGCGCCACCGGTTCGATCGCCGCCTCGGTCGCGCCCGTGCCCGGCGCGCTTGGCTACGCGTGGTTCTGGGGCGCGGCCGGCGCGGAGGTGCTGGGCGCCATCACCACGATCAACTCGGTGCTGATTACGGCCGCGGCCTCGGGGACGCAGGCCGCCGCCTCCCTCGGAGCGGTGGACCGCTCGACCTCGGCCCTGTCCTTCGACGGGTTACTGACCCAGGCGTTCAAGGCCGGCTCCGGCGCCTACGTCTACACCATGGCGCCCGGCACCGCCGGGATCGGCACGCCGCTCACCGCAGACGGCGCGGGCGGCATCGTCGAGATCGACGCGGTGCTGAAGTACATGTGGGATGTCTACCGGCTCTCGCCCGACACGATCTGGGTGAACAGCCAGGAGGCGCTGAACATCTCCCGCAAGATCCTCGCCGGCAATGCGGCCTCGGCCTACAAGTTCGAGATCTCGGTGACCCGGGATCAGCTCGGCGGCGGCTTCATGGCCCGCACCTACCTGAACCGCTTCTCGATGGCCGGCGGCTCGACCCTCGACATCAAGGTGCATCCGAACCTGCCGGCCGGCACGATCCTGTTCACCACCGGCACCCTGCCCTACCCGATCAACAACATTACAAACGTGTTCCAGGTCCGGGCGCGGCAGGATTACTACCAGATCGAGTGGCCGCTGCGGTCGCGCAAGTACGAGTACGGCGTCTACGCCGACGAGGTGCTGCAGCACTACTTCCCGCCGTCGATGGCGGTGATCACCAACATCGCCAACGGGTGAGCGCGACCGGCGCGGCCATGGCCGTGCCGTCCATGCCCGTGTGCATATTTCGAGCCGGGAAAGGTAAAATCCATGGCCGAGCCCCTCGCCCGTCTGTTCCCGCCCGGCGACGGGCGCCCGCACACCACGGTGGCCAACGGCCGCCCCTATACCGGGATGGCCGGCGGCGTGCTCGACGCGCCGGTGTTCGACGCGGACCTGCTCCAGGCCAACGGCTGGATCCGGGTCGGGGCGCATGCCCTGTCCGGCCCGACCGCGGCGCGCCCGGCCGCGCCGATCGTCGATCAGCTGTTCTTCGACACCACCCTGACCCTGCCCGTCGTCTGGGACGTGCTGGCCAAGGTCTGGCGCAACGTCTGGACCGGCGCCCCGGCCTGACGCCCTCCCCCGTAGCAGGAACCCCGAAATGATCAGGATGCGCGCCCCCGAGGGGCTGACCGGATTCTCGCACCAGGGCCACGCGATCGAAGTGGGCGCGGACGGCGCCGTCCTCGTCGATCCGCGGCACCGCCTCGACCTGGAGGCGCATGGCTTCTCGCCGTGGGATGCGCCTGCCGCGGCGAGTACCGCGGTCTCGGTGGCCCTCGGGCCGCTCGACGCCGACCGCGCCCGGCTGGTCGCCCTCTTCACCGAGACCGTCGCGGCGATGCCGGACGACGAGGTCGCCCGGATGATCGCCGACGCGGATCAGCGCCGGCGCCTGGAGCAGGAGGAGGCCGAGCGGATCGACCCCGCGCAGGTCACGGTCGAGGCGATCGAGCTGATGAAGCGCCATGAGCTGTTCGCCTTCCTGAGGAAGCGCGGAATCCGGGTCGTGCCGCCGGTCGACAACGAGACGCTGCGCGCCAACGCCCGGGCCGCGCTCGCCCCGGCCAGCTGATCCGTGGCCGGCCCGAGCCCCTACGATCTCGTGCGGCTCGCCGATCTCGGCGTGAGCGAGGATCCCGACGGCGCGACGCAGCGCCTGATCACCGCGATCAGCCGCACGATCCTGACCGCCCTGAACCGCCCTACGATCCTGCCGCAGAGCTACACCGAGACGCGCACCGTCGGAGGTCGCAGCCTTCTGCTCGCGAACTGGCCGGTCACCGCCATCGACCGGGTAGCGATCGGCTCCGTCACCCTGCCGCCGGCCACCGGATCCGGATCGGGCTACGCGATCCAGCCGGCCGACGACGCCCCGCCCGGGCGCCCGCAGCTTCTGACGCTCCCGGTGCGGCCGGGATGGACTTCAGTCGAGGTCTCCTACACGGCCGGTTACCAGGTCTCTGCAGAGCCCCTGCTCATCCCACCTGGCGCGCCCTGTGCCGTGTATCCAGTCGAGCCCTACGGCGCCTGGGCGAGCGATCTCGGCGTTGTCTACTGCACCGGCGACGCGCTCACACGGGTCGAGCGTGGCCCCGGGCGGGGGCAGTACGCCGTCGACGACGATACCGGTGGCTACTTCTTCTCGAAGGAGGACGGCGGGGCGACGGTGGCGATCACCTACGGCTACGTCCCGGCCGATCTCGCCAACGCCGCGCTCGACTGGATCCGGGACCGCATGGCCTATGCCGAGCGCGTCGGGATGCAGTCGAAGTCGCTCGGCGGCCAGGAGACGGTGTCGTACCGGATCACGGCGCTGCCCGACTTCGTGTCGGCCGCGCTGCAGCCCTACCGCTCGGTGGTGCCCCCGTGCTGACCGACATCCAGGTCGAGGAGACCCGCGTGGTCGCGCGGTTCGATCGGATGCCCGACGCCGTCCGCGGCGAGATGGTCAAGGTCGTCCAGGTCGAGCGGCTCGTGCTCGAGGCCCTGGTCAAGCGCAAGCTGTCGGGCGAGGTCCTCAACGTCGTCACGGGCCGCCTGCGCCGCTCGATCTTCTCCGATGTCGAGGCGCACGGCGACGCCGTGACCGGCGCCGTGAGCCAGTCGGGCGACGTTCCCTACGGCGCCCGGCACGAGTTCGGCTTCACTGGCGCGGAGACGGTCGCGGCCCACGTGCGCACGATCACGCAGGCCTTCGGGCACGCCATCGCCCCGCGCGCGGTGGCGGTGCACAGCTTCACTCGCACCGCCAATACCCCGGAGCGCTCGTTCCTGCGTTCCTCGCTGGCCGATCGCGCCGACACCATCGTGGCGGCACTGAAGGGCGCAGTCGCGCGGGGGATATCGGGGTGAGCGCCCCGCTCGACCCCCGCAACGCGGCGGTGGCCGCGCTCCAGCAGGTCGTGGCCCAGGCCTATGCCTGGAAATCGCCGCCGAGCCGGCGGCTCCGGCTCTTCGCCGACGTGCCGGCCGCCCGTCGCCCGGCCGTGTTCCTCCACGAGGGCGGCGACGAGACCTACGCGTGGTCCTCCGGCGCGGTCGCGCGGCGGACGATCGAGGTCAAGATCTTCGTCTACATCGACGCGAAGGATCACCGCACGATCGGCGCGGCCCAGCTCAACGACATCATGGACGCGCTCGACCGGGCCCTGGCGCCCTCCGGAGCCGACCGGGCGCTCGGCCGCAACACCCTGGCGGGCACGCAATACATGGCCCGCATCACCGGCCGGCCCGTGAAGGTGCCCGGCGACCTCGACGGCGACGGGCTCCTGATCGTGCCCGTGTCGATCGAGCTCCCCTGACACGAGGAGACCATCATGGGGTTCGGAGACGACGCGAGCGCCGGCGAGGCGTCCGCGAGCGATCGCGTGTCCGCGGGCGGATCCACCGCCGATCATTCGCCGCAGGGTATCCCGGCGGCCGAGGCCGTGCCTGTGCGCGGGGCGACGCTCGCCGCCCGGATCGACAACCTGCACGCCGATATGCTCGGCGGCACCGCGCTCGGCAATCACACCGCGCTGTGGAACCTCGTCCACGCCTTTAAGGAGCGCGTGAAGGCGCTCGTGGCCGAGATTGAGCGCGCCGCGTCCTGACACGGCCGCCGCTCGCCAAACCCTGACAGGAGAGCAGCATGTATTCCTTCGGCTCCGGGGTCCTGATCGGCACCCGCACGGACATCGCCAACGCGACGCCGGTGAATTTCGGGCTCGTGCAGGAAGTCACCATCGACGAGACCGCCACGATCAAGGAACTCTACGGCCAGCAGCAGCACCCGCTGGCCATCGCGCGCGGCACGATCAAGACCACCGGCAAGGCGAAGGTCGCCCGGATCTCGGGGCTCGCCATCGCCTCGCTGTTCTACGGCGTCGCACTGGTGCCCGGGCAGGTGATGACCGCGTTCGGCGAGGCCGGAACGATCCCAGCCGACAAGCCCTATGCGGTGACCACCGCCAACGCCGCGACGGCGGTCGACGATCTCGGCGTCCTCAACGCGCTGACAGGCCTGCCCTTCACCCGGGTCGCCACCGCGCCGGCTCCGGGCCAGTACAGCGTGGCGAACGGGGTCTACACCTTCGCCGCCGACGACAAGGGCAAGTCGCTGCTGATAAACTACACCTACGTGTTGGCCGGCGCGGGCCAGCGCTTCACCGTTACCAATCAGCTGCTCGGCACGACGCCGACCTTCTCGGCGCAGTTCTACACGACGTTCCAGGGCAACGCGGTGAACGTGAAGTTCAACAACTGCACGTCGTCCAAGCTCGGCTTCGGTACGAAGCTCGAGGATTTCGTCATGCCGGAATTCGACTTCAGCGTGTTCGCGGACGCGGCCGGCAACGTCGCGACCTGGTCGTTCGGGGATGTCGGATGAGCGCAGATCCGCGGCCGCAGCCGGCCATCCTCACTCTCGGCGGGAAGTCCTGGACCGTCCGTCCGCTGACCCTGCGCCAGGTCGAGGTCCTGGAGCCGCTCGTGGCGCGCGGCTCGGGGGAGAGTCCGTTCGCCTACGGGCTCGCGGTGGTGAGCGCAGCGCTGGTCCGCGACCACGAAGCGGACATCGCCGGCTTGCGCGATCTCGAGGCCACGAGCGCCGATCTCGCCGAGGCGACGCGTGCGGTGCTGATCCTCGCCGGTTACCTGCCGGGGGCCGACCCGGGGGAAGCGCGGGCGGCGCAGGGCGCCGCCTCGATCTCGACGCCGTCTACGGACGGATCTGCACCGTCACTGGATGGTCCCTCGACACCGTCGGAGATCTGACGCTCTGGGACGTGCGGCGGCTCTACCGCTACTGGTCCGCCCATCCCCCGGTCCACGAACTGGTCGCCGCGTTCCTGGGCGTGAAGGCGCCTGCCGAGCCGCCGACGCTCGCCGCGGCGGCCGACGACCCGAGCGGTATCGGCGCTATGATCCTGCGGTTCCCAGACGGGCAGGTGAAGGCGCATTAGGGCTAGAGCTCGATCATCTCTATCCTCGTTTCTTCCCCGACGCCTCTGGTCCGGGCTGATACCTTAATCAGCCCGGTGCAAAGCCAGCCGGTCAGTTCACTTCAGTCGGAGCCGGCTAAGCGTTACAGTCATCGTTCGCCCGGCTGAGGGCATCTCCGCCAGTTCGATATGGTCGATGGCTTAGACTGTTCTTCAACGCCCTCTGTAGCACCGCAGCTTGGTCCATCGCCCAGCCGAGGTTCCGATATGGCGCCAACCAGACAGCAAAAGTCTGGTCGATGCGATGACAGCTCGCAGCGTAGGACAGAGTCGGATCATCGATCGCCGCACGTACGAGAACCGAGAGAGCGTCGTCGAGGCTACGCCGCATCGCGGCGCCCACCTCCGACAGTTGATCCCACTCATCGTGAAGGGCGGCGGTGCCCGAATCAGGAATCTGGGCCATCATTAGGCGACCGCGCGCGCGGCTTCCCGCACTTGGCGCGTCGCCGCATCAACTTGCTCGCTCGCCCGGGCGATCGCCTCCATGCCGCCCGCGATCGTCGCCACCCCGTGCGACGCAGTCTGCATATTGCCTGACATCTCTCGGGTGACAGCGGACTGCTCCTCCACTGCTGCCGCAATCGCGCCCGACACGTCGTTGAGAGTCCGGATCGTCCCCTGGATCGTGTCGATGGCCGTAACGGCCTCACGCGTGGCTGCCTGCGTCGCCGTGATTTGCCCGCGGATCTGATCCGTTGCACGGGCTGTCTGCTCGGCCAGGGCTTTCACTTCGCTTGCTACAACCGCAAAACCCTTGCCGGCCATCCCCGCTCGGGCGGCTTCGATCGTGGCATTCAAAGCCAGTAGGTTCGTCTGCGCCGCGATACCTTGGATCAGCGCGACGACATCCCCAATCTGGGCCGCCTGTCCACTCAGACCCGACACGATGGTGCCAGTGCGCTCGGTCTGTCGGACGGCTTCGCTAGCGATCTCCGCTGCGCGGCTGACCTGTTGACTGATCTCACCGACCGATGCCGACAGTTCTTCGGCTCCAGCAGCAACAGCTTGGATGTCATCGGATACGCGTCCGGCGGTGCTTGCTGCCTCCGTCGTCTGTCGGGTTACCTCCCCCACACTGTGTCCGATCGCGTCGAGGTCGGTGCCGATCGCGCGCTGCGCCTCGGCCCGGCGCTGGCGACGGCGCACCTGCTCAGTCACATCGACCGCGAACTTCACCACCTTCAATACGCGACCGTGTTCATCGGTGATTGGGTTGTAGGTGCCCTGAATGAACACTTCCGACCCGTCTTTGGCGACCCTACGGTACTCGGCAGCTTGATATGCACCGTGGGCTAAGGCTGCCCAAAAAGCGCGGTAGTCTTCGCTGGAGCGCTCTGCCTCGCTGACGAAGATGGAGTGATGGCGCCCTTTTATCTCGTCAAGACGATAGTTCACCGCAGCTAAGAAATTGGCGTTGGCTTCGAGAATTGTACCTTCGGGAGTAAATGAGATGATCGCCTGAGAGCGTTGCAGGGCAGCGAGTTGGCCATCGACATCCAAGCCCCGCAGTTTCTGCGCGGTGATATCGATCGCGAACTTGACCACCTTGATGACACGACCAGCTCTATCTACCACTGGGTTGTATGTCCCCTGAATCCAGACCTCTCGCCCATCTTTCGCGATGCGTTTGTATTCAGATGATTGAAAAACCCCTCGTCTGAGGCTGTCCCAGAATTGACGATAAGACACACTCTCACCATATGCCGTTTCTACGAGTATAGCGTGATTGCGACCCTGAATTTCTGCCAGCGTATAGCCTATCACATCAAGAAAATTCTGGTTCGCTGTTAGGATTGTCCCATCAGCATTGAACTCGATCACAGCCTGAGATCGATTGAGGGCGATAATCTTAGCGCTGTCATCGTTTTTGAATAAGCTGATCATTCGCGTTATCCTCCATGGTGCTATCAATGTTCGCCGGAATATCGTGAACACCGACTGGTTTATGCTAGTCATCATCCGGCATAATTCGAAATAAAAAGCTAATTTCTGATATTGAGATGCTTATTTGGCTGAAGAATTTGATATCAACCAGAGGTTGATATATGTCGCCCATTTATTCTTTTTATGCCCCGTGAAATGGCACTGTAGATGCAGATTTGATTTCGTGAGCTTCATCAATACATGGTCGCCCGCATAATTGATCAGCATCGACAAGAGACGCTGCAAATGCTTCAACGAGCGCTGATTCTAATTTTAGGGGCGTCATTTTCCGTAGGATTTTTAATGCTTCAACCTGCGGCATGGCGGGACGATATGGCCTATGTTCAGTCAGCGCTGAGTAGATATCGCATATCGTCAGTAGGCGAACGGCATCGCTGATTTCGGCGCCGCGTAGGCCGTCGGGGTAACCCGTCCCATCCAGCATCTCATGGTGGTGGCGAACTCCCAAAAGCGTGAGCGGATCGCTCATCCCGGATGTTCTGAGGATGTCGTATCCGAGCGCCGCGTGGGTTCGCATCACTGCCATCTCAGCAGGATCGAGGTGCTCCGGCTTGTTCAGAATCGCGACCGGGATCTGCGCTTTTCCGACATCATGCAACAAAGCCGCTCGAACGAGCGTGGTCCGGTCCTCAACCGATAGTCGGAGGCTGATCGCAAAATTAGCCACGACACCAGCGACCAGCAAGCAATGTCGGACGGTCATATCATCATGCGCTTGTACTTTATTAATCCAGCGTCGCAAACCGCCTTCCCGGAGGACTTGAAGAACAGGATCAATTTCCGCATCAATCGCCGGTAGATCGACGGCACCGGTTTTAGCGCCTGCCATCATCTTGGAAAAAAGCGTCCCGATTCGAGCAGCGCTGTGCTCGACGAGAAGGTCAGTCAGCGTTTTGTCAGGTGCTACTTGGCGAAACAGGGCAGCAACGACCTTTGTCGGTTCAGTCAATGAAGATAAGCAGGCCGTTACTCCGTGCTTTCCTGCCTCGTACAAATCACTGCCATGCCGAGAGCGCAGTAAGTAGATGATCGGTATCCGACGCCCAGACAGATGATAATGAAGATCTTTGAGGCATTGTTTGGTATCGCTTCGGTCTAATGACGCCACAACGATAACCCCTTTAATAGTGTCTACGTCAGTCCAGGGGTTGCCAGCTAAAAGGAGTCGTGATTGAGCAACCGATCGAACAGCATCGGCGAGATCCAGCCCGCGATCGTGACGATCCGTTAGAATAACAATGTTGGGCTGCATCGATTATGCAACCTTGCCGCCGTGATAGGCTTGCATTGCTATTCTTGAGCGGACCGCAGCATATGCTGGGGCTATCATCGGGTAGTCGGCTGGGAGACCGTAACAGGCACGATATTTCTCAGGCGTGAACCCGTTGGCCGTGAGATGTCGCTTGAGCGATTTATATGGTTTCCCGTCAATGAAGCTGACGATCCGGTCATAACGAACTGATGATTTAATCACCTTTGAGCCCGGTTTGGCGAATACACTTTCTATTACATGGTTTGGATTTGCTATATCAACAAGCGCCATGTATACTTTCGCAATCAATGTCGGCAGTTCAGTTGCAGTGACAGCGTTCCGGGATACGTAGGCGCAAACAATAGCAACTGTACGTTCGGTCAATGTTGAGCTATTCATCTTATATGACTTTCTAGATTGCATCTTTAATAGTTGGTTGCGCCGATGCCTGCGCACTTATTGGTTCGTTTGCGAGTGTATGCGAGCGATTTCTGATTTTGCCGCGATCATAAACAAAATGTGATTCGACATTGCCATTGTATTGATATCTAGCCAGCTCGGTGATTGATATATCCTGAGCTACAGTTTGAGTTCGCGCTTGACTGTAAGCGCAAGAAATTTTGTCTCAATGCGCGATGAGGCTGTCGGCACAGTTCCGAATGATGAGGACTTTGTTAACCACTGCCAGTCTGCACCCAAGAGATAGTTTCAAGCTTTGGTATGAAACGATCCGCGAAAGGATCGTGCCCGTAGAGCTTACCCGGATCGGCGATCGTCCATTTGAGGGTTTGATGGAGGGGGCAGACGTCGGCTCCCTGCCGATCACCCGTATCACTCAGAGCGCAATCCAAACTGAGGCCACCCCCAATACGATCCGCCGTCATAACAAGCACGACACCGTATCTGTCACGGTCATGCTCTCGGGGCGACTGAACTGCACGCATTACGGACGGGAATCAGTCCAGCACGCGGGTGAGTTCGTCGTGTTGGACCGCAAACCGACGATCATGGCCACTGTCGAAAAGAGCCAATCGCTCGTATTGGAGGTCTCACGCGCCCGGCTTGAGAGGTCGCTTGGTCCTGCAGCTTTGTATGCCGGGCTGACGATAGGGTGTAAGCAGGCATCCACTTCGCTCGTAACCAGCTTTTTCCAGGATCTTATAAGGCACAGGGAGCGGTTCACCCCGGATACGGCAGAGCGAATGTCTTCAATTGGAATCGATTTGCTTGTCGCTAGTATTGCTGAGCGCTTGGCGCAGGAAACCCCGCGGAATCTGGCCGGTACGGTCATCGTGCAGAGGGCCAAAGCCTACATCGAAGCCAACCTGGGCGACCCGACTTTGGACCCATCCCAACTTGCAATTGCAATGGGGGTGTCGCTTAGGCGCTTGCAACAACTATTTCGGGAGCAGAATCGGAATATTTCCGACTGGATCTGGAAGCGGCGATTAGAAACGGCGGCCCTGAGACTGGCTGATAGCAGCCACCTTCATCTGCCGATAGGCGTGCTGGCCTACGGGTGCGGTTTCATAAGCCAGTCCCATTTCTCAAGGTGCTTCAAGGCCCGGTATGGGATGGCGCCGCGCGAATACAGAGATCAGGCTGCGAGATCGCAGCTGAGATTGGATTGAATATCCCTATCGCGCTGCTAGCAGCCCGAAATATGCCGATTTAACAATGATGGTGATGTTACCGAACTCGAAGATTGCGGAAAACGAGGCCATTTTTGCGAGATGGCCAAATTCAAGGCGGCTCATGCCCAGATATATTACTGTTGGAATATAGTTGTATAATAGATCAATGGCGGCGATTGCGCGAGAATTTGGCTCGAATTTTATCCGTAGGATGACATTTAATTAAAGAGAATGATGTTGATAACAGAGATAATCCGCTCAAATTTTACTAGAAAGTGAAAGACATACCGACAACCGAGATTGGCAGCTGCTGATCCAATCCAGCCACCCAAACGGCCTTCGGCGCTTCTCCAAAATGGCCGTTCGTCAGTTCTCCAGTGGCTTCGGCTCAGGGTCGAGAGCGGTCCCTGCTGCCATGTCGGCTTCAATGCATCTGCGACTCGAAAGCGGACCGGCAGAGAGCCCTCCCCTCAGTGCCCGTCGCCCGGTCAACCCGATTGCGCTTGAGCCCTACCATGGCCGACGACATCCGGATCCGCTTCGGTGGCGACACAGGCGGCATCCGCACTGCAGCCGATCAGGCCAAGGGCGCGATCCAGAGCTTCGCGACGACGGCCCGCGGCCAGAACGCGGTGGCGCGCCAGAGCTACGACGCGCTGAAGACGGCCATCGACGAGGCCAACGCCTCGCTGCGGCAGATCCAGACCAGCACCGCGAACACGAGCGCGGTGGCGTCCCAGGCCCGCGCCGTCGCGGTGCTCACCGCGGCCTATCACGGCCTGCGCGCCGCCGACGAGGCCGCCTCCGATGCGACCGGCCGGAGCTACGCGGCCGCCGGAACCGCGATCTCGGCGACTGCAACGGCGGCCCGGTCCGGCGCCGCCGCGCTCGCGGAATACGCGTTCAACGCGCTCGCCGGCGCGCGCGCCCTCGATGTCACCGCGCTCTCGACCCAAGGGCTGACCGGCGCGATCGAACGGCAGCGCAGCGCGTTCCAGGAATGGCGGCGCGGGTCGCAGATCTACGGCTCCGGCCTGCTGGAGGTGGAGGGCCGCGCCATCGCGGCCGCCGGTAATATGGACCGGCTCCAGGCTGCGGCGCAGGCCCGCGGCTTCGAGAACGCGACCCGGATGCTCCAGTCGTTCACGCTGGAGCTGACCAAGGTCCCGGGCATGACCGACCAGGGGGCGGCCTCGATCGAGACCATGCTCGCCGCCGTCCCGAACTACACCGGTGCGGCCAATGCCTCGATCGTCTCGCTGATCGCCATGATGGCGTCGTCCGAGGACGAGGCGAAGCAGATGGCGTCCTCGCTCACCGCGGCCCTGCGCGACCCGGCCGCGGCCGGCAGCGGCTATCTCGCGGCGCTCGGCGGCGTCTCGCGCGAGCTGCGCACGCAATTCGACCTGGCGCGCCAGAGCGGCAACGCCAACCAGATGCAGGCTGTGCTCCTGTCCGCCCTGGTGGAGCGGGCCCGTGCCTACGGCAACGAGATGACCCGGGCGCTGCAGGAACAGCTCCAGAGCTTCCGGGTATTGGGGCCGCTGGCCGGCCTGTTCGCGTCGCGCCTGCGCGGGCAGGTGGACGAGGCCAACCGGGTCACCGATGCGCTTGAAAAACAGCTGGCGACCATCGAGCGCCGCAACGCGGCGCTCGCCCGCACGCCGCTCGACGCGGGGCAACTCGCCGACGCTACCGCCGGGCTTCTTAGCGGCACCGCGCAGGCCGGCATCGACCAGGCGATGGGCCGGATCGACCTGCTACGTCAGCGCCTCCAGGGGGCGACCGGCGACGCCGCCGCGCTGATCCGGCAGTTCGAAGGCTTCAGCAGCTCGGCCTATCGCGACAGCGACGGCCGGTTCCGCGTCGGGTTTGGATCGGACACCACGACCGGCGCCGACGGTCGCGTCTCACCGGTCACCGCCGACACGGTCACGACGCGTGAGGACGCCGAGCGCGATCTCGCGCGCCGCGTGGTCGAGTTCCAGGCCGGGGCCGCCGCGCAGGTGGGCGCGGCGTGGCAGGGCTTGTCCGACCGGGCGAAGGCCTCCCTCACCTCCGTGGCCTACAATTACGGCTCGCTACCTTCCGACGTGGCGGCGGCGGGCCGCAGCGGAAACGAGGGCGCCATCGCCGATGCGATCCGGGCCCGGTCGGGCAACAATGGCGGGGTCAATGCCGGCCGAAGGAACCGGGAGGCCGACAACATCACCGGCGGTGCCCCGGCCGAGGCCCTGCGCCAGCAGCTCGACCTGCGCCAGCAGCTGCAGGACCGCCAAGCCGGCGGCAACGCCCTCGACCGGGAGGCGCTGGCGACCGCGCAGGCCAACGCGGCGGGCAAGCGAGACGAGGTCGCGGCGCAGGAACGCGCCAACGACGCCCTGCGCCACCAGCTCGACGCGACCGCCGATCTCTCGGCCCGCACGGCGCTCCAGACCCGCCTCGCGCAGGGCGAGGCTGCCCTCGCCGAGAAGCGCGTCGCCCTCACCCGATCCGAGGCGAGCCTGCAGACCGCCGAGATGGAGACCGGCTCGCGCGAGCGGCTGCAGATCCTCAACGACGCGCTGACCGTCGAGCAGGGGCTCCATGCCCGTGGCACGGCGGCCTGGAACCAGCTGGAGGCGCAGAAGGTCGCCAACATCCGGGCGGTCGAGCAGGCCGAGGCGCAGGAGCGGGCCACCGCAGAGGACACCGCCTACCAGAACGCCAAGCGTGTCCTCGATGATCGCATGCGCGACATCCGCCAGGAGGCGCAGGAGCGCGGCCTCACCTTCGCGGAACGCCGCGCCGAGACCAGCAGCGTGCTGGCGCAGATCGAGGATCTGGAGCGCGACCACCAGCGCAAGCTCGCCGAGATCTGGGGCCAGGGGACGAGCCAGTACCGGCAGGCCATGGCCCAGCTCGACCGGCTCTCCGCCGAATCGGCGTCCCGCCGCGCCCAGGCCGAGCGCGAGATGCAGAAGGCGGAGTATCAAGACACCAAGCGCACCTACGAGCAGATCGGCTCGACCCTGACCGGCAACGTCTTCAGCGTGATCCAGGGGCAGACCACGATCGCGCAGGCCGCGCGGGCGACCGCCCTGTCGATCGTCCAGAGCTACGTCCAGGCGCGGGTCAAGCTCATCGCCGACTGGCTCGCCGGCGTCTCGGCGCACCAGGCCGGCGAGGCCGCCAAGACCGCCGCGACCACCGCGGGCGTCGCCGTCCGGACCGGCGCCGAGGAGACCGGCGCGGCCGCCTCCTTCGCCACGCAGGCGGGTGCGATGGTCAAGTCGATCATGGCCTCGGCCAGCGAGACCTTCGCGGGGATCTTCGGCTTCCTCTCGCCGTTGCTGGGCCCCGCCGCGGTCGGCCCGGCGGCCGCCGGCGAGGCGACGGTCGCGGCCGCCGCCGCGGCGATCCCGTCGTTTGCCGTCGGCGCGTGGTCGCTGCCCAACGACATGATCGCCCAGGTCCACCAGGGCGAGATGATCGTGCCGGCCGGCCCCGCCGGTGCGCTCCGCGCTGCGATGGGCGGCAGCCCGTCCCCGAGCCTGGCGCTGAACCACACCACGCAGATCAACGTCTCGGCTTTGGACGGCGCGTCGGTGGCGGATTTCTTCCAGAACCATTCGCGCCCGCTGATGCGGGCGATCAACCAGGCGGTCCGGCAGGGCGCGCATCTCGGCCTGTCGCGGATCGGGCCAGGCTGACCGGTGATCGACTACATCACCGGTTTCAACCTGCTGCCCTCGACCGGGGAGTTCGGCTACGACACCCTGCCCTATCAGGCGTCGAAATCGCCGCCCTCGGCGGCGACCCGAACCTTCGTGCCGATCAACACCTATGCCGGGCCGGGCTCCGGGCGCACGGATTACAGCCGGGCCGTCGACGCCCTGGCCGCCCAGGTTCCGGGTTGCACCACCGTCAACCTGCTGGTGGCGTGGTTCGGGTCCTCGCTCGATGCGAACGTCTGCAAGATCTACCCGTCGACCATCTACATCGACGGCTCGTTCCAGCGCCTCGACGGGGCGAAGCCCGTCGAGGAGAATTGGCAGGTCTCGGGCCTGACCCAGCTCTCGCGGGACGCCGCGGGCGCCTCGATCCTGATCCCGATCACTTATATCGACGGCCATGCGGTCTACGGCGGCACGCCCTCCGACCAGAGCGTGGTGCGCTGCCTGCGCGACCTGAAGGCCCGCGGCTACCGGGTGGTGTTCTACCCGTTCATCCTGATGGACTGCCCGGGCTTCCCGTGGCGCGGGCGCATCGCGGTCCGGCAGGACAGGAACGCGGCGGCCGCCGCGACCGTGACCCGCTTCCTCGGGCCGGCGAAGCCGGCGCACTTCACCCGCGATTCCACGAACCTTACGGTCGGCTATGCCGGGCCGGCCACGGACTACACGTTCCGCCGGATGATCCTGCATTACGCCAACCTGTGCGTGCTGGCCGGCGGCGTCGACCTGTTCCTGCTGGGCTCCGAGCTGCGCGGGCTGGAATCGATCCGCGGGCCGGGCTGGACCAAGGCCGGCATGACCGGCGCAGACGGCACCGTCACCTGGGATTATCCGTTCGTTGACGGGCTCGGGCAGCTCGCCGACGACGTGCGCGGGATCTTCGACGCCGCCGGCCTGACCCGGGACGCGGCCGGGCTGCACAACCTCGTCAGCTATTCGCCGGACTGGTCGGTGTGGATGGGCGTCCAGCATCCGGGCGAGGCCGGGCAGTGGCCGCATATCGACCAGCTCTACGGGCGGGCGAGCATCGACCTCGTGGCCATCGACAACTACCTGCCGCTGTCGGACTGGACCACGGCGGGCGGCGGCCTCGACGCTGCGAACTGGACCGCGCCCGCCCCCGACCGGACCGCCTGGCCACCCGGCCCCGAGACCATGGGCGGCCTCGGGCTCTCGGGCGAGCCGACGCTCTACGCGATGCCCTACCTCAAGCGGAACATCGAGGGCGGCGAGAAATACGACTGGTTCTACTACGACTCGGACAATCTCGGGATCGGCCTCGATCCCCTGGGTTCGGATCAGCAGGTCTCCCGGCCGACCGGCGACCGCCTGACCCAGACCCGCAGCCGGTACTATCCGGGCCAGGAGATCCTGGCGAACAAGCACCTGCGCTGGTGGTGGAAGAACCCGCACCGGGCGGTCTACGATATCGGCGACGGCCGGGGCTATGTGCCGAGCGGGGCCGTCACCCGGTGGGTGCCGCAGTCGAAGTCGATCGCCTTCGTCGAGTACGGCTTCGCCTCGATCGACCGCGCCACCAACCAGCCGAACGTGTTCTACGACCCGAAGAGCACCGAGAGCTTCACCGCGTACTGGTCGGTCTGGGACAGCGCCGACGGGGCGACCTATCGGCCCAAGCGCGACGACACGCTCTGCGCCATGGCGCTGCGGGCGCTCTACGAATACTGGTACGTCGACGGCAACAACGAGACCTCGGCCGCCGGCCTGCCGATGCTCCAGACCGCCTTCTTCGCGGCCTGGAACTGGGACGCGCGGCCGTTCCCGACCTTCCCGCTGCGCTCCGATGTCTGGGGCGACACGCTCAACTGGCCGGCCGGCCTGTGGATCGGCGGCAAGGGGCCGGCGCTGCCGCCACCACCGCGTGACGCCTCGCCCGTGCCGGGGCCGTACCCGAGCTTCCCGGTCCTGTCCGGCCTGGCGTGGTCGGTGCGCTACGCGCCCGTGTTCCGCACCGGCGCGGCCCAGCACGTCTCCGGCCGGGAGGCGCGGGCGGCCCGGGCGCGGGCGCCGCTCTGGGAGATCGAACTCGCCTACGATGTCCTCGCCGCCGGGGGATTCGCCGCGCGCGGGCTGGCCGGGGACTTCGAGCGCCTGGCCGGCTTCTACGGCTCGGTCGCCGGCCGGGATCTCCCGTTCCGCGTCGCCGTGCCGGCCGAACTCGGCATCGGATCGAGCCTGCTCTGCCGCTTCGCCGACGACGACCTGGATCTGGAGCAATTCATGGCGCTGCTGTTCTCTACGCAGGCCTTCCGGCTCACGAGCGTGCGCGGGTGACCGACACCCCGCCCGCCTTCCCGGCGCTGCCGGGCCAGGGCTGGTCGGTGCACAAGCGCCCGACCTTCGCGACGCGGCTCGCCCCGCACGTCTCGGGGCGGGAGGTGCGCGCCAGCCTTTACGCGGCACCGCTGTGGGAATTCGAGGTCACCTTCGACGGGCTGGCCTCGGGCTCGGCCTTTCCCGGCCTCGGGGTGAACTCGCTCCAGGCGCTGCTCGGCCTGTTCCTGCGCTGCCAAGGCCGCTTCGGGACGTTCCTGTACACCGATCCGACCGACAACACGGTCGCGGGCGGCGCGATCGGGGTCGGCGACGGGACCACCCTCGCCTTCCCAGCCCTGCGCACGCTCGGCGGCTTCTCCGAGCCGGTCGGCTGGGTGACGGCTTTGCGCGCCGTCTCCATCAACGGGGCGGCCGCCGGCGGCTGGAGCCTCACGGCACCGAACCGGATCACGTTCGCGGGCGCGCCGGCCGCCGGCGCGGTGATCGGCGCGGATTTCAGCTTCGCCTACCTCTGCCGGTTCGTCGACGACGTGCAGGATTTCGAGAACGTCATGGCCGGGCTGTGGAAGGCGGAAGCGGTGAAGTTCCGGAGCGTGCGCACGTGAGGACGGCTGATCCGACCCTGGTCGCCTACCTCGCCGACCTTCGGGCCAGGGCCGACAAGCCGCTGCTGATGGCCGATTGCTTCACCTTCACGCTGCTGTCCGGCCTGATCCTGACCTACACCGACGCCGACGTGCCGGTGGCACTGAACGGCTACACCTACCTCGCCGATTCCGTGCTGGTGGACGGGCTGCGCTACCGCTGCACCACCGGTCTCGACGTGGATCAGCAGCGGATCACGGTCTCGGCCCGGCCGACCGACACGGTGGGCGGCGTGCCCTTCCTGGTGGCCCTGCGCGAGGGCGTGTTCGACGGCTGCACGATCCGGCGGGACCGGGCGTTCCTCACCGCCTGGGACGCCTCACCGATCGGCGGCGTCACCCTGTTCACCGGCCGGCTGTCGAGCGTCGACCAGATCGGGCGCATCAGCGCGACCCTGACGGTGGCGAGCGAGCTGACGCTGCTCGATATCGATCTGCCCCGCAACGTCTGGCAGCCGACCTGTAACCACACCTTGTACGATACCGGCTGCCGGCTGGTGCGGCAGGCCTACGCCTCGGCCGGGACCGTGGGCGCTGGCGCGACCACGACCTTCATCCCGTGGACCGGGGCGAGCGACGCGCTCGCGCAGGGCACGGTGACCTTCACCTCGGGCGGCAACAACGGGGTCTCGGCCACGGTCAAGGCGGCCGATGCGACCGGCCTGACCCTCGCCTACCCGCTGCCCGCGCTCCCGAACGCGGGTGATGCCTTCACCGCCTATCTCGGCTGCGACCACACGCTGGCGACTTGCCGGTCCAAGTTCGCGAACGACGCCAACTTCCGCGGTTTCCCGTTTGTGCCAACCCCCGAGGCCGCGTTCTAGTCGTAAAGATCAGATGTTTAATACCAATCGGGAATTTCCGCTAACGACCCAACACGGTCTTTCATGCGCAGCGGCGCGGCTCCCAAAAACGGACATGTATTTGGAGTGAACTCCTGGCGCTGGGTACGGTCAAGTAGTGGTGCTGGGCAGTGTTACTGCGCGAACTGTCGATCCGCCTGAGACCGTCGAGGAAGTCATACAGCTGTAGGTCTGTGGGACAGCCGTCGGCCGCTTTGTGGCGCTGATCCGCGCCGAGAGCGACGGGGCCAGGACGATGCTGCTCTTGTACGAGAAAGACGTCTGCGTGCGGTGTTACGTCCAGAGCGCCATGCTCTGGACGTAACACAGCGAGAATTGCGACCCCGCGTACATTAAGATCGAGTGCAAGATCTGCTGCCGGACCAGCGGCCACCCAGCATGGATCGCGGCTAGCGTAGTCGATCACTCGCAAATGCCCATCGCGGTGAACGACGATCCGTCGGATTGAAGCTGCTTAGCTTTAAGACCGAAAGCTGCCCACATTAGTGATTTTAAGTTTCAATCCACTGTCGGTTCAATCCACCGATTACTAGTGCCGCCGGTTAAGCGTCTATGATGCGCAATAGCAACACCGGGTAGCGTTCCATGCAGTCTGGTTAAAACAGTATTGCGTCCAGTGCTGGCGCCCGCGCACAATCATCCCGATCAGATGGAGAGGCGTTGTGCAGTCGAGTCGCACCATCGTGCTCAGCATTCTTGCAACATCATGCCTCGCTGGGTGTGGTGCTGTCACGCCGTTAAAAGATCCGATTATTCCCAACGACATCGATGCCCGCGGGCATTCGCGCGAAGGGAAGCTCAAAACCCGACTAATATCAAAGGTAAAATGCGAAGTTCAAAATGCGCTATTTGACGCTGAGAAACTCGGAAGTGTTCCCTGGCTAAAGTATTGGGGGACACAAATTACGATCAAATCTACTTGGGAAGACAAATCCAGCCTAAGCCCGAGCATAACAAATGATATACTTCTCAAGGGAGTTGAAAGCATATCAAATGTGTTCGGAGCAACTGGAAACGCTCAGGCTACGAGATTAGAAACTACAACATTCATTTGGCAAAACTCAGAATTGCTTGACGACCAATACAAAAATATCAGCCTTGGCGTCAACACAGACTGCGATCGAATTTTGGACGGCCCGCTAGTTGAGTCCGATCATCGCATCAGAGAATTCATCTACGATAATGCGACTGTTGCTGCCTATGGCGTGGCGACAACCGGGAATTTTAAAAAGCCTCCATTCACCGTACTTCAGAGCGACCTCACATTCGTAGGATCGATTGGAGCAAATTACACACCGATCTGGAGATTCACAAAACTTAGCGCAAATACTGGCGGGTCTCTGTTGTCTGGAACTAGAACAATAACTGGCCAAATCATTATGACTGTGGGACCGCTCGCTCCTCTCAGTAAGATCGACGCTTTAAAGGCCGTTGAAGCTCTCGCAGAACCTGCGGCATCTCAACACAATGCTGCAGTGATCGGCAGCTTCGTTGCTGCTCAGAACGCCGCACGTTTCCAATAGCAGATCTGGAGGCCCCTATGTCCAAAGATAAAAGAAAAAAGCGCAAAATAAAAATTACAGCAACACTCGAGCCCGTCGAGGTAAATGGAAAGATATATTATGTTACGGCAAATCTGTTGAACAGCACCAATCCTTGTGTCGGCATTAATGATGGATATCTGCCTGACGGAACACATTGTGTAGCCGGGCAAGTGGCACCCGACCTAGCTACTCTGAAACTAGCCGGGTTCAAAATCCGCAAGATTATTGTTTAGGGGCCCAAGCATCGTGTACTGGATCCTATATATAGTGGTTGCAACCGCTCATCCTGGAACACCTCCTCATCCCGGCATGCCAAATATGTCTGGACCGAACAACCAGCAAATACCGGGAGTTGCTCCGTCTTTTGGGACGGTGGCGCAGGATACAAGTTATTCATATCATTGCTTAACTTTCGCAAACGAGCGGCTGGCCGCGAAGGCCCGTGATCAAATACTTCCCCTGTACGGCAATCACGCTACTGCTGTCATCTTCAGCACCCAGTAACAAGACCGATCCTTGTGATGCTGAGCCTCTCGCTCGCGTACCGAATATAGCCAAGGCGCCGAGTATTTCACCCTCAGTCTGTCACCAGCCCAACAGTTCACCCTTGCCCGTCGCGTCGTTTACCCAATCATACACGCTCTCGGTTGCTCGACCGACTGCAAGCAACGGGCACGAAAGGGTCGCGAGTTCGTGAAGCATGTGGATCTCGGCGCTGTGCCTTCAAGTCGAGAGTTCGCCATTCGCTTCAACCTTTTCAGGTAGTTTCCAAGCGTCTGATTTGAACCACTAAACGGGTCTGATCTCCCGTCGAGTAGGTCTCGGCACCCTTGGACGTACCGTTGGATACCCCGCATCTCGAGGGCCTGCCATGCTCTCAGAAGCTGAAGGCCGCTTGGCTCTCATCTGCGAGGCCCGGCGCTGGATCGGCACGCCCTACCACCCGGGCGCCGATATCCATGGCGTCGGAGTCGATTGCGGCATGCTCATCGTGCGCGTGTTCGTCGATGCCGGCCTCGTCCCGGCCTTCGATCCGCGGCCCTACCCCCAGGACTGGCACCTGCACCGCGACGACGAGCGCTATCTCGGCTTCGTGTTCGACCGGGCCGCCGAGGTCGCCCGGGCCGATCCCGGCGACGTGATCGTGTTCCGCTACGGGCGCGCCTACGCTCACGGGGGCATCGTGACCGCGGCCGAGCCCCTGACCCTGGTGCACGCTTTCTCGCCCGCCCAAGCCGTGGTCGAGGAGCCGCTCGCCCGCAATCCCGTGCTCACCGAGCCGGGCCGACACCCGCGCTTCTTCAGCCTGTGGGCGGCGCGTGCCGCCGCCGAGGTCGAACCCGCATGAGCCTGTTTGGCGGCAAGAAGCGCACCGTCCGGCCGGACTATACCGGCCTGCAGGTCCAGACCTCGTCGAGCGCGCTGCCGATCCCGATCGTCTACGGGACGAACCGCATCGCCCCGAACGTCATCTGGTCCGACGGATTCCAGACGCACGCGCAGCGCAAGAAGCATGCGGGCGGCAAGGGCGGCGGCGGCCGCAGCGTCACGGGCTACACCTACTCGACCTGGATCATGTTCGGGCTGGCCGAGGGGCCGATCCAGGGCATCGGCGAGGTGTTCAACGGCCAGACCGTCACCCCCTTCCCGACCAACTTCCTCAGCCTGATCGCCGGCGCGACCCCGCAGCAGCCGTGGGCGCCTGCGCAGGCCCGCTACCCGGCCGCGGCTCTGCCCTACAACGGCACTGCCTATCTGGCCTCGCCGTACTTCGATCTCGGGTCCAGCGCGACGATCTCCTCGATCGCCTTCGAGGTGGTCGGACGGCTCGCCGGCACCGCGGGTCCGCTCGGGCAGGACGCCGACCCGGCCGCCATGGTCTCGGATTTCCTGACCAACGCGCAGTACGGCGTCGGCTTCCCGGCCGCCGCGCTGAGCGGCGCGGCCCTGTTCGGCGCCTCTGGGGATTCGTCCTACCAGACCTATTGCGCGGCACTCGGCCTCGGGCTGAGCCCGGCGCTGACCGACGCCGAGACCGCCAACGCGATCCTGTCGCGCTGGCTGAAGCTGACGAACAGCGCGGCGGTGTGGTCGGGCGCGCTCCTGAAGATCGTCCCCTACGGTGATCAGGCCGTCACCGGCACCACGCCCTCGGGCGCGACCGTGACCTACGTGCCCACCATCACGCCGGTCTACGACCTCACCGACGACGACTTCCTGTTCGCCGACGGTGAGGATCCGGTCCGGATTGCGCGCAGCGATCCCTACGGCCTGCCCAACGTCCAGCGCGTCGAGTGCTCCGATCGCAGCCACGGCTACACGTCGACCACGGTCGAGGCCCGCGACCAGGGTGCGATCGAGCGCTACGGCCTGAAGGTCGGCGGCACCATCACGGCCCGTGAGATCTGTGCCCTTTCAATAGGCCGTCTCGTCGCGCAGCTCGCACTGCAGCGCGCCCTCTACATCCGCAACACGTTCACGTTCCGCCTCTCCTGGGAGTTCTGCCTCCTGGAGCCGATGGACATCGTCACCCTGACCGACGCGGGTCTCGGCCTCGCCAGGGCGCCGGTGCGGATCACGGCGATCGAGGAGGACGAGGACGGGCTCCTCACCGTCACGGCGGAGGAATTCCCGCGCGGCACCGCGACGGCGCCGGCCTATCCTGTGGTCGGCGCGACCGGGACCGGCATCGACCGCGGCAAGGCCCCCGCCGCGGTCAACGCCCCGCTGATCTTCGAACCGCCCGCCGCGCTGACCGCGGGCGTCCGGCAGGTCTGGATCGCCGCATCCGGCGCCAACGCCGACCCGTTCTGGGGCGGGGCGAATGTCTGGGTCTCGCGCGACGGCGCCACCTTCGTCGAGGTCGGCACGATCGCCGACACCGCCCGCCAGGGCGTGCTGAGCGCAGACCTGCCGGCGCCGGCCGGCGCGAACCCCGACCGCGGCAACACGCTGTCGGTCGATCTCGCCCGGTCCGGCGGAACCCTGGCCTCGGGCACGGAGGCCGATGCCCGCAACGCCGTGACCCTGGCGCTGGTCGGCCAGGAGCTCGTGTCCTATGCCACCGCGACGCTCACCGGATCCCACGCCTACGGCCTGACCTACCTGGAGCGCGGGCTCTACGGCTCGCCGGCCGGTGCCCACGCGGCCGGAGTTCCCTTCACCCGGCTCGACGAGGCCGTGTTCCGCTACAGCGTGCCGGAGGCCTATATCGGCACACAGCTCACCCTGAAGCTGCAATCGTTCAACATCTTCGGCGGCGCGATCCAAGACCTCGCGACCTGCGCGGCCTACACCGTGACGCCGATCGGATCGGGCCGGTTCGGGCCGCTGGCCGAAGCGCTGGCGCTCGGCAGCAGCACGGATCTCGGGCAGGCCTCGCAGGCCGCCGCGCGCGAGGACGATTTCGGCCTCGCCTCCGACCCCTATCCCAACTTTCTCGATCTGGGGCTCGCCTCCGCATGAGCGTGCGCACGCAATGGCTGCGGGACGCGTGGTCGTTCCTCGCGACCTTCGTCGGCAAGCCGGGCGAATTCGTCGTGGACACCACGAACTGGCGTCTCGTGGTGCATGACGGCTCCACCCCGGGCGGCCATCCGACCGTCTCGGCGACCGATCTGAAGGCCGGCGTGCCGATGCTCGGGATCAACACGGAGGCCGACACGACCAACCGGCTCGCGGTGAAATCCGAGGTGGCGCTCCTCTCCTGGGACGATGCCAAGCCCGGCCCGGGCAACATGCGGGTGTCCGTGAACAAGAAGGCCGCCGGCAACGACGCCGCCTTCCTGTTCCAGACCGGCTATTCCACCCGGGCCCTGTTCGGGACGCTCGCCAGCGACGACTTCGCCCTGAAGGTCTCGCCAGACGGCGCGACCTTCTACACGCCGCTCGTCGCGTCGGCCGCCACTGGGCGAATAATCCTCGGCCGCATCGATGCTCCTCTGGAGGTCAGCGCGAACACCGGGGCGCTGCCCGATCCGCCTGCTCAATCGGTCCTGCGCCTGTCCGGCGCCGACGGATCACGGGCCATCCTGGCTCTGGACAGCTACGGGGCTGCCGAGGGCGGCAGCCTCACCTTCAGGGCGGCGGGAGGCACCGCCGCCGCGCCAGCGGCGCTCAAGGCTGGGGCGCTGATCGGCCAGGTCTCGGCCGTGGGACGCGGCGCCAAGTCCTTCAGCGCGGCCGCCCGGGCCTGGCTGTCGTTCCTGACCGCCGAGACCTGGACGGACGGCGCGCAGGGCACCCGGGCGGTCATTGCGGCGACCCCGCTGGGCGCCACGGCCGCAACGGATGTCCTCTCGGTGGAGGCGAACGGCGCCGTCGGCCTGGTGCCGCTGCCATCCGACCCGAAGGGCGGAGCGACGGGACAGATCTACGTCAGCGGCTCGGACACGGCGATCAAGTGGCACGACGGCACCGGTTGGAAGCGCATCACCAACTTCGCCAAGTCCGTCGCCTATACCAACTTCGACAACTACGTCGGCGCGGATGCCTGGACCAAGGTCCAGTTCAACAACGCCGACAGCAACGATCAGGGCGCCTTCATCGCGTCCAAGAACCGCTTCGTTGCCCCCGAGGCCGGGCTCTACGGCTTCAACCTCTCGCTGACCTACAAGCGCAACGGGACGAGCGCCCCGGCCGCGCTCGAGGCACAGCTCTACAGGAACGGGACGGCCGCCGGGCGTGGACGCGCCGCGGCCACCGGTACGCTGGTCGACGGCATCACGGCGGTCGACCTCGCCTCGGCCCTGAAGTTAGCGGCGAACGATTACGTCGAGGTCTACGTCCGGTTCACGGGCGCCGACGGCTACGTGGCCGCCGCCGATTCGTTCTTCGGCGCTCAGCAGATGGCGTGACCGCGCGCCGCTTACCACGCTTCCCTGCCATCGCATCGACCGGGTTCTGCGAGCCGCGCCGCGGGGCGTGAGCGCGAACACGCACGCCCCCTCTCTTTGTCATCGTGGAGACAGCCATGACCGCACCGATCGTGCGGGCGATCTTCTTCGCCCATGTCCGCGCTTCCGGCCTGTGCGGGCCGAGCCTGTCGCAGGTCGAGGTCGACGGGCTCACCGGGATTCTCGACGCCTGGGAACGGCTGGGCTGGCCCCCCGATTTGCGTCACGTCGCCTACACCCTGGCGACCGCCTGGCACGAATGCCGGCTGAACCTGGCGCTGCGCGAGGACGGCCACGGGCGCGGGCATCAGTACGGCGTGCCGATCAACGGGCGCGCCTATTACGGCCGCGGCGCCGGCCAGCTCACGTGGCTCAACAATTATCGGACCTTCGGCCGGCTGCTTGGCCTCGACCTCGTCGGCAACCCGGACCTGGCGCTCGTGCCGGAGACGAGCGCCGCCATCCTGATCATCGGCGCGCGCGACGGGCTGTTCCGCCACGGCCGGACGCTCGCCCGATTCTTCAACACGCAGACCGACGATCCGGTGGGCGCGCGGGACATCATCAACGGCGACGTGGCGAAGAACGGCGCGCTGATCGCCGGCTACCACCGGATCTTCCTGGCCTGCCTGACCGCCGCGGTGTCCCCCGAAGTACCGGTGCCATCGGTTGCCGCCCCGAGCCCGGTGTCGAAATCCTGGTGGCCGCGCCTGCGCGACGCGATCCGCCACAACATGCAGAAGGGGGTCTGACCATGGGGTTCCTCGCGCTTCTCCCGGCGCTGCTCGGCGCCGTCGGTCCGATCCTCCAGAAGGTGCTGCCCGACGAGGGTCAGCGTCTCCAGGTTCAGCTGGAGCTGCAGAAGGCGCTGATCGACCAGCAGGGCGATCTCAGCCGGGCCATGGCCGAGGTGATGAAGGCCGATGCCGGCTCCGAGAGCCCGCTGGCCCGCAACGCCCGGCCGATCACCGTGCTGTGGGCGCTGGCGATGATCACTTGGGTCGGTGTGGTCTCGCCGATGATCGGGCTTCAGGTCGAGGTGGTCGCCGCGCTCAAGGGCGTGCCGGCCGAGCTGTGGTCGCTCCTAACGGTGGGGATCGGCGCCTACATGTTGGCCCGCTCGGTGGACAAGGCCGTCCCGCACATGATCGGGCCTAAGGGCTGAGCCCCGGCGCTGTGGGAGCCGTCCGATGAAGGGCGACACTCCACCCCGAGCGGGTGCGACGCGGGCGAGCCGCAGCGATCGGAGGAACGGGGCCATGGCCGACCATCTGCCCGAGTGGATCGGGCGCCTGATCGAGCGGGTGGAGGCCACCGGCCGCCAGATGGACATGCTCGGCGGCAAGCTCGACCGGATGGACGAGAAGCTTGAGGGCGTGGCTTACCGGCGTGACATCGAGCACTTCGTTGCCCGGGAGGAGATCGAGCGGCGGATCGACAAGGCGGTCGACGGCGCCAAGGCCGAGGCCGAAAAGGGTCTCGCCGAGGTCGCCGGACAGGTGCGGGACCTGCGCCGGATCGGCTGGGGACTGGCCTCGGCCGCACTGTTGGCGTTCGGCGGGATCGTACTGGCAAAGGTCGGGCTATCGCCGCACTGAGACGAAACGCAAATCCAGCACGGTACGAGAAGGCTCCCCAGCTTCGGCCGAGGCGCCTTTCGTCATTTCGACAGCGACCTCCCAACCGTTCAGCCCTTGAGCAACTACTTGGACATCGGCCGATCTGCTGGCTCGACGGGCTTCAATCACCCGCGCGGCGCGCGCCAGCCGGCCCCCTTCGCCTCGTCCTCGCTGCAGAACATCCGCTCACCGGAGCCGTTGTCGATCGCGGTCCGCTCGTAGTCCCTCGTCCCGGGCAGGTGGTAGATCTTGTCGCCCTTGCGCGAGATGTTGCCCTTGATGGCGCAGGCGGTCTGCATGGGCGCCAGCGTGGCCGCGGGCGACTTTTCTCATCGCCGGGCGGGTCTCGACGCCGCTAGCCCGCTTGGCTCGCGTCCAGGCACTGTCCACGAATATGACGCCAATCGATCATCAGTTCGTCACCCGGCCCAGCAAGCGGCGCTGCTCCGGCGTTATACCGCCGCGGCGTCTAATCCCTGCATTCACTCGGAAAATATCGGGCACATTAACCTTCCCGTTGATACGTTCTTCGAAAACTCCGATCTCAGACAATAAATTTAAAAGGCTGTAACACGCGATCTCCGGCTCCTGATCGCCAGTGCTCAAAGCAAGATCGAGCGGAGCAGACATACCTGAATAGCGGTCCAGGATTCTGGGAATAACATCCGATCCTATCCATCTGCCAACGATCTCGTCCGGATCAGCTGGCACCAGCAAACCAGAAAGTGGAGCCAAAGCCTCTTGAACCCAAGGATAATCTTCCGAAAGTTCCGTTAACCGGTTTTCAGAGGCTTGGCGCACGCCCTGCTGTATGCCGAGATAATCAATTGCGGTCCGTCTATTATTCCCAAGATCTGCTGCGGTCTTGATGACCCTAAGAAACGTTCTAGGGGATATCTCAAGCCGACCGTCTGCCAAATGGACAGGTATCCAGGTATAAGGGCGCCCACGTTTCGCGTTTGCTCCCATGAACTGTCCAGCAAACTGCTCAAAAAGCTTCCTTTGCGCAACCTCGTCATAAGCAAGCATTGTGGGGATGCGCTCTGCTTCTAGATTTTCGTTAATGCGCAGACTGAGTTGTTGCATCAAAGACTGAAGAGCATCGCACCCACCTTCATCTCTCCAGATATGAAAATACAAAAGGCCATACAAATCGAGCGGTCGCCAACGCAGTCGAACACCACTGCCACTAATTTTAGCAGCATCAGGAAATCTAAATAAGTCCCGATTCTCTGATTGATCCGGCCGCATGAATATTTTTATCTTGACAGATCGATAGCTTCTCATTGCGAGGGCCGTTTTCAACAGACCTTGTGTTAAGGTCTGAATCCTGGGCCAATCGTCAGCAAGTTGCTCAAGTTGGTCGAAAAGAACTAGCGTTTGCCTGCCTTCCTCAAAAAGTTGCCTATCTGCAGATCGAAGCATTGATTGCAGCTCTTCAAGGTTTTCTGAAGCCCACTCCACGTATTGAGAAAATTTCTTTGGAAGTCCAGCTTCATTTGGATTCAGAATCCGGACAACGATCGCTCGCCATATTACATCGGCGGGAATGTTAGGTGGAACGCTCTCCAGTTGGATGCGCGATACGGAACCGTTTGCGCCCTCCGCATCAGCAAAGCCGAAATGAACGTTCAGGTTTTTCGATCGCAGCGCTCGAGCTCTGCCCATGTATGCAGAGCCAATAACTCTTCTGCTCCTTGGATCTGCCAATGCGCTAGCCCAGAAACTCTTCCCCATGCCACGGTTGCCAATAACTAACGCGACCTCAGGATCCAGAGCATCAGCGTGCCCCTCTGGAAAATAAATGCTGCTGGCGTCAGGAGACATGCCCGTTCCATGGGCAGCGAGTATAGGCAGATCGCGAAGAGCGCCTCTCAGGGCAGTTTGGATGTCCAACATCATTCCCCATCGGTCATCGTATCGGACTCGAGGTCCAATATGGCCCGGCAGCGCTCCAGGAAGGGCCCAAACGGCCCTCTATATACGTCGGTGTCGAGCGACGCTCTATCGCTTAAGGGATCAAAGGCTTCGTAAGCCGGATGGTGGTCCACATAAATTGCATCATGTGGCACGCCGGGCCCCGTCGCATCCGGAGCAGGATTAAACGCTCCAAGCTCGACAATGCCGTCCGCATTGAGTGTCTCTGATTCATAGATTAGTTCAGCGCACATTGAATACAGCCGCTCCCTAAATTGGCTTCGAGCAACAGCCGACGGAGGCGCCTTTGATTGAACAAACGTAATCTTTTCCCTCCAATCCTCAGCTAATTCATTTTGAGAAAAACCAGCGGTCTCGACCAAATGGGATAATATATAGCGATACCCCCTGAAAGTTTGCGGCTGATCGGTGCCAAAAAACAGTATCTCAGCGCCAAGCCACAATAGAGCGGCTGCGCTAACTTCCGCCATTCCTGCGCGAGCATCGATCAGGATAACATCGTAATCTTTTGTCGCTGAAAATCTGTCTACCATTTCACGGATTTGCTGCGCCAAGCCTTTAGGTCCAGCGGGCGTGCTGTCTTCTACCAGCGCTCTGGAAAGCTTGGCGATCATTGAAGAGGGATTTTCATCAGTGACACGACCAATGGCGGGAACCACGTCGATTGATCCCTCAGCAAAGGGGCTAACACCAATGAATTTATCTAAATCGTAATCATCGACTCCGTTTAATCCGTTCTCAATAAGATAGTCAATAGCTCCAAAATCAGGCCTAAGATCAAGATCGTCATCGCCATCCCCAGGCGGCAACATCATAAATCCGATGCCCGGAGCCTCAATATCCAAATCTATTGCAAGAACTCTTTTTCCTTTGCGCGATAAATCTGCCGCAAGAATCGCAAGCGCAGTCGAGCGTCCAACGCCTCCCTTCAAAGAAGAAAAGACAAGTCGCTTAGCGCCATTTGGCGAGGCTTGCGGAGCAAGCATCCAATCGGCGCCCACGATTCTACGATCCGCATATAGAAAATCTATTTCTGATCCGTTGTGTTGAAGTGACGCCCGACGAAGTCTCGTATCTTGCCTCAAACGTAGCGCCAAAGATCCGCCGACGATCGGCATTGGAGCAGCATAAGCTCCTAGCGCTTCACGCAAATCTTTGACTAAATCTTCGCTTTTCGCAATTTTTTCTTTAACGAAAGTCAGTCTTCCTGCACCGTCTCTGACGATGATTGCCTCTCGATCTACATCAACATGGTGCGAAGCAAGGACATCGAGCATAATGTATAAGCTGGTATCAAATCGAGCTGGCATGCTGATACCTCAAATTACAAGACGCAGAATAAGATCTTCGGCATCTTTTTTCCACGTATCACATACGGCTTGAGTTACCGGCGTGCACGTCGTTGATGCATACCTGATGTCGATGCTCCAGCTTTGGAATCGAGTGTTAAATGCCGCGCTGCCTATCTCGGTTTGAAGAGCGGCCGCAACTCTTCCAGTTGCGTAGAGCGACACAACCTGTTGAGCTTGTATTGCTAGGGCTTGAAGGCTGGGAAAGTGACCTCGTAGTGGCGTGCCTCTGAGGGGATCACCAGACCGACGACGACCATTCCGCTGTTGAGGCGGATTGGCTAGGAAATACGCTTCGATACCTGAGCTGCGCATCGCGTGTTTTAGAGCGTTCTCTCCTACAATCCCATAATGATACCCGGCGTCATCGAATTCACTGTTTTTAAGTAGATGGTCCGCCGTGCCCTGATGCCGCCAAGCAGCTAAATCGTACTGTTCACTCATACTTATGATCCATTTTGCCCAAATATTTAGATTGACCTATGTTGGTTGCGAGTAGGTTGTATCAGTACAGATGCTTGGACAGCCACTCGTCGATCAAAGCGCTGGCGTCGGACGCCAGCTCAGAGTGGTGATCAAGCGCAGTTGATCAACCTGCAGTCCCAGCGGTTCGTGCCCCTCATGGCCCGAGGCACGATGCCCTTTCGGACCCAATCGTCAAACGCGGAGATCGAACCGCGGCCGCAATAATCGGCGGACTGCTCACGTCTCGGCCCTCGAGGCAGCATGCTTAGGTGAAGCTTCATCATGTCAGGCTCCGGCACTCGCTTGGATCGGTCTTACGGAGCCTGACGCCTGGCCACTCGCCGTTCTCGTTCATGAAGATGATGCCCGCCTCTTGTAAGTGACGCCGCGTTAATACTGCATGCCTACCCCACCCGTCATGTCAGACCTCTCGCCCGTTGTCGCCTCTTGGCGCGACCAGATCGAGCGCCTGTCCGAGCACGCCTCGCCATGCCGGGATCTGCTCCCGGCGAAGTGGAAGGCGATGCACGAGAATGCGCTGGCGTTCCTCGACGAGCACGGGGCCAAGGCGCACAGAACCGGCTGGACCGCCGAGCAGCTGTTCGGCGTGCATCCGGAGCACGGCTTCCTGCGCGCGGAATATGCCGGCGCACTGATGGTCAACGACAGCTGGGTGATCGGCATCGAGCCTGCCCGGATCGTGTTCGACCGCTTCCCGGGCTACCGGACCAAGCCAGGGCAAACCTTCGGTCCGCCGGTCTGGCAGTTCACCGCCAGGGGATGCGGCTGACGATCAGCCCTGCAGGCTCTCGGCAAAATCGTCCGACACCTCGCCCCACTGGCCGAGGATCGTGACGTCCTCTAGCTCGCCGGTCTCGTCGTCGGCCACCACCTTCAGCGCCGCCACACCCGGCATCCGCCTAGGCAGGTTCTCGGCCTTCCTCAGCGCGCCGCTCTCCGTCTGCGCCGGCTCCTGGCGGGCCGGGCGCAGCTGCTTCCGATGCAGCCCGAACACCTGCACTACGAACGCCGTCTTCCATCGCCATCGTAACCCCGCTTCTGCGAAGTCGGCGCAAGGCGATGTTGCCATTCGCGTTATTCCACGCTGTCCACACCCGTCCACCACGCTTTCGGCACGGAAGCCCGAACCGGTTGAACCTCGGCGCAGTCCAGTGCTTTGTTCTTTGTCTGTTCTAGCGCACGAGGACATGGGTGCATCTCGACCGGATCGACGCGTTGCTCGTCGGCAGCCCCGATGCCGTGCGGGTCCCTCTAATCGGCCAGGCCCTCTGCGCGGGCTTCCCCAGTCCGGCCGACGACTTCCTGGAAGGCGCGCTGGAACTGCCGCGCTGGCTCGTGCCGAACCCGCCGGCGACCTTCCTGTGGCGCATTGCTGGATCGTCGATGGAAGGCGCCGGCATCTTTGACCGAGATCTCGCCTGCGTCGACCGCAGCCTCAAGCCGTCCCATGGCAGCATCGTCGTCGCGGCGGTGGACGGAGAGATGAGCTGCAAGCGCTTGGTGATCGACGGCAACGTGGCCCGGCTGGCCTTCTGCAACCCGGACCTGCCCGCCTTCGCAGTCGACGAGCTTGGCGAGGGCGTGATCTGGGGCGTGGTGCGGTTCTCGATCCGCTGGCACGTCGCCCGCGGGCAGCTGTCGTGAGCGCGCCGGCCCCGCGCCAGCGCGACCGGATCGGCGGCGGCCGTGCGGTGGCGCTGATCGACGGCAACAGCTTCTACTGCTCGTGCGAGCGCGTGTTCGATCCGAAGCTCGCCCTGGTGCCGGTGATCGTGCTGTCGAACAACGACGGCTGCGCCATCGCCCGCACGGCCGAGGCCAAGGCGCTCGGGATCCGCATGGGCGAGCCGTACTTCAAGATCCGCGACCTGTGCCGGCGGCAGGGCGTGCGCGTGTTCTCGTCGAACTACACGCTCTATGGCGACATGAGCGGGCGCACCAACGCGGTCTACCGGCAGTTCAGCCCGCGGGTGGAGATCTACTCGATCGACGAATCCTTCCTCGATCTCTCCGACGTGGCGCCGGGCCTGCGGGTGGAGCTCGCCCGGGATCTCCGCGCCACCGTGCGGAGTTGGACCGGCATACCGAGCTGCGTCGGCATCGGCCCGACCAAGACCCTGGCGAAGCTCGCCAACCACATCGCCAAGGCCGTGCCCGAGCTGCAGGGCGTGTGCGACCTGACCGACGTGGCGGCCTACGAGCACTGGCTCTGCCGGATCGGCGTCGCCGAGGTCTGGGGCATCGGCCGCGCCTCGCTCGCCAAGCTGGAGGCCATGGGCGTGGAGAGCGTCGCGGACCTGCGCGACCTCGATCCACGGCCGGTGCGCAAGGGCCTGACGGTGGTGGGCGAGCGCATCATCCACGAGCTGCGCGGGCTGGCCTGCCTGCCTCTGGAGATGGTCCCGGCCCGGCGGAAGGGCTGCGCGGTGACGCGCTCGTTCTCCGGCCGGATCGAGGATCGGGCCACGCTCGAGGAGGCGGTCTCAGCCCACGCGACGCGCCTGGGCGAGAAGCTACGGCGCGAGGGGCTGGCGACCAACCACGTCACGGTTTTCTACCACACCAGCGAGCACGACCGGGACGAACCGATGCGGTCGGTCTCGACTACGGTCACCCTGCCCGAGCACACCTCGGATACGCTGGCGCTGATCAAGGCGGCCCGGCACGGGGTGGCCCGAACCTGGCGCGAGCCCGGCGAGCGGCCGTGGCGGTATTCCAAGGCTGGCATCGTCACCAACGACCTCGTGCCGCTGTCGCACAGCCCACGAGCGCTGATCGGGCGGATGGACCGGGAGCGGTCGGAACCGCTGATGGCCGCCCTGGACGCCTGCAACGCGCGGTGGGGGCGCGGCGCCGTGGTGCCGGCTCGGGCCGGGCTAGTGGCTCGGCGCGCGTGGAACACGAAGTTCGAGATGCGGACGCCGCGCTACACGACGCAGGTCGGCGAGCTGCCGACAGCCTACGCCTGAATCCGCCGTCGGCCCGACGTCTTGCCCGCAAGCTTCAGCCGGCCGCAATCGGCAGATCGTGCTGGGTCACGAGCGCGACCTTGAGGGCTCGTCGAACGGCTTCCTCCTTTAGGGCCGGGAATACGCGTCCGATCAGCCCCGCCTGCACTGCGGAATCGCCATCGACGAGGCGCGCGAGAAGGGCATCGATCTGTGCCTCGATCGTCTGATCGGGCTCAACTTCCTGATCCAGCACACCGCGGCGCTTCAGTTCGCCGTTGACCGCGTTCGCGAACCCTATGAACGCTTGGCCGATATCCTCCAGGGTCGTCGCCAGTTGGAAGGGCAGATGCGGAGAACTGCAGAGGTCCGAGACGAGGGCGTCGTAGAGCGGCAGCGCGGCCTCTCGATAGACCCGGAAGAACAAGACGCTTTGCGCCGTCGTGGATGGCATCGTGATCTCTTTCGTCTGGAATTTCACCCGAGGACCGGTGTCGGCACGTCAGCCGCAGCCGTGCGGATAAATTCGCGCGAGACGTGCAAGCGTGCCCCGCGCCAATTTGTGAAGGCCGCCTGTGCCGTCAGAAGCGTTTGTTCGGTGAGGCGTGCGTAAACCGGCACCAGGTAGCTGCCCTGGTATTTCGTCGGGAGGGCGAGCGGCTCGGCATCCCAACCTGTCTCGATCAGGCGTGCTATGAGAGAGGGATGGAGCTGGACGAGGAGGCCTTCGAGATCCAGCGCCTCCGCCGCGTAGGCGACCGCGCCGGACACCACGTTCGAGAAGGCCGTCGCCATAGCCGATTCCCGCATCTGGACTGCGATTGCGTGGCGTGTCCATTCGTAGATCCGCCGTCCCGTCGGCGCAGCGCCGCCCTGCAGGATCTCAGGGTAGAGATGCGAGAGCAGGTGCGGACGCGTCGTCGGCAGAAGGCGTGCGTAGGCCAGGATGTCCCTGCCCTCCTCGCCGAGGATGTGAATGCTATTGGGCCCGTCAAATTGATCGCATTCACGCCCGTCACGTCGTCGACAGCTCTCCCATCGCAGATATTCGACGAAATAAGCATGACGAAATTTGTAGATCCGATCGGCCAGATCTGGGTCGGATACGTCAATATCGCCGGACAGAATTCTGAACATAGGGCGCTCCGGTGGAGAACGCCCTGAAGGTCCTCAAATGTAGCCGGCATAGCCAGCCGTAAAAATCCGGAGATCCAGCGCAGGGTCCGTCAGCTTATGATGCCCCGCCTCAGAGCCTCCGCCACGCTGTGAACGCGGCTGACAGCCTCCAACTTGCGCCCAGCGCTGGCCAGATGCTGCTCCACGGTGCGCCGGGAAATCGACAGGATCACCGAAATCTCCCAAGCCGTCTTGCCGGCCGCTGACCACTTCAGGCATTCGATCTCGCGTCCGGTCAGATGCGCCGCCGTAGGGCGCTTGTCGTCCGCGCACGCCTTGCGGCGCAGGATCGCCTGCGCCGCCGACAGGGCGTAGATGCCGATCAGGTGCAGCGCCGCGCGTTCGTCGTTCGAGGGTGCGAACCGCTCCCCCCCAAAGCTCACGCCCGATTCGCCGCCGCCGGCATGATGAAGCGGCACGCAGAAACCCTCGGCGAGGCCGAAGGCTCGGGCCTCGTCGAGGACGAGCCGACCGTCGCGACGCCCGGGCGCATCGAGGGCCTCGCGCCAGAGGAAGGGGTCGACGCTGTGCCGGATATGCCGGATGACGGGATCGACATGAACGAATCGCTCGGTGTGATAGCGCCGTTCCCACGCGGCGGGCCAACCTGAGAGAATTGCGCAATCCAGGAGGGTCTGCGTCGGCGCCAGCGGGAGATGTCCCATAACGAACGCATCATAGCCGAAGATACGGCCGTTCGAATTTAGAACTAAAAATATATCTTCTAAGCGAGTTGCGCCCCGAAGCTTCGCAACAATATCAAAGGCGGATTGTGGAACGTGTTTCATTGAAGTTTTATCCGAATGGAAAAGCCTCCGCTCGGACGATGAAATATCTTTTAGATTGATTTATCGGCCACAGCATCAGCGGTAATAATTCAGAAGTGATCTCTGGAGAGCAAGCAGTCCAGACAAAGAACTTCTGACGACACGCATCAATGGCTGAAAAGTTTTAAAATTATTTACGCGAAGAACCCATTATCGGGCTAGATGTCGTGGAACGAGGCTATGCAGCGAGCTAGGCCAAACGCCGATCGTTGGGCCTCTCTATGAATTTCCGCACCGTCGGCAGAACGACAACCTCCACGTACTTGGCTGGCGTCGTCGCTGCGCTCCCGTCATTCCGTCATCGGATGCGCCAGCAGGATCGCGGTGCGTACCATACCGCGTCTCCGGGTCGACTTGATGCCTTTGGCGCACCGAAGTCCGTTCGAATCAACCCGGCCAACTCAGGCAAACCGGCACTCGTTCCTGCGGCGAGGCCTCGTTCGCAGGGGCGGCAGGCGCTGCGTCAGCTGCAGCGTCCGAATTTGGCAGCTTTCCGAGGTTCGGAACCGGCCTGTTGGCCGGCCTTCACAAACTGTGCCGACTCTTGTGCGCCGGAAAAACACCTTCTGTTCCGGGGTGTCCGTTATGTCCCGGCCCTGAGGGCTTTGATTTCCTTCAGGAATTTGGCTGGGGCGCCAGGATTCGAACCTGGGAATGGCGGTACCAAAAACCGCTGCCTTACCACTTGGCGACGCCCCACCGTGGGCTGGGGCTGTCTAGACGGGGAGTCTCGGCGTTGCAAGCGCTCGATCGGGCGCAAACTGCGCCGTTCGAGATTGGGGCGTGCGGGGACGGGCTGGCCCGTCCCCGCACGCCCGGTCGCGTCAGCGGCGCTCGAGAACGCCGTCGATCCGGCGCGGCAGGCCGAGGGGGTTGGCTTGTTTCAGGGCCGCGGGGAGCAGCGCGTCGGGGAGGTCCTGGTAGCTCACCGGCCGCAGGAACCGGTCGATCGCGAGGCTGCCCACCGAGGTCGTGCGCCCGTCGGAGGTCGCCGGATACGGGCCGCCATGGACCATGGCGTGGGCCACCTCCACCCCGGTGCCGAAGCCGTCGACCAGGATGCGGCCGACCCGGCGCTCCAGCAGTGGCAGCAGGTCCTGCACGGCCGCATGGTCCTCGGGCGTGATGTGCAGGGAGGCGGTGAGCTGGCCTTCGAGATGCTCCAGAACCTTCCGCATCGCGGCGAGGTCGGGGCAGCGCACCACCAGGGCCGCGGCGCCGAACATCTCCTCCTGCAGCTCGGGCTCCGCCAGGAAGGCGCTCGAATCGGTGGCGAACAGGGCCGCCCGGCCCTGGGTCGCGGCGCCTTCCGGTCCCTCGGCGAGGCGCGTGACCGCGGCGTGGCCGGCGAGCCGCGCGACGCCCTCGCAATAGGCCTTGTGGATGCCCGGGGTCAGCATGGTCGCGGCGGGCGTCTCCCGCAGGGCGGCCGTGGCCGAGGCCAGGAAGGCGTCGAGGCCCGGGCCCGGTACCGCCAGGATCAGGCCCGGATTGGTGCAGAACTGGCCGGCGCCGAGCGTCAGGGAGGCCGCGAAGGCCCGGCCGATCGCCTCGCCCCGGGCCGCCAGGGCGCCCGGGAACAGCAGGACCGGGTTGATGCTGCTCATCTCGGCATAGACCGGGATCGGCCGCGGGCGCTTGGCCGCGATCTCCATCAGGGCGGTGCCGCCCCGGCGCGATCCGGTGAAGCCCACCGCGGCGATGCGGGGATCGGCCACCAGCCCCTGCCCAATCGACTGGCCGGCATCGAACAGCAGCGCGAACACCCCTTCGGGCAAGCCGCTCGCGGCCACCGCCTTCTGGATCGCCCGGCCGACCAGCTCCGAGGTGCCGGGATGGGCCGGATGGGCCTTGACGATCACCGGGCAGCCGGCCGCCAGCGCCGAGGCGGTGTCGCCCCCGGCCACCGAGAAGGCGAGCGGGAAGTTGCTGGCGCCGAACACCGCCACCGGTCCGAGCGCGACCTTGCGCAGGCGCAGGTCCGGCCGCGGCAGCGGCTTGCGGTCCGGCAGGGCCGGGTCGATGCGGATCTCGAAGGCGCTGCCCTCGCGCAACACGCCGGCGAACAGGCGCAGCTGGCCGACGGTGCGGCCGCGCTCGCCCTCGATCCGCGGCCGGGGCAGCCCGGTCTCCTGCATGCAGTGGGTGACGAGGTCGTCGCCGATATCGAGGATGTTGGCGGCGATCGTCTCGAGGAAGGCCGCCCGGGTCTCCGGATCGGTCTCGCGGTAGGTGTCGAAGGCGGCCTCCGCCAGGGCGCAGGCCCGGTCGAGATCCTGGAGGCTCGCGCCGGGGAACTCGGGCTCCAGGGCCTGGCCGGTGGCCGCCTCCACGGCCCGGAATGCCGCCTGCGTGCCTCGCTGGGCCTGGGCGCCGATCAGGTTTTCGCCACGCACGGTCATCGTCGACTCCTGTTCGTATGGGTACGGAGGATCCGCACCGGGTCGGTGTTCAGGGAAGGCCTCTCAGCCCTCGCGTGCCGCCAGGGCCTTCGCGCGGATCGCCGCGAGGGTCATGGTCGGTGTCAGCGCCTCCGGATCGACGAGGCAGTGGATCATCGCCGGCAGGCCGGCGGCGAGGCTGCGCTCGAAGGCCGGGGCGAACTCTTCGGTCCGCTCGACGCGCTCGCCGTGGCCGCCGCAGGAGCGGGCCAGGGCGGCGAAATCGGGATTGCGCAGCTCGGTCGCCGAGACGCGCCCGGGATACTCGCGCTCCTGGTGCATCCGGATCGTGCCGTACATGCCGTTGTCGAGGACCACGACGATGATGGCGACGCCGTACTGCACGGCGGTGGCGAATTCCTGCACGGTCATCATCACGTCGCCGTCGCCGGCGAGCGTCACGACGATCCGCTCGGGGAGGCTGCGCTTGGCCATCACGGCGGCGGGCAGGCCGTAGCCCATCGAGCCCGAGGTCGGGGCGAGCTGCGTGCCGAAGGCGCGGAACCGGTAGTAGCGGTGCACCCAGGTGGCGAAGTTGCCGGCGCCGTTGCAGATCACCGCGTCCGGCGGCAGCCGCTCGCGCAGCCAGGCGATCGCCGCGCCGTACTGGAATGACCCGGGCTTCGGCTCCGGGGTTTCCGACCAGGCGCGGTAGGAGGCGTGCGCCTCGGCGGCGCGGCCGGTCCGGGGGGCATCATAGGTCGGCAGGGCCGCGCAGAACGCCTCCGGGGTGGCCTGGATCGCCAGCGCCGGCTGGTAGACCCGGCCGAGTTCCGCTGGGTCCGGGTGGACATGGACCAGCGGCAGGCCGGGATTGGGAATGCCGAGGAGGCCGTAGGATTGGGCCGGCATCTCCGACAGCCGCCCGCCGACCATGAGCAGCAGGTCGGACTCCCTGATCCGGGCCAGGAGGGCCGGGTTCGGCCCGATCCCGAGCTCGCCGGCGAAATTCGGGTGGTCGGCGGAGAACAGGTTGGCGCGCCGGAACGACACCGCCACCGGCACGTCGTGGCGCTCCGCCCATGCGGCCAGGGCCGTGCGGGCCAATTCGGTCCAGCGCGCGCCGCCGAGCAACACCATCGGCTGCCGCGCCGCGGCGAGCAGCGCGCCCAGCCGCTCCACATCGCCCGGCGCCGGCGCCGGCTCGGCCGGGACGACCCGCGGGGCGTCGGCCACCGCCGCGACATCGTCGAGCATGTCCTCCGGCAGGGCGATCACCACCGGGCCCGGCCGGCCCTGGAGCGCGACCCGGAAGGCCCGAGCGAGGATCTCCGGGATGCGGGCCGCGTCGTCGATCTCCACCGCCCATTTGGCCAGGCCGCCGAACATCTGCCGGTAATCGACCTCCTGGAATGCTTCCCGGTCCCGCATCGCCCGGGCGATCTGGCCGACGAACAGGATCATCGGGGTCGAATCCTGGCGCGCGATATGGACGCCCGCCGAGGCGTTGGTGGCCCCGGGCCCGCGGGTGACGAAGCAGATGCCGGGGCGGCCCGTGAGCTTGCCGGCGGCCTCGGCCATGATCGCGGCGCCGCCTTCCTGGCGGCAGACGAGCACGTCGATGCCGCTGTCGCGCAGCGCATCGAGCACGGCCAGGTAGCTCTCGCCGGGGACGCAGGTGACCCGCTCCACGCCCTGGGCGATCAGCTGATCGACGAGCACCTGCGCGCCGGTGCGTTGGGGCAATCCGCTCAAGTCGTTTCTCCCTGGCGTTGACGGCGCCCCGGAGCATGTCCCCAGGAGCAGCCGGCCGGCCTGTCGCGGCCTTGGCCTGGCCGATGCCGTTTCCTGGGATGCGACTGATATCTCAGTCCCAAGATAGGGCTGCGGGCGGCATGGTCAACCTGTCAGACCAGGGGCTGGCGGTCGAGGGCCCGGCGCGTCATCCGGTCGAGGAGGTCGAACAGCCTGCCGATTTCGGCAAGCGCCCGCTCGATGTTGCGAGCGGCGATCCCGGCCACGATCGCCGCATGGATGCCGGCGCAGTCGAGGAAGCTGGCGGTGGGTTCGTGGGCGTACCAGAAGCGCCGCGACTGGGCGTGGAGCGGGCCCATCGTGCCGGTCAGGGTCGTGTTGTACGCCGCCGCGACCATCGCCTCGTGCAGGGCGCGCTTCAGGCGGAAATAGACCTCGCGGTCCCGGGCCGCGGCGGCCGCGAGCAGGCCCTCGGTGCGCGCCTGCAAGGTCGCCATGTCGTCGTCCGAGGCGCGGGCGATCACGCAGCGGGCGACCAATTCGTCGAGCGGGCGCCGGACTTCCAGCAGCTCGAGGTGCTTGATGATGTCCACCTGCGTGACCAGCACGCCGCGGCGCGGATGGACTTCGACGAAGCCGATCGCCTTGAGGCGCGCCAGGGCCTCGCGGACCGGGGTGCGCCCGAGGGCCAGTTCCGCACCGAGCTCCCCCTCCGACACCATCGCGCCCGGCGCGAGGCGCCGGCTGATGATCATCTGCTCGATCGCGTCGTAGGCGGTCTCGGACAGGGAACGCGGCCGCCTGGCATCGACCTGCATTCCGAACGCGTCGGCGCCCGCCGACAAAATCCGCTCCCCGGCCAAGCTGCCCCCCGTCTGTCCCGAAGCCCCCGCCTGATCCGGTTGACAATGGCTCCGGTGGGCGTCCTACTCAAGCCCTGAGATATCACTGGTCGCCCAGGGCGCATCTGCGCCGGCCGGATCCTCGATGATCCGGGTTCGACGGCGACCGCTTTCAGGGGGATGATGCGGATGCCCAGGCTATCCATCGCGACGCGTGACAAGCTCAAGACCGTCAGCACGGCGACGCTGATGACCGCCTTGTTCAAGCGCGGCCTGCGCAACCAGATGATCCAGGGCGTGCGCCCGCTCAAAGGCGGCGGCGCCACGATGGTCGGCGAGGCCTTCACCCTGCGCTACATCCCGGCCCGCGAGGACCTGAACCCGATCACGGTGTTCCGGGACCGGGCGCATCCGCAGCGCAAGGCGGTGGAGGAATGCCCGCCCGGCGCGGTGTTCGTGATCGACAGCCGCAAGGATGCGCGCGCGGCCTCGGCCGGCTCGATCCTGGCGACGCGGCTGATGGTGCGCGGCTGCGCCGGTCTCGTCACCGACGGCGGCTTTCGCGACGCCGACGAGATCGCCCGACTCGACATGCCGAGCTACCATGTGCGTCCCTCGGCGCCGACCAACCTCACCCATCATCAGGCGATCGACATCAACGTGCCGATCGGCTGCGGCGACGCCCCGGTCTTCCCGGGCGACGTGATCGTGGGTGACGGCGACGGCGTGGCGGTGATTCCCGCCCACCTCGCCGACGAGATCGCCGACGAGGCCGTCGAGATGACCGCCTACGAGGATTTCGTCACCGAGGAGGTCCGCAAGGGCCGCTCCATCCTGGGCCTCTATCCCGCCACCGACGAGCAGAGTCTCGCCGACTTCGCCGCGTGGCGGAAGCAGAACGGGCGCTGACGGCGCCCGATACCGATCGGCGTGAAGCCGGCACCGAAAACGCAAGATTGGGAGGGGGCTATGTCGGGGGGCATGCCTGCGGTCTCGGCGCTGCCGGAGATCGAGCGGCGCACGGTCGCGAAGGTTTCGTGGCGGCTGCTGCCGCTCATCGTGTTGATCTACTTCATCGCCTACATGGACCGCACGAATGTGGGCTTCGCCTCGTTCGGGCTGAACCGGGAGTTCGGCTTCTCGGCGACCATTTACGGCTGGGGCGCGGGGATCTTCTTCCTCGGCTACGTCATCTTCGAGATACCGAGCAACCTCCTCCTGGAGCGCAACGGCGCTAGGCTCTGGATCGCCCGGATCATGGTCACCTGGGGCCTGGTCGCGGGCGCCATGGCCTTCATCACCGGACCGGTGAGCTTCCTGACGATGCGCTTCCTGCTCGGGGTGGCCGAGGCCGGCTTCTTCCCGGGCATGATCCTGTACTTCACCTACTGGTTTCCCCGGCGCTACCGGGCCCGGGTGGTGGCGGCCCTGTTCCTGGCGGTGCCGGGCTCGAACGCCCTCACGGCGGTGATCTCCGGCGCGCTGCTCCAGCTCGACGGCGTGCTCGGTCTGTACGGCTGGCAGTGGCTGTTCATCCTGGAAGCGGTGCCCTCGATCCTGCTGGCCTTCGTCGTGCTCGCCTTGATGACCGACCGCCCCGCCAAGGCCGCCTGGCTGGCGCCCGAGGAGCGAACCTGGCTTGAGGACACGTTGGAGGCCGAGCGCCGGAACACGGTCCAGGCGCACGGGCATTTCACGCTCAAGCAGGCGCTGACCGACCGCCGGGTGCTGGCGCTCGCGGCGATCTACTTCTTCATCGGCACGGCGACCTACGGCATCACCTTCTTCCTGCCGCCGATCCTCAAGAGCCTGAAGCTCACGGACTGGGAGACCGGCCTGGCCACGGCGGTCCCCTACGTCGTCGGCACGGTGGGGATGGTCGCCTGGAGCTGGTCGTCGGACCGGAACGACGAGCGGCGCTGGCACTTCGTGGTCGCCGGGGTGATCGCCATGCTCGGCCTGATCGCCGCGGGGCCGATGCTAGGCAGCCTCTGGTCGCTCACGGCGATGTCCGTGGCCGCGATCGGGCTCTACGGCACCAAGCCCGCCTTCTGGGCGATGCCCGGCGAGTTCCTGTCGGGACCGGCCGCGGCCGGGGGCATTGCGCTGATCAATGCGATCGGCAATCTCGGCGGCTTCGTCGGCCCCTACGTCCTGGGCTGGCTGAAGGACGCCACCGGCACCTATGAGGCCGGCCTGTATTTCCTCGCCGCCTGCGCGCTCGCCTCCGCGACGATTACCTTCCTGGCGGTCCGGCCGGGCGCGACGGGGGCGGGCCGCGGCGGCACGGCGGGCCGACCGGCCGCCGCGACCGAGCGCGTGAGACCGGAGACCGTCTGATGAACGCACACAAGAAGACCCTCGGCGATCTGCGCAGCCAGCGCTGGTTCGGCGCCACCGACCTGCGCAGCTTCGGTCACCGCTCGCGCATGCTCCAGATGGGCTACGAGCGCGCCGATTTCACCGGCAAGCCGATCGTTGGGATCATCAACACCTGGAGCGACATCAACCCCTGCCACCTCCACTTCCGCGAGCGGGTGGAGCAGGTGAAGCGCGGGGTCTGGCAGGCGGGGGGCTTCCCGATCGAGCTGCCGGCGCTCTCGCTCTCGGAGAACTTCGTCAAGCCGACCACGATGCTCTACCGCAACCTCCTGGCCATGGAGGTGGAGGAGCTGCTGCGCCAGCACCCGGTGGACGGAGCGGTGCTGATGGGCGGTTGCGACAAGACCACGCCGGGCACGGTGATGGGCGGCATCTCCATGAACCTGCCGATGATCTTCCTGCCGGCGGGGCCGATGATGCGCGGGCATTCCGGCGGCAAAATCCTTGGCTCGGGCTCCGACGTGTGGAAATACTGGGCCGAGAAGGAAGCCGGCACGATCACCACGCAGCAGTGGAACGACATGGAGGCGGGGATCGCCCGCACCTTCGGCACCTGCATGACCATGGGCACCGCCTCGACCATGACCTCGATCGCCGAGGCGCTCGGCCTGTCGCTGCCGGGCGCGGCTTCGATCCCGGCGGCCGATGCCGACCATCCCCGCATGGCCAGCGCCTGCGGCCGGCGCATCGTCGAGATGATCTGGGAGGACCTGAAACCGTCCGACATCCTCGACCGGCGCTCGGTGGAGAACGCCCTCGTGGTCCACAACGCCCTGGCCGGCTCGACCAACGCGATGATCCATCTGGTGGCGATGGCGGGCCGGGCCGGGATCCCGATCAAGCTGTCCGAGTTCGACGATTTCGCCCAGAAGGTGCCGGTGATCGCCAACCTGCGGCCCTCGGGCGCTTGGCTGATGGAGGATTTCCATATCGCCGGCGGCATCCGGGCGCTGATGGTGCGCCTGTCCCCCCTCCTCCACCTCGACGCCCGCTCGGTCACCGGCGGCACGATCGGCGATGGGCTCGCCGGCATGAGTGTCTACAACGACGACGTCATCCGCCCCCTGGACAAGCCGATCGTCGAATCCGGCGGCACCGCGATCCTGTACGGCAACCTCGCGCCGCATGGCTGCGTGATCAAGCCGCCGGCCGCCGATCCGCGTTTCCTCAAGCATACCGGGCCGGCCCTGGTGTTCGACGATTACGACGCCATGAGCGCGGCGGTGAACGACCTCGACCTCGACGTCACCCCGGACCACATCATGGTCCTGCGCAATGCCGGACCGATCGGCGGCCCGGGCATGCCGGAATGGGGCATGCTGCCGATCCCGAAGGTCCTGCTCCGGCAGGGCGTGCGCGACATGCTGCGGATCTCGGACGCGCGCATGAGCGGCACCAGCTACGGCGCCTGCATCCTGCACGTCTCGCCGGAATCGGCGGCCGGCGGGCCGCTGGCGGCCGTGCGCAACGGTGACCTGATCACCGTCGACGTGTCCGAGCGGCGCATCCACCTGCATCTGGACGAGGCCGAGATCGCCGCGCGCGTCGCTTCGTTCGTGCCGCCGGACCGGGCCTATCCCCGGGGCTACAACCGCCTGTTCGCCCAGCACGTGCGGCAGGCGCATGAGGGCTGCGACTTCGACTTCCTCGAGGGCGCCGGAGGCATTCCCGAGCCGGAAATTCACTGACCCGCGCGCTCCCCGCGGACCGACGTCTCAGCCCGGGGCAAGGCAGCACGGCCAAACAACGATCCACGAATCGTGGACGAAGCCGGCGGCTGACCGGACAGGGAGGATACATGGCGACGATCGCACGCAGAGGCCTGCTCGCGGGCGCGGCCCTGCTCGGGGCGGCCCGGGCGGCCGGAGCCGGGTGGGAGCCGTCGCAGCGCGTGCCCGATCCCGCCGTCGAGGTGCTCGACCCGGCCTTCGCCAAGTACCGCATCCCCTCCGCCACCGTGGAACGTGTCGCCACCGGCCTGCGCTGGGCCGAGGGGCCGGTCTGGTTCGGCGATATGGGCGCGCTGCTGTTCAGCGACGTGGTCAACGACCGGATCATGCGCTGGGACGAGGCCTCCGGCGCACTCACAATGTTCCGCAAGCCGTCCGCCTACGCCAACGGCAACACCCGGGACCGGCAAGGGCGCCTCGTCACCTGCCAGCACAAGTCCCGCAGCGTCACCCGGACCGAGCATGACGGCTCGATCACCACGCTGCTCGACCGGTTCGACGGCAAGCCGCTCAATTCACCCAACGACGTCGTGTGCCATTCCGACGGTGCGATCTGGTTCACCGATCCGGCCTTCGGCCCCAACCCCCACGAGTCGATGGCGGCGCCGGAACTCCCGGGCAATGTCTACCGGATCGACCCGGCCACCGGGCGGGCGAGCGTGGCGGTGGCCGGTCTCGCGGGACCGAACGGGCTGGCCTTCTCGCCGGACGAATCGAAGCTCTACGTCATCGAGGCGCGCGCCAAGCCGAACCGCCTGATCCGCGTCTACGACGTGGTCGAGACCGGCACCAGGACCGCCAACGGACGCGTATTCTACGACGCCGGCACCGGCACGCCGGACGGCTTCCGGATCGATGTCGACGGCAACCTCTGGTGCGGCTGGGGCATGAGCGAGGCCGAGGACGGCGTGCTCATCCTCTCGCCCCAGGCCAAGCCGATCGGCCGGATCCGCCTGCCCGAGCGCTGCGCCAACCTCTGCTTCGGCGGCCTCAACCGCAACCTGCTGCTGATGACCGCCTCGCACTCGGTCTACGCGCTCTACGTCAATACGCGCGGCGCCGGGACCTGCTGACGCGGGTCGCTCGGAGTTCCTTCGAAAGAGCCGAAACGCGTCGTCATTCCGGGGCCGCACAGCGGAGCCCGGAATCCAGAGCCGCCGAGCTTGCCGGCTTTGAGCAACCCGCGTCGCATCGTTCGGGCTCGCCTGTGGTTCTGGATTCCGGGCTCTCGCCTGCGGCGAGCCCCGGAATGACGACGCGGGTGTTCAGGCGCCGCAAGGCGTCCCTCACAACCGATGCCTGGCGAGCCCCCCTACTCCGCGGCTTCGGCCAGGTACCGCGCCGGGTCGTAGTTCAGGATCGGCCCGAGCCAGCGCTCGACCTCGCGGATATCCATGCCCTTGCGCAGGGCGTAGTCCTCGACCTGGTCCCGCTCGACCTTGGCGACGCCGAAATAATGCGCCTGCGGATGCGCCAGATAGAGCCCCGAGACCGAGGAGCCCGGCCACATGGCGTAGGACTCGGTGAGCTTCACCCCGATCCGCCGCTCGGCCTTCAGCAGGTCGAACAGCTGCGTCTTCTCGGTGTGGTCGGGCTGGGACGGGTAGCCCGGCGCCGGGCGGATGCCGTCATAGGGCTCGCTCGCCAGCTCGGCGGGCGAATAATGCTCGTCCGGCGCGTAGCCCCAGAATTCCCGGCGGACGCGCTCGTGCATGCGCTCGGCGAAGGCCTCGGCGATCCGGTCGGCCAGCGCCTTCACCAGGATCGCCCGGTAATCGTCGTTGGCCCGCTCGAACCGCTCGGCGATCCGAACCTCCTCCAGGCCGGCCGTGACCACGAAGCCGCCGACGTAATCGGCGATGCCGGTCTCCGCGGGGGCCACGAAATCCGACAGGCAGGTGTTGGGCCGCCCGTCGCGCTTCGAGAGCTGCTGGCGCAGGCCGTGGAAGGTCGCGAGCCGGTCGCTGCGGCTCTCGCCTTTGTAGAGCACGATGTCGTCGCCGACGCTGTTGGCCGGCCAGAAGCCGATCACGCCCTTCGGGTTGAACCAGCGCTCGGCCACGATCTGCTTGAGCATCTCCTGCGCGTCCTCGTAGAGGGCGCGGGCGGCCGGACCCTGGTCCGGATCGTCGAGGATCGCCGGGAAGCGGCCCTTGAACTCGTAGGTCTGCAGGAACGGCGTCCAGTCGATATACGGCACGAGGTCGGCGACCTCGTAGGAGCCGAATACCCGGGCATCCGTGAAGGCCGGCTTCTTCGGGGCATAGCCCGACCAGTCGATCTTGAAGGCGTTGGCCCGGGCCTTGGCCAGGGGCAGCCGCTGCTTGTCGAGCTCCGAGCGGGCATGGGCGGCCGAGACCTTGGCGTATTCGGCGCGCACGGTCTCGATCGTCGAGTCGCGGGTCTCCTTGGACAGCAGGCTCGACACGACGCCGACCGCGCGGCTCGCATCGGTGACGTAGACCGCCTGGCCCTTGGCATAGGCCGGGTGGATCTTCACTGCCGTGTGCACCCGGCTGGTGGTGGCGCCACCGATCAGCAGCGGCACGGAGAAGCCCTCGCGCTCCATCTCGCCCGCGACATGGACCATCTCGTCCAGCGAGGGCGTGATCAGGCCGGACAGGCCGACGATGTCGACATTCTCCTTGCGCGCCACGTCGAGGATCTTGGCGGCCGGGACCATCACGCCGAGATCGATGATCTCGTAGTTGTTGCAGGCCAGCACGACGCCGACGATGTTCTTGCCGATATCGTGGACGTCGCCCTTCACGGTGGCCATCAGCACCTTGCCGGCGGCCTGGCGCTTGCCGTCGCCGCCATTGGCGCGCTTCTCCTCCTCCATGAACGGCTCGAGATAGGCCACCGCCTGCTTCATCACCCGGGCGGACTTCACCACCTGGGGCAGGAACATCTTGCCGGCGCCGAACAGGTCGCCGACGACGTTCATGCCGGCCATCAGCGGACCCTCGATGACGTGGAGCGGACGCTCGACGCCGGCCCGCGCCTCCTCGGTGTCGGCGATGATGTACTCGGTGATGCCGTTGACCAGCGCGTGCTCGATGCGCTTGGCCACCGGGGCCTCGCGCCAGGTCAGGTCGGCGGTCTTGGCCTGGGCCGAGGCGCCGGTCTTGAAGCGCTCGGCCGATTCCAGCAGCCGCTCGGTGGAATCGTCGCGGCGGTTGAGGACCACGTCCTCGCACAGCTCGCGCAGCTCCGCCGGGATCTCGTCGTAGACGGCGAGCTGGCCGGCATTGACGATGCCCATATCCATCCCGGCCTGGATGCAGTGGTACAGGAACACCGCGTGCATCGCCTCGCGCACCGGCTCGTTGCCGCGGAACGCGAAGCTCAGGTTCGAGACGCCGCCCGAGATATGGGCGTGCGGCAGGGTCTCGCGGATCGTCCGGGTCGCCTCGATGAAGGCGACGCCGTAGCCGTTATGCTCCTCGATGCCGGTGGCGACCGCGAAGATGTTCGGATCGAAGATGATGTCTTCCGGCGGGTAGCCGACCTGCTCGGTCAGGATCCGGTAGGCCTTGGTGCAGATCTCGACCTTGCGCTCGTAGGTATCCGCCTGGCCCTGCTCGTCGAAGGCCATCACCACCACGGCGGCCCCGTAGGAGCGGCAGACGCGGGCCGCCTCGATGAACTTCTCCTCGCCCTCCTTCATGGAGATCGAGTTCACGATCGCCTTGCCCTGGATGCATTTCAGGCCGGCCTCGATCACCTCGAACTTCGAGGAATCGACCATCACCGGCACCCGGGCGATGTCGGGCTCGGCGGCGACGAGGTTGAGGAACTCGACCATCGCCTTCTGCGAGTCGAGCAGGCCCTCGTCCATGTTGACGTCGATCACCTGGGCGCCGGCGGCGACCTGATCCCGGGCGACGTCCAGGGCGGCGGCGTAGTCGCCGTTGGTGATGAGCTTCCTGAACTTGGCCGACCCGGTGACGTTGGTGCGCTCACCGACGTTCACGAACGGGATTTCCTTGGTCAGGACGAAGGGCTCCAGCCCCGATAGCCGCATCAGGCGCGGGATCTCGGGGATCTGCCGGGGCGTCTTGCCGGCGACCGACTCGCTGATCGCCCGGATATGGTCCGGCGTCGTGCCGCAGCAGCCGCCGACCATGTTGACGAGGCCGGCTTCGGCGAACTCGCCGACCAGCTTGCCCATGGCCTCGGGGCTCTCGTCGTAGAGGCCGAACTCGTTGGGCAGGCCGGCATTCGGGTAGGCGCAGACCAGGGTGTCGCAGATCCGCGACAGCTCGGCGATGTGGCCGCGCATCTCGCGGGCGCCCAGCGCGCAGTTCAGGCCGAAGGTCAGCGGATCGGAGTGGCGCAGGGCGTTCCAGAACGCCGCCGGGGTCTGGCCCGAGAGGGTCCGGCCTGACAGGTCGGTGATCGTGCCGGAGATCTGGATCGGCAGGCGGATCCCGGTCTCCTCGAACACCGCCCAGGCCGCGGCCACCGCCGCCTTGGCGTTGAGCGTGTCGAAGATCGTCTCGATCAGGATCAGTTCGGCCCCGCCGGCGATGAGGCCGCGGACCTGCTCCATATAGGCGGTCTTGACCTGATCGAAGGTCACGGCGCGGTAGCCGGGATTGTTCACGTCCGGCGAGATCGACAGGGTGCGGTTCGTCGGGCCGATGGCGCCGGCGACGAAGCGGCGGCGGCCGTCCTGCTTCTCGGCGAGCTGCGCGGCCTCGCGGGCGAGGCGCGCGCCCTCCCGGTTCAAGTCGTGAATGATCGATTCGAGGCCATAATCGGCTTGCGCGATCGTGGTGCCCGAGAAGGTGTTGGTCTCGCAGACGTCGGCGCCGGCGAGGAAGTAATCCAGGTGGATCTGCCGGATCGCGTCCGGCTGGGTCAGGATCAGGAGGTCGTTGTTGCCCTTCTGATCGTTCGGGTGATCCTTGAAGCGGTCGCCGCGGAAATCCGCCTCGGTCAGCCCGAGGCGCTGGATCACCGTGCCCATCGCCCCGTCGAGGACGAGGATCTTCTCCGACGCGCGGGTCCGCAGCGCGGACGCGATCTCGGTGCCGTCGACGGGGGGAAAGTCAGTCATGATCGGTCCCAACAGACCACCTCAGCCGAGGTGCCGTAGCGAAGCGGGGGCCTCGGAGGAGGCCCCCAGATGTCGTGTCGATCCCTGGAGCCCTCCTTCGAGGCCCGCTGGCGCGGGCACCTCAGGATGAGGGCGCGGGTTGGCGTTTCAGGTTCGGACCGGCCCGGGAATGGTCCGCGTCAGTCCGTCTTTTCCAGGATGACGAGCCGCCTCTCGATCGCGTCGAGACGCTTCCCGACCCCCGCGGCCGCGCAGCGACCGAGCATCGATTCGCCCGTCATGGCTTTACGGAGATCGTCACACTGGCGCTCCAACCTATCGAAGCGCGACCGCAACGAATTGCCGGCAAACATCGGAGAAGCCCGTCTGCAATTCGGTCCGCATCTCCCGAAGAAGCGGAAGAATCATATCCTGCGGTTCGGCCATCGTCCTGCCCCCTGCCCCCTGCCCCCTGCTGCGCCGTGTGGGCGCAGCTGAATCTAGGCCGCCGCCTTTTCCGCTGCCAGCTTCGGCGCCTGCGCGCGCAGGCCCAGCAGGTGGCAGATCGCGTAGACGAGGTCGGAGCGGTTCATTGAGTAGAAGTGGAAGTCCTGGACGCCCTCGTCCACCAGGTCGAGCACCTGCTCGGCCGCCACGGCGGCGGCGACGAGGCGGCGGGTCTCCACGTCGTTGTCGAGGCCTTCGAACCGGGCTGCCAGCCAGTAGGGCACCGAGGCGCCGGTGCGGCGGGCGAAGTTCGCCGCCTGCTTGAAGTTCTGCACCGTGAGGATGCCCGGGATGATCGGGATCGTGATCCCGGCGGCCCGCACCTTCTCGAGGTAGCGCAGGTAGACCTCGTTCTCGAAGAAGAACTGGGTGATCGCCTGGTCGGCGCCGGCATCGACCTTGGCCTTCAGCGCATCGATGTCCGCCTCCAGGGTGGCGGCCTCCGGGTGCTTCTCGGGATAGGCCGAGACCGAGACCTTGAAGTCGCCGATGCGCTTGATCCCCTCGACGAGCTCCGCGGTCGTGGCGTAGCCCTCCGGATGCGGCTTGTAGGCGTGGCCGACGCCGTCGGCCGGATCGCCGCGCAGGGCCACGATGTGGCGCACGCCGACATCCCAGTAGGCCTGCACCACCGCGTCGATCTCCTCACGGCTGGCATCCACGCAGGTGAGGTGCGCGGCCGGCTTGAGGGTGGTCTCGCGGATCATCCGGGCGACGGTGTTGTGGGTGCGCTCCCGGGTCGAGCCGCCGGCCCCGTAGGTCACGGAGACGAATTTCGGCTGGAGCGGGGCCAGCCGCTCGATCGAGGACCACAGGATCTTCTCCATCTCGTCGGTCTTCGGCGGGAAGAACTCGATCGAGACGCGGATCGGGTGGTAGCCGTCGCGGCTGGCGCGGTGGGTGGAACGGCGCATCGGGTCTCGTCCTCTATGTCGATCGGTTCAGACGATATGGGTGAACAGGGTTGCGTGGAGGTCGTCCGGCCCGGAGGTCAGGCGACCGCGCGCTGAAGCGGTTCCGCCTCGCGGCCGACGCCCATGTCCTGGGCGAGCCACAGCGTGACGGTGAGCTGCCCGGCTTCCCGGGGCACCAGATCGCGGGTCGCGACCGTGGCGAGCCCGGCCTCGGCCAGCCAGTGGGAAACCTGGTCCGCGGAGAAGCCGAGGCGGCGGTGGGCCTGGCTGGTGCGCAGGAATTCGAGATCGTGCGGGGCGAAATCAACCACCAGGAGCCGGCCCCCGGGTGCGACGAGGCGCGCGGCACCCCGCAAGGCGCGCGCCGGATCGTCCAGATAGTGGAGCACCTGATGCACCACCACCAGGTCGAAGCTCGCCCGGGCGAAGGGCGGCGCGTGGATGTCGCCCTGGCGCAGATCCACCCGCGACAGGCCCTGACGCTCCAGGTTGGCCCGGGCGACCGACAGCATGGCGTGGCTCGAATCGAGCCCGGTGGCGCGGCCGGCCCGGGGGGCAAGCAGCCCGAGCATCCTGCCCGTGCCGGTGCCCAGATCGATCAGGCTGCCGAGCGGGCGCTCGCCGAGCGCGTCGAGCACCGCCGCCTCGACGGTGGCCTCGGGGACGTGCAGGGAGCGGAGCTCGTCCCATTTCGGCGCCAGCCGGGCGAAGAAGGTCTGGGCCGCCTCGGCCCTCTGGGTGCGCACCGCATCGAGTCGGGCGCGATCCTCCGAGAGCGGCGGCGTGGTCCGGTCGAGCCCTGACAGGAGCGGGTCGGCGAGGCCGGCCCGCGCCTCCGACAGCCGGAAGAACGCCCAGGCGCCCTCGCGATGGCGCTCGACGAGGCCCGCCTCGACCAGCAGCTTGAGGTGGCGCGAGATGCGCGGCTGCGACTGGCCGAGAATGTCGGTGAGGTCGGAGACCGACAGCTCACCTTCCGTCAGCAGCGCCAGGATGCGCAGGCGCGTCTCCTCGGCCGCCGCGCGCAGAACGCCCAGGGCTTCCGGAAAGGGGATCGATCCCGCCGCGCGACTCTCAGCGTTAGACATAAAGATATGTTTATGTCCGTTTATCCGGCCGCGCAAGGGCGATGTTGGGCCTGCGGCGCGGTAGATTAGGCTGCGCGGTGCCGGATCGGCCCGGATGCGTTGAACACGGGCAGCCGGAGGCGTGCATGTCCGAGACCCAGCTCCCGCAGATCACCCTGGTCCGCCACGGCGAGACGGCCTGGAGCCGGTCCGGCCAGCATACCGGGCGCAGCGACATCCCGTTGACGCCGGCCGGCGAGGACGCGGCCAGCACCCTGGCGCCACGCTTGGCTGCACGGACCTATGCGGCGGTCTGGTCGAGCCCGTCGAGTCGGGCGGTCACCACCTGTGCCCTTGCCGGCTTCGGCGCGGGTCGCGTGATCGAGCCGGACCTGGCCGAATGGGATTACGGCGCCTACGAAGGACGGACCACCAAGGACATTCTCACCGAGCGCCCAGGCTGGCGCCTGTTCCGGGACGGCTGCCCCGGCGGCGAGGATGCTGCCAATGTCGGCGCCCGGGCGGACCGGGCCATCGCCCGGATCCGCGCCCTGGACGCGGACCTGATCCTGTTCTCCAGCGCGCATGTCCTGCGCGTGCTCGCCGCCCGCTGGATCGGCCTGCCACCGGAGGGCGGCGCGCTGCTGGTGCTCGGCACCGCGAGCGTCAGCGTGCTGGGCTACGAGCATGACCGGAGCGAGCCGGTCCTGCGCAACTGGAACGGCTGACCCCTGCCCTACCGCAGCCAGTACCCGTCCGGCGCCAGCGGGGCCGGCATCGGCTCGCCGAGAGCGTGTTGGACGATGCGGTCGACGGCGCGGACCATCGCGTCGAGGGGCAGGTCGTTCGGCTCGGTGCCGAACGGCTCCTCCAGCTCGTCGCCCAGGGCATCGAGGCCGAAGAAGGTGTAGCCGACCAGCGCCACCACCACGGGCGTCGCCCAACCCAGGGAACCCGTGAGCCCCACCGGCAGGAGCAGGCAGTAGAGCCAGGCGGTGCGGTAGACGAGCAGCGTGTAGGCGAAGGGCAGCGGCGTGTTGGCGATCCGCTCGCAGGCGGTGTGAACGCCGGACAGCGCCTCGATCCGCGCCTCGATGAGGCCGAACTGGATATCGGTGAGGCGCCCGCTGCGCATCAGCCCGGCGAGATCGCGGGTCAGGGCGGCCAGGACCGAATCGGTGGGATTGGGACCGCAGAGATCCGCCCCGGGGGCCTTCCCGTCCACAGCCAGGGCCTCGTCGAGGCCGCGCAGGCGCGCATGAAGGCCGTGCGCGAAGGCCGAGAGACGGCGCAGATGCGGCGCCGCCTCGGCGGGCGGCAGCAGGGCCGGCAGGAGGCGGGCCAGGTTGCGCACCTCGCCGATCAGGCTGCCCCAGACCTTCCGGGCCTCCCACCAGCGCTCGTAGCAGGCGTTGTTGCGGAAGCTCAGGAAGATCGACAGGGCGAGGCCGACCAGCGTGAACGGCGCGACCCCCGCGGTCACCGGGAAGAAGGCCGGCCAGCGCGCCTCCGCCCAGACCACCAGGCAGGCGACCGCGACGATGCCGACGAGCTTCCAGGCCACGCGCGGCAGGATCGAGCCCTGCATGGTGAACAGCAGGGTGAACAGGTTGGGCCGGGTGCGGACGATCATCGGGCCATCGGGTCTGGGACGGGCCCTCCCTGCCCTGCCCCTCGCGCCCCGACAAGGGTCGGCCCGGACACGTGACCGTGCGGCGTGCCGCATCATGTGCCGGAGCCCGTGCGACGGCAGCTTATTGGTGTCGGATTGCGGTTCTTATGACCGCTTACCTAGTTCGCGATGCGATAGCCGCCGGGGAAGCCACGGCGTGACTCCAAGGAACTGCAGGCGCGGTCGAAACCGGAGGGGGCAACCCAGAGCCGCCGAGAGGGCAGGACCCTGATGCCGCTGCGGTTGCGGATTCCGGGCTCCGCTGCCCCGGAATCCACGGGCGCGGGCGATTGTCTCGGGAGGGGCGAGAAGAACCCCGCCCCATCCGTCTTCCCATCTTCTCTGCCGGGCTGAGGCCTCCTAAGCCGCAGCGTTCCGGATGAGCTCCGGCGTGGCGCTCGTCTCGAGCCGCTTCAACTCCGTCAGCATGCGGACCGAGAGCGGCGACCAGCAGGCCGGACGCTTGTGCACGAAGGCGCTGCGGGCGCGGTGATAGGGCGCGTCCGGCTGGTGGAAGTTCCGGTACATCTGCGTCAGCTCGTGCCGGCGATAGGCATCGAGCGGCCGGCGGTCCTCGTCCTCCTGGCGCTGCAGGCGCTTGCGGTCGGTGAGCGCGGCATGCCGCTCCGCCTGCGCGGCGGCGAAGGCCTGGACGGCTCGGGCGAACTGATCGGCATCGCCCGAGATGGCCTCGTCGGCCAGCCCGATCTCGGCGGCCCGCCGGCCGCTGATCGGCAGGCACGCCTCGGTCAACTGGACGGCGCGCTCCCAGCCGACCCGGCGGGGCAGCAGGTAGGTCCAGTATTCCGAGCCGTAGAGCCAGCCCATGTTGCGGTAATGCGGGTTGAGCACCACGCTCTGCCGGACCAGCACGAAGTCGGCGGCCAGCGGCAGGATCGCGCCGCCGGCGCCGGCATTGCGGCCGAGCGCGGCGACGACGACCGTGTCGGTCGCGGTGATGATCTCGCGCACCAGATCGTCCATGGCGACGATGTTGGCCCAGGATTCCGCCGCCGGGTCGGCGCTGGCCTCGATCTCGTTGAGATGGATGCCGTTCGAGAACAGGTCGTCACCGCCCTCCAGCACGATGACCTTGGCGGAGCTCTCCGCGGCCTGGCGGAACGCCGCCTGGAGCCGACGGCACTGCACCGTGCTCATCGCGCCGTTGTGGAAGTCGAAGTGGAGGTGGACGATGTCGCCCCTGCGCTCCAGCCTCACCTCCTCGACCGGATTGGGATGCGCGAGGCCCGCCGGGACGGCGACGGGCAGGTCGGCCGGGATCCGGTCGCCCAGCGTGTCCAGGGCGCTGCGCTTGATCCCGCCGCCGCCCTCCAGCTTCGGCTTCAGGCGGCCGATCCAGACCGCGCCGTCGACCGTCGCGCGGCAGATCGCGCCGCTCTCCGACCGGGCGATCACCGCGCCCGGGGCGCCGCGCAGTTCGGGCTCCGCGCAGGCGGCATGGAGATAGACCGGCAGGCCGTAGACCTCGTCGAGCACGCCGGGCACGCCGTCGGCCGCGTGGATCCGGGCGAGGATGTCGGCCGTCTCGCACCGGCTCCAGTCGATCCGGCGATCCGCCTGCTTCATCGACGGCCGCAGGCGCCCGAGGGCGGTCGGGGCCGCGTAGTCGAGCGGCCGGGGCCGGAAGCCCGGCGTCTGAAAATTGGCGAGGGCCTCCCACAGGCAGGAGATTGCGGCGTCGATCGCCTCGCGCCGATAGACGCTGCTCTTGGGCGCCTGGCGCAGCGGGAAGTTGCGCGTCGCCCAGATCGGGCCGGCATCCATCTCGGCTTCCGCCTGCAGCAGGGTCACGCCCCACTGGGCCCATTTCTCCTGGATCGCCCAATCGAGGGCGGAGGCGCCGCGATCGCCCTCGAGGCCCGGATGCACGATCAGCGTCAGATGCTCGCGCCAGATCCGCTCGGGGATCGCGCGGGTCAGGAACGGGGCGATCGTCAGGTCCGGGCGGAACGCGGCGAACGCATCTTCGAGGCGCTGCTCGTCGCCGCCGTAGATCTCGACCGCGACCTCGTATCCGGCATCGGACAATTCGACGAAAAATCGCTGCGTCATGCTGTTGAACGCAGACGAAACCAGGAGGACGCGCATTACGGGTATCCAAGACGTCGAAGGCTGATTCGAGTCCCGTCTCGGATTTCTTCCCTGTATACGTCCAATTCTAAGACGAATATCTTATCTGTTTTTTGGTATTTATAGTCTCGATCCGCAGATAATTGACCAAATATTACTATCTTTTCCAAGTAACATTGATTCTTTTGTCTTCGGCGCGACAATCTTATGCTTGGGATGGATTGGAGGCAAGCCGCAAATCCGGCGCTGCTGCCAGTGGACCCGCATCCCTGCGCATCCGGCATGGGACCGGAGTGCCGACGCCTGCTTACGGTCGTGGTGTTGGGGCTTGTGCCCGCGCAGCGCGAAACTCTTCGGCTCGTGCGCGATCGGGGCCGCGTCGTCGGTCGCTGCGCCGGTCGGACGCTCAGTCCGCGTCCCAGAGCCAGGCTGCCCCGCGCACGCCCGAGGCATCGCCGTGCAGGCTCGCGCGAACCGGCGTGTCGAAGGCATCCGAGAAGACATGGGGGGCGATCGCTGCGGGCAGGCCGGCGATCAGCTCGGGGATCCGCGACAGGCCGCCGCCGATCACGATCACGTCCGGATCGAGCAGGTTGACGACCTGGGCGGCTGCGCGGCCGAGGCGGTCGAGATGGGTCGCGAGCGTGTCGCGCGCCTGCGCGTCGCCGTCACGCGCGGCCGCCACGATGGCCTCGGCGGCGAGGCCGCCGCCGTGCCGCCTGGCGTGGTCGGCCGCCAGGCCCGGGCCGGACAGCCAGGTCTCGATGCAGCCCCGTCGGCCGCAATAGCAAGCGGGCCCGGGCTGCTCGTCGGCCCGGGGCGCGGCCAGGGGGCCGTGGCCCCATTCCCCCGCGATCGCATTGCGGCCGGTGAGCACGCGGCCGTCGATGGCGATGCCCGATCCGACGCCGGTGCCCAGGATCACCGCCCAGACGACGCGCGCGCCGGCGCCGGCGCCGTCGACCGCTTCCGAGACCGCCAGGCAATTGGCGTCGTTCTCGATCCGCACCGGCCGGTCGAGCCGCTGCGCGAGGTCGATCCCGAAGGGGTGGCCGTTGAGCCAGTGAGAATTGGCGTTGCGCACGAGGCCCGTGGCGGGCGACAGGCTGCCCGGCATGCCGATGCCGACGCTGCACGGCGCGCCGGCCTCGGATTCCAGGCGGGCCACCAGGGTGGCCAGGGCCTCGATGGTGTCGCGATAGGCGCCGCGCGGCGCCGGCATCCGGGCCTCGGCCAGGGTCGCGCCCCGTGAATCCAGCACGATCCCGGCGATCTTGGTGCCGCCGAGATCGATGCCCAGGCGCGCCCGCCCGGTGGGCGCAGGCATCACTCCGCCGCGGCGACCTTGGTGACCTTGCCGTCGGTCCCCATCGGCTGCGGCGCGTGGTCGGCGATGTCGGTGCCGATCGCCACCGGATGGGCCATGACCTCGTTGAGCTTGACCATGTCGAGCTCGCCCTCCCAGCGGCTGACCACCACGCAGGCGACGCCGTTGCCGACGAGGTTGGTGAGCGCGCGGCACTCGGACATGAACTTGTCGATGCCGAGCACCAGGGTCATGGCCGCGACCGGGACCGGGCTGTTCGGGATCGCCGAGAGCGTGGCCGCCAGGGTGATGAAGCCGGCGCCGGTGACGCCCGAGGCGCCCTTCGAGGTCAGCATCGCCACCAGGATGATCGTCGCGTATTGCGCGAAGGTCAGGTCCGCCCCCACGGCCTGGGCCAGGAACAGCGTGGCCAGGGTCATGTAGATGTTGGTACCGTCGAGGTTGAACGAGTAGCCGGTCGGGACCACGAGGCCGACCACCGAATCCGAGGCGCCGAGCCGGCGCATCTTGGTCATCAGCTGCGGCAGCACCGTCTCGGAGGACGACGTGCCGACCACGATCAGCAGCTCGTCCTTGATGTAGGCGAGGAAGCGCAGGATCGAGAAGCCCGCGACCTTGGCGATGCTCCCGAGCACCACCAGCACGAACAGGATCGCGGTGACGTAGAAGGTGCCGACCAGCCAGGCGAGGTCGTAGACCTTCTGGATGCCGTACTCGCCGATCGTGAACGCCATCGCCCCGAAGGCGCCGACGGGGGCGAGCTTCACCACGATGCCGATGATCTTGAAGAAGATCTGCCCGGCGGTGTCGATCGCGCTGTTCACCGCGGCGGCGCGCTCGCCGAGGCTCGTCACGACGACGCCGGTGAGGATCGAGATCAGCAGCACCTGCAGCAGGTCGCCGGTGGCGAAGGGATCGAAGAAGCTCTTCGGGATGATCGCCAGGATGTGGGCGACGGTGGAATCGGCCGCCGCCTTGTTGGCGTAGGTCGCGACCTTGCTGGCGTCGAGCTTCGACGGGTCGGCGTTGAAGCCGGCGCCGGGCTTGATCACCTCGCCGACCAGCACGCCGATCAGCAGCGCCAGCGTGGAGACCACCTCGAAATAGACCAGCGCCTTCACGCCGACGCGCCCGACCTTCTTGAGGTCGCCGACCGACGCGATGCCGTGCACGATGGTGCAGAAGATGATCGGCGCGATCATCATCTTGATCAGGCCGATGAAGGCATCGCCGAGCCACTTCATCGCCTTGCCGGTGGCTGGGTCGTACCAGCCGAGCAGCACACCGAGTACGATGGCGATCAGGACCTGGATATAGAGGACCTTGTACCAGGGCTCGCGGGGGGCGCCGGGCGCGGTCGTCGCGTGGGTTGCTTGTGCCATATCCATCCCGTGCACGGTTGCCGTGCATCCTCCCAATGTGCCGGCACGCTAGCGATAATCGCCTTCCGCCTCAACGGCGGCCCGGTCGTCACCGGCGAACCAAGTGTGACAAAAGCCTGTCGATCCCCGGCTGAAAGTCTTCTCCCCTTGGTTATTTGTCGGCGTTGCGTTCGGTGCGCCTTGCGGACCTGAAAACCGGATGTCCGTCTTTGTCGCATCGGACATGCCGCATCCTCCCCACCCGCCGTGAGTGGGACACGCCATCCAAGATTGCGGCGCCCCTTGATACGTTCGATACAGGTCCTCTCGAAGGGATGGCTGCGGCCTTCCGTCCTTGCGAGCGCAGCGAAGCAATCCAGGGACACGTTCCCTACAGGAATCGCGCGCCGCACTGGGGTGCTTCGCTGCGCTCGCCATGACGGCGCGGGGGGAGCGGGGCTGTCCCAAAGAGCGCCGCTGGCCTGGTCCAGGGCCGCAAGGGGGAACGCGTCCGGTGCAGAAGCTCGCCATCCTCGGCCTCGGCGCGATGGGACGTCCCATCGCCCGCAACCTCGCGGCCAAGCACGTCGATTCCGAGACCCTCGTGGCGATGGATGCCGACCCGGCGCGCCTTGACGGGCTCGACGGGCCGGGCCTCGTCGCGACGGCGGATCCCGCCGCCCTCGACGGGGCGGAGGTGCTGTTCCTGTGCCTGCCGAACGGCGACGTGGTCGAGGCGGCCCTGTTCGGCGGGGATCGCCTGGCCGAGCGGCTGGCGCCGGGGGCGATCGTGGTGGATCTCAGCACCGTCGCGCATGCCAAGGCGCTCGCCATCGGGGGCGCCCTGGCGGCGACCGGGCGGCGTTTCGTCGATGCCCCGGTCTCTGGGGCGCCGGCAGGGGCCGAGGCCGGGACGCTCACGGTGATGTGCGGCGGCGACGCGGAGACCGTCGCGGCGGTCCGGCCGCTGCTGGAGCGGATCGGCACCAGCGTCTTGCATATGGGGCCGGTGGGCTCCGGCCAGCTCACCAAGACGATCAACAACGTGCTCTACGACATCAACATCGCGGCGCTCGCCGAGGTGCTGCCGATGGCGGTGGCGATGGGGCTCGATCCGGACCAGGTCGCGCAGGTGGTCACCACGGGGACGAGCCGGAGCTACGCGTCGCAGTACTTCGTGCCGCGCATCCTCCAGGGCCGCTTCGACGAGGGCTATCCGATGGGCGCGGCCTACAAGGATCTCGTCGCCGCGGCGGCGATCGCGGCCGAGCACGGCTTCCCGATGCCGGTCACGGCGGCGGCCACCGCGACCTACCAGACCGCCCTGCGCCAGGGCCACGGCGACCGGGATAAGGGCGCGATGGTGCTGCCGTTCGAGGGCCTGCTCGGGGTGAAGGTCCGCTCCGGCGGGTGAGCGAAGCGGCCGCGCTCCGAAACGCCCGTCAATCCACCGCCGGCGCGTGCAGCTCCGCGTCGGTGAAGCGGGCCTGCTCCTCCATCACGAGCTGGCCCAGCTCGCGCTTGATCGCGTTGAAATCGGCGCACGCCGGGTCGCGGGGCCGGGGGATCGGCACGGTGACGTCGCGCTTGATGCGCCCGGGCCGGTAGGTCATCACCAGGATCCGGTCGGCGAGGTAGATCGCCTCCTCGATCGAGTGGGTCACGAACACGATCGTCTTGCGGTAATCGGCCCAGATCCGGAGCAGCTCGTCCTGCAGCGTGCGGCGCGTCAGGGCGTCGAGCGCCCCGAACGGCTCGTCCATCAGCATCACCGGCGGGTCGAGGGCGAGGATGCGGGCGATGGCCACGCGCTGGCGCATCCCGCCCGAGAGATCCTTCGGGTAGCGTTTGCGGAAATCCGACAGGCCGAGCGTCGCGGTGATCCGGTCGACCGTCTCGTTAGCCTGGGCGCGGGGCACGCCCTTGATGTCGAGGCCGAAGCGGACGTTGTCCTCGACGCTCATCCACGGGAACAGGGCGTATTCCTGGAACACCATGCCCCGGTCCGGGCCGGGATCGACCACCGGCTTGCCGCCCACCGTGATCGTGCCCGAGGTGAGCGGGCTGAAGCCCGCCATGGCGTTGAGCAGGGTGGACTTGCCGCAGCCCGAGGGCCCGAGCAGGCACAGGAACTGGCCCTCCGGCACCGTCGCCGAGATGTCCTGAAGGGCGGCGACGCCCGAGGCGCCGCTGCCGAACACCTTGACGGCGTTCGCGACCACGATCTCTGCCGACATCGTCCGGGTTACCGCTCCAGGCCGCGATGCCAGCGCAGCAGGTGATCGTTGAGGCGGCTCATCGCCCCGTCGATGATCAGGCCGAGGATTCCGATCGTCAGCATGCCGCCGATGATCTTGTCCGACCACATATATTCCCGGGCCTCGAGGATGCGGTAGCCGAGCCCGTCCGAGACCGCGATCATCTCGGCGACGATCACCACGATGAAGGCGGTGCCGATGCCGATCCGCATGCCGGCGAGCACGAACGGGCTCGCGGCCGGCAGGATCACCCGGCGGAACATCGTCCAGGAGCCGGCGCCGAGATTGCGGGCGGCGCGGATGTAGATCGAATCGACCTGGCGCACCCCCGCGATGGTGTTGACCAGGACCGGGAAGAAGGTGCCCAGCGCGATCAGGAACAGGGCCGGCGGGTTGCCGAGCCCGAACCACACGATGGCGAGCGGGATGTAGGCGATCGGCGGGATCGGGCGCAGGACCTGGAGCAGCGGGTTGAACAGGCCGTAGAGCCCGTCATTGGTGCCGAGCACCAGGCCGATCGGCACCGCGAGCCCGGCGCCGATCAGGAAGCCGGAGACCACGCGGGACAGGCTGGAGACCGCGTCATGCGGCATCTCGCCGGAGAACAGCCAGGACAGGTAGCTCTCCTGGCCGGGATCGTATGGCAGGGCCGGCAGGAGCCCGGACCACCACTTCACCGCGACCGCGCTCGGCGGGGGCAGCACCACGGCCGAGACGAGGCCGGTGCGGCTCGCCAGCTCCCACAGGATCAGCAGCGCGACCGGGATGAGGACGCCGCGAAGGTCGCGCAGGGCCATCGGATCACTCGACCTTCAGGTCGGCCTTGGCCTTCTCGAGCAGGTCGAGCTTGACCCACTCGGCATCGCTCTTGGGCGGGTTCTGCATCTTACCCAGCCCGTACTTCACCATGTAGTCGGTGGTCACCTGCATGTGGCCGGCGGGCATGGCGTAGGTGTAGCTCGCGTTGGCCATGCCGTCGCGAAAATCCTGGCTCGTGAGCTGGCCCTTGAACACCTGCTCGCGGACGTATTTCTCGGCGAGCGCCGGGTCGTCGATGAACGCCTTGGTGGCGGCCACGAACAGGCGCAGCACCTTGGCGGCCACGTCCGGCCGCTCGTTGTACATCTTCTCGGTCATCACCAGCGGCCGCACCGGCTTGCCGATCGGGGTGTCGTAGGGCTTGACCAGCTCGACGCCCCAGCCGGCGCTGATCGCCTGGGTGGATTGCGGCTCCGACTGGCAGATCACGTCGACGTATTTCTGCCCGAGCGCCTGGTTCAGGTCGGCGTAATTGTTGAAGTAGGTCAGCTGCACGTCCTTGCCGGGACGCTCCGACCAGGTGAGGCCGTGCTTGTCGAGCTCGGCCAGCAGCATCAGGTCCTGGGTGCCGCCGCGGACGGTGGCGACCTTGAGGCCCTTCAGCTCGGCCGCGCTCTTGGCCGGCAGGTCCGGCCGCTTGAGGATGCGCACGCCGCCATCGGCGAAGCCCGCGACCACCAGCAGCTTCACGCCGTTGCCGCGCGCGGCCACGGCGCCGTCGCCCCCCGAGGCCGCGATGTCGATCTGGTCCACGGCCATCGCCGGATAGATGTCGGCACCCTTGGCGAACTGGCGCTCGTCGATCTTCAGGCCGAATTTCGGGGCGATCTCCTTCATGTAGGAGATGGCGCCGTAATGGGCGAATTTCAGGTTGCCGAGCCGGACGACGTCCTCGGCCCGCACCGTCCCGCCGAGGGCGACCAGCATTGCGCCGGCCGCGATCAGGCCCTTCAACATGGATGTCTCCCCCGACCGGACGGCGTGAGCCGTCTCGCAGCGCGGCCTTCGTGATGGGCCGTTCAGCGCAGTATAACGAATACAGCCGGAGAAGTAATCCGCCTCCCTGTGTTCTACTCCGCCGGTTCCGTCGCCGGCACCGTCCCGCGCCCGACCCGGATCGGCAGGACCGGGGCGTCGGCGCGCTGGAGCACTTCCAGCGCCGCGTCGGCCTCGCGCTGACGGTCCCAGAGCGCCGCGTAGATGCCGCCGGCCTCCAGCAGCTCGGCATGGGTGCCGCGCTCGGCGATGCGGCCGTGGTCGAGCACCAGGATCGCGTCGGCATTCACGACCGTGGACAGCCGGTGGGCGATCACCAGGGTGGTGCGGCCGCGGCTGACCCGGTCCAGCGCCGACTGGATCTCGGCCTCGGTGAAGGAATCGAGCGCCGAGGTGGCCTCGTCGAGCACCAGGATCGGCGGCGCCTTGAGGATGGTCCGCGCGATGGCGACCCGCTGCTTCTCGCCGCCCGACAGCTTCAGGCCGCGCTCGCCCACCGGCGTGTCGTAGCCCTCCGGCAGGCCGGAGACGAAGCGGTCGATCTGGGCGAGCTGGGCCGCCTCGCGCAGCTCCGCATCGGTGGCGTCGGCCCGGCCGTAGCGGATGTTGTAGCCGATCGTGTCGTTGAACAGCACCGTGTCCTGCGGGACCATGCCGATCGCGGCGCGCAGGGATTCCTGGGTCACCGCGGCGATGTCCTGGCCGTCGATGCTGATCCGGCCGCCCTGCGGCTCGTAGAACCGGAACAGCAGCCGCGACAGGGTCGACTTGCCGGCGCCCGAGGGGCCGACCACCGCCACGGTCTGCCCGGCCTGGATCTCGAACGAGACGCCGCGCAGGATCGGCCGCTCCGGGGTGTAGGCGAAGCGCACGTCCTCGAACCGCACCGTGCCGCCCGCGACCTTGAGCGGTGCGGCCCCGGGCCTGTCGGCGATCTCCGGGTTCTGCCCGAGGATGCGGAACATGTCGTCGATGTCGATCAGCGCCTGTTTGATCTCGCGGTAGATCATGCCCATGAAGTTCAGCGGCATGGACAGCTGCACCAGCAGGGTGTTGGCCAGCACGAAGCCGCCGATCGTCGTGCGCCCGGCCAGGATGTCCCGGGCGGCGAGCCACATCACGATCGTCATCCCGATGGTGAAGATCACCGCCTGGCCGGCATTGAGCACGGCGAGCGACACGTAGGTCTGGGTCGAGGCCTTCTCGTACTTCGCCATCGACACGTCGTAGCGGGCGGCCTCGCGGGCCTCCGCGCCGAAATATTTGACGGTCTCGTAATTGAGCAGCGAGTCGACCGCCTTGGTGTTGGCGTCGGTGTCCGAGGCGTTCATCCGGCGGCGGATGGCGATCCGCCACTCGGTCGCCTTGTAGGTGAAAGCGAGATAGGCCGCGACCGTGAGGAACGCGACCAGCGCGTAGCGCCAGTCGAACTCGTAGGCCAGCACGCCGAGCACCAGCACGAACTCGACGATGGTCGGCACCAGCGTCAGCACCATCAGGCGCGACAATTCCTCGATGCCGGCGCGGCCGCGCTCGAGCACCCGGGTGAGGCCGCCGGTCTTGCGCTCCAGGTGGAAGCGCAGGGACAGGCGGTGCATGTGCTCGAAGGTCTTGAGCGCCAGGCGGCGCACCGCATGCATCGCCACCTTGGCGAACAGCCCGTCGCGCACCTGGGTGAGCGCCGACATGGCGATCCGCGACAGGCCGTAGAGCACGAGCAGCAGCATCGGGGCGGCAAACAGCCCCGTCGGCAACGGGGCATCCTTGCCGCCGATTGCGGCGACCAGCGCGTCGGTGACCCACTTGAAGGTGAACGGCGTCACCATGGTGACGAGCTTGGCCGCGAGCAGCAGCCCGAAGGCCAGGAACACCCTGCGCTGCAGGTCCGGACGGCCATGCGGCCAGAGATGCGGCCACAGGCGCCGATAGGTGGCGATCAGCCCGGGGCGCTCAGCCGGGGGCGTAGGCCCGGCCGGAGGCGCGGTATCGTCGGTCATGCGGAATTCTGTGCGGGAGGAACGATCGTCTCCCCGCATATAGGTCCGTGGGACGGTCGAGGCACCCGCAGCGGCCGCAGGGCCGATCATCCTCTCCAGAACGGCTTCCGGATCTCGTGGCGCAGGCGCCAGGGTTCGATCCCGGCATCCCGCAACTGGTCCGGATTTAGGGCGGCGAGCGACCGCCGGGTCCGGATACGCTGCAGCCAGAGCCGCAGCAGGGAGGGCCGGGCGGGCGTGTTCTCGGACCGGGCGGACGCGGCGGATGGGAAGGCGATGATCGACATGGCGGAGGATCCGGTGACGGGAAGCGATCCGGCCGGGATTGCGGCGCCAGAATTGAACCGATAGAGATCTCGGATCAATCGAAACATTGCACTCGGAGCAATGATGCGAGGCTCGGATTACCGGGATGTCGCCGACGCCGTTGCCGCCGAGATCGCCGCGGGCGCGCTACGCCCCGGCGACCGGCTGCCGCCCCAGCGGGACTTCGCCTATGCAAGGGGGATCGCGGTCTCGACGGCGAGCCGGGTCTACGCGGAGCTGGGCCGGCGCGGGCTCGTGACCGGCGAGGTCGGCCGCGGCACCTTCGTGCGTTCCGAGCCCGGCCGGGCCGTGATGCTCCAGCCGGATCCGCCCCCGGCGGCTCTCGATCTGCAACGGACCCATTCCCGGCTGCCGGAACAGGACGCCGTGCTGGCCGAGACCCTGGCCGCCCTGGCGCGCGGGGCCTCCGAGATCAGCTTCAACCAGTATGGCCCGGACGGCACGCCCCGGGCCCGCGAAGCCGCGGCCGGGTTCCTCGCCGGGGACGGCTACGCGCCCCAGCCGGCCGACATCCTGTTCACCGGCAACGGCCGGCAGGCGCTCGCCGCCGCGCTCGCGGCCCTGGCGCCGCCGGGGGGGCGGATCGGCTGCGAGCCGCTGACCTATCCGTCGGTCCGGGGCATCGCGTCCCGGCTCGGGATCACCCTGGTGCCGCTGGCCATGGACGCGGAGGGCGTGTGCCCCGACGCGATCCTCCAGGCGCACCGGGGGACGCCGCTGGGCGGCGTCTATCTCCAGCCGACCCTGCAGAACCCGCTCGGCACGACCATGAGCCCCGGCCGCCGCGCCGAGATCGCCCGCGTGCTCGAGACGACCGGGCTCACGGCGATCGAGGATGCGGTCTACAGCTTCCTCGCGGACACGCAGCCTCTGGCCAGCCTGGCGCCGGACCGGACGATCCTGATCGACAGCCTGTCGAAGCGGGTGATGCCGGCCCTCACGATCGGGCTGATCGCCGGCCCGCCGCACCTCACCGACCGGCTCGCGGCCTCCGTGCGCCAGGGCGCCTGGACCGCCCTCGGCCTGTCGCTTGCCGCCGGCCTGCACTGGATGGCGGGCGGCTCGGCCGCGACGCTGGCGCAGGCCAAGCGCCGGGACGCGGCGTCCCGCCAGGCCCTCGCCCGGGAGATCCTGGCGGACCTGACGGTGGTCGGCGATCCCCGGGCCTACCATCTCTGGCTCGAATTGCCCGAGACCTGGCGGGCCGAGGCCTTCGCGGCGGCGGCTTTGCGCCGGGGCATCGCCCTGTTGCCGGCCACGGCCTTCGCGGTGAATCCCGGCCACGCGCCGAACGCGGTCCGCCTCGCCCTGTCGACGCCGTCCCAAGAGGAGCTGTCCGGGGCGCTCCGGATGCTGCGCCGCCTGGCCCTCGCGGAGGACGACCAGATCGTCGAGTGAGGGTGTCAGCCCCGCTTGTCGGTCGGCAGGATGAAGATCTGGCCCGGATAGATCCGGTCGGGGTCGCGGATTTGGTTCTGGTTGGCGTCGTAGATCACGGTGTAGCGCTCGCCCCGGCCGTAGGTGCGCTGGCTGATCCGCCAGAGATTGTCGCCCCGGGTGATCTTGGCGGTGGTGATCTCGGGCACGAACACGGCGCCGGCCCGGGTCGGGCCGCTCGTCTCGGTGGGATTCCCGCTGAGGGCGGAGGGCATCGTTGCCTGGGCGAGCCCGTCCTGAGGACGGGGCGCCCCCTGCCCGCTTCCGGCGCCTTGCGGGCCCGACGGGCCGCGCGGCCGTTCCTGCCCGGCGCCCTCGCCGGTAGCGACGCGGGTCGGCTCGGGCACCGCGAGCGGCACCTCGGCGCGGGTAGCGACCTTGCCGGTGCGCGGGTCGATCTGGTCGATCCGCACCTGGTACTGGCCGGGCTTCACGCCGCGCCCGATCGTGAAGCTCGCCCGGCCGTCCGGACCGACGCTGCCCGGGGCGATCAGCGTGTCGTTGAGGTAGAGCCGGAGCTTCGCCCCCGGAATCCCGGTCGCGGTCACGAACAGCCGGCCGTTCTCCTGCACGTCCACGCTGGCGATCTGCGTGGCCGGCGCCTTTCCGGCCGTGGCGGGCGCCCCCGGGGCTTTCGCCGCCGGGCTGCCCGTTCCCGTCGCCGCCTCGGGCGCGCCCGGCTGCGACAGCACCACCGTCGCGGCGTCCGGGGCGGTCAGCGCCACCAGGGGCTGCCGGTCGCGGTTGGGCGCCACGTCCACCGCCACGCTCTGGCGCGAATCCGCGGCCCGTCCGTCCTTGGTGGTCATGCGCAGCCGCAGGGCGCTGGAGCCCGCCGGCAGCGCCGGCGGAACCAGGGCGAACTGGCCGTTCGCGTCGGCCTTGGCCCGGGCCACCGCCTTGCCGTCGACCAGCATCTCGATCTCGGCATCGGGCGCCCCGCGCCCGGCCACCACCGCCTCGCCGTTCGGCTCGACCCGGACGATGTCGAAGCGCGGCACCGCGGTGGGATCGGGCTCGGCCGTCTTGCCGTCGGGCACACGATCGGCCGCGCGCACCTCGCCCGCCGCCGGATCCCGTATGGCGGATCGGCCGTCGCCGGGCTTGGCCGCATCGGTCCTTGATGCGTCGGTCTTGGCCTGCCCGGTCTTGTCGTCGCGAAAATCGATCGGCGGCGCCTCGGATTGCGCCGTCGCCCCGGGATCCGTCAGGCTGCGCAGGCCGCCCTGCGGCGCGGGCGCCGTGGCCGCGGGGGGCTCGGGCTCGTGCCGGTCGATCATCCGCCGCAGGGATTCGCCGCCGAACAGGGCCAGCACGAGGCCGAGGCCGCCGAGGAGGCCGGCGAGCGCCAGGGCGAGACTGCGCCGCACCTGTCTCGACATCGCCACGAAGGCCTCCCTGCTCTGCCGGCCGCCCGGCGAATGGGCAGCCTGCCCGCTCAAAAACCGTCGACTGCACCGCCCATAATACCGTACATGGTCGCGACACCAAGCCGTCCCGCCGCTCCGGCGGGTGAATCCCACGCGAATTCAGCAGTTTGGCGCGTGGAGCGCCGGGCGCGGGGGGCTTTCTCGACGGCTCGCAACGGTTGCGTGATGGAGGGCGCCGGATGGCTCCGGTGAGGACAGTCTGCGTCTATTGCGGCTCCGGCTTCGGCGGGGACCCGGCCTTCCGCGACGCCGCCGAGACCCTCGGCACGGCGATCGCGCAGGCCGGGATGGGCCTCGTCTATGGCGGCGGCGATGTCGGCCTGATGGGCACGGTGGCGCGCGCCGCGCTGGCGGCCGGCGGCCACGTCACCGGCATCATCCCGGATTTCCTCCAGGCGCGCGAGCACATGCTCGACGACGTGCAGGAGACCGTGGTGGTGCCCGACATGCACACCCGCAAGCGCCTGATGTTCGAGCGCTCGGACGCCTTCGTGACCCTGCCGGGGGGCATCGGCACCCTGGAGGAGCTGGTCGAGCAGCTCACCTGGGCGCAGCTCGGGCGGCACCGCAAGCCGGTGGTGCTGGTCTCGGTGGCCGATTTCTGGGCGCCGCTGCTCGCCCTGTTCGAGCACATGCGCGGCCACGGCTTCATCCGCGAGGGGCTGGACCTCAGCTACATCGTCGCCCGGGACGCGGCGACGGTGGTGCCGCTGCTGCGCGAGGCCGGCCACGAGCCGGATCCGCAGGCCGAGGAGATCGTCAAAGAGCGGATGTGAGGCCGGGCGCGGACGCTTGGCCGCGGTTGCGATCCGGACGGTCGGTGCAGACGGTCGTGTATGAGGCCGGCGCCGCCGCGCCGGGCGGCGGCAGGTGGAGTCCGAGCATGCGCGTCTTGATCCTGGCGGCCCTGACGCTCGCCGGCCTCCTCGGCGTGGCCTCCGCGCAAGAGCCGCCGGTCCTCCAGACGCTGGATTACGCCAACACCCGCTACTCCGATCTGGCCCAGATCGATGCCGGCAACGTCTCGCGCCTCAAGGTCGCCTGGACCTTCTCGACCGGCGTGCTGCGCGGCCACGAGGGTGCCCCGATCGTCGTCGGGCATCGGATGTTCGTGCACACCCCGTTCCCGAACCTGGTCTACGCCCTCGACCTCGACCACGACGGCAAGATCCTCTGGCGCTACGCCCCGCGCCAGGATGTGGGCGTGATCGCGGTCATGTGCTGTGACACGGTCTCCCGCGGGCTGGCCTACGCGGAGGGGCGGCTGTTCCTGCAACTGGCCGACACCACCGTGGTCGCCCTGGATCCCGAGACCGGCCGGGTCCTGTGGTCTGTGCGGAACGGCGACCCGGCCAAGGGCGAGACCAACACCGCCACGGTCCTGCCGGTGCACGGCAAGCTCATCGTCGGCATTGCCGGAGGCGAGTACGGCGCCCGCTGCCACGTCACGGCCTACGACCAGGCGAGCGGCCAGCGTCTCTGGCGCGCCTACGCCACCGGGCCGGATGCCGACATGCTGGTCGACCCGGAGAAAACCACCGAACTCGGGCGCCCGATCGGCCGGGATTCCTCGCTCAAGAGCTGGGAGGGCGACCAGTGGCGGATCGGCGGCGGCTGCAGCTGGGGCTGGTTCTCCTACGACCCGGATCTGAACCTCGTCTATTACGGCACCGGCAACCCGGCGACCTGGAACCCGGCCCAGCGCCCGGGGGACAACCGCTGGACGATGGCGATCATCGCCCGCGATCCCGATACCGGGATGGCGCGCTGGGTCTACCAGATGACCCCCCACGACCAGTGGGACTATGACGGCGTCAACGAGATGATCCTGACCGAGCAGGTGATCGACGGGCGCCCGCGCCGGGTGCTGACCCATTTCGACCGCAACGGCTTCGGCTACACCCTCGACCGTGCCACGGGCGAGGTGCTGGTGGCCGAAAAATTCGATCCCAGCGTGAACTGGGCGCGCCGGATCGACCTGGACCGCGCCTCTCCGGGCTACGGCCGACCCGTCCTCGACACGCGCTACGCGCCGGGCGAGGCCGACGAGGAAGAGGTCACCAAGAACATCTGCCCCGGGGCGCTCGGCGCCAAGAACCAGCAGCCGGCCGCCTACTCGCCGGTGACGCGGCTGTTCTACGTGCCGACCAACCACATGTGCATGGATTACGAGGCGTTCCGGGTGAGCTACACGCCGGGTCAGCCCTATGTCGGCGCGACCCTGACCCTGCATCCGCCCGAGGGCTCCGACCGGACCGGCGCGTTCATCGCCTGGGACGGGGCCAGGGGACAGATCGCCTGGACGATCCCGGAACCGTTCTCGGTCTGGTCCGGGGCGCTCGCCACCGCCGGCAACGTCGTCTTCTACGGCACGCTCGAAGGTTACCTGAAGGCGGTCGACGCCCGGGACGGCCACGAGCTCTACCGCTTCAAGACCCCGTCCGGCATCGTCGGCAACGTCACCACCTATCAGCATGACGGTCGGCAATACGTGGCGGTGCTCTCCGGGATCGGCGGCTGGGCCGGCATCGGGCTGGCCGCCGGGCTGACCGACCCGGCCGACGGCTCGGGCGCAGTCGGCGGCTACGCGGCCCTGTCGCAATACACGGCGCCCGGCGGCCAACTCACGGTGTTCGCGCTGCCAGAGTGAGGCCGGGCGTCCGCGCGGCGATGAAATCCACGAAGGCCCGCAGCGGCGCCGGCAGGTGCCGGCGGCCGGGGAAGTAGAGGAACGGGCCCGAAAAGACCTGCCACCAGGGTTCGAGCACGGGCTCCAGGGCGCCGCTCTCGATCTGCGGGCGCAGCCAGTCTTCGAAGAGATGGATGATCCCGGTCCCCGCGACCGCCGCCGCGATCGTGAGGTCGCTGGCGCCGACGCGCACGATCAGCGGGCCGGACGGATCCACGCGGACGATCTCGCCTTCGCGCTCGAACTCCCACGGCGCCGTCAGGCTGCCGCTCGGGAACCGGCCCAGCAGGCACGCATGGGCCAGGAGGTCGCGCGGATGGTCCGGGCGCCCGCGCCGATCGAGATAGGACGGGGCGGCCGCGGTGGCGAAACGCTGCCGCCGCGGGCCGATCGGCACGGCGATCATGTCCTGCTCCAGCCGCTCGTCGTAGCGGATGCCCGCGTCGCACCCCGCCGCCAGCATGTCGACGAAGCCGTCCTCGACGACCAGTTCGAGCCGGATCTCGGGATAGGCGGCCAGGAACGGCGGCACGATCGCCGGGAGGACGAGGCGCGCCGCGCTCAGCGGCACGTTGAGCCGGAGCGTCCCGGCCGGCCGGTCGCGGAACCCGTTCACCACGTCGAGGGCGGCCTCGACCTCGCCGAGGGCCGGGCCGAGCCGTTCGAGCAGGCGGGCCCCGGCCTCGGTCGGCGCGACGCTGCGGGTGGTGCGGTTCAGGAGGCGCACGCCGAGGCGCGTCTCCAGCCGGCGCACCGCCTCGCTGAGGCTCGACGCGCTCCCACCCCCGGCCCGGGCGCCCTCGCGAAAGCCCCCGGCCCGCGCCACCGTCACGAAGGCCGTCAGATCCGCCAGGTCCATCGCCATTGTTCGAAGTCCCGCACGGCCCGTGCCGATCGTCACGGCTAATCCGCGCAGTCCGGGCCGTCTACATCCGGGGCGGCAACAGGAGATTCGCCATGACCGACATCGCGCAGGCCGGGACCGTTTCGCTCGGCGACCGCAGGGTGAAGCGCCTCGGATACGGGGCCATGCAGCTCGCCGGCCCCGGCGTTTACGGGCCGCCCAAGGACCGGGCGGCCGCGGTCGCGGTGCTGCGCGCGGCGGTGGCCGCGGGCGTCGACCACATCGACACCAGCGACTTCTACGGGCCGCACGTGACCAACCAGATCATCCGCGAGGCGCTCCACCCCTATCCCGACGATCTGGTGATCGTGACCAAGGTCGGCGCCAAGCGTGGGCCCGACGCCTCGTGGAACCCGGCCTTCTCGGCCGAGGAGCTGACGCAGGCCGTCCACGACAACCTGCGCCATCTCGGCGTGGATGTCCTCGACGTGGTCAACCTGCGCCTGATGTTCGACGTCCACGGCCCCGCCGAAGGCGCGATCGAGTCGCCGCTCTCGGTGCTGGCGGATCTGCAGCGCCAGGGCCTGATCCGGCGGATCGGGCTGAGCAACGCCACCCGGCAGCAGGTCGCCGAGGGCCGGCGCATCACCGAGATCGTCTGCGTGCAGAACCAGTACAACCTGGCGCATCGGGGCGACGATGCCCTGATCGATGAACTGGCCGCTTCCGGGACCGCCTACGTGCCGTTCTTCCCGCTCGGCGGCTTCAGCCCGCTGCAATCTACCGCCCTGTCGGCGGTCGCCGCCGAGCTCGGGGCGACGCCGATGCGGGTGGCGCTCGCCTGGCTGCTGCGCCGGGCGCCCAACATCCTGCTGATCCCGGGCACGTCCTCCCTCGGCCACCTGCGCGAGAACCTCGCGGCGGCCGAGCTGACGCTGCCCGACGACGCGATGGCCACCCTGGACGGGATCGGGGCGGCCTGACCGGGTCCGTGGGCGGCTACTTGGCCGACAGGCCGGCCACCATCGGGCAGCCGCCCTCGCCCATCGGCCGAAACGCCTGCTCGGCGGGGATCGTCTCCAGCACCTTGTAGAGGTCCCATTCGCCCTTCGACTCGGAGGGTGCCTTGGCCTCGAACAGGTACATCGGGTGGATCTTGCGCCCGTCCGGCCGGATCGTACCCGTCCCGAACAGGGGATCGTCGGTGGGCAGCGCCTTCATCTTGGCGACCACGGCGGCGCCGTCCTTGGCCGAGTGCAGGGCTGCCACGGCCTTCAGGTAATGCAGCGTGCTGGCGTAGACGCCGGCCTGGTACGAGGTTGGCTTCCGGCCGGACATGCGCGCGCCGAACCTGTCCGAGAAGGCGCGGGTGCCGTCGTTGAGGTCCCAGTAGAACGAGGCGGTGAATTCGAGTCCCTGGGCGACTTCGAGGCCCAGGGAATGGATGTCGGTGATGGCGATCAGAAGCGCCGCGAGCTTCTGGCCGCCCTGGCGAATGCCGAATTCGTGCGCCTGCTTGATCGCGTTGGCCGCGTCGAGGCCGGCATCGGCCAGGCCGATCACCTGCGCGCCGGAGGCCTGCGCCTGGAGGAGGAACGAGGAGAAATCCGGGTTCGGGAAGGGGGTGCGCACGCCGCCCACGACCGTGCCGCCGTTCTTCTCGACGACCGCCTTGGTGTCGCGCTCCAAGGCGAGGCCGAAGGCGTAGTCGGCGGTGATGAAGTACCAGGTCTTGCCGCCGCGCTTGAGCATCGCCTTGCCGGTGCCGTTGGCGAGCGCCGCGGTGTCGTAGGTCCAGTGCACGGTGTTCGGGGTGCAGGCCGGGCCGGTCAGGTCTGCGGTGCCGCCGCCGGAATTCACGAACGCCTTGTTCTTCTCCTTGGTGATCTGCGCCACCGCGAGCGCCACCGAGGAGGTCGGCACGTCGAACACCGCGTCGACGCCGTCGCGGTCGTACCATTGCCGGGTGATCGAGGCGCCGACATCGGGCTTGTTCTGGTGGTCGGCGGCGACCACCTCGACCTTCAGCCCGTGCGACTCCGGCTTGAAATCCTCGACCGCCATGCGGGCGGCGACCACCGCGCCCTCGCCGGTGGAGTCGAAATAGACGCCGGAGCGGTCGTTCAGCACGCCGATCTTCACCGGCACGAGGTCGGCCGCCAGGGCCGTCCCCGCCCCGAGCGCGCAGAGAAGCCCCGTCAGTGCCGCGACACGGTGGCGGACCGTCATGTCTCACTCCCTGTTTTTTTGTAGGCGGCGACGTTGTTCGTCGCTCGCATGGCGTCCCAATACAGCTTATCCGGCCGCTCCCGACGCCGATACGGGCGGATGTGAGGATGCGGGCGATCCGTCAGGGCCTCCCCTCACCCGTGCGGCGCCAGCCCGAAGATCGCCCGCGCCTCGTCGGGCGTGGCCGGCTCGCGGTCGAGATGGGCCAGCAGGCTGACGGCCTTTTCCACCAGGGCGGCGTTGCTGGGCGCGAGCACGCCCCGGGCCAGGTACAGGTTGTCCTCCAGCCCGACCCGGACATTGCCGCCCATGCCGGCGGCCACCGCCAGGATCGGGAATTCCTCACGGCCGATGCCGAAGGCCGACCAGATCGCATCCTCGGGCAGCCGGGCGCGCATCGCCACCAGCGCCTCCGGGGTCGCGGGGGCGCCCCAGGGGATGCCGAGGCAGATCTGGAACAGGGGCGGCCGCGCCAGGTGCCCCTCGGTGATCAGGTGCCGGGCCAGCTCGATCTGGCCGAGGTCGAACACCTCGATCTCCGGCTTGACCCCGGCCTCGCGGATCTGCGCCGCCATGGCCCGCAGGTGGGCGGGGGTGTTGAGGAACAGGTGCTCGCCGAAATTCATTGTGGCGATGTCGAGGGTGCAGATCTCGGGACGCAGCGCCGCGACGTGTCGGGTCCGGGTCTCGGGCGACACGAAGGTGGTGCCGGGGCCCGCCACCGACGGGTCGGGATCGCCGGGCACGAACCGGCCCCCGGCCCCGGTGGTGAGGTTGAGGATCACGGACTCGTTCCACTCGCGGATCCGCTCGACCACCTCGCGGTAATGGGCGAGCTCCATGCTGGGCGCGGCGGTCTCGGGATCGCGGACATGGATGTGGACCACCGCGGCGCCCGCGGCAGCGGCCTCCAGGGCCGATTGCGCGATGGCCTTCGGGCTCACCGGCACCGCCGGGTTCTTGCGCGGCGTGTCGAACGAGCCCGTGAGGGCGCAGGTGATGACGGTCGTCCGGGACATGGTTGTCTCCCTGATCCTGACGGTGCCGCCCGCGGGAAGCTGGGCTGACCCATCAGGTTCTGCGTCAAGCCTTTGAACCGCTGCGCTTTTGCCCTCTCGCAAGGGCTGCCGGATATGCGCGCTTCCGTCGTTGGATAGGGCCTTGCTGTTGCCCGTGAGGGGCACGGGTCCCCTCTCCCGTGCGGGAGAGGGAGCACCGCGCGGCCTTCGAGAGCGATCGCGCTCCAAACCTCGATAGACGTCGCTCCCCGCAGGAGCCTGAGCCCCGCTACATCGCCCCGCCATCCACCGTGATGGTCTCGCCGGTGATGTAGGCGGCCCCTGCAGCAAGGAAAAAAATCGTCTCGGCGATATCCTCGGGCTGGGCCATGCGGCGCAGCATCGTGTGCTGCACGGTGGCGGCCTTGCGGGCTTCCGGCCAGGGCTCGGTCCAGGGGGTGGCGACGAGGCCCGGGGCGACCGCGTTGACGCGCACCTCCGGGGCCAGCGCCCGGGCGAGGCTGCGGGTCAGGTTGATCAGCCCGGCCTTGCTGGCCGAATAGGCGATCGAGGAGCCCCGCCGCCCGAGCCCGGCCACGGAGGCGGTGTTGACGATCGTCCCGCGGCTTTCTTTCAGACTGGCCGCTGCGGCTCTGGCGCACCGGTACGGGCCGATCAGGTTCGTCGCCAGGATCGTGGCCCAAAAATCCTCGGTCATCGCGTCGAGATCCTCGAAGGCGATGGGCGCGGTGGTGCCGGAGGTCCCGGCATTGTTGACCAGCACGTCGAGGCCGCCGAGCGCCGCGATCCCGGCCGCCACCATCGCCTCGGCCTCGCCGGGCCGGGACACGTCCCCGGGCAACGCCATCACGGCCAGGCCTTCGGCGGCGAGACGTTCGGCCTCCGCGGGGCCGCGGGGATCGTCGGGCAGGTGGTTCAGGGCCACGCTGGCGCCGTTGCGGGCGAACAGCGTCACCGTGGCCAGCCCGATGCCCGAGGAGGCGCCGGTGACGAGGATGCGCCGTCCGGACAGGTCCGCGCCGATCATGTGCCCTCCATCCGGCCGATCCCGGCCATCGCCCGCTTGAGCGCCAGGAGCTTGCGGTCGCGCTCGCGGAACAGCTCCTCCGGCTCGCGCCCGCCCCAGTCGAAATAGCCCCGGCCGGCCATCACCCCGGTCCGGCCCTCAGCGCAGAGCGCGTCCAGGGTCTCCGACCGGGTCCGCGACGGGGGCGGCGCGTAGCTGGCATTCGCCAGGGCGCGCTGGGTCAGCTCCAGCCCGGTGAAGTCGGCCTTGGCGAGGTGGCCGAGGATCGGGATGCGTAAGCTCAGCCCGTGGATGATCGCGTCGTCGATGTCGCGCGGCGCGGCGATGCCCTCGTCCAGCAGCCGGAACACCTCGGCGCTGATCGCCGACTGGATCCGGTTGGCGACGTAGCCGGGGATGAAGCGCTTGAGCACGATCGGCACCTGCCCGAGGCCGAGCACGAGGTCGCGCATCGCCGCGATCACCGCCGGATCCGTGCCGGGGCCCAGGACCACGTCGACGAGGTCGACGATGTAGGGCGGCGTGTACCAGTGCATCACCAGCGCCCGCGCCTGCCGGGCCTGCGGGATCAGCGGGAAGACGTCGAGATAGCTGGTGTTGCTGGCCAGGATCGTGTCGGCCGGGCAGAGCCGGTCGAGCGCGGCGAACAGGGCCCGCTTGGCCTCCGGGTTCTCGGTGATCGCCTCGATGACCAAGTCGGCCCCCGCCACCGCCGGTCCGAGTTCCGCCTCGACCCGGACGGCCTGGGCGAGCCGCGCGGAATCCCAGCCGTCCGGGGCGGCGCCCGCCTCCTGCAGGGTCGCCAGAGCCGATTCCATGAGCGCCGGCACCCGGGCGCGGGTCTGCGCATCCGTGTCGGTGATCCGCACGGCATGCCCGTGGAGCGCCAGAACCAGGGCGATGCCGTGGCCCATCAGGCCGCCGCCGACGATCGCGATTTCCGTCATGGTGTCTCCCTCACACCGTCGCGACCGGCGTCACCGGCGAGCCGACCGCGCCCGGCAGGCGGAGCGGCGGCGCGGTGAGCAGGAAGCGGTTGCGCCCATGGGCGCGCAGCCAGTCGGCGAGCGGCGTCAGGTGCCACAGCTCGCCGAGATTGACCCCGAGCTTGAACAGGCAGTGCTCGTGGAGCGGCAGGGTCGCGCAGCAGGCCGGCCCTATCCCGGCTGGATAGGCCTCGACGGCGTAGTTGTCGGCGATCAGCGCGCAGAGGCCCGAGCGAGTGATCCAGTCGAGGAGCCGCGGGTCCCGGCCGTCGAGCCCGGCGCAGAGGTTGTGGACCTGCTTCGGATCGGGCGCCCCGCCCATGGCGATCAGCCGCTCGGCGAAGCCGGTATGCAGGCAGACCATGTCGCCGGGCTCGATCACGACCGCGTCGGCCGCGATGATGCCGGCGAGCTGGTCGTAGCCGACCTTGGCCTTGGCGTCGCCGAGATGGGCGCGCAGGTCGATCATCACGGCGCGGCCCTGCATGCCGACCTCGGCCAGCCGCTCGATCCCGAGCTTTTTCGCCCGGGAGGGCTGGTCGGCGGCCTCGGGGGTGCTCGGCCCGACGATGTCCCGGCCGCCGCGAAAGCCGTTGTAGAAGGTCGGCGCGGCGCCCGCGCCGTCGGCATCGAACAGCGAGCCGACATGGGCGAACGAGTCCCACTGCGTCGAGTATTGCAGGTGGATCAGGGCGCGGTCGTCGCAGATCACGTCGGTGGCGCCGTCGACCTCCTCGCAGACCGGGAAGTTCATGTTCGGGCGGCCGTCGGCCCGCCGGGTCGGGGTGATCTGCGGCGGGTGCCGGCGCGGATTGAGGACGTTGCCGCCCGGCAGGTCGAGAGGCAGGCTGAGGCAGAAGGTCAGGCCCTCGCGCACCTCGGCGACGCCCTGGCGGACCTTCTCGGGGGTCAGGAGGTTCAGCCGCCCGCGCTCGTCGTCGGGACCGAAATCCCCCCAGGTCGAGCCCTCGGGGCGCCGGGTCCAGCGCAGGCTCATGCGCGCGTTCCCCGCGGCAGCAGGCGCGTCGCCGGAATCCGGGGCCGCGGTCCGGGGCGAACCCCGGCCGCGGCCGAGCGTGCGTTCCTCACCTGTCCGTCGCCCTTCTTCGAGGCTGTCGGGCCCGCGTTTCGCGGCGCCACCCCGAGCCTAGGCCGGCGCGCAGCGAGTCGATACCCCGGGCGGAAAACGACTGGGCCGAAACGTCACCGGCCGATCCCGACGCAGGTCTTGTGCTCTGCTTTGGCGCGGATACAGTTCATCCCAAGCCCGCGAATAAAAAATTCGGGCACCTGGGATGAGGAATCGCCGATGTCCGAGACCGTGCGCGTCGTCGCTCGGCGTGCCCCGATTCGGCGCACGCTGCCCGCGCTGCTCGCGGCGGGATTGATGCTCACCGGGCAGGCCCGCGCCGCCGACCCGATCAAGATCGGGGTGATCGCCGAGGCGCAGTCGGTGGCCGGGTCCGCGATTCCGAAGGCGGTCCAGCTCGCCGCCGACGAGATCAACGCCCAGGGCGGCATCGACGGGCGCCAGATCCAGGTCGTGACCTACGACGACAAGAGTTCCGCCTCCGACGCGGTCCGCGCCTTCCAGCGGGCGGTCAGCGAGGACAAGGTCAACCTCGTCATCGCCAGCTACATCTCCGAGGTCGTGCTGGCCCTGATGCCGTGGTCGGCCCGGCTCAAGACCCCGATGATCACGCCCGGGGCGGCCTCCAACGAGATCAGCGTCGCGGTCCACAAGGACTACGCGCGCAACCGCTACACCTTCCACGGCTACCTGACCTCGCACGCCCTGGCGCAGTCGGTCTGCGACTCGGCCAAGGAGGCGCTGGTCGGGCTGCTCAAGGCCAAGTCCGCCGCGATCATGAGCGAGGACGCGGCCTGGACCCGCCCGCTGGACGCGGCCTACGAGGAATGCCTCCCCAAGGCCGGGCTGAAGGTGGTGGAGCATGTCCGGTTCTCGCCGGATACGGGCGACTTCACCCCGATCTACAACAAGATCGAGGCGGCCAAGCCCGACCTGATCGTGACCGGCATCGCCCATGTCGGGGTGCAGCCGACCGTGCAATGGCAGAACCAGCAGGTTCCGATCGCCATGACCGGCATCAGCGGCCAGGCGACCTCCTCGAGCTTCTGGGCCAACACCAACGGCGGCACGCAGGGCGTGCTGTTCGACGCCATCGCGGTGCCGGGCGTGGCGATGACCGAGAAGACGAACGCCTTCACCGACGCCTACATCAAGCGCTTCGGCGGCGCCCCGTCCTACGCGGGCTACATGGCCTACGACGCCATGCATTACACCGCGGACGCGGTGAAGCGCGCCGGTTCCACCGAAGCCGACAAGCTGGTCGACGCCCTGGAGAAGACCGACTGGCTCGGCACGGTCGGGCGGATCCAGTTCTACGGCAAGGACGAGACCTTCACCCACTCGATCAGGTACGGGCGGGGCTTCGTCACCGGGCTGCTGGCCCAGTGGCAGAGCGGCAAGCAGGTCGCGATCTGGCCGACGGAGGTGGCCAACGGCAAGCTGGTCCTCCCGCCCGCGGTCAAGCCGGCGGTGCAGTGATGCGGGCGGGGAGAGCGCGATGATCGGGCTTCAGATCCTCGTCGACGGCTTCGCGATCTCGGCGCTCTACGCGCTCGGCGCGATGGGCTTCACCCTGATCTTCGGCGTCTCCGGCGTGCTGAACCTCTCGCACGGCGCGCTGATGGTGATGGCCGCGGTCGCGGCCTGGGCGGCCTCGTCCCAGTTCGGCCTCGGCTCCTACGCGGGCGCCGGCATCGGCATCCTGTGCGGCCTGGCCGCCGCCCTGGTGACCTACTTCGCGATCGTCGCCCCGATCGAGCGCAGCCGCGCGATCCCGCGCGAGGAGAAAGAGATCTTCGTGCTCACCGGCACCCTGCTCTGGGGGATCATGATCCAGGAGCTCGTCGCCTACTTCTTCACCGACAACCCGAAGACGGTGCTGCCGATCGTCGAGGGCGTGATCGAGATCGCCGGGGTGCGCACGCCGAAGAACGAGATCTTCACCGCGGTGATCTGCTGGATCGTGATCGGCCTGCTCTGGCTGTTCGTGAACAAGGCGCGCGCCGGCAAGGTCCTCCTCGCCGCCTCCATGAACCCCCGCGGGGTCACGCTGCTCGGCCACGACATGTCCCGGATCTACGTCGCGGTCTGGGCGATCTACGGGCTGCTCGCCGGCATCGCCGGTGTGCTGCTCGGGATGTTCCTGGGCGTCTCGTCCTATTCGGTGGGCCCGCTCACGGCGAGCGCCTTCTCGATCGTGGTGCTGGGGGGCTTGGGCAGCGTCACCGGCTCGCTGATCGCGGCCTACGTGGTCGGCTATCTCGAGACCGCCACCGCCTACCTGATCTCCCCGGCCTACCGGGTGATCCCGGCGCTGCTGCTGCTCGTGGCCGTGATGTACCTGCGCCCGCAGGGCCTGCTGGGGCGGCGGTGATGGTTTCTTCCACCCCACGGGCCCCCAGCCTGCGCCCGCATCCTGAGGTGCAGGCGCGCAGCGCAGGCCTCGAAGGAGGTCTCCAGCCGGGCGCGCGATCCCTGGAGGTCTCCTTCGAGGCCGCTGGCGCGGCACCTCAGGATGAGGGGTTTGGGCGGGACGGGTCTCGGTCCCGAGTGAGGTCGGTCGTTTCACCGATGAGGCTGACCCCATGAAGCTCCTCTCCACCCCGGGCTTCTGGGTCGCGCTGCTGGCGCTCGCCCTGGCCGCGTTCCTGCCCTGGTGGGTCTCGGGCTACATCCTCGGGCTCCTGACCATCGCGTATTACTTCGGCGTCTTCGCCATGGCCTGGGACCTGCTGTTCGGCTTCGCCGGCGAGGTGAATTTCGGCCCGACCTTCCTGATCGGGCTCGGGGCCTACGGGGCCGGCATCCTCAACAACCGCTACGAAGTGCCGATCCCCTACTGCCTGGCGGCCGGGACCGTGCTCGCGGTGGTCGGCGGCCTGGCCCTGGCGCTGCCGGCCCTGAAGGTGCGGGGGCCGTATTTCGGGCTCATCACCCTGGTCGCGGTGCTGCTCCTGCAGAACATGATCGTGGTGTTCTCCGGGATCACCGGCGGCGAGATCGGCCTCACGGTGCCGGACGTGATCTCCATCGACGCCGACACGAATTACTGGATCGCGCTCGGCTTCATGACCTTTGCCGGGCTTGTGCTCACCGCCATCGCCCGCTCGCCCGCGGGGCTGATCCTCCAGGCCGCCGGCCAGGACCCGATCGTGACCGGGGCGCTGGGCTTCAACGTCGCCAAGCACAAGCTCGCGGCTTTTGCGGTCAGCGCTGCCTTCTCGGGCCTCGCGGGCGGTCTGGTGGTCTTCTACATGGGCACCGCCTCGGTCGGCACGCTGATCGACACCGCGGTCGGCGTCCAGGTGATCATCGCGGCGGTGCTCGGCGGACGCCGGACCATCGTGGGCGCCGCCCTGGGGGCCGTGTTCCTGATCGCCGCGGGCGAGCTGCTGCGGCCGCTCGGGCCCCTCTCGACCTTCGTGGTCTCGGCGGTGGCCCTGCTGGTCATCCTGTTCGTGCCTTCGGGGCTGCTCGGCCTCGCATCCGTCCGGAGAGCGCGATGACCGTCGCCGTCAGGCCCGCGCCGCCCCGCGCCGCCTCCCTCGCCGAACCCTGCCTCACCGTGCGCGGCCTGACCAAGCGGTTCGGCGGCCTGGTCGCGGTCAAGGACATCGACCTCGACCTGCGACCCGGGGAGATCCTGGGCCTGATCGGGCCGAACGGCTCGGGCAAGTCCACCGTGATGAAGCTGATCATGGGGCTCGAGCGGCCCACCGCCGGCTCGATCCGCCTCGACGGCGCCGAGATCGGCGGGCTGCCGGCCCACCGGGTCGCTCGTTCTGGCGTCGGCCTGGTGTTCCAGCACGCCCGCCCGCTCCAGCGGCAGACCGTGCTGGAGAATATCAGCCTCGCCCTCCTGCCCGACAGCCTGATCCGGCTGGCCGCGGACCCGCACGTGGCGCGGCGGGCGCGGGAGATCGCCGAGCGCGTCGGCCTCGGCGCGGTCGTTGACCGGCGGCCCGGCACCCTGCCCTTCGCGGATCTGCGCCGCCTGGAACTCGCCAAGGCGATCGCCCGCGATCCCCGGGTGGTGCTGGTGGACGAGCCGTTCGCGGGCCTGACCGGGGGCGAGGTCGCGGCCTTCTCCGAGCTGATCCGCGGCTTTCGCGACGAGGGCAAGGCGGTGCTCCTCGTCGACCACAACGTGAAGAGCGTCGCGGCCCTCGTGGACCGGGTCTTCGCCATGTATCTCGGCGAGCGCATCGCCGAGGGCTCGGCCGAATCCGTGATGGCCGACCCGACCGTCCGCCGGGTCTATCTCGGCGGCAGCATCGAGACCGCGGCCCGCCCGGAGGCGGCGTTCAAGCCCGACTCGCTGCTCACCGTCGCGGGCGTCGACGTGCTCTACGGCAAGGCGCAGGCCCTGCGCAGCGCCGCGATCCACGCCCACGAGGGCGAGTTCGTCTCGGTGGTGGGGCTCAACGGCGCCGGCAAGACCACCCTGTTCAACGCCATCTCGGGGCTGGTCCAGCATACCGGGACCATCCGGTTCGACGGCCAGGATCTCGCGCGCTTGAGCCCCGCCGCGATCGCCCGGGCCGGCATCGTCCAGGTGCCGGAGACCCGCGAGCTGTTCGGCGATCTCAACGTGCGCGAGAACCTGGATCTCGGCGGCCAGCACGTCACCAAGGCCGAGAGCGTGCAGCGGCGCGACTGGCTCTACGAGCTGTTCCCGATCCTCAAGGCCCGCGAGGGCCAGACCGCCCGCACGCTGTCCGGCGGCGAGCAGCAGATGCTGACCATCGCCCGCGCCCTGATGATGCGCCCGCGCCTCCTGATCCTCGACGAGCCGACGCTCGGCCTCGCCCCGGTGATCCTGGAGCTGCTGTCGAAGGCCCTGGAACGCCTGCGCCAGACCACGCCGATCACCGTCCTGCTCGGCGAGCAGAACGTCACCTTCGCGCTTCCCCATGCCGACCGGGTCTACGTGCTGGAACAGGCCCGCATCGTCTGGGAAGGCCCGCCGGACCGCTTCGCGGGCGAGATGGGGGCGAAGTATTTGTAAGCAATCCCGTGCCTCCCGCCCATCCCCTCATCCTGAGGTGGCGAAGCGCAGCGTAGCCCTCGAAGGAGGCTTCCAGGGATCGCAAGCGGGCTGGAGGGCTCCTTCGAGGCCCGGCGATCGCCGGGCGCCTCAGGATGAGGGATTGGGTGGGACGGACGAAGTCATCGAGGCGGCGCATCCGGCGCTGGGCCAGAGTGGAGCGGATGCCGTGGATTTCGACCTCTGTCCGTCCCAGACGCAGTGGCTGACCCGGGTCCGCACCTTCATCGCCGATGCGATCCGGCCCGCCGCCGCCGCGGTGGCGGCCGAGCGGGCGGCGAGCCGCGCGCCCTCGGCCACAATGGAACGGCTGAAGGACAAGGCCCGCGGCGAGGGCCTGTGGAACCTGTTCCTGCCGCCCTCCCCCGAGCATGACACGGACGAATACCGCGGCGCCGGCCTGACCAACCTCGATTACGCGCTCTGCGCCGAGGAGATGGGCAAGGTCGGGATCGCGTCGGAATGCTTCAACTGCGCCGCGCCGGATACCGGCAACATGGAGGTGCTGCACCGCTACGGCAGCCCGGCCCAGAAGGAGCAGTGGCTGCGACCGCTGATGGACGGGACGATCCGCTCGGCCTTCCTGATGACCGAGCCCGACGTCGCCTCCTCGGACGCCACCAACATCGAGACCGCGATCCGCCGGGTCGGCGAGCATTACGTCATCGAGGGCCGCAAATGGTGGTCCACCGGCGTCGGCGATCCACGTTGCCGGATCGCGATCCTGATGGGCAAGACCGATCCGGACGCCCCCCGCCACCGGCAGCAATCGCAGATCCTCGTCCCGATGGATGCGCCGGGCCTGCGCGTCGAGCGCCTGCTCCCGGTCTTCGGCTACGAGGACGCGCCCAAGGGCCACGGCGAGGTGGTGCTGAAGAACGTGCGCGTCCCGGCCGAGAACCTGATCCTCGGCGAGGGGCGCGGCTTCGAGATCGCGCAGGGACGGCTCGGGCCGGGGCGCATCCACCATTGCATGCGCACCATCGGGGTGGCCGAAACGGCGCTGGAGGCCATGGCGCGCCGGCTCGTCTCGCGGGTCGCCTTCGGCAAGCGCATCAGCGAGCAATCGGTCTGGGAGCAGCGGGTCGCGGAGGCGCGGATCGACATCGAGATGACCCGGCTGCTCTGCCTGAAGGCCGCCGACATGATGGACAAGGTCGGCGCCAAGGGCGCCAAGCTCGAGATCGCCATGATCAAGGTCGCCGCCCCGCGGATCGCCCTCAAGGTGATCGACGACGCGATCCAGGCCCATGGCGGCGCCGGCGTGTCCGAGGATTTCGGACTGGCCAGGATGTACGCCCATATCCGCACCCTGCGGCTGGCCGACGGGCCGGACGAGGTGCACAACCGCTCCATCGCCCGGCTCGAATTTGGGCGCTACACCAATGCCCGGGAGGGTACATGAGCGGCCCCGACGCCTTCTCCGGCGTGAAGCCGGTCGAGCCGCGCCATCGGATCGACGAGGCCCGGCTGGCCGCCTGGCTCGCCGAACATGTCCGCGACTATGCCGGGCCGCTTAACCTGCAGCAGTTCCGCGGCGGCCAGTCGAACCCGACCTACCGGCTGGAGACGCCCGGCCAGGCCTACGTGCTCCGGCGCAAGCCGTTCGGGCCGCTGCTGCCCTCCGCACACGCGGTGGAACGCGAGTTCCGGGTGATCGGCGCGCTCTACGGCGAGGGATTTCCCGTCCCCCGCCCCTTCGCGCTCTGCGAAGACGAAACCATCATCGGCGCGGCCTTCTACGTGATGGAGGCGGTCGGCGGCACCGTGCACTGGGACGGCACCCTGCCCGGCCTCGACCCGCATGGTCGGCACCGGCACTACGCTATGATGATCGCCACGCTGGCCCGGCTCCACGCGATCGACCCGGAGGCGGCCGGGCTCGCCGATTACGGGAAGCCCGGCAACTACTTCGCCCGGCAGGTCGACCGCTGGACCCGCCAGTACCGCGCCGCCGAGGAGGACCGACTGGAGGATGTCGAGCACCTGATCGCGTGGCTGCCCAAGACCGTGCCCGAGCAGCAGGGCACCGCCATCGTCCACGGCGATTACCGCCTCGACAACCTGATCTTCTCGCCCGACGGCGGCGTCAGCGCGGTGCTCGACTGGGAACTGTCGACTTTGGGCGATCCGCTCGCCGATTTCAGCTACCTGCTGATGCACTGGGCGCTGCCCGCGGACGGCCGCAGTGCGCTCGGCGGGCTCGACCTGCCGGCTTTGGGCATCCCGACCCGGGACGAGGCGGTGGCGCTCTACTGCCGGGCCGCCGGCCGGGCGGACCTGCCCGAGCTCGACTGGTACTTCGCCTACAACCTGTTCCGGCTGGTCGGCATCCTCCAGGGCGTGGCCGCCCGCGCCAAGGCCGGCAACGCCGCGAGCGAGCACGCCGCCGCCATGGCGGCGCGGGTGCCGACGCTCGCCGCCTCGGCCTGGGCCTTCGCCGAGCGGGCGGGGGCCTGAGATGGATCTCGCCGGCCGCGTCGTCGCCGTCACCGGAGCCGCACGGGGCATCGGCCGGGCGCTCGCCGAGGCCGCGCAGGCGCGGGGCGCAATCGTCGTCGCCCTCGACCGGGACGGCGTCGGGGCGGAGGCCGTCGCCGCGCGCCTCGGCGGCCGGGCCTATCCAATGGACGTGGCGGATGCCGAGGCCGTCGCCGGGACCCTCGCCCGGATCGAGGCCGAGATCGGGCCGATCGCCCTGTATTGCTCGAATGCCGGCATCCTCGAGCGCGATCCCGATCCCGCCCTTGCGACCTCGGCCGATCCGGCGAGCTGGGAACGCGCCTGGTCGGTGAACGTGATGGGCCATGTCCACGCGGCGCGGGTCCTGGTCCCGCTCTGGCTCGCCCGGGGCGGGGGCGCCTTCCTCGGCACCGTCTCGGCCGCCGGATTGCTGAGCCAGATCGGCAGCGCCACCTATTCGGCCACCAAGCACGCCGCCCTCGCCTTCCTGGAACACCTCGCCATCGCGCATGCCGCGGACGGCATCCAGATCGCCGCCCTGTGCCCGCAGGGCGTCGAGACCGCCATGCTCGGCGCGGCCAGCGCAGCCGCCCGCGACGGCGTGCTCTCGCCCGACTCCGTGGCCGAGGCGGCCTTCGACGGGCTGTCCGCCGGCCGGTTCCTGATCCTGCCGCACCCGCAGGTGGCGGATTACGCCCGCCGCCGGGCCGACGACCCCGAACGCTGGCTCGCCGGCATGGCGCGCCTGCGCCGGTCGATGCTGGCGGGGTCGGAGGTGTGACGATGGCTGACGTCGGACAATCGGACCGCCGGCCGAGCCTAGCGCAGGTCCCCTCTCCCGCGCGGGAGAGGGACAGGGTGAGGGATGCGACCTTTCCGGACAGACCTGATCCCTCACCCCAACCCTCTCCCGCACGGGAGAGGGGGCGCGTCGCGGATTTCAAGGGTTCGTGCGTGAGCATCATAGCCCGCGGAATGAGGGCGGCGGGCGCGTGCCGCCCCGTCCGGAGCAGAGCCGGCCCATGTCCCTGTTCGATCTGACCGACAAGGTCGCGCTGATCACCGGCTCGTCCCGGGGGATCGGCCGGGCGATCGCCCTGCGGATGGCCGAGCATGGCGCCCGGGTGGTGATCTCATCGCGCAAGCGCGCGGCCTGCGACGCGGTGGTGGCCGAGATCGAGGCCGCCCACGGCCCGGGCCGCGCCGCGGCGATCCCGGCCAGCATCTCCGTGAAGGCCGAGCTGGAGGATCTCGTCGGTGAGACCGAGGCCCGGCTCGGGCCGGTGGACGTGCTGGTCTGCAACGCCGCCAGCAACCCGTATTACGGGCCACTGGCCGGCATCTCGGACGCACAGTTCAGAAAAATCCTGGAGAACAACGTCCTGTCGAACCACTGGCTGATCCAGATGGTCGCCCCCGGCATGGTTGCGCGGCGGGACGGGGCGATCGTGATCGTCTCGTCTATCGGCGCGCTGAAGGGTTCGCCGGTGATCGGCGCCTACAACGTCTCCAAGGCCGCCGACCTCCAGCTCGCGCGCAACTACGCGGTGGAATACGGCCCGGCCAATGTCCGGGTGAACTGCCTGTGCCCGGGGCTGATCCGCACCGATTTCGCCCGGGCCCTGTGGGAGGATCCCGAGATGCTGGCCGCCACCACGGAGGCCGCGCCGCTCCGCCGGATCGGCGAGCCCGACGAGATCGCGGGCGCGGCCGTGTTCCTGGCCTCGCCGGCCGGCCGGTTCGTCACCGGCCAGGCGCTGGTCATCGACGGCGGCGTGACCATCGCGCGATGAGCCCCGATCCCCACCTCCCCGCCGGCTGGCCGGCCCTCTCCTTCCGCGACGCGGAGGCGCGCCTCACCGCCCCGGGCGCGCCGTTCGCGATCGCCACCGTGCCGATCCGCGGCGTGCCGACCCGGATCTGGACGACCGCGCCGCCGACCCTGCGCGACCTGTTCCGCATCGCCCAGGGGCATGGGGACAAGACCTTCGTGGTCTACCGGGACGAGCGCGTCACCTTCACGGGCTTCGCCCGCGCCGCGACCGCCCTGGCCCATGCCCTGGTGGCGGCCGGGATCGGCAAGGGCGACCGGGTGGCGATCGCCCTGCGCAACCTGCCGGAATGGCCGGTCTGCTATTACGGCGCCCTGCTGGCCGGGGCGATCGCGACGCCGCTCAACGCCTGGTGGACCGGGCCGGAACTGGCTTACGCGCTCCAGCATTCCGGCGCGCGGGTGCTGATCGCCGACGGCGCGCGGTTCGAGCGCATCGCGCCCCATCGGGCCGAATGCCCGGCCCTGGAGCGGATTTTCGTCACGCGGATGGAGCCCGACGACCGGGCGACGCCGCTCTCCGCAATGATCGGCCCGGTGGCGGATTGGGCCGCCCTGCCCGACCGGTCGCCGCCCGACATCGCCCTCGACCCCGAGGACGACGCGACCCTGTTCTACACCTCGGGCACCACCGGCCGGCCCAAGGGCGCGGTCGGCACCCACCGGGCGGCGGCGACCACGGTGATGGCCTATCCCTATTCCGCCGCGCGCAGCGCCCTGCGCCGGGGCGAGGCGCTTCTGAGGCCCGACCCGTCCGCGCCGCAGCGGGCCTCGCTGCTGGTGATCCCGCTGTTCCACGTCACCGGCTGCCACGCGAGCCTCGGGGCGGCGCTCTATGGCGGCCATCGCCTGGTGATGATGCATCGCTGGGACGCCCTTGAGGCCCTCGACCTGATCGACCGGGAGGGCTGCACCGGCGCCGGCGGCGTGCCGACCATCGCCTGGCAGCTCGCCACCGCCGCCCAAGAGGCCCGCCGGCCGCTGCCGAGCCTCGAATCCGTGACCTATGGCGGCGCCCCGGCGGCGGGCGACCTCGTGCGCGCCCTGGGCGAGGCCTTCCCGAAGGCCGTCCCCGCCACCGGCTGGGGCATGACCGAGACCTCGGCGACCTTCACCCATCACCAGGCCGAGGATTACCGCGCGCATCCCGATTCTTGCGGCCCGCCCCTGCCGGTCTGCGAGGTGCGGATCCTCGATCCGCTGGGCCAGGACTTAGCCCCCGGCAGCATCGGCGAGCTCTGCGTGAAGGGCCCGAACGTGGTCCGCGGCTACTGGGACGACCCGGCGGCCACCGCCGAGGTGCTGGCCGACGGCTGGCTGCGCACGGGCGACCTCGCCCACGCCGACGACGAGGGGTTCCTGACCATCGTCGACCGGATCAAGGACATGCTGATCCGCGGCGGCGAGAACATCTATTGCTGCGAGGTGGAGAACGCCCTCTACGCGCACCCCGACGTGATCGACGCGGTGGTGCTGCCGGTACCCCACCCGACACTCGGCGAGGAGCCCGGCGCGATCGTGGCCCTGGCCGAGGGCGCCCAGACCGAGCCCGAGGAGATCCGGGCCTTCGCGGCGCAGCGGCTCGCGGCCTTCAAGGTGCCGGTGCGCGTGGTCGTCTGGGACGGGCTCCTGCCGCGCAACCCGGCGGGCAAGATCCTGCGGGCGCCGCTGCGGGCGGTGTTCGCCGACGCCTCGACGCCCGATCTTTGACTTCGGCGGCGGGCGCTCCGGCTCAGAACGGCTCGCCCTCGTCGTCCGGTCGGTAGACCCGCAGCGACCGGCCGTCCGGGAATTCCACGGTGCGGCGACGCACGACCAGGTAGCCCGCGGCCTCCGCGGCGCGCAGGCGCTCCAGCCGCTCGTCGGCATAGCCCGGGCCGTAATTGTAGGCCCGGTAGCGCGGATAGCCGTCCGGCGGCGGTGGGGGCGGCGGCGCGACCGCGACCATCCTGGGCGGGCGAACGATCCGCACGGGGGCTGCGGCGACGCGCGGCCGGTGCGGGGTCGCGGCCACGCGCTTGGCTGCCGGGGCGGGATGGTGCGTCACGACGCGTTTCGGGGCAGGCCGCGCGGCGACCGCCTTGCGGGACGGGGCCGCGGCGGCCGGGGTCGAGGCGGCAGGGGGCGATGCGGGCGACGCGGCTTTCGGCGTCTCGGCCGGGCTCACGGCCGGAACCGGCTTGCGGGCCGGCGGGTCGGTCCAGCCGGAGGCCGGCTCGGCCGAGGCCCCTGTCACGCCCAGCGTGAGGGACAGGATGAGGGCGGCGAGACTCGGTCGTGCACCGTACGGCATGGTGCCCTCCTGAGATCGCGGGACTTCGGATCGGTCCGCGGGCGGCGCGACAATAGAGCGAACCGTCACGGAGGGGAATTCCGACGCTCCGGTCTGGCGATGATCCCCCACGACAATTTTAGATTGGTGAATCGGTCTGGATTCGCGTGAACGACCCTTGCCGCGCCGCCGAGGATCCCCGATCATGCGTCCGATACTCTCGGCGAGACGGTTGGCGGGACCCTGCGACGGCGGGATCTGCAATCCTCGCGGAACCCCGCCGTCGCCGCCGCGGTTGCACCGCCATGTCCACAACTGCTGATGCATCCTCCGGCTCGTCACCCGGCCTGCGGGTGTGCGTCGATCTCAATCTCTGCCAGGCCTATGCCCAGTGCTGCTACGCGGCGCCGCGCTCCTTCCGCATCGAGGGACACGAGGCCCTGATCTACGATCCCGCCCCGGCCGCCCGGGACCGGGCCGATATCGAGCGGGCGCGCGTCGCCTGCCCGGTCCAGGCGATCCGGGTCGAGGATCCGGAGCGGGGCGCCTGAGATGGCGTCGGGACCGACTGTCGAGCGCGTGATCGTGGCGGGTGCGGGCCTCGCGGCCCTGCGCGGCGCCGAGGCGATGCGGGAGGCCGGGTTCTCCGGCCCGCTGACCATCGTCGGCGACGAGCCGTACCGCCCCTACGACCGCCCGCCGCTCTCGAAACATGTCCTCACCGGGGAGACACCGGCGGATGCCACCACGCTGCCGAGCAGCCTCGGCGCGGATGTGGCGTGGATCCTCGGCAGCGCCGCGACGCGCCTCGACCGCGCCGCCCGCACCCTGCACCTCGCCGACGGGCGCGCCCTGCCCTACGATCGGCTGCTGATCGCCACCGGCACCCGCGCCAGGCCCTGGCCGAACCCGCATGAGGGGCGGCTGTCCGGCGTTTTCACCCTGCGCGGGCGGGACGACGCCGCGGCTCTGCGGGCCGCCCTGGCGGCTCGGCCCCGGCGAGTCCTGGTGATCGGCGGCGGCTTCATCGGTTGCGAGGTCGCCAGCCTGTGCCGGCAACTCGGGCTGCGGGCGACCCTGGTCGAATCCGGCCCGACGCTGCTGTCGCGCGTCCTCGGCAGCGCGGTGGGCGGCTTCATCGGGGCGATCCACGAAGGCCGGGGCGTCGACCTGCGCTGCGGCAGCGAGGTCGAGTGGCTGGAGGGCGAGGACGGCCGGTTGGTGCGCGCCCATCTGACCGACGGCACCCGCATCGAGGCCGATGTCGCGGTGATCGCCCTCGGGGCCCTCCGCAACACCGAATGGCTCGACGGGTCCGGCCTCTCGGCCGATCCGGGCGGCGTCGATTGCGACGCGGTGGGCTATGTCCTCGACCGCGACGGGCAGCCCGATCTCCGTATCGCCGCGGCCGGCGACGTGGCCCGCTTCCCCCATCCGCTCTATGGCGGCCGGCGCGCCGCGCTGGAGCATTGGAGCCACGCCGTCGCGCAGGGAATCCATGCCGGGCGGCTGCTGGCCGGGGTGAAGCCGGAGGCTCCCTACGGCGCGCTGCCGACCTTCTGGTCGACGCAGGGCGACGTGGTGGTCAAATCCGCCGGGCTGACCACGGGGGCGGATGCCGTGGCCTTCACCCAGGGCGAGCCCGGCTCGGGCCGCTTCGTGGCCGTCTACGGCCGCGAGGGCCGCTGCGTCGCCGCGGTATCGGTCGACAGCGCCCGCTGGCTTCCGGCCCATGCCGAACTGGTCGCCACCGCCGCGCCGTTCCCGCCCCACGGGGCGGCGGCCGATCGCCCGGCGCGGGGGATCACGATCCTCGCCCCGGGTTTCGCCTGACACGCCCGGCGTCTCGCCCCGGTTTCGGGACGCAGCCGCCAGGGTCTCGATCTGAAGCGCCGCAGCACGGATGCCGCATGCCCGACGCCACCCTCCTCGACCAGGTCAAGGATTTCGCCAACCGGGCGAACCCCTATCCGGTCTACGCCAAGCTGCGGCAGAACCCGGTCTCGCGCCAAAATGACGGGACCGAATCCGGCACCTGGGTGGCCTCCACGCACGGCACCATCGCGAGCCTGCTGCAGGATCCGCGGGTCAGTTCCGAGACGCTGCCCCCGGCCGACCGTCCGCGCACCGGCAACCCGCTGACGGACCTGATCGTCAAGCCGCTCAAGGATTGGATGATGGACCGGCACCGGGTCTTCATCTTCCGCGATCCGCCGGACCACGATGTCCTGAGGGCCTCCGTGATGCACCAGTTCTCCCGCGAGCGCGTGCAGGCGATGCGGGTGCGCTCGGAGCGGCTGGTGGCCGAGCTGCTCGACGAGAAGCGCGACGCCCGGGAGATCGATGCGGTCGACGACCTCGCCTACCCGCTTCCCGTGACGGTGATCTGCGAGCTGTTCGGCGTGCCCCGGGAGGACGAGCCGAAATTCCACGGCTGGGCGACGCAGCTCGCCACGGCGCTCGAGCCCGACAGCCTGTCCGATACCGAGATCCGCGCCGAGAACAGCCGGACCTTCGACGCGATCGGCGGCTACATGGCCGACCTGATCAAGGAGAAGCGCCGCCACCCGCAGGACGACATGCTCTCCGGGCTCGCCAACGAGGCGACGCCGGCGGGCGTGAAGATGGGCGATTACGACCTGATCGCGACCTCGATCCTGATGCTGGTGGCGGGTCACGAGACCACCGTGAACCTGATCACCAACGGGCTGCTCACGCTGCTGCGCCATCCCGACGAGCTGGAGCGCCTGCGCCAGGATCCCGGCCGCGCGCCGCGGCTGATCGAGGAACTCCTGCGCTACGAGCCGCCGGTGCAGTTCCGGACCCGCAAGACCCTGTCCGCCATCGATATCGCCGGCGTCACGATCCCCGAGGGCGCCGACCTCGTCCTGCTGCTGGCCTCCGGCAACCGCGATGCCGCGGTCTTTCCGGATCCCGACCGCTTCGACGCGGACCGCGCCGGCATCCGCCATCTCGGCTTCGGCGGCAGCCTGCATTACTGCGTCGGCGCCCCGCTCGCCCGGTTCGAGGCCGAGGCGGCGCTCACCGCTCTCGCGAAGCGCCTTAAGGCCCCCCGGCTCGTCGAGGACCCGCCGCCCTACCGGCCCGGCGCCGCCCTGCGCGGCCCCGAGCATCTGCGGGTGGCGATCGACGGGATTTCCTGATGCCAGGCGCCCCGCCTGAAGCGATCCGAGGCCAAGCCAGGGCCGGCGCGCCCTGGGCCTCTCAGACGGTGATCTCGATCGGCGTCCCGTCCGGCATGGCGATCACCGCCTCGTAGAAGCCGTCGCCGGTACGACGCGGCGGTGACGTGAGGCAGCCATCCGCCGCGCAGCGGGCCGCGAGGGTATCGACGGCCTCGACGCTGCCGAGCGCCACGGCCGTATGCGCCCAGCCGACGCGATCCTGCTCCGGCCCATCCACGACCCAGGGCGCCGTCATCAGCTCGATCTGCGCGCCGTCGCCCGGCAGGGTGACGAACCGGGACACGAAGCCCTTCTGCCTCTGGCTGTGGTAGGGCGCGCCGATCTCGGCCTGAAAATAGCGTTGCCAGAAGGCGGCGGCGCCATCCAGGTCGTGGGTCCACAGGGCGATGTGGGCGAAGCGCATCGAACGGTCCCTCGCACGGGTAGGCGCACTTGGGTCGGCATAGTCGCCGACCGGCCCGGCGCCGTCTACCGGTCCCGGACAGGCCCGCCCGATCGCGTCCTCAGGCGGCTTTCACCGCCGCGAGGAAGGTGGTCACCTCCTGGCCGAGGCCCGAGGCGTAGCGCGCCAGATCCTGGGCGGCGCTGAGCACCTGGCCCGCCGCCGCGCCGGTCTCGCCGGCGGCTTGGAGCACGTCGGCGATGTCGGCGCTGACCGCCTGGGTCCCCTGCGCCGCCTCGGTGACGTTCCGGACGATCTCGCTCGTGGCCGCGCCCTGCTCCTCCATGGCGGCGGCCACGCTCAGGGCCACCGTGCGCATCGTGTCGATCGTGCCCCCGATGGTGCGGATCGACTCGACCGCGTGGCGGGTCTCGCTCTGGATCGCGGCGATCTGGCCGGCGATCGTGTCGGTGGCCTTGGCGGTCTGGGCCGCCAGGGCCTTCACCTCACCGGCCACCACGGCAAACCCCTTGCCGGCCTCGCCGGCCCGGGCGGCCTCGATGGTGGCGTTGAGGGCCAGCAGGTTGGTCTGCCCGGCGATCCCGGCGATCAGGCCCATCACCTCGCTGATCTGGTCCGTCCCGCGGGACAGGACCTGCATCAGCTCGTTGGTGCGCGCCGCGTCGAGGCTGGCCTTGTCGGCCATGGTGGAGGATTGCGCCACGCGGGCAGCGATCTCCTGGATCGAGGCGGACATCTCCTCGCTGGCGGCCGCCACGGTCTGGACGTTGGCCGAGGTCTGCTCGGAGGTGGCGGCGACCCGCCCGGACTGGTCGGTCGTCCGCAAGGCGGTGCGCGTCATCTCCCGGGCGGTGGATTCCATCTCCACGGCGGCCGAGGACAGGCTCTGCGTCAGGGCGCCGACATGCGCGTCGAACCGCGTGGTCAGTTCGTCCAGCGCCTGGGCCCGGCGCATCTTGGCGGCGTTCTCGACGGCGGCGGCGGCCTCGGCCTCCTGCTTGGCGATGAGCGCGTTCTTGAACACTTGCACCGCCCGCGCCATCGCGCCGACCTCGTCGCCGCGCTCCTGATCCGCCACCGGCACCGCGAGGTCGCCACCGGCGAGCCCCCGCATCGCCGCGGTCAGGCGCACGATCGGCCGCGACAGGCCGTTGCCGATGAGCAGGAGCAGGGCCAGAACCGGGATCACGAGGCCTGCCGACCACAGGGCGTTGGCGATGGCGCGGCTGCGCACGGCGGCGTGGACGTCGTCCCGGTAGAGGCCGGCGGACAGGATCCAGCCCCACGGCTTGAACAGCTGCACGCTCACGACCTTCTCGACCGGCTCGGTCCCGCCCGCGCGCGGCTTCATGTAGCTGACGAAACCGGAGCCCTCGCGCTTGGCCACCTCGACCATCTCGGCGAAGTAGCGCTTGCCGCCCGGCATATCGGTCTGGTCCAGGACCACCTTGCCGACATTCTTGGCGTTGAACGCGTTGGCGATCAGGCGCCCATCGGTATCGAGGACGAAGAAGTAATCGGCATTGCCGAAGCGCAGCGCGCTGACGGCATCGAGGGCGGCCTTCTGGGCCTGATCGAGCGGCATCCGGCCGGCGGAGGCCAGCGCCGCGTAATGGCCGATCAGGCTCTGCGCGACGTCGCCGAGATTCTTAGTCATCAGCGCGCGGTCCTCGAGCGCCGAGGATCGGGTGTCCATGTAGTTCAGGCCGCTGAGGGCGCCGACGGCGGCCAGCACCAGCGCCATCACGGCCGCCAGCTTGTGGCGCAGCGTGACGTTCGAGAGGCTCCACCGGGGCGCAGGATTGCCCTCGGGCGAGCGGTGGGTCTGCGAGCGTGTCATCGGGGCACCGGGAACGGGACGGGCGAAAACCGTCGAGAGTTCTCAGCGCCGGGGGCGGCACCGCACGGGCGGCCCCGACCCTCGGCGCTGTTCCGGGGCGAAGGTTTGACACGCGATTGGTAAATATTAGGTCCACGCCGGGTGCTGGCGGCGTATTTTGATTGTTTTGAAGTAAGAAAAAATCTGTTCTTGTCTATTCAGCGCGCGTACCGCCAGACGATCGTTCGTTTGCAGAGGTTTTCAAGCAAAAAATACAAAATACGTCGCCGTAAGTCTGGCGCCGTGGGCTGGGGTGGGCGCCCTAGCCATCGATCTGATAGTGGATCGGCTTGAAGCTGCCGTTATTCGATTGCAGCGCCGAGCAGGCGGTCAGTCCGATGATCAGATCGGTCTCGGCGGTGAACACGATCCGGTCGCCGGCCCGGCTCAGCGGCGGCTCGACCGTGAGCGCCCCGGTCGTCCCGTCGATCGGCACGTTCATGAAGCAGTTGAACGCCACCGGGATCGCGTCCGGCGCGATGCCGTAGGGGGCGAGCGCCGCGGCGAGGTTGCCGAAGCAGCCGCGATGCGGGTCGGTGTCGCCGTAGATGATCCGGAATGTATCGGCCGAGCACGGCGTCAGCAGGAAATCGTGTCGCCCGACCGTGTCCTCGACGATGCGCAGCAGCACGTTCGAGCGGTTGGAATAGAGCGGATCGCCCGTCGTCAGGTAGATCCGGCTGGCATAATCCAGGGTCCGCCCGGAGGAGATCACCTCGCCCGTGTCGTGGCGGTTGTAGGCGACGAGATCGGCCACCTGCTCGCCCCGCGGGTCGATCACCGTGAGGCGCTGGCCCCGGTCCAGGGTGAAGGCGACGCCTGAGCGCGGCTCGATCTGCTGCACGTCCGCCCGGTCCATGATGTCTCCGCTTCCGCTCTCGTCCGGCCGGAAACGCGGCAGACGCCGCCGCGATCCAGGCCGATGCGCAACGCCTCAGCCGCCGTTGGACGGGACGAGGCTGTCGAGCGGCGAGGCCAGCGGATGCCAATCGTCGGTGGCGGGCGCGGCGGGGGCCGCGGGCCGGCCCTGCATCGGGCAGCGCCAATCGGCATCGACCACGCGGCCGCTATACTGGCGCGCCTCCGACGTCTCGCCGTGCCGCGCCAGCATCGGGTTGAGGCTGCCGGCCAGGGCCTCGTCGCGCTCCAGGATCGAGGCGCGCAGCTTCTCGTAGCGGCCCTCGGCGCGCAGACGCTCGAACTGGGCGTGCAGGTTGAACACCAAGACCGGCGAGGAGAATTGCCGGGCCGGACGGCTCGCATTCGGGTGCAGCCCGACCACGAAGAACGCCTCGCCGCCGAAGCTCAGGGAGAAATGCGGATTGTCCGGATCATCCGCAACGCGCGCGTCGTGGGGCTGCCCAAGCCAGGCATCCTTGTCGGTGAGGGATTGCGCTCGCGCCCAAAGGTTCTGCTCGAACGCCTCCTCCGAGAGGTCGCCGGGCCCCTCGAACACCACGGCGAAGCTCTGGAACAGGTCGGGCGCCTCCCGGTAGCGCGCCACGAAGGCGAGCAGCGCCGGGTAGATGCGCATGTCGTCCCAGCCCGAGGTGATGTCCCGGGCCACGACGATCTTCATGCGCCCGCGCGAGAGCGCCGACTTGGCGCCGACGCAGGGAAAGGGCGGGTTCCGGATGAACTCGCGAAAGGCCTGGGCACGGGGATGCTCTTGGTCGTCGCGCGGCAGCTGCATGCGGTCCATGGCTCAAGGTCTGCGCAGGTATGCCCTGGGAAAGGCAACCGCTGTTCGGGACTCGGGCAACCCCAGCGACAGGATGCCGTTCCCGCCTGCGACAGGTCGTCCGGGGAGAAGGTGAATCAAGCGCCGTCGCGGGAAGGATCTGACAGCCCAGCGAAAGATCTGCCGCAATGTTCGGCAAGCGGACAAACATAGATTAAGACGGGATAGACTCGGCTCGCGCAGCCGCGAAGCCTGCATTACCCGCGTCGCGACTTCGCGGACCCGATCCCCGGCGAATCCAGCTCAACGAGGTCGGCGGGATTCGGCACGCTGCCGCGCCGCCGCAGCCCCGAACGCTTCGAACAGCGCGCGGTTGATCGGGTTGGTCGTGGGATCGTGCTCGGCATGCCACTGCACGCCCAGGGCGAAGCCCGGCGCGTCGGCGATGCGGATCGCCTCGATCGTGTCGTCCTCGGCGATCCCCTCGACCACGACGCGGGCGCCCGGTTCCAGGATGCCCTGGCCGTGCAGGGAGTTCACCCGGATCGTTGCGCGGCCGAGCAGCCGCGCGAAGGCGCCGCCCGGAACCAGGCGGACCTCGTGGCGGTCGGCGAAGACCACCTCCAGATCCGGATGGATCTCGCCGTTCTCGAGCCGCGGCATCCGATGGTTGAGGCGCCCGGGCAAGTCGCGGATCTCCGGATGCAGGGTGCCGCCGAAGGCGACGTTGATCTCCTGGAACCCGCGGCAGATCCCGAACAGCGGCACGCCGCGCGCGACGCAGGCTTCGATCAGCGGCAAGGCCACCGCGTCGCGCGCCTCGTCGTAGGGTTCATGCGCGGGGTGGGGCGCCGCCTGGAAGCGGGTGGGGTGGACGTTGGCGCGGCCCCCGGTGAGCAACACGCCGTCTACCGTGGCGAGCAGGTCGCCGAGATCGGTGACCGCCGGGCTGCCCGCGAACATCAGCGGCAGGGCGCCGGCCACCTCGGCCACCGCCCGCAGGTTGTTCTCGCCGACGATCTGGGCCGTGAACCGGTTGTCGAGCAGGCGTGTGTTTCCGATGACGCCGATCACGGGTCTCGCCATCGTCACGGCCACTCCTCGTCGCGGCTTTACCGCCAATCCCACAGCTTGCGGTTGGCTCTACGACCCAGGCAAGGGCGGCGCCAGCCCCGCGGGACCGGTGGCGGCGGCCGCATCAGGCTCCGAGAACGCCCATCACCCTTGCCTCCTCGAGGAGCACCTCGGCGACGCGCTCCGGCGCCTCCTCGTGCGCGAGATGGCCGAGCCCGCGGATCAGGGCGACGCGGGCGTCGGGCAGGCGGTCGCGGACCGTGAAGGCGGTGTCGGGCAGGATCGCCCGGTCGTCGCTGCCGACGATCAGCAGGGTCCGGGTCGTCAAATCCGGCAAGGCCCGGTGCAGCCCGGCGAGGTCCCAGTTCGCCATCATGCCGAGCGCCCCGCGGACGTGGCCGGCCCGGGCGAAGAGCCGCCGGTAGAGATCGACCCCCAGCGGATCGAGCCGCGAGCCGGTCCCCTCGATCAGCCGCTTGGCCGCCGACCGATCGGCCGTCCAGGCGAAGATCTTCGGCGTGAACGGGTTGAGGAACAGCAGCCGGGCCATGCCGGGAAACAGCAGGCTCGCCGCCCCCGGCAGCGGCGCGAGCGCGCCGTTGAAGGCCGCGAGCAGACGCGGCGCGATCGCGCCGTCTAGGCACATCCGCGCCAGCACGGCCGCCCCGGCCGAGTGGCCCGCCACCACGACGGGCGGGCGTCCGAGCGCCGCCACGAGGCCCGACACCGCCCGCGCCATGCCGGGCAGCGACAGGTCGGCATCCGGCAGGGGATCGGTGAAGCCGTGGCCCGGCAGGTCCGGGGCGATCACGTGGAAGTCCTGCACCAGGAGCGGCGCCAATCCGCGCCAGGAATGCGTGGCCGCCCCGGTCCCGTGCAGGAGCAGCAGCGCCGGCGCCTCGGGCCGGCCGAATTCCTGGACGTGCCAGCGCAGGCCCGCCGCCTCGACGAAGCGGCTCGCCTCCCGGTGCGGCCAATCCCGGCCCTCGACCGCCCAGTCGGGCCGGTTCGCGTCGCGCACGCTCAGCACCACCCGATATCCCGCGTTGCACCAAGCTTGAGCGTGGGTCGCGTCGATGCGCTATCGTGCTGTGTTGGAAGTATTTCGTAAGACATTGAGATTGCATGCGGAAACCGCATGCCACCGCTGCCGGAAACCCGATTGCTGCGACGCAGCAAAGACGGCATCACGGTGGCGCTCCCAGGCACCGCACATCTCCTACCGACGGAACCGGCCATGATCGTCTTCACCTCCTCGACCCATCACATCGCTGCCTCGACCTCCGGCCGCTGGAGCTTCCGTACCCTGTTCCGCGACATGCTGAACGCCTGGATGTCCCACAACCAGCGCGTCGCCGATCTCGGCGTCGGCATCCATCTCTGATCCGAGCCTCGACCGGGGCCGGCCCGGTCCGGCCCGCGACGACGCTCAGAGCGCGGCCCGCACCGCCGCGCTGAGCAGCCCGGCATCGGCACGGGGCAGCACAAGGTAGCGGGCGGCCATCGCGTCTGCGACCGCGCGTGCGCCTTCGCCACGGGCACCGGTATCGATCACCAGGGCGGGCAACCCGGCCGCGCGCAGCGCGCGGGCCGCCTGCAGGGCCTCCGCGCCGGCCTTGGCCCGGCCGCCCTCCCCCGAGCGCGCGACGTTGGCGCGCCCATCGGTCAGCAGCACGATGACCGGCCGGCTGCCGCTCCGGCGCACGCCGAGGGCGACCGTGAGCGCCGCATCGATCCCCGCAGCCAGCGGCGTCCCGCCCCCGCCCGGCAGGCCCGAGAGGCCGCGCTTCGCCCGGGTGAGCGAGCGGGTCGGCGGCAGGACCAGCTCCGCGCCGGCGCCGCGGAACGCCACCAGGGCCACCCGGTCGCGCCGGACATAGGCCTCGGCCAGCAGCAACTCGACGGCGCCCTTGGCCTCCGCCAGACGCTCCAGCGCGGCCGAGCCCGAAGCGTCCACGCAGAACACCGTCGTGGTCTCGGTCCGCTGCCGCAGGATCCGGATCCGCAGATCGTCCCGCCGGACCAGGATCGGGCGGGTATCTCCTTCCCCACGCCGCAAGGCCTGCCACGGGGCCGCCGCCCGCAGGGTCGCCAGCAGGTCGAGGCGCCCGCGGCGTGGATCGCCCCGCCGGCTGCCGATCGGCCGCCCTTTACGCGCCGCCGCCGGCTGGCCGACCCGTCCGGCCTTCGCGGTCGAGAGGCGCACGCCGCCCGCCAGCAGCTGATCCAGCAGGTTCGGCGGGATCGCCGCGCGCACCGCCTCCAGCACGCGATCCTCGGCCGCGTCAGTTGGCGCCGGATTCGCCGCGTCCTCCGCAGCGTGATTCTCCGCGGGCGGCGGGGGCGCAGCCGCGGCCTCCGGCATCGCCGCCTCCGGTCCGGGCAGGCGCGTGGCGCGCGGGGCCAGGACCAGGCGGGCCGCCGCAGTGATCGCGTCCGGGCCGATCGGCTCCCCCGCGGCGAGCGCCCGCGCCACCCGGGCTGCCAGGATTGGGCCGCGCAGGGAAGTGACGCCGAAGGCGTCCGCCAGCCGGCACAGCGTTCCGAGCGGATCGTCCTCCGGGGCGGGCGGAGCTTCGAGACGGGGCGCCGCTGCGTCGCAATCCGCGATCCCGAGGCCGCCCAGATCGATCCGGAAGGCCAGCCGGTCGGTAAGGGCGTCGGCGACCGACTCGTCCCCCTCACCCTCGTCGAGCAGGATGAGGCCAAAGCGCGCCAGGTGCTCCGACGCGGTGCCGGTGTCGAGGGCGCCGGCCAGGCGGGCCGCGATGCCGGGGGGCAGCCGCTCGGCCATGGGCACCACGATCAGCCCGCCATCGGCCTGTGCCAGCAATCCCGCCCGCGCCACCGGCCGGCCGGCCGCCAGGGTCGCGGCGAGGTCGAGGCCGCCGAGCAGGCTGTCGTCGCCGATCCCCGGCGGCAGCCGGCGCCAGGGCGTCTCCGGGGGAAGCTGCGCCCGCACAGCATCGAGCCAGCGCTCGCGCACCGGCCCAGGCGCCGCCCGCACAACCGCGCCGCCGAATCCGTGCGGGTCGGCGCCGAGGAGGCGGGCGGCGCGCAGGGCGTCGGGCCAAATGTTTTGGGACGCTTCCGCCTTCCCTCCCCCCTCTGCGGGGGAGGGTGGCCCTCGCGTCAGCGAGGGTCGGGAGAGGGGCGGCGCGACGGCAGCGGGTTTCGCACCCGACGCGCCTCGTCCGGACATGGCGCTCCCCTCTCCCCCCCTGCTGCGCAGGGTACCCTCCCCCGCAGAGGGGGGAGGGAGCGGTTGCGCACGTCCCGTCACGAAAACACCTCCGCCAGCGCCCGCTCGACCCGGGCGGTCGAGCCGGATTCATCGAGCGGGTTGCGGCGCAGGCGGTGGCGCAGGGCGGCCGGGGCGACCCGGCGGATATGGTCGTCGGTGACCGACTCGGCGCCGTCGAGGGCTGCCAGCGCCCGTGCGGTGCGCATCAGGGTTAGCTCCCCGCGCAGGCCGTCGGTGCCGAGCGCCAGGCAGAGCTGCGCCGCGCGCTCCAGCGCCGAATCCGGCACCGCCAGATGCGGCAGGCGCTCCCGGGCCAGCAGGATCTTCTTTCGGATCGCCGCCTCGTCGCCCGCCCGGGCGGCGCAGAACCCTTCGGGGTCGCGCTCGTAGGCGTCGCGGGCGCGCACCACCGCGATGCGGGTGGCGATGTCCTGCGGGGTCGCGACCTCGCAGGACAGCCCGAACCGATCGAGCAGCTGCGGGCGCAGCTCGCCCTCCTCCGGGTTGCCGGAGCCGACCAGGACGAACCTGGCGGGGTGGCGCAGGGAGAGCCCCTCGCGCTCGACGGTGTTGACCCCGGAGGCCGCGACATCGAGCAGGAGATCCACGAGGTGGTCCTCCAGCAGGTTCACCTCGTCGATATACAGGAAGCCGCGATTGGCCCGGGCGAGCAGCCCCGGCTCGAACGCCTTCACACCGGCGCCCAGCGCCCGCTCGAGGTCCAGCGTTCCGACCACTCGGTCCTCGGTGGCGCCGAGCGGCAGGTCCACCACCGGCACCGGCTTCTTTTCGGACTTTCGCCGCGCGCCCGGCAGGCTCGCGCAGTGCGGGCAGCTCTCCGCCGGGCTGTCGGGATCGCAATTGTACGGGCAGCCGGCCACCGCCCGCATCGGCGGCAGCAGGGCGGCCAGCGCCCGGATCGCCGTGGATTTCCCCGTGCCGCGGTCACCGAACACCAGCACGCCGCCGATGGACGGATCCACCGCGGCGATCAGCAGCGCCTGGCGCATCTCGTCCTGCGCGACGATGGCCGAGAAGGGGAAGGTTGGCACGCGCTGACCCGATGCTGGGAGGGGGCATCCGATCCACCCTCCTCATCCTGAGGCTCGCTACTACGCGGGCACCTCAGGATGCGGGAGCGGGTGGGAGAAGGGAACCCCTACTCCGCCGCCTTCTGCCGGAGCCCGATCCGCGCCCAGATCGTGGAGAGCGCCCCGACCAGATGGGCGATGTCGGCATCCGTGTGCAGCGGCGAGGGCGTGATCCGCAGGCGCTCGGTGCCGCGGGCGACCGTGGGATAGTTGATCGGCTGCACGTAGATGCCGAACTCGTCGAGCAGGGTGTCGGAGATCGCCTTGCACAGCACCGGGTCGCAGACCATCACCGGCACGATGTGGCTGTCGTTGGGCAGGACCGGGATGTCGGCGGCCTCCAAGGCGGTCCGGACCTTGGCGCAGCGCTCCTGATGGCGCGCCCGCTCGGTGCCGCTGGCCTTCAGGTGGCGGATCGAGGCCGCGGCGCCCGCCGCCACCGCGGGGGGCAGCGAGGTGGTGAAGATGAAGCCGGAGGCGAAGCTGCGCACGAAATCGCACAGCTTCTCCGAGGCGGTGATGTAGCCGCCGTGCACGCCGATCGCCTTACCCAGCGTCCCCTCGATCACGTCGAGGCGGTGGGCGACGCCGTCGCGCTGCGCGATGCCGCCGCCGCGGGCGCCGTAGAGGCCGACCGCGTGGACCTCGTCGAGATAGGTGAGCGCCCCATGGGCCTCGGCCACGTCGCAGATTTCTTCGATGGGGGCGATGTCGCCGTCCATCGAGTACACGGATTCGAACGCGACGAGCTTCGGCCGGGCCGGATCCACCAGAGCGAGCTTCCGGTTCAGATCCTCCGGGTCGTTGTGGCGGAAGATGTGGCGCTCGGCCCGGGAGAACCGGATGCCCTCGATCATCGAGGCGTGGTTCTCGGAATCGGAGAAGACCGCGCAGTTCGGCAGGCGCGAGGCCAGGGTCCCGAGCGCCGCCCAGTTCGACACGTAGCCGGAGGTGAACAGCAGGGCCGCCTCCTTGCCGTGGAGGTCGGCGAGCTCCTGCTCCAGCAGCACGTGGTAGTGGTTGGTGCCGGAGATGTTGCGGGTGCCCCCGGCCCCGGCGCCGCAGCGGTCGATCGCCTCGTGCATCGCACCCGTCACCGCGGGGTGCTGGCCCATGCCGAGATAGTCGTTGGAGCACCAGACCGTGACCGGCCGCGTGCCCGCCGGGTGGTGGTGCGTGGCGTGCGGGAAGTTGCCGGCGTGGCGCTCGAGGTCGGTGAAGACCCGGTAGCGGCCCTCGCGGTGGAGTCCGGCGATCTCGGCTCCGAAGAAGGTCTCGTAGTCCATGTCGCCTCTCCCCGATTGATTCGCGGGTTGCCCCCGCCTGTGAGGTCGGGTTTCGCACGAGACCAGTTCCAAATTGGTGCGCGCGCGAAATCCTTTCGTGATGGTCGGGTCTACCCGTTGTCGCCCGGCCGTGCCGCCCGGTCCGGCGCCCGGGCCGGCAGGCTCCAGCGCCACAACTCGGCCGAGGGCAGCGGCAGCATCAGGAACCAGTGTTCGAGCGTCGCCAGAGCCATCAGGGTCGCCAGGACGGTGAAGCCGACCAGCTCGTGCGCCAGCAGATCCGGGCCGAGGGCCGCCCGCCCGAGCAGGCCCGCCGCGACGGTCCCGAGGCTCACCGAGACCGGGAACAGCAGGTTCATCGGCTTGCGGGACAGGTAGCAGGCCAGGTAGCCGAGATGGTCCGGCAGGAACTCGGCGTGCAGGTTGCGCACCCCGAGGAACAGGTTGAGCCGCGCCGACAGGTTCATCACCACGAGCGCGCCGTAGGTCCAGAGGGCGATGGTGTTGGCCCCGCCCCAGACCAGGGCCAGGATCGCCAGGCCGCCGATCACGATGGCGAATTCGTGCCACAGGCTGGTGGCGAGCGCCGCGAAGAACCGGTCGAGCCCGCGCAGGCCCGGCGCGCAGGCGGCCGGTTTCGGGCCCGACAGGAAGCCCATGTAGTAGCTCATCTCCTGCCAGCCCCAGACCGCCAGGGCCGCCGTGAACGCCGTGTAGGCGCCCGCCGCGCTGGTATCCTGCGCGCTCAAGCGGATCGCCACCAGGGCGCCGGCGAGCAGCAGGGTCGCGCCGGCCATGCTCCACGGATGGGTGCGCCGCGGGGCGTGGTCGAGCAGCAGGATCAGCCCGGTGGAGAACCACCAGAGCACCAGGGCGTAGGCGACCGGGACGGCGTAGGTCGCCATCCTACCAGACCGGCTGGAGGCGGATATCGGCCGGCAGGGCGTTCGCCTTCACCGGCAGGAGGTAGAGCCGGACGAAGGTGGCGGCCGCGCGCAGCACCTGGGCGCCGTGCTTGAGCTTGCCCAGGACGCCGCCCTGGGCCCGGGCCTCGGCGATCGCCCGGGAGCAGGCGAGCAGCCTGTCGAGCCCGGCCCGGAACTTCGGGTTGTCGAGGTCGAGTTCCAGCGGGAAGGTCTGCCGCGAGATTTCCGAGGTGATGCGGAACACCTTGTAATCGTAGTCGGTCGGGTCGACCCCGAGCGCGGCGTGGAAGGCCGGGCGGTGATGGTCGCGCACATACATCGTGGCGAAGACCGCCAGCAGGAAGAACCGGATCCAGTAGCGGTTCACGCCGCTCGTCAGCTTCGGGTTGGCGCGCATCAGCAGCGCGAAGGCCTCGCCGTGCCGGAACTCGTCGTTGCACCACAGCTCGAACCACTTGAAGATCGGGTGGATGCGCCGCTCCGGGTGCTTCTCCAGCTCGCGGAAGATGGTGATGTAGCGGGCGTAGCCGATCTTCTCCGACAGGTACGTCGCGTAGAAGATGAATTTCGGCCGGAAGAACGTGTATTTCTTGGACTTGGTCAGGAAGCCGAGATCCACCCCGATGCCGAAATCCTTCAGCGTGTCGTTGATGAAGCCGGCATGGCGCGCCTCGTCGCGGCTCATGAAGCCGAACAGCTCCTTGATGTCCTTGTTCTTCGCGCGCTTGCGCATCTCGGCATAGAGCACGCAGCCGGAGAACTCGGCGGTGATCGACGACACCAGGAAATCCAGGAACTCCTTCCGCAGCTCGGGCTCCATCTGCGACAGGTCGCAGTCGAAATCGGCGTTGCGGGTGAAGTGGCGCTTGTTCGGGTCGGCGCGCAGCTCGGCGATGAGCAGGTCCCAGTCCCGGCGCACCGGCTCGACATCGGTCCGGTCGAGCTCGTCGAAATCGGTGGTGTAGAAGCGCGGGCTCAGGAACGTCGTTTCCTGGGCGGCCTTGGTCGATTCGTTGACCGGCGTTTTCGGGACCGGCTGGCCGGAGAGCGGCGGGACAGGAGCGTTCACAGCTTCCTCCTCTCGGAAAAACTGACCTCGTAGAGCTCGGTCAGTTCGAGATGGGCGACGAGCTTCGTCCAGACCCGCTCCAGCAGGCCGGCCCGGGTGACGGTGGCGGTGCGGCGGACGGTGAGCCGCTCGCCGTAGGGCACGGAGGTCGGGGCGTCGTGGACCTGAACCGCGTCGCCGGGCTCGATCTCGAAGCCGGAATCCAGGGTGACGTGCGCGTGCAGGCTCTCGGGCGTCTGCTCGATCTCGATCGTGCAGGGCACGGTGACGGTGCGGCGTGCGAACAGGCCCATCAGCGCGTCTCCGGGCCGGCGGCGGCGAGCAGCCGGGCGAAGGCGCCGGCATTGGTCGGGCCGAAGGCTTCGAGCGGCACCCGGCGGCCGGTGGCGTCATCGGCGAGCGACAGGCGGCCGTCATCGTAGCGGGTCAGGCTGAACGGCTGTTCCGGGCCGAGGCCGTCGCGCTGGCGTGCCTGGGCGAGGCCCCGCAGGGTCCCGCGCAGGAAGCCGTCCTCGCCGGGGCGGATCCAGGCGACGATCTGCCGGTCGGCGGCGTTGCGCAGGGCGATGGAGCCGTCGACCTGGTCCTCGGCGCGGAATTCGAGCCGCGTGACCGGCTTGGCCGCCGGCAGGGCGATCATGCCGATGCCCTCGCTGCGCCCGATCAGGACGGCCAGCATGGCGAAGCCCATCAGCGCCCCGGCCCCGATCATCAGCAGGGCCGGTGCCGGTCCTGCGGCTCGGCCGACGCTCTCCGCCCGCTCGCCCATCGCGCCTCTCCCTATTCGGCCGCGACGAGGCGGCCGGGATTTTCTTGGACCGCCCGCGGACGCGGGACGATCACCGGCCGCACCGTCTGCGACGCCGCGGCATGGGCCTCGACCGCCCGCGCCAGGAGCGCCGCCACCGCGTCCGCATCCGGGACGGAACGCAGCATGGGCTCAGTCCGGGCGATGCGCCAGGGCCGGGCATGCGGCCAGAGCTGAAGGTAGGCGATGCGCAGCCCCGGCCGCAACCGGAGCGGCAGATCCCCGCTCCCATCCGTGAAGGCACGCAACGCCGCACCCTCCACCTGCGCGAAGGGGACGTTGTGGGTCACCGGCAGGGCGATGCCGGTATGCAGCACCACCCGGCGGTCGGTGATCGTGTAGACCGTGGTCCGGTGGCTGAGCCACGCGAACAGCCAGAGCAGCGCGAGCCCGACCGCGCCGACCGCCAGGGTCGGGCCGACCGTGGCGAGCGCCGAGACGGGCGAGCCGGCCGTGAGCCCGAAGGCCAGGGCGCAGGCGGCGAACCAGGCCGCGACCAGGCGGGCGTGATAGACCCGGACCAGCAGCCCCCCGGTGGTCGGGGCCCCCTGCCACAGGATCCGCTCGTTCGCCGGCAGCGGGCCGGGCAACCCGCGCAGGGTGCCCTCGGGGAGGAAATCGCCGCTCATAGCAGAGGCTCCGCCCGGGCCGGGGTGGCGTAGAGCGTGCCGGCGCCGAAATAGGCCATGATCCGCTCCTCCTCCAGGAAGGTGATGCTGTCGGGATCCCGGGTCGCCGGGATGTCGGCGAACTGGGCGGCGAGCAGGGCCTCGGATTTCACCGTCTTGGTGAAGCCGCCGGCCCGGCAGAACGTGGTCGGCATGAGCCGGCGGCCACCTGTGGGCAATTCGACCTCGTAGTAGCGGATCAGCGATTCGCCGCGGTCGACCCAGACGTCGCTGACCACACCCGCCACCGCGTTATCGGTGCCGAACACGGTCATGCCGATCGGGTTCGGGCCGTCCTCGTGGATGACGAAGGCCGTGGCGACCCGCAGGGGCACGATCCGGTACTCCTCGTCCCAGGTCTTGTCGTGGACGTCGTGGCGGACCACCCAGGAGCCCGGGCCGACGCCGGCCTGGAGGGAGGCCTCGGTCCGCTCGTAGGGCGCGCCGGGCCAGGGCTCGACCTTGCGGGCCGGGATCCCGGTCTCGATGTCGTCCCGGCCCTGCATCGCCTGCGGCGCGTAGGTGGTCTCGCCGCCCGGCAGGTGGAACGCCTTGGAGCGCGGGATCAGGACCGGGTCCGGCGCCTTGCGGCGGCCGACGATCTCGTTCTCCAGCGGATAGCCCTCGCGCCGGTCCTCGCGGCGCAGCCAGAAGACCAGCCCGGCGAAGAAGATGAAGAAGGCGTAGAGCACGACCTGGGCGACGTCGACGTAACCCGTAATGGCGCCGGTTGGCATGGTTGTCCTCCCCGAGTCTCAGGCCGTCCGTTCGGCAAGGGTGCCGCCGAGGCGATCGCGAATCGCCGCGCGCGCATCCTCCCGAACCAGCGGGCCCAGGGCGATCAGGGCCGCGAACAGGAGGGCGATCTCGATGTGGTAGACGATCAGGTAGCCGATCGCGGGCTCGTTCATGCCCTCGCCGAGGACCCCCGACTGGGCGATGGCGCCGCCGAGGTCGCGCACGATGCCGCTCGCGGCGATGGAGATGCCCGCGGCGCTCGCCTGGACGGCGCCCCAGGCGCCGAGCGCCAGCCCGGTATCCTCGGGCCCGGCCCGGTTCATCGAGGCGGTGAGCGTGCCGTGGGCGAACAGCCCGCCGCCGAGCCCGATTAGGCTGACGCCGGCCGCGAACAGGTCAGCGGAGGCGAGCGGCGCCGCGAAGACCACCGCCGAGAAGGCCAGGATGCCGATGCCGACGCCGACGGCCGAGACCCGGAACGGGTCGCCGCCGCGGCCGAGCCAGCGGGCGGCGATCAGCAGGCCGAGCCCGCCGCCGGCGGCGAGCAGAGCGGTCAGGGCCGTGGTCGCCCCGACCGAGAGGTGCAGGATCTGGCCGCCATAGGGTTCGAGCAGGATGTCCTGCATCGAGAACCCCGCGGTGCCGAGCCCGATCGCCACGAGGCGCCGGCGCGCGGCGCCCTGCCCGGCATAGTCGCGCCAGGAGGAGCGGAAATCCCGCGCCGGCGCGGCCTGGGCCCGGTTCGGATCACGGGGCTCCTGCTTCCACAGGGCGACCCCGTTCAGCACGATGGTGACCAGCGCCGCGCCCTGGATCACCTGGATCAGCCGAACGGGCGAGAAGTGGGCCAGGAACAGCCCGAACAGCAGGGCGCTCGCCATCATGCCGAACAGGAGGGCGACGCAGAGCAGCGCCACCACCTTCGGGCGGGCATGCGCCGGGGCGAGATCGGTGGCCAACGCGAGGCCGACGGTCTGGGTGGTGTGCAGACCGGCCCCGACCAGCAGGAACGCCAGCGCCGCGGCCAAATCCCCGACCCAGAGCGGGCCGGTGGTGTCGCCCGACAGGATCAGCAGGGCGAACGGCATGATCGCCAGGCCGCCGAACTGGAGCAGGGTGCCGAACCAGATATACGGCACCCGCCGCCAGCCCAGCACCGAGCGGTGCGTGTCCGACCGGAACCCGACCAGGGCCCGCAGCGGCGCGAAGATCAGCGGCAGGGCCAGCATCACGGCGACGATCCAGGACGGGACGCCGAGCTCGACGATCATCACCCGGTTGAGCGTGCCGATCAGCAGCACCGCCGCCATGCCGACGGTCACCTGGAACAGGGCCAGCCGCAGCAGCCGCCCCATCGGCAGCTCGACGGTCGCGGCATCCGCAAACGGCAGGATCGCCGGGCCCAGGCGCATGAGGGCGTTTGTCAGGGCGCGGCCGGATCTCATGCGGGGGTCCCCCCCGTCCCATCCTTCCCCCTCATCCTGAGGTGCGGCGCAGCCGCCTCGAAGGAGACCCCCAGGGATCGCGCGGCCGGCTGGAGGGCTCCTTCGAGGCCTCCGCTGCGCTCCGGCACCTCAGGATGCGGGCTTTGTTGTGAGGCGCGCGTCAGCGCGATCGCGTTCGACAGGTAGAAGCCGCTATTGACCCGATGACTCTGCGCCCAGATGAAGCCGTCGAGCGCCGGCTCCGAGGACATCCGCCGGCGCAGGCCGCCCTCGGTCACCGGCACGATGGCCGGCGAGCGGTCGCCGCGGGGGAAAAGCTTTCCGGCGGCGTGCATCACGGTGAGCAGGGCCGTGCGCGGCGCCACGGTGAACAGCACCGAGCCCTCGGTGCGGGCGCCCAGCACCGCGAGCGCCCGGACGATGTCGGCGGCGCGATAGTGGATCAGCGAATCCATCGCGACCACGTGGTCGAACCGGCCGAGGCCCGGGTCGAGCATGTCGCCGACGCGGAACGCGATCCGGCCGGGACCGGGGATCGCCGGAAGCCGGTCCCGGGCAAGGCCCACCAGGGTCGGCGAGACGTCGATGGCGACCACCTCGGCGCCGCGCCGGGCGGCCTCGACGCTGAGCGCCCCGGTGCCGCAGCCGGCATCGAGCAGGCGCAGGCCCGCCATGTCGGCGGGCAGCCAGGAGAGCAGCGTCGCGCGCATCGCGTCGCGGCCGGCCCGCACGGTGGCGCGGATCCGGCTCACCGGCGCGTCGGAGGTCAGGCGCGACCAGGCCTCGACCGCGGTGCGGTCGAAATAGGTGGTCAGTTCACCCCTGCGGGTGTCGTAGCTCGCGCCCGCCATCAATCGAATCCCAAAAATTCGAACAGGTCGCGGTCCTTCATCGGCACGGCCTCGCAGGGCTCCTCGCCGGCCCAGAGCGTCTCGGCGAGCCGCATGTACTCGGCCGTCACCGCGTCGAGCTCGGGAGACGATTCCATCTCGAACAGGGTCGACTTCTTGAGCCGCGAGCGGCGGACCACGTCGAGGTCGGGGAAGTGGGCGAGGCGCTTCAGCCCGACCGCCGCGTTGAACCGGTCGATCTCGTCGGTCTTGGCCGAGCGGTTGGCGATGACGCCGCCGAGCCGCACCGGGTAGTTCTTCGCCTTGGCGTGGATCGCCGCCACGATCCGGTTCATCGCGAAGATCGAATCGAAGTCGTTGGCGGTGACGATCAGCGCCCGGTCGGCATGCTGGAGGGGCGAGGCGAAGCCGCCGCAGACCACGTCGCCCAGCACGTCGAACACGACGACGTCGGTATCCTCCAGGAGGTGGTGCTCCTTGAGGAGCTTCACGGTCTGGCCGACCACGTAGCCGCCGCAGCCGGTGCCCGCGGGCGGGCCGCCGGCCTCGACGCACATCACGCCGTTATAGCCCTCGACCACGAAATCCTCGACGCGCAGCTCCTCCGAATGGAAGTTCACCGCCTCGAGCGCGTCGATCACCGTCGGGGCGAGGCGCTTGGTCAGCGTGAAGGTCGAGTCGTGCTTGGGGTCGCAGCCGATCTGCAGCACCCGCTTGCCGAGCTTCGAGAACGCCACCGACAGGTTCGACGAGGTGGTGGACTTGCCGATGCCGCCCTTGCCGTAGACCGCGAACACCTTCGCGGTCTCGATCTTCAGGTCCGGGTCGAGGGCGACCTGGACGCTGCCTTCTTCCTTCCGGGCGATGACCGGATTGCGGATGGCGATGTTCATGCGGCGACTCCTGTGGTGACGCCTTCGAGACGATCTTCCAGTTCCTCCTCGGCCCGGTCGAGGGCGTCCCGCATCGCTGCGTCGGGGGTCCAGAAGCCGCGCTTGTGGGCCTCGATCAGCCGTTGGGCGACCTTGGCGGAGGCGGTGGGGTTGAGGGCCGCCATGCGCTCGCGCATGGCGGGGTCGAGCACGTAGGTCTCGGTGATGCGCTCGTAGATCCAGGGCTGGACCGCGTTGGCGGTGGCCGACCAGCCGACCGTGTTGGTCAGGTGCGACTCGATCTGGCGCACGCCCTCGTAGCCGTGGCTGAGCAGCCCCTCGTACCATTTCGGGTTGAGCATGCGGGTGCGCGTCTCCAGCGCCACCTGCTCTTCGAGGGAGCGCACGCGCCCCTCCCCGCGGGTCTGGTCGCTGATATAGATCGGCACCGCCTCGCCGCGGGCGCGGGCCACCGCCCGGCCCATGCCGCCGAGTCCGTCGAAGTAATGGTCCACCGAGGTGACGCCGACCTCGACGGAATCGAGGTTCTGGTAGGCCATGTCGACGGAGGCCAGCACCGCCTTCATCAGGTCGCGCTGCGGCGCCGGGCGGCCGTTCCGGCCATACGCGAAACTCTTGCGGCGCGAGAAGGTCTCGCACAGCTCGGCATCGTCGTCCCAGCTCCCCGAATCGACGAGGTGGTTGACGTTGGCCCCGTAGGCGCCCTCGGCGTTGGAGAAGACCCGCAAAGCCGCCGTCTCCAGGTCGCAGCCCTGCTCGGCCTGGATCGCCAAAGCGTGCTTGCGCACGAAATTCTTTTCGAGGGGCTCGTCGGCGGTGGCGGCGAGGAAGGACGCTTCCGCCAAGAGCTTGGTCTGGAGCGGGAGCAGGTCCCGAAAGATGCCCGAGAGAGTGACCACCGCGTCGATCCGCGGGCGGCCGAGCGTTTCGAGCGGGATCAGCACCGCACCGCTGAGCCGGCCGTAGCCGTCGAAACGCGGGGCCGCGCCGATCAGGGCGAGCGCCTGGGCGATCGGGCCGCCCTCGCTCTTGAGGTTGTCGGTGCCCCAGAGAACCAGGGCGACGCTCTCGGGGCAGGGTTTTCCGTCCGCGGCGAAGCGCTCGAGGATGCGCTCGACCTGGCGGGCGCCGTCGGCCACCGCGAAGGCCGAGGGCAGGCGGTACGGATCGAAACCGTGGATGTTGCGCCCGGTCGGCAGGATCGCCGGGTTGCGCAGGAGATCACCGCCGGCCACCGGCGGGATGAAGCGGCCGTCGAGCGCCCGCAGGAGCGCCGGGACCTCGTGGTCGCGCGCCAGGAGGGCGTCGGTCTTGGCCAGCCCCGCGAAGGCGGCGCGGGTCTCGGTATCCGCCGGCAGCCCGGAAGCCGCGAAGGCCGCCTCGGCGCCCTGCCCCGCGACGAGCGCCGCGATGCCGGCGCGATCGGGCTTGAGCCCGTGCGAGGCCTCCGCGAGGGCGAGCAGCAGGTCGATCCGCTCCGCCTCCGGCACGCCTTCGCCGACCACGTGCAGGCCATGCGGGATCAGGGTCTGCTCCAGCTCCTGCACGGCGGACCAGAGGCTCGCGACCCGGGCGCCGAGGTCGCCGGTCCAGGCCGGCTCGGCGGGGACGAGATCGACGGCGGCGCCCTGCTCCTGGATCAGCCGGGCGAGGGTCTCGCGCTCGGCCGTCGCTTCGAGGTCGAGCCCGCGCCAGCGCTCCATCGAGCTCTTCAGGTCGAGCAGCCCGCGATAGAGCCCGGCGGTAGCCAGGCTCGGGGTCAGGTAGCTCACCAGCGTCGCGGCCGAGCGGCGCTTGGCGAGCGTCCCCTCGGACGGGTTGTTGGCCGCGTAGAGATAGATGTTGGGCAGCGCCCCGATCATGCGCTCCGGCCAGCAGGCCTCGGACAGGCCGGTCTGCTTGCCGGGCATGAACTCGAGCGCCCCGTGGGTGCCGAAATGCAGCACGGCGTCGGCGGCGAAATCCTCGCGCAGGTAGCGGTAGAAGGCCGAGAAGGCGTGGGTCGGCGCGAAGCCGCGCTCGAACAGCAGGCGCATCGGGTCGCCCTCGTAGCCGAAGGCCGGCTGCACCCCGACGAAGACGTTTCCGAATTGCGCGCCGAGCACGAACAGGTCGGCGCCGTTGGTCTGGTGGCGGCCGGGCGCCGGACCCCACTGGGTCTCGATCTCGGCGAGGTATCGCTCGCGCCGGACATGGTCCTCGGCCCGGATGCGGGTATGGACGTTAGCCTGGGTCCCGTAGCGCTTGGCGTTGCCGTCCAAGATTTTTTCGCGCAGGGCGTCGACGCTCTCCGGGACCTCGACGGCGTAGCCGTCCGCCGCCAGGCCTTTCAGGCTGTTGAGCAGCGAGGCGTAGACCGACAGGAACGCGGCGGTGCCGGTGGCGCCGGCATTCGGCGGGAAGTTGAACAGCACCACGGCGATCTTGCGCGCGGCCTTGGGCGTCCGGCGCAGGGACACGAGGCTCTCGACCCGCTCGGCCAGCCGCGCCACCCGCTCGGGATGGGCGCGCATGTCCCGGGCGTTGTCGCTGCCGGATGCCGCGGAGCGGCCGCCGAACACCATCGGGGCGGTGGCGCCGTCGAGCTCGGGAATCGCGACCATCATGGTCGCCTCGACCGGCGACAGGCCGCGCTCGCCCGCCTCCCATTGCTCGATCGTCTGGAATTCCAGCGCCTGGGCGGCGAGGTAGGGCACGTCGAGCTGCGCCAGCATCGCCTCGGCCGCCGCGGCGTCGTTGTAGGCCGGGCCGCCGACCAGCGAGAAGCCGGTGAGCGAGACTAGGGCGTCGATCCGGGCGCGTCCGTCGCGCATGAAGAAGGCGTCCACGGCCGGGCGGTTGTCGAGGCCGCTGGCGAAGGCCGGCACCACGTCGAGACCCTTGGCCTCGAGGGCGGCGATCACCCCGTCATAATGGGCGGTGTTGCCGGCCAGCACGTAGCTGCGCATCAGCAGCAGCCCGACCCGGCCGCGCGCCTCCGCCGCGCGCGGCAGGCGGGACGGGTCCTGGCCGATCCGGCCGGCCATGCGCGGGTGGTAGAGGCCGGTCTCAGGATAGTCGAGCGGGGCCGGCGCGGCCGGGCCGTCGCGCCACACGGCGCGCGCGCCGGCGGCGTAGCGATGCACCAGGAAACGGACCAGGGCGGCGACGTTCTCGTCCGAGCCGGCCAGCCAGTATTGCAGCGTCAGGAAGTAGGCGCGCACGTCCTGCGCCGAGCCCGGGATGAAGCGCAGGATCTTCGGCAGCTTGCGCACCAGCGCCATCTGGCGGCCGGCATTGCCCTGCTGGCCGGGCTTGCCGCGCAGCTTCTTCAGGAAGTCCAGGGCGCTGCGCTTGGTGCCGCTCATGTCGAAGCGGCCGAGCTTGGTCGTCTTCACCACCTCGCCCGCCGAGAGGCAGCCGACCATCGCGTCGCAGGCGTCGCGGCGGGCCGCGAGGGCCGGCAGGATCGCCCGGACATGCTCGTCCATGAACAGCATGGCCGAGAGCACGATGTCGGCCTGGGCGATGTCGCTGCGGCAGGCGTCGAGGGCCGCGGGATCGGTGTCCCACTCCGCCGCGGCGTGGAAGCCGAGCACCACACCGGGCATCTCGGACCGCAGGCGCAGGCGCGCCCGCTCGACCGCGCTCGCGAGGTGGTTGTCGAGGGTGACGATGACGACGCGGATCGGCGGCCGGCGCTGCGAGGCGTCCGCCTTCGACGAGCCGGCCTCCAGGCCGGCGGGGAGCGCTCTAGCGGCCATAATGCGCCTTGGCGTCGTAGAGGGTTTCGAGGGTGATGAGCGGCAGCCGCCGCTCACGGGCGAACTTCTCCGTGTTGCTGCGCGCTTTGCCGCGCACGAAGAACGGGATCTTCTTCAGTTCCCGCTCGGCCTCGGGGGCCCAGGGGGCGTCCGTGATCGTGACCGCTTCCTCCAGGAGGATCGGCGCGACTGCCGGGGTTGGGGACGCGGGTGCCGCTACCGGCGGGGCCTCGAACGGCGTGCCGCCGAGATGCGACGGGCCGACGCCGTCGTGGAATTCGGGATCCTCCCGGAACATGCCGAGGAGATGCTCTTCGAGGCCCATCATCAGCGGATGGACCAGGGTGTCGAACAGGACGTTGGCGCCCTCGAAGCCCATCTGCGGGGCGTAGCGTGCCGGGAAATCCTGGACGTGGATTGGGGCGGAGATCACCGCGCAGGGGATGCCGAGCCGCTTGGCGACGTGGCGCTCCATCTGGGTGCCCAAGACGAGTTCCGGGGCGGCGGCGCGGATCGCGGCCTCGACGTCGAGATAGTCGTCGGTGATCAGGGCCTCGATGCCGTGCTCGGCGGCCTCGGCCCGGACCTCGCGGGCGAATTCGCGGCCGTAGGTCCCGAGGCCGACGACGGTGAAGCCCAGTTCCCGGGCAGCCATCCGGGCGATGCCGATCGCGTGGGTCGCGTCGCCGAACACGAAGACGCGCTTGCCCGTCAGGTAGGTCGAATCGACCGAGCGCGAGTACCAGGGCAGGCGCGAGCCGGGCCCGTCGAGGACCGGCGCCGGATCGATACCGGTCAGAGTCGCGACCTCCGCGACGAAGCGATTCGTGGCGCCGACCCCGAGGGGCACTTCCTTGGTGAACGGCTGCCCGAAACTCTTCTTGAGATATTCGGCGGCGCTGCGGGCGGTCTCCGGGTAGAGCACGACGTTGAAGTCGGCATCCTTGAGTCGGCCGAGATCGGCCGGGCTGGCCCCGAGCGGGGCCACCACGTTGACGGCGATCCCGAGCGTGTCGAGCAGCCGGCGGATCTCGATCAGGTCGTCGCGGTGGCGGAAGCCGAGCGCGGTCGGGCCCAGGATGTTGCAGAGCGGGCGCTGCCGCGACTCATCCGGGCTTCGGGGCGAGGCCGGCCCCGCGAGGGCCCGGACCAACCGATAGAAGGTCTCGGACGCGCCCCAGTTCTCCTTCTTCTGGTAGGCCGGCAGCTCCAGCGGGATCACCGGGATCGGCAGGTCGAGGGCCTTGGCGAGCCCCCCGGGATCGTCCTGGATCAGCTCGGCGGTGCAGGACGCGCCGACGATCATCGCCTGCGGCTGGAAGCGCGCGTAGGCGGCGGCGACCGAGGTCTTGAACAGCTCGGCGGTGTCGCGGCCGAGATCCTGCGCCCGGAAGGTCGTGTAGGTGACGGGCGGGCGGGCATCCCGCCGCTCGATCATCGTGAACAGCAGGTCGGCGTAGGTGTCGCCCTGCGGCGCGTGCAGCACGTAGTGCAGCCCGTGCATCGCGGTGGCGACGCGCATCGCGCCGATATGCGGGGGGCCTTCGTAGGTCCAGAGGGTGAGCTGCATCGCCCTACACCTCCAGCAGCGCGCGGCGCCGGAGCGGGCGCGCGAACAATTCGGCGAGGTCGCCGGCCTGCTCGTAGCCCTGGACCGGGGTGAACAGCAGCTCGATCGACCACTTGGTCGAGAGGCCCTCGGCCTCCAGCGGGTTGGCGAGGCCGAGGCCGCAGACCGTGAGGTCCGGCCGCGCCGCCCGGCAGCGATCCATCTGGTCGTCGAGGCTCTGGCCCTCGGTGACGCGGGTGCCGGCGGGCAGCCACTCGATCTCGGCCGCCAGATGCGCCCGGTGCAGGTAGGGCGTCCCGATCTCGACCAGCGCCACGCCGAGCTCGCGGGCGAGGAACCGCGCGAGCGGCACTTCGAGCTGCGAATCGGGGAAGAAGAACACCCGCTTGCCGCCGAGCTTGTCGCGATGCGGTGCGAGCGCGGTCTCGGCCCGGGCGCGCCCGGCCGCGGTCGCCGCCGCGAAGGTCGCGTCGTCGATCCCGAAGGCCTCGGCAGCCGCGCGCAGCCAGCCGGTGGTGCCTTCGGCGCCGAGCGGAAACGGCGCGGCGAGCCGGCGCGCGCCGCGCTCGTCCAGCGCCCGGGCGGTGTCGGCGAGGAACGGCTGGGCCAGCAGGTATCGGGTATTGCGCCCGACCGCCGGCATCGCGCCGGCCCGGCGGGCCGGGAGGAACCGGACGTCGGCGATCCCCATCGCGGACAAGATCCGGAGAAACTGGTCCTCGACCACGTCGGCCAGCGCGCCGACGATCAGCAGCGACGGCGCTTCCTCGGCCGTCGCCCGCGGCAGTTCCGGCACCAGGGCGGCCAGGCAGGCATCCTCGCCCTGCGTGAAGGTCGTCTCGATGCCGGAGCCGGAATAGTTCAGCACCCGCACCGGCGCGAGGCGCCCCGACAGGCGCTGGGCCGCCCGGGACAGGTCGAGCTTGATCACCTCGGACGGGCAGGAGCCGACGAGGAACAGGAGCTTGATGTCCGGCCGCCGCTCGATCAGCCGGGTGACGACCCGGTCGAGTTCCTCGTTGGCGTCCGCGATCCCGGCCAGGTCGCGCTCGTCGATGATCGCGGTGGCGAAGCGCGGCTCGGCGAAGATCATCACCCCGGCGGCCGACTGGATCAGGTGGGCGCAGGTGCGCGAGCCGACCACCAGGAAGAAGGCGTCCTGGATCTTCCGGTGCAGCCAGACGATGCCGGTGAGCCCGCAGAACACCGCGCGCTGGCCGTGCTCCTGATGAAGGTCGATGGCGCCGCACGCGGCCACCGGGGGCGGGACGGGCGCGTTCACGACAGGGCCTCCGCGAGTTGCGGCTGGCCTGTGCCGGCGCCTTCCAGGCGGGCGGACCGGAGCTTCAGCAGGAACTGCCCGGCATTGACCAGGTAGGTCGCGTAGGCCGCCAGCGCGAGGATCAGCAGGGCCTGAGCGCCGAGGGCGCCGGTGGCGAGCGCCGCGAGGTAAGCGGTGTGCAGGGCCAGCACCAGCATGCTGACCATGTCCTCCCAGTAGAAGGCCGGGGCGAACAGCCAGCGGCCGAACACCGCCTTCTCCCAGATCGAGCCCGTGACCATGATCGCGTAGAGCGCCAGGGTCTTCGCCACCACGGATGCTTCGGCGGCCAGCTGGCCCTGCCCGGCGGCGAGCGCCCGCAACACCAGGGCGAGACTCACCAGGAAGATCGCGAATTGCACCGGGGCCAGCACGCCCTGCACCAGGGTCCAGGGCGAGGCGTCGCGCCGCAGGCGCTCGGCGGCCGTGTAGAGCGGTCGTGCTGGCCGGTCCCCGGGACCCATGCATCCGCTCCCCTGCTCTCGGCGTCGTCCTGGGACGTCGTCGTTGGCAGAGGCTAGGGCCGCATCCCCAAAAGTGTCAAGTGCGCTTGACGCTTCTTTGAGATGACATGCGGTTTGGCTTATTTTCTTTGTTCCAAGTCATTGCCAAGATCGGCGGCTCGGGTATCGTTCCGAACGCTGGTTGGGGCTTTCGTAGCTTGGCTGGTTTGATCCGAGGATCGACGACGACGAAGACGTGAGAAGACAGGCGGACAACGCCGTGCTCGACGCGCATGCGGAACCGCCGGTCCATCCGGGCCGGGGCCGCTTCTGGGAGGGATGCCGATGGGAGACTGGAGGCATTTCGGTGAGCGTCTGGATCCTGGGCCGGTCGCCGGCGGCTGCGGCACGATGAGCGACGGGCGGTCGTCCTTCGCGGACGGCCCGCGGGTGCGCCACCAATCCATCCCGCGCCCCACCGCGGACGACAAGGCGGTGCCGGACGCGCTGGCCCGCCTGGTCGAGGCGGAGATCCTGCCCCGGCTGATGCTGGCCCACCGGCCTGCCGGCCGCCGCGCCCAGGCCGACCGGGCGCCGAGCCCGGACGAGATCGCGGCCTTCAGCGCCCTCCTGCTCGCCCCCGGGCCGATCGACCTCGACGGCCAGGTTTCTGCCCTGCGCGAGGGCGGGCTGCCCCTGCCGCGCCTGCTCCTCGACCTGCTCGCCCCGGCGGCGCGCCACCTCGGCGAGCTCTGGGAGGACGATGTCTGCGACTTCCTCGCCGTGACCGAGGCGCTGGGCCGGCTGCAGGCGGTGAGCCGGCGCCTCTGCGCGCAGCTCGAGGACGAGTCGGTGCCGGCCAACGGCCGCAGCGTGCTGCTGCTGCCCTGCCCCGGCGAGACCCATCATTTCGGCCTGTCGATCGTCGCGAGCTTCTTCCGCGAGGCCGGCTGGGACGTGACCACCGCGGTCCCCGGGCCTGGGGTCGATCCTCTGAACCTGCTGCGCACCGAGTGGTTCGACGTGGTCGGGCTGTCGCTGTCCTGCGACGTGTTCCTGCCCGCCCTGACCGTCACCGTGGCGGATGTCCGGCAAGCCTCCAGCAATCCCGAGGTCCGGGTGATCGTCGGCGGTCCGTATTTCGCCCGCTACGGCGGCGAGGCGGGCATCGTCGGCGCCGATGCCTGTGCACCGGACGGGTGCCTGGCGCCGGCCACCGCCGAAGCGTTGCTGGACAGACGCGCCCTGGCCTGCTGAAAGGGTCCAAAGTACAACCATCACATTACGGTGACCGTGACGCCCCAGCCTCACCCCACCCCGCAGCCGCCCCCTGCGGCGCTGCTCCAGGTGGCCGGCCACCTCGATGGAGAGGCGGTCGGACGTCTGGTCGCGGCCTCGGCCGATCTGTCCCTCGTGGTCGATGCCGACGGGGTGATCCGGGACGCCACCGCGGCGGCCGATCTGGAAGCGGAGAACATCCCCGGCTGGCTGGGCCGGCGCTGGATCGACACCGTGACGGTCGAGAGCCGGCCGAAGGTGGACGCGCTGCTGCGCGACGCCCAGACCGGCGGCATCACCCGCTGGCGGCAGATCAACCACCCCTCCCCCAGCGGCATCGACCTGCCGATCCGCTACGCCTCGCTCCGCTCCGTGGAGGGCGGGCCGATCCTCATCCTCGGCCGCGACATGCGCGCGGTGGCCGCGCTCCAGCGCCGGCTCACCGATGCCCAGCAGGCCCTGGAGCGCGACTACGACCGCCTGCGCGCCTCAGAGACCCGCTACCGGCTGCTATTCCAGATCTCCGGCGAGCCGGTTCTGGTCGTTGATGCCGGAACCCGCCGGGTCGTCGAGGCGAACCCCGCCGCCGCGCGCCTGCTCGGCCGCCCGGCCAAACGGCTCGCCGGCCAGGACGCCGTGGACCTGTTCGAGGCCGGCAGCGCCCGCTCGCTGGAGGCCCAATTCGCCGCCCTGCGGGCGACCGGCCAGGCCGGGGAGGTGCGCGCGACCCTGCCGCATGGGCGCGGCGAGGTGACGGTCTCGGTCTCGCTGTTCCGCGGCGAGGGCGGCCCGAGCGCGCTGATGCGGCTTGTGGCCGATCCGGCCGCCGCCGAGGCGAGCCCCGACCAGGAGGCCCCGACCCGGGCGGTGATCGAGGCGATGCCCGAGGGCTTCGTGGTCACCGATTCCAACCGCCGGGTGCTGATGGCCAACGCCGCCTTCCTGGAACTGGCGCAGCTCGCCACGGAGGGCCAGGCCCGGGGCCGGCCCCTCGACCAGTGGCTCGGCCGCGAGGATACCGAGGCCCAGGCCCTGTTCGCCAGCCTGGTCGATCACGGCTCGGTCCGCCGCTTCGCCACGGTGATCCGGGGGACTTATGGCGGCGTCGAGGATGTCGAGGTCGCGGCCGTCTCGGTGCCGGGGTCCCGGCCCTGCCTCGGCTTCGCGATCCGCTCCGCGCCCCGGCGGATCCCCGAGGGCCGGCTCGCCGGCAGCCGCGACGTGCCGCGCTCGGTGGAGCAGATGGCCGAGCTGGTCGGCCGGGTCTCGATGAAGACCCTGGTCCGCGAGACCACGGACCTGATCGAGAAGCTCTGCATCGAGGCGGCCCTGCGGATCACCCGGGACAACCGCGCCTCCGCGGCCGAGATGCTCGGCCTGAGCCGCCAGGGCCTCTACGCCAAGATGCGCCGCTACGGCGTCGGCGACCTCGACGCCCCCGGCGAAGACGATTGATTCCTGCTGCGGTTCAGGATGCGGGGTCTTCAGCCTGGCTTGGGCCGTGGCGACGAGGGGATGGGCGGGATTGCCAGCCCATTCCCTCATCCTGTGCGCCCGAGCGTAGCGTAGGCCTCGAAGGAGTCGTCCAGGGATCGCGCGGCCGGCTGAGGGGTCCTATGCGGCGGCTGCGCAGCCTATCGGGATGCGGGTGCGATCGGGACGCCCGGGCGGGCCGCCGCAAATCCCACGGTCATTGCGAGCGTAGCGCAGCAGGCGGCGGGCGGCGCCCGATCGGGGCAGAGCCCGTGGGCCGGATGGCGTCGGCGCATCCGCACCGATCCGGCGCAGACGCGACCGTGAGGGCGGGATCGCCCGTGCGACTCGTCGAAGAGTTGCTGCGGCGAACCTGGGCAGACTCTTCGAAGGCTAAGTTTAAGAACTTCTACCCTTCGACGAATCGACCATCCCTTGACACGATCGTGTCCGGCCAAAGCCGGTGTTGGATTTTGTATTCGTCGGCATGCTGGGGCGCTTTGTTCGCCAAGCCGGATCGACATTTTGCCGCGAAGTGTAAATCCAGCTTGACACGCCCCGTCGCCCCGGTAGCGTGCCGGGATGGCTACCACGCCCGCCCCGAGCGCCGTTGTCGAGCTTCTCAAGCCGATCACTTGGTTCGCGCCGATGTGGGCGTTCGCCTGCGGGGTGATCTCGTCCGGGCAGCCGGCCCACGGGCAATGGCCGGTGATCGCCGCGGGCGTCCTGCTCGCCGGGCCGCTGGTCTGCGCCACCAGCCAGGCGGCCAACGACTGGTTCGACCGGCATGTCGACGCGATCAACGAGCCGGGCCGGCCGATTCCCTCCGGGCGGATCCCCGGGCGCTGGGGCCTCTACCTGGCCCTCGGCTGGACGCTGCTGTCGCTGCTGGTCGCTGCCGCGCTCGGGCCGTGGATCCTCGGGGCCGCCCTGTTCGGGCTGGTGCTCGCCTGGATCTATTCCGCCCCGCCGTTGCGTCTCAAGAAAAACGGGTGGTGGGGGAATGCCGCGGTCGGGCTCTGCTACGAGGGCCTGCCCTGGTTCACCGGCGCCGCCGTGATGGCCGCCGCCCTGCCCGACCGGCGGGTGCTGCTCGTCGCCCTGCTCTATTCCATTGGCGCCCACGGGATCATGACGCTCAACGACTTCAAGTCCGTGGAGGGTGACCGGCGGATGGGGCTCCTGTCCCTGCCGGTCCAGATGGGCACCGACCGGGCCGCCCGCTTCGCCTGCCTGGTCATGGCCGTGCCGCAGGTCGTGGTGATCGCCCTGCTGCTCGCCTGGGAGCGCGAGGGCCACGCCGCCCTGGTGGCGGCCCTGCTCGCCGGCCAGGTCGCCCTGATGGCCCGGTTCCTGAAGAGCCCGCGCGAGCGGGCGGCCTGGTATAACGGCACCGGCACGACCCTCTACGTGCTCGGCATGCTGGTCGCCGCCTTCGCGCTGCGGCCGCTGGTGGGAGGGGCGTGATGACTCCTTCCGATCCGCGTGCGGCTTTCGCTTCGTTGACGGATGCGTCGCGGGGCCCCTCTCCCGAGCGGGAGAGGGACAGGGTGAGGGGACAGGTTTTTCCGGATCGGTCGCACCCCTCACCCCAACCCTCTCCCGCACGGGAGAGGGGGCGTGTCGCGGTTTCGGCGCTCGATGAGAGCACCGGGCCGACCCACGCGCCTCCCCCTCCCCCCTCTGCGGGGGAGGGTGGGCCTCGCGTCAGCGAGGGTCGGGAGAGGGGCAGCGCGCCGGTGCAGGATTTCACGCCTGTCGCGACCTGTCAGGATGCGGCGCTCCCTTCTCCCGACTCCCTTCGGGGGCCACCCTCCCCCAACCCAAGTCGGGCTTGCCCGACTTGGGCAGGCGGGATGCCGATCTCGGGCAAGCCCGAGATCGGGAGGGAGGGAGGGAGAAGCGACGCCGTGCCCGAAGACGGCCTCGGCTGGCCCCAGATCGTCCGCCTCGGCCTGGTCCAGACCGCGTTGGGCAGCGTCGTCGTGCTGATGACCGCCACCCTCAACCGGGTGATGGTGGTGGAGCTGGCGCTCCCCGCCCTGGTACCGGGGTTCCTGGTCGCCCTGCACTACGCCGCGCAGGTGCTGCGCCCGCGCTGGGGTTACGGCTCGGACCGGAGCGGGATGCGCACGCCCTGGATCGTCGGCGGGATGGCCGCCCTCTGCCTCGGCGGGTTCGGGGCGGCCTGCGGCACGGCGCTCGCCGCCACCGATCTCGCGCTCGGCCTCGCCCTGGCGGCCCTGTCATTCCTGTGCGTCGGGATCGGCGCCGGGGCGGCCGGGACTTCCCTGCTGGTGCTGCTCTCGGGGGGCGTCGCGCCGGCCCGGCGGGGGGCGGCCGCCACCATCGTCTGGGTGATGATGATCCTGGGCTTCGCCCTGACGGCGCCGCTGGCCGGCCACTTCCTGGATCCGTTCTCGGGCCTGCGCCTCGTCGCGGTCTCCGGCTCGGTCTCGGCCATCGCCTTCACGGTGGCGGTGCTGGCGCTGGCCGGCGTCGAGCGGCGCCTGCCGGTGCGGGCGCCGGAGCCCGAGGCGGCCAAAAAACCGTTCTTCACGGTGCTGGGCCATGTGCTCGCCGATCCCGTGGCCCGGACCTTCACGATCTTCGTCTTCGTCTCGATGCTGGCCTACAGCGCCCAGGAGCTGATCCTGGAGCCCTATGCCGGGCTGACCTTCGCCATGAGTCCCGGGGCCACCACCAAGCTCGCCGGGCTGCAGCATGGCGGGGTGCTCGCCGGGATGCTGCTGGTCGCCGGCGTGACGCTCGTCGCCCGCGGCACCCCCCTCGCCTCCCTCCGGCTCTGGATCGCGCTCGGCTGCGCCGGCTCGGCCGCCGCCCTGTTCGCGCTGGCCGCCGGCGGCGACCTCCTGCCCCTGCGCCCGGTGGTGTTCGCGCTGGGGGTCGCCAACGGCGCCTACGCGGTCGCCGCCATCGGCTCGATGATGGCGCTCGCCGGCCGCGGCGACGCACGGGAGCGGGGCACCCGCATGGGCGTCTGGGGCGCGGCCCAGGGCATCGCCTTCGGGGCCGGCGGCTTCCTGGGCGCCGCCGCCGTGGACGCGGTGCGGCTCATCACGGCCGAGCCGATCCAGGCCTACGCCGCCGTCTTCGCCGCCGAGGGAATCCTGTTCCTCGTCGCGGTGGTGCTGGCCCTGCGGCTCGAGCCCGTCCGGGCCCCGGGCCGCGGTTCCGTCCCGCTCAGTCCCATCCTCGGCGCGAGGTGACGCGATGGCTCGGTTGCATGGTGATGCGTCCTACGACGTCGTCGTGGTCGGCGGCGGGCCCGCGGGGGCCACGGCAGCGACCGAGCTGGCCCGGGCCGGGCATGCGGTGCTGCTCCTCGACAAGCCCGGCCGGATCAAGCCCTGCGGCGGCGCGATCCCGCCCCGGCTGATCCGCGACTTCGCGATTCCCGATTCCCTGCTGGTCGCCAAGATCCGCTCCGCCCGGATGGTGGCGCCGAGCGGCAAGGCCGTGGACATGCCGGTGGGCGAGGGCTTCGTCGGCATGGTCGACCGCCAGGATTTCGACCCGTGGCTGCGCGTCCGGGCTCAGCAGGCCGGCGCCGACCTGCGCGAGGCGGCCTTCGACAAGATCACGCGGCCGGATGACGGCCTGCCGCTGGTCCATTTCACCACCGGCAAGGGCGAGGCGCAGGCCCGCCACGCGGTCCGGGCGCGGCTGGTGATCGGCGCCGACGGGGCCTGCTCGCCGGTGGGCCGGGCCGAGGTGCCGGGCCACGACCGGATGAAACAGGTCTTCGCCTATCACGAGATCGTCCGGGTGCCGGCCGCGGACGCGCCCGGCGGCGACGCCGTCGATGGCGCCCGCTGCGACGTCTACTATCAGGGCCGGCACTCGCCGGATTTCTACAGCTGGATCTTCCCGCACGGGGAGACGGCGAGCATCGGCACCGGCAGCGCGAAGAAGGGCTTCTCGCTGCGCTCCTCGATCCGGGCGCTCCGCGTCGCCACCGGCCTCGACGGCGCCGAGACGATCCGCCGGGAGGGCGCGCCTCTGCCGCTCAAGCCGCTCAAGCGCTGGGACAACGGCCGCGACGTGCTGCTGGCGGGCGATGCCGCGGGCGTCGTCGCCCCAGCCTCCGGCGAGGGCATCTACTACGCGATGCTGGGCGGCCAGCTCTCCGCGGAGGCGGCCAAGAGCTTCCTGGCCACCGGCGATGTCCGGGCGCTCGCTCTGGCCCGCCGCCGCTTCATGAAGCTGCACGGCCGCGTGTTCTGGATCCTCGGGATGATGCAGTGGGTCTGGTACCGCAGCGACGGCCTGCGCGAGCGGTTCGTGTCGATCTGCCGGGACAAGGACGTCCAGCAGCTCACCTGGGACAGCTACATGAACAAGGAGCTGGTCCGCGCGAAGCCCGCCGCCCACGCGCGGATCTTCTTCAAGGACCTCGCCCACCTGTTCCGCTGGGTCTCCCCGTGAGCTTTTTGGGCTCCGAGGGCTGGGGGCCGCCCGCGGTCGCGGCCGTGGCGGCGATCCTGGTGGCCGTGGCCGGCGGGGTCGCGACCCGGACGGATGCCTGGTACCGGCGCCTGCGCGTCCCAGCCTGGAAGCCGCCGGACTGGGCCTTCGGGCCGGTCTGGACCGTGATCTTCCTGCTCACCACCATCGCGGCCGTGACGGCCTGGAACGGCGATCCCGATCCCATCGCCCGGCTGCTGCTGGTTGCCGCCTACGCGGTGAACGGCGTGCTCAACATCGCCTGGAGCGTGCTCTTCTTCCGGTTCCGCCGGCCCGACTGGGCGCTCGCCGAGGTTGCCGCCCTGTGGCTGTCGATCGCCGTGCTGGTGCTGGTCACCGGCCGGGTCTCCGCCGCGGCCGGGCTGATGAACCTGCCCTACCTCGCCTGGGTCAGCGTCGCCGCCTGCCTGAACCTGCGGATCGTGCGCCTCAATGCGCCGTTCCGGGGGCTCGCCTGATGGACGCCCTGTTCGCCTCGGGCCGGATCGTCGATGCGATCCTGGCGCTGGTCGCTGCCGAGGCGCTGCTGCTGGCCTGGCTGGCGCGGCGCCGGGGCGTGGCCCTGCCGGCGCTGCTGGCCAACCTCGTCTCCGGGGCGGCCCTGATGCTGGCTCTGCGCGCCGCCCTCACCGGAGCCGGCTGGCCCGTGGTCGCCGGCTGGATGTTGGCGGGCCTCCTGGCCCACCTCACCGATCTCGGATTTCGGTTCCGGGCGGGCGCCACGGCGCATCGCCGCACCCCGTTGCAGCCAGGAACAACGCCGCAAAGCGCCGCGTTCTCGGCCAGCACCCTGGAAAACCTATAAAGACGGCTCGGGAGCGGTCGCCATGCAGCGCACGAATGCCCTCTCCTCCGGCCGCGCCGCGGCCCCGATTCTGGCAGGCCTGCTGCTCGCGTTCCCGGCCCTGGCGCAGGACAGTTCCGACCCGGTGGAGCGCGGCAAGTACCTCGTGACCATGGGCGATTGCGCCGCTTGCCACACCGCCCCGGGCGGCAAGTTCCTGGCCGGCAACTACGCGCTCAACATGCCGTTCGGGGTGATCATGACCCCCAACCTCACCCCCGACAAGGAGACCGGGCTCGGCAACTGGAGCTACGAGGATTTCGATCAGGCGTTCCGGCACGGCTACAGCAAGAATGTCGGCTACCTGTACCCGGCCTTCCCGTTCGGCTGGTTCACGAAGGTGACCGATGAGGACACCAAGGCGATCTGGGCCTATCTCCAGTCGGTTCCGGCGGTGAACGAGAAGCGGCAGGAGAGCCAGATCCCGTTCCCGTTCAGCGTCCGCACCGCGCTCGTGACCTGGCGGACGGCCTTCTTCACCGACGAGCGGTTCAAGCCCGATCCGAATGCCAGCGCCGAGGTGAACCGCGGGGCCTATCTCGTGGAGGGGCTCGGCCACTGCGCCATGTGCCACAACGAGAACAAGCTCGTCGGCAATTCGAGCTTCGCCGGCCGGTTCGGCGGCGGCGTGATCGACGGATGGTACGCCCCCAACATCACCCCGGACGGCCACCAGGGCATCGGCGCCTGGACCGACGAGCAGGTGGTGACCTACCTCAAGACCGGCACCGCCCCGGGCGACCGCCCCGGCGTCGCCGCCGGCCCGATGCGCCAGACCATCATGGAATCCCTCTCCAAGGTGAAGGAGGAGGACCTGAAGGCGATGGTCGCCTACCTGCGCACGGTCCCGGCCAAGCAGACCTACAAGCCCAAGGATCTCGCCGCCTTCGACACCGCCGACGCGCCGGGCGCCTCGACCTACCTGACCTACTGCTCCTCCTGCCACCAGCCGAACGGCAAGGGCATCGAGGGCGCGGTGCCGGCTCTGGCCGGCAACACGTCGGTGATGTCGGACGGGCCCGAGACGGTGCTGCGGGTGATCTATGGCGGGCTGGCCGCCCAGAGCGGCTACGCCCCGATGGTCGCGATCGGCCAGCAGATGACCGATGTCGAGGTCAAGAACGTCACCGACTACATCCGCAATTCCTGGGGCAACAAGGCGCCCCCGGTGACCGGCAACAAGGCCTCCGAGGCCCGGGCCGCCACCAAGACCATGCTGGCCGGCACCGCCCCCTGCGCCGAGATCGAGCAGGACACGCTGAAGGCGGCCTTCGACAAGGTCGGCGTCGCGGCGACCCTCACCGGCCTGAAGCAGCAGGATTTCGTGCCGACCCTGGTCCGCCTTGTGCCGCAGATCAAGGCCGCCGACACGGGCGCCAACGACGACGACCTGGTCAACGCCCTGACCACCGCCTTCTGCAAGGTCGGCCGCGACGATCCGCAATACGCCAACCCGAGCTGGCCCGCGGTGATCGGATCCTTCGCCAACGTCGCCTACAGCCAGGTGAAGAACCCGGAGAAGCAGGCGGCGAACGTCCCCAGCGCGACCACGCCGCCGGCGAAGAACTGATCTGTTTGAGGATCAATTCGGTCATCCCGGGGCCGCGCAGCGGAGCCCGAGATCCAGAGCCGCCGAGTGATCCGAATCCGTCGGAACGCGGCGGCTGAGAGTCCTACAACCGCGGCGGTTCTGGATTCCGGGCTCGCCTGCGGCGCCCCGGAATGACGGGGAGGATTCGACAAGCGCCGTCGGCGTCAGCCGGTCCAACCGGCGAGCGTACCGTACAGGTCCGACCAATCCGGATTCATCTCCTCGATGAGCCGGATCTTCCAATTCCGGCGCCACTTTTTCAGCGCCTTCTCGCGCTCGATCGCCTCGATGATGCGGTCGTAGGATTCGTACCAGACGAGCCGCGTCACGCCGTAGGTCGCGGTGAAGCTGGGGCTGTGCCGGCTCCGATGCTCGTGGACCCGGCGGGCCAGGTTGTTGGTGACGCCGATATACAGCGTGCCGTGCAGGCGGCTTGCGAGCATGTAGACATGGTAGGCCATGCGCGGCCGGATTCCGATGACGGGTCGATCAGACGAGATCGCCCATTTTCTCGCAAGCCTGAATGACACCCACCCCGTCATTCCGGGGCGCTGCAGGCGAGCCCGAAATCCAGAAACTCCGCGATTGCAGGATCGAGCAGCCGCGCGCCGAACTCTTTCGGACGCCGCGGCGGATCTGGATTCCGGGCTCCGCTGCGCGGCCCCGGAATGACGAAGAGGGTGTGGCACGAGCCGCACGGCACCCCTCCCCCGGGAACGGACAAGGCCGAGCTTCGTTTGAGCCGGGATCCCTCAGGCCCTGAGCCCCGGAGTGCCCGTGTCCAGCCTCGTCCGTATCCTGCTTGCGATCTTCATCCCGCCGGTGGCGGTGCTCGTCACCACCGGGTTCGGCATCCAGTTCCTGCTGAACATCCTGCTCTGGGTGCTGGGCTGGCTGCCCGGCACGGTCCACGCCCTCTGGCTGATGAACCGCGAGCGGCCGCTGCTCTGACGGGCCGCCTCAGGTGGCGGGCTGCAGATCCGGGAAGGTGATGGTCACGCGCACGCCGGCATCGCCGCGGATGTCGAGCGCGCCGTCGATCTGCTGAACCAGGGACCGGATCAGGCTGAAGCCCAGCGAGCCCTCGCGCGGGCCGGCCATCCCGACCCCGTCGTCCCGGATCGCCAGCGCGACCGAGCCCGGCCGGTCCCGGCGGAGCCCGACCGCGATCGTGCCGGAGCGGCCGGACGGAAAGGCGTACTTGATCGCGTTGGTGATGAGCTCGGTGAGCGCCAGCCCGAGGGGGATCGCCGTGTCGGCGCTGATCGCGATCCCCGGCTCCACGGTCGCGTCCAGGCGGATGCGGTCGTCACCGTCGGCCATCGCGGTGAGCGCGGTGCACAGGTCGGTAACGTAGCGGCCGGCATCGACCTGCTGGACATGGTCCGACCGGCTCAGCAGATCATGCGCCCGCGCCATGGCGTTGAGCTGCTCCTGGGTCTCGTCGAACAGGGCCGTCACGGCCGGATCGGGGTGGCGTCGTCCCTGGAGGCGCAGCAGGGCCCCGGCGATCGACAGGCTGTTCTTGGCCCGGTGGTTCACCTCGACCAGCAGCATCTCGCGCTCGGCCGCGAGCTTCGTCAGCCGGTCGTTGGCCGCCTCCAGCGTGCGGGTCCGCTCGGCGACGCGCTCCTCCAGCTCGGCGGCCAGCGCCTTCAGCCGCGTCTCGGCGTCGAAGCGCCGGGTGATGTCCAGGTACGAGAGGAAATGGTTGGTGACGCTGCCCTGCCCGTCATCCAGCGGGCTCGCGAACAGCATCGCCCGGTAGCGCGTGCCGTCCTTGCGGTACTGCTCGATCTCCAGGGTCGCGCTGCGGTTCTCGCGGATCGCCGCCACATAATCCTGGATCGCCGCGGGGTCGGTCCCGGGCCCGTTCATGAAATGCGGGTCCTGCCCGAGCAATTCCTCGGGATCGTAGCCCGACAGCTCCACCATGGCCTGGTTGGCGAAGATGATCGGGTTGCCCGGCAGGGCGGCGTCCGTGACCATCATCGGCATGCGGGTGAGCCGCACCGCGTCGACGAAGATCCCCCCGTGCTCGCGGATCGCCTCGACGTGACGCTCCGCGAGCCGCCGCGCATCCGTGTCGTCGAGGCCCGGCTGGAAGTCGTTCATGGGTGACCGTAGGCCGGGAGAGCGCCCCTGCCAAATCCCGGTCGCCGGCCCCGGCTGCCGATCAGGGCTTGGCCTTGGCCTCCGGCTCGCCCTTGCGCAGGGCGAGCTTCGCGTCGGCCTTGGTCTCGACCTTCGCGGTCTTCACCGGGTGCGGCTTGGCCGCCGCCTTCGGGGCGACCGCCCCAGCGGCCTGCACCGGCTTGGCCGCGTCCGGCACCACGGCGGCATCCACCGCCGGGGTGGCGGGGGCGGGCTTCTCCTTGTCGAACAGCGAGCCGAGCAGCTTCTGGTAGCTGGCCGGATCGCCGTCGGCATCGGCGACCGCGATCCGGGCCGGCTTCTCGGAGACCGACGCGGTGGTCTCGATCCGGTCGGGCTCGGCCCGGTTGGCCATGAGCGTCGCGACGGCTGGCTTCTGGCCCCGGACGGGCTTGGCGGCGGCCTTGGACGGCGCCGGCTCGGCGGCCGCCATCATGGTCGGCTGGCCCTTCGGTCCGATCTCGATCTCCTGCGGCCCGGCCGCCAGGGTCTCGGGCCGGCTGACATCGCCGAGGTTGTGCCGGCCGAACTCCTTGGCGTCGTAGGGCAGCACCGTCTCGGTGCCGCCGAGGCTCGCGAAGGCGCTGGCATTGTTCTGCGGGCGGAACACCGGGTTCTGGCCGCCATCCTGGTAGACGACCCGCACCGCCGGGGTGCCCTTGGCGACGAGCTCGGCGACCTCGCGTTCGTCGCGCTCGCGCTTCTCGGCCACGACCGGGTCGACCTTCGGCTTGCACGAGCCGGCCGCCGCGTCCGAACCGCCGAACACGTATTTGGTGCCGCACTGGCCGACCTTCGGCTCCTCACGCAGGGCCTCGAAATAATCCGAGCCCTCCTTGAGGTTCTGCCAGAACGGCATGTTCGGGTCGTTGCGGAACTTGGCCATGTTCTGGGCCGTCATCCGGAACGGGTAGGACTGGAACTGGAAGCTGCGCTGCCCGCCGATGAACGCCTCGCGCGCCACCGCGTAGATCTCCGCGATGGTGGCGTCGGTCATGGCGAAGCACCCCGCCGACGAGCAGGTACCGTGGACCATCAGGTACTTGCCGGTGCGGCCGTTGGCCCGGTCCACGGCATTCGGGAAGCCGGTGTCGAACGAGAGGTAGTACGAGGAATTCGGGTTCATCAGCCCCGGGGTGATCGTGTAGAACCCCTCCGGCGCCTGCCGGTCGCCCTCGCGGACCTTCGGGCCCAGCTGGCCGGACCAGCGGCAGATCGGGTAGGTCTTCAGCAGGGCGTAGCGCCCGTCGCTGCCGCGCTTCCAGACCTCCATCTCCGCTTCCTTCTTGTAGGCGCGGATCAGGATCGGGTCGGATTGCTGCATGCCCTTGGTCTGCATCAGGGCCAGCGTCTGGGGCGCGATCGGCGCGATGCTGCGCGCGGTCGGGCCGCTGATCCCGGAGCCGTCCTGGCAGCCGGCCAGAGCAAGGGCCAGCAGGGAAGCGGCCGCCAGCAGTCGCGCAGTCGCGAGACGCGCCGTCATGGGGAACCTCGTCGTCTTCGTGCCCCCGGCGGCCTTTTGATAGCCGACATCGGGGGCCACTCCCCAACCCAATAGGCTCGTTAAGCTTGCACCTTTGTTACCGCAAGCGCCCGGGTGCAACACTGCACCGGAGTCTCCGGTGGACGGCGATGCCGCCGGGCCTGCGGGAGAAGGTCTTTTGGGGCCGGATCCGCGGCGACGAAAATTCTTTCCCCACGGATTCTCAGGCTGTTCAGACGCCCACGCGTCCACTCCGTCATTCCGGGGCGCCGCTTCGCGGCCCTGGAATGACGGGGTGATTGATCCGACTGCCTTATCGATGACGGGACGCGCGCCGCACCGGCCGGCTTGCGCCGGTTCGGTAAAATCGCCAGCTTTCGATGACGGGCAACGGCTGCGGAATCAGCGAGCGATGGGCACCGGTATCCGGATCGATCCAGGCCTCACGGCGGCCGGAACCGGTTGGCGTCGGCCATGACGGCGCTCTCGCTCGACACCTATGCCCTGGTCCGCTGGCTCAAGGCCTCCGGACTGTCCGAGGATCAGGCCGAGGCGATCACCAGCGCGATCCGCGAGAGCCGCGATGCCGATCTCGCGAACCTCGTCACGAAGACCGATCTGGCCGAGGCCAAGTTCGACATCGTGAAATGGGTGATCGGCTCAATCGGCTTTCAGACGATCGTCATCGTCGGCGCGATCGTAGCTTTGTCGCGTACCATGCACTGACGGACCGGGTTTCCAAAGGGCTCAGCCCTTTGGCGGGGTCTCGGGGCGGAGCCCCGATGGCATCGAGCTTCGCTCGACCCAGGGCTCTGCCCTGGACCCGCAAAAGGTCCCGGACCTTTTGAATCCGGGACCTTCAAAGATGGCTGCAGGTCTCTGATCCGAAAAGATTATCCGCAGCTCGCCGCCGCGGTGGCGCGCACCCGTCCGTCCCGGCGCAGCCACAGCAGGAATGCGAGGCCCAATGCCGCCAGGGCGGCGCCCGCGAGGGGCACGGTCGTGTAGCCGAGCCCGGCATCGATCACGCCGCCGCCCACGGCCGCCCCGATCGCGTTGCCGAGGTTGAACGCGCCGATATTCATCGCGGAGGCGAGGTTGGGCGCTCCGCCGGCCTTCTCCATCACCCGCATCTGCAGGGGCGGCACCAGGGCGAAGCTCGCCACGCCCCAGAGCAGGATCAGCAGCGCCGCGCCGACCTCCAGGCGCATGCCCCAGGCGAACAGGGCGAGCACCGCGACCAGCCCTACCAGCGACCCGATGATCGTGCCGTCCACCGACCGGTCGGCCAGCTTTCCGCCGAGCCAGTTGCCGATTGTCAGGCCGACCCCGAACAGCATCAGCATCGCGGTGATGAACGGCGTCGTCGCGCCGGTCTCGGTCCGCAGGATCGGCACGATGTAGGTGAACACCGTGAACATCGCGCTGGCGCCGACCACCGTGAGCGCCAGGGCGGCGAGCACCGGGCCGCGCCCGAGCACGCGCAACTCGGCCCGCATATCGTCCCGGGCCTCGACCTTCAGCTCCGGCAGCGCGAGGCGCAGGGCCAGCATGGCGACCACGCCGACGCCCGCGATGCCCCAGAACGCCGCCCGCCAGCCGAGCACCTCGCCGATCCAGGCGGCGAGCGGCACGCCCCCGATCGTCGCCACCGTCAGCCCCGAGAACATCGACGCGACCGCGACCGCCCGGCGCTCCGGCGGCACGATCCCGGCCGCCACCACCGAGCCGATGCCGAAGAACGCGCCGTGGTTCAGCGCCGTGACCAGCCGGGCGACGACCAGCATGACGTAGCTGTCGGCGACGGCCGCGAGCAGGTTGCCGAGGGTGAAGATCGCCATCAGCCCGACCAGCAGCCGGCGCCGGGGCACCCGCGCGGCGGCCAGTGTCATCACCGGCGCCCCGACCTGGACGCCGAGCGCGTAGGCGCTGACCACGAGGCCGGCCGCGGGAATCGAGGTCTTCAGATCGCCGGCGATGAGCGGCAGCATGCCCATCGGGGTGAATTCCGTGACGCCGATGCCGAAGGCGCCGATCGCCAGGGCCAGCAGGGGAGGATTGATCGCCATGAGGGGGCTCCAATTGTTCCGGACCCGCACGTGGCGGATTCGGCGCGCAGGGAGTAGTCCGTCGGCGGGACCAAGATCTGTGCGGGGAAGGCACGAATGCTGCGCGATAAGGCCGATCGCGCCGGGGACATGGCGGTGTTCGTGGCGGTGGCGGAGGCCGGCAGCCTGTCCGGGGCGGCGCGCCGGCTCGGGCTCACACCCTCGGCGGTGAGCCGGATCGTCGCCCGGATCGAGGCGCGGCTCGGCGTGCAGCTCCTGGTCCGGACCACCCGGACCCTGCGCCTCACCGCCGAAGGCGAGACCTACGGGCGTGCGGCGCGGCGCATCCTGGCCGATCTCGACGAGACCGAGACAGCTTTGTCCGACCGGGGCTGCCCGCGCGGGCGGGTCCGGATCAGCGCTGCCACCGCCCATGGCCGGCTGGTGATCGTGCCGCTGCTCGGGGCGTTCGTGGCCCGCCATCCCGGCATCGTGGTCGAGATCGACCTGAGCGACGAGATCGCCGACGTGCTCGGCGGCCGGGCCGATATCGGCATCCGGTTCGGCCCCCTGGCCGACAGCCCGCTCACCGCCCGGCGGCTGGGCGAGACCGGCCGGACCGTGGTGGCCGCCCCCGCCTATCTCGCCCGGGCCGGGACCCCGCGCCGGCCCGCCGACCTCGCCGACCACAATTGTCTGGACTTCACCTTCCGCCGAAGCGAGCCCGGCTGGCCGTTCCGCGAAGCGGGGCGCGACGTCATCCTGCCGGTGCGCGGTACGATCGCGGCCAATAACGGCGAGACCCTGGTGCAGCTGGCGCTCGGCGGCGTCGGCATCACCCGGGTCGGGACCTTCCACGTCGCCGACGACCTCGCCGCCGGCCGGCTGGTGCCGCTCCTGGAGCCGTTCAATCCCCAGGACCGCGAGGCGATCCACGCGGTGTTCGTGGGCGGACCGGCCATGCCGGCCCGGGTGCGGGTGCTGGTGGATTTTTTGGCGGAGCGGATGCGCGGGGGTTGAGCGGCGCCGCGAGCAGCGCGAGCACCGCTACGGCGCAGGCGATTGTGAGGGCGGCCAGGGTCCAGCACAGGGTGGTGAAGGCCGCCTGGTAGGCCTGGGTCAGGGTGGCGTCGTCGAGGCCGGGCATCAGCGCCCGGGCGGCGTCCGGATCCCCCACCGCCAGGCGCTGGCCCGCCTGTGCGCGGGACGCGTCGGGCAGGCCCGGGATCCGGCGCAGCTCCGCCGCGATGCGGCCGGCGAGCGTCGCGCTGACCAGGGCGAGCGCCACGCCCTCCCCGGCGACCCGGACCGTTCCGAAGATGCCCGCCGCCATGCCGGCGCGCTCCCGGGGCACGACGGCGACCGACAAGCCGTCCATCAGGCCCCAGGGCAGGCCGCTGCCCAGGCCGATGAGCAGCATCGGCGCCAGAACCGCGCGGCTGCCGATCGCGATGAAGCCGAGCCAGACCAGGCCGATTGCCGCCACCAGCAGGCCGAGGCCCGAAAGCAGGCCGGGCGGGACGCGCCGGGCCAGGGCGGCGGCCGCCATCGGGACGACCAGCATCGGCGCCGAGAGCGCCAGCATCAGGAACCCGGCCTCCATCTCGCTCCGGCCCTCGATGCCGATGAAGCGCAGGGGCAGGAGCACCAGCAGCACCACGAAGCCCGCGCAGGTCGCGACCGGCAGCATCTGCACGCCGACGAAGCGCCGGTAGCGGAACAGGCGGAGGTCGAGCATCGGCCGGGCGGCGCGGGTCTCGATGATCACGAAGGCTGCGAGGAGCAGCGCGGCGGCCGCGAGCAGCCCGAGCAGCGCCGGGCTGTCCCAGCCGCAGCCCGGTGCCTCGATCACCGCCACCGTCAGGGCGGTGAGCATCGCGGTGAAGCTCACCGTCCCCGGCCAGTCGAAGCTGCGCGCATGCGGGTCGCGGGTCTCGCGCATCCGCGGCGGCCCGAGCACCAGCGCGGCCGCGCCCACCAGCGCACCGGCCAGGAAGATCGCGCGCCAGCCGGCGCCGGCGATCAGGACGCCGGTGACGATCGGGCCGAAGGCTAGGCCGACGCCGAAGGTGGTCCCGAGCAGGCTGAAGGCCCGGGTGCGGGCATGGCCGTCGAATTCCCGGGCGAGCGCTGCGGTGCCGCCCGCCAGGGCTGCGGCGGCGCCGATTCCCTGCCCGGCCCGGAGCAGGTCGATCACCCAGAGCGCGGGGGCGAATCCCAGGGCCAGGGAAAACCCGGTGACGGTCGCCACGCCCGCCGTGAAGACCAGCCTGCGGCCGTAGCGGTCGGCCAGGGTCCCGGCCGCCATCAGCAGGCTGCCGAAGGTCAGCATGAAGCCGTTGGTGATCCAGGTCAGCGCCTCCGGCGAGCCGCCGAGTTCGCGCCCGATGGACGGCGTCGCCACCGCGCCGGCGGAAAAGCTGAGCGGCAGGATCAGGGCGGCGAGGCAGATCGCGGCCAGGACCAGCGGGTCGCCCGTCGGGGCGGGATGTGGGGTGTCGGGCATGGACGGGCTCCGGTCGGGACGAGCCGGGACCCTCGCTCGCGGAACCGGCGCCGTTAATCCCGCGCCTAGTCCTTTCATTCCGGACCGGGACGCTCTAATCGCCCGGCATGAACAGCCTCGGCGACATCGCGGCCTTCGTGCGCAGCGCGGAGCGGTTGAGCTTCGTCGAGGCCGGGCGCGACCTGCGCCTGTCGGCCTCGGCGGTGGGCAAGGCCGTGGCGCGGCTCGAGGCGGAACTCGGCGTGCGCCTGTTCCACCGGACCACCCGGCGGGTCTCGCTCACCGAGGAGGGCGCCCTGCTGCAGGCCCGCTGCCGGGCGATCCTCGACGACCTGCGCGAGGCCGAGGCGCTGGTCACGCAGAGCCGGCGGGCGCCGCGCGGCATCCTGCGGATCAGCCTGCCGATCGTCGGCTACCGCTTCCTGCTGCCGGTGCTGCCGGAGTTCCGGGCGCTCTATCCCGAGATCGAGCTCGAGCTCGATTTCAACGATCGCCAGGTCGACCTGGTGGAATCCGGCATGGATGCCGCGATCCGCAGCGGCAGCCTGGTCGATTCGCGCCTGATGGCCCGGCGCCTCGGCCCGTTCCGGTTCGTGCTCTGCGCCGCGCCGGCCTATCTCGACCGGGCCGGCACGCCCCGGCGCCCGGCCGAGCTCGCGGGCCACGCCGCCCTGCGCTTCCGCTTCCCCACATCCGGCAAGCTGCAGGACTGGACTCTCGCCGAGCCGCCGCCCGCGGGCCTGCGCACCGCGCTCACCTGCAACAACATGGAGGCCCTGCGGGCCGCCGCGATCGGCGGCCTGGGCATCGCCTGCATGCCGGATTTCCTGGCGGAGTCGGCCCTGCGCGCGGGCACCCTGATCCGGATCCTCGACCCGTACCTCACCGATCCCGGCCAGTTCTCGATCCTGTGGCCGTCCGGGCGGCACATGTCGGCCCGGCTGCGTGCCTTCGTGGATTTCGTGAGCGCGCGGTTGTTTCAGGCCGAAGAGGCAGGACCCGGCGGCTGCCGCGCCGAAACATTCCCACCCACCCCCTCATCCTGAGGTGCGAACGCAGTGAGCCTCGAAGGCGGGCTCCGGGGATCGCGCCGCTTGGCTGGAGGGCGCCTTCGAGGGCTTCGCTTCGCCACGCCGCCTCAGGATGAGGGGGAGATCTGGAATACAGGGAGCCCGGCCCCGGGCGATCGCGCCCTACGCGAACAAAACCGGCCGCCGTGCCGCCTCGGTGCGGATGATCTCCACGAGCTGCGCGTCCTCGGCCGGGTCGGCGAGGCGCAGGCCGACCGGGGTCGAGCGGGTCTGGATCGTCAGCCAGCGCAAGGTCGGCCGGAGGTCCGCGGCCTCCACCACCGCCACCCCGGGATGCTCCGGCTGGAGCTGCAGGAAGGTCAGGTGATTGCGGCTCGCCCGGCGGCCGAGGAGGTCGTCGATCGCCTCGATCGTCTCCCGGGGCGTGTGCAGATGGGTCATCATCCACAGCCGGTTCTCGGTGCCGGGCGTGTCGAGGGCCACGCGCAGGCGGCGCACGCCCTCGGTCAGGAAGGCGTAATCCGCCGCGTTCGCCGCCGGGTCATGGTGGTTGAACACGCATTCGAGCCCGTGCCGCTCCCGGTAGAGCCGGTGCCGGCCCCGCCAGATGTCTGGGCCGCGCCGCTCCGCCTCGGGGATGCTCTCGAGCTGGTCCCGGTCGGTGAGCGCGGCGAAATCGTCGTCCAGGCAGTCCCGGACCATGCCGGGCATGGAGAAGATCCAGTCCAGCGGGCCGGACCAATGGCGCAGGTCCAGGGTCTTGAGCACGTGCGCCATCTGGCAATTGCAGCCGAGCGAGACGTGGTTGTGCCCGCCCGGCTCGCGCGCGTCGCGCCGCCCGAGGAGCCGCCCGAGGGCGCCGAGCAGGCCGCCCGTCGCGCCGGGGGAAGTCATACGGTTCGCCCTTGCGGCTGACGCCTCCAGGGCGGTCCACCGCACCTGCGGCGACGCGCATTCGCGCTTGCCGACGGCCGAACGCCTCGAACGTCAAAAGTTTCGGCCGTCGGACTCACAGGGTCCGGCCGATGGCGAGGAATTTTTCGGCGCGGCGGTCGCGGATCTCCACCGGGGTCAGGCCCTCGAACTGGGCGAGCGACTCGGCGATGGCGTCGCCCGCGCCGCGGATCGCCGCCTCGCGGTCGCGATGCGCGCCGCCGGTGGCCTCCGGGATGATCCCGTCGATGACGCCCAGCCGCAGCAGGTCCTGGGCGGTGATCTTCATGGCGGTGGCGGCCTCGTGGGCCCGGCCCTGGTCGCGCCACAGGATCGAGGCGGCGCCCTCCGGCGAGATCACCCCGTAGATCGCGTGCTCCAGCATCAGCACCCGGTTGGCGGTGGCGAGCGCAATGGCGCCGCCCGAGCCGCCCTCCCCGATCACCACGGCGACGTTGGGCACGCCCAGCGCCAGGCACGCCTCGGTGGAGCGGGCGATGGCCTCGGCCTGGCCGCGCTCCTCGGCCTCGATGCCCGGATAGGCGCCGGCCGTGTCCACGAAGGCGATCACCGGCAGGCCGAACCGGTCGGCGGTCTCCATCAGCCGGACCGCCTTGCGGTAGCCCTCGGGCCGGGCCATCCCGAAATTGTGGCGCAGCCGCGCCTCGGTGGTGGCGCCCTTCTCCTGGCCGAGCACCAGGACCGGGCGCCCGCGGAAGCGGCCGAAGCCGCCCAGGATCGCCTCGTCCTCGCCGAAGCTGCGGTCGCCGGCGAGCGGCGTGAACTCGGTGATCAGCCCGGCGCAGTAATCCACGAAATGCGGGCGCTGCGGGTGGCGGGCCACCTGGGTCTTCTGCCAGGGCGTGAGGCTCGCGTAGATCTCGGCCAGGGCCTGGCCGGCCTTGGCCTCCAGCCGGCCGACCTCTTCGGAGATCGAGACGGCGCCGTCTCGCTCGCCGACCGCCCGCAATTCCTCGAGCTTGGCCTCCAGCTCGGCAACCGGCTTCTCGAAGTCGAGGTAGGTGCGCGTCACCGCCATCGTGTCACAGGTCTTCCCGGGTTCGCCGCTCCGGAAGCGGCGGGCGCGAGGTGTTGGCGATGGCGGGGGTGGTGTCAACCGGCGCCGGGTTCGAGCAGCTTTGCACGCGCATCCCGGGGTGGGATTTTTCGGCGGCGCAGTTGTGGTGGCGGAAGGATGCGTCAGGCCGAGGCGCGCACGGTCTCGTGAGGTGCGCGGGTCATCTCCGCACGGGCTCATGCAGGGCGCGACAGGACCCCTCTCCCGTGCGGGAGAGGGTTGGGATGAGGGAACCGCCTTATCCGGAAGACCCTGGTCCCTCACCCTGTCCCTCTCCCGCTCGGGAGAGGGGACCCGCGCCTCGTCCAGAAGCCCGTGACTCCAGCTACCCGCTCGCGATGGGCGACCTGCGACCAGCGCCATCCGTCATATCGACCGGCCAGCGTTCAACGCGGCCAGCCTGCCCCATTTCAAAAAAAATCAGGCCGCTAGCTCTTCCCGGGCGATGCGGCGGCAATGCTCCAGGTAGCCGCGCTGGTGCGCGCCCATCAGGTCGGTCACCGCGGACCAGAGCCAGCCGGGGGTGTCGGGGCCCTGGCCGGGGGCGCGCACGGTGTCGCTCCAGGCCTGGCGGTCGGATGCCGACATCTGGCGGCCGTGGGCGCGGCCGAGGATGGCAGCGAGATGGCCGGAGACCCGCACCGCCTCCCCCCGGGAGAATTGCTCGGCGTCGATCTTGAGATCCTGCGGCATCAGCTCGCGAACCGTGACCGGGGTGCCCTGGAAATGCGTGGCGACCATCCGGTCGCCGAGATTCGGCGACAGGGCGCGGGCGCCGGCCACGACCCGGACGGCCGGGTCGGCCGGCATGTCGGCCCCCGGGGCGGCCGGGGCGAGGAACGGCACCGCCTCCTTGACGTCGAGGAGGGCGAGATGCGGGCGGTCGCCGCCCAGGATCTCCACCAGGCCGGCGTAGCGCAGGCGGCCCAGCGAGCTGCACCCCTTGATCCAGTAGGCGGCATCGAGCAGCCGGATCTCCGCCCCGGCCTCGGCGCCGCCGAGCGCCAGGACCAGCCGGTGCACCTCCGGGTCGCGGCTCAGCGCCTCGAACGCCTCCTGCTCGGCGGCGTCGAGGTCGAAGAACCGGTCGCCGCGCGGCAGGCGGGCATCCTTGCCCTTGAGCCGCTCCCGGGACAGGTGGCGCCAGCGTCGGCCGAGCGCCCGGCGGCGCGTGGTGGCGACGATCTCGGATTCGGCGACGCCCCGCTCGGCCTGTTCGGGATCGAGGATCCCGTCGGCGTAGCCCACCGCCATGGCATCCATCATCCGGGCGGTGACGATGCCCGGCAGGGTCGCGTTGAGCGCGGCGGTGACAAGCGACAGGGCCAGCCGGACGAGGTCGAAGGTTGGGTTCGACACCAGGGTCTGGTCGAGGTCGCGGATCTGGATGTCGATCCGCCCGTCGGGGCCGGCGACCGCGCCGAGATTGCCGAGATGGGCGTCGCCGCAGATCCAGACCGGCGGCCCCTCCGGCAGGGTGCCGGCCGGCATGGCGGCGATCAGGTCGTAGAACTGCGCGGTGCTGCCCCGGACATAGGCGTGCGGCGAGGAAGCGATCTTGCACAGGCGGCGCTGTTCCAGCTCGCTCGCCTCGCGCCCGGACCGGGCCGGCACCTGCATATCCATCCGCGTCGTCCGATCCTCTGCTGCACCCGATCCGAACCGGGTCGGATCGATGTTGGGTGCGAGGTTAGATTTTCATCCTTAAGCGCGGGTGAGCATTTTGCCGCATCTCGCGTGCGGCGCGTTTCCGCCGGGGGCGCCGCTCCCTGTGGGATCCGGGAGCGCCCTCCGCCGCGACAGACCGACCTGCGTGCGGCGCGGGACGGTCGTGGTTGAGGGCCGCGATCGTCGCGATGCGTCGGGGCGGATCATCCCCGGCCCGTGCCGGATCGATGGCCCGACAGCGCTATGATGGCATTATCCCGGCTAAGATGATCGATAATGTAAAAACAATGCGTCTGATATATTTTCCAGAGTATGTCGGATAAAAAATCTGAAATCAAAGACATTCATATTCGTATTGCAGATGTAGGCCTGCAATTTTGTCTTGAATGTGTCGCATGTTGCGCTTAGGCTGCGGCGGAAACAGGAATCTGTCGCGTGAAGCACCGTAATGTCCGCGTCGGCATCGCCGCGTTGGCCGTATTTTCCGTCGAGCTCCGTGCGATTCCGGTCGGCGCGAGCGATTATACGGTGCCGGCGAATTCGACGAGCAAGTCGGCGATACCAGTGTCCGGACGTGATACCGTGACCGTCGGCGCTGGCGGCGCGCTCTCCGTCAACCAAAAGGCGGCGATCAACTGGAACGGTGCGTCCACGGATGTGAAGATCACCAATTCCGGCACAATCGAGTCAACCAAGGCGGGCGGCCGGGCGATCGACGCCTCGGGCGACGCCAACAACCGCAGCTTGACTCTGGAGAACAAGAAGGACGCGATCATCAAATCCGACAGCGATGCGTTCCGCATCAACGTCAACCCGACCGGCGGCACCGTAAGGGTGAACAACGCGGGAACCATCCAGTCGACGACGAAGCGGGCGCTGGATTTCGAGGCAGCCGCCAGCGGCAGCGCCACGATCACGATCACCAACACCGCCACCGGCATGATCAAGTCCGACGGCGACGACGCGATCCGGCCCGGCCAGGGGACGACGATCAACAATTCTGGCACGATCCGGACGAATGGTCAGGCCGCCGACAAGGCCGACGGAATCGATTTCAAGGACGCCACCGCTGGGACGGTGAACAACACCGACAGCGGCACGATCTCTGGCGCCCGCCACGGCGTCACCCTGGGCGGCAACAACGGCGCCGGCTCCGTGACGGTGACCAACGCGGCCGACGCCACCATCACCGGTCGCAGCGGCTCGGGCGTCGGTTCGGATGCCGGTGGTACGGTCACGAATCTCGGTACGATCGAGGGGGCCTATTCCGGCTCGGGCGACGGTGACGGCGACGGCGTCGATATCGACTACGCCGGCACGATCACCAATTACGGCACGATCAAGGGCACCGGCGCCGGCGGCTACGACAAGGGCGGCCGGGCCAATAACAGCGAAGGCATCTCGCTCGGCGGCGGCACCATCACCAATTCCGGCACGATCTCCGGCGCCAAGTACGGCATCGTGGTCAACAACGACTCGAATCCCGACAACAGCCGCAGCGGCGTCGCCGCGACCACGATCACCAACGAGGTCGGCGGCACGATCGAGGGCAAAGACGGCTACGCGATCCGGCTGGAGAACAAGCTCGGCACCGCGGCCGACAACGACACGATCGTCAACAAGGGCACGATCATCGGCAACGGCACGATCCCGGATCCGACCGCGGTGGTGACCCTTCAGAGCGGCAGCGTGGACGGCGGCTCGGTCGGGACGCTGGACGGGGTGCGCTACACCGGCACCGGCTCGGCCCGCTTCATCCGCGGCGACGGTGCCGCGATCCAGATGGGCGAGGGTGACGACGTCCTGACCAATTACGGCACGATCACCGGCAACAATGGCCGGGCGATCAGCCTGGAGGGCGGCAACGACACGCTCAACCTCTTCACCGGCTCGACCATCACCGGCCGGATCGACGGCGGCGCCGGCGCCGACACCCTCAACCTCGACAAGGCCGACACGGGAACCGGCGCCGGCACGCTGGCGAACGTGATCCATTTCGAGGTGCTGAACGTCAAGGGCGGCACCTGGAAGCTTTTGGACGATCAAGCCTACGCGAACGGCGCCACGGTTGCAGCCGGGGCGACGCTCCAGGTCGGCGACGGCGCCACCGCGGGATCGCTGGCGGCCGATGTCGCCAATGCCGGCGCGCTGATCTTCAACCGGACCGACACGTCGAGCTATGCCGGGGTGATCTCCGGGAGCGGCAGCCTGACCAAGGCGGGCACCGGAACCCTGACCCTGACGGGCGCCAGCACCTATACGGGCGCCACCACGATCTCGGAGGGCACGCTCACGATCCAGAGCGCCACGGCGCTGGGCGCGGCGGACGGCACGGCGGCCACCGGCACCACGGTCGCCTCCGGCGCGACCCTGGCGCTGAAGGGCGGCATTGCGGTGGGCAACGAGGCGCTGTCGCTCACCGGATATGGCCTGAACGCCTGCGGTGCCCTGTGCAACGTCTCCGGGATCAACAGTTATGCCGGGACGATCACCCTGACCGGCACCACGAGGATCGGCGCGGATGCCGGCAGGCTCACCCTGTCGGGCCCGATCGCGGGCGCTCCCGGTTCCGGCTTCGAGCTGGACCTGGGCGGTGCGGGCGACGGCATCGTCTCGGGCAGCATCGGGAACGTCGGCACCGTCATCAAGGTCGGAGCCGGCACCTGGACGCTGACCGGGAAGAGCAGCCTCAGTGACCTCCTGTACGCATTCGGCGGAGCCCTGCGGCTGGAGGGGGGCGGCACGGTCGCGAGCGACAGGGGCATCGTCGGCGGCGACACCGCCACGACGGCTTCCGCGACGGTGACGGGCTCTGGCTCGACGTGGACGAATCGGAGCACGCTCGTCGTCGGTGACATCAACGGCACCGGCATCCTCACCGCGGCGGCGGGTGGCGCCGTGTCGATCGGGACGAACGGTGCCGGTACGATGACGCTGGCGAAAGGCAGCCGCTCGACCGGTATGCTCACCATCGGTGCGGCCGCGGGCCAGAATCCGGTCGCTGCCGGCACGGTGACGGCGGGCGAGGTGGCGTTCGGCGCCGGCAGCGGCACGATCACGTTCAACCATACCGGCAACCCTGATGGCTCGGCCGTCACCTTCGCACCGAAGATCACCGGCGTCGGCAGCCTCAACCACCTCGCCGGCACCACGATCCTGTCCGGCGCCAGCACCTATTCCGGCACCACCACGATCGCGGGCGGCACGCTCAGCGTAGCCAACGCCACGGCGCTCGGCGCGGCGGACGGCACGGCCGCCAACGGCACTACGGTCGCCGCAGGCGCGACCCTGGCGCTGCAGGGCGGGATCGCGGTCGGCAACGAGGCCCTGTCGCTCGCCGGCACGGGCGTGAGCGATGGCGGCGCCCTGCGCAACGTGTCGGGCGACGACAGCTATGCCGGGGCGATCACGCTAACGGACAACAGCCGCATCGCCGCGGATGCCGCAAGGTTGACCCTCTCGGGCAGCCTCGCCGCTTCCGGCGGCGGCTGGGTGCTGACACTGGGCGGTGTCGGCGACGGGCGTATCACCGGCACCATCGGCAACACGATTGGTTCGCTCCTCAAGGACGGGACGGGCACCTGGACCGTGACGGGACAGGCCACGCTCGCGAACGAGGTGCAGTCGAGCGGCGGCACGCTGACCATCGCCGAGGGCGGACGCCTGTCCAACAGCGACGGCTTCGTCGGTCACGATACCGGCTCGTCCGGGACGATGACGGTGACTGGGACGGGCTCGACCTGGACCAATAGAGCCGGCCTCGTAGTCGGCTTCGGCGGCACGGGCACGCTCGCCATCCAGGGCGGCGGCCAAGTGTCGAACAGGAACGGCACCATCGGCTACTTCGCCACGTCGTCCGGGACGGTGACGGTGACTGGGACGGGCTCGACCTGGACCAATAACAACAGCCTCTATGTCGGCCACGGCGGCACAGGCACGCTCACGGTGGCGGATGGCGGCCTTGTATCGGCCGGCGCCAATGGCACGGGCACCGTGTCGGTTGCCTCCCTGAGCGGCTCGACCGGCACGCTCGCCATCGGCGCGGTCGCGGGCCGGAAGGCGGTCGCCGCCGGCACTGTGCAGGCCGTCGAGGTGGCTTTCGGCGCCGGCACCGGCACGATCACGTTCAACCACACCGGCAGCCCGGATGGCTCGGCCGTCACCTTCGTGCCGACGATCACCGGAACCGGCACGGTCAGCCATCTCGCTGGCACCACGATCTTGACCGGTGCCAACAGCTATACCGGCGCCACCACGGTCTCGGGCGGCAGGCTCAGCGCCGCCAATGCCACGGCGCTCGGCGCCTCTGCCGCCAAGGTCACGGCCGGCGGCACGCTCGACGTCAACGGTGTCACGATCGCCAACGCCCTGACCCTGGCCGGCTCCGGTGCGGGCGGCGCGGGGGCGCTCACCGGCACCGGCGCCGCCGGGGTCTCGGGCGCGATCACGCTGGCCGGCGATGCCGCCCTCGGTGGAAGCGGCACGCTGACGCTGTCCGGCGGCATCGGCGATGGCGGCAACGGCTATGGCCTGACCAAGCTCGGCACCGGCACCGCGATCCTGACCGGCGCCAGCACCTATTCGGGCACCACGACCATCCAGGGCGGCACCCTGCGGGCCGGGGCGGCCGGGGCGTTCGCGCCGGCCTCGGCGGTGGCGGTGGCCTCCGGCGCGACCCTCGACCTGGCGGGATTCGACCAGGGCATCGGCTCGCTGGCGGGCGCCGGCCGCATCAGCCTCGGCGCGGGTACGCTGACGGCCGGGGCCGACAACAGCTCCACCGCCTTCTCGGGCACGATCACGGGCAGCGGCGGCCTGGCCAAGGCCGGGACCGGAACCCTGACCCTCTCGGGCAGCAACAGCTACAGCGGCGGCACCGCGCTCCTCGGCGGGACGCTGGCGGTCGCCGCCGACGCCAGTCTCGGCGCGTCGGCGGGCGGCCTGCGCTTCGATGGCGGCACCCTGGTGACGACCGCCAGCCTCGCCACGGCCCGGCCGGTGACGCTGGCCGTCGACGCCCGCCTGCGCCCCGCCTCGGGGACGAGCCTGACCCTGAACGGGTCGGTCACCGGGCCGGGCGGCCTCGTCCAGGACGGGGAAGGCACCACGATCCTCGCCGGCCGCAACACCTATGCGGGCGCCACCACGGTGGCGGGCGGGACGCTGCAGATCGACGGGGTGCTGAGCGCCTCGGAGGTGACGGTCCGGCGCGGGGGCACGCTGGCGGGTTCGGGCAAGATCGGCGATCCGCTGATCGAGGCCGGCGGCCGGTTGGCACCGGGCAGCGCCGCGGTAATCGGCACGCTGTCGATCCACGGGCCGCTAACCTTCGCGGCGGGCTCGTTCTACACGGTCAAGCTGACGCCCGCCGCCAACGACCGCACCGACGTGACCGGTCCGGTGGCGCTCCAGGGCGGGACCGTCCAGGTTCTGGCCGGCGCCGGAACCTACACGCCGGCGCTGCGCTACACGCTGCTGACCGCCACGGGCGGGGTGACGGGCCGATTCTCCGCGCTGCAGACGACCAGCAACCTCGCCTTCCTGACGCCCTCCTTGAACTACGATGCGCACAGCGTGTCGCTGGGCTTCGCGCAGACGGCGCCGATAACCAGCGTGGTCACAACGCCGAACCAGACCGGGCCGGCGGCGGCGCTGAACGGCGTCGGGCCGACCGTGACCTCGACCGCCCAGCCATCGGCGACGGCCCAGAGCGCCTCGACCGCCCAGCCCTCGGCGACGACCCAGAGCGCCTCGGCCAGCCCGGCCGCGCCAACGGTGACGCAGGCGAGTACGGTGCATACCAGCGTGGCGGCCGACGGGACCACCACGACGACGATCAGCAACAGCGGCGGCACCACTGTGGTCGTCGCCTCCCCGGCCGCCCAGGTGGCCACCGCGGTGCTGAACCAGACCGCCCCGGGCGCGGCCCAGGCCCTCAACGCGATCTCCGGCGAGGCCCATGCTGCCGATATCGGCGTCGTGGCGCAGAGCGCCGCGATCGTCGAGGCGACGCTGCTCGATCACCTGCGCTTCGGCATGGCGCCCCTTGGTGAGGCGGCGGGCCTGTGGTCGGAAACGGGCTTCGCCGGCCGGATCCCCGCCGGCACCACCGTCCCGGCAGCCTACGCGGCCGCTCTGTCCGGCGAGCCGGCGATCGGCCTCGTTCCGGTCGCGCCGGCGCGGGCGAACTATTCGCTCTGGGGCCAGGCCCTGGGGGCGTTCGGCAGCACGCGCGGCAACGGCAACGCCGCCCGCCTGACCCGGGATATGGGCGGGTTCGTGCTGGGGGCCGAGACCGGGTTCGGCGCGCTGAGCCTGCCGGGCCTGACCGATCTGCGGGTAGGCGTGGCGGCGGGCTATAGCGTCGCCGGGTTCGACATTCCGGCGCGGCGGTCGAGCGGCCAGGTGGAGAGCGCGTTCGGGGCGATCTATGGAAGGGCGTCCCTGGGCGCAGTGGAGCTACGGGGCGGTGCCGTCTACGGCAGCGAGGCGTTCGACACCCGGCGCCAGGTGCAGTTCCCCGGCTTCTCGCAGGCGGTGACCGGGAAGGCGGGCGGCGACACGCTTCAGGCCTTCGGCGAGGCGGGGTACCGGATCGCCTACGGTCCGGGGGTGCTGGAGCCCTTCGTGGGCGGCACGACGCTGCATGTCCGGCGCGACGGGTTCGAGGAGCGCGGCGGTGCGGCGGCGCTGCGGATCTCCGGGCACCATGACGCCGTGCAGACGGCGACCGCGGGCGTCCAGGGTGAGATCGGTCTGGCGGATCTTCTGGGCCTGGACGTCCCGGTTCTGGCGCGCGGCCTCGTGGGCTACAGGCGGGCGTTCGGGGACGTGGTGCCGCGGGCGCTGGTGGCGTTCGCGGGCGGGCGTGCGTTCCAGACCGCGGGGGTGCCGCTGGCGCGGGACGCGGTCGTGGCTTCGGCGGGGATCGAGGCGCGGGTTGCGACGGGTCTGACGCTGGGGCTCGCCTATACCGGTCAGGTGGGCGAACGCGCCCAGGACCATGCCATGCGGGGCAGCCTGAACCTGCGCTGGTAAACCCCCTTAGGCCGCCTGCTGCTCGACCCGGTTCCGCCCCGCGGCCTTGGCCCGGTAGAGGGCGATGTCGGCGCGCTTGAGCATGTCGCCCGGGCCGGCATCCTCCGGGTGGCGGATCGCGACGCCGATCGAGACCGTCACGGGGATCGTCCGGGTCGCGCGCTGCACCGAGAACGGCAGCGCCTCGACCTTCTCGCGGATGCGCTCGGCGATGGCCCGGGCCTCCGCCAGGCCCGCCTCCGGCAGGATCACCACGATCTCCTCGCCGCCGTAGCGGGCGACGATGTCCACCGGCCGCGTGTCCTGGCGGACCCGCTCGGCGAAGGTGCGCAGCACCTCGTCGCCGGCCTCGTGGCCGTAGCTGTCGTTGATCGCCTTGAACCGGTCGATATCGAGGATCAGGGCGGCGAGGCCCGGGCGCCGGGCGGCCTCGTCGGCGAACAGCGCGCCGAGATGGTTGTCGAGGTAGCGCCGGTTGTGCAGGCCGGTGAGCGCGTCGGTGACGGCGAGCTGCAGGGAGGCCTGCATGGCGCCCCGCAGGGCGTCCGTGAAGCGCTTGCGCTTCACCTGGGTGCGGACCCGGGCCATCAGCTCGTTGCGGTCGACCGGGCGCATCAGGAAATCGTGGACGCCGAAATCGAGACCGCGCACCACGCGGGCGCGGTCGTGCTCCTCGGCCACCATGATCAGCGGCATCGCCCGGGTGGCATCCTGCGAGCGGAGCTGGCTGCACAGGCGCAGGCCGTCGAACCCGGCGAGGTCGAGGCTCACCAGGGCGAGGTCGAACCCACCCTCGGTAGCCAGGCGCAGAGCCGCCTGCGGGTCGGGCTCGATCGTCACCGCGTGGTGCTGGCGCAGGGCCCCGGCCATGCGCTCGGCCGAGCCGGGCCGGTCCTCGATCAGCAGGATCCTGGCGTCGAGGCCGGTCTCGGCGGTGGCCAACGCCAGGGGGTCGCCGATGCCGAACTCGCGCGAGGCCAGCGCCCGCTGGCGCAGCTCGTCGGTGACCGCCTTGAGGCGCACGAGGCTGCGCACCCGGCTGAATAGGGCGGTGTCGTCCACCGGCTTGGTGAGGAAGTCGTCGGCGCCGGCATCGAGGCCGCGCAGGCGGTCGGAGGGCTGGTCCAGCGCCGTGACCATCACCACCGGGATGTGGGCGGTGACGGGGTTGTTCTTCAGGTAGCGGCAGACCTCGAACCCGTCCATGCCGGGCATCATCACGTCGAGCAGGACGAGGTCGCACAGGCCCTTCTCGCAGATCGCGATCGCGTCCGGCCCGTTCATGGCGGCGATCGTGTCGAAATATTCGAGCCCGAGCTTCGTCTCGAGAAGCTTCACGTTCGGGAACAGGTCGTCGACGATCAGGACGCGGGCCGACATGGTTCCTCGCTGACGCGCGGTTGCGCGGTTCCGCCCGGGGCGGTCGGCCGTTCGCCGTTATCGGCGCGCCGCTCCGGCGTCACCGAGGCTCAAGATACGCGCGAACCGTTGCCAAAAACTTCGCGACGGAGATCGGCTTCGACAGATAGGCCTCGCAGCCGCCCTCGCGAATCCGCTCCTCGTCGCCCTTCATGGCGAAGGCCGTGATGGCGATGACCGGAATGCTCTTGAGGTCGTCATCCTCCTTGAGCCATTTGGTCACCTCGAGGCCGGAGACCTCGGGGAGCTGGATGTCCATGAGGATCAGGTCGGGGTGATGCGCGCGGGCCAGCTCGATCGCCTCGATGCCGTGGGCGGTCTTCAGGGTCGCGTAGCCGTTCGCCTCCAAGAGGTCGTTGAACAGCTTCATGTTCAGTTCGTTGTCCTCGACGATCAGCACCGTCTTTTTCATGATCCGATGTCCCGGTGCGCGCCGATCATGATTAGCGGGCCGTGAAGCCCCTTGATGACCTTTGTAGCGATCACATGTTGATGAATGGCAAACCTCTTCAAGGGGCCGAATCTGCGGAACGGCTCGCCCTCGACGTTCTGCTGTGGATCGTGGCGGAGGATGACCGCCTCCTGCCCTTCCTGGCGGCGAGCGGCCTGAGCCCCGAGACCCTGCGGGAAAGCGCCCAGGAACCGGCCTTCCTGGCGGGCGTCCTCGACCATGTGATGGGGGACGAGGGCGTGCTGATGGCCTGCGCCGGGGCGCTGGAGATCAAGCCCGAACGGATCGCCGCGGCCTGGCGCATCCTGTCGCCGCAGCCGGAGGACGACTGGGCCTGAGGCGGCGGTTTGCCGCGTCTGGGGTCGAACCGCGGACGTCTCGTCACCTACCTTGTCTTTCCGGGGCCGCGCAGCGGAGCCTGGAATCCAGAACCTCGGACGGTCCTCGGTTTTGCATCGTCGGCGGATCTGGTTTCCGGGCTCGCCTACGGCGCCCCGGAATGACGGGATGGTTCTGCAGGCTTCAGCCTCACGGCGTGCAGCCCTTGTCTCCATCCTTGGCGGCGCGGCCAGCCTGGGTGTCGATGTCGAGGGCGGTCATGTCGCCCAGGATGGCGAATTCGCCGTAATCGAGCTTGAGGGCGCCGCTGACGCCGTTCTCGTAGAGGTCGAAGCCGAGGGTGTAGATCGGCGTCCGCTCGCCCACCCCCGGCGTGTAGTAGCTTAGCCGCACCGGCCAGTGCGGCATGCCGGCGAGCGGGCCGTCGCGCAGGGGCTTGTCGCGGGCGGTATCCGCGGCCGGGCCGGTTCCGGCATGGCCGATCACCGCGAAGGTGTCGTAGATCTTCTTGCCGTCGTCGGAACCGTCGAACACCTTGGCCGAGAGGGTCGATTGGCCGGCGCGGGCTGCCGCGATCAGGTGGCGCATGTGCTCGCTCGGGAACAGGACCGGTCCCTCCACGGTGAATGGCTTGGCCGCGCCCTTGAGCTTCACCGTGACCGACTCCCCCTGCCCCTGCTCCGAGGCGGTGCCGTCCACCGGGGCGGCCGGCTGGTTGTTGGTGAGCGTCGTGGTCTTGAACCGGAACTCGCGGCCCTTGCCGCCCTCGAAGGTGGTGCTGCGCATGTCCGACAGGCGCGGGCCGGTCTCGCCCGAGGAGAGCTCGGTCACCTGCCGGGTCAGCATCGTGTAGCCGCGGCAGGCATCGCCCCGGAAATCGATGACGATGCGGCCGCGGGCGCTCTCCACCGAGCGGGTGCCGCCGCCCTCGGCCAGCGACAGGTCGTAGACCGCCCGGTGGTTGGCCAGAACGATCTCCTTGGCTTCCTGGCCAGGTGCGGGGGCCTCGGCCTTAGCCTCGGGGGCCGGCGGCTCGGATACGGCCGGCGCGGCGTGTGCCCCCCAGGCGGAGACGAGCAGGCCGGCCGTCAGGAGATGCGAGAGGCGCATGGATAATCCCGGTTCAAGGTCCGCCAGATAGCAGGCGACGCGAAAGGGGCAATCCTCGGGCATCGGGGCGGCCCGCAATATGGAGTTCCCAAAGGGCTGAGCCCTTTGGCGGGGTATCGGGGCGGAGGCCCGATGGACCAGGGCGCCGCCCTGGACCCGCGAAAGGTCCCGGACCTTTCGAGACCGTGACGCTCACCGATAGCCCTGCGCCTGCAGGGTGAACAGCTCCGCGTAGCGGCCGCCCTGCCCCATCAGGGCGGCGTGGCTGCCTTCCTCGAGCAGCCGGCCGCCCTCCAGGACCAGGATCCGGTCGGCCATCCGGACCGTCGAGAAGCGGTGCGAGATCAGCACCGTCGTGCGGCCCGCCGACAGCTCCCGGAACCGGGCGAACACGTCGTGCTCGGCCCGAGCGTCCAAGGCCGCGGTCGGCTCGTCGAGGATCAGGATCTCGGCCTCACGCATATAGGCCCGGGACAGGGCGACCTTCTGCCACTCGCCCCCGGACAGGTCGACGCCGCCGGCGAAGCGCTTGCCGAGCGGCTGGGCGTAGCCCTCCGGCAGACGCTCGATCACCGGGGCGGCGAGCCCTCGGGCGGCAGCCGCCGCGATCCGGTCCCGGTCGTCGGCCGCCGCGATCCGGCCGACCGCGACGTTCTCGCCGGCGGTGAGGTCGAACCGGACGAAATCCTGGAAGATAACCGCGACCCGGGCCCGGAGGTCGTCGAGGTCGTAGGCGGCGAGCGGCCGCCCGTCGAGGAGCACCCGGCCCTCGTGCGGGTCGTAGAGCCGGGTCATCAGCTTGACGATCGTGGTCTTGCCGGCGCCGTTGCCGCCGACGAGCGCCACGGTCTCCCCGGCCCGCACCGCGAAGGACAGGCCGCGCAGGGCCCAGGTCTCGGTTCCGGGATAGCGGTAGCCGACATCCTCGAACACCAGCCCCTTCCGGATCGGGCTCGGCACCGGCACGGGCTGCGCGGGCGAGCGGATCTCCGGCCGGATCGCGAAGAACGAGAAGAAATCGTCGAGATACTGCGCCTGCCCGCTGATCTGGGTGAGCCCCAGCAGCAGCCCCTCGATGCCGCCGCGCAGGCGCTGGAACGCGCCGGCCAGGAAGGCGAGGTCTCCGATCGAGAAGGCGCCGGCCACGGTCCGCCAGACGATCACCGCGTAGGCCGCGTAATAGGCCAGGGTGCCAAGGCTCGCGAAGGCGAAACCCCAGCGCGCCCGGGCGGTAGCGAGCGCCCGGTTCTCGGCGAGCAGGGTCTGCGCCAGCGCCCCGTAGAGCGCGGTGATGTAGCCCGAGAGGCCGAAGAGCTTGACCTCCTTGGCGGTCTCGACGCTGGCGCCGAGGTAGCGCAGGTAATCGATCCGCCGCCGCTCCGGGCTGCGGATCCAGGCCAGGCGATAGCCGGCCTTGGTGAAGTGCCACTCGTTGAGGAGCGCCGGCACCAGGGCGGCGGCGATCAGCACTACCAGCCAGGGCGTGAAGGCCGCCACACCGGCGGTGAGCGAGGCCAGCGTCACCAGGGCCTGGAACTGCCCGAAGACGGTGCCGATCAGTCCGGTGCGGCCGCTGACCTGCCGGCGCGCCCGCTCCAGCCGGTCCTGCTGGGCGCTGTCCTCGAACTGCGCGAGGTCCAGGGAGGCGGCATGCGCCATCAGCCGCATCGAGGCGGCGTTGGCGTAGAGGTCGCCGATCAGGGTCTCGGTCAGGCTCGCGAGCCGGCCGGTGAGGTCGGAGAGCAGGGCCAGCCCGAGCTCGGCCGCCACCAGCCAGACGAGCCGGGCCCGGCGGGGATCGGCGAGCCAGTCCGAAAGCCCCGCCGCCGGCGCCGGGCGGGCATGCTCGGCCACGATGCCGTCGAGGATCAGCTTGGCGAGGTAGAGCGACAGGATCGGCAGGCAGGCCGCCACGAGGCGCAGGATCAAGCTCGCCGCGAGCAGGCGCGGGCTCGCCGCGGCGATCTCGCGGAACAGGGCCGGCAGGTAGCGCAGCGCCCCCAGGCGCTCGCCGAGGCGGGCGATCCGAACGCTCACCGGCGGCCGACCTGGGTGGATTGCCTGTCGACGGCCGGGCTCGGGTGGCCTTCGTCCGATTGGCCGACGGGTAGAGAGCGCATTATCTGAGGCCTGAAGAGTGTAATTTCATCGTCGAGTGACGCGTGCTGAGCGGCCCTGCAATCCTGCGTATTTCGGTCTTACTGATCTTGGCCGGCATCCTGGCGGCACTGGTGCAGTTCCTGCTGCCGAACCCGCCGCCCGCGCCGATCCCGGCCCCCGTGGCCGAGGCGCCGGCCGAGCCCGTCCCGGCGGAGCAGACCGCGCCCCCGCGGACCCCGGAGCCCGCCCCCAGGCCTGCCGCGCCGCCCCCGGAGGCGGTGCCCGCGCGTCCCGCCCAGATGCCGTCCGACGCCCTCGCCTTCCCGAACGAGCCCGTGCCGGTCCAGCAGGGCCAGGCCGAGATCGACCGGGCCGAGGAGTCCGCCGGCCCCCGGGCCCCGGTCCTCCTCGACCTCAACACCGCCTCGGCGGCCGACCTCAACAAGCTCCGGGGCGGCGGCGCGATCGGCCGGGCGATCATCGCCAAGCGCCCCTACGCCTCCGTGGACCAGCTCCTGTCGAAGCGCGTCCTCAGCCGGGCGGTCTATGAGAAGATCAAGGATCAGGTGACGGTGCGGTGAGGCGCGCCCGCGATGTCTCGGCTGAGCGCCGTCGTCGCGAGCGCAGCGAAGCGACCCAGGGCCGCGCGCGATCTCAAGACGTGGCGCCTCACTGGGTTGCTTCGCTGCGCTCGCAATGACGATGAGGCTGCGGCCCTCCCAAACCGTCGCTCCATCCTAAGATGCCGCGCAGCGGCCCCGGAGGCGGGCTCCTTCGAGGGCTGCGCTGCGCCGCCTCAGGATGAGGTCGTGGATGAGATAGGCGCGGGGCTAAGAGCACGTCACAAAACTCCAGGTCCCCGGGAACCCTCCCTTCGCACGCGACGGTGCGGCGGGAGTTTTGTGAGAGGCTCTAAAAAAGCCTAGAGCTTCGTCCCGAAAATCTCCGCCACCTGCGGGATGTCCTTGTCGCCGCGGCCCGACATGTTGAGCACCATCAGGTGATCGGCCGGGCGCTGGGGGGCGATGTCCAGCACCTTGGACAGGGCGTGGGCCGGCTCCAGGGCCGGGATGATGCCCTCCAGCATCGAGCAGAGCTTGAACGCCTCCAGGGTTTCGGAATCGGTGGCCGAGAGATACTTCACGCGGCCCATCTCGTGCAGCCAGGCGTGCTCGGGGCCGATGCCGGGATAGTCGAGGCCGGCCGAGATCGAGTGCGCGTCGGAGATCTGCCCGTCCGCGTCCATCAGCAGGTAGGTGCGGTTGCCGTGCAGCACCCCGGGCTTGCCGCCGGTGAGCGAGGCGGCGTGCAGGCCGGAGCCCACGCCGTGGCCGGCGGCCTCGACCCCGAAGATCTCGACCTCGCGGTCGTCCAGGAACGGGTGGAACAGCCCCATGGCGTTGGAGCCGCCGCCGATGCAGGCGATCAGCGAATCCGGCAGGCGGCCCTCCTGCGCGATCATCTGCTCCCGGGTCTCGCGCCCGATCACCGACTGGAAGTCGCGGACCATGGCCGGGTACGGGTGCGGGCCGGCCACGGTGCCGATGCAGTAGAACGTGTCGGCGACGTTGGTGACCCAGTCGCGCAGGGCCTCGTTCATCGCGTCCTTGAGGGTCTTGGTGCCGGATTCCACCGGGATCACCTCGGCGCCGAGCATCTTCATCCGGAAGACGTTGGGCGCCTGCCGGGCGACGTCGACCGCGCCCATATAGACCACGCATTTCAGGCCGAACCGGGCGCACAGCGTCGCGGTGGCGACGCCGTGCTGGCCGGCGCCGGTCTCGGCGATGATCCGCGGCTTGCCCATGCGGCGGGCCAGCAGGATCTGGCCGAGCACGTTGTTCACCTTGTGGGAGCCGGTATGGTTCAGCTCCTCGCGCTTGAAGTAGACCTTGGCGCCCTGCCCGGCCGGCGCCTGGGCGCGCAGGTGCTCGGTGAGGCGCTCGGCGTAATAGAGCGGGCTCGGCCGGCCGATATAGTGGGTGCCGTAGCTCGCCATGTCGGCCGCGAAGGCCGGATCGGCCTTGGCGGCCTCGTAGGCCGCCTCCAGCTCGAGGATCAGCGGCATCAGAGTCTCAGCGACGAACCGGCCGCCGAAGATGCCGAAGCGGCCGCGCTCGTCGGGGCCGGTGCGGAAGGAATTCGGTTCGGGGGCGATGGTCACGGGGCAAGTCCTTCCGGACGCGAAGAGCGATCTGTTGCCGGGTGCCTAGACCCATGCGGACGCCGCCGCAATGCGTCCTCCCGCCCTCGTAAACACGACGGCTGGGGCCTATAGTCTCGATCGCGGGGTCTTGCCCCTCACAGGATGGCGTCGATACCCTTCCGGCTGGCAAGCGCGAGCAGCTTCAGCGACGGGCCGCCGGGCTTCTTCTCACCCCGCTCCCATTTGCTGACCAGCGACGTGGTCACGTTGAGGGCCATGGCGAAGATCGCCTGGCTCATCTGCGCGGTCTCGCGGATGGCGCGGATCGCCTCCGGCCTGAGCTCCTCGACCGGCGTCAGGCACGACACGTCGAACCGGCGCATCGTCGCCTTGTCGATGGCGCCGGCGGCGTGGAGATCCTGGGCGATCCGGTGCGCCGACCTGAGCGCATCACTGCGGTATGGCGTCTTCACGCTTCCCATCGTCGATCCGTCTCCAGCTTTGCGCGGCGGCGACCCGTTCCAGCGCCTCGTCGCTGAGGCTGGCGAGGGTCGCTGCGAGGTCGCGGAACACCTGCGTCTCGGTCTTGGTCAGGTTCGCCCTGGCATTCTTGGCGAACAGGTGCAGGAAGATTGCGATCGTCCCGCGCTTGTAGACGATGATGCTGCGGAAGCCGCCGGAGCGGCCCTGTCCGGCGCGCGGGATGCGCTGCTTGATCAGAGCCAGCCCGAGTCGCGCATCGATCAGGTCGCGTTCGGCACGGGCGACCGCCTCGCGCAGATCGTCGTCGGTCACCTTCTGCTTCGCGGCCCGTTTCGCAAAGTCGAGCGGCAGGAAGATGCGCATAGGACGGCTTCACGGGGTGCGGACAGCTCCAGCATGGTCTCATGTCCTGCTCCCGTCGGCTTGCGTCTGCCTGTGCCGCTGTGTGGCCCATGCGTCCCCGAACCGTTGATCCGAAAAATATGGTACTTTGTGCTATGGTTCAAGGCGGGGCTGTGGTGGTTGGTGGCACCGGTCGAGCACGCTGTGGAACCACGGCGCACGTCATTGAGCACGACCGGGTGCGAACACGCCGGTGCCATCAAGCCGCGCATGTCTTGCAGAGCGGGTCTCGCACGAGGACGGCATGGTTCTTGGCGATACCATCCGCCCGCTCCTCGGCGCCGCCATCGGGCTCGTCCTGGCCTCGGCCCTGCTGCTACGGCTGCCGGCCTTTGCCGCGGCGGCACCGACCATGCCGAGGCGGTGGCGGTCACCTGAGATCCGGCTTCGATCCGCCGCGGCCCGCCTTAGGCCCGATCGGCGGCCGCGCAGGCCGGCTCCGCGCGATCGCGCACCGCCAGGCCGCACGGATAGGGCCGGTTCTGGGCGTCCGAGCAGGTCTGGTCGGCATCGGGCGCCGCGATGCCGTAGAGGCTGACGCGGTGTGGGCCGACCATGACGGTCCCGCCATCGAGCACCCGGGCCGGGCCACTCGGGGGCTCGGCCGCCCTGGCGGGGGCGTGCCAGGCGAGGCTGCCCAGCAGGAACGCTACCAGCAGTGGCAGCCGCGAGCGCCGGGTGGAGTCGTCGGGGCAGAGCACGATGCCGGCGAGGCCGGCGGCACAGGCGAGGAGGGCACCGAGGATCAGGGACATGGAGGCAACTCCGCAAGAGGACGGCCCGCCTTCTGACCGGATCCGGCCCCGCGACCCTGACGGCGCCTGTCAGCCTCCCGTCAGGCTGGGGGCGTCATGCCGTGCGGGCGCGGGATGATTTCGCGCGCTCGGACCCCACTTGCCCCGCCATGGTCGAGCCCGTCTCCGCATGATCCAGCCCCCGTCGCGCCGCGCCGCGCTCCTGCTGCTCGCCGGCGCGGCCTGGCCGGCACGCGCCTCGGAGGATGCCGACCGCGCCCGCCGCGCCCTGGAGAAGGGCGAGATCCGCCCCCTCGACGAGGTCCTGCGGGCCGCCCGCGCGGCGGTGCCGGGGGACGTGGTGGCGGTCGATCTGAAGCGCGACGACGGGCAGTGGCTGTACAAGCTGCGCATCCTCGGCGCCGACGGGAAGCGCCGCTCCGTCAAGGTCGATGCCGGCTCGCTCAAGATCCTGGACGAGGACGACGATGATTGAGACCGGGAGCCGGCCGTGCGCGTCCTAGTGGTCGAGGACGAGCCGCGCATCGCCGCGGACATGAAAGCCGGGCTGGAACAGGCCGGTTACGTCGCCGACGTGGTCGCGGACGGCGAGGCCGCGTGGTTCCGCGCCGAGACCGAGCCCTACGACGCGATGGTGCTCGATCTCGGCCTGCCGCGCCTCGACGGGCTCGGCGTGCTGCGCCGGCTGCGGGCGGCGGAAGTGGCGCTGCCGGTCCTGATCCTCACCGCCCGGGACGGCTGGCGCGAGCGGGTCGAGGGCATCGATGCCGGCGCCGACGATTACCTCGTCAAGCCGTTCCGCATGGAGGAGCTGGTCGCGCGCCTGCGGGCGATCCTGCGGCGCACCGCCGGCCACGCCTCGCCGGTGCTGCGGGCCGGGGATGTGGAACTCGACACCCGCAGCCGGGCGGTGAGCGTCGCGGGCCGGGCGACCGAGTTGACCGCCCTCGAATACCGGCTCCTGGCCTTCCTGCTGCACCGCCAGGCCCAGGTCGTGCCGGCGGGCGAGGTTCTGGACCATCTCCACGGGGTCGGCACCGAGCGGGAGGCCAACGCGCTGGAGGCGCTCCTGACCCGCCTGCGCCGCAAGCTCGGGCCCGGGGTGATCGAGACCCGCCGGGGCCAGGGCTACCGCGTCGCGGACGCGCCGTGAGGCGCGACTCCCTGCGGCTGCGGCTGGGGCTCGCGGCGGCGGCGCTGATCGCGCTCGCCCTGCTGCTCGCCGGCATCGGCCTCACCCTGATCCTCGACCAGGTGCTCGATGCCCGCACCGCCGACGAGCTCGACCGGACCGCCAAGCTGATCGCCGGACGGGTCGGGATCGCGCCGGACGGGCGCCCGACCGTCTCCCGGGAGCCGCCGGACTCGCGGTTCTCCACGCCCTATGGCGGCCTGTACTGGCAGGTCGAGGCGGGAAGCGAGGTCCTGCGCTCGCGCTCGCTCTGGGACAAGCGCCTCGACCTGGGGCCGGGCGCCGGCGACGCCCCCGCAACCGTCGAGGCCACCGGCCCGGATGGCGGCCGGCTGATCGCCGTCATCCGCCCCGTCGAGATCGGCCCGCGCGGCGCCGAGACCGGGCTGCGGGTGATCGTGGCCGAGGACCGGCGCGGCCTGGCCGCCAGCCGAGCCACGTTCCTGCGCCTGCTGGTCCCGGCGCTGGCCGCCCTGTTCGTGGTGCTGACCCTGGCCCTATGGCTGTTCGTGCACCGGGCTTTGGCGCCGTTCCGGGTGCTGCAGCAGGATCTCGGCGCCGTCCATGCCGGGACGCGGACCCGGCTGCCGGAGCAGTTCCCCGACGAGGTCCGGCCGCTGGTTACCGACCTCAACCGCCTGCTCGACGCGCAGGAGCGCGCCCTGGTCCGGGCCCGGGCCGCGGCCGCCGACATGGCCCACGGCCTCAAGACCCCGCTCGCGGTGCTCGACGCCCTGGCGCGCCGGACCGGGCCGGCCGATCCCGGCCTGTCGGGGGAGATCGCCGAGCAGGCCCGGGCGATGGCGGGCCAGGTCGAGCGCGCGCTCGCCCGGGCCCGGATCGCGGCGGCCGGCGACCTGCGGCGGCGGACCTGCCGGGTCGCCCCGGTGGCCGAGCGCCTGGTCGCCACTATGCAGCGGCTGCCGGAGGGGGATTCGCTGGCCTGGGAGGTGGCCGTGCCGGACGGGCTCGCCTATCCGGGCGACGAGGGCGAGCTGATGGAGGTCCTGGGCAACCTCCTCGACAATGCCCGCAAGTGGGCGCACCGGCGGGTCCGGGTGGCCGGGATCACGGGGCCCGGGGGCTCGCGGCTCACCGTCGAGGACGATGGTCCCGGCATGAGCGACGCGGCGATCGCCGGGATCGGCCGCGGCCAGCGCTGGGACGAGAGCCGCCCGGGCACCGGCTTCGGCATCGCCATCGCCCGGGACGTCGCCGAGGCCGCGGGCGCCCAGCTCGCCTTCGGGCGCTCGGAGCGGGGCGGGCTGCGGGCCGCGCTGACCTGGACGGAATCGGCGGAGGCCGGAAAGCCGGGGCGCTAATCCGCCCCGCGCCGGAGCAGGAACACGCCCTGCGCGCCGAAAAGGTTCCAGACCCACCAGGGCATGGAGAAGCGCATCGGCCGGCCGCTGGCGTCGAGCGCCGTGGCGGTCTCGATCCGGGCGCCGATCAGGCGGCACAGGCCGACGAAGTCCCGGATCGTGCAATGGTGGATGTTGGGGGTCTCCCACCAGGCATCCGGCATGATCTCGGTGACCGGCATCCGGCCGCGCAGGGCGAGCTCCGACCGGACTCGCCAATGCCCGAAATTCGGGAACGAGATGATCACCTGCCGGCCGATGCGCAGCAGGTGCTCCAGCACGATCCGGGGATTGCGGGTCGCCTGGATGGTCTGGGACAGCACGACCACGTCGAAGGCGTCGTCGGGATAGTTCGCCAGGTCGGTGTCGGCGTCGCCCTGGATCACCGACAGGCCCCGGGCCAGGCAGGCATTCACCCCGTCGCGCGACAGCTCGATGCCCCGGCCGTCGATGCCGCGCCGGTCGCGCAGCAGCGCCAGCAGCGAGCCGTCGCCGCAGCCGATATCAAGCACCCGGGCGCTCGGCGGCACGAGGCCCAGGACGACGATGTGATCGACCCGGGCGCCGTTGCCCTCGGCGGTGCGGGGCAGAGCGTCCGTGGTGTCCCAGGGCGCGCCGTGGGTGCGGCGGAGGGTGGGGTTGCTCACAGGCCGCGGGCCCGGGCGGCGGCGTCGATGAAGCCGCGGGCGGCGGAGAACATCGCCGGCTCGTCGAGCAGGAAGGCGTCGTGGCCCTTGTCGGTCTCGACCTCCACGAAGGCGACCGGCGCCGCGGCGGCGTTCAGCGCGTGCACGATCACCCGGGAATCGGCGGTGGGGAACAGCCAGTCGGAGGTGAACGAGATCACGCAGAACCGGGTCTTGATGCCCCGGAAGGCGTTGGCCAGCGCGCCGCCATGGTCCTCGGCGAGGTCGAAGTAATCCATCGCCCGGGTCAGGTAGAGATAGGCGTTGGCGTCGAACCGCTCGACGAAGCTGAGGCCCTGGTGGCGCAGGTAGCTCTCGATCTGGAAATCGGCGTTGAACGAGAAGGTCGGCGCCGAGCCGCCCTGGAACCGCCGGCCGAACTTCCGGTGCAAAGCCGGCTCGGACAGGTAGGTGATGTGCGCGCCCATCCGGGCGACGCCGAGCCCCTTGGACGGCCGCGTGCCCTCCTCGAGGTAGCGCCCGTCGGCCCAGGCCGGATCGGCCATGATCGCCTGCCGGCCGACCTCGTGGAATGCGATGTTCTGGGCCGAGTGGCGCGGGCCGGTGGCGATCGGCATCGCGGCGAAGACCCGGTCGGGGTACAGGGCCGCCCATTGCAGCACCTGCATCCCACCCATCGAGCCGCCGATGCAGAGGAATAGGTCGCGCACGCCGAGCCGCTCCAGCAGCATCGCCTGGGCCCGGACCATGTCGCGGATCGTCACCAGCGGGAAGTTCAGCCCGTAGGGCCGCCCGGTGGCGGGATCGATCGAGGCCGGGCCGGTGGAGCCCATGCAGGACCCGATCACGTTCGAGCAGACGACAAAGTAGCGGTCGGTGTCCACCGGCTTGCCGGGGCCGACCAGGGTCTCCCACCAGCCGGGCTTGCCGGTGACCGGATGCGGATGGGCGAAATACTGGTCGCCGGTGAGCGCGTGGCAGATCAGCACCGCGTTGGTGCCCGCGGCGTTCAGGGTACCGGCGGTCTGATAGGCGATCTGGAAGGGGGCGAGCTCGACGCCGGCATCGGTCAGAAGCGGCGTGTCCGCGCCGAAGCGCATGACCAGGCTCTTGGGGTCGAGCGCCTGCGACGGCTCCGCCAGGCGCCCGGCCGTCTCGTCGATCGGGTCCGGCCGCAGCGCGGTCTCGGGTTGGGTATCCATGCGGGACTTGACGACCGTGTGTCGGCGATCCCGGTCCGCGGCAGGGAAGCGCGGGATCGCGTGACGCGCCGCACTCGCCCGACGCGGCCAGCGAGACCGGGAGGTAATGCTCAAGGGGACGAGCGTCAACGCAGGGACCGGTGCAAGAATGCCCAGTCCGCGCGGCCTGGTCCGGCCTGTCCGGCCTCGGGCCTGCGCTCCGCGGATCGCCCTACGGCGCGTCGCTCCGCGCGGGCGCCGCGGCAGGGGCCGTCCCGGTGGGCCCGAGAACGTCGCCCGTCGCCGTCACCACGGCTTCCACCGCGGAACCGGTCAGCTCGAGGCCGGTCTGGGCGGGCACGGCCTGCAGCACGCCTTCGAGGGCCGCGTGCGCGGCCCAGGCCGCGCCTTCCAGGATGACACCAACGATGAAGTCCATGATCCGTCCTCGTTTCTCGATGACGGGATCTAGGTCGATCAGCCACGCTTCGCGGTGCGCCGAGGCACGTCCCCGGGGTTCAGCCCGGCTCAGGCGATCGGGGCCGCCATCAAGGCCAGACCGAGGGCCGGGAGCCCGAGCGCCAGGGCGGCGCGGGCGTCGAGCCGGTCGGCACGGACACCGCCCCGCCAGCTCCGGCTCGCGAGATTCTCGACGCAGAGCCCGGACAGGACGAGCGCGCAGCCGACGATCGCCTGGATCGAAATCATGGAAACCTCACCGAGCCGGCCGCACCACGGAATGCGGCCCAGGATCACGGCTGGGGAAGTGCGTATCGGGGCCGCAGGTTCCTCCGGAGGCCCATCCGGGACGCGGGTTGTGGCTTCCGGGGCGATCAGCGGATCGCGACGGCGCAGGCGACGAACACCATGGCGGCCCCGACGGCGGTGATGCAGCCGTTCGACCAGGCCGAGGCCTCGGCCCGGCGCATCCGGCAATCCGCGGCCACGGAGGTGAGGATCCCGATCAGGAACAGGCTGCAGGGGATCAGGTCACCGGGCATATGGATCCGTCCAGGGGCATGCGGGGCGCGACGCGCCCGACGCGGCCCCTTCTCCGGATCAACAGGCCGAAACGTGGCGAGTGCCCCGCGGCATTTGCGCGTCGCCGCGGGGCGGGACCTTCCGCCTCAGAGCGTGGCCGCGCCCGGCGGCGTGGCGAAATCCTCCGGGCCCATGTCGAGGAGGTCGTTGGGCGTCGCGGTCTTGTCGTAGGCGGCGCTGGCGGCCGCCTCGATCGCCGCCTGATTTTTTGCGAACAGGTCGAGGGGGGCGAGGTCGGCCCCGCCGAAATGCTGGCGCAGCACCGGGATCGGCACGTCGATCCCGATCACCCGCTCGCCGTTGGTCATGGCGAACCGGATCAGGCTGTCGTCGGCAGGCAGGATATGGGCGCCGCCATCCAGGTAGCGTGTGAGGGGCATGGGATCCGTCCTTGTCGCAAGCGGGATCCGGGGGAACATAGCGAAGCTCCCCCGACCAACCAGGGCGTGTCCAATCCCGGCAGGCACTTAAACCTCGAGGTGCAGCCCCGCCCCTCCGGCTTCACCCAAGGAGGAAATGCTGTAGACGGACCCGACAAACGAAACTCCCGCCCGCGCATCCGAGTCGCCGAGCCATGTCCGCCCCCAAACCCGTCCGCCCGGAACCGCGCCCCGGAATCCTGGCGATCGACACCTACGTGCCCGGCAAGAGCGGGCGGCCCGGCGGCGGCAAGGTCCACAAGCTCTCGTCCAACGAGACGCCGCTGGGGCCGAGCCCGGCGGCGCTGGCGGCGCTCCACGAGGCGACCGCCAAGCTGGAGACCTACCCGGACGGGCGGGCGACGGTTCTGCGCACGGCCATCGCCAAGCGCTACGGGCTCGATCCCGAGCGGATCGTCTGCGGCGCCGGCTCCGACGAGCTGCTCTCGCTGCTGGCCTACGCCTATGGCGGCCCGGGCACCGAGGGCATCTATTCCGAGCACGGGTTCCTGGTCTACCGGATCGCGATCCTGGCCTCCGGCGCGACGCCCGTGGTGGCGCCCGAGCGCGACTACACCACCGATGTCGACGCGATCCTGGCCCGGGTCACCGAGCGGACCCGGATCGTCTACGTCACCAACCCGAGCAACCCGACCGGCACCTACCTGCCGTTCGACGAGATCCGCCGCCTGCACGCCGCCCTGCCGGCCAACGTGCTGCTGGTGATCGACGGCGCCTACGCCGAATACGTGCGGGCGAACGACTACTCGGCCGGGCTCGAACTCGCGCTCGAAGCCGAGAACGTCGTGATGACCCGGACCTTCTCGAAGATCTACGGGCTTGCCGCTGTGCGGATCGGCTGGATGCTGGCCCCGGCCCATGTGGCGGATGCGGTCAACCGCATCCGGGGGCCGTTCAACGTCTCCGGCCCGGCCATCGCGGCGGGCGCGGCCGCCATCGCCGACGAGGCGCACATGGCGGCGGCCGCCGCCCACAACGCCGAGTGGCTGCCCAAGCTCACCGACGGCGCCCGGGCGCTCGGCCTGAAAGTGACGCCGAGCGTCGCCAATTTCGTGCTGATCCACTTCCCCGACGAACCGGGGCGCTCGGCCGCCGACGCCGACGCCTTCCTCACCGAGCGCGGGCTGATCACCCGCCGGGTCAGCGCCTACGGCCTGCCCAACGCCCTGCGGGTGACGGTGGCGGGGGCCGAGGCGAACACCGCCTTCCTGGCGGCGCTCGGCGACTTCGTGCGGGGCGCGCATGCCGGAGGGGATTTTGCCTGAGGCCGCGACCCCGCCCATCGGGCGCCTCACCATCGTCGGGCTCGGTCTGATCGGCTCCTCGATCGCCCGGGCCGCCCGCCGCTACAATCTCGCCGGCACGATCGTCGCCCTGGACCGGGACGCGGCCGTGCGCGAACGGGTCGCCGAGCTCGGCATCGCCGACGTGGTCACGGGCGATCCGCGAGAGGGTGCCTCCGAGACCGACCTGGTGATCCTGTGCGTGCCGGTGGGCGCCATCGGGGCGGCGGCGGCCGAGCTGGCGCCGTACCTGAAGCCCGGCGCGATCGTCTCGGATGTCGGCTCGGTCAAGGGCGCCGTGGTGGCCGCGATCCGGCCGCACCTGCCGGAGGGCGTCGCTTTGGTCCCCGGCCACCCGATCGCCGGCACCGAGTTCTCGGGGCCGGATGCGGGTTTCGCGACCCTGTTCCAGAACCGCTGGTGCATCCTGACGCCCCCCGAGGGCACCGACCCCGCGGCGGTGGAGCGGGTCCGGGCCCTGTGGGAGGGCATGGGCGCCAATGTCGAGACCATGAGCGCCGAGCACCACGACCACGTTCTGGCGATCACCAGCCACCTGCCGCACCTGATCGCCTACAACATCGTCGGCACCGCCGCGGACCTCGAAGAGGCGACGCAATCCGAGGTGATCAAGTTCTCGGCCAGCGGATTTCGCGATTTCACCCGCATCGCCGCCTCCGACCCGACCATGTGGCGGGACATCTTCCTCAACAACCGTGAGGCGGTGCTGGAGATGCTCGGCCGGTTCAACGAGGACCTCTCGGCGCTGGCCAAGGCGGTCCGCTGGGGCGATGGCGACGCCCTCCACGCGATGTTCACCCGCACCCGGGCGATCCGGCGCAGCATCGTGGCCCAGGGCCAGGAGACCGCCGCCCCCGATTTCGGCCGCCCGCGGCCGCCGGAGGAGTAGGGCGACAGAGGGCTCCTCCAATTCACCCCCTCATCCTGAGGCGCCGCAGCGCAGCGGAGGCCTCGAAGGAGCCCTCCAGGGATCGCAAGGCCGGCTGGCGGGCTCCTTCGAGGCTCGCTGGCGCTCGCACCTCAGGATGAGGGCGCGGGTGGGATGGCCGGCGTCGGCGGCGCCCGGCCTCACGCCGGCGACCGGTTCACCAGCACCGGCTGCGGCGCCGTCCGCTCGGGAAACAGCTGCTTCAGCGCTTCCAGCTTCGGCGCGTCGTTGACTGCGATGTAGGGATGGCCTGGGTGCTGGGCCATGAAGTCCTGGTGGTAGCCCTCCGCCGGGTAGAACGCCGCGCCCGGCTCGATCCGGGTGACGATCGGCCGGGCTTCGGGATGCGGGGTGAGCCCGAGCGCGATGCCGAACGGTCCAGTGTCGGGGCCCAGCAGCCCCGGCTCGTGGGACGACTGCCGGGACGATGATGCAAGCTATCGCGCAGAGATCGGACTGCGCGGGCGGTAGTCCTTAGAAACCTATAAAGTTAGCAGGATTGATTTTTTATACAATTTTCTGCATTATAAAACTGGTTCGATTATACCGTATACCGGTACAGGGATTGTCCCTCATGAGCGGCACCAGGAAGCCGGGGACCCAGACCTTGCTGACGCTCGCCGACATTCTCGGCATCCCGGTCGACCGCTTCTTCGACGGCGAGAGCGGCTCGCCCGCCACCGCCGACATGCAGGAATGCCTGCGCCTCTGGTCCTGTATCAGGACCGACGCCGGCCGGGAACGCGCCCTCACCGCCCTGCGCGCCATCATCGCGAGCGAGCAGCGGTAAGCGGTGCGAGCGCTGGTCGAGCGCGGTTCCGTCTGCGGATGACGGCCGCGACTGACACGCGCGCCTTCCCTCCCCCGGAGAGGAGGGAGATGCGCCGGCATCGGATGCGTGACCATCCCACCCCGCGCTGCGAACGCCCGGCTCCCTACCGCGCGCCGCGGTGCAGATCCCCGTCGATCAGCAGGGCGCTGCGGCCGTCCAGGCGGGAGCGGTAGACCTGCAGGTTCTCCATCACCCGCTGCACGTAGTTGCGGGTCTCGGTGAACGGGATGCGCTCGACCCAGTCGATCACGTCCACGTCGCCCTTGCGCGGGTCGCCGTAGGCGTCGATCCACTTCTTCACGTTGCCGCCGCCGGCATTGTAGGAGGCGAAGGCGAGGACGTAGGAGCCGCGCCAATCCTCCATCAGCTCGCCGAGATGGGCCTGGCCGAGCTTGGCGCAATAGGCCGGGTCGCTGGTCAGGCGGTCGACGTCGAAGGACGTGGCGACCCGGCGGGCGGTGCGCTGGGCGGTGGCCGGCATCATCTGCATCAGGCCGCGGGCGCCGACCCCGGACTGGGCCCGGGGGTCGAACTGGCTCTCCTGCCGGGCGATGGCGTAGACCATGGCCCGCTCGACCTGAGGCACCGCCGTGAAGGTCTCGTAGGCCGGGATCCCGATGGTCGGGTAGGCGTGGGCGTCGAGCGGCAGGCCGCGCTGCACCGCGAGCTTGCCGATCGCCACCAGGGCGCGGGCATCCTTCATCTCGGTGGCGAGGTCGCCGAGCGCCTGGATCTCGCGCGGGTCGGTGAGATCCCGGGCGGCGTCGATGTAGAGCGGCAGCGCCAGGTCCTTGAGCCCGGCCTCGCCGAGCATGCGCAGCGCCCGGATGTAGAGCCTGTCCTCGAAGGCCTGCCGCTCGCCGCCCTCGAGATCGGCCGGCGCGCGCAGCGGCAGGCTGGTCTGGCCGAGCCGGGCCCGGGCGACCTGGCCGTAATAGGCGATCGGCTGCAGGGCGGCCCGCTCGTAGAAGCCCTTGGCCGCCTCGCGCTGGCCCAGCGCCTCGGCTGCCCGGCCCTGCCAATAGGCGGCCCGCGCCAGCGAGACCGGGCTCTCCGCGATGGTCGCCATCTGGGCGAAATGCTGCGCGGCGCTCGCCGGGTCGCCGGCGAACCGCAGGGCGATCCAGCCGGCGTGGAACTCGGCCTCGAGGCGCTTCTCGGGGGTACGCGCGGCATGGCCGCTCGCCACCGCGAAGGCGGTCTTGGCGTTGCCGAGGTCGAGGAGCTTGCGCGCCACGATCCGGCGCTCGATCCACCACTCGTCGCCGTCGACCAGCACGTCCGGGTTGGTGGGCGCCGCGGCCAGGATCGCGGCGGCCTCCTCGGGCTTGTCGGCCCGGCGGAAGAACTGCGCCCGGGAGAAGATGTAGGAGGCGTCGCCCCGCAGGGAGGGCGGCACCGCGGCGAGCGCGGCCGGCGCGCCGGTCTTGTCCTCCACGGCCCGGCGGGCGCGCACGAGGCTGGCATACGCGCCCCCCGCATAGCCCGCCGCCCGGCCGGCGCTCTCCCAATCGTCCTTCAGGAGCGCCCGCTCCATCCGGTAACGGTGGTCGATCCGGGTGAGCACGCCCGGGAAGGCGTCCTGGATCTTGGCCTCGAGGCTCTTGCCGAAGCTCTCGGTGCGCCACAGGTCGCGCACGATCTCGGCGGCGTCGGTGTCGTATCCGTCGGCCCGGAGCGCCAGCGCCAGGGCGAACTTGCCCGGCGCGCTCACCGGCTTGGCGGTGGCGAAATAGGCCCGGACCACGGCCGGGGGCTTGCGCTCGGAGAGCAGGGCCTCCTCGGCCCGGCGGCGCAGCAGCGGCCCGGCCGGCCAGGTCGGGTTGGCGCGGGTGAAGGCGACGGTGCGGGCGAAGCCGATGCCGGCCCCGGCGCGGATCGCCACCCATTCGAGCAGCGCCCTCGCGGCGGGATCGGTGAAGCCGTCGCGCATCCGGTCGCCGTCGGCGACCCGGCCCTTGCGGTAGAGGTCGATGGCGCCGCGCAGCAGCGTCGGATCGGTGTCCCCCGAGATCTTGGGCTTGCCCGGGTCCGGGACTTCGGGCACCGGCGCGGCCGGCGTCAGCGCGGCGTCGGGCAGCGGGAAGACCACGGGGGCGTCGGGATCGGCCGAGGCGTAGGCGGTGGCCGCCGCCGGGATCTTGCCCGCGGCCTCCTCGCCCCGGTCGGAGCCCTTGGCGGTCTGGGCCGGGTCGAGCTTGAGGGCGTCGGCCGTGACCGGATCGGCGACCGCCTCGGCCTCGGTGCTCCGGGTCTGGGCCGGGGACAGGGCGGCGTCGCTCGCGGGCGGCGTCGGCTGCGAGGCCGGCGCGTCGGTGCCGACCTGGCCGGCGAGCGCTACCCCGAGGGTCGTGACCAGAGCCGCCGCCGCCAGGGGCGTGCGCGTCGAGGCCAGCGCGCGGATCACGGGACCTCGGATCGACTGGGCTCGGATCACGTTTCCCCCCTTCTCGCGACCGGAGTGGAAAGAAATGAAGATCGGCGCGGGGGCATTAAGAACCCGTAAACCCTCGCCACGATCTGTTTGCGCACCGTGGCGCGACCGCCTATGTCTGCCCGTCCGCGGCCGAACGGCGCGCGGGACGCACGGCGCCGAGAGCGCCGCGACCAGCCCATCCGCCGAGACCCCAGCTGAGCCTCTTTGGGACGCCTGAGATGACCGAGATGACCGGGAGCCGCCTGCGGGGCTCGCTCACCGCGCTTGTGACGCCGTTCCGCGACGGCGCCTTCGACGAGGCCGCGTTCCGGAAATTCGTACGCTGGCAGATCGAGCAGGGCAGCCACGGCCTGGTGCCGACCGGAACCACCGGCGAGAGCCCCACCCTGACCCATTCCGAGCACGACCGGGTGGTCGAGGCCTGCATCGACGAGGCCGGTGGGCGCGTGCCCGTGGTGGCGGGTGCGGGCTCCAACTCCACCGCCGAGGCGGTGGCCCGGGCGCGCCACGCCGAGCGGGCCGGCGCCGACGCCGTGCTGGTGGTCACGCCCTATTACAACAAGCCGACGCAAGAGGGACTCTACGCCCACTTCAAGGCCGTCAACGACGCGGTCGGCATTCCGATCATCATCTACAACATCCCGCCGCGCTCCGTCGTCGACATGAGTGTCGAGACGATGGCCCGGCTCTTCGAATTGAAGAACATCGCCGGCGTGAAGGACGCGACCGCCAAGATCGACCGCGTCAGCCAGCAGCGACAGGCCATGGGGGCGAACTTCCTCCAGCTTTCGGGCGAAGATGCGACGGCGCTCGGCTACAACGCCCAGGGCGGCCATGGCTGCATCTCGGTGGTGGCCAACGTGGCGCCGCGCCTCTGCGCCGACCTGCAGGAGGCCTCGCTCGCCGGCGACTACGCCAAGGCGCTGGCCCTGCAGGACCGGCTGTTCCCGCTCCAGAGCGGGCTGTTCGCCGAGGCCAATCCGGGCCCGACCAAGTACGCGCTGGCCAAGCTCGGCCATATGACCGAGGACCTGCGCCTGCCGCTGGTGCCGGTCTCGAACGCGACCCGGGCGATCGTCGACGCGGCCTTGCGCCACGCCGGTCTGCTCGAAGGCTGAGGAGAGTCACACACACATGGCCCCGAAACCGGAGCCCAGTCGGCGCGTCGTCGCCGACAACCGTGCCGCGCGCTTCCACTACACGATCGAGGACACGCTCGAGGCCGGCATCGCCCTGACCGGCACCGAGGTGAAGTCCCTGCGCGGCGGCAAGGCGACGATCGGCGAGGCCTATGCCGGCCCCTCCGGCACCGACCTGATGCTGTTCAACGCCTATATCCCGGAATATCTGGAGGCGAACCGCTTCAACCACGAGCCGAAGCGCCCGCGCCGCCTGCTGCTGCATCGCCGCCAGATCAACAAGCTGATCGGCGCCACCCAGCGCCAGGGCTACACGGTGGTGCCGCTGAAGATCTACTTCAACGACAAGGGCCGGGCGAAGATCGAGCTCGGCCTGGGCAAGGGCAAGCAGGCCCACGACAAGCGCGAGGCCGCCAAGGAGCGCGACTGGCAGCGCGACCGGGCGCGGCTGCTGCGGGACCGGGGGTAGATCGGTTCACGGCCCTTCCGTCATTGCGAGCGCAGCGAAGCAACCCAGGGCAGTGCGCGATCTCCGGATGTCGCGCTGCCCCGGGCTCACGTCGCTCCGCGCGTGATGTCTGGCTAGGCGAAGTCCAAAACTGGCGATTCACCTTCGGCCCGCGGCGCTCTAGGCTCGCGCGATCCGAGGAGCCGCCCATGCAGCCCAGTCCCGACGCCTTGCCCGCCGACCTCCCCGCCCCCGTGGATGACGGCGCCGCCGATCACCTGCGCGGGATGAGGCTGCCCGACGTGGCGCTGACGGCGACCGACGGCACGACCGTGTCGCTCGCGCGCCTGACCGGTCGCACGGTCGCTTATGCCTACCCCCGCACCGGCGAGCCGGGACAGCCGGCCCTGACGCCGGATTGGGACGCGATTCCGGGCGCCCGGGGCTGCACCCCGCAGGCCTGCGATTTCCGGGATAACCATGCCGCCCTGCGGGGGCGCGGCGTCGCCCAGGTCTACGGCCTCTCGACCCAGACCAGCGTTTACCAGCGGGAGGCGGCCGAGCGGCTGCGCCTCACCTTCCCGCTGCTCGCCGATCCGCACCGGGCCTTTACGATGGCCGCGCGCCTGCCGGTCTTCCAGGCGGGCGGGCAAGTTCTGATGCGCCGCCTCACCCTGGTGATCGACGACGGCGTCGTCAGCCAGGTTTTCTACCCGGTCTTCCCCGCCGATCGCAGCGCGCAGCAGGTGATCGACTGGCTCGACGGCAGCGCCTGACGCTTGGCCCCGGTCTCAGCCCTCTTCGGATTCCGGCTGGCGGATGCCGTAGCGGTTCTCGAGGGCCGGGCTCGGGCGGGCTTCGCCGCGGTAGCGGCTGGCGGTCTCGCCGGCAGCCCGGACCGGGCGCTCGCTCGGCTCGCGGCCGATGCGGTTCGAGAGGCTCGCGAGATCCACGAACTCGTCGGCCTGCCGCCGCAACTCGTCGGAGATCATCGCCGGCTGGGTCTGGATGGTGGAGATCACCGTCACCTTGACGCCGCGCCGCTGCATCGCCTCGACCAGCGAGCGGAAGTCGCCGTCGCCGGAGAACAGCACCATGTGGTCGATATGCGGGCTGAGCTCGAGGGCGTCGATCGCCAGCTCGATATCCATGTTACCCTTGTACTTGCGCCGGCCCATCGAGTCCGTGAACTCCTTCACGGGCTTGGTCACGACGCGGTAGCCGTTGTAATCCAGCCAATCGATCAGCGGCCGGATCGAGGAATATTCCTGATCCTCGATCATCGCGGTGTAGTAGAACGCGCGCAGCAGGTTGTCGCGAGCCTGAAATTCCTTGAGCAGCTTCTTGTAGTCAATATCGAAGCCGAGGGCCTTGGTGGTCGCGTAGAGGTTGGCGCCGTCGATGAAGAGGGCGCTGCGCTGCGGTGCTGCCATGGATGAGTCGAATCCTGAAAGAATATGGGTTGCCGGAAATCGTGTGCTGAAACGGCTGCTCGAAATCCGGGCGGAAAACCCAGGCCGTATCGTCGTGAACGAATGACGAGATAGAAAGAAATCCGGGACGGAAAAGCGTGGTCCCCTTCCGGGGTGACCGTCGCCCGGGCGTTTCAACCATTCGGGCGAAACACAGCCCTGTCAAGTCAACCGGAAGGAATGCGGCTCTCGATAGCGCGGTTTCCCTGGGACGTCGAGAAAAAAGTCGTATCGCGACGTATCGCGCCGAGTCCTTGGGATGAAAGACCTGAGTTGATCCGATAAACCTTAGGTCTATTGGGTGTTCGAGCGACCGGTCATCTTGCGCGCGCCCGATCGCCTCGCTGTTGGGCCCTTGCGATCAGGCGGGCTGGCGCCGTCCCGGGATCCGATCCGGCGGCCGGGCACCCTAGCCGTTCACGCGCTCGACGCTGTTGACCGGGCGCTTGCCGCGCAGCTCCGCGATGATCGCGGTCAGGTGCTGGAGATCCCAGACCGACAGGTCGATGGTGATGTCGGTGAAGTCCTGGGTGCGGCGCTTCATCGAGATGTTGTCGATATTGCCGTCGTGGTCGGCGATCACCTGGGCGATCTGGGCGAACACGCCGGGCTCGTTGATCGACTTCAGCGCCAGCCGGGCCGGGAACCGCTCGCTGCCCGAGGCCTCGGTATCCCAGCGGACGTCGAGCCAGCGCTCGGGCTCGTTGTCGAAGGCCGCGAGCGCCGCCGACTGGATCGGGTAGACGGTGACGCCGACGCCCGGGGTCAGGATGCCGACGATCCGGTCGCCCGGGACGGCGCCGCCGTTCGGCGCGAAGGTCACCGGCAGGTCGCCTGTGAGGCCGCGGATCGGGATCGCGTCGCTGCGGTCCTCGGCCTTGCCCTCGGCGCCCGGGAAGGTCAGCCGCATGGTCTGGTCGGCCGAGCGCACGAGGCGGCCGGCGCCGTTCAGCGCGCCCTGCGGCGTGGACGGCCGGCGCTCGTCGCGATGGTCGGGATAGACCGCCCGCACCACGTCGCCGGAAAACATCTCGCCGCGCCCGACCGCCGCGAACACGTCCTCGGTGGTGGCCCGGGCGAGCCGCGGCAGGGCGCCCCGCAGCTTGTCCTCGGAGAAGGTCTTGGCGGCGCGCTCGAAGGCGCGGTCCAGGATCTGGCGGCCGAGCCCGGCATATTGCCGGCGCACCGCCGCCCGGGTCGCCCGCCGGATCGCCGCCCGGGCCTTGCCGGTCACCACCAGGGATTCCCAGGCGGCCGGCGGCGAGGCCCCGTCCGAGCGGCTGATCTCGACCTCGTCGCCGTTGGCGAGCTCGTGCAGCAGCGGCGCCATCCGGCCGTTGATCTTGGCGCCCACCGCCGAATTGCCGACATCGGTGTGCACCGCGTAGGCGAAGTCGATCGGCGTCGCCCCCCGCGGCAGGGCGATCAGCCGGCCCTTCGGGGTGAAGCAGAACACCTGATCCTGGAACAGCTCCAGCTTGGTGTGCTCTAGGAACTCCTCCGGGCTGTCGCCCTCGGCCAGGAGCTCGATGGTCCGGCGCAGCCATTGATAGGCGCCGCTCTCGGCCGCGAGCTTGGGATGCACGCTGCCCTCGCGGGCCGCCTCCTTGGCCGAATCGATCCCGAGCTCCTTGTAATGGGCGTGGGCGGCGATGCCGTACTCGGCGATGTCGTCCATCGCCCGGGTGCGGATCTGCAGCTCGACGCGCTGGCTCTTCGGCCCGATCACCGTGGTGTGGATCGAGCGGTAATCGTTCTGCTTCGGGGTCGAGATGTAGTCCTTGTACCGGCCCGGCACCATCGGCCAGCTGGTATGGACGATCCCGAGCGCGGCGTAGCAATCCTGGACCGTATCCACGATCACCCGGAAGCCGAAGATGTCGGACAGCTGCTCGAAGGCGACCGACTTCCGCTCCATCTTCGACCAGATCGAGAACGGCCGCTTCTGCCGGCCGCTGACCTCGGCAGTGATGCCCTGGGCGGAGAGCTTTTCCGTCAGCACCTGCGCGATGGTCTCGACCACCCGCTCCGACTTGGCGGTCAGGCGGGCGAGCCGCTGGGTGATGGTGGCGTAGACCTCCGGCTCGATGTTGCGGAAGGCCAGGTCCTCCAGCTCCTCGCGCAGCTCCTGCATGCCCATCCGGCCGGCGAGCGGCGCGTAGATGTCCAGGGTCTCCTGGGCGATGCGGTGGCGCTTGTCCTCCCGCATGTGCTGGAGCGTGCGCATGTTGTGCAGGCGGTCGGCCAGCTTGACCAGCAGCACGCGCACATCCGCGGCGACAGCAAGCAGCAGCTTGCGGAAATTCTCGCCCTGGGCGGCCTGCTTGGAGACGAGGTCGAGCCGCTTCAGCTTGGTCAGGCCGTCGACCAGCGCGCCGATCTCCGGCCCGAACAGCCGGCGGATCTCCTCCAGCGTCGCCTCGGTATCCTCCACGGTGTCGTGCAGGACCGCGGCCACGATGGTGGCGTCGTCGAGATGCAGGTCGGTGAGGATTGCGGCGACTTCGAGGGGATGCGCGAAGAACGGATCGCCCGAGGCGCGCTTCTGCGTGCCGTGCGCCTGCATGGCGTACACGTAGGCCCGGTTGAGCAAAGCCTCGTCGGCGGCCGGGTTGTAGCGCTTGACTCGCTCGACGAGCTCGTACTGGCGCATCATCCGCCGGGCCGTCGTCGGTTCCTGGATGGCGCGCGGGGTCGGGGTCACGTCCGACTCTCCCGCAACGGGCGTGCCCGCGCCAGCCCCCGGCGGCGGAAAAGCGCCGGTTGCGACCGTATCGCCGTCCGAACGAGAGAACCCGGCGTCTCCGCCGGGTCCGGTCTCGTTCAAGTCGTGATCATCCAGACCCACGTCGTGCGGCTCGCTCGGTGGCTTACTCGCCCTCGTCGTCGGTCTCGACCGGCGGAGCGAGGTTCTCGAGGCCGCGCAGCAGGTCCTCCTCGCTCATGCGGTCGAACTGGACCGCCGAATCATCGCTGGAGGATTGCGGGGCCACGGCGGCGGCGGCCGGCGAGCTCGACAGCAGCGGCACGGTCTCGGCCTCCGGCTCGTCCACCTCGACGTATTTCTGCATCGAGTGGATCAGCTGCTCCTTGAGGTCGTCGGCCGTGATCGTCTCGTCGCCGATCTCGCGCAGGGCCACGACCGGGTTCTTGTCGCGGTCGCGGTCGATGGTGAGCGGGGCGCCGGCGGCCAGCAGGCGCGCCCGGTGGCTCGCCAGCAGCACGAGCTCGAACCGGTTCTCGACCTTCTCGATGCAGTCTTCGACGGTGACGCGCGCCATGCGGGGCGGCTCCTCAGCTTAAGCGACGGGTGATGTCGGGTGTGGCCTCACTCTACACGGAATGCCGTTGTGCAACAAGCACAGCGGGTTGCGCCCGGCGCGCGTCTGGCGGGCGATGGCCGGGGCGGCGGGCCTCGCGGATTGTGCGACGCATTGTTGACACTCGCGCCCTCGGGTGCGAGTGCGCGCCGCGCAATCCAGAATTCCGGCCGACAGGGGCCGCGTGTCGCACGGCGACCGCGACGAGACGAGAGCGACAGGACCGACCATGCGCGCACTCATCTTTCCCGGCCAGGGCAGCCAGGCGGTCGGCATGGCCAAGGGGCTGGCGGAGGAATTCCCCCAGGCGAAGGCCGTGCTCGACGAGGTCGACGACGCCCTGTCCCAGCCGCTGTCGCGGCTGATGGCCGAGGGGCCGGTGGAGGAGCTGACCCTCACGGCCAACGCCCAGCCGGCCCTGATGGCGGCGAGCCTCGCGGCCCTGCGGGTGCTCGAGGCCGAGCGCGGCCTGGACCTCGCCCGGGACGTGTCCTGCGTGGCCGGGCATTCGCTCGGCGAATACGCGGCGCTCGCGGCCGCCGGCAGCCTGTCGATCGCGGATGCGGCCCGGCTGCTGCGCCTGCGCGGCGAGGCCATGCAGGCGGCGGTGGCCCCGGGTGTCGGCGCGATGGCGGCCCTGATCGGCACCGATGTCGAGGCCGCGCGCGGCATCGCCGAGGCGGCCTCGCTCGAATCCGGCGGCGCGGTCTGCGACGTCGCCAACGACAATGGCGGCGGCCAGGTGGTGCTGTCCGGGGACCGGGCTGCGGTGGAGCGCGCGGTCGGCATCGCCACGGAGCGCGGGGTCAAGCGCGCCGTGATGCTCAACGTCTCCGCCCCGTTCCATTGCCGGCTGATGGCGCCCGCCGCCGACGCGATGGCGGCGGCCCTGGCCAAGGTCGACCTGAAGGCGCCCCGGGTGACGCTCTACGCCAATGTCACGGCCGCCCCGGTGGCCGAGCCCGAGGCGATCCGGGCGGCCCTGGTCGAGCAGGTCACCGGCACCGTCCGCTGGCGCGAGAGCGTCGCCGCCATGGCGGGCGCGGGGGTCGACCAGTTCTACGAGCTCGGCGCCGGCAAGGTGCTCACCGGCCTGGTCAAGCGCATCGCGCCCCAGGCGCGGGCCACGGCGATCGGTACGCCCGCGGACGTGGCGGCCTTCGCGCTCTAACGTATAAGGGGATACCCGCATGTTCGATCTCACCGGCCGGAAAGCCCTCGTGACCGGCGCCACCGGCGGCCTCGGCCAGGCGATCGCCCGCGCGCTGCACGCCCAGGGCGCCACCGTGGCGCTCTCGGGTACGAAGCCGGCGGCGCTGGAGGCCTTCGCGGCGGAACTCGGCGAGCGGGCGAGCCCGGTGGCGGCCGACCTCTCCGACAAGGATTCGGTCGAGGGCCTGGTCCCGGCCGCCGAGGCGGCGATCGGGCCTCTCGACATCCTGGTCAACAATGCCGGCATCACCCGGGACAACCTGTTCATGCGCATGAAGGACGACGAGTGGGAGCAGGTGCTCGCCGTCAACCTCACCGCGGCCTTCCGGCTCTCGCGGGCGGCCGTGAAGGGCATGATGCGCCGCCGCTCCGGGCGGATCGTCAATATCGGCTCGGTGGTGGGCTCGACCGGCAATCCCGGCCAGGGCAACTACGCCGCCGCCAAGGCGGGGCTGGTCGGCATGACCAAGGCGCTCGCCGCCGAGGTCGCCTCGCGCGGGATCACGGTCAACTGCATCGCGCCGGGCTTCATCAGCTCCCCCATGACCGACGCGCTCAACGAGAAGCAGCGCGAGGGCATCCTGGCCCGGGTGCCGGCCGGGCGGCTCGGCGAGGGCGCGGAGGTCGCCGCCGCCTGCATCTACCTGTCGTCGGCGGAGGCCGCCTACGTCACCGGCCACACCCTGCACGTGAACGGCGGCATGGCGATGTTCTAGGCCCCGACACCCCCGTCCGACACGCGCGTGCCACACCCGTGAAGGGAATCTGAACGGCTCTCGCCAGGGCGGGAACCCTGTGCTACCACGCCCCGCAGCCGTACAGGGGGTTGACGGTTCAGCGGGTTTTCAGTCCAAGGCCCCCCGGCGGGGCCGTCCCGGTTCACCTCGAAACACGCGCGATCGACACCGGCCCGCCAACAAGCCCGAAGGGGCGCGGCGCGGCCACGGCACCACCCCGAGACGACTGACAGACCAAAAGGACGAGGACGGAAGACCGATGAGCGATATCGCTGAGCGCGTGAAGAAGATCGTCGTCGAGCACCTGGGCGTCGAGCCCGAGAAGGTGGTCGAGAGCGCCAACTTCATCGACGACCTCGGTGCCGACAGCCTCGACACGGTCGAGCTGGTCATGGCCTTCGAGGAGGAATTCAACGTCGAGATCCCGGACGACGCCGCCGAGACCATCCAGACGGTCGGCGACGCGGTGAAGTTCCTGGAGAAGAACTCGGCCGCCTGAGGCGCCGGATTCGGTTTCACGCGGCGCGGGTGAGGCGAAGCAGCCCCCGCGCCGTTCTGCGTTTCGCGGTCGGGCGGGCACGGATCCGGCCGCAATCGGTTGTTCAAGATGCGCTCCGGTGGCAAGCCGGCGTCGATGGCGGCGGGGCGCGCTTCCCAAGACGGTCTTGAGACGGGACAGGTAGCATGCGGCGGGTGGTGGTCACGGGTCTGGGGATGGTCACGCCGCTCGGCAGCGGGGTGCAGCACACCTGGAGCCGGCTGATCGCGGGCGACAGCGGCGCCGGCCCGATCCGCGGCTTCGAATCCGCCGACCTGCCCTGCCGGGTCGCCGCGCAGGTCCCGTTCGGCGACGGCACCGGCGGCACTTTCAACCCCGACGCGGTGATGGAGCCCAAGGAGCAGCGCAAGGTCGATCCGTTCATCGTCTACGCGATGGCGGCGGCCGACGAGGCCCTGAAGGACGCGAACTGGCTGCCCAAGAGCCACGAGGATCAGTGCGCCACCGGCGTGCTGATCGGCTCCGGCATCGGCGGCATCGGCGGCATCTACGACGCCTCGGTCACCCTCCACGAGAAGGGCCCGCGCCGGATCTCGCCGTTCTTCATCCCGGGCCGGATCATCAACCTCGCCTCCGGACAGGTCTCGATCGCGTACGGGCTCAAGGGCCCGAACAACGCCGTGGTCACGGCCTGCTCCACCGGTGCCCACGCCATCGGCGACGCGAGCCGCCTCGTGGCACTGGGCGATGCCGACGTGATGGTGGCGGGCGGGGCCGAATCGCCGGTCAACCGCCTCTCGATCGCCGGCTTCTCCGCCTGCCGGGCGCTGACCACCGGCTTCAACGACACCCCGGAAAAGGCCTCCCGCCCCTACGACCGCGACCGCGACGGCTTCCTCATGGGCGAGGGTGCCGGCATCGTCGTGCTCGAGGAATACGAGCACGCCAAGGCCCGCGGCGCCAAGATCTACGCCGAGGTGGTCGGCTACGGCCTCTCGGGCGACGCCTACCACATCACCTCCCCGTCCCCGGACGGCGACGGCGCCTTCCGCTGCATGAGCGCCGCGGTGAAGCGCGCCGGCATCTCCCCGGCCGAGATCGGCTACATCAACGCCCACGGCACCTCGACGCCCATGGGCGACGAGCTGGAGCTGAAGGCCGTGGAGCGCCTGCTGGGCGACGCCGCCGCCAACGCGACCATGTCGTCGACCAAGAGCTCGATCGGCCACCTGCTCGGCGCCGCCGGCTCGGTCGAGGCGATCTTTTCGATCCTCGTCCTGCGCGACGGCGTGATCCCGCCGACCCTCAACCTCGACAACCCCTCAGTCCAGACCAAGATCGACCTCGTGCCCTTCGAGGCGAAGCGCAAGCAGGTGGACGTGGTGCTGTCGAATTCGTTCGGGTTTGGTGGGACGAATGCCTCGCTGGTGATGCGGCGGGTTTGAAAGGTACCGCATCACCCAGAGACGTACGTCAGGAGGCTCTGATCGATAAGGCGGCTTCTCTGACCTCTTGCACGAACCTTGACGCTTTGATGCGGTCTCGATCGAAGGGGCCGAGTGCTTTAAAAGCCCCGGCAAGACGTTCCCATTGACTCAATGTTGACGGGTCATTCGCCGTAAAAAAATCATTGATTTTTTCACATTGTTTTTCGACTTTAGAACTTCGCACGTCCGCCGTATTCGGGCCGCATATGTAATATTTTACTCCCATCAGGGCATACCAGCGGAGTTGATTGAATATGGGGTCAATACGATTATTGCTTAGATGAAGTTTCAGTCGATAATGTGCAAAAGACGACGTGTAGAAAATTTCCTCTTTGTTTGTGGCGGAGAAGACAATTTCCCTGAGGTCTTCTACAAGTTGGTTTGGATACCGACTAGATAGGTCGGGCCTATCAAAAAACATTGCGCCGCAGCATCGAGCGATTTCCTTAATATCAAATACTCTTATGCTCGGGATATTGTCTTTGCTGTATTGATGCGGCCTTCTTTCGAAAAATAGGCGACGTTCATCATCTTCACTCCTCACGTTAAAATATTTTTCTATGCTTTTGACGCTGTCCATTGTAGCTAAAAATTGATGATCCTCAATTTTGTTTTGTCTATTTGTAGATCTTACAATCTAATCGACGATTGCTTGATCTCGCGTTTCAATGATTTTGACCATCAACGTGGCGTCTTGGGGGATGTCTTTGCGAGCTTCAAACAAAACGTTAGATGTTTGGCAGCCGTTCACTATCTGATAGTCCTCAATATACATCTCATTGCTTTGAAGCCGAACTTCCGGAGAAATGATTGTAATTCCGTTGTTCAAAATTCCAAATCGTGATGATGAGGAAGGTGAAATCAGCGAGCCGACTATCTCAGAGTTTATGGCGCTGTCATCGAAAGAAATAAAATCGCGGACATTTTCATCGAAGATACTACGCCGTAAGCTGCCGCGATCGTCTTCCAGTACAGCTTGCACAAAATCGCGGGCAGAGACGGTTACTGCATAACTTTCTTCGATGCCAGCGCTCTTAGGAAAAGAGGCTGACCCGATAACTCGGAATTGGGCTTTGTAAGCGCCGCGTGACGCAACCCAATATTTAATTAGTTCGTCTCTGTCTAAGGCTACCACTCGGCAATCGTCAAAGAGCCCCGCATCGCAAAGCCGGGCTTGTAAGGCGTTTTTCGCGGCAAGAATTTCCGCAGCTACAAGACGCGGCCCGGACGTAACATAATAACAATCAATATCGGGTCTGCCCGATTTTACTTTTCCAACGTTGTTTATCACAAGATTAAATATTTCTCTCTGCTCATCAAGATATTCTGAATATGTATGGCTTGGACTTTCCGATATAAAGTCCTGAATCGCCGCTGAAAAAACGTCGAGTTCTTGCTTCTGCCAGCCTTCAGAGGTTTTCGACTGTACAAAGACGAGACGGACGGCATTATCTGTTTTGCGACTGGAAAATATCTTCTCAGCCTCGGATAGTGTTGTTATTATTTGGTCGTTGATGGCGTAGAACGCTGAGTCAATGCCCGGATCTGCTCCCTCATAAGTCAACAAATCCGGATTGACGTTTTCGAATGTAAACTGCTTGGCGATGCAGTAAGCACAGAATGCTTCGAACAACTTCGACTCGTCGAGCTTTAACGCAAACTCATCACGGAATGCCTGGACGTGAGACTTCACGACGCGATGCATCTTTTCCTCTCAAAACCGGGAATTGTTATTTTTAACTCGGTCCTGTTATTGTCCTGGGCAACTTAAGGTTTAGTAAAAAGATATTTATTTACCATCCCCGCCGCTCCTCAAGCCCTGGCGGCCACCCCTGCGGTGAAAGCACGTGCACCACCTCCGGCAGGGCCTGCGCTAGTTGCGAGAGCGACGCCTCGCGGTCCATCCCCGTTTGGCGCTGGAGGGCGTCGAGCGTGTCGGGGCCAAGCGCCTGGACGAGCTCGGCCGGAGCCACCGGGCGGTTGCGCAATCCCGCTGCGCGCCTATCATGCCGCCATGACGCTGGAATTCGCCTACCAGTTTCGGCAGGACGCAGCGCGGTCGGATCTGCGGGATCTCGACCGGGTCGCATTGATGACGGCTGCGACCAGCGATGATGGCGATGTGCTGGCGCCTGGCACGGAAGGGACGATCGTCAGCGTCTATCGCGGCGGTGAGGCCTACGTGGTCGAGTTTCCGACACCCGTCGGCGCGCTGGCGACGGTTCGGCCCGGGGACATCAGACTGGTCGAGCGCGCGCCGGTGTGACCGACGATGTCGAAGCGATCGTCTGGACCGTCGCGTGGCCCAAGATCGTCAGCTACCTGCTCAATCCGGCGCATACGGATGGCGCATCGAAAGCCAAGTATCTGCTGGCCTTCGGGTATGCGGCGGCGGAGCCGGAACGGCTCGCCGGTGATCTGGTGAAACACGCGGTCGATCATTGGCCGGGGCGTGCCGTGGTGCTTCCGCTCGGTCTGCCGCGTCGCGTGTTCGAAGGACCCGTCGAAGCGCCGGATCGACGCGTCATGTCGCTTCGCAGTGTTTGGGAGGCCACCAGCGACACCCAGTTACGGTTCCTGACCGCTTACCCTTGGAAATCCTGATGGGCGATGCGGCTCTTGCAGGACAATGACTGCCGAGCACGCAGCAAATACGTTGAACAATGCTCCTGCCCTCCCCCTCATCCTGAGGTGCCGAAGCGTAGCGGAGGCCTCGAAGGAGCCCTCCAGGGATCTACTGTGACCTCTGGAGGGCTCCTTCGAGGCTGCTGCGCAGCACCTCAGGATAAGGGAGAGATAGGAAGTCGATTGATAAGAACTGATTTCGATCATGATACCAGATCGAAGAGCTTTCAGCCTTTGAGTTACGGCGCTTGGAAGCCGCGGTTCACCATCCCCGCCGCTCCTCTGCCCCCGGCAGCCGCCCCTGAGGCGTAAGCGCGTGCACCACCTCCGGCAGGGCCTGGGCCAGTTGCGAGAGCAGCGCCGCGCGGTCCATGCCGGTCTGGCTCTGGAGGGTGTCGAGCGTGTCGGGGCCCAGCGCCTGGGCGAGCTGGGCTGGGGCCACGGGGCGGTTGCTGCCATGGCCGATCCAGGATTCGATCACGTCGCCGAGGCCCCCCTGGCGGAAGCGGTCGACCAGGCCGTCGAGGCCGCCGAGATCGCCCTCCCCCGGATCGTTCTGGCGCTCGGGGGCGGCGCGGCTCCGGGCCGGGCCGGACTCGCCCGGGCCGTCGAGCATGCCGGACAGGTCCGAAAAATCGCCGGGCGGCAGGGTCGGGTCGGACGGGCCGGCCTCGCGGCGCTGGCCGGACTGGTCCCAGCCGCCGATATCGCCCGGATCGCCGCGCCCACCGGCATCGGCCGGATGGTGCCCCGGATCGCGCCCGTAGGGGCCGGCGCCGCCGGACCGGTCGGCTTCCGGGCCGGGCTCACGCCCGCGTCCCTGCCCGAAGATGTCGCCGAAGCCGCCGCTCGCGCCCTTGGCCAGCAGCAGCATCAGCAGGGCCTTCACCAGGGGCGACATCCCTCCGGATCCCTGCTTCTGGCCGCCGAACACCTGACCGAGCACGCCGCCGATCGCCGATTCGAGCAAACCCATGCGCATCCCTCCGGGGCGGACGCCGCCCGGCGTGACAACGGCGGGTGGGGGATGGGGGTTGCAGCGGGTGATGTGACGCCGTCGGGCGCGCGGCTTCATCCCTTGCCGGATGCGGCGCGGGTCCCCTCTCCCGCACGGGAGAGGGGCAGGGTGAGGGACCAGGGTCTTCCGGAAAGGTCGCCTCCCTCACCCCAACGCCCTCCCGCACGGGGAAGGAGAGCGCGTCGGGGTGGCATGACGGGCGGTCCAATGTCCGGCCCGCCCTCCCCCGCCGAGCCTCAGCGTTCCAGCGAGGCCTGGGCGGTGCTGGCGGTGGTCGGCTCGACCAGCGGGACCGTCGCGGCCGAGAGCGCCAGGGCGGCCAGGAACAGGCCGGTGGCGGCGGCGCCGGCCCGCGGGCGCGGCAGGCGGAGGGCGTAGCGGCGGGCGGAGCGCGTCAGGTTCGGCATCGGATCGCCTCTTCTGGTTGTAGGCCGCGGGGGCCATTCTCGCAGAAGCAACGTCGCCGGGGGGAGGATCGGTTCCCGTCCGGATGCGGGCCGCAGCTTTAGGGACGGGCGACCCGATGGCGCGCCAGGGCGCCGAGCGCGCAGCCCAGGAGATAGGCCGGCAGGAGCAGGCCGGCGCCCTCCAGCCAGAGGCCAAGCAGGCCCGGCACGATCCCGGCCAAGGCGAGGGCCGCCAGCAGGGCCGCGAGCCCGCACAGGGCCAGCGGCACGGCCGGCCGGGCCGGCCAGCCGACGAGCCCTCCGACCACCAGGCCCAGCGCCCCCGCCCCGGCGAGCCCCGGCCAGAATGCGGTGAGCAGCAGCATCACGACCGTCCCGCCTCCCCGGCGGCGCTTCGGCGGTGCTGTCCCACCTGCGCCCTCATCCTGAGCGGCGCTGGACGGATCGGGGTCTGTGTCGGTTTCATACGGGTTCCGTTTGCTTGACCCGGCCTGTCACCCCGCGCCGTGATCGCGCGCGCAGCGCAGCGACCCGGGGATCCGCCGCGTTCCGCGATCGTGCGCTGCCCTGGGTCGCTGCGCTGCGCGCGCAATGACGGGAGGGCCGCGATCATAGGCCCAAAACGGCGCGGGCGCGCGGCCCGGGCCTCACGGCAGCAGCGCGAAGGCGACGGGGCCGGCCGGCGCGTCCGGCCCGGCGCTGACCTGGTCCGGCCGGACCCCGGCCTGGAGCAGATACTCGATGACCGCCTGCGCGCGCAGGCGCGGCAGGTCGAGGGGCGGGTCGTCGGCGGCCTCCTTCGGCTTTTTTTCGGCTTTTTGGGTGGGGGGCGTCTTGGTGCCGGCGGGTTTCGCGGCCGCGGGCTTGGCAGGCTCGGCCTTCTTCGCCGCGGCGTGGGGCTCGGGGGCCGGAGGCAGCTTCGCGGCGGGCTTGGCGGACGATTCCTGGGGATCGGGCTTGGGGTTGGGCTTCGGGGCCGAGCCGGTGGCGGCGGGCGCCTCGTGCGGGGCGGCCATCGCGGTCGGCGTCTCCGTGGGCGCGGCGCCCTCCCCCGGGGCCGGCTTCGGCTTGGCCGGATCGGCGGGGGCCGAGACCGCGATGCGCAAGGTCGGGCAGGCCTTGGCCAGGGCCGCCAGGGCATCGAGAACGGGGTAGAAGGTCGGCGCCAGCGTCGCGCTGCCGGCCGGGAAGCGGAGGGACGCCCGGTCCAGCGTCGCGGCGGCCTCGGCCCGGCAGGCGGCCGGGTCGCGGGTCTCGGCGGGCTGGCGCGCGGAAACCGCGGCCTGCCCGGTCCAGCCGGCGGGCAGCGCCTCGGCCAGCCTGTCCGGCAGCCGGGCGGCGGCCTCGCGGTAGAGGCTCTCGCCGGTGAGCGTCAGCGCCCGGTCGGACACCGTGACCTCCCCGATGGCGAGGTTCACCACCAGGGGGGCGGCCGCGGCCAGCGCCGTGCCGAGATCCGGCGGGGCGCCGTCGGCCAGCCGGGTGCGGTCCACCACCGGCTCGCGGAACAGGCGCGGCCGTAAGGCAGCGAGCACCCGCTCCCGGGTCGCGTCGTCGGGCAGGTGGCCGGTCAGCGTCACCGCCTCCGGGGTCCGGCGGATCGCCACCCGGTAGGGCGAGAGCGGCCGGGCCGCCAGCGCCACCCGCCCGGCCTTCACCCCGGCGGGCCGGGCCTCGCGCATCAGCGCGGCGGCGTCGGGAATCGCCTGGGCGTCGATGGCGTCGCCGGTGACCGCGATGGTGTCCTCCGCGAAGGTGACGGTGCCCGCCTGGATCAGCTCGGCCAGCTTGAACGCGAAGCCGATCAAGGCCTTCGGGTCGATCGCCGGGTCGAGCCCCCGTGCGGTGAGCAGCCGGTCCTGCACGGTGCCGCCGGGCACGGCCTCCGCGGCGGCGCGCAGGGCCGCCTCCCGGTCCGCCGCGGAGGGCGCGAAGCCGTCGAGCACGATCCCCCGGGCCGATTTCTCTACCGCGAACCGGAACTGCGCCACCGCGGGCGGCACGATCTCGATCCGCCCGATGCTGAACCCCGCGGGCGGGTTCGCCAGGGCGGACCGCAACGCCTCGTAGGCCGGCACGTCCAGGGCCTCGCCGGACAGGTTGAGCACGGTGTCGCTGACCGCCGCCCGGCCGCCCTTGGCGAGCCCTGACAGCCGGGCGGCCAGGAACGCCGCCGCGCTGGCGAAGTCCGGGGGCGCGCCCCGCGCCGCCCGGGCGGTGTCGTCGAGATAGGTCCCGGGCGCCAGCGCCCCGGTGATCCGCGCCTCCAGGGCCCGCCGTCCGATCTCCACCGGGCGGCTGCCCTCCAGCGCCACCCGGGCGGTCCCGGTGCGGATCGCCGCCCATTGGAACGGCGTGGCCGTCTCCACCAGCCCGACCTCCGAGACGATCCGCCGGGGCCCCTCCAGGGCGGCGAGCTTCGCCAGCACGGTCTCGCGCTCGCCGACATCCGGCGCCTCGCCCTCCGCCGCCAGGTCGCGCCCCCGCGCCTCCAGCCGCAGCCAGGGCTCGCCGGTGGCGGTGGCAGTGCCGGCGGCAACGCGCGCGCCGGCAGCCTCGAGGGTCTCGGCGATCTGCGGGGCGGCGTAGAGGGTCGCGCTCGCCCAGATCAGCGCGAGCGCCGGCAGCCCGGCGAGCCAGCCGGCGCTGCGCAAGCCTTGAGCGAACACATCTGGCAAGGGCACAATCGTTGGTTAAAGCGGATCCGGACCGCGAGACCATACCGTCAATCCGGCAGGATGAAGGCCGATTCTTCGGCGGGACGGGGCCGAATTCTTCGCCGGAACGCCGATCCGGTCGCCGAAAAAGCCGCTGCCTTCGCGGGATCCGCCTCAAAAATGCACGGCGCTTGCATCATCCCCGCAACCACCGCGAGACTACGCCACGGAGTTCGTCGCTTGGCCCGGACCGTCTGCCCGCATGATTGCCCCTCCGCCTGCAGCCTCGACGTGCAGGTGGCGGACGGCCGCGTCGTCTCGGTGAAGGGCGGCGACAATCCCTACACCGCCGGGGTGATCTGCGCGAAGGTCAGCCGCTACGGCGAGCGGGTCCACCATCCGGATCGGATTCTGCAGCCGCTGGAACGGGTTGGCCCCAAGGGCAGCGGCCGGTGGCGCCCGATCGCATGGGACGCCGCCCTCGACCGCCTGGCCGGCGCCTTCACGGAGACCGCCGAACGCCACGGTCCGGAGGCGGTCTGGCCGTACAATTCCGGCGGCACGATGGGGCTCGTCCAGCGCGACAGCATCCACCGGTTGACCCATGTGATGGGCTATTCCCGCCGCAAGCGCACCATCTGCACATCGATCGCCATCGCTGGCTGGAGCGCCGGTGTCGGCCGCGTCGCCGGCCCGGACCCGCGGGAAATGGCGGTCTCCGACCTGATCGTGGTCTGGGGCGGCAACCCGGTGAGCACCCAGGTCAACGCGATGAGCCACATCAGCCGGGCCCGCAAGACGCGCGGCGCCAAGCTGGTGGTGATCGATCCCTACCGCACCGGCACCGCGGCGGCGGCCGACCTCCACCTCGCGCCGCGCCCCGGCACCGACGGCGCCCTGGCCTGCGCGGTGCTCCACGTGCTGTTCCGCGATGGCTACGCGGACCGGGCCTATCTCGCGGCCCATGCCGAGGACACGGCGGCGCTGGAGGCCCATGTCGCGACCCGAACCCCGGACTGGGCGGCGGCGATCACCGGCCTCACGGTCGCCGAGATCGAGGCCTTCGCGGCGCTCTACGGCGCGACGCCGCGCAGCTACATCCGCTGCGGCTTCGGCTTCACCCGGACGCGCAACGGCGCGGTCAACCTCCACGCGGTGACCTGCCTGCCGACGGTGACCGGCGCCTGGCAGCACGAGGGCGGCGGCGCCCTCTGGCAGAACGCCGCGATCTTCAACTGGGACAAGACCCTGACCGAGGGTCTCGACGTCAAGGCCCCGGGGGTGCGCGAGCTCGACATGAGCCGGATCGGCGCGATCCTGGCCGACGATCCGGACGCCCTCCAGGGCGGCCCGCCGGTGCGGGCCATGCTGATCCAGTCGGCCAATCCGGCGGCTTCCGCCCCGGACAGCAACCGCGTGCGCGCCGGCCTGATGCGGCCCGACGTGTTCGTGGCCGTGCACGAGCAGTTCATGACCGAGACGGCGGCGCTCGCCGACCTCGTGCTGCCGGCCACGACCTTCCTGGAGCACGACGACATCTACGGGGCCGGCGGCCACAGCCACATCCAGTCCGGGCCGGCGCTGCTGGAGCCGCCGGGGGAATGCCGCTCCAACCACGACCTGATCGCCGCCCTCGCCGGCCGGCTCGGGGCCGCCCATGCGGGCTTCGCCTTGAACGCCCGGGGCCTCGCCGACGCGACCCTGGCCCGATCCGGCTGGGGCGGCCTCGACCGGCTGGAGCAGGAGCGCTGGATCGACGCGCAGCCGAGCTTCGCCGAGAGCCACTTCCTCACCGGGTTCGGCCATCCGGACGGGCGCTTCCGGTTCAGCCCGGACTGGTCGGCACTGGGGCCGCGCGCCGCCGGCATGCCGGCCCTGCCCGACCATTGGGCGGTGTCCGAGCCCGGCGATGCCGAGCGTCCGTTCCGGATGGTGGCGCCGCCGGCCCGCCAGTTCCTCAACACCACCTTCACCAACAGCCCGGAATCGATCCGGCGCGAGGGCCGCCCGACCTGCCTGCTCCATCCGGCGGACGGCGCCCGCCTCGGGATCGCCTCCGGGGACGCGGTGGAGATCGGCAATGCCCGCGGCCGGGTCCGGCTGCATGCCCGCCTCGCCGAGGGGCAGCCGCCCGGGATCGTCGTCGTGGAGAGCCTGTGGCCGGCCGCCGCCTTCTCGGGCGGGCGCGGCATCAACGCGCTGATCGGTGACACCCCGGCCGCCCCCAACGACGGCGCCACCTTCCACGACACCGCGGTGTGGGTTCGGGCGGCCTGAACCGCCGGAACCCGCCAGAGGCGCCAGGGTTGGCCACGGACACACCGTCTCGTGGAAGCCGTCAGCCATGCGCGCCCTCCTCACCGCCGCCATGCTGCTCCCGTTCGCCACGTCGGCCTGGGCGCAGAACCTGTCCGCCACCGCGACCGCACCCTCGGCGGCCTCGCTGGAGCCGGTCACGGCGATTGCCAATCCGGGGCAGCTCAGCCTCGGCGGCGGATCGACCACAGGCCCGTTCCCGAGGCTCTCGGCGCAGGGCGGCGGCCTGGCGAATGCCGGACAGCTCAGCTTCGGCGGTGGCGGCTCCGGGGGCGGCAGCATCGCGCCGCCGACCAGCGCGAGCACCAGCACGCGTCAGCTCGGCCTCACGGGGTCCGGAACGACCGGTGGCGCCGGCATCACCGGTACGACGTCCCGGTCGGGCGGGACCGCGAGCACGATCGGGGCGACCGGGGCGCGCAGCGGCTTCAACACCGCCTCGCGTTCGGCCTCCGGGTCGATCTCGGGCAATGCCGTCTCGTCTTTCGGTCTGGGCGGGATCGGCGGGGGGGCGGCCATCGCCACCGGTCTGAACACGAACGGCAATGCGGCCGCGTCGGTGGCGTCGTCCGGGACGGGCGGCTTCGGCTTCGCCAGCGGCGCCGGGATCGGTGCCAGCGCGACGGGCCTCAACGTCGATCCGGCTGCGACCGCGACGGCCACCGCCGGCGCGGGCGGAGCTGCTGGCGGCGGCGCCGGCATCGCCGGCAGCGCGAGCGCGGCGATTGGCCGGGATCTCGACGCGGTCGACGCCGCCGGGGTGGCCCGCGGTGGCGGCGGGGCGGTCGGAGGCGCCGGGATCGCGGCCGGTTCCGGGCAGGTCGATACGGCCTGCAACGGGCCCCTGGCATTGGCCTGTCTCGGCGGGGCGAACACCTTCTGACGGCCCTGCCGAAGCGGGCGGAACCGGGTTGGAGCGGTGCCGTTCCTTGTGTTCCGGCACCTCGGCCGGAGCAGGAGGCGACGATGCAGAGAGCCATGAGACCCGTCATGCTGGGCCGCGTTTCGCTCGCGGCTGTTCTGTTCGTGGGGCTGTCGAGCGCGGCTCTGGCGCGCGATGTGGGCGCACCGGCGCAGGGCGCCAAGGGCCGCGCGGGGAGCCTTCACGGCATCGGGTTCAACGCGCCGAAATTCGGCGCCGATATCCGGACCGGCAAGGACCAGCCCTATACCTGGCCGGTGAGCGACCGCTATCACCCGGTATCGAAGCCGTTCTACGGCCGGGCCTACTAGAGCGCTTGCCGCCGAAGTCGGTACTGGTCCGACGGAAGCGGGCACGTCACTTTGAAAGCCCACACGGTCGGCGCGGGACGGCGCGCCGGCTGCCATCGAGCGGAGAGCCGCGGAGAGAGCGTCATGCCGGTGCGGTGTCGGCCGATCGTCTTAGCCCTGATCTGCATGCCCCTGCAGGCTCAGGCGGGCGAGTTCGCTCACGTCCCGCCGGCCCAGGGGATGGTGATGCCCCTCCCCGATCCCGGCATGGCGAACAGCGCGCCTAGTCCGGCTCAGGAGCCCGAAGCGGCCCCGCCCGCGCCGCCGCCTCCGGTCGTCGATCCCGCCGGCGGTCGGCGTCGGTATCAGGCGCTCGGCAGCGGCTTCCCGTCGACCGATGGCCGGCTGCCGAACCAGCGGACCGGTCCCCGCCGGGAGCATGTGGTGCACGACATCTGCATCGGGTGCTGAGCGGGCCGCCCCGGAGCCGCGGGCAGGCTGGAGCTTCCGATCACTGCAGCGCGTGGGACTCGGTGTTCGCCCGGATCCAGCGCGGCGACAGCACGTCGCCCGCCTCGGTGATGATCCAGGGCTGTGCGTCGTCGGCGGCGATCGCCTCGGCTGCGGCGGCGAGCGCCTCCCGCAGCGTCGCGAACGGACGTCCCTGGGCGGATCGACCGAGCGAGCGGCTCGGCCACACGGTCAACTCGGCACGCTTGTCGAGGTCGGCGGGCGTCATGGTCGCGCTCCGGGCATTTGAAGATTGGATTCCGTCTAAACCACCTATGTGACGTGGGGCTGGCGATCGTGTTGCTGATTCGTGTCAGCGGGCTCGCGCGCTCGATCCCGGGGCGTCGGCCACTTCGGCGAGGCGGACGACGCCAGTGCGATCGCATAGAGGCGGCTACGGACCTTCGGCGCGGTCGTCGTGCCGGTTTTACCGCCGGGGTGGAAAATTAAATCTTGATGCAGCTCAATTTATATTTGAGAGTTCATCGGATGAAATTTAGTTCATTTGCTGGGAACGCATAGCGCAAATCGTGGCGGGACTGTTTTTTCCCCTGCGCAGCAACCGCGAGAACTGCAAAACTTTGCCGACGTAGCGGTATGTTGCAATGCGCAATCAGCATGCCGCATCGCACAAATCCGTGGTCTCATGCGCTCAGCGATTGCATCCCGCGATCGAACCGGAGTCGCACCATGCGCACGATCCTCATCCTCGCGTCGGCGGCGCTCACCTCCGCCGCCATCTTCACCGGCCCCGCCGCCGCCGACGACAGCCTGCACCTGACGCCGCCGCTGTACCGGGAGCAGGCCCGCGCGGCCACGCAGGCCCGCGCCGTCGGCGACCTGACGACCACGCCCCAGCCGGTCTCGGCCGCCCGTCCCGGCAGCCGCCCGGTTGCGGCCCTTCCGCGCTCGATCGTCCAAGCATCCGCCGACACGACCCGCTGAAGCCGCTCGCGGCGCTACGTTCGGCCCCCTCTGTCGGGGCCGTTTCAGACGATGTGCAATTCCTGGGCGGCGACGCTCGGGGAGACGCCGCGCCGGATCAGGCGGCGGGTCCGGGCCTGGTGCCCGAGTTCGCTGCTCACCGCAGCGCCCGTCGCGCGATAGCCTTCAAGGTACAGGTCCAGCCAGGCGTATTGCACCGCGACTGCGAGAAGGGCGGCATTCTCCGCCTGGCGGATGCTCAGCCGGATGGTCTCGTCCATCAGACGGCCCACCTCGCCGTACATCATCGGCAACTCCACATCCTGGATGGGCCGGCGGCACCAGGACACGTCGCCGGCCCAGGACCGGAAGCACCGGCTCCGAAGAACCGGCGCCTCAGGTCCGTGCGCTCAGTGCGACGCCTGATCGGCGGCGTGCTGCGTCTCCTGACCCATCTGCTGGGCCGCGTCCTGGCCCTGTTTTACCGCCTTGCGGGTCTCCTCGACACCCTGCTGCATCGCAGCCTTGGCGCGCTCGGCACCCTGCTGGAACGCGCCCTGGGTGAGGCCGCCGAGATCCTTGGCCTGCGCCTGCATGGCGGCGAAGCGCTCGCGCACGTATTCGGCCTGAAGCTGCATCGCCTCCGGGAAGGACTTGGCCGCAGCGAGCTTCTGCGCCAAGTCGAACGCCGCGCGGACGTTCTGCTCCGCATAGTCCAGGCTGCGCGCGTAGATGTCCTGCGCGTTGGTCCGGGCCACGTCCGTCGAGCCCTGGAGGGTATCGGTCGCGCGCCGGGCGGAGCCGATGAAGGTTCCGAACGCCTTGCGGGCCTGCTCGACGCTGGTTTCGGCCAGATCGCGCATTTGCGGCGGGACCTCGAAGCTGGGAATATTCGCCATGACTGGTCTCCTTCGGCCGCACGTCTGGCCGCGGCCATCGCCGTTGTGCACTGCACAAGCGAGAAGGTCCAGGGATCGACGGGTGACGGGAACCCGTCTCTGTCAGATCTCGGTCTCGCGCCGGATGATCGCATCCTCATCGCTGCCCTTTTGCGACAGGCCGACCTCCGGCTCGTCCTCTCCGGTCGGCAGTGGCTTGGTGGAGGGTCTCGACGCGATGTCCGACAGCCCGGCCTCCGAAACCCGATCGATCGGAGCAGGGGGCGGTTCCGGAACAGTCCTGGGCTCGCGCGACTCTGTCATTCGAGGCCTCCCTGTCCCAGAGCAACGCGGCGCCGGCCCCGCGGGTCCCGGGGGTTCAGTATCGGTAGAGCGCGATCGCGTGCGCCGCGCTATATGCGGACGTGAAAGCTAAGGAGAGCGTCGTGTTCACCGTTAAGGGGATCGATCCGTCCGGCCGCGTCATGACCTTCGCGTGCGGGACCGACGAGCAGGCCATGGAGAAGACCTGGGAGCTCGCCCGCCGCGGGTTCCGGGAGATCATGGTGGCCGATCCCAAGGGCAAGGAGATGTCCGCGGCCGCGTTCGAGCGGTCGCTGGACATCGATTGGGGCGAGTGAGCTGCAGCCGGGTTCGTCGCAGTCCACTGATGATTCGGCGCCCTCGCCCACGCCGAATCGGTATTCGCGCCCGCAGCGTGCGCTTTAGCGGTTGCCGAGCGCCGGACCGCCCGCGGTGCCGCCGGTGCCGGGCGGCCCGCTCGTCGGGGTGCCGCCGATATTGACCCCCGGCGTCGTCCCCGGGACGGAGGAGTTGCTGGGGTTGGCCGTCGTGCCCGTGGTGATCTGGGCGTTCGGGCCGTTGCCCACGGTGCCGGCTCCGACGCCGCCCGTGGTGGGCGGTGCGGTCACGCCGGTATTGCCGGCACCGCCGGTGGTCACCTGCGCGGCGGCCGGGCCGGCCAGCAGGAGGGTCAGGGCGCCCGAGAGCGCCAGCGTCATGCGTGTCATGGATCCGTCCGTTGTCGGGTTTCGGACCCCAACGGATGCGAGCCGGCGAAGTTCACGGCGGCACGGCCGCGAACGAGCTCAGTGCAGTGCGTAGCAATTCGTGATGACGCGCGGGTTGCGCGTCACGTCGTACAGGATCGAGCACTGGACGAGGTATTTGGTGTCCTTCTTCCGAAACAGGATCAGGGAAGACCGATTGTCGAACGTGCCGGTATAGCCGGCGATCTCCCAGCCATCGGCGCTCAGCCGTTCGATGGTGAGCGGCTCGGCGGCGGAGGCCGCCAGGACCGCGCCCAGGGGGAGCGCGAAACCGAGGCTCCAGCGCATGGCCTTCACGGTCCCGGTACCGCGTCGATGTCCGGTGCGGGGTCGGGCTGCAGCGACCCGGAATCGTCCTCGGGCGGGGACGGGAGCCTGGGTGGCGGCATCTCGCCGGTGTTCGGCGGCGTCGGCAGGCCCTGGGGCAGATCGGGCACGGGCGCGTCGTCGGCGCTGGGCGATCGTTGATCCGGCATGGATGTCCCTCGCAGCGGCGCCGCAACCGGGATGGAGCGGGCCCGGCACGGAGTGAACACACGGTGCGGTCGAAGGTGCCCCATCGGCCGCGGCAACCGTTCGACGGCTACGCGGTTCTGTCCCCACGTGGCCGATCCCGGCTACGCCAGCATGAGAGCCCCCGTGACCCGCTGCCTCGTTCCGTTCCTGACCGCCACCCTGATCGTGGGTGTCCTCTCGCCAGCCGCTGCGGTCACCCGGAAGGTGAAGGTGCCGAACCGCTACGACGGCGCCTGGACCATCGTGGCCACCACGTCCGAGGGGCCCTGCGCGGCGCAGACGAGCTATCAGGTCCAGATCAAGGACAGTGACGCCTCGATCCCCGGGGACGAGGTCGATATCGACGGCGGCGTGTCGTCGAGCGGCAGCGTGCAGGCCACGATCACCAGCGGCTCGAACACGGTTCCGATCGCCGGCAGCCTCGACACCCAGGGCGCCGGCAGCGGCACCTGGCGGACGACCGGCGGCGCGATCAGCTGCAGCGGCCGGTGGAGCGCGCGGCGCTCGAGCTGAGTCGCGGGGCGCGCGTCAGACCGAGGTGATGCCGCGCCGGATCCGCGATCGGGCCGACCGGTCGGCCTCCGGCTCGTTCGTCGCTGCGCCGATCTCCTCCGCCTTGCGCCAGACCGAGCGGCAGACCAGGATCTCGTTGCTCGCATCGAGGCTGAGGACAAACCTGTCCGGCACGATCTCGGCCTCCGGCAGGGCGACCCGAATGCCGCCCAGGGAGCGATCGTAGACGATACAGGGCAGGCTGCGATGCTCGTCGATCGAGATGCTGCCGGTCTCGTTCAGGACCGTGCGCGGCGCATTCCGTCGATCAAGCATCGCCGTCTCGTGAACCTCGAAGCGCACAGCTTCGGCGTTGCGGGTTCAGATGACGTGTCGGAAACCCATCGGATTGTCCGCAATCCGGGCCTGCAGGCCGGCGCGCTATCCGGTGACCACCTCGACCAAGGTCGCGAGAAAGCCGAGCGCGACGGCGCCGATCCCGCTCATGAACATCACGTCCCAGCCCGCGAAGTCCTTCGACCGGGGGGCGCGGGTGAAGGCGAAGGCCGTGAGCGCAGCACCGCACACGACGAGCGCGACGGCGATGGTGATCGGTGTCGACATGGCGCAATCCTCCGACGCCGGTCTTCTGGCCCTTGGGGCTCTTGTCGGAACGATCACAGCCGGCGTGATCTGCTTTCACTCGTCCACGCTCGAAACATGACAGACGTTCCCAGTGCGAACAAGGAGATAATCTGTTCTGCACTGCAGAACGGATGTTGAGGCCGGCACCGATATCTCGTCTTCGGCGCAACTCTGTCTAGAGCCTGTCTCGGATATCTCGAACCGTGCGTTGCGACGGCCGGAGAGCATTGGGCGCCTCAATCGACGAACACCCGGACGCCGTCGGTGTTGAGGATGTCCCGCTGGTCCGCGCACCATTGGTCCGCGCCGACCTCAGCGATCGTCCTGGCGACGCGCTGGCCTTCCTCGGCGATGGCGGCCTTCGCCTGACGACGGCCGATGGCGGAATCGAGCGCCCGGCGGACGGTCCGCGACAGGCCTTCGGAGACCGTGTCGTCCACGGTGTAGAGCTTGCGGCAATAGAGGACGATGCCGGCCTGGGCGCCGACGATCCGGACCAGCCCGTTGATCGTCTCGGTCCGCTTCGCGTCCTGCGCGGTCGCAGCTCCCGGAACCAGGATCGAGGCGGCCAGCGCGGCGGCGAGCAGGGCGCGTCTCATGGGCGGGCGGATCCTCTGTGCTGGGGCCGGACCCGCGCCTGCCGGCACCGGTCCGCGACAGAGAGATAGGGCCGACAGCCCCGGATGCCGCCCCGGTCGAGGGCCCGGCGAAGCGACATCGGATCGCGGTTCGGCCGCTGCGCCGCGCGAGGCCCGTCGCGCCCGACCGTGGCCACGGCCCGCGGGGGCGATCTTAATCGGCGGCCGCTTACTTGCGGGCCGACATCATGTCGTGGGTGAGCACGGTCAGCTTGCCGATCAGGCTGGTGATGTCGGCGCCCTTGCAGGACCATTGCGTGCCGATCGCCTCGCCATCCGCGGAAACCGAGACGACGGCCACCGAGCGCAGACGCCCCTCGCGGGCGAGGGCCAGTTGCTCCTGCAGCACCGCGATCACCGATGCGGTGTCCTCGTCGGCCACGGTCGGGGCGATATGCGCCGGGAAGGCCACGACGGAGTTCGGGTTCGTCTGCTCACGCTTCATCATGCTTCGATCCCGCGCCTGTCACTCTCGGGATCCGGCGTGGGCATCTGCTTTGTGCAGAGTGTGGCAGCTTGTCCGTGTCACGCCACGTGCCGGACGTGTGTGGCCGTGCGGCAACGTTCGGGGGCGTCGGCAGGGCCGGGTTATCCACCGCGGCGGTTCATCGGCAGGGACGGCGGCACGCGGTCGACGAATGAGGGGGCCGGATTGCGTGCGCGCCGGTCCAAGCGCGCGGCGGAACGACCTCGGCGGCGCCTGCCGCCGGAGGCGTTCAGGTGGTTCAAGCGGCCTTGCGGCCCTTGCGCTCGCGCTCGGCCATGGCACCGGGCTGACCCAACCCGATCGCCTTGGCGAGGGCGGAGCGCTGCTCGGCATAGCTCGGTGCGACCATCGGATAGTCGGCCGGCAGGCCGTAGCGCTCGCGGTAGCTCTGCGGGCTCAGACCGTTCGCAGTCAGGTGCCGCTTCAAGGTCTTGTAAGTCTTGCCGTCGATGAAGCTGACGATCCCGTCCTGCTGCACCGACTTGCGGATCTGGGCCGGGCTCGGCTTGTCGACCGCCTCGCGCGGCGCCGTACCGGCCGGAGCCGTGCCCGTACCGGAGGCGAGACCGGCGATCGCACCGTGCACGCGGGCGATCAGTGCCGGCAGCTCGGAGGCCGGAACGGGGTTGTTCGACACGTAAGCGGCGACGACGTCGCCGGCCAGCCCGATCAGATCTGGCGTGTGCACAATCGTTTCTTCTGTCACTTCATGGTTCCCAATGTGCCCCTCACGCGCGATTTGCTACCTCTCAGGGCCGAATGCAAGTTACAAAACCCTACAACGGGGTGCATCTCGGTCATGATCGCTGCGCATGCTCAAGCGCCGAGTCGGGAAATTCTGGCACAACCGCCAGGTGAACTGTCCTGATAGGCGGAGGTTTTGATAACCACTGCGCCAGTGTTTCCAGATCGTGGCCGCGGGCTCGCCGGTTCGTGGATCGAACCAGACGCCGGCACGGCGGGTGATTCGGCCCGTGCGCGGGTACGTACACGCGGCGACGATCTGGCGGAGCATCGCATAATTTGGCGACGCATGCGCCGTTCTTCGACGTGAAATAGTGTGTTCGTTCGGTTTAAGACAGATCTCGCCGACGGTGCGACAAATCTGTTTCGTGTTGTTCCAGTCCTCGACCGAGAGCCACGGCGGAGGCCGGGCGGTCGTCGTCGAGCGTGCCGCGGAAAACCGAATCCTGATACGCCGTCGGAGGCTGCGATCGCGATCCGCTGCCCAATCAAGACTTTGATCCGTCAGCGGATCTCGATCCTGCCCGAACCCGGAACATGCGTAACCGGGTGACGGGGCTGTCCCCAAGTTCTCAACTTTCGAGCGAATAGCTTGGGCGGGTCGTGCACCGCGCGCGGTGACGCGCGGGCGCGGCCATGGCATTGCGCGCGGATGCTGCTGCTCGCTCTCCTTCTCGCCCTTCTGGTCGTCCTGGCCGTCATGATCATCACGCGGCGCTGGACCGGCCGGCTGGCCTCGCTCGCCACCTTGATCGCGGGGGCGATCATGGCGCTGTGGCTCGCCCAGGTCGGGCTGTTGCCGGGCTCCACCGGACCGCTGACGCCGGACCGGCCCCGTGTCCCGGGGCTCGACCGGTAACGCGCCGGTAACCGTCCCGGCGCGAGCATGGGCCATGCCCACGCTGTCAGCCCCGCGCCTGCTCACCTTCCTGGTCTCGGCCGTCCTCATCGGCCTGGCCATCGCGAGCCTCTACACCCGCATCCCCATGGTCGGACGGACCGTGGTGGCGCACCGGCAATGGTTCTTCATCGGCGCCTACGCGCTGCTGGCGCTCGGGGTCACGACGCGCAGCCTGTGACCGACGCGGCGCCGTGAAGCCGGTTCACCTTCGAGATGCCGGCGGCCTTTGATCGCACGGCATCGGTTTCCGAATGCCGGCCACCACCTCTTGCGGTGATGCTCTATCGCAACCGTGCGGCGTGCTTCAAAGGTGGCGGTATGGCGATGAAGACGACATTCGTGGTGCAGCCGTTCGAGCTGCACCGGAAGCGGCTGCGGCCGGCTCGACAGGAGCCCGCCCAGAGCGAGTTCGGCGCCCTCAAGAAGGCCGAGGCCTTGGCCGGACGCATGCCGGGCGCGGCGGCCTTGAAGGTGGTCGCCGACGACGAGACCGGCGAGCTCGAGGGCGTGACGATCCTGGGCCAGTTCGGCGAGGTGCCGGAAGACTTCGCCGAGAGTCTCCAGGGCGGCTGAGGCGATCGGGCGCTCGCGCCCGGGTGCGACACAGGCGACGCCGGCTGGACACTACGTAGAAACAACGTAGCACGAAGCTGGCGAGCGAACGCGCGTCCAGAGCCACAATCCGTGCCCCGATACTTTATCGATCTCCATGACGGCACCAATCTGGTTCGTGATCAGACGGGTGTCGATCTGCCCGATCTCGCCGCCGCGCGGGACCAGGCGGTCCGCATGATGACTCGGATCGCGCAGGGGCTCTCGGATCCGCAGGTGCGCCAGGATTACGTGATCGCCGTCCGGGACGAGCAGGGAACCGTCCGCCTGCGGCTGCGCCTGTCTTACGATGTCGAGCCCGGCTGAAAGCCGGGGCGCCGGGTCGCGACGGAAGCAATCCTGCGCGCGTTGGTGCCGTGTCGGTTCGCTCACGATCAGGAGGCTGTATGGGACGCTCGAGGATCACGACTGGATCGGCCCTGGCGGCCCTCGTCCTGCTGGTGTCCGCCGCCGGGCCGGCCGCGACCCAGACGACGCCGCCACCGCAGGCCGGCTCGGCCGTGGCGACGCCCGACAACGCGATCCTGCTGACGGTCTTCCTCCGGCACGACCAGTCGCGGCCCCTGGCCGAGCTGAACGAGCAGCTCGCCAAGCAGGGCTTCTACAAGGCCTTCCCGCCGCCCGGCATCGAGATCGTCTCGTGGAACGTCGTCATGGGGATCGGGCAGATCATCACCCTGCGGCTGCCCGCCACCCGGCTGCGCGAGATCAACCGCGTCCTGGAGGACACCGCCTGGGGCGCCTACCGGACCGAGTTCTACCCGACCTACGATTACAAGGCGGTGGGCCTCGCGGAGCACGACAAGGCCCGCTGAGCCGCATCGCCGGCGTTCACACCACCCCTTCGGCAACCCGGACCGGGCCGGAGGACAGCGCGTCGCTCCACAGGCAGGGATGGCCGAGCCGCTTGGCCCGGTACATCGCCGCGTCGGCCTGCTCGAACAGCGCCTGCGCCTGGCAGGCGTGCTGCGGCGCGCGGGCAATGCCGATCGCGGCCCCGATCAGCACCGGCTGCCCGGCGCCGACATCGTAGGGTTCGGTGAGACGTGCGTGGAGACGCTGCGCCCGATCGAGCACGGTGGAGGCCGGAGCCTCGTCTAGGAGCAGGACGAACTCGTCGCCGCCGAGCCGTGCGGCGGTATCCCGGTCGCCGAGACCCTCCTGGAGCCGCCCGGCCATCTGCCGGAGCAGCGCGTCGCCGGCGGCGTGGCCGTAGAGGTCGTTGACCGGCTTGAACCCGTCGAGGTCGATGCACAGCAGGGCGCAGCCCCGGCCGGTGGGCTCGGCCGTGGCCTGGTCGAGCCGCGCCTCGAACAGGTAGCGGTTGGGCAGGCCGGTCAGGGGGTCGTGATGGGCCCTGTGGCGCAGCAGCGACTCCGCTTTTCGGCGCTCGGTGACGTCCTCGTAGAGGGCGAGCCAGCCCCCGCCCGGTTGCGGCTGAAGCGCCAGGGCGATCTGGCGCCCGTCCGTGAGCGTCTGCAACTCTGTGCCAGGGTCGCGCCGGGCCAGGGCCCGGGACCGCTCCGCCCAGATCTGCGCCGGATCCCGCTCGGCCTTCAGGCCCTTGGCGGCGTTGAGCGCGATGAGCGTCCGGGCGTGCATGCCGGGACGGAGTTGCCCGGCGGGCTGGCCGAAGATGCGCCGGTAGCCGGCATTGGCGAAGAGCAGGCGGTCTCCGGCATCGAACAGGCAGAAGCCGTGCGGCAGGCTGTCCAGGGCCCGCATGATCCGGGTGCCGAGCCGCCGGTCCCGGCAGAGCCCGTAGGGACGGGGGATGACGATCGCCTCCCGCTCGCGCCGTGGCAGCCGCGCCGAAACCCGTTCGCTCGCGCCATGATGGCGAACCCCCTTCAGGCGCCCGGCCGAGCCCAAGCCCCGCTCACGGCCGAACGCCCCGCCGAAGACTGTCCCTGCGCGGTCATAGAATGGGATTCCTTTCGCCAACCTTGACGAGATTATGTTTCGCTCAAGGAAGCTCGGTCATCGAGGCAGCCGCGTCCATCGCGGCACGAATTCCTGCCGGCCTCGGCCACGCGCAGGTTCGCTCCAACAAAAAACCCCGCGGTTCGGCACCGCGGGGCTGGGGTCGTCTCTATTGGCGCGCCGCCTCCTCTCGGTGCGGCGGCGATCGTCGGCGTCGAAGCCTCAAGGGGCGTCGTGGACGCCGTGATGCCCGTCGAGGACGGTGTCGCTGGTCGGGACCGTGTCGGCCACGGCTTCCGCCCGGCGGCGATCCGGGGCGGTGGCCTCGTCGACGAAGGCTGCCACCGCCTCCGTGAGCGGCAACGTCCGGGTCTGCTGGCTCCCGAGCCGACGGATCGAGACCGTGCGCTCCTCGGCCTCGCGGCGGCCCAGCGCCAGCAGCACCGGCACCTTGGCGAGGGAGTGCTCCCGGACCTTGTAGTTGATCTTCTCGTTGCGCAGATCGGCCTCGACCCGCAGGCCGGCCCGTTCCAGGGCACGCACGACATCCCGGGCATAGGCATCGGCCTCGCCGGTGATCGTCGCCACCACCACCTGGACCGGCGACAGCCAGAGCGGGAAATGCCCGGCGAAATGCTCGATCAGGATGCCGGTGAACCGCTCCATCGAGCCGCAGATCGCCCGGTGCACCATCACGGGCGGCTTCCGGGCGCCGTCGGCATCGATGTAGAACGCGCCGAACCGCTCGGGCAGGTTGAAATCCACCTGCGTGGTCCCGCATTGCCAGTCGCGGCCGATGGCGTCGCGCAGGACGTACTCGAATTTGGGCCCGTAGAACGCGCCCTCCCCCGGATTGACCTCCGTGCGGATCCGGCCGGCCGACTGCGCCTCGATCTGCGTCAGCACCCGGGTCATCACGTCTTCGGCGTGGTCCCAGAGCGCGTCCGAGCCGACGCGCTTCTCCGGCCGCGTCGAGAGCTTCACGACGATCTGGTCGAAGCCGAAATCCGCGTAGGTCGAGAGGATTAGGTCGTTGATCTTCAGGCACTCGTCCGCGAGCTGGTCCTCGGTGCAGAAGACGTGGGCGTCGTCCTGCGTGAAGCCGCGCACGCGCATCAGCCCGTGCATGGCGCCGGACGGCTCGTAGCGGTGGACCACGCCGAACTCGGCGAGCCGCAGGGGCAGGTCCCGGTAGGACTTCAGGCCGTGCTTGAAGATCTGCACGTGGCCCGGACAGTTCATCGGCTTGAGGGCGAACCAGCGCTTGTCCTCGGCCTCGTCGCCCGCCGATTGCGCGGCGAACATGTTCTCGCGGTACCAGCCCCAGTGGCCGGAAGTCTCCCACAGGGCCTTGTCGAGGATCTGCGGGGCGTTGACCTCGGCGTAGTCCCCCCGGAGCCGCCGCCGCATATAGGCGATCAGCTCCTGGAAGATCGTCCAGCCCTTGGCGTGCCAGAAGACGACGCCCGGCCCCTCCTCCTGGAAGTGGAACAGGTCCATCTCCCGGCCGAGCCGGCGGTGGTCCCGGCGCTCGGCCTCCTCGAGCCGGTGCAGGTAGCCGTCGAGATCGGCCTGGTTCGCCCAGGCCGTGCCGTAGATGCGGGTGAGCATCGGGTTGTTCGAATCACCCCGCCAATAGGCGCCCGCGACCTTCATGAGCTTGAAGGCGGTGCCGACCTTCCCGGTGGAGGTCATGTGCGGGCCACGGCACAGGTCGAACCATTCGCCCTGCCGGTAGATCTTGAGATCCTCGCCGGGCGGGATCGCGTCGACCAGCTCGACCTTGAACTTCTCCTGCTTGCCCTCGAACAGCCCGCGCACGTCCTCGCGCGTCCAGACCTCCTTGGTGAAGGGTGCGTCGCGAGAAATGATCTCCCGCATCTTCGCCTCGATCTTCGGGAAGTCCTCCGGCGTGAACGGGGTCTCGCGATAGAAATCGTAGTAGAAGCCGTTCTCGATCACCGGGCCGATCGTCACCTGCGTCTCCGGCCACAGGCTCTGAACGGCCTCGGCCAGCACGTGCGCGCAATCGTGGCGGATCAGTTCCAGGCTGCGCGGGTCGGTCCGGTCCAGGAACTCGATGCGGGCGTCCTGGGCGATCGGATCGTCGAGGTCGGTGACGGTGCCGTCGAGCGCCATCGCGACGGTGCGCTTGGCCAGCGACTTGGCGATGCCCTCGACCACGCTGCGGCCGGTGGTGCCGGCGGCGACCTCCCGCGTGTTGCCGTCGGGGAAGGTAAGAATCGGCATGGCTCAGGCTCTCCAGGCTCAGTCCTGCATACGCAGCAGGTAAGCGTTGTCAGGGTCCGTCTTCGGGGAGCGGCCGTGTAGACCGAATTTTTTTCCTTGGCGAGGGAATGGCGCGCAGTGCAGCTACCCCTGTGGACGCCATCCTCCGGCGCCGTCCGGGGCGGGCCAAGCCGGCTCGCGGCCGAGACGGCTCCAAAGCCCCAGTCAGCGCCGTGCTCTTACAATCGGCCGCCGCATCGTCCTGGACGGGCCGGCGCGGGACCATCGTCTCGCGTGATGACCCGTGCGGCATCGATAACCGGATGATGGCGGGCAAGGACAAATCCGGAACCTTGTCCAGGTTGGGCGTGGGGGATTTGCGCGAACATCCGGATCCCGGCCCGCCGATATTGCGGCCGCCCAGCAAAGCTCGGGAACCCGAAAGCGCCCACGTATCAAAATCTTGGACGCCCTGTGGCATTGAAGTGCGGGCGGGCCTGCTGCACCTCGAACTGACACGGCGTTTTGTCCTGCGACCGTGACAGCGCAGATCGGCGATGGAGCGCGGCAACGCCGGCTTCGGTAACGCCCCTCGACTTTCCAAATGGCCGGCCCGCCTCACCCCACGCGTTCGAGCCGGCTCGCGAAGAAGCCGTCCAGGCCGCCGCGGGCGCCCGGGACGTCCGGTAGGTGGCACGGCAGGGTGCGCAGGTCGCCGTTACCGTCGATCATCTCGGCCGCGCCGCCGACCTCCTCCGGCTGGACCGGCACACGCCGGTATCGGGCGTCGCGGGTCAGGAAGGCCGCGATCTGGGCCTCGCCCTCCTCGGGCTCCAGCGAGCAGGTGCAGTAGACCAGCCGTCCGCCCGGGCGGACCAGCCCGGCCGCGTGGTCGAGGAGCTTCGCCTGGAGCGTCGCCAGCCGGGCAATATCGGCCTCGGATTTGGTCCAGGCCACGTCCGGGTGGCGCCGGATCGTGCCGGTGGCCGAGCAGGGCGCGTCGAGCAGCACGGCGTCGTGGTCCTGCGCCTCCAGGGCCAGGGCGTCGGCCACCGCGATGGTGACGTCGAGGCCGAGCCGGGCGACGTTCTCGCGCAGGCGCTCCAGCCGGGGCGCCGAGCGGTCGACGGCCGTGACCTGTGCGCCGGTGGCGGCGAGCTGCATCGTCTTGCCGCCGGGGGCGGCGCAGAGGTCGAGGACGCGGGTGCCGGGCTGCGGGGCGAGCAACCGGGCCGGGATCGCCGCGGCGGCGTCCTGCACCCACCAGGCGCCCTCCTGGAATCCCGGCAGGTCGGGGATTGCCGGGCCGTTCTCCGGCAGCCGCAGGGAGCCGGTCGGCAGACGCACCGCGCCGAGCGGCTCGACCCAGGCGGCGGCGTCCCCGCGCGGGGTCAGGTCGATCGCCGCGCCCGCGAGATGCGCCCGCGCGATGGCGGCAGCCCGCTCCGGCCCGTAGGCCGCGGCCCAGCGGCGGGCGAGCCAGTCGGGCGTGTTGACGGCGAGCGCGTCGGCGGAATCGGCCAGGATCGCGTCGCGCTCCCGGGCGATCCGGCGCAGGACCGCGTTGACCAGTCCGGCGAGATGGGCGGTGCGATTGTCCCCCTTGGCGAGCCGCACGGCGCAATCGACGGCGGCATGATCGGGGACCGCGAGGTCGAGGATCTGAGCGGTGGCGGTGGCGAGCAGCGCCGTGAGCCGCGGCTTCTCGACCGGCAGGCCACGCTCCAGCCGGGCCGCCAGGGCGGCGCGGATCAGCCCGTAGCGCCGGAAGGTCGCCACCGCGATCGCCCGGGCCAGGGCCGCGTCGGCCGGGTTCAGGGTCTCCGCCCGGATCGCCAGCGCCAGGGTCTCCTCCAGGGCCGGGGGGCGCTCCTGGCCGATGATCTCGGCCACCGCCTGCAGGGCGGCCCGGCGCGCGCCGAGGCCCGCCGTGTCGGGCGCGCTCGTGCCCGTCGATGTCTCGCCCCGCGTGTTGCGACCTGTGTCCCGCGATGCCACTTCTACTCCTGACCCGATTGCCTTCAGACTCACGCCCTCACACCCGAGCGACCGCGATGCAAGACCCGAACGGACATGACGTGACCGAAGACGCGGCCACCCCGCGCACGCTCAGCCCCGCGGCGGAGCGTGCGCTGGCCGAGGCGGCCGAGCGCCGCGCCGCGATCGACGCCCGCGCGGCCGAGATCCGCGCGACCCCGGAGCGCCTGGGTCGCGGCGGCCTGGAGCCGGTCCGCTACCAGGATTGGGAAGTGAAGGGCCTCGCGGTCGATTTCTGAGCCCGGCGGCCGCCCTACTCGGCCGCGACGCCGCCATAGACCACCGGCGGCGGTTCGGGCCGGGCCTCCGCGGCGCCCGCCCCGAACCGTCGGTACCAGAGCCCGGTCAGGATCGGCACGAGGATCGAGGTGACGATGATGCAGATCGTCACCAGCACGGTGGCGGTCTGCGCCACCGGAGCGAATTGCGGTGCCACGGCCGCGATCGCCAGCGGGTTGGCGGCGGCCGCGCCCGCGGTGGACGAGGCCGCGAGCCCCGCCGTCCCGGTGCCGCCGCCGATGGCCTTGTCGGCCAGGATCAGCGGGATCCCGGTGAGCACGATGACGGCCAGCGCCAGGACGATCCCGAGCCCGGCCAGCGGCGAGAGCAGGTTGTTGAGATCGACCGTGTTGCCGAGCGCGAAAGCGAAGAACGGGATCATCAGCTGGCTGCCCGGCGCGAGGAAGGCGCGCAGCTTCGGATCGAGATTGCCCAGCAGGAAGCCGACGAGGAACGGCAGCACCGCGCCGATGAAGATCTGCGGCTCGAAATGCGCCGCCCCGGAGGCGCCGAGGATGATCATGCTCATCAGCGGCCCGGACTCGATCGAGGTCAGGATGAAGGCGCCGGCCTCCTCGCGGCTGCCATAGGTCTGCATCAGCGAGGCGTAGAGGCCGCCATTGGTCATATCCATCGCGCACACGATCGCGAGGATCGACAGGCCCGCGAAGAACCCGGTCTGGATGCCCTCGGGCGGGATGAACAGCGACGCGACCAGCACGATCACCCAGGCGGAGAGCAGCTTGGTCACCACCAGGGTGCCGGATTTGCGCAGGACCGTGCCGGTGGCCTTCAGGCTGACCGACGCGCCCATGCAGAAGAACCAGACCGCCAGGATCGGGATCACGCCGGTCATGATGCCCTGCGTGAAGCCCTTGAAATAGGCCGGGGCACCCGGCGTGAACGTCTTGCACAGGGCGCCGAGCAGGAGTGGGACCAGCATCAGGCCGCCGGGAATCCTGTCGATCGCCGCCTTGATCTGCATGGCGCGTTCCCTCCGGTTGGTTCGCCGACGCGCCGGATCCCGGGCGTCGTGCCGGCCCACGCCTCTGTCGGGCGCCTGTTTGGACCGGTGCGACATCCTGTTGCTGCGAGCCGCGGGCCGTCAAGCGGCGGTCCGGGCCGTGGCCGCGACACCAGGCGCGGAACGTCGCGCGGCGGGCGCCGTTGGGCTCGTTCATCACCAGGAGGCTCAGATGGCGACGAAGGTATCGGCTCACGGCGCGGCCGCGGGACCGCGTGGCGAGATCGCGCTTGCCCGCGGCGAGCGGCTCGGGATGCGGATGTGGCGGGCCGAGGAGCCGAACGCCGACAAGCCGATGACGTCCTCGCCGCACGAGACTGTGGGCTACGTCATCAGCGGCCGGGCCGAGCTGGTGGTCGGCGGCGAGACGGTCGCGCTCGCGGCGGGCGATTCCTACTGCGTGCCGGCCGGCGCGGAGCACACCTATCGGATTTTGGAGACCTTCACGGCCGTGGAGGCGACTGCGCCGCCGGCCAAGTAGGGCACAGCGGCCGCCCGATCTGCGCGCGCCGTGGCTCGGGCGTCGGCGCGCGCCTGCGCATCGGCGCGGCATGTTGTTCATCATGCATCATGAGCCACGCGCTTGCCCGGGACAGGCTGTCGACGCCGCTCGCCGCGGCGAGCGCGTGATCCTGTTCGGAAGCCGGGCGCGCGGGGACCACGACGCGGCAGCGACTGGGATCTGTGCATCCTGCTGAACGACGACATCCCGCCGGGCAACTATACGCCGGGCTTCCTGTGGGCGGCCGTGCGCGACTTCGGCGCGTCGATCCAGGTGGTGCCGATGCGCAGGAGCGTATTCGAGGGCACCCGTCGCGACGTCAACGCGCTCGCCTATGACGCCGCGCAGGACGGTCTCGTCCTGTACGACAAGGCGTTGGAGAGTGCGCCGTGAGCGCGTCGGATCCGGGCGCATCAATCCGGAAGGCCCAGCAGGATACGCGCTCGGCGCGACGCCTGCTGCTCGATCCGCCCGAACTCGAGGATGTCGCGTTCCACGTCCATCAGGCCGTCGGGAAGGCCGCCGAAGCGGTCTTGTGGCGGAGGGCATTCGGTATCCGCGCGGCCGTGGGGCCGGCCCTGATCTCGACGCTCTGACCAGGCTGATACCGATCGCCAATCCGTTCCGTGAACAGGCGAGGCCGCTCGCGGGTCTGACGCCGTGGGCGACCGCCTTCCGTTACCCGACGGATGATCCCCTCACGGCCGAGCCGCTAACCTCCAAGGCAGACCTCGAACGCCATCTTGACGGTGCGGAGGCTCGCGTGGAAGCCGTGACGCGCCATGTCACCACGGCGACCTGATCACGCCGTTGCTCCGATCCTCACTGGGTCACGTAGACCTGGGCGCCGACATCGACCCGGGCGTAGAGATCGACCACGTCCTGATTGTACATGCGGATGCAGCCGTAGGAGGCGTAGGTGCCGACCGAGCTCGGCCGGTTGGTGCCGTGGATGGCGTATTCGCCGCCGGCCAGCGTCATCGCGGCGGCGCCCATCGGGTTGTTCGGCGAGCCGCCGGCGATGAGGTTCGGCAGCCGCGGGTTGTCGCGCTTCACTTCGGCCGGCGGCGACCAGGCCGGGGCGACGTACTTGCCGTCGATGGACGCCGTGCCGAACCATTGCTTGCCGGGCCGGCCCACCGCGACGGGATAGCGGATCGCGGTGCCGTCGCCGTTCACCAGGTAGAGCTTGCGCTGGGACACGCTGATCACCACCGAGCCCGGTGCGACGCCGTTCTGGAACGGCACCACCTCCCGGGCCTGGGCCGTCCCGAAGCACCCCGCCAGCATCGCGCCGGCCATCCCGAATAAAGCCGCCACCCGACCCGACATCACCGACTTCCTCGACAAGCAAGAGATCATGCGGGCCAGTAATCCACGGCCGCGCTTGCCGTTCCACGAAAAGCTATGGTTGATGCGGCATTGATCCCGGGAAGTCTTGGGGAGGGTAAAGGAGTAGCGTAAATCCGGGATCTCGACGGATCAGCGCTCGATCAACGCTGCGCCGCGCGGGTCTTCGACCTGCCAGCCGTGCCGCTCCAGTTCCGGATCCAGATGCTCCTCGACCGGGTGGCCGACGCAGAGATAGGCGACGAGCCGCCAGGTCGCCGGCACGGCCAGGATCTCGGTGACGCAAGCGGGCTCCAGGATCGAGACCCAGCCGACGCCGAGCCCGCGCGCCCGCGCCGCCAGCCAGAAGCACTGCACCGCCCCGACCACCGAATAGGCCAGGGTCTCCGGCATGCTGGCCCGGCCGAGACCGAGGCCGGTCTCGGTGGAATCGTCGCAGAACACCGCGAGGTGCTCCGGTGCCTCGTTCAGCCCGGCGAGCTTGAGCGTCCGGTAGCGCGCCGCCCGCGCGGCGTCGTAAACCGTGGCGGCGGCGGCGTTGCAGCGGGAGAAGTCCTGCGCGACGGCGGCGCGCCGGGCCGGGTCCGACACGCGGACGAAGCGCCAGGGCCGGCTGTTGCCCACCGAGGGCGCCCGATGGGCGGCGGCCAGGCAGGCGCGCAGATGATCCGGATCGACCGCGTCCGGCCGGAAGCGGCGCACGTCGCGGCGCCACGCGAACAGCGTGTCGAGCGTCTGGATGAAGGCGTCGTCGAAGGCGGGCGGACCCATGATGCGGCTCGCCATACCTGTATCCCGCGGTCAACGGGAGACGGAAAGACGGCCATCCGGTCCGGCGGCCGGGAGAATCATAAAAAAGGCCGCCCGGAGGGGCGGCCTGAAGTCATTGGGTCTCGAAACCTCGGAGTGCCGAATCCTGGGATCCCGACCGGTGACCGAAGGCTGGGGAGCTGGGTTACGGTCGCCGGCCAGGCAAAACCCGGCGAGGTTCAGCGATTGTTGTGCCACCGCAACGCGGCTCGCAAAAGGCACAAATCGGGCGGAACCGTGTTTTTTGCCGCTGGCCTGTGTCTCACGCGACACGGAGACCCGCCGCGACCACCCTTGCGGGGCGCGGCGGCGGGGGCCATCATCCGGCAAAGCATGAGCGCCACGGAGTGATGATGACGGAGCGGACGAGCGCGGGGTCGCGGCCCGACGATGCGGCGGGCCATGTCATTCCGTTTCCCGCCCGTGCGGAACCCCCGCAGATCGCCTTCAACCGGGACGAGCTGCGCACGATCTTCAACCTCTACGGCCGGCAGGTCGCCGCCGGCGAGTGGCGCGACTACGCGATGGATTTCCGCCGGGACAAGGCGGTGTTCTCGATCTACCGCCGCAGCTCCGAGATGCCGCTCTACCGGATCGAGAAGGATCCGAAGCTCGCCCGCCGCCAGGGCGCCTACGCGGTCATCGCCGCCAGCGGCCTCGTGATGAAGCGCGGGACCGAGCTGGCCCGGGTTCTCGCCGTGCTGGAGCCGCCGCCGCGCGCCGTCTGAGGTCTCAGGCGAGGTTCAAGGTCCGGACGGTGGCGACGATCTCGTCCCGGATCGCGGGCGCCAGCGGCAGGATCGGCCGCGGCGGCTCGGCCCGGCACAGGCCGAGGGACTCGGCGAGCGCATAGACCACCCGCAGGCTCGAATAGGTCTGGAACAGCGCCCAGAGCGGTGCGAGTTCCGCATTCAGCCTCCGGGCCTGCGCGATGTCGCCGGCCTGGACGGCGCGCGTGATCGCCAGGCAGGTCTTCGGGAACAGGCCGCCCGCCACGCTGAACCAGGCCGTGCCGCCGGCGATCAGAGCCGCGGTCGCATTCCAGTCGCCGCTAACCCCGAGGGGAAAACCGGCGGGAACCGCGTCCCTGAGAGCCGAAACCCCGGCCACGGCAGCCTCCGGCGCCGGCGCGGGACATTTGGCCGCCACGAAACCGGGCAGGCGCGCGATCCGGCCGATCAGGTCCGGGGAGAAACGGAAATGCGTGGTCGCCGGGTTGTCGTAGATCACCAGAGGCAGGCCGCCCTCGCCTGCCACGGCCTCGAAATGCCGGAACACCTCATCGTCGGTGAGCGGCGTGTAGGAGACCGGGGCCAGCAGCCCGGCATCGGCGCCGGCTGCCCGGGCGTCCCGGGCCAAGCGGATCGCCTCGTCGGTGCGCAGCGCCCCGATTCCGACCAGGATCGGCACCCGGCCGCCGACCACCTCGGCGGCGATGGTCACGGCGCGGCGGCGCTCGTCCCGGGACAGGTAGGCGTAAGTGCCGGTGCTGCCGAGCAGCCCGATCGAATCGACCTGCGCCTCCGCGAGCCGCTCTAAAAGCCGGCGCAGGCCCGTTTCATCGACGCGGCCCTCGGCGTCGCTGGGGGTGATCGGGAAGGCGGAGAGGCCGGAGATCGACAGCATGCCGGCACGTTAGCGGCTGGCGAATGGCAGTACAGACAAAAAGAAGCCCCGGCGGTTTCCCGCCGGGGCTTCCGATCAAGTCCGGTCTCTATCAGGGCCTAGCGGCGGTCGCCGATCAGGCTCAGCAGGAACTGGAACATGTTGATGAAGTCGAGATAGAGGGTCAGGGCGCCGTTCACCGACATCTTGGCCGCCATCTCTCCGTCGAAGCCGCCGTAGAGATACATCTCCTTGAGCTTCTGTGTGTCGTAGGCGGTGAGGCCCGCGAAGATCAGCACGCCGAGCACCGAGATGGCGAACTGCAGGGCCGACGACGCGAAGAAGATGTTCACGAGCGACGCCAGGATGATGCCGATCAGGCCCATCATCAGGAACGAGCCCATGCCCGACAGGCTACGCTGAGTCGTGTAGCCGTACAGGCTCAGCGAGCCGAAGGCCGCCGCCGTGATAAAGAACACCTGGATCACGCTCGCCCCGGTGAAGACCAGGAGAAGCGAGGACATCGAGGCGCCCATCACCGCCGCGAAGGCCCAGAACATCGTCCGGGCCGACGAGGCCGACATCCGGTCCATCCGCATCGAGAAGACGAAGATGAACGCGAGCGGAGCGAGCATCAGGACCCACTTGAGCGGGCTGTTGTAGAGGGTCTGACCGAAGGGGGTCAGGATCGGGCGCGTACCCTGGTAGGCCGCGACCGACGCCATGTTCAGGCCGAGGGCAACGAGACCGGAGATCCCGAGCCCGACGACCATGTTGTTGTAGACGCCGAGCATGAAGGTCCGCAGGCCCTGATCGACCTGGACCTGGCTGCCCGCGCCAGCGTAGCCGGACGGCTGCTGGGCGCCGTACCGGAAGGGAGAGTTCTCGAATGCCATGGGAGTTTCCTTGCGGAGGCTCTCTCAGCGTGGTGTTTCGGGCGAGGCCCACGCAGGACCTCTGGCGCCAGGCTGGCGCCTCGGACAGGAATATGTTGCGCGGCCGTCCCCCGCACAAGTCCCCGGCCACGGTTGCCGGGCCGCTTTTCAGGTCCCGGACGATGTATTTTTGTCCATGATCGCAGGGATTAAAATGGATTCCCGTGATCACGGTCGTCGGTTCGACTGACGGTTGCCCGGGTCACACCGTTTCGATGACTCGCGGTGAAGTCTTAACCACCCGCCGCGACCGGCTGGCCGGCCATGAAAACCGGCTCCTAGATCTGCCGAAGATAGGGCGCCGGCTTCTGGCCGAGGATGCGCCAGGTGCCGGCCAGGCCGAGAAGGATCGCCAGTGCCACCGCGGCCGTTGCGGCGACCAGCGCGCCCCACAGGTCGAGGCGGAAGTCGAGATGCATGACCTTCGCGACGATGACCCAGCCGGCGACGCTGCCGGCGGCGAGGCCGAACAGGGCGGTGGCGAGGCCCAGCGCCGCGTATTCGATGGCGTAGGCGGTGAGCAGCCGGGCCCGGCTGGCGCCGAGCACCTTGAGCACCACAGCGTCGTAGAGGCGGGCCCGATGGCCCGCCGCGATGGCGCCCGCCAGCACGAACAGGCTCGCCAGTACCGCCACCGCGCTGGCCCCGCGGATCGCCAGGACCAGGCGGCCGACGAGGTCGCCGATCGCGTCCAGCGCGTCCTTCACCCGTACGGCGCTCACCGACGGAAACGCCTTGGCGACGTCGCGCAGGATGTGGTTCTCGGCCCCCGCATCGGTGCCCCCCGGAAGCGACAGGGTGGCGAGGTCCGAATGCGGTGCGCCGCGGAAGGTGCCGGGCGAGAACACCATCACGAAGTTGATGCCGAGATTGCGCCACTCCACCCGGCGCAGGTTGAAGATCGTCGCGGTCAGGTCGCGGCCGAGCACGTTGACGGTGACACTGTCGCCGACCTTCAGCCCGAGCTGGCGCGCGAGCTCGGCCTCGAACGAGACCAGGGGCTTGGCGCCCTGCTCGGCGCTCCACCAGGCGCCTTCGGTGAGGGCCGAGCCCTCCGGCACGGTGTCGGCGTAGGTGATGCCTCGGTCGCCGTCGAGGACCCAGGCGGCGTCCTCCGGGGGCCGGATCTTGTTGGCCGGCACGCCGTTCAGGGCGACGATCCGGCCGCGCATCATTGGCACGTCCTCGATCTTGCCGTTGGGGGCCGAGCGCGCCAGGAACGCCCGGAACTCGGCCGCGTCGCGGGACGGGATGTCGAGGAAGAACAGGTTCGGCGCCCGCGCCGGTAGCGTCGCGCTGATCGTCCGGCGGACATTGGCGTCGATCAGGCTGAGGGTGACCAGCAGCGTCACCCCGAGACCCAGCGACAGCACGATGGCCGGGGTCAGGGCGCCGGGCCGATGGAGATTGGCCAGCGCCATCCGGGGCGCCGGCCAGCGCGGATGCGGCAGGCGGCGGGCGAGCGCCATCAGGCCGAGCGCCACCCCGTGCAGCAGCGCGAAGGCGATCGCCGCGGCGGCGATGAAGATCAGTGCCACCCGCCGGTCGAAGGCCGTGGCGACCGACAGGCCGACGAGCGCCGCCAGACTCAGGGCGAGCCACACCCGGTAGCGCCAGCGCGGGCTGACCCGGGCCGGGTCGACCGTGTCGCGGAACAGGCCGGAGACCGGCACGTCATGGGCGCGGCCCAGGGGCGTGATCGCGAACGCGAAGGCGGTGAGCAGCCCGTAGGCGGCGGCGAGCGCGAGCTCGGCCGGCGCCAGGGTTGGGTTCAGCGGCAGGGGCAGGTCGGCGGAGAACAGAGCGTCCAGCACGAACGGCAGGCTCGCCCCGATGGTGAGCCCGATCAGCGTGCCGATCCCGGCGATCAGCATCACCTGGGTCAGGTAGAGGGCGACCACCTGCGAGCCCGGCGCACCGACGCTCTTGAGCGTGGCGATCGACGGCCGCTTGCGCTCCACGAAGGCGTGGACGGCGTTGCCGACGCCCACCCCGCCGACGATCAGCGCGGTCAGACCGACCAGGGTCAGGAACTGGGTGAAGCGCTCGATGCTCTTGGCGAAGCGGGGATCGGCGTTGGTGCGCGACCGGATCTCCCAGCCCGCCTCCGGGGTCGCGGCGCGGATCCGCGTCTGCGCGGCGTCGATGTCCGAATCCCGGGCGGCGTCCTTGGGCAGGACGATGCGGTAGCTCCAGCGGTTGAGGCTGCCCGGCTGGACGAGGCCGGTCGCCCGCAGCGCCGGCTCCGAGATTAGTAGCCGCGGGCCGAAGCCGATGCCGCCGGCGATCTTGTCGGGCTCGGATGTCAGCGTGCCGCGGATCGTCACCGGGTGGCCGGCCAGGGTGATCCGGTCGCCGACCTTCACGTCGAGGCGGGTGAGCAGGGCCGGGTCCGCCACGGCGCCCGGCGCACCGTCTCGCTCCGCCAGCAGATCGACGAGCCGGCCCGGCGGGTCGGTGATGAGCTCGCCCGCCGCCGGGTAGGTCGCGGGGTCGACCGCCTTCAGCTCGACCAGCGCGGCGTCGCCGCTGCCCGCCACCGCCATGGCCCGCAGGGAGGCCACCGCGTCGATCCGGCCCTCCCGGGCCAGGGCCTGCCGCTCCGGGTCGGTCGCCTCGCGGTTGATGAGGTTGTAGGCGAGATCGCCGCCGAGGATCCGGCGCCCCTCCCGGCCGAGACCGTCGGAGAGCGAGCGCGAGATCGAGGCCACGCCGGCGATCGCCGCGACGCCCAGCGCGATGCAGGCCAGGAACACGCCGAAGCCGGACAGGCCGGCGCGCAGCTCGCGGAGGGCGAGGCGCAGGGTCAGCGGGATGCGCCGGGGCGCGGGTTCGGGACGCGGGATCGTGCCGTGCATCAGGCGGTCACCGCCTCCTCGATCCGGCCCGAGCGCAGGCGCACGGTGCGGTCGCACAGGCGCGCGAGGCCGTTGTCGTGGGTGACGAGGACGAGGGTGGCGCCGCGGTCGCGCTTGAGCCGGAACAGCAGGTCGACGATCTGGCGGCCGGTGGCCTCGTCGAGATTGCCGGTGGGCTCGTCCGCCACCAGGATCGCCGGATCGGGGGCGACGGCCCGGGCAATGGCGACGCGCTGCTGCTCGCCGCCCGAGAGCTGGGCCGGGTAATGGTGCAGCCGGTGGCCGAGGCCGACCGCCTCCAGCTCGGCGCGGGCCCGCTCCAGCGCGCCGGGCCGGTCCGCGAGTTCCAGCGGCAGCGCGACATTCTCGAGGGCCGTCATGGTCGGGACCAGGTGGAAGGCCTGGAACACGATGCCGATGCGCCGGCCCCGGAAGCGGGCGAGCGCGTCCTCGTCGAGGCGGGCGAGGTCGGTCTCCTCGATCACGACGCCGCCGGAATCGGGCCGCTCCAGCCCGGCCATGACCATCAGCAGGGTCGACTTGCCCGAGCCCGAGGGGCCGACCAGCCCCACCGCCTCGCCGCGATCGACGCTGAGCGAGATGCCGCGCAGGACGTGGACCCGCGCGGCGCCGCGGCCGAGGCTGAGATCGATGTCGGACAACGCGATCGCCGGCTCGCGCAGCACCTTGTCGTGGCTCACGAGGCGGCCGATCTGTGGGCGATGACGAGCATGGCGCGCGAGGTCCTGACTTGGCTTCGAACTTGGCTGCGAACTTGGCTGCACGGGCCGTTGATGCACCGCGATATGGGGGGCGCATTGGGGCCGCGCCATGACGGCGCCCGCCGCGCCCGGCGGGTCGCCCTGTTTGTCGCAGCGCTAGCGGGTCTGGTGTTCCCTTTCATGACAGAGAGTCACGCGGCATCAGCCGATCCGATCAAGCTCGTGGCGCTCGGCGACAGCCTCACCGCCGGCTACCGCCTGCCGTCGGACGCCGCCTTCCCGACCGTGCTGGAGCGCCTGCTCAAGGCCAAGGGCGCGGATGTGACGGTGGCCAATGCCGGCGTCTCCGGCGACACCGCAACGGGTGGGCTCGACCGGGTCGACTGGTCGGTTCCGGACGGGACCGCCGGGGTGATCCTGGAACTCGGCGCCAACGACATGCTGCGCGGCACCGACCCGAAGGTCACCGAGGGGGCGCTCGCTGCGATCATCGAGCGGCTGAAGGCCCGCGGGATCCCGGTTCTGCTGGCCGGCATGCAGGCCGCGCCCAATCTCGGGCCGGATTACAAGGCGCGGTTCGACGCGATCTACCCGACGCTGGCCAAGCGCTACGACCTGATCCTCTACCCGTTCTTCCTGGACGGGATCATCGGCGATCGCGCCCAGCACCTCGATGACGGGCTGCACCCGAACGCCCGGGGCGTCGAGACCATCGCGGCCCAGATCCTCCCCACGGTCGAGACTTTTCTCCGGGGCCTCCGGCAGGGGGCGTCGCGCTGATGCCGCGGCTGTTCACCGGGCTCGCCGTGCCGCCCGAGATCGCGGACGCGCTCCGGGTCTTCCGGGGCGGCCTGCCGGGTGCGCGCTGGATCGAACCCGGCGATTACCACGTCACCCTGCGGTTCCTCGGCGATGTCGAGATCCCCGTGGCCGAGGACGTGCTCGAGGCGCTGGCCGAGATGCGCCTGCGCGCCGCCCTGACGGTGACGCTCGACGGGCTCGGCATCTTCGGCGGCGACCGGCCGCGGGCGCTCTACGCCTCGGTGGCGCCGAGCCCGGACCTGATCGACCTCCAGGCCGAACAGGAGCGGCTGGTGCGCCGGGCCGGCGTCGAGCCGGAGCGCCGAAAGTTCACCCCACACGTGACGCTGGCCCGCCTGCGGCGCGACGCCAGCCCGGAGGCGGTGGCGATGTACCTCTCGCAAGGACCGGCCTTCGCGTCGCTGACCTTCACCGCCGACCGGGTGACGCTGTTCTCGGCGAAGGAATCGACCGGGGGCGGACCCTACCTGGCGGAGGCCGAATTCCCATTCGTGTGAGCGGTTACAACCGCCGCAAAGCCACGCTCTCGATCCGGTGGCTCGCGCCCTTGGTCAGGATCAGGCTCGCGCGCTGGCGGGTGGGTAAAATGTTCTCGCGCAGGTTCGGCAGGTTGATCGAGGTCCAGAGCCGGTCGGCGATGTCGAGCGCCTCGTGCTCGGGCACCTCGGCGTATTTGCGGAAGTAGGAGCGCGGGTCGCGGAAGGCGGTCTGGCGCAGGCGCATGAACCGGGTGACGTACCAGCGGTGCAGATCGTCCTCGTGGCCGTCGAGATAGATCGAGAAGTCGAAGAAGTCGGAGACGAACGGGATCGCGGTGCCGTCCCGCGGCAGGCGGGCGGGCTGGAGCACGTTCAGGCCCTCGACGATCAGGATGTCGGGGCTCTCCACCACCCGCTCCTCGCCGGGCACCCGGTCGTAGACTAGGTGGGAGTAGAGCGGTGCCGTCACCCGCTTGTGGCCAGCCTTCACGTCGTGGAGGAAGCGCAGCAGCGAGGCGGTGTCGTAGCTCTCCGGGAAGCCCTTGCGCTCCATCAGGCCGTGCTGGGCCAGCTCGGCATTGGGCAGCAGGAAGCCGTCGGTGGTGACGAGGTCGACCTTCGGGGTGTTGGGCCAGCGCGCGAGCAGCGCGGCCAGGATGCGCGCGGTGGTCGACTTGCCCACCGCCACCGAGCCGGCCAGGCCGATGATGTAGGGCGCCTTGGTCTCGCGCTCGGCCAGCAGGAAGCGCTGGGTCGCCTTGAACAGCCCCTGCGTGGCCGCGACGTAGAGCGAGAGCAGCCGGGACAATGGCAGGTAGATCGCCACCACCTCCTCGACCGAGATCGGGTCGTTGATCGATTGCAGCCGCTCGATATCCTCGGCCTTGAGGGTCAGCGGCGTGTCGGCGCGCAGCTGCGCCCATTCCTCGCGGCTAAAGCGACGATAGGGCGAGAGCCGATCCGATTCGTCGAGGATCGCCTCGACCGAGCCCGGCAGCGCGGCCGCGTTCACGCGGGGCGCCTCGCGGCCTTCTCGGCGAGCCCGCTCTGGGCGGTGCGGCGCTCCAGCTCCGCCATGACGGCGTCGAGCTCGACGCCGCCCGCCCTCAGCAGCACGACCAAGTGATAGAGCACGTCCGCTGCCTCGTTCCGGAGCCCGGTCTTGTCGCCCTGCACCGCCGCGATGGCCGCCTCCACGGCCTCCTCGCCGAGCTTCTTCGCCGCCTTGGCGGGCCCCTCGGACAGCAGCTTGGCCGTGTAGGACGTCTCGGGATCGGTCCCGGCGCGGCTCGCGACGAGCTTGGCGAGGTCGGCGAGCGTGTAGGCGGTCATGAAGCGATCTGCATGTGAGGTCGGCCTTGCGGGTTCGGCCGAGGCCGTATTCGGCAGGAAACTGCGCTACGGCCGCCCTGTGGGCAAGCCACGCGGGTGAAGGCGTCCCGGCTTTGTCCGACTTAAGCTTGATTTCGATCGGGTCGGACGGCGGGCTCAGCTGTTCGGCAGGTGCCGGGCCAGCGCTTCCAGCACGGCCATGCGCACGGCCACCCCCATCTCGACCTGCTCGCGGATCAGCGACTGCGCGCCGTCGGCGATCTCGGAAGAAATCTCGACGCCGCGATTCATCGGGCCGGGATGCATCACCAGGGCGTCGGGCTTGGCGAGCGCCAGCTTCTCGCCGTCGAGGCCGAAATAGTGGAAATACTCCTTCACGGAGGGCACGAACGAGCCGTTCATGCGCTCGCGCTGGAGGCGCAGCATCATGACGATGTCGCAGCCCTCCAGGCCCTTGCGCATATTCGTGAAGGTCTCGACGCCGAAACGCTCGATCCCGGCGGGCAGCAGGGTTGAGGGCGCGATCAGGCGCACGCGCGCGCCCATCGCCTGCAGCAGGATGATGTTCGAGCGCGCCACCCGCGAGTGCAGGACGTCGCCGCAGATCGCCACCTGAAGGCCCTCGATCCGGCCCTTGTTGCGGCGGATCGTCAGCGCGTCGAGCAGCGCCTGGGTCGGGTGCTCGTGGGCGCCGTCCCCGGCATTGACCACCGCGCAATCGACCTTGCGGGCGAGCAGATGGACCGCACCGGCCGATTCGTGGCGCACCACGATGATGTCCGGCCGCATCGCGTTGAGGGTCGCAGCGGTGTCGATCAGGGTCTCGCCCTTCTTCACCGAGGACGAGGCCACCGACATGTTCATCACGTCGGCGCCGAGCCGTTTGCCGGCGAGCTCGAACGAGGATTGCGTCCGGGTCGAGGGCTCGAAGAACAGGTTGATCTGTGTGCGGCCTCGCAGCGTCGTGCGCTTCTTCTCGACCTGCCTTGAGATGTCGACGGCGGCATCGGCCGCGTCGAGCAGCGCCTCGATATCGGGCCGGGTCAGCCCCTCGATGCCGAGGAGGTGCCGGTGCGGAAAGGCCGGGGGCGCGGAGGTCGTCATGATGAGTCCGGGGTGTAGGTCCGGCTCGCTCTCCCGGCAAGGCGCGCCAGCCCCTGCGGCCTTTTTTCATCGGTTGGTAACTTGAGCGTCCGCGCCACGTATCAGCCGGATCGGACGGAACCCGCACCGTCGCCACCCCCGCGAGACGCACGCTTGAGACCCGAAAGCCTGAGAGCCGAACCTTTGGCCGGCGCCCCCGCGCTCGCAGCGCCCGAGACCGTCGACGCCTCCGGGCGCCGCTGGTTCTACCGGCATCCCGTGGTGATCCGGGTGGCGCACTGGATCAACGCCGGGGTGCTGCTGGTGCTGCTGATGAGCGGCCTGCAGATCTTCAACGCCCACCCGGCTTTGTACTGGGGGGCGGTCTCGACCTTCGACGATCCCGCTCTGGCGATCACCAGCGAGCAGGGGCGCGACGGCACGAATCGCGGCGTCGTGACGATCGGCGCGCACAGCTTCGAGACGACCGGCGTGCTCGGCCTGTCCCGCGAGGGCGGCACCGCGGTGGACCGGGCCTTCCCGGCCTGGGCGACCCTCCCGGCGGACCAGGACCTCACCACGGGGCGGCGCTGGCACTTCCTGTTCGCGTGGTTCCTGGTGATCAACGGCGCGGTCTATCTCCTCTACGGGCTGTTCAGCGGCCAGCTCCGCCGCCGCCTGATCCCGGACGGCGACCAGATCCGCGACTTCGGCGGCTCCGTGAAGGAGCACCTGCTGCTGCGCTTCCCCGAGGGCGAGGAGGCCAAGCGCTACAACGTGATCCAGAAGCTCACCTATCTCGTCGTCGTGCTGGTTCTCCTGCCCGCCATGGTCCTGGCCGGCCTCGCCATGTCGCCGGGCGTCGACGCGGCCTGGCACTGGCTGCCGGAGCTGTTCGGCGGCCGCCAATCGGCCCGCACCATTCACTTCATCGCCGCCGGGCTGCTGGTGCTGTTCGTGGTGGTCCACGTGGTGCTGGTTCTGGTCTCCGGCTTCGTCAACAACATGCGCGGCATGCTCACCGGCTGGTTCAGCCTCGGCCGTCCCGAGAAGGAAACCGCGCGATGATCCTGCACCGCCGCAAGCTGCTCACCGCCGGCGCCGGCCTCGCCGGGACCGCCCTGCTCGGCGGCTGCGACCGCTTCGCCGGGACGGAGGCCGGGCGCCGGACCCTCAAGGCCGGCGAGGACGCCAACCTGTTCGTCCAGCGCCTGCTGATGTCGCCCGCAACGCTCGCCCGGGAATACCCGGCCGCGATGATCTCGCCCTGGTTCAAGCCGAACGGCACCATCGACCCGCCGGACCGGGCGTTCCGCGCCCTGGCGGCGAAGAAGTTTTCGGAGTTCAAGCTCACGGTCGACGGACTGGTGCAGACGCCGCTGTCGCTCAGCCTGGCGGATCTGCGCGGGTTGCCGGGCCGCACCCAGGTGACCCGCCACGATTGCGTCGAGGGCTGGTCCTGCATCGGCCAATGGTCCGGCGTACCGCTGGCCGAACTCCTGAACCGGGCCGGGCTGAAGCCCCAGGCGCGCTACGCCGTGTTCCACTGCGCCGACACGCTGGAATATGCCGGCGGCGGCCTCGAAGGCGGTGACGGCGCCTCCCTGTGGCGGCCCGAACATCCGGGCTCGGTCCGCGACGGCTATATTCAGCTCGCCGCCGCCGAGGATTGGGGCGGCGCACCGACCGCCACCGATGCGCCCAAGGACGATTGGGGCCAGGGCGCCCCGGAGCCCGAGCCGCCCGAGGATAAGCGCACGCCGATCCGCTACTACGAGAGCATCGACCTGTTCGACGCCTTCAACCCGCAGACGATCCTGGCCTACGACCTCAACGGCAAGCCGCTGCCGGTCTCGAACGGCGCCCCCTTGCGCCTGCGCGTCGAGCGCCAGCTCGGCTACAAGCAGGCCAAATACGTGATGCGGGTCGAGCTGGTGGAGTCGCTGTCGGGCTTCGGCCAGGGCAAGGGCGGTTACTGGGAGGATCGCGGCTACGAGTGGTACGCGGGGATCTGAGGCTTCAGCGACGCTTGAGTGCGCGCTCGCGCTCGACCACCTCCATCAGAAGGGCGTTGACGCGGGCCTGCCAGCCCGGGCCCTGGGCCTGGAAATGCTCGGCGATGGACGGAAGGAGATGGACCGAAACTGCCGCGTCGGAGCCCTCCGAAGGCCCGCGCCGCACGAACCGGTCGCCGACGTGAAACTCGGCACGCTGCAGCATCTCGTCGGTCAGCTCGGGGATCTCATCGTATTCCTCCGCCGTGATCTCGTGCGCGTCCACCTTCGCCAGATCGCTCTTGATGGAGGCCTCAGCGGATGAGCGGTGCGTAGCGCTTCTGCTCTCTGACATTGGCCTTCCTCATCGAAAAGACGTGGCGGTCCCGGCCGCGTGGGGTCCAGATTACGATCACCATCCGGCCCGCCAGGAAGCCGACTGTGACGATGCGATGCTCGCCGTAATCGCGGCGGATGTCGTCGAACGTGAAGCCCGGCCCTGCGAAAACGAGCTCCGCGTCCTCGAAATCGAGCCCTCGCTCGGCCAAGGTTCGGTCGCGTTTGGCCGGATCGAAGGTGATCGCCATCGATCGGCTATCATATCGGATTCGCGTGCTGCGTACGATGGCCCCAGTTGGCCGCTCGGCCGCGACTGCCATTTGACAACCCGCCGCCCGTAACCCACTTGTCCCCGGCGCGCGGCCCCGGCCCGACGGCGGGCACTCGTCCCACGCGAATTTCGAACAGAATTCGTCCGTCGCGCCCAGGCTCCGTCGAGGGGCAGAGGTCTGAATGAAAGTCGTCGTCGTCGAGTCGCCGGCCAAAGCCAAGACGATCAATAAGTATCTTGGCCGCGACTATGAGGTGATCGCCTCCTTCGGGCACATCCGCGACCTGCCGGCCAAGGACGGCTCGGTCGATCCCGAGCAGGATTTCCACATGGTCTGGGAACTCGCGGACCGGGGCGCCAGCCGGGTCAGCGAGATCGCCAAGGCGGTCAAGGGCGCGGACAAGCTGATCCTGGCCACCGACCCGGATCGCGAGGGCGAGGCGATCTCCTGGCACGTCCTGGAGGCGCTGAACGCCCGCAAGGCGCTCAAGGGCATCCCGGTCGAGCGCGTGACCTTCAACGCCATCACCAAGGCCTCGGTCGAGGCCGCGATGCGCAAGCCGCGCGAGATCGACCAGGCTCTCGTCGACGCGTATCTGGCGCGCCGGGCGCTCGATTACCTCGTCGGCTTCAACCTCTCGCCGGTGCTGTGGCGCAAGCTCCCCGGCGCCCGCTCGGCCGGCCGCGTGCAGTCGGTGGCACTCCGGCTCGTGGTCGAGCGCGAGATGGAGATCGAGAGCTTCAAGCCGCGCGAGTACTGGTCGATCGTCGCGACCCTGACGACCACGGACGGCGCGACCTTCGAGGCGCGCCTGGTCGGGGCCGACGGCAAGCGGATCCAGCGCCTCGATGTCGGCACCGGCGACGCGGCGGCCGCGTTCAAGCGCGACCTCGAACTCGCGACCTTCCAGGTGGCGAGCGTCGAGGCGAAGCCGGCCAAGCGCCACCCGCAGCCGCCCTTCACCACCTCCACGTTGCAGCAGGAGGCCTCGCGCAAGCTCGGGATGGCGCCGGCGCAGACCATGCGGGTCGCGCAGCGCCTCTACGAGGGCGTCGATGTCGGCGGCGAGACGGTGGGCATCATCACCTACATGCGGACCGACGGCGTCGACATGGCGCCGGAGGCGATCCAGGACACCCGCAAGGTGATCGGCAAGGAGTTCGGCGACCGCTACGTGCCGGACGTGCCGCGCAAGTACAGCGTCAAGGCCAAGAACGCGCAGGAGGCCCACGAGGCCGTGCGCCCGACCGACATGAGCCGCCTGCCCAAGATGGTGGCCCGCCACCTCGAGCCGGAGCAGGCCAAGCTCTACGACCTGATCTGGACCCGCACGATGGCGAGCCAGATGGAATCGGCCGAGCTGGAGCGCACCACCGTGGACGTCACGGCCAATGTCGGCCCGCGCCGGATCGACCTGCGCGCCACCGGCCAGGTCGTGAAGTTCGACGGCTTCCTGGCTCTCTACCAAGAGGGCAAGGACGACGAGGAGGACGAGGAGAGCAAGCGGCTTCCGCCGATGAAGGCCGGCGACCCGCTCACCCGCGAGCGCATCACCGCGACCCAGCACTTCACCGAGCCGCCGCCCCGCTATTCCGAGGCGAGCCTGGTCAAGCGCATGGAGGAGCTCGGCATCGGCCGGCCCTCGACCTACGCGGCCGTTCTTCAAACGCTGCGCGACCGCGAATACGTGAAAATCGAAAAAAAGCGGCTTCAGCCGGAGGACAAGGGACGCCTCGTCACCGGCTTTCTGGAAAGCTTCTTCCGGCGCTACGTCGAGTACGATTTCACCGCCGACCTCGAAGGTCAGCTCGACCGGGTGTCCAACGCCGAGATCGACTGGCGGGCGGTGCTGCGCGACTTCTGGAAGGACTTTTCCGCGGCGATCGGCGAGACCAAGGAGCTGCGCGTCACCGACGTGCTGGAGGCGCTCAACGGCCTGCTCGGCCCGCACATCTTCCCCGACAAGGGCGACGGCTCGAACCCGCGCACCTGCACGGTCTGCGGCACCGGCCAGCTCTCGCTGAAGCTTGGCAAGTTCGGCGCCTTCATCGGCTGCTCGAACTATCCCGAGTGCAAGTACACCCGCCAGCTCTCGGCCTCCGGGGTCGACGGCGACGGTGACGGTTCCTCGGCCGAGGGCGGCCAGCCGGGCGTCCGGGTGCTGGGCAACGATCCCGTGACCGGGATGCCGGTGACGATCCGGGACGGGCGGTTCGGGCCCTTCGTCCAGCTCGGCGAGGCCTCCACCGAGAAGGATGCGGCGAAGCCGAAGCGTTCCTCGCTGCCGAAGGGGCTCTCCCCCTCCTCGGTCGATCTGGACAAGGCCCTGGCGCTGCTGTCGCTGCCGCGCGAGGTGGCGCGCCATCCCGAGACCGGCGAACCGATCCTGGCCAATCTCGGCCGGTTCGGACCCTACGTGCAGCACGGGAAGACCTACGCCAATCTCGGCAAGGACGACGACGTGCTGGAGGTCGGGGCCAACCGCGCCATCGACCTGATCGTCGCCAAGGAGCAGGGCGGCGGCCGGGGCCGGCCGGCGGCCGATCCGGGCCGGCCGCTGGGCAAGGACGAGACGAGCGGGCGCGACCTCGTGGTCAAGGCCGGCAAATACGGCCCCTACGTCACCGACGGCGAGGTCAACGCGACGCTGCCGAAGACCATGAATGCCGAGGCGCTGACCCTCGACGAGGCGATCGCGCTGGTGAATGCCAAGCGGGCGTCGGGCGGCGGCAAGCCGGCCAAGCGGACATCGGCCCGGAAGGCGCCGGCTCGGGCGGCGGCCGCGGACAAGAAGCCGGCGGCCAAGAAGGCCCCCGCGAAGAAGCCGGCGGCCAAGAAGAGCCCGGCGAAGAAATCGGGTGCCGGCTGAGAGCCGCGCCCGATCCCTTTGAGGACTTGGCGCGAACGCTTCGGGCTAAGCCAGATAGGTGATGGTCGCGGCCAGGGCGGTGGCGACCGTCGCCAGCGCGATGGTCAGGCCGTTCATCAGGAAGCGAGCGGGCGGCACGGAGGCCGTCTCCTCGTCGCACCCGAAGACGGTGCCGGCGGCGCGCTCAAAACGGATCAGGGTGAGGCGGCGGGCCTCGATCGCGGCGTTGCTCATCGACGGCGGCTCCCTGACCACGGTCAAGCTCTTTCCCAGACAAACGCGGCCGGAGCCGCGCGGTTCCGATCCGGGCGGCAGCTGAGGAAGCCTTAACCCACGATTGTGCAACGTCGCGATGACGGCTCCGTCGCGCCGGGCCGGCCGCGCCCCTCGCTCGCGGCGGCGCAGCATGCGATGGTAAGGCCGTTCGGCGACGCACCGAACGCTCTGGATGTTTCTGTTTTGTTCCGCTATGATGCGGGGATGAAGGCGCATGCTGCACGATCCGACGCCCGTCTGCCCAACACCGAGCCGGCCGATGCGCCGCGTTCGCGGAGGCCGCGCGTGAGCGATCCGGCGCGCGACCTGTTCGGGCCCGGTGGCAAGCCCTCGGTCCCGCGTCCGGCGGAGCCGCGGCGGCGGCTCGCGGAATCCGCCTCGGTGCCGACCATCGCGGCGGCTGAGCCCGAGGCCGGCTACACTGCCTCCGACATCGAGGTGCTGGAGGGGTTGGAGCCGGTCCGGCGTCGGCCCGGCATGTATATCGGCGGCACCGACGAGCGGGCGCTGCACCACCTCTTCGCCGAGGTGATCGACAATTCCATGGATGAGGCGGTGGCCGGCCATGCCAGCTTCATCGAGGTCGAGCTCGAGGAAACCGGCTCGCTGGTGATCACCGACAACGGCCGCGGCATCCCGGTGGACCCGCATCCGAAGTTCCCGGGCAAGTCGGCGCTCGAAGTCATCATGACGACGCTGCACGCGGGCGGTAAGTTCGACTCGAAGGTCTACGAGACCTCCGGCGGCCTGCACGGCGTCGGCATCTCGGTGGTTAACGCCCTGTCCGACCTCCTCGAGGTCGAGGTCGCCCGCAACCAGACCCTCTACCGCCAGACCTTCTCCCGCGGCCACGCGCAGGGGGCGCTGGAGCTGGTCGGTCGGGTGCAGAACCGGCGCGGCACCCGGGTGCGCTTCCACCCCGATGCCGAGATCTTCGGCTCGCTGAAGTTCGACCCGCGCCGCCTGTTCAAGATGGCGCGCTCGAAGGCCTACCTGTTCGGCGGCGTCGAGATCCGCTGGCGCTGCGCCCCTGCCCTGCTCGAGGGCCTGGAGGACGTGCCGGCCGAGGCGGTGCACCGGTTCCCGGCCGGGCTGCGCGACTATCTTGCCCGGGACATCGAGGGCAAGGAGCTGGTCACCGAGGCGATGTTCACCGGCAAGGTGACAAAGCCCGGCTCGCACGGCTCGCTCGAATGGGCGGTGGCCTGGATGGTCGCCGAGGACGGCTTCTCGCATTCCTACTGCAACACGATTCCCACCCCGGAGGGCGGCACCCACGAGGCGGGCTTAAGGGTCGCGCTGCTGCGGGGCCTGCGCGAGCATGCCGAGCGGGTGAACCAGGCCAAGCGCATGACGGCGGTGACCACCGACGACGTCATGGCGACCTGCGCGTCCATGCTCTCGGTGTTCATCCGCGAGCCGGAATTCCAGGGCCAGACCAAGGACAAGCTCGCCACCGTCGAGGCGCAGCGCATCGTCGAGACGGCGGTGCGCGACGCCTTCGACCATTGGCTGGCCGCCTCCCCGGCCCAGGCCAACAAGCTGCTCGACTGGGTGATCGACCGGGCCGAGGAGCGGCTGCGCCGGCGCCAGGAGAAGGAGGTCGCCCGCAAGAGCGCGACCCGCAAGCTGCGCCTGCCCGGCAAGCTGGCGGATTGCTCGGCCGCCGGCACGGCGGGCTCCGAGATCTTCATCGTCGAGGGCGATTCGGCCGGCGGCTCGGCCAAGCAGGCCCGGGACCGGACCACCCAGGCGATCCTGCCCCTGCGCGGCAAGATCCTCAACGTCGCCTCGGCCTCCCGGGACAAGCTCGGCGCCAACCAGCTGATCTCGGACCTGACCCTGGCGCTCGGCTGCGGCACCGGCGCGGCCTTCCGCGAGACGGATCTGCGCTACGACAAGGTGATCATCATGACGGACGCCGATGTGGACGGCGCCCACATCGCGTCGCTGCTGATCACGTTCTTCTACCGACAGATGCCGAAGCTGATCGACCGCGGGCACCTCTACCTGGCGATCCCGCCGCTCTACCGGCTGCAGCAGGGCTCCAAGGTCGCCTATGCCCGGGACGATGCCGACCGGGAGCGGATCACCAAGACGGTGTTCAAGGGCGGCAAGGTCGAGATCGGGCGCTTCAAGGGCCTGGGCGAGATGATGCCGGCCCAGCTCAAGGAGACCACCATGGACCCGAAGAAGCGCACGCTCCTGCGGGTCGCGGTGCTCGACGAGGCACGGGAATCCACCGGCGACACGGTGGAGCGCCTGATGGGCAACAAGCCCGAGGCCCGCTTCGCCTTCATCAGCGAGCGCGCGGCCTTCGCCGACGGCGTCGATCTGGATATCTGAAGCGACGGGGCGCCCACGGGACGGCGCCCCGTCACTGCGCGCACAGTGAAGCAACCCAGGGTCGCGTGACCTGGAAAAACGTAGCGCCGCGCTGGGTTGCTTCGCTCCGCTCGCCATGACGGCGAGGGAATCGCGGATTGACTTTGAAGCGGCGCGCCTGAATCGCAACCGCATCCAGTCCGGTGCCGGTCAAGCTACTCCGCCGCCGTCGCCTTGACCGGGTCGAAGGGTTGGGCGGCCGCGACCGTGTCGGTGCTCATGTGGAGCACGGCCGAGAATCGCTCCCCGCCCGGGCGCAGCACCAGGGCGCCGGGCTCCACGGCGATGCGCTTGCTGCCGAGCCCCAGGGGGCCGCCGACATCCAGCACCACCGCCTTGAGGGCCCCGCCATCGGCGATCAGCAGGTCGTCGACCGTCCCGACCTTGTCGCCGGCCGCGTTGCGCACCGTGACGCCGATCAGGTGAGAGGCCAGGACGGTGGCCGGCTTGACGCCCTGCCGCTTGACCGCCGCCTCCGCGCTGGCCGCAATCGTCAATGGGCCGCCGCCAGCGCCGCCAGTCGATGTTCCCGGCCCGGTGCCCGGCAGCACCGTCTTGTTGCCGATCACGCTGGCATCCTGGGCTCGAGCCGGGAGCCCGGCGAGGCTGAGGAGAGCCAGCGGTAGCAGGAGAAGGGATTTGCGCATCGGGATCGCTCCGGCGCAGCCGAGCCATCCGCGCGCCGTCGGTGAAAAGCGGTCGCGGCGGCGGCTGTTCCCGTCGTCCCTGTCGCAGCGCGCTTCCGGAAACAACGAAGGGCCCGACCTTGCGGCCGGGCCCCCGTTGAGACGGCGCCGGTTAGGCCGGCGCCGATCGTCGATCTTAGTACGAGCCGAACTTGTAGTTCACGCCGGCGCGGACGACGGCGAACTCGGTCTTGGCAGCTGCGCCGTTGAGGTAGGCGACGCCGTTCGGGGGCAGCAGGTTGCCATAGAACACGCCGCTGGCAGCGTTCTTCTGGCGGTCGAGGTTCACGTACAGGCCTTCGACCTTCAGCGTGACGGCCGAGGACTTGAAGAAGTTCAGGAACGAGTCGGTGGGCAGGGCGTACTCGAGGCCGCCACCGACGGCGTAGCCGGAGCGGAAGCTGTCGCGGAAGCGGTTGCCAGCGAAGTTCTGGTCGTCCTGGCCGGAACCGTAGGCGTAACCGCCGGTGGCGTACACGAGGGTCCGGTCGAAGGCGTAGCCGAGGCGGCCGCGGACGGTGCCGAAGTAGTCGAGGCCGTTGCCGCTGGTGGCGACGAACGCACGGGGCGCCGAGAAGGCGGTGCCACCGAACCCGAGGCCGATGTAGTTCTGGGTAATTTTGGCGCGACGGGCGAAGTCGACGTACTGGGCATCAGCCTCGAGGCCGACTACCACACCCGAGCCCGGCGTGAACTGATAATTGTAACCAATCTGCGCGCCGCCGGTGAAGCCGTCGTTGTTCGAGCGATTGTTCACGCTGATGACGGCCGCGGTGTTCTCGGATCCGACGACCGAGCCGTTCCGCAGGACGTAGTTGGTGCGACGGCTGCTGCTGGCGTCGAAGCCGTAGCCCGCGTTCACACCCACGTAGAAGCCGGTCCAGGTGAACACCGGCACCGGCGTGAACACCGGCGGCGGCGCAGCGCGACGCGGCAGGTCGGCCGCGGAAGCGGCGACGGTCATGCCGGCGAGAACGGTCGATGCAAGAAGAACTTTTTTCATGGTGCCATTGGTCCTGGGGTTGGCTTGAGCCGGCTGCCTTCTAGGCGCTCTCGGTCAGCGGGTCTGTCGCTTTCCTGCAACAAGCTTGGCCAGACTAGCGTGGTCTCGTCAACGAAAGGTGAAGGTTACGCGCACAGATTCCCCGTCCTGGCGTGAAACTGTGTATCAGAAGCTGCATCGACGCCCCGGCAAACCCTGAACATTAGTCGGTCGGTCGGATCGGGTGGCGATGGTATCTAGGCAGTCTGTGGGCCGTCATTGATCCGGGTGGCACAAACCGCGTTCGGCGACGCTGTTTTATTGCGGTCCGCCCGGCGCTCCAAAGCGCGGTCTTGTGTCAACAGGCGGTTAACCCTGCCGGCTTTAGTATCCGCTTCAGCCGTCGCCGGCTTCTCAGGCGGCGGAGAGGAATGCCCATGCTGCCGCCCGTCGAACGGCCGACGAAACCGTTCGGGACCCGCCGGCCGGCCGCGTTCGACGCGGCACCGGGCGCGACGCCGGAGCCCAGGGCGGGCGGCGCGGCCCGGCCCGCGGGGTCCCTGGCCTGGGCGCTGCGCATCTCGGGTCTGGTCGGGCTGCTCGCCCTCGTGGCGACCCATCAGCTCGCCCGGCTCGGTCAGACCATCCCGGCGCCCACTCAGCTCGCCCTCGGCGGGCGCGCCGTTCCAGCCGATCCCGAGACGACCGGCTCGATCACCGCCGCCGGTGCCGCTCGCGCGACACGCCTCGACCCCTGCCTGTTGCCCGCCCTGGACCGCCCGCACCCCTGATCGGCTGTGCGTGGGACCCGGATGCGCGCATTGCGAGATTGACAAGCAGCGCCAAGGCCCTAACTGACTGGCCCATGCGCCCCGCGGCCACGGGAGCGTTCGTGCGCCCTATCAGAGCCTTTCCGAGCCGTTGCCGCGACGGTGTCCACCGCGCCGGCCGGGCGCGCAACGGTTCCTGAACGCAGATGCCTTTTTCCGACCTGGGACTGAGCGAGAAAGTCCTCAACGCCGTCGAAGCGGCGGGTTACACCGAGCCGACGCCGATCCAGGCTCAGGCTATTCCCCATGTGCTGGCGCGCCGGGACGTCCTCGGCATCGCCCAGACCGGCACCGGCAAGACCGCAGCGTTCACGCTGCCGATGCTGACGCTGCTGGAGAATGGCCGCGCCCGGGCCCGGATGCCCCGCACGCTGATCCTGGAGCCGACCCGCGAGCTGGCGGCCCAGGTGGTCGAGAATTTCGACCGCTACGGCACCAACCACAAGCTCAACGTCGCCTTGATCATCGGCGGCGTCTCCTTCGCCGACCAGGATGCCAAGCTCACCCGCGGCACCGACGTGCTGATCGCCACGCCGGGCCGGCTCCTCGACCATTTCGAGCGTGGCAAGCTGCTGCTCACCGGGGTCGAGCTGCTGGTGATCGACGAGGCCGACCGGATGCTCGACATGGGGTTCATCCCCGATATCGAGCGCATCGTGAAGATGGTGCCGTTCACCCGGCAGACGCTGTTCTTCTCGGCGACCATGCCGCCGGAGATCGAGCGGCTGGCCGACATGTTCCTGCACAACCCGCAGCGGATCGAGGTGGCGCGGCCGGCCTCCACGGCCTCGACCATCACGCAACGGCTGGTGGCGGTGGGCTCCGACGGCCATGCCAAGCGTGAGCGCCTGCGCAGCCTGATCCGGGGCGAGGCCGAGCTCAACAACGGCATCATCTTCTGCAACCGCAAGCGCGACGTCGCGCTGCTGCAGAAGTCGCTGGTGAGCCACGGCTTCGACGCCGCGGCTTTGCACGGCGACATGGACCAGCGCGCCCGCACCACGGCGCTCGACGCCTTCCGCAACGGCGAGACTGCGCTCTTGGTCGCCAGCGACGTGGCGGCCCGCGGCCTCGACATCCCGGCGGTCAGCCACGTCTTCAACTTCGACATCCCGCACCACCCGGAGGATTACGTCCACCGGATCGGCCGCACCGGCCGCGCGGGCCGCAGCGGCACCGCCTACACCCTGGTCGCCCCCGGGGACGACCGCTCCCTCGGCGCCATCGAGGCGCTGATCGGGCAGCCGATCCCGTGGTTCGACGGCGACCTGTCCACCGTGGCTGATCCGTCGGCCGATACCGGCACGCGCCATCGCGGCCGGTCGGGCGAGGGTCGCGGCGGGCGGCGTTCGGGCAAGTCCGAGGGCCGATCGTCCGAGAAGCGCGGCTCCGAGGGCCGCTCCTCCGAGGCCAAGGCGGTTGAGGAGAAGCCCGAGGTTCGGGCCGAACCCGCGCGGGCGGAGGCCAAGTCCAACGGGCGCGGCGAGGCCGGCGGTCGTCAGCGCTCGCGCGGAGATTCGTCCAGCCGGCGCGGCGAGGGGCGTCCGGCCCCGCGTCCCGAGCCGGTGCGCGAGGAGCGGTCGCGCGAGGAGCGTGGACGCCGTAACGATCCCGACGGCGATACGCCGATCGGTCTCGGGTCACATGTTCCGGCCTTCTTGCTTCGACCAGTCTTGGCAAAGAAAGATAAGTAACGTCCGGACATCCTAGCTTAACGTTCCTGCTACCAACCCGCCCTAGATTGGGATTCGGGCCGTGATGTCGCACTTCACCGGCGGCCTCGTACGGCGGGATGCGGATGAGCCAGGAGTCCTATTCGGATCGTGATCGCAGCTTCGCGCTGGCGAAGCGCGCGCACGATCTGATCCGCGATTACGGTCCCTCGGCCACGCCGCGGGCCTACGCGGTCTGGTACGCCTACGTCTCGGGCGAGCTGCCGCTGCTCGGCGATTCGATCAAGCGCCTGACTACGCAGAACGGCAGCCTGACCGAATCCGATATCGACGACCTGCACGAGACCTATCTCGACGGCCGCCAGCTCACGAGCACCACCGGCGATGTCAGCCGCGGCATGCTCGATGAGATCGCGGCGGTGACCGAGATCCTCGACCTGTCGCTCGGCTCGACAGCGCAATACGGCGAGGCCCTGCGTGGGCTCGCCCAGGATCTGGCCCAGGGCATGCCGACCCGGGCCCGGCTCGGCGAGATCGTCTCGACCCTGGTCTCCACCACCCGCGAGGTCGCGGTGAACAACCGGGTGCTGGAAGCGCGGATGCGCGAGACCCGCAGCGAGATCGAGACCCTGCGCGAGAAGCTCGAGGCCAGCCGGCTGGAGAGCCTCACCGACGCGCTGACTGGCCTGTCGAACCGCAAGCATTTCGAGGAGACCCTGAAGGCGTCCCTCGAGGCCGCGCGGCTGGGGGCCACCCCGATGAGCCTGATCGTCCTCGACATCGACTTCTTCAAGCGGTTCAACGACCTCTACGGCCATCTCACCGGCGATCAGGTGCTGCGCCTCGTGGCGATCGTCATGCGCGAGAATGCCGGCAAGCAGGCGCTGCTCGCCCGGTTCGGAGGCGAGGAGTTCGGCATCGTGCTGCCGGGCGCCGACCGGACCCTGGCCCGCCAGGTGGCCGAGCAGGTCCGGGCCAGCGTCATGGGCCGGGAGCTGGTGAAGCGCTCCACCGGCGAATCGCTCGGCAAGGTCACGATCTCGCTCGGCATCGCGGTGCTGCATGCCGAGGACACGCCGGCCTCGCTGCTCGAGCGGGCCGATCTGTGCATGTTCGCGGCCAAGCGCGCCGGCCGCAACCGCGTCGTGGACGACGCGGCCGACTCGCTTTCTCAGGTCGCCTGAGAGCCGGCTTCAGGCCCGCGCCGGGATCCGGTCCTCGGAGACCGGCGTGATCGCCACCGATTCGCCGCAGCCGCAGGCGGAGGTCTGGTTCGGGTTGTTGAACACGAACTGCGAGGCGAGCTTGGTGGTGGTGAAGTCCATCTCGGTGCCGAGCAGGAACAGCACCGCCTTCGGATCGACGAACACCCGGACGCCGCGATCCTCGACCACGTCCTCGCCGGGCTTGGGCGCCTCGGCGTATTCCATCGTGTAGGACATGCCGGCGCAGCCGCCGTTCCGCACGCCGACCCGCAGGCCGGCGATCGGCCGGTCGGCATCCGCCATGATCGCCTTGATCCGCTCGGCCGCCCGATCGGTCAGCGACAGAACCTTGAACCCTGAAAACATCGTCACCCTCCCGCCCATCCGGGTTCAAGGCCCGGGAGCGCGCATTCTGACGGACATAAGATAAGCATCCGCCCCCGCCCGGTCCACCGGGGCGGAGACACAGGGCCGCGGCATTCGGCGCGTCAGGCGGTTTCGCCCACGAGCCGCGCGAAGGTGGCGAGGTCGACGTTGCCGCCGCTGATCACCACGCCGACGCGCTTGTCCTTCACGTCCACCAGCCCGTGCAGCACGGCCGCCGCCGCCAGGCAGCCGGTCGGCTCGACCAGAAGCTTCATCCGCTCGGCGAAGAACCGCATGGTCTCGACGAGCTGTGGGTCCGAGACGGTGAGGATGTCGGCGACCTCGCGCTGGATGATCGCGAAGGTCAGGTCGCCCAGCGCCGTCGATTGCGCCCCGTCCGCGATGGTCCGGGGCACCGGGATGGTCACGATCCGGCCCGTGCGGAACGATTGCTGCCCGTCATTGCCGGCCTCCGGCTCGACGCCGATCACCCGGCAGCCGGGCGACAGGGCGGCGGCGGCGAGCGCGCAGCCCGCAAGCTGGCCGCCGCCGCCGAGGCAGGCGACCAGCACGTCGAGCGGCCCGGCCTCCTCGATCAGCTCCTGCGCCAGCGTCCCCTGCCCCGCGATCACGTCGCGGTGGTTGAACGGCGGGATCAGGGTCATGCCCTTGGGCTCGGCGAGCTCGCGGCCCAGCGCCTCGCGATCCTGGGTGTAGCGGTCGTACAGCACGACCTCGGCGCCGTAGCCCCTCGTCGCGGCGATCTTGGCCGCCGGTGCGTCGCCCGGCATGACGATGGTCGCCGGGATGCCGAGCAGCTGGCTCGCCAGGGCGATCGCCTGGGCGTGGTTGCCCGAGGAGAACGACAGCACCCCGCGGGCGCGGACCGCCTCCGGCAGGGCGCTGATCGCGTTGTAGGCCCCGCGGAACTTGAAGGCCCCGCCCCGCTGCAGGTTCTCGGCCTTGAAGAACAGTTTCGCGCCGGTCCGCGCATCGGCGGTGCGCGACGTCAGCACGGGGGTGCGATGGGCGATGCCGGCGATGCGTTCCGCCGCCCGGGCGACATCCGCGAAGGTCGGCGCGCCGCTCCGGGCCGCCTTGGTCGTCTCTGCTTGCTCGGGCATCGTATCCTGCATCGCTCCTGGGCTCGTCCGCGCCGCGATCGGGCGCGGTTGCGCTGTCCCGACCGGACATGCGCCCCTGCCGAAACCGGGATTCCCGTCGCCACCGCGCTCCGAGCCGAGGCGAGTCATAGGCAGGATTTGCGCCCGGCGCATCCGCCGGATTCACAGGCCAAGCGGAGCCATTCGCTGGCCCGCCACTTGTATCTCCGGACCGGTTCGGGAGTAGCGTTGCCATGATCGTGGAATCGAGGATCCGAATCGCCCCTCCGGCCGGCCTGAAGCGCGCTTTCGCGGAGGTCCGATGAGCGACAGGACGCGCGACCGACGCGCCGGCGATGAGGCCACAGAGGTCACGTTCCGGGGCCGCGGGCTCGCCCTGCGCTCCGGCGGCCGGCTGATCCTGCTCGTCTGCCCGCTCTGCTCGCAGCGCAATGCCAGCCGCGGCGCCGAGCGCGGTATCTGCGAGTGGTGCGCCTACGTGCCGTCGCAGGACCAGGCCGAGCCGGTGGAGCGCGGGAACGGCTGAGCCGTGCGGGGCGCGTGGGCCCGGTCCGTCTCCGGATCGCATCGCGGACTACGGCGTTCAGGGACCCCTTGCTGTGCGAGCAGAACCCGTTTCCGCGATCGCAGCCTCGGCCGACGGGGCCGCCGGCATCGCATGCGAAGCGAGGGCGGAAAACGCGCTCCCCTTGAGGATAGCGTCACCGCGAGCGGTCGCACTACCCGTATCCCGCGAATGCCCGCGGTGCGTACTATTAACGGTTGCAAAAATCCTTAAGATTTCGATTATAGGTCAGGGGGGCTGCCGACCGGGAGGTTTCATGCAACCGTCGGAATGCTGCATCTTTCGCATGATCATCGCGTCCGTGATCGGAAGCGGTGTGACGTTGCTCGTGGTCCGGGGCTTCGACCTTTGGGCCCTCGTGCTGATCCCCATCGGCGGCAGCCTGGCGACCGTGTTCGTGATCGCCCTGTTCCAGGGTATCAGCCTCGCCCTGACCGCCCGGTCGAACGGGAATTCCGAGTCGCCGACATAGGGGCGTTTCCGCGCTCTTGTGACGGGCTTTCGCAAGGCGAAAGCGGCACGTTTTCCGGGTTCTCGCCCCCCGATGGACGATGCAGCGTCCGGAGAACCGGCCCCGAACGAGCCGAAACCGCTTCTTCCCTTGCGCGCTACCATGTTCGCACGTCGGCGCCTGAAGGCCGCGACATGCCTTTTCTCCCGTACGGGAGCGGGAACCCGTGCCTCACTGAGTCGACGATGTCTGAATCCGCCCGCCCACCCGGGGAGCGGACCCAAGTCCCGTCCTGAAGCCGATCCCCGGGCCGCCTCGCGCCTTATGCCCGCTCAGGTGTGGATCACCTTGCCGTAGGCGTCGAGCACGCTCTCGTGCATCATCTCGCTGAGCGTCGGGTGCGGGAACACCGTGTGCATCAGCTCCTCCTCGGTGCTCTCTAGGTTCATCGCCACAACGTAGCCCTGGATCAGCTCGGTCACCTCGGCGCCGACCATGTGGGCGCCGAGCAGCTGGCCGGTCTTGGCGTCGAACACGGTCTTGACCAGACCGTCCGGCTCGCCGAGCGCGATCGCCTTGCCGTTGCCCGCGAACGGGAAGCGGCCGACCTTCACGGCGAAGCCCAGCTCCTTGGCCTTGGCCTCGGTGAGCCCGACGCTGGCGATCTGCGGCTGGCAATAGGTGCAGCCCGGGATCTTGGCTTTGTCCATCGGGTGGGTGTCCAGGCCCTTGATGGTCTCGACGCAGATGACGCCCTCGTGCTCGGCCTTGTGGGCGAGCATCGGCGGGCCGGCGACGTCGCCGATCGCGTAGAGGCCGGGCACGTTGGTCCGGCCGAGCCCGTCGGTGACGACGATGCCCCGGTCGATCTTCACCCCGAGCTTTTCGAGGCCGATATTCTCGATGTTGCCGACCACGCCCACCGCCGAGATCAGCTTCTCCGCGGTGATCTGCTGGGTCTTGCCGTCGCCGCCCTCGATCGTGGCGGTGACCGAATCCGCGCCCTTCTCGACCTTGGTCACCTTGGCGCCGGTGAGGATCTTGATGCCCTGTTTCTCGAAGCGCTTGCGGGCGATGCCGGCGATCTCGCCATCCTCCACCGGCAGGATCTGCGGCAGCAGCTCCACCACGGTCACCTCGGCGCCCATGGTCCGGTAGAACGAGGCGAACTCGATCCCGATCGCGCCCGAGCCCATGACGAGCAGGCTCTTGGGCATCGTCTCGGGGACCATGGCCTCGTAATAGGTCCAGATCTGCTTCTTGTCGGGCTCGATCCCGGGGATCGCCCGGGGCCGGGCGCCGGTGGCCACGATGATGTGCTTGGCCTGGTAGGTCCCGGCGCCCTTGGCGCCCTTGGGCGGCTCGGCGCGCTTGGACTCCTTAACGGTGACCTGACCGGGCTGGTTGCCCTTGGCCACGCTGTCGACCGCGGCCTCGCCCCAGATCACATCGACCTTGTTCTTCTTGAGCAGCATGCCGACGCCGCCGTTGAGCCGGCCCGAGACGCCCCGCGAGCGCTTCACGATGGCGGCGGTGTCGAACGACACCTCCTTGGCCGACAGGCCGTAATCGGAGGCGTGCTGCATGTAGTGATAGATTTCGGCCGAGCGCAGCAGCGCCTTGGTGGGGATGCAGCCCCAGTTCAGGCAGATGCCGCCCAGGTGTTCCCGATCGACCACGGCGGTCTTGTAGCCGAGCTGCGCCGCCCGGATCGCCGTGACGTAGCCGCCGGGCCCGGCGCCGATGATGAGGATGTCGTAGGTGTCGGACATTGCGTGCTCCGGCTCAGACCAACATGCCCATCGGGTTCTCGATCAGCCCCTTGAAGGCCGCGATCAGCTCCGCGCCGAGCGCGCCGTCGAGGACGCGGTGGTCGCAGGACAGGGTGCAGGTCATCACCTGGACCACGGCCGGCGCGCCGTCCTTCACGACCACGCGCTTCTCGCCGGCGCCCACCGCCAGGATGCTCGATTGCGGCGGGTTGATCACCGCCGTGAAGTGCTTGATCCCGAACATGCCGAGATTCGACACCGAGGTGACGCCGCCCTGGTACTCCTCGGGCTTTAGCTTCTTGGCCCGGGCGCGGGCCGCGAAGTCCTTCATCTCCTTGGAGATGGTGGAGAGCGTCTTCTCGTCGGCCCGGCGGATCACCGGGGTGAACAGCCCGCCGTCGATCGCCACCGCGACGCCGACCTCGGCCTGCTTGAAGCGCAGCACCCGGTCCTCGGCCCAGACCGCGTTGGCGGCGGGCACGCGGGTGAGCGCCAGGCCCATCGCCTTGATGACGAAGTCGTTCACCGAGAGCTTGAAGGCCGGCTTGCCGTCCTTGTCCTTGCCCGCGGAGGCATTGAGCGTCTCGCGCAGCTTCATCAGCGCGTCGAGCTCGCAATCGACCGTGAGATAGAAGTGGGGGGCCACCTGCATCGCCTCGGTGAGGCGCTTGGCGATGGTCTTGCGCATGCCGTCGAGCGGCACCTCCTCGTAGGAATCCTTGGCGTAGAAGCCCCGGACCTGATCGAGGGTGAGGCCGGCCGGCGCGCCGCCGGCGGGCGCGGCCTTCGGCGCGGGGGCGGCCGCCTTGGGGGCCTCGGCGGCGGCCTGCGGCGCCGGCGCCTTGGTGCCGCCGGAGGCCTTGGCGGCCTGGACGTCCCGGGCGATGATGCGGCCGTGCGGCCCGCTGCCTTCTACGGCGGCGAGGTCGACGCCCTCCTGCTTGGCGATCCGGCGCGCGAGCGGCGAGGCGAACACCCGGCCGCCCGCACCGGCCTGCTGCTGCGGCGCGGTCCCGCCGGGCTGGGCGCCCTCCGGCGCCTCGTTCACCCGCTCGTAGGACATGTGCCCGCCGCCGGGCGTGGTGTTCTGATCGGCCGGGGCCGGCGCCGCGGCGGATGTCGGCTCGGACTTCGCCTCGGCCTTGGCCTCCGGCGCAGCCTTGCCGCCGCCGCCCGCGGCCTGGACGCTCGACGGGTCCTCGCCCTCCGCGGCGATCACCGCGATCAGGTCGTTGACCGGCACGTCCGCGGTCCCCTCGGGCACGACGATCTTGGCGAGCACGCCCTCGTCGATGGCCTCGACCTCCATGGTCGCCTTGTCGGTCTCGATCTCGGCGAGCACGTCGCCGGATTTCACGGCGTCGCCCTCCTTCTTCAGCCACTTGGCGAGGTTGCCTTTCTCCATGGTCGGCGAGAGGGCGGGCATGAGCACGTTGATCGGCATGGCATCAGGTCTCGGGCAAGGCCGGGGCGGCCGGATCGGCGAAGGGAAACAGGTCGTCGAGGGGGAACGGGACGGCGTCGAACGGCGGGATGGCTACCGTCTCCCCGCGCAGGACGGTGTCCAGCAGCAGCCAGCGCCCGTCCGTGAGGGCGAAGCCTTCCAGGACGCCCGCGGCCGAATCGAGCAGCCAGAGAAACTTGACCCCGGCCTCCCCATAGATGCGGCGCTTGCGGCCGCGATCGAGGCGGATTGTGGAGGGCGAGAGGATCTCGCACACCCAGTCCGGCGACGTCTCGATGAAGGCGTCCGCGGGTTCGGTCGGCATTCGCTCGCGACGCCAGCCGGCGAGATCGGGCACCACCACCTGAGGGCCGAAGCGAAGCTCAGGCTTGCTCATGTCAATCCAGGCATCCGGATCGTCGCGTCTGCGGGGCGTGTGCGAACCCAGGATCGCCGCCAGCGAGAAGGCCGCTGCGCCCTGCACGGGTGGCAGGGGCCCGTGCGTCTCTACAATCCCATCGATGATCTCGGCCACGAGATGGTCCGGGACCGCTTCGAGATCCGCGTAGGTCGCCTGCCGGACAGCCGCTTCAGCCATGGTCGGAAGCCGCCATCGCTAGTTGAAGCCGCCGGGGTCGAGCCCCTCGGCCTCCCAGCCGGCGCGGATGCGCTCGAACGCCTCCTCCTCCGACATGTCGGTCTCCAGCGCGTAGGCGCGGGCCGCCTGCCGGCCGAGATCGATCAGCAGCCGGCCCCAGGTCGCGGGGTCGTCGAAGGAGCGGCGCAGGGCGACGCTCACGGCGCCGTCCACCACGGCCGCGCGCAGCACCTCGATGCCGCCCTGCGCGCGGGCGTCCGGCGGGATGGCGAGTTCGACGAAGTCCTGTTTGGGATCCTGGCTCATGGCGCGCCGGCTGGTTTCCGAACCCGGACGGGGCGGAGGGACGGGGCTGCGGGGCCGCCCGCGAATCCCGTCACTTGTAGCAGACGCTCTTGGCCGCCTCGACGACCTCGGCCACGTTCGGCAGGGCGAGCTTCTCGAGGTTCGCCGCGTAGGGCATCGGCACATCCTTGCCGGTGATGCGCAGGACCGGGGCGTCGAGATAATCGAAGGCGTCGACCATCAGGCGGGCCACGATCTCGGCGCCGATACCGGATTGCGGGAACCCCTCCTCCACGGTGATGCAGCGGCCGGTCTTCTTGACCGAGCGCACCACCGTCTCCGAATCCATCGGCCGGATCGTGCGCAAGTCGATCACCTCGGCCTCGATGCCCTCCTCGGCCAGGATCTGCGCGGCCTTGAGCGCGTAGGTCATGCCGATCGCGAAGGACACGATGGTCACGTCCTTGCCGGTGCGGTGGACCCGCGCCTTGCCGATCGGCAGCACGAAGTCGTCGAGCTGCGGTACCGGGAAGGACTGACCGTAGAGGATCTCGTTCTCGAGGAAGATGGTCGGGTTCGGGTCGCGGATCGCGGCCTTGAGCAGGCCCTTGGCGTCCGAGGCCGTGTAGGGGGCGATCACCTTCAGGCCCGGCACGTTCGAGTACCAGGCGGCGTAATCGTGGCTGTGCTGGGCGCCGACCCGGGCGGCGGCGCCGTTGGGGCCGCGGAACACGATCGGGCAGCCGAGCTGGCCGCCGGACATGTAGAGGGTCTTGGCCGCCGAGTTGATGATGTGGTCGATCGCCTGCATGGCGAAGTTAAAGGTCATGAACTCGACGATCGGCTTCAGGCCGGACAGCGCCGCGCCGACGCCGATGCCGGCGAAGCCGTGCTCGGTGATCGGGGTGTCGACCACGCGCTTGGCGCCGAATTCCTGCAGCAGCCCCTGGGTGATCTTGTAGGCGCCCTGGTACTCGGCGACCTCCTCGCCCATGACGAAGACGTCGCCGTCCCGGCGCATCTCCTCGGCCATGGCGTCGCGCAGGGCCTCGCGCACCGTGGTGGTGACCATCGGGGTGTTGGCGGGGAACTCCTCCATCACCGGCTCGTCGGCCTTGTTGGTGATGATCGCCGGCGCCGCGGGCGCCTTCGGGGCATCGGAGCCGGTCTTCGCGGCGGGGGCCGGCTTCTCGGCCATGCCCTCGGCCTGCATGTCCGGGGTCGGGGCCGGGTGGCCGCCGGCGCCGTTGGGCTTCGGCTTGCCGCCGCTGGCCGCGGCCTCCGACACGTCCTCGCCCTCGCCGGCGATGATCGCGATCGGGGTATTGACCGCGACGCCCTCGGTGCCTTCCTCGATCAGGATCTTGGCGAGCACGCCCTCGTCGATCGCCTCGACCTCCATGGTCGCCTTGTCGGTCTCGATCTCGGCCAGAACGTCGCCGGATTTGACCGGATCGCCCTCTTTCTTCAGCCACTTGGCGAGCTTGCCCTCCTCCATGGTCGGGGAGAGGGCGGGCATCAGGATGTCGGTCGCCATGCTCAGCTCTGCGGTCGTCTTTTCGGTCGGGGCGGCCAGGGGTTCGGGGACGCGCTAGGCGTGCGCATCCAGCAGGATGTCGGTCCAGAGCTCGGCGGGATCCGGCTCGGGATCGTTGGTGGCGAACTCGGCCGCCGCGTTCACGGTCTCGCGGACCTTGGCGTCGGTCGCCTTGATCTCCGCCTCCGGCACCCCGTGCAGCTCGAGCAGGCGCTTGCGCACCATCTCGATCGGGTCGTGCTCGTCGCGCATCTTCGAGACCTCGTCCTTGGTCCGGTACTTGGCCGGATCGGACATGGAGTGGCCGCGATAGCGGTAGGTCTGCATCTCGAGGATGTAGGGGCCCTGGCCGGAGCGGGCGTGCTCGACCGCCCGGGTCGCCGCCTCGCGCACGGTGCGGACATCCATGCCGTCGACCTGCTCGCCCGGGATGCCGAAGGAGAGGCCGCGCTTGGAGAAGTCGGTCTGCGCCGAGGCCCGGGCCACCGAGGTGCCCATGGCGTAGCGGTTGTTCTCGATGACGTAGACGACCGGCAGCTTCCAGAGCGCGGCCATGTTGAAGCTCTCGTAGACCTGGCCCTGGTTGGCCGCGCCGTCGCCCATATAGGTGAGGCTGACCTTCCCGTTCTCCCGGTAACGGTCTGCGAAGGCGAGGCCGGTGCCCAGCGAGACCTGGGCGCCGACGATGCCGTGGCCGCCGAAGAACTGCTTCTCGCGGCTGAACATGTGCATGGAGCCGCCCTTGCCGCGGCTGTAGCCACCCCGGCGGCCGGTCAGCTCGGCCATGACGCCCTTCGGGTCCATGCCGCAGGCCAGCATGTGGCCGTGGTCGCGGTAGCCGGTGATGACCTGATCGCCCTCGATCGAGGCCATCTGCATGCCGATCACCACGGCTTCCTGGCCGATATAGAGGTGGCAGAAGCCGCCGATCAGGCCCATGCCGTAGAGCTGGCCGGCCTTCTCCTCGAAACGCCGGATCAGCAGCATCTCGTGATAGGCGTGGAGGTCTTCCTCGCGGGTGAATTGCGGCATGTTCGGCGCGGGCTTGTGCGCCTCGACGGCCTGGGAGCTTCCAGCCTCCGGGCTCGCGACCTGCGGTTGCGAGGACGAAGCGTCCTTCGCAGGCTCCTTGGCGGCGTCCATCGGCGCTCTCCCCGTGATTCCACGCGACTGGAACGGGGTGTAGGACAGCACCGTTTGGAAAGCGAGGGTGGACGCTCTGACAGGTCGCCGCTCTTGTCAGAGGGGATCTCAGGCATCGTCCCGAACGGTGGCTGCCGGCTTTCGGGATGCGACGATGGTGATCTCAGGTCGCGGCCGCGCCGGTCCCCCGGTGACCTCAGGGCGTGATGATGACCACGTCGTTGGCGTGGACGCGGCCGAGCACGATCCGGGCGCGCTCCTCGAGGAGGTCGCGGTCGATCTGGTCGCTCTTTAGCAGCGCGACCCGGTGCTCCCAGGTGGCGCGCTCCGCCCGCACGGCGGCGAGTTCCTGGGTGAGGCCGTAGGCGCGGATCTTGAGCACCTTCTTGGCTTCGAGGCCGCGATTGCCGCTCTCGGCCTGCCACACGAAGAAGCCGACCACGAGCGCCGACAGGGTCCAGAGACCCAGGGGCAAGAGGACCATTCTGACGCGGCGGCGGACGACCATGGCGGGAGCCTCGCGCGGAAAGGTTAACGGAGCTTTTCGGAGCTGGCGGATCGCGCCCGCCGATTATGATTGTGGGCAGGCCGGACAGGTGGAGCGAAACCGCGCAGATGGATATGACCGACCTGACACGCTGGATCGCCGAGCACGCCACCGCGACCGATGACCACGACACGATGCTCGCGCGGGTCTGCGAGGCCCTGTGCGATGCCGGCGTCCCGCTCTGGCGGGTCAGCGTCATGACGCCGGCCATCGATCCGCTCGTGCGCGGGGTCAGCCTGAACTGGCATCTCGGCCAGGGGCTCAGCTTCGTGCCCAATCCGCATGGCGCCGAGCAGGAGGCGGATTGGCTGCGCAGCCCGATCTTCGCGATGCTGGAGCGGGAGGAGGTTTTCGGGCGCTGGCGCCTCGACCGCCCCGGCCCGGAGACCGACTACCCGGTCCTGCACGACCTGCGCGCCGAGGGCGGGACCGAATATGCGGTCCATATCGTCGGCTTCGCGCCCGGTACCGCACTGCGCGGCGTCGCGATCTCGTTCTGCACCCGGGCCCGGTCCGGCTTCTCCCGGACAGACCTCGCGGCGGTCGCGGCGGTCCTGCCGGTCCTCGCGCTCGCGGTGGCCAAGCTCGGTCTCGGGCACACCCTGCGCGAGGTCTCGGCGACCTATCTCGGGCGTTCCACCGCCGAGCGGATCCTCGACGGCCAGATCCGGCGCGGCCAGGGACGGGCCATCCCGGCCGCGATCCTGTTGACCGACCTGCGCGGCTTCACGGCCCTGTCCGACCGGGCCGACCCCTACGACATGGTCACTTGGCTCAATGAGCATTTCGACGCGCTGGGCGATCCCGTGGCGCGACACGGCGGCGAGATCCTGAAATTTTTGGGCGATGGCTTCCTGGCGATCTTCCCGGTGGCCGATGCCGGCACCCTGCCCTGCCCCGTCTGCAGCAGCGCCCTCGAGGCAGCCGCGGACGGGCTGGCGGCCAACGCTGCGCTCAATCGCCGGCGCCGCGAGGCGGGGCTGCCGGAGCTGACGGCCGATTGCGTCGTGCATTTCGGCACGGTGGTCTACGGCAATGTCGGCACCGAGCGCCGCCTCGACTTCACGGTGATCGGGCGGGCGGTGAACGAGGCCAGCCGGATCGAGAGCCAGTGCGAGGCCCTCGGCCACACGCTGCTGGTCTCGGATTCCTTCGCCCAGCGATGCAGCCGGACGCTGGACCCGGTGGGCGTCATCGAGCTGCGCGGGCTGGCGCGACCGCAGAAGGTCTGGACGCTGCCGGCGGGGTAAGCGCTGGGGCAGGAGCGCCGGGATACCCACCCCGTCATTCCGGGGCGCCGCTGCGCGGCCCCGGAATGACACGGCGATTTATCTAATCGCCGTACCGATCCAAGGATTGGTCAGCGGCGTCACGCGGACTCCTCTGACCGATCGTCTTCCTTGCGAGAGCAAACGGGGCTCAGCCCCGAGCCAGGTGCTTGATCGCCGAGGGGCCGGCGTAGAGCGCCTGCGGGCCGAGACCCTCCTCGATGCGGATCAGCTGGTTGTACTTGGCCAGTCTGTCCGAGCGGGCGAGGGAGCCGGTCTTGATCTGCCCGCAATTGGTGGCGACCGCGAGGTCCGCGATGGTCGAGTCCTCGGTCTCGCCGGAGCGGTGGGACATCACCGCGGTGTAGCCGGCGCGCTGGGCCATATCGACCGCCGCCAGGGTCTCGGTGAGCGAGCCGATCTGGTTGACCTTGATCAGGATCGAGTTGGCGGTGCGCTCGGCGATGCCCCGGGACAGGCGCTCGACATTGGTGACGAACAGGTCGTCGCCCACGAGCTGGCAGCGATCGCCGATCTTGTCGGTCAGCAGCTTCCAGCCGGCCCAATCGTCCTCGGACATGCCGTCCTCGATCGACAGGATCGGGTAGTTCGCCACCAGCTGCGCCAGGTAATCCACCTGGGCCTCGATCGACCGGTTCGTGCCCTCGCCCTCGTAGGCGTAGGCGCCGTCCTTGAAGAACTCGGTGGCGGCGCAGTCGAGCGCCAGCGCGATCTCCTGGCCCGGCTTGAAACCCGCGGCGCTGATCGCGTCCATCACGAAGTCGAGCGCGGCCTCGGCCGAGGGCAGGTTCGGGGCGAAGCCGCCCTCGTCGCCGACATTGGTGTTGTGGCCGGCCTTCTTCAGCTTGCCCTTGAGGGTGTGGAACACCTCGGAGCCCATGCGCACGGCGTCGGCGAGCGAGTCCGCGCCCACCGGCATGATCATGAATTCCTGGAAGTCGATCGGGTTGTCGGCGTGCGCCCCGCCGTTGATGATGTTCATCATCGGCACCGGCAGGACCCGGCCCTGAACGCCGCCGACATAGCGGTAAAGCGGCAGGCCCGAGGCCTCGGCCGCCGCCTTGGCGACCGCCAGCGACACGCCCAGGATCGCGTTCGCCCCGAGGCGCGCCTTGTTGGGCGTGCCGTCGAGCTCGATCATCGCCTCGTCGACGGCAACCTGATCCTCGGCCTCCATGCCGCCGATCGCGTCGAGGATCTCGGTCTGCGCGGCCTCGACCGCCTTCAGCACGCCCTTGCCGAGGAAGCGGCTCTGGTCGCCGTCGCGCAACTCGACCGCCTCGTGGGCGCCCGTGGACGCTCCCGACGGGACCGCGGCGCGGCCGAAGGAGCCGTCCTCCAGCAGGACATCGACCTCGACCGTGGGGTTGCCGCGGCTATCGAGGATCTCGCGGGCGCTGATATTGGTGATCGCGGTCATGGAACGTCCTCTCGCGGGGCCGCTTGTCGGCGGCGGCAGCCCCGATCCGGGGTGCGGCGCATCGCGGCGGCTTATCCGTCAAGCCGCGTTCGGCGGCAAGCACCGGCGTAGGTCGCGCCTGTGCACGTGTCGTGACAGTCCGAGCCTCAACCCTACCGTGCTCGCGTCCCGGCGGCCGGATGGCGGATCGGCGTCGCGGCGAGGGACCGGTTCAGCTTGCGCAACTGTGCGTCGTCGCGCGCGCAGAGGTCGTGGCGGGTCATGGCGTCGAGCATGCGCTGGGCCGCGTCGCCGCCGCTTGCCCGGGCCGGTACGGTCGCGACCGTGACCAAGCCGATGAACGCGACGGCGATGAGACGCATGTTGCCGGGCCTCGGTCGGACGGTGCCGACAATCACCCGGATCCTGGCTGGGGACGGTAAAGATTTGGTCGCGCCGGCGACGGGTGCGCTACGCGGCGCGCGCCTTTATAGTGCGCGCATGACCGCATCTGAGACGCTTCAACTCGGCCAAGCCACGTCCCTGCCCGCTTCACCGGGCGACGCCCGCCTCGACCGCGTGCCGAACCCCCATGCCGATACCGACTACGTGGCGCGCTTCACCGCGCCCGAGTTCACTTCGATCTGTCCGGTCACGGGCCAACCGGATTTCGCGATCCTGGTGATCGATTACGTGCCCGGCGACTGGCTCGTCGAGTCGAAGTCGCTGAAGCTCTACCTCGGCGCGTTCCGCAATCACGGGGCGTTCCACGAGGATTGCACGGTGGCGATCGGCAAGCGGCTGCGCGACCTGCTCGAGCCGCGCTACCTGCGCATCGGCGGCTACTGGTACCCGCGCGGCGGCATCCCGATCGACGTGTTCTGGCAGACCGGCGAGCCGCCCAAGACCATCTGGCTGCCGGAGACCGGCGTCGCGCCCTATCGGGGGCGCTGAAGCGCATACGAAAAGGGCGACCGGCTCGCGCCGGTCGCCCTCTGATCCGTGGGATCGCTGCCCTTAGTAGGGCGAGCCGTAATAGCCATAGGCCGGGGCGCCGTAGCCGTAAGCCGGAGCGCCGTAGGCCGGGGCGTAGCCGTAACCGCCGCCGTAGCCACCGTTGTAGTAGTTGTTGGCCGCACCGGCGGCGACCGCACCGGCAGCGAGGCCGGCGATGCCGAGACCGATGGCCGCACCGGTGCCGATGCCGCGACGGCCGCCGCGGTAGCCGTAGCCGTGACCATAGCCATGGCCGTAGCCGCCGTGGAAGCCGTACGGACGGGCTTCGGCGCTGGTCGTGGCAGCGACGCTGCCGAGAGCCAGAGCGGCGGCGGTGGCGATGATACCAATCTTGCGCATAATGTTCCTTCTCGATCCGCGATCGAACATGCCCATTAACGTGGCCGCTCGGCGGTCGGTTCCAAGTTTTCAGAACCGATTTCAGAGGGAGGTCGACTGCCTGAACAGCGGTTCATCTGCGCGGTCCGCGGCAGAGACGGTTTCCGAGGGTCGGGTTTGCAGAACTGTCCGTCGCTGATCTTGTGAATAGTTTCCGCACTGTTGCGGCGCCCGCCCCCAGAGTCGCCGCGCCTCGGGCGGGCTGGTGGGGCCGGACGGTCTTCCAGCGGGAATGACGCCGCGCGACGCATCCCGTTCCAACCGGGACTGTGCTTAGCTGCATGCGCGCCCCTAACCGGCGCCGGTCCGGAGAGCCCCGCCATGGATGCCCTGACGCTGATCCGCGAGACCTTCGCGCCGCTCCCGGGTAAGCGCCTCCTCGATATCGGCTGCGGGCCCGGGACCCTGGCGAAACGGCTCGTCGCGGACGGTGCGGCGGTGACCGGCATCGATCCGGGCGCCGCGGCTCTGGAGACGGCGCGGGCCGCCGTGCCTGGGGCGCGGTTCGAGGCCGCCTCGGCCGAGGCGCTGCCCTTTCCCGTGGCGCACTTCGACGGGGCCGTGATGTTCAACGCCCTGCACCATGTCCCGGACCCGGCCGCGGCGCTTGCCGAGGCGGCGCGGGTGCTGGTGCCGGGCGGCCTGCTGGTTGTGGTCGAGCCCCTGGCGGAGGGCAGCTTCTTCGACGCCCTGCGCCCCATCGAGGACGAGACCGCAGTCCGGGCCGCCGCGCAGGACGCCATCGCGGCGGCGCTAGATGCCGGCGCCTTGCTGTGCCGGCAGGACGTAACGGTGATGCGCCGCGAGAGCTTTGTCTCCCTCGACGCTTTCCTGGCGCGGGTCAGCGCGGTCGATCCGGCCCGGCTCGCGACGATCGAGGCGCGGCGCCCGGTGGTGGAGGCGGCGTTCCACGAGGCGGCCGAGCGTGAGGCCGACGGGCGCTACGCCCTGGTCCAGCCCCTGCGCATCCACGTCCTCCAGCCGGCCTGACGCCGGATCAGGCGTGGCGCTTCTTGGCGAGCCGGTCGAAGGCGATCAGCTCTTCGAGCAGCGCCGGCATGTCCCGAAGGGCCACCATGTTGGGGCCGTCCGAGGGGGCCCGGTCCGGATCGGGGTGGGTCTCGATGAACACGCCGGCGACGCCGACCGCCACCGCGGCCCGGGCCAGCACGGCGACGAATTCCCGCTGGCCGCCGGAGCTGGCGCCCTGCCCGCCCGGCTGCTGCACAGAATGGGTGGCGTCGAACACCACCGGCGCCCCGTGGGTCACCTGCGCCATGATCGGCAGGCTGCGCATGTCCGAGACCAGGGTGTTGTAGCCGAAGGAGGCGCCGCGCTCGGTGACGATGACGTTCGGGTTGCCGGCCTCGGTCACCTTGGCGGCGACGTGCTTCATGTCCCAGGGCGCCAGGAACTGGCCCTTCTTGATGTTGACCGCCCGGCCGGTGGAGGCGGCGGCCAGGAGCAGGTCGGTCTGGCGGCACAGGAAGGCCGGGATCTGCAGAACGTCCACCGCCTCGGCGGCCGGCGCGCATTGCTCGGCGGCGTGCACATCGGTGAGGACCGGCAGGCCCAAGGTCTCGCGGATCTCAGCGAAGACCGGCAGGGCGCCTTCGAGGCCGATGCCCCTTGCCGCGGTGCCGGAGGTCCGGTTGGCCTTGTCGAACGAGGTCTTGAACACGAGGCCGATCCCGAGGCCCGCCGCCATCTCCTTGAGCGCAGCGGCGATCTCCAGGGCGTGGTTGCGCCCTTCGAGCTGGCAGGGCCCGGCGATCAGCGTGAGCGGCAGGTGGTTGGCGAAGCGTGCTTCGCCGACCTGGACGACGGGGCCGGGTGTTTCGCGTGTCGACATGGGCTGCGCTCTACCCCGCGCCGCGGATTCGCGAAACCCCGGCCCGGGGTGCGACGCGGCAGACCGTGAGGTCGTCCCGGAGCCCGTCCGTCCGCGGTCCGGGCTCGCACAGCATCACCGCCCGGGCGGTGCCGCCCCGCTGTGGCGCGTCGGCGAGCAGGCTGTCCTGATGGAGGTTGAGCGCCAGCACCTCGGCGCCGGGGACGTCCGTCCCGGTGAGGGCTCGGGCGGCGAGCCCCACCAGGGTGAAATAGGCGCGCGGCGGCTCCCGGTCGCGGGAGGCGATCGTGATCCGGGCCGGCGCCCGGCAATCGAGGCTCATCCGCTCGGCATCCTGCGCGCGGAACACCGCGAACGGGCCTTCCCGCCCGGCGAGCGAGGCGCCCGTGATCCGGATCACCTTGGCCGCGAGAGCGTCGCAGGCATCCGCGGCGAGGGCCGGCGCCGCGGCAAGGACCAGGGCGCCGGCGAGGGCGGCCAGGATGGGGAGGCGCATCGGTGTGGGCTCCTGCGCGCCGGGCTAGGAGCCGGCGGGACGCTCCGAGAGATAGCGCGGGCGCATGCAACCGCGAAGATCCGCTGGGCCGGCGATTGGACAGGACGGCGTCGATGCCCGATTTGGGCGGGCGAACGCGCGCTCCCGCCGTCGCAGATCCAGGCAGCCCATGCTCCGATCCGTCCTCGCCGCCCTTTTGGCTTTGATGCTCCCCGGCGCCGCTCTGGCCGCGCCCGCCTACGGGCCCGAACTTGAAGGGTTCGACTACCCGTTCCCGGTGGAGCGCTATGCCTTCACGTCGCAGCGCCAACCCCTGCAGATGGCCTATCTCGACGTCGCACCGGAAAAGCCGAACGGGCGCACCGTCGTGCTGCTCCACGGCAAGAACTTCTGCGCGGCGACCTGGGAGAGCCAGATCCGGGCGCTCACGGGGGCCGGCTACCGGGTGATCGCCCCGGATCAGGTCGGGTTCTGCAAATCGAGCAAGCCGGCCGCCTATCAGTTCACGTTCCGCCAGCTCGCCGAGAACACCCGCGCCCTGCTGGACAAGCTGGGGATCGCGCGGCCGATCCTGGTCGGGCACTCCACCGGCGGCATGCTGGCCGCGCATTACGCCCTGCTCTACCCGAAGGACGTGGCCCAGCTGGTGCTGGTCAACCCGATCGGTCTGGAAGATTGGAGCGCCAAGGGCGTGCCCCCGACCTCGGTGGAGCAATGGTACCAACGCGAGCTGAAGGTCTCGGCGGAGTCGATCCGCGCCTACGAGACCGCGACCTATTACGCCGGCCAGTGGGAGCCCCGCTACGAGCCCTGGGTGACGATGCTGGCCGGGCTCAACGCCGGCCCCGGCAAGGAGGCGGTCGCCTGGGACTCGGCGCTCCTCTACGACATGATCCTGACCCAGCCGGTGGTCTACCGGCTGCCGCAGATCGCGGTGCCGACCCTGCTGATGATCGGCCAGAAGGACAACACGGCGATTGGCAAGGACCTCGCCCCGCCGGAGATGCGGGCCTCGCTCGGGAACTACCCGGAGCTGGGCAAGGCGGCCGCGAAGGCGATTCCAGGCGCCAAGCTCATGGAGTTCCCGGCGCTCGGCCACGCGCCGCAGATGTCCGACCCCGAGGGGTTCAACAGGGCGCTGATCGCGGGGATTTCGGTGCCGTGAATGTTCGGTCGTCTGCTTTCCGGAGCGGACGCATCGGAAGGCGTGCTCGACTTGTCTATCCCATCCTCGGCGTCATCCTGAGGTGGCGACGCGCAGCGTCGACCTCGAAGGAGCCCTCCAGAAGTCGTGGTGGATCCTGGACGGCTCCTTCCGAGGCCGAGCGATCTTCGATCGCCCGGCACCTCAGGATGAGGGGAGAGGTTTGGATGTCCGGTGTTCGCCGACGACCCGCGATGGCGGTCGTCGGAGCGAGCAGGTCCTAACCCTAGAAATACGACTTCAGCACGCCGCGGCGGCGGACGTCGAGGGTGGCGCAGTGGAACGAGCCGCCGAACGGGCCGTAGCTGAGGAACGGCGCCGGGATCGGGTCGAAGCCCCAATCCTTCAGAGCCTTGATCAGGGTCGGCTGGCTCTGGTCGACGACGATCTTCTTCTCGGTGATCGCGAGCACGTTGATCGAGGTCCAGGGCGAGCACATCGAGATCTTGCTCATGAAGCCCTCGACCGGGTCGGGGCGCGGGGCGATCAGCACGTCCCACTTCTTAAGCACGGCGGGCAGCTTCTCGACGTCGATGTAGTCCGGGTTCACCAGCACCTTGCCGGGCGCCAGCGGCATGAACGACGAGTCGATGTGCATCGGCTGCGGGCAGCGGCTCTCGATCTCGTGGATGCGGAAGCCCGGGCCGAGATGGCGGCGCAGCCACTCGATGCCCATTAGGTTGGTCACGTTCGAGCGGGTCACGAACAGGTCGCGGCCGCAGCGGACGAAATCGGCGGCGTCGAAGACCGGCTCGAATTCGTTGACCGTGAACTGCATCGGCTCGCCGGCCTTCAGGTTCGGCACCCGGTAATCGTAATTGTAGAGGTCGTCGGTGAGCTGCGGCCGCGGGGCCGAGGTCCAGCGGGCGCCGGCGCGGAAATATTCCTTGAACAGCGACCGGTAGGCGTCGCCCTCGAAGTAGCGCGAGCGCCAGCACATCGGGCTCTCGATGATCTCGTCGCCGATGACCAGATACGGGTCGCGCGGGCAGGCGACGCAGAAGCCCCGGGAGGTCCAGCGCGGCGCCTTGAACTTGCGCGAGAAATCCACCGCGTCGGGGCGGCGGATCTTCACGCCCTCGCCGGCCAGGATCTTGATGAAGTTGTCGAGCTCCTGCTGCGCCAGCTTCTTCATGAACTTCGGATATTTCCAGCCGCTGGCGAAGCGGTAGAACGGCTGGGCCGCCCGCGGCAGGTTGAAGATCACCGTGAGATGGTGAGTCGGGATGGTGGCGCCGTCGAGGGATCCGACGATCACCTCCTCCAGCGGGTCCCACTCGTTCCAGGCCATGACCGGGGAGTGAGGCGCCGGCACGCCCGGCGCCATTCCGCCCTGGGGACCGCCGGCATGCGTGTCGTCGCTCACGGCCTCGACGGCCGTGATCGGTGATTCGCGCTCCATGACGTGTGCCCCTTCTGCGACGTGCCGCGGTCTTCTGCGTAGGCGCCTTCGCCCCGCCACCGCTTTGGCTCCCGGTGTGTCAAACGGGTGATAGACACCGGTAATCCGTGCTGCAACGTGGCAGAAACGTTCTTGGTCGCCCGGACCTATTTCTGCCGCGACCGTGACCGATTTCCCGCATCAAGCCATTTGCGAGCTTGAAAGACCATTATGAAGCGCCTGACGACCTTGGCCTCGATCGCCGGTCTCTGCACAGTCGTCGGCCTGTTCATGTCTTCCGGCCTGGAGGACGTGTCGGCCGCGGTCATGAGCGCCGGCTGGGGCGCCGCCCTCGTGGTGGTCGCCCGCCTTGCGGCCGTCGCCTGGGCGGGGCTCGGCTGGCACGTGGTGTTCCCGGCGGGCGCGGCCCGGCTGGTCGACTGCGTCTCGCTGCGGTTCGTGCGTGAGGGAATCAACACGCTGCTGCCGGTGGCGACCGTGGGCGGCGATTTCGTCGGCGCACGGCTGATGTCCAAGCGCGGCGTCCCGGGCGCGATGGCCGGCGCCAGCATGTTCGTGGACCTGATGACGCAGGCGCTGACGCAGCTCTTGTTCACCGTCATCGGCCTCGGCCTGCTGGTCCTGATCGCCGGTGACGGCCCGATCGCCCGGACGGTGGCGGGCGGCCTGGCCGTGGCCGTGCCGGCGCTGGGCGCCTTCTATCTCATCCAGCGGCGGGCCGGGCACCGGATCATCCAGGGCCTGATGAGCCGCTTCGCCTCGGGCCGCGAGTGGCGCGCCTTCGGCGCTATCGACCAGCTCTACGACAGCCTGCGCCGGATGTACGGCAATCACGGCCGCTTCGTCGCCGCGCTGGCGATCCACCTCGTGGGCTGGGTCATCGGCACCCTCGAAGTCTATGTCTGCCTGCATTTCATGGGCTACCCGGTGGATTTCGCCCAGGCCCTGGTGATCGAGAGCCTGGCTCAGGCGGTCCGCGGCGCCGCCTTCGCGGTGCCGGGCGCGCTCGGCGCCCAGGAGGGCGGCCTGATCGCCCTGTGCGGCCTGTTCAACATTCCCGCCGAGGCGGCCCTGGCCCTGTCGCTGGTCAAGCGCTTCGCCGATCTCGGCGTCGGCGTGCCGGGCCTCCTGCTCTGGCACCGGATCGAGGCCAAGCTCGCGGCCGAGACCGCGGTGGAGACCGATCGCGAGCCGGACGTCGCCATCGGCCGCACGGCCAAGCTGGTGCCGCAGCCGGCGACGCTCGGCCCGTTCTACAGCTACGCCCCGCCCCGCATGGGTTCGCGGATCGGCGATGGCGAGGAGTTGAAGAAGTGCGCCTGACCCGTCGGCTCGCGGCCGCTGCCTTGCTGGCCGCCCCCCTCCTCGCTCCCGTCTGCGCCTGGGCCGCGGACGATCCCGCGGTGCAGACCGTGCGCGATCTCTACGCCGCCTTCACCGACGCCTTGAAGGACGGCCCGAGCCCCCTGCCCGCCCGGGTCGCGGCCGTGGGGCCGGCGCTCGAGAAGGCGTTCGACTTCCCGGCCATGACCCGCGTCGCGGTCGGCTCGAAATGGTCGGGCTTCACCCCGGAACAGCAGGCGGCGGTCACCGACGCATTCAAGCGCAGCCTGACCGTCACCTATGCCAATCGCCTCGCCCGGGCCGCCGGTGGCAAGTTCGAGGTGACCCCGAAGGTCGAGGAACGCGGCAGCCAGCGCGTCGTGCCGACCCGGGTCACCGCGGCCGACGGCGACGATTCCGCGGTCGATTTCGTGGTGAATGCCGAGAACCGCATCCAGGACGTGCTGCTCAACGGCGATGTCAGCGAGATCGCCGCGCAGCGCAACGCGCTGTCCGCCCCGTTGAAATCGGGCGGCGCCGACGCGGTGGTGAAGTTCCTCCGTCAGCGCGCCGACGGCATGCTCGCCGCAAAACCGACACCGTGACTACCGACGCCGTGCGTGCCGCCCTGATCGGGCCGCACGCGGCCATCGCCGCCTGAGGCGGCCGGACGACCGCACGGACCCGACCGGATGGATTTCACCGCCCTGGCGCTCACCGCATTGTCGTGGCTCTCGCTGCTCTGCCTCCTGTTGGCGATCGCGGGCTGCCTCTATGCTCTGGCGGCCGCCTACCTGGCCGGCCGCTTCGCCGCCCGGCCCGTGCCGGCGCTGGCGGCGGACGCGCCCCGCCCGTCCGTGACGGTGCTCAAGCCGCTCTGTGGCCTGGAGCCCAACCTGTACGAGAATCTCGAGACCGTGCTGCGCCAGGATTATGCCGGCCCGGTCCAGGTGGTGTTCGGTGTGCAGAAGGCTGCGGACCCGGCCATCGGCGTGGTCGAGCGGCTCAAGCAGGCCTATCCGGCCGCCCGCATCGACCTGGTGATCGACGGCCGGCAGCACGGCTCGAACCGCAAGGTCTCGAACTTGATCAACATGGCCGAGCGGATCGCCCACGACGTGATCGTTCTGGCCGACAGCGACATGGTGGTCCGGCCGGACTACCTCGAGCGGCTGGTCGCCGAGCTGTCGCAGGACGGCGTCTCCGGCGTCACCTGCCTGTATCACGGCGTCCCGGCCTTCCGGGGCCTCTACGACCAGCTCTCGGCGCTGGCGATCGACGTCCAGTTCCTGCCCAACGTGGTGATGGGCCTGAGCCTCGGGCTCGCCAAGCCGTGCTTCGGCTCGACCATCGCGTTCACCCGGGAGAACCTTGAAGCGGTGGGCGGCTTCCGCCGCTTCCGCAACGACCTCGCCGACGATTACGCGATCGGCGCCGCCCTGCGCGGCCTCGGCGGCCGGGTGGTGATCCCGAGCTTCACCATCGGCCATACCAGCGTCGACACCGACCTCTCCGGCCTGTGGCGGCACGAGCTGCGCTGGAACCGCACGATCCGCAACGTCGACCCGGCAGGCTATGCCGGCTCGATCGTCACCCACGCCTTCCCGCTGGCCCTGGTGGGCGCGCTGCTGCCCGGCGCCGGCACCGGCGCGCTGGTGGTGGCGGGCTTGGCGCTCGCCGGCCGGATCGTCCTATGCCGGCAACTCGAGCGGGCCTTCGGCCTCGCCCCGCACCCCTACGGACTGTTGCCGATCCGCGACATCCTCTCGTTCCTGAACTTCTCCTGGGCCTTCGTGTCGGGGGCGGTGACATGGAAAGGTCATGATTATCACGTGGTTGCGGACGGTACTCTGATCCCGGACGCCGAACTCGGTCACGACGCCGGCGCGCCCACCCGCTGATCCCGGCTTTCGCTTCCTCACCCCTCCCCCGGCAACGCCCTGAGGCCTTGAACCCCATGCGCACGCTCTTCCTCCAGGCCCCCACCTTCGACGGTTTCGACGGCGGTGCCGGCTCCCGTTACCAGGCCAAGCGCGAGATCAAGTCGTTCTGGTACCCGACCTGGCTGGCCCAGCCGGCCGCCCTGGTGCCGAACTCGAAGCTGATCGACGCCCCCCCGCACAACATCAAGCTTCCCGAGATCGTGGCCCAGGCCAAGGATTTCGACCTCGTGGTGCTCCACACCTCGGTGCCGTCGTTCAAGTCCGACGTGAAGACGATCGAGGCGCTCAAGGCCGCGAACCCGAAGCTGATCGCCGGCCTGATCGGCGCCAAGGTCGCGGTCGACGCCGCCGGCGCGATGGCTCAGGCCCCGGTGGTCGATTTCTGCGCCCGCAACGAGTTCGACTTCACCGTCAAGGAAGTCGCCGACGGCGTCCCGATGGCTCAGATCAAGGGTCTGTCCTATCGCGATGCGAACGGCGTCGTGGTCCATAACGAGGACCGCGAGATCATGACCGACATGGACCAGCTGCCCTTCGTCACCAGCGTCTACAAGCGCGACCTGGAGATGGAGAAGTACTTCATCGGCTACCTGAAGCACCCCTACATCTCGTTCTACTCGGGCCGCGGCTGCAAGAGCCGCTGCACCTTCTGCCTGTGGCCCCAGACGGTCGGCGGGCACACCTACCGCACCCGCTCGGTCGCCCACGTGATCGAGGAGATCAAGTACTGCCTGAAGGAGTTCCCCCAGACCAAGGAGTTCTTCTTCGACGACGACACCTTCACCGACAACCTGCCGCGCGCGGAGGAGATCGCCCGCGAGCTCGGCAAGCTCGGCGTCACCTGGTCGTGCAACGCCAAGGCGAACGTGCCGCGTGAGACCCTGAAGGTGCTCAAGGAGAACGGCCTGCGCCTGCTGCTGGTCGGTTACGAGTCCGGCAACCAGACCATCCTGCACAACATCAAGAAGGGCATGCGGGTCGAGGTCGCCGAGAAGTTCACCAAGGATTGCCACGAGCTGGGCATCGCCATCCACGGCACCTTCATCCTCGGCCTGCCGGGCGAGACCAAGGAGACGATCCAGGAGACGATCGCCTTCGCCAAGCGGATCAACCCGCACACGATCCAGGTCTCGCTGGCGGCGCCCTATCCGGGCACCTTCCTGTACAAGCAGGCGGTGGAGAACGGCTGGCTCGACATCGAGAACGCCGAGCTCGTCGACGAGAACGGCGTGCAGGTCGCGCCGCTGCACTACCCGCACCTGTCGCACACCGAGATCTTCACCTCGGTGGAGGAGTTCTACAAGAAGTTCTACTTCCGGGCCCCGAAGATCGCCTCGATCGTCGGCGAGATGGTGCGCTCCCCCGACATGATGAAGCGTCGCCTGCGCGAGGGCGTGGAGTTCTACCGCTTCCTCAAGGAGCGTCAGGGCACCGCCAAGGCGGCGTAAGTCAGGGATCCGGGGCCTGCGGCCCCGGCGGGGAGCGGGGCGGAGCCCCGCCCCTACCCAGGGCTCCGCCCTGGACCCGCGAGAGGGCTCGCCCTCTCGACACCCCTTACGAGGTCGTTGTGAAGCGTCTTGTCGTTACGGCCGATGATTTCGGGCTGAGTCTCGAGGTCAACGAGGCCGTCGAGCAGGCTCACCGGGAGGGGATCCTCACCGCGGCGAGCCTGATGGTCTCGGCGCCTGCCGCCGCCGATGCCGTGGCCCGGGCGAAGCGGATGCCGTCCCTGCGGGTCGGCCTCCACCTCGTGCTCGTCGAAGCTTGGCCGACCCTGCCGGCGGCGCAGCTGCCCGACCTGACCGATGCCGACGGCCTGATGCGCGCCGATATGGCCCGGGTCGGCCTCGACCTCGCCCGCAAGCCCGCCGCCCGGCGCCAGCTCGCCGCCGAGATCACGGCGCAGTTCGAGGCCTACCGGGCGACCGGCCTGCCCCTCGACCACGTCAACGCCCACAAGCACTTCCACGTCCACCCGCTGATCGCCGGCGCGGTGCTGCGCATCGGCCGCGACTACAACATGCGGGCGATCCGCGTCCCCCGGGAGCCGCGCCAGCTGCTCCGTCGGGCCGAGGCCAGCGCCCGGCCCCGGCCGGCCCTCGACATCGCCCCCTGGTCGGCCCTGCTCGCCGTGCGCGCCCGTCAGGCCGGCCTGCTGATTCCCGACCGGACCCTCGGGCTCGCCTGGTCCGGCGCCATGACCCCGCTGCGCGTGGCGGCGCTCCTGGCGCAGCTTCCGGACGGCCTCACCGAGCTCTACACGCACCCGGCCACGGCCGGCGGCTTCCCCGGCGAGGCGCCGGGCTACCTCTACGCCGCCGAGCGCGACGCGCTGATCGCCCCCGCCTCCCGGGCGGCGGCGGATGCGTCGGGTGCGGTCAGGGGCGGGTTTTCGGACTTTTCGGGTTAGGGGCGTCCGAAGTTGCTGCGAAGCGAGCCGCTAGAGGGTGGTCGCGCAAGGCGTGGTCAACCGTAACGAGGCGTCGGCCTTCTATGAGGCACTGCGCCAGCAACATCCTGTCGAACGGGTCACGCGTCGGCGGCATCGGTTCGATGGCCGCGACGGCGTGCGAAGCCGTGATTGGCAGCATACCGATGCCGACCGCCTCGAAGAACTCTGCCAACATCCCGAGCGGCATGCCGGGATCCAGTTTACCGAGACGCGCCTTGATTGCGATCTCTCAGAGGCTCGCGGCGCTGGCCGCAAGATCCATATTAGGTCGAGCAAGCGCCCGCGATCGACGGACTCACTGCATCGAGCCGCTTCAGCGCGATGGCAAGAAGGATGTGGCTATCGAGCAGCAGCCTCACGAGCCGGACGAGGGCTGGATGAGGAAATCCTCGGCCAAGGGATCGTCGAAATCGTCCGCGATGAAACCTGGACCGCGTGCAATTCCGTGGGCGCGCAAGAACGCCTCGCCAGCCTCAATGTCGAGCCCACGTCCCCGGCGATGGGGCACCAGGTCGAACACCGGCTTGCCGTTCCGCGTCACGACGATGGTCTCGCCGCCTTCGACGCGCGCGGCGAGCTCCACCAGGGCCGTTGCTGCTTTCTCCAACGCGATCGTCGTCATGCAGCGAGGTTAGAGCGCGTCGCATTCGCTGGGAAGATGCTCGTTTAAACGTGCCCTCAACGGACGCGCAGACGCGTTCCGGTGCTGCCAGCTCGCCCCTCTCTGATTGACGGACTATAATGTCTGACTAAGGTCAGCTATTATGACGTCCGATTCGATCGCCCGCTTTCGCCGCTTCGCCCGTGCCGTCACCGCGGAGGTCGGCGCCCTCGACAGCTCGTTCCTCGGCCGGGGCCGGCCCCTCGGGGCGGCCCGGGTGGTGAACGCGATCGGCGCCGGGCGCATGGACGTGGCCGAGATCCGCGCCTACCTGAATCTCGATTCCGGGCTGATGAGCCGCCTGCTGCGCAGCCTCGAGGACGAGGGCCTGGTCACCACCGAGCCGCATCCGGACGACGCCCGCCGCCGGGTCGCGCGCCTGACGGAGGCGGGGCGGCGCGAGTTTTCGGCCTACGAGGGCCTGTCCGATGCGCGCGCCTCGGCCCTGCTGGAGCGCGCGCCGCGCGCCGAGGAGCTCCTGCGCGCGATGGATCTGGTCGCCCTGACGCTCGGCCGCGACCGGATCACCATCGCGGAAGCCGACGCGCGCAGCGAGGCCGCCCGGTCCTGTCTGGAGGCGTATTATGCCGAATTGGCGCGCCGGCTGGAGACCGGGTTCGACGTCAAGCTGTCGTGCGATCCCGAGGCCGAGGCGATGGTCCGGCCGCGCGGGGCATTCCTGCTCGCGATGGCGGACGACCTGCCGGTCGGATGCGTCGGGCTGAAGGGCAGCGGCGGCCCGGTCGCCGAGGTCAAGCGGCTCTGGATCGACCCCGCAGCCCGGGGCTTCGGCCTCGCCCGCCGGCTGATGCAGGCCGTCGAGACGGCAGCCCGCGAGCTCTCGGTCGCGGTGCTGCGCCTCGACACCAACAGCGCGCTGCCGGAAGCCCTGGCGCTCTACCGCAAGACCGGCTGGGTCGCGATCGATCGCTTCAACGACGACCCCTACCCCGACCACTTCTTCGAGAAGACGCTCTGAGCGCTCCGGTGCCGGCCTACTTGGCCGGGACCGGATCCGACGGGGCGGTGCTCTTGCGCAGCGCGGCTGCGGCGGCCTTCTCGCCCTCCGGGCGGTCGTCGTCGCCCTGCGCGGGCGGCTCGCCCAGGGTCGCCGGCACCACGAAGAACGCCGCGATCAGGGTGAAGAACAGCGACAGCGCCAGCAACTTGCCCATGCTGGCCGTGCCCGGATGGCTCGACAGGACCAGGGAGCCGAAGGCGCTGCCGGTGGTTAGCGCCGAGAAGAAGATCGCCCGGGTCAGGCTGGAAGCCAGCATGTCGGTCACGCCCGCCCGCCACGCGATCACGTAATAGATGTGGAACGCGACGCCGACCGCGAGCATCAGCGGCAGGGCGATGATGTTGGCGAAGTTCAGCGGCATGTCGATCAGGCGCAGGGCCATCAGGGTCCACAGGGTCGCGATGACCAGCGGGCCCAGGGTCATCGCCACGTCCCAGGGCTTGCGCAGGGCCACCGACAGGATGACGAAGATCAGCACGAACGCCGTGATGGCGGCCTGCACGAAGGCGCCCAGGATCGTGTAAGTCGACCGCGTCGTGGCCACCGGGGCGCCGGTGGCGTGGGGGGCGACCTTCAGCACCTCGTCCGAGAAGGTGCGCAGCACCTCGTCGTCGTTCGAATCACCCTTGGGGTGAACCTCGATGCGCGCGCGTCCGTCCGCCGCGACCCAATCGGCCTTCAGCTGCGGCGGCAGGTTGTCCAGCGTGATCTTCTCCGGATGGAGCAGGTCGCGCAGGCGCTGGAGCAGCGGCACGAGATCCTTGGTCAGGGCGACCGAGGCCGCCTCCCGCATCTGCACCGGGCTGCCGGCGAGCGTGTCGAGGGTGCCGGCGAGCTGCTTGGCATTCTGGGCGCCCGCGGCCTCCTTGCCGTCGCCTGCGACGCCGTTGAGCGCCGCGGCGGCGTCCTTGAGCGCCTTGACGTTCTCGGCATCGGTCGGCGGCGGCGGCTTGCGGCCGGGATTGAGCACCGGATCCAGGAGCTGCGCCGTGTCGGCGATCGCCGCGAGCTTCTTGTCCTGGTCCCGCGGCACGAAGGTGTCGATGCTGTTGACCGACGAGGTCACCGGCAGCGCCGCCAGCGTCTTCGACAGGGCCGGGACCGCGTCGACGTTCGGGGCCAGCACGTCGATCAGGTTCGGGCTGGTCTCGGGGTTCTTGATCAGGTCGAGATAGGTCGCGATCGATTCCGTCTTCGCGCTGCGCAGGTGCATCGGGTTGGAATCGAAGGGCAGGTGCCAGAGCAGCGGCGCCCCGGCCAGGGTCACGACGCCGACCGCGATCAGGATCGGCTTGCGCTTGCGGATGATCCACGGGTCGACGCCGACCAGCCACGCGGTCTGCACCGCTTCCTTCTCGCCCTTGGGCTCGAACACCGCGATCAGCGCCGGCAGCAAGGTCAGGGAGAACAGGTAGGCCACGACCATGCCGACGCCGGCGATCAGGCCCAGCTCCGAGACGCCCCGGAAGGCGGTGGGCAGGAAGGCGAAGAAGCCGGCGACCAGCGACACGGCGGCCAGCGTCAGCGACCAGCCGACCCCGCGGGCGGCGGCCCGGATCGCGCTCTGGAGTGTGGGCTGCTCGTAGCGGTCCGCCCGGTAGCGCACCGAGAACTGGATGCCGAAATCGATGCCGAGACCGACGAACAGGGCCGCGAAGGCCACCGAGATCGGGTTCAGCTCCTTGACCATGATCAGGCCGAGGGCGGCGGTGACAATGAGGCCCGCGAAGGTGGTGATCAGCACCGCGCCGACGAGCTTGCCGGAGCGCAGCGCGAGCCACAGGAACAGGACGATCGCGCCGACGATGATGCTGTTGTTGAGGGCCGCATCCTCCGAGAGCGTGGCGAATTCCTCGTCCGCCACCGCGACCGTGCCGGTCAGCCGCATGCGCAGGCCGTGCTCGGAATCGATCTTGAGATCCTGCGCGACGTTGCGGATCAGCTTGGTCGCCTGGTAGCCGGGCTCCAGGGCGTTGAAGTCCAGCACCGGCTGGATGATCACGAACTTCATCTTGTCCGTGACGCTGCTCTGGCCGTTGGCCAGCAGCTCCTGCCACGACATCCGCGCGGGCTTGCCCGCCAGCACCTTCTGCAGGGTGGCGTCGATCTGGCCCATGGGCTTGTCGAGGTCTTCGAGCTTGGCGTCGCCGGACTTCACGCCGCGCGCGCCGAGCGACAGCACCCGCATGACGCCGCGTAGGGACGGGTCGGCAGCCAGCGGCCCGAGCAGCCCCTGCTGCTGGGTCAGCTCCTCCAGCGTCTTGTCGAGCTGGGCCTGGGGCATCAGCAGCAGGCCGTTCTTGTCGAAGAACGGGCCGCCATCGGGCCGGTACACGGTCTCGATCAGGTTTTTGTGGGCGGTCAGCGCCTTGGCCAGGTTGGCGGCCGCCTCTTCGGTCTCCTCGGGCGTCTCGCCGTTGATGACCGCCACGATGGTGTTGCCGCGCTGCGGGAACGCCTTCTCGAAATTGATCTCGTCCTGGCGCCAGGGCTCCTTCGGGTCGATCAGCCGCTCGACATCGGTGTTGATGCGGAACAGATGCGCCGCGACTCCCAGGCTCGCGACCGTGATCAACGCCATCAGGGCGATCACGATCCACCGATACCGCACCGAGAACGCGACGAGACCTTCGATCACGAGCACCCTGCCTGTTCGCCCCGGACGCGCCCCATGCGCGACCGGCTATTCACAACCGTCCCGGCCGGATCGGCGCGACCGGCCCTGCCGGGTTCGAGCGCCCACATGAAGGCCGCCGCGCGATCCGCGCGAACGCCCTTCGCATTCGGGGGACGCCGCACCGCCCAATCTGGTCGCGCGACGCGCGGGTGCAAGCCGGGCCTGTCCCGGACGGGACGCTGCGCAGCCGCTCGCCGCGGGCCACCCCTTGCAACGCGGCCACAGGGCTCAGTAAAGAGGGCGTCCCCAGATTGCAACGCGATCGCCGCGGCGCGGTCCTTGCCTCGGCCGATGTGCGGTAGCGCACTGCAATCCTGGGATGGGGACAAGAATCTTGGGATTACGGTCGCATTGCCGACGCAATGCACGTGCTGTCCTCAACCGTCAGGCGACCCGACCCGCCGATGCCACCGCGTCAAGCGCGTGTGGCTCGGTTGCGTCAGGAGCAGAATAAGTCGTTATGGCCTCGCCGAAACGGGGTCGTTTCAGATTAGTTCCAAGCTACATCGCTGGAATTCGAGTTTTTTTCGCGGTAAGCACCCCGACGCCCCGGGGCCGACGCAGTAAGGAGCCGCAATCTTGGGTATCCCCCTCCGGTACGTCGCGAAGATCGGCGGCTACATCCTCAAGCAGCACCTCACGGGCCGCAAGCGCTACCCGCTGGTGATGATGATGGAACCCCTGTTCCGCTGCAATCTCGCCTGCGCCGGCTGCGGTAAGATCGATTACCCGGACGAGATTCTGAACAAGCGGCTTCCGGTCGCCGACGCGCTCGAATCCGTGCGTGAGTGCGGCGCCCCCGTGGTGGTGATCGCCGGTGGCGAGCCGCTGCTGCACAAGGATCTGCCGCAGATCGTCCAGGGCATCATCGATCAGAAGAAGTTCGCGATCGTCTGCACGAACGCGCTTCTGCTCGAGAAGAAGATCAAGGACTACAAGCCGAGCCCGTACTTCACCTGGTCGATCCATCTGGATGGCGACAAGGAGATGCACGACCAGTCGGTGTGCCAGCGCGGCGTCTACGACAAGGCGGTCTCGGCCATCGCCAAGGCGAAGGAGATGGGCTTCCGGGTCACCATCAACTGCACCTTCTTCAACAATTCCTCGCCCGAGAAGATCGCCGACTTCTTCGACAGCGTGACCCGGATGGGTATCGACGGCATCACCGTCTCCCCCGGCTACGCCTACGAGCGCGCCCCCGACCAGAAGCACTTCCTGAACCGCAAGGCGACCAAGGAGCTGTTCCGCGGCGTGTTCCGGCACGGCAAGGAGAAGGGCCGCGAGAAGTGGACCTTCCAGCAGTCGGGCCTGTTCCTCGACTTCCTGGCCGGCAACCAGACCTACCATTGCACCCCCTGGGGTAACCCGACCCGCACCGTGTTCGGCTGGCAGAAGCCCTGCTACCTGCTCGGCGAGGGCTACGCGGCGACCTTCAAGGAGCTGATGGAAGAGACCGACTGGGACGCCTACGGCACCGGCAACTACGAGAAGTGCGCCGACTGCATGGTCCATTCGGGCTACGAGGCCTCCTCGGTGGTCGATTCGGTCCGCAAGCCCTGGAAGCCGCTGGTGCACGCGATCCGCGGCATCAAGACCGACGGCGCCATGGCGCCGGAGGTCAGCCTGGAGAACCAGCGCCCCGCCGAGTTCGTGTTCTCGCGCAACGTCGCCCAGAAGCTCTCCGAGATCAAAGCGGCCGGCGTGGACACCAAGCAGGAAGCCCGCAAGCGCACGGCCGCCTGATCGGCACGCACTATCGCGTTCAAGAGGCCGCCGCGGGGTTCCGCGGCGGCCTTTTTCGTTCGTGCCGCCCACCAGCGGAATGACCGGTCAAAGCAGACATACAGGTGTCATCCGAGTTTCCTAGCTGCGGCCAAGCTTGGGGGCGAGATGATGGCACGAGGAACGCGCGCGGCGCAGGTTGCGGAGGCGATCGGACTGTTCGTGGCAGCGGCCAGTTCAGCCGCCGCTCAGTCGCAGGCGGTCAGGACGCCGAACTTGATCTATGCCGACGGCCCGGTCGCGGTCGATCTCAACGGTTCGACCTTCGTCAATCACGGTCTTCAGGGTGTCGGGCGGATCTCCGCCTCGACGCGCGACTTCCTGGGCGACACGCTCGGCTCGTTCTCGTCGCTCGCGATCGATCCGAGCACGTGGCGGCGCACCGGCGCCGGCTATAGCGGCACGCTCTACACATTGCCGGACCGGGGCTACAACGACCCGAGCGGTGGCCTGTTCTCCGACTATGCCGGCCGCCTGAACCGGTTCACGCTCACCCTCGTGCCCGAGCCGGGCGTGAATCTCCCGCAATCGACGGCCTCCCAACGGCAGATCACGCTGACGCCGAGCGGTGGGATCGTGCTGACCGACGCCAACGGTCAGCGCTTCAGCGGGCTCGACCCGAGCACGGGCACCACCGTGCAGCTCGGCCGGGTCCTGCCTTCGGCCGCCACCGGTCCGAGCGCCGGCCGGATCAGCCTGGACGCCGAGGGCCTGGCCCGGCGGCTCGACGGATCGTTCTACGTCAGCGACGAGTACGGCCCGAACATCTACTATTTCAACGCGAGCGGCCGGCTTCAGGGCGTGCTCGGCATTCCCGACGCGTTCCGGCCGGTCACGAACGGTCAGGTGAACTTCAATTCCGTGACCCCGCCCGATACGGGGCGGCGCAACAACCAGGGATTCGAGGCGCTCTCGCTGACGCCGGACGGCCGCAGCCTCGTCACCATCCTGCAGAGCGCCACGCTGCAGGATTCGGGGCCGGGCCAGCAGCAGCGCGCCAACACCCGGATCCTGGTCTACGACATCTCGACCAATCCGACCCCGGCGGCGCCGGTGCGGGGCTACGCCCTGCAATTGCCGGTCTATCGGGACAACGGCGATGGCGGCGCGCCGAACCGCACGGCGGCGCAGAGCGAGATGCTCGCCCTCAACGACACCCAGTTCCTCGTCCTCTCGCGCGACGCGAACGGCCTCGGCACCGGCAACACCACGCCGATCGTGTTCAAGAGCGTGCTGCTCGTCGATATCGGCGGGGCGACCAACCTCACGGGCACGGTCTTCGACGGGACGACCCCGATGGCGCCCGGCGGCGTCCTGCGCTCCGACATCCGGCCGGCCCAGGCGACCGAGCTGGTGAACATGCTGAACCCGGTCGAGCTCGGCCGGTTCGGCATGAACCTTAACAGCAACCCGGCGACGCGCACGACCCTGTCGGAGAAGATCGAGGCGATGGGCCTCGTCCCGGTCCTCAGCGAGCTGGCCCCCAACGATTACTTCCTGCTGGTCGGCAACGACAACGACTTCCTCACCCGCCGGGGCGTCGTGAACGGCGAAGCCTACGATGCCGGGATCGAGAACGATTCGATCCTCCTCGCCTACCGGCTGACGCTCCCGACCTATGTGGATCCCTACTCCCTCGCGGTGATGAAGCGGACCGCACCGATCGTCCTGCAGGGGCTGGGCAGCGCGACGCTGGGCTACGCGGCGTCGGCGACGCAGGGCGTCCAGGACCATCTCTCCGCCCTGCGCCGGGGCACCGGCCTCGCCGGCCCGTGGAGCCAGGCCGGCGGCGTCTGGGTCGGCGGCAACTTCCTGTTCGCCGATCAGCCGCGGAACGGCGATCTCACCCTCGACCGGACGATCCTCCAGGGCAGCGCCGGTCTCGACCTGCCCCTCGACGGCCCCTGGCGGGCGGGCGTCGCCCTGGGCGGCGGCGGCGGCACGCTCAGCCGTCCGGGCGGGTTCCGGCAGGAGCACAGCGCCTTCACGGTCTCGGGCTATGCCGGCTATTACGAGCCCGACTTCTACGTGCAGGGCATCGTCGGCGGCGCCCCCGATATCGCCCTCGACCGGATCACCCGCCCGGCGGCTTACGGGCTGACCGCCAGCGCCCGGACCTCCGCCAGCGCCCTCGCGCTCGACATCGAGGCGGGACGCCCGTTCCGGATCGGCGATTTCGGCCTGACGCCGTTCGTCGGGCTGACCCATCTGGCCGGTCACGTCGACGGCTTCACCGAGACCGGCGCGGCCGGCAACAACGTCGCCTATCGCGGCCTCAACGTCTTCCAGACCACCACCCGGCTCGGGGCCGAACTGGCCTTCTACGGCTTCGGCGACGTGATCCCGTCGCTGCGGGTCGCCTACAACCTCGCCACCGGCCCGCAGGGCAGCACCGGCTTCGCCCGGCTCGCCAGCGTCCAGAACCCGCTGGCCGGGGCCTCGATCCCGGTGCCGTTCCTGCGCGACGATTTCGTGAGTGCCGGGGCCGGCCTGCAGGGCAGCCTGACCGAGCAGCTGGGCTGGCGCGTCGACTACCTCGCCTCGGTCGGCACGCGCGCCGGTATCGGCCACGGCGTGACGGTGGGCCTGCGCTATCAGTGGTGAGCGGGGGACGCAGCGGGGGGAATCGCCCTGCCCCCGCTGGCCTCAGCCTGCCGCCCGAATGCGGCGTCCGACGAACAGCCACGGCAGCACGCAGGCCGCCGACAGGGCGATCGAGACCGCGTAGGCGGTGACCATGTCGGTCCGGCCGAGCAGCAGGTGGATGCAGACGTAGAAGGCCAGCACTCCGAACGCCCCCTGGGCGCTGCCGCGGACCACGTCGAGGGAGGCGCGCACGCCGTCCTGAAAGCGGGCGAAGGCGATGAGCGGCCAGGAGATGATCGGGATCGGCGCCAGCAGGCCGCTCAGGCCGGAGCCGAGATAGGGCGCGAGCGTCGAGACAAGCAGCACCAGCGCGGTCGCCGCAGCCAAGCGCGCCGGCATGTCCCAGCGCGGCGGCCGCGGACGGCAGGTCGGCGCATCTGGCCCTGCCGCCTGCGGGCACAGCGCCACCACGAGCGCCATGATCGGCACGTCGATCGCGGTTGCGAGCCATAGACCGGGCCGGATCAGCCCGTGCAGCAGGAGGCCGCCGAGTATGAAGGCCGACAGGGCGGCGCAGAGGGAGGCGACCGGCCCCATCCGCGGGGCGCACACGGCGTAGGCGAGATAGCAGAGCGTCACCGCCCCGAGCCCCTCCACCGAGCCGATCGCGGCCTCGGCGGCGAAGCCCGCGCCCTGCTCGAGCGCGAGGTAGATCGAGATCGGCGCCGAGGTGAGCGGCAGGCCGGACAGCAACCCGCCGACCAGGCTGCCCCAGCGGCGTGACGCCGCCGACACGGCCCACATCAGCGTCGGGGTGATGGCGATCTTGGCGGCGATCAGGCTCATCGCGGGCTCCCGGCGCCCGCCCCGCTCACGCCGCGTCCGGCGGCTCCCCATCGTCCGGCACGGCCGGCGAATTCAAGATATCCTCCAGCTCGTCCACCAGCCGGTCGATCTGATCCTCGGTGGCGAGCACCTTCAGGACCTCGCCGGATTCGGTCTCCACGGCCAGCTCGATATGCGGCCCGACCCGGGTCGTCAGGACCCGGGCTAGGATCTTGATGGCGCTCATGCGAATGTATCCTCCGAGGCGATGAGGCCGACCGCGACGGCCGGCCCGCAGGTCGAGATCCAGTCGGGCTCGCCGGCGACGCGCTCGCGCAGCAGGTCCACCAGCAGGCGGGCCGGCCGCGCGAGCCGCTCGGCCAGGCGTGGTCCGAGGAACGCACCGGCGCCGCAGACGATCAGGGGTGCATCCGCCGGCAGGTCCGGCCGGGAGAGCAGGGTCGCGGCCGCATCGTGCAGCAGCCGCAGCTGCGCCTCGGCGAAATGCGCCGCCAGCAGCGCCCAGGCCTCGGGCGTGCCCTCCCCCCGGTCGCGCCCGACGATCCGGGCGAGCCGGGTCTCGCTCTCGGGGATGGACTTGCCCTTGCGGTCGCCGCTGGCCTGCTGGTCGGCGCCTTCGGGGAGCAGGCCGAGGATCCGGTACACGTCCGCCATATGGGCGAAGGTCTCGGTCATCAGCCGGGTGCGGCGGCCCGCGAACGGGGCATCGTGGGCGAGCGCGATCACCGGGGTGCGGACGATCCCGGTATAGACGAGTTCCCCCGTCTCCAGCCGCTCGGCGTCGCTGTAGCCGGCGGCGGCCGGGCGGCCGCCGACGATGGGGATCAGGTCGGCGGTGGTGGAGCCGATATCGACGAGGAGCGCGTCCGGGGCGTGCCGCCCGGCCAAGGCCGCGGTGGCGTGCCAATTGGCCGAGGCCACGTCGGCGAACAGGTCGGCCGCCGCCTCCGGGGCGACCAGGCCGGAGCGCCCGGCATAGATCCGCACGCGGCCGGACAGGTGCTTGCCCGCCCAGTTCGACAGCGCCGCGACGCCCTCGCGCCGGTCGGCGAAGCAATCCGTCAGCTCCCCGGTCATGGTCACGGCGTGACGCGCCTCGCCGCGGGCCCAGTCGGGCAAGGCCGCCAGGGAGCCGTCGAGGGCCGCGACGCCCTGCCAGAGCGGGCACGGGACCTGGGACGCCGCGACCACCCGGCCCGCCTCGACCAGGGCGGCCTTGACGTGGACCCCGCCGAGGTCCCACCCGATCTGCTTTGCGACTGGCATGGGCATATGACCGCGACGCGCGCCTCAACGGATGATGGATTCGGGCATCCCGGCTTCGCGGTGATCCCGGTGCTCGACCTGCGCGGCGGCCGCGTGGTGCGGGCGCGCCGGGGCGAGCGCTCCTCCTATGCCCCGATCGAGACGCCCTTGGCAAAGGGCTCCGAACCCGCCGCCGTGGCGCACGGGCTGCTCGATGCGTGGCCGGCCCGGACCCTCTACGTGGCCGATCTCGACGCGATCATCGACGGCGCCGCCCCGGATCTCGGCGCCCTGGACGCCATCGCCCGGGCCTGCCCGGGGATCGGCCTGTGGGTTGATGCGGGCTTCGCCGCGTTCGAGGGCGTTGCGGCGTTCCTGGCCGCCGGCCTGGGACGGCCGGTGATCGGCAGCGAGAGCCAGTCGGATGCCGGGCTCGTGGCGCGCCTCGGCGATTGCGCCGTGCTGTCCCTCGACACCCGGGGGATCGAGCGTCTCGGCCCGGCGGCGCTGCACGACGATCCTGCGCTCTGGCCGCCCGACGTGATCGCGATGACCCTCGCCCGGGTCGGTGCCGGGGCCGGTCCCGATCTCGAAGCCCTCCAGGCCCTGCGTGCGCCGGGCCGCCGGGTCTACGCTGCCGGCGGCGTGCGCGGGCCGGACGATCTGTGGGCGTTGCGGAAGGCCGGGATCGCCGGAGCTCTGGTCGCCTCCGCGTTCCACGACGGCACCCTGCGGTACGCCGAGGCCGGGGACCTGGCCTGACGCTTCCGGGCGGCCCCCGAGGCTGCTAAACCGCCCCCAGACCCAGCCTTCAAGAGCGTGCAGACGATGGAAAAATTCACCACGCTGGAGGGCGTCGCGGCGCCCATGCGGATCATCAACGTCGACACCGACCGGATCATCCCGAAGCAGTACCTGAAGACGATCAAGCGCACCGGTCTCGGCAAGGGCCTGTTCGCCGAGATGCGCTACAAGGACGACGGCTCCGAGAACCCGGATTTCGTGCTCAACAAGCCGGCCTACCGGAACGCCAAGATCCTGGTCTGCGGCGACAATTTCGGCTGCGGCTCCTCCCGGGAGCACGCCCCCTGGGCGCTCGCCGATTTCGGCATCCGCTGCGTGATCTCCACGAGCTTCGCCGACATCTTCTTCAACAATTGCGCGAAGAACGGCATCCTGGCGATCACGGTCTCGCCGGAGGATCTGGAGAAACTCTTCGAAGACGCCGAGCGCGGCTCGAACGCGACCCTGTCGGTGGACCTCGAGGCCCAGACCATCAAGGGGCCGGACGGCGGCACCCTGCATTTCGACATCGACAGCGGCCGCAAGCACAGCCTGCTGAACGGCCTCGACGAGATCGGCCTCACCCTGCAGCGCGGCGCCGCGATCGACGCCTACGAGCAGAAGCTCGCCGCGCGGGAATGGGCCTGATCGGTCAGCTCCTGGAATGCCGGATCTGCGCCCGATCGCAACGGGATCGGGCGCAGCCTTGAGGTCGTGACGAGCCCTCCGCTCAGGCCGCCTTCACGTCCGCCAGGAAGGTGGCGACGGCGCGGCTGAGGTCGTTCGAGTTCTGCGAGAGGCCCTGGGCTGCGCCGAGGACCTGGGACGCCGCCGAGCCGGTCTCGCCGGCGGCGCGCTTGACCTCGACGATGTTGCCGGTCACCCGATCCGTCCCCGAGGCGGCCTGCTGGACGTTGCGGGCGATCTCCTGGGTCGCCGCGCCCTGCTCCTCGATCGCCGCCGCGATCGCGGTCGAGCTGGTGGCGATCTCGCCGACGATGCGGGCGATCGACCGGATGGCCGAGACCGCGTCGCCGGTCGCCGTCTGGATCGCGCCGATCTGCGCCCCGATCTCCTCGGTGGCGCGGGTCGTCTGCCCGGCCAGCTCCTTGACCTCGCTCGCGACGACGGCGAAGCCGCGCCCCGCATCGCCGGCGCGGGCCGCCTCGATCGTGGCGTTGAGCGCCAGCAGGTTGGTCTGCCCGGCGATCTGCGAGATCAGGGCGATCACGCTGCCGATCTTTTCCGCGCTCTCGGCCAGCACCTGCACGGCGCCGTCGGTCTGGATCGCCTCGTCCGAGGCCGCGCTCGCGGCCTGGGCCGCCCGGGTCACCTGACTGTTGATCTCCCGGATCGAGATCGACAGCTCCTCCGTGGCCGCGGCCACGGTGTTCACGTTCGAGGAGGCCTGCTCGGCGGCGCTGGCCACCGTCTGCGCCTGCGCGTCGGTCTCCTCGGCGATGCCGGTCATCGACTGCGCCGTCGCCTCGAGTTCGGTGGCCGCGCCGGCCAGGGCCTGCGTCAGGCCGGAGACCTCGGTCTCGAAACGGTGCACCACGGCGTCGAGATGGGCGGCGCGGCGGGCCTTGGCGTCGGCTTCCTGCGCCGCCGCCGCATCGCCGGCCCGCTTGGCGATCAACGCCTGCTTGAACACCTCGACCGCCGCGGCCATCCGGCCGATCTCGTCGCGCCGGTCGCTGCTCGGAACGGCGACGTCGAGGTTGTTGCGGGACAATTCACCCATCACCAGCGTCATGGCGCGCGTCGGGACGGCGATCAGGCGGGTCAGCAGGACGGCGCCCGCGATGGCCGCGGCTAGCAGGGCGACCAGGGAGATCAGCGTCGTCAGATAGGATGTCGCGAAGGCTTCGGCGGCGTCGGCTTGGCGGCTCGCCAGCAGCGTGCGCTCGCGCGCATCGATCTCCGCGACCTTGGCCCGGATCCCGTCCATGAGCGTCTTGCCGGCGCCGCTGGCCTCCCGCGCCCGCGCCTCGGCCTGCGTGCCCGGCTGACCCATCAGCGCGATCTCGGGCTCCGCGATGTCGGCCTGCCACCGCTTGGCCAGGGTCTCGATCGCGGCGATGCGGGTCTGCTGCTCAGGGTTGTCGCTCGTCAGCGTCCGCAGCCGCTGGAGGGCGGCGTCGAAGGCCTTCGCGCCGCTCTGGTAGGGCGCCAGGAAGACCGGGTCGCCCGCCACCAGATAGCCGCGCAAACCGGTCTCGCGATCGATCAGCGTGGTGATCAGCGACGCGTTCACGTTCAGCACGTCGTAGGTGTGCTCGGACCAGCCGATCGAGGTCTGGATGAAGGATAGTTTCCGAAAATTGATGAGCCCGGTGCCGATGGCGATAAAGATCAGTATCGCGAATGCGCCCACGACTTTCTTCGCGATCGAGAGGTCCGACAGGCGCATGACTGATGTTTCTCCCGATGCGGCGGCGACGATTTCCGACTCTATGGACGGTCGAGAATGAATCAATTGCCGTCAAGAATATCCACAATTTGCTTGAGACGGCAAATCCTGCGCCGCAGCGAAGCTTGTTTCCGCTTATGATTAAACAAAGCTATTCATCTCATGTCTTCGATATTCATATTAGAATTTGTAGGCATTGCAAAGTGCGTGTGCGGCTAAGTCTGTCGTTCGGCGCATAAAGGCGAGAATACCGGACTATCCGGCCATCATCACGCTTCACGCACGCCCGAGACTGCAGTGCGTTGCAGCGCGCCCGGCGAACGCCCGCGACGGGGGCGGGCCGCATTGCCGAGGGCGGTTGTGCCTCGGCGCAGGGATCGACCGTCATGCGGCTGCGTGAAGCCGGGGGCGCATGCCGCCCTGCCGGTGCCGGGCGTCCGGACGCCGGCGAGCCGCCAAGCCGGACGGCCGATCATGCGCGACCTAACCGGTCCTTAACCCTCGTATTGCCTGATTCGAACACCATACAACGGACGTCGAACGGGAACGCCAGGATGCGGATTCACACCCTCGGATCGGGCGTCGCGCTCGGGTTCGGTCTGCTCGCAGGCCTGGCTTCGATGCCCGCGCGCGCCGATTTCGACTCCTGTCTCGCCGGCCTCCAGGGTCAGGCGGCTTCGGCCGGTGTGTCGGCCCAGACCTTCCAGGCGGCCACCCGCGGCATCAGCTTCGACGACAAGGTGATCGAGCTCTCGCAAGCGCAGCCCGAGTTCAAGACGCCGATTTGGGACTACATGGCGGCGCTCGTCGACGACGAGCGGGTCGAGGACGGGCGCGCGGCCATGCGGCAGCACGCATCCGCCCTGGCCCAGGCCGAATCGCGCTACGGGGTCGACCGCTACACGATCGCGGCGGTCTGGGGCGTCGAATCGAATTTCGGCAAGAACCTCGGCAAGATGCCGCTGGTGCAGTCGCTGGCGACGCTCGCCTGCTCGAACAACCGCCGCCGGGACTTCTTCCGCGGCGAGCTGATCGCGACCCTGCGGATCATCGAGCGCGGCGACATCGCGCCGGAGCGGCTCACCGGCTCCTGGGCCGGCGCCTTCGGCCAGACCCAGTTCATGCCGACCACCTATCACCGGCTCGCGGTCGATGGCGACGGCGACGGCCGGCGCGACGTCGTCGATTCGGTCGCCGATGCGGTCGGCTCCACGGCGAACTTCCTGCGCGTCGCCAAGTGGCAGAACGGCCAGGTCTGGGGCTACGAGGTGAAGCTGCCCCGCGGCTTCAGCGTCGGCGCGGCCGGGCGCAAGAACAAGAAGCCGATCGCGCATTGGGCCTCCCTCGGCGTGACCCGGGTCGACGGCCGCCCGCTCTCGGGCGAGGGACCGGCCGGCATCATCGCACCCGCCGGCATCGACGGGCCGGCCTTCTTGGTGACCAAGAACTTCGACGCGATCTATTCGTACAACGCGGCCGAATCCTACGGGCTTGCCATCGCGGTCCTGTCCGACCGCCTCCGCGGCAGGGCCGGCGTCCAGGCCGCCTGGCCCACCGACGATCCGCCCCTGTCGCGGGCCGAGCGGCGCGACCTCCAGACCCGGCTGGCCGCCCGCGGCTACGATGTCGGCGAGCCCGACGGCAAGGTCGGCCAGAAGACCCGCGACGCGATCAAGGATGTGGAGCGCAAGCTCGGCATGACGCCCACCGGCCGCCCCGGCGGCAAGGTTCTCGAGGCCCTGCGCGGAAGCTGAGCCCGATCCCGGTCGCGCATGGGTGTGATCCGGCGGCCGGCGGCGCACCTGGCCGCCGGGCGCAGCGATCGCGGGACGCTGATCCCGATCCCGCTTCCAGCTTGCACCCGCCCACCCGGTCCGAGACGGGACCTCGGCGACCGCGATGGTCTGGGTGGGCGGCAGGCGCTTCTGCGCGACGGAGCATTAATCCGTCCCCGATCGCGGATCTGCCATGCAATCAAGAGATGGATCGGCGGCTCTGTAGCCGAACTGTCGTATTCATCAATATATGTATACGCAAAATCCATCGATGCCGTTAAAGGTGCGGCACGCAAAAATAGTATGAGATTGGAACTATAGATATCGGCGGTGTCAAATATTAAATAAATTTATAATACCAATACGTTTTTTCAGATCTAAATCTTGAGTTGCGTGCGTCTGCTGGGATATATTATTCCCGACGCGCGTTAAATTGAGATTAAAATGAACATCTCGCTCGCAAATTTGTCATTGTCGCACAAGCTTTCGCTTCAAACGCTCCTGACATGTCTGATCATCGCGCTGATCGGCGGCGTGGGATTGAAACTATACGATCGCGAAATGCGCGACGAGCGCGTGCAATCGCTGCGGACCATCGTCGAGCTGGTGCAGTCGCGCGCCCAGGCCCTCGACGAACGGGTGAAGGCCGGGACCCTGACCAAGGATGCAGCCCTGTCCGAGCTGGCCGAGTCCACCATGACGATGCGCTACAGCGGCGGGACGAACTACATCGCGATCTACACGATGGACGGCGTCGCCCTCGCCGCGATGAACCGTAAGGATATCGGCAAGAACCAGATGGACCTCGTCGTCAACGGCGTGCCGATCATCCGTGCGTTCATCGAGCGCCTGAGAGCGTCCGATACGGCGATGCTGGAATACGAATATCTCCGCCCCGGACGGGAGGGGGTCTTCCCGAAGGTGTCCGTGGCGACCCGGTTCGCGCCCTGGGACATCTTCATCGTCACCGGCGCCTATATCGACGACATCGCCGCGGCGTTCCGCTCGCTGGCCTTCACGGTGCTGGCCCTGCTGGTCGGTATCGTCGGGGTCTCGGTGCTCGGCTCCCTGCTGATCGGGCGCAGCATCACCCGGCCGCTCGGGCGCCTGCACCGGCGGATGCGGACCCTCGCGGAGGGCGACATCACGAGCCCTGTCTCCGATACGGAGCGCGGCGACGAGATCGGCCGGATGGCCGAGGCCGTGGAGGTGTTCCGTCAGGCCATGGTCGCCAAGGGCGAGATGGACGTGGCCGCCGCGCGGGATGCCGAGGCCAAGATCGAGCGGGCGCAGGCCCTCGACGCCCTGACCCGTCAGTTCGAGGGCAATGCCGGGACCCTGATGCAGGGCCTGACCTCGGCCGCCACGGAGATGCAGGCCAGCGCCGCCACGATGGCGCAGAGTGCGGCGCGGACGAGCACCCGCTCGGCGCAGGTGGCCGAGGCCGCGCAGGAGACCTCCGCCAGCGTGCAGACCGTGGCTGCGGCGACCGAAGAGATGTCCACGACGATCCGGGAGATCTCCGGCCAGATGGCCCGCTCGTCGGCCATGATCGGGCAGGCCGCGACGGAGGCGCAGCGCACCGACGCGATCGTGCGCGATCTCGCCGAGGGCGCGGAGAAGATCGGCGCCGTCGCCAGCATGATCGCGGCGATCGCCAGCCAGACGAACCTGCTCGCGCTCAACGCCACGATCGAGGCGGCGCGGGCCGGCGAGGCCGGCCGCGGCTTCGCGGTGGTCGCCTCCGAGGTGAAGGAACTCGCCGGCCAGACCGCGCAGGCGACCGCGGAGATCGCGACCCGGGTCGGCGCGGTGCAGGCCTCGACACGGCAGGCCGTGGAGGCGATCCAGGAGATCGGCCGCACGGTCACCGAGGTCAACACGCTGGCCACCAGCGTCGCGGCCGCCATCGAGGAGCAGGAGGCGACGACCGGCGAGATCGTGCGCAGCGTCGCGCAGGCGGCCGACGGCACCAGCACGGTGACGGGCAACATCGCCGACGTCTCGACCGCCGCCCAGGAATCCGGGAAGGCGGCCGAGCAGGTTCTGGGCGCCGCCTCCGAGCTCGCGCAGAAATCCGGGCGGCTCTCCGCGGAGATCACCCACTTCCTCGACCGGGTCCGGGCCGCCTGAGCGGCGGGCCTAAAAAAAACCGGCCCGGCAGAGCCGGACCGGTTGAAACCTTCGGAAATCCCCCGGCTGCGCGCCGGGGGCGTCCCACATCTTACTCGGCGGCAGCCGGCGCGGCGGCCGAAGCCTCCTTGGCGGCGTCCTTGGCCTTGTAGCGGTCGGTGCGCTCGACGATGCGGGCCGACTTCCCGCGACGGTCGCGCAGGTAGTACAGCTTGGCGCGACGGACCTTGCCGCGGCGGGCGACCTTGATCGAATCGATCATCGGCGAGTGGACCGGGAAGACGCGCTCCACGCCCTCGCCGTAGGAGATCTTGCGAACCGTGAAGCTCTCGTTGAGGCCGCCGCCCTGGCGACCGATGCAGACGCCCTCGTAGGCCTGAACGCGGGTGCGCTCGCCTTCCTTGACGCGGACGTTGACGATGAGCGTGTCGCCCGGCTCGAAATCGGGAATGGTCTTCGCGAGGCGCGCGACTTCCTCGCGCTCCAGCTGCTCGATGATGTTCATGGCATAGCTCCAGCCGTTGCGCCGTGCCGCCCCTCATGGGCAACCGGCACCAGGATTTCGGCGATCCTGTTGTGAGTTGGGCGGCTCTCTACAGGATCGCCGCCGGCTTGTCGATTGGGGATGCGCGGCGCCGCGTCAGGCGCGATCCGCCCCCAGCGACGTGCGTGTCACCTCGGGCAGCACGCAGGCGGACAGGAAGGCCGCGAGATCGTCGGTGATGTGGTCGATATGCGGCTCGCGCACCGCCTCCTGCTCGAAGGCTTCGCGGTAGGGGTCGACAATCTTGGGCACCACCAGCACGGTGGCCATGCCGAGATCGTGCGGCACCGCGAGGTTGCGGGCGATGTCCTCGAACAGCACCGCCCGGGTCGGCTCGACCCCGTGGGCCTCGAGGAACCGCTCGTAGGTCGAGCGCTCGGGCTTGGGGACGAAATTGGCGGCCGCGATGTCGAACACGTCCTCGAAATGGTCGAGGATGCCGAGCTTGGCCGCGACGTTCTCGGCGTGCCGGCGCGAGCCGTTGGTCAGGATCAGCTTGCGGCCGGGCAGCCGCTCGATCGCGTCACCGAGATTCTGGTCGAGCTTGATCGTCGAGTGGTCGATGTCGTGGGCGAAATCGAGGAAGTCGTGGGGATCGACCCCGTCCTCGGTCAGCAGGGCCGTCAGGGTCGTGCCGTAGCGGTGGTAGAAGTATTTCTGCAGGGCGCGGGCCGAGATCCCGTCGAGCCCGTAGAGACGCATGACGTAGAGCGTGATGCGCTCGTCCACCTGCGGCCAGACCTGCGCGTCGCTCGGATACAGCGTGTTGTCGAGGTCGAACACCCAAGTGTCGACATCGGAAAACCCCCGGGCGGCGGGAGTGGTGAACTGGGCTTTCTCCGGGTGGTGCACCGTGTCCCTTTGAAATCCTGATCCGGCGGGATTCTAGGGCCATGCCCGATCGCGTTGCAATCGGATGCGGTCCTCACCCCTCGGTGCGGCGCGGACCCGGCCGCCGTTCCTCGCGGAATCGGCGGCCTGGGAATGGTCAGGCTCGCAGCGCAGGCTTGCGCCAGCCTGAGCCCGGACAACGACAATGCGCGGGCGGAGCGGGCGTTTCCGCGTCCGATTGGCCCATCGCCGTCCGCTTCGCGGCGGCTCGGGCTCAGCCCCGCCGGATCAGCGTGCCGGCACCGTAATCGGTGAACAGCTCCAGCAGCACCGCGTGGTTGACCTTCCCGTCCAGGATCACGACCGCCTCCACGCCGCGCTCGATCGCGTACATGCAGGTCTCGATCTTGGGGATCATGCCGCCCGTGATGGTGCCGTCGGCGATCAGGCGCCGGCAATCCTCCACGGTCAGCTCGGGAATCAGCTTCTTGTTCTTGTCGAGCACGCCCGGGACATCAGTGAGCAGCAGCAGGCGCTTGGCCCGCAGCGCGCCCGCGATGGCGCCCGCGAAAGTGTCGGCGTTGACGTTGTAGGTCAGCCCGTCGGCCCCGTAGGCCACCGGGGCGAGGACCGGGATCAGCTCCGCCTTCAGCACCGCGTCGAGCACGCCGCGCTCGACATGGTCCGGCTCGCCGACGAGGCCGAGATCGATGGCCTGCTCGGTGTGATTCTCGGGATCGATCACGGTCTTCATCGCCCGCTTGGCGCGGACCATGTTGCCGTCCTTGCCGCACAGGCCGATGGCCCGGCCGCCCTCGGCCGAGATCCAGCCGACGATCTGCTTGTTGATCGAGCCGGCCAGGACCATCTCGACCACCTCGACGGTGGCCTCGTCGGTGACCCGCAGGCCGCCGCGGAACTCGGACTGGATGCCGAGCCGATCAAGCATCTTGCCGATCTGCGGGCCGCCGCCATGCACCACGATCGGCTTCACGCCGGATTGCTCCAAGAGGACGATGTCCTCGGCGAAATCCTCGGCCGCCGCGCGGTCGCCCATGGCGTGGCCGCCATACTTGATGACCACGATCTCCTGGTCGTAGCGCTGCATATGGGGCAGCGCCTGAGACAGGACTTCGGCGCGCACGTGCACGTTCGGCAATTCGGTCATCGCGGTCCTTCGCCGATCCTTTGAATGAGCCTCGGAGGGGGCTTGGGAGGGGGCTTGGGAGGGGGGCTTGGCGGCGCCCGGCCTCGCCCGGCCGGCGGGCGCGCTTCTACAGGAAACCGCCCGCGCTGCGAACCCGCGAACACATATGTTCGGGGGCCGCGGCGGCGACAAGCTCCGGCCGGCGTCAAGCCGGCTTCGGGTCCACTGTCAAAAAACAGTCGTGTTTCCGCGGTGTTGCATCGTCGCGACAGAAACGGGCGCTGCCGCGCGGCCCGGGTTGCATCGCCGCTGGTCCCGGATCATGCTGCATTGCAGCAAGCCGCGCGGCGGGCTGCCGGGAGGGCCGGATGCGGATTGCGATGATTGGGGCCGGGTATGTCGGCCTGGTATCCGGGGCGTGCCTGGCCGATTTCGGCCACAGCGTGGTCTGCATCGACCGCGACCCGGACAAGATCGCCAGCCTGAACGCCGGCCGCATGCCGATCTACGAGCCCGGCCTCGATGCGCTGGTCGCCGAGAACGTCCGCCAGGGCCGGCTCGCCTTCGGGACGAGCCTGCGCGAGGCGGTCGCTGAAGCGGATGCGGTGTTCATTGCCGTGGGGACGCCCTCGCGCCGGGGCGACGGCTTCGCCGACCTCTCCTTCGTGTTCGATGCCGCCCGCGAGATCGCCGCGGCTCTGTCGGGCTTCACCGTGGTGGTGACCAAGTCGACCGTGCCGGTGGGCACCGGCGACGAGGTCGAGCGCATCATCCGCGAGATCCGGCCCGAGGCGGACGTCGCCGTGGCGTCGAACCCGGAATTCCTGCGCGAAGGCGCGGCGATCTCCGACTTCAAGCGCCCGGACCGCATCGTGGTCGGCACCGAGGATCCCCGGGCCGAGGCGGTGATGCGCGAGGTCTACCGGCCGCTCTACCTCAACGCCGCGCCGATCGTGGTGACGAGCCGGCGCACCGCGGAGCTGACGAAATACGCCGCCAACGCGTTCCTGGCGGCCAAGATCACCTTCATCAACGAGATCGCGGACCTGTGCGAGGAGGTCGGTGCCGACGTCCAGCAGGTCGCCCGCGGCATCGGGCTCGACAACCGGATCGGCGGCAAGTTCCTGCATGCCGGCCCCGGCTACGGCGGCTCGTGCTTTCCCAAGGACACGCTCGCCCTGGTCAAGACCGCCCAGGATGCGGGCACGCCCCTGCGGCTGGTCGAGACCGTCGTGGCGGTCAACGACCAGCGCAAGCGCGCCATGGCCCGCAAGGTGATCAAGGCCTGCGGCGGCAGCGTCCGGGGCAAGACCGTGTCGCTGCTCGGCCTGACCTTCAAGCCCGACACCGACGACATGCGCGAGGCGCCGTCCCTGTCGATCGTGGCGGGCCTGCAGGATGCCGGCGCCAAGGTCCGCGCCTACGATCCGGAAGGGATGGAGCAGGCGCGCGCCCTGATGCCGGATGTGGATTATGCCGAGAACGCCTATGCCTGCGCGGAGGGGGCGGACGCGCTGGTGATCGTCACCGAGTGGAACGCCTTCCGGGCGCTCGACCTCGACCGGCTGCGCCAGATCATGGCATCCGCCGGCCCCGCCCCGGTGCTGGTCGACCTGCGCAACATCTACGACCCCGAAACGGCCGAGCGCCACGGTTTCACCTATCGCGGCGTCGGACGATCCAAGGATAGCGCCAAGGATAAGGCCGGTCCGGACCCGTCTTGAGCGTCGGCCCGACGGCGTCGAGCCGTCGCATTGCGGCGCCTGATCTGCAGGCTGCTGCAAAGATGTCTTTGGAAAACCCCGGCGGCACCGCTAGACGGGGCCCGCCTGCCGGCGCGCAACTGTGGCATTTCGATGGTCGCGTGACCGTCTCAACAGGCGGTGAAGCGATGCAAACTTGGCATTTCGGGCGTCGGCACTGGACTGCATTCTGATGAATACATGTCACAGGCCACCGCAATCTGCCCGAGCAGGGATGACGTTGCCTGGGGGCAGGTTGGACACCGCAATGGTGCCACAGTAAGGGGTGAGAGGGTACTCACTCGTCGCGAGCCGAGCCGACTTCCGATAACGAGCGTGTGCGAACCGAACGTGACACAACGTACAGATATTGCGATCGTCGGACGCGCATGCCGACTGCCCGGGGCCCCCAACGTCGACGGGCTGTGGCAACTCCTGTCCGAGGGCCGCTGCGCCGTCAGCAAGGTCCCGAGTGACCGCTTCTCCCTCGACCGGTTCGCGCATCCGCGCGCCCAGGAGCGCGGGAAGAGCTACACCTGGGCCGCCGGCATCATCGACGACATCTGGTCGTTCGACCCGGCCGTGTTCGGCATCTCGCCCCGCGAGGCCGAGCAGATGGATCCGCAGCAGCGGATGCTGCTGGAGCTGACCTGGGAAGCGCTCGAGGATGCGGGCCTGCGCCCGTCGAGCGTGGCCGGCAGCAACATCGGCGTATTCGTCGGCGCCTCCTCGCTCGATTACGGCAACCTGCGCATCCTCGATGCGGCCTCGGGCGACGCCTACGCGGCCACCGGCAACACGCTCTCGATCATCTCGAACCGCATCTCGTACATCTTCGACCTGAAGGGCCCGAGCTTCACGGTCGACACGGCCTGCTCGTCCTCGCTCGTCGCCTTCGACAACGCCGTGCAGGCGATCCAGTCCGGCCGCGTGGACACCGCGGTCGTGGCCGGCGTTAACGTGCTGGCGAGCCCGTTCAACTTCATCTGCTTCTCCACCGCGCAGATGCTCTCGCGCACCGGCCTGTGCCAGGCGTTCTCGAAGAATGCCGACGGCTACGTGCGCTCGGAGGGCGGCGTGGTGTTCGTGCTGCAATCGGCCGAGGCCGCGCGGCGCAACGGCGCCACCGTGCGCGCCCGCATCGTGGCGTCGGGCATCAATTCCGACGGCCGCACCACCGGCATCTCGCTGCCGTCGGGCTACGCCCAGGGCGCCCTGCTGGAGCGCGTGTACCGCGACGCGGGCATCCGTCTCGACGACCTCGCCTTCATGGAGGCGCACGGCACCGGCACGCCGGTGGGCGATCCGATCGAGGCCTCGGCCATCGGGACCAAGCTCGGGCGCGGCCGCCAGGCGCCGCTGCCGATCGGCTCGATCAAGACCAATATCGGCCATACCGAGCCGGTCTCCGGCCTCGCCGGCCTGATGAAGGCGACGCTGGCGCTGGAGCACGATCTCGTGCCGCCGTCGCTGCACGCGGCCGAGCTCAATCCCGACATCCCGTTCGACGAGCTTAACCTGAGCGTCGTCCGCGAGGCACTGCCGATCACCCGCGGTCCGCGCGAGCGCTATGCGGGCGTGAACTCCTTCGGCTTCGGCGGCACCAACGCGCACGTCGTGATCACCGACGGAAATTCGGGCGCGCAGGCGGAGGCCGGTGCGCCGGCGCCGTCCGCGCAGGTGCTGCTGCTTTCGGCCCAAAGCCGCGCCGCCCTGAACGAGCTCGCCCTCGATTACGCCGAGCGCCTCGAAGCCGAGCCCGACCGGGTCGCCACGGTGGCCGCCGCCGTGGCGCATCGCCGCGAGCGCATGCCCGCCCGCCTGGCGATCGCGCTGGACGGGAAGATCGACGTCGCCGCGGCTCTCCGCGCGGTCGGCGAGGGCGAGGACGCCCAGGACGCCTTCACCGGCACCGCGGTCGACCGCGCCGCCGAGGTGGCGTTCGTCTATTCCGGCAACGGCAGCCAGTGGGCCGGCATGGGCCGCGAGGCCTACGAGGAGAACCCGACCTTCCGGGCCGCCTTCGACCGGGTCGACACCCTGTTCCAGACCTATGCCGACTGGTCGCTGAAGCAGGCCCTCTACGCCGAGGATCTGGACGAGCGCCTGGCGCTCACCAGCGTCTCGCAGCCGCTGATCTTCGCCATCGAGAGCGCCTCGACGGCGGCCCTCAAGGCCAAGGGGCTGATCCCCTCCTACGTGCTCGGCCACAGCGTCGGCGAGATCGCTGCCGCCGAGGCCGCCGGCATCCTCAGCCTCGAGGACGCGGTCCGGGTTATCTACTACCGCAGCCACCATCAGGAGACGACGCACGGCCAGGGCACCATGGCGGTGCTGCTGATGCCGGCCGAGGAGGTCGAGTCCTTCCTCAAGGATTACCCGTCGCTCGACATCGCCGCCTACAACAGCCCCAAGGCCGTCACGGTCGCCGGGCCGGTCGCCGATATCGAGGCCGCCCTCAAGGCCCTGTCGCGCAAGCGCCGCCGCGGCCGCAAGCTCGACCTCGCCTACGCCTTCCACGGCAGGCTGATGGACCCGACCGAGAAGCCGCTGCTGCGCGACCTCGCCGGGCTGAAGGCCCGCGCCGGCACCACCGCGATGGTCTCCACCGTCACCGGCAGCGTGCTGGAGGGCGACAATTTCGGCGCCGGCTACTGGTGGCGCAACATCCGCGAGCCGGTGCGCTTCAGCGAGGCCGTGCAGGACGCCACCCGTCGCGGCGCTCGCGTCTTTGTCGAGGTCGGCCCGCGCGCGACCCTGATGTCCCATGTCGGCGACGCGGTCGAGCCGCTCGGCATCGAGACCGCCACGGTCGGCGTGATGCACCGCAAGGCGTCGGGCGGCGACCCGATCGCCAAGGCGGTCAGCGCTGCCCTGGTCCAGGGCGCACAGGTCGACGAGTCGCTGATCTTCGGTGACGCGCCCCGGGGCGATGTCCGCCTGCCCACCTATCCGTGGCAGCGGCGCCCGTTCCGCCTGGCCGACACCCCCGAGAGCGTCGGCGCCATGAGCGCCCGCCCCTATCACCCGCTAATCGGCTCGCGGACCACCTTCGACGGCCTGGAGTGGAACGGCTTCGTCGATCCGGCCACCCTGCCCGAGCTGGAGGATCACCGGGTCGACGGCCAAGTGATCATGCCCGGCGCCGGCTTCGTCGAGATGGCGCTGGCCTGCGTTCGCGAGGCGATGCGCCACGACGAGGTGGTGCTGGCCGATTTCGAGATCCTCTCGCCGATGGTCTTCGCCGAGGAGGCCCTGCGCGAGGTCGCGGTACGCCTGTCCGGCACCGGCAACGGCATCCAGGTCCTCAGCCGCCCGCGCCTGACCCAGACCCCCTGGCAGCTCCACGCCCAGGCCAAGATCGTCGACGGCACGTTCACGGCCCCGAAGGCGCCCGACCTGGACGGGTTCGACTTCGACAGCGCCGGCGAGCAGGTGCTGAGCGGCGAGGCGCTCTACGCCCGGGCCCGCGCTTCGGGCCTCGGCTTCGGCCCGAGCTTCCAGCAGGTCGCGATGAGCGCCCGGCTGGATGACGCCACCATCGTCTCCGACCTCCTGCCGGCCGAGCCCGACACCCGCTTCGCCCTGGTCCCGCAGCGGCTTGACGCCTGCTTCCACGGGCTGATCCTGCTCTTCGCCGACCTGCTCGGTGAGAATGCCGGCAAGGCCTACATCCCGGTGCGCTTCGGCGAGGTGCGTCTGCTGCGCCCCGGCGCCGTGATCGCCCGCTCGATCATCCGGACGCGCCGCTGCAACGAGCGGTCGATCCTGGCCGACTTCACCCTGCTCGACGCCGACGGCGCGGTGGTCGCGACCATCCGCGAGGGCCGCTTCCAGGCCCTGCGTGCCAAGGGCGGCGGCGACCTCTCGGCCTTCGCGATCTCGCAGGTGCCGGAACTCGCCACCGAGCCGACCGCGATCCCGATGGAGCGCCGTCCGAGCGTGGCCGCGCGCCTGCGTCCGCTCACCGCCGAGGCGAAGGGGCCGGCCGATGCCGCCCTGTCGCCGGGTCACCTGCTGCTCGAAGGCTGGGCGACGTCGCTGGCCTACCGCCTCGCCTCCGGGCTGGCGGAAGGCGAGACCGTCTCGGTCACCGACCGGCGCGTGCCGGAGGCCCTTCGCCCCTGGCTGCTGAACGCCCTTTACGCCCTGGAGAGCAGCGGCCTGGCCGAGCGTGCCGGCCAGAACTGGACCCTGGGTGACGGCTCGGCGCTGCCGGCGCCGGACGAGATCATGCGCTGGATCGCCGGCGACCATCCGGATCTCTCCGCCGAGCTGGTGCTGATCGCCGATGTCGGCGCCATGGTCGACCGCCTGCTCGCGGGCAAGCTGACCGAGGCCCCGGCCCTGCCGCAGGGCGCGATCGACGCCTTCGTGATGCGCTCGGCCACCGCGCGCCACACCGCCGACGTGGTCGCCGAGCTGATCGAGAAGAGCCGCGGCCAGCTCCCGAAGGAGCGCGCGCTGCGGGTCCTGCAGGTCGGTTTCGGCCCGCTCTCCGCCCAGGCCGCGGCCTTCGTCGCTGCCGCCGAGGCCCGTCTCACCGTGTTCGAGGCCGACCGCCGGCTCGCCGAGCGCGCCCGCCTGTCGCTCACCAACGGCGCCGCCGTGGTCGAGGCGGCCGACGAGCTCGCCCCCGGCAGCTTCGACCTGATCCTGGCGGCCGGGAGCCTGCATCGCGGCGAGCGCGCCCTGCCGGGCCAGCTCGCCGGGGCGCTCGCCACCGGCGGCCTGCTGGTGGCCGTGGAGCCGGGCGCGTCCCTGTTCCGCGACCTCGTATTCGGCCTCACCAACGGCTGGTTCGAGGAAGCCGTCGGCGGCATGCCGGTCGGGCGCCTCGAGGATATCGAGGGTTGGCAGCGCACGCTCAGCGCCCACGGCCTGGTCAAGGTCGCGGTCGAGCGGGCGGCCTCCGCCAACGGCGACGACCTGCTGCTGGTCGCCGAGGCTCCGGTCCGTCCTGGCCCCGCCCCGGCCCAGACCTTCGCCTTCGTGATCGGGTCGGACGACGAGTTCGCGGCCGAGACCGCCTCCTCCCTGGCGACCCTGCTGGTCGCGGGCGGCGTGCATGTCTCGATCATTCTCGACTCCGAGACCTCGCTGATGGAGCTGGAGAAGGAGACCCCCGATACGGTGGTGTTCCTGGCCGGCGCCTTCACCCGCGGCGGCGAGGCGGCCGAGCGGCTGCGCGACCGCTGCCTCAGCCTGAAGCGCTGCGCCGAGCATCTCGGCGCCCGCCCGACCCGCCTCTGGGTCGTGGCGCCCGGTGCCACCCGTGATCGCGGCGCCCAGACCACCAACATCGAGGCCGGTGTTTGGGCTTTCTCCCGCACCCTGGCCAACGAGGCGCCGAACCTCGACGTGCGCCGGATCGACCTCTCCCCCGAGATGTCGTCGAAGCGCGCCTCCGAGCGCCTGCGCGACCTCATCCTGTCCGGCACGCCGGAGACCGAGATCGTGCTCGACGACGAGCGGACGCAGGTCGTGCGCTTCCATGCCGGCCGGCCGAAGCACCGGGATCCGGCGGATGCCGTCCCGGCCGAGGCCGCGCGCCTGGAGCGCAGCAACACCGGCGGCCTTAACGAGATGGTCTGGGGTCCGGCCGAGCGCCGCACCCCCGGCAAGGGCGAGATGGAGATCGCGGTCGAGGCCACCGGCCTCAACTTCCGCGACGTTCTGTGGGCGCTCTCGATGCTGCCCGAGGAGATCCTGGAGGACGGCTTCGCCGGCCCGCGGCTCGGCCTCGAATGCGCCGGCCGGGTCACGGCCGTCGGTCCGGGCGTGAAGGGCTTCAAGGTCGGCGACCCCGTCGTCGCCTTCGCCCAGTCGGGCTTCGCGACCCACATCGTGGTGCCCGAGCTCGTGGTCGCGCCGAGCCCGCAGGGTCTCGACCCGATGGCGGCGGCGACCGTGCCGGTGGCCTTCCTCACCGCCTATTACGGCCTCGTCTCCTGCGCCCGGATGCGGCGCGGCGAGTGGGTGCTGGTCCATGGCGGCGCGGGCGGCGTCGGCCTGGCCGCGCTGCAGATCGCCAAGCTGAAGGGCGCACGGGTCATCGCCACCGCCGGTTCCCGCGAGAAGCGGGCCCTGGTGAAGGCGCTCGGTGCCGAGCACGTGCTCGATTCCCGCTCCCTCGCCTTCGTGGACGAGGTCCGCGCGATCACCGGCGACGGCGTCGACATCGTGCTGAACAGCCTGTTCGGCGAGGCGATGGAGCGCTCGCTCAACGCGCTGCGGCCGTTCGGCCGCTTCGTCGAGCTGGGCAAGCGCGACTACGTCGCCAACACCCATATCGGCCTGCGCCCGTTCCGGCGGAACCTCAGCTACTTCGGCGTCGATCTCGACCAGGTGATCCAGCACCAGGGCGACGACGGTGCGCGGATGTTCCGCGAGGTGATGGCGCTGTTCAACGACGGCGGCCTCAAGCCCCTGCCCTACCAGCCGTTCACGGCGGCCGAGACTTCGGACGCCTTCCGGCTGATGCAGCAATCCGGGCATATCGGGAAGATCGTGATTAGCCCGCCCAAGGCCGGCACGATCATCAAGGATACGCGCCGTCCGTTCACGGTCTCGGAGAGCGGCGTCCACCTCGTCACCGGCGGGCTCGGCGGCTTCGGCTTGGAGGCGGCGCGCTGGCTCGTCGACAAGGGGGCCAAGCACCTCGTGCTCGCCGGCCGCAAGGGCGCGACCACCGACGAGGCCAAGGCGATCGTCGCCGAGCTCACCGGGCGCGGCGTGAAGGTCGAGGCCAAGGCGGTGGACATCACCAGCCGCTCGGCGGTCGACCGGCTGCTGGCGGAGATCGAGCAGGGCGGCAAGAAGCTCGCCGGCGTGCTCCATGCCGCCGCGGTCCTGCAGGACGGCCTGATCGCCAACATCGACGCCGCGGCGCTCGACACGGTGATCGGCCCGAAGGTGATCGGCGCCCAGCACCTGGACGCCGCCACCCGGGACCGGACGCTCGACTATTTCGTGATGTTCTCGTCGGCGACGACGTTCATCGGCAATCCCGGCCAGGGCTCCTACGTGGCCGCCAACGGCTTCATGGAAGGCCTGGCGCGCCAGCGCCGCCGCCGCGGCCTGCCGGCTCTGGCGGTCGCCTGGGGTGCGATCGGCGATGTCGGCATGCTCGCCCGCAACAAGGCGGTCATGGAAGGTCTCGCCGGCCGCGTCGGCGTCACCCCGATGGAGGCCCGTCGCTGCCTCGAACTGATGGCCGACGCCCTGGAGGGCCAGGGGACCTCGCCGGACGAGGCGGTGATCGCCATCGCGGCGATGCATTGGGGCAAGGCGCGCGAGCGGCTCGCCACCATGCGCTCCCCGAGCTACGCCGATCTCGGGTCGGACCAGCAGGTGGAGGCCGGCGGCGTCCAGGCGATCAATATCGGCGCGCTCCTTAAGGGGGGCGACGTCGACGCGGTCCGCAAGACCGTGTCCGACGCGATCGTCGAGGACATCGCCCGCATCCTGCGCCTGCCCAAGGACGATATCAGCCGCGTGCGCCAGCTCTCCGAGATCGGCCTCGACTCGCTGATGGGCGTCGAGCTGGGCGCCAGCCTGCAGGAGCGCTTCGCCCTCGACGCGCCGCCCGCCGGCCTGTCGTCCGGCATGACGGTCAACGAGCTGTCGGAGTCCTTAATTCAGGCGGTTTCGGCCCCCATGGATGAGGCGGCCGGTGTCGCGATGAGCCTCGTCTCGAAGCATATCGGCGGTGAGATCGATGCCCAGATGATGGCGCCGCTCAGGGAACTCATCGAGCAGACCTCCAGCGAGATCAAAGAGACCAACTCATGACCGATACGGCACGGCCTGACGGCGGGCGCGCGGCGCTCGCCGGCTTCGTGACGAACCGACTCGGGCGCGCGACCCCGCGCCCGGCCCCCGTCAAGGCGGCCTCCCCGGCCGGGAAATCGGCCGCGCAGAACTTCGAGAACCTGCCCGGCTACCGCGAGCTGCAGCTGCAGCGCCAGGCGGCGCAGCTGATCGGCTTGGGCAACCCGTTCTTCCGCGTCCACGACGCCAAGGCCGGCGCGACCACGCGGATCGACCAGAAGAGCTTCACCAACTTCTCGTCCTACGATTATCTCGGCCTGAACGGCCATCCGCGGGTGAGCAACGCGGCCCGGGAGGCGATCGAGGCCTACGGCACCTCGGCCTCGGCGAGCCGCGTGGTGGCGGGCGAGCGGCCCGGCCATATCAGCCTCGAACAGGCGCTGGCCAAGCACTACCGGACCGAGGGCTGCATCGTGATGGTGAGCGGGCACGCCACCAACGTCACGACCATCGGCGCCCTGCTGGAAGCCGGCGACGTGATCTTCCACGACGCCCTGTCCCACAACAGCATCGTCACCGGCGCGCAGCTCTCGGGCGCCCAGCGGCGCTCCTTCGCGCATAACGACCTCGACGCCCTGGAGAGCCTGCTCCAGAACACCCGCCACGAGCACCGCCGGGCGCTGATCGTGGTCGAGGGGCTGTACAGCATGGACGGCGACGCGCCGGACCTGGCCGGGCTCATCGCCCTCAAGAAGCGCTACGACGCCTGGCTGATGGTCGACGAGGCCCACGGCCTCGGCGTCACCGGCCGGACCGGCGCCGGCCTGTTCGAGCATTGCGGTGTCGACCCGAACGAGGTCGACATCTGGATGGGCACCCTGTCCAAGACGCTCTCGACCTGCGGCGGCTACATCTGCGGCCCGATCGCGCTGATCGAGTACCTCAAGCACACGGCCGGCGGCTTCGTGTACAGCGTCGGCATGTCGCCGCCGCTCGCCGCCGCCGCCGAGGCGGCCCTGGCGGTGATGCATGCCGAGCCGGAGCGGGTCGAGCGCCTACGCCAGAACGGCACCCTGTTCCTCGCCACCGCCAAGAAGCTCGGCCTCGATACCGGCTTCAGCCTCGGCCTGGCCGTGGTGCCGATCATCGTCGGCGACTCGCTCAAGGCCGTGACCCTGTCGGACCGGCTCTTCCGCCGGGGCATCAACGTCCAGCCGATCATCCACCCGGCGGTGCCGGAGCGGGCCTCGCGCCTGCGCTTCTTCCTGACCTCCGAGCATACCGCCGACCAGATCCGCGACACCGTGAGCGCGGTGGCCGAGGAGATGGCGGCGATCGACAAGGGCGGCTCGCTGATCGAGCAGCTGCTGGCCAAGCGCGGCTGAGGTCTTTTCGGACTGCGCCGAGGTCCGGCGCGGTCCAGGGCTCAAAACGCAAACAGGGCGCGGATGGCATCCGCGCCCTGTTTGCGTTTCCGGGATCTCGAAACCGCCGATCCTGAGACCGGCGGGTCGGCCTCTCTATTTCGCGTAGGCGTAAGCCGTGGCGGCGGAGCTGAGCGGTCCGGTGACGCCGCTGAAGGCGGACAGCACCTTCGAGACTTCGGTGAAGGGCGCGTTGGAGACGTAGACGAGGTCGCGGTTGCGCATGCGGAACGCC
>NZ_JAJALK010000049.1 GCF_020523825.1 Methylobacterium brachiatum | reverse complement strand
CTGATCGGCCCCCACGAGGTGGTCCAAGGTCAAAGTTAGTGCAGGGTTGGTCGCTGGACCACGGCGAGCTTGGCCGGTGCAGCCGGCCTAGCGGCTATAGCTGGCACGAACACCTCTGGCGCTGGCGGCCGGTAGCCCAATGCGCCATGCGGCCGAACCGTATTGTAGTGCCGTCGCCAGCCCTCGATCATGATCTGCGCCTCCTTGAGCGTGTAAAAAATCTCGCCATTCAGCAGCTCGTTGCGTATCTGTGCGTTGAAGCTCTCGACATATCCGTTCTCCCACGGCGAACCAGGGGTGATGTAGGCCGTCCTTGCGCCAACGGCCGCAATCCAGGACTGCACCGACTTGGCGATGAACTCCGGACCATTGTCTGACCGAATGTGCGCCGGCACGCCGCGCAGGATGAACAGGTCGGACAGCACATCGATCACGTCGGCCGCCTTGAGCTTGCGATCCACTCGGATGGCCAGGCACTCGCGGCTGAACTCGTCGAGGACGTTGAGCATCCGGAACTTGCGCCCGTCGTGGGTGCGCGTCTCGACGAAGTCGTAGGACCAGACGTGATTGCGGTGCTCCGGGCGCAGCCGGATACAGGAACCATCCCCGTCCCACAGCCGTGCGCGCTTGGGCTGGCGGGCCGGGACCTTCAGCCCCTCCTGCCGCCATAGGCGCTCGACCCGCTTGTCGTTGACCAGCCAGCCGTCCGCCCGCAGTAGGGCGGCGACCTTCCGATAGCCGTAGCGCCCGTAGCTACGGGCAAATTCGATCAGCTCGGCGACGAGCGCCGCCTCGTCATCTTTGCCCCGCGGCGCCTTGCGCTGTGTCGAGCGATGCTGCCCGAGTGCCTTGCAGGCCCGACGCTCGGAGACCTTCAGCACGGTCCGGACATGCTCGATGCAGGCGCGTCGGCGCGCGGGGCTGGTCAGTTTCCCCGGGCGGCTTCCTGCAGGATCAGCTTGTCCAGGGTGAGATCGGCGATGGCTTTTCTGAGCCGCTGGTTCTCCGTCTCCAGATCCTTCATCCGCCGGACCTGATCCGACTTCAGGCCGCCGTACTCACGCCGCCAGCGGTAGTAGGTCACCTCACTCACGCCGATCGCGCGGATCGCCTCCGCCACGCTCTGGCCTTGCCCGACCAGCACGTCCGCCTGCCGCAGCTTGGCGACGATCTCCTCAGGCTTGGGTCGCTTCCTCGACATCGATCCGTCCTCCAGGCTCAAAGCCATACCAAAGGGCGGACCACTTCATTGGGGGCGGATCA
>NZ_JAJALK010000048.1 GCF_020523825.1 Methylobacterium brachiatum | reverse complement strand
ACCAGCTCGGCCTCGTCGGCCGCCGCCATCACGGTCATGTTCGGCAGGCAGCACAGATACGCCAGGTCGAAGGCCCCGGCATGGGTCGCCCCGTCGGCGCCGACCAGCCCGGCCCGGTCCAGGCAGAACCGCACCGGCAGGTTCTGCAGCGCCACGTCGTGCACGACCTGGTCGTAGGCCCGCTGCAGGAAGGTCGAGTAGATCGCCACGAACGGCCGGTAGCCCTCCGTCGCCAGGCCGCCGGCGAACGTCACCGCGTGCTGCTCGGCGATGCCGACGTCGAAGGTCTTGTCCGGATGCGCCTTGCCGAACAGGTCGATCCCGGTGCCGCCGGGCATCGCCGCGGTGATCGCCACGACCTTGTCGTCGGCATCCGCCGCCTTGATCAGGCTCTCGCCGAACACGCGGGTATAGGCCGGGGCGTTGGGCTTGGCCTTGGCCTGGACCCCTGAGACCACGTCGAACTTGACCACGCCGTGGTAGCGGTCGGCCGAGGCCTCGGCCGGGGCGTAGCCCTTGCCCTTGCGGGTGACGACGTGGAGCAGGATCGGGCCGTGCTCGGCGTCGCGGACGTTCTTGAGCACCGGCAGCAGCTGGTCGAGATTGTGCCCGTCCACGGGGCCGACATAGTGGAAGCCCATCTCCTCGAACATCGTGCCGCCGCCGACCACGAGCGAGCGGGCATACTCTTCCGCCGCCGCGGCGCGCTGGTAGAGCGCCTTGGGCAGGAGCTTGCCGAGCTGCTTGGCGGTCTCGCGCAGCGACTGGTAGGTGCCCCCCGACGCCAGCCGCGCGAGGTAGCCCGACATGGCGCCGACCGGGGGGGCGATCGACATGTCGTTGTCGTTGAGGATGACGATCAGGCGCGAGTGCAGGGCGCCGGCATTGTTCATGGCCTCGTAGGCCATGCCGGCCGACATCGAGCCGTCGCCGATCACCGCGATGGCGTTGCGGCGCTTCACGCCCCGGCCCTTGGCCTTGGCGGCGTCCGCATCGAGGTCGCGGGCGACCGCCATGCCGAGCGCGGCGGAGATCGAGGTGGAGGAATGGGCGGCGCCGAACGGGTCGTAGACGCTCTCGGAGCGCTTGGTGAAGCCGGACAGGCCGCCGCCCTGGCGCAGGGTCCGGATGCGGTCGCGGCGCCCGGTGAGGATCTTGTGCGGGTAGCACTGATGGCCGACATCCCAGACGATGCGGTCGTCGGGGGTGTCGAACACGTGGTGCAGCGCGACGGTGAGCTCGACCACGCCGAGCCCGGAGCCGAGATGGCCGCCGGTGATCGAGACCGCGTCGATCATCTCGGCCCGCACCGCGTCCGCCACCGCCTGCAACTCCGATTCGGGAAGCTGGCGCA
>NZ_JAJALK010000047.1 GCF_020523825.1 Methylobacterium brachiatum | reverse complement strand
GCGCGGTCCGGGTGTGCGCGGCCGGAGCCGGTCCATCGCCCGGCACCACAGCGCGTCCGGAAGCCGGTACACCCGCGCCCCCCAGGCCATACCCGCCAGAGCCAGAAGGACCAGATACGCCAGACCCTCCAGCACCCGGCCCGGCGGCGTGTCCGCCTCGGCCCGGTCGTACCAGAGCGGGTCGGCGTCCCAGTACGGATCGTTCTCGTCCAAGGCTGACCCCCTCCCGCCGCGCAGACCCGACCCGGCCCGACCGCTGCGCAAATCGTTCACCAACCCGGGCCGCCCGGGCCTCAGCGCTCGCCCGGCAGCGGCCGCAGCAGCGCCCCGAGCAGGAAGCCGAGCTGGCCGCAGATCAGCAGCGTCGCCCCGCGCCGCAGCCCGCCGCCCGCGCTCAGGTGATGCACGTGGAACCCGTAGGCCAGCTCGACCGCCACCACCGGCAGGAACACCGGCAGACCCCAGACCGAGCCGAACCGCCCCAGACCCAGCCCGAGCAGCGCGTTCAGCAGAAGACCCTTCATGGCGATCTCGTCGCGACCTCTCGGGCGAGGCGACCTCTCGGGCGGGCCCGGCCCGCACCTGCCCGGGGCCGGACCGATCCCGGCCAGCCCCGGTGCGCGTTCCCTTGCGCGTCCCCTTGCGCGTCCCGCGGCGCGGCGGCCGCGTTACTTGCTGCCGCGCTGGGCGAGCACGGCCGGGACGGTGCGCAGCATGATCGCGATGTCCCGGCGCAGGCTCCACCGGCTGGCATAGTCCAGGTCCAGCGCCACGCGCTCGGCGTAGCTGGTGTCGGACCGGCCCGAGACCTGCCACAGCCCGGTGACGCCCGGCGGCACCGCAAAGCAGGTGGCGAACGCCCGGCCGTAGCGGGCGACCTCGGCCTGGACGATCGGGCGCGGCCCGACCAGGCTCATCTCGCCGCGCAGCACGTTCCACAGCTGCGGCAGCTCGTCCAGGGAGGTCTTGCGCAGCACCTGGCCGATGGCGGTGATCCGCGGGTCGTCGCTGAGCTTGTGCGTGGCCGCCCACTCGGCCCGGGCCCGGGGGCTGGCGGCCAGATGCGCGGCGAGCACCGCCTCGCCGTCGGTGACCATCGAGCGGAACTTCAGGCAGCCGAAGCTGCGCCCGTCCCGGCCGAGCCGGGTGTGCCGGAAGATCGGCGCCTTGCGGTCGCCGGCCCAGACCAGGGCGGCGATCAGCAGCATCAGCGGCAGCAGCAGGAACAGCGCGGTCGCCGCGACCCCGATGTCGAGACCGCGCTTGGCCGCCCAGTCCAGCCGAAGCCCCCGGGCCACGAACGGCGTCTCCGGCAGGACCGCCTCCGCGACGGCCTCCGCAGCCTCGCTCACCTGATCCGCAATCTGATCGGCCACATCGGACATCTCAACCCTATGGTGCGGCGCAGAGGCG
>NZ_JAJALK010000046.1 GCF_020523825.1 Methylobacterium brachiatum | reverse complement strand
GAGCTGTCGCGCCAATCGGAGCGGCTCACCGCCGAGGTCGGGCGCTTCCTGGCGACTGTCCGGGCGGCCTGAGGCGGGATCCGCCCGCCGCGCCTGTCCGGAGGGCGTGCTGGAGCGGCTGCCGCAGAATTGCCCGGATGGTGCCCGGGGATCGGTCCGGTCGCCCCGGCGATTCGTCGGGTGCGACCGCAACGGCCCTCGTGCTTGGAGCGGACCCGATGCGGATCCTCGCCCTGCTCATCCTTCTCAGCATCGGCGCAGCGCAGGCGCAGGAGGCCGACCTCGACTGGCGGACTCCCGGCCTCGTCTGCCTCATCGACGTGCCGGCCGGCGACGCGACAGCTTCCGTCCCGCCGCCCGGCCAGAAGCGCGAAGACGGTGACCGCTTTCCGCGCTGCTTCTCCGGCACGCCCGGCATCTTCTGGCCCGCGTTCCACCGCTCGGGAGACCGGCATTCTTGAATGTCGGCTTTCGAGGAGGGGCCGGCCGATACGCGTGAGCCTGATGCACCCGTTGCATGCCTGTGGCCGCGGTCTCGTGCGGAGCTTACGTCCAGGACTCGAACTATCCGGGACGTTGATCGCGCAATGATTCGCTGAATTTCAAATATTTATCCGCAATAATACAGACATACAAAACAAAAGACTTTTGTATTATAAATCGTTTTGGCAACCTCAAGTAAGAAATTCGTGGCCTTTCGTGCGACCGAGAGGTATGCATCCGGGTCGCTCAACTCGGGTGTTTGATCGTGCCTAGGCTTTCGCTTCGCTTTATCATTGTCGCGATTGTTGCGCTCGTCAGTGCCGTAGCGATCGGCCTGGCGGCCTCGCAACTGTTCAGAAGCAAGACGCGCTCGGATCTGGCAAATCAGGTCGCCGCCTATATGGCGATCGATCGCAATCTCTTCACGAGCCTGACGCAGCTCCGGATCGAGCGCGGCTGGAACATGACCGCGCTTCTCGAGGAGCCTCAGGACAACCGGGTCCATCGACAGACCGCCCGCGATGGCCGCCAGGCGTTCGACGCGGCGATCGACGGTGCGCTCACCGATCTGAAATGGATGCCCGATGCCGCCTTGCGGGCTCGGGGCGTCGAGCTGCAATCCTTCCTGGACACGTGGCGGCGGCTGCGCCCGGCCGTGGACCCGGCCCTCGATCAGCCCCTTGCAGCTCGCGATCCAGCCCTCCGCAAGCAGCTGGACGAGTTCGGCAACCGCTTCCTGATCGCGCTCGAAGCCGCGTCCGACGCCGTCGAAAAGCAGATCCAAGCTCTCGATTCCGCCTTTGGAAGCTTCCTCGATGCCCGGGCCGCGATATGGCTCACGCGGACGAGCAGTGGCCGCAGCGCCGCCATCGTGAGTGCGCTCTTGGCGAGCGGTCGTGCCGCTACGCCTGCGGAAGCGTCTCAACTGAATGCTGCCGACACCCAGGCCCTCACGGCTTGGCAAGTTGCCGCGCGCACCATCGAGATCGGCGGCTTCGACGCAGCCGTGCGCGACACCTATGCTCGGGCCAACGATATCTATTTCGGCGGCCGCATGGCTGAACTCCGGAACGCGGTTGTCGCCGCCGTCTCGGAAGGGCGGAAGATCCCGGTTTCCAACGCGGCCTGGGATGGCGGGGTCGTCACAGGGCAGAAGGCCGTGTCCGATGCGGCGATCGCGGTCATCGCGTCCGCGGTGGATAGGACCCGCGCGGCCGCTGCCGAGGCCCGGCAGGATCTCGTAGTCGCCGTCGCGGCCATCCTCCTCACGGTCGGGTTGGCGATAGCCGCGATCCTGACCGTGCAGTTCCGCGTCGTTCGGCGGATCCTCGGTCTGGCGGCGGCCATGCGGCGCCTCGCCGACGGAGAGCTCGGGACGCAGGTGCCCGGCACGCAGCACGCGGACGAGCTCGGGTCCATGGCCGGAGCCGTGCAGGTGTTCAAGGACAACCTGATCCGGACCAAGGCCCTGGAGGCGGAAACCGCCGAGGCCCGGCGCGTCGCCGAGGAGCAGCGCCGCGGGGCGATGCACCAGATGGCCGACGTGTTCGAGC
>NZ_JAJALK010000045.1 GCF_020523825.1 Methylobacterium brachiatum | reverse complement strand
GTGTCAAACAGCGTTGAACATTGACCCTGGATCGGCGTCGAATTTTGACCCCCTGGATGGGTATGGCGGGACGCCCCTGATCAGCCCGGCGAAGCGGTTCGGGGTAGCGCAGCCGGGCTGATCAGGGGTCCAGCAGGCGCGACGTGTGTGCCGGCCTCAGGCGCGGTTCTTGAAGCGCCAGCTCTCGTTGCCGGTCTCGACGATCTCGCAATGGTGGGTGAGCCGGTCGAGCAGCGCCGTGGTCATTTTGGCGTCGCCGGCGAACACGCTGGGCCATTCCCCGAAGGCGAGGTTGGTGGTGACCACGATGGAGGTGGTCTCGTAGAGCTTGCTGATGAGGTGGAACAGGAGCTGGCCGCCCGACTGCGCGAACGGCAGGTAGCCGAGTTCGTCGAGCACCACGAGGTCGAGCCGGGCGAGATGGTCGGCGATGCGGCCCTGCCGGCCGGCGCGCGCCTCGGCTTCGAGCCGGTTGACGAGGTCGACGACGTTGTAGAACCGGCCCCGCGCGCCATCCCGGATGCAGGCCCGTGCGATGGCGATGGCGAGGTGGGTCTTGCCGGTCCCGGTGCCGCCGACGAGCACGACGTTGCGCTGGTGAGCCAGGAACTCGCCGCCGGCGAGGTCGCGCACCAGACCCTCGTTGATCGGGGTGCCGTCGAAGGCGAACTCGGCGATGTCCTTGGCCAGGGGCAGCTTGGCGATCGTCATCTGGTAGCGGATCGAACGCGCCTGCTTCTCGGAGATCTCGGCCTGGAGCAGGTCGCCGACGATCTGCTGCGGCTCGTGGGTGCGCTTCACCGCGACCTTGATGATCTCGTCGTAGGCGGCCTTCATCCCGAAGAGCTTCAGCTCGCCCATGGTGGCGAGGATGTTCTGGCGTTCCATCATGGGGGGCTCCTCAGGCTGTCGTAGCGGGCGCAATCCGCGACCGGCTCGTGGCGCAGCCGCAGGCTCTCGGGGGTCAGGATGGTGACGGGCGGGGTCGGCTCGCGCTGCCGGGCCAGGATGTTGAGGACGACGTCGGCCGAGTGCACGCCCTCGCGCAGCGCCTCGGCACAGGCCGCCTCGACGGCCGGCAACCCGTCGCCGAGCACGGCGGTGAGGATCTCGACCATCTGCCGGTCACCTCCGGCACTGCCGGCGAGCTTGCGTCGGACCCGGTCGAGGGCGGGAGGCAGCATCCAGTCCTTGAACGGTGCGCCGTTCCGGAGCGCGCCGGGCTTGCGCGCCAGCACGGGGACGTAGTGCCAGGGATCGAACACGGTCTGATCCCGCCCGAAGGCGCGCTCGTGCTCGGCGACGACGCGCCCGTCCTGCCGGATCTCGACGCGCTCGGCGTAGGCACGGACCTCGACCGGGCGGCCGATGGCAGAGGCCATGACCGAGTAGCGGTTGTTGTCGAAGCGCACGAGGCAGGTCGTGGATACCGAAGCGCTGATGGCGTGGAAGCCGTCGAAGCGGCCGGCATAGGGAACGAGGGCTGCCCGTTCGGCCTCGAACCGCTCCCAGACGGTGCGCTCGCGCTCCTCAGGATGGGGATGGGCCTTGGCGTAGGCGATCACCTGATCGAGGAGGAGCGCATTCAGCTCCTCGTAGCTCTGCACCCGGACACGCGGGGTGAAGAAGCGCTCGCGCACCAGCCCGACCTGGTTCTCGACCTGCCCCTTCTCCCAACCCGAGGCCGGCGTGCAGGCGACCGGATCGACGAGGTAGTGCGAGCACATCTGCAGGAAACGGCGATTGTAGGCGCGCTCGCGCCCGACGAAGATCGTCTCCACCGCGGTCTTCATGTTGTCGTAGATGCCGCGCTGGCAGGTGCCTTGGAAGAACGCGAACGCCCGGTCGTGGGCGTCGAACACCATCTCCTGGCTCTCGCGCGGATAGGCTCGTACGAACAGCATGCGCGAGTGGCAGAGCCGGACGTGGGCGACCTTGACCGTGACGGTCGTACCGCCGATCAGCACGATCTCGTGGCTCCAGTCGAACTGGTAGGCCTCGCCCGGGGCAAACGACAGCGGTACGAACGCCTGGGCCGTGACCGAGGCGCGCTCGCGCTTCCAGGTTTTGGCATAGCGCCGAACGGCATCGTAGCCGCCCTCGTAGCCGAGCCCGCGCAGCGCCTCGTAGATCCGGATCAGCGTCAGCCGCTCGCGGGCGGACCTGCCGGCGTTGATGGCCAGTATCCGATCGAGATCGTCGCGCCACGGCCCGAGCTTGGGCAGCGGCTGCACCTCACGCTCGTAGGCAAAGGCGGTGGCTCCCGACCGGATGACCTTCCGGACCGTGTTGCGGGAGACGTGCAGGTCGCGGACGATGTCCTTGATCGCGCGGCCGCGGTTGAAGAACTCGCGCCGGATGCGCGCAATCGTGTCCACGCCCTTCATCCCTCTGCACCACCCTTCCGGCCGTACCGGAGAGCAGTCTGCGAGAACGAGGTTAGGGGGTCAGAATTGGACGCCGATCCCCCGCCTCACGGGGTCAAAGTTGCACGCCGAAACACA
>NZ_JAJALK010000044.1 GCF_020523825.1 Methylobacterium brachiatum | reverse complement strand
AAGATGAGCCTGTTATCCGACGCGTGTAGGTCCCTTCCTGTTGCCTGACTTGGCCGTGCTGCCGGCAGCCGCCAGGGCGGCGATCAACGCCTCACGTGGGACCGTGACGGTCACGAAGCGGTTCTTCTCGGGATCGCGATCCTCGGTTGCGGTCATCGTGATCTGGATCGTGGTCGCGCTCATGGCGACATCGAGCAGGACGGGATCGTCTTCGAAGTCCACCTCATACCGCCGGCCGCCGGCTTGTCGGAGAATGGCGAACATGGGCGATCTCTTTTCCGGACCAGGCGCCGTTCATCCGGCCCCTGGCCGTAGCGCCTCACGCACCACGACGACAAGGAAAACGGCCGGTTTTCTTGTGAGGCTCGGGTGCCGCTGAACAAAGCTCGGGGAGCGTCAGAAAACTCGTTGCGGAAATGAGCGCGAGATTGCAGGATGGACAGTATCTTTCCTGGCGGCCTCGGGGAGCTCATGCTGATCGGCTACGTCCGGGTCTCGAAGAGCGACGGCAGCCAGACGCTCGCTCCGCAACGCGACGCGCTTCTCGCCGCCGGCGTCGCCGATGAACGCATCTACCAGGATCTCGCCTCCGGCCGGCATGATGCCCGCCCCGGCTTGCTGGCCTGCCTGAAAGCCCTTCAGCCGGGTAACACCCTGGTGTTGTGGAAGCTCGATCGTCTTGGCCGCGACCTTCGGCATCTCGTCACCACGGCCGAGGACCTCCGCCTTCGTGGCGTCGGCCTCAAGGTTCTGGCCGGGGCCGGAGCGCAGATCGACACCACCACCGCCAACGGCCGTCTCGCCTTCGGCATCTTCGCGGCCTTCGCCGAGTTCGAGCGGGCGCTCATCACCGAGCGCACGACGGCGGGGCTCGCCGCGGCCCGGGCCCGTGGGCGCATGGGCGGGCGGCCACGCAAGATGGACCATGCAACGCTGACCATGGCCATGGCCGCCATGGCCGACCCGAAGGCTGTCGCGGCGGACGTCGCCAAACGCCTCGGCGTCACCACCACGACACTCTACGCCTATGTGAACGGCGACGGCACACCCAAGGCGGCCGGGCAGGTGCTGCTGGACGGCGCGGCCACGATCCGCAAGGGTGCGAAGCCGAGCGCACCTTCACCATCCAGCCAGACCGGTCTGGCGTGATGCCGGCCGGGGGCGCCGTGCCGACCGAGGCCCTGGTGACCCTCCGGCAGCGGCTTGCCGCACTCCCCGCCCGTCATCCGGAACGGACCACCCTGATCCGGTCGACCGCCGCGCTTTATGCCGTCAGCCGGGCGACCTTGTACCGCCTGCTGCGTGGCGGACGTCGCCCCCATGCCGCTCACCGCGCCGACCAGGGGCGGCCGAGGTCGATGTCGGCCTCCGAGATCGAACGCTGGTGCGAGATCGTCGCGGCCATGAAGGTCCGCACCACGAACCGCAAGGGCCGCCACCTGTCGACGGTGCGTATCCTCGGCCTGCTTGTCGAGCACGGGGTCGACACGCCCGATGGCTTCATGAAGCTGGCACCAGGCCGCCTGACCGCATCCACCCTCAACCGACACCTGCGGCGTCTCGGCTACGATCATGCCCGCATGGTCCGCGAGCCGCCCGCCGTCCGCTTCCAGGCCGCGCAAGCCAACGCGCTCTGGCACTTCGACATGAGCCCCTCGGATCTCAAGCAGATCGAAGTTCCGCCCTGGCTCGATCATGACCGCTCGGGCGCGCCCATGCTGATGCTGTTCAGCGTCGTCGACGACCGCTCCGGCGTCGCCTACCAGGAATATCGGTGCGTCTACGGCGAGGACGTCGAGAGCGCGCTGCGCTTCCTGTTCAACGCCATGGCCCGCAAGGAGACCGACGAGAACGGGAGCCCGTTCGGCGGCATTCCGGCGGCTCTCTACCTCGACAACGGCCCGGTCGCGAAGTCGGCTGTGTTCGGACGCGTGATGGAGAGCTTGGGTGTCGCGGTGACGACGCACAGGCCGGCCGGGTCGGATGGTCGGCGCACCACGGCACGCTCCAAGGGCAAGGTCGAGCGGCCCTTCCGCACCGTGAAGGAGGCCCACGAGACCCTGTACCACTTCCACCGGCCCGAGACGGAGGCGGAGGCCAATCGGTGGCTGGCGCGCTTCATCGACAGCTACAACCGTGGCGATCATCGCATCGAACCGCACAGCCGTATCGAGGACTGGCTGGCGCACCTGCCCGACGACGGTCTGCGGGAGATGTGCGGCTGGGATCGGTTCTGCGCCTTTGCCCGGGAACCGGAACGACGGGTCGTGGCGCTCGACTGCCGGATGACGATCGCCGGCGTGACCTACGAGATCGATCCCGAGTTCGCCGGCGAGACGGTCGTGGTGTGGTGGGGCCTCTTCGACCAGGAACTCTGGGTGGAATGCGAGGATCGGCGGTCCGGCCCCTTTCTTCCGGTCGGAGGCCCGATCCCGCTGCATCGCTATCGCAAGCACCGCAAATCCAGGCGTGAGGTCAAGGCCGAGCGGGTCGAGGACCTGGCGCGCCGGCTCGCGCTGCCGCGTGCGGCGCTGTCGGGCGAGGCCGACGTCGTCATGGCCGAGGCGCGACCGCCTCTGTCCGTCCCGGTGCGTCCCTTCCGCGATCCCGACCCATTCGGACAGCTGAGCTTCGCCAATCTGCTCGTCGCCCGGCGCGCCATCGCCGAGGCCATCAGGCTGCCCCTCGCCACCCTCCCGGCTGAGGATCGCGCCTTCATCGACGCCTTGCTGGCGCGGACCTTGGCCCGTCCCGAGGTCCTGGCCGCCGTCCGAGAGCGCTTCCCGCCCGGGCAGAGGGGAGGCGTCGGCTGATGCTCACCGAAGTGATGCGCTTCTACGACCTGTTGCGACCGCCGACCGACGTCGGCTTCTTCGAGACAGAGCACCATACCCAGGTCGCCCGCGATATCCGCGCCGCCATCGCGGGTGGTCGCCTGATCGCTGTCACGGCCGTCATCGGCTCGGGCAAGACACTGCTGTCGCGCCGCCTGCGTGCCGACCTCGAGCGAGAAGGCCGGGTGATCGTGTCGCGCTCGCTGTCGGTCGACAAGGCCAAGATCACCGTGCCGCTCCTGCTGGCTGCCTTGTTCTATGACCTGTCGCCGGAAAAGACGGTGACGATCTCCAGCCAGTCGGAACGCCGCGAGCGAGACCTGCAGGAGCTGTTCCGGCGCGCCAGGAAGCCCGTGGCGCTCTTCATCGACGACGCGCACGACCTCCACCCCAAGACGCTGACGGCGCTCAAGCGCCTCATCGAGCTGGTGGCGGAGGGCGGAGGGCAGCTCTCGATCGTGCTGATCGGCCATCCCAAGCTGAAGAACGACCTGCGGCGTCCCAAGATGGAGGAAATCGGCGACCGCACGACGGTGTTCGAGTTCGGAGGGCTGCGTGATCGGCAACGCGACTATATCGACTGGGTGATGAAGGCCTCGCTCCAGGATGGCATCGCGCAGGCCGACGTACTGACCGACGGCGCCGCCACCTTGCTCGCCGCCAAGCTGAAGACGCCGCTCCAGATCGGGCAGCATCTCGTGCGCGCCTTCGAAGCCGCCTTCGAGATCGGGGCCAAGCCGGTCGATGCCGACATGATCGATGCTGTGCTATCGCGCCAGCTCGACGAGTTGGAGCCCCGGCTGACGCGGAACGGCTACGACCTTCGCAGTCTGGCCGAGCAGTTCGACGCCAAGCCCGGCGAGGTCCGACGGCTCCTCCGCGGCGAACTCGAAGCGGCCCGGGCCGCCGAACTCCTGGACGAGATGCGGGCCGCCG
>NZ_JAJALK010000043.1 GCF_020523825.1 Methylobacterium brachiatum | reverse complement strand
GGGGCCCGGTGAGAGGATGGTCGAAAACGTACGCTAAGCCCGCCGACCGGTGCGGGCGAGGAGCTTTTCTCCGTCTGGCCTGATCGCCCCCTTGGGCGTGACGTGCCGGTAGAGGGTCTGCCGGGTGATGCCGAGTTCCACGCAGAGGTCGGCGACGCAGGTTTCGGGGTTTCCCATCGCGGCCTGAGCCAGGCGCAGCTTGGCGGGCGTCATCTTGAAGGGGCGACCGCCCCTGCGGCCGCGAGCGCGAGCCGCGGCCAGCCCGGCCTTCGTGCGCTCGGAGATCAACTCGCGCTCGAACTCGGCCAAGCCGGCGAAGATGGCGAACACCAGCCGGCCGTTGGCCGTGGTGGTGTCGATCGAGGCGCCTTCGCCCGACAGCACCTTCAGCCCGACGTTGCGCTTCGTGAGATCCCCGACCAGGTTGACGAGGTGGCGCAGGTCGCGGCCGAGCCGGTCGAGCTTCCACACCGCCAGCGTGTCGCCGGTCCGTAGCGCCTTGAGGCAGGCCTCGAGCCCGGGACGATCGTCGCGCCGACCGGAGGCGGCATCCTCGTAGATGTGCCCGGGATCGACGCCGGCCGCGACGAGTGCGTCGCGCTGCAGGTCGTGCACTTGGCTGCCGTCGGCCTTCGACACCCGGGCGTAGCCGATCACGGTCGTCATTCATACGTCCGTCTGCGTGACGGAGCGGCATTGCCCGCCGATCGGTCAGCATAATGTCACACAACTCGTCTTGTAGTCTACGCTCCGTGAACAGGCCCGCATTTCTGTTTCGTGACGGATGGGAAGCGGATGCCGGCCAAGACTATCTTGTCACCGGCGCAGCGCGCCGCGATCTTCGACCCGCCTGCCGATCACGCGACGATCGAACGACTCTACACCCTCGGTCCGGACGATCTCGTGCAGGTGGTACGGCGTCGGCGAGGTCCGAACCGGATCGGCCATGCGGTGCAGCTCTGCTATCTCCGTCATCCCGGACGCGCACTGGTGGCGGGTGAGGCGGTGCCCGACGCGATGCTGGACCTGCTCGCCGGTCAGATCGGATGCAATGCCACCGACTTCGCCAGCTATGCCGCCCGCCCGACGACGCTGCGCGAGCATCGCGCCGAGATCGAAGCCTGGCTCGGCCTGCGCGCCTTCGAGGGGGCGGACGTGCGATCGATGCTGGCGGTGGGGTCGGAGATCGCCGCCTCGACCGACCGGGGCGAGACGATCGTCGCCGGCATGGTCGATCGGCTGAGGCTGGGCCGGATCGTGCTGCCGGCCGCATCGACGCTGGAACGGCTGGCGCTCATCGTACGGACCCGGGCGCGCAAGGCCGCCCATGCCGGGCTGATCCAAAACTGCCCGGCCGAGCAGGAAGCGGCGCTCGATCGCCTGATCGCCTCGGACGACGACGGCCGCACCCGGCTCGGCTGGATACGGGAGTGGCCGGAGGCGCCGTCGGCCGCCAACCTGAAGGGGATCGTCGAACGGCTCGACGCGGTGCGCGCCATCGGGATCGCGGCGGACGGGGCACGCCGCATCCATGCCGCCCGCTACGCCGTCATCGCGCGCACCGCCGGCCTCGTCACCGCCCAGCATCTGCGCCGCCTGGAACGCCCGCGCCGGCTCGCCATGCTGGTCGCCTCCATGATCGAGATGGAGGCGGCGCTGACCGACGCCGCCCTGGTCATGGTCGAGAAGATGGTGGGCGCGCTGTTCCGCCGTGCCGACCGCACCCGCTCCGACCGGCTGCTCGGGCAGGCGCGGATGTTGAAGGAAACGGCCCGCTTCCATGCCCGGCTCGGCCGACTGCTGGTCGATGCCCGCGCGACCGGGCACGACCCCTTCCGCACGATCGACGACAGGGTGGGGTGGGACCGGCTTGAAAGCAGCATCCGCGTCGCCGAGGATCTGACGCGCTCGACCGATGACGGCCTGGAGGACGTGGTCGAGCGCTATCCCGCCGTGCGGCGGTTCGCCCCCACCTTCCTCACTGCCTTCAACTTCCGCACGGCGCGGTCGGGCGATCCGCTGCTCGGTGCGATCGAGGCGCTGCGGACGATGCACCGCGACGGTCGATCGGTCCTGCCGAAGCGGGTGCCGACCAGCTTCATCAGGCCGCGGTGGCGCAAGGTCGTGCAGCCGGTCGAGGGGACAATCGACCGGCGCGCCTACGAGATCGCGGTGATCGTCCACCTACGCGAGCGGCTGGCCTCGGGCAGCATCTGGGTGGACGGCAGCCGGGCCTATCGCACGCTCGACGATTATCTGCTGCCGGTGCCCGCGTTCGAGACGATGCGCGCCGATGGCGACCTGCGCCTCGCCGCGGCGCCTGGGTTTGCCCGATGGCATGAGGAGCGCCGCACGCTCCTGGCCCGGCGCATGACCGAGGTGGAGCGCGCCGCCGCAGCCGGTGGGCTGGTCGACGTGACGATCGAGCGCGGGCAGCTGCTGATCTCACCCATCCGGCGCTCCCCGTCCGACGAGGCCGAGGCGCTGAAGAGCCGGCTCTACGCGATGCTGCCGCGTGTCCGCATCACCGACCTGCTGGTGGAGGTCGCCGCCTGGTCGGGGTTCGCCGACTGCTTCGTCCATGCCCGCAGCGGCGTACCCGCTTCCGACCCGTCGGCGCTGATGGGCGCGATCCTCGCCGACGCGACCAACCTGGGCCTCGGGCGCATGGCGGAAAGCTCGCGCGGGCTGACGCTGCCGCGCCTGCGCTGGACGGCGGAATGGCATGTGCGCGACGAGACCTACCTGTCGGCGCTGGCGGCAATCGTCGATTGCCACACCGCGCACCCGCTCGCCGCGGTCTGGGGCCCGGGCGACATGTCGTCGTCGGACGGGCAGTTCTTCTGCGCCGGTGGACAGGGCGAGGCGCGCGCCGATCGCAACGCCCGCTACGGCACCGAACCCGGGGTGCTGTTCTACACCCACGTCACCGACCGCTTCACGCCGTTCCACACCAAGGTCATCGCCGCCAATGCCGGCGAGGCCGCCCATGTCCTCGACGGGCTGCTCGATCATGAGAGCGACCTGGTCATCCGCGAGCATGCGACCGACACCGCGGGTGCGGTCGATCATGTCTTCGGCCTGTGCCACCTGCTCGGCTTCCGCTTCGCGCCGCGCATCCGCGATCTCAACGAGCGCCGGCTGTACAGCCTGTCGCCGCTCGACCCGTGGCCGACGCTGCGCCCGCTCGTCGCCGGGCCGGTCAACGTCCGCGCCATTGAGGCGGACTGGGACGAGACGCTCCGGCTCGCCGCCTCGATCCGGGCCGGCACCGTCAGCGCCTCGGTCATGCTGCGCAAGCTCGCGGGCTATCCGCGCCAGAACCCCGTGGCGCGTGCGCTGCGCGAGATCGGGCGGGTCGAGCGCACCCTGTTCATGCTCGACTGGTTCGATGATCCCGGCCAGCGACGCCGGACCGGCAGCATCCTCAACAAGGGCGAGGCCCGCAACGCGCTCGCCCGCGCCATCTTCTTCAACCGCCTCGGCGAGTTGCGCGACCGCACCTTCGAGAACCAGCGCCATCGCGCCTCCGGCCTGACCCTCGTGACCGCAGCCGTCACGCTGTGGAACACCGTCTATCTCGATCGCGCCATCCGCCATCTGCGCGGCAGCGGCGTCGCGGTGCCCGACGACCTGCTCGCCCACGTCGCCCCGCTGGGTTGGGAGCATGTCGGCCTCACCGGCGACTATCTCTGGGCCGAAATCGACAAGCCCCGCGAACGGTTCAGGCCGCTGCGCCTCCACCAGCAAGGCCGCGACGCTTAGCGTACGTTTTCGACCATCCTCTCACCGGGCCCCT
>NZ_JAJALK010000041.1 GCF_020523825.1 Methylobacterium brachiatum | reverse complement strand
GGGGGCCGACATAGGACGGGCACAAAACCACGCTAAGCGGACAGAGCAAGAACATCGGACCTGTCAGTGTGCTTGCGGTTGAGGGGTCTGAAGCCATCGAGCCCGATCGCCGCTTCTCCGGTCCAGATGTAATCGCCGGTGAGGTTGATGTGCTGCCAGCCGAGCGGTGCCAGGTGAGCGAGCAAATCGTCCGGAACGGGCTCGCCCTGGCGGCGCAACTGACGGATGGCGCGGTCCATGTAGACCGTGTTCCAGAGGATGATCGCGGCCACAACCAGGTTCAGGCCGCTGGCGCGATGTTGACGGCTCTCCGCGTCGCGATCCCGTATGCGCCCGAGGCGATGGAAGCAGACCGCCCGAGCGAGCGCGTTGCGGGACTCGCCCTTGTTCAGTTCCGCGCTCGCCTGTCGGCGCAGGCCGGGATCCTCCAGCCAGTCGAGGGTGAACAGGGTGCGCTCGATCCGCCCCAGCTCCCGCAGCGCCAGGGCCAGCCCGTTTTGGCGCGGATAGGATCCGAGGCGCCGCAACATCAGCGAGGCGGGCACGCTGCCCACGCGCACGGAGGTCGCCAAGCGCAGGAGGTCGTCCCAATGGCGCGTGATCAACGCTTCGTCGATCCGGCCGGCCAGGAACGGTTCGAGCGTCGGCCATCGCCCGGCCGGGGCAAAGGCATGGAGCCTGCGATCGGAGAGGTTCGGGATGCGCGGCGCGAAGCGGAAGCCGAGCAGATGGCAGAGCCCGAACACATGGTCCGAGACGCCACCGCCATCGGTGTGGTGGATCGCGATGTCGACGCCGCCGCCATGGTAGAGAAGGCCATCGATGACGTGGGCGGCTTCGCCCTCGGTCGCCGAGATGACCTTCGTGTGGAACGGGGCATAGCGGCCGGAGATGAATGTGTAGAACGAGACGGCGGGGTGAGATCCCTTGTGCGGATTGATCGTCCCGGCGCCCTCGGCGTGCCCACCGAGCGGGAAGTGCTGCCCGTCGGAACTCGACACGACCGCAGCCCCGAACGCGGCGGCCAGGGGATGAGCGTGTTGAGCGGCGACGACCGCGGCCAGCGCCCGGCCATAGTTGTCCTCGTTCAGATGCCATCCGGCCGTCCAGGCGAGCTGGCGGTAGCTGGCCACCGCGCAGGCGTCGGCCATGCGGGTGAGACCGAGATTGGTGGCGTCGGCCAGCACCGCCGTCAGGACGATGCGCCGATCGGACGTCGGCAAGCCCGTCCGGAGATGGGTGAAGTGGTCGCAAAGACCGGTCCAGCCGTCGACTTCGGCGACGAGATCCGTGATCCGGATCCGCGGCATCAGGGCCTGGATGCGGGCGGCCAGATCTTCGGCGGCCTCGGGGGTGATCGCCTGTGGCGCGGTGATCCGCAAGGCGGTCGCGGAGATGCGGACGTCGGCGAGGAGGTTGCGGTCGGCACGCCGTTCCACTTGGTCCAGGCGCTCTCCGAGGAGCGTCTTGCGCATTTGCAGATAGACGGACGGATCGTCCGGAACGGCGAGCGGCAGCGGTCCTGCCTGCCGCATCGTGGTGAACAGTGCCTGCGGGATCATCTGGTCTTCGATGGCACGGTACTGCCGGCTGCCGGCGACCCAGACATCCCCGGCGCGCAGCCTGTCGCGCAACTCTGCGAAGAGGCAGAGTTCGTAAGCGGCGGCATCGAGGTGACCGCCGCGCAGGACCGCGCTCCGCCAGCCATGCCGAACGAACCCGGTCGGTAGGTCGCCTGGGAGCGTGCGGCGCGTCCCGCGATAGAAGACGCGCATGCGCTCGACCGCCCGCAGGAGGCCATCCGTGCTGGCGATCCCATGGAACGCGAAGCTGTCGAGGAACAGGGGGCCGATCCGGCGCACGAGCCCGTGACTGGCGGCGGCAAGGGCGGCATGGTCGGCTCCGTCCGGACGGGACAGGCGATCCGCTTCGGCGACCGCACGCATGAAGCCGTCCCAGGAGATGACGCTCTCGATCGCCGCGAAGGCGTCGCCTCGTGCGTCGCGCACCGCGATCAACGCATGCCCGACGCGGGCGAGGAGCCGGATCTTGTCGTTGACGGCCCGCGCGTTGGCCTGCAACTCGGAGGCGGCGCGTCGCTCGGCCCGCCGGAACAGCCCTCCCACGAGCCGGTCGAACAGGCCGACGGCTTCGTCGGTAAGGCGGGTCATGGCGTCCAGCGCGGTGACGGCGAGGACGGCGTGCCGCCGGAGGGGCGACAGGCTCTTCAGGTGTTGTGCGGACAGGCGCATTCCTTCGCGGGCCAGGGCTTGGCGGCGATCGGTTTGGATCGCCTCGACGAGCGTAGCGTCGAGCCCGAGGGATCGAAGCCGCCCGAGCTGGCCGAGAAGGCGCACCAACGCGCGATGTCCTGCCGCTCCCGGTGGCTGACGCGCCCAGGCGAGCGGGCTCAGCACAGCCTCGGCGGGAACGTCCAGAAGGGCGTCCAATGCGGCACGCCGGCGATTGTCGAGCCGGGCATCGATCTGACGGTCCACATACCGGTCCGCCTGAGACAAGGCGTCGGCGGTCAGACGCTCGATCACCGTGGGACCCGGTGCGGCGATGGCCCGGCGGCGAAGCTCCTCCATGAGAAGCCGGGCGAGCGTTGTGCCACTCGTCGTGGCCAGGGCCTGGGGCAGCAGCCATCGGGCCATCGCGATGCGATCGGGCCGGGCAAAGGTCCTGAACCCGAACGCGGTGTAGAGGGCCTGGAGTTGGTCGTAGCGGGTCTGGGACCGGATGGCGTAGTCGACCAGAGCGTCCGAGGGCAGATCGAGCTGGTCGGCGATGAACGTCAGAACCTCCCGCGGCACGACTTCACCGCGATGGAGCAGACGCCCCGGATAGCGCAGTGCGCAGAGCTGGACGGCAAAGCCGAGGCGATTGTGAGCCCGCCGCCGCCGGGCGATGACCGCGAGGTCGGCTGGAGACAGGGTATAGTAACGGACGAGGTCGGCTTCGTCCGTCGCCAGGGCGAGCAACGCGTCGAGTTGGGTTCGGGTCACGGCTCGGCGGCGTGGCATGGCGGCTCTGTCCCAATTGGAGTAATGGCTATTTGCGATGCCGGCAGGCCAAGCTGGAACAAGGACTTGGCGGGCGCAGGGCCGGGAGGGTTCAATTGGGACAGAGCGCGGCGATCTATTGCCGGGTCTCGACCGCGGACCAATCCTGCGAGCGTCAGGAGCGCGATCTGCGTGCCTTCGCCGAGCGCGCCGGCTACGCGGTGGTCGGCGTGTTCAGGGAAACCGGCTCGGGGGTGAAGCTCGACCGTATCGAGCGCCGCAAGGTCATGGCGCTGGCGCAAGCCCGCCGGATCGACGTGGTGCTGGTGACGGAGCTGTCGCGCTGGGGCCGCTCGACCCTCGACCTTCTCGAAACCCTGCGTGAACTCGAAGCCCGGCGCGTCTCTGTCGTGGCGATGAGCGGCATGACCTTCGACCTGGCGAGCGCGACCGGCCGCATGATGGCCACGGTGCTGGCCGGGATCGCCGAGTTCGAGCGCGAACTCCTGCGCGAGCGTGTCCGCTCGGGCCTGGCGGCGGCCCGGGCACGGGGCCGGGTGCTCGGGCGGCAGACCGGCCAGAGGCCGAAATCCGACCGTCTCGCCCCGAAGGTTTTGGCCCTGATCGAGGCCGGGCGGAGCTACCGGCTGATCGGCCGCGAACTCGGGCTCAGCAAGAACACAGTGGCGGAGATCGTCAAACGCCATCGCAAACCGGTGGCCGGAGTCCGCCCGTGAGCCGGCCGCCGCGCAAGCCCCCGGCCAACGCCTACCGCAAGGTCGACTTCCGCGAGGAGGCTCGGGCGATCGTCTTCAAGGATCGGTACGATCGGAAATACGGCCGGGCCGTCGATACCGCCGGCACGATCGCCCGAGCCCTGGAGCGCGCCTACAAGCAAGGCTTCGCCGATGCCCAGGACCCGCACCGATCGGCCTCGCCGGTGACCGAGCCGACGGCTGGCCCGCTCGAATGGGGGTTCATTCCGCCGCGTCCTAGGAACGCATTCTGGTCCTGCTGCCTGTTCATCCTTGGCCGTCAGGGCAATCGCCTGCGCCTCGGGCATCTCGAACCCGCTCTGACCGAACGGGGAACCCAGGGCTGGCGGCTCGTCGTCGAGGGTTACGAACCCGAGCTCAAGGATGTGATCAGCGCCAGTTCGATCCGACCGTTGGTCAAATTGGGCCTGCTGGAGAGCGCCCCGAGCAGTCCCGAGAGGTTGACCATCAGCGCCCGGGGCCGCGCCACATGGGAGCTGTACCTTCTCTCAGGTGAACTGGGCCCCTGAGCATCGCTCCAACCCAAACTTCGTTCCTCGTTTGTCTCCTTAGCGTGGTTTTGTGCCCGTCCTATGTCGGCACCCCA
>NZ_JAJALK010000040.1 GCF_020523825.1 Methylobacterium brachiatum | reverse complement strand
AGGTCCTGAGATTTCGTCGCGTCCGAAAGGCTCAACTCTAGCCGGCCGGTACCTGTGATCGCGGTTGCCCGACCTGTCAGCGCGAAGCGTCACGGATCCTCTTCGTCAGCCTGGGTTGGATGGAGCAGCATCCGATCTGACGAGTCGCCCGGTGCCGGTCCGGAATTCTCCGGCACGCGCGACGGCGTCGACGGGCCGCTCCGAAACGCGTCACGGTTGCGCCGGCCTGACGGCTTGCGTCAGCGCCGGGCGCAGATCGCCCGGGCCTTCATCGCAATCGGTGTCGCGCCCATCGCGAAACAGTAGATGCTGCTCTCGTCCATGGCGGGACGCTCGCCGCCGCTGCAGGTGCCGTTCACGGCGAATTCCTCCGTCGTGCAAGTTGCGACACACCGCCCGCCCGCCGTGCAATCCTCGACTTGCACCCGCAGCGCGATGGCGGTGCCCGGCTTGCCCTCGGGCCCGGCCGGTCCCGCGGGACCCCGCTCACCTGCCTGGCCTCTCGCGCCGGCCTGCCCGATCGGTCCGGGCGGGCCGACCGGACCGGCCGGGCCCGGCTCACCCTTCGCACCGCGCTCGCCTTGCGGTCCCTCGGGACCCTGCTGACCGGCGGCTCCCTGCGGACCGCGCGGGCCGACCTCGCCCTTCGATGTGTTCGCCGCCAGCATCACGTGGATCGGAGGGGACGGCACGGCCGCGGCCTGCTTCACAGCGGCAGGGCGGGCGCAATAGCCGACCACCGCCTGCCGGCTGAGCGAGTCCGATTTCAGCGTCACCACGCAGGTTTCCGGATGATAGGGGATCCGGAACGCGAAGCGGCCATCCTGATCCGCCCGCGTGTCGAACTTGTCGTCGAGGACGATCTTGGCCGCGCGGGGCGGGGCCAGGGTGCCGAAGACCCGCAGATCGCCATTCGAGATCATCGCCATGTCCACGGCGATGTCCCCGGCTCCCTGCGCCGCGGAGGCCAGGACGCAGAACCCCAAGACCAGAACCGATCGCCGAGCCATCCGGGACTCCCCCCACACCGTCCTGGCCAGGGTATGGCGGCCTGTCGCGCCGCTCTATCCGCCCGCGCCGTACGTATTTCGGCGCAGCTGCATGCGATTCGTACGTCGTCCTACGGCGAAGGAACCACAGGGACTGCGCCGGACGACGGGGTCCGGGCATTGCTGCCGGCAACGCGGCCGACATCGCACCCGCCTATCCTGCGCCGGGGCCGTCAGGGCCACCATCACGAGACGGCGCCGCCATCGTCTCAGCGCGAAATCACGGGAGGATATTGAGGTACCGCGCGGCGAGGTAGGCGGATGCCAGCGCGACAGCGACTCCCGCCCCGCCGAGACCGATGCCGAGCCAACGGTCGAAGACGGCCGCATCGCTGTCGGCGTCGCGCACCGCGCAGGAGACGCAATAGGTCGTGCCCGCCCGGATCGTCTGGCCGCAGGTCCGGCAGGTGGTACGGGCCAGCGGCATCGGTCTCTCGTTCGGCATCGAGCGGATGCAACGCTTCTTCGGTGTCGGCGCGTCGAATTCTAGACGCGTGCGGGCCGGGAGTCAGGAGGCGGCCGACCCGCGCCTGCGCGCTCCTCAGCCCTGCCGTCGACGATGGTGTCAGGCCGTCTTCCTGCGCCCGCGTCCCTTCGCCTCGGCCCCGCTCCCGCCGTCATCGGGCTCGGCTTCGCTCGCGCCGGGTCGTCCCAACCCGATCGCCTTCGCGAGCGCGGATCGCCGTTCGGCATAGTCTGGCGCGACCATCGGGTAATCCCGCGGCAGCCCCCACTTCTCCCGGTAGCTCTCCGGCGTCAGCCCGCGACCGGTGAGATGCCGTTTCAGGGTCTTGTAGTGCTTTCCGTCCTCGAAGCTGATCAGGGCATCGCGGCTCACGGAGCGTCGGATCTCGGCCGCCGACGGCTTCTCGACGGGGGAACTCGCGACCGGCGCAACCTCTCCCTGTGCGGCCGCCTGTATGGCGGCGTGGACGCTCATGAGTAGCTTCGGCAGGTCGGTGACCTGGACATGATTGTTAGAAACATAGGCGGCCACGATGCTCGCCGCCAAATGCCGGACATCGAGCTGCCGCGCTTCGAGATCGTCGTTCATCGCTGACTCCTGACGGCACAACTGGCATCACATCTCAGCTTCTCTACGAGGGACGCAATATTCCGTTCCGGATTTCTGAAGCGGAATTTATTGAGCGTTAACGATGCCTCTCACGCCGTGCCGAATGGCGAAAAAATCGTTAATAAGCGGTAACAAATCAGTATCTGCGTCGATGTGCGCGAATATCTAGATATATGGAATTATTAGGTTTGGGATATACGATGGATCCGCTACGTTTAATACAAATTAACGGGCGAATTAAATAGCTGCATTTCTCGTCAACCGACTGAGTATTTTTGAGACAATCCGAATAATATGTCGAGAGCGATGGTGTAGATCAACGGAATGGATGGATTATATTAATCCGCTATCATTGATATTGCAATACTCGTCGATATTTTACTACCCAAAACCAAGATCGCTCATCGAATCAGAGGCGTGAGTTTCGCTGACGGTGCGAGCGCCCACTCTCGCGTGGACATCCTCGGGCCCGGTCGAGGGACCCGTGGCAAGACCGCGCCAGCGGGATCGCGTCGTTCGCCCGGCGGGATCGGGCGCCCGATCCCAGCATCCGCTGGACGTGCTGCCGGACCGAATGCCGTCCTGTGCTAAGAGCCGCTCACAAAACTCCCGCCGCACCGTCGCGTGCGAAGGGAGGGCTCCCGGGAACCGGGAGTTTCGTGAGGTGCTCTGCGCCTGCGGCCTCCCCAACGCGTTGCCGACCGATGTTGACCCGCCGCACGCTCCTGTCCCGACCGACCTGGATCGCCGCCTGCGCGGCGGCCGGAAGTCTCGCGGGCGCGGGCTACGCGACGGCGGTCGAGCCGCACCGGGTGCAGGTCACGCGGTACCGCGTATGCCCACCCCGATGGCCGGCGGGTCTGACGATGCGGGTCGCCGTGCTCACGGATTTCCACACCCATCCCCGCTGCATGGGCGCGGATGCGATCGCCGATGTCGTGGCACGCACCAATGCCATGGCCCCCGATCTCACGGTGCTGCTCGGCGATTACGGCTCCCAGCATCCGGGCGGGGTCCCGTTCGAGATGGTGGCCGATCGTCTGCGCTTCCTGCACGCGCCGAAGGGCGTCTACGCCATCCAGGGGAACCACGATTGGGGCGACGATCCTGTGGCGCTCCGGCGCGGTCACGGCCCGACGCGGGCCGAGCGCGCGCTGCGGGCGGCCGGCATCGCCGTCCTGGAAAACGCCGCCATCCGTCTCGATGTGCCTGGCCCAGTCTGGCTGGCGGGCCTCGAGAGCGAGGCGACGCCGGGCCGCGCCCGGGCACCGGATCGCCTCGACCGGCAACGGTCCGAGATCCTCGCCCGGGCCCTCCGCGACGTGCCCGCCGAGGGAGCCGTCCTCCTGCTGGCGCATGAGCCGGATCTGTTCGCGACCGGCCTCGACCCCCGGGTCGCGCTCACGCTGTCCGGCCACACCCATGGCGGCCAGGTGCGGATCCTGGGGTGGTCTCCCTGGATCCCGTCGCGCTACGGGCTGCGCTATGCCTACGGGCACATCGTCGAGGCGCAGCGCGACCTGATCGTGTCGGCCGGGCTCGGCTCGCATTTCCTGGCCGGTCGGCCGTTACGCCTCGGCGCGCCGCCCGAGATCGTGGTGGTGGATCTCGGACGTCCGGACGAGGCGGAGACCCAGGCGGATGGGTTGGCCAGCCGAAGCGACGCGGCGTGATCGATCGAGGGCCGGACGCGCGCGCTGGGCGGCCATCACCACCCGATGCCGTCCAATCTCGTCGCAATCCGAGGATAAAGGCCGATTGCGCAAAATAAGTGCATGCCCGCCACTGTAGTGAGCGCGAAGAGCCATTATATTGCCAGATCTGAACCGATCAGTACGCCCGGTGAGGAAACGTCAAGCTTTCGCCTGCACGACATTGCATCGACGCTCTTGAGAGGACACGATCATGCACTGGACGGCCGTGATCCTCGCCGCCTACGCGGCCGGCCTGGTCGAGTTCTGGCGTCTGTGCCGGGCGGCCCCGCTGATGGCCGATGACACGCCTGTACCGTATCCCTTCGAGGTGGAGTCAGCCGAGCATCCACGTCATCGCCCAGCCTAGGATACCGATCCAGCCGACCACGACCAGCAGCACCACGGCCAGGATCGCGGTCGAGCCGTGGCGCGCGAACAGGCGCTGACCCAGGCTCCGTTCCGGGGTGGCCGGACTCGTGTCACGCGGTAACGTCGTCATGGGCCCGACCCTCACTCTCCGTTGTGAAGTCCTGGGCTTTGCAGGCGGTTCCGGGGTGATGCCCGGTGAAGCCGGGTGCGGAACTCCGGCATCCGGTGACGGGCGGATCTCAGGACCG
>NZ_JAJALK010000003.1 GCF_020523825.1 Methylobacterium brachiatum | reverse complement strand
TCGCTTCCTCGACATCGATCCGTCCTCCAGGCTCAAAGCCATACCAAAGGGCGGACCACTTCATTGGGGGCGGATCAGTGTGAGGTCGAGACGGAAGACGTGGGCATTCTGGATCGCGTCCGTGAGACCTTCGGGGACGTGCGGATCGGCCCTTAAGGATCCGCTGCCGACCCAAACCGGTCACCCAGGCTCGTGCTTCATCCGGCTAAAAGCGGACTTCGGAATCTATGGCCGCGGATGACTGCGATTGCTCGAATGCAGAATAGCAGATTTCGAGCGATCAGGTGGCGGGAGCATCCTTCGTGGTGCGTCAATGTTAGATCGACTCAGGCCTTACGCTCTGCAATTTTATGGGCCGACCAACCAGTAGGATCCCTATAGCGACCCACTTCAGCACGACGAGTCGTGGCTGACTCCACCTTCAAACCGTCGGATCTACGGTTCGGACCCAAGAGGCTTCACCCGAGCCTGCTCTCCTCAGCTTGTCGCAGGGGCTTGCAATCACGTTAGCTTGGCACGTCCGTCCTGCCTTCGGCCAAAGGCTCGGACGCCAGTGGCCAGCGCAGGCTCCTCAACCTTCAGGTCGGCTACAGGAGGCTTGCTTGTCCGCGAGATTGAAAAGCCGGATCGGATGATCGTCAGCAGGAAGGCGGTCAGCATCAACACAAAAGCGCCAAACGAGATGATCCGCTGCTGCATGTGCTCTATCCCGAGCGTGGTCCCGATCCGACTAGGATCCATGGTCGCGCGCAGCAGGCGTGCACGTTCACCGGACCAACTGCCAAACACGAGATAGTTGAGCGTCCCGCCGACGCGGCTTGGATCACGTCGAGCAACGTACTCGATGTGGCACGTCGACACGAGATAGTACCAGCGCGTGCATTTCGACTCCTTGATCGCCAGGTCGTCGACCAGTACCCAGCGTCCGCCGACTTGCAGATCGCTCGCGAGCTGTGGTCCTGCGTACACCAGAGGACCTACGAGCGTGAACGTTAGGGCGGCAAGGAACAGGAGGGTCCGAACCATCTGTCTGCCTCCGATAGCTGTGCGATGCGTGCAGCTGTGGTGCGTAAGCGGGACTTAAACATTTCAGCGAGGACGGGACGTTAGCCCCGCGCTTTAGCGAACAACCGTTTGCCGGACCAAGCCATGAAGGCTGCCATGGCGCCGACGCCGAGCAACGTCGGCAGGCTGCCAGCGAGGAGGCCGCCGGCTAGCGCCGCGAAGCCCCAAAGCAGGGCAAAACTCCAGCAGATCAGGCCGCGCATATAGTACGTGCCAGCTCTGGCCGCCGCAGCACCGGCGACGGCCGCGGATCGTGCCCCGGTGACGACTGCGCTCTCGCGTCCCCAGACTTCGGTCGGCTTGCGGATCATCAGGCTGCCCGCCCTGCCTTGAGCGCAGCCAGCCGCTGGGCGACGGCCGCGCTCTTCTGCAATGCGTCGATCTCCGCAACCCGGTGGATCGTCCCTGCTTCAGCCGGTGTGAAGCCGACGCCGCCCACACCCTTCATGGCGCGCTCGAACGCCTTCTCCGCAACGTCGAGCCGCTGACCGGGCGTGTGTTCACGACGCATGGAACCGGAGCCATTCCCCGCCTCGCCTTTGGAGACCTCGAAGGCGGCAAGCGCTTCCTCCATCTGCCCCTTGCGCGCCACCAGTGCCGCGAGGCCGGCCTCCAGTTCTGCCTCCTCAACCCGAACCTGCGCCTGCACATCATCGAGCGCCCTGGCTTGGGTCTCAAAGTCGATCTGCCGGGACAGGGCCGCCTCGGCGAGATCCTCTCGGCCCTCATCGACGGCGAAGGCGGCTTTACCACCCAGATCCTCGATGCGTTTCGCGAGCAGCTGTTGCTGGCGCGCTGCCTGCAGCCGACGCACCGTGATGCTTTCGAGTTCCGCCTTCGCCTGATCGATGGCCCGCTCCGCTTCACGGACGGCTTCGCGCATCACAGCCGGGCCACCTGCGGCTTCCAGCCTGTCGATCGCGTCCTCGACAGAGGCCGATAAAATCCGCGATATCCGTGAAAAGATGGATTCAGACATGGCTCACCTCAACAGCATCCATGAAGCAGGATCGCCTGTCGCCCATTGAATTTAAATTAATACCGAACAGTAATTATCGGTGAGATAAACAGTTTCTATACCCGGCGCCTCTATCCTGGCACGTGTGTTGGGGAGAGGCTTGCCCTTATGATTGATACCAGTCTCGTCCTGCTGGCCATCGCGCTGGCCGCCGCTCCGTTCTACATCGTCGTAGCGACACGGAACCGGCTCGTGGCGCTTGATCAGCGTTGCGAGACGGCTTTCGCCGACATCGATGCGCACCTCAAGCACCGGCAGAACCTGATCCCCGGGCTGGTCGAGACGGTCAGAGGCTATGCCAAGCACGAGCACGATGTCCTGCTCAGCGTCATCCAGGCCCGCACCGCCGCCCTCGCGGCGATCCAGCCCGAGGCACGCCTTGAGGCTGAGAAGAACCTAACACAGACCATCAATGCCCTGATCGGGGCGGCCGAGCGCTATCCCGAGTTGAAGGCATCGAGCCACTTCACGGCGCTGCGCGACGAGTTTGTCGCCGCCGAGAACCGCATCACGGCGTCGCGCCGCTTCTACAACCTCTCTGTCGGCGAGTATGGGGCGACGCTGCGTCAGTTCCCCGGCAGCCTCATCGCGCGGCTCTGGAAGATGCAGCTGCGCAAGCCATTCGACCTTGGCATCGAGCGCGTCCTCATCGACGAACCTGTCGCCTTCAAGTTCTGACTTGCCTGCGAGATCCATATGCTGCGCGTCAACGGCCTGTTCGGCTGGATCGCCGCGAATGACCGGCGTTCGCTGGTCCTGTTCGCCGGCTTTCTCGCCGCTTTCCATGTTGGAGCCGTACTAGCGCTCTACTTGCCGCTTGCCGCCCTCGATCCAGAGCATGCGCCGGTCTTCACCTGGGTCGGCTACGCGAGCCGCTACCTGGTTCTGGTGACGCTCGCCGGCATCATCCTGTTCGTTGCGCTACTGCTCTGGCACGTTCACGCAGTGCGCAGGGTCATGGCGTTCACGTTCGTCGACGAGCAGGACGAGCCGCGCCTGTGCCGCATCGTCGAACCGCTGGCGCTCAGTATGGGATTGCCGGTACCTTATGTCGGCGTGATCCGTTCAAGTGCGCTGAATGCGTTCGCCTGCGGCATCCGACGCAAGGACGCGGTCGTCGTGGTGACCCGTGGGCTCATCGATGGTCTCGACGACGACGAACTGGCGGGAGTGGTCGCGCACGAACTCGCGCACATCCGCAATGGCGACATCCGCCTGATGGCGGCCGCCAACGTGTGCCTGCGCCTGCTCGATCTGTTGATTACGCCGCGGATGAAGGAAACCACTCCGCTTAAGGAACTCGTGGGTCTCCCGATCCTGACGTTGTGGTTTCCGCCGATCCTCGTGTTCGTGCTGATCGTCAGCTTCGTCGCCCAGTCGGCGCTGAAGGCGGGCCGGCTCGTTCGGCTTCTGATCTCCTCATCCCGGGAGTTTATCGCCGACGCAGTCGCCGTGGAGGCTACGCAAAACCCGGCCGCCCTCATCTCGGCCTTGCGGAAGGTGCACGGCCACAGCGCGATTGCTGGGCTTCCGTCCGGTCAAGACGCGATGATGATCGACGGCGCGGCCGAGGGCGGACTGGCGACACACCCGAGGATGGATGAGCGCGTGAATGCGATCATCGCGATGACCGGGTCGATGGCACTCATTGCACCTGCGCGGCGCGACACGCGCCCGGATGCACTGCGCCGACCGGCCGACCATCTGTGCGACGCATTTGTCAGCCCCGGCCGGCGCGAGGCGTTCCGAGCGATGAGCGCCCTCCGTCGCGTTGCCACCGACGACACAAGGAATTGGCTCGGCCTGACCCGCAACATGAGCTACGGCGTCATCTTGGCGGTGGCAGCAATCCTGTGTTGCAACGCCAAGCGCCTCGACCGCCCAGCCGTATTGATCGAGATCTTCGATCCGCAGCCCTTCAACGTGTTCCTCGCGGCTGCAGCCAAGGGTATGGCCTGCAATATTGGGGCGATCGCCTCAATGGCTAACGTTCCACATCTGGCTCGAAAGTGCGATCCGAAAGAGTTGAGCGCGTTCCTCTCCGTACAAAGCGAGCATGCTGGGCCGTTTGGCGCGATGTTGACTATGATGGCCGACGCACCGGATGGCACCTTTGCATCGACTAAGATCATTCGGAACAAAGAAGTTGGTCGTTAACTCATCCAGCACGGTCGAGCGCACGACCAGCCAAACAGCACGATCTGTTTGCAGGTCCGGTTTGGTTGCGTCGGTCCTCGTAAGCGGACAGGCAGGAAACCACCCGGAGCGGTCATTCAGCTGTTTCGACCGTTATGTACAAAAAACGAACGTTTTCCCGACGATCACTGACCACGCATGCTCGGTCGACCAAAACGATTGCAACCGCGTCGGAGAACCGTGTCGGCTATTCAAACGTCGGCAAAACGCGCGTCACAGACGCCTGTAGCAAGAATGCTGCGATGTCCGGTTTAGCGCCTCGCGGTGCCGAAATCAGCCAGTCGGCTTTCGTGAAGAGTTTCGGGCGCCGGCAGGCGTACGAAAGTCTCCGAGGAACGAACCCGCGGAGACCGAGGCAGTCGGCTATGGGGATTGAGCGATCCGGCCTGATGGCGCGGGCGAGCGCGATGGCCGGCGAGGGGCTCGGCGGAGATGGCGGGGTGATCCGCCGGGACAGGCCGACGGCCAGCACGGGGTGGTCGGAGCGATGGCCGGCGGGTCTCGGTCTGGATCGGGCGGCCGGAAGTGCGGGTCGAGGCGGTCGGGGCGCAACGCTCCTCCGGCCGCGGCTCGAAGGCCGGCGGCATGATGGTGGCTGACGACGTGCCGGGTCACGGTGCTCTCATCCCGGTCAGGGCGGACGCGGTCGGCGGACCGCGCGGTTGCAGGAAGCGGCCGAAGGTCTCGACGACCGTCATGCGGCCGCCGCAGCACCGGCAGGGTGAGCGCCAGTCGGGCGGCGCCGTGGGCTCGGGCGGGATGACCGGCGGCGGGACGGCGAGCAGCGCTCGGATACGGGTGAGGTTGGCCCGGCGGCCGGCGCTGGCGAGCAGACCGTAGTGGCGGATGCGGTGGAAGCCCTTGGGTAGGACGTGCAGCAGGAAGCGCCGGATAAACTCGTGCGGGCCCAGCGTCAGGGTGCCGTAGCGCTCAGGCCCGTCGCGACGGTAGTCCTTGATGCGGAAGGTGACGCCGGCCTCATCGAAGCTCATCAGCCGGCTGTTCGAGATCGCCACACGGTGGGTGTAGCGCGACAGGTAGGCCAGCACCGCCGCGGGACCGGCGAACGGGGCTTTGGCGTAGACGACCCAGCGCTTCGTCCGGGCCGGGGACAGATGGCGCAGGAAGGCGCGGCGCTCGGCCAGGGGCGCTAGGCCGCCAAAGAAGACGAGCCGTCCGGCCGCGTGCAGCGCGCTCAGCCCGACCAGGAACAGGCGGCGGAACAGCTTGCCCAGCACCCGCACCGGCAGGAGGAAGGCCGGCCGCGACGACACCCACCGTGCACCATCAGGCGAGAGGCCGCCGCCGGGCACGATCATGTGGACGTGGGGATGATGCGTCAGCGCCGAGCCCCAGGTGTGCAGCACGGCGGTCAGGCCGATGCGGGCGCCGAGGTGCCTGGGATCGGCAGCGATGGTCAGCATCGTCTCCGACGCCGCGCGGAACAGCAGGTCGTAGACGGCGGCCTTGTTCTGGAGGGCGATGTCGGCGACCTGCGTCGGCAGGGTGAACACGACGTGGAAGTAGCCCACCGGCAGCAGGTCGGCCTCGCGCTCGGCCAGCCATGTGCGGGCCGCCGCCCCTTGGCATTTGGGGCAGTGCCGGTTGCGGCAGGAGTTGTAGGCGATCCGCCGGTGGCCGCAGTCGCCGCAGCCCTCGACGTGGCCGCCGAGCGCGGCGGTGCGGCAGTGCTCGATCGCCGCCATGACCTTGAGCTGCCGCAGGCTCAGGTGGCCGGCCTGGGCCGCCCGGTAGGCCGGCCCAGCAGCGCGGAAGACGTCGGCGACCTCGATCGCGGCGCGCACCGTCTCAGCCGGGCGCGATCTCTCCCGTCTTGAACAGACCCAGCTTGTCCAGCGGACTGGTCACGGTGCGTACCGTGCGGGTGGCGACCTTGGTGTAGAACGCCGTGTTCTCCAGCTTGGCGTGCCCGAGCAAGACCTGGATCACCCGGATGTCGATGCCGTCCTCCAAGAGGTGGGTGGCGAAGCTGTGGCGCAGGGTGTGCGGGCCGACCCGCTTGGCGATATCGGCCGCCCGGGCCGCCTCGACCACGATGCGGTGGAGGTGGCGGGTGCTGATCGGCTTCATCGGATGCTGGCCCGGGAACAGCCAGCCGTCACGCTGCATGACGCCCTGCTGGCGTCCGACCTTCCACCACTGGCGCAGCAGGGTGAGCAGGTCCGCCGGGAGCAGCGCGTTGCGGTATCGTCCGCCCTTGCCGCGCTCGACCCGGATGAGCATGCGCGCGCTGTCGATGTCGATGACTTTGAGCGCTGCGACCTCGGCCACGCGCAGGCCGGCGCCATAGGCCACCGACAGAGCAGCCTGATGCTTGAGGCAGGTGGTGGCGTCGAGCAGCCGGGTGACCTCGTCGCGGCTGAGCACCACCGGCAGCGTGCGCGGATAGGCGAGCCGGACGAGCTGGCGCGCGAGGTCGGGCCGGTCGAGGGTGTGGGTGAAGAAGAAGCGCAATGCCGAGACGATGGCGTTGAGGGTCGGCACCGGCACGCCGGCCTCGCGCTGCTCGACCTGGAAGCGGCGCAGGTCCTGCGCGGTGGCCGTGTCGGGCCGGCGCCCGAGGAAGGTGGCGAGGCGGCCGACGTCGCGGATGTAGTTGCGCTGGGTCTCGTGCGAGAACCGGCGCAGGCTCATGTCGTCGATCAGGCGCTGGCGCAGGGGGCTGACCGCGCTGGCGGGGAGAAGATCGTGCATCGTGGGGCTCCTCGGATGAAGGAGCCTCGATGCTCGACCCGCCTCCGACGGGCCTCAAACGATGCGCGACGGTCCCGACCCTACCGCGCCCTCACCACACGCACCCTCCCGCGCAGCGGGTTCGTTCTTCGGCCAACTCCGGCCGTCTGCTTCGCGACCATCCCGGTCATTCAGCCATTCTTGCTTGTATCCTGGAAGCAGACGTCGAGGGGTGAGGCTTGGTCATTTAGCGAGGGGTATCCCTCACGAACGATAGCGCGCCGGATCGTCGAGCGGGCCGCGTCGATGGCCAGCGTGGCGGCGCCTAGCGTCCGCGCCTCGGTTGGCCTGTTTAGTGCGTGGCGCGCTATGCTGCCCGCGAGGTCTTCCACCTCACCGGCCATGTTCTCCAGGCGCTCGGGGTCGGTCTCGCGGCGTGCGTCGGACCGGAGCTCCAGCAGCCGCGCGGTGGCCACTTCGATCCTCTCCCGGCGGATGCGCCCGAGGCGCTGCCTCACCCAGGCCGCCGTCGAGCCCAGGCCGCCACCCAGGATGGCCACGAGGTAGATCCAGCTCTCGTAGCGCTCGATGAAGGTCTCCTGCTCGCGTTCGTAGTAGTCGATGGCGCCTGGGTGGATGGGCAAGCGGGCGCTGGTAGCGTCCGCCGTATCCTCATAATCCGGATGGCTGACGTCTTCCGCTGCCGGGACGGTCTCGGCTAGGGCCGCGCGCATCTCGAACAGGTGCTGCGTCACCTCCGCGGCGAGGCTGCGCGACAGGTCGGCCCGCGCCATCAGGCGGTAAGACGAGCCGACTGTCGCCACGTCCTCCGCCGGAAGGCGCGGATGGCCGCCGAACAGGGCGGCCGGCACTGTGACCGGCTGCACGCGCGGCCAGCGCGCCAGCACCGCGGCGGTGTCGGGTACGCCGAACAGTGCGACCTCGCCATCGGCGCTCGCCTCTCGAACCAGCCCGACAACCCGCCGCGCGGCCGAGGACGTAGGCGTCGTCAACAGCACCATCGCGTCGATACGGCCGTCCCCAAGCGCGGCCGCCACATCGGTCTCCTCTACCGGCACGAGGGCGACAGCCTTCTGCGGTAGGGGGCCGCCTGGAGCGCCGGTCAGAAGCTCCATTTCGTAATGGGCGACCAAGGTGCCGACCAGCGCCCTATCGGCGGTCCTGTTCGACAGCACGCCTAGTCGCCTGGCCGCCAAATCCGGGAAATCCTTGATACCGGATTGCGCGGGGGCGACAACGAACGCCGCCAGCCTTCGCAAGACGGCTAGGGTAAGGCCGTTCCCCGGCATCGAGACGTCCGGACGGACTACCGCGAGGTCGGCCTTCGGTCTTGAGCGCCTCTGCACTCTCGCGCACCCCGTCGAAAGCCGACACCGTCAGCCGGATGCCGAGCTTCCTGCGGGCGAGTTCGTCGGCGTAGGCCCGTAACAGGGCCGGCTCGGGGCCGCCTTTCGGGGCGACCGCGATGGTCAGCGCCGTAGGCCGCATCAGGTGGAGCGCGGCGGCGATCCCGAGGACGACAAGGAACGCCAGACCGAGAAGAAGCCATGCTTCCCGGCCAACCGGAAATGCCAACTTACGCACGCACGCTCCTCGCCCGCCGCGGCCCTGCCAGATAGTGTTGCCCAGGTGGGCGACGTGATGCCTGTTTTCGAGTGGGCGAGGAGTAGGCCGCCGAGCAATCGGCCGCTCCTGCTTGGACGCGTGCGAGCATGTGGGGGGCTGCCCGCTCAGCCGGTAATCTCGCCGTCGACGTTCGGCTGGGGCACCGTTTTCGCGTTTCAGGATGTCCAAAAAAGGTACTCAGCGGCGATCCGGTTCAGCGCTATCGAGGACGCTTGGAAGCGCTTTCCCTCTCTCGGACCCCCCGGCTCGCCGGCGCGGGCTTTTTCGCGTGCCTCATCAAGCCTCATCAAGCACGATGCTGGCTGCCAGGGTGGCTATCGATAGGTCCTCGCCCTCAGCGGTGGATGTGCGCACGTGGTAGCCGTCTCCCTCGAGCTCCTGGACTCTTTGAAGCGCCTCGGTGGCTGTCTCGGCCTGATGGACGACGCTCGGCTTCTCGGTGTTGGCGAGGTTGGCGCCAGCGATGATGTAACCCATAGATCCTCCTGCTGGGCGCCCTGCATAGGCTGGCTAGATGGCGCTCGCGAGGCCGAGCCCCGCTCCATCGTAGCGGCGGACTACAGGCACACATGAGGGTATCTGGACTTGCCTCGAGAAAGTGGAGAGCTCTTTTCCTGAAGGAGGAGGGGTCCGATGGCAGACCGGAAGCAGACCTTTACCCCTGAGTTTCGTGCTGAGGCGGTGCGATTGGCCCAGACGAGCGGGCGGTCCCGCCGCGAGGTCGCCGCCGATCTCGGTGTCGGGCTCTCGACGCTGCGCAACTGGATCGACGGTCGACGCGAGCGGGAGATGGACAACCCACCGGCCGATCGGCAGGAGGACATGGCCGCCGAGCTCAAGCGTCTGCGGCGCGAGAACGAGGTGCTGCGCCAGGAGCGGGAGATCCTGAAGCGGGCCACGGCTTTTTTCGCCAAGGAGGGAAGTCGATGAGGTTCCGCCTCATCGACGCGGCGAAGAAGGACTTCCCTGTCGCGCGCCTGTGCAAGGTTCTCGATGTCAGTCCGAGCGGCTACTTTGCCTGGAAGAGTCGTCCGGCCTCGACGCGGCAGCGCGAGGACCTCGTGCTGCTTGCCCACGTCCGATCCGCGTTCACGCTCTCGCACGAGACGTACGGCAGCCCGCGCATGACCCACGAGTTGCGTGAGCAGGGTTTGGCGGCAGGCAGAAGGCGCGTGGCCCGGCTGATGCGGGAGAACGGGCTCAAGGCTCGCCAGCCGCGCCGCTTCCGGCGCACGACGGACAGCGGCCACGCCTTCCCGATCGCGCCCAACCACCTCGACCAGGACTTCATGGCGGCCGGGCCGGATCGGAAGTGGGGAAGCGATATCTCCTACATCTGGACGCGGGAGGGTTGGCTGTACCTGGCGGTGGTCCTCGACTTGTACTCTCGGCGGGTCGTGGGCTGGGCGGCGAGCGACCGTCTCCACAAGGAACTCGCGCTGACCGCGCTGCGACGAGCCCTCGTCGTCCGGCAGCCTGGATCAGATCTGCTCCATCATTCCGACCGCGACAGTCAGTACTGTTCAAACGAGTATCAGGCAGAACTACGAGGACATGGCATCGTGATTTCGATGTCTGGCAAGGGAAATTGCTTCGACAACGCGATGGTCGAGACGTTCTTCAAGACGCTGAAGAGCGAGTTGGTCTGGCGCACCGCGTTCCAGACACGAGCCGATGACGTCCCCCCATCGCTTTGGTCCGGCGTGAGTGCGAGTTTTCCGGTTTTGTGAGACCCTGAGGGGAGGAGCAGAGCCGTGAAGAAGAGCAGGTTCACCGAGGAGCAGATCGCCTTCGCGCTGAAGCAGGCCGAGACCGGGACACCGGTCGCGGAGGTGCTGCGTCGGATGGGCATCTCCGAGCAGACGTTTTACCGCTGGAAGAAGCTCTACGGCGGCTTGGGCACAGGCGAGCTGAGGCGGCTGAAGCAGCTTGAGGACGAGAACCGCAAGCTCAAGCAACTCGTGGCCGATCTGAGCCTCGACAAGCACATCTTGCAGGACGTGCTCGCAAAAAAGCTCTGACGCCTGCTCGGCGACGCGAACTCGTGCACCAGGTTCAGGAGGCGCACGGGGTGAGCGAGCGGCGCGGCTGCGCCGCGCTCGGCGTCGGCCGGTCGGGCGTCCGCTACCGCTCGACCAAGCCCGATCAGGCACCACTGCGGATGCGCATCTGCGATCTGGCCAAGAGCCGGGTGCGCTACGGCTACTTCAGGATCTACATCCTGCTGCGCCGGGAAGGTTGGCGGGTGAATCACAAAAGGGTCCACCGCCTCTACAGGGATGAGGGCCTTAGCCTGCGGCTCAAGCGGCCCCGCCGGCACGTCAGTGCGGCACACCGTGAGCGTCAGCCGGCCGCGCTCCGGCCGAACGAACGCTGGTCGATGGACTTCGTCTCCGACGCGCTGTTCGATGGCCGCCGGCTGCGAGCTCTGACGGTCGTCGATGCGTTCACGCGCGAGGCCCTGGCGATTGAGGTCGACCAAGGCAACAAGGGCGAGCAGGTCGTGGCGGTCGTCGCCCGCTTGGCAATGCTGCGCGGAGCACCGTGCGCGATCCAGGTCGATAATGGGCCTGAGTTCGTCTCGAAAGCACTCGACCGCTGGGCCTACGAGAACGGCGTCACGTTGGACTTCTCGCGCCCTGGCAAGCCGACCGACAACGCGCTGGTCGAGTCGTTCAACGGCCGCCTGCGCGACGAGTGCCTGAACGCGAACTGGTTCTTGTCGTTGGCCGACGCCAGGAGCAAGATCGAGACGTGGCGGCGGCAGTACAACGAGAGCCGTCCTCACACCGCCCTGGGGTGGCTGACACCCCAGGAATTCGCCCTGGCGGCGGCCCTGCAGGCCGCCGAATGAGATCCGGAGGCTCACCTTTCGGCCGGACCAAAATCCGGGGGACCCTCACAAAACCGGAAAACTCGCACTCACGCCGGACCAAAGCGATGGGGGGACGTCAGCTCGCGCGACTGATCCGCCAGTTGGCTGGCTGCGCCCACTCGGGCTTTGCCCCACACGTAGCCTCATACCAGCTGAGCGCGGAGGCGAGCCGTTGCACCAGCTCCCGAGCGAGCCCGCACAAGTGCCGACGCGGAGTGACAAACATCCACGAAGGAATGATGTTATGCTCCAAGCGAGGCACCTTCGCAGGTGGCTGCGATGCACCTGCGATCGAAGGAACCTGCGTGGTCGGGCGTTCCAAGAGTCATCTGACGAATATGACCGGCGCGGAATTCCGTTCGCGCCTCCGTGAGCTAGGGCGAACGGATGCAGCATTCGCGGAGGAGGTCGGCAGTTCAACTCGCAGCGTGAGCCGATGGGTCAGCGAAGGGCCACCGCCCGAAATCGCCTATCTCGTCGACCTCTTGCTGACTCTCGAGTTGCATATCGGCGCACCCATTTCGCCGGAAGGAGGTGCGGGAAAGGACGCTTTTGATATCGTGTTCGACGACATGCTTGCGCGCGCAGCTATAAGTGGCCGAAAATCCGAATTGATTGCGAGTATGCGCCGCTGGTTAGAGCACCAATATGTCAAGATGAGCAGAAGTACTACTGGTGAAAGTTAGCATCTCGCAGTCGTCGATCGCACGCGAACGCCCGCGACGTCTCGAGGTCAACGGGAAGACGGACGCACCGTCCAAGCTGGTAGCCGTCTTCCCCCAGCGGCTGGCCGCCGCACGTCGGTCCTTCAGTTGAGCTGAGAGTTGCTCAACCCGGTTGCAGCCGTTGAGGCGTCATTTCGGGCAAGCGGCGGGAGACTCATTCCTCGGCGGCGGGATCGCGGGCCGAGCGTCCTTGCTCCAGACGTGCTCGCGGAAGAAGTAGCTGTCATGGTCGCGATTGCCGACAGCCTACCTAAGCATGCCCGGAAGCTGATCGAGCAGCGGGAACGCAAGCGGCCACTCATACCCTGCGCCGGCACAATCAAGGCTGTCGCGAGGCCTTGCCATCAGCGATCACGCGCACCGTGGTGGCACACCCACCAAGTGATCGGCCATGAGCCTAACGATCGTCTCGGTTTCAGCTGCAAACTCCGTCATTTCGCAACCACTGGCCCCATTCTCCGGAGCGAGCCCGCTGGTTCCGTCGAGAGAAACCGCGCCGCCTTGCGAGCCGTACTCCTGAGAGGCTGAGGAGCCGCTTCCAAACGCAAGCGCGGGCTCAATAGATGGAGAGCTGGGCGGTCCATCGCCAAGGTCCAGGCTCGACTCCCACAGCGCGCCGCTTGCTTCGGTCTGGATCCGCCAGAAGATGGCCGAGAAGGCGCAGCGAAAAATTCTGCGGGCTCCCACTCCGATTTGCCCGTTGCGCCTCCGATAGCACCGATCCCGAGCAGCGTGGACAAGTCGCTCATTACATCAGACGGCTCAAGCGGTTACAGTAACAACCGGTGACGGGCATCCCCATGATTCACAGATCCGCCAGAAGCGTTCATTTGGTGGTGCGCCATTTTGTCTATACTGTATCCATGCTGGTATTTCGGGGCCGATCGGAGGCAATGCCGCCGGATGTCGGATGTTAATGATGGCAGCTGGCTCGCGATGATTGCCGCCGCGATGAGTTAATGTCTCGCCGATCCGTGCGTTGCCGGTGCGAGCTGAGCAGGCATGGAGGCAATCAAGATGGACCCAATCTCCCCAGCTGAACTAAGGAACGAATTTGGACGGAAAGCGAGTCGTCACAGTTTTGTATCGATAAAAAACATGCGGCCGATCAGATATAATCAGCGCTGGCACCGTGATGCCCTTGTCCAACTATCCCTTGATCCGTCTGTGATAGCATTCGAAGCCGAGTCCGAGCCGCTCCCCCACGAAGTGCTGAACTTGATCGTTACCATTTTGGGCGGGCAGATGCGTGTTTCCCTCGTTCGGGACCACACCAACAGCACTGACTCAAACCAAGCGAAAGACCAGATAAGAATCAGCAGATCGACGATTCTGCGGGAGCCAAGAGCGAGTAATGCAAGAGCAATATGGGCCACTCGAAAGAGCATCGTATCTATCGGAGACAGAGTGAGAATTTTAGGAAAGCTAGATGCTGCGCCGAATGGCCTCAAGTTGGCGGAGTTGCTCGCATGCATCTCGACGTCACGAGTCGACCCAGTCGATGCAATCCTTGCTCTTGTATGCCAGGGCTTGGTCACTCTCGATATCGAGAAGCCAATCGCACCAAGCACAACCGTCCGACGTTCCTTGAATCCAAGATCGGACTGTGGACCCAAGACAGCTTTGAAGTCCTAGCTCGCGTCCTTGAGTACGGATAATCAGCTGATTGTTCCGGAGCGGGGCCGATCCGAATGTGTCCGGAGCTTTTGGAGGGCAGCGGAGATCAATCGTCCATGTCCATCCAAGCCACTTGCCACCGCTGTCCAATGCTCTACAAAATGCCGAGGATTGCTCTTCGTCTCCGCCTGAGGGAGCGAACCCAGATGTCGAAACGACGTCGAGAGATTGAGCAGCTTGAGGCTGAAATCGCTGCCATGGAGCAGCAGGTTCAGCAGATCGCTTCTAAGCGAGCAGTCGCAGTACTGCGTATGAGAACGCTCGAAGCCATGGAATTTTTCGAGACCGCGGCCGTTCCACATCAGGAGCGACAAGGGCATTTACCTCTCATACCCATCAATGGCGACATGCGAGGTGGTCCTTCTGAGCAGCGAAGTCGGCCGATAAAGGGAAAAAATACTACGACTGCACCCACTGACAAGAAGCGGTTGGTTGATAGAGACAAGCTGGCTGAATTGACGCGCCAACTGTGTCCAGCGCGTCAAAAAGCCGTGCTTCTGGTCGTCGAGATGATCGAAGCAGCGTATCCTTCAAGCGTCACATCTGCGGAGATCAATTCTCGATTCGCTGAAGATGGGACCGTCTCGATATCCGTGCTTGCGAAGTGCAAGACGGCTCTCCATCGGTCTCAGCTCGTGTCATTTAGTCGGGTAGATCAGAGGTGGTCCATCAAAGGAGCGCCAACTGACTCCGAGTCGCCAGGTTTGGCAATCGTGCCAGCATGACTGTGCAGCGGAGGAAGCATGAATTCACCGGCTTACAGCTGGGAGGCCGCCGGAAAGGTGGTGCGCAATAGCGCAAAGCGAAGGCGCGGCCTTTTGGGCCGCGCCTTCCAGGTGCGAATCTCAGGCTAGCAACCAGCTTCGCACCTCCAGACACTTTCGATTCGTCTGTTTCGAAGCCCCTGTGGCAAGCAGGGACTTCGACCGACACTCTGCAGGTACCATGCCGCTGTAGCAAGCAGAGGCACGGGCCGAGCGCTGAGACTTTGGCATTTTTGACGTCAAAGGCAAGCCTCTCCCCTGTGGGATCGGTCGGTACTGGGCGGTCGACGGCTTTCAGCACGCGCCCCTGTGTTCCGCGGGCAAACAGCTCAGCAGGTTGGAAGGCCCGTCCATCCGGCTCCCAACCTTGGATATCGAGCGCGGCGAAGTGGGTGCCGGACCGGCCCCCGCCAAGAGGTGTCATCGACTCCCTCATGCATCGAGCTCGCGTCGTGTTGGTCCGTAGCCGTTCCTCAAGCCGTTCCGGGGCGCGGGCAATAACGGCAGCAGGCACAGCACGGCGAGCAGATGGCGCGCGGCTGAGTGTGGATTGGCAGCAGTAGACGAAAAATTTTCCCTGTAGAAATAAGCATATTTATCGGGCCAAGCGACTGAACTGCCGATCGCAGAAGGAGAGGTTTAGTTTATCGGAGGAGATGTCATGTTTCAACCTCGTGTATTTAGGAGCGCTGACAAAAGAATACTGCATAAATCTGGACCCGAAAAAGTCTGGGAAAGCCTTGGTCCGGGCGTAGAGGTATTCAGATATCCAACTGGCGAACCCGTACGGCGGATCATCACTCAAGGTGGCTCAAGGAAAGTTGGCGGGTTCTACTCGTGGAAGATGATGAACCACACCGTCTTCGAGTCTGTGACCGAAGAGCGTTGCAGCATGCTGATGGACGTTCACTCCGCCGTTGACGCATTCTACGCCCAGCCTGAAACCATCCGCGTTACGGGTACCGAAGGCAATTCCTTCGAGTACACTCCGGACTTTCTAAGCATTTTAGGTGGAACAAGGTTCCGACTTGAGAATAAGCGTGCTTGTGATCTGTGGCCACCGAAACCGGCCGACCGCTACGACGAGTCGGGCATCCGGAAATGGGAGAAAGCCGCACTTGTGCGCGCTCGCCTCCGTGCCGTGCGGCAAGCCTACACACGCTGCGGCCTACAATGGAAATTGGTCTTAGACCTTCATATCGCCAACATGGCTGCACCGGAGGTAGTGGACGAACTGGTCTCACATGGCGGACGTCCGATTAGTGAGGGGGATTGGCGCCGCCTCCGGGAACATATTATCGCAGCCGAAAACGCCACGACGCTGGATGCCGCGTCCGCTGTTCTGCGTGAAGCAGAGGACCCGCGGGGGACGGTTCTGGCGCGTGTAAGTGAGGGCCTCCTCGGGATCGATCTCCACGAAATCCCTAGAGACGAGAGCCTTGTCTTCCTCACCGGCAGACGGAGGGACGAGGTATGACGGACGTCATGGAAGCGGACCTGAGCAGCGAAGACTCAATCGAGCCGGTCACCATAGATCATATTGTACCTGACGATCTTGAGGTCGGGGCTTTCATTATCTACGAAGGAAGGCCGTTTAGTTTCCTTCATAAAGATGAAGGGTGTGCGCCACTTATTTTCAAATCCGAAACCGGCCCTCCTCGGCTGATTGAGCTGCTGCCGACCGAATATATTCACAAAATTGCGCTCGGCGAAATAAAAAGGCCTGGTAGAAAAAACATCGCCGGACTAAATGCAGAGCCTGAGTCGTATAGGCATGACGAGAAATTTGAGGCGCTTCCTAAAAAAGCGCGAGAAGTTGCAGGATTGAAGGATTTATATGTCGAAGAGTTTGCGCGCAGGATCCGAGACGCCGAAGAACGAGGTGAGAGGTTCGCGCGAAACGAAACGAATGCATTGATTGTTCGCGAAATCGTAGATGCTGCTCTACCAAAGGACGTTCATCCACCGGCCATGCGATCGGCCCGCAGCATTTTGCGTTGGTTGCAGAGATCGGAGCTTAAGAAGGGCTCTCCGATGGCGAACGTCCACGGCAACTACCAACGTCCATACAACCGTAAAATATCCCAACGTGTGCTGGACCTTATTGCCACGATCATTCGTGAACAAGCCGACACTCTACCTCATGCCTTGCGGCCAGGTATTATCCGCGGTCAAGTAAACACCAAAATTAAAGAAATAAATTTGGAGGAGAGTCTCCAAATACCGCCAGTAAGAACAACAACTGTGACTTCAGAGTTCAATCGTTACGACGGATGGATACGGCTTGCAGCTACAAAGGGTAAACATGCGGCGGACTTGGAATTCGGTGCCGTCGGAAAACTCGTCCGGCCAACACGTATCAATCAGCATTGGGAGCTTGACCATCACTCGATCGACCTCATCCCCATTTTAGGAAGCACAGAACTCGGGCAAATGTTGTCAAAATCGGCGTTAGGCAGATTGGACATAACTTTAGCGATAGACGTTTACTCGGGCTATCCCGTTGGATTCTACCCGTCTTTCGAAGGTACTGGTCTGCTGCCTTCTTTGATGTGCATTGCTCATGGCGTTCAGGAAAAGACCTACGTGGCTCAACGCTTCCCGCATATCAGCGGCTCACTGCTCGCACATGGCAAGCCTACCAAGGTCCGGTTCGATCGCGCACGGGAGTACGTCGGCAGACAGATGGCGAGATCTCTCCGCAGAGTTGGAATTGGCTTCGAGCTGGCGCGACCCAGATTTCCAGACGATAAACCATACATTGAACGATTTTTTGGAACGCTCGAGAATGATTTCGTCTCTTGGCTTAAAGGAAGAACCGGATCAAGCCCTCGTGACAGGGGTGCTGCAAACCCCGCGAAGGAGGCGGCTATTGAACTAGATGATTTCGTTGCGCTTCTGCACGAATATTTTATCACTGTTTACGCTCGCAGACCCCAAAGAGGTCTTGATTGGGAAACCCCGGAGCAACGCTGGCTGCGAGGTCTGCGAAACTATAAGCCTAGGCTTCTGACTCCTGATGAACAAGCTCGCGTAGACGTTCTTGCCTCCATTGAGGTAAAGGTGAACGCTGGCCGGGAGGGGATACAGTGGCGCAACAAGCATTATCAATCCCCGGAGCTTCAGAGCATCCGCCGTACGTCGGGTAATTTCGGAGTTCGCAAAAACTCTATGACTCCGCTGATTGGCAGAATTTCACTACGAGACGTCGGCGTTATATTCGTGTCCGTTCCTAATACTGATACTCCCTCAGAGATTGCTGTTCCCTGTACCGCAGCGGCAGCACACGGCAGGACTGTTTGGCAGGACGAAGTTGTACAGGCGCTTCTTCGCCAGAAGAAAAAGAATCCGCAATCGAAGATCGACTATGAGGATGGATTTTCGGCGCTGTTCCGCCGGTCGATTGGATGCATGGGCATCAAAACCGACAAAGCCTCGAAGCTTGGTTCATCTCGCGGTGCAGTTACCGCTGCACGATTTACCGGCGTGATGGTCGACGGCGTATGTAAACATGCTTTGACGCGTCTGGTTCGTGACGGCACTGCGCTTGATCTGTTCGGCCAATTGGCGGCGCAAGATAAAAGCCAGGCGGTCTGCGAAGAAAATATAAATGCAATAAATACGGATGATGAGGACATCGTCGATATCTACGATGACATGCCTGCCGATGAAATAGATATGAGCGATCTCCTCGGTGAGGAGGATTGAGGTGGCAATATTCCCTCACGAGCTTCCGCACAAGAAGCGGCTGGATTACATAGACAGGATCTTTATACGGCATGATGCGATCAAGATCGCCGCACAGGCTCTCCAGCACCTCACGTTCGCTCCGAATCGGCGCAGGGAAGGATCCGTAGGATATATACGCGGATATTCACGTTGCGGCAAAAGCGAAATTCTAAAACGTCACATCGAAGAACTTACTGGCACACAGGTCGGAAAGGGGCTTCAGCGGCTCATCGAAGGCAACGGCCATTTGATCGTTTACCTCGAGCTTTCTGCCGGGGAAACACCGCTAGGTGTTGCGACCCGATGGTTGCGCCTCTTCGAGGATTTGCGTGTGAGCGCACGGGGCCGCAGGTATGAGCCGCCCCTACGTGAGCGTGACGCGATTCAGCGCGCTATAGATATTTCCAATGACAACAACGTCACGCTTGTCGCGCTCGACGAGTACCAGAATTTGTTCAGAAGTGGATCTTCTGCGGCAGTCGATGCAGCCAGAAGTATGCTCATAACCATGCAGAATGCAGCAACGTTTCCGATCGCAATCACCGGTTCTCCGCTCCTAGAGGAATTGTTCTCGCGACATGAGGCAGTTAAGGAACGTGCGGGTCCAAGAGTACTCTTAAAGCCGCTGCCGTTCCGTGCGCGGAAAGAACAAATTGCGTTCGCTAGTGTAATTAAAAAATTTGAAGACAAGCTACCGTTCTTGCAGAAGCCGGGATTGTCGACGAAGGATTGGTTACAGTCGACATTTTTTGCAACGCGCGGCCGTCTTGGGCGGCTCACCCTGCTCACTCGCGCTGCGACTGATTTGGCATTCGCCGATTGCGCTGAGGGAACGATGCCTTCGACGTTGTCTATCAAGCATTTAAATCAAGCTTTCGATCTACTTCATGGCGACGATCCTACAATGAATGGCGTAAATCCTTGGGTCAAAGATTTCCAACTTCCCAATATTCCGCTGTCGGTCGAGGACGCAATGCGCATCAATTTGGACGATAGGAAGCGACGCAAAGGAAGGACGCTTTACGATGAGTGACGTGCCTCCTTCAGCGGCGCGGCTGCGTCGAACCGTACAAGCACAACCTGGGGAGGACCTAAGAAGTGTAGTCGTGCGCTACGCTCGGATAAAACGTATATCGGTCGAGATGCTTCTGCGTTTTGGCCTGCAGGTAGACGCGAATAGCTTAGCTTCTGTCCCGCTTCGCAGATACCAACTCGAGACGTTTGCGGACCTTGCGGGTCTCGAGCTGCAAAAGCTTGCAAATGATGCATTTGCCGAAGGTAAGAACGGCTTTGAGCTTTTCGGTCAGGACGCTGGCTTGGACGTCATCGAGCCACATCGGCGGCGAGTGGCACCCGGCATGCTCAAATCGGATGGTATTCCCTGGATCAGGGCGCACTGGCAAGTCGCCTGCCTTCCATGCGATCCGGACACTGGGGAATGTTTTGTTCAAATCTGTCCTACATGTCAGAAGTCGCTTTCTTGGGTAGGAATCGAGAGTGTCTATCTGTGTCAAAACTGCGCTATCGATTTGCGTATGGTCGCGCCCCGGTACGCCTCAGAGAGGAAACAGGAGTTGGCCAAGCTAATGGTCGGCGTGCTGCGTCGCGACGCGAACGCCCTCACGCAGTTGCCGGCCATAATTGCGCATTCAACTGCCCGCGAGCAACTCGCCTTCTTCTCGGTTCTCGCCAGTCTATCCTTCATTGTCGCAGGCCGTATCTTGCCACATGGGGCATTTGCAACTTTCCGCGGCCTTGAGCTTGCGCTCGAATATCCCTCTTGTCTCGATGGCATAATCGCAGATATAGTCCGGTCTCATGAAGAATGTAGCATTAAATTGGGCTGGTTTGCGGCGTTCATGGAAGTACGTTGTCGAGTAAAATTGCTCCCTTCCGGAAAGCTTAAGCGATCGATGGAGAGGCGTATCTTTAGAATTATGGGAATTGACGAGAAAAACTACATGGTTGTTCGCAGGGTCAGGCCTGATTTTTCTTCGGAATCTTGGCGATCAATTTCCTTTAAATACCAGAGTTTCCTGAGAGGCGTCCCAGCCAATCGTGAACCGGAATCATTGCCCGTGGGCGTAATCGATATGCCGGGCCCATTTCAGTCTTGATTTTTTCAACAATTTCGAGTTCTGCGACTCTCCTGAGGCAGGACTCGGCTTCGTCTTTTCCTAATATCTCTCGTTCGATGTCGCGCATCGTCTTGTAATCATCCGAGATGAATTCCAGCAGGAGTCTCACTCCTGGGTGGTACAATGCCTTGAAAAACAGATCTTCCCGCGCAAGTTGAGAGATCATGTTGCATTGTGGACGGCCGGATGCGTCGTCGAAAATATTAAGCTTGCTCGTATTTTGATTTGAGGGTTCCGCGCGAGTGCTACGGCGGGGCGGCTGCGCGGGTGATGCCCTTTCCATGTCCCACTCCCTCGAAATCAGTCTCTCAACTGCTGCAACATCAGGTGCGGAGTCGTGATGTGAACAGGCTCGCCGCGCCGAATCCATATGTCCGAAATCTGGCTAGAGCGTGCGTAGCTACAGCTGTTTAACCGTTCTGCGCTCGGTGTCTATCGGTCGGTTCAATAAAGCTGGCTTTCACCCTGTCAATGAGGAGCTATCGTGCGGTCGATCCAGTGTCAGAATATTTGTTCGAACTGCTTTTTGGTGTCAATTCGCCGGCATTCGGTGACAGAATAAGAGTGTCGTCGGCGGTGAGATCGCTTGAGAGCTCAGATTATTTCGGTGCCAATTTATTCCGAGCCCGACACGGGCTTCGCACAGGCCGCCATCGTCGGCCGGTTCGAGGCCGGACCCGCCGCGATCCGGGTCGAGGCTTGAAGGGGGGGCGATGCCACCTCGTGACGCGCTCGCCGCTCCGATGCTGCGCGACAAGGTGCACGGAGCGTCCTCGGCGTTCACGTCCTAGAGCCTGCTGCGCAAGGCGGGCAACGCGGCCTCGACACCGTGCCGAACCGGTGGTCGTCGCGGGCTTGATCGATCGGCCCGAGCGGGTGATAGAGGCCCTATGCGCGGGGGCCGTCGCGTTCACGGTCGGCACGGCAGTGTTGGATGGCGTCTTCCAGGCCCAATCGTCCGCGCTCGCCGACCAGTTCGAGGCCATCCGGGCTGCGCTCGCGGCCGCGTGGGGCTGCAACAAGAGCCCTCCACAGCAAGGAGCGACATCATGGACAAGGTCAACCTCGCGAAGGCGTTCAGCACGTTCTCGGACCACTGGAGCCCCAAGATCGCCGGCGACCTGGGCGACTTTCAGGTCAAGCTCGCCAAGTTTAGGGGTTCCTTTCACTGGCACCAGCACGACCAGGAGGACGAACTCTTCCTCGTCGTCGAGGGTCGGTTGCGAATGAGCTTCCGCGACCGGCCGGCGCTTGATCTCGATCCGGGCGAGTTCATCATCGTCCCTCACGGGACCGAGCACTTGCCGGAGGCGCTCACCGACGAGTGCCATGTCGTGCTGTTGGAGCCGAACACCACGCTGAACACCGGCAACGTCGAGAATGAGCACACCATTCGCGAGCTCGGCCGGGTCGCCTGATGGGGCACGACCCGCATTCGGTCGAGGATCTCTGGGCGCTGCTGCCGCAACTGCGTGCGGCGCGCTGGGGGACCTGGCGCATGCCTTCGACGTGGACATTCTCCACCGCTCGAGCTTCGCCCCGGCGCAGCGGACGGTGATCTACCACCAAGATCCCGGCGTGGGCAGCAAGAAACACGGCTTCCTTGCCGAGGAGTGGCGATTGCAGGGCCAGTGGGGCGCGCATGTCGACCCGCCAGCTCAGTTCGTGCGGGTCCCCCGCTTCCTGCATCGGATAGCGGTGCAGAGCTGGTCTTTCCGCTCGTCGTGTCGATCATCGGCGAGCACACGGTAACCGATCCGGATTACCGTGCGAGGCTTGAGGATGTCCGAGCCTGGGAAGGACACAACGGACCCATGCCGGCGGGCGCCTTCGTCGCGCCGCGGACCGACTGGTCGCGTCGCTGGCCCAGCCAGGAGGGCATGCTGAACCGGCATGTGGCCGGCATGTGCCACTTCCCGGCTGGAGCCGCGACGTTCCTGCCTACGTGCATGAGGAACGAGACATCACCGCTTCCGGGTATGACACCACCGATACCGACCCGGACGTGATCGTCAGCGGAGGCGCCGTGTTCTTGGAAGCCTACGCTCTCGGATTGCCCCGCCGGCAGGTCGAGCTGACGGTCAATCTCGATCAGGTGCACATGTGCGGCTGTCTGCCGGTCGCGAGTTGGCCAAAGATGAAGCAGAGCGCGGGCTTTCCCGCACGGATTTTCGCCCTAATGCCGGCCGCCGGCGATAGCGACCTGCCAAATCGAGCCGGCCGGTCCGCGGAGGACGTGGGGCTGAGCCCCGCTCGGATCGGATGACGCTTTGGCTCGTCGGGCTGGAAGCACCGTGCGATCGGGAGGCCGGCTTGAAGCCACCCCGATTGATCTCGTATCGTTGCATATCGCGCTTCAGGTCAACGAGCTTGGAAGCATTCGGTGCGCCGCCGAGGTACTCGGATCGCCGGCGTCCGTAGTGAGCCGTCGAATTCGTGCGCTCGAGGACACGCTGCCGGTTTCGCTGTTCGATGGGTCGGCTCGTGGCGTAGAGCCGACGATCGCCGGGCATCGGCTGCGGAGTGCTGCACGGTCAATCATCGTCGATTCCGAACACACGGTTCGTTCCGCACTCGCCCTCGACATAGATCGAATGGGATCGCTTCGGGGAGCTGGTCGCAGCCATCGCCGCGGGACAAGCGTGTCAGCTTCTCGACGCGTACAGCCCGACTCATGCAAGTATCGACAACGACCATACGGACGGCCTACTTGGGTTCAGACTTGATCACGGTCCGCCAACTTCGCCAATGCTCGGCGAAGCGAGCCCGCATTTGCCTCGCCGAGACGAGCCAAACACTCCGCCTGCATGTGCTCCCACAGTGGAACGGTTTCGTCGAGACGGGCACGGCCCACCTCTGTTAGGTGAACGCGCCGGGCACGCCGATCGTCCGGATCGGGTTCGATCGTGATCAACCCACGCCGCTCGAGCAGCTTGATGTTGGCCGTGAGCGTGCTTTTATCGAGGGCAAGCTCATCGGCCAATTCACGCATCGTCGGTCCGTCAGCACAGGCGAGCACGGTGAGAAGTGTGAACTGCCAGTTCGAAAGACCGACGGCTCGGAACGCCGCGTCGAACTCGCGCCCGATCACGCGGGCGGCGCGCTGGACGGCGACGCAGATGCATGCCTGCTCGATGGCTGCAGCCGCGACGGGGGTCAGCTTGAAGGACGAGGGCACGTCGTGGTTCCAAACGGAAGCTGGTTCTAGGATATAGATCGAGCGAGCGCTCATGCGAGCCGCCGAGCCGGACCTCCAAGAAGTTTGATATCACATCATGTGCGCCGGCGCACGTGCCGCGGACGAAAATGGTTTTATATAAAACTTGTTCAACGAGCGGCGCCATTCGCCGCCTCGAATCAATCGCGGCAGAGACCCGCTCAGGCTCGACGGAGATCCAAGATGTTCATGCGCACGATGTCAGCGTTCACGGTCGCGTTTGCCTTGACCGCCACCACGCTGCCGGCCGCGGCCCAGCAGAGCCGCACCTTCACCGCCTGGGGCCACGAATTCGTCGCGCCGGAGATCGACCCCCGGGAGATCACGCCCGCCGCCCCGAACGGCGCGGGCCCTGCCCCGTTGCGCAGCAACGGTCGGACCACCGCCTACACCGCCTCTTCCGGACAGCCTGCGACCACGGCATCGACGGCTCGGAACCCGACGCGAGCCATCGACGTCCGGGGCGCCCGCTTTGAAGTTCCGGCGCGGTGATGCGTCGTACCCTCTCCTGGACGGCGAAGGTGCATCTCGTCTCCGCCGGCACAACTTCGCAATAGAAAGCTCGATTCCCATGTCCAATCACTCTCTTGTTTCCGGCCGAAGCGGCGCCTTTGTCGAAGTCGGTCCGGCTTTGACTGCGATCGAGCGGTACGGGGATCACCTGACCCGAGCGGCGCTCTACGGTTCGCTCGCCGTCATCTACGCTTGGTTCGGGGGAATGAAGTTTACAGCCTATGAAGCGGAAGGACTGGTTCCGCTGGTCGGCAACAGCCCGCTGTTGAGCTGGTTCTACAGCATCTTCAGCGTGCGTGGCTTCTCGGCTTTCCTCGGCGTGCTCGAACTCAGCATCGGCGCCCTCGTCGCCGCGCGGCTCGTCAACCCCAAGCTCTCCGCGCTCGGCGGTCTCCTGTCGGCCGGCCTCTTCGTCACGACCCTGAGCTTTATGGCGTCGACGCCCGGTGTCGCCGCGCCGGAGCTCGGCTTCCCCGCCATCTCGGTGTCGATCGGTCAGTTCCTCCTCAAGGATGTCGGCCTGCTCGCCATTTCGCTTTGGATTGCCGCCGACTCGCTCAAGGCGATCCGTCACCGTCGCGACTGATTTGTCGCCGGCCTCGGATACCGACCATTAATGAGGAGACCCACCATGCAACGCATCGCTTCCATCGACCCGGTCACGGCGACCGGTAGCGTCAAAGATCTGCTTGAGGGTGTGAGAACGCAGCTCGGTGTCGTACCGAACCTTCACAAGGTCCTCGCGCAGAGCTCGGCCGGCCTGGAAGGCGTGCTGGCCTTCTCCGGTGCTCTCGCACGGGGTACGCTCGATCCCGCGACGCGCGAGCGCATCGCGCTGGCCATTGCGAACGTCAACGGCTGCGACTACTGCAACGCCGCCCACACGGCGCTCGCCAAGCACCGCAAGCTGGATGAGGCGGAGATCGCGGCCAACCGCACAGGCCGCTCGACCGACGCCCGCGCGGATGTGGCGGTCAACTTCGCCCGCAAGATCGCGGTCACCCGCGCCGATGTCGCTGAGGACGACCTCGCGGCTTTGCGCAGGGTCGGTTACACGGACGCGCAGATCGTCGAGATCGTGCTTCATGTCGCGGTCAACGTGCTGACCAACTACGTCAACGAGGTGTTCAAGACCGAGGTCGACTTCCCGCATATCGGGCCTGCCACGCGCATCGCGGGCTGACGTCGAGCGGAGCCGGAGCCTCGGCACATGGGCTCTGGCTCCGTCGTGGGAGTGCGGATCACCGCCGTGGGGCGCATGAGCTCCGTTTCGACGCACTCTCTTTAACCGGACCGTCATTCATTTCGGCGGAGAGCGCTCCAGCCCGACGCGCTGCGTTCTCCGATCGTATGACGAGGTCCAGCTAGTGCTCTGACGCCGACAAAGCGTACACAAGGCAGCGCCGTTTTCGCATCGATAGCAGCAAGTTAACGGACAGGCACGTGGTGCGTTCGTTGGCGTCTGTGCACTAGCGGCCGTTCCGGGCGATCCACGCCCCCGCCCAAGATCGCCGGAAGACCCCGTTATGATCCAGTTCACCGTCCATACTACCGACCTCTGCTCCGGAGCTTCGAAGGTGGTGCTCGCCGACGTCGAACAGGCGCTCGGCTTCGTGCCGCGTGCGCTGAACTATGGGCGCCCGGATCGGAGGGGGGACTGCTCGTGAACACGCCGGCGATCATCGCCCTTTTGGCACAAGGCCGGGATAGCCAACCAGTCAAGCGGCCGAAGGGACGAGCAGAGTACACCGAATCCGTGGCGTTCCAGACGCGCAACGACGATGAGGCTTGGAAGCCTTGGGCCGAGCCGAACCGCGAGCACCATGACTTGACACTTCGGTTCTGCACATTCGACTGCGACATTTTGCAAGACGATAATTATCAATTTCATACTCAAAAATCACTAAGTAGCATTTACTTGGTGTGTCTAGATGAACACCCGCGGCTTCCGATCGGCGGATTTCGCACCCTGAATATCTACGTACCTGAACCGTCGCTTGGCGATATAGTCGAGTCCGGGGATTCAGTTTCGTCTGCTGCGCCAACAGGATCGATTGACCCCAGAGCCGTTCCTGACTGGCAACTTCGTCGCCTTGAAGTCGAGATGCTGGCTGAAATGCGCATGGCTCGACCTTTATCGCGTCTTCGCATCGATACGTTGGGACTGGAGGTTGCGGTCCATCTTCTTCGGCAGCACTCGTCCATGAACGGCGCAGTCCGTTGGGAATCCCTCGGTCCGCGCCGTAGCCGTTTCGATCCCGCCGTCGGAAGGGCGATCGAGTACATGGAATCGCGTTGGGCCGACGATATCAGGCTGGTGGACGTGGCTCGCGCGGCGCAGCTATCTCCACGCAAGCTCACGACTCTTGTTGCCAAGGCAACGGGTTTGCCTCCCCACCGTTGGCTCATGCGCCGTCGTATCGAACGCGCGTGCGAAATGCTGCTCGATCCGCGCCGCTCGATCACCGAGGTCGCCTTTGCGTGCGGATTCCACTCCTCGCAGCACTTCGCGACCAGGTTTCGCAAGCAGATTGGTTGTACGCCGAGTGCATATCGACGGGAGCGGCTCTCGTGAATTTTTCTGACACTCCACACCGAAGCGACGGCTGCAGCAGGATTCTCAATTTTTTCGGAGAGGACTTTGCATGCACGTCTGGATAAATTCCAGCAACGAGTATTGCATATTGCTTTAGTTAATTTGATACATTAAATAATTACTTTTGTCCCGTGATATATCGATATTGTAATTATGATATACATTAACTAGATATTTTTTGTTTTATCAATCGAAGACAATAAATGCCCCCTGCCAATAAATAAGAAAGATGAAACTTACGAGATCACGCGGCGGCAGGTTGTTCGGACCTCTTAGTGAACAGAGCGCCTGGCCCATTCGCTCAGGCTGATGGAGGTGATGCGCGGGGATCAGTCGACGAGCCCGTTGCAGGCGTCGCAGCAGAGGTCGAGGGCAATGGCGCTAGGATGATGACAACAACCGCGAGCTTCGTCGTGATGTGCCATCCAGCTTGATCGAGCAGCAGCGTGGCCTCAGCGGGCAAGGACTGGGTAACCTTTGACGTACAGCCAGTCGGTGGCTTGCGCCGGGGTGTGGCAGCCCAGACATTCCTGGCGATAGTCGAGCGTCTTGGTCTTGTCCGGGCTCCCTTTGTCGAACCATGCCCAGCCCCACCCGTCACCCCAAAGCGGATTGCCCGGGTAGCTGCCGCGATCGTCTTTCACCATCATGAACCAACCGGCTAGACCGGCGGCCCGACTCACCCGGCCGGTGGTCATGTCCTCGCTCTCGGCGTTGAACACCTCCTTCACCAAGACGGTGCCATTTTTGAACCGGCCGTTGGCTCGATACTCGTCGATCGCGCCCGGAGAGACGTAGACCGTATGCATCTCCTTCGAGCCTGGCACGGTATCGGAGGCGACAGCCCAGGTGCCGAGGAACTGGTAAGCCGCTCGATAGTCGAGAGGTAGACGCATGGTGCCGGCGACGTCGACCAGCCCAACCGACGCCCTCGGGGTTTCTGCAACGTTCGCGGACCGTACCTGTTGGGCGAGCAAGCCTGTCGCCGCGGCGAGCGTCGCTCCGCAGGTTAGAAGAAGAGTAGCCGAGGGAAGACGGCGACGGAACATATGATCCTCCACTGACAACGCCGAGCGCTTGGGCCCCTAGTTCTTGCCGACGCGCTCCAGCAAGCCACGCAGCACCGGGTAGTGCTGAATGAATACGAAATCCCGGCCGGCGTTTGCAGCATGGCAGGCATTGCAGGTCTCGACGGCCTTTACCTCGGTCGCCGAGGCGTATTGTGCCTCGGGCACGTGACCGAAGGAGAAGTAGGCCCATTGACCCGGTTCGTTCGCGAAGCGACGCGAGTCCTTCACAGCCGCCTCGAGACCGGCATACTCTGCCATGAAATAGCCTTTGCCGCTCGATTCCGTGATCGCGCCGTTTGCCGGGTCCGTCGTGCTGTTGATCTGCTGGCGCACGAGCTCCTTGACGATCACAGTACCTTCGCGGAACTCTCCCGTCCGTTTGAAGTGCTCCCAAGCAGTCGGCTCGACATAGACGATGTGAAACTCCGGGAATGGCGCCTCCGGTAGGTTGAGCCGGTTCGGCGTCAGCGGCGTGCCGATGAACGGCCACTCGCGCCAGCCGATCGGGCGCACCAGCCGGCCGTCCGGCAGGTACTCGGCGACGTACGGGGTCCGCCTGCCGTCGACCGTGTACGGCTGGGCCGGCGGACGACCGGATTCGGCCGCGGCCGCAGCCCGCTCCTGCGGCTGGTTCTGCCGGGCTGCGCCGCTTTGCTGCGGGGGTGGCGTCTGCCTAAGCTGCTCCGGGGTGCGCTCCTGCGACTGGGTCTGTCGGGGCTGCGGTTCGCCGCTCGGCTGGGGCGGCGGTACTTGCCCCGACCGCGCCGTACCGGCCGCGGGCGGCGGCGTGGTCTGCGCCTCGGAGCTCTGGATCCCGCCACAGCCGACCATCAGGGCGACAGCCCCGGCCGTCCGAAGCAGCGTCCAGCGATGACGAGACATGAAGAACATTTTCGGATCCTCCGGATTGCGGCATGGCCCGAACGGCGCGTCAGGGCGAAGCTCGACGGTTCGGCACGCGCGCGTGTTCCTGGCCGGTTGCCGGGCCAGCCCGAGATATGAGGCACACGACCAGCCCTCTGCAAGATCACGCCCGGTTCGCAGGCGACGCGTAAGGGTGCCCGCGCCGACGCGCGATTGCGTTCACGAAAAAGAGGCGACGTTCACGATCCGGAGCATGGGTCAGGTCGACGCGATCCATGCCGCAGCGCAAAGCACAACGGACGCGGTCGGCGGTATCGCGGCGACGATCGCGCAGTCGAGTGGCACGGCGCGCGCCGTCGCCGCTGCCGCCGACGACCAGGATCAGGTCGGCCAGGAGATCGCCCGTGCCATCGCGAGTGCGGCCGAGCAGACCATCGCCGGGCGCATCGGGACGATGCGAGCGGCGGCCGCCTCCAACGGGGGTCCGAGCGGGCGCGGTGCGAGCGGACGCCGGGCAGCGAATCAGGGCTCTCACATCCCGCGGAGCGCGATACCAGCCTTTCCTGAACGCGTGCGCACAGCCTGAGCGACGTGCGACGAGGCTGCAGGTTCATATGCGGCCCTCGTCCGAACCGGGTTGCGCGCGCGATCGTCAGGCGGCTCGCGCGGCCTGTTCAGTCGCCGCGATCAGCTGCCGCAGATCGGCGACCGGCAGCGGACGGCTGAACAGGTAGCCCTGCATCTCGTCGCAACCCTCATGCTGCAGGTGATCGCGCTGCGCCGCGGTCTCGACACCTTCGGCCACTGTCGTGATGCCCAGATCGGCACCGAGTCCGGCCACCGCCCGCACGATCGCCGCGCAGTGGCGGTTGACACCGAGCTCGCGCACAAAGGACTGATCGATCTTGATCTTGTCGAAGGGAAACGTCCGGAGATAGCTCAAGGAGGAGTAGCCCGTCCCGAAATCGTCCATGGCGATGCGCACGCCGAGGTTGCGCAGCCGGTGTAGGACCGCCAGGTTGGCGTCGCTGTCGGCGAGCAGCACCGACTCCGTGATCTCCAGCTCCAGTCGGCTGGGATCGAGCCCGGCGTTCGCCAGGGCCGACACGACGGCCGGGACGAGGCTCTGCTGACGGAACTGCACGGGCGAGAGATTGACCGCGACCTTGATCTCGCCCGGCCAGGTTGCCGCCTCCCGGCACGCTTCGCGCAGGACCCATTCGCCGATCGGCGCGATCAGGCCGGTCTCCTCGGCGATCGGGATGAACTCGGCCGGCGAGACGAAGCCACGCTCGGGATGGCGCCAGCGCAGCAGCGCCTCGCAGGCGTTGATGCGGTTCTCCCGCAGGTTCAGGAGCGGCTGGTAGAACAGCTCCAAGGCGCCGGTGTTCAGCGCCTCGCGCAGCTCGCGCTCCAGCGTACGACGCGCCTGGATGCGGGCGTTCATCTCCGGCTCGAAGAACCGGAACGTGCCGCGTCGCTCCGCTTTGGCCTGATACAGCGCGAGGTCGGCGTTGTTGAGCAGAAGGTCCGGCGTGGTCCCGTCGCCCGGCAGCATCGCGATACCGAGGCTCGCTCCGATCACCACCTTCTGACCGATGATGGAGAACGGCTGCGCCAAGCACTCGACCAGGCGCGCGGCGAGCTGGCCCGCAGCTTCAGGCGACGGCGCGCTCGCCTGCAGGATGGCGAACTCGTCACCGCCGAAGCGGGCGACCAAGTCCTCCTCGCGCACGCAGTGCCGGAGGCGATCCGCCACCGCGCGCAGCAGCGCGTCGCCGGCTGCGTGTCCCAGCGTGTCGTTGACTGCCTTGAACCCGTCGAGATCGAGGCAGAGCACGGCCGCCGGCTCGGCATGACGATGCTGTCGCTCGAGCGCGTCGCTCAGACGTTCGCGGAAGCAGGCACGGTTCGGCAGGTCGGTGAGCGGGTCGTGGTGTGCCATGTGAGCGATCCGCGCCTCAACGGCGCGGCGCTCCGTCACGTCCTCGGCGATCCCGAGCAGGTACTGCGGTCGCCCTTCCTCGTCGCTCACGGCGAGCTTCTTGACGTGCAGGAGGCGCGTACCGTTGCCGCGCGTCTCGAATTGACGCTCCTCGACGATCGCGTCCCGACCGCTGGCGCGAAACAGCGCCGCGTCCTGATCCAGCACGGCCCGGGCCGTCGTGTGCTGAAACAGAGCATGCGACGGCCCTCCGATCAGTTCGTCGCGCGGCACGCCGAGCAGGGCCTCGCAGGCACGGTTGACGAGCAGGAGGCGGTGATCAACCGCATCCTGCACGTAGAGCATCGCGGGGATGTTCTCGATCACCGTGTCGAGGAAGCTGCGCGTGCGGCGCAGTTCCGCCTCGGCGAGCTGGCGCTCGGTGACGTCGATGCTCGCAGCGAGCACGGCCGGCCGGCCCCGCAGCATGAGCGGACGCACGTAAGGCAGGATCTGGATCACCGATCCATCCGCCTTGCAATGACGCCAGATCCGCTCGCCATCGTAGGGCTTCGTCCGGTTCGCGAAGACGATCTGCAGTTCGGCACGGTCCGCCTCCGGTCGGATGTCGTGGGCTGTCATCGCCAGGAAGCGGTCGCGGCTGTAGCCGTAGTGCTCGACGGCGGCGGTGTTGACGTCGAGGAAGCGCAAGGATCCGGCGTCCAAGACCCACATCGGAACCGGGTTGGCCTCGAACAACATCCGGAAGGAGGCTTCGCGGGTGCGCAGCTCCGTGATGTCGACGAGGGTGACTACGAGCAGGTCGCCGAGTGGGGCTACGGCGATCTTGAGGTAGGATTCCGCATCGTCCCCGATGAATTCCAGCTCGAAATTGTCGCTTCCGCCGTTCTCGACGACACGGAACAGGCGAGCTGTGATCTCCTGCGCGTGATGACCCATGTAGACTTCGGAAAGATGCTGCCACAACAGGCTGTCCAACGACCGGCGCATCAGCTGCGCGGCGCCGGCGTTCAGGGTGACGATCTGCAGATCACACAGCTGTCCGTCCGCGTCGCGCACGGGCGCGAGGGCGAGAACCCCTTCCCGGGTCGACTGGTAGACTTGTTCGATGAGACTGGATCGGGTCTGGGGTTCGCTGACGTGGACGAGGGCGACCGGGAAGCCCCAGTGCGTGTGCAGGGGCAACGCGAGGATCTCGTGAACCTCGACGATGCCGTTCTCGACGCGGCTTGCAACCTGCCGCTCTGGCTGGCCGGTCCGGAGGGCGCGTCGCACGATTTGATCCAAGAGCCGCGCGCAGTCGCTCCGCTGGTGTCCGGCGGCATGACGGGGCGTCCCTTCGAGCCATGTAGCGACGGCTGATGCCGTTTGCAGGTGGACGAGATCTGGCCCGTCGAGGCGCACCAGCACCGTGCCATCGGCGAAACGACCGAGCGAGCCGAGAGCGATCTCTTCGTAAGGCGGCAACGCCATACCCGGCTTCCGAGCGGCATGCCAACGTTGGCTCAGGATGTGGGCAGCACTGCCCGCGAGTCCAGGCGGTCGTTGCTTGGTCTGAGGCGACATGGCGCGAAGAGCGTTCTGGCGGATGCGGGCGAATGACCGTTGGCCGAATTCGCTAAATATTTCTGAATAACCGATTGGATCGGTGACAAAAACCGCAGCGATAAGCCGGCTAGCGATATCTCTCAAGTCATGCGTGCGTGCGAAAATCCGCACCTGGAGCTCCTGAACACGGGTCTGTTACAGACATTCGACGTTTGAAACCGGAACGCGGAACATGAATCTTGATGATTTACACTCTGGATAGCCGTGCAGTCCTTGCCCGGCCTTCACAGCGTCCGAAAGCTCTTTCCCGCTCGCCCGCCCGGATCGGGACAGCGCGGCCGTCCCGATTTCCGTTCGTCGACGTCAGGCGTGGAAGGTGCATCGATCGTGCACGCCACATTCGGGGCTGCAGATCCAACCGACGGCGCTTTTCGACCGGTGCGAGGAATCGAACGGGCTCTCGATCACCTGCATGACGTTATGTGAAGGCGTCATCGCGCTGTCATGATGCACCTTCGTGATGTCTCCCCGACTTAAAAGCCGGGGCTTCCATGCCCGGACGGGCACGGCGTCTCACATCCGAGACGAGCGATATTCCGCGCGGCATTCTGGTCGCGCTCATGTTCTGATCCGCACTCGCCGCACGTCCACCGCCTGATGCTGAGACCGGCCAGCCCCGTGGGTCCACTGAGGCGCCCACAGAACGAACAGGTCCGTGTCGTGTTGGCTTCGTTCACCTCGGCGTAGGCGACCCCTGCGTGATCGCATTTGTACCGGAGCATGCCGCGTAGCGTAGACCATCCGGCGTCGAGCACGCTCTTCGCCATCCGGGTCTTCGTCATAGCCGAGGCCGACACGTCGCCGACCGTGATCTTGCGGGCGCGATCCACGAGCGCCCGAGAGAATTTGTGAAGCACATCCTTCCGCCGATTGGCGATCTTGGCGTGAATCGATTTGACCTGCCGCTTGCGCCTCTTGCGCTGCGCTTCGGCGAGCTTGGGTTCGAGGCAGCGATAGAACTGCGCCTGCTCAAGTCCTGTGCCGTCCGAGCACTTGGCGACGGACTTGAGCCCGAGATCGACGCCGATGTCATCGCGCCCGCGCCCCTGCGAACGGGGCACCTCGCACACGAGGTTGCAGTACCAACGGCCGCGCGCGTCTTGGCTGAAGTTGCCCGACTTGATCCGCCCCTCGACGGCGCGGTGCAGCCACAGGCGGAAGCGCTGGCCACGCAGGAGCACGGTTGTTCCGTCGAGGGCGATGTCTTGGTTCGTGAACGGCACCCACCCGAGCGCCCGCCTGGGCCCACGGCTCGCACGCCAGCGAAGCTTCGGACGGCGCGCAGCCTTCCGTTTTATGACGTACTGGTTGATCATCTCTTGCACGACCTGCGACGGAAGGCCGAGCAGCTTGCCACTGCCCTTGGTCAGAACGCGAAGCTGCTTCTTGGCCGCCCAGATCGGACCACGCTGTGCCGAGCGCATGCTGATCTCGTTAAAGTAGTTCCAGACCGTATTGACCGCATCGCCGAGCGCGATCAGCCGCTCGTCGCGTCCTTGACGCGGAAGCTGAAGGTCTTCAGAACCGTTTGGTCTGTAAGGGTGGTCACGCCCTTGACATAGGGCATCGAGACGGTTTGGTCTATGGAGCTTCGCACCGGGCGGCACGTCGTCTTCACCCTGCACGCCCACCTAGTGTTCACGACGAAGCGGCGGGGCAAGGTGCTGACCCGTGCGCACCTCGACCGGCTCCAAGCGATCTTCGCCAGCGTGTGTGCGGACTTCGAGGTCGAGTTGCGCGAGTTCAACGGCGAGCGGGACCACGTTCACCTGCTGGTGTTCTATCCGCCGAAGGTTCGGCTCTCGGAACTGGTCAACAGCTTGAAGGGAGTGTCGAGCCGCCTGCTGAAGAAGGAGTTCCCCGAGATCGCCTCGTTCTGGTCTGTCAGGAAGAGCCGAGGCGTGCTGTGGACACCGAGCTACTTCGCCGGGTCGGTGGGCGGCGCCCCGCTCTCGATCCTGAAGCAGTACATCGAGAACCAAGGTCGCTGATCGCGGCTGTCGCCGCGAGCGCGCCTACAACCTCTCCCTGAAAGAAGAGGGATTGGCGCGCGTTCCGCTAAGAGCGAAAGTCGAAACTCTACCCCGACACGTGGGTGAGAGCGTCGATGGCAGCTAGGATCTCGCGCCCTGGGTCCAGATCGGCGAAGGCCCGTGCCATCACACGAGCACGTTCGCGAAACCGCTGCTCCGTGAGCACCCTCTCGACGGCCCAACGCAAGGCGTCCACGGTCGGGCGGTTCGTCGCAAGATTCAAGCCGACGCCCGACCACTCGATCCGGGCTCCGACCTCGGCCTTGTCCTCGGTCAAGCCGGCGGAGACAATCGGAACGCCAGCGGCGAGAGCTTGTGAGACGCTTCCGTAGCCCCCGTTGGTTACCAGGAGATCGATTTTGGGGAGAAGCACGTCGAAAGGCAGAAAGGTGGCGACCCGGCCATTAGCCGGTATTTCACAGTGTATCTCCTCTACGGATCTCCCGCCAGTTGTTGCAACGATGAGAAGATCGTCGCGCCCCTCAAGCGCCTGGAGCGTCGGCTCAAGTAGTTCGCTGAAATCAGCGTTTGCGAGCGTGCCTTGTGTCACTAGGATGATGCTCTTGCCGCTCTCCAGATCCGGCCACCATTCCGGTACCGCGACCGCCATCGGCGTGGTCGGCAGCAGCCCGACAAAACGCAGTCCTGGAGGAAACGTACCGAAATCGTACTCGAACTCGCGGACGCTCGGCTGCAGGAATGCGTCGGGCAGTATCGCGAGCGATTGGGTCAACGAGGCTGGCAAAGGTCGCGCGCCGAGCCGGGCCAGGCGGGCGTCGGTGAGGGCGCGAACCGGTCGGACGAATGAGGCATCGAGACCCACCTTCAATGCGGCGTAGCGAGCACGCTCGATGTCGTCCCGGGCCGGGAGCAGCCCCATGCCGACCGGCGCATCGTCGGGACGGTCGAGGAACAGAAAGCTGATGTTGAGTACGATGATCGGAGGCCGGCACGTCGTCGCATCGAGAAGAAGCGGCAAGATCCCAAGAAACAGGCTGCCTGCCACGATCACATCCGGAGCCTCCGTCCGGATCGTCTCGCGCAGAACCGCGGCTTGCGTCGCCATCGGTTCGATGAAGCGGTGCTCGAATTCGTGCGTCCACCGCACCGGTCCAGGCGGCAGGTGCGGCTCCAGATAGGTCGCCGCACCCCTGTCTTCGTAAGCTGTGAGGCGCAAACCCGAAGATTCGACCTTCTGCCGAAACGAAGGATCGGTCACCACCAAGACGGTGTCGCCGCGCCTGGCCAGCAGTCGTCCCACAGCCAACAGGGGGTTGACGTGGCCCGTAAGGGGGCTGGCTGCAATCAAAACTTTCATGCCGACATCCGGCGCAATCCTCGATCAGGGTTAGTCACATTTATTTCGCGTGTGTCGCTCGGTCCGTTACCAGCGGTTCCGCAAGTATCGGCTGGCGCCTTCGCAATCGGCGTTGCGAAGTTCGGCCAAGGTGATGCGAACTCGCTCCTGCGGGGGAACCAGGAAGCCGCACCGCGTCCGTCGCTGGTCGGACGGCACGTGAAACAAGCCTTGTTCCATCGCATGTCAGGCGATCACCTCGAATGTGGCGCCTCATGCACGTGCGGCCGCCGCGCACGTCGCAACGGTGCCGCTCGCCATAGGACTGCGACCGATCTGAAATTGTCGACACGGGATATGCGGCGCAGCACCTGTTTTGGACGATAACGCACGCCAGTCCGCTTCCATGCCTGCCTTCGATCCGCAAAATCGAGCGGGAAATCGCGAAGATGGTAGGCTCGATGTCGTCGTCGCATGGGCTGCCGGTTCTCCAGGCCAGCGCGCGCTCAATCTTCGCCCGTGACATCCTGTGCGGAGTCGAAGGTCGCGTTGGATCCGGGTTCGATGGCCTTGGCCGCGTCCGCGCATCGACCGCGGTATGCGCTCGGATCGACGCCGTAGGCCGCCTTGAAGGCATGCGAGAAGTAGCTTCGACTGGTGTAGCCCACACTTGCGGCGATGACCTTCACGGGCATGGGCGACGTCGTCAGCAACTGTGCCGCGAGGCGCAGGCGGACCCGGTGCAGGTACTCGATGGGCCCCTCGCCGAAGATGGCGGAGAACCGCTCGGCGAACGCGGACCGGCTCATCCCGCAGAGTGCAGCGAGACTATCGACCGTGTGGGAGGCGCCGGGTGCGTCGAGGACCGCCGCGACGGCGCGCATGAGCCGCGGATCCCGCAGCGCCGCGAAGATTGGCGAACTGGTACCCCGCTCCTTCAGGTGAACCCGCAGCAGAATGGCGAGGCACTGCCTCATCAGCGCGCTCGTCACCTCCTGCGTGCCGAGTCCGGGCTGGACCAACTCCTCGATCATGAAGGCGAAGGCGTGCCGCAGTCGGTCGTTGCCCGACAGGTCCTCGATCAATGCGCCCTGCAGGCGGTCGAAGAGGCCGAGCGCGCCGGCGTAACTGGCCGAGATCGCGCCGCAAGCCACGAGGATGTCGCGACTGCCGTCGCCGGCCGTCAGCGCGACGAGGCCGTCGGGAAGCACCCTGAGCGCATCTCGAGCTGTAACCGTGTGCATGGCCCCGGCGAAACCGAGGGAGTGAGGAACGCCGCGCGGCGGAATCACCATGCTGTTCGGCCCGAAGGCCACGGGCTCCTGGTCGCCGACGACGATAGTCCCGGTGCCTGACAAGACATAATGGACGAGCAGGGCGTCAGCGATGCCCTGCTTCCGCAATCGCCACCCCGATTGAATCTCGCAGAATGCGAAGGCATGAACCCTCACCGTCAAAGTCGATAGTAATTTGACTAATACATGATCTGACATGTGTGCCGACCGAATCAAAGCGCAACGGATTTAAACGATATCGTGCCGGAAGACGAAATGAATTAGGAGTTGTAGCATGATACAACAAACCACACCCGTGAAGCACGCACGCAGCATAAGCCACGCTGGGATGCTCGACGTCCTTCCACGCGATCACGGTTCATGTCCGTGTTGAGAGGCAACCCTGGAACTGCGCCGACGCAGTCCACAGCTGTGCCTCGCCGGCTGCATCCCTGGCCGGTACGGGTCATGCACTGGACGAACGCCGCGGCGATGGTGGTGCTGATCGGGTCCGGCTGGGGCATCTACGACGATTCCGTCATCATCCACGGCATCTATTTCCCCAAGTCGGCCCGGATCGGATCCTGGGCGGCCGAGAGCCTGCTCTGGCACTTCGCCGCCATGTGGGTGCTGGTCGCCAACGGCGCCGCCTATCTCGTCTACGGCGTCGCGACCGGGCGCCTGCGCGAGCGCCTCCTGCCGATCCGTCCGCGCGAAATCGTGCAGACCGTCCGCGACACGTTGCGGCTCAAGCTCGCGCACGAGGACCTCACGACCTACAACGCCGTCCAGAAGATCCTCTACATCGTCGCCATCCTGGCCGGCATCGGCCAGGTCGTCAGCGGCCTGGCCATCTGGAAGCCGGTCCAGTTCTCCGGGCTCGTCGCGCTGCTCGGCGGGTTCCAGGGCGCGCGCCTCGTCCACTTCGCCGGCATGGCGGTGCTGGTCGGCTTCCTCGTCGTTCACGTCGTGCTGTCCCTGCTCGTGCCGCGAACGCTGTGGGCGATGCTGACCGGCGGCCCCGTACGCCGCCCGGCCCTCCCTGCCACGGCGCGGGAGGCGACGCGATGAGGTCGCCGTTCCGCCCCCTCAAGGTGCCGGATCCCGGCATCCTCGACGACCACCGCGCTTTGGTCCGGAGGATCGAGCGTCGCGGCCTCCTGCGGGGCGGCCTGTCGCTCGGCGCGCTCACGATGTTGACCGGCTGCGACGTGACGGACACGAGCGCGGTCGGGCGGGCGCTCCGTGCCATGTCCGACTTCAACGACGGCGTCCAGGCCGCCCTTTTCGATCCCCGAAAGCTCGCGCCCGAGTATCCGGGGTCCCAGGTGCTGAAGCCGCCGCGCTTCAACGCCTACTACGACGTCGAGGACGTCAAGCCGATCGACGGCGACGCGTGGCGGCTGGAACTCGCCGGGTTGATCTCCGACAAGCGGCCCTGGACGCGCCGCCGGATCGCGGAGCTGCCCGAGCGCGAGATCATCATTCGCCACGTCTGCGTCGAGGGCTGGGACTACATCGGGCAGTGGTCGGGCGTACCGCTCCGGGCGTTCCTGGAGCGCGTCGGCGCCGACCTCACCGCCAAGTACGTCGCCTTCAAGACGGCGGACGACTACCCGAGCAGCATCGACATGGCGACCGCGCTGCACCCCCAGACACTGCTCGCGACCAGATACGCCCGCGAAGAATTGCCTGACCCGTATGGATACCCGCTGCGCCTGCGCATGGCGGTCAAGCTCGGCTACAAGAATCCGAAGTGGATCACGGTCATCGAAGTCACCAACACCTACCCCGGCGGATACTGGGAGAGCCGCGGCTTCGGCTGGTTCGCAGGCCTATGAGCGTCCGCGCGATCCGGTGCGCCGTCGGCACCTGCCTGCTCACGCTGGCGCTCTCCGCATCGGCGCAGGCGCAGACGCCGGGCCCCTCCCCGGCCCCCGACCACATGCCGAAGCCCGGCATGACCGCGCCCGAGATGGCGGGTCGCGCGGCGGACCGGTTTCCGCAGCCGGTGCGCGTCGGCGACCTCGCCGGCCGCCTCCTGCTCCGGCCGGAGGAGTCCCAGTCCGTCCTCGGCCGCGTCACGGGGCTCGTGCGCCGCGGCGACGGCGCGGGCGAGATGGCCGTGCGCCTCGACGGTGCGTTGGGGCTGGGCTGGCTAGGCCTGCGAGCGGTCGCCTGGAGCGGATTCGGGTCCCGGCTCGTGGCCGTGCCGGTGGAGGCGGTGGCGCTCCTGGGCGAGCACGTCGCCCTCATGGGCCTGACGCCCGAGCGCCTGCGCGCGCTGCCGACCTTCACGCCCGGTTCCGCCACCGAGATACCGCCGGACGAGACGATCCGCCTCGGGATCGTCCGCCCCTTCCATTGACCACGCGGGAGCCTTCTACATGGCACGAGGACCGACCTCCGGACCGGCCCCCACCTGCGCGATCGGGGTGATGGCGAAAGCGCCGCGAAGCGGGCGCTCCAAGACGCGGCTGTGCCCGCCGCTGACCCTCGACGACGCAGCGGCTCTGAGCGCCGCCTTCCTGCGCGACACGACCGCCAACATCCAAGAGGCGGCCCGCGCCGCGCCGATTGCCGCCTACGCGGCTTTCGCGCCGCCGGGCGCGGAGGCTCTGGTGATCCCCCATCTTGCGCGGGGAACCGACCTCGTCCTGGCGGATGGAAGCGTCACAACCGCGGCGCAGGTCGAGGGCTTCGGCCGTTGCCTGCTGCAGGCCGTCCAGGGCATGCTGGCGCACGGTCACGCGGCGGCCTGCGTGCTGAGCTCCGACATCCCGACCCTGCCGACGCGGCTCCTGATCCAGGCGGCCCGGATCCTGCTCGAACCGGGCGAGCGGGGCGTGTTCGGCGCCTGCGACGACGGCGGCTACTACATCCTCGGCCTCAAGCAGGCCCATGCCCGCCTGTTCGCCGACATCGCCTGGAGCACCGACACCGTCGCCGAAGCGACCCGCGCCCGGGCGCGCGAGATCGGCCTCGATCTCGTCGAGCTGGAGCCCTGGTACGACGTCGACGACGCGGCCTCGCTCGCGCGGCTCGCCGCCGACAGGACCGGCTACGCGGCCCCGGCGACGCGCTCGGTCCTGGCGCGGCTCGCGCGCGCGTCGGAGTTGGTGCCGGCATGATCCGGCTTCTCGCCAGCCCCGCTCATCGGCTCGCGGCCCTCGGCCTCCTGCTTCTGGCCGTCACTGTCGGCGCGCTGGCGATCCAGGTGCCGGGCGCCGACACCGTCGGCGCGGCGCCCCAATCCAACGCCTTCATCGGCGTGGTCGCGGTCGGCCTCGCGGTCTACCTCCTCGCCGTGCGCCTCGTGTTGCGGGAGCGGCTGCCGCGCGCGGCCCTATGGACGATCCTCGGCATCGCCGTGCTGCTGCGGGCCGCTTTGCTGCCGGCGCTGCCGTTCCTGTCGACCGACATCTACCGCTACGTCTGGGACGGGCAGGTCCAGGCCGCCGGAATCAACCCCTACCGCTACATCCCGGCCGACCCCGCCCTCGAGCGGCTGCGCGACCCGGCGGTCTACCCGCTGATCAACCGCAAGGACTACGCTCGTACGATTTACCCGCCCGCGGCGCAGCTGGTCTTCGCCGCCGTCGGGCAGGTATCGCACAGCGTCACCGGGATGAAGCTGGCGATGTTGGGTTTCGAGGCCCTGGGCATGCTGGCCATGCTCGCGGTTCTGCGCGGCGCCGGCTTGCCTTCGGCCCGCATCCTGATCTACGCCTGGAATCCGCTGGCCCTGTGGTCCTTCGCGCGCGACGGGCACGTCGATGCCGTGGCGATCGGCCTCCTCGGCATCGCGTTGCTGGCCCGCACCCGTCGTCGGTACGGGCTCGCGGGCGCGCTCCTGGGCGCGGCGACGCTGGTGAAGGTTCTGCCTGTCGCGGTCGCGCCCGCCTTCGTCCGTGGAGGCCGGCTGTGGCGGCCTATGCTCGCCGGGGTGGCCGTGATCGCCGTCCTGTACCTGCCCTACCTCGCTGCCGGCCCGAACGTGTTCGGTTTCGCCGGCGGCTACGGGGCCGAGGAGGGCTACGACACCGGCGTGGGCTACTGGCTGCTCGCCGGTCTCGGGCATCTCGGGCTCAGCCCCCCGAGCCTGCTGCGGACCTACCTGGTCTGCGCCGGACTGACGCTCGTCGCCCTCGCGCTCCGGATCGCCTTCGGCCCGAACCGGCAGACCGCGCCCGACGCGGTCGCGCTGTGCCGCGATGCCGGGCTCCTCGCAGCCCTCACCACCTGCGCGGCGAGCCCACACTACGCTTGGTACTATCCCTGGCTGGCGCTGCCCGCGGTGGTCGCGCCGGCCCCGGCCCTGATCTGGCTCGGCTCGGCGCCGATCCTGTTCCTGATCGACCCGTTCGACGACCGCTTCCTGTGGCCGTCGCTGGTCTTCGTCCCGGCCCTCTTCCTAGCCGCCCGCTCCCTGCGGCAGGCCTGCACCGCACCCCTCTCCGCTCTCCCGGAAGGAACCGCACCATGACGGCCTCAGCCGCAGTGAAGGACCCGCGCCGCTACTTCGAGGCGGTCGGCCCCGACCGCGCCTCCGAGGCCTTGGCGCCGCCGGTCTGCCTCTATCTGGAGGTCACGAACCGCTGCAACCTGCTGTGCGAGACCTGCCCGCGCACCTTCGAGACCCTGGAGCCCCCGGCCGACATGAGCTGGGCGCTGTTCAGCCGGATCGTCGACCAGGTTCCGGACGTCGCCCGGGTCGTGCTCCACGGGGTCGGCGAGCCGATGCTGGTGAAGGACCTGCCGCGGATGGTCCGCTACCTCAAGGACCGCGGCACCTACGTCCTGTTCAACACCAACGGCACCCTGATGCAGCCGAGGCGCTTTCAGGAGCTGATCGATACCGGGCTCGACGAGCTGCGCGTCTCCCTCGATGCCGCCGACCGGGCCTCGTACCGCCGGGTGCGGGGCAAGGACTTCTTCGACCGCATCGTGCGCGACGTCGGCAAGTTCGTCGCGTTCCAGAAGGCGACCGGCGCCGCGACCCCCCGGGTCTCGCTCTGGCTCACGGGCCTCAAGGAGACCGTGGACCAGCTCCCGACCTTCGTGCGGCTCGCCGCCGAGATGGGCGTGACCGAGGTGCACCTGCAGCGCCTCGTCTTCGACGAGGCCGGGTACGGTATGGCCCGCGCCGACCTGTCGCTGTTCGAGAGCACCCAGGCGGCGGAGGCCGCCGCCATCGCCGAGGCCGAGGCCATCGGCCGTTCGCTAGGGGTGACGCTCGACGCCTCGGGCGCGACCGAGCCCGGAATCAGCCTGAAGCGTCAGGAGGACCGCGCCTGGGCCACCTGTCGGCGACCCTGGTCCCTGATGTACGTCACCGCCCACGGTCGGGCGCTGCCCTGCTGCATCGCGCCGTTCTCGGTGCGCGGCTATTCCAACTACACGCTGGGCGACGCCACGCAGGCCACGCTCCGGGAGATCTGGAACGGCGCGGCCTATCGCGACTTCCGGACGTCGCTCCTCTCCGACGTGCCGCCCGCCCCGTGCCGGAACTGCGGCCTGCGCTGGAGTCTCTGAGCGATGCATCCGGTCAGCATCGTCATCCCGACCCTGAACGAGGCCGAAGCGATCGGCGCGGTGATCCGCGAGATCCCGCCGGCCTACGCGGCGGACGTCGTCGTCGCCGACAGCGGCTCGACCGACGGGACGCAGGACGTCGCCCGGGCCGCGGGCGCCCGGGTGATCGAGGCCGGACGCGGCTACGGCCGGGCCTGCGCGCTCGGGGCGGCCGCGGCCGATCCGGCCTCGCGCGTGATCGTCTATCTCGACGGCGACGGCGCGGATCGCGGCGACCTGATCGACCGGATCGCCGGGCCGGTGCTCGCCGGCCGCCACGACCTCGTCCTCGCCTCGCGCACGCTGGGCAGCCGCGAGCCCGGATCGATGCTCTGGCACCAAGTGCTCGCCGGCCGGCTCGCCGGCCTCGGCATCGGCCTACGCTACGGCGTCCGATACACCGACATGTGCGCCTACCGCGCCATCGACCGCGCCGTGCTGCGGGCCCTCGCCCTGCGCGAGCCGACCTACGGCTGGAACATCGAGATGCAGATGCAGGCCGCGCGAGCCGGCCTGCGCATCCGCGAGGTGCCTATGCCCTACCGGCGCCGGTTGGGCGGATCCTCGAAGGTCGCGGGTTCGCTCGGTGGGACGATGCGGGCCGCCGCTCGGATCGGCGCGACCTACCTGCGCGTCGCCGCCGGCTCGGAGCGGCGCGCGTGAGGCCGGCGATGGCGCTCAAGGACGACGCTGCACCGGGCCTTTGGGCCGGCGCCCGGACGGAGGCGCCCGGCCCCGATACGGACCACGGGATCGCGCCCGCAGGGTCGTTCGCGCTGGCGGCGTACCTGGATCGCTGGTCGGCCTGCGCGCATCACGACCTCGCCGCCTCGGACTCGGAGCCGCTGTCGCTCGCCGCCTTGCTGCGCCTTGCCGGCCCGGAGGATCGTCGGCGCTGGCGGAGGGCCGACCTCGGCTACGCCGACCCGCGCGGCGCCTCCTGGCTGCGCGCCACGATCGCCGGCTGCTACCGCCGGCTCGCTGCCGACGACGTGCTGGTCAGCGCAGGGGCGCAGGAAGCAGTGGCCTGCGTGCTGAGTGCGCTGCTCGGTCCGGCCGATCACGCGGTGGTGGTGGTGCCGATCTACCAACCCTCGGAGCTCGTCGTGTCGCGGCTGTGCGCGGCCGATGGCGTCGCCCTCCGACCGGAACCGGCCTGGACCCTCGATCTCGACGGGCTGGTCGCCGCCATCCGGCCGAACACGCGGCTGGTGCTGATGAATTTTCCCAACAGCCCGACCGGCGCGTCGCTGGATCGAACGACTCTGGAGAGGCTGGTCGACCTCTGTCGCCGACACGGGCTCTGGCTCGTCAACGACGAGGTCTATCGCCAGACGGACCTCGACCCGGGCCGAGCCGTCCCACCCGTCGTCGACGTGTACGAGCGCGGGATCTCCATCAACGGGTTGTCGAAGGGCTTCGGGCTTCCGGGCCTGCGCGTCGGCTGGGCCGCCTGTCGCGACCGCGGGGCGCTCGACCGCGTCCTCGCGGTCAAGAGCCTGCTGTCGAGCTGCCTCGCCGGACCGAGCGAGATCCTGGCGCAGGTCGCGCTGCGGGCCGAGCAGCGCCTGACCGGCCGCGCCCGCGCGATCGGGCGGCGCAACCACCACCGTCTGCGTGCTCTGCTCGATCGCTACCCGAACCTGTTCGATCCGGAAGAACCGACGAATCTCGCCTTCGCCTGCCCCCGCTTCCGTGGGCGAGAGGGTGCGACCGAGTTCTCGAAGGCTCTCGCGTCCGAGGACGGCGTCCTCGTGCTGCCCTCCGCGTTGTGGCACTCGGCGCTGGCGCCGGTCCCCACGGACCGCCTGCGCCTCGGCCTCGGTCGCGTCGGCAGCGGCGCGGCGCTCGGGATCCTCGGGGATCATCTGCAGCGGCGCGCCGGCCGATGAGTGCCGAGATCGGACGCGACCGGAGCATCGAGCACCCCGGTTCCGTTCCTCCGGGCGCGGCCCCAGCCGCTTCCCCGAGGCTCACCGGGCTCGGCGGCCTATCCGCACCACCCACGGAGGCCGAACGCCTCGGCGCCTGCGACGTGGCGCCCGTCCCTGCCGCCCGGGCTTCGGGGCGCACGGAGATTCCGTTTCTTGCCCCCCTCGACGGAGACGCCGACGTCGCGATCCGGGCGCGGATGACCTCCGTCGCCGTCGCCGGAGGGCGGACGCTGTTCGAGGAGGGGGACGAGGCCGACGCCCTCTACACGCTCGTGAGCGGCGCGGTCGGCCTCTCGATCCGCGACCCGCGCGACGGCAGCGTGCGCCGCCTCATCCGACTCGCCCCTCCGGATACCGTGGGCGAACTCGCCCTGCTCACCGGCGAGCCGCGCTCGGTCACGGCAACGGCCCTGCGCGATACGCACCTCCTGCGGCTCTCCCGCGCGTCGTTCGAGGATCTGATCGCCGCCCATCCCGGGACGCTGCTCTATTTCGCCCGGATCCTGGCCGCGCGGCTGCGCACCGCCCATACGGGCGTGACCCTGAGCCATGCGCCGCGGAGCTTCGCCGTCCTGGCGGTGACCGAGGGCCTCAAGGCGACGGCCTTCGGCGAGCGGCTGGCGCAGGCCCTCGATGCCGCGCTGCCGGGGCGGACCGGCTGCCTCTCCGAATGGCCCCCCGAGGCCGACGAGGCGTGGTTCCACCGCTACGAGCAAACGCACGACCGCACGGTCTTCGTCGCCCACCAGATCGACTGCCCCTGGTGCCGGCTCTGCCTGCGCCACGCCGACCACGTCCTGTTGCTGGCCGAGCCAGGCGCGCCGCCACGGCCCGGCGCCGCGGACTATCTCGCTTCGATCCGCTCCGACTGGATCCGCATGGACCTCGCCGTGGCGCAGCCCGCCGAGGCGCGCCTGCCGCGCCCTCTGCATCCCGACGTCGCCGCGCTGCCCTTCTCCCTGCGGCTCCAGGTTCGCGAGAACCACGGTGGCGACTTCGCCCGGCTTGCCCGGATCGCGTCCGGCCATGCCCGCGCCCTCGTCCTCGGCGGCGGCGGCGCCCGCGGCCTCGCCCATCTCGGCGTTCTGCGGGCGCTCGGCGAGGCCGGGCTCGACATCGATCTCGTCGGCGGCACCAGCATGGGCTCGATCCTGGCCGCCAGCGTCGCCCTTGACTGGAGCCTCGACGCGATCGAGACCCACACGGTGGCTTCCTTCGTCGGACGCAACCCCCTCGACGACTACACCCTGCCGTTCCACGCCCTGACGCGCGGGGCCAAGGTGGATGCGGGGTTGGCCGAGCGGTTCGGCGATGCCCGCGTCGAGGATCTCTGGCGCCCGTTCTTCTGCGTGTCCTCGAACCTCACGACCGGCACCGCAATGGTCCACTGGGCGGGCCCCCTCGACCGGGCGATCCGCGCCAGCATCGCCATTCCCGGCCTGCTGCCCCCGGTGGCGAGTGCGGACGGCATCCTCGTGGACGGCGGCATGATGAACAACCTGCCTGCCGACGTGATGGCCGATCTCGACCGCGGGCCGGTTCTCGCCGTGGATGTCGGCAGCGACGCCGCCTTCCAGGTCATGCCGCGGCAGGGCCGGAGCGCGCAGGCGTTCCGGCGCCTCCTCGGCATCTCGGACCAGCTCCCCGGCATCGCGCACCTGCTCCTGCGCTCCGCGATGGTGTCGAGCGACGCCCAGACCATGGCGGCCGTCACCCGGGCTGCGGTCCTGCTCAAGCCCTCCTTGGCCGGGGTCGATCTGCGGGCGTGGTCGAGCTTCGAGACGACGGCCGAACTCGGCTATCGCTGCGCCCGGGAAGCGCTGGAGTCGGGCCGCCTGGGAGCCTGGACATGAGCCGCTCCGATGTTCGGGCAGGCGCAGATCCCGACCGACCGGTCATCCGCACATCTCTTCGGAGCCCCTGAATGCGTGTCGTGGTCGATCTCAACCGCTGCCAGAGCTACGCGCAGTGCTGCTACGCCGCCCCTGAGCATTTCGAGGTGCGCGGTCACGAGATCCTGTTCTACGATCCGGCGCCGCCCGAGGCGAAGAGGTCGCAGGTCGAGCGGGCGCAGCAGGCCTGCCCCGTCCGGGCCATCGCGATCGAGCCCGCCGGACTCGCCGAGGGTGACGAGCCGTGACGGACGGGCAGCGACCGGGCATCGTCGTGGTAGGCGCCTCCCTCGCCGGCCTGCGGGGCGCGGAGGCGTTGCGGGACGGCGGCTATGACGGCCCTCTGACCCTGGTCGGGGACGAGCCGCACCGGCCCTACGACCGGCCGCCTCTGTCCAAGCACGTCCTGGCGGGCGAGCTTCACCCCGACGCGACCGCACTTCCGCAACTCACCCGTCTGCGCGCGCAGTGGCGGCTCGGCCTGCCGGCCGTCGCCCTGGACCGGGACCGCCGGGTGGTGCGCCTCGCCGACGGCGCGACGCTTCCCTACGAGACGCTCCTGATCGCCACCGGCGCCAGGGCGCGGCCATGGCCCGGAGAAGGCGCCGATCTCGCCGGGATCTTCACGATCCGGACCCTGGAGGATGCCCGCTCCCTGCGGAGCGCGCTGGCGCTGCGGCCGAGCCGCGTCCTCATCGTCGGCGCCGGCCTGATCGGCTGCGAGGCCGCCTCCTGCTGCCGCGATCTCGGCCTGGCGGTGACGCTCGTCGATCCCAACCCGACGCCGCTCGCCCGCCTCCTCGGGACGGTGATCGGGGCCACACTCGCCGGGCGGATGCGGGCTTCCGGAGTGGACCTCCGCCCGAACGTCAAGGTGGTGGCCTTCTCCGGCGAGGATGGACAAGTCCGCCGCGCCCACTTGGCGGGTGGCGCGGACATCGCGACGGATCTCGTCATCGTCGCCCTCGGCGCGACGCGCGACACGGGTTGGCTCGCCGCGGCCGCCCTCGTCGCCGACCCGGGAGGCCTGACCTGCGACGCGGCCTGCCGCGCCCTGACCACGACGGGGGAGCCCGATCCCGCCATCTACGCGGCCGGCGATGTCGCGCGCTGGCCGAACCCACTCACCGGCGGCCGCTTGGTGACCGTCGAGCATTGGGGCAACGCGGTGGACCAGGCCCGGCACGCGGCGGCGAACATGCTTGCTCCGCCCACGGGCCAGGTCGAATACCAGCACGTGCCTTCCTTCTGGTCGAGCCAGTTCGGTCTCAACATCAAGCTCGCCGGCCTGACCGAGGGGGCGGAGGCGCTCGCGATCGTCCAGGGATCGCGGGCCTCGCACCGGTTCCTCGCCGTCTATGGCCGGGCCGGGCGAACCGTCGCGGCCCTCTCCTTCGATCAGGCACGCTGGCTTCCCGCCTATGCCGAGGCCGTGGCTGACGGGGCGGCCTTCCCGCCGATCCTCGGCGCCACCGACCAGCCGCGGATCGAGACCCTGGAGCCCGGCTTTCCCAGCCCGCGGCGATCCTCCGGCCGATCGGTTACGGCTCTGGAGACGGCCCATGCCTGACGAGACGCTGTTCGCGCAGGTTCTCGATCCGAGAAACAGGGCGAACCCCTATCCCCTCTACGCGCGCTTGCGCGAGACGCCCGTGTCCCGGCAGGCGGACGGCAGCTACGTCGTCAGCACCCATGCCGCGCTGAAGAGCCTGATTTTCGATCCCCGGCTGAGCTCGGAAGACCTGCCGCCCTCGCGGCGACCCAGAACGGGCAACCCTCTGAAGGACTGGATCCTCAACCCGATCCGGAATCGGGTGGTCAACGGCCATCGCCCGCTGATCTTCCGCGATCCGCCCGACCACGACACCCTGCGCGGTTTCGTGATGAAGGAGTTCACGATCGCCCGGGTGCGGGAATCTCACGCCAAGGTTGCGAAGCTCGTGGATGCCCTGATCGACAAGTGCCACGGCCGCGACACTGTCTGCTTGGTGGAGGACCTGTCCTATCCGCTGCCGGTGGCCGTCATCTGCGAGCTGCTCGGCGTGCCCGAGGCCGATGAGGCGCAATTCCACGTCTGGGCGATCCGCCTCGCGACGGCCCTGGAGCCCGACGTGCGCCACGACGAGGCGGGGCGGCGGGAGATCGCCGCAACCTTCGACGCGATCTCCGACTACATGCGTCGGCTGATCCGCGAGAAGCGCCGCCATCCGGCCGACGACATGCTCAGCGGGCTCGCCGCCCACGGTGGCCGGGGCAGCGCGGCCATGGGCGACATAGACCTGATCTCGACGGCGATCCTGCTCCTCGTCGCGGGTCACGAGACGACGGTGAATCTCATCACCAACAGCATGCTCACACTGCTCAGGCATCCGGAGGAGCTGCGAAAGCTGAAGGCCGACCCCGAGCGGGCACCCCGCGTGATCGAGGAGATGCTGCGCTACGAGCCCCCCGTCCATTTCCGCACCCGCAAGGCGCTCGGCGCCATCGCGGTGGCGGGAACGACGATCCCGCCGGGATCGTCGGTGGTGCTGCTCTTTGCGGCCGGAAACCGCGACCCGGCGCGGTTCGAGCAACCGGACCGGTTCGATCCGGACCGGACGGACAACCAGCATTTCGGGTTCGGCGGTGGCCTCCATTACTGCGTGGGCGCGCCCCTCGCGCGGATCGAGGCCGAGATCGCCCTTGTCACGCTCTGCCGGCGCCTCATCGCACCGAGGCTCCTGGACGACCCGCCGCCTTACCGACCGGGCGCTTCCCTCCGCGGTCCACAGCACCTCGGCATCGCCATAGCGGGGATCGCGTGATCCTACAGGCGCGAACGGTTATGAGACGATGGCGAGAGCCAAGCGCGGTCGTCTTGCGGAGCGGGGTACGTCAGCTCTGGACTTGCGTCGGTCTGGATGCTGCTCGTCGTTACGTCTGGATCGAGGAGCCGGGAGCGGTCCTCCTTCATCTGCGCGCCGAACCAGCCGGCGATGGACGACTTCAGCGACGCGGTGTCTCCCCCGCAGGATAAGACACCGGAGCCGGGGGGCCCGATCGTCAGGACGGGATGGCGCGGGTGATCGGCAGTGCGGTGAGGCGCCCGGGCCTCAGGAGCAGTGCTACGAGGCCTGTCCAGCCCGTCTGATGCATCGCGCCGAGCCCTGCGCCGGTATCGCCGTGGAAGTACTCGTGAAACGGGATGCAGTCGCACACATGCGGATCGTCGGCGAGAGCGCCATAGGAGGCGAGCACCGGCCGGCGTCCATCTGGCCCGCGCAGGAATAGCCTGCAGAGGCGCTCGCTCAACTCGTCGGCGATCTCGGGCAGGCTGAGATAACGGCCGGAGCCGGTCGGGCACTCGAAGCGGGTGTCGTCGCCATAGAACGTCCCGAAGCGGTCGAGCGCCTCGATGAGGAGGATGTTAATCGGCATCCAGACCGGACCGCGCCAATTCGAGTTGCCCCCGAACGTGGCGGTCGTCGATTCCGCTGGTTCGTAGTCGACGGAGTAGCGGGCACCGCTCCAATCGAGAACGAACGGGTGCTCGGCATGCGCCTTCGACAGAGAGCGAATACCGTGGTCGGAGAAGAGCTCGGTCTCGTCGAGCATCCGCGCCAGAAGCGCCTTCATGCGGTGCCGGCGCAGCAGCGAGAGCAGCATCCGGTCGCCGCCCGGGCCGGGCGGCGGTCCCTCACCCTCGCCTTGGCTCCAGTGCGAGACCAAGGCGGCGAGGTCGGGACGGTTACGCAGCATCCACTCGGCCCGGCGCGCGAAGCCGGGGAATCGGTCGCGCAAGGAAATGTCGAGCACCTCGACGGCGCAAAGCGGGATCAACCCGACCAGCGAGCGGACGCGCAACGGCAGCATCTTGCCGTCGGGCAGGTTCAGCACGTCGTAGAAGAATTCATCCGCCTCATCCCAGAGGCCGACCCCGCTGCCGCCGATGTCGGTCATCGCCTCGGCAATGTAGAGGAAGTGCTCGAAGAACTTGGTCGCGATGTCCTCGTAGACCGGGTCCTCGGCGGCCAGTTCAAGGGCGATCCGCATCAGGTTGAGCGTGTACATCGCCATCCAGGCGGTGCCGTCGGCCTGGTCGATGGTGCCGCCGGTGGGCAGCGGCGCCGAGCGGTCGAAGATGCCGATGTTATCCAGTCCGAGGAAGCCGCCCTGGAAGACGTTGCGCCCGTCCGCGTCCTTCCGGTTCACCCACCAGGTGAAGTTCAGCATCAGCTTGTGGAACACCCGCTCCAGGAATGTCCGGTCGGGTCGCCCGGTGAGCGCGGCGTCCATCTGGTAGACGCGCAACGCCGCCCAGGCATGAACCGGCGGGTTCACGTCGCCGAAGGCCCACTCGTAGGCCGGCAGCTGGCCGTTGGGGTGCATGTACCACTCGCGCGTCAGCAGCACGAGTTGGCCCTTGGCGAATTCTGGGTCAATCAGCGCGAAGGTCACGCAGTGGAAGGCGAGGTCCCAGGCCGCGTACCAGGGGTATTCCCAGGTGTCGGGCATCGAGACGATGTCGGCGTTGTTGAGGTGCGCCCACTCGCTGTCGCGTCCGTGTCGCCGCTCCGCTGGGGGCTCCGGCTGCGTCGGATCGCCCATCAGCCAGCGGCGCACGTCGAAGTGGTAGAATTGCTTCGACCAGAGCATGCCGGCCAGGGCCTGGCGCTGGACGAGGCGTGCGTCGGGGTCCGTCATGTCGCGTTGAAGGGCGGCGTAGAAGGCGTCGGCCTCCGCGACCCGACGCGCGAACACCGCCTCGAAACCCGCGTCGTCGAGACCCGGCGCGTCGGCCGGGGACAACCGGTAGCGCAAGACGATCGTCTCGCCGGCCATCAGCGTGTGGCGGCTCAGCGCCGCGCACTTGGTGCCCTCGTGGAGCGGGTTCACCCGCGTGCGGGTTCCCGCCACCACATCGTCGTTGATCGCGTCCTTGGGGTGGTACGATCCGCTCACGCCGAACAGGCGAGCAGTGTTGGTCTCGTTCTCGCAGAACAGGAACTCGGCCGGCTGTAGGGCCCTGAACAGCCGACAGGGACCCGCGGCGCGGGTCGCCTCGACGCTTGGCCCCTCGACGAGCCGGAGGAGCGGCCGCTTCGGATCCTCGCGCCACGACCACGTGTTGCGCGACCACAGATGGGGCAGGACGTGGATTTCGGCCGCTTCCGGCCCGCGATTGACGACCGAGACCCGCATCAGCACGTCGTCGGGGGCGGCCTTGGCGTACTCGACCGTGACGTCGAAGCAGCGGTTCTCCGCCAGTACACCGGTGTCGGCGAGCTCGTACTCGGGCATGTCGCGGCCCTTGCGCCGTCGGTTCTCGGCCACGAGCTCGGCGTAGGGAAACGCCGCGTGCGGGTACCTGTAGAGCATCCGCATGTACGAGTGCGTCGGCGTGCCGTCGAGGAGCCAGTAGAGTTCCTTCATGTCTTCGCCGTGGTTGCCCTCCTCGTTGGTCAAGCCGAACATCCGCTCCTTGAGGATTGGGTCCCGCCCGTTCCAGAGGGCCAGCGCGAGACACCAGAGCTGCTTGTCGTCGCTGAACCCGGCGATGCCGTCCTCGCCCCAGCGGTAGGCCCGCGAGCGCGCGTGATCATGGGGCAGGTAGTCCCAGGCGGTGCCGTCCCGGCTGTAATCCTCGCGGACCGTCCCCCATTGCCGCTCGGCGAGATACGGTCCCCAGCGGTGCCACCCGTCCGCGGCACAGGCCCGAAGACGGCGTCCTTCCTCGGTCTCGAACAGGTGGGATGCGTTCGGGCCCTCAGGCATTGCGGTCTCCCTCAGAACGCTTTGAGGCCGAGCATCCGGCGCAGGCGGATATATTCGCCAAGCGACCAGGCCTGGAACGGGCAGCCGCCGGGTCGATAGGGCGCATCGCCGTCGGCGACTTCGCTGACATGACCGAGGCCGGCCTCGCCGAGGTGCTGCTCCAGCGGCGGCAGAAAGCGAGCCCGCCCCTCCGTCAGGGCCGCCTCGCTGCGGCCGCGGACCGAGAGCCACGCGTCGACGAAGGGACCGAGCAGCCAGGGCCAGACCGTGCCCTGGTGGTACGCACCGTCTCGCGTCCGCGCGTCGCCCCCGTAATGACCGGCATAGGCGGGATCGTCCGGCGACAGGGTGCGCAGGCCGAGCGGCGTCAGAAGCCTGTGCTCGACCGCATCGACGACGGATTTGGCGAGCTCCCCAGTCAGGAGCGGAAACGGGAGACCGCCGACGCAGAAGATCTGGTTCGGACGCACCGCCGCATCGTGCGTGCCGGGGACGTGGTCGACATCGACGACGTCGAATAAGCCACCCACCGGGTTTGGAAATTTCTGCGCGAAGCTCGCTCGCGCCGCGGTCTCGGCCTCGGAGAAGCGCGGCTCCCACAGCGTCGCCGCGATGTGGAGGGCGTTGATCCAGAGGGCCTGGATCTCGACCGGCTTGCCGATACGGGGCGTGACCACCCAATCGCCGACCTTGGCGTCCATCCACGTGAGTTGCCATCCGGGCTGACCGGCCGCGATCAGACCATCCGCATCGGCCCGGATGCCGAAACGGGTACCGGCAGCGTAGCCATCGAGGATCGCGAGGCAGGCTGTACGCAGAGCTGGCTCGGACTGGACGGAGCGCCCAACCAGCCTGCAGGCTGCCAAGAAGTCGTACACGCTGACCACGTACCAGAGCGAGGCGTCGACGGAATTGTATTCCGGTACCTCGCCGGAATCCGGGAAACGGTTGGGCATCATGCCCTCGCTGACGACGCCCGCCCAGGCTCTGAGGATGCTCTCCGCGGTGTCGAGTTCGCCGGTCGCCAGCAGCAGGCCGCGCAGCGCGATGAAGGTGTCACGCCCCCAATCCGTAAACCAGGGGAAGCCTGCCACCAGGGTACTGCCCCGTCCTCGATCAACCCGGTAGCTCAGGGCACTTCGGCGAAGATCCGGACCGGCCCGCGTCGCGCGCGCCGCGGCGATCATCCGGTCAGCCAAGGCTCGGACGCGGACCGGCCCGCTCTCGCCAGCGCGTAGCAGCATCAGCCCGGGCTCGGGCCCCGCGAGATCGAAGCGAAAGCTGCCGGGCGCGGCGAGATCCTCGACGCAGTCGAGTCCCCGCGCCCGCTCCGCCGCGTAGAGGAACTGGCGATACCAGTCCGGTTCATGTCGATAGGTGCCCGTGGTCAGGGCGGAGATCGCCGGTCGATCCGGATAGGGATGCCACGTGACGCAGGTTCCGGTCTCCGCGCCGCCGATTTGTGGCTTGAAGTCGAAAGCGGGATTTGCGGTTTGCAGGCTGTGATAGTCCCGTCCCGAGAGCAGCGGGACGACGACGAGCGTGCAAGGACCAGCGCCTGAGATCCGCCGCCATCGCAGCAGCGTGTCGCAGGCATCGGGATCAACCAAGATCTCCTGGGTGATCTCGGTGCCATCCGGCAGGCCGAATGTCCATGACGGCCAGGGCTCGTGAGTGAAGCTCGTAATTCGCTCAAAACCGCGCGGATGGATCACGTCCGGCAGGTAGCGCTGGGCGCTGAGATCGGTGTGTCCGGCCGCGGTCTCGATCCAGGCCTCGATGCCGTTGACGAGCACCGTCCGCCCGGTCGGCGGATTCGCCGCCGTGAGCAGGAGCGCGTGGTAGCGGCGTGTCCGGACGCCCGAAACGGTGCCCGAGGCGAAACCGCCGAGCCCGTCGGCCTCCAGCCACTCGAACGCCTCGCCCGGCAGGGGTATCGCGTCAGGCATCCCGGTGTCCCGCTCCGTCCGCGCGGCATCCGGCGTGCGCAGCCGCACGCGGATCCGGCCTCCTGCAGGCACTCAGGATCATGGCGCGATCGACGCGCCGCGGAGAACCTCGATGTTCGATCCAGCCCGCGCCCTTCCTCCGATCGTCGGCGCGATCGCGGCCTTCTTCAGCCTGATGGTCGTCGCCTTCGTCTGAACGCTTCCCGCTCCAAACCACGTAGGGACAAAGATCATGACCCGCCCCGCTTTCGCCGCCATCGCTCTCATCACCTTCGCTGCGTTCCCGGTCAGTGCCGCGCCGGTCGACCATTTGCCGGCCGCGGTCGGCTCGGCATCGACGATGCCACAGGCGCTGTTCCGCCAAGTGACGTCGAACGGTACGACGAAGCCGGGGGGCTCGGCCCTCGACGGGCGCAGTGGGACCACCGCGGCGCTCGACCGGAAGAGTCGCGCTCTGCACAACCTGATCGCGACCTCGATCTGTACCGGTTGCTGACCGGCGCTCACCGCGATGCCTCCCGCAGGGCCGCCACGAGTTCGTCCTCGCGGGCGGCGTCGAGGGGCGGAGGCGGGAGCCGGCCGAGAGCGTCGCGCGTGAGCGCGATCTGCCGCACGAAACGCCGGCAATTCCTGCAGGTCGCGAGATGAAGCCGGATGCGCCATCGAACGCGTCCGGACACCTCCGCGTCCACGAACGCGCCTGCCTGCTCCGCCGCCTCTCGACACCGCATCCGATCATCCTCGCCCGTTCCGCTCGTCACGCTCGCGCCGCGTCGCGGGTCAACGCCTCGAACACCCGTCGGATCTTCAGCCTCGCTCGATCGAGCAGCACGCGCTGACGCGCCTCGCCGAGGCCGAGCAACTCCTCCGTCTCGCGCGGGCCGAAACCCTCGATGTCGCGATGCCGGATCACGGCGGCCTCGTCCGGCGGCAGAGCGGCGATGGCCGCCTCGACCGCTTGCCAGACCTGCCGCCCCGCGAGCCCGCGCTCCAAGTCGATCTCGCTCCAGTGCCAGGGCGCCTCACGCCAGTGGCCGTCGGCGAGGAAGGCATCGGCGTCGAAACCGGATCCCTCGTCCTCGTCATGCCGTGGCGTGAGTTCCGCGAAGGTCGCGGTGCGCCTGGCGGAGACCGAGGCCTTGCGCGCGATGTTCAGGACGATCCCGGTCAGCCACGTGCGCAGCGACGAGCGCGCCTCGAATCCCGCGATGTTGCGCATCACCGCGATCCAGGCCTCCTGCACCGCCTCCTCCGCCGCCTCCCGCGTCAGGTGTGCGCCACGGGCGATCGCCACGAGCCGCACGTGATAGCGCCGCACGAGGATCCGGAAAGCGGCCTCCTCGCCGAGCCGAAGCCGCGGAAGCAGCAGGTCGTCGCTCGGTTCCAGATCGGCCGTCATCACCGGATCAGCCTGGCGCATCACGGGTCAACCTGATGTCGACCTCGCGCTCGACGAAGGTCCACTCGCGGGTAGCGCGTAGCGCTGCGACGAGCGCCTCGAAGGCTACCTCGTGCTCCGGCGGGAACTCGAACCACGTCAGGAAATCGAACGGCTCGCCGAGGTCACGACTGTGGTGGAGTCGCCGTGCGATCGCCGGCAGGTAGCCGAGGCCGATGCTCGTGTGGTGCGAGGTTTCCTCGAAGATCGCCCGGCGCTCGTCCTGAGCCAGCTCCCACCAGCGCGCCGACTTCCTGATCGGGATCAGGGCGGCCCGCGTCGCCGAAGGTCGATCGAGAGGTGGCTGCACGGCGCGTAGCCGCTGCGCCTCGTTGCTGGTTGTATAGCGCAGATTGCTCACCACCCCGCGCAAGCGCCAGATCGTGCCGGTCGAAGGACCGGTCCGCTGTCCCATGTTGCCGATCGGAAGGCTGACGGAAAGGCGGGTTGCGCTGGGCAGACGCTCCCCAAGCGGCGACTCCGCGCGCGTCACCCGCCAAGGGCCTGCATCGCCACCCGCGAACTCGATCAGGTCGATCATTCCGCCATCCTCTCGGTAAAGGCCGCTTCGCTTGCAAGGCTCGCCGCGTTACACAGTCGAAGGCAGTCAACATCTTCCCCGCCCTGAAGGACGAGGATTTTCGGAGACCGTGAGATCTCGTGCAGTTGACGCTTCATAGGGCCGCTGATGCAAACCCTCCACGTTGAGCAAAGGTGTGTTCCATCTCCGACGAATATCAAACGCCGCGTTCGTGTCGGCAAGAACGTGGCGAGAAGGATAGGTCGGAGAAGGTTTCATTTGTCGAGGCACCATTTCTATCGGGTGGGCCAGATCCTGTGTTTCGTGCCGATCCGCAGCGGCGATGATCGGGCCCTTGCCTGCGGCGAGGCGGGCAGTGTACGCGGCGCGTCGTCTGGGACTGCGCCCTCGACCGGGACTTGTCACCCGGCCGAGTGGGCTGCTTGAGGGGGTGAAACAGCCGGGAGACCGATAGGAGCACCTGATGCATTCCACACCGCAATCCGGATAGCCAAGAAACTCGTGGGCTCGTCACCCGGTGCAACGCCGGATGGGACGCACCGGGCCGTACGCGCCCATGAAGGGAGCGCATCAGGTCATGGCTTATCGGATCGGCTAAGGTCCGCGCGCTCGCTCCGCCCGTCGACGCAGACTTCGACCACCGCGATCCTGGTCCCGTTCCGTAGGATCGACGGTGGAAGGTTCGCGAAGACGCCGGCGTCGAAAGATCGGTCGACGACCCGCTCATCGGCCTTCCGCGGATACGTCCTCGCGAATCGGCCATCGGCATGGTCCCCGACCGTGCACACGACGAGGACCGCCGCAAACGCGTGGATCCGCGAGTCGGGCACTTGTACGACATCCCGACTCTCGTCGCTCATTCAAACGACCGATGATCGACCAGTTGCGGAAACTTTCCCTTCGAGCCGAGGTAAGGCCAAGCCCTTCGAACGCTCTCAACCGGCGCCAGAGATCCGTGCGTCCTGCAGAAATTCTCTTCTCAGGTAGTCGATGGCTGCCCGCACCTTGAGCGGAACGAACCGGCGCGACGGGTAGACGGCCTGCATCGGCAACGGCATCGGCCGGTGAGCGGGGAGGATGATCTTCACCCGTCCCGTCTCGATCTCGTCGCGGAACGCCCAGATCGGCACGACGCCGATGCCGAGGCCCGCGATGACGCCCTCGCGCACCCCTTCCGAATTGTTGACCCGGAAACGACCCGCGACGTCGACTGAGACGGGTCCATCCGGGCTCGTGAACGACCAGCGGTGGCCGGCGACGAGACGCGTGTAGACGATGCAGTCATGGGCGGCGAGGTCGCCCGGGCACGTGGGTTCGCCGCATTTCGCGAGATAGGCCGGGGCGGCGACCGTGACGCGCCGCGTGATCCCGATCCGTTTCGCGACGAGGCCCGGATCGGTGATCTCGCCGACCCGGATCGCGAGGTCGATCGCCTCCTCGACCAGGTCGGAGAAGGCGTCGTTCATGATGAGATCGACGCGGATGTCCGGGTAGCGCTCCGCGAACAGCGCAAGGCGCGGCACGACGTGCAGACGCCCGAACACGACCGGCACGGTGAGTCGCAGCGTTCCGGACGGCCGGCCCTTGCGCCTGCCGACCGCGGCTTCGGCCTCGGCCAGCGTCTCGAGCGACCGCAGGGCGTGTTCGTAGAAGACGCGACCGTCCTCCGTCACGGCGAGCGCGCGGGTCGTGCGGGTGATGAGCCGCGTGCCGAGATGCTGTTCCAGCGAAGCCACTTGCCGGCTGATCGTCGGCTGGGTGGTACAGAGCTCGGCCGCCACGGCGGTGAAGCTGCCGGCCTCCACGACCCGCACGTAGGTCCGCATGGCCGTGATCAGGTCGTTCATCCATACCGTCCCCGTATCGTCCGGAGCTCCGACACCCCGTAGCCGACCGCGGCGGACCGGTCACCGATGACTGCCGATCGAGGCGGTGGATTCCGGCGGGCGACGACGCCCGCGAGACCGACGCATCCTTCGGCACGCGCCGCTCGCTCGCGCCGCCACGGTCCCCGTCGCCACGGTCCCCGTCGCCACGAGCGCCCAGGATCTTCCAGCACGTACTCATACAGGTCGCGTATAGATCCTATTCCCGCGTCACCTCTTCTCACGACTCCCGGTTGTCCGCACGCTGGTTGCAAAGGGGAGACCCTCATGACTCCGGATGCACGGCACCATACGGCCCAGGTCAACGGCATCCGGATGCACTACCTCGACGCGGGTGCGGGCCCGGCCGTGCTGCTTCTGCACGGCTATCCGGAGACGCATTTCGCGCGGCGCCATCAGTGGCCCGTCCTGGCCGAGCGGTATCGAATCATCGCTCCGGATCTGCGCGGCTATGGCGCGACCGACAAGCCCGATACGGGATACGACAAGCGGTCGATGGCGGGAGACGTCCGGGCCCTGATGGCGCATTGCGGCATCGGGCGTGCCGCCCTCGTCGGTCACGACCGCGGCGCCCGTGTCGCGACACGGTTCGCCAAGGACTACCCGGAGGCCATCGACCGCCTCGTCGTGATCGACAACATACCGACGCGCGTGGTCTTCCAGGCCACGGACGCGCGGCTCGCCAAGCTCTATTGGTTCTTCTACTTCCAGCAGGTGCCGCATCTTCCGGAGGCGCTGGTCGCAGGGCGCGAGGAGATGTTCCTGCGGCACTTCTTCGATAGCTGGTCCTACGCGCCGGGTGCGATCGGCGAGGAGGCGGTGGCGGAGTACGTCCGCGCCTATTCTCGGCCCGGCGCCTTCCGCGGCGCCTTCGCGGACTACCGGGCAGGACCGGTCGACCTCGCGCAGGACGAGGCCGACGCCGACCGGCTGATCGCGTGCCCGACCCTCGCGATCTGGGGCGCCGACTTCGACCTCGTGGGCCGGACCTTCGACGTCCTGGCCGTGTGGCAGGGCATGGCCGGAGACGTGCGCGGCGTCGCCATTCCGCAATGCGGGCACCTGCCTCCAGAGGAGCGGCCCGACCGCGTCAACGCGGAACTCCTTGCCATTCTCGAGCCGTGGCGGGGCTGACCATGACAAGGCGGAAGGTCGTCGTCACCGACCACGTATTCCCGAACCTGGAGCCCGAACGCGCAATCCTCGACGGCTTGGCCGATCTGGTCGTCGCGCCGTCCACGGACCCGCAAGCTCTGCTGGAGGTCTGCCGCGATGCCGACGCTCTGCTGAACTGCTACGCGAGGCTTCCGCCGACCCTCGTCCAGCAACTGGAGCGCTGCGCGATCATCGCGCGCTACGGCATCGGCGTGGACACGATCCCGCTGCCCACGACGCGGGACAAGGGCATCCGGGTGACCAATGTCCCGGACTACTGCATCGAAGAAGTCGCCGATCACACCCTGGCGCTGATGCTGGCGCTCGCCCGCGGGCTGGTCCGCGGGATCGACCAGACCCGCGCGGGCGTGTGGAACGTGGCCGCCGTCGCGCCTCTCCACCGCCTCCGCGGACGCACGCTCGTCCTGCTCGGGTTCGGGCGCATCGCGCGCGCCCTGGGCCTGGACATCCTCGTGTGCGACCCGTTCGTCCCTCAGGACCCGATCGCGGGGCTGGGGGCCCGCCGCGTCGAACGCGACGAGGCCTGGGAGGCGGCCGACATCCTCTCGCTCCACGTGCCGCTGGAGGCCGAGACGCACCACGTCGTCAACGCCGAGAGCTTGGCGCGGCTGAAGCCCGGGGCCCTCCTCGTCAACACCTCCCGCGGCGGCCTCGTCGACCTTCCCGCAGTGTGCGCGGCGCTGGCATCGGGGCGATTAGGCGGCGCCGCGCTTGATGTCCTCGAGACCGAGCCGCCGACGGCGGAGACTTGGATCGGGACCGTTCCCAACCTCATCGTGACGCCGCACCTCGCCTTCTACTCGGAGGAATCGCTGGTCGATCTCCAGAGGCGCACCGCCGAGGAGGTGGCCCCGGCGCTGCGCGGCGAGCCAGCCCTCAATCCCGTCCACTGATCGCAGGAAGGCACCGTCATGGACCTGACCATCCACACCCCCGGGACCGCGCCCGAGCGGTCGAAGCCGATCGCGGCCGACTCGCTCGAGCGCTACGGCTTCCTGCCGAACCTGCACGGGATCATGGCCGAGTCGCCGGTTATGTACGAAATCTATCGGCAGACCGGCGCGACCTTTGCCAGGCGCACCCTGTCCGTGCTCGAACGCCAGATCGTCCTGCGGGCGATCGACTACGAGAACGAGTGCCATCACTGCATGGCGGTGCACTCGCCGATCGCCACGCGCGAGAGGATTCCCGGGGCAATCCTGTCCGCGCTGCGCCACGGCGACCCGCTGGCCGACCCGAAGCTCGAGACGCTGCGCAGCTTCGCCGCCGCCATGACCCGGACTCGCGGCCAAGTCGGGCAGGCCGAGCTCGATCGCTTCGAAGCGGCGGGCTACACGCGGGAGAACCTGATCGAGGCGATCGTCGCCATCGGGTACGAGGTGCTCGGCAACGACATCGATCACGTCGCGGCCACGCCCCTCGACGCGGCGTTCGAGGCCTACGCGTGGAGCAAGCCCGAACCCGTCCAGCAGGCCGACGCGGCCTGAATGGCGCGGTGGAACGGGTCCGATGGCGCTGAAGCTCTACGATCTCGCGGCGGCCGACGAGCGCGTCCGGTTCAGTCCGTTCGTCTGGCGCGTGCGTCTGGCGCTTGCGCACAAGGGCCTCTCGGCTGACACGGTGCCGTGGCGCTTCACCGACAAGGCGACCATCGCCTTCTCGGGCCAGGATCGCGTTCCCGTCCTAGTGGACGAAGGCGCGGTGATCGTCGATTCCTGGTCGATCGCCTGTCATCTCGACGCCAAGTATCCCGACCGGCCGTCCCTGCTGGGTCCGCGCGAGGCCCGAGCCGGGATCGTGTTCGTCAGGAACTGGTGCGACGGGGTCGTGATTCCCGGGATCGGGCGCCAGATCGTGCTGGACGTCTGGACCATCCTGCACGAGCGCGACCAAGAATACTTCAGGCGCACGCGGGAGGCGCGGTTCGGGGCGACGCTCGAGGCGGTCGCGGCGGGCGCCGATCAGGCCCTGCCCGCCTTCCGGGCCTCCCTCGAGCCGCTCCGCGCGACCATCCGGTCGCAACCCTTCCTGGGGGGCGAGCGCCCGAACTTTGCCGACTACATCGTATTCGCCGCGTTCCAGTGGGCTCGATGCTCGTCGCCGCGCGGACTCCTGGCGGCGGACGACCCGGTCGCGGCCTGGCGCGACCGGTCGCTCGCCCTCTTCGACGGCCTGGCTGCGAGGGCGGCTCGCGCCCACCTCTCCAACGAAGGATCGGATTCTCCGCCATGATCGACGTGCATTTCTGGACGACCCCGAACGGCTACAAGATCCTGCTGGCGCTGGAGGAGGCTGGAGCGGCCTACCGGATCGTGCCGGTCAACATCAGCGAGGGCCGGCAGTTCGAACCCGACTTTCTGCGCATCTCCCCGAACGGCCGCATGCCGGCCATCGTCGATCACGCGCCGGCCGACGGCGGCGAGCCCGTTCCGGTCTTCGAGTCCGGCGCGATCCTGATCTACCTCGCCGAGAAGCTCGGCGGCCTGATGCCCGACGACCGGCGCAGCCGCAAGACCACGCTGGAATGGCTGATGTGGCAGATGGGCGGGCTCGGCCCCATGCTCGGCCAGAATCACCATTTCAGCCACTACGCGCCCGAGCGCATTCCCTATGCGATAGAACGCTACGTCAAGGAGACGTCGCGCCTCTACGGGGTCCTCGACGAGCGATTGGCCGATCGCCCCTTCATCGTAGGCGACGCATACGGCATCGCCGACATGGCGGCCTACCCGTGATGCCTGCTGTGGGAACGGCAGGGTCAGCGGATCGAGGAGTACCCGAACGTCCGCCGTTGGCTCGATGCCCTGGCGGTGCGCCCCTCCGTGCAGCGCGCCTACGCGGCCGGTAAGGCCGTCAACTCGACTCCGACCGTCACCGAGGAGTCGAAGGCCATCCTGTTCGGCCAGGGACGCCGCGGCGGCTGAGCGCCGCGACCACGCTTCCGAAGCCCGAGCGTCACGACACGGGGAGGACGACCATGACCGGACGGTTCGGCGCGCGCGGCCGCGCCGCCGCGTTCCGCGCGCTCGCGGCGGCCCTCGTCCCGACCGGTGCTCCGGCCGCGGAGGCCTTCTCCGACGGCGTCGTCAAGATCGGTGTGCTCGGCGACCGATCGAGCGTCTACGCGGACAAGTCGGGCGCGGGCTCGGAGCTGGCCGCCCGCATGACCGCGGAGGAGGCGGCGGCGCTGTTGCCCGGGGTCGCCATCCGGATCGTCGGCGCCGACCACCAGAACAAGCCCGACATTGGACTTGCCTCGCAAAAGTGGAGAGCTCTTTTCCTGAAGGAGGAGGGTTCCGATGTCAGACCGGAAGCAAACCTTTACCCCTGAGTTTCGTGCCGAGGCGGTGCGACTGGCGCAGACGAGCGGGCGGTCCCGCCGGGAAGTCGCCGCCGATCTAGGCGTCGGGCTCTCGACGCTGCGCAACTGGATCGACGGCCGACGTGAGCGGGAGATGGACCACCCGCCGGCGGAACGGCAGGAGGACATGGCCGCCGAGCTCAAGCGCCTGCGCCGCGAGAACGAGGTGCTGCGCCAGGAGCGGGAGATCCTGAAGCGGGCCACGGCTTTTTTCGCCAAAGAGGGAAGTCGATGAGGTTCCGCCTCGTCGACGCGGCGAAGAAGGACTTCCCGGTCGCGCGCCTGTGCAAGGTCCTCGACGTCAGTCCGAGCGGCTACTTTGCCTGGAAGAATCGTCCGGCTTCGGCACGGCAGCGCGAGGACCTCGTGCTGCTTGCCCATGTTCGCTCCGCCTTCACGCTCTCGCACGAGACGTATGGCAGCCCGCGCATGACGCATGAGTTGCGCGAGCAGGGCTTGGCGGCAGGCCGGCGACGCGTGGCCCGGCTGATGCGGGAGAACGGGCTCAAGGCCCGCCAGCCGCGCCGCTTCCGACGCACGACGGACAGCGGCCACGCCTTCCCGATCGCGCCCAACCACCTCGACCAGGACTTCACGGCGGCTGGGCCGGATCGGAAGTGGGGGAGCGACATCTCCTACATCTGGACGCGGGAGGGCTGGCTGTACCTGGCGGTGGTCCTCGACCTGTACTCTCGACGGGTCGTGGGCTGGGCGGTGGGCGACCGTCTTCACAAGGAGCTCGCGCTGACTGCGCTGCGACGTGCCCTCGTCGTCCGGCAGCCCGGACCAGGTTTGCTGCATCATTCCGACCGCGGCAGTCAGTACTGTGCGAATGAGTATCAGGCGGAACTACGAGGACATGGCATCGTGATTTCGATGTCTGGCAAGGGGAATTGCTTTGACAACGCGATGGTCGAGACGTTCTTCAAGACGCTGAAGAGCGAACTGGTCTGGCGCACCGCCTTCCAGACGCGAGCCGAGGCCATCGACGCGCTGGCCCGTTACATCGATGGCTTCTACAATCCCCGACGCCGTCACTCGGCGCTCGGCTTCACCAGCCCCACCCAATTCGAAAGGGGCATCGCCCACCACACCGCTCTCCACTAAACTGAAGCAAGTCCAATCGCGGATGCCCGTGTTCAGACCTTGCCCGCCGGCCGGGCTGTTGAGGTGCGCGGCGTCCCCCGCCAGCAGCACGCGCCCGCTCCGGAAATGAGGCGCCACGCGCTCGTGCTTGCGGTAGGCCGAGGTCCACACCGTCTTCCGCCAGGCCCCCTCGCCGAACAGAACCTCTGTCAGCTCTCGCGCGTGATCGGCGAGCTCGGCGTCCGTCAGCGTGTCGGGAATGCCCTGCTCGATCAAGCGCCATATCCGCGGCGCATACCGGATCGACATAAGGAGCGACGGGCGATCGGGCTCGGCGAGCCACCCGTCCGCGGTGTCCGCCTCCTCGCTCACCTCGACATCGGCAAGGACGGCTCGAGTCGCGTAGGTCTTACCCTGCAACTCCCAGCCGAGCTGCTGCCGAACGCTGCTGTGGGAACCGTCCGCCCCCACGAGGAATCGCGCCTCGACGACGCTCTCGACGCCTTCCCCTTCGCGAAGACGAACATGCACGCACCCGCCGGCCTCATCGTCCTCGAATCGAACGAACGAGCATCCCATACGCAGCTCGATCCTGTCGTTGCGCTGGGCGTGCTCGAAGAGGACGCGCTCCGTGCGGTTCTGAGGGATGGCGAGCAAGTAGTTACACTGCGTGATCGGGTCGTAGGTTCCGAAGTCGAAGTCGATGAGGGTCTTGCGGTCTGACGCGCGGCGCAGCCGGAGGTGGGACGACTGCTCGCCGCTGACGATCAAATCCTCGACCACGCCGAGCGACCGAAAGATTTCCAGCGTCCGTGGAAACAGCGCGATTGCGCGGGAGTGAGTGTCCAGCTCCCGCTTCTGATCGACGACGATGCTCCTGACGCCCCCTCTTCGCGAGGCCGAGAGCGAGCGTGAGGCCAACGGGGCCGGCGCCGCAGATAAGGACTTCGGTGCTTTGAGGAAGGGACGACACGATGATCTCCTCGGATCATTGCCACGGCGCCGCGACCCGCTATGTTGTCAGCGACAACACACAACTGGGAGCCTTTGTAGGCTGTGTCAACATTGGATCGCGAATCCTGCTGCCCATCCGGCGCGCGGCGTTACCATCACGGTAACCTGCGCGATGCGCTGCTCGAACGGGCGGCCGAGGTGATAGGTGCGGAGGGAATCGAGGCGCTGAGTCTGCGGGCGCTCGCCCGCGACCTCGGCGTCTCGCACGCTGCACCCGGCAGACACTTCCAGACCCGGACGGACCTCCTCGCCGCGCTGGCGGAGGACGGCGTGGACAGGCTGATCGCGGCGACTGAGTCGGCGATGGCCGCATCGGGCGGTGATCCGGTCGAACAGCTTCGCTCGCTCGCCAGCGCCTATCTGCAATGGGCCAACGAACACCCCGCACACTACAACGCGGTCCGGAACCCGGAGGTCGTCCGATGCGCGAGCCCGGGCCTTAAGGCCAAGATGATGCGGTTCGCCGAGAAGCAGAGGGCAACTTTGCGGCAGGCGCAGGCCGCAGGATGGATGGTCGAGGTGGACCTCGACCTCCTGATGTTCCAGTTCGTGGCGACCCTGGTCGGGTCGGCCACGGTGATCTCCGATCCGCTCTATCGTGAGGTGCTCGGACCGATCTGCGCGCCCGACCGCGTGGGTGACATCGTCGAGCGCGCCTTCCCCCGGATGACGGCATCGCCCCGATTCGGCGAGCAGGCCAGGACGCGCGGCTGAGCAGCACCGGCATTGCGCGACCAGGTCCCGGAGAATGCAGCCACAGCAACGATCGGGGTTCACGATGGCATACGAGAAAGGCGCAGCCGCCGTTCTCCGCAACGGCTCGGCCGGAGGTTCCCGCCTCGGGCGGAGCGGGTCGTCGGCGGCAGCACCGAGAGCGCGACGCGCGTGAGGAAGAACGATCCGCCCCAACGTACGGATAGGGCGAGCAGAATCGTCTGCTCGGACGCGGTCATGCTGCGGTTCACGGAAGTGGACTTGGCGGGACGGTTCAGTCGCGGAAGGCCATCCGGTCTGCACCGCGTCCACGGGGTCGCGCATCCCGCTTCTTGCGCCGCAATCTCGATCGATCTGCCGGCGCCCGGCGGCTCAAGCCGTGATCGCCTGGTTGGGCCACAGCCAAGAGCACGGCGTTATTGGACGATCCAGCCCGCAGGCTCGGGAGACCGCCGAGAAGCGCCGGCGCGGTTGTTCGTTCATCGGATGCCTTCACCCATGACAGGCGGATCGGTCGGGTCGCGGAGGACTCCAGACCAGGAATGGCGAGGGTTGGATAACATGATGTCGGCGCACCGCCCGGGGGACTAAGCTGAACGATGACGCACGATCTGCGACAGACGGATGGGGCGCCCGAGGTCTCGACGCATCCGCCCGAAGTGACCCTCGTGGCCGGCTACCAGAGCGGTGCTCTCGCGCGCTGCACGGAGATGCACGCCCAGCACTACGCGAGGATTGCGGGGTTCGGACGCGCGTTCGAGGCACGCATCGCCGCAGGTCTGGCCGATTTCGCAGATCGACTCGATCATCCCTGCAACGGCCTCTGGCTCGCGGTTCGCCGGGGGCAGATCGTCGGCACGGTGGCCATCGACGGCGAGGACATCGGCGCGGGCATCGCGCATCTGCGCTGGTTCATCGTCGATGACGGATTGCGCGGTGGCGGCGTCGGCAGAAGGCTGTTGACCGCCGCTGTGGGCTTCTGCGAGCTGCGGGCCTTCGACGCCGTCCACCTTTGGACGTTCCAGGGCCTACATGCCGCCCGTCACCTGTACGAGTCGCACGGCTTCCGGCTTGTAGAGGAGCGGCCCGGACAGCAATGGGGGGTAGAGGTGCTGGAGCAACGTTTCGCCCGGCCGATCACGCGGGCGGGCTGACCCTCAGACGCAACGGCGCTCAATGGGCGGCGGCGTGTTCGCCTGACTTGGGTCGGAAGCGGAGCGTTCGCTGTTCCGGCGGCCCTTCTCCGAAGCGGGCGGACCGAATCGGCCAGCTCCTGCTGACGTCAAGGGGTAGCTGAACGCCTTGGACGGGTGGATTTCCGCCCGACCGCTCCCGGAGGGCGGATGCATCAAAGCAGGCTTACTCAGGAGATGCGCTGTCCTGTTGTTCGCGCGGTGAGTGCCCGACGATGCGGGAGAACACCCGCGAAAACGCAGCGGGGCTGTCGTAGCCGACCTCCGCGGCCACGCTCTTGACAGACTTGCCCTTGGCGAGGCGCTGGCGCGCCACTGTCATCCGCCAGAGCGTGAGATAGTCGATCGGTGTCCGGCCGACAACGACGCGGAAGCGCTCCGCGAAACGGGTGCGCGACATGCCGGCCACCTCGGCGAGGTTCTCGAGCGACCAAGGCTTGCCCGGCGCCTCGTGCAGCGCGGTGAGCGCACGCGCCAGCCGGGTGTCGGCGAGCCCCGCGAGGACGCCGCCGTCGACGAGACCGCTCCTCACCACGTGCCGCACGATCAGTATCAGCAGGTAATCGAACAGCCGGTCGAGCGCCGTCTGCCGGCCGTCGCCCTCCGCGAAGGCCTCGTCGACGATCAGGTCGCAGGTCGGCCCGAGCGCGGGATGGCTGGCGAGCGGCAGCACCACGAACGCCGGCAGCCCCTCGCCGATCGGGCTACCCGCTTCGCCGCCGAGGTCGACGGCAGCGCAGGCAAGGTCGGCGCCACGCTCGGGGTCGACGAGAAAGCGGTGGGTGCGGCTGCGCGGGAAGAACAGCAGCGTCGGCTCTGAGAGCATAAGGTCGGGCTCGCCACGTTGCGCGAGCGTCAGCGTGCCGGCGTTGAGGAAGTGCAGATGGCCGCCTTCGGCGAATTCTACCGCCTGGCATAGGTTGCCCGTGAAGAAGGTCCGCGCGGTGGGCGTGGCGTGGGCGAAGAGGGCGGCGAGGTGATCCATCGGGACGATCGGCAACGTTCTCGGGACCTACGCTACCGCGTCGTTCGGCATAGAGCGGGCGTGCAAGCCGCACAAACCAAGACGAGGATCTCGCCGATGCCCCGTATCGCTCCCATCGACACCGCCCATGCCGCCGCCGAAGTCCAGGCGACGCTCTCGGCCGTGAAGGCCAAGATCGGCATGGTGCCGAACCTGTTCACCACCTTCGCGCAGTCGCCCGCCGTGCTGAACGGCTATCTCGGCTTCTCCGACGCGCTCGCCAAGGGCGCGCTGACGGCCAAGCAGCGCGAGATCATCGCGCTTGCCGTCGCACAGGCCAACGGCTGCCACTACTGCCTGTCCGCCCACACGCTGATGGGCAAGGGCGCGGGCCTGACGCCCGAAGGCGTCCATGCCGCCCGCCACGGCAAGGCGCAGGACGCGCTCGACAACGCGGTCGCCGCCTTCGCCCAGCGCGTGGCGGAGGCGAAGGGCCACGTGAGCGACGCCGACATCGCCGCCGCCCGTTCGGCCGGCCTCGACGATGGCCGGCTCGTCGAGGTGATCGCCAATGTGGCGATCAATGTCCTCACCAACTTCACCAACAACGTCGCGCTGACCGACATCGACTTCCCCAAGGTCGACGTCGCGCTGGCGGCCTGACCCACGGCGGACGCGGCGTCTTACTAGCCGCCGCGTCCGACTCCCTCGACGTCCATCAACTGCGGCCTCGCCATGACGAGCGTTCGCAAAGCCAACAGGAGAGTGTCATGAACTTCCGTTTCGTCACCAAGACCGTCCACGCTTACCTCGACTATCCGGTGGCGCTGAGCCTGATAATCACCCCGTTCCTGCTGGGACTGGGCAAGACCAACCCGCTGGCGCTGTGGCTGTCGGTCGCGACTGGCGTCGCCGCTTTCGCGCTGACCTTCCTCACTGACCACAAGACCGGCGTCATCCGCGTGCTGCCCTACTGGCTGCATGTGGCGGTCGATCGCTTGGTCGGCGCCACCTTCATCGTCGCGCCGTTCGTGCTTGGCTTCGAGGGCCTCGACGCGATCTACTACTGGGCGAATGGCGCGGCGGTGCTGCTGGTGACGTTCGTCCTGAACGCGCCCGAGACCGAGGACCGCGCTCCGGTTCTCGCCGACGCTTGAGCTCCGGATGACCAGTCCTGAGGCGGCTGGACGCAGGCTCGGCCGCCATTTCATTCGCCTGGATCATCCTCCGGTGGGTTAGGCCGATGCGCAGGCGGAGAGGAGCCGGACATGACGACCACCATGGACGCGCGGCTCATCGAGGCGCGTCGGTGCGTTGTCTTTGTGCTGCACATACCGCGGGGATCCGCTGTCGATCGTGCAAGCGGGTGCAGGCGCCCGACTGCCCGCTTCTCCGGCGTACTTACGGCAAAGCGGATCAGCGGCTTTCGGCCATTCTCGGTCGTCCCGGCGCCAATCAGATTGCCGGCAATCAGACCATCCGAAAGCCTGGTCGGAAGCAGCCCCTCGCTACGGATACCAAGCATTGATTTCCGGCCGGTAGCCGCGCCGGAGAGCGACCTTACTCGGAAGCCACCATGTCCCTTCCACGAGAACTTCATCGGACGACGGTACGCCGAACGCGAAGCTAAATGCCGAACTTCCGGCACTCGATCCGCTTCCGACCTCGCGCCCTCATTCGGGCGCTCCGCAATCTGAGGTAGTACGTTCGGAGGCAGACTTCGCGGCCGTCACAAAGGAACGATCGACCGAGACTATTGCGCGATCGTGCATCGGGCCGAGGCCGGCGGGTTTGGTGCACCGTTCCATCAGGTCTGGACGGCCAAAAGGAACAGGGCAATCCATTGCCAGGCAATCGATACCGTGGCACGGGAGGGCACCGGAAGGAACCGGAAGGAGCGGAGGCCGCACTTCGACCGCCGCTCCAGGCGGGGCCGCGATGTGCGGCGCCGGAGTCGAGCGAGGTTGGCCCCATGAGGTAGATCGCGATCACGCAGAGCGGAACCGAGCCGAAAAATGGGTTTTGGCAATGGTTTTGGCAATTGGATGCCCCGTTCGTGCGTACGCGGGCCGGCAACCTCGGCCCGCGTCCGATCGACGTCCGGCCGCGCGATCCGAAGGAGTGGCGCGGCCGGGCGGACGGGCGACGGCACTTAAGCCCCATGCGGCCCGATCGGACGGGGCGCCCAACCTGAGCGTGCGCCGCCTCCCCGTATCTCATCCGCGACGGAACCATCGAAGCCTCATGAAGCGCCGGCCATTCTATGCGGCAGCAATCGCCACTTCGCGTCGGACGTCGTGCCCGGAGCCTCGTTCGCGCAATTCGCGATTCGGCGGCGGGTGCCGGGCGCGGCGCCGTCCGGCTTCCGATCGGCAACGGTCTCGGCCGAGCCGACCACGCTGGGCTGCCCACGCGTTCGCAGGCGACGTGGGCCCGCACGGAGAAGGGAATCGGGATCCCCAGGCGTCCGACCCGAGATGCAAACAGCCGGCTTCCGGAAGCCGCCGGCAAGGCCGGCAGGAGAACCGGCCAGGAGCGACCTGCAGCCACGATCGTCGCGCCGCCTAGCGGAGTTCAGTTGGCCCTTTCTCCCAGCCTGTAGAACCTCGACCTCGTGCGCGCGTAACCCAAGTCCGGTTCGAGCGTGAACAGTTCGCTGGTTCTGCAGAGTTCTCCGTCCGGTATGACAGGATGACCGAGCACGATGCCGACGAGGTGTGGCGCGGGAGCCAAGCGAAGCCTCCATTCCATCAGGAGTGGCGCATCCCTCAAATCGTCGGCACCGGGATGGTGGCCGCCGGCGATGCGTTCGAGATCCTCCGCCAACCGACGATGGCGGGCAGCGATGCGGGCGAGTTCGGGAAAAGGGCCAGGACCCTTGTGCAGGACCGACATGATCGATGTCCTTCGTTCCGACACCGTGGTCGGATGGGGGGCGACAGAGCGCATCGAGGTCGGCAGGATCGCGCCTCCGAACGCGGCGATGCGACATCGGCCATCGTCGGCCGTCGTCGGGACGGATCGTGCGGCAACTGGGCCCCGATCCTCCCGCGCGCGCCCGAAACTCGCACGGGCGCGATTCCTTTGATCGCGGCTCGAACGACGTCACCGAGCGGTCCCGTCCGAAGCCAGCGCCGGATCCCGGCGTGCGACTGCCGATCGCCTTCGGCGACACGGACTTCCGGGCGGCTTCGAAACCGACCGCCTCGCCGGAGATCGCCTTTCATCGTTGAGTCCCGACCTTCCAGGTCGACAGCCCGGGAGCCGGAACGGAATCCGGATCGTCCCCGGACCGAGATACCGGAGCTTCGCCGACCGACCGAGCCGCCGCCGAACCTGCGACTTCGTCGTAACGGGCGCCGAAGACGTGATGCCGATTGAGCAGGCGCAGTACGAAGTGCGGCGACCTCTGCCGCAGATAGAACTCCTCTCTCGAGCGTCGGGCCCGTCCGCCGCGCGCAGTCAGGTAGGCGACGAGATCCTCGGTCGCCTGGGCCCGCATGAGTGCCGCGGCGAAGGTGAGCCGCGCCGACCGGATCTGCGCACCCTTTCCGAGCGACCTGTCCCGAGCGCAGCGCGCGATCGCAGTCCTGAGATCGGCCGCGCCAAGTGGTTGCTTCGCCGACAACATGAACAGGCCGTTCCCGCCGGTCGCATATTTCCGGCGGTCGCGCATGTACGCTTCCAGAACGTTCCGGACGGGCTTGAGCAGCGGAACCGTTCTGGCGGCGTCCCGGCCGTGGATCGAGCGGCGCGCACCGACCACGATCGTCGCGATGCCGGCTTCTGTCCCGAGATCGTGAGGGTGGACGGCGCATAGCTCGTCCGGTCCTGCCCCTGTTCCTATGGAGACGGCCAGAGCAGCCGCAAGACAGCGTTGCGCTGAGGGAGGAACGTCCGGTCGTGCATGGACGACAGGATCGATCAGCGCCAGAGCGGTCGCCCTGTCGAACGGCAGAGCCGCGAACGACGGGATCATGGCGTACGTCGCCGGTTCGGTCGCTTGGACATGCGCCAATCGCGCGTCCATCTGTCACCACGACCATTGGATCTGCCGGGGTCGCTCGGCACCCGTAATGTGACGGGAGCTGCGGATGCATTGCTCCGGCGGTCCGGCGACACCTGCCGCTTTCGATGAGCGAATGCGTCCACGACCAACTCGTGGGAGTCGAGCGTATGCGAACCGTAGACGTTCTCGAGAGTTTCCACCGTCATCGAGAGGTAGTCCGCCGCAACCCAGATCGGCACCCCCTCGTTTTTCATCCAGTGCGCGCAAGTGTGCCGGAGAGTATGAGGGGTGATGCGCTCGGGGTCCAGTCCGGCGTCTTTGACGATCTGCTTGAAGGTTATTTGAATGTACGCATTGTAACCTGTACCATTTTGCTGATGGACGATGTTCAGAAGATCGCGCTTGTCGTCGTTCTCCTGCCAACGACGTATATGTGCCTGAAGCGATGTTGGGATTCTGCAAGGATTGCGGCTTTTCGAGGTATCGGCCTCGCGATCACCTCTGCGAAACAATGTCCTCAGATCGCCTGAAACGTATCCGGCCGAGTCGTTTTTCTTCCAGCGCAATCGGAGCACCGAGTCGTGCCGTGTTCCGGTCCAAGCTGCCAGCAATATGAAACGGGCGATCCCGGCACGTCGGCGCCGTGTGTAGGGATCCTTGATGACGAGACGGCCGCGAGCGTCGCGAATCCAGTCGTCCGCCTCGGGATCCCAACGACGCCCACGGCACGCTAGGAGGAGGCGGGCGACCTCGTCGTAGGTCAACCACTCGTCCCTAGGCTGAGCTTTCGGCGGAAGCTCGGCCTGTCTGATCGCGGTTAGGTTCTTCTCGCGCGCATAGCGCTGGATCGCCGAGTTCAAAACCTCGAGCTCTCTGCGAGCCGACTGTGTTCCGGTTACGCGGATCTTGGAAGAATCGGACTCCTTCGTCTGATTCTTCCAGCGCACACCCGTTCTGATGTTGCGGTATTCAACACTGGATTGCGCCGTGACATCGGACAGGTACTTTCCGCTCCAGTATTTTCGAAGTTCGGAAATGCAGAACAGGAGGTTCGTGCGATTGCGGATCTCTGCATCCGTCGCGCCCGCCTTTTCAGGGTTGGACGCCTCCATGTGGTCGAGGATGTCGTCGAGGGGAATCTCATCCGCATTGGATGGCGCCGCCGCCGTTCGCGGCCCTTTCGCTTTGTCCACCTTGTACTCGGAAAGCAGAAGATCAGCCTTCGTACCGTCGGGGTCATGCGGATCCCAGAACAGGCCCAGACTGAGCTGATTTTTTCCGTCGATGATATACCACATCCACGTTGAAGAATCCTGTTCGTCGCGCTTGCGCAACCAGAGCCGCGCACCCGCCTGTTTCCTTCTTCCAGCCATGGCCCGATCCCTTGCTTCGGTCAGCGGAACATCAAGGTGCAGTCGTTCTCGAGATGTTAACGGGAAGATCTTCTATTCCCTCCGCCGGACCTCGCTTTGGAGTCTGGTTGATGAGACCATAGTCTCACTTCTAAAAGCCGGCGGTAGAGATTCAGCGCGACTTACCAGGATCGATGGAGCAGCTTCGGCTTGCGACCCCGGCGGCGGGCGACGGACGGCACCTCCGCCTCTCGATCCGATCGCGGGCTCCTTCGGTCGTCCATGCTTTCGGCCGATCCGCACGTGTCCTTCGCATCCCGACGAAGCTGCGGCTCGAGAAGCGAGCGGACCGCCGAAGGCGTCGTGTAGAGCCTGCCTGCGATCGAAGCGGATGCGAGTTGACCGAGACGGACCGCCGAACGAAGCGATTTGACCGTCAGCGGGCCGTTCGGGAAGAACAGAGCGCGCGCCTCTTCGAGGGTCACGATCTCGTCGTCGGCCCATTGATCGACCGCCGGCCTTCCGACGAGGCGTCGAAGAGGATCCGCACGGTCGTCGATCCGGCCGCGGCTTGGACGCTCATGCCGCTGGCCGCGGTCTGCGGCCCGAGGCCGGTCGCCTCCGAACGCGTCCGGATCCGGGCCGGGAGCTTCAGAGTTCATCGATCGGCATCCAGGTGAGACGCGCGGACGCGGACGCCCCGCCGGTGACGAAGGCGGTCGCTTCGCGTGCGCTGCGGAAAGTGACGAAGGCGGCGACGGTGAGGTACCGCGCGTCGTCGCCGGGCACGAGGACGCCGGATCCGATCAGTTCGATCCGCTTCTCCCGCAACCACTGCGTGTTCGCGCATACGTCCGCGACGATCCGCGAGCCGGGCAGAAGCACGGTTTCACCGCCGCGCATCGTCGCGGTCGCCAGCGCGCCCCGCCAACGCATCGTATGTGTGGTTCGGACGAGACCGAGGGGATCGAGGCCGCGCGGGGCCATGACCACACGCGCGCCGATCGGCGCCTTCACCGGTTCGACCGCCGCGACGAGTCCCGGCATCGCCATGTCGAGGAGCGGGCGTAGATCTTCGGTCACCTGCGCCGCCGTGGCGATGTCGTGTTCCGTGGCCGTGAACCTCTCCGCGTCCTGCCTGTTCGCAATCGTCGCGAAACCATGGTTGGCGATCTCGTCGACGAACGCGCGCTGGAGGATCAGTCGAACGGTCTCGTTCATGATGCGCGGCCCGGTCGCGACGCACGCGTCCCAAACGAAATCGAGCGTCGGGTCAGCGGCGTGTGCGGCGAGACGCTCTTGAAGCATGCCCGATTCGCCGACTACAGCTCTGAGCTTCGTCGATTGCGGTGCCGGCATCCCGACCAGGATGTACAAGCCGGGACCAAGCATTGCAGGAAGGTCCAGCAGACGATCCATCGACCATATCGGACATGCATGGAGCGCGACGCCCGATGAGACGAACTCGAGTGAGACGTACCCTTCGTCCCGTGTGCCGGCCATCATTCCTCGGAACGGACGCGGACGTTTCTCCAGCATCGCGATTCCTCCTGCACATCATGTTGGGAGTCGCGATCGGTTCGTCGCGACGATCGCGCTACTTGGATCGGAAGGACCGACCGGTCGGCGACGCACCTCCGGTCGTCGACCGCATCGAGGACCGGCGGGTCGCGTCGCCGATCATCGGAACGTCAGCGGAGAAACTCCTCGACTTCGACCGAGGCGAGCGACCTTCGCGATTCGAGCATCTCGGCCAGTTCCAGGAGTCGTTCACGTCGGGTCCCCAGGAGGGCCAGCGCGGACTTCGCCGCCGACCGCAGCGCCCTCTCGACGAGAGTCCCCACCGCAGGGTCGACCATGCGTCCGCCATCCGCCGACAGCCGCCGGTCCAAACCCCAGCGGACGTGCATGTCGCGCGCGAGCGTCGTTGCGGCGAGGAGATCCGCCTCGGCTCCGGCGGAAGGGTCGCCGAACGCGAGTATCTCGGCCGCACGTCCCGCCATGAGAACGATGAGCATGTTCCGGAGCACGTGTCGGGTCACGACCCCGGGGGGCGCAAAGCCCATGTAGCCGCCCCCCCCGTGTCCGGGCGAGCGCAGGACCAGATCGCCGATCGACAGGCCGAGCGACCGCGCGGCTACGGCATGCCCGCATTCGTGGATCGCCACCCGTCTCTCGTCCTCGACTCGTGCGCGTCCGGCTGAGCCTGCGATCTCCACGAGGATATCGTTCTCGACGAGAGGCCGTCCGGCGCGGCGGGCCCGGCCTCTGGCGCGCCGCACCCAGGCGGCGCAGTCGGCGCCGGTTCCGCCCAACGCCTTTCGGGCAATGGGCCGAAGATCGGAGGCGACGAGATCCGATCCGAGATGGTGGCGCAGGATGGCGGGCAGTTCCTCGAGGGCGGGCCGGGCGATCGCGATCACCCGATCGAATCGTCCCGCTCTCAGGATCGCGGGATCGATCTGAGTGGCGTCGTTGGTCGCGCCGATCATCAGCACGCCGGCCCGGCCGCCATCGCCGTCGAGACATTCCAGGAAGCCGTTGATGACCTGGACCCCGTAGCTGCGGTTGTAATCCGCGAGTTTGCGGCGATCTCCGAAAGAGTCGAGCTCGTCGACGAGCGCGACGCAAGGCGCCATTTTTCGCGCCTCGCGGAAGAAGCCGATCATCGCCTTTAGCGTGGTCCCAAGGTGCGCTTCGCCTTCCGCCTGCCACTGTGCCAACGAACCTGCGATGAAAGGTACATCCGCTTCTCTCGCCAGTGCCGATGCGAAAATGGTCTTGCCGACGCCCGGCGGGCCGCTCAGTAGCGCACCGGGCTCGCAATCCGCCCAGGGCAGCTCACCTCTGCCGAACGCCGCCAGATCTGCCGCTGCAGCGATCCCCCATTCGGCCGCAGCGCCGTAACCCGATAGATGCGACAGACGCGGCGTAGGAGCGGCCGGCGGCTTCGAAACTCTGCGTTCCACGATCGCCCTGAGCCGGTCGATGGACCCGTCCGCTCCCCGGGAGGCATGCAGCGCGATCCGGAGATCCGTCGCGTCGACCCGCGCCGCGATCGAAGCAGGAACGGTCGTCTTCGGATCCGACCCGACGATCCGGGCTGCAATCATGGTCAAATCGTCGGGCTCGAGCGGGCCGAGCGGGATCCGCTCCTCCCACGATCGTTCCACTTCGAAGGGCAGCCGTGATCGGCCGGGGGCCGCGACGCAGATCAAGGCTTGGAAGTTCCGAAACGCTCGTCCGACGTCGACGCCCGGCGTCTCGGCTCTGATCCGAACGTCGTCGGACCGCCCCTTCACGACCACCGCCTGGCCGGCACTTCGCTGCATGCCGGGCGTTCGCTTCCATAGCGTGGATCCGGACCCGAAACCTCGTACGAGGACGTTCGTCATCGGTTCGAGCCAGCTGTCGTCGGGGCAATCCACGATGAGTACCGGCGAGCGCTCCCGGATCCGATCCAGTATCGCGGGGTCCCGCTCGATGGCGCGACCGAACAGGATCGCCGCTGCGATTTCGGCCGGGTCGTCGGGTAGGTGGGACGAAGAGGCACCCGGCTCGGCCTCGTCCGGGTCGACATCGACCGCTCGACGGCTAGAGTCGAGAAGCCGAAGCATCGCGAGGATGCCTGACGGGCGATCTTCCGCGAAGGCGACGCTTGTCGTCGGCCCGCCTTCCGCGGGCCGCTGCGTGCCCTTCGAACGGCCGAGGGACGGGATCGGACCCTGGCCGCTCATCTCGTTCCCCCGGTCGTTCCGACGAGTCCGGGACACGCGATTCCGATGAGAAAGAGGTGACGGCGGGCTTCGCGTGCGCGCTCCACCTCCCCGGCTGGAAAGTTGCATGACCACGGCGCGGCGGTTCGAACCTGCGTTCCGCCGTGCCGCAGCGCGTCCTCGATGCCGGCGACGGCCAGGGCCCGGCGCTGTGCCGAGAGAGGCAGCCCGCCCACCCAAACAACCTGCCGCTTCTCGGATGGATCCTGTCCGTGGTCTGCGCGCCTCTGATCGTCGAGCCGAAGTCGTGCCATGCTCACATCGATCGTAGGACGGCCGTTCGGATCCAGGCTGTGCACCAGCTGAAGCGTACCGCTTTCTGGAGGGCACAGACCGCACAGCAGGTCGAGATCGGCGAACCCGCTCCGAGCCACCCAGGCACAGCTCGCCCGGTCCTCGATTCTGATCGCGAAGCGCCCGAACACGTCACCGGCGAAAATGAATCGCTGGCCGTGAGGCCGCGCGTCGTGCGCACCGGCGGCTTCCGACCAGGGGCGCCCGATCTCGAAAGCATGACGCATCGCTAGTCTCGCCGCCGTGGCAGGCGTGAGGACCCGGCTTCGGGCGAGAGCCGACAACATGTCCACCGTCTCGTCGGCCACGCCGGTCAGATCGCGAAGTTCGATGGAGAGAGGCTGGCGCCCGGATACGGACTGCCGGCGCCGAAGTGCGGACGCCAGCTTCCGTGCCATGGTCGCGACTCTTCCTCGGTCGTTCGTGAGTCGTGGCATCGGTCGTCCGGTCGGGAACACGACGACGTTCTCGTTCCGCATGAGGCACCTGTCGGGTCCGGAAAGGTTCGATAGCGTTCGCGCGCCAGGATCGAAGCAAGCCGCTCGAAGGACGACGAAAGGGTCAGTCCAGGGAACGGGACGGCGAGAGGCTTCGCGGGTCGCGTCTGCACCCGGCCAAGCGGAGCAAGCCCCTTCCCGTGACGAGCACGACGCGTCGGCCGATACGGCGGGCGTCGCGCTTGACCGCGATCAGCCGACGTCTCAGATCCGGCCGCCGCCAGACGCGACCGGCCGCCGCCAGGACGATCACAGTTCCTTGGGCGCGCCGGACTGTTGCGTGCGCCAAGCCGTGGTCGGCGAGCTTCCTGTAGGATTGGATGTCCTCCAACCCCCTGGGAAGGACGGACAGGACGTCGTCGCGCGATCTCGCGACGATCTCGAGTTCGCGGGCCAATCGGATGCGCTCGCCCGCGATGCGGATGCTGCGACACAGGCTGTCATGGATGCCGCCGACGATGGCGTCACCAGATCCGGTGTACGACTTCGACATGGCACAATCTCCCGATCCGCCGAAGGAGCGGAGGAACAAGGCTGCCAAGTTTCGGGGTGCCGTCGCTTCCTCTCGCCTGCGGCGCCAAGGAAGCGCGTCGTCTTCGACAAGCATCGAAGGAATCGCCGTAGCAACGGCGTGGACCCATTTCGACGGACTTGCAGGTCGGCCAAAGATCAGGTCTTCTGGACAGACGCCTTCCGCAATTGGCGTTCCGGCTCCGTCTTCCAGCGATTCGCAGGCTGCACCAGAGATGCGTCCGCGTCAAGTATCTTCCGCGGCCAAAGTGGAAGCTTCGCAGATCCGAGGCGCCAGGGCGATGCTCGGCTGGACACAGAAGGAGCTCGCCGTCCGCTCCGGCGTCGCCAAGAGAAGTATCGCCGGACTGGAACTCGGTACCAGCACACCGAAGCCCGAAACCCTCGAGCGTTTGGTTGCCACGCTTTCGGCCGGCGGCATAGAATTCCGGAACGCCGACGCCGACGGTGTCGGCATCAAGCTTTTCAAAACTTCGAAGTTCGCCCACGGATCGAAGCCGCGGTTCGACGAGATGAAGGGCTGAGGTGATTTCGGTGTGGAATGCACCGGAATTTTCTCACCGCTCTCTGAACTGTCTCGTGTCGCCTGAGGCTGCGCGAGCGGCCAGTCGAGGAGCTTCGGCCTGAGGTGCAGCCCCAGACGACATCCCTCGTACCGTGCCCGCCTCGCGGTTGGCGGGCGCGCGGGGCCCCGAGCGAGCTCCGGATGGGGGCGGCATTCGCCGAGAGCCGCCGCTTTGATCCTCCGGTGAGCCTCCGCCCATCCGCACGCACGCTGGGGCAGCGCCGCTGTGGGCCAACTCCGATCCTTTCATAAACCGGAGGCGACTTCGTGCGTGCAGGACGGCAGGACGTCCATGATCCCGCGCGCGGCGGCCGATCAACGCCGCGCATTTCGTGCCGGCTGGGCAACCGCCGCGGCGAGCATCGGAAAGTGAATATGAAAGAAAACGCTATGTTCCTTTGAGGCCGAAGTATCGCGTCTGCGGCCGAAGTGCAGGCTCTCAAGGCGGCACCGCAGGAGGCGAAGGCTGTGCTGGACAAATTGAGCCGGTTCCTGCTCGCCTGCAGCCAGGATCCAGGATCGGCCACGCTCACGCACTACATCGTCGCGCAAGCGCTGCAGTTTCCCAACCTCGCGCGGCTCGCCTACGAGGAAGGATGGTTGGGTGGCGTGCGCGCGGTTGCACCGCTCCTGGAGGTCATGGCCGCACGGGGCCAGATCGCCGTCGACGACGTCGAGATCGCCGCGGACCTGTTCCTCAACCTTGTGCCCGGACGCAGTTCCAAGCAGGCGCTGTACGGCATCCAGGGCGACCCGGAGGCGCAGGAGAAGCGCTGTCGGGCAGCCGTCGCGCTCTTTCTCGCGGGCGTTCGCCCGCAGCGACAGGGACGGCCGCGACGAGCCGGAGTTCCGTCCCAGGCGGAACCGACGTGAACAGTCGCGTTCGTGAGCCGGTTCCGATCTGACCGCCAGCCCGTATCGACGGGTTTCAAGCTTCGCGCGAACAAATCGACCCGAGCCGTGTCGACAAACGTTAAAGGTCGGCGTTCGTGGTGATCTCGGCCTCTGCACGCGGGGCGGCATGCAGGGTACGCGGCGCGGTCGAGGTCTGGGCTGTCGGCGGAGTTCGTTGCCCGTTGCTCGCGCGGCCTCAGGCGCGGCGAGACAATCCGGAGGCCGGTCCGGTGCAGCTCATGCTTTCGGCAGGAATCCAGACAGCCGATCGGAACGGTGAGGACCGGTACAATTCGTCAGATCCTTCAGAGACCAACTCCCGCGTCCGAGTCATCGGCTTTACTCCTCTGGTATAGTTCGTTCACCCAGGGTGATTGTTGATTTTCTTGAAATATCAACCCAAGCTCTTTCCGTGGTCGGGTAACTCCCACATAGAACAGGCGGCGAGTCTCACGCAGGGCTCCGGCGGTCCTTTTGTCGCGTTCACTGGGAAAGTCTCGTGCATTCACGCCATACATGACTACGGCATCGAACTCCCTTCCCTTGACGCTGTGCAACGTGCTCAGATTGACGCGACCGGTTCCGCCCACGCGGCCGGCGAAATGGCCGAGCGGCATATCGAGACTCGAAGCCGGATCGGTGTTGGCGATCATCTCGACGCAGACATCCCACTCCTGCTCCGAATTACGGCCAATTGACCGCCAAGAGGATATCAGCTCGCGATCGAAGCGTTGCAGCCAAGCATGCGTGCCGTCGACATGTCCTATCGTCGATTGAAGGAAGCCGATGAGTTGCTCCGACAGAAATCGCTCTTCATCGGCGGTGGCGTGCCTGCCGAAGACGAGCAGCGATGCTCGATAGATCAGACGACTGTATCGCGGGTCCGCATCCCGCCAGCCCCCGACGACCCAGCGCGCACAGTCCTCGATGAAGCGAGCGAGACGCGAGCTACGTCGTACGAGCGCATTTCCATCCGTCCGCACGAAGGGAATGTCGGCTTGCTTCAGGGCGTCCGCGACTTTGTCGCCGAGGTATGCGGCTCGGTACAGCACGGCGATTTCGTCGAGCGGAATGCCTTTTTCCACGAGCTTGGGAACAACCGTCTCGGCGATCGCCCGCGCTTGCATATCGAGGCCCTGGGTCGTCGACCAGAAGGTGAGCTCGCCTTCGGGCGCGCCTGCACGTTCCCGGTAATCGCGCTCCTCGCCCAACGCGCCTAGGGAGGCGCGGACGATCTTCCTGCCGGACCGATAGTTGAAGCGCAATCTGATCGTTCGCACATCCGGTCGTTCGGTCAGGCCCTCGAGCAGTTCCGGGTTCGCTCCCGTGAAACCATATATCGACTGGTCCGCGTCGCCGACCGCGAACAATCGGATGCCTCCGCCGAAGCACGACAGGAGAACGAGCTCGTGCAGTGCATGGCCGAGATCCTGATATTCGTCGACGAACAGGATGGGAAAGCGGGCGCGAAGCGCGTCGCGTATCCAGTCATGCTCCTTGATCATGCGATAGGCCAGTAGTGGCATGTCATCGAAATCGATCAAGCCTTGCTGCCGAAGCTTGAACTCGTATGCTTCGATGAACATCGCGAGCTCCGGATTGCGTCCCCGCCACTCCGGTCGGGTGCGATCCACGTCCCGACGACGCTTCTCCGAGGCGAAGCTCCATCGGCGATGAGGGTCGTCCGTGCCGGCGATCGCGACCGCGTAGGCGGCTTCCACCGACGCGCGCATCTCGGCGCGCTTCGCGACCCGGAAATCGGCGGGCAGTCCGATCGGCACGCATCGGGCGTACGGCGCGATCACCTGGCTAAGCGCAAAGCCGTGAACCGTACCGACGAAGACGCGGTCGCCAGCTTCCATGCCGAGGCGCGCCAGCCGCATTTCGAGCTCAATCGCGCATTCGTTGTTGTAGGTGATGCATGCCACGCCGCGTGGTTCAACCACGTCCTCCGCCAGCGCGCGCGCCATTGCGGTAGTCAGCGTCTTGGTCTTTCCGCTGCCTGGGCCCGCCAGCACCACGCAATGCCCGGTCTCGCGTACGGCCGCCGACTGCTCCGGATTCGCGGCGAGTTCCTCGAGCGCCTGAAGAAGCAACCGACTACTGGACACGGCCGGCCACGAAGCGGATTGCATCGGTGATGTAGTCGGGTGGAGCCAGACCAACCGCCTTTTTCGCGAGCTTCGCGCTCAGCCGGCCTTTACCGATGTCCGCCACCATGGCCAGCAGCTGCGACGCGTCGACGGGGGCCGAGCCTGCCCTCCAGTTCGCTATGCGGGTGCTTCGGGTGGATCCGAAGCCCTGCTCATCGAGGATGTCGAGGAGAGGCTTCAGCAGCGACGGCGTATTCGCGACGGAGACTTCAAATGTCTGCTCGTTGAGAAAGATGCCGGCACCGGCCCAGGTCGATGCGAACGACACGAACTGGAGCGCCTCCCACGCTGTCCGCTGCGCGGGATGGATGGGCGGCTGCCCACGCACCTTCAGCACATCGCTCCAGAGATCGATCACACGCTTTTTTCCGAGCGGTTGTTTGGCACCATCCAAAGGATCCCAGTCGGTAATCACCGCGTAGGGCATGCCCAGAGCTTCGGCGAGCTTGACGTATGGACCGAAGTTCGTGCCGGCGACGTTGCACACCGTGATGCCGAGATCATCCAATACTTGTCCGAGAGCCGAGGCGAACACGGGAACCAGCGCCTCCTCGGCGTCGCCTTCGACGAATATCACGCCGCGGGCGAAGAGCAGCTCCGCTCGCGTGGCATCGAGGTAGTTCTCGAGATCGTCCAACTCGTCGGACGTCACCGGCAGGTTGGCAAGGGAGAATGCCTGCGTCGACCGGTTCCGTCCTTTCAGCTGGATGATCGACCGCAGCGGCGTGACCGCGGCGAGCGTCGGGGAATGGCTGGTGACGATCAATGCCTGTGCGGCATCCGCAGAAGCGAACAGCTTCTTGAAGACGGACCGCTGCAGCTGCGGGTGAAGGTGCGCCTCCGGTTCCTCGATGCACAGCAGGGAGAAGTTGCGCTCGTTCTTCCTCCGGCGCCATGCGAATTCGGCCAGCTTCAACGCCAGCAGGGCGACGTTGGCTGATCCAAGACTCGCCTCCGCGATGCCGCGCTTGCCGCCGTCGATGAACATCGCGATCGCCCGGAACAGTCGCAGCGGGTCGGACGGCGCGAATCCCAGACGTGGATCGATATCATGCGCTTCGCCGGAGAGATGAAGGATGCCGGCGCGCAGCTCGTTCTCCAGCACCTTGATCGTCGGAAACGCCTCCAGCGTCTTCGTGGCCTTGTCGAGATCGGCCGCGACCGCGGCGAGATCCTCGCGGGTCACGCTCGAAATCGCGTCCTCAAGAAGGGGGCGCAGTGGCGAACCTCTCCATGTGCCGAGATGCCCTTCGGCATCGCGCAACGCGTCGAGCACGTCGATTGCGATCCGGCGTCGAACCTTGCTGGGCACCGGCCGGGACTCCTCGCCGCCGCCGAACACGACAAATTCGAAGTCGTCGCTCGACTGCGGAATTCCAGCGACGTCGGCCTTCTTCCGGAAGATGTAGCTGAGTCGCGCAATCGTCGGATCGCCGGCGACACGATACTCCGTCAATAAGGCGAGCAGACCGAAATCGGTCGTGAATTCCGCGAAATCCAGATGGATTTCGATCGGACTGCCGTAGTCGGGCGCCGCACCATCCCAGAAGTCCGACATCTTGAGCTGACGCGCCGAGTCCGGAAGCGTAGGATCGAGAACCAAGCGTATCGCGAACAGGAGATTGCTCTTTCCGATGCGGTTTTCCCCCAGGATAACGATGTTTCCCGAGAGAGGGATATCGACCTGTAGAAAATTTCTGAAATTTCTTATGCTGAAATTACTCAACAGCATCCGCTTAGATCCGATTCTCTAAAGTGAAATAATTCAAGAGTAAGATCAGTAACCTAGAGCAGTCGCTTCCACAATAGGAAAAGACCACGGACCCGCTTGAAATACCTTCGGGTTTCCGACGCGTGCCTGATCTTTGCTGCGATGATATCCGGGATCGAGAGGCGCCGGGCCAGCGCTTCGTAGATATCCATTCCGTCTGCGAGAATGATCTTCCTGACTGTGAACGCCTGCAGACCGACTTCGGTGAATCCCGCGAAGCTAACGAAAAGACCGCGCGTCCATTTCGGACGTTCGTTCACCTTACCTTGAAAACCGCGCAAAGTACTGGCGTCGGTCTTCACGCGGTGCCACTTCGCCTCGAGCAGATACGTGTTGCCATTCAACTGGAACGAACCGTCGATCTGCTCGCCGACAACGGTGAAACCTCCGCGCGCATCCATGTCCCATGCGTTGTAGAGGTCCGTAAGTAGCCGCTCGAAATGGCGCCCTCGGGCCTGAGGATCATCCGACAATTCGTGAAGAGCAAGAAAGCGCTCCTCAAGTCGTCGCAACTCCTGCTCGTTCGAACGTAGTGCTTTCCGAGTGTTCGGCGGATTCGGATCGACGCCGCTCCGAACGATTTCGTAATCTGGAAGTAGAGGTCCGCCCAATCGCTCCACGATTAGGCTTAGACGCCGATGTGCATCGACGGCCATCTCGATCTGCTGGCTAGCGACTCGCTTCGTCTCACAGTATTCCCATAACGCGGCCAGTGCTCTTACGATCGCCCGCGGTTGCCCGACCGTCAAGAATGCGCGGAGGCGTTTACCCTTGCTGCCGCCATAGATCGCGTAGGCGCCATCATCGATATCGACCCCGACCTCCCGGTTGAAGAAATCCGCGAAAGTGTTGTTGGTAAAATCAACCACGTAGCCCGAGCTCATGCCGAACAGCTCGTCGACGAGAATTAGTTCGATTGGTCGAAGCTGCTCCATCCGTTCGACTATCCGCATGTTCGTGTGCAGCCCTGCTCCGTTCCGCGCTGTTCGCGGGACCTCCTTGCTGCGTCCGAGCCTGTGCGAACGGCCGGGCGACGCGCTTCGGCCGCAGACGCGGATTCGGGTGGCACACCGCGTAACCTGACGAGCTTGCGGCGCAAAGGGTTCGAGACCCCGAAGCGAGCCTCCGACGCGAGCGGTGCACAAGGAGTGTCGCTTCCGCCTCCCGACGGGCGGCGCCCGCTCCGACGTACATCCCGGAAGCCTGGTCGAGCGAGGCGCGTTCTACCGCTCTCCGGATTTCTGCGTGGAATGCATGAGCCGCTCCGAACCTGCCTTCGGACTGCCTCGCCTCGCATGAGATCGCGCGAGCGGCAGGGCCACGCGTTCGGTACCGCGCAGTTCATCGGCCGGCCCGGCTACCAGCGGAAGTCGGGAAAGCGGATTGTCAAAATCCGACAACGGACCGGGCGCTGTCAGCCTCCGAAAAGATTTCCGGCCCGGTCCCTGCCCGACGTCTCGCGATGAGGGGGCAGAAATCGCGAGACACGGCGGAGTGGCACAGGCTCCGAATTCGGCCCGCACCGATGACGAAAGGTGTTCAGTTCGCGCTATACGGCCAATGCAGCTCGGAGTTCGCGACACCTGCCACTTCGATCTCGTGTGCCAGCGCCTCATCACAATGGACCCGACCTCGCGGCGACAAACTAGCATACTGCGCCAACGAACTCGCTGGATGCGCCGGCTACGCGAGTTGGCAAGATGCGCCTGAACGTCCGTGTGTGGACGCCCCATCGGATTCAAGGGGGTGTTTGAGAGATCTGTGCGCGCAGGTTCAGGTGCTTCCGTGTGTCCGGCCTTTCGATGCAGCCATCCTCACGGCTGCTGGCCTGTATGGAGATCGCGGATCGGGTCCAAGTCGCTTTGGCGCGCTCGAGGCGCTTGGACGTTCACTGGTTTTCCCGACCCCGTCTTCTGACCGTTGCGCCATACCTCTCGCCTGACCTTCCCTGCCTCCCTGACGCCTCAGGCCGTGGCGGTCACGCCGTGGCCGGAGCTCTGTAGGAGCCGCCGCGGGCCATCAACGCCCAGACGATCCTCGCCATCTTGTTCGCCAGGGCGACGGTGATCAGCATGCGCGGCTTGCGCGACAGCATACCGGCCAACCACGCCCCAGCTTTGTCGGGAGCGCGCGCCGCGACCTTGGTCGCAGAACTCGCGCCCAGGATCAGCAACCGTCGCAAGCTGCGCTCGCCCATCTTAGTCGTTCGCCCCAGCCGCTCCTTGCCGCCGCTGGAGTGCTGCCGCGGGACGAGGCCGAGCCAGGCCGCAAAGTCGCGCCCGCGGCGGAAGGTACTGGCGGCCGGTGCCAGTGCCACCAGTGCGGTCGCGACCACCGGGCCGATACCCGGTACCGTCATCAGCCGCTTAGCCACGGCATCGTCCTTCGCACGCTGGGCGATCGCGCGGTCGAGGCGCGCGATCTGCGCTTGGAGCGCTTGCAGGCTGTCCGCGATGACGGCCAGGACCGGCCGTGCCTCGGCCGGAACGTCAGATGTGGGGTCGCGGACGATCGCGACGAGCTGGCCAACGTGCCCGGCCCCCTGGCGAACGACGTATCCAAACTCGGTGAGGTGCCCGCGCAGCGCGTTGATCAACTGGGTCCGCTGACGCACGAGCAGGTCGCGCGTACGGAACACCACTGCCGCAGCTTGAGCCTGCGCGCTCTTGCCCTGGACGAACCGCATCGTCGGGCGCTGCGCCGCCTCGCAAATCGCTTCCGCGTCGGCCATGTCGTTCTTCTGCCGCTTCACAAACGGCTTCACGTAGGCTGGTGGGATGAGCCGCGTGTCGTGACCTGCCACGGCTATCTCGCGCGCCCAGTAATGAGCACTGGCGCACGCCTCCATCGCGACCACGCATCGCGGAAGTGTCGAGAAGAACGCCAGCACCTGATCACGCCGCAGCTTCTTGCGGAACACGACTGCGCCACTCGGACCGGAGCCGTGAACTTGGAAAACCGATTTGGCCAGATCGATTCCGACCGTGCTAACCTCGCCCATGGACGCCTCCTGCAGTGGTGTCACAACACCTCCACTCTGGCACGCCGATGCCGTCAGGGGGCGTCCACCCCAACGCTCCCGGGAACGGCAAGGACCCGCTTCGACCGCGAGATCGGCCGGAGAGCGGCTCCACGTGCACCCGCGCCGCCTCACGAAGGTGGCGAAGCGGATTCGATCTTCCGGAGAATTTCGGGCAACGAAACCGGCCTGAAATTCCAAACGTCCACTCCGACGTCGCAGGTGGCTGGCAGGTTCGGCAAGGCTCCGTGGCTATGTCCATGCAAAGCCAGAGATCCGCGGCGGGATCCCCTCCACCCGCGCAATGCGTAATGGAACAGGACCAGCAGGCGGCCATTCGCGTCGATCTCGGCGTAGTGCTGCACCGAAGCCCAAGGCAGCGCCAGGGTTCTTCCACGGTCGTGGTTGCCGCGCACCAGATGGATCGCCCGACCGTGTAGGCGACCGAAGATCTCCGCCTGCCGATTGGGACCACAGCGGTAGGCGAAGTCGCCCAGATGCCAGACTTCGTCGCGGTCCTCGACGACGGCGTTCCAGCGTTCGATCATCGCCTCGTCCATCTCGGCCACGTCGGCGAATGGACGATGGCAGAAGCGGATGATGTTGGCGTGGCCGAAATGGTGATCTGCCGTGAACCAGAGGGTCATGGCTCCCTCCCCCATGCGCCTGCTGAGTCGCGATCGGCGCCCACTTAGAAAACCAGATTTTCTGATAATCTTCCATCCGGTCTAGCTGGCTGGTCGGCTTTCTCGATCCCGCCGACGGGCCAATGCCCAAGACCCTCAGAAGCGCACGTCATCGAAGATTGATCGAACTGCTCGTCGAAGCTCGTGAGCGATCAGGCCTGACTCAAAGCGAGCTCGCCTCGCGACTTGGCCGATATCAATCGGTCGTCGCCGCGATCGAAGGAGGGGGAAGGCGGATCGATCTGGTCGAGTTTCTCGAGATCGCGGACGCGTTGGAAATCGACGCGACGGTGGTCCTGAAGGCAGTTCGCGCGATCTCCCCCTGACGTCGGTTCAGCCCGACCAATCCTCGTCGAGGAACCCCAGGCCGGCGAAGGGCGGCTCGGGTTTGCAGCGATCGTATCGATTGCGACGGTCGCTGCGACGGCACCAGCGCCCATCGCGGATTCCGTCATTGTAGCTGGCGACAGGCTACGGCCGCACGGCTAGGATCCTCTCCATGACTGCGCCGATGGATGAATTCTCACCTCTCACGATCGCAGGCTACGCCTCGCTCGCCTCGTCCACCGACCAGCGAAGCGACGGTGGCTCGCTGGCGTTCCCTCTGCTCGGGCTCTTCGGGGAAACGGGCAGCCTTCTCAGCGAAGTCAAAAAGAAGCAACGTGATCGGGCCTCGTATCTCGGATACGCCAGCGCCGTCGTCGAAGAACTCGGCGATGTCCTCTGGTACGTGACCGCGGTCGCTTCACGCGGCGGACTCCGATTGGAGGAGATCTTCGCAAGCCCGACCCAGACCGGTGCGGCGACCTTCGCATCCCTCCAGCCCGCGATCATGCCGCATCAGGACGCGCCGAACGCGGCTTTCGAAAGGACGCTTCTCCAGCTTGCCAGCGAGGTCGGTGTGCTGCTCGCCGACCAGCACGAGGAGCGGCTCGGACAAGGCGATCTGCTTGCGGATCGGTTGAGATCGATCACACGGTCCCTGGTCGAGGCCGCCACCGAAGCGGGAGTGACGCTCGAGGCGGCGGCAGTGAAGAACCTGGAGAAGATCTTCGACAGGTGGCCGCACGAGCGCATCTATCCGGTGCCCCTCGATGCGCAGTCCGATCCGGCGGAGCAGCTGCCGCGAGACCTGTACGTCGACATCTTCGAGCGCGACGTCCGCGAGCGCAAATTCGTCTACCAGCGTTGCAACGGCATCAACATCGGCGACCGGCTGACGGACAACGCCATGCTTCAGGACGACTACCGCTTCCACGACGTCTTCCACTACGCCTACGTCGCCGTGCTCGGCTGGTCGCCGGTCGTCCGGGCCCTGCTCCGGGTGAAGCGCAAGAGCGCGCCGAAAGTGGACGAAGCGCAGGACGGCGCACGGGCGATCCTGATCGAGGAGGGGATCACGACCTGGATCTTCGGGCAGGCAGTGGACCTGGAATTGTTCGCCGGCGCTCGGCCCGGCGACATCCCGTTCGACCTCCTGAAGCACGTCCGCCAGTTCGCGGCGGGCTACGAGGCGGAGCGCTGCCCGCTTTGGATGTGGGAAGAAGCCATTCTTCAGGGCTATGCGGCTTTCCGCTTCCTGCGCGAACATCGGCGCGGGCGTATCCACATCGACATGGTCAACCACCGCCTCTCGATCGAGCACCTGCTTTGAGAACGCCCGCATCCTTCGCTGCAGCGCTCGCCGAAGTTCGGCTGCCCTCGGTCTTCAATCCGTACGGAGACGTCTGCCCGGAACATGATCGCGCCGATGCCGCCACCGTGCGTCGACGCAATCTCACGCGCTGCCTGGAAGCGGCGCTCGACGCCAACGTCGATACGATCTGGATCGCCCGCGACCTCGGATATCGCGGCGGCCGCCGGACCGGATTGCCCCTGACGGACGAGGTCCATCTCGAGCCGGCCGGCGCCCTTATGGGCGGCATCGACCTCAAGCGCGCCACCCGCGGTCCCGTCGTCGCCGAGCGCACCGCGGCGATCATCTGGCGTGTTCTCGCCCGGATAGGCGAGCCTGCGATCCTATGGAACGTCTTCCCGCTCCACCCACACGAGCCGAAGAACCCGTTCTCGAACCGATGCCACACCCGCGCCGAGCGCGACGCCACGTGGTGCCTCATGGAGGCCTTGATCGCGATGGTCGCGCCCAAGCGCATCGTCGCGATCGGGCGCGATGCGGCTCTGGCTCTTTCTGGTATCGACATCCCGCTCTCAGTCGTCCGCCACCCGAGCTACGGCGGACAGGCGGAGTTCATCTCTGGCGTGCATTCGCTCTACGGTGTCGCCCAGACGACCAAGGAGCGGCCGACGCCTGCGAGCCTGCCCTTCTGAACACGCATGCGGGCCTTGCGGAAGGGCTCCGGCGACTCCGTCCGAGACGATCGGCGGCGACGGGACGAACGTGGTCGCGGCGCCCCCTCGATCCGGCATCGGTCAGGCCGCGTATTTCTGGCCGGCATCCCGGACTCGGCTTAGAAGGGTCTTGATGTCGTTGCGACGGGTGCCCTTCGGCAAATCGACCTCAGCACGCGTGGAGACGATCGTGAGTTCGCCGAGATCGAGGCCCGTCTCACGGCAGACGAAATCCATCAGACGCCCAAGGCCGATGAGGTTTCCGAGCAATTTTTCAACGTAGAAGTGGTTACGATACATCGCCGTAAGCCCAAGCTTCTTTCCGCTGTTCTTCGCTCCGGGCACCACCTTGAAACTCAGGAAGCTGAGACATTGTCCTCCGTAGGGTGAATTGTCGACGTCGCGTGCCGCATCGAACAATGGAAGCTCGAATTTGTTGAGGGATTTGACTTTTTTGTCGTTGATCCGTCCGACGATATCCCAAAGCTGATTCGGGCTCTTCCCTTCCGGCACCGAAACGTCGATCATCCGCTCGAAGTAGTAGCCAGACCACCGCTCGTTGCGCCGAACCCTTCTCAACACCCGTTCCTGGAAGACGTCGAAGAAGGCCGGGGCACCGTATCGGTGGTAAAGACTGGCAGGGAAGATCGTGTTCGCCACGGTCCCGACCGCCTGTTGACCCTGTTGGCGGAGGAAGTCATCGACCAGAGCGACGCCTGGATCCTGCAGCGTCGTGTTCCTCGTCGGGTCCGCGATGTCGAGGACGACGTTGTAGGCGCAGTGGCTCGGCTGCGCTTCGACCATCCGTACGGCCTCGCGCCAAGCGCTGATGCAGTCAGGCTGCTGGGGGATCGGGAGATACAACGACATCCTCCGTCAGTTTCGCGGCAGCGTAGATGCGCGGGGCGATAAACGTCTCGGTGAGCCAAGCGTGGCCTCGCTTGCCCCACTTCGCGCCCCAGCTGTTCCGCACCAGGATCGCACGATGGCCGCCGGCCTTTCCGTGGCCGACGGCGACCACGGCGTGACGGCGCTGCGGCTCCGGCGTTTCGCCGGTGGCGGGATGGATCATGCCGTCCGCATCCGGTCGAAAGAAGGAGCGGGAAAGCTGGATCAGGACGATGACCGGCTGGCCGCGCTCGATCTCGCCCACGATGATGTCGAAGGCGACCGGGCGACGTTCGGATCCGCGTCTGAACAGAAGGCCGACGTCGCCCGGCGGGACCCAGGACGCAGCATCGACCGGCGTCGCCGGAAGGTAGGGCCAACCGCCCTCCTCCGGCTGCCCGTCCTCACGCAGTACGTCCAGCATGGACGCCAGCGTCGCTCCTTCATCCGGACCGAAACCCATGCGCGTCTGAGCCCGATGAAACGCGTACTCGGACGAAAGGGGGAGCCATCCGGGCCGAACCCCGGCATGGGTGTCGCTCGCAGCAAACGCGAGACAGGTCGGCCGGGGGCCCTGATCGCGCGCATGACCGAAGCGCGGCCGCAGGTCTACGAAAACCTCGACGCCGCTCATGCCGCCTCAAGCAAGCTCCGCCGCTCGGCACGAGAGAGGCCTTCCTCCTCGGGGCCGGTCAGGTCCATCTCGACGTCCAATTTGGTTAGGAGCGCGTCGGGATCCCAGGGCCGAAACTCGGCGAGTTCGATCAGTCCGCGGAAGTCGTCCGGCGGCGCGGCCGTGACGCGCCGAAGCACGTTGTCGCCGACGCTGTCTTCGGGTGGCTCCGACAATTCGTCCCCGACGATCGCGAAGCCGCTGTCTTTGAGCTGATCGATGTCCCACAGATATCCGCCGCCGCTGTGCTCCTTCAGGCGGAGCACGAAGATGTCGTTGCGGCTTCCATCGATGCGGGTTCCGGCGTCGCGTTCCGTGAGAAGCCAGACGTCGCCTCGATAGTCGTCTGGGCGGTAGGGATCCAGAAGCTCGGCCTTGAGTTCCCGCGGTTTCGTCTCGAGGAGCGCGTCGACGTGTCCGGAGGTGATCAGACGATGCCTCGCGAGCGTGTAGCAGGTCGCCGCGTAGCTGGCGCCCAGACGCAGAGAAAGCTGGTAGACGCGATCGGGTCGGACGAAGTCCCTCGCCGTCCAGCCCTGACGCGATGCGTGTGCGAAGAAGAGCCAACGCGGCATCATGAACTCGACCGCGAAGGCATCCGCTTCGACCTCCTGGAATTTCGGCGCCCTCTCACCAGCCATCGGCATGCGCCGCAGAATTCCCTCGTCGTCGAGACTGGGCTCGTGCCCAAGGGAGAAGTGCCCGAGCTCGTGGGCTGCCGTGAAGCGCTGGATGCTCATGGCGCGCTGTGTGGTCACGAGGATTCCCGGAGCCGGATCGTTCAGATAGGCTCCGAGGAGTCCCTGCAGAGGACGCAGAAGGAGTGGCAGGTCGAGCGCTCCGATCGATCCGAATACGTCGACATTGCCCCCATGCGCTTCGACCCGTGATCGTATGCCGAGATCCCGATGAAGCCGCGCGGCGGCCTGTGTACCGGCCCGGACCGCTCCTGCGTAGGTTGTCGCGACCATCGCTCAGCCTCGATCCGGCCGCGCTCTGACCCGCAGGTACTCCGCGAAGCGACCGAGCTCCTCTCTGTCCTTCTCCGAGAGCGCCGCCGCCTGCCGCGCCAAGTGGGCGACGTCGATCGGCAGTTGTGAGGAGGCCTCGTCTTCTCCGGTGAAGTAGCCCACAGGTTGGCGGTAGAGTCTGGCCAAACGCGTCAGCTCGATGGCTTCCACACGGCGCTGGCCACTCTCGATATCGGTCAAGGCAGTGCGCGGGATCTTGAGGTAGTTCGCCACCTCCTCCTGCTTCAGACCGAGATACTTCCTGGCCTCTTTCAGCCGATCGCCCAGCTTCCTGCGTTCCTCCTCGTCGCTGCCCGGAGGGCTCGAGGCTTGGTTCACGTCTTCACTCCGTTGATCTTGGCCCAGTGCTTCTCGATCCGTGGAACAAGCTGTTCCAACGCCTGCTCCACCGACGTGAAGCCACCCGCGCGTACGACGGTATCCGGCAGGTTGCAGCCGACGACACTTTCGACCGCCGTGAGCAGCGAGACGACCACCAGGGAGTCGATCTGAAACTTCGTCGTGGCGATCGCCGCCGGCGTGGGCGGCAGGGCGTCGCCTTTCACGGCCGCCTCCGATTTGACCGCCTCGATCAGCTCGTCGCGTAGGCACTTCTCGACTTCGGCCGTCGGGAAGGACGACACGGATGGAGCGGGGAACGTGGCGAGCGTCATGGCCTGTCGAAATCCGTGACTTTCCAAGAACAATAATGTCGAATTTTTCGACATGCAAGCGGCGATCAGGATGCGACCTGAAACGGCTGCGGACGCCCTGCAAAAGCGTTGGACGACCGATCGCGGCCAAGCGTATCGGAAATGCCGCATCCGATTTCGGACCGGTGGCACGACGCCGATCCGTACCTTCCATGGCCTCGCGATAGGTTGCCGAGGAAGTTACGGACAAGGAAGACGCCGGACCCAAGCCCGAACGGATCAGTCACCCGACGTGCCGAACCCGCGATCATCCGGCCTCGGGACTAGAACGCCACGCGGCCCTGCAACTGGTCGCGCCGTGTCCCGCCCTGCTGACCGCGGCGATGGCACGACGACCGATCTCGGTCGACGGTGCTGCCTCAGGCGACGCATCGCACACCCGGCCCGCCTCGCGACGAGCGGCAGGTCGATACGCGATGCGAGATCCGGATGCGGGCGAAGGACGCCGTGCGACGCTTCGGCCCGTTGGTGGATCGACCCGATCCGCACGTGAGCCGAGAAGGCACCCCCATCAAAAGGGTGTTTCGATTTTTTCGTGGGCCGACGGCGACCTCGTGCGCGTAAGAACGGCAGGACCTCCTCGATGTCCCACCGAGTGACCGCGCCCGGCGCGCGATCTCGGCCGCCGATGTGCCCGTGTCGAGTGCATAGGAAGCACCGGCCCACTTTTGAACCGCGTTCGCCGTCGGGCGGAGGAGGCGCCCGCATGGACCGCGGAGCACCGAAGGAACCAGCGTACCCTGGATCGGCATAGCCGCGGACGACGTCTGGAACGTCGAACGCCTCCGACCCTGGATATCGCCGATCGACGAGCGGCACACCCGCCTGGACCGAAGGCAGTGGATTTCTGAGCAGGTCGGAAGGAATGCGCAGGTCCCGTGTCCCGCACCTAGGTCGAGATCGAGCTACGAAGGCGCCTAAGGCGTCGGGAGATCCAGCGCGGCCGAAACCGGAAAATCGGAGTGAGCCGTCGCTTGCCCATTCCTTCGGGAGCGGACCCACACGCGGGTCCCGCAGCGTGGCATACCCGGTGCCGCCTTGGTGCTGCCTGGAAAGCTGCAACGCCGGGGTGAGGTGTTGCAACGATCCTGCAAGTACTTGCAATAATTGAAGTTTTGGAGCGGGCGAAGGGATTCGAACCCTCGACCCCAACCTTGGCAAGGTTGTGCTCTACCCCTGAGCTACACCCGCTCACTAGTGCCTGGCCACCTGGACTTGCGTGCCGGCGCCCCCCGGCGGCGCTCTCTAAACACCATTCCGCCGGGCGACGCAAGCGCCCTTTTTCAGGTTCGTGACGATTCACCAGATCGGGTCCGGCGGGAGGCCCTCCCGGACCTCGCGCAGGCGGGCGCGGGTCGCCCGGGTGGTGCCCTCCGGCAGGGCGTCGGCGGGAAAGAAGGCGCAGGCGGCGATCTCGCGATCGGGCGTCTTGGGGCGCAGCACCGCGAAGGCCGGCAGCACGAACACCGCGACATGATCCCGGGGTGCGGCGGCGGCGTTGCGGTAGAGCCCGTGCAGGCGCAGGGGCGCCTCGGCGACGATCTCCGCCTCCTCGCGGAACTCGCGCTCCATCGCACCGATGGCGGTCTCGCCGCGCTCGACGCCGCCGCCGGGCAGGTGCCAGCCGCTGATGTAGGTGTGGCGGACCAGGGCGACGCGGCCCTGGCCGTCGAGGGCGACACCGCGCACGCCCAGCGTCATCCCCCGGGACGCGAGCGACCCGAGGTGGAACAGGCGCCGCAGGAACGGGCGGTCGAGGAGCATCCTCGGCGCGTCAGACAACGTCGAGGGTGATCTCACCCAGGCCGGCGATCGCCGCGACCATGCGCTCGCCGCGCTGGACCGGGCCGACACCCGACGGCGTGCCGGTGAAGATCAGGTCGCCGGGCTGCAGAGTGAAGTAGCGCGACAGGTAGGCGACCTGCTCGGCCACCGACCAGATCATGTCGGCGAGGTCGCCCGTCTGGCGGATTTCGCCGTTCACCGCGAGGGTGATCGCCCCCCTGGCCGGATGGCCGATCGCCGAGGCGGGGAAAAGCGCGCCGATCGGGCCTGAATGGTCGGCGGCCTTGCCGAGGTCCCAGGGCCGCGACAGCTTCTTGGCCTCGTCCTGCAGGTCGCGCCGGGTCATGTCGAGGCCGATCGCGTAGCCGTAGACGTGGTCGAGGGCGTCCGCCACCGGGATGTCGCTGCCGCCGCCCGCCAGAGCCGCCACCAGCTCGACCTCGAAATGGTAGTTCCGCGTCTGCGGCGGGTAGGTGTGCGGCGCCGGCTCGGGTCCGACGATCTGCAGGGCGTCGGCCGGCTTCATGAAGAAGAACGGCGGCTCGCGATCGGGATCGGCGCCCATCTCGCGGGCATGGGCGGCGTAGTTGCGCCCGACGCAGTAGACCCGGCGCACCGGGAACAGGTCGCCGCTGCCGGCGATCGGCAGGGCGATGCGGGGCGGGTTCTGGATGACGGACAGCATCGCGGCCTCGGGCTCTGGGGCGTGCGGGGATCCGGGCGCGTGGCCGCCCGGGGGCACAGGAGCGTTGTAAGGCGTGCAGGGGCCCGCGCCATCCCGACGCTTGCAACCCGCCCGGCCTGGTCTACAAAATTTCGCCGATGACGCTGCCAGTCCCCACCCACGATACGCTGCTCAGCGCGTTGCGCGACGGGCTCGGCGCGCGCCATGTGCTGACCGAATCCGAGGATCTCGCCCCCTATCTCGTCGAGAGCCGCAAGCTGTTCACCGGCGCGGCGCTGGCGGTGCTGCGGCCGGGCAGCACCGAGGAGGTGGCCTTCGCGGTCCGGGCCTGCACGCAGGCCGGCATCGCGGTGGTGCCGCTCGGCGGCAATACCGGGCTGACCGGAGGCGGCATCCCGCAGGGCGGCGTGGTCCTGTCCCTGGAGCGGATGAACCGGCTGCGCGCGGTCGATCCGGTGGATTCCACCATCACGGTCGAGGCCGGGATGATCCTCTCGGAGGTGCAGGATGCGGCCGAGCGGGCCGGCCTGCTGTTCCCGCTCTCCTACGCGTCGCGGGGCTCGGCCCGGATCGGCGGCGGCATCGCCACCAATGCCGGCGGCATCGCGGTGCTGGCCTACGGCAACGCCCGGGATCTCGTCCTCGGGCTGGAAGTCGTACTGGCCGACGGCCGGGTGTGGAACGGGCTGAGGGCGCTCCGGAAGGACAATGCCGGCTACGACCTCAAGCAGCTGTTCATCGGCTCCGAGGGGACGCTGGGCATCGTCACCGCGGCGGTGCTGAAGCTGTTCCCGCGGCCGCGCTCCACCAGCGTCGCCTTCGTGGGGCTGGATTCGGCGCGCGCCGCCCTCGACCTGTTCGTGGCCCTGCGGACCCGGATGGACCGGGATCTCACGGCCTTCGAGTATCTGCCGCCCTTCGCGCTGGAGATCGTGCTGCGCCACGTCCCCGGCACGGTCCGGCCGCTCTCCGGGGAGCATGGCGCCTACGCGCTGATCGAGGTCTCGTCGGCGCGGCCCGATGCCGATACCCGCGCCGAGCTGGAAGCCGCCCTCGGCGACGCGCTGGAAGCCGGCCTGATCGCCGACGCGACCATCGCGGCGAGCGGCGCCCAGAACGCCGCGCTCTGGAGCCTGCGCGAGGGCGTGCCCGAGGCCCAGACCCGCGAGGGCGCCTCGATCAAGCACGACGTGTCGGTGCCGCTGTCGAAGCTGCCGGACTTCCTGGAGCGGGCAAGTGCGGCCTGCACCGCAGCGATGCCGGGCCTGCGCCCCTGCGGCTTCGGCCATTTCGGCGACGGCAACATCCACTTCAACCTGACCCAGCCGGAAGCGATGGACCGCGCCGCGTTCCTGGCGGAATGGGGCCGGTTCAACCGGATCGTCCACGACATCGTGCACGGGCTCGGCGGCTCGATCGCGGCCGAGCACGGCGTCGGCCTGATCAAGCGCGACGAGCTCGCGCATTACGGCGACCCGGTGGGGCTCGACCTGATGCGCCGGGTGAAGGCGGCGCTCGACCCCGCGGATCTGATGAATCCCGGCAAGGTTATCCCGAGCTGAGCTGCTCAGCCGCCTGACCGAGCCTGACGGCCGAACTCTGTTGCCGGGAGCGGAGGCGCAGACCGAGTTCGGCCGCGTCGCCCTAGATCCGGAAAGCGACCTCGGCCGTCCTGGGGCGAAGCGCGTCTGACCTTCCGATCCGAACGGGTGGACACAGGATCGTTCCGCCTGCCCGCCGACGGAAGATCCCGGCGGAGACCATTCAGGACACAGCTCCATCGCCCGAAGCCGCACGATATAGGCTCGGACTTGGCAACGCTCGATGTCGGGTCCGCCGGCGGCGCCGCAGATTCCCAAACGGCCGATCGGCCCGCGACCATCCGCCATCCAAAGCGACGGATGCCACCGCGACCCTTCGTCCTGTCACACCGCCCGCTCGTCCGTCTTCACGGCAGACGACGTGTCTGTGTCACCAGGCCGGCGCCGCGCGGGGTCAAATGGCTGATCGAGCTAAAAAAATATCCCCGCGCGGAGCCCTGCACGGCGATCGTGCAATCGCCGGCCTGTCGGCTTTTCTGCACCCGAGCGGGAGCGTTTCCGAACCGCGCCGGACACGCCGCTAGGCGTGGCATCTCACTCGACTGTGACCGCGGTCCTACGCAACGATCCTCATCAAGGCCGATTGGGCAGGGGTCGCACGTCCCACGGCGTGAATTCCATCCCTGTACAAACGAGATTTTGATGACGCCTCAGTTCTGGCTCTGGTTGGGCTTTGTGGGAATGGCGGCCGGTGCCGCAGTCATCCTGTTCCTGGCAAAGCGGCGGACGCCAGCCGAGGAAGCCGACGGGATCATTCACGGAATCGTGCCGATCATCGCGGCTTGCTCCTACTTCGCGATGGCGACCGGCCAGGGCAGCATCGTGCTCCCCGCCGGTCCCGACGCGGCCGAGGCGGCGCGCCAATTCTACTTCGCCCGTTACATCGACTGGACGTTCACGACGCCGCTGCTCCTCGTCGGGCTCTCGCGTACGGCGATGCATTCCGGGATGCGCCGCCCGGCCGTCGTCTGGGGGCTGATCGGCTCCGACCTGATCATGATCGTGACCGCCCTGGCCTTCGGCCTGTCCGATGTCGCCGCGGTGAAGTGGACCTGGTTCGCCATCTCCTGCGGCGCTTTCGGAGCCGTGTTCTACGGGATCTTCGTGCAGCTGCGTGAGGAGAATGCCGGCGAGCGCGCCGACGTGCGCACCGCCTTCCGGCGCAACGCGGTGTTCCTCACCGCTGTCTGGTGTGCCTACCCCGTGGTTCTGCTCGTCGGCCAGGACGGCCTGGGCTTCCTGTCGCCGACCCTCGCCCTGGCGGTGATCGCGATCCTCGATCTGACGGCGAAGGTCGTCTACGGCATCCTCGCCACGATGGAGACGACCCGCGCCGTCGACCGCGATCTCGCGGAGGGACGCCTCGCGGCGCCGCTGCGCCGGGCGGCCTGACGCGGATGGCGGCCGCGTCGTCCATCCTTTCCGAACGGGAGGTTGTCCGGGCGAGCCGCCGACGCGTCCAAGCGCCGGGGGCTGTGCTCCGACGCGTCCCCGGCGTGCTACTCGTCCTCGGGCTTACGGCCTCGGCGCTCCTGCCCCGCGACATCGCCTGGCTCGTGGCGCTGACGGTCGTCATCCTCCTCGGGGTTCCCCACGGGGCCCTCGACGGCGCCATCGCGGCCCCCCTGCTGCGCCCGCGCTATGGTCGGGCGTGGTTCGGGATCTTCGCCGTCCCGTATCTCGGGCTCTCGGCGCTGGTCCTCCTGGCCTGGCAGGTTGCACCTTTGGCGACCCTGGCGGGTTTCCTGGCCCTCTCGGTCCTGCATTTCGGTGAGGAGGATGCGGGCCCCGGCCGGCCCTTCGAGGCGATCGTGCGTGGGGGCCTCCCGGTCGCCCTGCCGGCCCTGCTTCGGCCCGATGAGACGGCCGACATCTTCGCCTGTGTCGCCCGTGTGTCGATGCCTCAGCTGCCGGCTTGGTGGATTGCATCGGCGTGGCTCTGGCTCGCCCTCACGGCGTTCTGGCTCCTCACGCACCGTCCGCGCGGCGCCGTCCTGACCGAGATGATTCTTCTGGCCGTCGCCTTCTGGGTGTTGCCGCCCCTGACGGCCTTCACCCTGTATTTCGTCGGCCTGCACGGTCCACGGCACATGCGCACGCTGGTGCGCGACCCGACCAAGGCACCCGGCATCGATACGATGCGGCGCGCATGTCTCGCCTCGCTGCCGGTCTTCGCGCTGACCCTTCTGATCAGTGCGGGGCTTTGGCCGCTTTACGCGCCGGGAGCCCACGATGCCGTGGCCAATCTGCTGACCCTGACCCTGCAGATGCTCTCCGCGCTGACCGTGCCCCACGTCATCCTCGACCGCATTGCGGCCGGGCAGCGGGCGCCGTCGTCTCCGGGCCGATGAGGGCACGCTTCAGCCGTCGCGGCGGCCGAGGCTGCAACGTGTTGCGCAACCTGACTGCGCGAACCGCCAGTCCGTCTAAGACCCGACTTATCCTCGGAGTTCGCAGGTCGAGGATCGGCGTCGCGGCCCGGGAGAGAATTTGTGCGGCGCGCCATAATTCGGCACGGCGGCGGGTGCAGGAGTTGCCGCGACGGCACGGTGTGCCGCCGCCGGACCGGGCATTAAGCGCCCGCTAACGCTTCGGGCCGACCCTCAATTCAGACGCCGGGGACGCCCGCGCCCGCCCAGGCATGGTCCTTGCTCAGGGTTCATTCATTTCGCATGTGCGAGATCAATGACCAGACGTCCACCGACAGACAGCTTTTGATTTCTTTGGAGACCGACGGAATGCCTACCTCCCAGGCCCGTGTGCAGACCGCCGAGGCGAGCCGCTACCTGCAGCAGCTCTGCCGGCACTGGAGCCACAAGTTCAAGGTCGAGGCGACCCCCGAGCACGGCACGGTGCCGTTCGGCGAGGACCGCGTCTGCACCTTCGACGCGGAGCCCGACGCCCTGGTGATGCGCATCGACAGCGCCGACCCGGTCAACCTCACCCGCCTCGAGAACGTGGTCGCCGACCACCTCGCCCGCTTCGCCTTCCGCGAGAGCCTCGGCGACATCCGCTGGTCCCGCGCCGCCTGATTTTTCGGTGGCGATGCGCTGAAGCGCACCGACCCATCACGCTCGGGCGCGTCCGGAAACAAACCGGGCAGCCTTTTTCGTCCCTCGAATATGTCTTGGCCGGTTGCTGGCGTAGGCTTTGCAACCGGGGCGGGCCAGGCGCGTCAGCGTCGGCAACCCCAGGATATGAGCGGACGACAGCATGAAGCGACGCACCCTGCTGCAAGGCGCCGGCGCCCTGATCGCCGGCGCGGTGGCACGCCCCGCCCTTGTCCGGGCCGCCTCGGCCACCACGCTGCGCTTCGTGCCCTACGCCGACTTGGCGCTCCTCGATCCGATCATCACCACCAACTACGTCACGCGCACGCATGCGCTGATGGTGTTCGACACCCTCTACAGCCTCGACGCGTCCTACCGCGCCCAGCCCCAGATGGTGGCGGGCCACGACGTGTCGCCGGACGGGCTCACCTGGCGGCTCACCCTGCGCGACGGCTTGCGCTTCCATGACGGCACGCCGGTGCTGGCCCGCGACGTGGTCGCGAGCCTCAAGCGCTGGTCCCAGCGCGATGCCTTCGGCGGAGCCCTGTTCGCGACGGTCGACGAGCTGTCCGCGCCGTCCGACACCCTGGTGCAGTTCCGCCTGAAGCGGCCGTTCCCGCTGCTGCCGGACGCCCTGGCGAAGCCGACCTCCTATCTGCCGGTGATCATGCCCGAGCGGCTGAGCGCGACGCCCGCCACCCAGGCCGTGCCGGAAATGATCGGCAGCGGGCCCTATCGCTACGTCGCGGCCGAGCGCGTGCCCGGCTCGCTCAACGTCTACCGTAAGTTCGAGGATTACCGGCCGCGCCAGGACGGCACGCCGAGCTTCACCGCCGGGCCGCGGATCGCCCATTTCGACCGGGTCGAGTGGCGCACGATTCCCGACGGCGCCACGGCGGCGGGGGCCTTGCGCTCCGGGGAGATCGACTGGTGGGAGCAGCCCCTGGTGGATCTCGTGCCCGACCTGCTGCGCCAGCGGGACGTGCGAGTCGAGCTCGTCGAAACGACCGGGCTGATCGGCCAGATCCGGCTCAACCACACCCTGCCGCCCTTCGACAACCCGAAGATCTGCCGCGCGCTGCTGTCGGCCGTGGACCAGACCGAGATGATGGATGCGGTGGCCGGCAGCGATCCGGCGATCCGGCGCGGCCCGGTCGGCATTTTCACCGCCGGCGGCCCGATGGCCTCCGACGCGGGGATGGAGGTGCTCTCCGGCAAACGCGACCTCGCCGCCGCCAAGAAGGCGCTGGCGGCCGCCGGCTACAACGGTGAGAAGGTCGTGCTGCTCGCCGGCACCGACGTGCCGCGGATCAACGCGGTCTGCGAGGTGATGGCCGATCTGTGCCGCAAGCTCGGCATGAATCTCGACGTGGTCGCCACCGATTGGGGCACGGTGAACCAGCGGATCCTCAACGCGAAACCCCTGGACCAGGGCGGCTGGTCGATGTTCGGCATCTTCTCCGGCGGCCTCGACATGATCTCGCCGGCCTATCACCTCGCGGCCCGCGGCAACGGCCGCGCCGGCGTCCCGAGCTGGCTCACAGACGCGCCGCTCGAGGAGCTGCGCGGCGCCTGGTTCGCGGCCCCGGACCTGGACGGGCAGAAGGCGTTGGCGGCCAAGATCCAGGCCCGGGCGCTTGAGGTCGGCGCCTACATCCCCTGCTGCCAATACTTCCAGCCCACCGCCTACCGGCGCGACCTGGAGGGCGTGCTCACCGGCCTGCCGCTGTTCTGGAACCTGCGCCGATCGGCATGAGCGGTTTGACGCATCGTCTTGGTCCGAAAGCCGGCGACCACCTCGCGGGCCGATGCCCTAGCCGATCGCCATCAGGCTGGCATTGCCCCCCGCGGCCGCGGTGTTGATCGCGGTCGAACGCTCCTCGATGAGGCCGGGCAGCGCGTAGAGGTCGCCCGCCACCAACGCCTCCGTCGTTCGGCCCTGGACCTGGACGATCGGCCCCGGTCGTTCGGCGAGGGCGCGGTTCAGCGCGCGCAGGCCCGGCGCATCGCCCTCGTACAGCACCGCCCGCACGGCGCCGGCCCGGTCGAGGTCGGATGCCCGCTCGATCCGGACCGCGCAATCCTCCGGCAGGGCGCGCAGCAGATCGTCGGCGTGGCCGGAGCCGATCACCACCGCCCGGTTGCCGGTCGCCAGGATCGCGCCGAGCTGGGCCAGAAGCCCGGTCTCGGTCTGCGCGACGGCCGCGACCCGCCCGTGGGGATGCAGGGCGTAGAGGTTGCGCTCGCCCACCGGTCCGGCCAGCTCGACCTCCGCGCCGTGCGGACAGCCTTCGGCGGCGAGCCGTTCCGCCAGCGGGCCGTGACCCCGGGCGCGCAGCCAATCGCCGTAGCGCCGACTCAAGCCTTCGTCGCCCGTGAGCCCGTCGAGGGCGGCGGCCGGGGGGCGCTTCAGCAGGCGGCCGAGATAGAGCGGGCCGCCGGCCTTCGGCCCGGTGCCGGACAGGCCGGACCCGCCGAAGGGCTGTACCCCGACCACGGCACCGATGACGTTGCGGTTCACGTAGCGGTTGCCGGCCCCGATGCGCCCGAGCACCCGGGCCACGGTCTCGTCGATGCGGGTGTGGAGGCCGAAGGTCAGGCCGTAGCCGGTGGCATCGATCTCGGTGAGCAGCCGGTCCAGGTCGGCGCGGGCGTAGCGCAGGACGTGCAGGACCGGCCCGAACACCTCGCGCTCCACATCGGCGACGCGGGCGATCTCGATGAGCGTCGGCGGCACGAAGGTCCCATGCGCCGCCTCGGCCGGCAGCGGGACCTGATGGACCGGAAAGCCGCGCGCCCGCATCGTCGCCACATGCCCGTCGATGCGCTCGGCCGCCGCCCGGGTGATGACCGGGCCGACATCGACCGCGAGCCGGCGCGGATCACCCAGAACCAGCTCGCGCATGGCGCTCTTCAGCATCGTGAGGGTGCGGTCGGCGATCTCCTCCTGCAGGCACAGGATGCGCAGGGCCGAGCAGCGCTGGCCGGCGGAATCGAAGGCCGAGGCGATCACGTCGGCCACCACCTGCTCGGCGAGCGCCGAGGAATCGACCACCATGGCGTTCTGGCCGCCGGTCTCGGCGACCAGCGGGACCGGCTCGCCGTCCCGGGTCAGGCGCTCGGCGAGGCGACGCTGGATCGTCTTGGCCACCGCGGTCGAGCCGGTGAACATCACTCCCTGCACCCGCGCATCGCCGATGAGCGCCGCGCCGACCTCGCCGGGCCCGGGCAGAAACTGCAGCGCAGCCTCCGGCACGCCGGCCGCGTGCAGCACCCGGATCGCCTCGGCGGCGATCAGCGGCGTCTCCGCGGCGGGCTTGGCCAGGACCGGGTTGCCGGCGGCCAAGGCGGCCGCGACCTGGCCCACGAAGATCGCCAGGGGGAAATTCCAGGGCGCGATGCAGACCACCGGGCCGAGGGGGCTGTGCGTGCCGTCGAGCGTCCGCTCGGCCTCGGCCGCGTAGTAGCGCAGGAAATCCACCGCCTCGCGGATCTCCGCCACGGCGTTGGCGAAGGACTTTCCGGCCTCGCGCACGATCAGGCCGATCAGCACCGGCATCCGGGCTTCCAGGGCGTCGGCCGCTTCGCGCAGGCGGGCGGCGCGGATCTTCGGCGCCGTCGCGGCCCAGGCTTCAGCGGATGCGTCCGCCCGGGCAAGCGCGGCCTTGATCGCAGCGGGCGACGCGGCCAGGACTGCGCCGATGACGTCCCGGTGGTCGGCCGGGTTGCGCACCGGCATATCCGCCGACGCCGGGTCGATCCCGGAGGGCACGGCCCGCCACTCCGTCCGGCCGCTTCCGGCCAGGTTTTCGGCGAGCTGCGCCAGGGCCGCCTCGTCGGCGAGGTCGAGGCCCGCGGAATTGGCGCGGCTCGGGCCGAAGAGGTCGCGGGGCAGCGTGATGCGCTCGTGCGGCGCGCCCGGGACCGGCATCACTGCGACCGCCGCCACCGGGTCGGCGATCAAGTCATCGACCGGCACCGCAGCGTCGCCGACGCGGTTCACGAAGGAGGAGTTGGCGCCGTTCTCCAGCAGACGCCTGACTAGATAAGCCAGCAGGGTCTCGTGGGTGCCGACCGGCGCGTAGATCCGGCAGGGCCGGTCGAGCCTGTCCGGCCCGACCACCGCCTCGTAGAGCGGCTCGCCCATCCCGTGCAGGCACTGGAACTCGTACCGGCCGATGGAAAAATCCGGCCCGGCCATCTCGACGATGCTGGCCAGCGTCTGGGCGTTGTGGGTGGCGAATTGGGGGAAGACCGCGTCCGGCGCCGCGAGCAGTTTGCGCGCGCAGGCGAGGTAGGACACGTCGGTGTGCAGCTTGCGGGTGAAGACCGGAAAATCCGCGAGCCCGTCCACCTGGGCGCGCTTGATCTCGCTGTCCCAGTAGGCCCCCTTCACCAGGCGGACCATCAGCCGGCGCCGGCTGCGGCGGGCGAGGTCGATGAGCACGTCGATCGCGAACGGGCAGCGCTTGCCGTAGGCCTGGACGACGAAGCCGAGCCCGTCCCAGCCGGCGAGATCCGGGTCGAAGGCCAGGGTTTCGAGGATGTCGAGGGACAGGTCGAGCCGGTCCGCCTCCTCGGCGTCGATGTTGAGGCCGATGTCGTAGCGCCGGGCGAGGCGCGCGAGGTCCCGGACCCGGGGTGCCAGCTCGGCCATCACCCGCCCGCGCTGGGAGCGGGTGTAGCGGGGATGGAGCGCCGAGAGCTTGATCGAGATGCCCGGCCCCAAAAAGATTCCGCGCCCGGCCGAGGCCTCTCCGATCGCCCGGATCGCGTCCTCGTAGGAGCGCAGGTAGCGCGCCGCGTCCTCGGCCGTGAGGGCGGCCTCGCCGAGCATGTCGTAGGAGTAGGTGAAGCCCTTCGCCTCCATGCGCTTGGCGTTGCGCAGGGCCTCGGCGATGTCGCGCCCGGTGACAAATTGCTCGCCCATCAACCGCATGGCGAGGTCGACCGCCTTGCGGATCAGCGGCTCGCCCCCGCGCCCGATCAGCCGGGTGAGCGCCGCCGACAGGCCGGTCTCGCTGCGCGTCGCCGCGAGTCGGCCGGTAACCAGCAGGCCCCAGGTCGCCGCGTTCACGAAGGGCGACGGGCTGTGGCCGAGATGGGCGGCCCAGTCGCCGCCGGCGATCTTGTCCCGGATCAGCGCGTCGCGGGTGGCGGCGTCGGGGATGCGCAGCAGCGCCTCCGCCAGGCACATCAGGGCGACGCCCTCCTGGCTCGACAGGGCGTATTCGTGGATCAGCCCCTCGACCCCGCCGTGCCGGGTCTGGCGGCGCAGGGCCTCGACCAGATGTCGCGCGGTATCGGCGACGCGCCCGGCGGCCTCGGGCGGCAGGCGCGCGCGATCGAGCAGCGGCGCGACGCAATCCGGCTCGGGCCGCCGGCAGGCCGCGACCATCGCGGCCCGCAGGGGCGACAGGGGCACGACCTCGGCCGCGAGGGCCGCGAACGGGTGCCCCTCCGCGTCGGCGGATCGCTCGGGACGGCCGGATCCGGACATGATGCGTCTCTCGGAATTGCGCGACGATTCACACCGTCGTCTCAGGCTACATCGTCCGCCGCTCTTGTTCAGGCCTTGTCGGCCGGATCCGACGTCGCATCCGGCGCCGGGCCGCCGATTTTCCGCAGCGTGCCTTACGGGCGCTTCGCGTGCGCGGCGTCGATCGCGTCGGTGAGCAGAGCCTGGACGCCTTCGCGGCGCAGGGTCGCTGTCGGGATCACCACGGTATCGGCGCAGGCTTGGACCGCGTGGACCAGATCGAACGCGACGGCGAGGCCGCCCGTCTCGGCGTCGGGCCATACCGTCATGGCCGGCGGTTCGCCCGAGAAGGTCTCGGTCACCGCCTCCCGGCATTCCTTGTCGTCCGCATCCTCCGCGCTCTTGCCGGTCTTGGGCCGGTAGGCCTGCAGGTAGAGATTGTGCAGCCGCTTGGACGACAGGGCCACCATCCTGGTCCCGTCGGCCTGGGCCTCGAGCACGACCTTGCCGGTCAGGGCGGGCGGCAGCAGGGTCGTCCAATCCACCGGCGCGCCCGTGGTGAGGTCGTAGACGATCGCCGTCGTGCTGTTGTTCGGATGCGGACCGCCGCAGGAGCTGCTGTCGTTGATGACGTAGCTCAGAAATCGGGGACCGCGCATCGGCGTCTGGACACTCCGGTCCCAGGAGGCGTACTTGCCGCCCTCTTGCTTGCAGGTTTGCGCGGCCTTGCGGACATGGGCGTCGATGCGCTTCACCGCAGCGTTGATCTTGCGCTCGGCCTCGTCGACCGGGTCGACGATCTGCGGCAGGGCGTCGATATCCGGGCCGGCGTTGCCCGGCTTCAGTTGCACGATCCGGTCGGCCGCGGCCGCGGGAACACTGGCGGCGACGAGCAAAGCCCCGAGTGCCGCAAGCCGAAGACGTACCTTCATCGATCGCTCCCAAGCACCCTGCGCCGCTGGTTCACAACGAGTCGGACCACCGAACGCGGGTCCGCTCCCGAATACGGAACGGTCTCGCGGCGCTCAACCCGCCATCTGGATGCCGATCTAACGGATCGGTGGAGATCGCCATGTCTTCGCGCGCACACCGGATCGGTTGCGAAGGATCGGGTCCGGGGCGAACATTGCCCGGTTTATGCCGGCGCGGCGGGCAGGACCGAATTTTGTCCGGACTCGACTTCCGAACGACTATCCGCGCCGGAAACCGGGCTCCCGAACATCTGACCGGCCTCGCCGCATCGACCGCGTGCCGCGGACAGCCCTTGCCGTCGCGAGCGCCCACCATGGTACAGGGGCGCCCATGACCGAGATCCTGATCTACGGCGCCACGGGCTATACCGGCACGCTGCTCGCCGAACACGCCGCCGCGCAGGGCCTGCGTCCGGTCCTGGCCGGGCGCGACCCCGGCAAGCTCCGGCCGCTCGCCGCCCGGCTGGGGCTCGGCTGGCGCGCCGCGCCCCTCGACGATCCGGGCCGGCTGCGGGAGGCGCTCGCCGGGATCGGCGCGGTTATCCACGCGGCCGGGCCGTTCTCCAAGACGGCCCGGCCGATGGCCGAGGCGTGCCTCGCCGCCGGGACGCATTACCTCGACATCACCGGCGAGATCGACGTGCTCGAATCGCTCGCCGCCCGGGATGCGGAGGCGAAGGCCGCGGGCATCGTCCTGCTCCCGGCGGCCGGCTTCGACGTGGTGCCGAGCGACTGCCTCGCCGCCCATGTGGCGAAGCGGCTACCGAGCGCCACGCATCTGCGTATCTCGATTGGCGGCTTCGGCGGCTTCAGCCGGGGGACCGCCCGCACCATGGTCGAGGGCATCGCCTGGGGGACGCGGGTGCGCCGGGACGGCCGCATCGTCGAATTGCCGAGCCCGCCCCGCGGCAGCGCCGATTTCGGCCATGGCGCCCGGCGCACCGTGGGGCTCGGCTGGGGCGATGTGTCGAGTGCGTGGTACTCGACCCGGGTCCCCAACATCGCGGTCTATTTCGAGGCCTTCCCCGCCATGGCGGCGGCCGCGGGCCTGCCGTCCGGGCTGCGCCGACTCATCGCCAGCGGGACGGCGCAGCGCCTGATCAACCGCGGCATCGACCGGCTGCCGCCGGGGCCTTCGGAAAGCGCGCGGGCCAGGGCGCGGAGCACCTTCCTAGCCGAGGCCTGGGACGGGTCTGGCAATCGGGCGGCGAGCCGCATGGAGACCCCGGAGGGCTACACGCTGACGGTCCTGACCGCCCTGGAATCCGCGCGGCGCGTGGCGTCCGGCGCGGTCCCCCCGGGGTTCCATACCCCGGTCACCGCCTTCGGCCCGGATTTCATCCTGGGCTTCCCGAGCGTCGTTCGGACCGACCTCTGAGCGGTGGACCGTGATCTAGCGCGCCGCGAACGGGCGCCGGGCCGCGAGGGCCGCGCGGACATGTTGGCCGTAGGGCGACATCCGGAGGCCGTCCGTGAGCCCTTCATACAGCTCAGCCTTCGGGACCGGCGGATCGAAGTCCGGCAGTTCCATGAACCGGTCGAGCTCGTCGAGGATCGCATCGGCGAAGGCATCGGGGGACAGCAGCGCTTCCGCGGCACCCACCAGGCCGGACGTGTCGAGATGGCCGCCGAGGATGATCACGCCGTCCCGGTACTGGATCATCGCGGCGTAGAGGCCGAAGCGGATCATGGCGGCATCGCGCCAGCCGGTCTCGGCGATGTAGGTCTCCAGGATCACGTCGCGGCTGTGGGTCTCGTGCTCGCCGTCGCGCCGGTCGAGATAGCGGCGGAACACGTCGTGCGCCCCCGGATCGAGATGGAGCAGTGCCTGCATCGCCGGGGCGAGCGCGCCCTGATTCTCCTTCGGCCCCCAGATCTGGCGATAGAGCTTCTTGGCGGCGACGATCTCGGGCTGGACGTCCAGATAGGTCGTCAGAAGCGCGCGCAGTTCCGGGACGACCGCGATGCGCTCCCGGGCGAGGCGGGCGAAGAACGCCGTCTCGGTCATCGTCCGCCCGCCGACCTTGAACGCCAGATCCAAGACATCGTCCTGCAGCAGGTCGGCCAGGCCTGTGCGGATCAACTGCGCGAGTCGCTGCAATGCGTCGGCGATGGCGGCCTGTTCGAACGCGGCCACAACCACCACGGGCCGCGGACAGGCCTTCGCCAGGAACCGCTGGATCGCCGAGGATTTCGGCCCGGCCCAGGCTGTCGGCTGGAACCCGTCCTCGTCTTCCGAGATGCGCCGCGCCGATTGATCCTCCGCACACCACGCGCGCGGGATGAAGACCGCGCCGCCGACCCAACCGGCCCTGATGGCGATCGGCTGATCCGGGCTGACATCGAGGATGTCGGGGCTCTTGAAATGGAGATAGGCCGGCCCGGTGAACCGTGACCCGTCGAAGCGTTCGAAATGGAAGACCGGCGAATGCGCCCCGTCCAGACCGATGCGCTGGAACTCGTGCTGCTCATTGCGCTTCTGCCACGGGGTGCCGGGCTCCGTTCTCTCGGCGCTGTAGCGAATCGCCTGCACCCAGACGGACGTCTCGTCCGGCTCCCAGACCATCGCGGTGATGCGCAGGTCGCGCTCCGGCACGGCCAGCCTGAGGAGCGTCTTCCGGAGTTGAGGGGGCACCGTGGTCCAGAGCTCGATCGCTCGTCCGCCGCCAGCCTCCACCCGATGCGCCGGGCTTTCGCCGGACGGTGCCGGCGCGCCGGCCGTCAGCGTGACGGCAAGGCGGCCGCTGGGGCTGAGCCACCACCATCGCGGCTCATGCGGCAGCGGCGTGTACTGCACCGACCCGTCGACGGGGTTCAGGTGGCACAGCCCATAGCCGGTCTTACCGGGATGGCACCGGTCGCCAATGAACGCCACGCCCCCCCCCGGGACCTCGAACAGGTCGGAATGGATGGTGATGTTGACCGGCGCGCCTGGCTTGCGCGGAATGGCAAGATCCTCGACGAGCCGCGCGACCGAACCATTGCCCGACCAGAGCAGGCCTTCGCCCTGCAGGATCGTCTCGAGCGTGTCGGCCCGCAGCACCGCAATGGAATGGCAGTATTCTTCCGGATCAAACGGCCGTTTATCCCCGTGGACGACGATCAACTCGGCATTACGCGCAACGAATATTCCTGCGATCGTGGCATAACGTTCCGGAATGGACCCGCGCGCGCGTTCCACGCCGAGGCGCCAGTCGATCAGGCAGAGTTCCCCGGTCTTGCCCAGGCAGACGAGCCGATCCGCGCCCACGAAGGCCGCCGCCCTGATCCTCCCCTCGCGGAAGGGCTTGAACAGCCGCCAGACACCATCCTGTTCGACGGCCGCGACGGCGCAGTAGTGGCGTTGGGTGCCGGTGATCTCCAAGCGCGGCATCAAGGCTTTCCGGGTTGGAACAGATCGTCGGCAAAATGTCGTCCGATGTCGGAATCATTCAGATCGCAGCGATCGATTAAACAAGCGCGCTGGAAACCCAAGACGTCCGACAGTCTTCACCACATTCAAACGACGCTTCAACCGGACGATATATCAACCGGACGCGCAAAGACGCCGGGCCGGCGAGAGCACGTCTTCGCGCAACCGCGATAGTTCGGACATGTGCGCTCCGGCGGCAAGCCGATCACGGTGAGCTAGGACACCGAGGCGCCGCATCCGCGACCCGGTTCGGCTCAAGGAAGCGGACGGCTCAGCCTATCGGCCCCGCGGCGCGATCACCCGGCTCGCGCTCGAATGCGTTTCACACCGTCGCGCCGAGCTGCCAGGGCGCGAATTCCGACGCGCCGAAATCGAACTGCTCGCTCTTGGTGCGCTCGCCGCTCGCCACCCGCAGGATCAGCTCGAAGATCCGCTGGCCGGTCTCCTCGACGCTTTCTTCGCCGTCGAGGATCGTGCCGCAATTGACGTCCATGTCCTCTTCGAGCCGCCGGTACATCGCCGAGTTGGTGGCGATCTTGATCGACGGCGACGGCTTGCAGCCGAAGACACTGCCGCGCCCGGTGGTGAAGCACACGAGGTTGGCCCCGCCGGCCACCTGCCCCGTGGCCGAGACCGGGTCGTAGCCGGGGGTGTCCATGAACACGAAGCCCTTGGCGGTCACCGGATCGGCGTAGCGCACCACGTCGACCAGATTGGTGCTGCCGGCCTTGGCCATGGCACCGAGCGACTTCTCGAGGATCGTGGTCAGGCCGCCGGCCTTGTTGCCCGGCGACGGGTTGGCGTCGATCTCCGAGCCCTCGCGGCGGGTGTACTCCTCCCACCAGCGCATGAGGTCGACGAGCTTCTGGCCGACACGGGGGCTCACGGCCCGCCGGGTGAACAGATGCTCGGCCCCATAGGTCTCGGTGGTCTCCGACAGGATCACGGTGCCGCCGTTCTCGACCACGCGGTCGCTGGCGATCCCCAGCGCCGGGTTGGCCGAGACGCCGGAATAGCCGTCCGAGCCGCCGCATTGCAGCGCGACGATCAGCTCGCTCGCCGGCACGGGCTCCCGGCGGACCACGTTGGCCTCGGCCAGGATGCCGGTGACGAATGCGATGCCGGCCTCCACGGTCTTGCGGGTGCCGCCGAGCGTCTGGATGTTCATGCTGCGGATCCGGTCGCCGAGGCCCTGCTCCTCCAGGAAGGCGCCGATCTGGTTCACCTCGCAGCCGAGCCCGATCATCACGATGTGCGAGAAATTGACGTGCCGGGCATAGCCCGCGAGCGTCCGGCGCAGGAGCTTCAGCGGCTCGCCCATCGCCATGCCGCAGCCGGTCTTGTGGGTCAGCGCCACCACGCCGTCGACATGCGGATAGGGGGCCAGCGGATCGAGGCCGAGGATCGGGTGGCGCCGGAACGCGTCGGCGATCAGGTCGGCGACATGGGCGCTGCAATTCACCGAGGTCAGGATGCCGACATAGTTGCGCGTCGCCACGCGCCCGTCGGGCCGGCGGATGCCCTGGAAGGTCGCCGGCGGCGTGACCAGCCGGGTCGGGCGGGCATCGACCCCGAAGGCGTAGTCGCGGGCGAACTCGCCCATGCCGAGATTGTGGACATGGACATGCCGGCCGGCGGCGATGTCGTCCTTGGCGAAGCCGATGATCTGCCCGTACTTGGTGACCGCTTCGCCGGAGCGATGCGGCCGGACCGCAACCTTGTGACCCGGCAGGATCCGCTCGGCGGCAGCGACGCCCGGAGCCACCGGCGTGCCCGGCTCGATCGCCGTCCGGGCGACCGCCACGCCGTCGTCCGGCCGCAGGGTGATGACGGGATAGGCGGACAGCCTGTCAACCGTGATCGGCATCGTGGTTCCTCCCTGGGCCGCGCCTCGCCGGGTGCGTGCGCGGGAAACGTAACGCCCCGGCAGGCAGGGCGCGAGCAGCGCGGGTGACGCGGGAGCCCGGATGTCGTCGGGTGTCAGGAGATCTCGCGCACCAATTTGGCGATCAGGGCCCGGCCGAAGGCCTCGAACCCCTCGGCCGTCATGACGAAGGCGCCCTCGCCGCCGATCACGGTCTCCCGGTAATAGGCGGCGAGGCCATTCGGGGGATTGGTGTGCTCGCGCAGGTAGCCCGGCATCCCGCCCGGGTCGGTGACGATCACGATGCCGTTGATGGTGATGCCCGACGCCAAGGCCGAATCCCGGGCCTCCGCTATCGAGCGGCCCGCATTGCCGGTGCCGTCGCCGGAGATGTCGATGACCATCCGCTCGGCGGCGTAGGGCGAGCGGTCCAGCAGCATGGCGGCGAAGCCGATCGCCGAGCCGATGGCGGTCCGGCCGTAGAAGGGGCGCGGCACCGCCGCGAGGCGCCCCGCGAAGGCCGTGGCATCCGCGGCCGTGGCGATGACCATCCAATCGACCGCGATTTGCTGCTCCCCGGGGCCCGCCCAGTCGAACAGCGCCACCGCGATGCGTCCGCGCTTGCCCTCGGCGATCGCCCGCAGGACGCGCGGATCGCTGAAGGCTTCCGCATAGCCCCGCCGCTCCAGGGCGAAGCGCTCCGCGCTGATGCTGAGCGAGACGTCGACCGCCAGCACGAGAAGGACGTCGACACCGGTCTCCGCGGCGACGGCGCGCCGTCCGGCCAGGGACAGGGCGGCGAGCATCCCAGAGAGCAGATGGCGTCGCCGCATGGCCGACACTCAGTGATGGGCGCCCACGCGGTTCGGCGGACGGCCTCAGGCAGGCAACGACCCGGCCACCCGGGCGGTTCGATGCCGCGTTCGGTCGCAGAGCGCACCGACCGGTCCGCGCTATCTGCGGACGGAACTGGATGCATCCGGCATCGCACAGATCTTGAAAGCTACACACGGACCATGCGGATTTTTCACTGGATCGGTCGCGTCGCGGATCGCGTGCTCGTTGCAGGCGTCACCGGGAGCGTCGCGCTGCTGAGCCGCGGGCTCGACGCGCTGATCGGGCTGGTCGGCCGCTCGTCCGAGCGCCTCGACGCGAAACTCGGCGACTTGGCGCGGGCGTCGGACGAACGCCGCCGCCGGGAGGGCCGTCGGCCCCTGAACCCGATCACGCTGGATTAGGCACGGGACCCTACAGGCCCGGCCCCTTGGCGGCGCCGAGGATGCGGCCGGGCCTGCCCTCCGCGGCGCCCTGGACCAGGATCACCCAGCTGTCGGCCTCGGCGATCTCGGCGAGTGTGCAGGGCACGTCGAAGCGCGTCGGCTGGCCGGTCCAGCTGCCGAGGCGCTGGATGCCGCGCACGACATTGACGTAGGTCGCGGTCCGGCCGCCATTCTCGCCGGCCTGGATCGCGATGGCCCGGCTGCGCAGCACCGGCACCAGCCAGACATCGCCGCGCGTGTCGGGCCTGGCCTCCGGCGCGGCCCCGACCTCAACGGCGATCCGGTCGCCCTTGATCTCGCCGCGGACCGGGATCGGCAATCCGCCGCGCTGCGTGGCCTCCCGCATCAGCCGCTCGAGAGCCGGACGGTCCGACCCCACAGCGAAGCCGCCGCCATCGACCACGACCTGCGGGGTAAAGACCTGCCGGGCTCCGCGAGCCCGCGCATAGGCGCGCTGGCGCTCGGTCAGCGGCCGCAAGGCCAGGGTATCCTTCCAGCCGAGATAGTCCCAGTAGGTCACCGGCAGCGTCAGGGCGACCACGCCCGGCTGGCGGGCGAGGTCGCGGATGATCGGGTCGGCACCCCGGCAGGCACCGCAGCCCTGGCTGGTGAACAGCTCCACCACGGCGCGGACCGGCTCCGCCCGCGCCTCGGCTGCGGCCGAGACGGCGCAGAGCAGCGCGGCCACGCACAGCGCGCGGCTTTCGCCGATCCAGATACGGGCGCGGTGCCGATGCGTCATCAGGCCATCAGAGCGTCTGGGAAGCTGTCTGGGAAATCACGTTGGCTTGAGAAGGTTCTACTATCGGTTGCGGTTGATTGGGCTGTTTTCTCGTCTTAGGCAACATGTCCGGGCGCCAGCGGCGGTGCATCCAGAGCCATTGGCCCGGATTCTCGTGCACCCAGCCTTCCACCACCGCGGTCATCGCCTGCATGGCGCCGGCGACATCGATCACCCCGTCGGCGTTCCGCGGCAGATCCAGGGGCGGCGTCAGCTCCAGCCGGAAGCGCCCCTTCGGCAGGCGGACGACGCGGACGCCGTGGACCGGGCAATCGTAGTGCCGGGCGAGCTTGGCGAGCAGCGGGTTGGCGAGGCACGGCCGGCCCATGAAGTCGACCACCACGCCGCGGGTGAAATGCTGGTCGATCAGCTGGCCGAGATGGCCGCCATTCTCGACCACGTCGCGCATGGCGAAGACGGCCCCGGGCGTGGAGGCGGCGAGGCCGCCCATGGAGCGACGGCGGACCTCCTGGACGAGCCGGGCGGCGGCCGGATTGTTCGGCGGCCGGAACACCGCGGTCGCGTCCAGGCCGAACTTGGCCGCGCAGATCGCCGGAAGCTCCCAGTTCGCGAGATGCGCCGAGAAGATCAGCCCCGGCTGGCCGTCATCGCGCAGGGTGGCGAAGTGCTCGATCCCGGCGACCTCGGTGCGCATCGGCTCCGTCGAGTCGGGGTCGAAATCGAACAGCGCGTCGAGATGGGCGTATTCGGCCCCCGTCCGCCCGAGATTGTCCCAGGCCTCTAGGGCGATCCGCTTCCGTTCCGCCTCCGGCATGTCGGGGAAGGCGCCGCGCAGGTTCGCCATCGCGGTGCGATGCGCCGGCAGCAGCGGCCCGACCGTGCGCAGCAGCGCGGCGCCGAACGCGGTGGCGCGATCCGGCCCGAGCGCGCGCGCCAGCCAGACCAGGCCGCGGATCAGCGGGATCATGGCGAAACCCGCGAGCCGCGGGAAAGACCGTCGAAGGATGAGGGCGAGGCGCAGCACGTTGGATTCCCGGGCACGATGCGGGCAGGCCCGGCAGTTCGCGTATAAAGCGAAGCTTAACCCATCTTCCGCGCCGTGCGATACGTTTCAGAGGCTGACGAGGATCTTCCCGAAGACCTTGCGGGATTCGAGGCGTTCGAGCCCCTGCGCGAAGTCGCCGAGCGGGTAGACCGTGTCAACGACCGGACGGATACCCAGGGCCATCTTGTCGAGCGCCTGGGCAATATTCGCCAGCGAACAGCCGAACGAGCCGGTGATGCGGTATTGCTGCTGGAACAGCTGCATCAGGTTCATGGTGGCCGAGACGCCGGAGGTGGAGCCGCAGGTCACCAGCCGGCCGCCGCGCTTCAGGCAGAGCAGCGAGCCGTTCCAGGTATCGGCGCCGACATGCTCGAACACCACGTCGACGCCCTTGCGCTTGGTCAGCCGCCGGACCTCGCCCTCGAACCGTTCGGTCCGGTAGTTGATGACGTGGTCGGCGCCGAGCTCCGCCGCCTTGCGGCCCTTCTCGTCGTCGCCGACCGTCGTGTAGACCGTGCAGCCGATCGCCTTGGCCATGCGGATCGCCGCGGTGCCGATGCCGGACCCGCCGGCATGGACCAGCACGCTCTCGCCGGGCTCCAGCCGGGCATTGTCGAACAGCATGTGCTGGACGGTGCCGAAGGCGATGCCCGCGCAGGCCGCGTCGGTGTCACTGACCCCGTCCGGCACCTTCACGGCGAGGCGGGCCGGCATGGTCACCAATTCGCGGGCGAAGCCGTCGATGTGGAAGCCCATGACGCCGGACACGTCCTCGCAGAGATTGTCGCGGCCCTCGCGGCAGGCCCGGCACTGCCCGCAGGTCATGGCGCCATAGGGCACGACCCGGTCGCCCGGGGCCAGCGCGGTGACGTCGGGGCCGACCGACTCGACCACGCCCGCCGCCTCGGCGCCGACGATGAGCGGCATCTTGCGCTTGGCGAAGGCCATGCCGCGAAAGCCCCAGACGTCGATGAAATTCAGGCCAACCGCGCGGATGCGGATCCGCACCTCGCCCGGCCCCGGTGCGGCGGGGGCCTCGACCTCAGTGAGGCGCAGGTCGCGGTCGCCGAATAGTTGCAGGGCTTGCATCGTGATCGTGTCGTCCTCGGCGGCCTCGGGAAGCCGCACCAGTGATTAGGGTTCGGCGCGATGGGACGCACCCAGGATCGCGTCCATTTGGAGCGCCAGGCGGGTGCGATCCGGTTCGCCGAGATGCCCGATCCGGCGACCGATCTGGCCGTTCGGCAGGGTGAACAGCTTACACCGAATGACCGAGCCGTGCCGGAGGCCTGCGGCGGCGAGATCGACGATCGGGACATCGCTCGGCCAGTGACTGTCGGCGCCCGTGGTTATCATGGCGGTGACGACGTGTCCGTGCGTGCCGTTGAAAGGGTTGGTCGACAGCACCACAACCGGTCGGGGCTTGCGAACCGGCACGTCGACGAAGGGGAAGAGCGCCGTCAGGACATCGTAGCGCTCAAAGTCCATCGTAGGCGGCCGCGTCTTCGGGACTGTTCCATTCGGTCAGCGTGGCACTCAGAGACAGCAGGTAGGGATCGGTTCGGGGCGCTTCGGGCTCGACGGTGATCGTCGCGCCCCGGCGCGTCTGCAACTCCCGCCAGGCGGCGGCGTCCGCTTCGTCCGGGCCGATGGCGTCGGTCGGCTGTCCGGTTGCCCGGTCCGGCACTTTCCGGAACCGCATGGGTTGTCCCTCGATCCGCAGGACGATCGGCTGATCGGGCGACAAGGTGCGGATCGCCCGGGCCAGATCAGGATCGCCCTCGATATGGCGCGCCCGAAGCACCTCGTCGCGCAGGATCATGGTCGCCATCGCAGCACCTCCGGATGAGAGGTAGCCAGCACCGCCCGGGGGATCAACACGCACTAATCCGGCGCCAGGTAGCGCCGCCGCGCCCAACCCACGGCGCGTCCAGCCTTGACCCGGCACCAGGTGGTCCGGCTCGGCGTGTCGTTGGTGCAGCCGAAGACCAGGGCGCGGGTGCGGATCTCGCCGACCTGCTCGGACGCGGCGTCTGGCTCGGCGCGGATCGAGAGGGGCTCGCCGGGGGGCAGGCCGGAGATCCGGTAGGCTTCCGGTTCGGCGTGGGCGCCGCCCGGGACGAGGGGCGCCGCGAGGCAAAATCCGGCGAGGAGGGCGAGGCGGGCGCGCATCGGCAGGTCGCTCAAGCAGGGCGCGTGCGGGGGGAAGTCCGGGCTGCGGGCTTATCACGGCCGGGGCGATAGCCGTGAGCCTGCGACGGTGACGCGCGATCACGAAAGAAATTAAGTGCGGTGGACGCCCATCATCGCGGTGAGGCCGCCATCGACCGGCAGCACCGCGCCGGTGATGTAGGCGGCGGCATCGCCCATCAGGAAGGCGGCCAAGGCGGCGACATCCTCGGGCTGGGCGAACCGGCCTGCGGGAATTTGGCGCTCCATCCCGGCCCGGTGGGCGGCGTAGCGGGCCATCATGGCGGTGTCGACGAAACCCGGGGCGATGACGTTGACCGTGACCCCGCGCTTGGCGGTCTCGACCGCGAGCGTGCGGCAATAGGCGATCAGCGCGCCCTTGGTCGCCGCGTAGGCCGCGTTGCCGGCATTGCCGCGAAGCGCCGCCACGGAACCGATCGCGATGATGCGGCCGGTGCGTGCCTGGGTCATCGGGCGGACCAGGGCCTTGGCCAGGCGGGTCAGCGCGAAGAAATTGACCTGCATGGCCGTCTCGGCCCTGTCCTGATCGAACATCGCCGCGAGGGCGTCGCTCGGCTGGCCGGCATTGTGTACGAGGCCGTGATAGCCGCAATCCTCGGCCACCGCGCAGAACGCATCGAGGGCGGCCTTGTCGGCGAGGTCCAGGGCGTGCCCGGTGAAGGTACGCTCGGGATATGCGGCACGCAGCTCGGCGAGCAGCGCCTCGGCGGCCTCCCCCGAGGCGCGGTAGGTGAAGTCGACCGCATGGCCCGTACCGGCCAGCGCGCGCACGATCGCGGCGCCGACGCCCGAGGCGCCGCCGGTGACGAGGACGCGGCGGGCGGCGCTCACGCCGGCTCCGCCCCGAACACCAGGCAGGTGTTCTGGCCGCCGAACCCGAAGGAGTTCGACAGGACGGTGCGGACCGGCAGGTCCCGGGCGGTCTCGACCACGTCGAGGCCGATCGCCGGGTCCGGCACCCGGTGGTTGATGGTCGGCGGGATGCGGCCGTTCCGGATCGTCAGCAGCGACACCGCCGCCTCGATGGCGCCGGCCGCCGTCAGCGTGTGGCCGATCATCGACTTGTTCGAGGTCACCGGCAGGGACGGCGCGCGCGCGCCGAATACGGCGGCGAGCCCCAACGCCTCCATCTTGTCGTTCTCGGGGGTCGAGGTGCCATGGGCGTTGACCGTGTCGATCCCTTCGGGTCCGAGCCCGGCATCGTCCAGGCTCGCCCGGATCGCCGCGATCACCGGCGCCCCGTCGGGGCTGGAGCGGGTGCGGTGAAAGCCGTCGCCCTTCTCGCCGCAGCCGAGCACGTAGCCGAGGATCTTGGCGCCCCGCGCTACGGCAGCCTCGGCCTCCTCCAGGACCAGGGCGGCCGCGCCCTCGCCCATCACGAAGCCGTCCCGATCCTTCGAGAACGGCTTGGACGCCTCTTCCGGGGCATCGTTGCGGGTGGAGAGCGCCGAGAGCAGCGAGAAGCGGATCAGCGATTCCGGATTCACCGAGCCGTCGGTGCCGATGCAGAGTGCCGCCGCGGTCTCGCCCCGGCGGATCGCCTCGACGCCGAGCTGGATTGCGGTGGCGCCCGACGAGCAGGCGGTGGAGAGCGAGATCGGCGAGCCCTTGGTGCCGAACCGGTCGGCGATGCGGTCGGCCACGGTGCCGAAGATGAACAGGTCGTGCCAGGCGTCGAAGCGCCGGGTCGCGGCGGCCCGGAGCAGGCCGGCATAATCGACGTCGCCATCGCCGCCGGCCGCCTCGGCCAGCGCCTGGCGCTGCGGCCATTCCATCTCCACCGGCGGCACCGCGATGAACAGCGCCCCCGGGAAATCGCCTGCCATGCCGATCCCGGCCTGCGCGACCGCCTCCTCGGCGGCCTCCGCGGCGAAGCGCTCGGAGAGGAGCGGCGCCACCAGCGGCTCGGTATCGAGAAAATCCACCGTGCCGGCGATCCGCGTCCGCAGGCCCTCCGTGGAGAACCGGCCGATGGCGTGGATGCCGGAGCGGCCCGCATTCATGGCCGCCCAAGTGTCGACTTGGCCCTGACCGAGGGAGGAGACGACGCCGATGCCCGTCACCGCGATCAGCGGCCGGCCCCTGGCGTCGCGATAGGATCGCGCGCTCATGGTGCGTCTGTACGGGATTTTGGGGCGGCGTACACCCGTTCCGCGTGCGCCGTTCAGACCCCGTGTCGTGCGGCGGAAAACGCTTTGATCGCCCCGAACAGCACCCGCGCCCCGGTCTCGATATCCGGCAGGGTCGCGAATTCCGCCGGGTTGTGGCTGACCCCGCCCCGGCAGCGCACGAACACCATGGCGATCGGCGCGATCGCCGCCACCGCCATGCCGTCATGACCGGCGCCGCTCGGCAGGGCGAGGACGGGGAGGCCCTCCGAGGCCACCGCGTCCCGGACCAGATCCGTCAGGCCGGGATCGCACGGGATTGCCGCAGCCTCGTGCAGCGGGCGCGTCTCGAGATCGAGGTGGCGACGTTCCGCGATTGCAGCGACGGCCGCTGTGATGTCGGCGAGCGCGGCGAGGCGCTGGCCGTCGTCGGGGGCACGCAGATCGAGGGAGAAGCGCACCGCGCCGGGAATCGTGTTCACGGCGCCGGGAAGCGCCTGAATCCGGCCGACGGTCCCGACCAGATGCGCCTCGCCCCGGCAGCGTGCCTCCACGGCGAGCACGCATTCGGCGGCGCCGGCCAGGGCGTCGCGCCGCTCGCTCATGGCGACCGTGCCGGCATGGCCGGCCTCGCCGGTCAGGGTGAAGTCGACGCGGCTGGCGCCGGAAATCGCGGTCACGACCCCCACCGGCAGGCCGGCCTTCTCGAGCATCGGCCCCTGTTCGATATGCAGTTCGAGATAGCCGAGAACCGCATCCGGCGATCGTGCCGCGAACGCGATCGCCGCGGGATCGAGCCCGTAATCCCGCATCGCCGCAGCGAGGGTGACCCCGTCCGCGTCGGCGACATCGAGCACAGTCGGATCGAGACGGCCCGCGAAGGCGCGGCTGCCGATCAGGGTCGCGGAGAAGCGCACGCCCTCCTCGTCGGCGAAGGCCACCACCTCCAAAGCGTGCGGCAGGCGGATCCCGTCGCGGGCAAGCGCCTCCACGCAGGCGATCCCGGTGAGCACGCCGAGCGGCCCGTCGTAGCGGCCGGCATTGCGGACCGTATCAAGATGCGATCCGACGACGAGGGCCGGACCGCCGGGCTCGGGTCCCTCGATCCGGCCGATCAGGTTGCCGACGGCGTCGTGGCGCACCGCCATCCCGGCCTCGCGCATCCAGCCCGCGACCAGGGCCTCGGCCCTGGCTTGCTCGGGCGTCAGGTAGAGGCGGGTGATCGTGCCGGGCTCGGCCGTGATCGCCGCCAGCGCGTCGAGGCGCGCCTGGATGCGCGGGGCGAAGATCATCGCGCCGGCGGTTCCATCCGCGGCGCGTTGGCGAGCCGCAGCACCGTCTGCAGCAGGACGTCGGCGCCGGCGGCACAATCGCCCGGGGTGGCGGATTCCGATTCGTTGTGACTCACGCCGTCCTTGCACGGCACGAAGATCATCGCGGTCGGGACCTTGGCGGCGAGGTTGCAGGCATCGTGCCCGGCCCCGGAGATGATCCGCCGCCTTGCATGGCCGAGGCTCTCGGCCGCCGCGTCCACCGCGGCCACGATGGCCGGATCGAACGGCACGGGCTCCTTGCGCCAGATCCGGGTGAGCGCGATCTCCAGCCGGCGGCTTTCGGCGATCTCGGTGGCGGCCTCGCGCAGGCTCGCCTCCATGGCGTCGAGGGCGTGCGAGCGCGGGTCGCGCACGTCCACCGTGAAGGCGACGCGGCCCGGCACGACGTTGCGGGACGGCGCCAGGATCTGAGCCTCGCCGATCGTCGCCACCGCGGAGGGCGCGTGCGCCAGGGCGATCCGCTCCGCCGCCAGGGCGAATTCGGAGAGCGCCAGCAGCGCATCCCGGCGCCGCGGCATCGGGGTCGTTCCGGCATGGCTCTCGAAGCCGGTGATCAGCCCGTCGAACCACATGATCCCCTGGCCGCCTTCCACGACGCCGATGGTCTTGCCCTCGGCCTCCAGGATCGGGCCCTGCTCGATATGCAGCTCCACGAAGGCGCCGATCGCGCGGGCGCCCACAACTTCGGCACCCCGATAGCCGATCGCGTCGAGCGCCTCGGCCACGGTGATGCCGGCGGCGTCGCGCTTGGACAGGATCTCGTCGGTGGTGAAGTCGCCGGCATAAGCGGCGGAGGCCATCATGGCGGGGGCGAAGCGCGAGCCCTCCTCGTTGGTCCAGTTGACCACCATCAGCGGCGCCTCGGTCTCGAGGCCGGCATCGTTCAGGCTGCGCATCACCTCGAGCCCGGCCAGGACGCCGAGCACGCCGTCGAACTTGCCGCCGGTGGGCTGGGTGTCGAGATGCGAGCCGAAGGCGATCGGCGGGCGGCTCATGTCGCGGCCCGGCCGCACGGCGTATTGGGTTCCGAGCGCGTCGACCGTGACCGTGAGCCCGGCCGCCTCGCAGGCATCCCGGAACCAGTCGCGGACCCGGCCGTCCTCGGCTGACAGGGTCAGCCGGTTGATGCCGCCGGCCGGGGTGCCGCCGAAGGCGGCGGTCTCCAGGATCGTGGCCCAGAGCCGTGCGCCGTCCGCGCGCAGGTTGTGGGTCTTGCTCGGATTGGTTTCGGCCATGGCGGGTCCTCTCACGGCGCGACGCCGTGCGGCAAGATCATCGAGCGCCCTTATCGGGTGTCGCGTCGGCCGGGAGCAACGGTGATGCCAGGCGCCCCGATCACACCGGCGGACGCCGCACCGGATTGGCGCGCAGCAGACCCTCGCCATCGACCTGCAGGGCGACGGCGATCTCGCCCAGGGCATTCGCCTCGATGCCACTGATCCCATCCTGGTCGGCCACGTCGGCGGCGATCAGGAAGACGTTCTCGCGCTGGCTCGCCGGCCGCTCGACGATCGCCGAGACGTGGCGCAGATTCTCGGCGCGGCCGAGCCGGGTGCGGGCCCGGGCGATGCCCTCGTACAGCTCCGTCTCCAGCATCAGCGCGTCATAGCCCTTCACCAGGACCGGATCGGCGCGCAGGCCGTGCAAGGCGGCGTCAAATTCCTCGCCGGCTACCTCGCCATCGGCCACGATGACGTTGGCCGCGGCCGAAACGGCGGCGAGCATCAGGGCTTTGTCGCCCGCATAGGCCGTCACGGTACGGCCGACACGGCTGAAAATGTCGCTCAGAAGGCTCATGCCGAATATTCGAGGTGTCCGCCGGAGCAGGAGGGATAGCAGAGTGCGGTGCGGAAGGAAGCCGCCTGGAAGCACCCGGACGACGCGACGCGGGTCCGGCTTCCCGGCAGGATTTCGACACGGACGCGTTTCAGAAATCCTCCGGCAACATGCGTATGTGAATCATGCATCCAACCGCGTCCCCAGCGCGGTGGGCGGGAGCCCGGGTCCGCTATCCCCCCCTCAGGCGGGCCCGGTTCCATCTCAACGCCGTCGGGACGGAGCGCGGGTGGCCCCAACCGCGCCTGCCGTTCCGACGGCGGTCTCGCAGCTTCAATGGCCGAGCGCGCGTCCCGCTGTGCAGGGCACCGCGCGCTTCGTGCCGAGCCGCTCAGAACCCAGCACGGATCGGCTGCCTCACGCCGCAGCGGTGCGCCTGCGGGAAAGCGTCAGCGCCAGAACGGCTTGACGTCGAGCAGTTCGGAGCGCGCCTCCGCGGCGGCATTGAGCAGGTCCTGGGTGCTCGCATCGTCCAGAGCCGGCATCGGCCGCCCGCCGAGGCTTTCCGTCATCGACCGCGCGGTCTCGATATCGTTCAGCGCGCCGAGATGGTCCTGCAGGTCCGACAGCGCGGCGCCGAACTTGTCCTGACGGCGGCGAGCCTTCTTCTTCGGGAACAATTCGGCGAAGAATTCCGCCCCGTAGCGGAGTTTCTTCGCGGCGATCCGCGCCCGGTGACGGGTATGCGGGTCGAGCTTCTTCAGGCCGCGGCCACGCTTCTTCAGGCGCTCGCGGGCGCGGTCGAGGACATGGGCCGCAAAGGCTCGGCCGTCCTCGGCGGCGGCCTCCTGCCTGGCCCAGGCGCCGGCCTCGATCCAGCCGGCGAAGTCGATGATCAGCCCGCGCCATTGCGGGCTTTCCAGGGTCGCCAGCACGGAATCGTAGGCTTTGGCGCGCTCGGTCTCGGCCAGATCCCGCAACGCGTCCAGATCCGCGTCGCCCGGGCGTTCCTTGGCCAGGCGCGGCAGCGTCTGGCTGAGGAACACGTCGAGGTTGCGGGCGTGACCGAAGGGCTCGGTGACGCGCTTGATCTCGTCGCCGAAGCTGATCGCGCGCGGGTCGCTCTCCAGGATCGGGGCGAACAGCGACAGCGCCGAACGCAGCCGCCGCAGCGACACGCGCATCTGGTGCAGGGCCTCCGGGGCATGGCTCGCGAGGAAGGCGGTCTCGTTGAGCCGCATATGGCGCAGGCACGCGCGCGCCACCCGGCGGAACACCTCGCCGGCGCTCGCATCGTCGGGCAATTCGACCGGCTCGGCCTTGACCACGGACGGGCCGGTGCCATCGATCAGGGCGAAGCCGCGGCTGCTCTTGGCGGTGGCGCTCAGGCGCAGCGGCACGGTCTCGGCGAGCGTCTGGGCCAGGGCGAACAGGTCGGCCGGCTCGCCCTCGGCGATCTCGAGCTCGACCTCGCAGATGGGCGAAGCGCCGGTCGGGCTCTCGACCCGTCCCTCGTCCAGGGTCACGAGAATCCGCGACTCACCCTGCCGGACCGGGATCACCCGGCGGGTGATCATCGTGGAGAACAGGCGCTCCAGCGGCGCATCCGCCTTGCGCAGCACCTTCTCGGCCGCGGTGTCGGCCCAGGCCGCCGGATCGGGCGTCTCGCCCGCGATCTCGGTCTCCCACTCGGACCGATCGAACAGGCCGACGCCGCCCTGCCCGGCCTTCACGGTCTGGATGTGCCGGCCGCCCTGATTGCGCACCCGCAGGGTGAGCCCGGCGGCGCGAAGGTCCTGATTCGGCGTGTCGTAATAGGTGCTGACGAGGAGCTCGGGCTCGGCGCTTTCGGCCCCCTGGAGCCGCGGATGGGCCGCCAGCGCGGTCAGGTCGGAACCTGCGCAATCGAGCTTCAGCTCGATCTCGCGGGGGTCTGCCACGGCGTGGCTATCGGTCTCGCTCATGCTCTCCTCTTCGAAACGTCCGGTTCTTAACTCGGCGGAGCGCCCACCGGGTTGCATCCGAGCGTCACGATAATCGGTCTAGGCCGGGCCCTCGCGGCGTTGCAATCGCGGGCGGGCGGAAATCGGGCCTCAGGCCGCGCCGGGGCGCCCGGCCCGGGCCCGGGTGCGGATCTCGAAGCGCTCCAAATTTGCGCTTTCCCAAACCGGGAGGCCGTGGCAAAACCGATTGTCCACAATTGATCTGCCTCCTGTGCTTCGGCCCCGCCCGCTCGGCGGCGAACGGCGCGACGCGGTGCCAGGTAGACGGAATCCCTCACTGTGAGAGCGGTGCGCCCCGCGTGGACGGTTGCGCCGCGGAGATCGTCGGGTCGGTGGCTCCCTTGAAGACACTTCTGGTCGGTGTGATCGGGCATGTGGATCACGGCAAGACGGCCCTGGTCCGGGCGCTCACGGGAGTCGAGACGGATCGGCTGAAGGAGGAGCGGGACCGTGGCGTCTCGATCGTCCCCGGCTTCGCGCTGCTGGCCTCCGAGCAGGGCGAGATCGACCTGGTCGACCTGCCCGGCCACGAGCGATTCGTTCGCGCCATGGTCTCCGGCGCCACCGGCATGAGCGCCGTGCTGCTGGCGGTCGACGCCAACGAAGGCATCAAGCCGCAGACGGTCGAGCATCTGGAGATCGCCCGGCTGATCGGCGTCCGCCGGGGCGTGCTGGCGCTGACGAAATCCGATCTCGCCACCCCCGCCACGATCACGGCGCGCGCCGCCGAGATCGCCGCCGCCGCAGCCCGCGCCGGGCTCGAGACGCCGCCGGTGATCGCCACCTCGACCCTCACCGGCGCCGGGATCCCGGACCTCGGCCAGGCCCTCGCCGCCCTGCTGGCGGAGGCGGAGCCGCGGGTCGATGACGGGTTCCCCTACCTGCCGGTCGACCGGGTCTTTACCCGGCCGGGCTTCGGCACGGTGGTGACCGGCACGCTGCGGCGGGGGACGCTGGCGGTCGGCGACACGCTGGAGATCGTGCCCGGCGGCCGCAGCGCCGTGGTGCGCAGCCTCCAGATCCACGGCCGCCCGGTCGAGCGCGCCGAGCCCGGCCGGCGGACGGCGGTGGCCCTGCGCGGCGTCGGCCTCGACGAGATCGCCCGCGGCGACGCGCTTACGGTGCCGGGCCTCCTCGCCCCGTCGCAATGGCTCGACGTCGCGCTCACCGCCGCGTCGAGCGCGGACGCGCCGCTCGCGGGCGGGAGCGCCTGCCGGCTCCTGTTCGGCACCACCGAAGTCGAGGCCCGGCTGCGCCTCCTCGACCGCGATGCACTGGAACCGGGCGCGACCGCGCCGGCGCAGCTGCACCTCGCCGAACCGGTCACCGTGCCGGCCCGCGAGCCTTTCGTGCTGCGTCTCGACTCGCCGCCCGCCACGGTGGCGGGCGGCCGGGTGCTCGATCCGGCGAGCCGCCGTCGGCGGCGGCACGATGCCCGGGTGCTCGCGGACCTCAACGCGCTGGCGACGGGCAAGCCGTCCGATGCCGTGGCGGTTCGCCTGGTCCAGGCCGGTGCGGCCGGCGCGACGCTGCCCGACCTCGCCCGCGCGGCCGGCACCGGCCTCGAGCGGGCCCGGCAGATGCTCGCCGCATCGGGCGCCCGGGAGGTCGGCGACCGGTTCATCGGGGCCCCGGCCTTCGCGTCGCTGCGCACCGCGGCGCTGACGGCCCTGTCCGCGCATCACCGGGACAACCCGATGGAGCACGGCATCGCGCTCGAGCGCCTCGCAAAGCTCCTGTCGCTGCCCGAGCCCCTGACCGGATTGGTGCTGCGCGACCTGGCTGCGACCGGCGGCACGGTCCAGGCCGGCGCGCTGTGGCGCCGGTCCGATTTCGACCCGGCCCGCAACGAGAGCGACACGGCGCGCAAGCTCGAGCAGCTGTTCCGCCGGGCCGGCCTCAACCCGCCCGACGAGAGCGAGGCGGTGGGCCGCGATGTCCGAAGGCGCGAGGCGCTGACCTATCTGATCGGGGCCGGAACGGTCATCCGCGCGATTGACCGGGTTCAGCGCCGGGCGGTGCTGTTCCACCGGGAGGCGGTGGCGGTCGCCCGGACGCGGCTCGCGGAGGCGTTCCCGAACGCCACGACCCCCGAGACCGGCTTTCTGGCCCGGGAGGCCGGCGCCGCCCTGGGAATCTCACGGAAATTCTCGATCCCGCTCCTCGAACATCTCGACGCCGTCGGCTTCAGCCGCCGGACCGGCGACCGGCGGGTGATCGTCGATCTGGAGCCGGGCAGGCGTTGAGCCGCCGATACCAGGGCTAGTAGCCCTCGCCCGGCCAGTCGCCGATGCCGGGCTCGTAGCAGGTGTATCCGATCAGGCAGGCCGGGTTGTCCCGGGTCGGCCGGAAGGCGCGCCGGGCGATCTCGGTGATTTCGCAGAACGACCGGTCCCGCACGAAACGGTCGTAGTTCTGGCCGCCGGTCCCGAGCACGATTGCGCCACGGGCCTGGACCAGCCCGGCCGCCTGCCGACAGGTCATGGTGGTGCTCGACGGGCGCGTCTGCGCCGCGGCGGGAGCCGCGACCATCAGGGCGGCCGCGGCGATCCGGATCATCATCGGGTGTGCCTGGCTCGATCGGCGTGCATGTCAGGACAACGCCACCGGATCCGGGACTTGCGCTGTGTCGGTTCGCCACGGATCGGCATGGCCCGGGCCCGGCCGCCTCCTTACTCCTCGAACGCCTCGATATGCACGGTGCCCGGCTCCTGGCGTCGGGCGCTCTCCTCGATCCGGGCGAGCTGCGCCTCGGCCCGCCCGCAGGGAAAGCCGTAGCGCTCCTGCACCCGCGCGCTGGCACTGCCGAGGGCGAGGCGGGTCAGCGCCAGAAACTCGTCGAGGGCGTAATCCTGTCCGACAGCGAGGTGGTCCTTGATCACCAGGGACGGCGAGTAGCAGGCCTCGCGGCTGCCATCCGGCCAGCGGATGTGGAAGCGCATCTCAGGCATCGCCGGGGATCCGTGTGGTGTTCCAGGCGCCGGATCCCGTGGCGATCGCCGCCACCGGCGCGGGTCCCGGAACCAGGGATGCGTAGGTCGGCAGATGTCGGGCCGCGCAGGCCTCCCAGGCATGGGCGCGGGCGACCTCGAAGCCGGCGACCCGCAGGCGGACGCGCCGGGACGGGTCCAGGCTCGCCTGCATCGCATCCGCGATGGCGTCCGGTTCGTCGGGCTCGACCGCGAGCGCCTCCCCGGGGGCGAGGTACTCGGTGAAGGGCGGGCGCGCCGACACGATGACCGGCGTGCCGCAAGCCATCGCCTCCAGCACGCACAACCCGTAGCCCTCGCTCAGCGAGGGAAAGACCAGCGTGTCGGCGATCCGGTAGAGACCGGGCATGTCGCGCTGGGCGATCGGCCCGGTCCGGATCACGGGCTTGCCCGGGCCGACTTCCAGACCCTCGCGCTCCAGCGCGGCGCAGCACCGGGCCTCGTAGCCGGCATGGTCGAGAAGCGAGACGCCGCCGGCCACGACGAGCTGGGCGTCGGGGATCCGGCCGCGCAGGCGCGCGAAGGCCTCGATGATCGCCAGCGTGTTCTTGCGGGCCTCGAACCCGCCGACGCTGAGGAAGACCGGCCCGGTCCCGAGCCCGAGACGGTCGCGCAGCTCGGGATCGCCGGGGGCCGGCTCGGGCGTATACACGGCTCCGTCCACGCCGTTCCCGACCACCTCGGCCTGGGCGCCGTATTCCGCCGCGATGGCGGCGGCCCAGGCCCGGCTGACGCAGAGCAGCCGCCCGGCATCGAGGATGGCCCGGTCCTGCCACTGGCTGAGCTGCGGGTCCGGAAGCGTGTCGATGTGATGGACCGTGCGGACGAAGCCGGGGATCAGCCGCCGGCGGGTCAGCGTCGCGAGGGCGTTGCCGCTGATCCCGCAATGGGCGTGGAAGACGTCGAAATCGCAGGCTGCCGGGGTCGAGAAATGCGACAGGTAGTCGGCGATTCTGGAGCGGACCAGCGCCACCGTCGGCTCGGCGACCGGCTTGGCCGCCACCGATACGACCGGGCAGCGCGCGTCCCGGAAGAAACCGCGGCCGGTCGGATCGGGTGCGTGGACCACCGCCTCGTGGCCAAGGCCGCACAGGGCCTCGCCGAGCGCCAGGGCATGGACCACGCCGCCGCGGGGATTGGTCGAGTGCGTGAGGATTGCGATGCGCAAGCGGGCGACCATGGGACGGCTCACCGAGGCCTGCAGCCGGTTCGGACATCGCGCTCGACATCCCGGACCAGGATCTCCGCCGCCCTCTCGGGGATCCGTGCCGACCCAACGCATCGATCGTGCCGAATGCGGTCCCGGTGAGCGGCATCGGCAATAAAACGTCAGGTTTCGCTGTCCCCGCGACGACGACCCCCCGGTCTGAGCCACGGCGTCGCGCTCCGGAACTGTGGTCCGGCGGCGTCATTGCCGGGGAGACACCCGGGCACCGAGGGCATCGTCCCGAAAGAGGGCACACCCCCTTTCGGGACGATGCTCGAGTCGCGGGAGACGGTGGAGAACCCCAGCCTTGCGCAACACCCTCATCGCCGCCGCCATGGCCACGCTGCTCGCCGGTTCGGCGGGCGCCGCCGACAACCCGCAACTCGGCAAGCCGTCGAGCGACGCCCTGCCGCCGGTCGAGCTGACCATCACCCTGCAGGACGGCAAGCCGGTCTGCGCGCCCGCCGAGATCCGCCTGCCGGCCAACACCAACGTGATGCTGCAGGTCGTCAGCCAGGCCAACGTGCCGGTGACGATCACCGCGGAAGGCCAGTTCGAGCAGGGCCACCTGCTGCACGCCGACGGCGATCTCGTCCACGTCATGAGCGAGAAGGGCTACACCGTGAAGGCCAATGGCCGCGGCACGCTCAAGCTGCGCACCCTCGATGCCGGCGAGCACAGCTACGGCTGCGCCGCGAACAACAAGCAGGACGCGCCGTTCGTCGGCAAAATGGTTCTGTCCCCGCCGGCCGGCTAAAACCGAACCCGCCCACCGATGACGCCGCGCGGTTCCGGCCGCGCGGTCGTCCGCTGTTAATTTTGCGTTACGAATTCACTTTGCCTTCAAGGGACCGGCGGAACCGCTCTTTTCAAGTCCCTGTGTCAGATTGTATCTGTCGTTTACGAGCGGCGGAGCAATCGGTCCCGTGTCCCAGAATCCGACATCTTTCAGTCCCGCCAAGCCGCGCCGTAAGCGGCTCCGGGATGTGTTGATTCTGTGCGGCCTGCTGATGGTGCCCACCGCGGTGCTCGCCTACGCGGATCTGCTGCCCGATTCGCTCGACCTGCTCGGCATCGATCTCAGCGAGAGCCCCGACCTGCCACATGTCGCCCGGCAGATCGCCATCGGCGCGCCGCTCAAGATCGTGGCCTTCGGCTCGTCCTCCACGGAGGGCATCGGCGCCTCGAGCCCGGCCAACTCCTACCCGTCCCGCCTGCAGGTCGACCTGCGCAAGAAGCTGCGCGGCATGGATGTCACGGTGATCAACCGGGGCATCGGCGGCGAGCATGTCGACGATATGCTCAAGCGCCTGGACCGCGACGTGATCGCGGCCGAGCCGCAGCTCGTCATCTGGCAGACCGGCAGCAACGACCCGCTGCGCGGTGTCTCGCTCGACCATTTCCGCGACGCCACCGCCGCGGCCATCCGTCGGATCCGGGAAGCCGGCATCGACGTGGTGCTGATGGAGCCGCAATGGTGCCCGAAGCTCGATTCGACGCCCGGCTCCTCGCGGTTCCGGGACGCCGTGCGCTCCATCGGGGCTGAGCTCGACGTGCCGGTGATCCGCCGGGCCGACCTGATGTATGGCTGGGTCCGCGAGGGAAAACTCACCGCCAAGCAGCTCTTCGCCTCGGACGGCCTCCACATGGCCGATGGCGGCTACGCCCTGCTCGCCCAGGCGGCGGCCGATTCGATCCTCACCGATGCGGGCTCGGTCCACACCGCCGAGGCGGTTGCCGAGTAGCCGACGGCTGGACGCGGCCGGCAAAGCTCCCCATCTCGGCCGGACCGAGATCGGAGCTGAGACCTTGAGCCACGACGCCTTCAGGTACGACGAGCGGGGCTCCGTGCCCCAGATGCACGCGACCACGATCCTGATGGTCCGCAAGGGCGGCCGCGTCGTGGTGGGCGGCGACGGGCAGGTTAGCCTCGGCCAGACCATCGTGAAGGGCAATGCCCGCAAGGTCCGGCGCTTGGCCAAGGGCGCGGTGATCGGCGGCTTCGCGGGCGCCACCGCCGACGCCTTCACCCTGTTTGAGCGGCTGGAGGCCAAGCTGGAACAGTATCCCGGCCAGCTCACCCGGGCCTGCGTCGAGCTCACCAAGGATTGGCGCACCGACCGCTACCTGCGCCGCCTCGAGGCGATGATGGTGGTGGCCGACAAGGAGGTCAGCCTGCTCCTGTCCGGCTCGGGCGACGTGCTGGAGCCGGAGAGCGGCGTCATGGCGATCGGCTCCGGCGGCAACTACGCCCTGGCGGCCGCCCGCGCCCTCGAGGATACCGACCTCGACGCCGAGGCAATTGTGCGCAAGGCCATGGCGATCGCCGCCGAGATCTGCGTCTACACCAACGGGAACCTGGTGATCGAAGCGCTCGATCAGAGTTGAGCGCCTTCCGCCCCCGATTCGGGCGTGGGCCGCGAACGGGAGTGCTTAACGCGGCATTGAACAATGCTGCTTAGTTTCAGCCCGCGCATGCTCGGACTGGAACTAAAATGAATATCGGCGGGAAACTCCTGGCCTTCGTGGGCGCCTGCAGTCTCACGACGCTGGTCGTAGCCGGCGTGAGCGTCGCCACGCTGCAGAGCTTCGAGCGTTCGCTGGGGCAGGTGGAGGGCGCCTCGACCCGCGCGCTCTACGCGGCCAATTTCAACCGCCTCGCCGCCGAGGTGACGATGGATTCCCGCGGCGTCTACGCGGCCGCGGACGCCACCGACGCCGCCAAGTACGCCGCCGGCGTCCGCAAGGGCCTCGCCGACATGGACGCGCTCCGCGCCGCCTGGGCGCCGCTGGTCACCGAGGACGAGCGGCCGCTCTTCGACGCCATGGCGCGCAACGCCGACGCCTACCGGACGATGCGGACCGCGATCGCGCAGGCCGGCGAGACGATCGGCCCGCGCGCCGCCGCGGATCTCGGCTTCAACGACGCGAACCGCGCCAACCGCAAGGCGTTCCAGGCCGGTATCGACGCGCTGGTGGGCCGCGGACGCGACGAGATGGCGACCGTGAAGGCGCAGACGCAGGATCTGTTCGCGGCGCGCACCCGCCTCCTGCTCGGGCTCGCCTTCCTGGGCACCCTCGCCTGCGCCGCCCTCGGGCTCCTCGTGGGGCAACGCCAGATCGCCCGGCCGCTGCGGGCGGTCTCGGAGGCGATCCAGCGCCTCTCGCGGGGCGACCTGACCCTCCCGGCGGTCAAGGCCGGCCGCGACGAGATCGGTGCGATCTGGACGAGCATGGCGGTCTTCGCCGGGACGATGCGGGAGGCCGAAACCCTGCGCCTGGAGCGTGAGCGGACCGGCACCGAGGCGGCCACCCGCAAGCGCGCCGAGATGGTCGGCTTGGCCAACCAGTTCGAAGGCAGCATCGGCGGCCTGGTCGGGCATCTTGCCAGCGCCGCCACCGGTATGGAGCGGGCTGCCGCCGCGATGGCCGGCAATGCCGAGCGTACCGACCAGCAATCCCGGGCCGTGACCCGCGCCGCAGAGACCACGGCGCACAATGTCGAGGCGGTGGCCGCCGCCACGGAAGAGCTCGCCGCCACCGCCAGCGAGATCGGCGTCCAGGTCTCGCAGACCTCCGAGGCCGCGGCGGGCGCCGTCGAGGCGACGAGGCGGACCCGGTCGAGCGTCCAGGCGCTCGCTCGCACCGCCGACGGCATCGGGCAGGTCGTGTCGCTGATCTCGACCATCGCCGGCCAGACCAACCTGCTGGCCCTCAACGCCACCATCGAGGCAGCTCGCGCCGGCGAGGCCGGGCGCGGTTTCGCGGTGGTCGCCACCGAGGTGAAGGCCCTGGCGACCCAGACCGCCCGGGCCACCGACGAGATAGCCGGGCAGATCGCCGCCATGCGCGCGGCGACCCGCGAGGCGGTCACCGCCATCGAGGAGATCGGCGGCACGATCGAGCAGGTCCACGGCATCGCGATCGGGGTCGCCTCGGCCGTGGAGCAGCAGCAGGTCGCCACGCAGGAGATCGCCCGCAGCGTCGCCGAGGCGGCCAGCGGCACCCGCGCGGTGACCGAGACCATGTCGCTGGTGCTCGAGGCCGCCCACGAGACCGGGGCCAGCGCCGGCCAGGTCCTCGACGCGGCGGCCGACATCGCCCGCCGGTCCGACGGGCTCGGCGGCGAGGTCGCGGGCTTCGTGGCCCAGGTGCGGGCCGCCTGACGCCGCCGATATTGCATCGCGATGCCAGGACCCGTAGGGTCTGAGCCATTCGCAAGGACCCGGTGAAAGCCCGGGTGGCTCTTCCGGCCGCCGATCCGCCGGACCACGCATCCGAGACGCCACACGATCCGCCCCACGAGCGGACGCGCGTCTCGTGCGGATTTTCATCACATGCAACGCAGCACAACCGGAACCGGCGGCCCTCTCGGGTCGTGGGTGTCCAATATCCGCGGCGATACCCTGTCGGGCATCGTCGTCGCCCTCGCCCTGATTCCGGAGGCGATCGGCTTCTCGGTCATCGCCGGGGTCGATCCCAAGGTCGGGCTCTACGCCTCGGTGGTCATCGCCTGCACGATCGCCTTCGCGGGCGGGCGCCCGGCCATGATCTCGGCCGCCACCGCCGCCACCGCGGTGGTGATGATCGACCTCGTCCGGGAGCACGGCGTCCAGTACCTGTTCGCCGCCACCATCCTGATGGGCGTGATCCAGATCCTGGCCGGGCTGCTCAAGCTCGGCCGGCTGATGCGGTTCGTCTCGCAATCGGTGATGATCGGCTTCGTCAACGCGCTGGCGATCCTGATCTTTCTCGCCCAGCTGCCTGAACTGACGGGCGTGACGCCGGCGACCTACGGGCTGATCGCCCTGGGGCTCGCGATCATCTACGGCTTCCCGCGGATCACCCGGGCCGTGCCCTCGCCCCTGGTGGCGATCGCGGTCCTGACCGCGGTGACGGCGATCTTCCACCTCGACGTTCGCACGGTCTCGCATCTGGGCGCCCTGCCCTCGACGCTGCCGAGCTTCGCCCTGCCGGACGTTCCCTTCACCTTCGAGACCCTGCGGATCCTGCTGCCCTACGCGGCGACGCTCGCCGCCGTCGGCCTGCTGGAGAGCCTGCTCACCGCGCAGATCGTCGACGACCTGACCGATACCGGCAGCGACAAGAACCGCGAATGCATGGGCCAGGGCGTCGCCAACATGGCGTCGGCCGTGTTCGGCGGCATGGGCGGCTGCGCGATGATCGGGCAGTCGGTCATCAACGTCTCCTCGGGGGCGCGGGGCCGGCTGTCGACGCTGGTCGCGGGGGCCTTCCTGCTGCTGCTCCTCGTGGCGCTGCAGGACCTGCTGGCGGTCGTGCCGGTCGCGGCGCTGACGGCGGTGATGATCATGGTCTCGCTCAACACCTTCTCCTGGCGGTCCCTGGCGCAGCTGCGCACCAACCCCCTGCCCTCCTCGGCGGTGATGCTGGCGACCGTGCTCGTCGTGGTCTCCACCAAGGACCTGGCCCAGGGCGTCCTGGCCGGCGTGCTCCTGTCCGGCGTGTTCTTCGCCGGCAAGGTGTCCCGGCTCAGCCAGGTCACCGCGACGCTCTCGGAGGATGGCCGGACCCGGACCTACCGGGTCACCGGGCAGGTGTTCTTCGCCTCGGCCGGCACCTTCTCGGAGGCGATCGATGTGCTGGAGCCGGTGGATCGCCTCGTCATCGACGTGCAGGACGCGCATTTCTGGGACATCTCGGCGGTCGCCGCCCTCGACCGCGTGGTCCTGAAGGCGCGCGGCCGTGGGCGGATCGTCGAGGTCGTCGGCCTGAACGCCGCCAGCGCGACGCTGGTCGAGCGATTCGGAACGCACGACAAGCCCGGCGCCGCGGCGTCGCCGGCGGGACACTGAGCCGGTAAGCTGGCCCCTGCGGCCGCGCGCCGCCTCTTGCGTCGCGCGCGCCGCGACCCCATTCCCGGCCTGGGCCCGTGGTTTCGTCGGGCCGGGAAAAACAGGATGGCCCAGCGGTGACGACGTTCTCTCCGCGCGAGATCGTGTCCGAACTCGATCGCTTCATCGTCGGACAGCAGGACGCCAAGCGCGCCGTCGCGATCGCCCTGCGCAACCGCTGGCGCCGCCAGCAGCTCACCGGCCCGCTCCGCGAGGAGGTGGCGCCCAAGAACATCCTGATGATCGGGCCGACCGGCTGCGGCAAAACCGAGATCGCCCGGCGCCTAGCCCGGCTCGCCAACGCCCCGTTCCTGAAGATCGAGGCGACCAAGTTCACCGAGGTCGGCTATGTCGGTCGCGACGTGGAGCAGATCGTGCGCGACCTCGTGGAGGTGGCGATCGGCCTGACCCGGCAGGTGAAGCGGGAGGCCGTGAAGGCCAAGGCTGAGGCGGCCGCCGAGAACCGGATCCTCGACGCCCTGGTCGGGCCCACCGCCAGCCAGGCGACCCGCGACAGCTTCCGCCGGAAGCTGCGCGACAGCGAGCTCGACGACAAGGAGGTCGAGCTGGAACTGGCCTCCGGCGCCCCCGCCGGCCTGCCGATGTTCGAGATTCCCGGCATGCCGGGCGCCTCCATGGGGGCGATCAATATCGGCGACGTGCTCGGCAAGGCGCTGGGCGGCCAGCGCGGCAAGCCCCGCCGGATCCTGGTCCGGGACGCCTACGCGCCGCTGCTCGCCGAGGAATCCGACAAGCTGGTCGACGACGACGCCCTGATTCGCGAGGCGATCCGCGAGGTCGAGAACAACGGCATCGTCTTCCTCGACGAGATCGACAAGATCTGCGCCCGCGAGGGCCGCTCGTCCGGCGACGTGTCCCGCGAGGGTGTGCAGCGCGACCTGCTGCCGCTGATCGAGGGCACGACGGTGGCGACCAAGCACGGCCCGGTGAAGACCGACCACGTGCTGTTCATCGCCTCGGGCGCCTTCCACGTCTCGAAGCCGTCCGACCTGCTCCCCGAGTTGCAGGGCCGCCTGCCGATCCGCGTCGAGCTGCTGCCGCTGACAGTGGACGATTTCCGCCAGATCCTGACCTCCACCGAGGCCAGCTTGCTCAAGCAGACCGTCGCCCTGATGGAGACCGAGGGCGTGACCCTGACCTTCACGGACGACGCCGTGGACGCGCTCGCCCGCGTGGCCGTCGAGGTGAACTCCTCCGTGGAGAATATCGGCGCCCGCCGCCTTCAGACCGTGCTGGAGCGGGTGATCGACGAGATCTCGTTCACGGCGACCGACCGCTCCGGCGAGACGGTGCCGATCGACGCCGCCTATGTCCGGGCCCGGGTCGAGGATCTGGCGGCCAACGCGGATTTGAGCCGGTTCATTCTGTGACCACCCTCCCGGAGCGAGGGCCCGTTTCGGTCCTCCTCCCAGTCGCCGCGCTGGTGACCGGCATGGTCTCGCTGCAATACGGCGCGACCATCGCGAAGAACCTGTTCCCGGTTGTCGGCGCGACCGGGACGTCGGCCCTGCGGGTGGGTTTCTCGGCGCTGATCCTGATCGCCGTCTGGCGCCCGTGGCGGCGGAGCCTCGCGCGGCGCGAGGCGGGGTGGATCGCGCTGTACGGGATCACCCTGGGGTTGATGAACCTGCTGTTCTACCTGGCGATCGCGCGGCTGCCGCTGGGGCCGGCCGTGGCGATCGAGTTCGCCGGGCCGCTCGCCATCGCGCTGATCGCGTCGCGCCGCACCACGGACTTCCTGTGGATCGGCGTCGCGGTGGCCGGGCTCGGGTTGCTCCTGCCCATCGCGCCCACGAGCCCGCTGGACCCGCTCGGCGTCGCTCTCGCCCTCGGGGCGGCCCTGGCCTGGGCGCTCTACATCCTGTTCGGTCAGCGCGCCGGCCGGATCGACGGCGGACAGGCGGTGTCGCTGGGGATGCTGGTGGCCGCCCTCGTGGCGGCGCCGTTCGGCCTGGCGGAGGCCGGCGCGGCCCTGCTGGCCCCGGGCGTCCTGATGGCCGGCCTCCTCGTGGCGCTCCTGTCGAGCGCCCTGCCCTACTCGCTGGAGATGATCGCCCTGCGCCGCCTCGACCGGAAGAATTTCGGCGTGCTGATGAGCCTGGAGCCGGCGGTCGCGGCCTGCGCTGGCTTCGCCCTGCTGGGCGAACGGCTCGGCGCCGTCCAATGGCTCGCCATCGGGCTGGTGATCGCCGCCTCCGCGGGCATCACGGCCACCAGCCGCAGGCCGGCGCAGGAACGGGTGATCGAAGAGGTCTGAGAAACCTTATTTACCGGCGAGAACGCGCGACGCGACGTTGATGTATTTGCGGCCGGCTTCCTGGGCGTGAAGGACGGCGTCGCCGAGATTCTCCTCGTCGCGGACGCTCGCCAGCTTGATCAGCATCGGCAGGTTGATCCCCGCCACCACCTCGACCGAGCCGCCGTTCATACACGACAGCGCAAGGTTCGAGGGCGTGCCGCCGAACATGTCGGTCAGCACCACCACACCGTCACCGGTGTTCACGCGACAGACCGCGGACATGATGTCCCGCCGTCGCAATTCCATATCGTCTTCCGGCCCGATCGTGATCGTCTCGATCTGATCCTGAGGGCCGACCACGTGCTCCAGGGCGGCCTTGAATTCGGTCGCCAATAGCCCGTGAGTGACGAGCACCATGCCAATCATCGACACGTGTTCCAACGTCCTCTGTCTGCCGCCATGTTGTGCAATGCACAGGTCCCAACAAGGCGATCGCGACGTTTTTGCTCGGACATTACCGCGATCATGCCATGCGGGCTCGGCGCGCGCTATGGGGTCTCACCACCGTGACGCGAATCAACGGCCTGTGCGGCTGCGAAGTCACGGCTTGCCCTTTCGCAATGCCGCACGAATCAGCAACGTCGCTAATCCGGCCCGCCGCACGCCTCGATCGAGCACCAAGCGGGGCAGCCGAAGGCCGAGGATTTCAGCGGCCTCCGGCGGTTCCGGCAGGCGCGGTGCGTCCGTGACCAGATCGGCCACGAGATGCAGGACCGTCTCCAGACGCAGCCTGAGGTCGAGATCGGCGGCGGACAGGATGCCCTGACCGCGGATCTCGACCTGGCCCGCCAAGGTCTCGTGCGGTCGAGCGACCAGCGAATCGGCGTGCCGTTCGCAGATCACCCGGTCATCCGCGACGAGCGCTCCGTCCGGCTCGGCGGCGAGGAGCACCGCGAGGCTCGACTTGCCCGAGCCGGACGGGCCCCGAATCAGGATGCCGGCATCGCCCAGGGCGACGCAGGCGGCGTGAAGGCTCGGCATCAGGCGTGGAGCTGGCGCGGCGCTGCGGGCAACCGGACGGTGAAGCGGGCGCCGCGCACCGTGGGCTCGCCGTCCTCGTCGGGGGCGCCGGGACGGTTCTCGGCGCGGATCGTGCCGCGATGGGCCTGGACGATCTGCCGGGAGATCGACAGGCCCAGGCCCGAATTCTGTCCGAAGCCCTGCTCGGGCCGGTCGGTGTAGAAGCGCTCGAAGATCCGCTCCAGGGCGTGCTCGGGGATGCCCGGCCCCTCGTCCTCGCAGACCATCTCGACCTCGCCACGGACCCGGCGCAGGGCAACCCGCACCTTGGCGTCGGTGGGCGAGAACGACCGGGCATTGTCCAGCAGGTTGTTGACCACCTGCCCCAGCCGGCTGTCGTGGCCGATCACCGTGAACGGCGCATCCTGGTCCGCGATCGCCTCGACATCGAGCTGGATCAGGCAATCCTTCGGCCGGCGGCGCTCGTTGGCGACCGAGACCACCGTGGTCAGCAGCTTCTTGAGGTCGACCCGGCGCGCCTCGGCCCGGGCGAGCTCCGCGTCGAGCCGCGAGGCATCGGCGATGTCGCTGATTAGCCTGTCGAGACGCTTCACGTCGTGCTGAATGATCGCCATCAGCCGACCGCGCGAATCGTCGGACTTCGCGAGCGGCAGGGTCTCGACGGCGCTGCGCAGCGAGGTCAGCGGGTTCTTCAGCTCGTGGCTCACATCCGCGGCGAAACTCTCGATCGCGTCGATGCGCCGGTAGAGCGCTTGGGTCATGTCCCGGAGCGCCCCGGACAGATGGCCGATCTCGTCGGTGCGCTGGGTGAAGTCCGGGATCTCTTCCCGAGTCTTGATCCCCATCCGCACCTTTTCGGCGGCCTCGGCGAGGCGGCGCACCGGGCCCGCGATGGCGCCAGCGAGCAGCGCGGAGAGCACCACCATCACGGCCGAGGCGACCAGGAACACCTGGAGCAGGCCGAACCGCTCGGACGCGATGACCCGGTCGATGGCATCGCCCTGCGTCGAGATCAGCAGCGCGCCGCGCACGGAGCCGGCGCGATGGATCGGCACAGCCACCGAGACGGTGGTCTCGCCCAGCGCGTTGCGGCGGACCAGGCTGCCGCGATTGCCGTTGAGCGCCGCCTGGACCTCGCGCAGCGAGTGGCCGTTCACCGGCCCGGTCTCCTCGGGCTGGGCGGAGCGGCTGCCGAACAGGGCACTCAGCTTCGTCTGCACCGCCTGGAAGGCGGATTCGAGCATGCCGGCCTTGTGCGGCTTGGCGGCGATCGGATCACCGCGGCCGGCATCGCCGCGCTTGAACAGGGTCCGGGTGTCGAACAGCAGGCCGCCTTCCTGGTCGTAGACCCGGGCGCGATTGCCGGTGGGGGTCACCAGGCGCGAGAGCAGCGGCGCGACCTTCTCGGGGTTGAGCGAGAAGGCGAGCGGCTGCGATTCCTCCTCGGCGGCCTCGCCGGCCTGCTGCTGAAGCAGCTTGTCCGGGTCGATCTGGATCGTGTCGGTATCGACCGAGGCGGAGGCCGCGATGGCGCCGGCGATGATCTCGCCCTGGATCGCCAGGCTCTGGATTCGGGCCTGGATCAGGCCCTGCCGGAACTGGTTCAGGTAGAGGAAGCCGACGAGCAGCGCGATCAGCCCGACGAGGTTGAGCACGACGATGCGGCGCGTCAGGCTCGACGACGCGCGCTGGCCCACCGCGTCCCAGAGGGCGCGCGGCCAGGTCAACGGTCGGGAGAGGAGCTGGGTGAGCGAGGCGCGCGGCTCAGCGTCCTCGGCCTGGGCGGGGGTACGGCCGGTCACGGAGCGGATCCTTGGATCACGCCTCCTTGAACCGGTAGCCGACGCCGTACAGCGTCTCGATCATGTCGAAGCTCTGGTCGGTCACTTTGAACTTCTTGCGCAGGCGCTTGATGTGGCTGTCGATGGTGCGGTCGTCGACATAGACCTGATCGTCGTAGGCCGCATCCATCAGGGCGTTGCGGCTCTTCACGACGCCGGGGCGGTGGGCGAGCGCCTGAAGGATCAGGAATTCCGTGACGGTGAGCGTCACCGGCTCGCCCTTCCAGGTGCAGGTGTGGCGCTCGGGATCCATCATCAGCGAGCCCCGCTCGAGCGAGCGGGCCGCGACCTCGGCCTCGCCGCGCGGGGTCGAGCCGGGGGCCTCCTTGGCGAAGCGCCGGAGCACCGCCTTGACGCGCTCCACCAGCAGGCGCTGCGAGAACGGCTTATGGATGAAGTCGTCCGCGCCCATCTTGAGACCGAACAATTCGTCGATCTCCTCGTCCTTCGAGGTCAGAAAGATCACCGGAAGGTCGGATTTCTGCCGCAGGCGTCGGAGAAGCTCCATCCCGTCCATGCGCGGCATCTTGATGTCGAAGATCGCGAGGTCCGGCGGGGAATGCCGCAGACCGTCGAGGGCGGAGGCGCCGTCGGTATAGGTCTGGATGCGGTAGCCTTCGGTCTCAAGCGCGATCGACACGGAGGTCAGAATATTCCGGTCGTCGTCGACGAGGGCGATGGTTGGCATGCGCGGTCCCTGACTGAACGGGCTCAAGCGCGGTCCCGGCTCTTCGCACGGGCCGCGCTTCATCCCGGCCCCCGAGGGGCAGGCGGAAGTGCGAACCGGGCCGGTTTCGGCGCCGCCCGGTTCGCGCAACGGGACAGGTGCTTTAGTACGGTCGATCGGAAAAAGCGAGCGGCGGTCATAGCTTGGCCATAAAGGCCGATCTGACGCGGGCCGCGGCGCTCGTGCGCCGGCTAAGGCATCGCTACCATGGCCCGCGATTGTGGCGGCGGTTCGAAACCCGGGGGATTCCATGGCCGATGTGAGCACAGGTGCGTCGGAACAGCGCGAGCCGGCCCGCCCGCTTCCCGCCGCGGACGCGCCGTTCGACGCTATCGGGCTCTCCCGGATGCTGCTGCGGAGCATCCGCTCCGGCGCGCTGGCGACGCTCGACCCCGAGGGGACGCCCTTCGCCTCCCTGGTCACCATCGCAACCGACCAGGACGGCACGCCGCTGATGCTGCTGTCGCGGCTCTCGGCGCATACCCGCAACCTGCTGGCCGACCCGCGCTGCTCGCTGCTGTTCTCGCAGGGCGGCAAGGGCGATCCGCTGGCGCATCCCCGGCTCACCGTGGTCGGAAGCGCCGTCCAGACCGCCGAGCCGCGCGCGCGGGAGCGGTTCCTGGCGCGCCATCCGAAGGCGAAGCTCTATGCCGACTTCCCGGATTTCGGGTTCTTCGCGTTGGATCCGAAGGCCGGCCATCTCAACGGCGGTTTCGCGAAGGCCGCGACGCTGACCCGCGCGGAGCTGCTCCTCGACCTGACCGGGGCCGAAGCCATCGTCGCCGGCGAGCGCGGCGCGGTCGAGCACATGAATGCCGACCATGCCGACGCGCTGGCGCTCTACGCGGCCGCGGCCGGTGCGGAGGCCGGGCTGCCCTGGCGGCTGACTGGGCTCGACCCGGAAGGCATGGACCTGATCGCAGGCGAGCGCACCGCGCGGGTGGTCTATCCGGAGCGGGTCACCGATATGGGCGGCCTGCGCAAGAGCCTCGTCGCGATGGCGGCGCAGGCGCGCGGGGGTGTCGGAACGGCCGAAGCGTAACGCCCGAGATCGCCCTCAGGCATGGCGAAGCGCGGTGTGCTGCACCATATCCGCGCGATGAGCGACACACAGACAGACACCTACCCATTCAGCCTCGATGTGCAGCCGGTCGGCGAGAGCGGCTCGATGTTCCAGTGGAGCATCCGCAAGCACGGCAAGCTGCATCAGCGCTCCGACCGGAAGCACCCGACCGAGTCGAAGGCTCGGACCCACGGCGAGGCCGAGATCGAGCGCCTGATCCGCGACCGCGGTCGCTGATCGCCGAACCAGACCGAAAGAGAGGCGGGAGCCGGATCGCGCCGGCTCCCGCTCCAGGCGCGTCCCGGCCTGAACGTGCCGCGCTGGCCCGCCGCTTGGCGCGTTCCCGCGGCGCTGCTATCTCGCGCGTGAGCCGACCTATCCGAACACGCCCAGACGTCAGACGGTGCGCGCCGTCGCGCGCCCGAACGGAATGCCGATGACAACCCCGATCGACAACATCCGCAACTTCTCGATCGTCGCGCATATCGACCACGGCAAATCGACCCTGGCGGACCGGCTGATCCAGGCCACCGGCACCGTGGCCTTGCGCGACATGAGCGAGCAGATGCTCGACTCGATGGATATCGAGAAGGAGCGCGGCATCACCATCAAGGCGCAGACCGTGCGCCTGGAATACAGGGCCGAGGACGGCAAGGATTACGTCCTCAACCTGATGGACACGCCCGGCCACGTGGATTTCGCCTACGAGGTCTCGCGCTCGCTGGCCGCCTGCGAGGGCTCGCTGCTGGTGGTGGATGCCTCCCAGGGGGTCGAGGCGCAGACGCTCGCCAACGTCTACCAGGCCCTCGACGCCAACCACGAGATCGTCCCGGTCCTCAACAAGGTCGACCTGCCGGCCGCCGAGCCCGACCGGGTGAAGGAGCAGATCGAGGAGGTGATCGGCCTCGACGCCTCCAACGCGGTGCCGATCTCGGCCAAGACCGGCCTCAACATCGAGGCAGTGCTCGAGGCGATCGTCACCCGCCTACCGCCGCCCAAGGGCGACCGGAGCGCGCCGCTCAAGGCCCTGCTGGTGGACAGCTGGTACGACGCCTATCTCGGCGTCGTCGTGCTCGTGCGGATCATCGACGGCGTGCTCAAGAAGGGCATGACCATCCGGATGATGGGCGCCGACGCGGTCCACGGCGTCGACCGGATCGGCGTGTTCCGCCCGAAGATGGCCGAGATCGGCGAACTCGGCCCGGGCGAGGTCGGCTTCTTCACCGGCTCGATCAAGGAGGTCGCCGATACCCGCGTCGGCGACACGATCACCGAGGACAAGCGCCAGACCAGCTCGATGCTGCCGGGCTTCAAGGAGGTCCAAGCGGTCGTGTTCTGCGGCCTGTTCCCGGTGGACGCCGCCGAGTTCGAGAACCTGCGCTCGGCCATGGGCCGCCTCCGGCTCAACGATGCGTCGTTCTCCTACGAGATGGAAAGCTCGGCCGCGCTCGGCTTCGGCTTCCGCTGCGGCTTCCTGGGCCTGCTCCACCTGGAGATCATCCAGGAGCGGCTGGAGCGCGAGTTCAACCTCGACCTGATCTCGACTGCGCCATCCGTGGTCTACCGGCTCAAGATGCGCGACGGCACCGTGAAGGAGCTGCACAACCCGGCCGACATGCCGGACGTGATGAAGATCGAGCTGATCGAGGAGCCCTGGATCCGCGCCACGATCCTGACCCCCGACGAGTATCTCGGCGGCGTGCTCAAGCTCTGCCAGGACCGCCGTGGCGTCCAGATCGACCTCAACTACGTCGGCAAGCGCGCCATGGTGGTCTACGACCTGCCGCTGAACGAGGTGGTGTTCGATTTCTACGACCGGCTGAAATCGATCTCGAAGGGCTACGCCTCCTTCGACTACCATGTCTCCGACTACCGCGAAGGCGACCTCGTGAAGATGTCGCTGCTCGTCAACGCCGAGCCGGTGGACGCCCTGTCGATGCTGGTCCACCGCACCCGCGCCGAATCGCGCGGCCGCGCCATGTGCGAGAAGCTGAAGGACCTGATCCCCCGCCACCTGTTCCAGATCCCGGTCCAGGCGGCGATCGGCGGCAAGATCATCGCCCGCGAGACGATCAAGGCCCTGTCCAAGGACGTCACCGCCAAGTGCTACGGCGGCGACATCTCGCGCAAGCGCAAGCTGCTGGACAAGCAGAAGGAAGGCAAGAAGAAGATGCGCCAGTTCGGGCGCGTGGAGATCCCGCAGGAAGCGTTTATTGCGGCGCTGAAGATGGACGATTGAGGGACGGGCGCGTGCTGCGCTCTTCCCCGATTGCTATGGGGGAGACCCGGGGCCTGATCTAGCTTCCGCATGCGAACGTGAAACCCGCCGCGCCCGTCATTGCGAGCGCAGCGAAGCAACCTAGGGCAGCGCGCGGCAGCAGAACGTGGCGTTTCCCTGGGTTGCTTCGCTGCGCTCGCAATGACGGTGTGGCGCGCGGGAAACGTTTTTACCCCGGCGGAAGCACGTCGATCTGGATGCCCGCATAATACGCTGCCAGGTTTGCGATGTCGGCATCCGACAACTCCTTGGCGACCACGTTCATGATCTCGTTCTGCCGCTTCCCGTCGCGGTACTCGCTGAGCGCCTTCACGAGGTAGGGCTCGACTTGGCCGGCGAGGTTCGGCGCCTCGGGCAGCTTCGAGAGCCCGTCCATCCCATGGCAGGTCTGGCAGGCGGTGGCCTTCTTACGCCCGAGGGCGGCGTCGCCGGCCTGGGCCGAGAACGGGACGAGCAGAGCGGCAAGAAGGAGAAGCGGGCGGATCATCGGCGGGGCTCGGCAGACGGTTTCACGAACGGTCGACGCAAGAGGCGTAGGTCCCCTCTCCCGTGCGGGAGAGGGGGCGCGGCGCGGCCTTCACAAGCGACCGTAGCCCGCACGAGGCGAAGGGTTCGTGGCACCTCTCACGAACAGAGGCGCCAAGTCTCAAGAGACTACTTCTCGTAGGAGATCCGGTAGATCGCCCCGGCGGAATCGTCCGAGACCAGCAGCGAGCCATCGAGCATCACCGCTACGTCCACCGGGCGGCCGAGATACTCGCCGTCGCCGGTCAGCCAGCCCTCCGCGAAGGGCTTGACCGCGCCGAGCTTCCCGTCCGCGCCCATGGGGGCGAACATCACCCGGGCGCCCACCGGCTCGGTGCGATTCCAGGAGCCGTGCTCGGCGATGAAGATCCCGCCCTTGTACGAGGCCGGGAACTGCTTGCCGTTGTAGAAGGTCATGCCGAGATCGGCCGCGTGGGGCGGCAATTCGGCGACCGGGTGGACCGCGTCCGCGGGCGGGGTCTGGTCCTTGTACTCGACGGTGCGGACAGCGCCGCCGCCGTACCAGGGGAAGCCGAAATTCTCGCCGGCCTTGGTGGCGTGGTTCAGCTCGCCCGGCGGCTTGTCGTCGCCCATGCCGTCGACCTGGTTGTCGGTGAACCAGAGCGACTTGTCGGTGGCGAAATCCATGCCCACCGAATTGCGGATGCCGGTGGCGAAGACCTCGCGGTTCTTGCCGTCGGCGTCGATGCGGATGATGCCGCCGATGCCGGCCTTCCGGTACAGGTCCATCTTCTCGGCCGGGGGCACGTTGTAGGGCTGGCCCAGCGCGATGTAGGTCTTGCCGTCCGCCCCGACCCGGCAGACCCGGGCGGTGTGGTTGAAGCTCTCCTCCGCAGCCGGGATCAGGGCGCCTTCCTTGACCAGGATGCCGGCGGCAACGTCGGGATTTTCATAAAAAAACTCGGCGGCCGGGAAGGCCAGCACACGGTTCTGCTCGACCACGGTGAGCACGCCGTCCTTCGAGAAGCAGACGCCGTTGGGGATCTTGAACGCGATGCCGGGCGCGAAGGCGCGGACCTCGTCGGCGACGCGGTCCTTGTCGCGGTCGGTGACCGTGTAGACCTTGTTCTTGCGGGTGCCGACGAACAGCACGCCGGCATTGGGGCCGACCGCGATGGCGCGGGCATCCGGCACCACGGCGTAGAGGTCGATCTTGAAGCCATCGGGCAGCTTGATCTTGCCCAGCGTCTTGCGGATCGCGTCGGCCCGACGGCCGCTCTGCGGGATCTCGGGGGCGGCCTGGGTGTCGGTGCTGCGGAAGCTTTGGAGCTTCTCGAGGTCGTCGGCCTTGGTCTTCGTCTCGGCCGGCGCCGCACCCTGCGCGAGGGCCGACACGGCGAAGGCGGGCAGGGCGACACCCGCCCAGAGCGCGGCGATGATCACAGAGCGCATCTTTATTCGTCCTCCCGCCGCCCTTGGATACGGGCGTTGTCGGAGCGAACGATAGAGTTTCACTTCGGGCCGGCAAGCCGCATCGGTGACGCGGCTCCGCCCTTGTCCCGTGTCAGGCGACCTTGCGGGGGACGAGGCGCTCACTCCCCAGGGCGGCCCGGGCCCCGGACACGCCGGACTCGGTGTATTCCGCGTCCTCGTTGACCTGCCAGACATCGTGCCGGCGCCGGCCGCAGAGGATGTTCTCCACGGTCAGCATCGCGGTCATCATCGCGTGGTCCTGGTTGTTGTACTTGTGCATGCCGTTGCGGCCGACGAGGTGCAGGCTCGGGAAATCCCGCTCCAGCTCCCGCCGCACGGTGACGACGTGGCCGGCATAATCCTCGTCGTAGACCGGATAGGCCTTGGGCTGGCGGACCACGCAGGCATCGACCACGTCGGCCGGGTCGATCAGGCCGATCTGGCCGATCTCGCGCTTGGCGAGGGCCACCAGCTCGTCATCCGAGGCGGTCCAGAGCCCGTCGCCCTCGAAGCAGAAATATTCGAGGCCGAGGCAGGTGTGGTCCGCGTCCGGGACCATCTCGGGCGACCACGAGCGGAAATTCTGCACCCGCCCGACCTGCACCGACGGATCGTGGATGTAGATCCAGTTATCCGGAAAGTTCTTCTGGGATTTTGCGATGAGCGCGACGGTGAGGAAGTCGCGGTACTTGAGGGAGCGTGCGTTGAAGGTGCTGAGCGGGCGCGGGCGGATCGAATCCACCAGCTCCCGCACCGGGGCGGAGGAGATCACGTGCCGGGCCGTGAAGGTCTCGCGGCTGCCGTCGGCGCTGCGGGCCGCCACGGTCCAGATGCCGGTGCCGGAATCGTAGCTGAGGGAATCGACCCCGCGGTCGAGGCGCACGCGGCCGCCCTGGGCCTGGATCTTGGCGGCGGCCGCCTCCCACATCATGCCGGGCCCGCGGCGCGGATAGCGGAAGGACTCGATTAGGGTCTTGATCACCGGGCCGCCGGCCTTCGGCGCCTTGCGCAGGCCGAGCGAGCGCTTGATGCCGTCGCGGATCGCCGCGCCGAGATCGAGCCCCTTGATGCGCTGGGCCGCCCAATCCGCCGAGATCGCGTCGCAGGACATGCCCCACACCTTCTCGGTGTAGGTCTTGAAGAAGATCGAAAACAGCCGCTCGCCGAACTGGTTGCGCACCCAGGCGTGGAAGTTCTTCGGGTCGCGCACCGGCCGCATGCGGGCGTACAGGTAGGAGGCCACGCAGGCCGCGCTGGTCGCCACGCCGAGATTGCGCAGCGCCTCGAAGGCCTTAAGCGGGTAGGCGTAGTACTTGCCGCGATAGTAGATCCGCGACAGCCGCGGCCGCTCGATAAAGTCGTTGGGCAGGATCTCGTCCCAGAGATCGACCACCGCCCTGGACTTCGAGAAGAACCGGTGGCCGCCGATGTCGAACAGGTAGCCGTTATGCGAGACCGTGCGCGAGATGCCGCCGACCTGCGCTGGGTCGCGCTCCAGCACGGTGACCGACCGCCCCTGCTTCGACAGCAGGTAAGCGGCGGTGAGGCCGGCCGGCCCCGCGCCGATCACCAGCGTCTCGGTGTGGTGGCTCATCCCCTGCTCCGGCTGCCGTCGCGGCCGGGTCCCGGCCGGCTCGCGCGGAGATTGGGCGCGGATGGTTAAGGAACCGACTCACGGTCGATTGACCGGCCGTTAAGCCGGTTCGCGCAGGCTCCATCCCGCGCTCGAGCTCGGCGCGTCCGGGAACCCGCACAGATGCCGCCCGCGGCCGCCGCCTCGCCGGCACGGATCGACACCCGCGCCTTCCTGTGGCTGCTCGTGGCCCTGTCGCTCGCGACCATGCACGCGCCGCAGGACATCTGGGACACGATCCGGCACCTGCGCGTGCCCGATACCGACGACGCCATGCGGCTCGTCGCGGTGCGCGACCTCCTGGGCGGCCAGGGCTGGTACGACAACGTCCAGTACCGGTTCCTCCCGCCCGAGGGCGTGGCCAGCCACTGGTCGCGCCTCGTGGACGCGCCGATCGCCGGGCTGATCCGGGTGCTCACGCCGCTTGCGGGACGGCCCCGCGCCGAGGGGCTGACGGCCGCGTTCTGGCCGCTGCTGCTGTTCGGGCTGTTCTGCGCCCTGATGTATCGCGGCGTCCGCGTGACCTTCGGGGACCGGGCTGCGATCCTGGCTCTGCTCGTGGCATCGCAGACCTTCGGGATCGTGATCCAGTTCCAGCCGGGCCGGGTCGACCATCACAACCTGCAGATCCTGGCGATGCTGGGCCTGGCGTTCTGCCTGATCCGCGGCGGCTTTCGCGCGGGCCTCGCCGGTGGCGGGCTCGCGGCCCTGTCGCTGGCGGTGGGCCTGGAGGGCTTGCCCTTCTTGGCGCTCGGCGCCCTGGCCTGCGCCGGCGATTGGTGCTGGCGCGGCCGACCCGCCCTCCCCTGCCTTACGGGATTCGGCCTCGGGCTCGGTGTCGCCGCGCCGCTCCTGTTCGCCGCGCAGACAGCACCCGCCCTCTGGACCGCGACGCGCTGCGACGCGCTCTCCCCGCCCTGGCTGTGGCTCGCCGCCGGCGGCCTCGGCTTCGCGATGGCGGCGGCCACCGCGGCCACCTTCGACCGCCGCCTTGCCACGCCCGGATCGCGCTTCGCTCTGGCGATCCTCTGCGGGATCTTCCTGATCGGCGGCTTCGCCCTCGCCTTTCCGGTCTGCCTGGACGGACCGTTCCCCGGAATGACGCCCCTGGTCCGGGAGCATTGGCTGCTCACCGTCAACGAGATGGCCTCGCTGCCGAAATCCGTCGCGCAGGGCCGGTGGGAGATGCTGGTCTTCTACCCGGTGGTGCTGCTCGCGACGCTGACCGCCACCGGGATGGCCTGGCGCGGCCCGCAGCGCCGGGCGTGGTCGGTAGCGGCCCTGTTCCTGTGGCCGGGGCTGCTCCTGGGCTACGCCCAGTTCCGTGGCCTCTACATCGCCTCGGGCTTCGTGCCGCTGGTGGCGGGGCCGGTGATCGACCGCGCCCTGACGCTGGCCTCGCAAGCCGGCTCGCGCCGCTGGGGCGCGGCCCTGCTCGGCGGCAGCTTGGTCAGCGCGCTCTGGCTGGCGCCGATGGCGCTCGCGGAACGGCTCGTGCCGCCCGCCCGGACGGCGCCCGATCCGGCGGCCGCTCTCGCTTGCCAGGGCGATGCCGCCGTGCGGCCCCTGGCGGGTCTGCCGGCCGGGACCGTGCTGGCGCCGATCGCGCTGGGTCCATCGATCCTGCTGCGGACGCCGCACACGATCGTCGCTGCGCCCTATCACCGGGCGATCCCAGGCCTCACCGCCGCGATCGAGGGGCTGGGCGGGACGCAAGCCGATCTCGACCGCGTGCTCGATGCGTTCCGGGTGCGCTATCTGGTGGCCTGCCCGGGCCGGCCGGCCGACGACCTCCGGCCCGAGCCGGCTTTCGCCACCCGGCTCGCCCGCGGGGAGGTTCGCTCCGACCGGCTGGAGCCGATCGCCCTGCCCGGCCCGCTGAAGGTCTGGCGCGTGGCGCCGTGAGCCGTCAGAGCAGCCGGCGGTCCAGCCGGATGATCCGGCACGGATCGCCGGCCTCGGCCGCCGGCTCGTGCGGCGCGCGGATCAGCAACGCCTCGGCGCGGCCGAGGACCGCCAGCATCGAGGAATCCTGGCGCTGCTCGGGCGAGGCCACGGGCAGCCGGCCGGGCTCGATGGCGAGGTTCGCCCGCATGTAGTCGGCGCGGCCGTCATTGGCCGGCAGGTCGCGACCGAGCGTGGCCGGCTCGCTGCGGTCGGCCCCGGCCTGGGGGTCGCCCTGAAGGGCCCGGATCGCCGGCACGACGAAGAGCAGCCCGCAGACGATCGACGAGACCGGATTGCCCGGCAGGCCGATCACCAGCATGTCGCCGAGGCGCCCGTGCATCAGCGGCTTGCCGGGCCGGAGCGCCACCCGCCAGAACCCCAGTTCGAGCCCTTCCCTGGCGAGCGCCGCCTGGACGAGATCGTGGTCGCCCACCGAGGCGCCGCCGAGCGTGATCAGCAGGTCGGCCCGGGCTTCGCGGGCGCGGCGGAAGGCGTCTTCCAGGGCGCCGTGATCGTCCGCGGCAATGCCGAGATCGATGATCTCGGCGCCCGCGTCAGACGCGAGCGCGGCCAGCGCCAAGCTGTTCGAGGCGACGATCTGGTCCCAGGCCGGCTCGGCGCCGGGCTCGACCAGCTCGTCGCCGGTAGCGAGGATCGCCACGCGCGGCCGGCGCCGGACCGACAGGCGCGGATGGCCGGCCGCCGCCGCCAGCGCCAGACGTCGCGCGTCGAGAGTCATGCCGGCGACTAGCAGAGTCTCCCCGGCGGTGAAGTCGAGGCCCGCCCGGCGGATGAAGCGGTTCTGTTCGACGGGCTCGACGACCCGGACAGTCTCACCCTCGGCCTGCGCGTCCTCTTGGATCAGGATCGCGTCGGCGCCCTCGGGCACGGGTGCGCCGGTGAAGATCCGCACCGCCTCGCCGGGGCCGATGCGACCTGAGAATCCGTGTCCCGCCGCGCTGGTCCCGGTCAGCTTCAGGCTCGCCCCGACAGCCGAGGCGTCGGCGAAGCGGACCGCGTAGCCGTCCATGGCGGAGGCCGGAAACGGCGGCTGCGTGCGGGAAGCCGTGACATCGGCGGCGAGCGTCCGCCCGGCGGCTTGGGCCAGAGGAACGGTCTCCGCCTCGACCGGGCCGGACACGCTCGCCAGAACCCGCGCCAGCGCCTCGGCGACCTGGATCAGGCCGCTCATGCGTCGGGCGCCCGGTAGGACCCGGAGCGCCCGCCATCCTTGGCGACTAGCCGAATGCCCTCGATCCGCATGCCGCGATCGACCGCCTTCACCATGTCGTAGACGGTCAGGCAGGCCACCGAGACGGCGGTCAGCGCTTCCATCTCGACGCCGGTCGGCCCCTGGACCCGCACCTCGGCGGCGATGCGCAAACCCGGCAGCGCCTCGTCCAGCTCGCACTCCACCCGGACCTTCGAGAGCAGCAGCGGGTGGCAGAGCGGGATCAGTTCGTGCGTGCGCTTGGCCGCCATGATCCCGGCGAGCCGGGCGGTGCCGACGACATCGCCCTTCTTGGCGTCGCCCTCGCGGATCAGCGCCAGGGTCTCCGGCCGCATCACCACGCTGCCCTCGGCCCGGGCGGTCCGGTCAGTGGCGGGCTTGTCGGTGACGTCGACCATGTTGGCCGCGCCGGTGGTGTCGAGATGGGTGAGCGTCGAACCGGGCTCCATGCTCAGCCCTTCTTCTTGTCGTCTTGCTTTTTGGCCTTGCCGGCCTTGGCGTCCGGCTCCGCTCCGCCGGCCGCGCCGAACAGCAGCGTCCGGGTCGCTGCGGTCACGTCCGCCTGGCGCATCAGGCTCTCGCCGACCAGCACGACGCCGAGGCCGTGCTCCTGGAGCCGTTCGACATCTCGATGGCCGCCGATGCCGCTCTCGGCCACGGCGATCCGGTCCTTCGGGATGCCGGGGGCGAGGCGGATCGCGGTGTCGAACGAGACCTCGAAGGTCTTGAGGTTGCGGTTGTTGATCCCGATCAGGGCCGTGCCCAGCGGCAGCGCCCGGGTCATCTCGGCCTCGTCATGCACCTCGACCAGCACGTCCATGCCGAGCTCGTGCGCGGTGGCGACCAGGGCTTCGGCCTCGTCGTCGTCGAGGCAGGCCATGATGACGAGGATGCAATCGGCGCCCCAGGCCCGCGCCTCGTAGACCTGGTATGGCTCGAACAAAAAGTCCTTGCGCAGGACCGGCAGCCCGCAGGCCGCCCGTGCCTCGGTGAGGTATTCCGGCCGGCCCTGGAACGACGGCTCGTCGGTCAGCACCGAGAGGCATGTGGCTCCGCCCGCCTCGTAGGCGGCGGCCAGCGTCGCGGGGGCGAAATCCTCCCGGATCAGCCCCTTCGACGGCGAGGCCTTCTTCACCTCGGCGATCAGGGCCGGGCGGCCAGCGGCGAGATGGGTCCGGATCGCCGCCGCGAAGCCGCGGACCGGCTCGGCCTGGGCGGCGCGGCGCTCCAGCTTGGCGAGCGGCACGCGCAGCTTCGCCTCGGCGATCTCGCGGCGCTTGTAGGCCTCGATCCGAGCCAGCACGTTGGGCCGCTCGGGCGGCGCCTCGGCAGAACCCTCCTGGGCCACCGATTCCTGCGTGAGCGTGCTCATCGGCACTCCTGCCCGTTCGAGCGATCGTTCGAGGCCCGGACCAGGCGGGCGAGGGTGTCCCGCGCCGCCCCGGAATCGACGGCATCCTGCGTCCGCGCGAGCCCGTCCGCCAGGGTCGAAGCCGCCCCCGCGACGACGAGGGCCGCGCCTGCATTGAGAACGGCGATGTCCCGGTAGGCGTTGCGTGCGCCCGCCAGGACGGCTTCGAGCGCCCGGGCATTGTCGGCGGGGTCGCCGCCGCGCAGCTCTTCCGGCGCCCGGAGCGTCAGGCCGAGTTCGCGCGGATCGATGGTGAAGCGGGTCAGGCGGCCGTCCTCGAGGGCGACCACCCGGGTCGACCCGGTGACGGTGATCTCGTCGAGGCCGTCCGAGCCGTGGACGGTCCAGACCCGGCGGCTGCCGAGCTCGGCCAGCACCCGGGTCAGCGGCTCGGCCAGCGCCTCTTGGGCGACGCCGAACAGCTGGTAGGCGACGCCGGCCGGATTGCAGAGCGGGCCGAGCAGGTTGAAGATCGTCCGCACCGGCAGCTCGGAGCGCACCGCCGCGACGTGGCGCATGGCCCCGTGATGGGCCTGGGCGAACAGGAAGCACAGATTGGCCTCGGCGAGGCACCTTGCCTGCCCCGCGGCATCGAGGCCGAGCTTCACGCCGAGCGCCGCCAGCACGTCGGCGGCGCCGGATCGCGAGGTCGCAGCCCGGTTGCCGTGCTTGGCCACCGGCACGCCGCAGGCGGCGACCAGGATCGCGGCCAATGTCGAGACGTTGACGCTGCCGGAATGATCGCCGCCGGTGCCGACCACGTCGATGGCGTTGGCGGGCGCGGCGATCCGGGTCATGCGGGCGCGCATCGCCTCGGCCGCGCCGACGATCTCCTCGACGGTCTCGCCGCGCACCTTGAGGGCGGCCAGGAAGGCGCCGGCCTGGACGGGGGTGACCTCGCCCGACAACAGGTCGTCGAAGGCCGCGCGCGCTTCCGCACGGTCGAGGGCCAGGCCCCCGGCGACCTTGGCGAGATGGGGTCTGAAACTGTCCATGCGCTCTGTCGGAAGGCCGCCCCGGCCGTCCGGGGTCAATGCACGTCGGGGCGGGCTCTGTCACGCGCCGCGTTCCACGCGGCGGCGAGATCCAGGAAGTTCTTCACGATCTCCGTGCCGTGCTGCGACCGGATGCTCTCGGGATGGAACTGCACCCCGTGCAGCGGCCGCTCGGCATGCTCCAGCCCCATGATCAGGCCGTCCGCCTCGGCGGTGACCCGCAGGGTCTCGGGGCAGCTCGCGCGGTCGACCACCAGGGAATGGTAACGCGTCGCCTCGAAACTGTCGTTGAGCCCGCGGAACAGGCCGCTGGCTCCGTGCCGGATGGTCGAGACCTTGCCGTGGAGCGGCAGCGGCGCGCGGATCACGTCGCCGCCGAACGCTTGACCGATCGCCTGCAGGCCGAGGCAGACCCCGAAGATCGGGATCTCGTCGGAGAGATCGCGCACCACGTCGAGGCAGATGCCCGCTTCGTTCGGCGTGCACGGGCCGGGCGACAGCACGATCGCGTCCGGCGCCTTGGCGCGGATGTCGGCGACGCTCAGCGCATCGTTGCGGGCGACCTCGACGGCGCCGCAGAGCGGGCCGATCAGGTGGACCAGATTCCAGGTGAAGGAATCGTAGTTGTCGATGACGAGGACGTTGGACATCGTGGCGGCACGGTCGGGCATTTTCGCGATGTGAGCCCTCTCACCCGCGGGGTCAACCTGCCCTATTGCCCGCGCTTCGCTTGGGCAGCGAACCGCACCGCCTCCTCGGCGGCCCGGAACAGGGCCTTGGCCTTGTTGACGCATTCCTGCTGCTCGGAGGCCGGGTCGGAATCGTAGACGATGCCGGCGCCGGCCTGGACGTGCATCCGCCCGTCCTTCACCACGGCGGTGCGCAGGACGATGCAGGTATCCATCTCGCCGCGGGCGCCGAAATAGCCGATGCAGCCGGCATAGGGCCCGCGCTTCTCGTGCTCCAATTCGTCGATGATCTCCATGGCCCGCACCTTCGGGGCGCCGGAGACCGTGCCGGCCGGGAATCCCGCCGCCAGGGCGTCGAGGGAATCGTGGCGGGGGTCGAGGTCGCCCTCGACGTTCGACACGATGTGCATGACCTGGCTGTAGCGCTCGATGAAGAACGAATCGGTCACCCGCACGGTGCCGATCTTCGACACCCGGCCGGCATCGTTGCGGCCGAGATCGAGCAGCATCAGGTGCTCGGCGCATTCCTTCGGATCGGCCAGCAGCTCGGCCGCCAGGGCCGCGTCCTCGGCCGGGGTCGCGCCGCGACGGCGCGTGCCCGCGATCGGCCGGACCGTGACGGTGCCCTCGCGTACCCGCACCAGGATCTCCGGCGACGAGCAGACGATCTGGAAGGCCTCGAAATCGAGGTAGCAGAGGAACGGGGCCGGGTTGGTCCGGCGCAGCGACCGGTACAGGCTGTAGGCGGGCAGCGTGAACGGCGCCGAGAAGCGCTGGGACAGCACCACCTGGAACACGTCGCCCGCGACGATGTACTCCTTGGCCCGCGCCACCATGGCGGCGAAGGCCTCCGGCGAGGTGTTCGAGACCGGCTCGGGATGCGCCACCGTGGACAGGTCCACCCGGGCGTCCACCGGCAGCGGCCCTTCGAGAGCTTCCGCCACCCGGTCGAGGCGCGCGAGCGCGGCCTCGTAGGCGGCACGAGCGGTGACGCCGGGCGCCGGGCGGACGGGCGAGATGACGGTGATCTGGTCGCGGATCGAATCGAACACCACCATCACGCGCGGGCGCATCAGGATCGCGTCGGGCACGCCCAGGGGATCCGGGTTTGGCTCGGGCAGCCGCTCCATGGCGCGGACCATGTCGTAGCCGAGATAACCGAACAGGCCGGCGGCCATCGGGGGCAGATCCTGGCCCTCGGAGTCGCCGATGGCGCTCTCGGCGATCAGGGCCCGGAGGCTGGTGAGCGGCGCCCGGTCGTCCGGCTCGAACGCGCCGAGATCGGCGCCCCGGGCGATGGCGGGGGCGCCGTCGCGGCAGCGCCAGATCAGGTCCGGATCGAGCCCGATCATCGAGTAGCGGCCGCGCACCGCGCCGCCCTCCACCGATTCGAGCAGGAAGGCCGGACCGGAATGCCTGGCCCGCAGCTTGAGGAACGCCGCAACCGGCGTCTCGAGATCGGCCACGAGGTTCAGCTCGACGAGGCTTGGCTGGCCGGCCTCGTAGCGTCCGGCAAACGCCGCGTAGTCAGGCGCCTCGGCCATGGCCCTCAATACTCTCCGCCGATGGCGCGGCGCAGGGCCGCCTGATCGATCTTCACGCCGGCGTTTTTCTGGACCTCCGAGATGTACTGGGACAGCACGTCGTCGGCGAGCGCGGCCTGGAAGTTCTTGGTGATGGTCTTGTCGGCCTGGGTGTCGACCACGAAGGCCGGCATCGTCGCCGCCGTGACCTTGAACACCGCCCGCGAATCACCCGCCGCCGCGGTACCGGCCTTGCCGACCGGGGTCGCGAAGATCAGGTTCACGTCGTCGGCCGTGAGCATGTCCTTGGCCTGGTTGCGGGCGAGATCCTGCGCCTCCTGGGTGTTGACCCCGACCTCCTGGGCGACCGCCTCGATGGTCGCGCCGCCGTTGAGCTTCTCGACCAGCTCACGCCCCTTGGCCTGGAGGCGCTTGGCGATCTCCGCGGCGGTCCAGCCGGCCTTCACGCCATCCCGGACCTCGTCGAGGGGCTTGTCGTGCGCGGCGTCGATGCCGGTGACGTCGTACCAGACGTAGCCGCCGGATTTCGTGCGCAGGGGCTCGTTGTCGCCGCCGATCTCGGCGCGGAACAGGGCCGGCAGGGTGGTGTCCGGGTCCGGGATGTCGGCGACGCGCTGGCCGTCCGGGCCCTTGCCCTGGGGATCGACCGCCTTGACGGTCACGAGCTTGAGCCCGCGCTCGGTGGCGATGTCGGCGAGCGGCTTGGCGCCGGCGCGCTGATCCTCGATCGCGTCGCGGGTCGTCTCCATGGCGTCCCGGGCGCGGCTCAGCGCCAGGTTCTTGCGGATCTCGCCCTCGACCTCCTCGAACGGCTTGAACGTGCCGGGCTCGATCTTGGTGACCCGCAGCAGCACCGTGCCGAACCGGCCCTGGACCGGATGGCTCACACCGCCCTCGGGCAGCGCGAAGGCGGCATCGGCCACGACCTTGTCGAACAATTCGGCCTTGGTCAGCGTGCCCAGGGTCAGGTCGGTGCCGCCGGTGCGGCGCTCCTCGGCGATGGCCTCGAAGGTCTTCGAGCCGTCCTCGATCGCCTTGCGGGCGGCCTCCGCGGCGGCCGCGTCCGGGAACACGATCTGCTGGATCGTGCGCTTCTCCGGGCTGCCGTACCGGCCCTTGTTCAGCTCGTAGGCGGCCTTGGCGTCCGCGTCGGTGATCGCCTCGGGCTTGGCCATCGCCTCGGGATCGACCACCAGCAGGGTGGCGGCGCGGAATTCGGGCGCCCGGAAGCCCGACTTGTTGGCCTCGTACCAGGTCTTCAGCTCGTCCTCGGTCGGGGCCGGGATCTCCCCGGCCACGGAGGGCGTGAGCATCAGGTAGGCGGCCGAGCGGCGCTCGGTGGAGTAGCGGTGGACCGCCTCGCGCATCGCCGCCGGGACATGGAGGTCGGACGACACGGCTTCGGCGAGCTGCAGCCGGGCGATGACGGCGCGCTGCTCGCGCACGAACAGGTTCTCGTTCAGGCCGGCGCGCTGGAGGGTCTGATAGAACAAAGTCGGGTCGAACTGGCCCTGGGCGTTCTGGAAGCTCTTCTCGTCGTGGATTGCCCGGATCACCGACGCGTCCGGCACGCCGAGGCCGAGGTCATGCGTCTTCTGGTCGAGCGCCGCCTCGGTGATCAGCTGCGACATCACCGCCCGGTCGAGGCCGAGCATGCGCGCCTGATCGGGGGTGAGCGCGCGCTTCAACTGGGCCTGATAGCGCTGCAGCTGGTTCTGGTAGGCTTGGCGCACCTGCTCGGCGGTGATCGGCGTGCTGCCCACCGTGGCGACGTTGTTGCTCGAGCCGCCGCGGAAGAACTCCTCCACGCCGAAGATGCCCACGCCCGCGATCAGCAGCGCGAAGATGATCGTCAAGACGATCTTGCCGAGCCAATGCTGGCTGGCGTTGCGGATGCCCTGAAGCATGATCTGTGATCGGATACCTTCGGCCTTCGACCCGTCGCCGGGCCGGTGCCATCCCTGAAAGGCGTCCGCGATAGACCATTCGCGTCCACAGGCAAAGGCTCAGCCTATCGGACGGTTTGCGCGCTCAAGCTCGCTCTGGTAGGCCCCGCCGACCCCGGAAAAGCCGAGGCGGCACGGGGGTGAGGCGAGGGCTAGGGATGACGCAGACGGGGCGGAAACCGCTGGTCGCCGGCAACTGGAAGATGAACGGGACGCGGGCATCGATCAAAGTGGTCGAGGCGATCCGCGACGGGATCACGCCGGAGCTTGCCGCCCGGGTCGACGTTTTGATCTGCCCGCCCGCGACGCTGATCGGCTCCTGCGTGGCGGCAACCGCCGGATCGCCGATCGCCATCGGCGGCCAGAACCTGCATGCCCGGCCGAGCGGCGCCTTCACCGGCTCGATCTCGGCGGAGATGCTCGCCGATCTCGGCGCCAAATACGTGATCGTCGGCCATTCCGAGCGCCGGGCCTACCACCACGAGACCGATGACGGCGTCCACGCCAAGGCGCTGGGCGCCCGCCGGGCCGGCCTGTGCGGGATCATCTGCGTCGGTGAGACCATCGAGGAGCGCGAGCAGGGCCGCGCCCTCGACATCGTCCGCGCCCAGCTCGCCATCGGCCTGCCGAAGGGCGCGACCGCGGCCGACACGGTGATCGCCTATGAGCCGGTCTGGGCGATCGGCTCCGGCCGCACCCCGACGCCGCGCGACATCGCCGAGGTCCACGCCTCCCTCCGCGAGATGCTGGACAAGCTCGTCGGCGACGAGGCCCACCGGATCCGCATCCTCTACGGCGGCTCCGTGAAGCCCAGCAACGCCCGCGAGCTGATGGCGGTGGAGAATGTCGACGGCGCCCTGGTCGGCGGCGCGAGCCTCGTGGCCGAGGACTTCCTGGGGATTTGCGCCGCCTACGCGTGAGGCGCCGGGGTTCTCGGAGCTGTCACACGATCCTGCTTTGAGGGGCGTGACAACATCCGACCAAGAAGCCCGACATGACGATCGACCATGCCTCCGCGGATCCCACGATGGTGGAGATGATCCGCCGCGAAATCCTCGACAGCTACGACGAGGAGATGGAACTCGGCTTCGAGGATGACCGCCTCGACAGCCTCGAAGGCGGATCGGAATCCGGCCTCGACCGCAGGCGCTACTTCCGCGACCTCCTGCACCTCCAGCACGAGCTGGTCCGTCTCCAGGACTGGGTCCAGCACAAGAAGCTGCGCGTCGTCGTCCTATTCGAGGGACGTGATTCGGCCGGCAAGGGCGGCGTGATCAAGCGGATCACCCAGCGCCTGAACCCGCGCGTCTGCCGCGTCGTGGCCCTGCCCGCGCCGAGCGAGCGCGAGCGCACGCAATGGTACTTCCAGCGCTACGTCACCCACCTGCCCGCGGGCGGCGAGATCGTGCTGTTCGACCGGTCCTGGTACAACCGCGCCGGCGTCGAGCGGGTCATGGGCTTCTGCTCGGAAGCCGAGGTGGAGGAGTTCTTCCGCTCCGTGCCCGAGTTCGAGCGCATGCTCGTGCGCTCGGGCATCATCCTGTTGAAATACTGGTTCTCGATCACGGACGAGGAGCAGGCGCTGCGCTTCCACATGCGCATCACCGATCCGCTGAAGCAGTGGAAGCTCTCGCCGATGGATGTCGAATCCCGGCGGCGGTGGGAGGATTACACCCGCGCCAAGGAGGACATGCTGGCCCGCACCCACATCCCGGAGGCGCCCTGGTGGGTCGTCGAGGCTGTGGACAAGAAGCGCGCCCGGCTGAACTGCATCAGCCATCTGCTCGAGCAGATCCCCTACGAGACCGTCGAGCATCCGGCGGTTCACCTGGCCGAGCGGGTACGCCACGCGGATTACCTCCGCACGCCGACCCCGCCGGAGATGCTCGTCCCCTCCCGCTACTGACCGGACTCGACGCGCGTCAGAGCTTGAACGCCTGACGCGCCATCAACCGCCAGCGGCCGCCGTCCCGGCGCCAGACCTGCAGGACCCCGATATGGACCGGGGCGGTCTTGCCGTTCGAGACGGCCTCCCCGGAGAAGACGTGCCGGACGATCGCGTCCTCCCCGATCACAGAGGCCGAACGGTCCGACAGGGTGATGCTCGGGAAGCGCGAAGCGCCGCTGGTCAGCGCCGCGATGAAGGCCGCCTTGTCCTGGACCACGCCGCTCGAATGGCCGTAGCTCAAGCCGTCGAGGGTGAGGGCGTCCAGGGCGGCACCGTCCGCCGCGAGCAGGGCCTTGGTCAGCGAATCGACCGCCGCCTCGACCGCGGCGCCCTGCGCGGCGTCGGTCGTCCCGGCGGCGAAGCCCGGCGTCGGGTGGATCAGGATCGGCGCGGCGGCGGCGATGGCGAACGCGGCAGCGAGCGCCGAACGGCGAGATAGGGTCATGGCGGGCCTCCCGGGCGGGGCGGCGTGTTGCGTGAGCCGCCCTTCCCGCCCGACAGAGCACGACCGGCGGCGCGGCGCGAGAGCTGCGGGCGACACGGCGAGGCCGATCGTCAAGTTGGCGGCGGCCGGCGAGTGGTGTATGGCCGGCACAGATTTGCGACCGGCGCGCCAAGTCGAACGTTTGGCACCGGTCGCCGCGCCCGCCGCCGGACCGGCCTCTCGGGACCGGCGCGCGAGGCCGAACCAGATTCCGGAACACCGATGCAGACCGTCCTGATCGTCGTCCACCTCATCATCGTGCTGGCGCTGATCGGCGTCGTGCTGCTCCAGCGCTCCGAAGGTGGGCTGGGCCTGGGCGGCGGCGGCGGTGGTGGCGTCGCGGGCTTCATGACCGGCCGCGGCCAGGCCAACGCCCTGACGCGCGCGACCGCGATCCTGGCCGCCCTGTTCTTCACCACCAGCATGCTGCTCGCCGTGATGTCGCACCGCTCGGCGGCGCCGAAGTCGATCCTCGATACCGGCGCGTCGGCGCCGGCCGGCCAGCCGGCCAAGCAGCCCACCGGCGCCGACAACCTGCTCGACACCCTGCGCCAGCAGCAGGACCGTGCGCCCGCCACCGCCCCGGCCCAGCCGGCCGTGCCCGAGGCGCCGCAATCGCGCTGATGCCCGCCTGACCGGCATCGTGCGCGCCGTGCCGGAACGGATGCCGGTCCGGAAACCGGCGCGAACCGTGGGTCAAGCATCCAGGGTCTGCGCCGGGCGCGCGTGACATCCGGGTCCGGGCGCCGCAAGAGGACGGGCGGCGGATGAGCATGGGGCCGACGATTCGGCTCGGCTCCGGCCCGTCCGGGCAGGCCGTTTCCCGTGCCTGCACGATCCCCAGCCATTCCATCGCCGGCAGGCTTGCCGTTTGGCAAATGCCAGCGCCTTCTTTATGGACCGAGGCCCATGACGCGGTACGTTTTCATCACCGGCGGCGTGGTTTCCTCTCTCGGTAAGGGACTCGCCTCCGCAGCGCTCGCCGCCGTGCTTCAGGCACGGGGCTATCGGGTCCGGATGCGCAAGCTCGACCCCTACCTGAACGTCGATCCGGGCACGATGAGCCCGACCCAGCACGGCGAGGTCTTCGTCACCGACGACGGCGCCGAGACCGACCTGGATCTGGGCCATTACGAGCGCTTCACCGGCGTTCCGGCGAGCCGGGCCGACAACATCACCACGGGCCGGATCTACCAGGACATCATCGCCAAGGAGCGGCGGGGCGACTATCTCGGCGCCACGATCCAGGTGATCCCGCACGTCACCAACGCGATCAAGGATTTCGTCCTCGACGGCAACGACACGTTCGACTTCGTGCTGGTCGAGATCGGCGGCACCGTCGGCGACATCGAGGGTCTGCCGTTCTTCGAGGCGATCCGTCAGCTCGGCCAGGAACTGCCCCGCGGCACCTGCTGCTACGTCCACCTGACGCTGCTGCCCTACATCCCGTCGGCGGGCGAGCTGAAGACCAAGCCGACCCAGCACTCCGTCAAGGAGCTGCGCTCGATCGGCATCCAGCCCGACATCCTGCTGTGCCGCTGCGACCGGCCGATCCCCGTCGAGGAGCGGCGCAAGCTCGCCCTGTTCTGCAACGTCCGCGAGACCGCGGTGATCGAGGCGCTGGACGTCGCCTCGATCTACGAGGTGCCGCTCTCCTACCGGAAGGCCGGGCTCGACCGGGAGGTGCTCGGCCATTTCGGCCTGGAGCACGGCGAGGAGCCGGATCTCGGCCGCTGGACCACGATCTCCGACCGGGTGCGCAACCCCGAGGGCGAGGTCTCCATCGCCATCGTGGGCAAGTACACGGGGCTGAAGGACGCCTACAAGTCGCTGACCGAGGCGCTGATCCACGGCGGCATCAGCCACCGGGTCAAGGTCAACCTCGAATGGATCGAGGCCGAGGTGTTCGAGCGCGAGGACCCCGCGCCGTTCCTCGAAGGCCTGAACGGCATCCTGGTGCCCGGCGGCTTCGGCCAGCGCGGCGCCGAGGGCAAGATCCGCGCGGCCCGCTACGCCCGCGAGAAGCGCATCCCCTATCTCGGCATCTGCTTCGGCATGCAGATGGCGGTAATTGAGGCCGCCCGGTCCCTGGCCGGCGTGCCGGATGCCAACTCGACCGAGTTCGGGGAGACCTCGGAGCCGGTGGTCGGCCTGCTCACCGAGTGGCTGCGCGGCAACGAGCTGGAGCGCCGCGCCGCGGTCGGCGATCTCGGCGGCACGATGCGGCTCGGCGCCTACGATGCGCAGCTCGACCCCGATTCGAAGATCGCCCAGATCTACGGGTCCGACCGGATCTCCGAGCGCCACCGCCACCGCTACGAGGTCAACATGGCCTATCGCGAGCGGCTCGAGGCCAAGGGCCTGCGCTTCTCCGGGCTCTCGCCGGACGGGCTCCTGCCCGAGACGGTGGAGCATGTCGGGCACCCGTTCTTCATCGGCGTGCAGTTCCACCCGGAGCTGAAGTCGCGCCCGTTCGAGCCGCACCCGCTGTTCAAGGGTTTCGTCGGCGCGGCGATCGAGCAGAGCCGGCTGGTCTAGAACACCGGAGCCGCGGCTGCGCGCCGCTGCTCGCTCCGTGCGCCCGAACCCTATATCGGTCTGACCGTGACCGAGATCCTGTTCTACCACATGCAGCGCCAGCCCCTGGAGAAGGTGCTGCCGAACCTCGTCGAGCGCTCGCTCGGCCGGGGCTGGCAGGCCGCGATCCAGGCGGCCACCGAGGAGCGGCTGCAGGCCCTCGACGACCATCTCTGGACCTATTCCGACGAGAGCTTCCTGCCACACGGCACCGACCGCGACCCCGATGCGGCCGGCCAGCCGGTCGTGCTGACGCTCCGCGACGTGAACCCCAACACCGCCTCGATCCGGTTCCTGGTCGAGGGCGCCGACCTGCCGCCCGACGCAGAGAGCTACGAGCGGATCTGCATCCTGTTCGACGGGACCGACCAGGACGCCCTGCTGCGCGCCCGCGAGCAGTGGCGGCAGGCCAAGGAGGCGGGTCACGCCGTCGCCTACTGGCAGCAGGACGATTCGGGCCGCTGGAACAAGAAGGCTTGACCGTGCCCCTCAGCAAGCGTCTCGCGCATGCCGCGCTCGCCCTCACCCTCGTGGCGGCGCCGCTGCCGCTCCGCGCGCAGGACGCCCACCATCCCGGCCCCCAGGCCGAGGCGAAGCCGGCCCCGCGCGGCCCCGAAGGCCGCCGCCTCCCGCCGGATTCCACCACCCGGCAGAGCATCAAGCTCCCTGACGGGCGCAGCCTCGACTTCACCGCCACGGCCGGCAGCCTGCCGCTGGTTGACGAGGCCGGGAAGCTCCAGGCCGAGATCGCCTATGTTGCCTATACGATGGCCCCGGAGGCCGGGCGCGAGCGGCCGGTCACCTTCGCGATCAACGGCGGACCGGGCGCGGCCTCCGCCTACCTGAACCTCGGCGCGATCGGTCCCTTGCGGCTGCCGACGGGGGGTGCAAGCATCAGCCCGTCGCAAGCGGTGGCGCTCACACCCAACGACGGCACCTGGCTCGACTTCACCGACCTCGTGTTTATCGATCCCGTCGGCACCGGCTACAGCCGGGCCAGCGACGGCAACGGCAAGACCTACTGGAGCATCGACAGCGACGCCGCGACGCTCGCCGCCGTCATCGCCCGCTACCTGCGGGTCAACGACCGGATGGCGAGCCCGAAATTCTATGTCGGCGAGAGCTACGGCGGCTTCCGCGGCCCGCTGGTCACCGAGAAGCTGCAAGAGGAGATCGGGATCGGCCTGTCCGGGATGGTTCTGCTCTCGCCGGTGCTGGATTTCGGCTGGCTCGAGACCCCGCGGGCGAATCCGTGGGGCTACGTGCTGAAGCTGCCCTCCCTGGCGGCCGGTGCCCTGGAACGGGCCGGCACCATGCCGAATCCGGCGCTGTTGAGCGACGCCGAGGCCTACGCGGCGGGGCCATATCTGACCGACCTGCTCAAGGGCCCGAGCGACAAAGCCGCGGTCGCCCGGATGACCGACAAGGTCGCGCCGCTCACCGGCTTCGACCCGGCCTTCGTCCGCGCCCAGGCCGCGCGTCTCTCCACCCGCAGTATCCAGCGCGAGATCGACCGGACGGAGGGCCGCGTCACCAGTGCCTACGACACCGGCATCACCGGCTGGGACCCGAACCCGGATGCCGCGCAGCCGAGCTTCGAGGATCCGCAGCTCACCGCGCTCCAGGCGCCGCTGACCAGCGCCATGCTCGACCTCTACGCGCGTACGCTGAAATGGCCGGTGCCGAACCTGCGCTACGAGCTTCTGAGCAACGCGGTGAATCGAGGCTGGAGCTGGGGCTCGGGCCGGCAGGCGCCGGAAGTGCTTTCGAACCTCAAGGGCGTCCTGGCTCTCGACGGCCAGCTGCGCGTCCTCGTCGCCCACGGCTTCACCGATCTCGTGACCCCGTATTACGCCTCGAAGCTGCTGCTGGCGCAGGTCCCGGCCTACGGCGCCGGGCGTCTCAGCCTCGCGGTCTATCCCGGGGGGCACATGTTCTATTCGCGCGACGGTTCCCGGGCCGCGTTCAAGCGCGATGTCCAGCGGCTCTACCAGGACGCCCTCAAGGCCCGCGATGGCGGCTCGGCGCCTCCGGCCGGGGCACCGGCCGAACGGCTCAAGGACACGCCCTGACGGTCACGCCGCGTCGTCGAACGCGAGCGCCTCGGCCGGGTAGTCGATCATCATCCGGCGCTGGGCGTCGGTGTTCTGCCACTCGCCGACCTTCATGTAGCGTCCCGCGATGTCCCGGACCTCGACCAGCTTGCGGATGGTCTCAATGCCCTGGAACGCCTGCGGCCAATTGGACGCGAAGTAGAACACCTGCTCGACCCGCTCCGACAGGTGGCAGATCGCCGGACCGAAGGTGCCCAGGCCGAAGACGAGGTAGCGACCGTTCACCAGGGCCGCAACATCGGCCACGAGCGACTCGCTCTGGGTCTCCACCGGCAGGCCGAGGCCTTTCGCGTAGGCCTCCACCTCTGCGATCACCGGGTTCAGCTGGTTCTCGAAGACCAGCTTGACCGAGCGGATCCGCCCCTCGCCGCGCAGCCGGTCGATGACCATGCGGTAGAAGGCGAAGGGCGGCTGCGGGTAGTGCGGATCGACCCAGGTGCTGAAGATGTCACCCGAGCGGATATGGATCAGGAGCTGGTCGTCGGGCTTGGGGGGGAACGTCGCCGGCAGCCCGTTGAACAGCGGGCGGATGATCTCCTGGATGATCGCCCGCGAATCCGGCGGCGTCTCGAGCCCCACCAGACGCTGGAACTGCGTCGGGTCGAAATACAGGCCGGACAGGAAGTAGCCGTCCGCCAGCAGCGCCTCATCCGGCGGGATGAAGGTGATGCCGTCGCGGGTGAGCCGCTCGGTCAGGAAGATCACCTTGCTGCGGTCGACCTTCGGGACCTTGACGTATTTGAGGTTCAGCGCCTTCGCGACCGAGAGCGCGATGATGTACTGGACCAGGCAATTGCCGAACGCGCCGTTCTCGAACAGCGACAGGCCGACCAGGGTGCGGCTCGCCCGATCGGGTCCGCTCTCGAGGCTGTAGGCGAGGTAGCGGTTGGCCCCCGGCTTCTCGTTGAGGAGCGTCACGTCGAGGTCGAGCATCGCCCGCAGCGCGATCAGGTCGATCGCGGCCTCCTCGGCGCGGACCTGCACGGCGGCCACCCGGTCGGGATTCGGCACCGCGATGCGAACGGACCGCGTCCAGGCGCGCTCGTCGGCCTCGATGAATGCGGTGCTGGAGCCCGCCTCGCTCTGCCGGGACGCAAGGCCGGGCTCCGACCAGGACGCGCCGTCCTGCAGCACGAGGATCGCGACATCCGCGGCGGGTGCCGGATCCGCCCCATTCCACACCACGACGATGGAATGGATCGGGAAGCGGCCGCCGAGATCGATCTCCAGCCAGGTCGTATCCGCGACCGCTTGCGGCGTGCGGCCGTCGGCGAGGTCGACGAGGGCGGGATTCGAGTCGTCTGCCGGGGCCATCATGTCTCCGGGGCGGATCTGGGCGGGGCGCAGCCGGACGGCGCGACCGGCGGTGCCCGCATCGACACCGGCCCGTCAAGCCCGCTCGCTGAAGCCATCGCGCCCGATCGCCGGCTCAGCCGTTCGTCCCGGACTTCAGGAGGAGGATGTCGATGTCGCGCTGGGGGACGTAATCTTTCACGACCATCTCGAACGTGGTCGGCCCGGTCTTCTTCACGTTGGTGCCGCAGAACGCGATGAGGGTCGCGGGGTCGCCCTTGTCCACGACCAGCTTGAACGTGCCGATCGGTCCCGCCCAGTTCCCCCCGGACGTGATGACGTAGGAGAGGTACTGCTCATAGGCCTGGAACGACCGGCTGCCATCCGCGCTCGCCCGGCGGTACAGTGCCTGGGCCGCCTTCTCGAAGGCGGGCTCCGTGCAGTAGCGGGTTGCGTATTGCGCCTTCTGCGCCGGATCCACGTTCGGAGCGCCGTAGGACAGGCTGGGCAGGCTGCCCAGGCTCGGCACGTAGCTCTGGCGGACCGTGATCTCCCGGCCGGCCGGGAAGACCTGCCGGCGCCAGAACTTCGATTTCAGCGTCCAGAGCGGGACATCCGCGATCGTGCCATCCTTGTGCACCTGCCGCTCCAGGATGCCGTCGGCGGCCAGGGCGAGGCGCCGGCGCTCGCCCAGACGGCGCAGGGCCTCTTCCGTCGCCTCGACCGTCGGCATCAGGGGAATGCCCAGGCCCTTGAGGCGATCGGTGATCTCGACGGGCGGCGCGCCGTTCCGGACCAGGAAGGCGCGCTGCTCGACTTGCGATTCAGCTGGCCGACCATCGACCTCGGTGGCGAACTTGAGAAAGTTGTCGTGGGCCGGATCGGGAATCGCGGTCAGCATCTCGCGATCCCCGGTGATGTCGGGCATCGGAAACGCGATGGTGGTCTCGATATCGGCATCGGTGAGGTTGCGGAACCGGTAGTCGATCCGCACGGCCTTCTCGGACAGGTACAGCTCCTCGGAGGCGAGCGCGATCTTGTCGGTCTTCTCGAGGACCAGACCGCCCGCGGCGAGCGCGGCGCTGCTGTCATCCGCCCGGGCGGGCAAGGACGCCGTCGCCGCGAGGGCGAGGGCCAGCCACAAGGTTCGCATCGGTATCACACTCAACATGCTCGGGAATCGGCGGCCTGCGCGGCCGCTGCGGGAGCCGTCCGCCGGCAGTCCGGATGATCGGGGCTGATCATGTTCGGCAAGTCGGGGCGAGACGGTTTCACCGCGAAGATCGTCGCCCGGACGCGGCAAAAGCTTCACAGCAACCGACCACACCACTGAACCACGTCATACCCGAAGAGTCGGAGATGATTCCGCCGCGCCTCCGTTGTGCGAGAGCTGTCATGCGTCTACAACGATCCCGTGACGGTGCCCCGGCAACGGGGTGAAAAGGGAATGCGGTGAGGAGCGCGAGTTCCGAATCCGCGGCTGCCCCCGCAACTGTGAGCGGCGAGCGTCTGCCAGTAGGCCACCGGAGCGATCCGGGAAGGCGGCAGGCGCGCCGAGCCGCGAGCCAGGAGACCTGCCGTCACGCTGAGATCCCGCAATGCCGCCGGTGGGGCGGCTGGAGACACGCTGATGACCACCTCGACCCTCGCACCCGTCGCCACCGGCACCCGCGCTGCCGAGCGCCCGGTCGCCGTCGCGATCGCGGCCTTCCTCGGACTCGGCCTGCTGTTCATGGCGGGCTTCTCGCCGGCGATCGCGCTGCACAACGCGGCGCACGATTTCCGGCACACCCAGAACTTCCCCTGCCACTGACGCCCCTGCCCCAGGGATGATCATCCGGCTTCTGTCGGCGGCTCTGGCCGCCGGCTTCCTCGCGGCCGTCGTCGTGACGGGCCTCGAGCTGACGCTGACCTCGCCGCTGATCGTGGCGGCCGAGCGTTACGAACATCAACAGACGCATCAGGCCGAGCGCGGCCTGCCGATCGTCCTGGCGCATGCCGGGCACGATCATGCCGCGCCGGATGCTGCACCCGAATGGCAGCCCGGCGAGGGCCTGCCGCGCATGGCATTCACGGCCCTGGCGACCCTCGTGGGCGCGGTGGGCTATGCGCTGCTGCTCGGTGCGGCGATCCTCGCCTGCGGGCGGGAGCCGACCCGCCAGGTCGGCGTCGCGTTCGCGATCGCGGGCTTCGCCAGCGTCGCCCTGGCCCCGGGCCTCGGCCTGCCGCCCGAACTGCCCGGCAGCGAGGCTGCACCGCTCGCCACCCGCCAAGCCTGGTGGGTGATGACCGCCGCCGCCACCGGCATGGGCCTGTACCTGATCGCGATCCGGCGCTCGCTGATCGCGATCCTGGGCGGGCTCGTGCTGATCATCGCCCCGCACGTGGCCGGTGCACCGCAGGCCCCCGAGGCCGCCTCGGAGCTTCCGGCAGCGCTGGCGGCGCAGTTCGCGGCCCGCTCGCTGGCGATCAGCTTCGTCTTCTGGCTGCTGATCGGCCTCGGCTTCGGCTGGGCGTGGCAGGCCTTCGCCCGGGGCCCGGCGCGCGGGACGGCCCATGCCTGAGACCGTCCTCTACGTCTGCACCACCTGCCGCCGCCCGGGCGACGACCCGGACGGCCCGCGGGCCGGAGCGCGCCTGCTCGACGCCCTGCGCGCGGGCAACGCCGCGCCGGACCTGCGGATCGAGGGGGTCGAGTGCCTCTCAGTCTGCAAGCGGCCCTGCTCGGTGGCGGTCGCCTCCGCGAACCGCTGGACCTACGTCTACGGCGACATGGATCCGATCGAGTCCGCCGCCATTATCCTCGGCGGCCTCGCGTCCTACGCGGCGACGCAGGACGGCATCGTACCGTGGCGGGAGCGGCCCGCCGCCTTCAAGACCGGCGTGATCGCCCGGATCCCGCCCTTCCCCGATCCCCGCCCGCTTCCGGCTGGCACCCTGGAGGCTGCGGAATGACCATCGTCACCAAGATCCCCTGCACCATCGTCACCGGCTTCCTCGGGGCCGGAAAGACCACGCTGGTCCGCCACGTCGTCGAGAACGCCAAGGGCCGCCGCCTGGCGATCCTGGTCAACGAGTTCGGCGATGTCGGCTTCGACAAATCGTTCCTGGCCGCCTGCGGCGTCGAGGGCTGCACCGAGGACTCCATCGTCGAGCTGCCGAATGGCTGCATCTGCTGCACCGTGGCCGACGATTTCGTGCCGGCGCTCGAGACCCTGCTCGGCCGCGCGGAGCCGCCGGAGCACATCCTGATCGAGACTTCCGGTCTCGCCCTGCCGAAACCCCTGGTCCAGGCGTTCCAGTGGCCGGCGATCCGCTCGCGGGTCACCGTCGACGGGGTCGTGGCCGTGGTGGACGGGCCGGCCGTGGCCGCCGGGGCCTTCGCGGAGGATCCCGCGGCGCTGGCCGCCCAGCGCGCCGCCGACACGGCGGTCGATCACGACAACCCGCTGGAGGAGGTGTTCGAGGACCAACTCCTCTGCGCCGACCTCGTGGTGCTGAACAAGTCCGACCTCCTCGATGCCGAGACCCGTGCGCGGGTGCGCGCCGAGGTCGAGGGGCATCTGCCCCGGGCCGTGAAGGTGGTCGAGACCGCCAACGGCGCGATCGACCCGCTGGTCCTACTCGGGCTCGGCGCGGCCGCCGAGGACGATCTCGACGCGCGCCCCTCGCATCACGGCGACGGGGAGGATCACGACCACGACGATTTCGAGACCGTCGCCCTGCCGGTCCGCCCGGCCATCACCGCCGGTGACCTCGCGGCCCGGGTGGAGAAGGCCGCCGAAGCAACGGGCGTCCTGCGCATCAAGGGGTTCGCCGAGGTCGAGGGCAAGGCCATGCGCCTCGTGGTGCAGGGGGTCGGCCGGCGCGTCGTCCACCATTTCGACCGTCCCTGGCGGGCGGGCGAGAGCCGCGACGGGCGCCTCGTGGTGATCGGCCTGAAGGGGTTCGACCAGGGTGCCGTCGCCGCGGCGCTCGCGGGATAACGGCCTATCTTGCTATCGTATCGTGGTCGCAGACAATCGATCCCGGACTTTGCGCATCGCGTGCTAGTCTCCAAAAGTGACGCGTGTTGGGGCCGAGGGAGCGCCTCGAACCATGCTGGATCGCAAGCCAGAACCGATGTCGGTTGACGCGTTCCTCACCTGGGCCGAGACCCAGGCCGAGCGCTACGAGCTCGTCGGTGGCGTGCCTGTCCGGATGATGGCGGGTGCGCGCAACATTCACGACGATATCGTGGTGAACCTGCTCGCCCTGCTGCGTACGAACCTACGGGGCAGCGGCTGCCGGCCCTTCACCGGCGATGGCAGCGTCGAGACCTTGCCGGGCCAGATCCGCCGGCCGGATGTCGGCGTCGATTGCGGTATACGCGATCCCAACGCCCTGATCGCGGCCGAGCCGCGCCTCGTGGCGGAAGTCCTGTCGCCGACGACCCGCGACTTCGATGCCTTCGCCAAGCTGGCGGAATACAAGACCGTAATCAGCCTCGCGCATATCTTGCTCGTCGAACCGAACGCTCCCGAAATTCGGTCGTGGTCTCGCGACGATGCAGGGGCCTGGCAGGAAGCGCGCGTCACGGGACTCGACGCGACACTGGAGCTGCCCGCCCTGCGCCTGAGCCTGCCGCTGGCCGAGATCTACGACGGCGTCACCTTCCCGGTCCGGCCGCGCCTCGTCGCGGACGAACCCCGCCCGGTGGAATAGGCCCGGGCGCCATGCATCTCGTTCGCATCGATAGCGTCTCGCTCGACGAGGGCGAGGCGGCGGTGGATCTCGGGCAGGAGCCCGGGGACCTCGTCGTGCTGTCGTTCACCGACAGCGACCTCGCCGGGATCGGGCAGGCCCAGGCCGCCGAGCCGGGTCTGCCGAGCCTGCGGCTCGCCAAGCTCGCCAAGCTCCGGCATCCGATGTCGGTCGATCTCTATGTCGAGCGCGTGGTGTCGCGGGCGAAGCTCGTGGTGATCCGCTGCCTCGGCGGCCTGGATTACTGGCGCTACGGGATCGAGCGCTGCGCCGCCGCGGCGCGGGCGCACGGGGTCGTGCTGGCGGTGCTGCCGGGCGACGACCGGCCGGACCCGCGGCTGGCCGGCTTCTCCACCGATCCGGACCTCGCACAGACAGTCGACGGCTATTTCCGTGCCGGCGGCCCGGAGAATCTCCGGCGGATGCTGCGCCTACTCGCCGCCCGGATCGGCGCGGGCGGTGCCGTCGAACCGCCGCAGCCGCTGCCGCGGGGCTTTCCCTGGTGCCCCGGCTGCGGCGTGCTCGCGCTGGATACGGCGATCGAGGCGGCCGAGACGGCGGTGCCGCTCTCGGACCCGCGCGTGACCGCGACCCCGCTCGCCCTGCTTCTGGTCTACCGCTCCGCGGTGCTCGGCGGCGATACCGCGCCCTTCGTCGCCCTGGCCGCCTCCCTGCGCGCCCGCGGCATCGGTGTGCTGCCGATGGCGGTCTCAAGCCTCAAGGAGCCGGTGGCGGCCAGGGCCGTCGCCGAGGCCGTGCGGGCCCGCAAGCCGGATCTCGTCATCGCCGCCACCGCCTTCTCGGCACGGGAGGACGGGATCGATTTCGTCCTCGACGGCGCCGATTGCCCGGTGCTCCAGGCCTTCACGGTCGGCGCCCCCCGGGCGGCCTGGGAGGCCTCGGCCCGGGGTCTCGGCGCCGCCGACCTCGCCATGCAGGTCGCCCTGCCGGAATTCGACGGCCGGCTCTCCGGCTTCCCGATCTCGTTCAAGGAAGAGGCCCCGGAAATCGCCGGCTTCGCCGAGCGCCGGGCCGTCCCCTATCCCGCCGGCATCGAAGCCCTGGCCGAGCGGGCGGCAGGTTGGCTCCGCCTCGCCGCCCTCCCTTGCGACGAGCGGCGGGTGGCCGTCGTCCTGTCCGATTATCCGGCCCGCGGCGGCCGGGCCGGCTTCGCAGTCGGCCTCGACACCCCCGAGAGCGCCCGCGCGCTTGTTTCGGACTTGGCTGCGGTGGGCTATGCGACCGGGGCATTGCCCGAGCCGGCCGCGCTGATGCAGGCGCTCACCGAGGGCGAGGCAGCGTTCACGGTCCCGCTGGCGGATTACGCAGCCTGGCTCTCCGGATTGCCCGCGGCGTCGCGCGATGCGCTGCTGGAAGCCTGGGGCGAGCCGGCCGACGACCCAACTTGTCACGGCGGCCTGTTCCGGTTCCGGATGGTCACAGCGCGTGCCGCGCACCAGTCCCTCACTGCGGACCACCAGATTCAAACGCTGCCGCATGGAGCTCCGGTCCCCTCTCCCAGACGGGAGAGGGGGCACGTCGCATCTTTCGCGCGCCGAATGACGAATGACGAGGCCTTGGCGGGAGAGGGCGGGCAACTCGCGGTCTTCCTCCAGCCCGACCGCGGCCGCGATCCCAACCGCAAGGCCGGCTATCACGACCCGGATCGCGTCCCGACCCACGCCTACCTGGCCTTCCACCTCGGCCTGCGCCGGCGTTTCGACGCGCTGGTGCAGCTCGGCACGCACGGCACCACCGAGTGGCTCCCCGGCAAGGCGGTAGCCCTGTCCCCGGACTGCGTCCCGGCACTCTGCATCGGCGGGCTGCCGGTGATCTACCCGTTCATCGTCGACGACCCGGGCGAAGCCGCGCCGCTCAAGCGCCGGCTCGGCGGGATCGCCCTCGGCCACATCACCCCCGACACGACGCTGCACGCCCTGCCGCCGGAGGCCGCGCGCCTGCGCGAGCTGGTGGAGGAGTATTCGGCCGCCAGCGTGCTCGATCCGCGCCGGGCCGGCCTGATCGCGAGCGCGATCCTGGAGGATGCGGACGCCGCCGGGCTGCTCGACGGCGCCGGTATTGGCCCGGACACGCCGATGGAGGAGGCGCTGACCCGCCTCGACGCCCATCTCTGCGACCTCGGCGAGACCACCTTCCGCGACGGCCTGCACGTCTTCGGACGCGCACGCGACGGGGCGCCGGACGCGGTCGTCGCGAGCGCCGCGGGCGAGCGGGCGGGCCTGCTCGCCGCGCTCGACGGCCGCTTCGTGCCGCCGGGCCCCGCCGGCTCGCCGTCGCGCGGCCGGGCCGATGTGCTGCCCACCGGCCGCAACCTCGCGACGCTGGACCCGCGGGCGATCCCGAGCCGCGCCGCCGCGCTGCTGGGCGAGCGGGCCGCCGCCTCGGTGGTGACCCGCTACCTGCAGGACGAGGGCGAGTACCCGGCCCGGATCGTCATGGATCTCTGGGCCTCCCCGACCCTGCGCACCGGCGGCGAGGATGTGGCCCACGCCTTGTCGCTCATGGGCGTGCGGCCGGTCTGGGACCATGCCAGCACCCGGGTCACCGGCTTCGAGGTGCTGCCGCTGGCCATGCTCGACCGGCCGCGCATCGACGTGACCGTGCGCGTCTCGGGCGCGTTCCGCGACACCTTTCCGGACACGCTCGCCCTGCTCGATCGCGCCGCCCGCGCCGTGGCCGAGCGGGACGAGGAGGATGCCGAAAATCCCCTGGCTGCCGCCCGGCGCCGCGGCGAGGACATCGCCCGGGTCTACGGGGCCGCCCCCGGTCAATACGGCGCCGGCACCGCCGCCACCGCCCTCGACGGCGCCTGGGATGACCGGGCCGATCTCGGCCGGGCCTATCTCGCGGCGAGCGGCCATGCCTACGGCGACCGCGAGGGACCGGATGCGACCTTCGGCGCCCGGGTCGCGGCGGCGGATGCCTATCTGCACGCCTTCGACGTGGCCGAGCGCGACCTGTTCGACGGCGACGCGGCGGTGGATGCCATGGGCGGCTTCGCGGCCGCGGCGACGCTCCAGGGCGCCAGCCCCGCCCTCTACAGCCTGGACGTCTCGGTTCCGGAGCGCCCCAAGACCCGCACCGCCCGGGAGGATGCCGCCCGGCTGATCCGCGGGCGCCTTTCCGATCCGCGCTGGATCGCCGCCCAGCTCCGCCACGGCTACCGCGGCGCGCAGGAGCTGGCCCAGGGCCTCGACGCGGTCTTCGTCCTCGCCGCCGCGAGCGACGCCGTCACCGATGCCGGCTTCGACCGGCTCTACGCCGCCTGGATCGCCGATCCCGACGTGTTCGACCGGCTGCGCGCGGCGAACCCTGCCGCGACCCGGGCGATCCTGGAGCGGTTCGACGAGGCCCGCGACCGCGGCCTGTGGCACAGCCGGCGCAACGCGCTGCCGGCCGACGCGCTGATGCCGGAGGCCGCCGAATGAGCGTCGCCGCCCATCGCCGCGTTCTTCCCGAGGCGCCGGCGCGCCGGGGCTGGTGCCCCGGTCTCAGCCGGCCGATGCCCACCGGGGACGGCCTGCTCGCCCGGGTGCATCCGCCACTGGGGATCCTGACCCTGCCGCAGGCCCGGGCGGTGGCCGAGGGCGCGCGCCGCTTCGGCAACGGCCATCTCGACCTCACCGCCCGCGCCAACCTTCAGATCCGGGGCGTCTCGGAGGCGACCCGCGCGCCGCTCGCCCGCCTGCTGGAGGCCGCCGGCCTCGGCGACACGCGCGCCGACGGCGGCCCGCAGCGCCTGACGCTCACCAGTCCCCTCGCCGGCCATGATCCCGCCGAGACGTTCGACGTCCCGGCCCTCGCCCGCGCCATCGAGGCGGCGGGGCTCGCCGTGGCCAGGCTTCCGCCTAAGACCCTGGTGGTGATCGAGGGCCGCGCGGGTGCGGAGATGCCGGACGCCGATGCCTACGTCTTCTGCCGTGCCCCCGGCGAGGTCGGGATCGCAATCGCCGCGGAGCGGGGTTTTCACGATCTCGCCACCTGTACCGAGAACGAGGCGCCGGCCGCGATAGCGGCGCTGCTGAAGGCCTTTGCCCGAAGCGGCTTGCGGCGGATGCGCGATCTATCGCCCGATGCGTGCGATGCGATGGAGGATGCCGTTCGGCTCGCGTTGCAGGCGCAAGTCCCCTCTCCCGTTCGGGAGAGGGACAGGGTGAGGGATGCGACCTCTCCGGAAAGCGCGCACCCCTCACCCCAACCCTCTCCCGCATGGGAGAGGGGGCACGGTGGCCTCACTTCGGACGTTGCGCATTTCTTCCCGCCGGCCGGCCTCACAATGCTGGCGGCGCGTCAGTCAGTGCTCACCGTGGATGCGCCGTTCGGTCGCTGCACGGCGGACGCCCTCGATCGCCTCGTAGATCTCGCCGCCCGCCTCGGCGCGAAGGAGATCCGTCTGTCTCCGGCCCGCGGCTTCGTGCTGCTGCTCCCAGCTGCGGCTCAGGCGGATCCGGCGGCCCTGGCCCGGGACTTCATCGTCGCTCCCGACGATCCGCGGCGCAGCGTCGCCGCCTGCACCGGTGCGCCGGCCTGCGCCTCCGGATCGACACCGACGCTCGCGGACGCCGCCAGTGTCGCCGAGGCGTTCCGGCCGTTCGCCGTGGACGGGCGCGCGGCCCACGTCTCCGGCTGCGCAAAGGGCTGCGCCCGGCCGGGCCCGGCGGACCTCACCCTCGTCGGCCGGGACGGCCTCTACGGCGCCGTGATCGGCGGCGCGCCTGGCGATGAGCCGGCGATGCATCTCCCTATCGAGGCGGTGCTGGAGCGGTTAGGAAGGGCGAAGACAATGGGGCTCGCCGCCGCTTTCGCGTCGGATCGCGCCAGGACCGATATTGGGAGGACCAGGAGACCGGCATGAGCGCGAGCCAGAATGCCCTGCGCCAGGCAGGTTCGGAGCCGGAGGCCACCTCTCGCTACGAGTATATCCGCGACGGCGCTGCGATCTACGCGCGCTCCTTCGCGATGATCCGGGCCGAGGCCGACCTCGCGCGCTGGTCGGGCGCGGCCGAGCGCGTGGTCGTCCGGATGATCCATGCCTGCGGCATGACCGACCTCCCCGCCGACGTGGAGATGTCGGACGGCTTCGCCGAGGCCGGTGTCGCGGCGCTCCAGGCCGGGGCCCCGATCCTGTGCGATGTCCGCATGGTCGCCGACGGCGTCACCCGGGCACGCCTGCCCGCCAACAATCCGGTGGTCTGCACCCTCGGCGATCCGCGGGTGCCGGATCTCGCCAAGAGCCTCGGCACCACGCGCTCCGCCGCCGCCATGGAGCTGTGGCGCGAGCATCTGCCCGGCAGCATCGTGGCGGTCGGCAACGCCCCGACGGCGCTGTTCCGCCTGCTGGAACTGCTCGATGCCGGCGTGCCGCCGCCGGCCGCGGTGATCGGCATCCCGGTGGGCTTCGTCGGCGCGGCCGAGTCCAAGGACGCGCTGGCCCGGGACGGCCGCGTGCCCTTCGTGGTCGTCCACGGCCGCCGCGGCGGCAGCGCCATGACCGCCGCGGCGGTCAACGCGCTGGCCAGCGAGGTCGAGTGATGGACGGGTTCGAGCGGGTCGAGGCGCCCATCGAGGAGATTCCCGCCGCTGCGGTGACTGGCACCCTCTACGGGGTCGGCATGGGCCCGGGTGATCCGGAGCTGCTCACCGTGAAGGCGCAGCGCATCCTGATGCGCGCGCCGGTTCTGGTGCATTTCTGCAAGCGCGGCCGGCGCGGCAACGCCCGCACCATCGCGGACGCGATCCTGCGCGACCCGTCGCGCGAGATGCCGCTGGCCTATCCCTACACCACCGAGATCCATCCGGAGCACCCGGATTACGTGGCGGCGCTGGCCGCCTTCTACGACGACGCGGCCGGGCAGCTCGCCGACCATCTCGGTGCGGGCCGTGACGTCGCGATCCTGTCGGAGGGCGACCCGTTCTTCTACGGCTCGTTCATGCACCTGTGGCGGCGCCTCAAGGACCGCTTCCCGGTGGAGGTGGTCCCGGGCGTGACCGGCATGTCCGGCTGCTGGACCCGGGCCGGCACGCCGATCACCTGGGGCGACGACATCCTGACGGTCCTGCCGGCGACCTTGCCACTCGATGCGCTCACCGAGCGCCTGCGCGGTACCGACGCCGCCGTGCTGATGAAGCTCGGCCGGCACCTGCCGAAGGTCCGGGCGGCGCTCACCGCCGCCGGGCTCATCGACCGGGCGATCTATGTCGAGCGCGGCACCATGGCGGGCGAGCGCGTGGTGATGCTCGCCGACAAGGCGGATGACGACGCGCCCTATTTCTCCATGGTCCTCCTGCCCGGCGAGGGGCGGCGGCCGTGATCACCGGACGAGCCCCGCGGCCCTGGCCTGTGATGCAGTGCAGCCTTACATTTTGCAGGCTGGAGGATGCATCATGACGACGTTGACGGTGACGGACCAAGGACAGGTCACGTTCCGAAAGGATGTCCTGAACCATCTCGGCATTCAGCCGGGCGAAAAGATCAGGCTCGAGCTGCTTCCCGACGGTCGGGCCGAGCTGAGGGCCGACCGGCCGCACGGCTCGTGGCGGCAGGTGCACGGGATTCTCAAAGGTAAGGGTAACAGCGCGCGGTATTCGATCGAGGAGATCAACGAGGCGGTCGCCGAGGCGGGGGCGGCAGCCGCTCTGGCTGGTCTGGACCGGCCGTGAAGCTGACACCCGACACCAATGTTCTTCTGCGTCTCGTCGTGGATGACGACGAGGCCCAGGCGCGTGCTGCATTGGACGTGATGGAAGGTGCGAGCCAGGTTGCGATCAGCCTGCACACGCTGTGCGAGTTGGCTTGGGTGCTCCGAAGCCGCTACGCGATGCCTCGTGCCGAGATCGCGACCGCGATCCGCGGCCTGATCGAGCCCGGAAACGTCGTAGCCAACCGACCGGCGATCGAGACAGGTTTGGCTCTGCTGGAGGCTGGGGGCGACTTCGCCGACGGTATCATCGCGTTCGAAGGACGCTGGTTGGGAAGCGAGGCCTTCGTGTCGTTCGATAGACGGGCCGTCAAGCTGCTCGCGGGTCAGGGCATCGCCGCCATGTTGCTGACAGCACAGGCAGACGCGCGTTGACTCCGGGCATGAGCGGCAGCCTCACGGTGGTCGGCCTCGGCCCCGGGGATGCCGGTTTGCTGACCGAATCCGCCCGCCGGGCCCTCGACGCCGCGGACGATCTGGTCGGGTATTTCCCGTATGTGGCCCGCGTCCCCGAGCGTCCGGGCCTGATCCGACATGCCAGCGACAACCGCGTGGAGGTCGACCGGGCCCGGCATGCCCTGCAGCTGGCGGCATCCGGTCGGCGCGTCGCGGTGGTGTCGGGCGGCGATCCCGGCGTGTTCGCCATGGCCTCGGCCGTGTTCGAGGCGGTGGAGCATGGCGAACCCGCCTGGCGGGACCTCGCGATCACGGTGGAGCCCGGCATCACCGCAATGCTGGCCGCCGCGGCCCGGCTCGGGGCGCCGCTCGGCGGCGACTTCTGCGCCCTGTCGCTCTCGGACAACCTGAAGCCCTGGCCGGTTGTCACCGCCCGGCTCGAAGCGGTGCTGCGGGCCGATCTCGTCATCGCGCTCTACAACCCGATCTCCACCGCGCGGCCCTGGCAGCTCGGGGCGGCTCTGGAACTCGCCGCCGGGATCCGGGCGCCGGAGACGCCGGTGATGTTCGCCCGGGCGATCAGCCGGCCGGACGAGGCGATCCGGGTCTCAACCCTCGCCGAGGCGCGCGACGTGCCGGCCGACATGGCCACGATGGTGATCCTCGGTGCCTCGACCACGCGGCTGATCCCGCGGACCGAGGGCCTGCCCTTCGTCTACACGTCGCGCAAAGTCGCGGGGCCGGCATGAGCGCCGGCATCGAGCCAGCGCAGCGCAGCCGCGGCGTCGGGGACGCTCGGCACGTCGGGCTTCTCCGGGCGACGCAGCATGACCACGCGAATCGCCAGGCTGCGCGCTGCGGCGATCTTGCCGTAGGTCGCAGCCCCGCCGGAATTCTTGCTGACCAGGATCTCGGTGCCGGTGGCGCGCATCAGCTCCGCCTCGGCTTCGGCGTCGAACGGACCGCGGGCCTCGAGGGTGGTGAGGTGTGGGACCGGCAGCACCCCGTCCAGCGGCTCGACCGTGCGCGCCAGATAGGCGTGCTGCGGCGCCGCCGCGAAGGCGCCGGCCTCCTGCCGGCCGATGGTCAGGAACACGCGCCGGGGTTCGTGTCCGAGGGCAGTGACCGCCTCCTGCATGCTGGCGACCTCGGTCCAGAGATCGTCGGGCGCGCGGCACCAGACCGGACGGCGGATCGCGAGCAGCGTCACGCCAACCGCTTCCGCGGCGCGGGCGGCGTTGCCCGAGATGGTCGCCGCGAAGGGATGCGTCGCATCGATCAGGCGGTCGATACGCTCGCTGCGCAGATAAGCGGCGAGCCCCTCGGCACCGCCGAACCCGCCGATTCGCGTCGGCACGGGCTCAGGCCTCGGCGCGGCGGTGCGGCCGGCCAGCGACAGCGTCACGGCGTATTCATTCCGGCCGGCCAAGGCCCGCGCCAGGGCGCTCGCCTCGCCGGTGCCGCCGAGGATCAGGATTCGCATCGCGCCGCCGCTCATCGGGGCCTTGTCCATGAGCGCTGAGCCCCTGTCGAGCGGCCCATGGTTGTCGATCGTCGGCATCGGCGAGGATGGACGGGCCGGGCTCGCGCCCGCCGCCGCCGCCGCGCTCGATGCCGCGCGGGTCGTCTATGGCGGCCGGCGCCACCTCGCCCTGGCCGCGCCCCTCGACGCCGAGACGCGGCCCTGGCCCAGCCCGATCCACGAGGCCTATCCGGAGGTCCTGGGCCGGCGCGGCCGGCCGACCTGCATCCTCGCCACCGGCGACCCGTTCCATTACGGCATCGGCGCCGAGATCGCCCGGCTGGTGCCGCCCGCCGAGATCCGGGCCTTCCCGCAGCCCTCGGCCTTCAGCCTCGCCTGCGCGCGGCTGGGCTGGCCCATGGCCCAATGCGGCCTCGTCACCCTGCACGGCCGGGCGCTCGCCCGGATCGTCCCGCATATCCAGCCGGGCGCGCGCCTCCTCGTCCTGTCCTGGGACGGCACGACGCCGGCGGCTCTTGCCGACCTGCTCACCGCCCGCGGCTTCGGCGCCTCGACGGTCACCGTCCTCGAGGCGATGGGCGGCCCGCGCGAGCGGATCCGCGCGGCGCCGGCTGAAGCCTTCGACCTCCCGGCGATCGACCCGCTCAACACCGTGGCGATCGCGGTCTCGGGCGCAGGCGACGCGCTGCCGCTGGCGCCGGGCCTCGACGACGGCCTGTTCGAGAATGATGGGCAGCTCACCAAAGCCGAGATCCGGGCGCTGACGCTCGCGGCGCTCCGCCCGCATCCGGGCCTGCATCTCTGGGATGTCGGGGCCGGCGCGGGCTCCATCGCTATCGAGTGGATGCTGCGCCATCCGAGCCTGCGCGCCACCGCCATCGAGGCGCGCCCCGAGCGGGCCGAGCGGATCCGCCGGAACACGCAATCGCTGGGGGTGCCGGACCTCGCGGTGGTGACCGGCGCAGCGCCGGACGCCCTCGCCGGCCTGGATGCGCCGGATGCGATCTTCATCGGCGGCGGCGTCTCCGAGCCGGGCATTCTGGCGGCCTCGCTCGCGGCGCTGAAGCCGGGCGGGCGCTGCGTCGCCAACGCGGTGACGCTCCAGGGCGAAGCGGCGCTGCTCGCGGCCTTCGCCGAGCACGGCGGCAGCCTGCGCCGGTTCTCGGTCGATCGGGCCAGCCCGGTGGGCGGCCTGCACGGCTGGCGGCCGGCGATGCCGGTCACCCAATGGGCCTGGACCAAGCCATGAGCGACCGGATCGTCGCCGGGATCGGGTTCCGTCGCGGCACGGGCGCCGAGGAGATCGCCGCGCTCATCGCCCGCGCCCTCGGCACCATCGGCGCCGGCCGCACCGATCTCGCTGCCGTCGCGACGGCGGCCGACCGGGCCGCGGACCCCTCCATCTGCCAGGCCGCGGCGGCGTTCGGCCTGTCGCCCTGCCCGGTCGAGGCACCGGCCCTGGAAGCCTGCGACACCCGCGTGGTCACGCGCTCCGCCCGGATCGCGCGCCTGCGCGGAGTCGGCTCGCTGGCCGAGGCGGCGGCCCTGGCGGCGGCGGGTCCCGAGAGCCGCCTCGCCCTCCCCCGCATCGCCAGCGCCGGCGCGACCTGCGCCCTCGCGATCCCGCACGACACCGCTCGGCACCCATGACCGTCCACTTCATCGGCGCCGGCCCCGGCGCTGCCGACCTCATCACGGTGCGCGGCCGCGACCGCATCGCGGCCTGCCCGGTCTGCCTCTATGCCGGCTCCCTGGTGGCGCCCGAGATCCTCGGCTGGTGCCCGCCGGGTGCGCGCATCGTCGACACGGCGCCCCTCGACCTCGACGCAATCATGGCGGAGATCGCGGCCGCGGAGGCACGCGGGCAGGACGTGGCGCGGCTGCATTCGGGCGACCTGTCGATCTGGAGCGCGCTGGCCGAGCAGATGCGCCGCCTCGACCGGCTCGGCATCGCCTACACGGTGACGCCGGGCGTGCCGGCCTTCGCGGCCGCCGCCGCGATGCTGCGCCGGGAGCTGACCGTGCCGGGCGTTTCGCAATCCGTCGTGCTGACCCGCACCTCCGGCCGGGCGAGCGCGATGCCCGAGCGGGAGACCCTGGCGGCCTTCGCGGCCACCGGGGCGACGCTGGCGATCCACCTGTCGATCCACGTGGTCGAGACAGTCGCGGCCGAGCTGATCCCGTTCTACGGCGCCGCCTGCCCGGCAGCCGCGGTGTTCCGCGCCTCCTGGCCGGACGAGCGGGCGCTGATCGGCGACCTCGCCGGGTTGCCGGCCCTCGTGGCCGAGGCCGGGCTCGAACGCACCGCCCTGATCCTCGTCGGTCCCGCGCTCGGCGCCGCCGACTTCCGCGAGAGCGCGCTCTACGCCCCCGATTACGACCGGCGCTACCGGCCGGGCGGTACCGTGGGGAGCGCGGTTTGAGCGCCCCCGGCCTACTGGTCGCGGCGCCGCGCTCCAGCTCCGGCAAGACCACCGTCACGTTGGCGCTGATGCGCGCGTTGAGGCGGCGGGGCCTGCGCGTCCGCGGCGCGAAATGCGGGCCGGACTACATCGATCCGGCCTTCCACCGGGCGGCGACCGGCCAGCCGAGCTTCAACCTCGACAGCTTCGCCATGGTGCCCGACCTCCTCGACGCCCTGGCCGGCGAGACCGCGGCGCAGGCCGACATCGTGGTCGCCGAGGGCTCGATGGGCCTGTTCGACGGCGTCCGGGCGGCGGAGAGCCGGACCGGCGCGAATGCCGACATCGCCGCCCGCTACGGCTGGCCGGTGGTACTGGTGGTCGATGTCTCCGGCGCGGCGCAATCGGCCGCCGCTGTGGCGCTCGGTTGCAAGCTCTACGATCCGCGGATCCGGATCGCCGGGGTGATCCTGAACAAGGTCGCGAGCGCCCGTCATCGCCGTCTCGTGGAGGCTGGCATGGAGCGCGTCGGGCTGCCGGTCCTCGGCGTGCTGATGCGCGACGCCGAACTGGTCCTGCCCGAACGCCATCTCGGCCTGGTCCAGGCCGGGGAGACCGCCGACCTGGAATCCCGGCTCGACCGGCTGGCCGATCTCGCCGAAGCCGGCATCGACCTCGACGCCGTGCTCGCCTGCGCGGGCGGCGGCGCCCCCGCCTCGACCGGCGTGCTGCCGCGCCCGCCCGGGCAGCGCGTCGCAATCGCCCGGGATGCGGCGTTCAGCTTCCTCTATCCGCATCTCGAGACCGGATGGCGCCTGGCGGGAGCCGAGATCGTGCCGTTCTCGCCGCTCCTAGACGAGGCGCCGCCGGATACCTGCGACGCCTGCTGGCTGCCGGGCGGCTACCCCGAGCTGCATGCGGGCCAGCTCGCCGCCGCCGGCCGTTTCCTCGGCGGCCTGCGCGCTTTCGCGACCACGCGCCCGGTCCACGGCGAGTGCGGTGGCTACATGGTCCTCGGTCAGACGCTGGAGGATGCGGACGGCACCACCCACGCCATGGCGGGGTTGCTGCCGGTCGCCACGTCGTACCGGAAGCGCAAGCTGCATCTCGGCTACCGCGTGGCGCGGCTCTGCAGCGACGGCCCGCTCGGCCGGCGCGGGGCGCGGGTCGTGGGTCACGAATTCCACTATGCCAGCGAGTTGTCGCCGGCCGCCGCGGAGGCGGACGCTTTGGCCCGCGTCACGGACGCGGAGGGGACTGACCAGGGCCTCGCCGGCCACCGGGTCGGGTCGGTGGGTGGGAGCTTCTTCCACCTCATCGCGGCGGATGACGGGTGATCCTCGGCTCCACCGGCATCCGGAATAGGTCGGAACAGCCCGCTTTCGGCCGGACCATGAGACGCGTCACCGGTCCGACAAGGACTGGCGTTCAGGCGGGATCGGCGGCGGGCGGTGCCGTGCGGGCCTGCGCGAGGCGGGCGGCGCTGCGCACGAGCGCCAGGACATCCCGGCGCATCTGCTCGTCCTCGATCTGCGCGTAGGCGCGCAGCAGCTCGATCGCCCCATGGGCGCTGAGGAAGCCGAACACGTCCTCCTGGGCGTTCTCGCGCGGCTCGCTCTCCTCGAAGAAGGCGGAAACCGGCACCTCGAGCAGGCGCGCGATCTCGCGCAGCCGGCCAGCCCCGACCCTGTTCTGGCCCTTCTCGTATTTCTGAACCTGCTGGAACGTCACGCCGACGGCGTTGCCGAGCGCGGTCTGGCTGAGACCTCGCGCCTTCCGCAACGCGGTGATGCGGATACCGACCAGACGGTCCACGTCCGTGGTCTGTTTCGGCATCATTTGACCGTTCGTGTCCTTGTCCACACTCTGAACAACGTCCCCTTGCGGATCCGGTGTTCTGGCCTCGCCGTCGCGCCGCTTCACCGTCCCACCCTCGATCTCATATCGCGCCTATACCTAACGTGCTGTGTCACACGCTAGAGCAGCAGCCGACTGCATTGCAAATGGCCGCGTCTCTAAGCCCTTATTGCCCCCGGCTCTCGAACGCGGAACAAGATTCCGCGTCAACGACGAGCCCTATAGCAGTCGGTCAACACCCCGACCGCGCCACAATACGAACCGTACCGCAATTGGACACCAAGTTGTTAAGCTCCGCAAGTCTAGGACCACATCTTGTGGTTTAACCTGACGTATCTTCGAAACATTGTTGCTGAAATGTCGATGGGCTAAGACTGCGCAGTCCTTGGCACGCGCCGCGTCGCCGCAGCAGGGCTCGCCCGGACGGGGTTCGGGGCCTAAATTCGGTGCGGCAACGGAGATCACCATGTTTATCGCGATGAATCGCTTCAAGGTCGTTAAGGATGCGACCGAGGACTTCGAGGCCGTCTGGCTCGGCCGCGACAGCCACCTCGGGGAGATGGAAGGCTTCGTCGAGTTTCATCTGCTCCGCGGTCCGGAGCAGGAGGACCACGTCCTCTACGCCTCGCACACCGTCTGGCGCTCGCGCGCCGACTTCGAGGCCTGGACGCGCTCCGAGCAGTTCCGCAAGGCCCATAGCCGGGCGCCCTCGACCAAGCCGCTCTATCTCGGTCATCCGCAATTCGAGGGGTTCGAGATGGTCCAGACGGTCGGCGGCGCGGACGGCGCCAAGCAGCACGCCGACGCCGTCTGACGCGACCTGTCACGGTATTCAGGGCGCTCGCTGCCGGATCGGCGGCGGGCGCCTTTTAATTTAGGGTTGCCGTATCCCGCGCACGGCAATCGCGATGATTGAATCCCCGCGAAAGCGGCAAGATCCGCCAGGCCACGCGCCGGTGGGGGGATTCAACCGGCCAGCAATGATCTGACATTCCAACGCAACTGCTGGTATCGGGCTGTCGAGCCCCGCCGGGCCGCATGTGTCTGTATTCCGGTGACTCAGCATTTACCATGTATTGCCGACGGCCGGACGTTCGCCTACATGGGCGGCCACGCCTCTGCTGCCGAAACGCTCACCGTCGCGGCTCACCCCTTGCTCCGTCATCGGCAGATGCCGGCGCTGAAAACTTACGTGTTTCAGACCGGTACAAAGTCCGATCAAACCGGGACGTGGCGAGCGAAATGTTTCACGAGCGGGTTCCGGAGACGTTCCAGGCCTTGCCGACCTCGGCCGAACGCCGTCGCAGCGTATGGTCGGCGCTCCTGCCGCGCCGCGGTCGCGCGCTGGCGCGCATCGCCATGTCGTCGTCGATGGCGGTGGCCGACATCGTGGCGATCGTCGCGGTCATCCTGGGCGTCGAATTCGGCTATCAGGTCGCCTTCGGGGGCGAGAGCGTCTGGGTGACGGCCCTGCGCGGCCTGCGGCTGGCCGCTCTGCTCGGCGCCATCATCGTGGCGACCAACGTGCTGCGGGAGGATTACAGCCTCGACGGCATCATGGCGCAGAAGCTCAACATCCAGCGCATGGCCTCGCTCTGGCTGGTCGCCTGGGCGGCGGTGCTGCTGGTCGGCTTCCTGACCAAGACCACGAACGATTACTCGCGCCTCGTCTCGATCGCCTCCTTCGTCATCGGCCTGCCCGTCCTAGTGATGACCCGGATCGCGGCGACCCGCCTCGTGCGCCGCAGCCTCGCATCCGGATCCGCCTCCGCCAGCCGCGTCCACCTGGTCGGCTACGAGGAGGACATCGCCCGCTTCTATGCCAGCCACGAGGCCGACCAGCTCGGATCCCGGATCGTCGGCACAAGCTACCTGCGCCGGATCGATCCGGGCGCCGACACCGTGTCGCGGCACGACCAGCTCCAGGAGGATCTCGACCTCGCCGTGTCGGTGGTGCGGTTCCTGCGGCCGGACGATGTCTTCGTGCTGGTCCCGTGGACCGACACCGCCGAAGTCGAGCGCTGCATCGACGCTTTCCTGCGGGTGCCCTCCGCCCTGCATCTCCGGCCCGGCAGCGTGCTCGACCGGTTCCCCGACATGCAGGTCGCCCGGGTCGGTGGCGTCTCCGGCATCAATATCGGCCGCCGGCCGCTCAACATCGCCGAGATCGTGCTGAAGCGCGCCCTCGATTTGGTCGTGGCGGCGATCGCCCTGGTCTCCTTGTCGCCGCTGCTCGCGGCGATCGCCGTGGCGATCAAGCTCGACAGTCCGGGCCCGGTCTTCTTCCGGCAGAAGCGCTACGGCTTCAATCAGCAGCCCTTCGGCGTGTTCAAGTTCCGGTCGATGCGGGCGGATGCCAGCGCGGTGTTCAAGCAGGCGACCCGCAACGACAGCCGCATCACCCAGGTCGGCGCGATCCTGCGGCGGACGAATCTCGACGAGCTGCCGCAGCTCCTCAACGTCCTGCGGGGCGAGATGTCGCTGGTCGGTCCCCGGCCGCACGCCCTGGCGCATGATCGAAGCTTCGAGCGGCGGATCGCGCTCTACGCGCGGCGGCACAACGTCCGCCCCGGCATCACCGGCTGGGCGCAGGTCAACGGCTATCGCGGCGAGACCCTGACGGACCTCGATATGGAGCGGCGCGTCGCCTGCGACCTGCACTACATCGACAATTGGTCGATCTGGTTCGACATCCAGATCATGCTGCTCACGATCGTGTCGCGCCGGGCCTACAAGAACGCGCGCTGACGCGTCAGCCGGCCTGCTGCCGCTCCCGGCAGGCGCCGCAATCGCCCTCGACTTCGAGGATGCTGTGGGCCGGCGTGAAGCCCGCCCGCTTCAGGGTGCGGTCGAGACCGTCCTCCAGCATCTCCGAGGAGGCTTCGTCCACGCCGCCGCAGGTGCGGCAGATCAGGAACACCACGCCCTCCCCCGGAGCATGCCCATGGGCGCAGGGGATGAAGGCGTTGCGGCTCGCGATCCGGTGGACCAGACCCTGCTGCATCAGGAAATCGAGGGCGCGGTACACCGAGACCGGCGCCACGCGCTTGCCCGGTGCGCTGAGTTTCTCGGCAATGTCGTAGGCGCCCTGCGCCTTGCCGGCCTCGGCCACCGCCTCCATCACCTCCCGGCGCAGGGGCGTAAATTGCAGTCCGCGCTCGCGGCAGACGGCCTCCGCCCGCGCGAGCATGTCGGCGACATCGCCGTGGCACGCGTCGTGGCCCTCGTGACGGTGCATGTTCGCTCCAACCGCAAATCCGCCGGTTGTCCAGCGGGTTTGTTACAGTGTATCACTGCCGCCCCGGACCGCACCAGTAGCCGAACGGTCCCCGCGCCGGCCCGAGCGCGCGACGAGGACGTCTTGCCGACCATCGCCACCCCACGCCGAGCGGCCCCACGATCCCTGTTCCGCAGCGGGATCGGCCCGCGCCTCGCCCTCGCCGTGGTGCTCTCCACCCTGGTCTGGCTCGTGATCGCCTGGGCGCTCGCGGCATGAGCATCCGGCCCGCCACACGAGACTCGATCCGCCTGGTCGGCATCACCCTCGGCTACGACCGGCATCCGGCGGTCCACCACCTCTCCGGGACCGTGCGCGCCGGCGACCTGCTGGCCCTAGTCGGGCCGAACGGCGCCGGCAAGTCCACCCTGCTCAAGGGGATGGTCGGCGAGATCCGCTGCCTGGAGGGCCACATCGATCGCTCCGGCGCCCTCGCCTACATGCCGCAGGCCGACGAGATCGATCGCAGCTTCCCGCTGAGCGTGATGGACCTCGCCGGCATGGGCCTGTGGCGGAAGGCCGGATCCTGGCGTGGCCTGGAGCGCTGGCGGCCGGAGATCGGGGCGGCCCTCGACGCGGTCGGGCTCGGCGGCTTCGAGGCGCGCCCGATCAGCACGCTCTCGGGCGGCCAGTTCCGGCGCGCCCTGTTCGCCCGGCTGATCCTGCAGGATTGCCCGGTGATGCTCCTCGACGAGCCGTTCACCGGCATCGACAACCGCACCGTCGAGGATCTGCTGGCCCTGATCCGGCTCTGGCACGGCCAGGGCCGCACCGTCGTCGCGGCCCTGCACGACCTCACGCAGGTGCGCGAGCATTTTCCGACGACACTCCTGCTCGCCCGCGAAGCCGTGGCCTGGGGGCCGACCGCGCGGGTGCTCACGCCGGAGAATCTGGCGCGCGCGCGCAATCTCTCCGAAGCCTGGGACGAGGATGCCGCGGTCTGCGTCGGTCCGAAGCCGGCCGTCGCGCTGGGCCACGACCACGGCCCGGAAACTCACCACCACCACGAGGACGCCGCGTGATCGATCCGTTCGGGCCGATTCTCGCGCCGTTCGTCGAGTTCGGGTTCATGCGCCGGGCGCTGGCGGGCTGCCTCGCCCTGTCGGTCTCCGCGCCACCGGTCGGGGTGTTCCTGACTTTGCGCCGCATGAGCCTGATGAGCGACGCGATGAGCCACGCGATCCTGCCCGGCGCCGCGGCGGGATTCCTGGTGGCCGGCCTGTCGCTGCCGGCCATGACCGTCGGCGGGCTTGTGGCCGGCCTTGCGGTGGCGTTGCTCGCCGGCGCCGTCACCCGGGCGACGGTGGTGCGCGAGGATGCCAACCTCGCGGCCTTCTACCTGATCTCGCTGGCCGGGGGCGTCCTGCTGGTGTCGTTGCGCGGCTCGCAGATCGACCTGATGCATTTCCTGTTCGGCTCGGTCCTGGCGCTGGACGACGCCGCCCTGATCCTGCTCGGCGGCATCAGCACGCTGACGCTGGTCGCGCTCGCCGCGATCTACCGGCCGCTGGTGATGGAATGCGTCGATCCGCTGTTCCTGCGCACGGTCAGCCGCAGCGGCGGACCGGTGCATCTCGCCTTCCTGGCTTTGGTAGTGATCAATCTCGTCGGCGGGTTCCAGGCGCTCGGGACCCTGCTGGCGGTCGGGCTGATGCTGCTGCCGGCGGTGGCCGCCCGGTTCTGGGCGCGCGATCTCGGCGGCCTGATCCCGATCTCGATGCTGATCGCCGCGGTGGCGAGCGTGTCGGGGCTCAGCCTGTCCTACCAGCTCGATCTGCCGAGCGGCCCGGCCATCGTGCTGGCCGCCGGAGCGCTCTACCTCGTCTCGATGCTGGCCGGGCCGCGCGGCGGCCTGCTCCGCCGCCTGATCCGGCCGCGCCACCTCGAAGCCTGATCAGGCCTCGTCCTTCAGCGCGGCGAGGCCCTCGCGGTAGGTCGGGTAGGCGAGCGCGACGCCGAGCTCGTCCCGGATCAGCCGGTTCCGAACCCGCTTGTTCTCGCCGTAGAAGCTGCGCGCCATCGGCGACAGGTCGGCGGTCTCGAAGTCGATCTCGGGCGGCAGCGGCAGGCCGGTCAGCGCGGCGGCGTGCTCGGTGACGACCTGCGGCGGGGCCGGCTCGTCGTCGGTGACGTTGTAGACCGCGCCCGGACGGGGACGGTCCAGCGAGGCCAGCAGCGTCGTCGCGATGTCGTCGACATGGATCCTGTTGAAGACCTGTCCGGCCTTCACGATGCGCTGTGAGCGGCCCTCGCGCAGCTTCACGATCGGGTTGCGCCCGGGGCCGTAGATGCCCGCCAGCCTGAACACCTGCACGGCCTTTCCGGTGCGCGCACCGAGCTCGAACCAGGCCGCCTCGGCGTCGAGCCGGATCCGGGATCGGGCGCTGCGCGGCGCGGGGGGCGTTGTCTCGTCGATCCAGGCCCCGCCCTGGTCGCCGTAGACGCCGATGGTCGAGAGGTAGCCGATCCAGCCGATCCGGCTCGCCGCAATCGCTTCTTCGTAGCGCCGCAGCACCGGGTCGCCCTGCTCGGAGGGCGGCGCCGAGACGAGGAGCGCGTCGGTGTCGGCGAGATCCTCCGCGATGCGGGCATCGTCGGCCTCCGGGCCGAAGCCCCGCATGGTGAAGCCGGTCTCGGCGGCGATGCGCGCCGCGGCCGCCGGATCGGTGACGGTCGCCCGCACGGTCTGGAAGCGGTCGCGCGCCCGCTCGGCGAAGCGGCGGCCGGTGAAGCCGAGCCCGAAGATGAAGAGGTTCATGCCGGGGATGTCTCGCCGAGGTGAAGCTCCGTCAAGGCGGTGGCGGCGCCCCACTCGTCGCGCACATGCGAATCCGTCTCGGCGACCCCATGCCGGCGGTGCAGCGCCCGCACGGCGTCCGGCTCCAGCAGCCGACCGCAGGCCCAGACCGCCATGCCGCGCACGAGCGGCGAGGCGTCGTCCAGTCGCGCGATCGCGGAATCTGCCAGGCGCGGGTCGCCGGAATTGCCGACCGCGATCATGACGTTCCGCAGAAACCGGTCCCGGCCGGTGCGCTTCACCGGGGTTCCGGCGAAGAGTTTGCGGAAGGACGCGTCGTCCAGTTCGGCGAGATCGGCCAGGGCCGGCGCTTCGAGATCCGCCCGGGCCGCCAGCCGGGCATCGGCGGCTGTGCGGGCGAACTTGTTCCAGGGGCAGACGGCGAGGCAGTCGTCGCAACCGAAGACCCGGTTGCCGATCGCCGTCCGGAATTCGTCCGCGATCGGCCCGGCATGCTCGATCGTCAGGTACGAGATGCAGCGCCGGGCATCGAGGCGGTAGGCCGCCGGGAACGCGTCGGTCGGGCAGATGTCGAGGCAGGCCCGGCAGGAACCGCAATGCCCGCGCCCGGGCGCGTCGGGCTCGAACTCCGCGCTGGTGTAGATCGCCCCGAGGAGCAGCCAGTTGCCGTGGTCGCGCGACAGCAGGACCGTGTGCTTGCCCTGCCAGCCGAGCCCGGCCGCCTCGGCGAGCGTCTTCTCCATCACCGGGGCGGTGTCGCAGAACACCTTCACCCGGACATCGCCCTTGGCGGAGAGGTAGCCGCCGAGCTCCTTAAGCCGGCCCTTCAAAACTTCGTGATAGTCCCGGCGCCGCGCATAGGCCGCGACCGCGCCGCGATCCGTCCGGGCCACGAGGTCGAGCGGGTCTTCCTCCGGGCGATAGCTCATGGCGAGGACCAGGATGCTGCGCAGGCCGGGCCAGAGGCCGACGGGGCTGGCGCGCTGGTCGGCGCGCTCCGCCATCCAGTCCATCGTGCCGTGGGCGCCCTCCTCCAGCCAGCGCGACAGGCGGTCGGGCAGGTCCGGCAGGCGGTCGGGCCGGGTGATCTGCAGCCCGCAGAAGCCGAGATGCTGCGCCCGCGCCTCGACGAGGCGACGCAGCTCGGCGCCGAAATAGGTCCGTCTCGGGCTCAGAAATCCAGATCCGCGTAATGGGCCGCCGGTGGCATGCCGGCCACCCGGTCGGCCAGCAGCCCCCGGAACGAGGGCCGCGACTTGACCCGAGCATACCAGTTACGCGCCATCTCGTCCTCGTCCCACGGGACGTCGCCGAGATAGTCGGCGCACGAGAGATGGGCGGCGGCCGCGAGATCGGCATAGGTCAGGTTGTCGCCCGCGAGCCAGCGGCGGCGGGCGATCAGGTAGCCGATATATTTGAGGTGGTAGCGCACGTTGGTCCGCGCCGCCCGGATCGCGTTCATGTCCGGCGGGCCGCCGCCCTCGTGGGCCGACATGAAGCGTTTCGAGATCTTCTCGTTGACCAGGTAGCCGGTCACCTCCGAGTCGAACTTGATCAGGAACCAGTCGAGCAGGCGCCGGACCTCGACCCGCTCCACCGTGTCGTCCGGCAGCATCCGCCGCCCGGACAGGCCCAGCCCGCGCGTCTCGTCGAGATATTCGGCGATCACCCCGGCACCCGGCACGACGAGACCGGTCTGCTCCAGCAGAACGGGCGTCGACCCGGCGGGATTGATCAGCAGGAAGTCGTCCCGGCGCTCCCAGGGGCGCTCCTCGAACAGCGTCGGTTCCAGGCCCATCTCGGCCAGGACGAGACGGATGAACCGGGAATTCGCGCAGAAGGGGAAGTGGTAGAGGGTCGCCATTGAGGCCGTCAGGACTGCTCGGTCTGACGGCGCGGCCAGTCCCGCGCCGGTCGTCGGCCCAGGCGCGCGGGTCTTCGGCGCGCAGGACTTCAGAGCGAGCGTTATTGCTCGATCGTTGCCGAGCCCTTAACACGCGCCGCCTGTTCCGGTAACTGCCCGTCAACCCTGATGGGCGATGCCTCCGGGCGCAATTTTCCCATGGTCCGCGGCACGCTCACGAGGGGCGGTCGCGCGCCCGCGGCGCGAGGCTCGACAATGGATCCGGCAAGCATCGGCAAGGCGGTCCTGCTCGCCCTGGTGGAGGGCGCGACCGAATTCATCCCGGTCTCATCCACCGGTCACCAGCTGCTGGTCGGCCACTTCATCGGCTTCCACTCGCCCAACAACACCTTCGAGGTGCTGATCCAGCTCGGGGCGATCCTGGCGATCCTCGCGGTCTATTTCCGCCGGCTGATCGGCATCGCCACCGCGCTGCCGACGAATCCCCAGGCTCGCCGCTTCGTGATCGGCATCCTGGTGGCGTTCCTGCCGGCCGCGATCATCGGCGGCCTCTTCTCGAAGGTGATCAAGGCCTACCTGTTCAACCCGTGGATCGTCTGCGCGACCCTGGTGGCCGGCGGCCTGGTGCTCCTCGTCATCGACGACACCGACCTCGAGGTGAAGAAGACCGACGTCTACGACTTCACCCTGCCGATGGACCTGAAGATCGGCATCTTCCAGTGCCTCGCCATGATCCCGGGCGTGTCGCGCTCCGGCGCCACCATCGTGGGCGCGATGCTGATGGGCGCCGACAAGCGCTCCGCCACCGAGTTCTCGTTCTACCTGGCGATGCCGACCATGGCGGGCGCCTTCGCCAAGGACCTGTTCGACAACTACAAGTTCCTGTCGCGCGACGATGTCGGCCTGATCGTGATCGGCTTCATCGTCTCGTTCCTCTCGGCGCTGTTCGTGGTCCGCGTGCTGCTCGACTACGTGTCCCGCCACGGGTTCCGGCTGTTCGCCTGGTGGCGGATCATCGTCGGCGCGCTGGGCTTCGCCGGGCTGATCATCCTCGGATAACAATCCTCGCCCTTCGGGCGATTGCCTCCGGGCGAGCGGCGTGCGAGGCACGACCCTGAAAGCGGTGCACAAGACGCCGCGCCCAGGGACGTTCCGATGGAAGACACACCGCTCGCCGACCTGTTCGAGCCCGCCGACCGGGCGCGCTGGCTCGGCCTCGTGGACAACGTCCTGAAGGGTGCCGATTTCGAGAAGCGTCTGGTCTCCCGGACGAGCGACGGCCTGCGGATCGAGCCGCTCTATCCCCGGGCCGAGCCGACCGCCCAGCCCTTCCGCGAGCCGGGTCCCTGGCGGGTTTCCCAGCGGGTCGACCATCCCGAGATCGCCGCCGCCAACGCCCAGGCGATGACCGATCTGGAAGGCGGCGCGGACGCTCTGGCTCTGGTGTTTGCCGGCTCACCCGCCGCCCGCGGCTACGGCCTCACCGTGAGCAGCGTCGCCGATCTCGACGCCCTGCTGAAGGGCGTGATGCTGCCGCTGATCAGCCTGCGCCTCGATGCCGGCGCCCGCGGCCTGGAAGTCGCCGGCCTGGTGAAGGCCCTGGCGGCGCATCGGGGCGAGGACCTGTCCAGCTACGACCTCGACCTCGGCATCGATCCGGTCGGGACGCTCGCCGCCACCGGCAGCCTCGGCGCGGTCTGGAGCGAGATCGCCCCGCGGCTGGCCGCCACCGTTTCCGACCTCGAAGCGGCGGGCTTCGGCGGCCGGGCCTTCCTGGCCGACGGACGCCCCTATCACGAGGCCGGCGCGGGCGAGGCGGCCGAGCTCGCCGCCGTGCTCGCCACCGCCGTGACCTACCTGCGCGCCCTGGAGGCGGCCGGCCACGACCTCGCCACCGCCCGCGACCGGATCGCCGTGCTGCTCGCCGCCGATGCCGACGAGTTCGTCACGGTGGCGAAGTTCCGCGCCCTGCGCCGGCTCTGGGCCCGGATCGAGCAGGCCTGCGGTCTGGAGCCGAGGCCCCTGCGCCTCCACGCCGAGACCGCGTGGCGGATGATGACCCGGCGCGACCCGTTCGTGAACATCCTGCGCACCGGCATGGCCGCCGCCTCTGCCGGCATGGGTGGCGCCGATGCGATCACAATCCTGCCCTACACCCAGGCGCTCGGCCTGCCCGACGCCTTCGCCCGCCGGGTGGCGCGCAACAGCCAGATCGTGCTGCTGGAGGAATCGCACCTCGCCCGGGTCGCCGACCCCGCCGCCGGCGCGGGCGGGTTCGAGGCCCTGACCGACCAGCTCGCCGAGGCGGCCTGGGCGGCGTTCCAGGCGATCGAGGCCGAGGGCGGGATCGTCGCCTCGCTCAGCGTCGGCAAGCTGCAGCGGCGCATCGAGGCCACCCGCGAAGCCCGGGCCAAGGCGGTGGCGACCCGCCGCGCGCCGCTGACCGGCGCGAGCGAGTTCCCGAACCTCGCCGAGAAGCCGGTCACGGTCCTCGACGTGAAGCCGGTCACCGCCGGACCGAGCTCGAATTTCGGCTCGGGCTCGGCGGTCGCCTGCGATGCGCTGCCCTCGACCCGCCTGGCGGAGCCCTTCGAGGCGTTGCGCGACGCCTCCGATGCCTACCTGGCCAAGACCGGCCGGCGGCCGAGCGTGTTCCTCGCCAATCTCGGCGCGGTGTCCGCGTTCAACGCCCGGGCGACCTTCGCGGCCAACGCCTTCGCGGCCGGCGGCATCGAGGCGGTCTCGAATGACGGCTTCACCGATCCGGCCGCCCTCGCGGATGCGTTCCGGGGCTCAGGTGCCGCGCTCGCCTGCATCTGCTCCACCGACGCGATCTACGCCGAGCAGGCCGTGCCGGCCGCGGAGGCGCTGAAGCAGGCCGGAGCCGGCACGATCTACCTTGCCGGCAAACCGACGGATCTGCTCGATCCGCTGAAGGCCGCGGGCGTTCACGCCTTCCTGCATGTCGGCTGCGATCTGGTGGCCCTGCTCGACGGCGCGCTGCGCGCCGCCATGCGGGCCCCCGCGACCTGCTGAGACGCCCCCATCTGCCTGCCCCGACCAACGCCATGAGCCGACACCGTTTCGCGCGCCTGATCGGCGCCGGCCTGATCCTCGGATGCGCGCGTCCCGCGGCGGCCATGCCGCGGGGCGTCCCGGTCCCGGATCGGTTCGACGGCACCTGGAGCGTCGAGATCCTCACCGAGGCCGGCGCCTGCGACCGGGCCTATCGGTACCCGGTGCGGATCGAGCACGGGCAGGCCCGGCTTGTCGGGACCGCCTTCGTGGTGCAGGGCAGCGTCACCCGGAACGGCGTGGTGCGCGGCTCGATCGCCAGCGGCATCGCCACCGCCGACGTCGCCGGCCGGCTCGGCCCCAACGGGTTCGGGGCCGGCACCTGGGTCGCTACCGGCGCCGTCGCATGCCGCGGTCGCTGGCGGGCCGAGCGGCGCGGCTGACGCGTCGCGAAATGGTCCGCATCTTGCCCGAGATCGGGCGGATGCAACGTCCCCTCAGCCGCGATCCCGACGCAATCATGAGGGAATGCTGAACGCCATTCGGACACCCGACGAGGCCGCCCGCATGAAGTCCACGATCCTCGCCACCTTCGCCGTCCTCACGCTGGTCTCGACCGCGCAGGCCCGTCCCCACCGCCACCCGGCCGCTCCGGCCGTGAACCAGGCGGAGGCCGAGAAGGTCCTGGGCCCGCTGCGGCAGGCGGCGACGGAGTGCTTCGCGGAGACCGTGCTGGCCAACCCGAAGGCGACCGCCGAGGCCCGCGCCGGTCATTGGTACGAGGCGGTGGGCATCACGGGATTCCTGTGCCGCCCGGAGGTCGCCGCGATGATCCAGGCGCATGATCGGATCTACGGTGCCAAGACCGGCGAGCGCTACTTCAAGGGCGCCTACGTCAAGCACCTCGATCAGCAGCTCGCCGAGCATCTGCAGCCGATGCTGGCCCACAAGGCGGTCGCCAGCGCCGAGCCGCCGCCCGAGAAGGTCACCGACGGCGACGCCCCGGCCAACTGAGCGGGAACCAGGCAGGGCGCTGCGTCTTCTCGGTCGAGGAGACGCGATGCCCTACGAGCTGCATTACTGGCCGATGATCCAGGGGCGCGGCGAGTTCGTCCGCCTGGCCCTCGAAGAGGCCGGCGCCGACTACGTGGACGTCGCCCGCCGGGACGATGACGACGGCGGCATCGAGCCGATGCTGGACCGCCTCGACGACCCGAAGAATCCGCGGCCCCCCTTCGCGCCGCCATTCCTGCGCGACGGCGCCGTCGTGATCGGCCAGACGGCGGCGATCCTGCTCTATCTCGGCCCCCGCCTCGGCCTCGTGGGCGTATCCGAGCCGGACCGGATCTGGACGCACCAGCTGCAGCTCACCATCGCGGATGCGGTGGACGAGGCCCACGACACCCATCACCCCCTCAGCGTCGGCCTCTACTACGCGGACCAGAAGCCGGAAGCGCTGCGCAGGGCACAGGGTTTCCGCGACGAACGCATCCCCAAATTTTTTGGGTATTTCGAACGGGTGCTGAGAGCCAACGGCGGCGAACATCTGGTCGGCTCGACGCTCTCCTATGCCGACCTGTCCCTGTTCCAGCTCGTCGCCGGCCTGCGTTACGCCTTCCCGAGGGCCTCCGCCGCGGCCCTGCGCGAGACGCCTCATGTCGCACGGCTGCACGAGGCGGTGGCGCAGCGGCCGCGCATCGCCGCTTATCTTACGAGCGACCGGCGCATCCCGTTCAACGAGGACGGGATCTATCGCCGGTATCCGGAGCTCGACGGCTGAACCTTAGAGCCTGTTTCACTGCGTGATCGCAGTCGCGTGCCGGTTCTCACTGAGGTGTATCCCAATCGTCCCCTCATCCTGAGGAGCGGCGCAGCCGCCTCGAAGGAGCCCTCCAGGGATCGCGCGGCCGGCTGGAGGGCTCCTTCGAGGGCTTCGCTGCGCTACGCCACCTCAGGATGAGGGCGCGGATGGGAAAGGCCTGTCAAACAGGCTCTTACACATTACCGCGGCGGGTGGGCGATCAGGATGCCGGCCAGCACGAGCGCGATGAGCCCCAGCACCAGGGACAGCAGACGCCAGAACAGCAGCGGATCCCGCTCCAGCAGCGAGGCCCGGCGCGTCTCCGTGAAGGCCGGGTTGGGGTGCCGGAGGTCGTGGACGAACTCCGAGAGCGCCTGGTAGCGCCGGGCGGGATTGGGATGGACGGCCTTGCGCAGCGCCCCGTCGACCCAGACCGGCAATAGCGGCCGGACGCCCCGGGCGGAGGCGTAGCGAAGCTTGCGCTGGGCGGCCCGGGTCAGGGCCCGGGGCACCCGATCGCCGTAGGGCAGCCGGCCGGTCAGCATCTGATAGGCGATCACACCCACCGAGAAGATGTCGGAGGACGCGGTCGAGGGCTCGCCAAGAAAGCATTCCGGAGCCGTGTACTGCACCGTGCCCAAGATCTCGGCGGCGTCGATCCGCGGATCGCCCTCCACCACCCCGGCCACCTTGGTGGCGCCGAAGTCGATGACCTGCACGGTCCCGGCCTTGTCGATCAGGACGTTGTCGGGTCGCAGATCCTGGTGGACCATCTCCCGCCGGTGGAAGGCCTGCACGCCCTTGGCGAGCTGCTCGATCAGCCCGCGCACCGCCTCCAGCTCGGGCGCAGCGTGGTCGCGCATCCACTGCGTCAGGGTCTGGCCCTCGACGTAGCGCATCACCGTGTAGAGGTGGCTGCGGCGGCGGGTCTGCGGATGGGCCTTGAGGACGTGCGGGCTGTCGATCCGCCGGGCGATCCACTCCTCCAGGGCGAAGCGCTTGCGCTGGGCCGGGTCGTCGCGCAGGTCGAGCGACAGAACCTTCAGCGCGACTCGATCCCCCGTCTCCGCGTCGATCGCGAGATAGACCCGGCTGCGCGGCCCGGAATGGAGCGTGCGCAGCAGCCGGTAGCCGTCGAATTCGGCCGGCGGGTCGAGCAGCGGGGCGGGATCCAGCCCCTCGACACCGCCGAGCAGATCCGCCGGCTCGCCCTCGGGCACGGAGTCGAGCCGCACGATCTGGACGGTCAGGTTGTCCAGGCTGCCGGCCTCGTGCGCGGCCGCCACGATCGCCCGGGCGGCACCGTCGAGATCGTCCCCGGCCGCCGCGATCATCGCGGCCACGTCCCGGGCGCGGACATGCTCGTGGATCCCATCGGTGGTGAGCACGAAGACGTCGCCGGCCTCGACGCTCACCGCGTGGTAGTCGATCTCGACATGCCCGCCCGCGCCCAGGGCGCGGCCGAGATAGGATTCCGCCGCCGAGACCACGACCCGGTGATCCTCGGTGAGCTGCTCCAGCGACCGGCCGGCGACGCGGCAGATCCGGGCATCGCCGACGTGGAAGAGGTGCGCCGTGCGCGCCTTCAGCACCAGCGCGCTGAAAGTGGTGACGTAGCCCTTGTCGGCATCGTGCGGGTCGAGGCCCCGCCGCGTCTGGGCGTAGAGCCAGGAATTCGTCGCCGCGATCACGCGCTGCGCCGAGGATTTCACCGACCACGTATCGGGCGTCGCGTAGTAGTCGCTGAGAAAGCTCTTGACCGCGGTTTCGCTCGCCAGGGCACCGACCGCGCTGCTGCTGATCCCGTCGGCCAGTGCCACCGCGATACCCTTCAGGCCGAGCGCCGGCTGGGACGGCACCAGGGCGCCGTGAAAATCCTGATTGGCCTCCTTCCGCCCGGCCGCGCTGGCCTGGCCGATCGTGACGGTCAGGTCCGCCCTCACGCGGCCGCCGCCGAAGCGTCACCACGGCCGCGATAGGACAGGGCCTCGGCCAGATGCAGACGGCGCACCTGCGCCTCGCCGTCGAGATCGGCGAGCGTGCGCGCCACCCGCAGGGTCCGATGGAAACCGCGGGCCGAGAGCCGCATGCTCTCCGCCGCCTGCCGGATCAGGGCCGTCCCCTCGGCGTCGGGGCTCGCCACCTCCTCGATCAGGGTCGCCGGGCAGGTGGCGTTCGTGGTGGCGGCCGGCAAAGCGCGGGCGGCGTAGCGCGTCGTCTGAAGCGTGCGAGCGGCGGCGACCCGGGCGGCGGCCTCGCGGGAGCCCTCGGCCGGCGGCGGCAGGATCAGATCAGCGGCCGTGACCGCCGGCACCTCGATGCGCAGATCGATCCGGTCGAGCATCGGCCCGGAGATCCGGGCCTGGTACTGCGCCATGCAGCGCTCGTTCGGCCCGCGCCGGCAGGCGTAGCCCGGCTCCAGACCCTGGCCGCAGCGGCACGGGTTCATGGCGGCCACGAGCTGGAAGCGGGCCGGATAGGTCACCCGGTGGTTCGCCCGGGCGATCATGACCTCGCCGGTCTCCATCGGCTGGCGCAGGCTGTCGAGCACCTGCGGCGCGAATTCGGGCAGCTCGTCCAGGAACAGCACGCCGCCATGGGCGAGCGACACCTCCCCGGGCCGGGCCCCGAGGCCGCCGCCGACGAGTGCCGCCATGGAGGCGGAATGGTGTGGCTGCCGGAACGGCCGGCGGTTCGAGAGCGCGCCGTCCTTCAGCTCGCCCGCCACCGACTGGATCATCGAGATGTCGAGCAGCTCCCGAGGCGTCAGCGGCGGCAGGATCGACGGGAGCCGGGCCGCCAGCATGGACTTCCCGGAGCCGGGCGGACCGTTCATCAGCATGTCATGGCACATCAAGGCGAAGGCTTCAACGCTGGCACTGGCAACCATCGACGACAGTTGCCCGCATAGACGGTACCGCCGGGCAAGCGACATGCGCCAGCCCGGCCGGCGTTCCAACCGGCCGCGTCGGGGCACTCGTCGGCTCGTTTCCTTGCCTCCCCGGCAGGACGAACATGGGCATGTCCAGACGGGATGATGCAGGTCGCTCCCGCGGCCCGAACCAGCGCGGCGGCCGCCGCCTTGCCGGGCATTCCGGCCCGGTCCCGCTTGACGGACCATGCATCATGCAACATCATAAGTTTCATGAGACGGGATGGCAGGTTGTCGGGCGTGCTGCACGTCCTCCTCCACATGGCCGAGGCCGACGGACCGGTGACGTCCGAGCGGCTGGCCCTGATGATGGGGACCAACCCAGTCGTGGTGCGCCGGACGATGGCGGGACTGCGCGACCTGGGGCTGGTCGCGTCCGGGAAGGGGCATGGCGGCGGCTGGACCATCGCCTGCGACCTCGACCGGGTGACCCTGCACGATGTCTACGTCGCGCTCGGCTCGCCGGAGGTGTTCGCGATGGGGCACCGGAGCGAGGAGCCGACCTGCCTCGTCGAGCAGGCGGTCAACGCGGCCCTCGCGGACGCCTTCCGGGACGCAGAAGCCCTGCTGCTCTCGCGTCTGGGCGATGTCACACTGGCCCGTCTCAGCGCCGATTTCCATGCGCGCCTGGCCAAGCGCGGACCATGTGGGCGGGAGGCCCGATCCCATGAAGCATAGCGCGCAGCCCGAACCGACAGACTTCGTGGCCGCCTTCTCGGACCCGGAGGCCGCCGCACGGTATGCCGACGGGCCTCGACGTTTCGTGCCCGGCTTCGAGGCGCTTCACAGGATGACCGGCATCCTGCTGGCCGAGCACGCACCGACCGATGCGCGGGTCCTGGTCCTCGGGGCGGGAGGGGGACTGGAGCTGCGGGCGCTGGCCGAGGCGCATCCCGGCTGGACCTTCGTCGGCGTCGACCCGGCGCGGGCGATGCTCCGCCAGGCCGAACGCACGCTCGGGCCGCTGATGAACCGGATCACCCTCGTCGAGGGCTACATCGACGATGCGCCCGTCGGCCCCTTCGACGCGGCGACATGCCTGCTCACCCTGCACTTCCTCGACCCTGCGGCGCGCGAGGACACCGTCCGGGCCATCCATCGTCGCCTGAAGGCTGGCGCGCCTTTCGTCGCCGCGCACGGCAGCTTCCCGCAGGACGACAGCCGCTCGCGATGGACAGCACGCTACGAGGCCTACGCGGTCGCTTCCGGCGCCGACCGCGACCAGGCGGAGAAGGCGCGGAGCGCCGTGGAATCCCACCTGCACACCCTCGCGCCCGAGGCGGATGCCGCCGTGCTGCGGGCTGCCGGCTTCGGCGACGCCGAACTCTTCTTCGCGGCTTTCACGTGGCGCGGCTGGATCGGGCATGCATGACCGGCGGGGGCCGGGCCGGGCCGCCCCCCGTCCGATAGCGGTCGATGGCCTCGGGTAGCTTCCTGCATAGGCGGAAGAGGAGCTCGCGGCGGCACATTGAAGCCCGGGCTTGCGGACCGGCTCCTGAAACGTCCCGGACGAGCCCTTTACGTCCGCCGCCCGGGGATCCTCCGGGGCGCGGGTTGTGCCCGTCCGGCATCGGTGCGATAGGCCCGGCAGGGTGCGCGGTCCGTCGGTCGGACCGGCAGGTCGAGCGCTGGTCGGGCCGCCAGCGCCGGAGACCCGTGCCCGTGCCGTCCCCCTCCCACGCCGTTCCGCGGCCGCCTCGCCGGCGTCTGTCGGCGCTCCGCGACATGCTCGTCAGCGAGGCCGGCGGCGGCCTCGTCCTGATGGCCAGCGCCGCGCTGGCACTGGTCGTGGCGAACTCGCCGCTGGCGGACGCCTACTTCGCCGCGCTCAAGGCCCATCTCGGCCCGCTGTCGGTCCTGCACTGGATCAACGACGCCCTGATGGCGGTGTTCTTCCTGCTCGTCGGGCTGGAGATCAAGCGCGAGGTGCTCGACGGCCGCCTGCGCACCTGGCCCGACCGGGTCCTGCCGGGTCTGGCCGCGCTCGGCGGCATGGCCGCGCCGGCCCTCGTCTACGCCGCGGTCAACCGGAACTCGCCCGAGACGCTGCGGGGCTGGGCCATCCCGGCGGCCACGGACATCGCCTTCGCGCTGGGCGTGCTGGCCTTGCTCGGCCCCCGGGTGCCGGTCTCCCTCAAGGTCTTCCTGACGGCGCTCGCCATCATCGACGACCTCGGCGCCGTGCTGGTCATCGCCCTGTTCTACACCGCCGACCTGTCGCTCCCGATGCTGGGCGGGGCCGCGGCGACGCTCGCCGTGCTCTACGGGCTCAACAAGGCCGGCGTGGCGCGCCTGTGGCCCTACCTGCTGCTCGGCGTCGTCCTCTGGGTGTTCGTGCTCGCGTCGGGCATCCACGCGACCATCGCCGGCGTGCTGCTCGCCCTGACCGTCCCGCTGCGCCTCAGCGTGGGCAGGCCGGACGACCCGACCTCGCCGCTGCACATCCTGGAGCACGCGGTCCATCCCTGGTCGGCCTACCTCATCCTGCCGGTGTTCGGCTTCGCCAACGCCGGCGTGTCGCTGGCGGGGATCACGCCGGGGATGCTCCTCGAACCGGTGACGCTCGGCGTGGCGCTCGGCTTGTTCGTCGGCAAGCAGGTCGGGGTGTTCGGGCTCGTGCTCGCCGCCGTCAAGCTCGGGCTGGCCCAGCGCCCGGCCCATGCGGGATGGTGGCAGGTCTACGGGGTCTCGCTCCTGTGCGGCGTCGGCTTCACCATGAGCCTGTTCATCGGCCTGCTCGCCTTCGCGAACGCGCCCGAGCTCGAAGCCGAGACCAAGGTGGGCGTGCTGATCGGCTCGCTGGCCTGCATGGCCGCCGGGGCGCTGGTGCTGCGGTTCGCCCCGGCCCGCCCGGCCCACCGCTGAGCCGGGACCGGCCGCGCCCCGAAGGTGCGCGGCGCCCGCCCCATACGACCTCCCAGAACCAGGTGAAGCATCATGCCTCGTCAGTTCCCGCGGCGTCGTCCCGGCGCCATCGAGGGCCGTCTCTCCGACCTCGTCCTCGCCCTCATCGGGGTCCTGCTCCTCGGGATGGGCGTCCTGGTGCTGTTGTCGTGGCTGTCGGGTGATGCCGATGGCGCCATGGCCGGGTACGCGATCTCGCGGGATTCCTGAGATCCCCCCCTTCCGGTCCGCGTATCCACGCTCGACCGCATCACCGGCCGGGAGCAGCCCCTACGCGTGATCGTGCGGTCGGCCCACCTGTGCGACCGCAGGCCGCCCGACACCTTCGGCGAGGTCAGGTTCATGCACCTGGTCAAGGGGGCGTGCTGCCGGGGACGGGCTGGATACCCGATCATCAGGCCCTCGGTCTGCTTCCGCCGTCGCTCGCCCGGGAGGCCATCGCCCGGGCAGGCCCCCGACGTGGGGCGGCTCAACCCGAAGATGCGCATCCGCGTGACGTACACGAGATACTTCGAGAACCAGGACCGCGACGACGGAAGCGGGTGGTATCGGCGATTGCCGGTTGACGGGTCGCGCCCTGATTGCGCCGCTCACCCAGACAGGGCACCGTTGATGGCCCGGATGATCTTCTCGGCGTTGTCCAAGGTGGTCTCGATGGCCGGGATCCTCTCGTCCAGCACGGCGGGATTGCGGATGAGCCAGTCAGCCGGCGTGAAGTGGTCGAACTCCGGGGTATCGGCGGGGAGGAGCTTGAAGGCGGCCTCCACGCGCTTGACCAGGCGCACCGCCCCTGCCGCCTCCTTGTCGAGCTTCGCCACGGTCAGGACGTTCCGGCCCTTCAGGCCATAGGCGGCGTTGACGATGGCGAGGTAGGCCTCGGGATCGAAGACGTCCTCGACATCCCCCTCGGGCAGCCCGAGCACGTCCGGGTAGTTCATGATGCGGTTCTCGGGAATGGCACCGGCGGCCCGGAGCTGCTCCAGCTTGCGCTTGTCGCCCTGCGCCCTGTCGGACATCACCGCCAGGTGGAGTTTCGCTCCCTTGAACAGCGAGACGAACGACTGGATCTTGTCGAGCCCGCCGGCCGGGCAGATCGTCCAGCGCGGATCGAGCGCTGTCCTCTTGCGGCGCTTCAACTGTGCCGAGAGCGCCTTGAGGAATACCAGGTCGCCGGGACCCTCGACCAGCAGGGTGTGCTTGCCGATGAACAGCGCCTGGGTGACGTCGTAGCCCAGCGCCGCCTGGAGCGGGAACAGGGTGTCCGGGTCGGTCGCCAGGACGTCGTCGCGAACCTTGGTGCCTTTGGTCGTCCAGAAGCCGGGCCGCTTCTGCTCGATCTGGTCCTCGACGATGCGTGACAGCGTGAGGTCTTCGGGTGGAACCATGAAGGGCGAGTGGGTCGAGAACACGACCTGGTGGTTGTTCACCAGCTTGTCGTCGAAGTACCGGAGCAGGTCGGCCTGGGCCTTGCCGTGCAGGGTCAGGCCCGGTTCGTCGAGGAGGAGCAACAGGTTGCCGCCGTCCTTGCTGACCTGGGCGAACTTCACCAGGAACGAGAAGAACCAGATGAAGCCTGCGCTCCGCTCCGAAAAAGGGACCGAGACCCGGTGGAGTGTGTTCTTCACGCGCGCCCGCGCGATGACGCCCGTGTCGAAGGGGGCGGGGTCGTTCGGCTCGGCCTTGGTGACCCTGACCTCGATTTCGAGGAAGGCGTTCTGGGTCCAGTATTCCCGCAACTGGTCGGTGATGGCGTTCGACGCCGACTCGCACTTCGCGTTCAGGGACTCGTAGGTTTTCGACTCCTTGATCTCCTCGACGGAGGTGCCCGCGAATTCCAGGAAGTCGAGGAAGACCTTCTCGCCGACGTTGAGCTTCTTGGATCCATGCGGGTGCACGGGGCTGTGGTAGGGCTCGCCATCGCTGCGGACGATGTCGTCGACCCGCATCTGGCCGGACATCCGGTCGTAATGCGAAAAGTACATCAGTTGCGGCGTCACCGACCGGATGTAGCCGTAGACGAAGCCGATGGCGTTCTTCCCCGGGAGGGCGGTGATCTGCTTCAGGAGGGAGGCCTGGGCATCCGTCGGTTCGGACAAGCCTTCCAGGGCCTTGCGGAGCTCATCCGTACTGCGGGCCTCCGCCAAGGGCGCCCGCTCGTCCTGGTCAAGCTCGTGACCGGCCATGAGGTGCTCGATGATGGCCTGGAGGTTCACTGAGGCTTCGATGGTGAAGGCCTTGTCTTCGTAGCGGCGCGTCAGGGTGACCTGACCTGACCTCAGGCAGTCCGGGCCCAACTGGGCCGCCAATGCCGCGATATCCCTGGGCGACAGGGTCCACTGGGTGGTGACGACGACGGCCTCGCCATCGTCCTCGGGGTGGCGCCCGCGATAGTCGTTCAGGTAGCGCCGCGGGTAGTCCCGCTCCTTGTCATAGGCGATGGGTGTGGCGGGATGCGGGTTCAGGCCGGCCAAGGCATGGAGGAGCGCCGTCTTGCCGGCTTCGTTCTTGCCGACGAGGCAGATCATGTCGCCCAGCGTGATCTCGCCGGAATCCTCGACGCTGCGAAAATTCGTGACCCTGAAACTGTCGAGCTTCATCCGCCGCCTCGTCGTCCGGTCGGCCTCGTCGGAGGCCTGCATGGGGAAGGGTGATGGTCAGGTCGTGGGAGCGGCCGTGGCCGGGCTTGCCGCGGCCGGATATCCGGCCTTGAAGTCCTTGTGGCCGGCCAGGGACTCCGGCCTGTAGGGACCCCGGCCGGCGCATTGCGTCACCCCGGCGAGGGCGAAGCGTTCCCGGACGCTCGGGTGGACCAGCGCCTCCTCGGGAACGTCGCGGACCTTCACCGGCCAACCGAGCCATCCCAGGCGACGTGCCGCCCAGCCCGGGAAGATGCCGGCGATGGTGTCGCGCATGTTGGCGACCTCGCAGTGTTGCATCCCGTCCGCAGCCGGATGGAGGTGCAGCCGGCCGGTCCCGGGCCGTTCGTGGTCCATGCCGTCGACGAGCAGCGGGGCCGGGATGCGGGTGGCCTGCCCGACCATCCATTCAAGGGCGATGTCCGACAGCCGGCTCTCGGCCTCGGGGTAGCTTCCGCCGATGTCGGAGTGGTTGCCCGCGAACCACATCTGGATCAGCGGGTCGGGCTCGCCGACGACCTTCTCGCGGATGACGCCCTTGCCGCCCCAGCCGACGCGGGCAAAGTCCCTGCGGGTCTCGTCGATGGACAGGGCGTGCCGGGCGAAGCCGACCTGGCCGCTGAGCAGCCGGTCGTAGTTCGCCGAGCGCCACTGGGCGATGTGGAAGTGCGTCTTGCCGTCGACCGGCGAGCCAACGATGAATTTCACGGCCGTCGGCAGCCATCGCCACAGGACGAAGGCCGCGGACAGTGCGGCGACGGTCGCGAACGGCGTCCAGAACCCGGTCCGGAACGCAAGGTCGAGCAGGACGGCCGGCACGGCGACGAGGAGGGCCGCCAGCACGGTCAGGCCCACGGCGATGCCCCAGCGCAGCGGCCCGACCGCCCCGAGCGAGGCGACGGTATCGAACACCCCGATGAAATGCGGGGCGACGTTGGCGCGGGCGTCGTCGCCGGAACCGTAGGTGTGCCGGAAGCGCCTCGCGAGTTCGAAGCGCTCGGCCTCGTACCGCGCCCGCGGGTAACCGGCGCCGTATTCGTAGACCCGCATGACCGCCTCGTTGGCGATGTCGCGGGTGGCCTTGCGGAACCTGGGCAGGTAGCTCCCCGGGAGCGGGTCATCGGCCGGCGGGGCCGCGACGGGCTTCCGGCGCAGGAGCTTCTCGCTCAGCCAATGCCCGACCGCTCCCCAGAGGCCGGGAGTACGGCATTCGCCGCCCGGCGCGGTCGTGGGGACGCCGCAGAGGAAGAGGACGTTCGCCACGCACCGGGCCGTGTAGGCGCCCCGGCTGAAGCCGACGAGGAATATGCGGTCGCCCGGCTCGTAGTGGTCGATGATGAAGGCGTAGCAGTCCGCGATGTTCTTGGTGATGCCGAGGCCCGTCACAGAGGACAGGAGCTTCTGCAATCGTCGGTATGCGCCCGAGAACCCGGTGGCGGAGCCGTCCGTCCCGAGGCCGGGATCGTAGAAGGCGACCTGGTCCTTCGGGTCGATGCCGCTGTCGGGGCCGACCCGGCAGACCCGATAGAGCTTGTATACGTTGCTCAGGCGCTGCTCCTCGCGAAGCCCGCCTTCCTGGCCTGTGCCGTCGGAGAAGACGACGATGTTCTTTGGCATGTCGCCTCCCAACCCTCCCGACCGTCGCCGATCCGTTTCTACCTGGCCGCACGGCTCAGGGTGGGCCGCTTTCCAGTGAGGACGGCCTTCGGCTTCGCCCGCACCCTCGAAGCGACCTTGGCGACCGCCGGCGGCTTGACGGCCTTGGCCGCCGGCTTGGAACGCGTCGCCTTCGCCGGCATCGAGGCCCGCACCGCCCGCACGGCGCCCTTGATGCCCTCGGCCACGTCCGCAAAGGCATGGTCCATGGACCGCCAGTCGATGACGCTGCGCCCGTCGCGGGGAAGCGACTTGAGATCGGACGCGCCCGTATCCTTCCAGGCGCAGGGCCGCACCACGACGACGACCACGCGCATGAGGCCCCTGGCACGCCTGCCCATCGCCCGGTTGTACTCCAGCTGGCACCAGCGGCTGGCGATGTACTCGGGGCTCATCAGGGCGACGAAGATGTCCGCCTCCCGCAGCTTGCGCGAGATTTCGGTGCTGAGCCTGTCGCCGGCCTCCATGCGCTCGTCGACCCAGGTCTCGACCTCGTCGCGCTTCAGTTGAGCCAGGTGGATCTGAAGCTTCGCCTGCTGTGTCGCGTTCGCGTGGCTGTAGGAGACGAAGATCCGTACCGTCGTCTTCTTCTCCTTGGCCTTCGACGCCGCGGATCCCGACGGGATCCGAGCGTGGGAGGACGCCACCCTCTTCGCAGGGGGCGGGGTGGACTTGACCGGACCGGTCTTTGATCTCACGCGCATTCCAGCCCCCATCCGGCGGCCAAGCTGAGGAATTAAGCCGGTTGGCCACGGTTTGTTCCGGGCGCTGGGATGCCATCCACAACCTGAGATGCGAGGAGCCCAGGCGGGGGGACTGAGGTCGTCCCTGCATCGATGTCGTACGGTCAGTTCGAGCGAAGCGGGATGCGGGAAGCGCTTCCCGTTGCTCACTTCGGCCGTGGACGCTGCCCCGGGGCATGTGCGGAACATCCGTTTCCGGGCTGCCGAGCCAGAAACGGGTGGTGTCCGCGTGCGACGTACGAAAGCCGCCCACGGCGTGCGCGGCATGGTTCGCGGAACGATGGGGGGTCCGACCGGTCCGTCAGCAGGGATGCCTGCGGAAATCCCCTTCGGTTCGGCAGGAACGCCCAGGGCGTGGGAACGACGGCTGGCACGTCTCCCGATACCGCCGCACATCCATCCGGGCGAACACCACTTGAATGTGGCACTCAGTGTCACATATTAAGCGTGCAGGTCGGGCCGCGGAGCCGCGGGCCGGAAGGATGCGGCGCCGGCCCCGCAGGGATAGACGATGGCCCACCCACGGAACCAGACAGTCCTGATCACGGGCGCTTCCTCCGGCGTCGGCGCCTCCTCTGCGATGCTGTTCCTCGACAAGGGCTGGAACGTCGTCGCGGTGGGGCGCGACATGGCAAAGCTCGAAGCGAACCTGCCGGCTTCGTCACGGCTCCTGAGGTCAGTCGCGGACATCTCGCGGAAAGATGACGTCAGCCGCTGCGTCGAGCAGGCCATCGCGCGCTTCGATGCGGTCGACGTTCTGGTCAACAACGCGGGATACGGCATCACCGGCCCGTTCGAGTTCCTCACCGACGAGCAGATCCGGCGACACTTCGATACGGCCGTCTTCGGTCACATGAACATGATGCGGGAACTCATACCGCACATGCGCAGGCGGCGACGCGGAGCGATCGTCAACGTCACATCGGAGGCGGGACGGATCGGTTTTCCCTATAATTCCATCTACGAGGCGGCGAAATTCGGAATCGAAGGCTTTTCCGAGTCGATCCGCTTCGAGCTCGGACTGCACGGCATTCGCGTGAAGGTCGTCGAACCGGGACAGGTCAAGACGGACTTCTCCCGCAACTCGGACGAAGCCCGAGCGCCGGAGTTGCGAGGCGCTTACAAGGGTTTCGAGAAGATCGAGAAGCTGATGCGCGACCCCGACGCAGGGGTCGAGCCCGCGAAGATCGCCGCCGTCGTCTACGAGGCCGCCGTTTCGACCTCCGGCAAGCTACGCTATCCCGCTTCCGCGATCTCGTTGACGGTTCTTCCGTTCCTGCCCGACGTCCTCGTCCGTACCATCATGCGCCGCCTCATGCGCTGACCGGGACGACGGGATCATGACCGAGAGCCGGGGTTCCCCGTCGTGCTGAGCCGACAGCAGCAGGATGCCATCCGTCAACGCATCGTCGAGGCGGGCATCGTCCAGTTCCTCGCGAACGGGTACGAGGCCACCTCGGTCGATGCCATCGCGGAGGCTGCAGGCGTGTCGCGTCGCAGCGTCTTCCGGTACTTCGAGACCAAGGAGGACATCGTCCTCACCTGGGCCATGTCGACCGGCCCCGGTCTCGTGCGTGAGCTCGACGGGCTCGACTGCATCACCGACACGGTGCGGGCGGCCCTCGACGCCGTCTCCCGCCATGTCGGGCGGCATGAAGGCGAACATCCCGTGTCGCTCGCCGTCGGACGGTTGATCGAGCGCACACCCTCGCTGCGGGCGCGGGCGCACGAGAAGTACCTCGGATGGGAGGATCTGCTCTCGGACGCCCTCACGGTCCGGGGCGCAGCCCCCGTGGCCGCCCGCATGGCTGCCGCCTTGGCCATCGGCGGCCTGCGCATCGCCGCGCGCGAATGGGTCGCCGGCGAGGGCCGGCGTCCCATCGGCGACATCCTGGCGGAAGCCTACGGCCCCTTTTGCGAACTCTAACCTTCAGGGAAACCATCATGAACGACATGCAGGGCGAGGTCGTCATCGTCACCGGTGGCACGCGTGGTCAGGGCGAGGCCGAGGTACGCCTCCTGGTGGAGGCTGGCGCCAAGGTCGTGTTCGGCGGCCGTGACGAGGCCGACGGGCGCCGCATCGCGGAGGAACTCGGGGAGCGAGCCTGCTTCCAGCGCCAGGACGTCGCACGGGAAGCGGATTGGGTGGCCATCGTGGCCCGTGCCGAGGAGACGTTCGGCAAGGTCACCGGACTCGTGAACAACGCGGGCGTCACCATCACCGGCCTGGTCACGGACCTCGACGCCGAAGCCGTGATGGACGGCATCCGGATCAACCAGCTCGGGCAGTTGCTCGGCATCAAGCACGTGGTCCCGGCCCTGCGCCGCAACGGCGGGGGGGCCATTGTCAACATCGGCTCCGAGGCGGGCGTCAGGGCGGCCCCGCATGCCATCGCCTACTCCGGCACGAAGGCCGCCGTCGCCGCGATGTCGCGTACGGCAGCCATCGAACTCGCGAAGGACGGCATCCGGGTCAATCTCGTCGTCCCCGGTCCCATCGATACACCGATGATCGAAAACGCTGCCGGTGCAGGGGCGGCGGAGAAGATGGGTGCCATCGTTCCCCTGGGTCGCGTCGGCCGGCCCCGGGATGTGGCTCATGCCGTCCTGTTCCTGCTCTCGAAGGAAGCGGGCTTCATCACGGGCGCCGAACTGGCCGTGGATGGTGGCCGCACGGCCGCTCCCGCCAGCAACTTCAACTGAGCCATGCCGGGCGTCGCGGCACTCCTGGCCGGTCTCGTCCTGCTCGGGGTCGTCACCGCATGTATGACCTCCGGTCGAACCCATCCCCCTTCGCCGAGCGGGCATTTCGACGGCGAGCGCTTCTTCAATCCGGGCGGTGCGGACGATACCGCCTGGATGCCGAAGAGCGGCACGCGTCTGGGCTACGTGTGGCGACACCTGACCAAGACGGACGGCCGCCCGGAATGGCCCGGCAGCATCGAGGTCGCGCGAGCCAAGCCGGTCGGGCGGATCGACGGCGATAGGATGGTGGCGACATGGGTCGGCCATGCCACGGTCCTCGTCCAGACGCAGGGACTGAACATCCTCACCGACCCCGTCTGGTCGGATCGGGTCGGCCCATTCGGGCTGGGGGTCACGCGCGTCGCCGCCCCCGGCATCCGGATGGAGGACCTGCCGAGGATCGACCTGATCCTCCTCAGCCACAACCACTACGACCATATGGACAAAGTCGCCCTGCGGACCCTGTGGGCGCGCGACCGCCCCCTGATCGTCGCCGGGCTCGGCAACGACCGGGACCTGAGCGGCATCGACGTCGCGACGCTCGATTGGGGCGAAAGCGTCCGGGTTCGCGGCGACATCTCCGTGACGGCGACGCGCAACCACCATCAGAGCGGCCGCGGTGTCCTCGACCGGAACCGGGCACTCTGGTCGGCGTTCGTCGTGACGCTTCCGGGTGGCAACCTCTACTTCGCGGGCGACACCGGCATGGGCGACGGGAAGTGGCCGTACGAGGCCGCGGCCCTGGGGCCGATCCGTTACGCCCTGATCCCCATCGGCGCGTTCCGGTTCGAACCCGGCCAGATGGGTGCGGGTGACCACATCGGGCCTGTCGATGCGATCCGGGCGTTCGAGCGCAGCGGCGCCTCACGCGCCATGGCCATCCATTGGGGCACCTTCCCGCTCAGCCAGGAAGGACGCGATACCCCCGCCCTCATGCTCGAAGCCCTGCTGCGCTGCGGGGGCGGCGACCCGTCCGCGTTCAAGACGGTGCGCATCGGCGAGTCCGTCGAGGTGCCGGGCCACGCAGAGCCGCGCCGGAAAACCGATCAGGCCATCATGGAGGCTTGCCTTGCCAGCCCGGACATCCTTGCACTGCGCTAAGAGCACGCGTGCTCGAAAGCTACGCACGCGCCGTCGCATCGCGTGCCTGATCACCCGCTCCGGAGCGAACGGGCGCACCTAGCGGAGATCTTGAAACGACCGTGAACGACAGCCGGCGTATGGCCGCTCAGCGTAGGTCGGGCGACGTCGCGTACGCCGGGTAAGGGTCGTAGGCGGAACGTCCGCTTGGGGACGAATGGCCACTTTCAGGACGCGCCGACGGCTCTCGGGACGGCTGGCTTGGGTTGGGTGCGGAACGACGGCTCGGGGTTGATTTGTGACGTTCTGCTTCGGGGCGGAAAAGCGGACGTCGCCCTCGCAGCCACTTTTGACCCTACTCGCAAGGCGCAAAAGTCCGCTTGCAGGCTGATCAAACAAGAGGGCGATCCACATCCGGAAACGATATGACGGTCGGGCTCTTCAAGCAGGATCAGGACGGACGCCGGCGAGAAAAAGACTGACGGCGGCGCGCCGGCGCTTCTCCTGTGCTTCCAGGTTCACCTCGATGCCGTACAGCGCCTGCCGCGAGCTGCGCCCCATGACGAGGTTCAGGAAGAGGTCGGCGGCGATCTCGGGGTCGTCGACCGCGATCTGACCCTGCTCTGTCATGACGCTAAGGAGACGACCGACCACCCTGACGCCGCGGAGCCACCCCTCCTCGTAGGCAAGCTTGGCGAGGTTGGGGAACTGCATGGCCTGGGCGGCGATGCAGCGGGTGAGCGCGGCGGCGCCCGGGGCCTGGGAGCGGTCGAGGAGGTTGCGGCTCAATTCATCCAGCACCGTCGCGGCATCCGCAGGGGTGGCGCGCAGCGCCTGCGTTTCGGCCGCCGCCGAGAGGGGTGCGAGCCATTCCCGGATGCGATCCTGCAGGACCGCCTCGAACAGCGCGCGCTTGTCCTGATAACGCGAATAGAGCGTCGGCTTGCTGACGCCCGCAGCCTCCGCCACCGCGTCGATGGAGGTGCCGTCGAAGCCGCGTTCGATGAACAGCTGGGTGGCCACCTCGACGATGCGCGCCTCGCGTCGGGCGGCTTCCTCACGCGTCGGCCGACCGCCGGTCCCTCGCTTCGGCAACGCCTCGGGTTCGGCCATCATGGTCGCTGCCATCATCATTCTCCTTGTCATCTTCCACGGCGCCCTGTATCGATACCTTACCGTATCGTATTGATGTTGGCCACCACCATGGACGCTCGACCTGGCGACCTTCCCCAGCCGGAAACGCAAGCTGCAACCGCTACCATGGCAGCCGGCCCTGCGCTGACCGCCTCGGTTCAACCGGTCACCCCGCCGGCCGCCAAACGCCGGAAGGCACGCCTGGTCCTCCCGGTCATCCTCCTCGCCGCCCTCGGCGGCGGCGGCGGCTATGGCTGGCACTGGTGGACGGTCGGCCGTTTCCTGGAAACCACCGAGGACGCCTACCTCCAGGCCGACAAGGTCACGGTCGCGCCCCGCATCGCTGGGCATGTGGCCGAGGTGTTGGTGGGTGACAACCAGCCGGTGAAGGCCGGCGACGTGATCGCCCGCCTCGACGACCGCGAGTACCGGGTCATGCTCAAGCAGGCCGAGGCCGAGGTCGGGAAGAACCGCGCCCAGCTCCTTGGGACGGCGGCCGCCATCCTGCAGCAGCAGGCGCAGGTCGCCTCGGCCAAGGCCGAGGTCGAGAATACCGACGCGGCCCTCGACTTCGCCGGCAAGGAATACACCCGCTACCAGAACCTGCTGCAGACCGGCTCGGGTACCGCCCAGCGCCAGCAGCAGGCCGATGCCGACCTGCGCCAGAAGCGGGCGGCGCACGACAAGTCCGTCGCCTCGCTGGACGCCGCACGCAAGCAGGTCGACAGCTTGAGGGCGCTGGAAGGCAGCGCCCGGGCGAGTCTGGAAGCCGCGCAGGCGAAGGTGGAGCAGGCGCAACTCAACCTGACCTACACCACCGTCACGGCGCCCATCGACGGCACGGTCGGCGACCGCTCGCTGCGCGTCGGCCAGTTCGTCTCGGCGGGTACGGGCCTGCTCACGGTGGTGCCGATGGGCCGCGACATCTACCTCGTGGCGAACTTCAAGGAGACCCAGACCGGGCACATGGTCGAGGGTCAGCACGTCACCTTCACCGTCGACGCGCTGGGCGACCATGAGTTCGAGGGCCGGGTCGAGAGCTTCTCGCCCGGAACGGGTGCCCAGTTCGCCTTGCTGCCGCCCGAGAACGCCACCGGCAACTTCACCAAGGTCGTGCAGCGCGTCCCCGTCCGGGTCGCCCTCGACGATGCCGATCCGATGCTCGCCCGCCTGCGCCCCGGCCTCTCGGTCGAGGCCACCGTCCACCTCCATGACGCCGTCGAGCCGGTGACGCCGCACCCGCGTCGGCCAGCGACCGCCCTGGTCAGCGAGGCGCTGCCGCGATGAGCGCCGCGGCGGCAGCGGCGAGCGCGCCCGAGGCCAAGGCGAGCGCGCGCGACTGGCTCGCGGTGTTCGGCGCGATCCTCGGCGCGTTCACCGCCATCCTCGACATCCAGATCACCAACGCCTCGCTCGCCGACATCCAGGGCGCGCTCGGCGCCTCCACCGAGGAGGGCAGCTGGATCTCGACCGCCTACCTGATGGCCGAGATCATCGTGATCCCCCTCACCGGCTGGCTCTCCTCGGTGATCGGCCTGCGCCGGTACCTGTCGGTGAACACGATGCTGTTCACCGTCTTCTCGCTCGCCTGCGCGCTCTCGACCTCGCTCCCGCAGATGATCCTGTTCCGCGCCGGCCAGGGCTTCACCGGCGGCGTGCTGATCCCGACCGCGATCGTCATCGTGCGCACGCGCCTGCCGAAGAGCCAGCAGACCATCGGCATCGCGATGTTCGGGCTGACCGCCACCTTCGCCCCGGCCATCGGGCCGACGGTGGGCGGCTGGCTCACCGACAACCTGTCCTGGCACTACATCTTCTACCTGAACCTGATCTTCGGTCCGCTCGCGATGGGCATCCAGCTCGGCGCCTTCGACGACGTGCCGGCGCGCTGGGCCGAGCTCCTGAAGGGTGACTGGATCGGCATCGGCCTGATGGCGACCGGGCTGCCGGCGCTGACCTACGTGCTGGAGGAGGGCCAGCGGAAGGACTGGTTCGGCTCGCAGATCATCGTGAACATGTCGCTGCTGGCGGCCGCCGGTATCACCGGCTTCATCGTCCGCGAGTTGATGGCCGAGCGGCCCTTCATCAACCTGCGGGTGCTCAGCAACCGCTCGGTCGGGGGCTCGTGCGTGCTGATGACGGTGCTCGGCGCGGTCTCGTTCGGCTCGATCTACATCATCCCGGTCTACTGCGCGCAGATCCAGGGCTACAACGCCCAGCAGATCGGCTACGTCGTGATGTGGTCGGGGCTGCCGCAGTTGCTGCTGTTCCCGATGATGCCCCTGATCATGCGGATCTTCGACGCCCGGCTGCTGGTGGTGACCGGGACGCTGTTCTTCATCGCGAGCTGCTGGATCAACGTCGGCCTGACCCACGATGTCGGCATGGACCAGCTGATCCTGCCGCAGTTGATGCGCGCCATCGGCCAGCCGCTGTTCACCATCCCGCTCTCGCAGCTCTCGACCGCAGGCCTCGCCCCGCGCGACACGGCGGACGCCTCGGCGCTGTCGAACATGATGCGCAACCTCGGCGGCTCGATCGGCATCGCGATGCTCTCGACGATGATCGACCGGCGCGAGCACATGCACTTCTCGGTGCTGGCCGAGGCGATCACCGTGAACGCCACGCGCACCCAGGAGCGCCTCGCGGCCCTTGCCGCCGGCCTGCACGGGCATATCGCCGACCAGGCAGCCGCGAAGGGCGCCGCCATCGGCATGCTGGCCCAGCAGGTTCGCCGCGAGGCCTACGTGATGGCCTACGCAGACGGGTTCTACATCGTCGGCGTCAGCCTCGTTCTCAGCCTGGGCGTCGTCGCCATCCTGAAAAAGCCGCAGCGGACGGCGGGCCCCATCGAGGCCCACTGAACCTGCCGCACAACGGATCGCGCGGTCCGTCTTGTGACCGTGCGATAAGTGTCCGGCCTGCGCTACGCCCCCCCGCGCAGGCCGGCCACGACCACCTTCGCACACACCGCACGACGGAACGGCTCCCGGCCCGTCAAGGCAGAGCGTCAGACCCCTCGCGGGTGCGAACGAAAATGTCGACTGACTCGAATGGGATCCGTCCATGCCGCCGCCCTCATCACCATCGGCCGGAAATATCGAGCGGGAGATCAAGGTCCGTCGTACCGTCGGGGGCAACCAGCACGTTCGGCATCGCTGAACGGTAATTTAGCAGGAGTTAGAGTAGATGACCTTCGAAGACGCGATTAAGGCCGGAAAGGCTACCCCCGAGGAGGCTGGAGCGATTTTTGACGCGCTCGACCCAATTACTACGGACTTCATGCTTGGCACCTGGAAAGGCGAGGGCTTCAACACCGGCCACCCTTCCGATGGCATGCTTGAGTCAAGCGGATGGTACGGCAAGAGCTTTGAGAGTGTCGATGCCGCCAACCCACTCCTGTTCAAGCAAGCCGGCACAGGCGAAATATTTCCCGTAGACCCGGTCAAGTCCAAGGCCGCCGCGACGAAGGGTAAGAGCATAGTCGAGCATCGCTCCGACTTCGAGGCCGACGGTCCCAAGGCCCGGCTTCGGATGGTGAAGTATCGCGGCGTGGTAACCGCTGGCATAATTTATAACGAGTTGCCGATCATCGACCAATTCCGCAAGGTCGACGCGTCAACCCTGTTGGGGGCAATGGACGCGGTCGGCGACCCCGGTACTTTCTTCTTCGTCCTGCGCCGCGCCGGATGATGTAGAACTGTTAAGGTGGGGGGAATGCGGCGCCGCGTCCCCCCCGCCTTCGCAAATCCCTACTCATGCCTGGTGTTTTGCGATGCTCGATGCGGGGAACCGCCATCGCATGAAAGGAACACATCGGTATCGTTACTGTTCCTCGGCAGGCAGGTGAGCACCAAAAGGTCACGCGGACTTGATCGCGGTCAAGGTTACGGAGCCGAAACAAACCACAGCAATATCGGAACCGACGGGTATCATTGCTGTTGTGACATCCAACGAGCCGGTTGGCTTGCCCGCGGGACCCGCCGGATGGACGGCATGGGCCCCAACAAGGATCACGTCACATGAGAATCCTACCCCGCCTGAGCGTCGCCATCCTCGCCGTCGCCGCCGCCTCGACCGCCTCGGCCCAGGACTTCGGGATCGGCGTCGCGTCCCCCGCATCCCCCGAGGTGCATACCGGCGTGTTCCGTGCCGAGGCCCTGCGTGGTGACGCCTACAGCATCGAGGCCAGCAGGCTCGCGCTCGCCCGTTCCAACAACCCGAAGGTCCGGGCGCAGGCGGATCGCGTCATCACCAACCGTCAGGCGACCACGGACGCCCTGCTGCCCCCCGGTACGTCCCTCACCCGGGACGGTATCGTCGTCGCAGACGCGGGGCGCGGCTCCATCGACTCCCCGCTGGGCTTGATCACCGCGCCCCTGACCGTCGTCGGTGGGATCGTGGGTGGCGTCACCGGCTCCGTGGACAACCGGCCGTCCGAGCCCGGCAAGCGCGTCGCCCTCGACCCCGTGCGGCAGAAGAAGCTCGCCGACCTCGACGCGGCACGCGGGCGTTCCTTCGACCGGACCTATTCCGGACAGCAGGCCGCCTCCGACGCCGAGACCCTGCGCCTGTACAAGGCGTATGCGCGGACCGGTGACAGCGCCCAGGGCCGCACGTTCGCGAGCCAGGCGACGCCGATGCTCCAGGACGAGTTCGACGCCTCCGCGCGCCTGCATGGCCTGACGGCCCAGGACGACGACGCCGCTTTCTGAGGTCTTGCGCGGGGCGGCGGGTCGACCCGTCGCCCCTGCCCAAGGCCCCACCGGTAGAGACAAGCCGTGGCAACCCGCGTCCATCGAGAGCGACCGATCCCCATGCTTCTCCGAACCGCTCTCGCCGTCACCCTTTTCGCCTCCGCCCACCAGGTACGGGCGTCCGAGGCGGACGCCGCAAGCCTATGCCGCGGCGACGCCTTCCGGCTCTGCATGAGCGAGATCCCGGACCGGGAGCGCATCATCGCGTGCATGCAGCGCCGAAAGGCGGAGCTCAGCCCCGGCTGCAGGACCGTCTTCAACGCCCCCAAGCACCCGGCGGCCGTCGAGACCGCCCATCGTTAGCCCTCCGCGACCCACCTGAGGGGGTGAGACCGCAGAAAGCGCGAGCACCATGTCCATGAAAGCGATTGCCCCGTTCCTCCTCGCCTGTTGCCTCGCAGGGCCCGCCCTGGCGCAGGAGGGCCCGACCGTTCGGCGCCCCACGATGCTGATCCATGGAAACTACTGCGGCCCCGGCAACAACGCCCCGCTCGCACCCATCGACGCCCTGGATGCCGCCTGTGCGCGCCACGACGCCTGCACCCCGGACGACGCCCTTCCGTCCAAGGCCTGTAACGCGCGCCTTCAAGTCGAGGCCGAGGGCGTGGCCGATGACCCCAGGCAGCCGGATGACTTGAGGATGATGGCCGGGCTCGTCGCCTCCGGAGCGGCGATGATGCCGTCGGAGGCGTCCAGGACGTTCGCCCAGGCCCCGACCTCGGCCGTGGGTGCCGAGAGGCTCGTGACCCCGCGTCGTTCGTCATGGACCCGGTCGCCGGCCTACGGCGGTTGAGGTCGACCCGGGACGGGTGTGGGACGAGGTGGTCCTATGCCCGGCGCGCCATCTCAGAGGCGCTCGAATCGGGGCTGACCACGCGGGAGCTCGGCGACGTGCTCGCCGGGGTCGGCCCAACGCAGCTGGTGCCGCCTCGTCCGGGCGAGGATCCCGCCGAGTACGGATGCCGTGCGGCGAGCGAGATCATGGTCCGCTACATCGTCGACGGCATTCCGGAAGGGCAGGCAAATTCGGCCTGCCAATCGCGTCACGGTGGGAAGGCCTGAGAGGACATCGACCGGACATGGCTAAGATCGACGGCGACGGGACCATCGAGGGCCCGCGGAAAGATGGTCCGCCCTCCACCACCCGCTGGGTCGGCCTGGCGGTCCTCGGCATCCTGGCGCTGCTCGTGGCCTGGTACGCAGCCTCGGACCGGTGGACGCCCTACTCGAACACCGCGACGGTATCGGCCTACGTGGCGCAGGTCGCGCCCCGCGTGTCCGGGCCCGTCGTCGAGGTGCTGGTCCAGGACAACGCCCGGGTGAGGTCTGGGGAGGCGCTGTTCCGCATCGATCCGACGTTTTACGAGATCGAGGTCCGTCGGCAGGAAGCCGAGCTCGCGCAGGCGCTGCAGACCAACTCGGCCGGCTCCGCCGGGCTGAACGCCGCGCAGGCCCGCGTCGCGCAGGCCCAGGCCAACCTCCAGAACGTCCGGGCTTCCTCGAACCGCATCCTCCAATTGGTCCAGCGCGGGGTCTACGCCGCCGCACGCGGCGACGACGCCAACGGCCAGCTCCGCGCCTCCGAGGCCGAGCTCTCGGCCGCGCAGGCCCAACTCGAACAGGCGCGTCGCGAACTCGGCCAGACCGGCGCGGAGAACCCCCAGGTCATCGCCGCCCAGGCCGGGGTGCAGAAGGCCCGCACCGATCTCATCAACACCACCGTCGTCGCCCTGACGGATGGCCTCGTGAGCAACCTCCTGCTCACGGTCGGCCAGTACGCCACCGCCGGCCAGCCGGCGCTGACGCTCATCGACACGCGCGGCGGATGGATCGTCGCGGACTTCCGCGAGAACCAGCTCGGCAACCTGAAGCCCGGCGATCCGGTCCGCATCGCCTTCGACGTCGCCCCGGGCCGCCTCTTCCAGGGCTCGGTCGAGAGCGTGGCCTGGGGCATCGACACCGGCCGCCAGGCCAAGTCGGGCAGCCTCGTCCGCACCGAGACGGACGTGCGCTGGTTCGACCCGGCCCGGCGCATCCCGGTCAGGATCAAGCTGCCGCCCCTGGAGGAGCTGCCGCGCAACGTTCGCGTAGGCTCGAAGGTCACGGTCGTCGTGAACGCCTCGGGTGCACAGGGGCCGATGTGGTGGCTGGCGCGCGCCGGGATGCGGGTCTCCACGACCTTGTCCTACCTCTACTGAGACGGCGACATGGCCGCCCTCCCGCGTCCGGACCCGCTCGTCGATCCGCACTTCGCCATACGGAGCGCCATCGGCATCACCCTGACCTACGCCCTCGTGGAGCCCCTCGGCGTGGCGCCCGCGAGCATCCTGCCGGCCATGGCGGTCTCTCAGATCTGCTCCCAGCGCGGGGACTACGTCCCCGGCAGGACGCTCGTCGGCGCCGTCATTACCGTGGCCATCCTCTGGGCGATATACGGCGTCACCATCCTTGTCCGCGAACAGATGCTGGTGTTCGTCGGCGTGGTCATGGCGATCCTGTATGGGGCCTTCCACGTCCTGCTCCGGACGGGCAACCCGCTGGCCATCCTCGTCCTCGTCTTCACCACCCTGCTTTCCGTCCTGGTCGTGGATTCCGTCGCCGCCGCCGAGGCGATGCGGGATGCGTTCACGGTCACGTCCGTCGTCACCGCGATCCTCGTGCCGCTGCTCAACCTACTCCTGCCGGTACGACGGGCGGGATCCCCGGCCGCCGCACCGACGGCGCCGTCTCCCGGGGAAGCGCGGGCCGGGCTGCAGGCGCTGCTCCGCCTGCTCGCCCTCGCCCCGGTCCTCCTCGGGCTGTGGTTCGTGTTCCCGCCCTCCGGGATCATCGTGCCCATCATGGCCTGCATGGTCCTGGCCTACCCGAGCCGCGATGCGCAGCGCGTCGAGGCGTTCGAGCGCCTGACGGCCACCCTGCTCGGCGGAACGGTATCCCTGGCGATCCTGCTGCTGTTCTCGTGGCAGGCGCATTTCCCGGTACTGTTCCTGTTGATCTTCCTCGTGGCCCTGTGGTTCACCGGGCGGATGGTCGACGGTCCGTCCTCGGTCAACACCTATCAGGTCGGGTTGACCGTCATCGCCGGGCTCGTCTCGGCCGGCATGACGTCGACCCATCCGATGCAGGATGCCGTCCAACGGCTGGTCCTCACCGTCCTGGGCACCGGAGTGGCCCTCGGGGGCCTGATGTTCCTGGAAAGCCTCTTCGGCGGGCGCCCGTACCCCGGGAGCGCGTCCGCCGGCGGGGACCGACCCCGACGTCCGGATGGGGCGTGAGCGACCATACGAGATCTCTCCGCGCGTCGTCGCCCATCCCCCGGCGGGCCGTCCTGCCGGGGCGTACGGTGGATATCATCCCCGGCAGGCGATCATGAAGAACTCGACGGAGCGCCTGAGGGTCTCCCGCTTCACATGGGTCAGGCCCGGACGCTCCAGGCCGAGCCCAACCTTGTCGACGAAGCTCCTGATGGCGATGCTGATGAACAGGTCGGTGACGTGCCGGACGTCCTCGACGCGGATCTCGCCCGTCCGGTTGCCGTCCTCCAGGCAGCGCTCGATCAGGGGAATGATCCGCGCGAGGCCTTGGTCGTTGAGCAGTCGAGCGAATGCCGGGAAACGTGCCGCCTCGGCCACGACGATGCGGCGCACGGCGATGCACTCGTCGGTCAAGCCTATCTCAAGCACGGCCGAGGCGATGCGGAGCAGCCGATCCATCACCGGCCCGTCATCCGTCGCCGAACGCTCGATCTTGGGGATGCCCTCCTCAATGCAAAGGACGATGACCGCCTCGAACAGGTCCTCCTTGGACCTGAAGCGCGTGTAGATCGTCTTCTTCGACATGCCGGCCGAGGCAGCGATGGCGTCGATGCTTGCCGCCTCGTAGCCGTCGTTCAGGAAAACGGGCTTCGCGGCCGCCAGGATTCGCAGCGTCGCGTCTCCCTCGGCCCCTCGCGGCGGTCGTCCGAGACGGCTCGGCACCCGCGTCGCCTCCTTGACCGTCATAACCCCACCCCAACCTCACGGAAACGTGTTCTGGACATTATGCATCGATCCGAGCGGAACGAGAAGATGCGTTGCCGCACAAACGGTTCACGCAGTCGTTTCGATCCTGCCTTTCTGATTGCGCTAGCACACGGGCGGGAATAGGGAACTGAAGAGTTTCCTGAAGGCTAACCGATCCCATGGCGCAGTTCGACGAAGCGGAGACACGACAGCACCAGGGACGGTCCGGTGCCGAGGGCGGCGAGGCCGAGCATCCCGCCGAGGCCAAAGGCTCCGGGGATCGCGACGAAGCCGGTCGCTCAGAGGCGAAGAAGCCTTCCGCACTGAAGAAGCCCTGGGTGAAAGTCCTCCTCGCCGTCCTCCTCGTCGCAGTCCTCATCGGCGGAGGCATCTGGGGTTTCCGATACTGGACCGTCGGGCGCTTCATCCAGGAGACCAACGACGCCTACGTGCAGGCGGACCAGGTCGCGATCTCGCCCCAGGTCTCCGGATACGTCGCGACGGTGCCGGTCGCCGCCAACCAGATCGTGACCGCCGGGCAGGTCCTCGCGACGGTCGATGACGGGCAGTACCGCGCCAAGCTCGCCCAGCAGCAGGCGCAGGTCGACGCCCGGCAGGCGGACGTCGCACGGGCCGAGGCCGATCTGGCCCGTCAGCAGGCCCAGATCGACCAAGCCAAGGCACAGGTCTCGGCGTCGCAGGTCACCGCCAAGTTCTCGGCCGAGCAGGTCCGGCGCTACAAGCCGCTCGCCGCGTCGGGTGCCGACACGGTGGAGAAGCTCGACCAATACAGGAGCCAGGCCGAGCAGAACCAGGCCCAGGTCGACGTCAACGAGGCCCAGGTCCAGTCCGCGCAGAAGCAGGTCGCCTCCCTCAAGGCGGCCGTCGCGCAGGCCAAGGCGGCGGTCGAACAGGCCCGGGCCGGCGTCACGCAGGCCCAGCTCGACCTCGATCATGCGGTGGTGAAAAGCCCCATCGCCGGACGGGTCGGCGACCTCACGGCCCGGATCGGGCAGTACGTCCAGGGCAGCACCCGCCTCATGGCGGTGGTCCCGGTCGAGGACCTCTACATCGAGGCGAACTTCAAGGAGACCCAGATCGGGCTGATGCGGGTCGGCCAGTCCGTGACCGTCGCGGTCGACGCCCTGTCCAGCCACGACCTCAAGGGGCGCGTCGCCAGCTTCTCCCCGGGAACGGGCGCGCAGTTCGCCCTGATCCCGCCGGAGAACGCCACCGGCAACTTCACCAAGATCGTCCAGCGCGTGCCGGTGCGTATCCGCTTCAAGGCCGGCGGCGAGGCGCGCAAGGTCCTCATCCCCGGCTTGTCCGTGGTCGTCTCCGTGGACACCCGCGGGGCGCGCGACGACCAGGAGGAGGAGGACGAGGAGACCGACGAGACGAAGGTTTCCGAGGCCGGGCCCGGAGCCCAGCCGACGACCCGCCCCCGCAGCGCGAAGGCCCGGCCGTGAACACCGAGAACCCATCCGCGCGCAAGCCGCAGGGCGGCGAGAAGGCGGATGCGGCCGCGTGGCTCGCCGTCGCCGCCGGCACCATCGGCGCGCTGATGGCGACGCTCGACACCTCCATCGTCAACGCGGCGCTGCCGACCATCCAGGGCGAGATCGGTGCCTCCGGCTCGGAGGGCACCTGGATCTCGACCGCCTACCTGGTGGCCGAGATCATCATGATCCCGCTGTCCGGATGGCTGGAGAAGGTCTTCGGGCTGCGCAGCTTCCTCCTGGTCATGACGGTCCTCTTCGTCGGCTTCTCGATGCTGTGCGGCGTCTCGGGCAGCCTCGGCACGATGATCGTCGGACGCGTCGGCCAGGGCTTCACCGGCGGCGCCATGATCCCGACGGCGCTGAGCATCGTCTCGACGCGGCTGCCGCCGGCGCAGCGCCCGGTCGGCGTCGCCCTGTTCGGGCTCACCGCCGTCCTCGGCCCCGTGCTCGGTCCCCTGATCGGCGGCTGGCTCACCGAGAACGTGAGCTGGCACTACTCGTTCTTCCTCAACCTGCCCATCGGCATCGGCCTCGTCGTGCTCCTGCTCGTCGGCCTGCCGCACAAGCCCGCACAGCTCTGGCGCATCGCGCAGGGGGACTGGCTCGGCATCGTCGGGCTCGCCGTCGGGCTCGGCTGCCTGACCATCGTGCTGGAGGAGGGTCAGCGCGAGCAGTGGTTCGAGTCGTCCTTCATCGTCTGGTTCAGCGTCATCGCCGCCTTCGGCTTCGTGCTGATCGTCCTCGGGCAGGCGACGGCGCGCGAGCCCGTCATCGATATGCGCATCCTGTTCACGCGCAGCTTCGGCAGCGTCTTCCTGATGAGCTTCGCCATCGGCGGGGCGCTCTACGGCATTCTCTACCTGATCCCCCAGTTCCTCAGCCAGGTGCCGCGCTACAACTCGGAGCAGTCGGGCTACGTCGTCCTGATCTCGGGCGTGCCCACGCTCCTGTTCATGCCGTTCTTCCCCGTGCTGGTGCGGCTCCTCGACATCCGGGTGGCCATCGGCTTCGGTATCCTGTGCTACGCCGCGAGCTGCTTCATGGAAGCCGGCCTCACCACCGAGGACGCCGGCCAGCAGTTCGTCATGTCGCAGTTGCTGCGCGGTGTGGGCCAAGCCTTCGCCCTGCTGTTCCTGAACCAGGCCGCGGCCACCGCCGTCGATCAGGACAAGGCCGAGGACGCCTCCGGCCTGTTCAACGGCGCGCGCAACCTCGGCGGCTCCTTCGGCCTCGCCCTGATCTCGACCCTGCAGCAGCGCCGCGACGACTTCCACAACGCGCGCCTGGAGGAGTCCGTGCGCGCGAACTCGGTGATCGTCCAGGACCGCATCGACGCCATGGTCGGTCCCGGCGGCCCCGAGGCCATGCGGCAGGCGCTCGGCGGCCTGAAGCGGATGATCGCCGCGCAGGCCACCGTGATGACCTTCTCCGACCTGTTCTTCGTCTTCGGCTGGATCCTGCTCGCGGTCCTGCCCCTCGTCCTGTTCCTGCGCCCGCCGCCGAAGGGCGGCCCGGTGGCGACGCACTGAGGCCGCGCGATGTTTCCCCTGAACGCCCGTCCCGGCCTTGCCCTGGCGGTCGCCGGACTCCTCGGCGGCTGCGTGGTCGGCCCCGACTACGCCGGACCGCCGGTCGCCGCGCCGCGTGCCGAGACCGGTGCCCCCTTCGTCCGCGCCACCTCCACGCGGATGGTTGCCGTCGACCCGCCGGCCCGGTGGTGGACGTCGTTGCGCGACCCCATCCTCTCCGACCTCGTCGAGGAGGCGCTGGCGACCAACACGAACGTGCAGGTCGCCTCCGCCCGGCTGCGCCAGTCACGTGCCGTGCTGGGCCAGCACACCGCCGACCTCGCGCCCAGCATCTCCGCCAACACGGTGGCGTTGAACAACCAGGTTCCCGTCAGGGACTTCGTCGGCGGTGGCCTCGGCGGCCTTGCCGGGGGCGCCGGGGGCGCCATCCCGAAATCGATGAACTTCGACCTCTACAACGCGAGCTTCGACGCGACTTGGGAAATCGACATCTTCGGCGGCAAGCAGCGGGCCATCGAGCAAGCGGCCGCGCAGGGCGAGGCGGCCGAAGCAGCGGTAGCGGACGCCCAAGTCCAGGTCGCCGCCGAGGTCGCGCAGGCCTACGTGACGCTCCGTGGCGCCCAGCGTCGCCTCGCCCTGACCCTGCGCGCCGCCTCCCTCCAGCGCGAGGCCGTTGGGCTCAGCCAGCAGCGCCTCGCCGGCGGCGCGGCATCGTCCCTCGACGTCGAGCGCCTCCGCACGCAGTTCGAGACAACCGCCTCCCAGGCGCCGGCCCTCCAGGCCCAGATCGACCAATCCCTGAACCAGATCGCCGTCCTCGTGTCCCGCGAGCCGGGAGCCGTCGACGCCCTCCTGAAGCCGGCGCGTCCGGTGCCGGTCCCGCCGTCCACCCTGGCCGTCGGCGACCCGGCGGGCATGCTCCGCCGGCGTCCCGACATCCGCCGGGCCGAGCGGCAGGTCGCGGCCGCCAACGCCCAGATCGGACAATCGGTCGCCAAGCTCTTCCCGAGGGTCAACCTCATCGGGAACGCCGGCTGGGTCTCGCCGAACATCGGCTCCATCGGGTCGCTCGCCGCCTCGACGTACAACCTCGGGCCGACCCTTTCCTGGAGCATCCTCGACTTCGGCCGGACGCTCGCACAGATCCGGCAGTCCGAGGCGGGGACCGACGAGGCGCTGGCGCAGTACGAGCAGACGGTGCTGCAGGCGATGCAGGACGCCGAGACCGCGCTGTCGCGTTACGGCAACCAGCGCGCGACCGTCGCCCGCCTCGCCCGGGCCAGCGCCTCGGCCGGCAAGGCCTCGATCCTGACGGACCAGCGCAACACCGCCGGCACGATCAGCACCATCGACGTGCTCGACGTCGAGCGCCAACGCCTCCAGGCCGAGCAGAGCCTTGCCCAGGCGCAGGCCGAGTACACCAACGACTACGTCGCGCTCCAGAAGAGCCTCGGCCTCGGCTGGGGCTTGCCGGACGAGCGCGTCGCGATGGTCCGGCGCTGAGCCGCTCCTTCCTGCCCACGAATTCCCCGATCGCGCGAATGCCCCCTCGCGCGGTGCGACGGCCGGTCCGAACCTTCCCGATCAACATCGGGCCGGCCGCTTGCCATTCCCAGGGTCTTCCGAACCCCGGCGACGACTAAGGACAGGACCAGCTCGGATGATCTCGCAACGACGCCCCGTTACCCCGGCCAAAATCTTCATGCTGACGGCGACCCTTGCGCTCGGAGCGTGTGCCTCGGTGCCGCGGCAGGCCTACACCTCGGCGGAAGCCCAGGTCGCCGAGGTGGCTGGCATCCCGAACGCCCGTGCCTTTGCGGATGCGTCGGTCGAGACCCTCGGAGCGATGATGGCGGCGCCCGGGGTCCGCGCTCGGCCGTTCGCCTACCTGGCCCTGTCAGGCGGGGGCGGCGACGGCGCCTATGGCGCCGGCGTCCTCAAGGGCTGGACGGAAAGCGGGCGGCGGCCGGAGTTCAGCCTCGTCTCGGGCGTGAGCACGGGTGCCCTGACGGCGCCTTTCGCCTTCCTCGGCCCGGCCTACGACCCGATGCTGGAGGAGATCTACACCAGCGGGGTCGCAAGCACGTTGCTGAAGGACCCAAGCCTCGTGAACGTCGTGTTCGGATCGGGATTGTTCGGGGATGGGCGCCTGCGCGACCTCGTCGGGCGCTACGTCACGTCGGACCTGCTCGCGGCTGTCGCGGCGGAGCACGCCAAGGGCCGTCGGCTGCTCGTCGTGACGACCAACCTGGATTCGAAGCGGGCGATGATCTGGAACATGGGGGTCATCGCCGCGAGCGGTGCCCCGAATGCGGTGGCGCTGTTCCGGGACGTTCTCACGGCCTCGGCCAGCGTGCCTGCCGTCTTCCCTGCGCAGCTCCTCGATGTCGAGGCCGCCGGCCACGGCTTCCAGGAGCTCCACGTCGACGGTTCGGTGGTGACCCCGGTCTTCACCATCCCGCAGGCCGTGATCGCGAACGGTCGCGGCGGGGCGGCCACCCCGACGAAGGCCGACATCTACGTGCTGATGAACGGACGGATCGAGCCCGACTTCGAAGTGGTCCCCGACGATACCCTGTCCATCGTCGAGCAGACGGTCGCGACCGGCAGCCAGGCCCGCAGCCGCGCCAGCCTCGCCGCGACCTACGCCTTCGCGCGGGCGAACAGGATCGGCTTCCACCTGGCCTATATCGACGATGCCGCGCCGCGCACGACCGCCGCGAAGGGGTTCGACACCGCCTACATGCGCAGCCTCTATCAGGTCGGCTACGAGAAGGCCCGCTCGGGCGCCGCGTGGCAGGACACGGTCCCGGTCGCACCGGTCGTCGCGAGGACGCTCGCTTCCCGATGAGGGGGCCCGAGGGCACGGGGGGTGCGCGAACCCCGCTCAGGGTAATGTCGGAGTTGCTTTTCGTGGGCTCCCTGGTCGGCTGCGCCGCCATCGACGAGCGCGTCGCGCAGGCGGCCAAGGTCGATCTGGTCGGCATGTCCGCGCTCGACGTCCAGACCTGCCTCGGCCTGCCCGACCAGCGACTGGTCACGGGCAAGACCACGCTGCTGACCTACTTCGCGGGCGCGACCCGAACGTTCGGGATGTCGGCCGGCTTGGTCAGCCTGTCGTTCGGTGGATACTGTCACGCCACCGTCCGGATCGAGGGGGACCGGGTCACCGGCGTCACGTTCAGCGGCGACACCTCGTCGTTGATGAGCCACGACGCCGCGTGCGCGCCCATCGTCAAAAGCTGCCTGCGACGGCCGCCCGGATAGGCACCTCACCTCGGAACCGGACGAAGGACGATCATGAACGTTGGTTACGTTTCCGCGTTCGCCGCCCTGTCGGGTTCCGCAATCGGTGCCCTCGCATCCTTGGCCACGACCTGGATGACCCAGCGCTTCCAGGACCGTGCCCAACGCTTGGCGCAGACCCTTGGGCGGCGCGAGCGGCTGTACGACGACTTCATCGACGAGGCGTCCCGCCTATTCGGGGATGCCTTCACGCATCAGCTTGAGGATCCCTCGAAGATGGTCGGCCTGTACGCGATCCGCAGCAAGCTCATGCTGTTCGCCTCACCGTGCATCATCGCCGAGTCCGACGTGGTGATGGAGCGGATTGCCAAGGCGTACCAAGCGGACCTGGCTGGCTTCGAAACGGGCGAGCACGTCGAAGGTGACCGCGTCGATGTGCTGCGCGGCTTCGCGGAGGCTTGCCGTGCCGAGCTTTCCCTTGCCTGAAGGCCACGGGATGGATCGAGGCTACCCCATCGCACCATGGGGTTCACTGCTGCGCGCGCCATCGAGGGTCGTGCCACGGCAGGTTCGGCGGAACGAGGTGAACGACACGTTGCTCACTTGCCAAGGTCCGAGCGCTCCCCTGCCGGGCATGGCCGGGCGGGCGCTGGGTAACTGTCTCCGTGGGGCAAGCCGGACGGACAAGGGATCATGATGCCCCCTCTCGCTGACGGCTCTAGGAGCCGCGAGCACGGGGTGACGGCTCACGCTGGATGCGTCCGTAGCCCTGATTGCCGTTCCGCCCGACGGGAACGGAACGATGGCGCGCTCCGAGACGTAGCCGACGGCGCCTCCACCACAGGAAGCGACTTCCTGATGGATGTCGGCGACACAGCCGCGTCGAGGATGCCCCGGCGTCCTGAGGATCACCCCCAACTCCGGCGATGGGAACCGGCATGCCGACGACAATGGCCAACGACTACTCCGAGCGCGATGCCACCATCGCGGTCAACACCTACACGACGGTGCTGCGCCGTCCCGGGGTTCCGCACGAGCTTTTCGCGACCTACTGGCGGGACGTGCACGGTCCCCTGTGCTCGCGCATCCCCGGGCTCGGCTGGTACGTGCAGCGGCACCTCGACCGCGAACGGGACGCGCACCTATGGCCGGTGGTCGAGGGCATCGGGCCGTTCCCGGACTACGGGTTGGACGGGGGCGTCGAGATCGGGTTCGGCTCCGCGGCTGACCAGGCGGCCTTCGACGAGGCGTGCCCGATCCTGTTCGCGGACGAGCAGAACATGTTCGCCGCAACGGTCGCGTATGCGCTCCCGCACGGGTCGACGACGTTGGTGGACCGCGTGGCCGAGGCGTCCCCCAACGGGGACGACGGCCTCGACCGGATCGAGCTCCACCTCGGCGCCTCGCACGGCGACGCGGCGAGGTTCGGCGACCGCATCGCCGGGTTGGCACGCGCCCTTGCGGCGGAGGCCCCGGTCCTCAAGGTGCGGCTCCACCTGCCGGAACCCTACGACAACGCCGAGCCCGCGCCGCCGGCACCGAACGTGGACCATGCGGTGCCGGACGAACGCCGGCTGATCGCGGTCCTGGAACTGGCGTTCGGCTCGCCGCTCTTGCGTCGGACCTTTTACGCGTCCGATGCCTTCAACGCCGCGACGGCAGGACTGGCCGAGCATGTCGCCTACGCCTCGGCGTTCGCTGTCAGCGGCGTCTACACCTACGTCCGCGACGGGGAGCTGACGCTGGCGGGCCTGCGCGGCAGCCGGCCGGCCCAGCTCATCGAGCGGATCGGCGCGGTCAACCAGGCCGGCGCGGACGTGCGGCACCTGATGCGCACCGGAAAGCCGTCCCGCCGCTGAGATCCCGCCCGCCTCGGCATCCATCGGCGCGCGGCCCGGAGATGCACGCCGGCAAAGGATTGGGTGGCCCGGCGGGACCTCCGGGCGCCGGTGAAGTCATATGCGCAGCCCTGAGGTACCACCGGAGTATCATCCCTGGCCGGCACGGAAGGGCAGTCTCGGCACGGTCGGGGGCTCGACTCGGCGGGTGCCGCGTAACGGATAGCGTTCCCCGTTACGCGTACCTTGGCTTTGGCACCCCGGCTTCCCACATCACGGCCTTCCCCACGACGGCCGACCGATGCTCGCACACACCCCCATCTGGCCCGTCCCCGGCGGGCAGACCGACCTCGGCATCGCGTTCGCGGGCCACCTCACCGCGCATCGCCGAAACCCGGACCTCGCGCTCGGTGTGCCGGAATTCGAGTGGCTCGACGCCCTCCGAGACCGGGCCACGCGCACCGGCGACACGCGCTTGACGGCCCTGACCAATGCTATGCTGGGCCTCCTCGCGAACCCGCTCGCCCATTCCGGTTTCAAGGCCGACTTCATGACGGCCTACGAGGATGCCCGCCGTTACGCCTACCCGCTGACGCGGGCGCTGATCGACGAACGCCATCGCCTGTCGGGGCTGTCGCAGGACTACACGCTCGCCTGCATCGACCTCGGGCAGGTCCGCATCATCGAGGACGAGGCCGAGACGGACCCTTCGCTGAAGGAGTTCGTTCGGGACATGCGGGCCAAGCTGGCGGCGACCAAGCTGGCCCGGCACGAGACGCTCCGGCAGGTGTTCGACGTCTACGGGGAGGCTTTGGTCTGCCGCCTGCTGCGGGCGCGGCTCGGGGGCCGCCTGAGGATCGCGAAGATCCCGGAATCGGCAGTCCCTGGGCCGGACTTCGCGTGCGAGCTCGACGTCGTCCGGCAGGGGCGGACGGTGACGCTTCAATTCTACCTGGAGGTCAAGTCGCTCGACATCGTGGCGGCGCCGCAGCGGCTTCCCGAGATGATGGACGACGCGCTGGACGTGCGGATCGAGCTGGAGAAGCAGGTCAACGCTGGCGAGCGGATCGCGATGGCGGAGGGCGTCGTCGCTCCCTACCGCCCGGTCGGCGACGCCCCCGGCTACGACGACCGGTCGATCCGGCTGCCGGTCGAGGCCATCCTCCAGAAGGCCGCGGGCAACTTCAAGAACGCCCAGTTCCGGCGCGGCCCGACCTTCGCCCTGGCGAACCTGCTGCGCCTGCCGCTGCCAGGCCAGGGCGTTGGCACCCTCACGAAGGCTTACGACGACCCCATGTTCGGCAATGGCATCAGCGGCGTGCTCTGGCACGTCGCCTTCGGCCAGGTCGGGCAAAGGATCACCCGCGCCGCGGAATTCGAGGGCGCCGGCCAGGATGACGGCTCACTCGCCCGGGCCGGCCTGCTCGTCGACCAGGCCGTGGCGCTCGACACGCCGGGGCTGATCGTCCTGCACCACGACGACGGCTACCGGTTCGACGGCTTCCTCGACACGGCCTGGACGAACGGGTCCTGGGGACCGCAAGACACGGAGGAAGTCGTCCGCTCGCTCTGCGGCGACTACAATGACGAGGCCGACAGCCGGGCCGCGAACTACAACACGTTCCGCCGGCGCTAGGCCCGCCGGCTCACGCCGCCTCGTCCTCGTCGAGCGTCCGGCTGCCCGGCCAGCGTCCCGTCGCCGCGAAGACCTTGCCCGGGCGTTCCTCCAGGGGGCGCTTGTTCCTGATGCGCTCGCGCAGCTTCTGGCGCAGGCGCCCGGGCTTGATCGGCTCGTAGCGTTGCGTCCCCGCCACCCAGCCCTCCGGTAGGCCTGCCAGGATCTCCTCCGCGGTGAGCGGTCCCCGCTCCAGCAGCAGGTCGTGGACCTCGGCGACGAACAGCTTCCAGAACCGTTCGGCCGACAGGGGCGGCGCGTCGGCCCCGATTGCGACAGGCGTCGGGTCCGGGGCGGCCTCCGCGGGCGCCGCCACGGCGAAGCGTCCCTCGACCTCGGCGAAGCCGTCGCCTGCGTCGGCGAGGCGGATGAGGTGGAGCCGCAGCCACGCCGGGGTCAGCGGCAGCCCGGCCCGCTCGGCGCGGTCCTTCAATTGGTCCGGCAGCGACAGGTGGAGGGCGTGCACCCACATCGGCCCGCGCTGTTCGAGCACGCGGGTGACCGCGACGCGCACGTCGGCCCAGACCGGATCGGCGGCCTCGGCGGTGTGCCGGTCGCGGACCTTCCCGTAGGCCGGGTTGAGATGCATCGGCGCCGGAACCTTCGCTGGCTCGGTCTCCGGAGCCTGCGCCAAGGACGTGGCCGCGGGGGGCGCCACACGCAGCCGGGCGAGCTCGGCCTCCAGCATCGCGACCCGCGCCTCCAACAGGTCGACCTGCGCCAGGGCCTCCTCCAGCACCTCCCCGCGGCCGGCCTCCCGGGCGGCCTCGCCCTCGGCCTCGGCGATCCGGTGGCGGGTCTGCTCGACGCGGACGTGTTCGAGGAGCGCGGTGCCGAAGGCGGCGAGTTGCCCCTGCAGCGCCTCCGGCAGCTCGGCCTGCTCGATCAGCGGGCGGTAGCCGACCCTGGCCTTCCACTCCGCGAGCTCGCGGGCGATGTCGCCGAACGAGCCCTTGCCCAGCGCCTTGCGGACGGTGCGCACCGAGACCCGCGGCTTGGCGCCGTCGGCGTCGCGGGCCTTGGCCCGTATCCCGTCCGCCGCCGCCCAGACGTCCTTCCTCGCGACCATGCCCGCTGCCCTCGACCGATGCCGGCAGGATTGAGGGAAAGCGGTGAAGAAAGGGTCGTCGCGCGCATCCCCATTGACCCAGGCGTCCCGGATGCACATCCTGCGAATCCGAACGGAGAGTGAACATGGCTCAAGGTGGCAACTCAGGAGGGCGTCCCCCCGGGTCGTCCGCTCCGCCGAGGCCCGCGCCGGGCCCGGTCAATCGCCCCGGTGGAGGTGTCGGTGGAACTCGTGAGACAGGCGTCCGACCTCCCCCGCCCGGAGGCCCCCGTCCCGGCGCCAAGCGCTGAGGCGGTCCGTCTCTACGGCGACCTGAGGTTCGAGGCCCAGCGATGCGCCTACTACCACGGGATGCGGGCGCGCTTCTTCGACAGCTTCGGGAAGACGATCTCGCTCGTATCCTTCGTGGCGGGCGCGGGTGCGTTCTCGTCGCTCATCCAAGGCGTCGGCCCGCTCGTCTCAGTCCTGGCAATCGTCACCGCGTTCTTCTCGGGCCTGAACCTGATCATCGGGTTCGCCCGGAAGGGGCGCGACCACGAGGTGCTGCGGAGCAAGTATTACGGCATCCTTGTCGAGATCGAGAAGGCGCGTGACGACCTACCGAAGCTGCGCGAGATCCAGGTGCGGCTGCTCGGCTCCTACGCCGACGGCACGATCTTCCTGTCGGCGCTCGACATGATGGCCACGAACCGCACGGCCGTCTCCCTGGGGCACCGGGACTACCTGACCTACGTCCCCTGGAACCACCGCGCCCTGGCGCATGTCTGGTCCTTCACCGGCTACTACGTGAACGGCAAGCGGCCTGCCATGGGAGCGCCCGTCCAGGACCCGGCGCAGGCGGCCGGGGCCTCTTCACCGCCGCCGGTCGATTGACGGCAACCCGGCGAAGGACGGCGCCCGCCCCGGCGGGATCATCCCGCCCTTCCTGAGGGCCGCGTCCGCGTGGGCGTAGCCGGCGCGCATGACGGTCCGCTGGACGTGGTCCGGAAACCGCTTGAGCCGCGTCTTGACCGATGCCGCCAGCTTCGTGTCCGCAGCCGTGAACCCGAGGGGGTTTTCCGGCCCGTAAGTCTGGACGCCCTGGCCGATGCCCCAGGAGACGACCTTGCGCGAGCCGTCCCGGTCGAGGCCGCGAAGCACCCGCTCCCGCAGGAAGATCCCCTGCTGAAGGGCGATGTCCGTGACGCGGAGCGCCTGGGAGAACCAGTTCGACTTCGGGAGCGGGTTGCTCGGCATGGCCCGCCCCCCGTCGCTGACGAGAATGGTCTCGTAGCGCTTCCAGATCGGCTCCAGGCCGAGGTTGTCGTAGACTCCTCCGTCGGTCAGCCGAAGGCGGCCCTTGAAGCCTTCCTCGTGCAGGTCGGCACCCTCCTGCATCTCGATGGCCCCGGGCGGGACGCGGACGTAGGCGGGGGACATGTACGGCGGGAAGGCCGCCGAGGCAGCCACGACGTCGGCGACCCTCAGCCCCGGCTTCGGCCATTGGCCGACGTGATACTCCGCCGCGTATTCCTTCGCGAAGCGCCATAGGGCGCCGGTCTGCAGGCTGGTCGCCGTGAAGGTGAAGCGGGGCCGGTCGGGCAGGTCCTGCAGGGTCGCGCCCTTGAACAGCACGCGGTCGTAGACCCGCGCCGCGACCCCGGCGGCGGTCACGAAGGGCAGCAGCCCAGCCACGATGGCAGGCGCGTCCACCCATTTCTGGGCCAGGACGAGGAGCGGCTGGCTGACCTCCTCGCGGAGGTTCGTGGCCACTCAATTCTCGTCGAAGCGGAGACGCGCCCACCCCACGGCCAGCGCGCCGGCGGCGACGGAGCCGCCCGAGACGCTGGCCACCCGATCTAGCTCAGGCAGGATACCTGCCTCGTTGAGCCGTGTCAGCGCGCCGACGTGGAACAGCATCGCGCGGAACCCGCCCCCGGAGAGGCACAGGCCGATGCCAGGCTCAAGCTTGCGGGCGCCTAGGAAATCCTCGGCGGGCCTCGGGGCCGCGCCCTTGGGGGAAAAGCCGTCCATCAGAGCATCCCGCGGAAACCGTTCGCCACTTGTTGCACTTCTGTTCCCAAGGTACCCAGATCGCTCCGGTGGAGGGTGATATATGACTGCTGTCCTGACGTTTCATCCTCTCGGCGACGCCGACGGAACGCTCGTCGAACTGGCCGACGGGCGCCAGGTTCTCATCGATTTCGGGAACGAGTGGACGGCGGCGCGCGACGACCGGAGGATCGATCTGGCCACGGCCCTCAGGGCGGGGCTGCGCAGTTCCGGTCGCCGCGGATATGAAGCCGTGCTTTTCACCCACCTCGACCGCGACCACGTCTACGGCGCCGCGGACTTCTTCCACTTCGACCACTCGCCCGCGTTGCAGGGACCGGGCCGCGCCATCATCGGTGAACTCTGGGTCCCTGCCGCAGCGATCCTGGAGGACGACCTCCCGGACTTCGCGCAGGTCATCCAGGACGAAGCGCGTTTTCGCCTGCGCCACGGTTATGGCGTGCGGGTTTTCTCGCGGCCGGAAGCGCTCGCGGGCTTCCTGGCGAAGCACGCTCTGACGCCGGCCCAACGCGACCACCTGATCGTCAACGCGGGGGAGACCGTCCCGGGCTACAGCCTGTCCGGGCCGGAGCGGGTCGAGTTCTTCGTGCACTGCCCGTTCGGCTGGCGGCAGGACGAGAACGACCAGATCGTCGACCGCAACCAGGACAGCGTCGTGCTGCATGCGACGTTCCTCGAAGGAGGAGAGCCGCGGCGCGTCCTGTTCGCGTCCGACATCGACTCGGAGACCCTGCGCCTCATCGTTCGTACCACCCGGCGCCACGGCAAGGTCGAACGGCTGGTCTGGGACGTCTGCAAGGTCCCCCATCACTGCTCGTACACGGCGCTCAACGTCGCCGATAAGGGCGTGACGCGGACGGTTCCCGTACCGGAGGTGGGTTTCCTCTTCGAGAGCTGCGCCATGCCGGGCTGCATCATGGTCTCGACGAGCCGTAGCATCCCGTCCAACGACCACGACGTCCAACCGCCCCACCGGCAGGCCGCCGCCTACTACAAGGAAATCGTCCGCGCCCGTGGCGGGCGGTTCGAGGTCACGACGGACCATTCGCCGCCGCGGGACCCGCAGCCGTGCAAGTTGGTCATCGACGAGCAGGGCTGCCGGTTCGTCTCCCCCCTGACGGAGGCCGTGTCCCGTCCGGGCGGTCTCCTGCGGCCTGCGGCGGTGGCGCCGGCCGGGTTCGCGTTTCCCAACCATCCCGTAGCCCCTGTCAAACCGGCGGGCTTCGCTTGATTTGGTTCTTCGAGAGACCGAACCGCCTGGTCGCCGAGCGCCGGGCGGTCACCGCCTTGGCATCGTCGGTTGACTGGCTCGACGACTTCGGCTTCGGCATCGGCGACGGCGCCCGTCTGGTCCTGCGCTTCACGGTGGCCGTCGGCGATGCGAAGGTCGACTTGGAACTGCGGTATCCGCGGCTCTATCCGGACACCTGCCCCGACGTGGTTCCCAGGGACCCGAACCTTAGGCTCTCGGACCACCAATGGTCGGGCGGGTCGCTGTGCCTGGAATACCGGACCGACAACTGGAGGCCCGAGCTCACCGCCGCCGACATGATCCGCAGTGCGCAGGCTCTCCTGTCCGCCGAGGCAACCACCGAGGGCGGCGCGGCGCGCCTGCCGGCTGCGCACGAACTCACGCAAGGTCAACGTCTCAGAGCGGCCGACTACCGGCACGTGTATTCCGATGCGCTCGTCGACCTGTTGCGTCAGGCCGCCCCGGGAACGCGGATGGCGGCGACCATGCGGTTTCAATTCCAGGGTTCGACGGTCGTTGCGCGGATCGATGCGGTGGACACGCCCGATGGCCGCTGGCTCCAGCCCGGCTTCCCGCAGGACGGTCACCAAGCGACCGGGGTCGTGATGCTGCAACCCGGGACCGTCACGGCCGATACGGAACTCGATTTCACGAACGCCGAGTTGCCGCGGGAATGGGCGCGGCTCTGCGCGCACACGGACGCGAATCCGGAAGGCGCGGAGTTTGCCCTCGTCCTGGGCGGCTCCGGGCTTCGGATGGCGTGGCGCTGGTTACCGACGCATGCCCACCTGACACCGGTGGTGCCGGTCCATGCAGGCGACGGTGGGTCGGAGCGGATCGGGTCGATCCAACCGGATATGGCGGCGAAGGCGGTCGCCGTGGTTGGTTGCGGCTCAGCGGGCTCCAAGGTCGCTGCCAGCCTAGCCCGGTCCGGGATCGGGCGGTTCGTTCTCGTGGACGACGATGTCCTCCTTCGCGGCAACCTGGTCCGGAATGATCTGGATTGGCGCGCCGTTGGCGCCCACAAGGTCCATGCGGTCGCCGCGCGTCTGCGACTGATCAACCCCGAGGTGACCGTGAGTGCGCGTGCGCTACGCCTCGGGGGACAGGAAGCGAGCGGCAGCGTCGACACGGCTCTTGAGGCGCTGTCGCAATGCGACCTGATCGTGGATGCGACCGCGGACGCCAATGCCTTCAACATCGTCTCGGCGGTTGCCAGGCGTGCCGGACGACCGATGGTCTGGCTTGAGGCGTTCGAGGGAGGGATAGGTGGAATGGTCGCCCGATACCGACCCGGCCTCGACGCGCCGCCACAGGACATGCGCAGCGCCTACCTCGATTGGTGCGGATCGCTCAATGCGCCTTGGTTGGGCACCGAAGCGGGGGCTTATGCCACCGAAGCGGAAGGCGGAAAGGTCCTCGTCGCCGACGATGCCGAGGTCGGTGTCATCGCCAACCATGCCGCCCGCTTCGCCATCGACGCCTTGACCGGTGGGAACGCCTTCCCGCACCCGATCTACACCGTCGCGCTGAGGGCCGGCTGGATCTTCGCGGCCCCGTTCGAGGCCTATCCGCTCGATGTTCCTGTTCCGGAAGCCGGCGGTCCGGAGGTTCAATCGGACCAGGACCGGGCCGAGGCCGTGGAGATCTTCACGGGCCTCTTCGCCAAGGACACCCATGAAGATCCTGCTGCCTAAGGCGGTCTCCGCCGCGTGGCGTCGGGAGCTCAAGCAGGCCGGCCAGCGAGAAATCGGCGGCGTCCTCCTGGGCGAAGCCCTGGGCGGGGATGAGTTCAGGGTCCTGGAAGCGAGCCTCCAGCGCGACGGCGGAAGTCCCGCCCGCTTCGTCCGTGACCCGGAACACCATGGGAAGGCCATCCGGGGCTTCCACGAGCGAACCGGCCACGATTATCGACGCTTCAACTATCTCGGCGAATGGCACTCCCATCCGTCTTTCCCGACCCGACCCAGCCAGGATGATATCTGCGCAATGCGGGATATCTTGGCCGACGGGCGCGTCGGCGCGACGTTCGCCTGCCTTCTGATCCTCCGCCACCGGCCCTTCCGCCGCCTCGACATCGGCGCCAGCGTCTTCACCCCGGATGGCGGCATCTCTCCCATCGTGGTGAAGCGCGAGCGTTAACCGCCGTCGATCACCGGTACGCCGCTACCGGCGGATGGTGGCCACGGAAATGCCGAGTGCTTCCCCGGCGGGATCGGAGATGCGTGCAGACTCCCTCGGTGGCGATGCCTGAATGCTCGACGACGGTGTAACGGGTACGCCGAACGCTACGCATGGCGCGATAGCCGCCGAGTGGCTCGCCCCACGACGCCCAGGGTTCCCCGGACTTCGTCGCGCGCGCCCGGTCCTGCCCGGGATCCACAGGGGCCCAGGCTTTTCTACTTAAAGCGGCGGGCCGTCGTTGACCGGCGTTAACCGAGCTGCAAGGTTCCGCGGGCGCCTCGGCGCCGATACATGCCGCCCAGGCTTTCTCCCGGGCCGCCACGCAAGGATTGCCTCCGCCATGCCTCCCCTCGACCGCCTCATACCCGGGGCCGACGTCCGGCCGGCGGTCGTGCGGAACGCCCGCATCGGCCGGCCCACTCGCATCGACAGCACCCCCACACGGACCGGAGAGGCCTGACCGCGCCCTTGCGCGCGGCCGCCTCCGACCGGAGGCGAACATGGCACACGACACCCACGACCCCGATCACGTCATCGGCGACATCTTCCGCCGCCTCGCCGCCTGCCGCGAGAGCCTGGGCGAGGCCTCGCTCGTCACGGTGGCGGCCGCGGTGCGCGTCGCCCTCGGCGCCGCCGTGCTGGAGGAGGCCGAGCGCCGCGCCGCCGCGCTCGCCGAGCGGACCGGCCCGCGGCCCCGCGACGTGCGGGTCACCGCCTGGGCCCGCCGCACCGGCGGCGACCCCTACGACGTCGGCGACGACCTGCCCTGATCCCCGTCAACCGGACGCATCGACCATGACCGAGCACCCCATATCGAAACGCTGCGGCCGCCCCCGCGCGGTCCCCGAGCACCCCTTCCCCGACAGCATACCCGAGGCCTGACCCGGCGCCGCGACGCGGCCGGTCGCCTCGCGCGGAGACGACCATGGCCAGGACGAAGCCCACCACCCCGCCGAGCGACGACCCGACCGCCGAGGAGTTCCTCACCGGCGACCTCGCCCACCTCGCCGCCAGGCAGGCCGACCCGGACGACATGCCTTACGAGGAGGTCGAGACCCTCGCCGGCATCCTCGTCCACGATGCGCTGACGCCCGGGAAGCGGCTGGCGCTGGCCGCGCCGGACGGAGCCGCCGTGGTGGTCCGCGTGCCCTCGCCCGACTGGGTCGACAGCGTGGCGGCCGCGATGCGGTCCCACACGACGTTCGCGGACATGCTGATCAGGACCGGGGCCTCGCGCACGCAGGACCGCCCCGAGGTCGGCTGCGACCGCGTCTCGGCCCGTCTCGCCCGCGGCGGCCGCGTCTGCGGGATCAGCCAGGACCCGGAGCGCTTCCTGCCCGCCTCCCTGGTCGCCGGGGCCGACGTCCGCCTCGACCTCGCGCAGCCGACCCCCGGGCAGGTCGCCCGCGCGATCCAGGCCGTGACCGGCGAGGACCCCGGGCCGATGCCGCCGCTCCACGGCCTCGGCCACCACGATTACGTAGCAGCCCTGCGCACGGGCTCGACCGCCGCCGCCTGCCTCGCCCGGCTCCAGGCCGCCGCGCGCTCCCGATCCGTCGTCGACCCGGACCTGCCGGAGGCGCCGCTCCTGCACGAGATGCCGGGGCTGGAGGGCGAGGCCAGGGATTGGACCCTCGCGCTCGCGGACGACTTCCAGGCCTACCTCGCGGGGCGCATCGATTTCGATGCTATCGCCCGCCACGCGGTTTTCTGTGGCGAGCCCGGGACCGGCAAGACGCTGCTCGCCAGATCCGTCGCCAGGACCCTGGGCGTACCGCTGATCGAGACCTCGGTGGCGTCGTGGTTCACGCAGACGCAGGGCTACCTCGGCGACGTGGTGCGCGAGGTGTCCCGGGTATTCTCGGCCGCCGCGGCCGCCGCCCCGGCCGTGCTCTTCCTGGACGAGGCCGACGGCCTGCCCAACCGCGGCCGGCTCGACAACCGAAACCGCGATTTCTGGAAGCCGATCATCGGGCAGGTCCTGCTGCAACTCGACGGCGCGACCTCGGGCAAGAACGGCAAGATCATCGTCATCGCGGGTACGAACCACGTCGAGGACTTGGACCCCGCCCTCGTCCGGCCGGGCCGCCTGTCCCGCGTCATCACCGTGCGCAAGCCCAGCGTCCCCGGCCTCGCCGACATCCTCCGCCACCATCTCGGGCCGGACGTCCTGCCAGGGGCCGACCTGACGGGCGTGGCCGCGCTCGGCGTCGGCGCGACCGGTGCCGACGCCGCCGCCTGGGCCCAGGCCGCCCGCCGAACGGCGCGGGTCGCCGACCGGCCCGTCGCCATCGCCGACCTGATGCGGCTGGTCGCGCCCGAGGACGACCGCACCCCCGCGGAGGCGCTGGCCTGCGCGCGGCACGAGATCGCCCACGCCTGTGCGGTCGAGGCCCTGGGCGTGGGCGAGGTCCGGACCGTGACCACCGTCAAGTCCGGCGAGGTGGCCGGGCTGACGCGGACGAAGCTCGCGACCCGGCTGACGATGACCCGGGCGCAGATCGAGGATTACGTCGTGGCGACCCTGTGCGGCCGCGCCGCCGACGAGGAGTGGGGCGAGGCGACCACCGGGGCCGGCGGCCCAGCCGGCTCGGACCTCGGCATGGCGACCAGGACGCTCGCGGCCGCCCACGCCAGCTTTGGCCTCGGCGGCACGCTGCTGCACCGGGCTTCCGACGCCGACGCGCATCGCCTGCTAGCCGCCTGCCCGGACCTGCGCCGCCTCGTGTCCGCCGACCTCGACAGGCTTTACGCCCGCAGCAGGGACTTCGTGCAGGCCCACCGGGACGCCATCGACGGTCTCGCACACCGCCTCGTCGACGAGCGGCTCCTGACCGGCGCGGTGATCCGCGACCGGCTCGCCGAGGACCGCGGCGCGCCCCGGACCAAGGGAGGCCGCCGTGCACGGGCATGACCCCGACGCGCTGGACGAGCGCCTCGCCGACGTGGTGAGGCGGCTCGCCGGGATGCGGCGCGTCCTTGCCGGCGCCGATTTCGAGGCGCTGGCCGAGGCGCTGCACGTCGAGCTCGACGTGGCCGAGATGGAGGCCGCCGCCCGTCGGCGGCCGCGCAAGCCGCGCCCCGGCGCCGGTAACGTGATCCCGTTCCCGGCCGGCCCGGACGGGACGGGTCCGCGGGCGAAAAGGTAGGCCGGCCCCTCCCGGCCGCCGCGCCCCCGCAAGTCTCGCCGGCCTCGTCGCGACCCGTCGGCATTTCCTTCCAGCCCCGAGGAGAACCAAGCCATGGCCGACGGAGAAGGCCGCCCCGACCCCCGCCTGCTCGCCCTGGCCAGGGCGCTAGGCCGCTACCAGGCCCATCTCGACATGGCCCGCGGCATCGCATGGGGCACTGCTAGAACCAGCGACTGTGGGGATAGCGAAAAAGTATTCGTAACCCATCCCGATGTGTTCGAGGGCCAAGGAATCGACCTTCATCGTGACCGCGACTCCAACGAGGGCGCGATCAAGGGTGGCGTGAAGCATAGGCCATCGCGCTGGAATCGTTGACTGAATCGACAAGAAGTAAAACACCTCGATTTAGTCTTGCATCGGAAGGGGCGTTCGAGGATCCTGATGGGGCCTCGCGACGAGGCGAAAAACGTTCAACGGACACGCAGATGCCCTTCAGCATCCTCGCCGTCATATCGCGGCTGCAACTTATCTAGGCCGGCGTCGCCGCCCCGAGGCCTCCGGTCCGCCCCAGAGGCGAAGACCCCGACGCCGGCCCGATCCTCGAAAACCGAACATCCCTGCGACACTGACCGGCCCTCGGGCCGGCCGGCCGACCGCGCGCGCCTCGGAGCCGCCGGCGGCCGACCTGGAGCGACATCCCATGAGCGAGAACAAGAAGCGGACCGCCGCAGCGTACCTGCGCGATCCCGGGAACGGCACCGGCGAGGGCATCCCGCGCCAGCGGGCCCTCTGCGAGGAAGGCGCGGAGAGCCAGGGCCTGGAATTGGCCGCCGTCTTCTCCGACGATGCGGCGGCGTGCACGGTCGACGGCCGCGACGGGCTGGCGGCCATGCTGGAAGCGGCGGGACGCGGCGAGTTCGGGGTGCTGATCGTCGAGGACCACCCCCGGCTCTCCCGGGACGTGGCGGACCTGTTCCGGATCTTCCGCCATCTCGGTCGGTGCGGCGTCGAGGTCCTGAGGAGCGACGGGAGCCCGGTGCGGTTCGACGAACTCCCGTGCGGGATGGTGGCGAGGTCGTACCGCGAGGCGGCGCGGCGGCGCGCCCTCCGCGCGAAGGAGTCGAACGCCCGGCGCGGCCTCGGCATGGGCGGCCGTTGCTACGGCTACGCCGCCGTCCCCGGGAGGCCGGGGGAGACCATGGTCGTGCCGGAGCAGGCCGCGGTCGTGCGCCGGGCCTTCTCCCTGCGCCTCCAGGGGGAAACCCTGGCGCGCATCGCCCGCGCCCTGAACGCGATGCCGCGTGCCGACCGCTGCTGGGGCGGGGAAGCGGTGCGCCGTCTGCTGTGCAATCCCCTCTACGCCGGTGTCTCGGTGTACGGACGGACCGCGACCGCCCGCGATCCGGCCACCGGGCGGCGGCGAAGGGAAAGCCGTCCCCGCGACCGGTGGATCAACGCCACGGTCGAGCACCTGCGCATCGTGCCGCGGCCGGACTGGGACGCGGTGCAGGAGACCTTCGCCGTCCGCTAGCCGCCCCGGTCCCACCGGGACCGGCCGCGACCCGGGTCGAGGAGGGGCCCCCGGGCGCCCTCCTCCCCTCCGGGCACCCACCATACCCTCTCGTGGCCCCCGGGCCGAGGTGCCGTCCGCCGAGCCGGCGACGGCCAGGAAGGCCACTGTCCATGTCGAACAACGATCCCCCCATGGGCCGCGCCGCCGCCCGGCACGTGTCCCACGCCTGGGTCACGCCGCGCAGGTCCGGTCCCGTCCCCTCCAAGCCCGACGACCGAAGGGCCGGGGTCTACAAGCGCTACAGCACGCTGGGCCAGAAGGAGACCAGCATCGAGCGTCAGCACGAGGTCTGCTTGGCCTACATCGAGCAGACCGGCCGCTCGCTCGCCAGCGACCATGCCGACAGGGGTCGCAGCGGTGCCTCCACCGTGGGCCGGGCGGGGCTCGAAGCCATGCTGCGCGATGCGAAGGAGGGACTGTTCGGCATCCTGGTGATCGAGCACGTCGACCGTCTGGCGCGCGACCTCGGCATCGCGGCCAACGTCTTCAAGACGCTGCAGCGCCTCGGCATCGCGATCCACGTCCCCGGCCGCGGGGCGTTGAGCCTGACCGACCTCGCCGTCCAGGCCATGATGGGCGACGAGTATCGCAAGGACTTCATCGAGCGCTCGCAGTACGGGATCAGGGAGATGGCGCGCGAGGGACGTTTCCCGAGCGGCCCCTGTTTCGGATACCGTGCCGTGCCGGGCAAGCCGGGCGTCTGCGAGAAGGACCCGGTCACCTCCGAGGTGGTCAAGCGGATCTTCGCCATGCGCGCGGACGGCGTGACGTACCGCGCGATCTCGGGGATGCTGCACCGGGAGGGCGTCAGGAGCCACAGGGGCGGCCGCATCACCTCGCAGGGCGTCGAGGGCATGCTGCGGAACGCCCGCTACATCGGCCTGCTCTTCCACAACCGGACCCAGACCGTGAAGGACCCGGACAGCGGCAGCAAGAAGGTCCACGTGCGTCCGCGCGACGAATGGATCGTCACCGAGGTCCCGGAGGCGCGCATCGTCGAGCAGGAGGTCTGGGACCGCGTCAGGGCGATCCAGGCCAGCCAGGTGTCCCACGCGTTCGAGCCGAAGGAGGAGCGGGCCTCGTACCTGCTCTCGGGACGGGTCGCGTGCCCCGAATGCGGCCGGTGGATGAACGCGGGCCGCACGCACAGGAACAAGTATTGGAAGTGCACGGAGGCCTACGTCTACGATACCTGCGCGCACACCCGGACCTATTCCGTGACCGGGCTGGACGGCCTGGTGCTGGAGACCGTCGCCGAGGAGCTCGCCGACCCGGCCTTCGCGGAGGCCTACGCGGAATCCTACAACGAGGAGCGCGCGAAGGCCGGGTCGGGGGATTCCGGCCAGCGCTCCAGGATGGAGCATCGCGTCAGGATGCTGACGCGCAAGCTGGACAGGTCGTTGGACAGGGAGTTCGGCGATGGCTGTGTCAACCCGCGCGTCGTGGCGTGGCGCGGCAGGGCCGAGGCAGAGCTCCAGGTGGCCGAGGCCGAGTTGGCCGCCCTCCGGCCGGCGGCCCCGCTCGCGGTCGACCGGGGCCGGACGACGGCCCTGCGCGAGGCCATCCTGGGCCTGTCCCTCGATGCGCCGTTCCGGCCGCGCGACGACGCGGGCCTCCGGCTCGCCGCCGCCGTCCGGCAGTTGGTGGCGCGCGTCGATGTCAGGCCGGGCGCCCGCGGCAGGTTCGATGCGGACGTCGTGCTGAGGTTCGGCTCGCTGATCGGACTGGTCGACGACGCCGACGTCGTGACACGGACGGTGACCAAGGGTTGCCTGCGAACGAACGCGGGCCACCACGTGCATCGCGCCGCCCCGGCCGGGGGACGCGGGGACTGGCGGCCCTTGACGGACGCGGAGTGGGACGCCGTCCGGTCGCTGCTGCCCGCCGCCTCCTTCACCCGCTACGTCCACCAGGGCGCCGACCCGCGCCCCACCCTCGACGCCTTGATGTGCGTGATCCTCACGGGTCGCGGCTGGCGCCCCGCATCGGAGGCGGCGGCAGGTGGCGGCCACTTGAAGACCCGGTACAGGGCCGGCTGCCTGCTGCGGTCGAAGGAATGGCCGTCAATCGCCGGTGCCCTGGCGGACGTGAACCCGCCCCTGTTCGGCGACGTCCCGGAGATGTCGCGGGCCTTCGTCGACTGGAGCTGGCTGATGGACAAGCGGCTCCGACGGCCGTAGGGCCGCCGCCCCGGGGCCGGGGCTTCCGGGACCGCATCGCGGTTGGGCGGGGCGTCCCGTTTGTGCATTTCGACCGCTCGCCCGACGATCCTCCGATGGACGGAGGATTCTGGCTATGCCTGCAGCGTCGGACCCGAAGGACCGCGGTCGTTCGCCCCCGGTCGGGTTCACGGCGGACCCGTCCTGGCCGATGGAGCCGCCGGAGCCTGCCGCGCCGCACCAACGTTTCACGCGTTTCATGCCCGAGCCCCGCGGCCGGATCGAGCCGGTCTCCGGCCCGGCGACCGACCCGTCCGTCCTGAAGGCCCTGGCCTTGGGCGGTCGCGGGTGGGTGAGCCGGGACGGACGCGTGCTGGCCGCCGGCTCGGCGAAGGGCGGCACGGCCCTTGCGGCACTTCCCGAGACGGCGGCCGCCGTCGTGGCCTTCGAGGGCGCCGACGCGGCGCTCAAGGCCCTGAGGGAACGCTACGTCAACGAGGGCCTGGCGCGTCACCTCGGGAGGGGCGGGTCGAGGAATTCGTTCCATTTCAGCCACGGTTCCTTCGACCTCGCCAACCCCATGCCCTGGTTCCACGATTTCCTGGACAAGGCGGGCTGGATCGAGGTGGAGCTCGCCCGCGACGAGGGTGTCAGGAAGGCGTTCTGCGACGGTCGGCTCCTGGAAGGGAGCGTCGAGGCCTACCGGGAGGTCCTGGTCACGCTGGGTGACGGACTGGGTTGCCGCGTCTGCCACGGTTTCAAGGATGACTTCGCCACCCTCCTGTACGACCCCACCGACAACGACGGCCTGGGCTACCGGGAGCCCAGGCCCGTCGAGTGGCCTGGCTGCGAGCGCGACCCGGAGGACCGCGACCTTCCCTTGTGGACGTCGCGGTTCGACGAGGACGACGATGCGGACGAGGCAGGCTTCCCCGCCAGCCCGTGACCTGGTGCCGGACCGGCGCCTTGAGGCTTTCGTAACGGGGTGAGCCCTCTAATCCGTCCCGTGACAACGGCGGGATCGGACGACGGGATGCCAGGCTTCCACGACGGGGCGACCTCATGACGAGGCCACCCCTGCCGCTGCGGCCGCCGCTGCCGCCGCGCGTCCCGTTCCCCGCCGCCGATCCCAAGGAAACCTCGCGGGACCGGTGGTTCCCCGCATCGGGCTTCGAGGAGATCAAGGGACCCGATCCCGACCGCCTGCCGCCGGCGGAGCGCGACGCGCTCCTTTCCCGCGCCGTGACCGTGACGAACGAAGCCGTCGCGGCGAGGAAGAAGGGCCGAAGGGCCGAGGCGGCCGGCCTGCACGTCCTGGCCGCGGAACTGCGCCGCGAGGCCGGGGCGTGGGCGGCCTGCATCGAGAACTACGCCCCCCTGTGCCGGCATCATCTCGACGAAGGCGACAGGGCGACCGCGGACGCGTATGTCCAGAAGCTGGTCTTCGTGTCGAACTTCCTCGGTGACGAAGCGCCGGACGGCAAGCACATCGCCGGTGCGATGTCCGTGCTCGTCGCCCTCGGCAAGCTCTGGGCAGCCGCGGCCATCGCACCGCTGGCCGGCGAGCACGCCAAGCGACACGAGGACCCCTGCGTCTGCGGTATCGCCGGCGATCCGGCCGCCTACGCGGGGGACGGACGACCCAAGAGGGGCAAGGGGAACCCGCGCCGGGATGACCGTGCGCTCGCGGGTCGGCCCGACAGCCCGGCCCTGAACGAATTCCGCTTCCGCGCCGTGCCGGTTGAAACCTCGGCGGCGCGCCCGGCGGGCAGCCCCTGGTGGTCCGAGGCGCGGCCTGGCGTCGAGATGCTGGTGGAGCCGCCGGGGGCCGGGGGCGAAGGCCGGTACTGGGTCGCGCACCGCGTATCGAACGGCATCCATCAGGCGGTGGCGCTTCCGAACTGGTCGTGCCGGGCCATGCAGGCCGCCAGGACGATGGTAGCCGTCTCGAAGGCGGATCCGCAGGGCACCGACGGGCCGTCTGCCGCGGTCCTCCAGGTCTGCTGCGCCCTTGAAGCCTTCATCAACGCCGCCATCCATTCCATCTTCAATTCGGAGCGGGAAAAATGGAGATTGGTGAAGCTTCCCGATTACTGCACGGACCCGGGAGTGCATCAAGGCGAGTTGAAGCCCCCTCTTGAGAAGTGGGGACAGTTGCCGAACGCGATTTTCGGGGCTGGATGGATCGAACAGCAAACCTGGTTCCAACTCACCCTGTTGTTCGACCTGCGCAATCACCTCGTCCACTTCCGGGGGGACAAGGAAGAGGACATCTTCGGCTCCGGAGCGAAGCTTCGGTTGGTGGGACATCTTGGCAATCACGCCAAGATGAGGCCTGCGCCCGGGCATTGGGTCGACAGGGTTCTCACGCCCGAGCTCGCGCGGTGGGCTGTCGATCTCGGGGACAAGGTGATCCTCGCGTTTCGGACCGCCTGGGCCGCGGAGGGGTTCAAGTTCGAGGTCATCCAGCGGGGGCAGAATGATCGCTCCGACATCGCGGCCGCGGCAGAAGCCGACCGCCTCCAGGAAATGGAGGGCCGCAAGGCTGCGAGCCAGGAGTACGATGCCTCGCAGGGGCGGCCCCGGCCGCGGCACGGCTTGCCTGTGACGGCGCCATCCGGCCTCCGGCGTATCGCGGCCAAATCGCCTCATGCCGAGGACGGCGACTTCATCGACGACGGTCTGGGAAACCCTGCGATGTCGGGTCACGATACCGGATCGGTCCCGGCCGATTGAGTTCCAGAAGCCTTGTGGTTACAGCCGATGTTTTCCCATGGGAAAACATCGGCTGTAACCACAAATGCCCAAATAAGATAAATCAACAAAATCAGACGTTTATCATGGATCACGGGGCCGTCGGCAGCACTGCCTTTGCCCGATCTCCTGAAGTCCCGAGATGACGACATCATGCGATCCCCCCGCCCTTCGGAGCACCGTCGGGGGCCAGTTGGGACTGCTTGAACGGGGATGTACCGAGCGTGATCCCGCCCCGTCCGGCCACAACAACCATGCAGGTCGAAAGCCGCTCGGTACGTGTATCCCCCCGGGGCTCGCTCTGGTTCTCACCTGGGTCGAGGGGCATCCATCACGGGTTCATCCTCGTCGACCTCCCACTCCGGATCGGGGCTAGGCTCGACCACCCTGGCCGGGCGCCTGGCGGCCCGCCACCTACCGACCCCGGAGACAGGCTTGTCCGGCCGGCGGTCGTCATCCAGCTCGAACAGCGCGAGCATCGCCATCTCCTCCGGGTGGTCGCTGAACACCGCCACGGTGACTGTCTGCGTCGTGACGCCTTGGCCGTGCGGAACGACTCCCTTGTATGTCACGGTGATCCTGTGAGGGTCGAAGGTGACGCGGTCGAACGCGCCGCGAACCTCCTGCGCGAGGCGGGTCCTGAGGTCGGCCCGTTCCTCGGGCGTCGCCGCCGCAAGGCGCGCCCGCAAGTCCGCCATCAAGGCCCGGCGCTGTTCCGGTGACGGCTCGTATGCGCGTCGAGCGCCCATCCGGCGCATCGCGGACAGTTCCGCCTCCGCATCCTTCTTCTCTCTCCGCAAGACGAGGGCGCGACCAGCGAACTCCTCGACGCCCTGCTCTACCAAACCCATGATGTTGAGGAGGCGGGTGCCCAGGTCGGCGACCTTGCCCTCCAGGTCGGCAATGGTCGGCCCCGAACGACGCCCTTCCGTCGCATTGGCCGTCGCCAGGACCTTTCCGACGTCGATGCGCGCCGTCGTCCCGAGAAGCCTGTCCTCCGCCCAGGCGACCGGCCAACGCCGCGTGTTCTCGCAGGTGCCCCGCTTAGCGTCCGCGCAGACGAGGTAGGGCGCACCCTTCTTCGGATCGCCCTTGCAGACCCGGGCCATGCGGTTGCCGCACGAGCAGTAGGCGATCCCCCGCATCAGGTTGACGACCCCGGTCGGGCCGCGCCCGCCGGCAGCCGGCTTCCTGTTTTCCCGGGCGCCGTTCGCCCTGATGAACTCGGCTTCGGTCACGGCGGCCGGATAGTAATCCCTGATCGGCTCCCCGGTCGGCACGCGCTTGCCCGCCTCGTCGAAGCGGTAGGACTGATGCTCGCTGTAGGCCGCTCGGGACTGCAGCACCTTCAGGATGTACGAGGGGTGCCACTCCTTGCCGCCTTGCAGCGGAGGGATCTTGGCGTCGTTCAGGCGGGTGGCGATGGTACGCCGCCCATAACCGCGAATCGCCTCGGTGAAGATTCGGCGAACGAGTTCACGTCCGTCCGGGCAGTCCGCTGTCGCCGGCCGGAACTCCATCCTGCGCCGGCCGTCAGCCTCGACGACCCGGAGCCAGGCTGGGACCCGGGCCGTCATCACGCGCCCCGATCCGGCCGCCTGACTGCGCTTCTCGGTCCAGGCTTCCGAGAGGCGCTCCGCCTTCGTCTTGCTCTCCTCGTGGGCGCGCTGCATCACCATCAGCGACCCGAACAGCGCCATCGGCTCGTCGTCGATGCGCTTGGCGCTGTATTCCTGCTTATCGATCAACGTGACGACGATGATGCCCTCGTTGATGAGGCCTAGGAAGTCGGGCAGCACCTCGCGCGCGGCCTTGCGACTGAACCTGTCCAGGCTCTCGATGATGAGGTAGGACCCCCGAGGGACCTCGCCCTTCTCGACGAGCGAATGGAAGACCCCGAGCGCCCCCTTGATGCGGTTGGCGCCCCGGAAGGCGCTTACGCCGAGGTCCTTCAGTGTCTCGTCGATGACGAGGCCGCGCTTCTCCGCCCACGCGTTCGCCTTGGCGACCTGCCTGCGCAGGCTGTCGCCGCGCATCTGCTCGGGGCGCGAGAACCGAATGTAGCTGTAGGCCTTGGGCATGATGCCCAACCGTAGGGCCCAGGTTTTTCTCGGGTCAACCTGGTGTGCCACGACATAAGAAGGTTATGCCCGCCGGCCGCCGCGATCTCCAGGGCGCGCTTGGCCCCCTCCTGGCCCTTGATGTCGGAGAGGTCCGGCAGCGGCCCCGCCAGGCCGGCCACCGAGGGCTCCGGCCGGGCCATGACCTGGCTGCCCTTGAAGTGGTTGGCGAGCTGGATCAGTGAGCGCGGCGCGAGCACGTCGAGGTCGCCCCCGGCCCAGGCCGCTTCGGACCCGGTGGCGGCCGGGCAGATCAGCCCGAGGCCGCGGGCTCCGGCCGCGATCGCGGCCGGCAGCACGCCGTTCACCGCCGTGATGCTGCCGTCGAGCGCCAGCTCGCCGAGCACGCAATAGCCGCCGAGGGCGTCGGCCGGGATCGCCCCGATCGCCGCCATGACGCCGAGCGCGATCGGGAGATCGTAATGCGAGCCCTCCTTGGGCAGGTCGGCCGGGGCGAGGTTGACGGTGATGCGCTTGGCCGGCAGCGCCAGCCCGGAGGCGATCAAGGCGCCGCGCACCCGCTCGCGCGATTCGGCCACCGCCTTGTCGGGCAGGCCGACCACGTTGAACACGACGTTGCCCGGGATGATCTGGACCTGCACGTCCACGGACCGGGCCTCGATCCCCTCGAACGCCACGGTGGCGACGCGTGTGACCATAGGTCGGCAGTCCTGAGCCCCGGTGCCGGCGCGGCGCGGCGGGCAACCTTAGCTGTGCTGGAAAATCGAAGCGGGCTCAAGAGGATCGCGGTTCGCGGGGAACCCCGGCGCCGTCCCGCTGTTCAAAGCCGGCACACAATCGAGACACGGAGACTTCGATGCGCCTCGCCGCCCCCCTGCTCGCCCTCACCCTGGCCGCCGGCCTCACCAGCGTCGCCCGGGCCGACGAGAAGCTCCCGCCCGACCAGCAGGCCAAGGTCGAGGCCATGCTCCGCCAGGAGGGCTTCACCAAGTGGAAGGAGATCGAGCTCGACGACGGCATGATCGAGGTCGACGACGCGATCGACGCCAACGGCAAGCAGTTCGACCTGAAGCTCGATCCGAAGACCCTGGCTGTGGTCAAGCGCGAGGCCGAGTAGCCGGCGCTTGCGTTCGGCTAAGAGCCCGGCCATATAGCCGGCGGGGGGTTGGCGAGGGACGTTTCACTCGCCAACCGGGTCAGGTCCGGAAGGAAGCAGCCCTAACGAGACCGAGCGGGTCTTCGTCCAGCCTCCCACCTTATCTCCTGGCGCTCGGAAGCCCGACCCGACACGGCATGGACGCTTCGACCGGCACGCCTGACGACGAGCCGGGCCTGCCCGGGTTCGCAAGCCCCGCCAGCGCGGCGACGCCCTACCGGGTGCTCGCGCGGAAATACCGCCCGACCAATTTCGGCGACCTGATCGGCCAGGACGCCATGGTGCGGACCCTGGCCAACGGGTTCTCGGCCAACCGCATTCCCCAGGCCTGGATGCTGACCGGCGTGCGCGGGGTCGGCAAGACCACCACCGCCCGCATCCTCGCCCGCGGCCTCAACTATGCCCGGGCCGGAATCCCCGATACCGGCCCGACCGTGTCGATGCCGGAACTCGGTTTGCACTGCGCGGCAATCATGGAATCCCGGCACATGGACGTGCTGGAGATGGATGCCGCCTCGCATACCGGCATCGACGACGTGCGCGCGATCATCGACGGCATCCGCTACGGGCCGGTCTCCGCGCGCTACAAGGTCTACATCGTGGACGAGGTCCACATGCTCTCCGAGAAGGCGTTCAACGCCTTCCTGAAGACGCTCGAGGAGCCGCCCCCCCACGCCAAGTTCGTGTTCGCGACCACCGAGATCCGCAAGGTCCCGGTGACGATCCTGTCGCGCTGCCAGCGCTTCGACCTGCGCCGGGTCGAGGCGCCGGTCCTGCATGCCCATCTCGCCAAGGTCTGCGCGGCCGAGAAAGTCGAGGCCGAGGACGAGGCCTTGGGCGCCATCGTGCGCGCCGCCGAGGGCTCCGTGCGCGACGCGCTCTCGCTGCTCGACCAGGCCATCGCCCACGGGGCCGGTGCGGTCACGGCCCAGAGCGTGCGCGACATGCTCGGGCTCGCCGACCGGGTGCGGATCCTCGACCTGTTCGAGGCGGTGATGCGCGGCGCCGTGCCGGCAGCCTTCGCCGAGTTGCGGGCGCAGTACGATTCCGGCGCCGACCCGTCGGTGGTGCTGTCCGACCTCGCGGCCTTCACCCATCTCGTGACCCGCCTGAAGGTCGTGCCCGAGACCGCCTCCGACCCGACGCTCAGCGAGACCGAGCGGGTCCGCGGCGGCCAGTTCGCGGAAAAACTCTCGATCCGTGCCCTGTCGCGGGCCTGGCAGATCCTGCTGAAGGCGATTCCCGAGGTCCAAGCTGCCCCGCGTCCGCTAGCGGCGGCCGAGATGGCGATCGTCCGCCTCGCCTACGCGGCCGACCTGCCCACCCCCGACGAGGCCCTGCGCCAGCTGAAGGCCGAGGCCGCGGCGGCGCCCGTCGAGGAGGCCCCGGCCACCTCCGGCCGTCCGCCCCTGCCGCCGATCCCCGACCTGCGCGGCGGCGGCCCGAGTGCGGCGGCGGCCGTCGCACCGCGGCCGATGCCGGTCGGCGCGCCCATGGCTTCCGCCGCGGCGGCACCGGTGGCGATGTCGGCCCCGGCCCCGATCGCGATGGTCGCCCCGGCGGAGCGGCCGGCCGCACCGCCCGCGCCACGGCTCGCCCGCTTCGAGGACTTGGTCGCGCTCGCGGACGCCAACCGCGACATCCTTCTGAAGACCGCTCTGGAACGGGACGTCCACCTCGTGCGCTTCGCGGAGGGGCAGATCGAGTTCCGCCTCGCCCAGGGCGGCCGGTCGAGCCTGGCCACCGATATCGCCGCCGCGATCCTGCGCTGGACCGGGCAGCGCTGGGTCGTCTCGGTCTCCAAGGAAGAGGGCGCGCCGACCCTCGATGCCACCGTCAAGGCCGCCACCGAGACCCGCCGCGAGAACGCCGCCGCCGACCCGTTCGTGCGCGAGGTGCTGACGCGCTTCCCCGGTGCCGAGATCGTCGATGTCCGCGAGACCGCGCCGCCGCCGACCGCCGATCCGGCGATCACGGGCGACGGCGACCCGATGCCGGCGGACGAGGTCCCGGACGACGACTTCTGAGGAGCGGGCACGGCCGCACTTGGCGGCGCGCCGCCATCATCCCCACCTAGACTGATCTTCACGCGACGAGAGAGAGCTGCATGCGCGACCTGATGGGCATCATGAAGCAGGCTCAGGCCATGCAGGAGAAGATGGGCTCCCTGCAGGCCGAGCTCGACGAGATCGAGGTGACCGGCGCCTCCGGCGGCGGCTCCGTGCGCGTCACCATGAGCGCCAAGGGCCAGATGAAGGGCGTCAGCATCGATCCGTCCCTGATGGTCGCCGACGAGCGCGAGATCCTCGAGGACCTGATCGTCGCCGCCTGCAACGACGCCCGCGGCAAGGCCGAGGCGACCATGCAGGAGCGCATGGCCGAGCTGACCAAGGGCTTGCCCCTGCCGCCCGGCATGAAGCTGCCGTTCTAGGGGCGGCCCGGAACACGGGTTCGGGGCGACGGCGCCCTGAATCTCTCCCCTCGTCCTTCGAGGTTCGTTGGCGCGGGCACCTCAGGATGAGGGCGAGGTTCGGACAGGTGGGTCCAGCCTCGCGAGCCATGTCTTCGTCAACGCGGTCGCCGGCTGACGAGGACGATCCCGGCCAAGATGAGCGGGATCGCCAGCGCGAGGATCGGCGGGAAGCGTTCACCCAGCAGTGCCACTGCCAGACCCTTGCCGGTGATCGCGCCGATCCAGCCGATCTGGCTGAGCCCGACTGGGCCGCTGCGCTTCTGCAAGACGAAGAACAGCGCGTAGGTGGCGGCGATGATTGCCGCCTGCATCGGCAGCAGGCCGGCCGTCGAGGCCGAGGGCACCGCGAGAAGCGGGATTCCGGAGGCAACCGCGTAGGCCCCGATGAGCGCCGTGGCGGTCAGAACCATGATCGGCGCCAACAGGCGCGGCGACGCGTGGTCGGGCCACGCCGCCGAGCGATAGATATTGCCGGCGGCGACGCTGAGCGGTGCCGCGAGGGCGAGCCCGGTCCAGAGCCCTCCCCCGTCGGCCCCCGTCAGGCGCGACACGGCAAACAGCAGCGCGCCCCCGAGCCCGAGCGCCATGCCGGCCAGCCCCTGGACCGAGAGCCGATCCATCCCGAGGGCCAGCGCGAGGCCGTAGGTCAGCAGCGGCGGGAAGGCGAGGCAGAGCGCCACGAAGCCGGCCCCGACATGGGGGATCGCCGCGAAGGACAGGATGTTCGGAAGGGCGAAGCTCAGCAGCCCGGCCTGCAGCCCGTAGCGCAGGAGCGCCGGCGACGGTGTCAGCCGTTCGCCCGCCACGGCTGCAAGCATTGCCAGAATCAGCCCCCCGCCGAGCGCCGACCAGAACAGGAAGGCGATCGGAGGCCAGCCCAGGCCGCTGGCGAGGCCGGCGACCACGGTCGTGAGGCCGAGCAAGGCTCCGGTCGACAGGAGCAGAAGGTAGGCCGGCGGCGCGGCATGGGGAGTCGCGATCCCAGCCGGTGCATTCATCGTCCCCTCGCGATCCATAGGCGATCCCTGCCGATTGCCATCCGGAATCGGCAGACCTAAAATCTCGCCGCAAAGTATCTTTACGTCAAGATATCGAAGGCTGCGCCGTGGTGGACGGGATGGATCGTGCGGCCCAGGCCGTGGCGCAGTGGCAGCGTGAACGGCCCGATATCGACGCGTTTCCCATGGAGGTTCTGGGCCGGCTCGCCGAGCTGGCGCAGGTCGTCCTGCGCGACCGGCTCAACCCGGCCTTCGCGGAATTCGGCTTGCAGCAGGGTGAGTTCGACGTGTTGGCGACGCTGCGGCGGTCCGGCGCGCCCTACGCGCTGACGCCCACCGCCCTGTGCGAGGCCGCGATGATCTCATCGGGCGGGATGACTGCGCGGATCGACCGCCTCGAGAAGGCCGGCTTGATCGAGCGTCAGAAGCACCCGTCGGATCGGCGTGGGACACTGGTCGCGCTGACCCAAAAGGGCTCGGCGCTCATCGATGCCCTGCTTCCGCGCCATATCGAGGCCGAGCGCCAAGTCCTGGCGCCGCTCACCGAGGACGAGCAGCGCATCCTGAACAGGCTTCTCGCGAAGCTGATCGCCGGGCTCGGCTGAGCGCGGGCGGCCGCACAATGGGCCGCCCGGTCGGTAAAACGCCTACGCGGCGATCGCCTGAGCGGTCGGCCCGGCGGCGCGCACGTCAGAATCGACATGGGCCTCGAAGCGCTTGAAGTTGTCGTCGAACATCTTCACCAGCCGCGCCGCCGTCTCGACGAAGGCGCTCTTGTTGCCCCAGGTCTTGACCGGGGTGAGGATGTCCGCCTCGACGCCCGGCACCGAGACCGGCACCGCGAAGCCGAAATACGGGTCGCGGCGGAATTCGGCCTGGGCGAGCGATCCGTCGAGGGCGCCGGCGAGCAGGCGTCGCGTGACGCGGATCGGCATGCGCTGGCCGGTGCCGACGCCGCCGCCGGTCCAGCCGGTGTTGACCAGCCAGCAATCGACCGCGTGCTTGGCGATCAGGTCGCGCAGCAGGTTGCCGTATACGCTCGGATGCCGGGGCATGAACGGCGCGCCGAAGCAGGTCGAGAAGGTCGCCTCGGGCCCGGTCAGCCCGCGCTCGGTGCCGGCCACCTTGGCGGTGTAGCCCGAGAGGAAGTGGTACATCGCCTCGGCGCCGGTGAGCTTGGCGATCGGCGGCATCACCCCGAAGGCGTCGCAGGTCAGCATCACGATGTTCTTCGGATGCCCGGCTCGGCCGGTGGCGCTCGCGTTGGCGATGAAGTCCAGCGGGTAGGCGCAGCGGGTGTTCTCGGTGAGCGAGGCATCGTCGAAATCCGGCACGCGCGTGACCGGATCGATCACCACGTTCTCCATCACGGTGCCGAAGCGCTCGGTGGTGGCGTAGATCTCGGGCTCGGCGTTGCGCGAGAGGCGGATCGTCTTGGCGTAGCAGCCGCCCTCGAAGTTGAAGATGCCCTCGTCCGACCAGCCATGCTCGTCGTCGCCGAGCAGCTGGCGCGAGGAATCGTTCGACAGGGTGGTCTTGCCGGTCCCCGACAGGCCGAAGAAGATCGCCGAGCCGCCCTCGGGGTCGAGCGCCGCGTTGGCCGAGCAATGCATCGGCATGACGTTCTGGCCGGGCAGGATGTAGTTCAGGTAGGTGAAGACCGACTTCTTCATCTCGCCCGCGTAGGCCGAGCCGCCGATGAGCACGAGCTTCTTGGCGAAATCGATGGCGATCACGGTCTTGGAGCGGCAGCCGTGCCGGGCGGGATCCGCCTGGAAGCTCGGCAGGTCGATGATCGTCAGGTCCGGCACGTAGGTGGCGAGCTCAGAGCGGTCCGGCCGGATCAACAGGTTGCGGATGAAGAGCGAGTGCCAGGCGAACTCGGTGAACACCCGGGCCTTGACCCGGTGGGCCGGGTCGGCGCCGCCGTAGAGGTCCTGGGCGAACAGCTCCTTGCCCTCGGCGTGCTTGAGAAAATCCTGCCGCAGGGTCTCGAACTGCTCCGGCGTGATCGCGCCGTTGTTGTCCCACCAGATCTCGTTCTCGGTGCTGGCATCGCGCACCACGAACTTGTCCTTGGGCGAGCGGCCGGTATGGCTGCCGGTGGTCGCCACGAGGGCGCCGCCGCGGGCGAGCTGGCCCTCCTTGCGGGTCAGCGCCTCCTCGTAGAGGCTCGGCGCCTCGAAGTTCCAGCGGACGGCCTTGAGGCCGCGGAAGCCGGCGGCGTCGGCACCGTGGGCCGCGTTGTGGTCACCGATATTAGTCAAGAGCGTATCTCCCGGAGCCCCTGTTCGTGCCGTCGACGCGACATGACCGGACGCCAACGGTGTCCGGGTTTACCCGGGGGACGTCCGTGCGGTCGTACAGGTCCGCCGCACGCTGGATCTCCGTTCCCCGGTCGCTCGTCCGCCCCATACTGGATAGGCGGCCAAGCGTTGCCGTCTTACCGGGTGTCGCGGGGGGCCCGCAACGTGAACGCGGGTGTTTGACCCCGGTGATGATCGCAGGATGCCGCCGTTGTAACAGTCGGCGGACGGATGTTCTTCGGCGCGGCGCAGGCTCATCGGCCCGAACGACCAGATCGGGGTGGGCGGAGATGCGCTCTTGCGCACCGCCGGGGGCCGGCTATGCCCTGCCAAACGTTCCGCAGACGCCCGTTCAGCAATTCCCCGCCCCAGAGGCACGATGCCCCAAGCCGTCGCCGGCCCCGAAATCGAGCGCCTGATCCAGCTTCTGTCCCGGATGCCGGGGCTGGGACCGCGCTCGGCGCGGCGGGCGGCGCTCCAGCTCATCAAGAAGCGCGAGACGCTGCTCGCCCCGCTGGCCGACGCCATGCGGGTGGCGGCCGAGCGCATCGTGGTCTGCTCCAGTTGCGGCAACGTCGACACCTCGGAGCCGTGCACGATCTGCCGCGACACCGAGCGGGATCCCTCGACCCTGGTGGTGGTGGAGGATGTCTCGGACCTCTGGGCCCTGGAGCGGTCCGGAGCGGTCAAATCGCGCTACCACGTGCTCGGCGGCGTCCTCTCGGCCCTGGACGGCGTGCGGCCCGAGCACCTCAACCTGGCGAGCCTCGTGGAGCGCGCGGCCGATCCCGCGGTGAAGGAGATCATCCTGGCGCTGAACGCCACCGTCGACGGCCAGACCACCGCCCATTACGTCACCGAATCGATCCGGCACCTCGACCGCAAGGTGACCCGCCTCGCCCACGGCGTCCCGGTCGGCGGCGAGCTCGACTATCTCGACGAGGGCACACTCACCGCGGCGATCCGCAGCCGCACCACCTTCTGAGGGTTTTGCCGGCGCGGTGTCGCGGCGACCCGCAGAAGCGGTATTTGACCGGCCCCGACCCACGCCATATTGCCTCGGAATCCCCGGGGTCCGCGCCTGCGGCGCTCCCCTTGCCGGTTTCCGCCATGACCATCCGTCCGCTCGTCATCCTCCCCGACGCCGTCCTGCGCCGCACCTCGGAGCCGGTCGGACCGATCACGCCCGAGATCCGCACCCTCGTGGCCGACATGTTCGAGACGATGTACGACGCCCCGGGCGTCGGGCTCGCGGCGATCCAAGTCGGCGTCGCCAAGCGGGTCGTGACCATCGACACCTCGAAGGAAGAAGGCGTGCGCGAGCCGCGGGTCTTCATCGATCCCGAGATCGTCTGGTCCTCGGAGGAGAAGCGGGTCTACGACGAGGGCTGCCTGTCGATCCCGGAATATTACGCCGAGGTCGAGCGGCCGGACCGGGTCCGGGTGAAGTTCCGCGACATCGAGGGCCGGGAGCAGGAGATCGAGGCCGACGGCCTTCTGGCGACCTGCATCCAGCACGAGATCGACCACCTGAACGGCGTGCTGTTCATCGACCACATCTCGAAGCTGAAGCGCGACCGGGTGATCAAGCGCTTCACCAAGGCGGCCAAGCGCGACGCGGCCTGACCCCCGATGCGCGTCGTCTTCATGGGCACGCCGGATTTCGCGGTGCCGACACTGGCGCGGCTCGCGCAGGACGGCCATGACATCGCCGCCGTCTATACCCGCGCGCCTGCCAAGGCCGGCCGCGGGATGGGCCTGCGGCCGTCGCCGGTCCACGCGCTGGCCGACAACCTCGGGATCCCGGTCCTGACGCCGGCGAGCCTGCGCAGCCCGGACGCCGTCGAGACCTTCGCCGGGCACCGGGCCGACGTCGCCGTGGTGGTCGCCTACGGGATGCTGCTGCCGCAGGCGATCCTTGATGTGCCCAGGCACGGCTGCCTCAACCTGCACGGGTCGCTGCTGCCGCGCTGGCGGGGAGCCGCGCCGATCCAGCGCGCCGTGATGGCGGGGGATGAAGAGAGCGGCGTCGGCATCATGCGCATGGAGGCCGGGCTCGATACCGGCCCCGTCGCCCTGGAGGGACGCGTCCCGATCGTGCCGGGCATGACCGCCGGCGAATTGCACGATGCGCTGATGCCCCTCGGGGCCGAGCTGATGTCCCAGGCGATCGAGCGCCTTGACCGGGGCGCCCTGACCTTCACGCCGCAGGCCTCCGAAGGCGTCGTCTACGCGCACAAGATCACCAACGACGAGGCGCGGATCGACTGGTCGCTTCCGGCCGCGGAGGTCGCGAACCGGATCAACGGCCTGTCGCCGTTCCCGGGGGCGTTCTTCGCAGTCGATCTCGGCAAGGGGCCGGAGCGGGTGAAGGTCCTGCGCGCCGCGGCCGGCGCCGGCACGGGCGCGCCGGGGACGCTTCTCGATGCCGAGGGCCTGGTCGCCTGCGGCACCGGGGCGGTCCGGCTGACGGAGCTGCGCCGGGCCGGCAAGGGCGGCAGCGCCAGCGGCGCCGAGTTCGTGCGCGGCGCGCGCATCGCGCCCGGCACGCATCTCGGCTGATGCCCCGCTACAAGCTCGTCATCGAATACGACGGCACGCCGTTCTGCGGCTGGCAGCGTCAGTCCGACGAAGCCACGGTGCAGGGCGCGATCGAGGCGGCGGTGACGCGCTTCTCCGGCGAGGATGCCCGGCTCACCTGCGCCGGCCGGACCGATGCCGGTGTGCACGCCATCCACCAGGTCGCCCATCTCGACCTGGCCAAGGACTGGCGGACCGACACGGTCCGCGACGCCATCAACGCCCATCTGCGGCCGCAACCCGTGGCCGTGCTCTCCGCCGAGATCGTCCCGCCGAGCTTCGACGCCCGGCACTCGGCGATCCGCCGGCACTACCGCTACCGCATCCTCAACCGCCGCAGCCCGGCGGCCCTGACCCGCACCCATGTCTGGCACGTGCCCTGGCCGCTCGACCCGGATGCGATGCATGACGCCGCCCAGCGCCTCGTCGGCCTCCACGACTTCTCCGCCTTCCGAGCGGCCGAGTGCCAGGCCAACAGCCCCGTGCGGACGCTGGACCAGCTCGACGTGGCCCGCACCACGATGGCGCTGCACGAGGAGATCGTGGTGACGACCTGCGCGCGCTCGTTCCTGCACCACCAGGTGCGGGCCATGGTCGGGACGCTGATGCTCGCGGGCTGCGGACGCCTCTCGGGTGACGACGTCGCCGACATCCTGGCCTCGGGCGAGAAGCGCCGGTGCGGGCCGCTGGCGCCGGCCTGGGGGCTGACCTTCGTGGGGGTGGATTACGCCTGAGGGATTTCTCGGGATCGCGACTTCCGGCGGGTGACGATACTCGGCGCCCGAGATCCCACTCCTCCCCTCAGCCTGGCGTGATGGAGCGACGCGGAGGCCTCGAAGGCGCCTTCCAGCCGGACGCGCGACCCCCGGAAGGCTCCTTCGAAGCCCAGCGATCTGCGATCGCCGGGCACCTCTGGATGAGGGGGTGCGTTGGATAGACCGGTCGAACGGGATCTGCCCCTGCGCCGCGCTGTCAGCGCTTCGTGGGGAAATAAGCCTCCAGCACCCGCTCATAAATCGCCGTCAGCCGCTCGATATCGGCCACGGCCACGCATTCATCGACCTGGTGCATGGTCTCGCCCACCAGGCCGAACTCGATCACCGGGCAGGCATCCTTGATGAAGCGGGCATCCGAGGTGCCGCCGGTGGTCGACAGCGTCGGCGTCAGGCCGGTCTCGGCCTGGATCGCCCGGGAGACCAGATCCACGAAGGCGTCGGGCTGGGTCAGGAAGGCCGGGGCGTTCGAGGGCTGCAGGTCGAGGGTGAAGCGCACGGCATTGCCGGCGGCCTGCTCGAGCCGCCGACGGAGCTCGGCTCCGAGGCTGGCCGCGGTCCAGTCGTCGTTGAACCGGACGTTGAAGGTGGCCCGGGCGGTCGCCGGGATCACGTTGGTGGCGGGGTTGCCGACATCGATCGTCGTGAATTCGAGGTTCGAGGCGTCGAAATGCGCGGTGCCGCCATCGAGCGGTTCCGCCACCAGCGCCGAGGCGAGCCGCAGAAGCCCGGGGATCGGATTCTCGGCCTTGTGCGGGTAGGCGACGTGGCCCTGGCGCCCGAGCACGGTCAGCTTGCCGGTGAGCGAGCCGCGGCGGCCGATCTTGATCATTTCGCCGAGCCGCCCTGGATTGGTCGGCTCGCCCAGCAGGCAATGGTCGAAGCGCTCGCCCCGGGCGCGGGCCCAGTCGAGCAGCTTGACCGTCCCGTTGACCGCGGGCCCCTCCTCGTCGCCGGTGATCAGGAAGGCGATCGAGCCCGGGAACGTGCCGCCCCGTCGCGCGATGAACGCCAGGGTCGCGGCCAGCATGCAGGCGACGCCGCCCTTCATGTCGGCGGCGCCGCGACCGTAGAGCAGGCCATCCGCCACCGTGGCGTCGAATGGGCCGTGGCGCCAGGCGCCGTCGCCCTCCGGCACGACATCGGTGTGCCCGGCGAAGACGAGGCACGGCCCGCGATCACCGATCCGTGCGTAGAGGTTCGGGGTGTCGGGATAGCCCGGCTCGGAGAAGACCGGCCGCTCCACCGAGAAACCCGCCCCGCTCAGCGCCTGCGCCACCACATCGAGGGCGCCGCGATCCTCCGGTGTCACCGAGGGACAGCGGATCAGCGCTTGGGCGAGCGACAGAGCGGAATGATCGGCCGGCATGGGGCGTGTCCCGAGGTGGAGAGGCTGGCTGTGCCCCTTACACCAAGTCGCGCGGATCCGGGCTGTCCCGCGTACCGCGTCCGATCATCCGCGGCCCGACGAGGAGCGGAACCGGGTCACCGCAGGGCAGGCTCCAAGTATCCCGAACGTCGATCGCATCCGGTCAGCCAAAGTTTGCCGGATTGCCGGCCTGTCACACGAGTGCGTGAAGTCAGTCCTGATCGGCGGCACGGTCAGACTTTGTCAGTCCTGTGGTCCGTATGCTGCGCGCAATCAATCAGCGCGCAAAGGGATGGATCGGATGGGAAGCAGGGCGGGTGGCGTCCCGGTCGATGCGACGGTCAACAGGCGCGACGGCGAGCGACGGGACGTGCTGATCCCGGCGACGATCCAGTATCCCGACGGCGATTCGGTCCCCTGCATTGTGCGGGATATGTCGCCGACCGGCGCGATGCTCTCGGTCTCGCGCCGGCATCGCTTGCCGCTGACCTTCACCCTTGCGGTGCCCGGTCATGACAGGAGCTATCCGGTCCGGCGGGTCTGGCAGCGGGCCGATGCCGCCGCGATCGTGCTCGATCTGCCGGGCGGCGACACCTGATTTCATTTCCGGCGTCTCCCGCCACGGCACCGGGCCGCGGCGGGAGGCGGCGGCCTATTTCGTCACGATCACCTGCACGTCGCCATGGCGGCGCAGCACCGACACGGTGACGTCGTCGTCGTAGCGCTGGAACCGGATATCCAGGCGCGAGGCTCCCAGCTTGACGTTGTAGAGCGTCACGCCGTCGAGGAAGCCCGGCAGGATCGGGTTCTTCAGCCGGACGCTGTTGCGATCGTGGTCGAGCTCCAGGCCCAGGCAGGCGGCCAGGAACGCGAACGGCGCCGCCGCCGCCCAGGCCTGCGGGCTACAGGCGACCGGGTAGGCCACCGGGCCGCGCTGACGCCGGCGCATGAAGCCGCAGAACAGCTCCGGCAGGCGCTTCTGGTCCTGGTAGAGCGCGGTGTCGAACATCCCCTGGAAGATACGCGCGGCCTCGTGCTTGCGGTCGTAGCGGGCGAGCCCCATCGCGATCAGGGCGTTGTCGTGCGGCCAGATCGAGCCGTTGTGGTAGGACATCGGGTTGTAGCGGGCCTCGCCCTTGGCGATGGTCCGCACGCCCCAGCCGTTGAAGCCGTCCTTGCACAGCAGGGTCTCGGCGACCCGGGCCGCCCGCTCCGGCTTGGCGATGCCGGTGAACAGCGCGTGCCCGGCATTCGACGAGCGCACCGCGCATTGCTTCTTGGCGCCGTCGAGGGCCAGCGCGTAGGTGCCGATCTCCTCGTTCCAGAAGGCCGCATCGAACCGCTCGCGCAGGGTGGCCGCCTCGTGCGAGAGGCGCTCGGCCATCGGGTCGTGCCCGAGGAGCGCGGCGAGCTTGGCCATGCCGTTCTTGGCGGCATAGACGTAGCCCTGGACCTCGCACAGGGCGATCGGGCCCTTGGCCAGCTGGCCGTCGGTATGGAAGATCGAATCGTGGCTGTCCTTCCAGCCCTGGTTCTCGAGGCCCTTGTCGGTGTCGCGGGCGTATTCGACGAAGCCGTCGCCGTCGCGGTCGCCGTAGCGGTCCATCCATTCCAGGGCGAGTTCGAGCGACGGCCAGATCGCCCGGATGGTCTCCAGGTCGCCCGTCACCGCGTAATATTCCCAGGCTAGCATCACGAAGAGCGGCGTGCCGTCGATGGTGCCGTAATAGTGGCGGAACGGCACCTCGCCGAGCATCGCCATTTCGCCCCGGCGGGTCTCGTGCAGCACCTTGCCGGGCTGCGCATCGGCCGCGGGATCGACCGCCTTGGCCTGGGTGGCGGCGAGGTAGCGCAGGACGCCGCGGCCGAATTTCGGATCGATCCACAGCGCCATCAGGGCCGTGATGATGCCGTCGCGGCCGAACACCGTCGAGTACCAGGGTATACCGGCGAACGGGTAGATCCCCTCCGGGGTCCGGCTCGCGAGCATGTAGAGGTCGGCGGTGGCCCGGCACAGGCCCTCGTTGAACTGGTCGTTCGACGAGATGATCGTGGTGATCCCGGCGGTCAGCTCGCGCAGGTCCCGGCGCGAATCGCGGTAGGCCCGGGCGAAGATCGTCCCCTCGCTCAGATCCTTCGGCTCACGCCGGGCGCCCCCGACATTGGCCGCCAGGGTCAGCTTCGCGGCCGCATCCTCGCCGACCATCTCGCCGCTCGGCGGCTTGGTGAACGCCCGATGCGCTTCGAAGGTCACGCGAATGAACAGGGAGGCACGGCCCTCCGGCGGCAGGGAGACGTCGAAGGCGACGCGACCCGGCTCGATCAGATCCGGCTTGGGGCCGAAGTGCAACGAGGTGGTGCGCACGATCTCGTCGAGCCCGACATAGCGGAACTGCACCTCCCGGTCGCTCGCCACCAGGACGCCGCGCTTGCCCCGCTCCTTGCGGTCGGTGCCGCGCACCTCGAACAGGTCGCGGTAATCCGCGTCGAAGGTGACGGCGATGCGCAGGCGGCGGTGCTTGGAATCGAACGAGCGCAGGCCGATCCGATCGTAGCAGGCGCCCCGGAACAGGAACTTGGTGCGCTCGATCGCGATCGTCTCGCGCGGGATCGAGGTCTCGTCATGGGCGTCGAGGCGGATGTCGGGCGTCGTCATGTCGACGCTGAGCGCGCCGTTATCGTCCTGCATCACCGAGGACAGCATCAGCGGGCGCTGGCCCTCCACGGTCAGCTCGAGCCGGGAGAGATAGCGGGTATCCTGGAAATACAGGCCCTCCGGCCCGGGCTGGACGCCGATATCGCCGTAGGAATCCAGAACCCCGAACGCCTCCCCGAACTTCAGCGCCCGCAGGGGCCGCTCGACCAGGGAGGTATGGGCCTCGATGTGGTAGGTCGGCAGCACATCGTCGGCGTCCTGGAAGCCGGGCGCCACCGTGACGGTGCTGGCCTGTGTCCGGGCGGCCGCATTGTGGGCCGCCGTATTCTCCGCCGCCATGCAGAACGTCTCCGAGTGCGTGTGAGGGGTACGAATCGAGAGGGCCGCCGCATCGGCTCTGATGCGGCGGCCCTCGTGACCATTCGGATGAGGCGCCTTTACGACGCTAGGCCGGGCCGGCCATCTCTCGCAAGCCCGATGCCGGGGCTCAGGCCGGCATCGCCGCGACCGAGATCGCCGGCCGCGCAGAGCCATTCACGTCGCCGTAATGCGGCGTGAAGCCGGATTTCGGCAGCTGGATCACGTCGGCGCCGCGGGAGAGCAGCTCCTCGTAGGCGGCGACGTATTTCTTGACCATGCACTCGGCGGTGAACTGGCCCTCGAAGTGGCGGCGCACGCCTTCGCGGCTCATGGTCTTCACCTTGGCCACGGCCTCGACCGCGTCGTCCATGGTCTGGCAGAGCACGCCGCTCACGCCGTCCTTGATCACCTCCGGCACCGAGCCGTTGCGGAAGGCGATCACCGGCGTACCGGCCGACATCGCCTCGATCATGACCAGGCCGAAGGGCTCCGGCCAATCGATCGGGAAAGCGAGCGCCAGGGCGTTGCCCAGGAAGGCCTTCTTCTGCTCCTCGTTAATCTCGCCGATATACTCGACCAGCGGGTGATGGGTCATCGGCTCGATGACCTCATCCCAGTAATCCTGGTCGGCCTTGTCGACCTTCGCGGCGATCTTCAGCGGCGTGCCGGACCGGATCGCCATCTCGATGGCGCGATCGGGACGCTTCTCGGGGGAGATGCGGCCGAGGAACGCCAGGTAGCCGCCCTTGGCCTCCGGCGAGTACGGGCAGTTCTGCGACGGCAGGCCGTGATGGATCGTCGCCAGCCAGTTGACGTTCGGCGGCATCGGCTCGCGCTGGTTGTCGGAGATCGAGACCAGCGGCATGCCCGTGAAGGTGCGGTAGACGGGCATGAAGTCCGGCACGTCGAGCCGCCCGTGCATCGTGGTTATGCACTTGTGGTTCAGATCCTCGAACATCGGATACTGAAGCAGGTCGATGTGGAAGTGCAGGATGTCGAACTCGTGGGCCCGACGGTGTACCTGATGCAGCATGGCCAGGTGGCTGGCCGTGTGATCGCGGTAGCCGAGCAGCCGCAGCCCTTCCGGCGTGCAGGCCGCGAGCTTGGCGGACGTCTCCGAATCGCCGCTGGCGAACAGGGTGACGTCGTGGCCCTGGCGGACCAGTTCCTCGGTGATCCAGCTGACGACGCGCTCGGTGCCGCCGTAGAACTTCGGAGGGACGGCCTCCGACAACGGAGCGATCTGGGCAATGCGCACGAAGTGTCTCCTGGTTGGCCGTATTTGACGGGGGGTCTAACCCTGCCGGCCTGAGCGGGACATGAATGAAACCGACGGCCAAGGTTATGGTTCCTCCGCCGAGGGGTTGTCGCGACCAGTTTTGTGCGGCGCGGGAGCTGTCCCCGCATTCCCCGATGCGCGCGGCCTCACGCCTTGGTAGACGCGGTGGCGGGCGGGTTGCACCCGTCCGGCACGGAAGCCGTTGCCGTGGCTGCGTGTTTCTGTCATAAGCCGGCCCGCGTCGAACCGCCCGGCCGATAGGGCTGCCGTGGCGGCTCGTGCTGCTCCACCAGAAGCATCATCGCGCAGACCTCATCCGACCCTCGCGGGGCGGCCAGAGGGATTTTCGCGCAACGGAGAGCCAAATGCCCAAGCTGAAGACCAAATCAGGCGCCAAGAAGCGCTTCAAGATCACCGGCACCGGCAAGGTGATGTACGCCCAGGCCGGCAAGCGCCACGGGATGATCAAGCGGACGACCAAGCAGATCCGCAACCTGCGCGGCACCACGACCCTGTTCGAGGGCGATGCCGCCAACGTGAAGAAGTACTTCCTGCCGAACGCGCGGTAAGCCTTCGACACCCGTTGCCACTGTCTTTCGTCGAACCCAGGAGATAACCGATGGCCCGCGTCAAGCGCGGCGTGACCAGTCACGCGAAGCACAAAAAAGTTCTGAAGGCCGCCAAGGGCTATTACGGCCGGCGCAAGAATACGATCCGCATCGCCAAGCAGGCGGTCGAGAAGGGCATGCAGTATGCCTATCGCGACCGCAAGAATAAGAAGCGCACGTTCCGCGCACTCTGGATCCAGCGCCTCAACGCGGCGGTGCGCGAGCACGGCCTGACCTATTCGCGCTTCATCAACGGTCTGGCCAAGTCCGGCATCGTCGTCGACCGCAAGGCGCTGTCGGAGCTGGCGATCCACGAGCCGGCGAGCTTTGCCGCCGTGGTCGAGAAGGCCAAGGCCGCCCTCCCCGAGACCACCGCCAAGGCCGCCTGACCTCAGGCCCGCGGCGAGACACAGGAAGGCGCGGCTCTCCCCCGAGAGTCGCGCCTTCGTCGTTCTGGGGGGCCGATACGCCCCACGCGCGCTTGCACGCGGACGAACAACGCGCGAGAGCACGCCGCGACGACGGTTCCGACACCCCTGCTCGAAGACAGCGATGACCGATCTCGACACCCTCGAACGCGATCTCCTGGCCCAGGTGACGGCGGCGTCCGACGAAGCCGCCCTCGACGCGGTGCGCGTGGCCGCGCTCGGCAAGAAGGGCAGCGTCTCGGACCTGCTCAAGACGCTGGGCGCCATGACGCCCGAGGAGCGCAAGGAGCGCGGGCCGCTGATCAACGGCCTGCGCGACCGGATCCAGGGCGCCGTCACGGAGCGCAAGACCGCCTTGGTCGAGGCCGCCCTGGAAGCCCGGCTCGCCTCCGAGCGGGTCGACGTCACGCTGCCCCTGCGCGAGGCCCCGGAGGTGCGCGGCCGGATCCACCCGATCACCCAGGTGATCGACGAGATCACCGCGATTTTCGCCGATATGGGCTTCGCCGTCGCCGAGGGCCCGGATATCGAGACGGACGAGCTGAACTTCACCGCGCTGAACTTCCCGCCCGGCCACCCGGCCCGGGAGATGCACGACACGTTCTTCCTGGCGCCGGACCATGCCGGGAAACGCAAGGTGCTGCGCACCCACACGTCGCCGGTGCAGATCCGCACGATGCGCTCGCAGACGCCGCCGATCCGGGTGATCATCCCGGGCCGGACCTACCGGCACGATTCCGACCAGACCCACACGCCGATGTTCCATCAGGTCGAGGGGCTGGTGATCGACACGGCGGCCAACATCGCCAACCTGAAATGGGTGCTGGAAGAGTTCTGCAAGGCCTTCTTCGAGGTCGACGGCGTGAAGATGCGCTTCCGCCCCTCGTTCTTCCCCTTCACCGAGCCGTCGGCTGAGGTCGACATCCAGTGCTCGCGCAAGGGCGGCGAGATCCGCTTCGGCGAGGGCACCGACTGGCTGGAGATCCTGGGCTGCGGGATGGTGCATCCGAACGTGCTGCGCAATTGCGGGCTCGATCCGGACGCGGTGCAGGGCTTCGCCTTCGGGGTCGGCATCGACCGGATCGCCATGCTTAAATACGGCATGCCGGACCTGCGCCCGTTCTTCGAGGCGGATGTCCGCTGGCTCGACCATTACGGCTTCCGGCCGCTGGACGTGCCGAGCCTGATCGGCGGTTTGACGGGGTGATTCGACGGAGGTCGGCACGACCGACCGGGAAACCAGTCCCATCATCCCTCACGTCCTCTCGCCCCTAGAAGAACGATGAAATTCACCCTCTCCTGGCTCAAGGAACACCTCAACACCGAGGCGTCCCTCGACACCATCGCCGAGACGCTGACGCGGATCGGCCTTGAGGTCGAAGGCGTCGAGGACAAGGCGGCCGCCCTCAAGCCCTACGTGGTCGCCCGGATCCTGACCGCCGAGCAGCACCCCAACGCCGACCGGCTGCGGGTCTGCACCGTCGAGACCGGCGCGGGCGCGCCCGTGCAGGTGGTCTGCGGTGCGCCGAACGCCCGCGCTGGCCTCGTCACGGTGTTCGCGCCGCCCGGCACCTACGTGCCCGGCAAGGGGATCACGCTCTCGGTCGGCACGATTCGCGGGGTCGAGAGCCACGGCATGCTGTGCTCCGGTTCCGAGCTCGGCCTCGGCGAGGACCATGACGGCATCCTCGAACTCCCGGCCGAGGCGCCTTTGGGCCAGGGCTACGCGCTCTATGCCGGCCTCGACGACCCGGTTATCGAGATCAACCTGACACCGAACCGCCCGGACTGCACCTCGGTACACGGCATCGCCCGCGACCTCGCGGCGGCCGGGATCGGCACGCTCAAGCATGCGACGCTTCCGGGCGTGCGCGGCGAAGGCCCCTGCCCGGTCGAGATCGACCTCAGCTTCGCGCCGGAGGACCGGCAGCTCTGCCCGCTCTTCGCCCTGCGGCTGGTGCGCGGCGTGAAGAACGGTCCGTCGCCCGCCTGGATGCAGGCCCGGCTGCGGGCGATCGGGCTTCGCCCGATCAACGCCCTGGTGGACATCACCAACTACGTCACCTTCGACCGGGGCCGCCCCCTGCACGTGTTCGACGCGGCGAAGGTATCGGGCAAGCTGACGGTGCGGCGCGCGCGGGACGGCGAGAGCCTCGTCGCGCTGGACGGGCGCACCCACACCCTCACCGACGACACGGTGGTGATCGCCGATCAGGCCGGCGTCGAATCGATCGCCGGCATCATGGGCGGCCAGGCCTCCGGCTGCGACGAGAGCACCACGGACGTGCTGATCGAATCGGCCCTGTGGGACCCGGCCAACATCGCCCAGTCCGGCCGGCGCCTCGGCATCATCACCGATGCGCGCTACCGGTTCGAGCGCGGGGTCGATCCGGCCTTCACGCTGCCGGGTTTGGACCTGGCGACGCGCCTGGTGATGGATCTCTGCGGCGGCACGCCGTCCGAGGCGACAATCGCCGGCGAGCCGCCGGAATCGGAGCGGATCATCGACTTCCCGTGGACCGAGGTGCGGCGCCTGGCCGGCATCGAGCTGCCGCGGATCGAGATCAAGCTGATCCTGGAGACGCTCGGCTTCCACATCTCCGGCACCGGCGACCGGGTGAAGGTCCTGACGCCGTCCTGGCGGCCGGACGTGGAAGGCAAGGCCGACCTCGTCGAGGAGGTCATCCGCATCGCCGGCCTCGACCGGGTCGAGCCGAAGCCCCTGCCCCGGCTCGCCGGGATCGGCCGGCCGCTGCTCACCGTGATGCAGAAGCGCACCCGCACCGCCAAGCGCGCCCTGGCGAGCCGCGGCCTGATGGAGGCGGTGACCTGGTCGTTCGTCCCGCATGCCGATGCCGAGCTGTTCGGCGGCGGCGGCGCCGATCTGGTGCTGGCCAACCCGATCGCCTCGGAACTGTCCGACATGCGCCCGAGCCTCGTGCCGGGGCTCCTGCGGGCGGCGCAGCGCAACGCCGATCGCGGCTATCCGGACGCGGCCCTATTCGAGGTGGGCCAGTGCTTCGCCACGGACCAGCCGGAGGGCCAGAGCATCCGCGCCGCCGCGGTGCGGCGGGGCAGCGCCACCCTGGCGGGCGCCGGACGCCACTGGAACGGATCGGCCAAGACCGTGGATGTCTTCGACGCCAAGGCCGATGCGCTGGCGCTGCTGGGCAGCCTCGGCGTGCCGACCGGCGGCCTGCAGGTGACCGCGGGCGGGCCGTCCTGGCTCCATCCGGGCCGTTCGGGGACGCTGCGTTTCGGCCCGAAATCCGAGATCGGCTGGTTCGGCGAGGTCCATCCGCGGACCCTCCAGGCCCTCGACCTGAAGGGCAGCCTGGTGGCGTTCGAGATCGTGCTCGACGCGCTGCCGCTGCCCAAGCACAAGCCGACGAAGGCCAAGCCCACCCTGGCCCTCTCGGAGTTCCAGCCCCTGTCCCGGGACTTCGCCTTCGTGGTCGGGCGGGACGTGCCGGCGGGCGACATCGTCAAGGCGGCCCAGGGGGCGGAGCGCAAGCTCGTCGCCGGCGTCGAGGTGTTCGACCTCTACGAGGGGACTGGCGTGCCGGAAGGTTCGAAATCGGTGGCGATCGCGGTCCGCCTGCAGCCGGTGGAGCGCACCCTGACCGATGCCGAGATCGAGGCGGTGAGCGCCAAGATCGTGGCCGAGGTCTCGCGCCGGACCGGCGCGACCCTGCGGGCCTGAGGAGGACGGCATGAGCCGAATCGCAGCGCTGATCGAAGACCTGGCGGCCTCCGAGTACCGGCCGACCAAGGCCCTGCGCGAGGCGCTGGCGCACCCGGCCGAGATCGCCGAGGCGACCCTGCCGTTGCTGGAGGCCGCCGCCGAGGGTCGCGAACTCGCGCCGGAGCAGGAGAACCTCCTGTTCTGGGGCCTGCACGTGATGGCGCATGCCCGGGACACCCGTGCCCTGGCGCCGCTCCTCAAGCTACTTCGGCAGGACGAGGAAACGCTCGACGCGGTGCTGGGCGACGCCGTGACCGCGACCCTGTCCAAGGTCGTGTCCAGCCTGTTCGACGGCGATCATGAGCCCCTGTTCCGGCTGATCCTCGACAGCACCGTCGACGACCTCACCCGCATGGCGCTGCTGTCGGCCTGCACGTTCCTGACGCTGGAAGGCCGCATCGAACGGGACGCGATGCACGCGTTGCTGGTCCGGTTCGACGACGCAAAGGCGGCCGTCGAGGAGGGGCCCGCCTGGGTCGGCTGGGAGGAGGCGATCGCGCATCTCGGCTTCCGCGATCTCGCGCCCCGCGCCGCGGCGGCCCGGGCCGACGGCCGGATCACCGACGAGATCAGCGACGCGGCCTGGTTCAAGGAGGCCCTGCGCAAGGCCGAGACCAAGCCCGAGGACCGGGACCGCCTCGGCCCGTACCAGTACGGCTATCTCGACGATCCGGTCGAAGCCCTCGACTGGACCGCGGAGGGCGCGGGCGAGCCGCAGCGCAACCCGCTCAAGGATGTCGGGCGCAACGATCCCTGCCCCTGCGGCTCGGGCAAGAAGTTCAAGAAATGCTGCCTCGGCAAGCTCGAGGCCGAAGGGCCGTGGATGCCGCCGGGCTCCCTACTCGGCTGAGGCGCCGTTGAGCGGGTTGTCCGGATCCCAGCCGTAGCTCAGCGTCTCGAACCGCATCGACCGGGCATCGACCATGAGCAGGCGGCCGACCAGCGGCTCGCCGAACTCCGCCACGGCGCGGATCACCTCCATGGCCATCAGCGAGCCCATCACGCCGGCCAGCGCCCCGAGCACGCCGGCCTCGGCGCAGGCGGGGACGCTGCCCGGCGGCGGCGGAGTCGGGAACAGGCAGCGGTAGGTCGGGTTCGGCGTGCCACCGGGGCCGGTCTCGTGCGCCCGGATGGTGGTGAGCGTGCCGTCGAACCGGCCGAGTGCGGCCGTCACCAGCGGGCGGCGCGCGTGGAAACAGGCGTCCGAGACCGCATAGCGGGTGGCGAAGTTGTCCGAGCCGTCCGCGACGAGGTCGTAGCCCGCGATCAGATCGACGGCGTTGTCCGGCGTGATGCGGAACGGGTGCGGGACGACGGCCACGTGGGGGTTGAGCCGCGCCACGGCGTCGGCCGCGCTCTCGACCTTGGGCCGGCCGAGATCCGGCGTGCCGTGGATCACCTGCCGCTGAAGATTGGAGAGCGAGACGGTGTCGTCGTCGACGATGCCGATCGTGCCGATCCCGGCCGCGGCGAGGTACTGGATCAGCGGGGCGCCGAGGCCCCCTGCCCCGACGACCAGCACACGGGCCGCCTTGAGGCGCGCCTGACCGGGTCCGCCGACCTCGGCCAGGACGAGGTGGCGGGCGTAGCGTTCGATCTCTTCGGGAGCCAGGGCCATCGCGAGGAGATAGTCGCCCGCGTCCCCGGACGGAAGCACCACAGACGCAAACGCCGCCCCGATCAGGAGGCGGCGTAAACAGCAATTGGCGAACGGATCAGCGCGGCGCCAGGATCATGATCATCTGGCGGCCTTCGAGCATCGGCTCGCTTTCCACCTTGGCGATCTCGGCCGTCTCGTTCTTCACGCGCTCCAGGAGGCGCAGACCGATATCCTGGTGAGCCATCTCACGACCGCGGAAGCGCAGGGTCACCTTGACCTTGTCGCCCTCCTCGAAGAAGCGGTGAACCGACTTCATCTTGGTGTCGTAATCGTGCTTGTCGATGCCGGGGCGGAGCTTGATCTCCTTGACCTCGACGGTCTTCTGCCGCTTGCGCGCCTCGTTCTGCTTCTTCTGCTCGTTGAAGCGGAAGCGCCCGTAATCGAGCAGCTTGCAGACGGGAGGCACCGAGTTCGGCGCGATCTCCACGAGATCGAGGCCGGCCTCTTCAGCGAGGGTCAGCGCGTCGAAGAAGGGGACGACGCCGCGGTTCTGCCCGGTATCGTCGATCAGCTGCACTTCTCGCACCCCGCGAATGTCGCGGTTGGCGCGCGGCCCGTCCTTCTGCGGGGCCGGCATGGCTCTCATCGGTCTACGAATGGCTTCGATCTCCTGCTGCAACGACGAAACGGCGGACCGGATGACCCGTTCCAAGGATCTCCTGACCGCCAGCCGCTCCGGTCCCTTCCGGACATACTACGTTGGCGGAAGCCCGCCCAGAGTCAACGGGTTGCCGGCGCGGCCGGTGAAATAATCGACAGGCTGTCGAACGGCCGGTCTCTTGCCGATCGCCGCGCTGTCTCCGGCCTGCCCGTTCCTCAGGAGCGGCGGCCGAGCAATTCGGCGTAGACGGCGAGCGTGTCGCCGGCCATCCGCTCCAGCGAGAAATTGGCCTCGACATGGGCGCGACCGCGGCGGACCAGCGCATCACGGGCGCTGGCGCCCAGCGACAGGGCCTCTGTCAGGGCCGCGGCGAGTGCAGCCGCGTCGCCGGGCGGAACGCGCCAGCCGGTCCGCTGGCTGGCCGAGACGTCGGGCGGTGCCAGCACGGTCTCGGGGACGGCGCCCAGATCGGACACGACCACGGGTGTGCCCAGAGCCTGGGCTTCCACGGCCGAGCGGCCGAACGCCTCGGGCTCGACGGACGGCACGGCGACCACGGACGCCGCCCGAAACGCGGCCGGCATATCGGTGCAATGACCGACCCGGCGGACGATGCCCCCGAGGCCGCGTGCGGCGATCAGCGCGTCGAGCTCGCGCTCGTAGGCGGCCCGACCCTGGGGGTCGCCGGCGAGCACCACGGCGATATCCGGGACGCCCCGGTCGCGCATCTGCGCGGCGGCGTCGATCAGCACCCGGTGCCCCTTCCAGGCGGTGAGCCTTGCGGCGAGCAGGATCACCCGCTCATGCGGCGCCACGTTCCAGGCCCGGCGCAGGGCCTCGACCCGTCCGGCCCCAACCGCCACCGGATTGAACACGGCGAGGTCCGTGCCGCGATGGATCACCCGCACCCGGTCGCCAGCCTGCTCGGCATGCAGCCGATGGATCAGGTCGGCGGTGTAGCGTGAGTTGGCGATCACCACGTCGCCGCGGGCCATCACCGAATTGTACAGTACCTTCACGCCGGTGCGGCCGGAATAGCTGCCGTGATAGGTGGTCACGAACGGCAGGCCGAGCCGGCGCGCCGCGCCGAGCGCCACCCAGGCCGGGGCCCGCGACCGGGCATGGACGATCTGCACGCCCTCGCGCCGGCACAGGGCCATCAGCCGCACGACGTTGATCGCCATGCTGGCCGGGTTCTTCGAGGCGGCCGGGAATCGCAGCCAGTGCCCGCCCTTGGCCTGCAGCTCGCCGATGAGGCGCCCGCCCTCGGTGGCGACCAGGGCCTTGGCGCCGACCGCCGCGAGGGCGGCGGCCACGTCGACCGTGGTCCGCTCGGCGCCGCCGGCATCGAGCTCCGGGATGATCTGCAGCACGCGGGCGCCCGCGAGAACATCGATCTCGGCGGGGAAGCCCGACAGGCTGCGCGTCACGTCACCCATCCGCGCTCGGTCGACGTGGAGACGCAAGCCCCCCGCCGGCATCTGCAACATGCTCGTACCCATTGCCCCAGCATCGCGGTCGCGCTTTACGGTCTGGTAAACGGAGGTTGAAGCCGACCCGGTCAGGGAAGGACTTGTTCAAGCTCGAGCTAGGCCTACGGAAGGCATCGATGACCGATACAGGGCCGGATTTCATCACCGTCGGCGCGGGAGCGGCTGAACGGCGCATCGCCGTCAGGGCGCGCGAGGGGGCGGGTCCGCCTGTGGTCTGGCTGGGGGGATTTCGCTCGGACATGACCGCCACCAAGGCCGCGGCCCTGGACGCGTGGGCGTCGGAGCAGAACCGGGCCCTGGTGCGGTTCGATTATGCCGGCCACGGCGCGTCGAGCGGGGATTTCACCACCTGCACCATCTCGTCCTGGCTCGAGGACGCAAAGGCTGTCCTGGCGGCCTACGTCAAGGAGCCGCCGATTCTGGTCGGCTCGTCGATGGGGGGCTGGATCGCCTGCCTCGCCGCACGGGACCGGATGGCGAGCGGCCAGAGGAATGCGGGGCTGGTCCTGATCGCGCCGGCGCTCGACTTCACGGAAGACCTGATCTGGGCGCAGCTGGACGAGGCTGGGCGCGCCGCGCTGATGCAATCCGGAATCCTCCGGCGGCCGAGTGACTACGCGCCCGAACCCGACTCCATCACCTACGCGCTGATCGAGGACGGTCGCCGCAACCGGCTGCTCCAGCGGCCTTTCGATCCGGGCTGCCCGGTTCACATCCTGCAGGGTATGCGCGACCCGGACGTCCCATACCCGCACGCGCTCAAAACCGTCGCGCGGCTTCCGGCCGAGGGCACGGTGCTCACCCTGATCGCCGATGGCGACCACCGCCTGTCGCGGCCGCAGGATATCGCGCGGCTCGTGGCGGCGGTGGCCGGAATCGGCTGACCAGGATCAATGCAGGCTGACGGCGTGGAGATCCTGGGCGACCGCGTTGGCCAGCACCACGTCCCGTGAATCCGCCAGCATGATCGGCTCACCGCTCGCCGACAACAGGGCGAACAGGTCGAGACCCGGCATCAGTTCCGGTGCCTGCGGAAACAGGCGGCGAACCTCGTCGGACCGAATCGGTCGGACGTAGGCGATGTGCCCCTCGCCCAGCGCCGCGAGATCAGCCGGGTTGAACTCGGCCGGGTCGAGATCGGCAGGGGTCAGGGGCGATGCGTTCAAGTTCGTCATGTCTTGCCCTCCTGGGGTGGCAGAGCGTCCACCTCCGGTCCCGGAGGCACCGGTGGCTCCACGCTGATGTGGGGATTCCCAGCGCCCAATCAATCGACCTAACGCATCGTCGGGCAGGATCCATACCGATCCCGAAATCGTCCGCGGGCTAGCCGCGGGCGCCGATATCGATCTTGCGCACGATCCGATCCGGCTCCGGCCGGACGAGATCGATCGAGAGCAGGCCGTTGGCGAGATCGGCTCCCAACACTTCCATGCCGTCGGCCAGCAGGAAGGTTCGCTGGAATTGCCGCGCCGCGATGCCGCGGTGCAGGAAGTGCCGCTCGCGCTCCTCGACCTGCCGGCCGCGGACGACGAGCTGGCTGTCCTCCAGCATCACGTCGAGCTGATCGCGCGTGAACCCGGCGACCGCCAGGGTGATGCGCAGGCGCTCCGGCTCCCGCTCGGTGCGAGGCAGGCGCTCAATGTTGTACGGAGGATACCCGTCATTGGCGCCCTTCGCGACACGATCGAGCGCCTGCTCGATCTCGTCGAAGCCGAGCAGGAACGGATGCCCGAAGGGCGAGGGTCGAGTCATCGCGGCCGTCATCCTCACAGCGAGGCCTCCGACCCTGGGACTAGCCGCAGCCCGCGGATCTCCGAGCACCTCGACACCATGGAGCCCGCACAGGGCAGCGCTCCACCGGGCGGAACGCCGCCGGCAAGAGGGAGATATGGCCGGCGGCCCCAAGCCCATCAAGGGAACGGGTTAATTTCCTCCGAGGAACACTATTCGCGCCCCACACAGGTCAACGATGTGGGAGGTTCAGGCAAGAGAAGGCGGGATCTTCCAGCAAGCTTCGCCACAGCTACGCTTTCGTCTAACAGTTTGGAACTGCTCTGATTTTCTCGCCGGGCCTTGATCCGAAAGGCCGGCATAGCTACTGCCGCCGCTGGTAATCGTCGGCCTGGGCGGGCGATTGCCGAGCCTTCCCGGAACCCAGCGGGATGCAGCGGAGCCCCGATGAGCGTGCCTTCGAGTCCGGCAAGTCATACGGCAATGCAGCGTGTCGTCGACGTGTGCAACGACGAAGCCGACATCCTCGCGTTGTCGGTCGCCCGATTCGTAGCAGCCGGCTACATGACCAGCGATGTCGCGTGCTGGAATGCGGCCTTCGACGGTGCGGAGCAGCTCCTCGGTCCGGCGGATGGCTGTCGATTCGTCGCCAGCGTGGTCGCGATCGTCCGGGCGCTCCGGGCCGAGCGCGAGGACGATTGGTCGTTCATGCCGGCGAGCTGCTGTCGGGTCACCGGACATGAATGCGCCCTGGTGGCGCTGATCGGCCGGGCCCGGCGCCGGCTCTGGGCCGATCTCGAAGAGGCCGCGGCCGCGATCACCGGGCGTGAGGCAGCGCCGCGCCTCGTCGCGGCGGTTCGCGCCGCCGTCGCCACCCTCGACGAGGCGGCCGAGCGTCTGGCGCCGACGGGGTGCCCGAACCGGGTCGTGCTCCACTGAATCGGCTGCGTCAGCGGCCTTCCCCGGCCTCGGTCGGGCTCACGAGAAGAGGAAATCGGTTGGTGCTTGCCTTGAGCGTCCCTCTGTACCGCCGGCGGATCGGGCGGATCGCCCTCGACACGGCGGCCTGCCTGGCGCTTTCGGCGCTCCTCGTCGTCTCGGCCCTGGCCCAGGAGGCTGCGCCCGAGAAGGCACCGCTGAAGCTGCAGCTGAACAAGCTCGAGACCGCGGGCGAGGCCTGCCGGGTGACCCTCGTGGTCGACAATGCGAAGGGCGCCGGCCTCAAATCCTACAAGGTCGACCTGTTCGCCTTCGACCCGGAGGGGGTCGCCCAGAAGCGCGTGGCGGTGGAGCTCGGCCCGCTTCCGGGCCGCAAGACGACCGTGAAGATCTTCGATTTCCCGGGCATCGCCTGCGCCAAGGTCGGCCGGGTGCTGCTGAACGACGTCCTGGCCTGCGACGGCGGCGACGCCGCCCGGGAGGCCTGCCTGGAGCGGACCGAGACCGAGACGAAGGCAGGACCCGCCTTCGACCGCTGACGCGGTCGGCCCGACGGACGTTGCGACGACGCCGCCCGGCAGCGAGAGCCGCCGGGCGGTCAGCGGCTTTCGCCGCATCCCGATGAGACGGCGGCCGTGGGCCGCATGACACCACGACGCCAGGAGCCCGCGATGGACCCGACACAAGCCCCGGCCGAGGCCGCCCACGACTTCTCGTTCCTCGGCCTGTTCCTCCAGGCCGACCCGATCGTGAAAGGCGTGATGATCCTGCTGATCATCGCCTCGATCGCGTGCTGGACCGTGGTGTTCGAGAAGATCATCCGGCTCTCCGCGGCCCGGCGTCAGGCCAAGGCCTTCGAGACGCTGGTGCGCTCGGGCGGAAGCCTCGACGGCGAGCACAAGGGCCTCACCGGGCATGTCGTGAAGGCCGCCATCGACGCGTGGCGCGACCAGGATCCGACCGAGACCCGGGCCGAGCGGCGCGAGCGGATCGAGCGGGCCATGCGCGGCGCCCTCGGCCTCGAGATGAAGCGCCTGCGCACCGGGTTGCCGCTCCTGGCGACCTCGGGCTCCACGGCCCCGTTCGTCGGCCTGTTCGGCACGGTCTGGGGCATCATGAACTCGTTCTCGTCGATCGCGCGGAGCCAGGACACCTCGCTGGCGGTGGTCGCGCCGGGCATCGCCGAAGCCCTGTTCGCCACCGCGATCGGCCTCGTCGTCGCGATCCCGGCGGTCATGGCCTACAACAAGCTCTCGGGCGACATCGGCGGCATCCAGAGCTCCTTCACCTCCTACATCTCGCTGCTGGGCGACCGGCTCGCGCGCGAACGGACCGGCGCCGGGCAGCACCGCGCCGCCGCGGAGTAGCCGTCGGCCGGTGCCGGGGCGCGTCGCGCTGCGACGCGGTTCGGCACCGCCCCTATGATCTGAGGCGCCCGCCGACGCCGTACCGGCCGAGAGCGGCCCGACCCATGGCCCGACCGGGGCCGCCTGCAACCAACCGGAGACGCCGCAATGGCGATGGCATCGATCCGCGCAAGCGACGATGACGACCTCGACGACATGCCGATGTCCGACATCAACGTCACCCCGATGGTGGACGTGATGCTCGTGCTGCTGATCATCTTCATGGTCGCGGCGCCGCTGATGACCACCGGTGTGCCGGTGCAGCTGCCGAAGACCGCGGCGGCCAAGGTCGCCCAGTCGAAGAAGCCGCAGGAGGTCACGGTCGACAAGGACGGAAACCCGTCGATCGCCAAGGAGGTGTTCACCATGGACAGCCTCATGCCGCGCCTGCGCGAGATGGCGGCCGCCGACAAGGATCAGGTCATCCTCGTGCGCGGCGATCGCGACGTGCCCTACGGCAAGATCATGGAGGTGATGGGCCTCGTCGGTCAGGCGGGCTTCACCAAGGTGTCGCTGATCGCGCAGTCGCCGGGCGGCCCCGCCCCGGCGGCCCCGGCCGCTCCCGCAGGGACCGCTCGCTGAATCGATGAGTACGCTGACTTCGACGGATCTGTCGGCAGGTCCCGGCGACCGCCGCCCCTCCGGGCTGCTCGCTGCCTTCCTGGTGGCGTTCGCGCTGCACGCGCTCGCGCTCGTCGGGATGATGTTCTACCGGCTGACGCCGCCCGCGCCCCCCGGCGAGCAGCAGATCTCCATCGATCTAGCACCGGTGATGAGCGATGCGGCGACCGAGGCGCCCTCCGAGCAGCAGATGAGCCAGGCCGCGCCCCCCGAGGCCAAGCCGGTGGATCTGCCGCCCGACGAGGCCGTGCAGCCGCCCCCGCCGGAGATGACAGAGGTCAAGCCCGACGAGACCCAGGCCGTCACCGAGCCGCCGCAGGAAGCCGTCCCGGTGGAAGCGCAGAGCGAGGTGATCACCTCGGCTTCCGAGGCGGCCGAACCGCTGGCGCCGCCGCCGACCGAGGTCGCCAAGACCGAGGATCCGCCGAAGCCGAAGCCCGATCCGGCGAAGCTCAAGGCCGAGCGCGAGGCGAAGCTTCGCAAGATCCGCGAAGAGAAGCTGCGCGAGCAGAAGCGCGAGGAGCGCCTGGAGGAGATTCGCGAAGCGAAGCTGAAGGCGGCGCGCGAAGCCAAGGCGAAGCAGGCCAAGGCCCAGCAGGGCGCGGAGGCGCGCAACTCCGCCTCGGCCTCCCGCCAGAACGCCGCCGGCCGGGCCGCCGCGGGCAGCGATCCCAGCGCGCTGCGCCAGTGGACCGGAGCGATCAGCGCGGCCATCCACAGCCGGATGAATCCGGGCGCCGCCGCCGGCACCGCCGGGGGCACCGCCATGGTCCGGTTCACGGTGACGCGCTCGGGCTCGGTGACGGGCGCCGGCCTCGCCCGGTCGAGCGGCGTCGGCCAGATCGACAGCGCCGCGCTCGCGGCGGTGCGCGGCGGCATGCCGCCGGCGCCCCCCGGCGTGACGCAACCGAGCCTTTCGGTGACGATCCCGCTCAACTATCGCGTGCGTTGAGCGGGATTAAGCGGCGCTCGCCGAGGCAGAGACGCGTGGTTCGATTGAACAGGCGCCCCGCGTTCTGAGACGAATACGCTCCCCTGTCCTGCTCGACCGATCGGCCGGATTCGCCAGGGACCGCCAGAGCGTGCTATTGCGCTTCTGATCACGGCCTCGAACAGTCGTCGCAGGACGACGCGGCGGGGCGGATCATCCGGCCTTGCCCCTCCACCCCTCGAACAGGCCGGACCCGTTCCAGACACTGATCCTGCGCGCAGGATGCTGTGCCGCTGGCCCGGGGCGAAAGGCACAGGATGAGCGACGAGACTGAGACCGACCTCGACGAGGCCGAGGACATCCGCGACGCGGAAGCCGAAGCCAAGACCCGCGCCGACAACCGCGCCGAGCGTGCGGAGCGTGCCGAGCGCATGGCGCGCGAGGGCGCGCAGGCGATGGCCGAGCACCATGCCTCGATCAAGGCGATCGACGAGCGGACGCTGAAGCTCCGCTCGCTGCGACTGGCCAAGGAGGCCGCCGAGGCCGAGACCAAGGCCGCCGAGGTTCAGGCCAAGGTTGCCGAGAAGGAAGCCAAGGCCGCCGCCAAGATCGCGAGCAAGAGTGCCAAGGGCGCCGCCAAGAAGGTCGCGCCGAAGAAAGCTGCCGCGAAGGACTGAGGGCCGATGGCCGACGATCGCAACCGCCGCCGATTCACCGATCCGCGCTCGGCCGCCGAGGCAGCCTTCAAGGCTGCCACGACCGCCAAGCCGGCCGCCCCTCCCCCGCCCGCGTCTCCCCGCCCGGCGGCGGTCCCGGGGGCCCGGGAGATGGTCACCCTGCGCCTCGACAGCGCCGTGCTCGCCCATTTCCAGAAGGACGGTCCCGGCTGGCAGGACCGCGTCAACGAGGCGCTGAAGGCCCTCGTCCCAGCCTCGGACGATTGAACCCGGGACGCGGCCGCCAGCGAGCGCGGCCGCGGCGGGACACGATCGTGGGCCCTTGGGCCTTGCGCCAGACCGATACCCGAAACTCGAGACCGCGCGCCCGCATGCTTGCCCGACGGTCGGTCACCGACCTTCGGGGCGATGCGTCGGCGCCGCTTGCGATGGAGCCTACCCTTATGAGTGAACGCATCATCCTCCGGGCCGGCGAAGCCCTGGTGGCGGGCGGCCCGCCCAACACCGCATCCGAGCCGGAAGTCATCATCGGCGAGCTCGACGGGCCGGTCGGCACCGCCATCGCGACGCTGACGGGCGATCAGGTCGTCGGCCACAGCCGCGTCTTCGCGCTGCTCAACACCGACATCATGGTCCGTCCGGTGACCCTGTGCGTGTCCAAGGTCAGCGTGACCGAGAGCAAGTACACCTCGATCCTGATGGGCACCGTGCAGTTCGCCATCGCCAACGGCGTCCTCGACGCGGTGCGGGCCGGCTACATCCCGAAGGACAAGGCCAACGACCTCGGCATCATCTGCTCGGTCTGGCTGAGCCCCGGCGTGATCCAGGCGGAGACCGTCGACCACAAGGCTCTGTTCGAGATCCAGCGCAAGGGCATGACCGAGGCGATCCGGAAGGCCATGACCAACGAGCCGTCGATCGACTGGCTTCTGGAGAACCAGGACAAGATCGTCCACAAATATTACACGATGGGTCTCGAAGGTAAGATCTGACCGTCGTCATTCAGCCGACGAGCGAGAACGGCCCGGGCGAAAGCTCGGGCCGTTCTCGGTTTTGCGTGACCGAGGCTCGAGCCGAACATCCTTCACCCGGCGGCCGGCCGCTCCCGCAGGATCCGGTTCACCGCGCGGTCGAGGGCGGACAGGAACGACGACCGGTCGGCGCGGGAGAAGGGGGCCGGGCCACCCGTGATCGTGCCGGCCTCGCGGAGGGATTGCATCAGGTCCCGGGTCGCCAGCGTCATACCGATCGACGCTTCGCTGAACGGCTTGCCGGTGAAGGCCAGCACGGTGGCGCCGGCCTTCACGCAGCGCGCGGCGAGCGGCACGTCGGCGGTGAGCACGATGCTGCCGCGGCCGGCGCGCTCGGCGATCCAGTCGTCGGCCGCATCCAGCGCCGATCCGACGACGACGCGCACGATCCAGGGCTCCCGCGGCAGATTCAGCACGCTGTTGGCCACGACATAGACGGTGAGACCGTAGCGCGCGGCGACCCGATAGGTCTCGTCCTTGACCGGGCAGGCATCGGCGTCGAGGTAGATCGGCGGCCGGTTCTCCTCTGCGCTCATCGCCGCGGCACCAGCTTCGAGGCAAAGCCCGCCAGGATCAGGAGCGCCCCGAGGGCGAACTGCCAGCGCTCGATATCGCCGCCGATCGAGAGGATGACCGCGCGACCGATCACCACCAACCCGATCAGCGGCGGCCCGAAGCGCAGCACCAGTTTCAGGACGGTCAGCGCCGTCCAGGGCCCGGTTCCGGAGGACGCCATCAGCGCGCGGCCGCGACCCGGCGGGGAGCGGGCTCCTCGGCGATCCCCGTATCGACGGCGCCACGCTCCAGCGTCGCCACCGCGAGCGGCGCGCCCCGCCCGCGCAGGGCGTGCGCCCCCAGCGAGCGCGCCCGCACCCCGGGGGGAAGCCGCGGCAGCCGGCCCAGGAGATCCTGCGAGATCAGGATGCCGACGCCGAGCGGACGGCACAGGGCCTCGATCCGCGAGGTCACGTTCACGGCGTCACCGAAATACGCGATCTTGTGGCGGTCGACCCCGACTTCCGCGGTCACCACCGAGCCGCCATGGAGGGCCGCGCGCAGCTTCGGCACCGTGCCGAACCGGGCGATCCAGGCCGCCTCGTCGGCCTCGATCCGGTCGATGACGTCGAATACGCAGGTGACGCAGCGCGCGTCCTTCAGGCCGCGGCTCATGGGCCAGGTCACCATCGCGAGGTCGCCGATGTAATCGTCCACCGAGCCGCCGTTGCGGCGCACCGGCTCGGCCAGGGTGGCGAAGACCGCGCTGAGATATTCCTGCGCGCGCAGATCGCCATGCGTCTCGGCGAAGGCGGTCGAGCCGACCACGTCGAGGAACAGGAAGATCCGCTCCTCGGCGACCGGCTTGTGATAGCGCCCGATCATGAAGTTCACGAAGATCTCGCCGCCGACGAGGTCGCGCATCCGGATCACGAAGACGAGGAGGCCCGCCACCGCCAGCGCGTAGGCGAGGACCCGGGCGGTCATCCGGGTCGCCACGGCGAGCTCGTCGCCGGTGAGGCCGAGGCTCCAGACGATCAGGCCGCCCAGCGCGTTGCCGGCCACGATCATCAGCACGTAGGCGAGTTCCGCCGCGATCACGTAGAGCCAGGCCGGCAGGCGCCGGATCCGCGCCTGCAGCCCGGCCAGGATCAGGCCCCGGTCGAAGGCCAGCACGGTGGCGCCCATGCACAGGCCGTAGGTGAAGCCGGCGAGCGGCGCGGCGGCATCCGCGAAGATGACGTTGTAGAGCAGCCCCGCGCCGGCGGCGGCGAGCAGGATCAGACCCCAGAACATCCGGTGGGCCGGCAGCATCAGCGCGTCTCCCACTGGACCGAACGCGCGGCCGGAACGCGCGACGCCTTCCGCCGGCCCGGCCCGAGCTTGAGCGGCTGCGTCCGAGGCGTGGCACGCAGCCTCGCGGACACCCTGGCAGCCTCATTGAGCGCGGCGTGAGACACTGGCCTAAAGTTTCGCACCGGAGCGGCGACCGCCCATTGCTCATCCCCCCAAGATGGCGCGAGTAAGGCGTGGCGGGCGTTCGGGCCTGCAGGCCGGGTCGCCCATCGCTCGGGCGGATGCGGGCTCGGCCCGGACCTGCATGCCGACGCCAAACAACAACAACCATCGCGGCCGGGAAGGGAGCGCTGCCATGTATGCCAGGAGCTTCGGATCGACGCGCGTTTCTGTGCCGGTCATCGGCCAGGGCACGTGGCACATCGACGGGTCGGACCGGGCCGACGCCGTGCGCGCTCTGCGGGCCGGCATCGATGCCGGGATGACCCATATCGATACCGCGGAGATGTACGGCGATGCCGAGGCGATCGTGGCCGAGGCGACCGCCGATTGCCGCGAGGAGGTTTTCCTCGTCTCGAAGGTTGTCCCGGGCAATGCCACGCGCCGGGGCGTCGTGCGGGCCTGCGAGGCCTCCCTGCGGCGGCTGAAGACCGACCGGCTCGACTGCTACCTGCTGCACTGGCCCGGGCAGCATCCCCTGGCCGAGACGATCGCGGGATTCGAGGATCTGCGCCGGGCGGGCAAGATCCTCGCCTGGGGGTTGAGCAACTTCGACGTCGACGATCTCGACCAGGTCCTCGCGATCGCGGGGCCGGACCGGATCGCCTGCAATCAGGTCCTGTATCACCTCAACGAACGGGCGATCGAGCACGCGGTGCTGCCCTGGTGCGAGAAGCACGGGGTCGCGATGGTCGGCTATTCGCCGTTCGGCAGCGGCGAGTTTCCGGATCCCGCCAGCGCCGGAGGCCGCGTCCTCGACGGGATCGCCCGCGCCCACGGCACGACCCCCTACGCGGTGGCCCTGGCTTTCCTCACGCGGCTGCCCGGTACCTTCACGATCCCCAAGACCGGCCGTCCGGCCCGGGCGATCGAGAATGCCGCCGCGGCCGACCTGCATCTCGGCCCGGCCGAACTCGCGATGATCGACGCGCATTTCCCGCGCGGGCCGCGCCCCCGGATGCTGCCGATGCTGTGAGGAGCCGCGGACGACCGGCGTTGCGTGACCGATGTGGCGAGGGCGGGGGAATCGCGGTACCGCCGCCAAACCACGGCCGTCACCCGCGCCGACCGAAAGCATCCGCCGCCCATGCTGAAACTGCTCCTGCCCTCGTTTCTCGCTCTCGCGGCGGGCGTCAGCATCGTGATCCAGCAGGCGCTGAACGCGAATCTCCGCACGGCGCTCAACTCGGCCGCCCTGTCGGGCGTCGTGAGCTTCACGGTCGGGGTTGCCTGCATGGTGGTCTTCGCCCTCGTCGCCCGCGACCCGATTCCGTCCGCCGGGATGCTGGCGCGAATCCCCTGGTGGGCGTGGAGCGGCGGGATGTTCGGGGCGATCTTCATCGGTCTCGGGATCGTCCTCGTCCCGCAGCTCGGAGCCGGGACCTTCCTGGCGCTCCTGGTCACCGGCCAGATGCTCGCCTCGGTGATCTTCGACCATTACGGCTGGCTCGGCCTCGCCCAACGGCCGATCGACGTGCCGCGGGCGCTGGGCGTCGCGCTCCTGATCGGCGGCGTGGTCCTGATCCGGCGCTGAGCCGGACCGGCCTATTCACCGATCCCGAACAGCTTCTCGACGAAGTTGCGGTCGTCCTTCGCGGGCGCCCGACGCGAGGGAGCCTGCTGGCGGGGCGCCGGGGCGGCCGGATCCCCGAAGATCTGACCGAGGATGTCGGTCGGGGCGCTCGGTGCCGCGCTCGCCACCGAGGCGGTGGTCTCGGGCGGCGGCTTGCGCCAGCGGTTCAGGCCGGGCAGCGGCACCGGGTTCTGACCCTTCAGCGCCTGGGTCATGTAGGTCTTCCAGATCTCCGCCGGCAGATTGCCGCCGGTGACCTTCTTGGTGAGTTCGCCGTCGTCGTTGCCGAGCCAGATCCCGGTGACGAGGGTACCCGAATAGCCGATGAACCAGGCGTCGCGGAAATCCTGGGTGGTGCCGGTCTTGCCCGCGAGCTCCCAGCCCGGAATGTCGGCCTTCTTGGCCGTGCCGGACGCGAAGGTCTCGTGCATCATGGCGTTCATCATGCCGTCGGCATTGGCGTCGATGACCCGCCCGAGGCCGTTCTCCGAGCGCTTGTACAGGACCTTGCCGGCGGCGCTCTTCACGGAGGTGACGACGTACGGGATCACCCCGGTCCCGCCATTGGCGAAGGCCCCGTAGGCGCCGACCATTTCCAGAAGCGTCACCTCGGAGGTGCCGAGCGCGATCGAGCCGTTGGCCTGGAGCGGCGAGGTGATGCCGAGCCGCTGGGCTGTCTGCACCACGGTTTTCGGGCCGACCTCCTGGCCAAGCCGCACCGCCACCGTATTGAGCGAATGCGCCAGCGCGGTGCGCAGGGTGACCGGACCGTCGTAGCGGTGGGAGTAGTTCTCCGGCGCCCAGTTGCCGATCCGGATCGGCGCGTCGTCCTTCACCGTCTCGGGGGTGGCGCCGTGCTCCACGGCGGCGAGGTAGACGAACGGCTTGAACGAGGAGCCGGGCTGGCGCTTGGCCGTGGTCGCCCGGTTGAACTGGCTCTGCGCGTAGTCGCGCCCGCCGATCAGCGCGCGGATCGCCCCGTCGGGCCGCATCGAGACCAGGGCGCCCTGGCCGACATTGAACCGCGTGCCCTTGGCGTTCAGCTCGTCGGTGAGCGCCTTCTCGGCCAGGGCCTGAAGGCTCGTATCCACGGTGGTCTGGACGGTGATGTCGGTGTCGAACTTGCCGACGTAATCGTCGAGCACGTCCATCACGAGGTCGGCGACGTAGTTGGCCGAGCCGCCGCCGCGGGCATTGGCGGGCCGGGCCGGCTGAGCCAGCGCCACCTTGGCGTCCTGCGCCGGCACGAAGCCGAGCTCTTGCATGGCCGCGAGCACCTGGGCGGCGCGGGCCTGGGCGGCCGGCAGGTTGCGGTTCGGGGCGAGCCGCGAGGGCGCCTGGACGAGGCCGCCGAGCATCGCTGCCTGGGCCAGCGACACCTCCTTGGCGGGCTTGCCGAAATAGCGCTGCGCCGCGGCCTCGACGCCGTAGGCGCCGGCGCCGAAATAGACGCGGTTCAGGTACAGTTCGAGGATCTCGTCCTTGCTGTACTTGTGCTCCAGCCACAGCGCGAGGATCGCCTCCTGGATCTTGCGCGAGGCGGAGCGCTCAGGCGTCAGGAACAGGTTCTTGGCGAGCTGCTGCGTGAGCGTCGAGCCGCCCTGCGCGACGCCGCGCCGGGTCAGGTTCTGGCCGATCGCCCGGAGGATGCCCACCGGATCGACGCCGAAATGCTGGTAGAAGCGCCGGTCCTCGATCGCCACGAAGGCCCGGGGCAGATAGGGCGGCAGCTCCTTGATCGAGACCACCCGGCCGCCGGTCTCGCCGCGATTGGCGAGCAGTGAGCCGTCGCTCGCCAGGATGGCGATGTTGGGCGGCCGCTTGGGCACCGCCAGCTGGTCGATCGGCGGCAGCTGCGAGGCGTGGTAGGCGATGAGACCCGCGATGCCGATCACCGCCCACAGGCCGAGCACCACGGTGCCGTAGACGATGCGGCCGAGCCAGGAGCGCCGACGCCGGCCGGATTTCTTCGGGGACCGGCGCGCCGTGGTCTTGGCCGGGGCCCGCGTCGTCTCGCCCGCTCGCTTGCCCACGCGCTCTCCTGTCCCGGCCCGGTCGTCCCGGGACAGGCGCAGGTCGAGTTCGCCGCGATCCCGGACGCGCCCTTCCGGCACGTCGAAATTCGGCTCCATCCTGCCCCGACCCTTGGCCATGCATCCCGTCTTCGAACGATCCGACACCGGCGCGCGCGTGGATTGCGGCGCGACCCGGTTACCGCACGCGAAATGCGGCGGATTAGCGGGGAGGACGGACCGGACACTCGATCACGCCCGTACCTCGACCGCGCCCCCGGGGTCTTGACCGCTGCCGATGGCGACCCTGCGGTCAGCTTGGGGCAACACGGTGTCCAACCGGTTAAGCGGATGGGCGGGCGGCGGTGCGGACCTCTGGCTTTCGGGCGGTCACCGAAGGCAGCGCAGGTCGAAAGCGGCCCCCTCGCCGATCCCGACTTTCGGCAGAATGACTGTCCCGCGACGTCTGCTTCGAGACGCCGGGAGGCGCACCGAAACCTCTTGGCTCCATTCAAACGAAGTGGGCGGGGGATTTGCGACGATCGCGTTTCGGGCCTTAATCGGCGCTCCGGACACGGCTCGGAACCCGAATCCATGTTTCGATCGCCATCGAACGCCCTCGCGCGCGGCACCCGGCATCGATCGCTCGCCAGCCGGCTCCCCTGGGCCGTGATGTGGCTCGCGCTCCTCGGCGTACCGGCGCGCGCGGCGGACGACACCGCCCTCTGGACGGTCTACGAGACCGCCTTGAAGCGCGCGAAATACGTCGATCTCACCCATACGATCACGCCCGCGATCCCGGTCTGGGCGGGCTTCGGTCCCTCCACCTTCGCACGGGCGCAGGCCGGGGCCGATCTCCCGGATTTCGCGAAAAGGGGCGAGGCCTTCACCTTCGAGAAGAACGGCTTCGAGGCGACGCAATACCGGCTCGCCACCGACCAGCTCGGCACCCAACTCGATCCGCCCGCGCATTGGGCGCCCGAATACCCCGCCATCGACGAGCTTCCTCCGACCTACGCGGTGCGTCCGCTGGTCGTGATCTCGATCGTGGATGCCGTGCGGGCGGACCCGAACTACGCGCTCCAGGTCGCCGACATCGCGCGCTGGGAGGCGGCCCACGGCCGTATCCCGGAGGGCGCCGTGGTCTTCGTGCGCTCCGACTGGTCGAAGCGCTGGCCGGACCCGGCTCTCGCGACCCTCAAGCAGTTTCCCGGCGTCTCGCTCGCCGCACTCAAGTTCCTGCACCTGGAGCGCAAGATCCTGTTCCACGGCCACGAGCCGCTGGACACCGACTCGACGCCCACGCTGGAGGGTGAGCACTGGCTCATGCACAACGGTTACGCCCAGGCGGAGGGCGTCGCCCATCTCGACCAAGTGCCCGAGGCCGGCGCCCTTGTCGCGATCGGCTATCCGAAGTTCGGCGGCGGCACCGGAGGCTACGCGCGCTACGTCGCCATCTGTCCGACGGACTGGCCGCACGGCGTCGCGATCGGCCCTGCCGATGCGCCGCTGCCCAGATCGGACAAACCCCTGCGATTCGATCCGGCGGCGGGCATGCGGATCCGTTGACCGACCGGCCCCGCCTCGCGGGGGATCCGTTTCGGAGCCGCGGACGCACCGCCGAGCGCCGGCAATCGATCGCGCGATGCCGGCGGAACTCCTTTGAACGGGGGCTCGCGTTCCGACAGCGCTTTCGCTGCGCGTCCGCCCGATGACAGCTTAAGGCGATCTTGGCTTTAACCGGCCGCCGTCGGATCCTGGCCGAGCACCCGACGCGCCTCGGCAAGCAGCACCGGGTGCCGGACCGACTGAGGGCCGGCATCGGGGGTCTCGCGCCCGAGCCGGGCGATGCGCGATTTGAACAGGCGCCGGCGCAGCCCGAACCGGCCGATGCTGGCCTTCAACGCCAGCAGGACGGTCCGCACCGCCTCGGTGCGTTCGCGCTCCTCGACAATCTCAGCCTTCAGCACGGCCTCGCGTTGCAGGGCCGCGTCGAGTTCCAGACGCACGGCGGCGCGGGACGCCTCGTCCTGCCGCGCGGCTTCGAGCTGCAGCCGGCATTCCTGCAGCGCGCTGAGGATCATGAGCTCCTGCGCCGACGCATCCCGCATTGGTTCCTCCCGACGCGCCAGTCCCGGTGGACAATCCGGCGCGCGCCCGATCCCTGTCACACGATATCGGTCCCGGCCTGCGACCGCGTGTGGACCGTCATGGGTTCGCCATACCGGTGCCGGGCTCTAGCCGGAAGCCACCGCGCCGCGATATCGAGGCCGCGATCAACGGCCAGAAAGGGATCGACGACGTGCGTTGCAGGATTGCCGTGGCCCTCGGAGGCCTCTTGCTCGGCCCAGCTCTGGTCGAGCCAGCATCGGCGCGGGTCGAGCAGCTCGACACGGTGAACCTGGTCGCGTGCGCCCAGGACGGCGGGGTGTGCCGGATGCCCTACCCGACCAATGTCTATTACGGCGTGCCCGGCAAGACCAACGGCCGGCCGTTCCCGCAGGGCGGCATGGTCCCGTGCAACAGCCAGACGTTCGGGGATCCCGCCCCGGGCCAGCCCAAGAGCTGCTGGTACGCGCCGCGCCTCAGCGAAACCCTCGGTGGCGGCCCGCGCGCCCGTGACCGCGACCGCGACGACGATTACGACGACCGCCGGCGCGACGATTACCGGCGGCGCGACGATTATCGCGACGGCCGCGACTACGACCGCCCGCGGCCGCGCCGGTCCTACGACGAGGATTACGGCCCGCCCCGCCGCAGCTACCGGGATGACCGGGACGAGTATTGATCGGTCGGCGGCGAGATCAGTCTCGCCGCCATATCCGGGCTGTTAACCGGCTTCCGGCATCGTTCGGCTCGCGAATCTTGGCTTCGCGGGCCGGGTGGAGGGTGCGATGACGGAGGATCGCCGCGGGGCATTCCGCAAGAATGCCTTCACGTTCGGCACATTGCTGCTTGCCTGCGGCGAGGTCGGCTGCCTCGTCTGGGACGCGACCGAGACGGGCGCACAGATCGAGGTCGAGAGCGATCAGGCGGTGCCGGACCGGTTCCCGATCCGCCTCGCCGAGGGCGCAGACCCGCGGCCGGCCGCGGTGGCCTGGCGGCGGAGCCGCCGGATCGGCGTCGCCTTCGAAGGCTGACCTCCGCCGCTCAGGTCGTCGCCAAGGTCGAGCGCGGGCGGGGCCGGCTCGCAAGCCGAAACAGCTTCGGGCGCACGAACAGCAGGTTAAGCGGCGTATCGCGCACCAGCCGCTCGAGTGCCAGCGGCAGCAGGAGGGCGGCGGCCATCACGATCAGCCCGGCAAGACCGATATCCGTCACGAGGCCGGTGCGGATTAGGACTTCTCGGGTCGCGGCCATCGGCAGCGAGAAGGCGAGATAGATCACGATCGAGCGTTGGCCGCAGATCCGCAGGGTCTCGGCCAGGACGCCGCCAGCCCGCTCGATCAGCGCGGCCGTGACCACGATCGCCAGCGCGCCGGCCGCACCGAGGCCGAGGCTGACCAGCGGCAGGCTGGCCAGCGTCGGGTAGACCGGGTTGCCCGTCGCCGTCAGGGCGAGCCATCCCTCCAGGCCGGCCCAGGCGGCGAGACCGCAGAGGGCGAGGCCGGCATGCCGGCGGGCATCCTCCGCCAAAGCGAAGATCCGGCCGGCGAAGAGGTAGCCCGCCACGAAGTAGACGTAGCGGCCGCAGAACTCCTCGATCAGGGTCGCGTCGCTGCGGAGATCGGCCATCTGCAGGAGGGCGGCCCCGGCCAGCAGGAGAGCCCCCGGGCATCGGCGCAGGGCCTTGGTCACCACCGAGAAGACGGCCAGTAGGTAGACGAACCACAGGCTGGAATACGGTTCGATCAGCGCGTGGGCGAGATGTGCGGCGAACGCCCCGGGCCCGGCCTCGCCGACGAGGCTGCCGTATCGGGCCGCCGACTGGATCACGAGCCAGAGCAGGTAGAAATACGCGAAATGCACCACCCGGCGGTCGGCGAACAGGCGCCAGTCCCGGTCGATCACCCGGCCCAGGAACAGGCCGGACAGGAGGAAGAAGTCCGGGATCCGGAACGGCTTGGCGAAGGCCACGACCGGGTGGAGGAACCCCTCGCCCCCCATCGCCAGGCCGGTGCCGATGACGGAATGCATCATCACCACCAGGAGGATGCAGATCCCCTTAGCGACATCGACCCAGGCCAGCCGGCCATCCGCGTCCCCTGCCCCGCCCATCACGCCACTCCGAGACCGAGGCGAGCGTGCACCGAGAAGGTTGACGGGGATGCGTGAGCCGGGCCGTAACCTCAGGATGTGCTGAGCGCCGGGTAAACGGCGCGCTCAGTCCCGGCGCCGGCCGGCACGCCGGTCCCGGGTCATGCGCGTGGCGGCGTAGAAATCGTCGGGCTTGCCGCGGATCCAGACCAGGAAGCGCGCGATCTCGGGATCGGCCCGCAGCGCGTCCACGTCGGCGAGGCGCTTGGCGATCTCGGCCTCGCTGTAGCGGGCATGGATCGCCGAATGACAGATCTGGTGCAGGCGGACCGTGCCCTGGTGTGTGCCGCCCTTCAGCTTCGGCGTGAGGTGATGCAGGCTGGAGCGGGCGCGCGGCGGGATCGATCGGCCGCAGAGCGGGCAGACCGGGTCCGCCCGGGGAACGGCGCCGGGCATCTCCGGATCGTCGGCGTTCCAGCGCCGGGAGCGGCGTCCGACCAAGCAATCCCTCCTCTCAACCCGATCACGGCACGGCGCCGTCCGCAGGACAACAGGCCGTCCCGACGCGACCGCGAAACGCCACCTCGGCCTCGCGATCCCGCACGCCGAAGATCGAGACGTGATCGCCCGGGACCAGCGCGAACCGCGCCCGCGGCCCCGCGGCCTCGGCCAAAGCCCGCGCGAGCTTGGCCGGCACCACCGGGTCGTCGGTGCCCTGGACGATCAGGACCGGCTCGGTTCCGCCGCGGATGCGCAGGTCCGAGCGGTAGGTGTCGCGCAGGAGCCAGGACGGGGCCAGCGGGACATGCAGCCGCACGGCATGGGCGAGCGAGTCGAACGGCGCCTCGAGATAGAGCCCGATCGACGCGATGCGCCCGGCCAGCGCTACCGCCACCGCAGCCCCCAGGGAATGGCCGTGCAGCAGGATCGGCGCCCCCGGGGCCCGCTCCTGCACGGCCGCGATCGCCGCCGCCCCATCGCGGATCAGCCCGTCCTCGGTCGGCGTCCCGGTCGAGCCGGGATATCCGCGATAGGCGGGTGCCAGCAGGCCCCACCCGGCGGCCCGCCAGGGATCCGCGGCGAAGCGGGCGGCATGCGGCTCCGGCCGGGACCCGTTGCCGTGGAAGCTGACGATGACCCCGCATCCCGGCCTCGGCGCCCGCCACAGGGCGAAGAGCCGCTCGCCGTCCTCCGTGGTCAGGGTGATCGGCTCGGTCCCGGGCGGGGTGAAGCGGCCGATCGCGGGCTCACCCTTCCAGGCGGCGCCGGGATAGATCAGCCGCCGCTGGAACACCGCGAGTGCGATGAGCGCGGCCAGATAGATCAGGGCCACGACGGCCAGCAGCAGGAGCAGGATGCGCATCGGCGATGTTCGGCGGCTTCAGGCGGCGAAGGTTATAGCCGCGTTTCACCTGCCCGGGAGGCAAGTCCGATCCGACAGCGCGCGGCCTCACCGCATTGTCGGCGGTCCGCCGGAGCATTGAGACCGAGTCCCACTGTCCTGTCAGCCTCCGCGCTTGCCGCAGCATTGACAAACCCTTTGCCGGGGCCGAGTCTTGAACCGTTCCGAGGGGGGCCCTGCAGGGGGCTGAGATTGGGCACGCTGCCCTGACCCTTGAACCTGATCCGGCTCATACCGGCGGAGGGACGGGAACCTGCGGCTGCCTGCGTGCAGCCGGATCTCATCTCAGCCATCGCGTGGTCCGGAGCACTCCAACACGAGGAGAGGCCCACGATGAACGCACCCGTTCTTCCCAAGGACGTGAAAGGCAGCCCGGAGACCGTGACCACCGGTCCGGTCACCGGATCGCGCAAGGTCTATGCGAGCCCGGCGGGCCGGTCGGACATCCGCGTCCCCTATCGCGAGATCGTCCTGTCCGATCCGAAAGAGGAGCCGGTGCGGGTCTACGATCCGTCGGGCCCATACACGGAGACCGACGCGCGCATCGACCTCACCGCCGGCCTGCCCGGCGTGCGCGAGCCCTGGATCGCCGCGCGCGGCTACGCCGCCGTCGAGCCCCGCGCGGTCAAGCCCGAGGATAACGGCTTCGCCGGCGACAAGCTCGTGGCCCCCTGCCCGGCCGAGCGGACGATCCGCAAGGCGGCGCCCGGCCAGATGGTGACGCAGTACGAGTTCGCCCGCGCCGGGATCATCACCGAGGAGATGATTTACGTCGCCCATCGCGAGAATGCCTGCCGCGACGCGATGCTGGCGGGCGCCGAGGCCACGCTCGCCGACGGCCAGAGTTTCGGCGCCTCGGTCCCGCCGTTCATCACCCCCGAATTCGTACGCGACGAGATCGCCCGCGGCCGGGCGATCATCCCGGCCAACATCAACCACACCGAGCTGGAGCCGATGGCGATCGGCCGGAATTTCCTGGTCAAGATCAACGCGAATATCGGCAACTCGGCCGTTACCTCGTCGGCGGCGGAAGAGGTCGAGAAGCTCGTCTGGTCGATCCGCTGGGGCGCCGACACGGTCATGGACCTGTCCACCGGGCGCAACATCCACAACATCCGCTCGTGGATCATCCGCAACAGCCCGGTGCCGATCGGGACCGTGCCGATCTACCAGGCGCTGGAGAAGGTCGGCGGCGACCCGCTGAAGCTCGACTGGGAGGTGTTCAAGGATACCCTGATCGAGCAGGCCGAGCAGGGCATCGATTACTTCACCATCCATGCCGGCGTGCGGCTCGCCCACGTGCCGCTCACCGCCCGCCGGGTCACCGGCATCGTCTCGCGCGGCGGCTCGATCATGGCGCGCTGGTGCCTAGCCGGGCACCGGGAATCGTTCCTGTACGAGCATTTCGACGAGATCTGCGACATCATGCGGGCCTACGATGTCTCGTTCTCGCTGGGCGACGGCCTGCGCCCGGGCTCGATCGCCGACGCCAACGACGCCGCGCAGTTCGGTGAGCTCGAGACGCTGGGTGAGCTGACCAAGGTCGCCTGGGACAAGGGCTGCCAGGTGATGATCGAGGGCCCCGGCCACGTGCCGATGCACAAGATCAAGGTCAACATGGAGAAGCAGCTGCGGGAATGCGGCGAGGCGCCGTTCTACACCCTCGGCCCGCTGACCACCGACATCGCCCCCGGCTACGACCACATCACCTCGGGCATCGGCGCCGCGATGATCGGCTGGTTCGGTACCGCGATGCTCTGCTACGTCACCCCGAAGGAGCATCTCGGGCTCCCGGACCGGGACGACGTGAAGACCGGGGTGATCACCTACAAGATCGCCGCCCACGCCGCCGACCTCGCCAAGGGCCACCCGGCCGCCCAGCTGCGCGACGACGCGCTCAGCCGCGCCCGGTTCGACTTCCGCTGGGAGGACCAGTTCAACCTGGGCCTCGATCCGGATACGGCCCGCCGCTACCACGACGAGACCCTGCCAAAGGACGCCCACAAGGTCGCGCATTTCTGCTCGATGTGCGGCCCGAAATTCTGCTCGATGAAGATCACGCAGGATCTCCGCGCCGAGGTGCTGGCGATGGAGGAGGCCGGCGAGGTGGTGGGCGCGTCGCCGATCATGTCCAAGGCCGAGGCCGAAGCCGGCATGCGGGCGAAGTCGCAGGAGTTCCTGGCCGAGGGCGGCAAGCTCTACGTCGACGCCGCCGAGTGAGGGCCGGGCACGCCTCGCCCGTTCAGGGCGGGGCGTGCCGGTCAATTTATCCTGATCCGGTAACCCGATCTTCATCGCGAGTCCGGACGGGCGGCGCCCATCCCGCCCGGCGGGGGGCGGTGTTAACGAACGCTTAGGCGCCAGATCCGCTGAATCCCCCGATCACAGGATCGTAGGAGATCAGCCATGGATATCCGTCCGCTCAGTGCGACGACGCCGGGGCCTCAGGGTCTCGACGCCCTCGCGGCATCCGCGGCCTCGGCCGTCACGCAGCAGAACACGCCGGCGCAGGACGCGACCACCCCGCTCGAACCCGCGGTGAAGCTCGACATCGCCCCGGCCGGCGACAAGGCGCGCTATATCCAGGATCCGGACACCAGTTCGATCGTGTTCCAGGTGGTCGATCCGAATTCCGGCACCGTGATCGACCAACTCCCGAGCGAGACGGCGTTGCGCAACCGCGCCTACGACGCTGCGCGCGAAGCGCGCGAGGCCCAGCCCGGAAAACTGTCCCGCGTCGCCTGACCCGATCCCGGCTCCGCACGTCACGTCGCGGAGGCCACGGGCCGCCGATCCTGTCGAAACCGCAAAACCCCGTTTGACGCCATCGCCGCGGGGCTGCTAGATCAATTCCGTACACGGGCGTGCGGAGCCCCGACGGCGCTGCGGCCTCGTCGGTGCCGAGAACACCGCACCGATCGTGTCGCGGGCGTAGTTCAGTGGTAGAACGTCAGCTTCCCAAGCTGAATGTCGTCGGTTCGATCCCGATCGCCCGCTCCATCGTCTTTCCTGTCATGGTCGAACGGCCTTGCGAACCCGCATCAGGGTGATCGCCTGTCTGCGCCATGCAGACTATGCCCCCGCACGGCGCTCGGCCGGAAGCCATCCGGTTTTCCGACGCGGCGCCTACGAGCCCCCCGTCTCCGCGCATGCTGCGAAACGCGGAGGCGCCGCGTTCGCGGATCGGTCGTCGAACCGGATGGAACGGCCTAGCCAAGCTGCTGGTCGGATCGATTACCCATCCGGCCTACCTCGATTGGCGGATTCGGCCCGGCACCGCGCCCCGATAGACTGCCCTTCGTAAGGAACCCCCGACGCCTCCGCCCGGCGGCGGCGATCGGGAGGTTCGGGACGGGGTGCGATGGCTTTGCGTCGAGATACGGCCGGCTTCGGGTTGGACCACGCCGCCGGGCTGAACTGGCTCGCGACGGGCGCCCCGGGGGCGGCGGTGGAGCGGGCCTCCGGACGGGGCGCGGGACGCCGGAACCGCCCCGCTGACTTGCCGCGCCTCGGGCTCGCCGCCATCCCCTGGATCCTGCTGATCCTGCTGGCGCCGTTGAGCGGGGAGCAGCTCAAGCTTCCGGGACTCGATAAGGCCGTCTGGCTCGGCGCCGACCTGGCCGCCCTGGCCTTCCTGGTCCTGCGGCGGGATCTGACCAGCACGCTGTTCGGAAGCCGACCGATCCTTCTGCTCTGGCCGGCGCTGGCCATGCTGTCGGCGGCTTGGTCCCTGACGCCGGGCATCACGGCCTATCACGGCCTCCAGCTGCTCGCCACGATCGTGGCCGGCATCGCCCTGCGCGCCACGGTGGGACTGTCGGGCATCGTCCGGATCGTGTTCCTCGGGCTGCTCGGCGGTCAGATCCTGTCGATCGTGCTGGGCGTGGCCGCCCCCGGCATGACCCGCGGGCTCAGCGGCGAATGGTCCGGCGTCTACTCGCACAAGAACGTGCTGGGCAGCCTGATGAGCCTCCAGCTCCTCTGCGCCGCGTGCCTGTTCCTCCAGGGCTGGCACCGGCTCCTGACCGGTGCCGCCTTTCTCGGAGCGCTGGGGCTGCTCGCATCGTCCCATTCCGCCACCGCCCTCGTGGCCGGTGCCCTGGGGCTCGCGCCGCTCGTCGTCATCATCGCTTGGCGCCAGGGAAACCTCGTCACGGGCTTCTGCCTCGGCGTGGCCATCGCGCTTGCCGGCATCGGCATCCTGATCGCGGCGACCCATGGGGCTGCCCTGTCGACCAGCCTCCTCTCGGATCTCGGGAAGGACACGACGCTCACCGGGCGTACGATCCTCTGGCAATTCGGCATCGACCAGTTCTGGCGGGAGCCCTTCATCGGGATCGGCTACAAGGCCTATTGGGAAAGCCCGATCACCACGGCCCCCTATCTCCACTTCACCACCAAGCAGAAGGTCTGGTTCTTCCACAACAACTTCATCGACATCGCCGTGGCCTTCGGAACCGTCGGCCTGCTCGTCTTCGCCTGCGTCCTGCTCGATACGGCGCGCCGGATCATCCGGCACTTCGCCCGATCGCCCGGCTACGTGGAAGCCTGGCCGATCCTGTTCCTCGCGCAGATCACCGTGCTGATCTGTTTCGAATGCCCGCTCTTCGTGAACCACGGCGTGCATCAATTCCTGATGGCCGCGATCCTGCCGGTCCTGCGGTCACGGCGGGCGCACTGACGATCCGCTGCCGGGCACGTGAACCGGCATTGAGACGCAGGAAGGTGATTCGCTCGAAGCTCCCACGCTTCGCGTGGAGTATCTTTGGCTGCCCTTTCGTCAGATGCCGGTCGTTAGCCTTGAACTCCGATTTTTTATAGTCATACGGGCAGATTTACATATTCCGGTCACACCGAAAATCATGAACTCACCCTGCGTTTCCGGTCGTCTATTCACACGCATACAGTCGTAAAATCTATTTCGCACAGAGCGGTCAGTTGCGAAATCTTCATCGGCTCGATTACTGAATTCGATGAAGATTTTCATTGCAATACATCGAACAAATGCGCATTATTGCGCATCAAAGGTCGGTTTCATGTGCTGCATTGCAATATCCGCACCGCGGTATCGCGAGAGACATGCTTATATCACCCGGCATCTCCATTCTATCTGGGGGCCGGACTTCGAGATCATGGGCATCGACGGAACGATAGCCGGCCGCGACGCGTCGCCCAATTCCGATCTGACGCCGGAACAGGTCGGCTGCGCCCTGTCGCATCTGGCGGCCTACGAGTCGGTGATAGCCCGCAAGATGCCCTGGGCGCTGATCGTCGCGGATGACGCTGTCCTGCCGCCCGACATTCACGACATTCTGGTTCGGGTCGAGGCAACGCTGCGCCGGGGTGACGTGGTGCTGCTTCACAATCGCCCGCCGCACCGCGCCAGCTTCAGCACCGTGGATGCCGTCTCGATCGGCGATTATCGGCTGTGCCTGCCGATGCGCATGAGCGGGCTCGGCACGAGTGCAGCTTACGTGATCACCCGGCAGGCCGCGGAAGGCATCCTGGCGGCGAACCGGCCGGTCGTGGCGGCCGCGTATGAGTGGGGATACTTCTACGAGCGCAAGGCTGTCAGCCGGGCGCGCGTGATGTCGCCGAATCCGGTCTCGATCCATGCCTTCGATGCGCCGCTTCTCCCGGCCGGGTCGAACGCCCGCGGCCTCGTGAAGGGCAGCCTCCGGCCATTGCTCGCTGCCGGCCGCAGGTTCCTGGACGCGCGCATGGCAGGAACCACGGTCTTCGTGGACGAAGCCTCGCCCTACGGGACCATGTCGCCGCAATAGCGGCGCGAATTGGGGCTCCGGTCGGGGCGCTTTGCCCGGCCGAAGCCCCGCATGAGACCGTTCAGTTCAGCTTCTTCGTCAGCCGCAGGCAGAGGATGCCGGGCTTGTCCGAGCCAGGGAACGGATGGCGGTCCGTCAGGCTGCCGTACACGTCGTGATCGTCCCGGATCCCGAACACCTCGATGCGTGCGACGGTGAAGTCGTCGAACTGGCCGACGATGCTCATGTCCAGCAGGTGCGGCTCGGTGACGGTCGGCGGATGGTTGATCTCGACGATCAGCAGGATCGTCCCGCCGGGCGCGCAGACGCGCTTGAGCTCGCCGACGGTGCGGCCAACATCCTCGACGTGATCGAGGGCGTTGAACATCGTGACGACGTCGAACCGGCCGTTGGGGAACGGAATGTTCTCGCTCGGCGCCGCGACGTAGCGCATCTGGTGGAGGCCGCGATTGAGCTTCACGTAGGAATCCGCCAGCGGATCGAGACCGACCCGCTCCAGAGCCTCGGTGGCCCATTCCAGGCTTCCGACCGGGCCGCACCCGACATCGAGAACTCGTTTGCCGGCATAGAACTCGCGATCCAGGCCGAAGAACGTCGTGTAGAACGGCACCAGATGCGCGTTGTAGAAGCGCCCCTTCGACTTCCACAGGGTCTTGCGCCAGAAGGCCAGTTCGACCAGCTCCTTAATCGACGACCGCAGGGCGGGCCGCTGGGCGAGGAACCGGCCGGCGCTCTGCTTGATCAGCAGCATCTCATATCCTCCTGTCTCGATCGCGTCGCGTGCGTGGCACCCTTCGTCGCGTGGCTGGCGATCCCCTGAACTGTTCGCGCGCGTCTTCTCGGTGATCGCCGGATCCGGGCGGTGAACTCACGCTGTGCCGGCGCGTCGGGCTCGGGCCACGAGCGAACCCATCTCGCAGGCGTTCGGGCGGAGAGGCAGGTCATCCTTTCGGATAAAGACGCCGGGCCGCACGAGGTATCTGGGACCCGCCATGGGGCCGGTCGCCCTGACAGCCGCGAACCCCGTCGCGCTGGCCGGACGATGCGCCGAAACGGAATGCGAAGCTTGGCTTTGTTCGCCAGCTCAGACCGAAAGGCGTAGCCGGCATCCGCCGACTTTGCGCTTGGTCCGAACTGCGACCGTGGCACGCTCGCCGTCGAAGCACTGGACCGCTCGAGGACCACGCGCACAGGGGTGATGCCCCTCGCCGGTCCCACGGCCCCGCGCCTTCAGGAGCCACCCGGCCGCCGCGCTGCCGCTGCGTCCGCCACGCGAAGCTGGCAGCGAAGATCGACGATGATCAGATCTCTTTCAGGCCTGGGTCCGAACGGTACGGTCCGGCTCCGGGAATCCCGGCTGGCGGGCACGGTCTCCTTCGCACAGGCGCGGCCCTACCTGATCCTGCTCGCGCAGATCGCCGCCCTCCTGACGATCATCAAGCTGTCCCGGGTCATCGACGAGCGGAACAACTATTACATCATGGTCCTGCCGTTGGTGCTCGCCGCCGCGATGCTCCGCCGAACCTATGCGGACTCGGACAGGGCCGCGGTCCGGCTGCTCCAGTTGATCGGCGTGATCTCGGGCGCCTACGCGCTCGTTCACTACCCGCTCTTCCCGATGGTCGCGCACGGTTTCAAGGCGACGATAACGCTCTGGGCCATCGTGGGCCTCTGGATCGCGTCGGTGGCGTCCGGAATCCTGTGCCTGCGCTGGCCGTCGCTCGGCGTCGTCGGGGCGGCCTATCTGGTCTGGAGCAAGCTTGCCGTCAGCCGGGTGACGGGTCTCTGGCACGGGCACATCATCGATGTCGTCCCCCTCGCGGAAGTCAGCTTCTGCCTGCTGGCCGGCCTCGCCGTCATCGCAGTGACCGATCGCGTGCGCGCCCGGCCGGACCTGACCGAGTCCGCGCGGGGGGACGTGGCGACGGCGAGCGCGCTGTTCTCGAAAATCCTGATCGCCGCGGCGATCAGCATCCATCTGGGCAACTACTACTCGTCGTTCCTAGCAAAGGTGACCTTGGATGCCGGCCCGACATCGTGGCTGCTCGCCAACGACCCCGCGAAACTGTTCAGCGTCGGTCTCGACAACAACCACGTGTTCTACGCGAGCTGGTCCTGGCTGGTGGAGGGCATGCGGACGGTCCTGAACCATGGCGGAGCGGTGACGAATGCGCTCATTCTGCTGGCGCAGGGCGCGGCGCTGGTCGGCATCCTCATGCCACGGCGCTGGCTCCTGCTCCTGCTCCTCGGCTTCGACGCGATGCACCTGTCCATCGTGATCGTCATGGGCGCCAATTTCGCCCCCTGGATCCTGCTGAACCTCGCGATCGGCGCCGTGGTCGTCAGCCGGCATTATCAGCGGCCGCCGCTGATGGTCGGCATCTTGTCGGTGCTGTTCATCCTGACCGACAACAGCTTCATGACCCAGGCGCGGCTGGGCTGGTACGACACCGCCGCAAACAACAAGATGTATTTTCAGGCGGTCGATAAGGATGGCGGACGCCACTACGTTCCGACGAACTTCTTCACCTTCTACTCGTATCCGTTCGCCCACATGGCCTACGGATCGCCGGACGCCGAGACCGCCTTCGCCCTCGACAACCCGAACGGCGGAACGCAGGTCTACCGTAAGGTGCTGGCCTCGCTGACATGCGACGTCCCGGTCCTGACCGCCCGGGACGGCGCCGGTCAGGACCTCTCGAAGAACGAGATCGACCGGCCCGCCGTCGATGCCTATATCCGCGGCTATCACGGCCTGGTCAGCCGGATCGCCGACACGCTCGGATCCTTCCCGCACGCCCTCTACCCGCATCACTTCTTCGTCCCGCTGCAGCACGGGGCGAGCTTCGACGGCGTGGCCCTGAACGACATCGTCGCCTACATCTACCGGCGCGAATCCGTCTGCCTCGGCATGCAGGACGGCGTGCCGGTCCGGCGGCTGGTCTCGCAAGCCGAGCATCGGATCGAGCTGAGGCCATGAGCGATGCCAATCTGACGGTCGTCTACGACGGCGAATGCCCGTTCTGCAGCAATTACGTGCGCCTGATGGCCCTGCGCCGGTCGGTCGGCACCGTGGCGCTGGTCGATGCCCGGGGCGGCGGGCCTCTGGTCGAGGATCTGGCCCGGCGCGGCTATGATCTCGACAACGGCATGGTCGTGCGCCACGGCCGCAGCCTGTATTACGGGCCGGATGCTCTGGTCCTGCTCTCGACCTTGAGCGAGGACAGGGGCGCAATCGGCCGGGTGCTGTCGCGGCTGCTTCGGAGCCCGACCCGCGCCCGCCTGCTCTATCCGGCGATGAAGCTCGGGCGGCGCGCGACGCTCGCGCTCCTCGGCCGCGGGCTGATCGCCCGGCCGGATCCCGGCCTGCCGCGCTGAAGCCTCCGGCCCGCGCGGCCGGTTTCTGAGCCGTCGACGGTCCCCCGGCATCGGCCTTGCTGGTGCTCGCGCGCCTTCCTCCGACGCGATACTCTCGACTTCTGAGCGTGGGCGGTGTGGAAGGTGCACCATCCGGTCGCGATGCGCGCTGCCTGCCCGGGCCGGTGCGCAGCACAGAGGGGACGAGTCCGTTGGCCAGCGTGGACCTGAACTCCGATCTCGGCGAGGGCTACGGCGCCTACGCCTGCGGCGATGACGCGGCGATCCTCGGCATCGTCACCTCGGCCAACGTCGCCTGCGGCCTGCACGCGGGCGATCCCGAAATCATGGCCCGCACGTTCGCGCTGGCCAAGGACCGTGGCGTGGCGGTCGGCGCCCATCCCGGCTTCCCCGACCTCTGGGGCTTCGGACGGCGGCGCATGCCGTTCACCCCGCCCGAGATCGAGCGGCTGGTCGCCTACCAAGTGGGTGCCGCGCAGGCGCTCGCCGCCTATGCCGGCCACCGGATCACCTACGTGAAGGCGCACGGGGCGCTCGCCAATCTCGCCGCCGAGGATCGCGCGGTGGCCGACGCGATCGCGAAGGCGGTCCGGGCGGTCGACCGGGACCTGGCTCTGCTCGCCATCGCGCTCACCGCCCAAGTCGAGGCGGGTGAGGCGTGCGGCCTCGAAGTCCACCAGGAAATCTTCGCCGACCGCGGCTACACCGAGGCGGGCCTGCTGATCCCGCGCAACCAGCCCGGCGCCCTGATCACCGAGGCCGATGCGGCCGCGGAGCGGGTCCTGCGCATGGTCGAGGGCGGGGCGATCCTCACCGCCTCCGGCAAGGCGCTGCCGACGCCGATCCGCTCGATCTGCGTTCACGGGGATTCCGCCCACGCCGTCGCCACGGCCCGGGCGGTGCGGGCCCGGTTGGAAGGCGCCGGCATCGCGCTGGCGCCATTTCGCCCATGAGCGACGCCGAGCACGAGCCGCGGCTGCTCGATTCTGGCGAGGCGGCGCTGGTGGTGGAGTTCGGCAGCACGGTCGATCCCGACATCAGCGATCGCGTCCTGGCCTTGGACGACGCCCTCGGCGCCGATCCGCCCGAGGGCCTGCGCGAGCGCGTGCCGACCTACCGCTCCCTGATGCTCCACTACGATCCGCTGGTGCTCGATCGGGAGACGCTTGTCGCCCGCGTCCGCACGCTGGCCGCACAGACCTCCGCGCGCGCCGGCACGGCGACCCTCTGGACGTTGCCCTGCTGCTACGACGCTCCGCACGGGGAGGATATCGGCCAGGTCGCCGAGCGCACCGGGCTATCACCCGATGCTGTGGTGGCCACCCATGCGGGCGCGACCTACCGGGTCTACATGTACGGGTTCGCGCCGGGCTTCGCCTATCTCGGCGGCCTGCCCAAAACTCTGGCGGTGCCCCGGCGGGCGAGCCCGCGTCCGCCGCATCCGCGCAACGCCGTGGTGATCGGCGGCGGCCTCGCCGCGGTGGCGACGGTGCCGATGCCGACCGGCTGGTACGTGATCGGCGCGACGCCGGCCCGGCTCTACGCTCCGGAACGCGACGAGAGCTTCTTCGTGGGCGCCGGCGACCTGATCCGGTTCGAGCCGGTCGATGCCGCGACCTTCGCTGCGCTGGATGCCCGGGAAGCGGCCGGCGAGCGTGTCGCCCGTCGCGAAGAGGTTCGCCGATGACCGCCCTGGTCGTCGAGGCCGCGGGCCCCGGCCTCACGCTGCAGGATGGCGGCCGGCACGGCTACCTGCGCTACGGCATCACGGCCGCGGGTCCGATGGATCCGCTGATGCACGCGACCGCCAACCGCGCGGTGGGCAATCCCCTGGACGCCACCGCGATCGAGGTTTCCACCGGCGGCCTGACGGTCACGGCCGAGCGAGGCGCTGTCGGGATCGCGATGGTGTCCCGGAGCTTCAGGATCGCCCTCGACGGCGCGGCACTGCCGGATGCCGTGGCGGTGACGCTCGAACCCGGCCAGACGCTGACGGTCCGCGCGGGCGCTTCGGGCGCCTGGGGCTACCTCGCCGTGCGCGGGCGCATCGACGTGGCGCCGGTTCTCGGATCGACCGCGACGCATACCCGCTCCGGCCTCGGCGGGCTGAATGGGCGCGGGCTCGCGGCCGGCGACCGCCTTCCCGTGGCCGAGGCCAGGCCCGGCGAGGTCTCCCCGCACCGGCTGATCGCCCCCTGGCTCGACCGGGATCCCAAAGAGATCCGGGTCGTGCTCGGCCCGCAGGACGACTATTTCGCCCCCGACCAGATCGCCGCCTTCCTGGCCGGCCCCTGGACCGTCTCGCCGCGCGGCGACCGCATGGCCTGTTTCCTGGACGGGACCCCGCTCAAGCACGCCAAGGGCCACGACATCGTCTCCGACGGCGTGGCGATGGGGGCGATCCAGGTGCCCGGCAACGGCCTGCCGATCATTCTGATGGCCGACCGGCAATCCACCGGCGGCTATCCGAAGATCGCCACCGTGATCGGCCCGGATCTCGGGCGCCTCGCGCAGGCGCAGGGCGGGACGCTCCTGTCGTTCCGGAGCGTCACTGTCGCAGAGGCGGTGGCCGCGCGCCGGGCCGAGCGCGACACGCTGCGCGAGCCGGTGCCGCGCGAGCCTGTGGTGCGGACGGATTTGGCGTCGGATTTCCTGCTCGGGCTCAACCTCGTCGACGGCGTCACCGATGGGCGCGCCTGATCGACGGGGCGCAGGGTGGTTCACCGCGCCGCAGGACCGCGTAACATGCCGGGCCGGCCGAGTCCGGCGGCCCAGATCCGAACCGAGAGAGAGCCCTCACGCATGGCGCACGCCGTCACCGCTTCGAGCACGCTGCCCCTGCGCAGCAACGAGCCCCTGAACGCGGACAGCGTCCGGCGCGCCCGGGTCGACCTAGCCGCCTGCCTGCGCTGGGCCGCGCGCAACGGCCTCGAAGAGGGAATCTGCAACCATTTCTCTGCGGTCCTGCCGGACCGGCCGGACCTGTTCCTGGTCAACCCCTACGGCCTGGCCTTCGCCGAGGTGACGGCCTCGAGCCTGCTTCTGTGCGACTTCCACGGCAACGTCGTGGAGGGCGACGGCCAGCCCGAGGCGACGGCGTTCCACATCCATGCCGAGCTGCACCGGCTGAAGCCGAAGGCCCGGGCCGCCTTCCACACCCACATGCCCTACGCCACGGCTCTGGCCATGCTGGAGGGCCAGCCACTGCTCTGGGCCGGGCAGACCGCCCTGCGCTTCTACGGCCGCATCGCCGTGGACGAGGATTACAACGGGCTGGCGCTGGACTCTCGCGAGGGCGAGCGGATCGCCCGCAGCGCGGGAGACGCCGACGTGGTGTTCCTGAAGAACCACGGCGTGATGGTGCTGGGCGAGACCATCGCGGAGGCCTGGGACGACCTCTACTATCTGGAGCGCGCCGCCCAGGCGCAGGTGCTCGCCATGAGCACGGGACGCACCCTGAAGGTCGTGCCGGAAGAGATCGTCAGGCACGTCGCCGCCCAGGAAGCCGCCGGACGCGCCGAGAGCGCGCGGCTGCACCTGGAAAGCGTCAAGCGCGTGCTGGCCCGGGACGAGCCGGCCTTCCTGGCCTGATCAGGGCGCCGTCCGGATCCGCTCCAGCAGAGCCGGATCGGCGTAGCCGTCCGCCGGCAGGCCCTGCGATCCCTGATAGGCCCGCAGGGCCGCCCGGGTCTTCGGGCCGATCTTCCCGTCGACGCCGCCGGTGGCGTAACCGCGCTCGGTCAGCCGGGTCTGGAGGTCGCGGCGCTCGTCGCCGGTGAGGGCGCGGTCGCCCCGGGGCCAGTCGCGCGACAGACCCGGATCGCCGCGCAGGCGGTCCGAGAGCAGCGCCACCGTCAGCGCGTAGGCGAGCGCCGTGTTGTAGCGCAGGATCACCGCGAAATTCGGCCGGAGCAGGAAGGCGGGGCCGCGGATGCCCGCCGGGAGGATCAGGGTCGCCTGCGCGGAATCATCCGCGATCGGACGGTCATGGGCGGGCCTCACGCCGAGGTCCCGCCAGGCCGCGAGACTGCGCGGTGTCGTCTCGTCGGCGCGTGCGGCGTCGAACCCCTCCGGGAGCACGACCTCGTAGCCCCAGCCTTCGCCGGATCGCCAGCCATGGGCGCGCAGGTAATTCGCCGTGGAGGCGAGCGCGTCCGGCGCCGAGGTCCAGATGTCCCGCTTTCCGTCGCCGTCGAAATCGACTGCGTGGCGCTGGTACACGGTCGGCATGAACTGGGTATGGCCCAGGGCGCCGGCCCAGGACCCGGTCAGGCCGCCGGGCATCCGGTCGAGCGGCGCCTCGTCGCGCGCTAGGATCTGCAGGGCGGCGGTCAGCTCGTCGCGCCAGTAGGCGGCTCGGGTGGGATCGCCGCAGCTCAGGGTCGCGAGCGAGCGCACCACCGGCTTCACCACGCCGGGATTGTCGAGCACGGTGCCGTAGGTCGACTCCACCCCCCAGAAGGCGACCAGGGTGTAGCGGTCCACCCCATACTGGGTCTCGATCGCAGCGAGCGGCCCTGCCAACGCGGCGAGCTTGCGCTGCCCCGCCTCGATCCGCGCCGGCGTGACGCTGGCGTCGATGTAGTCCCAGATCGGCCGGACGAACTCGCCCTGGTTCTGGGTGGCGGCCAGCACGTCCGGGTCCGGCTCCAGGCCGCCGAGCTGCGCCTGGGCGACGGCCTGCGGTACGTCGTGCGCGGTCGCCCAGGCGATCAGATCGGTGCGGCAGGTCTCGAAGGATGGGGCGGGCGCGGGAGGCGGCGCTGGCTCCGGCGCCGCGACGGCCAGCCCTGGAGCCAGCGCCAGAGCCGCGATCCCGAGCCTGAAGGCGCACAACCCCGGATGCCTGCCGTGCCGCGATGGGGAAGCCGACTTGATGCGATCGTCCATCGACCTCTCCGGCTCCAAGCCTGACATGCGGTTTCCGGTCGAAGCGCGCCCTACCGTCATCGCGAGCGCAGCGAAGCAACCGGGGGAAACGCGACATTCGAAGATCGCGCGCCGCACCGGGTCGCTTCGGTGCGCTCGCAATGACGGCGAGCGGCCGAGCGATCGACCCCGTGCCGTCTTATCGGCTGAGCCCGGCGGTTTCCAGGGATCGGCCGCCAGGGCCCGGATGGGTTTCCGCCACCAGAGGCCCTACTTTCGTTCGGGACATCCGGCGGAGCCCCAACCGTGAAGCGATCCGTCCGTGCCGTGTCCGGCATCGCAGCCCTGGTGAGCGCCGGTCCGGCCTGCGCCCTGGAAGTCACCCGCAGCCGGGATATCCCAGTGCCGCCCGCGGCGGTCTGGGCGCTGGTCGGCGAGTTCTGCGCCATTGGCCTGTGGCATCCGCAGGTCGAGCGCTGCATCCTGTCGCGCGAAGACGACGACGACGGCATCCGCGCGCAGATCCGCGGCCTCGTGACCAAAGGCGGGCTCGGGACGATCGTCGAGGTCGAGACCGCTCGCGACGAGGCGGCCATGAGCTACAGCTACAGCTTCATCCAGGGCCCGCTGCCGGTGCGCGCCTACAACGCGACGCTGGCGGTTCGGCCGAACGGCGCGGGCGCGACCGTGATCTGGACCGCCACCTTCGACGCGGAGGGCATGACCGACGCGGAGGCCGTCAAGGACATCACCGGCGTCTACGACGCGGGCCTTGCCGGCATCGCCCGCGAGGTCGCCCGCTAGGCGGCCGGTCCGCACAGGCAATTGACGCGGTGCAGCAGAAAAAGCTCGCCTCCGTGCGCATCCTTACCAATGTGAGCAGCGTCGGCGGGCCCGATCGCCCGGCCGATTCCCGGAGGTCGTGTTGAAGGCAGAGACCCGCATGCGCCGTCACCGCCACGCCAAGATCGTCGCCACGGTCGGTCCCGCAAGCTTCGCGCCCGACCGGCTGCACGCCCTGTTCCTCGCCGGGGTCGATACCTTCCGGCTCAATTTCAGCCACGGGGTGCAGGAGGATCACGCCAAGGTCCATGCCGCGATCCGGGCGCTGGAGCGCGAGGTCGGCCGCCCGATCGGCATCCTGCAGGACCTGCAGGGCCCCAAGATCCGGATCGGTACGCTGCAGGGCGGCCGCCTCGATCTGGTGGCCGGCGAGACGATCCGCTTCGTGCTCGAAGGAGCCGAAGGCGACAAGCAGGCCATTCCGCTCCACCATCCGGAGATCTTCGCCGCGGTGGTGCCCGGGCAGGAACTCCTGATCGACGACGGGCGTGTGCGGGTGCGCGTCGTCGGGCCGGACCGGGATTCGATCACCGCCGAGGTTGTGACCGGCGGCCCGATCTCGAACCGCAAGGGCGTCAACCTGCCCGGCACCCTGCTGGACCTGTCGCCGCTCACCGAGAAGGACCGGGCCGACCTCGCCTTCGGGCTCGAACTCGGCGTCGATTGGGTCGCCCTGTCCTTCGTCCAGAAGCCGTCCGACGTGATCGAGGCGCGCGGGATCATCGGCGACCGCGCCGGCATCATGTCGAAGATCGAGAAGCCGCAGGCGCTCGAGCGGATCGACGACATCATCCGGCTCTCGGACGCCGTGATGGTCGCCCGCGGCGATCTCGGCGTCGAGATTCCGCACGAGGACGTGCCCGGGCGGCAGAAGGAGTTGATCCGCGCCTGCCGGCTCGCCGTGAAGCCGGTGATCGTGGCGACCCAGATGCTCGACTCGATGGTCCAGGCGCCGGCACCGACCCGGGCGGAGGCCTCCGATGTCGCCACGGCCATCTACGACGGCGCCGATGCGGTGATGCTCTCGGCGGAATCAGCCACCGGGAAATATCCGGTGGAGGCGGTCTCAATGATGGACCGGATCATCCGCAGCGTGGAGGGCCACAAGCTCTACCACTCGATCGTGGCCGCCTCCGAGCCCGGCGAGGAGGAGACGCCGCCCCATGCCGTGGCGACCGCCACCGCGGATCTCGCCGAGGCGGTGCGGGCCGCCGCGATCGTGACCTACACGACGAGCGGCACGACGGCGGCGCGTGTCGCCCGCAAGCGCCCGGCCTCGTCGATCCTGGCGCTCACACCGAGCCTCGCCACGTCCCGCCGGCTCTGCCTGCTCTGGGGCGCGCACAGCGTGCATACCGACGATGTCGATTCCTACGAGGAGATGACCGCCAAGGCCGGCCTGCACGCGCAGGCGGAGGGCTTCGCCAAGCCGAACGACATCATCGTCGTCACCGCCGGCATCCCGTTCCATACGATGGGCAACACCAACAACATTCGCCTGATGCAGGTGTGAGGCCGGGAGCCGGGGAACGTCGCCCGCGCATCGTCCGTTAATGGACAAGCTGCGCCGTTTTGGCGCGAATGCCGGAGAGAGCCATGAGCCTGATCGGACGCATCGTCACCAAGCTTCTCGGCAACGAGAACCGCCCCATCGACCGCGACGACCGGAACGCCAGCACGGCGACCCCGATCGGCCGTCTGGTCACCAAGATCCTGGGCAAGTAAAGGTCCCGATCGCCGCGCGCCCGAGAGGGCGCGCGGCGCTAATTATTAGCGCTATCAGTTCGCCACCGCGTTTGCGGTCTGCTTGAGCGTCGGCGACGCCGGAACGGTGTGCTGCCAGAAGGTGCCGGTCCGGCCCTTTTCCAGCCCCTCCTGATACAGGGCCCGCATGTAGGCCGTATCGAAGCCCTTGGCGGCGGACACCTTCGGGCCGTTCTCGTCGATATAGGTGAGGTTGAAGCCCATCCCGTTGTTGCGCGCGAGCGCATAGGTCGCCGACAACGTGGCGCGCGAGCGGGCGCGGCTCGCCGTCGTGAACGAGCGCTCGACGATCGACAGGGTGTTGTTCTTCGTCACCTCGAAATCCGGCTCGAGACGGCCGTTGATCACCACGTAGATGTTGGCCTTGCCGCCGGTGCGGATCCTGCCGTCACGCAGCAGCAGCGTCTGCGGGAGCGTGAAGACCGGCGTGACCACCGAGCCGTCGACATGCATCTCCTGGAAGCGGGAATCGGCGGCCGTCACGTCGATCATCTGCGGCGGGAACACCGCCGGGATGCTGGCCGAAGCGGCCAGGACGTCGCGGAACAGCTCCAGCGCGTTCGGTGCGCCGCTCGAGGCGATCACGCCCATGTTCCAGATCACGGCGCGCTGCGAATCGAGATTGGTGGTGACCACCATGAGCCGCCGGCCCTTGGCGTGCTCCTCCGCGATGGCCGTGAGCAGCTCCGGGGTGACGTAGCGGCCGATCAGGTTGCGCAGCCGCCCGTCCCCGAACAGGCCCGAGCCGAACACGATGTTGGCGAGGTTGGGCGAGGTCACCAGCTCGCCGGCGACGCCACTGGTGTAGAACTCGGTGAGGTAGGGATCGTAGGCCGGGCCCAGGAACGCGAAGGGGGCGATCAGCGCGCCGGTCGAGACGCCGGAGACCAGCGTGAATTCCGGACGGGTGCCGGAGGCGGTCCAGCCGTTAAGCACGCCGGCCCCGTAGGCGCCGTCCCCGCCGCCGCCCGACAGTGCCAGGTAGTTGAAGCCGGCGGACCGGCGCTGCGGATTTCCGGCAAGCTCGGCGATGGTCTCGACCGACGCGTCGGCATAGACCCGCGCGCCCGGGATGCCGGGCACGCTGGCGAAGGCCGCCTGCTCGGCCGTGTAGGCAGTGCGCGGGACGCTGCCGCAGGCCGCGACCTGGCCGGCCAGCGCGAGCGCGACCAGCGCCCGCAGCGACCCCTGACGGTAACCCATCGTCCTCACCCTAAATAACAGCAACGCTCGCCCCTTCTGCCACACGAAAGCAGCTTGGCCGTGACCACGTTCCGGTCACGCCGAGCATTCGGTGCGATTGCTCCAGCCTGTGACGCCGGCGCCACGCCCCGCCGAGCCCGAGGCGGCGGTAACCACCTTCCCCGATGCGGCGGCCATTGCCGGTGGACAGGGCCGGTCTCGGTCTCGGGGCCGCCCTTGCAAGCGTCGCGAGCGCCGCGCTAGGGTCCGGTCGTGGCCTGACGAGACAGGGTGTCGCACGCGGTGCGGCAGCCGACGCGCATGGGTGACGCGCAAGGGTGCGGTCCGCACGGCCTTCCGGCCGAGGTTCCTGGCCGACCCGGACCGCAGATCGTCGCCCAGTCACAGCGCACGGGCCGCAGGGGGCGGAGGGGGACTATGGAAGCGGGCCTGAGTTGGACGGATGATCGCGTGGCGCTCCTGCGCCGGTTGTGGGAAGACGGGCAGAGCGCGAGCAAGATCGCGGCGCAACTCGGCGGCGTCACGCGCAATGCGGTGATCGGCAAGGTGCATCGCCTCGGCCTGGGCGGTCGTGCCCGGGGCGGCGAGGAAGCTCAGGTTGCGCCGCAGGCCGCCAAGGCCGTGGAGATCGAGACCGCCATCGCGGTGGTCGAGACCCAGGCGCCCGAGCCGGTGGCGATCCTCTCGCATCGCCCTGCGCCGGTCTTCCCGACGCCCGCCCCGGCGGCACCGGAGCCCGTGGCGCTGTCGGTGTCGCAGCGCGTCACGATCATGGACCTGCGGGAATCCATGTGCCGCTGGCCGCTCGGCGATCCGACCACGCCGGAATTCCGGTTTTGCGGCGCCCGCTCGATCACCGGCCTGCCCTACTGCACGCACCACGCCGAGATCGCCTATCAGCCGGCCGCGGAGCGCAAGCGCGACCGGCGCGTCGCCTCGTTCCGCTAGGATCGGGTGCCTTAGCGGATCGGGACCCCGACCTCGCTGAGGTAGCGACGGGTGCCGTCATGGATCTGCGCGGCCGGCGCGATCTCGGAGAGGTTCTTCGGCTGGCTCGCCGAGCCCTGCGGGTGGCGCGCCGCCATGTCTGACCGGGCCAGCGCGCGGACGATCCTGTAGGCCGTGTCGGCCGCGAAGCCGGGCCGGACGAGAACGAGGCTCCAGGATCCGATCGTCTCGATCGCATCGGCCTGGCCGGGAAAGCTTCCGGGCGGGACCGTCAGCCACCGGAGCGTCGCGCCCGGCTGGGCGAGGCGGGCGATGCCGGCCTCCGACGGTCCGAAGAACCGAGCGCCGCCGGGCGCATGCGCCAGGGCGAGGAAGCCCGGCCAACCGAGCCCACCGCCCCAGAGTGCCTCCGCGCGCCCCTCCAGCACCATCGGCGGCCCGTCGCCGGCCCGGTCGAGCAGGATCGGGCGGATGTCGCGTTCGGGGTCGAGCCCCGAAGCCTGGAGCGCGCTGCGGCCCATCACCGTGAGGCCGGAATTGTGCGTGCCGAGCACCACGGTCCGGCCGCGCAAGTCGTCGACGGTGCGGATCGCGCTCCCCGCCGGCACAGCGAACAGGCCGGGCGTCGGATACATCGGAGCGAGGATCGTGAGACCGCCGGGCTCGGCCAGGGCCGGGGTGGCGTATTCTCCCTGGACCAAAGCCAGGTCGACCCGGCCGGCACGCAGCAGCCCGACATTCTCCGCCGAGCCGCCACTGGCCCGTGCCTCGATGATCAGATCGGGATCCGCCGCCTGGATCGCCGCCGCGAAGGCATCTCCGAAAGCCGGAAAGCCGCCGCCCGGCGTCGCGGTGGCGAGGACGACGCGCGTCGGCTCCGCCGCATGGGCCGACCGGCCGAGGAGGAGGCCCAGGGCGGCGAGCAGCCCGGCGCGGCGAGTCGGTCCGCCGCCAACGGTCAAATGGCGCGTCATTTGACAATCCTGGTCGTCCGCCCCGGGCGTCCGCGACGGACAGCCTTCGTCCGGAGAACGATATTCCAGAAAAGGCCGGCGCATCAGAGACCTTCTTCCACGATTTCGGGTATTCCCCAGCGCCGGCAAAAAGAACTTTCGTACAGGACACTTAGCCTGATTGCCCCGGCTTCGGCGACGCGATATCGCAGCCTCGTGTCCGGCGGCGCGCCAGTGCTTCCCTTGGCTCGGGCCCGCCGGACCCGACATTGATCCGACCCGACACCTGCAGGAGTTCCGCGATGGCCGATTCCCTCAACGCGCCGGCGAAGGTCGGCCACGGTCGTGTCTACGGCTCGATCACTGAGACCATCGGCAACACCCCGCTGGTGCGCCTCAACCGCCTGCCCAAGGAGCACGGCGTCGACGCCGAGATCCTGCTGAAGCTCGAATTCTTCAACCCGATCGCGAGCGTGAAGGACCGCATCGGCGTCAACATGATCGACGCGCTCGAGGCCTCCGGCAAGCTGCAGCCCGGCGGCACGCTGGTCGAGCCGACTTCCGGCAACACTGGCATCGCGCTGGCCTTCGTGGCCGCGGCCCGGGGCTACCGGCTGGTCCTGGTGATGCCCGAGACGATGTCCCTGGAGCGGCGCAAGATGCTGGCCTTCCTGGGTGCCGAGCTGGCGCTCACCCCGGGCGCGCAGGGCATGAAGGGCGCCATCGCCAAGGCCGAGGAGCTCCTGAAGGAGATCCCGGGCTCGGTGATGCCGCAGCAATTCTCGAACCCGGCCAACCCCGAGATCCACCGCAAGACCACCGCGGAGGAGATCTGGACCGATACCGGCGGTCAGCTCGATGCGTTCGTGGCCGGCGTCGGCACCGGCGGCACCGTGACCGGTGTCGGCGAGGTGCTGAAGCCGCGCCTGCCGAACCTCAAGGTCTTTGCGGTCGAGCCGGTGGATTCCCCGGTGATCTCCGGCGGCCAGCCCGGCCCGCACAAGATCCAGGGCATCGGCGCGGGCTTCATCCCGGAGAACCTGCACACCGACATCCTCGACGGCGTGCTCAAGGTCTCCAACGACACCGCCTTCGAGACCTCGCGGGCGCTGGCCCGTCTGGAGGGGATTCCGGGCGGCATCTCGACCGGCGGCAACGTCGCGGCCGCGCTGGAACTGGCCAAGCGGCCGGAATTCCAGGGCAAGCGGATCGTCACGATCGCCTGCTCGTTCGCCGAGCGCTACATCTCGTCGGCCCTGTTCGACGGCATCGGCTAGCCCGGTTTGGCGAAGGCGCGCCGCGCGCCGACGCTGACGTTTCAAGCCGCGTCTGTCCCCATGGGGCCGGCGCGGCTTTTTCTTTGGCGGGAGGCCGGGACGATACCGTGCCTAAGAAATGTTTCAGTATTCAACCTTCGTTACTCTTCAACTGCTGCAGATGACGGAAGACCTCTTGGCGACCGAAATGGACAGCAACGATTTTACGGCCGAAAAAATCCGAAGATTTGACGCGGTCGCAGCCACCATCCTTTCACTTTGACTTGGCCATGCACCCGGAGCGGCGCTGTTCCCGGATGAGAACCTTGGAAAAACCGCGCGCATAGGTCATCTGGATCACGGGCCGTCGCTCCACCCGCGATCCGGCACCGGACGGACTGACTCGCATGCGCTGGCTTCTCGTTCTCATCAGTTGCCTGCTCGCCCAGACGGCGCAGGCTCAGGGCTTCGCGAGCCACGATCTCACAAGCGTCGTGGATCAGGTCAGGATCGCGATCGACCCGAAGGCGTCGGTGCAGGCGACGCCGCTGAGCCTGACCATGACGTGTTCCGCGTGCAAGGGTTCGGCCACGGTCGACATCGAGCTCGGACGGCTGACCGACGGGACCGAGAAGCGCGTGCGATCCGGGGAGACGTCCTTCGCCAAGCTCGAATCGCTCTGCATCAAGCAGAACCCCGATTGCCGCCTCTCATCCCTGCCGGTCAGCCCGGCGGTCGGATGGATCACGGTCTACGGGCTCGGCAATGGCGGGGGATCGACCGCGGTGATCCTGCGCGACGGCGACCTCCTGACGATCCAGGCCAAGGCGGACAGCCCCGGCCACGCCGAGGATTCGGTTCGGGCGCTCGTCCAGGGCATGACACCCAGGATCGTCGGGCCCTGACGCTGCAGCGGGCACGATTGCGCCAGGCGGAGCACCGCCCGCGCCGGATCGGAACGCCCGACGCAACTCTGGTCTCCCGCCCCCGTTGTCCCGCAACAGCGCGACACAGGAGAGGCAGACGCCATGGCAGAGCAGACGAAGCGGCCGTCGTTGAAGGATTTCAACGCCAACGCGGACCGCAATGGCCAGGATCTCGGCCAGGATTCGCCCCTCGACGTGGGCTTGGCGGCCAACACCCAGACCGACCTCAAGCGGGACCCGGCGGGCGACGCCCAGGCGGCCCGGATCGCCTCCGGCACGCCCGGCTCCGATGCCACGGACGCCACCGAGGCCGAGACGCCGCCTGAGAACCTGAAGAAGTTGCAGGGCGATTTCGGCACCGCGTCCGGCAAGGGTTCGAATTTGGGCGAAGCGATCGACCGGGCGACCGCCGCGGTCGGCCAGGATGACGGGAAGCGGTGATGGGTAGAATCACCAGCGATTCCGGCACGGTCACCCGGAAGCCGGACGATACGGTCGGGTCACCGGGCGAGCACCCGGCCGGCGGTGGTCACCAGACCGCCGAACAGGCGGCGATCACCGATATGGGCGCGGGCGGAGCGGCCAAGACCGAATCCAAGGAGGGCTGGGGCAAATCCGGCGAGGCCGGACGCGCACCGCCCGCCATCGGCGGCTCGTCGGGCGGCCATTCCGACCAGACAGCGTCGCGGGGCCCGGCTGCTGACCAAAAGGTGGCCGACGGCCACTATCGCGTCGAGCAGGAGAACAAGAATGAGTGAGCGTGAAGATCCGAAACCGAAGAAGCCGGCCAACGTGGCGCCCGACGCGGTGAAGGACCCGAACGAGAAGACCGACGGCAAGCCCGGGATGGGTCCGCAGGGCGGCAAGAGCCAGAACGACGAGACCGATCCGGGCAGCAGCTGAGGATCCTAAGGGGCGCCGGCGACCGCGAGGCACGCGTCTCGAGGTCGGCCGGAGGTCCTTCCCGCAAGACAGCAGGACGTGAAGCGGCTGGGCCGCCCGGACGATCTTTGACCGGTGCGCATTAGGCCGCGGCGCAGGCGTGCCAAACCTCGTCCTGTCGGTGCGCGCCCCCCTGCCCTGCCACCGGTTTCGGCGGCGACCCATCGGTCCGCGCGATCCTCGCAGACGTCAGCGGCCCAAATCGAACGCGACAGCGGTCGGCCCGGCGCCAGATCGGGCGTCGGACCCACGGGTTTCACGCAGCCCTCTCAAAGCAGATCCGCCGAGCCCAGAGGCTCGGCGGCAGGATTCGATGCGGCAACGCGGGAGGACAGGGATTTCCACCGGCGACCGGGCATGAAGGCCCGGTCGTGATGCGCCCTTCAGCTCAGGCGGCGGTATCCTTCGACGAGCGCTCGACGCGCTTGCGGTCGTTGGGATCGAGCACGGTCTTACGCAGCCGGATCGACTTCGGCGTGACCTCGACCAGCTCGTCGTCCTGGATCCAGGCGAGCGAGCGCTCGAGGGTCATCCGGATCGGCGGCGTCAGGCGCACGGCCTCGTCCTTCGAGGTGGTGCGGATGTTGGTCAGCTTCTTACCCTTGAGCACGTTCACCTCGAGATCGTTCTCGCGGTTGTGCTCGCCGATGATCATGCCCTGATAGACCTTCCAGCCGGGCTCAATCATCATCGGGCCGCGATCCTCGAGGTTCCACATGGCGTAGGCCACGGCCTCGCCCTTGTCGTTCGAGATCAGAACGCCGTTGCGGCGTCCGGCGATCTCGCCCTTGAAGGGCTCGTAGGCTTTGAACAGGCGGTTCATGATCGCCGTGCCGCGGGTGTCGGTCAGCAGCTCGCCCTGGTAGCCGATCAGGCCGCGGGTCGGGGCGTGGAACACGAGGCGCAGGCGATCGCCGCCCGACGGCCGCATCTCCAGCATCTCGGCTTTGCGCTCGGACATCTTCTGCACGACGACGCCGGAATGCTCCTCATCGACGTCGATCACGACCTCTTCGATCGGCTCGAGCAGGTTACCCTCTTCGTCCTTCTCGTAGACCACGCGCGGCCGGGAGACGGCGATCTCGAAACCCTCGCGCCGCATCGTCTCGATCAGGATGGCGAGCTGGAGCTCGCCGCGGCCGGACACGTAGAACGAGTCCTTGTCGGCGGCCTCTTCGATCTTGAGCGTGACGTTGCCCTCGCCCTCCTTGAACAGGCGGTCGCGGATCATGCGGCTGGTGACCTTGTCACCCTCGGTGCCGGCGAGCGGCGAGTCGTTGACGATGAACGACATGGTCACGGTGGGCGGATCGATCGGCTGGGCTTGGATCGGGGTGTCCACCTGCGGGTCGCAGAACGTGTCGGCCACCGTGCCCTTGATTAGGCCGGCGATGGAGACGATGTCGCCCGCCTCGCCGACATCGATCGGGGCGCGCTCCAGGCCGCGGAAAGCCAGGATCTTGGAGACGCGACCGGTCTCGACCACCTTGCCGTCCCGCGACAGGACCTTGATCTGCTGGTTCGGCTTGACGGTGCCGGAGGCGATGCGGCCGGTGATGATCCGGCCCAGGAACGGGTTGGCCTCGAGCAGGGTGCCGAGCATCCGGAACGGGCCGTCCTCGACCTTGGCTGGCGGCACGTGCTTGAGCACGAGCTCGAACAGCGGCTTGAGGCCCACCGACGGGTCGGCATCCGGGCTGTCGGCCATCCAGCCGTTGCGGCCCGACCCGTAGAGGATCGGGAAGTCGAGCTGCTCGTCCGTGGCGTCGAGAGCCGCGAACAGGTCGAACACCTCGTTCACGACCTCGTTGATGCGCGCATCCGGACGGTCGACCTTGTTGATCGCCACGATGGGGCGCAGGCCGATCTTGAGGGCCTTGCCGACCACGAACTTGGTCTGGGGCATCGGCCCCTCGGCGGCATCCACCAGCACGATCACGCCGTCGACCATCGACAGGATGCGCTCGACCTCGCCGCCGAAATCGGCGTGGCCGGGGGTGTCGACGATGTTGACGCGGGTGTCCTCCCAGACGACCGAGGTCGCCTTGGCCAGGATCGTGATGCCACGCTCCTTCTCCAGGTCGTTGGAGTCCATCGCCCGCTCCTCGACCCGCTGATTCTCGCGGAAGGTGCCGGACTGGGCCAGCAGCTTGTCGACGAGCGTCGTCTTGCCGTGGTCGACGTGGGCAATGATGGCGATGTTGCGCAGATTCATGGCGGCCCGAAACGGGTTGTGCCGGCTCCCTGGCGGCCGCGCGGCGCGGCCGTCCGCGCCGGGTGAGGTACGGTCGTGGTGGTTGCGTCGCAATATAAGCCCACGCGTCCGCCCGCAAGGCCGTCGCGCACATGCCGGCCTTTCGTGGCGTGCGTCGTGCCCGGCTAAACCACACGTGGTGCCAGGATTTTTCTGCCGGCGACGCCGCGATCGGCCTGCCGGCCGGCTGCACGGCGCGATATTTTCAGGAGAAGCCGCTGCGTTCGACGGCTCCGGTGCCGTAAACGGACCCGGTCTGCCGGCGGTGGCGATTCGCCGCCCCTGTCCCGGCGGCGGTCGCATTGCCGGGCGAGAACGGAGCGTACGCTATGAGCAGGAAGGTGGCCCTCGTCACGGCAGGCGGCAGCGGCATGGGGGCGGCCGCCGCCCGGAAGCTCGCGGCCGAGGGCTATGCGGTCGCGATCCTGTCGTCGTCCGGCAAGGGGGAGGCGCTGGCGCAGGAGCTGGGCGGTTTCGGGATTACCGGCTCGAACCAATCCACCGAGGATCTGGAGCGCTTGGTCGGCGGGGCGATGGCCCGGTGGGAGCGGATCGACGTCCTGGTCAACAGCGCCGGCCACGGGCCCCGGGCACCGTTGCTCGACATCACGGACGCGCAATGGCACGCCGGCCTGGATACCTATCTCCTGAACGTGGTGCGGCCGGCACGCCTCGTGACGCCGGTCATGCAGGCGCAGCGTGCCGGCGCGATCATCAACATCTCGACCGCCTGGGCCTTCGAGCCGAGCCCGATGTTCCCGACCTCGGCGGTGTTCCGGGCCGGGCTCGCCGCGTACACCAAGCTGTTCGCCGACACCTACGCGGCCGACAATGTTCGGATGAACAACGTGCTTCCCGGCTGGATCGACAGTCTGCCCGCCACGGAGGAGCGCCGGCAGAGCGTCCCGATGGGCCGTTACGGAAGCACGGACGAGATCGCCGCTACGATCGCGTTCCTCGCCTCGGACGGCGCGGCCTACATCACCGGTCAGAACCTGCGCGTCGACGGCGGCCTGACCCGCTCGATCTGACCCGGCGTCCCGCGCGGATTGCGCAGGCGCAAGTTCTGATCCGCGGCGGTGCCGCCCTACGGCCCTGTTGCCCTATATGACGGTGGAATGACGCTGCTGTCTCGCATCGGGGAAGCGGAGTCGCGCCGACGGACGCAGCGCTGCCGGAGCCCGGTTGTTCGGGCCCGGCCGGCGGCACCGGTCCGTTGACGCGCCCCCGAAGCCCCGCTCCCCGCCAGGCCTCTTGAATGGAACTGCGACCCTCAATGGCGTTCCGGCTCGGATCTGTGCGCGGGCGCACGACAAACCCGCATCGACTCCGCCAGTACGGGCGCACACCGGACGGACGCGATGCGCGAGCTTGAGCCGCGACTTTTCCCGTATATCTGGCGCTACTCCAAGGCCGACCAGCTCAAGATCTGCGCGGTGGTCCTGGCGTCGCTGCCATTCTACTTCGCGTCGCTCGATCTGCCGAAGCGCATCGTCAACGACGCGATTACCGGCAAGGCGTTCGCGCATGGCGAGGCGACCGCTCCGTTCCTCGAGATCACGATCGACTGGCCGGCCCCGCTGGGCGGCGGGACCACGCGGCTGTTCGAGGGGTTTCAGTTCGACCGGTTCGAGCTGCTGCTGGGCCTGTCGACCCTGTTCCTGGCACTCGTCCTGATCAACGGCGCCTTCAAGTTCTGGATCAACCTGCAGAAAGGCATCCTCGGCGAGCGGATGCTGCGCCGGCTGCGCTTCCAGCTGTTCTCGCTGATGCTGCGCTTCACCCCGGAGGCGCAGCGCGAGGTGAAGTCGTCCGAGACGGCGACGATCATCCGCGACGAGGTCGAGCCGATCGGCTCCTTCATCGGCGACGCGATCGTGGTCCCGGTCTTCCTCGGCACCCAGGCGGCGACCGCCCTGGCCTTCATCATGATGCAGAACGTCTGGCTGGGCCTCGCGGCCGGCGGGATGGTGGCGGTGCAGATGACCGTGATCCCGCGGCTGCGGCGCCAGATCATCCTGCTCAGCCGCCAGCGCCAGATCGCCTCGCGCAACCTGGCCGGCCGGGTCGCCGAGGTGCTCGACGGCCTGCCGGCGGTGACGCTCAACGACACCGGCCGCTGGGAGCGGGCCGAGATCGGCGGCCGGCTCTACAGCCTCTACGACCTGCGCCTGCGCATCTACCGCCGGAAATTTGCGGTCAAATATCTCAACAACCTGCTCGCGCAGGTGACCCCGTTCCTGTTCTACGCCATCGGCGGCGTGTTCGCGCTCAAGGGCGAGCTCGATATCGGCCAGCTCGTGGCGGTGCTCGCCGCCTATCGTGACCTGCCGCCGCCCCTGAAGGAGCTGATCGACTGGGACCAGCAACGCCTCGACGTCGAGGTGAAGTACGAGACCGTGGCGGCGCATTTCGGGCCGCAGCGCCTCCAACCTGCGGAGCGGGAGATCCATGGGACGCCGCCGCGGCTCGGCAGCCCGCTGCGGGTCGAGGCGCTGGCGCTGCGCGATCCCCAGGGGGGCCTGCCGATCGAGGTCGGCGACATCCAGGCCGACCTGCCCGCCCAGCTCGCCCTGGTTCCCCCCGGGCCGGTCGCGCAGGAATTCGCCCGCGTGCTGGCCGGCTTGCGCGTTCCCCCCAGCGGCACGGTGCGGATCGGCGATCACGACCTGTCCACCCTGCCGCGCGCGACCCGGTCCCGCCGCATCGCCTTCGCGGATCTCGAACCGGTCCTGTTCCCCGGCACGGTACGCGACAACCTGCTCTACGGATTGCGGATCAAGCCGCTGCGGACCAAGGGCATCGACCTGAGCAAGACGCGGATCAACGAGGCGGTGAAGACCGGCAATCCCGCCGACAGCATCGACGATCCGTGGATCGACTACGGCCGGTTCGGCGTCCGCGACGCCCGGGAGCTCGACGAGCGCCTGCTCGACCTGCTCTTCCGCCTCGATCTCGGCGACGACCTGTACCGGTTCGGCCTCGGCGCCCTCAGCACGGTGGTCCACGATACCCCGGCGGGCCAGCGCATGATCGCGGCCCGGGAGCATCTGCGCGAGCATTTCGCCCGGAGCGGGCTCGCCGACCTGGTAATCCCGTTCTCCCGCGGGACCTACAACCAGCAAGCGACCGTGGCGGAGAACCTGATGTTCGGGGTGCCGCGCGACCCGAGCCTGACGGATCCGCGACGGCTGGCCAGCGTGCGGCTGTTCCGGGAGGCCCTGGAGCGGGTGAAGCTGCTGGACGACCTCGACCGCATGGGCGTGGCGATCGCCCAGAACCTCAAGGACATCTTCGCGGACGTGCCGCCCGGTCACCCGCTGTTCCGGCGCTTCTCGCTGATCACCCCGGACGCGCTGCCGGATTACCTGCGCCGGCTCGCCCGCCTGCCCGCGGAGGGCCGCCTGGACGAGGCCGACAGCGTCGCGTTCCTGGCGCTCGCGCTGGCCTATGTCGAGCCGCGGATGCGCTTCGGCCTGCTCGACCAGCCGCTCAAGCTCCGCATCGTCGGTGCCCGCGGCGTGGTGCAGGCGTTCATGCACGGCCATGACGGCTGCGATATCGAATCCTACGATCCCAACCGGATCAACCCGCGCAGCACGGTGCTCGACAATCTCCTGTTCGGCCGCATCGACACGGCCCGGATGCACGGCGAGGCGATCATCCAGCGCGAGGCCCGGGCCGTGTTCCGCCAGTTCGACCTCGAGCGCCCGGTCCAGAGACGCGGCCTCGATAGGGAGGTCGGCAATCGCGGTCAGCTCCTCACCGACCGGGTGCGCGTCCGGATCGGCCTGGGCCGGGCGCTGCTGCGCGACCCGGAGATCCTGGTGGTGGACCGGGTGAGCGAGCAGCTGGAGCGCGGCGTCGAGACCTTGCTCGACGTGACCGCGGCGGTCCTGCCGCGCGCCAGCCTGGTCGCCAGCGTGTCCAGCGAGGCCGACGCCGCCCGTTTCCCCGCGCGGCTGCCGCTGCGACCCAACGAATCCCGCCTGCGCAACGCAGCCGAGTGATCCCCGCGCGGCCGGCCCGGACGCCGCTCCGGTGGTGCGCGCGTTCGATGAGCCGCGACGCGCGACCCGCGTCGCCCGGCGGTTTACAGTGCGGGCCGTCTCCGGCACAGGATGTCCGACATGCCCCCATTATCGGACGCGATCGCGAGTTCGGCCCGGTCCAGCCCGAGCCTCGCCGGCCTGCCGCGCCTGGTGCCGCCGCACCCGGCCCTGGCGGAGCACGAGCTGCCGCTCCCGGCCTATCTGCGCTCGATCCGTGACAACGGTCTGGCGGGCTTCCCCCGGCGCGCCTTCGAGGAACCGATCACCCGCCGCGGCCTGCTCGGCCGGTCGAGCTACGTGCTGAGCGATCCCGAGGCGATCCGCCATTTCCTGGTCGAGAACCAGGCCAACTACGCCCGCACCAGCGGGACGGTGCGGATCCTGCGCCCGATCCTCGGCGACGGGCTGCTGATCAGCGAGGGCTCAGCCTGGCGCCACCAGCGCCGGACCCTGGCACCGGCCTTCACGCCCCGGGCGATCGACGGGCTGGTGCCGCACATCGCCGCCGCCGTGGACGACGGCATGGAGCGGATCGTCACCGAGGCGGCGGCCGGTCCGATCGACCTGTTCATGGCCTTCCACCGGCTGGCTCTGGAGATCGCCGGCCGGAGCATGTTCTCGGTCGGCATGGACCAGTACGGCCCGGAGCTGCGCGATTTCATCGCCGAGTACAGCATCAAGATCGGCCGGCCCCATCTCCTCGACATCGTGATCCCGCCGGGCTGGCCGGTGCCGCTCGATTGGTCCCGGGCGCGCTTCCGGCGGCGCTGGATCCCGTTCCTTGACCGGATCATCTCGGCCCGCCAGGCGGCGACGCGCGAGGCGGGCCATTCCGGCGACCTGCTCGACCTGCTCGCCACCGCCCGCAACCCGGATACCGGCGCCCCTTTCAGTGCCGCGGAGCTGCGCGATCAGGTGGCGACCATGATCCTGGCCGGCCACGAGACCACGGCCGGGACCCTGTTCTGGGCCGCCTACATGCTGGCGCTTGCCCCCGAATTGCAGGAGCGGCTCGCCGCCGAGGCGCGAGCAGCCGACCTCACCGACCCGACCCATTGCCAGAGCGACGGGCGGCTGCCGCTCATCCGCGCGACGGTGGACGAGACCCTGCGTCTCTACCCGGCGGCCTTCGTCATCGTCCGCCGGGCGCTGGGCCCCGACACGATCGCAGGTCACCCGGTCAAGAAGAGCGACATCGTCATGGTGAGCCCGTGGGTGCTCCACCGGCACCGGACGCTCTGGTCCGATCCGGAGGCCTTCGACCCCAGCCGCTTCCTGCCGGGAGCGAAACCGCCGGCCCGCTTCTCCTACCTGCCGTTCGGGGCGGGGCCGCGCGTCTGCATCGGTGCGCAATTCGCGCTGATCGAGACGGTCCTGTCGTTGGCGCGGCTGCTCGCCCGCTTCCGGCTGGTGCTGGAGGACCGCGAGCCGATCCTGCCGCACGCGGTGGTCACCACCCAGCCGCAGCGTTTCGCCAAGTTCCGGCTGATCCCGCGGGATCCGCTCAGCCCCGGATCCCCGTGATGGTCGTCGAGACCGCCCGCGGGTCGCGCATCGGCCAGCGTCCGCTCTCGACCTGCGCCAGGAACCCATCGAGCAGGTGATTGTAGGCGTCGGGCTCCTCGACGCTCAGCGCGTGGCCCGTATTGGGCAGGATCGCGAGGGCGGCCGACGGGATGACCCGCTTCAGCATCAGGCTCGGGGCGAGGCAGGGCCAATCCTCGTCGCCCGAGACGATCAGGGTCGGCACGGAGATCTGCGCCAGGGCGTCCTGCAGGTCGTAGAGCGAGGGCCGCCCCTTCTGGACGCCGGCCTGGGTGTTGGCCGAGCCGGTCGCGGAATGCTCCGCCAGCATGCGCTTGAACTCGGCGTGCCCGCGGGGGTCCTTAGTCTCGAACTGCACCCGCGTCGGCCCGTAGGCGTAGCGCTCGGCGAAGGCCTCCATGCCGTCGCGACGCAGGATCTCCGCCGTGGCTTCGGCCTCGGCGCGGAACATCTCCTGCCGGTCCGGCTCAGCGCCGTAGCCGCAACCGCCGAGGCACAGGGACAGGGCGCGATCGGGGTGGCGCAGCCCGAAATGCAGGGTCGCGAAGGCACCCATCGAGATCCCGGCCACATGGGCCCGGGGCGCCCCGATGGCGTCGAGGATCGACAGGATGTCGTCGGCGGCACGGGCCTGCGAGTAGGCGGTGACGGATTCCGGCACGTCCGAGGGCGGGTAGCCTCGGGCATTGAACGCGATCGCGCGGTACCGCCGGCCGAAATGGCGCAGCTGCGCTTCGTAGCTGCGGTGATCCCCGGCGAATTCGTGCACGAAGATCAGCGGCGTCCCGGTGCCGCTCTCTTCGTAATGCAGTCGGACACCGTCATCCGTGGTGGCGCTCGGCACGGTCAACTCCCCGACGCGGTCGACGGTCAGCCGCCGCCGTGCGGACGAGATGGGGCGGCACCGCTCCCGGTCGAGGCCCCTTAAAAAGGCGAAGCCGCACCCGGCTCAGCGGGCGCGGCTCGCGCAGGTTCGTGTCGGCGGTGGCGCGTGCGGCCGGGCTCAAGCGGCCTTCTTGGCGGCCGGCTTGCGTCCGACCTTGTTCGCCGCGACCTCGGCGAGCTTGGCCGCCAGCTTCGCATCGAGCTTGGCCGAGGCACCGAGCGGAAGCTCGATGTCGAGGCCCAGCGTCGAGACGCCCTCGCCGCGCTCCAGGGTGACCTTCACCTTGTCCGGCTCGACCGAGACGTGGTTGGCGATCACCGCCAGGATCTCCTCGCGGAGCTGGATCACCAGGTCGGGGCGACCCGACTCGGCGCGCTCATGGGCGAGGATCAGCTGCAGGCGGTCGCGGGCGACCGCGCCAGAATTGCGCTTCTGGAAGATACCGAGGATGCTCATGCCGCCCTCCGCATGAACAGCTTGTCGAGGAAGGACTTCCGCTCGGTCGGCATGCTCATCGGCACGTCCTCGCCCTTCAGCCGGCGCGCCGCATCGGCGTAGGCCCGCGCCGGGGCGCAGAGGGGGTTGTTGAGGGTGACCGGGCAGCCGAGGTTCGAGGCGCGCAGCACCTCCTGGCTCTCGGGGATGATCGCCAGCAGCGGGATCGACAGGATGTCGAGCACGTCCTCGGTCTTGAGCATGTCGCCGCGGTCGGCCCGCATTGGGTCGTAGCGGGTGAGGATCAGGTGCTTCTCCATCTCCTCGCCCTTCTCCGCCTTGGCGGTCTTGGAATCGAGGAGGCCGATGATCCGGTCGGAGTCGCGCACCGAGGAGACCTCGGGGTTGGTCACCACCACGGCCACGTCGGCGTGGTGCATGGCGAGCTGGGCGCCGCGCTCGATGCCGGCCGGCGAGTCGCACACCACCCAGTCGAACCGCTCGCGCAGCTCTTCCATCACCCGGGCGACGCCGGCATCGGTGAGCGCGTCCTTGTCGCGGGTCTGCGAGGCCGGCAGCAGGTGCAGGGTGTCGAGCCGCTTGTCCTTGATCAGGGCCTGCGGCAGCTTGGCGTCGCCGTTGACCACGTTGATGAGGTCGTAGACCACCCGGCGCTCGGCACCCATGACGAGGTCGAGGTTACGCAGGCCGACGTCGAAATCGACGACGCACACGCTCTGCCCACCCTGCGCCAGGGCCGCTCCGAGGGCCGCGGTCGTCGTCGTCTTGCCGACGCCGCCCTTGCCCGATGTGACGACGAGAACCTTTGCCACGCGTCGATCTCCCTTGATCCTGAGCTTACTAGTCTAAGCTTGCCATTCGGATGTTGCCGCCATCGAGCCAGACCTGAGCGGCCTTGCCGCGCAGGGCCGTGCCCATGTCCTCCGCCGTCCGCACGAGGCGGTCGATCCCCAGCAACTCGGGCTCGAATTTGCGGCAGTAGATTCGTGCTCGCGGGTTGCGCGCCGCACCGGCGATCGCGCGGCCCCGCAGGGCGCCGTAGACGTGGATCGAGCCGCCCGCCAGGATCTCGGCGCCGGAGGAGACGGAGCCCATCACGGTGACGTCGCCGGTCGGGTTGATCACGCTCTGTCCGGAGCGCACCGAACCCTCGACGGTGATCGACGTGACCACCTGCGGCTCCGGCTCGGCGGGGGCGGCCGGCATCTCGACCGTGTCCGACGGGCGCCCCTGCACCAGCAGCGGCGGCAATCCGGACGCGACGGTGTCGATCCCCTCAATCCCCAGGACCGCGATGCCGCGGGCCTTGAGCTCGGCCATTAACGTTTCGAGCGCGTCCGGCTCGGGCTTGAGCTGGGCGCAGTCCAGGATCACGGCCCGGCCTTTCAGCAGGGTCGGCGAGCGCTTGAGCGCCGCGTCGAGGCCCGCGAGCCACTCCGGAAGCGGCGGCTCGGGGGTGAGGGCCAGGCCCTTGAACGCCCGCCCGCGAAGGCTGAGCGGCCGGGGCGCAGGAGCCGCCGCTGGGGCGGTCTCCGGGTCGTCGATCGGCTCGGGGAGGGTTTCGCTCATGTCGGCCCGTTAAGAGTCCTTACCGGACCATTGACGGCGGGCATGGTTACCGAAGGGTTAAGTTTTGGATCCGGTCGGCAAATTCTGCCGGGATCCTGGGATCGGCGGACCAAGGGGTCGGTGCGGCCCGTGGTCAGATGGGGCCCGACCACCGCCTGGTTTCCGGCTGACGCAGTCCGATAGTACGTCGCGACCGCGCAGGGTCGATCCTGGCTAAGCTCTTAGCGCAGATCGCATTTGCCGATGCGACGCGATTGCTCGGACCTGCACGGTGCATCTGCAGTGCGCGATATTCGCGGCACGCTGAACATCACCGCGCGCGCCGCTTACCGCGGTTGGACGCCAATGCGATCCCGGCGCAGCTTCGCGCGATCCTTCGCGTATTCATCAATATCCCGGGCAGGTTTTCCGCCCTTCAGGCTCTGCCCCTGCGTCCGCGCGTGGCGTTGGCTCAGCGGCGAACGCGGGTCCGTGCCGCCTGCTTTCCTCACCCCCGCTCGAACAACCCCAGCTTGATCGCATCCTCCACCAGCCGAACCTCCACGGCCTGGCCGCGGAAGCCCGGGTCGAGGTCGTCGGCGGCGCGGTAGAGGCCGTCGATCGCCACCAGTTCCGGCTCGAAGCGGCGGCACCAGATCCGCGCGCCCGGGTTGCCGGCGGCGCCCGCCACCGCCCGGCCGCGCAGGGCGCCGTAGACGTGGATCGAGCCGCCGGCGATCACCTCGGCGCCCGAGGCGACGGCGCCGAGCACGGTCACGTCGCCCTCGAGATGCAGTACGGTCTGGCCGGAGCGCACCGGCGCGTCGAGGATCAGCGAGCGCGCGGCGTTCTCCTTGAGCGCCGGCTCGGGCGGCGTTTCCTCGCCCGGTGTGGCGACCTCGCCGGCCGGGCGACCGCCCGACAGGGCCGGCGGCAGCTCGGGGGTGAGGATCGACGGCGGCGCGCCCTCGATGCCAAGGATCGCGATCCTGCGGGCTGCGAGTTCCGCCAGCAGGCCGTCGAGATCCTCCCGGGTGAGCTTCAGCCCGGCGAGGTCGAGGATCACCGGCCGGCCGGCGAAGAAGTTGGGCGCGCGCCGGTTCAGGGCGTCGAGGTCGCCGAACCACTCGGCCACGGGCGGTATCGGGGCCAGCACGGTGGCCATGAAGGAGCGGCCGCGGAAGCGGATCGGCGGGCGCGCCGGCTCGGATGTCGGCTGGGTCACGGGCGTTTTCGGTGTCGTGAGGATGTCTGACGCATCCATGCGGCGCGGCTGCGCCCGGGGCAATCCCGCTCGGCGCAGTGTGACGCCTTGCTCGGCCCGCCGGTGCATTTCTGTTGTAGAGAGGTCGGCCAGCCCAATCCGGACGAGACCGTTGAGCAGCGTACACGCGCCCAGACCCTTCGTCGTCGACGATCTGACCCAGGCCAACCAGCGCCGGGCGGCCGATCCGCGGGCCTCGGCCTGGGTCTCGGCCAATGCCGGGGCCGGCAAGACCAAGGTGCTCACCGACCGGGTGGTGCGGCTGCTCCTCGACGGCGCGCCTCCGGGCCGGATCCTGTGCCTGACCTTTACCAAGGCGGCGGCCGCCAACATGGCGATCCGGGTGTTCCGCCTCCTCGGCCGCTGGGTGACCCTGGACGATTCCGCGCTCGCCGCCGAGCTGGAGGCGCTGACCGGGGAGCGGGCCGACGCGGAGCGGCTGCGCATGGCCCGGCGCCTGTTCGCCCGGGCGGTGGAGACGCCGGGGGGCCTCAAGATCGAGACTCTGCACGCCCTGTGCGAGCGGCTCCTGCACATGTTCCCGTTCGAGGCGAATGTGCCCGCCCGCTTCGTGGTGCTGGACGAGACCAAGGCCCGGGAGATCTTCGACATCGAGATGGCCAACGTGCTGGCCGATGCGGTCTCGAACGGCGACACGCCGCTCAGCGCCGCGCTGGCGCGGGTCACCCCGGAGGCCACCGGCGACACCCTGCGGGCGGCGATCCGCTCCGCGTTGCGCGCGCGGAGTCTGATCGGCGACCGGGCCCGGATGGACCGGTCCTTCGAAGACTTGCACGGGGCTTTGGGGCTTGCCGCCGAAGAGAACGCGGAGGCGCTCGAGGCCGCGATCCTGGAGGGCGGCCCGGGCTGCCGCCCCGAGGATCGAGCGGCGTTGATCGAGGCTTTGCGCACCGGCAAGGCCAACGACGAGAAGCTCGCCGAGGCTCTGGCGGCGGCCGAGGCCGAGCGGGCGCAGTCGGAGGGTCTGCCGGACCGGTCCGAGGCGCTCGATCTCTACCGTGGGGTGTTCTTCACCCAGAAGGACGAGCCCAAGGCCGACAGCAGTCTCGGCACAAAGAGCGTCCCGGCCGCAGCGAAGGAATGCCTGATCGCCGAGCGCGACCGGCTGGCGCCGCTGTTCGACCGCCTGCGCGCCGCCCGGGCCCATGCCCGGACGCAGGCGCTGTTCCAGCTCGCGGCCGAGATCCACCGCCGGGTCGAGGCCCAGAAGGCGCGGCTCGGGGCGCTGGATTTCGACGACCTGATCCACAAGGCCCTCGACCTACTGGCCCGGGTCGGGGCCGGCTGGGTGCTGTACAAGCTCGACCGCGGCATCGACCATGTGCTGGTCGACGAGGCGCAGGATACCAACCCGGAGCAGTGGGAGATCCTGCGGGCGATCACCCAGGAATTTGCCGCCGGCGAGGGAGCCCGGGCCGGGACCCGGACCCGCTTCGCCGTGGGCGACCCGAAGCAGTCGATCTATGGCTTCCAGGGCGCCGAGCCGCGGGAATTCGCCCTCACCCGGGCGGCCTGGATTCAGGAATCGCGCGCGGCCGGCCTCACCTTCGAGGACGTGCCGCTGACCCTGTCGTTCCGCTCTACCGGCCTGGTCCTCCAGGCGGTCGACGCGGTCTTCGCCCTCGACGCGCATAACGAGGGCCTGTCCTTCGAGGATTCCGCGCGGCGGACGGTCCATGCCAGCGCCCGGCCCGGCGCCCCCGGGGCGGTGGAGTTGTGGCCGATCGCCGAGCCCGAGCCGACGCCGGAGCCGGATGCCTGGACGGCGCCGGTGGACGCCCCCGAGACCAGCGCCCCGGCGATCGTCACGGCCCGCCGGGTCGCGCAGGCGGTGCGGACCTGGACGAGCCAGGGCGACGCCACCGGCCGGGTCTGGCGCCCGGGCGACGTGCTGATCCTGGTGCGCAAGCGCGGGCCGGCCTTCGAGGAGGTGATCCGCGCCCTGAAGAATCTCGGGGTGCCGGTCGCCGGCCAGGACCGGCTGGAAGTCTCCGCCCATATCGCGGTGGCCGACCTCGTCGCCGCCGGACGGGCCGGGCTGCTGCCGGCTGACGATTTGACCCTCGCCACCGCGCTCAAGACGCCGCTGGTCGGGCTCACGGACGAGGATCTGGTGCGGCTCGCCGCCCGCCGCGACCTGTCGGAGACCCTGGAGGATGCCCTGCACCGCCACGCCGCGGCCGGCGATCCGGCGGCGATCCGCGGCCTCTCCGCGCTCTCGGACTGGATCGCGCTCGCGGGGCTCCACGGCCCGTTCGGCTTCTACGCGCGGCTCCTCGGGCCGCAGGGCGGGCGCGCGAAGCTGGTCGCCCGGCTGGGCGGCGAGGCGGGGGACGCCATCGACGTGTTTCTCGCCGCCGCCGCCCAGGCCGAGACCGGCGAGGACGCGCCCTCGCTCGGCGGCTTCCTGGCCCGCTATGTCGGCACCGAGGCCGGCCACACGGTCAAGCGCGACATGGAATCCGGCCGCGACGAGGTGCGGGTGATGACCGTGCACGGGGCCAAGGGCCTCGAGGCGCCGGTGGTCGTGGTCCTGGATGGCTGCGAGCCGCTGGGGCGCAACGACCCGCCGCTCCTGCCGCTGGCGGGCACCAGCACGGCTCTGCCGCCGGTCTGGTCGAGCGGGAAGACACAGGATTGCGCCGCCACCGGCGAGGCCCGGGCGGCCCTCCTCGCCCGGGCCCGACAGGAGCACAACCGCCTGCTCTACGTCGCGATGACCCGGGCGGCCGACCGGCTCATCGTGGCACCGTTCCGGGGCCATGAGCGCGAGAGCGAGGCGGCCTGGTGCCGGATGGTCCGGGCCGGTCTGGAAGCCGCCCTCGGCGCGGGCCAGGCTCTGGAGCTGCCCTACGGTCCCGCGACCCTGTGGCGGGACGGCACCGAGACGCTGCGCCCGCCGGAGCTTCCGGTCGCGGCGGCAGCGGCCCGCATGGCCGAGCCGGACTGGCTGCGCAGTCCGGTCCCGCCGGAGCCGGAGATCCCGGTCCTCAACCCGTCCGGCGCCCTGCAAGCGGCCGACGGCTCGCGGGTGCCGCCGCCCCGCCTGGCGGATGCCCAGGCGCGCCGTCGCGGCATCCTGATCCATTCCCTGTTGCAGCACCTGCCCCGGATCGAGACGGAGCGCCGGGAATCGGCCGGCCTCGCCTTCGTGCGGGCCCGGGCCCCCGGCCTGCCGCGCCCGGCGACCCACGGCATCGTCCGCTCGGTCCTGCGCCTGATCGACGATCCCGACCTCGCCCCCCTGTTCGCCCCCGACGCCCGCGCCGAGGTGAACCTCACGGGCCGCGTCCGGGCCGGCGGGGCCGAGCGGGTGGTGCAGGGCCGCGTCGATCGCCTCGCCGTCTCCGCCGACACGATCCGGATCGCCGATTTCAAGACCGGGCGCCCCCCGGCCGAGGACGAGCCCCTGCCCCCCGCCGAAGCCGGCCAGATCGCGCTCTACGCGAAGCTGCTGGGCCAGATCTATCCGGACCGGACGATTCGCCCGATGCTGATCTGGACCTCGGGGCCGGTGATCCGGCCCTTAAGCGGCGACGACATCCGGGCGGCTTTGGACCAGGCGGGAATCGCGGGCTGACGGGCGCGCACCGTCATGGCGAGCGCAGCGAAGCAACCCAGGGAAACACTACATTCGGAGAAGGCGCGCCGCATTGGGTCGCTTCGCTACGCTCGCACTGACGGCGGGAAGCGGTTTTCGGCGAAGGAAGCAACAACACGGCCCCATGCTGTGGAAGGGCCTTCTCCCCCGCCCCTCCCCGGCCGACATGCGCCAGCGCACATTGCAATGCGCCCCTCGAGGCGCCCTCATGCATCGGCGGGCGGACTGCTTGACCGGGCGGTGGGCCGTCGCCAATTCTGGTCGAACCGCGCGGGCCCCTGCCCGTCCGAGGCCGCCCGACCGGCGGCCGGTTGCGAAAGGTGACGTTATGGCGACGGTGAAAGTAACCGACGCGAGCTTCGAGCAGGACGTTCTCAAGTCCGCCGAGCCCGTCGTGGTGGATTTCTGGGCGGAGTGGTGCGGCCCCTGCCGCCAGATCGGCCCGGCGCTCGAGGAGATCGCCACCGATCTCCAGGGCAAGGTGAAGATCGCCAAGGTCAACGTCGACGAGAACCCGCAGATCGCCGCCCAGTACGGCATCCGCTCGATCCCGACGCTGCTGCTGTTCAAGAACGGCGAGCGGGTCGATCAGAAGGTCGGCGCCGCTCCCAAGGGCGATCTCTCCCGCTGGATCGGCGCACAGGTCGCCTGAGCCACCGCCCCCTCCGGCGCGACGACAAAAAGAAAGCCCGGCCGCAAGGCCGGGCTTTCTCGGTTTCGGGACCCAATCCCGTGGTCCCGGGCTTGGCGCCCGGGACCGATCGTCCGGTCTTAGTACGAGCCGAACTTGTAGTTCAGGCCGGCGCGGACGACGGCGAAGTCGTTCGTGTTGCGGCTGGTGTTGCCGGTGACGGCGTAGACCGGCAGCACGGTGCCGGTGTTGAGGGCAGCGCCGACCAGCGGCAGGCCGGTGCGGTTGCGGTCGAGGCTCACGTACAGACCTTCGACCTTGAACGTCACGGCCGACGACCGGAAGAAGTTCAGGAACGAGTCGGTGGGGAGCGCGAACTCGGCGCCGCCGCCGACGGTGTAGCCGGTCTTGAAGTCGTCGCGACGGCCAGCGAAGTTCTGGAAGGCGACGCCCTGGGTGCCCTGGTCGCCGGTGGCGTAAGCGAAACCGCCGGTGGCGTACACGAGGGTCTTGTCGAAGGCGTAGCCGAGACGGCCGCGCACGGTGCCGAAGAAGTCCAGCGTGTTCAGGGTGCCGTTGACCGGGATGAAGCCCTGGTTGATGACGGCGGCGTTCGTGGCGTAGCGCGGACGGCCACCGAAATCGAGGTACTGCGCGTCGGCCTCGAAGCCGATCACGACGCCCGAGCCCGGGGTGAACTGGTAGTTGTAGCCGATCTGGCCACCGCCGGAGAAGCCTTCGCGGTTGTTCTTGTTGTAGATCAGCGACGAGCCGAGCGGCGCGAGGGCGCGGTACGGCACGAGGCCGTTGGCGCCGAGAACGGCCGGGCTACCGGCGGTCTGGACGAAGCCGCGGTTGCTGTCGGTGTCGCTGGCATCGAAAGCGTAGCCGGCGTTGATACCGAAGTAGAAGCCGGTCCAGGTGAACACCGGAACGGGGGTGAACACCGGCGGCGGCGCGGCGCGACGCGGCAGGTCGGCAGCGGAGGCCGCCGCGGTGAGCGCGGTAAACGCCGCGAGAGAGGTGAGAAGCGTCTTCATGTCTGTGATCCCCATCACAAGCCCGATCGAACCCGAAGCTAGGGGATCAAACCTATGCAGGATGTAGCTTCGCGGCCACAGCCGGGGGAAAGCGTGGCCGTGGGAGCGATTTCGCGGCGTCGAATGCGGCGAATCGACGGCGATTACCGGGCGCTAACCAAACCTTCGCGAAAAAGCCAGTGCCCAAGACTGAGGCATGACGCGCCTCACACAGGCGGCGTGTCGTTGGCCGCCAGGACCAGCCCGGCCAGGTAGAGCGAGCCGCAGATCAGGATTCGCGGCGGCTGCTCGAAGGCGATGTCCTTCACCTGGGCCAGCGCCGCCTCGATGCTCGGCGCCGTCCGAGTCGACAGGCCGACATCCTCGCCGATTCGCGCCACCTCTTCGGCCGGTCGCGCCGCCATCGAGGTGGTGATCGGGACCGCGATGAGCGCCCGGGCCAGACCGACGAAGTTGCGCAGGAACCCGTCGGCGTCCTTGGTGCTGAGGAGACCGACGATCAGGACCAGCGGCACGTCGCTGCGCTCGCCGAGATCGGCCATGGCGGCGGCAAGGATCCGGCCGCCATCGATGTTATGGCCGCCGTCGAGCCACAGCTCGGCGCCGGGATCGAGCTGCGCGGCCAGCCGCCCGCGGCCGAGCCGCTGCAGCCGCCCGGGCCAGTCGACCTCGGTGAGGCCGCGCTCCAGGGCGGCGTTGCCGATATCGCCGAACCCAGCCGCCCGCAGAGCCGTGATCGCGGTGCCGGCATTGACCAGCTGATGGCGTCCGGCCAGGCGCGGCCGCGGCAGGTCGAACAGGTCGGTCTCGTCCTGGTAGACGAGGCGGCCGCGCTCCTCGTGGACGGAGAAATCCTGGTTTCCGATCAGGATCGGGCCCGCCCCCACGGCCTCGGCGTGCCGGCAGAGGACGGCGTCGGCCTCGGCATAGTCCTGGGCGGCGATCACCGCCGGGCAACCGCGCTTGAAGATCCCGGCCTTCTCGGCGGCCACCGATTCGACCGTGTCGCCGAGATACTCGGCATGGTCGCGGCCGATCGGGGTCACGACCGCGCAGGCCGGCTGGGCGATGACGTTGGTGGCATCGAGCCGCCCGCCCAGCCCGACCTCGAGGAGCAGCACGTCGGCCGGGCTCGCCGAGAACAGCAGCAGAGCCGCCGCCGTGGTGATCTCGAACATGGTGATCGGCTCGCCGGCATTGGCGGCCTCGCAGCGCGAGAACGCATCGGCCAGCCGGTCTTCGTCCACGAACTGGCCGCCGCCGATCCCGCCGAGCCGGATCCGCTCGTGGAACCGGACGAGATGGGGCGAGGTGTAGACATGCGCGGCCAGGCCCCCGGCCTCCAGGATCGCCCGCATGAACGCGATGGTCGAGCCCTTGCCGTTGGTCCCGGCGACGTGGATCACCGGCGGCAGGCGCCGCTCCGGATGGTTCAGCCGGGACAGCAGCCGCTCGATCCGCCCCAGCGACAGGTCGATGGTGCGCGGATGGAGCGCGAGGAATCGCGCCATGAGGGCGTCGGAGGATGCCATCGCGGCCGGCTAGGCCGCTGCCTGGGCGGGGACCGGCGCATCGCTCGTCGCGGCGTTGGTCAGCAGGCCGCAGAGGCGCGTGATCGTCTCCTTCAGGGCGTGACGGTGGACCACCTGATCGACCATGCCGTGCTCGCGCAGGTATTCCGCCCGCTGGAATCCGTCCGGCAGCTTCTCGCGGATGGTCTGCTCGATCACCCGGGGGCCGGCGAAGCAGATCAGCGCACCCGGCTCGGCCAGGTGCACGTCGCCGAGCATCGCGTAAGAGGCGGTGACGCCGCCGGTGGTCGGGTTGGTCAGCACCACGATGTAGGGCAGACGCGCGGCGTTGAGCCGGCGCACCGCCACGGTGGTCCGGGGCATCTGCATGAGGGACAGGATGCCTTCCTGCATGCGTGCCCCGCCGGAGGCCGAGAACAGCACGTAGGGGGTGCGCTTCTCCAGGGCGGTCTCGGCGCCGCGTACGAAGGCCTCGCCGGCCGCCATGCCGAGGGATCCGGCCATGAAGCCGAATTCCTGCGCCGCCAGGGTCATGGGCAGGCCGCCGACCCGGCCGAAGCCGATCTTGAACGCGTCCTGCAGCCCGGTCTTGGCGCGGGCCTCCTTCAGGCGGTCGACGTAGCGCTTCTCGTCGCGGAACTTCAGCGGGTCGGTGGCGACCTCGGGCAGCGCCACGTCGATCCAGGTGCCCTCGTCGAACATCATCTTGAGGCGCGCGGTGGCGCTCATCTTCAGGTGATGCTCGGAGCCCGGAATCACCCAGTGATTGGCCTCCACCTCCTTGTGGAACACCATCTGGCCGGTATCCGGGCACTTGACCCAGAGGTTCTCGGGCGTCTCGCGCTTGAACAGGGTCTTGATCCGGGGGCGCACCACCTCCGAGATCCAGTTCATCGGTTCGACCATCGAATCGCGTCCGTTCGCTTCAAGCTCGCGCTGATATCAGGTGGTGTGGCCCCTTCCGCCAGGGCGCGCGGTTCAGGCGGCCCGCTCGACCCCGCCCGCGCGGACGCCGGCGGCCAGCTCCCGGACCAGCTCCGCCACGGCCGGGACCGTGCCGGCCTGCGGCCGCCCTTCCGAATCCAGCGAGCGGACCAGGGTGTCCACCAGCGCCGAGCCGACCACCACGCCGTCGGCGCCCTTGGCGATCGCCGTCGCGTGGGCGCCGGTCTTCACCCCGAAGCCGACCACCACGGGCAGGTCGGTGTGGCGGCGGATGCGGGCAACCGCCTCCGAGACCTTGCCGAAATCCGGTGTCGCCGTGCCGGTGATGCCGGTGATCGACACGTAGTAGACGAAGCCCGCGGTGTTCGCGAGCACGGCCGGCAGGCGGCGCTCGTCGGTGGTCGGCGTGGCGAGCCGGATGAAGGCGAGCCCCTTGGCCAAGGCCGGCAGGCAGAGCTCCGAATCCTCCTCCGGGGGCAGGTCGACCACGATCAGCCCGTCGACCCCGGCCGCGACCGCGTCGTCGAGGAACCGATCGACCCCGTAGGTGTGGATCGGGTTGAAATAGCCCATCAGTACGATCGGCGTGCCGTCGTTCTCGGCGCGAAAGCGGCGCACGAGGTCGAGCGTGCCGGCCACGCCCTGGCCGGCCTTGAGGGCGCGCAGGCCCGCGGCCTGGATCGCCGGGCCGTCGGCCATCGGGTCGGTGAAGGGCAGGCCGAATTCCAGGATGTCGGCGCCGGCGCCGGGGAGCGCCTTCAGGATCTCCAGGGAGGTCTCCGGGTCGGGATCGCCCGCCATCACGTAGGTGACCAGGACGGCCCGGTTCTCCGCGCGGGCACGGGCGAAGGTGGCGTCGATGCGGCTCGGCATGGATCTGATACGGGTTTTCGCGGCGTCGGGACCGGATCCGGCCCAGGATTATCTCCGCGCTACACCATCGGCGTCGGCCCGTGAAGCGCTCGCCCCTGCGGCCACGGGGTCGGCCGCCCCCGCCTTGTCCTGCCGATCGCGGACTCCATCTCCCGGCGTCCACACCCCCAGGATGATGAGGAGCGCGACATGGCGAAGGCCGACAAGCACCACATGGGCCCGGGCGGTCACGGCAAGGGCTCGGGCAGCGGCGGCATGACCGATCTGCCGGACGGCGTGCTCGGCGAGAACGAGGTCCTGAGCAACCGGGACAAGTCCCGGCACAGCGACGAGCGCGGGCTCGACGGCAAGGCGGTCCAGACCGAGCAGTACCAGGACCACGCGGCCAACCGGCAGGCGCCCGGCTCCGAGACGAAGGAGTCCTGAGGCCGGTCAACGGGGACCGGGCGGGCAGCGGCCGTGCGCGCGGCGCGGTTGCCGGCCCGCCCCGGCCCGCGTAGCCCTCGGGCATGACGACCCAAGACCTCCCGACGCGCCGCTTCGCCGCCTTCCTGTTCGACATGGACGGGACGATCATCAGCTCGATCGCTTCGGCGGAGCGGGCCTGGACGCGCTGGGCACAGAGCCACAGCCTCGACGTGGCGCGTTTCCTGCCGACGATCCACGGGGTCCGCTCGGTGGACACGATCCGCCGGCTCGGCCTGCCCGGTGTCGATCCGGAGGCCGAGGCCGCCGCCATCACCCGGGCGGAGATCGAGGATGTCGGCGACATCGCCGAGATCCCGGGCGCCCGCGCGTTCCTGCAAGCTCTGCCGCCCGAGCGCTGGGCGATCGTCACCTCGGCGCCCCGGGAGCTCGCCCTGCGCCGCCTGGACGCCGCCGGCATGCCGGTTCCGGCCCTGCTCGTCGCCGCCGAGGACATCGATCGGGGCAAGCCCGCGCCGGATTGTTTCCTGCTGGCCGCCGAGCGCCTGGGCGTCGCGGCCGCGGATTGCCTGGTGTTCGAGGATGCCCCGGCCGGCATCCAAGCCGGCGCGGCGGCGGGCGCCACGGTCGTTGTGGTCACGGCGACCCACCACGCCCCGATCGAGACGGCGCACGCGACGATTCCCGATTATCGGGCGCTGACGGTCGATGCCGGGCCGGATGGTCTCCGTATCGCTTCTGCCCACTGAGCGCGGTCAATCCGGACAACCGTATCTGGACATACGATCCGCCAAAATCCCAGGCCTTGCATCGCCGCATAAGCCTTCACACGGTCATCCCGGGGCGCCGGAGGCGAGCCCGGAATCCAGAGCCGCCGACGGTGCAAGATCCTGCTCGACCTATGGTTTCGGATTCCGGGCTCCGCTTCGCGGCCCCGGGTTGACAGGGTTGATTATCCTGCGGTCGCTCGAGTGCTGCTCGCAGAATCGATGAGCGCGATCCGGGAGACCGCGCCCCGATTGACTTCTCCCTGCTCAACCACGGCAGTATCCGGGCGTACATCCAGAACGTGCGCGGGAGCATCGACCGTATGACCAAGCCGAACGGCGTCCCGGGCCTCTTCGAGACTGCGGAGGGGCAGCGGCTGGTGCAGGCGCGCACCGACCCGGCCTGGCGGCGCTGGGGGCCGTATCTCAGCGACCGGCAATGGGGCACGGTGCGGGAGGATTACAGCGCCGACGGCGAGGCCTGGGACTCGCTGCCCCACGACCACGCCCGCTCCCGGGCCTATCGCTGGGGCGAGGACGGGATCGGCGGCTTCGGCGACCGGCACCTGAACTGGTGCCTGGCGCTCGCCCTGTGGAATGGCCGCGACCCGATCCTGAAGGAGCGCCTGTTCGGCCTGACCAACGCCGAGGGCAACCACGGCGAGGACGTCAAGGAGCTGTACTACTACCTCGACGGTATCCCGACCCACGCCTTCATGCGGATGCTCTACAAGTACCCGCAGGGCGCGTTCCCCTATCAGCGCCTGGTCGAGGAGAACCGCAGCCGCGGCCTCGACGACCCGGAATTCGAGCTGCTCGACACCGGCCTGTTCGACGAAGGCCGCTACTTCGATGTCGAGATCGCCTACGCCAAGGCCGGCCCCGACGACGTGCTGATGCGGGTCACCGCCACCAACCGCGGCCCGGAGCCCGCCGACCTCACCCTGCTGCCGCAGCTCTGGGCCCGGAACCTGTGGTCGTGGAAGGCGGGGACCGAGAAGCCCGAATTGTCCGCCGGCTCGGACGGGTCGGTCTGGGCGCGCCATCCGAGCGTGGCGCCGATGCGTTTCTTCGCCGAGGGCGCGGCCGAGCTGCTGTTCACCGAGAACGAGACCAACACGCACCGGCTGTTCGGCAGCGGGCCGGAGGCGGGTTTCTACAAGGACGGGATCGACCGGCGCGTCGTCCGGGGCGAGGCCGAAGCCGCCAACCACCTGTCCGGCACCAAATGCGCGGCCCGCTACGACCTGCATCTCGGCCCGGGGGAGTCGCGCATTCTCCGGTTGCGCCTGCGCCCGGAGACGGCGCCGGGCGAGCCCTTCGCGGATTTCGACGCGGTGTTCGCGGCCCGCGCGGACGAGGCCGACGCGTTCTACGACGCCCTGCAGGCGTCGATCCCCGATCCCGAGATGCGGCTCGTCCAGCGGCAGGCGCTGGCCGGCATGCTCTGGTCGAAGCAGCTCTACCATTACGACGTGCGCGAGTGGCTGGCCGGCGATCCGGCCCAGCCGCCCCCCGCCCCCGCGCGGCGGCACGGCCGCAACGCCGACTGGGCGCATCTGCGCGCCAACGACATCATCTCGATGCCGGATGCCTGGGAATATCCCTGGTTCGCCTCCTGGGACCTCGCCCTCCAGGCGATCGTGTTCGCCCTGTTCGATCCGGATTTCGCCAAGAACCAGCTGCTGCTGCTCGTCGACGAGGCCTATGCCCACCCGAACGCGGCGCTTCCCGCCTATGAATGGGGGTTCGGGGACGCCAACCCGCCGATCCACGGGCTCGCCGCCTGGCGGGTATTCGAGATCGACCGGGCGCTCACCGGCACGCCCGACCACGTCTTCCTGAAGCGCATCTTCAACAAGCTGACCCTGAATTTCACCTGGTGGGTCAACCGCAAGGATTCCGACGACCGCAACCTGTTCCAGGGCGGCTTCCTCGGGCTCGACAATATCGGCATCTTCGACCGCTCGAAGCCGGTCGGCGACGGCGCCACCCTCACCCAGTCCGACGCGACCGCCTGGATGGCGGCCTACGCGCTCAACCTGATGCGCATCGCCATCGAGCTGGCGATGCAGGACCCGACCTACGAGGACATGGCGGAGAAGTTCTTCGAGCATTTCCTGCTCATCGCCGCGGCGACCGGCGACGGCGTCTGGGACGAGACGGACGGTTTTTTCTACGACGTGATCGAGGCCCGCGACGGGAACCGCCTGCCGATCCGTGTCCGGACCATGGTCGGGCTGATCCCGATCTTCGCGGTCACGACGATCAGCGAGCGCGATCTGGAGAAGCTGCCCTCTCTCCGGAGCCGGATGGCGTTCTTCCTCCGGAACCGCCCCGATCTGGCCACCCTGGTCTCGCGCTGGAACGTGCCCGGCGAAGGCCAGACCGTGCTGCTGTCGCTGCTGCGCGGCCACCGGCTGAAGGCGCTGCTGCACCGGGCCCTCGACCCGGCAGAGTTCCTGTCCGAGCACGGGCTGCGGGCGGTCTCGCGCAGCTACGCGGACCAGCCGTTCTGCTTCCCGTGGAACGGCCGGGACATGGGGCTCGCCTACGAGCCGGCGGAATCGCGCTCACGCCTGTTCGGCGGCAATTCCAACTGGCGCGGGCCGGTCTGGATGCCGGTGAATTACCTGCTGATCGCCGGCTTGAGACAGTTCTACGCCTATTACGGCCCGGATTTCCGCGTGGAGGCGCCGACCGGCTCGGGGCGGACCTACTCGCTCCGGGAGATCGCCGAGAAGCTGTCCCTGCGGCTCATCGGCCTCTCGACCCGCGGCCCGGACGGACACCGGCCGGTCTACGGAACGAGCCGGATCGAGCAGGAGGATCCGCATTTCCGCGATCTGGTGCTGTTCTACGAATATTACGACGGCGATAACGGACGGGGCGTCGGCGCCTCGCATCAGACCGGCTGGTCCGGCCTCGTGGCGCTCCTGATCCAGGAGGTCTCGACAGCAGAGAGCCGGCCGTGACGGGCACGGCCGGCTCGATCGACCCGATGGGAACCGCTCCTACTCGGCCGCCTGCTGCATCCGCAGCTTCTGGCCGAGCCCGATCTCCCGGGAGATCTTCGAGCGCCGGGCGCTGTAGGCCGCCGAGACCAGCGGGTAATCCACCGGCAGGCCCCACTTGGCCTTGTACGCTTCCGGCGTGAGGCCGCGCAGGGTCAGGTGCCGGCGCAGGGCCTTGTAGGACTTGCCGTCCTCGAAGCTCATGATCGTATCGGGGCGGATCGACGCGCGGATCTGCGCCTCGGTCGGCCGCTTGACCTGACGCTCGGCCGGCGCATCCAGCGCGGTGATCGAGCGGTGCACCTCGGACAGAAGGCTGGGCAGAGCACCCGCCGGCACGCTGTTCTTGGTGACGTAGGCGCTTAGGATCTTGGCGGCGAGTTCGACGCTCGGGGAGGTCGTCTGCATGGTCATCTCCTAAGGTGTCTCGGTCGGACGATGCGGCTTTGTCGGGTCGTTAGGCTGTTGTGCTGTCGGCGGCCGGCGATGGAGCCCGGAACAGAAATCCGGTCCGCCATCGGGCAGCGCGTGGTGGCATTATGCGCCCGCTCGCTACGCTTACAACCACCGCGAGCATCTATTTGGCGCCTGTTTCTACTTAGAATTGATAAATACGGTCAACGCGGAATCAACATGCGGGCCTACGAGACGGCACGGGTGCGGTATTGAGGACTCACCGGCCCTGTTGGGGCGAACATCGAGAGTGGCGGGGATGGAGGTTCTGGTCGTCGGCGCCGGCGTGGTCGGCTTGGCCGTGGGGCGGGCCTTCGCGCTGCGCGGCCACGTCGTCATCGTGGCGGAGGCCGAGGAGGCGTTCGGGACCGGCGTGTCCGCCCGCAGCTCCGAAGTGATCCATGGCGGCATGTACTACCCGTCCGGTTCCGCCCGCGCCCGACACTGCGTCGACGGCGCCGAGAAGTTATACAACTTCTGCGCGAACCACGGGGTGCCGCACCGGGCCTGCGGCAAGTTAATCGTCGCCGGTGACGATGCCGAGGCCGACACGATCGCGGCGATCCGGCAGCAGGGCGAGGCCAACGGCGTCCGCGGGCTCGAGCTGCTCGACGCCGCAGCGGCGAAGCGCCTGGAGCCCAACCTTGCCTGCACCCTGGCGCTGCACGCGCCCCATACCGGGATCGTCGACAGCCACGCGCTGATGCTCGCGCTGCTCGGCGTGATCGAGGACCACGGCGGCGCCCTGGCCCTGCGCACGCCGGTGGAGCGCCTGTCCCGCCGGGACGGACAATGGCACGCGGCCTTCGGCGGCAGCGAGCCGGTCGAGCTGGCCTTCGACGCCGTGGTCAACGCCGCGAGCTTCGGGGCGCCCGCGCTCGCCGCACGCACGGAGGGCTATCCGGCCGAGCGCGTGCCGGTGCTGCGCCTCGCCCGGGGCAATTATTTCGGCTGCACCGGCAAGCCGGCCTTCTCGCGTCTGATCTATCCCGCGCCGCGGATCGACGGCGGGCTGGGCATCCACCTCACCCTGGATCTCGCCGGCCGCACCCGGTTCGGCCCCGACGTGGAATGGGTCGAGGGCTTCGACTACCGGGTCGACCCGACCCGCGCGGACAGTTTCTACGGCGCGATCCGCCGCTACTGGCCGGGCCTGCCGGACGGGGCGCTCTACCCGGACTATGCCGGCCTGCGCCCCAAGCTCACCGGCCCGGGCGAGACGGCGGCGGACTTTCGGATCGACGGACCGGAGGAGCACGGGCTGCCCGGGATCGTCCACCTGTTCGGGATCGAGAGCCCGGGGCTGACCTCGAGCCTGTCGCTCGCCGAGGCGGTGGCCGGGCAGCTCGACGCCTGAGGCTCAGAACAGCAGGTGCAGCGCCAGGGGCGCGAGGATCGCGGTCAGGAAGGCGTTGAGCCCCATGGCGATCCCCGCGAAGGTGCCGGCGGTCTCGCTCACCTGGAAGGCCCGGGCCGTGCCGATGCCGTGGGCGGCGAGCCCGGCCGCGAAGCCCCGGGCGCGCATGTCGCGGATCCGCAGGAGGTTCATCAGCGGCGTCACCAGGATCGCCCCGATGATGCCGGTGAGGATCACCAGGATCGCGGTGAGCGTCGGGTCGCCGCCCAGCGCCTCGGCGATGCCCATGGCCACCCCCGAGGTCACGGATTTCGGCGCCAGCGAGATCAGGATTGGCTGCGGGATGTCGAGGAGCCGCGCCAGCGCGATGACCACGGCCAGCGTCGTGGCCGCGCCGGCCAGGAGCGCGGCCAGCATCGGAACCAGGGCGCGCAGGACCGTGGCCCGGCGCTCGTAGAGGGGCATGGCCAGCACCACGGTGGCCGGCCCGAGCAGGAAGTGGACGAACTGCGCGCCCTCGAAATAGGTCGGATAGGGCGTGCCCGTCACCGCGAGGACGGTGCCGACCAGGATCACGGTGATCAGCACCGGGTTGGCGATCGGGTGCCGGCCGGTGGCGGCCGCGATCCGGTCGGCCAGGACGTAGGAGGTCAGGGTCACGGTCAGCCACAGCAGCGGCGTGCCGGCGAGATAGACCCAGAGCGAGAAATCGCCGTGCACCGCTCAGGCCTCCCCGTCGGGCCGGCGCCGCTCGACCCGGGACGCGACCGCGCGGAACACCAGCACGGTCACCAGCAGGGACAGGGCGGTGGAGACCACGAGCACGATGGCGAGCTTGAGCCCTTGCGCCCGGAGCAGGTCGAGGCGGCCGACGACGCCGACGCCGGCGGGGACGAACATCAGCGACAGGTTCATCAGGAGCCCCCGGGCCGTGGTCTCGAGGGTGCCGTCGGTGAGGGGCTTCGGCAGGATGCGCGGCAGGCCGAGGCGGCTGTCGCGCAGGAGCAGGAAGCCGAACATCAGCCCCATGCCGATCACCGGCCCCGGGACCGGAACGCCGGCGCCCCGGGCCAGGATCTCGCCCAGGAGCTGGGCGAGCAGGATCAGCGCCAGGCTCGCGATCATCGTCCGACCGGGCCGCTAGACGGCGCCGACGCCCCGCTGCCCGGTTCGACGGGACGCGGCGATCGCCGCCTCGTCGAAGCCCAGCAGCCGGCCGAGGCGCTCGACCAGCGCCTCCTCGAACTCGTCGACGGTCCCGTCGGCGGCGGCGACCGACCAGGCCATGGTCAGGAGGTCCTGGCGCTCGGCCTTGTTGGCCTCGTGCGGGATCATCTCGACCAGGCTCGCCAGGTCGCGGGTCTCGGCATCGACCGCGGTGGCGCGCGCGATCAGCGCCCGGGCGGCGTCCGGCCCCTCGGCATAGTGGCCCTGCACCAGCCGGGACAGGCGCTCGCTCTCGGCGGGGGCCAGGATGCCGTCGACCCGGGCGACGTGCACGAGGAGCGCGGTCGCGGCGAGATGGGTGTCGTCCACCGGCTCGGTGGCGCCGACGCCGAGGGCCTCGGTCGCGTAGGCGCGCAGGCGTGCGATCAGGGACATGTCGGCTCCGGTGGTTCCTGACGCACAGTTCGGTTCGTGGGACACGCCGTCAAGGATGCCGGATCACGTCGGCGGCCAGCGTGGCACGGCTGCATCGTTTTGGCGGTCTCACCCCCGAGCCGCCTCGGTCGCCCCCGCCACGAGCGGCGCCAGGATCGCGTCCGCCGCGCGCAGGATCGCCGGCCCGGCCTGCGCGGGGGTCCCGGCCCGGAACGGCGGCTCCGGGGCGTATTCCGCGACGAGTTGCGCGGTGCGGGCGTAGTCGGGGCCGCGCAGGCGAGCGGCGAGCGCCAAGGCGAGGTCGAGCCCGGCCGAGATGCCGGCGCCGGTGGCGCGGTTGCGGTCGAACACCACGCGCTCGGCCACCGGCACGGCACCGAGCAGCGGCAGGACGGCGTCGCGCACGCACCAGTGCGAAGTGGCGCGGTAGCCGTTCAGCAGGCCGGCCGCCCCGAGGATCAGCGATCCGGTGCAGACGCTCGTCACCCAGGCGGTGCGCGGCGCACGCGCGCGCAGGAAAGCCAACAGCGCAGCGTCGCGCATCTGGTCGGGCGTGCCGTCGCCGCCGGGGACGAAGAGGACGTCGAGATCGGGCGGGCAGGCCGCGAAGGTATGCGTTGCCACGAGGCTCAGGCCCGTGTCGCTCGCGACGGGGCCTTCGGCTTGCGCCACGCAATACAGGCTGCCGGGGGCGAGGCCGGCGAGCAGCGCCTGCGGGCCGACCAGGTCGAGAGCGGTCATGCCCGCATACAGCACCATGGCGATCCGGACCGGACGGTCCTGCGGGATCGGACCCGGCGCGTCGGCGGCCTCGGAGCAGACCGGCCCGAACGCGGCGGCGGCCGCGGCGGCCGCGACCATGGCCCGGCGGCTGAGGTCCGGCGACGTCACGCCCGGGCCGGGCGCGTCACAGCGGCCAAGACGCGTCCCGGTAGGCGCTGTCCCAGAAGAGCCATTCGAGCCGCGTCGCCTGCGTGAACGCGTCGTGCATCCGCGCCTGCAGGGCCGGCGAGGCCGATGCCGCCGCACGGTCGGTGGCGGCGATCATGCCCGCCACGGCATCGGCGAAATCCTCGCCGGCATAGGTGTCGATCCAGGCGCGATATTGGTTGTCCGGCGTGGCGCGGGCGAAGATGTCGTCGCCCACCGCCTTGTAGATCCAGAAGCACGGCAGCAGGGCCGCGCACAGGACCTCGAACGGCTCGGCATAGGCGGTGGCGACCAGGTAGGAAATGTAGTGGTGGCAGGCCGGGGTCAGCGGCGTGCCCGCGAACGCCCCCGGGCCGATCCCGTAATCGCGGAAGAAGCCGCCATGCAGCGCGCGCTCGACCACGATGGCGTCCTGCGCGGCGCGGGAGAACTGGACGATCCCGTCCGGGTCCGGGGCCTTCGCGGCCGCGAGGCTCAACGCCCGGCCGAAGCCGATCAGGTAATGCGCGTCCTGGACGATGTAGTGGCGGAACGTGGCCTGCGGCAGCGTGCCGGCGGCGAGCTCCGCGTTGAACGGCATCGTCCGGATCGTCTCGTAGGCCGCCGCGTTGCGCGCCCACGCCGCCTGAGAGAAGGCATTCGGGCCACCGTCACCGTCGGTCAAAGGCACCTCCTCCTCGGTCGCGGACGCTATCCCTGCCGCTGCGCGTGCGTGACGGCGACGTGGATCAACTCCGCAAGAGTCCGCACGCCGAGCTTCTGGCGCATCTGCGAGCAGGCATTGGTCACGGTCTTGTAGCTCACCGACAGGTCGGCCGCGATGGCGCCGTAGGAACGGCCCTGGGCCAGCCGCGCCAGGATCTGCTGCTCGCGGGGAGTGAGCTGGGATTCCGGGGTGCGGCGGGCGTCGGCGCGCAGCATCGCGACCTCGGTGGCGAGCCGGCGGTCGAGATAGACCTCGCCGACCCGGACCTTGCCGAACGCCTCGAACAGCTCGGCCGAGGCGTGGTCCTTCAGCACGTAGCCGAGCGCCCCGGCCTCCAGCGCCCGCGCGACGATCACCGGGTCGTTGTGCATGCTGAAGACCAGGATCCGCGTCTCCGGGGCGACCGCCCGGATGCGGCGGATCAGGCCGAGCCCGGCCATGCCGCTGCCCTGGAAGGTCAGGTCGCAGATCACCACCGGTGGCCGCAACCGGTGGAAGATCCGGTAGCCGCCGACCACCGTGGTCGCCTCCGCGATGGTCTCGACCCCGGAATCCTCGAGGACCCGTCGACAGCCCTGGAGAACGATCGGGTGATCGTCGATCACGAGGACCGGCAAGCGTGTCGCGGCGGCGTCGATCTGGGAGGCGATGGCGTTCATGCGCTCGGCGCGTTGTTGTTCTCGTCGACCCGCTCGGGCGGAACGGGGATCATGATCCGGACGATTGCTCCGGGGCCGTCATTGTCAAGGCCGAAGGTACCATCCAAGGCCTCGACACGCTCGCGCATCCCCGAAAGACCGAGCCCGGTGCGGTGTTCGGCCGGGATTCCGCTGCCGTCGTCGCGGATCGTGACGCGCAGCTGGCCCTCGACCTCGGTGGCTTCGGCCTCGACCCGGGTGGCGCCACCGTGGCGGACCGCGTTGGTCGCGCTCTCCTGCACGCAGCGGAACACCGTGAGATCCACCAGGTCGCCGTAGCCGCGCGCCAAGCCGTCGAACGTCCCCACGAAGGTCGTGCCGGGATGCCGCTGGCCGAAGCCGCGCAGCAGGAGGTCGAGACAGGTGGCCAGCGGCGCCTGCCCGAGCCCGTGCGGGCGCAGGCGGTTCAGCAATTCCCGGTTGACGGTCTGGACCTGCCCGACGATGGCGCTGATCTCGGCCGCCCGGGCGGCGAGCTTTTCGCGGTCGGGCTCGGCCGGGCCGGAGGCGATCCGGGCGATCGAGGCCGCGTTGGCCTCCAGGGCGAACAGGCAGGGGCCGAACTCGTCGTGCAGCTCGAGCGCGGTGCGACGGCGCTCGTCGTCCTGGGCGGTGAGCAATTGGCGGTTGAGGCGCCCGTTGGCGGCGCGGACCTCGCTCAGGGCCTCGGCGACCTTGTTGAACCGCTCGGCGATCACCGCCAGCTCGCGGGCGCCCGGGGTCTCAAGACGCGCGGTGTAATCGTGATGTTCCAGCTGGGTCAGGCCGTCGCCGAGCCGCTGCAGCGGCGCCAGGATTCGGCCCAGCGCCAGGTAGAGCGCGATCAGCATCCCTGCGTTGATCGCCAGGGTGGTGATCGAGAGCGCCCTCGCGTAGCCCCAGATCTCGTCGATCTCGTCCATCGGCTGGGTGGTGATCTGCGCGGTGCCCAGCCTCTGGCCGTTGACGACGATCGGCAGCGTATGGCGCTCGATCGGCGGCATGATCAGCTCGGCGAACCAGCGGGGCGCCTCGCGCTCGGACCGGTGCGGCGGCATCGGGCTGCCGACCTGATCGCCATCCGCGTCGAGCACCGCGACGCGGACGTGGCGCAGGGTCTTGAAGCGCAGGTCCAGCGTCTGCAGCAGCGTGTCGGGCGAGGCCGCGTCGGACAGGCGAATCGTGTCGGCGACCAGGGACTCGACCGTGGCCAGCGAGGCGCGGGTCTCCACGCGCACCGCGTTGCGGGCGTTCAGCACGATCACCCCGCAGGAGATCAGCGCCGCCAAGGCATCGATGAGCAGCACCACGGCGACGAGGCGCGCGCGGGTCGACCAATCGGCCCAGGGCCGGAAGCCGGCCCGGCGGCTTGCAGGCGCGGTGTCGGGCGTCGAAATCACGGTTGATCTTGTATCCACCGGCAGACGCATAGCGAGCGCTCCGGCGAAGTCCATGCCGCCCCGTCCCGCCCGGCATCGGGAAGGCCGATCCGCCGCCCCTTCCCGGGCACGCCAGCAGGGCGGAACCGAATACGGATTCTTAAGCGGCTCCGCTTTATCTTGTGGATAGCCGAGCCTCGACTGGCCGGGCCTGCAATGGGCGGCGACATCTTTGCGCCGTATTGCGGTTTCTCTATCGACGACAGAGTCGACCCATCTCCAACGTGATGGAGAGCGGCGGCCGGTCATGGGGGGCCCGGTCGCGCGTGTCGTGCATCGTGTCAGAGACCCCGGATCATGAACGATCTCGCCCTGGACCCGTCCGACAGAAGACCGCATCGGTCGCCGGAGCCACGCCCCGGTCGCAAGCCCGGCCTGAAGCTCATCCTCGCCGGGCTGGTCGGCGCGAGCGCTATCGCAGGCTTCGGCGTCGCCGCCTCGACCCTGATGGCCGGGCTTGCCGCCCCTACGCCGATCAAGCACGCCCCGATGGGCCGGGCCGCGGACTGGCCCGAATTGAAGGACGGCCTGCCGGCCGTGGCCGGGATCGCGCCGGCGCCCCCCGTCGCGGCGAAGCCCGCGGAACCTGAGAAGCCGGCCCTGCGCATGGCGGCGCTGCCGGAAGCTCTTGCGCCGGCAGTCACGCCCGCCCCCGCGAGCCCGGTCGCCCCGCCCCCCGCCAAGATCACGCCCGTTGCCGCGCCCATCGCCGCAGCGCCGCCGGCCAAGAGCGTGGCCGTGCCCGAGGCGCCGACCAAGCGTATCCCCACCCCGACCCCGGTGACGCCGATCGCCGCCCGTCAGATGGTGGTGCCGCTGCCGCCGGCGCGGACCGCCGCGCTCCAGCCCCCGCGCGCCTCCGAGACCGTCAAGGCGCGCGACGTCGCCGTGCCCCCGGTCGCGCCCGCGGCCAAGCCGGTTGCCGCGACTCCGGCCGCAGCCCCGCCGGAGAAACCCGCCCGCAAGGCAGTCGCTGCGCACAAGCCGCCCGCCGCCGCAAAGGCCGCGGACGCCGCCAAGCCCGGCGTGAAACCCGGCGCCGCACCCGCGACGGTCGCGCAGGCCGAGACCGCCGACGAGGAGACCGAGGTGCTCGGCATCAAGCTGCCGTCGCTGGCGCCCGCCGGCCGGAAGCTGCGGGAAAGCGTCGACGCGCTCGGCGACGCGGTCAAGAAAGTTTTCTGAGACCTCCGCCTGCGGGGGCGTCAGCGCCTCCGCAGGTCGATCCGAATAGGATCAGCTGCGGCCGGTATTCCGGCCCGGCTTGGACTCGGACCGGGGACCGGACCGCTCGGCGTGGCGCTGATGCTTGCCGGCGCGCGGGCTGGCAAACCCCTTCGGGCCGCCCGGAGCGCTCTTGCGCTCGGCCGGGGCCGCGTCCCCCGCCAGCGCCTCGACCTGGATCTCCGGCGAGCCGTTGCGGGCGAAGGCCTCGGCGAAGCGCGCGGCGGCGTTGCCGCGGATCTCAAACTTGGTCTCCCGGTCGAAGATCCGGATCGCGCCGATCTCCTGGCGGCCGATGCCGCCCCGGCGGGTGAGCATCGGCAGCAGGCGGCGCGGATCGGCGTTGTCGCGCCGGCCGAGGTTGAGCCGGAACCACACCGCCGGCCCGAGGGCGGCGATCTGCTCGGGATTCATCGGGTCGTAGGGCGGGCGCTCGCTGACGCCGCGGGGGGCACGGCCCTCGCCCGGATCGCTGACCTCTTCCGGGGCCGGCAGGCGGGTGCGGTAGACCCGGGCCAGCAGGGCGGCGAGCTCTTCCGGGGTCTTGCTGGCGAGCAGGGTCCCGGCGAGCGCGACATCCTCTTCGGCCGGCGGCTCGGAGAAGAGCGGGTCGGAGAGCATGCGCTCGCCGTCGAGCTTCCGGATGTCGTCGGCCGAGGGCGGACCCGACCACTCCGGGCTGACCTTGGCGATGGCGAACATCTGCTCGGCGCGCCGCCGCCTAGAATTCGGGATCAGGAGCACCGAGGTGCCCTTGCGACCGGCGCGGCCGGTGCGTCCGCTGCGGTGCTGGAGCACCTCGGCATCGTGCGGCAGGTCGGCGTGGATCACGAGGCTGAGCGACGGGAGGTCGATGCCGCGGGCAGCGACGTCCGTGGCGACGCAGACCCGGGCCCGGCCGTCCCGGAGCGCCTGGAGGGCGGCGTTGCGCTCGCCCTGGCCGAGCTCGCCCGAGAGCGCCACCACCGAGAAGCCGCGCTCGGTCAGGCTCGCCTGAAGATGGCGCACGGCGTTGCGGGTGTTGCAGAAGACGATCGCGGTCGGGGCATCGGCCTCGCGCAGGAGGTTGAGCACCACGTGCTCGGTCTCCCGGGGCATGATCCGCACCGCCCGATAGGCGATGTCGGCGTGGCCCTTGCTCTCGCCCTTGATCGCCAGCCGCAGGGCGTTGCGCTGGTAGCGCTCGGCCAGGGCCTCGATCGCCTTGGGCAGGGTCGCGGAGAACAGGTAGGTCGCCCGCTCCGGCGGGGTGGCCGAGAGGATGAACTCGATGTCCTCGCGGAAGCCGAGATCGAGCATCTCGTCGGCCTCATCGAGGACGACGGCCCGCAGGTTGGTCGGATCGAGGTTGCGGCGCTCGAGATGGTCGCGCAGGCGGCCCGGGGTGCCGACCACGATATGGGTGCCGTCGGCCATCATCCGGGCCTCGCGGCGGGGATCCATGCCGCCGACGCAGGCGGTGACCCGGCCGCCGGCCGGAGCGTAGAGCCACAGCAGCTCGCGCTGGACCTGGAGGGCCAGCTCGCGGGTCGGGGCGATCACCAGGGCGAGCGGCGCGCCGGGGGGCGGCAGCATCTCGGCCTCGCCAGCCTCCGGGCCGATGAGCATGTTGGCCATGGCCAGGCCGTAAGCCACGGTCTTGCCGGAGCCGGTCTGGGCTGAGACCAGGAGGTCGCGGGCGCCGGCAGCCGCCTCCAGCACCGCGGCCTGGACCGGGGTGGGATCGGCGTAGCCGCGCTCGGACAGGGCCCGCGCGAGGGGGGCGGGCAGGGTCGGGAAGGGCAAGTGACGGAAACTCTCAACGGCCGCGCCGCGCCCGGCAGCGCGCCATCGCGCGGCGGAGGAATCAGGCACCGGACTTTATTCGGGTTCCTAGATGGTAGCGCCAACCGGGCCCGCTGACCACTCCCGCCACGGCATGGGCCGGTTGCGCGGGCTCGGTCCTGCGGGCGAGCGGTCGCCGTCCACGTCAAAATGCCGGTCGCGCTCCGCCAACCCTGGCCTTGCCGCTCGTCTGACCTAAGACACGGCCTGACCTTACGCAGTGCTGCATCAAGGCGATCCGAGCGGAGACGACCAAGACCATGACGGGAGCCCTGCGGCTGGTAGTGGCGTGGGCGACGGTTCTCGCCTTCGCGTGGTTCGGAAAGGGCTGGCTCGGCGACCTGGCGCAGCCCTGGTTCGCGGGTGGGCTGTTCGCCTGGCTTCTGGCCGTGATCGTCTGGTCGGCCTTCGGGGTCGTGCACGAGGCGGAGGACCTGGCGCACCGGCTGGGCGAACCGCTCGGCACCCTGGTCCTCACCCTGTCGATCGTGATCATCGAGGTGGCGCTGATCTCCGCCGTGATGCTCTCGGCCAAGGAAGCGCCGACGCTGGGCCGCGACACGATGTTCGCGGTGCTGATGATCGTCCTGAACGGCGTGGTCGGCCTCGGGCTGCTGATGGGCGGCCTGCGCCACCACCAGCAGAGCTACAACCTGCAGGGGGCCTCGGCCTTCCTGTCGGTGATCATTCCGCTGACCACCATCGCGCTGATCATCCCGAACTTCACCAGCTCCACCGCCGACGGGACGCTGACGACCCTTCAGGCGGTGGCCTTCTCGGTCTTCACCCTGGCGCTCTACGGCGTGTTCCTGCTGATCCAGACCAGCCGGCACAGCGATTTCTTCCAGGATGCCGAGGAGGCGGCGGAAGCGGAGGCCGCCGCGGGGGCGCGCTCGGCCAGCGCCATCGGCAAGCACGTGGTCCTGCTGCTCGCCAACGTCGTGCCGATCGTCCTGCTGGCCAAGAGCCTCGCGGTGATCCTCGACCACGGCATCGCGGCGCTGGGCGCGCCCTCGGCGCTCGGCGGCGTGCTGATCGCCGCGATCGTGTTCACCCCGGAGGCGATCTCGGCCCTGCGGGCCATCGCCCGCAACGAGCTGCAGCGGGCGATCAACCTGTGCCTGGGCGCGGCGACCTCGACGGTGGGTCTCACCGTGCCGGCGATCCTCACGATCGGCCTGCTCACCGGGCAGACCGTGGTGCTCGGCCTCAAGCCCACCGAGATGACGCTGCTCGCGGTGACGCTGATCCTCAGCACCCAGACTTTCTCGGGCCTGCGCACCACGGTGCTGGAGGGCGCGGTGCACCTCGTGGTGTTCTTCGTCTACCTCGTGCTGATCTTCAGCCCCTGATCAGCTGCCGAACCGCTCGGTGCGGATCACCCCCGCCGGGACGCCCGCTTCCAGGATCAGGTCCGAGGCGGCCCCGACGAAACGGTTCGAGCCGCAGAGGAAGACCTTTCCCGGCCGTCCGACCCGCGCCAGGGCACCGGCCACCAGGGCGGCGTCGATCCGCCGGCCGCCGGCATCCCGCGTGGTGGTGAGGTGCAGGGAGAATCCGGTGCCGTCGCCGGCGAGGCGCTCCAGCTCGGGGAGCGCGATCGCCTCCTCGCGGGTGCGGGCGGAGTAGATCAGGGCCGCCGGGATCTGCGGCGCGACCAGGGCGCGCCGGCGCAGCATCGCCAGCAGCGGCACCACGCCGGAGCCGCCGGCCCCCAGCAGCAGCGGGCCGCCATCGGGACCGTCCCAGGAGAACGAGCCGCCGATCGGCCCGCGCAGCTCGACCCGGTCGCCGACCTCGGCGGCCTGCGAGAACCAGCCCGAGACCTCGCCGTCGGGCAGCGCCTCGACCATCAGCTCCAGGGTGCCGCTGCCGTCGGGCGCCGAGGCGATCGAGTAGCTGCGCTGGGCCTGGTAGCCATCCTCAGCGGTCAGCCGGACGTCGACGTGCTGGCCGGCCCGGTAGGCCTGGGCGAGCTCGCAGCGCAGACGAAAGCTCTTCACCTGCGGGGTGACGGGCGCGATCGCGGTGATCTCGGCCTGATGCCAGCGGAAGACGATCGGCTCAGTCACCGGTGTAGCGCTGCTCACGCCAGGGATCCCCGTACATGTGGTAGCCGCGCAGCTCCCAGAAGCCGGCGGTGTCGGTCTGGGTGAAGCGGAGGCCCTTCACCCATTTGGCGCTCTTCCAGAAGTAGAGGTGCGGCACGAGGAGCCGCGCCGGGCCGCCATGATCCGGGTGGATCGGCTGGCCGGCATAGCGGGTCGCCACCATGGCCCGGCCGTTCACGAGGTCGGCCACCGGCACGTTGGTGGTGTAGTCGTCGAAGGATTCAGCCAGCAGGAAGGCGGTCGGGGCCGCGATGCCGGCATCGGCCAGCAGGTCGTCGAAGCTCACGCCCTCCCAGGCGGTGTCGAACTTCGACCACTTGGTGACGCAGTGGATGTCCCCCTGCCAGGTCGTGCGCGGCAGCGCCTCGAATTCCTCCCAGCTCCACGTCTTGATCGGCCGCGAGCCCTCGCGCAGCGTGAACCGCCAGGTGGCGAGATCCACGGTCGGGTTGGGGCCGATCTGCAGGATCGGGAAATCCTCGGTGAGATATTGGCCGGGCGGGATGCGCGCGCCCGCCTCGGGCGGCTGCCTGCGCCCGACGAAGCCCCGTGTCACCATGCCGGCCTCCGCTGTCGGTTGTTGTTTTGGTGCGTCTGATCCGGGTTTGGTGCGTCGGAACACCCCACGTCAAGTCGGGATGTGCGGCCGAACAAACGCCCCAAAGCTGAGATGTGGTAGGCAGCCTAAGCCTGACCGAATCGCACCCACCAGGGGGAATGTCATGAAGTACCTTCTCGCGACGAGCCTCGTCGTCGGGAGCCTCGCCACCCTCGCGCCGGCCGCCCAGGCCCGTGACGGGATCGGCGCAGGCGGCGCGGCTGCCCTCGGCGTGCTCGGCGGCCTCGCGGTAGGCGGCGCCATCGCGTCGTCGGCCAACAACGGCTACTACCCGGGTCGCCCGGTCTACCGCGCCCCGCCGCCAGTCTACGTGGAAGAGGATTACGGCCCGGTCTGCCACTTCGAGCGCCGCCGCACCGTCGATCCCTATGGCGACGTCTACATCCGGCGCGTGCGCGTCTGCGAATAAGCGGCTTCGGGGGTCGCCACGGCCGGCGCCGGCTTCAGGCGCTCGGCACAGGCGATCCCCCCAAGCACGAGAGCCAGGGCGACGGCCTGAACCGCCCCGAACGGCTCGCCGACCAGCAGGACGGCGAGGACCGCGCCGAAGATCGGCACGAGGTTGACGAACAGGCCCGCCCGGTTCGGGCCGATCAGCTCGACCCCACGCATGAAGAACAGCTGCGCCAGCAGCGACGGCCCCAGGCCGACGAAGGCGACCATCGCCCAGCCCTCCAGCCCCGGCCAGACCGCGTGCCCGGTGGCCCATTCGACGGCGAGCGGCGGCAGCGAGGTCACCAAGGCGGCGATCGCCATGGCGGCGAAGAAGGCCAGGGCCGAGACTTTCGGGCGCGTCGGCAAGAAGATCGTGTAGCCTGCGTAGAGCAGGCAGGCCCCGAACACGAGCACGTCGCCGCGGTTGAAGTCCAGCCGGGTCAGGACCGTCCAGTCGCCGTGGGTCGCCGCGATCCCGGCGCCGATCAGGGTCAGGACCACGCCGAGCATCTGCCCGAGGGTCACCGGCACCCGGTACGCCAGCCGGTTGAGCACGATCACCAAGACGGGGATCGCCCCCTGGAACAGGGCCAGGTTGACGGCGCCGGTATGGACGCCGGCCGCGTAGAACAGGCAGTTGAAGGCGGTGTAGCCGAGGCCGCCCATCAGCAGGATGCGCAGCCAGTGCGGGCGCAGGAGCGGCCATTCGGCGGCGAGCCGGCGGGCCGCGAACGGCGCCAGCACCGTGCAGGCCACCGCCCAGCGCAGGGTCGTGATGACCTGGGGGGAGACGTGGCCCGGCGCCCAGCGGCTGCTGACCGCGTTTCCGGCCCAGAGCAGGGCCGTGAGTGTGAGAAGCAGATAGGCCGGCGCGACCGAGGAGACCCGGGTCGCGCGCGCGGACGTCAACGGCGGCGGAACTGGCCGCCCCGGACCTGGGGTCGCGGGCCTGCGGAGCGCTCGTCCTTGTGCCGGAACACGAGGCGGCCCTTCTCCAGATCGTAGGGCGACATCTCGACCGTGACCCGGTCGCCCGCCAGCGTCTTGATGCGGTTCTTCTTCATCTTGCCGGCCGTGTAGGCCACGATCTCGTGGCCCTGGTCGAGCTGCACGCGGTAGCGCGCGTCCGGCAGGATCTCGATCACGAGACCGTCGAACTGCATCAATTCTTCTTTCGCCATGCACCTTCTCCAGTCGGACCGTCCGGCAGCAGGCGTTCCGGCAAAACTTCTACGGCTGTCATCAAGCTCGGGAAACGCCGCAGGGCGCGGATCCGATCCGACGGACGGTCCGCGCCTGCTGAGCGACGCCGCCCGCATGTAGTCGTCACACGATCCCGCTGCAAGTCATGCTCTCATCCGCGCCCTGAGTCGTGGACATGATTCGTCGGTCTTCAAGGCCCCGGGACCTCGTTGCCGGCGTAATCGAGGCGTCCGTCCGGGGTCCGGCGCCAGATCCGCAGGGCGACGGTGCCGCCGGTGCGGTCGCCGCGGGAATCGAACCCCACCGGGCCGAGAATCGTGCGCAGCGGCGGGGCGCTGCGCAGGGCGTCGGCGAGCTTGCGGCCCTCCGGGACCCGGCCGGCCTTCGGATCGGCCGCGCGGGCGCGCTCCAAAGTCTGGACCAGCAGCTCGACCGCCGCGTAGCCCGACGCCGCCACGCTCTCGGCCTCGGGCCCGCGCGCCGGTGCCTTGCCGCCCTTCGGCTCGGGCAGGCGCGGCGGGTCGGGCGGCAGGGTCATCACGGTCCCCTCCCCGGCCGGCCCGGCGGCGGCCGCGAAGGCGGGGTCGAGGATCCCGTCGCTGGCGACCAGCGTGGCACCGAGATTGGCCTCGCGCAGGGCACGGAGCAGGGTCGCCGCCTCCGGCGCAAGGCCGCCGAAATACACCGCCTCGACCCGGGCCGCCTTCAGACGGCCGACGAGATCGGCGAGGTCGCGGGTCCCGCGCGGAAAGCCGTCGAACAGCACCTCCGGGATGCCGGCCTCCTTCAGGCGCGCCGACACGGCTTCGGCGAGCCCGCGTCCGAAGGTCGAGCGGTCGTTGAGGATCGCGATGCGCCGTCCGGCAAACGCCTTGGCGAGATAGGCGCCCGCCGCCCGGCCCTGCTGCGCATCGCTCGGCGCCAGCCGGAACAGGTTCCACGCGCCGCGGCCGGTCAGCGGCGTGTAGGTCGCCCCCGGCGTGACCAGCAGGGCCCCGGCCTCCTCGTAGACCGGCGTCGCGGCCGCGACCGCGATGGATTCGAACGGCCCGATGACGAGCCGCACCCCGTCGGCGGCGAATTTCTTCGCGATCGCGACCGCCTGCCGGGCGTCGCCGGCATCGTCGGCCGGCACGAGGGCGAATCGCGGCCGCCCGCCCGCGGCGCGGTTGAGCTCGGCCACCGCCTGCTCGGCACCCTGCCGCAGCCCCAGCCCGAAGGCGGCATCCGGCCCGGAGAGCGGCGCCGACAGGCCGATCCGCACCGGCGCCTGCGCGGCAACCGGCGCCGTCATCAGGAGGCCGGCGAGGATCGGGGCGAGGGCGTGCTTCATCGATACACGTTAAGGTCGGGCGGCCGCCGCGGGAAGCGCGCATCGGGCCCGGTCCGGACGCCCCGCGGTTTCAGAACCCGTTCATCGTTGAAGGGATCGGGATGCTGCCGCGCGTAAGAGCGCTGGCGGGCGGGCGCGTTGTGGGAAATAAGGGCGTCGGCCGGCCCGCGACTTTGAATAGAACCGCCCGCACGCGCCGCATCGAAGCCCCTCTGGGACGATTGACGATCATGACCTCGCTGTTCGCCGGCATCCAGGACGCGCCGCTCGACCCGATCATGCGCCTGTTCGAGGCCTTCAACGCCGATACGAGCACCAAAAAGCTCAACCTCGTGGTCGGGGTCTACACGGATGCCGACGGCAAGGTGCCGCGTCTGCGCGCCGTTCAGACCGCCGAGAAGCGCTGGATCGAGAAGGGCCTGCCGAAGACCTACCGGCCGATCGAGGGCACCAAGCCGTTCCGCGACGCGGTCCAGGCCCTGCTGTTCGGCGAGGGCGCCCCGATCCTGAAGCAGAACCGCACCGCGACGCTCCAGAGCATCGGCGGCACCGGCGCCCTCAAGACCGGCGCGGACGTGCTCGCCCGGCTCAATCCCGGTGCCACCGTGGCGGTGAGCAACCCGAGCTGGGAGAACCACAAGGCGCTGTTCACCCAGGCCGGCTTCACGGTCGTCGATTACCCATATTTCTCGGCCGAGACCGGCGGCGTCGACTACCCGGCGATGCGCGCCTACCTCCAGGACCTGCCGAAGGGCTCGATCGTGGTGCTGCACGCCTGCTGCCACAACCCGACCGGCGCCGACCTGACGCCCGACGAGTGGAGCGACCTCGCGCCCCTGCTGGCCGAGCGCGGCCTGATCCCGTTCCTCGACATCGCCTACCAGGGCTTCGGCGACGGCCTCGACGCGGATGCCACGCCGGTGCGGCTGTTCGCCGAATCCGGCCAGGAATTCTTCGTCGCCTCGTCGTTCTCGAAGTCGTTCTCGCTCTACGGCGAGCGCGTCGGCGCCCTGACGATCGTGGCCGAGAACCCGGCCATGAAGACCAAGGTCGAGGCCCTGGCCAAGCGGCTGGTGCGGGCGAGCTACTCGAACCCGGTGACCCACGGCGCGGCCATCGTCGAGATGGTGCTGACCGATCCGGAGCTGCGCGCCGATTGGGAGCGGGAGCTCGCCGAGATGCGCGAGCGGATCCGGTCCATGCGCGTGCGCATGGCCGACAGCCTGCAGCAGCGCCATCCCGAGCGCGGCTTCGACGCGATCAAGGCGCAGAAGGGCATGTTCTCCTACACCGGGTTGACCCCCACGGAGGCCACGCGCCTGCGCGAGGAGCACGAGGTCTACGCCCTGGAGACCGGCCGGATCTGCGTGGCGGCAGTCAACACCCACAACATCGACCACGTGGTCGATGCGATCGACGCCGTCGTGAAAGGCTGACCCGGTGGCGGCCCGCAAGCGCGTCTGCCGGTTCAATCTCTGGATCAACCCGGTTTTCGATGCGCGGCTGAGGGCCGAACCCGATATCGACCTGCAGGTCGGCGACCTGCAGGGCCCGGCGGAGACGCTCGAGGCCCTGTTGGCGCAGGCCCACGTCTTCCACGTCTCGCCGGCAAGGGATGAGCTGCCCCGCCGCTGGCACGTCACCGACGCCCTCCTCGCCGGCTGCCCGAACCTGCTGGCGGTCTCGTCGGGCGGGGCGGGCTTCGACACGGTGGACGCGGCCGCCTGCACGCGCGCCGGCGTCGCGGTGGTCAATCAGGTCGGCGGCAATGCCCGCTCGGTGGCGGAGCTCGCCATCGGCCTGATGCTCGCTGTCTCCCGTAAGATCTGCGTCTCGGACCGGCTGCTGCGGACGGAACGGGGATTCTCGCGGGAATCGCTGATGGGCCACGAGATCGGCGGCGCGACCCTCGGGCTCGTCGGCATCGGCCATACCGGCCGGGAGGTCGCCAAGCTCGCCCGGGGCTTCGACATGCGGGTCCTGGCCTACGACCCGCTGCTCTCTCCGGACCAGATCCGAGCGCGCGGCGCCGAGCCGGTGGACCGCGCGCGGCTGCTGGCGGAATCCGACATCGTGTCCCTGCATTGCCCGCTCGACGCCACGACCCGGGGCAGCTTCGACGCCGAAGCCTTCGCGGCCATGAAGCCCGGGGCCCTGTTCGTCACCACGGCGCGCGGCGGCATCCACGACGAGGCCGCCCTCGCCGAGGCCCTGGCCTCCGGCCATCTCGCCGGGGCCGGGTTGGACGTCTGGGCGCCCGAACCGCCGCCTCTGGACTCGCCTCTGCTCCAGCTCGATACCGTGGTGGCGACCTACCACACCGCCGGCGTCACCCACGAGGCGCGCCGCAACGTGGCCTCCTGGGGCGCCGAGCAGATCATCGGCCTTTTGCGGGGCGAGACCCCGCCGCGGCTGGTCAATCCGGAGGTCTGGCCGGCGGTGCTGGCGCGCCGGGCGCGGCTGCTCGGCACCCCGTAGCAAAGCCGGACTCGCGCGCAGCGGCCCAACGCCTTGTTGCTCAACGGCAACAGGGCGGTGACGGCGTGCGGTAGCTTTGAGTCGTTGTAAGCTATTCGTCTGCCAGATCAAAGTCATTCCAGGTTTTCGACCGCCGGCATCTCGGCCGGCAAGCTTGACCGGACGGGTCCCCCTCGACCATCTCGGCGGCCTGGCAGTGTCTTGGCTTGCGAACGTGTCGACAGAACTTACCCATATTGGAACGAACTCTCCGTATTGGAGAACAAATCTCGCCGCCTCTGCTATCATGATCGGAATTTCCGCTCTATTGGGCGCGCATGAAGCCTGGGCGGAACCTGCTGTCGACGCGAATCACGAGGTCCAGCTCGAGGAACTCTCGGTCACCGGCCAAGGCGGCGGCGCCCGGGCTCCGGAGGGCTACGCCCCCGCGACCACGATCAGTGCCACCCGCACCGACACGCCCCTGCGCGATGTCCCGCAGACAATCGTGCCGGTGACCCGGCAGGTGCTGGAGGACGCCGCCGCAACACGGATCGACACCGCCCTCGATCTGGCCGGCGTCGGTCGCTCCAACAATTTCGGCGGCCTCGGCCTGAGCGAAGTCACGATCCGCGGCTTCTCCGTCTTCGAATATTATCGCAACGGCTTCCCGATCAATCGCGGCTACCCGAACACGCCCGATGTCGTGGCGATCGAGCGAATCGAGGTGCTGAAGGGGCCGTCGGCCTTCCTGTACGGCCGCGGCGATCCCGGCGGCACCTTCAACATCGTGACCAAGCAGCCCCTGGCCGAGCGCTCGCTGGCGATCGGCACGCAGTACGGCAGCTACGGCGCCAAGCGCAGCACCTTCGATGCCACCGGGGCGCTCGACGAGAACGGGCAGGTGCTCGCCCGCATCACCGGCGCGGTGGAGGACAATGGCAGCTTCCGCGACTATGTGAGCGGCGACCGCTACCACGTCGCCCCCGTCATCGCGTGGAAGCCCAGCGCGGATACCACGATCACCCTGGAGGGGGCGTTCGTCAGCACCGGCACGACCTTCGACCGCGGCATTGTCCCCCTGCAGGGCCGGCTGCGCAACGTGCCGCGCTCCCGCTTCCTCGGGGAGCCCGGCCTGCCGCCGAGCGTGGTCCAGGACGCCCTCGGACAGTTGCGGATCGAGCACCGGTTCGATCAGGACTGGGTCCTGACGGCCGGCGGCCAAGTGTTGGGCGGGAGCCTGAAGAGCTGGGGCGTCGGCGCCGCGGCCAACGGCTTCCTGCCGGACGGCCGCACCCTGCGCCGGAACCTGGAATGGCGCGACCTCAACTGGTCCGACACCGATCTGCAGGTCAACCTGGCCGGCAAGTTCGATACCGGCTTCCTGCACCACACGCTGCTGCTCGGCCTCGAATACGACCGCTACCGCTACCGGGAACGCTTCGACCGCTCGAACGCCGCGACCTACCCGTTCCTGCTCGACCTGCTGGCGCCGCGCTACGGCCAGGCCCTGCCGCGCAGCCTGCCGACCATCACCAATTTCCTGCAGCACACCGAGAGCTTCGCGGGCTACGTCCAGGACCAGATCGACATCACGCCGCAGCTGCACGCCCTGGTCGGGGTCCGGGTCGAGGATGTCGGCCAGGATTCGACATCCTACATCACCAACCGCACGACGAACCTGCAGGGCACCCAGGCGCTGCCGCGTTTCGGGCTCGTCTACGACCTGTCCGACGCGGTCTCAGTCTACGGAAACTACGCGCGCTCGTTCAAGCCCAGCACCGCCGTGGACCGGCGCGGCCAGCCCCTCGCCTTCGAGGGCGGCGAAGGCTACGAGGCCGGCGTGAAGGTCGGGCTGCTCGACGGGCGGCTCAACGCCACCGCGGCCGTATTCGACATCCGCCGCACCAATGTCCCGACCACGGATCCGGTCGATTCCGCCTTCAGCGTCGCCGCCGGCGTGGTGCAGAGCCGCGGGTTCGATCTCACCGTGGCGGGCGAATTGGCACCCGGCCTGCGCGCGATCGGCACCTACACCCATGTCGACGCGGCGGTGGCGCGGGACAATTCGATCCCGGTCGGAACCCGGCTCGCCAACATTCCGGCCAACAGCTTCGCCATGCAGGCGGTCTACGAGATCCAGGGCGGCGACCTGAGGGGGCTCGGCTTCGGGGGCGGGCTCACAATCGTCGGCAAGCGCGCCGCCGGAGCGGCCCTGTCAACCTTCACGATGCCCGCCTACACGGTGGTGAACCTGATCTCGTATTATCAGATCACGCCGGATGTCCGGGTCTACCTCAACGTCGACAACCTGCTCGACGAGACCTACTACGACCGCGCCTTCCAGAACCGCTACGCCACCCCGGGCCAGCCGCGCACCATCATGGGCGGCGTCGCGGCACGGTTCTGAGGGCCGCCGCCCCTACGCCGAGGCCGCCCGCATCCAGCCGAGGCCGGCCTCGGTACCGGCGGCCGGGTGGTATTCGCAGCCGATGAAGCCGGCATAGCCCACCGCCTCCAGAACCTCGAAAATGGGATCGAACGCGATGGTGCCGGTGCCGGGCTCGTGACGGCCCGGATTGTCGGCGATCTGGACATGGGCGATCAGCGGCGCGTGCGCCCGGATCAGCGCCGCCGGGTCGTGGCCGAGGCAGACGCAGTGATAGGCGTCGAACAGCAGCTTGACGTTGTCCCGGCCGATCGCCCGGATCGCCTCCACGGCCTTGAGCGGGTCGTCGATGACGTAATCGGCGATCGAGCCCGGGCCGATCGGCTCGACGATCACGGTCATGCCGCGGACCTTGGCGGCATCGGCCGCGAAGGCGAGGTTGTCGAGATAGGTCGCCCACAGCCGCGCGGGCTCGGCCCCGGCGGGCCGGATTCCAGCCATCGGGTGGACCATCCGGCAGCCGAGCTGCTCCACATAGTCCAGGGTCGGCTCGATGGTGGAGCGGTAATAGGCGACCTTGTCCGGCAGGGCGGCGAAGCCTTTCTCGCCCTTGGAGGCGTCGCCGGCCGGAAAGCCGGTCTGGACCAGGGGCACGCCGGCCCGCGCGAGCCAGCTCGCGACCTCCCGAGCCGGGGTCGCGAACAGGTTCGGATGCTCCACGGCCCGGAACCCGGCCTTGGCCGCGGCGGCGAACCGTTCGGACAAGGGCAGCTCCGTGAACAGGAAGCCGCAATGGCCGCTCAAGCGGTCGGAGAAGGCACCGAGCTTCATGGATCAGGCCCTCTCAGCCGTCTCGATCAGGGCGCGCATGCGGTCCACCGCCGCGTGGGGGGCCGTGAGGACCGGGACGTCGACGGCGGCGCGCACCGCCTCGGCCGCCCGGGAGGTCGAGAAATGCGCCAGCATGATCGCGTCGCAATCGGAGAGTTCCGGCGCCCGCTCGGCGATCAGCCGGTTGTGGGTCTCGGCGTCGCCGGCGCGCAGACGCGCCATGGCGTCGTCGACGAGGATCGTGCGCAGGGTCGCGGACCGGCCCGACTGGCCGACGAAGTCCTCGAACTCGTCGGTCATGGTGCCGATCGAGGGGCCGAAGGTCGCCAGCATGCCGATGCGCTGCCCTTGGGCGATGGCCGCGCGGAACATCGCCTCGTTCGGCTTCAGCACCGGCACCGGCACGGTCTCGCTCAGCCGGTCGATGGCCGGCCCGAAGGCCGAGCAGGTGATCAGGATGCCGTCGGCGCCCATGTCGTGGCCGTAGCGCCCGAACCGGACGAACCGGTCGATCATGCCCGCGGAGATCTCCCCTGGCTCCTTGGCCCGGTCGAGGGACAGGCCGTCATCCAGCAGGTTGACCGTCTCGGCCTCGGGCCAGCGCTCGGCGAAGGCCGCCTGGATCGGAGCCATCGCGACCGGCGTCGCGTGCAGGAGGACGATGCGGGGGGCCATGCTGTCTCCCGGGATGTGGCGCGGTCAGGCGTCCGGTCGCCGTTCAACGTCTTGTAAGCGATTTCAAAACGGTGGCAAGATATCGCCGATCCGCGTCAGACCCCGTCCGGCTTGCGCGGCGGCGCCGTGCTGGCACGCAGGATCAGCTCGGCGTCGATCTGAGTCAGACGCACCACCGGCCGACCCTGCATCCGGGCGATGAGGTGGTCCCCGGCGGCGTGGCCGATCTCGGCGGAATGGATCCGGATCGTGGTCAGCGCCGGGTCGAGGAAGGGCGCGAAGTCGGAATCGTTGTGGCCGATCACCGAGAGGTCGCCGGGCACGTCGAGCCCCCGGGCCCGGGCCTCGATCATGGCGCCGAAGGCGATCTGGTCGGTGCCGCAGATGATTGCGGTGGGCGGCGGCCCGCCGGCCAGCATCTGGCGGAAGCCGTCGCGGCCGCCGCCGATGCCGTAGGAGATCTCGATATCGTGCTCCGGGGCGAGGCGCAGGCCGCGGGCTTCCAACGCCTGGGCGATGCCGGTGACGCGGGCGCCGCCGCGGTCGTTGTCCTTGCGCAGGCCGGAGATCACGCCGATCCGCCTGTGGCCGAGATCCACGAGGTAGTTCGCCGCCCGGGCCGCGGAGGCGGCGTTGTCGAAGCCGACGCAGGGGCGCTCCCGCGACAGGCTGAAGGTCTGCACCATCGGGATGCCATGCCGGGCGATGCGGGCGTGGAGATCCGGGTGGTGGATGTCGCCCACCAGCATCAGCCCATCGACGCCGCGCTCCAGTAGGAAGGTCGCCTCGCGCAGCTCGTCCTCCAGATCGTAGCCGGCATTGGCGGCGACCAGGGTGTAGCCGGCCTGGCGCAGCCGCTCCTGGAAGCTCGACAGGACGCGCACGAACGCCTCGTTCTCGATGTTGGGCACGACGGCGCCCACCGCCATGAACCGGCGGGTCGAGAGCGCCCGGGCGGCGCCGTTGGCGACGAAGCCGAGATCCTGGGCGGCCCGCATCACGGCCGCGCGCTTGTCGGCCCGGACCCCGGCCGAGCCGTTCAGCACCCGGGACACCGTCGCGGTGGAGACCCCGGCCCGATGGGCCACGTCCCGCGCCACCGGGCTGCGCGACAGGGGTTCGAGGATCTCTTCCGGCACGCCCAGCACTGAAATCCGACTTCCCCCGTGACACCCTATCGCCGCCGCGCTGCTACGGCCAGCGATGGAGACCGGCAGTATATTGACACTCCGGTCTGGCGCTGGCTATCTGAAAGCGCTTTCAGAAACCGTGCGGCGCCGGGTCATGCGAACGGCGTCGAAATCCAGGGAGGAGCGGATGGCGACGTTCGACCAGCCGGCTTCCGGCCCGGGGTCGACGGCGCGCGACTCGGCCACGGTCGGGCGGGCGGATGCCGAGGCGCCCGGCATCGCCGGCCCGCAGGCCCTCGTCACCAGCCTCAAGCGCAGCGACGCGGTCACGCCCTACCGGTTCCGCGACCTGCTCGCGCTCGACGATTTCGAGCGCCATGCCCGGCGGCTCCTGCCGCACATGATCTTCCAATACGTCGCCGGCGGCGCGGAGACCGGGGCCGCGCTGGCCCATAGCCGCGGCGCCTACGCGGATTACGCCCTGGTGCCGCGGCTGATGCGCGACACGTCGGGCCGCGACACCGCCACGGAGCTGTTCGGCCAGACCTACGCGGCGCCGTTCGGGGTCGGGCCGCTCGGCGGGGCCGCGTTCATCGCCTATCGCGGCGACATCGTGCTCGCCGAGGCGGCGCGGCGGATGAACCTGCCGATGATCCTCAGCGCCTCCTCGCTGATCAAGCTGGAGGACGTCTACGCCCAGAACCCGCAGGCCTGGTTCCAGGGCTACCTGCCCGGCGACCAGACCCGGATCGACCGCCTGCTCGACCGGGTCGCGGCCACCGGCTACCGCACCTTCGTGGTGACCGCCGACACGCCGACTCTGGGCAACCGCGAGCACAACACCCGCAGCGGCTTCTCGATGCCGATCAAGGTCACGCCCAAGGTCGCGTGGCAGAGCGCGACCCACCCGCGCTGGCTGCTGGGCACCGTCGCCCGGACCTTCCTCAAGCACGGCCCCCCGCATTTCGAGAACACCGAGGCCGAGCGCGGACCGCCGATGATGTCGCAAGGCGCGGTGCGCAACACCACCGCCCGGGACCAGCTCTCCTGGAAGAACCTGGAGGCCATCCGCAAACGGTGGTCCGGCAACCTGGTGGTAAAGGGGCTGCTCGCCCCGGAGGATGTCGAGATCGCCCGCGGCTGCGGCGCCGATGGGGTCATCCTGTCGACCCATGGCGGCCGCCAGCTCGACCACGCCATCGCGCCCCTCGACGTGCTGCCGGAGATCGGCGCGAAGAAGGGCGGCCTGAAGATCATCGTCGATAGCGGCATCCGCCGCGGCACCGACGTGATGAAAGCCCTGGCGCTCGGCGCCGACTTCGTCCTGCTCGGCCGGCCGTTCATGTTCGGCGCCGCGCTCGGCGGGGCGGCGGGCGTCGAGCACGCCATGCGGATCCTCAAGGAGGAGCTCAACCGCGACATGGCGCTGATCGGGATCAACCGCCTGTCCGAACTCAACCCGGACTTCCTGCGCCGCGTCCCGCGGCGAAGCTGACCCGGAGACTGGCATGACCGACGACGCGCCCCGCTCCCCCCTCGGCCTCGCCTTCGTCGGCTGCTTCACCACCGCGCGGCGCCGGGCCCGAGGCCGGGGCATCGACATCTACCGGGTCGGGGCCGGGCTCGAGGGCTGGACGCATCTCGGCCGGGTCGAGGAGCTGGACAACCCGTCCTTCCTGGTCACCGATCCGGCCCGCTCGGTGCTCTACACGGTCCAGGGCGACGGCGCGGTCGCCACCGCCTTCGCGGTCGCACCGGACGGCACCCTGCACGGCCTCGGCAGCGCGGAAACCGGCGGCACCAACAGCGTCCATCAGGCGATCGACCCGAGCGGGCGGTTCCTGATCGTCGCCAACTACGCCAGCGGCTCCGTGGCCCTGATGCCCCTGCGCCCCGATGGCGGGCTGGAGCCGGCCGCGCAGGTCCTGCCGATGCCGGGTGAGCCGGGCCCGCACCGGACCGAGCAGGCCGCCGCCCACCCGCACCACGTCGTCCTGTCGCCGGACGGCGGCCACGTTTTGGTGCCCGACAAGGGTCTCGACCGGGTCTTCATCCTGCGCCTCCCCGGCGACCGCCTGGAGATCGTCTCCGAGGCCGTCCTGCGCCCGGGCGCCGGCCCGCGCCACATCGCGTTCCATCCCGGCGGCGCTCTCGCCTTCCTGGTCAACGAGCTGGATTCCACCGTCGCGACCTGCCGCTGGGATGCGGCATCCGGGACGCTCGCGCCCCTCCACTGCGTCCCGACGCTGCCGCCGGACTTCTTCGGCGCAAGCACCGCGGCAGCGATCGTGGTCACGCCCTGCGGGCGCTTCGTCTACGCCTCGAACCGCGGCCAGGACGGGATCGCGCGCTTCCGGGTCGAGGGCGACCGCCTCGAACCGGCCGGCTGGACGCCATCAGGCGGCCAGGACCCGCGCTTCATGACGCTCGCGCCGGACGGCGGCCATCTGCTGGTCGCCAACGAGCAGGGCGACAGCCTGGTCGAATTCGCCATCGACCCCGGCAGCGGCGACCTCACGCAGACGGGCTCACGCCAGAGCCCGAGCCCATGCACGATCGCGTTCCTGTAAAAATACAAAACAAAAACATGATGTTCCCGGAGGAAGCCCGATGTTCGCCAAACGATACAGGTTCCTGATCGCGACGCTGCTCTTCATCGCCGGGATCATCAACTACATGGACCGCGCCGCGCTCGGCGTGGCCGCGCCCTTCGTCAAGCAGGACCTGAACCTGTCGCCCTCTGAGCTGGGGGTGATCTTCAGCACCTTCTTCTTCGGCTACGCCCTCTTCGCCTTCGTGGGCGGCCAGCTCGCCGACCGCTACGGCCCGCGCAGCGTCTACACCTGGGCGGCGACCGCCTGGTCGGTCCTGTGCATGCTCACCGGTGCGGTGACCGGCTTCGCCCAGATGTTCGTGGTCCGCGCCCTGTTCGGCTTCGCCGAGGGGCCGATGAACTCGACCACGAACCGGACCATCACCACTTGGTTTCCCCGCGAGGAGACGGCCCGGACCATCGGCTTCACCTTCTCGGGCCAGACGGTCGGCAGCGCCATCGCGGCCCCCGTGGTCGGCCTGCTGGCGATCCAGTACGGCTGGCGGGTGGCCTTCATCGTGATCGGCGCCGTCGGCCTCGTCTGGGTGGTGGCCTGGCGGATCCTGATGACCGACCGGCCCCGGGACAATCCCCGGGTCTCCGCGGAGGAGATCGCGCTGGTCGAGCACAGCCGCGCCGTGTCGCACCTCGCCGCCTCCGACCACGAGCGATCCTTACGCGACTACCTGTTCCTGCCGAGCACCCTGTCGCTGGGGCTCGGCATGTTCGCGGTGAACTACACCCTCTACATCTTCCTCTCGTGGCTCCCGAGCTACCTCACCGACGCCCTGCACATGCCGGTGCAACAGATGGCGTTCGTGGCCTCGATCCCCTGGGCCTGCGGCTTCGTCGGCTATGTCGGCGGCGGCATCGTCGCCGACCTGCTGTACAAGCGCATGGACGACAAGCTGGCGGCAAGGAAGATCACCACGATCGTGCCGCTCGCCATCGCGGGCGTCGCGCTGATCACCGTCAACGCCGCGCCGAACGCTGCGGTGGCGGTATCCCTGATCGCACTCGCGGTGCTGATGCTGACGAGCTCGGTGCAATCCTGCTGGGCGACGATCCACGAGTTGGTGCCGGAGGCGCGGGTCGGCGGGGTGAGCGGCTTCATCCACCTGCTGAGCAACATCTCGGGCATCATCGGCCCGACCGCCACGGGATTCGCCGTGCAGTATCTCGGAGGCTATGCCAGCGCCTTCGTCATAGCCGCCCTGATCGCCGCGGCCGGCGTCATCGCGATGGCGATCTTCGTGAAACGTCCGCGCCGCCCGCAGGCGGCCCCTCCCCTCAACGCGGTGAAGACCGCCTGAACCCGGAGCGAACCCGATGAGCGCATCCCCCGACACGATCCCGCAGAAGCCCGTCCTGCTCACCGGCGCCTCGGGCGCCCTCGGGCGGGTGCTGACGAAGGCGCTCGGCGCCCAGGGCTGGACCCTGCGCCTGACCGACCGGGTGCCCTTCCCCGACCCGCTGCCCGAGGGCGCGCGCTTCCAGCTCGCCGACCTGGAGGACGGCCCGGCGATCCTGCGCCTGGCGGAGGGCTGCGGCACGATCCTGCATTTCGGCGGGATCTCGGTGGAGCACCCGTTCGAGACCGTGATCGGCCCCAACATCCGCGGGCTCTACCACGCCTACGAGGCGGCCCGGCGGGAGCGCGCCCGGATGGTGTTCGCCTCCTCGAACCACGCGATCGGGTTCCACGAGCGGAAAGAGGTGCTGGACGACGACTGCGCCCTGGCGCCGGACGGCTACTACGGCCTGTCCAAGGCCTATGGCGAGATGATGGGTGGCCTGTACCGCGACAAGCACGGGGTCGAGAGTGTCTTCCTGCGCATCGGCTCCTGCTTTCCGGAGCCCATCGACGCCCGGATGCTGGCGACCTGGCTGTCCTATGCCGACCTGACCCGGCTGATCACTTGCGCCACCCTGGCCCCGAGCCTCGGGCCGAAGGGATCGGTGGTGATCTGGGGCGCCTCGAACAACAGCCGGATGACCTGGTGGCGCCGGGACGGCCGCGACGTGATCGGCTGGGCGCCGCAGGACAGCGCCGATTCCTACGCCCCGGCGCTGGAGGGCAAGACCAGCGGCAACCCGGTGATCGAGCGCTACCAGGGCGGCGGCTTCACTGCCCTCGACTATTCCCGCACCGAGCCGACCGCCCGGTGATCACAGCCTCCGAGACGATGGGAGCCGGCATGGCGGACGAGCAGCAAGCGACGCGGCTGAAATGCGCTTTGGTGGTGCGGGGCGCCTTCGACGCCCATGTCGTCCCCGCCTTCGCGGCGGCGGGCGGCCGGGCGGCGATCGACTGGGCGCCCACCGCGGTGATCATGAAGGCGCTGGAGGCGGGCGAGACCGCCGACGCGGTGTTCGTGCTCTCCGACGCGATGGACCGGCTGATCGCCGCCGGAAAGGTCGAGCCGGAGACCCGGGTGGACGCGGTGCGCTCCCGCTACGGCATCGCCGTGAAGGCCGGGGCGGCGCATCCCGATATCGGCAGCGTCGAGGCGCTCAAGCGGACGCTCGTCGCGGCGCGCTCGGTGGCCTATTCGCGCACCGGTGCCAGCGGCATCTACTTCGCCGGCCTGCTGCCGCGGCTCGGCCTCGAAGACGCGGTCAACGCCCGGGCGACGATCATCCCGCAGGGCTTCACCGCCGAGAAGCTGGTCTCGGGCGAGGCCGACATCGCGGTCCAGCAGATCAGCGAGCTAATGGTTGTGCCGGGCATTGAGGTGGTGGGGCCGTTCCCGGAGCCCGTCCAGGAGGTCACGACCTTCGCGGCCGCGATCCTGCGCGGCGCCGCCGACCGGGACGGCGCCCTGCGCTTCCTCGCCGGGCTGACCACCCCGGAGGCCGCCGCCGCCTACCGCGCGAGCGGCCTCGAGCCGGCTTTCTGAGCAGGCGCGCGACCGCCGTCCTCGCGAGCGCTGCGAAGCACCCCGGGGACGCGCATCGTTCGGGGCTCGCGCGCCGTACCGGGCCACATCGCTCACGATGGCGGCCGTCGAAAACAACTCAAACAGCGAGGACACCATGGTCGCCAGCGAACAGGACCGGATCGTCCGGCAGGTGTTCTTCCGGCTGATGCCGCTGCTCTTCGTGGGCTACGTCATGGCCTATATCGACCGGATCAATGTCGGCTTCGCGGCCCTGCGGATGAACGCCGATCTCGGCATCGGGCCGGCGGTGTTCGGGCTCGGCGCCGGGATCTTCTTCATCGGCTATTTCCTCTTCGAGGTGCCGAGCAACCTGATCCTCGAGAAGGTCGGCGCGCGGCGCTGGATCGCCCGGATCATGATCACCTGGGGCCTGCTCTCGGCCGCGATGATGTTCGTGCAGGGCTCGACCAGCTTCCTGATCCTGCGCTTCCTGCTGGGTGCGGCCGAGGCCGGGTTCTACCCGGGCGTGATCCTCTACCTGACCTACTGGTTCCCGAAAGCGTATCGCGCCCGGATCTTCGGCGCCTTCGCGGTGGGCATCCCGGTCTCGCTGGCGATCGGCGCGCCGCTCTCGACCACGATCATGCAGCTCGACGGGGCCCTGGGCCTCAAGGGCTGGCAATGGCTGTTCCTGCTGGAGGGCATCCCGACCACCCTGTTCGGCTTCGTCTTCCTGGCCCTGATCCCGGACCGGCCCAAGGACGCAATGTGGCTCGCCCCGGCCGACCGCACCGCCCTGCAGACCCTGATCGATTCCGAGCAGAGCAGCGTCGCCGGCACCCACGGGACCAGCCTGCGGACGGCACTCTCGGATCCGCGGCTGATCGCGCTGTCGTTCATCTACTTCGCCAACACCGGCGCCAATCTCGGCCTGGCGTTCTTCCTGCCGCAGATCCTGAAGAGCACCGGCCTGTCGGACATGCAGACCGGCCTGATGACCGCCGTGCCCTACCTCTTCGGCGTCGTCGGTGGGCTCACCGTCGGCTGGATCTCCGACCGCTACGACGACCGCCGGATCACCCTCGCGACCGCCCTCGGCCTCACGGCGACCGGGCTGGCGCTGGCCGGCCTCGCCACCGGCTCGCTCTGGGCGGTGGCCTTTATGGCCCTTGCCGCCGCCGGGCTCTACGGCGCCAAGGCGCCGTTCTGGGCGTTGCCCTCGGTGTTCCTGAGCGGCAGCGCGGCGGCGGGCGGGATCGCGCTGATCAACTGCATCGGCAATCTCGGCGGCTTCGTCGCCCCCTCGATGGTCGGCTGGATCCGCGAGGCCACCGGCAGCTTCGAGGCCGGCCTGTACTTCCTGGCCGCGCTCGCCCTCTCGGCCGTGGTCGTGACGCTGCTGGTGGTCAATGCCCGCTTCGGCGACGCGCGGCGGCCGGCGGTCGCCCTGCCCCTGCCGGCGGCGCCGCGACCGTAACGCCCGTACGCTGACGGCCCCGGCGGCTCTAATGTCGCCGTGGGACGCATCCGGGGCTTCGCGACCGCAAAAAAGTCCTTATGCTCGTGCTGTCCGGACGCCCAATCGTGTCCGAACGGATCGCCCCTTTCATGCTGAAGACAGCCTTCGTTGCCGCCCGCGACCGTCAGAGGCTGTCGGAGATCGCGACGATCCTGATCGGCTTCGGCGTCACCCGCGTCGTGGACCGCCTCGGGCTGCGCTACCTGCCGCTGCTGCCGCGCCGCCGGCCCCGGGTCGACGTCACCCGCCTGTCCGAGCCCGAGCGCCTGCGCCGGGCGATCGAGGCCCTGGGCCCGACCTTCATCAAGTTCGGCCAGGTTCTGGCGAGCCGGCCGGACCTGCTGTCGCCGGCCTGGACCGAGGAGCTACAGAAACTCCACAGCCAGGTCGTGCCGGTGCCGTGGGAGCAGATCGGCCCGCAGCTCGAGCTGGATATCGGCGGGCCGCCCAACGAGGTCTTCGCCGAGTTCGACACCAACCCGATCGCCTCCGCGTCGATCGCCCAGGTCTACCGGGCGCGCCTGCACTCGGGCGAGGACGTGATCGTCAAGGTCCTGCGGCCGAACCTGCGCAAGATCATCGAGGCGGATCTGCGCCTGATGGCGCACGGCGCCCGGATCGTCGAGAACGAGTGGCCGGACATGGCCCGCTACCAGCCGCGCGAGCAGATGCGGCACCTCGCCGAGGGCCTGAACGGCGAGCTCGACCTGCTCAACGAGGCGCGCAACTGCGAGCTCCTGGCGCAGATCTTCGAGGACCGCGACGACATCGTCTTCCCGAAGATCCACTGGGAGTATTGCTCCGAGCGGGTCCTGGTCCAGGATTTTATCCACGGCATCCCGCCCAACGACGAGGCGGCGCTCCGCGCGGCCGGGCTCGACAAGAAGCTGCTCGCCCAGAAGGGCACCGACGCCTTCCTGCAGATGGCGCTGATTGAGGGCGTGTTCCACGCCGATCCGCACCCGGGCAACATGCTGGCGCTGCCGGGCAACAAGATCGGCTTCATCGATTTCGGCATCATCGGGCGGCTGTCGCAGCGGCGGCGCTCGCAGCTGCTGGTGCTGATCGGCGCCATGCTCAAGCAGGACGCGGACGGCCTGATGGCCGTGCTGCTCGACTGGACCGGCACCAGCAACCCGGACCTGACCCGGCTCCAGGTCTCGGCCCAGTCCTTCGTGGAGAGCCACTCCTCGATCCCGCTCAACCTCGGGCTGGTGCTCACCGACTTCATGAACATGGCCCGCGAGAACGACCTCGCCATGCCGACCGACCTGGCGATCCTGTTCAAGGGCCTGGTCACCGCCGACGGCGTGATGCGCCACCTCGATCCGGATTTCGACCTGTTCGCGGCGGCCGGACCCACGGTCAAGGCGAGCATGCAGACGCAGTTCTCGCTGGGCGCCCTCAAGCAGAAGGCCGAGGCCTTGGGCGTCGGCCTCTACGGCGCCGCCTCCGAGCTGCCGACGCTGATCCACCTGATGCTGGTGCGCCTCAAGCAGGGCCGCGTCACCGTCGAGATCGAGGTGAAGGGTCTCGACAAGGTGACCCGCGGCATCGAGCGGGCCGCCGCCCGGGTCGCGGTGGCCCTGGTGGTGGCGGCGTTCGCCACCCAGCTGGCGCCGCGGCTGATCGACCTCGGCACGCCGGTCTTCGTCTCGATCGGCCTGGTGATCTTCATCCTCGGGATCGGCTGGCTGGTCCTGCTGATGCGGAACAAATGACGGACTTCGTCGTCGCCCGAACTTGATCTTCTGGTTGCCCGGCGGCGGCGAATACACGGCTCATTTGATTATCCCAGATATCGTGCTAGCCTCGCCTACCCTTCGTTTCGTGCGGTCGCGAGCGGAGCGCGTCACCAGAAGCGGTTCGATCCGCCGGCGCGCCCGAGCTTCGACATCGCGTCGCCGCGCCGCACCGTCGGAGGGTCTTTTGCGGCGCCTGCGCCGCGGGGGGATCGAAGCCGAGACGGGGGCGAGCGATGGATGCGGGCCTCGTGTTGCCGCGGGCGGACGGGACGGACCGACGCCTCGCCGCGCTGGAAGCCGAGAACCTGCGTCTGCGCGACCTGCTGATGCAGGCGACCAAACAGGCGGATGCTGAACGGCAGCGCAGCCGGCGGCTCGGCCGCATCATCGAGGCCGCGAGCCGCGTCGAATCCGGGCGCCTCGGGCGTGAGCCGTTTCCTGCCCCGGCGCCGCCACCGCTCCATCACCCGGAATCCGGCCGCGTCGAGACCTGGTCGGCGCCCTCCTGGGCGGGCGCGCTGACCGCCCCCGGGATGCTGCAGGTCGCGGCCGACGTCCTCGAGATCCTGGATTGCAACGGCATCCTGATCACTGCGGGCGAGAACGGCCCGGCCGGTCTCTGCGGCCGGAACCTCGCGGACCTGATCGGCCGCCCCTGGATCGACCTCTGGATCCGCGACGAGGACCGGGAGGCGGTCGCGGCGTCGCTCGCCAAGGCGCGGCTCGGCGGCGCGAGCCGCTTCCAGGCCAAGCTCGAATCCGGCCGGACCGTGACCTGGTGGGATATCGCGGTGAGCCCGGTCGGCGGCCGGCCCGGTCGCCCGGACCGCATCCTGGCGGCCTCGCGCGACATCACCGAGCTGAAGCTCACCGAGGCGCGCCAGACCCTGCTGATGCAGGAACTGTCCCACCGGATGAAGAACACCCTGGCCATGGTCCAGGCGGTTGCGGCGCAGACCCTGCGCAACGCCGGCTCGCTCGAAGCCGCCGGCGAGGCGCTGGCCGCCCGGCTGCTGGCGCTGGCCCAGGCTCACGACGTTCTGCTCCAGGGCTCCTTCGCGGCGGCCTCCCTGGTCGGGCTGGTCGAGGGGGCGGTCTCGCTTCATGGCGACGGCGTCGCCGGGCGGTTCCGGGTGGAGGGTGCCGACGTCACGCTCGGCCCGCGCCACGGCATGGTCCTGGCGCTGATGCTGCACGAGCTCGGCACCAACGCCGCCAAGTACGGCGCGCTCTCGGTGCCCACCGGGCAGGTGGTCATCGCCTGGGCCGTCACCGCCGCCGGCGAGGGCGCGACCCTGCGATTCCGCTGGGAGGAGGTCGGCGGCCCGCCGGTCAGCCCGCCGACCCGGACCGGGTTCGGGACGCGCCTGATCGCCCGGAGCCTCGCCCACAGCTTCGGCGGCACCGCGCAGCTGAGCTATCCGCCGACCGGAGCGGTGCTGACCTTCGAGGCACCGCTCGCCGCCGTCACGGCCGGGTGAGATCCTACTCGGCGGCCCGCTTGTCGTCGCGCAGATCGCGCAGGGCCGTCACGGTGGCGTCGCGCAGCTTGCGAAGGTCCACGAGCGCGGCCGTGAAATCGCCGCCGCCGCCCTTCGCGGATTGCTCGAAATCCCGGCACGCCCGGCTCAATTCGGCGCAGCCCAGCATGCCCGACATCGACACGAGTGTGTGCGCCTCGCGGGCGTAATCCGCCTCGCCCCGCTCCGCGCCGTCGAAGGCCGTGGCGAGGCTCGCGGTGAAACGGTCGAGCAGGCGGGCGAGCTTCTCGGTGCCGATGACACCTTCAAGTTCGTCGAGCGCGGCCCGATCGACGAGGGATTGTGACACCATCCGTCTCCGGCAGCCGATTGGCAGAACGCTTCGACAGAAGCGCGCAAACGCCGCGAGGTCCAGCGGCCGATTTCAATCGCGCACCTCTGTGCCACCGTTTCCACAGCGTGCCCACCCGGATATCCGCTTGGCCGGGGGCGGCCGGCGCCCCGGAGGACCCAGCGCCGTGACGGCCTATAGCCTGCGCGCCCGGCTGCTCGCCCTGTGGTTCCTGCTGCTGGCCTCGGCGGCGGCCACCGCCTACCTCATGTTCGGTTTCTACAGCCAATCCACCGCCGTCCAGGTTGCCCAGGCCGAGGTCGCGGTCAATCGCGCCTGCCGGGAGATCATCGATCGCTACGCCGCCCTGGCGCGCCGCAGCGAGGGCGGCATCGCCCGGGCCCGGCTCGGCCCCACCGTCGCGGCCGCGCTCGATCTCTATCCGGGCATCGAGGGCGGGGTCTGGAGCGCCGTGGAGGGGCCGGTCGCCTACGCCTATCCGACCTACGAGGGCACCGGGCCGAAGACCGACCTGCCCGAGGCCGAGCGCGACAGCATCGCGGGGGTGAACGCCCAGGCGCTGCGGGTCGACCACGCGGTGTCGCTGCGCCGACCGAGCCGCACGCAGGTGCTGCTGATCCAGGGCTGCCCCCTGCACGGGCCGGAAGCCGGGCTGACCGCCTGGACCATGGGCCGCGCTCACGTCAACGACGGCCCGGCCTATACCCGCTTCCTGGCGGGCCTCGGATTCCTGGCCGTGACGGTGCTGGGCTCGGCGGCCTTTCTCGGGTGGTTCCTGTACGGGTTCTCGGGCCGGATCGCCCGGCTGGAGGCCGCCCTGGCGGCGCCGCGGCCGGACGGCGAGGACCTGCCGCATCTCGACCCGACCGGCGAGCGCGAGCTCGACCGCCTGGTCGACACCCTCAACGCCGCGGGCGGGCGCCTGCGGGAGGCCCGCGCCCGGGTGGTCGCCGCCGAGCGCCTGGCCGCCGTCGGCCGCCTCGCCGCCAGCATCGCCCACGAGATCCGCAACCCGATCGCGGCCATGCGGCTGAAGGCCGAGAACGCCCTGGTCAGCGGCGATCCGGCCCGCGCCACGGTGGCGCTGGAGAGCGTGCTCGGCCAGATCGCCCGGGTCGACAACCTGCTGCGCGACCTCCTCAATCTCACCCAGGCCCGGACGCTGAACCGCGCCCCCACCGACATCGCCGCGCTGCTGGCCGATTGCGCCCGGCTGCACGAGGATCTGGCGAGCGCCCGCGCCGTCCGGATCGCGATCGCGGCGGAATCCTTGCCCCGGGGGGACCGGCCGCAGATCGACGGGCCCCAGATCGCCCGCGCCCTCGACAATCTGCTGCTCAACGCCCTTCAGCACACGCCCCCGGGCGGACAGGTCCGCCTCGCCGCCGAGCGGGTGACCGTCGACGGCGCGATGCGCCTGCATCTGCGGGTGTCCGACACCGGCTCCGGCATCGACCCGGCGATCCGCACCGGCCTGTTCGAGCCGTTCGTGACCGGCCGGCCGGACGGGACCGGGCTGGGTCTCGCAATCGTGCGCGAGATCGCTCTGGCGCATCGCGGCGCGGTCAGGCTCATCGACGGTGAGCCCGAGACCACCTTCGTGCTGGACCTGCCATGGCGACCATCCTGATCGTCGACGACGATTCCGCCCTGCGCGAGGGCTTGGCCGAGACCGTCGCCGATCTCGGCCATCACCCGCTGCCGGCCGCCTCCGGGGCGGAGGCCCTGGCGCGCCTGCGCGAGACCCCGGTCGCCGCGGTGCTCCTCGACCTGCGGATGCCCGGCGAGTTCGATGGCATGGCCACCCTGGCGCGGATCTGCGCGCTGCCGGGCCGGCCGCCCGTGACCGTGCTCACCGCCTTCGCGAGCCCGGCCAACACGATCGAGGCGATGCGGCTCGGTGCGCATGACCATCTCACCAAGCCGGTCGGCCGTGCCGACCTCGCCGCGATCCTCGACTCCATGCTGTCGAGCGCGCGCCCGGATCCGGGGGATACGGCCCCGGAGGGCGGGCTGATCGGGTCGAGCGCCGGCATGCGCCGGGTCCTGAAGACCATCGGCCTCGTCGCCGATACCGACTCCACCGTGCTGATCCAGGGCGAGACCGGCACCGGCAAGGAGGAGGTGGCCCGGGCGCTCCACGCCTATTCCGCCCGCCGGGGCCGGCCGTTCGTGCCGATCAACTGCGCGGCGATCCCGCCCGACCTCCTGGAGAGCGAGCTGTTCGGCCATGTCCGCGGCGCCTTCACGGGCGCGGTCGGCGACCGGGCCGGCGCCTTCCATCAGGCCGAGGGCGGCACCCTGTTCCTCGACGAGATCGGCGACATGCCCCCGCCGATGCAGGCCAAGATCCTGCGGGTGATCCAGGACCGGATGGTCACGCCGCTGGGCGGCCGGTCGGCCCGGGTCGATGTCCGCCTGGTCGCCGCGACCCACCGCGACCTGCCCGCCCTGGTGGAGGCGGGCCTATTCCGCGCCGACCTGTATTACCGCCTCAACGTCGTGCCGCTGCTGCTGCCGCCCCTGCGCGAGCGCCTGGCCGACATCGTGCCCCTGGCCGAGCATTTCCTCGCGCCCTCGGGCAAGCGTCTCAGCGCCGGCGCGGCCGCGCGGCTGCTCGCCTATGGCTGGCCCGGGAATGTCCGCGAATTGCGCAACGTCGTCGCGCGCGCGGCCATGCTGGTCCGCTGCGGGGTGATCGCCCCCGATGCCATCGACCTGCCGGTCGAGCGGCCGGCCTCGCGGATTGAGGAGGCCGGCCTGCCGGCGGATTGGCTCGACGGCGACTTGCCGGGCGCCGTCGCGCGCCTGGAGCGGACCATGATCGCCCTCGCGCTGCGCGAGGCGGACGGCAACCGCGCCCGGGCCGCCCGCCGCCTCGGTATCCAGAGGCAGCTCCTCTACGCGAAGATCGAGCGCTACGGGCTGGCGACCGCGGCGGCGGATCTGTCCGCAGAAACGACGGTGGATGTCGCAAATCCCGACGCACCGGACGAGCTTGGGAGGGGGTAAACCCCTCAACGGCCTGAGAATCACGCCGAAACGCGCAATCTTGAACGATTCCAGGGAACTGATGGATTAAGCGGGCGTCAAGCTCGTCGCGTGCCGGCCCGGATCGGGTCGTCCGCGGCGGCATGCGTGCGGGGGCCAGGGCAGGATGGACAGGACCGATACCGGAGCGGCGGCGCGCGGCGCGACCGTCCGGACTCCCTCCGCCAAGGCCCTGCGCGGCCTCGACGCCCTCAACTTCTTCCTGGCCGACGTGCGCGACGGGCTCGGGCCCTATCTGGCGATCTACCTGATCGCGGTGCGCGGGCCGGACCAGGGCTGGAACGAGGCCACCACCGGCCTGGTCATGACCATCGCGGGTATCCTCGGGCTCGTGGCTCAGACGCCGGCCGGCGCCCTCATCGACGCCACCAACCACAAGCGCGCCGTGGTGATCGGCGGCGCCGTCGCGGTGACGGTGAGCTGCCTGATCCTGCCGTTCATCTCGAATTTCTACCTCGTCACCGCCACCCAATCGATCGCCGGCGTGGCCGGCACGATCTTCCCGCCGGCGCTGGCCGCGATCACGCTCGGCGTGGTCGGCCCGAAAATGTTCGCCAAGCGGATCGGCCGCAACGAGGGCTTCAACCACGCCGGCAACGCGGCGTCCGCGGCCATCGCCGGGGGGCTCGCCTATTTCTTCGGGCCGATAGTCGTGTTCTGGCTGATGGGCGTGCTGGCCGCGCTCTCGATCGGCGCCATGCTGATGGTCCCGGCCGACGCGATCGACGACGACCTCGCCCGCGGCATGACCGAGGCGGAGGCCAAGGCGGACGAGAAGCCGTCGGGCCTGGCGACCTTGCTGCAGAACAAGCCGCTGATGCTGTTCGCCGTGCTCTGCGCGATCTTCCACCTGTCCAATGCGGCGATGCTGACCTCGGTCGGCCAGCTGCTCACCCACCTCTCCGGCAAGGACCATGCGACCTCGCTGATCGCCGTGTGCATCGTCGCGGCGCAATGCGTGATGGTGCCGGTGGCGATCTTCGTCGGCGCCAAGGCCGACATCATCGGGCGCAAGCCGATCTTCCTCGCCGCCTTCGGCGTGCTGGCTTTGCGCGGCGTGCTCTACACCCTTTCGGACAACCCGTTCTGGCTGGTCGGCGTGCAGCTTCTCGACGGGGTCGGGGCCGGGATCTACGGCGCCCTGTTCCCGATCGTCGTGGCCGACCTGACCCGGGGCGCCGGACGGTTCAACGCCGCCCAGGGCGCGGTGGCCACCGCCCAGGGTGTCGGCGCCTCGGTGAGCGCGACGCTGGCCGGGCTGATCATCGTGTCGGCCGGGTATTCCGCGGCGTTCCTGGCGCTGGCGGCGATCGCCGGCCTCGGCTTCGTCCTCTACCTGACGCTGATGCCCGAGACCCGGGGCGGGGAAGCCGCCACCGGCACGCCGGATAGTGGTGCCGGCCTGCCCCCGGCCGTGCCGGCGCGCGCCTGACCGGCCGGCAGGAGCGCCCCATGTCCGCCCCCGATCCCCGCCCCGCGCCGCGGCGCGAGCCGCTCGTCTTCCTGCATGTCGGCGACCTGCATCTGCAGGACGAAGCGGCCCGGAATGCCCACGACCTCAACGCGATCTTCGACCAGATCGCCGCGATCGCCCCGCGCGACCTGTTCGACTTCGTGTACCTGCCCGGCGACTTGGCCGAGAACGGCTACGCTTCGGAATACCGGATCCTGAAGGCCGCGCTGGACCGGCATCCCGACCTGCCGGTGCGCCTGATCCCCGGCGACCACGACCGCCAGCACGGCCGGATGGACGATTTCCAGGCCTTCGCGGCGAGCCTGGGCGACCGCCTGCCGGAGCCGGTGGTCTGGAACCTGGAGCAGCCGCCCTCCGGCTGCCCGGAAACCTGGCCGGTCGAACCGGTCCCGCATTACTGCGCGAGCATGGATATCCAGGGCGTGCGCTGCCTGTTCGTCGACATGGTCAGCCCGGGTTTCGGCCGGAAAGGCATCGGGCTGGATTTCCGGCTCGGCCGCCCGCAGACGCAGTGGCTGAGCGACCAGCTCGCCGAGGCCGGCGCGCAGAAGATTCCGTGCGCGGTGTTCATGCACGCCTATCCCGACGACCTGCGCGAGCCGGACGAGCGCCTCGACATCGGCGGCCTGTTCTGGGCGACGCGGGTGCGCCTCGTGGAGATGGGCCACACCCATTACAACGAGCTCGCCCCCGACGGCCGGACCCTCTACGCCGCCGCCCGCTCGGTGGGGCAGAACGAGGACGGCTCGGTCGGCTACGCGGTCGCGGCGATCGACGGGCCGGTGACGAGCTGGCGCTTCCGCGCCCTGGACCGGACCGCGCCCTTCGTGCTGATCACCAGCCCGGCCGACCGGCGGGTCGCCACCCTTCCGACGTCGCCCGCGAGCAGCGGCATGGAGCTCGACGCCGAAGGGCGGGTCACGGTCCGGGCACTTGTGCTGTCCGATGCCCCGCCGGATTACGTCCATTGCCGGGTCGATACCGGACCCTGGCTGCTGATGGAGCGTCGTCCGGATTCGCGCTGCTACGAGACGGCTCTGGCCTGGGACGGGGCCGGACGCAGCATCCAGGTCGAGGCGGTCGATGGACGCTGGCCCGGCCACGGCCCCGATTTCGTCGACACCGACGTGATCGAGCCGGTGATCGCCGCCTCGGACAGCGTGGCACCACCACCGATGCCGCATAAACCGGGGAGCGACGCGGGCCGGATCCAATCCTGGGTCGGCAAGGGCGTGCGCGGCGACCAGCTCGGGCCCAACCGCTACGGCCGCAAGTGGTGATCGTGACCCAGTGGTGATCCTCACCACGACTCCGGGGGGAGATGTTTCGACGTGTTTGCTGGACTGACCCTGACACCGAACCTGGCGACCTGGGGCATCGCCGCGCTCGCCACCCTGGGCGTGATCGTGCGCCCGTTCTCGTGGCCGGAGGCGATCTGGGCGGTGCTCGGCGCCGCCCTGCTGGTCGTGCTCGGCCTGCTGCCCTGGCAGGTCGCCCTCGACGGCGTCTCCAAGGGCACCGACGTCTACCTGTTCCTCGTCGGCATGATGCTGCTTGCCGAGATTGCACGGAAGGAAGGGCTGTTCGATTGGCTGGCCGGCCTCTCCGTGCGCGCCGCCAAGGGCTCGCCGACCCGGCTGTTCCTGCTGATCTACATCGTCGGCACGGTGGTGACGGTGTTCCTGTCCAACGATGCCTGCGCGGTGGTGCTGACGCCCGCGGTCTACGCCGCCGCCAAGGCCGCCGACGCCGAGCCCCTGCCCTACCTGTTCATCTGCGCCTTCATCGCCAACGCGGCGAGCTTCGTGCTGCCGATCTCGAACCCGGCCAACCTCGTGGTGTTCGCCACCGACATGCCGCCCCTCGGCCAGTGGCTCGCAACCTTCGCGCTGCCCTCGGTCCTGGCGATCGTCGCGACCTACGCGGTGCTGCGGCTGACCCAGAACAGCCGGCTCAAGGGCCAGACCATCAAGACCGAGGTCGAGACCGTGCGCCTCGGGCTGGGCGGCAAGGTCGCGGGGCTCGGCATCATCGCCACCGCGGGCGCGCTGATCGGGGCCTCGGCCGCCGGAATCGAGCTCGGCCTGCCCACCTTCGTGGCCGGCCTCGCCACGACCCTGCTGGTGGTGGCGCTCAACCGCGGCGGCCTGGTCGAGGTGGTGAAGGACGTGTCCTGGGCGGTGCTGCCGCTGGTGGCCGGCCTGTTCGTGCTGGTCGAGGCCCTGGAGAAGACCGGGATCCTCACCCTGCTGGCCGATACCCTGAAAGGCTACGCCCAGGCCGACCCCGCCGCCACCGCCTGGGCGGGCGGGGCCATCGTCGCCTTCGGGTCGAACCTCGTGAACAACCTGCCGGCCGGGCTGCTGGCCGGGGCCGCGGTCCAGGCGGCCGAGGTCTCGCACAAGGTCGCCGGCGCGATTCTGATCGGCGTCGATCTCGGGCCGAACCTCTCGGTGACCGGGTCACTGGCCACGATCCTGTGGCTCACCGCGATCCGCCGCGAGGGCGAGGACGTGTCGGCCTGGCAGTTCCTCAAGCTCGGCCTGCTGGTGATGCCGCCCGCCCTCGTGCTCGCGCTCGGAGCCCTGCTCCTCGTCTGAGAATCCGGTCTCCGGCTCCCAGGACGACGCCTTTCCCAACCGCCTCGCCCTCCCACGACCGGAGACCGGACCCTTGAACGCCGCCCTGCTCTATCCCTTCATCCTGGTCGCCGGTGCGCTCCAGGCGCTCGGCAATTCCATGAACGCGCGCCTGCGCGACGCGCTGGTCAATCCGTGGCTGGCGGCGACCTACTCGTTCATGCCGATCGTGATCGTGTTCACGATCCTGTTCTTCACCATGCCGACACCGCTGCCGACGCTGCAGACCCTGGGCTCGATGCCCTGGTACGCGCCGCTCGGCGGGGTGGCCGGCGCGGTGGCGGTGTTCGGCGGCCTCGCCTTCGTGGACAAGGTCGGGGCCGGCCCGTTCAACGGCCTGACCATCACGGCCAACATCCTGACCTCGCTGGCTTTGGACAGCCTCGGCCTGTTCGGCCTGCAGGCCGGCGGCTTCAAGCCGATGCCCTGGCTCGGCGGCCTGCTGATGGTGGTCGGCATCGTGTTCATCGCCCGCGCCACCGGCCCGAAATCGGACGACGCGACGGCGGAATCGCGCGAGGGCGGCCTGATGGCCAAGCTGCTCTACCCGTTCATCCTGGTCGCGGGCTCGCTCCAGGCGGTCGGCGTGGTGCTCAACGCGCAGCTGCGCGGCGCCCTGGTGAACCCCTGGCTCGCCGCCACCGTGTCGTTCGTGCCCGTGGCCCTGGTGTTCCTGTTCGTGTTCCTGCTCCGCCCGACGCCGCTGCCGACCCGGGCGGATGTGGCGCGGGTGCCGTGGTGGGGCGCGCTGGGCGGCATCGCCGGCGCGGTTGCGGTGTTCGCCGGCCTGCTCTTCGTCGACAAGGTCGGGGCCGGCGCCTTCAACGGCCTGCTGATCACTGCGAACCTGTTCACCTCCATCGCCATCGACCATTTCGGCTGGCTCGGGATGAAGCGCGTCCGCGCCGGCATCGGCCGGCTGATCGGCGGCCTGCTGATGGCCGCCGGCATCGTGCTGATCTCGGTGTTTTGATCGGGCCCCAGCCGCGTCGGCACCTCCGGCCCGCGGGTCGGGCGCCTGGGAGGCGCCGGACCCGCTACGTCTTTCGAGGCGCCGGGCGGGTCGGCCGGCGCGGCCTACCGCTTAAGACCATCTCGGCCCCGTGTGGGTAGCGGGCCTGCCTGGACCGTCGCTGAAGTTGAACCGGCAGGCGTCCCATGCTCCCGCGTCACCTTCCCGTGCTCGATGGCTGGCGGGGCTGCGCGATCCTGCTCGTGCTCGTCGGCCATTTCGCCACCAGCCGCGGGATCAATCTCGGCCGTTTCGGCGTGGAGCTGTTCTTCGTCCTGAGCGGGCGCCTGATGGCGGAGATCCTGTTCGTGCGCTCCGTGCCGCTGACGCGCTTCGTCGCCCGCCGCGCATCTCGGATCTGCCCGGCCCTGATCGGCTTCGTGCTGGCGATGACCGTCCTCGCCCTTGCCACCGGTCGGGAGCGGCACCTCTACGGCTACCTCGCCGCGCTGACGCTGACCTACAATTACTACCGCCTGTGGTTCGCCGAGGTACCCAATGTCGACCATGTCTGGTCGCTCTGCGTCGAGGAGCACAGCTACATCCTGCTCGGGCTGATCGCCCTGCTCTGGCGCCGGTTCGGCTTCGCCCTGCTCCCGGTTCTGGCCGCTCTGGCCGCCCTGGCCTGCCTGAACGGCCTCATCTCCACCGCGCTCGGCGGCAGCTACACGGATGTCTACTGGCGCAGCGACGTGCGGGCGGCCTCGATCCTGCTCGGGGCAGTGGCCTACCTGAAGTTCGGGCGCAGCGATCCCATGCGCGCGAGGCCGTCCTGGCGGCCAGCGGTGCTGCTCCTCCTCGGCCTGATGCTGAACGTCGACGCCGTACCGGACCCGATCAAGTACAGCCTCGGCACCGCATCGCTCGCCGCCGCGGTGGCCACGATCCCCAGTGCCCCGGACGTCCTGCGCCGGGGCCTGACATCGACGCCGCTCGTCCTGTTCGGCGCCTGGTCGTACTCGATCTACCTGTGGCAGCAGCCGTTCTACGTCCTGCACGAGGCGATGGGCGGGCGCCTCGCCAAAGCCCTCGTCCTGCCGGCCATCGCCCTGGGCATCGCCAGCCTGTTCCTGATCGAGCGGCCGACGCGCCGCTACCTCAACCGCGCGTTCGATCGCGCCGCGGGCCGGAACCGCAGTGAGGCGAAGTCGTACGCGACATCCTGAAGACCGTCCGACTTCGCGCTCGCGAGAAAGCCGACGCAAGGCCTGCAAGAAATGAGACCGCGTCGGCATCCTGAGATGCGCCCAGCACGCCTCAGGCAAAGGTCACGAATGGGACAAAGCCGTCAGGTCGCCGCCTAACCCTCCACCGGATGCCCGAAACCGAAACGGATGTCCCGCCCCGTTAAACCGCGGCCGCCATCTGCGGTGCGGCGCCGATCATGCCCGGCGTGGGCTCGGGCGGGGCCTTGCGGGAGACGTAGTACAGATCGACCGCGCGCCAGAACGCGGTCTGCTCTTCGACGGACCGACGGGCCAGGGCCGATTCGAGGATCGCCATCGCGGCCCGTGCGGGCTCGCTCCGCTCGAGTTCGTCGAGCAGGCCGGCGAGATGCAGCATGGGGGTCTACCTCCGAACGAACAACGTCGCATAACAACGCCCAAGCTTACGAAATGGATCCATCCGCCAGCGGATCGGCTGCACGAAACTTGCCTCGCACCGGGCGGGGTCTACGATCCCGACCGGCGAGCCCGACTCGCGATCCACCGTCAGACCACAAGGATCCCCGATGATCTCATGCCGAAGCGGCGCGGGCCGAGCCCTGCGCGGAGCGACCCTGGCGCTGGTGCTCGCCGGCACGCTCGGGGCGACCCCGCTCCGCGCCCGCGAGATGACGGATGCCAGCACTGCGGCGGCGGTGAAGAAGCCCAACGTGGTGATCCTGGCCACCGGCGGCACGATCGCGGGCGCGGGCGCCGACGCGGCCAACAGCGCGACCTACACGGCCGCCAAGGTGCCGGTGGACAAGCTGATCGCGGCGGTGCCGCAGGTCAGCACCATCGCCAATGTGCGCGGCGAGCAGGTCTTCCAGATCGCTTCCGAGAGCTTCACCGACACGCAGCTGGTCCAGCTCGCCAAGCGCGTCTCCGCCCTGCTCAAGCAGGACGACGTGGACGGCGTGGTCATCACACACGGCACCGACACCCTGGAGGAGACGTCGTTCTTCCTCGACCTCGTGGTCAAGAGCGACAAGCCGATCGTGGTGGTCGGGTCGATGCGGCCGGGTACGGCGATCTCGGCCGACGGTGCCCTCAACCTGCTCGACGCCGTGACGGTGGCGGCCAGCAAGGAGGCGATCGGCAAGGGCGTCACCGTGACGATGAACGACACGATCCAGTCGGGCCGCGACGTGAACAAGCGGACCAACGTCGTCCCGAGCGCCTTCTACAGCCAGTGGGGACCGCTCGGCATGGTGATCGAGGGCAAGACCTACTTCTTCCGGGCGCTCTCCAAGCGGCACAACACCAGCTCCGAGTTCGACATCGACCAGATCGACAGCCTGCCGCTGGTCGGCATCGTCTACGGCTCCGGCAACATGATCCCCGGCATCTACGATGCCGAGGTCCAGGCCGGCGCCAAGGCGATCGTCAACGCCGGTACGGGCAACGGCTCGGTGGCCGGCTATCTCGTGGACAAGCTCAAGGACATCCGCTCCAAGGGCACGATCGTGATCCGCTCCTCGCGGGTGCCGGACGGCCTGGTCCTGCGCAACGCCGAGCAGCCCGACGACAAATACGACTGGGTCGTCGCCCACGACCTCAATCCGGCCAAGGCCAAGATCCTGGCCGCCGTGGCGCTGACCAAGACCCAGGACACCAAGGAGCTGCAGCGCATCTTCTGGGAGTATTGATCACCCGTCGCTCTCAGACCGCGCACCCGCGACCTCATCCTGAGGCGGCGGCGCGCAACGGCGCCCTCGAAGGTACCCGCCAGCCGGCCCCGCGCTGCCTGGAGCCCTCCTTCGCGGCGCGCTGGCGCAGCTCGGGATGGGGACGGGATCGGCAAGGCCATCGGCGGCGGCCGCGCTCGGCCGCCCTGCGCGGGGGCCGGGTTACATCGTCCCGGGCACCGCCTAGATAGGCCGGTGCGACGCGGTCGCGGCCAGGATCGGTACCGGCCTGACGATCCGTCGGCACCCTGGACGGAGGAACCAGCATGACCGAGCTTCATCCCGAGGTCGCGGCGGTCACCGAGCGCGTCGTGGCGCGCTCCCGCGAGTCCCGGCGGACCTATCTCGACCTGATCGCCCGGGAGCGCGAGTCCGGCGTGCATCGGCCGACGCTGGCCTGCGGCAACCTCGCCCACGGCTTCGCCGCCTCCGGCGAGGACAAGCCGGCTTTGCGCGACGGCCGCACGGTGATGAATATCGGCATCGTCACCGCCTACAACGACATGCTCTCGGCGCATCAGCCCTACGGGCGCTATCCCGACCAGATCAAGGTCTTCGCCCGGGAGCGCGGCGCCACCGCCCAGGTGGCGGGCGGCACCCCGGCGATGTGCGACGGGGTCACGCAAGGGCAGCGCGGCATGGAGCTGTCGCTGTTCTCCCGGGACACGATCGCGCTCTCGACCGCGGTGGGCCTCAGCCACGGCATGTTCGATGGCGCCGCGCTGCTCGGCATCTGCGACAAGATCGTGCCCGGCCTCCTGATCGGCGCGCTGCGCTTCGGCCACCTGCCGGCGATCCTGATCCCGGCCGGGCCGATGCCCTCGGGGCTCGCCAACAAGGAGAAGCAGCGGATCCGCCAGCTCTACGCCGAGGGCAAGGTCGGCCGGGCGGAGCTGCTCGAATCCGAATCCGCGTCCTATCACGGGGCCGGGACCTGCACGTTCTACGGCACCGCCAACTCGAACCAGATGATGATGGACATGATGGGCCTGCACATGCCGGGCGCCTCGTTCATCAATCCCGGCACGAAGCTGCGGCAGGCCGTGACCCGGGCGGCGATCCACCGGCTCACGGAGATCGGCAGCGCCGGCAACGATTACCGGCCGCTCGGCCTGTGCGTGGACGAGAAGGCGATCGTGAACGCCGCGGTCGGCCTGCTCGCCACCGGCGGCTCGACCAACCACGCGATCCACCTGCCGGCCATAGCCCGCGCCGCCGGCATCGTGATCGACTGGGAGGATATCGACCGGCTGTCCAACGCCGTGCCGCTCATCGCCCGGGTCTACCCGAACGGCGCGGGCGACGTGAACCACTTCCACGCCGCCGGCGGCATGAGCTTCGTCATGGCCGCCCTGCTCGATGCCGGGCTGCTGCACGACGACATCCTGACGGTGGCCGGCCAGTCCCTGCGCGACCATACCCGCGACCCGAAGCTCGACGGCGACGCGCTCACCTTCGAGGACGCGGTGCCGGAGAGCCTGGACGAGACCATGATCCGCCGGCCTGAGAACCCGTTCCAGCCCGATGGCGGCATGCGGCTGGTGACCGGCAATCTCGGCCGGGCGACGTTCAAGACCAGCGCGGTCGAGGAGCAGCGGCGGACCATCGAGGCCCCGGCCCGGGTCTTCTCCGACCAGGACGACGTGCTCAAGGCGTTCAAGGCCGGCGAGCTGGAGCGCGACGTGGTCGTGGTCGTCCGGTTCCAGGGCCCGCGCGCCAACGGCATGCCCGAGCTGCACAAGCTGACCCCGCCGCTCGGCGTCCTCCAGGATCGCGGCCACAAGGTCGCCCTGGTCACGGACGGCCGGATGTCGGGCGCGTCCGGCAAGGTGCCGGCGGCCATCCACCTGAGCCCCGAGGCCCTGGGCGGCGGGGCGATCGGGCGGATCCGCGACGGCGACATCATCCGCCTCAGCGCAGCCGAGGGGCTGCTGCAGGTGATGGTCGACGACGCGGAGCTGGCCGCCCGCGCGGACGCGGTCCAGCCGGTCCCGGAGGCGGGAACCGGGCGGGAGCTGTTCGCTTTCATGCGCCACGGGGCCGACACCGCCGAGCGGGGCGCCTCAGCCATGCTCGCGGCTGCCGGTCTCTGAACGTCGAACGGGAGAAGCCGATCATGAACGATCTGACCAGCATCGACGCGCTGATGCGCTCCGTGCCCGTCATCCCGGTCCTCGTGATCGAGGACGTGGACCAGGCCCGGCCGATCGCCGAGGCCCTGGTCCGGGGCGGCCTGACCGCCCTGGAGGTCACCCTGCGCACGCCCGCCGCCTTGGACGTGATCCGCGAGATGACCCAGGTCGAGGGCGCGGTGGTCGGGGCCGGCACGGTCCTGAACCCGGTCGATCTCGAGAACGCCCTGGCGGCGGGCGCCGAGTTCATCGTCTCGCCGGGGCTCACGGAGCCGCTCACCGACGCCGCGAAGACCAACGGCGTGCCCTACCTGCCCGGCGTCGCCACGGCGGCCGACATCATGCGCGGGCTCGATTACGGGCTCGACCGGTTCAAGTTCTTCCCGGCGGAGGCAGCGGGCGGGATCAAGGCCCTGAAGGCGCTGACCGCCGTGTTCGGCCAGGTGAAGTTCTGCCCGACCGGAGGGATCACCGAGGCCACCGCGCCGGATTGGCTCGCCATCCCGTCCGTGCTGTGCGTCGGCGGCAGTTGGGTAGTGAAGCCCGGCCTGCTCGACCCGGATGCCATCAAGCGCGCCGCCCGGACCGCCGCCAACCTGCGTAAGGCCGCCTAACGGCGCCGACGAACGAGAACGCCCGCCACGGTTTGAGCCGGGCGGGCGTTCCATCAAAGACCGATGTGGCTGAGACCGATCAGCAGTCGTCGCCGCCCTTGGCCGCCTGGGCGGCGGTCGGCTTGCCGCTCGACTGAGCCTGCACGTCGGAGGGCGACGTCGCGGTGCCGGCGTTCTTCATCGCGCCGACAGTGCCGGGGGACTCGGCCTTGGCGCCCGGGGAGGTCGGGTCCTTCACGCTCGGATCGACCGTCGAGGCCTTGCTGGCTTCCTTGTCGCGCGTCACGGTCGTCCCGGTCGCGCACGGGGCCGCGAAGGCGGCGGTCGACATCAGGATGAGAGCGCCGGCACCTGCAAGGGTCGTGATCTTGGTCATGCGTTCCTCCGATTTATATAGCGCATGACAAACGGACCCAGCAGTCACTGGTTCCTTAATATTTCCATCTCGCAACTTCTGCGGGGCATTTTCCCCGGGATGTCGTGACCGAATGCACTTATTCCGCCGGTTGCGGCTCCAGGCGCTCCCGCGGGGTGAAGAGATTGCCCTGCGGCTCCAGCACGATCCGCTTCTCGTGGAAGGCGTCGAGCGTCGAGCGGTGGCCGATGGAGACGATGGTGGTGTCGGGCAGGCGCTCCCGCAGCATCCGGTAGATCTTCGCCTCGGACGGCTCGTCGAGGGAGGCGGTCGACTCGTCGAGGAACAGCCAGGCGGGCTTGGCCAGGATCGCCCGGGCGATGGCGAGGCGCTGCTGCTCGCCGCCCGACAGGCGCCGCTCCCAGGTATCGGTCTCGTCGAGGCGGTCGACGAGATGGGGCAGCTGGGCCGCCGTCAGGGCGTCGCGGATCGCCGCGTCCGTGAACTGGTCGGTGGTGTTCGGGTAGACCACGGCGCCGCGCAAAGTGCCCTGCGGGATATAGGGCCGCTGCGGCAGCAGCAGCGTCGATTGCCCGGCCGGCACGTCGACCCGGCCCTTGCCGAACGGCCAGATCCCGGCGATCGCCCGGAACAGCGTCGACTTGCCGGAACCCGAGGGGCCGGTGACCAGGGTAGCGCCGCCCTTGGCGAGGGTCAGCTCCGGGGCCGAGACGATCTCGCGGCCGTCCGGGAGGGCGAGCACCAGCCCGCGGGCGGTGACGCCGTTGGCGGTCTCGTTGCCCTGGACCAGCCCGTAGCCCGCCGCCTCCAGCGCCTCGGCCTTGCTCATCGCCCGGCGGAAGGAGCCGAGACGGATGGTGTTGGCCTTGTAGGATGCGAGGGTCGTGTAGGAATCCACGAAGAAGGACAGCGAGCTCTGCACCTGCGAGAAGGCCTGCGAGGTCTGCTGCAGCGCGCCCAGGGTGATCTTCTTGGCGAAGAAGGACGGCGCGGCGAGAACCATCGGGAAGATCACGCTCGCCTGCCGGTAGCTGAAGGTGAAGGCGATCAGCTTGATGCGGCGGAAGATGATGCCGACGTAATTGTCGATGATCATGTGGAACAGCGAGCCGAGGCGCGTGGCCTCCGCGCGCTCGCCGCGCAGCAGCGCGATCTGCTCCGAGTAGATCCGGTTGCGGGCCAGCGAGAAGCGGAAATCGGCCTCGACCTGCTCCTGCCGGAAGTTGAGCCCGATCAGGGGCCGGCCGATCAGGTGGGTGAGCCAGGTGCCGACCACCGCGTAGGCGATCACCAGCCAGACCAGGAAGCCCGGGATCACCGTATCGGTGAACGGCACGACGAAGTCGCGCGACAGGGTCCAGAGGATCACGATGAACGAGACGAGCTGCGCCGCCTGGCTGAGCAGCCGGATCGACAGGCTCGCGGTCTGCTGGATGAACAGGTTGACGTCGGCCTGGATGCGCTGATCCGGGTTGTCCGCCTCCTCGTCGGTGAACGGGATGCGGTAATGGGTGCCGTTCCCGAGCCAGCGCTCGTACAGGCTGTGCGTCAGCCAGGTGCGCCAGCGGATGTGCAGCGAGGAATCGACGAACAGGTCGAACATGCCGATGGCGATGTTGAGCGTCGCCAGCGGGATGAAGATCCAGAGCAGCTGGTACCAGAACGCCGCAGCGTCGTATTCCTGGAGCGAGTTGTAGATGTCGCGGTAGAAGAAGTTGAACCGCAGGGTCAGCGCCACGTCGGCGAAGTTCACGAAGATCGAGAGGGCGACGAGGTTGCGGCCGATCCGGCCCTCGGTGCTGCCGAACCAGCGGAACAGGCCGATCTCCTTGGTCGGCTTGTCGCGATTGGCGAAATACGGGTCGGCGATGTCGGTGATCGCCCGGATCGGCTCGAGATACGAGACGCCGAGCACGATGGCGCCGAACACCACGGCGCCGGTGGCGGCGAAGTCCGGCGGCAGCAGCGCGGCCACGACCGGGGGCAGGAGGCCCATGGCGGCCACCGTCTTCATGCCGGCGAGCAGCAGGTAGCCGAGCCCGTAGACCGAGACGAAGACCTTCAGATAGGCGGAGATGCCGTTGGCCGCGACCAGGATGCCGGCCATCACGAAGCCGGCGAGCGAGACGTAGAGCGGCGGGCTGGGGATCCCCGGAAGCGCCAGCAGGATCAGCGCGGCCACGGCCGTGAGCACGGCCTGGATCCCGAGCCCGGTCCTGAGTGAAGCCACGCGTGTCTCCCGCCTAACGTGAGCGCCCCTTCAGGAACGCAACCCGGCGGCCTTGGCCCTGGGTCGTGGCGAGAACGTGGCATGTCGTCGGCGCTGTCACGTGAAACTTTGGTCACGATCCGCGCAGGCGGGTCGCGAGGCGGCCTGCGGCGCTACCAGTTCCACTCCTCGAAGCCCGGCTCGCGGCAGCGATAGCCGATCGGGCATTGCGGATTGTCGCGGGTGGGGACGAAGCGCAGCTCGGCGATCTCGGCGCCACTGCACTGGCCGGGGCCGCTGACGAAGCGCTCCGGCGCCGTGCCGCCGGCGATGACCACGTCGCCCTCGCTCTTCACCAGCGCCATCGCCTCCGCGCAGGTCATCCGCGCCGTGCCGGCGGGACGCGGCGAGCGGGACGGCTGGGCAAGCGCCTCCGCCCCGATCGTCGCGGCGATCAGGTGAATGCACAGCAAGGCGAGGACCTGCGGCCTCATCGCGGATGGGTTCCAGAATACACGACGCACCCGAGAAGAAAGTCCTCGGGCATCGCGCCATCCTGCACGGCCGGGCGGCCCGAGACTGTCACCGGAATGCGCCACCACACGGCTTTCGCCGTTGGACCGCCGCAATCACCGGATTATGGGATTCCGGGACCACCGAGAACGCTTAAGATTTCGTGACCGCGGACGCCCCTCGGGCCGCCCCGGCACGGACCTCCCGGTCGGCCCTCCGGCACGCGCCTCCGGCGCCCGGCGTGCCGGCCGTCGTGCGCTGGAGCTCAGGGACCCGCAGATGTCCGCCCTCTCGATCCTCGACGTTTCCGCGGTGCGCGCCGCCCCGGTCGCCCGCGAGCCCTACCCGTACACGCTCGGCACCAACGTCCTGAACCCCGACGCGATCGACGCGATCCGGCGCGACTTCCCGGACATCGCCAAGCCCGGCTACCTCACCGTGGACGAGGTCGCCCTCAAGGGCCGGTTCAAGGCGCTGATCGACGAGCTGGAGAGCGACGCGTTCTCGGAGATCCTCGGCGAGAAGTTCGGCATCGACCTCGTCTCCTGCCCGCGGCTCACCACGATCATGCGGAAGAGCCAGCTGAAATACGGCTCGATCCACACCGACGGCCCGTCGAAGGTGCTGACGCTGCTGGTCTACATGAACGATGCCTGGGACGCCCCGGCCGCCGGCCGCCTGCGGGTGCTCTACGACGGCCGCAACTACGCGCCCTTCGCGGTCGAGGTGCCGCCGACCATGGGCACGATGTTCGCCTTCCTGCGGGCCGACAATTCCTGGCACGGCCACGAGCCGTTCGAGGGCGAGCGGCGCGTGGTGCAGGTCGCCTGGCTCAAGGACGCCACCGAGCTCGAGCGCAAGCGCAAGCGCAACCGGACGGCGCAATTCCTCAAGGGGATCTTCGGACGCTGAACACGACGGCAGTTTCACCCAGGCTCTTGTTAGGGCATGCTTTTCACCCGCAGGCCGGCACCCGAATCGGGGCCGGATGCCTGGACCAGGGGGATCGAATGGGCGCGGTCGTGCTGGCCGATCCGGGTGAGGATGCCCGTACCGGTTCCAAGCGTCGCTTCGTCGTGCCCGGCCTCCTCGTCCTCGGCTGGGCCGGCCTATTCACCTACAGCGCCGCCTACCTGACCGAGGACCTGCCGTTCCGCTCGCAGACCGCCGAGACCCGGCCCGCCCCAGCGCCGAAACCGCTGGGCCGCCGGGTGGTGATGCTCGACACGCCGGATGAATCCGTCCCGGACGCGCAGCGGCCGGACGCCGCGTCGCTCGCCGCCGCGCCGGCGAGCCCGCGTCAGGCGGCGCCGGGCCTGCAGGCGGCGATCTCGGCTCCGGTCACGCCTTCGGCAGCCAAGCCGGCCAGCACGTCCAGCCCGGACTTCGTCGGCATCTGGGGTCCGACCGCCGATGCCTGCGCGGCCCGCTCCCGTCGCCGGGGCTACATCCCGGCCACGATCACGCAGGACCGCGCCCGGGCCGGACGGACGATCTGCACTTTCCACGACAGCCGCCGGGTCGGGAACGGCTGGGTGATGGGCGCCGAGTGCAGCGATCGCGGCCGGCACTGGTCCTCGCAGGTCCGCCTCGTGGTCGACGGCGACCGCCTCACCTGGTCGAGCGGCCGCGGCACGGCCGCCTATATCCGCTGCGGCCGGCGCGGGGGGTGATAACTTAACTCCGTCCTTGCGAGCGCAGCGCAGCGACCCAGGGAAACGCCACGGTTTGAGATCCCAGGCTGCACCGCGCTGCTTCGCTGCGCTCGCAAGGACGAAACGACGTCTTCGTCCGTCGGACGTGTCACGGATCCGTCAGGCGGCCCCGCTCACTCGCCCGGCGGCCGCATCCAGAACAATCCGCGCCGCGGCCCGGCTCGGGGTGTCGTCGCCGGCGAGACGCATCAGGCCGTCGATCCGGGCGAGCGCGTCGCTCTGCGCGTCCCGCTCCGCACCGCCGACCAGCAGGGGCAGCAGCGCCCGGGTGAGATGCTCGGCGGTGCAGTCCGCCTGGACGAATTCCGGCATGGCGTTCTCGGCCAGGATCAGGTTCGGCAGCACGATGCTGGGGACCTGGATCAGGCGCCGGGCGATGAACTCCTCCGCGCGCGAGACCTTGTAGGCCACCACCATCGGGACGCCGGCCAGCGCCAGCTCCAGCGTGACGGTGCCGGAGGCCGCCAGGGCCGCCCGGGCGCCCCGGAAGGCGGCGTATTTCGGGTCCTCGCCGGTGAGCACCCGCACCGGGACGGGCCAAGCCTGGGCCAGCCGCTCGATCAGCGCCCGGTGGCGGGTCACGGCGGGCAGCACCGCCTCGACCTCGAGGATGCGGGAGACCTGCTCCAGCACCTGCCCGAAGACCGGCATCAGCCGGTCGATCTCGGCGCGGCGCGAGCCCGGCAGGATGACGAGGCTGTAGGGCACCGCCTCCCGTCGCCGGCTCTCCGGCGCGGAGGGACGCAAATCCGAGAAGCGCTCGATCAGCGGGTGGCCGACATAGGTGCAGGGCGGGCCGCCGAGCCGCAGATGCGCGTCCGGCTCAAACGGCAACAGCGCCATCACGTGGTCGATGAAGCCGCGCATGCCCTTAGCCCGCCACGGCCGCCAGGCCCAGACGCTCGGCGACACGTAATCGACGATCGGGATGCCGGGCGCCGCCTTCCGGACCCGCTGGGCCACGGCATGGGTGAAGCCCGGGCTGTCGATGATCACCAGCACGTCGGGCCGGGCGCGCACCACCACGGTCGCGGTCTCGCGGATCCGGCGCAGCAGGGTCCGGGCGCGGGCGAGCACCGGCAGGTAGCCCATGACGGCGACGTCATCGAGGGGGAACAGCGAGGTGAACCCCTCCTCGGCCATGGCCTCGCCGCCGACCCCGCCGAATACGGTCCCGGGCGCGGCCGCCCGCAGCGCCCGCATCAGCTTGGCCCCGAGCTGGTCACCGGAATCCTCGCCGGCCACCAGCCAGACGGTCTTCGGCCCGCTCATGGTCCGGCCCCGGGCCGGTAGCCGACCAGAAACAGCCCGAGGCGGTCGGCCTCCGCGGCGGTGGCCACGCGGTCGATCACCAGGGTGCCGCCGGCCTCGAGCGCCAGGCCGACGCAGCCGGCCGCCGCGGCGTTGCGCACGGTCCGGGGGCCGATCGCCGGCAGGTCGATGCGCAGGTCCTGGCCGAGCTTCGGCGCCTTGACCAGCACGGTCGCGGGCAGCGCCCGGCCCCGCCCGAAGGGCTTGCGCCCGAGCGCCCGGGCGCGGGCGAGCATGCGGTCGGTCCCCTCCGGTCCCTCGACGGCGATCACGCGCTCGCCCGAGACCGCCACCGCCTGCCCGAGATCGTAGGGCGAGAGCGCGTCGAGCACCCCGCGCCCGGTGCGGATCGACGCGTCGGCATCCGCGTCGGGTCCGAGGCGGCCGAGCCGGCCCTCGGGGCAGAGCAGATCCGGCGCGGCCTCGTGGACGCCGAGCACCCGGTGGCCCTCCTCCTCGACCAGGGCCAGGGCGGCGCGCAGCAGGCGGTCGTCGCCGCCCCCGGCGATCGCCCGCAGGGTCTCGCGGTTCCGGAGCGCCGCGCCGGCATTGAGCAGCGCGGCCGGGCTCGGCCGCGAGACCCCGCCCGCCGGCACCATCACGGCCGGTCCCCAGCGGCGCAGCAGCTTGAGGATCGCGGCGAGGTCGAGGAGGTCGACGGTGGCGTCGGCCCGGGCGCGCAGGGACCGGTCGGTGAAGCCGCGCAGGGCGATCAGCCGGAACGGCCGGTGCGTCCGGTTCAGGGACTCGGCCACCAGCTCGGGCAGCCGGCCGGCGCCGGCGATCAGGACGAGCGTGCCCTCGGGCAGCGGAGCGGCCTCGGCCATGGGGAGGCTCAGGCCGCCCCGATCGGGACCGGAAGCTCGCGCGGGGTGCAGATCGAGCGCTTGCCGCCAGCGCGAATGAAGGCGAGGATCTCGGAGACCGCGGCGTGGGATTCGAAGGTCGCGGCCACGTCCTCGACCCGCTCCATGAGCGTGCCCTCGGGGGCGAACAGCAGCCGGTAGGCCCGCCGGAGCGCGTGGATGTCCTCCCGGGCGAAGCCCCGGCGCTGCAGGCCGATGATGTTGAGGCCCGACAGGTAGGCGCGGTTGCCGAGCACCATGCCGTACGGGATGCAGTCGTTCTCCAGGCCCGAGAGGCCGCCCACGAAGGCGTGCGCACCGACCCGGGCGAACTGGATCACGGCGGCGCCGCCGCCCAGGATCGCGTAATCGCCGACGCTGCAATGGCCGGCCAGCATCACGTTGTTGGAGAAGATGACGTGGTCGCCGACCCGGCAATCGTGGCCGACATGGGAATTGGCCAGGAAGGTGCAGTGATCGCCGACCGCGGTCTCGAGGCCACCCCCGCTGGTGCCGGGGTTCATGGTCACGCCCTCGCGGATCAGGCAGTCGGATCCGATTGTCAGCGTCGAGGGCTCGCCCCGGTATTTCAGATCCTGCGGCTGGTGGCCGATGGAGGCGAACGGGAAGATCCGGGTACGGGGACCGATCGTGGTGCGGCCGGCCAGCACCACGTGGCTGAGCAGCTCGCAGCCCTCGCCCAGCACGACCTCGGGGCCGACATGGCAGAACGGGCCGATCCGGGTCCCGTCGCCGATCACGGCGCCGGATTCGATCACGGCGCTCGGGTGGATGAGGGGCTCGCTCACTCCGTCACCAGCATGGCGCTGATCTCGGCCTCCGCCACCAGCACACCGTCGACCCGGGCCTCGCCGCGGTACCACCACATCGTCCGGCGCCGGTTCATCTTCTTCATGTGAAAGCGCACCTGATCCCCCGGGGTGACCGGCTTGCGGAACTTGCACTTGTCGATGGTCATGAAGAACACCTGCTTGGTCTGCAGCTCTTCAGTCCGGATGTGACGGCAGCAGATCGCGCCGGCGGTCTGGGCCATGCCCTCGATCAGCAGCACCCCGGGGAAGACCGGCAGGCCGGGGAAATGCCCCATGAATTGCGGCTCGTTGGCGGTGACGTTCTTGATGCCGACGCAGGATTCGTCCCGGTCGATCTCGACGATGCGGTCGATCATCAGGAACGGGTAGCGGTGCGGCAGCAGCTCCAGCAGCGTCTGGATGTCGGCTGTGCCCAGCTCCTCGTTGGTGTCGCGCGCCGCCTCGCTCATCGAATCCCGTACCTCGCGTCACCGCCACCGGGCGGACCGATATCCGCCCTCCATGACGGGCGGACGCCCTCTTCGGAAGAAATCGGCGGAAGCGCAAGGGTTTCCCGGCAGCGCGGCTGATATCGCGACCGGGATCACTCAGCCTCGGGGGCCGGATCCTTCTCGGGATCCATGCCCGAGCGCTCGGCCAGGCGCGCCAGCGTCGTCAGCTCGCGGAACCAGGCCCGCACCGGCTTGGCCGGCGTACCGCCCCAGCGGCTGCCCGGCGGGACATCGCGGTTGACGTTGGACGAGCCGGCGATCTGGGCGCCGCGGCCGATGCGCAGATGGCCGACGACGCCGACCTGGCCGCCGAGCACCACGTAATCCTCCAGCGTGGTCGAGCCCGAGATGCCGACCCCGGAGACGATCACGCAATGGCGCCCGATCACGACGTTGTGGGCGATCTGGACCAGGTTATCGATCTTGGTGCCCTCGCCGATCACCGTATCGCGCGAGGCGCCCCGGTCGATCGTCGTGTTGGCGCCGATCTCGACATCGTCCTGGACGATTACCCGGCCGATCTGCGGCACCTTGAGATGGCTCGCGCCCATGGCGAAGCCGAACCCGTCCTGGCCGAGCCGGGCGCCGGGATGCAGGATCACCCGGTTGCCGAGCAGGGCGTGGCTCAAGGTCGTGCCCGTCCCGATGGAGCAGTCGCGCCCGATCCGCACCCCCGGGCCGATCACCGCGTTCGCGCCGATGACGCTGCCGGACCCGATCTCGACGCCGGGGCCGATCACGGCGCCCGGATCGACCGTGACGCCCTCTTCCAGGCGCGCATCCGGATGGACATGGGCGCCCGGAGCGATGCTGCGCCCGCCGAATTGCGAGCCGGGACGCATGGCATCCGGATGCAGGCGACCGAGCAGGGCGGCGTAGGCCCGGTACGGGTCGCGGCTGACCAGCGCGACGGTGCCGGCCGGACAGCGCGCCGCGAAGCGCGGGCTGACCAGGCAGGCCCCGGCCCGGGTCTCGGTCAGCGCCGCGCCGTAGCGGGCATTGTCCATGTAGGCGAGGTGGTGCGGCCCGGCGCTCTCGAGCGGGGCGGCTCCGGTGAGCCGGTATTCCGGGTCCGCGCCCTCGGGCAGGACCGCGCCGGCGGCGACCGCGATGTCGGCGAGGGTGAGCGAGCCGGTCGCGGCGAAGAAAGCGGGATCTGACATGCGTGACAACGCTCCGGCCGGAGAAATCCGACCGGCGCGCGTGGATTTTATCAGAACCGCGAGCCGCCCGAGAAGCGGAACGCTTGAGTCTGATCCTTGCCGATATGGCCGACCTTGCCGAGCAGCGGCACGTAGACCGACTGACCCTCGTCCTTCGTCAGGGCGTAGGCGTAGTCGAAGCGGATCGGGCCGAGCGGCGAGTTCCACAGGATGGAGGCGCCGATCGAGGAGCGGATCGCGGCGGTGTCGCGGACGTTCACGCATTCCGGCTCGACGCCGATGTTGAACGCGGAGAAGTTGCACTTCCCGGTCTGGGGCGAGATGCCGTTGATGAAGCCGTCGCCGTTCACGTTGAAGTTGCGCCGACCGTTATAGCCGAACAGCGTACCGGCATCGGCGAAGACCGCGCCCTTCAGGCCCAGATCCCGCGGAATGAGCGGCAGCGGGAACTGCACCTCGAGGGTACCGCCGATATAGGTGGAGCCGCCGATGGCGTTGGAGCGGGCGTCGGCGATGCCGACGTCGCGCGGGCCGATGCCGTTGGGCGCGAAACCGCGGACCAGCGACGGGCCGAGGAAGAACTCGTCGGTGACGCGCAGCGGCTTGCCGTCGATCGCGTTGATGTGGCCGCCCTGGAACCGGACGAAGCCGATCACGTCTTCGAACAGCTCCTTGTAGTAGCGCGCATCCGCGGTGACGCGGAAGAACTTCGAGTCGCCGCCGAGACCCGCGACGTCGGGCTTCAACTCGGCGTAGAGGCCGTTGCGCGGCGCGCCGACCACGTCGAGGGTCGAGTAGGCGAGCGTCAGGCCGGCCAGCGAGGTCAGTGTGTTGCCCTGCGAGCCCTTGATGGCGATCGAGGCTTCGCCGTCATACGCGCAGTTCGGGTAGATCGACTGGCCGCCGATGTTGCGGCCGCTGTTCGGGTCGATCGTACCGCCGGCATAGGTCGCGGTGTAGCCCGGGATCGGCGTCGAGCAGTCGTTGTACGGCCGCTTGAGGGTGTTCGGGACCTTCAGCTCGGTGTTGTACAGCGAGTAGCGCAGGGTGATGCCGAACTCCTCGGTGATCGGCAGGCCCAGGCGCAGCTGGCCGCCATACACCGTGGTCTCGTAGCGCGAGTACCGGGTCAGGTCGGAGTACTTGTAGAAGGCGTCGAAGCCGGCGGCGAGCCGGTAGCCGAGGAAGTACGGCTCGGTGAACGAGAAGTCGACGCCGCGCGAGTACTGGCCGCCGGTGCCGGCGAGGCGGACATACTGGCCGCGACCGAGGAAGTTGGACTCGGAGACCGAGACCTCGCCGATGATGCCGTCCTGGGTGGAGTAGCCGCCCGCCACCGAGAACGAACCCGTGGGCTGATCCTCGACATCGATGTTGATGACCACGCGGTCGGCCGCGGAGCCGGGCTCGTTGGAGAACCGGACCTTCTTGAAGAAGCCGAGGCCGTTCAGGCGCCGCTCGGCCCGGTCGGTAAGCACGCGGTTGTAGGCGTCGCCTTCCGCGATATCGAGCTCGCGGCGGATGACGTAGTCGCGGGTCCGGGTGTTGCCGCGGATGTTGATGCGCTCGACGTAGACGTGCGGGCCGTCCTCGACCACGAAGCCCAGGGAGACCTGGTGGGAGGCGGGATCGCGCTGGCCGGTCGGGCGGACCTGGGCGAACGGGTAGCCGGCGCGGTTGACCTCGCGGGTGACGTTGTTGAGCGTCCGCTCCACGTCGTCGGCGTTGTAGACGTCGCCCACCGCGGCGGTGATCTGGCCGTCGAGCTTGGCGGTGTCGATGCCGGGCAGGCGGGAATCCACCGCCACCGCGCCGACCTTGTACTGCTCGCCCTCGTTCACCGTGATGGTGATGACGTAGCCGGAGCTGTCGCCCTCGACGTAGCGGGCGTCGGCGCTGACCACCTGGAAATCGGCATAGCCGTTCTTCAGGTAGTAGCGGCGCACCTGGTCGAGGTCGGCGGTGATGCGGTCGGGATCGTAGACGTCGGAGGTCTTGATGAACGACAGGAAGTTCATTTCGGAGGAGCTCATGAGCCCCTTCAGCGTCCGCTCCGAATAGGCGTTGTTGCCGACGAAGTTGATCGAGATGATGCCGGTCTTGTCGCCCTCGTCCACCTGGTAGATCACGTCGACGCGGCCGTTGGGCAGGTCGACGGTCCGGTAGGTAACCTTGGCGGTGCCGCGGCCGAAACGCTTGTAGACGTCGCGGATGCGGGCGAGGTCGGCGTTGACGATGGCCTCACTGTAGGGGCCGCGGGCCTTCGCCTCGACGATGCCCTCGAGCGTGGCCTTCTCGACCTTCTTGTTGCCCTCGAACACGACCCGGTTGATCAGGTTGTTCTCGCGGACGGTGACCACCGTGCGGCCGCCGGACTGGGCGACCTTCACGTCCGAGAACATGCCGCTGGCGAGCAGGTTGCGCCGGGCCTCCTCGGCGGAGCCGGACGCGGTCCCGGTCACGTAGGACCGGATGGTGTCGGCATCGACGCGCTGGTTGCCCTGGACGACGATCTGCTGCGCCTGCGCGGCACCGCTCAGGACGAGGCCCGCACCGGCAGCGACTAGGACGATGGTCTTCCGCACCGACTTACGTCGGGGCTTCCCCGTCAACGACATCATGCAATCGCCCGTTTCTGTTCTGGTCGCGGGGGTTAGCCCGTCACAGGCGGCCGTTGACCGGTCGTCCTGTCACCCTGGTCCAAGCGTGGCTTCAGGTCCAAGCGTAGCTCTTAGCGGGATTCCCCTGCCAAGCAAACGCGCGGGAGGCCATCGTCAGGGGATTTTGGGGGGTCGTGGCCTTCGCGCCACTTAACGGCGCGGACCCCGCCGGGGCAAAGCGCCGATCATGGTAAATGGCCCGTAAATCTTTGCGGCCACTTCTGTTTTCGCGTCGGCGAATCCGAGCTTTAACGCTGTTTTAAGCACCCGCCGGGGCGCGTTCGCGGCGCTCTCCGGGCGGGATCGCGGCGGGATTGGGGCGCCGAATCCGGTGGAGATCGGACCCGGCGCCCCCTCCCGGGATCAGGTGTTCCGCCAGGAGGCGCCGAGGTTGAGGATGTCGTTCCAGGCCGCGAACAGCATGAGCATCAGCACGAGGGCGAGGCCGATGCGGAAGCCGATCTCCTGGGCGCGCTCGCTGAGCGGGCGGCCGCGGATCACCTCGAAGGCGTAGAACAGCAGGTGCCCGCCATCGAGGAGCGGCACCGGGAACAGGTTCAGCAGGCCGATCGAGACCGAAAGCAGCGCGATCAGGCCGACGAGACCGCCGACGCCGCCAGTCTTGGCGACCTCGCCGGAGACCCGGGCGATGCCGATCGGGCCCGAGAGCTGGTCGGCGGATTCGCGGCCGGTGGCGAGCTTGCTCAGGTAGGAGAAGGTCCGCTCGACCACGAAGTAGGTCTCGCGCACGCCGAGATCGAGGGAGTCCAGCGCCCCGTACCGGACGAGCCGGGCCTCCGAGCCCGAGGGCGAGCGGATGCCGAGCCGGCCGATCCGGTGGCGGCCGAACGGCGTCTTCTCCTCGTAGGTCGCCGGGGTCGCCTGGATGGTGATCGGCTGGTCGCCACGCTCCACCGTGAAGGTCAGGGGCGTGCCGGCGCTGCCGGTCACCGTGCGGTACATGGCGTTGAAGTCGCCGATCTTCTGGCCGTCGATGGCGGTGATCACGTCGCCCGGTTGGAAGCCGGCCTGGGCGGCGACGCTGCCTGGCTCCACCGAGGAGACCCGGGCGGGCAGCTCGTAGCGGCCGGCGAGCCAGATCGCCCCGGCAAACAGCAGGATCGCGAGCAGGAAGTTCGCCACCGGGCCGGCGGCGACGATCGCGGCGCGCTTGGCCACCGGCTGGGTCGGGAAGCTGGTCGCCCGCTCCTGCGGGCTCATCCGGGCGATCGCCTCGGGATCCGGGATGCTCGCGCCGTTCACGTCGCCGTGGAACTTGACGTAGCCGCCGAGCGGGATGGCGCAGAGCTTCCAGCGGGTGCCGCGGCGGTCGTTGAAGCCGAACAGCTCCGGGCCGAAGCCGAGCGAGAAGGCATGCACGCCGACGCCGCACCAGCGCCCGACCAGGAAGTGGCCCATCTCGTGGACGAAGACCACGACCGTGAGCACGAACAGGAACGGGATCACGGCACCGAAGAAGCCGCCGGCGGTCCCGCCCATCGCGTTGAGGAAGTCCATGAGCCGATCCCTGGCCGTCTCTGCGCCGGCGTCTCAGGCCGGCCATCGGGCCGGTTTAGCAGATCGGTGTTGTTTATCGCCAACGCAATCCGCCGGGACTGCCGCGGGAGGTCGCGGGGCGCGGGCGCGCACATCGGGGCGAAGGATCCCCGCTATCCTCGCTCCCATGCCCCCGAAGCCGTCAGTGGCCCCCGCCCCCGCCGGCGGCCGCGCGCGGGCGGCGGATCAGCGGCACGGCGCAGGCCATCGCCAGGAACAGCACGGTGAGCGCCATGAACACGTCCTCGAAGGCCATCACCAGCCCCTGGATCCGCACCGTGTTGGACATGGCCTTGAGCGCCATGCTCGGCGCGGCGCTGCCGAAGGACTCGAAGCCGCGCTGCATGGAATCGAGCCGCTCCAGCGCGGCGTTGTTGGCCCAGGTGAAGCGCTCGTGCAGCCGGGCGAGGTGCAGGTCCCAGCGGGCGTTGAGCACGGTGTTGATCAGGGCCAGGCCGACCGCGCCGCCGAGGTTGCGGGTGAGGTTGTAGAGGCCGGAGGCGTTCTTCATCCGGGCCGGCGGCAGGGTGCCGAGCGCGATGTTGTTGATCGGGATCATGCACAGCATCAGAGAGCAGCCGCGCAGGATCTGCGGCCAGAGCAGCTCCCAGAAATCCCAGTCCTTGGTCAGCCCGGTCACGATCCAGGTGCCGCTGGCGAAGCCGACGAAGCCGATCGCCATCATGATCCGCGGATCGACCTTGCCGGAGAGGCGGCCGGCGATCGGGGCGGTGGCGAACATGCACAGCCCCGAGACGAACATCGTCTCGCCGATCATCAGCGCCGAGTAGCCGCGCACCCGGGCGAGGTAGACCGGGTAGATGTAGGTCAGGCCGTAGAGCCCGATGCCGAGCACGAAGCTCGCCACGCAGCCGCTGGCGAAATTGCGGTCGGAGAAGGCCCGCAGGTCGACGATCGGCTGCTTGGCCGTGAAGGCCCGCCAGAAGAACAGCAGCCCCGAGACCGCGCAGATGACCGCGCAGGCGAAGACCGCCTCGTCCTGCATCCAGTCGTGGTTCGGCCCCTCCTCGAGGACGTATTCGAGGCAGCCGAGGAAGCCCGCCATGAAGGCGAGGCCGGCCCAGTCGAACGACTTCAGCAAGGCGTGGTTCGGCTTGTCGAAATCGACCAGGAGCCAGGTCGAGATCGTCACCCCGATGCCCGGCACGACGTTGATCAGGAACAGCCAGTGCCAGGACATCAGGTCGGTGAGGTAGCCGCCGATCGTCGGGCCGATGGTCGGCGCCAGCGTCGCGACGAGGCCGATCACCGGCGACACGATGGTGCGCTTCGACGGCGGGAAGATCGTGAAGGCCGCGGCGAACACGGTCGGGATCATGCCGCCGCCGATGAAGCCTTGCGCGGCCCGCCAGACGATCATCTCGGAGATCGACGAGGAGGTCGCGCACATCACGCTCATCAGCGTGAAGCCCCCCGCCGAGAGCGCGAACATCCAGCGGGTCGAGAGCACCCGCGACAGGGTGCCCGAGAGCGGGATCGAGATCACCTCGGCGATCAGGTAGCTGGTCTGGACCCAGGGGATCTCGTCCCCGGAGGCCGAGAGGCCGGCCTGGATCTCGTTCAGCGAGGCCGAGACGATCTGGATGTCCAGGATCGCCATGAACATCCCGAACACCATACAGAAGAACGCCACCATGCGGCGGCGGTCCATGGGGGGCTCTGCGGCGGCCGGGATTGCGGCCGAGAGGGCGGCGCTGGCAGCCACGGCCGGGCTCAGCGGCTCGCGGCGTCGAACCGCCGGTTCGCGGCCTGGTCGAGGACCGAGCGGTCGGTGCCACCGCGGGTATCGACCCGAACCTCGGCCGAGAGGCCGGGCCGCAGCAGCCCCTCGCGGGCGACGTCCTCGGGCACGAGCACCCGCACCGGCAGGCGCTGGACGATCTTGGTGAAGTTGCCGGTGGCGTTGTCCGGGGGCAGCAGGCTGAACACCGAGCCGGAGGCCGGCGAGAACGACTCGACCACCCCATGGATCTCGCGGTCCGGATAGGCGTCCACCGTCACGATCACCGGCTGGCCCGGGCGCATGCGCTGGACCTGCGTCTCCTTGAAGTTCGCGTCGATGCGCACGCTCTGGAGCGGGACCAGGGCGGCGACCCGGGTTCCGGGCGCCACGTAGGCCCCGGCCTCGACCGCCTTGTTGCCGACCACGCCGTCGAACGGCGCACGGATCACCGTGAAGTCGAGGTCGCGCCGGGCGCGATCGACGGCGGTGCGCAGCTCGGCCGAGAGCCGCTCGGCCTCGCGCTTCTGGGCCTGGAGCACGTCGACATTGGCGCGGGCCGCCAGGAGGCCGGCCTCCATGCCCTTGACCGAGGCCTCGGTGCGGTCCCGGTCGGCGCGGGCCTGGTCGATCCGCGACTTGGCGACGTAATCGGCCTGCATCTGGGTCGCCCGGGCGAAATCCGCCTGGGCGCGCACGGCGTCGGCGCGGGTCGCGTCGATCTGCGCGGCGGCCTGGGTGACCTGCGCCTGCGCGGCCTCGACCTGCCGGCCGATCCGCACGATCGTGCTTTCCTGCGTAGCGAGCTTGTCCTGCGCGGCCTGCAGCGCGAGGCGGTAATCGCCGTCGTCGAGCTTGGCAATCACGTCGCCCTTCTTCACCGAGACGCCGTTCACCACGGGCACGGATTCGAGATAGCCCGAGACCTTGGCGGCCAGGACCGAGATATCGGCCTGCACGTAGGCGTCGTCGGTCGAGACGAAGAACCGCCCGACGCTCCACCATTGCCAGCCCTCGTAGGTGCCGCCGCCGAGGGCCGCCGCCAGCACGCCGAGCAGCAGCGCCCGCCGGAGCGGACGCTTGCGGGCGGGGGGCGAGTCCGGCGCGGTCGGCGCGGAAGCCTGCGCCGCCTCGGCGTTGCGCGGGGTGGCATGGCGGGGCGCCGGACCCTCGGCGCGCTCGTCCTCCACGAACGCATTGTCGGCAACCGGCCGGTCGCCATCTTCGCGAAGGGACATCGTGGAGCCTCTGGTCTCATGACCGAACCGTTCGGTCAGCCGACAGGACGCGCCTTGACGCACGTCGAATCTGCCTTCAGGGTAGATTGACCGAACGGTTCGGTCAAGCGAAGCAGCGTCTCCGACGCGGAGCAGGGTGATGGTTCAGGGCGTGGTGCTGGAGCGGGGCTCGGCCTCGACCGAAAGCGACAAGCGGCGGCAGATCCTCGAGGGCGCGCGCCGCGTCTTCCTCGCCTCCGGGTTCGACGGGGCCAGCATGGGCGAGATCGCCCGGGCCGCGGGCGTCTCCAAGGGCACGCTCTACGTCTATTTCGACAGCAAGGAGGCCCTGTTCGAGGCCCTGATCATCCTGGAGAAGTCCAGCCTGGCCGAGACCCTGTTCACCTTCGACCCGGCCGATTCGGATGTCCCGGCCGTGCTGACGCGGTTGGGGATGAGCTTCCTGGCCGAGATGTCCAAGCCGGAGCACATCTCCGTGCATCGCATGGTCATCGGTGTCTGCGAGAAGTTCCCGCATTTCGGCCAGGTCTATTACGAGGCCGGGCCGGCCTGCGGTGTCGCCCGGTTGGCGGCCTATCTCGACGTCCAGGTGGAGAGCGGCCGGCTGCGCATCACCGATACGACCCTCGCGGCCCAGCACTTCCTGCATCTGTGCCTGGCGGGCCTCCTGACCCGACTCCTGTTCGCGGCCGGCGGCATGGCGGACGAAGCCCGGAAGCGGTTTCAGGTCGCGGAGGCGGTGCGGGTGTTTCTGGCCGGGTACGGGGCGGATGCCTCGGGCGGAGCGGCCAAGGATTGATCGATCCCACGCCCCCGTAGGGCCATCCGACGTCCCCCGCACGGCCTCATCCCGAGGTGGCGGAGCGAAGCGGAGGACACGACGGAGATCTCCTTCGAGGCCCGGCGATCTTCGATCGCCCGGCACCTTAGGATGAGGGGATTGGGTGGGAGTGCCGGTTCAGGCGGAGTCTGAAGACATTTCCGGCGGCCGCCACTACCCCGCCGCACGCAGCTCCGGCAGAGCCTCGGCGCTCCAGACGCGGACATGGGCGTCGATGGCCAGCGCCTCATCCACGTCGGCGGGCGCGGTCCGGTACTGCCCGGCGAAATGCCCGCAGGCGCGCTCGACCAGGTCGCTGATCCCGTAGAAGCCGATCCGGCCGGCGATGAAGGCGGCCACCGCGATCTCGTTCGCGGCATTCATGACGGTGGGCGCCGCCCCGCCGGCGGCGAGCGCCGTCCGGGCGATGCGCAGGCACGGGAAGCGCTCCTCGTCGGCAGCCTCGAAGGTCAGCGCGCCGAGCTTTACCAGGTCCAGGGGCCGACCCCGGGCGATGGTCAGACGGTCGCCGAGGCCGAGGCAGTGCGAGATCGGCACGCGCATGTCGGGGAGCGCCAGCTCGGCGGTGACGGCGCCGTCGAGCCAGTAGACCAGGCCGTGGATCACCGATTGCGGGTGGACGACGACGTCCAGGCGCTCGGGCTCGATGCCGAACAGGTGGTGCGCCTCGATCAGCTCCAGGCCCTTGTTCATCAGGCTGGCCGAATCGATGTTGATCTTCATGCCCATCGACCAGGTCGGATGGGCCGCGGCCTCGGTCGCGGAGGCGGCGGCGATCCGCTCCCGGGTCCAGGTCCGGAACGGGCCGCCCGAGGCGGTGATCATCATGGTGCGGACATCCGCCAGCGGCCGGCCGGCGAGCGCCTGGCTGAGCGCGTCGTGCTCGGAATCCATCGGCAGGATCGTGGCGCCGTAGCGCGCCGCGTCGCGCATGAAGGCGTCGCCGGCGCAGACCAGGCTCTCCTTGTTGGCGAGCGCGACCTTGCGGCCGAGCCGGAGCGCGGCATGGGTGGATTTCAGCCCGGCCGCGCCGCTCACCGCGGCGACGACGATATCGGCATCGCGGGCGGCGGCCTCCATGACGGCACCCTCCCCGGCTCCGTTGGGAATGCCGCTGCCCGAGAGCGCCTCGGCGAGGGCCGGGCCGGCACTCGCGTCGGCGAGCGCCGCGAAGGAGGCGCCGAGCTCACGCGCGACCTTGGCGAGCGCGACCGCGTCGCGACCGCCAACCACGGCGCCGGTGCGGAACCGGTCCGGGTGCTGGGCCAGCAGATCGGCGGTGGAGCGCCCGATCGAGCCGGTGGCGCCGAAGACGGCGACGGTCTGGGTCACGGGTGAAACTCCCTCATCGTCACGGGATCAGACCGCTTCCACGCAGGGCGAGATAGAGCCCGGCCAACACGGCCACTGCAAAAAATCCGTCGAGCCGGTCCATGACGCCGCCATGGCCCGGGATGATCTTGCCCGAATCCTTCACCCCGTAGCGGCGCTTGAGGCCGGATTCGAGCAGGTCGCCGGCCTGGCTCAGCACGGAGGCCAGGGCGCTCACCCCGGCCACCACCGGCAGCGAGGCGGCGCTCGGCAGGTCCAGCCCGGCGAGGTCGGCGGCCACCGCCACGAGCGACCCGGCTGCGACCGCGCCGACCAGGCCGCCGATCGCACCCGACCAGGTCTTGTTGGGCGAGACCCGGGGCATCAGCTTCGGCCCGCCGATCTTGCGGCCGGCGAAATAGGCCGCGATGTCGGTGGACCAGACCACGGCGAACATCCAGGCCGGGCCGACGAGGCCGATCCCGGGATCGTCGCGCAGGGCCACCGGCACCGACGCGATGGCCGCGGCTCCGAGCACGCCGGCGAGCGTCCGTACCCGGCCGAAGCCGGTGCGCGCCACCGTGGCGCAGGCCGCGGCCCCGAGGAGCAGGACGGCGAGGCAGGCGAGCGCCGGGGCGCCGCCGCGCTGGCAGAGCAGCAGGGCGCCGAGCGTCGCCGCGCCCAGCGCGATCAGCACCTCGCGCGGCTCGGTCCGGCTCATCACCATCCATTCGGCGAAGCCGATGATGCCGGCGGCGAGCCAGATCCCCGCGAAGGGCCAGCCGCCATAGACCAGGGCCGCGAGGATCGCCGGGGCGAGGACCACGCCCGAGGCGACGCGCAGCCAGAGCTCGCGCCGCCCGGAGGGGCGTGCGGCCGGTGGGGCGGTGGAGGTCACGCGCGTCTCGGCCTTCGCCTCAGACGTGCATGATCTCCTTCTCCTTGGCGGCCAGCACGCCGTCGATCTCGGCGATGAACTGGTCGGTCGCCTTCTGCACATCTGCAGCCTGGCGCTTCTCGTCATCCTCCGAGATGGCGCTGTCCTTCAGGAGCTTCTTCAGGTGGTCGAGCCCGTCCCGGCGGACGTGGCGCACGGCGACGCGCGCCTCCTCGGTGTATTTGTGGGCGACCTTGACCATCTCCTTACGGCGCTGCTCGTTCATTTCGGGGATGCGCAGCCGGATGGTCTGGCCCTCGGTCTGCGGGTTGAGGCCGAGATCGGATTCGCGGATCGCCTTCTCGACGGCGGTGACCATGCTGCGGTCCCAGACCGAGATCGACAGAAGCCGGGGCTCGGGCACGCTCACGGTGGCAACCTGCGCCATCGGCATCGACGAGCCGTAGGCGTCGACCTGGATCGGGTCGAGCAGCGAGGGCGTGGCGCGCCCGGTCCGCAGGGATCCGAGATCCTTGGAGAGCGACGCGACCGCGCCCTGCATGCGGCGCTTGATGTCGTTGAGGTCGAATTCCGGTGTGGCCATGGTGGTCGTCCCGACACGTCTGACGTTGTCTTCTCGCCCAGTACGGGCAGTCGCGGCCTCAATGGCGGAATTTTCCCGGTGCCGCAAACCTCCGGCGCATCCTCCGGAAAGCGGGTCACCGGCATTCCGAAGGCCGCGATGCGAATCGCGAGGCGCGCGGGTGCCGGATCAGGGCGCCACGAGGGTCGAAGGCGCCTCGCCCGACAGGATCCCGGCGATCGAGCTCGGCGGATGCAGGGAGCCGACCACGATCGAGAGCCGGCTCTCGCGGGCGAGCGCGAAGGCCGCGGTGTCCATCACCTTGAGGTCGCGGGCGATCGCCTCGTCATGGGTCAGCCGGTCGTAGCGGGTGGCGCTCGGATCCTTCTTGGGATCGGCCGAGTAGACGCCGTCCACCTGCGTGGCCTTGAGCACGGCGTCGCAGCGCAGCTCGGCGGCGCGCAGGACCGCGGCGGTGTCGGTCGTGAAGAACGGGTTGCCGGTGCCGCCGGCGAGCACCACCACCTGACCCTTGTCGAGATGGTGCAGGGCCGGCTGGCGGGCATAGGTCTCGCAGATCGTCGGCATCGACACCGCCGACATGGTCCGGGCCGGCACGCCCGCGGCGTTGAGCGCGGTCTCGATCGCCAGCGAGTTCATCACCGTGGCCATCATGCCCAGGGAATCACCGGTCGCCCGGTCGATCCAGCCGGCCGCCGAGATGCGGGCGCCGCGGATCATGTTGCCGCCCCCGACCACGATGGCGATCTCGGCCCCGGCCTCGATGGTCCGGGCGATGTCCTCGGCCAGGGCCGCCAGCGTGGGCGGATGGAGCCAGTAGCCGTCAGGAGCGGCCAGGGCCTCGCCCGACAGCTTGAGGAGGATACGGCGAAACGGCGTCGCTTCCGGCATCTCGATCTCCGGCTCCCCACCGCATCGCGCGAACCCGCGAGGCTTCTACGTCAGCCGCGGGAGCGGCGTCGAGGGGCGCGCGGCGATCCAGGCGGGGATCACGGGGACGATCTGCCACCGACACGCGATCGACGTGCAGCTTTGGCAGAGGAGCGAGGCCCGCCATCGGGATGGACGCCCGGGATTCCATGCGCATCGCACTCGTCATCAACGGCGCCTCCGGGGCGGTGGCGTCCGGCACGACGCCGGAGGCGATCCGGGAGAAGCTGGTCGCGGCCGGGATCGAACCGCTCGGCGAGGCCGATCGGGGGGCGCCCCTGCCGGTGCGGATCGCCGCCGCGGCCTCTGAGCCCGATATCGACGCCCTGGTGGTGGCCGGCGGCGACGGCACCATCGCGTGCGCGGCCGCGGCCCTCGTCGGCAAGACCACGCCGCTGGGGATCCTGCCGCTCGGCACCCTGAACCTTCTGGCCCGGGATCTCGGGGTACCGCTCGATATCGACGGCGCGGTGGCCGCGCTGGTTGCGGGCGGCCGACGCCGGATCGATGTCGGTGAGGTCAATGGCCGCACGTTCCTGATCAACTCGGTGCTCGGCCTGCCCGCCCGGGTGACGCGGCACCGGGAAGCGCATCGCCGCCATCTCGGCCTGCGCAGCCTGCTGCGCTGGGTCGTGGGGGTCCTGCGCCATCTCGGCCGGTATCCGCGCCTCACCGTGACCGGCACGATCGACGGCGCGGTCCGGACCTGGCGGTTCCGGCTGCTGGCCGTCGTGATCGGCGATTACGTCGAGCGCCCGGGCCACATGCTGGTGCGGGCGCCCGTCGATGCCGGGCGGCTCACGCTCTATGTCCTGGCGCATCTCTCACTGGCCCGGACCCTGCGCCTCGCCCTCGGCTTCGCCCTGGGCGATTGGCGGCGGCTGCCGGACGTGGAGCGGGTGCCGGCCACGAACTTGACCATCGCGTCGGAGGCCCGGGCGCTCCGGGTCATGAACGACGGCGAGGTGACCCTGATCCCCGCGCCCCTGCGCTACCGGATCCACCGGCAGGCGCTGACCGTGATCGTGCCGAAGACGGGCGGCCATCCGTGAGACGGATCAGCCATATCTCCGACCTGCATTTCGGCCGCACCGACCCGGCGGTGGTGGAAGCGCTGGTTCATGAGCTGAACGCCGACGCCCCGGACCTGATCGTCGCCTCGGGGGATTTCACCATGGCGGCGCGCCCGTCGGAATTCGCCGAGGCCCGCGCCTTCCTCGACCGGCTGAAGCCGCCCTGGATCGGGGTGCCGGGCAACCACGACATCTCGCCGTTCCGCCTGATCCAGCGCTTCCTGCGGCCGTTCACGCGCTACCGGCGCGCCATCGCGGCCGAGACCGAGCCGTGCTTCGAGGATGCGGAGATCGGGATCGTCTGCCTGAACACGGTGCGGCGCTGGGCGCCGGAGCCGGACTGGTCGCACGGCGTGATCCGCCGCAGCCAGATCGTCCGGGCCGAGGCGCGGCTCACGGCGATGCCGGATCACCTGTTCAAGATCGTCGTGGGTCACCACCCGTTCCTGCCGCCCCCCTGGGACGCGGAAGCCCGGATGGTCGGGCGGGCCGATCGGGCCCTGGCCGCGTTCCGGCGCTGCGGGGTCGGCCTGACGCTGGCGGGCCATCTGCACCGGCACTACGCCCGCTACGCGGACCCCGAGACCCCCGAGGATGCCTTGGTGGATCAGAGCGCGGTCCGCTCGCGCCCGGGGCGGTTGCTCGCCGTCCAGGCCGGCTCGGCGACCTCGACGCGGCTGCGGGGCAACGAGCCGAACGCCTACAACCGGATCACCATCGCGGGCGGTCTTGCGACCGTCACCGTGCGGCTGTGGGACGGGCGCGCCTGGGTCGATGCGGCGCCGGCATGACCGACATGGTCGCGCCGGCGCCGATCTTGTCAGCTCCCGGTGAAGACGCCGACGGAGCCGAGAAGCGTCATGACGAGACCGGACGCGAACACGCCGATCATCAAGTAGGAGAAGGTTTTCAAAGCCATGCACGTGATCTAGCGCGGCCGTGCCGCGGCCGGTGTGCGCTGCAACACGGGACGGGCGGGATTAGGTTTCCGGGCGTGTGGCGAGCCGTGTTTCAGGCTTTAAACCTGGTTGCTGTCAAGAATTTACAACCCGTTCACAAATGCGGATGCTCTACGAGGGGCCACTGGATGCGGCCGACGCATCCGCAAGCCGAATATCCTTCGCTCCGCTAGCCCGGAATGGTCAGGCAACGCGCTGGGTCTGTCGCGATTCACGCCCTCTCCAACAACGAGAAGGCTCAGGCTTCTTCGGACACGGCTCGCTCCCCGCCCTGCCCCGCTCATGCACGATACGGGCGGCTTACGCTTTGTTCGAGAGGTGTGACCGTAAAGATCCGCCTCGCGAAGCGAAGCCTGTTTTCGAACGATACGTCCCTGCTTTGCTCCCCGAAAACGCAGATGCAGGTCGACCTAGAAAAGAATCCTGCCGCGCAATAGTCCCTCACGGCTTTACCGTTTCAGTCTTTGGCGCCTCTGCTGACGGAAAATGCTTAGCAATACGCTTGTAGCTCCGCTTAATAGGATTAATGAAAGCGCCATGGATCGTATTAAATTTTTGCAGAGACGCATCACTATAGCCGGAGATGCCGAACACGGCCTTCTCGCCCTTCAGAGGCTTGTACGCAGTTCCGAAAGCCCAATCGAAAATCGATAAATTCGTCCCAAAATTTCGGTCCCAATGCGCCTGTGTCTTGCTGTGATGAATCTGGTGCATATGAGGACTGATGAATATTTTATCAAACCACCCAAGGCCGATTGGTATGTGAGAATGTTTCAAGGGATCCAAGGTCCAGACCAGAAGAATTCTGTTCGCGACGATGCTCAGAACCAGCGTTTCGCCGAGACTGAAACCATACAGGAACATGATTATCCCGGCGGGTATACCTTTAATGACACCGCCCGTCAGACCACTGGCAAACTGCAGGAAGGAGTGCTCCCTCTTCGTGGTCAGGGGCGTCATGTGTTCAGCGGAATGATGAACTTTGTGCAGTTCCCATAGAAATGGGACCTTATGCTCAAGATAATGAACAACATATTCAGAAAATTCGACGGCCAGAATCATCACACAGGTGCAACTAAACGCGGAAAACTGCGTGGCGGAAAGATTCGGGCTAAAACCGACAAAAATGGTGATCACGCGCTCGGACTGGCTTGCAATAAGCGTGAAAACTGCCAGCCCTGGCATAGAAAACACAACATCAGTAAATTTACGAAACAGATATATCACCATATCTGTTTTGACTGATGCGGAACTGATCGGATTAAAAGGAAGAAAATTTTCTTTGATTTCCTTTAAATTTATCCTCACGTCACTGCCGAAAGCCTGGAATACAATAAACGCCAAGCCCCCGAAAAAAAATACACCCCAAGTCAAGAAGAATGGATGGATTTCCATAAACAATTTGAGGACGTATTCCATCGCCGAGTCCGAGATTGGAGGATATTGGTAAAATTACTTGGTTTGTTGCTTGGCAAATCAATCAGACAAGAGGGAAGTTCGAGGGGTTTTTCAATCGTCGTGGGGTCAATCAAACCAAGGTAAATTGCCCGGTAACTACTTAGACGTGGATGCCGGGATCGAACGATGCGTCAAAAACGCGCATGGCCGGATGGAGAACTGGTCTTGTTCGCAGGCGCCCCGACGGTTTGAGCTTGGCCTGCAGTCTCTCAGTGGCGAGCACGGCAGATCCATCAATGGGCGTATCGTCCATCTGGCGCCATCCAACGCCGACCGTATTACGCCTTGACACCCAAGATGGCGGTGTTTGCCGAAAACCTTCAGAGTTTTTTGCGACTGACGAAAATCTATATCGCGTGCAACGCTGTCGTCATTGTTCAAGATGATTGCGCGGTCAAAACTGAGCTGAGTTAGATACGCAACGGCTACTTTGCCTTCCTGTGGCCTTCCCGAAAAACATCTTCGTCGCCGCACAAATCTGTACTTGATGCAAATGAAAACCCCGCCCGGCTCACGCCGGACGGGGTTTTTGAAATCGTCAGACCGAAAGGTCCGGACGAATCAGGCGCGACCGGCCTGCTGGGCGACTTCGGTGGCGAAGTCCGGGCCCTCTTCCTTCTCGATGCCCTCGCCCAGCGCGTAGCGGACGAACGCGGTCAGGGTGACGGGGCCGCCGACCTTGCCGGCGGCTTCCTTGAGCACCTGGCTGACCGTCTTCGAGCCGTCATGCACGAAGGGCTGCTCCAGGAGGGTGACCTCCTTGTAGTAGCTCTTCAGGCCGCTCTCGACGATCTTGGCGAGCACGTGGTCCGGCTTGCCGGCGTTCTTCTCGCGCAGGATGTTCGACTCGCGCTCCAGGGTCGCAGCGTCGACGCCGGAGGCGTCCAGCGCCACCGGGTTGGTGGCGGCGACGTGCATGGCGATCTGGCGGCCGAGATTCGACAGGGCGTCGACGTCGCCTTCGGACTCGAGCGCCACGAGCACGCCGATCTTGCCCAGCCCGTCCGAGACCTGGCTGTGGACGTAGGAGGCGATGACGCCCTTCTTGACCTCGAGCTTGGCGACCCGGCGCAGGTTCATGTTCTCGCCGATGGTGGCGATCAGGCTCTGCAGCTTCTCCGAGACGGTCTCGGTGGCGCCCGGGAACTTGGCGGCCTGGAGGCCCTCCAGGGTGCCGTCGGTGTTGAGGGCGATCTTGGCGGCCTCGCGGGCGAAGGCCTGGAAGGCGTCGTTGCGGGCGACGAAGTCGGTCTCGGAATTCACCTCGACGATCGCGGCATGATGGCCGGCGGATTCGACGGCGACCAGGCCCTCGGCGGCGACGCGGCCGGCCTTCTTGGCAGCCTTGGCGAGGCCCTTCTTGCGCAGCCAGTCGATGGCCGCCTCGATGTCGCCCTGCGTCTCGTTGAGCGCGCCCTTGCAGTCCATCATGCCCGCGCCGGTCTTCTCCCGGAGCTCCTTCACCATCGCGGCGGTGATGTTGGCCATGGCGGTCCCTTTCGTGTGGTCTGGATGAGAGAGGCCCGGCGCGCGGGTAAGCGGCCGGGCCCGGTATGCCTGGGTTCACGACGCCCCGATGACGGGGCGCCGCGACGTACCGAGAGTTAGACCGCGGCGGCGGCCTCGACGAAACCGCGGGCCTGCGAGACCCACGAATCGCGGTCGATGCGGCCGTTGAGCTTCAGGTCGGAATCGACCTTGGCGACCTCGTCCGGGGTCATCGCGGCGATCTGCCAGTAATGGTAGATGCCGGCATCGTTGAGCTTCTGGACGATCTGCGGACCGGCGCCATGCAGCTTGGTCAGGTCGTCCGGCGCGCCGCGCGGAGCGGCGAGCAGCTCAAAATGCTCGGTCGACTCGGCGAGCATCGCCACGTCGGCCGGGTCGAGCGCGTCGGACTCGACCGAGACGGCCGCGTCGTCGTTCGCCGGCAGCTCCTCGGCCTGCGGCTCCTCGGAGGCGCCGAGATCGACGCCCGACGAGCCCTGGGCCCGCGAGATGCCGTCGATGGCGGCCTTGGCGATCAGGTCGCAGTAGAGCGCGATGGCGCGGCCGGCATCGTCGTTGGCCGGGACGATGTGGGTGATGCCGTCCGGGTTGCAGTTGGTGTCGACGATGGCGGCCACCGGGATCCCGAGGCGGTTCGCCTCCTTGATCGCCAGCTGCTCCTTGTTGGTGTCGATCACGAACAGCAGGTCGGGCACGCCGCCCATGTCCTTGATGCCGCCGAGCGCCTTCTCGAGCTTGTCCTTCTCACGGGACAGCATCAGGCGCTCCTTCTTGGTCAGGCCCGGGCCGCCGGTCTCCAGCGTCTCGGTGACCTTGCGCAGGCGCGCGATCGAGCCCGAGATGGTCTTCCAGTTGGTGAGCATGCCGCCCAGCCAGCGGGAATTGACGTAGTACTGGGCCGAGCGCTTGGCGGCGTCGGCGATCGTGTCGGCCGCCTGGCGCTTGGTGCCCACGAACAGCACCCGGCCGCCCTTCGCGACGGTGTCGCTTACCGCCTGCAGCGCGGTGTGCATCGCCGGCACGGTCTGGGCCAGGTCGATGATGTGGATGTTGTTGCGGGTGCCGAAGATGTACGGCTGCATCTTCGGATTCCAGCGGTGGGCCTGGTGACCGAAATGGGCGCCCGCCTCGAGGAGCTGACGCATAGTGAAATCGACGGCCATGTCTTTGTACTCTCCGGTTGGATCCGCCGCGGAGGGATGCAGCCGCCCGACGCATTCGGACGGCCACCGGAAGACGCCTCATTCAGGCATGAGGCCGGCTCCGCGTGTGGGATGGGCGGGCGCTTAGCAGAGCCCGGGGCGGGGCGCAAGGATTCGGGTGAAATCGAAGGGCGGCCGCCTCTCAGAGCTTGCAACCCGAGGCCTCCGACACCGATAAGTCCCCGCATGGCGGGCGTCGCATTCGATACGCTGAAATTTGCCCGGACCCTCCGGGACAAGGTCAAGCTCTCGTCCGAGCAGGCCGAGGGCTTGGCCGATGCCATGGCCGAAGCGCTTCAGGGCGATCTCGTCACGAAGGCAGATCTGCGCGCCGAATTGGCAGAGACTCGCGCCGAGATCGTGCGCTGGGTCGCCGGATTGATCGGCTTTCAGACGCTGGCGATCATCGGAGCCGTCGTCGCCCTCGCCCGGTCGCTTCATTGAGGCCGTAGTCCAGGTGCAGAGCGATCAGGTGCCCGCGAACACGGCGGCGATATCGGCCGGACCCATAACCCGGTAGCCCCCGGCCGGCAGGTCCGCCGGCAGGTCGAGCCCGCCGACCCGGTCCCGATGCAAAGCCACGACGTGGTTGCCGATGGCGGCGAACATCCGGCGCACCTGGTGGTAGCGGCCTTCCGTCAGCGTCACCGCGCAATGGGTGGGATCCTCGACGTCCAGATGCACCGGCAGCAAGGGCCGGTCCTCACCCTCCAGCACTAGCGTGCCGGACGCGAAGGTCGCTCCCTCGGTGCCGTCGAGCGGCCGGTCTAGGGTGACCCGGTAGCGCTTGGCCACATTCGCCTTGGGCGCGATGATCCGGTGGAGCAGCGCGCCGTCATCGGTGAGCAGCAACAGGCCGGAGGTCTCCTTGTCGAGGCGCCCCACGGTGGAGAGCGGCGGGTCGCGCCGGCGCCAGCGTTCGGGCAACAGCCCGTAGACGAGGGGCCCGGCCTCCTTGTGCGAGCAGGTCACGCCGAGCGGCTTGTGCAGCATCAGGCACAGGCCCGGCAGCGGATCGACCGGCGCGCCGTCGACGGTCAGACGCTCCGGAAGATCGGGATCGAGGGCGATCCGGTCGCCGGCATCCGCCAGCTCGGCGCCGTCCAATAGGATCGCGCCGGCGCGGGCCAGCCCCTGGATCTCGCGGCGCGACCCGTAGCCGAGATTGGCCAGCAGCTTGTCGAGGCGGACGGATTTGGCCGCCTTCATCGGCGCGCCTCGTAGACCCGGTAGCCCCCGGCCTGCACCGTGACCGAGACGTCACGGAACGCGGCACCCAGGGCGGTCTCGTAGGGCAGGTGCGCATTGGCCACGAGCCACAGCGTGCCGCCCTTGCGCAGCGCCTCCGCGGCCCGGGCAATGAAGGTTCGGCCGAGCGCCTGATCCTCGGTGCCGCCATCGTGGAACGGCGGATTCATCACGACGAAGTCGAGGCTGCCCGGCACCGCGCCGGCCGCCCGGATATCGGCCCAGACGATCGTCGCCCGCGGATCGGCGACGTTGCGATGCGCCATCTCGACGGCCCGGCGATCGATCTCCACCAGCGTCAGCGCGGTGACCGCGGGCGAGCCCAGGATCGCCCGGGCGAGGATCCCGAGACCGCAGCCGAGATCGGCCCCCTTGCCCTTCAGCGGCGGCAGGTTCGCCAGGAGCAACGCCGTACCGGGATCGAGCCGGTCCCAGGAGAAGACGCCGGGCTGCGTGCACAGAGCGAGGTTGTCGACGTGGCGCGGGCTACCCTCGTCGATCGCCGCGGTCAGCCCGGCCGGCTCCGGCGGCCGGACGAGCCTGCAGATCCGGTGGTGGCGGCGCGGCTCGTCGGCAGCGTGACACGCGAAAGCGGCCAGTTCCTTGGCCAGCCGCGTGCCGCCCCGGTCCTTCGGCGCGAGTGCCAGCATCCGGCCGCCGGGCACGAGCGCCCGCAACGTATGAGCGAGCACGTAGCGCCGCTCGATCGTGCCGGGGGGCGCCAGCACGGTCGCGGCATCGAGGCTGCCCTCGGTCAGGTCCTCGAGCCGGGCTGAGCCGGGGATCAGGGGGGAAAGCTGGACGGCGTCGCCGGGGACCTCTGCGAGGTCGACCGGCGGCAGGCCGTAAACGGCATGGCGCATGAACAATTCAGGATCTGGAGAGCTGGCATCGGAACGCGAATCCACAGCGGAGCGGGAAGCCCGCACCCGACTCGGATCATCCGGAGGGAACGTCGCCTGTTACCCGGAATGGCTCCGAAAGCCCAGCCTCGGGGTCGCCGCACGGACTTGTCAGAGGGCAGACCGTCCGCCGCGGGCGAGCCCCTGCCCCTGCTCCATCGGGGCGGTTCCCGAATCCCCAAACCCGGGTCTATCTTGCGGTCATGACCGCTCCGAACGACCCGCGCCCGACCCTCCAGAATCCGGACGACGATCCCTACCTGTGGTTGGAAGAGATCGATGGGCCGGAGGCGCTGGCCTGGGTCGAGGCCCGCAACGCCGAGACCCTGGCCCGCTACGGCGATGCCGCCTTCGCCCGGGATCGCGACACCGCGCGGACCATCCTGGATCGGCCGGAACGTATCCCGTTCGTCTCGCGCCGGGGCGGGCTGCTCTATAATTTCTGGACGGATGCCGAGCACCCGCGCGGCCTGTGGCGGCGCACCGACGAGGCGAGCTTCCGGACCGAGTCGCCGGACTGGGACATCCTGCTCGACCTCGATGCGCTTGCCGCCGCGGAGGGCGAGGATTGGGTCTGGGCCGGGTCGTCGGTCCTGAAGGAGGGTCACGACCGCGCCCTGCTGTCCCTCAGCCGGGGCGGCGGCGACGCCAAGGTCGTGCGCGAGTTCGACCTGACCGCCCGCCGCTTCGTGGCCGACGGCTTCGTCCTGCCGGAGTCGAAGGGCGGTGCGGCCTGGCTCGACCGCGACACGCTGCTGGTCGCGAGCGCCTACGGCGACGGCATGGCCACCCGCGCGGGCTACCCCCGCGCCACCCGGATGTTGTCGCGCGGCTCGGATCCGCTGGCCGCCGCAGTGCTGTTCGAGGTACCGGAGACCAGCATGGCCGCCTGGGCCTCGGTGGACCGGGAGACGGGCGTCGAGCGGCTCGTCTTCATCGAGCAGATCGGCTTCTTCGACACGACGATCCACCTCGGCGACCGGAGCGGCCCGCGCACCCGGCTCGACCTGCCCTCGGACGCGGACGTCCAGATCGACCGGGATTACCTCGCGGTGCGGCCGCGCCAGCCCTGGCTGGTAGGCGGCGTGGAGCACGCGACCGACACGGTGCTGGCGATGCCGCTCTCGGCATTCCTGGCGGGTCGCCGCGACTTCACGGTCCTGTGGCGGCCGGACGAGCGACGGGCGCTCCAGGACGTGTTCTGGTCGGCGGGGCGCCTGTTCGTCCATGCGCTCGACGACCTGCGCCCGACCTACACGGTCTGCACGCCCGAAGGGGGGGCCTGGACGACACGGCCGCTCGACGGGCTGCCGGCCCTCGGCAGCGTCCATGTCTGGCCCCTCGACGGCGACCCCGAGGAAGCGGACGGCACGCTGCTGGCGACCGTGCACGACCCTGTGACGCCCGCGACGCTGCTCAGCATCCCGCCGAGCCTCGAAGCACCCACGGTGCTGCGCCGGACCCCGCCGGCTTTCGACGCGCAGGGCCTGCGGGTCACCCGGCACGAGGCAATCTCGGCGGACGGCACGCGGGTGCCCTACGTCCAGACCGGACCGGAGGCCCTGACCGGCGAGGCTCCGGTGCATATGACGGCCTATGGCGGGTTCCGGCTCCCGCTGCTGCCGAGCTATTCCCCGGTCCTGGGCAAGCTCTGGCTGGAGCGAGGCGGCACGAGCGTCGTCGCCAATATCCGCGGGGGCGGCGAGTTCGGCACGCGCTGGCACGATGCCGGCCGTCGCGAGGGCAAGGCACGGGCCCATGACGATTTCGCCGCGGTCGCGGCCGACCTCGTGGCGCGCGGCGTGACCCGGCCGGGCCGGATCGCCGCGGAAGGCGGCTCGAATGGCGGCCTGCTGATCGCCAACATGCTGACCCGCTATCCGGAACGGTTCGGAGCGCTGTTCTGCACGATCCCGCTGATCGACATGCGCCGCTACACCAAGCTCCTGGCCGGGGCGAGCTGGATCGCGGAATACGGCGACCCGGACGATCCGCAGGATTGGGCCTTCCTCGGCGCGATCTCGGCCTACCACAAAGCCGAGGCGGGCCGGCCCTATCCGCCGATCCTGCTGGCCACCAGCCGCCGCGACGACCGGGTGCATCCCGGCCATGCCCGCAAGATGGCCCGGAAGCTGAACGCCCTCGGCTACGACGCGTCCTTCTACGAGCCCGCCTCAGGCGGTCACGGCTACGGCAAGGACAATGCCGAGACGGCATCGTTCCTGGCGCTCGGCCTGACCTTCCTGCGTCGCTCAATCGGCTGGGATGCCCCGGAGGCCTAGAGTCCGGGTTTCAAAAGGTCTTCGACCTTTTGCGGGTGTAGGGCAGAGCCCTGCAAGTCTGGGGGGCTCTGCCGAAGGGCGAGCCCCCGGAAACCCGGTTCAGCCGCGGGGGAATTCCAGGCCCATCTCGCGGTAGCGGGCGGGGTCGTCGGCCCAGTTCTCACGCACCTTCACGTGCAGGAACAGGTGGACCTTGGCGTCCGCCGCCTCGGCGATCCCGATGCGGGCCGCCTGACCGATCGCCTTGATGGTCTGGCCGCCCTTGCCGAGCACGATCGAACGCTGGCTCTCGCGCTCGACGAAGATCGTCTGCTCGATCCGGACCGAGCCGTCCGGCCGGATCTGCCACTGGTCGGTCTCGACCGTGGAGCGGTAGGGCAGTTCCTCGTGCAGCCGGTCATAGATTTTTTCCCGGGTAATCTCCGCGGCGAGCATGCGCAGCGGCGCGTCCGAGACCTGATCCTCCGGGTAGAGCCACGGGCCCGGCGGCATCCGGGCGGCGAGCGCACGGCGCAGGTCGCCGACGCCGTCACCCTTGAGCGCCGAGATCATGAATGTCTCGGCAAACGGCGAGGCCGCGTTGAGCTTGGCGGCCAGATCGAGCAGCCGCTCGCGCGGGATCAGGTCGATCTTGTTGAGGATCAGCATCTTCTCGCGCTTCACCTCGCCGAGGCGGCTCAGAATCGCCTCGACCTCCTCGTCCAGGCCCTTGCGGGCATCGACCAGCAGGCAGACCGCATCCGCGTCGGCGGCGCCGCTCCAGGCGGAATGCACCATCGCCCGATCGAGGCGGCGCTTGGGCGCGAAGATGCCCGGGGTGTCGACCAGGATCACCTGGGCCGAGCCCTCGATCAGGATGCCGCGCACGAGCGCCCGGGTCGTCTGCACCTTGCGCGAAACGATCGAGACCTTCGTGCCGACCAGGTTGTTGAGGAGGGTCGACTTGCCGGCATTCGGCACGCCGATCAGCGCGACGAAGCCCGCCCGTGAATCCGCGGGCGTGCCCGGAAGCGTCGATGGCGCCTTGGGGGCCGGCCCCTCGGCATGCCCCTCGTCCTGTCCGTCGTCTTGTTCGTGGTCGGTCATGCTGTCTCCGTCGGCCCCGTCTCCGGGACGGTGCCGATTCCCTCGCGCTCCATCAGCGCGCGGGCGGCCTCCTGCTCGGCGACACGCTTCGAGGTGCCCTCGCCGTGACCCGGCTCGAGCCCCTCGACTTGTACGGCAATGCGGAACCGGGGCGCATGATCCGGGCCGGTGCGCTCGACCACCGCGTAGACGGGGATCGGCAGGCTCCGGCCCATGGCCCATTCCTGCAGGGCGGATTTGGCGTCGCGGCCGCGATGGGCTGCCATGGGCTCGGCTGGATGGAAATGCGCCTCGACGATCACCCGGGCGGCCTCGAAGCCGGCATCGAGGTAGATCGCACCGAGGATCGCCTCGCAGACGTCGGCCAGGATCGTCTGGTTGCGCCGGCCGCCGCCCATCACCTCGCCCTGGCCGAGGATCAGGTGCGGCCCGACCTCCCAGGAGGCGGCCACCGCCGCGCAGGTCTCCCGGCGCACGAGGCCGGCCAGGCGGCGTGACAGGTCGCCTTCGTCCGCGTCGGGAAAGGCGGCGTAGAGGCGGTCGGCCACGGCTAGCCCGAGCACCCGGTCGCCCAGGAACTCCAGGCGCTGGTAGCTGCCGCCGCGCCCGGTGGCCTTGCTGGTATGGGTGAGCGCCCGGGTCAGCAGGTTCTGATCGGCGAAGCTATGGCCGATCCGCTCCTCCAGGACGCCGAGCGGCGGCCTGGGCTTGTGGGAACGCCGTGCCCGGGAAGACGGTCGGGCCTGTCCAGCCTCGTCCAAGTTCGGGCCGTTCAATGGATGGTCGAGAACAGGCGCGACCAGCGCACATGGGCCGGCCAGTTCCAGAGCTGCCAGGCCGGGGTGCCCTCGTCGATCGAGAAGAAGATCATCTCGGCGCGCCCGACCAGATTGGCGAAGGGCACGTAGCCGACGCTCGCGAGATCGCGCGAATCGGTGGAGTTGTCGCGGTTGTCGCCCATCATGAAGAAGTGGCCGCTGGGCACGGTGTAGAGCTCGGTCTTGTCCCAGAAGCCGTTGTCGCCGTCGCGCTCGATCACCCGGTGGACGACGCCGTTGGGCAGCGTCTCGAGATACTGGGGCACCTTGGTCGCCTGCCCATAGGGATCGGTGGTCTCGTAATCGGCGATCCGCTCGCGCTTGACCGGCTTGCCGTTGATGTTGAGCACGCCGTCGATCATCTGGATCTTGTCGCCCGGCAGGCCGATCACGCGCTTGATGTAATCCGTGGCGTTGTCCTTGGGCAGCTTGAACACCGCGATGTCGCCGCGCTTCGGCTCGGCCGCCCAGACGCGCCCATCCGCCTGGATCGGAATGTATTCCGAGAGCGGCAGGGAGTATTTCGAGTAGCCGTAGGAATACTTCGAGACGAACAGGTAATCGCCGATCAGCAGCGTCGGCACCAGCGACCCCGACGGGATGTTGAACGGCTGGAACAGCAGCGTGCGGACCACCAGGGCGATCAGCAGCGCCTGGACGCCGACCTTCAGCGTCTCGCGGATGCTGGCCCAGGTGCCGGTCTCGACCGGTTTCGTCAGCGGCTTGCCGTCGTGATCCACGCGTGCGCGTTCCATCTTCAGACTCAGATTCCGTCGCCGGAGCACGCCCCAGCTTTTCCGTTCTCGTACGATACGCCCGGAACCGGCTTCCGCCCGTCCGCATCATACGCCAGCCGCCCGCGAGGCCCGGCCCCGCCGCCTGCGGCTGATCTGCGGTTGTCCCGAGGAATGCGCCGCAATCGTGTCCGCTGGTGCGGCGGTCTAGACCAAGCGCGAGCCCCCGGCAACGCGCGAGGGTAGCGGGCTAATCCGCCATCCCGGGTCTCACGCCGGCAGCGCCTCGATGATCACGAAGGCTTGAGCCATGGGCGGATCGTCCGTGAGGCTCACATGCAGCCGGCCCTCATGCCCCGCCGGCAGCATCTCGGCGAGTCGCGCGGCGGCACCGCCGGAGAGCCGCAGGGTCGGCTGGCCGGAGGGCAGGTTCACCACCTCCATGTCGCGCCAGAACACGCCGTTGCTGAGGCCGGTGCCCAGCGCCTTGGCGCAGGCCTCCTTGGCGGCAAAGCGCCTGGCGTAGCCCGGCGCGCGGGCGGCGCGGCGGTCGCAGCGCGCCCGCTCGCCATCGGTGAACACCCGGTGCGTGAAGCGGTCGCCATGGCGCGCGAGCGTCCGGGCGATCCGGTCGATGTCGCAGAGATCCGAGCCGATGCCGATGATCATGGGCGCCGCGCGCGATCCATGGCGGCCCGCATGTCGCGCACCGCCTGGGCGAGCCCGACGAAGATCGCGTCGGCGATCAGGGCGTGGCCGATATTCAGCTCCCGGATCTGCGGCAGCGCCGCCACCGGCCCGACGCTCCGGACCGTGAGCCCGTGCCCGGCATGGATCTCCAGGCCGAGCCCGGCGCCGTGCTCGGCCGCCCGCGTGATCCGCGCCAGTTCGTGGGCAACCCGCGCCTCATCGCCCGCCACGGCGGCCTCGCAATAGCTGCCGGTGTGCAATTCGACCACCGGCGCGCCGAGCGCACGGGCGGCGTCCATCACCGCAGGCTCGGGCTCGACGAACAGAGAGACGCGGATCCCGGCCTCCGCCAGGGCGCGGATCCGGGGGGCGAGGTGATCGCGTCCGTTGACGATGTCGAGGCCGCCCTCGGTGGTGCGCTCCGCGCGCTTCTCCGGCACCAGGCAGGCGGCGTGGGGGCGTGTCGCCAGGGCGATCGTCACCATCTCGTCGGTGGCCGCCATCTCGAAGTTGAGGGGCACGGTGAGATCGCGCTTCAGCGCGGCGATGTCGGCGTCCCGGATGTGACGCCGGTCCTCGCGCAGATGCGCCGTGATGCCGTCCGCCCCGGCCTCGACCGCCAGGAGGGCGGCCCGCACCGGGTCGGGATAGGACTCGCCGCGGGCGTTGCGCACCGTGGCGACGTGATCGATGTTGACGCCGAGGCGCAGCTTTTCGGAGGTCATGGGCCGATTCGTCCCGGGGCCGCCACGGTCCGGCGGGCGCCCTCGAACCGCCGATATGTTGGCGATCCGCCCGATGGGCAAGCCGCGCCGGCGCTCAGGCGGTCGAGCCGCGTCGAGACCGGCCGGTCTTGCCAGCCTGCGAAAAACCGATTATGCGCCGCCCCTCGCGTTCGCTCCGGCCGGGGGCTGAACGGACGGTGCCGCTTGCGGCATAGGATCCTGAACGATCCGTCGTCCGGTGTCTCCGCCTTCGATCAACCGCTCGGGCCTGCAAAAACGGCTCGAAGGGCTTGGCGCCGAGCGTCTCGCGAATGAACCGGCCCGAACCAGCCGCCTCCGGGCGGCCGGGCTCCTTTTGACACTGAAAGGCCCGATATGCCTCTCTACGAGCACGTGCTCTTGGCCCGGCAGGACGTGACGTCCCAGCAGGTCGAGACGATGATCGACACCTACAAGGGTGTGATCGAGCAGAACGGCGGCCGCCTCGAGAAGATCGAGATGTGGGGCGTGAAGTCCCTGGCCTACCGCATCAAGAAGAACCGCAAGGCGCATTTCGCGCTCCTCAACATCGACGCCCCCCCGGCCGCCATCGCCGAGATGGAGCGTCAGATGCAGATCTCCGAGGACGTGCTGCGCTTCATGACCGTCCGGGTCGAGGATCTCGATTCCGAGCCGTCGGCGATGATGCAGAAGCGCGACCGCGACGACCGCAAGGATCGCGAGCGCGGCCGGCGTCGTGACGATGACGGCTTCGGTGGCGGCGGCGGGTTCGGCGGCGGCGAGCGCCCCGAGCGCGGCGATCGTCCCGAGCGCAGCTTCGGCGGGGAGGGCTAAACCATGGCTTTCGGTGCTGGTGCAGGCGGCGGACGCCGTCCCTTCTTCCGTCGTCGTAAGACTTGCCCGTTCTCCGGCGCGAACGCGCCGAAGATCGACTACAAGGACGTCAAGCTCCTGTCCCGCTACGTGTCCGAGCGCGGCAAGATCGTCCCGTCCCGCATCACCGCGGTCTCGGCCAAGAAGCAGCGCGAGCTCGCCCAGGCGATCAAGCGCGCCCGTTTCCTTGGCCTGCTGCCCTACGTGATCAAGTAGGCTGATTCGACTGGCCGGCCCGGCATCGACCCGGGCCGGCTTCCTCAGAGAGCGATGCGACATCGCTCGATCGTTGGGGCGCAGCGACGCCTCTAACCCTGCCGTGACGGCAGCGGGACAGCGGAACCCATGGCACAGCATATCGGCATCGGTATCGGCGCGGGCCTCGTCTCCGCACTCCTGTTCGGGGTGCTGCTGAAGGCGACCCCGCTGGCGATCCTGCTCTACCTCGTCGCGCCTCTGCCGATCCTCATCGTCGGCCTGGGCTGGAGCCACAAGGCCGCCCTCACGGCGGCGGCCGCCGGCAGCCTCGCCCTGGCGCTCGTGATCGCGCCCTTCATGGGCCTCGCCTACGCCGCCTACATCGCCCTGCCGGCCTGGTGGCTCGCCTACCTGACGCTGCTCGGCCGCGAGACGCCGTCCGGCCTCGAATGGTACCCGACCGGCCGCCTCCTCGGCTGGACCGCCGCCACGGCCGCCCTCGCCTTCATCGCCATCGCGGTCCTGTCCTCGCCGAACCACGCGGCCTTCGACGCGCAGCTGCGCGGGCTCGCCCGCACGCTGGTGCAGGTCCGCGACCCCGCCGCCCGGCCGGCGACCGAACCCCGCCGCACCGACGCGCCGCAAGCCGAAGCCGGCTCTCCCGCCCCCGACGCGGGTGCCAAGCCGGACGCGACGCCCAAGCCCGGCCAGGACGAGGCCGAGGTGACGCGAGGCGAAGTCGCTGACGCCCTCGCGCGCGTCGTGCCGGCCTTCGCGGCCAACGGGCTCACCCTGCTCTTGACCTTCTATCTCTGGGCCTCGGCCCGGATCGTGAGGATCTCCGGGCGCCTGCCTCGGCCCTGGCCGGACCTGCCGTCGACCGCCATGCCGCGCACGACCCTGGTTACCCTGGCAGCCGCCGTGCTGATGTGCTTCGCCCCCGGCTTCATCGGGGTGTTCGGCGTCGCGCTGGTCGGCGCCTTCAGCGCGGCCTTCGCGCTCCAGGGGCTCGCCGCCTTCCACGACCGCTCGCGCGGCCGGCCGGGGCGCGGGCTCATGCTGTTCGGCATGTACCTGATCCTGTTCGTGACCCAGGGCGTCGCCCTGGTGGCACTCACCCTGTTCGGCCTGGCCGACACCGCCCTCGATCGCCGCCGTCCGAAGGACAACCCGGCGCCGTGAGTCCCCGGCCCGTGCGGCCGACCAACTGAAGGAAAATGACGATGGAAGTGATCCTGCTCGAGCGCGTGGCCAAGCTCGGCCAGATGGGCGAGACCGTGAACGTCCGCCCGGGCTTCGCCCGCAACTTCCTGCTCGCGCGCGGCAAGGCGCTGCGCGCGACGGAATCCAACAAGAAGCACTTCGAGTCGCAGCGCGCCCAGCTCGAGGCCCGTAACCTCGACCGGAAGAAGGACGCCGAGGCCGTCGCCGAGAAGCTGAACGGCCAGAGCTTCATCCTGATCCGCCAGTCGGGCGAGACCGGCGTGCTCTACGGCTCCGTCTCCACCCGCGACCTCGCCGAGGTGGTGGCCAAGGAGGGCTTCACCGTCGATCGCGGCCAGTTCATCCTGAACCAGCCGATCAAGACGCTGGGCCTGCACACCGTCCCGGTGGTGCTGCACCCCGAGGTCGAGGTCCAGATCACCGTCAACGTCGCCCGCAGCCCCGAAGAGGCCGAGCGTCAGGCGCGCGGCGAGTCGGTCACCGAGCGCGAGGCGTTCAACCTCGACGACCTCGGCCTGGAGGTCGGCATGGCGCTGGCCGATGCCGGCGAAGGTGCCGACGACCGCGGCTGAGTCCGTCGGGATCCACGGCTGGCGCCGCTCCGCAAGGGCCCTTCGGCTCGCGCGGGGCGGCGTCGCCCGCATCCCTGTATAGCGGTGAACATTGGGGATCATTCGCCCCAAGACTTGACACGTTCCAGTTTTGTTCCAGCATGGACGCCCGCCCCTCGCGAGAGTCGGCGGGCGTCCGTTCGTCCGGGCCGAGGACCGGATGAGCCGGCCGTCGGCTAGGCTTCGGTAACCTTACCGTGGCCAATGTCGCGCGGTGTGATCCTGGTGCGCCCGTCGCGGCGCCTGATTCGGAGTCGTCCGCCGATGGCCCTGCCCAATGCGCTCACGGCCAAGCTGGAAGCGGTTCAAGCTGAGTACCGCGTCGCGCCGCACAACATCGATGCGGAGCAGGCGCTGCTCGGCGCCATCCTGGTGAACAACGACGCCTATTACCGGGTGTCGGACTTCCTGCTGGCCGAGCACTTCATGGAGGATGCCCACCAGCAGATCTTCTCGGTGGCCGCCTCGCTGATTCGGGCCGGCAAGCTCGCCACGCCCATCACCATGAAGACCTATCTGGGCGACGCCGATTTCGGCGGCCAGACGGTGATGCAGTACCTCGCGAGGCTGGCGGCCGACGCCACCACGGTGATCAATGCCGGCGCCTACGGCCGGACGATCTACGACCTCGCGATCCGCCGTCGCCTGATCACGATCGGCGAGGATCTGGTCAACGGCGCCTACGAGGCGCCGGTGGAGCAGGCGCCCCGCGACCAGATCGAGGAGACCGAGCGCCGGCTCTACGAGCTCGCCGAGGCCGGGAAATACGACGGCGGCTTCCAAAAATTCTCCGACGCGCTCACCGCCGCGGTGGACATGGCCGCCAAGGCCTACCAGCGCGACGGCAAGCTCTCGGGCATCGCCACCGGCTTATCCGACCTCGACGCCAAGATGGGCGGCCTGCAGCCCTCCGACTTGATCATCCTCGCGGGCCGCCCGGCCATGGGCAAGACCTCGCTGGTGACCAACATCGCCTTCAACATCGCCAAGGCCTATCGCGGCGAGAAGCAGGCGGACGGCACGATGCAGACCGTCAACGGCGGCATCGTCGGGTTCTTCTCCCTGGAAATGTCGGCCGAGCAGCTCGCCACCCGTATCATCGCCGAGCAATCGGGCGTGCCCTCGTACAAGATCCGCCGCGGCGACATCCGGCCGGAGGATTTCTACAAGATCACCGACGCCGCCCGGGACATGCAGACGATCCCGTTCTACATCGACCAGACCGGCGGCATCTCGATCGCCCAGCTCGCCGCCCGGGCCCGGCGCCTGAAGCGCCAGAAGGGCCTGGACCTGCTGATCGTCGATTACCTGCAGCTGCTCTCCGGCTCCGGCAAGCGCAGTGACAACCGCGTGCAGGAGATGACCGAGATCACCACCGGCATGAAGGCGCTGGCCAAGGAGCTGGCGGTGCCGATCATCGGGCTCTCGCAGCTCTCGCGTCAGGTCGAGAACCGCGACGACAAGCGCCCGCAGCTCTCGGATCTGCGTGAATCCGGCTCGATCGAGCAGGACGCCGACGTGGTGATGTTCGTGTTCCGCGAGGAATACTACGTCAACAACAAGAAGCCGCGCGAGGGCACGGAGGAGTTCTTCGCCTGGGAGGCGGAGATGAACCGCGTTCACGGCAAGGCCGAGGTCATCCTCGGCAAGCAGCGTCACGGCCCGACCGGCACGGTCGAGCTGCAGTTCGACGCCAACATCACCCGGTTCTCGAACCTGGCGCAGAGCGAGCGGCTGCCCGAGCAGATGTGATCACCTTCGTGGCGGCCGCTCCGCGCGGCCGCGAACCATCGCCACACCCGGCCGTTGTGCGGAAGACGATTGTCCCGCCGCCGCAGGAGCGATGATGAGCGAGCCGACCCCTCCGAAGATGCCGTATTGGCACGTCTATACCGACGCGGAGGGGGTGAGCCGCCAGGAGCGATTTTTCATCGAGCGTTTCAAGTTCGAGGGGATCAACCCCGAGACGGCGCCGCAATGGAACGACAAGATGGAGCCGGCGCCCTCGGTGGTGACCTTCACGGTCCTGCCGGTCGGCTGGGTCGGCGAATGGCATGAGAATCCGAGGCCGCAATGGATCGCGATCCTGTCGGGCCGCTGGTTCGTGGAGACTATGGATGGCCACCGGGTCGAGATGGGCCCGGGCGAGCTGATGATGGGCGAGGATCAGAACACCAGGGCGCGCGACGGCAGGAAGGGCCACCTCTCGGGCACCGTGGGCGACGAGCCCTGCACGATGATCGTCACGGGGCTCCAGGTGGAGCCCACCGTGAACCAGCCCGGCCGCTTCAAGTAGGGGCCGCGGCATGGACGGTTTCGAACTGACGCAGCCACGCTTCAAGGCGTATGTGCTGCCGAACGCGCCGCTGGAAAAACTCGCCGAAGGCTTCGGCTGGGCCGAAGGCCCGGTCTTCTTCGGCGACCGCAACGAGCTGCTGTTCTCGGATCTCCCGAACAATCGGGTGATGCGCTGGACGGATGCGGGCGGCCTCAGCGTCTACCGCGCGTCGAGCGACTTCGAGAACGGCCATGCCCGGGACCGCCAGGGGCGGCTCCTGTCCTGCTCGCATCGCGGCCGGCGCATCCACCGGACCGAGCTCGACGGCAGCATCACCAGCCTGGTCGAGCGCTACCAGGGACGGCGGCTGAACTCGCCCAACGACATCGTCTGCAAGTCCGACGGCACGATCTGGTTCTCGGACCCGCCCTACGGCATCCAGACCGACTACGAAGGCGGCAAGCAGGAATCCGAGCTGCCTGCCGCACTCTACCGGTTCGACCCGCGCGACGGCTCGCTGCGGGTGGTGGCGGACGACTTCCAGGGACCGAACGGCCTGTGCTTCTCGCCGGACGAGCGAAAACTCTACGTGGTCGAGACCGGGCTGCAATTCGCCACCGATCCGCTTCAGAACATACGTGTGTTCGATGTGGCCGAGGATGGCCGTCTGTCCGGCGGGAACGTGTTCTGCACGATCGCACCGGGCAATGCCGACGGGATCCGGTGCGACGAGCAGGGCAATCTCTGGTCGAGCGCCGGCGACGGCGTCCACTGCATCGATCCCGGCGGCGAATTGGTCGGCAAGATCCTGGTGCCCTCGCCGGTTGCGAACCTCGCCTTCGGCGGCCGCAACAACAGCCGCCTGTTCCTGTGCGCTTCGCATGCGCTCTACGCGATCTACACCAACGTGCGCGGAGCGCGGCTGCTGTGAGCGGCGTTCGGGCCGTCGCCGGCTTCAGCCGTACCGTTGCGGACCTCGCGGTCACGGAGGACTTCTACCGCGACGCTCTCGGCTTCGAGCGGGTCGCGCCACCCGAGCCGGTGCCGGCCGCGCACATTGAGGCGATGGGGCTCGCCGGGGTGAAGGGGCGGCAGCTGCGCCTGCGGCTCGGCCGCCAGACGGTAACGTTCGTGGCCGTCGAACCGGCCGGTTCCCCCTACCCGGCCGATCCCCTGGCGACCGATCCGTTCTTCCAGCACCTGGCCATTCCGGTTCGCGACATGGACGCCGCGATGGCTCGGCTTACCCGGCTCAACCCGACCACGATCAGCCGGGGCGGCGCGCAGGTCCTGCCCGCCGCCACGGGGGGCGTCACCGCCTACAAGTTTCGCGATCCGGACGGGCATCCGCTCGAGCTGATCTTCTTTCCCGATGGCCCGCCGGCGGACCGCTGGCGCGACGCGCCGGGCCTGTTCCTCGGGATCGACCATTCGGCGATCACCGTCGCCGATCTCGACGCGACCCTGTCGTTCCTCACCGGGCCCCTCGGCCTCGCGGTCGCGCAGAAAGGCGTGAACCGGGGGCCCGAACAGGGCCGGCTCGACGGCATCGACGATCCCGATGTCGATGTCATCGCGCTCGAGCCGCCGGTGCCGGCGCCGCATGTCGAGCTGCTGCATTACCGGCACCCGGCGCCCCGGCACGCGTCACGCACCGTGTTCGGGCCGGCCGACCGCGCCTCGACCCGTTTCGTCTTCGCGGTCGCGGATATGGGCAGCCTGCTGGCGGCGCTGCGCCAGGCGGGCTTCGCGCCGCGCGCCTCCGCGGACGGCCGGGCTGCCTATTGCGCGGGCCCGGATGGGCACGGGTTCCTGTTCGTGAAGGCCTGATGCCCGCAGGCGGAGGCTGCGTGCCGCGCACTTGACGCGCCGCCCCTCCGGCGTCCAATCCGGCCGCCCCGGAGGTCAGACCGATGCCGCTCCTCGCCCTGCCCTTTCCGGCCATCGATCCGGTGGCGATCGCGATCGGGCCGATCACGATCAAATGGTACGCTTTGGCCTACATCGCCGGCCTGATCGGCGGTTGGTACTACGCGCGCCGCCTGGTCATGGCCGACAGCCTGTGGGGCGTGGTCAAGCGCCCGCAGGTGGTCGACATCGACGACCTGGTCGTCTGGGTGGCGCTCGGCGTCGTGCTGGGCGGGCGGATCGGCTACGTGCTGTTCTACAACCTGCCGATGTACATCGCCGACCCGATGGAGATCCTGGCGATCCGCAACGGCGGCATGTCGTTCCACGGCGGGTTCCTCGGGGCGATCCTGGCCTTCCTGTTGTTCGCCCGCGCCAAGAAGCTCAACGGTTACACGCTGCTCGATATCGGCGCCGTGGTCGTGCCGATCGGCCTGTTCTTCGGGCGGATCGCGAATTTCGTGAACGGCGAGCTCTGGGGGCGGGTCGCGCCGGACTTCCCCTACGCAATCGTGTTCCCCACCGGCGGTCCGCTGCCGCGCCATCCGAGCCAGCTCTACGAGGCCGTCACCGAGGGCCTGCTGCTGTTCATCGTCATGGCGCTCACTGTCCGCCGGTTCGGGTTCCGCAAGCCGGGCCTGCTCGGGGGGATCTTCGTGCTCGGCTACGCGCTGGCCCGGACATTCTGCGAGTTCTTCCGCGAGCCGGACCGGCAGCTCGGCTTCCTGTTCGGCGACCATCTCGGGCCGATGGGCGGCGGTGTCACCATGGGCATGCTGCTCTGCGTGCCGATGATGATCGTCGGGCTCACCTACATCCTGCTCGCCGCGACCGGGCGGACCCGCCCGCGCAATCCGGTGGCCGTGTCCGGGACAGACCAGGAGGCGCGTGAGGCGCCCGCCAAGGCGTGACGCCGCTCGGAGCCGAGATCGCGGCGCTGATCCGCCATGGCGGGCCGATCGGCATCGACCGCTACATGGCGCTGTGTCTCGGCCACCCGGTCCACGGCTATTACCGCACCCGTGATCCGCTCGGCGTGCGCGGCGATTTCACGACCGCACCCGAGATCAGCCAGATGTTCGGCGAGCTGCTGGGCGCCTGGTCGGGCTACGTTCACGGCCGGATGGGTCGGCCGGACCCGCTGGTCCTGGTGGAACTCGGCCCCGGCCGGGGCACGCTGATGGCGGATGCCCTGCGGGCCCTCGGGACGGCGGCTCCGGGCGTCCGGGTGACTCCGCATCTCGTCGAGACCGGCGCGGTGCTGCGGGCCGTCCAGGAGCGAACCCTCGCGGGGAAAGGCGCCACCTGGCACGCCGGAATCGAGACCCTGCCCGCGGGCCCGGCGATCATCCTGGCCAACGAGTTCTTCGATTGCCTGCCGGTCCGGCAGTTCGAGCGTCGCGCGACCGGCTGGCACGAGCGCCAGATCGGGCTCGGCCCCGAAGGCGATTTCGTCTACGGCCTGGCCCCCGAGGCGACCCCGGGGATCGAGGCGGAGGGCCCCGAGGGCAGGCTGCTGAGCGTGCCGGGGGTCGGGCTGGCGCTGATGCGGCAACTCGCCCGCCGCCTGCGCGAATCGGGCGGCGCGCTGCTGGCGATCGATTACGGCCATAGCCGGCCGGGCTTCGGCGACACCCTTCAGGCCCTGTCCGGGCATCGCTTCACCGATCCGCTGGCGGCGCCCGGAGACGCGGATCTCACGCATCACGTCGATTTTGCCGCCCTCGCGAAGGCCGCCCAGGCCGAGGACGCGACGGTTCACGGGCCGGTGGCGCAGCGGGACTTTCTGCTTACCCTGGGCCTGAACGCCCGCGCCGAGCGCCTGAAGGCCCGCGCCACCCCGGCTCAGGCTGCGGCGATCGATGCGGCCGTCGAGCGACTCACAGATGCGAGCCCGACGGGAATGGGCAATCTGTTCAAGGTGTTGGCCGTGACGGGCCCGGGTCTCGGGCCGCTGCCCGGGTTTCCCGAAGCCTGAGGCTCCGAACCCGGACGGCAGCGCGGGATGTGCTCAGCCGAACGAACCGAAGCCGGCGTCGGAGCCGCTCGGTGCCCGCGGGGTCGGCGGTGCGGGCGGGTTCGGGTCGGAGGGGTCGAGTTCGCCGAGCTCACGCACGACGGGGTGTTCGGATGAGCTCGGGTTCCGGTGTTCCGGGACCTCGGGGGCCTTGGTCTCGATCGGGGAGTCGTTCTCGGTCCGTCGTGACATTGCGATCCTTCTCGGAAGAATCCGGAACCCGGACTCATGCTGCAATGCAGCAAGAATCTGACGGTTCCACGACATCGTCAAGGGGCAGCCATTCCGCTATCGAGCGCGACACCAGGACCGCGAGGGAGCCGACCGTGACCGCAGGCATGTACATCGAGGCGCCGGAACTCTCGTCGCATGCACGCGTGCGCCACGCCTTCTTCACCCGGGTCGGCGGCGTGTCCGAGGGCATCTACGCCACGCTCAACGGCGGGCTCGGCTCCCAGGACGTCCCGGAGCGCGTCGCCGAGAACCGGACGTGCATGTGCGCGCAGCTCGGCCTGGCGCCGGACCGGCTCGTCAGCCTGTATCAGGTCCATTCCGCCGAAGTGGTCACCGTCGAGGCGCCCGTCCCGGCCGCGGATCGCCCGAAGGCCGACGCCATGGTAACGCGGGTGCCCGGTCTCGCCCTGGGAATCGCCACCGCCGATTGCGGGCCGATCCTGTTCGCGGATCCCGAGAACGGGGTTGTGGGCGCAGCCCATGCCGGCTGGAAGGGCGCGCTCACCGGGGTGATCGAGGCGACCGTCCGCGCCATGGAGGCGCTGGGCGCCCGGAGACGGCAGATCGTGGCCGTGCTCGGGCCGACGATCAGCCAGGCCTCCTATGAGGTCGGCCCGGATTTCGTCGCACGCTTCCGCACCGAGGCGCCGGGCATGGACCGGTTCCTCGGCCCGGGCACCCGCGAGGACCGCGCGCAGTTCGATCTCCCGGGCTTCATCCTGGCCCGGCTCGGCGAGGCGGAGATCGGCGAGGCTGCGATGCTGAACCTCTGCACCTATGCCGATCCGGAGCGCTTCTACAGCTATCGCCGGACCACCCACCGCGGCGAGCCCGATTACGGGCGCCTGATCTCGGCCATCGCGCTGACGCCCTGACCTTTTCGACACGCCCCGACGCAAGCGTGGCCGATGCCGTCCAGGGGGTGCGACACTTTGTCAAACCGAATAGGCGGAAAAAAGCGTGGCCATAAGCGAACCTTGACCATTCGGGCGCGTTTAGACGCTCGAGGTGCCGGGGAAGAACCGCGGATTGCCAGAAGGGGCCGTGATGAGCGGTCGGCGATACCGCAGCGCGTAAAGCAGCCCTGGAACCGCTGGAATGCAGCCAGATCCGCGTTCCGTTTCGGCCTTGCGAGGCCGGGGCGGGGCCACCCGTGAGGACCAGATGATGAAATCCCTGCTTCGCGCCACCACCGCCCTTGCGGGCGTCGCCCTCGCCGGCTCGGCCTTCGCCGCCGACCTGCCGCGCCGCGCCGCCCCGCCGCCCGTCTTCACCCCGGTGCCCGTGTTCACCTGGACCGGCGCCTATTTCGGTATCAACGCCGGCTACGCGTTCGATGCCAGCAGCCGCTCGAACAACTCCACCTTCGGCGTGCCCTTCCCCTACGCCGCCCCCGGCACCACCGCGACGTTCCGCGACCGCAGCCAGGACGGTTTCTCCGGCGGTGGTCAGATCGGCTATAACTACCAGTTCACCCCGGGCTCGGGCGTGGTGGTCGGCATCGAGGCCGACGCCCAGTACCTCGACTTCGGTCGTAACCGGAACAACGCCTTCATCAGCGGCGCCGTGGCCCCGGGCTACTACGTCACCGACCCGCGCGGCCTGTCGAGCCTCGACTACTTCGGCACCGTGCGCGGCCGTCTCGGCTACGCCTTCGACCGCACCCTCGTGTACGGCACCGGCGGCTTCGCCTACGGCTCGGGCAGCGCCGACCGTTCGTTCGGTGGTTTCGCCGGCAACGACAGCTTCCGCACCGGCTACGCCGTCGGCGGCGGCATCGAGTACGCGCTCCCCACCGACTCGTTCCTGAACTTCTTCCGCTCGTCGGCCGTGACGCTCAAGGTCGAAGGCCTGTACGTCAACCTGGAGCGCGGCACCCGCAACCAGGGCGCCCTGGTGGTCAACGCCGCCAACCTCGTCCCGGTCGCCTACAGCGCCATCGGCCGCCGCGACGACGAGTTCGCCGTGGTCCGCGCCGGCCTGAACTACAAGTTCGGCTCGTACTAAGAACGAGACCCGGCGCGCCCCGCGCGCCGGTCCGGATCCGAACGATGAAAGAGCCCGGCCGAAAGGCCGGGCTCTTTCGCGTTTGGGCCCTGCGCCGGCCTGAATGAAGTTTTCGCAACCGCCCCTGACAAAGCGTCACCGCACACCCATGTCCTCTGCGGCCGTGCGGCGCGTTCGAGCCCGCGGGTACGACTTGAGGAGGAGAACTCCATGAATAGCGAAGAACGCGACGTCATCTCCGGCATCTTCCAGCGCCTGGAGCAGGCCCAGAGCCAGCCCCGCGACGCGGAGGCCGAGCGCTTCATCGCCGAGAAGATCCGCGCTCAGCCCTACGCCCCCTACGCGATGGCGCAGCTGATCTACGTGCAGGAAGAGGCGATCAAGAGCCTGAACCAGCAGCTGGAGCAGGCGCGAAGCCAGGCGGCGCCGGCCCAGTCCTCGGGTGGCGGCGGCTTCCTGTCGAGCATCTTCGGCGGTGGCGGCAGCCAGCGCCAGGAGCCGCAGCCGGGCTACGGCCAGCAGCGCCCGGCCGGACAGCCCTGGGGCGGCGGTGGCGGCGCGCCGCAGGGCTATCCCCAGCAGGGCTACCCGCAGCAGCCGGGCTACCCGCCGCAGCAGCAGGGCGGCCCGTGGGGCGGCCAGCCGCAGGCTCCGGCCCGGGGCGGCGGCTTCATGGCCACCGCGCTGCCGATGGCGGCCGGCGCGGCCGGCGGCATGCTGCTCGGCAGCGCCCTGTCGAACGCCTTCGCGGGCGGCCATTCGAGCCTCGGCAGCGCCGCGGCTGCGGGCCTCGGCGGCGGTGGTGAGACGGTGGTGAACAACTATTACGGCGACGGCGGCGGCAACCAGGATCTCGGGTCGGCGCTCGACGGCGGCGGTAGCGGCAGCGACTTCCAGGATGCCAGCTTCAGCGATCCCTCGGGGGATTTCGGCGGCGATCTCGGCGGCGGCGACGACAGCGACTGGACCTGATCGATCCGGCCACCCCACAATCAGGCCCGGTCGCGCTCACGCGCGGCCGGGCTTTTTGTTTCGAGACCGCCCGAACGGTTTCGGTCAGACGGGTTGAACCCACCCCGCCGCCGCTCCCCGGAAGGCGTGGGCGGCGTGGCGTTCCGGCAGCCGGTCGCCCTGCCCGAACAGCTTCCGTCGATAGGACCCGTCGGCGTAGGCGGTCTTGTAGAGCCCTCGGTCCTGTAATTCCGGGATCACAATATCGATGAAGTCGGAGAAGCTTTCGGGGACGACGATGCGGCTGAGGTTGAACCCGTCCACTTCGCCCTCCTCGACCCAGGCCTGGAGTTCGTCGGCGATCGAGACCGCGTCGCCCGCCAGCACCGCGTAGCGCCCGCCGAGCTCGAGCTCTGCCAGGAGGTCGCGCTTGGTCAGGCCGCGCTTCGCGGCAGCCGCGTTGGCGGACTGGATGGCGTTGCCCGGACCATAGGGAATCGCCTCGTCGAGGCCGTAGCGCGCGAAGTCGATCCCGGTCGAGGCGGAGAAATGCGCCAGGCCCGCCTCCGGACTCGCGTAGCGCAGGTAATCGGCGCGCTTTTCCTCGGCCTCGGCCCGGCTGCGCCCGGGTATCACCGCCAGCCCGACGAACACCTTCACGTCCTCCGGGTGGCGCCCGGCCGCCACCGCCTCGGCGCGGATGGCGCGAACGGCCTCCCGGGCCGTCCCCCGGTCGCGGGCCGAGATGAACACGCACTCGGCGTGGCGCCCGGCGAAGGCCCGGCCGCGGCCCGAGGCGCCTGCCTGGTAGAGCACCGGCGTGCGCTGCACCGACGGCTCGCACAGATGATAGCCTTCGACGTCGAAGAACGTGCCGTGATGCGAGACCGGGCGGATATGGGCCGGATCGCTGAACACCCGGGCCTCCCGGTCTCGGCGCGCGGCCGCGTCGTCCCAGCTGCCCTCCCAGAGCTTGTAGAGCACCTCGAGATACTCGTCGGCATAGTCGTAGCGCCGGTCATGGCTGGGCAGGGTGCCGCCGCTCAGCCCACGATGGGCGCTGTCGAGATAGCCGGTGACGATGTTCCAGCCGATGCGGCCGCTGGTGAGGTGGTCGAGGGTGGAGAGGCGGCGCGCGAAGGTGTAGGGCGCCTCCGTGTGGACATTGACCGTCACGCCGAAGCCGAGATGCTCGGTCACCGCCGCCATGGCCGGGACCAGCAGGCTCGGGTCGTTGACCGGGAGCTGCACGGCCTCGCGCGCGGTGACATCGATGCCGCCGCCGTAGATGTCGTAGACGCCGCTGATATCGGCGATGAACAGCCCGTCGAACAGGCCGCGCTCCAGGAGCTTCGCCTGATCGGTCCAGTAGCGGAGCGTGTTGTAGTCCGACGAGCGGTCGCGCGGATGGGTCCACAGCCCGTGGTTGATGTGGCCGACGCAGTTCATGTTGAACGCGTTCAGCCGGATCTGCTTTCTGGCGACCATTCAGAGCGCTCCGTGCCGGGGCGGCAGCCGGCCTTCGAGAAGGGCGGCGCCGATCCGGCGATACGTCCACCACACGGGGTCACGACGCAAACGATCCCCTGTCAGCCGAACGGGCAGGAGCCTGATCCGTTCGGAACGCGCAAGCCCTGCGGCGTCGATGCCGCGGCTTATCGATCATCGCATCGCAACGGCTCCGCAGCAGCGTTCTGAATCTCGTCGGTCGCGCGGCATTCCGCACCCCGAACCGTACGAACCGCGCCGGGAGAGAAGAGCGTTCTGCCGTGTCGCGCCGGAGCGGTCATGGCGGCCTTCGAGCGCGATCGAAGGAGCGAGAATATCCTTTCGACCGAGCCGCCGAGAGATATAGCATCTCTTCTGTATTGTTCTGTAAAAAGAACGTTCTCGTTGACCATTCAACGCACCCTAGGCAGATTGCACCCTGTAATCGGGCTGTGCCTGCACGCCTCTACCGACCCCTGCGAGGAATTATGATCGGCACGCGACGCACCCTGTTCTCGCGCCGCCATGCGGCCGCCTTGTTGGCCTCCGTACTGGCCGTTGCCGCACTCGGCCCGGCCGCCGCGGCGGAGGGGCAGCTGCGCATCGCGAAGCAGTTCGGCGTCGTCTACCTGCTGCTCAACGTGGCGGAAGATCAGAAGCTGATCGAGAAGCACGGCGCGAAGGCCGGCCTCGACATCAAGGTGGAGTACGCGCAGCTCTCCGGCGGCTCGGCGGTGAACGACGCGCTCCTGTCGGGCAGCATCGACGTCGCGAGCGCGGGCGTCGGGCCGCTGTTCACGCTGTGGGATCGCACCCGCGGCCGGCAGAATGTGAAGGGCGTCGCGTCGCTCGGCAACTTTCCCTACTACCTCGTCTCCAACCGGCCCGAAGTGAAGACGATCGGCGACTTCACCGACAAGGACCGGATCGCGCTGCCGGCGGTCGGCGTCTCGGTTCAGGCCCGCATCCTGCAATGGGCCTCCGCCAAGCTCTGGGGCGACAAGGATTTCGCCCGGCTCGACAAGATCAGCGTCGCCGTCCCGCATCCGGAAGCCTCGGCCGCGATCATCAAGGGCGGCACCGAGATCACCGGCCATTTCGGCAACCCGCCGTTCCAGGAGCAGGAGCTCGCCGGCAACCTGAACGCCCACGTCGTCCTGAATTCCTACGCGGTCCAGGGCGGCCCCGCCTCCTCGACGGTGCTCTACGCCACGGAAAAGTTCTACCGCGACAGCCCGAAGACCTACACGGCCTTCGTGGACGCCCTCGCGGAAGCCGCGCAGTTCATCACCGACAATCCCGAGACGGCCGCGGATATCTACATCAAGTCCAACGCCAGCCGGATCGACCGCGACCTGCTGCTCAAGGTCATCCGCAACCCCGAGGTGACCTTCAAGATCGAGCCGCAGAACACGATCGGGCTCGGGCAGTTCATGCACCGCGTCGGCGTGATCCGGAGCGAGCCGAAGACCCTCGACGATTACTTCTTCGCCAATCCCCGCATCGCGACCGGCAGCTGAGCCGATGAGTCTGGTCGATGAGCGCCGCGCTATCGCGCGGGTCCAGCGGGACATCGCGGCCGCGCCGGTCCTTGCCCACAATGCGGAATCCGAGTCTGCGCCGACGCCCCTGCCGGCGCCATTGCTGCGGGTCTCGGACCTGACCCTGGAATACCGCACCCCGGAGCGCGTGGTTCGGGCGACCCACCGGGTCGGGTTCGATGTCTACGAGGCCGACCGCTTCATCCTGCTCGGCCCCTCGGGCTGCGGCAAATCCACCCTGCTCAAGGCGATCGCCGGCTTCATCCCGCCGGTGGAGGGATCGATCACCCTCGGCGGCGAGGTCGTGCGCGGGCCGGGGCCGGACCGCATCGTGGTCTTCCAGGAATTCGATCAGCTGCCGCCGTGGAAGACCGTCGCGCAGAACGTGGCCTTCCCGCTGCGCGCCGCCGGCCTGGTCGGCCGGCGCGAGGCCGAAGCCCGGGCGCGGCACTCCATCGACAAGGTCGGCCTCACGCCGTTCGCGGACAGCTACCCGCACCAGCTGTCCGGCGGCATGAAGCAGCGCGTCGCCATCGCCCGCGCGCTCGCCAGCCAGCCCAAGGTGCTGCTGATGGACGAGCCCTTCGCGGCGCTCGACGCGCTAACCCGGCGCAAGATGCAGGAGGAGTTGCTGGCCCTCTGGGAGGAGGTGCGCTTCACCCTGCTGTTCGTGACGCATTCCATCGAGGAGGCGCTGGTGGTCGGCAACCGGGTGGCGCTGCTCTCGCCCCATCCCGGCCGGTTGCGGGGCGAGTACAACAGCCACGATTTCGACCTGGCGAGCGTCGGCAGCGCGGCGTTCCAGGCGGCGGTGCAGCGCCTGCACGGCCGCCTGTTCGAGACCGACCCCGAAACCTCCGTCCCGGTGGCTCCCGCACGATGACCCAGCACGTCCGTCCGCCGATCCGATCGGAATACGATCTCGTGCTGGCGCCCTTCGTGGAGGCGCCGGTCGAGCGCAGGCTGCCGCTCTCGACGCGGGTCTGGCAGCAGGGCTGGCTCCGCAAGGGCCTGATCCTCGTCGTGCTCGCCCTCGCCTGGGAAGCGCTGGCCCGGTGGCAGGACAACGACCTGCTGCTGCCCGGTTTCGGCGCCACCCTGTCGGCCCTCGCGGAGGGCCTGGGCAGCGGCGAGCTTCTGGAGCGGGCCCGGATCTCCCTCACGGTGCTGGCGGAAGGCTATGTCGGCGGCGTCGTTCTGGCCTTCGCCCTGACGACGCTCGCGGTCTCGACGCAGTTCGGCCGCGACCTGCTCTCGACCCTGACGGCGATGTTCAACCCGCTGCCGGCCATCGCGCTGCTGCCGCTGGCCCTGCTCTGGTTCGGGCTCGGCTCCGGCAGCCTGATCTTCGTGCTGGTCCACGCGGTGCTGTGGCCGCTGGCGCTCAACACCTTCGCGGGCTTCCAGGGCGTGCCCGAGACCCTGCGCATGGCCGGGCGCAATTACGGCCTGACGGGCCTGTCCTATGTCTGGCAGATCCTGATCCCGGCGGCCCTGCCGGCGATCCTGTCCGGGCTCAAGATCGGCTGGGCCTTCGCCTGGCGTACCCTGATCGCGGCCGAGCTGGTCTTCGGCGCCGCCTCCGGCCAGGGCGGGCTCGGCTGGTACATCTACCAGAACCGCAACGAGCTCTACACCGACCGGGTCTTCGCCGGCCTCTTGCTGGTCATCGCGATCGGGCTCATCGTCGAGAACGTCGTGTTCGCGACGTTCGAGCGGCTCACGGTCCGGCGCTGGGGCATGGTGCGCTGACGCCGCCCGAGGCCTCCTCGCCTTCGCCCCGAAACGCATCGCCTCCAACCCCGATCGGCCGATGACACAGGACACGCTTCGCCTCGGCGCCTTCTTCTACGCCACCGGGCACCACGTCGCCGGATGGCGCCACCCGTCGAGCGAGGCCGATGGCGGGCTCAACCTGGAGCGCTACGTCGGCTGGGCGCGCCGGGCGGAGGACGCGAAGTTCGATCTTGTGTTCCTGGAGGACGGGACCGGCATCCGCGACGGCAACCTGCGCTCCAGCGAGCGCACGGCCCGCTCGGCCCATTTCGAGCCGGTGACGCTGCTGTCGGCGCTGGCGGCGGTCACGAGCCGGATCGGGCTGGTCGCCACCACCTCCACCAGCTTCAACGAGCCCTACAACGTCGCCCGGCGCTTCGCGTCGCTCGATCACCTGAGCGGCGGCCGGGCCGGCTGGAACCTCGTGACCTCGACCACGGATGCCGAGGCCGCCAATTTCGGCACCGATCAGATCGCGCGCCACACCGACCGCTACGAACGGGCCGAGGAGTTCGTCGACGTCGTCCTCGGCCTGTGGAACACCTGGGACGACGGCGCCGTGATCATCGACCGGGCCAGCGGCCAGTTCTCGAAGCCGGACGGGTTCCGGCCGCTGAACCACCGCGGCAAGCATTTCCAGGTGCGCGGCCCGCTCAACATCTCGCGCACGCCCCAGGGGCAGCCGGTGCTGGTCCAGGCGGGCTCCTCGGGCCCCGGCAAGGATCTGGCGGCCCGCACGGCCGAGATCGTGTTCACCGCCAACCAGACGCTCGACGAGGCGGTCGCGTTCTACGGCGACCTGAAGGAGCGGATGACCCGCTTCGGCCGGAGCCGGGACGACCTCAAGGTGATGCCGGGTCTGTTCCCGGTGGTCGGCCGCACCGAGTCGGAGGCGCGCACCAAGTTCGACGCGCTTCAGGACCTGATCGACCCGGTGGTCGGCCTGGCCTTGCTCGAGCGCATGGTCGGCGGCTTCGACCTGTCCGGCTACGATCCGGACGGGCCGGTGCCGGAGCTGCCCGAGGCCGAGGGCGCCAAATCCCGCCAGCAGCTGATGTTCGATCTCGCCCGGCGGGAGGGCCTGACGCTGCGCCAGCTCTACCTGCGGATCGCCGGCGCCCGGGGCCATTCGCAGATCGTCGGGACGCCCGCCCAGATCGCCGACGAGATGGAGGAGCGCTTCCGGGCAAACGGCGCCGACGGCTTCAACATCATGCCGGCGACCCTGCCGGGGGGCCTCGACGACTTCATCGAACTCGTGCTGCCCGAGTTGCGCCGGCGCGGGCTGTTCCGCAGCGAATACGAGGGTCGGACGCTCCGGGACCATCTGGGCTCCCGGCCGCCCGCGCGGCCCGCCGCGATCCCGGGATCCCCGGCCGGTGCGTGAGCCGGATCCGGCGAAGACTTGGAACGTAGAGGATGAGATCTGGGGGACACCGTCCTCTGCAGCGGCCCAATAAAAGACTTCGCTTCGTTTGACTGCCGGCGCCTGCGACGACACGATCGGGGCTCAGCACGATTCCGGCAGCGCGGGTGCGGGATCCTCATGAGAGGGGCGCAGCACGCCCGCCTCCGGCGCGGAGCCTCGCGAGGCGATGCGTCGGCCCTGCCGCGATCAGGACGGAGCGCAGCGAAGACGTGTCCATGCCGTTGAGCCACGACATCCCGGATCACGCGCTGGCTTTCGCCAGCGATCCGCCTGCATCCTGCGCGGAAAGCCGGATGCGGAGCTACATCGCCGCCTCCGCACTCCTGATCTGCCTCATCGGATGGGTCCTGCACTGATGGCGGCCGTCTCCGAAGACGTGGTCGCCACCGACAGGCCCCCGGCCGGGCGTGGACCACGCGTGTTTCCCGTCCCGCAATCCGGACGCTGCCGGAGCCCCATGCGATGAGCGACGACGCCCCGAAGAAGAGCCCGGCGCGGCGACGCTTTCTCGCCCAGGGCGCCGCTGCGGCGGCGGGTATCCTGGCCGGGGGCGGTGCGCCGGGCCGCAGCCGGGCCGAGGCGGCCGCGCCGCCCGGCATCCCCGACTGGATGAAGGAACCGGGCGCGGATGTCGGCAGCCAGACCTACGGCCAGCCATCGCGGTTCGAGAGCGGCCTCATCCGCAACGTGCCGAAAGGCCTGAAGCAATACACCTCGGCCTCCAGCCGGACGCCGCTGCAGGATCTCGACGGCATCCTCACGCCCAACGGGCTGTTCTACGAGCGCCACCACGGCGGCATCCCCGATATCGACCCCGCGCAGCACCGGCTGCTGGTCCACGGGCTGGTGGAGACGCCCCTGGTCCTGACCCTGGACGACATCCGCCGCTTCCCGTCGGAATCGCGCATCCACTTCCTGGAATGCTCGGGCAATCCGGGCTTCGAGGCGATCAAGGCGGGCCGGACCGCGTCGGACCTCGTCGGCCTTGTCAGCTGCGCCGAATGGACCGGCGTCCGCCTCGCGACGGTGCTGCGGGAGGCCGGGCTCAAGCCCGACGCCAGATGGGTCGTGGCCGAGGGCGCCGATGCCGCCGCCATGACCCGCAGCCTCCCGATCGCGAAATGCCTCGACGACGCCCTGCTGGTCTACAGCCAGAACGGCGAGCGGCTGCGCCCGCAGCAGGGCTATCCCCTGCGGGTGCTCCTGCCCGGCTTCGAAGGCAACATGAGCGTGAAGTGGCTGCGGCGCCTGAATGTCACCGCCGAGCCGGCATTCTCGCGCGAGGAGACCGCGAAATACACCGACCTGATGCCTGACGGGACGGCGCGGCAATTCACGTTCGTCATGGAGGCGAAATCAATCATCACGCGGCCCTCCGGCACCCAGCGGATCGCCCCGGGCTTCCACGAGATCACCGGCCTCGCCTGGACCGGCCGGGGCAAGATCAGCGGCGTGCAGGTTTCGGTCGATTCTGGACGGACTTGGCAGGACGCCGCCCTGCAGGAGCCGGTCCTGACCCGGGCCCTGACCCGGTTCCGCCTGCCCTGGACCTGGGACGGGCAGCCGACCACCATCGCCAGCCGCGCGATCGACGAGACCGGCTACGTCCAGCCGGGCTTCGCGGATCTCACCGCGGTGCGCGGCCTGAACTCCTTCTACCACAACAACGCGGTCGTGCCCTGGCGCATCGCGGCGAGCGGCGAGGTCGCCAATGGCTACGCGTAGGGTTGCGGCTCTGACGGGCGCCGTGCTCCTGCTCGGGATCGCCGGGGCGGCGCGCGCCACCGAGCGTCTCGGGATCGGCCGACCGGCGACCGAGGCGGAGATCGCGGCCTGGAACATCGACATCGACCGCGACGGCCGGAAACTGCCGCCGGGCAGCGGCAGCGTCGCGCAGGGACGCGCGGTCTTCGAGGCGCACTGCGCGTCCTGCCACGGGTCCCGCGGCGAAGGCGGGATCGGGGACAGGCTGGTCGGCGGCCAGGGAACGCTGGCCACCGCCAAGCCGATCAAGACCGTGGGCAGCTTCTGGCCCTACGCGCCGACATTGTTCGATTACATCCGGCGAGCGATGCCGCTCAACGCACCGCAATCGCTCAGCGCCGACGAGGTCTACGCGGTGTCGGCCTATCTCCTCCACCTCAACGGCCTCGTCTCCGACGAGACGATCCTCGACGCGAAATCCCTGGCGTCGATCCGGATGCCGAACCGCGACGGCTTCGTCCCGGATCCGCGCCCGGATGTGAGGCCCTGACGGATCCGGCGGCGCAATCGCCCGCTGCGGGGTCGCTCAGCTCCGCGGCGGCGTCCAGACCGCGTCGCGGACCCGGACGGCGCGCGGAATCAGGCCGAGCCGGAAAAACCGGTCGGCGGTCGTCTGCTGGCTGGACAGGATGGCGTCGGAGAGCGGCAGCACGCCGAAATGCGTGCGGTCGGCCGCGACCTTCTGGATGGCGAAGGAGAGCCCGGTCACGTCCGCGAGCGCCTGGGCAACCTGATCCCGATGGCCATCAGCCCAATCCGCCGCGTCGGACAGCCCGGCCAACGCGCCGGCCACGACGCCCGGATGCGTCTCGGCGAATGTCCTGTTGGCCAGGAAGAACGCCGGAGCCTCGAAGGTCTGGCCGGACGTGACGAGGATCCGCGTGTCGTTGCGGGCCTGCGTCAGGGCGAGATACGGGTCCCAGATCGTCCAGGCGTCGACGCTGTCGTTGGCGAATGCCGAGCCGGCATCGGCGGGCAGCAGGTAGGCGGGCTTGATGTCGGCGAAGCCGAGGCCGGCCTTCTCGAGGGCGGCCACCAGCAGGTTGTGCGAGCTGGTCCCGCGCGCGACCGCGACCGTGCGGCCCTTGAGATCCCCGACCGTTCGGATCGGCGAATCCGCCTTCACCACGATGGCCTCGCTGTCGCCGGAGGGCGGCACGGCGCCGGCATAGACGAGGTTGCCGCCGGCCGCCTGCGAGAAGATCGGCGGCGTGTCGCCCGTGTAGCCGAAGTCGATGCCGCCGGCGTTGAGGGCTTCGAGCAGGGGCGGGCCGGCCTGGAACTCGACCCAGCGTACACGCGTCCCGGCGGCGGCCAGTCGTTTCTCGATGGTGCCCTGCCTGCGGGCCACGACGATCAGGCCGACCTTCTGATAGCCGATCCGAAACTCCTTCGGGGCAGGCTCCTGTCCGGCCGCCCCCGGGATTACCGGGAGGCCCGCCGCCAGGGCGAGGATCAGGGCCGAGACCCCGCGTCTGGTGCTCGTCACGCGGCGCTCTCCTGCGAGGTCCGGCCCTGAACGAAGCGGCCGCCGACAATCTGTGGCTGGCGCAGCAGGTTGAGGATCGGGCAGGCCTTCTCGACCCGCACCTGGAGTGCCGCGATCACCGCCGTATCGGCTGGCGAGTCGATCTGCACCGTGTAGGCGAGATCCTGCGGGTGCACCGGGATATCCTCGAAACCGTCCGCCCCCGCACGCGGATCGAACGTCCCGGTCACCGCGACCTCCAGCGCCGTGATCGGGATCGCCTGGAGCGCGGCCTGGATCAGGATCGTGTGGGCAAGGCACGAGCCGAGGACGCCGAGCTGGAGCTCGGGCGAGCCGGGCCCCAGATCGAACCCGGCGAAGTCCGGCGCGCTGTCGGACACGATGGCGTGCCGGCGGATCCCGATCCGGCGCACGCCGCTGCCGCCCTCCACCGTCGCCCGCGCGGTCAGCGGCACGGGCGACACCTCCCCCCCGCGGATCCGCGCGTCGCGCGCCGCCAGCGCGCGGCGCTTCTCGTCGAGATAGTCGTCGATGTCGGCCATGGATCCTGCCCGCGGTGGAAGAGCGTCGCGGCCGTGCCTCGCGACATCCGAAGTCTAGGTTCGGGCCGACGAAAAAGGCTTCCGTAGATCCGGTGCCGGCAAGGATGTCGTTCTGTGACGGCGCGCGGCCGCAAGACGGATGTTCATGCCCGCTCGGTCATGCGGCCGCGGTCGAACGTCAGCAGATCCGGACGGGATTCATCGATTCGCGGCCATCTTCGGAGGCCAGGACGATAGCGCCGGGGCGACGCAGGGGATCGACCGGCCCAAATGGGGCGGCCCTGCAAGCTCACCGGAGCAGGTCGTGCGTGAGACTTTCCCCCGCCGGAGTTGTCTCACAGGCTACAGAAAAGGGTATTCCCGAACTGAGTGGCCGGACAGGTTCGAATTTTCCGGCCGTCCGGAAAATCGATCATCCCGTTTCATTGACCGGCACATCGCGCGGAGGAACGATGGACTGCGCGGTGCGAGTTCTGCGCCGCGTCCCGATCGATCAGGAGCCGTCCCGTGCCGAGCCAGGACCTGACCCACGCCAAGCCCGAGACGCTCGCCCTCCATGCCGGCTGGCGGGCCGACCCGTCGAGCGGTTCCGTGGCGGTGCCGATCCACCAGACCACCTCCTACCAGTTCCGCGACACGGCGCATGCCGAGGATCTGTTCGCCCTGAAGGAACTCGGCAACATCTACACCCGGGTGGGCAACCCGACCGTGGACGTGCTGGAGCAGCGCCTCGCGGCCCTGGAAGGCGGCGTCGCGGCGCTCGCCCTAGCCTCCGGCCAGGCGGCCTCGGCGCTCGCCGTGCAGAACCTGGCCCGCGCCGGCGACAACATCGTCTCCTCGACCGATCTCTACGGCGGCACCTGGAACCTGTTCGCCAACACCCTGTCCGAGCAGGGCATCGCGGTGCGCTTCGTCGATCCCACCGATCCGCAGGCCTTTGCCCGCGCGACGGACGAGCGGACGCGAGCCTACTACGCCGAGACGCTGCCGAACCCGAAGCTGGCGGTCTTCCCGATCCGCGAGGTGGCCGAGATCGGCCGGCCGCTCGGCATCCCGCTCATCGTCGACAACACCGCCGCGCCGCTGCTGGCCCGCCCGTTCGATCACGGCGCGGCCATCGTCGTGTACTCGACCACCAAATACATCGCCGGCCACGGCATCGCGATCGGCGGCGCGATCATCGACGGCGGCACCTTCGAATGGGCGGCCCACCCGCTGCGCCAGCCCAATCTCAACACGCCGGATGCCAGCTATCACGGTGCGATCTGGACGGAGGCCGCGCAGCCGATCGGGCCGGTCGCCTACGTCCTGCGGGCGCGGGTACGGCTGCTGCGCGACCTCGGCCCCGCGGTCTCGCCGCTCAACGCGTTCCTGACGCTTCAGGGCCTGGAGACGCTGCCGCTGCGGATCGAGCGGCACAGCCGCAACGCCCAGGCGATCGCGGCTTGGCTGAAGGACCGGCCCGAAATTGCGCGGGTGATCCACCCATCGCTCCAGACCGGCGCGGCGCGCGCCCGCGCCGACGCGGTGCTCAGCGGCGGCTATGGCGGTCTCGTCGGTTTCGAACTGGCAGCCGGGCGTGCGGCGGGGCGGCGGTTCATCGACGCCCTGAAGCTGTTCTACCATGTGGCCAATATCGGCGACGCGCGCAGCCTCGCGATCCATCCGGCCAGCACGACGCATGCACAGCTCGGCCCCGAGGCGCTGAAGGCCACGGGCGTCTCGGACGGTTACGTCCGTCTCTCGGTGGGGCTGGAGCATATCGACGACCTGCTCGCCGATCTCGATCAGGCGCTGGCTGCCGCCGGCACCGTGGCGCGGGCGGCCTGACGATGATCCGGCTTCTCACCCGCTTCGCCCGGTTCTTGCCGGGGGCCGCCCTGCCCCACGGCGAACAGCCCGCGACCCGCCTGCCTGATCTCCATATCCCGATGCTCGACGGCGGCATCCTCGCCTGCGCCGACCTCGCAGCCCAGTTCGTGGACCTGCCCGCTCTCCTGCGAGAGCGTCAGCCCCCTGCTTCCGGCCGTTGACGGGCCGTCGCGTCGGCCGGTTGTGTCGATCTGCGACGCGCCGCGTCGCGACGGCCTCGATCCGTGCTTATGCAGGAGACGTGACTGTCAGCACGTCGGCCGAGCGGCGACCGCGTGCGCGACGCGTCCACAATGGCGCTACTGCCTGCTGACGGGGTTGACCGAGGGCATCGAAGCATCGGCGCCAAGCTTCGGAGCCGCCTGGCTCATCGGCGGCGTGCCGGGCGCCGGCTCCGAACCCGACGTTTCCCAGTGGGCGAAGGCGACGCTTGCGAGGATGATGATGATCGCGGCGGGGAACAGGAGACGAGACATGGGCCGGCAACCGAGGCCGCCGGCCTCGGTTCCGACGGTGCGGCTATCGGGCCGGCGCCGTGGTGCTGGTTCCAACGCCCACACCCGGCCGCGCCGTGCCGGTGCCCGGGACCGTTGCGGCGCCGGCCGCGCCGGTGGTCGAGCCTGTCGTCGCACCGGTGGCTGAGCCAGTCGCGGCCTCGTTCGCCTTCTGGCTGTCGCTCTTCACCGAGCCGGGATTGTTCATGTTGCCGGTCGCGCTGCCGCCGCCGGCGGGCTGCTGGGCGTAGGCGGTTCCGGTCAGGGCGATGGCGAGGGCGGCCGCGAGGCCGAAAGTCTTCATGGGCATGTGCGTTTCCTCAGGTCGGCCCGTCTTCGGGCTCCTACGGCAACGCAGCCGGGGCCGGTCCGTTCGCGGCACTTCTATCGAAGGTTGAAGCGGCTCTGCACGATCGCGCCGATTACCGCCGCGGCGGATCGATCCACACCCGTGTGCCGGCCCCTGCGGAGGGGCCGAACTCCTCGGCTGCCCAACCGGACTGGAACGACGCCGTCAGGGTTGCGCCCTCGTTGACCGCCGGCGTGATCGAGCCGGTGGTCACCGGGTCGGCCCAGTCCGATGCGTGCCCGGCGACATGCACGATCGGCTCCGGCAGGTTGCGCTCGTAGCCCACGACGATGGCGGTCAGCCCGGCGCCGACGAGGACGAGGGCCAGCCCGTCGACGATCATGTGGCCCAGTCTCGGCATGATACCCACGCGTGTTGAGGAGCCTCCGGGCTACGACCGTAGGCTTAACGAATTGTACCGATCCGGCACCCGAGCGGCCGGTCGCGCAACGATCCATGCCGATGGGCGCTTACCGCCCGCGACACGATCGGTTGGGAGACGCCATCCATGGAAGCCAGCGACCTCAAGCAACACCCGCCCTTCCGGGTGATCACCTTCCGCGACGACCAGGAGGTCATTTCCGAGGATGTCGAAACCGAGGTGGCGGCCCGGACCCGCTTCGCTTCCGCGATCGACCTGTGCAAGACGCGGGATCCGGTGCACGCTCACCGCGTGGTGCTGCAATCCGGCGGCGAGACGATCGAAGCCTGGCCGCAAGCCGGCGCATAGCCGCGGCATCACATCCGGGGATCTGCCATGGAAACCTTGTTGCCGACGGCCACGACGCTCGGAGCGGCGCTCAGCGCGCGCAACGAGACGCTGGCGGTCGCGGAATCGTCGTCCGGCGGTCTCGTGGCGGCGGCGCTCCTGTCGGTCCCCGGCGCCAGCGCGTATTTCCTCGGTGGCGCCGTGGTCTACACGGCCGCGGCCCGCTCGGCTCTCGTCGGCCTCGACGAAGCCGCTATGACCGGCCTGCGCTCGGCCTCCGAAGATTATGCGCGCCTGCTGGCCCGGACCGTCCGCACACGGCACGGCGCAACCTGGGGCATCGCGGAGACCGGCGCCGCCGGCCCGAGCGGCAACCGCTACGGCGATGCCGCCGGGCATAGCTGTCTGGCCGTGAGCGGCCCCGTCGAGCTCGTCGCCACGATCGAGACCGGCGGCACGGATCGGATCACGAACATGCGGACCTTCGCCCGCGCCCTCCTCGATCTGCTGGGCGATGCCCTGGCCGGTCGGCGCTGAGCAACGCAAGGCGTCCGGGCGTCTGGACGCGACCGGGTACGGCCCGGTCAGGGCGGACGGCCGGTCGCTGGAACGGGGATGCCGGCGCGACGTTCCGACCTCTCGGACGGGACCGCGCCAGGAGATCAACGTGCCTCAGAGACACCCGCTCCTGTTGTGGGTCGTGCGCCACGGCGAGAGTTCCGGGAATGTCGCCCGCGACGCCGCCCAGGCCGCGGGCGCTGCCCGCATCGACATCCCGGAGCGCGATGTGGACGTGCCGCTCAGCGCGCTCGGTCACCGGCAGGCCGAGGCGCTCGGGCGCTGGTTCGCCGGTTTGCCCGACGATGAGCGCCCGAACCTGGTCCTCGCCTCGCCGTACCGTCGAGCGGTCCAGACGGCCGAACACATTCGCGGGGCGGGCGGTCTGGCGTCCGGCACGCCGCGGCTGCTGATCGACGAGCGTCTGCGCGAGAAGGAGTTCGGCATCCTCGACCGGCTGACCCGGGTCGGGATCGAGCAGCAGCATCCCGAACAATCCGCGTTGCGGCACGATCTCGGCAAGTTCTACCATCGCCCGCCGGGCGGCGAGAGCTGGTGCGACGTGATCCTGCGCCTGCGCAGTTCCCTCGACACGATCGGCCTGCACCATGACGGGCGCCGGATCCTGCTCGTCGCCCACCAGGTCGTGGTTTTGTGCCTCCGCTACCTGCTGGAGGGGATGACCGAGGCCGAGATCCTCGCCGTCGATGCCGAGGGCGATGTGCTGAATTGCGGCGTGACGGAGTATGCGTTCTCGGCCACGGCCGCCCCCGACGGCGGCTTGGCCCTGGTCCGCTACAACTTCGTCGCACCCCTTGAGGCGGGGGGTGCCCCCGTTACCTCCGAACCAGATGCCGAAGCGGCCGCGACGTGATCCCTCACGGAGCCTGCGCAGGGCGACCGGGGGATCCATGAGCACCGTTACGCCGGTCACCGAGCACGTCCTGCGGACCATGGCCCCGCCCGAGCCCGACGGCGACAGCAAGGACGGAAGGGGCCGGGTCCTGATCGTGGCAGGGTGTACGGGCCTGCCGGGCGCGGTGTTGCTCGCGGCCCATGCCGCGCTCCGGGTCGGTGCGGGAAAGCTGCAGATCGCGGTCTGCCGGGACCTGGCGATCCCGATCGGGATTGCGGTGCCCGAAGCGCTGGTGATCGGGCTGCCGCAGACCGACGACGGCGGTATCGATAAAGCCTGTGCCGCCGATCTCGCGCAGCGGGCGGAGCGCGTCGATGGGGTTCTGGTCGGCCCCGGCATGTCCGAGGATTCGGATGCCGAAGCCGTGACCGCCGCCCTGATCCGGGGCGCCGGCGAAGCGGCCCTCGTCCTGGATGCCGGCGCCCTCGTGGCGTTGCGGGCCGAGCCGGATCTGACCCGGCGCTTGTCCAAGCCGGCGATCATCACCCCGCATGCCGGCGAGATGGCGCAGCTCCTTGGGGAGGAGCGCGACGCGATCGAGGCGGATCCGCTGGCGGCGGCGCGGCGGGCGACCGAGCGCTTCGGCACGGTCACGGTGATGAAGGGTGGGCGGACGCACGTCGTCGCCCCGGACGGCAGGGCCTGGTGCTACGAGGTCGGCCATGTCGGGTTGGCGACGTCGGGCTCCGGCGACACGCTGGCCGGACTCGTCGTCGGCCTGCTGGCCCGCGGCGCCGCGCCGGAAGCGGCCGCCCTGTGGAGCGTCTACGCCCATGGCGAGGCCGGCCGCCGGCTCGCCCGCCGCTACGGCGGCATCGGCTTCATGGCCCGGGAGATCCCGGGCGAGGTGCCGTGCATCCTCGCCGAGGTGATGACCTAGCGCCTGCAGCCTACGGCGATCATCCTGTGCCGGCCTAGCGAGCACGGCGAAGCGACCCCGTGCCGCGCGCGATTCCCGAACCTTGGCGCTTCCCTGGTTTGCTTCGCTTCGCTCGTTCGGACGGATGAGGCCGAGCCTCACTCCGCCGCAGTCGCCGATACACTATCCGCTCCGAATTGCGCCGCGTGCAGGCGCCGGTAGACGCCGTCGGCATCGAGCAGCGCCGCGTGCCGCCCCTGCTCGACGATGCCGTCCTCGCCCAGAACCACGATGCGGTCGGCGTCGCGGATCGTCGCCAGCCGGTGGGCGATGACCAGCGTCGTGCGTCCCCGCGCGAGGTCGGCGAGCGCCTGCTGGATCTCCCGCTCGGTCTGCGTGTCGAGGGCGGAGGTCGCCTCGTCGAGGATCAGGATCGGCGGGTTCTTGAGGAATACCCGGGCGATGGCGATGCGCTGCTTCTGCCCGCCGGACAGGCGCACGCCGCGCTCACCCACCACCGTGTCGAGCCCGGCCGGCAGGCCGTCGATGAGCGCGCCGAGCCGGGCGCGACGGGCGGCCTGGTCGATCTCGGCCTCGCTCGCGTCGAGGCGGCCATAGGCGATGTTCTCGCGGATCGTGCCGGCGAACAGGAACACGTCCTGCTGCACGATGCCGATCTGCCGCCGCAGGGAGGCGAGGGTCAGGTCGCGCACGTTGATGCCGTCGATCGTCACCCGCCCCGCCGCGACCTCGTAGAAGCGCGGCAGCAGGGCGCACAGCGTCGTCTTGCCGACGCCCGACGGGCCCACGAACGCGACCGTCTCCCCGGCCGCAATCGTCAGGTCGAGGCCGGCGAAGATCGGGCGGCCGGTATCGTAGCCGAAGCTCACGCCCTCGAAGCGGATGTCGCCGCGCAAGGCTCGCGCCTCGATCGCATCCGGACGATCGACGATGTCGGGCTCGGTCGCGAGCAGTTCCTGGTAGCGACGGAAGCCCGCCACCCCCTTGGGGTAGGTCTCGATCACCGCGCCGATCTTCTCCAGCGGGCGGTAGAACACGCCGACCAGCAGGAGGAAGCCGACGAAGCCGCCGGCCGTGAGATCGCCGCGGACCACGAAGGCCGCGCCGCCGAGCAGCACGGCGATCTGGACCAGGCGCAGGCCGAGATAGTTGATCGACAGGCTGGCCGCCATGAGGCGGTAGGCTTCGAGCTTGGTGTCGCGGTAGCGGGCGTTATCGCGGGCGAACAAGGCGCGCTCGTGCTGCTCGTTGGCGAAGGCCTGCACGACCCGGATCCCGCCGACATTCTCTTCGATGCGGGCGTTGAAGGCGCCGACCCGGCCGTATTGCGTCTGCCAGTTCCGGGTCATCCGCCCGCCGTAGCGCAGGCTCACGAAGGCGATGACCGGCAGGATCGCGCCGGTGATCAGCGCGAGCGTCGGGTGGACCCAGACCATCAGCCCGAAGGCGCCGACCAGCGTCATCACCGCGATGAACAGATCCTCGGGCCCGTGATGGGCGACCTCGCCGATCTCCTCGAGATCCTTCGTCACCCGGGCGACGAGGTGGCCGGTCTTTTGGCCGTCGTAGAACCGGAACGAGAGCTTCTGCAGGTGGTCGAAGGCCCGGGCCCGCATCGTCGTCTCGATGTTGATGCCCAGCACGTGGCCCCAATAGGTCACCACCACCATCAGGCCGGCATTGGCCACGTAGACCAGCGCGAGGCCGCAGGCCGCCAGCAGGATCAGGCTCCAATCCTGCTGCGGCAGCAGCCGGTCGACGAAGATCTTCACCGCGATGGGAAAGCCGAGCTCCAGCAGGCCGGACAGGACCGCGCAGCCGAAATCCGTCAGGAACAGTGCCCGATGCGGCCTGTAATAGGCGAGGAAGGCCTTCAGCATGATCCGCGGGTCAGCGCTCGGTGGCGCGTTCGAGGGGGCAGAGCGCGCCACAGGACGGGACGCCCGGAAGGCGGTGACGCAGGCAGCAGACGCGCCGCCGGCGGCAGCCCGACGCGTCCGCGCACAGGGCCTGCGCGAGGGGGTTCCTACCGCAGGCGAGGTCGCCGCGCCATCCGAGCCGTGTCGCGGCCGCCGGGCAGGTCGGCTCGCCCGCGCAGCCCAACTCCCCGGCGACGTAGTCGAGGATCACCGCGGCGTTCCCCCACAGGACCCGGGGGGCGATCCCGCATCTTGCGTGGCACATGTCGACGAAGGGGCGCAGATGGCCCTCGACCAGGCCCGCGAGGCCGGACGCGCAGCCGGACCGGCAATCCGGCGTCTCTGCCGGGACCAGGAGGCGGGCCGGTCGGCCGGCGTCATCGAGTTCGAGACGCGTCGTGTCGAAGGCGAGCGGCAGGGGGCGCCCGAGACAGGCCAGGGCGGTCAAGGCCGGCGTGGCGAGGGCGGCCAGATAGAACTGGCTCCAGTACGAGACGAGGACGCGCCGGTCGACCGCACCGTAGCCCGCTCCGAAGGTCGAGAGGGTCGTCTCGAACACTTCGGGATCGCGCAACGCGGCCACCGGCAGCGCGGTCGCCCCGCCGGGCCCGACGGCGACACCGTGACGGTACGTCTCCAGCGACGCGGGAACGCGCGCGGCGATCTCGTCAATCATCGCGTCCCCGCCCCGTCGGCCCGGAGGGTCCGATCAACCGTCACCAGCAGCCAGGCCACCGCCGCCGCGTAGAGGGGCAGCGTCGCGCCGAAATAGGACGGCCATCCGGCCCATTCGGCCAGAGCCGGGGCGGCGACCCGCAGGGGCATCGCGGCGAAGAAGGCCGCGCCGAACAGCAGCGCGTAATCCGTGGCCGGCCGCGGCCCCTGCGCCCAGCGGTAGATCATGTTGAACACCGGAACACCCAGGATCCCGCCGCAGAGGAAATTCAGGATCGTCGCCGCGATCGCCAGCTCCACCGCGCCGGCCGCGCAGGCGGACGCCATCAGGCCGCCGGAGACCAGGACGCCGAACGCCCCGAAGGCGATCAGCCGCACCGTGCCGAAGCGTGCGGCGAGGCCGCCCGCGACGAGCGCCATGACGAGGTTGATGGCCGGCAGGACGGTGCCGGTGAGAAAGCCGACCTGCGCGAGCGGCACGCCGAGGTCGAGGAGGGCCAGCGTGTTGGGGCCGGACAGCAGGTAGGAAGCGGCGAAATACGCGCCCAGCACCAGGATCCGCGCCGCAAGCGCGCGCAGACGCGCGAACGAGCCCGACCACCGCTCGGGTACGCCGCCGACCCCGTGGAGACGCGCCTCCGGGTAGCCGAAGATCGGCAGGAGGCACAGCGCGTCCAGGGCCGCGCAGGCCAGGACCGCCAGGCGCCATCCGAGGAGATCGTAGGACCCGACCAGGATCCCGACGCCGAGAATGCCGCCGAGGGACGCGCCGCAGAGCTTGGCCGAGGCGACGAAGGCCCGCCGCTCCGCCGGCACGGTCTCGACCACCAACGCCTCCAGCGCGATGTCCATGGTGGCGACGCAGGCGCAGGCCGCGACCGCCAGCAAGAGCAGCGCCAACAGCGGCCAATGCTCGCCGAAGCTGAGGACGCCCAGGAGCAGCACCGTCGCGCCCTGCGCGGCCACGATCCACCCGACGCGGTGATCGAGGAACGGCAGGCGGACCCGGTCGAGGACGGCGGCCCACAGGAAGGTGAGACCCACCGGCAGATTGATGAGCTGCAGCAGCCCGATTTCGGCCAGTTCCAGGCCCCGGACCCGCAGGATCAGCGGCGCCCCGCCGGACAGGAAGCCGAGGGTGGCGCCGAAGGTCATATACAGACAGAAGAACGGCGCCAGCGGGCGCATGCCGGACAGAAACCTGTCCAACCTCACCCGAACGCTCCCGACGGCGGCGGGGCTCACCACCTGCAGCATCGCGCGCCCCTGCGGAAGGGACGGCGCTGACCCGCCCTACGGTGACGCTCGGACCCCGAACCGTGCTGACTTCGCCAGTTTATAATCAAACTAACTCAATATTGTGCCTCTGATCATTCATTTAGACGTGACACAAGGCTCTGAGCAAGGCGATCGCGCCGGCAAATCCATAGCAACGACCCTGCAGAATGGGTGTCGATAGGACAGCTCATCTCACCCGGGAACGAGCGGTCGATGGACCGCCCGCGACGCTCATCGTCCACGAAGGCCTGCCGCGGGGACGAAGACGCTCAGTGGCCTTCCCCAGTGTCATCACGGCATCGCGGCTTGAAAGTGAGGCTCGCGCCCAGCAGGTCCCTCTCAGAAGGTTGACGGGCGGGAGAAACCGGCGAGACGGGTGTCAAAGCACCTCGACGCGGGTCCCCACCGGAACGCGGTCGTAGAGGTCCACCACATCCTCGTTCATCATCCGGATGCAGCCCGACGAGACCGACTGGCCGATCGTCCCCGGCTCGTTCGTGCCGTGGATGCGGTAGAGCGAGGAGCCGAGATAGAGCGCGCGGGCGCCGAGTGGGTTCTCGGGACCACCGGCCATGTGCCGCGGCAGGTCGGGACGGCGGGCGAGCATCTCGGCCGGCGGCGTCCAGTCGGGCCATTCGGCCTTGCGGCTAACGGTCTTGAGGCCGCTCCAGGCGAAGCCCGGACGACCGACGCCGATCCCGTAGCGCAGCGCCCGCTGCCCAGGCTGAACGAGATAGAGGTGCTTGGCGGCCGTATCGATCACGATCGTCCCGGGCCGCTGAGGCCCGGCGAAGGCGACCTCCTGGCGCCGGTATTCCGGCCCGACCTCCCGGGCGATGCGGCCCGGATCCGCCTGGGGGACGCCGTAGGCCTGCTGCAGTGGGAGAGCCTGCAGGGGCTCCGGCTCGGCTGGCAGGAGTTCGCCGGAATATGCCGCCACCCGCTGCGGCGCGGCCGAGCGTTGCGGCCAGCCGCGGCCCCCTCCCCCGGCTTGACCGGTCACGAGATATTCGATGAGGCCGCCGCCATAGCCGCCGCCTTCGGCATAACGCGACTGCTGTGCCGACGCGGCGGCGCATAGCCACCCCGTGGCCACGACCGCACACAGACCCAGACGGACCGAACCACGCATCGGCGAACGCTCCCGTGGGGGCAGAGGCCCCGATTCGGGGACGATCCACCCGCGACCGGGCGATCCAGTGAATCAACATGGTGAATCACGCCGCGCCGTCCCCGCCCTCCCCGAATGCGCGCGATCAGCGTGAATCGTTAGTAAAACCCTGCGTGCCACAACCACCGATAGGTCAAATGTCGCTGGGGCATAGAAATCGTCGTCGGATGAGGTTGGCAGTCACAGTCCGCTAACCGATTGTGGTAGAGAGTTGCCACCACGGATCCTGAAGGCTCACGCCCCGACGATGACCCAAAAGCGCTATCGTATCGAAGACAGCCTCGGGCTTCCCGGGGTCTTACCCGCCGCACCGGCTCCGGAGGCCTCGAATGAGCGGCTGGACGAGATCCTGAGCGCGATCATGGATCTGCGCCGCATCACGCAGATGAGCGCGGACGAGACGATCGAGACGTGCCGGCGTGAGCTACACGATGCGCTGGCGATGCGCTCCGAACTCGACCTGATGAAGGAGGCGATCACCCGGACCAAGTCCGAGCTGGCGACGCTTCACCGCTCCGAGAACAGCGGCAAGGGCATGCGCCGCGCGGCGGACGAGCTCGACGCGGTGGTCGAATCAACCGAGCGCGCCACGACGCAGCTGCTGAACGCCGTCGAGGAGATCGAGTCGAATGCTGGCATGCTGTACACGGCGAATTTACCGCCGGGCATGAAGCAGCATGTCGACATCATCCAGGAGCGGGTGATCTCGGCCTACGAGGCCTGCAACTTCCAGGATCTGACCGGCCAGCGGATCAACAAGATCGTCGGCGTGATGAAGTTCATCGAGGAGCATCTCGATCGGCTGATCGCGGCCTGGACGCAGCTGGACAGCTTCCGCGACCTGATCACCGTGATGCCGGTCCCGACCGCGCTGGACGACGAGAGCAGCCTGCTCAACGGGCCGAAGCTCGACGACGATCCGGGCCACGTCGACCAGAACGACATCGACTCCCTGTTCGACTGATCCGGTCGGACGGGTCCGGCGCGGTAATTTTGTCGGCCAACCCGGTCCCACTCGGGGGCAGGAACGCTTAGATCTGCGGTATGAACCGCAGAGCCCTCTCAGACCTGCCCCCCGACACCTTCGACGACGGCCGCGACGCCGAGCGCGAGGAGAGCGCCGGCGAGTCCGAGGCCGCGCTGTCCGCCGAGGATTCGCCGGAGATCGATTTCGATTTCGATCCGGGCGCGGTCCAGGCCGGCACCGAGGTGATCCGTCGGTTCTGGTCGACGCTGCCGAACTCCCCCGGCGTCTACCGGATGTTCGATCATCGCGGCGACGTCCTCTACGTCGGCAAGGCCAAGAACCTGAAGGCCCGCGTCGGCTCCTACGCCCGTGGCCAGGCGCATTCGAACCGCATCGCCCGGATGATCTCCCAGACGGCGGCGATGGAGTTCGTCACCACCGCCACCGAGACCGAGGCGCTGCTCCTCGAAGCCAACCTGATCAAGCAGCTCAAGCCCCGCTTCAACGTGCTGATGCGGGACGACAAATCCTTCCCGTACATCCTGGTCACAGCCGACGGGCCGGCGCCGCAGATCGTCAAGCACCGCGGCGCGCGGCGGCGGAAGGGCAATTATTACGGCCCCTTCGCCAGCGTCTGGGCGGTCAACCGCACGGTCAACGCCCTGCAGCGGGCCTTCCTGCTGCGCACCTGCACCGACAGCTATTACGAGAACCGCAGCCGGCCCTGCCTGCTGTTCCAGATCAAGCGCTGCTCCGGCCCCTGCACGGGCGAGATCGGGACCGACGACTACGCCGCGATGGCGGATGCGGCGCGCGCCTTCCTGGCCGGCAAGTCCAACGCCGTGAAGGACCGGATGCGCGCCGAGATGCAGGAGGCGTCCGAGGCGCTGGAGTTCGAGCGCGCCGCCCGCTACCGCGACCGGATCGCGGCGCTCTCGGCGATCCAGGGGGTGCAGGGCGTCAACACCCAGGGCGTCGAGGAGGCCGACGTGTTCGCCCTCGACGAGCAGGCCGGGCAGTTCTGCATCGAGGTGTTCTTCTTCCGCAACTTCCAGAACTGGGGCAACCGCGCCTACTTTCCGAAGGCCGACCGGTCGATGACGGCCGAGGAGGTGCTGGGCTCGTTCATCAGCCAGTTCTACGACGACAAGCCCGCGCCGCGCACGGTGCTGACCAGCCACCCGATCGAGGATGCCGAACTCGTCGCTGCCGCCCTGTCGAGCCGGGTCGATTACCGGGTGGAAATTCACAGACCGAGCCGCAGCGAGCGGAAGAACCTCGTCGACTACGCCCAGCGCAACGCCAAGGAGGCGCTGGCGCGGCGGCTCGCCGACACCGCCTCGCAGGGCAAGCTGCTGACGGCCCTGGGACAGGCCTTCGGCATGGACCGGACGCCGCGGCGGATCGAGGTCTACGACAACTCGCACATCATGGGCACGAACGCGGTGGGCGGGATGATCGTCGCCGGCCCGACCGGGTTCATGAAGACGCATTACCGCACCTTCAACATCAAGTCGGAGGAACTGACGCCGGGGGACGATTACGGCATGATGCGCGAGGTCCTGCAGCGGCGCTTCAAGCGCCTCGTCAAGGAGGCACCCCGCACCGAGCGCGAGGCGGCCGTCGCGGCGGCCGAGGGTGTGGACGCCGAGCCGGTGCCGGCGCCCGCGGAGGATAGCGAGGCGTTTCCCGCCTGGCCGGACCTGGTGCTGATCGACGGCGGCAAGGGCCAGCTCGACGCCGCCCGCACGGCGCTCGACGAGATCGGCGTGTCGGACGTCCCGTTGGTCGGTATCGCCAAGGGCCGCGACCGGGATGCCGGGCGCGAGACGTTTTTCGTGCCGGGGCGGCCGCCGTTCAAGCTTCCGCCGCGGGACCCGACGCTCTACTTCGTGCAGCGGCTGCGCGACGAAGCCCACCGCTTCGCCATCGGCAGCCACAGGGCCAAGCGCAAGCGTGAGATGATCAAGAATCCTCTGGACGAGATCGCCGGCATCGGCCCCAGCCGCAAGCGCGCGCTGCTGCACCATTTCGGGACCGTGAAGGCGATCGAGCGAGCCGCCTTCGAGGATCTGGCCAAGACGCCCGGGGTGAACGCCGCGACCGCGCGCGCCGTCTACGATTTCTTCCATGCCGGCGCCTGAGAATCCCGCCGTCCCGGCCGCGCCCGCGCCCGAGACGTTGACGCCCGGGCCAAGCTCTGATTTCACCCCGTCGATGAACGCCGTCCTTCCCCGACGACGGTCGCCGGCCTGGACGCTCGCGAATTGCCTGACCTACGGGCGCCTCGTCGCGGTGCCGGTGATGGTCGCATTGCTGTTCTGGCCCGACTCGCACACCGCGCGCTGGACCGCGCTGGGCGTTTTCGTGGCGGCCGCGATCACCGACTACCTCGACGGGTATGTCGCGCGGACCTACCACCAGAGTTCCGCGCTCGGCCGGATGCTCGACCCGATCGCCGACAAGCTGCTGGTCTCGGCCTGCCTGCTGATGCTCGCCGCCGACCACACCATCGTCGGCTCGTCGGTCTGGGCCGCGATCGTGATCCTGTGCCGGGAGGTGCTGGTTTCCGGCCTGCGCGAGTACCTCGCCGAGCTGAAGGTCGGCGTGCCGGTCAGCAAGATCGCCAAGTGGAAGACGACCGTCCAGCTCGTGGCGCTCGGCTTCCTGGTGGCCGGCCCTGCGGGCGAGCGGGTCCTGCCCGGCACGGAGGCGATCGGCCTCGCGCTGCTGTGGCTCGCCGCCGCCCTCACGATCTGGACCGGCTGGGACTACATGAGGGCCGGGATCAAGCACGTGATCGACGATCCGCGCTAGGTCATCATCCCGGGACGCGGCTTCCGCGTCCCGACCAGGGCGATGATCGATGGGCGTGGTTGACGGTCCCTTTCCGGCATGGTGACGCGATGAAGCTCGTCTATTTCGCCTGGGTCCGCGAGCGGATCGGCCGCGCCGAGGAGGAGCTGGCGCCGCCGCCGGAGGTCACCACGGTCACCGATCTGATTGCCTGGCTGCGCGGGCGCGGCGAGGAATACGCCTACGCGTTCGAGGATCCGGGCGTGGTCCGCGCGGCCATCGACCGGACCCACGCCAAGCCGGATGCGGCCATCGCGGGTGCCGGCGAGATCGCGTTCTTCCCGCCGATGACCGGCGGCTGAGGCCCGGAGATCCCGGCACGTAGTCCGCCGATCTTGAAAGCCAGGGCTTTCCGGGGTCTCTTGCGGTGTCGCTCCGGCCGCGTTTCAAGCCGAACGGCGCGTGGGCCGAGCCGCGTTCCTCTACGGGTTCGGCCCGCTTTTCAGCACATGATCTAACCACCAGAAATTGCGGAACGCTCAAGCTGGGCCCGCCGTTACTCGGGACCGAAATCGGAACCGGAGTTCCCCGATGCGACACACCCTCCTCGCCGCCGCTGCCCTGCTCAGCCTCGGTGCCGCCGCCCAAGCCCAGACCACCGTCATCGAGCGCGACCGCCCCGCCGTGGTGGTCGATCGTCCGGCCTCCGAGTCGAAGTCCGTCACCGTCCACGATCATGGCGACGGCTGCGTCAGCAAGACGGTCCGCAAGGAAAACGAGATGGGCGATTCCAAGACCGTGAAGAAAGAATCGTGCGACTGAGGCAGGCACCGCTCAGGACAGACGTGGCCCGGGCGCAGGCTTTCGCGCCTCGGTCGTTCCGCGGAAAGAACACCGCAGAACAGTAACTTAGAGCTGTACCCGATCGGATCACGATCGGGTACAGCTCTCCGGCAGGGGGCGGCGATGGCGGCCTCAGTCGGGAAGGATATGCGGATGTCGAGTGACGCCCAGATCGTCGAAGTTCTCTCGAAGGTCACCACGGCCACGATCACGACGATCCTGCTGAAGAAGGGTCTGCGCAATGTCTGGCTGCGCGGGACGCGGCCCCTGAGGCCTGGGCAGCCCCGGATCGTGGGCCGCGCCTTCACCCTGCGCTTCGTTCCGGCCCGCGAGGATCTCGCCACCCCCGAATCGTGGTCGTCCCCGACCTCTACCCGCGCGGCGATCGAGGCGATGCCGTCCGGGTGCATCGCCGTCGTGGACGCGATGGGCGTCACCGATGCCGGGATCTTCGGCGACATCCTGTGCGCCCGCATGGCCAAGAAGGGCGTGGCCGCCCTGGTCACGGACGGCGTGGTGCGTGACGTTGCCGGCGTACTCGGCACCGGCCTGCCGGTCTGGTGCCAGGGCGCGGCGGCGCCGCCGTCCGTGGCGGGCCTGACCTTCGTGGCCTGGCAGCAGCCGATCGCCTGCGGCGGCGTCGCGGTCTTCCCCGATGACGTGATCGTGGTGGACGAGGACGGGGCCGTGCTGATTCCGGCGGCCCTGCTCGAGACCGTGCTGGAACTCGCCCCGGAGCAGGAGCGGTTCGAGGGCTGGATTATGGAGGAGGTCGGCAAGGGTGCCGCTCTCCCGGGGCTCTATCCGCCGAACGCCGAGAACAAGGCGCGTTACGAATCCAGCAAAGGCTGAACCGCCGGGCTATCCGGTCATCGCTTCGTGCGGACTGCGACGGTCGCGGGATGGCCCGTCACAGCTCGACCATGACGAGCCCCCTGAGCCTTCCTTCGCAGGCGTCGTGCAGGGCCTGGGGTGCACGCTCCAGCCCTTGGACCTTCGAGCAGGCGAAATGGAGCCCGGCCTCCCGCTGCCAGGCGATCCATTCCGGAAACACCTCCGCGCTGTCCCGGTCCGCGCTGTAGCCGCGCAGGGTCATGTCCCTGAGGATCAGCTGGAACGAGTCGAGCTCGACCGGCGCGGCGATGCTGGCGCCCGCCACGTTCAGCTCGGCCGTCAATGCGCCGAGCAGGACGAACCGTGCGCCCTCGCGCGCCGCCCCCGCGGCGGCGGCCAGATGCTCGCCGCCGACCATGTCGACGAACACGTGCACGCCGGCCGGCGCGGCCGCCTTGAGCTGATCGGCGATCGGGCCCCGGTTGCGCAGGATCACCGCGTCGTAGCCGAGATCGGCCTTCATCCAATCGGCCTTGTCGGCGCTGCCGGTGCTGCCGATCACCCGCGCTGCGCCGAGCTTGCGGGCGATCTGCCCGGCCATCGACCCGATCGCGCCGGCCCCGCTCGACACGAAGACGGTGTCGCCGGGACGAACCTGGATGCCCCGGGTCAGGGCCGCGTAGGCGGTCCAGCCATGGCCGAGATAGGCGGCGGGCTCGATCGGCCCGCGGCCGACCGCAACGCAGCGGCCGGCATCGACAACCGCGTAATCCCGCCATCCCAGGGGATGGGAAACGAGGGCGCCGACCTCGAATCCGCTCCTGGGCGGGCAGGCCACGACCTCGCCGATCGCACCATCCGCCAGGGCGTCCCCGGGCCTGAGCGCGGGGAACGGAATGCCCTCGACCGCCTGTGCATCTGGGCTCGCCATGAGCCGGGTCGAGATGGAGACGCGAAACCAGCGATTCCGGATGATCAGGTCGTTCGGACCGGGACTCGGCAAACCCGTTTCCGTGATCGTGAGATCGTGGGGTTGGATCATCCCCTCGGGATAGGTGAGCAGCCGGACGGCGCGGCAACGCTCGATGACATGGTTCATGGGAACTCCCTGGCGGGATTGCGGGATGCCGGCCGAGCCGCACCCACCCGAATCGACAGCGTCATCCCAGCAAATGACTGGTGGTCAGTCAAAATTTTTTTTGAGGGTTTTCAGCTTCATTTCCGTTGGCAGGCGCGAGCCGGCCGGCGGCCCCTTTTCAACGCACCGATCCCGGTTCAGGCAAGGCGGATCGCCCGCCCGTCATGGGATCGCACCGTGCCGACCAAGCCCAGGACCAAGCCGCCTCAAGAACGGCGCGAGGATCTGATGAACGCCGCCGAGCGCCTGTTCCTCGATCAGGGGGTGGCATCGACCACGATCGAGCAGATCACCGCCGCGGCGGGGGTCGCGAAGGGCAGTTTCTACCTTCACTTTTCGTCGAAGGAGGATGTGGTCGGCGGGCTGCGCCAGCGCTTTGTCGCCACCCTGCTCGACACCATCAAAGCTGCGGTCGAGCGGCGCGCTGACGGAGACTGGAGCGGGAAGCTCGCGGCCTGGGCGACGGCGTGCGGCCGAGGATACGCCGCCTCCGCACGCCTCCACGAGATCGTCTTCCACGACGTGCCGCCGCCCTCCCTGGACGGTCTGGCCGACAACATCCTGATCGACGATCTGACCCGGCTGCTTGCCGATGGCGACCAAGAAGAGGCCTGGACGATCGCGGATGCCCGCTTCACGGCGGTTTTCCTGTTCAACGCCCTTCACGGGGTCGGGTTGGACGCCGCACAGACGGGGCGGCTGGACGTGATCGAGTCCAGGATCGTGGAGCATTGCTTCCGGCTGGTGGGGCTGCCGGCCCCCGCAGTGAGCGCTGCAGACGACTCTGGCATTTGAAATATGTTCGGTCTGCCGCCGATCAATTGTCGCGAGTCTGACGACGCTGTCAGGCAGTTACGCGCCAGCATCTCTTTTTAATTCGTCCCTCGCACTCGTGGTTTTAAGATTTCAGACATTGAGTTAGTTCGAAAAAAGACTGTTTGTCGGCACCGTTGGCTTCGAGAGCAAGAAACGGGTTGGCCACTCCGGCCGCGGATTCATAGGCTCGGATCGACCTGTTGGAGATCCGCCATGCCGCCCGTCGGGACTCACGCCCTGTCCGCGCCCGAATGGGCGATGCTGCTTGGCCTGTCCGTCCTCTGGGGCGGCTCGTTCTTCTTCACCGGCGTCGCGCTTGCCGGGCTCCCGCCCCTCACCCTGGTGGTTCTGCGGGTCGGGCTCGCCGCCCTGGTCCTGAACCTGATCCTTCCGTTGACCGGGACACGTCTGCCGGGCACGCGCGACATCTGGGCCGCGTTCCTCGGCATGGGCCTCTTGAACAATGTTCTGCCCTTCAGCCTCATCGTCTGGGGCCAGACCCATATCGCGTCCGGCCTCGCCGCCATCCTCAACGCCACGACGCCGCTCTTCACGGTCCTCGTCGCCCACCTGCTCACCCCCGACGAGCGGATGACCGGCAACCGGCTTGCCGGCGTGCTGGTGGGCTTGGGCGGCGTCGCCGTGATGGTCGGCCCCGCCGCCGTTGCGGGATCCGGCGCGGGGTTCCTGGCCCAGCTCGCCGTGCTGGGTGCGGCCCTGTCCTATGCCGGCGCCAGCGTATTCGGGCGGCGCTTCAAGCGGATGGGCGTCCCACCCCTCGCGGTGGCCACCGGGCAGGTCACCGCCTCGGCTCTGGTGCTGTTGCCGGCTGCGCTGACGATCGACCACCCCTGGACCCTGCCGATGCCCGGCGCGCCCGTCTGGGGCGCGGTCTTCGGCATCGCCACGTTGTCCACCGCACTCGCCTACGTGCTGTATTTCCGGATCCTGGCGCGGGCGGGGGCGACGAACCTCTCGCTCGTCACCTTCCTGATCCCGGTCTCGGCGATCCTGCTGGGCGCCCTGGTCCTGGGTGAGCGCCTCGAAAAGCGGCACTATCTCGGCATGGCCCTGATCGGCGGCGGCCTGGCGGCCATCGACGGCCGCCTCCTCCGCAGAATCCGCGCCGCCGACGGATCGTGAGTTCAGCCCGCGTGTTACCGCCAGCCGGCGTCGATGAAGTAATTGTGCCCGGTGCACATGCGGGCATCGTCGGAGGCGAGGAACAGCACCAGGGCGGCGACGTCGGAGGGCTGGATCCGCCCGTCCAGGCACTGCGAAGCGACGATCTCGGCCTCGCCCTCGGGGGTATACCAGCGCTCCTGACGGGGCGTCTGGACGTTGCCGGGCACGACCGCGCAGACCCGGATGCGGTCCCGGCCGAGGTCGCGGGCGAGCGCCCGGGTCATCCCCTCGATCGCCGCTTTGGCGGTCTGGTAGACGGCCAGCTCCTTCAGGCCGAGATGCCAGCTGATCGAGCCGAAGTTCAGGATCACGCCGCCGCCGGCCCGGCGCATCGCCGGCACGGCGGCCTGCGCGGCGAAGAACAGGTGACGGAGATTCACCGCCATCCGGTCGTCCCAATATTCGGGCGTGACGTCCTCGAGCTTGTGGCGGTCGTCGTTGCCGGCATTGTTGACCAGGACGTCGAGCCCGCCGAGCGCCAATTCGGCCTCCGCCACCAGGGCGCGGACGGCGTCGACATCGGTGAGATCGCAGCGCCGGTAGAGCGGCGGGTGCGCCGCACCGGGGGACATGCGCGCGACCAGGGCTTGCGCCGCCTCGTCGGCGATGTCGCAGAACACGACGCGGGCACCCTGGGCGACGAAGGCTTCGACCAAGCCTTCACCGATCCCGGAGGCGCCACCCGTCACCAGCACGCGTTTCCCGCGAAGAGTTGGGTAGATGGCGTGCGTCGAGGATGAGGACATCGGCAAGTCTCCGAAGGCTGAGACGGCGCAGAATCGCCGACTCGGCGCCATCTCTTCGAAGAGTCGACGATTCGCACCGCCGCCGCAATCCTGTCCCGGTCCCCGGCCGATCCGCGCAGGTCGGCGGCCATTGTCCAAACGTTAACGCTTTCGGAATCACATCGCCGCGTCTTCTAGAAAGGAACACGCGATGCCCCTGCGCCTGGAACTCAAGCCGCTTGAGCGGCTGATCATCAACGGCGCGCTGATTCGCAACGGCGACCGGCGCTCGACCTTCCTGATCGAGACGCAGTGCAAGTTCCTGCGCGAGAGCGAGATCATCACAGAGAGCGAGGCCGACACGGCCTGCAAGCAGATCCACCTCACCCTGACGGTGATCTACCTGGCCGACGACCCGGCAGCGGGGATCGACCTGTTCTTCCGGCAGGCCGGGGAGCTGATCCGTCTGATGCCGGCGGCGGCGCCGCAGATCGCCGCCATCGCCGAGGCCGTCGAGGCCGGCACGTTCTATCCGGCGATCAAGCTCGGCCGGAAGCTCGTTGAGTGGGAGGCCGGGATGCTCGCCCAGGCGCTGCCGGCCGGGCCGCCCGAGCCCGGCGCGGCCGCCTGACCGCGCCGTCCGGGTCTCAGCCCGGATTGCCCTGGAGGCCGGCGGCGATCTCGTTGTTGATCTGCACGAGGTTGGCGATCTTCTCCGGGGTCGGCTCGATCATCGTGTCGACGCAGCTGCGCAGCACGAACACGCCCAGGTTGCCGATGCCCTGCTTGATTTCGGCCGGCAGCGGGTTCTCGTCGGCGGTCGCCTCGCTGGCCAGGATGGTCCAGACGCGCTGGTTGAACGACAGGGCCTCGTTCAGGCGCTTGGTGTCGCCGGCGGCGAGCCCGTGGCTGGCGCCGATCAGCTGCTGGGCCGCCTTCAGCAGGACCGCCGATTCGGCTTCGCGCGGCGTCAATGCGGACCGGGACGTCCGGGCATAGGCGTTGGCGGCGTAGTTCATAGGCGGTCCAGCCCTATCGCATCAGACCTGCCGGGTGGGCAGGCTTGCGTGTAGCTGTCGCAGATCAAGTGTTAAGGCCGCGTGAGCATCCGTCCGCCATGATGCCGCCGGGTTGGACAGAGACCAGGGATTGTGGTCGCGGAATGCCGGCCACCGGATCGCGTCAGAGATGCTGAACTTCTTGCTTGGAACCGTTGCCGGCGGCCTGATCGCCGCCGTACTGACCATCGCGGCAGCCCGGCAGCCGGAGGTTCAGGCGCGTCTCGGGCTGCGACCGGCCCCGGTTGTCGCGGCGCTCGCGGCGGTGACCAAGCCGCGCGAGCCGGATTGCGTCAAGCCGCCCGAGGCGCCCACCGTCGGGAGCCGGGATATGCTGTTCAACCGCCAGCGGTTCTGGTCGGTCGCGCCCTGATGTCAGAGCGTCCCGATCAGCACGAGCAGCATCGTCGTGGCGACGGTGGTGCTGATGAAGCCGCAGAGTGCGGCCGCGAAGGACGGGCCGGTGCGATCGGTGGTCGGGGCCTGGAGATCGGACGACAGCAGGGCGGTGGTCATCGGCGCATAACCTTGTCGGCGACGTGCGTCGCTATGTCGGGATGATGCTGCGGGGCCTGAACGTACGAGGTGCGCGGACGCACCCGGTCAGTCGCAGCGGTTGATTTTCTTGGCGATGCGGAGGCCGCGCAGCTCGCTGCGCAGGTCGATGGCCACCACGCCCTCGCCGCAGCGCTCGAAAGCGTCGCGGGCGTCGTCGTAGCGGTCGCCGACCTCGTCCAGCGTGTCGCAGACGCGGTCATGGTTACCCAGCCGCGCCTCCTGGCGCGCCTGGAAGCGCAGGGCGTTGGCCTCATCGACCTTGCGCTGGGCCTCGAGGCACGCCGGCAGGGCCAGCGCCGAGGAGGTCAGAGCGAGGAGCGACAGGGCACCGGCCAGGGCCGTCTTGGCGAGGCCGGTCGTCAGGGAGAAGCCGTAGCGGGAAGAGTCCGAACGGGCGCTCACGGGAATACTCACGACTTGGTTTCTATGGTGGCCCCACAAGACGAGGCCGCCGGGTTTCTCGGGACGGCGCGTATCCATCCCCTCTCTGTCCGCTGAAACGGTGAAGCTGCTGTGAAGGTTCCGACTGAACTACGCCTTCCGGCGTAGGCGCCCGATGCGGATTGCGCAGAGGCCTGCGACGGCCGGACCCGCCGGATCGGCCCGGCATCGCACGGCTATGCCATCGCCTCGCGCGCTCCGCGACCGCACCCGCTCAGGTTGAGCACGCCCCGATCCATCCCGTCCAAGCTGCAGGACGCCCAGTGGCCGGCACCATGATCGCGTCCGCCACCGCAATGCCGTCTGAGAAGCGCGTCGCGATAGAACATCCGACCTAAGGCACCGCCCGTTCTCTCAACAGGTGGCTCCGCGCTAGAGTATCGAGCGACCCAGACGGCATGACGCCGAAGCGAATAACCCGTCCACCACGGCGCGGATGGCGTCACACGCACTGAACCCTTGCTAAGGCCATGAACAAAAGCGCTCTGGCACCCCTCATCGTCTTTGTCCTGGCAGGCTTCAACGGCACGGACAACTTTCCGGCCCAGGAATACCGAACCCTCACGGTCGCCGACTGGCCGCTCAAGTTCGTCCAACATGATTTCGACGCCTTCTGCTATTCGACCTATCGCTGCGCGGTCCGATACAACGGATTCACATTCGCTGATGACCCGGACGACAAGCTGCAGATCTCGTCGGCGTCCTTGGGCAGTGGTTACCCGGACAATTTGAAGGCCAGCTATCTCGGCGTGCCGAATTTCCCGATGCCGGCCGACGTCTCATGGCGCTCCGCGGATGGCACTGCGCATCACGCCGAGGTCGACATCGCACACATATTTGCCGGCGGCCTGATCAAGCACAACGCGAAGCGCGAAGACATCGCGGAAGGCGTTTCGATCGCGAATCCGGAAATCATCCTCGAAGTCAACGACAGGACGATCAACGTCTACATGCGGGCGCACATCCCGATGAAAACGTTGCAGATCCCCGGCAATCGCTACAGTGATTACAGGGCCGATCTCGTCCTGGCGTGGAGCAAGACATACTAGAGCGTTTCCGCCGAAGCGGCCCGCTTCGACGCAGGAGAGTGCGTGAAACGAACACGTTGGGGCCGCTCGCAATCGCACCGTTCCGCGCCGCGCAGGCCCCACTTCCGCGGCGCGGGGTCTCGGAAGTTCGCTACGCCTTCCGGCGCAGGCGCGAGGTGAGGATGGCCGAGAGGCCGACCGGAGCCGGCCCCATCGGGTCGACCCCGACATCGTACTGCTTCGGCATCGGCTTGAGCTTGCCGTGGCTGTGCCCGTGCAGGTTGAGCGCGCCCCGGCCCATGCCGTTCCAGGTCCGGAACGCGTAGTGGCACAGCACCACCATCCGGTCTTCGACCAGGAGTTCCGCGTAATGGCGCACGGAGGCCCAGCCCGGAGCCCCGAGCGTGTCGGGGCCGTCGTTGTTGCCGACGATCAGGTGCTTCTCGCCATTGAGCCCGTCGAGGATCTCGCGGATCCGTGCGCCGCTCGGGCCGAGCGCGAAATCCCCGAGGTGCCAGACGGTGTCGCCCGGGGCCACCGCGGCGTTCCAGGCAGCGATCAAGCCGGCATCGTGGGCGTCGAGGTCCGGGTACGGCCGGTGGTCGAAGCGCAGGGCCCGTTGGTCGCCGAAATGGGTATCGCCCGTGAAGAAGGTGGCCACCGATCCGCTCCGTGGAATGTCCGCCCGCCCGCCTATCCGTCAGCGAGAGCATCCGCCGGAGACCTGGATGCCGGCGCGATCACAGCGCTGACGCGGGATCGACGACCGAGAGGCGGGCGCGCTGGCGGCACAGAGGGTCTACCGCACCAGGGCGCCCATCGTGATGCGCCGAAGCGTAGCGGCGGCTGGGTTGGCGCAGCGCCGATCGTGTCCGGCTCCGGCCCCCACCTTGCGCGCAAACGAGGCTGGCCTCATGCAAGATCCGCCTGTTGTTCTGCCGACCTTGAAGCAAGAAATGTAAGAAATTTACATTTCTACAGGCGCCTCAGACCGGATCATCTGCGCAGAAGAATTTTATATTGCGATGTTACGGGCCAGACATTAGCGCAGGCACAGCGTTCGCTACCTCCGGGGCGTTGATGATCGCGGGTCCGCTTGCGCTCGCGCCCGCTATGCATGAGCACCCGTGGTCCATCTCCGTCAGGCTGACCTGCACAACCGTCTCCTCCGGGCCCTCGATCCCGAGGATTTCGCGGTCCTGCAGCCTGCGCTGCGCCCGGAAGACATGCTGCTGCGGCAGATGTTGATCGCCCCCCACACGCGGATCGACACGGTCTACTTCGTGGAATCCGGTATCGTCTCGGTGACCAACGACGGCGCGAGCGGCCGGGTCGAGATCGGGCTGATCGGCCGCGAAGGTCTGGTCGGCGCCAGCCCGATCCTGCTCGGGGACGACCGCACCCCCTACACGCACTTCGTGCAGGCGGCCGGGCACATGCTGTCGGTCGATGCGCAGGTCCTGCTCGGGCTCGCGGAGGCGCGCCCGGCGATGCGCCGCCTCTTCCTGCGCTACATCCACACCCATTTCGCGCAGACCGCGCAGACGGCGTTCGCGAATGCGCGGGGCAACACCGGGACGCGGCTCGCCCGCTGGCTGCTGATGTATCACGACCGCAGCGCGGGCGACGTCGTCACGGTCACCCAGGAATTCATGTCGCTGATGCTGGGCGTCGAGCGACCCGGCGTGACTCAGGCGTTGCGCGTGCTGGAGCGGGATGGGCTCGTGCGCACGCATCGCGGTCTCGTCCGGATCGTCGACCGCGATGGCCTGCTCCGCCTCGTCGGCGACAGTTACGGGACGGCGGAGGCCGAATATGACCGCCTGATCGGCGGGCCGACGGCGCCGACCGACTGAGGGTGTTGGACGCCGCGACAGCCCGGCGCATCGCGATCCGGCCCACGAGCCTGGGTTACCGGGCGGCGACGATCGATCCCACCCCCGCCCGGCGATGCGCCGATTGACGCCATCGCGCCCCGGCGCGAAGCCTGCGGACCAACACGAAGACGGCGGAGGAACGGGCGATGCTGGGGACGGTCGGGTTCGCGTTCCTGGCGGGGCTCCTGTCGGTTCTGTCGCCCTGCGTCCTGCCGCTGGTGCCGATCGTGCTCGGCACCGCGGCCTCGGAGCATCGGCTCGGGCCCGTGGCCCTGGCACTCGGCCTGGCCCTGTCCTTCACGGCCATCGGGCTGTTCGTGGCGACGATCGGCTTCTCGATCGGGCTCGACGGAGACGTGTTCCGCGGCGCCGGAGCCGTGCTGCTGATCCTCCTCGGCCTGGTGCTGATGCTGCCGCGGCTCCAGGCGCAGGTCGCCACCGCTGCCGGTCCGGTGGGGGCCTGGGCCGAGGACCGGTTCGGCGGGTTCGGGTCCGGGGGCCTGACCGGCCAGTTCGGCGTCGGCCTGCTGCTCGGCGCGGCCTGGAGCCCCTGCGTCGGGCCGACCCTCGGGGCCGCCTCGCTGCTGGCCGCCCGGGGCGAGCATCTCGGCAGCGTCGCCCTGACCATGCTGGCGTTCGGGATCGGGGCCGCGGCCCCGCTGATGCTGCTCGGCTTCGTCTCCCGCGAGGCGCTGATGCGCTGGCGCGGCGGCCTCGCGGCGGCCGGCAAGGGCGTGAAGGCGGCGCTGGGGGTGGTGATGGTGGCGCTGGGGCTCCTCATCCTCACCGGCACCGACAAGCGGGTCGAGGCCGCTGCGGTCGCCGCCTCGCCGGACTGGCTGAATGCCATCACCACGCGTTACTGACGGGCGCAGCATCGTCCGAAGGCCGGCCTTCCGTCCGGGACGATGCCGGTGAACACCGCCTCGGCGGCCTTGGCCCGGAGTTCCGCATGACCGAGTCCCCCCGTCTGACCAGTCTCGCCCATGGCGGCGGCTGCGGCTGCAAGCTCGATCCGGCGATCCTGCGCCGGCTGCTGGCCGAGCAGCCGGCCGCCGGCCCGTTCGAGCGGCTGCTCGTCGGCAACGAGACCTCCGACGACGCCGCGGTCTGGGCGCTCGACGACGGCACCTGCGTCATCGCCACGACCGACTTCTTCACCCCGATGGTGGACGACCCCGTCGAGTTCGGGCGGATCGCCGCGACCAACGCGATCTCGGACGTCTACGCCATGGGCGGACGGCCGATCTTCGCCCTGGCGATCCTGGGCATGCCGGTGGGCAAGATCGAGCCCGACGTGGTCGCCCGGATCCTGCGCGGCGGCGCCGAGACATGCGCCGAGGCCGGGATCCCGGTGGCCGGCGGCCATTCGATCGACACGCCGGAGCCGATCTACGGGCTCGCGGTGATCGGCACCTGCCGCCGGGAGGCGGTGCGGCGCAACGCCGACGCGCGGGCCGGCGACGCGGTGATCCTGACCAAGCCGCTCGGCGTCGGGGTCTATTCCGCGGCGATCAAGCGCGAGGCCCTGGAGGCGGCCGACTATCGCGACTTCGTCGCCACCACCACCCGGCTCAACACGGTCGGCATCGAACTCGCCGCCGAGCCGGCGGTCCATGCGATGACCGACGTGACCGGCTTCGGCATCCTGGGCCACGGGCTCGAGATCGCCCGCGGCGCCGGCCTGACCTTCGCGCTCGAGGCCGGCGCCCTGCCGTTCCTGCCCCGGGCCGAGGCTCTGGTGCAGGCGGGCTTCGTCACCGGGGCCTCGCACCGCAACTGGAACGCGTTCGGCGCCGAGATCGACCTGCCCGCGGGCTATCCCGATTGGCGCCGCCACCTGCTCACCGACCCGCAGACCTCCGGCGGTCTGCTGGTGACCTGCGACGAGCCCCAGGCGGAGGCGATCCTGACGCGCATCCGGGCGGCCGGCTACGCCGCCGCGGCCCGGATCGGCCGCATCGAGGCCGGCCCCGCCCGGATCCGTGTGGACGGCTGATGGCGCGCGCGGTCCGAGAGGCAATCTTCACCCTTCGCGGCCAGACTGCCCGCCCCGCCCGACGCGCGAACCGCCCTTGACCGACGCCGCTTCCTCACCGCCCGCCCACGGCGTCGCCGGCTGGCCGTTCGGTCCCATCACCGCCGGACCGGGTCGGCCGGCCGCCCTGCCCGACGGACGGCCCTGGCCACGGATCCGCGTCGTCACCCTGGCGGATCCCGGCATCGACGCGAAGGCGACCGCCGCCTCGGTCCTGCGCCAGGATTACGCGGAGCTCCGGCACGACCTCGTGCCGCCCGGGTTCGGGCGTGCCCGCATCGAAACGCTCCTGGCCGAGCCCGGCTGCGACGCCCTGCTGTGGCTCCGCCCGGGCGATCTCCTCGCGCCGGGGGCGCTCACCGCCCTGGCCCTGGATGCCGCCCTGACCGGCGCGGTGGCGGTCGCGGGCCTGCGGGTCCTGTTCGCCGATACAGTCCTGGAACTCGACATCCCCGGGATGGAGGTTGCGGAGGGGGGGCCGTTCCCCGGCGGCGCGGTGCTGTGGATGCGCGCGGCGCTCCACCGCCACGCCGTGCTCGACGCCGACGGTGATCTGCACGCCTCGGCCGCCTGGTCGGCCCTTCCGGCCGCCGCTCGCTCGCGCGTCGGCCGCCCGGTTCTGCTGCAGCACGTGAACGAGGCGCCGATGGTGCGATCCGGCGGCCTGGCGATCGTCTCGCTGACCGGCACCGGCACCCAGGGCGGCGCCGGCGTCGCCCAGAGGCGGCTCGCCGAGGCGCTGGCACTCGCCGGCCACCGCGTGACCGGCATTGCGCTGAGCGACCGGCCGGAGGCAGCGGAATGGACCGACCGGTTCCCGCGGGCCGAGGCGGCGATCGCGGCCGCCGCGCCCGACCTCGTGCTGGCCGGCAACCTGCACGGCGCCACCCGCAGCCTCGACGTGGTCGGGCGGCTGGCCCGCAGCGGCCCGACGGCTCTGGTGCTGCACGACCTGTTCCCGCTCACCGGCCGCTGCTGCCATCCACGCGACTGCACCCGCGCCGCCACCGGCTGCGACGCCGCCTGTCCCGGACCGGACGAGTACCCGCAGCTCGCCCCCGGGCGGATCGCCGGCATGCACGCTCGCAAGCGCGCGGTGCTGGCCGAACCGGCCGGGCCGTGGCTGCTCGCCAATTCCGACTGGACCCTGGCCCGGGCCCGGGAGCTCGCCCCCCCCGGCGCGGTGGCCGAGCGGATCCAGCTGGCCTTCCCGACCGCGACCTTCCGGCCCGGCGACCGCGCCGCCCTGCGCCGCCGGCTCGGCCTGCCGGCGGGCGACGTGCTGATCCTGATCTCGGCCGTGATCGTCGACGGGCCCGACAAGGGTTTCTCGGATCTGCGTGCCGCGCTCCAGGCGGTGGCCCGGCCGGGGGTCGGCGTCGTCGCGATCGGCCGGCTCGACGATCCGGCCCGGCTCGGCCTGCCGAACCTGTTCGCCCCGGGGCTGATCGCCGACGAGGACACCCTGGCCGCCTGGTACGGCGCCTGCGACCTCCACGTCACCGCGAGCCGCCACGAGACCCTCGGCCAGACCCCGATCGAGGCCGGTCTGTGCGGCGTGCCGACCCTGGCCTACCGCACCTCCGGGCTGACCTCCGCGGTGATCGACGGCGTGTCCGGCCGGCTCGTTCCGGTGAAGCCCGGCACCCTGGCCCGGGCCCTGGCCGAGCTGGTGGACGATGCCGGGGCCCGGGCGCGGCTCGGCGCCTTCGCCCGGATCGCCCTGGAGAGCCGCCACAGCCCCGCCGCCGCCGCGCTGTCGCTCGACGCGATCGTCCGGGCGCGGAATCTGCTTCCCGGCGCCGCGCGGCTGGCCTTCGCCCCGGCGATGCTCGGCCATTTCCCGTTCGCGGCCGAGCGCCAGACGGGCGCGACCGGCACCGTGCCGGCGCCTTCGCGGCCGCTGGTACGCCGGCTGCGGCGCGCCAAGCAGATGGTGCTCGGCCGGCGCATGCCCCTGTTCGTGCGCCGCTGCCTCTACCTCGCCGGCACCCTGCGGCGGAGCGTCCCGTGAAGCCGGGGCCCAAGCGGATCTATCTCGACCAGACCCACCTGCGCGCGCACGTCACCGGGATCGAGCGGATCACCCTGGACCTGTTCGCCCCGGAGCGGCTGGCGCCCCACGAGGTCCGGGCGGTCACCAGCGGCTCGCTGCCGGGGATGATCGGCCAGCAGCAGCTCGGCCTGCCGCTGCGCGCGCTCGCCGACCGGGACGCGCTGTTCCTGTTCCCGGGCTTCCCGCCGGGGCCGCTCTGTGCGGTCGCGGCGGCGCGCTGCCTCCTCTACGTCCACGACACCTTCCTGCTCGACCGGCCGGAGGATCTGAGCCTGAAAAGCCGGCTCTACATGAGCCCGAGCTTCGCCCGCGCCCTGCGCTGGTGCCCCAACCTGTTCGTCAACAGCCGCACCACCGGCGCGGCGGTGCGGGCCGTCTGCGCGCCGAGGGCCCGGGTCGCCCTGCTGCGCCCGTCCGTGCGCGACGCCTTCAACCTCGCTGACCTGCCGGGGCCGGCCGCCTATGTCCCGGGCGCGCCGATGCGGATGCTGGCGATCGGCACGATCGAGCCGCGCAAGGATTATCCGGCCTCCCTGGCCCTGGTCGGGGCGCTCAACCGCGCGGGGGTGCCGGCGGAGCTTCACCTGGTCGGGCGGGTCGGCTGGGGCCGTCACGCCTTCCTGGACGACCCGCCGCCCTTCCTGCACCGCCACGGCTACCTGGCCGACGCGGCGCTGCGGGATCTCGCCGGCTCCTGCCACCTCCTGCTCTCGACCTCGAAGGCGGAGGGGCTCGGCCTGCCGCTCCTCGAAGTCCAGCATGGCGGGCTGCCCGTGGCGGCACCGGATGCACCGGTGTTCCGCGAGGTGCTGGGCGCCTCCGGTCTGATGATCCGGCCGGAGGCGCCCGAGGCCGCCGCGCCGGCGCTGATGGACTGGATCGTCGAGGGCGGGCTGGCCCGGGCGGCGGCCGCGAGCCGCGGGAACGTGGCGCGCTGGAATGCCGCCGCGGCCGAGGACCGGGGGCGTTTCCAGGCGTTCCTGGCCGGGGATCCGGCGGCCTACGCCGCACCGGACGCCGTGATCGTCGCATGAATCCGTTTACGTAGTCCCCAACAATTACGGGCCTGTTGGCGCCACAAAAACGTGACAGAGCGTTCTAGTTGGGTATGCGATATCTACACGAAGCCTGCTGCAGGTTGCGCTTCAAGGCGAGAGTACTGGTTCGGTATGCTGATTGCTGCAGTGACGGGACGACATCGCCTCGGCCGAGGTCTCGTCCCGGAACGGCACGCGGGTGACCGGAAAGGGGACGGGACCCGGATGGCGGTTCAGGGCGGCACGGACCGCCTCACGGTCGGTCAGGAGCGAGGCGCATGTTCGACTTCTCGACACGCATGAGCGGTGAGCAGCCCGTCCGCATGGTGCTGCCGCAACCCGCCGAGCCGCGCACGGAGGCGCGCGTGATCCTGCGCCGCCTGTGGCGGGGCAGCGGCTTCATCCTGCTCGGCGCCCTGTTCATGGTGGCGGCCGCAGTGGCGCTGCTCGGCCTGATCCCGCCGCGCTACACCTCGTCCATCCAGGTGCTGGTCGATCCCAGCGATCTCCGGGTCGTCGAGAACGACGTCAACGCGCGCCAGCCCCAGGCCGATAGCGGCGTGTCGATCGCCGAGAGCCAGGTCCGGGTGATCCAGTCCGACAACGTCCTGCGTCGGGTCATCGCCACGCTGCATCTCGACCAGGACGACGAGTTCGTGATGCCGGACGGCAACAACCCGACGCTCGCCTGGATCAAGGGCGCGCTCGGCATGGTGCCGCCGGCGGCGAGCCGCGACCCGGTCAACATCGCCCTCGACACGCTCCAGACCAAGCTCAGCGTGCGCCGGGCCGAGCGGACCTTCGTGATCGACGTGTCGGTCCAGTCACGCGATCCCGAGAAGGCCGCCCGGATCGCCAACGCGATCGGCGCCGCCTACTTCGCCGAGGAGGCAGCGGCCCGCACCGAGACCGCCCGGCGCGCCTTCGACGCCCTCACCGGACGGCTCGGCAGCCTCAAGCGCGACGTCGAGCAGGCCGAGGGCGAGGTGGTGCGCTACCGCGAGGCCCACAAGCTCGTGGCCGCGAGCGGCCGCCTGCTCACCGACCAGCAGCTCGGCGACCTGAACCAGCAGCTCGTCACCGCCTCGATCAAGACCGCCGAGGCGAAGTCGCGCCTGGACCAGGCCCGCAAGATGCGCACCTCGGATCCGAGCACCGCCCTGCCCGAGATGCTGCAATCCCTGGAGATGCAGGCGCTGCGGCAGCAATACGCCACGCTCTCGCGCAACACCGCCGAGCTCGCCACACGGCTCGGCGAGCGCCACCCGGCCATGGCCGAGCAATACGCCCAGCAGCGCGACCTCCAGCGCCTGATCCAGCGCGAGAAGGAGCGGATCATCGACACGACCCAGAAGGATTACGACCGGGCTGCGGCCAGCGAGGCGGCGATCCGGGCCAATCTCGACCGGGTCAAGAACGAGACGGTGAGCAGCGACCGCGCTTATGTCGGCCTGCGCGAGCTGGAGCGCACCCTCGAGGCCCGCCGCGGGGTCTACGAGGCCTATCTGAAGCGCGCCCGCGAGGCGAGCGAGCAGGAGCGGCTCAACACCACCAACGTCCGGATCATCTCGGAGGCGACCCCGGCCCGGCAGCGGACCTTCCCGCCCTCGCCGAAGATCGTGCTGCCGGTGGCTCTGGTGCTCGGCCTGCTGCTCGGCGGCGCCATCGCGTTGGCGCTCGGCGCCGACAGCGACCGCCGCCGGTTCCGCCGCGCGGCCGCCCGGCCCGGAACGAGCTTCCGGGCCGCCGATGCGTGATGTCGAGGCCCCGGGCCCGGCAGATCCAGAGGCGGCATGGCAAGACCGGGCCGGGCCGGACCGTTCCGCATCGCCCGGTCGCGGGGCGTCGGACCCGTCCACGACCGTCACGCTGTTCGGCTACAGCTTCCACACCGGCTCGGCTCCGGCGATCGTCGCGGCGGTCGCGGCGCATCACGCGGTCGGCCCCCGGACGATCGTCACCGCCAATGTCGACCACATCGTCCAGCTCGCCGAGGATGCGGATTTCCGCGACGCCTACGCCCGTGCCGCCGCCCGGACCCTCGACGGCATGCCGCTGGTCTGGCTCGCCCGGGCGACGAGCGGGCGGCCGGCCGAGCGGATCACCGGCCACGACCTCCTGGCCTGCGTGCTGGCCGACCCGCCGCCCTTCGCCCGCCGGGTGTTCTTCGTCGCCGCCCGGCAGGATGCCGCCGACACGCTGACCACGCGCCTCCAGGCCGCCGGCCTCCCGGACGGCGCCGTGGCGAGTGCGGTCCCGCCCTTCGGCTTCGAGGACGACGCATCCTACGGACGGGCCCTCGCCGAGCGGATCCGCACCCACGGCACGACCCTGCTGGTGATGGGCGTCGGCGCGCCGAAATCGGAGATCTGGGTCGATCGCCAGGGCCGCGCGCTCGGCAATCCGGTGGTGTTCTGCGTGGGCGAAGCGCTCTCGGTCGCGGCGGGCTACGTACCCCGCGCCCCGTGGCTGATGCAGCGGCTGGGCCTCGAATGGGTCTTCCGCTTCCTCTGTGCGCCGCGGCGGCTGTTCCGCCGCTACTTCATCGAATCCTGGCGCTTCATCGGCATCGCCGCGCGGGACCGGGCTTCGGGGCGGCGGGATTGAGGGCCGGGGCGGCGCCCGTTGCGCCGGCCTGAGCCCGTCCACGCCCGCATCCGTCACGTCAAGGCGTTGCAGGCGCCCTACGCAAACAGCTCCGGCCGCCGCAATTGCAGCGCGAACAGCAACAGCAGCGACTTCATGTCGGTGAGCGCGCCGCGGCGGCTCATCGCCACCAGTTCCGACAGCGGGATCTCGTGGACGGCGACCGCCTCGCCCTCGGCGGCCAGGCCACCGCCCGCGCCCATGCGATCGGATTCGCCGTAGGCTGCCAGGAACAGGTCCATCCGCTCGGTCGAGATGCCCGGCATCGTCCAGGCGCTCGCCACGAGGTCGAGGTCGCCGAGCCGCAGCCCCGTCTCCTCGACGGCCTCGCGCCGGACCTCGTCCTCCGGGGCGCCGTCGTCGAGAAGGCCTGCCGGCACCTCGACATGGCTCGGCGGGCCGCCCGAATAGAGCACCGGCGCCCGGAACTGCGAGACCAGCGTCGCGACCCGCCGGACCGGGTCGTAGGGCAGAACCGCGACGGCCCGGCCGTGATCTTCCATTTCGCGGGTGATGCGCGTGCCGTCGTCCTGCATCACCTCGGCCACGAGGTACCGGGCCCACCCCTCGTGCACGAGGCGCACGCCCCCGATCCGTGGTGCCATGCCGTCTCCGCCTCAACCTAGGGAACGCGACGGATCGCTCAGGAATGCGGCGGCTTCGCGGAGGCCCTCATGCGGAAGCGCAGGCGATCCCCGTCCCGCTCGGCCGAATCGAGTGCGGCGCCCTCCTCCCGCACCATGTTCGGGATGTCGATCATCGCCATCGGATCGGTGCAGGTCACCACCAGGACGCGCCCGGCCCCGAGGGCGCGCAGGGCCTTGCGCGTGCGTAGCACCGGCAGCGGGCATTTCAGCCCCGTGAGGTCGAGCTCGACGCTCTCCGCCGCATCATCCAGCAAACGTATGGCTCCAGGGCCGGCGTCCCTACCACTCGTGATAGCCGAAGATCGGGCCGCGATAGGTGTCCGGCGCGAACACATAATAGGTCGGGCCGTAATAGCCGTATTCCATGTTGCGGCCCGGGGTCGGCGCGTAGGCGTAGCCGTAGCCGAACGGCACCGGATAGCCGTACTCGCCGTAATAGCTGTATTCCGGCCGGACGACCCGCGCGCCGGCGACGACGGCCGAGCGCCCGACCGGGGCGGCCTGCGGGGCGCGATACGGGCCCAGATCGGCCGCGGAGCAGACGCCGCCGGCGGTCACGGTGGAGACCAGGCCGGCCGCGAGAGCGGCGGTGAAGCGGATCATGGCACGGACTCCTCGACAAGGGATTCGGCCTCGGAGGGATCCGATCTCATGGCCGGAATCCGATAAGCCTTGCGGGCCTTGTTCGAAGCTTGCGGCGCACGTTTAACGTGCGGCGGGTCGCGTGCGTGCGCCGGCAAACAAAAACGCCCGGCCTCGCGGAGGCCGGGTGTCTTCAAGCCGGTTGGATCAGGGCTTACCAGCCGTAATCGTAGTAGCCGTAGGCCGGGGCGTAGCCGTAAGCCGGATAGGCGTAACCGCCGACCGGGGCGTAGCCATAGGCCGGGTAGCCGTAGCCGCCGCCGTAATAGCCGTAGCGGGGCGCCGCGCTGGCTGCCAGGGCACCGCCGATGATGCCGAGGGCGGCACCGGCCGCGACTGCGCCGGCGACCCGGCCGCCATAGCCGCGGCGGTAGCCGTAGCCGCCGTAATAGCCGCGCCGCCAGCCGACCGTGTCGATCTGGGTGGTCGGGCCGCCGACCTGCACGGCGGTCTGAGCCGGCAGCGGCGCAGCCTCGGCTGCGGTGAACGAACCGGCGATCATGGCCAAGGCCGAGGCGCCGGCGACGACGGATGTGGTGATGCGGGACATGGACACCTCCTCCACGCGCTGAACGATCGGCGTGTGAACATCCAGGTATCGCACTTCGTTCCAGGCGCCGGTGTGCGGCCGCACGACGCTTAGGATCGGCGGTTCAGAACACGCATTCCGTGAAGGCCGGGCGCACGCAGGCGCTCCAGCGGCCCTCGTAATCGGCGAGCAGATCGTCCGCCCGGGTGCGTCCCGCGGTGACGATCGCCTCGAGCGGCTGGAGGTAGACCGTCTCGTCGCGACCCTCGGCATCGCGGCGGTCACGGGCGCGCAGGCCGGCGCGGGCGATGGCAAGCGCCTCGGCGGCGACCGCGCCGAGCGTGGTGTTGGCCACCGGGGCGGCGAGGCCGAGGCGCGGCGCGGTGGCGCGGGCGGCCTCGCGGTTGGCCGGGCTCCAGCCCTTCACGAGATCCAGGGAGGCGTCCAGCGCCGCCTCGTCGTAGAGCAGCCCGGCCCAGAAGGCGGCCTGGGCCGCGATCATGCCGGGATCGCCGACATCGGCGCCGCGCATCTCCAGGAAGCGCTTGAGCCGCACCTCCGGGAAGGCCGTGGAGGCGTGGTTGGCCCAGTCGGCGACCGTGGCGTACTCGCCCGGGAGCTGCGCCAGCTTGCCGGCCATCAGGTCGCGGAACGAGGCGCCCGAGACGTCGTGGTAGATGTCGCCGCGCTTGACGAAATACATCGGCATGTCGAGCAGCCAGTCGACATAGGCCTCGTAGCCGAACCCGGATTCGAACGCGAAGGGCAGCATGCCGGTGCGGTGGGGATCGGTGTCGCGCCAGATCTCGGAGCGGCGGGACAGGAAGCCGTTGGGCCGCCCGTCGGTGAAGGGCGAATTGGCGAACAGGGCGGTCGCCACCGGCTGGAGCGCCAGGGAGGCGCGCATCTTGCGCACCATGTCGGGCTCGGAGGCGAAGTCGAGATTCACCTGCACGGTGGCGGTGCGCAGCATCATGTCGAGGCCGAGGGAGCCGACCTTCGGCATGTAGCCGGCCATGATCTTGTAGCGGCTCTTGGGCATGACCGGGGTCTCGTCCCGGCGCCAGCGCGGGCTCATGCCGAGCGTCAGGAAGCCGATATCGAGCGGATCGGCCGCGCGCTTGGTCGCCGCCAGATGGGCGGCGAGCTCGGAAGCGGTGGCGTGCACATCCGGCAGCGCCGCGCCGGACAGCTCGAACTGCCCGCCCGGCTCGATCGAGATCGCGCCGCCCTCCTCGGCCGAGAGGCCGATGATGTTGCCGAGATCGAGGATCGGCTCCCAACCCGTCTCCCGGGCGAGCCCTTCCAGCAGCGCGCGGATGCCGCGCTCGCCGTCATAGGGCACCGGCTCGCGGCTCTCCCGGTAGAACGGGATCTTCTCGTGCTCCGTGCCGATGGCGAATCGCGCGCGCGGCTTCTCGCCGGCGGCGAACCACTCGATAAGTTCGGCGCGCGTGGTGAGCGGCGTGGTGTCGTTGCTGTCGCGCGCCATGCGCTGCCTGCCCGTGCCTGTGAACCATACGCCCGGGACGGGAGCGCACCGGAATGCTCCGACGAGTCCGTCCGGCTCAACCCCGTCCCGCGAGCGGAGACCGGACGGACGCCCGCGCCGGCTTCGAGAGCACGGCGCGGGCGGCGTCCGGTTCGGGACATAATCGAGGCTTCGGGAACCGACAACGCGGCGCCGTGGACCGGGGCCCCTGTTCACCCCGCTTCGGCGGAACAATCCCGTGGCCCGCCGCTCTCATGTGCGCCGGCACACACGCTTCGGCCGGCCTACGCGTCAGCGCGCGTCGCCGAGCACCGCCTGGACCAGGGTCAGCACCGCGACCGCCGCCGTGTCGGCCCGCAGGATCCGCGGCCCGAGCGACAGCGCGACCGTGTTCGGCCGCGCCCGGATCGCCGCGCGCTCGTCGTCCGAGAAGCCGCCCTCCGGCCCAACCAGGACGGCGAGGGGCGGCGGCTGCGCGGGATCGGCGGCCTCGCGCAGGGCGCGGACCGGGTCGCTGACGGGGGCGTCCTCGTCGCAGAACACGAGCAGCCGCTCGGGCGCGAGACCCGTGAGCGCCGGGCCGAGCTTCTCCGGCTCCGGACAATCGGGGATCGCCAGGATGCCGCATTGCTCGGCGGCCTCGACGGCGTTGGCACGCAGGCGGTCCATGTTGATCCGCTCGCCCTGCGTGTACCGGGTGATGACCGGGCGGATCGTCCCGGCGCCCATCTCAACCGCCTTCTGGGCGAGATAATCGAGCCGCGCGCTCTTCAGGGGCGCGAATAGGTAGTGCAGGTCGGCGCGCGGCGTCTGGGCGCGGGTGCGCTCGGAGACGTGGAGATCCGCGCCCTTCCGGCCGGTCTGCACGAGGTGCGCGCGCCATTCCCCGTCCCGCCCGTTGAACACCAGAACCGGATCGTCGGGACCCCGGCGCAGGACATTGAGCAGGTAATTCGCCTGGGCCCGGTCGAGCGGCAGGACCACGCCGGCGGCGAGATCCGATTCGACATGGAGACGCGGGGCGGTGAAGTCGTAGGCCGGCATGGCCGGGTGGTCGCGCGCGCCGGCGGTGCTGTCAACGCGAGTCGAGGCGCCCGGCAACCCGCAAACCTGTTGCGAAAAGGTTACGAAGGCCGGTTTTTGGCGCTTCCCCCACACCAGCATGGCCTCGCCGGTTTGCCGCTCGATTGACGCCACATTCCTATGGCGAACCCAAGGGAACGGAGTGGGGCCGGCGGTGCGCGGGTTCCGGCAGGCGTCTGAGGGAGTCGCAGGATGGCATACGGGAGCTTGAGTCTGGGGGCGGCGGCGCTCGTCGGCGGCCTGCTGTTCGGCACGGCAGCCTTCGCGCAGGGCGCGGCCCCGGAATGCGGGACGATCCAGAAGACGCTCGCCGAGCGCAAGGCGCTGGTCTCCCGCGCCAACGCCGCGTCGAACAGCAAGAAGAAGATGACGCCGCAGGAAGCCTGCGCGCTGTTCGGCAAGCTCCAGTCCAACGGGGCCGAAGGCATGAAGTGGATCGCCGCCAACAAGGAATGGTGCTCGATCCCGGATTCCTTCGCCGAGGGCTTCAAGGCCGACCACCTCAAGGTCAGCGGCATCCGCACCAAGATCTGCGGCGTCGCGGCCCAGGCGACCAAGATGGAGGCGCAGGCCCGCGCCCAGGCCCAGAACGGCGCCAGCAGCGGCCTGCTCGGCGGCCCGGGCCTGACCGGCAGCTTCAAGCTGCCGCAGGGCGCCCTGTAGAGGCGTCCAGGCCGGGGCGCACGTCCCCGCACCAAGTCCCCACGCAGCGCGCTTCGGATTGCCTCACGCTCGACAGCGTGTCCTATCGATCGATGACACGCGCCATCCCGCCCGTCCCTGCGCGACCGGACTCACACATCTCCGGACGATACGCAGGTCCCCTCTCCCGTGCGGGAGAGGGACAGGGTGAGGGATGCGACCCCACCGGAAAGCCCTGGTCCCTCACCCCAGCCCTCTCCCGCACGGGAGAGGGGGCACGTTGAGCCCCACAACAGCGGGGGCGCTCGAACCGGCATGGTCCGTGACCCGTGCGAGAGACAGGACACAGCGCTTCGGGCGCTTGCTGCCGGCCCTGATGTGTGAATCTGCTAGCTCCGTGACGGAGCGAGATGGCGCGTGGGACGACCGGAGATCCGACCGATGAGCGGGACGGCGGCAGAGGACGGGCGTCCGGCCGACGCGGTGAGCGGGCATTGGGTCGAGCGCGCGGCGCCGCGGCCCTGGCGGCCCTATCTGCGCCTGGCGCGCATCGACCGGCCGATCGGCTGGTGGCTCCTGCTCCTGCCGTGCTGGTGGTCGTCCGCCCTGGCGGCCATCAAGGCCGACCTGTCCTTCCCCGATCCCTGGCACGGCCTGCTGTTCCTGATCGGCGCGGTGGCGATGCGCGGCGCGGGCTCGACCTACAACGACATCGCCGACCGCGACCTCGACGCCCAGGTCGAGCGCACGCGCCAGCGTCCCCTCCCCTCCGGGCAGGTCCGGCCGCGCCACGCGGCGCTGTTCCTGCTGGCTCAGTTGCTCGTCGGCTTGGCGGTCTTGCTGCAGTTCAACGAGCAGGCGGTGCTCGTCGGGCTGTGCTCCCTGCTGCCGGTCGCGATCTACCCGTTCATGAAGCGGGTCATGCCGATGCCGCAGGCGGTGCTGGGCCTGGCCTTCGCGTGGGGGGCGCTGATGGGCTGGGCGGCCCTGTTCGCCCGCCTCGATGCCCCGGCGCTGCTGCTCTACGCGGGCACGATCTGCTGGGTGGTCGGCTACGACACGATCTACGCGGTCCAGGACATCGAGGATGACGAGATCGCCGGCATCCACTCCTCGGCCCGCCTGTTCGGCCGGCACGTCCGGGGCGCCGTGGGCCTGTGCTACGCGCTCGCCGCGCTGTTCGTCGCGCTGGCCGCCTGGGGCGCAGGCGCGGGACTCGTGGGTTTTCTCGGGGTCGCGGCCTTCGCCGCGCATCTCGGATGGCAGGTCCTGTCGCTGCGGGAGCGCGACGGGCGGGGTGCGCTGACCCTGTTCCGCTCGAACCGGGATGCCGGCCTGATCCTGTTCGTCGGGCTCTCGGCTGACGCGCTGCTGCGCAGCCTCTCCTGAGATCCGGCAGCGCGATCAGGTGCGGGCGATGATCTCGTTCTCGCCGCGGAAGATCTGCGGACGGGCCGGCAGCCGGCCGGTCTTGCGGCGGGCCAGGAAGCGCGGGCGGCGGGCGCCGAGCCCGGCATGCCGGCGGCGGATGCGCACGCGCCCGAGGATCAGCCGGCCGATCTGCTCGGAGACCGGCACCAGCACGCCGTCCTCGCGGACGATCATCCGGACCAGCCCGGCCCGGGCGGCGATGTCCCGCCAGATGGCGACCACGTCGTCCTCGTCGAAGCAGCCGAGGCGGTGCAGCTCCTCGCCCTCGGCATCGACCAGGATCAGGCTGAACCGGTCGGCGCCGCAGATCTCAGCGTCCTCGGTGGCGTAGGCCAGGGCGATCCCGGCGGCCTTGCGGGCGCCGGGGACCCGGCCGATCACCGGCAGGGGCGACGGGGCGAAAGCGGAAGCGGCCCCTTGGGCATCCATGAAAGGTCCTTCGCGACGTTCGTCCGTGAACGAGGAAGTGTTCATCTGTCCGAGTCCCTGGGGCAAGTGGCGACCCGTGTCGGGCCGTCCGTTATGCCAAGCAAAATCGCACCCGAACTCCTCCGCACAGCTTAAGCACCGTCGTTAAGCGATTCTGGACGGGGATGTCATTTGAGGAATGCTCAATGCTTCCTTGAATGCTCAACAACTCCTTGCGAAGATCGATCAGTCTCGATCGATCCCGGTGGTGGAGTGCGGATCCTTGTGGCCGTGGGGCTGGCGCCCTACAACGGAGGCCACCGGGCGGCACGGCCCTCCGGTACCCACAACCTCCTGCCGAGCCGGCTCAGTACCTCCGACCTGCCGGGCGGAGGCCCCGACGTGGCCCGATCCGGGCCTGACGCATTCCCTGCGGAGCGCGATGCCCGAGCCCCTCTCCGACGCGGCCGTATCCGCCCTGATGCCGGACCTGCGCGCGGTCATGCGCGAGGCCGCCGATATCGCCCGCCCGTTCTTCAGGCTGGGCGGCCAGACCTCCGCGCGGATCTGGTCGAAGGCCGGCGGGTCTCCGGTGACGGAGGCCGACGTGGCGGTCGACACCTTCCTGAAGATCCGCCTCAGCGCGCTGGTGCCGGAGGCGGCCTGGCTGTCCGAGGAGACCGCGGACGACCCGTCGCGCATCGGCCACGACCTCGTCTGGATCGTCGACCCGATCGACGGCACCCGGGCGTTCCTGTCGGGCCATCCCGACTGGTCGATCGCGGTCGCGCTGCTGGCCGGCGGCCAGCCGCGGATCGGCTTCGTCCACGCCCCCGTCGGCAATGCCGATTACGAGGCGGTGCTCGGACACGGCGCCACGCGGAACGGCGAGCCGATCCGGGTCGATGCCAAGGAGACGCTGCCCGGCGCGCGGATCACCGGGCCGAAGCCGATGCTCGACCGCCTATCCCGGGGCGCCGGCGCCGATGTCGATTTCGAGCGGATCGACCGCATCCCGTCGCTGGCCCTGCGGCTCGCCCGGGTGGCGGAAGGCTCGGTCGATGTCGGGCTGATCTCCGGCAATGCCCGCGACTGGGATATAGCGGCGGCCGACCTGATCCTGCGGGAGGCCGGCGGCGTGGTCTGCGACCTCAAGGGTCAGGCGACCACCTACAACCGGCCCGACCCGGTCCATGGCGAATTGCTGGCGACACCGGTCGCCCTGCGGGACCTGGTTCTGGCGGCCTGGGATCGATAGGGCCGCGCCGGGGCGCAAGCGGGCGACGCGTGTCGGCCCGAGCCCACGCAAAAGCCGCGCTCGATCATCGATCGAACGCGGCTCCAGACGCTCTGAACGTGCGGGGACCCTATCGGGCCGGATCGGCCCTCAGGCCGCCGCCGCCTCGCGGATGACCACGGCGTTGGGCGCGAGCCCGAAGCGCTCGGCGAGATGCCAGCGCAGTTCCCGGGGGGAATGGTAGTTGTAGGACCGATCGATCAGGTTGCTGAGATCGGTCCCGGCCTCGTTCGCGGAATTGGCCCGCGCCAGCCGACCGACCCGGAAGGTCGACGCATCGGTGACGGGGGAGCGGACGCCGCGGCGCCGCGTGTATTCGAACATCATTATCGCGTGTGTCTTTTCTTTTCTGGACCGGACGTCTGTGCGCGCCCGGCGTCGTTTCTGCTGGTTGCCTCCGACGCCCCCGCGGCCCGGGCGATTGCCCGGATGGAAGCGTCGGAAGGGGGAGCCGCCTGGTGCGGCTGGTTCAATCCCGTTCGCGGGTTCAGGCGGCCTGAAGGTTGCCGGCGGCGTCCTTGCCGCTGCGCTTGTCCGTCAGGATCTCGTACGAGAGCCGCTGGCCCTCGACCAAGTTACGCATGCCAGCCCGCTCTACGGCGGAGATGTGAACGAAAACGTCCTTGCCGCCGTCATCGGGCTGAATGAAGCCGTAGCCCTTGGTCTCGTTATACCACTTCACAGTGCCGGTATTCACGTAGGGTACCTCGTTCGTCCATAGGTCATGCGCACGGCGAAAAAGCCGCGCGATGCACCACGGTCTTGCTGGGTTGGCCAGTGTGGCAGGGCGCGAGACGCCGGGCGTTGGAAAGCGCCGGTCTCGATGGGAAAGCCCCCCGAGGCTCTATTTAGGCGCTGGCTGCGGCGGCAACAAGGCGTTTCGGGCGCGGCCTCTCGGTCGCAGGCCCGGCGGGCCAACCGTAGCGGCGCGACGCCCCCTGTGATTTCCGGCGTTCTCGTTGCATATACGGAACGCGGACAGACAGTTAAGGCGCGTGGCTCCCGGACGATACATGGCAGGCATTTCGGTCTCGCTGGACGGTGCGAACATCCAGCTCTCCTTCCAGAAGGACGATCAGGCGACGGCAGTGGTGATGGATGCCCGCGCCGCCCGCGCTTTGGTGCGGGCCGTCGGGCAGCTCCTCACGGCGATCGACGACACCGACGAGCCCGACCTGACCGAGGGCCTGGGCGACGAGGAGGTCGCGATGCTCGACGTCACGTCCTCGGCGATCGAGATCGGCACCGACGAGGAAGGCCAAGCCGTGGTCGCGCTCCAGGCCGGCGCGCTGCCGCCGTTCCAGCTGCGCCTGACGGACGAAGAGGCCCGCCACGTAGTGACGAGCCTCTCGGAAATCCTCAGCGCGCCGCGCGACGTACGCACCTCGCACGGCGGTCACTGAACCCGCCGGATCACATCCGCGTGCCGGGATCGGTCGGCGATCCGGGGAAGACGTCGGGCTCGGAGCCCGGGCCGCCGGGCTCGCCGACGCCGGGATCGTTCACCGGATAGGGCGTGCGCGGTCCGGTCGGTCCGATATCGGGCTCGTCTTCGGGCAAGGGGGGCGGCGGCGGCAGATCGCCGGGCGTGGGATCGGGAACGCCGGGATTGGCCATGGCGCGTCTCCTGCTGGTGTTCGGGATGCCGGATCAACGGGCCGCCCCTCCGGGGGTTCCGCAGGCGAAGCCCGGATCCGATGCGGCGCGGAACAGCGCCCAGGCACCTCCGTTGACCGGGCAGACCCCCCATCAAGGAGGCCCGCCATGCCCGATATCCGCCAAGCCAAGATCCTGATCCTCGCCACTGACGGCTTCGAGGAGAGCGAACTCACCGTCCCGCACGCCCAGCTCGCCGAGGCCGGCGCCACCGTCTCGGTGGCCGCGCCGCAATCGCGCGAGAGCAAGGGCACGATCCGCGGCTGGGACAAGACCGACTGGGGCAAGGAGGTGGCGGTCGACATCGATCTCGAGCGCGTCGACCCCGCCGAATACGATGCGCTGGTCCTGCCGGGCGGCCAGATCAACCCGGACAAGCTCCGGCTGGAGCCGAAGGCCCTGGAGGTGATCAGGAGCTTCCTCACCTCCGGCAAGGTCGTCGCCGCGATCTGCCACGCGCCGTGGCTGCTGATCGAGGCCGGCGCGGCCAAGGGCCGCGACCTGACGTCGTTCGCCTCGATCCGCACCGACGTGATCAATGCCGGCGGCCGCTGGCACGACGAGGCCGTGGTGACCGACCAGGGCATCATCACCAGCCGCAACCCGGGCGATCTCGACGCCTTCTGCGCCAAGATCGTCGAGGAGGTGCAGGAGGGCGGCCACGGCACCCGGCAGCTCGCCGCCTGACATCCGGTCCGCGCAACCGCCCCGGGATCGGCTCCGCCCGGTCCGGGGCGCCCCCCTCGGAGGAGCCTGCCGGCGAGGCGGGCGCGAATGACCAGGGTCCGCGGTCATTGACGGATCGTACACCGGGACGAAGCAGGCCGCCCCGTTCGGACACGTCATCTTTACACGGGGCGGCGACGCTCACGGCAGCGCATCACGGCGTCCGCCGTTGTCCGAGGGGCCCGCTTGTCCAGCAGGAATGAACGCCGGAATCGGTGCCTCGATCTGGATGTGTTCAAGACGCTTCTCGTCACGGGCATGATCTTCGCCCACGTCGTCCAGATCGTTCAGGCGCCGGGCGACAGGCTGGCGGAAGGCCTGTCGAACGTTATCAACCTCATCAGCTTCTCGGGTTTCCTGTTCGCGTTCGGCTGGGGAACGGCCCTGTCCCGCCGCAGGGATCGGGCCGGGACGGTTTGGGCCCGGCTCAAGGGCCCCGCGCAAATCCTGCTGGCCTTCTACCTGTCGGGCATCGCGCATCTGCTGCTGATCGAGCGAACCGGCTGGTCCGGCACGCGGATCCTGGGCGTCGTGACGCTGACCGACCTGCCCGGCCACAGCGAGTTCCTGGCCTCGTTCTTCGTCCTGAGCCTCGCGATGATCGGGATCGGGCGATGGCTCGGCCCGCTCGCCGCGCAGCCAGCGATCCTGGCCCTGGGCCTGGCCCTCTCGGCCCTGTCCGGATGCGTCCAGATCGAGGCCTTCGATCTGCCCTGGCTGAGGATCCTGTTCAGCGCGCCGAACACCACGTATTTCCCGCTCGCGCCCTACGCGATGTGGCTGTTTCTCGGAGCCTTCTATGCCGGGAAGCCGGAACCGTTCGGCCGCCTCGCGCTGTGCCTTGCCGCCCTGGCGACCTACGGGTTTCTCGCCGTGGCGATGACGGCCGAGCGCCCGCCCGCCCGCTTCCCGCCCTCGACCCTGTGGGTCGTGGGACCGGCCCTGTTCCTCCTGCTCTATCGGGCGGCCAGCATGGCGATCGTCCGGCGCGTCGCCCTCCCCCGCTTTATGACGAGCCCGGGGCGACATGTCCTGATCTACCTGGTCGCCTCGAACCTGGCGCTGTTCACGTGCCGGACCCTGTTCGGCCACCCGGTCCAAGGTCTGTGGCAGACCGCGCTCGTCACCACCGCCCTGATCGCCGGAATCGCGACGGCGATCGAAGCCGCCTCGACCGCGATGCAGACATCGCGATCGCCAGCCCGGGCCGCGCCGACGTGAACTGTCAGCCGCGCGCGCCGTCGCCGGTCACCTCGAGGACGGCGCAGGCGCGGATCGGACGGCCGTACTCGTCCGTCCCCGCCACGGTGACCCGGTGGGCGCCGGGCGGGAGGTCGTCCGGCAGGCGGGCGGTCCAGATATGGGTCGAGGGCGTCGCCTGGACCCAGCTCTTCTTGGTCTCGGGGTACCGCGCGTAGAGCTCGGTCACGAACGAGTCGAGCCGCCGGGTACGGACCATCGGCTCCGGCGCCCGGTCGCCGATCCCCACGGTCAGGGTCGTGCGCGGGCCGCCGTCGAAGACGTTGACCACGAGGTTGGTCGAGGCCAGCGCCTCCTGCGGGACCGGCGGGCGCAGGCCCTGCATCGGATGGCTCGCCCGGACGATCTCCGGGGCGGCGGGACGCAACTCGCTCTCGAAGGCGATGCGCATCGTCGCGTCCGGCTCGCCCTGGGCGGGGACGAAGCGGGTCGTGTAGTCGGTGCCGCGGATCGAGAGCACGTGGAAGCCGTTCGGCGTGCCGTCGCGGCTGTCGGCCGAGGGGATGCCGGTCCGTGTATCCGGCCCGCTCCACCACGAGCCCGACACCGCCGTCATCACGTGGTGGTGGTGCCCGTCCGCCGGGTAGTGATGCTCGGTGGTGTGGGTGTGGCCGGCGAGGCTGAGCACCTTGCGGCCGGCCAGCACGTCGAGCAGCACCGCCCGGTCGATCGTCGCGCTGCGCGGGTCGTCGCCGGTATCGGTGAGCAGCGGGATGTGGGTCGCCAGCACGATCAGGTCGTCCGGCGGGATCTCGGCCAGGAGGTTCTTCAGAAAGGCGAGCGTCCGCTCGCCGATATGGCCCCGGTAGGTGTTGGCCCCCACGGGAACCGGCGGCCCCATCCACTCCACGTTGTCCAGCATGACGAACAGCACCCGCCCGTGCCGGAACGCGTAGCTCGGCGCGCCGAACACGCGCTTCCAGGTCTCGCGGCTGTAGCGCGCGTCCGGGGCCTGCATGTTGAGGTCGTGGTTGCCGGGCAGGCTGTACCAGGGCAGCCCGATCCGGCCGACGATGCGGTTGGAGCGCCCGTAGAGCGAGAGGTCGTCGAACAGCACGTCGCCGGTGGTGAGGCCGAACGCCGCCGGGATGGTCATCGCCCGGGCGACCGCGGTGTCGCGCACATGGTCGAGCTCGAACCGGCTCTCCGGCTGCGGATCGGTGAACAGGATCACGTCGAAATCCGCGGGTTCGTCGACCCGGGTCAGGGTGAAGTCGATCGAGGCCGGAAGCGGGCCGGTGGGTGCGAGGCCCCGGTAGCGCAGGCCGAGGCTCGCCGGCGTGCCGTTGGGCTGGTGGATGTAGGAGTGCCGGGGCACGTTGTCGGCATCGCGCGGCAGGGCGTAGCCCGGCGGCTTGATCACGAAGACCGCGCCGTCCCCGGGCATCGGCAGACGATAGCGCCCCTGCCCGTCCGTGCGCGCGACCTCGCGGCCGTTGGAGACCAGCACGCCCGGCAGCGGCGCGCGGTCGGCGCCGGGCGCCGGGACGGCATAGACGATGCCGGTGGCCTCCCCGGATTCCTGCGCCCCGGCGCGGCCGGCGATGAGCCCGAGGGCGGCGGCGCCGGCCACGGTCTCCCGGCGGGTGAGGCGTGCGGGTGCGGGATTGGAATCGCGCGACATCGGGGGCTCCTGCTCGGCGGCAAAGGCCAAGCAGAGGCGTTTGACCGCCCGATGACAGCGCGGCCCCGAAACGCACGAGGCCCGCACCCCGGATGGGATGCGGGCCTCGGATGAAGCCGTCGGGCCGAGGCGCGGAGCGCTTACTCCTCGTCGCCGGGCTCGAAGGTCTGGGGCAGCGGCTCGGCGCTGGCGACCGGGGTCGGCGCCCCGATGGTCGAGGGCACGTTCACGCCGTCGCGCTTGTAGATGTCGTCGCGGAACTGCACGAGGCCGTCCGGGGTCGCCCAGGCGGTGATGTAGGTCCAGTAGACCGGCACGGGCTGGGCGATGTTGGCGTCGACGCGCTTGCCGCTCTCGATCGCCTGCTCGACCTGCTCACGGCCCCAGCCGGGGGTCTCCTTCAGCAGCCAGGTGATGTACTCGCGCACGTTCTGCACGCGCACGCAGCCCGACGAGATGAAGCGGAAATCGTCGCCGAACACGCCCTTGGTGTTCGTGTCGTGCATGAACACGCCGTAGGGGTTCGGGATGTTGATGCGGACGATGCCCATCGAGTTGAAGTCGGCACCCGATTCCTGCCGGTAGGTGTAGCGCGTGCCCTCATCCGAGTTCCAGTTGATCGAGCGCGGCGAGACCTCGCCATTGCCCGACAGGATGTGGATCTTGTTGTCGGTGAGGTAGTTCGGATCCTTCTGCATCTTCGGGATCAGGTCCTTCTTCACGATGGAAGCCGGGACCGTCCAGGTCGGGTTGAAGTTGATCTGCGTCGCCTTGGTGTTCATGATCGGCGACTGGCGGTCGATCTTGCCGACGCCGGCGGCGTGCAGCGTGACGACCTGGCCGTTCTCCACGGTCTCCACCAGGGCGGCCGGGATGTTCATGATCACGAAGCGCCGGCCGAGATCGCCCGAATAGGAGCGCAGGCGGACGACGTTGGTCTCGAGCTGGTGCAGCCGCACGTCGGCGGGCACGTTCATCGCCTGCTGGGTGGCGAGGCTCATCGCGCCGGTCTGGCTGAGGCCGTGACGGGCCTGGAAGCGCTTCACGCCGGCCGCGACGTAGGAATCGTACACGCCCGAGCCGCCGGCGGCCGGATCGAGGTCGCCGGTGACGATCAGGCGCTGGCGCACCGCGGCCACTGCCGGACCCTTCGCGCCGACGCGCAGGCGCTCGGCGCCCGAGACCGGACGCCAGCCGCCGCGGTTGACGATCTCCCGATAGCGCTCGACCATCTGCTCGGTGGCCGCCACGGTCTGGGGCGACAGGATCGGCACGGTCTCGCGCTGCACCTGCATGCCGGCAGGCGAGGCGTAATCCTGCGCCCACTCGGCCTGGGCATAGTTGCCCTGGTCTCGGGCCTCGGCGGCGCCGAGCCCGAGCGTGCCGAGCGCGGCGACGCCCAGGATGGCGGTGAACCGGTTTGTTGCCTTGGTGCGCATCAGTCGCTGGCTCTTGTCCGGAGTTCGTCAGTTCATGGCGAGAGCGGGTCTACCCGGTCGCCACGGTGTCGGGATGGCCTTAAGACTCCCTATCGAAGGGGCCGGATTGTGGCATCGGCGTGCGCCAACGCACCTGACGACTGGCTGCGGCGCGGCGACAACTGTCACCCGCGGGACGGTGTGGCAGAGATGCCACCGTCGGGCGGTCCGGGCTGGCCGCGCCGGGAGCCCACGGCCCGCGCCTCAGGTCGCCGCCGCGGTCGCGGGCGGACCGATTGCTAGACGAGTCAGGACGGAAGCATGCCCATGAAGATCCTTTGCACGGCCCTGCTGGGCCTCGGCCTGTTCGCGAGCACGGCGCAGGCGGCCCCGGAGGCGGCGCCGGTCAAGGCCGGCGATCTCACGATCGACACGCCCTGGCTGCGCGCCACGCCGAACGGCGCCAAGGTCGCGGGCGGCTACGTGCGGATCGTCAACACCGGCTCGGCCCCCGACACGCTCACGGGCGCCTCGGTGCCGTTCGCGACCTCCGGCGAGATCCACTCCATGTCGATGGAGGGCGGCGTGATGAAGATGGCCCCGGTTTCGGGCGGCCTGACGATCAAGCCCGGCGAGACGGTCGAGCTGAAGCCCGGCGGCTATCACCTGATGTTCGAGGGCCTGACCGGCGCGCCCAAGGCCGGCGATACCGTGGCCGGGACGCTGACATTCCAGCGCGCCGGCACCGTCCCGGTCACGTTCTCGGTGGCGCCGATCGGCGCGAGCGCACCGGGCGGCGGCCACCAGCATCACCATTAGCAGACATCGATCGCCCCGGAGGCGGGGACACGCTGCGCGTGTTTCGGGACAGTCCACGCCGCTTGATCTGGCCCGCCCTCGCCCAGCAGTTGAGGGCGGGCAGGCCCTGCACGCAAGCGGTTCCAAGATCGGCCGGAGGCACCGCGTATTCGGCGGTGTCGAGGTCTCCTTTCGAATGCTTGCACGCGACGACGAGCGCCATATCTTAACCATCGGCCCGGTCGTTAAGGTTAAAAAAGATCTAACCCTGATGCGGCCGCGGTTCGGCGCTAGGATTGCTGCGTCGTCCGGGAGCCATGGCCGGAATGTCCCGGTCCGGGACGGCTAGGCCCGTCGGCGGCACAGGAGAGGCACATGAACGGCTTCGATGTCACGTTCCGGGACGATCGGGACTGGGTCGATTTCGGCAAGACCTACGTCAATTCCGTGGCGTTCAAGACGCTGTTCCGCGACGGCATGCTGCTCGTGGAGGAGACGGCGGCCTATCTCGACGGCGAGGGCCGGGACGAGTCGCGCCTCGTCTCCCGGGACGCGACGCTGAGCTACGCCGCGGAGAGCATGCGTTTGACCACGCTGCTCATGCAGATCGCGTCGTGGCTGCTGGTCCAGCGCGCGGTCGCCGAGGGCGAGATGACCCCGGCGGAGGCGCTGCAGGAGAAGCACCGGGTCAAGCTCGGCAAGGCCGAGCCGCCGAAGCAGTCGGATTTCAACCTGCTGCCGGTGCGCCTACAGCAGCTGATCATGCGGGCACGGCGCCTGCACGCCCGCATCCTCCACCTCGACTCGCTGATCGCGGACGACCGTCCGACGCCGGCACCGGTCGAGAGCCCGGTGGCGGCCCAGCAGGGCCTGCTGCGCATGGCGTTCCGCCTGGGCGAGGGCTGAGCGCGGCCGCGCGGCCGGACCCGGGGGGTTCCGACCGCGGGCGCGGGGCTCAGAAGGCCGGCAATTCGCCCGGCCGGTTCTGCGTGATGTAGGCCCGGATCGTGTCGTTCTGGTAGGCGTGGACGAGCTTGGGCACCCAGGAGGCGTTCTTGTCCGCCTCCCGCACAGCGATGAAGTTGTTGTAGGGGTTGTTGACCGACGACTCGATCGCGATCGAGTCCTTGCCCGGCTTCAGGCCGGCTTCGACGGCGTAGTTCGTGTTGATCACCGCGGCGTCCAGATCGTCGAGGCTGCGCGCCAGCTGGGCCGCGTCGATCTCGCGGAACTGCAGCTTCTTCGGATTGGCGGTGACGTCGAGCACCGTGGGCAGGATGCCGACGCCGTCCTTCAGCGTGATCAGCTTCTGGGCCTGCAGCAGCAGCAGGGCGCGACCGCCGTTGGACGGGTCGTTCGGGATGCCGATCGCGGCGCCGGTCTTCAGGTCGCCGACCGCCTTCACCTTTCGGGAATAGAGGCCGATCGGCGAGACGATCGTGTCGGCGACCGGCACGATCTTGTAGCCCTTGGCCTTGATCTGGTTCTCCAGGAAAGGCTTGTGCTGGAAGGCGTTGGCCTGGATGTCCCCGGCATCGAGGGCAGCGTTCGGCACGAGGTAGTCGGAGAAGACGACGAGGTCGAGATCGAGCCCGTCCTTGGCGGCGATCGCCTTCACCTTCGCCCAGACATCCTCGGAATCGCTCATGATGCCGACCTTGATCTTCTCGGCCGCGAAGGCCGGGGCGGCAAAGGTGAGCAGGATGGCGAGGGCGGACGACAGCCAGCGTTTCATGGAAGACGACCCCGAAAACGGCGCTCGCAGCTTTCGAGCGCCTGAGATGGTTTTGGGTCTCTCGGGGACGCTTCGAAGACCGTCCGACGATCACCCGGGAAGAACGACCGCGACCGGATCGATATGCGATCGGGACGACCGATGATCGTTGCGCGGTCCGATCATCGACGGGAGCGGACATTACGATGGCGCGGCTTGGCCGGAAAAGAGGCCCCTCGCACAGGCCAACCCGGCGAGAGCCGTCGCGGCGCGTCTTATCAAAAGATTATTTTCTTCGGCGGGTGATCATGTGGACCAAACCCGCCGCCCGGCCGGAAAATTTGCGATCGGATTTTACGGGAAAAACCCGCCCCAGGCGGGGTGGCGTGACAAGCGCGCAAGCAGAAACGGGCGGCCCCGCGAGGGACCGCCCGTTGTGATTCGGGTCCGCCTGATCCGCCGGGGATCAGCGCTTGCCGAGATTGCCGAACCGCGAGTTGAAGCGCGAGACGCGCCCGGCACGATCGAGCATCTTCTGCTCGCCGCCGGTCCAGGCCGGGTGGGTGAGCGGATCGATGTCGAGGTTGAGGGTGTCGCCCTCCTTGCCGTAGGTCGAACGGGTCCGGTACTCGGTGCCGTCCGTCATCACGACCTTGATGAAGTGGTAGTCGGGGTGCTCGGTCCCCTTGGCCTTTGCGGCCGCGTCCTTCGCCATGACCTGTCGTTCCTGTTCTGGCACGCCGGCGGGGAGCGCAGGAGGCGCCGCCCGGCCCGGAATGCGGAAGGTGTCAGCGGTTGCACCGAACCGTAGGTTCGTGGCAACGGCACGTCCAAGCCGACCGTGGTGGCGGCCCGCGGCCATTGAACACGCGCAATCGGATGAGGGGCGGCGTATATCGCAGGCTCTCTCCCGGAACAAGCGCCGTGGACCGGGTGGGAAGAGACGCGTGAGGCGTGATGGCCCGTAAGACGAAAGCGGCCGCTTCCGGCCGGCCCAAGGCACCGCTGAGCGCGCTCCGGCCGCTCCTGCCCTTCGCCCTGCGCTACCGCGGGCGGATCGCCGCCGGAATCCTCGCCCTGATCTGCGCCTCGGCCTCGACCCTGGTGGTGCCGATCGCCATGCGGCGGGTGATCGACCACGGCTTCACGGCCGACGGCGCCAACGTCATCGATGCCTATTTCCTGGCCCTGCTCGGGGTCGTGGCGGCCTTCGCACTGTCGAGCGCGGCCCGGGTCTATACCGTGGTCACCCTCGGCGAGCGCGTGGTCGCGGACCTGCGCAGCGCCGTCTTCGCCCGGCTGACGATCCTCGATCCCGCCTTCTTCGACCGCTCGCAATCCGGCGAGATCGTCTCGCGGCTCACCGCCGACGCGACGCAGATCAAGTCGGCCTTCGGCGTCTCCGTCTCGATCCTGCTGCGCAACCTGTTCCTGTTCGTCGGCGCGACCGCCATGATGGTGATCACCAGCCCGCGGCTCTCCGTGATGGTGCTGGCGGCGATTCCCGTCATCGTGTTCCCGCTGATCGTCTCGGGCCGCGGCGTGCGGCGGCGCTCCCGGGCCGCGCAGGACCGTCTGGCGGACGCCTCCGCCTACGCCGCCGAGGCGGTCGGGGCGGTGCGGACCATGCAGGCCTTCGGGCGCTCGGGGACGACGGCCGCGAAATTCGCCGCCGCCTCCGAGGAGGCCTATGCCGCCGCCCGCGATTCGATCCGGGCCCGCGCGCTGCTGACCGGCGTGGCGATCTTCCTGATCTCCGCCTCGGTGGTCGGGGTGATGTGGTACGGCGCGCAGGGCGTCCTCAACCACACCATGACCGGCGGCGAGCTCTCGCAATTCGTGCTCTACGCGGTGTTCGGCGCGGGCGCGCTCGGCCAGCTCTCCGAGGTCTACGGCGACCTCGCCATGTCGGCGGGCGCGGCCGAGCGGCTCACCGAGATCCTGGCGGCCGAGCCGGCGATCCGCACGCCCGTCCCGGCGTCGCGGCTGCCCGAGCCGGCGCGCGGCGCCGTGACCTTCGAGTCCGTGCGCTTCGCCTATCCGACCCGCCCCGGCCACGCCGCCCTCGACGGGCTGAGCTTCGCGGCCGCTCCGGGCGAGCGCATCGCCATCGTGGGCCCGTCCGGCGCCGGCAAGTCGACGGTGCTGCAGCTGCTCCTGCGCTTCTACGATCCGCAGGGCGGCCGCGTTCTGGTCGACGGCACCGACATCGCCCAGGTCGACCCGGAGGCCCTGCGCGCCCGCATCGCCCTGGTGCCGCAGGACCCGGTGGTGTTCTCCGGGACCGTGTCCGAGAACATCCGCTACGGACGCCCGGAGGCCGGCGAGGCCGAGGTGCGGCGCGCCGCCGACCTCGCCAACGCGCACGGCTTCGTCACCGCCCTGCCGCAGGGCTACGACACCCAGGTCGGCGAGCGCGGCGTCACCCTCTCCGGCGGTCAGCGCCAGCGCATCGCCATCGCCCGGGCGATCCTCAAGGACGCCCCGATCCTGCTCCTCGACGAGGCGACCTCCGCGCTGGACGCCGAATCCGAGCGCGCGGTCCAGGCCGCCCTGGACACGCTGATGCGCGGACGCACCACCCTGGTGATCGCCCATCGGCTCGCCACGATCCGCGCGGCCGACCGCATCCTGGTCCTCGACGACGGCCGCATCGTCGAGACCGGCACCCACGAGAGCCTGCTGGCCCAGGGCGCGCTCTACGCGCAGCTCGCGAGCCTGCAATTCACCGACGCCCTAGACGAGACCGCCCGCGGCAAGGGTCTTCGCATCCGCGGCGAACGCATGCCCGCCGCCGAATAAGCGGCGCGGAAGCCTTCCCCGCGGGTCTCGGGCGCGGATGACAGATGTGCGCCGCGCCGGCGAGGGGCGGGAATGGGCGCGCGGTGGAGAAGCCCGCGGTGATCCGCCTCCACTTGGACCTCGCGCGCTTCCCAGCCTGCCGTTCTCGCGCAGCCGACCCCAATCGAGCCCCTGGACGGGCTGATGCGTCCCCTCGGCGGCAGCTGAACGGCGTACGCACGGGCCTCTAACCGGCGGGATCGTCGGTGCTGTTCCTGATGACCGGCGGCGCACCCGGGATCTTCGCCGACAAAGGACACGCTGGCCGGTTGCGGAGCCTGATACGGCCCCGGCTCCCGATGGCTCAGGCAGCGCGAATGCTGCGGCCGAGGCGGTGGGTCCGGCCGGACGAGGGTTCGGCCGGGGGCGAGTCCGGCCGCGCCGCCGTGGCCGCCAGCGAGGCCGAGGCCGCGCGGAGCGCCCGGATCGGGTCCGCGATACCATCGATACCGGACAGGTCCTGATCGGGCGCACCCGCAACCCGCTGCGCCTGAGCCGCGATCACGTCCGATACCGCCGCGGCCTGCTCGGACAGTTCCCTGGCCCGGGTAGCAGCCGCCGCGAACCCCCCACCCGCCTGGGCGGCCGCGAGGGTGGCTCGCAGCGCCATCACACTCGCCTGGGCGGTCATCTCGGCGAGAGAGTCGATCGTGTCGGCGGGTGTCGGATGGGCCGGCTGAACGCTCAGAGTGACCAGCCCGTGCTGGAAGATCCGCACCGCCTCCGCGACCGCGTCGGCCTCCCGGGCCTGCCGGAATGCGATCGCCGCCCCGGACGCGTCCAAGCGCAGGCCGTGAAGGCCGGCGGATTCAGCGCCCCGGGGGGCGGCTGACCGGGACCGCGCCAGCCACCAGCCGCCGATCATCGCCAGGGCCAGAGCGACCAGGCCGGCAAGGACTCCCGGCTCGAACGTCGCTGCTGCGGACGGTGATGGCCGCCCCCAGCCGGGCCCGGCGGCGAGCAGCGCGCCGAGCACCGCGAAGATCGCGACGAGAGACGCGCATCTGGAAAGGGTCAGCTTGGACATCGGTGCAACCATCCCCGCCTCGCCGTCAACGATACGTCGAAATGGCTAATCCGCCGTTAAATGATCTGACCGCCGGTCAAATTCGACCGATCATTATTCACGATTGGCGATCGAATAAACAATAGCTTTGCGAGCCCGGATTGAATATCGGGCGAGGCACGATGATCGCACGACTATCCTGGACGCAGAATCGGACGTCCAAGACTCGGACAAGGGATCCCGAAAGGCGGATGCCGCAAGGGCCGCTCCCCGCCCGGTGCCTGACCTTACCGGGCACCAGAGCGGTCGATGGAAAGCGTCGGTCCGCCGACCCTACCGCTCCGTGAGCTTCATCTCGATCCGGCGGTTCTTGGCGTAGGCCTCCTCGGTCGTGCCGGCGTCGAGGGGCTGGAACTCGCCGAATGCGCCGGCCAGGAGATGCTGCGGCGGGATGCCCTTGCCGGCGAGGTACTGCACCACCGCGATGGCCCGGGCCGCCGAGAGCGCCCAGTTCGATGGGAATTGCGACGTGTTGATCGGCCGCGCATCGGTGTGGCCGTCGACCCGCAGGACCCAGGGCAGGTCCGCCGGGATTTGCCGGGCGAGGTCGGCGATGGCCCCGGCGATCCGGTCGAGCTCGGGGCCGGCCTCGGGCTTGAGCGTCGCCGAGCCGCCGGGAAACAACACCTCGGATTGCAGCACGAAGCGGTCGCCGACCACCCGGATGTCGGGGCGGTTGCCGAGGATCTGGCGCAGGCGCCCGAAGAAGTCCGAGCGGTATCGGGCTAGCTCCTGGACCTTCTGGGCCAGGGCGACGTTCAGCCGGCTGCCGAGCTCGGCGATGCGCACCTGGGATTCCCGGTCCCGGGTCTCGGAGGCGGCAAGCGCATCCTCGAGGGCGGCGAGCTGCCGGCGCATGGCGCTGATCTGCTCGTTCAGCAGATCGACCTGGGACAGGGCCCGCTTGGTCGCGCCGCGCTCGGCCTCCAGCTGCTTGTCGAGGGCGCCTGCGGCGCCCTGGCTGACGGTCGCGGCCTCGGCCTGGGACTTCGCCTGATCGCGCTCGGCCTCGACGCCGGCCAGGGTGGTGCGGAGGCTGCGGACCTCGTCCTCCTGGCTGCGGCGGTTCGAGCGCTCGAGGGCCAGGAGGTCGGTAAGATCGGCGATCTGGCGGTTGAGCTTGACCAGAGTCGCGTCCCGCCCGGTCAGCTCCTGCGACAGAAAGAACTGCCCGACCACGAAGACCGTGAGCAGAAAGACCACCGCCAGCAGCAGCGTCGCCAGGGCATCGACATAGCCCGGCCAGACATTGACGGAGCGTCGGGAGCGGGCCGCGGTCGAGGCCACTACACCCGCTCCCGGCCCAGCCGGTCGAGCACCTGCTTCAGCTCGCGCTCACGGCTCGCCTGCGCCTCGACCCAGTCGCGGATCATCTGCTGCTCGGCCCGCATATGCTGGACGAGGCCCTGGATGCCCTCGGCGAGGTTGGTCATGGCGAGCGTCGCGGCCCGGCCGCCCCCGCCCTCCGAGACGATCGCGGTCAACCGCTCGATCGCCTCCTTGAGATCCTGGTTGCCGGCGGCCGGCCGGATCGCGGCGGCGCCCTCGGTCTCGGCCGCCAACGCGCCGGACAGCAGCCAATCCTGCAATTCGTTGTGGAAACGGGCATGGGCCTGGCTGGCCTGCAGCTCCAGGAAGCCGGTGATCAGCGAGGAGGCGAGGCCGAACAGCGAGGCCGAGAAGGCGAGGCCGATTCCCGAGAGCGGTACCGCCAGGCCCGATTTCAGCTCGTCGAACATCACCCCGGCATCGCCGCCGCCGCGCATGCCCTTGATCACCCCGCCCACCGCCGAGAGGGTGTCGATCAGGCCCCAGAACGTGCCGAGCAGGCCGAGCAGGATCAGGATGCCTGCGATGTAGCGCAGGATCTCGCGATCCTCGTCGAGGCGCGCCGCGATCGTGTCGAGATAGCCCGAAGTTCCCGGCAGAAGCGCCCCGGTTTTCCGGGCGGCGATCATCGGCACCATGGGCGCCAGCAGGGCCGGCGGCTTTTTGGCCTGGCCGCCGCTCGCCACCGCGTTGACGTAGCTGACCTCGCGGTACAGCCGAAAAACCTGCCCGAAGGCGATCAGCACCGCGATCAGCAACACGCCGAGGATCAGCCCGTTGAGTCCCGGATTGGCCAGGAAGGCGGGCGTGATCTGCTTGAACAGGATGAAGGCGAGGAAGCCCACCAGGATCAGGAAGATCACCATCCGCCCGAGATAGATCCCGGGCCGTGCCAGCGGCTGTATTTTATTCTCGTTGTCGTCGCGGGCGGCCATCGGTCGCTCTAGCCTGATCTCACCATGAAGCCGCCGGCGGGCGGGATCCGTCGTGGCCACTGTGGGGGTAGCCCTGCACGCGATCAAGTCTCTCCACGGTCACGCTTGTGCGGCGATCGAGCCCCCCGGAAGGGGTGACGGCTCCGATCGTCCGACCCGCGCCGGCTCACGCCCCGCGCAAGCCGCCTATCCGGCGTAGCACGCCACCGAGGCGCGGCGCCGAAGGGCCTCGGACCGCGCGAGCTAGCGGTGCTGGTACCAATCCCAGACCAGGAAGGCCGGGAACGGGAGCATGATGGCGAAGAAGATCCAGTCGAACATCTGCGGCATGGCGCGGTCCCTTGGCGAGGTCCCTGGATTCGGGGGTCTCTGCAATCTACGGATGCGGACCGCCGAAGTTCCGGACCTGTGCCATGCCGGGACACCCGGCACCCTGCGCGGGCTGCCGTCGATCCGCCTCTACTCCCAGAACCGCGGCCAGCTCTCTTCGAGATTCGGACCGAGGCGAACCGCCGCGACCCGGGTGGCGAGGCCGTCCGCCTGGGTTTCCACGGCGACGCCGCACAGCGTGGCCTCGCCCCCGGCCACCTCCCAGCGGGAGCCCGGCGTCTTCTGGATCATCCGGCGGATCGGCTCGTCCTTCTGCATGCCGATGACCGAATCGTAGTCGCCGCACATGCCGGCATCCGACATGTAGGCGGTGCCCCCGGGCAGGATCCGGTGGTCGGCCGTGGGCGTGTGGGTGTGGGTCCCGACCACGAGGCTCGCACGGCCGTCGAGGTAATGGCCGAAGGCCTGCTTCTCGCTGGTCGCCTCCGCGTGCACATCGACCACCACGGCGTCGGCGGCGGCCCCGAGGGGACAGGCCGATAGCTCGCGCTCCACCGCGGTGAACGGGTCGTCCATGGCGTCGAGGAAGACCCGCCCCATCACGTTGACGACGAGCACACGGGCGCCGCCCTGCGTCTCCACCACGGTGGCGCCGCGGCCGGGCGTGCCGGGCGGGTAGTTCGCCGGCCGTACCAGGCGCGGCTGGCGGGCGATGAACACCAGCGCCTCGCGCTGGTCGAAACTGTGATTGCCGAGCGTCACGGCATCGGCACCGGCCTGGATCAGCTCGTCGCAGATCGTCTCCGAGATGCCGAAGCCGCCGGCTGAATTCTCGCCGTTCACGACGACGCAGTCGAGACGCCAGCGCTCGCGCAGCTTGGGCAGGCGCTCGCAGACGACGCTACGGCCCGGGCGACCGATCACGTCGCCGAGAAAAAGCAGCCGCATGGATCAGGACTTCCTGTCGAACCGGATCACGCCCGCTTCGGTGATCACGAACTGGAGCGGTCGGTCATGCGGCTCGGCCGGCACGCGATCAACCCGTTGCACGGAGAATCCGACCCCGACGGTCAGCACGGGCCGGGTGCGGGACAGGCGCGCGATCGCGCCGTCATAGTAGCCGCGGCCGTAGCCGATGCGCTGGCCGGTCCCGTCGAAGGCGGCGAGCGGCACGATCAGGGCGTCCGGCTCCACGGGCGGCAAAGAGGGGTCGGGCTCGCTGAGGCCGAAGCGGCCGGCGACCAACGTATCTCCGGCCCGCCATTCGCGGAAGATCAGGCCTTCGGGGGTGACGTGCGGCAGCGCGACCCGCTGACCCCGGGCGAGCAGGCCCTCGGCGGCCGGGCGCGGATCGACCTCGCTGCGGATCGGCCAGAAGGCGCCGACCAGCCGCGCCTCGGCCAGCTCCGGCAGGGCGAGGAGCGCCTGCACGATCCCGGCGGACGCCGCGTGCCGGGCGGCGGGCTCCAGCGCGTCCCGGGCGGCGAGTGCCGCGCCGCGCAGCCGGGCTTTGAGCGCCGCATCCGTCTTGGCGGGGTCGGCTTCAGGAGAAAGAGAGTGCGGAGCCACGTGAGCCGTTGGAGGATCGATCCCGGGAAACCTACAGAGTAGGTGGGCGCCGTGTTGGCCAAGTCCAGGGACGAGGCCAGGGACAGCTCCCGAGGGAGTCGATAAGGCCCCGGGGAAAGTGCTCCTGACGAACTCTGCAGCCCCGCCTTCGCAATGTAGCGATCTCGTGGGGTTCCTGCCAGGGCCCGACGGACCGAAATGTTCAGGCCGGGACCGGCCCGGTGGCCTGCATCCGGCGGACGCCGTCAGCGCGTCCGGTCGGCCGCCCCGGCGACGACGGCGCGGGTGCCGGCCAGGATCTCGGCCCGCACGGTTTCCGTCGGAGCGGCGTCCCAGAGCCGGATCAGCTCGATCAGGCCGGCATGCGCCACCGAGGTCGGCTCGGAGAAGAACGCTTCCACCGGAATGCCCGCGACCGCGGCGATCCGCACGAGCCGGGCATTCAGGGCGCTGCGCGCGTGCGTGTCGGGCTGGATCGTCGCGCTCACACTCATGAAATCGCCACTCCGATCGGTCGGGAGCCTTCGATATCAGAGACGCTCAAGCCAAAATACAATCTATGCAATTAGTTCCGGCGAATTGAATCAGGTATAAGTTGCGTTATCCACCAGAACGGGTCGGCGTCGAGGGCCGGATACCGTTTTGGCGGCTAAAGCCGCCCTCGCCTCAGGCTGTACCGTGGCCGCCGGCAGCGGAGGCAGTGCTCGCGCGCCGGGTCAGACGCGGCCGGGAAAATGGATCCGCGGGGCCCGCGCCGAGCCGTCGATGCACTCGATGCCGCCGCCCGTGTTCACGGTATGGAGCCGAGACCCGGGCCAGGCCGGGCCGGGCTCGATGCGGCCGATCAGGGTCTGCGAAAAGCCCTCCGGGTCGAGGCGGTCGATCCGCGCCAGCCCGAGGGCGCGGCCATAGCCCGTCGCGCAATCCTGGACCGGGCGGATGAGGCGTCCGCCGCGCTCGACGATGCGCCCTGCGGGCCGGGCGGTCGCGGGATCGATCAGCACCGGATTGGCCGGATGCGGCGTATAGGGGCCGCGGAAATCGGGGGCCGACCAGAGGCACAGCGCGTCGTGATAGGATCCGGACCCGGCGGCCGCCTCGGGGACGGCATCGCGCAGGGTGGCGAAGATCCACCAGCGGCCGCCCTTTTCGAGGATGGTCGCGTCGCTGGCGACCACGCCGGAGAGCAGCGTCGCCTCCTTCACCCAGCCGCCGGGATAACGGGTGGCGCGGTAGAGATCGACCGTGCCGGAGGCGGAGCTTTCCGGCACCATCCAGGCCTCGCCGTCGCGCTCGAACACGAACGGGTAGGACAGGTGATGGGGCTCCTCCAGCACCGGGACGGGCGTGCCCTCGGGGCCGTCCGGGCCGAAGCGGACCGCGGAGATGATCGCCTTGCCGGTGGCGTGCGGGAATTCCTCGACGAAGACGTGCGTGCTTCCGCCGAAGGCCAGCGGGAACGGGTCGGCGTAGAAGCGGTGGCCGTCATCCGGCAGGTCGGTCCAGCCGGCCTCGGGATGGCGCCCGAGGTCGATCAGGTCCGGCCCGTCGAGGCGCCGCCAGCCGCAGCGCCAGTGCGGGGCGCGGTAGCAGAGATGGTACAGGCGGTGGATGACTGCGCCCGCGATCATCCGCGCGGCCCGGGTCCCGAGCTCGCCGCCCGACAGGGTCCGCCCCGGGTCGGAGGGCGGCAGGGGCGCGACCGAGGGCGGTTCGCTGCGCCCGGCGGCGCGGCGTCCGAGGGCGGCCGCGATCAGCGTCACCGTCCGGGCGAGCGCGTCGTCGACGCCGGCGAGCAGGATGCCCGGCCGGTCGGTGCCGAGCCGGCCCTCGGCCACGATGGTCCCCGCCGCGACGAGGGTCAGCCGGGGGACCGCCCCGGCGAGCAGGCTCGCCAGGAGGGCGTCGTCGCCGCGCCGTCCGTCATAGGCTAGCTGCCAGGTTGCCGGGCCGGCCGGGAGATCGCCGCACAGGTCGAGGATCACGTCCGGCTTCGCGTCGGGCCGCCGCCACGGGTCGAGGGCGGTCGGCGGCAGGCGCTCGGAGCCGAGGCGCGGCAGGCGGTGGATCAGCGCCTCGAGCCGGAACAGCAGCTCGATCGTGTCGGGCCACCCGTCCGGCACGACGGCCGCGTCGACGCTCACGGTCCGGATGCCGGGCGTGCCGGCGAGCCGCTGCAGCAGGGCGATCTGCCAGCGGCGCGGCTCAGCCCCGTCGAGACGAACTCTCACATGCATGATGAGCGCCTTCGCCCCGTCGATGGTCTGCCGGATAACGGCCGCAGATCCGATCTAATTCCCAAACGGTAACGAGACCGATAACCCTATAGGCAGCGGACTTTGGTTGACGGCGTTTACCAGACGCCGAGTAATTGGTGGTTGCGCCGATGACCCTCGGCAGTCTTGAGGGATTGTCAGCAGTCTGCGCGACTCTTGCAGTAGGAGATGGGGCCCGCGAGGGACCGACCGAGTTCGAGACGATGGTGACCGATCGTGGCACAGATCGACCGTAACATTGCCGTGGCGACCTGGCTCGCACCGGTCCATCCGGCACAACCGGAGCGGACGGGTCCGACCCGGCCCGACACCACCGCCGAGTTCGGCGACCTGTGGCGCATCCTGTGGCGGCGCAAGCGCACCGTGCTGGGCACCGCCCTGGTGCTCGGCCTGCTGGTCCTGGCCTATGCCCTGATCACCCCGTCCCTCTACACGGCGACCGCGCAGATCCTGATCGACCCGCGCGACCGGCAGGTGGTGCTCAACGACGTCAATCCCGCCGCCCTCTCGCCGGATGGCGGCATCGCCCAGGTCGAGAGCCAGGTGAAGGTGATCGAGTCGGACGCGGTCCTGGGCCGGGCGGTGGCGCAGGCGGGGCTCGAGGGCGAGCCGGGCTTCGGGGTCGCGCAGGCCGGGCTGATCTCGCGCACCGTCGCCTCGCTGCGGGAGATGGTGCTCGGCCCGAAGGCGGAGCGCCCGGTGGATGCCCGCGGCCGGGCCCTCGACCAGTTGCGGCGCAAGCTCGCGGTCAAGCGCGCCGACAAGGTGTTCGTGATCGACGTCGTCGTCACCACGGCGGATCCGGACCTCTCGGCCCGGATCGTCAACGCCATCGCCAACGCGTACCTCGCCGACCAGACCGAGGCCCGTTCCGACGCCGCCAAGCGCGCCGCGGGCGACCTGCGCGGCCGCCTCGACGAGTTGCGCAACACCGTCAACGCCGCCGACAAGAAGCTCGAGGATTACAAGGCCAAGAACGGCCTGATCGCGTCGAGCGGCCGGCTGGTGAACGAGCAGCAGCTCACCGATTCGAACGCCCGCCTGGTCGCCGCCCGGGCCCGCACCGCCGAAGCGAAGGCGCGCCTGCAGGGGATCAAAGACGCGCGCGGCCAGGCGATCGGCTCCGGCGCGATGCCGGAGGCCATCCAGTCCTCGGCGGTGGACCGGTTGCGCGGCCAGTACGCCGAACTCGCCGCCAAGGAAGCGGACCTGCGCACCAATCTCGGCGAGCGCCATCCCTACATCGCCGCCGTGCGCACGCAGATGCAGGACGTCCGCCGGCTGATCGATGCCGAGCTCAACCGCATCGCCGGCGCGGCCGAGACCGAGTACCAGCGCGCCCAGGCCAACGAGCGCTCGCTCGCCGCCGATCTGGAGAAGTTGCAGCGGCAATCCGCGGTGACCTCGCAATCCTCCGTCCAGCTGCGCGAGCTGGAGCGGGAGGTCGAGGCGGCCCGCACCGTCTACAACACGTTCCTGGTCCGCACCCGCGAGATCAAGGAGCAATCCGGCATCGACAGCTCGAATGCCCGGATCATCACCTCGGCCCGTCCGCCGCAGGATGCGAGCTGGCCGCCGCGCCTGATCCTGGTCGCCGCCGCCCTCGCCGGCGGCCTCGGCCTCGGCGCCGGCATCGCGCTCACCCGGGAATATCTGGAGCCAACGGTGCTGTCGCCGCGCCAGCTCGAGCGGCTGTCGAACGCCCCCGTCGTCGCGGTGATCCCGGGCCTGCAGCCGGGTGGGGCCAGCACCGCGGCCGCGAGCTTCACCCTGGACCATCTCGCCACCGCGGAGGGAACGCGCGGCCGGTCGCTGGCGCTTCTGGTGACCTCGGGCGAGGCCGAGGCGGCGGAGCGCCGGGCCGTGATCGCGCTGCTGGCCTCGGTGGCGGTGGGGCGCGGTGACCGGGTTCTTCTGGTCGATGCGGATCTGCGCGCCGATGGCGGCGGCTCGGCCGGCCTGCTCGACGTGCTGCGCGGCGAGCAGAGCCTCAACGCGGTGACGCAGGTCGATCCGAAGACCGGCGCGCGGCGGATCGGGCTCGGCGACACCCAGAAGCCGATCCGCGACGCGCTGGTGCCGGCCAATATCGAGCGCTTCCTGGCCGGCGTGAAAGGCCGGTTCGAGCTGGTCCTGATCGATGGCGGCGTCCTGTCGGAGAACCTGCGGCTCGGCCCGATCGCCGCGGCGGCGGACCGGCTGCTGCTGGTCGTCTGCAACGGCGCCACCCGCCAGCGCGACCTGATCGATCTCGTCGACACCTCCGAGGCCCTCGGTCGGCCGGTCTCGGGCTCCCTGCTGCTCGACCGGCGCAGCGCGTGAGCACGGCGCGGCCCGCAGGCTTCGCGCACCGGCTGGCCGCGCGGTCGCGGCCCGGCGCGGGCCTGGCCCGCGCGGAATCGCTGGCCTTCGTGTTGCTGACCGTGGTGCTGGTCGGCGTGTCGGGCGGCCTGCTCTGGGCGCTCGGTCTCAATTACGACGGGATCAGCGGCTCGGCGCCGTCGAAAATCCATCCGGCGACCTACATGGCGGTGGCGCTCGTCGGTTGGACTATGCTGCGCGCCGGCAACCCGGTGATCCCGGTGGCGCAGGCGCTCAACCGCCGCCCGGCCTGCGTGCTGCTCGCGACCTGCGGCGTGCTGCTCCTCGTGCTGATCGCCGCCCGCGGCGGCACGGGACTGGCCGGTTCGATCGACACCTTCGTGCTGGCCGGCCTGATCCCGATCCTGCTGATGGATCGCGACGCCGCGACCCTGCGGCGGATCGAGACCGTCTTCCACCTGATGATGCTCGCCAACGCGATGCTCGGCCTGTTCGAGTTCGCCAGCGGCCAGCGCTTCTTCCCGTTCCGGTTCGACGGCATGGCGTTCGAGACCGATACGCGCTCGGCCGCGCTCCAGGGCCATCCGCTGGTCAACGCGACGCTCACCGCCTGCTACATCCTGGCGCTCGCCAAGGGCGGGGGCCGGCTGAGCCCGGCGCTCCGGGCCGGAATGATCGCCGTGCAACTCGTCGCCCTGGTGACCTTCGGCGGCCGCTCGGCCACCGTGACCACCCTGGCGCTCGGCGGCCTCGTCGGGCTGTTCGCCCTCAACCGGACCCTGCGGAGCAACCGGATTCCCCTAATCGGGGCGGCCTGCGCCTGCTTCGTGCTGACGGCGCTGCCCGTGATGGTCGCCGTCCTGGCCGCGGTGGGCTTCTTCGACACGTTGCTGAGCCGGTTCGTCTCCGACGGCGGCAGCGCCCAGGCCCGGGTCGACATGCTGGCGATCTTCGACGCGATCCCGTTCCGGCAATTGCTGCTGGCCCCGGACCTCCTGCAGGTGAGCACCCTGCGGCGGATCTACGGCCTGGAATGGGGCATCGAGAACTCGATCGTCTCCGACGTGCTCTACCACGGCATCCTGGTGACGACGCTGCTGGTGGTGGCGGTCGGCCTCTACCTCACCGAGATCGCCCGGCATTGCCGGCGCGGGGTCTGGCTGCCGATCCTGACCTTCGTCATCCTGGTCAACACCTTCGAGGGTCTGGCGGGAAAAACGACCATGCTGGCGAAGTTCGCGATGATGCTGATCGTGCTGTTTCCGCCGGGCGCCCCTCGGGAGCGGGGCTGACATCTCGGTTGGCCCTATCCCCGGCTCCTCCTACTCTCCCCCTCATCCTGAGGCGCGAGCGCAGCGAGCCTCGAAGGAGCCCTCCAGGCATCGCGCGGCAGGCTGGAAGGCTCCTTCGAGGCCTCCGCTGCGCTCCGGCACCTCAGGATGAGGGGGGAGAGTAGGAGGAAACACTTCTGAGCGAACCCGCTTACCGGCGTCTGCCAAGCCCGAGCGCGGCCACCAGGGCCGGATCGATGGCGTGGCCATCGTCCATCAGGCCGAGCCCGTCGAACAGGTTCCAGAACGACCAGGCGAAGCCCGCCCGCTCGGCCGCGCGCCGCACATCGCCGAGATAGGCCGCGCGATCCGCGAGCCTGGATGCCGTGTAGCGGGAATCGGTGCGCAGCGCCCCGAACTCCCCCATCAGCACATGCCGGGCCGGAATCCCGTAGAGGTCGGCCCAGGTCGAGACCGGAGCCATCGCCTGCGCCAGATAGGCCGGGCCCGGATCGGCCGCGCCGTATTCGCGCAGCTTCGCCTCGATCACCGCGAAATCCCGGGCCTTCTCGGCCTGCGGGACGGCATGGTCCGCCGCCATGCGGGCCCGGATTGCCGCGAGCGTCTCGGGCAATCGTGCCGCCGCGCCCGGCCAGGGCACGGCCTTCAGCCACCGGTAGAACGGCTCCTCGGTGAGCCAGGTCGCACCCTGGTGGGAGAACAGATACGGCTCGTAGAAGTGGAAGGTGTAGAGCAGCGGCGCGAACCGGCCGAGCGTCGCGGGGTCGAGGGCCGTCAGCCCGGAAACGAGGCTGCCGCAGGCGCCGGTCGCCACCAGGGTCAGGTCCGGCGCGGCGTCGCGCGCGGCGGTGAGGAGCCCGGCCTGAACCCGGTTCCAGGCGCCCGCTCCGCAGGCCTGCGGCGGCTCGTTCACCGGCTCCAGCGCCACCCGGTCGGGGCCCTTCCGGGCGCAGAGCCGGGCCAGTTCGGCGATCAGGCCGCGATAGGCCGGATAGAGCGGCGCTTGCTCGGAGCCGTAGAAGGCGCCCGGCGTGTAATGGTGGGTGGCGGCGTTCGCCTGGACGTTGAGCAGGACGCGCATCCCGGTCGCCAGCACCGCGTCGATCGCATCCGACAGGGTGCCGAGAAGCTCGGCCCGTCGCGCGCCGGTGAACGCCACGAACGGCCCCGGATCGAGCGGAAGCCGGGCGAAGTCGAAGCCGAGCTCTGCCAGCCGGCGCAGGTCGTCCCGGCTCGGCACGGGGCGGTCGGCCTGGAACGGCGGCCAGGCATAATCGGTCCGCGGCGCCGGAAACTCGGTGGTGAGCGAGAACCACGGCCATAGGGCGATGCCGCGGCGGAGCTGAAGCGGCTCCGGGGCGGCCACGACCGGGAGCGCGCCCGTGCCGGCGACGGCGAGCCCACCGGCCAGCACGGACCGCCGGCTCGCCCTCATCCCTCCGTCCCGGCCGTGGCGCGCTGCGGGCTTGCATGGGCCCTGAGACGGGGATCCGGGGTCGGCAGCCGCGGGTAGCCGCCGACCCGGCGCAGCTCGTCCTCATAGGCGGCCAGGACGTCGTCCCAGCGGAACCGTTCGGCCTGGGCGCGCGCCGCGGCCCGGGCGGCCGCGACCGCCCCATCGTCGGTGAGGACCCGCTCGATGGCGGCGGCGCAGCTGTCGCCGTCGGTGAAGTAGAACTGGCCGTCGCCCGCGGTGCCGCGGTTGAACGGGTTGTCGTGCGCGATCACTGCGTTGCCGGCCCACAGGGCTTCCACCAGCGACGGGTTCGTGCCGCCGACCGTATGGCCGTGGAGATAGGCGCGCGCGTGGACGCGCAGGCTCTGGACCATCTCCGGCTCGTAGATCGCCCCCGGCATCAGCACCTCGAGCCCGGCGGCGTCCTCGACGGCGCGGTGATAGGCGTTGCCGACCTTCAGGGTGCCGAGCACCACCAGCCGCATGCCCCTGGGCTTGCGTGAGAACGCCTCGACCAGAGTCAGGATGTTGTTGTCGGGTTCGATGCGGGCGATCGACACCAGGTAGCGCCCCGGCTCGAGCCCCAGGGGCGGCGGCCGCAGATCCGCCGGCGGCGGATCGCCCCCGTAGGGAATCGTCGCGATGGCGCGACGCGGGCGGCGGCGGGCCAGATGGTCGGCGATGGCTGGATGGTCGGCCACGAGCCGCTGCGACGACCAGGCCGCGATCCATTCGCTCCCGTAGAAGAACGCCCGCACCGGCAGCGGCCATTTCGGGCGGCGCCACTCGATTCCATCCATGTTTGTCAGGATCCGGCCGCCGCGCGCCCGCAGGTAGGGCAGGAACGCCGCGCCGTTATAGCCGAGGACGAGGCAGACGCCGCCCCGCGTCGCCGCGTCCTTCACGCAGAACGCATCGAAGGCCAGCGTCGCGGCCGGACCGCGCAGGGCCACCTCCACGGTGATCAGCGTGATGCCGTTCCAGGTCCGGGTCGAGACCCGGTCCCGCACCCGCTCGACCTCCGCCTGACAATAGACGCCGACCCGCCAGCCGCGACTGGCGAGATGCAGCGCGAGCCTTTCCGCGAAAGTCTCGAAGCCGCCATGGGCGGCCGGAATCCCGCGCGTCCCAAGAATAAGTAGTGTGGGCGCATCGACGGGCACGGCTCTTCCTTTCCTGTTATCGGTTCATATTGTACAGCGGCAGGAATAACGGTCGCCTAAATAGGCGATACAACCCTCGGTTGTTATAGATCGATAAGTTTTCATCTTATGGTAGATAGTTCGATACTGGCTTCATCTTCTAGCCCAGTTGGCGGCGGCGTGGCACCGCGTCCCTCGGCTTTGCGGCCGGATGCGCCCCCCGCCCTGCGGCGCGACACCGCCACCGATTCGGGAGCGCCCGGGACGACCGGCACGTTCGCGTTCGGGCGCCAAGCCGGAAGCGCGCCGGTCACGCGCATCACCTGCGTGCATCAGGGCTTCGAGCTCTACGGATCGGATCGCTGCTTCATCGAGACGGTGCGGACCATCCGGGCCGCCCATCCCACTGCACGGATCGAAATCGTCCTGCCCCGGCGCGGCCCGATCGTGGCGGCGCTCGAGCCCTATGCCGACGCGATCGTGATCGAGCCGCTGTGGATCCTGCGGCGCAAGAACCTCGCCCGCCTCGCCACTTTGGGAATGATGGCCCTGCCCTTCGCGGTGGCCCGGGCGCTCCGGCGGATCCGCGACAGCGATCTCGTCTACATCAACACCACGGTTGTGGCCGATTACCTGCTCGCCGCCCGCCTGCTGCCGGGGCGCAGCATCGTGCACGTGCACGAGATCCCGGAAGGCGCCGTGCTGAAGGTCCTGCGCGGGCTGATCCGCTGGAGCGGCGCCAACGTCGTGTTCAATTCGCGCGCCACCGAGCGCGCCTACGCCCTGCCCGCGGAGGCCACGGCGCGCGTGGTCTATAACGGCATCGCCGGACCGGCGGAGCCGAACGGGCGGGATTACGACGGCACGCGGCCCCTGCGAGTGCTGATGCTCGGCCGAATCAGCCGGATCAAGGGCCAGGACGTGCTGGTCGAGGCGCTGGCCTCCCTGCCGGAGGCCGTCCGCAGCCGGATCGAGTTGAAGATCGTCGGCAGCGCCTTCGAGGACGCCGCGCGCGAGGAAGCGCTGGCCGCGCGGATCGCAGAGACCGGCCTGTCGCAGCAGGTCACCCTCCAGCCCTTCGTGGACGATCCGTCCGCGCTCTACCGCTGGGCCGACGTGGTGACGATGCCCTCGCAGCGTCCGGAATCGCTCGGCCGGGTGGCGATCGAGGCAATGTCCTACGGCGTGCCGCCGCTGGTCACGGATATCGGCGGCCTTCCCGAGGTGGTGGCCGACGGCAAGACCGGCTGGATCGTGCCGCCCGGCGGCCCGGAGCCGATCGCCACGGTGCTCGCCCGCATCGCCACCGACCCCACCAGCTGGCGCGGCTTCGGCCGGGCGGCCCGGGAACGCTACGAGACCCTGTTCTCGGAGGCCTCGGCCGCCGAGGGGATCGACGCCACGGTGCGCGCGACCCTGCGGCGCGCCCGGAGCCCCGAGACGGCGGTGGCCGCGGAACGGACCGCGCGCCCGGCGGCCTGACCAACATGTCTTCGGTCCGCGCCTATACAGGACGGGGACCGGCCTTTGTCCGCGCTCGATCTTCGGTGGACAATCACCGGCACTGTCAAATTCGGTAAGCACCGCGCGACGATAATAGCCGTCGCGCAAGTCGCCGACGATGCCGAGACGCGCGCAGCGCCGCGCCGTCCTGGCGCGACCTGCGCTCCGGCGCGTTGAGCGTCTCAAGCGGATCCGGCGGTTTCCGTCGGCGTGCAGGCCGGGCTGGCGGAGGGAAACGACTCGTCATGGATGTCGTCCAGTTCATCACGCGGATCATCGACAGGGTCTCGGCCGAGAACCTGGTCGCCGCCGGCCTGCTGTTCGCGACGGCGTTCGGCTGCGCGCTGATCGCGTATCTGCGGACCGCGGAACGCTACTCGTTTGCCGAGTTCTTCGAGTTCGCGCTGCCGCACGAGGTGATGACCCACCCCTCCGCCCGGGCGGATTTGCTGTTCTACGTCACCCGCAAGGCGATCATGCCGTTCCTGCTGATCCCGGCGGGCGTGACCTTCGTGGTGGCGGTCGGCTACGCGACCAACCGGGTGCTGGGCACCCTGTTCGGCATCGACCAGCCGATCTTCGGCGAGCCCGGGCCGGTGACCGTGGTGCTGTTCACCCTCACCATGCTGCTCGCCTACGACCTGTCCTATTACCTCTACCACACGGCCCAGCACCGCTACCCGTTCCTCTGGGAGCTCCATAAGGTCCACCACTCGGCCGAGGTGATGGTGGGCATCACCAAGGACCGGGTCCACCCCCTCGACGAGCTGATGAACCGGGCCTGGGACGGGGTGATCCCCGGGATCTGCTTCGGGATCTGGAGCCTGCTGGCCCTGAACCCGGTCGAGCTGACGGTGTTCGGGATAAACGTCTACATCATGCGCAACATCCTGATGATGGACTTCGTGCGCCACACCCATTTCAAGATCTCGTTCGGCCGGCTCAACGCGGTGATCCTCTGCCCGCACTGGCACCAGCTCCACCACTCGACGGCGCCCCAGCATTACGACAAGAATTTCGGGCTGCTGTTCTCGTTCTGGGACCGCCTATTCGGCACCCTCCACGTCCCGGAGCCGAACGAGGATTTCACCTTCGGCTTGGTCGATCGCGATGTCGCCGATTATCAATCCCTCTCGGGTCTCTACGTGCTTCCTCTCAAGAAGATGGGCCGGCGGATCGCCCGGCAGGTCCGCCGCCTGCGCGGGATCCCCGCCCAGCCTCGCTCCGGCGCCTGACCATGTCCCCTGAACGTTTCGAGATCGTCCGCACCGCGGAGCGGCTGGCCGCCGTCGGGCCGGCCTGGACCGCGCTGTGGCGCCGCAGCGGCGCCCTGGTGTTCCAGAGCCATCCCTGGATCTCGGCCTGGTGGGCCAGCGCCCCCGACCGCGAGCGGCGGGCGCTCGCGATCGTGCTCGCCTGGCGCGGCGACACCCTGGTCGGCGTGCTGCCCCTGGCCACCGTGCGGCGGAAGGGCTTCCGCGTGCTCGAATGGGCCGCCAAGGATTGCTCCGATTTCGGCGACGCTTTGCTGGCGGACCGCACGAATGCCGGGCTCGTCCGGCGGATGTGGCAGCAGGCCAGCCGGGCCGGCGGCTTCGACCTCGCCTATCTCAACCGGCTCCTGCCCGACGCCGCCGCGCGGGCGCTGCTCACCCCCATCTCGGGCAGCACGAGGCTGCGCCTCAACCACCGCGACGAGGCGAACTGGCGGGTGCGCGGCCCCTGGCCGACCGGGCAGGCCTGGTTCGACGCGCAGTCCAAGAAGACCCGCCAGAATTACCGGCGCGGCCTGAAATCCCTGGGCGAGCATGGCCCGCTGACCTTCCGGCTGCTCGGCCCGGAGGAACCGCTCGGGCCTGTTCTGGACAAGCTCACCCACTTCAAGCGCGCGTGGCTCGCGACCCACAACCTGCCCTCGACGGCCTTCTACGACGAGGGCTCGCAGGCGCTGCCCGCCATGGTTGAGGTGCTGGCCGGGACCGGGCTCCTGCACGCCTTCGTGCTCGAATGCGGCGGCGCGCTGGTGGCCGTCTCGATCAACTTCGTCCAGGCCGGCACGATGATGGCCTTCGTCACCACCTACGACCCCGCCTTCGAGCGCGGATCGCCCGGCATGGTGCTGATGATGGACTACATCATGTGGTCGATCGACCAGGGCTTGCACACGGTCGACTTCCTGTGCGGCGACGAGGGCTTCAAGGGCCGCTTCGGCACCGAGAGCCTGACCCTCGCCTCGATGATGGGCGGGCGCACCCCGCAGGGCGCGGCGGCCCATCTGGTCGACCGCACCGGGCACGTCCTGAAGCAGCGCTTCGGCAAGGCGGACGACGCGGCGAGTCACGCGGCCGAAGCGGCGGCGTGACTCGCGGGACCGGTGCTGGTTGAGAGGAAAGCGTCCCGTCGGGGCGCTGAGCATCCCGACGATTCTAGGCGGCCGCGCTAGGGCGATCCCGCCGCCGAAACGCCCGCGCCGCGCCCGCCCCGCGACGACGCCCGAAACGCCCCCACCGACCAGATCAGCGTCGCGATCTCGGAGGCGAGAAGCCCGAGAAGGGCCGAGTCCGGCGGCATCAGCAGCAGGAGCGGCACCATGAGGGCGAAGCCCAACGCCGCGCTCGCCACGGCCCCGGCCGTGATCGTCCGGAACGCCGCGGAGGCTTCGAGATAGGCGCGCGGGATGGCGTAGAGCAGCGACGTCGTCACGACGGCCCAGACGCCGAGCCCGATCCAACCCATGGGCTCGGCGGCGAACCGCCCCTTGAACAGCACCTGCTCGATCAGCGGCAGGGTCGCGGCCATGACCAACCCGTAGACCAGGCAGGCACAGCCGATCAGCAGGACGTGGCGCATCACCAGCCGGCGGGCGGCCTGGACCTGCCCGGCGGCCAGCAGGCCGCTGATCTCCGGCAGGACCATGTTCATCAAGGCGCTCGTGGGGATGCGCAACGGCGCGTAGAGCACCAGCGTCGCGGCGATCGGCGCGTAGGCCGCCGGTCCGGCCAAAAGGGCGAACAGGAGCGTCAGGCCCTGGCCCTGCACGGTGAGGCTGGTGACGCCGGCGAGCGACCAGGCCAGGGTCCGCCAGATCGCCCGGTAGCGCGCCCGCGCCCGGGCGTGGAGCGAGATCCGCAGGCGTTGCCGCAGGGCGCCGTAGGCCACCGCGATGGCGATGGCATGGGCCAGCGCGATCGCGAGGAACGCCCGGTCGAGCAGGGCCGCGCCCTCCCCGCTCACCCCGCGCCACACGAAGGCGGCACCGCAGACGGCGTAGACGAGATCGCTCAGACCCGCGATCCGCGGCCGCCCGCGCGCCAGCAGCACGATCCGGAGATAGCTGCGGAAGCCGTACAGGCCCACGAACGCCCCGGCCGCCAGCGCGCCGAGGCCGATCACCGGGATCAGCGCCACGGAGGTGGCGACCGCCATCAGCACGGAGACCAGGGCTGCGCCGGAGCCGAACATCACGTCGTAGCCCAGCGCCGCCGGGCGGCCGAGGCTGCGGGCGAGGTGGAGCGTCGCCGGCACCGCCACGAGGGCCCGGATATAGGTGATGCCGACCGCGCCGACCGTGAACACGATCGCGAACAGCCCGTAATCGTGCGCCCCGAGTTCGCGCACCAGCAGGATGTTCAGCGCGAAGTGGAACAGGCTCTGGATCAGCTCGCCGGAGAGGATCACGGCGAACCGTCCGGAAAGGCCGGCGCGCGCCATCGCGATCAGGTTCAGGCGGCGGGCCGGCATGGAAAGGGTCTCACCGGGTCGCGGCATCGGTCTCGGCATGATGGTGTGGGGCGGCCTTCTTCCGGTGACGACGGCCGCGCTTCGATCCGGTCATCTAGGGGCGGTGTCCGGGACGGCATCCGCATTCGCCCGGGCGCGGCCCGGAAACTCTCAACCCTGCGCGTCCGTTCGGCCTCCGGCGCCGCGGCCGAGCACGCGTGCGAGTGCGCCGACGCAGCGGGCGACATCCTCCGCGTCGGCCCAGACATGCGGGCTCAGACGCAGTGCCCCCGACCGCTCGCTCACGAAAACGTTTGCCTCCTGCAGACGATCCACCAGGTTTCCGGGCAGGCCGCCGGGCAGCCGTGCGCCGAGGACGTGGCCCGCGCGCAAGGGCTCCGGCGCGACGGCCAGGCCCAGCCCCGCGACGCCTTCGGCCAGGCGGTCGGTGAGGTCGCGCAGCCTGGCCGCGACGGCCGGCACGCCCCAAACGGCGATCAGGTCCAGGCCCGCCGCCGCCATGGAGAGCGCCACGGGGTCGTTCAGTTCGCCGCGATCGTAGCGTCGGGCTCCGGCCACCGGCGACCGGTTCCCGGTATGCTCCTCGATCGGCACCCCGTCCTGCCGGCCGGGCGCGGCGTACAGGAAGGCGACGCCGTAGGGGCCGAGCGCCCATTTGTAGGTCGGAAAGGCCAGGAAGTCGGGCCGCCAGCGGGCGACGTCCACCGGCATCGCCCCGACGGCCTGGGTGGCGTCGACCACCAGGGCGGCGCCGGTGTCGCGCACCGCCGGAGCGAGCCGGTCGAGATCGATCAGGCCGCCATCGGTCCAGTGCAGGGGCGTCAGGGTGGCGACGGCGAGGGGCTTCGCCGCCGGGCGCCGGATGGCCTCCAGCAGAGCCGCCGTCCAGTCGCCGTCCGCCGGCCGGGCGACCTCCTCCACGACGAGATCATGGGCTTCCGCCAGCCGGTCGAAGGCGTAGCGCAGGGAGGGGAACTCATCGGCCACCCGCAGCAGCCGGCCGCCCGGCGCGGGGGCGAGGTTGCGCGCGGCCGTGGCCATGGCGTGGCTCACGGACCCGACGATCGCGACGTCGTCGATGCCCGCACCGATCAGCCGCGCCGCCGCCATGCGGGTCCGCTCGGCGAGAGCCGGGATCGCCGTCCGGGGAAAGGTCCAGGGCTGGCTCTTCACCAGGATCCCGGCCTCCCCCGCCGCCCGCACGGCCCGCGGCAGCGGTGACCACGCGGCCGCATCCAGGTAGGCGACATCCGCGGGCACCTCGAAGAGGTGGCGCTGGCTGGGAATCGGTTCGACGCGCGGCATGATGGCCGGGACCGTAGGAGATCGCGCGGGAAGCCGCCATGGTCCGGACTTGATCGCTCAGCCCCGATGCCGCAAGCCGGCAGGCCACAGCCCCGCGAGGCAACCGTGCCGACCCGCTCCCTGCCCAAGACCGATATCGCGTCACGATGGGACGCCTGAGCCGCGACTGCTTCGATGCCGGGCCCGCGCCGATGCGGGTCGCCGAGGCGGTGGCGCTGCTGCGCGCGCGGCTGCCGATCCTGTCGGGGATCGAGTCGGTCTCCGTCGAGCGCGCCGACGGGCGTGTGCTGGCGGAGGATCTGATCGCCCCGATCGATCTCCCCCCGTTCGATAATGCCGCGGTCGACGGCTACGCGGTGCGGGCCGGCGACCTTGCGCCGGCGGGCGAGACCCGGCTGCCGCTCGGCGGCCGCGTCCCGGCCGGTCACGCGCCGGCCGATCCCGGGCCGGGCTTCGCGGTGCGGATCTTCACCGGGGCGCCGATGCCGCCGGGCACCGATACGGTGGCGATGCAGGAGGATGTCCGGCTCGACGGCGACGCCGTGATCCTGCCGGCCGGCCTCGCTCCGGGCTCCAATCGCCGCCGGGCCGGGGAGGATGTGGCCCGCGGCAGCCGCGCGATCCCGGCCGGGACGCGGCTGGGGCCGCGCCACCTCGCGCTCGCCGCCGCGCTCGGCCTGCCCGCGCTGCGCCTGCGGGTGCCGCTCAAGGTGGCCCTGTTCTCCACGGGCGACGAGCTGACCCCGCCCGGCCACGCGCTGCCGCCCGCCGGGATCCACGACGCCAACCGGCCGATGCTCGCCGCCCTGCTGCGGCGGCTCGGCGCCGACCCGGTCGATCTCGGCATCCTGCGCGACGCGCCCGGCCCGCTGCGCCAGCGCCTCGCAGCGGCCGCCGCCGCGCACGACCTGATCCTCACCACCGGCGGCGTCTCGGTGGGCGAGGAGGATCACGTCCGCGCAGCCGTCGAGGCCTCGGGCGGCCTGACCTTCTGGCGACTGGCGATCAAGCCCGGCCGTCCCGTGGCCCTGGGCCAGGTGGCGGGAACCCCCTTCGCCGGACTCCCGGGCAACCCGGCCGCCGCATACGTCACCGCCCTCGCTGTGCTCCGCCCCCTGGTCCTGCATCTCTCGGGCGCGCACGACGCGGCGCCGACGCTGACCGTCCGCAGCGGTTTCGACCGGGAGAAGCGGCCGGGCCGGCGGGAATACCTGCGCGTCTGCCTTCGCGCCGGAGCGGACGGCGTGCCCGAGGCGGTGCCGGCGCCCGGCGGCGCCCTGTCCGGCCTGGCGGCCAGCGACGGGCTGGTGGAGCTGGCCGAGGATCTGAGCGCCGTGCGTGTCGGCGATGCCCTGCCGTATCGACCGCATGGCGATTGGGGGATGTGACGGCGGGATTGGCGCCCTTGCCATCGACATGACGCCACGAACGTATATACTTTTAGGTATATACACGGAGGCCTGCATGACGAGGACCCGCGTCTTCCAATCGGGGAACAGCCAGGCCGTCCGGTTACCGGCCGGGTTTCGCCTCCGGGGTCCCGAAGTCGAGATCCTGAAACGGGGCGATGAAATCGTGTTGCGGGAGATTCGGCCGCACGATCTCTCTGCTGCCTTCCTCCTTCTGACTGAGCTTCCGATCGATGAGGTCGTCCGTGAGGACACGCCGCCTCAGGAGCGCGAAGGCCTATGAAGCCGCGCTACATGCTGGATACCAACATCTGCATCTATATCCGCCGCGCCCGGCCTCCTCAGGTGCTCGAACGGTTCCGTGACCTGACGCCGGGCGACGTGGTCATGTCGCCCGTCACACAAGGCGAACTGCTGTTCGGCCTGGAAAAAATCCGGACGACGACCGGCTTCGACGCGGCGCTGCGCGGTTTCACCAAGCTGGTCGAATTGATCCCGGTCGTGGCCTTGGGCGAGACCGTTTCCGCGCATTACGCGGCGTTTCGCGCCAAGCTGCAGACAGCCGGGTTGATCATCGGGAACAACGACCTTTGGATCGCTGCGCACGCGAAAGCGCTCGATGTCACCCTGGTCACGAACAACACCCGGGAGTTCGACCGGCTCAGGCCCGCCCTTTCGGTCGAAAACTGGGCCGACGAGGCGGCCGGATTTGCCCCGTAGGCGCGCGCCCGCGATCGAGCTTCCATGACCTTTCGGCGGTGAATTGGACCAGACATCCTGCGGGACACCGCGGCCCTGAGCCTGTAGAGCGTCAGGCCCGATCACGCCGCCCTGTTCGAGACACCGTGTCCCTGCTCGCCGACCGCGCCCCCGCCAAAGTCAACCTGACGCTCCACGTCCTCGGGCGGCGCGCCGGCGACGGCTATCACGAGCTGGAGAGCCTGGTGGCCTTCGCGGGCAGTGCCGACCGCCTGACCCTCGACCCCGACGCACCGCTCGGCCTCACCGTCAGCGGCCCGACCGCCGGCCCCGCCGGCCCGACGGAGGACAACCTCGTCCTGCGCGCCGCCCGCGGGCTCGCCGCGAAGGTGCCGTCGCTGCGGATGGGAGCGTTCCATCTGGTCAAGCGCCTGCCGGTCGCGGCCGGGATCGGCGGGGGCTCCTCCGATGCCGCCGCCGGCCTGCGGCTGCTCGCCTGCCTCAACGGCCTGGCGCTCGACCACTCGGCCGTCATCGCGGCCGCGCGCGAGACCGGGGCCGACGTCCCGGTCTGCCTCGATCCCCGGGCGCGGATGATGCGCGGCGCCGGTGAGGCGATCGGCCCGGCCCTCGGTCTCGCGCCGCTGCCGGCGGTGCTGATCAATCCCGGCGTGCCGGTGCCGACCGCCCCGGTCTTCAAGGCTCTGGGCCTCGCGGTCGGCCAGAGGCTCGACGGCGCACCGCATCCCGCGATCGCCGAGGGGCTCGGCGCCGACGCCCTCGTGGCGGCGCTCGCCCCGGCCCGGAACGATCTGGAAGCGCCGGCGCTCACGGTCGCCCCGGTGATCGGCGAGGCCCTGGCGGCCCTGCGCGACCAGGGCGGATGCCGCCTGGCGCGGATGTCGGGCTCGGGCGCGACGGTGTTCGCGCTGTTCACCGACCGGCGCGCCGCCGTGCGGGCGGCGGCCACTCTGCGGGCCGCCCGTCCGGGCTGGTGGGTGGCGCCGACCTTCCTGCGCTGAGCGACGGACGGCTCCCGTCAGCCTCCGGCCGTACCGGCGCGCGCCCGGCCGCGGCGGAAATAGGCCCGGCGCTCGGCCTCGGCCCGGACCGTCGTGGCGCGCACCTGCAAGAGATCCTTGCGGGTGAGAAGCCCGACCAGCGCGCCGCTCTCCGGATCGGTCACGGGCAGGCGCCCCTGCCCGGCCGAGAGCATCACGTCGAGGGCGTGCGAGACCACGTCGCCCGGATGCACGACCGCAAGGTCGGCATCCGAGACGCGCTCGGCGAGGGTGCCGTCAGGCCCGTCGCCCTCCCCCGTCTCGACCGTCCAGCGCAGGGCGTCGTTGCGCGTGACCAGCCCTACCGGCCGCCCGGCGCTGTCGATCACCGGATAGGCGTGATGCTCGCCGGCACTGATCGCCGCCAGGGCCTCGGCGAGCGCGAGTTCTCCGTCGAGGGTCTCGACCGTGCGGGTCATGACCGCCTCGACCCGGGCGAGATCGTAGGGATCGATGCCGTATTCCCGGGTCACGTGCTGGCCCCGCCGGGCGATCTTCTCGGTGAGGATCGAGCGCTTGAGCAGCAGCACGGTCACCGCATAGGCCGCCATCGTGGCCGCGAGCAGCGGCGCCAGGGCGGCAACGTCGCCGGTCACCTCGACGGCGAACACGACTCCGGTGAGCGGCGCCGGCAGGGTCCCGCCGAGCATCGCCGCCATGCCGAGCAGCGCCCAGAAGCCGTGCGCCCCCGGCAGAACGAGCCCGATCAGCCAGCCGATGGCGCCGCCCAGGATCAGCAGCGGCGCCAGCACGCCACCGGATGTGCCCGACGACAGGGCCGCGAGCCAGATCACCGCCTTCACCACCAGGATCGTCAGCACGGCCCCGGCCAGCAGATGCCCGGCGAGGAGGTCGCGGATCACGTCGTAGCCGACGCCGAGCGCCCGGGGCTCCACGAGGCCGCCGAGCCCGACCACGAGGGCGCCGAGGGCCGGCCACCACATCCAGTGGATCGGCAGCCGACCGAACCCGTCCTCCAGCGCGTAGAGCGCCCGGGTGAGCACGCCCGAGATCAGTCCGCAGGCGACGCCGAGCAGGGCGCAGGCGGGCAGGCCCCACCATGGCAGGGCCGGATTGTCGGTGAAGGGGAAGAGCGGGCCGGCCTCGAACAGGGCGGGGCGCCAGCAGGCTGCCGTCACCGCCCCGACCGTCACCGGCACGAGGCTGCGCGGCCGCCATTCGAACAGCAGCACCTCGACGGCGAGCAGCACGGCCGCCACCGGCGTCCCGAAGATCGCCGTCATGCCGGCGGCGGCGCCGGCCACCAGCAGGGTCTTCCGCTCGGCCGCGCTGAGATGGAAGAACTGCGCGAACAGCGAGCCCACCGCGCCGCCCGTGACGATGATCGGTCCCTCGGCGCCGAACGGGCCGCCGGTGCCGATCGCCACCGCCGAGGAGAGCGGCTTGAGCACCGCCACCTTCGGCGACATCCGGCTGCCGCCGATCAGGATCGCCTCCATGGCCTCCGGGATGCCGTGGCCGCGGATCTTCTCCGAGCCGTAGCGCGCCATGACGCCGACGATCAGCGCGCCGATCACCGGGATCGCGATCATCCACGGCCCGGGCGTGGCGCCGGCCAGGGAGGTGAGTGCGGTGTCGAGCCGGCCGTACCAGACGGCGTTGGTCACGAGACCGATCAGGGTCAGCAGGATCCAGGCCGTGCCGGAGGCCGCCGTGCCGGTGATCACCGCCAGCCCGGCCAATGCGAGCACGCGGCGATCCGCGCTGAAATCGCCGAGCGCCCGCCGCAAGGGCCTTTCGGTCGACCGCTCGATCCCTGGTTCGCCGTCCATCCGATCCTCCATCCGCCCGCGGCTAATTACATCGTGATACGATATATTCAATGACCGCGGGTCTGCGTGACGGTGCGACGGGGACGGCGAGCGCCTATGGATCGGCACGCCGGTGCGCTGGGCGCCGCGCGGGAGCGGCCGGGAGACCAACATGGACGCCGACGATCCTGAGACCGGGCCGCTCTCCCAGGAGCAGTACGCCGCGCTGGCCGAGTTCCGGTATCGGCTTCGGCGCTTCCTGGCCTTCAGCGAGGCGGCGGCAGCCCGGGCCGGCATCCCGCCCCAGCAGCACCAGGCCCTCCTGGCCCTGGCCGGCCATGCCGGTCGCGCGCCGCCGACGGTCGGATTGCTGGCCGAGCAGCTCTTGATCGCACCGCACAGCGCGGCCGAGCTGGTCGCCCGGATGGTCGAGGGCGGCCTGTTGACCAAGGCGCGGTCGACCGAGGATCGCCGGCGCAGCGAGCTCGCGCTGACGCCCCGGGCCGAAGCGTTGCTGCGGGCCCTGACCGCCGCGCATCTGGAGGAGTTGCGCGGCTTGGCGCCGGCTCTGGCCGATGCGCTGACACCCGCGGCATCTTGACGCGAAATGGGACCGCGGGTTTCCTCCCCCATGGGGTGAGCGGATGGCGGATCGAGCCGGTTCGGACGCGCGCAGCGTCAAACTTCGCGGCTTCTACGCGTCCCTCGTGGCGGGCCAGAGCGCGGCGGCCGACGGGCGCATCGAGGAGGCCTTCGCGGCGGTCCCGCGCGAGCCGTTCGCCGGGCCGGGTCCCTGGTCGATCCTGGCCGCCAATGTCTGGCGGTCGCGGGACCGCGGGTCGCCCTACGTGACCACCCCGGACGACGATCCGGCCTTTCTCTACCAGGATGTGCTGGTCGCTCTCGACGCCGCCCGCTCCATCAATATCGGCCAACCGAGCCTGCACGCCCTGTGCCTCGACGCGCTGGCGCCCCAGCCCGGTGAGACCGCGATCCAGGTCGGCACCGGCAGCGGCTATTACACGGCGCTGCTCGCCCATCTGGTCGGACCGGAGGGCCAGGTCCACGGATTCGAGATCGATCCCGGCCTCGCCGAGCGGACGGCGCGCAACCTTGCGCCCTGGCCCTGGGCCCGGGTCGAGGCGCGCTCCGGCGCGTCGGACGGGCTGCCGCAAGCCGACGCGATCTACGTCAATGCCGGCGCACCGCGCCCGGCGCGCGCCTGGCTCGATGCCCTGCGGCCGGACGGGCGGCTGCTGTTCCCGCTCCAGCCTCGCTACGGCCGGGGCGGCATGCTGCTGATCCGCAAGGTCGCCGGTGCCGCCGCATGGCCGGCCCGGTTCGTCTCGCCCTCGGTCTTCATCCCCCTGCAGGGGCTGCCGGAGGCTGACACGGAGGGGTTGTCGGAGGCCTTCGCCCGGGGGCCCCTGATGGCCGTCCGCGCGATCCGCTTCGGCGAGAAGCCCGATGCGAGTTGCTGGTACGATGGCGGCGATTGGTGGTTGTCCACCCGCGCGCCGTGAGGCCGCCGGCGGCTACCGGAACGGGCACGCCGTGAAGGCCGGCAGCGTCTCGGCGCGGGCGCAGAGGGCGGTGAGGTTCGGATGCGCGTCCTCCGAGAGCGCATCGCCCTGGACGCTCCGGGTAAAGCGGCAGACCACCGCGGCGGTGATGTCCGGCTGAAGCGGCTCGGGCCCGAACAGCCAGGGCTGCCGCGCACCGACCTCCCGCTCCAGCTCCGCATAGGCGGCCGCGAGCTGCGCTCGGACGCGCTCGAGCCACGGCGCGTGATGCTTCTCCTCGGGGCGCAGGTTGCGCTCGTAGACCAGCTGCACCGTCTTGTCCGCGGCCGCCAGGGCGAGGCCGAGGATGCGGCAGGCCCGGGCATGGGCATCCGGCGTCGCGGGCATGAGGCGGGCGCGTTCGGGATGCAATTCGGCCAGGTGGGCCAGGATCAGCGTCGAATCCATCAGCACGATCCCGGCCTCGGTGATCAGGGTCGGCGCCTTGATCACCGGGTTGAGGGCGCGGAAGGCGTCGATGTTGCGCAACACCGACAGCGGCTCGAGGGTGAACGGGATGTCGGCCAGCCGCATCGTGATCGCGACGCGTCGGACATAGGGCGAATCGAGCATACCGATCAGGCGCATGGCGACATCCTCAGACTGACCGCATCCCTCTGTGCGGACAGGCGAAATGTCCCCGGTGCGCGCCTCCGTTGCCAGTGGCACGATCGGCCATTACCAGCGGGATCATGCCAAAATCGCGCCGTCCCACCGTCGTCATCCTGGCCTATGACGGGCTCTGCACCTTCGAGTACGGCTGCGCCGTCGAGGTCTTCGCGTTGCCCCGGCCGGAATTCGGCGCGCACTGGTATCGCTGCGCCATCGCGGCCGTCGAACCGGGGCCGCTGCGCGGCAGCGGCGGGGTCGTGATCCAGGCCGATGGCGGCCTCGAACTGCTCGACGGCGCCGGCACGATCGTGATCCCGGGCTGGCGCGGCCCCACCGGCGCGATCCCGCCCGCCCTGCTCGACGCGTTGCGGCGCGCGCATGCGCGCGGGGCTCGCCTCGTCTCGATCTGCGCCGGGGCCTTCGTGCTGGCCGAGGCGGGGCTCCTGGCGGGGCGCCGCGCCACGACCCATTGGCATTTCACCGACCGGCTCGCGGCCTATCCGGGCGTGCAGGTCGCTGCCGACGTTCTGTATGTCGATGCGGGCGCGATCCTGACATCGGCCGGGAGCGCGGCCGGGCTCGACCTGTGCCTCCATGTGGTGCGGACGGATTTCGGCGCGCAGATCGCCAACCGGGTCGCCCGCCGCATGGTGGTCCATGCCCATCGGGACGGCGGCCAGGCGCAGTTCGTCCAGCGGCCCGTGCCGAAGCGGGCCGGCGCCAAGCTCGGGCTCCTGTTCGATCGCGTCCGTGAGACGCTCGGCGAGACCTGGACGGTCGAGCGCATGGCGGCCGAGGCCGGGCTCAGCCTGCGCAGCCTCCACCGCCACGTGCGCGACGCCACCGGCCAGGCGCCGGGGACCTGGCTCATTGCCGAGCGGCTGGCAGAGGCGCGGACGATGCTCGAGGAGACGACCCGCTCGGTGGACGAGATCGCCCGGCTGGTCGGGTTCGGCTCGGCGCCGGCCCTGCGCAGCCATTTCCGCAGCCTCCTGGGCGTGACGCCCACCGCCTACCGACGCAGCTTCACCACCGGGCCTGCAAGGGCTCTGCAGGACGCAGCCTGAGCCGCCGCTTCAGCGCGCGCGGGCGACGCAGAACTCCACGGCGCCGTTGAGCGCGGCCTTCACGGGCCCGTCCGGGAAGATGTCGAGGGCGGCGCGGGCCTGGGCGCCGTACTGGTGGGCGCGGGCCACCGTCTCCTCCAGGGCGCCGTGGCGCTGGAGCAGGTCCAGGGCGGTGCCGAGGTCGTCCTCGCCGATCTCGCCCTGCTGGAGAGTCCGCCGCCAGAAGCCGCGCTCCCCCTCGCTCGCCCGGCGGTGGGCCAAGACGATCGGCAGCGTGATCTTGCCCTCGCGGAAATCGTCGCCGACATTCTTGCCGAGCTCGGCCGAGGTGCCGCCGTAATCGAGCACGTCGTCGATGAGCTGGAAGGCGATGCCGAGATTCATCCCGTAGGCTCGGGCGGCGTCCTGCTCGGCCTTCGGCCGGCCGGCCAGAACCGGCCCAACCTCGCAGGCGGCGGCGAACAGCTCAGCGGTCTTGCCGCGGATCACTGCGAGATAGGCGGCCTCGTCGGTCTCGAGGTTCTTGGCGTTGGTGAGCTGCATCACCTCGCCCTCGGCGATCACCGTGGCGGCGGCGGACAGGATGTCGAGCGCCCGCAGGGAGCCGACCTCGACCATCATCCGGAAGGCCTGGCCGAGCAGGAAGTCGCCGACCAGCACCGAGGCCTCGTTGCCCCACTTGATCCGGGCGGCGACGCGGCCGCGGCGCATGTCGCTCTCGTCGACCACGTCGTCGTGCAGCAGGGTCGCGGTGTGCATGAACTCGACGCTGGCGGCGAGCTTCACGTCGCCGTCGGCGTCGCCGGCATAGCCGCAGAGCTTGGCGCAGGCCAGCGTCAGGATTGGGCGCAGGCGCTTGCCGCCGGACGCGATCAGGTGGTTGGCCACCTCCGGGATCATCGCCACGTCGGAGCCGGTCCGCGACAGGATCGTGGTGTTGACCCGGGCCATGCCGTCCGCCACCAGCGCGACGAGGTCGTTCAGCCCCGCCTCGGCCTCGGGCTTCGGATTCTCGATGGAGAGGGCCATACCCAAGATCCGCGACCTCCAGTCCGGTTCCCCCGCAGGGAGCGGGCGATCCCTTCGCACGCGCCTCGCGGCGCCGCAACATCGGCGCCACCGGGATATGGTGCGACGAGCCTGCGCAGCGAACGCGACGAATGCGCCGGAAGCCCAGCCTCCCGCCGAAGAATTGCGATGATCGTGCTGATTTCCGCGAATGACCCGGTCCTGATCGGCTTCGCCCGCTCGGTGCTCGAAGCAGCCGAGATCCCGGTCCTGGTGGCCGACACGCATATGAGCGTGATGGAAGGCTCGATCGGGGCGTTCGGCCAGCGGCTGATGGTGCCGGGGGATTGGGCACCCCAGGCCCGCCGATTGCTGAAGGATGCCGGGCTCGCCCACGAGTTGCGCGACCCGTGAGCGACGCGCCGGACGCGTTCTTGGGCGGGATCCTGCGCCTGCACCAGCCGCAACGGGGGGCGCACCGGGCGGGGACCGACGCGGTGCTGCTCGCCCGATGGCTGGCGCCGGCGGCGGGGGAGCGGTTCTGCGATGTCGGCGCGGGGACCGGCGCGGTGGGCCTGGCCTGCGCGGCGCTCAACCCCGGCAGCCGCCCGACCCTGGTGGAGCGCGATCCGGACCTGGCCGGGTTGGCCCGGGCGAACGCCGCCCTCAACGGGCTCGACGCGACCGTGATCAAGGCCGACATGCTCGCCCCCGCGGCCGAGCGCCGCGCCGCCGGGCTGGAACCGGACAGCTTCGACCTCGTCCTGACCAACCCGCCGTTCTTCACGGAAGGCCGCCACCGCCCCTCCCCGCATCCCGGCAAGGCCACGGCGCACACATTCCCCGAGGGCAGCCTGGACCTCTGGATCCGCGCCTGCACGACGATCCTGCGGCCGGGGGGGCGGTTCGGGCTGATCCACCGGGCCGATGCCCTCCCGGCCTGCCTGGAGGCGCTCAAGGGCCGCTACGGCGGGATCGCGATCCGCCCGGTCCATGCCAGAGCCGAGGCCCCGGCGATCCGGGTGCTGATCGCCGCGACACGGGGCAGCCGGGCGGCGCCAAGCCTATTGCCGCCCCTGGTGCTGCACGGTGACGATCCCCGGACCTTCACCCCGGAGGCCGAGGCGCTCCACCGGGGCGCCCCCTGGCCGCCGGCCTGATCAGGCCGCCAAAGCGGTCGGCGCCACGTCGCCGATGCCGAGGAACCGCTCGACGGCGGGCAGGTCCGAGAACCCCAGAAATTCCGGGCGCAGGGGCTCGGGCAGCCCGTCGAAATTGAGCCCCGGGAACGTGTCGGGATGCGGGTAGAGCTGCCACTCGGCCCCCGGCTCCACCGGCGGGAACAGGATCGCGACCTTCTCCTCGCCCAGGCGCACGATCCGGGTCGGGCTGTAGGACAGGGTCTCGATGCTCCAGTTCCGGTGATGGTCCCGGCGGGCCTTCAGGGTACGGCGGCTCGGCGCGCGATGCATGGCGGTCTCCTGCGGTTGGGGGATGGTATGGGGGTTCAGGCGGCGCTGCGGCGGCCGGTGCGCTTCGGCCAGCCCAAAGACACGAGGCGCGCCTTGGCGTAGTCGCGGACCTCGTCGCGGGTGCCGGGCGGCATCGCCGCCAGGATCGCCTGGGTCGCGCCGTCGAGCATCAGGTCGGTCACCGCGTTGATCGTCTCGGCCTCGTCGATCCGGCGCTTGAGGTCGCCCTCGGCCTCGGTGACCTCGTCGAAGGGCTGGGCCTCCTCGAAATCCTCGTCCACCGCCCGGACAGTCGGCAGCTGGGCGCGGAACTCGTCGGCCTCCTCCTCCGAGTAGACCAGGCCGTGGAGCTCGATCAGCTTGAGGATGACGCGGTCCTTCCCGCGCTTCTCGGCCATGGCGTAGACGTAGGCCGCCTGCTTGCCCGAGACGCGGTAATTCACGTTGACCAAAGCCTCGCCCATCGACCACTCGATCCGGTCGGCGGTCTGTTTCGCGCCGGCCTTGGCCCCGGGCAGGCGCCCGGTCACAAGCAGCACGGCCTCGTCGCGCTCGGCCCGGATGATGGTCGGCGGATCGAACACGATCCCGGCCTGCGCGGCGATGCGCTCCAGGGTCTTGTGATAGATCACGGCCGTGCCCTGCACGCGCCAGACGTTGCCCCCGAAGGGCTCCCCGTAGCGCACTAGGATGTCGGCGATCTGCTTGTCGGCGGTTCGCATGCGGGGCTCGTTCCGGTGTGAGAGAGCTGCGTCATCCACAGCTTTCTACGGCGACGCTCTTTGTTCCTGTTTTGTTTCACCGTATATGCGTGATCGCGGGGGCGTGCGCAAGGGCTGCGGCGCGCTCGCCCTGTCGATTGGGTAGGGCTGCGTCAGTGCGCGCGGGCGTGCCGGAGGCAGGCGGGGAGGGTTCGGTTTCGGGGATCGGCTTGAGGCGGGGCGGTGATGCGCGGGCGTCCGGTTTTCGCTTCCCAGCACGCGACGCGGCGTCGTCCGGGCCCGATCGCCGCGACTCTTTATCTCGGTCCTGTCTGGCGACCGACGATCGCGGGACCTCGACGAAGTCCTCCGGAAAACGCGGGGCTAGCGGAACGCCGGCTTCGAAGCCCTCTCCGGCACTTCGGGATCGGGGAGCGGTTCGGAAAACCGGCAGGTTCGCCGCTGCCCCACCCTCATTGCGAGCGCAGGGACGGATCCTGGGGACCGAAACGGGTCCGCATGAGGGGTGCTGCCATCGACCGATATGGGCCGCGCGGACAGCCCTTGGGGCTTCGGGCATGAGGCGGTCCTAACCCGCGTCCGGTCCTATGGCGTGCACGGAGGCGTCCCAGCATGTCAGGCGTCGAGGACGCGGACGTCGTTGAGCGCTGCGCCGTTCCGCCAGGGCGGGCCCCATGCCCGGCCTCGGATCCGCGCAGCTGGTGTGGAACGCCGCCTCTTCCGAGCGCCGCCAAGTCTTCGCGTCAATGGCCGCCTATCGTCCAGCTTTCGCGGCCAATATCTACAATGGTCAAGGTAAGAACGGGGTGTCATTTTATTACAATTGGTTTTTATAGTGTAGACCCGGGAAACATTCCGGCGCGAATACATTCTATGCAGGAGCACCCTTGAGCAGAGTCGAGAATCCTTCCTCCTGATTGGGGAGACGGTCCATGAGAGCACTGGTTTGGCACGGCACTCAGGATATCCGCTGCGATACGGTCCCGGACCCCAAGATCGAGGATGATCGCGACGCAATCATCAGGGTCACCGCCTGCGCGATCTGCGGCTCGGATCTGCACCTCTACGACCACTTCATGCCCGGCATGGAGAAGGGCGACGTCATGGGCCACGAGTTCATGGGCGAAGTCGTCGAGACCGGCAAAGGCGTCAAAGGCGCTCTCAAGAAAGGGGAGCGCATCGTCGTGCCGTTCACGATCATCTGTGGTGAGTGCGATCAGTGCAAACGCGGCTATTTCTCCGTCTGCGAACGCTCGAACCGCAACAAGGATATCGCCGACAAAGCCTTCGGGCACACCACAGCGGGCCTGTTCGGCTACACACACCTCACCGGCGGCTATCAGGGCGGGCAAGCCGAGTATGTCCGGGTGCCGTTTGCCGACAAGACGCACATCAAGGTGCCGGAAAACCTGAGCGACGAGCAGGTCCTGTTCCTCGGCGACATCTTCCCCACCGGCTGGCAGGCGGCCGTACAGGCCGACATCCAGCCGACCGATACGGTCGCGATCTGGGGCGCCGGCCCCGTCGGCCAGATGACGCTACGATCCGCGCTCCTGCTCGGGGCCAAGCAGGTGGTCTGCATCGACAGCGTGCCCGAGCGCCTGGAAATGGCGCGCGCGGGCGGTGCGACGACGATCGACAACAGTCAGGAAAGCACGGTCGAGCGCTTGAACGACCTCACGGGCGGCAAGGGCCCGGAGAAGTGCATCGATGCCGTCGGCATGGAGGCGCATTCGCCGCGCGCGCTCGAACATGCTTACGACCGACTGAAGCAGTCGGTGATGCTCGAGAGCGACCGGGCCTCGGTGCTGCGCGAGATGATTTACGTCTGTCGCCCCGCCGGCATCCTTTCGATCCCGGGCGTTTATGGTGGGCTTGTCGACAAGATGCCGATGGGAGCCCTGATGAACAAGGGTCTCACCATCCGCACGGGTCAGACCCACGTGAACCGGTGGACGGACGACCTCGTCAAGCGCATCGACGACGGGCAGATCGATCCGTCCTTCGTCATCACCCATCGGGCCAAGCTCGATCAAGGGCCCGAGATGTATAAGACCTTCCGCGACAAGAAGGACAACTGCATCAAGGTCGTGCTCAGACCCTAAGTGGTTCCGCAGCCCGTCGCGCTGCGGCGGGCTGGCCACTTCGCCCCCATCGCGGCAGCGAGGAAGTCAGCATGTCCGACGGTACATCTCAACGCGATCCGGGGCGTGCGCCTGTGCGCTCTTCGCTGCCGAGCTATCTCACTGCGGACCCGCGCCGAAGACCAGATCCCGCGACCAGGGAGCTCGCTCAAGGCTTAGGTTGGTTCTCGATCGGCCTCGGGCTGACCGAGGTGGCGTGTGGCGGTGCCATCGCGCGCTGGCTTGGAATGCCGCGCGCAGCCCCTGTCATCCGAGCCTATGGCGTGCGGGAACTCCTACAGGGGGTCGGGATCTTGGGCTCGCGTGATCCGACCCCCTGGGTCTCAGCGCGTGTCGCGGGCGACGCCCTCGACATCGCTACGGTCCTGCCCGGGCTTGAGGGCGATAATCCGCGCAAGGACAATGTGCTGATCACCCTCGTGGCGTTGCTTGGCGTGACCGCCGTCGACGTGATCTGTGCACAGAACCTCGCGGAGGCACCCCTTGCCCCGTCTGAGACGGTCCGACGCGATTACCGCCGCCGCAGCGGCTTCCGCCGCCGTGCCGAGGCGATGCGGGGCGCGGCACGCACCTTCAAACCGCCACCCGACGTCATTGGCCCGGAGGCGATGCGACCTTGGACGCTGACCAACGTCTAAGGCTGGAAGGATGGCCGGCCGGTTGCGGCCTGTTCTCGGAGAGGCGGCGGGACGGGTCTTGTTGCGGACCGGTCCGCCCATCTCACACGGCCTCGGTCGTGAGCAGTCCCTGCGGCTGTGTCCGTTCTAAGATAGTCACTGTCATAGGCGGACGGGCAGAAAACGACCGCGATAAGACATACCGGCTCAAGATCGGGCGAACCGTAAGCGGCCGCGCTCTCACGGCTTCGTTTTGATGCGGTCATGCACGTGGTTGGCCGCCTCAATCGCTGCGCCGTGATCAAGTGCCCACGCGCAGAGCGCCTCGAAGGGCTGACGTAGCGAATGGCCCAGCGGGGTGATCGCATACTCGACGCCGATGGGTGCGGTCGGCAGCACGGTCCGGGTCACCAGACCGTTGCGCTCCAGCCGCTTCAGGGCGTCCGCCAGCGCCTTGTGCGTGATGCCATCGAGCCGCCGCTTGATCGCATTGAACCGTGCCGGCCGCGGGCAGAGCACCGTAAGGATCAGGATCGTCCACTTATCGGCGATCTTGTCCAGCACCGGGCGGACCCGCGCCATGTTGGCGAGCGCGCTCGCGGACAGGGCATCCAGGTCGGTATCATCGGCCATATCTAGGCTAACCTAAGTGCGTTCTTGATAGCAGATATACGATCTGTATCTCATGCGCCGTCGCAGATGAAGGGATGCCGCGATGGCGCGTATGGTGGACAAGGTTGCTCTCGTGGTTGGCGGCGCGAAGGGCATCGGCCTGGCGATCGCCGAGCGGCTGGCGATCGAGGGCGCGTCGGTCGTCTTCACCGGGCGGCGTGCCGACGAGGTCGCGGCAGCTGCCGCGAGGATCGGGCGCGGTGCGCGGGGTCTCGTCGCAGACGCAGCCTCACAGACGGATTTGCACCGTGTCGTGGCGACGGTGCGGGAGACGCAGGGCCGGATCGACGCGCTGGTCCTCAACGCGGGCATCTCGGAACCGGCGACCCTGCGCGACGGGACGGTCGAGCATTTCGACCGGCACTTTGCGGTCAACGTCCGTGGCGCTGTCTTCGGGTTGCAGGCGGCGCTGAGCGCGATGGGGCGGGGCGGAGCGGTCGTATTGGTGGGCTCCATCGCAGACGTGATGGGGGTGACGCCCTACGGAACTTACGCCGCCACGAAAGCGGCCCTGCGTTCCTACGCGCGCACATGGACCGCGGAACTGGCCCCCCAGGGCATCCGCGTGAACGTGGTGGCCCCCGGCCCGACCGACACCGCCATGATGGCGAGCGTGCCGGAGGCGGGGCGGGCGGCGCTGATCTCACCGATCCCGCTCGGCCGCATGGCGCGCCCTGAGGAAGTGGCTGCGGCCACACTGTTCCTCCTGAGCGACGAGGCGAGCTTCGTCGCTGGAGCCGAACTGTGCGTCGATGGCGGGATGCAACAGGTCTAGCGTCTCGATCACGGTTTCCGCGCATCCGCTTCGGCCGGTTTGCACCCCCGAAGCGGGCCGTCTCGAATCCACCCAACCTAGACCTCGGGTTGGTCGGTGCGTCCTGTCGAAACCCGACGTTCCCGCAGCCCTCAGCGCGCGCGGCTCGACCGCGCGTCGTGGTCGCGTCCACGACGCGCGGGACCGGTCCACGTGGCAGCGGCCCGTACATGTGCCGGCGGTCAGCCGCCGTGCGTTCGGAGCCACCCGGCGATCCCCTCCACCACCTGCTGCTCAAGGCCGTAGTAACCGTGGGGCGAGAGCGAGCCGCAGGCCCTGTCCGACCGCTGCAAACCGCCGGCGACGGCGAGGACGCGAACGTCTGGCGCGTGCGTCAGGGCCGCGGCGATGCGGGGGGCCATCTCGGGCGGAGCCACGTCGCAGGCGTCGTCGCGGTTGGCCACGACCAGCACCGGAACGCGCACGCCCTGCGGATCCGCGTCGAAGACCGTCTCGGTGCTCCGTCGCCCGGGCACGGACACGGACTCGGTCAACACCAGGCCCGCAATCAAGCCCGGCCGGGCGTGGGAGGCCCCGTTCATCGCCGCTATCGTCCCCTGGCTGGTGCCGACCAGGAAGACGGGCACAGGGGCTTGATCCCGCGCGTAGGCTGCCAGGCCGTCCACCAGCCGGCCGTAGGCCGGGGAGCTTCGCACGCCCCGCAGGTTTGCCTGATCGACGGTGTCGGGGATCAGCACGGCGTAGCCCCTTGCCACCCAGTCCGCCCGGGTGCGGATCACGAAGTTGTCCGCGTGGCGCAGGTCGCCGTCGCGCCGAACGCCGATGTCACCGGAGCCGCCCGGCAGCATGACCAGCGTCGCCCTTGGGTGAGGCGGTGCGTCGTAGAGGACGCGCTGGCCCAGACCGTCGCCGAGCGGCAGATCCACCACCCGCTCTCCCGCAACCAGGGCCTGCCTCACCGATCCGGTCTGAGCGATAGCCGGGGCGCCGAGCAAGCTGAGGGCGACGAGCGAGAGGGCGAATTGACCCGGCATCACAGCTCTCCCTGAACCGACCGACAGGAATGACCTGTTCGATGTCTGCAGACTGCGCTGACATTCCTGCAAGCCGGCTGAACGGCTTGGCCGAGGACATCAATTGACAGTCTCGATACAGACTGCAACGCTCCTTGTTCGAGAAACGAGCCGCGTTGCGTTGAGCCGAACGGTCTCGGGCCGACGCACGCACCCTCCGGTTTCGCCCTCTCGCTCACCCGCAGGACGTAGCGGGTCGCCGAACCACCGACGCGCAGACAGTTCGAAGGCCCGGGATCGCCGCAGATGGGCGCGACGGCGGCGTCGGCGTCCTGCGTTTCGCGCTCAGAAGCGGACCGGCGGAAATCCACTGACCGCGCTCGTTCAAACGCTGGGACCGCATGTCCGGACCTGGGCATCGCAGGTGACAGCGCGGAACCACGGAGGCTGGCCGCTGGGGCTGCGATGAGCCGGCCCCCTCCGTTCGTGAACGCGCCGAACACGCTCACGAAGGCTGAAGACGCCGATGGCGGATCAGCCCGCGTCCGCATGAACTCAGTGTTTGCTGTGCGCGGCAGCGTAATTGCCAGGTGTCGCGGCCTCCTCCGGCTCGGAAAGCGAAAGGGCGGACTCGACGTCCGGCGCGTCATCGGAAACCCGAAGACCGTCAGCCGACCGGGTGAACGTCACATGCATCGCCGGTTGGCCAGAAGCGCGGGGCGCAGAGAGCGTGACGGATTGTTCCGGCGTTCCGAGAAGCGTCTCAAATCGCGTGGCCGCCCCACCCTCCGCGGCCGTCGTGACGACGAGCAGCAATCCGTCTCTCTGATCCATGAAATAGGCGATGCCGTGAGTCAGGCCCAAACCGATGGAATAGGCCTCCATCGATTTCATATGCCTGTCCATGGCAGACGCGGTATCCGACAGATAAAATGGCGCGCAGATCGCGGCAATCGAGGACAGGCAGACGCGATAGCCGATTTTGGACCGGGACTTAGTCATATCCAATTCCATTTCACAGTCAGACCGTCGCATCACCGCCACCGGGTGATCCCGTATCGACTTCGATTGTGCGCGACGCTGGACTTTATTTCGCCGATTGACGCCGAAGAGGCATGTCGATTTGCCGCCGCCGGGATTGCATCGCCATGACAAGTTCACGGAACCGCGCTTCAGATGAAATATTCGGCATCCGCGCGCGGGCTATCGCGGCTGCGCCCGGCTCGGTCGCGTGCGTTCCGACGAGCATCCCGGCGCAACAGGGGCGCGCACGACCCGCGCATTCAGGGAGCCGCGAAGCCGCCCCGGTGGCGCATGGCCGAGCCGTTATGAAGCGCTACACGAGCCGACCGCGTCGCGCTCGTCGTCCTGCACCGCGTAGCGATCGGAATCCGGAGGTCCGCTTCGGCGATCCCGCGCGGGCGGCTTGCGCGGCCGCGCAACCGTCGATTCCGGTTGTCCGAGTTGGTGTTTCGAAACCGAGCCCGGTCGTGGCGTCGATCGCCGCTCCTCACGACGACCGGCGGTTCGCGCAAGACGGGGATCGCGCCGGCTATCGCAGATGCTCGACCAGGCGCCAGCAGCCCTGCCTGTGCTCGAAGACATAGGCCTCGGGCGGGCCGAACGTCCGGATGAGGTTGCCCTCAGGGGAGAACTTGGCCCGGACGAGACCCAGGCGCATCCGGTCGCCGTCGAGCGTGAAGCTCAATTCGACCCGCGCCAGCTTGCCCGGGTCGCGGCCGGGCTCGTCGTAGGACCACATGTAATCGATCAGGGTCAGCCGGAACGGCTCGATGGGGCGCGCGACCGGCCTGGCCGGGTCGTTCAGGTCGCGCTCGGCGATCTGGGGAGCGCTGTAGGCTGCACGCAAAGCCGGATCGGTCACGATCGCGTTCAGGAACGCGGTGAAACCGTCCTCCGTCTTGTCGCAGGCCCCCGACGGCAAATCGGCGCGGGTCGCAGCCGGTCTTACCAGGCCTGGAGCCGCCATGGCGGTCGGTGCGGGGGCTGCGGCGGCCGGCTTGCCGCCCGGCAGGAGCAGGACCAGCAGCGCGGTCGTGAGCCGGCGTTGCCTCATGACAACCTTCCTTCTTTCCGGCACGCCGCGGCCAGCGGGACACGGCGTAGGGGACTCGAGACGCGCACCGCCATCCTCGGCCCGGCCGGCCCTGTCCAGGGGACTAGCTCATCGCAGAGACGCTGACGGACGCGCCTGCGTTTCGCCAAGGCATCGAGGTGTGCGGCGTCGCCTCCCCGAACCGGTGCGCCCCGCGACGCCGGATCTCCGGCAGGCGGCTGACCATGCGCGCCGCCCTGAGGTCATCGAGGGACCGGAATACCCGCCTCGCTGTGACTAGGCGCCGCGAGCGGGAGATCGAAATCCCCCTCGCGGACGGCGTCACGCCTCACGCGATCCGGAAGCGGCACAATTGGAAAGCCCGAAAAACCCGGTTCCGGTCAGTTCAACGGACAGCGCCCAGAGCCGCTCAGCTTCTTCGGGATCCACGGCATAGGCCTTGACGCCCACGAACGGCTCACCGGCCGCCTCCGCCCGCACGGCCACGTCGCAATCCTCGCAATAGAGGCCGCCCAGCCCGTCGAGCAGCGGCGCGGTCGCGGCCCAGATCTGGGTGGCGGCGCCCTGGGCCGGCGTCTTGAAGGTCGGGTCCGCCAGCGCGCCGGACGCGTCGAGCCAGCCCTCCGCGATCATCTCGGCCCGGGTCATGTGGCGCTGGAGCGGCGTGAGGATTTTCCCCGGATGCAGCGAGAAGGCGCGGATGCCCCGGTCCCGGCCGAGCCGGTCGAGATGGACCGCGAACAGGGCGTTGGCGGTCTTCGCCTGGCCGTAGGCGCGCCACTTGTCGTAGCCGGACGCGAAGTGGGGATCGTCCCAGCGGATCGGCGAGAGGTGGTGCCCGGCGGAGGAGACCGCGATCACCCGGGCACCGGGCCGGAGCAGCGGCAGGAGGCGGTTGGTCAGGGCGAAATGGCCGAGATGGTTGGTCGCGAATTGCGCCTCCCAGCCCGGCCCAACCCGCATCTCCGGGCAGGCCATGAGGCCCGCATTGTTGATCAGCCAGTCGATCGGCCGGCCGGCGGCCAGGACGCCCTCGGCGAAACGCCGGACGCTGGCGAGGTCCGCCAGGTCGAGGGTCCCGACCGTGACTCCGGGAATCGCCTGGGTCGCGATCCGGGCGGCGTCCGGATCGCGGGCGCCGACCAGGATCGTCGCGCCCGCTTCCGCGAGCGCCCGGGTGGTCTCCAGGCCGAGGCCCGAATGGCCCCCGGTGACGAGGGCGTGCCGCCCCGTCAGGTCCCGCCCGGCCAGGACGTCGGCGGCGGTGCTGCGGGGGCCGAAGCCCGATCCGAGGGGATTCTGGTGATCGATCATGGTCCTGCTCCGCGGCGGCGAAGCGATGCCGCCGTATCCCCGGGATGATCGACCCGCGGTGCCGGACGCTCCATGCTGCGCCGTCCGCGAATCCGACGCGGGCGTCCGGTCGTCGCCATGGATCCGCTCTCCGACGTGCTGTCCCTGCTCAAGCCCCGGAGCGTGCTGAGCGCCGGGCTCGATGCCGGCGGCGCCTGGGCGATCCGCTTCCCCGCCCATGACGGGATCAAGTTCAACGCGGTGATGCGCGGCGCCTGCTGGGTGTCGGTGGAGGGCGAGGCCGAGCCGGTCCGGATCGCGGCCGGCGACTGTTTCCTGCTGACCCGCGGGCGGCCGTTCCGCCTCGCCACCGATCCCGGACTGCCGGCGATCGACGCGGCCACGATCTACGACCGCGCGGCCGACACTATCGCGACCTGCAACGGCGGCGGCGCCTTCTTCCTGATCGGCGGGCGGTTCTTCTTCGAGGGCGCTCCGGCCGGCCTTCTGTTCGACGCGCTGCCGGCCATCGTCCATGTCCGGGACGCCACCAACCAGGCCGCGATCCTGCGCTGGGCTCTGGAGCAGCTGGCGGCCGAGCTGCGGCTGAGCGCGCCCGGCGGCACCCTGATGGCCGACCATCTCGCGCAGATCATGCTGCTCCAGGTGCTGCGGCTCTGGCTTGCCTCCGGGCGGCCGGCCGGCTGGCTCGGGGCGATCGCCGATCCGCGGCTGACGCGGGCGCTCTCGGCCCTGCATGCCGAGCCGGCGCGGCGCTGGACGCTCGCGGAGCTGGCCGGCCGCGCCGGCATGTCGCGCACGACGTTCGCAGAACGGTTCAGGGCGGTGGTCGGGCAGCCGCCGCTGGCCTATCTCGCCGGCTGGCGGATGCAGCTCGCGGCCGACCGGCTGCGCAGCTCGGATGCGCGCGTCGCATCCATCGCGTATGCCGTCGGCTACGACTCCGAGACCGCGTTCCGCACCGCCTTTCGCCGGCAGATGCTGTGCACGCCGATGCAGTATCGGCGGAGAATGGCCGCATTGTTGCTGCACCGCACCCTGCGCTAAAGCTCGTCCGGAAAAGGTGGAGGCCGGCTTTTCGGGCGCGATGACGCGACCGAGACCGGACCGCCGGGACGCTGTCCGAGACCGAGCCGCGATGACGCCTTCCCTCTGGACCCGCCTGTCGAACCCCAGCCACTTCATGCGCTGGTCCGGCGCCCTGGTGCCGTGGCTCGCCGCCCTGTCGGCGGCCCTCGTCGGCCTGGGGCTGTACCTGACCTTCTTCGTCGTGCCGCCCGACTACCAGCAGGGCGAGACCGTGCGGATCATGTACATCCATGTCCCGGCGGCCTGGCTCGGGGTGTTCTTCTACGGCGCCATGAGCCTGTCGGCGATCGGCACCCTGGTCTGGCGCCATCCCCTGGCCGACGTCGCCCAGCGCGCCGCTGCGCCGATCGGGGCCGCCTTCACGCTGATCTGCCTGGTCACCGGCTCGCTCTGGGGCAAGCCGATGTGGGGCACCTACTGGGTCTGGGACGCGCGCCTGACCTCGATGCTGATCCTGCTGCTGATCTATTGCGGCATCATCGCCCTGTGGCGCACCCTGGAGGAGCCGAACCGGGCGGCTCGGGCCGTGGCGATCCTGACGCTCGTCGGCGCGGTGAACCTGCCGATCATCAAGTTCTCGGTGAACTGGTGGTCGACCCTGCACCAGCCGGCCTCGATCCTGCGCATGGGCGGCTCGACCATCGACCCGTCGATGCTCTACCCGCTGCTGATCATGATCGGCGCCGCGACGCTCGGCGGCACGACGCTCCACCTCTACGCGATGCGCACCGAGATCATGCGCCGCCGGGTGCGGACGCTGACGATCCGGGAGGCCGAGCGCCTGGACCGCACGCAGCCGCGCCTCACGCCGAAGCCCGCCGGGATGCCGGTCGGGCAGCCGGTCTAGGATATTCCCGATGGATCTCGGCTCCCACGGCGGCTTCATCGTCGCCGCCTACGCGTTCACGGCCCTGGTCATGGCCGGCCTGATCGGCAACGCGATCCGCGACCGGCGGGCGCAGCTGCGCGCCCTCAGGGGTTTCGGGGAGGATCGGCGGTGACCGGCGACGACCTTACCGACCGGCCGCCCCCCGTCCGACGGTCGCTGCTGCTGGTCGTGCCGGTGCTGGCGTTTGCCGCGCTGGCCGCGGTGCTGTTCCTGCGCCTGCGCTCGGGCGCCGACCCGGCCGCCCTGCCCTCCGCGATGATCGGCAAGCCGGTGCCGAGCTTCAGCCTGCCGGCGGTGCCGGGGCTCAAGGTCGGGGACGCCCCGGTGCCAGGCCTGTCCAGCGCCGACCTGAAGGGCCAGATCACGGTGATCAACGTGTTCGCCTCGTGGTGCGCGCCCTGCCAGGTCGAGCACCCGATGCTGATGCGGCTCGCCCGGGAGCCCGGCATCCGGCTGGTCGGCATCGACTACAAGGAGCCGAACCCGGCCGCCGGCCAGCGCTTCCTGGCCCGGCACGGGGTGCCGTTCAGCGCCGTCGGGGCCGATGCCGACGGGCGCGCGGCGATCGATTTCGGCGTCTACGGGGTCCCTGAGACCTTCGTGGTCGGGCCGGACGGGGTGATCCGCGACAAGCTCGTCGGCATCCTCACGCCGGACAATTACGCCAGCGTGCTCACGCGGATTCGGGCGGCCGGAAAGGTCGCGCAGGCGCGCTGACTCTCACTCGCCCGGCTGCGGCTCCTTGCGCTCGTAGCGGCTGAGCAGCGGCGTCTGGGCCAGGGCGAACAGCACGGTGATCGGCATGATGCCGAACACCTTGAAATTGACCCAGAAATCCTCGGTCTGGGTCCGCCACACGATCTCGTTCAGGGCCGCCAGGACGAAGAAGAACAGTCCCCAGCGGAAGGTGAGCTTGCGCCAGCCCTCCTCGGTGAGGCTGAACATCGAATCGAGCACCACCGACAGAAGCGAGCGCCCGAAGGCGAGGCCTCCGAGCAGCACGGTGCCGAATAGCGCGTTCACGATGGTCGGCTTGACCATGATGAAGGTCTTGTCCTGCAAGGCCAGCGTCAGGCCGCCGAACACCACCACGACCACGCCGGAGACGAGCGGCATGATCGGCAGGCGCCGCACCAGCACGAAGTGCACCGCCAGCGCCACCACGGTCGCCGCGATGAACACCCCGGTGGCCACGAACAGCTTCTGGTCGGGCGCGACGCCGAGGCGTTCCGAATAGGCATTGCCCAGGAAGAAGATGACGAGGGGCCCGAGCTCCAGCGCCAGCTTCACGAGCGGCGGCAGATGGCGGCGGGGGGGAACGGATTCGATCTGCATGCGCGTCAGTTGGCTCGGATGCGGCCCTCGCGTTAGGCTGGAGGCCGGGCTGGCGGTTTCGGGGCTGTGTGGAACGGGGGGCTCACGATGTCCATCACGATCGACAATGCCGAGGTCGAGGCGCTCCTCGCCGACCTCACGGCCACCACCCACCGCGCCGCGTCGGATCTGTTGCTCGAGCTGCTCCGGCGGGAGCGGGCGCGGGTGGCGGAGGATCGGGAGCGCCGCATCGCCGAGGGCTTGGCCGCCGATGAGACGATGCGGCATCGCTTCGAAGCGAGCCGGATCGTGGATCCACGACCGATCGAGGAGATCCTCGCCTACGACGCGAGCGGTCTTCCGGCGTGATCGTCGTCGATTCGTCAGCCTTCATCGCGATCCAGCGTCGAGAACCCGAGGCGGAAGCCTTTTCACGTGTGCTGGCGCTGGCCGAAAGCCCCGCGATGGCGGCGGCAACGTATCTCGAATGCGCCATCGTCGCCTCGCGCGCGGCCGACGGGCGCGCGGTGCTCGACGAATGGATTCGGGCACGCCGCATCGCCGTCGTCCCGGTCGACCACGCCCTCGCCCAGATCGCCGCCGACGCCTTCGCCCGCTACGGCAAGGGCCGGCACCCGGCCGGATTGAACTTCGGCGATTGCTTCGCCTACGCGCTGGCCCGGTCGCTGAACGCGCCGCTCCTGTTCAAGGGCGACGACTTCGCCCGGACCGACGTGCTGCGCGTCGGCCCCTGAAGCACCGTCTTGATCCGAAAGCCGGCAACCACCTTTCGGGACGATGCACTAATCCTTCTCCAGCCCGGCGATCGCCCGGGCGAAGTCCCGGGCCGCGAACGGCTCCAGATCCTCCACGCCCTCCCCGACGCCGATGAAGTGCACCGGCAGGCCGAACTTGGCCGCCAGCGCCACCAGGATGCCGCCGCGGGCCGTGCCGTCGAGCTTGGTCATCACCAGGCCCGAGACCGGCGCCGCCTGGGAGAACAGCTCCACCTGCGAGATCGCGTTCTGGCCGACGGTGGCGTCGAGGACGAGGATCGTGGCGTGCGGCGCCTCCGGGTCCTGCTTGCGCAGCACGCGGACGATCTTCTCCAGCTCCGCCATCAGCCCGGCCTTGTTCTGGAGCCGTCCGGCGGTGTCGATCAGGAGCACATCGGTCCCGGCGGCCCCCGCCTGCTTCAGCGCGTCGAAGGCGAGGCCGGCCGCGTCGGCCCCCTCCCCGCCGCTCACCACCGGGGTGCCGGTGCGCGCGCCCCAGACCTTGAGCTGCTCCACCGCCGCCGCCCGGAACGTGTCGCCGGCCGCGAGCATCACGGTCCGGCCCTCCGCGCGCAGCTTCGAGGCGAGCTTGCCCAGAGTCGTGGTCTTGCCGGCGCCGTTGACGCCGACGGTCAGGATCACGAACGGCTTCTTCGTGCTGTCGATGACGAGCGGCACCGCCACGGGATCCAGCGCCCGCTCCACCTCCGTGGCCAGGATCGCCCGGACCTCGTCGGGCGAGATGCCCTTCTCGTAGCGGCCCTTGCCGACCGCGTCGGAGATCCGCGTCGCGGTCTCGAGGCCGAAATCGGCCTGGATCAGGGCGTCCTCCAGATCCTCCAGGGTGTTGGCGTCGAGCTTGCGCTTTGTGAACAGGCCGGTCACCCGGTCGGTCAGGGCCGACGAGGTCCGCTTCATCCCGGAGGTGAGCCGGGTCCACCAGCCCTTGGCCTCGGGCTCCCGGTCCGGCCCGGCGCCGGCATCGTGGGCGAGCGCGGCGGCGGAATCCACCGGCTGGATGTCGGGCATCGGCGCGACCACCGGCTCCCGGTTCACGTCCCCGGTATCGACCGGGTCGGCACCGTGCGCGGGATCGTCCCCGGCCGTGCCGGCGGGCGGCCGCTCGGGCTCGCCTTCGATCGGGAGCAGGTCCGCCCCCTCGACCGCGTCGGCGACGGGGGCCTCCGTCTCCTCGGGCGGCAGCGGGATATGGGCGACGTCCTCGGCCCCGGTGGCGTAGTCGGGCTGGCCCTCGGAGGGCGAGGCCGGCGCATCCGCAGGCAGCTCCGTCTCCGCCTTGTGCGCGTCCGTGCCGTCGCCCGTGCTCTGGCCCTTGCGCCCGAACAGGCGCCCGAACCAGCCGGGCTTGTCCTCGCTCGCCATGAAACCTCGTCCTCGCCCCAGCTTGCCGACCCGATGCCGAACCCCTAGAGCCGTTGCCGACCGCGTTGCAAACGGCAACGGCTCCAAGTCCTTGGTTTGACGCGCTCGCCTGCGCCGAACCGGCCGCCGCTTCGGCGGCGCGCGCCCTGGCCCGACCGGATGTCCCTCACCTTCGACATAGGTGCCCGCCTCCTCTACCGCGATGCCCTGCTGCTCGTCATCGACAAGCCGCCGGGCCTGCCGGTCCATCCAGGCCCGCGCGGCGGCGAGACCCTGACCGACCATCTCGACGGCCTGCGCTTCGGCCTGCCCCGCCGCCCCGAGGCCGCGCACCGGCTCGACCGCGACACCTCCGGCTGCCTGGCGCTCGGCCGCCACGCCAAGGCGCTCGCGCGGCTCGGCAAGCTGTTTGCCGGCAGCGCCGTGGACAAGACCTACTGGGCCGTGGTCGAGGGCGGCCCCGACGCGGAAACCGGCCGGATCGACCTGCCGCTGGCCCGCCGCTCCGACGATCCGCGCTCCTGGTGGATGAAGGCCGACCCGGCGGGCGACCCGGCCCTGACCCATTGGCGCGTCCTGGGCCGCGCCGGCGGCCGGACCTGGCTGGAGCTGAAGCCGGTCACCGGCCGCACACACCAGCTCCGGGTCCATTGCGCCGCCTCCGGCTGGCCGATCCTCGGGGATCCGATCTACGGCAGCGGCCCCCGAGGCGGCAGCCTGCACCTGCACGCGCGGACGCTGACGATCCCGCTCTACCCGAAGCGGGAGGCGATCAGCATTGAGGCGCCGCCGCCAGGGCATATCGCGGACGCCGTGGCGGAGATGGGCGGCTAGACCGGCATTCGGTTTCTGGTGACGGTTTCGCGGCGCCAGCCGTCATGGCGAGCGTAGCGAAGCGAGCTAGGGATACGCCTCGTTCGGAAACCGTGCGGTGCACTTGGTTGCTTCGCTGCGCTCGCAATGACGGTGCGGATAAGAATGCTGCGGTTTGAGGGGCTTCACGCAGCGATCAGCCGCGCCCCGTCATGCCCCGCGATCGTGACCGCGTGGAACGTCCCCGCCTCCGCCTCTCCGGCCAGCCGCACCGGCGTGAAATCCGCGCTCCGACCGGTGCCGCCGCGCTCGGCCAGGACCGTCAGCGTGCGCCCGACCTGGCCGTTGAGGTGCCGGCGCAGGGCGGCGGCGCCGGCCGCGCGCAGGCGGGCGGCGCGGTCGCGGATCGCGTCCGGCGCCACCGGGGGCATGCGGGCGGCCGGCGTCCCGGGGCGGGGGGAATAGGGGAAGACGTGCAGATGCGTCAGCCCGCACTCGGCCACGAGGTCGAGGGAGCGGGCGAACTGGTCCTCGGTCTCGGTGGGGAAGCCCGCGATCAGGTCGGCGCCGAACACCACGTCGGGGCGCAGGGCGCGGACCGTCGCGCAGAAACGGATCGCGTCGGCGCGGCTGTGGCGGCGCTTCATCCGCTTCAGGATCAGGTCGTCGCCGGCCTGAAGGGACAGGTGCAGGTGCGGCATCAGCCGCTCCTCCTCGACGAGCGCGGCGAGCAGCGCGTCGTCGACTTCCACCGAGTCGATCGAGGAGATGCGCAGGCGCGCGAGCTCCGGCACCGCCCGCAGGATCGCCCGCACGAGGCCCCCGAGGGAGAGCGACGGTTCGGGCAGGTCGCGGCCATAGGCGGTGAGGTCGACGCCGGTGAGCACGACCTCGCGGCCGCCATGGGCCACGATGGTCTCGACCTGCGCGACGACCTCGGCCACCGGCACCGAGCGGGAGGTGCCGCGGCCGAATGGGATGACGCAGAAGGTGCAGCGATGGTCGCAGCCGTTCTGCACCGGCACGAAGGCCCGCGTATGGCCGGCGATCGCGTCGATCCGGGTCGGCGCCACGGTGCGGGCCGCCATCACGGCGCCCGGGCCGGTGGCGGCGGGCGACCAGCCCGCGGGGCTCAGCTTCTCGGCATTGCCGACGAGGCGCGCGACTTCCGGCATGGCCGCGTAGGCCTCGGTCTCGACCTCGGCGCCGCAGCCGGTGACCACGATCTCGGTGCCGGGCCGCACCCGGGCGATCCGGCGGATCGCCTTGCGGGCCTGGCGGCCGGCCTCCTGGGTCACCGCGCAGGTGTTGACCACCACACGGTCGCGCCCGTCGGCGGCCGCATGGACGCGCAGGGCCTCCGATTCCACGGTGTTGAGCCGGCACCCGAAGGTCAGGGTCTCGACGCCCATCAGGTGGCGCCGGAAAACAGCTCCGGCGCCAGATTGCCCTCGGCGACGAGCGCGACCGGGCCGGTCATCAGGACATGGTCGTCGGCGCGCCATTCCACGAACAATTCGCCCCCGGGGAGCCGGACATGGGCCTGCCGGCCGATCATCCGCAGGCGCGAGGCCGCCACCACGGTGGCGCAGGCGGCGGTGCCGCAGGCGAGCGTCAGCCCGGCGCCGCGCTCCCAGACCCGCAGGGTGATCGCCTCGCGCTCGGTCACCTGCGCGATTGAGATGTTGGCGCGCTCCGGGAAGAGCGGGTGGTTCTCCAGCATCGGCCCGATCCGGGCGAGGTCGTAGGAGGCGGGATCCCGGTCCACGAAGAACACCGCGTGCGGGTTGCCCATGTTGACGGCGGCCGGCGAGTGCAGGATCGGCTCGTCGATCGGGCCGATCTGCAATTCGATCCGCCGCGTGTCGGGGAACGGCTCGGACAGGGGGATCTCGTCCCAGGCGAGCTTCGGACGGCCCATATCCACCGTGAAGGCGCGCTCCGAGATCCGGCGCACGCCGACCCGCCCGGCCGCCGTCTCCAGGACCAGCCTGCCGCCCTCGGCGGGGCGGGCCATGGCCGGGTCGTCGAGCATCGCGTAGGCGACGCAGCGCGTGCCGTTGCCGCAGGCGCCGGCTTCCGAGCCGTCGGTGTTGTAGATCCGCATGAACGCGTCGGTGCCGGGGCTCACGGGATCGTGCAGCACCATGAGCTGGTCGAAGCTCGAGCCGGGATCCTGCGCGATCGCCCGCGCCTCCTCGGGCCGGACTTTGACGGTCGAGCCGCGCAGGTCCAGCACCACGATCGCGTTGCCGGCGCCGTGCATCTTCAGGAAGCGTCTATGGGCGAGTGCGCTCATGCGGCCAGAAGCTTTGAGGGGATCGAGCGGCTATATGGCAAACCCGCTCGCCCGACGCGAGGGGGGCCGGCAGCGTGGCAGATGCGCCGCACCCGCCGCTCTCGTGCCCCGCGCCCTCGCGGGCGGGCCGGATCGCCACTAGGTTAGCCGGCGGGAGCCCACGCGACGATCCGCCGGGACCCGACCGGAGCGCCACCCGTGATCCGCCTTCGTTCTCTCGTCGCTCTCTCGACCGCCCTGCTGCTCGCAGCCGGCGGTCCCCTGGCCGCGCAGCAGCAGCCGGCACCGCCACCCTCCACGGCGCCGGCGCCCGCCCAGACCAGTCCGCTGCCGACCACCACGGCCCCCAACCCGGTCGCCGACCCGAACAAGAGCGCCGCCCCGGCGCCGCAGCAGGCGGTGGCCCCGCCCCCCGCCGGCCAGGCCGCCGTGGGGACACCCGGGCGGCCGACGCTGATCGAGAAACCCGGCGAGCCCGGCGACGTCGACGAAGTCACCCTGCCGGCCAAGCCCGCCGCGATCGTCTCGGGCAAGACCAAGTGGGAGGAGGCTATCGTCAACCTGACCAAGGCCTTCACGCGGATCGAGGCGGATCTCGCCAAGCTCGGCATCACTCCGGCGGGCCGGCCGCTGGCGGTGTTCACCCGCACCGACGATGACGGTTTCGAGTTCGAGGCGATGATCCCGGTGGCCGCAGCCCCGAACCCGGCCCCCGCCGAGGCGGACGGAATGCGCTTCGGCACGACGCCGTCCGGCAAGGCCCTGCGCTTCCCCCACCGGGGCTCCTACGAGTCGATCGACGGCACCTACGAGACGCTGACGGCCTATCTCGACGCCAAGGACATCGTGGTCCAGGACCGCTTCGTCGAGGAATACGCCACCGACCTCAAGGACGGCACCGACGACAACCTCGACGTGAATATCTTCGCGCTGGTGAAGTAGGCTGCTGGAACACGGCCACAGAAAGAATTCTTGTTCTCTTCGGCAGACGAAAGGTCGCCGGAGGGTAATCGTCCGCCCTGTCATCCCGGGGCCGCGAGGCGGAGCCCGGGAATGACCGTGTGACTCATCCGGCCGTCGGTCCATCTTCGATCATAGAACGACATTCGGCAGCGCCTTGATCTGCCGAATAGCCGTTCCCTCGCGCGACGATCCAATAATCCCATGCGCACGTCGCGTGGCCTCGGCCGATGGACAGATCGCCGCTGGTTTCGGCGCCCCGGAACAGCGGCGGCGGCTTGCGGATTCCCCGTGCATGCCGACGTCCCTGTTCCCCACCCCCTCCGCACCGCCGTCGCGCCGTAGGGCCGCGCCGTCGCCGGCCGACCCGGCGGTCGCCGACAAGGCGCTCGCGATCCATGCCCGGCTCTGCCCGGTCTATGGCTGCCCGATCCCGTATTTCCACAGTCTCGATCCGGTCAGCGAGCTGGTCTCGTCGCTGCTCTCGCACCGGACCCGCAACGCCGAATCCGGTCGGGCCTTCAAGGCCCTGCGCGCCCGTTTCCCGGATTGGGAGTCGGTGATCGACGCGGAGGTGCCGGAGATCCAGGCGGCCATCGCCGGCGTGACCTGGCCGGAGCTGAAGGCGCCGCGGATCCGCGAGGTGCTCATCGCCGTGCGCGAGCGCTGCGGCAGCCTCGACCTCGCCTTCCTGGGCGACATGGATGTCGCGGCGGCCCGGGCCTGGCTGGAGGCGATCCCCGGGATCGGCCCCAAGACCAGCGCGGCGGTGCTGTCGTTCTCGACCCTGCGGATGCCGGCCCTTCCGGTGGACAGCCACCACCACCGGGTCGCCCAGCGCCTCGGCTTGATCGGGCCCCGGGTCGATGTCGGGCCCTCGCACGCGATCCTGCGGGCGCAGCTGCCGTCCGACTGGAGCGCGCAGGCGCTCTACGACAATCACGAGATCCTGATGCTGCATGGCCAGCAGGTCTGCCACCATCGCCGCCCCGCCTGCGGGCGCTGCGTGCTGGTCGATCTCTGCCCGAGCGCGGCCCTCGGCGCGCGGGAGCCGTGACGGCATCCTTGACCGGTCCGGGCCGCGGGTGCGAGTAACCCCGCGCCCGGCAGGCGCGGAGCCCCGGCGTCTTCGTTTTCAGGATCGGCGCCGATGGCCGCGTTCACCGAATTGGTCTTCTCGGGCGTCCAGCCCACCGGCAACCTGCATCTGGGCAATTACCTCGGGGCGGTGAAGCGCTTCGTGGAGATGCAGGGGCGCGAGGCGCAGTGCCTGTACTGCGTGGTCGACCTGCACGCGATCACCGTCTGGCAGGACCCGGAGGCCCTGCGCGGCCAGATCCGCGAGGTCACGGCCGCGTTCCTGGCCGCCGGCATCGATCCGAAGCGCTCGATCGTGTTCAACCAGAGCCAGGTGCCCCAGCACGCCGAGCTCGCCTGGGTGTTCAACTGCGTCGCGCGGCTGGGCTGGCTGAACCGCATGACCCAGTTCAAGGAGAAGGCCGGCAAGGACCGGGAGAACGCCTCGATCGGGCTCTACGATTACCCGGTGCTGATGGCGGCCGACATCCTGGCCTACCGGGCCACCCACGTCCCCGTGGGCGAGGACCAGAAGCAGCATCTGGAGCTGACCCGGGACATCGCCCAGAAGTTCAACACCGATTTCGCGAAGTCGATCGCGGCCCACGGCCACGGCGAGGGGTTCTTCCCGATCACCGAGCCGCTGATCGGCGGGCCGGCGGCGCGTGTCATGTCGCTTCGGGATGGGTCCAAAAAAATGTCGAAGTCGGACCCGTCCGACAACGCGCGCATCAACCTCACCGACGAGGCCGACACGATCGCCCAGAAGATCCGGCGGGCAAAGACCGACTCCGAGCCCCTGCCCTCCGAGATCGCGGGTCTCAAGGAGCGGCCGGAGGCCGACAACCTCGTGGGGATCTACGCCGCGCTCGCCGGCATCACCCGCGAGGCGGTGCTGCGCGATTTCGGCGGGGCGCAATTCTCGACCTTCAAGCCGGCTTTGGCCGACCTCGCGGTGACGAACCTCGCGCCGATCGCCGGGGAGATGCGCCGGCTGACCGCCGATCCCGGTCATATCGACGCCGTGCTGGCCGACGGCGCCGGGCGAGCCGAGACGATCGCGGCCCAGACCCTCGACGCGGTCAAGGACATCGTCGGCTTCGTCCGCCGGAGCCCGAACCTCCAGGCGGTCCGGTGACGGTCCGGGCGCTCGTCTTCGACGTCTTCGGGACGCTCGTCGACTGGCGCTCCGGGGTCGCCCGGGAGGCTGCGCGCCTGCTCGCCCCCTACGCCCCCGCGCTCGATGCCGGCGCCTTCGCCGATGCCGATTCTTTCGCCGATACTTGGCGCGCCCGCTACAACCCCTCGATGGAGACCGTGCGCTCCGGCGCCCGGCCCTTCGTCGACCTCGACACCCTGCAGGCGGAATCCCTGCCCGACGTGCTGGCGCAGTTCGGCATCGCGGGCGTGCCCGAGGACGTGCGGCGGGAGCTGGTCCAGGCCTGGCACCGGCTCGACGCCTGGCCCGAGGTGCCCGACGCCATGCGCCGGCTGCGGGAGCGGCACCTCCTGGCGCCGAACTCCAACGGCCATGTCCGGCTGATGGCCGACCTCGCCCGGCGCAACGGCTTCGTCTTCGACGCGATCCTGGGCGCCGGGTATTCCCGCGACTACAAGCCCAAACCCGCGCTCTACCGCGACGCGGTGGCGGCCTTCGGCTTCGCGCCGGCGGAGACCCTGATGGTCGCCGCCCATTCGAACGACCTCGCGGCGGCGGCGAGCCACGGCCTGTCCACCGCACACATCGCCCGGCCGCACGAGCACGGGCCCGGCGGTGGCGAAACCGCGCCCAGCGTCCCGGTGACTTACGCCGCCCGGGACCTCGCGGACCTGGCCGACCAGCTCGGCTGCTGACGAGAGACGAAAGGGGGAGCACGATGGCCGATTGGAACCCCGCCCTCTACACCCGCTTCGAGGACGAGCGCACCCGCCCGGCGGCCGAGCTCCTGGCCCGGGTGCCCCTCGACGCCCCGCGCCTCGCCTACGATCTCGGCTGCGGCCCCGGCAATTCGACGGCCCTGATCACGGCGTGCTTCCCCGAGGCCGAGGTGATCGGCCTCGACACCTCGCCCGCCATGCTCGAGAGCGCGCGGACCCGGTTGCCGGGCCTCGCCTTCGCGCTGGCCGACGCCGCGACCTGGACACCGGAGCGGGCGCCGGACCTGATCTACGCCAACGCCGTGCTGCAATGGCTGCCCGACCATCCGGTGCTGCTGCCCCGATTGTTCGGGCTTCTGGCGCCCGGCGGCGTGCTGGCGGTGCAGATGCCAGACAATCTCGCTGAGCCCTCGCACCGGCTGATGCGCGAGACCGCCGCGTCCGGTCCCTGGGCTGAAGCGATCGGCGATCCGGCCGTGGCCGGGCGTGTCGGTCGGATGTTGGATCCGGCCGGCTATTACGACCTGCTGGCGCCGTTGGCCGCCGACCTGGATGTCTGGCGCACCGCCTATCATCACCCGATGGCGGATGCCGCCGCCATCGTCTCCTGGGTCCGGGCCACCGGGCTGCGCCCGTTCCTCGACCCGCTGGACCCGGACCAGACGGCCGGGTTCCTCGCCGCCTACGAAACCGCCATCGACGCCGGCTACCCGCCGCGCAGCGACGGCCGGCGGCTGCTGGCCTTCCCGCGGGTGTTCATCGTCGCCCGCAAGGGCGGGTAGCGGCCCCGGTTTCTGCGAGCCCGGTTGACATCGCGCGCTTCGTCGGACCGCCCCGCAGCCTCGCTTCGCGCACGCTCACACGGACGGTGAGCGTGCGTGGGCCGTCCGTTCAGGCCTCGCCGCGGGCGACCAGCGCCTCGTACTCGGCCACCTCGAGCTTGCCCTCCTGGGCGACCCGGGCCTTGTCCGCGTCGCTGATCACGTCGCCGGCGAGGTCGAGGCGCTTCCAGGAGGCGAGCGGGGTCTCGCGGCCGGGGGTCGGGACGTACTTGTTCTGCTCGAGCTTCTGGTACTTGTGGATGTAGCGCGGGCAGTTGACCCAGATCTTCTTCACCGCGACCTTCACCAGGTACTTGGCCTCGGTGTACTCGGCCATCAGGGCGTCGTCGCGCAGCAGCGTCGCGTGGCCCTGGACGCGGATCCGGTGCGGCGTCTCGAAATCGATGAACAGCAGGCCGACCTTGGCCTGACCCTCGATGTTGCCCATCGAGTAGAACATGCCGTTGCCGTCGAAGCCCGGGAACACGAGGGTGTTCTCGTCGAGCACCTTCACGAAGCCCTGGGGTCCGCCCTTGTACGAGACGGTCGGCATGCCGTCGGGATCGACGGTGGACAGGAAGAACATGTCCCGGGAGCCGATGAAGGCGCCCTCGTCCGGCCGGATGCTCTCGTGGACCCAGTCCTCGTCCAGGCGCACGGCGAGCTTGGTGGTGCCGAACTCGGTCTGCAGCGCCCGGTGGACGTCCGAATAGAGCGATGCCATGGCGTGTCCTCTCCAACCCTCTCCGGTCCTCATGCAGGCGGGACCGCTGGGGCGTTTATCGCCGGGAATGGCCGCGCTCGGCAACCGGCAATAGAAAAGGCCGGCCTCGCTTTCGCGTGACCGGCCCGCGCAGGCGCGGCCGGGCAGAGCCCGGCCGCGCGATCCGAACGATCAGTTGCGGGTCTTGTCGACCAGCGCCTTCTCGGAGATCCACGGCATCATGGCGCGGAGCTTGGTGCCGACCTCCTCGATCGGGTGGGTGGCGAGCTTGGCGCGGGTCGCCTTGAACGAGGTCTGGTTGACCTTGTTCTCCAGCATCCAGTTGCGGGTGAAGGTGCCCGACTGGATGTCGTTGAGCACGCGCTTCATCTCGGCCTTGGTCTCGGGCGTGACGATGCGCGGGCCGGTGACGTACTCGCCGTACTCGGCCGTGTTGGAGATCGAGTAGTTCATGTTGGCGATGCCGCCCTCGTAGATGAGGTCGACGATCAGCTTCACCTCGTGCAGGCACTCGAAATAGGCCATCTCGGGGGCGTAGCCCGCCTCGACCAGGGTCTCGAAGCCGGCCTTGATCAGCTCGACCAGGCCGCCGCAGAGCACGGCCTGCTCACCGAACAGGTCGGTCTCGCACTCTTCCTTGAAGGTGGTCTCGATGATGCCGGCGCGGCCGCCGCCATTGGCCGAGGCGTAGGACAGGCCGAGATCGTGGGCGTTGCCGGAGGCGTCCTGGGCGATGGCGATCAGGGTCGGCACGCCGCCGCCGCGCAGGTACTCGGAGCGCACGGTGTGGCCGGGGCCCTTCGGGGCGACCATCAGGACGTCGAGGTCCTTGCGCGGCTCGATCAGGTTGAAGTGGACGTTGAGGCCGTGGGCGAACAGGAGGGCAGCGCCCTGCTTCATGTTGCCCTCGAGGGACTCGCGGTAGATGTCGCCCTGCAGCTCGTCCGGGGTGAGCATCATCACCACGTCGGCCCACTTGGCGGCCTCGGCCACCGACAGGACCTTGAAGCCCTCATGCTCCGCCTTCTTGGCGGTGGCGGAGCCCTCGCGCAGGGCGATGACGATGTCCTTCACGCCGGAATCGCGCAGGTTGAGCGCGTGGGCGTGGCCCTGGCTGCCGTAGCCGACGATGGCGACCTTCTTGCCCTTGATCAGGTTCAGGTCGGCGTCGCGATCGTAATAAACCCGCATGTCGGTTTCCTCTTCGGTGTTGGTTTCGGGTTGGGTTAGGCCTTCGCCCGGCCGTACAGGGCCAGGAACTGCTCCACGGCGCGGTCCGCGTCGCGCCGGATCTCATCCTCGCCGAGGTCGAGCGCCTCGCCGAGCAGTAATCGGATCTGAATATCGCGGCCGACGAGGCCGAAGAAGGTCCGGAACGCCGCCTCGCTGTCCGCGAAGGCGAGCAGCCCGGCATCGCGCCCGGCCTCCAGCACCGGCTTCACCCGCTCGCCGATGGCGAAGCGGCCGTTCGCCAGCACGATGCCGCCGAGATTGCTCTTGCGCGAGCCGGCATGGGCCACGGCGATCCGGTTCAGCGCCACCGACGTGCGGCTGGTGATCACCGTCAGCCACGAGACCGCGAAGTCCTGAAGATGCTCCCGCAGGGTCGCCCCGTCGAGGGCCTGCACGGCCGCCCCTCCGGCATGGACCCGGGATGCCTGCCACCGCACCGTCGCGGTGAGCAGCCCGTCGCGGTCGCCGAACCACTTGTACAAGGTCTCCTTGGAGCAGCTCGCCCGGCGCGCCACGGCGTCCATGGTGAGCTGGTCCCCGTCCTCGACCATGAGGGCGAGCACGGCGTCGAGCACCGCCTGCTGGCGCACGGACGGCGTGGCCGGCGCCTCGGCGCCCGCCTCCACCGTCTCCTGCCGCTCTGCGAGGCTCGACCGCATCGTTTCCAGTACCGTACCGTACGGTACGCTCGATAGAGCGATTCGCCGGGCGCTGCAAGGGGCCCGGCTGGGCTGGATTCAGGCCGGCAGGGCCAGCCCTTCGCGGGCGAACACCGCCCGCACCGCCGGCCGCTCGGCGACCCTGCGGGCATGGGCGTGCCAGGCCGGGAAGCGCGCGGGCATGTCGAACCGGAGCGACGCGCCGGAAGCCCAGACCCAGAAGACCATCAGGTAGGCGTCGACCACGCCGTACCGGTCCCCCACGGCCCAGCCGCCGTTCGAGAGGTGGACCTCGGTCATGGTGCAGAGATCGCCGTAGGTATCGGCGGCCTTGTCGCGGATGCCGGGAAACGCGTCCTCGTCGGCGGTGTAGCGCTCCGGCCGGCGGACATGCGCGTAGGCGACATGGTGGTTGGCGGCGAGCCAGCCGAGCCACTCGTCGGCCCGGGCCTGCTCGCGCAGGTCGGTGGGCCAAAAGCCCTTCTCGGGTACGGAGCGGGCGACGTGACGCAGGATCGCGGCGCATTCGGTCAGCACCCAGCCGTCCTCGACCAGGGCCGGCACCCGGCCGCGCTCGTTGATCGCGAGGTATTCCGGGGCGCGCTGGTCCCCGGCCGCGAGGTTCAGCTTGACGCCCTCGAACGGCAGCCCGGATTCCTCCAGGATGATGTGAGCGGCCAGCGAGCAGGCGCCAGGGGCGTAGTAGAGGGTGCGGGTTGTCATTCGGATTTTACCGTCAATGCTGAAGAAAGATCATCTGACCTAACGAAGGTCAGCCCGAGAAGCGTCCGCAGCTTGCCGCGCACTTCGGCGACGACTTCGTCCGGTGCCGACCCGAGGCTCCTCAGGATCCGGGCAGCCCGGTCGATCGATCGGACTTGGTCGACCAGCACGGCTCCCTTTACAGCGAGGCCAGCAGGCAGGAACACCTTCGTCGGCCACGGGTGCGGATTGCGCGTGATCGGGCAGATGATGACCCGGCGCGTCGGATGATTCATGTCCGGATCCGAGACGACGAGTGCCGGCCGTATGCCGTTCTGCTCCGTGCCGCGGACCGGTTCCAGATCGATCAGAAGCAATTCGCCCGGATGCGGTTGCCAATCAGTACGGGTCGTTGGCGTCATCGATGATCTCGGAACCGCGGTCGGGGCCCCAATCGACAGTCTCGGGCTCCGCCTCAGGTCCCAAGCGCCGTGCCTCGGCGATCATCTCTTCCATCGTATAGACAGGCAGGCCGTCGACATACCGGCGACCGTGCCATTGCCGAGGCTCCGCCGGTGGCGGGGTCTTCGACACAATCTCGACGGTCTCGCCCTCGCGGATGCCGAGTTCCTCGGCTTCCGCGCTGCTCAGCCGCACGACGAGATCTTCACCCCAGCGTATGACCTTGGCTTCCATCGCTCCGCCCCCCGCGAGGACGACGGAACATAGCAGATCCGAGCCGGCACTTCCTACAGCGGCTCCGATCCACGCCCCATGGCGCTGATGCCGGTGCGGCAGATCTCGACCAGGCCGATCACGCTCATCAGGCGCACGAACCGGTCGATCTCCTCGGTGGCGCCGGTGAGCTCGAACACGAAGGAGTTGAGCGTGGCGTCCAGCGTCTTGGCGCCGAAGGCGGCCGCGAGCCGCAGCGCCTCGCTGCGGTGCTCGCCCTCGCCCTTGACCTTCACGAGGCAGATCTCGCGCTCCAGCGCGTTGCCCTGGAGGGTCAAGTCCACGACCCGGTGGACCGGCACGAGCCGGTCGAGCTGCGCCTTGATCTGCTCGATCACGGCGTTGGTGCCGGCGGTCACGATGGTGATCCGCGAGATGTGGCGCGCCTCCTCGGTCTCGGAGACGGTCAGGCTCTCGATGTTGTAGCCGCGGCCGGAGAACATGCCGGAGATGCGGGCGAGCACGCCGGGCTCGTTGTCGACGATCACGGCGAGCGTGTGCCGGTTCACCGGCTCGACGCGCACGGCGTCGGGATAGTGGGTGTTCATCGCGTTCATGCCGGCTTCGTCCTCGTCGTCCAGTCCGTGCTCATCGGCGTCCGCACGCCGCCCATACGGCAGGCGGCGACCCCGAAAGGGCCGCCGCCAAACCCGTCACACCAGCATCTTGCCTTCCTCGGAGATCACGTCGCCGAGTTCGACGCCGGTCTCGCCGAGGTAATCGGACAGGAGCATCTCGTTATGCGCCTTGCCCGAGGGGATCATCGGGAAGCAGTTCTCGGTCTTGTCGACGATGCAGTCGAACAGGACCGGCCCGTCATAGGCCAGCATCTCCGCGATGGCCCCGTCGAGGTCGCCCGGCTTCTCGCAGCGCATGCCCTTGGCGCCGTAGGCCTCCGCCAGCTTGACGAAGTCCGGCAGGCTCTCGGAATAGCTCTGGGAGTAGCGCGAGCCGTGCAGCAGCTCCTGCCACTGCCGGACCATGCCCATGTACTCGTTGTTCAGGATGAACACCTTGACCGGCAGCCGGTACTGAACCGCCGTCGAGAGCTCCTGCATGTTCATCAGGATCGACGCCTCGCCGGCGATGTCGATCACCAGCCCCTTCGGGTGGGCGAGCTGGGTGCCGATCGCCGCCGGCAGGCCGTAGCCCATCGTGCCGAGGCCGCCCGACGTCATCCAGCGGTTCGGCTCGTCGTACTTGAAGTACTGCGCCGCCCACATCTGATGCTGGCCGACCTCCGTGGTGATGTAGGTCTCGCGGTCCTTGCAGGCCTCGTAGAGACGCTGCACGGCGTATTGCGGCTTGATGATCGTCCCCGACGGCCAGTAGGCGAGGCAGTCGCGGGCCTTCCAGGCGCCGATCTTCTGGAACCACGGATCGAGGTTGGATGTCTCCGGCCGCGACGGCAGGGCACGCCAGGCCTCCAGCATGTCGGCCAGCACCGAGGCGCAGTCGCCCACGATCCCGACATCGACCTTGACCACCTTGTTGATCGAGGAGGCGTCGACGTCGATGTGGATCTTCTTCGAGAACGGCGAGAACGCGTCGAGCCGGCCGGTGATCCGGTCGTCGAACCGGGCGCCGACGCAGATCATCACGTCGCACTCGTGCATCGCGAGGTTGGCCTCGTAGGTCCCGTGCATGCCGAGCATGCCCAGGAACTTCGGGTCCGTGCCCGGATATGCGCCGAGCCCCATCAGGGTCGAGGTGACCGGGAAGCCGGTCTCGGCGACGAGCTCACGCAGGAGCCGGGAGGCCTCCGGGCCGGAATTGATCACGCCGCCGCCGGTATAGAAGACCGGACGACGCGCGGTCGCCATCAGCTCGACCGCCGCGCGGATCCGGTCGCTGTCGCCCTTGACCGCCGGGCGGTAGGTCTTGTGGCTCGAGATCTCCGGGCGCTCGTAGAGGCCGGAGGCGAACTGGATGTCCTTGGGCAGGTCGACCACGACCGGGCCGGGCCGGCCATTGGCGGCGACGTAGAACGCCTCGTGCAGGATCCGCGGCAGGTCCTCGATCGATTTGACCAGGTAATTGTGCTTCGTGCAGTGGCGCGTGATGCCGACCGTGTCGCATTCCTGGAACGCGTCGGTGCCGATGAGATGCGTCGGAACCTGCCCGGTGATGCAGACGAGCGGGATCGAGTCGAGCAGCGCGTCGGTCAGGCCGGTGACGATGTTGGTGGCGCCGGGGCCGGACGTGACCAGCACGCAGCCGACCTTGCCGGACGAGCGCGCATAGCCCTCGGCCGCGTGGACGGCGCCCTGCTCATGCCGGACCAGCACGTGCTTCACCGCGTCCTGGTGGAACAGAGCGTCGTAGATCGGAAGTACGGCACCGCCCGGATAACCGAACAGCGTGTCCACGCCCTGATCCCGGAATGCCCGGATGACCATCTCGGCCCCGGTCATGACCTCGCCGCCCATGCTCTCCTCCTCCGCTCCCCGGATCGTCGGCGGCGGTCGTGCGCCGCCGGACGGACCGGTTCCTTTCGTCCTGCACCTTCGTCACGCGAGGCGGCATCCGCCTCGCCCGAAAGCACTGTGTTCGTCGGTATCTCGAACGCCTGGATCTCGTTGGCCGTGATGCGTCACCGGGCAGCGGGCAATAAAAAAGGGCCCCGAGGGACCCTGCATGCGCCACCGCTCGGATTGCAGCCCTGAATTAGGGCCGCCCCGTCGGTGACGCTTCCGCTACAATAAGAACCGCGTTCATCGGATATCCGAGCCTGCCTCGCGGCGATCGACAAATCCAGGATCGGATTCAGTCCAGTCGCACGTGAAGTGTTGGGCCTCATACCGGAGACCCGGGAACCGGTCAACGCGAAAGCCGAGGATCGGACGCGCGCTCAGTGCAGGGGCGGCGGGCAGCGGCGGACCCAGTTGCTCGCAGCGTCGTAGGCCGCGCCGAGCTGCAGGCAGGCGAGTTCGCCGTGATTGCGGGCGACGATCTGAATACCGGTCGGCAGCCCGGCCTCGCCGAAGCCCGCCGGGATATCGAGGGCCGGCAGGCCGGACATGGTCACCGGGACCACGGTCTGCATCCACCGGTGGTAGGTGTCCATCGGCCGGCCGCCGACCTCGCGGGGCCAGCGCAGGTTCTTGTCGAACGGGAAGACCTGCGCGCTCGGCATGACCAGGAAATCGTAGCGCTCCATGAACCGGCGCACGGTCTCGTACCAGCGGGTGCGCCCCTCCAGGGCGGCGGTGAGCCGGTCGATCGTGAGTTCGAGACCGCGTTCGGCCTCCCAGATCGCCTCGGGCTTCATCTGCGCCCGGTGGGCGGGCACGTCGTAGAGCGGCCGGAGCACCGGGGCGACCATCAAGGCCCGCAGGGTGATGAAGTCACGCCAGAGCTGCTCCATGTCGAACCGGGGCGCGGCCTCCTCGACCACGCAGCCGATCTCCGAGAAGGTCGCCAGCGCGGCGCGGCCGAGGTCGAGCACGCCGGGATCGAACGGGATCTGCCCGTCGAAATCCCCGAGCCAGGCGATCCGCGTCCCGCGGAAATCCCGGGCCAGCGGGCTCGCGAAGGCCGAGGGGTCCTGGCGGATCGTGTTCGGGCAGCGCGGATCGTAGCCCGCCTGCACCGACAGCATCAGGCCGATATCGGCCGGGCTGCGCCCGACGGCGCCGAGCACGGACATGCCGGGGGTGAACACGTCCTTGGTCTCGACCGGGATCCGGCCCCAGCTCGGGCGCAGGCCGTAGCAATTGTTGAAGGCCGGCGGGTTGCGCAGGGAACCGCCGAAATCGCTGCCATCGGCCACCGGCTGCAGCTTCAGGGCGACCGCCACCGCGGCGCCGCCGCTCGACCCGCCCGCACTTTTCTCCGGATCGTAGGCGTTGCCGGTGGCGCCGTAGACCGGATTGAAGCTGTGCGAGCCGAGCCCGAATTCGGGGATGTTGGTCTTGCCGATGAAGATCGCCCCGGCCGCACGCAGCCGGGCGACCATGATCGTGTCATTTTGCGCGATCCGGTCGGCGAAGATCGGCGACCCTTGCGTGAACGGCAGCCCGCGCACCGCATCGAGATCCTTCACGGCGAGCGGAAACCCGTGCAGCGGCCCTACGGCCTCGCCGCGGGCGAGCGCGGCATCCCGCGCCTCCGCCTCCTGCAGGAGCGCCGCATCGTCCTGCAGCCCGACGATGGCGTTGACCTGCGGATTGAGCCGGTGGATCCGCTCCAGATAGGCGCGCATGACATCCACGCAGGAAACGACCCGGCCGCGGATGGCGGCCGCGAGATCGACCGCGCCGAGCGCCGTGATGCCGTCCTGTCGCTCATCCTGCATGGTCGGGCTCCGATCGAGGTCTGCGGATTGGCATGACCAGTCACACGCCTGCGCGCGCGAAGGTCTAGTACTGGTGATCGTCGGAGAGGCAAGAGATGTGCTGGAATTCGGCCCACCATCCCGTCGCAGGCCCCCGCAACGTCATTGCGAGCGCAGCGAAGCAACCCAGGGAGCCCCGACGACCTGAAATCGCCCGCTGCCCTAGGTTGCTTCGCTGCGCTCGCAATGACGGAGAGGGCCGATGCCCCCTATCGGAGTGGTGTCAGACCACCGCCCAGGGCAGCGTCTCATCCCCCCGGAACACCACCACGGCGGTGTCTTCGACGGTCACCGCCTCGATCACGCGGCTCTCGCGGCGCTCGAGGGTGACGGTCGCCGCGTTGGGCTCGAGCCCGTGGAAGCGCGCGCCGTTCAGCGACGCGAAGGCCTCGAACCGGTCGAGCGCGCCTTCCTCGTCGAAGACCTGCACGTAGGTCTGCAGGGCGGTCGGGCCGCAGAACACGCCGGCGCAGCCGCAGGACGCCTCCTTGGCGCCGCGGACATGCGGGGCGGTGTCGGTGCCGAGGAAGAAGCAGGCCTCGCCCGAGGTCGCGGCCGCACGCAGGGCCAGGCGGTGACGCTCGCGCTTGGCCACCGGCAGGCAGTAGAGATGCGGGCGCAGGCCGCCCTGGAAGATGTGGGTGCGGTTGATGACGAGGTGGTGGGGCGTGATCGTCGCCGCCACCCGGCTCCGGTTGGCCCGCACCACGTCGAGGATCTCGGCGGTGGTGGCGTGCTCGACGGTGACCTTCAGGCCCTGGTGCCGGGCGAGCAGCGGGATCAGGCTGCCCTCCATGAAGGCGGCCTCGCGGTCGAAGATGTCGATCTCCGGGTCGGTGGCCTCGCCGTGGATCAGGAGCGGCATGCCGATCCGCTCCATCCGCTCCAGGACGGGTGCGAGCCCGATCAGGTCGGTGACGCCCGCATGCGAGTTCGTCGTCGCGCCGGCCGGGTAGAGCTTGGCGGCGATCCAGACCTTCTCGGTAAAGCCGCGTTCGATCTCGTCCGGGTCGGTGTCGTCCCGCAGGTAGCAGGTCATCAGCGGGGTGAAGTCGAGCCCCTCGGGCAGGGCCGCCAGGATCCGCTCGCGATAGGCGCGCGCGGCCGCCACCGTGGTCACCGGCGGGACCAGGTTCGGCATGATGATGCCCCGGGCGAACTGCGCGGCCGTGTAGGGCAGCACCGCCTTCAGCATCGCGCCGTCGCGCAGGTGGATGTGCCAGTCGTCCGGCCGGCGGATGGTGATCCGGTCGGCCGCGGTAGAGGCGGGGGGCTGCGCGGCGGGGAACAGGTCGGCGACGCTCATCGCTTGCGGCTCCTCAGCCCTGACCGAAGGAGGAGATGCCGCCATGGGCCGCCGACCATTCCGCCGGCCCGTTGAGGAAGCTCTCGACCTCGGCCAGCGTCTTCGGATCGAAGGTGCCCATCTCCTTGGCGACCGCCAGCACGTCCCACCAGGTCGTGAGGTAGTGCAGCTTGATCCCGGTCTCCTGCATCAGCGCGGCGCTGCCGGGGAAGATGTCGTAGTAGAACAGCACGAAGCAGTGATCGACCTGGGCGCCGGCATCGCGCAGGGCCTGGCAGAAATTGACCTTGCTGCGCCCGTCGGTGGCGAGATCCTCGACCAGCAGGGTCCGGGCGCCCTCGACCACCTCGCCCTCGATCTGGGCGTTGCGGCCGAAACCCTTCGGCTTCTTGCGCACATACTGCATCGGCAGCATCAGCCGGTCGGCGATCCAGGCGGCGAACGGGATGCCGGCGGTCTCGCCGCCCGCGATATGGGTGAGCGACTCGTAGCCGATCTCGCGCACGATCGTGGCGGTCGCGAAATCCATCAGCGTCGCGCGCAGGCGCGGGAACGAGATGATCTTGCGGCAATCGATATAGACCGGGCTGGCCCAGCCCGAGGTGAACTTGAACGGCTCGTCCTTGTAGAAATGGACGGCCTGGATCTCCAGGAACATCTTGGCCGCCTCGCGGGCGATCAGCGTCCGGTCGATGGGCAGGAAGGACGTGGTCATGCGGCGTGCGCGCTCCGCTGGGGGCACTCTCCGCCGGGGACCGGTTGAAGAGCGCGAGGATAGGGAAGGCCTGACCGGTCTCCTCCGCCCTGTCTCTGCCAGCGTCAACCCTGAAGCGGCCGCTATCCGCCGCTCAAGCCGCGCCGGCCCTGGCTCGCAGCTGCGCCAGATGCCGGATCGCGAGCGCGTAGCCGTGCGTCCCGAAGCCCGCCAGCACCGCGGTCGCGGCGAGGGAGATGTAGGAATGGTGCCGGAAGGCCTCGCGCCGGTGGACGTTCGAGATGTGGCACTCGATCACCGGCACCTCGCAGGTGTTGAGCGCGTCGAGGATCGCCACCGAAGTGTGGGTATAGGCCCCGGCATTGATCACGATGCCGGCGGACCCGACCCGGAAATCGTGGATCGCGTCGATCAGCGCGTGCTCGGCATTGCTCTGGCGGAAATCCACATCGAGGCCGAAGCCGGCGGCGGTCTCGCGGCACAGGGCCTCGACATCGGCCAGGGTCTCACGCCCGTAGATCTCCGGCTGCCGCTTGCCGAGCAGGTTCAGGTTCGGTCCGTTGAGGACCAGGATCGTGTCGTTCATCGCGTTCCCCGTCGCCCCGTGCGGCCGGCCTCGAGCCTCGATGCGCCGAGACCTTCGCTCGCCTGCTCCCACCCAAACCCTCATCCCGAGGTGCTCGCGAAGCGAGCCTCGAAGGAGCCCTCCAGGGATCGCGCGGCTGGCTGGAGGCCTCCTTCGAGGCCTCCGCTACGCTGCGGCACCTCAGGATGAGGGCGCGGGTTGGTTCGCCCCGTTGTGGCCGTGCGTTGGGTGAGCGTCAAACACACCTCTGCATTCGCCCTGTCACCGGCCCCGAGATGTCCCGCGCCGAAGGCGGCCCGGCTCGCCGGAGCGGTTCAGTTTCCCCGCGGGCGGGGCTATCCCGCACGCGAACCAGACGAACGATCAGGGAGAAGACGCGATGGCAGGATCCCCGAGCGACGCGCCCGTGGTGATCGCGGTGGCGATCACCGGCTCGGTGCCGCGCAAAAAGGACAACCCGGCCGTGCCGGTCACCGTGGCCGAGCAGATCGAGGCGACCCGGCAGGCCTTCGAGGCCGGCGCGACGCTGGCCCATATCCACGTGCGCAACGACGACGAGTCGCCCTCCTCCGACCCCGACAAGTTCGCCGCCGTGCAGGAGGGGCTGCGCAAGCACTGCCCCGGGATGATCGTGCAATTCTCCACCGGCGGCCGCGGGCGCGATCCGGCCGCCCGGGGCCTCTCGCTCAAGCACCGGCCGGACATGGCCTCGCTGTCCACCGGCTCGGTGAACTTCCCGACCATCGTGTACGAGAACAGCGCCAGCCTCGTCGCCGACCTCGCCGGCCAGATGAAGCAGTTCGGGATCCGGCCGGAGATCGAGATCTTCGACCTGTCGCACCTGCATGGCGCCAAGCGGCTGGTCGAGGCGGGCCTCATCGATGCGCGCCCGCACGTGCAGTTCGTGATGGGTGTCCAGAACGCGATGCCGGCCGAGGAGCATCTGCTCGACATCCTGCTCGCCGAGACGCGGCGGATCCTGCCCGAAGCGACCTGGACCGCCGCCGGGATCGGCCGCAACCAGGCGGTCGTGATGGAGTGGGCGCTCGCCCGCGGCGCCGACGCGGTCCGCACCGGGCTGGAGGACAACATCCGGGTGACCAAGGACAGGCTGGCGGCGAGCAATGCCGAGCTGGTCACCCTCGCGGCCGAGGCGGTGCGCCGCCACGGCCGCCGGGTGGCGAACCCGGCCGAGGCGCGGGCCGCTCTCGGCCTGGCCTGACCGGGCCGCCGGAGGCCCGCGGGGGCCGCATCCTCACGCGGCCCGGACGGTCTGCAGGAAGTGCCGGACCTCGACCGCGAGGTGCTCGGACTGGCGCGACAGGGCAGAGGCGGCGCTCAGCACCTGGGAGGCCGCCGCCCCGGTCTCGTCGGCCGCTCCGGCCACGCCGGCGATGTTCGTCGTCACCTCGGCGGTGCCGGTCGCGGCCTGCCCGACATTGCGCACGATCTCCTGCGTCGCCGCGCCCTGCTGCTCCACGGCCGACGCGATCGAGGTCGCCACGCCGCTGATCTCCTGGATCCGCGCCGTGATGCCGCCGATCGCCGTCACCGCCTGACCGGTCGTGCCCCGGACCTGCGTGATCTGCCCCGAGATGTCCTGCGTGGCCTTCGCGGTCTGCTCGGCCAGCGCCTTCACCTCGGACGCCACCACCGCGAACCCCTTGCCGGCCGCGCCCGCGCGGGCCGCCTCGATGGTCGCGTTGAGCGCGAGCAGGTTGGTCTGACCGGCGATGTTCGAGATCAGCCCGACCACGTCGCCGATCCGCGAAACCACCGTGCTCAGCTCCTCGACCAGCGCGCCGGTCTGGTCGGTCTCCGACACCGCCAGCCGGGCGAGCTGCGCCGAGCCGTCGACCTGCCGGCCGATCTCCTGGACCGAGGAGCCGAGCTCCTCGGCTGCGGCCGCCACGGTGTTGACGTTGACCGCCGCCGCCTCGGCCGCGACCGCCACCGTCGTCGATCGGCTGGCGGTCTGGGTGGCCGTGACGGTCATCGTCTGCGCGGTGGCCTGGAGCTCGGAGGCCGAGGCCGAGACCTGGCCGATGATGCCGCCGATTGCGGCCTCGAAGCTGTCGGCCATCTCGCGCATGCCGAGCTTGCGCTGCTCCTCCGCGGCCAGCCGGGCCTGCGCGGTCTCCTGTTCGAGGCTGCGGGCGCGGATCATGCTCTCCTTGAAGATCTGGACAGCGCCGGCCATCGCGCCGACCTCGTCGCGCCGGCCGAAGGCGGGGATGGCCGTCTCCGTGTCGCCGGACGCGAGCTGATGCATGGCGGCGGTCATGCGTCCGAGCGGGCGGCTGATCTCCAGGACCAGCATCACGACCGCCCCGATCGCCAGGATCGCGGCGACCGCCAGGAAGACCATCATCTGCTGCCGGGCCTGATCGTAGGCGGCCTGCGCCTGCGCGCCGCTCGACTCGGCGGCTGCGTTCTCCAGGTCCGCCAGGGATTTCAAGGTCGCGACGATGCCCCGGATCGAGTCGGACATGGTCGTGTTGTACTGCTCCTGCGCGCCGGCGGCGTCACCGGCATCGGCCTTGGCGAAAGTCTCCGCCTGCTCGTTCAGATACGCCGCCCATTGCTGCTCGAAGGTCCGAAACAAGGCCCGTTTGGCCTCGGTTTCCATCAAGCTCGTGTAGCGTGCCTTGTAGCCCTGCAGTTCGGCCATCCGCTGGTCGATCGACGTCATCGCGTCCGCACGCTGCTGCGGTGTCTTGGCGAGGAGGAGACGGTTGCCGTTGACCCGGATGCGCAGCGTCATGGTCTGGATGCCGCCGAGCGCTTGCGTCGCCGGGAGACGCATGGCGCGCAGGTCGGTGGCGACGTGATTGATCGTTTCGATCTGGTGATAGGACAGGGCCGCCAGGCCGCCGATCAAGGCGAGCATGATCGAGAAGCAAGCGATCAGCTTGCCTTTGATGGACACGGACTCGAGCATTATTCTTCCAGGTCGTGTTAGTCTCTGCGCTCCATGCGCGCGGACAATGCTTTATCGTTGCAGATAAAATAGATCCTTAAGCTCCGATAATTCTTAGCCGGCGACGACTTTTAGCTTCGGCCGTCATTGATATCGGAACCGCAGGATTACCGGCGCGCCCGGATGGCAGCTTTGCGCATCGCCGAATCAAGTCCAGGGCCGCCGCTATTCCTGCAGCGGGCCGGGCCGGGCCGAAGCCGGCCCTGGACGGCCGCCGTTTCGCGCGGCCCCGCCCCCAACTCCCACCTTCTCACGCGCCGGGCGGCGTGCTAACGATCCGCCCGCGCGGGTGTAGCTCAATGGTAGAGCAGCAGCCTTCCAAGCTGAATACGAGGGTTCGATTCCCTTCACCCGCTCCACGCCCGCCCCATGACGGGATGACGGAGCCCCGGCATCGCCGCACGGCCCGCCCGGTCAGGCGCCCACCCATCCGGTTTCAGCCCTCCGCCCTTTCGTCGGCGGCCATGCGCCGCGTTCGGGCCCCTCGGGAAGCATCACCATGAAGGTATCCGCCGACCTGTGCATCGTGCCGATGGGCGTCGGGCCGTCGGTCTCGCCCTATGTGCGCGAGATCAAGGCGATCATCGAGGCGAGCGGCCTGACCGCCACGATGCATCCCAACGGGACCAACATCGAGGCCGACTTGTCGGAGGTCTGCGCCCTGGCCGAGCGCTGCGAGGCGCGGCTGGCCGAGCTGGGCGTCGAGCGGACCTTCTTCACGCTGATCTTCTCGACCCGGCGGGACAAGGAGCAATCCATGGCCGACAAGCTCGCGGCCGTCTCCTGACGGGTCGCCCCCAGGGCACCGCGCGGCGGGCACACCGTCGCGCGGTTCTTTCAAGTCCGAAACCGCTCAGCCGTGGCAGGCGCAGCCGGCATGCTCGCAGCCGGCGTGATCTTTGTGACCGTCGGCGCAATCGTCACAGCAATAGGCCTTGCCGTCCCGGGATACAGCCTTGGTCAATTGGACCACGCACACGCAGTCCTGACAGGCACACTTTACCATCTCGACGTCGACACTGGCCATAATCTTCTCCTCAGACGATTCGTCCGCCGGCCCAGCCTAGCGCCGCGCCGCCCCGGGCGGAAGCGGATCGGCGCCGCGGTGACGCGCCCGTGATCCGACCCGCCCCTTCGTGCGTTCACCCCCGTCCGGACGTGCGCGTCCCGGGAGGAGGACGGCATGAGCGAGCAGAACACCGGCGACGTGCGGATCGAACCCTATGACAGCCCGGCCGGCGGCTGGGGCTCGGCCCGGTCCCTGGTCGAGATCCTGACCCGCGAGGGCGTTCCGGTCACCGGCTCGGCGATGCTGCTCAAGCAGAACAAGCCGGACGGGTTCATGTGCGTGTCCTGCGCCTGGGCGAAGCCGGCCAAGCCCCTGGCCTTCGAGTATTGCGAGAACGGCGCCAAGGCGACCGCCTGGGAACAGACGCGCCGGCGGGCGACCCCGGACTTCTTCGCCGCCCACACCGTCACCGAGCTGCTCGGCTGGAGCGATTACGCGCTGGAGGAGCAGGGCCGCCTGACGCATCCGATGCGCTACGATCCCGAGACCGACCGGTACCGGCCGGTCTCCTGGGGTGAGGCCTTCGCGGAGATCGGACGGGAATTGCAGGCGCTGCGGGCCGAGGATCCGAAATCGGTGGTGTTCTACGCCTCCGGCCGCGCGTCCCTCGAGACCAGCTACATGTGGGCGCTGCTGGCGCGCCTCTACGGCAACAACAACCTGCCGGACTCCTCGAACATGTGCCACGAGCCGACCTCGGTGGCGCTGCCGCAATCGATCGGCGCGCCGGTCGGCACGGTCCTGCTGGAGGATTTCGAGTCCACCGACTTAATCTTCTTCTTCGGCCAGAATGTCGGCTCGAACGCGCCCCGGATGCTCCACCCGCTCCAGGAGGCGCGGCGCCGGGGGGCGCAGATCATCACCTTCAACCCGCTGCGCGAGCGCGGGCTCGAGCGCTTCACCAACCCGCAATCGCCGGTGGAGATGCTGACGCGCTCGGCCACCAAGATCTCGACCCAGTACCATCAGGTGAAGGCCGGCGGCGACCTCGCGGCGATCACCGGCCTGTGCAAGATCCTGATCGCCATGGACCGGGAGGCGACGGCGTCCGGTCGGCCCGCCATCCTCGACCACGCCTTCATCGCCGAGCACACGCACGGATTCGAGGATTTCGTGGCGTTCTGCGACAGCCAGGATTGGGCGGGGATCGAGCGGCGCTCCGGCCTCACCCGACCGGCCCTCGAAGCCGCGGCCGGCACCTATGCCCGGGCCAAGGCGGTGATCGGCATCTACGGGATGGGGCTGACCCAGCACCGCAAGGGCACCGAGACGGTGCGGATGCTGGTCAACCTCCTGCTGCTGCGCGGCAATATCGGCAAGCCCGGCGCCGGGATCTGCCCGGTGCGCGGCCATTCCAACGTGCAGGGCCAGCGGACGGTGGGCATCTCCGAGAAGCCGGAGCTGGTGCCCCTCGACAAGCTGAAGGAGCTCTACGATTTCGAGCCGCCCCGGGAGAAGGGGCTCAACACGGTCGAGACCTGCGAGGGCATCCTCGACGGCAGCGTCCGGGCCTTCGTCAGCCTCGGCGGCAACTTCCTGCGCGCGGTTCCCGATACCGGGCGCATGGAGCCGGCCTGGCGGCGGCAGCGCCTGACCGTGCAGATCTCGACCAAGCTCAACCGCTCGCACCTGGTCAACGGGACCGTCGCCTACATCCTGCCCTGCCTCGGCCGGATCGAGATCGACCAGCAGGCCAGCGGTCCGCAGGCGGTCTCGATGGAGGATTCCACTGCGCGCTTCCACGGCTCCCGGGGCGTGTCCGATCCGGTCGGCCCCGATGTCCGCTCCGAGCCCTGGATCGTGGCCGAGATCGCCAAGGCGTCGGTGCCCCCGAACCCGCGGATCGACTGGGATGCCTGGGTGGCCGATTACGCCCGGGTGCGCGACGCGATTGAGGCGACCTACCCGAAGGTGTTCCACGACCTGAACGGCCAGATGTTCCGCCCCGGCGGGATCACCAAGCCGCTCGGCGCCCGCGACCGGAAATGGGAGACCGACACCGGCAAGGCGAATTTCGCGGTGCCGGAAGGGCTCGAGGCGGATCCCGACCTACCGGCGCGCGGCCCGGACGTGCTCGACCTGATCACGCTGCGCTCGAACGACCAGTTCAACACCACGGTCTACGGCTACGATGACCGCTTCCGGGGCGTGAAGGGCACCCGGGACATCCTGTTCATGAACCGGGCCGACATCGCCCGGCTCGGGCTCAAGGATGGCGGCTCCGTCGATGTCGAGGCGGTGGCCGGCGATCAGATCGCGCGGCGCGTCGGCGGCCTGCGGGTGATCGCCTACGACATCCCGCCGGGAAATTGCGGCGGCTACTACCCGGAGCTGAACGTCCTGCTGCCGCTCTGGCACCATGACGAGCAGTCCAAGACCCCCGCCGCCAAGGCGATCACCGTGCGGGTGACGGCCGCGACCTGAGCCGGGGGATCTGGCGCGGCGCCGTTCTCTCCGGCAAAGAGCCCGGATGGATCAGGTCACGCCCCGAGACGTGGAGCCGCGCCTGCGCGGGCTCCTGGACCTGATCGCGGCCGGCACGCCCGTCCGCGAGCCGGGTCTCGACCTCGCGCATGTGGATGCGAGCGGCACCGCGCTCGCCGCCGGCGGGACCGCGCCGGCCGATGCGGAATCGGGCGGCCTGCCGCTCGCCGAGGCCGACCTGTCGCGCGCCCGCATGGAGGAGGCCGACCTGTCCGGGGCCAACCTGCGCCGGGCGAGCCTCACCGGGGCGGTCGGGCGCTCGACCCGCTTCGTCGGGGCGATCCTCGAGGAGGCCGACCTGTCCGAGGCGGACATGTCGGGGGCGGATTTCACCGGCATCGTGGCGGGGCAGGTCAAGTTCGCCTCCGCCATGCTGGAGGATGCCCGCTTCGGCCAGGCGGCGATGCGCTTTGCGGATCTGTCGGGGGCGCTCTTGGACGGGGCGAGCTTCGCGGAGGCCGACCTCTGGGGGGCGGATTTCTCCGGCGCCGACGCAGACGACACCGTGTTCCGGGATGCGCGGCTCGACGAGGCCAAGCTCGCCGACGCCAACCTGACCCATGCCGATTTCGAGGGCGCCAGCCTGACCAAGGCCTCGCTGGCCGGCTCGCGCCTGCGCGGCGCCAAGTTCACCGGGGCGAAGCTCGACGGCGCCGACCTGTCCGGTGCCGACCTGTCGGATACCGATCTCGTGCGGCTCAACCTCGCCACCTGTCGGCTGCGGCATGCCCGCTTCGCCGGCGCCTGGCTCAACGGCACCCGGATGAGCGTCGAGCAGCTCGGCGGCGCCGTGGGCGAGGAGGTGACCGGCGCCTATGAGCTGGCGCAGGCGAGCTACCTCGCCCTGGAGCAGAACTGGAAGAGCATCGGCAGCCACGATGCGGCGAGCTGGGCCTACAAGCGCGGCCGCCGGATGGGCCGCTTCCATGCCGGGCACCAGGCGCGCGCCGCCTGGGCCGAGCGGGACTGGGCCGGGATCCTGCGCCACGGCTACCGCTGGACCGCCGACCGCTTCGTCGAATGGCTGTGCGATTACGGCGAGAGCCTGTCGCGCATCGCCCGGGCCTTCGCGCTTCTGATCCTCGTCTTCGCCGGCCTCTACGGGCTCACCGGCGGCCTGTTCGTGGTGGAGGGGCCCGAGGCGGGACCGACCTACAACCCGATCGACTTGATGAGCTACAGCGCCCTCAACATGATGACCGCCAACCCGCCGGAGATCGGCCTCAAGCCGACCGGGCGGGTCACCAACCTGCTGGTCGGCCTGGAAGGCGCGGTCGGGATCATCCTGATGGGGCTCTACGGCTTCGTCCTGGGCAACCGCCTGCGGCGGTGAGGTCCGTCAGTCGTTGCCGTTCGCGCTCAGCCGCTCGATCAGGGTCCCCAGATCCTTGCGCAGGGCCCGGATCTCCGGCTCGCTGAGCTCTAGCTGGCACATCACGCTCTCGCGCACCGTGACCGCCTCCGCCCGCAGGGCCGCGCCCTGCGGGGTGAGCGCGATCTCGACCTCGCGCTCGTCGGATTGGCGCCGGGTCCGGACCAGGAAGCCCGCGCTTTCCAGGCGCTTGAGCACCGGCGTGAGCGTGCCGGAATCGAGCCGCAGCCGCCGGCCAATCTCCGAGACGGTCACGCCGTCCTGCTCCCACAGCACCAGCAGGACGAGATATTGCGGATAGGTCAGGCCGAGCCGCTCCAGCAGCGGCCGGTAAGACTTCGTCATCCGGTGCGCGGCCGCGTAGAGCGCGTAGCAAAGCTGGTTATCGAGGAGCAGCGGATCCATCGCCTGCTCCGTCTCGATCGTGTCCACTGAATACGACATGTGTCTCGCCCATCGCGGTCCGAGTGCCGCCTGTCTCGCACCGCGACCGCGGGTTGGTCATCCTAGCATAACATGCTCGCCACACGCGCAAGCTCCTGCTTGACCAGCCCTTTCTCAACAACCCCGTCGGTCCGGCGTTGCGACACCTGGGGATGACAAGTTCGATAGGCTGTCCAGAAACCCGGCTTCGTCCTCCAGCGTACGCAAGTCGAGCACGATGGCATCGCCGCTGATGCGGCCGATCACCGGTACCGGCAATCCGCGCAGGCGCTCGGCCAGCCGCTTGCAACGCCCCCCGGAGCCGCGGCGCCCGCCCTCGCCCTCTGGCACCAGGACCAGGGCGGCACTCGGCAGGGTCTCGACCGGCAAAGCGCCGGAGCCGATCTGGCTGATGCAATCCCCGACCGACACCGTGGCCCAGCCGGACACAAGGTCCGCGACCGCGGGGGCGATGGCCCGGGCCTGCGCGTCGATCGCCGCGCGCGGGCGGGTCAGCAGGCGCAGGGTCGGCAATTCCTCGGTCAGCCGCTCGGGGTGGAGATAGAGGCGCAGCACCGCCTCCAGGGCCGCGTAGGTCATCTTGTCCACCCGCAGGGCCCGCTTGAGCGGGTTCTTGCGCACCCGGGCGATCAGGTCCCTGCGTCCGGCCACGATCCCGCACTGGACGGCGCCGAGCAGCTTGTCGCCGCTGAAGGTCACCACATCCGCCCGCGCCAGGGCCGCCCGCACGGTGGGCTCGGGCGGCAGGCCGTAGGCGGAAAGATCGACCAGGCTGCCGCTGCCCAGATCCTCAGCCAGGGGCACGCCGTGCTCCCGGCAGAGCGCGTGGAGCGCGATCGGATCCGCCTCGGCGGTGAAGCCGGTAATCGCGTAATTGCTCGGATGCACCTTCATGACGAGGCCGGTGCGCGGCCCGAGCGCCTCGGCGAAGTCGCGCAGATGCGTGCGGTTGGTGGTGCCGACCTCGCGCAGCCGGCAGCCGGCGCGGGCCATCACGTCGGGGACCCGGAACGAGCCGCCGATCTCCACCAGCTCGCCGCGCGAGACCACCACCTCCCTGCGCATGGCGAGGGCGTTCAGCACCAGCAGGACCGCGGCGGCGTTGTTGTTGACGACCACCGCCGCCTCGGCCCCGGTCAGGCGGCAGATCAGGCCCTCGACATGGTCGTCGCGCTCGCCCCGTGCGCCGGTGGCGAGATCGAATTCGAGGTTGCTGGCCTGGACCATCACGGCGGCCACCGCCTCGGCGGCCGAGCGCGGCAGGAGGGCACGGCCGAGATTGGTGTGCAGCACCGTGCCGGTGAGGTTGAACACCGGTCGCAGGGACGGGCGCCGCTCGGAAGCGAGGTTCCGGGCCGCCGCCTCACGGATCGCCGCCGCATCCGGCACCGTACCGCCCTCCGCCCGGATCTCGGCGAGGACGGCCCGCACCGCCGCGGTGAAAGCCGTGCGCCCGTAAGCGGCGAAGACCTCCTCCGAGGCCCCGCCGACGAGACGTTCCACCGACGGGATCCGGCGCTGGCCCTGCGCGGCGTCTTCGGGGGTCGGGCGGGCTGTCGCTGAGGATGTCATGGTCCGCTGAGAGATAACGATGCCCGCGCCGAGGACTACCCCGTCCGGCGCGCGCGATCCCCGCAGGATCGGTCTGGGGGTTGCTTGAGCGGGTGGGGGCCAGCGACCGCTTCTGCGTGAGGCAGATCCACGTCGTGCCCGCCTGGCGCCTGTCCGGCGGAACCGGGATCGCCGTGCCGAGCACCGAGTGGATGTCAGCGGCATCCTCGGCCAGGGTCCCGCTTGGGCTGATCGAGGTCCGGGTCGGCTCGTCGATCGGCGACGCCATCAACGGCGCCGAAGAAAATCCGGAGCGGTTGAGCCGGGCGCGCGACAGGGCGTGCGAGCTGCGGCCGGATGACACTAACGGGACACGGCTTTCCCGCCTTCGGCTGCTTCCCGGCATCCGAGTTTCCTCGACCGCTCTTTCGCATCTTGGACTCGGGCACCCGCGACGTCAGGCCGCGCAGCAGCGTCGGGATGTTCAGGCGCCTTACAGGGGGCTCCGTCGAGGGTAGCGCGCATCGCCGCCGCAGCTTCTGCATTCCAGCACTCGGGTCCCGGCGAGGCCGAGCCACCTCGGCTGCGATCCGTATCGGTATTTCTCGACGAGGACCCGATGCCCGTCGCACGGCATTCAGGGCCCGAGCGATGCGACGCGCTTCGGCTGACAATGCCGCGAGGTGATCCGGCACGGCCCCACCCTTGCAACGCATGTATCCGCCGGCGGAAATAAAATCGTTCCCGCCTAGACCCACAGATTTACCGTCCAGCCCCGGATGCGATACGAGTGCTCAGCGAATCACAATTTGTAATGGAAAATATCGGCGATGGGGCAAATAGACATCCCGACGAGCGCCGCATCCCCTTCGGAAACATGCTGATTCGCGCGTCAGTCGCGCGATGAAGACCAGAGATCGTGATCGCCGGGTTGAGATGAGACATGGTTGAGCAGGCAGCCCCGACGATCGAGAACCAGGAATCGCGCGAACATTACGAGGCCGTCGTGCTCGGGGCCGGCATCAGCGGCCTGGTCTCGGCTGCGGTCCTGATCGAGCAAGGGTACCGCCGGATACTCGTCATCGACGAGTTCGAGAAATACGGCGGCAATCACATCGATTGCGCCATCGGTCCGTACAGCTTCGATATCGGCAGCTTCATATTCCAGGACGACTCGCCGTTGCTGGTGCATTTCCCTGAAATGCTGCCGTTGTATGTGCCCATCGACCCGACCTGGGGGAAGCTGACGCCGCAGGGCGCTGTTGCCGGCTATCCGCTGTCGATCAAGGACGACATCCTGCGCTCCGGCCTGTGGGGCTGTGCCCGGATCGGGTTGTCCGTCCTGTATTCGCGGATCTCCCGGCCGGCGATCCGGAACGCGCGCGATTTCGCCCGGTACTGGATCGGCGACTACCTGCTGAGACGGTCCGGGCTCGAGAGCTACATGATGCGCTTCTTCGGCATCGCCGCCGAGAAGGTCGATCTCGATTTCGCCGAGAAGCGCATGCTCTGGATCAAGGAGCATTCCTCCCCGAGAGCGATGCTGCGGCACCTGCGGCCCCGCAAGGCGGAGGCGCCGACCAATCGACAGCTCGCCCGGCCGAAATCGGGCTACGATGATCTGTACGCGGTCGCCGCCGCGAAACTGCGCGGACAGGGCACCGAGTTCCGGCTGGGCTGCACCGTCTCGCAGATCCGAAAGGCCGGGTCGGTGTTCCATCTCGACACGACCGGGGGGGCCGTGACCGCGGACCGGGTCGTGTCGACGATCCCGATCAACCGCGCCCTCGAGATCTCCGGACTGGGCGCCGACGAGAACCTCACGTCGGTGACCCTGATCAGCCTGTTCTTCAGCTTCTCGGGCAAGAAGGGCTTCGACTGCGCGGTCCTGTACAATTTCTCGCATGGCGGGTTCTGGAAGCGCCTGACCATGTACTCAGATTTCTACGGCACGGCCGAGGGGCGTGAGTATTTCGGCGTGGAGGTCATCGCGTCCCAGGCGGGGAACAGCCTGGAAATCGCGGAGCGGGATTTCCGGTCGCACGTGGCGGCCAATCATCTGTTCGACGGCGACCTGAGACTGGAGGGCAGCCGCTTCGTGCCGAACGCCTACCCCATCTACATCAACCGCGCGCAGGAGCGGGTCGGGGTGGCTTTGGCGCGGCTGCGCGCGTTCGGGATTGAATCCTTCGGCCGGCAAGGCGGATTCGATTATCAGCCGACCGCCCGCGTCTCCACGCAGAACGCCGAGACGCAGGTGCGGCGCGGGCCGGCGCAGAAAGTGTCCTGACACCAGCAACCCGCCGCGGGCGCAGGCTGACGCCCTCGCCGGCCATGGCAGCACGGACAGGGGCCGCGCCGGACCTATCGACATGGTTGCAGCCTCATCAACGCTTGCAACCATGAGATCAAGGTTGGGGACACGAAGAATTGAGGGCCTGAGATACCGGACCGACCCATGTGGATCGAGCAATCCATCCCTTGTATCGGCTACGTAGACGAGTGGATTTTGACATCCGGGCAGGATAGAGACCGGGGTGAAATCCGTACCCGGTTCCGTCGTGTGGGGCGGGGCTTTGAAGGCCCGGTGCGGCGCCGTCTGGCGCTGAAACGGCGTCCGCTCCGAACGCGAGCGGTGAAGCGATCGGCTCGCGGCGGGCGCGAACGGGCCTGACCTGCGTGAGCGCGAAGCGGAGTAGGCGTCAGTCGTGGAGAAAGAGCCGAGGATCGCCGTCGTCATCACGTGTTTCAATTATGAGACCTACGTGGGCAAGGCGATCCGGAGCGTCCTCGACCAGAAGACGGCCGATTGCGAGCTCGTGGTGATCGACGACGGGTCCACGGACCGGTCGTGGGCCGTGATCCAGGAGACGGGCGCGCGCGCATACCGGATCGCCAATGGCGGGCAGCGGTCGGCGTGTCTGTACGGTCTCGGACAGACACGCGCGCCGTTCGTCCTGTTCCTGGATGCGGACGACGAATTGGCGCCCGGCGCGCTCGCGCGCATCCTCCAGGTCCTCGATCCCGGTGTCGCGAAGGTCCAGTTCTGCCTGACCTGCATCGACGCGACCGGACGGGTCATCACCGAGCGCTACCCGGCCCTGGAAGCCTTCCGCAGCCAGGACAAGGTGGTCGACGAGATCCTGCGCTCGGGCGTCTATCAGACGCCGCCGACCTCCGGGAACGTGTTCCGGCGGGATGTCTGCGAGGTCCTGCACCACTGCGCGTACGACAATGCGGTCGACGGCGTGATCCTGCTCGTCGCGCCGTTCATGGGCGATGTCGTCAGCCTGTCCGAGACCCTCGGCCTGTACCGGGTCCATGGGCAGAACGATTCGGGGCTGGGGCGTGCCCCGCGGGCCGAGACGTTCGAGCGCGACCTCCGGCGCTTCGAGCTGCGGTTGGCGCATCTGCGCCGGCTGGTCGGTCAATTGCGGCCGGAGGCGGTTCTGATCGAGGCCGAGCGGACCTACTATTTTCGGTTCATGGATTTTTCCGCCGCGCTGGTCCGCGGAACCCGATACGGGTCTCGTGGCTTCCTGGACCTGCTTCGGGCCATCCTGACGGAGCCGCGCCCGCTGAAGTGGAAGGTCGCGACCGCGCTGTTCTTCGTGGCGATGTTCCTGGCCCCGCTCCGCCAGGCACAGGCGCTTCTCGCGTTCCGATTCTCGGTCGGGCAGCGCTCGGCGCGACGCTTTCTGCGGGCCGCCAACGCCTCGCAATAGAGGCTCGACCGGCCGAAATTCAACCTGTGCGTACTATATCCAGGCACAGCGCAGACAATGCGTAGTCCAATAACGCTGGACGGTTTGTATTAATCTTCGGCGTTGATTAGGGTCGCGCCTCGCGGCACCGCCGAGCGTCACGCGGCCTTGAGGGCCGGACGCGATGTCGGGAATGTCTCAGGTGAAGCGAGCGTCGGTGTAACGTGCGGATTCTGCATCTTCTCAATCATAGGCGCCGCCTGAACGGGCATGTGCATGCGGCCGTCGATCTGGCCTGCGCACAGGTCAAGCTCGGCCACACCGTCGCGATGGCGAGCCAGGGCGGCGATTTCGACGAGCTGCTGCGGACGAACGGCATCGAGACCTTCGTCGTCGATCACGAGCGCCGCCCGGGCCCGGTCCTGAAGTCCATGGTGGGGCTCACCGGGCTTCTGCGGCGCTGGAGACCGGATGTCGTCCACGCGCACATGATGACGAGCGCCGTCCTGGCCTGGCCCGCATGCAAGCTGACCCGGGTCGCGCTGGTGACGACGGTCCACAACGAGTTCGAGAAGGGCGCCATCCTGATGGGGCTGGGCGACCGGGTCATCGCGGTGAGCGCCGCCGTGGCCAAGTCCATGCAGAAGCGCGGCATTTCGGCGTCGCGGATCGACGTCGTGCTGAACGGGACGATCGGTTCCGCCCGGATGACCGGCCGTTCCGAGGTTCCGAAATCCCTCGATCACCCCGCGATCGTGTTCGTCGGCGGCCTCCATCCCCGCAAGGGCTTGCCCGACCTGCTGCAGGCCTTCGACGCCGTCCACGCGCAGCACCCGGCGGCGCGGCTCTACGTGGTCGGCGGCGGCCCGACGCAGGATAGCTACACCGCGATGGCCCGGGCGATGGCGTCCGCGGACGCGATCGCCTTCGCCGGCCCGCAGGACGATCCCTATCCGTGGATGCTCGGCGCCGACATCTTCGTGCTGCCCTCTCACGCCGACCCGGCGCCGCTCGTGCTCTCGGAGGCGCGGGAGGCCGGGTGCGCGGTGATCGCCACCCAGGTCGACGGCATTCCCGAACTCCTGGGCCAGGGCGAATCGGGGATCCTCGTGCCGCCGAAATCTCCGGACCGGATCGCCGACGCGCTCCGGATGCTGGTGACGGACCCGGACCAGCTCAAGGCGTGGCGCGCCAAGAGCCAGATCGGGATCGAGAACCTGCGGATCGACCGCGTGGCGCGCGCCGCCCTCGAGGTTTACGGCCGCGCCATCGGATCCAGGGCCAAGCCCTCCGCATCGTGACGCAGGCGGGACCCAGGGGTCGCGCGAAGCCGCTATCCTGGCGGGTGTCAGGCTGTGTATTGGGGCAATAGGCTCACTAAGGCCTGTCATCGCCATATCGCCCATATCCGGGTTCATTTTCAGGGACAGAGACATCACGTTTCGCGCCGGCCGCGATCCCGTCGCATGTCGTCTCCCGCAGGATCGGTTCATGCTCACCCTCAAGACGTTGCGTGGCGCCGGCTGGAGTGTCGCGGCCCGAACGTCGTCGCGCGTGATCGACCTCGCAACGCTGCTCCTCCTCGCCCGGATGCTGACCCCGGCCGATTTCGGCCTGACGGCGATCGCGGTCTCGCTGGTCGCGATCGTTGAAATGGTTCTCGAAGTGCCCTTGGTGCAGGCGCTGATGCGCCTGCAGAAGATCGAGAAATCGCACCTGGACACCGCGTTCACGCTCGGCCTGCTGCGCGGCGGGGTGATCGCGGTCCTGATGATGCTCGCCGCTTGGCCGGTCGCGCATATCTACGACGATCCGCGGCTCGTCCCGCTGATCCTCGTCCTGGCGCTGGGGCCGATCGCGCGCAGCCTCTACAGCCCGACGATGGTGCACTTCTTCCGCGATCTGGACTTCCGCGTATCGTTCGTCGCGGATTTCTCGGGGAAGGTCATCGCGGCCCTGCTCTCCCTGGCGGTGCTCTACGCGGGCGGCGGCTATTGGGCGCTCGTGATCAATCCCGTTGTGTCGTCGCTCATGCCGACGATCCTGTCCTACGTGCTGGCCCCCTACAGTCCCAGGCTCTCGCTGGAGCGGCTGCGCGACTTCTCCGCCTTCACCGGCTGGTTCACGTCCTCGCAGGTCCTGGCCGCGTTCAGCTGGCAGTATGATCGCGTGTTCCTGGGCTACAATGTCGAGAAGGCCGTCCTCGGCCGGTACAGCCTGGCGAGCGATTTCTCGGTCATGCCGACCCAGAGCCTGATCGGTCCCGCCATGCGGCCGGTCATGGCGGCCTTCGCCACGATGGCCGACGACCGGAAGCGCCTGCACCTCTCCTTCCTCAAGGCGGCGCGCCTGACGATGTTCATCGCGCTGCCGGCGGGCATCGGGATCGCGCTGACGTCGGACCAGATCGTCGAGGTCTTTCTCGGCAGCCAATGGAGCTCCGCGTCGGTCTATCTGCGGTGGCTGTCGCTCGCCGTCATGCTGACGGCCTATTATCAGCCGGTCTCGTCGCTCTGCGTCGCAATCGATCAGCCCAACCTGTTGTTGAAGATCAACATTCTGGAAACCGTCACGAAGCTCCCGCTGCTGACGGTCGCCTTCTACACGGGAGGCCTGCTGCTGATGCTGTACGCGCGGGTCGTCGCCGCGGCCCTGCATTTCCTGATCAGCGCCGTTTACGCGCGCCGCGTGATCGGAACCAGCCTCACGGCGCAGATGCGCAATCTGTGGCAGGTCGCGGTGTCCTGCATCGCGATGGCCTTGGCCGTCCTCCTCCTGGAGAACCTGTTGCAGCGCTTCGCCATCCCCTCGATCATGCAGCTGGTCGCCATGAGCGCGTGCGGCGCCGTCGTCTACGCCGCATCCATGCACCTGTGCGGCTTTCGCCTGCGCGCCCTGCGACAATAATCCCGGGCGGTCGATCGCGGATAACACCGGCCATCGACCGGGATATGCTGCGCCGCGTTCGATTCAATCTTAATTTGTCTGTTCATCGCGCCGCGCGATTTTTAGCAAAATTCGAGGGCGCGATATTTGCGTAAACTGCGGAGCGGGTTGAGTGTTGCCTGATATCGTATAAAGTAACAGCCAGCGACGCAGTGCGGCCCTTGTCCCGAATAGCGGGACGAAGCCGAGGTATTTTGTCGGAACCCGGTTTCGGCTCAGGAGATTTGAATGTATTGGCGGCAGATTGCTGCGTCTTGCGTGTTCGTGGTTGCCAGCGTTCTCGCAGCACCGGCCGCCGAGGCCCCGGGCCGATACTTGCTCGGCCCGCAGGATCGTCTGACCATCCGCGTCTACGATCTGCGACGCAACACCGGCGAAGCGTATTCGTGGACCGCCCTGAACGGCGAATTCTCCGTGGCCGCGGACGGCACGGTGTCGCTTCCTCTGATCGGCCAGATCAAGGCGTCCGGCGGGACGCCGACCGATCTTGCCGAGGCGATCGGAACCTCGCTGAAACAGGCGGCCGATCTTGCGGAGACGCCGGCGGCGTCGGTGGAAGTCGCCAAATACCGCCCGTATTACATTACCGGTGCGGTGCAGCAGCCGGGCAAGTTCGAGTATCAGCCCGGCCTGACCGTGCTCCAGGCGGTCAGTACCGCGGAGGGGCTGCTGCGCGCCACCGACCCGCGCATGGTGCGGCGCGAGATGGTGACGACGCGCGGTGAGCTGCGGACGCTCGCCGCGGAGCGGATCGCGCTGGCCGCCAAGCAGGCGCGCCTCGACGCGGAGATCGCCGGGACGGATACGATCACCTTCGGTGAGGATCTCAAGGCCAACGCGGACAAGGCCCGGGCCGATCAGGCGATGCGCGGCGAGCAGCTCCTGTTCGACACGCGCCGCAACGCGATCAAGGCGGAGGTCGCCGCGATCGAGCAATCCATGTCGAGTTTCCGCGCCGAGATCGGCGCCCTGGAGAACAAGTCCAAGTCGCTCGATCGCCAGATCGAGCTGAGCCGGGGCGAATTGAACCTCGTCAACGATCTCGTGGCCAAGGGGCTGACGATCACGCCGCGGAAGCTGGCTGCCGAGCAGAGCCAGGCCGCCTTCGAGAGCAACCGGCTGGACGTTCAGGTCGCGATGCTGCGCGCCCAGCAGAGCCTGACGCGGGCCGAGCGCGACATCATCGAGCTCCGGTCCCGGTTCCGCCGCGACGCCCTGGCGGAGGCGTCCGATACCCGCCTCAAGCTGGCGCAGAACGACGAGAAGACGCTGACCGCCGGGCGGCTCTCGGCGGATGCCGAGGCGCAGACGCTCGGCACGGCCGAGGATGGCAGCGAGACGCTGACGCCGCGCTACGAGGTGACCCGCCGGGTCGGCGACCGCTCGACCACCTGGCTCGCGCAGGAAGACGGCCAGGTCGAGCCCGGCGACGTCGTCCGGGTCACCCTGGTCCGCAACCCGGGCAGCAGGTCCGGGGAGGCGCCGCAGGTCGCCGTTCCGCGCCGGCCGTCCGAGGGGGGCAATGCGAACCGCACCGGGCCGGCTTCCGCGGATGCCGTGCGCCGGGCCGCCGAGAGCGCGGACCGCTAGCGTCCGGCCCCGGACGGAGCGGGGTCGAGCGCGGCGCACCGCGGCGACCAGCTGAACGTTTCTCCCCTTGAGGCAGGCGGATCATGAGCTTCGAGCCGATCGGCGCTATCACGATCGTTGTCGGGCTGTTCTGCCTGCTGTTCGGCACCCGGTCGACGGTCGTCGCCTTCGTCATGTTCTGCACGCTCGGCTCCGCCGCCGCGCTGCTGCTCGGCGGCGCGAACGTGCAGCCGGCCCACCTGTTTCTCGTCTTCCTGGCCGTCTCGACCCTGTTCTGGCGCAAGACCGCCGTCGAGATGCTGGAGGCCCTGAAGATCACCGAGCCGGGTTTCTGGCTGCTCTGCCTCGTCCTGTACGGCGTGCTGAGCAGCTATGTCATGCCGCGGCTGTTCGCCGATGAGACCTACATCATCCCGCTCGGCGCCTCGGCGCATCTGAGCACCAGCGACGGCGCCGTGCCGCTGGGGCCGGTGTCGAGCAACCTGACCCAGCCGATCTACCTGATCGGCGACCTCTTCTGCTTCCTCATGATCGCCACCGTGGGATCGACGCAGCGGGGCCTCGAGACGCTCGCCACCGCGCTCATCGCCTACGCGGCCACCAATATCGGCTTCGGCATCCTCGACCTGGTCACTAGCGCCACCGGCACGCAGGAGGCGCTGCAATTCATCCGGAACGCCCAGTACACGTTCCACGATGAGGAGGTGGTCGGCACGATGCGGCGGATCATCGGCTCCTGGCCTGAGGCGTCGGCCTTCGCCGGCATGACGCTGGGGGCGCTCGGATTCACCGGCATGCTGTGGCTGTGCGGGCGCAAGCCCCTCGTCACCGGCCCCCTGGCGCTGCTCTCGCTCATCTTCGTGGTGATCTCGACCTCATCGACCGGGCTGGTCGGTGCGGTCGTCGTGCTGGGGCTCCTCTACGCGACGGCGCTGCGGCGGTGCAGCCTGCGCCCGCAGGATCGCTTCAGCGCCGCGACGGTCGTCCTCGGCCCGCTGCTGCTCTGCCTGATCGTGCTGCTCGTGCTCGCCACCGACGGCGTGGCCGCGCGGATCTACGAGTACGTCGACACGCTGATCCTGAGCAAGGCGCAGACGGAATCGGGCATTCAGCGCGCATCCTGGAATGCGCTGGCCTGGCGAAACTTCTTCGATTCCTGGGGTCTCGGCGTCGGCCTCGGCACGAACCGGACCTCCAGCTTCCCGCTCGCGGTGCTGTCGAATGTCGGCGTGCCCGGTGCCGTCTTCTACCTGCTGTTCATCCTGACCGTGTTCGGGGTCCGCCGGGGCGAGCCGCGGAGCTATCCGAGCGACGTGCGCGCCGCGGCCCGGGTCGCCTGCCTATCCCTGCTGACGGGCGCCGTCATTGCCGGTCCCACGGTCGACCAAAGCCTGCTGTTCTACGTCTTCGCCGGCGTCGCCTCCGCCTGGCCGGAACGCGAACGCCGCCCGGCCGCGTCGGCCGCGAAGCTCATCCCCGACACGCTCGCTCTGGGCCAGGTGCGGCCCGCGCTGCGGTAGCGGTCAGGCCGCCGCGGCGGCCCCTGCGGCTTGCCGGATGGCCTCCGCGTGGATCTTGGCCGAGTTCCCGACGCTGTAGCGCTCGATATTCTCCCGCCTGAAATCCGCGAAGCTTCTCTCTTCGGCGATCCGGTCGCAGTAGCCGTTCATGGCCTCGACCAGGGCGGCCTGGTCGTCGGGCGGGACCAGCTGGCCCAGGCGCCGGTCGATCAGGATGTCGCTCGGCCCGAACTCGCAATCGGTCGAGATGACCGGCAACCCGCATCGGAGCGCTTCGCAGATGGCGAGGGACCATCCCTCCCACCGCGACGTCGCGACGAAGACATCGCTCGCGTAGAGCGCCCGCTCCGGACTGTCGGGGTGATATTCGAGCGTGACCACATCCGTCAGGCCGAGACGTTGGATCTGCTCGGTCAAGGCCGCCTTGTCGGCACCGTGGCCCACGAGACGCAGCCGGATGTCCTGCCGGCGCTTGTAGAGCGCGGCGAACGCGTCGATCAGGATGTCCTGGCCCTTCTGGTAATCGTATCGCCCGACATTCACGAAGGTCACCAGCCCCGCCGTCGGCTTGTCGTCGGGCCCGGGCGCCGCGAATTTCCGGACCGGGTTCGGCACCCAGACCGTCGGCCTGCGGCAGTTGAAGTCGTCGGTGAAGGCGCGCAGCTGCCGGGGCGAGGTGCCGAACACCGCGGCCACGCGTCGGAGGACGAGGTGCCGGAGGAGGAAGAACAGGATCTTCGCCTTGAGGTGCCCGCTCTCCCGGCGCGGATTCCCGTGCAGGTGCATCGCGATGGGCTGCCTCAAGCCCAGGCACGAGAACCAGAAGATCACCGTCGGTTCGATCTGGGGAATGACGACGAGGTCGTAGCGCTTCTCCCGCACGACGCTCCGGAACGCCCGCATCAGGGCCAGGCGTGACGAACCGGGACGTCGGACGATGGTGTAGGCCCGCGGCAAGGGCGGGTGGTTCCTGTGCTCGGACACGAGCAGGACATCGACGTCGAACGCGTCGCCGTAGGTTTCAGCCAGTTCCGTGCAGATCTCGTCGTTGACGCGCTCGATCCCCGCGAAAACCGTCGTGCCGGGCTGGCAATAGAGGACTTTGATCTTTCGATCCGTCGCGACGGCCATCAGGGACACTCTGAGTCTCGGTATGCGGGCACGGTGATCGCCGGAAGTGCGCCGCGAGGGCGGGACTTCGCGCGGACCTTGGAGCGATCCCCGCCGGAGCGGAGGCCGGTTCGGCGGGAGACGGCGCGCCCGGTGACGGACCAGGCGCGCGCCAGCACGCTAGGCGCGGTTGAGCACGGCACCGATGACGCTGGCGCCGGCACTGCGCAATCCGTTCACGGCGTCCGAGAGTTCGTCGACGGTGGTGCGTCCGGCCTCGGCCACGATGATCACCGCATCGGCCCGCCGGGCCGCGGCCCGGGTCTCGGCGGAGACCGACAGGGGCGGCAGGTCGAGGATGACGTAGCCCGTCTGCCGCAGGTGGTCGATCACCTTGGGAAAGGACGGGGCACCGAGGTAGACGCGGCTGTTGGCGGCCGTGTTCGGCAGGCGCGCGGGCAGCACGGAGATCCCGCCGTAATCGAGGAGCTTGGCCTCGGGAATCCGGCTGGGATCCTCGATCAGGTCGGCCAGGCAAGCCCCCTCCCAAGTGTCGACATCGTAGGTCAGGGACCGCGGGGCGGATCCGTGGATGTCCGCGTCGATCATCGTCACCGAACGTCCGCTCTCCCGGATGATCCGGGCGAGGTTCAGCCCGATGAGCGAGGTTCCGGAATTCGCGGTGCAGCCGACCAGGGCGACGACCGCCTCGCTGTCGCCGGGGCGGCTCGAGAGGGCGAGCTGGATCGAGGTCCGCAGGTCGCGGATGCCGGAGGCGAAGCCGCTATTGCCGAGCCACAGCGTCGTGGCGGACCGCAGGTCGCTCGGACCGCGCCGGCCGGCGACGCCCTTGCGCGAGACGTCGGGCATGACGGCCAGGCACGGGATGCCGACGCGCTGGACGAGATCCTGCGGGGTCCGGATCCGCCGGTCCAGCGCCTGCCGCAGGGCGACGGCGAGCAGCCCGCCGACGAGACCCACCGTCAGGCCGAGGCCCAGGATCAGCGTCTTGCGGGGTGCGGACGCCCGGAGCGGCTGGAGCGCGGCACCGATCACGCGGGCATCGGCGTCCGGCGTCGGCGCGTCCGGCAGGCTGCCGCTGGCCACCGCGGCTGCGGCCGACCGCGCCTGCGAGGACAGCGCGTTGACGCGGCCCTGCAGGAATTCCGCGCCGTTCTTGGCGGCGTCGGCCTTGGCGGCGATCGATTGCCAGAGATAGGCCGAGACGGCGGCGTTCGCGATCCGACGCGCCTGGGTCGGGTTGGTGGAGGTGTAGGAGACCTCCACGACGTAGGACTGGCCGACCCGTCGGACGCTGAAATTCTGCGCGAAGGTCTCGAACTGACGCTGCTGAACGACTTCGGGGCTCGGCGGCGGCGGCTCCGGAATGCCGAGCAGGGATTTCAGGCTCAGGCCCGACGACTCGGCCTTGGCGGAGGGCGGAAGGCCGAATTCCGGATTGTTCGCGAGGCCGAGGCTGTTGAACACGTTGGCGAGCAGGCGCTCGGAGCGCAGGACCTGAAGCTCGCTCTCGGCGCGTCCGACATCAAGGCTCGGCGCCACCGCGCCTTCCGCCGAGCCCGAGCCGGCCTGGCGGCGCGGCTCGAGCAGCAGCGTCGCGGTCGCCGTGAACAGGGGCGTGGCGGTGCTCGCGTAGACAAAGGCGACGCCGACGCAGAACAGGATCCAGAGCGCCACCACGAATTTGTGGCGCTTGGCGGCCTTCAGCGCGGCGGAGATCACCGCCATGGGACCGTCCGGGACGCCCACGGAGGTCGCCTCCGGGAACGGCCAGACGACCTGAGGCCGATCCTGCGAAATCCGATTTTGATCGTGCACGCTCATCTCACGGCTTTCCGTCGGATCTGCAGGGCCCGCTCAGGTTCGAGGCGTCCGAGGAGTGCGTCGGCCGCACCCCGCAGGTTGCCTCGCAAACGGCCGCGCCGATCGATGAACGGCTCCGGGACGGCTGATCGCGCCAGATTGCTGGTGAAGTTCCGAAATAAATGATCGGCCACCTGAGCGTAAGTCATCGTTCCCTTACGCAGCATGTACAGGGGATTAACCACCTGCGAATAGCCGAGCCGGTCCCCGGCGATCCGGCCGCCCTTCACACCCATGTGGACGCCGCGGGCCGCCATGCATTTCACGAGCCGACCGCCCTTCGCCCTGAGGGCCGCGCCGAAATCCCGGTCCTCCAGCCAGCCGTAGAGGACCAGGCGCTCATCGAACCGCAGGGCCCCGATCGCGGAACGCCGGAAGGCCATGTTGCATCCATAGGGACTGAACGGCTCGATCAGCGGCGCCGGTACGACCGGCCCGCTCTCCGCGAGCAGGCGATCGACCTCCTCGAAGGTCAGGCCGGGCCCCTTGATGCCGTCCGCGAGCACGTCGCCCGTGAAGCCGACGATATCCGCCTCGTCGCGGAACGTCCGGGCGGCGACATCGAGCCACTCGGCGTCGGGCACGAAATCGTCGTCGAAGAAGGCGACGACATCGATCCCTTCGGGTAGCGCGGCCAGCGCCGCGTTGCGCTGCGCCGCGAGACCGGGGCGGCCGGTCACCACCGCGACGTCGGGCCAGTTCGCGGCGTCGCCGGCATCCTCCGGCTTGATGCAGGAGATCATCACGGCGGCCGGCTTGTAGGTCTGCCGGTCGAGGATCCGCCGCAGCGTCTGGGCGACGACGTCCGGCCGCCCCAGGGTCGCGATGACCACGGCGATGCTGGGCGGGGCGGAAGCGGTGCGGGGGCGCCCGACATCCCGCCGCTGCGGCGCCTGCATCACGTCCAGGTAGCCCTGCGCCGTGTCGGCCCAGGAGAACCGGGCCGCCTGGAGCCGGCCGCGGCCGATCAGATCCTGACGGAGGTCGGCACTCGCCAGCAGCGTCCGGACATGCGCCAGCCAGAGATGCGGCTGGTCCGGGGGCGCCAGGAGCGCGGCGGTGCCGCAGATCTCCGGCAGGCTCGCCCGGTCGGTGGAGATGACCGGGCAGCCCCGGGCCATCGCCTCGAGCGCCGGCAGACCGAAGCCTTCGGTCAGCGAGGGGAAGGCCAGGCACAGGGCGCGCTCGAGGAGGTAGGCCAGATCGTGATCGCTCACGAAGCCGAGATGCTGCACGTTCGCGCTGCGCTGCAGATCCTCCGCGGCGAAGATGCCCGCCTGCCCGCCGGCGATGATCAGGTCGACGCCGAGGGTCGCGAACTCGCCGGCCAGGCCGAGCAGCAGGCCGAGATTCTTGTGTCGCGCGCGCGAGCCGAGCGCCAGGACGAAGGGGCGCTCGCTCCCGTCCGGATTGCGGCGCAGGGCCGACGGCGCCCGGGTCGCCTGGTTCGGATCCCACGCCTGGACATGCTCGTGCCCGTTGGGGAGGACGAGGATGTCGGAGGCCTTCAGCGACAGATGCTGCGCGATCTGCCCGGCCGAGAAGGTCGAGACGGTGGCGATCCGCGCCGCGCGCCGGGCCAGCAGGGGCTGGAGCGTCTTGTAGAACGCCCGGAACGACGCGCTGTAGCTCTCCGGCTCTAGGAAGACGTTGGCGTCGTGGATGCAGACGACCTGATCCGCCTTGAAGGCCGGGGCGGTGTTGCAGAGGTTGAGCAGCCGACCCGGCCAGGCGCGCGGCAGGACGGCCTGCTCCCAGGCATGGCCGCCCGAGCGGCCGACGAGCTTGAGCGGCGTCCCGTCCAGGCCAGGATCCTGGGCGCCGGGCGGCGCGAGCAGGGGGATCGTGGATCCCTGCACGGACATGGCCTGGCTGATCGCCCGGGTCACGTTCAACGCGTAGCGCTGAACGCCGGTCATCGATTGCGTCAGGAAGCGACCATTGATCCCGAACGATTCAGCCGCTTTCATGCTGACGATATACTCCTATTGCGATTCGTCATATAAAATATTAATCTATCCAATATGCTCGATAGTGCTTGTCACTATTTTTGCCGTCCAACCCGACCCTTCCAGGCCGCGACGTCCGTTTCAATTGCTGCGGGCCGTTTTGCACTATCACAGCGATATTACTGGTAAATGCCCCTTAAGGCCACAGTTCCCTACGCTATCGCTCAGCCGTGTACAAGAAACGGCCGCTGCCCTTGAGAGCAGCGGCGCCGCGTCGTGGCATCTGCGCGTCGGGATCGATCCGGCCCGGACCAGACCGGATCGCGGGGCCTATTCCGCCAGCACCAGCAGGGAATAGCCGCCGAGGATCCGCACGGTGAGATCCTGGTTGAGCGCGAACATGGCCCGGCGCGGGATCTTCATCAGCTTGCTGGACGTCGCCTGGTTGGGCAGTTCGAGGCGTCCCGCCGTATAGGCGTGGTCGATGATGTTGTATCCGCAGTCCCGCAGGGTCGCGAGCGCCGATTCCTTGAAGAAATAGTGCAGGTGGCCGACACCCTTTCGCAGGTTCATGATCGGTCGCTCCCGGGCAAGCGACTGCACCGACAGGTCAAGCGGGATGTGGAAGATCTTGTATTTCGCCAGGGGACGCAGCTGCTTCGCGAAGCCGAGGTAATCTTCCACATGCTCGATCACGTCGATCACCAGCATCACGTCGAACGGCGCCGCCGCGGTATCGAACACGCTCTCGAGGTGGAATTTGGTCCGGTCGGTCTCCTTGGTCTTGGCCCGCCGATAGGCATGCGGGGAGACCTCGTAGCCGTAGCCCTTCGAGAAGCCGAAGGAACGCTCTAGGTTGAGAAGGATGTCCCCGGTCCCGCAGCCGACCTCGCAGAGCGTATCGAACGTGATGGCGTTCTTGTTGATGATCTGAGCGATCTGCTTGGCTTTCCAGGGCGCGTCTTCCTCGTGCCAGCCTGGATTATTCTCCGCATACGTCTCGCTTTGGTATATTTCAAGCATACTGGTCATCCCCAGGCATAGGTGTGACGGGGAACTGAGTTCGTCCTGCCATCAACGTTTCGACAGCCAATATGGCTTCACCGCGCATTGCATTTTTGTAGCTCTGCCCCCCGGCAAAGCAACCTTCCAATTGAAATATCAACCGCTTAACGGAAGGATCGTTAAGGCCCGAGATTTCTATAGCTGGCCAGATATCCATTTTCGTCCGCGTAATTGCGGTGGATCCATTACGGGCGACGCTCGCGCAATGGGTTGCCCTCGCGGGCGGCTCGCCGATGGGTTGAAGAGCGTCGCTGTTTGCAATCTATAAGGCTGTATAAGCCGCGCTGTAGCCGGATCAGTACTTACATCGGCGTTCTGTGCAGCCGAATCGGCAGGCGCGAAGACTCTCCCGGCCCAACGCGCCGTCGCCCGACAGCGTGCCGCACCTCGTCAACGCTCGCGCCGGTGCAGAGCCCGCATCTCGGAGCGCAGCGCGCGCCCGGCATAGATCAGCTCGATCAGCGAGAGCGCGAGGCGGCCGCCGCGCGGGAACGTGCGGATCACGGCCCCTTCGCGCCACAGGCTTTCGCGGATCTGCTTCAACGGGCTCGCCGCGCCGGGACCGGCAAATTGCGCCCGCAGCTCGGTTCGCCCGAAATCCCGGGATCGGTGCCCGAGGCTCAAGGTCGCCACCGCCTGCGCGTCCGGCCAGACCACCGCATCCTTGAGTTGCTGCCAGGCCCGCGCCGCATCCTGCGGGACGCGATGGAGCGATTCCGGCGTGAGGCTGTCGATGGCGGCCAGGACACCGGAGAACAAGCCGGGCTGCTCGGGCGCGACGCGGCTCTCCCAGCCGGGAACCTGAAGGTTGGCGCGCGGCGCAGCGCCGTCGGCGCCGGCCGTGAAGGTGCGAACGCTCGCCAGGTCCGGCTCGAGGCAGGACTCGATCAGCTGCCAGAACCGGAGCGCCGAGGTCCGGACCTCCCAGGGCTTGTACGCGTCGCTCTCGACGCTGAGGCCGAATGTCCGCGCGAAATGCGGCGTGGGAAGCCCCTTGTAATTGCAACGGGCGAATTGGAGGCCGGACCATTGCCGGTCCGGGATGCCCTCCTGAAGGATCCGGACCGTGCTGCCGTAGAGGCCGGTATCGACCAGGACGCCGTGGCGGCGGCCGCCGGTACAGGCCGCGAGATGGGCGCGAAACAGCCCATCCTGCTCCGCGACCGCGCGGTGGAGCGCCACCACGCCGGGCTCGTCGCCCGCCAGGAGCGCGATGAACGTTTCCGTCTCGAACGGCGCGTGCCAGGGCGGCGGCAGGTCGAGATCGTCGCGCTGCGCCAGGGCGGCGGCGATCTCGGCCATCGACTGGCCGCTGAACTCGCGCTCCAGCTCGGACAGGACGCCCGGGCTCGGCGGGTCGAAGGCGGTCCGGGCCGCGACGAGGCGCGACACCATCAGGTCGGCGTGCGGCACCCGCTGCGGCAGGGCGGTACGGTCGAGGAAGCGCTCATAGGCGAGTCTCAGCCGCAGGCCGCCGCGGGCGCAGAAAAGCAGGACGGCCTCGTCCCCTTGGAGGAAGCGCTCGAACAGCCAGAGACGGAGGCAGAATTCGGCCAGGATCGGGCCCAGCACGACACGCCCGAACGTCTCGGCGTCGAGCCGGTCGACATCGGGTACGCTCATGCGGGTGCGCCCGCGCGCTGCGTATGCGCCGCACGGATCCGGAACCCGTGGAGCGCGCGGGCCTGCAGGGCGTCGGCCCGGCGCCGGAACACGAGATGCTTCGGCCGCAGCACCTGCAGGGAGCGCAGGCCCGCGGCCTGGGCCATCGTCACATCCGCTTTAGTATCGTCGCCGATATGCAGGATATCGGCGGCCGCGACGCCTTCCTGGCGCAGCACGACCTCGAACAGGGCGCCGGTGCGCTTGGTCGCGTTGTGGTCGGCGCTGGCATAGATCTGGGCGACGGGATGGTCGGGCGCGCGGGCGGCGAGCAGCTGCGCGATCGTCTCGCCCCGATGATACGTGTCGCTGACCGCGATGATCCTGCATCCGCTCCGGGCCTGCGCGCGGAGCCAGTCCAGGAGGACCGTATTGGCGGTCAACTGGGCGATCTCGATCGCGATCTCGGCGTGATGCAGGATCTCCGCCGCCTGGGCATCGAGAGAGAGGATCCGCGCCATCGCGTCGATCATGTCGGCGAACCGGACGTCCCCCGTTGGGCAGGAGAGGTCGAGGGCTCGATAGGCCTGCTTCTGGACGTCGAGGCGGGCGTCGTAGATCGCACCGGGATGCCGCACGATGCCCCGCTCGGCGGCCAGGCGCTGCGCAGCGAGCACGGCGATGTCGTTGAACCGCTGACGTTCCGAGCGATGATCCCGATAGAGCAGCGTATCAAATACGTCGCAGGAAATGATCCGGGCAGCAGCTGTCTTGGGGAGGAGCATGATGCCTTTTAGCCCTTTAAACCCGCGCGTATAGCCGCGGCGGGCCGATCGCCGGGTCGCGTCTCCGGCATGCCCGACCTATCCGGAGCGTGGCAACCGCGATTGCGGTCTATCCAGCCAAAATCGCTGGACGGATTGCCGGTTAACAATATTCGTGCGCGACTTTGCTGCCGAACAAGCTTGTCGGGGTCCGGCGCCGATCGCGCGTCGGAAGGAAGCGCGCCCCACCCGGACCTCTCCGTCCTCGCCGAACCGGCAGCCCGTCCGGCGAAGGGCGCTGCGGGCCGCGCTTCGAGCCCGCAGCCCTGGGCGAACCCGCCCTATTCCTTGCAGACGGCGTCGCGCTTCGTCTCGTCGGGGGCGAAGGCGTAGACGTAATCGACCAGCAGATCGGAGGGGTTGGGGGTCTTGTCGATCGGCCAGCCGGAGCCGAGGGCGAGGTTGACGAGGATCATCAAGGGCTTGGTGTGCTCGGGCGGGGTCGGGGTCCGGCCGATCTCGCGGCGGTCGAGATAGAAGACGACCCACTCCTTCGTGACGTCGACACCATAGGTGTGGAAGCTTTCGTTAAGCGAGCCGCTCGGCACCGAGGTGACGATCTCGCCGCCGCGGTTCTTCTTCGGATCGGTCTTGTCCCAGATGTGCCAGACCGAATGGAATCCGTCCGGGAACTGGCCATAATATTCCAGCACGTCGATCTCCACCGACGGTGTCTTGTCGTCCTTCGGGTTGTTGGCGTTCAACCAGAAGGCCGGCCACACCCCGGGGCCCGGCGGAAGCTTCATCCGGGCCTCGAAATACCCGTACATCAGGGCAAAGCCCGCGGTGGTGGGATCGGCCGAGGAGATCAGCCCGGAGGTCCACTTTCCGTTGTCGTGCTTGCGCGCCCGGATCTTCAGGATCCCGTCCTTGACGATGAACGGCGCGTTCTTCTCGGGGTCGGCGAAGATGTCGATCGGATCGATGAACTGGGCATCGCCGAAATCGCCGTTCCAGGGCGTGTGCGCCGACCACCGCGTCCGCTCGTTGTTGGACTTCGAAACGCTCAAGTCGTTGAAATCGTCGGCGAAGACCTTCTTGTACCGACAGAGCTGCAGCGGCTCACCCTGCGCTTTCAGCTCCCGGCATCCCGCGACCGTGGCGAGGCCGGCCAAGGCTGCAACGGCCGGGAATACCCATTTATTCCTCATCAAGCGTGCGCCCATTTGGGATACCTGCAATGTCAGTGAGTTTTAGCGATTATATTTTGCCTTATTAGACGGTGTATATAGTTTCGGTCCAGGGCAAAGATCGGCAGATTGCCGAGGCGCGGGACGGTCAGGGCGCGACAGGGCGTCCGGACGACGCGCGGGCCCGGGACTGCGATGACACGGTTAACGGCGCCGCAGCGCGGCCTTGACCCGTGGCCCCGTCGAGCGAGACCGCACCGATGGCGATGGAAGGACGCGCGCGAGGGCGCCACGCGTGGCACCGGGCGGGCCGGCGCACGTCATCGCCAGCGGACGCAAAGTCCAGGAACGGTCTCGGCGCTCAACCGCTGCGCGGCCGCGAATGTCGTCGCCCCGCCCAAAGCTCCGGCGCGGACGGGCCAGACCCGTCCAGCGGCCTCAGAACGCGAACCCGACTTCGGCCGCGAAGGCGTCGAGGAGCGGCAGCGAGGCGTCGAACAGCGGGCGCGAGCCGAAGGCGTCGCCGGCGCGCACGAACAGGGTCGCCTTGGCGTTGCGGTGCGGACCAAACACGCAGGCGAGGCGGCCGTCATCCTTGAGCTGATCCAGCAGCGCCTGCGGCCGGACCTCGACGCGGCCGTTGATCAGGATCACGTCGAACGGCCCCTCCTTGGGGGCCCCCGCCTGGAGCGGCCCCTCGATCACCCGGACCGAGGAGCCCAGCTTAGCGCGGGCCTTCTCGGCGAGGTCCGGCACCGATTCGAGCGCCGTCACCGCCGCGCCGAGATGCGCCATCACGGCGGCCGCGTAGCCGGTGCCGGTGCCGACATCGAGGGCCTTGGCGCCGGGCCGGATCTTCAGGGCCTGGATCATCCGGGCCAGCACCATCGGCGCCGGCAGGCAGCGGCTCTCGCCGTTCGCGCCATCGAGCCGCAGGGTCTGATCGATATAGGCGAACGGCTCGCGGCCCGGGGGCACGAAGGCCTCGCGCGGCACCGTTTCGAACGCGTCGAGCACCGCGTTGTCGTTCACGTCGAAGGTCCGCAACTGGCAATCGACCATCATCCGCCGCGCCTGCGCGTAATCGATCATCGAACCGTGTCCTCGAACCGGATCGGAACGCCGCCCCCGCCGGGCCGCTGCGTCGGCGCCGCGGTCCCCGGCCAAGCTCAAGCGTTCCGGACGCGCGCGTTTTCGGAGATCACTCGACAAAACGCAAGGTTTTCGCGGACGGGACCGGCCACGAGCGTCAACGGCGCGGCCGCCCGGAGACGGCAGCCGGCGACGCTGGCACGCGAAAGGCGGGTGACGGCCGCATGCCGCTGTCGCGTCAGGGTTGTCCAAGGGCTCGCGTCCCGCGGCCAGACGTTGAATAATGAGTGCAGACCGGATCGGGCGCGCGAAGAGCCCGGCCATATCGGGAGGCATCATGACGCCAGCCACCAAGCCGATTCTGACGCGTGGGCTCGCCGCCGCGCTCGCCTGCCTGGGCCTCGGAACCCTGGCCCCGGGCGGATCGCGTGCCCAGGAGACGCCGGCGAGCTCCGCGCCACCGGCCAGCGTGCAGATCGACCGCGGCTCGGCGCTCTATGGTCGGCCCGAGGGCGGTGACGCGGCCAAGCTCGCGCCGGTCGCCGGGCCGCCCCTGGCGACGGCCGCCGCCAAGCTGCCGCTCGACAAGCTCAAGGTTCCGGAGGGCTTCAAGGTCGAGGTCTATGCCAGCGGCCTCGCCAATGCCCGCTCGATGACGCAGGCGCCGGACGGGACGCTGTTCGTCGGTACCCGCACGGTCGGAAAGGTCTACGCGGTGCTGCCGCAGGCCGGCCCGGACGGCAAGCGCGCGGTCAAGACCATCGCGTCCGGCCTGCATCGGCCGAACGGCGTCGCGTTCCATGACGGCGCGCTCTACGTGGCCGAGCTGTCGAAGATCTGGCGCTACGACGACATCGCCCAGCACCTCGACGGCGCCGGGAAGCCGAGCCTCGTCTACGACGACCTGCCGAAGGACGAGGCCCATGGCTGGAAGTTCATCGCCATCGGGCCGGACAACAAGCTCTACGTGCCGATCGGCGCACCCGGCAACATCGTGCTTCCGCCGGACACCCACGCGCAGATCCGTCGAATGGATCTCGACGGCAAGAATGCCGAGGTCATCGCCCGCGGCGTGCGCAACACGGTGGGGTTCGACTGGAACCCGAAGACCAAGCAGCTCTGGTTCACCGATAACGGCCGCGACTGGGTCTCCGAGGATATCCCGAACGACGAGCTCAACGTGCTGACCGAGCCCGGCAAGCAGCATTTCGGCTACCCGTTCTGCCACCAGGGCACGTTCACCGATCCGGAATTCGGCTGGGGCCATTCCTGTTCGGAATTCACCGCCCCGGCGGGCCTGCTCGGGCCGCATACGGCCTCGCTCGGCATGCGGTTCTACACGGGCGCGCAATTCCCGGAGGCCTACAGGGACGCGGCCTTCATCGCCCGGCACGGGTCCTGGAACCGCACGGCCAAGCTCGGCGGCGACGTGGTCGTCGCGCGGCCGGGCCCGGACGGCAAGGTCGCCTCCGTCGAGCCGTTCCTGACCGGCTTCCTCCAGGACAACAAATATGCCGGCCGGCCGGTGGACGTGCTGGTCGCCAAGGACGGGGCGCTGCTCGTCTCGGACGATTACAACGGCGCGATCTACCGCGTCAGCTACGGCCAGTGATGCGCGCTGTCTCGAGGATCGGGGCGATCCGGGGGTTCGCGCCGGCCCTCGGCGTCCTGCTGGCCGGTGCGGCGCTGGCCGCACCCGATGCGGCCATGCAGGAGCGTCTGGCTCCCTGCGTGGCCTGCCACGGGACCGGCACGTCCGAGACCGACGGCGTGCCCTCGCTCGGCGGACAGCAGGCGGATTACGTCGTCACGCAGCTGTTCCAGTTCCGGGAGAAGCAGCGCGAGGCCCCGCCGATGAACGACGTCGCCGCCGGCTTCTCCGACGACGACCTGCGCGCCTATGCCGACGCGGTCGCGACCCTGCCGGCACCGGCCTGGTCGGGCCCGGCCGCGGACCCGGCCCTGGTGGCGCGCGCCCAGGCGCTCGTCTCCAAGCACCAGTGCAATTCCTGCCACGGCGCCGACCTCGCCGGCCGGGACGCGATTCCCCGGATCCGGGCGCAGCGCGAGGAATATCTCGCCCGGGCGCTCACGGCCTACAAGTCGAACGCCCGGCCGGGCTACGACCCGGCGATGAACGAGGTTGCGCAGGGGCTGAGCGAGGCCGACATCAAGGATCTAGCGGCCTACGTCGCGCGGCTCTAGGCCGCGCGGCTCAGCTCACGGGTCGCAGCGTATCGCCCACGGCGAGCGCGCCACCGGCGATCACCTCGGCATAGACGCCGAGGTCGCGATGGCCGAGCCGCGCGTCGAGGGTCCAGGGGATGTCGTGGTCGCGCACGCCGCTCACCGGATCGACGTTGGTGGCGGCGCAGCGCACGGTGCGCTTGGTGATCTTGAGCCGCAGCCCGCTCGGCGCCTCGATCACCCGCCCGACCATGTCCAGCTCGGCGAACGGTGCCAGCCCCTCGACCAGCAGGTTGCCCCGGAAGCGCAGCGGGTCGACCGGCGCGCCGAGATAATCCTCCACGGCCGCCACGCTCGCGCGGTTGATCAGCGAGACGTAGCCGGTGGGCGAATCGGTGAAGCGGTATTGCGGCGGCGCCGCGAGCACTTTCGGCTCACCCCGCAGGCTGTCCGGAAGATAGCGCCGCATCAGGTCGGCGAGCCCGTCCCGACCGGCCTCCGTATCGAGCCGGAAGGCCAGGGTTTCCCCGCCATGCGCCACCGTGAGCGTGGCGGTGGAATCGTCGTAGCGGGTGCGCAGGAGGGCCAGCGCCTCGTCGCGCATCAGCATCAGGTACTTGGTCTTGGGCTGGTGCCGCGGCGCCACCGGGTTGAAGCCCGAAGGCCCGTTCTCGATGGCGTAGAGCCGGTCCCCCGGGAAAAAGCCGCTGGTCTCCAGCTCGGCCCGTTCCAGAGGCTCGGGACTCAGCCCCTTCACGGGGTAGCGGTAGAGGCCGAGGAGGCCGATTTCGAGCGCGGCTTGCATGCCGGGAAGGTGGCGCGGAAAAGCTGTGCCGCGCAAGTCCCCGGCCCCTTGTGGTGCGCAAATACAACACCACATCGGGTCTACCGGTGGCTTTCGGCGCCGGGGCCCCGACGCGGCGGATAGCCGGGGGGCGACGTTTCGGCAGGGCCGCGCCATCTCGGGCGGCGGATGCCGGCACGGGAGGGTGAGACACGCATGAATTTCGACATCTACACCGAGCGCGCCCGCGGCTTCGTCCAGGCGGCGCAGAACCTCGCGATGCGCGAGGGCCATCCGCAGCTTCAGCCGGGGCACCTGCTCAAGGTGTTGCTCGACGATCCCGAAGGCCTGTGCGCCGGTCTGATCGACCGCGCCGGCGGCCAGTCGCGAGTCGCGCTGGCACAGACCGATCAGTGGCTGGCAAAACAGCCGAAGGTATCCGGCAACGCCTCGGCCCCGCAGGCGACGCGCGAGCTGATGCGCCTGTTCGACACCGCCGAGCAGGCGGCGAAGAAGGCCGGCGATTCCTACGTCACGGTGGAGCGCCTGCTCCTCGCTCTGGCGGTGGAGAAGGATTCCGAGGCCGGCCGCGCGCTGCAGGCGGCGGGCGTGACGCCCGCCTCTCTCAACGCGGCGATCAACGCGCTGCGCAAGGGCCGCACCGCCGACAACGCCTCGGCCGAGAACGCCTACGACGCGCTGAAGAAATATGCCCGCGACCTCACCGAGGCCGCCCGGGACGGCAAGCTCGATCCGGTGATCGGCCGCGACGAGGAGATCCGGCGGACCATCCAGGTCCTGTCCCGGCGCACCAAGAACAATCCCGTCCTGATCGGCGAGCCCGGCGTCGGCAAGACCGCGATCGTCGAGGGGCTGGCGCTGCGCATCGTCAACGGCGACGTGCCCGAGAGCCTGCGCGACAAGAGCTTGCTGGCCCTCGACATGGGCTCGCTGATCGCCGGTGCGAAGTATCGCGGCGAGTTCGAGGAGCGGCTGAAGGGCGTGCTCTCCGAGGTCACCGCGGCTGAGGGCGGCATCATCCTGTTCATCGACGAGATGCACACGCTGGTCGGCGCCGGGAAGGCGGACGGGGCGATGGACGCCTCGAACCTGCTCAAGCCCGCGCTCGCCCGCGGCGAGCTGCACTGCGTCGGCGCCACCACGCTGGACGAGTACCGCAAGCACGTGGAGAAGGACGCCGCGCTCGCCCGCCGCTTCCAGCCGGTCTTCGTGTCGGAGCCGACCGTGGAGGACACGGTCTCGATCCTGCGCGGCCTTAAGGAGAAGTACGAGCAGCACCACGGCGTGCGCATCCAGGATTCGGCCCTGGTGGCGGCCGCGACGCTCTCGAACCGCTACATCACCGACCGGTTCCTGCCCGACAAGGCGATCGACCTGATCGACGAGGCCGGCTCGCGCCTGCGGATGCAGGTCGATTCGAAGCCGGAAGAGCTCGATTCGATCGACCGCGAGATCGTGCGGCTCAAGATCGAGGCCGAGGCGCTCAAGAAGGAGACCGATTCCGCCTCGCGCGACCGGCTGGTCCGCCTGGAGAAGGAGCTGGCCGATCTCGAGGAGCGCTCGGCGTCGATCACCGCCCGGTGGAAGGCCGAGAAGGACAAGCTCGGCACGGCCGCCGGCCTCAAGAAGAAGCTCGACGAGGCGCGCAACGAGTTGGCCGCGGCCCAGCGCCAGGGCCAGTACCAGCGCGCGGGTGAGCTCGCCTACGGGGTGATCCCGGGCCTGGAGAAGCAGCTCGCCGAGATCGAGGCGAAGGCCGAGGGCGGCCGCGACGGCATGATGGAGGAGGCGGTCACGCCCGCCCACGTCGCCGGCGTGGTCTCCCGCTGGACCGGCGTGCCGGTGGACAAGATGCTCGAGGGCGAGCGCGAGAAGCTGCTGGCCATGGAGGAGGCGCTGGCCAAGCGCGTCGTCGGCCAGCGGGAGGCGGTGGAGGCGGTCTCGACCGCGGTCCGGCGCGCCCGGGCCGGGCTGCAGGACCCGAACCGGCCGATCGGCTCGTTCATGTTCCTCGGCCCCACGGGCGTCGGCAAGACCGAGCTGACCAAGGCGCTCGCCGGCTTCCTGTTCGACGACGACACGGCGCTCGTGCGCATCGACATGTCCGAGTACATGGAGAAGCACGCGGTCGCCCGCCTGATCGGCGCGCCTCCGGGCTATGTCGGCTACGAGGAAGGCGGCGCGCTGACCGAGGCGGTGCGGCGCCGGCCCTACCAGGTCGTGCTGTTCGACGAGATCGAGAAGGCGCATCCGGACGTGTTCAACGTCCTGCTGCAGGTCCTCGACGACGGCCGGCTCACGGACGGACAGGGGCGGACGGTCGACTTCCGCAACACGCTGCTGATCATGACCTCGAATCTCGGGGCCGAGTACCTGGTGAACCAGCCCGCGGGCGAGGACACCGAGGCGGTCCGCGAGGAGGTGATGAACGTGGTGCGAAGCCACTTCCGGCCGGAATTCCTGAACCGGGTCGACGAGATCATCCTGTTCCACCGCCTAGCGCGGTCGGAGATGGGCGCGATCGTCGAGATCCAGCTCGGGCGCCTAGCGAAGCTTCTGGAGGATCGCAAGATCACCCTGGACCTCGACGAGGAGGCCAAGATCTGGCTCGCCGACAAGGGCTACGACCCGGCCTACGGGGCGCGGCCGCTCAAGCGGGTGATCCAGAAGAACGTGCAGGATCCGCTGGCCGAGCTGGTCCTGTCGGGCAAGATCCACGACGGTGAGACGGTGCCGGTCCGGCTGGGCCCGATGGGCCTGATGATTGGCGACGTCACGGTCGGCGCCGAGCGCCGGCCGCCGAACGTGGCTCTGAACTGAGCGTCTCGGTCTTCGAACGGGGCGGCGCGCCGGATCAGGGCGCGCCGTCCTTTTTGTCATCGGGCTTCTCCAGCCAGAATGCTGCCCACGATCCACTGCATCAGCCGGTCGCGACGCGCCGGCCCCGGGCCAGGATCGCCATCTGCAGCGCGAGGCCCCCGGCCGCCACGGCGGCGGCCGCCGCCGGTAGGGCGGAGATACCGGCCAGCGTGACCACCACGCCGCCGAGCGCCGCGCCGGCCGCGCCGCCGAGATAATTCGCCGAGCTGTTCAACGCGACGGCGACGCTGCCGTGGTCGGGGCGAAGGTGGAGCAGCGCATGCTGCTGGGGCGCCTGCGAGGCCCAGCCCATCGCGCCCCAGACCAGCAGCGGCAGGTAGCCGAGCAGCGAGGCGCCGAGGAGGCCCGGCAGGGAAGCGAGCGCGAGCGTCAGGGCGGCCAGGATGATCGCCATCACCCGGCGGGGATCGCGCGTCCGGTCGATGAGCGGTCCGACCGAGAAGCTTCCCACCATCCCGCCGATGCCCCAGGCCCAGAAATACGAGGCCGCGGCACCGCCGAGGCCGGCCCGGTCCAGAAGTGGCGCCAGATAGGTGTAGAGGCCGAGGCTGGCGATGGCGGTGAGGAACGTGACCGTCACCGTGGCGACCACGGGCGCGTCCGCCAGCAGGGCCAGGCGCGCCCGCCAGGATGGCGGCTCGGCGGCCTCGATGTCGGGCAGGCGCGCCAGGATCGCCGCCGTCGCGACGGCACCCAGGATCGCCACCATCCAGAGGGCGCCCTGCCAGCCGAACCGGTTTGCGATCCATAGCCCGGCCGGCACGCCGATGACCGTCCCGGTGCTCATCCCGCCCAGGGTCAGCGCCAAGGCGCGCCCCTTGCGGCCGGGCTCGACCAAGGCCGCCGCCGACGCGATCGCGACTGGGGCGTACAGGCCGGCCGCGAGCCCGGCGAGCGCCCGGGCCAGGAGCAGCCCCCACAGGCCGGTCGCCAGCGCGCTCAGCGCATTGGCCAGGGTGAACACCGCGAGCGCCAGGCCGAGGATCCGGCGCACCGGCTTGCCGGCCAGGAGCGTGGCGCAGACCGGGGCGGCCAGCGCGTAGGCCAAGGTGAAGACCGTGACGGCCTGCCCGGCCTCGCCGGGCTGGACGCCGAACGCAGCGCCGATCCCCGGCAGCAATCCCGCGACCACATACGCATCCAAGCCCAGGGCGAACATCCCGAACGCCAGAATCGCGATCCGCTTCATGTCTCGCCGCCCTCTTTACGATGTACGACGAAAATCGTACATAGACGCCGTCATGAGCCCACGCAAGTTCTTTCACCCCGACCTCGCGGACCTGACGCTACACCGGGTCCTGTTCGCGCTGAGCGATCCGACCCGCTTGGCGGTCGTGTCGGAGCTGATGAAGACGGGCGAGCGCGCGTCCGGCGATCTTCTGGCCGAGAGCGTGCCGCGCTCGACCATGACGCATCATCTCAAGATCCTCCGTGAGGCCGGCGTGACGCGCACCCGGCCCGAAGGGATGCGCTGCCTGATCTCGCTGCGCCGCCAAGACATCGACGCGCGCTTTCCCGGCCTGCTCGACGCGATCATGGCTCATGGCGGCGCAGAGGCGTGAGGGCGTGCCCCTCAGCGGGTTGTCAGGGCAGGATCCTGATGTTGCAGGGCTCTGCCCGGCCGCTAAGCCTTGCGGATCGCCTGCGCCAGATCGGCCGCCTGCTCCCGGTCGCGACAGACCATCCACAGGTCGTCGTGGGCCGACAAATCCGCATCGAACAGGTCGATGAACGCCGCCGGCGGGGCGGCGAGGTCAGGCCAGTGGAAGAGGCGAAAGCCCAGCGCCTCGAAGAGCGGCAGGATCGGCGCCAGGTCCCACAGCATGCTGTTGACCACCGTCGCGTCGAGCCGCCCGGTGGCCAGGAGCGCGGCGTCCGAGATCGATCCGCCCTCGCTCCAGGGGAACCAAGCCCGCCCGTAATCCAGGGTGAAGCGCTGTGCCGCGACGGCAAGCCAGCCGACATGGCCGGTGCGGCTCGGGGTGGGTTTCAGCGCGCGCAGGGCTTCCGTCCGGCGCCCGCCCCGGGTCGGCGCCCAGAACGCCCGGCCCTCATAGACCGCGAACAGGATGCCCCGGGCCGCCTCGGCGGATTCGATGCGGGCGGGGCCGGATCGGTCCCCGTTCCAGGCCGGCAGGTTCATCACGCCGGCGCGCGGCCACCCGTCGCGGCAGGCCGCCACCATCACGCCCCAGCCCGACAGCCCGCCCGCGAAGGGCCGTGTGCCGTCGATCGGGTCGCCCACGAAGGTCCAGGCATCCCGGGCCAGCATGGCCTTGGCGTCCGCGTGGCCCAGAGCGTCGGCGGCCTCCTCCTCGATCAGGTCGGGGCCGAACCGGGCGTGGAGCAGGCGGCTGACGGCGAGGTCGGCCTCGGTGAGGGCCTGGCCGAGATCCGGGCCCTTGTTGGTCATGGACAGCCCGGCCGCCCGCATCGCGAGCGCCAGCGGGGCCGCCTCCTCGGCGAAGGCCAGCATCTCGGCCAGGACGGCGTCGATCGGGGCGTCGGGCCGGATCATGCGGTGAACAGCTCGGGACGGCGCAGCATCAGCGCCTGGACCAGGACCAGGGTCTTGAGGTCGGCCAGATGGCCGGAGCGCACCTGCTCCGCCAGGGTGGCCAGGGGCAGCTCCAGCACCTCGACCTGCTCGCCCTCGCCCGGCAATCCGCCGCCCGGTCCGACCCGGTCGGCCTGCGTGTAGGGGGCGAGGTAGAGCCACAGCCGTTCGGAGGAGACGCTCGGCATGCTGTAGGCGTGGGCTACGGGTTCGAGCCGCGCGAGCCGCAAGCCCGCCTCCTCCATCGCCTCGCGGATCGCGGTCTCCTCCGGCTCGCCGCCGTCGAGGCCCCCTGCGGGCGCCTCGTCGAGGGCCGGGGGCTCGCCCCAGAAGGCCGGGCCGACCCGGCTCTGCCGGACGAGCAGGGCGACCCGCCGCTCGGGATCGTAGGGCAGCACGCAGGCCGCCTCGCCATGGTCCTCCAGGGCCCGCGGCACCGTGCTGCCGTCGGGCTGGGTGAGCGTGGCGATGCCGAAGGTGTTCCAGCCCCTGTGGATCACCCGCAGGGGGAGAGCGGTCCGCGTGCCGGTCATGGACGGGTCAGCGCTTGGTGGTCGCGGCGGTCTGGCCGAACATCACCTTCTTGGCGTCCTCGCTCATGGTCTGGCCGTAATCGGGATTGACCTCGGGCGCCCGGGCATAGGCCGCCTGGGTGCCGGGCCGCTCCGCGATCGCGGTGAACCAGCGCTTGAGGTTGGGGTGGTCGTCGAGCTTTTGGCCCTGCTTCTCCCACGGCACGATCCACGGGTAGCAGGCCATGTCGGCGATCGAGTATTCGGAGCCTGCCACGAAGGGCCTGTCGGCCAGCCGCCGGTCGAGCACGCCGTAGAGCCGGTTGGTCTCGTTCACGTAGCGCTTGATCGCGTAGTCGATCTTCTCGGGGGCATATTGCGAGAAGTGATGGTTCTGGCCGAGCATCGGCCCGAGGCCACCCATCTGCCAGAACAGCCATTGCAGCACCTCGGCCCGGCCGCGCAGATCGCCCGCGATGAAGCGCCCGGTCTTCTCGGCGAGATACAACAGGATCGCGCCCGATTCGAACAGAGAAACCGGCGCGCCGCCGTCGGCCGGCTCGTCGTCGACGATCGCCGGCATGCGGTTGTTCGGGGCGATCTTGAGAAAGTCCGGGTTGAATTGTTCGCCTTTACCGATGTTGACCGGCTTGATCCGATACGGAACGCCGGCCTCCTCGAGGAACATCGTGACCTTGTGGCCGTTCGGCGTCGGCCAATAGTACAGATCGATCATCGGATTGTGTCCCGCTGACGCATCATCCCGGACGGTCGTGCCGGCGTTCGGAAACGATGATGCCAAAACAAAGCCCCGGCGCCTCCTCGGGGATCCGCGATCCGGAAGGAGGCCCGGGCCCCGGCGCTGGGGAGGTGGGCCTGCGACCCGCCCCGGTCAAGCATGGTCGAAGGCCCGCCGCGCCAGCGCGGCATCAGCCGCCGGCGCAGCCCTGGGTGTCCACGTAGAGGGCATAGAGCGACTGGCTCGCCGCCATGAACAGGCGGTTCCGGTGGCGGCCGCCGAAGCAGAGATTGGCGCAGCGCTCCGGCAGCCGGATGCGGCCGATCAAGCGTCCGTCCGGGTTGAACACCATCACGCCGTCGAGGGCGTGGTCGCCCATGCCCCAGCCGCACCAGAGGTTGCCGTCGGTATCGCAGCGGATCCCGTCCGGCGTGCCCGGCCCGGCATCGATCAGGACCCGGCGGTCGCGCAGGGCCCGGCCGCCGACCACGTCGAAGGCGACGATGCGCCGGGTCGGCTCCCCGCGGGATTCGACGAGATAGAGACGCGATTCGTCCGGCGAGAAGCACAGGCCGTTCGGCCCGGCGATGTCGTGCGCGACCACCTCCAGGGCGCCGGTCTCCGCGTCCAGGCGGTAGACGTTCTGCGGCAGCTCGGACTCGGCCCGCTCGCCCTCGTAGAACCCGGCGATGCCGAAGGTCGGATCGGTGAACCAGACCGAGCCGTCCCGGGCGGTGACGACATCGTTCGGCGAGTTGAGGCGTCTGCCGTCGAAGGAATCCGCCAGCACCGTGAGCGCCCCGTCATACTCGGTGCGCACGATCCGGCGGCCGCCATGCTCGCAGGTGACGAGCCGCCCCTGCCGGTCGCGGGTGTTGCCGTTGGCGAATCCCGACGGCCTGCGGAACACGCCGATTGCGTTGCTCTCCTCGTCCCAGCGCAGGATCCGGTTGTTGGGGATGTCGCTCCACAGGAGATAGCGCCCGTCCCCGAACCAGACCGGGCCCTCGCACCAGCGGAAGCCGGTGGCGAGCCGCTCGACCGCGGCGCTGAACACCCGGTAGCGGGCGAACGAAGCGTCGAGAATCTCGACGGCCGGATCGGGATAGAGCGCGCTCGGCGTCCACACGGGCTGATCTCCTCACACCGGCCGGTGGATCCGGCCAGGGCGTGACCGCGATACAAGATCGCCGCGGAGACGCCAGACGCAACGAGCCGCGTTGCCGAGGGTGCTGCGTCCGCAGCAGGTATCGAAGCGTATTGAGGACCGGCGATGAGCAGCGCAACGCCGTACACGGGAGCGACGAGGACCAAGATCCCCCACCGCTGGTCACCGCGCCGCGTCTCCACCGCCCCCCAATGGATATGCAGTCGGTTCGTCGGTGCGAGAATCAGCCCTCGCCGTCCCGATAAAGACCTTAGCCGCCGTTGAATTGTCTGACAAGTGATCGAAGGATTTTTGAGCGGCCCACGACTGCGGGACGGTTAATCCCGGCGTGGGATAGCCCCCGTGGCCCGGTGCCCCGTTGCGCCCGAACCGGCGAAACGCTAGGGATCGGAGCCCGTAACGGGGTGTCGGGGTGTGGCGCAGTCTGGTAGCGCACCTGGTTTGGGACCAGGGGGTCGTAGGTTCGAATCCTATCGCCCCGACCATTCGATCAGGAGCTTGTCGAGACCAGATGCCGAGCGCCCGCATCTTCCGCCCGTCCCGGGACGCCACCCAGTCGGGCATGGCCCGCACCAAGCAGTGGATCCTGGAATTCGACCCGACCAGCCCGCGTGAGATCGATCCGCTGATGGGCTGGAACGGGTCGGCCGACATGATGCAGCAGGTCCGTCTGGAGTTCGACACGGAGGAGGAGGCGGTGGCCTACGCCAAGCGCGAAGGCATCGCCTACCGGGTCGAGCAGCCGGCCAAGCCGGTCTCCCGCAAGGGCCTGTCCTACTCCGACAACTTCAAGTTCAACCGCACGGCCCCCTGGACGCACTGAGCCGTCAGCGGATCGATGGCGGCGTCCGGGTTCGGCACCGGCAGGCGGCTGGCCTTCGTCCCGGGGGCCTGATCTTCGGAGATCCGACTATTCCCCGCGCTGCGATGGCGCCCCGCCCTTCTCGCCCATAAGGGCGTCGCGAAGCGGTCTTGCGGCAGGCGTGGCCTGAAGCTGCACGATGCCTTGGCTTCTGCGCGACGGCGCGGGACGACCGGACCGAAAGCGGTATCGTCAGCCCTCCAAAGACTGAGATTGCCGGGGCAAATAGGCGGCTTAAGCCTGATTCACCGCAGCGTTGGACGGCTCGACACATCGAGACCGTGTCGACGACAGCGCAAACGGGGCAGACCTCGCCCATGCCAGCCGGAACGCGCCCGCGGAAGACGTGCCGCGGGTCGGGCGGCACGGGTCTTCTTCCCCTTGGCTCGGCACAATCCGAGCAGCGCCAACCCGTTCGAAACATGGGCGAAACGGCCGTTCGCGATGCCGGCCGTAGCGCCGTGGCGAGTGCGCCCCCGGGCCGGCCCGCCATGTGTCACCTTAATGCCCCAACGCGCCACATTTCGACGCCAGCGCCAGGCAAGCCCGAGCCAAACCGGCGGTTTTGCGCTAAGCGTGACGGTGGGGCGGGCTTGATCGGATCCCTGCGTAACGCCGTACCTTGGCCGTTTTCGTGGCGGACATCCGGACCGTTAAGAGACCGCAAGGGCTTGTTATCGTGACAATACGTCCACCAGCGAGTTGCCCCGCGCTCCGAATCATCGGAATAGCGTCCGGACTCGCGATTTTTGCGACGAATCCTTCTATTGCCGAGACATTGGAGAGCGCTCTCGCCAAGGCTTACCAGGGCAACCCGTCTCTGAACGCCGGCCGCGCCGGCGTCCGCGCGGTCGACGAGAACGTCGCCATCGCGCAGTCGGGCTACCGGCCGCAGGTCAATGTCGGCGCCTCGATCGGCGTGCAGTATCTCCAGACCCGCAGCGGCAGCTCCGTTTCCGCGGCCGCCGGGGCGACCAGCACAGGTGCGAGCACGGCCAGCACGGGAACCACCGGCGGCGGAACCGCGGGCTCCGCAGGAGCCTCGGGCCTCGGCGGCGCGGCCGCCGGCGCCACGACCGGGATCGGGACGGGCACCGCCGCGGGCGGGCTCGGCAACACCGGCACCTCGGCGGGCGGCCTGGCCTCGAACACCGCCGGTCAGGCGGCCGGCGGCGCGACCACGACCAACGACGTGACCTCCCAGGTCGTCACGTCGAACCGGACGACGCGCACCACCTACCTGCCCAGCAGCGCGAGCCTCACCGTCTCGCAGACCATCTTCAACGGCTTCCAGACCGACAATTCCGTCCGTCGGGCCGAATCCACCGTCTACAGCCAGCGCGAGACCCTGCGGTTCACCGAGATCACGGTGCTCTACAACGCCGTCCAGGCGTATATGAACGTGCTCAGCAACACGGCGACGCTGGAGCTCAACCGGAACAACGTCGAGGTTCTGGAGGAGCAGCTGCGCCAGACGCGCGACCGCTTCAACGTCGGCGAGGTGACCCGCACCGACGTCGCCCAGGCGGAAGCCCGGCTCGCCGGCGCGCGCTCCCAGGTCAGCGCCGCGGAATCGACCCTGCGCACCAGCATCGGCGTCTACCGCCAGAATATCGGCGTCGAGCCGCGCCAGCTGGCCCCGGGCCGGCCCCTGGACCGCTACGTCCCGGTCAGCCTCGACGCGGCGATCGCCATCGGCCTGCGCGAGCATCCGCAGGTCGTCTCGGCGATCCACGCGGTCGACGGGGCCGAGGCCCAGGTCAAGATCCTGGAAGGCCAACTCGCGCCGTCGCTCAGCCTGCAGGGCTCGCTCAGCCAGCTCTACGACCAGAACGGGCCGAACCAGAGCTTCTTCGTCGGGTTCGTCGGCGGCCGGCTCAACATCCCGATCTACGAGGGCGGCCAGACCTACGCGCAGATCCGTCAGGCCAAGGAGACGGTCGGCCAGTACCGCATCCAGGTCGATCAGGTCCGCGACCAGGTCCGGGCGCAGATCGTCGATTTCTGGGGCCGGCTCGAGGCCGCCAAGGCGCAGGTCATCGCGGCCCAGGCCCAGGTCCAGGCCAACGAGGTGGCGCTGAACGGCGTGCGCGAGGAGGCCCGCGTCGGCCAGCGCACCACCCTGGACGTGCTCAACGCGCAGCAGGAATTGCTGAACTCGCGGGTGAACCTCATCCTGGCCCAGCGCGACCGGGTGATCTTCTCCTACGGCGTGGTCCAGTCGATCGGGCAGCTCACCGCCCGCTTCACCGCCCTGCCGGTGGAGTACTACAGCGCCAAGATCCACTACGACCAGGTCAAGGATCTGTGGTTCGGCCTGCGCACCCCGGACGGGCGCTGAGGTCTTTTCCACGGGGAGTGTGTTGCAGGCGCGCTTGCCGCGACGAATTGGCATGGAATACTGTTTGACGAGCGGCCCGATCGGGTCATCTTCCGAACATCCCCTGCCCGAGCGCGCCTGTTGATGAGTGCAGCGAGCCCCAAGATCCCGGACTCGAAATTCCAGGACAAGGCTGCCGAGAAGGCGCATGAGCCTTCGATGGAAGAGATCCTGGCCTCGATCCGGAGGATCATCGCGGACGATCAGGCGGCCAAGCCCGCCGAGGTCGCGCCCGCGCCGGAGCCGGACGACGTGCTCGACCTCGCCGAGGTCGCCGAGCCGGTGATGCGGCCCCGCGCCGTGCCGCCGCCGGAGCCGACGCCCGAGCCCCTCGATTTCGACGCGATCGATTTCGGGGACGAGGCCTTCGCCGAACCGGAGCCCGCGCCGGAGCCCCCGCCCGCGCGGCCGAGCCCGCCGCCGCAGCCGGAGCCGGTCTTCCAGGCCCCGCCGCGGCCGGAGCCTGAGGCCGAGACCCTGATCTCGCCGGCAACCGACGCCAGCGTCAACGGCGCCTTCAACCTGCTGGCCCACACGGTCCTGACCCAGAACGCCCGCACCCTCGAGGATCTGGTCAAGGAGATGCTCCGGCCGATGCTCAAGTCCTGGCTCGACGACAACCTGCCGGCCGTGGTCGAGCGGCTGGTGCGCGCCGAGATCGAGCGGGTCTCGCGCGGCCGCTGAGCGGCCGGCCCGCCCGCCCGGGGGTCTGCCCGGTGCCGGGCGCGTGTTGACGGACGCGGCCTGACGGTCGAAAGCGGGTCCAACCTGTTGGACGAGCGCCGGCCCATACCCGCGATGATGGACAAGACCTTCGAGCCCGCCTCCGTCGAGGCGCGGATCTCCGCCGCCTGGGCTGAGGCGGACGCCTTCCGCGCCGGCCGGCCCGAGCGCGCCGGCGCCCCGCCCTACTGCATCGTGATCCCGCCGCCGAACGTGACGGGCTCGCTGCATATGGGCCACGCGCTCAACAACACGCTCCAGGACGTGCTGTGCCGGTTCGAGCGGATGCGCGGCAAGGACGTGCTCTGGCAGCCCGGCACCGACCACGCCGGCATCGCCACCCAGATGGTGGTCGAGCGCCGGATGATGGAGCGCCAGGAGCCCGGCCGCCGCGAGATCGGCCGGGCGGCCTTCGTCGAGAAGGTCTGGGCCTGGAAGGCCGAATCCGGCGGCGCGATCGTCAACCAGCTCAAGCGGCTCGGCGCCTCCTGCGACTGGTCGCGGGAGCGCTTCACCATGGACGAGGGCCTGAGCCGCGCCGTGCTCAAGACCTTCGTGGATCTGCACCGCCAGGGGCTGATCTACCGCGACAAGCGGCTGGTGAACTGGGATCCGAAGTTCCAGACCGCGATCTCGGACCTCGAGGTCCAGCAGATCGAGACCAAGGGCCATCTCTGGCACTTCGACTATCCGGTGGTGGATGAGACCGGGGCCGAGACCGGCGCGATCATCACGGTCGCCACCACCCGGCCCGAGACGATGCTGGGCGATACCGGCATCGCGGTCCATCCCGAGGATGCGCGCTACACGGCGCTCGTCGGCAAGCAGGTCCGCCTGCCCCTGGTCGGTCGCCTGATCCCGATCGTCGCCGACGAATATTCGGATCCCGAGAAGGGCACCGGCGCGGTCAAGATCACGCCCGCCCACGATTTCAACGACTTCGATGTCGGCCGGCGGCGCAATCTCGGGGTGATCAACATCCTCGATCCCGAGGGCCGGATGCTGCTCGACGGCAATGCGGCGTTCCTGGCCGACGCGTCGCCCGAGCCCGAGGCCCTGGCGCTTCACGGGCTCGACCGGGCGCAGGCGCGCAAGGAGGTCGTCGCCCTGATGGAGGCGCGCGGGCGCCTGCGCGCCATCGAGCCGAACACCCATGCGGTGCCGCACGGCGACCGCTCGGGCGTGGTCATCGAGCCCTATCTCACCGACCAATGGTACGTGAACGTCAAGCCGCTGGCCGAGCGCGCGCTCCAGGCGGTGCGCGACGGCCAGACCAAGTTCGTCCCCGAGAACTACGAGAAGATCTTCTTCCAGTGGCTCACCCATATCGAGCCCTGGTGCATCTCGCGCCAGCTCTGGTGGGGCCACCAGATCCCGGTCTGGTACGATGACGAGGGTGGGATCTTCGTGGCCGAGAGCGAGGCCGAGGCGCTGGCCCTGGCCGCGGCGAAGCACGGCAAGCCGGTGCCCCTGACCCGCGACGAGGACGTCCTCGACACGTGGTTCTCCTCCGCACTGTGGCCGTTCTCGACCCTGGGCTGGCCGGATTCGACCCCGGAACTCGCCCGCTTCTACCCGACCAACGCCCTGGTGACCGGCAAGGACATCCTGTTCTTCTGGGTCGCCCGGATGATGATGATGGGCCTGCACCTCACCGACCGGGCGCCGTTCGACACGGTCTACCTGCACACGCTGGTGCGCGACGCCTCCGGCGCCAAGATGTCGAAGTCGAAGGGCAACGTCGTCGATCCCCTCGAGCTGATCGATCAGGTCGGGGCCGATGCCCTGCGCTTCACCCTCTGCGCGCTCGCGGTCCAGGGCCGCGACATCAAGCTGTCCACCGACCGGGTCCAGGGCTACCGCAACTTCGCGACCAAGCTCTGGAACGCCGCCCGCTTCGCCGAGCTGAACGGCTGCCAGCTCGATCCCGCCTACGATCCGCGGGCGATCACCGGGGCGATCAACCGCTGGGCGCTCACCGAGGCCGCCCGGGCCGTGGGCGAGGTGACGGCGGCCCTCGAAGCCTACCGGTTCAACGATGCGGCGAGCGCCGCCTACCGGTTCGTCTGGAACATCTTCTGCGACTGGTATCTCGAGCTGGCCAAGCCCGTGCTCCAGGGCGAGGGCGTGGATCCGACCGTGCGGGCCGAGACCCAGACGACCGTGGCGTTCCTGATCGATCAGGTCGCCAAGCTTCTGCACCCGTTCATGCCGTTCCTCACGGAGGAGCTCTGGGCGATCAAGGGCGCGGCGCTGCCCGAACGCGGCCTCCTGACCCTCGCGGCCTGGCCGGATCTGGCCGGGCTCGCGGATGCCGGCGCCGAGGCCGAGGTCGGCTTCGTGGTCGATCTCGTCACCCAGGTCCGCTCGGCCCGTTCCGAGACCAGCGTCCCGGCCGCCGCGCAGATCCCCCTGGTGATGGTCGGGGCGTCCCCCGAGGTCCGCGCCCGGGTCGAGGCCTGGCGGGACACGCTGCTGCGGCTGGCCCGGCTCTCGGAGATCACCTTTTCGGAGACGCCGCCGAAGAACTCGGTGCAGCTCCTCGTGCGCGGCAGCGTCGCGGCCCTGCCGCTCGAAGGCATCGTCGACCTCACCGCCGAGGTCGCGCGCCTGAAGAAGGAGCAGGGCAAGGCGCAGGGCGAGATCAAGAAGATCGACGCCAAGCTCGGCAACGCCGATTTCGTCGCCCGCGCCCCCGAGGAGATCATCGAGGAGAACCGCGAGCGCCGGGAGGCCGAAGCCGCGCGGCTCGTGAAGATCGAGGAAGCGCTGGCCCGGCTCAGCGGGGATTAGGCCGCTGGCGCGGCCGCCTTAAGCCGCGTCGCGTAACCTGCGCGACCTTTCGATCCCGAAGCGCCCTCAACAGCGGGCATTGAAGGAGACCGCCAGGGATCGTTGATCTTTCTGGAGGGCTCCTTCGAGGCCTACGCTTTTGCGCCAGCTCCTCGGGATGAGGCCGGTGGTGGGACTGAGCCGCTGGATGGCCAAACCCGACCTCAACGGCGCGTGCCGAGCGGGCCGACGAAGGGATTGGGCGCGCTGAAGCTGCCATACGATTCGGCGGTCGAACCGCCGAAGCCGTCCCCGGCCGAGCCGCGCGGATGGGTGGAATAGTCGGGCGGCACGTAGATTCCGGCGCGGTTCCTGTAGCCCAACTTCAGATTGTCCGGGTTCGTCGTCGCAACGCCGTCGTCGTAGCGCCGCGTATCGACGTCTTCGATGGGATGGCGCTTCGTCTTCGTGGATTTCAGCTTGGTCCGATCGCCGGCAGCGGGCTTTTCATCGAAGTAGCTCCGATAATTCCCGTACCCATCAGCCGCCATCGCCCCGATGGTCGATCCGACCAGAATGGCAACCGCAAACACCGTCCTCATCGCCCCACCCTCACGCATCTCACGCGGCGCCGACCGACAGGACCGAAGGTTACGGCCGCCTGCCGGGATCGATCAGACCCTATCGCACGTTTCCGGAAGCGCCGGTGACAGGCGGCACAAGCCGCGGGCTCTTCCCGAGCCGCCAACGAGACTTGGCTTTGCCTGACCGCCCTCCGGGAGCCGGACACGGCAACCTCGTCTTCGCGGAGCTGGCGCACATGTCCAAACCGTAATTTGACCGCCACGCCGGGGTCAGGCGCCGCCCGTTAGACCGATCGCATCGACCGCCGCGTTCCCGGCGGCGTCCCGATCCATTCCAAGAGGTTGCGATCCCCATGACCGAGACCCGTCCTCAAAACCCGATCGCCGGCCGGACCTCGCGCCGCGCCCTCGCCTCGGTGGCAGCTGCCGCGCTGATCGCCGGCGGCGCCCTGGGCAGCACCCTCCCCTCCGTGACCCCGGCCTTCGCCCAGGCCCTGCCCAAGACCCCGATCGAGGCCCCGGAGCATCCGCCGGGCTCCTTCGCCGGCATCGTCAACAAGGTGAAGCCGGGCGTCGTCTCGGTGAAGGTCAAGCTCGACGATTCGGCGAGCAGCGACGACGATGACGGGCCGAGCCAGGGCCGCAACCTCCAGAACGTGCCGCCGCAGCTGCGCGAGTTCTTCCGGCGCTTCGGCCAGAACGGCCCGGGCGGCATGCCGGCGCAGCCGCAGCAGCGCCAGGGCTCGCGCGGCGCGGTCGGCTCCGGCTTCATCATCTCGGCCGACGGTTACGTGGTGACCAACAACCACGTGGTCGACCATGCCAAGACCGTGCAGGTGACCCTCGACGACGGCCGCACCCTCGACGCCAAGGTCATCGGCAAGGATGCCAAGACCGACGTCGCGCTCCTGAAGATCAACGAGGGCTCGAACTTCCCCTACGTCCAGTTCGGCAAGACCGCCCCGCAGGTCGGTGACTGGGTGGTGGCGATCGGCAACCCGTTCGGCCTCGGCGGCACCGTCACGGCCGGCATCGTCTCGGCCCGCGGCCGCGACATCGGCGCCGGCCCGTACGACGACTTCCTGCAGATCGACGCCCCGATCAACAAGGGCAATTCCGGCGGCCCGACCTTCAACGTCAACGGCGAGGTGGTCGGCGTGAACACCGCCATCGCGTCGCCGTCCGGCGGCAGCGTCGGCCTTGCCTTCGCGATCCCGGCCGAGACCGTGCAGGCGGTGGTCGACCAGCTCCGCACCGACGGCAAGGTCGCCCGCGGCTATCTCGGCGTCCAGATCCAGCCGGTGACGCAGGACATCGCCGAGGGGCTCGGTCTCGACAAGGCGAAGGGCGCCCTGGTGGATCATGCCGAGAGCGGCACCCCGGCGGCCAAGGCCGGCCTGAAGGCCGGCGACGTGATCGAGAAGGTCAACGGCGACACGGTGGACAGCGCCCGCGAGCTGTCGCGCCGGATCGCCAGCATGAAGCCCGGCGCCAAGGTCGAGCTGGGCTACCTGCGCGGCGGCAAGGCCGACACGGCGACGGTGACGCTCGGCGCCATGCCGACCGACGGCACCAAGGTCGCCAGCCGCGAGGACGATTCGGGCAACGGCCAGCCGCGGCTCGGCCTGAACCTCGCGCCGGCCGCCGATGTCGGCCTGTCCGAGCAGGGCGTCGCCGTGGTCCAGGTCGATCCGGACGGCCCGGCCGCCGCCAAGGGTATCGAGGCCGGCGACGTGATCCTCGATGTCGGCGGCCAGAGCGTGTCCCGCCCGGCCGACGTCGCGGCGCAGATCCGCGCGGCGGAGTCGAGCGGCCGCAAGGCCGTGCTGATGCGGGTCAAGAGCGGCAAGGGCCAGACCCGCTTCGTGGCGGTGTCACTGAGCAAGAACGCCGGCTGAGGCCGGTTCCCACCCGGCGCAGGATTCAGGTCTCCCGCGCCGGGCGACGCATCCGCCTGACAGACGCCGGCCGAAGAGGTCGGCGTCTTTTTTCGTTCAGACGTCAGGCTTGCCGCGGAGCCGGATGTCTTCTCCGGGCCTCCAGTTTTGCATTGTCGTCGCGCGCCGAGCGCCCCCGGGGGCCCTTGTTCGGAGAGGGCGCGCGTGATTGCTGATCTGTCAGCCGGACACCGGTTGCGACGGCGTCGGGATCCCGAGCCCCTTCCCCAACCGCGTTCGGCACTTCCCCAACGACGCGAAGGCGGCGTTGGAGTCGCGAGCCAGCCGCATCAGGTCGCCCAGCCGCGCCCTGCCCCGGGCGAAGGCGAAGAACACCGCGGCGATATCGGGCTCGCCGTCCGGGGTGAGCGCCTGGGCCGCGAAGGCCGGGAGCGCCTGGTTGGCGGGGTCGCAGATCACCCGCAGGGCCGCGAAGGGTAGGCCGTGGCGGCCCGCGAAGGCGGCGGCCACGTGGGATTCCATGTCGACGGCGGCGGCGCCGGTCTGAGCGCGCAGCTCCGCCTTGCCGTCGATACCGAGGATCGCGGTGTCGACGCCTGCGAGGTCGGCGGGGATCACCCGGGGGCCGATCCCCGCAAGGGCGTTGAGAAGGGTGGCCGAGAGGTCGAGATCGGCGGCGCGCCGGCCTTCCTCGCCGACGATTCCCGTCCCGACCACCACGTCGCCGGGTTTCAGGGACGGGTCGAGACCGCCCGCGATGCCGAAGCTGATCACCGCCCGGCAGCCGGGCTGCGGGCGGGCGTCGAGGAGCTGACGGAGGCGGTGCGGGTTGCCACCGGCGCCGACCGCCTCGACTCCCTCCCCGGCCGCGAGACGGCGCTCGCGGGCGAGACCGGTGACGGCGAGGACGGGGGCGGCGGGATCGATCATGGCGCGCTGGTGGACCAGTCCGGCGAGCTCCGCAAGGAGCCGCGAGCGCCGGGGGGCCGGCGCCGCGGGATCGTCGTCGGAGGTGGCCACGTGCGGGATACCGGGGTTCGCGGGCGGGAGGAGGTTGCGATCCGCTCCGGCGTCGTCCCGAACGGTGGCGCCGGCCCGGGGGCCGGCGCCGGGCGCGTCACATGCCGAACTGGACGCGGCGGCTGTTGGTGCGCTTGAGGTTGCGATAGCGGGCCATCGCCCAGAGCGGGAAGAACTTCGGGTAGCCATGGTACCGCAGGTAGAACACCCGCGGGAAGCCGGTGGCGGTGTAGCGCTCCTCGTTCCAGAACCCGTCCGCCCCCTGCGTGCGGGTCAGGAAGTTGATCCCGCGGGTCACGGCCGGGTCGTCGACCGCGCCGGCCGCCATCAGGGCGAGCAACGCCCAGGCGGTCTGCGAGGCCGTGGACGAGCCCGCCTCGAAGGCTGGGTCGATCTTGTACGAGGAGGCGTCCTCGCCCCAGCCGCCATCCGGGTTCTGGATGCGGATCAGCCACGACACCGCCCGCTGGATCCGCGGATCGGCGGAATCGACCCCGGCGGCGTTCAGGGCGCACAGCACCGACCAGGTGCCGTAGATGAAGTTCATGCCCCAGCGGCCGTACCAGGAGCCGTCCTCCTCCTGGTCGTTCAGCAGGTAGTTCACGCCGCGATCGAGCGCCCGGGAGGTCTCCCGGGTCTCGCCGAGCTGCGCCAGCATCCCGACCACGCGGGCGGTCACGTCCGCGGTCGGCGGGTCGAGGAGCGCGCCGTGGTCCGAGAACGGGATGTGGTTGAGGTACATGTGGTTGTTGTCGGCATCGAACGCCGCCCAGCCGCCATCCTCCGACTGCAGGCCCTCGACCCATTCCCGCGCGCGGGCGATCGAGGCCTTGTAGTCCGGCATGCCGGCGACCAGCCCGTGCTGGCGCATGGCCCGGTCCATCGCCATCACCACCACGGCGGTGTCGTCGAGGTCGGGATAATGGGGGTTGGCGTACTGGAACGCCCAGCCGCCCGGGCGGACCTTCGGCTTGCGTGCCGCCCAATCGCCGACGATGTCGAGCACCTGGCGGGGCTTCAACCAGTCGAGGCCGGCGCGGGCCTGGGCCTCGGCCTCGGGGCCGCCGGCCTCGAGCAGGGCGTGGCTGGCGAGCGCCGTATCCCAGACCGGCGAGACGCAGGGCTGGACGTAGGCCTCGTCGGCCTTCTCGACCACGAGCTTCTCGATGGCGTCGCAGGCCACGCGCACCTGCGGGTGATCGGGCCGGTAGCCCATCACCTCGTACATCAGCACCGAGTTGACCATGGCGGGGAAGATCGCGCCCAGTCCATCCTCGCCGTTCAGGCGCTCGCTGACCCAGGCGCGGGCCTTCTCCATGGCCCGCTGGCGGCTCTTGCGCGGCAGGCGGTCCTCGACCAGCTGCAGCATCCGGTCGATGAAGCCGAAGATCGGCGTCCACGGCCAGGTGGCGTGCGGCGAGCCCGGCCAGGTGCGGACGCTCTCGGGCGGGGTGATGAACAGCTCCTGGACGCTGATCCCGCGCGGGTTGCGGGCGCGCGGCTTGGTCGCCTGGAGCACGAACAGCGGCACTACGGTGGTGCGGGCCCAGTAGCTGATCTTGTCGAGGTGGAACGGGAACCACTTCGGCAGAAACATCACCTCCACGGGCATCACCGGCACGGCGCGCCAGGGCACCTCGCCGTAGAGGGCCAGCATGAAGCGGGTGAAGACGTTGGCGTTGGCGGCGCCGCCGCGGGACAGGATCGCCTCACGGGCCCGGCGCATATACGGCGCCTCGATATCCTCGCCGATCATCTTGAGGGCGAAATACGCCTTGACCGTGCAGCTCATGTCGAACGGACCCTCGTGGACGAGGGCCCAGCCGCCGTGCCGGCCTTGGGTGCGGCGCAGGTAATTGCCGATCTTGGCCTCGAGGCCGTCGGGAACCGGCGTGCCGCGGAAATGGTGGAACAGGACGTATTCGGACGGAATCGTGGCATCCGCCTCGAGCTCGAAGCAGATATGCCCGTCGTCATGCGCCAGGTTGATCAGCGAGCGCGTCGCCTGCGCCACGCCGCGCTCGACGTCGTCGAGCGAGATCCCCTGGGTCTTCGAGCGCTGAAGCGGCTCGACCTTGCTTACGGCCTCTCTCATGGTCCTCGCCTCGAACGGCCGCTGCGACGCGGCCGCCATGCCTCAAGCGGCGCCCAATGCGCCTGATACCGGCGCGCGTAGCCCGGCGCGCACGGAGGATCCGTGACGCAGCGCACGCGCGGCCGTCTTGCCCGAGCGGATCGCTCCCTCGATCGTCGATGGCAGACCGGTGGCGGTCCAATCGCCTGCCAGGACGAGATTTTCGTAGGCGGTTTCGGCCCCCGAACGACGCGCGGCCTCGGCCGGCGTCGCCGCGAAGGTCGCACGCTTCTCCTTTACGATCTGCCAGCTGGGCAGTTCCGGGGCAAGACTGCACAACTGTGCGATCTCCCCCCAGATCTGGCGGGCCAGGTCTTCCCGGGGCACGTCGAGGAGCCGGTCTGCACCGCTAATCGTGACCGAGTACCGGTCCGGATAGGCGAAAAGCCACTCCGTGAGGGCGTTTACGACGCCGAGAACGAGCGGGCTGCCGGGCTTCGGCGCCAGGGCGAAATGCGCGTTCACGATGGAGCGGAATTCCACCGGGGCGAGGAGACCGGGCAACACCTCCCGGGCGACCCAGGGCGGCAGCGCGAGCACGATTCCGTCCTCGGGGCCGATCGGCTCCGGGCCGTCGGAGAACAGGAGCTGCCCGACGCGGCCGTCTGTCCCCTCGAGGCCGCGGAGGCGCCGGCCGACGCGGATCTCGCAGCCCCAGGCGGTCAGGTAGCGCAGGGCCGGGTCCACGAAGGCGTAGGACAGGCCCTCGACCGCCACCAGCGGGCGGCAGGCCTTGCCGCCGGCACCCAGGGTCTCGCGTAGGATCCGGGCGGCCAGCCCGACATCGCTGTCCCGCGGCTCGGTGTTGAGCGCGGCCAGCAGGACCGGGTGCCAGAGCCGGGCGTAGAGATCGCCCTCGCAGGCCATGCTCTCGCCGATCGTGCCGCCCGCACCCTCCGGCTTGCCGGAGGCCGCGCGCAGGATCCCGAGCGGGGCGAGATAGTCCCGGGCCCGGGTGCCGGGGACGCGCCGCGACGGGCTCATCACCCACCAAGGCAGCCGCCCGGCATTGGGGCGCAGGCGCCAGGTCTCGCCGGTCTTCAGGTCGGCGAAGTCGAACGCCGCCTCGTCGGGGCCGACGAGCGCGTCGGCGGGGGCGCCGACGGTCTTGAGGAAGCCCAGCGCGTCGGCATTGCCCGACAGCAGCAGGTGGTTGCCGTTGTCGATGGTCAGCCCGAGGGCCGGATCGTAATAGGAGCGGCAGCGCCCGCCGGCCTGCTTGGCGGCCTCGTGCAGCACCACCTGGGCGCCGGTCTCAGCCAGCGCGACGGCCGCGGAGAGGCCGGCCAGGCCGGCGCCGACGACGTGGATGCGTCCCATCAGATCAGGCCATGCCGGAGGACGACGGCGAGCAACGCGAGCTTGCCGGGCTTCACCCGGGCACGGGGCATCGCCCAGCCGCGCGCGATCACCGCCTTGAGGTAGAGGTGGTAGGCCGCGGCCATCAGCCGAGCGGCCTTGGTCGCCTTGCGCGGGCTGCGCCGGATGATCTCCCAGGTCGCCTGGTAATGCTCCTCGGCCTCCCGGGCCACCGACAGGCAGACCTCGCCGATGCGCGGATGGCTGATCGCCTCCATGGGGGTCGGATCGGTCAGGCCGATGGCGGCCAGCTTCTCCCGGGGCAGGTAGAGGCGCCCGCGCTCGGCATCCTCGTCGATGTCCCGGAGGATGTTGGTGAGCTGGAGCGCCCGGCCCTGGTGCCAGGCGAGCCGGATCCCGTCCGCCTCCGGCATGCCGAAGATCCGCACCGACAGCCGCCCGACCGCGCTCGCGACCCGGTCGCAGTAGAGGTCCAGGGTCTCGGCGTCGGGGGCGACGATGTCCTCGACCGCATCCATGGCCATGCCGTCGATGACGGCCTGGAAATCCTCGCGCTTGAGGTCGTAGCGGCGCACGGGCTCGACGAGGTCGCGCACCCGCGGCGCCGGCCGGCCGGCATAGAGCGCGTCGATGTCGGCGCGCCAGCGGTCGAGCTCGACCTGGCGCACCGCCCGGGGGCCGCCATCGTCGGCGACGTCGTCGACGGCGCGGCAGAAGGCGTAGACGGCATACATCGCCTCGCGCCGCTCCTTCGGGAGCAGGCGCATGGCCGTGTAGAACGAGGAACCGGCGGCCGGCAGGGCCGGGGCGGCGGAATCCTCGGCGGGGGCGGTGGTCGCGGTGGCGCTCACGAGCGGATTCCCTGAGCCGCGCCCCGCACGATCCGGCCCCGGAAGGGCCGGCGCGCCAGGGTGGCGGCGACGCCGCCGAGCGCGGTGAGCGCGAAGGCGGCCTTGCCGTGATGGACTTTTTCCGAGAGCGGATCGCGCGTGGTCAGCCCCTTGGCGAGCACCACGGCGAGGCGGTGGATCGCGGCGATCTCCAGGGAGAGCCGCAGATCGTCGATCAGGTCCGGCAGGACGGCGCCCTCCTCGAGCAGGTCGAGGCAGCGCTGCGCCAGCTCGGCGATCACCGCCCGGAGAGGCGGGCTCGCCTGCGGCGCCCCCAGCATCGCCACCGTAGCGCCGTGCCGGTCGAGGGCGTCCTGCGGGAGGTAGACCCGGTCGAGGTCGGCGTAATCCTTGCCGCAATCCTGAAGGTGGTTGATGATCTGGAGCGCCGCGCAGATCGCGTCGGAGGCCGGCCAGACCCGGGCCGGGTCCTCGCCGTGCACGTCGAGCACGAAGCGCCCGACCGGCATCGCCGAGTAGCGGCAATAATGGATCAGCTCGTCCCAGTTGGCCGTGCGGTTCTTGCGCGCGTCCATCCGGAACGCGTCGAGCAATTCCAACGCATGGCGGGGCGGCAGGCCCCGTGCGGCGAGCTCGCGCTTGAGCGGCTCCGCCTCGGGGTCGGACGGGCCGGCGCCGGTGAGCGCATCGGCCAGCCGGTCGAGCAGCGCGAGCTTGCGCTCGGACGTAAGGTCCGCGTGGTCGGCCACGTCGTCGCCGGCGCGGACGAAATTGTAGAAGGCCAGGATCGCGCCGCGGCGGCGCGGGTGGATCAGGTGCGAGGCGACCGGAAAGTTCTCGTCGCGGTGGCCCTTGCCGGAGCGCGCCGCGGTCGCGGTGTCGAGCTGGCTCATCCGAGATACCCGGCCTGGCGGAACCACGTGATCGCGTCGGACAGGCCCTCGCGATAGGGCCGCGCCGTATAGCCCAGCTCCGCCCGGGCCTTCTTGTCGGAGAAGAACATCCGGTAGCGGGACATGCGGATGCCGTCGATGGTGGCAAACGGCTGGCGGCCGGTGACCCGGGCGGCGAGCTGGGCGAAGAACGCCACCGGGTAGACCGCGGCCCGCGGCAGGTTCACGGTCGGGGGCTTGCGGCCGACCATGCCGGCGATGTCGGCGAGCATCTGCGACAGGAACACGTCCTCGCCGCCGAGGATGTAGCGCTCACCAATCCGGCCCTTGCGCAGAGCGAGCAGGTGGCCCTGGGCGACGTCGTCGACATGGGCGAGGTTGAGCCCGGTATCGACGAAGGCCGGCATCTTGCCGAGCGCCGCCTCCTGGATGATCCGGCCGGTCGGCGTCGGCTTGACGTCCCGGGGACCGATCGGCGTCGATGGGTTGACGATCACCGCCGGCAAGCCGTCCCGGGCGATCATCTCCTCCACCACGCGCTCGGCCACGACCTTGCTGCGCTTGTAGGCGCCGATGGCGGTCTCAGGCGTCAGCGGCATGGTCTCGTCGGAGGGGGTGACCCCGTCAGCCGGCGGTTTGATGGTGGCGACGCTCGACGTGTAGACCACCCGCTCGACTTGCGCATCGAGGGCCGCGCGCATCATCAGGCGGGTGCCGTCGCGGTTGGTGCGGACGATCTCTTCCATATCCGGCGCCCAGAGCCGGTAATCGGCGGCGGCGTGGATCAGGTAGCGCTGGCCGCGCATGGCGGCGGCCACGGCCGCCGGGTCGCGCATGTCGCCCTCGGCGATCTCGACGTCGGTCCAGGTCAGGTTCCGGCGCGGGCTCGAGGCGCGCACGAGGATGCGCACCGGGAAGCCGGCCCGGCGGAACACGTCGACCAGGGCTGAACCGAGGAACCCGCTCGCGCCGGTGATCAGCACGGGGCCGACCTCGGACGGGCCGGAGGAAGTGGCCTCTACCATCACATGTTCAAAGCGTTGCGGAATGCCGGCGCGGGCGGGGGACCCCGCCGCGCCGCGCTTGTGTCATCGAACCGTCCGGGCGGCAAGCGAGGCGCGGACCCGCGTCCCCCGCCCGCTCGCGCCGGGATCAGGCCAGGCGCAGGCGCGAGCGGCCTTCCTTGCGCTCCGGCAGGGTCGCCAGCGCGGTCTTGACGATGGTGGCGGCGTCGAGGCCGGCCTCGGCGTACATCTTCTCCGGGCTGTCGTGGTCCTGGTACAGGTCCGGCAGCGTCAGCGTCCGAACCCGGACCCGGCCCGCATCCAGCGCGCCCCGCTCCGACAGCAGGTGCAGCACCATCGCGCCGAACCCGCCGCGCGAGCCCTCCTCGATGGTGATCAGGACCTCGTGGCTCTGCGCCAGATCCAGGATCAGCGCCTCGTCCAGCGGCTTGGCAAAGCGCGCATCCGCCACCGTCACCGCAACGCCCTGATCCGACAGCGTATCGGCCGCCTTCAAAGCCTCGGACAGGCGCGTGCCGAGCGACAGGATCGCCACCCGCGCCTCTGCGTCCTGGCGCACCATCCGGCCCTTGCCGATCGCCAGAGCCTCGCCCCGCTCCGGCAGCTCGACGCCCACGCCCTCGCCGCGCGGGTAGCGCAGCGCGATCGGGCCCGAATCGTGCGCGTGCGCCGTCGCCACCATGTGCACCAGCTCGGCCTCGTCGGCCGCCGCCATCACGGTCATGTTCGGCAGGCAGCACAGATACGCCAGGTCGAAGGCCCC
>NZ_JAJALK010000039.1 GCF_020523825.1 Methylobacterium brachiatum | reverse complement strand
AGGCCGATGAAGCCGAAATAGACCACCAGCATCAGGCCGGTCAGGATCCAGGCGAACCGCGTGCGCTCGCCGACGAGTTGCTGGAATGTCGGGTCTTGACCGATTGCGGCGTAGAAGCTGCCCGCGTTAGTTGGGGGTTGGAGCGTGGGACCGCGGGCCGCGAATGTTTGGCCTGTCATGTCGACCTCTATCAAGGGTTCGGGTCTGATCGAAAGAGGCCCGGCCGTGAGACCGGGCCAGTTGGCGCCCTTGTGGGTCTGAGATCGGGAGGGCGCGAAATCAGAGTGACAGACTCAGAAGCGGTAGCGCAGGCCCACGCTGACGGTGTGATCGTCACCTCCAGAACGGGCGAAGCTGGTCGAACCGGTCAGCACGCCGCTTAGGCCGTTGCCGAAGTCGAGGTCCAGGCCTCCGGCGACGCGACCGTAGACGTCATCCGCGCGTCGCCCGGCCTGGGTGCGGATCAACAGGGTGGGCGCGTAAGTCTGGAACGAGGTCACGGTACGCACGCCGTCGAGGAAGTCGTGCTGGGCGGTCACGTTCAGGAAGGGGCTGACCAACCCCGCGAACATCGGGACCGTGGTGCGGATCTGGATGCCGCCACCCGCCGTTAGGCCTTCGAGGCTCTGACGCCGCGTGCCAATAGTCAGCAGCGTATCGCCCCGCTCGCGGTAGGCATCGACGCTGACGTTTGCATAGGCAACCTCACCCACCGGGCCGGCTTTAAACGTGCCGAAGTCGAACAGGTAGCCGGTGCGGGCCGCGACCGTGAACGCGTCGCCGGAGGGGGAAGCGGTCAGGCGGTCGTTCATCACGCCGGGCCGGTCGAGGCTGTAGTTGTTGCGGCCGTAGGTGCCGACCACGTCGGCGAAGAAGTTGGAGAATGAGAGCGAGGCGAAGCCGGAGCCTTGAAAGCTATCCATGTCGATGCGGCCGTTGGTCAGGCCGCGCAAATCCACGCTGGTGTTGAGATAATTGAAGGCGGCGCCGAGCACGAGGTTGGGCGTGGCTTGGTAGAGTAGGCCAGCGGTGACGCCGCCGAAGTCAGCGTTGTAGGTGTTGCCCGTGCTGCCGCCGCCCGCGCGGTTCTGAGCCGTGCGGTCCACGTTGACATAGGTGCCGAGGGCAAACGCGGAGAGCGGGCTGCCGACCTGGACCGGGATGGTCACTGGCGGAGCCGCGCGTCCTGGCAGGTCTGCCGTGAAGGTGGCGGGCACCGACATGGCCATGTTGCGGCGGCGCTCGGCGCTGAGGAAATCGATCAGGGTCGAGGAGAACGCTAGGCCGGCTGCCTGCCCAAGCTCGCCTTGGGGGGCGATCGTCAGAGGAGCGTTGATCTGGTTGGCCAAGTACGCCGCGATGATCGTGTTGGCCTTGCCTGTGAAGTGGATGTTCTCGGGAGAGATGTACTGATTTTCCAGGCCGGTCGTGGACCCACTCGCGCTGCAGGCGGGATCCTGCGCGCAGGAAACGGTGCCGGCATTCGCCGCGAACCCATAGGCGGTCGGGTTCGAGCGGAAGCGGTCCGACAATGTCGCAAGATCGAAGAAGTGGATATTGAGCCCCCTGTCGGACAGAGGCTGCAAGGCATTCACGAACCCTTGATTGAACTGAGCCGCGATCGGACTGTTTGCACCGGCGACGCTAGCCGGGAACAGGCTACGGAAGGTCTGGGTGTTGAAGACAACGAAGTTCTGACCGCCGAGCGCGACCAGCCGGTTAATGTTTCCAGATACGTTGTTGTAGATCGTATTGATCCCACTGGCGATCTGGGCGGGCGTGCCGTTCGCGGGTATTCCCGAGATATCATTGTAACCGAACCAGACGTTGATGACGTCATGCGAGGTGAAGCTGCCGCCCCTTGCGATGAATTGGTCGACTTGGTTAGGGAAACCGTAGGGGAAGAACGGCGATGTTCCCGCGTTGGCGGGTTGGTTGCCTGAGATCGCGCCGCCGACCGCGAAATTGTTGGCAGGATTGTAGGGCACGCCGACGAGCCCGGGGAGCACCTGAAGGAAATTGGGTTCGTTGGACCATATGCCCGCGGTGGGAGAGTAGATGCCGGGTCCGCCCAGTCCCGGAGCCAGGGCCCTCGGCGCATTGTAGCCCGTCTCGCGCAGGACTCGCCCGGTGTCGCTCAGGCTGTCACCGAAACTGAAGGAACGAGAATAATAGCCTTGCTGTGCCTGTGCGCCTGTGGCGCCGACGAGCGCCGTCGTCAGCGCCAAAGCAAACTTGAAACGCGCGGTCATGACCCTCTCCCCTCGTTGGCAGTTTATTGCCAGGGGAGCTAACATTCGCACTTTAAATCCGTCTTCCGAGATCTGGACACCCTATCGAGATATGGCCGGGCGGGCCTGGTATCGCGCCAACAGGCTAAGTTCTGTTGCGGAAATGTAACGGAGACGCGCCGACGATCTTCCGGAACGTGTCAGTCATGTGCGCCTGGTGTGCGAAACCTACCTCCGCCGCGATTTCTTGCAGGCTGAGCTGCCCGGCGCCGATCAGCTGCTTCGCTCTCTCCACCCGTCGCACGAGGATGTACTTGTACGGAGAGTGACCTGTTGCCGCCTGGAACGTCCGACACAGGTGTCGGATGCTGACGCCGACCTCGTTTGCCATCGCGTTCAGACTGATCGACTCGGCCAGGTTAGCCTCGATCCACTCGCGCAGGCGCTGCACGTCAGTCGGCGCAGAAGGCTGATGCAGCCCGGCGGCCGAGCCGACGTCGTCTCCCGCGAGAAGATGGTGGATAAGGGCGGAGACTATGGACTCGCCTAGAATCGCTCCGCTGGGGTGCCCCGTTCCCATGTCGATGTGCAAGGCGCGTAAGAGATTTTCGATGGCCGGCTGTCGGCCTTCCAGGCGACAGAAGGCGCCTTCGCGATAGACACGGCCCGTGAATCGCTCGATCGCTTCCGGCTCGATCATGAGATGCAACCCGCGCTGAACACCTCGCCAAGCCCCCGCCGCCTCGTGTCCGGGCAAACTCAGCACGGGGTCTGTCGGGTGATCGAGGAAAGCTGCCCTCGCCGATCCTCTGCGGACCTTCATCGGCCCGCATGTCTTCGAAAGGGTGATCAGCGCCTGCTGACTGTCGAACCGCCCCTCCGGAGGGACTTCGATTTCCTGAAACGCGAAGCCCCGCCAGCCCGCCAGCACGCTGCTGGCGACGATTGTTGGCATCTCGGTCAGATGTGACCACAGTCGCCGTTCAGCCCAGCGCATGAGTGCTCCTTCCCCATGAAGCCTTCGCGGCCCCATCCTCAATTGTTTTTTGGCGCATTTTTGCGGGCTTGTTGAAAGCTACGTCAACCGGATCAATCCGTCAGAAGATCGAATGACGTAATTTTGTTACACCATTCAAACGATCGACTGGGTTCGCGCCGTTTCCGTGTCGTGCCAGCAGCAGGCGCTTCGTGATCTCGATAGGGCGTTCCAGAACTTCTTTGCAGGCCGTGCGGGCTTCCCAGGTCCCCGCAGGCGCGGCGTGGACGACAGCTTCCGCTTCCCTGGTCGCGAGGTCGCGGTGAAGCGGCTCAACGCGAACTGGTCGGCCGTGCGCCTGCCGAAGATCGGCTGGGCGAAGTACCGCGACAGCCGGTCGATCTGCGGGGTCGTGAAGAACGTCACCGTCTCGCTCGATCCGCTCGGTGGGCACGTCGCCTTCACCTGCGAGATCGCGCACACAGCACCCGCCCCGTTTCACGAGGTGGTCGGCATCGACCGCGGGGTCGCCACGACGCTCGCCCTGTCCACGGGCGAGCTGCTGACGGCGCCCGCCAGCCTGGAGCGGATTGAAGCCCGCAAGCGGAAGGCACAGCGCATCCTCGCCCGACACAAGCGCGGGCCGAACCGACGCCGCAGGGCTCAGGCCCGCGTCGCCCGGCTCCAAGCCCGGCAAGCCCGCATCCGACGCGACGTCCACCACCGCGCCGCGCTTTACATCGCGCGCCGGTACGGCGTGGCGGTCTTGGAGGACCTGAATACGCGCGCCATGACGGCCAGTGCGCGGGCACGGTGGAGGAGCCGAGGCGCAACGTGCGGCAAAAGGCCGGGCTGGCACCGGCTCGCGACGATCCTCGCTTACAAGATGGAGCAGCGCGACGGTCAGGTGGTGACTGTGCCCGCACGGTTCACGTCGCAGACCTGCGCGGCCTGCGGTGTGGTCGACGCGACGAGCCGCGAGAGCCAAGCGCGCTTCGTCTGCATCGGTTGCGGCCACGAGGACCACGCCGACATCAACGCGGCGATTAACATCGAACGGCGGTGGAACATACCGTTGCTGGACGTGGAGGGCGTGCATCAGCAGCCCGTCGAAGCGTCGACTGGACGGGACCTTACGGTTTCCGAAAACCCCCGTCCTTCAGGGCGGGGAAGATGTTAAACTGCACCGAGGCGTTGTGATAGCTCGCGACCGGGCCGCGCGTCGTTCGCGCAGCCCTCCGGTTCGCAGATACTTGCGCGATCGCCTGCTAGGCCAAGTTCGATGACAGACCATGAGCCGAGCCGATGTGCCGGTACTTCAACGTGCGCAGCCGCGTCTCATTGACCAGATCCGCCGGGGTCTCGCGCACCACCGCCCGGTAGAACGCCGCAACGCGCCGACTGTCACCGCAAGACCGGCGCGGTCCGCCGCCTCGAGTACCGATTTGCAGCAAAGGGTAAGAAACTGCTCGGACAGAAATGTTCCCGGTTCGATCAAGTAGACCTCACCGCGCGATCTAGGCCGGGCAAGGCCGATAACCTTTTCTTACATCCTTTGCCTGAAGGCAGGAGGATTATTATTTCTTACTTGCAGTCTTCCCAAAGAGCCACAGCAGAAAAGGAGCACAACTTCAAACCCCGAAATGACAGGATTCATGTGCCATGATCGTATTTACTATATCCGTCGACCCGTCTTGTAAGTCTCACGTTTATCGCATCGCTGACGGTCTCGAAGCTGAAGGACTTCGAGACGTGAAAATTTTCCCTAAATTCAACGAAATCGTCGGCCATGCCCGCGTAGGGATAGAGCCGGCGCTCGCATCGGTCGAAGGCGTGCAGACCGTTCGGTGGTCACAAGAGTTCATGCTCCGAGGCGAGCACCCGTGACCAGTGGCACGTCCCTGTGATCGGCTCCGGCAAAGAGGCCATGAGCTCAGCAACCTTGAACGTCGGGTGTCTATAATGTGCTAGTCTCAGTAGCCAAGGATCAATGCCGATTCGTGCCCTGCTCGCTCTGTAAGGGCAACGACATGTCCAATAGGGCAGCGAACCGATGGCCTGCGAGTCAAGCGGGCGCGATGGTACAGTTCTGCGAGAGGAGGCCGATATGCACGATCCGTTCCCCGGCTAGCTGAACCGCCACCTCAAGGGGCACTCACGCGATGGACTTAGCCCGTCTTATTCACAAGGGCAGTGGATCTGTGGTGGCGAGCGTAGCGTAAAGCATTGATGTGGCTTAGGGATTG
>NZ_JAJALK010000038.1 GCF_020523825.1 Methylobacterium brachiatum | reverse complement strand
CAGACGGAGAAAAGCTCCTCGCCCGCACCGGTCGGCGGGCTTAGCGTACGTTTTCGACCATCCTCTCACCGGGCCCCGACCAAGACGACGGCGCGATCGCGGAAGAACGCCCCGGCCTCACTGGTCCGATCCACGTCGGGCAGGAGGGCGCGAGCCATGCTCTGGAGTTCCAACACGTCCTCAGGGTCGAGCCCGAGCAGCGGATCCCATCGGTCGGTCCCTCCGGCCAAGCCGAGTGGGTCCAGCACCAGCACGGTCTGGCCGATGGCCTCTCGCCGCCGGCGGGCGGCACGCACGACGTCGCCCTTGGGATCGATCACGACGACCGGCCCACCCCAGCCCTCGGGCTCCGGGAAGGCGACATTCGGCAGGATCGCGCCGCTTGTCTTACCGGTACGCGGCGGGGCGATGGTGATCAGGTTACCCTCGACCTGGACCCGGACGGCGCGGCGGGTATCCGGATCGAGCCCGAGCTCGATCCCCCGGCGCATGCGCGCGCGGTCGGCCCGTCCCGCGAAGCGGGCATCGCCGTAGCGCTTCAGACGGTGGCGCAGCGGCACGAGCCGGCCACCCATGGCCAGGATCACCGCGAAGAAGATCGCCGTAGCCCAGATCGCCAGGAAGGCGGGACGGCCACCGCCGGTGAGGCTGTTCGTGTGCCCGAGCACCATGTCCCGGTAGGTCGAGGCCATGTGCAGGGATAAGCCGAGCCAACCCGCCCAGCCAGGTCCGGCCGGCGAAAACCAGTCGAAGGGCGTACCCGGGATGGTGGGCCAGGCCCGCGGGTCGAGGCCGTGGGTCGCGAGGTAGGCGGCCGGATAGCCGATGAGGAAGGTCGCCAGCCCCAGCAACAGGACGAGGCCGACGCGGAAGAGGCGGTCGGGACGATGCATAGGGGCGCCGTAGTCCGAAGCCCCTGAGAAAAGCCTCTCTCGATTCCACTCAACTTGAGCGATGTGATCGCGACACCGTGCGGTATCGCGATCACATCGGCCCATCGCGGGAAGCACAGCTCTTGGAACAGCTCGAATCCGAGTTGCCGACGATCAGCTTACACACGTTGCGGGGCGGCAACCGCCCGGCCTCGGCGCACCACACGTCGCGTTCGGCCTGAATCGCCGCGATGCGGCCATGCGGGCGGCCGGCGTCGATCGCGGTCGCCATCAGTAGGTTCTGTGCGGTGAGGAGTTGCTGGCGTAGCTCGGTGTTCTCCCTGGCGATCACATCATCGTCCATCCTGGCTCCTGTGCGAGGAATCCGAGTGGGCGCGTCTACGCGCGCGAAATCACGGCTTCAGCCGCGTTCGTCATATCGGCCGGCTTCAGACCCTCAGCGCATGGCTCTGGTCGTCCCACCATCCGCGTAGATTCCCGAAGGCGTCGCTTGGTCGAGGTCGCCCGCTGCCTCCCGGCAGCATTGCGACGGTTTGGTTTTCCCCGATTTTGACAGATTTGGAACTTGAGTATGCGTGCTGGTCACGCTTTTGACCCCTCCCCCCTGTTGAACCGCAACTGCAGCACGTCCCGTCTGGTGCGGGAGGGGGTTGCCGCGTCGCGCCAGACGAAGCCAAGCCAGCCATTCGGCCGAGACGATGCGGACGATATTGGTGTCGTTGCGAAAGCCGGTGACCGCCCGCTCCTCAACGGTGAGCAGCCCGAGCCGGCGCGCCTCGCGTATGGCGTTCTTCACGGTCGAACGGCACACGCCCGCGACCGCGGCCATGTTCTCGATCGACAGCCGGCAGTCCTTCCGCCGCGTGGCTTCGGCCGCGACAAGGGCGAGGACCGCCTGCTCTGCAGACGTAAACTTGGCAGCTAGCCCTGGCGGGAGCCGTCCCGAGGCGGCCCAGCGGCGGCGGCGCTCCAGGGAGGCATCCGTGCGCGGGCGTGAGCCGAAGGCCCTTCTGGATCGTCCTGTATGATCAGGAACAGTCACGCATCCCCCTTGCGGATGAGGACCACCTGTATTCGGTCCTACTTCGGCCCTGGGAAGCCTGGGAGCGTTGCGCGCTTGTCGCTGCGCTTCGATGAGAGTGGATAGGGCCTCAGCCTCCACTTCTGTGACAGTCCCCTCCCCGTAGGCGCGCCAAAGCGCTGCCGCGACGGCCGGCAACGCGGCGCATGGAGCTGCCTCCGCCTGCCGGCGGATCTCCTCGGCATAAGTCATTGGTCCCGGTCCCGCTTCTTCGCGGGCCGCGGCGGATCGAAGGAACGACCGGATGATCGCTCCTTCCTGGCAAGCCTCCACCGTTGCCGAAACTCATGTTTCAGCTTGACTCCGTAAGGAGTGGCGTGCTCTGAAGGAGGTAGATGCGGTTCCTTCGGGCGCCCGGTGTTTTCGAAGGCCTCACCCTTGCCGGGGTGGGGCCTTTGGCTTTTCAGGGTCTCGGTTCTGCTGCGGCCGTCTCTCCTGATGATGGCAGCGACTCGCCTTTAGCCGCGCACCTCAAACGCTCATGTCGGCCGGTCGATACCGTTAAGTCAACGTTGACGCCGCGCTCCCACTCGAAAAGCGCCCGATTCCGTGACGCGTTGTCGGACTGACGTGGTGACGTGTCAACATGCTGACAGTTAAACACTCTGACGGGTTGCGTCGTCAGCGTGTCTCGTTGATGAAGTGTAAACCTGTCGACGCGATGCTGCGGCAGGCTGTCAGCTCGTCAAACCGTCAGGAGGTCAACACAATGCACACGCTTGCCCTGGTTTCGCAAAAGGGAGGCGCTGGTAAGACCACGCTAGCCCTGCACCTCGCCGTTGCCGCTCACCGGGCTGGCCTTCAGGTGGCAATCGCCGATCTCGACCCTCAATCCTCGGCATGGAAGTGGTCCGAGCGGCGCAAGGATCATCCCGAAGCCGTTGTGACCTCCGCTGAACAGCTCGAGCACGTGAAGGCGCAAGGGGCGGCCGGCGGCCTCGACCTGCTCATCATCGACTCCGCGCCTCATGCAGACCGGCCGGCGCTCGTAGCCTGCAAGGCCGCGGATCTCATCCTGATACCTTGCCGAGCCTCAATCCTTGATATCGACGCCATTGGGCAAACTCACGATCTCACAACTATCGCCCGCAAGCCGTCGTGGGTCGTGTTTAACGCCTGTAACACCTCGACCGAGTTTGACCTGGAGGAGGCACGCGCCGGACTGCGCGAGCGAGACATTCCGGTTTACCCAGGCGCAGTCTACCAGCGGGTCTCCTACTCGCGTGGCTTTATCCCTGGCCGGACGGCACAGGAGATCGAGCCCGGGGGGAGGGCATCGACTGAGATCCACGATCTCTTCAAGTGGACGGCCAACTTGATCGGCCTCAACCTGCCGCAGCGCGCTGGCATCGAGGCCGCCTGATGAGCGCCACACCTCGTTTCAGCCTTCGTGCCGCCGTGACGGACAGCGTATCTACCGGTCGGCGAGATGAGGCACCAGAGACCATCGATGCCATCGCGGCACCCGAGGTCGGTCCGACGCTGGAGCCTCATCGCCGAGCCACAAAGGCGGCGGGCGAGGCGGTCAAAACGAAACGCCCGACCACGCGCCAGGGTGCACGGGGGATCACCGTCTGGGTCGAGCCCGAGATTTACCGGATGATCAAGCTCGTCGGCCTTGACGCGGACATGACCACGCAGGACGTGATGATGGAGGCGATCAACGACCTCCTCGCCAAGAAAGGGAAAGGCCGCCTCGCGAAGACGCGGTGACAACCAAACGCGATGACGTGTTGACACGAAGATACGACAACGGCCGCCCGGCAGGATCAGGCAGCTCTGCTGGTTCGCATAAGGGCACGCTACGGAACCAGGCGCACCGTGATCGTCCGCAGCCGCGTGCGTTCCATTGTGAGCCATGGAAAGGCCCGCCTCTAGGCTGACGAGAGGCACCGGCCTACGGCTGGACTGGGTGGTTTCCTGCCCGTCCGCATTCGGACGACGGATGCAGCGAAGCGGAAATAGTCGCGGCGACCGCTCACGACCCTTTGCGGAAGTTCGGAAGGTCCGCTTCGAGGTGCTTGACGAGGGTTAGCCCCTCCTACCCGGTTGATCGGTATTCTGCTTGCAAGCGGTGGATTGAAGACGGGAATGTCCGACACCTCACGATAGCTCGCACCGCCGGGGGCAATGGCCTAAGTCCCGACGATCTGGCGCATCGCGATGATCGTGCGGAAGCCACGCACGTTCGGCTCGTCGTGGAAGACTTCGCGGGTGAACGCCTCGTATGCCTCCATGCCAGAGATGCGGAGTTGAAGGACGAAATCGGAATCTCCGGTGACGTACCAAGCCGCCCTTACCTCGGGTCGGGCGCGCAGACGGCGAACGAAGGCATCGAGCAGGTCGGATGTCTCCCGTTCAAGCGAGACGAGCACGTGAACTGTCAGGGGCGTTCCCAGCACGGTGGGATGTACGATCGCAACATCCGCGACGATGACCCCGTTTCGCCGCAGGCGACGTAGGCGCCTTAGAACGGCACTCTCGGACAAGCCGACGCGCTCGGCGAGCGCTCGCGCCGAGGTCTGGTTGTCTACCTGTACCGCGGCAAGAAGGGCGTGGTCGAAGGCGTCCAAGGTGACGTTTTCCAGCGTGATCTCCCGCAACAGAGCCTGAAACAGGCGTGATACTGCCGGAGTTCGACGCCATCCGCCATCCATCTCGGTGCATCATCGTGGACATGACGACGACCAGTTCCGCCGAGATTGCAGCCGTACTGCGGCCCCTCGATCCCGCTTATGCACCGACGCCGCTCCTTGATCTGCCCAAGCTCGCCGCACACCTCGGCGTGGCGCAGGTCCTCGCGAAGGACGAAGGTCCGCGGTCGCTCGGAAGCTTCAAGTCACTTGGCGGCACCTACGCCGGTCTGAGAGCCTTGGCTCGTGCGGCAGGGATCGACCTGCCGGACCTTCTCGCCCGTCAGCCCGCAGGGCAGCCGACACTCGTTTGCGCGAGCGATGGCAACCACGGCCTTGCGGTCGCCGCCGCGGCGCGTTTTGCCGGAGCGACGGCCCGCGTGTTCCTGCACGAGGGTGTGCCGCAGGCGCGCGCTCGTCGGATTGAGGCCGAGGGCGCGGAGATCGTCTGGGTGGCGGGCACCTACGACGACGCAGTTGATGCTGCCGCAGCCAAGGCTCACCAAGGTACTGGCATCCTCGTCGCGGATACGACCGATGACCCGAACGACCTCGTCGTCCATGACGTGATGGCAGGGTACGGCGTCATGGCGACAGAGATCCGCGAACAAGCAGAAGCCGCCGGGCATCCACGACCGACGCATGTCTTCGTCCCGGCGGGTGTCGGTGGTCTCGCCGCCGCGATGGCGGCCGGGCTAGCGGGTTGGATGGCGGCCCCAGGGTGTGTCGTGGCCGTCGAGCCCGAGCGCGCCGCTTGCCTCGCCGCAGCGCTCGCCGCTGACCGACCCGTGCGCGTGTCTGGTGACCTGAACACGTCAGCCGAGATGTTGTCTTGTGGCGAGGCCAGCGCGCCAGCGATTACCCTGCTGCGGCGGCACAACGCGCAGGTGATGACCGTGAGCGAGCGCAAGTTGGTCACGGCTCCCGACATCCTCGCGGCGCATGGTGGACCGCTCACCACGCCGTCAGGGGCGGCAAGCCTAGCCGGTGCCCTCACCGCACGGCGTGATGCGTCAGAGGCTCAAGACCTCGGCCTCGGCGCCGACAGTCGCCTTCTCATCCTCATCACCGAGGGCGCCTTGGCGCTCTGAGGCCGATCGCATCTGCTGTCGCAAAAGGTCGAACCATGGCCCATCCGATTGCCACTCCGCAGACCCCATCTGCCCGAACCAATCTGCCGGTCGATGGTGATGGCTTGCGACGCCTGCGGATCGATCTGGCCGCCTGCCTACGCTGGGCTGCCCGCAACGGCCTGGAGGAGGGCATCTGCAACCATTTCTCGGCGGTGCTGCCGGAGCGGCCGGATCTGTTCCTAGTTGTAGCGGCGCGCAATCGAACTGTGGCGGAGGCGCAATCGAGGGCGTTTTCCGGCGCACGATCGGTGAGACTGGAGA
>NZ_JAJALK010000037.1 GCF_020523825.1 Methylobacterium brachiatum | reverse complement strand
CGCAAGCACACTGACAGGTCCGATGTTCTTGCTCTGTCCGCTTAGCGTGGTTTTGTGCCCGTCCTATGTCGGCCCCCGATGCGTGCCTTGCGCATCGTCCAGCGCTTCGCGATGGCCAGAGCCCGAGCCTTCAGCTTCAGGGGCTGCCTGCAGCGCGTCAGCATCACGTCGGCGGCTTCGTACAGCAGCGTTCTGCCCCGCCGGTCGACGCACTTCGAGATGCTGCACGGTGTCGTCGACTTCGCCCGACTGGTAACGCCGTGGGACAAGACCGAGATGCGGCCCGACGTCGCGAGAGCGTTTGAAGCGCTCAGGATCGTCGATGGCTGCCCGTGCTGGCGGCCCTCGCCGACACCGTGCAGGATCTTCGAGGGGAGAGGGGCGGCCCTACGCTCCCTGACCGGGCAGATCGACACCACGACCCCGAACGGACGGTTGATCTTCCACATCTTCGGAGCACCAGGTCCGTTCGAACGCGATCTCATTTGCGAGCGCACGCGGGTCGGGCTGAGCGCCGCCGCAGCCCGCTAGCGGCAAGGGCGGCCGCAAGCCCGTAGTCACCCCAGGGATTTTGCGCACAGCCCCGGTGCTGATCGGGCAGGGCCTGAAGGTGCGCGAAGCGGCCGCCTGCCGGAAGGTTAGCAAAAGCGCCCTCTATGAGGCATTGGCCGAATATGAAGCCAACATCGATCGTGAGGCTCGATGCAAAACGCAGCAGCGCTCGGGCGGGGCTGGCCGATAACCCGGACCGAGGCGGAGGCGCTTCGGTTGACGTTCAATAAACGCCACCCCAAGGTCATCCGATGAACCGAACGAAAACTCCGATCCTGAGCATTGCGGCGGCAGCCCTTGCCATTCTGTTATCAACTCCTGCTACGGCCGAGACGGTCAAGATCGTTGGCCTCGGCGCCTCGAGCTGCGCCCGCTTCAATCAGGAAATCGGAGAAAATCCCGCGCTTCAGCGTGATTACTTCGCGTGGGCGCAGGGCTTCATGAGCGGCGCATTGATCCGGGCGCCTCAGGGCGTGGACGAGGGACTTGATCTCACACCGCCATCCTTCCCGCTGCAGGAGCAAGTGGGCTTCCTGCGAGCCTTCTGCGCCAAGAACCAGGATCAGGACTACATGGACGCGGTGCGCGCTTTATATCACCGCCTGCGAGGGCCCAAAACTTAAGTTCAGCTTACAAGCAGACTAAATTGAACCCTGCTGCTGAGTAAGTCTTTGTAATCCTCGATCAGTTCCACAGCACGATGTTGTTGAGCGCAAGGCGCGCGCCAAATGGAGGCCTCGCGATCAACAGGTGATGGATAATCAATCAGACGCTTTTAGTGCCGCTCTTCATGGTGTCCGCCGCCGTCGTGGCCTTCACGCCGCTCCTCGTGGAGCCCTTCCCGACGTTCATGGTGACCGCTATCGCGACGTTCCTCCACCACGGCAGGACCGTGGCCCCCGCCCTGAACCTGTATCCCACCCGGGTTGACGTCGACGTGCTGAGCCATGGCTGTCGCTGGTGCGAGCGCGAGTACCGACGTCAGCAGCAAAACCGTAGGCGTTTTCATTGTCACCGTGACCTCCCTTGTCTTTATCGCGAATACTAACGCTCAAGCCGGAATTAGGATCCGTATTCTCTCTGACGCCAAATGGGACGTACCCATACACTCTGGATCGCAGCGGGGAACTTGAGTGGGCCTTCGTAGAGGTGGCGGTCGCGACGATGCTGGGCGGCTCGCGCCACAGTCTCACCGGGCGCTCCCCGCCCTGCCTTGTTCCGGGGCACGCTCATCACCGCCACCTCGGTCGCGTCGACCGCGGGGCTGATGGTTCGCTGGGGCGGAGCAGGGTCAGTAGCCCTGTCCTCCATGACTGCCATGGCCGCCGAAGGAGCGTCTGTGACCTCCCCCATAGCCAAAGCCGCGGCCAAACCCTCCGTGGCGGCCGTAAGACCGTCCATGGCCACCAGAATAGCCGTGCCGGCCGGAGCCGCCGTGGCGACCGTAGGATCCGCCGTAGCCGCGGGAATGACCATAGCCATGACCCTGAGCGGCGGCCGGCTCTGACAGCGACACGAAGCCGATACCGACCGCCAGGGCGAACAGACCGGCGGTCAGGGCCGCTTTGAAGCGAGGCGCGTCCGTCATTTGCATTCTCTCCTGGGTGAAAGGCACGGGTATCGTGCCGTCGTATCGTCAGCCTCGGTGTGCACCTTTGAACTGCACCTGAACGGAAGGTGCGATCGCCTGGTAGCTCGCACTTGTGGCCGCGGCCGGTCACACAGCCGCTCCATGCCCGCCGAATAGATGCCACCTGCCGGCGTTAGCCCCTCGGGACACACGACAGGAGCCAGAGGAGCCAGGCATGACGGCTGACGACCTCGACAAGCGGGCCGAGCTGACGATCTGGCTTGAAGCGGGGACGGGGCAGACCCGACAGGGTCGGGAGTTCGCGACCTTGCGCGAGGCGCTCTGCGCGGCTGTGGACGCGCTGCACGACCCGGAGGCACGGCCCTGGATCGTGACCGAAGAGGGCGACATCCTCTCACCCTACTGGATCCGGGAAAACCGTGATATGGCGCGCCGCCATCGAGGCGGACAGCGCGTGGGCCGTGCTCAACGGTCGGAACGCTGAAGCGGGGGGAGCCCTCTGACCGTCATGGTCGAGATTGTCGGGTTGCCCGACTGGTCCACACGGGACACCGGAGCCCTCCAAGACCCGCCAGCCACCACTCGGCGGCCGCGCAGATGATGCGCGCGCGGGGCTTGCGCCTCGTCGGAGTGCTGACGCTTGCCGGGCTGACCTCGGCCTGCCTCGTCGGACCGGACTACGCGCGCCCTTCGGCCGAGACCCCGCTGGCCTTCAAGGAGGCCGGCAGTTCCCCTGCGCCAGGTTGGCGGGTGGCCAAGCCGGACGACGCTGTCGCGCGCGGCACCTGGTGGTCGGTCTTCCGCGATCCCGTGCTCGACGGCCTGATCCGCGCTGTCGATGTCGACAACCAGACCCTGCGCCAGGCGATCTTCCGATACGAGCAGGCCAGAGCCGTGGTCCAGCAAGCTCGCGCCCAGCTATTCCCGACCGTGATCGGCGCCCCCAGCATCCGGCAATCCGGGAGTGGCAACGAGGCACGCACCACCCTGACCCTGCAAGGCTCGGCCAGCTGGGAGCTCGACCTGTTCGGCCGCATCCGCCGCCAGATCGAGAGCGGGACGGCCTCCGCTCAGGCCAGCGCGGCCAGCCTGGCGCTGATCCGCCTCACGAGCCAAGCGGAGCTCGCCACAAACTATTTTCAGCTGCGTTACCAGGAGTCGCTCCAGCGGCTCCTGAACGACACCGTCGCGGGCTACAAGCGCAGCCTCGCGATCACCCAGAACCAGTACGCGGCCGGTGTCGCCGCGCGCTCGGACGTGATCACCGCGCAGACCCAGCTCCAGACAACCGAAGCCTCGGCCATTGCAGTTGAGCTGCGCCGGGCCACATTCGCGCATGCCATCGCGATCCTGAGCGGCCGGCCGCCGTCGGAGATCACGATCCCCCGCGGACAGCTCGCCGCACGGCCGCCCGGGGTGCCTGTGAGCCTGCCCTCGACGCTGCTGGAGCGGCGCCCGGACATTGCTCAGGCCGAGCGCCTAGTTCAGGCGCAGAGCGAGCAGATCGGCGTCGCTGTGGCGGCCTTCTACCCGAGCGTGCGCCTGTCGGCCTCCGGCGGCCTCTCGGGCGATCCAGCCGCTGCGCTGTTTGCGGCCGAGAACCAGTTCTGGTCGGTGACCGCGGCCGCAACGGAGGTGCTGTTCGATGGCGGCGCCCGCTCGGCTGCCCTGCAGGCGGCACGGGCAGCCTATGAGGTTGCCGTCGCGACGTATCGGCAGACGGTGCTGACGGCGTTCCGCGAGGTTGAGGACGGCCTTTCGGGAGCGCGCATTCTGGCACGGCAGCAGGTGGCGCAACAGGCTGCAGTGGCATCCGCCACGCGTGCCGTGGAGATCGCACTCAACGAGTACCGGGCCGGCACGCAGAACTACACCACCGTCGTCACGGCCCAGGCGATCGAGCTCAGCAACCGGGTAGCCGCGCTGCAGATCCAGGCCGCCCGCTTAACCACGGCCGTTGCGCTGATCCGGGCCCTGGGGGGCGGCTGGGATGTGCGCAGCCTGCCGACACGCGACGAACTCGTAGAGGCTCGCCTGCCGGTCGATAAGGGTCCGGCTTTGCACCCCGAGGAATGACGGATGTTGTATTCTAAAGCACAGCCGGCGGTGTCGCCCTTCTTCCAGTATCGGTTCGTCCCGACACCTTCTGCGAACTGGGCAACCCGAGGTGAGCCTTGCGGCGCAGGCTGACTTGCGTCGTGGAGAATTGCGATCAGGCACGTTGTCGGCCGCGGGCGTCCTTCTGTTTCTCGGATCAGCCTTCGTACTTGCCCAGAGCCTCCTCGATCTTGGGGCGTGAGGCGGGAGCCATCGACTCCTTACCCATCATCAGCCAACCACAAATCCTCCCGAAACGCCCTCGGTAACGCAGCGCTCATGGTGGCGCAGGCTAGCGAGGAGACGCGAAACGGGTCCAGGAGGCACGCTGCCGGACCGAGTTTGCAACCGCTGGCAAAATGCCCGCCCTCAACCGGAACAGACCGAAGGCGGGCTTGCGTCGGCTAACCCCTACGTGTGGTGCTCGCCGCTCTTGCCGTGTGCCTTCGTCGAACGCTCATGGGCGGTGGTCGAGTGACCGTGAGCCTCAGTCGAGTGCTTGTGACCGTCGGCGTGGTCGCCCTTGCCGTGATGCTCGGCGGCGGTTCGATGCGACTTAGCCGCCTTCTCGTGATGCTCGGCGGCTTCCGTGTGGGCTTTCTGGGGCATGATCGTCTCCATTGACCGGGGGCACCTACGTGCATCCTTCCAATGGCCTGGCTGCCGTAACGGTTGCCTCGCTCGCAGCATGGTGACCCTTTATGCGGCAGAGAGCTGCCTCAATTCGCGCCAAGTCCGGCGACAAGTGCGGCCGTGAACCCTCCCCTGGCGGCACCCTGCAGGGTGCCGCTACCATGGACGCCTCTCCAACCCATCACTCAGCCGCCGCCGTCGCGCCGTGCTGCAGCCGACCCTTGCCATGCCGGTCTGGGGTGCTGGGCACAGACCGAAGCTGCCGATTGCCAGTGAGAGTGGCCTCGATGTCGGCGCGCGGAGCATAGAGCCGTGTGACGGCAGACGTACCCTGACGTTGGCGGGCCTGGGCAAGCGCCTCGTGCCGCGCTTGCGGGCGTAGCGAGTTCAGCCGACGCGACGCCGGTATTGGGGCCGGCGCACTCGACCCGGTGTTGGCCGACGCCAGAGAAAATCATCTCGCTTCGCCTGCCGGTCGACAGCGGGTTGGCCCTGGCCTGGGCAAGTGAACCCTCTAAAAGTCATGTAGTGCGTCCCTGAGAGGCAGATCCCGACTGCGGGACGAGAGATCAGGGCGCGCCCGAGGCGATGAGCTTCGGGATACCGGTGCGAGACGGCAGACGGCCGACTGGTGTAGCGTCATCGAAGTGGGGGCTACGCATGAGAATGTGCCCTCTGCCGGTAGCGTGTTTTCCGAGAATGATCGTCCCCACGTGCCGCCCTTGCAGCGCTCCCTTGCCCTATGGCTGGCTCTTGCTCTCGCCCTCGCCCAGGCGGCAGGGGCGCAAACGCCTCTAGAGGAAGCTGCGCGGATCGCGGCCGAACCGAACTTCCTCGACCGGCCGGGAGGAGCCGGCAACGATCCCCAGACCTCAGTCGCCCAGCCCGACTTCTCGGCCAGGCCGTCCGCGAACCTGAACACCTCGATCCAGGATCTATTGGAGCCGTATGGCGATCCGTTCGCGGCCCGTAGCTTCCTGAGGACGAGAGGCATCGCGTACAGCTTCACCTATGTCGGCGAGAGCTTCGGCAACGTCACCGGCGGCGCACGGCGCGGCGGCATCGCAGAGGGCCGTCTCGACTTCCAGTTCGACGCCGACCTGGACACCCTGATGGGTTGGCGGGACGCGGCTTTCCACACCAACCTCTACCAGATCCACGGCATCGGCCTGTCGCGCCACTACGTCGACAACTTCATGTCGGTCAGCGCGATCGAGGCGCTGCCGTCCTCCCGGCTCTACGAACTCTGGGTCGAGCAGAGGTTTTTCGACGGCCAACTCGGGATCAGGGTCGGCCAACTCGCGACCGACACCGAATTCGCCGTCAGCCAAACAGGAACCCTGTTCCTTAATTCGACCTTCGGCTGGCCCAACATCATGGCCTCCGTCATTCCGAGTGGCGGACCGATCTATCCGCTCGCCGTTCCGGCCGTGCGTGCGAAGTACGTGCTGAACCAGAGTTTCTCGCTGCAAGCCGGCATCTACGACGGTGACCCGGCGGGACCGCCGCGCCGCGGCAACGACCCCGACCCACAGCGGCGCAACCGCACCGGCACGAACTTCCGCACGAACGATCCTGCTCTGGTGATTGCGGAGGCCGCGTATGCCTACGGTCTCGAGGCCGATGACAACATCGAGCCCGGCACGGTGACGCTGGGCGGCTGGTATCATTTCGGCCGCTTCGGCAGTCTTCGCTTCGATCGTGATCCGCCCCCAATGAAGTGGTCCGCCCTTTGGTATGGCTTTGAGCCTGGAGGACGGATCGATGTCGAGGAAGCGA
>NZ_JAJALK010000036.1 GCF_020523825.1 Methylobacterium brachiatum | reverse complement strand
CAGACGGAGAAAAGCTCCTCGCCCGCACCGGTCGGCGGGCTTAGCGTACGTTTTCGACCATCCTCTCACCGGGCCCCTAAAACGCTCTCTGACGGCGCATTCTGCGGCAGATTTAGCCGTGAACTTGGGGCCGGCTTTCCGCCGCGAAGCCAGCCGACACAAGCACTTAGCCCAAAGCACCCCCGCCCCGGCACAGCGTGCGGCACTGGCCTTTGGGCCAATTCTGGGGCCAGCTTTCCCGTGCACTTGCAATGATTGCAAGGACTTAGCGGCGGCGTCCACGATGGGAGACGCCATCGACCTGTGCGAGGGCCAGCCGGAATTTGGGGCTGCACTTCCGAGGTGAAGCCTGCAATTCCAGAGCGTTAGGCGGTCAGCTGCGCGGCAGCCTGCCCGGCCGCCTTGGCCAGGTCCATCTCCAGCTGGGTTGGCGCGGCGTGGGTGTAGTGATAGCGGCGTGACTTCTTCCAGCCCGAACCGGTGATCTCCTCACGCCATTCCTTCAGGCCGCCGGCAGCAACCATGTCGTTGAAGGCCTGCCGGCAGTCCTTGCGGAACTGGGCCCGGGTCGCGCTGGTCTCCTTGTCCGACCAGAGATCCCGGCCGGCGAGCTGGGCGAGGCGCTCCTCATCGATCCAAGCAAAGGCCGGCTGGCTGTCGATGAACGGCCAGAACGTTTTGGCGTGGTCGCCCTTGAGGCGGAACTGCACGTCGGCGTTGATGCTGACCAGGTGGGCCTTCTCGATCATCTGCAGCACACTCGGGCCGTAGCGGACTGTGACGCTGCTATCGAGCTGGGCCCCTTCCCAGCTGACCTCGGTGATCAGTGGCGCAGCGCTGCCGCGGCTGTCCGGCAGGGCCCCGATCGAGCGGGATTTTTTGATCTTGTCGAGTTCGTCCAGGGAGCGGCCCTCATGGATTAGCACGCTGACCTGCTGGATCTCCTGGAACACGTGCACGAGGCTCAGGAGGTTGTTCACGTGCTCGGTGCGGCCCATCACGCGGATCAGCTCGCGCCAGCTCGTGCGCGTCTCGTAATAGGTCCGCATGGGCGGGATGAACGTGCCCGGCCGGTAGTCCGGGTTGGGCATGGAGACCTTTTCGCGCTTGAGGCGGAACAGGGCGTAGATCGCGTCGCGGTGCTGGCTGCCCAGCTCGCGCCCCCTTACCTCCACGACCGAGTAGCCCGGCACCTCGTAGACGCGGGTGAAATTGCTGTCGGTGATTAAGTTGACCTTGCGCGGTACGAAGGCCGAGGTCCGGGCCAGGCGGTCCGGCATCACGGCCGGGTTGCGCCGGCCGCGCCGGTTCTTGAGTGTCCGCTCGCGGCGCGCGAGGCGCTGCTGTTCTTCAGGCGTGAGTGGGCGTCCGGTGGTCATGGCTGCGACTCAAGCTAGGGCATGACGGGAACAGTGGCACCAAAATTCGGGAACAGCAGCCCCAAATTTCTGCTCACTGTTGCAGCAGCCCGTATGCGGCCTGTCGCCAATCCAGACGGTTTACGGCTTACGGTTTACCGCAAGCCGTTTGCCGCCCCTTACTTCTCGGAAAACTCCGCCAGCGACGGCTGGCCGTATTTGGCCAGGACCATGTCGAGGCCTTCGCGCAGGTAGCTGTTCAGGTCGCGATCGTGCTCGATGCACATCAGGCGCAGGCGCTTGCTAGCGGCCGGCGGCACGTAGACCGTGAGCTTGGCTTCCTGCGGCTTGCCCGGACGGGCGGCTGACGCAGACGGGTGCTGCACGACCTCGGCGGTGTCCTGGGCAGCGGGTTGGCTGTGGCCGCTGAGGGCGACCTCAAGCGACGCGGGTTTCTTGGCCATGCTGTTTTCCTTCCATGCGGTTGAGCGCCCACTGCAGCAGCTCGCGCACTTCGGCGGCGGCCTTGCTGGTGGTGTCGCGTTCTGTGACCCCCTGCCCTGTCGCCAGCGCGTCCATGTGGTCGGCGCGCATGGCGAGCGGCGTGTTCGCCACCGCCCCGGACAGCTGCAGGACGCGGAACGCGTCGCTGGTGCGGATCGAGCGGCCCGGCGGGCACTGGTTGAGGACGTAGGAGAACGGTTTGCCGAGGCGGGTGATGCTGCGCACGGTCGGCGCGGCAGCCTCGATGTCGGCGATGCTCGGCCGGGCCGGGATCAGGCACAGGTTGGCGACCTGGATCGCGGCGGTGGCTGCCGGGGTGTCGACGCCGGGTGTGTCGATGATCACGAGCTGGACGCCCTGCTTCTTCAGGATACCCATGGCGGCCTCAAGCTGGCCGGCCTGCAGGGCGTTGACCTCCGGCCCGCCGGTGCCTTCGCGGCGCTCGTACCAGTTCTTGGCGGTGCCCTGCGGATCGAGGTCGATGATCGAGGTCTTGATCCCCCGCTCCTCAGCCGCGACGGCCAGGGAGACGGCCAGGCTACTTTTTCCGGTGCCGCCCTTCTGGGTGACAAATGCGATGACGTTCATGGCGGCATCCTTTCGGGGGCGAGCCTAAACGGCAAGCGGTTAACAGCAAACTGCACGCGGTAAGCGGCAAGCGGTGTGCCCTATGCGGCACACGGTAAGCGGCATGCCGTTTACGGTAAATTCTGCAGCGAGGCCAGTTCACCGCAGGGTCGATGATCTGGGGAGGACGCTCACAGCGCAACGATCGCCGCCACTTACCGCAAACGGCATACGGTAAGACTGTCAAAACAGGAGCTTGATGGCTTCGGCCGCAACAATGAAGGCCGTGGAGTTGACCACTGCGGCTGCGGCATACCGCATGCGGTAAGCGGCAGCTCTATTCGTACTCGATCCCGGCCTGGGTCACGAAGTTGTTCCAAAGCCGTTCGGCGGCCTGCTCCGGCGTGACCTTCTCGTCGCGGGAACGGCCCAGTCCGTCGATCATCGCGTTCAGGAACAGGTTGTAGTCGTCTGCTTCGACGCTCATCCACCCGTTCGACGTGCCGTCGTCGGCATGCGGCTGATAGACGAAGGAGAGGTCGCCCACATGCATGCGGCCGCCGCGGGCGTGGCGGACCGTGATGTGCGCCTCGCCGTTGCGCATCAGGGCGCGGTTGACCACCGTGCAGGTGAACGCGTTCGGGCCCATCAACTCGAACCGCGCACGGATCTGGTCGCTGGCCTCGTGCAGCTCGGCGCAGGCGTTTTGGAAGTAGGTCTGGATCGTCCTGAAGGCGGCCTCGGCATACTCGGCCTTCTGGATCGCATCGAACTGCTGCTTGACACGCACGCGACGAGTTGTGCCGGTCGCCGTCGCGCCAGTGCCCTCAGCCGCCACGTCCGGTCCGGGGGAGGCGGTGGCGGCCAGCGCCCGGCGGATCCCCTCCACGGCATTGAGGTAGGCGGTGTTCTCGTTGGTCCACTCGGACACCGGCTTGCCGTCCTTGGGCAGGACGAGGATCTGGCTGAACGGCGAATTGAGCCAGTCGCACGGCTCAAGGATCACAGCCACGATGCGCAGGCGTCCCTCCGCCTGCAGCTGCAGCGCCCGCTGGAATTCCTTCTCGTAGCAGTAGTTAGAGTTCAGGTAATCGGGCTGACCAACGCGATGAACAGGCTGCTCTGGTCGAGCGCTGCGCTGATCGTCTGGCCGACGTTGTCACCGGGGATGATCGCGTGATCCGACCAGGCCTGCAGGCGGCCGTCCCGGCGGAGCATGGCCAGGTGCTTGTGCAGACGCTCCAGGTGCTTCTCGTCGGCGTGGGCGTAGGAGATGAAGGCGTTGTTCGGCATCGGAGACAGCGCCTCCGGGCGTGATCGGGTTGAGCTGCTCTCCCTCTAACGGTCTTGGCAGCTCAGCAGACCAATGGTCAGGCTAGGCGTCCGTTCCATCTTTGTTCAACGTCACCGTTTGCGGTGAACGGCTTACCGTAAACCGTGTACGGCATGCGGCAACGCGAGCGTTTTGGCAGAAACCTGCCGTTCGGGCAGGCAGCGGCAGGGACTCGCTAAGCCGCTCGGGTGTACCGAAGAGCCAGCAGCCTGTCAGAGCGGGCTTGATTGGTAACATATACGGTACTATAGTGAATGGAGATCAGGGAGTTTCTGGACACCCGCGGAGGGAGTCCGTTCGCCAGCTGGTTCGATGATCTGGACGCCCAGGCGGCGGCTAAGGTCACGGTGGCGCTGACGCGGATGGAGCGCGGCAATCTCGCGAACGCCAAGGGGGTCGGGGGAGGGGTCCAGGAGTTCCGGATCGACTGGGGTCCTGGCTACCGGCTGTATTTCGGCCGGGACGGGGACACGCTGATCATCCTGCTGTGTGGCGGCACCAAGCGCCGGCAGCAGGACGACATCGCCGAGGCGCAGGCGCACTGGGCGGAGTACAAACGACGTAAGAAGGAGGAGGGGTGATGGCCCTGACCCGCAGCTTCAAGGACACCGTGAAGGCGCGCGCTGAGCGCGACCCGGCGTTCCGTGACGCCCTGCTGACTGAGGCGGTCGACCAGTTTTTGGCCGGCGACCTCGATACCGGCAAGGCGGTCCTCCGCGACTACATCAACGCGACGATCGGCTTCGAGCGCCTCGCCGCTGAAACCGGCTCCTCGTCCAAGAGCCTGATGCGCATGCTCAGCCCGACCGGCAATCCCACAGCCAGCAACCTTTTCAGCGTCCTGAGCACGGTGCAGAAGGCTGCGGGCGTGCATCTGGGTGTTGCCGCAAGCCGTTAACGGCAAACCGTTTACCGCAAGCGGTACCGTGGACCGTCATTTTCTCCGGAGCCGCCGTGCTCAGAGCAGGGAGAACGGCATCATGCTGCTTGTCGGGGAAGAGATTGGCATTTAAGAGCAGCCTCCCGGACAGAAAAAAGGCCACCCCGCGTTGAGACGGAGGGCGGCCCGAAGTCTAGGGAGGAAACGCCCAAGAAGGGCTAGCCGCTGCGCGACGCCATCGCACAACCGCTGAGAAACAAACTACACCCTGCGCCGCAGCAAACAAGCCCCGTCGCTTTCGCAACGCAACAAATGCGTTCGTTTGCGAACCTGAGTGTGCGGCAGAACACGCCGACAGGCGAGGTCACTTACGCCGGCTCACTCCTCCGCCAGCCGCCTGAGCCCATCCCGTTCCTGGATCAGGCCGGCGTACATGCGCAGGAACTGCTGCTCTTCATCGCCCTGCAGGGGCGCTTGGGTGATTGAGAACGCCCGCCCGCGAAGCACGTCGAGCAGTTGAAAGCGCTCAGGTGGGATCTCCGGCAGGGCCTGGCCAAGCAGCCATAAGCCCAGTTTGGCAGCATCGGCGCTTAGCTCCGGGGCTTCCGCGAAGTACGGATAAACGTAGTGGTGGCTCCCTGAGCCGTCCGTGATCGACAGGATGCTCTCGACCTTGACCATTGACGCCAGGCCCGGGATCTCGAACCGGGTTCGCTGAGAGGGGCCAAGCTGGAACGGCTCGTTCGTGCGCCGGCGGTACGTCGACCACCACCTCAGGAAGCCATCCCGCAGTAACGGATAGAGGCGCTGGCGGTTACGGTTGCTAGCCACCCGCTCGGCGGTACTCTCGTGGAGATCCTGCGTGCCGAAGACATGGGCCCGCGCATCCGCCCAGAACCCAGCATAGAAGTCGCCGCCCTCGTCGGCGGCGCCGGCCGCCTTGGCGCGGTCCTGTCGAATGATCCCCCGCAGTTCCGCGCGGCGCCGGTTGGGCGTGGCAAAGCCGATCTTGAGCAGCTTGCGCAGTGAAATGCTTTCGAGCGGCATCCTGGCCCTCCGGCAACCCCCGGACGCAATCTAAGGATGAGCCGCCGCTAGTTCACATACTTTAAGCTGAGCCGTCGCAATAGGTGTGGAGAACTAGATCTCAGCTGACCAGAACCTGGTACTGAAATTGTTGAGGTTGCCTTGGCCGTCTGTCTTGACCACAAATCTCGCTGGTATTGCGGCGGGGTCTTTACCCTCTCGCAGGTAGTCGCGCACGTGCTGACAGGCGCCGTCCGTTAGGCTTTTCCAGGCATCGTAACGATCATTCTGCTCCTGCTCGCGGATCTTGGCAGCAGTTGGCTTGCGTTTTGGCGGCAGAGTATAGACAGGGTGCGGCCGGACAGAGTGGGTGAACTCGATACTGCCACGGATCCACTCGTCATCTACTGCCTTGCGCCAGCGGTAATGCACCACAAAGCTTAGCCGGTCAGAGAACGACAGCGGCGGCGAGAGTAGGTCATCCACGAAGAAGAATTGGCCTTCCGCAGCCTCGGCCATCATCCGATGCTTCATCTGCTCTACGGCAGCAGACAACCGGTCACCACTTCGACGCGCCCGCTCGCCAGTTTCTTGGCGCCTGCGATCGGCTTTAGCTTCCCGGTAAGCGGTCAGGTCCCGCTGGAAGTTGCAGTACTGCTGGGACACGTAGGGGCCGCAGGAGGTTAGCGGCAGGCCATAAAGGGGAGTGGCCTGCTCATGATCGAGTGCCTGTTCGATCAGCCTGTCCAGCTCGCGCCCATCAATCCGTGCAAGGGCCCGTTGCTCTTCCGCAGTCAGATTGATGATGCCCATGTGGCAAACGCCCTTGTCGCTCAGTGCCCGAGCGAACTGACAAACCGCTGCCAGAGATATTCTGCGGTTTGCTCGGGCGACATGTTGTTCAGATCAAACTGCTTCTCGAACGAGAAATGTCCCATGGCCATAATGGCTCTGAAAGCAAGCTGCCCACCCTCTGCGAGCGAGATGATCTCGTTGCAGGAGTTGTCAGAGTGAACACGTCCCTCGGCATAGCAGATACCATCCGATGACAACATCCCGCCCTGCCAGATCCGGCAGATGCATTTGCTTTTTCCATCAAGGAACAGCTCGGCTCGAAAATCCGTGTTCGTCACTAACTGGAAATCCGTCTGGATCCTCGACTCCTCCTGCTCGACCTGCTGCAGGTTTGCCTCGAACACGTTTTTGATCGTGTTGAACCCGTTGGTGATGAACCGACGCCGGTCGATGTCCGAAGGTGCGCGGTTTAGGTTGGGGAGCAGTCGTGAGGCCGGACGAGCCTGAGCAGCGGCAGCTGGGGTCGTTGGCCCCGGGAAGTCCTTCGGCGGCACGGCTGCAGCGCCCGGGTACGGCGGGGGACTGGAAGGCTTGGCGCGCTTGCGCTCCACGCCCTGCAGCAGCAGTTGCCTGGCGGTGGCTTCGTCCTGACCGAAGATGCGGATCTGAACGATCTGCGGCAGCAGCCCCTTGGGTTCGCAGCTGCGGACCATCACCGGAACCAGCCGCCGATCCTGGCCTTGTGGGTCCTGCGCGAAAGCGGCCGCCCATTCCGGTGAGGCAAACTGCGATTTCAGGTAATCCGGAGAGAGAACCATGATGGTGCGATCGGCTTCGGCTGCCGCACGCTGCATCTCCAACACGAAGTTGCTGCCTGGGCGGAAGTCCCACGCCTGAATAACGACGCTGAACCCGTTATCCTCAAGCGCATAGCCGATCCACTCGGCCCATTTAACGTCAGCAGAAGTATAGCTTATAAAGAAATCCGTCATGAATGGCCGACCCTACCAAAAATCACTGCCAAGTTAATGTCGATGTTGGTCTTTGGTTCAACGCTCCGGCAGTCAAAAGCTAAGCTTCACAGGTAGCGAAACGGATACGGTCCTAGAAACAGGTCTCCGGCGGCCTTACGCAGACGATAGGTGAACCAGCGCTGGCGCTGATGCTCCTCCCGGTCATGCAGGATGTGGCAGCGCTGGCAAAGCGCCTTGAGGTTCGAGGGCGCGTTGTTGCCCGGGTCGTGATCCAGGTGGGCACAGGCCAGATACACCCGGGTCGTATAGCGCGGTGTGTCGGCCGGCAGGGTCTCCGGCGGTGCCAGCTTCAGCTTGCGACCCTTGCCACTCCGCCAGACCTGCGCCGCGTTATCCCACCAGCGCCCGTCGCCCAGGTGGCAGACCAGCTGGCCGTGGGGGCGGCCGCAGCCTTCGCAACAGCCCTTGGCCCGCTCGAAGCGGACCACCTGGGAAAGCTGCACCCAGTCGATAGGGTAGAAAAAGCGGTTTTCCGGGCGGATCGGCATGGGTCAGCCCTTCACAGCCTGGCTGCGCGTCCGCGCCTGCGGGAAGTAGGTATAGAAGGTCATCCGGCTGACCCCGAGGCGCTTGGCGATCTCGGCGATCGAGATGTTGCCGGCGGCGAGCAGAGCACGCCCCACCTCCAGATCTCCCTCGGACAGCGCCTTGCGCCGGCCGCCCTTGCGCCCGCGGGCGACGGCGGCCTTGAGGCCTTCCATCGTGCGCTCACGGTTAAGGTCGAGAAAATACTCGGCCATGGCGCCGTGCATCTGCAGGGCGAAGCGGCCGTGGGCGGTCGCGCTGTCGAACTGCTCGGTCAGGCTGCGGAAATGGATCTCCTTTAGCCGCAGCCCGTCGATCGTTCGCATCATCTCGACGAGGGAGCGGCCGAGGCGGTCGAGCTTCCAGACCACCAGCTGATCGGTCGGACGCAGGTAGGCGAGGGCGGCCTCGAACTCGGGCCGCTTGGTGCCGGCCTTGCCGCTCTTCTTTTCCTCGAAGATTTTTTCGCAGCCGGCCTTCAGCAGGGCATCGCGCTGCAGATCCAGGTTCTGGTCGAGGGTGGACACACGCGCGTAGCCGACAAGCATGTCAGGATAGTCCCACAGGGACGTTTTTCTGACAATAGTTTTCCTGACATATTTTCCTTACACAAACGTGGCCGTTTTAGGGTGCCGGGGAGGGGTTCGGCCTGCATGTAAGGAAAACGGTCGTTTTCTCGACATTGATAAAAGGCGGACCGAATGGCGTCTTAAAGTAATCTCGAATACAATCAATTTTTTCAGCTAATCATGCTCAGTAAATTTTGGGCAGAAATAAGATAGATCTCACAAATCGAAGCATGATTGTTTTATTTAATAATCGATGTGGTCAAATTCGCTTCAATATCTCTATCTGCTAAATCAATTGCGGCTGTCTGTCGAATGTCACACCGAGAGATCCGGCAAGACAGGCCCGCGCTCTGCTGACGCGGCTCTTGACAGTGCCGATTTGGCAGCCAAGCCTGTCACATTCTTCTTCATGATAGCGGCCTCCGCGCCCCAGGAGCGAAATTCGCACTCGACACGTATAGGGTATCCCCCTATATTACAGGCAGGCAGAAGCCGCCGATGTCCCATATCGTCAAGCAGAAGTCTAAGCTCCTCGCCCGCGTTCGCCGGATCAAAGGACAGGCGGAAGCCGTCGAGCGCGCCCTGGAAGCCGAACTCGGCTGCACGGACGTGTTGATGCTGGTCGCCTCGATGCGCGGAGCCATCAACGGCCTCACCGCTGAACTCATGGAAGATCACATCCGCCATCACGTCGTGAACCGGGACAATGAACCGGATGCCGATCGCGCCCAGGGCGCGGCCGACCTGATCGAGGCGGTGCGGACCTATCTGAAATAGCGAAAGCCGCCCTATGACCTCACCGACCGACCTGCTCCAGCAGGGGGCCGCGCATGCGTGGCTGTTCGTGCCCAGCGCGATCCTGCTCGGCGCCCTGCACGGGCTGGAGCCGGGTCACTCGAAGACGATGATGGCGGCCTTCATCATCGCGGTCAGGGGTACGGTCACCCAGGCCATCCTGCTGGGCCTGGCGGCGACGCTGTCGCACACGGCGGTCGTGTGGGTCATCGCGCTCGGCGGTCAGTACCTCGGGAAGGAGTGGGGCGGTGTGGCGTCGGAGCCGTACTTCCAGCTTGCCTCGGCGGTCATCATCGTGGGCATCGCGCTCTGGATGGCGTGGCGGACGTGGCGCGAGCAGCGCCATGAGCACGACCATCACGGGCACGATCACAACCACCACGGCGAGGCCAAGTTCATCCCGACCAAGTCCGGCGTGCTGACGCTGGAAGTCTTCGAGGATGGCGTACCACCGCGTTGGCGTGTGCGTAGCGAGCGCAGTCCGCTCCCAGACGCCAAGGCGCTCACGATCGAGACTCTGCGCCCGGACGGCACCCGGCAGACGTTCGGGTTCCTCACCGCCCATGACTATCTCGAAAGCTTGGAAGAGATCCCTGAGTGTAGCGGCGCGCAATCGAACTGTGGCGGAGGCGCAATCGAGGGCGTTTTCCGGCGCACGATCGGTGAGACTGGAG
>NZ_JAJALK010000035.1 GCF_020523825.1 Methylobacterium brachiatum | reverse complement strand
TCTCCAGTCTCACCGATCGTGCGCCGGAAAACGCCCTCGATTGCGCCTCCGCCACAGTTCGATTGCGCGCCGCTACATATAGGCGACGTGTGAGGAACTAGCAGGCTGTTGAAGAACTCGGCCAGCGGCGAGCGGTGAAGGGTATGTCGTCGCCGGCGTGGAAGCCGATTTCGCCCCGAAGCGAGCCGTCGGCCTTGATCTCGGCCCAACCGGAGCCGCGGGCCTCGTCCATCTCGTCGTTCCCGTTCCAGTCGAACTCGACGGCAGCGTGGTCACCACCACCGGCGAAGGCCCCGGTGACGCATCCGAAGGCGAACTCGCCGCCGGTGGCCTCGAAGAGGATGTAGGCCGGCTCGACCATGTCGGCGTAGTCGTCCGCATAGCCCGGCAGCTCGACGATCCGCCACTTGCCCAGGACGCTCACGCCAGAGCTCCGAGCAGCTTGGGCAGGCGAACGAGGTTGTAGGCCGCCGCGGTGAAGGCGAAGGCCCACCCGACCCTGTCGCGGCCTCTGAAGCGGGTTTTCCGCTGGCCACCCACCGTCTTGATCCAGCCAAAGCCCTCCTCGATGCGCTTGCGGATCTTCTGGCTCATGCCATAGCCGGCATGGCGGGTGGTTCGCCTATCGATGGACGAGCGGCGGCCGTTGGTGTTCTGGGCCACGTGCGCGCGGACATTCATCGACCTCAGCTCGTTGACGAAGTCCTCCGTGTCATAGGCCTTGTCAGCGCCCACTGAGATGGCCTTGGGCCGGTCCGCCTTCGGCTCGATCATCGCCAGCGCGGCAATGCGCTCGGCGTGGCCGTCCGCGGCCGTCAGGCAGGTGTCCACGATCAGGGCCGAGCGGTTCTCCATCAGGGCATGGCCGATGAAGCAGAGCTTGGCCTCCATACCCGGGCCCTTGCGATAGAGCCTGGCTTCGGGGTCGGTGGTGCTCGCGTGCGTCTCGTTCGAACGCTTCTGACCCCTGAAGTCGACCTCGGCGTTACGTCCGCCAGCGGGTGGTGGAGCTTGGTCCCCGTTTTGGTCCTTGGGCTTGACGCTCTTCATCGAGGCCCAGGCCTCGATCAGCGTGCCGTCGACGCTGAAGTGGTCGCTGGACAGGAGCCGCTTCACCCGGGGCTGGGCGAGCACGGCTACCAGGAACTTGGCGGCGATCGCGCCGGCCAGCAGCCGGTCCCGGTTCTTGCTGAAGCTTGAATGATCCCAGGCCGGATCGTCGACGCCCAGCCCCACGAACCAGCGGAACAACAGGTCGAACTCCAGCCGCTCCATCAACTGCCGCTCCGAGCGGATCGAGTAGAACGCCTGCAGGAGCATCGCCCGCAGCAGCATCTCAGGCGGGATCGACGGGCGACCCATCCGAGCCGCATAGAGCGCAGAGAAGTCCCCGCTCAGCGCTGCGAGCGCCACGTCCGTGAGCTGCCGGATCGTCCGCAGGGGATGGTCGGGCCGGACCCGAGCCTCCAAATCCACATAGGAGAACAACGTCCCCGAACGCTGATCCGAACCCCGCATCCGCCTTCCCCAAGCGCTTTCAGGAAAGAGTGAATCACGCCCAGCTCGGCCACGCCACGGACTTCTTCAACAGCCTGCTAGTCGCTGCCCGCCGGTGTGCGTGTGTCCGCCTGCGACACTACCGGGAGACGCGAAGACCGCATGGCCACGGGTAGGACTGCTGTAGGCATCACTATCTTCGTATTGTTGTTGGGTCAGAACTTGGTTTCCCCTCTCGAGGCCGTAGTTAATCCCACCTGACCCGGATATTGGGCTAGGGACGTGGTTTACCGGACGCGTCGAAGCCGAGGCCCTCCGGATCTTCGCCGATCTCCGTCAGTCCATCGACGATTCCGGCCACAAGCCCGGTTCGGGCCTTGGTCGGGACTGACGCCAGTCCTTCACGCAAGGCCTGCCGCCAAGCCGGACCTCGGCCCCACGCCTCGGCGTAAGCCGTGGCGAGGTCGCTCGCCCGCCGCGTCATGGCCAGGGCCTGCCCGAGAACGGCAGCCTGGAGGGCGTCCTTGTCGCGCTTCAGCCGCCCGAGCGGATCGTCCCGCCTGCGGCTCGCGACGATGAGTTTGTGGACGGCGAAGCGCTCGGGTGCCGGCACAACGACGTTGACCCCACCGCCGTACAGGAGCACTGCTCGGACCGGCTCGTGGATCAGGAAGTCTAAGAAACGAAGTGGGTGGGCCGCGGCCCCGCCCAGCGCGGGCATGCCGGCTGGCTTGCCGTCGTGGTCGGCGCTGCCGCGGTTCGGCGTCAGGAACTCGACCTCGTAGCCCTTCGCGTTCCGGAATTTGGTCGAGCGCCGCCCGTCAGCCTGATGCGGGAGATCGCGAAAGGTCGTGTCGACCGAGCGCAGGACGTCGAGCATCGGCGGCAGGCTGTCGTCGACCGCGGCCGACACGGAGTGGAACTGCGCGAAGTCGGCGTCGCCGGTCTGCAGGGCGGCGTTCGGCAGCCGCGCGCCGAGGATGCCCGGGTAGCACTGGAAGGCGACGGTTCCGACCAGAACACCGCGAAGACGGAACAGGCCGGCCTCCGAGAGCGCGCGCACCACGTCGCCCGAGAACCGCTCGGGCGCCGGCAATCCCGCTTCCCGGACGAGGGTCGAGACCAGCTTCCGCCGGGCTTTGAGGTCGCCTTTGATCGCTTGGAAGCGCTCGACGCGGTCCGTGATCTGCGCGTCGTGCTTGGGACCGACGTAGCGGCGCTTGACGCCGTCCGGTCCGGGCAAGTCGAAGTACCAGTAGGCGCGTCCATTGACCGGCACGGTCACGAAGCGGCCCGCGATCGGGAAGTCGGCCTCGAACGCGCCATCGAGGCTGCGCTGGCACAGCTCGGCGTAGAGTGTCCGATACGCCAAGTCGATCTCTCTCATCCCCGCCACCTCGCTATAATCTTTTAGCGAAAGATTTATAGCACGTTCGGAGACGAGGAACGCGCCCTGTTATAATTTAGTTGTGAAAAAATTATAACAGGGCGCGGTAGCAGACCGTGGCCGATCCTACGCGCTCGGCTTCACCGGCCGAGACCGAAGCGCGACGTTGCGACGAGCGTAGGGTTACGACCATTCCCGCAGTTTCTTGATCTCATCGCTGACCCTGGCCTTGCATCGGCTGACGGCAGACCCCGCAGATGAGAGGAGTTTCCGGCTTTGCCCAGGCATTCGCGTTGCAAGCTGGACAGGTGTACTTCGTCTTGCTGGCCGCCTTCTTCTCCCGCGTCTCACGATCGGTCTCATTCCCCAACTCGACGAAGGGCACCATGTTCGTCCGCGCAGCGAGCAAGTCGGCGCAGGCGCGCGCGAAGCGCCCCCCCTCCTCGATGAAGTGGCTGACGCGCTGACCCGTCTCCTTGCCGCCCGGCTCGCCCGTGTCGGACGGGATCAGCCCCACGGCCCGCATCATCCGCGCCCACTCCGTGTTGTGGTACCTGCCCCGGGACGGCATGCCGAAATGCGCCTGCTCCAGGTGGACCATCTCGTGCACGAGCGTCGAGAGGATCTCCTCGGTGGTGCGCTCGGCGAAATGGCTCGGGTTGAGCGCGATCTCATCGGTAATCGCCGTGCCGTCGCGGGTGGTGAAGCGCCGGCCGGAGAAGTAGCCGTAGGCCTGCTTCCTGCGCTGCAGGGTGAGGAGACAAGGTGGTAACTGGCCCGAGAATAGCCGCGCGTTGAAGAACGCGTAGGCGTCGATCAGCGCGGAATAGGTCCGAGCGGTCGGGTCGGTTGGATCGTACGAAACAAAAACTGCCGGCTCGTTCTGGATCGTCGGCCGGTCGTTCGTACCGCGCACGCCGTCACCGCCCAGCGACGGATCGCCATTTAACGTGGGATCGGGACGAGTGTTTTCATCTTCAGGTTGTGACACGGCGCCGCCTCGTCGAAAGACGAGTCCGGTTCACGCCAGCCACGTAGGGCCCCGGGTCTCACAGCGCCTGAAGAAAGCATCCCTCAGCGACCGGTATGACCCGATCGACTGGCTCATCCGCATGATGTCCACGAACGGGACTGTCGGATGCCGGGGGCAAGGGACCGGTCGGACGGCTCTCTGGGTCGAGGCTCGACCCGGAGAGCCGTCAGCCGCGCCAGCACAGGCCAACCCGGAGGATGAACGCCGCAGAGCAGCACGAACTTCTCGAGCTGCCGATCTCAGGACAGCGGCAGCCCACAGCCCCAGCGCGTTCGTCGCCTAGGCCTTTCTCTGCTGCCACAGACCGCCAGGAGGGTCCAAGCCGTCGGTGCCCGTCGAGCCCTCGTCGGCGAAGGTTATCCACCGGCAAGACGGCCGGGCGCTCTGTGCGCGGTGGTGTCGGGGTTTGGACCGGTGGCCACGCATCGGGATCGGGCCTTCCCGGCCCCGCGTCGCCCCACGCAGAGGGCTCACCCGCGGGCGCTCTCCTGTTCCAGCACCGCGGGTGTACCGGGCGCGGGATGACCTGGAGCCGATCGCCCGGATCGCGGGGTCCTGACTTGGCTCGAGATGCGCGACGAGACGGACGCTCGACCCGAGCCCGCCGCGCGGCTATGGCCCGGCAGACGCGCTGGCGCTGCCGCCCTCCGGGCGACCGTCATCGCCGTGCGTGAGCTACGCTCGTGAGCAGACCCAACACCGCGCAGATCCGCCTGCTCGCGTACTTGGCGCAGACGCCGGGTGCGGGGTTCGTCGCGGTGAACCAGGTCGACCAGGCCCGGGCGGTTCGCGCGGGCGACGACCTGTTCCTGCCCTCGCTCGTGGCGCGGGGTTGGGCCGAGATGGACGCGCGACGCCCCGGCTACGCGCGCATCACCGATGCCGGACGCTCGGCTCTGGCTGACCTAGACTGAGGGCAACGGGAGGGCGACGGAGGCTTCGGGAGCGGAACGGAGGATCACAGGCCCGCGGATCCGCAGCGCTCGCCTCGCGCTCGGCTGGGCGTTGCAAGGGCTCGCGAGCGGGGCGAAGCTACTGCCGAGCGTCGTGGACCGGGCCGAGCGCTGCCCCGGTGAGCCGGCGATCACGCAGCTGAACGCCCTGATGCGGGCCCCGCGCACCGCCGCGGTACCGATCGCAGCCAGAACACCCGGTGAGCCGCACACCATAATCAGGCAGGGGCCGCACCTGCCTGTCGCGGGCTCGCCCGCGGACATTACCGTGCAGGAGCGGTCGTGCTCGTGCCCATACCGACGCCTGGGTGGGAGGTTCCGGTACCGGGCACTGTCGCGGCGCCAGCTGTACCCATGGTCGAACCGGTGGCTGAGCCAGTCGTCCGCTCGTTCATCTTCTCGCTGTTGCTCTTGACGGAGCCCGGGTTGTTCATATTGCCCGTAGCGCTGCCTCCGCCGGCCGGCTGCTGAGCGTAGGCTGTGCCGGTCAGAGCGACCGCGAGAGCGACCGCGAGGCCGCAAGTTTTAAGGCGCATAGGCGTTTCCTCAACTATCCCGTGTTCGGGTTCGAATGCAAACGCCGGCTGCGCTGCCTTTGTTCAGTAGAAAGTGACGCCTGCGGCTGGGGATATAGGCGCTGCGCCCTTACTTCGGCGAACAGCTGGTGAGCCGCATCCACACGAAACCCGCTATCCAGCGCGCTGGGCGCTCCAACGGCCGGTGCAGGTGACCAGTCCGCCGGACGTGTGCCACGTACCGTTGCCGCTGCCCCTGACGTCCAGGCTGCCGGAGATCGGGACCCTGTTGGCCCCGCTGGTAATCGTGGCCTGCACGGATCCGGTCGACGACACGCCGCCGTCGATCTCGACCTCTCGGCCCGGGACCGAGGCGTCACTGTCCTTGATCCGGACTTGGTAGCGCGTGCGCGTCGCGCAGGGCCCTTGAGCCGTGATGGCGATGATGGTCCAGGATCCGTCGTACCGGTTCGGCACGCGCACCATCCTCGCCGCGGCACCGGCTGGATGGAGAGCGCCAGTCAAGAGGACGGCCGCGAAGATCGAGGTGGGGATACGCGCCACAGACAGCTCCGGGAGATTTCGGCAGCCGAACTTGACCGGCCTCTCACAGAACGGTCCGTCCACCGACACGGTTTCCCGGATCCGCGCGCGCTCCCGGCCGTGAAGGGTGTTGCGTGCGTCATGGCTCTCGGCTGCGTCGTCCCGGTCCTCCCGGGGTTCGCACCAGTGGCCACGCGCCAGGGCCGGATCTGCCCGGTCCGGTCCGCCTATCACCGGACGGCGGCATTGGCGGTGGGTTCAGTCCACCGCGAGACTTCGCGGGCGCGGCGGCTTGCGTGGAGCGGCCCAGGGCGCAGCGTGAGGAGTCGGAAAAGCGCCTGCCCCGTTCCAACTGAGCTTGCAGTCTGACGCATGCGTGCGGCACGACTTTGACTAAGCTCAACGGGGTCGAAGCGCATCGCGGTCGGAGGCCGCCCGACGGGGGCTGGGCTCTCGCAGCGTCCGCAGGACGCGCGACCCGAAGGCTGCCGGAATGGCGAACGGGCCGCCCCACCTGAATGAGGACAGCCCGTCGCCGAGACTCAACATCGGAGCACGATGTCAACGCGTGCCTCAGGGAAACTGCAGACCGCAGCGCCGGTTCCCACCCACGCCGCCGACGCTACGTGGCATCGACAGATTGCGGGCCCGTCGAGCGCACGCGTGCGGAGTGATGCCGAGCGATGGTGGCCCGTGGCGGGAGCCGCGCAAGGGCCGAGAGCTGTGTGTGTCGGCCGGGGATCTCGGATCCACCGTTCAGGCGGCGCTGGCCGGCCGGGCGTTGCCGCGCAGGCAGGCGACGGCCTCGCGGATCTCGACGGCGTGATCGACGAGCCTCCGCTTCAATCGATGGGCCTCGGCCACGGTGTCCGGCAAGCGCCTGAGCCGGTCCTCCAACTCGCCCGTGCGCAGACCGCGCGCGAGCTCGTCCAGGCGCGCCAGCATCTCGGTGAAAGAAAGTTCAGGCTGGTGGGTCTCTGGGGTCATGGTGTGATCTCCGTACGGTTCAGTGGGTGGTGCTCGGGTCGTGGGATGCGACGACCGCGACGGTGAGGCTGCGCCCGTCCGCGAACGTCAGGGTGAGTGGCCCAACCGCGGCCTCCGGGCCGAAGATCGGTCCGCCGGCGGCGTCGCTGAGCCGGACGAGGCCCTCCGGCCAAGGGGCCGACTGGTCCGGTGCGGCGCGCGCGGCCCGATCCGGGATAGCCAGCAGGATCAGGGTCTGTTCCAAGCCGCACTCGATCGCACGCGCGGTCGACTCCGCCCGCCGCTTCGCCGCTTCGAGACAGGCCTCGGCCGCGTCCGCGACCGCCTCGCAGCCGGCGATGCCTAACCGGTGCACGGATCGCTCGAACTCATCCAACGCCGCCTGCAGCGCGGTCCAGGTGGCCTCGGCGCGTGCGGCCGAGCCGTCCAGCAGGGTGAGAACGAGATGGCGCGCCTCCGAGGGCGTCGGCAGGCTCGCCCAGGCGACGATGTCGGCGATGGTTGCAGCGTCGGTGCGGTGCCCGACCGCAGCCACCACCGGCACGGTGAGCGTGGTGATCGCCGCCGCGACCTCGCGGGCGCCGAGCGCGCCGGCCGGGCTGCCACCGCCGCGCACCAGCAGCACCAGGCCGCGATCCTCGCGGCCCCGGTGCAGGGCGGCGGCCTCGTCCAGGCGTCGTATCAGGGCGGGGACCGCGCCGGGCCCGTCGAACCGGCATTCCAGGTCGTCGACCTGCAGGATACCGGCGGCCGCCAGGGCTTGCAGCGTCGCGGCGACGTCGTCCCAACCCTGGCCCGGCGGGTGCAGCACGCTGACGCGCTCGAGGTGGGCCGGGCTCGACAGCCGGCGCTGCGCCTCGAGCAGACCCGCCCGCCTCAGACCATCGAGGATGCGGGCGCGCTCCAGTTCGGCCTCGGACACCCGCCACGCCGGCTCGATCGCACTGACGTTGAGCCGCAGCCGGGCGTCCGACAGCCAGGAGGCCGTGCAGGTCAGCGTGACGTCCCGATGTTCGAGCTCCGTTGGATCGAACGGCCGCTCGAGCGCGGCGGCGATCGCGTCGCGAGCGTCCGCACCGATGCGGGCGTTCAGGACCGGGGCGTTGCTGCCGAGGAAGCCATGCGTCGGGCGAAGCTCGAGATCGTGGCTGCCGTGCCACCGGGGCAGCACTCGGGTGACGGTGGCGCAGACGCGAAACCGCCGCGGCAGCCCGGTGCGCACGGCGCTGCCGGCGCGGGCCCAGAGCTCGTGCAGGTCGAGGACCGGCCCTTCCGGGTCCGGTGGCGGCGCGCGGCCGGACCGGGACCGCTCGGGTGGTGGCCCGCTCTCGAGTGTGGCCGGCGGGGCGCGGCGGAATTCGTGGATACGCATAGGGGTTCGAGGTTCGGATCTTTGAGGAAGAGGGACCGGGACAGGGGTGAGCCGGCCCGGGCGCGACACGCGTCCGGGCCGCGCGGAGGATCAGAACGGCGCGTCGGAGGGCCAGGCCTCGTCGCCGGGAGCGGTGCGGGGGCGAGTGAGCACCTCCGCGATGCGGTCGAGACGGGCCCGGTCGGCCCGCGCGAGTTCGCCGCGCAGCACTTCCTCGATCGCGGCCTGCACCGCGCCGGGGATGGGCGAGGAGCGCCAGGCGAGCGCATCGACGGGCGTCGGCACCGGCCCGGCCAGCGTGATCAGCGGGGCGCTGAGATCACAGGCGGCCTCGACCACGCGCGGGTCACTGAACGCCCGCCCGCCAGTCCGACGATCGCCGGTGACGACGAGAACTGCGTCCGCGCCGGTCCAGTGGACGAACTCGGCGGCGTCGCGCAGGGCCTCATGCACGGCGTCGGCATCGTCGAGATCGACCGGCCGCACGGCGAGGGAGACGATCCGGCATTCGTCCAGGTTCTGGAGCTGCATCGCCAGGGCAGCCCAGCGCGGGCCATCGTTCTCGGGTACCAGGGCGAAGAGCTGGCGCAGCCGCTCAGGAGCGCGCCTCTGCCGCCACCGCCCTTGCTCCTCCAGAGTTCGACGCAGCTCCGCGTCGGCCGCTGCCTGGGCCGGTGTCGGCCAGTCGCTGGCCGAGATCACGAGGCGCGGCCCGAGCCGGGCGTTGTATTCGAGGTCGAAGCGGATCGGGATCGGCTCGCCCGACCGGATCCAAGTTGGGCCGAGGCCCAACAAACCGAGCGCGGAGGCGAGCCATTCGTCCCCGACGTAGACGTGGCCCAAGGCCGGACCGCCGGGCTCCGGGCCGGTGAGCAGGGCCCTGAGGCCGGGCTTGTACCGGTGTGGCAGGACCCGCAGCAGAGCCTCCAGCCCGTCTTGCGAGGCTGATGGGCGTGCGGGATCCTGCGCGCCGGCAGGCACCGTTATGTTCATGATGTGTTCCTTATGCGAGGGAGCGGAGCGAGCCCGAGCGGTCACCGCGGCGCGGCGGCGCCGGGGTGAGCGTCCTGTCGTCCTTCCCGGGATTTGCGTCGGGTATCCCGACACCCCTCCCCTCTCGTCCCTGAAGGCCGGCGCGCAGGCGCGCGGCCCCACTTCCAGAAGCTAAACGCCCCCGTCCTCGGCACTCACACCCACGGGCGATCAGGTCGTCACTCGATGTTTGGACAGACTCTACCCTTCGAGCGCTCACCGAGCCCGTGCGTTCGTCAAACCGTCCGGCGTCAGACCCTCAGCGCATGACTCGGCCCGTGCCACGACCCGCGCGGATCCGTGTTGGATCGGATCGGTTGAGGTCGCCCGCTGCCCTCCGGCAGCATTCTGAGGGTTCCGTTTTCCCCGATTCTGACAGGGTTAGAACTTCAGTAGGCGTGCCCCGCGGGGATTTGCACCCTCCCCCCTCCCCCGACGCCACACGCGCATCAACGCGGTCGAGGTGTCCGCCGGGTGATTTACGCGCCAGCCGCAGCCAGGCCTGCCACTCGGCCGCGACGATGCGCACGATGTTGGTGTCGTTGCGGAAGCCGGTGACGCGCCGCTCCTCCACCGTCACCAGCCCCAACTGTGTCGCCTCACGGATGGCGTTGCGCACGGTGGTCTCGGCGACACCTGCGATCGCCGCGAGCTGACCGATGGCTAGGCGGCAATCCTTCCGGCGCACGGTCTCGGCCGCGACCAGGGCGAGCACCGCCTGCTCGGCCAGGGTGAACCGCGCGGCCAACCCCGGCGGCAGCCGCCCCGAGGCGGCCCAGCGGCGGCGACGCTCCAGCGAGGCCTCCGTGCGTGGGCGTGAGCCGACTGACCTACGCGCTGGTGAGCCGGAGTTCGGAGGTGATGCGGTGGGGGATGGCCCGCGGGCAGCTTGTTCGATCGGTGAGAGACGGCGGGAAGCGGGTGCATCCGTGCGCGCCTCGATCAGCCCCGACAGAGCTTCCGCCTCAACCTCTGTGATTTTCCCCTGCCCGTAGGCGCGCCAGAGCGCAGCCGTCACGGCCGGCAGCGCGGCTTGGGGGGCAACCTCCGCCTGTCGGCGGATTTCCTCAGCAAACATCGTCCTGGCCCTTCACAGGGCCGCGGCAGAGCAAGGGGTACGCACAGCGTGCGTACCCTTTCCACAAGGCACGACTTCATCGTCGCGGGAATTGGCGTTCCCGCTTGACGCCCGGGGGCGTCATGTGGCTTGTGAGGGATTGCAGAAGGTCCTCTTACAGGCCACTTCGATTTCGCGGGCTCCTCGTTTGGCGACGGGGGGCCCGTAGTCGTTTCAGGGTCTCAAGTCCGCGGCGATTATCTCCTTTCCCGGCTCACGACTCGATGGATCGAGCGCAGCCAGGGTTGCTCATGTCGGCTGGAGCGTACGGTCAAGTCAACGTCGCGGCCGGGACTGGATAGCTGTGACGAACGCGTCAATGCTGCGGACTGCGCGCCCAAAGCCTGACAGAGCCGCGACGATGGCCAATAGGAAGGCGGGATCGGTGAAGTGGTGGGACACGGTGTTGCTCCGTCCCGAACCTCGACCCGGCTATACCGGACAGGTGTGGCCTCGAAGGCGAGGCGGAGCCCGTTCCACATGACCACGTATCTATCAGATCGCCGAGCAGCCCCGAGCGATCCTAGCCCGCCCCCATAGCATCCCAACGTCTCTCGCATAGGTGCTAGCGCTAGCTATCATATCATATCACATTATTTAGTCTGGGATCAGCGCCGCTTCTGCGCTGTCGAGTGCTACGCTTTTAACGCAACCGTACCCCTCTCATTTGCTCCGAGCCGCTCGACACCGAAATGGGTTTTAACCCTTTGATAATCGTGCGATCACTACCCTCCTCGCCTCTACAATCCGGCAGGAGAGCGTCGGCATGCCCGTCATATCGATCGCCAACCCCAAAGGCGGCGCTGGAAAATCGACCACGGCCTTGGTGCTGGGGACGACGCTGGCGGCCCATGACGCCACCGTGACGCTGCTCGACTGCGACCCGAACCGCCCGATCGCGGGCTGGGCGAGGGGGGGCAGCAGCACTGCCATGAAGGTACTCGGCGACGTTGGGGAGAGCGGCATCGTCTCGGCGATCGACGCCGAGCGTGCCGCCCGCCAGTTCGTCTTGGTGGACCTGGAAGGCACGGCGAGCCGCATGGTCTCGCGCGCCATCATGCGGTCCGACCTAGTGCTGATCCCGATGCAGGCCTCCGCAGTCGACGCGGCACAGGCCGCCCGCGCTGTCGGCTTGGTGCAGGAGGAGGAGCAGGTGGTCGGCCGGGCGATCCCGTTCCGTGTGCTGTTCACCCGTACGTCGTCAGCGATCCCGACCCGGAACGAGAAGATGATCATCGACGAGCTGCGCGAGGCCGGGATCCCGGTCCTGACCACGCACCTCAACGAGCGGGCTGCCTACAAGAGCATGTTCACGTACGGCCAGACACTCGTTGAGCTGGACCCATCCCTCGTGAACGGGCTCCCAGCCGCGAAGGAGAACGCCGAGCGTCTGTCGGGCGAGATCATCGAACTCGTCAGCACCCTCAACCGGAAGGCCGCAGCGTGACCAGCAAGCCCTCCTTCGGCTTCGGCAAGCTCGCCGAGATCCAGCCAGCCGCGCCGGAGCCGGCCGCACCAGTCGCCCGGGAGATCGATCGTGTGGCTGACAAGCTGGGGTTCCCGAGCCGCGAGGTGCCGACCCGGCGCAAGCGTCGGATCACCGTCGATGAGCCGACGGATCAGTTGAACCTCCGGGCCGCCATCGCCGACATCAACCGCTTCGTGGAGTGGTGTGAGACCGAGCGCATGTCTTACCGCGAGGGCTTTGGCCGCCTGGTGGCCAAGATCGGACAGTAACCGTGATCGTCTTCGAGTTGAACAATCAGCAGATTGCTCTTCCCGCCCTGCTGCTAATGACCGTCATATCGCTCGCACTCGGACTTGCGATCACGCCCGATGGGGCCGTGACCGATGGCTGCGGAACGAGCTACGCCTAACCCCTGGTGGCGAAAACGGCTGCGGTCCTGGAACGGAGCATCGAGGGTGAGGTCTCGCGCGAGACGCTGATCGGGCTCCTCCTGCACCATGCGCGAATGCCGGGCATACTGGCGGGCCGGAACCTTGCGGCGGTCGCACGCGATTTAGCGGGCTTCGGCGTACCACCCTCGGCCTACGAGATCCTGGAAGGCGGGGACAACCAGATCACCCTGGGTTTTTGCCACGCGCATCCGGACTGGTCAGGAGATCGCGTTCCGTCTCATGTGGCCTCCGTCGCTCACTGGACAGGACGGTAAGTGCCGCGGTGCGGCTCGGCTTTCGGTGATCTCGACGCCACCGCTCGACACCTGCTTCGGGTCCGAGTTCGTGCGTGTAAACATTGATGCCGCTCTGCAGCAGGAGGATTTCGACCGGGAGGGCGTGCCGCACTGGCGGGGCGCTTGGATCCGGTCTACCTGCCGGGCGCTGCCGAGCGGCGGACCATGGAAGCGGAGCGCATTGAGCACGGTCTCAAGTGGAGCCCCGTCAAGATGTTCGAAGGTCGATGCCGATCGGCGTCGGAAAGTCGTCGAACTGGCGGCGGGCCGTGAACTATCTGGGGTGCCGACATAGGACGGGCACAAAACCACGCTAAGGAGACAAACGAGGAACGAAGTTTGGGTTGGAGCGATGC
>NZ_JAJALK010000034.1 GCF_020523825.1 Methylobacterium brachiatum | reverse complement strand
CAGTCTCACCGATCGTGCGCCGGAAAACGCCCTCGATTGCGCCTCCGCCACAGTTCGATTGCGCGCCGCTACAGGTATAGGCGGCGCGCAGCGCGAACTCGCGACGGTTGTACTCGACCACGATGCCCTGCGTGTAGCCCGGCAGGTTAGCGGGGAAATCGTAGGCCGCAGACTCCCAAAGCGACCAGTTCATGAAGTCGACGCGCGGATCGTGGGCGTAGATGTTGCCGTCGAAGAAGTCGCCCAGCGCGAATTTGCCCGCCACCACGGTGATCCGCTCGATATCCCGTGTGGTCGCGACCTGGTTCGGCCCGTCCGGCACGGTCTCGGTCTCGCCGCCGAGCCCGAAGGTCTGACGCACGAAGTAGCGCTGCGAGCGCAGCTTCGGGGACGACGAGCCGGCCTTCTGCGCCTCGCCGTTGGGAAAGCCGGCCACGCCGAGCGTGCGGCTCAGACCGAAGCCTTGGTCGAACTCAGGATTGTAATACAGCTCGGTGCTGTCGGTCAGCTTGAACCCGAGGAAGGCGGTGGCGGTGAGCGTGCCGCGCGCCTGATGCGGCACGAGGCTGTTGTCGCCGCGGTAAGGCGAATGGAAGCCCGTCACCCCCTGGTCGATGAACGTCGTCTGGCCGTGCAGCGAGAAGCGGCCGGTGTCGCCGTTGTCCGGATCGTGGGGGGCGAGCTCGTCGGGTTCGGGAGGTAGTCGCAGTCCTCCGGGAACCCAGAGGAGCCGCGCCATCACCTGGTTCGAGGTGAACGAGGCCTGGGTCGAGAACGCCCTGCCGTCCGGACCCATAACGCTGCCGAGACCGAAGCGAGCACTCCGGCCGTAATCGGCATAGCGATAGTCGATGCCCAGGGCGAGGTTCTCAGCGATCGCGAACTGCACGCCGGCCCCGAGTGTGAAGCCGAGATAGGAGTGGTCACGCCTTGCGATCCCGGCGAAGCCGGTATCCAGGTCGGGAAACGTGGAGCGGAAGCGTGTCTCGGCGCCCGCGAGGCCGAAGGTGGCGTAAACCAGGTTGCGTTCGAACGCGTAGCCGATACGGGCGCGGGCAGCGCCGAACAGATCTGCCTGAGCGCGGATGATACTGAAGGAGGCGTCGCCGTTCTCGAAGCCGAACCCCGGCACGGTCGACGACACGGGCCGCTTCAGGTTTGCGCCGTAGAGGTCCGCCTCCAGGCCGTAGACGTACGGACCGGTCTGCCAGTTGTAGCCGCCGACGACACCGCCCAGCACCGTCGTGGCATTGCGTCCCTGATCGCTGCGGCCAGTGCTATCCCCGCTTCGAAACGCCGGCACGGAGCGACGCTCGACCGAGCCCGCGTCGAAGTTGAAGCTGCCGTAGGCGTCTCCGGCGCTGCCCTCGACGCCCAGATACCCGCCGGACCAATCTGCGACGGTCGAGCGATCCGACGATGAACCTCTCCAGTCGGCGGCCCGCGCTTGGTCCAAGCATAGGATCGCGATGGCGCCACCCAGAAGCGGTAAAAGCTTCTCGGTCGGCGATAGGATCCGAGTTTGCAGAGATCTCATGGTATAGCCTCGATTTCTTAATGTATAAATTTCATCTTTTTATGCATCTACGATAAAACGAATGTTTGATGAAATCTCGGATCCATTCGGGGGCTTGGATCACGCGATAAGTTCATGACGGAGCATGGCAAAACCCACGTCACCCAGACCGGCGACGGCGAGGCGGATCAACAGAGCCGTCCCGAAACGGCGCGAGCGCATGATCCGCAGCAGGATCGAGAGGACGTGCAGTGCGCGCTCGTGGATACGCACCAGCACCGGACGCTCGGCTGGCCGCGCGATCGAGCGTCGCTCCGTCCCCGGCCCTGCGCTGGACGGTAGCGCGAGCGGCCGGCGGTCGAGCGCGACCTGCAAGCCCATTCGGCTCAGCCGATGCGCGACCTGAGTCCCGGTCAGGGCGCCGCGCCGCCCGATCAGGCCGGCGCGGTAGGCCTGCATCGTCAGCCCGAACGCCGATCGACCGAGGCCTGAGAGCAGCCTCGCGAGGTTGGGATGCCGAACCATGATGATCTCCCTGTGTCGTTCGATGCTTAGATGTGCAGCACGATCGCGCGCTGGCTCCGAAGCCCGTTCGGGTGATCTCGACCCGGCGGCCCGTCCGCACTGTCGAGGATCGTCTGAGCCGGCACGTCACGTTCGGGCACCTCGTAGACGGCGAGCCGTGCCCGAAGGGCGCATCGCACGAGATCCAGAGTGTGCGGGCCGCCGGGGAAGGCCGTCACCAGATCGGGTCGGGCGTCCTCCAGCATGAAGCGGTTGCGCACCGCCTCCGCCGTCTTGCCGTAGCGAACCCAGTTCGGCGGGTAGCGCACCACGTGCACGCCGGCCCGCCGCGCCCAGTCCTCGGCCGCCGCGCAGACGCCGCCCAGACCGCCGTGGATCAGGACCGTGACCCGGCAGTGGCGGTGCAGCTTCGCCAACTCGAAGCTCACGAGATCCCGGTATTCCAGATGACCGCTACCCCCAACGACAAGCCGCATGGTCGCCTCCCGCTCAAGCTGCCGGCCGGAGGCTCGACGCCTCCTGAACCGGATCCTCGCCGTCGCCGCCCGGACCGCCGGCCGAGACGGTCTCATCCTCGCCGCCGAGCACCGCCTCGTGCCGCCGTTCGAGCAGGGGGGCGCACAGGGCGGCGACGTGCGAGTGCACCCGGCGCAGATCGCGCAGAGTCCGCAGGAACAGCGCATTCGCCTCCGCCATCGCGGCCGGATCGGCGTCGTGCGGCGCATCGCGCAGGCGCTCGACGTGCCGGTCGATGGCCGCGCACTCCAGCGCGCGCAGGAGACCCTTGCGCAGGGCCACCGTCCGCGCAACATCGAGGTCGTCGCGCAGGAACGCGGCGAGCGCGAGCTGCAGGCTGGTGAGCGCCTCAGCGTGGAGCCGTTCGATGTCGGCGAGTTCCTCGACCGAGAACGGCTCGCCGGTCCGCTTCAGCCGCCGGCTGGCGAACGCGACGAGGTTGTTGGCGATGATGTCGCCGACGTGCTCAAGGTTGAGCACGAAGGTCAGAATCTCCTGGGCTCGCGCCTGTGCATCCGCCGAGACGGTGCCGACCTCCTCGCCGCCGAGGTCAGCCAGGTAACGCCGGATCGCGAGCCCGATCCGGTCGATGGTCGCGTCCCGCCGCCCGGCCGCGCCGGCCAGGGTCCGATCTCCGGTGCGGAACGCCTGAAGGGCATCGCGAAGGGCTGCGCCGGCCAGATCCGCCATGTGCAGGGCTTCGAGGGCGGCGTTCGCGAGGGCCAGGCTCGGGGTCGCCAGGGCGGTGAGGTCGAGGTGGTGCGACAGCTCCGCGATCGGCGCGTCTTGCCGTGAACTCTCGGGCACGATCGGCGCGGGCAAGAGACGCTTGGTGAGGCGGCCAAGCGCGGCCGTCCAGGGCAGTACGAGGATGGCGAGCGCGAGGTTGAGCGCGAGATGGAACGCCACGGCTCCGCGCGCAGGATCAGCGACGCCAAACTCGGCGAGGCCCGCGGTGATCGGGTCGAGGAGCGGCAGCGCGGCGGCGCAGCCGGCCGCTCGCACGAGCAGGTTACCCAGGGGAAGCCGGCGCGCTGCCGGCGCACCGGCCGCTTCGAGATAGGGCGGCAGTGCCGCGCCGAGGTTGGCGCCGAGCACGAGGGCGAGGGCACCCTCGAGGGTGATCACGCCGGCGGCCCCGAGCGAGACGATGAACAGGATCGCCGCCACGCTCGAATGAGCCGCCCAGGCGAGCACCGCCGCCGCCAGCACGGCCAGGAACGGCTCGGTCGCGAGCGCCCCCACGAGGCTGCGCAGGACCGGCGCGGCCTCGACGGCGGTGAGGCACTGCCCAAGCAACGCGAGCGCCGTCAGCATCAAGCCGAGGCCGATCAGCGCCCGACCGAGATTGCGCGGCTTGGACCGATCCGCGCGCATGCGGAACAACAGGAACCCGAACAGGATCAGGACGGGGGCAGCCGCGGCCACGTCAAAGGACAGCATCTGCACGATCAGTGCCGTGCCGACGTTGGCGCCGAGCATGAGGGCGAGGCCGGCCGAGAGGTCGAGGGCGCCGCTCGCGGCGAAGGCGGTCGCCATGAGCGCGGTGGCGGTGCTGCTCTGGAGCACCGCCGTGACGAGCAGACCCGCGAGGCAGGCGCGTGCTCGGCCCTTGAGCCCGCGCCCGATCAGGTCGTGCAGCTCCGGCCCGAATCCGCGGGCGAGGCCGGTCGTGACCATGTGCGTGCCCCACAGGAGCAGCGCGACGGCGCCGGCAATGTGCAGGAGGGTGAGCGTGCCGGTCATGGCGCCCGTCCGCATCGACTCGAGGCCGCAGTGAAGTCGCCCAGGGCGTCGCTCAGGATCCGGTCCGCGAGGGCAGCCGAACCCTGCGAGTCGGCCGTCAGCAGATCCGGCCGGCGATCGTGCAGGCACGCGAGGATCGCCGCGCGCCGCCACACAGCCGGGTCGCGCAGGCTGAGGTGGAGCGCGGCCAGGTCCGACCCGAGCCGTCGGAGCAGGCCGGCTCGGACGGCGGCCGGGATGAAGCGCCGCTGCACCGGTCTAGCCCTCGCCGCCGAGGGCGAGGCCGACGATGCGCACCAGGACGAGGCCGCCAGCGACGACGAGGTAGGCGCGCAGCACCACCATCCACACGCGCGCCGGCAGCGACAGCTTGGCGGGCGGGAGCTGATCCAGCGGCGGCATCCGCCAGCGCTCGCGCGGCACGGTTGCCAGGTCGCCGGCCGCGGGATCGACGGCCAACCCATCGGCGCGCGTGCGCCGACGCAGGAGCGCGAGCGCGCCCGCGGTGACCAGCGCGACGAGGCTGCCGCCGACGAGCACGCCGACGATGACGGTCTCGTTCGTGGCGTCCGGGAACAGGACGGACGCGGTCAGGATCAGCGAGAGCATCACAAGCACGGAGATCACCGCGCCGGTGAACAGGTTCATCGCGCGCCCGTTCACCCACGGCCCGAGCACGGCGCTGTCGTTGCACAGCAGGAGCAGGAACACGCTGGCGCTGGGCAGGAGCACGCCGGCCAGCGTCTGCACGGCGTTGGTGAGCAGGCCGAGCGGCGTGCCGGGCGTCAGCACCAACCCTGCGGCCAGTGCAATCAGTCCGGCGTAGACCAGGAAGAAGCCCTTGGCCTCGCCGGGCTTGCGATGCAGCGAGTGCCGCAGGGCGAGGACGTCGCCGATGGCGTAGGCGGTAGCCAGCGACACGGCGGCCGCGCCGATGATGCTGGCGTCGATGAGCGCGAGCGCGAACAGCACCGCCGGCACCGGGCCGACATACCGCTCCAGCCCCGCCGCGACCCCACCCGCGTCGCCGAAATTGCCGAACTCGGGCCTTCCGGCGAAGGTCGCGGCGCAGAAGGCCATCATCGCTACCGCGCCGACGATGACGAGCACGATGCCGAGGCAGAGATCGGCCTTCTCGTAGCGCATGAAGCGCGGCGTGATCCGCTTGTCGATGACGTAGCTCTGCTGGAAGAACAGCTGCCAGGGCGCCACCGTGGTGCCGACGATGGCGATGATCAGCAGCATCACCTCCGAGAGCTTGGCGCCCGCGGGGAGCCGCGGCACGAGGAAGTCCCGGGCGATCTGGCCCACCGGCGGGTGCACGATCAGCACCACGGGCATGAGCAGGAGGCTGCCGGCGACGAGCGCCAGCGCGAAGCGTTCGAAGCGGCGGAAGTCGCCGGTGCTCGCGGCCGCGATCACGAGGATTGCAGCTCCGAGCACGCCCCAGAGCTTTGGCACACCGAGATAGTCGAGGCCGAGGCTGATGCCGATGAACTCGGTGACGAGCGTCAGGGCGTTGAGGAGGAACAGGTCGATGACGCTGAACGCGCCCCAGAACCGGCCGAACCGCTCCAGGATGAGGCGGGCGTGCCCGACGCCCGTGACCGCGCCGAGGCGCAGCACCATCTCCTGGTTGACGAACAGGACCGGGATCAGCAGCGCCAGCGTCCACAGCAGCGCCGTGCCGTAGTTCTGGCCGGCCTGGGTGTAGGTGCCGAAGGCGCCGGCATCGTTGTCGCCGACCATGACGATGAGCCCGGGACCGAGGATCGCCAGGAGCGTCTTGAGGTGCGCCCCCCAGCCGAGCCGGGGGGCGTGATCGCCCTCGGCGATGGTGCCGAGCGCGCCGCGAATGTCGCCGCGATGGGCCTCGTCCAAGACGGCCGTGGCGGGAAGGCTGGACGCGTCGAGCGCCGAGGTGTGAGAGATCATAGGTGTCGTCCGACGCCGAGGATCAGGTGAAATCGTCGGCGGTGCGAACGCCGCCCGCTTCAGAGCTGCCCTTGGGCAGCTTCTCGGCGATGCCGAAGCGCTCGGCGCGCCGGTGCATCTCGGCCCAGATCTCGTCCGGGGCGATGCCGCACTCGCGCCAGAGCACGACGAGGTGGTAGAGCAGATCGGCGCTCTCGCGCACGGTGGCGCGAGCGTGCTGGCGCGACGCCTCGAGTGCGACCTCGCCCGCCTCCTCGATCAGCTTCTGCGCCATGCGCTTGGCGCCGGCCGCGAGCAGTCGCGCGGTGCGTGGGTTGGTCTGCGGGGAGACCAGATCGAGCGCGGCGTAGAGCCTGGCGATCTCATCGGGCCCTGTCGCGCGGGCACCCTCGAGCTCGCCGGGACAGGACGGGGCAAGCCGGCCTCCCGGGCCGGCATCGCCATCCGCCGCCGCAAAGGACGGCACGCCGCGACGCGGCGGCAGGGGATCGCGGACGAGAGAAACCATGCCTGATGACTCCGAGCTTGGGTCGCGTGCGACCGGCTGGACTCGGGCAGGGCATTCCGGTGCGGTTCAGGCCGCTCGCGAGGAGAGGTTGTCGCGCCAGGTGACGCCGTGCTCGCGATCCGAGCCGGGGCGGGTGTGGTAGATCCGTCGGTCGCGCGCGCGACTAGGAGGCTCCACGGTGGATGAAGATCGGCCTGTCATGGTGCTTTCACGGCGCGGAGCCGCCGATACCTGAGCGGGTATCGGCGGCTTGTCGGATCAGCGGGGTGCGAGTTGCCAGGCGCAGACGAGACGATCCGCTTCGTCGCGTCGCCAGACGGCGACGACGTGATCGGCCGCCCACTTGGCCGGTGCCAACGTGTCACCGGTGACGGGACGCGTCGATGTGGGAGCGGCCGGGCTGGCGCCGCTGCGCCGCTGAGGGAAGAGCCCGGACCGCAGCGCGTAGGGCAGCGCGGGCGCGAGGGCGTGGACGAAAGCCATGGTCACCTCCTGTTCGTCGGGTGGTTGCGGATGCGACCCGAGAGGAGGTTGGAGCGCCAGCTGACGGAGCTGGCGAGACGAGGTCTTGCCGGCTCAGACCGTCAGATGATGGCGCCCCGCTCCGCGCGGGTCGACCATCCCCCGCCGGCGCGAGCCCGCACCGGACGGTGCGCGGCCTTCACCGATGGAGGACGAGGGTCTAGATCGAGGGTTCATCGGTCCCGAGGCGTTGACATCGGACCCGGCGCGCGGCCGGATACCTGACCGGGTATGGTGACGGGGCTGACGGCTGTCAAGCCGAGTTCTTTAGAAAAGTTCTAAAATTGAAAGGTTGGACGAGTTCGATGGCGAGACGGGATGACGGCGTCGACGCGGGAGCACAGGCTCGGAGTGACACGCACGTACTGCGGGACAAGCGCGGGCTGGTGAACCGGGTGCGGCGCCTGCGCGGTCAGGTCGACGCCATCGAGCGCGCCTTGCAGGGCGAGTCGAGCTGCTCCGATCTTCTGCAGCGCATCACCGCCGCGCGGGGTGCGATCAATGGTCTGATGGCCGAGGTTCTGGAGGAGCATGTCCGCGAGTATCTGATCCCGCAGGCCGACTTGCCCGAGGGGACGCGCGAGGACGCCGGCGAGGAACTGATCGAGATTATTCACTCATATTTGACTTAGATCACGTTAATAATATGTATAGATTTTTTTATTAGATCTAAATAAATAAATTATAGTAATAATCTTTTCAAGATATGTAAAACTATGATTCTTAGTCTTGGTGTGTTGAGCCCGAGCCGATCGCTTGATTCGTTCGATACCGGTTACGCCTGCCGAGTGCACTGTCCGGCAGCCTCTAGCTCGGCCGCCATCTGCAGGGTTTCCCACGGGCGCTGCTCGGCCAGACGAAGTAGTAGCGTCATGGTCTTGGTCACGCAGGAGAACGCAGCAAGCGCTCACATCCGTTGTTGATGATCTCGACCGTGCCGGGATGATCGAGGACGACCAAGAGCTGGTTGCGGGCGTAACCGATTTTAGCCTGCAAATCACGCGTCAGGTCGCAACGGCTCGATGCAAACAGGATCTCGGGCAGTCGCCGCTCGAGCGACCGGCGCTTGGGAGGCCAGATTTGCAGATTTGTGTAAATTTTTCTTGACGTAGTTCGATCAAGCTTCAAAGTACGCGTTGCAGAAAGCTGGAGTGACTCGGGTGCAAATCATCGCGGTGGCCGCGCGCAAAGGCGGCGTCGGCAAGACGACCCTTGTCACCCATCTCTCGGTAGCTTCGTGGCAGGCCGGCTTGAGGACAAAAGTGATTGATCTAGACCCGCAGACCACAGCGTCTGAATGGGCGGACGCCCGAGGTGATGACGCTCCCGACGTGATCTCAGCTCAAAGCAATCGCCTATCAAAGATTCTGGAGGCAATTCGCGAGGACACAGACATCGTCTATCTCGACACGCCGCCAGCAGCCGGCGACGCCGGTGCAGCGGCAATCGAGGCGGCCAACCTCGTCCTTATCCCTTGCCGCATCCAGGCTGCCGACCTTGCGGCTGTCTTGCGGTCCTACGACAGCGCGAGAGGTCAGGACCGGCGTGCGGTTGTCGTATTCAACGATGAGAGCCCGCAGCGAAGAAAATCGATCGTGGACGAGACAAACACCGTACTGGCCATGAAGGGGATTGAGACGGCGCCGGTGGTGATCCATTCGCGGATCGCCTACGGCGAGAGCCAGGATCAAGGCCGAACCGTTTTAGAAACGGATCCCAACAGCGTGGCGGCCGACGAGATGCGCCAGCTTTACACCTGGGTCACAAAGCAGTTAAATCAGAAAGGTGCAAAGGCGGAAAAATCCGCTTCGAAAAAGTGATAGCTTATGGCACGCATTTCCGGGGATGATTTCGCAAAACGACTGGAAGCGAAGACCAGACCCGTTGAGCCCCAGCGCATCGATCCGCCTGCTCATCGGCCAGATCGCACTGCGGCTCTTTCCAGAAAGGAGCAGTTAAGCCGTCAGGGCCTGTCGTTCACTGGCTATTACGTGAACGAAAAGGCGCGCGAACAGCTACGCGACCTCGCCTATCGGACCCGCCGAGACAAGCAGGATCTATTCAGAGAGGCGATGAATCTCCTATTCGAAAAATACGATATGGACGCCGTTTCCTACGACTAATCGGGGACCCGGACGCCAAGGTGCTTTTGCGCAACGCAAGATTTGTAGATTTGCAAAAATTTGGAAAGGCATAACTTTGCAAAAAGATTAATACCAATTTGTGCCGCCGGATAGCGGCTCGCCGTTTTGCCTTTCTGCCTCCTTCGCCGCGGTCCGGTCGCCCTACATCGAGGCGAATGCATCGTGGACTGCCTTCAGGGCTGGCGGCCCAGGAAAGGCTGCGGACTTCTCCGGAGCCGCTTAAGCCAGCGCGGCGCACGGCAGTGCGGTTCCAAGACACAGACCAACGAGGAAGGTCGCGAGTCGCCACGAACCTCCAGCAGCAGCGCTCAACAATCTGGCTCCGCTGCCGTTCGCCTACGCCAACACCTTACGTCGGCTTAAATCGATGACGGCCGCGGAGACGCCAACGTTGACTTAAGCGTGGCGTCCGGCCGACATGCGCAATCCGGCTGACGCGCCTCGCGCGAGTCGCTGGCACCATAAGGAGACCACGCCGCCGCAAGTCGACCCCTGAAAAGGCAACGGGCCCCCGGTCGCCAAACCGAGAGCCCGTCAAAATCGAAAAAGTGGCCGCGAGGGCCCTCAACCATCCCTCACAAGCCATGAGACGCCCCTGGGCGTCAAGCGGGAATGATAATTCCCGCGATGATGAGGCTTTGCCTTGTGGACCGGACGCCATCGCGGTGGCCCGGAACGACCTGTTGCGGCCCGATGAGGGTCGAGAGACGTGTTTGCAGACGAAATCCGCCGCGCCATCGAGGCTGCGAGCCGAATCACCCTGCCCCAGGTCACAGCGCTGCTCTGGCGCGCCTATGGGGAAGGAAAGGTCACGGAAGCCGAGGCCGAAGCGCTGTCAGGGCTAATCGAGACGCGCACAGACGCGCCTGCAGCTCGCCGTCTACCGGCAGATTTGCGACTCAGTCCCGAGGCTGAATTCCCACCCACGACCCAGGATCGTGCAGGATCACCCAGGAGGGCCGTCGGCTCGCGCCCGCGCACGGACGCTTCGCTGGAGCGCCGTCGCCGCTGGGCTGCCTCGGGGCGGCTCCCGCCGGGGCTCGCGGCCCGGTTCACGCTGGCCGAGCAGGCGGTCCTCGCCCTCGTGGCGGCCGAGACCGTACGGCGGAAGGACTGCCGGCTGTCGATCGAGAACATGGCCGCGGTGGCCGGCGTGTGCCGCTCGACCGTGAAGAACGCGATCCGTGAGGCATGCCGGCTCGGACTGCTGACCGTCGAGGAGCGGGCGATCACCGGCTTCCGCAACGACACCAACATCGTCCGCGTTATCTCGGCCGAGTGGCTGGCGTGGCTGCGGCTGGCGCGGCGCGGCGACACCCTCCCGAACCGGAGAGGTCAGGCGGCTCCCGTCTTCTCTCAAGGGGGAGGGGTCAAAAGCGTGACCAGCACGGATACTCAAGTTCTAGACCTGTCAGAATCGAGGAAAACAGAACCGTCGCAATGCTGCCGGAGGGCAGCGGGCGACCTCGACCGGAGCGCGCGCGCAGGAATCCGCGCGGATCGTGGCGGGGCCAGAGCCATGCGGTGATCGCATGCGACAGGGCCGCGACGTCCGTCCTGCCGAACGCACCGTCCGACCGAGCGAGCCCGGGTGGCTCAGGATGGCGCTCAGGACCCGAACGCTTCCGTCGTGCCGGAAACATCACCTTCCGCGCGGGTCGGAGATTCTGAACCGAATACGGTGGAGAGCCGTGAGGCGGCGCCCGCCGGTTGCGCCTCACGGCGTTGATAACAGTTATCCATCCATGCCAGAATGCTCGGAGGAGGAGCCGTCATGCCCAGCAGCGCCGATCTCGGTCCCCGGCTCGAACGGTACGTGACCAGCCTGGTGACGACCGGACGCTACAACTCGCGCAGCGAAGTGCTGCGCGAGGGCGTGCGCTTGGTCGAGGAACGGGAAAAGCGCCTCGTCGCGCTCGATGCCGCGATCGCCCGCGGCTTGGCCGACGCCGACGAGGGGCGGGTCACGCCGGCCGAGCGAGTCGCTGAGCGCCTGACGGCCAAGTATCGGGCCCGGGCGGAAGCCGGGGAGGCATGATCGTCGTCTTTACCGAAGAGGCGGAGGTCGATCTTGAGCACATCGCGAACTACATCGCCGAGGCGAATCCCCGCCGTGCGGTGAGCTTCGTCGACGAGCTGGTCGACTGCTGCCAGCGGCTGGCCGAGGCCCCGCAAGGATACCCGCTGGTCCCGCGCTACCGGCACAGCGGCGTGCGCCGCCGCTCCTATGGCCGATACCTGGTGTTCTATCGGGTCGGCGCGGACCGCATCGATATCCTGCACGTCCTCCACGGGGCCCAGGATTACGAGGCGATCCTGTTCCCGGGTGATTGAGCGGCGCCTTCGCACCCGGCCGGTATGGCTGAGCCGCCCCGGTCTCCCTCGCGATGGACACCGCAAACAGCGCGTAGCGGATCAGTCACTCACAACCCCACGACCCAGGCGCGTTCACGAACGTCAGTGCGTACGATCGGGCGACATCGGGAAGCGAGTCAGCGCGCAGGCCGATCCTGCGGAAGCCCGCACGCTCCCCGGCGGCATGCCGCCGGGGAGCGTGCGAGCAGGGCGTAGGGCCTGTGGCGGCCGCCGATCAGGGCCTCGACCAGCAGCCGCTCGACCTCCGGGACCGTGTTCGGTCGCGGCCGGCCGAGGATGCGGGCGACGCCCGCGGCATCGTCGGCGCTGCGGGTGAGGCGCGTGAAGAACACGCCTTTTCCGCGATGTCGTCCCGGTCGTACAGGCAGAGCTCTCTAGCATAGCCGAACAGGACGGTGATCCGGTCTTCGCGGCTGAGGCCTGCGGCGTCGACCGGCACGGCCGGCAACGCGGCGGCGTTGGCCGCATCGAAGCGCTCCAGGCCGAGCGTGACGCATGACGGGCCGAGGCCGAGCCGCTGGCTGGTCACCGCGTCCGGTCCGCCTGGATGGACCGAGCTGGCGGGAGGCTGACCGACGTCGAACCCTCGAACTCGTCCGTGGTTGTTTCGTACGATCCAACTACCGATGGTCCCCAAGCGGACCGGACCATATTGTTTCGTACGATATGTCCAGATCGCCGACCGACCCGACCACCCGGACCTATTCCGGGCTGACCGACGCCTACGCGTTCTTCAATGCCCGGCTGTTCACCGGCCGGCTGCCTGCGTGCCTGATCACCATGCAGCGCAAGTCCAAGGCCTACGGATATTTCGCCGGCCGCCGCTTCACCACGCCCGACGGCGTCGAGGTCACCGACGAGATCGCGCTCAACCCCCGGCACTTCGCCGAGCGCTCGACCGAGGCGACGCTCGCCACCCTGGTGCGCGAGATGGTCCACCTGCAGCAAGCGCATTTCGGCACGCCGTCCCGTCCCGGCTACCACAACCGAGAATGGGCCGAACTGATGCGCACGGTCGGGCTGATCCCGACCGCGACCGGCGAACCGGGCGGCAAGCAGACCGGGCAGCAAGTGGGTCACACGATCGAGCCGGGCGGCCGGTTCGCCCTGGCCTGCGCCGAGCTGATCGAGGCGCAAGGCTTCAGCGTGCCCTACGTCGAGCTCCGGAACGAGGCCGAGCGCGAGGCGCGGGAGCGGAAGGCGGCGAGCAAGACCCGGTACACCTGCCCGAGCTGCGGGGCGAACGCCTGGGCCAAGCCGGGGACCCGGCTCGCCTGCGAGGTCTGTCATCGATCGATGGAGGTGCGACGGCGTTGACGCGCGATGGCGCTCTGTTTGTTTCGTACGATCGATAGCGCGTCGGGGCGATCACTCCAGCAGCCAAGCCACGGGCCGCCACGCGAACACCCGGCGCAGCAGGCGGCGGCCGAGGAGGGCCGCGAGCCCGGCCCCGAGCATGAGCCAGGCCGGGCCCCAGGCGATGAGCCTGTCGCGCAGCGTCAGGTAGATCACCGCGGGAACACCCCCGACCGGCGCGACCGTCCCCTCCGTCCAGAGCGGGAGCTCGCAGTACCGCCGATTCGACGCCGCATCCGTCTTGAGCTGCGACGGGGTGCAGGACTGGCTCATCTGGCTGCGCAGGTCGGGGTTGGCCGCGACCAGGGCGAGCCACGCCGGGCCGTCGGAGCGCTGGGTCAGGCCCGCCCACTTGGCGTCCAGGCCGAGCGTGTCCCTGCGCCCGAGCCAGTAGCCCGCGCCGCCGCACAGGATGGGGTGCCGACATAGGACGGGCACAAAACCACGCTAAGGAGACAAACGAGGAACGAAGTTTGGGTTGGAGCGATGC
>NZ_JAJALK010000033.1 GCF_020523825.1 Methylobacterium brachiatum | reverse complement strand
GATCGAGACCGCGTCGATCATCTCGGCCCGCACCGCGTCCGCCACCGCCTGCAACTCCGATTCGGGAAGCTGGCGCAACGCAGCCGGCTCCGGGACACGGTCCAGCAACGCTGAGTGCTCAGAGGATATTGCCAAGGATCGCATCCGCTCGTTCGAGTGTGGCGACGGCCCGGTCATGCGGGGTCCCAGGAGAGGATCCTGGCCGTCCCGACGCCAGCACCCGGGGGCGCGCGTTCATGCTAGAACCGACCCGTCCGCCGCTGTCATGATAGTGCCAGGTACGGACGATCGCCGGCGCGATCAATGTCCGGTCGGCGATTTTTTCAGTTACGTGCCCTTACCGCCACATGAGGTCCGCTCTTGAGCCCGGCTCGTCTGTGCACAATTTTGCTCATGCTGGCGATTACGCCCAGCGGCCAAGCTTATGCCGGGCCGCGCCCGCCGGACGGCAACCTCGACTTCCCGTGCAACTTCCTGGGCGCCTGCCCGGAGCGGGTCTCCCCCGGCGGACCCGACCGCGACGCGCGGCCGTTCAGCCGCAGCCTCGGCCGCCCCTGCGCCTGGCGCGAGCGGCCGACCCCGGAGGGCCCCCGGCGGGTGCGGGTATGCTGGTGAGGCCGCTGCGGGGGCCTTTTGCCGCGGCGCTCGCCTTCCTGGTCCTGGCGGGATCGGCCGAGGCCGAGGTCACCTGCCCGGCCTTGTTCGCCGATAGCCTGGCGCCGGTCCTGACCAACCCGAAGCTCGCCGCCCGCACGGTGCCGCTGTGCTTCGAGGCCTTCGCGGTCCTGCATTCGGGGGTGACGCGCACGCCGCTCTATTCCGCGGAGCACCTCACCCGGGCCAGCGTCGCCGAGGCCCGCAAAGTCGCCCGGGACGACGCGTTCCACGAAGAGACGCGCCTGCCGGAGGCCGAGCGCGCGTCGCTGGAGGATTACGTCCGCAGCGGCTTCGACCGGGGCCACCTCGCCCCGGCGGGCGACATGCCGACCTTGAGCGCCCAGGCCGAATCGTTCAGCCTGGCCAACATCGTGCCGCAGAACCGGGTGCTCAACCGCGGGCTCTGGGCCGATATCGAGGAGGGCACGCGGCGGCTGGCGAGCCGGCGCGGCTCGATCTTCGTGGTCACCGGGGTGATCTTCTCCGGGGACGCGGTGCAGCAGATCAGGGGCGGCGTGCTCGTGCCCACCCAGCTGTTCAAGGCGCTCTACGACCCGGCGAGCGGCGAGGCCGGCGCCTACCTGTCCCGGAACGACGAGTCGCGGGACTGGCGCGCGGTCTCGATCGACGACCTGACCCGCGAAGCTGGGATCGACGTGTTCCCGAACCTCCCGGCCGCCGCCCGGGCCAGCGCCATGACCCTGCCGGATCCCCATGCCGGGGCGCGCTCGGAGGGACACCGGCCCCGGCCCGAGCCGAGCTAGCAAGACTGGCTGAGCCGCGAGATCAACCGCGCCGTGCGCAAGGTCCTGCGCGACCTGATGCGCTCGATTTTCTGAGAGGGACCATGTCAGAGGACAAGCCGAGCCGCCGGAAGCCCAAGGCGGACGCGTTCGAGCCCTTCGCCGACGATGCGGCGGTGCGCAATATCGGCGCCCTCAGCTTCGAGAACGGCACCGACCGAATCGCCCTGCACGGGTCCCTGGACCTGACCAAGGACAAGGCCGGCCTCGCCCAGGCGCGCCTGCTCCAGGCGACCCTCGACGCCATCGTGAAGGCCCTGGAGGCCGGCGACCTGCCCGAGGCGGTGGCGGACGCGCCGGACGCCGCGCCGCGATCGGTGGCCAATCCCTTCGCCTGAGCGCGCGACGGGCGGCGTCGCATCCTTGCCGCTGCCCGGCGGGCCTGATACTCGGTCGGCGACATTCTTATATCGTGGGGAACGCGCGTACAGGACGGGTCGACGACCCCGGGCCTGCCCCGTGCCGCTGGCACGCACCGCGCACACCCACCAACGCGCCGAGGACGTTCCGCGATGGCTCGCGAATTTATCTACCACATGCGGGGACTCACGAAGTCCTATCTGGGCGGCAAGAAGGTCCTGGAGGACGTCAACCTGTCGTTCTACCCGGACGCCAAGATCGGCGTGCTGGGCATCAACGGCTCGGGCAAGTCGACCCTGCTCAAGATCATGGCCGGCATCGACACCGAGTGGACCGGTGAGGGCTTCGTCGCCCAGGGCGCCCGGGTCGGCTACCTGCCGCAGGAGCCGCAGCTCGATCCGAACAAGTCGGTCCGCGAGAACGTGATGGAGGGCGTCGCCGAGAAGCAGGCGCTGCTCGACCGCTACAACGAACTCGCCATGAACTATTCCGAGGAGACCGCCGACGAGATGACGGCGCTCCAGGACAAGATCGAGGCCCTGAACCTCTGGGAGCTCGATTCCAAGATCGACCAGGCCATGGAGGCGCTGGGCTGCCCGAGCGACGAGCAGCCGGTGGCGACCCTGTCGGGCGGCGAGCGCCGCCGCGTCGCCCTGTGCCGCCTGCTCCTGTGGGAGCCGGAGCTGCTGCTCCTCGACGAGCCGACCAACCACCTCGACGCCGAGACGGTGAACTGGCTCGAAGGCCACCTGAAATCCTATCCGGGCGCGATCCTGATCGTGACCCACGATCGCTACTTCCTCGACAACGTCACCAGCTGGATCCTGGAGCTCGATCGCGGCCGGGGCATCCCGTACGAGGGCAACTACTCCGCCTGGCTGGTGCAGAAGCAGAAGCGCCTCCAGCAGGAGGGCCGCGAGGACATGGCCCGCCAGCGCTCGATCGCCCGCGAGCAGGAGTGGATCGCCGCCTCGCCGAAGGCCCGGCAGTCCAAGTCCAAGGCCCGCATCACCCGCTACGAGGAGCTGGTCGCCAAGCAGAACAACAAGGTCGACGCCGCCGCGCAGATCGTCATCCCGATCGACGAGCGGCTCGGCAACAACGTCATCGAGTTCGAGCACCTCAACAAGGCGTTCGGCGACCGCCTGCTGATCGAGGATCTCTCGTTCAAGCTGCCGCCGGGCGGCATCGTCGGGGTGATCGGCCCCAACGGCGCCGGTAAGACCACCCTGTTCAAGATGATCACCGGCCAGGAGAAGCCTGACGGCGGCAAGATCTCCATCGGCGAGACCGTGCATCTCGGCTACGTCGACCAGTCGCGCGACGCCCTCGATCCGAACGCCACGGTCTGGCAGGAGGTCTCGGGCGGCAACGACATCATCTATTTCAACAAGCGCGAGATCAATTCCCGCGCCTATTGCGCGGCCTTCGCGTTCAAGGGCGGCGACCAGCAGAAGAAGGTCGGCACCCTGTCGGGCGGTGAGCGCAACCGCGTCCACTTGGCCCGGACCCTGAAGGGCGGCGCCAACGTGCTGCTGCTCGACGAGCCGACGAACGACCTCGACATGGAAACCCTGCGCGCCCTTGAGGACGCGCTGGAGGATTACGCCGGCTGCGCGGTGATCATCAGCCACGATCGCTGGTTCCTGAACCGCATCGCCACGCACATCCTGGCCTTTGAGGGCGACAGCCACGTCGAGTGGTTCGAGGGCAACTTCTCGGATTACGAGGCCGACAAGATGCGCCGGCTCGGCGCGGACTCGCTGATGCCGAAGAAGATCAAGTACAAGAAGTTCTCCCGGTAAGGATCGGTCCCGGCCTTCGGGCCGGGACGCGCCGCGAAGGCACGGGACGGGGCTCGCCGGACTCTTACGGCACCCGTCCAACCCAATCGCCTCGTCCGAAGTCGCGCGCAGCGCGCCGCGAGGGAGCCCTCCGGGGATCGCGCGCCTGTCTCGAGGCCTCCGCGCCGCGTCGGCACCTCGGGATGAGGGTGGGACGACGTCGTCGGAAGACCCGTCAGCCCACCCGCGCCCGCGCCGCATCCAGCATCGCCGCCAGGCTCTCCGGCAGGGGGATTGCGGGCGCCCAGCCGGTGGCGGCCATGAAGGCCGAGGGATCGCAGCCCTGGCTCCGTACCCCCGTGGGCCGGGTCCGGTCGGGCTCGACCTGCACGGTGAACGCCGCATCGGTCAGGCCGCGGAACGCGTCGAGGATCGCCGAGACCGGCGTCACGATCCCCGTGCCCACGTTGTAGATGCCGCCGTCCGGCAGTTCCTCGACCCGGTCGAGGACGCGCAGGCACGCCGCCGTCACGTCCGACACATCGATGAAGTCGCGCCCTGCGGCGAGGTCGCCGACCGCCAGGGTCGGCGGGGCCAGGCCGCGCTCGATGCGGGCGATCTGGCCGGCGAAGGAGGCGGCCGCGAAGGTCTCGCTCTGGCCGGGCCCGATATAGTTCGCCGGCCGCAGCACGAGGTGCCTCACGCTGGCATTGGCGAGCACGTCGCGCAGGATGTACTCGCAGGCGCTCTTGGTCCGGCCCGAGATGGTGTCGGGCCGGGGCGTCACCGCCTCGTCGGGCCGGGGCTTGTCGCGGAACGCCGCGCCGTAGACGACGGTCGAGCTCAGGAACACCAGGGTCGCCCGGGTCCGCGCCACCGCCTCGGCGAGGTTGAGGGTGCCGAGCAGGTCCGCCCGCCAGGCATAGGCCGGCGTCTCGCTCGACCGCGCCACGGAGGCCAGGGCCGCGAGGTGGAACACCACGGTCGGGTCGAAATCCGCCACCGCCGCGTTGAGCGTGTCGGCCTCGAAGGGATCGACGTCGAGGAGGGTGACGCCGTCGAGCGGCGGCTGCGGGTGCCGATCGATGCCGAGGATCCGGCGTCCCTCGGGACGGTCCCGTCGCAGCGCCTCGAGCAGGCGTCGGCCGAGAAAATCGCCGGCTCCGGTGACGAGGACGCGCATGAACCCTGCCCTTCCCCGGCCCGCCGGGATCGATCCGACGCCTCTATAGCGTGTTCGCCGGCGATGCGAGCGGAGTGGACGGCCGGACGGACCTCACGGGCCTGAGAAATCGCGCCGACGCTCAAGCCTCCGCTCGGTCATTCCGGGGCGCCGCAGGCGAACCCAGAATCCGAGCCGCCGGGATATGCAGGCGACAAAATTGTTCGGCGCGCGGATCCAGGTCCGGTATGGGTCTCGGCACCGCCGGGCGCCCATGACGTCGTATCGGGCCACCAGCGTTGCTCGATGGCCGTGGCGCGTCGCGCGGACACAGGCGCGTGAGCGGCGCAGTCTGTCCCCGCATTCCGGCGCCGAGAGACTATTATTGCTCCGATTCCGACAAGCGGGTGTTCCGGTGATGGCTGCGTGAAGAGCCTCGACGAGTTCGGGCGCGTGCCCTTCGGCGGCGTGGCATCTTCGCCGCGGCCCGTGCGCGCGCCGGCGCCGGAATCCGCGCCGCGAAGACCGGTCCGGGACGCGCGGGTCGACGTGCTGCGCGGCTTCGCGCTCCTGATGATCTTCATCGACCACATCCCGCGCAACGCGCCGGCGGCGTTCACCCTGCACAATCTCGGCTTCTCGGACGCGGCCGAGATCTTCGTGCTGCTGGCCGGGTACTCGTCGATGGTGGCCTATGGCGGCCTGTTCGGTCGGGCCGGCATACGGGCGACCCTGGTGCGGATCGGCCGGCGCTGCCTGCGGATCTACCTGTTCCAGGCCGGGCTGCTGCTCGCCACCCTGGTCATCGTCCGGATCTGGATGGATCTCACCGGGCTGACGCCGCGCTTCGGCGTCGCGCCGCTGCTGCAGATGGGGCTGCTGCCGGGGCTGCTGCGCGGGCTCGCCCTCAACGCGCTGCCCAACTACCTCGACATCCTGCCGCTCTACATCCTGCTGCTGGCCCTGTTCCCAGCTATCTATTTCGGGATGCGGCGCGGGATCTGGGGCGTGCTGGCGCTGTCCGGGACGCTGTGGCTCGCCGCCAATGTCGACCACACGCTGAATCTGCCCAATGCCGCCGCGGTGGATGACGGCTGGTACTTCAACCCCTTCGCGTGGCAGTTCCTGTTCGTAATCGGGGCGGCGCTGGCGGTGGCGGTCCGGGCCGGCGACGGTCTCCTGCCCTGGCGGAACTGGGCCGCGGCTCTGGCCTTCGCCTACCTGGCCTTCGGGCTGCTGCAGGGTGGCTCCTGGGGGGAATGGGGCCTTCCGGACCTCCGGCCGCTTGCGATTGCGGCGCCGGACAAGAGCCATGTCGGGCCGCTGCGCCTGCTGCACATCCTGGCCCTGACCTACCTGATCTTCAGCGCCCCCGCCGTGCGGCGCCTCTCCGGGTGGCGACCGCTGCGGCAGATCGATGCCTGCGGCCGGCACTCGCTGGAAATCTTCGCCGCCGGCTGCCTGGCGGCGCTGATCGGGCGGATCCTCTACCGCACCTTCGACGCGACCTGGCCGCTCCAGATCGCAGTCAACCTCACCGGATTGGCGCTGATGCTGGCTCTTGCCAAACTCCTCGACGCCCGCGCTGTGGCCCGGCGCCGCTGAGGGTTCCTCGGAACAGACCCGAGCCGAGACCCGTTTCCGCCCCCGATATCGGGCACCGGAGCGATCGAAAGACATGCCGCGGATGCGCCGCAAGGGCGATCTCCCGGAGAAGGTGTGCGCCCAGTGCGGGCGGCCGTTCGCCTGGCGCAAGAAGTGGGAGCGCGTCTGGGACGAGGTCCGCTACTGCTCGGACCGGTGCCGGGCCGAGGCGCGGAAAGCGGGAGCGAAGGGCTGAGGCTCAGGCGCCGCCGGCGGCCGTCAGCGCATCCGGCGTATCGATGTCGAGGGCGGTCGCCGCATCGCCCGGGATCTCCAGGATATCGGACCGGTCCTTGAGCAGCGGCCCGGCGCCGCGGTCGCCGGTGAGCCGGGCGATATCGGGTGCCAGGCGGCGCAGGTTCAGGAGCACCGGATTTCCGCGCCGGCCATCCTGAACCGGGACGACCGCCGCCACAGCCTTCGACGAGCCTGCGAAGGCAACGGCCAGACGGTCGATATGCGCTTCGCCGATCCGCGGCATATCCCCGAGCACGACCACCGCCGCTTCGCAGGATCGCGGCAGGGCGGCCAGGCCGGCACGCAGCGAGGTGGACAGGCCGGCGCGGAAATCCGGGTTCTCGACGACGGTCAGATCGAGCCCCGCCAGCGCCGCCCGGACCGCATCGGCATGCGCGCCCAGCACGACGACCACCGGCCGCGGCCGGGCGGCCAGCGCAGCCTCGGCGGCATGACGGACCAGCGGTCTTCCGTCGAACAGCGCCAGCATCTTGGGCTCGGAACCGAACCGGGAGCCGAGACCCGCCGCCAGCAGGATCGTCCCGACCTCAGGCATCGGGATCCGCCGCCTCGCCGCCGGCCCGGGGCTGCGGCCGCGAGACGATCTCCATCAGCAACCCGCCGACCCCCAGGGCGACGATGTCCGCCCGGGTCACCGGCAGGTCCGCCAGCAGGCGGTGCAGGATCCAGTCGAAGCCGTTCTCCTTGGGTGAGCGCGCGCAGCCCGGCGCCCCGATCACCGGTACGCCCGCCCGGCTGCCGACGAGCAGCAGGTTCCCGGGATCGACCGGCATGCCGAGATGCTCGACCAACCCGCCGGCCGCCGCGATCCCGGCCGGAATCACATCGCGCCGGTCGGCGATGGCCGAGGCGCCGAACACGACAACGAGTTCGGCCCCGGCGCCGTCGATCGCATCCCCGAGCGCCGCCGCCACGGCGTCGGCCGTATGCGGCACCCGATCCTCGCGGACGATCTCGGCACCCACCGGGGCGAGGCGCTCCGCCAGGACCCGGAGCGTCTTGTCGATGGTCGCCTCTTTGAGGCTCGGCAGGCGGGTCGAGACCACGGCGATACGCCGCCGCCGATAGGGCGCCACCGCCAGCGCGCCGGCCGTCTCAGTCGCGCAGGCCCGGGCCAGCACCGCCCCCGGCACCGCGTAGGGAATGATCTTCACGGTGGCGACCATCTCGCCCTCGACCACCGGCTTGAACGGCGGCAGGGTCGCCACCGTCACAGCCTCGTCGACGGCGTTGACCGCGTCGATCCGGGCCGGCGCCAGGGTGAGCACCCCGGCGGTCTCGGCGAACAGGTTGCAGCGGCCGGTGAACGGGGCCTCCACGCGCAGGTTGTCCCCGCGCAGATGCGCGGCTAGCCGTGCCGCCGCGTCATCCTCGCCGACATCGCCGGGCTCGAGGGCGGCCGTCACGATCTCCGACAATCCGGCCTGCGACAGGCCGCTGGCCGCCTCCTCCGGGATGACCGCGCCCTTGCGCAGGGTGATGCCGTCGCGCCGGACCGTATGCGCGCTGATCAGACCGGCCGACTCGGCGACCGGCACGGGGCCGAACCTCACGCGACCTCCGGGCGGGGGACCCGGCGGAGCGCCGCCACGATCTCGGCCAGCACGGCGAGCGCGATCTCGGCCGGGCTGACCGCCCCGATGGCGAGCCCGATCGGCGCGCGGATCCGGCCGATCTGCTCGGGCGAGAACCCGGCCTCCGCGAGCCGGGCCGTGCGGGCCGCGTGCGTCTTCCGCGAGCCCAGCGCGCCGACGTAAAAACACTCGGCCGTGAGCGCGGCCTTCAGCGCCGGATCGTCGATCTTGGGGTCGTGGGTCAGGGCGGCGAGCGCGCAGTAGCGGTCGAGGGGCGGCACGCGGCCGCCGAGGGCGGCGTCCGGCCATTCGGCCACGAGCTCGACGCCCGGGAAGCGGTCCGGGCTGGCGAAGGCCGTGCGCGGGTCGATCACGGTCAGCGCGAGGTCGAGCCCCGCCACCATGGGCGCCATCGCCTGCGAGATGTGGACGGCGCCGATCACCACGAGGCGCACCGGCGGGACCTGCACGGTCAGGAACGTCTGCCGCCCGTCGATCTCTACGAGCCCGCTCTTGCCCGACGCCAGATGCTTCCGCAGCACCTCCGCCAGGGGATCGGCGGCGATCTCGGCCTCGCGGACGAGGCGCTGGCTCCCGTCCGCCAGGTCGGTGACCAGGATCGTCGCCCGACGCGCGGCGCGCTCGGCGTTCAGGATCTCCAGGGTCTCGGTGCGCATCAGTCGACCCGCTCGACGAAGACCCGGATCCGGCCGCCGCAGGACAGCCCGGCCCGCCACGCCGTCTCGTCGGCGACGCCGAATTCCAGGATGCGGGGCGCTCCGGCCTCGATCACCTCGATCGCCTCGGTGATCACGGAGCCCTCGACGCAGCCGCCCGAGACGGATCCCAGAAAGTTGCCCTCGGCATCGACCACGAGATGGCTGCCCACGGGCCGCGGCGCCGAGCCCCAGGTCTCGATCACGGTGGCGAGCGCGACGGCGCGTCCGTCCCGCCGCCACGCGGAGGCGGCGGCGAGGATATCTGTATCGGTGCTGAGCATGGCCCTCGAGACCTCGGCCGGCGGGTGCCCCCCGCTTGTCTCAGGTATGGCCCGTGCGTCGCCGTGCAAGGCGCGGCGGCTCCATTCCAGCGCGCCTTGGCCGATCGGCGCGCGGGTGCGATAACGGATCAGCCCCCGCATCCGTCGCCCCCATGTCCGCCCCGATGACACGGCCCCTTTGCCGCCAGTCCCGGCCCCGCCTCGGCGGGCGGTTCAGGCGCGGGCGCGCGAGCCCGTGAACGCCCCCGATCCCGGCCTAGCCCGGGCCCTGCGGACGGATCCGCCGCGGTCGCGCTCGGCGCCGCACCGGCTGTGGAAGCGCCTGAGCCGGTGGATCGGCGATGCGTTGCCGAAGGGGCTCTACGCCCGATCTCTGATCATCATCATCGCGCCAGTGGTCCTGCTCCAGTCGGTGATCGCCTACACGTTCATGGAGCGGCACTGGCAGCTCGTGACCAAGCGCCTGTCCGCGGCGGTGACCGCCGACGTCGCCGCGCTGATCGACATCTACGAGAGCTATCCGCAGGACCGGGACGCCGAGACGTTGTCGCGCATCGCGGCCGAGCGGCTGAACCTCGACCTCGACATCCTCAGAGGCGCCAAGCTCCCCGCCCCGGGGCCGCGGCCGTTCTTCTCGATCCTGGACGAGGCGCTCTCCGACGAGATCCGGCGCCAGATCCGCCGGCCGTTCTGGATCGACACGGTCGGCCGCTCGAACCTGATCGAGATCCGGGTCGCGATCCCCGACGGGGTGATGCGGATCACCGCGCGGCGCAGCCAGGCCTACGCGTCGAACTCGCACATCTTCCTGGTCTGGATGATCGGCTCGTCGCTCGTGCTGCTCGGCGTCGCGATCCTGTTCCTGCGCAACCAGATCAAGCCGATCCTGCGGCTCGCCGCGGTGGCGGAAGGGTTCGGCAAGGGCCGGGAGATCGAGTTCCGGCCCCGGGGGGCCCGGGAGGTGCGCCAGGCCGGCCACGCCTTCATCGAGATGAAGCGGCGCATCGAGCGGGCCATGGAGCAGCGCACGACGATGCTCAACGGCGTGAGCCACGACCTGCGCACCATCCTCACCCGCTTCCGCCTGTCCCTGGCTCTGGTCGAGCAGACCAGCGAGATCGAGGATCTGAGCCGCGACGTCGACGAGATGAGCCGGATGCTGGAGGGCTACCTCGCCTTCGCGCGCGGCGATTCCGCGGAGCCCGCCACCCCCACCGACATGCGGACCCTCCTGGAGGACCTGCGCAGCGACGTGGAGCGCCTGGGCGCCCATGTCTCGGCGGTGGATCTCGCGGGCGCCCCCGAGGTCACGGTGCGTCCGGGCGCCTTCCGGCGCTGCCTGTTCAACCTCGCGGCCAACGCCGCCCGCTACGGCGAGACGGTGGCGATCTCCGGCCGGCTGGAGGCCCGCGCCTTCTACGTCTCGATCGACGATGACGGTCCGGGGATCCCGCCGGAAAGCCGCGAGGAGGTGTTCAAACCGTTCGTGCGCCTGGACGATTCCCGGCAGGATGCCGGCGGATCCGGGCTCGGGCTGGCGATCGCCCGGGACATCGCCCGGGCCCATGGCGGCGACATCGCCCTGCACGAGAGCCCGCTCGGCGGCCTGCGGGCGACGGTCCGGGTCCCGGCCTGAAGCCCTCTCAGGCGTCCGCCGGCCCGCGCAGGCGCTGGATTTCGGACTGGGTGTTGCGGATGAGGTGGTCGATGCTCGCCGCGTCGAGGCCGGCGCGGCCGAGGCGCTCGCGCAGGGCCGCCTCGCCGTTCCAGGCGTAGCCCGCATCGTTGGGCAGATGGCGCTGCAGCAGCGGGCTGACCACGCTCTCGCGCCGGAAGGCAGGATGCCGCAGCAGGCGGCCGATCTGCGCCGTCAAGATATCAAGCGGCGATACATTCCGGCCATTCCCATTCCACGTTACGGCTGATTGGCGCATACAGGTGCATCCTCGTGGAAAGCCAGTATCCGCCCAAATGCTTGCACTTCGGTGAGTGGCCGGAGGATCCGGCGAAAATCTCACCGCGGCGGGGTCCCAACCTTTGCGGCAGGGTGGTATGCAGGCCTGACGCCCACGAGCCGCGGCCCACCGCGCGCCGGATCCGAGTGCCCGATATGAACCCGCTGGTCCCCTTGTTCATCCTGCTCTCCCTGCCGTTGGCGGCGATCGGCCTGGTGCTTTATACCGACACGGGCATTGAGCCGGCGCTGTTCTACGCCGCGGTGAAGACCTTCGTGATCCTGGGCGCGATCGCCGTGGCGATGTCGTTCGGCGCGATGAAGCTGGCCGAGCGCAGCAAACACTGAGACGATCGACCCCGCGGAGAGCGCGATGCTGCACGTCGTTCCGGCCTTCTCGCGCATCGGCGAGGAGAACGCGTTCGCGGTGCTGGCCCGGGCCCAGGCCCTGGCCTCCCAGGGTCGGGACGTCATCAATCTCGGCATCGGCCAGCCCGACATGCCGACGCCCGCCCACGTGGTCGAGGCCGGCATCAAGGCCCTGCGCGACGGGCACCACGGCTACACGCCGGCCGTGGGCATCCCGTGCCTGCGCGAAGCGGTGGCCCGCGACATCCATCGCCGCCACGCCGTGGAGGTCTCGCCGGAATCCGTGATGATCGTGCCGGGCGGCAAGGTCACCATGTTCATGGCGATCCTGATGTTCGGCGAGCCCGGCGCCGAGATCCTGTATCCGGATCCGGGATTTCCGATCTACCGCTCGATGATCGAGTTCACCGGGGCGACGCCGGTGCCGGTGCCGATCCGCGAGGCGAACGGCTTCGCCTTCTCGGCCGCCGAGACCCTGGCGCTGATCACGCCCAGGACCCGCCTGCTGATCGTCAACTCGCCGGCCAACCCGACCGGGGGCGTGACGCCCAAGGCCGAGATCGACGCCCTTGTGGCGGGGCTGGCAGAGCACCCCGACGTCGCCGTGCTGTCGGACGAGATCTACGGCACGATGACGTATGACGGCGCGGCGCATCACTCGCTGCTGAAATACGATGCGATCCGCGACCGCCTGATCTATCTCGACGGCGCGTCCAAGACCTACGCGATGACTGGCTGGCGGCTCGGCTGGTCGGTCTGGCCGAAGCCGCTCTACGACGCGGCCCGGAAGCTCGCGGTCAACGCCCATTCCTGCGTGAACGCTTCCACCCAATGGGCCGGCATCGCTGCCTTGGACGGACCGCAGGATTGCGTGGCCGAGATGGTCGCCGAGTTCGACCGCCGCCGGGCGATCGTGGTGGACGGCCTGAACGCCCTGCCGGGCGTGTCCTGCATCGCCCCGAAGGGCGCGTTCTACGCCTTCCCCAACATCTCGCAGACCGGCTGGAAGGCGAAGCCTTTGGCCGCCACCCTGCTCGAAGAGGCCGGCGTCGCGGTGATCGGTGGCCCGGATTTCGGCGTCCATGGCGAGGGCTATATCCGCCTGTCCTACGCCAACTCGGCCGAGAACATCCGCCGGGCGCTGGAGCGGATGGGGCAGTTTCTGATCGAGCGTAAGCCGGGCTGATCCCGGGGACGGCCGTCCTCCACCCCCCATCCTGACAGGCAGTAAGTCTTTCGATCGACAGACGGGCTTACACGCCAGGACGAGGCTCAGGTCCCCTCTCCCGAGCGGGAGAGGGACAGGGTGAGGGGCGTGCCCTTTCCGGAGAAACCTGATCCCTCACCCCAGCCCTCTCCCGCACGGGAGAGGGGGCCTGTCGTGCTCCGTCCTCGAAGGATTTAAAAACTCACAGCCTTCGAGGCCCGCTGGCGCGGGCGCCTCAGGATGAGGGGGTGGGACGACGGGCCGGCTCCGACGCCGGCTGCCCGATCAGGATTTCCCCGCCCGCTTCTCGATCCAACCCGCCAGCCAGTCGGCGATGTCGAGGCTGTTCTTGTCCTGCATCAGCATGTGCGAATTGCCGTGGATGCCGATCTCCGGCAGCAGGATCAGCTCGGCTCGGCCGCCGGCCGCATTCGCCGCCGCCACGAAGCTGCGGCACTGCTTCAGCCGGGGCGCCCAGCGAGGCGAGGCGTCGACGTAGTCGCCGAACAGGACCAGGATCGGCAGGTCCTTGTAGGGGGCGAGATCGTCTTTGGCCGGGTCCGGGCAAGCGGCGGGCTCGATCGCCACAAGCGCGCGGATGCCGGTGCGATCCAGCGCGGCGGTCTGGAACGGGTAGATACCCGATTGCGAGTGCGAGACCAGCACCGCGCCCTTCAATCGCTTGGCGAGTTCCGAGAGGCCCGGCACGGTCGGGTTCGGCACCGGCAGGGCCGCGGACCAGTCGGCGACCATCTGCTTCCAGAACTCGCCCTGGGCCTCCAGGGGAAACTGCATGCCCGGAAACACCTTCGGGTATTCGGGGCCGAACCGGAAGATCGCCCAGGCCGGCTCGCGCCCGGCGGAGAAGACCGGCGGCAGCGAATCCGGCTCGGCCTTGCCCATCTTCACCGCGTCGATCTGGGCCGGGCTGATCGCCGAGCGCCCGCGCCAGGCCTGGTCGATCACGTAGGTCGGGAAGCCGCGGCGGACGAAGAACTCGTCCCAGCCCATGCGCCCGTCCGGGGTCGTCTCCCAGGTCTTGCCGGTGAGGCAGCAGCCGTGGATCAGCACCAGGGGCGGCCGCACCGGATCCACCGGGATCTGATAGCGGACATAGACCTGATCGACCGTGATCGTCCCCGACGGCGCGTAGGCCGGCAGGGTCGAGAGCGTGTCCGACTGAACGTCGCGACCGCCGACGAAGAAGCTGCCCTGGCCGGCGAGCGTCAGGGGACCCGGTCCCGGGTCGGCGGCAAGAACGGGTGCGCTCATCGCGGTCAGGCCTCCGGCCAAGAGGGCTCCGGCAAGACGGTAGGCGGCCCGTCGCGCACGGGACGGAGCAGGCAATGGCAGCGTCGGCATGGAACGTCCCGGCCCTGAGCGGCCGGGACGCGTCCGCCCGGATCACCGCCCGAAAAGGCTAGCACGAAGCTCGGCCGTCGCGGGAGATCCGTAGCCGGAAATGAAGATCGTTCAGGCGGGGATGTCGCGCTCGATCCGGGTCGTCGCCTCGCCGGGCACGTCGAGGGCTTCGGCCAGCATCTTCAGGAACTGGCGCTCCTGCAGCGTGTCGGGATCGATCGCGAGGCGGGCCGCCGTGTAGATCCGCGCCGCCGCATCGGGATCATTCACCCGCTCGGCGATCTCGTCGATCTCGGCGGGGCTCTCCAATTCGCGATCGAGCCAGGCCCGCCCGTCGGAATCGAGGCCGGCCCCGGCCACGGCCGCGTCGAGGCGCTTGCGCTCGGCCGTGTCGACCATGCCGTCCGCGATGGTGGCGGCCACCATCGCCCGCAGCATCAGCCGCGCCTCGTCCTCGTCGACCTTGGAGAAGTCCGGGCCGCCCTTTTCCGGCGGTGCGGCCCCGCGCAGGGCCCGGTAGGCGAGCCCACCGATCAGCGCGAGACCGCCCAGAGCCGCGCTGGCGGCGATGCCGCCGCGCCGGGCGCGCACCAACGCGTCGACGACCTGTCTGCTATCCGCCATGTCCATCCTCCCGGGTTCATTCCGAATCGCATCGGAAACCCCCGGGAGGCGGCCAAGTTCAGGCTTACGTTTCAGGCGTCGGCTTCGTCGTCCTCGTCCGCCTCGTCGATATCGACCAGGAAGACGATGTCGGCCTCGTCCTCGTCCTCCTCCTCGGCGGTGTCGCCGCCGGCATGGTGCTTGTCGTCGGTGAACTCGCCCTCGCCGTCATCTTCGGCGAGCGCGTCCTCGAAGATCTCGATCTCGTCCTCGGTCGCGGCCCGGATCTTGAGGGGCGAGGTGCCGTTCCAGAGCGGCTTGCCCTCGCTCGTCATCGTCCGGATGTCTTCCTTGAAGCCTTCGCAGGTGAAGAGGTCCTTGGCGGACGCCTCGTCGCTGTTGATCACCGCCACGGCGGTGCCCTCGATCTCGAGCGTGAACATGGCCGGCATCCTTCTCGTAACCGTCCTTGGGCGCGCCCGGTCAGCGGGATCGCGCACGGGTGCGACGCACCGCCCCGGGGAGAAACGCTGAAGGCTTTCCCCGGCGATCATGAGCGCCGCGCGCGGATGCTGTAGGGGTGAACCGGACGCCCGCCAAGCCCGTCTCCGCCACGCCGCCGCGAAAGCCGTGGCGTGAATCCTGCCGGGCGGCCGGGATCGTGAAACCGCACGGGAAGAAGGATCACCGCGGATGCGGATCAGGCTGGGCTGCGAGATGCGCTACGCCTTCCCCTATCCGGTACCGATGGTGGTGATGCTGAACGTGCATCCCACCCGGGCGGACGCGCTCGAGGCCCCCGACACGCTGCGCACCGATCCGCCGGTGCCGGTGGATGTCTACCGGGACGGCTTCGGCAATCTCTGCGGCCGGCTGACCGCGCCGGCGGGGGGCTTCACCATCGGGACCGACGCGGTGATCGCCGACGCGGGAGACCCGGACCCGGTACACCGGGAAGCCGAGCAGCACGCGATCGAGGCGCTCCCGGCCGAGACGATCGTGTTCCTTCTGCCCAGCCGCTACTGCGAATCGGACCTGCTCGCCGACGAGGCCTGGCGCCTGTTCGGCCATATCGAGCCGGGCTGGGGCCGGGTGCAGGCAGTCTGCGACTTCGTGCACGACCACATCGCGTTCGGCTACGAGTTCGCCCATGGCGACCGCACCGCCCAGGACGCCTATGCGGGCGGGCGCGGGGTCTGCCGGGACTTCACCCACCTGGCCGTGGCCTTCTGCCGCGCCCTCAACGTGCCGACCCGCTACTGCACCGGCTATGTCAGCTTCATCGGCGAGCCCGAGCCGCACCCGGCCGGCGATTTCGCCGCCTGGATGGAGGTCTATCTCGGGGGGCTTTGGCACGTCTTCGACCCGCGCAACAACAGCCCGCGGATCGGCCGGGTGATGGTCGCCTACGGCCGCGACGCCGCCGACGTCCCGCTCACCCACACGTTCGGCCCCAATCCCCTGGTGGGCTTCCGGGTCTGGGCCGACCGGATCGACCATCTCGAGGCCGCCGGCGCCGCACCAATCCTGCCGGAGGAACCCCTACCGCCGCAGAGCATGGCGACCCGGACGGGCTGAGCGCCGGGTCCGACCCTCACACCCCCGCCCCCCGGGCGATGGCGCGCTTGACCACGCCCTGAACCTCCGGGTTCGAGAGGAACAGGTCGTGGTTGATCAGGCCGCCGCCGTAATCGGAGGCGTCGGCGACGCGCACGCCCAGCGCCTCGAGCTTGGCGCGGTCGGCCGCGCCGGCCCGGACGCCGCCCGCAAGCGCGGCGGAGAGTTCGAGCGCACGATCGTTGGTCGAGGAGATCACGGTGATCTTCGACACGTCGGGCCCGAGCCGGGCGACGCCGTTCGAGAACAGGTCGAAATCGATGTCGGGGGCGGCCAGCACCACGGCGCCGATGCGGGACATCGCCGCCTCGCCGGCCTCGGCGCGCAGCATCCGGATGGTCTCGAGGGTGAGCAGCGTGCCCATCGAATGCGCGACGATGTTGATGCGCCCGCCGCTCGGCGAGGCGGCCAGCGCCTTCAGCAGGTCCTCGAACGCGTCGCGCGACCAGAGCGCGCTCTCGCGGTCGTAATTGTAGTCGAGGGTGGCGGCGGCCGACGGCCAGGTGAACAGGCCCGAGACGCCCCGGAACCGGATCCCGTCCGACAGGCGCGCCGCGCTGACGGCGGCGGATTCGAACGATTCCCGGTAGCCGTGGACGTAGATCAGCACGTCGCGGCCGAGCGCCGCCTGCGCGAAGGCTTCCGCGGCCGCCGGCCCGGTCTCGGTCTTGGGCACGGCCCCGATGGTCCAGTCGCCGGTGATCACCGCCGAGACCTTGCCGAGCAGGGAGCGGTCGGGCGGCGACAGGCGCACCTCCGCGAAGCTCAGGCCGCGCCCGCGCTCGGAATTGAAATACGGCGGCCGGGGTGGCGTGCCGACGGGCTTGCGCGTGGTGGCCACCAGCAGCACCGGCATGACGTCCAGGGCCGATTGCTTCTCGGGCAGGCTCCCGGACGCGCCGAGGTCGTCGGTGACGCAGGCGCCGAGGGACGGGGCGAGCCCCGCCGCCCCCGCGAGGGCGCCGATCCGGAGGAGTGCGCGGCGTGAGACGGTGTGGCTCGACATGATCCGGGTGCGTTCGGGCGGGGCGCCAACCGTCGCGCAGGATCGTGACCATGGCGGGGCACGATCACCCCTTGCCCCTGTGGAGTGCGGGTAATCAGCGCTTCGTGGTGCGGCGGACACAGGCGGAGCACCGGGCCGGACCCGTGCCAGCGATACCCTCTCGACGGCGGCGCCGAGCGTCGCCATGAAGGGTTCATGACGCCGTCCATCGACATCGAGAGCCTGCGCGAGCGCCTGCTGCGCGGCGACCGCGCCGCCCTGGCCCGGGCGATCACCCTGGCGGAGTCGAAACGGCCCGACCACCGGGCGCTCGCCGCCGGGCTGATCGACTCGGTCCTGCCGGAGACCGGCAAGGCGATCCGGGTCGGCATCACCGGCGTGCCCGGCGTCGGCAAGTCCACGACGATCGACGCCCTCGGGTCGAACCTGACGGAGGCCGACCACAAGGTCGCGGTGCTGGCGGTGGACCCGTCCTCGTCACGCACCGGCGGCTCGATCCTCGGCGACAAGACCCGGATGGCCCGGCTCGCCCACGATCCCAAGGCGTTCATCCGGCCCTCCCCGTCCTCGGGCACGCTCGGCGGCGTCGCCGCCAAGACCCGTGAGACCATGCTGCTCTGCGAGGCGGCGGGGTTCGACGTGATCCTGGTCGAGACGGTCGGCGTCGGGCAGTCGGAGACCGCGGTCGCCGACCTCACCGACTTCTTCCTCGTCCTGATGCTGCCTGGGGCGGGCGACGAGCTTCAGGGGATCAAGAAGGGCATCCTGGAACTCGCCGACATGATCGCGGTCAACAAGGCCGATGCCGGCGAGGCCGAGCAGCGGGCCAACGCCGCCGCCTCGGAATACCGCGCCGCCCTGCACATCCTCACCCCCGCCTCGGCGACCTGGACACCGCCGGTGGTGACGATCTCGGGTTTCCACAACCTGCGCCTGGACGCCCTCTGGGCGAAGATCGTCGATCACCGGGAGAAGCTCACCGCCACCGGGGAGATCCAGGCGAAGCGCCGGGCCCAGGACGTGAAATGGATGTGGGCCCTGGTCCATGAGCGGCTGCATCAGCGCCTGGTCGGCTCGCCGGAGGTCCGGCGCAGCACCGCCGAGGCCGAGGCCGGCGTCGCGCGCGGCGAGACCTCGCCGGCCGCGGGCGCGGCCGCGATCGCCGAGCTGATCGGCCTCTGAGGCACGCCGGCCCCTCCCTCCGATAAGGGGCGGCCGTTTACCCTGATCGCCAGCAGGCCGGCCGAGACGTAGAAAATCGCCGGGGCGCGGTGCGCAAACCCGGTCTCGCGCGTTCGGTGCACGACGAGGAATCCTGCGGCACCTCCTCTCGTACCGGTGCCGCGGTCACGTCGAGGAGAGTGTTATGGTGGATACGGATCGGATCGTCGGCGGCGCCAAGGAAGCCCTCGGCAAGGTTCAGGGCACGGCCGGCGACTTCGTGGGCTCGAACCGGGACTCGGTGGAAGGCCGGGTTCGCGATGTCCAGGGCCAGGCCCAGAACGCCTACGGGCAGGTCAAGGACAAGGCCCGGGACATCGCCGACAAGGCGAGCGACTATGCCGGCGACGCCTATGGCCGGGCCGGCGACGTCGCGGGCGACGCCTACGAGCGGGGCGGCTCCTACCTGCGCGAAGGCCGCGCCGCGGTCGGCGCCCGGGTCGAGGAGAACCCACTGGTGGCGCTGCTGATCGCCGGCGCGGTCGGCTACGGCATCGCCCTGCTGTTCCACGGGCGCCGCTGATCCGGAGCGGCCTCGCCGTCCTGTCGGCGAGGCCGTCCCCTACAATCTTACTGCGCGGTCCAGCCGCCATCCATGCTGATATTGGCGCCCGTGATCTGGCTCGCGGCATCCGAGCACAGGAACACCGCCAGCGCCGCCACCTGATCGACCGTGACGAATTCCTTGGTCGGCTGCGCCTTCAGCATCACCTCCTCGATCACCTGCTCCTTGGTCAGGCCCCGGGCCTTCATGGTGTCGGGAATCTGCGCCTCCACCAGCGGCGTCCAGACATAGCCCGGCGAGATGCAGTTCACCGTGATCCTGTGCGGCGCGAGTTCCAGGGCCGCCGCCTTGCTCAGCCCGCTGATCCCGTGCTTGGCCGCCACGTAGGCGGACTTGAACGGCGAGGCGACCAGCGAGTGCGCCGAGGCAGTGTTGATGATCCGTCCCCAGCCCCGGGCCTTCATGCCGGGGATCGCGGCATGCATCGCGTGGAACGCCGAGGACAGGTTGATCGCGATGATCTGCTCCCACTTCTCGGGCGGGAACTCCTCGATCGGCGAGACGAACTGGATGCCGGCATTGTTGACCAGCACGTCGACGGCGCCGAACGCGGCCTCCGCCTCCCGCACCATCTCGGCGACCGCCTCGGGCTTGCTCATGTCGGCCCCCGAGTAACGCGCCGTCACGCCGTATTCGCGCTCGATCCCGGCGCGGGTCTCCTCGATGGCCTGCGCGTCCCCGAAGCCGTTGATCACCACGTTCGCCCCCTGCGCCGCGAGGGCGCGGGCGATGGCGAGGCCGATGCCGCTGGTGGATCCGGTGACGAGGGCGGTCTTCGACGTAAGGGTCATGGAACCTCCTGAGCAGCGTCCGAACGGTGTTTCCGGCGGTCGAACCGAGACGGCGCGCGGCGATGCGCGCGTTCGGGATCGTCACGACGGTCCTGCCTCAAGGCCCGCGCGAAATCGACCCTCCCGGAGCGCCCGCGGCCGAAGCCGGTATCGGTTCGGCCGCGCCGTCACGCGCTTCGGCCGCATCGCCCGGGAGCTGCGCCGGGAAGGCGAGCTCCACCCGCAATCCGGGCCCGTTGTCGGAGAGCCGCAGCGTGCCCCGATGCAGCCGCACCACCGCGTTGACGAGGCTGAGTCCGAGCCCGAAGCCTGGCCGCGAGCGCGCATCCTCCAGCCGGACGAAGCGGCCGAGCACCCGGGCACGCTCGGCCTCCGGGATGCCCGGCCCGTGATCGGCCACGATGAGCCGAACCGCGTCACCCACACGCTCGGCCTCCACGCTCACCCGGGCCTGCGCCCCGTCGGCCCCGTATTTCAGGGCGTTGTCGATCAGGTTGGCGAGCGCCTGGCCGATCAATTCGCGGTTGCCGGCGATGATCAGGCCATCCTCGGCCTTCACGTCGAGGGCTAGGCCCTGATCCTCGGCCAAAGCCTCGTAGAGTTCTCCGACCCCCCGCACCGCCGCACCGAGATCCACCGACGCCAGGATCTCGCGGGCACTACCGGCCTCGAGCCGCGCGATCATCAGGAGCGCGTTGAACACCCGGATCAGCCCGTCGCTCTCCTCGATCACCGCCTCCAGTGCGGCGCGCAGCTCATCGGGTGAGGCGGCCGTACGCAGGGCCTCGTCGGCGCGGTTGCGCAGGCGCGTCAGCGGCGTCTTGAGGTCGTGGGCGATGTTGTCGGAGACCTCGCGCATGCCGCGCATCAATTCGCCGATCCGCTCCAGCATCAAGTTGAGGCTCGCGGCCAGACGGTCCAGCTCGTCGCCATTGCCGGCGACGTAGAGCCGCCCGTCGAGATCCCCGGCCATGATCGCCCGGGTCGTCTGCGTCATGGCGTCGACCCGGCGCAGGACCCGGCTCGCGGCCAGCCAGCCACCGATCACGCCGAGCAGCACCACCGCGGCCAGCGAGGTGCCGAAGGCCCGGCCGATCACGGCGCGCAAGCGGTCGCGCTCCTCGGTGTCGCGGCCGACGAGCAGCCGAAACCCGCCCGGCAGCGTGAACACGCGCACGATCGCCCGATGGGGCTCGATATCCGAATCGCCCCGGCCGTAGCGGGTCTCGCTCTGGCCCGGATTGGCCAGCACCGCGGCGGGGACATAGCCGACATTGCCGACGACGTGCTCGCCGCTCGCGGTGGTCACCAGATACAGGGAGGCGCCCGGTTCCCGGGATCGGCGCTCGACCACGGTGATGAGCCGGCGCAGGCCCCCGGCATTGTACTGCTCGGACAGGCCGTTGATCTCGGCGTCGATGGTCGAGACGATCTGGTCGTCCAGGACCGCCCGGGCGTTCCACGCGACGTAGCCGAGCGCCAGGAAGGCGCAGAGCGCGAAGATCGCCAGATAGGCGAGCGACAGCTTGAACGCGGTGGTGCGGAACAGTTTCTGGATGCGCGCCCCGACGGTCTCGCGGGGAATCGGCTCGACCGCGAGGCCCGCGCTCACCCGGTCGCGCCCTCGTCGAAGCGCAGCACGTAGCCGGCGCCGCGGACCGTGTGGATGATCGGCGAGGCGAATCCCTTGTCGAGCTTGCCGCGCAGGCGCGAGACGTGGACGTCGATGACGTTGGTCTGCGGATCGAAGTGATAATCCCAGACATGCTCGAGCAGCATCGTCCGGGTCACCACCTGGCCGGCATGGCGCATCAGATATTCCAGCAGGCGGAATTCGCGCGGCTGCAGCAGGATCTCCCGGCCGGCCCGGGTCACCCGATGCGACAGGCGGTCGAGCTCGAGATCGCCGACCCGGTAGCGGGTCTCCTCCGCGGCCCCCGAGCCGACTTGCCGCCGGGCCAGCGCCTCGGTGCGGGCGAGCAGCTCGGAGAAGGCGTAGGGCTTCGGCAGGTAATCGTCGCCGCCGGCGCGCAAGCCTTTCACCCGGTCGTCGACCTGGCCGAGCGCCGACAAGATCAGCACCGGCGTCGTGACATTCTGCTCGCGCAGGGAGCGGATCAGCGACAGGCCGTCGAGCTTCGGCAGCATCCGGTCGACGATTAGAACATCGTAGGCGCCCTCCCGGGCGAGCGCGTAGCCGTCGAGCCCGTCATGGGCGCTGTCGGCGACGTGCCCGGTCTCCCGGAACGCCTTGACCAGATAGGCCGCCGCCTCCCGGTCGTCCTCGATGATCAGAAGTCGCATGGACCCAGTCCATAGCGCGGCCGGGGAACCGGGGGAACGTCGCTCTGTCACCGGATTCATGCTGGGCCCCCCTCCCCTCTCGGCCGGACCGAGCGGGCCGGGACCGTTGGGGCGGGTCTCGGCCCGCTCCGAAGCCGAAGACCTCGGAGGGGACGAGGTCGGATGACGGCTCCGGCCGCACGGGCGGCGAAGAAACCCTGGCAGCGTCGCGATTACCGGATGATCGCGGCCGGATGACTTCGCGGTAAGGAAACACGGGCCGAAAGCACGCCGAAAACGCGAACAGGCCGCCCCGGTGAGGGCGGCCTGTTCGCGTTCGCTGATCGTGATGAGGGAATGGTGTGATTGCGTTGTGCGGGTCTGGCGGCGACCGACTCTCCCGTGCCTTGAGACACAGTACCATGGGCGCTGGCGTGT
>NZ_JAJALK010000032.1 GCF_020523825.1 Methylobacterium brachiatum | reverse complement strand
CGTCAGGACAGACGCACGATCCCGCTCGCCTTCAGCTCAAAACACGTCGCCAGCCAAACCCCGGTGAATAAAGCGGGTTAGTGCCCCTGGGCTCGGCTCTGCCGACCGGCTCGACAAGCTGACACTCTCGAGACTCGCATAGAGAATATTGCACGTGCTTGCTCAAATTCCAGAATGCCTTGATAGCCCGCGGTGCCGATACTAAAGGGTGTTCGGCTCAAGGACGCGCGGTACATGCCTCGTCGCGCAGGCTGACGGCAGAAAGATCGGCTGCTTTGGGCTTCAGTGCGCGTGCATCTGTCTCTGGCAGGTTGGTAGCCACTTTCCGCTCAGGCGCGATCGGAAGCTGACAATTTTCGAGCTGGCATCGAACTTGACCTCGGTTGTATCCGTACGGTTCGCCGTGGTGTCCTCCGGCAGCGGCGCGACCGAGCACACCCTGCCGCGAACCGTCTGCACCACCTTGCCGTCTCGGAGGACGTCGACCCGCGCCGGGCACATTGCCGGCTCCGCGGCCGCAGCGCGGTCGTTAGCTCCCATGGCGCAGGTGCCGCCGGCAAAGGCGACGCTCACGAGGTACGTCGTACCCTCCGTCTCGAAGCGCGCGGCGTGGATCTGGTAGAACGGCTTGTCTGCCAACTCACGCCGCCAGAGCGGCACGACGGTCGGCGTGAACCCGGAAGGATGCCGCGGGTCGGAATAGGTCAGCTTCTGCCAGGCTTCAGCCTGTGCGGTGCTGACGCCTGTGCAGCAGACGAGCATCATCGTGGCGACGGCGCGCTTGATCATGATAGCCTCTCTCGACTGGTAGGAGTGTTCTGGGTGCGACGAAGCCGCGACGCGTCAGCCTAAGACCGGCATCAGTTGACGCTCGTTTAGGGTTTGCAGCCCGCGTCCGACACGGACCCGGCGTACTGTCTGCTCATCCGATAGAACGACACAGAGACCAAGCCAGGCGATGACCCCGCCGATCAGGTGCGGCAACCACTGCACCCACTGCGCGGCTACGAGATACACGATGAGGCCGAGGAACCCGTAACTGGCAAGGCCGAACAGGCCGAACAGCATCGCTGGAACGAGGGCGAGCGCAAAGCCTCTCATTACGAACGAGATGCCGCGTCCGACCACCATTAGCGCGAAACGTCCGAGGCCGCTGACAATGTCGAGGACCCAGCCGCCGCCCGCATAGGTGTCGACGAAGGCGCTCCAGCGATCCGGATCGTAGACGTCGATCGTGCGCCGGTTGGCGTCGTAGTACAGGGTCTCGGCCCAGTAGGCGTTCTGCGCATCGACGAGGCCGATAGGCAGCCGTCCGGTCCGCGCGTCGAGCATGCCGAGCACGACCCCGACGGCCAGCCCATCGCCTGCAAGGCGGTACTGTCGCCCGGTGAGCGCCAGCACGGCGTCGTGGCGCTGCAGGCCGGGGGCGCTGCGGTCCAAGGGTTGGAACAACATCGGTCGCGACAGTCAGGATCGAGGGGAAGGCGGCAGGTAGCCCATCACGGGGCGGCGTAGGTCACAGCCAAGTAAGTCTGTCGCGCTCTCGAACATCGCGCCGAGGTCCTGGCGATATCGAACCCCGTGCCGATCAGCTCGCCGCCAGTATGAGGGGCATCGAAGAGGAAGAGGGCCGCCGCCCCGGCCAGACCGAGGCCGACGGCGGCGTCCGCAGCCTCGTGTCCCTGGGTCAGGCAGGCCATCGTCGCGAACGGCCCGTCGAGGCCGGGCAGGCCGACAACCCGCCAGACCCGAACGCCGTCCGCGCGTGTCTCGGGGATCAGCGTTCCGATCAGCGCCGGCGCGTCACGGCCAAGCGGCGTGATCTGGATGTGCACGCGGGACCAGAACAGCCACCACATGGTTCGCCGGAACGCGACCTGGACACCGTTGATGGCGACAGCGGCGACGATTGCGCGGGGATCGGCGAAGGCCACGCGTCCATCGGGTGTCGTCAGGCCGAGCATGCCGTCGCCGACGACGTCTCCGACGTGGGCCGCCGCGAACGCCATTCGAGTGCGGCGGACGCCGACCTGCTTCTCCCCTTCACGGCAGGCGTCACCGACCGCCTTGCGCAGGTCGTCTCCGCCGGGCGGCAGAGGTCGGATCGCGTGACCGACATAGGGACCGCAGATCCGGCGAACCGGCCCCAAGCCCGCATCGTCCAGCTCGGCGTTCTCGTAGCGGCTGATCACCTCCCCGATCGCCGCAACTCGGGCCGCGCTGCGCATCGGCTGCACCAGCGCCGTCGTGCGCGCTCGCAAGGCTTGGTCGACCTCGTTGCGATTGGGATCGCGCAATTCGTGGACCACCTGTAAATCGTCCGGCTCGGGCTCGAACCAGCCGTTCACCTCCAGACCGACGAGCGTCTTCGGAACCTCCTCGAACCGATCGGCCACTGCTCGTGCGCGGATGTCGATCGCCTTCGCGTTGAGCGCGGCTGCTGCCTCTCGGCAGGTCTGAGACAAAGGACGGGTTAGGGCGAGGTCGAACCCGTCGAAGGTGGTGAACCAGCGTCCCAGGACGGCGGCACAACGCGTCTGGACCGAGAGAATGGGCACGGCTTTCGGATCTAAAGCGGCCAAGCCGGCCCTGATCGCAGCGTCGATCCCGGGCTGTTGGCGCATCAGCCACGCCTGCGCCTCACGACGGCCCCCCCCCCCGCCGACGGCTTGCCCGAAACGCGCGCCCGCCTCTGACCCGACCGCGACGCCGCGCAGGGGATCGTTCAGAGCCATGTCGCGGACGGGATCCGGCTGGGCGTACCACCGCCCGAGCAGGTCACGACATTGAGCGCCGTCAGTCCGTAGAGGATCATCGCCGATGACCTTGGTCCGGAAATGCTCGGCCAACTCACCGATGACCACGGGCTGCGCTGCGGCCAGGCGTTCGTCCAGCGCCCTCACGTAGGCCGCCGGCACGTCCTCATGTCCGACCGTGCCGGCGGTGCCGACGGCGCGGCTCGGATACGCGACGTCGAGCGTGGGGAGTGTCGCGAGGCGCACGCCGAGCGCCTGAGCCCGCTCGCGTACGAGGCGCAGGTAGAGGGCCGGCATCGCCCGGTCGCGGCAGTAGCCCTCGAGGTCGATCTGGACCTGGCTCACGCCTTGGCCGGGCTCGCGCTGCATGATCCAGCCGCACTGAGCGTGGAACGGACCGGCCTCATCCAGCGACCGCACCGCGGCGCACCGGGCGTCGAGCTGCCGCTTCAGTTCGGGCAAGGCCGCATCACCGTGCTGCCGCAATCGCACTGCCGCGGGCGCAATGTCTACGAACGGGTGCTTGCCGCGGTCGGCAGCACTGATCTGGTACCAGCGATACTTGACCGCGTTCTCAAGCGTGACCGGGGCGGTCGTCGCCTCCTGCGTGTAGGCGTCGAGCCAGTCGGATGTGGGCGCCGGACCGGCGACCGCGGCCGTCGCAGTGAACGTGCCGGCTGCAAGAAGCGCGCGTGCGAGACGTCGCGGCGGACCGCCTCCACGACTGCCTCGGCGCGAACAAGGCCGATCCGCGCCATTTAGATCATACTCCGCGATAATCGGCGATGATACAGCACCGCAGCGAAGCGATTCGGGCGAAGCAACACTCTGATCCGACTCAGCTTTATGCGATTCACAAGTGATGCGGAACAGGCTATAAACGTTGGAGATTCGCGGAACAGAATTTTCCAATTCTGTTTACTTCTTTGAAAAGGCTGTCGTTCTACTCCTGCGTGACTGTGGAAAGCCGGGGTAACGACGTGGTCCATCCCAGCCCTGTCGAGGCGCAGTGCGCCGACGCGGCGGCGTGGAACAGAATTGGGAAAAATCGTTCCTCGATTCGCCGCGGCGGTTCGCGGCGGACATCCCCAGGGTCCGGGCCCATGACCACCATTGCGTCGGCTCCAGCACTGTCGCTCCACGCCGTCCGCGGCCGGCGCAAGTACCTCACGCCAAGCGAGCGTCTGCGCTTCATTGGCGCGGCGCGCATTTCGCGGCCCGAGGTCGAGACGCTCTGCCTCGTGCTGGCCTGGACAGGATGCCGCATCACCGAGGCGCTCAATTTGAGACATGCCGACCTGGATCAGGAGGGCGGGATCATCAGCATCCACTGTCTGAAGAAGCGGCGGCCCGGCATCGTGCGCGAGGTACCCGTACCGGCCGCTGTCATGGGCGCCCTCGAGCGCGTCCATGGCAGGCGACCTTCCGATACGCGCCTGTGGCCTATGGGGCGCACGACTGCTTGGCGGCACATCAAGGCGGTCATGAGAGACGCCGAGATCGGGGCGAGCGCGGCCTCGCCTAAGGGCTTGCGCCACGGCTTCGGTGTGCACGCGGTGCGCTCCGGCGTGCCGCTCAACTTGCTGCAACGCTGGCTCGGACATTCCGACATCGCCACTACCTCGATCTATGCCGACGTGATGGGCCCCGAGGAACGGGAGATCGCCGCCCGGATGTGGTAACAGCCGGTGGTGGGCCCGGCCCGCCACGCGGCATGGACCTGATATGTCGACGGAGCTATCGGCAAGACCTTGCAGATCGGCTCGACACCCTAGTTACTGATCAAGCTGTCCTGGCGGTGACCTTCTCGAATGCTCCCGTTGCAATCTGATCGTCTAGCTGCGCCCTAAAATCTGCGATGCCAAGTATTTGGGCCGAGTTTCCGTCCTCATCGAGGAACTCGTAAAGTACGTCCTTGATATTGCGATTGCTGAAAAACACGATGGCATCTTCGTCCCCGCCACCCTCCGTGTGCGGTTCACCGTCTGCGACGCCGGAGACGAAGCTGCCAGGATAGCGGATCTCCTTGAGCTCGCCATTGGGACGATAGAAGCGAAGCTCTCCCTGCATCACGAGGGTGTTGTATGGGCACCTGTGTTGATGCAACATCACACGCCTATTGGCCGCAAATTTGAAGATCACATCGACGATACGGTTCTCTTCGTCGACTTTGTAGACAAAGAAAGCGATATTTTCGAGCCAGTCGAGCGTGCGCCACGTGATATTGCTGTCATCGAATCTGAACGCTGTCATGGGAGATCCTTTGTTGCTTGTCGTTCATGCTTGGGTGTCGGTGCTTGGTGCAGGTCGTTGCTTTTATCCTGGGCACCATCAAGCGACCAAGATCCGGGTTGCGGCGGTGCAAAAACATCGCGCTCCGGGCTCAGCGACGTCCGCGGCGGTCGGCCCTTGAATACCAAGGTTCTCCAACGCGAGGTCGTACACCGTCGCCTTCGACGACACATGCGGCAACAGCGATACGAGAATAGCAGCATGTCTTGCCGGCACGAGGATGCCGTCACCGATCCGATCGGCTGCTCCGGTCGCCGTTGCCGGAAGTCATACCACCGGCCGGCGGCAAATTATTCTTCACGAGGTACTTCACCCCGTGCTCAAAGGAGGCGTCGTTATCGCCGCGGATATCGACGCTGTAGGCCTTCTCGGCCGAGTCGTTTCTGAGATCCTTCACATAAACGTTGATGTTGAGGATGAGATTTGAGACCTTCTGAATTTCTCCGGTGATCGCGACGTCAGCTCCGAGCTTGCGAGCGTAATCCTCGGCACAGCCGCCGCATTTGCGTAGCTCGGCCCCCTTGGCGATCTCGTCCTTCACGGGGTCGGTCGAGACGATCTCGTAGCGACCGGAGCTCTTCAGGAGGCTGCGCAGCAGATCGCTAATCGGTCCGAGGCGGGCTATATCCGCCTCGGTTGGACCTTGGGCGCCCAGGTTGGCGAGCTGAAAGTCGAAGACCGCCGCTTTAGGTGGGTCGGCGCGCGCGGTCGCAGCACTGAGCAGCACTGCCGACAGCGGGATCGCGAGACGTGTGAGGACCCGCATGGTCGCTCCTCCAGGATTTCTGCGATCGTGCGAAGCACGAGCTGGTGTGGTGCATTCAGGCTACCGCGGCCCGCAGAGCACCGACACAGCGCATTGCCCGCTGTTCCTTGGGCAAATCGCACGGAATTGATCGCGCTCCTATCCAGGGCGCCCAAACCCCTCTTATGCTTCGCTGGACGGGAGGGAAGGAATGATCAGTGCCGGTGCCGTGATAGTAGCGCCTGCGAGAGCGCGACGTGAACTGAACCTTAAATGGGCCCTTGTCCGCCGGATCGTCGCGGTCGCGGTGCTGTGCGTGATTGGTGCGACCGTCATCGTCCTGAACAACGTCGCCGTTGAGGCCAGGCGCGGGAACGACGAGATCGCGGGGACGGTCGAGAAGCAGCTGCAGTTGCAACTCTTCCGCATCGACACGGCCTTGGATCGTGCCGACCGTTTCCCGGACTGGGAGGCGGTGATCGGCCAGCCGTTGCGTTCGGGCCAATGCATCCGCTTGATCCAGGCCGACACGCAACGCACGAATTCCAACTGCATCGGCGTCGAGGAGCGTGGGCTGGCGCCGGCTTGGTTCGTGCATGCCTATCGATTGCTGTTCCTCAGCCAATCGAACGCGGTGCGGCTGCTCGTGCATCGCGGTTTGGTGAGGGGGCGTATCGAGGCAACGACGGATCCAAACGCTGTGACTCGACAGGCATGGGACGAGCTGTCACGCATACTCGCACTCCTGGCCGCGCTTATCGCACTGCTCTGCTTCCTCGCTTTCGTGGTCGTTGGGCATGCCTTGCGTCCGACCGAGCAGATCCTCGCCGGCATCAATCGCTTGGCCGACGGCGACCTGTCATGCCGGCTGCCGCCCTTCCACCTCAGCGAGCTTCAACGCATCTCAGAGGTGTTCAATGAGATGGCCGAGCGCCTGCAGACCGCCACGGAAGAACGAGCGGACCTTTCCCGCAAGCTCGTCGACGCTCAGGAGCGCGAACGCAGCCATATCGCGCGTGAGTTGCACGACGATGTCGCCCAGCGGCTGACCGCGCTCACTTTTCTTGCTCGCTCCATCAAGGACGGCATTGGCACGATGGCCCCGGGCGTTGCAGCTGAGAGCGCCGAACTGGTCGCCCTGGCCTCAGGTACGATGCGATCGCTGCGCGACACCCTTACCCACCTCAGGCCCCCAGAGATCGACGACCTTGGCCTTCTCGGCAGCCTGGAGGATTTGGTCACCGGCCATAATCGGCAATCAGAAGGACGGATCAGCTTCACGCTTCGAACGGACGGCCACCTGGATGCGCTTCCGGCTGAGACCGCAGCGCACATCTACCGGATCGTCCAAGAGGGCCTCAACAATGCGGTCCGCCATGCCGACGCCCGGAACGTTGATGTCGTGCTGTCCGCAGGTCCGAACAGCGAGATTCATCTAACGGTCACCGATGACGGTCGCGGCGCGACACCCGAGACCATGCGTCATCCGGGAGCCGGTGTCGGTCTGATCGGCATGCGAGAACGCGTCTACGCGCTGAGCGGCCGGATGACGACGGAAACCGGCGCCGCGAGTGGATTTCGATTGCGGATCAGCTTTCCGACTGAGCTTGTTGTACGGGTTGCGTCATGACTGGGGAGCGCATTCGGGTGATGGTTGTCGACGACCACGCCGTTGTTCGGGAAGGTTACCGCCGTTTGCTTGAGAAGCAGCCCGACATCGAGGTGATCGCGGAGGCCGGGGACGCGGCCTCGGCCTACCACCAGTTTCGAGCCACCGCTCCGGATGTCGTGATCATGGACATCAGCATGCCGGGTCGGGGCGGCATCGATGCCATCCGCCAGATCCGGCAGACGGATTCGACCGCGCGCATCCTCGTGTTCAGCATGCACGCGACCGTCAGCTATGCCGTCCAGGCCATCCGCGCCGGCGCGCGTGGCTACATCACGAAGAGCAGCGCCTCAGACCTGATGATCGAAGCGGTGCGCAGCGTAGCCCAGAACAAGCTGACCCTTTGTGCGGAGATTTCGGAAGCCCTGGCGACGAGCCGCTTGGAGGAAAGCGCGGACGCTCTCGATCAGCTATCGCCGCGTGAGTTCGAGGTGCTGCGGATGATTATCGACGCCAAATCCACCGAAGAAATCGCCACCGCGTTCCATCTCACACCCAAAACGGTCGCGAACTACCACTACGCCATCAAATCTAAGCTCGGTGTTTCGTCGGACATTGACCTTGTATATTTCTGTATGCGCCATGGCATGATCACGCCTCTGGCGAGTCGTTGAAGAAGGCGGTTGTCGATCGGCGATGAAGGCGATCTTGTCGCCGCCGCGGAAGCCGCCCTCTGCCCTGAAATGTCCGCGGGCCATGGCCAGGAGCAGCAATTTTAATCGTGCTGCGAGCACTCCGGGCTCCCGACCCCGGGGGGAACGCACCGCACGGTGTTGCGGACTGAGATCACGCCTTTCGCTCTCGAGGTCGGATCCTCGTCTCACCGACGTTGCCCCCGTGGACAAGGATAGACCGACCGGCTTCGGTGATGCGCACGCCGCCCCTAAACCTCGGTCCCATCTGGGCCCAGCCTCGCGCCACGAGCGTCGGTACGAAGAGTTCATCGCCGGGGCGCACCTGCCGCGCCTGCCCGAGCTGAGCCAGATCAACAAATTCCGTCTCGGGCGCAAGCGCCAGGACTGAGAGCAGGCGGATCTGTGCGGCGTGTGGTCTGCTCACGAGGGCACTCTCCTGCGCGATAAGGGCGGCAGCGATCGAGGTTACCACACCAAGTGCAGGTATATATTCGGGTTGGCATCGTTCACGCCTTAGCGGCCCCACAGTCGCGGATTGACGTTGGAGAGCCATCCCTTCAATCCGCTGTACGCATGGCTGTCCGTAGAGCCCGCAACACATCTTCGTCGGCCTGCTCGCCGTCACACTCGGTCATGGCGTTGTGCACCCCCTGAGAAACGGGCTGACCGATGATGAGCAGGGCAACTTCGCGCAACGCAGCCCTCGCAGCGTTGATCTGTTGGATCTCGTCCAGGCATTGACGCCTCCTCCTCCTGAAGGAGGAGGTTTCTCACGGTGTACCGCGGTCTCCGTGCACCTCACGATACGCGTTCCTGCTTCATCGGGTCGGCACGCCGGGCCGAACCCGACGCGTCTGACGTCCCCTCCGCAGGCCGTCGCCGGGGATGAGACCCGGTCCTGACCGCGCGCCCCCGCGGCCAGGATGTTCTGCGACGCATTCGCGTCGCGGTCGTGGGTGACGCCGCAGGCGTCACAGGTCCACGATCGTATGGAGAGCGCCCGCCTCGGAGCGACGGCGCCGCAGCTCGAGCACGCGTCGCCCGGCATTAAGTGCGGCAAGCGCGCATCCGGCGCGACTTCCACCACCGCGCCGCTCTCGACATCGGCAAGCGCTTCAGCATCGCTGTGCTTAAGGACCTGAACACACGTGGCATGACCGCCAGCGCCCGGGGTACCTTTGTAGAGCCCGGCCGCAACGTTCGCCAGAAGACCGGGCTGAACCGGGCGATCCTGAACGCGGGCTGGCATCAGTTCGCTGCGATCCTGGCCTACGAGCTGGAGGAACGAGGCGGTCAGGTCGTTAGCGTGCCTGCCCGGTTCACGTCGCAGACCTGTGCGGTGTGCGGTGTGGCAGATGCGAGGAGCCGCGAGAGCCAAGCGCGCTTCACCTACATCAGCTGCGGCCACACCGACCACGCCGACATCAACGTGGCGATCAACATCAAACGGCGGTGGAACACACCGTTGCTGGACGTGATGGGTATGCATCGGCAGCCCTGTGACGCGTCAACTGGACGAGGTCTCACGGTCTCCGAAAATCTCCGTCCTTCAGGGCGGGGTAGATGTTAACGCTGGTAGACCGCGGACTTGGCCATCAAGCCGATTCAGTCGCTGGAGCAGCGGTTTCCGCTCCTCCTCCGTTCGGCGCAGTTCGATCCGGCCATTGATCATCCCACCGTCTGCCATCAGACCTCCTCGCGCCCCGACCACGTCGGCTCCGGCTGGAGTGACGTCCGCGGGGTTTGAGGAACGGTGTGACGGACCGAACCGTTCGCATAGAAGCCTTGGCCGTGCCGAGGCTCCGGAGGCCGATCTTAGGCGATCTGCTGGGACTGAGCCCCGCTGTCGGGGCGTGCCGGGCCGAGCACCGGCTCCTCGCCCATGGGCTGGTTCTGGACCACGCTGAACTCGCCCTTGCCGTCGAGGGACGGGCCCTGCGTCCAGCGGCCGGCCGGGGGCGGCGAGCCGTCCGCCGACGTCGAGAAGAAGTTGTAGTTGAACTTCTGGTTCTCCTCGCTCTGCGGGAAGGAGTTCGGGATCGGCAGCGTGCCGGCGTGCCCCCCGAGTTCCTCGATCACCGCAAGCCATTGCTGCTGGTGCATCGTGTCCCGGGCGATGAGGAAGCTCCACATGTCGCGCATGCCGGCATCGTTGGTGGCGTTGTAGAGCCGGACCGCCAGGATCCGTCCGGTCGCCTCGGCGGCGACGTTGCAGTACATGTCGGCGGCGATGTTACCGCTGGCATAGATGTGGCTCATGTCGAAGGGCAGGCCATCGGAATTGCCCGGGAAGGCCGCCATGCCGGTGGACAGCAGCGTCTTGTGCAGCATGCCTTCGGCGATGTGGCGCGGATTCTCGCCGCCCATCACGGCTCCGACGAGCGCGTCGGCGGCCCCGGCCTCCTGCATCTTGGTCGGCGCCGTCTCGAGGTTCATCGCGACGGCGGTCGCGAGCATCTCGATATGCCCGATCTCCTCGGTCGCGGTGTTGAGCAGCATGTCGCGGTACTTCGTGGTCGGCGCGCGGTTGCCCCAAGCCTGGAAGAAGTACTGGAAGCAGACCCGGATCTCGCCCTCGATCCCGCCGATCGCCTGCTGGAGCATGCGGGCATAGATCGGGTCCGGGCTGTCGACCTTGACCGGGTACTGAAGTCGCTTGTCGTGATAGTACATCGTCGAGCTCTCCTGATGTTGCAGTACGGAATGCGGGCGCACCGCGCTGTCGTAAACGGGAACCGGTGCAAGATTTGGGTACTCTGGTGCAGTACCTTATCCGCCCTGCGCTGCTAACCGGGGCTCGGGCGAAAGGTTCAGAGCAAAAGTTGTTCTCACGTTCTGCTCCTAGCCACCGGCCGCAACATACGAGGCCGCCCTCCGCTTCTCCTGAAATCCTTTCGGCACCCGATCGCGGCGCCGGCTCCATGATGGCCGGTCCTGGTCGTGCGCCGGTTCTACCCGCTCGGTGTCCCTCGGTTGACGTCCTCCTGCCGGATGGCATCGCAGTCTTGGCAAACCCGCCAGCGGGCCGGCAGCCCCGGCAATGCGCTCGCATCATCGCCCAGCCCAGCACAAGAATTTGAACAGGTCGCGGAAAGAATAGCGGGAGACCTCGAACAATCGACTATCGCCGTCAGGACCGCGTCCGGGCCATGGTATTGTTCAAGGTTGCTCCTATGTGGGCCCTGCCAAAGTGGGAAATCCTCCCTTTCGGCGCAGAGGAGGCCGCTTGCGAAATCCGCTCGTTCAACGTCTTGCCAGATCCGCAGAGGTCATCGCGATGGTCGGCGGGTTCGTCCTGCTCGGTCTAGCCGGCCTGGCTGCTGCTGCTGCTCTGGCCCGTGCGGACGCCGACGCATGGTCCGTTCACTCTGCGCAGGTGCGCCAAGCCGAGGCGCGGCTATCGGAGCTCATCCAAGAGGCAGAGACAGGTCAGCGCGGCTATTTGCTTACCTCGATCCGCTCACGACCTCTCTCCGCGAGCTGCCGGCTGCTGAGGCCGAGCTGCGGACCCTCACAAGCGACAATGCGGCACAGCAAGCCCGGCTCGATGATCTTCGGCGCATCATCGGCGACAAGATTGCTGAACTCGCACGAACGATGGAGCGCGCCCAGGCTGGGGACCGTGAGGGAGCGCTCGGCATCGTGCGCACGAATGAGGGGCGCGACCTGATGGCCCGCCTCCAGGCGACCATCGGCGCGTTCGACCGGACGGAGGAGGACCTCCAATCCGTACGTGCTGACCGAGCAGCCTTCCGCCGCACGCTCCTGGTGGCCTTCATCGTCGTCGGCCTGTCAACACGAAGGGCGTGGGCCAGGGTACCGGATTGGGTCTGAGCCAAGTGCACGGCTTCGCGAAGCAGTCCAACGGGCACGTCAAGCTCTATAGCGAGCCTGGGATCGGGACGACGGTCAAGATCTACCTGCCGCGTAGCCAGACCACCCCGACAGCGGCTCAGGCCATGTCAACCCGCATTGCAATCGACCTTTCCGACCTGAAGGTACTCGTGGTCGAGGATGAAGCGGGCGTGCGCAGTTTCGCGTTGAGCGCCTTGTGCGAGCTGGGCTGCCAGGCGATTGGCGCCGATGGAGCTGAGATGGCGCGGCGCACCCTCGCGGAACATACTGACATTAAGCTGTTGCTGACTGATGTCGTGATGCCCGGAGAGAGGGGACGGGCGCTCGTCGCCAGCATCCGGGAGACCCGTCCAGACCTCATCGTGCTATTCATGATGGCGTACACGCGCAATGCCATCGTCCACAACGGCATGCTGGATCCTGGCGTGCGCCTGCTCAGCAAGCCGTTCACGGTGGCCGACCTCGCCCGGGAACTGCAGTCGGCTCTGGATGAGCGGCGGGGCAGCGCGGTTAAATAGAGCCAAGTTAACCGCGTCGATCTACGAGTATGTTTCTATCCTCGCATTCAGCGCGGGGAGATCCTGTCGTCGGGAGGGGCAATCCGACGAAAACACTCGACGGCGTCCGACCTGTGCACAGCCCATATCATCCCTCGCATGCCGCAGGCTCCTGTTTCAGCAGGGCACCCAAGGCCAATCCCAACGCGGCTCGGAAGGATCGATCTCTGTCCCTCGACGGGATGAGCCAACCCACGAATACCGCCGCAACACCGAATTATGCGACGGTTGCAGCTTTGTCGGGACTTGGAACAGGTCTGCGACACTTGCCAGCCAAGAGCTGTGAACCCGCCCCATCGGGGGCATGTGCGGTGGCACTTTCTCGACCCAGGAACCAACAGTTGACCGGAAGGTTGATGGGATATATTCTGGCCGCGCAGCCAAAGGCCCTCCTCAGCGCTGAAAGCGATCCAATGTCGATGCTCAACCAAATTGATCGGATGATCTGGCCCATCGTTCCGCTTCCTGAAGGCTCAAAGGTTGACAGTAAGGTTGATCGCTGTGTCACGGCATCGATCGATGGCGGTCTGGACGCCCTGCTCGCGGCCGACGGTCGACTGCTCGTTGAGGAGGCGCGGCTTGCGAAAGGGCTGCATGATAAGATCGCGGCTACCGACCCGGAGATCGCGCAAGATCCGACTTACATCGCTGGGCGTCTCGGCTCGCTCGCGGATATGCTCGGATTGGCTGCTGAACGCTGCGCCCCATCCGAATTCGAAGCCGTCCTGCGGCAGGACCGCTTCCAGGGTCTGCTGAGCGCGCTCTTTGAGGACGCCATTCGAAACGTCGATCTTGCTGCTAAGTTGGACGAGAGCGAAGAAAGCATATGCCGGAAGCTAAAAGAACTTAAATCAATCGGAGCGGTGGCGGGTAATAAGCAAGGTCGAGAGGTCATCAACGTTCTGCTTCCGGCGGCACGTGCTTTCTTGATCGCGGAGTGGAACTCCGCTCCTGAAACGGACGAAACTCTCTTCGATTTAGATGTGTATCAAGGGCTCGATATCGCGCAGGTCGAGGAGTTCTTCGGCAGCGAAGCGGAAGCCGCAACCCCGTCGACTGTCCCGCGCCTTGGCCTGGCCGATCTCGACCCCGATGAATATGAGGGAAGTCACTCTTACGCAGAAGCGGCTTAATCGATGGCCGGGAGCGAGAAGATCGGAAAGATCGCGACGTTCTATTCGTTCAAGGGCGGCGGCGGACGCAGCATGGCGCTGGCGAATGTCGCCTGGGCTCTGGCCTCTAACGGGTGGAACGTTCTGGCGATCGATTGGGATCTCGAGGCTCCTGGCCTTCATCGTTATTTCCATCCTTTCCTGGCCGATCCGGAGCAAGTTCGGTCGCGTGGGCTCGTCGATCGTCTCTGGCAATACGCGAGAGCTATCGGAAGCTCCGGTGAGGCTCCGGAGGAAACGATCGAGCGTCTATCGGACTGCTCCGACATCGTACAGCATCTCGCGCTCCCGCATGCTGCGAGAGGCAAACTCGGCTTCATCGGCTCAGGGCGTCAAGATGAAGAATACACCCAGAAAGTAGGAGCGTTCGAGTGGGGAGCGTTCTACAAGCGTTTCGCTGGTGGACAGTACTTCGACGCCTTTGGCCGGTGGGCGAGGAAATCGTTCGACATCGTTCTGATCGACAGCCGCACGGGCGTCTCTGACAGTGCGGGCGTGTGCACGGTTCAATTGCCAGATCTGCTGGTTTTGACGTTCGTCTACAATCGACAGAGCATCGATGGAACCGCAGCTGTCGCGCGGTCGATCCACCGCCAGCGCACGCAGTTGCGGCGTCCCATCCGCTTCTTTCCCACGCCAACGCGCGTCGAGGACAAGAGCGAGGCGGCGCACGCGAGGCGTCATGCCGTCCACCGCATGCGGAAGCTCTTCAACCGAAGTGCCGAGGATCTTGATCGAGAGTTGCGGCTCAACGAAATTCGGCATTATCCCTGGTGCGCTTTCGAAGAGAAGCTTGCCGTTTTCGAGGAGGATCCAGCCGAGCGCGGCTCACTGCTGCAAGAGATGCACGGTCTCGCGTCACGGCTCGTCGACGGCGACATAGGGCCTGTGCGGGTCGACGGTGAGGAAATGGCTCGCCTCTGGCGCCGCGCGGCGTTCACCGATCCCCGGTTGGCAGACCTGCTCATCGTTCGCGACCAGTCGCTGAGCGAGGCGGCTCCCGTCCTGACGACCTGGCTGGAAGAGGCCCTGATCAACGACGACGACCGAACGGACTGGCGATCGGCTTTGGCTGCAGCCTGTGTCGAGATCTCGCAATTGCATGCCGGCGGAGCGTTCGGCGTTGAAGTCGAGGCGCTCTCGAAGGGCGGCGTCGACTTAGCGCGTCGCTTGGCTCAAAAGGTTGGCGATCCGGACGCAGATCTTACGGCGGAGCTTGGGCGCCTGCTGTTGGTCCGCGCGAACTTTCTCCAGGCTCAGGCGCGATCCGATGAGGCATTGGACGCTTTGGCGGAGGCGACGACGTACTTCCGTAAAGGCGACCACGCCAACGGACTGCAACTGGCCCGTGCGCTCGAGTGGCAGGCTGGTGTTCTCCAGCGTACGAGAGCCTATGAAACCGCAATCTCTGTCTGGACGGACGCTGGAAAGACGTACGACCGGCTCAGCGAAAGTGAGCCGCGCCGGTTCGAGGATGTCGCCCGAACCTTCATCGGGCTGGCGGCCAGTTACAGCGAGATCGGGGCGCCTTCGAGAGCCGTCGAGGCCTGCCGCAGAGCCGTAGAGGCGCTCGATCGTGCGGCTGCCGAGGGTGTAGCGGTTGTCCCCTCTACCTGGGCGGCGGCCCTTGTCGCCTATGGACGGTGCCTCCTCGAGGCTGGCGACCTCAGAGATGCGGAAATGGCCGTCACGCGCGCAGCGCAGCACTTCGAGGACAAGCTAGAGAGCTCGCAACTGCGGGCCAGCATGGCCGAGGTTTTTGCTCTGCAAGGTGAGATTCTCAAGACTCAGGGGCATTGCGAGGAGGCGCTCCAAGTGGTCGAGCACGCAATCGCGCTTCTCAGTTCAGCCTCGTCTGAGGCGCAGCGACATGGATCACTGACCGCCGTTCCGATGGGCGGGACAGCGAGCCGCCTTCATATTCTGCGCGCCGAGCTTCTCCTCGCCCGGGGGGATCACGCCGGAGCTGCGGAAGTTTCTGGGTTCGCGCTCCATCACTCGGGCATCGCCGATGTGGGGCGCTTCCGTCTTCGCCTCTCGGAGGTGTTGGTGCTGGCGAGCATGGCGCTCGAAGACGCGCGAGCTGTGGATGAAGCGGCTGGGCAGATGTACTACGAAATCACACGCGGCAGCGACGATGAGATTCCGGAGCGCTCGCGTCGGGCGCTGCAAGCCTACGTCACGTGGAGCTCAGACAGAGGGCGCCATCCGTTCCCGACCTTGAAGCCGGTCGTTGCGAACCGGTTCATCGACTCGCTGTCTTCGAGGGAAGTCTGAGTCGAATGACCGGGCGGAACCCAGGTGACGAGTGCTCAACATGCTGACCCAGGAGCTGCTCGGTCCACATCTGCAAGGTCTGGGCGATCTCTTCGCGCTGCTGTGGCAGGTCGTCGTCCCGCACGCGGGTGTGCTCCACACGGCACCGTGGCGCGGACGGGCGGCCGCGGAGTACGCGCCGCTTGCGGCCGCGGCGCGCCAGTATCGCGGAACAGGAACGCCCGACGTCCTCATCCGGTATCTCCTCGGTGAGCCGGTCGCGTTCAACACGGAGGTCACGCCAGCGGCCCACGCCGAACGGGCATTCACGATCATGCTGGTGATCGACCTCCTGGCCCACGACGTTCACCCGTCGTCTGTCGTCATCTCCGCCTCCTCGCGCGCCCCTGCCCCATGCAGGGCCGCCAGTCAGCTCCGTCAAAGACGCTGGATCGACGGCCACTACGGCGGCGGTATCGCAGGAACCGGCCGTGTCGTTCCGAAGGGGCCGATCTACCGGCGCCTCCTCGACGAGGACGAGATGGCGAGTGGAGACCGGCTGGACACTCAGTTCACGTCGCTCGCGCTCCTCGAGGTAGGCGCTGGCCAGTACACAATCCATATCGAAGCGGTCGCACCCAAGGACTTTCCAGCTGGTCACGATCCCGCTGACGCCGAAGCTCCGAGCATTGGCATAGCGCCCGTGGCGGAGGACCGGGACGATCTCGCCTTCGACGCCGTGCTGCGTCAGGGACGCCCGTTCCTCGACGCTCGACCGAGAGATCCGGGAGAGCTCGTCGCGCGGACGGTGGCCGTGGTTCGGGCACTCGGGTCCGCAGACATCGTGCTGCTCCCTGAGCTGTGCGTGAGCGCCGATGCCGTCACGGCTGTCATGGAAGACCTCGCCGCAGCGGCTGGCCTGAGTGGGGCGCTAGCGCCCAGACTGTTAGCGCTGGGTTCTGGGCTGAGCGCGCAGTGCTGCCCCGCGACGGGCCGGCCATACAACGAGTGTAGCATCGTCGATGCGAACGGACGCCTTCTCTGGAAACAGCGCAAGCTCAATCATTTCAGGATGGGCGAGCAGCGGATGGGGGAATGCAACATTCCAACAGCAGTCGCGCGCCCCCATGCGGAGGACGTCGCGACTGGCACCGTCCTGCAGGTCCGTGACCTACCTCACTTCGGGCGTGTTATGGTCTTGATCTGCGAGGATCTCGAACAGCGTGCGCCGGGTGGCGACGCGGCGTACGCTCTCCGACCCGACTGGATTCTGACGCCTGTGCTCGACGTCGCACAATCCGCCGGCCGTTGGACGCATCAGCGTGCAATCGAGATCGCTCGCCTCAGCGGCACACGTGTTCTCGTCTCGAACTCCGCGACGCTCGCAGTCCGGCAGGCGAATGGCCAAACCGTCGGAGATGTTGCCGCGGGTAGCGTGGGGATCGGACTTTGTATCGATATGACCGAGTCGCGCCGAATGAAAGTCGTGACCCTGGCGGATTGCACCATATCGCCGATCTCGACACAATTTGACTGGGATCCTACCTCATGGGATCGCTGGACCATCGTCGTCCGTTGACATCGTCCGCACCTCAGAGGACGAGGAAGACGTCAAGTCATGCCGATGTGGGTGCCTCAGGTCGTCGTGGTCGATCCCCATAAATGGTTTAGCAGGGGACCGTCCCCTTGAGGCGACAGGGGAATGCGACCGCGAGGTTACCCTTGAGAACAGATCGGGTACTATCCCTGTGTGGCGTTGAGATCGTACAGATACCGGCTCCGGCCCAATCGCGCGCAGGCCAAGGCACTCGAGGCCATGTTGCGTGACTTCTGCGGCCTGTACAACGCCGGGCTCCAACAGCGCATCGAGGCCCATCCGGCGTAACCCCGCGCCCTGGTCTCACGATACCGAGACCTCGCGTTCGAAGATCTTAACTTCGCCGGACTCGAGCGCGGGATACCTGCCAAATCCATCCATGACGCCGCGTGGGCGTTGCTCGTCCAGTTCGTCCGGTTCAAGGCTGCAAGCGCCGGAGCCGACGTCGTGCTGGTCGATCCGCGAGGCACCTCGCAGACCTGCCCGGTCTGCGGCACGATCAAGGTCAAGACGCTTCGCGAGCGCCTGCACCGCTGCACCTGCGGATGCACGCTCGACCGGGACGTTGCGGCCGCTCAGATCGTGCACCAGAGGGCCTTCGGCACGGGCCGGGATATCGGCCCACAGGACATAAGCCAGCGGGATGCCGCATAGCTGTCCTGAGAAGCCGCCCGCTTCAGTGGACGGAGTTATCACGAGCAACAGCGCGGTTGGATCCGGGCTTTGACACCTCCTCCTGATGGAGGAGGTCTTGGTGATGTCTCCCCGGCTTAAAAGCCGGGGCGTCCATGCCCGGACGGGCACGGCGTCTCACATCTGAGACGAGCGATATTCCGAGCAGCGTTCTGGTCGCGGTCATGTTCCGCTCCGCACTCGCTGCACGTCCACCGCCTGATACTGAGACCGACCAGTCCGGTGGGGCCACTGAGGCAGCCACAGGCTAAGGCTCGACAGTCGGGATCCGAACATCACAGCGCATGCTCAAACCGCTTCAACGCGAGCCAAGAATGTGTTGACAGACTCTGTTAGGCTTTCTGAATGACGGGTCAGGTCACGCGCCGCACTCAGGACGCGGGCGGCTGCCACCTCTGTCTGACCCGCGCCGTCCTGAACGCGATCGATGCTACAGGTCACATGCTCGGTGCCCTGCGCAGCTTCCGAAACGTTGCGGGCGATCTCGCGAGTGGCCGCGCTCTGCTGCTCGACAGCCGCGGCTATCGCCGTGGAAATGCTTGAGATTTCATCAATTGTACTGGTGATCGAGGCGATCGCGGACACCGCCTCGTGCGTCGTGGCCTGAACCTGCTCGATGTGGCTGGCGATCTCCTCTGTGGCACGCGACGTTTGGCTTGCTAGCGCCTTGACCTCGGTCGCGACCACCGCGAAGCCACGCCCCGCCTCACCCGCACGCGCAGCCTCAATCGTCGCATTCAGAGCTAGCAAATTGGTCTGCTTCGCAATGCCATCGATGAGCACGACCACCGCGCCGATGCGTTCGGCGGTCGCAGCGGAAGCCTGTACAATGTCGCCCGCGCGCCGCGCGACTGCGACGGCCTGGCCGGCGATCTGCGACGAGTCCGCGACCTGTGCGGCGATTTCCTGCACGGAGGTCGCAAGTTCCTCAGTCGCTGCAGCCACGGTCTGAACATTGGCGGAGGTCTGTCGCGCGGCCATGGCGACACCCATCGATTCGCGGGTGGTCTGGTCGGCACAAGTGGTCATCGATTGAGCGGTCGCTTCCATGCTGGATGCGGCTTCCGAGAGGGCCGACGTCAGCCCGGCGGCACGTTGCTCGAAGAGCCTGGCGGTCTCGTCCAACGTCTGCGCACGGATCGTCCGCGCCTGTCTTTCAACTTCAGCAGCTTCGTCGGAGGCGCGCTTGGCTGCGAGCGTGTCTCTGAACACAGCCAGCGATCGCGCCAGGATGCCGATCTCGTCTCTGCGGGTTACGTGCGCCACAGGGGTGTCAAGATCGCCGTTCGTCAGGGTGCCGATGCGAGCCGTGAGATGGCGCAGTGGCCGGAACAGGCGTGCCGCCGTCCACGCTGCGCAGGCGCAAGCGATCAGTGTGATTACGCCAGCCGCAAGCGATATTGACCGCATCGTCTCGTCATAGGCCCAGAAGAAATCTTCCACCGGTACGCCGACGTAAAGGATACCGTTGACTTGCCCGGACGCATCGAAGACGGGTCTGTAGACCGTCTGGTATCGTTTTCCAAATAGCGTCACGGGACCTTGATAAGCCTCACCACGGCGAATGAGCGGTTGCGCGGGACTATCCGTCGCGAGGAGGGTCCCCACTGCGCGTTCACCATTTTCCTTCTTCACGGTCGTGACGCGACGCACGAAACGATCCTGCGCGGGCTCATACGCAAAGATCGTCGCATTGCCCCCCACGTAGGCGACAGATGCATCCACGACCGAAAAGTCACTGAATGCCGACAGAGATGGGCTCCGGACCTCGACTAAGCGGCCGTTGTCGATCTTGACTTGAGCGCCCGGAGAGCGCTCAGCGAAGAGGAGCGCAAGGCTTCGCAAATTCTGCTCGATTTTCTCGCTCTGTTGAGCTTCGAGTTCCGCCCAAACGCGTTTCGAGACCACGAACCACATGGCTCCCGACGTCGTCACGACTGAAAGTGCGACGACGAGCAATACCTTCGCAGTAAGTGAAAGCTGGTTGATCATCGTCCTACTAGCCCAGGAAAACATGAGATTACCCCTCTGACATATGCACCTTCGTCAGCGCCTCCGGAGCCGTCCTGGCAGCTGGGATCGCCCTCGTTGGCGAAGTAGGGCGAGCAGCGTTTAGCGCTGAACAAAATTCCAGGTTTGCGAACGCTACTGCGCGACGTGCGATCGAAAAGAAACGTCTATCCTGTCGGAGAACGCCATTCAAAGCTAAGGTAAAAAAACTTATATTGCATTAACGAGAACTAATTTGCTGTAATTTGCGCTTTGACGCAGGTTCATGGTGCAATAATAGCGCACTATATCGGAGTGCCTTTGTCAACAGATCAAACTAGTAGCGGAGGTTGTCGCGGAGTGGGGGTCCAAATCCCGCGACATATTTGCGGTGATCGTGTCAGCGGAACAGGATCAGAGCCTTCGACAGCGTGATCCATATGCCCCAGACGATCGGGATGCCGACCACCGCCCAGGCCAGGGCCGCGCCCGGGCTGAACCCGCCGCGGCCGATGCCGAAGGAGCCGGACGGCCCGGAGGCGGTCGCACCCGTGCGGACGTCGAGGGAGGCGCGCTCGGAATCCGACATGAACCAGCGCTGGGCCAGCGGACGGACCAGCAGGTTGCAGATGAACCCGGCCACCAGGAAGCCAGCGAGCACGTACATGGTCCGGCCGTAGAGTTCCGCACCCTGCACGCCCGCGGCGATCTGCGCCTCGCGGATCTTGGTAATCACGAAGGGCCCGACGATGCCGGCCATCGACCAGGCGGTGAGCAGCCGCCCGTGGATGGCGCCCACGAACTGCGTGCCGAACACGTCGGCGAGGTAGGCCGGCACCGTCGCGAAACCGCCGCCATACATCGACAGGATCACGCAGAAGAAGGCGACGAACAGCGCCTGCGAGCCGATGCCGGCCGCCCAGGGCGCGGCCGCGTAGAGCACGCCGCCCAGCGCGAAGAAGATCGCGTAGGTGACCTTCCGCCCGATCCGATCCGACATCGAAGCCCAGAAGAACCGGCCGAGGATGTTGAACAGGGAGAGTAGGCCGACGAAGCCGGCGGCGATCGCCGCGACCTGCGCCTTCTGGCCGGCATCGAGGGCCGAGAAGCCGGTGCCCGGCAGGCCGATCAGCTCACCGCCGAAGATCTCCTGAAGCATCGGCGAGGCCAGCGCCAGTACGCCGATGCCGGCGGACACGTTGAGGAACAGCACGAGCCAGATCATCCAGAACTGGAAGGTCTTGTGCGCGTCCCGCAGGTGGACGTGGCCGGAGGCGATCATGGCGTTCTTGGCAGCCGGAGCCGTCCAGCCGTCCGGACGCCAGCCGGCCGGCGGAACCCGGTAGCCGAAGGCGCCGCCGAGCATGAACAGGATGTAGCCGACGCCCATCACGGCAAGCGTCTGCCAGACGCCGGCCGAGTCGGCGGTCCGGAAGCTCTTGATCAGGCTGTCGGCCAGGGGCGAGCCGATCATCGCGCCGCCGCCGAAGCCCATGATCGCCATGCCGGTGGCCATGCCGCGCCGGTCCGGGAACCACTTGATCAGCGTCGAGACCGGGGAGATGTAGCCGAGGCCGAGCCCGATGCCGCCGATCAGGCCCATGCCGAGCCAGATCAGCCAGAGCTGGTGGACGTAGACTCCGAATGCGCCGATTAGGAAGCCGCCGCCCCAGCACAGGGCGGCCACGATGCCGGCCTTGCGCGGGCCCGCGCGCTCCAGCCAGCCGCCGAACAGGGCGGCCGAGAGGCCGAGCACGACGATGCCGATCGAGAAGACCGTGACGAGGTCGCTGACGCGCCAATCGCAGGTGGTGGTGAACAGGGCCGTCATCACGCCCATATCTGCACAGGCGGCGGGTGCCGGCTTCCCGACGGAGAGCGCCCGAGTGAGCGGCAGCCAGAACACCGACAGGCCGTAGGCCATGCCGATGCAGAGATGGATCGCGAGAGCGGCTGGCGGGACCAGCCACCGGTTGAACCCCGGCTTGGCGACGATGCGCTCCCGTGAGAGCCAGCTTGTTGGGGCGGCGGGTGCTGTCGGCACGCCGGCGATATTCGAGTCCAATGATTTACTCCACAGCACTGGCATTGAAGCTCTCTGATGATCGAGCGCTCGTCTTCGGTGACAAAGCCGAAGCGTCTTCAGCGAGGGCGGGGACGGCCCTGTCAGCGGATGGAGATTGTATGCGGGCACTCCAAGCCGAGGACGAGCAATGTGTGCGTCGCTCGCGCATCCACCTCAGGGTGCGATCTCCTGTGACAGCCCTGAAGCGAAGGGCATCGTGTAGCGCGTCAGTGGGCGTGGGCGCCGACCGCTCCGATGCCGGTCTCGGAGCGCACGTACTGCGCCTCGAAGGCCGCGCGCTCACGCTGGGCCCGGCGGGACTTGTCCATCAGCGACACGACCCAGATCGTCGCGAAGGCGAGCGGCATCGAGAACAGCGCCGGGTTGTCGTAGGGGAACAGCGGCGCCGGGTTGCCCAGCGTCGCCACCCAGACCGCCTTCGACAGCACGACCATGATCACCGCGGCGAGCAGGCCGACGAGACCGCCGGCGAGCGCGCCCCAGGTCGTGGTGCCCCGCCACAGGATCGACATGGCCAGCACCGGGAAGTTGCAGCTCGCCGCCACCGCGAAGGCCAGCCCGACCATGAAGGCGACGTTCTGGTTCTCGAACACGTAGCCGAGGTAGATCGCCACGATGCCGATCACCACCGCCGA
>NZ_JAJALK010000031.1 GCF_020523825.1 Methylobacterium brachiatum | reverse complement strand
GTTCAGGCCGCTGCGCCTCCACCAGCAAGGCCGCGACGCTTAGCGTACGTTTTCGACCATCCTCTCACCGGGCCCCTTTTAGGGGGGCAAAGCGGCAATACGGCATGCGGGAACAGCGGCCCCAAATTTCCGCAGAAATCCGCCGTTAGCAGAGGCTCTCAAGCGGAGCCTTAGTGCTGTGGATAACACGAGGCATCACCGGAAGTGCAGCCCCAAATTTCCGGAAGCGCGGCCCCAAATTCTGGAAGTGCGGCCCCAATTTACCGGAATGCCGGCCCCAAATTTAGGTTGTAAACCCCTACAACATAACAGGAATTTTCATAAAGACTTTTTATATAGACATCTTAAAGAGACCTAAAGAGACACAGACCTGGGGAAAAGCAGCGCAGAATCCAGAGCCTGAAAAAGCCCGTGGACAGCCTGTGCATCTCCGGATCTGTTCATGCAGGCACAAACCCCGCCCCTTTTCGCTCCGCGAAAACCCGCTCCCCCACCCAATAAGGAAGCCGCCTCCGGCGGCTCGATTCCAGATGGTGGTCGCTTGATAGCGACCAAAGACGGGCTCTCCGAGTATGCGGGTGGCAAAATCCACCTGCGCGGCCTCAGGACGGGTTCGGGGCGGCAGAACCGACAGCGGACGGCAGAGACTCGAAAAACCGCTCACAGCCCTCCTGAGAGGCTTTGTCACCGCGCTGAGCACGATGGTGTGATGAGGCAGTCGCTTCGCGACTGCGAACCTTCCGGAGGAGGGGTGCCGGTCCATCGGATGAACTCGGCCCCCGCCGTCGCCAACTGCAATCTGGGGCAGGCTTTCTCGTACCTGTGCGTACCCGCAGCCAGGCTGTCGATCGGCTCGCGCCCGACGCGAAATCGCGCTTTCTGCAGCGGTTCGGATCGAAAAACCGAGAAATCTGGGGCCGGTGTTCCCGCGAAATCCCTGACTGGCAGCCAATTTGGGGCCGGCTTTCCCGTTCAACCGACCCCAGTTGGCCGCATGCCGTTTACGGTAAACGGTATGCGGCGTGAGGTTAGGCGAGCGCAAGCAGGGCGAGGGTGCGTGGATCTTGCGCGGCCCCATAGATCCCATGGGCTGTGCGGTGGGGGAGGGGGCAGGGTCAGCACCTCGGCAGGTCCGCGCCACGGATCTCCGGCACAACCTGCCGCTCCCAATCGCGGGCCTGCACCGGGGTGCAGGCGGCCGCCAGAAGGAGGGCCGTCAGAATACGGGTGAAACGGGTCATGGGGCTATCCACGTGCGTCTGCACGGCCCGCAGGTGCGGGTCCTTGATGCCCTGGCTTCTGGGCTGCGCCGGCGACGCCAGCCGACAGGCGCTTTCCCATTTAACCGCATGCGGTAAACCGTAAACGGTATGCCGTCCTGGTTCCGTGTCTGGCGAGGGGCCAGCCGCCCGGGCCGGCCTCAAAGCACACTGCGCTCTCCGGCCTTGACCCCGTCCCGAACGCCCGGCGGTGGGCTGCCGTCGGCTTCAACGCCCCAGAGGGCGTCGAAGCCGCCTCTATCGATCCACAAAACAGGCTAGACGGCAGGGCCGGCTGCAGTCGTCGTGGACAGACCAGGGGTTGCTTGCACAACAGCCAACCTGCGGCGCAGCGTAAGCGTCGTGATCAGGGCACTAAGGATTACTGAAACCACGATCGCAACACCAAATGCCACTATTCCGTACACTGAGGCTGTGGCGACGAATGTCTTCAGCCAAGAAATCAACGCATCGAGGGAGTTTTGACCGCCCTCAAAGCCGTGACGGATCGTTTCGTTGATCTTGTCGGGACCCTGCAGGAAATTATCAATTCCTGCAGCGGTCTTTTGCAGGAGTGTGGCAGCGGGTTGCGTGAGGTCGCTGGTGGTGTTTACCACGCCGCCCACGAAGCCCCGGTCTCCCGAAACATGAACGGGCCCCAAAGCCGATACGTCCAACGCCCGGCCCTTGCCCAGGTCAACCGACATGGTCGGGATGAAGTGCTTGATCTTGAATTTCAGGAAGGGACGAGCGGCGGCAGGAGCTGCCCATCCTGCGACACCAACAACGATAACGCTTAAACTGGTAAAGCGACTAGCTGCGCTCATGGCAGCAACTCCAGGCGCCAAGGCGGACAAAGGCGCCACGCCTGATCTGGCGCTGCGTACAGAACTGTTTTTACCTGAACGGATGCTGACTAGTGCTCTGACGCCGACAAAGCATACACAAGCCAGCGTCGATTTCGAAGCGGTTGCAGTAAATTAGCAGACAAGCACGTGGTGCGTTCGTCGGCGTCTGTGCACTAGATCCCAGTTCCCTCAGTCTATCACCGATTTGTGAAAATAAATGCGCTGCCCGCGGCTGCGGTCAAGGTGTGTCCCCATCCTTCGGCGTGAAGGCATGCCTGCCGGGCGGGTGATCCCCTTCCCCTGTGACCTGCGCCACCCCCGGTCTCGCCGACGGGCAGAAGGTCAAGACGGGGCCTGACGCTTCACGGGGAAGGGTTCTGCGGCTTCGTTCTGAACCAACGAAAGCCAATCCCATGCAACTCATCACCGCAGAGCAGCGCGCCGCGTTGCTCGCCGATGGCGCCGCGAGCACCAAGCGGGACATCGACCCCCATCCGGTGGTCAAGCTGTTCACCCCTGATGCGGGCGCCACGTGGCTGCTGACCGAGCTGGATCCGACCGAACCGGACATCGCCTTTGGGCTGTGTGATCTCGGCGTTGGCTGTCCGGAGCTCGGCTATGTGCGCCTGTCCGAGCTACAGACCGTGCGCGGCAAGCTGGGTCTGCCCGTGGAGCGGGATCTGTGGTTCGAGGCCAAGGGACCGCTGTCGGCCTACGTGGCGGCCGCCCACCGGGCCGAGCACATCGTCTGTGGTCGTGATGGTCACGACCAACCGGCACAAGTCCGAGGACGCCCAGTACTACGCCACCCGCCCTGTACGGCTGACGATCGGCACCAGCGACACTGGCCGGCTGATCCGGGCGGCCCTGTGGGGCCTGAAAGGCATCTACCGGCCCGAGTTCCGCTACAAGAAGTGCGGGGTGCTGTTCCTCGATCTGCATCCGGCCGACGGCGTGCAGGGCTCGTTGTTCCTGCGGCCGGATCGCCCGGAGCGCGTGCGCCTGATGGACTGCATTGATCAGCTTAACGCGCGCTACGGGCGCGGTTTGCCTGCAGCGGGCAGGATCGCCCGTGGAAGCTGCGGGCGGAGCACCTCTCGCAGCGTTACACCACACGATGGGGCGAGCTCGTAGCGGTCTAATTACAAGCTTACCCGCAAGCGCTTAGCCCTCTCGCGGAAAGCGGCTTGCCCACCCTCTAAGATGTCGCAGACACTCTGACGAATTGCAGGATCCTCAAGACCGCCGCCTTGATAGCTAATTATTGGTAACATACCCGGGCGATGCGGCCCGCATTGCGCAACAATGACCTGGTCAACATCGGTATTTACAACCAGGTTAGCATTGTGCGTCACGATTATGATCTGACGGCGCCGACTGGCTATCTTAAATAGATGAACTAGGTCGTCAAAAACCGATTTTGGATCAAGATTTTCTTCGGGTTGATCAACAATCAACGGCCTGTCATCCTCCGCATCAATGGCAAGGTAGAGGAGTAGTAAGACGATGCCACGCGTTCCCGGTGAAAGCTGTTCAATAGCTACACCATCATATTCAATGCTATAAGAGATGCGGATATGGCTTGTGTCATAAAGCCATGCTCCCACTCGACTGGCCCACCGCATGAACTCTTCGCGATCCGACCTATCCGGAATTGCATGAGACAAGATCGCAGTTTCGTGAGCCTCTCTAAAATGCGTGAGGGCGTCAGCGACCTCGGTTGCGGATCCATTCGTCCAAGCAGGCACTAACTGTTCCTGGGCAAGCCGTAAAAGTGTGCCTTTGCCCTTGAGATCACCGGCCTTTCTAAGATCAAGAAGTTCCTCTCCACGCGCTGCCCAACCTGCCGCATCAACGAGTCGTTTGACACGGAATGAAAGCTTGCCGAGCGTTCCTGTGGAAGTACCTAACTTTGCCGCCAGAGGGGCGTAGAGCGCCCCAAGCTCGGTCTCCTCAGCAATGATGGCATCCAAAATAAGCTGATAACGAAGCTTGCGTTCTGCATTTAGGTTGCGGATCAGTTCGTCCGCTTCTCCTGCTTCGTCCACCTGCTCACTAAGTTTTACTATAGCAGCTTCGTCTTTTGAGATTTTCTCGGAAATGATCCTGAAGCGCCGTGTATTATCAAGATCTATCCCAACAAGTTTCTGCAGCCGCGCGAGCTCTTTCTTGAGCAGCGAATGTGTTTGGTCGTTGAGATTGGCTCCGTCGGCAACCAAAGGAGCACTACTGGCTGGGGCGCTGGCATCAAACTCTGGCTCACCCTGAGCCGGACCATTTAGGCTGAGAATAAGCGCTTTAAGGGCGTCGGCCCGCTCCACAATCAGCTGATCAACATCACCTTTGAAATCCAAGCGAAATTGCTCCCACTGAGGTGCGCTGAAACCAACAGCAGGTGAGGTTTCCTTCAACCCCGCCAACTGGCTTTCGGCCTCGGTCGTCCTGAAATCCCTGACATAATCTCGGAGCGTCTCAACCTGACGAAGGGCACGCTTTTGCCGCTCAATGTTCCGAAATGCTGAGTCAACAGCCGTCGAGACCTCCTCCAGCCTTTTAGCTCGATCTTCGCCACCTTTTCCAAGAAGTGACAGGCGATCCTTCTTGTCCTTGGCAATGGACGCGGCCTTCTGCTCCAACTGCTTTTTCAATGTCGGGTAATTATGTTTCTTGTGTCGGAGGACATTGAGAGTTTCACCTGCCTCAGCTAGCGCCCGCTCATGCCGAGCCCTAGCTGTGCGCGGAGAGGCCGCCTTCTGTTCCAGTAAATCTTGGAAGTCAGTTGCTTCCATACGATCCTCGGGAACGTGCGCTTGAAAAACTACTCGCTCGATTTCCGCAAGAAGTGCGTCGGTTATACCTTCCGCCGAGCATAATTGATCGACGAACTGCTGAGAAAGGTATTGTACACGGGGATCTAAATCTGGATCGTCCAGCCCTGTGTCAGAAAGCGCCGCTGATGTGGTCTCTCCCGATTGCCAACTCAGCTGCACCTCAGCATCTCCTAGGTGAGCGGCGGCGCGCCGTATAAACGATTTTTCGTTAAGGTGTGCCGATAGGCTGTTTGCGCCAGCTGCAATGAAGTCAGCCAGAGCAGTTTTCCCTGAGCCACGCGCACCAATCACAGCAACGAGTCCGGTGTTGAGCGGTATCTTGCTCACCGGCAGCCACGATGCGTTACGGATCTCGATTTCTGAAATTGCTTGGGAGGGAAGCGCACCGGTCGGCGGAGTAGGGCCGATGAAGGCTCTTGTGCTTGGTTCAATGTAGGCTTGTCGCAAAGCTTCGAATGTCAGGTCGCCTTTGATCCAGCAGAGACGATCAAGATCAGGCTTTCCGACTTTATCTTCACGATGTGCATCTGAGCCATGGAGGCATAACTTGCATCCTCCATAGCCGTCATTTAATTCTTCCGAGGTGAGTTTGCCCTGTCCAGTCCAGAACGCTATTTGTGCTGGGCTCGATGCAAAAATTACTCGCGCAAAACGTTCGTACTCACGGCGTTGGGTGGCATAGGAGGCGTCTTTCGCCAGCCCAGAAGTGCCATCCTGTGATCCGCCAGCGACGGCAACGAGGGCGTTGTTCTGCGCCCAATCGCTCTGCCTGAACTCTTTCTTGAGTTGTTCAAAACCGACCTTGAACTGGTTTGTGCCGGCTCGCAGCGCAGCTTCGTCCTCTCTGAGCGAAGGGTCGTGACGTTTGCCCAAGCGAATTAGATCATCTTCTTCACAGCGAAAAACATCGTCGAAGGCTTGAAAGCTTAGTCTTGAGAGAAAGCGACGTGCCTCGTCAAGATGATCCGGTTGCTCTGGTGATATCAGAAGGTGAACGTTGACGTGTGAGCTCTTGGCTGTTTGCAAGCCAAAGCGCATTTCCACGTTTGGAAAAATTAGATCAACGTCAGGAAGCCGGCCCTCTGCTTTGTACGCAACGACACGTTCATACGAGCGGAGACTTAGATAATCAGTTACGCCTAACACACGGATACGCGGTTCAGAATTCTCGACGAGTTGTAGAAAATCCTCCCATCCGGTCGCCGCCTTGTACTGATCAGATAAGACCGTGCCAGGACAATGTATGTGGGGGTCCCAGCGGTGCCATAGTGAGCCTCTAACGGATCGTAATGTAGACATTTTTCATTGAATACTTGATTTAGTATTTGGTGTCTATGCTGCTGTTGCGGCAGCAGCGTACGTCATGCTTCGGCAGCGAGCATATGCGCTGGGACGGACGGCGCTATCGCTTTTAGGGGACACCACCGAGGATTGTGGGTTTGCATTGCGCCTTGGCCATCCCGCACGGCCAAGTTGGGTTCGTGGGAGGATATCGGGAGGCGTAAGGGTACCGTATCGTCTCCGGAAGCAGAGGGTGAGTTCCGATCGGGCTCAACGTCGTCAACAGACGCTTCATCAGCACATTCAAATCCGGGCTGCCTCATGTCCGGATTGCTCAAGCGTTCCGCTCTATGGCAGGGCGATGCATCGCCCCGACCTCCCTTTCCGCGCCGGCCTCATCCTCGTCATGGGGCTCGCCACCTTCCTGCTCGGCTACCCGGCCGCTTTCTTGGCCAGTCACGGCCTCGACACGCGCGCCTGGCCCGCCTCGCTCGGCACTCCGTTTGCCTGGTTCACACCGGAGGGTAGCGGAGCGGGCGCGTGGCTCGCTCTCGTCGTCCGGATGGGCCAGACCTACCTCAAGATGGTGCTAGGTCGCTCAGAGACGCTTCCCGGTGGCGGGCGTGAGGCCTTCGGCATCGTCTGGGGAACAGCCATCGCACTCGGCATGCTGATCCTGATGGGCGGCCGCCTCGTGCCGCTGCGGCATCGCTTGCGCCGCTTCGGCGATGCCGACTTCGCCTCACCACGCGCGCTCGCCCGCATGCGCAAGGGGATCGAGCTCGGCCTCGACCCTAAGACAAACCGGGCTGTACGCGTCCAGGTCGAAGGCAACCTGCTCACCATCGCGCCGCCGCGTTCCGGCAAGACCAGCGGTTTGATCCTGCCCAACCTCGCCTTCCCGGAACCCGGCGCCTGGGCCGGTCCTGCCGTGGTGATCGACCCCAAAGGTGATGTCGTGCGCGCCGTGCGGCGGCGACGCGAGAGCATGGGCCAGAGGGTGTGCGTGCTCGATCCGCTCAACCTCGCCGGCGGCACGGACCGCTGGGATCCGCTGCTGGGCCTCGACCCTGAGGATGTGCTTGAGCTGCAGAGCATGGCTCGCGCCCTCCTACCCGAGGCCGGCCAGACCAGCGAGGCCGGGGCCTTCTTCCGCGACCGCGCCGGTGTCCTCATCGTGGCGGCCCTGCAATGTGTGATCCGAGCCGGCCAGGGCGCGCCCGAGGCCGCCGCCCTGGTGCGCGATCCCACAGCGCTGCGCGCCGCGCTGGAGGGCTACGACGACGCCGTCGCCCAGGACGCGCGCGGCATCCTCGACTCCGACGACGAGAAGAGCCGCGCCAGCATCCTCACGACCGCCGCACAGGGCTTCAGCTGGATGCTGGACACGCGCATGCAGCAGGTGGTGACCGGCCACAGCTTCAGCCTCGACGCGCTCTGCACGGGCGACACCGACCTGTACATCGTGCTGCCGGCCGACGACCGTCGCAAGGAGCTCAGCGCCTACGTGCGCTGGCTACTCGCCGCCCTGTTCAGCACCGTGCGGCGCACGCCCGTGGCGGAGCGCCTGCTCGTCATCATCGACGAGGCCTACGTGCTCGGGCGCTTCGATGCGATCCTGCGCGGAGCTGGCGAGCTGCCGGGCTACGGCGTGTCGTTGTGGACCTTCTGGCAATCGGAGGCGCAGATCACCGACACCTACGGCGAGGCGGGCGCTGCCATCCTGCGCGACACGGCCGAAGCCCTGATGCTGTTCAACCTCTCGGGGGCGCAGGGCGCGGAACGTGAGCGCTGGTCCAGTGCGCTCGGGACTTTCACGGGCGTGCAGGAGACGGTCTCGCGCGATCCCACCACCGGTCGGGAAACGAAGAGCGTGGCGCCCGGACCCGAGGCCCTGGTGCCGGCCTCGGAGCTCGCCCGCCTGACCCAGCGCCACACCCTGGTGTTCCTCAACAGCGCCGCCTACACCACCGACCCGCTCAAGCTGCGCAAGACGCTCGCCCACCGCGACGCACGCTTTGCCGGCCTGCTCAACCCGGTCGCGCCGGTGCGAGCCACCGCCTGAGGGCCGCACCCGCGCTCATCGGGCCGCGTCAACACCGGCCTGGGGCGCTGCCCCCTTATCGGGAGAGATCGAGCCCGCTGCGCCAGACCGTGCCGTGGCCGTAGCCCTGGCCCGAGTACCAGACCCGGGTCTGGGCCACCTGCGCGTCCAGCCGCTCGACCGGGACCCAGGTCCGGGCTGGAAACGTGTAGCTCTGGATGCGGCCGTCCGGTCCGACCAGGTTGCTGGCCAGCGCCTGCGTCGAGATCGCCAGATGAGGGGTGGCGGACCACGCTGTGTACAGCCACACGCCCGTGATCCCGGCTAAGCCGAGCACGGCCGGGTGCAGGAACTGACGCAGCGCGGCCGCCCCGAGGCGGCGAACCAGCGCCTGCACTCGGCCTCCCGGTCGCCAGCGGCGGCGCGGCCGCGTGAGATCAGCTTGTAGCGAGCGGCGTAGGCTGACCCGGTCCGGGCCGACCAGCGCCGGATCGTCGAGGTGGGCCAGGCGCTCGCGCGGCGGCAGCCGCAGGAGCTCGGCCAACCGGGCGCGGCTGGCCTGCTGCACCCGCTCTGTGGCCGCCCGCTCGGCCTCCTGCGCCGCGCGCAGGCGCGCCTCGACCGTGGAGGGTGGGGTGCGGGCGGGAGGCCGTGCCATGAGCCTTCAGCCCTCCAGCCAGCGTGCGGCCGGACCTGCCGCCTGCATGGCCTTGGCCCGGAAGCGGGTGAGATCCTCGACGATGCGGCCGGCCTCGGCGAAGCCGAACCGATCGGTGAGGCTGTCCTCGGCGGCGGTGAGGTCCTCGCCGATGAAGCGCAGGCCCCCCTTCTGCAGGAGGTCGTTGGCGCGCTCATCGAGGCTGAGCTTCTCCAGCCAGCTCAGGCTGACGTCCTTGAAGGCCTTGAGCACCTTCGGGTCGACCGGCCCCTCGATCTGGTTCTCGACGGCAAAGCGCGCCGTTGTGAACGGCTTGGCGAGGTCGAGCAGGACGGGGGCGTTGGCGAGCGCGCCGGGCTCGCTGGTGAGCACGACGAGCAGGCCGAATTCCACGGCGCGACGGGCGTAGCGCGCCTGCGCCTCGCCGATCAGCGGCAGGAGCGAGCCGGCCGTGTTGGCGCCGACATCGACGATGACGGGCCCTTGCGCGGCCGCGATGGCGTTGAGCGGCCCGTCGAACTCGGCGCGCGCGGCGGCACCACCGGTGCGGTTGATCTCGCCACGCTCGGCCCGGACGGGGAAGAAGCTGACCCGGTCCTCTAGTTCGACTAGGCGGCGGTTGGCCTCGATCTCGATGAGGTGGGCGGACGGCAGGCACTCGGCGAGCGCGCGCACCAGCACAGTCTTGCCGGAGCCGCCCTTGTCCTGGGCGACGAGGAGGATGCGGGGCATGGGAGAACCTTCTTCAGGACTTCTTCAGGAGCTGATGCAGATCGTGCAGGCCGGCGCGCCGGATCTCCTCCTCCGTAGCGCGCGGGTTCGACCCGACTGGGGAGGGAAGAGCAGGTGCGGCCGTGGCGGGGAGCGGTGGTTCGGGCGATCGGACAGCTTCGGAGGAGGCGGTTAGATCGGGCCGGGTTCGGCGCCGGGCTTCGCGATCGGCCTTGCGGCGCTCTTGAGCCTCGACCTGAGTGACGATGGCGGTCAAGCGGCTCGCGGTCAGGGGCTGGCCCTCGCCCTGGGTCACGCCCTGAGCGCTCAGGGCTTCGGCGATGGCAGCCCAGGTCACCCCGGCCGCGCGCAGCTGCCGGATGACGGGCAGGCCGGCGCGCACGGCGCGGGTGACGCCGGTGGTCTCCCGGCCGATGGTGCTATCAGGCCGCTGGGCCTGGGCGCGCTTCGCATCGCGGGCGAGGCGCTTGGGATCGAGGGGCATGCCCTTGCGCTATGGGCGGGCGGGTTAACGGCGCCTTGGCTGCCAGGCATTGCCAGGGGTGCTAGGCTATGCCGTTAGCTTTGCCGTTAAGGAACCATAGCTGGGGTAGGGTCACACCACACGCACTGAAGCTGCCGATCGCTAACCATAGGCAGCGTGGAGGGCGGAAACAGCCCGGCTTGGCCCTTGTGGCGCCGCGTGCTCGGCTGCCACGGTCCCGCTCCCGTCGCCACGACCTCCGGCCCCTATGTCTGCCGCTCAGAGCCTGACGCTACCTCTCACACCCGAACTCGCCGCGCGCCTTGCCGCCGCCACCGAGCGCACCGGCCTGCCGGCGGAGGACCTCGCGCTGCGGGCGCTCGCCGACCATCTCGACGACATCACCGCCTACGGCCGGCTCGGCGCGGAGATGGCCTTCATCAAGGATCGGCTGGCCGAGCTCGCCGGGATCGTCGGCGACGCGCTGGCCGAGCCGACACCGGCGGCGATGGGTGAGATCTGCCGCTACCGGGCAAAGGCCTCCTCCCCGTGACCGCCACGCTGCACGCGCTCGGCTGTGGAGCGTCGGCGGGTGCGTACTACACCAACGATCCCTACCGCGAGACGCACAACCGGGACGAGTACTACGCTCAGGACGGCGGCGGCCGCTGGTGGACGCAAGGCGCAGCGGTCGTGCGTCACGGCGCCCCGATCGTGCTGGAGAGTTTTCGCGACCTCTGTGCCGGTGCGAACCCGGCGACCGGCCAGCCGCTGGTGCGCGGGTCCGGGGCGGGGCACCGGGCGGGCTGGGACCTGACCCTGACCGCACCCAAGACCGTCTCGCTGCTCTGGGCCGCGGGGGATGCCGAGGCACGGGCGCAACTGGAGGCCATCCACGCCGCGGCCGTCGAGGAGGCGCTCGGCTTCCTGTGCGCGGAGGAGCTGGTCGAGGTCCGGCTCGGGGCCGGGGGCCACCGGCGCGAGGCGCCGGCCGGCCTGATGGTCGGGCGCTTCGATCACTACACCTCGCGGGCCGGTGACCCGAACTGCCACACGCACTGCGTGGTGATCAACGCCGCCGTATCTAAGGATAAAAAGCCTAGAACCCTGGAACCGGAGCGGCTCTACCAGTGGCAGCTCGTGGTCGGCAGCGCCTACCGGGCCGCGCTGGCCGAGCGCCTGGTGGGCGAGCTCGGCCTGTCCTTGCGTCCAGCGGGCCAGGGGCAGTTCGAGATCGCCGGCATTCCGGATGCGGTGATCGAGGCCTTCTCCAAACGCTCGACCGCGATCGAGGCGCGGGTCGGTGGCGATCGGGCTGCCGCCTCTGGAGCGCAGAAGGAGGTGGCGGCGCTCGCCACCCGCGGCGCCAAGGCCGATCTACCGACCGGGCCGGCCCTGGAGGCGCGCTGGCGCGCCGAGTTCACCGCGCTCGCGCACGATCCGTGGGCCGCGGTGCACGCGGTGGCGCGGGAGCCGGCCCGGGATCATGGAATTGAGCGTGCGCCGGAGCCCGCCTTCGATCCGCCCGAGATCGCCGGCGCGCCGCCGGTGGCGCGCGCAGCCTCCGCCCTGTTCCAGCACGAGAATGTGCTCACGCGCCGGAGCCTGATCGAGCGGGCGCTCGACGAGGCGGCGCTGCAGGGACTCGGGCTCGCGGCAGTGCGGGCCGAGTTGGCGGAGCTGGAGCAGTCCGGTCGGCTCGTGCGACTGGTGCAGGCTGCGCGGGAGGCCTGCTGGACGACACCGGGGATCGCCACCGCCGAGGCCGCGCTGCTGCGCGCCGCCGACCGGTCCGCGGCCGAGCGCGTCATCCCGGTACCGGTCGTGGACGCGGTTCTGTCCACCGCCATCCAGCTCGCCGAGGAGCAGAAGGCGGCCCTGCGGCATGTGAGCGGTGCGGCCGCCGTCAGCGTGCTGGAGGCGGGAGCCGGCACGGGCAAGACCACGACGGCCAAAGTGCTGGTCGAGATCGCGCGGCGCTCCGGGCTTCGGGTGATCGGCCTGGCGCCGAGCTGGGTCGCCGCCGACGAGCTCGGCGCCTCGACCGGCATCCCGGCGCAGGCGATCGCCAAGTGGCGCCACGACCAGGCGCGCGAGGCAGGGGCAAGCCTCGGCCCCGACACCCTGGTACTCGTCGACGAGGCCGGGATGGTCGGCACCAAGGATCTCGCCGCAATCCTGTCGGCGGCGGAGGCGGGCGGGGCCCGCGTGGTCTTGATGGGCGACCGGCGCCAGCTCGCCTCGGTGGCGGGGGCGAGCGCGCTGCGCGCGGTAAATGACGTGCTCGGCCGCCACGCCACCTTGTCCGAGGTACGGCGCCAGGCTGTGCCCTGGCAGCGGGCGGCCTCGGTGCTGATGGCGCGCGGAGAGGTCGAGGCGGGGTTGCGTGCCTATGCCCGGCACGGCTGCATCGAGCTCGTCGCCGGTGCCGCGGCCGTGCAGACGCGGGCGCTGGCCCTCTGGTCCGAGGCGCGGGCGCGGCACGGCGCGGACGCAGTGCTGATGGTGACGCGGCGCAACCGCGACGCGGCCGAGCTGAACCGCGGCGCCCGTGCCTTGCTGCGGGCCGAGGGCGCGCTGAGGGGACCGGACGTTGAGGTCATGGCGCGTGACCGCGAGAACCGACCTCGGACGCTGAACTTGGCGGTCGGAGATAGCGTCCGCTTCGGCGAGAGCCTGAGTCAGCACGGCATCCGCAACGGCACGCGGGCGACCGTCGAGGCGATCGGGGCGGCCCTGGGCGGGGAGCTGCGCCTGCGGGTGCGGCTGGAAGATGGCCGGCAGGTCGAGGATGCCTATGCCGCGTTCGTGCCGGTGCGGGCGCGCCGAACGGCGCAGGCGCAATCGTGGCCGCGGATCAGCCTCGGCTATGCTGGGACCGCCTACGCGGTGCAGGGCCGAACCTGTGAAGCGACGATCTACTGCGGGTTCACGGCCAGCGATGCCCGCGAGCTCTACGTGGGGCTGACGCGCCACCGGCAGGAGGCGCACCTGGTGGTCGAGCGCGAGCGCCTGGAGGCGGCGGTGCGGGTGCGGCAGACGGATCCGCGCCTCACGCCGAGCACCGCCGAGCTGCACGAGCGGCTGTTCGTCGAAGCGCGCCGCTACACCGAGAAGGTGAACGTAGCCGACCATGTCGAGGACCGGGCCGCGTTCGTGCGTAGCGGTGCGATCCCGCCGCCCCGTGCCGAGATGCGTCTCGACCTGCAGAGCGGCTTTGCGGCGGCGCGGGCCCTGCGCCGGGTGTTGCAGGAGATGGGTGCCGCGCCACGGCACGCACTCCGACATCTGGCGCAGAGTGTTCGCCACGTGGAGCGGCAGGTCGCATCCCGTGTTCTCCGGCTGGTCGAAGACATCCGAGGGCCTCTGCCGAACGCCGCCATGCGTGAGCGACCGGGCCGGTCCCGTTCAGGACCGGATTACGGACGTTGAGGGTCTGTGCTGAGGACGGCAAGGAGCCGGCTTCGAGCCTTCTGCGCGCTGTACGATGTCCTGTCTCTCGCACTATGGCGGGCTCCGCCTCGCTGGCGGAGCCCACAGCAAATTAGAACGGGTCTGTTATGAACGGCCGCGACCAGACATTGCACGGCTGGCTCACGGAGCAGTGGTGCTTGGTCAGGGCCGGAAGGGCACCCGGTGTGTCCAGCAATTCATTCTGCGCCATGAGCCCGCAGACCAGCAGGATGGTCACGACGAAGAACAGCGGGAAGCGGATGAGCCGGGTGAAGACGCGATAGGGCGCGAAGCTCTGGGCGGCCGCGTCGGCGGCATCGCAGAGAGGGAGCAGGAACCGGAACCGGTTCGGCAACAGGGCATACAGGGCCAGAGCGGTGATGATCGCCAGGATGATGCCGCGCACCTGGAGCTGCTCGCCGATGCCGAGCGCGGTGATGTTCTGACGAAGCAGGTCGAGCCGGCGCGTCAGAGGGGTGTCCTCGGGATTGAAGCCCTCGACACTAGCGGCGATGAGCTCGGAGGCGGGCACCAGCTTGACCCCGATAGGATCGGCGCGGGTGACCGGCGGGACGAGCTGGAAGAGCAGGAAGAAGGCGAGGCCGAGGGTGGCCAGAACAGCCAGGATCTTGCTGACGATGAGATTGGGCATGCGTGTGTTCCCCGTGTTGGTGGAACACAAGGAGCACATGTTCGCGTAGCTACGTCAAAGACTAGCTTGCGACAGAGTTAATTTAACTCTGATAGGATGACATGGGAATGATCAGGTGGCAAGGGCATGGTCGGGATGTGGTTAACAAAAGGTTAAGTACACAGTTTCTATTACATGATCCGACTACTGGTTCACTGTGTCTGCGGTCGAGCTGCTCTCGGCAGTGGCCACTTCCAGGGTCTGTGGGGCACTAACAGAACAGCACGCCGACTGAACCCGTTGCCGAGCTGGTGTGCCGCCATTCGCATAAGGGCAGCCTATGGAACATTACTATCCTTGAATAATCTGGATTTAAGAGCTCCGGATGAGCGTGAAAACACGGCTGTCCTGTGGACGTGATTCGGACCATGCCAGAGCTGCGGATGTTTTTCATACACTTCTGGGCCAACGACGACGCGGGCAAGCTCGCCAGGTATCTCTTTGAGGCTCTCGGCCAAGTGAAGATCGGCAAAGGCAACGCTGTAATAGCGGCCACCCTCCTGCTCAATAGGACTGGCGCGCATCGCCTTGAGACGAGCGTCGAGCCCTGAGCCCAACAGGCTATCTGCCAAAGACTTGCGAAAGCACGGCGATGATTTTAGCTGTCGATCGCAGGACTCACGACCATCACTTGCTGCCCCAAGCATGTAACTGCGTCATGAGCGGGAACGGAGTGCGCGGTGGCTCGAACTGCATGGGGACGCCGAGCACTGGCGCGATCCGCTCCACCATCCGCCCGGTTGTCTCGCCTGCGTTATAAGCCGCGGTCGCATACCCGTGTGTCTCCGGTGCGGGCTGCGGCTCGTCGTAGATTGTGACGAACAGGTAGCGCGGACGGTCCATAGGCAGCGCGGCCATAAAGGTCGTGAACAGCCGGGTGTGATCGTAGCGACCGTGGACGACCTTCTCGGCCGTCCCGGTCTTGCCGCCGACGAAGTAGCCGGGGATCTCGGCCTTCTTGGCCGAGCCAACCGCCGCGTTCAGGCGCATGATGTAGCGGATCGCCTCGCTCGTCTCAGGCTTGATGACGCGCATCCCGTCCTTCTGTGCCTCATCTGCACTGCGCTTGAGGAAGGTAGGCCGCAAGAGGATTCCCCCGTTGATGAGAGCCCCCACCGCGGCCACCGCCTGCAATGGAGTGACGGCGATGCCGTGGCCGTAAGAGATCGTGACTGTGTTGAGTTCGCTCCAGTGGGACGGGACAATCGGCATCGCGCTCTCGGGCAATTCGGTTCGCATGCGATCAAGCTGACCGAGCTTCTTCAGGAATGCCTTGTGTGCGTCGACGCCGACCGCGAGGGCCATACGCCCGGTGCCGATGTTGGAGGAATGGATGAAGACCTCTGGCAACGTGAGTACACGGTGCGTGCCGTGGAAGTCGTGGATCGTGAAGCGGCCGAAATGCAGGTTCTCGCGCGCGTCGAAGGTCGAGTTGATCGTCACCTTGCCCGAGTCGAGCGCCATGGCATTGGTCAATACCTTGAAGGTCGAGCCCATCTCGTAGACGCCGACCGCCATGCGGTTGATGCGGTCTGGTTCGAGCGCATCAACCGGATCGTTCGGGTCAAAGTCCGGCAGCGACACGAGTCCGACGACTTCGCCCGTGTTCACGTCGATGAGCATAGAGGCGGCCGACTTGGCGCGGAAGTGAGCCATGCCCTGCACGAGTTCGTCGCGTATCGCGTGCTGCACACGCAGGTCGATGGACAGTTGAACCGGCTTCAGATCACCGGGCTCGCGCGCTATCCCGAAGGTGTTAAGATCCAGGACACCCTGCGTATCAATGTACTTCTCCATGCCGGCGATGCCGACGCCGTCGAGGTTGGTCGCGCCCAGGATGTGGGCGGCGGCGACGCCGTTCGGGTAGACCCGCTTGTGGTCGGGCAGGAAGCCGATGCCCGGGATGCCCAGTCGGTGGACCTCGGCCTGCTGCTTGGGCGTCAGCTCGCGCTTGACCCACACAAAGCCCGCGCCGCTGCGCCCCTTGCGCGAGGACAGCTTGGCGCGCAGCTCGGAGGCGTTGAGCTCCGGCAGCACGGCGGTGAGCAGCTCGACCGCCTCGTCCTTGTCGTAGATGTTTCCGGGCTCGGCGAAGACCGAGACGGTGCGGATGTCGGTGGCCAGGATCTCGCCGTTCCGGTCGATGATGTCGGGCCGCGCCACGGTCTTTTGGAGGAGACCCGCACGCGGTGAGTTCGCCGCCCCGTGCGGAGCATTGCCGAGCGCAATGAGGCGTGTGGCAATCACGAGGAATAGGCATGCAAACGCGATGTTGAGTGTGGCGACTCTGCTGGCGCTCTTGTCGCTCCGAAGCTGGAATATGGGTTGTAGGAGACCGGCGAGCCGGTCACGTGCTCTAATCACCGCGGTCCGTTCCCTGGCTTGGTCCACGTTACGTATGTCAGGATCGCCGGTCCGAGTCGTAGCCCTGTGCATAGGCTCCGACCATAAGTTGTCTCTCATCGCCGGCGCTGCATCACGCCTGGCAGACACGAGCTTCGATCAGTCGCCGAAGCGTCGTTGCCGCCAGGGCGTCGGGCGCCTCGTCAGGCATCGGAAACACCGAACTCGCATTGATCTCGCAGAGCACATACGTGTCCTGCCCGGCCGCATCCTTCGGTCCCAACAGGAAGTCGGCGTCCCAGATGACCGGCAGGTCGTTCGGCCCGAGGTCAAGCCGCTGCGTCATCTGCGGTATCCAGTCTCGCTCCAGCAGGACCCGCAGACGCTGGAAGCGCTCGTCATTCAGTCCAGAATATAGGCGCCGTGGGGCCGATCCAGCCTCGGGCGGGGCGAGCGCCCGGACCAGTTGGTGACCGAACCCGGCGACTCGGTCGCCGGACACGTAGCAGCGGATCATCCCCTCCAAGTGCCGCGCCTGGAACGGTTGGTCGACGAGGGTGCCGCCCGCCGTGAAGTCGAAAGCGCGCTCCGACATGAACGCGTCGAGCCGCACGATGCGCTGGCTCCTGTCGCATGCCTCCTGCACCAGGACGTCCGAACCCGCCGCGCGCTCGACCTTCCACACGCCGATGCCGCCATTGCCGCGGCTCCGCTTCAGCGCCCGCGGTCCCAAGGTCAGCCGCCCGGGGAATGCCGCCGTGAGGGCGGCATGGCTCTCGTAGAGGTGCGTCTCCGATCCCCAGCCCATCTCTCGAGTCCGGTACAGCACCTCCTTGGTGCCCATCCGGTCGATCACGTCCGGATGACCGCTGACGAGGATGCCGGCGCCCGCCACTTCCCGCAGCACCGCGTCGAGCACTCTGCGGCCTTCGCCGATGTCCTCCGCCACGGGGTTCACCCAGACGAGCACGCCGTCCGCCGCCATGAGTTGGGCCCGGACCTCGCCAGCGAGATCCTCGGTCCAGACGGCGGGTTCGGCGACCACCCCATGCCGCTCCAGGGCGGCGAAGATCGCCGCGAACCGGCTGGTCTCCGGGCGTGCCTCGGCGCGAGCCTGAGCGTCGCCCCGCCAGACGATAGCGACCTTGAACGGGTGCGGATCTGCGTTGGACATGAGTCGCCCGAGAGGATGGTTTGCATCAGGGCCCGTTGGATGGGGCCGAAGGGAAGCTCCGGTTCCGGCGCGCCGCGCTCTACTGGCAAGGCCAGCGCTGCCGGAAGGCGAGTGTGACCCCGGCCAGCATGTCGAGCTGCAACATGCCGTCATGCGCCCGCGCCCAGGTCAGGAAGGTCTCCGACAGCTGCTCGATGCTGTAGTCGACGTTGCAGAGACCACCCCTGTTGCCGCCGTCGCCGAAGGCCGTGAGCGTGTCGGCGACGCCCAAGAGGTAGGCGCTGCACCAGCCCGAAGCCTCGCCCTGCGCGGCAAGACACGCCCGGTAGAGGTCTCCGGTCCTTCTCTCGCGGATATCGACTGGACCCGCCGACGACTTTCCAGGGTCGGCCGACGTGGGTCCCTGCTTGTTCGGCACGCAGGGCTGTGTTGCGCACTCGGCAGCGTCGGCTTGGGGTATCTCCACCGACAGGACGGCAGCAACAAATGCTGCCATCACGAGGGGAGGTTTGGCACGCATATAGATCGCGCGCATCGTCGATGTGGCGAGGCTACCTGTCAGCATCGGGCGACCTCCATCTGAGCAAGGGAGGCGCACCGATCTTCGGAGAGCCTTGCCGCGTCGTTTGCCCGGAAGTGCATGAGCAACAGCCGCGGTTCGTCGTCGAGCATGTGCTGGTAGGCCGCGCACCAGCCCGAAGCCCAGCCCTGCTCGGCGAGGCAGGCCCGATAGAGATCCCGGGCCGTCATCGCCCGCCGATCGACCGAGTTCGTCCCAGGCTCGCCTGTCGCTTGCCGTTCTGTCTCACTTGGGCAGGGTTGTACCGCGCAGTCGACAGCAGAGGCTTTCGCCCCTGCAGTGAAGAGGACCGCTGCGAGTACCGTCGCCACGAAAATGGGGAAGTCAGGGCGCCGGTGGATTGAAATCGTCGCTGTACGAGCACTGCTCGGATGCGCCTCCGCAATGCACGGTTGGTTTCGGTTTCCAGCGAGCACGACCGTATCCGCGCCCATCAGCCTTTGGCGACCTTCACTTGGTCGAGAGCCTCGCGTAGGCCATTGGCCAGCTTGCCCGCGTCGTCATTGGCCCAGAAGTGCATGAAGAACAGGCGCGGCTCGTCGTCGAGCATGTGGTTGTGCAGGGCCGTGACCTCGATGCCGTTCGTGCGGAGCGCCTTGATCACCGGGTTCACCTCGTCGGCGATCAGCACGAAGTCACCCGTAATCGCCGCCTTGCCGCCGCCGGTGGGTTGGAAGTTGATGGCGATCGCCGAGCCCATCGCCTCGGGCACGAACATGCCGTGGTCTTTCGGTGTCTCGGATCGCGGAACGCTGACCGCGTAGACGCCGCCGTTGACCTTACCTTTGTGGCCGAGGGCCCTGTCGATAGCCCCCGTGTCGAGATCGAGCGCGCCATCAGACGCCGTCGGCTTGGCGGGAACCGGCCCCTCGCCGGCCGAGGCTGGTCCCGTGGACGCCGTTGCTGGCGGCTTGCCGCCCGCCGTCTCACCTCCGAATGGTGTCCGGCTGGCGCCCAGGGCGCCCATCAGGGTCGTGGACAGCTTGCCCGGCTCACCATGCCCGGAGACGTGCATGTAGAGCGTGCTGGGTGAAGCGCGCAGCAGGTGGTTGTGCAGGGCAGTGATCTCTACGCCGCCCTCGACCAGGCGCTTCATCACCGGGTTCACCTCGTCCTCGGTCAGGACGAGGTCGCCCATCACCATGACCTCGTTGTCACCCGTCTTCGTGAAGGCGAGCCAGGAGCCGAGCGCGAGGGCTGGCTTGATCCGGACCCCGTCGAGTGTGACCGCAAGGTCAGTGCGTGGCAGCCCGACCCGGTAGACCCCGCCCGGCATCACGGTGCCCGGCTTGCCGAGGCCAGTCGCGATGGCCTGCTGCCACTCCTCGGCGGCTGATGCCGCGCTCGTGCAGGTCACAAGCCCCAGGAGCGCAAGAGTTGCAGTAATGCGTTGCATGGTCTCATCTCCATCTTCCGCCCCGGCCTCACTGCCGGTGCCCAGGTTTTCGCGGGATGTCCTCCTCGGGAAGAACGCCTTCACGCCGGAGTTGAGCCGGGTACCGGCCATCCCGCAACGCTACCGAGGCCGATCGCCTTGGCGAGTTGTGACCGCAGCGCGGCATAGCTGGCGGCCACCATCGGGTAATCCTCGGGCAGGCCGTAACGTTCACGGTAGCTGGAGGGGTCGAGTCCATGGCTGGCGAGGTGCCGTTTCAAGGTCCTGTAGGGCTTGCCATCGATAAAGCTGATCAGCGCATTCGACGTGATCGATTTGCGGATCTGCGCAGGTGTCGCTGTCTCCGCGGCTTTAGACAGAGGGGGTCTACGCGCGAGATTATCAACGGCCGCGTGAATGTTGCCAATAAGCATCGGCAACTCGGCCGGAGGAAGGGGGTTTTTTGAAACATAGGCCGATACGATCTCTGTGACGAGATCGACGGACTTAAACGGTCTGTCTTGATCAGAGATTTTTGCGGTCGTGTCAACGCGTCGTCCGGAGTAACCCATAATATACTTCCGGTTATGCAATGTCTTCATTTGGAATAACCTTCCCAATCTGGCAAAAGGTTTATCTTACACGACGTGGCGCCTCATCAAAAACGAAGCCAGGCGAGGCCCGAGCAGCTGCGGCTCGGCACTATAGAGCTGTGTCTCAGAAGCGAGACGCTGGCGCTTTGAGCACGCCCTCCTCAGGCAAAGTGCCGTCATCGCGTCGGAACTCGACGCGAGAACCGGCCATCCAGACCTGGGTGCAGGGCTCGGCGCCTAGACAAAGAGCATCGCCCTTGAACCGCCATCGGCCGGTGCTGGCGCGGCCGAGAGAGACGACGTACAGACGCCCTCTCGGCGCGAACCGATAACTCCAATGCACTTCGTCGGTCACTTCCTTGCCGACGAACCGGGCTTGGATCTCGGAGGCGTTTAGTTGACGATACACTTCTCCGGCACGAGCTTCGCCACCTGCCAAAATGCTGACGACGAGAGAGAGAGCGAGAAGTTCGACGCGCATTAGATCAACCCTGTGAGTTGGAGGGTGATACCGGCGGCCGCACAAGCACCAATCGTCGGGATCATACCGAGATTCAGCCTGAAGACGGCGAGCGCCGAGAACGCTGCAAGACCGAGCGCGAAGATGTTCAGACTGGACAAGACTGGAACGTCGACACCGATTGGGCCCATGGTGAAGTGGTAAAGTTCGCCGAAGAGCGTGTGCAGGGCAAACCAGACGGCTAGATTTAGAATAACGCCCACGACTGCCGCGGTTATGGCGGACAATGCACCGGCCAGGGCACGATTGCCACGTAGGCGCTCGCAGTACGGTGCGCCGACAAAGATCCAGAGAAAGCAGGGGGCGAAGGTCACCCAGGTAGTCAGCAGGCCGCCTAACGTTGCGGCAAGCAGCGGCGGCATGGCCCCAGGTGCGCGGAACGCAGCCATGAACCCGACGAACTGCGTGACCATAATCAGCGGACCGGGCGTGGTCTCGGCCATGCCGAGGCCGTCGAGCATCTCGCCGGGCTTCAGCCAGCCGTAGTGCTCCACCGCCTGCTGGGCGACGTAGGACAGCACCGCGTAGGCGCCCCCGAAGGTCACCATTGCCATCTTGGAGAAGAACACCGCGATGTTGGCAAAGACATCGTCGGTCCCGACAGTCAGCAGGACGGCGGCAACGGGGAGCAGCCAGATCGCGAGCCAAACTCCTAGGGTGCGGAGCGTGGCGCCCAATGTCGCACGCTCGCGCGGTAGCTCGTCGTCACCGAGCAGGTAGGGACCGCCATCATCCTTGTGGGCTGCGCCGTGACCGCTACCTCGAAACTGGGATAGGCCGGCGCGACCACCATAAAACCCGATAATGCCGGCCATCAGGATGATGATCGGAAAAGGTACATCAAAGAAAAAAATGGCCACGAAAGCAGTCGCCGCCAGTGCGACCATGGCCTGGCCTTTGAGGGCACGTCGACCGATGCGCAGAACTGCTTCGGCCACGATGGCGAGGACAGCCGCCTTGAGGCCGAAATATAACCCCGCTATTATCCCAACGTTGCCGTAGAGGACGTAGATCCAGCTCAGGGCCATGATCGCGAGCACCCCGGGCAGGACGAACAAGCCTCCTGCGATCACGCCACCCCGGGTGCCGTGCATGAGCCAGCCGATATAGGCAGCAAGCTGCTGCGCCTCCGGCCCGGGGAGAAGGGTGCAGAAATTCAGTGCGTGCAGGAAGCGGTTCTCGGAGATCCAACGCTTCTCCTCGACTAGGACGCGATGCATGACCGCGATCTGGCCGGCCGGACCGCCGAAGGAGAGAGCCGCGATGCGCGCCCAGACTGGCAGCGCCTCACCGAGCGTGATACTACTCTGCGGTCGGGATAACGTTGAGATAGCCTCCGAGTCATCTCTTTGCCGACAGGTAGAATTGTTCATCGACTTATCTAGAATTATCATAATTTCTCCAGGTGCTTTGATGATATATTATTAGTGATATGTATCTGTAAATTGGTGATTTATGGTCGAACAAAACGATAAAAATATTTTATAATGCCTATATCGTTATTATTTACCTAGAAATTTCGCCAGAAATAGGCGGCCAAGCGTGATTTTCCGTCTGTCTCTTCTTTGCCCAAGCATGAAGAGCGTCGTAAATGACAAAACCGTATTTCAGGACTTCGTTGTCGTCAGGCGTGAGATCGCGCAATCCCATCGAGATGGCGAGCAGACCCGACGATTGTGGTGTCAGATCGTGGCGGTTCGTATCGGCGCCCCGCACAATGGCTGCGATCGTCACAAGAGCTGGATCGCGGCTTAGTCCGTATTCCGCTAGGAAAGTGTCGAAGGTGCATCCATCACCGATGTGCGTGAACTTCACATCGGGCACGTCGTAGGGCGTAGCGCCTGTCGCCTGCGCCGTGGCTGTGACTTGGTCAGATGGTACAAACAGGAACTCGGGCTCCTGATCGATAAACCGATCGATCAGCCAGGGACAGGCGATCCGGTCGATGACGGGACGTTCGCGGGTCACCCACTTCATTGCGCTCCTCCATAGCCTTTCCCGCGCAAGCCCTGAACCTCAGGGCGGCGATCAAGCAGGCGCCGCCATCTGCCGGTATAAGCTACATGCGTTCCCGTGTAAATAGAAATTGATACGCACGTATCAAGGGCGGCTTGCGGTGGCGAGGGTTTCCAGTATGTGGCTATTGCCGCATGCACCTCTCGGTATCGAGGCATTAATATGGAACAGTTTGAATGCGCGCACTCGAAGAAGCACAAATCGAATAATACACACGACCATGCTCTAAATCATTTGTCCGCAACCAAAAATCGTGTTCAGATTTAAATAAAAATACCGAAACAAAATATAGTTTTATGTAAAACTGCTACGTACCGTGCACAGTCGCAATTACTGTAATCATGCAAAACTACGACCGGGAATAAATGAAAAATAGATCGAAAAACGGATCATGCGGTCGAAATACGCACGTCTGCTGTGCAACGCATCGGCTCCAGCGGACGTCTATAAGCTAACTGCGGATTACCGACGACTTGACGAACTGTTGGGGAGGCTTGGACGCATGTTGATGGCGCATTCCGGCAGGCCATCGATCATCCGTCAGCGACGGGTGATGAACGGAGCAATTGCCGCGGTGTTTCGAACGCGGTCCTGTCTGTGTGCCGGCCGCCACAATGCGCGGGACGTATAGGCTGGTCGGAGTCGGAGTGCCTTAACAAGCCCCAATATCGCCATCGAGACGCGGGTAAAGCGCGTGACGTCTCCGGCCATCGATCAAGCCCGTGGCTTGCGAAAACTCTCAAACAGGACGTCAAACACAGCTCCGCCCCGGGTCAGTCGCTCCTCGTCACTGCTCGTGGACACGCAGACTCCAGCAATCAGTGCTTTGATCCCTGCGGTTTCTTCGCGACCGAATTTATTGTCCTTGAGGTCGATATCGTGAACGACCTGACCGATGGCAACGAGAGCCGGTTCTCTCAGAGCAAACCGGGAAAGCAAAACCTCAAACGTGCACATATCACCTTCGTGCGTAAACTCCGCCTCAAACATGTCGAAACGCAACTCGTCCGCCAGCAAGGTGTAGTTCTTTGCTTGAACAAATTTAAACTGCGCCTCCGAGTCGATATAGCGGCGAATCAGCCAAGCCGAAGCGATACGGTCAACGTGGACGTCTTGCCGGGTAACCCACGTTCTACCTTTCAGGGACATCGACATAGGTGCCTCCTTCTGCCGTCCGTCCACTACGCCCTCCTGAACGGCGATCTCCAGGGTGCTCAACCGCGCTTCGAGGGCTTCGAGGATGCCGTCAGCTGCCTCGCGGCCATTCGCGCCAAAGAAGTCGATCGCAACAATCGTATCCCGTCGCGACATTAGTCTCTTAAGCTGGGCGGCGGCTTCAGAAACGTTAGCCGACGGCATCGCGACGAGTGCGGCGTCAAGCTTTCGGACGACTTTGATTATGTCCGTGTACTCATCGTCGCGTGCCGCATTAAATAATTCACGAACTTCCTGATCCGACATCCCAGCCAGCAGCGTGGCTTCCCAGATCATCGCCTCGCCGCCACCTTCGATAATCTCCTTGAGAAGCCATTCAAAATCTTCTCTGGATTGATCGCCGGCCGGCAGCGCGTAGACCGCGCCCTTAATCGCGACAGCCCCAATAGCGTTGAGCCTACGCCAGATCTTCACACGGAAATAGGCGGGTTTTGTTGGGATCTGATGCAGCAACAGGAGCCATCGCTGCACGGTCACACCTACCTCGCTAATCACGTCGTCCTCTCTGTCTACACAGCCGCGGCCAAATTGCAACACCTGTTACATTTGGCCGCGTATAACACTTTAGGTGCGTCATCATGTCGTGGGGGTCGGCTGTGCTTCGATGGTGTTTCGGACCGCCTGATCGCCCTTCGAAGCGCCTCAATGACGGCGGCCACGAGCCGCCTCGTTTTAGATTCATTTGTAGCACTGATACGCTTGAAATGATACGGGCGTATCGTAAGATAGGGTCACGGGCAGGCGGCTGGGCCCTGTTCGAGAGCCGAAGCTAACGCCGGCCTACCCGCTACGCCGCTTCCTAAAGGAGGAATGCAATGTCGATGTGGAAACTGGGCATGTTCGTGACAGCTGCTGGGGTAACTGCCTTAACCGCAGGAGTTCTGACAGCCGCAACAGTCGACGAGCCCAAGATCAGGCAATACCTTGAGGCACAAGGATACTCCGATATTCGCATCGTAAAAACTGAAGGGGATCATGTCGATGTGACAGCAGTGAAGAACGGCAAGTCGGAAAAACTTGATGTCGACCCACAGACCGGCAAAAGCAAACCAGAAGACGACGATGATTAATTGGAAATGTCAGGACTTCGGTCTGCAACGAACCGACTCTTTTGAGTGCTGATTTACTAATGATCGCGCGCAATTTCAATGTGGATATTGCGACCGAACAATCTCTAGATACCGACTGGCTCAGCTGGCAGGATATCCAACTTGTACCGGGCGGACAGGCAGGAGCGCCCGCCCGCCCGGCTGCATTCGATGCAAGGACGCGCCATGCCCGTGCCCAACACCATCTCCGTCGACAAACTCGCACGCCTGATCGGCACCCCGGCTTGTCCAGTGCTCGTCGACGTGCGCACCACACGCGACTTTGCTGAAGACCCGCGCCTGATCCCGGGTTCGCGACCGCGCCAATGGGATGCTGTCGCCGAGTGGGCCCCCTCGCTGGGCAGTCGGCCTGCCGTCGTGATCTGCCAGCGCGGCCACAAGCTCAGTCACGGCGTGGCCGCTTGGCTCCGCACAACCGGCATCGCCGCCGAGGCTCTCGACGGCGGCACGGCGGAGTGGGCGCGGGCGGGGCTGCCGATGGTCCCCGCTGACAAGCTCCAGAATTGCGACGGTCAGGGGCGGACCGTCTGGGTGACCCGCGCCCGGCCGAAGGTCGACCGCATCGCCTGTCCCTGGCTAATCCGCCGGTTCATCGATCGCGAGGCGGTGTTCCTTTTCGTGCCGCCGAGCGAGGTCGAGGAGGTCGCACGGCGTTTCAACGGCGAGGCGTTCGATATCGATGCGCCCGAGGTGTTCTGGAACCACCGTGGCGAGCTTTGCACCTTCGATGTCATGGTCCAGGAGCTCGGCCTCGCAACGCCGCCGCTGCTGCACCTCGCCACGCTCGTGCGCGGTGCCGATACAGCTCGGCCGGATCTTGCGCCCGAGGCGGCGGGACTGCTTGCCGCGTCGCTCGGCCTGTCCCGGATCTACGCCAACGACCTCGCGCAACTCGACGCGGGCATGCTCCTTTACGACGCCTTCTACCGATGGTGTCGCGATGCGACCGATGAGGACCACAACCGGCCGACCAACAAGCCGCGGTCGGGGGTGTGACCATGAGCACCGCCATCTTGAATGCTGCCGTGCCGCCCGTCACCCTCGCTGAAGCCGCACCAGTCTGGACCCGCATCGCCGCGCTCTCGTTCGGGGGCCCGGCCGGGCAGATCGCGGTGACGCACCGCGGCAGTGATCGGGGTGATCCTCAACCTCGCAGTCTGGTTCGCTATCCACACGGTGTTCGCCGAGGTCCTCCCGTTCGCGGGCGGCCCGCTGCGCATCGATGCTCCGGTGCTCGCCAGCCTCGATCCGAATGCGCTGGGGCTAGCCGCCGTGGCCGTCCAGGCTGTGTTTCGCTTGAAGGTCGCATGGTCTCGATCCTGGCTGGCTGCGCCGCGGCCGGCGTCCTCCTGAAGTTTGCTGGGGTCGTCCGATGAGACAATCGCTCGCGACGAGCCGGGTGGCCGTGCTCATCTGTGTTCTCTGCGGATCGGCCCGATCAGCGGAGCTGCCCGGTTTCGAGGCGATGCAGACGGGACCCGGTACCCCCGGCCGATGGGAGACGGTCGTCGACGCCGAAGCCGCGGACGGTCGCGCTGTTGTGCAGACGAGCGATGACCCGACCGACGACCGCTTCCCGCTGCTGATCCGGATGGCGACCGCCCCCGCGGACGTGAGGGTGCGAACCCGGATCAAACCGATGGCGGGCTCGGTCGACCAGGCCGGTGGCATGGCGCTCCGGCTCCTCGACCGGAACAACTACTACCTCGTCCGCGCGAACGCGCTCGAGAGCAACGTGCGCTTCTACAAGGTGACGGCTGGCCGGCGCGTCCAGCTGGCCGGTGCCGACTTGCCGGTGACGGCGGGTGCTTGGCACGAGCTGGCGATCACCGCGCGCGAGGACCGCTTCGCGGTGTCCTTCGACGGGCGCGAGCTGTTCACTGCCGTGGACGAGACGTTCCGGAGCCCCGGCAAGATCGCGTTCTGGACCAAGGCTGACAGCGTCACCTGGTTCGACCGTCTCGACGTCGAGGAGCTGCGGTAATGACGCGCTCCCCGTTCCTGATGCTGCTCGTCCTTGCCCTCGCGTCAGCCGGACCAGCGCCCGTGAACGCCGCCGAACCCTTCCGGCGGTTGCCGGGGCGCGACCTCACCGCTCGGCTACCCGGCATGGAACTGACCGAGGACGTGCACTGGACCTACGGCTTCGAGCGGGGCGGTCGGCAGCGATCGGTGTCGATGGGCACGATCCGGACCGGCGCCTGGCGCGTCCGCGGCGACGAGCTCTGCCTCGATGGCGGTCCTGACGGCGCCCGCTGCTTCCAGGTCTGGGCGGCCGGCAACGCCGTCGACCTCCGACGCGACGACGGGACCCTACCGGACGCCGGCATCCTCCACAAACCTCAGTCCCGCCGGTAGCGGGCAGCCTTCCCGAAAGAGAGGATCCATGACTAATCCGATCGAGCGCCGTGAACTGTTCCTAGCCGGGGGCAGCCTCGCAGCCGTCGGCCTGGGGGCCGGCTCGGCCGCCGAGACGCCCGCCGGCAACCCACCCACTCCGAAGCTGCCGCCCTACGCCATCAAGCCGCTGCCGCTCGATCCTCAGAAGATTTCCGGCATGAGCGAGCGCATCCTGATCAGCCACTATGAGAACAACTATGTCGGCGCCGTGAAGCGGCTCAATAGCATCGCCGATCAGCTAGCTACCATGGATTATGAAAAAACACCCGGCTTCGTGATCAACGGGCTGAAGCGCGAAGAGCTGATCGCCACCAACTCGATGATCCTGCACGAGCTGTTCTTCGCCGGGCTCGGCGACCAGAGCAAGCCTGGTCCGGCGCTGGAAGCGGCAATGATCCGTGATTTCGGCAGCGTCGAGCGCTGGCGCGCGCAGTTCACCGCGATGGGCCGCGCCGAGGGTGGGGGGGCCGGCTGGGTGCTGCTGACCTATAGTCCCCGCGACAAGCGCCTCGTCAACGCCTGGGCGGCCGACCACACCACCACGCTGGCCGGTGGCACGCCGATCGTCGCGATGGATATGTACGAGCACGCTTATCAGATGGATTTCGGGGCCAAGGCCGGCAACTACGTCGACGTCTTCATGAAGGTGATCCGCTGGGACAACGCCGACCGCCTCTATGACGAGGCGAGCCGAGCCTGATGCGCGCGATTGGTCCTCGTTGCTGTGGTCGGGCTGCTGCTCATCCTTGGCGTCGCGGTCGTGACCGCAGCCACGAGACCCGATCACCCCTCACGGGGAACAAGCGAAGGCCCGGCTTCCCAAATTCCAGAGCGTCAGAATGGGTCAGTCACTTCACACGCCTCCTTGCCTGCTCGGACAGTATAACACTTGTTTCATTCCGAATTTAAAATGGAATAGAAGTTTCATAGCGGCTGTTTTCGATGTAAGGGAGGTGTGATCTCGGACAAGAGATGACAGTTGCCGGGCAAGGTTGGCTTTTGCTGTTGCAGCAGATCCCGACAAAGCCCGCGTATTTCCGTGTGAAGATCCGGCGCCGCCTCAGCTCAATTGGAGCCGTGCCTGTCAAAATGCGGTATGCGCTCTTCCAACGGGCGAGCAGTACCGGGAGGATTTCGAGTGGCTTCTGAAGGAGATCGTCGAAGGCGGTAGCGAGGCGATGATCTAGGAGGCCGGTTTCATCGGCGAGATGGCCAGCGCATTCAACTGCATCGTAAGGATGAACTTCCGGAAGACGCCCCCCTCTAGCTACCACAGAAGCGGACCTGAATTCGGTAACACTTGGATGAATAAACAACAGGCGCTCATCAAGACGAAGACCCAACGGAAATTGCAAGACTATTCTGCCCGTCTGTACAGATCGGAGACGCAAATGAACCAGCATCCGGTTGCGTATGTCCCGAAGGGCAGATTGGCCAAGTGGCTTGAGAGCAGACTGCCACTTGGGGGGCTACTCCACTCATCGTTCGTAGCCTTTCCGGTGCCCAGGAACCTCACCTACTTTTGGACTTTTGGCGGCGTTCTCGCCTTCATGTTGCTGGAGCAGATCGCGACCGGCATCTGGCTCGCCATGCACTACAAGCCTGATGCAAAACTTGCCTTCGACTCGGTCGAGCATATCATGCGTGACGTGAATTACGGTTGGCTCTTACGTTACGCGCATGCCAACGGTGTGTCGGTGTTTTTTTTCGCTGTTTATGTTCATATTTTTCGCAATCTTTATTACGGTTCTTACAAAGCCCCGCGAGAAGTTTTGTATTTAATTGGTATTGTTATTTTTCTGTTGATGATGGCCACAGCCTTTATCGGTTACGTACTGCCATGGGGACAGGAAAGTTTTTGGGGTGCGACCGTTATAACCAATTTGTTCTCCGCCGTTCCATTGGTCGGCGGCACAATCGTTTCCCTACTTTGGGGCGGGTACTCTGTGGGTGATCCGACCCTGAACCGCTTCTTCTCGCTTCACTATCTTCTGCCCTTCATGATCGTGGGAATGGTCGTCCTGCACATTTGGGCATTGCATGTTCCGGGCAATAACAACCCGACCGGTATACCGATTAAGTCCAGCAAAGATTCAGTTCCGTTTCATCCTTACATGACAGCGAAAGACGGCTTGGCTCTAATTATTTCTATGATTATTTTCGCATGGCTTGTATTTTACATTCCAAATTATACATTGGCGGCAGACAATTATATCCCCGCAAACCCAGCAGTGACGCCAGCAGAGATCGTGCCACAATGGTACTTTCTCCCCTTCTATGCAATCCTACGTGCCGTCCCGGATAAGCTCGGCGGTGTGACGGCGATGTTTGGGGCAGTGCTCGTCCTTGTACTCGTTCCCTGGCTCGACACTTCGCCTGTGCGCTCGGCCAACTACCGGCCCGTTTATCGCCAGTTCTTCTGCGTGTTTGTCCTCGTTTGTGTCGGGCTCGGATGGCTCGGCGCCAAACCGCCGACAGGCGGCTACGTCATCGCAGCGAGGATCTGCACGATTTACTACTTCGCGCATTTCCTAATTATCATGCCACTTGTTGGACTGTTTGAGACACCGACCCCAATGCCGGGCTCGATCCTGGAAAGCGTGCTGAATTTCCCTGCAACGCAAGCGAAGGCTGACCGGAGATCACAGCCTGAACCTCTGACTGGCATGCAGATGTCATCGGAGAGCGTGTGTGATCGAGGCGCATGATCGCTGCCGAGCAGCTCGCCGGGTCAATCCGGTGTGCCAGGCAACGTCTGGAATCGATCTTGCGGAACTTCAGTCTTCCCGGAGCGCATCAATGTCGTCTAGCCTTGACCGTTTACGAGCTGGCCGCCGAAGCACGGTCATGCAGCACATATTGCTGTGCGTTTTGATCGGTGTTTTAGGCAGCGGGAACGTATCGCAGGCATCGGAGATGCGTCGGCTCTCAGGGATGGAGATCAGGACGACGCTGACTGGAAAGATGCTTACGGATTACGCCCACATGAGTGAGACCTACGAACGCTCAGGAAAACTCGTGATCGATAGCGATGGCGATATCAGCAAAGGCACTTGGCGGGTCTCGGACGATCATCTGTGTAAGCGACGACCAGGTATCCTCGACGAGTGTTATGAGATGTGGATCGCCGCGAACCACGTGGAATTGAGACATCCGATCTATCCGGCTTTCGAGGCCGACCTTCGTGCTCCCTGAGACAGCCAAGGTAGCGCCAGTACGTCCGTCCCGCGGGCGTCCGTAAGTACTTATCGCAAGTTCGCGGTTGACGGTCCTCCAGATCCCGATCCGGCCCAGGAGCCCCTCAGGCTAGTGCTTAACCGTAAGCCCAATGTCGGGCTTTCGGGCGGCAATCGTATGACGGATTACCACTCAATTAGGACATCTGTCCGATCATCTGCGGCATCGAAAACCGACGGTTTCCAGGCACATAAATCTGTCAGGTTTGCGCGTCGGGAAATTAAAAAGGGGGTCCGAGCTGACTCACCGCCGTTCATAGGGCTGGGCTTACGGAACCTTCAAGCCTGCATAAGTGCGAAGGCGCAGTAGCCGCACTCAAGCGGCAGCACGAGAGCAGCGGTGAACTGCTGCGTAAACTGGGTGACGGCCACTGGTGGCCTGATGATCATTTGGGAGATGAGGGCGCGGCTGCTGTCCTGCTCCATGCGCATCGCATCGCATCGAGGAGATCGCGCGCATCGTGGCGACCATGAAGGACTGAGATGCAGATAATCGACCATTAGCGGACAAGCCATAGCACAGCACAGGCACGGACTTTGGTAACCTGCACATAACTGCGCTGAGTTCCGTGATGGTGGGACGAGGCCCTGTCGGCGCAGCTTCAGTGCTCCTCTTCCAGTACGACCCTGGCCTTGATGGTCGCGATCAGAACCTCGTCACCCTCGCTCGACGAGATGCGCACGCGGTAGCCGCCGCGCTCCAGTTCCTCGATCTTCTCCAGCGCATCAGCAGCCGTTTGAACCCGAAAGCTGACGCGTGGCGCCTCGGCGTTGGCGAGGTTCGCCCCAGCGATGATGTAGCCCATAAACCCTCCGACGCGTCGCCTGGGGCGAACCCTGGCAGTGGCCTATTCAGGCACCCCGAGAAACACCTGCCACGGCGGCATGTGCGTCCGCATCATCGTGGATGCCCTGCCAGCCAAGCCAGCCCGTGTAGAGGCCGACCAGCACGATCAGCATTGCCGAGGCGTAGGGGGCCTGCCGGGCGAAGCCACTGAACCCGGACAAGCGCGAGGCGACGTGTTTGACGCTGAGCGCCGCCAGCACGCCCGCCGATACCATTGTGATCGCCAACCCAACGCTGAAACAGACCACCAGCGCGAACCCGAGGCTGAACTGTTTCAACTGGATGCAGAGCAGCAGCACGGTAATCGCCGCCGGGCACGGGATCAGACCGCCGGTCAGGCCAAAAAGTACGATCTGCCCCGTCGTCACCTGCCGCCCCGCGAACCGGCGCCGGATGTCCTCGGCATGGGCTCGCGCATGCGCATCATCCTCGTCGCCCAAGTTCATGTGATCGTGGTCGTGCTCCTCGAACACGACCTCACGGATCTCGACTCCAGTCCAGCCATCGAGGTGCAGCCGTGCCGTGAAGGCATGCGGCTCAGGTGTAGCGGCGCGCAATCGAACTGTGGCGGAGGCGCAATCGAGGGCGTTTTCCGGCGCACGATCGGTGAGACTGG
>NZ_JAJALK010000030.1 GCF_020523825.1 Methylobacterium brachiatum | reverse complement strand
CGTCAGGACAGACGCACGATCCCGCTCGCCTTCAGCTCAAAACACGTCGCCAGCCAAACCCCGGTGAATAAAGCGGGCTAGGGGTCGCTTGGCCATCAGCGCTCGCCGCGCAAGGCCGAGACTGATCCCGCGACCGGTGAAACAGAAACTCGCCGCAGGAGCTGCCGCTCGAGGCGAGAACGATGTCAAACGTTCGGAAGCCGGTCGTGCGGATTGTGCCGCGCGCAGTCCGGTCTGAGCACCCGCTGTTGACAGATCCTCCTCGCCCTGAAGGACGAGAATTCCCGGGGCTCACGCCACGGGTTCCTGTTTCATCGGGGCCGCACGCCGGGCCGAGCCCGGCGCGTCTGACGTCCCCTCCGCAGGCCATCGCCGGGGATCGGACCCGGCCCTGACCGCGTGCCCCGCGGCCAGGATGTTCTGCGACGCATTCGCGTCGCGGTCGTGGGTGACGCCACAGCCGTCACACGTCCAAGTCCGGACGTGGAGCGCCCGCTTCGGACCGACGACGCCGCAGGCCGAGCACGCGCGCGTGCTCGGGAAGAAGCGGTCGATCGCGACGAGATCGCGCCGGTACCACGCCGCCTTGTACTGGAGCATCGCAAGCAGCGAGCCCCAGGCGGCGTCATGGAGCGAGCGCGCCAGCCGCGTGCGGGCGAGCCCACGCAGGCTGAGCGTCTCGACGTGGATCGCTTGGTTCTCGCGGATCCACCGCGTCGAGAGTTTGTGGTGGTGATCATGCAGCGCGTCGGCGACGCGCGCGTGCAGGCGTGCCACCGCGGCCCTCGCCTTCTCCCGGTTGTTCGAGCCCTTCTTCTTCCTCGCCAGTGCCCTCTGTGCCCGACGGAGACGATGCTGGCGCTGACGCAGCCAGCGCGGGTTGGCGACCGACCCGCCGTCGGATGAGGCGGCCAGCGTCATCAGCCCGAGATCGATGCCGAGGGCCGGGCGCAGCGGCTCCGGCGCAGGAGGCGGCTCGACCGCGACCCGGAACGCCACGTGCCAGCGGCCCGCAGCGTCGCGCGAGATCGTCACCGACGACGGCGTGCTCGGCAACGCGCGCGACCAGCGGATCGCGAGCGATTGCTTCATCAAGGCCAGGGTCAGCTGACCGTCGCGCCAGCGAAACGCCGTCTTCATGAACGTCGCCGATTGCCGATCGCGCCGCGACTTGAACCTGGGCTTGCGCCCGAGGCGCTGGAACAACCGCGCATAGCCAGCTTCCAGGTGGCGCAGCGCCTGCTCGACCGGCACCGACGAGACTTGGGCCAGCCACGGCCACTCGGCCTTCCAAACGGGCAGCCAGCGCGACATCACCTTGAACGATACGCGCTCGCGGCGCTCGCGCCATGCTGCTGCGCGCTCGTGGAGGGCGCGGTTGTAGACCGCACGTACGCACCCGAAGGTGCGCCGGAGCAGGTCTGCCTGCTCCGGCGTCGGGTCAAATCGGTACCGGTAGCCCGCTGCAACTGCCATCTGGGCAGCCTAGATGTTCATGTTCCGTTCTGCAACGGAGCTGGTGCGCTTACATCCCCGGCGTGAACGCCGGGGCCTTTCGCCCACGTCAGGTAAGCCTGGCGGGCCAGCTCCCAATACAAATACGGGCTACACTTGTCGCATTCGGCTACACTGTAGCATTTTGCAACTTTATCAGAAACACGTCTTGTCACGCACTCCGTCCAAATAAGGCGATGTGCTAATCTTACAACAGCTTCATCCTGTGTTACTTTTCCGGATTGACTCGCTCGCGAGCAGCAATAGTCTAGGCTTACAGAACAGATGGTTCGCGCAATAGCGCCGCCACATAAGAACGAGGGAGGATACTGGCTGAGACCTCATGTCGGCTGATCTGATCAAGAGCCTGCCTCAGATCAGGTCGAACCGGCCCGCGAGGTGATCCGTCAGTCGTCTCTGACCTTTGCTGATGGCCGGGATCGCTCGCGCGAGCGCCCACCCCGTACAATTACCGGCACCGCGCTCGTGCCTACCCTGCCAACCGCAAATTTAAGGACGGTCGATGTCCAAGTCTTGAGCTTTCGCAGTCTCTTGCCCGGTTCCGAGACAGTATTTGTCCTGACCCGCATAGGTTCGTTTGATTATCGCCCCGCGTCCTAGCTTGAGCGAAGCGGCGAACCAAGATGTGCGGCTGGAATATTCGACTGCGCGTGCGGGCATCTGACAGGGGATCCTCGTCAGTTCGGTGGCAAGACCACTGAGCGCCTTTGTGCCGAGATCAGTTACCGGGACGGTGCGGATCTCTGCGCGTTCCTTTCGCAAACGGACTCGGCCGGCCGGCAAGCCGGCAGAGCGACGGACTCGGGCTACCGGCGCCCTCGCACGAACGGGATCGGCTCGAGCTTGGCCGCCAATGAGGCGGGCCCGCCAACGCGGCTTCGGCGCGCGAAGTTGTTCATCAACGCAATGGGGATTCGTGATGCGGTACACCAGCCTTGTTCTCGCCGCTGCAGGCCTGTTCGCTGCCACTACGGTGTCTGACGCCGCATCCGTTTCAGAGCCGGGCCAGACCATCGGGATCGCGGTCGCTACTCCGCTGCCGGACGGTCTCTACTTCATCAACACCTTCAACTACGGCCGGCGCAGCACGCAACCTGCCCATACCGATCTCGGGCTCAACATCCCTGTCCTGGTCTGGGCTACGCCGCTTCGCATCTTCGACGGACATTTCGGGTTGATCGTGGCCATGCCCAACGTCTGGGTCTCCAGCCCCGGAACGCGCACGCAGGGCGGCCTCACCGACTTCTTTATCTCCGGCATTGTCGCCTGGGATTTGGGCGGAGGTGTCGGCGTCAGCTACCTTTTGGCGGCCTATCTACCCTCGGGGACCAACCTCGACGCGGAGACGACCACGATCAACCAGCGGTTTGCCATCGGGTATACCGCTGATGGCTACAATCTCGCGGCCAACCTGTATTACGGCTCCATCGTCGGGCCCACCACGAAGAACGGAGCCATCTATCCGGATTACCTGAACCTCGATTTGACCGCGACGAAACATTTCGGGAAGTGGGAGCTCGGTCCCGTCGCGTTCGGGTCGACCGACCTCCCGACGCGGTTTTCCTCGTATCGCTCTCAGGGCCAAGTCGCCGTCGGCGGACTCGTGGGCTACGATTTCGGTCCCTTCACGGTGCAGGCCTATCTTACCCGAGACGTGATCCAACGGAATTATGGTGGTCGGGACACGCGAGGATGGCTGCGCGTCGTCGCCCCCTTGTATGTTGGTGATGCGGCTCCGGCTACGCCGGCGCCCCTCAGGTCACGGTACTGAAGGGTCGGGCTCTGCAAGGGGAGGGGCGTTCGCCAGAATGGCGTAGCCGGCACGGTTGGCCTCGCTATCAGGCTCAACAGCTTGGCCGCAGCAGTGCTGGTGAGATTATCGTGTGTGCGCGTAAGACCTCACCATACAGGGCGAGGATACAAGCGCACCAGCCACATTGCCGAACGGATCGCGAACAGCTACGCTGATTTGACGTCGTTCGTGGTGGGGTATCGGTTCGACTCGACGCCGGAGCAGGCGGACGTGCTCCGGCGCACTTTCGGCTGCGTGCGCGTGGTCTACCGCGATGAAAACGCCGCGCGGGTTATGCCCGCGCGCGGGGCCGAGGCTATTGCCGCGACGGGGGAGGCCGAGCCCCCGGGGACGCTAACGTGGGCGGATACGCCGTGCGTCGTCCCGGAACCCTCCTCGCTGCTCAGCAGCGCTGGAGACGAGACGTCAGGCGGGGTCATCAACCCCAAATGACGAAAAACCGAAAAGCTAGACGTTCACGACGTGTTCTGCAACGCGATGCGTTGCAGAAGGCGCTTGTATCCCCGCCCTGAGGGCCGAGGTCTTACGAGCCAATATGATCAGCAGGCGGCCAGAAATCGCGCCTCGCGCAGCGTTTGTGCCTACATGCTGGATCTCGAGACGTGTATACGAGTGCCCGAAGAACCGAACGGCCGAGCTTTGCTGAACGGGAGCTTCAATTTTGTGTGACGCTCAAATGCACGTCCTGATGAAAATGGCCAGTTCCAACGAAGTGGAGTTTGAGCGACGTGGGGCGCTCGGCCTTGTAACGCTGAATCGCCCCAAGGCGCTGAATGCTCTGACCCTCGGCATGATCAAGGCCATGCGTGCGCAGCTGCGAGCGTGGGAGGATGACGCGCGTGTCACGCGCGTGGTTGTTCAGGGTAGCGGCGGACGCGCGTTCTGCGCCGGCGGCGACGTCAGGCGCATTTACGAGGCGGCTCGCGCCGGCGAGCACGAGCTGATGTTCGAGATCTGGCGCAGCGAGTATGACCTCGTTGCCGCCATGGCCCGCTACGCGAAGCCCATCATCGCGCTTATCGACGGTATCGCCATGGGCGGTGGTGTCGGCATCTCGGTTCACGGCCGCTACCGGGTTGCCTCTGAGACTTACGCCTTCGCGATGCCGGAGGTCGGCATCGGCTTCATCCCGGATGTCGGCACCACCTACCTGCTACCGCGCTTACCCGGCCATAGCGGCACCTATCTCGCGCTGACTGGCAACAGGATCGGCCCGGGGGACGCCCTCGCGCTGGGTCTCGCTACGCATGCTGCGAACGCCGCGGACTTCCCTGCGATACTCGACGGTCTCGCCGAGGAAGGCCCGATTGACACGGTCCTTTCCGCTCACGCCGCCCCTTGGCCATCCGCTGGCCCGGTGGTGCTGGAGGCAGCCCTTCTCGACGCCTGCTTCTCGGCCGACAGCGTTCAAGCCGTCTTGGCCAACCTCGATGCGGTTGCCGGATCAGACTTCGCCTCCGCGACTGCGCGCACCATTCGCAGCCGCTCACCGACCAGTCTCTGCCTCGCCCACGAGCAGATGCGGCGTGGCCTCAGTTTGACCCTGCTGGAGGCGATCTCGACGGAGTACCGCCTGGTCACGCGGATTATGCGGGGCCATGATTTCTACGAGGGTGTGCGCGCCGTCCTGATCGACAAGGACAACCGTCCGGCCTGGCAGCCCGCCGCACTCGATGACGTCGACCGCACCGCGATTCTCTCCGCGTTCGAGCCCACTGGAGATCCGGAGCCGAATTTCGGGTGACCGCGAGCCGGGACGCGCCCCGCTGTGATCACGGCCTGCGTCCCTCGCCAGGCAGGAGCACCATCGAGAAGTACGGGGCGTCGTCGTCTGACTTGTCGGCGAGCCGCACGACGCGCTCGCCCGCCATCGTACCGCGCTCGACATAGACCGCGCGCTCGAGCAGCCCGGCCGCCGCCAGCGCGGCGCGCACCTTGGGCAGGTGCCGTCCGAGCTTCATGACGACCGCGGCGTCGGTCCCGCGCAGGCGTTCGGTAAGTGAATCGAGCGACAGAGTCGCCGGCAGAACCGTGAGAACGTCGTCGCCCCAGGTGATCGGGGTCCCCGCCCGGGTCCAGCAGCCGGACATGCCGGTCACGCCCGGCACCACCTCCACGGTGAAGCGGTCCTTCAGGCGCCGCCAGAGATGCATGAACGAGCCGTAGAAGAAGGGGTCGCCCTCCGACAGGATCGCCACGTCGCGTCCGGCGCCGAGATGGTCCGCGAGCTGCCCGGCCGCATCGTCGTAGAACGCCGCGAGCGCCGCGACGTAGTCGGGATGCTCCGGGTGGATCTCGGTGGTGTAGGGATAGGCCAGCGGCATCTCGCGGGCGGGATCGCGCAGGATCGCGTCCGCGATGGTGCGGGCGTTGCCGCGCTTCCCGCGCTTGCAGAAATGCACCAGCACCGGCGCGCGCATCAGGATCCGCTGCGCCTTCACGGTCAGCAGCTCCGGGTCGCCAGGACCCATGCCGACCCCGTAGAGGGTTGCCGTCCGTCCGGACATCACTCAGCCGGCGCCGCATCCGCCGGACGGGCGATGAACGCGACCTCCGGGGCATCACGCAGATCGAGATAGGCTTGCACGATCTCCGGCGACACGTCCTCAATCCGATCTGGCTTCCACCGGGGGGTGCGATCCTTGTCGATGACGACGGCCCGAACACCTTCGTAGAAATCATGGCCGTCGAGGATCCGGCACACCAGCCGGAATTCGAGCCTGAGGCAGTCCTCGAGGGAGCTTAGCTCCCGCGCGGCCCGCAGCGCGGCGAGCGAGATCTTGAGGCTGGTCGGTGATCGGGTTCGAAGGAGGGCGAGCACGGTGCCGGCCCACGCGTCGTCCTCGCGCGCCAGCGCGGCGACGATCTCTTCCAAGCTGTCGAAGCCGAAGCAGCGGTCGATGAGGGCGCGCCGATCCATGAGAGACGCTGTGTTGGGCGTTTCCGCATACGAGGTCAGGATATCGCCAATCCCTCCGGCATCGATATCGCTTTCCGAAGCGGTGAGCCGTTGAACGAGCCTGGGCACCTGCGCGGAGGGGATGAACAGATCGGCCAATCCGAGCGCGATCGCGTCGCCGACGCCGACGGACGCGCCTGTGAGCCCGAGATAGGTCCCACATTCCCCGGGAGCCCGGGACAAGAGCCAAGTCGCGCCGACATCCGGGATCAGACCGATCCCGACTTCCGGCATCGATAGGCGCAGATCCTCAGTGACGATCCGGTGGGACGCGTGCCCGGTCAATCCCAGTCCGGCCCCGATGACGATCCCCGACATAATCCCGATCACCGGACGCGTGCAGCGGGCAATCAGCGCGTCCAACACGTACTCGTCATGCCAGAAGCGCTGGGCCAATCCGTCCCGGCGTCGGCCGCTCGCATGCAGCATCCTGACGTCGCCGCCCGCGCAGAAACCCCGTTCTCCTGCGCCATCGATGAGAATTGCGCTGATCCCGCTCTCGACTTCCCACGTCGTGATTGCCGCGAGCATTTGGGCGACCATGCCAGGTGTCAGGGCATTCAACACCGCGGGCCGATTCAAAGTGAGATGCCCGAGCCGTCCGCTCCGGCGTATGCGCACCTCATCCGTCGGCTTGGCGGCCAATCCGTTCATCGCCCGACCCGAACCGGATATGACCTCAGACTCTGTTCGCGCCTCCACATGACGTCTGTCTGCCCGGCATTGCAGTTTTCGAAGCGTGAGACGACAAACAGTAGATCGGAGAGCCGGTTGAGATACGGGAGACCGAAATCGTCGGTCGCGGGCGGCCGATCGGCAAGTGGCAGACCGTCGAACCGGTTGGCCGCCTCGAACAGCGTGAAGAGATCCCGCTCGGCGCGTCGGCAGACGGTTCGCGCCACGTGTGCGAATGCCGCCGATTGAACGCCCCCTGGGAGGATCGGCTCCTTCAGCTGACCGAACTCGCTGTTGAGCGCTGCGACGAGCATCTCTAGCCGCGCGAGGTGATCTGGCGACAAGCGCTGCGTACCGGGGCCCCTGATCTGAGCACCGAGATCGCACAGATCATGCTGGACCAGCGATAGAAACGACCGGATCTTATCGGATCCCGACAGCGCGATCACGACACCGATCCAGCTATTGAGTTCGTCCACTGCGCCGAGGGCCTGGATGACGGGATTATCCTTGTCCACGCGTAACCCATTATCGAGGCCGGTCTGGCCATGGTCACCAGCGTGGGCCGCGATTTGCGAAAGCCGAGAACCCGTCATCTGACCCTCCCACAGAGTATCCGCGAGCGACGTTGATGTCGTATCCTGAAGAGGGCGACGGGGCACTGGGGCCTAAGCGCAGCTCACGATCTGAAAGACGCCGAAGTCCTCCTAGAAGACCGGCGTCTCCCGATAGGTACCCCAGACCTTCTTCAGCGTCTCGATGATGTCACCCATAGTTGCCCCCGAACGGACCAGCTCGATAGTGATCGGCATGATGTTCTGCGCCGGATCCTTAGCCACCGCCACGAGCTGCTGCAGGAGCAGGTCGAACTTCACCGGATCGCGCTCCTGCCGGACCCGGCGGGTGCGAGCACATTGCCGGTCTGCGGTGGACTGGTCGTAGGGGTGCGTCTCGATCTTCGGATCCGGGGTGTCGTCGACGAGGCGGTTGACGCCGATCACGGGCTTCTCGCCGGTCTGCTTCCGGATCGCGGTCTCGTAGGCGAAATCCGCGATATGCTTTTGGAACCACCCCTCTTGGATGAGCTTCAGCGTGCCGCCGCGCTCCTCCACCTCTTTGAGGATCTCGAAGATACGCTTCTCGTACTCGGTGGTCAGGCTCTCGACGTAGTAGGAGCCGCCGAGCGGGTCTGTGACCTGAGTGACGTTGGTCTCCTCCGCGATGACCTGCTGGGTGCGCAGGGCCATGCGCATTGCGTCCTCGGTGGGGATGGCGAAGGCCTCGTCGTAGCCGTTGGTGTGCAGCGATTGGCAGCCGCCGAGCACGGCTGCGAGCGCCTGCATCGAGGTGCGGACCACGTTGACCATGTACTGCGGCTTGGTGAGCGAGGCGGCCGCCGTCTGACAGTGGAAGCGCAGGCGCATCGATTCCGGGTTTTTGGCCCCGAAACGCTCCTTCATGATCTTGGCGTAGCAGCGCCGCAGCGCCCGAAACTTGGCGATTTCCTCGAAGAAGTCCGCCTGGCAGACGAAGAAGAAGGCGAGCCGCGGCGCGAAGGCGTCGACCGGCATACCGGTCTTAAGCACCTCGTCGACGTAGACGATGAGGTTGGCCAGCGTGAAGGCCGCCTCGTGGAGCGGCGACGACCCGGCCTCGGAGATGTGGTAGCCCGAGATGTTGATCGGGTTGTAGCGCTTCATGTGCTTGGCGCAGTAGGTGATGCAGTCGCGCACGATCCGGACCGACGGCTCCACCGGGAAGATGTACTCCTTCTGCGCCATATACTCCTTGAGAATGTCGGCCTGGATGGTCCCCGAGAGCTTGTCGAGGTCGTAGCCGCGTTTCTCTGCCAGGACGATGTACATGGCGAGCAAGATCCAGGCGGACGGGTTGATGGTCATCGACACGGAGATTTCTTCCAAGTCGATGCCGTCGAACAGCGCCTCCATGTCGGCGAGCGTGTCAATCGCCACGCCCTCGCGCCCGACCTCGCCCTCGCTCATCGGATGGTCGGAATCGAAGCCCATCAGGGTCGGCATATCGAAGTCGGTCGAGATGCCGGTCTGGCCCTGTGCGATCAGGTACTTGAAGCGCTTGTTGGTGTCCTCGCCGGTGCCGAAGCCGGCGATCTGGCGCATCGTCCAGTTCCGCGAGCGGTACATGGTCGGGTACGGACCGCGGGTGAATGGGTAGCGGCCGGGCAGCCCGATATCCTCGATCGGCGTCTCGGCGGCGTCAGCGGCCGTGTAGACGCGCTTCACCGGGATGTCGCCGAGGGTGAAGAATTCCGGCTTACGCTCGGCCTGCTTCTTCAGGAAGGCGCCGACCTCCTTCTGCTCCCACTCGGCCTCCTCCGAGCGCAGCGCCTCGACGGTTTTCCGATCGATGAGACTGGTCATGTCGGTGCTCCGGGTTCGTGCTGTGGCGCAAGGGCCTGTTCGAGGAGTTCGGTGGCAAGGCCGTAGGGATCGCCGGCGCGGGCGCTGAGGCGATCGGCCAGGGGCTCGACAACCTGCCGCGCGCCGCGGGTGAAGCGCTCGACCAGCAGGTTCTCGGCGGTCTTCTCCAGGCGGAAGCGGGCGATGGCGTGCCGGCGCTGTGCCCCGGTCTCGGTCTCGAGGGCGACGCGGCGGTGATTCTCGATCGCCGCCATCAGGGTCTCGAAGCCCTCGCCCCTGTAGGCGGACAGCCCGATCACCGGAATGCGCCACTCCGCATGGCGGGCGGTCAGCGCGCCGAGGGTGAGCATCTGCTTCAGGTCGGTCAGGGTGCGGTTGGCGTCGCTGCGGTCGCATTTCGACACGAGGTGAATATCGGCGATCTCCAGAATCCCGGCCTTGATCGCCTGGATCTCGTCGCCGAGGCCCGGAGCCGAGACCACGATCGTCGTGTGTGAGGCCCGGGCGATCTCGACCTCGTCCTGGCCGACCCCCACCGTCTCGATGATCACGGTGTCGAAGCCCGCCACGTCGAGGATGTCGACGGCGTCGAGCGCCGCGCGGGCCATGCCGCCCATGGCGCCCCGGGTCGCCATGCTGCGGATGTAGACGCCCGCGTCGCAGACATGGTCGGCCATCCGGATCCGGTCGCCCAGGATGGCGCCGCCCGAGTACGGACTTGACGGGTCGATCGCCACGACGCCGACCTTCTGGCCGGCGCGGCGCAGATGGGCCGTGAGCGTCGCCACGAGGGTCGACTTGCCGCTGCCCGGCACGCCGGTGAGACCGACGATATGGGCGCGACCTGCCCGACGGTAGATCTCGGCGAGCGCCGGGCGCGCCTCCGGGGAACCGGCCTCGGCCCGGGAGATCATCCGCCCGATCGCCGGCACCGCGCCGGCCGCGACGCGTTCGACGAGATCGCTGGAAGGGGTCACGCGGCACCCCGATCGGCGATCTGCGCGTGCATGTCGCGGAACACCGCCCGATCGTCGATCACCCGGCGGGCCTTGAAGTCGGTGCGCGGGAAGGTGTTGGCTGCCAGGATCTCAGCCTGCGCCCGGAGGCCCAGCATCTTCTGAAGCCGGTGGCACGTGTCGCGGCGGAACGCCTCGACGGCCTCGGGACCGCGGGCGAAGATGCTGTCATCCGCCTCGACGCGCAGCAGCAGCTCGTCCATCGCCGCCTGGCGGCTGATGACGATGCGGTGCTCGCCGCCGTAGCCGGCGGTCGCGTTGAGCGCAGCGTCGATCTCACTCGGATAGACGTTCTCGCCGCGGATCGTGAACATGTCGTCGATCCGGCCGAAGATGCCCTGCGGCAGGCTGGGATAGGTTCGCCCGCACGGGGTCGGGTCGTCGGTCCACAGGGTCAGGTCGCCCGAGGCGAGCCGGATCATCGGCTGCGAGGTGCGCTCCAGGTGCGTGTAGACCGGGGTGCCGCGGCTGCCGTAGGGCACGCGCCGCATCGTGGCCGGGTCGCAGACCTCGGTGTAGACCACGTCCTGCCAGCAGAGCATGCCGGGAGTCTCGGCGGTGCCCGAGACGTTCATGAACGGCGACATCTCCGCCATCGAGCCGCAATCGAACACCTTGGCGCCGAATGCCTCGGCGATGCGGTCGCGCACGCCGGGGATGGAAGCGCCGGGCTCGCCCGAGAAGAACATGATGCGCAGGCCGAAGCTGCGCGGGTCGAGCCCCTCCTCGCGAGCGACCTCGGCGAGGTGCAGCGCGTAAGTGGGCGTACCGTAGAAGGCCGCGGGTTTGAGGCTCGCGAGCCACTGGGCGCAGCGGGCGGTCATGCCGGGCGCGCCGGCGCCGAACGGGAAGGACTGGGCACCCAGCCGCTCCGCCCCGGCAAGCGCCCCCCAGCTGCCCATGTACAGGCTGAGGATCGCGGCGACGCAGACCATGTCGCCCGGCCGGATCCCCATGCCCCACATGATACGGGCATGGGCGTTGGCGATGGCGTTCCAGTCGTTGCGGCCGATGGCGAAGGCGGTTGGGCGACCGGTGGTGCCGCTCGTGCCGTGGATATGGAAGATCTCTCGGTCCGGCACGCAGAGATAATCGCCGAAAGGCGGGGCCGCGTTCTGCGACGCCCGCAGCTCGGCCTTCGTGACCACCGGCACCCGATCCTCGAAATCCTCCAGGCTCTTCAGTTGGCACGGGTGGAAACCGGCCTCATCCCAGCGTCGACGGTAGAAGGGAGCGTTGGCGTAGGCGTAGCTACAGACCTCGCGAAGGCGGCCCAGTATTGCGGCCTCGCGCTTCCCCGCTAGCATGGTCTCGCGCTGGGGGAACCAGTAGCGGCTGTCGTCCGCCGGAAAGTAGCTGTCGTCGTAGGCGGTCGGGAAGGTCCAGGCTTCCATGTCCACCTCCTCAACGCTCGCCGCGCTCGGCCACCAGCCGGCGTAGAGTGCTGACGATGACTTCCGGCGGCGTGTCCTGTAGCAGGACCTCGCGCACGCCCAACTCCTTGATGGCGACGACGTCCTCGTCGGGCATCACGCCGCCCGCGATCACGATCAGATCGTCCGCCTGCTGCTCCGACAGCAACTTGAAGATCTTCGGGAAGACCGTGAGCTGCACCCCCGACAGGAGGCTGACGCCGAGCACGTCGACATCCTCCTGGATCGCCGCCGTGACCACTTCCTCGGGGGTGCGGTGGAGCCCCGAGTAGATCACGTCCATGCCGGCGTCGCGCAGCGTTCGGGCGACCACCTTCACGCCGCGGTCGTGACCATCAAGGCCGACCTTGGCCAGCAACACGCGGATTGGCTGGCTCATTTCGGGCTCTCGCTATTGAATTCCGAACTCCGTATGCCATCGGTACGATTGTGCAGGTTGACCGTCAAGACTGAACTTATATTGCAGTGCGGAAGCCTCGACCTCTTCGCGAGGCGCGCACAAATGCGGCGTAGGATCGATCATGCCGTGCTGAAAATGGAATTCAAACGCAACGTGCGGGACGGCGACGCTGGGTTGAGAGGAGCAACAGATGTGCACAACCCAAGACTACCAAGCTGCGTCTGTGATTGCGCGGTTCCTCAAAAATCGAGGGGTCCAGCGGGTCTACGGCCTCTGCGGCGGTCACATCATGCCGGTCTGGATGGCCGTCGATGCCGTCGGCATCCGCATCGTGGATGTGCGCGACGAGCGCGCGGCCGTACACATGGCGCAAGGTGAGGCTGAGGTGACAGGCGCCCTCGGCGTCGCCTTGGTGACGGCGGGGCCGGGCGTCACGAACGCCATGACCGGCATCGCGAACGCACACATCTCGCGTGCGCCGATTCTGATCCTCTCGGGGACGCCGCCGCGGGACCAGGAAAACCGGGGCGCTCTGCAGGATCTCGACCACGCGCGCCTGGTCGGCCCGATCACCCGCTATGCCCGCACCGTGCGCGAGCCAGGCCTCATCCCGCAAGAGCTCGCGGAAGCGGTGGCCCGGGCCCTGGGGGAGGGGGGCGACCCGGGGCCTGCCTTCCTCGACGTCCCGACCGACGTGCTGCGGGCCGACGTACCCGCACCGCTACTGCTGCCTGAACTGATGCGCCCTCGAGTCCTGACGCGGCCTCGGCCCGATCCCGAGGCGGTTGACCACGCCGTGGACTTGCTGGTCGCATCCAAGCGCCCGCTGATCGTCAGCGGGCGCGGCGCACGCGGGGCGGGGCCGCAGCTCCTGGCGCTGCTCGACCGCCTCGGTTGTCCCTATCTCGACACCGGCGAGAGCCGTGGGCTCGTGCCGGATGATCACCCGTCTGTGGTCGCCGCGATGCGCGGCCGCGCGATGGCCGAGGCCGACCTCGTGGTCACGGTCGGCCGGCGTCTCGACTTCCAGCTCGCCTACGGCTCGCCGGCGGTATTCAGCGCCGCGCAATTTCTGCGCATCGCCGGAGCGCCTGCGGAACTCCGCGACAACCGCCCCGGGACGGCCATTCTGGCCGATCCCGGGGAGACGCTGATGGCGCTGGTGCGCGGCATCGAAGAGCGCGATCCGCTCGTCGATCGGGTCTGGGTCGATGCATTGCGGGTTGGCCATGTCGCGCGGGTCGACAAGCTCCGCGAGCAGGCCCGCGCGGCGCCCGGCGGTTCAGATGGGCTGATGCACCCGAACCGGCTGCTCGACGCGCTGCAGGCGGTCGCCGGCTCTGAGGCCATCATCTGCACGGACGGTGGCGATTTCCTCAGCTTCGCCCGGGTGGGCCTCTCGGCCCGGACCGTGCTGGATCCCGGGCCGTTCGGCTGCATCGGCGTCGGCGTGCCCTACGGGATCGCCGCCGCCCTCGCGGAGCCCGAACGGAATGTCGTGGTCGCCACCGGGGATGGCGCCTTCGGATTCAACGCCATGGAGCTCGACACCGCCCAGCGGCACGGGGCCAAAGTCCTGTTCGTGGTGGCTAACAACGGGGCCTGGCAGATCGAAGTCCACGACCAGACCGTCACGCACGGGCGCGTGGTCGGGACGCGACTCCAGCATGCCGACCACGCCGCGATGGCCCGTGCCTTCGGCCTGTACGCCGAGCGTGTGGAGCGGGCCGACGCGCTGCCCGCGGCTCTCGCGCGGGCGATGGCGAACCTGCCGGCCCTGCTCGACGTGTTGGTGACTGGAGAGGCGGTCTCGTCAGATGCCAAGAGCGGCCTTGCCTGGGTTCCGGACCTGCAGCCCCTCGAGGCCTGGGACCGGGCCGAGCGGGCCTGGCGCGCCGGCTGAGCGGGGCCCCGCTCAGCGGTTCACGAGCCGGGCCGGGTTGATGAAGACTAGGAGCGCGCCGACCACGAGCGTGGCGCCGAGCACCATCACCCCCTGTCCGGTGCTGCCGGTGGCGTCCTTGACCCAGCCCAAGAGGTACGGACTGACGAAGCCCGCGACGCTGCCCACTGAGTTCGCCACCGCGAGGCCGGTCGCCGCTGCCGCGCCCGTAAGAACGCTCGGTGCCAGAGTGTAGAATTGTGGGATGCAGGTGAGGGTGCCGGCGGACGCGACCGTGAGAGCGGCGAGTGCCATGGCGGGGCTGTGGGCCACCAGCACGCTGGCGATGAGCCCCGCCGCTCCCACGAGGGCGGGGACCGCGAGATGCCAACGCCGCTCGCGCTGGCGGTCCGAACTTAATCCGACGATGTACATCGTCGCCAGCGCCCCCGTGTAGGGGATCGCGGTGAGCAAGCCGACGGTCAGCGGATCCTTGACCCCGCTATCGCGGATGATTGTCGGCAGCCAGAAGCTGAGACCGTAAAGACCCATGGTGAAGAAGAAGTAGGTGCCGCTGAGCAGCCAGATCCGGCCGCTGGTCAGACCGTGGCGAGCGGTGTGCAACGGCTTCTCGCGCGCCTCCGCGGCAATGTCGGCGGCGATCTGCTGTTTCTCGTCCTGTGTGAGCCAAGCCGCCGAGGCCGCGTCGTCGTCGAGCCGGAACAGGCAGACGATCCCGAGCAGCGAGGCGAGCAGGCCTTCGATCAGGAACATCCACTGCCATCCCTGGAGGCCGGTCGCTCCGTGGAAGGCGGTCATGATCCAGCCCGACAGCGGGCCTCCGACGATGCCCGAGAGCGGGATCCCCGCCAGGAACAGCGCTGAGGCTTTGCCGCGATAGGCGGAGGGGAACCAAATGGTCAGGTAGTAGATGATCGCCGGGATAAATCCGGCCTCCGCCACACCCAACAGGAAGCGCAGGACGTAGAAGCTCGTCGGCGACGTGACGAACATCATCGCGGCCGAGATCACGCCCCAGGTGATCATGATTCGCGCGATCCAGTAGCGCGGACCAAATCGCACCATGATGATGTTGCTCGGGACCTCAAATAAGGCGTAGCCAACGAAGAACACGCCCGCTCCCAACCCGTACACCGTTTCACTGAATTTCAGGTCGCTCAGCATCTGTAGCTTGGCGAAGCCGACATTGACGCGGTCGAGGTAGGCCGCGACGTAACAGAGAAGCAAGAACGGCACGATCCTGCGCAGCAACCGGCCGTAGAGAGCATCGCGCGAAGGCAGATCGGTGACGGGGGCCAGCGTGAGACCGCTCGACATGACGTCCTCCCTCTATGTTGTTGATAGTCTCTTCTTGTGATTTGGCGGATTAACCCTGGAAAATTCTGTCGGCGTTTGCCGATCACAATCCCATTCTCTTTTCTTAGGGAGCGCGCCGGTGGCGCTCCGGCCAGACGATTGCTGTTCGGCGCCAGTTAGAAAATTCGAACTCGGAATTCAGTACACCGAACGCAGCGTGCAGAGCGCTTGCTCTTCTGTCAAGCGGGCGTGATACGGTTGTCGAGTTCGCGTACCGGAGGACGGGGCTTGCAGTCACTCGAGCCGTCGACGAGCCTCGTCGATCAAGCCTATAATGTGATATTGGACGCCTTGTGCGATGGCACGTTCAAGCCTGGCGAACGCCTCACGCAGGACGACATCGCGGCCCGGCTCAGCGTGTCACGTCAGCCTGTTACCCATGCTCTCGCGGTGCTGAAGGCGCAGGGCTTCCTGATGCAGTCAGGCCGTCGCGGGCTCACCGTTACCGCCGTCGAACCCGAATTTTTCCAGGCGATCTATCAATTCCGCTCGGCCGTCGAGCCGCTCGCGGTCAGCCTCGCGACACAGCGTCTGACCAAGAACGCGATCGTGCGAGGGCGCTCGCTAGTGGAACACGGTCGCAACTTGGTGGTGGCGGGCGACGCGCGCGCCACGCTCCAGGCCGACATGGATTTCCATGCCTTCATCTACGAGCTGTCCGGCAACCCGATCATCGGTGAAACTATGCGCCTTCACTGGCTTCACCTGCGCCGGGCGATGGGGCAGGTGCTCCGCTATCCGGGCATGTCGATCAGCGTGTGGCAGGAGCACAGCCGCATTCTCGAACGTATGATCTTCGGTGACGCGGCCGGCGCTGCAGATCTGATGCGCCGGCATGTTGTCGAAGCCTATGAGCGGGTTCGAATCGAGCCGGAAGGAGCATGAGACCGTCAGAAGGCGCGCAACCAGTTGTCGAAATCTGATGCTTGGCGGAACGCGTGCCAATTCGCCTCTCTTCAGGGAGAGGATGTAGGCGTGCCCGCGGCGTCGGCCGCGATCCTGGCGACCTGGGCCGCGATGTGCTGCTTCAAGGTTGACCGCGGCGCGCCGTCGACTGAACCGCGGAGCAGCTCGGAGTCCATAGCACGCCGCGGTTCTTCTTTACCGACCGGAACCGGGCGATCTCCGAAAACTCTTTCTTGCGCAGGCGGCTCAACACGCCCTTCAAGCTGTAGACGAGTTCCGAGAGCCGCACCTTCGTCGGGTATTTGACGAGCAGGTAGATCTTTCCCCCGCCACGACGGCGACGTCAAAGGCTTCCACAGCTCAAGGATTCCCAAGTTGCAGCTTTGATATTTAGGCGGAACGGTGCGAGAAACACGACTAGGGGCCTCGACCGTTATTCGATCATATAAAACCGGCGGGCGACATCAATCTACATTGGACAACACACTGCCGATTGTGTCCGCGGAGGGGGGCGGGTGTTGATAACGCTTACATATGGCTTCGATCGCCGCTCCAACCCGGGTAACAGGATAGCTCCGGATCAAGGCGTACGGGCCACGCTCGAACTTGAGTGCCATGACGGCGCCGCGGTCCGTCTCCTCCCGCCCGGCGACGCCCTCTTCCAGCAATTCGAGCGCGGGCACCGCCAAAGCCGCGACGAGACGATCCTCGATGAGGTCGCTGCTTTCTGGGACGGTCGCATCATCCGCGATCGAATAAGGGGTATTTCGATCGGCTCGAACCAACAGTTCCGAGCTCGCCGCATAGAATGGGCCAAGTGAGGCGAGGTTTTCCATAGCGCGACTCGCGACGCGTAAACCGATGAGGTTCAAAACAGTAAACGGCCCGGCGGCGACCCCGAGACGTTCGCGAGCGACCACGTCCACTTCCGAAGGCGTGGCGAGCCCATCTTCGACCAATCGCACGGCTTCGTTATAATAAGGGCAGAAGAAGCGGTTGATGGCAAAGCCTGGCGAATCGGCGCAGGGCAGGGGGGTTCTCCGCGTCTCGGTCAGGAACGTTAGGGCGCGGGCCACCGCCACCTCGCTTGTATGCGGAGCGCGGACCACCTCAACCAAGGGTGAAACTTCAGCGGGACTGAAGTAATGCAGTCCGAGAACCCGGTCTGCGAACGTAAGATCCTCTGCAATTGCTCCTACGCGCAGCGCGCTGGTGTTTGTAGCGACGATCGTATCCGGTCCGAGATGTTGCGCGAGGGCCGCCATCAGGCCTCTCTTGAGGGTAAGGTCTTCAAAAATTGCCTCGATGATAAGGTCTGCGTCACCGACTTCCGCGAGCGTCCCAGTCGGTGCGATGCGGGCGAGAGAAGCCCTGGCCGCCTCTTGCGTCATGCGACCGTTTTTGACCCAACGCGCGTAGACGCCGGCGGCCCGCCGGTGGAGATCATCTGTACTTTCCGGCCGCGTATCGTAGACGCGCACGCCTATGCCGTGTCGCGCCGCATCGATGGCGATACCACCTCCCATAAGGCCACAGCCAACGATCGACAGCTTCATCGCCATGGAAGATCTCCGTTTAAGGGGAAGTTTTCGCTTCGAGCGCCTTGTCCAACCAGGCACTTCCGCCGCTGCTGCCGGCCGTCGGATCGAAGAAGGCGCGCGATATTACTTCTCGATGATAACGATCAGACACGTACCCGGCTTCGCAGAACGAATTTCTGGATCTTCCCTGTTGCCGTCTTCGGCAATGGCCCAAAAACGACAGCCTTGGGGATTTTGAAGCGGGCGAGATGATTTCGACAAAAGGCGACGATCTCGTCCGCGGTTACCGGTGGCGCATCCGGCTTGAGTTCGAGGAAGGCGCACGGACTCTCGCCCCAGGTCGGGTCTGGCTTCGCGACAACCGCTGCGAACAGGACCGAGGGGTGCCGAGTCAGGACCTCTTCCACTTCGAGACTTGAGATGTTTTCGCCACCGGAGATGATGATGTCTTTGGCTCGATCCCTGATTTCGATCGCGCCATCGGGATGCCATACGGCGAGATCCCCTGACAGGTACCAGCCCTCCCGCAAGGTCCGGGCGGTCGCATCCGGGTTCTTGAGATAACCTTTCATCACTGTATTGCCGCGCATAGCGATCTCACCGACCGTGCGGCCGTCGCGCGGCACCGGGGTTAGATCTCCGGGGTCGACCACGGCGAGTTCGGCTACGGTTGGAAGCGCGATGCCCTGACGTGCCATGCGAGCGTAGCGTTCTTCCTCGCTCAGACCGGCCCATTCGGCCTGTTGCAGGCAGACCGTGCCAGGTCCGTAGGTCTCCGTGGCGCCGTAGAGTTGGGCCACTGCGAAACCCATGGCTTCTACGGAGCGCAGAACCGTCGAAGGTGGCGCCGCGCCGCCGATGGCGCATCGAACTGTATGCGAGAACGGAAGTCGTTGCGAGGCCGGCGCTTGCGCCATCATCGACAAGAGGACAGGAGCCCCACACAGGTGCGTGACGCGATGCTCGGCGATGAGCCCGAAGATCACGGCCGGATCGGCCTTGCGCAGGCAGACCTGGGTCCCACCGGCCGCAACCACCGCCCAGGGATATGACCAGCCGCTGCAGTGAAACATCGGAAGCGTCCAGAGGTACACGCTGTCCTGACTGAGGCCGAAGGTGAGAGCGTTACCGAGCGCCTGTAGGTAGGCGCCCCGATGACTATAGACGGCTCCCTTAGGATCGCCCGTTGTGCCGGAGGTGTAGAGCAGACACAGCGACTGCCACTCGTCTGCCGGGCCGGCCCAAGCATCCTCTGAATCGCCCTCCGCGAGGAGCGCTTCGTAGTCGAGCACGTCGGGAGTGGCATCGAAACTTCCGCTTGCCGACACGCCTACGACGAGGGGTCGGCGGTCCACAAGCGCGAGCGATGCGGCAGCCAGACCGGCGTGTTCGCCATCGACGATCAGCACCTTGGCCCCTCCGTGGCTCAAGGAGAAAGCGATTGTCGCCGGGTCGAGACGCGTATTCAGCGGATTCAACACCGCACCCAGCATCGGCACGCTGAAATGTGCTTCGATCATCTCGGGCGTGTTCGAGGCCAGAATGGCCACCGTATCGAGGTGTCCGATGCCGCGCCGCGCCATGGCGGAAGCGAAGCGGCGGCAGCGGGCATAGAGCGCCGCGTAGGTAATGCGTCGATCGCCGTCGATCACCGCGACGCGATGGCCGAGGCCGCTCGCAGCGCGGACCAGGAAGCTCACCGGCGTCAATGGCGCGAAGTTGGCTGGCCCGGCATCGAGCCCCGACTCGAAAACATGGGACATGGTCTGGCTCACGGCGGAATGGTGGGCGCGAACAGCCGCCTCCTGATAGGAGGCGGCTGGGCTCAGATCCGGCTTTCGTTCAACATCCCGGGCCGCACGGCGAACAAGATGACGGCGCCTCCGGCGATCATCATGGCGGCCATAAGCCAGTTTCCGAGATCGAGGCTGCCGGTGCCCGTCTTGATCCAGCCCAGGATGAAGGGGCTGAGAAACCCTCCGGTCAAACCGAGGCTGTTGACCAGCGCGATGCCGCCGGCCGCCGACGAGCTTTTGAGATATGCGGTGGGGATGGACCAGAACAGCGGCATTGTCGTGATAATGCCGAGCGAGGCGAGTGACAGCAGAGCGAACGACAGCACCGCGTGGCCGCCGGCGTAAGTCAGTCCGATCAATGCCAGCGCTCCCAGAAAGGCAGGAAGCGCGCAATGCCAGCGCCGCTCGAGGGTTCGGTCCGAGCGATAGCCGATGGCGATCATCCCTACAGAGGTTATACTGTAAGGAATCGCCGCGAGCAGTCCAATTTGGAGCGAGTCTTTAACACCCATCTCTTTGATCAGCGTTGGCAACCAGAAGCTGATCATGTAAACGCCGCAAATGAAGCAGAAGTAGCTGAACGCGAGCACGTAGATTTTTTTGTCACGGAACGCCGACCAGGACGTATGTCGATCGCCTCCACCGGCAGCCGCCCGCTCATGAGCGAGAGTGTGACGGATCAGCGCCTTCTCCTCGGCGGACAGCCAGCGGGCATCCTCGGGCTTGTCATCTAGATAGGCCATGACGATGACGCCGACCAGAGTGGTGGGCAGCCCTTCAAGGATGAACATCCACTGCCAGCCTTTCAGGCCGCCGACATCGTCCAGGCTGTTCATAATGAAGCCGGAGATAGGACCACCGATCACGCCGGCGACGGCGATACCGCTCATGAAAATCGCTATGATTCGTGCCCGATATCTACCGGGGAACCAGTGGGTGAAGTAAAGGATGATGCCTGGAAAAAGGCCAGCCTCGAACACACCCAAAAGAAAGCGCAGACAGTAAAACAACACTGGCCCGTTTACGAAGGCCATTGACGCCGAAATTAAACCCCAAATTACCATGATCCGGGTAATTGTTGCGCGTGCTCCGATCCGTTCGAGGAGTAGATTGCTAGGTACTTCAAAAAGAAAGTAGCCGATAAAGAAAATTCCGGCTCCCAGTCCGTATACGGCGTCGTTGAAGCCGAGGTCCGATTTCATCTGCAATTGCGCAAACCCGACGTTGATCCGGTCGAGGTATGACAGCACGTAGCAGACGAACAGCAACGGAATGAGACGCCGGATCACCTTTCCGTAAACTTCGGATTGAGTTTCGTGGATCGCGGGATGACCTTCGTAGATGTCGACTGTGCTCGTTGGCATGGTTTCGTCCTCCCCGATGAGTGATCGACTGCGCCGCTTCCTGCGGCTTTCCGCGGTCACCCGTGTGTCGTACCCACATCTTCCGACGGCGCCCGAAGGCCAGCGGGCTTCTGGTCTGCGGGCGTCAAAGCGCGCGGTTTCCAGATCTCGGCTGCAACCGTAGCAGCCTCGACCAGGGCAGCATGGAGTTCTGGATCGGCATCATGGCGGCCCGCACGGATGGCAGCCACCAGCGCCTCGCGTGATCCTCCTGGACCGACACACGCGAGAACCTCGTCCCAGGCACGGGCGGCCTCACCGCCCTGGTCGATTTCGCGGGCGACAATGCCGAGCGCGTTGACAATCATGGCAGCAACGTAACGGGCTCGGCCCGTCAAACTCGGAGTGATCTCGCCGCTGAGTGCTTCGCGTGCAGCGTCAAGAAGAGCAGTGCCCGAGGGCTGGTCGTGCATCATCGGCGTCTCCAGCCATCCGGCGTTGTCGCCCGCAGGGTGGACAATTCCAGTTCAGGGACGAGACGGCCGGTCAACGCGAGTTCGAGTGAACGCTCGGCTCCGGAGATGTGCCGGTGACCCTGCTCTAGCGCGATCACAGCCCAGCGAAGGTGTGCGACGATCTCCCAATAGCGCACCGCGGTATCGTCGACGCGCCTGCCGCCCTGGGCCTCGTACCCGCCGTAGAAGGCTGCGCGCGAGGCGATGCCACCAGCCTCCTTCTCGGTCTGGCCAAAGCGCCAACACTCGGCGCAGAACCAACCGAGATCCGACATCGGATCCCCCCAGGTGGCGAATTCCCAATCGAGGATCGCGACGAGGCCGTCGGCATCGACCATGTAATTGCCGGTGCGGAAGTCTCCGTGGATCAAGCTCGATAACTCAACGTCGGGCGCATTGAGCTGCGCCCATCGCAAACCCCACTCGAGTGAAGGTCGCAGGGCGCCGAGCACGTCCAACTTGTCTCGGAGGCTGTGGATGACCGCAAGGGCTGGCTCCGGGTCCGGTTGCCCGAGAAAAGAGAGGGCGTCCTGAGGTGGCCGGATCGCATGGATGCGCGCGAGCTCGCGGCCGAGCCGCTCCGCGAGCCGGTCGCGATCACCGCCGAGCGACAGATCCTTGGCAACTCGAGGGCCCAGACCGACACCCTGGACAAGGGCCATCACGGCGAAGGGCGCTCCGAGCACTCCAGTCTCGTGGCAGAACCCGATCGGCTCGGGCGTGCATATACCAGCGTCGTACGCGACCTGCAGAATCGCGAACTCCTCCGCGCGTGAACGGCTCGAGGCGATCGTGGCCGCTGCGTCTTTGCGAAGCACGAAGCTGCGGACCTCCTCGCCCAGCCGGCAAGTCAACCGCCAGTTCTCCTGGATGGAGCCGCCGCCCAGTGGTTGGACGCAATCGAGGATGAGATCCGGCCGCTCGAGCCGTTTCGCCAGCCAAGCCTGCAAGGCTGCCTTGCGATCGTCACCGATCATCGGAAACCCATGACGTTTCGGCCTTCAGGCCGGGGAGAGCGCGCGTACGCGCGTGGCGCATCGTTGGTCAGATGCGGGGGCGGCTCTAGGAACGAAGCGCGATCGCGCGCGGCTGCCGCTACACGCTGCTGCCCCCGGAGCAGTAATCCTTGTTCCGGTAGTTTGCGGACGTATGTCGGTCGACTTACAATCCTAATCTGCAGCGATGTTCTATGCTGCGGTTCAGCAACACTGAGCGCGCGCGCATCGCAGATGGGCTCTGCTGTTCTTGCGAAGCCTCCCGTGGCGATGATGGAAGGGCGCCGAGATGCCGGTCCCGGGCCGACGCGCTCGATGTTTCGGCCAAGGCTTGTCGAAAACACAGGTACGCTGAGCGGTCCGCGAAACGTCCCTGCATCGTGTGCGGAGGTAAAGTGCCGACGAATAGCTTCCGCCGCGCGGATTGCGCCCTCGCTGCGAGCCTGTCTGGCCAGCGATCGCGGATCCGCCGGTGCTTGGCTGAGACTTACGACGCTTGCAGTAGACCAAGACCTGCGAGCGCCGCCGTTTTCCTTGAATGATCGTTTCGAGAACGGTCGCGTTGGCGCTTTGGACATGCACAAAACTGGGAAAGCCGCAAAATTCCGGCCGACAAACAAAGGTGGTATTGCATCTACGCAGGGGAGAAGACGGCGTCTATAGGTAATATACCTCTCGATTACATAATGCCGAAGACCGGTCTGAACTTCTATGGCCGCGACGACTGATCGGTTTTCACGTGGACGACGCGCGCCACCAATCTTACCAAGAACGAATGCGCTCGTGTGGCGCTTTTGGATTTCTGTCGCTGCATTGTCAGTCGTGCTGACACATCGTTGCTGGACGGGGAGGATTCTCATCGACAGCTCTCCGAAACGTCGACAGAACGAGACCTCACGGCCTCCGAACGTCCCCGGTCTTAAGGCCGGGGAAGATGTTTTGAGCGGGAGCCTTCGGCATGGGATCAGAGAAGACTTCAATGCGCATCACAGGCTCGACACCAAGTGCCCGCCATCCACCGCGACGACGCTTCCGGTCATGTAGGCGCCGGCATCGGAGGCGAGCAGCAGCAGCGGGCCGTCGAGTTCGGCCGCCTCGCCAAGCCGGCGCTGCGGTATGCGCCTGATCAGGGCCGTGCCGGCATCGGACTCGAAGAACGCGTCGTTCAGCTCGGTCTTGATGTAGCCCGGCGCGAGGGCGTTCACCCGGATCCCGTGGCGCGCCCATTCGAGGGCCAGGCTCTTGGTGAGTTGAACGACCCCCGCTTTCGAGGCAGCGTAGGGCGCGAGCCCGCCAGCGACCCGCAACCCTAAGATCGACGCGATGTTGACGATGCTGCCGCCGGCGCCGTGGCGGGCCATGCGCCGTCCGGCCGCCTGAGCGGCCAGCCAGACGCCCTTCAGGTTCGTGTCGAGCACCGCATCCCAATCGGCCTCGTTGAGGTCGAGCGCGGGCTTCGTCGCGGTGACGCCGGCATTGTTGACGAGCACCCGGACGGGACCGAACCGCGCCTCCGCGGCATCCAGCGCCTGCTCGACACTCGCCGCGTCGGTCACGTCCATCACCACCGCGTGGGCCTGGCCGCCCTCCCCTTCGACGCGGGTGACGGTCTCGGCCAGGGCATCGGCCCGCCGCGCGCAGAGGGTCAGGTGCGCGCCGGCCCGCGCCAGCGTCCCGGCGAAGTGGCGGCCGAGGCCGCTCGACGCGCCGGTCACCAGGACGTGCCGGCCGGCGAGATCGAAGGCGTTCGCCATCTCAGTGCAGCCGCTCGACCGCCAGGGCGATCCCCTGGCCGCCGCCGATGCACATGGTCACCAGACCGTAGCGCCCGCCGCTGCGGGCCAGCTCGTAGAGTGCCTTCACGGTGATGATCGCGCCGGTGGCACCGATCGGGTGACCCAGCGCGATGGCACCGCCATTGGGATTGACCTTGGCGGGGTCGAGGTCGAGTTCGCGCGACACCGCGCAGGCCTGGGACGCGAAGGCCTCGTTCGACTCGATCACGTCGAAATCCGCCGCGCGCAGGCCCGTGCGCTCCAGCAGCCGCCGCACGGCCGGAACCGGGCCCATGCCCATCTCGGACGGATCCACGCCCGCATGGGCGTAGCCGACGATGCGCGCGAGCGGCGTGCGGCCGGCGCGCTCCGCGCGGGCCGCGCTCGATAGCACCAGCGCGGCGGCGCCGTCGTTGAGGCCCGAGGCGTTGCCGGCCGTGACGCTGCCGGTCTTGGAGAAGGCGGGGCGCAGCTTGGCGAGGTCCTCGGCGCTGGTCGATTTCGGGTGCTCGTCGGTGTCGAACGCCACCGTCTCGCGCTTGCGCTGGATCTCGACGGGCAGGATCTGCTCGCGGAACCGGCCCTCCTGGATCGCCCGAGCCGCACGAGCCTGGCTCTCGGCGGCGAAGGCATCCTGCGTCTCGCGGGGGATGCCGTAACGCTCCGCGATGTTCTCGGCGGTCACGCCCATATGGCCGTTTCCGAACGGGTCGCTCAGCGCACCGAGCATGTAATCGACCAGCACCGCGTCGCCCATGCGCTGCCCGGTGCGCCCGTTCTTCAGGAGATGCGGCGAACGGCTCATGCTCTCGGCGCCCCCGGCCACCGCCGTGTCGGCATCGCCGAGCAGGATGGACTGCGCCGCCGAGACGATCGCCTGGAGGCCGCTGCCGCAGAGGCGGTTGACCGTCATGGCCGGCACCTCCTTGGGGATGCCGCCCTCCATGGCCGCGACGCGGGCGATGTAGGCGTCCCGCGGCTCGGTCGGGATCACGTTGCCGAGGACGACGTGCCCGACCGCCTCCGGCTGCGTGCCGGCCCGGCGCAGCGCCTCCGCGATGCATCGGGCCGCGAGTTCGGAGGGCGGGATCGCGGCCAGCGCACCGCCGAAGGTGCCGATCGCGGTCCGCACTGCGCCTGTGATCACGACGTCGGTCATGCTCGTCATCTCCCGCTTACGCGCTCACCGGCCACGACCAGAAGGCATCGCCCTCGGCTTCCAGGTTTCGGTTGAGCACCATCTTGTGAACCTCGTCGGCCCCGTCCACCAGCCGCGCCTGCCGGGCGTAGCGGTAGATCCATTCGAGCGGCGTGTCGGTGGAATAGCCCCGGGCGCCGTTGATCTGGATCGCCACGTCGGCGGCCGCGTGCAGCAGGTTGGCCACGTGGACCTTGGCCATCGAGACTTCCTTGCGGGCGAAGCTGCCCTGGTCGAGCGCCCAGGCGGCCTTCATGACCAGCAGGCGGCCGATCTCGATCCGCATGGCGAGGTCGCCCAGCATCAGCTGGATGCTCTCCCGGTCGGCCAGGCGGATACCGAAGCCGTGGCGCTCGGCCGCGTAGGCCCGGGCGATCTCGACGCAGCGCTTCGACAGGCCCAGCCAGCGCATGCAGTGGGTCAGCCGTGCCGGGCCGAGGCGGATCTGCGTGAGCTTCAGGCCGTCGCCCTCGTTCATCAGGATGTTCTCGGCTGGGATCACCAGCCCCTCGAACAGCAGCTCGCAATGGCCGCCATGCTCCTCCGGTCCCATGATCGGGATGCGGCGCAGGATCCGCCAGCCGGGCTGGTCCTTGTGGAACAGGAACGCGGTCAGACCTTTCCGCGCGTCGTCGGAAGTGCGGGCCATCAGGATGAAGTGGTCGGCTTCCTCGGCGCCGGTGATGTACCATTTCCGGCCGGTGACCACGTAGGTGTCGCCCCGGCGTTCGGCCCGGGTCTGGATCATGCCGGGATCGGAGCCGCCGCCAGGATGCGGCTCGGTCATCGCGAAGGCCGAGCGGACCCGTCCGTCCACGATCGGCGCAAGCCAGCGCTCCTTCTGGGCCGGGGTCGCGACCTTCTCCAGCACCATCATGTTGCCGTCGTCCGGCGCGGCCGAGTTGAACACGACCGGCCCGAAGATCGAGCGGTTCATCGCCTCGTAGCAGACCGCCATGCCGACCTTGTCGAGCCCGGCGCCCCCGGTCTCGGGCTTCAGCTGAAGGCACCAGAGACCTTCTGCCTTCGCCTTCGCGCGCAGCTCATCAAGAAGCGGCAGCGCAATGTTGCCGTGCCCGTCGAAAGCATTGGGATCGCCCTCGAGTGGAAGCAGCTCCGTCTCGACGAAGGCCGCAGTCCGACGGCGATACGCTTCGATGCGCGGAGCGAGTGAGAACTCCATCAGCTATCTTGGCTCCAAAAATCGAGCGAGCGCTCGCTTTATGAACTGAGGTCTGCTGTCAGGCAATAGAGCGCAGACGTGGGAAGTTCGAAAATCGGGAAATTTTTGGCGCCCCGCCATCAGCGGCGAACCGCGTGCCACCGCGCCTATGTTAGACGAGGCAGAGGTCGTTCATTGCGGGCGGAGGACGATGGCAGGTTCCACGGCGGTCCAGACGGAGGCGGCAACTGACACTTACGCACTGGAGGCGATCTGCGGACGTATTCTTAAGCGCCATCGGGATACGATCAGCGTGCGTAAACCGCATGTTGCCACGGCCAATCTGGCGCGCATCATCGACGCGGTACTCACGCTGTCGAGCCGCACCGGGTTTCACGCCACCACACTCCGCGATCTCGCGGAAGCTTCCGGGCTCAGCATGGGCGGACTGTATTCTTATTTTGACAATAAGAGCACACTCCTCGTGATGATCCTCACGGAAGTCGCTTCGTCCGTTGAGAGCGCGCTGAGCGAGGCTCCGAAGTCCGTACGGGCCGACCCGAGCCGTCATCTGCGATGGCTCATCGAAACTCACATCCGCCTCACCGAGGCGATGGGGCCATGGTTTGTCTTCGCCTACATGGAGGCGAAAGCCTTCCCCCCCGCGGCCCGACATCTAGCTGTCGAGAGCGAGCTTGCGACAGAGCGCATCTTCTCCTCCGTCTTACAGGAAGGCGTTGACGCGGGTTGCTTCGCTGTCGAAAATGTCGACTTGACGGCCGCCCTCATCAAGCCGCTTCTGCAAGATTGGTATGTCAAGCGAAGCAAATATCGCCGTCGAGAGACGACCGTGGACACGTATATTACGACAGTTATCTCCTTCGTGGAGCGTGCGATCGCGAATACTTAGACTGATCTAATATCTCATAGAGTCGGCGAACCTTACATCGCAAGTTCCCGTGTCTGAGGAGGATCCTAAGCGCGCGCATGTTCTTTGACCGCGACCGCTGAGAAGGGCTCGCAGGCGGAAATTTAGCGGCACGCGCGCCAATTCCTTTCCCTTCAGGGAGAGGATGTAGGCGCGCCCGCGGCGTCAGCCGCGATCACCACAGTCTTGGTTCACGCTCCGTTTTCGGGCAGGATCGCGACGTGACCGGCCCCGTGCTCAAGACCTTCAGCTACCGCGTCAAGGACGCGACGAGCGGCAAGCGGCTGACTGTCCTTGCCAACGCGGTGAACACGGTCTGGAACTACGCCAATGAGATCAGCGCCCGCTCAGCCGAGCGCGACAAGCTTTGGGCGACAAAGAAGCAGCTTCGCGATCTGACGAAGGGCAGCGGCAAGCTGCTCGGCCTGTGGCTGCATCAGCGGCCCAAGGGGTCGAGCGGAGCTCGCGGTCAGGCGATGGACGTGCAGCGCGTGCGGAGCGGACCACGACCGCGACCAAAACGCTGCGCTGAACATCGCCCGTCTCGGGTGCGAGACGCCGTGTCCGTTCGGGCATGGAAGTCCCGGCTTTTAAGCCGGGGAGGCATCACTCCATTCCTCATTTGGGATTGTTGACGGGTTTGACGGCCTGAAGCGTTCTTGGTTCGTTCCACAGCGACGTCGCGGAATCCTCCTCGCTGCCCCGCAGTGATCGAGACGAGACGTCAGATGGGGTTATCAACCCAGGATGACAAAGAACCGAATGTTGTGGCCACATCGGTGCGGTGGATCCAGTGGGCACATACGGCAGAACTTGTGGAAATCGGAACGATTTTCCAAATCTACAACTGGAATTTTGAATTAAGTGCCGAATTGTGAGACCTCGCCGCTGATGTAACAAAATGGACCTTGAGAGATTGGGCACGAGAGCCTCAGGTTGGGTGCGACGCAGCGTCAGTTGATACACCGCAACACAGGAGATTCCGCCATATCTGAGAGCCTCTGCGTCGGAGCTTCCGCCGCGGTGCAAGCGGATCCAGACACCGCGGACGGATGCGGATCCGGTTCTCGATGTCATGTCCGGGACCAGTGCCTCCAGGTCATTCGAGCGCTGCGGCCTCCCGGCTCGCGCCAAAGCCGCCGCTTTGCCGACGCAGTCAGCCCAGACCCGGGTAGAGTCGTCGCGCGCGCTGATGCGGTGTTCGCCCGCCCCTCGTACGCGGCACGAAACAAACCGTGGTCCTGCAGATGGACGGCCGGCGAATGCGCTTTCGATCCGCGGGTCTGAAGGTGCAGCACGCCGGCGCCCACAGCGATTGACAGGCGTGATGCGCGACGCCCCGTCACCGCGACCTGCGCATTGCGCGACCCCTTCGGCCCAAGCTGCCGGAACTTTCTGGCGCTTCTGAAAATCTCGTTCCTTCGACGCCTGTGCAGTGCTGCTGATGCAAACCCTTCGCCTCCAATCATGCGCGCCGCCCGGCCACCGCGAGATCGCCTGGGACGGACGAGCTTCCCGGCCCGACCTAGCCGAGGCTATTCACGCGTGCGTGGGCGGGACGCATCAAGGGTCCGGGGACTCAGGCTTTGGAGGACCGCGATGAGCCAAGTTCTGTCACCGGAATCAGATTGGGTCCACTACGGCGAGTTGCCCAGCATTTCCCACCAGCTCGCGACTGCCGATTGGGCTTTTTACGACGTCCGTTATGCAGCTCCCGGCTCGTGCGAAGGGCGCGCCACGCGCCTGCACATCTCTCATCGTCCCGACGCGCTGCGCCTGGCCACGAACATGCCGTGCGACGCCCCGGCTGCTCCGAGCGCAGCCGTCTTCACGCCGGGGCAGACCGTCCGCTGTGGCTGGCACGGCAGCGGGCGCGGTCGCCATCTCATGCTCGCGCCAGAGTTCGTCGCAGCCGTTCTCGGTGACGATTTTGCGATACTCCCGGCGCGACCGTTCGCCGACAATCGGCAGCCGGACGCAACTGACGCGGCGATCGGCCAGCTCATGACGGTCTTCGCTGACGAAATCGCCCGTGCGGACCAAGTCGATCCGATCTTCCTGCAAACCCTGGCCGCCGCGCTGGTGCATTACGTTGCTCGGCATACGCCGTCACGAACGAGCGCGCGCGGCGGTCTCGCCCCTCGGCAGTTGCGGCGGATCCTCGATGCGATCGAGACGCGGCTTTCGGAGCGGCTGGATCTGACGGAGTTGGCCGGCGTGATTGGCACCAGCACGCGCTATCTCTGCAGGGCGTTCCGACAATCCACCGGGCACTCACCGCATCAATACATCCTCCGACGCCGGATCGACCGTGCTTGCGATCTCATTCGCTCCGGTGATTTGTCGCTCGCCGACATCGCTCACGCGACAGGGTTTGCCGGCCATAGCCAGATGACCGCCACCTTTCAGCGTATTCTGCAGGTGCCCCCCTCACATTTCCGGACACAATCCCGCTCGCGGCCCCCGCGCATCGCTGAGCGGCCTTCGCAACCCAACGGAGAGGCGTGATGGATCTCACGTGGGGTCGGCCTAGGCGGGGATCCACCGCCGGCCGGGAGCGCTTCCGGAATATTTTCGCTGCCGCAGACGTATGTCGGAGCGCGTTGGCTTTCCCAGATTGCCCCCAAGACTCAGCACCGCGAAGCTTCGCCTGCATCGTGCCTCGCGGCGCGTTCTCAATTAAGCAAATCGTTCCCGCACATGCAAAGACAAAGGCCTGAAAACCGCCTATCTGAGTTACCATCACATCGGCATGACGTCTTCGTACAAGCGCGCTCGGCAGAGCTCATGAAACACTCTCGCCGAGATCGCTTAGGGCTACATCCTTTGTGCTTCCCACGTCTCAACAACGGGGTAGACTCGGCCCGACCGATCGTCGGGCCTTCTTTTTATCGTCCCCCCCCCCCAACGCGATCAGCATTCGTTTTGGCAGGAACATTGCTTTAACAATGGTATGGCTGTGTTCCATTTTGAATGCTCTGTCTACCGTCGCTGTGTGAGCGGCCTTTCGGTTGCCAGCGAGCAGATTGTTGCGCGGACCGAAACGGAAGCGATAGCCGAAGCGAACGCCCGGTTTGCGCGTCTTCTAGCCAACCGAGCCGGGTGCGCCGCGTTGAGAGACGATGCTGGTCGGACCATTTGGAGCCAGCGCCGCACGGGCGCGCGAAGAACATGAACGATCCAATCCAAGCCGCTTATGCGGCTCTGGGAGGAGTTCCCGGCCTGTCGGCCGCGGTCAGTTCCTGACCGCTGGTCCACACTCCTTCCTTCGGTGAGGTGAAATTTAAAGCAGAGCAGGGACCTCGCTGTTCGTCAGCCGGCTCCAGGATCAATCTTCTGCGGCTTGCGCAATCTATTTCCGAATATGAAGCCTAAAGCGCCGGATATTACCGCAAAGGACCCAGTGACAATCTTGTCGATAACTGGTTTATCGGGACCTAGTATGCAGAGTATCAAAAGAAAAAACGATAAAACGATGGCCCAAAAAGCGATCCTTGTGGGAGCATGATGCACATCACCAATAAATGCTCCGGTCAACCGCCCGATTTCAAGCTCTTTTTTTTTAAGTCTTCAAACCGCCTGCGAACGTCCTCCGCGATGGCGGGAAGTTTCTGGCTCATCTTTCCGGCAAGCCGGGCATGGCGTTCGGACTTCTGAGGGTCCATCGGACCGGGCGGTGGCTTCGGCACGTTACCTTCCAGCACCGCACCATCGGATGCGGCTTCGTTGTTCTCAGCCATGGGGAGTTCCGCCCTTGCTTGCTGGATCCGCCTAAGCTGCAGATCTCCTGATCTCTGTCATAAGCATATTAAGTATGTTTCCCTCGAACCCTGAGTCAATCAGAGTTCTTTCTGCTTTATCGAACTGGCGCAGGAGACCAAAGCGCATGGCCTCTTGCACCGCCTGGGCTTCTTCGTCGGTCGCTCCCCAGTCTCTCACGTTCATAGCGACATCGGCGACAGCCTCGCTCGCCGCTCGCTCAACGCGTTCGTCCAGCATTGTATCCCCGAGTCGATGTGCATCGCCGTTAGATGACCGCTCGCGGGCTACGTTAGGCTCCATGTAGACGGTGCTCATCATGTGCTCCGGGTAGGAAACCATAGAGAATTCAATCGCTTATGACGGCTCTTGTGCCTTGCTCGAGTCGCGCGCGCGAGAACAATCACACATAACGCGGCAAAACGTAAGCGGTTCTAGCGCGCGGGCTCCGGCCACCTCAAACTGCGACGACATGACTCGATTGGATCGGAGATCGTCGAGATAAGGCATGTCAAGCTTGAAACACGGAGTTTGTTTGACGGCGAAGATTTTCTTGTGAAACGCGCGCTGTGGTGACTCCCTTTTGTGGACCTGCGCGCGGTTTAGCGGCACGCGCGCCAATTCCTTTCCCTTCAGGGAGAGGATGTAGGCGCGCCCGCGGCGTCAGCCGCGATCACCACAGTCTTGGTTCACGCTCCGTTTTCGGGCAGGATCGCGACGTGACCGGCCCCGTGCTCAAGACCTTCAGCTACCGCGTCAAGGACGCGACGAGTGGCAAGCGGCTGACTGTCCTTGCCAACGCGGTGAACACGGTCTGGAACTACGCCAATGAGATCAGCGCCCGCTCAGCCGAGCGCGACAAGCTTTGGGCGGCGAAGAAGCAGCTTCGCGATCTGACGAAGGGCAGCGGCAAGCTGCTCGGCCTGTGGCTGCATCAGCGGCCCAAGGGGTCGAGCGGAGCTCGCGGTCAGGCGATGGACGTGCAGCGCGCGCGGAGCGGACCACGACCGCGACCAAAACGCTGCGCTGAACATCGCCCGTCTCGGGTGCGAGACGCCGTGTCCGTTCGGGCATGGAAGCCCCGGCTCTCAGGCCGGGGAGGCATCACGTCACCCGTGGCCACGAGCAACGGAGCGTCGGGGGCCAACCCGCGCTCGCTCCGCAGGCGGCGGTACGGTGGATGCAGCGCACGCTCACGCGCAAGCCGAAGGGGTCCTTCGACAACCTGCCCGTCCCGGAGGGCGCGCATTCCCGCAGCTCACGTCGCAAGTTCCCGCTTTACCGGGGCTGCGCGCCGAGCAAGCCCTCGATGAAACAGGAACTCGTGTCGCACGGAAGGGCAAGACCGCGATAGGCCGCGAACTTCCCCACCCTCCCTTCAGAATGGAGGAGGCATTCCGGGGAGCAGCCAATTCGTTTCCATTTCCGGAACCAATTTGAAATTATGGGCCTCAGACCGGGTTCAGCCCTGCAGGCAAAGGACGTAACAGACAAGATAATGTGTTTCTTAAAATCATAGTCAGCCAGTCGAAAGGCCGTTGTATCCGGCGACTTCGTCACTATAAAGAGGTGGTTTGTTCCCGAGACCACAAACTACCTTTCGGCGCATCCGATCGCGGATGCGCCTTTTTTCACGTCACCTCGCAATCACGATGTGCGACGACGTTACACTTCTGCTACAGATCTCAGAATATCGATCCAGTTCAGCTCGAATATGTCCTTTTTTAGAAAGTTGCGTCTGGATTGCGAAAAATCGGCGCGGTGCGGTGGCTATAAAACCTGCTCGTCTCATACAGGGTATGCTCCGGTCGGCCGCCCCTGAGCCGTGCAGCTAGGAGGCCGCGATGCCAGCCGATTCGCTTTTCCGCCGCGAAAACGTCGAACAGCCGGCAGACACGGTCAGACGCATTGCGGTAGAGCTCAATGTCTGCGAGCCGGTTTTCTCGGACGATGAAGCAACCAGTCAGACCTCGACCCCACCCGCGAGGTGCTGCGGGCCTGGCATAGCCTCAAGAACGTGGCAGACCGGCAAAGACTGCTTGCCTTTGGGCAGATCTTGGCCGCAGGGCGCCATTAGCGCAGGCGAGCCGCACAGTACCATCAGCGAAGTGCGAGATCCTCAGAAGGGAGCAAGTGTTGATGACATGCCGCGAGTCAGAGGAAAGTTATATGCCGGCATCGGCTGTCGACGGAACGCATGATCAGCAAGTTCCCATTCGAGGCTCTCGCCAATGCGGGTTCTAATCGTTGATAGACAGCCAATATTCCGAAACGCCCTGTCTGAAATTATACGTTCCAACTTTCCAGATATGTTGGTCGACGAAGTGGGGTGCATGGAACAGGCCTACTCCCAATCGGAGCGCACCGAAACGATCGGTCTTTTGATTCAAGAAACGACACGTTGGCCGAGCGGAACGGACGGTTTTGCCTTGCTGCGCTTCAACACCCCACAACGATCGAGCGCCGTGCTTTTGCTCACAGCGGCGACTACGCGGCGAGCCTTGCTCGACGGATCCGCCGTCTTCATCTCGAGGTCGGCGGGACGGGACGACTTCATTCGAACGATCGCAGAAATTGCAGGCAAGGCAGCAAGTTCCACGCTGGCCACTTCAACACGGGATGGTAAGAACGATCAAGAGGATCCGAAAGGGTCAGCAGGCGGTAGTTTGCTTTGCTTAACGCATCAACAAAGGCGCGTGACAATCTTGATCAGTCAGGGGATGAGTAACAAGCATATCGCACGTTCTCTCGGCGTTAAAGAGTCTACAGTAAAGGCGCATATCTCAATAATCCTAAGGAAATTGTGCCTGACCAGTCGGACCCAGATAGCTGTATTAGCGGTCGGTTCAACATCGATATTATCCGACGCTGCGATTCAGTGCCCAGATCCGGCACAAGGCTGAATATCCGGCTACTCTTTACCCGAAGCGGATGTGGGCAGACGAACACAAGCTGACGATTCCGTAGCGCTCGCATCGCGTTCGGAGCGATCGATCGGTACCGTGTAGGCGCTTGGTCCAACTCCGCCCGGTGTAGCAGGCGGAGTTGTCACTTGGAGGAGACTTCGGCGAGTCACGGCCAACCGGTCGTCGAAAGATATCGACCCAGAGAAGATCGGCGGTCGGCTCGTCGCAATTCAGCAACAGCTCCAGGCTCGCAGCACACATGCTCACAGATCATGTCCCGTTTTTGTAAAAACGGCCGGATTGCGGAAGCTCTGGCCGCGAACTTCGCGTAAAGCTACGTCACGATAAGATTTCCGTTAGGGAGAAGGTCGTGAAGACGCGCCTTGAAGCAGCTTCGCTGCCGACCGTGGGACCGATTGCTGGGTTCCTCCGCGGATCTAACGGAATAGAAAGCGACGCGTTGCTCCTTGGCCCATTTTGGAGAGCAGGTCTGGCGTCTTTCGCAGGCCGATGCGCTTCGGCGCACTCTCAGACATTGGGTTGTTCTCCGGAACCTCTGCTCGCAGCGTTCGCTTAGTTGTCGATCGACGTGTCCATCAACGGTACCGCTCCGTGTGATCACGCAACATCTTTTCTCCAAAGCTCACGCGTGTTGGCGAATTCGATGCCGTGCACGTCGTCCATAGTCTCAGTCAACGTGGCACACGCGATGATCGCTTCCGATACTCCAGAGTCCGATGCGCGCTCGTTATACAACCTCGGCGCTAGCAGCGGCAGTTCGACGAGTAACAGTTCCGACTTGGTGACCTCGAACCCGGCTTTCAATGAGCTCGTCGGCGAGCGCACGCGGTTCGCCTGGATCCTGACCGGCCTGATGCTGGTGGTCTATTTCGGCTTCATCGGCCT
>NZ_JAJALK010000002.1 GCF_020523825.1 Methylobacterium brachiatum | reverse complement strand
CTCAAGTTTCCCTGAGTTATTCCGAACCAGAGGGCACGTTCCCACGCGTTACTCACCCGTCCGCCGCTGACCCCGAAGGGCCCGCTCGACTTGCATGTGTTAAGCCTGCCGCCAGCGTTCGCTCTGAGCCAGGATCAAACTCTCACGTTGAAGAGATTGATCAAAGCTGATCACTACATCTTGACGAAGGCTCACATTGATCCGGGCGTTTCCACCCGAACCGTGTGAGCTTCCAAAAAGCGTATGACAGCTCGCATCCTCTTGACGACCCGGCTCACGCCGGGCCCGCAAGGACGAGCGCCGTCCACGCTTCTCTTTCTCGTATTCACTTGTCAAAGAGCGGAACTGACCTTCGTCAGTACCTTGAAGAGACCAGTAAACCACCGGGCTGCCCCGGTCAAGTCCTGCTGAGATCTTCAGAAAGTCCGTCCAACCGGCTCGCCGTTGCTTCGGCACCGCGTCGGGAGGCGCCGTATAGGACGCCCCGCATTCCTATGTCAACAACCCTTTTGCCGGCATCTCACGGGAAAAGCCGCGGCGCATCCCTGCATGTGCGGCGCCATGCTTCACGCCGCCCCGCAATCGGTCCGCGGCTCCGACGGCCAGGGCCGGCGACGTGGGCTGAAGCGTCGTGTGACTCCGCAGCCGTGAAGGTGCGTAGCGTCGCGGCGAGGTCCCGGTCTTTCGGATAGGGGCACTCAGTGTCTGGCAGCCTGGGCCGATCGGCTTTCAGATCGTCCGGAGCGCCGCGTCGTTCGCGGCCGAATGGTGGTCGCGTTCCACGTCGGCGGCGTGGAACCGGTTTACGTCCGCGCCGCCGCGCAGATTGACGACGCGCGGGCAAAAGATAGGATGATCCTACTTTTCGGCTCCAAGTGACGGCCATGGGTCATTCATCGATTCGATCTGTAAGCGCAGAACCCTGCATCGCGGCCGATTCGTCGGCTGCCTTCCGATGACCGGCCACGCCGCACACCCCGCAATCCGCACCTCCGCCCTGCTGCGAAGCGCCGGCGACCGCATTTGTGCGATCGACATCCTCACGCCCCGCACTCGTCATGTCGCGCGATCGACGACCGCCGCGATCCTCGCCCTCGGGATCGCGTTCGGCCTGCAACTCGAGACGCCTTACTCGGCGGCCTCCACGGTGCTGCTGGTGGCGAACGCGAACCCGGGTGCGGTTTTTGCCAAGGGGGGATGGCGCCTCGCCGGCACGTTGGTCGGCGCGGCGGCGGCGCTCGCCCTCATGAGCTTGTTCATCCAGGCTCCCGCCCTGTTCATCCTCGGCTTCGCGCTCTGGCTCGGCCTCTGTACCGGCGCGGCCACGCTGCTCCGCCACTTCCGGGGGTCGGGCGCGGCGGTGGCCGGTTACACGGTCGGCCTCGCCACGTATGGCGCGTTGGAGGCGCCCGAGCGGGCTCTGGATGCCGTGCTCGGCCGGACCGCCACCGTCGCTGTCGGCGTAGCCTGCCTCGGGTTGGTGACGGCCCTGCTCAGCAGGCGTACCACGCGCACCACGCTGGATCAGGCTCTGATCGGGCAGTTCGGCACGATCGCCGGCCTCGCCCTAGAGCGGCTGCGGCACGAAGGCCAGCCGCATGCGTTGCCTGCCGCGGCGCAGATTGCCGGCCTCTTCGCAATCGACGACCTGCTGGAACTGAGCCGTGCCGAGTCCCGGGACATGGCAGGCCGTGACGCCGCGGTTCGTGACATCGTCGCCGCCCTGTTCGGCGCGTTGCTGGGCACGTTGGACCTCGGCGATCCCGATCCACGGGCGCCCGAGGATCTCGTCGCGGCACGGAGGGACGTGGTCACCGAACTGCCGCGGATCCTGTCCGCACTGGAGGCCCGGCGCTACGATGAGGCGGTCGACCGGATCACCGCGCTGAGCCAAGCGCTGCAGGCGCGCATCGGCCGCGCCGAAGCCGCCGATGTCGGAACCCCCGCCCGGTTGATCGGCCTCGACCGGCTCCTGGCATTCGCCGAGGATTACAGGTCGGCGCTGTCCGGCATGGCACGGCTGTCCGGTGGCCGCCCGGTGCCGGCCAGGTCATTCCGGTTCCATCGGGATTGGGGGGCCGCGACCGAGAACGGCCTGCGTTCCGCGCTGGCGATCCTGCTCGCGGGCGCCTTCGGGATCGCGACCAGCTGGAACGATTGGTCGCTCCTGCTGCTGATCCTCGCCCCCTACGCGGTCCTGCTCGCCATGACCGGCAACCCGGCCGCGAGCGCCGGCGCGTTCGTCAACGGTACGATCGTGGCCGTGCCGGCGGCTTTCGTCTGCGCCTTCGGCCTGATCCCGAACGTGCAAGGCTTCCCTCTGCTGATCGCCGTGCTCGCGCCGTTCTGGATGGCGGGGCTCTACGCCACCACCCTGCCCCGTCACATGCTGTCCGGGCTGGCCTTCCTAGTCGCGTTCAACACGCTCGTCGGCGCCACCAACCCGATGGTGTTCAGTGTGCCGGCCTTCTTGAACCAGGCGTTCGGCTGGATCGCGGCGGTCCTCGTGACGCGTCTGACCTTTCAGCTGCTCCTGCCGCACGATCCGCGCCGGCAGGCCCGCCGGATCCATGCGGCTCTGCGCCGCGACGCGCTGGCACTGCTCCATGCGGACCCACCCGAACATCGGCATGTCTGGGCGCATCTTCAGCATCACCGCCTGGCCCGCATCGCGCTGAGCCTGAGGGGCGATCCCGCCGCAGCGGCGATCCTGGCGGACGGGATCGCATGGCTGCGTCTCGGTCGCGCCGCAATCCGGGCCCGCGCCGCGGCCCAGCACCCCGCCGCATCCGCCCTCCTCCGCACCCTAATCTTGCAGGCCTTGGCCGACGCCGCCCGGTCGCCGCGGCAGGCGCGCGACACCCTCGCGGCGGCCGCCGACATCGCCACGCGCGCGATCGCAAATCCTCGCGCATGGCCCGCGGCCCATCGGGTCGCCGCCGGCCTCACCGACATGGTGGCGCTGCTCGAAGCCCATCCGGACTGGTCGTTCGACCGGCACCGGAGCCCCCCATGCTGAGCGAGGTCGCGATCGGCGGCGTCTACCTGCCGCCCATCCTGGTCTACCTCGCCGCGGCGATCCCGGTCTTCATGGGGCTCCGCGCCGTCCTGGACCGGGCCGGCCTGCTGCGCTTCGCCTGGCACCCCGCGCTGCTCGAATGCGCGGTGCTCCTCGCGACGGTGGCACTGCTCCTCCTCCTCGTCTGAGTGCCGCCATGACGGTCCTGAAGCGCCTGCTCCGCCCCTTGCTGACCCTGGCCATCGTCGCCGCTACGGCGATGCTGCTCACGGCCCTGTGGCGGGTCTACATGCTGGCACCTTGGACGCGCGACGGGCGGGTCAGCGCCGAGGTCGTGCGGGTCACCCCCGAGGTTTCGGGTACGGTCGTCGACGTGCGCGTCGTCGACAACCAGTTCGTCCGGCGGGGCGATATCCTCTACGTCATCGACCCACGCCGCTTCCGGCTGGCGCTCGACACGGCGCAGGCCGTGGTCCTGGCCAGGCGCGAGGATGCGGCGCTCAAAACCGCGACAGCGCGGCGGCGCAGCCAGTTGAGCCCCGGTGTCGTCGCCTCAGAGACGATCGAGCAGGCAAACGCTACGGCGGCGATCGCGCGGGCGGATTACGATGCGGCGATCGCGGCCGCCCACGTCGCTGAGCTCGACCTCGATCGCACGACGGTCCGGGCACCTTTGGATGGCTACGTCACCAACCTCCGGATGCGGCCGGGCGATTATGCGACGGCCGGCCTGACCCGGGTCTCGATCATCGATGCCGAGGGATTCTGGATCACGGCGTATTTCGAGGAAACCAAGCTGTCCCGGATCGCCATCGGCGCCCGCGCCCAGATCCACCTGATGGGCTTCGAGCCGCCCATCTCCGGACATGTCGAAAGCATCGGACACGGTATCGCGGACGCGAACGAGGTCCCGGACCATCTGGGCCTACCGAGCGTCAATCCGGTCTTCGCCTGGGTGCGGCTGGCGCAGCGCATCCCCGTCCGGATCCACATCAACACCGTGCCCCCGGGCGTGACGCTCGCGGCGGGCACAACGTGCAGCGTGGCCGTCGGCGAGGCGGCTGCGGGGTACCGCCTGCTGTCGCGGCTGGATTTCTGGCCGTGACGCCGCCTCGGCTCTGGGTGACCGTGCCTCGGCCAACCAGGACTGTACCGAAACGCGACCGCAACCCCTGTCCCGCATGCGGGGCTTGCTCCGTTGATGCAGCTTTCGTTCTCTTGAAAGCCTGATCCGTTCGCCATAAAGAACGCGCTCGCAAGCCGGCCGGTCACGCGCGCCGGTGCAATTCCGGCACAGGAAGGACGAGCCGATGCCAGAGGGACTCGATGCCCGCACGATCGCGGCGACCAACGGTGTGGCCCAGGATACGTCCTTCGGCGCCGTGATCGCGCCGATCCACCTGTCGACCACCTTCAAGTTCCCGGCCTTCGAGCAGCCCGGCCCCTACGATTACTCCCGGCTCGGCAACCCGACCCGCGACCAGCTCGCCGACACGATCGCCAAGCTCGAGGGCGGCGCCCGGGCCGTCATGGTGTCGAGCGGCATGGCGGCGCTCGACCTCGCCCTGTCGAGCCTGTGTCCCGGCGACCTGCTGGTGGCGCCCCATGATTGCTACGGCGGGACGCACCGGCTGCTCAGCCTGCGCGCCGCCCGCGGGCAGTACCGCGTGATCTTCGTCGACCAGACCGACGAGGCCGCGCTCGCCGCGGCGCTCGCCCAGAAACCCAAGGTCGTGCTGGTCGAGACGCCGAGCAATCCACTGATGCGGGTGGTGGATGTCCGGCGCGTCACCGGTCAGGCCAAGGCGGTCGGCGCCCTGGCGGTGGTCGACAACACCTTCCTGTCGCCGGCGCTGCAGCAGCCGATCGCCCTCGGGGCGGATCTCGTCGTCCACTCCACCACGAAATTCCTCAACGGCCATTCGGACGTGATCGGCGGGGCCGTGATCGCCGCCGAGGCCGCGGTCGGCAACGAGTTGGCCGCCTGGGCCAACACGATCGGGGTGACGGGCTCGCCGCTCGACGCCTACCTGACCCTGCGCGGCATCCGCACCCTGTTCGTCCGGGTGGAGCGCCAGCAGCAGAATGCCGGGCAGCTCGCCGCCTTCCTGGACGCGCATCCGGCGGTGAGCCGCGTCCACTATCCCGGCCTGGAATCCCATCCGGGCCACGCCATCGCCAAGGCGCAGCAGGCCGGGTTCGGCGCGATGCTGAGCTTCGAGCTGGTCGGCGGCCGCGCCGCCGTGAAGACCCTGGTGGAGAATCTGCAGGTGTTCACGCTGGCCGAGTCGCTGGGCGGGGTCGAGAGCCTGATCGCCCATCCGCCGACCATGACGCATGCGGCGATGGATCCCGAGGCGCGGGCCATCGCGGGCATCACCGACGGGCTGCTGCGCCTGTCGATCGGCCTCGAGGCCGTGGACGATCTCCTGGCCGACCTGTCCCGCGGCCTGGAGGCGGTCACGCGCGGCTGAGCCGGCGGCTCACTCCTCCTCGACCACGCTGAACCCGGACTCGTCCTCGACCACCCGGTACCGGGACAGCCGCAGGGTCTGCGACCGCTCCGCCGCCTCGTCCCGGCATTTCAGGACGTGGGCGGTCCGGTTGACGACCTGCAGGTTCGGCACACCCCAATAGCCGAGCAGCTCCGGCCAGGGCGCGTCGCGGTGCTCGCGCCAGACCCGGTAGAGCGGCACGGCGTGGTCGACCTCGGCGGTGCGCAGCAGCCGCTTGCCCGACGCCTTGCAGCGATGCCCCTGGTGGCGCTTCAGCACCCGGACCTGCTCATGCGGGGCGATCCAGAACTTCCAGGCGGCGACACAGGCCGCGTGCCAGGCGGCCTTGCCGTTCGGCACGCCCTGCCCCCAGAGGTCGCGGTGCCAGCCGAACCGGTAGATTGGCTGGCCGCAGATGCAGCAGGCGCCGCGGCCGCGGGCGAAGGCCGCCTCGCGGAACGGGGCGGGCGGAATCCGGAAGCTCGCCGGACGGCCGCCGGCGCCGCCCTCGCCGAGCTGCCAGGTCCAGCCCTCCGGCGTCCCGGAGCGCGCCGCCAGCGCCCGGGCCAGCCGGTCGGCCCGCAGGATGTGGTTGCGCCAGTAGCTCTCCACCGCCAGCCGCGGGGTCGGCGGGATCAGGGGCCGCGTCAGGGCGTGGTGCAGGACCGGGGCCGGGAAGATCGACGGCAGCGCCCGTTCCAGCCGGGCCCGGGCCTTGGCGTTCTTCAGGTCGCGCCAGCTGGATGTCGTGATCGAGACCGTCATGTCGGGCCGTGCTAGAGCCGTTCCCGATCGCGTTGCAATCGGGCTCGCCTCTAAATCCTTCATATGACGCGCTCGCTTACGCCGAACCGGTCTCCACTTCGGCGGCGAGCGCTCTAGCGCGCGACGCGGGGGAAGGCGACGGCATCCGGGCCAGAGGTTCGGGCCGGCAGGCTTAAGAAAGTGTTTCCCGTGAAACATCGCCGCCGAGGCATGCGGCCGCGGCCTGTCGACGCCTACAGATCGACCGACATCGACAGCAGGTAGGTGCGCGGCCCGCCCTGGAAGAACGTCCCGAACGAGGCGACCCCGGTCCAGTAGCGCGTCCCCGTCGCGTTCAGCACGTTGGCCCGGAACGTCGTCCGGCGCCCGTCGATCACGGTGGCGTAGCGCAGGCCGAGATCGAGCCGCGCCCAGTCCGGCAGGGCCTGGGTGTTGGCGAGGTCGATGAATTGCCGCCCGGTATAGATGACCGCCCCGTCGACGGTCAGGCCCGGCAGCCCGGGCAGGTCCCATTCGGCGCCGAGATTGAGCTGCACGTCCGGCACCCCGACCGGCACGTGGCCGAGATTGGCGGCGGTGGCCGTCCGGGTCAGGACGCCGTCGAGCAGGCTGAGCCCGCCCAGCACCCGAAGCTCCGGGGTGATCTCGCCGTAGACGCTGAACTCGAGCCCGCTGATCCGCTGCTCGCCGGTCTGGGCGAAGCTCCGGGTGATGGGGTTCGCCTCGCCATTCGGCCTGGTGATCCGGAAGGCGCTGAACGTCGCGCCGATCCGGCCGAGATCGAGCTTCACGCCGGCCTCGATTTGGTGCGCCACGTAGGGTGCCAGGATCGCGCCGGCATTGCTCGCCGCCAGCGGGGCGACGTCGCCGCGGCTCAGCCCCTCGATGGAGTTGGCGTAGAGCGAGACGGCGTCCCAGGGCCGGATCACCAGGCCGACCACCGGGGTGGTCGCGCTCTTGTCGTAAGCGGAACTCAGCGTGCCGACATTGGCCAGGTAATTGTGCGCCTCGACCCGCTGCCGGCGCACGCCCACCGTCAGCAGGATATGCTCGTCGAGGGCCGAGAGCGTGTCGGCCACCGAGACCCCGGACAGCGTGCTGTCGGACAGGCGCGGCCGCCCGGCGGTGATCGGCGGGGGGATGTAGGCGGCCGGACGCGGCGCGTAGATGTTCGACAGATAGGCGCCGCGCCCGGCGGGGAATTGGCGGGCCGTATCCTCGTCGTAGGTCGAGGCCTGCACGACGAGCGCGTGGTGGATGGCGCCGGTGTCGAACCGGGCCCGGGCGCCGCCATCGACGGTCGAGCGGGCGATGCCCATCGCGTAGAATTGCGGCGTGCTGGTCGTATCGCCGCGGGCATTGAGGATCGTCGGCGCGGACTGGAAGTAGCGCTGGACCTCCGTCTGCGCGCCGCCGGCATCGGCGAACAGCGTGACCGCGTCGGTGAGGTCGTATTCCAGCCGCAGCAGGGCGCCGCGGTCGTCGATATCGGAATATTCCCAGCTTTGGGTCAGGTTGAGGCGTCCGTCCGGCGCCCGCGGGACCGGTACGCCGGTCCTGAGCTGGAACGGGCGCAGGGGCGCGTCGAAACGGTCATTCTGCGCCAGCAGGTAGAGCCAGCCCCGGAAACGCTCGCCCTGGTAGTCGAGGGCGAGCGCCCCGACGCCGGTCGTCTCGGATTGGCGCGCGAACGGCGTGTCGCCGCCATGCAGGCTGCCGACGACGCGCGCGCCCCATTCCCGGCCCGGGCCGAAGCGGCGCGCGATGTCGAGCTGGCCGCCGCCCCGGGCGACCGAGCCGTAATCCAGGGTCAAGCGGGTCAGGTCCTCGCCGGCGCGCTTGGGGACGACGTTGACGACGCCGCCGACCGCGCCGTTCGGCGAGACGCCAGAGAGTGCCGCGGAGGGGCCCTTCAGCACCTCGATCCGCTCGGCATAGTCGGTGAAGACGCGAAAGCTCGGCGCAACGCCGTAGATGCCGTCGAACGCGATCTCGCTGCTCGTCCCCTCGCCGGACGGGAAGCCGCGGATGGAGAAGGAATCGAACGGCGCCCCGGTGGTCTGGGTGGCGCGCACCGACGGGTCGCGGCTCAGGGCCTCGGACACGGTGCGGGCCTGCTGGTCGCGCACGAACGTGTCGGTGTAGCTGGTGATGCTGAACGGCGATTTCTTCGCCTCGGTGTTGCCGAGCAGGCCGACGCGCCCGCCCTGCGCGACCTGACCGCCGGCATAGGCCGGCACGATCCCGCGCGCCGCGCCGGTGCTCTCCACCGAGAGCTCCTCGAGCTGGACGGTCGATCCGGGGCGAACGTCCTCGGCCCGTGCCGTGCCGGCGGTGACCAGGATCAGGACACCGGCGCTCAGGATCGCAGGGGAGCCGCGAAACAGCGGCACGCACCGGCCCGAACGCATCATACCCATGGGAAACGACTCGCTGTCTCGGCGCCGAGCCGATCACGGGCGGCGTTTCATCCCGCGTGAAGCAAGTCAAGGACAAACCGCAAGACAATCGTGCTTTTGTGTTGTAATAATTATAGTTCTGAAGGCAAAAACAGACACTACGACTCGATACAAATGACCGATCTTGCGGAAGCACACGACAGTCCAATTTTTTAACTGAACGACATGACGAGACTCACAGCCAGCGCCCGTCGAAGTCTGAGCATTGCATCCTCCTCCCCGCACCCAGCGGTGCAAAGCGGGATCGGGCGTGCGACGCGCCAAAGAAGTCTTCATGCCTTTCCGGCCAGCGTCACGCGGCCCGGCCTTTCGCCCGAGCCGGCCCGCTTCGCCCCGGGGAGACATAGATGCGTCCGTATCCGCCCAAGCCCGCGCGCCCGGCCGGCATCCTGATCCTCGCCGCATTCTGGGTGTGCGCGCTCCCGTCCGCAGGCGCGCGGGCCGACCAGCCCTCGGCCAAGCTGTGCCAGGACGCGACCTCGACGCCCGAGACCCAGACCTGTCTGCACCAGGCGCTGGAAGCCGCCGACGCGAAGCTCAATGCAGCCTACAGGAAGGCCCTGTCGATCATCGACCAGGATGACCGCCCGGAGGACGCGAAAGCGGCCTGGAAGGCCCAGTTCGCAACGGCCCAGCGCGCCTGGATCGCCTTCCGGGACGCCGATTGCGGCGATCTTACCTTCAGCGAATGGAACAACGGCAGCGGCACCACCGGCGCGCTGTATGCCTGCCAATACGACAAGACCGTCCAGCGGACCGAGGATATCCTGAGCCGGTACCCGCTCGATTGAGGCGCCGTTCCTGCCCGCGAGCCGAAGTGACGACGTGGACGTTTCGGGGTTCGCGCGACGCCCGCTCCGTCCGGGCAACCGCCCTCACGCTGAGCCGCTTGGTGATGCGTTTGGTCCGACCCTTGAATGCGCGGAGCCGCCGCGCTTGCGAGGGACCGGGATGATCGTCGACCTGAACTGCGACATGGGCGAGGGGTTTGGCGTCTATCGCCTGGGCGACGATGCCGGGATGCTGGCGATCGCCAGCTCGGCCAACATCGCCTGCGGGTTCCACGCCGGCGACCCGCTGGTCATGCACGAGACCCTGACGCTCGCCGCCCGGGCCGGCGTCCAGGCGGGGGCGCATCCGGGCTTCCTCGATCTCTGGGGCTTCGGGCGGCGCCCGATCCACGGCGAGCGCCCGGCCGATGTCGAGAAGGCCGTGCTCTACCAGGTCGGCGCCCTGCTGGCGCTCGCGCAGGATGCCGGCTGCCCGGTGCGGCACGTGAAGACCCACGGGGCGCTGGGCAACATCGCCAACGCGGATGCCGACCTCGCCCTGGCGGTGGCCCGGGCGATTCGCACCCTCGACCGCGACCTGATCTTCGTGGTGATGCCCGGCCTCGAGACCGAGCGGGCGGGCGAGCGGCTCGGCCTGCCCCTGGCCCGGGAGATCTACGCCGACCGCGCCTATGCCGAGACCGGCAACCTGGTGTCGCGCAAGCTGCCGGGGGCGGTGCTGCACGATCCCGTGGAGGCGGCCGAGCGCGTCGTGCGGATGATCGAGGACGGCGCGATCCTCTGCCTGTCCGGGCGGCGCATCCCGGCCCGGATCGACAGCATCTGCGTCCACGGCGACACCCACGGGGCCGTCACGATGGCCGCGCAGCTGCGCGCCGACCTCGCCGACCGGGGGATCGCGGTCAGGCCCATGGCCGAAGTGATCGGCGCCTGAGCGCATCGATTCCCGAGCCGGTTTCGGCCGCGATCCCGGGCGATGTCATGCAAACGTCGCAGATGGGCCAGAAAGCCACTCGCTGCTTGCAAGGCTGAGAGGGGCTCCATGGATTTCCACCGTCGCTTCACGGTTCTGATGTGCGCTCCCGCCTTCGATCCGGACGACCTGGAGGGCGCGCGCGTCGCCCAGATCGTGGCGGCGGTGGAGAATCGCGGCTTCGAGGTGGTGCGGGCGCGGCGCGTCGAGGACGCGGCCATCGCGGTGCAGACGGACGCCGCCATCGGCTGCATGGTGGTCGACTGGGGCAAGCGCGGCCTCGACGGCAAGGCTGCGGCGCTCATCGACATGATGCGCAAGCGCGGCCTGGAGATGCCGATCGTCATCATGGTCCGCCGCAAGCGGCTGGAGGACATCCCGGTCGAGCTCCTGGACTTCATCGACGGCTACATCTTCCTGGCGGAAGAGACCCCCGAATTCATCGCCCGCGGCCTGGTCAGCCGCGTGACGCAATATGCCGAGACCCTGAAGACGCCGTTCTTCGGCGCCCTCGTGGACTATGCCGAGAAGGGCAACCAGCTCTGGACCTGCCCGGGCCATAACGGCGGCATCTTCTACAACCGCTCGCCGATCGGCCGGATCTTCGTCGAGCATCTCGGCGAGGCGATCTTCCGCGACGACCTCGACAATTCGGTGCTCGATCTGGGCGACCTGCTGACCCACGAGGGTCCGGCCCTCAAGGCCCAGAAGGAGGCCGCCCGGATCTTCGGGGCGGAGAAGACCTATTTCGTCCTCAACGGCACCTCGGCCTCCAACAAGATCGTGCTGTCCTCCCTGGTGGCCGAGGACGACCTCGTCCTGTTCGACCGCAACAACCACAAGGCGGCCCATCACGGCGCCCTGTTCCTGGGCGGCGGCATCCCGATCTTCCTGGAGACCGACCGGAACGCCTTCGGGCTGATCGGCCCGATCTACCACGAGGCCCTGGACGAGACCCGGATCCGCGAGAAGATCCGGACCAACCCGCTGGTGACCGATCCCGAGGCCTGGCGCCGGGAGCGGCCGTTCCGGGTCGCGGTGATCGAGCAATGCACCTACGACGGCACGATCTACGACGCGCAGGAGATCCTGGAGCGGATCGGCCACCTCTGCGACTACATCCTGTTCGACGAGGCCTGGGCGGGCTTCATGAAGTTCCACCCGCTCTTCGCCCGCCGCTTCGCCATGGGGCTCACCGGGCTCGACGAGACCTCGCCCGGCATCGTCGCCACGCAATCGACCCACAAGCAGCTCGCGAGCTTCTCCCAGGCGTCGCAGATCCACACCCGCGACGGCCATATCCGCGGCCAGACCCGGCGCGTGGAGCACAAGCGCCTCAACGAGAGCTTCCTGGTCCACGCCTCGACCTCGCCGTTCTATCCCCTGTTCGCCTCCCTCGATGTCGGCGCCCAGATGATGAAGGGCCGCTCGGGCATGATCCTGTGGGACGACACGATCCGGCTCGGGATCGAGTGGCGCAAGAAGGTCCGGGCGATCCGGCGGGAATTCGAGGAGAACGAGGCCGATCCGCTGCGGCGCTGGTTCTTCGACCCGTTCGTGCCGGACCGGGTGACCGGCCCGGACGGCGCCGAGATCGCCTGGGAGCGGGTGCCCACCGACGCGCTCGCATCCGAGCCGCGCTACTGGGAGCTCACCCCGGGGGCGGCCTGGCACGGCTTCAGCCACGTGGCGCCGGGCTACGCGATCACCGACCCGAACAAGCTGACGGTGCTCACCCCGGGCTTCGACCGGGCCACGGGGGCCTATGCCGATCACGGCGTGCCGGCCCCGATCGTCGCGCAGTACCTGCGCGAGAACCGGATCGTGGCCGAGAAGAACGACCTGAACTCGCTGCTCTTCCTGCTGACGCCGGGCGTCGAATCCTCCAAGGCCGGGACCCTGATCTCGGGCCTCGTCGCCTTCAAGCGGCTCCACGACGACAACGTGCCGCTCGAGGAGGCCATGCCGGAATTCGTCAACCGCCGGCCCAACCGCTACCGCGGGGTGCGCCTGCGCGACCTCTGCGCCGAGTTCCACGCCTTCCACCGGGAGGCCGGCACCTCCGCGCTCCAGCGCCGGCAATTCGCCCCCGAGCACCTGCCCGAGATGGTGATGGCGCCCAAGAAGGCCGCCCAGATGCTGACCCGCAACAAGGTCGACTACGTGCCGATCGCCGAGGCCGAGGGGCGCATCGCCACGACCCTGATGCTGGTCTACCCGCCGGGCATCGGCACCGTGCTGCCGGGCGAGCGCCTGGACGACCGCGCCAAGCCGATGCTCGACTATTTCAAGATGTTCGAAGCCTCCGCCAACCTGTTCCCGGGCTTCGAGGCCGAGATCCAGGGCGTCTACCGCGAGGTCGATCCGGACGGGCGGATCCGCTTCCACACCTACGTCGTGCGGGACGGCGCCTGATGGAGATCGAGCCCGAGGCGGGCGCCCCGGTCCCGGCGCATCCGAGCCCGGACATCATCATCCGCGCCTCCTCGGACGCGGATGTCGAGGCCATGGTGGCGATCTACGAGCATCATATCGGCAAGGGCGTCGGCAACGTCGCCGATTTCGACGACGAGGCGCGCCTGCTGCCCGACGACCTGAAGCGGCGGCGCAAGACCATGCGCAAGAAGCGCCTGCCCCACCTCGTCGCCGAGCGCGGCGGCCAGGTGGCGGGCTACGCCTACGCGGTGCCGTTCCGGAAGCGCCCGGCCTATCGCTACACCCTCAAGCACTCGATCTACGTGCATCCCGACCATCTCCATGCCGGGATCGGGCGGCGCCTCCTGCCGGCGCTGATCGAGGCCTGCGCGGCCGGCGGCTACCGGCAGATGATCGGCTACATCGACGCCGAGAACCAGGCGTCCCTGCGCCTCCACGAGACCTGCGGCTTCGTCCGCGTCGGCTACCTGAAGGCGGTGGGCTTCAAATACGGGCGCTGGTCGGACAGCGTGATGGTGCAGCGGGCCCTGGGCACCGGTTCCGAGGACCAGCCGGGGGCGTAGAAGCGCGTTCCGGGCCGCCCGTGACCTTGTCCGTGACCGTCATCGACGGTCGTAGCGCCGGCGGAGTTCGGCGGTGCGCTCCACGGTATGGGCGATGAGGCAGGCCGACATTGCCGGGCCGGCTCCCGTGCCGCTCCCCCATTCGGAAAAGGTGAGATCCCCGCAATCGGCGTCGCGGAAACGCAGCCAGGCCTGCTGCGCCTGTTTGAGACGCGCGCGCCATGTCCGGCCTTCGGCGTCGTCGCCGATCGACGCCACGGCCCGGGCATAGGTCGCGTTGAGGTCCTTGTCGGCAACCCGCTGAGCGGGCTCCAGGCAATACGCGATCCCGGAGCTGGTGGCCTCGGCGCAGAGCGCATCGACCTGGCCGGCGGCCTTCCCGTAGGCCCTGGACAGGCTGCGGGCCGCGCCCTCGCCGTAGCGGTTCATGCAGGCCGTCGGCTCGTCCGTGTCGCAGGTCCCGGACGCGGGCGCAGGCGGGGCCGCCACGGCCGGGGGAGCGACGCTCACGGTCGCGATGACACCGGCCCACGCCCCCAGAAGGGCGCCGAGAACGCGCTTGCTCATGACGACGTCCAACCAGACTTTGCGGGGGATCCTGCGCCTGGGCGCATGGCCGGGGCGATCGTACGGATCGGCGGCGCCGCGCTCAGGGTGACGATCGGGATCGCGGGCCGTGCCGTCCGATCGACGCGGCGGTACAGGACCTCAATAGTAGCGCCCCGGGATGAAACGGGTGCGAGTCGCGTTCCAGTGTCCCCTCATGTAGCCGACCGGCCGATTGGTGGCGTGGCAGGCCGGGATCCACCGCGTGCCGTGATAGCAGAGCTTGCCGTAGCGGCTGAGCCAGGCGACGTTGGTCACCGCGGTCTGACCGCCGGTCGCGAGGCCTGCATCCATGGGGATGGCGGGCCCGGCATAGGCGGAGCCCATGCAAGCCGCCGACAGCATTCCAGCAACGATGAGTGATTTCATGATTGGCGCCTTTGCCAGATAACGAGCGGACTCGTTTCGTTGACAGTAAATCCGGCGGCCAATCCGTTGAAGTCAGTAAGCCGCCGCGGAATGACATACCGCTGCCGGCTCAGGTCTTAGGTGTGTCAGAGCACGTCGGTTGTGCGCGCGAAAACCAGGCGCCCCGCCGCCCTCCCGATCCCTGCGGAGACGGCGCGTTCCGGTGCCTCGGGCTGAGAGGCGCCTGCGCGGTGGCCGGGCCTCACGCCGAGCCCGCAGCCGGGTCGGCGGCGCGCGCTCAGTGCGCCTGCGCCGGAGCGTCGGACCGGGCGGTGGCGACGAGGTCGACATCGACCCCGACCTCGAGGGCGACCCATTGCCCGGAGGCCCAGGCGCCCTGGCCGACACCGAACGCGGTGCGGACGAGTCCGACATGCCCGGTGGCGTGCGCCCGGTCGCCGTCGAGCGACAGGTGGAAGGGCAGCGTCAGCGGGCGTTTCGTACCCCGGATCATCAGGTCGCCGACGGCCTCGTAGTCGCCGCCGCCCTTGTCGACGAAGCGGCTCGCCTCGAAGCGCGCGTGGCTGGCGCTCGCCACGTCGAACCAGTCCTTCTGGGGCAGGGCCGTGTCGCGCTGGGTATCGCCGGTGCGAGCGCTGGCCAGATCGACCAGCACCGTGGCGCGGCCCGCCTCGGGCTTGGCGGGGTCGAACTCCACCCGGGCCTCGAAGCGCTCGAAGCGTCCGGAGAACGGGGTCCCGACCTGCACGCCCGAGAACCGGATCGCGCTCTTGGCCGGATCCACCGCCCACGAGGCGGATAGCGCGGGGGAGACGGCACCCGACAGGGCGGCCGACAGGCACAGGGCGAGGCGCAGGCGGCGCGACATCATCGGGGCGATTCCAGGGCGTCGGGGAGCCCCGCCGGGCGGCGGCCGGGCAGCATCCGTCCCAGCACGCCGTCCCGCAGGATGAGATGGTGGCGCAGCGCCGCCGCCACGTGCAGCACCAGCAGCGCGGTGAGGATCCAGGCGCCGGAGGCGTGCAGCGCCTTGAGCAGCCCCTCCGCGCCCGCGGGATCGGTCAGGAGCGGCGCGAGCGGCAGGTGCGGCCAGGGCACGAGCCCGTACAGCACCGTCGGGATGTTGAACGGCGAGAGCGAGACCACGGCCCAGCCGGTCAGCGGCAGCCCGATGAGGAGCCCGTACAGGAGGGCGTGGGCCGCCCCCGCCGCCCGGCGCTCCCGGGCCGGCATGGCCGCCGGATAGGGCGGCGGCCGGTGAGCCAGCCGCCAGGCGAGGCGCAGCCCGGTCAGGACCAGCACGGTGATCCCGACCGACTTGTGCCACTGGTAGAGCGGGAACAGGCGCATCGGCGCCAGCCCGGCATGGGTCATGGTCAGGCCCATGCCGATCAGGGCGAGAACGCCCAGCGCGCTCGCCCAGTGCAGCAGGATAGCCACCGCGGAGTAGCGCCGGGCCGACGCGTCGGGTGCCATGGCCATCCTCCCGTCCCGCGGTACCGGGTCAGTCCTGACGCTCGAAGGCGCCCGCGATGGTCAGGTGCAGGTCGTCGCCGATCAGCGGCAGGTAGGTCTTCACCCCGAACTCGGAGCGCTTGAGCGTGCCGGTGGCGTCGAAGCCGACCGTGACCTTCTTGCTCAGCGGGTTCACGCCGGCCCCGACCAGGGTGACGTCCAGCGTCACCGGCTTGGTCACCCCGTGGAGCGTGAGGTTGCCGGTCACCTTCGCCTTGTCCTTGCCCTCGGGGGTGACCTTGGTGGACACGAAGGTCATGTCGGGGAACTTGGCCGCGTCGAGCCACTGGTCGCCCTTCAGCTCGTCGGTGAGCTTGGCGCTGGTCGTGGTCACGGAGGCGACCGGGATCTTGATCGACAGCTTCGCGGCCGCCGGGTTCTTCGGCTGCAGCTCGAGGGTGCCGGACACGTCCGAGAAGCCGCCGGCATAGTTCGAGAAGCCCATATGGGAGACCCGCCAGCCGACCTGGGTGTGGTTGGGATCGACCGCGTAGGTGCCGGCCTGGATCTGGGCCGGGTCGCGGGTCGCGGGGGACTGGGCCAGGACGGGGGTGGCGACCAGGAGGGCCAGAAGGCCGGAGGCGAGAATCGACTTCAAGGGTGTCTCCTACACAGCAGACGATCGTGCGCGATTCGGTGCGCCGCAGCCGCCCTGTAGACCCGTTCACGGCCGCGGTTGAGCCTGCTATCCGGAACCCCATGGTTGCGAGAACGGAAACCTTCCAGGGCGGCCTCGACGACGTGCGCGCCTTCTGCACGGTCGTCGATCTCGGCACCGTCACGGCCGCAGCCGCGAGCCTGCGGGAAACCAAGGGCAGCGTCAGCCGGCGCCTGTCCCGGCTGGAGCGGGCGCTCGGCACGAGGCTGATGGCCCGCACCTCGCGGGCGGTCTCGCCGACCGCGGAGGGGCTGGCCTTCTACGCCAAGGCCCATGAGAGCCTCGCGCTCCTCGACGAGGCCGCCGAGACCGCCCGCGACGCCCGGACGGTGCCGGCGGGGCACCTGCGCCTGACCACCTCGATCGATTTCGGGATCGAGGTGATGCCCGAGATCGTCGCGAGCTTCCGGGCGGCCTATCCGCAGATCACGGTCGAGATGCTGAACACCGATGCCCGCCTCGACCTGGCGGCCAACCGGATCGACCTCGCCCTCCGGCTCGGCGGCGCGGAGGAGACCGGCTACCGGGCCGTCGTCCTGGCGACCCTGTCGGTGGGCCTCTACGCCGCGCCGGCCTACCTGCTGCGCCGCCCGGCGCCCGCCGACCTGGCCGGGCTCGACGCGCACGACCTGATCCTGTCCCGGGATCGGCCGGGCTCGGGCGCCCTGCCCCTCACGGACGGGCGCGGCCGGACCGAGCGGATCGTCCTGAGCCCGGCCATCCGGGTCAGCGATTTCGCGACCGTGCACCGCCTGACCCTGGTGGGGGCCGGGATCGGCCATATCCCGAGCCTTGTCGCCGCCCGGGCGGTCGCGGCGGGCCAGCTCGTGCGCGTGCTGGCGCCCTGGGCGAGTCGCGGGGCGGTGCTGCGCGCCGTGACCCTGGCCGGGCGCGATCTGCCGGCGCGGGTCCAGGTCTTCCGGGAGCATGTGCGCGGCGCGCTGAGGCTGTGCGGCGCGCATGACGGGGAGCCGCTTTCTAGCGACGAATACAATCAAGACTTGTAGAACTTAAATATCGGCGCTTATTCATCGGGCGATTGAGACAATCTTACGATTTGGCGTAGCGGGATGTTGAGGGCCTCGGCGCACCATGGGCGTCGCGGTTTCCCGGGCCGCTCGGCGGGCGATCCGGTCTTCATCCCTTGCCCCGGCGCATCCCATTTTCCAGCGGACACCCAACATGCCCCTTCGCGACCGGCGCCTGCAGCCCTTGCTCCTCGTCGGGACGGTGGTTCTGGCGGGTCTGTGCGTCGCGCCGCACGCGGCCTGGGCGACGCTGTCGGCCACGACCCGGCTCGTCCTGCAGAAGGGGCGTCACTACGTGCCGACCGACCTGTTCCTGCGGCGCGGCGACACGATCACCCTGCGCAACGAAGATGCCAACCAGACCCACCACGCCTTCATTGAGGCGGACAGGTTCTCCTTCGATGCCGGCGATCAGGAGCCCGGCACCGAGACCCGGCTGGTCCTGAAGGAGCCGGGGGATTTCGTCATCCAGTGCGGCATCCACCCGAAGATGAAGCTGACCATCCACGTCCAGTAGCGCGTGGGCGGGTATGGCTGAGCCCGGCCCGGCTCAGCCCTCGCTGTCGTGAGCGAGGCCGAGGCCGCGAATCAGGTCGCCGATCGGATCGATTCTCTGGGCCGCGGGTGCGGGCGTCGGTGCGGCGGCGGCGACGATCGGCTCGACGGCCGCAGGGCGGTCCAGGCCGGCATGGCGCAGGCGGGCGGTCCGACGCAGGCCGCGATCCGCCACCTTCACCCGGTTCGCCACGAGCGTTTTGCGCGCCTTCTCGGCCGGAGCCACCAGCGCGCTCGGCAGCGCCGGGGCCGTGACGGCGCCCGGCGGCAGCGCGGCGGCCAGCCGGGGCGACAGCAGGTCGGCAGCGGGCGCGCGCGCGGTCTCGGAGACGGCGGGTTCGGGCTTGATCGTGCCGGCCATCCGGGCCGGTGGATCCATCCAGGTCGACGGCGCGGCCTGCGCCGCCTCCGTCCGGACGGGGCGCGGCTGCACCTCGTAATTGCCCGGATGCAGAGTATGGGCGGCTACGACCAGGCCGAATACGGCGATCGCGGTCGTCGCAAGGGTGGATCTGTAGTGTTCCATGACGGCAGAACGAACAGCCAAGGTCATGGTTCCGCTTGACCGAAGCTCCGGGCCCAGGGCTCGGATCTCGGGCGTATATCCCGCGGCGGATACAGCACAGAAAAAAGGCCACTCCCGAAGGAGCGGCCCGAAGTCTAGGGAGGAAACGCCCAAGAAGGGCAGCGGGATCGCGACGCCATCGCCATCCCGCACTGCACAGATAGGCTACCGCATTGCGGCATGCAACAGACCGAAGGTTGTTTCTGCATGCATGGATGACACGGCATGGTCGTCGAGATGCGCGTCCAGGCCATAGCTCCGGCCGGTCAGCCGTCGTTCTGCGGCTCGTCATGCCCGATGAGCCGGTCCACTTCGGCCAGGGCGACCGCCCGGGCGGCCCCCTCGGAGGCATGCGGGCGGTACGAGCCGCGGACCAGCTTGCCGCGGTCGCGGATCGCCCACGTGAAACGGCCCGGGTCATGCCGGCTCGGCCTGACCTCAACCGTGTAGAGATGCCCGCCATTCGCACCCATGACCCGCATGTGCGGATTCCCGCGCGCCGGCCCAGGGGGTGCGACCGTGGGCGGCAGCCCGGCGCTTACCGGGCCGCTTTCGGACGGCCGGGCTCGGGCCGGTCCGGCGCGACCGGACCCTCGGTCCGGGTGCCGAGCCAGACCACGTGCTTGGGCCCGCTGCCACGGCCGCTGGCGTGGACGCGGGCCTCCTCGACCGCGAAGCCCGAGCGCTGCAGGCGCGATTTGAACTTCCGGTCCGGGGCGCCCGACCAGACGGCCAGGATGCCGCCCGGCCGCAGGGCCCAGCGGGCCCGCTTGAGGCCCCAATTGTCGTAGAGCCGGTCGTTCGAGCGGCGCATCAGCCCCTCCGGGCCGTTATCGACGTCGAGCAGGATGGCGTCGTACTGGCCCGGCCCCGCCTGGATCAGGCGGTTCACGTCGGATTCCTGCACGTCGACCCGGGGATCGTCCAGGCAATCGCCGAAGACATGGGCGAGCGGGCCGCGGGCCCAGGCGATCACGGCGGGCACCAGCTCGGCCACCACGACCCGCGCGTCCGGGCCGAGCCCCTCGAGCGCTGCCCGCAGGGTGAAGCCCATGCCCAGGCCGCCGATCAGCATCCGGGCCCGGGGCCGGTCCCTGAGCCGCTCGCAGGTCATCGCGGCGAGCGCCGCCTCGGAGCCGCTGCGGCGGTTGTTCATCAGCTCGATCGTGTCGGCCAGGATCGAGAACTCGTCGCCCCGCTGCATCAAGCGCAGGTCGGTGCCGCCCCCCGGGACGGAGCCGGTGTCGAGATGAACCCAGGGTATCACGGACGTTTCCTCGATTGGCGGTGCGGCCGGTCCGGGACCGTCGGCACGAAAGATCACGGCGAGAGCGGGGCCGCGGGCGGGTTCGGCGCTGCGCGCGGCGCAACCCCCTGCGCGGCGGTGCCCCCTGCCACGCGGGATCGCGCTGGCGTATCAGCACCTATGGCTAAGCGCATCAAGTCGAGACCCCAGGAACGGGGCTTCATTCTGTTCGACGTCGTCTTCGAGGACGGCTCCCGGGCCTCGAACCGGCGCGTCCCGGCCGAGATCCTCGGCGGGCTGGACGGCGACGAGCCGGCCCGGCAGGTCATCGCCGAGCATGAGGAGGAGATCGCCCTCAAGGCCGGACGGCCCGGCCGCGAGATCCAGAGCCTCACCCGCTCGCCGATCATCAAGCCGAAGCCGATCGCCTGACCGGCCGGGCCGGCAGCCCGGATCAGACCGCGCCCTCGACCACTTCGAGCGCCCGCAGGATCGCGAAGCCGATCCGCTCCGCCTCCCCTTCCGTGTCGCCCGCCGCCGGCAGCAGCGCCACCGTCTCGACGGCGTGCTCGTCCTCCGGGCCGACCACGATCCGGAACACGTCGCCCTCCTGGGCGGCCGGGTCGCGGATCAGGCCGACCCGGTGGCCCGCCGCCGCACCGAACAGGCGCATCGGCGGCTGCCCGGGATCGGGCTCCGGGGGCGCGGCCGGGCGGGGCGCGCCGAAGGTCGGGCGGATGACGTTGTCGTCGGACATGCCGAACCAGCCTCCTCAGGCGCGCGCGAGACCGGCGGTGGCCAGCACCGCGTCGGCCAGCACCTCCATGCCGGCCCGGGCCCAGTCCGGCGTGATGCTCTCGGCCTCGTTGTGGCTGATGCCGCCGTGGCAGGGGCAGAACACCAGGGCCGCCGGCACCGTCCGGGCACAGTAGACGGCATCGTGATAGATCGCGGTCGGCATCCGGGTCCAGGCATGGCCCCGCGCCTCGGCGGCCGCCTGGACGCGGTCGACCAGCACCGGGTCGAAGGGCGTGAGCGGCGCGCGCCAGAACTCCTCGACCTGGATCGTCACGCCCCGCTCCGCGGAGAGCGCGTCGGCCCTGGCCAGGACCTGCCCGCGCATCGCCTCCAGCTGCCCGGGATCGCCGTGGCGGGTGTCGAGGCTGAACCAGACCCGGCCCGGGGTGATGTTGCGGCTCGCCGGCTCAGCCTTCAGGACCCCCACGGTGGCGCGGCCGCGCTCGCCCTCCGGGCCGACGGCGTCCCGGGCGATGTCCTCCAGGGACCCGATCAGCGCCGCGGCGGCCATCATGGCGTCGCGCCGCCCGGCCATGGGGCTGCCGGCATGGGCCTCCTCGCCCAGCACGGTGATCTCGTACCAGATCTGGGCGAGCGCCCGGTCGACCACGCCGATGGTCAGGCCGGCATCCTCGAGGCGCTTGCCCTGCTCGATGTGCAATTCGAAATAGGCGCCGATGCCGCGAAGAGCCGCGGGATCCGCCTCCCCCTGCCAGCCGATCCGGCGCAGCTCGTCGCCGAAGACGCGGCCGTCGAGGTCGCGGGTCTCCATCACGTCGGCCTCGGGCACGATCCCCATGGCGACGCCGCTGCCGCTCATCGGCGGGGCGAAGCGCGCGCCCTCCTCGTTGCACCAGTTGATCAGCAGGAGCGGCGCCTCGGTCTCGATCCCGGCCTCGTGCAGGGCGCGCAGGATCTCCAGGCCGGCGAGCACGCCGAGCGGCCCGTCGAACTTGCCGCCGGTGGGCTGGGTGTCGAGGTGGCTGCCGATGGCGACCGGCTTCCGGCCCGGGTCACGCCCCGGCCGGTGGAAGATCATGTTGCCGATCCGGTCCACGGTGAGCGTCAGCCCGATCGCCTCGCCCCAGCGCTGGAACAGGGCGCGCCCCTCGGCGTCCCGGTCGGTCAGGGCCTGCCGGTCGTTGCCGCCGTTGGGGAGCGCGCCGATCCGGGCGAGCTCCATCAGGCTGTCCCAGAGGCGCTCCTGCGAGAGCGGGAGATTGGTGCGATCCATGCTGGTGTGATCCCGCGCGCCCTGGCCGACCGTATACCGGAGCCGACGAGGTTAGGCCCTGATCCCGCGCAGCACCAGGGACGGGGCGGCGGGGGCGGACATCGCCGTCAGAGGCGCGGATCGGGGAAGTCCTGCGCGTGCAGGCTCCAGATCGCCCGTCCATCCTCGGCGGTCACGTAGACCGCGTTGGCTCCGAGCTCGGCCAGATCGAGATCGATCCGCTTGGCCACAACCACCGCGGCCGCGTCGCCGGCGGCCTCGAAGGGCTGCCGGTACAGGTCCGGGCCGAGCATCCCGTCCGGCTCGCGGCGGATCGCCCGGAAGATGTAGCTGCGCATCAAGAGACCTGGAACGATACGGTATCCGAGCATCGTGGGTGCTCACCGCCGACGTGGATACAGTCTTAACGGCGCCGAGACCGCATCACGAAAAGCTTTACGCCGCGTTTGCTCGGGCCGCCCGCGGGCTCGCGGCGTCGGCCCGGTGCCGGAGACCCGTGACGACATGTCAGGGCCGGGGCGGCGCCGGACTTGGATCGATTCGCCGACAACCGAATTGTCGCTGGCTTGTGTCGCAGCAGGTTGTCGGGTGCCGGGCCCGACACAGCCGCATCGGGGAATTGAATGGCGTTGGCCTCCACGGCGACCTCCGCCCTGCAAGATGCGGGATTTGTCGGGACCTGGGACACGGATGTCCTGGCCGGCCGCTCCGTGCTCGACGCGGGCGCGGCCACCCTGCTGTCCGGAAATCCGAGCTTTGCCGGCAAGCCCCTGCCGCTGGACGTGGCCCTGGGGCGCATCCATCCCGAGGATCGCGGCTGGGTGTTCGACCGGATCCGCAAGGTGCGCCGGACCGGCGGCCTGGTCTCGCTGGAATTCCGCGTCCTGAGCGCGACCGGCGAGGTCCGCTGGATCCTCAACCGCGGCCGCCTGGCCCCGGATACCGGCGGGGCGCTGCGCGGGCGCGGCGCCTATATCGATGTGACGGATCTCTATCCCAGTTCCGTCCCGGCCGGGCTGGACGCGGACGCGACGCAGGTGAAGCATCTGGAATCCGCGGCCGACCACTGCATCCGGGTCCATTCCGCGCTCGATCGCTACGGCGACGAGAACCTCCGGCTGATCTCGAGCATGTTGCTGCTCGGGATCGGCCGGGCGCTGGCGCAGCGCGACCCGTAAGGCCGGGGCCGGAGCGGTCTCAGGTCCGCCAGGGATGGGCCGGGAGCTCGGTCTGGCCGATGGCCTTGGCGCCGGCCTCCGCCACGACGTGATCGTTCTCCACCGTGGAGCCGCTGACGCCGATCGCGCCCGACATGACACCGTCGGCGTCGACGATCGGGATACCGCCCGGGAAGGTGATCAGCCCGTCATTGGAATGCTCGATGCCGTAGAGCGGGCCGCCCGGCTGGGACAGCTGGCCGATCTGGCCGGTCATCATCCCGAAGAACACCGAGGTCTTGGCCTTCTTGTGGGCGATGTCGATCGAGCCGACCCAGGCATCGTCCATGCGATGGAACGCCTTCAGGTTGCCGCCGGAATCGACGACCGCGATGCACATCTGGGTGCCCAGCTCCTGGGCCTTCGCCCGTGCCGCGGCGATCGCCCGCTCGGCCTGCTCAATCGTGACGTGCATGATACCTCCCTGGTTGACCCCGGGTCGGCGCAGGATCGCGGAGAAATTCCATCGAACCCGGGCTTTTCCCGTTCTGGGTGAGAAGGCCCGAGCGGACGGCGCCGGTCAACTCCGGATCGGGCCGATCGCCCGGCCCGGCCTCCACGGACGACAGGCCGGGCACCCGCCTTGCACGGGGTCATGGGCGCCCGGCCATGCGGCCGTACCGGAGACGAAAGGGCAAGAGACCCCGGTACAACGTCGGGACCCGACCGGTCCGGCGTGCCGCCGGCTGGCACGGGGCGCTCGGTCGGGATGTGGCCCGCCGCAGATGGGCCGCGGCGGGCCCGCTGTCACTGATACGATTTTACTGGTCCGGCCCGGGCGCCGCTCACAAGCGCGTGAGGGCCGCCCGGGTTCGGATCCGCGTCAGGCGGCGCGGTCCCGGGCGGTCCGGATGCGGTCGAGCAGATCCGCCGCGAGGCCCGCGCGCGCCTCCGCGTCGGCGCAGGCCTGCCGCCAGACCACGCGCCCCGCACGCAGGATGATCCCGTCCTCGGCCGGCATCGGCGGCAGGGGCCGGTCGGGCCGGATATCGGCCGCGACGCCCTGGGGACCGCCGCTGAGCCGGGCCACGCCCAGCCCGCAGCAGGCGGCCCGCAGCCGCGCCAGGGTGAACAGGGCCAGGACCGGCGTCGGCGGCGTGCCGAAGCGGTCCTCGACCTCGCCGGCCAGCGCCTCGATCGCCTCGCCGTCGCGCAGGCGCAGCAGGCGGGTGTAGAGGCTCAGGCGGATCTCCGGCTCCGGGACGTAATCCGCCGGGATCCGGCTCGGCAGCCCGATCTCGATCTCCGGGCTCCAATCCTCGGCCGGCTCGCCCTTGGCGGCGGTGAGCGCCAGCTGCAGCAGGTGCTGGTAGAGGCCGAGCCCGACCAGCTTGGCATGGCCGGCCTGGTCCTCGCCGACGAGGTCGCCGGCGCCGCGCAGGTCGAGGTCGCGGGCGCTGACCGCGAAGCCGGCGCCGAGGCGGTCCAGCGCCTCCAGGGCGCGCAGGCGCTGCAGGGCCGCCGGCGGGGGCGGCGCGGCCGGATCGCTGAGCAGGTGGACGACCCCGCGCCGCTGGCCCCGCCCGACGCGGCCGCGCAACTGGTGGAGCTGCGCCAGCCCGAACCGGGCCGCCTCCCAGACCAGCATCGTGTTGGCCCGGGGCACGTCGAGCCCGCTCTCCACGATGGCGGTGGCGAGCAGCACGTCGCCGTCCCCGTCGGCGAAGCGGACCATGACCTCGTCCATGGCCGAGGGCTTCAGGTCGCCATGCGCCACCAGCACGTCGAGGCCCGGCACGAGGCCGCGCAGGCGCTCGGCCATGGGGGCGATGTCCTCGATGCGCGGGCAGACGACGAAGCTCTGCCCGCCCCGGCGATGCTCGCGGATCAGGGCCTCGCGCACCGCGTCGGCCTCGAACGGCGCCACCACGGTCCGGACCGGCTGGCGCATCACCGGGGGCGTGGCGATCACGCTGAGGCTCTGCAGGCCGACGAGCGCCGCCTGGAGGGTGCGCGGGATCGGGGTGGCGGTGAGCGTCAGCACGTGCCCACCCGCGGCGAGGCGGCGCAGATCCGCCTTCATCTTGGCGCCGAAGCGCTGCTCCTCGTCGATCACGGTCAGGCCGAGATCGGCGAATCGCACGCCGCGGCCGGCGAGCGCCTGGGTCCCGACGACGAGCTGGATCGAACCGTCGGCCAGCCCGGCCTTCACCCGCTTGGCCTCGGCCGGCGAGACCAGGCGCGAGAGCTGCGCGACCTCGATGCCGAAGCGGCCGAACCGCCGGCGCAGGGTCTCGGCGTGCTGGCGGGCCAGCACCGTGGTCGGGGCGATCAGCGCAGCCTGTTTGCCGGCGAAAATCGTCGCCGCCAGGGCCCGCAGCGCAACCTCGGTCTTGCCGAAGCCGACATCGCCGCAGACCAGCCGGTCCATCGGCCGGCCGGAGGCGAGGTCGGCCATCAGCGCGTCGACCGCGGCGGCCTGGTCCGGAGTCGGGGCGTAGCCGAAGCCGGCGGCGAACCGCTCCATGTCGCGGGAGGGCGGCGCCAGGACCGGAGCCTCGGTGTCCCGGCGGGCGCGGGCGGCCTCCAGCATCGCCCGGGCGGTGCGCGCCATGGTGGCCTCGGCCTCCAGGCGGCGGCGGGCCCAGGTGCCGCCGTCGAGCTTGTCCAGGGTGACGGCATCCGGCTCGGGGCCGTAGCGCCAGATCCGGTCGGCCTGGGTCACCGGAACCATCAGGATCGCGTCGCCGGCAAAGCGCAGGCGCAGGGCCTCGGACGGCTCGGAGGCGGCTTCCGCGGCGATGCCCGCCGGCGTCTCGACCGGCTCGAGCCCCTCGAACACGCACAGGCCGTGGTCGCGATCGACCGCGACGTCGCCGGGGCGCAGGTCGACCTCGCCCATCGGCAGGATCGCCCGGGCGGTGCCGGCCACCGCGGCATCCGGCCCGAACAGGTCCGCCGCGGCGAACACCGTCGCGCCCCTGGCCGGAACCCGGAAGCCGGCCCCGACCGGTGCCTCTAGGGCGAGGATGTCTCCCGGGGCCGCGTCGGCGAGGTCGGACCAGCCGTCGATCAGCCGGACCGGGCGCTCGGCGATCTTGCCGGCCTGGCGCACGAGGCGCCGCAGCGGCTGGCGGGAGCCGGCCAGGACGACGATGTCCCCGGCCTTCAGCCGCTCGCGCATCGCCTTGGCGAAGGCCGCCTCGGGCCGGCGCTCCCGGGCGAAGACCGGCACCGCCACCGGCTCGGCCGCGGCGTCCGTGGCGACCGCGCGGGTGCGCTCCGCCACGACGGCCCGCCACGCCTCGGGGGCGAGGTAGAGGCCCGCGCCGCCCTCCGGCCGGCCGCCGCGGGGCGCCCGGCGGGCTCCGGCTTCGTCCATCTGCTCGTAGAAGGCGTCGACCCGGGCCTGGGTCCCGTCCTCGACCACCAGCCGGGCTTCGGGCACGTAGTCGAGCAGGGTGACGAGGCGGGGATAGTAGCGCTCGAGGCGGTGCTCCTGCCCGGTGAAGGGCTCGAAGCTCTGGCCGGAATCCGGCGCCAGGATGATCTCGGTGGCCGGGTCGATCACCAGGTCCGCGACCTCGGCGACGGAGCGCTGCGAGATCGGGTCGTAGGAGCGGATCGCGGTGACGCGGCCCTCGGCATGCTCGATCCGGCAGGGACGCGGGGCGGCGGCGGGAAACACCTCGATGGTGCGGCCCCGGACCGCGATCTCGCCCGGCTCGTCGACCCGCTCGTCGAGGATGTAGCCGAGGCGCTTGAGGTCGGCCATCGCGGCGGCGACGTCGAGGGCATCGCCGACCCGGAGGGTCACCCGGGCATCGGCCCAGGTCTCGGGCGGGGGCACGCGCTGGATCAGCGCCGGGGCGGTGGTGAGCACGAAGCCCGGCAGGGCGTCCCGGTCGGTGAGCCAGCGCATCGTGGCCGCCCGGGCGCCCATCATGCCCCGCGAGGGCGAGGCGTGGTCGAGCGGCAGGCAATCCCATTCCGGGTAGACGGCGACGCGCGCCTCGGGGTCCAGGGCCCTGAGGGTTGCGGCCAGTTCGTCCAGCCGCCGGGCATCCCGGGCGACGTGGACCAGAGGGGCCGTGCCCTCGGCCAGGTCCAGCAGCGCCACCGCCAGCGCACCGGTGGGCATCAGCGGCGCGTCTTCGGTCTCCGAATGGGCGACCGTCTTCGTCCTGCGCTTGGCCATCTATGATCCGAACCTGTCCCGGCCGCTGGAAACGCCGGGCGACGGTTAGGGCTCCCGGCCGCGGCCATCCGATCCACAGACCCGATGCCGCATTCGAAAAGGCTTGCGTCCCGGATCCGGGCCGCCCCTCGGGGTCAGGCCTCGTCGAGCCAGAGATCGCCGCTCGCCAGCGGCGCGCGCAGGACGTGGCGGGCGCCCTCGGTCAGCGCCCGGTCGGGGCCGGGCTGGCGCAGATAGGTCGCGAGATCCCGGGTCAGGCGCTCCAGCGGATGGTCGCGCAGGAAGCCCTGCAGGCCGACCGAGCGCTGCGCCCGTTCCAGGAGGTCGAGCCCGGCGCGCTCCACCGCGAGGCGCGCGAGGTTCACGTAGGCGATGATTCCGTCCGGATCGCCCTCCTCGCCCACGATCGCGGCCGCCCGGGCCACCCAGAGGCGCGCGGTCTCGGCGGCGATCACGCCCTCGCCGAGACGGGCGAGCTGGTGCGGATCCTCGCCGCGGCCGGTGGCGACGAGATGGCCGCGCCAGGCGTCGAGCAGCGCCTCCAGGCCGCCGAGCTGCACAGCGAGGAAGCGCCAGGCGCCCCCCGAGAAATGCGGCTGCGCCTGGTAATCGTCGGGCGCGCCGACCGGCGTGAAGCGGTCGGCGCCCAGCCCGGTGAAATCCACGGTGCCGGTGGCCGAGGCGCGCATCCCCTGCGCCCGCCAGGCGGAGAGGTCCGCCCGCTCGCCGGGTTCGAGGGCGACGACGATCATCTGCGACCCGGGCGCGGCGGGCTGCGCGGTCACGAGGGCGCGGGTCACGAACCCGGCCCCCGACGCGAAGGTCTTCACGCCGCGCAGGACCCGGGTGCCGTCGGCGCCGTCGATCTTGAGGCCCTGGCCCGGCGGCTCGGTGTTCCAGACCCCGAACAGATGGCCCTGCGCGGCATCCGCCAGCAGGGTGTTGCGTGCCTCGCCGCTGGCAAAGCGGGCGACGAGCTGGACCGCGTTGACGTGGCCCTCGTAGACGCGCCCGAGCGCGAGGCTGCCGGCCCCGATGCGCGTCAGCACCGCGCGCAGGATCGCCCCGTCCGGCTCCTCGCCGAGACCCGCGCCGCCGTCACGCCGGGGGACCGGCGCGGCCAGCAGGCCGACCCGGGCGAGTTCGGCGACATCCTCCGCCGGAAAGCCGCCGTCGTGATCGTGGCGGCCGGCCCGACGCGCCGCCCCGGCCGCGACCGCGCGGGCCGCCGCAACCGGATCGCCCCGCGTACCCCAGGCGATGTCGTCGAGTCTGAGGTCCACGGCTGCTCCGGTCATGACGAGCCCAGCCCGTCACCATGGATACCGGATCCGGGGCGACGCGCCAGGGCCTTGGCTTGCCATCATCGTCTCCCGAACGCCGGCGACCACCCCTCGGAAGCATGCTGCTCACGGGCAACTTGCCGCTCCGGGTTTCGGCCCACCGTGCGACGATACTGCACATCGCAAACCGTCGGGCGGTGGCTCAAGCGCGGACAGCCTGGCGACGCGGCGATCTGCACCGGGCAGCCGGACTCAAATCTGCACCCATGCGTTGTAGGGAGAACCGGCTTAACAAGTCGGCAGGCCGCGGGCGATCGCCCCAGTTTGGGAGGTCGGTGCCGTGAGCTATGACGCAGCCGTGTCGCGGAACGAGACCATGTCCTGCCCGTCGGGCTTCGAACGCCACCACCCCCAGCGCCTGGCGGCGCTGCACAGCTATGCCGTTCTCGACACCCCGCCGGACCCCGTATTCGACGACATCGCCCGGATCGCCGCCGCGTCCTGCGGCACCGCGCTGGCGCGGATCACCTTCGTCGACGCCGACCGGCTCTGGACCGCGGCCGCCATCGGCGGGGACGGGCCGGAGCGGTCCCTCGACGCCGAGCTGTGCATCCGGACCCTGTGCCAGCCGGGCGCCCTGGTGCTGCAGGACGGGACCGGCGCGCCGGGCCTCGCCCTCTACGCCGGCGTCCCGCTCGTCACCCTCGATGGCTGGGCGATCGGCACGCTCAGCCTCCTCGATCCCGAGCCGCGCGGCCTGACCGGGCCGCAGGTCGCCATCCTGGAGGGGCTCGCTCGGACCCTGATGAGCCTGCTCGAGAGCCGGCGCGCCGCCGCGGCCCGGCACCGGGACGAGGCGCTGCTCCAATCCCGGGCGGACCGGCTGGAGGCGCAGGTCGCCGCCCAGACCCGGGACCGCGACCGGGTCTGGAACCTGTCGCCGGTGCTGAAGATCGTCTCCGACAAGAATGGGCAGGTCCAGTCGGTCAATCCGTCCTGGAGCCGGGCGCTCGGCTGGTCCGAGGACGAGACCCTGGGCGGGAAAGCCATCGACTTCGTCGTCGCCGCGGAGCGCGAGACGGCGCTGGCGGCGCTCCGGCCGCTCTGCGAGGGCCGCCGGGCCGAGGATGTCGAGCTGTCATGCATGACCCGCGACGGCGACCGGCGGCGGGTGCTCTGGACCGTCGTGCCGGAGGACGGGCTGTTCTACGGCTTCGGCCGCGACATCACCGAGCAGCGCCAGGCCGAGGAGGCGCTGCGGCAATCGCAGAAGCTGGAGGCGATCGGCCAGCTCACCGGCGGCGTCGCGCACGACTTCAACAACCTGCTGACCATCATCCGCTCGTCCGTCGAGTTCCTGCGCCGGCCGGACCTCGCCGAGGAGCGCAAGCGCCGCTACCTCGACGCCGTGTCCGACACGGTGGACCGGGCCGCCAAGCTCACCGGCCAGTTGCTCGCCTTCGCCCGGCGCCAGGCCCTCAAGCCCCAGGTCTTCGATATCGGCCAGCGCCTGCGCAGCATCGCCGACATGATCGACTCGGTCACCGGTGCCCGCATCCATGTCGAGACCGACCTGCCGGACAGCGCCTGCTTCGTGCGGGCCGACGAGAGCCAGTTCGAGACCGCGCTGATCAACATGGCGGTGAACGCCCGCGACGCGATGGACGGCGAAGGCAGCCTGACCCTGCGCCTCGAGAGCGGCCGCCCGATGCCGCCGATCCGCGGGCATGCCGGCGCCGCGGGGCCGTTCGTGGCGGTGGTGGTGATCGATACCGGCGCCGGCATCCCGGCCCCCGACCTGGGCCGGATCTTCGAGCCGTTCTTCACCACCAAGGAGATCGGCAAGGGCACGGGGCTCGGGCTCAGCCAGGTCATCGGCTTCGCCAAGCAGTCGGGCGGGGATATCGATGTGGCGAGCGAGCCGGGCCAAGGCACCCGCTTCACCCTCTACCTGCCGCAGGTCGACGCCCCCACGAAGGCGGCGGATCCGAACCGCGACGACCGCCGGGAGGCCGAACCGCAGCGGAGCCTGTGCATCCTGGTCGTGGAGGACAATCTCGGGGTCGGGCGCTTCTGCACCCAGATCCTCGAGGATCTCGGCCACGCGCCGATCTGGGCGAAATCCGCCGAAGAGGCGCTCACCGAGCTCGAGCAGACGCCGAGCCGCTTCGACGCGGTCTTCTCGGACGTGGTCATGCCCGGGATGGGCGGCGTCGCCCTCGCCCGCCATCTGCAGCGCAGCCGACCGGAGCTGCCGGTGGTCCTGACCTCCGGCTACAGCCACGTGCTCGCGACCGACGACGCGCACGGATTCGCGCTGGTGCGCAAGCCCTATTCGGCCGAGCAGCTCGCCCAGGTGCTCTACGAGGCGACGCAGCGCCGGATCGGGCGGGGAACAAGGCCCCCGCTCTCCGGTTGATGCGATGCAGCACGGCGATGGCGTCGCCGCGCTGCTGCCCCTCGTGGGCGTTTCCTCCCAAGACTTCGGGCTGCCCTCTCGGGGGCGGTCCTTTTTTTGTTCGGGGTCCTGCTTCACCCTGACAGGGAACAACGCCGCCTGCGGCGAAAGGTTCTCAGGAATCTCTCATGATTAGCCGCCGCGGGTCCGATCCGGCTCAGGCCTCCAGCGCCAGCAGCGCGAAGGTCGCGAGCCAGTGCTCGCCCATGTAGTCGCCGGCGAGATGCGGGAGGCCGGCCTCCAAATGGGCCTCGGCGGCGGCCCGGAGCGGCGGGCGGCGGGGGTCGTCCGGGTCGAGGGCGGCGGCGAGCGCGCGGAAGCACCAGGCACGGCTGAGGTTCAGCCCGTCGAGATGGGCGATCTTGCCGTCGCTGCGGTCGGTCACGCTGGCGGGCCGGAACAGGGTCGCGGGCCGCCCCGCCGCGAGGTCGGGCAGGAACCGGTCGAACCAGGGCCGGAACGTGTCCGGCGGCAGGAGGCGGCGCAGGCACTCGGCCTCGATCAGCGCGGAGGACAGGAAATCGTCGCCCCCGGGCTCGCCCCAGGCGGGGCAATCCGCGTCCGCCCCGTACCAGCGCTCGGCGGTGCGCAGCAGCAGGTCGGACAGGGCCGCGTCGCCCGCGCCCTCGGCGTAGTCGGCCGCCAGCCGCAGCGCGAAGGCGGTGTTGAAATGCGTGCCGACCCGCACCGGATAGGGTGCGACCGGCAGGAAATCCCGCACGCGATCCGCGATCATCGCAGTGAGCGGCGCCAGGGCCTCGGCCCAGCGGCGCTCGGGCAGGCGGGCCAGCTCGTCGGCGAGCTTCAGGAGCCAGGCCCAGCCGTAGGGCCGCTCGTAGCCCCGGGCGGTCGGGGCGGCGAAATAGGCGCATTCCCCGGCCACCTTGTCGGGCACCAGCTGCGCGTCGAACCGCGTGCGGATCGCCCCGGCCTGCGCCCCGTCGGGGAAACGCCGCAGCACCCGCGCCAGCAGCCAGTATCCGTGGACGCAGGAATGCCAATCGTAGCTGCCGTGGAAGACCGGGTGCAGCGCCGCGGGCGTGCGCGCATCCTCGGGGCCGGCCAGGACGTGGCCCGGCTTGTTCGGATATTCGCGGGTGACGTGGCCGAGGGCGAGTGCCGCGAAGCGGGCACCGATCTCCGGGGTGAGCGCGTGCGGCATCGCGGAACTCCCAATGCGGCGCCGGGCGCTTTGCCGACGCGGTGTGAGACGGTTATCGCAAGCCCGGCCAGCCGGGCAGTCCGCCGGCTTGGCCTCATCGGGACTGTCCATGCGCCGTGCGCCGATCGCCGCCCTCGTCGTTACGCTCGCGCTGCCGGCCGCGGCGGCGCCGGATCCCAGCCGGGACGTGCTCTGGGCCGCGCTCAAGACCTGCGTGCTCGCCAAGCGGATCGCCGACCGGACGTTTCCGTGCCTCTCGGTCGATCTCGGCGACAAGGACCGTCCCGGCTCGGCGGTGCTGCGCGCGCCCGGCGAGCCGACCCACATCGTGGTGATGCCGACCGACACGACGCCCGGGCTCGAAGCCCCGGTCCTGCGCGGGCCGCGCGGGGCCGCCTATTGGCGGGCGGCGCTGGCGGCGCGCCCGTTCGTGTCGGATGCCCTGAAGGGCAGGCTGCCGCTTGAGGCGGTGGGGCTCGCGGTCAACTCCGCCCGGGGCCGGAGCCAGGACCAGCTCCACATCCACCTCGATTGCCTGAAGCCGAGCGTGCTGGCCGCCGTGAAGGCGCATGGCCGCCAGATCCGCGGGACCTGGACGCGCTTCCCGGTGCCGCTCGCCGGGGATCGCTTCCACGCGATGCGGGTGCCGGAAGCGGAGGCCGCGCGCTTCAACCCGTTCGCGGCCCTGCGCACCCTGCCGGGCCCCCGGCCGGACCTACACCGGACGAGCTTTGCCGCCGTGGCGACGCCGCCGGGCGATCCCGAGCCGGGTTTCCTGCTGCTGGCCTACCGGGCGCCGAGCGCCAGCGCCGAGGACGTGATGGACCATAGCTGCGCCGTCGCCTCGGGCCGCGGCGGCGCCTGACCCGGCATCCTAAGCGACGCCCGTCGGCGGCAGCGCATCCATGAGCTGGCGCAGGAAGCCGCGCACCGCCCGAGGCAACCGCCGGTCGCGCATGGCCTGGATCTGGATGCCCCGGGCGAGGCTCGCCCGGGCGCGGATCGGCAGGCTGATCAACGCGTTCAGGTCCACCGGCGTCCGCACCGACAGCGCCGACATCAGCGCGAGACCGCGGGACCTGCGCACGAAGGGCAGCTGGGTGGCCAGGTTGTTGGCGGTCAGGACCGGCTCGATCACGATCCCCTCGTGCAGGCAGGCGGCGTCGAAGACCTGCCGCAGGGTCGTGTCCCGGGTCGGCAGGGCGACGGGATAATGCGGCAGCTCGGAGAGCTGCACCACCTTCGCCCGCGCCAGGGGATGATCGGGCGCGGCCAGCACCCGCATGTCGACCTGCCCGTCATACAGCACCTCGACCTGGGTGGTCGGCGCGAGCGCGAAGGTGATGCCGAGATCGGCCTCGCCGGCGGCCACCATCTGGGTCACCTGGGCGGGGGGCAGCACCGTCACCTCGAAGCGCAGGCCGGGATGCGCCGCGTGGAAGGACGCCACGGCGCTCGGCACGATGTCGAGCGAAAACCCCTCGGAACTGGCCACTCGGATCAGGCCACGGGCGAGCCCCTCCAGCTCGCGGATCTCGGCGACCACCTGCTCGGAGCGGATCAGCATCTGGTGGGCGTGCTGGGCCAGAAGCTCCCCGGCCGGGCTCGGCACCATGCCGCGCGGGCGGCGCTCGAACAGGACGCAATCGAGCTCGGCCTCGAGGTTGGCGATCTGCCGGCTGATCGCCGAGGCGGCGACGTTGAGCTGGGTCGAGGCCGCCGCGATGGAGCCGGTGCGGGCGACCGCCAGGAAGTAGCGCAGCCCGGTTGCCTGCATTATCCTGCCTCGATATCACTTATACCGCAGCCCCGTTGCCGAAACGGCAATGCAGCGCTCGCCAAATTCTACTTGTTGCGATCCCAGATGCACAACATCATCGCAGGGTGAAAAACGCGGCAGTCGCGGAGTCTCTCCGGGCATCCTGCCGCTCCGCCGTCGGAGACGGAGTCGACATGCCGGTACGGACGATCCCCCTCACCGCTTCCCTGGCAGCATCCCTGATCGCGCTGGTCGCTGCGAGCCCGGCGCTCGCCGGCAAGGCCGACGACACCCTGGTCTACGCCTCCGACAGCGAGCCGGAGAATGTCAGCCCCTATCACAACAGCGCCCGCGAAGGCCTCGTCCTGGCCCGGAACTGCTGGGACACGCTGCTGTACCGCGACCCCGCGGACGGCACCTACAAGCCGATGCTCGCCACCGCCTGGACCTGGACGGACGACACCACCCTGGACCTGACGATCCGCGAGGGCGTGACCTTCCACAACGGCGACCCGCTCGGGCCCGAGGACGTCGCCTTCACGTTCAACTTCGTGCTGACGCCCGAGGCCCGCACGGTCACCCGGCAGAACGTCGACTGGATGAAGTCGGTGGAGGTCACCGGCCCGCACAGCGTGCGGATCCATCTCAAGGCGCCGTTCCCGGCGGCGCTCGAATACCTCGCCGGCCCGACGCCGATCTTCCCGGCCGCCTACTTCAAGAAGGTCGGCCTCGACGGCTTCGCCAAGGCGCCGGTGGGCAGCGGCCCGTACAAGATCACCAAGGTCGATAGCGGCCGCGGCGTCACCATGGAGCGCTTCGCCCAGTACTGGTCCGGCAGCCCGCTCGGGAAGCCGAAGATCGGCAAGCTGCAATTCCGCGTCATCCCGGACGGCGAGAGCCGGATGGCCGAGCTGATGACCGGCGGCGTCGACTGGATCTGGCGGGTGCCGAGCGACCAGGCCGAGCAGCTGCGCGCCGCGCCCAACGTCACCGTGCTCAATTCCGAGACGATGCGGGTCGGCTTCCTGCAATTCGACACGCTCGGCCGCGCCAAGGAGAACTCGCCGCTCAAGGACGTGCGGGTCCGGCAGGCGATCTCCTACGCCATCGACCGCAAGGCCATGGTCGACAACCTCGTGCGCGGCGCCTCGCGGGTGATGAACGCGCTCTGCTTCGTCGACCAGTTCGGCTGCAACGACCAGGGGGTGATGCGCTACCCCTACGACCCGGCCAAGGCCAAGGCGCTGCTCAAGGAAGCCGGCTACGCGAACGGGTTCGAGATCGATCTCGGCGCCTATCGCGAGCGGGACTATGCCGAGGCGGTGATCGGCTATCTCGGGGCGGTCGGCATCAAGGTGCGGCTCAACTACCTGCGTTACGCCGCGTTCCGGGATGCCCTGCGGAGCGGCAAGATCTCGATCGGCTACCAGACCTGGGGCTCGTTCTCGGTCTATGACGTCTCGGCCTTCGACGGGGTGTTCTTCCGCGGCGGCGAGGAGGACCTGACCAAGGATCCCCAGGTGATCGCCGACCTGCAGGAAGGCGACGGCTCGACCGATCCGGAGAAGCGCAAGGTCGCCTACGCCAAGGCGCTCCAGCGGATCGCCGCCCAGGCCTACGCCCTGCCGATGTTCTCCTACGCGACCAACTACGCCTTCACGTCGGACCTGAACTTCACCGCCCAGCCGGACGAGGTGCCGCGCTTCTACGCGGCGTCCTGGAAGTAGGACCGCTCTCGTGCTGGCTTTCACGCTCCGGCGCATCCTGGTCGCCCTGGCGGTGGCCTTCACGGTCTCGGTGGCGAGCTTCATGCTCCTCCACCTCTCGGGGGACCTCGCCACGGCGATCGCCGGGCCCGAGGCCACCGGCCCGCAGATCGTGCAGATCCGCAAGGATTACGGCCTGGACCAGCCCCTGCTGGCCCAGTTCCTCGCCTGGGCCTGGCGGGCGCTGCACCTCGATTTCGGCAATTCCTTCTACTTCCGGGAGCGGGTGATCGACCTGCTCGCCGCCCGCCTGCCGATCACGCTCTATCTCGGGATCATCGCGCTCAGCGTAGCCCTGTTCGTGGCGGTGCCGCTCGGGGTGATCGCCGCGGTCAAGCGCGATACCTGGATCGACCGGCTCGCCCTGTCGATCTCGGTGCTCGGCCAGGCGATGCCGAGCTTCTGGTTCGGGCTGACGCTGATCCTGGTCTTCTCCGTCAACCTCCGGTGGCTGCCGGTCTCCGGCAATGCGAGCTGGAAGAACTTCGTCCTGCCCGCGGTGGCGCTCGGCTACTACGCCATGCCGGCGGTGATGCGGCTCACTCGCAACGGCATGCTCGAGGTCCTGGCCTCCGACTACGTCCGCACCGCCCGCGCCAAGGGGCTGCCGCCCCGCACGGTCCTAGTCCGGCATGCCCTGCGCAACGCCGTGATCCCGGTGATCGCCCTGGCGGCGGTGCAGTTCGGCTTCATGCTCGGCGGCTCGATCGTGATCGAGGCGGTGTTCTCGCTGCAGGGGCTCGGACAGCTCGCCTGGGAGTCCATCGCCCGCAACGACTTCCCGGTGGTCCAGGCGATCGTGCTGGTTCTGGCGATGATCTACATCGCCCTGACGCTCGCGGCCGACCTGCTGAACGCCTTCCTCGATCCGCGCCTGCGCCAATCGTGAGGATGCTCGCCCCATGAGCCTGCCCACCGACACGGCGGCGCTCGCCGCCCCCGCTCTCCCGCCGGAAATCGAGGTCCCGACCGCCCTGGCGCCGGTGCGCTCGCCGACCGGTCTGGTCCTCCGGCGCGGCCTGCGCCACGGCGGCTTCCTGATCGGCGCCGGCATCCTCGGGCTGATCGTTCTGGCCGCGCTTGCCGCCCCGCTGATCGCCCCGCACGACCCCTACGCGCAGGATGTCTCGCGCCGGCTGATCCCGCCGGTCTGGCAGGCCAAGGGCACCTGGGACCACGTGCTCGGCACCGACAAGCTCGGACGCGACTATCTGAGCCGCCTGCTCTATGGCGGCCAGATCTCCCTGCTGATCGGGATCTCGGCGGCGCTGATCTCCGGGGTGATCGGCACGGTGCTCGGCCTCTGCGCCGGCTATTTCGGCGGCTGGGTCGATTCGGTCGTGAGCTACATCGTGACCACCCGGCTGGCGATGCCGGTGGTGCTGGTGGCGCTCGCCATGGCGTCGCTGGTCGGCGGCTCGCTGAAGGTCGTGGTGCTGGTGCTGGGCTTCCTGCTCTGGGACCGCTTCGCCGTGGTGACCCGGGCCGCCACCCAGCAGATCCGCAACCAGGATTTCGTCTCGGCGGCGCGGGCCGCCGGCCTGACCGACCTGCGCATCATCCGCCAGGAAATCCTGCCCAACATCCTCAACGCGCTGATCGTCGTGGCGACGCTGGAGATGGCGCACGCGATCCTGCTGGAGGCGGCCCTCTCGTTCCTGGGGCTCGGGGTGCAGCCGCCGCTGCCCTCCTGGGGCCTGATGATCGCTGAGGGCAAGCAGTACATGTTCTTCCAGCCCTGGGTCATCACCATCCCGGGCGTGGCGCTCCTCCTCCTCGTGCTGGCGATCAATCTCCTGGGCGACGGCCTGCGCGACATCACGGCGCCCGAGGGGCGCAACTGACGCGGATCGAGTCCGGCGAAGCCCCCCAATGTTTCACGGGAAACACACCATGACGCGAGACGTCGCCATCGCGCGCGCCACCGAGACCTTCGATTCGGGCGCGTTCCTCGCGCTCCTGCGGGAGGCGGTCGCCTACCCCACGGAGAGCCAGGCGCCCGGCCAGGAAGCGGCCCTGCACGCCTATCTCGACAGCTACATCACCCCGTTGGTGACGCGCCTCGGCTTCGCCGTTCCGAAGAAATTCGACAATCCGGACGGGGTGCACGGCCCGTTCCTGATCGCCGAGCGGCACGAGGGGCCGGATCTGCCGACCGTGCTGATCTACGGCCACGGCGACACGGTGCGGGGCTATCCCGAGCAGTGGCGCGAGGGGCTCGGCCCCTGGGAGATCGTGGTCGAGGGCGACCGCTGGTACGGGCGCGGCACCGCCGACAACAAGGGCCAGCACATCATCAACCTCGCGGCCCTGGAGCAGGTGATCGCGGCGCGCGACGGCCGCCTCGGCTTCAACGTGAAGCTGCTGATCGAGATGGGCGAGGAATCCGGCTCGCCGGGCCTGCGCCCGTTCTGCCGCGCACAGGCCGAAGCCCTGCGCTCCGACGTGCTGATCGCCTCGGACGGGCCGCGGCTCAGCGCCGAGCGGCCGACCCTGTTCCTGGGCTCCCGGGGCGCCTACAATTTCGAGCTCAGCCTCAACCTGCGCGAGGGCCCGCACCATTCCGGCAATTGGGGCGGCCTGCTGCGCAATCCCGGCACCGTCCTTGCGTCGGCGATCGCGTCCATGGTCGATGCCCGCGGCAGCATCCGGGTCGACGCCCTGCGGCCGCCGCCGATCCCCGAGGGCGTGCGCGCCGCGCTCCGCGACATCCGGGTCGGCGAGGATCCGACCGCACCGACGATCGATGCCGATTGGGGCGAGCCCGGGCTGACCCCGGCCGAGCGGGTCTTCGCCTGGAACACCCTGGAGGTCCTCGCCTTCAAGACCGGCGATCCCGACGGGCCGCTCAACGCCGTGCCGCCCCACGCCAAGGCGACCCTGCAGCTGCGCTTCGTCGTCGGCACCGACTGGGAGAACCTGATCGCGAATATCCGCGCCCATCTCGACGCCAACGGCTTCCCGATGATCGAGGTCAAGCCGGCCCGGGCCTCGGAGGTGTTCCACGCGACGCGGCTGCCCGTGGAGGACCCGTGGGTCGACTGGGCGCTCGAATCGATGACGGCGAGCGCGGGCAAGAAGCCGGCCCTGCTGCCCAATCTCGGCGGCTCGCTGCCGAACGACGCCTTCTCGGAGATCCTGGGCCTGCCGACCCTGTGGGTCCCGCATTCCTACCCGGCCTGCCGCCAGCACGGGCCGGACGAGCACATGCTCGCCTCCAGCACCCGCGAGGGTCTGGCGATCATGGCCGGGCTGTTCTGGGATCTCGGCGAGGCCGGTCCGGACATCCTGCGTCGCCGTCAAGCGAGGGTTTGACCAATGAGCGAGCCGGTCGTCCGCATCCGTGACCTGACGATCGCGCTCCCCAAGGGCGCCGACCGTCCCTACGCCGTCGAGGGCCTGAACCTCGACCTCGAGCCCGGCAAGATCCTCTGCGTGGTCGGGGAATCGGGCTCGGGCAAGTCGATGAGCGCCTACGCGCTGACCGGCCTCCTGCCCCGGGCGCTGAAACCCGAATCCGGCTCGATCCTGTTCGAGGGACGGAACCTGCTGACGCTGGACGAGCCGGCGTGGCGCGCCCTGCGCGGCCGGCGCATCGCCATGGTGTTCCAGGAGCCGATGACCGCGCTCAATCCGGTGATGCGCGTCGGCGACCAGATCGCCGAGATGTTCGAGGCGCATAACCTGCTCACCCGGGCCGAGCGGCGGGCCCGGGCGGTGGCGCTCGCCACCGAGGTCGGCCTGCCCAATCCCGAGGAGGCGGTGCGGGCCTATCCGCACCAGCTCTCCGGCGGCCAGCGGCAGCGGGCGATGATCGCCATGGCGCTGGCCCTGGAGCCGTCGGTGCTTGTCGCCGACGAGCCGACCACCGCCCTCGACGTCACCACCCAGGCCCAGATCCTGAAGCTGATCCGCGACCTGCAGCGCAAGCGCGGGATGAGCGTCCTGTTCATCACCCACGATTTCGGCGTGGTCGCCGAGATCGCCGACCATGTGGCGGTGCTCCAGCGCGGCCGGCTGGTGGAATCGGGCAGCGCCGAGGCGGTCTTGCGCGATCCGCAGGCGCCCTACACCCGGGCGCTCCTCGCCGCGGTGCCGAGCCTGACCCCGCCGGTCCGGCCCAGCGTGCAGGCGGCCCCCGTGGCCCTGTCGGTGGTCGGGCTGTCCAAGACCTACACGACCAAGGCGGGCCTGTTCGGCAAGCCCCGGGTGGTGGCGGCCGTGAAGGAGGTCGGCTTCGACGTGCGGCGCGGCGAGACCCTCGGGCTCGTGGGCGAATCGGGCTCCGGCAAGTCGACCACGGCGCGGCTGGCGATCCGGCTGATCGAGCCCGATGGCGGCACCGTCCGGCTCGGCAGCCTCGACTACACGGCCCTCAGGACCGCGGACCTGCGCGCCCAGCGCAGCCGCATCCAGATGATCTTCCAGGACCCGTTCGCGTCCCTGAACCCCCGGCGTACCGTCGAGCAGATCATCATCGCCGGCCCGATCGCCCATGGGGTGCCGGTCGCGGAGGCGCGGGAGCGCGCCCGGAGCCTCCTCGATCTGGTCGGGCTCGATCCCAAGGCGGCCGCCCGCTACCCGAACGCGTTCTCGGGCGGCCAGCGCCAGCGCATCGGCATCGCCCGGGCGCTCGCCATGGAGCCGGACGTGCTGGTGGCCGACGAGGCGGTCTCCGCCCTCGACGTCTCGGTCCAGCGCCAGGTGCTGGACCTGCTGGAGGATTTGAAGCAGCGGCTCTCGCTGGCGATGCTGTTCATCACCCACGACCTGCGGGTGGCGGCCACGATCTGCGACCGCATCGCCGTGATGCATCGCGGCGCCATCGTGGAGATGCGCACCACCGCCGACCTGTTCGCCGCCCCGGAGCACGCCTACACGCGCAGCCTGCTGGCGGCCGTCCCGGGCGCCCGCGCGTCGTAGCGGGCGGCTGAGACGTCCTGGCCCCTCTCTGAGACGCCGGGGGCCGCCATTGGACACACAGACAAGTTTTTTGGACGGACTCGGACTGTCCCGCTTCGGGCCATCCGGTAAAATGCCGGCATTGTCGAGGGCAGAGCGCCCCGGCGGATCTACGGCCGACCGCAACGTCCGTCCCCGCTCGAACCTCGAACGCGGACGGGGACTCTTGACGTGTCGTTCTCAGCCAAGCCCGATGATCCTCAGCCCTCGCGCAGGCGGTCCCTGCCGGACGGGCAGCCGTCCCGGCGCCAAGGATCGGCGCACCGGGCGGGCCGCAGGGCCAACACCGGCAACCGCCGCGCGGGCAAGCCGGAGGCGGTCGCCGAGATCGTCGGCGCTCGGATCATCTACCTGAGCTGGGCCCAGACCTTCGGACGTCCGCCCCGGGCGCGGTTGCCCGGGATGATCGCGCGCATCCTGCCGTTCCGCCAGCGGTAACCGGCGATCGGAGGAAGCCGCTGATCGGCGGAGGCGCCGGTCAGCCTTTGGTGCCCGTCCTGCGCTGATCGGCGCGGGCACCCGGAACGCCGAGGCCGATCGCCTTGGCGAGGGCGGAGCGCTGCGCGGCATAGCCTGGCGCGGTCATCGGATAATCCGCCGGCAGGCCGTAGCGCTCGCGGTAGCGCTCGGGCGTCAGGCCGTGGGCCGTCAGGTGGCGCTTCAGCGTCTTGTACGACCGGCCGTCGATGAAGCTGATGATGCCGTCCTGCTGGACCGACTTGCGGATCTGGGCCGCGGTCGGCGGCTCGATCACGGGCTCGACCTCCACGGGCGGCTTGCCGTCGAGATTGACCAGTGCGCCGTGAACGCTGGCGATCAGCTCGGGCAGTGCGGTCGGCGGGACGGGATTGTTCGAGACATAGGCGGCGACGATGTCGCCGACCAAGACGGCCAGTTCGGCGCTGCTCTCGGGGATCACTTCGGGCACTGCGCAAGTTCCAGTCTAAGATTTCGTTCGTGACACCACGGTTCCAAAGCAAAAACCGTCGCAGTGTCAAGATGCTTTGTTCAGCCGATCCCGATTCGCGGCAGCATTTTAATGCAGACTCTAAGGAAAACACGTTTCCGACAGAGTGTTTTCACTGCGTCCGCCCCACGATTTGCTGGGCCTGTCCGGATCAGATCTGCAGAAAATCCGAAATACGAAACTCAGAACGCAGTATGCTTCTGTCCACGGTCTCAACCGATCCCGAGTCCACGGATGAGACCGAGGCTGACCGCGACCAGGACGGCCAGCGAGGCGGTCACCGCCAGAGTGACCCGGCCCCCGACCCGGGCGAGGACGCGCACGTCAACCCCGAGACCCAGGGCCGCCATGGACAGGACCGTGAGCACGCCCGCGAGCTGTGTCAGCGGCTTGACCGCCGCATCCGGGATCAGCCCGAGGGAGCGGGCGGTGGCGAGCGCCAGGAAGCCCAGGATGAACCAGGGCACCAGCTTGGTCAGGCCGGGACGGGGCTTCGGGCCGGTCGCTTCGAGCCCGGCCTCCTGGGGCAGGCGCGGGGCGATCAGCGAGAACGCCACCACCACCGGCCCGAGCATCAGCACGCGCACGAGCTTGACCAGGGTGCCGACCTGCGTGGCGAGCAGGCTCACCGGCACGGTCGCGGCCAGGACCTGCGGCACCGCGTAGACGGTGAGCCCGGCCAGCACGCCGTACTGGTTGTCGCTCAAGCCGGCGAGCGGCACGAACAAGGGCAGCCCGAGCACCATCAGCACGCCGAGCACCGCGGTGAACGCGATGGCCGCCGCGATGTCCTTGGGCTGGGCCCCGATCACCGGCGCCACCGCGGCGATGGCCGAGTTGCCGCAGATCGCGTTGCCGCAGGCCACCAGGATCGCCATCCGGGGCGGCAGGCCGAGGGCCCGGCAGATCGCGACGCTGGCGCCGATGCCGATCACCACGGTGCCGACGATGCCGGCGAGCAGGGCCGGTCCGGAGGCCAGGATCGCCCCGAGACTGAGGGAGGCGCCGAGCAGGACGACCGCGACCTCGAGGAGTTGCTTGGCCGAGAACGCGATGCCGGTGCGGAACCGGGCATCCGGGGTCCAGGCGGTGCGCACGGCGATGCCGATCAGGATCGCCAGCACCAGCGCCTCGACATAGGGGTGGCCGGCGATGCGCTCCTCGAGCGCCTGCGCGGCCATGGCGACGGCGGTGATCGCCGCGCACAGGCCGAGGCCCGGCAGTACGGAGGCACCGGTTCCGTCCCGCACGGCCGCGCCGGTTTCGCCCGTCCGGGACGAGGTTTTTGAGCTCACGCCGGTCGCTCCGTGGTCGACATCCGAGCAAAGGGAAGAAAACGTTTGCCGTGAACGCGCAAGAGAGAAGGACACTCTACGGCGCGAGAAAACTTCGGAAGACGCGTCCATTGCGGCGCGAGGGTCAGAGCGCGACATTCACCCCCATGCGCACCACCCCGAACACCCGGTCGACGACGATGGCGTTCGACCCCTTTGGCGAGCCCGTCGCCGAAGGCGTGGCGAACGCTTGCCCGACCGCGTCCGGCGACCGGACCGCCCGTCGGGTCGGCGGCGCCGTGTTCTGGACGCTCGCGCTGGCGATCCTGGCCGGGCGCGTCTACGCCTACGACATGCCGGCGGTGGAAAGCGTCGCCTCCTACGCCGCGCAGGTCGTCGCCCTGCGCTGAGGCGCGGCCGTCACTCAATACGTATCGGCCAGATAAGCCGCGATCGCGCGGCCATCCGCCTCGTCGATCGGGGCGTGATAGACCCTGATCATCTTGGTCACCTCCGCATCCCAGAACGCCTTGCCGCGGCCCGGCGGCTGCGTGGCGATGTAATCGACCGAGTGGCAGGTCTGGCAATTGGCCTGCGCCGCCGCGAAGCCCCGGCCCTGGCTGCCCCCCTCCCCGTCCCGGGGCGCCTTCAGCGCCGCGGTCGGATCCGGCACGGAGTAGCTTCGCGGTGCCGACAGGGCAGTGCCCGCGATCAGACCGGCGGCCAGCGATCCGACAAGAAGCGCGCGCATCCCGTTCCCTTTCACGCCACCCGGACCCGGGTGGTCTCGACCCCGTTGCGCATGTAGCCGGACGGGTTCCAGCGCGACTCCATCGGCTGCGTGCTGCCGTCATTGGCGGTGGCCCGGACCCGGATCGCGTGCGGCCCCGGATTCAGATCGAGATCGAGCGACCAGGGACGGAACGCGTAGGGGCCGAGATCCTGCCCCAGGGCCGCCGGCATCCAGCTCCGGCCATCGTCGGTGGAGACCGCGACGGCCTTGATGCCGGAGCCGCCGTCGAACGCGATCCCGCGCAGATGCGTCCTGCCGGCCCGGATGTCCGCGCCGTCGACGAGGTTGGTCAGGAACGACCGCACATTGAGGCGCCCGATCGGCACCGTGGCGGCGGCGGCCTGGCCGGGCTCCGTGCAGGCGCACGCATTGTCCGGGATGCGGTAGGCGCTCTTCATGAAGAAGCCGTCGAAGGGCGTGTCGCGGACCGTGATCGCGTTCAGGTGCTTGACCCAGTAGGTGCCGTAGAAGCCCGGCACCACGAGGCGCAGCGGAAAGCCGTTGAGCCAGGGGAGGTCTTCGCCGTTCATGGCCCAGGCCAGCATCACCTGCCCGTCGCGGGCATGGTCGAGGCCGAGCGCCTTCACGAAATCCGGGGTCTCGGGCAGGACCGGGCCGTCCATCCCGTCGAACGTCACCTGCACGGCGCCGGCCTTCACGCCGGCCCGGTCGAGCACGCTCTTCAGCGGTACGCCGGTCCAGCGGGCGCAGCCCATGGCGCCGTTGCCCAGCTGGCCGCCGGCCATGCGCGGCTCGAAGAAGCCGCGGGAATTGCCCGAGCACTGGTTCACGGCCACGATCTCGGTCCGCCCGGGCAGGGCCTTGATCTCGGCCAGCGACAGCGAGACCGGGTGCTCGACATGGCCCGTCACCCCGAGCCGGAACGTGTCCGGATCGATCTCCAGCGGGATGTCGGCCAGGTGGTAGCGCACGAAGAACGCGTCGTTGGGGGTGATCGCCCCCGCGTCGAACACCGCGAACGGCGTCTCGAGCTGGGGCGGCCGGGCCGTATTCTGGAGAAGCGGGCGCTTGCCCGGATAGGCGACCAGCGGCCGTGTGCCGTTGCCGAAGGGAAGCGTGACCTCCTCGGCCCGGGCCTGCACCGGTGCCGCCACGGCCGCGAGCGCGCCGAGACCGCCCTGCAGAACCCGGCGCCTGTCGAGATCAGCCATCGTCGCGTCCTTCTTCCACCACCCTGGGAAACCGAACGATCTGCGCGCGGACGCTCCTCGATCCGGCAATCCCGGGGCGGCCCTACCGTGGGGGTGTATCAGAATTTCGTCCGGCCGAACCGGCCTCTCCCGAGGCATTCGTGTTTCACGGGAAACATTGCGCCGCTTTCAGCCCAGCGCCGCGATCTCGGCCGCGAGGGCGTCGGGGACCGTCAGCCCGTCGCGCGCGGCGCGGCTGCGCAGATCGAGGCGTCGGCTCCCCGGCAGCCGGGCGCCGTCCTGATCCTCGATCGCTCCGGCCAGGACGGCGAAGCGCTCCGGCGCGTCGGAGCTCAAGGCCGTGGCGTCGATCGCCAGGATCAGTTGCCCGGTTCCGGGCGGGTCGCCCGCCGCGTCGAGGAACGAGCTGGCCTCCGCTGCGAAGCGCCCCCCGGTGAGTCCGGCAGCGAGCAGCTCCACCATCAGGGCGAGGGCCGCGCCCTTGGCGTCGCCGAGCGATACCATCGTGCCGTCGAGGGCGGCGGCGGGATCGGTGGTCGGACGGCCCTCGGCATCGAGCGCCCAGCCCTCCGGGATCGCCTCCCCGCGCTGCTTGGCGCCCACGATGGCGGCCCGGGCGACCTTCGACAGAGCCAGGTCGATCACGATCGGCGCGCGACCGGGCAACGGGCAGGCGAAGGCCAGCGGGTTGGTGCCGAACACCGCGCGGTTGCCGCCCCAGGGCGCCATAGCGGCCGGCGTGTTGGCGAACAGGATCGCGAGACATCCGGCCTCGGCCAGGGCCTCGACCGGCCGGCCGGCGGCGCCGCAATGATGCGAGCGCCGGATCCCGGCCGCCGCGATCCCCTGCCGGCGTGCCAGTTCGGGCAGCTCGGCCAGCGCCGCGTCGAGGGCCGGATAGGCGAAGCCGTGTCCGGCATCGATCGCCAGGAGCCCCGGCCGCGGGTGGGTGACGCTGACCGCGGCATCGCCCACGACCTTGCCGGTCCGCAGCTGCGCGGCGTAGCTCGGCACCCGCGACAGGCCGTGCCCCTTCAGGCCGTCCGCCTCGGCGGCCACCAGGGCCCGGGCGGTGCTGTCGGCCGCAGCCGCCGAGGCGCCACAGCGGCGGAAGGCGCCGGCCGCGAGGGCGTGCGCCTCCGCGAGGGACAGGATCGGCATGGTCAGGACTCCGGATGGCTGCGCGACATCACCCGACGCCATGCCGGACTTCGGTCAGGCCTGCATACCCCAACGCTGGATGGTCCGCCGCTCGATCGTCTGGAAGATCAGGTTCTCCACCACGAGACCGATCAGGATCACGGTGAGCAGCCCGGCGAACACGTTCGGGATGTCGAGCATGTTCTTGTTCTCGAAGATGAACCAGCCGAGCCCGCCCGCCCCGGACGAGACGCCGAACACGAGCTCGGCCGCGATCAGGGTGCGCCAGGCGAAGGCCCAGCCGACCTTCAATCCGGTGAGGATCGACGGGAAGGCCGCCGGGATCAGAATCTTGCCGATCAGCCGCGGTCCCGACAGCCCGTAATTGCGCCCGACCATCCGGAGCGTCCGGCTCACCGACAGGAAGCCGGAATGGGTGTTGAGCGCGATCGCCCAGGTCACCGAGTGGACCAGGACGAAGATCAGGCTGCCATTGCCCAGACCGAACCAGATCAGCGCCAGCGGCAGCAGCGCGATGGCCGGCAGGGGATTGAACATCGAGGTCAGGGTCTCGAGGAAATCGGTCCCGATCCGAGACGCGATGGCGATGCCGGTGAGCAGGGTCGCCAGCACGATGCCGGCGGCGTAGCCCATCAGCAGCACCTTCAGCGAGCTCCAGGCCCGGGCCGGCAACGTGCCGTCGGCGACCGCCCGGAAGAACGCCTCCATGGTCGCCGAGAAGGTCGGGAACAGCAGGTCGTTGTCGAGGTAGCGCCCGTAGGCCTCCCAGATCCCCGCCAGCAGGACCAGGATCAGGATCTTGCGCAGCCACGCCTGGTTGTAGAGCCGCTCGAAAGCCGAGAGCGGCTTCTCCACCACCGGGGCGCCGTGGGCGTGGCCGGTCTCCCGCACGATCTCGGGGCGGACCGGCTCCGCGGCGGCCGGCCGCGGCGGCACGGCCGTCGGAGCCTCGCTCAGAAGGGGCGCGCTAGACATTCTCGGCCTCCTGGATCTCCTCGGAGAACAGCATCTGCTGGATGCGGTTCTCGAGCCGCAGCGCCGCCTCCGGAGTGGCGGCGCTGTTGAGCTCGGCCTTGACCTCGCCGGGATGGGGCGAGAGCAGCAGGATGCGCGAGCCGACCTTGATCGCCTCGGGGATCGAGTGCGTCACGAACAGGACCGTGAAGCGTGTCTCCTCCCAGAGCATCAGCAGTTCGTCCTGCATGCGCCGCCGGGTGAGCGCGTCGAGCGCCGCGAACGGCTCGTCCATCAGCAGGATGTCGGGCTCCATCGCCATGCCGCGGGCGATGGCGACGCGCTGCTTCATCCCGCCCGACAGGGTGTGCGGGTAGCTGTCGGCGAACTTCGTGAGGTTGACCTTGTCGATGTAGAGGTTGGCCCGCTCCAGCGCCTGGCGGCCTTTCAGCCGGCCCGAGGCTTCGAGGGCGAAGACCACGTTCTGCCGGACCGTCTTCCACGGCAGGAGCTGGTCGAATTCCTGGAACACCATCATCCGGTCGGGCCCGGGCTCGGTCACCGGGCGGCCTTTCAGCCGGATCTCCCCCTCGGTGGGGGCCATGTAGCCGCCGACCGCCTTGAGCAGGGTCGACTTTCCGCAGCCGGACGGCCCGAGCAGGACGAACCGGTCTCCGGGCCAGACCTTGAAGCTCACCCGGTAGGTGGCCGTGACGAGGTGCTCGGGCGTCTTGTAGCGGAGCGTGACGCCGTCGACCTCCAGCAGAGGCTGACCCGTACCCATCCATCCTCCCTGGCGCCGCAGCTTGAGCCGCGTGTCGCTGATGGCCCGGAGATGGTCCGGGCCTCACGGGAAAGTGTAGGGTCGGCGAGGAGAGGCTGTAAAGCGGCGTATTCTTGATAAACCAGGATTGCTGTCCGGATCAGCCCGATTGTTTCGTCTATCCCGGTCTGCCGCTCAGGGTCGGGAATATCTGACAGAGCCGTTCCCGGCGGGCAGCCGAAGGAGCGTCTTTCGTGCATCTCCCGGCCGAAGCGCCCGTTCGATGGTCCCGCACCGTCATGGCGAGCGTGCCTCCCCATCTTAGACCGGGTGCCACCACCGACCCCGCAGCACCACGCCCTCGGAAAAGATCCGCTGGGCGCCGGTCATGTGCTCGCCCCTTGTGTCCATGTAGTCGAACGCGCCGTCCCGGACCGACAGCACGGTGGCGTCGCCGAGCGCGCCGACTTTCAGAGTGCCGTATTCCATCCGCTTGAGCGCCACGGCGGCGTTGACCGTGGAGGCGGCGATGACGTCGTGCAGGCTCATGCCGAGGCAGAGCATCTTCGACATGGTGGTGACCTGGTCGAAGGCGGGGCCGTCGATGCAGAGCTGGTGCACGTCGGACGAGATCGTGTCCGGCAGGAAGCCGCCGGCCAGCATGGCCCGGGCGGTCTTGAACGCGAACGAGCCCTTGCCGTGGCCAATATCGAACAGCACGCCCCGGGCCCGGGCGTCGCGGAGCGCCGGCTTGACCGCGCCCTGCGCGGTCACGGGGGAATTCGGGAACGGCCGGAAGGCGTGGGTCAGCACGTCGCCGGGGCGCAGCATGGCCAGCACCTCCTCGTAGCTCGGCGGCGGCTCGTCGATATGGGCCATCAGCGGCAGGCCGGTCTCTTCCGCGACCTGGAGGGCGATGTTGAGCGGCGCGGTGCCCTGGTCCCCGGAGGAGTTGCGCCCGACCCGGACCTTGATGCCGACGATCACGTCGCGGTTGGCCTCGGCCACCTCCACCGCCTCGCGGGGCGCCATGAGCTGCGGGTCCCTGCTCTCGCCGACCATGATCGTCTTGGAGAAGGCGAAGATGCCGGCGAACGACACGTGAAGGTAGGCGAGGATCCGCGCCTCCGAGCGGTCGATCACGTGCTTGCGGAAGCCGGCGAAATTGCCCGGCCCGGCGCTGCCGGTATCGACCGAGGTGGTCACCCCGGAGGTGCGGCAGAATTCGTCGGCATCGATCCCGATCGAGGTGCCGCCCCAGTAGACATGGGTGTGCAGGTCGATCAGCCCCGGGGTGACGATGGCGCCCGCCATGTCGCGGACCTGCGTGGCGGGTCCGGCCGGCAGGTCGCGGCCGAAGCCCGAGACGCGGCCCTCCGCGAAGGCGACGTCGCAGACGCCGTCATGGTTCTGCGACGGGTCGATCACCCGCGCGCCCTTCAGGATGAGGTCGTGATGCACGGTTGTCTCCAAAAGCCGTCTGCAGGGATCCGATCCGTCAGGCCGCCTGGGCCGGCACGGCCGCGTCGTTGAGGTGGCAGGCGGCGAGGTGGCCGGCGCCCACGGGATCCAGGGTCGGCTCCTCGACCCGGCAGCGGTCGAAGGCCTGCGGGCAGCGGGTGTGGAAGCGGCAGCCGCTGGGCGGGTTGATCGGGCTCGGGACGTCGCCCTTGAGCACGATGCGCGTGCGCCCGGCCCCGGGCTCCGGGATCGGCACCGCCGAGAGCAGCGCCTGCGTGTAGGGGTGCTTCGGGGCCAGGAACAGCTCCCGGCGCGGGCCGATCTCGACGATCTTGCCGAGATACATCACGGCCACCCGGTGGGTCATGTGCTCGACGATGGCGAGGTCGTGCGAGATGAACAGCATGGCGAGGTCGAGCTCGCGCTGCAGGTCGCGCAGCAGGTTGACGATCTGGGCCTTCACCGAGACGTCGAGCGCCGAGACCGCCTCGTCGCAGATGATCAGGTCCGGCTCGGCGGCGAGCGCCCGGGCGATGCCGATGCGCTGGCGCTGGCCGCCGGAGAATTCGTGGGGCCAGCGCCCCAGGGCCTCCCGCGGCAGGCCGACCCGCTCCATCAGGGCGGCGAGCTTCGTCTCGAGGTCGGCCGAGCCCTGGGCCAGGCCGAAATTGCGGATCGGCTCGGCCAGGATCGCCCGCACCCGCATCCGCGGGTTGAGCGAGGAGAAAGGGTCCTGGAACACCATCTGCATCCGGCGGCGCAGGGGCCGCAGGGTGCCGGCCGAAAGGTCGTCGATGCGCCGGCCCGCCAGCACAACCTGCCCGGCCGTCGGGGTGTAGAGGCGCATCAGCGCCTTGGCGACCGTGGACTTGCCGCAACCGGATTCGCCGACCAGCGAGAGGGTCTCGCCCCGGTCCACCGTGAAGGACAGGCCATCCACCGCCTTCAGCACCCGGGCGGACCGGCCGAACAGGCCGCCGCCGAGGGCGAAGTGCTTTTTCAGGTCGTTGACCTGGAGGAGCGTGCGGGCGGTCGTGGTCACGGGCGGCCTCCCAGGATCGCGTCGACCGTGGCGACCCATTCCCCTCTGCGGGCAGGAAGGCTCTCACCGCGCCTTGTGTCGGCGATGACGTACCCCCTCTCCCGGGCGGGAGAGGGTTGGGGTGAGGGATACGCCCTCTCCGGACAAACCTGTCCCCTCACCCTGTCCCTCTCCCGCACGGGAGAGGGGACCCGCGCCGCATCCGGCATCCCGTGAATTCGACGGCCGCTGCGAAGGCGAAGGGATTCTGCGCCAGCCAAGTCACAAACCATCATGCCGCGAGGGCGTCCTTGGGCGCGTAGTGGCAGGCAGCGAGGTGGGCCGGGGCCTTCGGCTCCAGGGCCGGGGCGTAGGTGCGGCACAGGTCGGTCACGTCCGGGCAGCGGCCGGCGAAGACGCAGCCCTCGATCCGCTGCTTCAGGCTCGGGACCATGCCGGGAATCTCGGCGAGCCGCTCGGTGGCGCCGTGCTCGACCGCACCGAGCTTGGGCACCGCCCCCATCAGCCCGCGGGTGTAGGGGTGGCGCGGCGCCCGGAACAGGTCGCGGACCGGCGCCTCCTCGACCTTCCGGCCAGCATACATCACCACCACCCGGTCGGCGACCTCGGCGACCACGCCGAGATCGTGGGTGATCAGCATGATCGCGGCGCCGACCCGGCGCTTCAGGTCGCGCATCAGGTCGAGGATCTGAGCCTGGATGGTCACGTCGAGCGCCGTGGTCGGCTCGTCCGCGATCAGGAGCTTGGGCGAGCAGGCGAGCGCGATGGCGATCATCACCCGCTGGCGCATGCCGCCCGAGAGCTGATGCGGGTATTCCCGGACCCGGCGCCCGGGTTCGGGGATGCCGACCAGCGTCAGCATCTCCACCGCCCGCGCCTCGGCCTCGCGCCGGCTGAGGCCCTGGTGCAGCCTTAAGGTCTCACCGATCTGGCGGCCGACCGTCAGCACCGGGTTCAGGCTGGTCATCGGTTCCTGGAAGATGACGCTGATGTCGTTGCCGCGGATCTTGCGCATCGCCTTGATGGGCAGGTCGAGGAGGTTTTTTCCTTCGAACCGGATGGCGCCGGCGATGCTGGCCGGCGGCTCGGGCAGGAGCCGCAGGATCGACATCGCGGTCACCGACTTGCCGCAGCCGGATTCGCCGACGATCGCCAGGGTCTCGCCGGCCTGGATCGCGAAGGACACGCCGTCCACCGCCCGGTTGGCTCCGTCGGGGGTTCGGAAATGGACCTGCAGGTTCTCGATGGAGAGGAGGGGTACGCCGTTCACGCCGGGGCTCCTCATGCGTCTTTCGCCATGCGGGGGTCGAGGGCGTCGCGCAGGCCGTCGCCCACGAGGTTCACCGCGAGCACCGTCATGGACAGGAAGATCGCCGGGAACAGGATGATGTAGAACTTGACCTGCCAGAGGGCCCGGCCCTCGGCCATGATGTTGCCCCAGGACGGCGTCGAGGGCGGCACGCCCGCACCGATGAACGACAGGATCGCCTCGGTGATCATCGCGGAGGCGCAGATATAGGTCGCCTGCACGGTCATGGGCGCCAGGGTGTTGGGCAGGATGTGGCGCCAGATGATCGCCGGCATGCGCGTGCCCGTGGTCACGGCGGCCTCGACATAGGGCTGCTCGCGCAGGGACAGCACGACGCCCCGGACCAGCCGGGCGACCCGGGGGATCTCCGCGATGGTGATCGCCACGATCACGTTCTGGACCGAGCCGCGGGTGAGCGCCATCAGGGTGATGGCCAGCAGGATCGGCGGGATCGACATCATGCCGTCGACGATCCGCATGACGATGCCGTCGAGCCAGCGCACCATCCCGGAGATCAGCCCGACCGCGAGCCCTGCCACCGAGGCGAGGAGCGCCACCGAGAAGCCGACCAGCAGCGAGACCCGGGCGCCGTAGACCACCCGCGAGTAGATGTCCCGGCCGAGCATGTCGGTGCCGAACCAGTACTGGGCCGAGGGCACGCGGGTGCGCTTGGCCGGGGCCAGGGCGGTGGGATCGACGGTGCCGAGATAGGGGGCCAGCACCGCCATTAGGAACACGACCAGTAGCAGGATCCCGCCGACCACGATGGTCGGGTTGCGGCGGACATAGGTCCAGACCGGCCCCCGGCGTTTGCGCGCCAGGATCACATCCGGCATCGGCCAAGCGATGGCGATGCCGACGGGGAGCGACATCTTGGGCACGGGCCCCTTGGCGAGGGGCTGACCGGAGAGAGGCGGGACGGTCGCGGTCAATAGCGGATCCTCGGGTCGAGCAAGGTGTAGAACAGGTCGATGGCGAGGTTCACCAGCACGTAGACGAAGCTAAACAGCAGGACGACGCCCTGGATGACGGGGTAATCGCGCCGCAGGATCGCATCGACCGTGAGGCGCCCGAGGCCGGGAATCGCGAAGACCGTCTCGGTGACCACGGCGCCGCCGATCAGCAGGGCGATGCCGATGCCGATCACGGTGACGATCGGCACCGCGGCGTTCTTGAGGGCGTGGATGAACAGCACCGGCCCCTGCGCCAACCCCTTGGCCCGGGCGGTGCGGACGTAATCCTGGCTCAGCACGTCGAGCATAGTCGCCCGCGTCACCCGGGCGATCAGCGCGATGTAGACGAGGCCGAGCGTCACCGCGGGCAGGATCAGGTTCGCGAACCATGGCCACAGGCCCTGCTCGATCGGCGTGTAGCCCTGCACCGGCAGCCAGCCGAGCTCGAGGGCGAACACGTAGGCGAGCACGTAGCCGACCACGAAGACCGGCACCGAGAAGCCCAGCACCGCGAGTCCCATGACCAGCCGGTCGATCAGGCTGCCGGCCTTCCAGGCCGCCACGACGCCGAGCGGCACCGCCACCACGATGGCCAGGATCAGGGTGACCAGCATCAGCGACACGGTCGGCTGCACCCGCTGCCCGATCATCGTGGTGACCGGCAGGTTGGTGAAGATCGAGGTGCCGAGATCCCCGTGGAGGATCTGCCAGGACCATTCGCCGAACCGCACCAGGAACGGCCGGTCGAGGCCGAGCGAGGCGCGGATGCGCGCCACGTCTTCCGGCGTCGCCTGGTCGCCCGCGATGATCGCGGCCGGATCGCCGGGGGCGAAGTAGAGGAGGCTGAAGACGAACAAGCCGACCACCGCCATTACCGGGATGGTGGCCAGGATGCGCCTGCCGATATAGCCGAGCATGGGTCTCCCCTATCTCATCGGTCGCCCGCGCCCCGGGCCGCATCCGGCTGGGGCGCAGGTCCCCTCTCCCGTGCGGGAGAGGGACAGGGTGAGGGGACGGGTTTGTCCGGAGAGGGCGTATCCCTCACCCCAGCCCTCTCCCGTACGGGAGAGGGGGCGTGTCGCGCCGAACGGGATGACCGCGGGACGTCCCATCACGCCTTCGACACGCCCCAGGTGAACGGGATCGGCCCCTTCACGATGCCCGAGACGCTCTTGCGCCAGGCCTGGTAGCCGAGGAAGAACCCGGTCGGGACGTAGACCACGCCCTCGCAGGCGGCGGCGTTGACCTTGTCGATGGCGGCCTTCTCGGCGGCCGGGTCGGCCGCGTCGAACCATTCGGCGATGGCCGCCTCCACGGGCGGGACGTTCGGCCAGCCGAACCAGGCCTTGTCGCCGCTGGCCCGGACCGCGGGGTAGCCCGCCGGATTGATGCAATCGGCGCCCGCATGCCAGGTGTGGAACATGTTCCAGCCGCCCTGGCTCGGCGGCGCCTTGGAGGCCCGGCGGGTGCCGGTGGTGCCCCAGTCGGTGGCGACGAAATCGACGTTGAAGCCCATCTGCTTCAAGAGGTCGGCGGTGATGTCGCCCTGCGCCTTGGTGATCCCCTGGTCCTGGGCCACGATGCAGACCACCGGCTCGCCCTTGTAGCCAGCTTCCTTGAGCAGCTTCTGGCCGAGCTTTAGGTCGCCCTTGCCGACATGGGCACCCCCCGCCTCGCTGTAGAGCGGCGTCCCCGGCGTGAAGAAGCCCGGTAGCGGTTTCCACAGGCTGTCGTCGTCGCCGACGATCGCCCGCATGTAATCCTCCTGATTCATGGCGGTCATGACCGCCTGGCGGATCTTCGGGTTGTCGAAGGGCGGATACAGGTGGTTCATCCGGAACGACCCGACATTGCCCAGCGGATCGGCGATATCGACGTTGAGGTTGGCGTTCTTGCGCAGGAGCGGCACAAGGTCGGAGATCGGGTTCTCCCACCAATCGACCTCGCCGTTCTGCAGGGCCGCCGAGGCGGTGGCCGCGTCCGGCATGATCACCCACTCGACCCGGTCGACCAGGATGTGCTTGCCCCCGGCCAGCCAGGAATTCGGCTCCGCGCGGGGCTTGTAGCCGGCGAACTTCTGGAACACGGCCCGGGCGCCCGGCACCCATTCGTTGCGCACGAAGGTCATCGGGCCGGACCCGACATATTCGGTGATCTGCGTGAACGGGTCGGTCTTGGCGATCCGCTCCGGCATGATCAGGGCCATCGGGGCGTTGGTCTTGCCGAGCGCGTAGAGGAGCTTCGGGAACGGCTTCTTGAGGCGCCAGCGGAACGTCCGGTCGTCCACGGCGGCGAGGTCGTCCTGGATCCCGCGGATCATCAGGCCGATCGGGTCGCGGGCCATCCAGCGGGTCAGGCTCGCCACGACATCCTTGGCGAGCACCGGCTCGCCGTCATGGAATGTCTGGCCGGGGCGGAGCCGGAAGGTCCAGGTCAGCTGGTCGCCCGAGACCTCCTCGGATTCGACCATCTGCCGCTGCGGCTTCAGCTGCGCGTCGACCCCGTAGAGCATGTCCCAGACGAGGGTGCCGGCATTGCGCACGACGTATTGCGTGCCCCAGATCGGATCGAAATTGGCGAGGTTCGCCTGGGGCACGAAGCGCAGCACCTTGGCGCCCTGCGCCACGGCCGGCATCGCGATCTGCGGTGCTGCCAGCCCGAGTGCGGCCGAGCCCTTGAGGAAGGTCCTGCGGTCCATCGTGATCTCCCTGGCCGGTGGGATTGCGATCCCGGCTACCGGCCCGCACCCCGGGTGCGCCTGTGACTCGGTCGACGGAAGGCTTCGGTCCCGTATCGGGGCCGGAGCGGGCTGGCGTTTCACGCGATCAGCAGCATGCGCCAGTTCCCTGCTGCCGCAAGACGGTTTTGGAGATTTGAATTCTAGTTATCCGCATCCTGTTCGCGCGCGCGGTCGTCCGGCCGGATGCAGGCCGGCAGGGATACGGAAGGGCGTCGGGGGATCGGCGGTCGTCATGCTCACGGGCGCCGCCTCGCAAGCCTCGCGCCACCGTGAGGGGAAGAGAATTCAAAATGCAGTGCGACCGCCCGGCAGGATGGGGCGGGAGCGCAAGCTCACGAAAGGGATTTCAGAGGGCTCTCAGCGCTTTGATGGGGCTCGGTGCGGCGTCGCCCGGAGGCCCGGGCTCCGCCCTGGACCCGCGAAAGGTCCTGGACCTTTCGAAACCGGGACTTGCCTCAGCTGACCTGGCGCAGGTGCGAGCCGGCCTCCGCCGGTTGGGCGCGGATGAAGGCGGCGATCCGCGGGGCGATGACCGTCCGGTAGCGGGAGCCGTTGAACACGCCGTAATGCCCGACGCCCGCCTGGAGATGGTAGGCCTTGCGGGATTCGGGCAGGTTCGGCGTCAGCTCGAGGGCCGCCTTGGTCTGGCCGACCCCGGAAATGTCGTCGTTCTCGCCCTCCACGGCCAGGATGGCGCAGCGGCGGATCGCCCCGAGATCGACCGGGGTGCCGCGGTGGCGCATCTGCCCCTTGGGCAGAGCGTGGTCGACGAAGACGGTCTGCACGGTCTGGAGGTAGTACTCCGCGGTGAGATCCATCACCGCCAGGTACTCGTCGTAGAATTCCCGGTGCTTCTCGGCCGAGTCGCCGTCGCCCTTCACCAGATGGTCGAACATGTCCGAATGGGCGGTGACGTGGCGGTCGAGGTTCATCGCCATGAAGCCCGACAGCTGCAGGAAGCCCGGATAGACCCGGCGCCAGGCCCCCGGATAGATCGGCGGCACCAGGCTGATCGTGTTGCGCTCGAACCAAGCCTGGCCGCGCTCCTGGGCGAGGCAGTTCACGGCGGTGGGTGAGCGGCGGGTGTCGATCGGGCCGCCCATCAGGGTCATCGAGGCCGGCACGGCCGGATCGCCCGCCGGATCGGCCTTGGCCTCCATGAGCGCCACCGCGGCCAGAACCGGCACCGCCGGCTGGCACACCGCCATGATGTGCAGGTCCGGCCCGAGGATCGCGAACATCTCCTGCAGGTAGTCGATATAGGTGTCGAGGTCGAAGCTCCCGAAGGTCAGCGGCACCATCCGGGCATCGGTCCAGTCGGTGATGTAGACCCGGTGGTTCGGCAGCATCGCCTCCACGGTGCCGCGCAGCAGCGTGGCGTAGTGGCCCGACATCGGCGCGACGATGAGCAGCTTGGGCTGCGGCTCGGCGGGTGGCGTGAGGAAGGCGCGCTCGAACGCGACCAGGCGGCAGAACGGCCGCTCCCAGACGACGCGCTCGCTGACCGGGACCGCAATCCCATCGACCCGCGTCTCGGTGAACCCGAAGGCGGGCTTGCCGTAGCGGCGCGTGGCGCGCTCGAACATCTCGCAGCCGGCGCTGATCGCCCGGGCGTAGGGCCCGTAGGCCAGGGGATTGCCGGGCATCTGGAGGGCGTGGCGGGTCAGGTCCGCGGCGACCCGGGCCGGCGCCATCAGGGCGCGGGCGCCTTCGAACATCGCGTAAGCCAGGAGCATCGCCACCTCGCGGTCTCGAATGCCGCCCGGGGCCGACCGGGACCGGTCCGCCGCGGGACGACACACCATCCGGGCCGCCGACATCCGGCCTGCGCGCGGAGCCTGCTGCAACCCGCCGCGTAGGATAAGGTTCCACCCTGAACGATCACGGAACATCCCCCGCCCCGGGCGACTTGCCCGTGACCACGCCCTCGGCGCGACGGATCCGGCGGCCCGCTCCGGATCCGGTGCCGCGGTACCCATCTTGAAAATCCGCGCCGGCGCGGCCCGACCGGCGCTCCACCGATAACCCCATGCCCGATAGCGACCTCAACGGCCTCGTCCGCAACGCCCGCCACCTCCGGCTCGACACCTTCGTCCGCCTGCGCTGGCTCGCCATCACCGGCCAGAGCGCCGCCGTGGTCGGCGCGCAGTTCGGTCTCGGGCTGGCGCTGCCGTTCGGCTGGTGCTTCCTGGTGATCGCGACCTCGTCCTGGCTGAACCTGGCCCTGCGGATCCGCTTCCCGGCGAGCTACCGGCTGAGCGACGATTCCGCGGCGCTGCTGCTCGCCTTCGACATCGTGCAGCTAGCCGCGCTGCTGTTCCTCACCGGCGGCCTTCAGAACCCGTTCTCGCTGCTGTTCCTCGCCCCCGTGCTGATCTCCGCCACCGCGCTGCCGCCGGAGCGGACCCTGGCGCTCGGCCTGCTCGCCGTGGGGCTGGCGACGCTGCTCGCCCTGGTGCACCGGCCGCTGCCCTGGTTCTCGGACGGGCGGATCGAATTGCCGTTCCTGTACGTGTCCGGGGTCTGGACCGCGATCCTGCTCGGCACCGCGTTCACGGGCGTCTACGCCTGGCGGGTCGCCGAGGAGACGCGGCTCCTCGCCCAGGCGCTCGCCGCCACCGAGCTGGTGCTCGCCCGCGAGCAGCACCTCTCGCAGCTCGACGGCCTCGCGGCGGCGGCTGCCCACGAATTGGGCACACCCCTCGGGACGATTATGGTGGTGACCAAGGAGCTGATCCGCCAGCTCGGGCCCACCGCCTCGCCGGCGGTGGCCGAGGACCTGAACCTGCTGCGCGAGCAGGTCGACCGCTGCCGCGGCATCCTCGGCAAGCTCACGTCCCTGGATGGGGACGGGGTCGGCTTCCTCGAGACCGTGACGTTCAGCCATCTCGTTGAGGAGCTGGTCGCCCCCCAGCGCGCCCTCGGAGCTGTATTAGAAATCTCCAGCCGCGGTGACGGCCCGGAACCGGCCTGCCGCCGCAACCCCGGGGTGATGTTCGGGCTGGCCAACATCCTCGACAACGCCGTCGACTTCGCCACCTCCCGCGTCACCGTGGAGGGCCGCTGGACTCAGGAGCGGGTCTGGATCGAGATCCGCGACGACGGCCCGGGCTTCTCCAGCGAGGTCCTGCTGCGCGCGGGCGAGCCCTACGTAACCACCCGCAGCGGCGACCGCCCGCAGACCGGCGGGACCGTGGGCGCCGGCCTGGGCCTCGGCCTGTTCATCGCCAAGACCCTGATCGAGCGCTCGGGCGCACAGCTCGCCCTGATGAACGTCTCCGCGCCGGACGCCCATGGAGCGATCGTGCGGGTGTCCTGGGCCCGGCACATCTTCGAACGGGGTGCAGCCCCGCGCCATTCGCCGGAACTCAATATCGGCGCGCCCCTGCCACCGCGCGATGTCGTACCTATATGAGGATCAGACCGAGAACTGACTGAGTAATTCCCTTACGAAAACCCGAAAGGAGTGCCGGATGCTGACGCAGCCCGGGACCACGGCAGCGATCGATCCCGCCGTGATCAACGAAGCCGATCCGCTCGCCGCCTTCACCGACCGCAGCCTGCTGATCGTAGACGACGACAAGCCCTTCTCGACGCGGCTCGCCCGCGCCATGGAAAGCCGCGGCTACCATGTCCAGGTCGCCGACAGCGTCGCCGACGGCGTGTCGGCCGTCGAGGCCCGCCCGCCGGCCTTCGCGGTGATCGACATGCGGCTCGGCGACGGCAACGGCCTCGACGTGATCGCCCGCCTGAAGGAGCGCCGCCCCGACGCGCGCGGCGTGATCCTCACCGGCTACGGCAACATCGCGACCGCCGTCACGGCGGTGAAGCTCGGCGCGTTCGACTATCTCGCCAAGCCCGCCGACGCCGACGAGATCCACGGCACGCTGATGGCGCAGCCCGGCGAGCGCGCCGACCCGCCGGAGAACCCGATGTCCGCGGACCGGGTCCGCTGGGAGCATATCCAGCGGGTCTACGAGCTGTGCAGCCGCAACGTCAGCGAGACCGCCCGGCGCCTCAACATGCACCGGCGGACGCTGCAGCGGATCCTGGCCAAGCGCGCCCCGCGCTGAAGCCCGGACCCACCGATCCCGGGTCCCGCGGTTGCATCCCCCCTCCCCGGTGGGCTAGCTGCGCGGGTCCCGGGCGCATTTCGTCCGGGGCCTCGCAATCGACCGGGGGACGAGTCTCGTGAACGGGCGCAACGCCATCACCATCGTGAGCATGATGGTCCTCGTCGGCACGGAGGTCTTCGCCGTCGCCATCGCGGCCGGCTGGGCCCTCGCGGGCCTGTTCGACCTCGGCGACCGGGTCGGCCATGTGCTGATGGGCGTCTTCAGCCTGTTCGCGGCCTGGATCATGCTCCAGCTCTGGCGCCGGGCGACCAGCATCGAGCCGATCCGCACCCGCGCCACGTCGCGGTAGCCGGATTGGGTGTGTCGCCGGGCCCGTGCCCGGCACGGCGTTCGACAGGCCGGCGGCCTTCCTGCTAGGGAACGCGCGACGGCCGCCCGTGTAACGACGCCGCGGGTTGCGCCCACGTTTTCGGCTGCGCGTGAGACCGGAAGATCCATGAAAGCCCGTATCATCGTCACCCTGAAGACCGGTGTGCTGGACCCGCAGGGCAAGGCGATCGAGGCCGCGCTCAAGTCCCTCGGCATCGACGGCATCGACAGCGTCCGGCAGGGCAAGGTGTTCGATCTCGAGGTCTCGGCCGCCGACGGCCCGACCGCCGAAGCCACCCTCCGGACGGCCTGCGAGAAGCTGCTCGCCAACACCGTCGTTGAGAACTACGCGATCGAGATCCTCTGATGCACGCTGCGGTCGTCGTCTTTCCGGGGTCGAATCGCGAGAGCGACGTCGCCCGGGCTCTGCGCCGGTCGGGCGCGCGGGTCAGCATGGTCTGGCACGCGGACCACGACCTGCCGGCCGGAACCGACCTCGCCGTCCTGCCGGGCGGCTTCTCCTACGGCGACTACCTGCGCTGCGGCGCCATCGCGGGCCGCGCGGCTGCGATGGATGCGGTGCGGGCGCATGCCGCCCGGGGCGGCCTCGTGCTCGGCATCTGCAACGGCTTCCAGATCCTGTGCGAATCCGGCCTCCTGCCGGGCGTGCTGATGCGCAACGTCAACCGGCGCTTCATCTGCCACCGGCAGACCCTCCGGGTCGAGCGCACCGACACGCGCTTCACCAGCGCCTACCAGAAGGGGCAGGTGATCGACGTCTGCGTGGCGCATGGCGAGGGCAATTACTTCGCCGATCCCGAGACGCTGGCGCGGATCGAGGGCGAGGGGCGCGTGGCCTTCCGGTACTGCGACGCCGCCGGGACGATCACGGTCGAGGCCAACCGCAACGGCTCCCTCAACGCGATCGCGGGGGTCTACTCGGAGGCCGGCAACGTCCTCGGGATGATGCCGCACCCCGAGAACTTCGTCGAAGGCCTGATCGGCGGCACCGACGGCCGCGGATTGTTCGACAGTCTCGCCGCGTAAGCTCGCCGACGGAAACTGGTTTTTAACCGCCGATTAAGGTTCACGCGGCATAAAGAGGCATCCAGAGTTCTGGATATCGAGTTGGACGACCTCGTCCGCTCTGTTTGATGCCTCCCTGATGACTCTCCCAAGCCGCCCCCAACCGGGCGGCTTTTTTCTGTTGGCCTGCGCAGGCCGCGACGGGTCCCGCTCGGGCTCGCGGATCCACGGAACGCGGCCCGGATGGTTCTCGGCCGCAAGAGATGTCTGTCCCAGGCCCATATCCGGCAGGGCGGTAGGAGATCGTAGTCTGGAAGGGCACGGCCGCCCGCGCTTCGTCGCAGTGGCGTGAAGCGCATCCCACGGGGCAACGCCGGAGGATCGGGCGCGAAAGGCCTCGGTCCCACCCGACGGTTAGGACCGAGGCCGATCCCTCAGTAGAGGCCGCCCGCCTGCGCGGCCCGGTCGGGGTCCGCCGGGACCGCCGCGGGGGCGGCGCTCTGGGCCGGGGCGACGTAGGAATCCGGCGGCGCGGTGCCGGGCTTGAACGCCTCCAGGATCGTGCCGGCGCCCTCCCCCGAACCGGCACGGGTGCCGGAGGCGAGGTTCACGCGGATCAGCTTGATCCCGGGCGGCACCCGGAACGGGGTCGGCGGCTTGTCCTTGAGGGCGACCTTCAGGAACTCGAGGGCGATCGGCGCCGCGAGTCCGCCGCCGGTGGCGCGGTCGCCGAGCGAGCGCGGCTTGTCGAAGCCGATATAGATCCCGACCGCGAGATCCGGCGAGAAGCCCACGAACCACGCGTCCTTGGCGTCGTTGGTGGTGCCGGTCTTGCCGGCGAGCGGCTTGCCGATCTGCTTCAGCAGGGTCGCGGTGCCGCGCTGGACCACGCCCTCCATGATCGAGACCATCTGGTAGGCGGTGAGCGGGTCGAGCACCTGCTCGGAATCGTCCACCAGCTTCGGCTCGTCCTGGCCGGACCATTTCTCGGCGTCGCAGCCGATGCACTTGCGGTTGTCGTGCCGGTAGATCGTCTCGCCGATGCGGTCCTGGATCCGATCGATCAGGGTCGGCCGGATGCGGCGCCCGCCATTGGCGAGCATCGAGTAGGCGGTGACCATGCGCATGACCGTGGTCTCGCCGGCCCCCAGCGACATCGGCAGCACCGGCAGCATGTCGTCGTAGACGCCGAAGCGGCGGGCGTATTCGGCGATGAGCGGCATGCCGACATCCTTGGCAAGCCGGACCGTCATCAGGTTCTTCGAATGCTCGATCCCGTACCGCAGGGTGTGCGGGCCGCCGGACTTGCCGTCGTAGTTCGAGGGCGTCCAGGCCTCCTGGCCGGGGCCGGCCTCGATGGTGATCGGCGTGTCCTGCACGATCGAGGACGGGGTGTAGCCGTTGTCCAGCGCCGCCGAGTAGACGATCGGCTTGAACGACGAGCCGGGCTGGCGCATCGCCTGGGTGGCGCGGTTGAACTCGGATTCGTCGTACGAGAAGCCGCCGACCATCGCGTGGACCCGGCCCGTATTCGGGTCCATCGCCACGATGGCACCGGAGACCTCGGGCTTCTGGCGCAGGCGGTACTGGCCGCGGCCGCCATCCATCGCCTCGACATAGACCATGTCGCCGGGCTGGAGGTTCGGCCGGCCGGCCCAGCGCATGCCGTCCGGGGGGATCACGCCGGTCTCGCGGTCCTTGCCGACCTGGCCGGACGCCTCGCGCTTGGGCTGGAGGCCGACCTGGACGCCGCCGCCGCCATTGCCCAGCACCACGGCGAGCCGCCACGGCGCCACGTCGCCGAGCGCCGGAACCTCGGCGGCCGCCATGCCCCAGTCGCGCCCGGTCAGGTCGACCTTGGTGACCGCGCCGCGCCAGCCATGGGCCTGGTCGTAGCGCACGAGGCCGTCGACCAGCGCCTTGCGGGCCCAGGCCTGCATCTTCGGATCGAGGGTGGCGCGCACCGAGAGACCGCCCTCGTAGAGCTTCTTCTCGCCGTAGCGCTCGGAGATCTCGCGCCGGACCTCCTCGGTGAAGTAGTTGGCGTTGGCGGCGTTCGGGAAGGCGACCCGCGGGTTGACCCCGAGCGGCATCTTCTTGGCGGAATCCGCCTCTTCCTTGGTGATGTAGCTGTTCTCCGCCATCAGGCGGATGATCTCGTTGCGGCGGTCGAGGGCCGCCTGGGTCTTGCGATAGGGGTGGTAGTTGTTGGGACCCTTCGGCAGCGCGGCGAGATACGCGGCCTCGTTGATGGTCAGCTCGTGGACCGATTTGCCGAAATAATCGAGGGCCGCCGCCGCGACGCCGTGCAGGTTGCGGCCCGGGACGATGGTGCCGAGGAAGATCTCGTTGAGATAGAGCTCCAGGATCTTGTCCTTGGAGTAGGCGGCCTCGATCCGCAGCGCCAGCAGCGCCTCGCGGATCTTGCGGTCATAGGTCTGCTCGGAGGAGAGCAGGAAGTTCTTGGCGACCTGCTGGGTGATGGTCGAGGCGCCCTGCCGCTTGCCCGACTTGGCGTTGGTCAGGAAGGCGCGCACGATCCCCTCGGGGTCGATGCCGCCGTGCTTGTAGAAATTCTTGTCCTCGGCCGACAGGAAGGCCGCGACCACGATCTTCGGCATCGCCTGGATCGGCAGGTATAGCCGGCGCTCGCGGGCATATTCGGCCAGCAGAGAGCCGTCGGCCGCGTGGATGCGGGTCATCACCGGCGGCTCGTAATTGGCGAGCGCGGCGTGGTCGGGCAGGTCCTGGCTGTACTTCCAGTAGAAGTAGCCGCCGGCCGCAGCACCGACCACGAACAGCACCGCGCCGGCGCTAAACAGGATCCCGAAGAAACGAAGGATCAGACGCATCCGGTGTTCCGCTCGTCGCTGGCCCGGCCGCATGCCGGGTTCGGCTCATCCGGCACGGGCGTCCGTATTCGACGCGGTCGGCTCCCGGACGCTCCCGTGAGGCCCCCTCGGATTGCCGGTTCAGCGGCGGTGCGACGGGGCGTCGGACACCCCGTATCGACACTCTATCTATGGTAAAACTGGGGCGACGGCCGCCGACCGGCGCGGGTTCGTGGACGGCTTCAGGGTCGCGCGGTTGCCGAAGAACAGATCGATCGCCTTCGCCATCGAGCCGGTGACCCCCGCGCGCCACTCCGGCGATTGCAGCATCTCCAGGTCGCGCTTGCTCGAGAGATAGCCGAGTTCCACCAGCACGCTCGGCACGTCGGGGGAGCGCAGCACCATGAAGCGCGCCTCCCGGTGGGGCTTGGCGCTCATCTCCATGACCGGGGCGAGCTGGCCCATCAGGGTGCGGGCGAAGCCCGACGAGAAGCCCCGGGTCTCCCGCAGGGTCAATTCCTGCAGGATGTCGGCGATGTCCGGAGGGGCCTCGGCGGAATCGGCGCCGGCGGCGGCGTCGGCCTTGTTCTCGCGCTCGGCGAGCCGGGCGGATTCCACGTCGGTCGCCTTCTCGGCGTTGGTGTAGATGGTGGCCCCGCGCACCTGGGGCGCGGCCGAGATCGAATCCGCGTGGATCGACACGAACAGGTCCGCCTTGGCCTCGCGGGCGAGGCGGACGCGGTCGGCCAGCGGCACGAACACGTCCCGGTCGCGGGTCATCCGGACCCGGTAGCGGCCGCTCGCTTCCAGCTTCTCGACCAGGGCCTGCGCGTAGCCGAACACGATGTCCTTCTCGAACACCCCGCCCACCGCGATCGCCCCGGGATCGGTCCCGCCATGCCCGGCATCGACCATGATCAGCGGGCGCTGGTCGGCGGGTTCGGGGGCGGCGCTGCGCGCCTGGGCGGGGGCCGGGTCGCTGGCCGCGGCCGCCTTGCGGAACGCGTCGCGCTCGACGCGCTGGAGCGGGATCGTCAGCAGCACCGCACCGTCCCGGGCCCGGGTCACGGTCTCGATCCGCCCGATCGTGGCCGGCGCGGCGAGGTCGATCACGACCCGCGAGCGGCCGGGGGCGAACAGGCCGTAGCGGAAGGATTGGACGAGGCCGTCGCGGCGACGCCCCGCCCCGGAATCGAGCTGGAAATTGACCTCCGGCAGGTCGATCACCGCCCGGTCGGGCCGTTCCATCACGAAGCCGCGGGCCTCCACGGCCCGGGACAGGGTCAGGGTGAGCCGCGTGGTGCCGGCCTGGCTGGCGAGATCCGCCCCGATGGCGATCGCGGGCGTCGGCGCGGCGGGCTTGTCGCCGTTCTGCGCGAGGACGGGCGAGCCTGCCAGCGTCAGAGCCAGGCAGAGGCGGTGGATGGCGGAACGGATCTGGCGCGCGCGACTCGGCATCGGTCCGGATTCAACTCCCGTGCCCCTTGATAGGGCATAGGAGCGGTATGGTTAATCGACGGTTGCCCGGAACGAGGCGGCCGGCATGTCGCGCGCATGCGACAGCCTGAACGTGGCGATCGTGCGTCAGCGGAACGCGACGAGGCGGCTCGCCTTGCGGATGACGTCGCTCCAGCAGGTCAGCGAGGCATCGGCGGCCCGCTGGACCTCGCCCATCTGCAGACGCATCAATTCGGTCGGCGAGCCCGCTTGCGACAGGGCCCGCAGATGCGCCAGAGCGGCCTCGCTCTCCCCGCGCATGTAGCGGGCGATCGTCGAGCCGATGCCGGTGCCGTCGCGGTGATTCGGCGTGAACCCGGCCCGGCTGGTCGCGGCTAAGCTGGTCGCGGTGAGGTGTTCGGCGGCGTCGTCCCGCGCGAGGGGCGCGGCGGACGGAGTCGTCACCGGCGGGATCGTGACGGGTGGGACGAGGGCGGCCACCGGGACCGAGACCTCTGCGGGAGCCTCCGGCGCGGCATCATCCGGCTCGGAGGCGGCGACGGTCTCCGTGGCCTTGGCAACCGCCACGTCCGGGATGGCCGTGTCGGTGGGCGGCGGAACGGCGCGGAGCGCGGGCCCGTCGGTATTGAGAGCCGGCTTCGGAGCCCAATCGGGGCGGGGCCCCTTCGGTCGACGCGGCTTGCTCATGGCGCGATCTCCTCCTCGTCCGCATCGGGCCCCCTGACGGAGCGGCGGCCGGAGGGAAGACCGTGTTCGGAAGGCTTCTATCCGGCGGTGCCCCGCCGCGTCGGGCCGGGCACCGCCTCGAACGATCCGCTCTGGGCGGATCGGTGCGTCTTCAGCGGGCGACGTTCTGCTGCGCGAGGGCGCCGAAATCCTTGGCCTGGGCCTGGAGGGCGGCGAACTGGCTGCGGACGAACTCGGACTGCAGCTCGAACGCCTCGCGCAGGTCCTTGGTGCGGGCCAGCTTCTGGGCGAAGTCGAAGGTCGCGTTCGCGTTGTTCTGCGCGTGCTCGAAACCCTTCGAGACCGCCGCCGTCATGGTCGACTGGAAGGTCTGGCCCGAGGCCTGGACCTGCTCGGTCGCCTTGATGGCGTTCGCCATCATGGTGCCGACGGCGTTGCGCGCCTGGTCGACGCTCTTCTCGGCGAAATCACGCATCTCGGTCGGGATCTCGAAGTTCGGGGTCTGCATCGAAGTCTCCAGCACACGCTGTCTCGGGATGGGACGCCGATCTGCGTCCGCGGTGACGCGTCTGTATATGTTGCAGTGCAACAAGAAGTCAAGTGCATGTTCGGGGGTGCGGCGCGGGCGCGAGAATCCGGATAAAATGCATGATCCCGGTATCCGAACAGTCTTCGCGTCGCCATAGCGGCAACGCGCCCGCTTCCAATAAACCTTGGCCGTTCCAGACAGGGTCATGGTACGATTCGGCCGCACAGACGCCTCTCTATATCAATCTTTCTGGCTGTCTATAGCCGACGCGCCCGGGGTTGGGACTTGCCGATTCGGTATCAGGCCGATTCAGCGCTCGTCCGGTCCGGCCGGGCCGCGGCGCCGGCATGGTGCATCGCACCAGTCCCACGCTGCACGAGCCCGGCATAGAGCGACCGGAGCGCGGCGGCATGGGTGGCGAGCGTCATCGGCGCAGCCTGGATCTGCGCCCGGGCATTCGCCCCGAGGGTCGCCGCGCAGGCATCGTCCCGCAGGGCCGAGAACGCCGCCGCCAACGCCCCGATCTCGGGGGGGACCACGAAGCCGGTGCGCCCGTCCCGCACCTTCTCGGCCGCGCCGGACCGGTCGGAGGCGACCACGGGAAGGCCGGCCGCCAGGGCCTCGTAGACCGTGAGCGGCCCGGTCTCGTACCAGCGCGACGGGGCGGCGAGCGCCCGGGCGCGGCTGCGCAGCAGCGCCCAGACGGCGTCCGGCGCCTGCCAGCCGATCACCTCGACACCGGGCCGAGCGCGCAGTTCCGCTTCCAGGGGACCGGCGCCGACGAACAGGGCGGTGAGCCCGGCGGACCGGGCCGCGTCCGCCACGAGGTCGGCGCCCTTCTCCCGGGTCAGGCGCCCGACATACGCGATGGCGTCGCCCCGGGCGGGATCGGCCGGCGGCCCGGCGGCGATCCGGACCGGGTTGTCGACGCGGTGATGGGTGAGCGCGTAGCCGCCGAGCAGGTCGCCAAGCCGCCGGCGGCTGGCGTCGCAGACATGGACGACATGGAGCGGGCGCCGGTGCAGGGCCTGCCGGAGCGCGCCCGCGCGGGCGACGCGCACGAGCTTGTGAACCCGGCTGCGGGGATCGCAGGGCGCGGCGAGACAGGCCGGCGAGAGCGGCGTGAGCCCGCAGGGCTCGGCCCGGTCGAACCGGTAATAGACCCCGTTCGGGCAGGCCAGGGCGTAGTCGTGCAGGGTGACGACCACCGGCACATCGAGGCGGGTCAGGACCGGGAAGATCGCCGGCGACAGGGTGCGGGTCCATTGGTGCAGATGGAGGCAATCCGGCGGTGCCGGAAGCTCCCGGAGCGCCACCTCGAGGGCGCGGGCCGCCGCGGCGTGCCAGATCCCGGTGGCCGCCGCTCTGAGGCCGCCCAGGGTCCAGATGTCGGGCAGGCCGAGTTCGATCCGCCGGATGTTCCCGTGGTCCAGCAGGGGATCGACCGGGCCCGGGATCGCCTGGATGTAGGTGACCGCCAGGCCGGCCTCGGCGAGCCCGCGGGCGGATTCCAGGGCGACCTTTTCCGCCCCGCCGCTGGCGGTCGCGAACTCGGCCAGGATCACGACATGCATGACTTGTCTCGGCAGGACCCGCCGCGATCATAAGTCCAGGCCGGTTTACGGAGGATCAACCGCCGGCCGTTACAGATTTCCACCCCGAAAATAGAGCGGCGGACTTCCTGACGTGCACATCGTCCTCGTCGCCGACCATGCCGCGATCAACGGTGGCCAGGCCAAGGTCGCGATCGAATCCGCCCTCGGGCTCGCCGCCCGGGGTCACCGCGTCACCCTGTTCGCGGCCGTGGGCCCGGTTGATCCGCGGCTGGAACCCGCCGGCATCCGGGTGGTGTGCCTGGATCAGGACGACGTCACGACGGCGCGCAGCAAGCTCGCCTTCGCGGCCCAGGCGATCTGGAACGGCCCGGCGGCCCGTGCCCTGGCGGCCGAGCTCGCCGCCTGCGATCCGCGGGACACGCTGGTCCATGTCCACGCCTTCGCCAAGGCGCTGTCGCCCGCCATCGGCCCGGCCCTGCGGGCTTCCGGCCTGCCGTGCCTCTACACGATGCACGAGTTCTTCCTGGTCTGCCCGACCGGCGGGTTCTACGCCTATCCCGAGCAGACGATCTGCCACCGCACGCCGATGTCGGCCTCCTGCATCCTGGCGAAGTGCGATGCGCGCAGCTACCCGCGCAAGGTCGCCCGGATGATCCGCCATGCCGGGCTCGCGCATGTCGCCCGGCTGCCGGAGCTGTTCGCCCACATCGTCACGATCAGTGACCTGCAAGAGAGCGTGGTCCGGCCGCTGATGCCCGCCGGCACGATGTTCCACCGGGTCGACAACCCGATCGCGGTGGCGCAGACGCCGGTCCACGAGGGACCGCCGGGCGACTGCCTGTTCGTCGGCCGGATCTCCACCGAGAAGGGCGCGCCGATCTTCGCCGAAGCCGCCCGCCGGGCCGGGGTGCGGGCCGTGTTCGTCGGCGACGGCTCGGAGCGGGCCGACCTCGCCACCCGCTATCCCGAGGCGGTGATGCTCGGCTGGCGCGACCCCGCCGGCGTGCAGGCGCTGATGCGGCAGGCGCGGGCGCTGGTCTTCCCGAGCGTCTGGTACGAGGGCCAGCCGCTCACCGTTTACGAGGCTCTGGCCTGCGGCACGCCGGTGGTCGTCAGCGATGCCTGTGCCGGCCGGGAGGCGGTGGTCGACGGCGAGACCGGGTTCTGGTTCCGCTCGGGCGATCCGGATGCGCTCGCCGCCCATCTGCGCCGCCTGTCGGACGACGCCCTCGCGGCCCGGATGGGCCGGGCCGCGCATGCCCGCTACTGGACCGCGCCGCTGACCCCGGAAGTCCATCTCGACCGGCTGACGGGCGTCTACGAGACCGTGATGCGTGAGGCGTCTGCGCGAGGCCGCGCGACGCGGTTATCAGCCGGCCCGGCGGTGGCGACGGCCTGATTGATACGCCTTGCGCCCGAAAAAACCGGAAACACCCGGGCCCCGTCGCGTTGACGCGCACAGGCACCGCGCGTGCACCCGTCACCGATAAGGGACAGACATGGCCGACGACCACAAGCTCGAGAACGAGACCAAGCCCGGCTTCCAGCAGGGCAGCGCCAAGCCGGACGACAAGGCCAATCCCGCCAACAAGCCCGAGAAGATGGACGAGCGCCTCGACGACGCCCTTGAGGAGACGTTCCCGTCGAGCGACCCGATCTCGGTGAAGATTACCAAGTAGCGGGGATCCCAAAGGGCTCAGCCCTTGGGCGGAGCTATCGGGGCAGAGCCCCGATGCCGCCGGGCTCTGCCCGGCACCCGCACACGGTCCCGGACCGTGTGAATCCGGGACTTTCAGGCCGCTTCGAGCAGGCGCCGGGCGATGACCTGGGCCTGGATCTCGGCGGCGCCCTCGAAGATCGACAGGATGCGGGCGTCGCACAGGATCCGGCTGACCGGGTATTCCAAGGCGAAGCCGTTGCCGCCGTGGATCTGGAGCGCGTTGTCGGCGGCCGCCCAGGCGACGCGGGCGCCGAGCAGCTTGGCCATCCCGGCCTCCAGGTCGCAGCGCTTGCCGGCATCCTTCTCGCGGGCCGAGAAATAGGTGAGCTGGCGGGCGATGTTGATCTCCACCGCCATCATGGCGAGCTTGTCGGCGACCCGCGGGAAGCTGACCAGCGCCTTGCCGAACTGCACCCGCTCCTCGGCGTAGCGCAGGGCCACGTCGAGGGCCGACTGGGCGACGCCGATGGCACGGGCCGCGGTCTGGATGCGGGCCGATTCGAAGGTCTGCATCAGCTGGGCGAAGCCCTTGCCCTCGACCTCGCCGAGCAGGTTGCCGCCGGGCACCTCGAACCCCTCGAAGGCCAGCTCGTATTCCTTCATGCCCCGGTAGCCGAGCACCTCGATCTCGCCGCCGGACAGGCCCTGGACCGGGAACGGCTCTGCGTCCGTGCCCCGGGGCTTCTCGGCGATCAGCATCGAGAGGCCGCGATGGCCCTTCTCCTCCGGCTTGGTCCGCACCAGCACGGTCATGATGTCGGCCCGGACCGGATGGGTGATCCAGGTCTTGTTGCCGGTGATTTTCCACGTCTCGCCGTCCTTGACGGCCTTGGTGCGCAGGCTCGCGAGGTCGGACCCAGTGTTCGGCTCGGTGAACACGGCAGTCGGCAAAATGTCGCCGCTGGCGATCTTCGGCAGGAAGCGGTGCTTCTGCTCCTCGGTGCCGCCGCACAGGATCAGCTCGGCGGCGATCTCCGAGCGGGTGCCGAGCGAGCCGACGCCGATATAGGCCCGGGACAGCTCCTCCGAGACCACGCACATGGCGGTCTTAGGCAGGCCCATGCCGCCGTATTCCTCCGGGATGGTCAGGCCGAACACGCCCAGCTCGGCCATCTTAGTGACGACCTCCATGGGGATGTATTCATTCTTCAGGTGCCACTCATGCGCCTGCTCGACCACCTCGGCCTTGCCGAAGCGGCGCATCTCGGAGCGGATCGCCTCCATGTCCTCGTCGAGGCCCGAGGCGCCCACGGTGGCCGAGCCGCCGCCCTCGCGCATCAGCGCCACCAGGGCGGCGCGGTTCTCCGGGGTATTGCCCTCGGCGATCAGGGTCTCGACCGCGTCCGAGCGGTACTGCGCGACCTCCTTGGCCGAGAGGCCGAGCGAGCCGGTCGGGCGGACCATCTCGCCCTGGCTCATCGGGATGCCGGAGAACAGCTGGTCGAGATACTCGCCGGCGCCGATCCGCACGAGCAGCGTCTCGGTCTCGCCGAACCGGCCCTCGGCCTGGAGGCGTTCGGCATAACCGCCGAGCTCGGCCACCGCCTCTGCGTAGGTCGCCAGCCAGGCCAGCCCGTGGGCGGCGTGCTGCTGGGTCTCGAGCTTGCCGGCATCGATCCGCCCGTCCGTGCCGAGGATGCGCGTCCGGACCCGGCGTGTGGCTTCCGCCACGAGGGCCTTCGCGCTCTCGCTGGCCGCCTTGGCGAGGCTGACGACGTCCTGCGGCTCGGTCTGGATGGCGGGGGATGCGGACATGGTTTTTGGCTCGCGTGGCGTTTTATTGGATCGTGTCTTCTAACCCGTCCGACGTCGAGGCCGAAGCAGATTTCATTTGCGGCGTCTTGAACTGAAGTTGAATGCGTCAGAATGCTCGCGGCCGAAATGGAGACCGGCTCGGCGCACGTTATTTCGTATCCACAATCACTGACAGCCGTGCCCGCGTGCCACGATACGGGAAGCCGTTTCAGCCCGGCTCAGCGCTTCTGCTCGCAGCGCGTCTTCACGTAGGCGCCGTTCTCGCCGGTGAAACCGGTATTGGCTGCCAGTACCGGTCCCTGGATCAGGCATTCCTGCAGCGTGTGGGCCGGCCCGGTGATCACGTCGAGGGCGGTCTCCCGCGAGCAGTCGGGGGCCTGGACGTTGGCGGCGCAGATGAGCGCGACGACGAGGATCTGGTTCATGGGGCCTCCCGGGGATCTCGGTGATCCGGCCCGGCTCTTCGGCGGCTGGGCGGCAACAAGCGAAAGACCGGGTCTCACCGGGGGTTCCGGGACTGCGGCGCCAAGGCCTCCTGTCAGGCCCGGCTCGCCACCGCGACGCCGAGCGCCGCCACCGTCATCCCGGCGCCCTGCACCAGGGTGAGCACCTCGCCGAACAGCAGGTAGCCCAGCAGGGCCGCCACCGGCGGAACCAGGAAGAACAGGGCGGCGACGCCGGCCACCGCGCCCCGCCGGATCAGCGCCAGGAGCAGCAGGATCCCGGCCACCGAGTTGACCAGGATCGCCCAGGCGAGCCCGAGCCACAGGGGCGCGACCGGGTCGATCGTCGCGTGGCCGAAGGCCAGCGCCAGCGGGATCGCGCAGGCCATCCCGCCCACGAATTGCAGCGTCGCGTTGGCCAGGAGGTCGCCGCCCCCGCCGGTCCGCTTCTGCCAGAGGGTGCCCAGCGTCAGGGCCAGGACCGCCACCAGGCTGACCGCCAGGGCCACCGGCGGGATCCCGGACGGGTCGGCGGCGCCGAGCTTCGGGGCGAGCACCAGCCCGGCGCCGGCAAAGCCCAGCAGGATCCCGAAGGCCCGCCGGCCGCTGACGCGCTCGCCGAGGAGCGGCCCCGCCAGGAGCGCCGTCAGCAGCGGCTGGAGGCTGCCGACCAGGGCGGCGATCCCGGCCGGGAGCCCCCGGCTCACCGCCCAGAACACCCCCGACAGGTAGATGCCCTGCATCAGGAAGCCCGCCACCATGGGATCGCGCCAGCCCGCCCGGGTCCCGGGCCAGCGCACCCGGGACGCCATGGCGATCAGCGCCAGCAGCAGGGCGACGCCGGTGAACCGGACCGCCGTGAAGCCCAGGGGATCGGCGTGCGGGATCACGGCCCGGGCGGAGATGAAGCCGGTCGCCCAGATCGGGACGAACAGCACCGGGAGGGCGCTGGCCGCGCGGTTCGAATCGCCTGGGGGGGTGGGCATGACCGCGCGGACGGAGCATGCCGGCGGGGAAATGGCAACGGCGATTCGGCCATCCGGCCGGTCCGGCGTGGCCGCGGCGCGTCACCGGGCCGCGAACGGGACCGGACGGGTCCGGCGGCGTTGACGGGCCGGGCCGCGCGCCCTTCATCGGCGAGCGCGCTACGAGGATCGTTGGACACCCGTGAAATCTCTCCGCAGCGGATTACAGGTCGCGGGCCTCGCGGCGCAGCGCTTCGTCGCCCATGACGGCTGGGCGATCGCCAGCCACATCGCGCTCTCGACCCTGACCTCCCTGTTCCCGTTCCTGATCCTGCTCGCGGCGCTCGCCGGCCTGTTCGGCACGCAGTCCCTGGCCGACGAGGCGGGCAACCTGATCTTCGACGCCTGGCCCCGGGAGATCGCCAAGCCGATCGTCGGCGAGGTCCACCGGGTGCTCACCGAGCAGCGCAGCGGCGTGCTGACGCTCGGCGCCCTGTTCGCCCTCTACTTCTCCTCCTCGGGGGTCGAGAGCCTGCGGGTCGGCCTGAACCGGGCCTACGGCCTGCGGGAGAGCCGCCCGTGGTGGCTGACCCGGCTCGAATCGATCGGCTACGTGATCTGCGGCGCCTTCGCGATGCTGGCCTTCGCCCTGCTCGTGGTGCTGGGCCCGCTGATCTGGCGCAACATCGTCCTGGTCGCCCCGGGGGTGGAGCCCCTGGGCCTCACGGTGGCGATCGGGCGGATCGTCGTCACGGCCCTGCTGCTGGCGGTGGTGCTGATCATCGCCCACAAGTTCGTGGCCGCCGGCCGGCGCTCGATCCTGTCGGTGCTGCCGGGGATCGGGGTGACGCTGATCCTGTGGTTCCTCGCCGGCCTCGGCTTCGGCTATTATCTCGACCGGTTCTCGAACGCCTACGCGTCCACCTACGGGGGCTTGGCCACCGCGATGGTGTTCCTGGTGTTCTTGTACTGGCTCGCCGCCATGTTCCTGTTCGGCGGCGAGATCAACGGCACGGTGATCGCCGCCCGCCGCAGCCGCCTGCAGGCGAAGATGCTGGCCCGGCGCGCCGGGATGGAGGGACGATGGACGGCACCGAGCACCTGACCGTGCGCGTGAACGGCGCGAACCTGCATGTCGCCCGCCGCGGCACGGGATCGCCGCTGCTTCTGCTCCACGGCTGGCCGGAATTCTGGCTGACCTGGGAGCCGGTGATGGAGCGGCTGTCCGCCCGCCACACCCTGATCGCCCCGGACCTGCGCGGCTTCGGCGACAGCGACAAGCCGGAGGGCGCCTTCGGACCACCGGAGCAGGCGGCCGACATGGCGGCGCTGCTGGAGGCGCTGGGCATCGACCGCGCCGGCATCGTCGGCCACGATGTCGGCGGCGCGGTGATCCAGGCGCTGGCGCGCGCCCATCCGGAGCGTTGCGCCGGCCTGTTCCTGTTCGACTTCGTCTATCCCGGGATCGGCCCCCGCCTCGGGGAGCCGGACCGGCTCAGCGAGATCTGGTACCAGTCCTTCAACCAGATGGACCTGGCGGTGACCCTGGTGGGCGCCAGCCGGGAGAGCTGCGCCGCCTATATCGGCCATTTCCTGCGCCACTGGTCGCATCGCAAGGACGCGTTCGATCCCGTGATGGACGCCTTCGCGGACAATTTCTGGAAGCCGGGCAACCTCGCGGGCGGCTTCGCGCATTACCGGGCGGCCCATGCCGGCCGGATCGCGATGCTCAAGGGCGAGGCCCCGCCCCTGCCGCCGATCGCCGTGCCGACCTGCGTGCGCTGGGCCGAGCACGACCCGATCTTCCCCTATGCCTGGACCGACCGCCTCGGCGAGACGTTCTCGGATCTCGACCTGGCGCCGTTCCCGGGCGTCGGCCACTTCCCCCACCGGGAGGACCCCGACCGGGCCACGGCCGAGATCGCGGGGTTCTTCGGGCGGATCGGGTGGGTCTGACCTGACTGTCAGCGGGACTGGTTGCGGTAGACGCAGTCGCGCCCGCGATCCTCGTATCCGCCCGGGCAGGCGGTGACGCAGGCGCCGGCCGCGAGCTTCTTCGGGGGCGGGCAGGCGCCGGCAACTTGCGCCTGGGCCGGCCCAGCCGCGAGCAGCGGCAGGATCAGGAGCGAGATCAGGGCCTTGGCCATGATCGCGGGATTCGCCGAGGCCCGGCCGATCCCTTCGAGACACCGCATCGTCGTCCATCCCGCAGCCGGCTCGGTGAGCGGGAGATAGGCCGTCGCGCGGCCGCGTCACCCAGCGGAGGGGTGCTCCGGCGCACCGCGCTCCGTCAGCGCGGCCACGATCCGCGCCACCTCGGCCTCGGCGGCGGGAAAGCCCCGGCTCGTATCGATCACGAAATCCGCCCGGGCCCGCTTCTCGGCATCCGGCATCTGCTTGGCGCGGATCGCCTCGAAAGCCGCCTCGGTCATGCCGGGGCGGGCCAGCACCCGGGCGCGCTGCACCTCGGGGGGCGCACTGACCACCGCGACCGCGTCGCAGCGGCTCCCGCCCCCGGTCTCGTAGAGGAGCGGGATGTCGAGGACGACCAGGGGCGCGTCCGCGTGCCGGGCCAGGAAGGTCGTGCTGGCCGCCCGGACCAGCGGGTGGACGATGGCCTCGAGCGCTTCCATCCGGCCGGGATCGCCGAGCACCGCCGCGCGCAGGCGGGCGCGGTCGACGCCGCCCTGCGGGTCGAGCACGCCCGGAAAGGCTTTGCCGATGGCTGCGGCGGCCTCGCCGCCTGGACCGTAGAGGGCGTGGACGGCGGCGTCGGCATCGTGGACCGGGACCCCGAGCGCCGAGAACATCCGGGCGGTGGCCGACTTGCCCATGCCGATCGAGCCGGTCAGGCCGAGTATGACGGGGCGGCCCTTGCTCATCCGGTAAGATCCGCCACGATCCGGTCCCGCAGGCCCGGGGTGACGGCCGGGCGCAGGCCGAACCACGCCTCGAAACCCGGCACCGCCTGGTGCAGCAGCATCCCGAGTCCGTCGACCGCGGCGAGCCCCCGCCGGCGTGCCGCCGCGAGCAGGTCGGTCTCCAGCGGGGCGTAGACGATGTCGGCCACTGCGGCGGTTTCCGGCAACGGGGTGAGGTCGAGATCGAGGGGCGGCTGGCCCTTCATCCCGAGCGAGGTGGTGTTGACCAGGAGCTCTGCCCCGGCGAGCGCGTCGGGCAGGTCGTCCCAGGCGAGCGCGGTGCCGATCCCCGGGGCCAGGGCCGCCAGGGTCTCGGCCCGGGCCCGGGTGCGGTTGGCGATCAGGATCCGGCGCAGGCCGCTCTCGGCGAGGCCGACCACGATCGCCCGCGCCGCGCCGCCGGCGCCCAGCACCACCGCCGTGCCGCCGGCCCGCTCGGTCCAGCCGGCGCCCAGGCTGTGGTCGAGATGGGCGCAGAAGCCCGGCGCGTCGGTGTTGTCGCCGCGGACCCGGCCGTCGGGCTCGACCACCAGGGTGTTCACCGCGCCGATCTTTTGCGCCCGCGGCGTCAGCGTATCGACGAGCGCGTAAGCCGCCTCCTTGTGGGGGATCGTGACGTTGCCGCCCCGGAAGCCCGATTCCGGCAGCGCCCGGAGGAAATCCGGGAACGCCTCCGGGGCGACGTCCAGGCGCTCGTAGGAGCCGGGGATACCGTGCTGGCTAAGCCAGTAGCCGTGGATCAGCGGCGAGCGCGAATGCGCGATCGGGTGGCCGACCACGAAGGCCCGGGGGATCGGGGACACGCTCATGCCGCGCATTCCCGGGCGAGCCGGCAGGCCGGGCCGCCGGCCGCCTCGATCTGCAGGGTCGCGTGGCCGATGCCGAAGCGGGTGCGCAGGCCCTCGGCGGTTTCGTTGAGGAAGCCGTTGGCAGCCGCGCGATGCTCCGGGTGGTCCTCGGCGATCACCAGATGGACCGTGAGGGCGACGCTGGTGGTGCTCATCGGCCAGATATGCAGGTCGTGGAGGTCGATGACCCCGGGCCGGTCGCGCAGGAAGCCGGTCACCGCCTCGGGGGAGATCTCGGGCGGCACCGCGTCGAGGGACATCGCCACGCTGTCGCGCAGGAGCCCCCAGGTCGCCCAGACGACGAGGCCCGCGATGGCGAGGCTGACCGCCGGGTCGAGCCAGGCCTGGCCGGTGAGCTGGATCACCAGGCCGGCGACCACGACCCCGGCCGAGACCGCGGCATCGGCCACCATGTGCAGGAAGGCGCCGCGGATGTTGATGTCGCCCTTGGCGCCGCTGGCGAACAGCCAGGCGGTGACGCCGTTGACCAGGATGCCGACGGCGGCGACCACCATCACGATGGTGCCGACCACGGGCTCGGGATGGACCAGCCGGACGAGCGCCTCCCAGATCACCGCGCCCATGGCGACCAGCAGGAACACGGCGTTGAACAGGGCCGCCAGGATGGAGGAGCCGCGATAGCCGTAGGTGAAGCGGGCGCTGGCCCGGCGGCGCACCAGGATGGCGGCGATCCAGGCGGCGGCCAGGCCCAGCACGTCGGAGAGGTTGTGGCCGGCATCGGCCACCAGGGACATCGAGTTGCTGAGGTAGCCGTAGGCCGCCTCGACCACCACGAAACCGGTGTTGAGCACGATGCCGATCGCGAAGGCCGGCCCGAAATTCTTCGGCGCGTGGACGTGGCCGCCATGACCGCCATGCGCGTGACCGCCATGGGCGTGGCCCCCGGATCGGCCAGCGGTCGAAGACGTGCCGTGGCCGGACTGCGAAGCGCCTTCGAAGGGAGGGCCTCCATGCGAATGATCGTGCCCTGCCACGCGGTGCTCCCTAGAAATCCAGATAGCCGGCGGCGCGCAGGCGGGCGAGCAGCGGCAGCAGCGGCAGGCCGAGCACGGTCGAATGGTCGCCGGTGACCGAATCGAATAGGTGGATGCCCGGTCCCTCGAGCTGGTAGCCGCCGACGCTGGCGCGCACCTTTTCGGCGCCAGCGCAGTCCACATAGGCGGCGATCGCCCGGGCATCGAGGGGGCGGATCGTCAGCCGGGCGGTCTCCACGAAGGCGTCGTCGATGGCGCCGGCGAGCGCCACCGCGGAATGCAGGGCGTGGCTGCGGCCGGCGAGGCGGGCGAGCTGGGCGCGCGCCGCGTCGGAATCCCGGGGCTTGTGGAAGATCGTGCCGTCGAGTTCGAGGACCTGGTCGGCGCCGATCACGACCCGGCCCGGATGGCGGGCGGCCACCGCGTCGGCCTTGGCCCGGGCGAGGCGCAGGGCGAGGTCGGGCGGCGACAATCCCTGGCTCGACGCCTCGACGGCGCGCTCGTCGACATCGGGGGATGCGGTCTCGACCGGCAGGGCCGCGCTCTCCAGGAGCAGGCGCCGGGTCGGGCTGGTCGAGGCGAGGAGGAGCGGATCCGGACGGAGCCAGGGCGAGCGGGGCATCGCGCCAGTGTCACGGATCGGGTTGCCGAAGCAAGGCTGCGACGAGCCCCGCCGCCGGGATGAACCGGTCGGCGGGGCTGTCGCGGAGCCGATACGCAACCTGGCTCCCAAGGCCGACCATGGCAGGCACGGGTTAGGAGAAGGTCAACGCGGTCTCTGGTTTCCAAAGGGCCAAGCCCTTTGGCGGGGTTCGGGGGCGGAGCCCCTGAGATCGACCCGATCAGGTGTTCATCGAGTCGAAGAAGTCACTGTTGCTCTTGGTCTGGCGCAGCTTGTCGAGCAGGAACTCGATCGCGTCGGTGACGCCCATCGGGTTGAGGATGCGGCGCAGCACGTAGGTCTTCTTGAGCGCGTCCGGCGGGACCAGCAGCTCCTCCTTGCGGGTGCCGGAGCGGGTGATGTCGATCGCCGGGAAGATGCGCTTGTCCGAGACCTTGCGGTCCAGGATGATCTCCGAGTTGCCGGTGCCCTTGAACTCCTCGAAGATCACCTCGTCCATGCGCGAGCCGGTGTCGATGAGCGCGGTGGCGATGATCGAGAGCGAGCCGCCCTCCTCGATGTTGCGGGCGGCGCCGAAGAAGCGCTTGGGCCGCTGCAGGGCGTTGGCGTCGACACCGCCGGTCAGCACCTTGCCGGAGGACGGCACCACGGTGTTGTAGGCGCGGCCGAGCCGGGTGATCGAGTCGAGCAGGATGACGACGTCGCGGCCGTGCTCCACCAGGCGCTTGGCCTTCTCGATCACCATCTCGGCGACCTGCACGTGGCGGGTGGCCGGCTCGTCGAAGGTCGAGGCGATGACCTCGCCCTTCACCGAGCGGATCATGTCGGTCACCTCCTCGGGCCGCTCGTCGATGAGCAGCACGATGAGGTAGCATTCCGGGTGGTTGAGGGTGATCGACTGCGCGATGTTCTGCATCAGCACGGTCTTGCCGGTGCGCGGCGGCGCCACGATCAGGGCGCGCTGGCCTTTGCCGATCGGCGCCACGATGTCGATGATCCGGGGCGAGAAATCCTTCTTGGTCGGATTCTCGAGCTCGAGCTTGAACCGCTTGGTGGGGAAGAGCGGCGTCAGGTTGTCGAAATGGACCTTGTGCTTGATCTTCTCCGGGTTCTCGAAGTTGATCGTGTTGACCTTCAAGAGCGCGAAGTAGCGCTCGCCGTCCTTGGGGCCGCGGATCGGGCCCTCGACGGTGTCGCCGGTGCGCAGGCCGAAGCGCCGGATCTGGGTCGGCGAGATGTAGATGTCGTCCGGGCCGGGCAGGTAGTTCGAGTCGTTCGAGCGCAGGAAGCCGAAGCCGTCCTGCAGCACCTCGACGGTGCCGGCGCCGATGATCTCGACCTCCTTGGCAGCGAGCTGCTTCAGGATGGCGAACATCAGCTCCTGCTTGCGCATGGTCGAGGCGTTCTCGACCTCGACCTCCTCGGCGAAGGCGATCAGGTCGGTGGGCGTCTTGGCCTTGAGGTCGAACAGCTTGACCTCGCGCACGCCCTCGAGGACGGCGACGGTGCCCGGGGTGGCGGGCGCGTCGGCCTGATCCGCGGTCTCGGGATCGGCCAGGGGATCGGCGAAGGCGTCGGGATGTGGCGTCATGGGGTGTCTTGCAACCGACGGAGAAGGTGGGAGGGCCGGTTCTGCGCCAAGCAACCCGGGGGACGGGCGCCGGAGAGCGGGCCGCGCTGGAACAGCGAGGGGCCCGAAGATCGTCTTGGCTGGACCGTTTTCGGCAGGACCCTCGCGGCTCACGGGCGCGCTGCGGCGCTGACCTTGTGAAGAGGGCCCACAAGAAATAACGCGTTTCGCCACCGCACTCAAGGGGCTGATGGATCGGAGGCGCCCGGGGGCCCGCGGGATCGGTGACGACGGGCCGGCTTCGTCGCGGGATGGGGCCGTGACCACTCCCCCACGCATCCCCTCCCCGGCAGAGGGAGGGAGGGAGACGCAGTCTCATTTAGAATTTTAGGAATCGGCGGCACCTCTCGAAGACGTGCATTCACCCGTCACGATCCGTTGAACGCCCCCAGCGCAGGCCGGACCTCGCGGATCGGCTCGCGCGGCGCTAAAGGGCTCCGCGCGGAACCGGGGTCCCGCGGGGCCGTTCCCCGTCCCGGCGCCGCAGCGCAGCAAACCCGTCACCCGAGAGCCCGGCCCCACAAACATGCGCGACGACGCCACCGGACGCACCATCACCGCGCACGAGCCGCGCCGGATCCCATGGCTCGACATCGTGTTCGGCTTCGGCCCGATGGTGCCGATCGCCGTCGGCGCCGCCGCCGCCTGGTGGCTGAACGGGCAGCCGCTCGATTATCTCGTGGCCCTGTTCACCCTGCTCTACGCCGCCTCGATCCTGCTGTTCCTGGCCGGCGTCCACCGGGGCGTCAGCTTCCGCACCGAGGGTGGCCCGCGACTCGCCCAGATCGTCACGATGCTGATCCTGTACGCGCTCGGCCTGTTCAGCCTGTTCTCGGCGGTGATGGGCAAGGCGGTGCCGGCGCTGGCCATGCTGATCCTCGGCTACGCGGCCATCGGAATCCTCGATCCGATCGCCGCCCGCGCCGGCGAGGTGCCGCTGGCCCATGCCCGCCTGCGCCCGCTGCAGATGCCCATCGCCGTGGTGAGCCTCGCGGTCCTGCTCTGGCTCAAGCTGACCGCGCCGTATTGAGGGTTTGACGAGCGTTCCCACCCGCCACCGTCATCGCGCGCGCAGCGAAGCAACCCAGCGCAGCGCGCATTCCCCGAACGTCGCGTTGCCCTGGGTCGCTTCGCGACGCGCGATGACGGCGCGGGATAGGCGGCCGAGGAAGCTTCCCGGAAACCGAATTCCCCTTTCGCCCGTCATGCTCTAGAGCCCGGCCCAGGATCCCCGCCGCGCCGGGGACGACTCACACCGGACCCGGGCTCCGGGTCCGCGGGAAGCGAACGCGTTCACATGTCCAAGCCCGAAACCGCGAAGGCCGAAAGCCGGGCCGAAACCCTGAAACCCCGCCTGCCCCGCGGCTTCGTCGACCGCCGCGCCGACGAGATCGCCGCCCAGGGGCGGATGCTGGAGACGATCCGCAAGAGCTTCGAGCTCTACGGCTTCGAGGCCCTGGAGACCCCGTTCGTCGAGTATACCGAGGCGCTGGGCAAGTTCCTGCCAGACCTCGACCGGCCGAATGCCGGCGTGTTCTCGTTCCAGGACGACGACGAGGCCTGGCTCTCCTTGCGCTACGACCTGACCGCGCCGCTCGCCCGGTTCGTGGCCGAGAATTACGATTCCCTGCCCAAGCCCTATCGCAGCTACCGGGCCGGCTACGTGTTCCGCAACGAGAAGCCGGGGCCCGGCCGGTTCCGCCAGTTCATGCAGTTCGATGCCGACATCGTCGGCGCCGGCAGCGTCGCGGCCGATGCCGAGACTTGCATGCTGATGGCCGACACCCTGGACCGGCTCGGGCTCGGCGGCCAGTACGTGGTCAAGGTCAACAACCGCAAGGTGCTCGACGGGGTCATGGAGGCGATCGGCCTCGCCGGCCCCGACAAGGCCGGCCAGCGGCTGACCGTCCTGCGGGCGATCGACAAGCTCGACCGCCTCGGCGTCGACGGCGTGCGCGACCTGCTCGGCGCCGGCCGCAAGGACGAGAGCGGCGACTTCACCAAGGGCGCCGGCCTCGACGCCAGTGCGGTGTCGCGGATCCTGGCCTACGTGTCGTTCCAGGCCGATGCCGGGGACGGCGCCGACAAGATGGCGTTCTGGGAACAATTCTTCGCCGGCTGGCACGAGGCGGTGGGCGAATCCGAGACCGGCCGCGAGGGCATCGCCGAGCTGCACGCGATCATGCGGCTCTGCGCGGCGGCGGGCTACGGCCACGATGTGATCCGCGCCGATCCGAGCGTGGTGCGCGGGCTCGAATACTATACCGGCCCGGTCTACGAGGCCGAGCTGACTTTCCCAGTGACCAACGAGGACGGCCAGACCGTGCGCTTCGGCTCGGTGGCCGGCGGCGGGCGCTACGACGGCCTGGTCGGGCGGTTCCGGGCCGAGCCGGTGCCGGCCACGGGCTTCTCCATCGGCGTCTCGCGGCTGTTCTCGGCGCTCCAGCTGGTCAAGAGCCCGCTTCTGGCCGGCACCGAGACCCCCGGCCCGGTGGTGGTGCTGGTCCTCGACCGCGAGAACATGGCCGATTACCAGCGGCTGGTCGCCCTGCTGCGGGCGGACGGGATCCGGGCCGAGCTCTATCTCGGCGCCGCCGGCATGAAGGCCCAGATGAAATACGCCGACCGCCGCCGCGCCCCGGTGGCGATCATCCAGGGCTCGAACGAGCGCTTGGCCGGCGAGATCCAGATCAAGGACCTGATCGAGGGCGCCCGCGCCGCCGAATCCATCGGCAGCAACGCCGAGTGGAAGGCCGCCCGGCCGGCGCAATTCTCCTGCCCGGAGGCCGACCTGGTCGCCCAGGTCCGCGCCGTCCTGGCCCGCCACTTCCCGGCCATCGCGGGCTGAGTCCCGGTTTCAAAAGGTCCGTGACCTTTTGCGGGTGCGGGCAGAGCCCGCGTTCCTCAGGGGCTCCGCCCCCGAACCCCTGCCAAAGGGCTGAGCCCTTTGGGAACCCAGGATCTCTACGTGTCGCCAAGCGCGACTGCGATTGCTAGAGAGCGCCCGCGAGGGACATGCGATGACACGACCGGAGGCCGGTGAGACGGGGGCAGGCGACGCGGCGCGGACGCGGCTGCTCGCGCATCTGAGTGCGGCCGGCTACCGGCCGGTGACGCCCCCGGTGCTGCAGCCGGTGGAGCCGTTCCTGGAACTGTCCGGCGAGGATATCCGCCGGCGGATCTTCGTCACCCAGGATGCGGCCGGGGCCGAATTGTGCCTGCGGCCGGAATTCACGATCCCGGTCTGCCGCCTGCACCGGGCCCAGGCCGACGGCCAGGCGGCCGATTACAGCTATTGCGGCCCGGTCTTCCGGCTCGCCGCCGACGAGCCCGACGAGTTCTTCCAGGCCGGCATCGAATCGATCGGGCGCACCGACACGCCCGCCGCCGATGCCGAGGTGCTGGGGCTGGCCCTCGAGGGCCTCGCCTTGTTCGGCCGGACCGACCCGGCGGTGCGGCTCGGCGATATGGGCCTCACCGTGGCTCTGCTGGACGGCCTTGCGGTGCCGCCGGCGGCCAAGCGGCGGACCCTGCGGGCCCTCGCCGCCGGGCGCTCCCTCGACGAGGTCACCAATGGCGGCGAGGGCGCGCGCCCCGAGGATCCGCATGCCGGCCTGCTGGCCGCGATCCAGGGCCAGGACCCCCGGGGCGTGCGCGCCTTCGTGGAGGATGTGCTGGCCATCGCGGGCATCTCGGCGGTGGGCGGCCGCAGCGCCGGCGAGATCGCCGAGCGCTTCCTCGGCAAGGCGGCCGCGCAGGCCAATGGCGGCGCCGGGCTCAACGCCGAGAACCGCGCCGTGCTCGACCGCTACCGGGCCATCGCCGGCCATCCGGACGCGGCGGCCCGCGACCTGCGCGGGCTGGTGGCCGAGGCGGGCCTGCGCCACGACGCCTTGTCTGCCGCCCTCGACCTGTTCGAGGAGCGCACCGGCTTCATCGCGGCCCGGGGCCTGCCGATCGAGCGCTTCCGGTTCCAGGGCGGCTTCGCCCGCAACCTCGACTACTACACCGGCTTCATCTTCGAGGTGAACGAGGGCGACGGCCCGATCCTGGTCGGCGGCGGCCGTTACGACGGCCTGCTCGGGCATCTCGGCAGCGCGGCGCCCCTGCCCGCGGTGGGCTGCACCTTCTGGGTCGAGCGCGTGGCGGGAGCCGGCCGATGACCTCCTCGGATTCGGACGCCATGCCGCTGATCCTCGCCGTCCCGTCCAAGGGGCGCCTCCAGGAGAATGCCAGCGCGTTCTTCGGCCGGGCCGGCCTGCGGCTCGCCCAGGGCGCGGGCGCCCGCGACTATCGCGGCAAGCTCGTGGGCGTGCCGGGGGTCGAGGTGCGCTACCTCTCGGCCTCGGAGATCGCCGCGCAGCTCGCCTCCGGGGCGGCCCATCTCGGCATCACGGGCGAGGACCTGATCCGCGAGACCCTGCCGGACGTGCGCGGCCAGGTCGAGCTCCTGACCCCGCTCGGCTTCGGCAACGCCACCGTGGTGGTGGCGGTGCCCCAGGCCTGGATCGACGTGCGGGCGATGTCCGACCTCGACGAGGTCGCGGCCCTGATGCGCACCCGCCACGGCCGCCGCCTGCGGGTGGCGACCAAATACGTGAACCTGACCCGCCGGTTCTTCGCCGAGAAAGGCGTCGCCGATTACCGCATCGTCGAGAGCCTGGGCGCCACCGAGGGCGCGCCGGCGGCGGGCTCGGCCGAGATCGTGGTCGACATCACCACCACGGGCGCGACGCTCAGCGCCAACGCCCTGAAGGTGCTGGACGACGGCATCATCCTGCGCTCCGAGGCCAACCTGGTCGCCTCGCTCAAGGCCCCCTGGGGCGAGGACCAGCGGACGGCTCTGCGCACGGTGCTCGGCCGGATCGCCGCCGAGGAGCGCGCCCGCACCACCCGGGAGGTCCGGGCCGCCCTGCCGGAGAGCGGCACCATCGACCTCGCCACGATCGCGGGCCTGCACGAGGCCGAGTTGCCCTACGGCGCCCCGCGCGGAAGCGACGGCGAGATCGTGATGCGCTGCCCCGAGGGGGCCGTGTTCGCCCTCGCCGGCGCCCTGGTCGAGGCCGGCGCCCGGGCGGTGACGGTCCGGCGGGTCGACTACGCCTTCGCGGCCGAGAACCCGCTGGCGGAGCGGCTGCTGGCCCGGCTCTAAGACACCCGGCGATGGAGCTGAAATGGCTCGAGGACTTCCTGAGCCTCGCGCGCACCGGCAGTTTCTCCCGCGCGGCGGTGGAGCGCCACGTCACCCAGCCGGCCTTCGGGCGGCGGATCCGGGCGCTCGAGGGCTGGCTCGGGGTCCCGCTGATCGATCGCAGCACCTACCCGACCGCCCTGACCCCTGAGGGCCAGCTGTTCCGCGAGACCGCGCAGGAGACGGTCCGGCTCCTGTACGAGGGCCGCGCCGCGCTGCGGGCCCGAACCCGGCCGGCCGCCCGGGCGGTGTCGGTGGCGGCACTCCACACCCTGGCACTGACCGTCTTCCCAGGCTGGTACCGGGACATCGAGGCCCGGACCGGGCCCCTGGGCAGCCGGCTGCTGCCGGGGGACTTCCACGCCTGCGTGCAGGCGCTGGCCGAGGGCAGCCACGACCTGCTGCTGACCTACCATCATCCCGGCGTGCCGATCCCCCTCGACCCCGCGGCGTTCCTGCACCGCGTCATCGGCCGGGACAGGCTCGTGCCGGTGCACCGGCCGGGTCCGGCGCAAGCCGACCTGCCCGGTCTCGGCTACCCGGCGGATTCCTTCCTGGGCCGGGTGGTGGCGCAGAGTGCCGAGCCGATGCCGGCGGCCCATGTCAACGAGAACGCCATGGCGGAGGCGCTGAAGTTCATGGCGCTGGCGGGCCATGGCCTCGCCTGGCTGCCCGAGAGCCTGGTCACCCGTGAGCTCGCCGAGGGCAGCCTCGTGGCCTCGGGATCGGGGACCGCCCTGGAGATCCGCCTCTACCGGAACGCCGCCCGCCGCCACCCGGCCCTCGACGCGGTCTGGCAGGCCGCCCACGCCCTGGCCTCCGAGGTAGGCTGAAACCGGGTTGCCAAAGGGCCAGCCCTTTGGCGGGGTGTCGGGGCGGAGACCCGACCATGCCGGACCGGCATGGCCCGTGCCGACACGGCATTGGACCCGCCTGCCTTCGCTCTTCATGACGGTCTCCGCGACGTTCGGAGGCGAAGATGCTCGGTGTTCTCGGGGGGATGGGTCCGCTGGCCACGGCGGACTTTCTGGCCAAGCTGGTGCGGGCGACGCCGGCCCGGCGCGACCAGGACCACATCCCGACCCTGGTCTGCTCGGCGGTCGACATCCCCGACCGGGCCTCCGCCATCCTGGGCCGGGGTCCGGACCCGCTGCCGGCGATGCGCGCGGCCCTGGCCCGCCTGGAGACGGCGGGCGCCACCCGGATCGCGATTCCCTGCAACACCGCCCATCACTGGCACGCGGCGCTCCAGGCGGGCACGGCGCTGCCGATCCTGCACATCGTCGACGCGGTGGCCGACGACCTCGCCGGGAGCGGCCTCGCCGGCGGCCCGATCGGCCTCCTGGCGAGCGCCGGGACCCTCCGGGTCGGCCTCTACCCGGAGCGGCTCGCCCGGCACGGCTTCACCGGCCTGAGCCCGGATCCGGACGGACAGGAGGCGGTGGTCGCGGCGATCGACCTGGTGAAGGCCGGCCGGGTGGTTGAGGCGGCCCTGATCCTCGAAGCCCAGGCCCGGGCCCTGGTGGCGGCCGGATGCCGCCGGGTGGTGATGGCCTGCACCGAGATCCCGGTGGCGCTGTCCGCCCTCGACGATGAGCTCGCGGGCGTGATGGTGGATGCGACCGAGTCCCTGGCCCGGGCCTGCGTCGCCGCCTGCCGGGCCGATGCGGCGGCGCTGCCGCTTGTGGCGTGACGCCTGCGGGGCCGCGGGAGCGGTGGCTGTAAATTGCTGTGGCTGTCGCTTAGAAGAAGCGTATTCTTCAGCGGGATCGAGCTGATCGCTGCGCGAAGCCTTGAGCGGCGGTCTTTCCATCCACCCCCCTCATCCTGAGGTGCCGCGTTAGCGGCCTCGAAGGAGCCCTCCAGGGATCGCGCGGCGGGCTGGATAGCTCCTTCGAGGCCTCCGCTGCGCTTCGGCACCTCAGGATGAGGGGGTGGATGGGATCGTCCCTGTGACGTGCGTCAACCTGGGTCCCGTCATCACCAGCGAAGCGATGTGATCCAGGGAACCGCCACGGTCTCAGAGCGCGCGCTGCCCCGGATTGCTGCGCTCCGCTGGCAATAGCGGCGTGGGCGAAGCCGACCGATCACCCGATGGCCCGAACCACCCTCACTGCGGCCCCTGCTTGGCGAATTCCGCCAGCACCCCGCGCAGCACCTTGAGCCGGGTCTCGTAGAGGCCGCGCAGGCAGGCGATGTCGCCGCCGCAGGCGTGGCGTTCCTTGAGCCAGGTCTCCTGGTCGTCGCGCAGCTTGGTCTGGCCGCCCATCGGCAGGACGTCTTTCAGGATGGCGAAGCGAGTCGCCATCTCGACATCCATGTCATTGAGCGGGAGATGGGCGCAGATCGCCTTCTCGTCTTGGGTCTCGGCCTTGTCGCAGGCGAAGCTCGCGGCCCCGGCGGGGGCGGCGCCGAGAAGAGGCAGGAGGGCCAGCGGCAGGGCGAGGGCGAAAACCTTGGTCATGGCCCCCCAACGGCCCGGCCGGCGAAAGGCTCCGGGCATGCCGGCGGTGCGGGGAGCCGGATCACAGGATCCCGGGATCAGAGGCCCGGCTTGACGATCGCCAGGATGACGATGCCGATCATCAGGAGGGTGGGCACCTCGTTGAGCACCCGGTAGAACCTGTGCCCGCGGGTGTTCCGGTCGGCGGCGAAATCCTTGACCATCCGGGCGAGCCAGCCGTGGATGCCCGACATCGCCAGCACCAGCACGAACTTCGCCTGGAGCCAGGGGCTGGCGTAGTAGCCGCTCATCCAGGCCAGCGTCAGCCCGAACGCCCAGGTGGCGATCATGGCGGGGTTCATGATCGCCTTGAGCAGGCGGCGCTCCATCACCTTGAAGGTCGCGGCCTGCCCGTCCGAGCCCGGCGGCAGGCTCGCGTGATAGACGAACAGCCGGGGCAGGTAGAGCATGCCCGCCATCCAGGCGATCAGGCTGATGACGTGCCCGGCCTTGAGCCAATCGTAGAGCACGGCCTACCTGCGCAGCCGCGCGAGCATGCGCTCGACATGGGCCACCGGCGTCTGCGGGGTGATGCCGTGGCCGAGATTGAACACGTGCGGCAGGCCCGCGGTCGCCTCCAGCACGGCGTCGACCCCGGCATCCAGGGCGTCGCCGCCTTCGATCAGCGTGTCGGGATGCAGGTTGCCCTGGGTCACCGTGGTGGCGGGCAGCTGCCGGCGCAGGGCCTTCAGGTCCACCGCCCAATCGACGCCGACCGCGTCGGCCCCGGTCTCCGGCACCACCCGGCCATGGCCGTCGAGGCCCGAGCCGCGGGCGAAGACGATGATCTTGGCGTGCGGCACCCGTGCGCGGACGCCGGCGATCATCCGGGCGATCGGGCGGAGCGACCAGCGGGTCAGGGCGTCCATCGCCGCCTCGCCCGGCAGGGCGCTCTCGGTCACGTCGCCCACCGGCTCGACGATGTCCCCGGAGGCGGGCACGGCGCGCGGCAGGGTGCCGGCATGGGATTCGAAGATCTGCACCGCGTCGGCGCCGGCCTCGAGCTGGCGGACGAGATACGCGGTCTGCACCGTGACGAGGCGGTCGATCAGGCTGTCGACCAGGGCCGTGTCGCCCTCGGCCAGCGCCCGGGCGGGGGCGAGGTCCGGGGTGCCGCGGCCGCCGATCATGTAGCTCGCCACCGTCCAGGGCGCGCCGCAGAAGCCGAGCAGGGTGGTCTCGCCGGGCAATTCGGAGCGCAGCCGCTTCACGGTCTCGAAGACCGGAGCCAGGTGCGAAAAGATCGCCGGATCGCCGGCCTCGCGCAGCCGCCCGAAGGCCTCGCGGCCGTCCAGGGGATCGAGGCGCGGCCCCTCGCCTTCCACGAAGCGCACGTCCTGGCCGAGCGCGTGGGGGACGACCAGGATGTCCGAGAACAGGATCGCGGCGTCGAAGCCGAAGCGCCGGATCGGCTGGAGCGTCACCTCGACGGCGAAGTCCGGGCTGTAGCAGAGGTCGAGGAAGGAGCCGGCCTCGGCCCGGCTCGCCCGGTATTCCGGCAGGTAGCGGCCGGCCTGGCGCATCATCCAGGCGGGGGGCGGTCCGATCGCTTCGCCCTCGAGGACGCGCAGCACCTTCCGGTCGGACTTGCCTTCGGACATGCGCTCCGTCCCCGTCATCGTCGCTCCCATCCCGTCTTCGTCATCCCGCATGCCTGTCGGCGACCGTCCTGTCGAGTCGAGGCGCGCCGGATCCCCACACAGGCCCCTCTCGAAAAGAAAAGAGAGATTCTAGGACTCTGTTTTTTCTATTGGGGGGCCTCAACACGGTGGTGCAAGCGGGTCCACAGGCCGTCCCCGCCGCCGCGCCGTTAACGAGGCTTTAAAGGATTCGCTCCATGTTGCGAGAACGGCCAAGTCCAACAGCGGCTTGCGAACGCCGAGTCCGGTACGCGCCCCTGTTGCGTCCCGGATTCTCCCAAGCGCCCGGATTCCGCGCGCCTCGACGGCGTACCTGTGAACGGCGGAGTCGATAAAGCGCAGCCCCTGCGCCCTGGACCTGCCCGAAGCCGCATCCTATCCACACTCATCGACTCCCCTGGCGGCCCGCGGTGGATAACCCGACCGCCGAGGCGAAGGAGACCGGATGGGCCGCAGCTACTTCCACCTCCACCTCGTCTCCGACTCCACCGGGGAGACGCTGATCAATGTCGGCCGGGCGGCGGCCGCGCAGTACGAGGGCGTCTCGGCGATCGAGCATGTCTATCCGCTGGTGCGCTCGGCGGCGCAGCTCGACCGGGTAATCTCGGAGATCCGGGCGGCGCCGGGCCTCGTGCTCTACACCCTGGTCGGCGGCGATCTCGGCGAGCGGCTCGAAGAGGTCGCCCGGGAGACCGGCTCGCCCTGCCTGTCGGTGCTGCGGCCGGTCCACGACCTGCTGCGCGCCTATCTCGGGGCCGAGACCACGGCCCGGCCGGGCGCCCAGCACATGCTCAACGCGGAGTATTTCAAGCGCATCGACGCGATGAACTTCACGCTGGCCCACGACGACGGCAACCTGCCGGAGGACCTGGAGGAGGCCGACGTGATCCTGCTCGGGGTCAGCCGGACCTCGAAGACGCCGACCTCGATCTACCTGGCCAATCGCGGGCTCAAGACCACCAACCTGCCGCTGGTGCCGGGCATGCCGCTGCCCCCGGCGATCGAGCGGGCGCGCAAGCCCCTGGTGGTCGGGCTGTTCGCCTCGCCGGAGCGGATCGTGCAGATCCGCCAGAACCGGCTGTCGAGCCTCAACGCCGACGAATCCTCGATGTATGTCGACCGCTCGGCGGTGGCCGACGAGATCACCATGTCCCGCCGGCTGTTCACCAAGAACCGCTGGCCGACCATCGACGTGACCCGCCGCTCGATCGAGGAGACCGCCGCGGCGATCGTCGACCTCTACCGCGACCACCGCCTGAAGTTCATCGCGGATTGAATGAATCCGGGATCCCAAAGGGCAAGCCCTTTGGCAGGGGTTCGGGGGCGGAGCCCCCGAGAGACCAGGGCTCTGCCCTGGACCCGCACAAGGTCTCGGACCTTGTGAAACCATCACGTTTTCAGAGCGCGCGGATCAGGGCCATGCCGGCGATGAGGCCGAGCAGCCCGCCCGCCACCGAGACCGCCACGTAGAGCGCGGCCAGGGCCGGCTCGCCGCGCTCGTACAGGCTGATCGCGTCGAGCGAGAAGGTCGAGAAGGTGGTGAAGCCGCCCAGGATCCCGGTGGTCAGGAACAGCCGCGCCGGATGCCCGGCCGCGCCGCGCAGGGCGAAGCCCTCGGCCAGCACGCCCATCAGGAACGAGCCGAGCACGTTGATCAGCAGGGTCGCCAGGGGAAACCCGAAGCCCGGCAGCAGCCGGGCGACCGCGACGTTCATGCCGTGGCGGACCCCGCCGCCGAGCCCGGCGCCGAGGATGACGATGAGGGTGTTGACCATGCCTGCCCTTCCTGTTCGGTCGGGCGGCCCTGTCGCGGCTTCGGCGCACGGCCCCACCGCGGACGTCCGGAGCACGCCCGTGCGGTAGGAGCCATCAGCCCGGCTTGGCGATCGCCGGGCGGTTATCGGGGAGCTCCATCCCCATCCCGGGCAGGCTTAGCGCAGGATCGGCGTCGCCGCTACTGGACGGCGGCGAAGTGGCTGCGCTGCTCGATCTGGGCGGCGTAGAAATCCTCCACGACCTCGCGGACCACCTCGGCGAGCTCGGTGCCGCGGTTCTCGTCCAGGTGGATGTCGCTGCCGACGCTGCGGCCGAGGGCGGCCCCGGCCGCGCCCGGGACCAGGCGCTCGTTGTAGCGCTGGTTCAGGCCCGAGACCGAGATGTAGTTGCTGCCGCCGAGCTCGGGCCCGTACTTGATCTTGATCTTCTGCTCGGTGTCGGTCCCGCGCAGCTTGGCGCACAGGCTGATGAAGTTGTCCTGGTCGATCTTGGCCTCGAGGCCGGTGATGCTGCCGTGGACGTTGTCCTCCTCGTTGAGGACCTCGGCCATCAGGTTCAGGACGTCGACCACCGGCTCGAGGGCGCGGGTGCCCTCCTCCAGCAGCTTGCGGCGGAAGTCGTTGCTGCGGGCGTCGGCATCCTGCAGCCGGGCGCGGAACCGGTCCTTGACGTCGTTGGCGCGTGCCATGGCGCTCCTCCCCGATCATCGTTGAAGGCTTCGTTGTTGAGGCAACGAAGGTTACGAAGCGAAATCAGGTGACGCAAGACGGTGCAAAATATTGATGCCTGGTCAGAACTTGGGCCATTGCACAGGAATAGTACCTGCCCAAGTCCTGTGCAAAGGTTTCAGGCCGCCGGCCCGTCGAGGGGGGCGAGCCGCTGCGGCCCGGAGGCGGTCGCCTGAAATTCCGGCCGCGCCAGGGCGCGGGCGAGCGCCGGCAGGTCCGGGGCGGGGGCGCCCGCGGTTCCGAACACCGCCCGGTCGAGGGCGGCGAGCGGCCCGGCGAGATCGGGCCGTGCCTGCCAGATCCGGGCAAGCTCCGGCGCCTCCCGGCGGGCCGCCTCCAGGGCCGCGCGGAACCCGGCCGGATCACCCGCGCGGGCGGCCCGGTTCAGGGCCCGGCGGCTGGCGGCGGGGAGGCGCAGGCGCGGGCGGCCCGCGCCGTAACCGATCAGGGCCAGGCCGAGTCCGAAGGCGGCGAGCGCCGCGGCGGCGGCCACCAGCGGCGACGGGACCGCCGGCGGCGCCCGCTCGCCCTCCCGGTCGGGCAGGCCGCCGCCGATCTGGCGGGCCGGGATCTCGGCCTCGCGCATGGTGCGGGTGTTGGTGTCGAACCACGGGATCGCGATGGCGTCGAGGGGGATCACCTCGGGCACGCCGGGCTTCACGTCCCACTGGTAGGTCGCCCGGGCCACGGGTCCGGAGGGCGTCAGCAGGGTCTCGCGGGTGACCGGGCCGGCGAAGGTGAGGATGCCGCGGGTGCGCATCACCGGCCGGGGCGGCAGGCCCTCGGCGACCATGCCCTGCACCTCCAGGGTGACGATCCGCCGGGTGGTCTCGCCGAGCTTCACGGTCTCGGGGTCCGGGCTCCAGGAATCGGTGACCGCGACGTCACGGGCGGGCAGCCACCAGGGTTCCTTGACGTCCGGGCCGCCCGTCGCCTCGGTCCAGCGCGCCACCGGGAACGGGATCGGCTTCGAGCGCACCTCGACCACCCGCCGTTCGCCAAAATCGTTGACCGTCAGCTTGTGGGTGAAGGGCTCGATGATGAAGTCGCCCGCATGGTGCGGGAACACCGCCACGGTGCGGTCGAACGCGATGGCGCTCTGGCCATCCGGGAGCTTGGTCCGGCTCCAATGGTCCCGGCCGAGCTGGGTCCAGGAGAAGTTGGCGAGCGTCGGCTGGACCACCTCCTCCAGCAGGATCGGCTGCTTGTAGACCCCCCGGATCTTCAGCAGCACCATCTCGCGGGCGAAGGGCGGGCTGTTGCCGTTGAACTCCGCGGTGACCGTGAGGGTGAGGTCGCCGGGCTCGATCTCAGCCCGGGCCGGGAGCGGGGCGAGGAGCGCAAGGGCCAGGAGCAGGACGTAGCTCTGTCGCCTCCGGCTACGGGTTCCAGTGCTCCCCCATCGCGTTAGGCAGGCGGCGCCGCGCCCCCTCTCCCGTGCGGGAGAGGGTTGGGGTGAGGGACCCGCCCTCTCCGGAAGAACCTGTCCCCTCACCCTGTCCCTCTCCCGCCCGGGAGAGGGGACCCGCGCCGCATCCGGCGACGTGGCCATCCGGCAGCTCGCCAGGGGGGCCAAAAGCGGGCGGACAAAGTCCCAAAAAACTACCACGGGTTGCTCCCGGCCGGGATGGCGGTGCCGGCCTCGACCCGGCGGGTCTGCTCGGCGCGCAGGCGCAGCCTGAGGAAGCGGCCGGGATCGTCCGGCAGGGTCTGGAGCCAGAGCCGGTCCGGGCGGATCTCGTGGGCCTCGAAGCTCTTCGTTACCCGGCGGACCTCGCGTTCGGGAGCCTCCGCCACCATGGCGGCGCCCCCGCCGGTGCGGCCGCGCCCGGCGGCGTCGCCGGCCGAGCCCCGGGCCTGGCCCTTGCCGGCATCGATCGATTGCTGCTCGGCCTTGCCGCGGCGGGCGACCTTGCTGTTGCCGGGCAGCGACGCGCTGGCGTTGGATTCCTTGTTGCCGGCCAAGCCCTCGCCCGCGGAGGCGGCGTTGATGGCGTTGTTCGGGTCCTGGTTGGCGGTGTTGTTGTAACGGGCGCCGTATTGCGCGGTGCCGTTGGCGATGCCGCCGCCGGGGCCGCGGTCGATCACCTCGGCCTGCATCCGGGCGACCAGCGAGCGGTTGGCCTGCGCGTCGGCGTCGCGCGGGTCGAAGCGGAGGGCCTCGTCGTAGGCGGCGAGCGCGCCGTTGTAATCGCCCGCGCGGGCCAGCGCGTTGCCGAGATTGTAACTCGCCCGTCGCCCGCCGGAGCGGAACAGCGCGATCGCCGCGTCGTAGCGGCCGGCCTCGTACAAAGCGGCGGCGCGCCAGGCGGGATCGACGATCAGGTCGGCGGCGAGCCCGGGCAGGCCCAGCGCCATCAGCAGGCGCCCGAGCCCGGTGCGGGGCTGCGAGACGGCGAGCAGGGCCACGAGGCCGAGCCCGGCCAGCGCAAGCCCGGCGATCCGGGCGAGCCGCCGCCAGCCGGCGGGCAGGCCGGCGCGGATCGGGACGGTGAGGCCGGTTTTCGGAAAGAGCCGCTCCATCACGCGCTCCTGCGGAACAGGGCCAGGGCCGGCAGGGCCGCGAGCAGCAGCAGCCAGCGACCGAGATCCGCGTAGGCCAGCACGCCGTAGCCGCCGGCGGCGAGATGCTGGGCGGTGCCGGCCCCGACCGCGTCGAGGACCGGGCCGGGCTCGGCGATGTCGGCGACGCGGCCGCCGCCGACCCGCACCAGCGCGTCCAGGGCGGCCCGGTCGGGCTTCGGCGCGCCCGGCGGCAGCGGCTTGCCGGCGGGGACGAACAGGGCCTGGAGGCGCCAGCCGCGATCGGCCAGGGCCCGGGCCTCCCGGTCGGCGGCCGCGCCGATGCCGTCGCCGTCGGTGATCAGCACCACGTCGGCCGCGACCACGTCGGCCTCCGCGAGGGTGCGGCGAGCGAGCGCCAGCCCGCGCTCGGGATGGCTGCCGCGATCCGGCACGGTGTCGGCGTCGAGGGCGAACAGGGTCGTGCCGAAGCTGTCCCGGTCGGTGGTCGGCGAGGCGGCGAGATAGGCGTCGCCGGCATAGACGACGAGCGACACGGCCCGGGTGCCGGCGGCCTCTGCGATCGCGGCGGCGGCCTGCCGGACGCCCTGGAGGTTGCCGCCCTCGGTGACCGAGCGGGACAGGTCCAGGACGATCACGGTCTCGTCGAGATTGCGGAAGGTCGCCGTATCCTGGCGCTCCAAAGCGGGTCCGGTCAGCGCCAGGGCGATCGCCCCGGCGGCCAGGGCGGCGGCCCGGTTGGCCTGCCGCCTTCCGCCGAGCACGGCCCCGGCGCGGGCGAGATGGGCCATCAGGGCCGGATCGACCGCGCGGCCCCAATCACCCAACGGTGCCGCCCGCCAGGCGGCGCGCAGGGCCAGCAGGGCCACGACCGGGATGGCCAGGAACCACCAGGGGCGCAGGAACGCGAAGGCGTCGAGGGCGCTCATGCGGGCTGTCCTCCCGCCCGCATCCTCATCCTGAGGTGCCGGAGCGCAGCGGAGGCCTCGAAGGAGGGCTCCAGGGATCGCGCGGCCGGCTGGAGCGCTCCTTCGAGGCCGCTGACGCGGCACCTCAGGATGAGGGCGTGGATTGGGGAGACGGTGTTGGGACGCATCACACCCCCCTCCGGGTCGCCAGCAGGGCCGCGGCGGCGGCGAGCGCCAGGGCGGCGGGCCAGGGCCAGAGGTCCCGGCGCAGCGGCAGCGGTGGGGCCAGGGCGCGGCCGCCCTCCAGCCGGTCGATGGCGTCGGCGACCCGGACGAGATCCTCGGTGGTGCGGACCCGGAACGCCTCGCCGCCGCTGGCCTGGGCCATGTCGCGCAGGGTCTCGGTGTCGACCACGTCCTGCTCGCCGTCGGCATCGGCCATGTCCCGGGGGCCGAGCGCGATCGTGTAGACCTTGATGCCGAGCTCCTTGGCCAGGGCGGCCACGTCCTTGGGGGCGGTCTGGCCGGCATTGTTGGCGCCGTCCGAGAGCAGGATCACGGCCTTGGCGGATGGCGCCGGCTCGCCCTGCGCGCCCGTCGGCGCGTCCTTCGGGTCGAGCCGGCGCAGGGCCAGCCCGAGCCCGTCGCCGATACCGGTGGAGCGGCCGCTGATGCCGATGGTCGCCTCGTCGAGGGCGCGGGCCACCGCGGCGGTGTCGAAGCTCGGGGCGGCGGCCACGTAGGCCTGGTCGGCGAAGATCACCAGGCCGATCCGGTCCCCGGCCCGACGCCGGATGAAGTCGGTGCCGACGCGCTTGACCGCGGTGAGGCGGTTCACGGTCTCGCCGTCCAGGGCGAAGTCGCGCCGCTCCATCGAGCCGGACAGGTCCATGGCGATCATGATCTCCCGGCCCGAGGCGGGGAGCGCGGCGGCCGGCATCACCAGGCGGGGGCCGGACAGGGCGACGACCAGGGCCGCCCAGAGGGTCCAGATCAGCGCGGCGCGGCGGCGGCCCCGCGCGGCGAGGTCGGCCCCCGCATGCGCCTTTCCGACCAGGGTCCCGGGCACCAGCAGGGCGCCGCTGCCGCCCTCCGGCTCGGCCGGGAGCAGGCGCGCGGCGAGCAAAGGCAGCGGCAGGACGAGCAGGATCCAGGGCGCCGCGAGGTCGAAGGCCGAGAGCTGCGCCGTGAGCCAGGCGGGAAGGAGGCCGCTCATGTCCGCAACCGTCCGATCAGGCGGCCCAACTCGGCATCGAGCCCGTCGAGGTCGGGGGTCTGGCGCCGGTAGAGCCCGTCGGCCAGGACCCGGCCGGGCCCTTTCGTGAAGAAGTCGGTGGCCAGGAGGGTGTCGAGGCGGGTGGCCCAGGCCGCGCCGGTCTCCCGGGCGGCATCTCCCGCCAGCGTCCGGGCGAGGCGTCGGAGCAGGCGGGCCTGGGCCACGAGCCGCGATTCCGGGTCGAGATCGCGGCTGCCGGCGAGTTCCGCCAAGGCAGCCCGGCGCAGGCTCGCCCGCGCCCGGCCGCGCAGGTAGCGCACCAGCCCGACCAGCAGAGCGGCGCAGAAGCCCAGAGCCGCCGCCGCCACGACCTCGCCCTGCACCGCCCCGGCGGCGCCCCCGGGCAGGTGCAGGCCGCGGAGCTGGTCGAGGGACGGGGCGATTTCGGCGGGGTTCATCGCGCGAGGCCCGCGGATCGTCCGGTATGTCCCGGATGACGGATCGCCGTGACCAGAAACGCCGTCATTCCGGGGCCGCGCAGCGGAGCCCGGACTGACGGATCTGTTCTGCCATCCCGTTCGAAAGCGTGCGCCCGCGCCTCACAGCACCGCATCGAGGCGCTCCATCAGCGGCGCGTAGGCTTCGGGACCGGCCTCGACGTCGAGGCGCAATCCCGCGATGCCCCGGCGGGCGTAATCGGCGAGCCGCGCCTCGGCGGTCTCGCCCGGCAGCACCGCCGGGAGCGCGGTCCCGCGCCGGCCATCCGCCAGGGCGAAGGGGTAGAAGCCCGGTGGGCGGACGCGCTCGAAGGCGTCGCTCACCAGGATGAGCCGGATCGCGACCCGCTCGGCCAGCAGGGTCAGCGTGGCGTCGAAGCCAGGCCCGGGGGCGTCGAGGGCGCTGGCGATGACCAGGTGGCCGCCCGCGGGCAGCAGGCTGCGGGCGAGCCCGAGGATCGGCTCCAGGGGCGCGTCGGATCCGGCCGCGCCGGCGGCCTCGAGGGCGCCGGCATGCGCCTGGGCCAGGGCCCCGGTCACCGCAATCATGGCGCGCTCGCCGCCGGACGGGCGCAGCACCGTCGGCGCCCCGGCGGTCGCCACGGCGAGGCCGACCCGGCCGCCATCGGCCGCGACCCGCCAGCCGAGCAGCGCCAGGGCCTCGGCGGCGGCCACCGAGCGCAGGGCCCGGCGGGTGCCGAACAGCATGGAGGGCCGGAAATCGGCGAGCAGCACCACGGCGCGGTCGCGCTCGTCGTGATGGGTGCGCACATGCAGCTGCCCGGTGCGCGCGGTGGCGTTGCGGTCGATGAACCGGCGGTCGTCGCCCTCGGACCAGAGCCGCACATCCTCCGGCTCGGAACCGCGTCCGCGCCGCTTCGTGACGATGCCGCCGGGCAGGCCCGCGAGCGTCCGGGTCGCGGGTGCCGCGCCCCGCCGGGCGAGATGGCGCAGGCCCATCAGGGCCTCGCCGGAGAGGTGGATGCCGTTTTTTTGGGACTGGGCGGATCCCGCGCCCTTCCCTCCCCCCTCTGCGGGGGACGATGGGCGGTGCGCTTTTCCGAACCCGAACACGCTCAGAGCGCCCGCACCCGCTGCACCAGCTCGCCGACCAGGCCGCGGGCGGTCTTGCCCTCGGCGGCGGCCCGCCAGGTCAGGCCGATCCGGTGGGAGAGCGCGTCCCGGGCGAGCTCCGTGACGTCCTCCGGGGTGACGTGGTCCCGGCCCCGGAGCCAGGCCCGGGCCTTGCCGGCCATCATCAGCGCCAGGGTGCCGCGCGGCGAGGCGGGATGCTCGATCATCGCCCGCAGGTCCGGGGCCGCCGCATCGGTGCGGGTCGCCGCCACCAGGCGGACCAGGTAATCCTTGAGCGCCGGCGACACGTAGGTGGCGAGCGCGGCCTCCCGGGCGGCGCGCACGTCGGCGAGCGACAGGCGCACCGGCATCGCCTCGACGTGGTGGGTCATCTCGCCCTCCACGAGGTCGAGGATCGCCCGCTCGGTGGCCTCGTCGGGCATCTCGACCACGACGTGCAGCAGGAAGCGGTCGAGCTGCGCCTCCGGCAGCGGGAAGGTGCCGGCATGCTCGATCGGGTTCTGGGTCGCCACGACCATGAACGGGTCGGCGAGCGGATGGGTCGAGCCCGAGACCGTGATCTGCCCCTCGGCCATCGCCTCGAGCAGGGCCGACTGCACCTTGGGCGGTGCGCGGTTGACCTCGTCCACCAGCACCAGGGCGTGGAACAGGGGGCCTTGCAGGAATTCGAAGCTGCCGCTGTCCTGGCGCCAGACGGTGGTGCCGGTCAGATCGGCCGGCATCAGGTCCGGGGTGCACTGGATGCGGGCGAACGAACCGTCGAGCCCGTCGGCCAGCCGCTTGACCGCGCGGGTCTTGGCCAGGCCCGGCGCGCCCTCGATCAGGAGATGGCCGCCGGTGAGAAGTCCGATCAGCAGGCGCTCGACCAGGCCGGCGCTGCCGATCAGGCCGCGCTCCAGACCGTCGCGCAAGGCCAGGACCCGCCCGTGCAGGGCCGCATCCGGGGTGGCGGCAGCCGGGGTGAGAGCGGCGGGCCGGCTTTCGACGAGGGCGCCGCTCATGCGGGAAACGCTCGTGCGGGGAGACAAACTCCTGCCGCGGGGGCCGTGTCCTGCATCCTGCACGTCTCCTCGGCCGGGTCCCGTATTCTCATGGGATCCTCAGGTTGGAGCCGGTGTGCCTGCTGCCCGGTGGGGCCGTCAATCCCGATGGGTTCCGCCTTTGGTGGGGCGGCCGAGCCATGATGTCACGGTTTCGTCACGTCTCCCCTCGCAAGAGACCGCCATGACCAGCTACGCCGCCATCCCGGAAGAACTGAAATCCGCCATCGGCCTGATGGTGGCTTTCGTGCTCGGCACCGCGATCGGGGCCGAGCGGCAGTACCGGCAGCGCACCGCGGGCCTGCGCACGGCGGTGCTGGTGGCGATCGGCGCCTCGGCCTTCGTCGATCTCGGCATGCGGCTGACCGGCCCGGACGGCGGCACCCGCACCGTGGCCTACGTGATCTCCGGCATCGGCTTCCTGGGCGCCGGCGTGATCATGAAGGAGGGGATGAACGTGCGCGGCCTCAACACGGCCGCGACCCTGTGGTGCTCCGCCGCCGTGGGGGCGTTCTGCGGCGCCGACCTGCCGCTGGAGGCGGTGTTCGTCACCGTCACGGTGCTGACCTGCAACACCGCGCTGCGGCCGCTGGTGAACGCCATCAACCGCGCGCCGATCCGGGAATCCGCGACCGAGGCGACCTACGAGGTCCAGGTGACCACCGCGCCCGGCGAGGCCGGCCCCGCCCAGGACCTGCTGGTCGAGCGCCTGGAGGCGGCGAATTATCCGGTGAGCAGCGTCGAGGTGGAAGAGCGCGGCGAGGGTGCGGTCGACGTGGTCGCGACGCTCACCGCCAGTGCCGTGAAGGCGGACGAGCTCGATGCCGTCACGGCCGACCTCGCCAAGGCGCCGGGCATCCGCCACGCCACCTGGTCGGTCCAGACCGCCGATTGATTTTTTGGACTTTGCGTCGCGCCGGGCCGCAGCCGGTGCGCCGACGCCCGTGAGGTCCGGTGGGGATCGGTCCGGCCCGATCAGCGCGGCGGCGCGAGGGGCCGGCTCCGGCGCTCGATCACCACGGTCGGGCGGGTGCGGCGCTCGACCACCACGGTGCGCGGCGCCCGGCTCGGGCTGGCATGGGTCAGGATCCGCTCCGGCGCGCGCTCCGGCTTGGCCTTCTTGGCCGCCAGGACGTGCGGGCGCACCTCATCGACCGGAAGCCCGATCAGGCCCGCGGCGATCTCGACCTGCTGCTCGACATCGTCGGCCAGGTCCTGGGCGGCGGCGACCGCCTCGTTCACCGTCGGCGGCTCGCGGCGCACGCGGATCGGCGGCAGGTCGGCGAAGCTCTTCTGCGTCTTCTTCACGGGGCGACTCGCGGTCATCATGGGCCAGACATAGCGCTTTCCCAGCGGGTTGTGCAGTGCATCAAAATCGTCGGCCGCCCGTCCCGGGAACATGTCTCGCACCGATGTCACGGCATCGGGCAGCCCAGTGGCCTGATTTCCCAAGGCGAAATCATCCGGCGGTCGTCCGGCATCCCGATGCGGCATAAGAGCGCGCATGTCGGCCCACGGCCAGACGGAGCGCCCCGTCCGATCCCGGGCGGGGCGGTGAATGTGTAGGCTGACCGCCATGACCGAATCGCTCGATCCCCGCCTCACCCCGGCGCGCCCGGAGATCGCCGACCTGCGCCTGCAAGGCCGGGTCCCGGCGGAGCGGTTCGTCGCCGCAACGCCGCGCCGGGTCGTCGCGCCCGTGGCGCCGCTGCGCCGGGCGCCCTCCCCGGTGGCCGGGCTCGACACCGAGGCGCTGCTCGGCGACGCCGTGGATTTTTACGCCGAGCAGGACGGGTTCGCCTTCGTGCAGCTCGTCCGGGACGGCTATGTCGGCTACCTGCCGGCCGAATCCCTGGGCGACGCCGACCCCGCGCCGACCCATCGGGTCACGGCGTTGCGCACCTTCTTGTATCCCGAGCCCGACCTGAAGCGGCCGGTGCGCGCGCATCTCAGCCTCGGCGCGCGCCTCGTGGTCACCGGTGAGGCGGGGGCCTATCTCGAGACTCCCGGCGGCTACGTCTTCGCCCGCCACTGCGCGCCGCTGGCGCAGCACGAGCCCGATTACGCCGCCACGGCCGAGCGGCTCGTGGGCATTCCCTATCTCTGGGGCGGCCGCACCAGCCTGGGGCTCGATTGCTCCGGCCTCGTGCAGCTCTGCCTCGACGCCGCCGGCCTCTCCTGCCCGCGCGACGCCGACATGCAGGAGCGCGACCTCGGCCGGGCGCTGCCGCTGGCGTTGGAAGGATTGCGCCGGGGCGACTTCGTGTTCTGGCGCGGCCATGTCGGGCTGATGCTCGACCCCGAGACGCTGATCCACGCCAACGGCCACCACATGGCCGTGGCAGTCGAGCCCCTGGCCGGCGCGGTCGCCCGGATCCAGGAGAACAGTTTTGGGGCGGTGACGGGGATCCGGCGGCTCTAGGGGGCGTATCCGGGCACCCCGAGTCCAATTGGCGCGGCAAACGTGCTACAGAGGCGCTCCGCGGTCGTCTTCCTGCCCGGTTCGCAGTCCAGGACCGTTGACAGGACAGCCCCGCCCTCGCCACATCGCCCCCATGACCGCAGACATCGCGTCCCTCGCGCCCGCCCAGAGCCCCTCTGGTGAAGGCACCACCGGCAAGCCGCCGCTGGAGATCCTGCTCTGTGCCCCCCGCGGCTTCTGCGCCGGCGTGGTGCGGGCCATCGACGTGGTCGAGCGGGCTCTCGCCCTCTACGGGCCGCCCGTCTACGTCCGGCACGAGATCGTCCACAACAAGTACGTGGTCGAGAGCCTGAAGCGGAAGGGCGCCGTGTTCGTCCGCGAGCTCGACGAGGTGCCCGATAGCGGCGCCCCGGTGATCTTCTCCGCCCACGGCGTCGCCAAGACCGTGCCGGCCAACGCCGATTCCCGCGGGCTGACCACGATCGACGCCACCTGCCCGCTGGTGACCAAGGTGCACCGCGAGGCCGAGATCCATCACAAGCGCGGCCGCCACGTGCTGCTGGTCGGCCATTCCGGCCATCCCGAGGTGGTCGGCACCATGGGCCAGCTGCCCAAGGGCTCGATCACCCTGGTGGAGGATCTGGACCAGATCCAGGCCCTGACCCCGGAGAATCCCGACAACCTCGCCTGGGTCACCCAGACGACCCTGTCGGTCGACGACACCCGCCACATCGTCGAGGCGTTGAAGAAGAAGTTCCCGAACATCACCGGGCCGCACAAGGACGACATCTGCTACGCCACCACCAACCGCCAGGAGGCGGTGAAGCAGGTGGCCCCGCTGGTGGACGCCCTGATCGTGGTCGGCTCCTCGAACTCCTCGAACTCGCAGCGCCTGCGCGAGGTCGCCGAGCGCGTCGGCTGCCCGATCACCCGCCTCGTGCTGCGCGCCGAGGAGATCGACTGGCCGGCCTTCGAGGGCATCCGCAAGCTCGGCCTCACGGCCGGCGCCTCGGCCCCCGAGGTGCTGGTCGAGGAGATCATCGAGGCCTTCGCGGCCCGCTACGACGTGATCGTCGACACGGTCTCGACGGTGGTCGAGGACATGGTCTTCCCGCTGCCGCGCGAGCTGCGCAGCGAAGCGGCCGAGTAGGTTCTTCCAACCCACACCCTCATCCTGAGGTGCCCGGCGATCAAAGATCGCCGGGCCTCGAAGGAGGGCTCCAGATCCCGCCCCGATCCCTGGAAGCCTCCTTCGAGGCTGCGCGATCGATGATCGCGCAGCACCTCAGGATGAGGGGCATGGGTGGGAAGCCCGGGATCGACGTCGGTTTCGCCGACGCTCATCGGCGATCCCGACTCCCAAACGAATCCCGAACCCGAGCGCGAACACGTGGCCGTCTACACCGAGGTATCCGACGCGGCGCTCTCCGAGTTCCTGTCCGCCTACGACATCGGCAGCCTGCTCTCCTTCAAGGGCATCGCCGAGGGCGTCGAGAATTCCAACTTCTTCCTGCAGACCACCCAGGGCCGCTACATCCTGACCCTCTACGAGAAGCGGGTGCGGGAGGGGGACTTGCCGTTCTTCATTGGGCTGATGGAGCATCTCTCCGCCCGTGGGCTCGCCTGCCCGCAGCCGGTGCGGGACCGGGCCGGCACGGCTCTGGGCCAGCTCTGCGGACGGCCCGCCGCCATCGTCAGCTTCCTGGAGGGCGTCTCGGTCAAGACACCGGGCGTCGGGCATTGCCGGGAACTCGGCCGGGCGCTGGCCGAGCTGCACGCCGCCGGCGCCGATTTCGGCATGGCGCGCGCGAACAGCCTCTCGGTGGAATCCTGGCGCCCGCTCTTCGCGCAGGCCGAGGCCCAGGCCGATTCGGTCGCGCCGGGGCTGGCGGAGCGCACCTGCGCCGACCTCACGCTCCTCGAAACGTCCTGGCCCGAAAACCTGCCGGGCGGGGTGATCCATGCGGACCTGTTCACCGACAACGTGTTCTTCATCGGCGACGCCCTCTCGGGGCTGATCGACTTCTACTTCGCCTGCACGGACGCCTTCGCGTACGACCTCGCGGTCTGCCTCAACGCCTGGTGCTTCGAGGCCGACGGCACCTTCCACCGGGACATGGCGGCTGCCTTGATTGCCGGCTACGAGGCGGTGCGACCCCTTGAGGCCGCGGAGGTCGCGGCGCTGCCGATCCTGTGCCGGGGTGCGGCGCTCCGCTTCATGCTGACCCGCCTGGTCGATTGGCTGAACGTGCCGCCCGGTGCCCTGGTGAAGCCCAAGGACCCGCGGGAATTCGATCACCGGCTGACCTTCCACCGCCAGGCGCGGGACGCGCAGGATTACGGGCGGCAGTCCTGAGGGACGGATGAGCGACGACGTGACCGAGACCGCGTCCGAGCCGACGCGGGTGAAGATCTACACGGACGGCGCCTGCTCGGGGAATCCCGGCCCGGGCGGCTGGGGCGCGATCCTGATCTTCGGCGACACCCAGAAGGAGCTCTCGGGCGGCGAGGCCTTCACCACCAACAACCGCATGGAGATCCTGGCCGCGATCGAGTCCCTGGAGGCGCTCAAGCGTCCCTGTCGGGTCGACCTGTTCACGGACTCCCAGTACCTGCGCCAGGGCATCACCAGCTGGATCCACAATTGGAAGGCCCGGGGCTGGCGCACCGCCGACAGGAAGCCGGTGAAGAACGAGGACCTCTGGCGCCGGATCGACGCCGCCCGCGAGCGCCACGACGTGGCCTGGCACTGGGTCAAGGGCCATGCCAGCGACCCGCTGAACAACCGGGTCGATGCGCTCGCCGTGGCGGCGATGCTGCCGTTCAAGCGGCGCTGAAATCGGGGTTCCCAAAGGGCTCAGCCCTTTGGCGGGGTATCGGGGCGGAGCCCCGATGGACCAGGGCTCTGCCCTGGACCCGCAAAAGGTCTCGAACCTTTTGAATCCAGGATTCCGGAGGATCGATGCCGAGCCCCAGGGCGCTGGCCTTCAATCCGTCTTGCCGTCGAGGCCGAGCCAATGGCGGCCGTCGCGGGCCAGGAGGGCGTCGGCCTCCTTCGGCCCGGTGCTGCCGGCGGGATAGGGCTTCACATCCGCCTGCGGCCAGCCCTTGAGCAGCGGATCGACCGCCGCCCAGCCGGCCTCGATGTTGTCGGCCCGCTGGAACAGGGTCGCGTCGCCGATCATGCAATCGTACAGCAGGGTCTCGTAGCCGACATTCGGCTGGTCCGGAAAGAAGTCCTTGTAGCGGAACGCGGCGCCGACCCGGCCGATCCGCATCTCCGGGCCCGGGACCTTCACGTTGAACTCGGTGCTGACCCCGTGGTCCGGATCGATCATGATCCGCATCACGGTCGGGCCGAGATCGGCGTTGGGCGTGTCCTCGAACATCTTGAACGGTGCCGGCTTGAACAGCACCGCGATCTCCGTGCGCCGCCCGGTCATGCGCTTGCCGGTGCGGACGTAGAACGGCACGCCGGCCCAGCGCCAGTTCTCGATGTTGAGCTTGAGGGCGATGTAAGTCTCGGTGACCGAGTCCTTGGCGACATGCGGCTCGTCGCGGTAGCCCGGCACGTCGTGCCCCTCCGACGTGCCCGCGGTGTACTGGCCGCGCACCGCGTCCTCCGGGGGGATCGGCTTGACCGCCTGGGCGAGCTTGGCCTTCTCCGAGCGCACCGCCTCGGCGTCGAAGGAGTTCGGCGGCTCCATGGCGACCATGCAGAGCAGCTGGAACATGTGGTTGGGCACCATGTCCCGCAGCGCCCCGGTCGGCTCGTAGAAGCCACCGCGCTCCTCGACGCCCACGGTCTCGGCCGCGGTGATCTGGACGCTGTCGATGTATTCCCGCCGCCAGACCGGTTCCAGCAGGCCGTTGGCGAAGCGGAACGCCATGATCGACTGGACCGTCTCCTTCCCGAGGAAGTGGTCGATCCGGTAGAACTGGCTCTCGTCGCCCTGTTTCAGGATCCGGGCGTTGAGCTCCCGGGCGGAAGCGAGGTCGGAGCCGAACGGCTTCTCGATCACCACTCGGCGGAAATCGCCGTTCTCTTGGCGGAGCAGCCCGGCCTGGCCGAGGCCGTCGACGATCGTGCCGAAGAAGCGGGCCGCCACCGCGCAGTAGAACACCGCGCTGCCGCGCACCTTGTCTTTGACCGCGGCGAAGGTCTCGGGCTTCTCGAAATCGCCCTTCAGGTAATGGAGCCGGTCGCGGATGAAGCCCCAGCTCTTGGGATCGATGTGGTCGGCGTGGAACTCCGAGGTCGGGTCCTTGCTGAACGCCTCCATCGTCTTGGTGAGGCTGTCGCGCAGGGATTCGTCAGTGCCGTCGGAATGGTCGACGCCCAGGATGGAGAAGCCCTCCGGCAGGAGCCCGGCCCCGGCGAGGTTGTAGAGCGAGGGCATCAGCAGGCGCTTGGTCAGGTCGCCGCCGGCTCCGAAGATCACCAGCGTGCAAGGCGGCGCCGGCTTGGTGCCGCTGGCCGCATCATCTTTGAGGGCTATCGTCTGCTCGGCCATTCCTGGCTCCCATCGGGCTGCGGTGCAGCAAATCGGCGTGACAACTGGCCTGTAGCAATGCCCGTTCCGGCCGTCCGCCGCTATGCTGCACCGAGACGATTGCAACGGAGATGCGCATGCATACCCATTCCCTCGAACCCTGGAGCCACGGCCACGTCTTCCTGGGAGATCGGCACGACCGGCACGCGCGCCGGACCTGGGCGGTGGTGGCGCTGACGGCGGTCACGATGGTGGTCGAGATCGCCGGCGGCACCTGGTTCGGCTCGATGGCGCTGGTGGCCGATGGCTGGCACATGTCGACCCATGCGGCGGCGCTCGGCATCGCGGCCCTGGCCTATCGCTTCGCCCGGCGGCACGCGGAGGATCCGCGCTTCACCTTCGGCACCGGCAAGTTCGGGGATCTGGCGGCGTTCGCCAGTGCGATCATCCTGGGCCTGGTCGCGCTCCTGATCGGCGCCGAGAGCGTGGACCGGCTGCTCCATCCGGCACCGATCGGCTTCGGGCAGGCGATCCCGATCGCCATCCTCGGGCTGGCCGTGAACCTCGCCAGCGTCTGGCTCCTGCACGACGACCATGACGACCACGGGCATCACGGCCATGCCCATGGCGGCCACAGCCATGGCGGGCACGGGGGGCACGGTCATGGTGGCCACGGGCATGGCGGGCATGACACCAATTTCCGCGCCGCCTACATCCACGTGCTGGCCGACGCGCTGACCTCGGTGCTGGCGATCGCCGCCCTGCTCGGCGGGCGCTATCTCGGCCTCGCCTGGCTCGATCCGGCCATGGGTCTGGTCGGCACGGTGGTGATCCTGGCCTGGTCCTGGAGCCTCCTGCGCACGGCCGGCCTCGTGCTCCTCGACGCGCGGCCGTCGCCGGCCGCCACGGCGGAGATCCGTGCCCGCCTGGAGACGGACGGCGACCGGGTGAGCGACCTGCATCTCTGGCAGGTCGGGCCGGGCCACCGCGCCGCCGTGATCGCCCTGGTCAGCGACAACCCGCAGCCGCCGGCCCATTACAAGGCCCGGCTCGCCGGGCTGCGCGACCTGAGCCACGTCACGATCGAGGTGCAGCCCTGCCCGGGGCATGCCTGATCCGGGATCCCAAAGGGCTCGGCCCTTTGGCGGGGTTCGGGGCGGAGCCCCGATAAGCTACTCGTCCACCCGGACGGCCTGGCCGCCCCGGTCGATCGGCAGGGTCGGGCCCTTCAATTCGGCGTCGCTCGGCAGGGAGCGCACGTCCCAGCCGCCGCCGAGCGCCCGGATCAGCGTGACCGCTGCGGTGAAGCGGCTGAGCCGGACTTGGAGGGCGTTGATCTCGTTGTTCACGAGCAGGCCTTGGGCGGTCACCACGGTGGTGAAGTTCTGCGTGCCGGCCCGGTACTCGTTGAGGGTGATCTCCACGGCCTTGCGTGAGGATTCGACCGCCGCATCCTGGGCCCCCTGCTGCAGGCCGAGGATGCGCAGGGCCGCCATCTGGTTCTCGACCTCCGCCAGGGCGGCGAGCACCACCTGCCGGTAATTGGCCACCGCCGCGTTGTAGCCGGCCTCGGCCGAGCGCACGGCCGCCGTCCGGGCGCCGCCATCGAACAGGACCTCGGTCCCGGCCGCGGTCGTCGACCAGACCTGATTGGCGGCCGAGAACAGGCCGTTGCGGGTCAGTCCGGAAACCCCGCCCTGGGCCGAGATCGTCACGGTCGGGAAGAAGGCGGCCACGGCGACGCCGATCCGCTCGCTCTGTCCCTGCACCAAGCGCTCGGCCTGGGCCACGTCGGGGCGCCGCTCGAGCAGGTCGGACGGGATCCCGACCGGCACGGCGGGCGGGTTGCGGCCGATGCCGGCCACCGGGATCGAGACCTCCGAGGGCGGCCGCCCGATCAGGGTGGCGATGGCGTTGACGTATTGCACCCGGGTCAGCCGGACCGCGATGGCCTGGGCCTCGATGGTCTGGACCTGGGTCTGCGCGGTGATCACGTCGGAGCGGGCCGCGACGCCGGCAGCGTACTGGTTCTCGGTGATGGCGAGCGTCTTCTTGAAGTTCGCCACGTTCTCGTCGAGCACCTTCTGGAGGGCGTCGGCGTAGCGCACGGTCAGGTAGTCGGCGGCGATCTCGGCCTGGATGGTCAGGCGGGTCAACGCGATCGTGGCGGCGTCGGACTGGGCGAGCGCCGCCTCGCTCTCGATATTCCGGCGGGTGCCGCCGAACAGGTCGAGCTCCCAGCTGGCCTGGCCGAGCAGCGACGCGCTGGTGCGCACGGTGTTGCCGCTGCCGGTCCGGGTGATGCTCGGAGCGCCGATGACGGTCGGGTACAGGGCGGCCTGGGCCGAGGCGACCAGGGCCCGGGCCTGCCGGTAATTCGCCACCGCCTGCCGCAGGGATTGGTTGTCGACGTCGACCAGGCGGATCAGGCGGTCGAGGATCGGGTCCTTGAACACCCGCCACCAGTCGCCGCGCTCGGCCGCGTCGTTGGGCCGGGCCTCGCGCCAACCCTTCTTGCGCGCCGCCACGACGGCCGGGCTGTCCTCCCGCTTGCCGCCTTCCTTGTAGGCGAGCGGCGTCTCGACGGAGGGCCGGGCGTAGTCGGGGCCGACCACGCAGCCCGCCAGGGCGGGGATGAGGGGGAGATAGAGAATATGGCGCAGCCCGAGGCTGCGGGCGCGTCTCCCTCCCCCCGTAGAGGTGGGAGAGAATGCGCCGGCTGCGTCGCGTCCATCGATCGACGACGGGTTCTCGGAGCCGAGAGAGCAAGGCGCGCGCGCGGGTGCCGCCGGTGTTTCACGTGAAAACGGACGCATCACTCTCCGGCCGGCAATGCCGCTGCGCCGCCGCGCCCGGCGCGCCTGCGGCGGGCGAGCACCCGGTGCCGGAGGCGGTCGAGGGTCAGGTAGACGACGGGGGTGGTGTACAGGGTCAGGATCTGGCTCACGATCAATCCGCCCACGATGGCGATGCCCAGGGGCCGGCGCAGCTCGGCCCCCTCGCCGGTGGCCAGGATCAGCGGCACGGCCCCGAGCATCGCGGCGAGCGTGGTCATCATGATCGGCCGGAAGCGCACGAGACAGGCCTCGCGGATCGCGTCCACGGGATTCGCGCCCCGGGTCCGCTCGGCGTCGAGGGCCACGTCGATCATCATGATCGCGTTCTTCTTCACGATGCCGATCAGCAGGAACACCGCGATCAGCGCGATGATGGTGAATTCGGTGCCGGTCACCAGCAGGGCCAGCACGGCCCCGACGCCCGCCGACGGCAGGGTCGAGAGGATCGTCAGCGGGTGGACGAAGCTCTCGTACAGGATGCCGAGCACCGCGTAGACCGCCAGGATCGCGGCCAGGATCAGGAGCGGCTGGCGCGAGGCCGAGGCGACGTAGTTCTTGGCCGCGCCGGCATATTCGCCGTGGATCGTGGCCGGCAGCCGCAGCGACGACATCGCCCGGTCGATCGCCACCGTGGCATCCGACAGGCTCTTGCCCGGCGCCAGGTTGAACGAGATCGTGGTCGCCACGAACAGGCCCTGGTGGCTCACCTGCACGGGGGCGTTGCCGGGCTCGATCCGCGCGAAGGCCGACAGCGGGACCATGGTCTCCTTGGCGGCCGAGACCGGCGCGCTCGACGAGGCCCCGCCCTTGCTCGCCGCGATGGCGTTCGAGGAGGCGTTGCGGGCCGAATCGGAGGCGATCGCGGCGGCGTTCGACGATGCGTCGGCCGTGCTGGCGGCCGCGGTCGCCGCGGCGGCGACGCCGGTGGGCCCGCCGCCGACTGCGCCCGTGCCGGTCGTGGCCCCCGTCGCGGCGGCGCCGCTCCCCGGGCTGCTGGTGCCGGTGGCCGCATTGGTGTTGACGCCGCCCGCCGCCGCCACGGTGCCGGCCACCGCGTTGGTGGTGGCCGAGCCCGGCGCGTTGCCCCCGGAGGTCGAGACGAAGATCTGCTTCAGGGTCTCGGGGGATTCCAGGTAGCGCGGGGCGATCTCCATCACGACGTGGTACTGGTTCAGCGGGTTGTAGATCGTCGAGACCTGGCGCTGGCCGAAGGCGTCGTACAGCGTGTTGTCGATCTTGTTCGGGGTGATGCCGTACCGGAACGCGGTGGCGCGGTCGATCACGACCCGGGTCTCCAGCCCGCCCTCCTGCTGGTCGGAGGTGACGTCCGCGAAGGTCGGGTCCTTCTGCAGGGCGGCCAGCAGCTTCGGGGCGGCGGCGAACAGCTCCTCGGCGGTGTCGCCCTGGAGGGTGTACTGGTACTGGGCGAAGCTCTGGCGGCCGCCCATCTGCAGGTCCTGACGCGGGAAGACGTAGAGCCGCGCGCCCGCCACCTGGGCGAGCTTCGGCCGGAGCCGCGCCATGACGGCGGAGATCGGCGCCCGCTCGCCGATCGGCTTCAGGCCGATGAACACGTTGGCCGAGTTGGTGCCGCGCCCGCCGGTGAAGCCGACGACGCTCTCCACCGCCGGATCCGCGCCCACGATGGTGGTGGCCTGCCGGAGCTTGGTCTCCATGGACTGGAACGAGATGCGCTGGTCGGCCTGGACGCCGCCCATCATCTGGCCGGTATCCTGCTCGGGGAAGAAGCCCTTCGGCACGATGACGTAGAGGTAGACGTTGAGCCCCACCGTGGCGAGCAGGCTCAGCAGCACGAGGCGCGGGTGCGCGAGCGCCACCGCGAGCGTCCGGGCATAGGCGTCGAGCAGCCAGGAGAAGCCGCCCTCCAGGCCGCGGATCAGGATATTCGGGCGGCGTCCTGCCGGACGCCCGTGCCCCTCGGGCCGCAGCAGCCGGGCACACATCATCGGTGTCGTCGTGAGCGACAGCACTAGAGAGATCAGGATCGACAGCGACAGGGTGACGGAGAATTCCTGGAAGATCCGGCCGATCAGCCCGCCCATCAGCAAGATCGGCAGGAACACCGCGATGAGCGACAGGCTCATCGAGATCACCGTGAAGCCGACCTCCCGGGCGCCGATCAGGGCCGCCTGCAGCCGGGGCTTGCCCTCCTCGATGTGGCGCTGGACGTTCTCCAGCACCACGATGGCGTCGTCGACCACGAAGCCGGTGCCGATGATCAGGGCGGTGAGCGACAGGATGTTGAGCGAGTAGCCGAGCAGGTACATCGCCGAGAAGGTGCCGATGATCGAGATCGGCACCGCCACCGCGGGGATCAGGGTCGCTCGGCCGGAGCGCAGGAAGCCGAACACCACCAGGATCACGAGGCCGACCGCCACGAGAAGCGTCTCCTCGGTCGCTGCCAGCGACGCCCGGATCGTGGCGCTGCGGTCGCCGGTGAGCTTGATGTCGATGCCGCCCGGCAGCGCCGCGGTGAGCTGCGGCAGCGCCTTTTTCACGGCGTCGATGGTCTCGACCACGTTGGCGCCGGGCTGCTTGTAGACGAACAGCAGCACCCCGTCCTTGCCGTTGACGATGCCGAGGTTGCGCTTGTCCTCGACGCCGTCGAGCACCTGGCCCACATCCGTGAGCTTCACCGCGGCGCCGTTGCGGTAGGCCACGATGATGTCGCGGTAATCTGCGGCCTTGCGGCCCTGGTCGTTGGCGTAGAGCTGGTAGCGCCGTCCGCCAGCATCGATCTCGCCCTTGGGCGAGTTGGCGTTGGCTGAGGCGAGCGCGGCCCGGATGCCTTCCAGGCCGATGCCGTAATTGAACAGGGCGGTGGGATCGAGTTCCACCCGCACCGCCGGCAGGGACGAGCCGCCGATATCGACATTGCCGACGCCCGGCAGCTGCGAGAGCTTCTGCTGCACCACCGTGGCGGCCGAATCATAGACCTGGCCGCGGGTCAGCGTCTCCGAGGTCAGGCCCAGGATGATGATCGGCGTGTCGGCGGGGTTGAACTTGCGGTAGGTCGGATTCTGCCGGAGCGAGGCCGGCAGGTCGGCGCGCGCCGCGTTGATCGCCGCCTGCACGTCGCGGGCCGCCCCGTCGATGTCGCGGTTCAGGCCGAACAGCAGCACGATCCGGGTGGAGCCGAGCGCGTTCGTGGAGGTCATCTCGTTGACGTCCGCGATGGCGCCGAGCCGCCGCTCGAGGGGCGCCGCCACGGTGGTCGCCATGGTCTCGGGCGAGCCGCCCGGCATCTGCGCCTGGACCAGGATGACCGGAAAGTCGATCTGCGGCAGCGGCGCCACCGGCAGCTTCAGGAACGCGAACAGGCCGGCGAGCAGCACGCCGATCGTGAGCAGCGTGGTCGCGACCGGCCGGCGAATGAACGGCTCGGAGATGTTCACGGGAGCGCCTCGCCGCCCGCGACATCCGGCGCCCGCCGCCCGGCGATCCGGCGTTCCAGCCGGTCAAACGCCAAATAAATCACCGGGGTCGTGAACAGGGTCAGCACCTGGCTGACGATCAGGCCGCCGGCGATGCAGATGCCGAGCGGCTGGCGCAGCTCCGAGCCGACGCCGGTGCCGAGGATCAGCGGCACCGCGGCGAACAGGGCGGCCAGCGTGGTCATCAGGATCGGGCGGAAGCGCAGCAGGCAGGCCTGGAAGATCGCCTCCCGGGGATCGAGCCCGTCCTCACGCTCGGCCTGGAGCGCGAAGTCGATCATCATGATCGCGTTCTTCTTCACGATGCCGATCAGCAGCACGATGCCGATCACCGCGATGATGTCGAGGGACAGGCCGAACAGCATCAGGCCGAGCAGCGCCCCGATGCCGGCGGATGGCAGGGTCGACAGGATCGTGATCGGGTGGATGAAGCTCTCGTAGAGCACGCCCAGCACGATGTAGACCGTGATGATCGCCGCGAGCACCAGGAACAGCTCGTTGCTGAGCGCCGACTGGAACGCGAAGACCGAGCCCTGCGGCACCACCCGGAACGAGGGCGGCAGGTCGATCGCCGCCTTGGCCTGCTCGATCGCCTCGACCGCCTGCCCGAGGGCCGCGCCGGGTGCGAGGTTGAACGACACCGTCGTGGCGGGGAACTGCCCGAGATGCGAGATCAGCAGGGGCGCCCGCCGCTCGCTGATCCGCGCCACCGCGGAGAGCGGCACCTGGCCGTTGGCCGCCGTCGAGGACGGCAGGTAGATCGTCTCGAGGCTGCGCAGGGTGGTGTGCAGGGTCGGGTCGGCCTCCAGGATCACCCGGTACTGGTTGGACTGGGTGAAGATCGTCGAGATGATCCGCTGGCCGAAGGCGTCGTAGAGGGCGTTGTCGATGGTCGCCGGGGTGATGCCGTAGCGGCCGGCCGTGGGCCGGTCGATGGTGACGTAGGCGGCCAGCCCCTGCGCCTGGTGGTCGCTCGCCACGTCGGCGACCACGGGGGATTTCGCCAGGGCCTCGGTGAAGCGCGGCACCCAGGTCTCGAAATCGTTGAGGTTCGGGGTCTCGAGGATGACCTGGTACTGGGTCGCCGAGACCGCGGTGTCGATGGTCAGGTCCTGGATCGGCTGCATGTACAGGCGCATGCCGGGCTCGGCCCGGGCCGCCGCATTGATCCGCCGGATGATCGCGCTGGCCGAGTCCGTCCGCTGGTCGCGCGGCTTGAGGTTGATCAGCATCCGGCCGGAATTGAGCGTGACGTTCTGGCCGTCGACCCCGATGAACGAGGACAGGCTGGCCACGTCCGGATCCTGCAGGATGATCGCGGCCATCCGTTGCTGGCGCTCGGCCATCGCCCCGTAGGAGACCGACTGGTCCGCCTGCGTGATGCCCTGGATCACGCCGGTATCCTGCACCGGGAAGAACCCCTTGGGGATGACCACGAACAGGTAGACGGTCAGGACCAGGGTCCCGAGGGCCACCAGCAGGGTCAGGCCCTGGTGGTTCAGGACCACGCGCAGGGCGCGGCCGTAGCCGGCGATCAGGCCGTCGATGGCGCGCCGGCCCGCGCGTGACACCACGCCCTCGCGGCGGCGGATCTGGGCCTCGGGCACGTGCTTGAGCAGGCGCGCGCACAGCATCGGCACCAGGGTCAGCGAGACCACCGCGGAGATCACGATGGTGGCCGCCAGCGTGATCGCGAATTCGTGGAACAGGCGCCCGACCACGTCGCCCATGAACAGCAGCGGGATCAGCACCGCGATCAGCGAGACGGTGAGCGAGATGATGGTGAAGCCGATCTCGCGCGATCCTTTCAGGGACGCTTCGAGGGGCGAATCGCCGGCCTCCACGTGGCGGGCGATGTTCTCGATCACCACGATGGCGTCGTCGACCACGAAGCCGGTGGCGATGGTCAGCGCCATCAGGGACAGGTTGTCGAGGGAGAAGCCGTACAGGTCCATCACCGACAGGGCGCCGATCAGCGACAGGGGCACCGACAGGCTCGGGATCAGCGTCGCCGACAGGCTGCGCAGGAACAGGAAGATCACCAGCACGACCAGCGCGATCGCCAGCCCGAGCTCGAACTGCACGTCCTCCACGGAGGACCGGATCGTGGTGGTGCGGTCGGTGAGCGGCGCCACCGCCACCGCGGTCGGCAGGCTCGCCTGCATCTGGGGCAGCAGCGCCTTGATCTTGTCGACCGTGGCGATGACGTTGGCGCCGGGCTGGCGCTGGATGTTGAGGATCACCGCCGGCGTCCCGTCGGCCCAGGCGCCGAGCTTGGTGTTCTCCGGCCCCTCGACCACGTCGGCGACCTCCGACAGCATCACCGGGGCGCCGTTGCGATAGGCGATGATCGCCGAATTATAGGCCTTCGGGTCGCGGATCTGGTCGTTGGCGTTGATCGCGTAGGATTGCTTCGGCCCGTCGATCGAGCCCTTCGGGGTGTTGACGTTCAGGTTGGTGATGGTGGTGCGCAGGTCGTCGATGTTCAGCCCGTAGGCGGCCAGCGCCCGGGCGTTGAACCGCACCCGGATCGCCGGGCGCTGGCCCCCCGAGATGCTGACGAGGCCGACGCCCGCCACCTGGCTGATCTTCTGGGCGAGCCGCGACTCGGCGAGGTCCCGCACCTGGGTCAGCGGCAGGGTCTTCGAGGTCAGCGCGAGGGTCAGGACCGGCGCGTCGGCCGGGTTGACCTTGGCGTAGATCGGCGGGGCCGGCAGGTCCGAGGGCAACAGGTTGCCGGCGGCGTTGATCGCGGCCTGGACCTGCTGCTCGGCCACGTCGAGGGCCAGATCCAGGCTGAATTGCAGCGTGATGACCGAGGCGCCCGCCGAGGATTGCGAGGTCATCTGGTTGAGGTTGGCGAGTTGGCCGAATTGCCGCTCCAGCGGCGCCGTGACCGAGGAGGTCATCACCTCGGGGCTCGCGCCCGGATAGAAGGTCTGGATCTGGATCGTCGGGTAATCGACGGCCGGCAGCGCCGAGACCGGCAGGTTCAGGTACGACACGCCGCCGACGATCAGGATCGCCAGCATCAGCAGCGTCGTCGCCACCGGCCGCAGGATGAACAGGCGGGACGGGTTCATGGCAGGCGCGCCGAAGCCAGGCTCACGGCTGCTGCCGGCGCCGGCGCCCGCCCTCCGGAGCGGCCGGGCGGGCGGTATCGGCCGTCCCGTCGGGTCCGGCGGCCGGCTTGCCGCCGGGCTTGTCGCCCGCGCCCGTGACCGCGCCGGTCGCGCCCGCGGCCTGCGCGCCGTCGGTGATCCGGACCTCGGCGCCGTCCTTGAGCCGGTCGGTGCCGTCGACGACGACCCGGTCGCCGGGCTTCAGGCCCGAGACCACGACGGTGTTGGTCCCGTCGGTCTCGCCGGTCTTGACCGGCCGGACCGTGACCTTGTTGTCCCCGTCCATCAGGTAGACGTAGGTGCCGGGCGTGCCCTGCAGCAGGCCGGAATTCGACACCAGGGCGGCACCCCGCACCGTGTCGACGGTGAGCTTGGCGTTGACGAACTGGTTCGGGAACAGCTCCTCGTCGGCATTGTCGAACAGGGCCCGGAGCTTCACCGTGCCGGTGGTCGTGTCGATCTGGTTGTCCACCGTGTCGAGGCTGCCGACCGCGATCTGGTGGGCGTCGCCGCGGTCGTAGGCGCGCACCGCGAGCTTGGCGCCGGCCCGGACCTGGCGCATCACCCGGGCGACGTCGTCCTCCGGCAGGGTGAAGATCACCGAGATCGGATGGAGCTGGGTCACCACCACGATCGCGGTCGAGGCGGCCGAGACGTAGTTGCCCTGGTCGACCTGGCGCAGGCCGACCCGCCCGTCCACCGGCGACGTGATGTGGGTGTAGGCGATGTTGAGCTTCTGCTGGTCCACGAGCGCCTGGTCGGCCGCCACCGTGCCCTCGTTCTGCTTGACCAGAGCGGCCTGCGTGTCGACGTTCTGCTTGGAGATCGAGTCCTGCCGGTTCAGCGTCTGGTAGCGCTGGAGATCGAGCTTCGAGTTCTGCAGCAGCGCCTGGTCGCGGGCGAGCTGACCCTGGTACTGGGCGAGCAGCGCCTCGTAGGGCCGGGAATCGATCAGGGCGAGCTCGTCGCCGGCCTTGACGGTCTGGCCCTCGCGGAACTTCACGGCCATCAGGTAGCCGCTGATCTGCGACTTCACCGTCACGGTGGCGAGCGGCGTCACCGTGCCGAGGCCCTGGAGCACCACCGGCATGTCGCCGGTCGTCACGGTGGCGATGCCCACCGCCTGCGCCATGTCGCCGCCGCCGTGCCGCCCGCCGCGGCCGCCGGCCCTGTGGGCCGTGGCCGGCTCGGCGCCCTTGTCGGTGCGCGCCTCGTACCAGCGGTGCCCGATCGCCCCGGCTCCGGCCAGCAGGGCCAGGATCACGAGCCACCGGATCGGCCGGAATCGCCGCGTGCGGACGTCGCGCGCCGGCGCCTCGCCCGGCTGGTAGGCGCGCGCCGTGTCGGTGCGGATCGGTGAACTCTCGTTCATGCCTGACTAGAGCACATGCCGGACGCCTGCGCGACCGACGGTACCCTATCCCTCGCTGTGCACGCCCCCATGGCGCATGTCCCGGCCGCCTACGCTTCGGCGGCCCGGACGGTCGCATCGGCCTACGCGGCTATAGGGGCCGGACGGCGTCCGGCCGCTGCGGCATATTCCGTCGCCGGGCGGGTGTTGGATGCCCGGCCAATGCGCCGTCACTAGGGCGGCGAGGTTTCAGCCGTGTTGCTGGGCTCCGCCGCCGACGAATCCGGTGCCGCGTAGGCGTCGAGCACGGTGCGGAACGGCGGGTCCACGGGCGCGACCGGCACGCCGAGGCGGAGGGCGAGGCCCAGGCCGGCGATCAGCACGGCGAGGAGGAGGCAGCGTGTCGTCCGCATGGTCGCATCCGTCGGGCCTGAGACGCTACCAGAGCGACCGGCCCCCGGCATGCGAAAAGGGCCACCGATCCGGGGATCGGTGGCCCTTTGACGGGACCGGAGCGGCGTCTCGCTGACGGAGCGAGGGGGCAAAGCCCCGCCGGCGAGAGCGCCGCCCCAGCCGTGAGACGAACCTACGATACGACTGATGAATGTCAACATTCGTCAGTCCCGGCGTCCGGCCGTGTCGTCCGGGTCTGTGCGGCCGCGCACATTCCGCACGCCGCCGACCCCATGCTACATGCCGAGGATGTCTCGCTCGTCTGCAGCGCCCGAAGCGGCGTCCCGCCCCGCATGAACCCGGTCTTCGCCGCCCTGCCGACTACGGTGTTCGAGACCATGTCGCGGCTCGCCCGGGCCCATGACGCGGTCAATCTCGGGCAGGGTTTTCCGGACGATCCGGGCCCCGCGGATGTGCGCGAGCGTGGCGCCCGGGCCCTGATCGACGGCTGGAACCAGTACCCGCCGATGATGGGTCTGCCGGCCCTGCGCGAGGCCGTGGCCGCGCATTACGCCCGGCACCAGGGCCTGACCCTCGATCCCGACACCGAGGTGATGGTGACCTCCGGCGCCACCGAGGCGCTGGCCGGCGCCCTGCTGGCGCTGATCGAGCCCGGCGACGAGGTCGTGCTGTTCGCTCCGATGTACGATGCCTACCTGCCCCTGGTGCAGCGGGCCGGCGGCGTGCCGCGGATCGTGTCCCTGCAGCCACCCTTCTTCCGGCTCGACGAGGCGGCGCTCGCCGCCGCGTTCGGCCCGCGGACCAGGGCCGTGGTTCTGAACAACCCGCTCAACCCGAGCGCGACCCTGTTCGCGGCGGACGACCTGGCGCTGCTCGCCCGATACTGCACGCGCTTCGACGTCACCGCGATCTGCGACGAGGTCTGGGAGCACGTGGTCTTCGACGGCGCCCGCCACCAGCCGCTGATGGCGCTGCCCGGGATGCGCGAGCGGACGGTCAAGATCGGCTCGGCGGGCAAGATCTTCTCGCTCACCGGCTGGAAGGTCGGGTTCGTGATGGCCGATGCCCGGCTGATGCGTGTGCTCGCCAAGGCGCACCAGTTCCTGACCTTCACCACGCCGCCCAACCTCCAGGATGCGGTGGCCTACGGCCTCGCCAAGCCGGATCCGTGGTTCGACGCCATGCGGGCGGGCTACGCCGCCTCCCGCGACCGGCTGGACGCGGGCCTGCGCGATCTCGGCTTCCGGGTCCTGCCGGCGCAGGCCACATGGTTCCTCAACATCGACATAACCGGCCTCGGCTACGCCGACGACGTGGCCTTCTGCGAGGCTCTGGTCACCCGCCACGGCGTCGCGGCGATCCCGGTCAGCGCCTTCTATCCGGACGGGTCGGTGCGCAGCCTCGTGCGCCTGTGCTTCGCCAAGGCCGACGCCACCCTGGACACCGCCCTGGAGCGGATGCGCGGCCTCGCCGGGGGTGCGGCATGATGGTCGCAGGCCGCCGCCTTGCGAGGATCCGGCCGGGGGGCCACGTCGTTGAGGGTGATGGCTCTCCGACGGATCCCCGCGATGGATTTCACCCAGGCTTCCCGGCAGGCTCCCCGGACCGGTCCCTTCGTGGGCGCCGAGGCCCTTCCCGGCGGCAGGAATTCCGCCGGCGCGACATCCACTCGACTGCCGCCGTTCCTGTCGGCGAATCTCGACCGCGAGGCGAGCCTCGCCCGTCTGGAGACGCTGGCGCATGTCATGGACACCGCCTTCGTGATTCCGGGGATCAACCGGCGGGTCGGGTTCGACGCGCTGATCGGCCTCGTGCCGGTGATCGGCGACGTGGCCAGCATGGTGATCTCCTCGTTCATCGTCTACGAGGCCAAACGCCTCGGAGCGCCCCGCTGGCTGGTCGCCCGGATGGGGCTGAACGTCGCCGTCGACGGCCTGCTCGGCGTGGTCCCCCTGGCGGGCGACCTGTTCGATGCCGCCTTCAAGGCCAACCGCCGCAACGTCCACCTGCTTCGGCGCTGGATGGAGCGGACCGGCGGCGTCCGCCCGAACGAGATCGAGGGCACCGCGATCCGCCTCGACACCTGATCGGTCTTCGGACGTCGCGGCCGGACGTGGCCCGTCCCGTTCGCAAAGGGCCGCGGCCATGAACGAGATCGCGCGTCCCGGCGAGAGCGAGGTCGTCCCGGCGCCGATGCCCGGCGCCCAGCCGATCGTCCTGCGGCCCGATGAGGCCGTTCCCGTGCCGGCCCCGGTTTCGGGCGGGCGCGGCTGGCTGTCGCCGCTCAACCGGCGCCGGCTCGACAATTTCCGGCGCAACCGCCTCGGCTACTGGTCGTTCCTGATCTTCGCCGCGCTGTTCGTCCTCAGCCTGTTCGCCGAATTCATCGCCAACGACCGCCCGATCGTCCTGTCCTACAAGGGCGAATGGCTGGTCCCGGTTCTGGTCGACTACCCGGAGGAGAAGTTCGGCGGGTTCCTGGCGGTCACGGATTTCCGCTCGCCCGAGATCCGCAAGGAGATCGCCGAGCACGGCTGGGCGCTCTGGCCGCCGATCCGGTTCTCCTACGACACGATCAACGAGGACCTGCCGACGCCCTCGCCCTCGCCGCCGACCTGGATGCTCTCGGAGGTCCAGTGCAAGCCGGTGGCGGAGAAGCTCGGCGGCGCGACCTGCGCCGACATTCCCTGGCACTGGCTCGGCACCGACAACACCACCCGGGACGTGCTGGCGCGGGTGATCTACGGCTTCCGCATCTCGGTTCTGTTCGGGCTGATCCTGGCCGCGGTCTCGTCGGCGATCGGGGTCGTGGCCGGCGCCGTGCAGGGCTATTTCGGCGGCTGGGTCGATCTCGCCTTCCAGCGCTTCATCGAGGTCTGGGGCGGCATCCCGACCCTCTACCTGATCATCATCATCTCGGCCTTCATCGCCCCGGGCTTCTTCGTCCTGCTCGGGATCATGCTGCTGTTCTCGTGGGTGGCGCTGGTCAGCGTCGTGCGCGCCGAGTTCCTGCGGGCCCGGAACTTCGAATACGTCCGGGCCGCGCGCGCGCTGGGCCTGTCGAACCTGCGGATCATGACGGTTCACCTGCTGCCCAACGCCATGGTGGCGACCCTGACCTTCCTGCCGTTCATCCTGAACGGCTCGATCACGACGCTGACCTCCCTGGACTTCCTGGGCTTCGGCCTGCCGCCCGGCTCGCCCTCGCTCGGGGAGCTGCTCGCCCAGGGCAAGGACAACCTGACCGCCCCGTGGCTCGGGCTGACCGGATTCCTGGTGATCGCGGTGATGCTGAGCCTCCTCGTCTTTGCCGGCGAAGCAGTGCGCGACGCGTTCGATCCGCGCAAATCCTTCGCCTGAGCCCGAATCAGCCGTCCCCGCTGTGCGGGAACACACAGGCGATTGACGGGTCAGCAAAAATATTTTGCGTCTTCATGGCAAGACCGGTGCAGTGTCGGGAAAGACCCGCCTAGACCGCGCGCGGCCGCCGTTCACCTAGGGCGTAACTGTCTCTCCCGCCAGCGAAAACCCGGCCTCCGGCCTGCAGCAGCATTCGTCGCCCGCGTGAGGACAAAGCGCTGGGCAAGTGCGGTGAAAACGCTGCCAATGCAACTTCAACCTGTAGCCATGGCCGGTCGATGTAGACCTGAACTTTCACACGATCACGGGGAATTGTATGGGTCACCTTGCTTTTTCCAGCCGCTGTTTTAATTCGCAGTAAGAGGCTACCTCAACGAGCGTCCAACCCAGGGAAAGTGAGAATTTCCGAAGAAGCGCCGACATCCCAAGTGCACTATATCGAGCGGACCGTGGACGTCGTCGCGGCCTATGTCGCCAACAACTCCCTGCCCCCCACCGAATTGCCGTCGCTGATCGCGAGCATCCATGAGGCGCTGAATTCGATCGCCTCGGGACCTTCTGCCGCAGCCGAAGACACTGTGGACCGGCCGACCCCGGCCCAGATCCGCAAGTCGATCCGGCCCGATGGCCTGATCAGCTTCATCGACGGCAAGTCGTACAAGACGCTCAAGCGCCACCTGACCAAGCACGGCCTGGATCCGCAGAGCTACCGCGAGCGCTTCGGCCTGCCGGCCGATTACCCGACCACCTCGGCGAATTATTCGGCGCAGCGCTCGGCCCTGGCCAAGAGCCTCGGCCTCGGCCAGCCCGGCCGCGCCCAGCAGGGCGGCAAGGAGCTGGATGTCGAGACCGACGCGGAGCCGACGCCCGCCCCGGCCCGCCGCGGCCGCAAGACCGAATCCGCCCCCGCCGCCAAGGGGCGCGCCAGCCGCAAGTCGGTCGAGGCCGCCTGAGGGCTCTCGCGGATCGTCCCCGGCCCCGTCATGGGCCGGGGCACGATTTCGCGATCTCGGATTGAGGCAATCGCGTCGCGGGTGACACAGATTGCGGCGCGATCGCCGGACGGATACAGGCTCGCGGCCGGAAACGGTCGAGAGCCGTCGTTTTGAACGGGCGCGACGCGGTCTTCAGGACCGGAACGCCGCAACAACCACTGATTTAAACCTCCGATAAGACTCGCGGATTAAGTTCATCCCCGGCAGCGCCCGCGAATGTCGGGTCTGAAGCGCCGGGGGCAGAACTGGTGTCGGCAGCGACCACGTCGGAATATGCTCTGGCGGAGCAGGAATCGCTGCGCCTTCACGCGCTGGGCCGGTTCCAGATCACGGGAACGGCCCCGGAGGAGCGCTTCGACGCGATCGCCCGGCTGGCCGCGCGCCTGTTCCGGACGCCGATCGCCTACGTCTCGCTGATCGACCAGCATTGGCAATGGCTCAAGGCGCAGACCGGCCTCGGTCCGGTCGGCCTCGATCAGGGGCCGACGCCCCGCAGCGCGTCGTTCTGCACCCACACGATCCGGTCGAACGATGTTCTGGTCATCCCGGATACGCAGCGCGACCCGCGCTTCATCGACAATCCTCGAGTCGTGGGGCTGCCCTTCGTCCGCTTCTACGCGGGCGCCCCCCTGATCACCGCCGACGGCTTCCGGCTCGGGGCCCTGTGCGTGGCCGACACGGCGCCGCGCGGGCTCTTCCCGGCCCATGACCGCCAGGCGCTGGCGGATCTCGCCGCGATGGTGGTCGAGCAGATGACCCTGCGGCGCAGCGAATTGGCGCGGCTGTCCATGATGGGCTTCGCCAACGCCACCGAGCTGGCGCTGCTGGCGCTCACCCGGGAGGGGCGGATCCGGTTTGCCAACCGGGCGGCCGCGTCCCTGTTCGGCTACGATCTCGACGAGATGCTGGGCGCGCCCTTCGAGCTGATCGTGCCCGAGCGGATGCGCGCGGCCCACAGGGCCGCCCTGGGGCGGATCTTCGAAGGCCATCTCGCGAAAGTCGTCGGCCGCACCCTCGAGGTGATGGTCCGGCGCAAGGACGGCACGGAATGCCCGGTGGAGGTCTCCCTGTCCCTGTGGGACGACGCGCGCGAACCGAATCTCGGCGCCGTCATCCAGGACATCTCCGCGCGGCGTCGGCGCGAGGCCGGTCTGCTCCAGCTCGCCCACCAGGATGACCTGACCGGCCTCACGAATCGGCGTCGGTTCGAGTCCCTGCTGAACGACCTGTATCGCCGCGGTGAGGCCGCCACGGTGCTGCTGGTCGATCTCGACGGGTTCAAGGCGGTCAACGACAGCCTCGGCCACGCGGTCGGCGACGCGCTCCTGCAGGCGATCGCGGTCCGGATCCCGGCGGTGCTGCCGCGCCGGGCCGTGATGGCCCGCCTGGGCGGCGACGAGTTCGTCGTCCTGCTGCCCGGGACCGGCGATCCCCTGGCGGCGCGCACCTGCGCCAGCGCGATCCTGGCCGCGCTGGCGGATCCGGTCGTGGTCGAGGCCCATGTCCTGCGGGTCGGCGCGAGCATCGGCTTCGCCCTGGCCCCCGATCACGGCCGGAGCGGCGAGGAGCTGATCGGCAGCGCCGATTTCGCGCTCTACCGGGCCAAGCAGGAGGGCGGGGGCGGTGCGCGGATGTTCACCTCCGAGATGCGCCATGCCGCGGTGGCGCTGCGCAGCACCCAGGACGCGTTGCTGCGCGCGCTGCACGGCGACGAGCTGGTGCTGCATTACCAGCCGCAGATCTGCCTCGCGACCGGCCGGCTCGTCGGCACCGAAGCCCTGATCCGCTGGCAGCACCCGGAGCGCGGCCTCCTCCTGCCCGGCGCGTTCCTTCCGGCGATCAAGATGAGCCCGCTGGCGCTCCCGGTCGGGGCCTGGGTGCTGGACGCCGCCTGCCGGCAGATCGCGGCCTGGCGGAACCAGGGGCTGCCGCCCTTCCGGGTCGGGGCGAACCTGTTCTCCGCCCAGTTCAAGGCGGGCAACCTCGTGCGCGAGGTCGCCGACGCGCTCGCCCGCCACCGGGTCGCGCCGGACTGGCTGGAGCTGGAGATCACCGAGCGGGTCGTCCTGCAGAGCGACGACCGCACCCTCGGGACGATCCGGGACCTGCGCGCCCTCGGGGTGCGCATCGCCTTCGACGATTTCGGGACCGGCTACGCCTCGCTGAGCAGCCTCAAGCGCTTCCCGCTGACGACCCTGAAGATCGACCGGACCTTCGTGAGCGACCTGCTCACCCAGGCCAACGACGCGGCGATCACCCGCGCCATCATCCGGATGAGCAATGATCTCGGCCTCGACACCGTGGCCGAGGGCATCGAGACCGAGGGCCAGGAGGTCGTCCTGCGGGCGCTGGGCTGCAAGGTCGGCCAGGGCTACCATTACGGGCGGGCGATGCCGGCGGCCGCCCTGACGGGTCTCCTGGCAGCCCGTCAGGGGGATGCGTGGCTGAGCGTCCCGACCCTGCGCGCGGCCGAGTGAAGGCCGGTATCGCCCGTGGCGGCACACAACGCACACGAAAATCAATTGTCGAATCGCCCGCCGATCCACACGATCGGAACAACAACTCATTAACGGGGCCACTATAGCGCTGTTATCGAGCGTTGTTCGGGCGTGGTCAGGTGGGTTCGAAATCTATCATGCCGTTCGTCGCGTGGGCGGGCCGGCGCATGGGCGGGCGGCACGCGCTCGATCTGCGGGCCTGGGCGGCCCTCGGCCTCGCCCTGGTCATCACCGGCTCGGCCGCCCTGTTCATCGTCCACCTGGAAACCCGCGCGGTCGAGGACAACGAGCGCAGCCTCGGCGGCCTCGCCACGATCCTGGCCGACCAGGCGGACCGGGCCCTGCAGGCGATCGAGCTCGTCCAGGATGCCGTCCTGGCCGAGTTCCGGACCGCGGGGATCCGCAGCGCCGACCAATATGCCGAGGTGGCCTCCCGGCCGGCCATGCACGCTGCCCTGCGGACCTGGATCGCGGCGCTGCCGCAGGCCAACGCCATCACGCTGGTCGATGCGCGCGGACAGCTGCTCAATTTCAGCCGCTACTGGCCGATCCCGACGGTCAACATCGCCGACCGGGACTACTTCAAGGCGCTCTCCTCCGAGCCGAGCCTGCAGCGCTACGTCGGCCGTCCGGTCTCCAACCGGGGCGACGGTGCCATGACGATCTACATCGCCCGGAAGGTCGCGGCCCCGGACGGCACCTTCCTCGGCCTGGTCCTGGGCGCGGTCGAGCTCGGCTATTTCGAGGGCCTGTACGATCGGATCTCGCCGGCGGACGACGCCGTCGTGTCGCTGTTCCGCAACGACGGCATGCTGCTGGTCCGGCACCCGCACTTCCCGGGGGCGATCGGCCGGATCTTCTCCCAGGCCGGCGCGACCCTGATCTCCGCAAGCCCCGCCCTCGGCGGCGTCACGCGCACCGTCAGCCCGATCGACGGCCAGGACCGGCTCGTGGCCGCCCGCGCCCTGAAGACCTATCCGCTGATCCTCAGCGTCAGCCGCACCGCCGCGGCCTGCCTGGCGGCCGTGCGCCAGCAGGCGGCCATCGTGGGCGCCGCGACGCTCCTGCTCGATCTCGGCCTGCTCGGGCTGGTCCTGCTCGGCCGCCGGCGGGCCCGCGCGCAGGCGCAGCTCGCCCAGTCCGAGGCGGCCCGGGCTGCGGCCGAGGCGCGCGAGCGCGGCGAGCGGGCTCTGCGCGTCCAGGATGCCCGGTTCGGCATCGCCCTCGACAACATGGTCCAGGGCCTGTGCCTGTTCGACCGGGACGCTGCCCTCATCGTCATGAACGCGCGCTTCGCGCGGATGTACGCGGTGCCCGAGGCCCTGCGCCGGCCCGGGACCGCGCTGCCCGCCCTCCTCGCCCATCTGGAAGACCCCGGGCGCGGCCTCGGCCCGGCAGCCGCCGCGGCCCTGGTGGCGGCCTGCGAGCACACCGCCGCGCAGGGCCATCCGGTCTCGCTGACCTGCGATTTCGCCGACGGCCGGGCGGTCAACGTGGCCCACGCGCCGATCCCCGGCGGCGGCTGGCTCTGCACCCACGAGGACGTCACCGAGCGCCGCCGCAGCGAGGCCCGGGTCGCCCATATGGCCCGGCACGACGCGCTCACGGGCCTGCCGAACCGCCTCGTCCTGAAGGAGCGCATGGATGCCGCGCTCGCCCGCTGCGACCCCCGCGCCCCGGCCACGGTGCTGTGCCTCGATCTCGACGGGTTCAAGACCGTCAACGACACCCACGGGCATCCGGTCGGCGACGCGCTGCTCTGCGCGGTGGCGGCCCGGTTCGCCGCGACGGTGGCGGCTGACGACCTCGTGGCCCGGCTCGGCGGCGACGAGTTCGCCATCGTCCTCGGCATGGCCGCCCTGCCGGCGGATGCGGCGCGCCTGGCCCGGAGCCTCGTGGCGGCGCTCGAGGCCCCCATCACGGTGAACGGCCACACGCTCGCGATCGGCACCAGCATCGGCATCGCGAGCGCCGACGACGCCTCAGGCACCGCCGCCACGCTCCTGCGGCAGGGCGACATCGCCCTGTACCAGGCCAAGGCCGCCGGGCGCGGCACCTGGCGCTTCTTCGATCCGGCCATGGATGTCGAGATCCAGCGCCGCCGCCAGCTCGGCACCGACCTGCGGCACGCTTTGGCCGAAGGCCGGTTCGTGCTGCACTTCCAGCCGATCGTCGGGGCCCACAGCCAGGCCCTGCACGGCTTCGAGGCCCTGCCGCGCTGGCATCACCCCGAGCACGGCGATGTCGGCCTGGCGGAGTTCATCCCGCTGGCCGAGGAGGTCGGGCTGATCAAGCCGCTGGGTGCCTGGATGCTCGCCACCGCCTGCCGGGCCGCCGCCGCCTGGCCGGACTCGGTGAGGGTCGCGGTCAACCTGTCGCCCCTGCATTTCGCCGGCGAGGGCCTCGACGCGGATGTGCGGGCGGCGCTCGCCGAGAGCGGCCTGCGCCCGGAACGCCTCGAGCTCGAGATCACGGAATCGGTCCTGTCGCAGGACAACGCCGCGAACCTGTCGGTCCTGCGGGCGCTGCGCGCTGCGGGCGTGCGGATCGCCATGGACGCGTTCGGGACCGGGTATTCGAGCCTCGGCACCCTGCACCGGTTCCCGTTCGATCGGCTCAAGATCGACCCGGGCTTCGTGCGCGGGCTGGCGCGCGACGGCGGCAGCGTCGAGATCCTGCGGGCCCTGGTCTGGCTCGGGCGGGCCCTGAAGATCGATGTCCTCGCCGAGGGGGTCGAGACCCCCGAGCAGGCCCGGATCCTGCGCGAGGAAGGCTGCCAGGAGCTGCAGGGCACCCTGTTCGGCAGCCCCGCGCCGGTGGCCGACCTCGCCGCGATCCTCGCCCTCACCTCGGGAAGCCTGCGGGCACCGGAAGTCGGGCAGGGTCGCGACGGTGTGGCGGCCTGACAAAGAGTCAGAGCGTCATCAGGGCTCTGCCCTGACGACCCGCCAAAGGGCTGAGCCCTTTGGGATCCCCGAATTCAGGCTGCCTTGGCTTCCAGCCGTCCCTCCAGCGGAAAAACCTTGGCGGGGTTGAGCATCCAGTCGGGATCGAACACCGCCTTCACCCGCATCTGCTGCTCCAGGTCGGCCTGGCTGTACTGGAAGCGCATCAGCTCGCGCTTCTCGATGCCGACGCCGTGCTCGCCGGTGAGGCAGCCGCCGACCTCGACGCAGAGCTTGAGGATCTCGTCGCCGGCGGCCTCGGCCTTCTGCAACTCGCCCGGCTTGTTGATGTCGAACAGGATCAGCGGGTGCAGGTTGCCGTCGCCGGCATGGAACACGTTGGCCACCCGCAGGCCGTGCCCGGCGCAGATCGCCCCGATTCGCTCCAGCACCGGCCCGAGCTGTCCGGTCGGGATCGTGCCGTCCATACAGATGTAGTCGGAGATCCGCCCCGTGGCCCCGAAGGCCGACTTGCGGCCCTTCCAGATCGCGGCGGATTCGGCCTCCGAGCGAGACACGCGCAGGCTGGTCGGTCGAAAATCCTTGGCGATCGCCTCGATGCGCGCCAGCATCGCCTCGCACTCGGCATCCGAGCCCTCGACCTCAATGATCAGCATCGCCTCGGCGTCGCGCGGGTAGCCGGCTTTCGCGAAATCCTCGGTGATCAGGATCGCCTCGCGGTCCATGTACTCGATCGCCACCGGGATGATCCCGGCCGCGATGATCGCGGCGACGCAATCGCCCGCATCCTCGACCTTCGAGAAGCCGACCAGCACCGGCCGGGCGCCCTCGGCCGCCCGCAGGATCCGCACCGTCGCCTCGGTGACGATGCCGAGCTGGCCCTCCGACCCGCAGATGAGGCCCAGGAGATCGTAGCCGGGGCTGTCGAGGTGCTGGCCGCCGACCTCCACCACGGTGCCGTCGTTGAGCACCAGGGTGACGCCCAGCAGATTGTTGGTGGTCACCCCGTATTTCAGGCAGTGGGCGCCGCCGGAATTCATCGCGATGTTACCCGCGATGGTACAGGCGAGCTGGCTCGACGGGTCGGGGGCGTAGAAGAAGCCCTCATGGGCGACGGCGCCCGAGATCGCCAGGTTGGTGAGCCCGCTCTGCACCCGGGCGGTGCGGTTCTCGAAATCGAGGTCGAGCACCTGGGTCATCTTGCCGACCCCCAGGATGATCGCGTCGCCCTGCGCGATCGCCCCGCCGGCCAGCGAGGTGCCGGCGCCCCGGGGCACCACCCGCACGCCCTGGGCGTGGCAATAGGCCATCACGGCCGCGACCTCCTGGGTGGTCGAGGGCAGGACCACGGCCAGGGGCATCTGCCGGTAGGCGGTGAGGCCGTCCGTCTCGAAGGCCCGGCGCTCGTCCTCGCTGGTCACCAGCGCCTCCGGGGCGACCAGGGGCGCGAGGCCCGCCAGGATCGCCTCCCGCCGGGCGAGGATTTTTGGGTCGGGCTCGGGGAAGCGGATGGTCATGGGGCTCGGGCCCTCTCTTGATCTGGCGTGCCGGGAGCATGGACCCGCCGGGGCCTGCCTTCAACCGCCGGGCGGACAGAGAGGGGCGGCATGTCGTCCCGGCGTCACATTTCAACCATGACGGCTCCCTAGCGTCGCGGGCCTTGCTTCGCATCGCCCCCTTGCAGCCCCTTGGGCGCCGGATCCGCCCGACGGGTCCAGAACGGAACCGATGAACGCTCCCGCCTCCAGCGCCCTGCGCGACGATCTCTACGATTCGGCGTCCACGAACCTCGCCAGCACCCGCGATGTCGGGATCCGCAGCCTGCAACTGGGCATCGCCGCCCTGCAGGAGACCAGCGCAGCGTTCCAGGGCCGGCTCGGCGTGGCCTTCGAGGAGGCGGTCCAGACCATCCTGCAGAGCAAGGGCCGGGTGATCGTCAGCGGCATCGGCAAGAGCGGGCATATCGGCCGCAAGATCGCCGCGACGCTGGCCTCCACGGGCACCCATGCGTTCTTCGTCCACCCCACCGAGGCGAGCCACGGCGATCTCGGCATGATCGCCCGCGACGACGTGATCGTCGCCCTGTCCTGGTCCGGGGAGACCGCGGAGCTGTCCGACCTCGTCGGCTTCAGCCGCCGCTTCTCGATTCCCCTGGTCGCCATCACGCGCAACGGCGCCAGCACGCTCGGCAAGGCCGCCGACGTGCTGCTGGAACTGCCCCGGGTCCGCGAGGCCTGCCCGCACGACCTCGCCCCGACCTCCTCCAGCCTGATTCAGCTGGCGCTCGGCGACGCCCTGGCGGTGGCGCTGCTGGAGCGGCGCGGCTTCACCTCGGCGCGCTTCCACACGCTCCATCCGGGCGGGACGCTCGCGGCCCGGCTGAAGACCGTGCAGCAGGTGATGCACGGGCCGCAGGACATGCCGCTGGTCCACGAGACCGCGCTGATGTCCGAGGTGCTGATCGAGATCGCGGCGCGCCGCTACGGCTGCGTCGGCGTCACCGACGGCGCCGGCCGCCTCGTCGGCATCGTCACGGACGGCGACCTGCGCCGCCACATGGGCCCCGAGATCCTCGACACCCCGGTCTCGGCGATCATGACCCGCGACCCGATCACCGTGGAGCCGCACAAGCTCGCCCAGGCGGCCCTCGAACTGATGAACCGCCGGCTGATCACCGCGGTCTTCGCGGTCACGGACGGCCGGCCGGTGGGCATCGTCCACGTCCACGATCTGCTGCGCGCCGGCATCGCCTGAGCGGTCGATGCCCCGCTGATCGCGAGCGAGGATCTTCCCATCCACCCCTCATCCTGAGGTGCCCGCGCCAGCGGGCCTCGAAGGAGCCCTCCATGAGTCGCTGCGATCCCTACAGGGGCCCTTCGAGGCCTCCGCCTCGCTTTGCCACCTCAGGATGAGGGGGGATGGGAGGCGCGATGGCCGATAGGCCTGCGGCCCGAAACGTCACAGCCGCGCCAGCAGCTCCGCCTTCTTGTCCGAAAACTCCCGCTCGGTGAGCACGCCGCGGGCGTGCAGCTCCGCCAGCCGCTCGATCGTCGCCAGCACGTCGCCCGAGGATGACGCCTCCGGCGCGACCGGCTGAGACGGGCCGGCCGGCAACGCGGCCGGGTCGACCTGCCGGGGGGCGGCCGTCTCCGCCTCGATGCGGCGCAGGCGGTCGAGGGCGACGACGCCCCGCGGGCCCGTGAGGTCGAGGCTGCCGTTCGCCTGCGAGACCCCGGAGATGTGGTGCTCGCCGGTATCGTAGAGGGCGATGCCGGCCCCCGAATCGATCGCGAGCCGCCGCGTCTCGGGAAAATAGGCGTAGCGCATCCCGTCCTGCGCGCCGGTGCTCGCGGGGTGTCCGAGGCCGGCCGGCCACCAATCGCCGCCGCCGCGCCGCGATTCGGGTGTGGCGTCCGAGAACCCGCCCGCCGGCAGGGCCGCGGCGAGTTCGGTGCAGAGGGCGTCGACCCGCGCCTTCAGGCCGTCGTCGAACATCCGGCCGACCATCACCATGCCGCCGGAGAACCACTGCCCCATCCCGCCGAGATCGGGATGGTTGAACTGCGCCATCGTGCCGTGCCCGCGCTCCAGGGCCTGGACCAGATGGCGGACCGCATCGAGGCCGACCCCGTGGCGCTCGGCGATGCTCTGCAGGCCCGAGGCGTGGTCGAACCCGCCCTCGTCCAGGAACGGCGCGGGGGCGGCCGTGCCGCCGGGCGGGGCCGAGGCTTTCGGGTCCATGGGCGAACTCCGATCGGCGCGGGGCGGGGGATGCGTCAGCCCCGCCGCGCGATGGCAATATCGACCAAGTCCCGGTCGCACCCCCGGTTCCGGACCGCGTCAGCGGTCGGATTGCGGGAACGGGCCGGCGATGAGGAAATCGGTGATCGGCCGGCGGCCGTTCGGGGCCTCGCGGGGCCGCTGCTCCTCGGTGAGCTCGGCATCCGGGACCTTGCGGCCCACCGCGAAGGCGGCCTCGACCCGGTGGTTCTCCGGCAGGCGCAGCACCTCGGGGGCGCGGACATGGTCGAACCCGGTCATGCCGTGGGCGTGCCAGCCCTGGTGGATCGCCTGGAGCTGGAATGCCAGCGAGGCGGTGCCGGTGTCGAAGGAGTGGCTGTAGGACGGCTTCAGCTCGTCGCCGACCTTCATCAACCCGTTCGAGACCAGGAACAGGATCGCGCCGGTGCCCGAGACCCATTTCTGGTTGCCGGGCACCAGCAGGCTGAAGAACGTGTCCCAGTTGGCATCCCCCCGCAGGGCGTAGAGGAAGCGCCAGGGCTGCGAATTGTACGCCGAGGGCGACCAGCGCGCCGCCTCGATCATCCGGAGCAGCTCGGATTCGGGCAGCGCCTCGCCCGTGAAGGCGCGGGGCGAGTGCCGCGCCACGAAGATCGGATCGATGGCGTGGTCGGGCTGGCGGGGCGGGGGCAGGCTCACGGGGATCGACTCCGGCACGGTTACGCTTCAGTGGCGCCGACACTGCCCGAAACGCTCGGCCGATGGCAAACCCGAACCGGGTGCGGCCGGGCCGCCATGCCCGTAGCGGAGCGCCTTCGAGCGGGGTACGCTCGCCGCGATGACGGCGCGTACGGACAGTTCTGCCCTTGAGGCGGCTCCCCTGGGGACCGGGTTCTACACCGTTCCCGAGGCTGCACGGCTGATTCGCCTGCCGGCCCGGACCATCAGCCGCTGGCTCGGGGGCTATGCGTTCACCTCCGGCGGCCGTCCGGGGCGGATGCCGCCGCTCTGGACGCCCGAACTGCCGGCGAACGATCATCACCTGGAACTCGGCTTCCGCGATCTGATCGAGTTGCGCTTCGTCCAGGCGTTCGTGCGCGAGAATGTCGATCTGCGCGTGATCCGCCGCTGCCTCGAAGCCGCGCGCGAGGCCGTGCAGGATTCCCGGCCGTTCTCAACCCGCCGGTTCAAGACCGACGGACGCACGATCTTCCTCGAAAGCCTGAAATCCGATGGCGAGAGCGAGGTGATCGATCTGGCGCGCGGACAATACGTCATCCGGGCGGTCCTGGAGCAGACGTTTCGCGATCTCGACATCGAGGGTGACATCGTCGTCCGCTGGCGGCCGTTTCAGGGTCGGGATTCGATCGTCATCGACCCGCGGCGTGCCTTCGGCCAGCCGATCGCAGCCATCTCCGGTGTGCCGACCGTGGCCCTGGCCGAGGCCGTCACAGCCGAGGGCTCGACCGAGCGGGTGGCGCGTCTGTACGAGGTTCCCGTAGCCGTGGTCCGGGATGCCGTGCGGTTCGAAGCGTCCCTCCAGGCGGCGTGAAAGTCGTCGTCGACGAGAACCTTTCGCCCGCCCTGGCCCGGGCCCTGGCGGCCCTGTTCGCGGGCGAGCATCAGATCCTCCACATCCGCGAGCGTTACGGGCCCGGGGTGACGGACCTGCAATGGATCTCCGAGCTGAGCCGCGAGGGCGGCTGGGTGGTTATCTCGGGGGACCGCCGCATCCGCAGGAACAAGGCGGAGTTCAACGCTTTCCGGGCGTCGCGGCTGACCGGCTTCTTCCTGTCGGCAGGCCTCTGCAAGGCGCCCCTGGTCAAGCAGGCGGAGCGCATCCTGGCCCTCTGGAGCGGGATCGAGACCTTCGCCGAGCGGGCCAGGCCCGGATCGATGTTCGAGCTTCCGCTGACGAGCACGCGGATCGGCACCCTGTAGGCGCGCGGCCCGCGTGCTCGGCGCGGTCGGTCACGCCACGCTGCGCTCGATCTCTTCCTCGTCGCAGATCACGCCGGCATTGCCCTCGAACTCGGCCGCGAGGTCCACGGGGGCGTGGGTCGGGGCGGCTGCCGCGCGGTCGCGCGCGAAGGTCGAGAGGAACAGCCGCATGACGTGGCGCACGCCCGCGTCGTTGATGGTCCGCTGGTCCTCGTTGTAGTAGCGCCCGGCATTCACGTTGCTCGTGACGATGTCGTAGGCGGGGAAATACACCGCCCGCGGATCGCCCCGGCCGACCACCTCGCCGGCGGCCACACGCAGCACCGACTTGGAGTAGCTGTTCGACTCCATCACGTGCCGGTCCATGTAGGTCGCGATCATCGGCACCGGCGAGACCGTGAAGATCACCCGGGCCTTGGGGTTCACGCTCCAGAGCCGGTCCAGGAAGCCGTTGAGGTCGCCAAGCACCTCGCCCGCGCCGGCATTGACGCACTCGTAGAGCTCCGGATCGAAGGTGCCGCCCGCGACCCCGGGGGCAAGCGGCAGCGCCGCGCCGTCGGCCCGCCAGCGCCAGCCCTCGGTGAGGCCGAGCGTCAGCACGAACACGTCCAGGGTCTCGAACAGGCGGCGCACCTCGGCCAGATGCGCGTCGCGGGCCGCGACCACCTCGGCCTCGCTGGCGAAGCCCGCCGGCTCGACGGTGGGGCGGAACGGATCGACGTAGCGGCCGTCGTCGCGCAGCCACGCCTTCAGCTCCGGCTCGAAGCGGCCGTAGGCCCGGTCGAACAGCTGCACGAACTGGCGCGTGTAGTAGAGATTGCCGTACCGGGCCGAGAAGGTGCCGAACTGGCGCGCATTGGCCTCCTCGGCGGTCATGCCGGGGGGCGGCGGCTCGGTCAGGTAGTAGTTGAAGCCGGCGCCGCGCACCGCCTCGGCCACCCGCTGCGCGAAGCAGGAGCCGCCGGTGGCGACCTTGTCAGTCGGCCCGATCGCGAACGTGTCCTTCGGGTGCGGATTGACCGCGAAGGGCGGCACGTTGGTCACGACCTTGCGCCAGAATCGCTCGGCCGGTAGACCCGTATACGGATTCAACGCCATCTTCGAACCCTCTTCTTCACGACGGCGAGCGCCCTCGGGGATGCTGAGCCGTCCGCTGACACCGGCACGCGACGTGGCCCTGAACGATCTGCCCCGGCGCGCCCGCAGCGCGTTTTCCCTGTCGACCCCCAGTTGGGCGCCTACCTGGGCGACACCATGGCGAAACCGCGCGCGCGCCGCCACGACGCGCGACGGACCGGCTATCGCGGTGCTGGGCAATTGCCAGGCCCGGGGGATCGCCCAGGCGATGCGCCTGCTCGCGCCGAAGAGCCCCGTGCGCTACTTGCCGATGGGCTCGCTCAAGCGCGACCACGGCCATGTCGACGGCCTGATCCGGACCTTGCGCTCCCACGACCACGTCTTCTCGCAGGCCTTCCCGGCCGGCCTGATCCCCGGGGGCGATATCGCGACCCTGCGGGCGGCCGACCCGCGGCTCAAGCTGTTCCCGTCGATCGTGTTCTCGGCCTTCCATCCCGACATGGTCTATGTCGGCCAGGCCTCGGACCTTGCCGCGCTCAAGCTCGCGCCCTCGCCGATGGGGCAGTACCACTCGGCGATCGTCCTCTGCGCCCACCGGCTCGGCCTCGATGCCGGGCGCACCGCCGCCCTGTTCCGCGAGGACGTGTTCCGGCGGCTCGGTTATCTCGACCATTGGGATCCGGCCGTCCACGAGCTGGTCACGTCCGCGTCCGCCCTGGGCTTCGGCCTGGACCGGGAGGTGACCCGCTGGGCCCGCCGGGGCGCCTTCATGCACGTGATGAACCACCCCAAGGCCTTCGTCATTGGCGACATCGCCCGGCGGCTGCTGCTGGAGAGCGGGATTCGGCCCGAGCCCGTGGAGGTCGAGGATTATCTCGGCGACGAGCTGGCCCAGGACGTGGTCTGGCCGCTCTACCCGCCGATCGCCGAGCATTTCGGGCTGACCGGCTCGTTCCTGTTCAAGATGAAGCCCCGGGGCGACGATTTCCCCAAGCTCTACGACCTGCAGGGCTTTATCGCGGCGAGCTTCGCGATCTACGACGCGATGCCGGCCGGCGACCTCGCCTGCCAGCGGGTGGATGCGTGGCTCGCCGCGCCCGAGATCGTCGCCCTGTTCCGGGCCGGATAGGCGAGCCCCGCTCAGATTGCCGCGCACAGGGGCGCGTCGCTCAGGCCCTCGACCATCATCCGCACCAGGCGGTTGACCGCCTGCACCTGGAACGGCTTGCGCAGGAACAGGCTGCCCGGGACGCCCCGTCCGCCGCTCGAATCCGTCGAGGTATAGACCACCGGCCGGTCGGCATGGATCGCCCGGAAGGCGTGGGCCACGGTCCAGCCGTCGATCAGCCCGGGCAGGTGGATGTCGGTGAACAGCCAGTCGATCTCGGCGCCCCGCGCCCGCAGCAGCGTCAGCGCCGCCTCGCCCGTGGAGGCCTCGATCACCCGGATGCCCTGCGTCTCGCACAGGCTCGCGATAATCTCGAGGAGCAGGTAGCTATCCTCGACGATGAGGACGCACTGGGCGGGGGGCATGGGGGCGGTCCGCGGATCGATTGGGTGAATCAAGAACCCACAGGGTTGAGGATCCCTTAAAGCGGCCTCGAAAGCGGTATCCGGCCCTGTTGCATCGCGGCAACCGGCCGGGGCGGAAATGGCCGCGCTTGCGCCTCCGCCCCGGCGGTGCCGCAATCCGGGCGCGTCAGCATCCTCCTGCGTGCGGCAGCGCACGCCGCCGACCGGCCGGGACTCGCAGGAGGCTCCGCGGCGCCGGTCGGAACCGTCGCTTAACCATCCGCGCCTATCACCGGCGCTCAGGACTACGCGGACCCGCCTCGAAGACCAGCAGCCGGCCTTCGGCACCGCTCGAGGAGTTGAACGATCATGCCCCAGCGTTTCCGCGCACTCGCCCTCGGCCTCGCTGTCTGCGCCGCCCTCGGGCTCGGCGCCTGCAGCAACGACAAGGATCTCGCCGACGCCTCCGCCTTCGGGGCCGGCGCCGCGACCCCGGGCAGCGCGCAGGACTTCGTCGTCAATATCGGCGACCGGGTCTTCTTCGAATCGGATTCCACCGACCTGACGCCCACCGCCACCGCCACCCTGGACAAGCAGGCGGCCTGGCTGCAGCGCTACCCGCGCTACACCTTCATCATCGAGGGCCATGCCGACGAGCGCGGCACCCGCGAGTACAACTTCTCCCTGGGCGCCCGCCGGGCCCAGGCGGTCAACGACTACCTGGCCACGCGGGGCATCGGGGCGAACCGGATGCGCACCGTCTCCTACGGCAAGGAGCGGCCGGTGGCGGTGTGCAACGACATCTCGTGCTGGTCGCAGAACCGCCGCGCGGTGATCGTGCTCGACCGCGGCGCTGGCGCCTAAGGCGGCGATCCCGCCGGAATCCGGTTCCCGGAGGGTATGCCGCCCTCCGGGAACCAGGCTTTCAAAGGCTGACGCGGCGACGCCAGGGCCCGGCCGCGAGCCAGCGGCGCCATCGGGCGCACGCCCCGGGCCGGGACGAATCCGGGGGCGGCACGGCGAGCGGGCTCCCCGCGATCTGCCGGGTCTGATCGGCGAGTTCGATCAGCATCCGTTCCAGGAGCCCGCGGCGGCGCAGCTGGGTCTCCGCCGGATCGATCGTATCCGTTCCAGGCCGCAGCCGGACGAGGAATTCGGTGTCCGGCATCTCGGTCAGGCTCTCGACCCGCAGGTCGAGGAACCCGAGCTGGCCGAGTTCGAGCATCATCAGCTCGAAGCTCGCCGGCACGAACACCCAGTTATGGACGTCCACGTAGTCGCGGACGTCGCGGTAGCCGAGCATCTGCCAGGCCACATCGATGCCGCAGACGAGTTCGGCCGGCTGGGTGTCGCTCTCGAACCAGGCCGGGAAACCGCCCTTCTTCGCGATCCGCAGGCCGTAATCGAGATGCGTGCGCACATCGTGCCGGTCCCGCTTCTCCTCGTAGGCCAGGATCGCGTCGGCCGTGGTCGACGGGTTCCGGTAGAAGTCGAAGCACTTGCGCTTGTCCGGCACGGCCAGGACCACGACGCCCTCGGGCCGCAGGAGCGTCCGGGCCGCCTGCAGGAACCTGACGACATCCGTCGTATGCTCGATGACGTGGCTGGCGATGAACCCGTCGAAGGTGCCGTGGTGCTCGGCCGGGACGGCATCGGTCAGCGATCCGCCGTGCCAGACGAAATCGACCTCCTCGATCCGCGTCGGGTCCACCGCCGGGTCGCCGGCGTATTTGGCGATCAGATCTGCACGGGTGGCGTGGTCGAGGCTGAAGCTGTTCCACCCGGCGCTGCGCGGCACGAGCGGGTTGTGGGCCGGCCCGATCTCGATGAACTTGCTCGCCTTGGTGAGGCCGACCAGGAGATGCAGCTCCCGATCCCGCGGCGCCTCCGCGGCGCGGGGATCGCGGACCGGCTGGCGAAGAGGCGGAGACGGATCGGTCAAATCGGCGACCTCGGCGGCTTCCGCCCGGGGCGCGCCGACGTCTGACGCGGTCGCGCACCCCCGGGCAGAACCCGCGCTGCAGCACGGAAGGGACCGACCTCGTAGGCGCCCAAGATGGCGTGCGGCTTGCGGTTCGGCCCGGACCTCTGCGCGCGGCCCCGACTCCGACCGGAGCGCGCCGCAGTTTTGCCGCGGAACGGCGCATCTGATAGGGCCTCGCGCTTCCATCGGACCGCAGCCCATCATGCCCGCCCGTCTTCGCACTCGCCTCGCGCTCACGACGATCCTCGGGGCCCTGCTCCTCGGCCATCCGGCCGCCGCGCAGGACGCCTCGGAACTGGTGGTGCGCCTCGGGCGCATTGAGAACCAGTCCCGGATCATGGCCGGGCAGATCGAGACCCTCCAGTATGAGAACCGCCAGCTGAAAGAGCAGCTGCGCAAGTTCCAGGAGGATGTCGAGTTTCGCCTGAACGAGGGCAAGGGCGGCGGCGGTAAGGCGGCTCCCTCGGCGGCGCCGGCTCCGGCCGGCGCGGTCAATGGCGGCAATCCGGGTGCCGGACGTCCGGGCAAGCGCGGCGACGCCTTCGACCCGTCCCAGGCCCCCGGCGCCCCCGGGGCGCCGATGCCGCTCGGCAGCACCCAGCCCTCCCCGCCCCTGCCGGCCCGGGAGGCCGCCGAGGCGGCGCCGGCCCGGCCGCAGGCTCTGCCCCGGGCCGCGATCGAGGACGAGGATCCCGACGCCGAGGGCGCCGCCCCCGGCTACGACGAGCCGGTGGACCTGCGGCCCCCCGCCCGCACCGGCGCGATCCCGGTCCCGGCGACCCGACCGGCCGAGAGCGTGGCCGCCACCCGGACCGGCGACCCGGCCGCCGATTACGAGGCCGCGGTCGAGCTGGTCCGCTCCAAGCAGTACGAGCAGGCCGAGATGGGCCTGCGCCAGTTCATCCAGTCGCATCCCCGCGACAACCGGGTCGCCGGCGCGACCTACTGGCTGGGCGAGAGCTACCTGGCCCGCGGCCGCAACCGCGAGGCGGCCGAGCAGTTCCTGAAGGTCTCCACCGACTATGCCCGCTCGTCCCAGGCGCCGGACGCGATGCTGAAGCTCGGCGTCACGCTCAATGCCCTCGGGGCCCGCGAGCAGGCCTGCGCGACCCTGGCCGAGCTCGACCGGAAGTTCCCCAATGCCGGCAGCACCGTCCGCCAGGGCGTCGTCCGGGAGCAGAAGCGCGCGCGCTGCTCGGCCTGATCGGGATCCCAAAGGGCTCAGCCCTTTGGCGGGGTGTCGGGGCGGAGCCCCGATTCTCGGGCATGCCCGGCAGCAGGGCCCTGCCCTGCACCCGCAAAAGGTCTCGGACCTTTTGAATCCATGACGGGTCCATCGGACGATCCGGTCCTCTGCGCCCTCGGACCCTGGCTCGGCCGGTCCGACCGGGGCGTGCTGCTCGCCGTCTCGGGCGGGCCCGATTCGAGCGCGCTGATGCACGCCGCCGCGGCGCTCGGCGCCTCGGTGCAGGTCGCCACCGTCGATCACGGGTTGCGCCCGGATTCCGGACCGGAGGCCGAGGGCGTCGGCCAGGCGGCCCGGGCGCTCGGCCTGCCGCACGCGGTCCTGACCTGGGCCGGCCCGAAGCCCGGCACCGGCCTGCAGGACGCGGCCCGGGCCGCCCGCTATCGGCTGCTCGCCGCCCATGCCGAGGCGGTCGGCGCCGGCCTCGTGCTCACCGGGCACACGCAGGACGACCAGGCCGAGACCGTGCTGATGCGGCTCGCCGCCGGTAGCGGACCGGCCGGGCTCGCGGGCATGCGGATCCAGCGCCCCCTCGCCCCCGGCATCACCCTCGGGCGGCCGTTCCTGGCCTTGCCGAAGGCGACCCTGACGGCCTGGTGCGTGGCCCGCGGCATCCCGCATGTCCGCGACCCGGCCAATGCCGATCCGCGCTTCGCCCGGGCTCGCCTGCGCGCCACCTGGGCCGCCCTGGAGCGCGAGGGCCTGAGCCCGGCGCGGCTCGCGCGCCTCGCCGAACGGGCCGCCCGGGACGACGACGCCCTCCGGGCCGCGGCCGAGCAGGCCCTCTCGGCGGCCCTTCTGCCGGCAAAGAATACCGACGCCGCGGCGTTGCACCTCGACGGCGCCGCGCTGGCGGCCCTGCCGGAAGCCCTCGCCCTGCGCGGCCTCGACACCGCCCTGACCCGGGCCGGCGCCGGGCCGCGCCGCCTGGAGCGCCTGGAATCCCTGGTGCTCGACGCGCTGCTTCCGGCCCTGCGCCGCCGGGAGCCGATCCGGCGGACCCTGGCGGGGATCCTGGTCGCCGCCGATGCCGCCGGTATCGTGACCCTCACCCTTGCGCCGCCCCGGCGTTCCAGGGCGGCAGATTGAAGAACAGATGTTCCCCTCGCCGCAGGGGGGACCGGCTTACTTGGCAACGAAGGCCCCCCCGCCTACATTGGCGAGGTGTGCACGGATGGACCGGCAAAGCCGCGCGATGTGTCCGTCTAGGGGGCCGCACGCACCAAGGATCGATCGATGAACCCGAATTTTCGCAACTTTGCCTTGTGGGTCGTCATCTTCCTGCTGGTGCTGGCCCTCGTGACCCTGTTCCAGAACCCGGGTCACCGGGGCGGCGGCAGCGAGATCGCCTACAGTCAGCTCCTCAACGACGCCGATGCCGGCAAGATCCAGTCGGTGGTGATCTCCGGGCAGGACGTGTCCGGCACCTATGTCGGGGGCGGCAACTTCACCAGCTACGCGCCCAACGACCCGAGCCTGGTCTCCAAGCTCCAGGGCAAGGGCGTGACGATCACGGCCCGCCCGCCGTCGGACAACACCCCCTGGTTCATCCAGCTGCTCGTGAGCTGGCTTCCGATCCTCGTCTTCATCGGCGCCTGGATCTTCCTGAGCCGCCAGATGCAGTCCGGTGCCGGCCGCGCCATGGGCTTCGGCAAGTCGAAGGCCAAGCTCCTGAACGAGGCCCACGGGCGCGTCAGCTTCGACGACGTCGCGGGCGTGGAGGAAGCGAAGGAGGATCTGCAGGAGATCGTCGAGTTCCTGCGCGACCCCCAGAAATTCCAGCGGCTCGGCGGCCGGATCCCGCGCGGCGTGCTGCTCGTCGGCCCGCCCGGCACCGGTAAGACCCTGATCGCCCGGGCGGTCGCGGGCGAGGCCAACGTGCCGTTCTTCACCATCTCGGGCTCCGACTTCGTCGAGATGTTCGTGGGCGTCGGCGCCAGCCGCGTGCGCGACATGTTCGAGCAGGCCAAGAAGAACGCGCCCTGCATCATCTTCATCGACGAGATCGACGCGGTCGGCCGCCATCGCGGCGCCGGCCTGGGCGGCGGCAACGACGAGCGCGAGCAGACCCTCAACCAGCTCCTCGTGGAGATGGACGGGTTCGAGGCCAACGAGGGCGTCATCATTATCGCGGCGACCAACCGCCCCGACGTGCTCGACCCGGCGCTGCTGCGTCCGGGCCGGTTCGACCGCCAGATCATGGTGCCGAACCCGGACGTCACCGGCCGCGAGCGCATCCTGCGGGTCCATGTCCGCAAGGTGCCGCTGGCCCCCGATGTCGACCTCAAGACCATCGCGCGCGGCACCCCGGGCTTCTCGGGCGCCGACCTGATGAACCTCGTCAACGAGTCGGCCCTGCTGGCGGCCCGTCGCGGCAAGCGCATCGTCACGATGCACGAGTTCGAGGACGCCAAGGACAAGGTCATGATGGGCGCCGAGCGGCGGACCCTGGTCATGACCGAGGACGAGAAGCGGCTCACCGCCTATCACGAGGGCGGCCACGCCATCGTGGCGCTGAACGTCCCGGCCACCGACCCGGTCCACAAGGCGACCATCATCCCGCGCGGTCGTGCGCTCGGCATGGTCATGCAGCTGCCCGAGCGCGACAAGCTCTCCATGAGCTTCGAGCAGATGACCTCGCGGCTGGCGATCATGATGGGCGGCCGCATCGCCGAGGAGATGACCTTCGGCCGGGACAAGGTGACCTCGGGTGCCCAGTCGGACATCGAGCAGGCGACCCGGCTGGCAAAGATGATGGTGACCCGCTGGGGCTTCTCGCCCGAGCTCGGCACCGTGGCCTACGGCGAGAACAACGACGAGGTCTTCCTCGGCATGTCGATGGGCCGGCAGCAATCGGTCTCCGAGTCGACCGCCCAGAAGATCGACGCCGAGGTCCGCCGCCTCGTGGAGACTGGCCTGGAGGAGGCCCGCCGCATCCTGGCCGAGCACAAGGACGACCTGGAAGTCCTGGCCCAGGGGCTGCTCGAATACGAGACGCTCTCGGGCGACGAGATCCGCAACCTCCTGCGTGGCCAGCCCCCGATTCGCGACGGCGGCGACGTGCCTCCGACCCCGGCCCGGGGCTCCTCGGTCCCCTCCGCCGGCCGCGGCCGGCCGAAGGAGAGCGACGGCGGCCTGGAGCCTCAGCCGCAGGCCTGAGCCGGAAAGGAAGGATGAGAAGGGCGCCGCGAGGCGCCCTTTTTCGTTGGGTTTTTCCGCGCCGGGCCCGTTGCGCGATGATCTGACGTCACAGCGCCTGATATGGCGCGGGTCCCCTCTCCCGCACGGGAGCCGGGGGCACGTCGCGATCCGCGCCGACCGATGTGTGACCACCATGGAGCGCCGTGGAGGGAAGGCGTGGGGCCAGATCCGGACTGACCGTCCTGGGCCGCCCCGCATGACAATCCGCTCCGCCTGTCCGTGAACGCCCCCCGGAAGCTCGGCCTTAGGCTCGGATCTCGGCAGCGAATCGGAAAGACCGGGACGGGAATCTTCCGAGCCGCGCACCCGATGGCGTTGTCCGTTTATCTCGTCGTCGCCCTCGGGGCCGCGGTCGCCGGCTTCGTGCAGGGGCTGTCGGGCTTCGCCTTCGGGCTGGTGGCCCTGTCGTTCTGGGCCTGGGTGATCGATCCGCAGCTCGCCGCCGTCCTGGCGGTGGCCGGGTCGCTCACCGGCCAGGTCGTGGCCGCCGTCACGGTCCGGCGGGGCTTCGACCGGGCCCGCCTCGCCCCGTTCGTGCTGGGCGGGCTCGCCGGCATTCCGCTGGGCGTGTTCCTGCTGCCGCACCTCAATGCCGACTGGTTCAAGGTGGTGCTCGGCACCCTGCTGGTGGTCTGGTGCCCGGCCATGCTGCTCGCCAAGGACCTGCCGCGGATCACCACGGGCGGGCGGCTGGCGGACGCCGTCGTCGGCATGAGCGGCGGCATGCTCGGCGGGCTCGGCGGCTTCACCGGCACGCTGCCAACCCTATGGTGCGTGCTGCGCGGCTACGAGCGCGACGTGCAGCGCACGATCATCCAGAACTTCAACCTGACGATGCTGGCCGTCACGATGCTCGTCTATCTCGGCTCGGGCCTCGTGACCCGCACGGCGCTGCCGATGCTGGCCGTGGTGCTGCTCGCCATGCTGATCCCGGTCCTGCTGGGGACCCGGGTCTATGTCGGCCTGAGCGAGACGGCCTTCCGCCGGGTGGTGCTCGGCCTCCTGACGATCTCCGGGATCACGCTGCTGGCGGCGGCACTCCCGCGGGTGCTGTAGCGCCCCGCCCGGGGTCACGCCGCATTTCGACCGTCTTTGTCGGGGAGCACCCGGGGCAATCCAATCTGCTAAGTTCTGTCGGGCTACTCTGTCGCCGCGTTGGCCGGGCGAGAGGCCCGGCACCGGAGATCCTGATGGCGCGCAAGTATTTCGGAACCGACGGCATCCGGGGCCGGGCCAACGGGGTGATCACCCCGGAACTCGCCCTCAAGGTCGGTCAGGCGGCGGGCCTGGTGTTCCAGCGCGGCGATCACCGCCACCGGGTGGTGATCGGCAAGGATACCCGCCTGTCCGGCTACATGATCGAGACCGCCCTGGTGGCGGGCTTCACCTCGGTGGGCATGGACGTGCTGCTGCTCGGCCCGGTGCCGACCCCCGCGGTGGCGATGCTGACCCGCTCGATGCGGGCCGATATCGGGGTGATGATCTCGGCCTCGCACAACGCCTTCGAGGATAACGGCATCAAGCTGTTCGGCCCGGACGGGTTCAAGCTCAACGACACGATCGAGCATGAGATCGAGGAGCTGATCGACGCCGAGCTGCACACGAAGCTGGCGGGCTCCGCCGATCTCGGCCGGGCCAAGCGGATCGAGAGCGTGCATGCCCGCTACATCGAGTTCGCCAAGCGCACCCTGCCCCGGCACGTGACGCTGGACGGCCTGCGGGTGGTGGTCGATTGCGCCAACGGCGCCGCCTACCGGGTCGCCCCCGAGACCCTGTGGGAGCTCGGCGCCGAGGTGATCGCCATCGGGACCGAGCCGGACGGGTTCAACATCAACCGCGACGTCGGCTCCACCGCCCCGGCGGCCTTGGTCGCCAAGGTGCGCGAGCGCCGGGCCGATATCGGCATCGCGCTGGACGGCGACGCCGACCGAGTGCTGATCGTCGACGAGAAAGGCCACGTGGTCGACGGCGACCAGCTGATGGCCGTGGTCGCGCGCTCCTGGCAGGAGGACGAGCGGCTCACCCAGCCGGGGCTGGTGGCGACGATCATGTCCAATCTCGGCCTGGAGCGCTTCCTCGGCGGCCTCGGCCTGACGTTGGCCCGCACCGCAGTGGGCGACCGCTACGTCCTCGAGCACATGCGCGAGCACGGCTACAATCTCGGCGGCGAGCAATCCGGCCACATCATCATGTCGGACTACACCACCACGGGCGACGGCCTGGTGGCGGCCCTGCAGCTGCTCAGCGTGGTGCAGCGCCAGGGCCGGCCGGTGAGCGAGGTCTGCCACTGCTTCGACCCGCTGCCGCAGATCCTCAAGAACGTCCGCTACCGGGCCGGCGAGCCGCTGAGCCAGGACAGCGTGGTCAGCGCGATCGCCCAGGCCCGCGCCCGCCTGGGCAATGGCGGCCGCCTGGTGATCCGCCCCTCCGGCACCGAGCCGGTGATCCGCGTGATGGCCGAGGGCGACGACCGCGGCCTCGTCAACGAGGTGGTCGACGAGGTGGTCGAGGCGGTCACCAAGGTCGCGGCCTGAGGACCGGGATCCCGAAGGGCCCGCGGCCCTTCGGCGGGGTTCAGGGGCGGAGCCCCTGAGGGCTCACCGCTCACGCGTAGGCGGCGCGCAGGATCGCCGGTGCGGTGAACCGCCAGGCCGCCAGCAGGGCGGCGCGCAGGGTCTCCTCCTCGCACGGGTCGAGGTCGAGATTGGTCCAGCCGCGCCGGCCCCAGGCGCCGTCGAGCGGCGTGAACAGGTCCGGCTCGGCCTCGCACAATTCGGCCTGGTCGGCGGGCGCCAGGCGCAGCACGACCCGGTCCTCCTCGACCCACAGGGTCGCGAACACCCGGCCGCCGACGCGGAAATCCGGGTTGCCGCGATGGGCGCCCGCCACCGTCTCGGGCAGCATCAGCGCCAGGGCGCGCACGTCCTCGGGCAGCACCGGCTCAGCCCGGCCCGTGGGCGAAGGGTGTCGCGATCGTGCCGGGTGCTGCGACCAAGACTGGCGAATCCTTTGCTGAGCTGTGGCTTGTCCAGGCTGTAGGCGCCCGGCAAGGCTAACATTTAACGTTAAGCCGGATTTAAGACGTTCGATCCATCCTTCGCCTCGTCATCAGAGCCGGCATGTCAAGCTTCCGGCACACGAGTCCAGTGAAGGAATCCTTATGGCCCGCTCCAAGCTGAACGCTTTGGTGCGTAGCCTGACGCTCGCGGCGAGCGTCGGCGCGCCCTGCCTAGCCGCTGCTGCGGACCTGCTGCCCCCGCCTCCGCCCCCGCCCCCTCCGCCCCCGATCGAGGTCGGCGGCGGCTGGTACCTGCGCGGCGATGTCGGCGCGAGCGTCTACACCCGCCCGAGATACACCGAGGCCTACGATTACACCGGCTACGCGGATGCCAACCGGTCGTTCGGCAACGAGATCGGCGGCGGTGGTTTCGCGGGTGTCGGCGTCGGCTACCAGTTCACCCCGTTCCTGCGCGGCGACGTCACCGGTGAGTACCGCTACTCCACCGGCCTGCGCGGCAGCGAGTATTACAAGGGCCCCGAGTTCGACAACGGCCTCGGCTCCTATGGGGTCAACAAGTCGACCAGCAACTTCGATTCCGCGGTGGTGCTGGCCAACGCGTATTTCGACCTCGGCACCTGGTACGGGATCACCCCGTTCATCGGCGGTGGCGTCGGCTACGCCTTCAACCATATCTCGGGCTATTCGACCAACCAGCAGTTCACCAGCCCGACCTACGCCTACGATTACGGCAACCCAATTTACGACTGCAAGTGCGGCCAGCCCTACTACAATTATGCGCCGGTCTACGACAACAACGGCAACCCGGTGTACAACACCAACAGCGGCAGCAAGTTCTACAAGAGCAAGACCAGCGGTAGCTTCGCCTGGGCGCTGCATGCCGGTCTGGCCTACGACGTCAGCGACGCCCTGAAGATCGAGGTGGCCTATCGCTACCTGAACCTCGGCAAGGCCGAGACCGGCGCCGGCTTCGTGCCGTGCTGCACCGAGGCCCTGCGCCCGATCAAGGTGAAGGACATCGAGGCCCACGACGTGAAGATCGGCCTGCGCTACTACCTCGGCGGCCTGGTCGCGGCGCCGCTGCCGCCGCTGATGCCGGAGCCGATCCCCGGCCCGCTGGTCCGCAAATACTGATCGTCTTTCCAACGCTCTGACGGCCGACGGCGCGGATGCTCTCCGCGCCGTTTTTTTTCGTCCTGCCGCCGGGGCAGACATCGATCGCAAGGCGCAGAGCAACATTGGGCCGTCGGATAGTTCTGGCCCAGTCGCGATGATCGAATCGGGATCTCCGAAGAACCCCGAAATAACGGACGCTTAAGGTTACCCAACTATCACTGCATCGAGGCCCGAGCCGCCGTCCGTCTCGCAGTTCCAGGACGATCCCGATGCGTACCGTCACCCTGCCGCTGCTGGCGGTCCTCAGCCTCTGCGGCGCCAGCACCGCCCGGGCCGCCGACCTGGACTACGATTACCTGCGTGGCGCCGATTACGACCCGGTCCCGGCCCCGGTGGTCGACTGGAGCGGCGTCTACGTGGGTGGCCATGGCGGGTATACGTCCGCGGCGCTGGGTACAAAGGGCGCGCTGCAACCCCTGATCTATCGGGACTCTCACGATACGACGGGCGAATCGACGTTTCGTGCGTCGACCCTTCTCAATCCTCCGTCGAAGCGGGTCGGCGACACGAGTTTTGGCGCCTTCGTCGGTTACAATGTCCAGTTCGACGACTTCGTCTTCGGCTTCGAGGCCGACTACACGAATTTCGGCAAGATGGGCGTGTCGAGCGACGGACTCGGGCGCAGCAAGACCGCCTCGAACATTCTCGAAACAGTCGATATGGCCGGATACACGGCCACGCGCGTCAACGATTACGGCACGCTGCGAGCCCGGGCCGGCTACGCTCTCGGCAACATCCTGCCCTTCGTGACCGGCGGTCTGGCGATCGGCCGGGCGCGCATCGCCGACACGACGATGTACCGGAACTATGGCTTCGACGTCACCGCCTACAACGCCAACCTCGCCGGGACACCGACCTACGTGTCCAATTTCGGCTATACGAGCTTCAATCCGAACGCGCCCTACAATGGCACGCCGTTCACGTCGATCCAGACGCAATCGAAGACCAAAGTGGTCGCCGGTGCGACGGTCGGCGCCGGTCTCGAATACGCGATCACGCCGAACATCCTGCTGCGCGCCGAGTATCAATACGTGCTGTTCAGTCAGTTCGATGGGCACAAGGTCAACCTGAACACGGTCCGGGCCGGCGCGGCGGTCAAGTTCTGATGCGGCCCGGCGCCGGGAGGCTTCCGATGCTCGACCCGAGGGGATTGCGACCGTTCACGTTCGGCCTGCTCGCCGGGCTCGCCCTCATCCCCGCGCCGGCTTCCGCCTGGCCCGAGGACCGCAACTTCGATCCGCCCCGCCTCCGGCGCGTGGTCCGCGTCCGACCCGACCTGTCGGCCGTGCCGCCACCCGTGATCGTCCGGGGCTACCTGCCGCGCAATCACAACGTCCCGATGTACAACGAGCCGCCCCGCCGCGGGCCGGCTTGGTGATCCCGCTTCAGCTCTCCAGCTCGCTGTCCCAGTACAGGTAGTCGAGCCAGGTGTGGTGGTACTGGCGGTGGTCGAATTCGGGCTGCCGGTGATGCAGCTCGTAGCGGGTCGGCCGGCGGGGCTCGGTCGCGAGCGGCATGTCGGCCTCCTGCGGCGTGCGGTTGGCCTTGCGCAGGTTGCAGGGCGAGCAGGCCGCCACGACGTTCTCCCAGCTCGACAGGCCGCCCCGGGAGCGCGGCACCACGTGGTCGAAGGTCAGGCCGCCCGAGGGCAGCCGCAGGCCGCAATACTGGCAGCTGAAACCGTCGCGCAGGTAGATGTTGTAGCGGGTGAAGGCCGGGCTGCGCGCGAGCGTCACGTAGTTCTTCAGGGCCACCACGCTCGGCACCCGCAGCGCCCGCGAGGGCGAGCGGGCCTCGACGTCGTAGCTCGCCACCAGGGTGACGCGGTCGAGGAACAGGGCCGTGAAGGCGTCCTTCCACGACCAGAGCGAGAGCGGATTGTAGGAGAGCGGCCGATAATCCGCGTTCAGGACGAGGGTTTGGAGATCCATCATCGGCGCGACTCTTCGGACTATCTCTGACGCGTATAACGCGCGGGAACGCGCCGGCGCCCCACCGGCCCGTCCGACGCGGCCGCGGGCCGGTACAGGACGGGCCGGCGGACAGGACGTCGGCTCGGCGGGAGAGGCGGAAGGAGCAACAGGGCGGCGGGCCGGCGCGCGGTGACGCCAGTCGGTGCGGTAGCAACCGGAACGCGGCCGGGCCGGACCGGCATCGGCGCCGGCCGAACCCTTTCGCGTGACGACGAAAAGGCCCTGTCCATCTGGTGTTCATCTAATCCCACCGTGACAGCCTTGTGAAGCTCGTCCCTCAGGGTCCCGGGGACGCACCCACAGCGGGTGCCGGGCGCGCCGGCCGGCGCCAGGGTGGGCAGGGGCACGGTTTCGCCCTATTGGAGGCCCACAGCGCCCGGCCTCGAGGGCCGTGCCCGAATCGCCCTGCGGTCAGGCGCGCCCCTCAGGCTTCGATTCACGCGCTCGCCGACGCCGAACCGGCGTCCCCGCCGGTATCCCCTCCGGCGGCGAGCGCTCGAGAAAGCCCGCGCGGTTCCCGACGACCGCCGGTCCGCCGATGCCGGGCCCCGACCGCGCGCCCGGCGCGCCCGACGAGAGGTAGCCTATGATCCGCACGCCCGTGCGCCCCCGGAAGCCGAACGGCGCGCCGCGCCGGCCCGCCGCGCTGGCCCTCCTGGCCGCGCTGATGCTGGGCATCCCGGCCGCCGCGCCGCCCGCATCCTGGGCCCAGGGCGAGGCGCCGGCCGGGCAGCACCCGGGGACCAAGCCCGCCGATGCCAAGCCCGCCGATGCCAAGCCCGCCGATGCCAAGCCCGCGGACGCCAAGCCGGCCGACGCGAAGGCGCCCGACGCCAAGCCCGCGGCGCCGAAACCCGAGATGTCGGAGCAGCTCAAGGCGGTCCGGGCCCAGCTCGATGCCGCCAAGGCCGAGCTCGAGGCGCGCGAGAAGCAGCTGGGGCATCCCGACCTGACCGCCACCGACCTGGCGGCGATCCGCGACAGCGCCGGGACCGTCACCGAGGAGATCCGCGCGCTGATCACCCGGCTCGACGCGCCCCTCGAGGCGGCGCGCGAGCGGCTGGCGCAGCTCGGTCCGAAGCCGAAGGACACCCAGGAAAGCCCCGAGATCGCCGAGCAGCGCGTGGAGCGCGAGGCGGCGGTGACCCGCATCGACGAGACCCAGCGGCTCGCCCGCTCCCTGCTGGTGCAGGGCGACCAGATCATCGACCGGGTGTCGAACCGCCGGCGCGAATCGTTCACCCGCGACCTGTTCCAGCGCTCGCAGCCCCTGGTCAGCCCGGGCCTCTGGGCCAAGGTCATGGCCGACATACCGCGCGATACCCGCTCGCTGCAGAGCGCCGTGTCCGATATCGGGCTGCTGTTCTCGCGCAACGGCAGCATGGGTAACCTGCTGTTCCTGGGGCTCGCCTTCGGGATCTCGGTCGCGCTGTATTTCGGCCGGCGCAACATCGCGCCCCGGGCCGCCCGCCGGGACGCCTCCGCCACCGAGCCGTCGCGCCGCGCCACCCTGCTGGCCGCCTGGCGGGTGATCCTGCTCGGCACGGTGCCGGCGGTGGCGGGTTCCTACGCGGTCTACTACGCGCTCGACGCCACCAACCTGCTGCCGTCCCGGCTGCTGCCGGTGGCCGCCGCGATCCTGGGCGGGCTGGCCTTCATCGCCTTCGTCGAGGCCCTGTGCGACGGGTTGCTGAGCCCCGACAAGCCAGCCTGGCGCCCCGCCCCGGTCGGCGACGCGGCCGCCACCCGGCTGACCCGGCTCGCGGTCGGCATCGCCACGGTGATCACCGTGGTGAAATCCGTGGAGGCGCTCAATTCCGGGATCTCGGCGGCGCTGCCGATCTCGATCGCGACCCGCGGCCTCGGCGCCGTGGCCACCGCGCTGATCCTGGCGGTCGGCCTCCACCGCTTCGCCGATACCGAGCAGGAGGAAGAGGCCTGTTTCGGCCCCTACGTGCCGACCAAGACCACCACGGGCATCGGTGGCCCGGCCCGGCTCCTCGGCTGGGCCGGGGTCGCGCTGATCGGGCTCGGCGCGCTCGTCGGCTACGTCGCCTTCGCGGCCTTCCTGATCGACCAGCTGATCTGGGCCGCGGGCGTGCTCGTGCTGCTCTACCTGCTGGTCCAGAGCGTCGACACCTTCATCGGCCGCGCGCTCACCGACGAGACCCGGCTCGCCACCGCGCTCCAGGCCAATACCGGCCTGCGCAAGCGCTCGCTGAACCAGATCTCGGTCCTGGCGACCGGGGCCGCCCGGGTCGTGCTGATGCTGGTGGCGGCGCTGCTCGTGCTGGCGCCCTGGGGGCTCGATTCCACCGACATCGTCTCGTCGATCCGGCAGGCCTTCTTCGGCTTCAAGGTCGGGGACGTGACGATCTCCCTGTCGAGCATCGCCTTCGGCATCGGCATCCTGGTGCTCGGCGTGTTCGTCACCCGGGCGGTGCAGCGCTGGCTGGAACAGACCTACCTGCCCGCCACCGACCTCGATGCCGGCCTGCGCAACTCGATCACCACGATCGCGGGCTATTGCGGCTTCCTGCTCTCCCTGGCGCTCGCCTTCTCGTATCTCGGCCTGAGCCTGGAGAAGCTGACCATCGTGGCCGGCGCCCTGTCGGTCGGTATCGGTTTCGGCCTGCAGTCGATCGTCAACAACTTCGTCTCCGGCCTGCTGCTCCTGTGGGAGCGCCCGATCCGGGTCGGCGACCAGGTGGTGATTGGCGATTCGGAGGGCATCGTGAAGCGCATCTCGGTGCGCTCCACCGAGATCCAGACCTTCGACCGCTCGGCCGTGATCGTGCCGAACTCGAACCTGATTTCCGGGGTGGTCAAGAACCGCGTGCGCGGCGACCGTTCGGGCCGGGTCAGCATCACGGTCAGCGTCCTGCGCAACCAGGACCCGGTGCGGGCCGCCGAGATGATCGTCGGCTGCGCCCAGGCCCATGCCGACGTGCTGAAGGACCCGGCGCCCCGGGTGGTGTTCAAGAAGATCGGCGACCCGTTCCTGGAATTCGAGCTGCTGGTCTGGATCGTCGATGTCAGCCTCGGCCTGAAGGTCCAGACCGACCTGAACTACGCGGTGTTCGCCACCCTGTCGGGCGCGGGCTTCATCCCGCCGCTCGGCCCCGGCGCCAGCATCGTCACCGTGCAGGGCTTCGAGACGATGCAGGCCGCCATGGGCGAGATCGCGAGCCGGTTCGGCCAGGCCGCGCCCGCCCCCGGGCCCCAGGAGCCGAAGGAGATCCCGGAGCCCCAGGAGGCGCCGCCGTCCCAGCCGCAGCGCGACCGCGGCCTCCAGAGCGCCGGGGGCTGAAGGCGCACGCGCGGCCTCAACGGGTCCGGTCGCGCGATCGCCCGGGGCTCCCTATATGGGCCGGGCGTCCGAGCCGGATGCGTGAGCATGGATCTTCGAACGTGGGCGGACGCAACCTGAGACGAGGCTTCTGGGCGGCGGCCTGCATCCCGGCGCTGGCGCTGCTCGGCGCCTGCGCCACCGAGGCGCCGACCACGGCGGCGCTGCCGAGCATCTACCTGCCGCTGGCCAGCCAGGCCGCCCATGTCGACACCGACGCCGCCCGGGACATGATCTCGTCCTATCGCCGCAACCGCGGCGCGGGGCCGCTCACGGTCGATCCCGAGCTGCAGCGTCTGGCCGAGGCCGAGGCCGCCGCCATGGCGGTCGCCGACCGGCCGAGCAAGGCGCAGACCGTGAAGGCCGCGGTCGGGCGGCTCGGCTTCTCCGACGTCAACGCCAACCTGTCGGCCGGCTATCACACCCTGGCCGAGGCGTTCTCCGGCTGGCGCGAGAGCGCGCCGCACGACGCCACGATGCTCGACCCCCGGGCGACCCGGATGGGGATCGCCACCGCCTACGCGCCCGGCTCGAAATACAAGGTCTACTGGGCGCTGCTCACCGCCAAGTAGGCGCGCTACGGCAGCCCCTTCACGTTCGGCACCGGGGGCGCCTCCTTCAGCAGCGTCACCGTCACCCGGCGGTTGGCCGCGAGATAGGGGTTGTCGGGGAACATGGGCTCGGTGTCGGCCTTGCCGGAGACCGAGGCGAACCGGTCGTCCTGCACGCCCGCCCCGGCCAGGATCTCGCGCACGCTGATCGCCCGGCCGGCCGACAGCTCCCAGGGCGACACCGGCAGGCGCTGGCCCGGCCTTTCGGTGGCGGTAAAGCCCGTGATGGCGATGCGGTTGGGCATCTGCCGCAAGGCCGGGGCGAGCTTCTCCAGGAGGCGCCTCGTGCGCTCGTTCGGGCGGGTCGAGCCGTCCGGGAACATCGCGCGCCCGTCCTGGTCAACGATTGACAGTTCGAGACCCTGGTCGGTCCGGACGATCACGACGTTCTTCGACAGTTCGGCGATGTCCGGCATGTCCTGCAGCGCCTGCCGCAGGGAGGCCGCCGCGAGGCCGAAATTGTCCGGCTCGCCGGTCTCGGTCAGGCCGAACTCGCTGCTCTGGTCGCGCCGTGGCGGTGTCGTCCGGTCGGTGGCCTTCTCGGGCGGGATGCTGCGCAGGTACTTCACATGGTCGGCGGCCGGCAGGCCCTCGGATTCGAGGATGCCGGCGAACTTCGATTCCTTGTTCACCCCGAAGGCGTCGCGCATCGAGCCGGCGACCACCTGCATCTTCTTCTGGTCCTGCGTCGAATAGGCCGCGACCATCACGAAGAAGCTCATCAGGAGCGCCATCAGGTCGGCGAAGGTCACGAACCAGCCGTGGCCGCCATGCGCGCCGCCGCGCTTCCGTCTGGCCATATCAGGCGGCCGGTTCCAGCAGCGCTTCGCGATGGTTGTGCGGCAGGTAGGCGACCAGCATCTCGCGGACCAGCATCGGGCTCTTCTGGTCGCGGATCATCAGGATGCCGTCGATGATCAGGGAGCGGGAGACGTCCTCCTCCTCCAGCTTGACGTGCAGCTTGTCGGCGAGCGGCAGGGTGATCAGGTTGGCGATCACGGCGCCGTACAGGGTGGCGAGCAGGGCGGTCGCCATGGCGGGGCCGAGCTTCGAGGGGTCGGACATGTTGGCGAACATCGCCACCATGCCGAGGATCGTGCCGATCATGCCCCAGGCGGGGGCGCAGTCGCCGTAGGCCCGGTAGACCTTCGAGCCCTCGTCGAGATGCATCAGGAAGTTGTCGCGGTCCCGCTCCATCGTGTCCCGGATGAAGTCCCGGTCGTAGCCGTCGGCGATATAGCGCGCGCCCTGGGCCAGGAACGGGTCGGAGATCTCCATGTTCTCCAGCGCCATCGGGCCGGACTTGCGGACCACGTCGGCGAGCTTGGTGATCTCCTCGATCAGCTCCTGCGGCTTCACCGAGCGCATCATGAAGGCGAAGCGCAGGCCCATCGGCAGGCCGTGGACGATCACCGAGAACGGGAAGCGGATCATCGTGGCCGCGGTGGCGCCGCCGAACACCACGACGACCGCGTGCTCCGACGCGTAGGCGCCGAAATGGCCGCCATCGAGCACGATCAGCCCGACCACGACGCCGAGGCCTGAGAGGAGGCCGAGTGCAGTTGCGAGATCCATGCTGCGGCGCCCGGTCCGGAAACGTAAAAAAAGCTGACCCCGCGGTCGCTTGCGGCCGGGTTATTCACAGCGGTAGGAAATCTTGCTGAACGAACCGTAAAGGCGATGGCCTCGACCCTGTCGAGGGCCGTCATCGCCCGTTCAGGCGGGCCCGGGCATAAGCCGTGTCGTGTGAGGGGTTTGGTGGCGAAGGCGGCTGTGTCCGCCCGCCGCACGGACCTTAAGAATTGGCGCGAGACCCGGACACACGGGCCGCGCCGGGGGTGGTGGAGCGGTGGCGATGGTTCGTCTGTACGGGCGGGTCCTTGGTTTCCTGAAGGCGGAGCGGCGGCTGGCCATCGGTCTGGCCGCCACCAACGTCGTGCTGGCGATCGCGGCGTTTGCCGAGCCGCTGCTCATGGGCCGGATCATCGACCAGCTGACCCACCTGCAGCGCGGCGGCAACGCCATGGGCACGATGCTCCCCCTGCTGGCCGCTTGGGTGGCGTTCGGCTTCTTCACCATCGCGGCGGGCGTGTTCATCGCGCTCCACGCCGACCGGCTGGCCCACCGCAACCGCCTGTCCTCAATGGCGAGCTATTTCGAGCACGTGCTCGACCTGCCGCTGGCGTTCCACTCGGCGAACCATTCGGGCCGGGTGCTGAAGGCGATGCTGGAGGGCACCAACGGCATGGCCTGGCTGTGGCTCGGCTTCTTCCGGGATCACCTCGTCGCCCTGGTCTCGCTGGTCGTGCTCCTGCCGATGACCCTGTTCATCAACTGGCAGCTCGGCTCGATCCTGGTCGTCCTCGTGCTCGCCTTCACGGCGCTCACCACCTTCGTGATGCGCCGGACCGAGACGCTCCAGGGCCAGGTCGAGGCGTTCAATTCGGGCCTCGCCGCCCACGCCTCCGACGCGCTGGGCAACGTCGCGGTGATCCAGTCCTTCACCCGCGCCAAGGCCGAGAAGGACGCGATGCGCGGCATCATCACGAACCTGCTCGCCGCGCAGATCCCGGTCCTGTCCTGGTGGGCGCTCGCCAACGTCGCGACCCGCGCCTCGGCGACCATCACCATGACGGCGATCTTCGTCACCGGCATCTGGCTGTATCAGGCCGGCACCACCACGGTGGGCGAGGTCGTGGCCTTCATGAGCCTGGCCACCGCCTTCGTAGCGCGGCTCGACCATGTGGTCGGCTTCGTTAACGGACTGTTCCAGCAGGCGCCCAAGATCGCCGAGTTCTTCGAGATCTACGATACCGTGCCGGCCGTGGCCGACCGCCCGCATGCCCGCCAGGTCGCCCGGTTCGAGGGCGAGGTCACCTTCGACGACGTCGCCTTCTCGTATGATGGCCGGCGCCAGGCGCTCGACGGCGTCTCGTTCTCGGCCCGTCCCGGCGAGACCGTGGCCCTGGTCGGCACCACCGGCTCGGGCAAGTCGACGACGCTCGGCCTCTTGCACCGCAGCTTCGATCCGGCCTCCGGGTCGATCCGGATCGACGACATCGACGTGCGCGACATCGGGCTCTCGTCCCTGCGCCACAACATCGGCGTGGTGTTCCAGGAGCCGATGCTGTTCGCCCGCTCGATCCGCGAGAACCTGCAGGTCGGCCGTCCCGACGCCACCGATGCCGAGATGCTCGACGCCCTGGAGCGGGCCCAGGCCGGTGCTTTCATGGCGCGCCAGCCCGACGGGCTCGACACGGTGATCGGCGAGCGTGGCCGATCGCTCTCCGGCGGCGAGCGCCAGCGGCTTTCGATCGCCCGGGCGCTGCTGAAGAACCCGCCGATCCTGATCCTCGACGAGGCGACCTCGGCGCTGGACGCGGCCACCGAGCGCAAGCTCCAGGGCGCCCTGGAAGCCGTCATGGAGGGACGCACCACCTTCGTGATCGCCCACCGGCTCGCCACGATCCGCAACGCCGACCGCATCCTGGTCTTCCACGAGGGCCGGATCGTCGAGGCCGGCACGTTCGACGCGCTGGTCGCCCAGAACGGCCGCTTCGCCGAGCTCGCCCGGGCCCAGTTCATGGCGGCCGCGGCCGACGAGGACGAGGGTCGCCTGGCCCTGGCGGCGTGAGGAACGGGCGCCGGTCAGCCGGCGCTCAGCGCATCGTGCCGGGTATCCGAGCCGGCACGATGCGCTAGCTCTTTGCCTTGCATCGTTTTTTTCCGAAAGCCGGCAGCTCCCTTTCGGAACGATAGCTCTAGGGAAGTCTCAACCTTTCGGGAGACAGTGTCTTCCGAAGACGCTCACCCGCCCCGGAGCCCCGTCCCCGATCGGGCAAGTGATCCTGACCCTCTGAGTCGCAAAAACATGCTGCGCGAGATCGTCCTCGACACCGAGACCACCGGCACGGAGGCGCGGAACGGCGACCGGCTGATCGAGATCGGCGCGGTCGAGCTGCTGAACCACATCCCCACCGGCCGGACCTTCCACCGCTACTGCAACCCGCAGCGGGCGGTCTCGGAGGGCGCGTTCAACGTCCACGGGCTGTCGGACGCCTTCCTGTCCGACAAGCCGGTCTTCGCCGAGATCGTCGGCGAGCTGCAGGCCTTCCTGGCGGATGGGCGCCTGGTCATCCACAACGCCCCCTTCGACGTTGGCTTCCTCAACATGGAATATGCCCGGCTCGGGGCGAACGCGCCGCCGCCGATCCAGCTGGACGACGTGGTCGACACCCTGCCGATGGCCCGCCGCAAGCATCCGGGCGCGGCCAACAACCTCGACGCCCTGTGCAATCGCTACGGCATCGACACCAGCCGGCGGACCAAGCACGGGGCGCTGCTCGACGCCCAGATCCTGGCCGAGGTCTATGTCGAGCTGCTCGGTGGCAAGCAGACCAGCCTCGGCCTCCTGGATGCCCAGGCCGGACCGCAGGTCCAGGCCGTCGTCCAGGCGGTTCCGGCGGCCCCCCGCCCGTATCGGAGTCGCCTTACGGATGAGGAGCGGGCAAGGCACGACAGCTTCCGCACGAGCCTCGGCCCGGCGCCGATCTGGGCCGACTATATCGGCGCCGACGACCCGGCCTGACCGGCCTTGTCGCATCGCACATCGGCCTCTATTGCGTCGCACCATATGGCGAGCTTCGCGCCAACCCCGGCCGCGACACGGACGCTGATGTGACCAAGCGTGCACCCATCATGGATCCCTTCAGCAAGCTGAAGGATGTGCAGGACGGCGTCCGCGACAGGAATGTCCGCTCGCCCTTCGCCGACATGATCGAGGTCACCCGCCTCACGAGCCTCGGCCGTCTGGACGAGGCGACCGCCCTGATCCAGCGCAGCCTGGGGGGCTACGCAGCCGCGCCGCGCCCGGAATCCGAGGCACCCGCCCCTCAGTCACAGCCCCGCCGCGCGGAAGCGCCCCAAGAGGCCCGGCGCGAGGTCCCGCAGAAGACGCCGCGCACCGAGCCCGCCCGCACGGTGATCGCCGAGCCGGCGGTGCGGGTCCGCAAGGCGGTCGGCAAGGTCGTGCGCGGCCTGGCGCCGGTGCTGAAGGGGCTCGGCCATGCGCGGCGCATCCCCGCGCGGCCGCCGGCCCCCCGGACGCCGGCCGAGAGCCGCTTCGTCGCCCTCAGCCACGCCGAGCCGGCCGGCAGTCGCGACTACAAGCTGTTCATTCCGGGCCATCCGGCCGAGCCGGCGCCGCTGGTGGTGATGCTGCACGGCTGCACGCAGAACCCGGACGATTTCGCCGCCGGCACCGGCATGAACGCTTTGGCCGAGCGCGCCGGCTTCTTCGTCGCCTACCCGGCCCAGAGCCGGCAGGCCCATGTCCAGCGCTGCTGGAACTGGTACGAGCCGCGCGACCAGCGCCGGGAATCCGGCGAGGCTGCGATCATCGCAGGCATCACCCGGGCCGTGATGGCGGCTCACCCGATCGACCCGACCCGGGTCTACATCGCCGGCATGTCGGCGGGCGGCGCGGCCGCCCTGAACATCGCCCGGGCCTATCCGGATCTCTACGCCGCGGTGGGCGTGCATTCGGGTCTCGCGGCCGGCTGCGCCCGCGATCTCGGCTCGGCCTTGATGGCCATGCAGGTCGGCGCGCCGGGCCTGGGCACCGCGCCGTCCTTCGGCGCAGCGCCCGTCGGCCAGCGCATCCCCACCATCGTGTTCCACGGCGAGGATGACGGCACCGTGAGCGTGCGCAACGCGGATCAGGTGCTGGCCCAGGCCAACGTCGCCGGCCTGACGGCCCGGTCCGAGACCTTCGAGGGCCGCGGCCACCCGTTCACCCGCACCCGCTACCAGGACGAGGCCGGTCGGGTCATGGTCGAGGATTGGCGGGTGCGCGGCGCCGGCCATGCCTGGTCCGGTGGCCGCCCCGAAGGCAGCTACACCGATACGGACGGGCCCGACGCCTCGCGGGCGATGCTCGACTTCTTCGCCGCGCATCGGCTCGGGCCGCAGTAAACGCGCGCGCGTCCGGAGACTTGCAGGGCGCGGCCCTGCACCCGCAAAAGGTCCCGGACCTTTTGAAACCGTGACCGGACCCATCCATGACCGCACCGATCCCGACCCTCGACGGCCTCGCGCAGGTGGCGGAGCGCTACGACCTGCTCCTCTGCGACGTCTGGGGCGTGCTGCATGACGGCCAGAAGGCCCATGTCCCGGCCGGCGAGGCGCTGATCCGGTTCCGCGGCCTGCCGGGTGCGCGGCCGCGCCGGGTGGTCCTGGTCTCGAACGCGCCCCGGCCCGGGGACGGGGTGGGCCGCATCCTCGACCGGTTCGGCGTGCCGCGCGAGGCCTACGACGCGATCCTGACTTCGGGGGACCTCACCCGCGAGTTGATTGCCGCACGCCCGGGGGCGCGGATCCGGCATCTCGGGCCGGAGCGCGACCTCGGGATCTTCCAGGGCCTCGATCTCAGCCTCGTCCCGGAGGAGGAGGCCGACCTCGTGGTCTGCACCGGCCTGTTCGATGATCGCAGCGAGACCGCCGACGATTACCGCGACGAGCTCATGCGGCTGGCGGCCCGGGGGCTGACGATGATCTGTGCCAATCCCGACCTCGTGGTCGAGAGCGGCAACCGGCTGATCCCCTGCGCGGGCCTGCTCGCGGCGGCCTATGCCGAGCTCGGCGGCGCCGTGATCTATGCCGGCAAGCCGCACCGCCCGGTCTACGAGGCGGCGCTGGCCAAGGGGGCCGAGCTCACGGGTGCGCCGGTGGATCCGGCCCGGGTGATGGCGATCGGCGACGCGATCCGCACCGACATCGCCGGCGCCCGTGGCTTCGGCATCGCCAGCCTGCTGGTGGCCCGCGGCATCCATGCCGAGGAACTCGGCGTCTCGGCCGAGCACCATCGCCTCGGCGACGTCGCCGAGTGGCTCGGCCGCCAGGCGGTGCATCCGGACGCGGTGATCGAGCGGCTGGTCTGGTAGAGCACCGGCCCCGGCGGCCATGCTACAGAGCGGGGATGAGCGATCCCGTCCCCGCCGCCACCCATGCCCGCACGATCCTGGCGGCGCACGAGCATCGCCGGCAGATCGCGCCCCTGACCGGCTGGGATTCCGGCCTCGACCTCGCGGCGGCCTACCGGGTGGCCGAGGAGGTCAGGCGCCTGCGCGCGGGGCGGGGCGAAAAGCCGGTGGGCCGCAAGATCGGCTTCACCAACACGACCCTCTGGGAAACCTACGGCGTCCACGCGCCGATCTGGGGACATGTCTACGACACGACCCTGCACGACCACGCCGCCCTGACCGGCCCGGTCCCGCTCGCCGCCCTGGTCGAGCCGCGGATCGAGCCGGAGATCGTGTTCGGGCTTGCCCGGGTGCCGGAGCCCGGCATGGACGACGCGGCGCTGACCGGTTGCCTCGCCTGGGTCGCCCAGGGCTTCGAGATCGTGCAGTCGCTGTTCCCCGGCTGGCGCTTCGCCGCCCCCGACACGGTGGCGGCCTTCGGTCTGCACGGCCTGCTGGTGCTCGGCGAGCGCGTCCGGATCGACCCGGACGCGGCGCACAGCTGGAGCGACGGGCTGGCGGGCTTTTCCGTCGAACTTCTGCGCGACGGTGTGGTCGCCGACCGGGGCAGTGCCGGCAACGTGCTCGGGGGCGGCCCCCTGGCGGCGCTCCGGCACCTCGTCGATGTGCTGGCTAAGGATCTTGGTAGCCCACCCCTCGCGGCCGGCGAGGTCGTCACGACCGGGACGCTGACCGACGCCCTGCCGGTCGCGCCCGGGCAGGTCTGGACCGCGCGTCTGTCCGGCCTGCCGCTGCCCGGCTTCGACCTCAGCCTGGCCTGACCGCACCGCCGCGCGTCTGTCCGGCACAAAGCCGCTGCGCATCCGCACGAAATCCGTCGCGCATGGCGCCGGATGCGGTATGGCGGGATCGGGCGGTCTCGTGCGGCACGGGATTCGCCCTGTGCCGTCCGTCATCGCCTCCGCCCCGGCTCCGCCGCAGCGTCGGGCTTTGGCGATAATTAGCCGACATGCCACATGCTGAGACATGCCTGGACGCGCACGGAGCCGCTACACGACCTACCTGGTGTCCATGACCCCGGAGCGATCCGGCCGTCGCGGCCGGTCGGGTCCCAAACCCGCTCCCGCGGTCTACGCGGTCATGAAGCCCAATGCCGAGGCGGCGATCGAGGCGGTCCGCGCCCTGGCCGAGGGGCCCATGGTGGTCGCTGTCGTGGGCAGCCTCTCCACCCGGGTCTCCAAGGGCCTGAAGCTGAAGCCCGGAGAGCCGCGTCTCGTCTGACGAGCCGGCCTCAATCCACCGCGAGCCGGTAGCCGACGCCCCGCACCGTCTGCAGGAAGACCGGGTTGGCGGGATCGACCTCGGTCTTGCGGCGCAGGCGGTTGATCTGCACGTCGACCGTGCGCTCCGCGGCGGCGCCCCCGGGGCCGGCGAGCTGCTCGCGCTCGACATTGGCGCCGCCGGCCGCGGCCAGGATGGTCAGGATCTCGCGCTCGCGCTCGGTGATGCGGATCAGCGCGTCGTCCCGGCGCAGTTCGCCCCGGTCGATGCGGAACGCGAACGGCCCGAAGGTCACGGCCTCGGCCGCCTCGCGCGGGCCGACGCTGCGCTTGATGATGTTGTTGAGCCGGAGGGTCAGCTCCCGGGGCTCGAACGGCTTGGGCAGGTAATCGTCGGCGCCGATCTCCAGGCCCATCACCCGGTCGTTCGGGTTGGAGCGGGCGGTGAGCATCAGGATCGGCACCCGGGAGGTCTCGCGGACGCTGCGGGCGTAGTCGAAGCCGTTCTCGCCGGGCATCATCACGTCGAGCACCATCGCGTCGAACACGACGCTCTGGGCCCGGGCCCGGGCCTCGGCGGCGCTGGCCGCCACGGTGACGCGGAACCCCTGGTCGGTCAGGTAGCGGGCGAGCAATTCGCGCAGGCGCCGGTCGTCGTCGACCACGAGGACGTGCGGCGCCGTGTCGGGCAGGTCGGCCCGGGGGGCGGCCGTCACGCGTCGCCACCCGCGCTGGATCCGCGCCGGGCCATCAGGCGTCGCACCGCCGCGCGATCCTCCGGCTCGATCATCGCCATCAGGAAATCCTCCGGGGAGCCCAGCGCGTCCGGGGCGGCGAGCGCCCGGGCGAGGCGCCGGGCCTGGACCCGGGTGAGGTCCGCGGCCAGCTCCGCACCGGACGGCGTGCAATACAGCAGGCGCTGGCGCCGGTCGCTCGGGCCGGTCTTCTGCGCGACGTAGCCCTGGCCGATCAGGTCCTTCAGGACCCGGTTGAGGCTCTGCTTGGTGATCCGCAGGATGTCGAGCAGCTCCGCGATGGTCAGACCCGGATAGCGGTCGACGAAATGCAGCACCCGGTGATGCGCCCGGCCGAAGCCGTAGGCGGCCAGGATCCGGTCGGGATCGCCGACGAAATCCCGGTAGGCGAAGAACAGGAGCTCGATCAGGTCGTCGCTGCCGAGGCCATGCGCCGGAGCCGCCGCGACGCCGTCGGCCCGGCGGGGTGCGGGGCTCGGCGTGACAGGACTCGGCGTGACAGGACTCGCCGTGACAGGACTCGGCGTGGCGGGACCGGGCGCGGCAGAGAGCCCGGAGACGCCGAGGCCGTCGCGCTGTGCCGATGAGGTCACGGGGGGCAGGCCGTCACGTGGGGACCGTCCGGATGGCAAGAAGGTCAGTCCCGCTGACATGTCTCAGCGCCGCCCGGGAGCGTCAAGCCCGAGGACGCCCGCGCGCGAGACAGCCATGCCGGACCGATCCGGGGCTTGCCGGCCGCCGCTCCGGGTCCGATACCGGACCGGTCCGATACCGGGACCCGAGGGGAACAGCATGAGCGACGCCGACGCACGGGCCCGCCGGGTCTGGATCCGCGATCCGCTGGCCATCCTGGCGGCGGAGGCCGGGGGCGGCATCGTGGTGGCCGGGAGCCGGATCGTCGAGCGCGTCGCCGTCGGCGCCCAGCCGGCCGCCCCGGTGGACGAGACCTTCGACGCCTCGCGCCACGTGGTCATCCCGGGCCTCGTCAACACGCATCACCACGCGTTCCAGACCCTGACGCGGGCGCACCCGATCGCGATCAACAAGCCGCTGTTTCCGTGGCTGAAGGCGCTCTACACGGTCTGGGGTCGGATCACCCCGGAGGCGTTCCGGCTCGCCACCCGGGTCGCCTATACCGAGCTGCTGCTGTCGGGCTGCACCACGGCGGGCGACCACCATTACCTGTTCCCGAAGGGGCTGGAGCAGTCGGTCGACATCCAGGTCGAGGAGGCGCGCAGCCTCGGGATCCGCGCCGCCATCACCCGCGGCTCGATGAGCCTGTCCGATCGCGAGGGCGGCCTGCCCCCCGAGACGCTGACGCAGGACGACGACACGATCCTGGCCGATTGCGAGCGGGTGCTGAACCTGTTCCACGACCCGGCCCCCGGGGCGATGGTGCAGGTCGGGCTGGCGCCCTGCTCGCCCTTCGCGGTGACGAAGCGGCTGATGCGCGAGAGCGCGGACCTCGCCGCCCGGCACGGCTGCCGCCTGCACACCCATCTCGGCGAGACGCTCGACGAGGACCAGTTCTGCCTGTCGATGTTCGGCTGCCGTCCGGTGGATTACCTGGAGGAGGTCGGCTGGATGAGCGACCGGGTCTGGCTCGCCCACGGCATCCATTTCAACGATGCCGAGGTCGCCCGGCTCGGCAAGGCCGGGGTCGGCGTCTGCCATTGCCCCACCTCGAACATGACCCTCGCGTCCGGCCATTGCCGCACCTGCGAGCTGGAGGCGGCGGGCTCGCCCGTCGGCCTCGGCGTCGACGGGTCGGCCTCGAACGACAGCTCGAACCTGATGGAGGGGGTGCGCCACGCGCTGATGCTGAACCGGCTCACCTACGGAGCCGAGACCGTGACCCATCTCGATGCGCTCCGCTGGGCCACCGAGGGCTCGGCCGCCTGCCTGGGCCGCTCCGATATTGGCCGGATCGAGCCGGGCCGCGAGGCCGACCTCGCCCTGTTCACCCTGGACGAGTTGCGCTTCTCCGGCGCCCACGATCCGCTGGCCGCCCTGGTCCTGTGCGGCGCGACCCGGGCCGACCGGGTGATGGTGGCGGGTCAATGGCGGGTGATCGACGGCCAGCCGCTCGGTGTCGATGCGGTCCGCCTGCGGGAGGACCATTCGCGGCTGGCGAAGGCGTTGTTCGGAGTGGGGTGAGGCTCGAAGGATCCGGATTCAAAAGGTCCGGGACCTTTTGCGGGTGCAGGGTGGAACCCTGCCCGGTCTCGGTGAGACTTGAAGGCTGAAGTTCGTAGGCGTTGCTACGAAGCTGCGCCGAGGTTGGGGAGGCCGCCCATGACGATCGCCACTCGCTCCGGCGGAGAATCCGAACACGATACCGACCGCGCCGAGAAGGCTGCGGCCGAGGGACAAAACTTCATCACCCAAACCCTGGGCCAACCGGCAGGCGTCGAAAACGTGGCGGTGGAGTTTCCCCACACGCGCGACCTCGCTCAAGGCGCTGATCTCGACTGATGTTTCTGCTCGTCGCGAGACCTCGTGAGGGCCTTCTCAGTAAACCGAGCCAGCTCAGCTGAAAAAGTGTGATTTGAAGCGGTAACCCAGTCCTTCTGCCTGGAAGGGGCTACCGGATTCACACCTCGCCGAATGAGGCTCGGGTCCCCTCTCCCGTGCGGGAGAGGGGGCGCGTCGCGCCTACACGAACCGATGTGTGAACATCGTAGCCCGCAGAAAGGCGGCCCGAGCGCTCCGGCTCAGAACAACCCGTCGATCTGCCCGTCGGCATCCAGGCGGATCGTGTCGGCGGCCGGGACCCGGGGCAGGCCGGGCATGGTCATGATCTCCCCGCAGATCGCCACCACGAAGCCCGCGCCCGCCGAGAGGCGGACGTCGCGCACGCCGACGACGTGGCCCTCGGGGGCGCCCATCAGGCTCGGGTCGGTGGAGAACGAGTACTGGGTCTTGGCCATGCAGATCGGCAGGTGGCCGTAGCCGTCCTTCTCGAAGGTGGCGAGCTTGCCCGCGGCCTTGGTCTCGATCTGGATGTCGGCGGCGCCATACAGCTTGGTGGCGATCGCCCGGATCTTGTCGGTGAGCGGCGCCTCGGTCTCGTAGGCGTAGCGGATCGGGGCGGGCTCGGCGGCGGCGAGCTGCACCACGGCCCGGGCGAGATCCTCGGCGCCGGCGCCGCCCTCGGCCCAGTGGCGGCAGGTGATCGCCTCGACATCGAGACGCTCGCGGCACAGCTCCTTGAGCCGGGCATGCTCGGCATCGGTGTCGGCGTAGAAGTGGTTGACCGCCACCACCACGGGCAGGCCGAAGCCCCGCAGGTTGGTCACGTGCCGGGCGAGGTTGGCGAACCCCTTCTCCAGGGCGCCGATATTCTCGCCGCCGAGGCTCTTCTTGTCGACGCCGCCATGCATCTTGAGGGCGCGGATCGTGGCCACCACCACGACCGCCGAGGGCGTCAGGCCGGCCTGCCGGCACTTGATGTCCAGGAACTTCTCCGCGCCGAGATCGGCGCCGAACCCGGCCTCGGTCACGGTGTAGTCGGCGAGCCGCAGGCCGGCCCGGGTCGCGATCACCGAGTTGCAGCCATGGGCGATGTTGGCGAAGGGGCCGCCATGGATCAGCGCCGGGTTGCCCTCCAGCGTCTGCACCAGGTTCGGCTGCAGGGCGTCCTTGAGCAGCACCGTCATGGCACCGGTGGCCTTCACGTCCTTCAGGGTGACGAGCTTGCGGTCGCGGGTCTCGGCGATGACGATCCGTCCGAGGCGCTCCTCCAGGTCGGCGAGGTCCTTGGCGAGGCAGAACACCGCCATCACCTCGGAGGCGACGGTGATGTCGAACCCGTCCTCCCGGGGGAAGCCGTTGGCGACGCCGCCGAGCGACTGGGTGATCTGGCGCAGGGCCCGGTCGTTCATGTCGACGACGCGGCGCCAATGGATGCGGCGCACGTCGATGTTGAGCTCGTTGGCCCAGTAGACGTGGTTGTCGATCAGCGCGGCCGCGAGGCTGTGGGCCGAGGTGATGGCGTGGAAATCTCCGGTGAAGTGCAGGTTGATCTGCTCCATCGGCACGACCTGCGCCTTGCCGCCGCCGGCCGCCCCGCCCTTCATGCCGAAGCAGGGGCCGAGCGAGGGCTCGCGCAGGCAGATCATGGTCTTCTCGCCGATGCGGTTCAGCGCGTCGCCGAGGCCCACCGTGGTGGTGGTCTTGCCCTCGCCCGCCGGGGTCGGCGAGATCGCCGTCACCAGCACGAGCTTGCCGGGCGCCTTGCCCTCGAGCCCGGCGATGTAGCCGTGGTCGAGCTTGGCGATGTGCTTGCCGTAATTGTGCAGCGCCGCATCCGGGATGCCGAGCTTCTCGGCGACCTGCGCGATCGGCTTGAGCGTCGCCGCGCGGGCGATCTCGATATCTGAGGGCATGGGCGTTCCTCCCTGGCTCCGCGGGCACGGCGCCCGCCCACCCGTCGACTGTTATCGTACGGGGATCTTGCCTCACGATGACGTGTCGCGCCGGTCTCGCACGGGCGCGGACGCACGGCGAGGCCGCCCCGCGAGCAGCGGCAGCACTGTGCGTCAAACCGGACGGAAATGCCCGTCGATTTTTATGAGCCGGCCGACAAATTACTCTTGCCGCGCCGGAGAGGATGCGGCCCTGAGGGGTTTCAGCCCCCGGACTTCTTGGCCTTGTCGGCGGCGCCCGGCGCCTCGTGCGGCTGCGGCGCGCCCTTGGGCAGTTCCGGGTTCTCGGCGTTGTGCGGCACGGCGACCGGAGCCGGCGTGGTCTCGGCGGTGGCGGTCGGCTTCTCGGTGTCGGGCAGGCCGTCCTTGAGCTTCTCGTTGATCTGCGCGAGGTCGTCCGGCTCGGGGTTCAGGTCCTTGGCGTGCTGCCACTGGAACTTGCCCTCGAGGCGCCGGCCCGCCCGCCAATAGGCGTCGCCGAGGTGGTCGTTGATGGTCGGGTCGCCGGGCTTCAGCTCGACCGCCTTCTCCAGCTCGCGCACCGCATCGTCCCAGCGGCCGAGGCGGTAATAGGCCCAGCCCAAGCTGTCGACGATCATGCCGTCCCGGGGGCTGGCATCGGCGGCCTGCTGCAGCAGCTTGAACGCCTCGTCGATGTTGATCTTCTGGTCGACCCAGGAATAGCCGAGGTAGTTCATCACCTGCGCCTTGGCGGCCGGCTGGCTCGCCGGCACCAGGGACAGGGCCTTCTTCAGGTCGGCCTCGGCCTTGGGCCATTGCTTGGCGCGCTCGTAGGCTGTGCCGCGGAAGTAGAAGGTCGTCCAGTAATTCGACAGCGGCCGGTCGCCGATCAGCGCGATGGCGCGGGAATAGGTGGCGGCCGCCTCCTCGTACTTCTTGCGCGCCCGCTGGACGTTCCCCAGCGCGGTGATCACGTCGATGTCGTCGGGATGCGCCTTCATGGCGGCGTCGAGATGGGCGAGCGCCTCGTCGCCCTTGCCCATCTGCTCGAGGTTGAGGCCGATCTGGATGTCGGCGTTGAGCTTGAGCGGCGAGGTCGCGGGGATCTGCGCGTAGGCCTCGTTGGCCCGCTCGGTCTGCTTCATCCGGTCGAGGGTGTCGGCGAGCGTCAGCCGGGCGAGGGCGTGGTCCGGAGCGAGGTAGAGCGCCAGCCGCAGGTAGATCACCGCGGGCAGCTCGTCGCCCTGCGTCGAGCCCGCCGAGCCGAGCCCGTAGAGCACCTCGGCGGCGCCCTCCTGGGCGGTGCCGATCAGCCGGGTCAGGGGCTTGCCGTCCTTCAGCTTGTCCAGGGCATCGCGCACCAGCGGGTGGCGCGGCGAGAGCTGGTCGAAGTCGGAATAGGCCTGGATCGCCAGGTCGGTGCGGCCGAGGCTGGCCTCGAGCCGGGCATAGGCGTCGACGATGCGCAGGGTGTTGCGGTCGGCCTCGTAGGCGGCCTTGAGGCGACGCTCGGCCTCGGCGTTGTCGCCGATCACCGAGGCGATCAGGCCGGCATGGTAGTCGCGGAAGGTGTTGTAGTAGCGCTCGCCCCGGAGCTTGTTGACCGTCTCCAGCGCCTTCTTGCCGTCGCCCGCGCCGGCATAGGACCAGGCAGTCAGCAGGGTCGCGGTCAGGTCGGTGGCCGCACCGCGGCCGCTGCGGGAAAAATTCTGGCGGGCGGCGGCCCACTGGCCGGCCTTGATCTGGCGCACCCCGAGGGAGAGGTTGGCGAGCCCGTTGGTCGGATCGCGTGCGATCAGCTTCTCGGCGGCCCGGAACGCATCCGGCAGGGCGCCGTCGGCCAAGAGCGAGATGAAGGCGCGCTCGACCAGCTCGGCATTGCGCGGATCGGCCTTGACCGCCTCCCGGTAGAAGGTCGCCGCCGCCGCCGTGTCCCGGGACGCGCCGGCGATGTAGGCGGACAGGAAGTTGCCCTCCAGGGATTCCGCGGGCTCGTAATCCAGCACCGGGCTCGATTCCCGCGGCTGTGCGGCGAGCACGGTCTGGGGCAGACCGGCGGCGAGCAGCAGGGCGAGCGCCGAGACGCTCCGGCGGGCGCGTGTTGTCATCATGAACCGGTCGCGGCTCCTGGGCGCCGGCCAGCCAAGGGGCCGGGCGCGAGAATGGCGGGTTATCCCCGTGAAAAACGCCGGGGACACTGAACCCATCCCGCCAGCCCCGCAAGGCGAAAGGATGGCGCCGCGCCCTCCCGGCCCGACGCCCTCACATATTCGGATAGTTCGGCCCGCCCGGCCCCTCCGGGGTCACCCAATCGATGTTCTGGTTCGGGTCCTTGATATCGCAGGTCTTGCAGTGGACGCAGTTCTGCGCGTTGATCTGGTAGCGCACGCCGTCGCTGGCGGCGGCATCCTCCACCCATTCGTAGACACCGGCCGGGCAGTAGCGGGCCGAGGGGCCGCCGTAGACGTCGTGCTCGGAGCGCTTCTGGAGCTCCATGTCGCGGACCTTGAGGTGCGGCGGCTGGTCCTCCTCGTGGTTGGTGTTCGAGAGATAGACCGAGGAGAGCCGGTCGAAGGTCAGCTTGCCGTCGGGCTTCGGGTAGGTGATCGGCGTCACCTCCGAGAGCGGCTTGAGGCAGGCATGGTCCGGCTTGCCGTGCTTGAGCGTGCCGAACGGCGAGGCGCCGAGCAGGCTGGTGGCCCACATGTCGACCCCGCCGAGGCCGACGCCCACCAGGGTGCCGTAGCGCGACCAGAGCGGCTTGACGTTGCGCACGGCCTTGAGGTCCTGCCCGATCGGGCTGTCGCGCCAGCCGGCCTCGTAGGCGGTGAGCTCGTCGCCGGCCCGGCCGGCCTTCAGGGCGTCCGCGATGGCGTCGGCCGCCTGCATCCCGGACAGGATCGCGTTGTGCGACCCCTTGATCCGCGGCACGTTGACGAAGCCGGCCGAGCAGCCGACCAGGCAGCCGCCCGGGAAGACCAGCTTGGGCACCGATTGCCAGCCGCCCTCCATGATGGCGCGCGCGCCGTAGCCGATCCGCTTGGCGCCCACGAAGGTCTCGGCGATCATCGGGTGGGTCTTGAAGCGCTGGAACTCCTCGAACGGCGACAGGGTCGGGTTCTCGTAGTTCAGGTGCGTGACGAAGCCGACCGAGAGCAGGTTGTCGTCGAAATGGTAGAGCCAGGAGCCGCCGCCGGCCTTGTTGGGCAGGGGCCAGCCCATCGTGTGGCGCACCAGCCCCGGCTCGAAGGTGGAATCCGGCAGCTGCCAGAGCTCCTTCACGCCGAGCCCGTATTTCTGGTGGTCGCTGTGCCGGTTGAGGGCAAAGCGCTGGACCAGCCCCTTGGTCAGGTTGCCCCGGGCGCCCTCGCCGAACACCGTGTACTTGCCGCGCAGCTCCATGCCGCGGGTGTAGTCGTCGCGCGGCTCGCCCGACCTGCCGATCCCAAGATCGCCCGTGGCGATGCCCGCCACCGCGCCGGACTCGTCGAACAGCACCTCGGAGGCCGGGAAGCCCGGATAGATCTCGACGCCGAGCGCCTCGGCCTGGACGCCCAGATACTTGCAGGTGTTCGACAGCGAGCCGACGAAATTGCCGTGGTTCGACATGAGCTTGGGGAAGAACACGTTCGGCAGGGTGATGCCGCTGTTCTTGGTGAGCATCATGAACTCGTCGCGCTGGACCTCGGTCTTCAGCGGCCGCTCCGGATCGGTGCGCCAGTCCGGCAGCAGCCGGTCGAGGCCGATCGGGTCGATCACCGCACCCGACAGGATGTGGGCGCCGACCTCCGAGCCCTTCTCGACCACGACGACGGAGATCTCCTCGCCGATCTCGGCGGCGCGCTGCTTCAGGCGGATCGCGGTGGCGAGCCCGGCCGGGCCGGCGCCGACCACGACCACGTCGAAATCCATGCTTTCGCGTTCGGGCAGCGCCATCGTCGAGCCTCCTGTTTTCTTGTCGATTGGCCCGATCCGTTGCCGGATCGGCATTGCGTGCTGCCGTCTCAAGCGATTCCAGACTGGAAAGGCAAGCTGCCGGAGCCCGGACTTGAGCGAAAGCTCCCCTATGCCGCATGGGTGGGGAATGCGGACGGGTTCGGGGCGACTCAGCGGTAACGGGCATGCGCGGCACGGCGGCCGGGGCCGCGCCGTTCGGTCACGCAAGTCCTTGCCGTCGAGCGGGTTTCAGGAGTTGTCCACAGGCATCGAGCGCCCCACATGCTGATCAGCATGCCGAGCCCCAACGACGCGCAAGCCGACCTCATCGCCTATCTCGACTTCCACGTGGAGGCCGGCGCGGACGCGGCCCTCGACGAGCAGCCGCATGACCGGTTCGGCGAGGCCGACATGCCGGCCCCGACCCTGCGGGCGCCCCGGCGCCAAGCCGAAGCGCCCCGGCCCGTTGCCCAGTCCAATTCCCTCGTGCCGCCCCCGGGCTCGCCGCCGCCGGCAGCCCCGGCCCGGACCTTCGGGCGCGCGGCGAGCGCCCAGCCGGACGAGGCGGCGAGCGATGCGCGAGCCCGGGCGCGCGAGGCCAAGAGCCTCGCCGAGCTGGAAAAGATCCTGGCGGATTTCGACGCCTGCCCGCTGCGCTTCACCGCCAAGAACCTGGTCTTCGCCGACGGCAACCCCGAGGCCCGGGTGATGTTCTTGGGTGAGGCGCCGGGGGCCGACGAGGACCGGATCGGCAAGCCGTTCATGGGCCGGTCGGGCCAGCTCCTCGACAAGATGATGGCGGCGATCGGCCTCGACCGGACCAGCGCCTATATCGGCAACATCGTGCCCTGGCGGCCCCCGGGCAACCGCAACCCGACCCCCCAGGAGGTGGCCGTGTGCCGCCCCTTCGTGGAGCGCCAGATCGAGCTGGTCGATCCCGAGGTGATCGTCTGCCTCGGTGCGCCGGCGACTCAGACCCTGACCGGCACCAAGGACGGCATCCTGCGCACCCGCGGCCGGCTGTTCCCCTACAAGCTGCCGACCCGCGAGGCGAAGCTGCTCGCCACGCTCCACCCGGCCTTCCTGCTGCGCCAGCCGGTGCAGAAGCGCCTGGCCTGGCGGGATTTCCGGGCCCTGCGCGCCTTGCTCGACGGAAAAGCTTGACCATGGGCGCGGAACCGGGCGTTCCCTCCCGTCATTAGAGCTTCGTCCCGAACGGTGTCTGCCGGCTTTCGGACATAGGCGATGCACAGGTAGGAACCGTGCCCTGCCGGAACCGGTGGGCGCGGCATCAGGACGGGACCATGCGCTGGGACGATCTACGCAGCTCCGACAACGTCGAAGACCGCCGCGGCGAGGGTGGCGGCGGTGGCATGGGCTTCCCGGGCGGCGGTGCCGGCGGCCTCGGGATCGGCACCATCGTGGTGCTGATGATCATCGGCTACTTCACCGGCATCAACCCGGCGATCCTGATCGGGGGCGCGCAGCAGATCGGCGGCCGCGGCCATCAGGAACAGCAGGCCGACCCGCAGACGCAGGCCAGGCGCCGCCAGGCGCCCACGGATGAGAGCGGCCGGTTCGCCTCGAAGATCCTGGGCAACACCGAGGACGTGTGGAGCCAGATCCTGCCGCAGCAGACCGGCAAGCAATACACCCCGACGACCTTGGTGCTCTACACCGGCGGCACCCGCTCGGGCTGCGGCTCGGCCCAGGCCGCCATGGGGCCGTTCTACTGCCCGCTCGACAAGAAAGTTTATCTCGACACCGGCTTCTTCAAGGAGATGGCGACCAAGTTCGGCGTGAAGGGTGACTTCGCCTACGCCTACGTCATCGCCCACGAGGTCGGCCACCACGTCCAGGACGTGCTCGGGATCCTCGGCAAGGTCCAGGCCCGCCAGCAGCAGGCCTCCAGCAAGGCCGAGGCGAACGCCCTGTCGGTGCGGATCGAGCTGATGGCCGATTGCCTCGCCGGCGTCTGGGCCAAGAACTCCAACGACAAGTACGCCGAGCTCGAGCAGGGCGATATCGACGAGGCCCTGAACGCGGCCGCCCAGATCGGCGACGATTCGCTCCAGAAGCGCTCGCAGGGCTACGTGGTGCCGGATTCCTTCACCCACGGCTCCTCGGCGCAGCGCCAGCGCTGGTTCACTGCCGGCTTCAAGAGCGGCCAGACCAAGGCCTGCGACACGTTCCGGACGGCGAACAACTGAGACGGAACCGGCCGGTGGTCCATCCGTCATTGCGAGCGTAGCGAAGCAACCTAGGGATCCGCGATGATCTGAGGGCCCGCGCTACACTGGGTTGCTTGGCTACGCTCGCAATGACGCTGCGAGCTGAACAGTCCCTCAGCGCTCGCTCAGCCGCTTCGCGTTGGCCTGGACCTTCCGGCGGTAGCTGCGGATCACCTTGCTGTTGGAGGCGCCGGAGGCGACCATCAGGGCCGCTTCGCTCGCCGCCATGATCTTCTCCGTGACCATGCGCTGCGCCTCGAGCTGCGCGGCCGGGCCGCCCACCGCGAACATCGCCATGCGCTGGGCGATCACCCCCTGCGCTTCCAGCCCCAGCATGGCCATGTCCAGGCTCGTCTTCCACCAACCGAACAGCATCGTGTTCCTCGTCTCAAGGGCCGCGGCCCGAAAGGTGTTTGCCGGCTTCTAGGGAAGGATGATGCCCAACCGAAGGCGTCGCACCGGGCAACGGCCCAGCCGGCGCTCGGCTCCCGATACCGGAGCTGCGTTGCATGAAGCAGCCGAAAGCCCGCGATCCCGGCTCCGTCTTTGCGCCGTCTCGATCCATGCCGTAAGCGGCCCGGAGCGATCTCCCCCGGACACAGTCACCAGCCTTCATGATACGCCTGGACAAAATCACCAAGCAGAACGGGCGGCAGCTCGTCTTCATCGAGGCCTCGGCCGCCCTCCAGCGGGGCGAGAAGGTCGGGCTCGTGGGGCCCAACGGGGCCGGCAAGACCACCCTGTTCCGGATGATCATCGGCCAGGAGCAGCCCGACGAGGGCCAGGTCTCCGCCGACCGGGGCATCACCATCGGGTATTTCAGCCAGGATGTCGGCGAGATGTCCGGCCGCAGCGTGGTCACCGAGGTGATGGACGGCGCCGGCCCGGTGAGCGCGGTGGCGGCGGAGCTCGCCGAGCTCGGCGCGGCGCTGGCCGACCCGGACCGCACCGACGAGATGGATGCCCTGGTCGAGCGCTACGGCGAGGTCCAGGCCCGGTTCGAGGAGCTCGACGGCTATGCTCTGGAAGGCCGGGCCCGCGAGGTGCTGGACGGCCTCAGCTTCAGCCAGGAGATGATGGAGGGCGATGTCGGCGCCCTCTCGGGGGGCTGGAAGATGCGCGTGGCGCTCGCCCGCATCCTCCTGATGCGCCCGGACGTGATGCTGCTGGACGAGCCCTCGAACCATCTCGACATCGAGAGCCTGATCTGGCTCGAATCGTTCCTGAAGGCCTATGACGGCGCGCTGCTCATGACCTCGCACGACCGCGAGTTCATGAACCGGATCGTCACCAAGGTGATCGAGATCGACGGCGGCGCGCTGACCACCTTCTCGGGCGATTACGCCTTCTACGAGGGCCAGCGGAAGCTGAACGAGGCCCAGCAACAGGCGCAGTTCGAGCGCCAGCAGGCGATGCTCGCCAAGGAGATCGCCTTCATCGAGCGGTTCAAGGCCCGGGCCTCCCACGCCGCCCAGGTGCAGAGCCGGGTGAAGAAGCTCGACAAGATCGAGCGCGTCGAGCCGCCCCGGCGGCGGCAATCCGTGGCCTTCGAGTTCCAGCCGGCGCCGCGCTCGGGCGACGACGTCGTGATGCTCAAGGGCGTGCACAAGCGCTACGGCAGCCGCACGATCTATGAGGGGCTCGACTTCTCGGTGCGCCGCAAGGAGCGCTGGTGCGTGATGGGCATCAACGGCGCCGGCAAGTCGACGCTCCTGAAGCTCGTCACCGGCACCACCGAGCCGGATGACGGCTCGGTCACGGTCGGCGGCAGCGTCAAGCTCGGCTACTTCGCCCAGCACGCCATGGACCTGCTCGACGGCGACCGCACCGTGTTCCAGACTCTGGAGGAGGCGTTCCCGCAGGCGGGCCAGGGTTCGCTCCGGGCGCTGGCCGGCTGCTTCGGCTTCTCGGGCGACGACGTCGAGAAGCGCTGCCGGGTGCTCTCGGGCGGTGAGAAGGCCCGGCTGGTGATGGCCCTGATGCTCTACGACCCGCCGAATTTTCTGGTGCTCGACGAGCCGACCAACCACCTCGACATGGGCACCAAGGAGATGCTGATCGCGGCGCTCGGCGCCTACGAGGGCACGATGCTGTTCGTCTCGCACGACCGGCACTTCCTGGCGGCCCTGTCCAACCGGGTGCTGGAGGTGACCCCGGAGGGCATCCACCAGTATGGCGGCGGCTACACCGAATACGTCGCCCGCACCGGTCAGGAGGCGCCGGGGCTGCGCAGCTGAGGGCCCCCGGGCGCGACCTTAAGGCCTCACGCCGGCGCGGGATCCGACGCTAAGCTGGCGTGGATTGGGCCGGGGCAAAGACGCCGTGCGACGCCTGCTGAAGTTCCTGCACACGATGGGCGCCGCCGGCGTGTTGGGCGCGATGGCTTCCCTGGTCGTGATGCTGGCCCTCGCCCCGGCGCCGGCCGCCCTCCCCGGCTACGCCGCGATCCGGGGTGCCATGGGGGCCGTCGCCACCTGGGTGTTCCTGCCGTCGCTCGCCGTGACCCTGCTGTCGGGGCTGCTGGCGATGGCGCTCAACCGCGGCTACCTCAACGCCGGCTGGGCATGGGTGAAGCTCGCCACCGGCGTCCTGATGTTCGAGGGCGGCCTGGTCTACGTGCAGGGCCCGATGAGGCGCGAGGCCGAGCAGAGCGCCCAGGCATTGGCGGGTCTCCTCGATCCCACAGCCTTGGCGGCCTCGCTCGAGGGTGAGCGCGGGACGCTCTGGGTGCTGCTGGCAGTGGCTACCGCCAACGTCGTGCTTGGGATCTGGCGCCCGCGGATCCTGCGGATCCCGCAATAGAGCCGGGTCGGAGAGGACCGGCGACGCCTGATCCTCACCGCTTGAGGTCCGAAACCGGCAGGGCTCCAGATCTCCCCCTGTCCTGAGGTGCCGGGCGCTCGAAGACCGTTCGCGCTTGCAGAAGGTTTTCGGGGATCGCGCGGTGGACCGGAGGCGTCCTGCGAAGCCGCTGACGCGGCAGCTCAGGGTCAGGGGGTTGGGTGGGAGAGGCCGCTCTTCCCCTTGCAGGAGCATCGCGGGACGAACGGACTTCCGTAAATAATATGCCGGCTATGGAAATTACTTTCCGATGCAAAACCCCGAGAACAGCCGGTCCAGGACGTCCTCGACACCGACATGACCGGCGACCTCGCCGAGGGATCGGACGGCGAGCCGCAGGTCCTCAGCGGCGAGTTCGGGCAGGGCCCCCTCCCCTGCGAGCAACCGGTCGAGATGCGTGATGCAGGCTTCGAGCGCCGCCCGGTGGCGGGCTCGAGTGACCAGCGCATCCCCGGTTCCGAGCCCCGCCTGAGCCTCGGCCTGGATCGCGTCGAGCAAGGACTCCAAGCCGGCGCCGGTCCGTGCCGAGACGGCGATCGCCCCGGAGGGCGACGGCTCTAATGAGCCGGCAAAGAGATCCGCCTTGGTGTGCACGGTCAGCGTTCGAATTGCGGACGCGCCGAGGTCCGGCGTGGTCCCGCCCGGTCGGACGAGGGCCAGGATCAGATCGGCGGCGCCGATCCGGGCGCGGCTGCGGCGGATGCCTTCCGCCTCCACCGGCTCGGCGGTGTCGCGCAGGCCCGCGGTATCGACGAGGAATACCGGGAGGCCGCCGAGATCCAGGCGCACCTCGATGGCGTCCCGGGTGGTCCCGGGCACATCGGATACGATCGCCACGTCCCGCCGGCTCAGGGCATTGAGCAGGGTCGATTTTCCGGCATTCGGTTCCCCGGCCAGGACGACGGAAAAACCTTCGCGCAGGCGCTCGCCCCGGCGGCCATCCTGCAGGGCTTTTGCGATGTCCTGGCGCAGGGCGTCGGCACGGCTGAACAGGGCGGCGTCGAGGCCGACATCGTCGACATCGCCCTCATCGGCGAAATCGAGGGCGGCCTCGGCGGCGGCGAGGCAGTCGATCGCTTCCTCCCGCCACGCCGCGACCTGGCGGCTGAGCGCGCCGTCGAGCTGGCGCAGAGCCTGGCGGCGCTGTCCCTCGGTCTCGGCGTCGATCAGGTCGGCGACCGCCTCGGCCTCGGCCAGGTCCATCCGGCCGTTGAGCACCGCCCGGCGGGTGAAGGCGCCTGGCCCGGCGGCCCGGCATCCGGGCATCCGGGCCAGGGCGGTGAGGACCCCCATGCGGACTGCCGTGCCGCCATGCAGGTGCAGCTCGGCCATGTCCTCGCCGCTATAGGTGTCGGGCCCCGGGAACCACGCGACCAGCGCCCGGTCGAGCTCGGTGCCGTCCGCGGGATCGCGCAAGGTTCGCAACGACAGGCGCCGGGGCGGCGGGAGCGTGCCGCCCAGGGCGACCAGCACGTGCCCCGCCGCCGGGCCGCTCACACGGATCACCGAGACGGCGGCGCGGCCGAAGCCGCTGGCTGGGGCGAAGAGGGTTTCCGTCTCGATCATGGCGTTGGCAGATGTCGGCATCCGCATGGATCCGGAGGGCGCGTTTCACGTGAAACACGGCGTCCCGCCCCTGTAACGATTTCGGCGCGGCCACTCCATCCGCGGCCACGGAATGGCCAAGCTCGGCCATCACCTGAGCTGCCGATGCCCTCGGAAGATCGAATCGCGCCATGACGTCCTGGACCCGCCGCGCCGCCTGCCTCGGCGCCCTCACGGCGCCGCTGATCCTGCGACGCGGACATGCGCAGGCCGAGGCAATCGAATCTGCACTCGCGGCGATCGAGAAGCGGCTCGGCGGACGCCTCGGTGTCTCGGCCGGAACGCAGGAGCGCGTCTTCCTGCGCCATCGTGCGGATGAACTGTTCCCGATGTGCAGCACCTTCAAGGTCCTGGCCGCGGCTTGCGTGCTGGCACGGGTCGATGCGGGCACTGAATCCCTCGACAGGCTCGTCACCTACGGGAACGACGTTCTTCTGAGCTACGCGCCGGTGATCCGGAAGGGCCTGGAGGCCGGCGGCGGCACCGGGCACATGACCGTCGCGGATCTCTGCGCCGCCGCGCTCGAATGGAGCGACAACAGCGCCGCCAACCTGCTGCTGGCGGCGCTGGGCGGCCCGCAGGCGCTGACCCTCTGGTTGCGCGGCATCGGCGATACGGTGACCCGCCTCGACCGCAATGAGCCCACCCTGAACACCGCCCTGCAAGGCGACCCGCGCGACACAACCAGCCCGGAGGCGATGCGCGCCACGCTCGCGCGCCTGCTCCTCGGACCGAGCCTGTCGGCGGCCTCGCGCGCGCGGCTGGAAGCCTGGATGGTCGCGTCCCAGACTGGGTTCAAGCGCCTGCGGGCCGGGCTGCCGCCGGATTGGACCGTCGGCGACAAGACCGGCACCGGCGATCACGGCACGGTCAACGACGTCGCGATCCTGCGACCGCCGGGGCGTGCGCCGATCCTCGCCTGCGTGTACGTCACCGGGGCCCAGGCCCCGACGGAGGTCGTCGAGGCGGCCCATGCGGAGATCGGCCGCCTCGTCGCCGCCCGGGCCGGCGCCGCGTGAGCCGAGACCGAGATGGCGAAGACGCCCGCTAAGACGACCCGAGCGACCCAGGCCCTGGACAGGCTTGGTCTCCGCTACAGCCTGCACGCCTACGATTACGATCCCGAGGCGCCGCGCATCGGCCTTCAGGCCGCGGAGGCGCTGGGTGTCGAGCCCGGCAGGGTCCTGAAGACCCTGATGGCGGCGGTGGACGGAAAGACGGTCTGCCTGCTGGTGGCCTCCGACAAGGAGGTGTCAATGAAGCGGGTGGCGGCGGCCTTTTCCGGCAAGACGGCCGCGATGCTCAAACCCGCGGATGCCGAACGCCTCACCGGCTACCATGTCGGCGGCATCAGTCCGCTCGGACAGAAGCGGGTCTTTCCGACCGCGATCGATGCCGGCTCGCTGTCGAACCCGGTCGCCGAGATCCACATCAATGGTGGCGGGCGCGGCCTGCAGATCCGCCTGACGGAGGGGGATCTGGTGACCGCGCTGTCGGCTCTGGTGGTGGCGCTGGTCTAGGAACGCCGCTCGCGTAAGTCCCTGTTTACCCTGCTCCCGCACCCTGGGCCGGTATCGGGGACGGGTTCGGCATGCAGGGGACGGTGCGGCACGGGATCGGGACGGCCCTCGGCCTCGCTCTGCTGGTCGCCGCGCCTGGCGCCCGCGGGGCGGATCTCGATGGGCCCGGCGGCTACGAGGCCATCACCCGCAGCGGCCCACGCTTCTTCCCGCGCAACGACGGGATCGAGCGCCGGCCCGTCTACGCCATCCGCAGCCGAGCCGTCCCGGTGGGCTGCACGCCCCGTCGCGTGCCGGTGCCGACCAACGCGCCGGACGATCCGAGTTACGTCGGCTCGGAATACGGCCTGTCGCATCCGAGCTATTACGGCTTCACGCCGCCGCTCGGCGTGGACGACCCGTTCGGCCGGTCGCTCCTGCCCTACTGCCCCTGAACCGGCCTAGGCGGCTTTCGCGCCCGCGGATCATGCTCTAGATCGGCGCCCCGCCGCGGAGCCTGACCCGTGTCCGAATCGATCCCCCAGCGTTTCAGCGATCTCGCCTCCCTGCGCCGGAGCGTGGCCGATTGGCGGCGTGCCGGCGAGCGGGTCGTCCTGGTGCCGACCATGGGAGCGCTGCACGAGGGCCATCTCGCCCTTGTGGCGGAGGGCCGGCGGATCGGCCGGCGGGTCGTCGCGAGCATCTTCGTCAACCCGACCCAGTTCGGCCCGAACGAGGATTTCTCGCGCTACCCGCGCGATCTCGAGGCCGACCTGGCGCTGCTCGGCCAGGCCGGCGCCGACGCCGCCTGGACGCCCGCCGTGGAGACCATGTACCCGCCGGGCTTCAGCACCCGGATCGATGTCGCGGGCCTGACCGAAGGGCTGTGCGGCCCGCTCCGGCCCGGGCATTTCTCCGGGGTCGCCACGGTGGTGACCAAGCTGCTGAACCAGGTCGGGCCCGACGTCGCCCTGTTCGGCGAGAAGGATTTTCAGCAGCTTCGGGTGATCCAGCAGGCGGTGGCCGATCTCGACGTCCCGGTGGAGATCCAGGGCGTGCCGACGGTGCGCGAGGCGGACGGCCTCGCTCTGTCGTCGCGCAACCGCTACCTCTCGCCCGAGGAGCGGACGGTGGCGCCGAGACTCCACGCGGTGCTGGCCGAGATCGCCGCCACGGCCCGAGACGGCACCCCGGTCGCGGCGCCGATCGCCGCGGGTCGCGCCGCCTTGGAGGCCGCGGGCTTCCAGGTGCAGTATCTCGCGGTCTGCGATGCCCGGACCCTGGCACCTGTCGAGCGGGTGGACGGACCCGCCCGGGTTCTCGTCGCCGCGTTCCTCGGCCGGACCCGGCTGATCGATAACGTCGCGGTCTGAAGGGCCGCTCGGCCGGTCGTTCCGACCCCCCATCCTGTGGCTCCCTGCGCTCGCACCTCAGGATCGGGGGAGTCGGGATCGCATCGATCTGACCCCTCGCCGGACCGGCTGCATCGGCAAATAACCCCCGGCTTCAGAGGGTCGTCGACCTTGTGCCGGTGCCGGGCGGAGCCCTGCAATCCCTTCGCCCGGCCGAACCCCGTTGCGTCAGCATCCGGATCGCGCTCATCTGGGCCGATCACGCGGCCCCGGCCATCGTGACGCCAATGCCCGCCGCGCCGAGACCCGCCGATGCCCACCCCCTCGCCCGATGTGAGCGACATCGACCGGATCCGCGCCCGCCTCGCCGCCAGCCCGCGCCCGGCCGATCTCGCGGCCCGTCGCGCCCGCGTGGATGCGCTCGGGGCGAACGACCCGCTGCCCGACGATGTTTATGTCCAGCCCACGAAGATACGCGACCTGCCCGCGGAATGGACCGCGACGCCGGGGGCGGATCGGGACCGGGTGATCCTGTTCCTGCACGGGGGCGGCTACGTCTCCGGGTCGCTGGCGAGCCATCGCCACGTCGTGGCCCAGGCCGGCCGGGAGGCCGGAACGCGCACCCTCGCCCTCGCCTATCGACTTGCGCCCGAGCACCCGTTCCCGGCGGCGATCGGTGATGCCCTGGCCGGCTACCGGTTCCTGCTCGAATCGGGGTTCACGCCCGAGCGCATCGCGCTGGCCGGCGAGAGCGCGGGCGGCGGCCTCGCCGTGGCGGCCATCCTGTCCCTGCGGGAGCGGGGCCTGCCGCTGCCCGGCTGCCTGTGGCTCAGCTCGCCCTGGACCGATCTCGCGCTCACCGGCGGCAGCCTGGACGCCAAGGCGTCGGTCGATCCGCTGATCAGCCGGGCCTACCTGGCCGAGCTGGCGAGCGCCTATCTCAACGGCACCGACCCGCGCGACCCGCTGGTCTCCCCGATCTACGCGGACCTCGCCGGCCTGCCCCCGACGCTGATCCAGGTCGGCTCCGCGGAGACCCTGCTCGACGACGCCTTGCGGCTCGCCGGCGTCGCGGCGGCGGCGGACGTGGCCGTCACGCTGCAGGTCTGGCCGCACATGATCCACGCCTGGCACCTGTTCTACCCGGAGGTGGCGGCCGGGCGGCGGTCGCTGGCGAGCGCGGGGCGCTACATCCGGGCGCAGCTGGACGGGGCGGCCCGGGACTGAGGCGCCGTGTCCGCCGGGCCACGGGCTCGCTGATTCGCGCATTCCCTCCCCGATGTGATTGGCGCGCGCCCGTCAACCTGCTCTGTGCCCGGTGATGGGAATGCGCCGCGCCCCTGCCCTCCTGCTCCTATCGCTGGCGGCTGCCTCGCCCGCCGACGCGGCCGATGACGCGATCGAGGGCATGGCCGGCCCGTATGGCGAGCGCCTGCGCTACGACCCGAAGGGCCTGACGCTCAGCTTCCCCGAGCCGGAGGTGAAGCTCCAGATCGGCGGCCGCCTGCACATCGATGCCGGCGCGGCGCGCTTCAGCCGGCCCGGCCTGGGCGCGACCTTCCCCGACACCGTGGCGGTGCGGCGCTCCTGGATCGAGCCGACGCTGACCATCGGGAAGGATTGGGTCGTCGCCTTCCAGTACGATTTCAGCGACCCGATCCTGCCGATCAACGACGCGTTCGTCGCTTGGAAGGGGCTGCCGGACACGATCCTGACTCTCGGCAACATGAAGGTGCCGTTCAGCCTCGAATGGCTGCAGAGCAATAACGACACGCTGTTCGCCGAGCGCTCCCTGGCCAACGCCTTCGTGCCGGACCGGCGCTTCGGCTTCGCGATCGGGCATCACGGTCAGGCCTGGACCGCCGTCGCGAGCGTGTTCGGCGACGCGGCCAGCAACGGCATCACCGGCGACGGGGTGGCGGCTGCGGGCCGTGCCACCGTGGCGCCGATCCTGGAGGAACGCGAGACCCTGCATCTCGGGGTGGCCGGCATCGTCCAGAGCCGCGCCCGGGGCGATGGCGCGTTCAACTTCTCCACCCCGGCCGAGGCGTTCCTGTTCGCCCGGCCCTTCGTCGATACCGGTGACCTGCCGGACGCGGCGCGCGTGTCGCGGATCGGCGCCGAGTTCGCCTATCGCAACGGCCCGATCCTGGTGCAGGCGGAGTATATCCACGCCGCCATCGATCGGTTCGCCGGGCCGGGCGGCGCCCTTCCGAGCCTCGGGTTCCAGGGCGGCTATGTCGAGGCCGGCTGGGTGCTGAACGGCGCGGGCCGGGCCTACGCGCTGGTCCCGAAGGGCGGCACGACCTACGCGACGTTCAAGGGCATCCAGCCGCGCGACGACCAGCGAATCTCCCGGGGCGGGATCGGCGTCTTCGAGCTGTCCGCCCGTTACAGCGCCATCGAGCTGAACGCCCGGGGCTTTCGCGGCGGCGCCGAGCGGGACGTGACCCTGGGCCTGAGCTGGTACCCGGAGCCGAACCTGCGCCTGATCGCGAACGTCATCCACGGTCGCGTGCAGCCGGGCGCGGCCCAGTCCGACGCGCTGGGGACCGCACCCTTCTCGGTCGACACGATCCTGGGGCGTCTGCAGATCTACTGGTGACGGGCGGCGCTCAGACCGCCCGGCGCAGGACCGAGCGGAACGGCCGCCGCTCCGGCTCCGGCTCCACCGGCGGGGGCGGCGGGGCCTCGGGCGGTGCGGCCAGGACCTCGGCGCGCACGGGCCGCGGCGCCGCGAAGGCCGCACCCTGGCCGTACGGAATGTCGAGGTCGATCAGGTCCGGCACGTCCGCCTCGTCGGTGACGCCGGTCGCGACCAGGCGGATGCCGGCCCGGGCCAAAGCCGGGGCGAGATCCTCGATCGCGATGTCCGACAGGAGCCGCCGGTCCGCCCCGGGACGCAGCAGCATGTCGGCGGGCACCTTGACCTGGCCGACCCCGAGCCCGGCGAGCTGGGCCACGTCGAAGCGTAAATCCTCCGCCCGGTCGAGGCTGAACCCGATCCGGCCGCGCAGGGACAGGAGCAGGCCGCGCTGCCCGCCATCGAGGCCGTTCCAGCTGGCCTGCGGCAGGGCGATCACCAGCCCCGCCAGGGCGGGATCGTCCGCGACCGTGCGCGCCAGCTCCCGCAGCAGGCCGGGCTCGAACAGCGAGAGCGGGGACAGGCCGTAGGTCAGCAGGGTCTCGCTGCCCCGGCGGGCGAGGTGGCGCACCACGATGGAGGCCCGCTGCAGCATGCGCCGGTCGAGCTCGGTGGTGCGGCCGTAGCGCTCCAGCACCGGCAGGAACGCCTCCGGCTCGACGAGGCGGCCGTCGACCCGCAGGCGGGCCAGGGCCTCGTAGGCCGTCACCTTGCGCTGGGGCAGGGTCACCACCGGTTGCAGGTGGATCTCGAGCGCGTCCGCCTCGAAGGCCCGGACGATCTCCGCCTCGCTCTCGACCCAGGGGGCGGGCGCGCGGGCGACGGGACGGGGCGGGATCGGCCGCGGTGCCGGTGCCGGCTCGGGGGGCAGTTCCCGCGTGAGCGGCTGGGCGGCCGGGACCCGCTCGCTCGGGGCTGCCGGCGGGATTGGATGCGGACGGCTCGTGAGCGCCGGGCCGTCGGGTTCCGGGGCGGTCTGGGCCTGCGCCGGCTCCGGCACAGCAGCGGGCGGCAGCTCCGGGCGCGGCTCGGGCCGGGCCTTGAGGCTGGCGATCTCGGAATCCTGGGTGCTGACCACCGTGGTCAGGTCACGGACGATGCCGCTGAGCAGCCCGAGCTCGACGGTCAGTTCCTCGACCTCGGCCCGGAGCGCGGCGTCGCCGGACTCCGGCCGCGGCGGCACGGCGGCGGTCTCGGCCTTCAGCAGGCGCCGGGACAGCAGATCGACCTCGCCGGACAGCTTCTCGCAGCGTGCCTTCAGGGAGGCGGTACGCGCCTGGGCGATGCCGGCCGCGACGGCGGCGAGCCCACCGAGCGCCAGGGCACTCATGAGCGGCGCGAACACCGCCAGCGGCCCGAGCACGACGAGCGCCAGGAGCCCGGCCGCCAACAGCCCCGCGTACCGGCCGAGGACCGGGACCATCGTCAGAACACCTACCAGGGTCACGCACCGGCCGCCGGGGGAAGTCCCGGGATGATTCGGCGGGCGAAGACCGATTCGTCGATCTTTGTCGCCGCGCGGCCCCCACGGCAAGGCGAGGGACGGCGAATTCCGCATTGTGTGGTGCCGGCGCAAGCGGGAACGTTGCGGAATCGCCACGTCCCGGCGGTTTGCGAATGCTCGGAAGAGGGTTGCACTGCGCGCTCATGTGAACGGAAAGAAAAGGCGCCATAAAGCGTGGCTATGACCACAGTGTCTCCAAGCGTTCCGATGCTCCGTTCTTTCCGTCGCGTCGGCTCGTCCGTCGGCGCCCTCGTTCTCGCCTTCGGTGCTGCGCCGACCGTCGCGGCTGATCTCGGGTCGGCATCCTCCCGCTCGGGACCGGTCTTCACGCGGGTCGATCCGAATGCCGTCGATCCCAGCACCTGGATCGTCACGGTCAGCGCCTCGCTCCAGGCGATCCCGCGCTATCCCGGCGCCTCGGACTACACCGCGGTCGGCTATCCCGGGATCGACATCCGCAAGGCCGGCGAGCCGCGCCGCTTCTCGACACCGGATGACGGCTTCAGCGTCTCGGTCTACGACAACCCCATGTTCAGCATCGGGCCGACCGCCCGCATCGTGCCCGGCCGCTATTACGGCGACGACCGACGCCACCTGCTCGGCTTCCGGGACGCGCGCATCGCCCTCGAGCCCGGGATGTTCGCGGAGTTCTACCCCTCCCCCTCCATCCGCACGCGCGTGGAGATCCGCCAGGGCGTGTACGGGCATCACGGCACGGTCGGCTCGGTGGCGGCCGACTACCTGATGCCCACGGGCCCGTTCCTGTTCTCGATCGGCCCGCGCCTCAACATCGGCGATGCCAGCTACGCCCGGAAGTATTTCGGCGTGTCGCCGGCCGAGGCCGCGCTCAATGGCCGGGTCGTCCCGTACAATCCCGGCGGGTTCTACTCGGCGGGCGTGCTCGGCGCCGTGACCTACACGCAGAGCGAGACCTGGGCCTACACGGCCTATGCCGGCTACACCCGCATCCTGGGCGCCTCGGGCGACAGCCCCCTGGTGCGGCGCCCGTTCGGCAATCCCGACCAGTACCAGTTCGGCCTCAAGGTCGACTACGCGTTCCGCATGCCGGCGCAGTTCTGACGCTTGCGCCGGCCGTGCTCCGCCCCGACATGCCGATGATACGGTTCATGGAGGCCCGGATGAACGAGATGCGCGCCGACCTGCTGATGCAGGTGGAGGGGATGACCTGCGACGGCTGCGCTGCCGCGGTGACCCGTACGGTCAACCGGATCGACCCGGCGGCCGAGATCCAGGTCGACCGCGAAGCCGGGCGTGTCGCGATCCGCACCGATGCCCAGGCCCTGGTCATCGCGGATGCGCTGACGAAGGCCGGCTACACCGCCACGGCGATGACCGGCTGAGCGGCGTTCTCTCTCACCGGCTTGTCCCCCTCCCCGGCCTCGTCGTAAGGGGCCTCAGCGGAAGCGCATCGGTCGGCGGCCGGGCGAAGGCCGCCCCACCGACCGCGCGCATCCCCAGCGCTTGCCGGACGCGTTGACCGCTCCCGCTGCGCCCGCGTAATCACTCGCATGCTCACCACCTCATCCGACCGGTTCGACGTCGTGGTCGTCGGCGGCGGCCATGCCGGCGTCGAGGCGGCCGCAGCCGCGGCGCGCTGCGGCGCCCGCACGGCCCTGGTCACCCACGACCCCGCCACGATCGGGGCCATGTCGTGCAATCCCGCCATCGGGGGGCTCGGCAAGGGCCATCTCGTGCGCGAGGTCGATGCCCTCGACGGGCTGATGGGCCGGGTCGCCGACGCGGCCGGCATCCAGTTTCGCCTGCTTAACCGCCGGAAGGGACCGGCCGTGCGCGGCCCCCGCACCCAGGCCGACCGCAAGCTCTACGCCGCGGCCATGCAGGCGGCCGTGGCCGAGACCGCGGGCCTCACGGTGGTGGCAGGCGCCTGCGAGGACCTCATCCGCGACCCGGAGGGCCGCCTCTCCGGCGTCGTGCTGGCGGATGGGCGGGTGATCACCTGCGCCGCCGTGGTGCTGACCACAGGCACCTTTCTGCGCGGACTGATCCATATCGGCGAGCGCCAGATCCCCGCCGGCCGCGTCGGCGAGGCGCCGGCGATCGGGCTGGCCCAGACCCTCGACCGGCTCGGCCTGCGGCTCGGCCGCCTGAAGACCGGCACCCCGCCCCGCCTCGACGGCCGGACCATCGACTGGTCGGGCCTGGAGATGCAGGAGGCCGATGCCGAGCCTGTGCCGTTCTCGACGCTGACGGAGAAAATCACCACGCCGCAGATCCGCTGCGGCATCACCCGGACCACCCAGGCGGTCCACGACCTGATCCGCGCCAACCTGCACCGCTCGCCGATGTATTCCGGCGGCATCGCCAGCCGGGGGCCGCGCTACTGCCCGTCGATCGAGGACAAGGTCGTGCGCTTCGGCGACCGGGAGGGGCACCAGATCTTCCTCGAGCCGGAGGGGCTGGACGACCCGACCATCTACCCGAACGGCATCTCCACGGCCCTGCCCGAGGAGGTCCAGCGCGAGATCATCCGGCTGATCCCGGGGCTGGAGCACGCCGCGATCCTGCGGCCAGGCTACGCCATCGAGTACGATTACGTCGATCCGCGCGAGCTCGATACCGGGCTTCAGGTGAAGCGCCTGCCCGGCCTGTTCCTGGCCGGCCAGATCAACGGCACCACCGGCTACGAGGAGGCGGCCGGCCAGGGTCTCGTGGCCGGGCTCAACGCCGCCCGGCGCGCCGGCGGTCTCGACCTCGCGGCTTTCGACCGGGCCGAATCCTATCTCGGTGTGATGATCGACGACCTCGTGACCCACGGGGTCAGCGAGCCGTACCGGATGTTCACCTCGCGCTCCGAGTACCGCCTGTCCCTGCGGGTCGACAATGCCGACGAGCGGCTGACGCCGCGGGGCCTCGCGCTGGGCTGCGTCGGCGGGCATCGGGCCGACCATTTCGCGGCCGCGCAGCAGGAATTGCAGGCGTCGCGGGCCCGGCTCGATGCCGTGAGCCTGACCCCGAGCCAGGCCGCCGTGCACGGGATCATGCTGAACCGCGACGGCATACGCCGCAGCGCGTTCCAGCTGCTCGCCTATCCCGAGATCACCTGGGCGCAGCTCGCCGCGATCTGGCCGGAGCTGGCCGAGACCGCGCCCCGGATCGCGGACCGCCTCAAGACCGATGCGACCTACGCGGTCTATCTCGACCGGCAGAACGCCGACATCGCCGCCTTCCGGCGCGACGAGGCGGTGCGGCTGCCCGCGAGCCTGGATTATGCCGGGATCAGCGGGCTCTCGAACGAGATGCGGGTGAAGCTCGAGACCGTCCGGCCGGGCACCCTCGGCCAGGCCGCCCGGATCGAGGGTGTGACGCCGGCCGCCCTCACCTTGTTGGCCGCCCATGCCCGACGGGCCGCGCCCGATGCCGGACGGCGCGTCCCATGAGCGATCCGGACCGAACCCGAATCCTCGCCGCCTCCGGTGTTTCACGTGAAACAGCCGAGCTGCTGGACCTTTACGTCGCGCAGCTCCGGCGCTGGCAGCCGATCAAGAACCTCGTCGGCCCCGCCACGCTTGAGGAGGTCTGGAGCCGCCATATCGATGACGCGCTCCAGCTGCTCGACCTCGCCCCAGAGGCCCGGACCTGGCTGGATCTCGGCTCCGGCGCCGGCATCCCGGGCCTGATCCTCGCCATCGCGGGCCGCGAGCGCGGCATCCAGGTCGAACTGGTCGAGAGCAACGCGCGCAAATGCGCCTTCCTCACCGAGACCGCCCGCCTCACCGGTGCGCCGGCGCGGGTACGCAACGCCCGGATCGAGGCGGTGATCGGCGAGTATCAGGGCGTCGACATCGTCTGCGCGCGCGCGCTCGCGCCCATGACGCAGCTCCTCGCCTGGACGGAGCCGCTGTTGAAAACGGGCACCACCGGCCTGTTTCCGAAGGGCCGGGACGTGCAAGCTGAATTGACCCAGGCGGCCGCGCAGTGGAGAGTCGTTAACGACCTCGTGCCGAGCCGGACTGATTCCGAAGCCCGGATCGTGCGCGTCACTGCCCTCGCCGCCCCGAGCCATCGATGACCGAAGCGATCCTCGGCGATTCCGCCGACCGGTCCGTGGATCCGTCCAGCGATCCCGTCTTAACCCCTGCCGAAAGACCGTCCGTGAGACATCCCCTGCGGATCCTGGCGCTGGCCAACCAGAAGGGCGGCGTCGGCAAGACCACCACGGCGATCAACCTCGGCACGGCCCTAGCGGCGATCGGCGAGGACGTGCTGGTGCTCGACCTCGACCCGCAGGGCAACGCCTCCACGGGGCTGGGGATCGACCGGGCCCGCCGCCAGGTCTCGACTTACGACGTCATGACCGGCGAGGCGTCGCTCGCCGAGGCGGTGATCCCCACGGCGGTGCCGCGCCTGTCGATCGCGCCCTCCACCATGGATCTCCTCGGCCTGGAGATGGAGCTGGCCACCCTGCCCGACCGCGCCCACCGGCTGCGCGGCGTGCTGAAGGACATCGCCCAGGCCAAGGGTCTGGAGCGGATCAGCTACGTGCTGATCGATTGTCCGCCCTCGCTCAACCTGTTGACCATCAACGCGCTGGCCGCCGCCGACGCGGTTTTGGTGCCGCTGCAATGCGAGTTCTTCGCCCTGGAGGGCCTGAGCCAGTTGCTGCGCACCGTCGAGCAGGTCCGCGGCGCCCTGAACCCGAAGCTGACCATCCAGGGCATCGTGCTGACGATGTTCGACCCGCGCAACAACCTCTCCGCCCAGGTGGTGGCGGATGTCCGCGGTTTCATGGGCGACAAGGTCTACGAGACCGTGATCCCCCGGAACGTCCGCATCTCCGAGGCGCCGTCCCACGGCAAGCCGGCTTTGCTCTACGATTTGAAATGCGCCGGCAGCCAGGCGTATCTGCGCCTCGCCTCCGAGGTGATCCAGCGTGAAGGCCGCGTGCCGGCGGCGGCGTGATTGTGTGATCCTTTTCCTATTCGGACGGATCGAGTGCGGAGCGTGACACGGGTGACAAGGATGGCGGAGGAGGGGGCACGACCCCGTCTCGGGCGCGGGCTCGCGGCGCTGATCGGCGATTTCGGCGATGCCGGACAGGCGGCCAAGACCGACGGCAAGATCGAGCCGCAGCGGAAGGTCCCGGTGGAGTTCCTGCGCCCGAACCCGCGCAACCCGCGCCGGAGCTTCGGCGAGGCGGAACTCGCGGAACTGGCGACCTCGATCACCCAGCGCGGCATCATCCAGCCGATCGTGGTGCGGCCGCTGGCCGATGTGCCGGGCGCCTTCGAGATCGTGGCCGGCGAGCGCCGCTGGCGGGCGTCCCAGAAGGCCGGGCTCGACGAGGTGCCGGTGGTGATCGTCGAGATCGACGATCGCGCCTCCCTGGAATTCGCCATCCTGGAGAACGTCCAGCGCTCCGACCTCAACCCGATCGAGGAAGCCTCGGGCTACGAGCGCCTGATGCAGGACTTCGCCTATACGCAGAAGGAACTGGCCGAGATCCTCGGCAAGAGCCGCAGCCACCTCGCCAACACGTTGCGGCTGCTCAACCTGCCGCCCGCCGTGCAGGACCGGGTCACCGCCGGGGAGCTCACGGCCGGCCATGCCCGCGCGCTCCTGGCGGTGCGCGATCCCGAGACCCTGGCCCGCCGGGTCGTGGCCGAGGGCCTGTCGGTGCGCGAGGTCGAGGCGGTGGCGGCCGCCGAGGCGGCCGAGGCTGCGGCCCCCGATACCCCCCGCCCCGGCCGCCCGCGCCTCTCCGCCGAGCGCCCTGCCCCGGTGCGCGACCTGGAATTGCGGATCCGCCGGGCCCTGGGGGTCGAGGTGACCTACAAGCCCAAGGACGAGGCCTCGGGCGAGATCCGGATCCGCTACGAGACCCGGGACGAGCTCGAGGCGCTGCTCAACCGGTTCAAGGTGTCGGAGGAGAGCTGAGGAAAGCTTCTTTCCGGCGTCCATCCCACCCCTTCCCTCATCCTGAGGTGACGGAGCGAAGCGAAGGCCTCGAAGGAGAGCTCCAGGGATCGCAGAGGCGTCTGGAGGGCTCCTTCGAGGCGCCCGCTGCGCGGGCCCACCTCAGGATGAGGGCGCGGATGGGATGGATGCAGGCAATCTGCCTTGTCGAAGGCGAAACTGCTGGATGGCCTAACGCCGCCGCCGGGCGCCCGCTTCCGCCACCCGCAGCAGCGCCGCGGAGGCCAGGGCGTGCGCCAGCTCCGGCTCGGCCCGCCGGCAGGCCAGGATCGCGTCCTGAAGGGCCTTGACCGCCTGCCGGAGGGTACCGGCCGGCCAGGTGGCGAGCTGCCCCTCGATGCTGGCCTTGCGCTTGAAATGCAGCCCCCGCCACGAGGCCGCCATCAGGGCCGGGGTCTTGTCGGGATTGTCGAGGCGGGTCGCCAGCAGGGTCAGGGCGTGCCGCAGGGCCGAGCCGAGCACCACGCCGGGATCCAGGCCCTCGTGCCGGAAGCGCCGATAGTCGCGCTCCACCGCCTCGCGACGGCCGTCGAAGGCGGCGTCGATCAGGGTGTTGAGCACGCTGGCCGCCACATCGCTGGTGATGGCCTCGACATGGTCGAGGGTGACGACCGTGTCCCCGTGCCCCTCCCCGGCCGCGTAGAGGGCGAGCTTCTCGATCTCCATCAGGCTGGCCCGGCGGTCACCGCCGAGGCTGCGGGCCAGGACCTCCCGGGCGGCGCGGTCGATGCGCAGGCCGCGCTCCTGCAGGGTGCGCTCGATCAGGTCGGAGAGCGTGCGCTCGTCATCCGCGTAGCAGGGAATCGCCAGCGCCTTGGGCGAGCGCTCGCAGAGGACGCGCAACGGGTTGTTCTTCGCGAGGTCGCCGCCCTCGACGACGATGCGGGCATCGGCCACCGCGGCACCCAGCACCGCCTCGACCGCCGGCGCGTAGTTGCGGCTGCCCGGCCGCACCCAGATCGACCGGCGGCCGCCGAACAGTCCCATCGTCCCGGCCTCGTCGCAGAGCCGGCCGGGATCGGAGGCGAGGGTGTCGCCGTCGATCCGCACCAGCGCGAAGGGATCGCCCGGGTCGGTGACGAAGTCCTCGGCGAGCTTGCGGGCGCGTTCGGTGACGAGGCCGGTATCAGGCCCGTAGACCAGGATCACCGGGATGCGCGGATCCGGCCCGCGCCGGATCAGCCCCTCGATCTCGCCCGCCCTGACCGCGGTCAAAGTCGGCTCACGGCTTGGTCGAGAGCACGGCGGCCAAGCGCGTCTTGATCTGGTCCGCCAGCACGCTGGCCAGGCGGATCTCGGCGTCGCGCGCCGCCCGCTGGCTGGCGAAGCGCTGGACCGAGCGGTCGTAGGTCGCGGTCGAGGTCGCCACGCCCTCTGTGTAGACCTTGGCGCCGGCCATATCCTCCAGGCTGTACTTGATGTTGGCCACCAGCGTGCCGGCCTCGGCGCGGCCGGTGGTGGAGGAGACGATCGGGGTCTGCACGATCTCGGAGCCCGAGAGCTTCAGCCGGTAGCGCTTGCTCGCGGGCTGGCCCGATCCGTCGAGCTCGAAGATTAGCTCGCTGCGCAGGTAATGCCCGAGCCGCTCCTGGCCCTGAGCCATCGCCACGTCGTCGACCTGCACGGCGGCGAGCAGCGCCTGCACGGTCTCGCCGGAGGCGGTCGGTCCGTAGAGGGGGCGGAAGCAGGCCGACAGGCTCAGCGCCAGGCCGGCGACGCAGGCGAGGCGGCCGATCCGGCCCGCAACCGATACTCCCGAACGCACCATCACGTCGCCGTCCGCCCCGCTCTGTTCGATCGTGTTTAGCGCGGACCCGGAGGGCCGCGCCATGACGCTACGCAGCAACCGTTACGATTTGTCTGCGGCAAGAGCGTGGTCGTGTCGTTTCAAACTGTCGCCAGATAGCCCGAGACCGTGAGGATCGACAGGATCGTCGAGACCAGCACCACCGTGGAGGTGAGGTCGGCCTCCCGGCGGTAGAACTCCGCCAGCATGAACGGGCCGGTCCCGGTGGGCAGGGCGGCCATCAGCACCGCGACATGCAGCAGCAGCGGCGGCAGGTCGAACAGGTAACGGCCGAGCGCGTAGGCGAGCGCGGGCTGCCCGACGAGCTTGAGGCCGACCAGCAGGGCGGCCGCCCGGGGCTGCGCGGCTCCGGGCCGGCGCTTCTGGGCCAGGAACAGGCCGAGCGCCACCAGGGCGCAGGGTGAGGCGGCCCCGCCGAGGAGCTTCAGGAAGGACTCGACCGACGCCGGCAGGGTGAGGCCGGCAATCGGTATCAGGGCGCCGAGCGCCGGTGAGACCAGGAGCGGGTTGCGGATCAGCGACCGGCCGGCCGCGAGCCAGACCGGAACGCCCGGCCGGTCCCGACCGGCACCGCGCGCCTCGCGCCGGAGCCCGATCTCGATCAGCACGATCGCGACGGCGAACACCCCGCAGACCGTCAGGATCGCCGCCACGGTGGTCGGGGCCAGCGCCTCCGGGCCGAAGGCGAGCAGTGCCACGGGGAAGCCCATGAAGCCGGTATTGGGATAGCCGGCATTGAGCCCGTCCACGGCGGCATCGCTGAGCGGATGCCCTCCGGCCCGCCGGAGCAGCACGGTGACCGCGAAGACCGCCAGGCTGCTCAACCCGAAGGCGCCGATGAAGCCGGGCTTCCAGATCTCGCTCCAATGGACCTGCGCGGTGACGTCGAACAGCAGCGCCGGCAGGGCCAGGAACACCACGAAGCGGTTGAGTTCGGTGGTCGCGGCAGCGCCGAGCACGCCGAGCCGCCGGGCCAGCCAGCCCGAAAAGATCAGCGCGAAGATCGGCAGCACGACCAGGAGGGTCGAGAGCATGGGCGGCCCAAGTCGGAGGATTATGCTCCGGCCTTAGGACGGATGTGCCGCCGACCTCCAATGCCGGGAGCGGGGACCTGCCATGCTCCCCTGCCCCAGCCCGGTCCGGCGTCTACCAGCGGTAGATCAGGCTGCCGATCACCGTGGCGGGCGCGCCGCGGTAGCAGAAGCCGGCCTGGCAATTTGTGTAGCTACGGTCGAAGATATTGGATGCGTTGATCTGCGCGCGGAAACCTTTGTACTTCGGATCGAGGGCCGCAAAGTCATAGGCGATCAGTGCGTCGAACAGGGTAACGGTGGGGTTGCGGACCGTGTTCTCATCGTCGGCGAAGCTCGTGCTGGCATAACGGATGCCGCCGCCGAGTTGCAGACCGGCGAGCGGCGACGCGGGCGGGAACAAGTAGGTCGCAAAGGCGGTGAACGTATCGCCCGGGATGCCTGAGAGGGCATTGCCGTCGATCGGCTGGCCGGTGACCAGCGAGGTCTGGCGCAGGAACCGGAAGTCGAGATGGGTGTAGGACAGCGTTAGGTTGGTCCCAGGCGCGAAATTGGCCGTCAACTCGGCCTCGAATCCCTTGGATTCGACCGAGCCGCTGGCGACGACGTTGGCGATGTTGTTCGGATCCTGGCGCAGCAGCGAGGACTGGACGATGTCGAACCCAGCAAAGGAACCCGTGATGTTGGTGTTGGGGATTGCCGCCTTCACGCCGGCCTCGATCTGATCGCCGGTCGCGGGCTTGAACGGGTTCCCGTTCACGTCGATGCCGACCTGGGGCGTGAACGTCGTCGCGTAGCTGGCGTAGGGCACCAGGAAGTCGGTGAGCAGGTAGTTTAAGCCGACCCGGCCGGAGAAGGCTCGGTCAGCCTGGTTGGAAACCGTACCGGCGGTTTGGTCGGCGGTGTTCTGGAACACCCAGTCGTGTCGTCCGGTGAGCGTCAGGACGAAGCGCCCGAACTTGGCCTGCTCCTGTAGGTAGGCGCCGACCTGGTCCTGCGCTTGGCTCTGGAAGTTCGTAAACCGCGGCCGGGCGATGACCTGCTGCCCGTAGTTCAGCGTCAGGAGGTTGAGATCGGGCGCGGCACCGGAGCCGAAGGTGCGCGTGTAGTCGTAATGCGCATAATCAACCCCGCCAATCAGGGTGTGCTGGATCGGTCCGGTGGCGAAGTGGCCTTCGAGCTGGTTGTCGATGGAGATCTGGCTCAATCTGTCCAGATAAGCGGCGGCGCTGCGTGAGCCGAGGGTCCGGGCGGGATTCAGACGCGTGATCGACGTGTAATCGTAGTCGGCGCGGACATCATAGTAGCGGAAGTTCTGGCGGAAGATCAGGTCCGGCGAGAATTTGTGCTCGAACGCGTAGCCGATGCGGTACTGCTGCTGCTTGTACTGGTTGAATGCCGGGTCGCCGGAGTAGAAATTCGTCACCCTGAAGCCGGGATCGTTGAAGAAGAACGACGTGCCGGGCAGGCGGGATTCGAAGTATTCGCTCAGGAACGTGAAGCTGGTATCGGAATCCGGCCGCCACGTGAAGGACGGGGCGATGAAGATGCGGTCGTCGTCCCCGCCCGGCAGGTAGGTGTTGGACTGGCGCTTCACGCCGGTCACGCGATAGGCCACCGTCCCATCGGTGCCGTCGACCGGGCCGCCGATGTCGAAATTGCCCTGGAAGCGGTCGTAATTGCCCGCCTGGAACTGTACCTCGCCGAAGGGCACGAAAACCGGGCGCTTCGAGATCGAATCGACGATGCCCCCGGGCGAGCCCAGACCGTAGAGCCCCGAGGCTGGTCCCCGCAGGATGGTGATCGCCTCCAGCCCATAGGGCTCGCTGCGCGGGATCGTGAGGCCTACGGCGTTGAGGCGTAGGCCGTCGCGGAAAATGCCGTTGTAGGTCGCACTGAAGCCCCGGATGAAGAAGGCGTCGTAGCGCGGATCGAAGCCGAACACGCTGCTCGATACACCCGGCGTGTAGGCGATCGCCTGGGCCAGATCCTGCACATTGCGATCGTTGAGCTGCTCGCGCGTGACCACGGAGACCGATTGCGGGGTCTCGATCAGCGGTGTGTTGGTCTTGGTGGCGGTGGGGCTCACCCGCGCGACATAGCCGGTCACCCCCGACGGACCGCCGCCCCCGCCACTGGTGGCCGCGCTGTTGCCGTCGCCGCCGCTGACATTCGCTCCGCCGAAGCCGGCTCCGGCCGCCGGCGCGGAAGCCGGGCGGGCGGCCTCCACCGAGATCTCGTTGAGCTGCACGTTGGCGCCCTGCGCGGCGGCGTGCGGTGCGATGGCAGCGGTGGCCAGAGCCGTGGAGGTGAGGAGCAGCCCGAGGCGGCCGGTACGCATGGACATGGACAAACCCTGAGATGCGCTGTTTGACGGCGCTTCGCTCTCAGGATTCATCGTTCACGCGTCGTTGATCAACCCAAAAATGTGTTGCAAATCACACACTTAGAGCTGTTAAAATCTGAAGTTATTCGCATTCAGAACTCCAGCGGCGGCTCGCGCAGGGCCTCCGCTTCGCGGGTGCAGGTGGCCTGGTCGGGTGCCGTGCCGCCGCCGGACAGGGCGCCGCGCAACTCGGTGCGGGCCTTCTCCAGGTCGGCCCGGAAGCCCGGATCGCCCATCAGCGTGGCGAGGACCGAGGAGCCGGTGATCCGCCCGGCCGCCACGTCGCTGAGCCAGTGCACCCCGCACACGACCCGGCTCTCACCATAGGCCCGGCCGCGAGCCAGGATCGGGGTCGCCTTCTCGGGCACCAGGGAGGCCAGGATCAGCGCGTAGGCCCAGCCCTGGGTCGCGTGGCCGGACGGGTAGCTGAAGCTGTCGGTCAGCGCCTGGGTCCGCTGGACGCAGATCGGCGCCTCGTTCCCCACGAAGGGGCGCAGCCGGCGGTAATGGACCTTCGGCCCGCGGGTCGCGCGCGCGAGGTCGAGCCGGGCGCGCTCGAGGAGGTTGAGCACTGCCGGCACCCGGGTCTGGTCGAGCCGGGTGCCGAGCACGCAGGCGAAATTGTCGAGGACTGCGGTCGCGCCCTCCGACACGTCGTTGGCGGCGATCTCCCAGCGGGCGCTGCCCTTCAGGGCGCGGGTGCCGTTGAAGGCCGCCCGGTCGGCCTTGTCGAGGGGGGCATCGTGGGCCGGCGGCGGCGGCAGGATCTGGAGGGCGTCGGGAACGGCCGTGTCGGCCAGATAGGGCTTCACCGCCGGCTTGCCGGGCTTGAGCGTTTCGGCGCCCACGGACGGCGCCGCCGGCGGGTTCGACGGGGCAGGGGAGGGCGTATCCTCGGCGCGCACAGGTGTCGCGGCGGCGATCAGGACGGCGAGGGCCGGCAGGGACAGGGTGCGCAGCATCGGATCCGTGGCGGTGTCGAGCAAGGAGGCGGGCCGCTCCCGCAGACAAACGAACGGCTCGGCCGGACGGTTCAGTCCGCGCACAGGTGCAGTGCGCTGTCCAGCCGCGATGTCGCCAAAATTGATCACGGATCGCCGACTTTATACCGCGGATACTATGGGCAGCTGATGGCCCGCAAAGATCGTCGTCAAGAAATCTCTGACCCGCTGGTTTGCGAATGGTGGCCGGCTTGTCACTGGCCTGCACTCAGGGCGTTCAGCAGAAGGGGGATGGATCGCGCGGTAAGCGTTGATGGTTATGCCCCGTGCGCTTCTGCCCGATGATCGTCGGACCCAGATTGCAGCGCGTCTGTCGCAACCCGCCCCCGTCCCAACGGCGGTCGGCGGCCAATCGAGAACGAAGCTACGCAGACGGGCATCCTGTTCGGCCCGCGCTCGGGCGTTCCATGGGAGATGCGACTAGCTGCGATGGGCTGCGCCTGCGCGATGGGCCAGCGCCGGCGTGTAGCCCGTCTGCGTCAGATACGGCTGGAGCGCCTGCAGGCGACCGGTGAGATCGACTGGACGCGAGCGAGCTGGGACAGCGCCCTCCGATGCCATACCGGCCTTGCGTAGCGGGCCGCCGCAATACCATGCACACGAGCGACGCAGCGACGAAGCCTATGATGCCAGACTGCATCCAGGCCTTAACCATCCGCGCCGCGACCTCATGAATCCGAGGCGGATCAGACGGTCTTGTCAGGCATCGTTAGAGCACGCACGCTTCGAAGTGTCGCCATCCGCGTTGCTCATAGGGCAAGGCCTCCCTCCGCGCTCCGGCCAAAATTCGGTTTGCTGCTAATGATAAGGCAGCACAACGCGCTCGCCTCAAAGCCTCGAAAAGTGTTCTCGTCTCGATACGGGGCGCCAAGTCGTATTCGTTCGATTCTTTATTTTTTTGAGCGCTATTTGGGGGAATTATTTAATAGCTATATTTTTTACAATTATTAAACTGGGTTTGATTCTAATTTATTGCCACCTGACTTGATCCAAAATTAAAACATCGATATTTTCTAGGTTGCGTGAATGGAGCACTTGCGTACGCCGGGGCAGTTATGATGAAAAATGATGTGAATATTTCAAAGCCTGGGTCATTGTATGTGATAACCGCTTATAAATTCAATCATGTTGATCGATCAAGGCCGATCGATACAAGATTCTTTGAAGCAGATATCAACGCAAAATTCTATTTTGTAGATGCGGCCGGTGCGCCAGATGAATTCAATCATTTTCATGTCGAGGAAAGGCTAATCAATCCGAGTATAACCGGAATTGGATCGAGGATGATCGCAGAATGGTCATTTTTACTTATAGAACTGGAAAAACCTTTCGCAACTTATCCATTCTACATGGTATCATCGCGCTTTTTCGAAAAGAACGCGATGCTCACGGCTGATTTTTCACGTGTGTTGACCGAAGCGTTCGAATCGCTTGAACAATATGGGTGGGGATATCTGCCGTCCTACGATCGGCCAGCCAATTTTCAAGACCTATCTTACTATAAATTGGTAGGGTATCTCGGGATCAAGGATGAGGGTATAGCATATATCGATGGATTTTATGGTGTGAGATACATTGATCAATATAAATATTTCTCAGACTTTTTTTGCAATTACATTGGATTCCATTCGAGAGATCATTTGGTTGAATATGTCAATTTTTATTTGCCATTCATACGAAGATTCTTAGATACTAAATGGAATCTTATTAATAACCCTGCGCACTACGTTCGACTGACGAATACGTATCGAAATGAAAAGCCGTTTACGTTTCTGCTGGAGCTAATCTCGCATCTATTTTTCTTCAAAAATGGATTAAAATTTAGCGGCGTAAGTTATGATGGGATTTACGAAGTCGATGAAAGAAATATCGCGATGAAACCACTAATCAAGTGGGATCCTGCGTCGGGGTTGGAAGCGAGTAAATCATCAGGATAGGAATATTTGATTTCACGCCGATCCAAAGAGTTTCACAAACATCACCCTCCGCGCTGTCTTGTGCAGAGGGTGCGGTGATCAAGCATTTTATGAGACGCTCAAACTGCACAGGTCTGGCAGCTCTCCCGGCTATCGGCGGACGGTCGCATCCCATCCAACCTTCTGAGCCAGATCTGTTGATGCCGCCAATGGATTTCTTGTTTGCCTACGCTCACGAAGGTCACATTGCCTGGATCGCGGCCGCTACCGCGCTGGGGAACTCCTCGTGCGGGCTGAGTGCCCCGGGGATCGGGACGCCCGTGACCCGGCCGTGGGCGATCAGCGCGTCCATCTCGGCGCCGGAGCGGCGCGGGGCCTTCTCGGGGCGCAGCACCAGGGTCGGCGGCAGGCCGTCGCCGAACAGGTCCAGGAAGGCGGTGCGGTCGCCCACGGGGTCGAGGCCGCCCGTGACGAAGGCGGCGGTGCCGAACCGGCCGTTGCGCTGGCGGGTGACCGCGTGCTTGGCCCGGACCAGGGCCGGGGTGACGTGGGCCGGATCGGCGTAGACATGGGCGCGCATCATCCGGCCGATGATCGGCGGGCTGATGTTGAGCCGGTAGAGCGCATCGCCGAGCACCGGCGCCTCCACGGCCCGGCGGATCCGCAGGAACCAGTGCGCCCGGCTCGGCATCGCTGTGGGCAGCGGCCCGCGCCAGGTCGGCGCCACCAGCACCAGGCGCTCGAAGGCTTTCGGGTGTCGTCGCGCCGCGGCGACCAGGTAGCCGGCGGCATGACCCGCCGCGATCCCGATCGCGTAGGGGCCGGGGGCGGCGGCGAGCAGCGCGTCCAGGAAGGCGTGCAGGGTGCCCGGCTCCAGCGGCAGGCGGGTCCGCGGCCGGGCGCCGAAGCCCGGCCAGTCGGGCACCAGGCAGCGGTACGCCGAGCCGAGGGCGTGGGCGAGGTCGCGCATCTCGGCCCGATCCGAGATCGTGGACAGGGCCGGCAGCAGCAGCGCGTCCCGCCCCGTGCCGATCACGTCGCAGGGAGTCGGCACGGGCCGGCCCGCCACGATCAGGTCCAGGTTCTTGCGCGTCGTTTCCACCGGACCGTCCTCGAGTCCCGAAGAATCAGGTGCGCAGCAGCTCGTTGATGGCGGTCTTGGAGCGGGTGCCGGCATCGACGCGCTTGACGATCACCGCGCAGTACAGGCCCGGGCCCGGGGTGCCGTCCGGCAGCGCCTTGCCGGGCATCGTGCCCGACACCACCACGGAGTAGGGCGGCACGCGGCCATACATCACCTCGCCGGTGGTGCGATCGACGATCTTGGTCGAGGCGCCGATATAGACGCCCATGGACAGCACGCTGCCCTGGCCGACGATCACGCCCTCGGCAACCTCGGCGCGGGCGCCGATGAAGCAATCGTCCTCGATGATCACCGGGTTGGCCTGGAGCGGCTCGAGCACGCCCGCGATGCCGGCGCCGCCGGAGATGTGGCAGTTCTTCCCCACCTGCGCGCAGGAGCCGATCGTCACCCAGGTGTCGACCATCGTGCCCTCGCCGACATGGGCGCCGAGATTGACGAAGCTCGGCATCAGCACGGCGCCCGGGGCAATGTAGGAGCCGCGGCGCACGAAGCAGCCCGGGACGGCGCGCAGGCCCGCGGCGCGGAACTCGGCCTCGCCCCAGCCGGCGAATTTGGAGGCGACCTTGTCCCACCAGGGCGCGCCGCCGGGGCCGCCCTCGATCGCCGCCATGTCGTTGAGGCGGAAGGACAGCAGAACCGCCTTCTTCAGCCACTGATTGACGACCCAATCCTGATTGCCGCTCTTCTCGGCGACCCGGGCCTTGCCGGAATCGAGCAGGTTCAGCGCCTCCTCGACCGCCTCGCGCACGGCGCCCTGCGTGGATGTCGAGATGCCGGCGCGCTCCTCCCAGGCCGTCTCGATGGTCTTGGCGAGGTCGGAGGTGGACATGGGCGCACGCTGCTCTTGCGGAGGGACATTCTGCGGAAGCCCGTGCTTACAAGCGGGCACCGGGGCTGTCACCCGGGGCAGCCGCAATCCACCCCGCTCAATCCTCCAGCAGCACCCGCACCCGGTCGAGATCGGCGACCAGGTCGACCAAGTCGATCGCCAGCGTGTCGTAGACGGATTGCGCGGCCGCGGGGAATTCCTCCAGCACGCGGCGCATCAGCGTGGGGGTGATCCGCATGACTTCGGCGGCGCCCTCGGCCCGGGCCTCGGTCGGGCGGGTCCCGCGCACGAACAAGGCGAGCTGCCCGATCAGCGCCGAGCGCCCGGCCCGCACCGGCTCGGCATCCGGGACCCGGGGCGCCAGCCGGATCGTGCCCGACATCACCACGAAGCCGCCATCGGCCGGGTCGCCGCGGGCGAACAGCAGGTCGCCGTCGGCCAGCTCGCGCCGCTCGGCCGCGAAGGTCAGCAGGCGCAGGGCGTCCCGGTCGAGGAAGCCGAACAGCGGCGCGTCTGCGAGGATCGCGATGTCGTCGTCGAGCCCCAAAGAACCGCCCCACCACCTGCGCGCAAACGAGCCTCGGTCTCGCCTACACGCAAATCCCTAAAGCGGTTTCCGATCGCGTGGCAATCGGGCCCGGCTCCGGGGTCTCGCCCTGACGCGCGCCGATCAGGGCAGCAGCTTGTAGCCGCCGCCCTCGGTGACGAGGATCGCCGCGGTGGCGGGGTTCGGCTCGATCTTCTGGCGCAGCCGGTAGATGTGCGTCTCCAGCGTGTGCGTGGTGACGTGGGCGTTGTAGCCCCAGACCTCGGCGAGCAGCGTGTCGCGGTTCACCACGGCCCGGCCGGCCCGGTACAGGAAGCGCAGGATCGCGGTCTCCTTCTCGGTGAGCTTGAGCTTCGAGCCGCGCTCGCCGACCAGCAGCTTGGCGCCGGGCCGGAACGTGTAGGGGCCGATCTGGAACACCGCGTCCTCGGAGGCCTCGTGACTGCGCAGATGCGCGCGGATCCGGGCGAGCAGGATGCCGAACTTGAACGGCTTGGTGACGTAGTCGTTGGCGCCGGCCTCGAGGCCCTCGACGTGGTCCGCCTCGGAATCCTGCGCGGTGAGCATGATCACCGGGCCGCGGAAGCCGCCGGCGCGCATCCGGCGCACGGCCTCGCGCCCGTCGAGATCGGGCAGGCCGACATCCATCACCGCCAGGTCGATGCGCTCGGCCCCGACCCGCCGGACCGCATCCGCCGCATTGGCCTCGGTGACCACGGTGAATTCTTCGCAGAGATCGAGCTGCTCGGTGAGCGTGTCGCGCAGGATCGCGTCGTCGTCACAGATCAGCAGGCGATAGACATTCGACATCGTCCGGGGCCCTGGAACACGCTGCGGGACCGGACGATTCGAGGTCCGGAAACAGCGTGCGATGACAAGGATCTGGAGCACGCCGCCCATCGTGTGACAACACGGCTGGCTCCAGGGAAACGGGGCCGGCGCTCCGGAATCCGAGGGCGTTCGGTCCCCCCGTCGCAGGGCGGTGGGCTGGTTCGCTCCCGAATCCCGGCTTCGACGGCCTGGGTTCCACGGCAAGGATAGGGCTGCGTTTGTGGCCGGAAATTGCCTTGCGCGCAATTTTTCGCGGTTTCGGTATTGGATACCGGGCATAACGCCCACCGATCCGTCCCAGACCCGCGGCAGCGCGGGCCGGACGGGGCGCGTGTCGCCGGCAGGGGAGGGGGCTTTGGTGCGTGGACATCGGCGTGAGCGGCCCGGACCCGTTCGCGTGACCTTGAGCGAGATCCGGGTCCGGGCGATGGTCGGCGACCGCCGCCGGGGGCAACTCCTGGTCGGCCCGGCCGTGATCCCCTGCGCCCTCGGGGCGGGCGGCATCGTCTGCGACAAGCGCGAGGGCGACGGCGGCTCGCCGCGCGGACGCTTCCGCCTGCGGGGTGGCGCCTACCGGCCGGATCATCTGGGCCTGCGGCCGCCGACGGCGTTACCCCTGCGGGCGACCCGCCCGGATGACGGCTGGTGCGACGAAAGCCGGGACCGCCGCTACAACCGGCCGATCCGCCTGCCGGCCCCGGGCGTCAGCGCCGAGTCGATGTGGCGGGACGACGGGCTCTACGACGTGGTGATCGACCTCGACTACAACCGCGCCCCGATCCGGAAGGGGCGGGGCTCGGCGATCTTCCTGCACATCGCCCGGGACGGCTACCGCCCCACCGAGGGCTGCGTGGCGCTCGCCCGGGCGGACCTGCTGCGGCTGCTCAAGCGCCTCGGCCCGCGCACACACCTGCGGATCGGGTGACGAGGGCCGTTAGGCCTCCGTGACCTCGAGCTGAATCCGGAGGCGGGCACCGACGGCCTCGGCGTAGCGGCGCAGCGAGGCGGTCGATGGCATAACCTGTCCGCGCTCCCATCGGGCGATCTGCCCCTGGGATGTCTGCATCCGCCGGGCGACCTCTTCCTGGGTCAGCTTGGCTCGTGCCCGTGCCTCCGCCATGGAGAAGCCGAGATCCATCTCGGGTCCGATCGCTGCGTGCGCCTCACGATAGGCGGGATCCGCATGCCAGCGTTCCCGGACGGTCTTGAAGGGAATCGTCACCCCGTTTCTCCTGTGTCGATGTTCCGGGCCCGAGCCTCGGCGAGATCGATCCATCGCTTCGGCGTAGCCTGTGTTTTCTTGATCGCGCAGAGAACGATGATCACACGCCTGCCAGTCACCGTGACGTAGAGGGCACGGCCGATGGTGCCATCAGTCCGAGCTCTCAATTCCCAGATCCGACCCCGAATGTGTTTCGCATGCTCCTCGGTGAGGCTCAGCAGGCCCCGCGTCTCAATTCGCGCAACGATCCGGTCCAATGCAGCACGAAGCTTGATCGGCCAGGCGTCGACTTCAGCAACGACAGTCTCGTCGAGAAATGAAACCGACCAAGCTTCGTGAGGAGCATTCGCTATGCGCGATGTTGTGCCCCGAAGCGGCTTCTTGCCTAGGACCATGAGTCCGCGACCGAGACTCGATATATGCGTGAAAAAGCATATCACGGATCACGACATTTGATAGCCCGTTCAGCACGTCGACCGCCGACCGCCTCAGATCAGGTCGCCCTCACGCCTTCCGGGCCCGAGCCCCGAAGATGGCCGTCCCGACCCGGACATGGGTGGCGCCCTGCTGGATCGCTGCCGGGAAATCGGCGCTCATGCCCATGGAGAGGATCGGCAGGTTGTGCTCGCGCGCCAGCCGGGCGAGCAGGGCGAAATGGGCCGAGGGTGGATCCTCGGCGGGCGGGATGCACATCAGGCCCTGGATCGCCAGGCCGTGGGTGTCGCGGCATTCGGCCAGCAGGGTGGCGAGCTGGTCCGGCAGGACCCCGCCCTTCTGCGGCTCCGCACCGGTATTGACCTGGATCAGCAGCTTCGGGACCCGGCCCGCGCGGTCGATCTCCTTGGCGAGCGCGGCCGCCAGCGATAGCCGGTCGAGGGAGTGGATCACGTCGAACAGGGCCACCGCCTCGCGGGCCTTGTTGGATTGCAGCGGCCCGACGAGGTGCAGCTCGACATCCGGATAGCGGGCGCGCAGCGCCGGCCATTTCGCGGTGGATTCCTGGACGTAGTTCTCCCCGAACACCCGGTGCCCCGCTTCCAGGGCCGGGACGATGCCCGCCGCCGGCACGGTCTTGGAGACCGCCACGAGCTGAATCGTCGCCGGGTCGCGGTCCGAATCCTCGGCCGCCTGCGCGATGGCGGCCCGGACCTCGGCGAGCCCGGCGGCGACATCGGCCTCGCCGACCGGCGGCTTGGCGGTCGGCTGGCCCATCCCGTCCGTCGGGGGGGCGTTCGGGGCGGTGATCGCGTCGTCCGTCATGGGCTTGTCCTGTCGCTGCCGGGCCCGTCCCAGGAGAAGGGCGATCCCACCCACCCCCTCATTCTGAGGTGCCCAGCGATCGAAGATCGCTGGGCCTCGAAGGAGCCCTCCAGAGATCGCGCGGCTGGCTGGAAACCTCCTTCGAGGTCTCCGCTTCGCTCCGCCGCCTCAGGATGAGGGGGATGGGTGGGACCGACCTGGTGCGGGCCCTCTCGTGTACCGTGTATGTTGTCCGCCGACCTAAGCTGTCGTGCGTCGCGCGCAAGCCCGGCTCCTTGCATCCGTTGACCGGCTCCGGCGCAGATATGCTACTGGGCCGCAACGTGCCGCGGCTGGCCCCGATCAGCCGCCGAGCCCCTGACCCAGCCGGACCCATGACCAGCACCGCCCCCTCCGCCGTCGAGCGCTACAACGCCAAGGATGCCGAGCCGCGCTGGCAGGCCGCCTGGGCCGAGCAGAAGCTGTTCGAGACCGACAACGCCGACGGGCGCCCGAAATACTACGTCCTGGAGATGTTCCCGTACCCGTCGGGACGGATCCATATGGGCCATGTGCGCAACTACGCGATGGGCGACGTGGTCGCCCGCTACAAGCGTGCCCGGGGCTTCAACGTGCTCCACCCGATGGGCTGGGACGCGTTCGGTCTGCCGGCCGAGAACGCCGCCATGGAGCGCAAGGTCAACCCGCGGGACTGGACCTACGCCAACATCGCGTCGATGCGCGACCAGCTGAAGGCCATGGGCCTGTCGCTCGACTGGAGCCGGGAGATCGCGACCTGCGATCCCGACTATTACAAGCACCAGCAGCGCATGTTCCTCGATTTCCTGGACAAGGGTCTGGTGACCCGGCGCACCGCCAAGGTGAACTGGGATCCGGTCGATCACACGGTGCTGGCCAACGAGCAGGTGATCGACGGGCGCGGCTGGCGCTCCGGCGCCCTGGTCGAGCAGCGCGAGCTGACCCAGTGGTTCTTCAAGATCACCGACTTCGCCGAGGACCTGCTCACGGCCCTCGACGGTCTGGACCGCTGGCCGGAAAAGGTCCGGCTGATGCAGAAGAACTGGATCGGCCGGTCCGAGGGTCTGGAGGTCCGGTTCGTCCTCGCCCAGCCGTCGGCGGGTGCGGCCGAATCCGTGACGGTCTACACCACCCGGCCCGACACCCTGTTCGGCGCCCGGTTCCTGGCGATCGCCGCCGACCATCCGTTGGCCGCCACGGTCGCCGCGCATAACCCGGATCTCCAGGCCTTCATCGAGGAATGCCGGCGCACGGGCACGGCCCAGGCGGCGATCGACACCGCGGAAAAACTCGGCTTCGATACCGGCCTCACGGTGCGCCACCCCCTCGACCCGGCCTGGACGCTGCCGGTCTACGTCGCGAATTTCGTGCTGATGGAATACGGCACCGGCGCGGTGTTCGGCTGCCCGGCGCACGACCAGCGCGACCTCGACTTTTCCAACAAGTACGGGCTCGGCAACGTCCCGGTGGTGTGCCCCGAGGGCCAGGATCCGGAAGCCTTCCTGATCACCACCACCGCCTATGTCGAGGACGGGCGGATGATCAATTCGCGCTTCCTCAACGGCATGACCACCGCGGAGGCCTTCGAGGCCGTGGCGCAGCGCCTGGAAGCCGAGGGGGTTGCCAAGCGCAAGGTCCAGTTCCGCCTGCGCGACTGGGGCGTCTCGCGCCAGCGCTACTGGGGCTGCCCGATCCCGATCATCCATTGCGAGAGCTGCGGCCCGGTCCCGGTGCCGGTCTCTGACCTGCCGGTGCAACTGCCCGAGGAGGTGTCCTTCGACCAGCCCGGCAATCCGCTGGAGCGCGACCAGGCCTGGCGCAACGTGCCGTGCCCGCAATGCGGCGGGCCGGCCCGGCGCGAGACCGACACGATGGACACGTTCGTCGATTCGTCCTGGTACTATGCCCGCTTCACCGCGCCCTGGCTGACCGACGCCCCCACCGACCGCGCGGTTGTCGACCGCTGGCTGCCGGTGGACCAGTATATCGGCGGCATCGAGCACGCGATCCTGCACCTGCTCTACGCCCGGTTCTTCATGCGGGCGATGCGCGAGACCGGCTGGGCCGGCGTCTCCGAGCCCTTCGCCGGCCTGTTCACGCAGGGCATGGTCGTCCACGAGACCTACAAGGACGCGACCGGCGCCTGGGTGCCTCCGGCCGAGATCCGCTTCTCCACCGAGGAGGGCGAGCGCCGCGCGTTTCACGTGAAAACTCAGGCGCCGATCGCGATCGGCTCCATCGAGAAGATGTCGAAGTCCAAGAAGAACGTGGTCGACCCGGACGACATCATCGCGAGCTACGGGGCCGACACCGCGCGCTGGTTCGTGCTCTCGGATTCGCCGCCCGAGCGCGACGTGATCTGGAGCGAGGAGGGCGTGCAGGGCGCCGCCCGGTTCGTCCAGAAGGTTTGGCGCCTGGTCAACGCCGCCCAGGTGGCGACCGGTGTCGGCGCGGCCGACCTCACCCTGCGCAAGGCCGCCCACCGGGCCCTCGCCGCCGTGCAGGACGATATCGAGCGGCTGCGCTTCAACCGCTGCGTGGCCCATATCTACACCCTGGCCAACGCCCTCGAGGACGGGCTGCGCGGGCCGGTCTCGCGCGCGGCGGCGACGGAGGCGGCGGGGATCCTGGTGCAGCTCATCGCCCCGATGATGCCGCACCTCGCCGAGGAATGCTGGACGGTGCTCGGCCGGCCCGGCCTGGCCGCCCAGGCCCTGTGGCCCGAGGCCGAAGCCGGCCTCCTGGTCGAGGACGAGGTCACCCTGCCGGTCCAGATCAACGGCAAGAAGCGGGCGGACGTGACCGTGCCGCGCGACGCCGACGCCAAGGCGGTGGAAGCCGCCACCCTAGCCCTGGAGACGGTCCAGAAGATCCTGGAGGGCAAGCCGCCGCGCAAGGTGATCGTGGTGCCGGGGCGGATCGTGAATTTGGTGGTGTGATGATTGGCCGGGAATTGGCCTGTCTATCCCGCGCACCCCCTCATCCTGAGGTGCCGTAGCGAAGCGGAGGCCTCGAAGGAGGCCTCCAGGAATCGCGCGGCCGGCGGGAGGGCTCCTTCGAGGCTCGCTGCGCTCGCGCCTCAGGATGAGGTGGTGGATTGGACTTGCCGTAACCTCATCCCTACGGCGCCGCCAGCCCGGGATCCTGCCCGTTGGCCTCCAAGCTCCGCGCGACGAGTCCGTCTGCCTTCGCCCACGCGAGGAATTCGGCCAGATAGGCCGCGCCCGCATCCCGTCCGACCGGCAGGCCCATCGCCTGCGGAATCGCCATGAAATGCCCCGGCAGCAGCCGCACCGCCTTGTGGGTGGACGCGTGGGCGGCAAGCGGCTGCTGGACCCCGGCGACGACCTCGAGGCCGTCCCGGGCGAAGGCCGTGATCGCCTCCGCCGAGGTCGGCGCCCGCACCAGGGTGGCGTGGCGCAGCGCGCGGGTCAGGAACAGGTCGTAGGCGCTGCCGCGCCCCACCGAGACGCGGATCCCGTCGCGATCGACGGCCTCCATGCTGGAGATCGGCGAGGCGGCCGGCACGAGGTAGCTGCCGGCAATCAGCACGTAGGGCGCCGTGAAGGCGATGCCCTCGGCGCGCTTCGGGTCGATCGCTAGGAAGCCGATGTCCCAGGTTCCGGATCCGGCCGAGCCCGAGACCGCGCCCGCCCCGGGGAACGTCACGAAGGCCACCGGCACGCCGAGTTTCCGCGCCAGCGCCCGGGCGAGATCGACCGACACGCCCGTAGGGCCGTCCGGTCCGGCTTGGGCCAGCACCGGATTTCCGAGATTGATCGCCGCCCGCAGCGTGCCGGTGGGGGCGAGGTCGTGCAGGGTCGCGGGGGAGGGCGTCATCCGGGGCTCCGCATGGGCCGGGGCGGAGACGAGCAGGGCGCACAGGGCCGCGGCGATCCGCATGGTCGATCCCGTCCTCTCCGGGCGCGTGGTCAGGCCTGGTTCCGGCCTCCGCCCGCCGCCCGCCGACGCCCGCGGGCCAGCATGTTCAGGCCCTCGACCCCGGCCGAGAACGCCATGGCGGTGTAGATGTAGCCCTTCGGCACGTGGGCGCCGAACCCTTCGGCGATCAGCGTCATGCCGATCATGATCAGGAAGCCCAGCGCCAGCATCACCACGGTCGGGTTGCGGGCGATGAAGGCCGAGAGCGGCTCGGCCGCTACCAGCATCACGATCACCGCCACGACAACAGCCACCATCATCACCGGCACATGCTCGGTCATGCCGACCGCGGTGATGATCGAGTCGATCGAGAACACGAGATCGAGGAGCAGGATCTGGCCGATGGCCGCGCCGAACCCGATCGTGCCGCCGACCGTCTTCTCGCCGGTCTCATCGGGATCGACGCTGTGGTGGATCTCCTTGGTGGCCTTCCAAAGCAGGAACAGGCCGCCGCCGATCAGGATCAGGTCGCGCCAGGAGAAGTCCTGGCCCAGCACCGAGAAGACCGGCTCGGTCAGGTGCACGATGAACGCGACCGTTCCCAGCAGCCCGAGCCGCAGGATCAGGGCCAGCCCGATCCCGATCCGACGCGCCCGGGTCTGCTGATCGGCGGGCAGCTTGTTGGTCAGGATCGAGATGAAGATCAGATTGTCGACGCCGAGCACGACCTCCATCACCACGAGGGTCGCGAGCGCGACCCAGACGGCCGGCTGCGTGGCAAGCTGAATCAGGTCGGTCACGGCTCGGGCGTCTCGCTGGTCGGGAAGAGGCGGCTGCCGAGGGCAGTCAAGTGGAACGGGCCGGGGCGGCTCGCCGGGTCGGGGGCGAAGACCTGGAGGATCTTCGGGACGACCTTGAAATGGGCGGGCGTGTGCGTGGTCAGCTCGCCGTCGGTGTTCACCGGCCGGGGCCTGCGCGTCGAGATCTTGATCTCCCGCGTCTGGAAGGCGCGCACGTCCGCCGCGCGTCCCTGGGTGCCCCGGCGCAGGGCCGGCAGGAGCGCGATCAGCCGCCACCAATGGGCGACTTCGAGGCTGTAGAAATCGAGCTTGCCGTCATCGACCGTGGCGGCTTCCTCCACGGTCATGCCGCCGCCGTAGTGCCGGCCGTTGCCGACCGAGACCTGGATGGTGGTCACCTTCTCGGTCGTGCCGTCATGCTCGATCGTCACGGTGAAGGGCCGCACCCGGCGCAAGACCCGGATGGCCGCGACCGCGTAGCCGAACACCCCCCAGGTCTTCTTCGATTCGGCCGTGAGCTCGCCGGCGAGCTCGGCCGAGAAGCCGATGCTGGCGACGTTGAAATAATAGTGGCCGTTGACCCAGCCGAGATCGACCGGCCGCGGCTGGGCGGTCGGGATGAACCGGGCCGCCGCCAGCGGATCCAGCGGCAGGCCGAGGGACCGGGCGAGATCGTTGGCGGTGCCCAGCGGCAGGATAGCGAGCGGCAGCCCGCTCTCCACCAGGGCCGGCGCGGCCATGTTCATGGTGCCGTCGCCGCCGCCGAGGATCACGAGATCGACGTCCTTGGCGCGGGCCCGGATCTCGTCCCGGCAATCGGCATCCGGCGGCGGCTCCACCGGCTCGATCCCGCCGGCGCGCAGGATGCTGCGCACCTCGTCGAGGTCGAGGCCGCCGTTGCGGGCCTTCGCGTTGCAGATCAGCAGCGCCCGACGCTGCCCCGCGCTCACCGGGGACTCCGATGCAGGTCTGAGGTCGCCTCGGTCTCGGGTGGGGCCACGGGAACCTCGATGTGCTGGGCGGCGGAATGGCCCGAGGAGAACCTAGAACGGGCGACAGCCAAGATTGTCCCCGACTTGGTGGCAAAACGAGCGAGCGCAACCCCGTCATCCACGCAATCCCCGTCTGGTGCTGGCCCTGCGGATCGGCAGAGTCGTGGGCGCGCCCGGAACACCCGTGGAACCGCTTCGGCATGCGGGCGCGTTCTCATCACGTCCGCCCCGGCCGCCAGGAAGGCACCGATGTCCGCCACCATTCCGACCCCTGCCCGTGCGCTCGCGCTCGGCGTGATCCTGCCCCTGGCCCTCATCGGCGGTGCCGCGGCCCAGCAGCAGGGGGCGACGTCTGCCAGTTCCTGGGTCGATCCGCCGGCACGTACCGCGGCTTCCGCGCCGGCCACCCCGGCCAAGGAGCCGACGAAGGCCGCGTCTCAGGAACAGGCCAAGCCGCCGGCTCAGGACCGGAAGCCGGTCAGGCAGGCGGCCAAGCCCGAGCCCGCGGATGACGCCCTACCCAAGGCCGCTTCGACCCGGGCCGCCGCCCCGAGACGGGCGGCCGCGCTGGAACGCCCGGCCAGCCGCGAGCCCCTGCGGCGCCATGCGGCGCATCCCCGCCGGCTCGCCGACACGCCGGCCGCCATCGCCCCGGCGCCGGTCTCGGCGGCGTCCGCCGAGCGGGCCGCCATCGCGCGGGCGCTCGCGGCGAACTACCTCGCCACCGTCTCGAGCTCAGGCGAGACCATGGTCGACGCGGCGCCGCATTTCTACGGGAGCCGGGTACGGTTCTACGGCCATCCGATCACCCTGGCCGGCCTCGTGGCCGAGAAGCGCAGCTTCGTCCAGCGCTGGCCCGAGCGGCGCTACGAGCCGCGGTCGATCCGCACCGCCTGCGATTCCGAGACCTGCACGATCCGCACGATCGTGGATTTCCGCACCGCGAATCCGGATCGCGGCGCCATCTCCACCGGGGCGGCCGAGCTGGTCCTGGAGGTGAGCTTCGCGGGGGCGCGCCCGGTGATCGTCGGCGAGAGCGGGCGGGTCCTGCGCCGGAGCGTCCAGGCCGGCACCCTGGCCCCTTCGCCCGGCAAAGCGTAAAGCGGCATCCGTGCGGCGCACGGTGATGCCGGGATCGGGTTTATGACGTCTTCAACCGTGGCGGAACAGGAAGCGGCGCCGGCGCGTCCGGCGCTCGACGATCCGGAGCGCGCCGCCCTCCGCGAGGCGATCCGGACGGCGATCGCCCGAGCGCGGCCGCGCCCGGTCTCCGTGCGGACCCTCGAACTCATGGCCGAGGCTGCGATCGTGCCCGGGGCGTACGGCTACCGGGTGCTCGACCGCCACGGCGTGCCACGCCTGCGCCCGGGCACCTCGGAGCCGATGACGCTCGCGGATTTCGTGGCCGAGCTTCAGGCGCGGCACCCGGCCCTGTTCCTGCCGGCGGAACCCGAGCCGGCCCCCGTACCGGTCGCGGAAGAGGCCAAGGATTCGCCGATCCTGACCGGCGCCTACGAGATGAAGGCGGCCACGGCCCGCTTCGTCGAGACCCAATCCGAGCGTGCCCGCTCGCTCGCCGAGCGCTCCTCGGTGCAGGGGCGGGTGCTGGCGCAGAACGCGGCCGGCCGGTTCGCGAGCCTGCGGACGGGCTTGCGGACGCGGTTCGGCCACCCCGTCGCCGAGGAGAGCGCCGCGCCCGAGCGCGGTTCGGACCCGGTCGCGGCGTGGAACGAGGGGCCGGGCCGGCTCGGCGAAACGTTGCGCGACGGCCTGCCCCGGCTGCGCGATCGGCTCGGCTTCGGCACCGGCATCGGGGATGAGAGCGGCCGTCGGCATCGCCGCTGGCTCGTGGGCGCGAGCACGGCCGCGTTGGTGGCGGTGGTCGCGGCGGGGCTGGTCCTGGCCGGTCGCGAGCCAGAACCCCCGCGGCCCGATTCCGCGAGCACCCCGACGACCCAGCCGACGCCGCCCCAGGCGTCCAATGCGCCGACGAATCCCCCGCAGACGGCGTCCCAGGCCGGATCCCCCCCCGCGGCCGCCGACACGGTGACGCCGCCGCCCGAGACCGGCGGCGAGCCCGAGCCCGACACGCCGCCGCCCGCGGCGAACGCCATCACCGGCCCGGCCCAGGTGATCGACACAGCGACCCTGAAGGTCGGCGGCAAAGTCGTGCATCTGTTCGGTGTCGAGTGGGTGCGGGGCGGCCAGGCGGACGAGCTGGCCCGCTACATCGGCGGACGCACGGTCACCTGCCAGCCGGCACCGGGCAGCGAGACCATGAATTGCCTGGTGAACGGGCGCGACCTGTCCGAGGTCGTGCTGTTCAACGGCGGCGGCCGGGCCTCCCCGGAGGCGAGCCCGGAACTCGTGGCGGCCGAGGACCACGCGCGCAGCGAGCGGCTCGGCGTCTGGAAGCGCTGAGCGGGGATCGCGGCATGCCGGGCGACCTTTTCGGCGTCACCGCGGACGGGCAGCCGGTCACCCGGCACGTGCTGGCCCGGGGAGCCTTGCGCGTCCACGTCATCGATTTCGGCGCGGTGATCACGGCGATCGAGGTGCCTGACCGCGCCGGCCGCAGCGCCAACGTCGTGCTCGGGCTCGACACGCTGGCGGGCTACGAGACGGTGAGCCCGAGCTTCGGCGCCGTGGTCGGGCGCTACGCCAACCGCATCGCGGGCGGGCGTTTCAGCCTCGACGGCCACACCTACCGGCTGCCGGTGAACGAGGGCCCCAACACCCTGCATGGCGGCGACCGGAATTTCGGAAACCATCTCTGGCGCGTGGAGGCGGCCGACGGCACGAGCCTGAGCCTGGCCCGCCGCTCCCCCGACGGCGAGGAGGGCTTTCCCGGCAATCTCGACGTCCGCGTGCGCTACAGCCTGCCCGAGGACAGGGTGCTGCGCATCGCTTACGAGGCCGTGACCGACCTGCCGACGGTCCTGAACCTCACCAATCACAGCTACTTCAACCTCGCCGGGGAGGGGGCCGGCAGCGTCCTCGACCACGTGGTCCAGCTCGAGGCCGACGCGTTCACCCCCACCGACGCGACGCAGGTCCCCACCGGCGACATCCGGGCATTGGCCGGCACCCCGTTCGATTTCCGCACCCCGCACGCGCTGGGCGAGCGCATCCGGGTCGGCGATCCGCAACTGGCCTTCGCCAAGGGCTACGACCACACCTTCGTGCTGCGCGGCCCCGCCGGCACCCTGCGCCCGGCCGCGACCTGCATCGATCCCGCCAGCGGCCGGCGGCTCGACGTGGCGACCACCCAGCCGGCCCTGCAGCTCTACACCGGCAACAACCTGGACGGTACGCTGATCGGCCCCTCCGGCCGGATCTACCGCTCCGGCGACGGCGTCTGCTTCGAGACGCAAGGGTTTCCGGACGCCCCGAACCAGCCGGGCTTCCCCTCCGCGGTCCTGCGGCCGGGGGAGGTGTTCCGGGCGGTCACGACATTCCGGTTCTCGGTGGCGTGAGCCGAGGGCGACCGATCACCCGACCGGTCCGTTCAGGCCCGGTGCCAGCGCCCGGAACCCGACCCAGCCCCAATAGACCCGGTGGTGGGCGATGAGCCCGGCCGCGAGATCCATCACCTCGACCAGATCGACCTGATCGCCCTCCGGCGTGGCGCGGGGATATTCCCAGACGAGCTGTCGGCCGTCAGAGAAGAAAGTGCCGGTGCGGTACCAGCGGCCGAGTACGCTCCCGGGCTTGCGCAGCGAGGCATCGAAGAAGCGCCGGATCGCCGCCTTGCCCCTCAGGATCCCGGAGGCGCCGCCGCCCGACTCGGCGAAGACCAGCGGGCTCTCCAGGACGGCGTCCTCGTATAGAGTGCCGTCAGACCGTCGATGTCGCGGCCCCGCACCGTCGCGTGCCAGCGTTCGTAGATGTGGCGGATGTCGGCCTCGGTGGTATCGGTCATGGCGGCCTCGGATCGGTAGCGATGACCGGAATCCTAAAGGCGGCTTGAGGCCGGATGCTTCGATGCGTGTCGAAGCATCCACGCCGCTCCGGTGGCAGGATGGGTCGGCTGCGCTGGAGATCGACCATGAATCCGCAACCGAGTCTCGCCACGGCGGCGTTCCTGATCGCGGACCCGGCGCGATCCCTGATGCTGATGCAACTGCTCGATGGCCGGGCGCGGCCCGCCGGAGATCTGGCCTGGGCGGCCGGCGTCACGGCGCAGACCGCGAGTTCGCATCTCGGCAAGCTGCTGGCGGGCGGCCTCCTGGCAGTCGAGACCCAGGGCCGCCATCGCTACTATCGCCTGGCCGGCTCCCAGGTTGCCCTGGCGCTGGAATCGCTCGCGGCGATCGGCGCGACGGGCCCTGTCCGGTCGAGGCCCTCAACCCGGGACGCGCGGGACCTCGGATTCGCCCGCTGCTGCTACGATCACCTGGCCGGTCGGCTGGGCGTCGCCGTCACGGGTGCCCTGGTGGAGCGGGGCTATCTCAGCCCCGCGGAGGGCCAGCGTTACGATCTGCCAGCCGCCGGCCTCGCCTGGTTCGCCGGCCTGGGCGTGGAGGTCCACCAACTCAGGCCGGGCCGGCATGGGCTGGCGCGGGCGTGCCTCGATTGGACCGAGCGCGAGCACCATCTCGCCGGTCCGCTCGGCGTGCAGCTCATGCGCCAGCTCTGCGCGAAAGGCTGGCTGCGGCGCTCGGAGACGACGCGGGCCGTGCAGGTCACCCGGCGCGGCTGGGCCGGCTTGAAGACCGAGCTCGGCCTCGATCCGCCCTGAGGTGGATCACGCGGCGAGGACCATCTCCTCGTCCTCCTGCGGCACCGGCACGGCGACCGCCGGGGCGGAGGGTTTCGGACGCCAGGTCTCGCCGAGCGCCAGGAGCGCGGCCTTGACCGCTTCGAGCTGCGAGGGCTCGCCCTCGGCCATGCCTTCGGCGGCGGCGACCTCCTTCAGGTACTCGTCCCAGGCCCACCGCCGCAGGATTTCGCGCTTCCCTTCGCGCAGCAGCCGCGGGTGGTTCAGCACGGCGGACGGCGTGGCGAAGACCGCGGCCGGATTGACCAGCGCCCGTTCCAGCTCCGGCCCGTCCGGAAAGTCCGGCGGCGCGGCCGGCGCCTGTTTCCGGCCGAGCACCACCCGAAGCGGCGCGCGTTCGGGGTGCCGCCGATCATCCGAGCGCGCCGCGCCGACCGGGCGTTTGCGGGGTGCCTCGGCGGGGTCCGGATCCGCATCGTAGTCGAGGCCCTGGCGCTCCGCATACGCGATGGCCTGCGCCCGGGTCGGGAAGGTGAGCCGGACATCCGTGGCGAGGGGGTCGCTGCCGCCGGTCCAGCCCATCAGCGGCTCGATCTCGGGCGGCGTCTCGCGCGCGAAGGTGAGGACCCAGGTGCCTTCCCGGGCGCGGCCCGAGGTCTCCACCGGGCGCTGCTGGCGCCGGATCAGGGCCTTCCGGCCGGCGAGCCACGGGGCCGTGGCGATGAAGGCGGGGGGATTGTTGTGTCCGAGTCCGATCACGCGATCCTGAATGGTCGTCTGCATAGGTGCCTCCCTGAAGCGGCGCCCGACAGCCGGGCCGTCGGGCGGCGCGATGGTGGTGATGCGGTGCGCTCAGGCGCCCAGCAGCCCGAGGCGCGCCGCGGATTGGACGCCGAAGCTCGCCGCGAAGGCGAGGAGGGCGGCGTCCCAGGCGGTGAGGTGCGTGGCGTTGGCCGGCGGCCCGGCCCGGGTGATCGCGGCGCCGAGCCAGACGAAGCCCGACACGCTCAGCAATCCCGCCAGGACCCAGGGCATGGCCGGCGCCGGGCTGAGGGCCGCCAGGGCGAGGCAGAGGGCGGCGGACGCGATCCAGCCCGTGAGGGTGGACCAGGTCGCCCGCTCCGCCGCCTCGGCCGGCGGCGCGGCCCGGCTGCGCCGGAGCCGGGCCGACCACCGATAGCGGTCCTTCAGGTCGAAGGTCGTCATCGATCGCCTCCGGGTCTCAGTTCAGCACGGCGTCCCGGGCTGCCAAGCCGCGCCGCAGGCGGCGGCCGAGCACCACCGGGATCCGCGCCTTGCCGGTCGCCTGTCCGCTGGGCGCGGGCGTGCCGTCCAGCGCCTGGAGCGCGGCCAGGACGTCGTCGATCGGCACCGGCTCGGCGCGGCAGCCGGGCAGGCAGCGCAGCGTCGGGCAGGAATCCACGGCGCGCGCGTCCGAGGCCCAGGAGGCCAGGATCGCCCGCTTCTCGGCCCGCGACAGGCCGGGATAGGACAGGACCTCCCGGGGATGCCGGAACACGTCGCCCGGCGCCACGAAGGCCTCGAACGGGTCGACCGCGGTCGCCCTCAGGTTGGCCGCGGCCATCGGGCCGAGGCGCTCGATATGCGTGTCGATCGGGGTTGTATCGATTGGCTGCATGCGACCCTCCTGCTCGTCAGCGAAGGCTGAACCGCTCGCCGCCCGGGGAATTGCGGTTCGGCACGGGCGAGCGCGTCAGACCAAGGACCGAGAGCCGGCCCCGGCCGCCAGGCGGTCTGGGCCGGCTCCAGGGCGGCCGGCACGGCCGGCAGGTCCTCGCTCGATCGTCCTGCCGGTCCGGGCCGGGCCACCGCGTCAGGCGTCGTGATCCCGCCCGAGCGGCGGCGCGCCTCAATGCGCCGTCTTCTGGCCGCCGTTGTTGCCGCTGTTGATGGCGATGCGGCGGCCCCGCTCCGGCGCCTTTTCCGAGCGCGGCAGCGTCACGGTGAGCACGCCGTTGCGGAACGACGCTTCGACCTTCTCTTCCTCGACCGGGAAGGGCAGGGCGATCACCCGCTCGAAGCGGCCGTAGCTGCGCTCCGAGTAGCCGCGCGCCTTGTCGGTGTTCTCGGCGCGCTTCTCGCCCCGCAGGGTCAGCACGCCGTCCTCGACCAGGAGCTCGACGTCCTTCTCGTCGAGGCCGGGAAGCTCGGCCGAGAGCCGCAGCCCGCCATCTGCCTCGACCAGCTCGACATTGGGCCAGCCGAAGCTGCGATTGGCCAGGCTCGGAACCGAGCCGAACCCGGTGAACACGTCGTCGAACAGGCGGTTCACCTCGCGGTGGAGCGTCAGGAAAGGATTGGCCGCCTCGTTCGACAGGGCGGTCGGCGCCGGGGTTCCGGTCGTGCGGTTCCACGGAATCAGATCTCTCACGCTCATAGGGACCTCCTTCAGTTTGGCATCATGGGCATCTCATGGGATCGACCGTCGGCGGCCCGCGGGCCTGCGGGCCCCCGAGGGATGGCGTTCGTCCAAAGCGGGGAACCCGGGCGGTCCGCGGATCGGGCGGCCCGGGCTCGGACCGGCCGCGATCAGGCGGCCTTGGCTTCGGCGACCCGGGGTTCGGCGGCCTTGGCCTGCGCGACCTTGCTCTCGGTGATCTGCGCGGGCGCGTTGTCCTGCCCGGACGTGGCCGTGACGCCGCCGATGGCGATGCGACGGGGCTTCAGGGCCTCCGGCACCTCGCGCTTGAGCTCGACGGTCAGGAGCCCGTTCTCCAGGTTCGCACCCACGACCTTCACGTGGTCGGCCAGGTTGAAGGTCTGACGGAACGTGCGGGCCGCGATGCCGCGGTGCAGGTATTGCCGCTCGTTCTCCGGCGTCTTCTTCTGGCCCGACACGAGCAGCACCGTGTCCTGCTGGGTCAGCTCGATCTCGTCGGGCGTGAAGCCCGCAACCGCCATGGTGATCCGATACTGGTCGTCCGCGACCTTCTCGATGTTGTAGGGCGGCCAGGCGGCCGTGGTCTCGACGCGCTCGGGCTGGTTCAGCAGCTCGAACAGACGGTCGAACCCGATGGACGACCGGAACAGGGGCGCAACGTCGTAAGTCCTCATAACCACATCCTCCATTGAGCAACGTGACTACAAGAGACGCCGGACACCATGGCCGGCGCCCAACAGGCGAGCTCGTTTCCGAGCCTCGCACGCGCGTAACGTTTGCCTTGCGGGGAGGTTCCGCGAGAGGGGCGATTTTTTCGTGGGATTTTGCCTTCGTTGCCTCAGCCGGGATCCCGAAGCCTTGCGCGCGGGACCGTGCGGTTCACGCATCGCTCCCGATGAGACCGGCGGGCGGACGCGTGCGTCTTTGCCAACCCCTCTTCCCTGGACGACTGGGTCCAGGCATCTCCGGATGAGGCGCGGGTCCCCTCTCCCGTGCGGGAGAGGGACAGGGTGAGGGGACAGGTCTATCCGGAGAGGGCGCTTCCCTCACCCCAACCCTCTCCCGCCCGGGAGAGGGGGCCTGTCGCGGCCAGCAAGGTGCGATGGCTGAGCATCGGGGCGCGGAGGCGACAGGAAGCCGCCCCCCGGCCGAGCCCAAAGAGGCTCAGCCCGCAGCCTCCTCCAGCAGGATCTCGCGCTTGCCGGCGTGGTTGGCCGGGCCGACGATGCCCTCGGTCTCCATCCGCTCCATCAGGGAGGCGGCGCGGTTGTAGCCGATCTGGAGGCGGCGCTGGATGTAGCTGGTCGACGCCTTCTGGTCGCGCAGAACCACCTGCACGGCCTGGTCGTAGAGGTCGCCGCCGGCCTCGCCGAAGGAGCCCTGGTCGAACACGGCACCGTCGAGTTCCAGCTCGGCCGCGCCGGCCTTGCCCTTTGCGCCCTTCTCGGAGGCGGCCTCCTCGTCGTCGGCGGTGACGGCGTCGAGGTAGGAGGGGCGGCCCTGGCGCTTGAGGTGGGCGACCACGCTCTCGACCTCGCTGTCCGAGCAGAACGGCCCGTGCACGCGCGTCGTGCGCCCGCCGCCGGCCATGAACAGCATGTCGCCCTGACCGAGCAGCTGCTCGGCGCCCATCTCGCCCAGGATCGTGCGCGAGTCGATCTTGCTGGTGACCTGGAAAGAGATCCGGGTCGGGAAGTTCGCCTTGATCGTGCCGGTGATCACGTCCACCGACGGGCGTTGCGTGGCCATGATCAGGTGGATGCCGGCCGCACGCGCCATCTGGGCCAAACGCTGGATCGCGCCCTCGATGTCCTTGCCCGCCACCATCATCAGGTCGGCCATCTCATCGACCACGATCACGATGTAGGGGAGGGGGGCGAGGTCCATGGCCTCGTCCTCGTAGATCGCCTCGCCGGTCTGCCGGTCGAAGCCGGTCTGCACGGTCCGGGTCAGCACCTCGCCGCGGGCGGCGGCCTCCGAGACGCGGGCATTGTAGCCGTCGATGTTCCGCACCGCGATCTTGGACATCTTCTTGTAGCGCTCCTCCATCTCGCGCACGGCCCATTTGAGGGCGATCACCGCCTTCTTGGGGTCGGTCACGACGGGGGAGAGGAGGTGCGGGATGCCGTCATAGACGGACAGTTCCAGCATCTTGGGATCGACCATGATCAGACGGCACTCTTCCGGCTTCAGACGGTAGAGCAGCGACAGGATCATGGTGTTGATCGCCACCGACTTGCCCGAGCCAGTGGTGCCGGCGACCAGGAGGTGCGGCATCCGGGCGAGGTCGGCGATGATCGGCTCGCCGCCGATGTTCTTGCCGAGGCACAAGGCGAGCTTGTGCTTGCTCTCGGCGAAATCCGTGGAGGCCAGGAGCTCGCGCAGAAACACCGTCTCGCGCTTGGCATTGGGCAACTCAATGCCGATGGCGTTGCGGCCAGGGACCACGGCGACGCGGGCTGAGACCGCCGACATGGACCGGGCGATATCGTCGGCCAGCGCGATCACGCGGCTCGACTTGGTGCCGGGGGCCGGCTCCAGCTCGTAGAGGGTCACGACCGGGCCGGGGCGCACCGCCAGGATGTCGCCGCGCACGCCGAAATCGCCCAGCGTCGCCTCGAGCAGGGTCGCGTTCTGCTCCAGGGCATCGGCCGAGACCAGGCTCGCCGGCGAGGGACCGCGCGGGGCGGCCAGCAGGTCGAGGGCCGGCAGGGCGTAATCCTCGGGCCGCATCTGCGGCGCGGGCGCCCGGCGGGCCGGGACCGGCGCGGCGGCCGGCGCCGCGACCCGCGAGGCGGTCGGCTCCGGGGCGCGCGGTGCCGCCGGCCGGGCAGGGGCCTCGAACGCGTCCGGCTCGTCGTCGTCCGGCGGCAGGGCGACCCGGCGGGCGGGCGCCGCGACCGGCTCGTCGTGCGACTCGAACACCGGCTCGCGCCGCTCCGGGCCCGCCTGCGGCGCCTCGGGCAGGTGCTCGGCCCAGGGCAGGTCCGCATCCGTGAAGGCGCGGCGCGCCGCGAGCGCCGGCGAGGCGCTGTCGAACGGCTCGGCCCGGCCGGTCCGCCAGGTCTCGATCCGCCGCGCCAGGGCGACGCGCATCCGCATCAGGCCCTGGGCGAGGGCGCCGATGCCCACGAGGCCGAGGCTCGGCTCATCGGCATCCTCGCGCTCGTCGCGGCCCCGCAGGGCCGGATGCCGGGCGGGATAGGGCTCGTCGTGGAAGGATTCCTCCTCGACGGTCCCGAACCGGCAGGCGCCGGTGAGGCTGAGGATCGCCACCGCGGCGTAGACGAAGCCGACGAGATGGGCGGCCGCCGAGGACACCGCCCCGACGATCACCCGGGCCATCGACAGCAGGCCGTCGCCGGCCACGCCGCCGAGCCCGGTCGGGAGCGGCCAGCGGGCCGTGGGCGGCAGGGCGCTCGCCACGGCGCTCGCCGCGCAGAAGCCGATGATCCAGAGCGCCAGGCGCATGCCTCCCTGCGGCAGGTCGCGCTCGCGCATCAGCCGCACGCCCCAGAGGACGGGGGGCAACACGAAGGCGAGGGCGCCGAGCCCCAGGATCTGCATGGCGAGGTCAGCCACGACGGCGCCCGGCTGGCCGAGCACGTTGTGGGCCGGATGGTCGGTGGCGTGGTTGAGGCTCGGGTCGTCGATCGACCACGTGGCCAGGGCGACGGTCAGGGCGACCGCCCCGGTGAACAGCACGAACCCTCCGAGCTCCGTCAGGCGCTTGCCCAGGAACGGGCGAACGCTGTCGACGTAAGTGTCGTAGGGCGACGCGGGACGGCGAAGCGAGCGCATGCGGGACCGGACGCGAACGGGGACTCTCTCGCCCGAGGCTAGTCATGCCGGCCTTAACGACCTGCTAAGGTTGAGGAAGCCTGACCCCGCGCCCCCAGGATCGCGCGGGATCCGGCGCGGGGTGGTGCAAAAACCGCCTCGCTATGGCACAGAAACCGCCATGCATATCGACGGCACGCCCTATCGCACGATCTTCCCGGACCCGGACGGCGTCAGCGTCCAGGTGATCGACCAGACGCGCCTGCCCTTCGCGTTCGAGCTGAAGCGGCTCGCCACGCTCGACGATGCGGCTTTGGCGATCCGCACCATGATCGTGCGCGGCGCGCCGCTGATCGGCGTCACCGCGGCCTACGGGCTGGCGCTCGCCATGCGGGCCGATCCCTCGATGGAGGGGATCGACCGGGCGGTGGCGGCGCTCGCCGCGACCCGCCCGACGGCGATCAACCTGCGCTGGGCGCTCGATCGGGTCGCCGGCAACCTGCGGCAGATCCAGCCGGCCGAGCGCTTCGCCCGCGCCTTCGCGGAGGCCGGCCGCATCGCCGAGGAGGATGTGGCGAGCTGCCGCTCGATCGGCGCCCATGGCGGCCAGATCATCGCCGACCTGCACGCGGCGAACGGCGGGCGGCCGGTCACGGTGCTGACCCATTGCAACGCCGGCTGGCTCGCGACGGTGGATTGGGGCACCGCCCTGGCGCCGATCTACGCCGCCCACGAGCGCGGCGTGCCGGTCCACGTGCTGGTGGACGAGACCCGGCCGCGCAGCCAGGGCGCGGCGCTCACCGCCTTCGAGCTCCACGGCCACGGCGTGCCGCACACGGTGATCGCCGACAATGCCGGCGGCCACCTGATGCAGCATGGCGGGGTCGACCTGTGCATCGTCGGCTCGGACCGGACCACGGCGTCGGGCGACGTCTGCAACAAGATCGGCACCTACCTGAAGGCGCTCGCCGCCCACGACAACCGCGTGCCGTTCTACGCGGCCCTGCCGTTCTCGACCATCGACTGGACGCTGCACGACGGCGTGAAGGAGATCCCGATCGAGGAGCGCGACGGCCGCGAGGTCACCCACATGACCGGCCGGCTGGCCGATGGCGGCTTCGCCACGATCGAGGTGGTCTCCCCCGGCAGCCCGGTGGCCAACCCGGCCTTCGACGTGACCCCGGCCCGCCTCGTGACCGGGATCATCACCGAGCGCGGCATCTGCGAGGCGAGCGAAGAGGGGCTCTACGGGCTGTATCCGGAGCGCCGGAAGGCGGCGTGAGCCGCCTCACCGCTCGCCGGGCCGGCCGGACTCGGCGAGCTGCTGAGCCCGGGCGTTCTGGCGCTCGAACATCCAGCCCGGATACTCGGCCGGCAGCGCGCTCACCGCGTCGAGGCGATCGAGCTCTTCCGCGGTGAGCTGGAGCTTGGTCGCGGCGATGTTGTCCTCGAGCTGATCGAGGCGCTTGGCGCCGACGATCACGCTGGTCACCGCCTTGCGGTGCAGGAGCCAGGCGAGCGCCACCTGCGCCACCGAAACGCCCCGCACCTCCGCGACGACCCGCATCGCGTCGATGCAGGAATCCGCACGGCCCCGGTCGACCGGCGGGAAATCGAAGCTCGCGCGCCGGCCCTCTCCCGTTCCGCCGGAATACTTGCCGCTCAGCAGGCCGCCCGCCAGAGGGCTCCAGACCAGCAGACCGAGGTTCTCGGAGCGCAGCATCGGGACGATCTCCCGCTCGAGGTCGCGGCCCGCGATGGAATAGTAGGCCTGCAGCGTCTCGAAGCGGGCGAGCCCGGCCCGCTCGCTGATCCCGAGCGCTTTGACGATCTGCCACGCCGCCCAGTTCGACACGCCGACATAGCGGACGTGGCCGTGCTGCACGAGGATGTCGAGGGCCCGCATCGTCTCCTCGATCGGGGTCGCCGGATCGAAGCCGTGGACCTGATAGAGGTCGATATGGTCGAGCTGCAGCCGCTTCAGGCTCGCCTTGCAGGCGTCGATCAGGTGCAGGCGCGAGGCGCCGCGGGCGTTGGCGCCCGATCCCATGGGCCCGTAGCCCTTGGTGGCGACGACAACGCTGTCGCGCGAGACCTTGAGGTCGCGCAGAACCTGGCCGGTGATCTCTTCGGAGAGACCTTCCGCGTAGACGTCGGCCGTATCGAGAAAGTTGATGCCGGCATCGAGGGCCCGCCCGACGAGACGCCCGGCTTCCGCTTGGTCGAGGGCACCGATCTGGCGCCACATCCCGCCGCCGCCGCCGAAGGTCATCGTGCCGAGGCAGAGTTCCGAGACGAACAGTCCCGTGTTGCCGAGCTTCTTCTGATACATGTGCGCGGGATCCCTTCCGTGTCCGACGCGACAACGCGCGGGGGCGGGAACCGCTGCCCCTCACGGCTCCCAGCGATGGAACACGGCGCTGTCGAACGAAAAGACCGGCTCGCCGCGCTGGTTCACGCCGGTGTTGCGGGCAAACGCCAGGCCCCAGCCGGGGCGGGAGGCGGAGGCGCGCTTGTCGGTCAGCTTCGTGCTGAACCGGACCGTGTCGCCCGCATAGACCGGCTTGAGCCAGCGCATATTTTTGAAGCCCGGGGAGGGGCCGGCTTCCGGGACGGGGCCGCGGGTGGCCGTGTAGGCGGCGTCGCGGGCGCGGGTGGTGAGCAGCCGGTTCATGTAGGCGGCGGCGGTGTGCCAGCCGGAGGCGCAGAGGCCGCCGAAATGGCTGCGGCTGGCCGCGGCCTGGTCGAGATGGAAGGCCTGCGGGTCGTAGGCCTCGGCGAAGGCCACGATCGCCGCGGCGCTGAACGGGTAGGCGCCGAGGTCGCGGACCATCCCGATCTCGGCGTCGCGCAGGAACGGCAGGATCTCGGCATCCTCCGGCTCGGTCACGGGCCCCGGCTCGCCGATCGCCACCGGGCGCGGCGGCAGGGGATCGGTGCCGCGCCGGGCCAGCATGAAGGTGAAGCGCTGGGTCAGCACCGTCTCGCCGCGCTGGTTGCCGAGGGCGAGTTCCGCGGTCGCGAAGCCGAGCCCCGGCTTCGAGGCCGAATCCCGCATCCCGACGACCCGGAAGGTCAGCGTCAGGGCGTCCCCGGGCAGGACCGGCGCCAGCCAGCGCAGCTCGTCGATCCCCGGCGCGCCGAGCGAGGAGCCGCCGCGGAACGGCCCTTTCTGAAGCAGCCGCATCCCCAGCGCCGCCGTGTGCCAGCCCGACGCGATCAGCCGTCCCGCGAAGGTCCCCTCCGCGGCCGCCTCGTCGAGGTGGAACGGCTGGAAGTCGAAGGCCCGCGCGAAGCCGACGATGTCGTCGCGGCCGACCGTCAGGGGCTCGCCAACGATCACGTCGCCGACGGAAAAATCCTCGACCGCGGGGTCCGGCATGGCAGCCTCGTCGGGTGGGTCAGGAGCTCAGTTGGCGAAGCGGAAATGCAGCACGTCGCCGTCCTGCACCACGTAGTCCTTGCCCTCCAGCCGCAGCTTGCCGGCATCCCGGGCGCCGGATTCACCGCCGAGCGTGGTGTAGTCCTTGAACGCGATGGTCTCGGCGCGGATGAAGCCCTTCTCGAAATCCGAGTGGATCACCCCGGCGGCGCCGGGCGCACGGGTGCCCTTGGTGATCGTCCAGGCCCGGGCCTCCTTGGGGCCGACCGTGAAGTAGGTCACGAGTCCGAGGAGATCGTAGCCGGCGCGGATCACCCGGTTGAGGCCGGGCTCGGTCAGCCCCACCGCCTCCAGGAACTCGGCCTGGTCGGCCTCCGGCATCACGGCGATCTCGCTCTCGATCTTGGCCGAGACCACCACCGCCACGGCGCCCTCGGCCTTGGCCCGGGCGAACACCGAATCCGAATAGGCGTTGCCCTTGTCGGCATCACCCTCGTCGACGTTGCAGACGTAGAGGACCGGCTTGGCGGTCATCAGGCCGAGGGACTGGAACAGCTTCTCCTCGTCCGGCTTGCGCTCGACCAGGCGGGCCGGCTTGCCCTCGCGCAGCAGCGGCAGGGCGCGGTTGACGAGGTCGAGGGTCTCCTTGGCCTCCTTGTCGGCGCCCTTGGCCTTCTTCTCCAGGGCGACGGCCCGGCGCTCCAGGCTGTCGAGATCGGCCAGCATCAGCTCGGTCTCGATGGTCTCGATATCGGCCGCCGGATCGACCTTGCCCTCGACATGGGTGACGTCGCCGTCGGTGAAGCACCGCACCACGTGGGCGATGGCGTCGACCTCACGGATGTTGGCCAGGAACTGGTTGCCCAGGCCCTCGCCCTTGGAGGCGCCGCGCACCAGCCCGGCAATGTCCACGAAGGTCAGCCGCGTCGGGATCTTTTCCTTCGAACTCGCGATCCGGACGAGGTCGTCCAGGCGCGGATCCGGCACCGCCACCTCGCCGACATTCGGCTCGATGGTGCAGAACGGGTAGTTCGCCGCCTGGGCGGCCGCCGTCTGCGTCAGCGCGTTGAACAGGGTCGACTTGCCGACGTTCGGCAGGCCGACGATGCCGCATTTGAAGCCCATGATCCGTCCTAATGGTCCGCCATGATCGTTTCAGGACCTGCCTGGAATGGGTCCACGATCGTAATGCCCTCGACCTCGCGGCCGTGTTGAAAATCCTCCGAGAGGAGGTAGCGACATCCCGCCCGGATCGCAGAGCCGAGGATGACGCAGTCCCACCACTGGAAGCCGGTCTGAGCGCGCAGAGACCATGCGCTCGCAATGAGCTCAAGGTCCGTCGCGCCGTGCGACCATGTTTCGATCGCCAGGGTCGTCCGCCGCACCTCGTCGGCCGCGACGCGAATCCGGCCCCGCAGAAGGGCGTTGTGAATCTCGCCGAGAACTTGCGGGCTGACCACGGCGGTGTTTCGCGCCGACAGCGTCGCCAGCCAGAGCCGGGCTCGCTCCTGCTTCTCGGGGAAGCGGTCATCCCGGGCATAGAGGAGGATGTTCGAATCGATGAAGACGCGCGGGGCCCCGGGTCTCTGCTCACTCATCGTAGAGCTGGTCGCGCGACGGCGCGCGCCCATTCTCGTCGAGGACGTGAAGCGGCGGTCCGGCCAGGAACTGCGCGAGGGCCTCGCTCTGCGAGACGGGGCGGCCGACGCGCTGCTCCACCGTCTCGGCGACGAAGCGCGACAGGCTCTTGCCCTCGTGCGCCGCCGCCACGCGGGCGCGGCGCAGCAGATCCTCGTCCATCGTCACGGTGACGTTCTTCATGGCAGCCTCTGCCGGCTATATCGTGTTCCCGTGTTTTCGTGTCAATTTTTGGCGCCGAGCGTCTTCACCTCGTCCCAGCCCCGGCCGGCCATGGCGAGGTGGACCTTGTTCTGGAAGCTCGCATCCTCGCCCGCCGCCAGCAGCGCCACATGGTCGGCGACCGCGTGGCAGAGATCCTCGACCCAGGGCAGCTCGGCCTTGCCGAAATCGTTGAGCACGTAGGAATGCACCAGCGCCTTGTCGCCGGGATGGCCGATGCCGAGCCGCACCCGGCGATACTCGTTGCCGCATTGGGCGGTGATCGAGCGCAGGCCGTTATGCCCGGCATTGCCGCCGCCCAGCTTCACCCGGAGCTTGGCCGGGGCGAGGTCGAGCTCATCGTGCAGCACGATCACGTCGCCGAGCGGGATCTTGTAGAAGCGCTGCGCCTCCGAGACCGAGCGCCCGGACTCGTTCATGAAGGTCGAGGGCTTGAGCAGGATCGCCCGCTCGGTGCCCAGCACCACCTCGGCGGCCTCGCCCTGGAACCGGTGCCGGAACGGGCTCGCCCGGTGCTGGCGGGCGATCGCGTCGACGGCCAGGAAGCCGATATTGTGCCGGTTGTTCGCGTAGCGCGAACCGGGGTTTCCGAGGCCGACGATCAACCGCATGGCAGAGTCCCTGGCGCGCTCCCGGTCATGGGGCATCCCTTTCGGGGCGGTCTGTGGCACGCTTCCTCGCGCGACGCATCCCCGCTCCGGTCCCGGGCGCCGCGCCTCAGCGCCGTCCGTACCGGCCTCTTCGGATCCTGCGTGAAGCATTCGGGGTCGACCGCGCGCCAACCGTGCGCCAGCGCACGGCATCGGTCGAACCGCCGGCAGAGGATCCCGGTTGAGAGGTCACATTCGGCCAAGCAAAGCCGGAGCGATCAAGACCGCCGGACCGACGATCTTCCTCACTCGACACGGTTGACCGGATGACTTCCCGTCGAAGTCAGACGCAGACAATAGGAGATCCTCATGACCATGCGCATGTTCGCCGCCGCCGCCCTGTTTGCCGCCGCTGCCTCGCCGGCCCTCGCGCAGGGGCTGGACTCGAAGCATTCGCCCTATCCGGCCTCGGCCTATTCGGGCTGGGCCGGGAATGCCGGCGTCCTGCAGCAGGATCGGACCCGGCCGGCGCAGGCCTCCGCCTACCGCTATGCCGGCCCGCATGCCGGCGGCCCGGCCAACGCCCTGCCGCGGTACTGAGGCGGCGCGGGTCCCGGATCGCCCAGGGCCCGCCGCCCGTCAGGTCGCCGGAACGGCCCGACCGTCGCGCCCGGCGGTCTCACCCTGCGGTCCGGCGACGTCGATCGCGCGCAGCTCGCCCGGGCGCAGCGTCCCGGTCAGCAGGTCGACCTGGCTCACCAGACGGGCCAGGGACTGGCCCCGGTCGAGATCGGGCCGCTCGGGGAGCGGCCGGTCTTGCCCGAGCGCGGCCAGGGTGGCGGCGATCCAGCTCCGCCAGCCTTGCGCCTCCGGGGCGGCCGCCTCGGGAGCGTGACGCAGCACCGTGAGCCGGGCGCTGATCCGGCGCAGGGTCGCGTCCGCCACCATGGCGGCTTCCACCTCCGGGTGGCCGCCCGCCCGGGGCTGCTGCAGGGCCCGGGACAGGGCCGCCTCCAGATCGTTGAGGGCCAGGCCCGCCGCCCGGGCGCGGGCCGAGATCGCGGCCTCGCGCGCCTCCCCGGGGGCGGCAAGCAGCACCGCCTCGGCGAAGTCGGCATGGGCCTTGAGCGCCCGCCGCAATTCCTGCCGGACCTGGTCCGGCTCCCAGATCGGCCACAGAACCAGGCAGCTCGCCACCGCGATCAGGCCGCCCAGCACCGTGAAGCCGGCGCGCATGCCGACGATCTCCCAGGAGCTGTGGCCGGGCTCCAACAGCTCGACCAGCAGCACCACCAGCGGGGTCAGGCAGGTGACGAAGAAGCCGTAGGAGATCTGGCGCGCCGCGAAGCCGACCACGCTGAGCACGAGGATCAGCCCGGCCTCCACCAGCGGGGTCGTGGCGTAATAGGCCAGCACCGCCCCCGCGAGCCCGCCCAGCACCGTGCCGCCGATCCGCTCCAGCGCCCGCTGCCAGGTCGCGGCGTAGAACGGCTGCATGGTCAGCACCACGGTCATCACCAGCCAGTGGGTGAACGCGCCGGCATAGGTCAGCGTGGCGGCGAGCGCCGGCGCCGAGACCGCGGTGGCCCGCAGGGCGTGCCGGAGATTCGGCGAGGCGAGGGTGAAGTTCTGCGCCAGCGGCTCGACATAGCGGGTCCAGCGGTCGAGGCTGCGCCCGTCCGTGAGGGTGCCGCCCGGCCGGTAGCCCTCGGGCGTCGAGAGCTTGGCGCCGATCCGCACCCGTCCGACGATCCGCTCCGCCAGCCGCGCCAGGGTCGCGTCCTCCGCCAAGCCCTCCGCGGCCCGGGCGATGGAGTGTTCGAGCCGGCCGAGATCGAGGCTGGCATCGTCGCGGATCGCCCGGGCGATGGTGACGAGCAGCGGGCGCAGCCGCCGCAGGAAGGTCTTGGTCAGGGCCCGCCGGCTCGGCGCGGGCCGGCTCTCGATCAGCTCCGCCACCGCGATCAGCGCGGAGAAGATCTGCTCGGCGCTCTCCAGGCGCAGCAACGCCTGGGCGGTGCGCTCGGAGACGCGCTCGCGCGAGCGGGCGAGGTCGAGGATCATGGTCCGGGCGGTCTCGATGCTGGCGCGCACGCCCCGCCGGTGGCCGCGCGCATGCCCGTCGAACGCGGCCGCATCGGGCTCGCCCAGGGCGACGAGCCGCTCGAGATCGCCGCAGAGCCGCGCCAGGCCGTGCCAGACTTCGGCCACCGCCCGGTGCGCCGGCCGGTACGGGTGCAGGCGCCAGATCACCAGGGCGAGCAGCGTCGCCCAGAGCCCGCCCGCCGCGAACATCAGCGCCACGATCCCGGCCTGCTCCAGGGTGAGCGGCCGGTCGAGGGCGATGCACAGCACGACCACCAGCACGTTCCCGGCCGCTTGCGCCTGCACGCTCCAGACCCGGGCATACGAGCAGGCGAAGATCAGCGCGCAGGCGACCGGCACCACGACCGGAAGCCCCAGGGGCTGCAGCAGGCCGACCCCCGCCCAGAGCAGGCCGCCGAGCAGGGAGAACGCGGTCAGCACCCGCAGGCGCACCCGCATCGGCCCGCCCGTGTCGCAGAAGCAGGCGAGGTTGGCGGCCAGCGCCATGGTGAGCAGCGGCGGCCACTGCACCCAGATGTTGATCAGGATGACGACGCCGAACGCGAAGGCGGCGCGCACGCCCTCGACCAGCCGGATATTGCGCAGGTCCAGGCCGGTCGGCAGGCGCCGCAGATCCGCCCCGGGCCGGCCGAGGCTGCCCCGGCCGGCGGCCCGGCGGCGCGGGGCGCGCCCGGGGGGCGATGCGGAGGGATTCGGGCCAGCCAACCTCGGACTCCTGTTCGGGCGCGCGGCGCCCCGGCATGAACCGCGCCCCGCCCTGTCCGGATCCCTCCCGCGCCGCAACCCCGCCCGGGCACGGACGGTGCCGGCGGCGACGAACCCGGCCCCGAGGGGCCAGACGCTTGACCCTCGGGCAAGCCCATGGCTTTTGAGGGCGCTGGCACCCGAGACTCCGTAGCTCAGCTGGATAGAGCAGCCGCCTTCTAAGCGGCAGGTCGTTGGTTCGAGCCCAACCGGGGTCGCCAGGCAACGCAACGCGGTGGCATCGTCTCGCGCCGGGCTGTCCGGCCGGCGGGCGCCTGTTGAATCCGGCAGATCCCTGCGTTGTGTTCGGGTGGGACGCCGCCTTCGCCTCCCGTGATCTGAGCGCCCGGCGTTCGCCGAGAGGCGGGAACGGGGTTCGACTCCCTCCGGTTTCCTCTCGATACAGGGAGGAGACAGGTCATGAGCACGTCAGACGCCGCGAAACCCGGCGACGAGGCGCCTCCGGGCGCGCCCGGAACGGGCGAGAACCTCTGCCGCGCGTGCAGCGGGACCGGCAAGGTCGACACCGTCTCCTGCCCGGACTGCAAGGGGACCGGCAAGGTGACCACCGGTATCGGCGGCGGCTGACCTGCTCCGCGGCGGCGCGCTCGACCTCGGGTCGGTCGCCTCCGCCATGGAACCCGGCGATCGGCGGGGGCTGGTGCCGGTCCACCGCCCCCCTGCACGATACGCTTCCGTTCGCGACGAAGGGCCTGCCCTCAGCCGGGCCGGACGCGGGTCTCGGACCGCTGGCAGGATTCGAGATCCCGCACCGAGCGGTTGTAGGTGTCGTTGAACAATTGCGCCGGCTGGCTCGGGTCGCCTTTCGCCCGGATGTCCCGGGCCACGTCCCGGCCGTGGCCGATCACGCTGGCCACGGTGTCGGCGTAGCCCGTGCACGACGCGCTCGGCTTCGGGCTCATGCCGTCGAGACTCGTCCCGAGCTGCCGGTTGGCGGTCGAGACCTCGCCCAAAGCCCCCAGGAACGGCGCCACGTCGGCCTTCGGGCCCAGCGCCTCGAAGCGCTGCACCGCCCGGCGCAGGGCGAGGCTGGTCGCGAGGAGCCGGCGGGCGGGGGCATCCTCGGGCAGGGCGGTCATCCGCCGCTCGTCGCGGGCAAGCTCGCGCTCGAACAGGGCGGTGCCGTAGGCATCCATCGCCTTGGCGGCCGCCTCGACCTTGGGCACGAGGATCGGGTGCTGCTGGCGGGCGAACGTGTATCCGTCCTCCTTGAATTCCCGGGTCGTCTGGTAGCGGGTCAGGGCCTTGAGGGTCGGGTTGACGTCGCGCAGCGCCGCCAGCAGCCGAGCCGCCTGGGGATCGACCTCGGGGATGCTTCCCGGCAGGGCGACGGCCTTCTCCAACTCGTCGATCACCCCGTCGAAATCGACGATGCCGAAATGGTACCAGGCGTTGGCGCCCAGCTTGGTGCCGAGCTTGAGCACGCGCTCGTTGTCGCGCCGGTATTCGGCGAGCTGGCGCTCCAGGGGGTGGGAGCGCACCAGATGGTTCTGCGCCTCCGTGTAGGCGTTCACCTTCGCGACCGCCTGCGCTTCGGGACTCTGCGGCGGCGGCGCGGCCCGGGCGGGCGCCTGCGCGGCCGCCACGGGGGGCGCCGCTTGCAGGAGCGCCTGCGAGGCCGCGGGCAAAGCGGGGAAATCGCACTTGAAGGCGTCGACCAGGCTCTTGCGCACGGCCTCGTGGGCCTGGGCGCATTGATAGGCGACGGTCGGCCGGGCTGCCGGGTTGCGGGCCACCGAGTCCCGGAAGCTCTCGCGCATCGTGTTGATGCCTTGGCGGATGCCGGGACGGGCGGGCTCCGGCACGCCGGGGCTCGCCGCGCATTGCGCGTAGGCGTCGAGGAAGGCGTCGCAGCTCTCCACGCCGACCGGCGTGAGCGGCGTCACGGCCGCGGCCGGCGTCGCCAGCACGGCGGCGAGACACGCTGCGGTGAGGCGACCCCGTGGCGGCCTCACCACGGATCTGACGCGCGGCATCCTCATCTCCTGGAACGGTCGGTCGGGCGGGTGGGGGCTAGCGCGCTCAGAGCGTGCGGAGGGCCAGCAGCGGGACGAGGGCGCCGAGCGCGACGGGCACGGACCAGTACTGCGCCGGCACCCAGAACAGCGTGTGGCGGCGGCGGAGCAGGATGCGCGCGTTCGTGGCCGGGTCGATGAGGGCGCGCGGCGGCGTATTGTTCAGGCGTCGGCCGACCATCCAGGTGGCGGCCGCGGCCGCGAACAGCCCGAGGCTGACGGCGAGGAAGGTGAGTTCGGGATGGCCGAGGGCGCGCAACGCGAGGCCGCCCAGGGCCCCGACCGCGACGGCGGTGCCGAGCGCGACGGGGACGACCACGATCCCCCAGCCCGACCAGATGAACAGCATCCCCAGCGCCCCTGTTTCGATCCGGGTCCGCAGCCGAAGGGCGGCGCGCCGGGCCGCCCGCGATCAGGCGCGCCGCCGGCGCCCCTTCCGGTCCCTCTTGGAACTGCGATTGGGGCAATGCTGTGTTCGCGGCGGCGTGAGCGCGGGCGAATACTGATCGCTGGAAATATCCGCCGCTCCTGGCCCCGGCGACCGCGATGCTGCGATCCCAACGGAACGGCTCGAGGGCGGCGTCGGCGCGCCAGCGAACCGGTCGATCCGGGACGTGGCCCCACCCGAGCCTCTTGGAGGAACACGAGGGCGGGGCCCTGCTGACGGCGTGCACCGTCGGCAGGACCAATCATGCCATGGGCCGATCGAAGGCGAGCGCAGCTGTGGCGCGCGCGGATCCGGCTCTCACTGCCCCTGTTGCGGCAGGAGGTTGCGCGCTTCCTTGACCGCGTCGCGGCAGCTCTGGTCCCCCTTGGCGTTCAGATCGACGGCCCGCTGCAGGGCCGTCTTGGCCTGGGAAACCTTGTCCTCCGATGCCAAACCCGGCGAGGCCTTGGGGTCCCCGCCCTTCGCCGCGGCGGCCGCGGCGGTCGGACGGTTCTCCGATTGCCGGCGGACATCGTCCGGCGAGGTCGCGACCCGACTGCTGGCGATGCCGTCCGCTTGTCCGCTGCCCGTCGCCGCGCCCACGGGGCCCGATACGCCGCCGACCGTCCCGGGCGTGCCGCCGCTCTCGCGCGAGGCGCCGCCCTGCTGCGCCCGATCCGTATCCGGCGTGCCCACCGGTTTCGCGGTGCCGCCGGTCGTGCCTGCCGTTTGCTGGCCCGACGCGTTCTCAGGCCCCTTGCGCTGGCCGTAATCCGGCTCGGAGGTGGGCGCCCCCATTCCGACCTGCTTGTCCATGTCCCGCCGCAGCCTGGCGATGTCGTCCGAGCACGGGCCGCCTTCCTGGGCGAACGCAACGGCCGGGAAGACGGTGAGGGCTGCCAGGGCTGCAGCCCCGCACATCAGATTGAGCCGTCGCATGTGAGCGTCCTCCACTGTGTTGGTTTGGCCTATGCTCAACCGTGCTCGGACGGACTTGTTCTGTGGTCGGTGCCGATCCGGCTTCCACCTCCGGAGGCAGCCACGGCCACCCGGCGCCATCCTTGATAGAAAGGCGCGCGGACGACCGGGCGCGTCGGGTCAGGCGGTCACCGGGGCCGCGCGCCCGATGCGGATGCGCTCAGCCCCCGCCACCGTTCCCGGCACCGCCGCCGCCGCTGCCGGTCGTGCCGGTGCGCGAGGGCTGCCCGGCATTCCCGCCCGCCGCCGAGTCGGGGGCGGCGCCGTCCTGCGGCCGGCCGGTCGGCGAGATGGTTGCCGCGTCTTCGGCGCCGGTGGATCCCGGCTGCTGGGTGACGACGCCCGGCGTTCCGGGCGAGGCATGGCCCGTCGTATTCGGAGGTGTCGGGATGCTTTGGGCTAGGGCCGGGGTCGCGAGGAGTGCGGCCGTGGCGGCCATCAAGATGCGTTTGGGCATGGGGATCGGTCTCCACCTGTCGAATGAGGGAAACCGGCCGTCTCTCATCCCGTGTCCCGGCATCGGTGTCACAGGTGCGGGCAACCCGCGCGGGCATGGCCCCCGGAGCGCGGCTCCCCCCGGTCCGGCGCCCGCTATCCCAGCGCGGCAGGAAGCGGTCCCGGCGACAGGCGCGCGGGGCCCTCCGGATGGGGCACCCCCGAGCTTTCCGGCGGAGCGGCATCCGCACGCATCATCTCCGGACAGTCTGGAGATCGTCGATCCGGTGGCAGCGGCAACAGTCGGATGCCGGGTTTGTCCCAGGTCGTGGTGCAGGGCCCAGTACAGCGCAATGTATTTCGCAATCCATCGCGGCTTCATAAATGGTTTACTATGTCGCCCGCGCCGTTATCGCTGGGTGTGTCCGTAAAACTACAGCTATTTGGTCCACGTGCCGGTAGGCTTACCGACAGATAGAAACCCTGGACCGCCCAACATGACCAAGCTCATCGCCTCCCTGGCCGCCTTCACCGCCCTGACCGGCGCGGCTGCCGCCGCCGACCTGCCGCGTCGCGCCGCCCCGCCGCCCGTCTTCACCCCGGTGCCCGTGTTCACCTGGACCGGCGCCTATTTCGGTATCAACGCCGGCTACGCCTTCGACGCCAGCAGCCGCTCGAACAACTCCACCTTCGGCGTGCCCTTCCCCTACGCCGCCCCCGGCACCACCGCCACCTTCAGCAACCGCAGCCAGGACGGCTTCTCCGGCGGCGCCCAGGTCGGCTACAACGTCCAGTTCACCCCGGGCTCGGGCGTGGTGGTCGGCATCGAGGCCGACGCCCAGTATCTCGACTTCGGCCGCGGCCGGAACAACGCCTTCGTGAGCGGCGCCGTGGCCCCGGGCTACTACGTCACCGACCCGCGCGGCCTGTCGAGCCTCGACTACTTCGGCACCGTGCGCGGCCGTCTCGGCTACGCCTTCGACCGCACCCTCGTGTACGGCACCGGCGGCTTCGCCTACGGCTCGGGCAGCGCCGACCGCTCGTTCGGTGGCTACGCCGGCAACGACAGCTTCCGCACCGGCTACGCCGTCGGCGGCGGCATCGAGTACGCGCTGCCCACCGACTCGTTCCTGAACTTCTTCCGCTCGTCGGCCGTGACGCTCAAGGTCGAAGGCCTGTACGTCAACCTCGACCGCAACACCCGCAACCAGGGCGCGCTGGTGGTCAACGCCGCCAACAACTTCCCGGTCGCCTACAGCAACGTCGGCCGCCGCGACGACGAGTTCGCCGTGGTCCGCGCCGGCCTGAACTACAAGTTCGGCTCGTACTAAGACCCAGGACGCTCCCGGCCTCCGGGCCGGGAGACGGTGCGGCGGGCGAGGGGGTGTTGGTCCTCCTCCTCGCCTGCTGCGCAGAGAGGGCAACCATCCGGTTGACCTTCGCATCCCCAGCCCGATCACACCGGCCGCGAGGTCGGCGACACCCCAGGCGCTCCCGCGCCCGGGGTGTTTTCGTTGCTACGAGGCTCGGAGCGACCGCGAAGCCGCCTTCCTCGCGAGGCTGAAACCGGCCGCGGCCGGGAGCCGCCGGGCGTCGTGGTCGAGCACGGCCCGCACACTGTCGGCGAGCACGAGCCACGCGCCGGCCATCAGCGTCACATCCTTCAGGACGAGCCGGCCTGCACCCGACAGGTACGGGAAGCCGTGCTGGGCGTCGCCCAAAGCCGAGACCCAGGCCTCCGGCGTGGTGACCAGGAACGACAGGGTCACGACCGGCGTGAGGAAAGCCAGCACCGCGCCGGCCAGCCCGAGGCGCCGCGACACCATCCCGACGAGGACGAGCACGCCGATCAGCAGCTCGACGGTCCCGAGGCCGCGGGAGAACGCGTAGGTGTGATTGGCCGCCTGCCAGGTCCGCTCCGCCAGCTTGAGTTCCCCCTCGTGGGTGAGGTGCTGCGCGTATTGATCGGGATGGGCGTAGAAGAACGACATCACCGGGCTGTTGGCGACGAACGGCGTGATGCTGTCGGCCTCGTAGGGCACGAACTTCAGAGCGCCGATCCAGAGAAAGATGACCGCGATGGCCAGCCGCATCGCCTGGAGGCCGATGCGGTTCGAGCCCGGTCCGGACACCAGACCGAGGACCTGCCGGATGTGCGTGTTCATGACACGATTCCTTCGCTCGAGGGGGAGAATGCGGGGTCAGGCTTCGGAGGACGCCGCATAGGCATCGAGGGCGCGCGTCGCGTAGACGACGGCCGCTCCCGCGTTGACGCTGGTGGCGACGCCGAGCGCTTCGGCGATCTCGGCTTCCGTCGCACCGAGCTTGCGCGCGGCGTCGGTGTGGACCGTGATACAGCCGTCGCAGCGCAGCGTGATCGCGACGGCCACGGCGATCAGCTCGCGGGTCTTGGCATCGAGCTGATCGGTCTTCTGGCCGGCCGTGCTCAGGGCGCCGTAGCCCCGGATCGTCTCAGGGCTGAGCTTGGCGAAATGCCCGACGCCGGCCGTGACCTGCTGCCGGTAGGTGTTCCAATCCATCATGTGCATGACGACCTCCTGTGTGATGACACGGAAGGTAGTCGGCGGCCGTCCCGTCCTCGATGACCGTCCGGCGCAAGCGGATGACCGCGGGGATCAAGCTGACGCCGCGGCGTGCGCGCCGTGGCGCGCCTGCCCGGGGCGGAGTCCGTATTTGCGCAGGAAGGCGCGGCTCAGCGCGGCCGCGGATTGGTACCCCACCTCGTCGGCGAGGCGATCCAGCGGGATCGGCTGGGTCTGCAGCCGGTGATGGGCCAGCCCGAGCCGGAGGTCCGTCAGGAACGCCAGCGGCGCGACGCCGGCCGCCTTGCGGAAGGCCCGCACGAGGCTCGCCCGGGACGCCGCTGCCGCGGAGGCGAGTTCGTCCAGCGTCCAGGCACGGCGTGGATCGCCGACCATGGCGAGCACCGCCTGGGCCGTCATCCGCTGGGCGAGAAGGCGCAGCACACCCTCGGCCGGGGCCGCGGTGTCGAGGTGGGCGCGCAGCATCAGCATGAACAGCGCGCTGGCCAGGTTCTCGGCGATGGCGACCGCTCCGGCCTGCACGTCGCTCAGCTCTTCGCGGATCCCCACCAGCAGGGGGTGGAAGCGGGTGGAGAGCGGTTGCTCGCCGACGCGCAGCACGACGAGATCCGGCAACGCGGCCACGATCAGGCTCTGGGGCGCCGCTTCGAACCGCAGGCGGCCGCAGACCAGCTCGACATCCGGTTCGGTGCCGAGGCTGGTCTTGAACCGGAGCGTGCCGTGATGCCGGACGCCGACCGGCACAGGCGGCTCAGCGTTCGGTCCCGCATCGCGCATCGTGTGCGCATCGCCGCGCGGCAGAAGCAGGATGTCCCCGGCGGCCAGATGCAACGGCTCAGATCCCGGCCGCTGGAGCGTGGCGCGGCCGCGCGTGACGATGTGGAAATACGCCTGCCCGGCCGGCTCGGGCTCATGGATGGCAGCCCAGGCTCCGCCGAAGCGGCAGACATCGTCCAAGTGTGGGCGCACGCGCAGCAGCGGCGCGAGCCCACTCAGGACATCCTCAGCTTTCGTATCCATCGCGCGCCGATCCTATACGGCGATCGGCCCGTCTGGACATGGCCCTGCGCCGGGCTCCGGTGCGTAACCGCGCGCGAGGCCTCCGCGGGGATCCTCGGTGCCGCGCAGCGAGGCCGCGTCCATTGCGCCCCGGAGCGGGATCCCGGCGCCAAACCTCCTCCGGTGGGTGAGGTGGTGAGGCGCTGCCATCGCGCAGAGGTTGCGGGCCGGGGCGTGTGGCCAAGGACCCCGAAGGCCGCAGCGGGGTTAGCCCTTCTAGGAGCGCGGTCGACCCCGACGAGGTCCGCCCCGCGGCACGGAGAACATGATGTCGGACAGCACCTTGGCTTCAGTAACGGTCCCCTCCCTGAAGGCCGCGCGATCGGCGCGCGACCGCCTCGCCCGTGCCGGGTTTGCGCGCAACAGCATCGACATCGAGCGGCATGGCGACGTGTTCGCGGTCTCGATCAACACCCGGGAGGAGAACCGGGATCGGGCCGAGCGCATCCTGACCGGCTCGCCGCTGGGCAACGATCTGCGCCAGGCCGGCGAGCAGGCGGCCGACTTCCTGCACGGCAACCGCTCCCTCGCCCTCGGCCTCGCCGCGCTGGCCGGCTTCGCCCTGTTCAGCCTGACGAACCGCCGGTAACGGCCTTGCGCCGTCGGCAGGCCGACCCCGTGAGCGCTCGCCCACCCCCGTTCGGCCTCCGGCCCCGGCAGACGGCGCCGGAGATCGAGGGGGACGTGCGGGGCCCCGCAGCCTCCTGAATCGGCTGACGCGCCGCTGCCTGGGCTGCGCGGCGTCCGCCGAGCGGGTCATCCGTCACCGGCTGGCCCGCTCGGCTGCCGGGTGGACGCGTTCGGGCGCCCCTGGCCAATCGATCACGAATTCGATGAACGGCCGAGGGCCTGCCCCAATCTCGAACGAGACGGCGAGGCCACCCACTTCGGCGCCACCGATGTAAGCCTCCATCATGGTAGATTGTTAGAACCGAGCCACCTCACCCCACGCCGTTCCGCCTGCGGAATTCGGCCGGGGTGATGCCGACGTGGCGCACGAAGGCTCGGCGCAGGGTGTCGGCGTTGGCGAAGCCGGTCAGGGCGGCGACTTGCTTGGGGGAGAGGCCCTCCGCTTCCAGGCGGCGTCGCGCCGCCGCGACCCGGGCGGCCTCGACCCAGTCGGCCGGGGTCATGCCGACCTCGCTCCGGAACAGCCGCGCGAAGTGCCGGGGGCTGAGGCCGGCCCGTTCGGCCAGCCGGGCCACGCTGTGGTCCTCCGCGGGGGCGGCCGCGATCCAGCGCTGGACCTCCTGGAGCACCGCCCGGCCCGACGGTTCGGCCGCGCCGCTGCGGCTGAACTGCATCTGGCCGCCGGGCCGCTTGAAGAACATCACGAGCTGCGCGGCGACGCGCTTAGCCAGCTCCCGGCCGAGATCCTCCTCGACCAGGGTCACCGCCAGGTCGAGGCCCGCCGTCACCCCGGCGGCGGTGCAGACCGGGCCGTCGCGGACCTGGATCGCGTCCGGCTCGACCCGGATCGCGGGGTAGCGTCGGGCCAGGGCGTCGGCCGCCGCCCAATGGGTGGTGATCCGGCGCCCGTCCAGCAGCCCGGCTTCGGCCAGCGCGAAGGCACCGGTGCAGACCGAGCCGAAGCGCCGGGCCGATGGGGCCGTGCGCCGCAACCAGTCGAGCAGGGCGGCGGCGGGACGCCGATGCGGCGCGTCCGGCGATCCCGCAACCAGCACCGTGTCGGGGGCCCCGGGATCGGCGTCGAAGATCGTCCGGTCCGCGAGCAGCCGCGCGCCGGACGAGGTCGCGATCGTGGTGGCCTGCGCGGACACGATCTCGGTCCGGTAGACGGCACGCCCGGCCTGGACATTCGCCTCCGCGAACACGTCCAGCGGGCCGGAGACGTCGAGCATCTGCACGCCCGGTCCCGCGACGATCACGAGTCTCCGCTCCACGCTGTACGCCCTCACGTCCGCCGGACGCGCGATTTGGCCGTCTGGGACGTGTTCCGTCAACTCCGGACGTAACGCGCGGCGCTAACCTCCCGGGGGCAGCAAGGAGTGAAAGCCATGGCTCATCCCATCGACGGCGTCGCCATTCCCGACAGCACGCTCGCCCGCGCGGTGACCGAGCTCGTCCGGGATACGGAATCGCCGCTGCTCTTCCACCATTCCAGCCGGGTCTATTATTTCGGTGCCCTGGCCGGGAAGCAGCGCGGCCTGACCTACGATCCGGAGCTGCTCTATGTCGGCGCGATGTTCCACGACATGGGGCTGACGCCGCAGCACAGCAGCGCGACCGAGCGCTTCGAGGTCGACGGCGCCAACGCGGCCCGGGACTTCCTGCGCGGCTACGGCATCGCCCAGGCCGATATCGACACGGTGTGGGCCGCCATCGCGCTGCACACCACGCCGGGCATCCCGCAGCACATGCATCCCGTGGTCGCCCTGGTCACCGCCGGGGTCGAGATGGACGTGCTTGGGCTGACCTACGCCCAGTACAGCGACGCCGAGCGCGAGGCCGTCGTGCGGGCGCATCCCCGGCCCCCGCATTTCAAGGAGGATATCATCCAGGCCTTCTACGAAGGGATCCGGCACAAGCCGGACACGACCTTCGGCAATGTCAAGGCCGATGTGATCGCCGACAAGGAGCCGCATTTCCACGCCGGAAACTTCTGCAGCGTGATCCGCCATTCGCCCTGGCGCGGGTGAGGCGGCACGGGGAACGCAGGTCTCCTCTCCTTGAGACAGCACAAAGCCCCAGGCGCCATGGGCATCCGGGGCTTTGTGCTGACCTGGGCGTCCCGACCGATCGGGCCGGGGTGCCGAGGCGAAGCGGCCGGTCGGGCGTGGGGCCTGGGGAGGCCCCCGTCCATCCGAAACGCTCCCGGCCCGGAGGCCGGGAGCGTCCTGGGTCTTAGTACGAGCCGAACTTGTAGTTCAGGCCGGCGCGGACCACGGCGAACTCGTCGTCGCGGCGGCCGACATTGCTGTAGGCGACCGGGAAGTTGTTGGCGGCGTTGACCACCAGCGCGCCCTGGTTGCGGGTGTTGCGGTCGAGGTTGACGTACAGGCCTTCGACCTTGAGCGTCACGGCCGACGAGCGGAAGAAGTTCAGGAACGAGTCGGTGGGGAGCGCGTACTCGATGCCGCCGCCGACGGCGTAGCCGGTGCGGAAGCTGTCGTTGCCGGCGTAGCCGCCGAACGAGCGGTCAGCGCTGCCCGAGCCGTAGGCGAAGCCGCCGGTGCCGTACACGAGGGTGCGGTCGAAGGCGTAGCCGAGACGGCCGCGCACGGTGCCGAAGTAGTCGAGGCTCGACAGGCCGCGCGGGTCGGTGACGTAGTAGCCCGGGGCCACGGCGCCGCTCACGAAGGCGTTGTTCCGGCCGCGGCCGAAGTCGAGGTACTGGGCGTCGGCCTCGATGCCGACCACCACGCCCGAGCCCGGGGTGAACTGGACGTTGTAGCCGACCTGGGCGCCGCCGGAGAAGCCGTCCTGGCTGCGGTTGCTGAAGGTGGCGGTGGTGCCGGGGGCGGCGTAGGGGAAGGGCACGCCGAAGGTGGAGTTGTTCGAGCGGCTGCTGGCGTCGAACGCGTAGCCGGCGTTGATACCGAAATAGGCGCCGGTCCAGGTGAACACGGGCACCGGGGTGAAGACGGGCGGCGGGGCGGCGCGACGCGGCAGGTCGGCGGCCGAGGCGGCGCCGGTCAGGAGGGCCGTGGCGGCGCTCGCGAGAAGAAGCTTCTTGATCATCTGGTCCTCTGTCTCCCGTTCGGCGGGATGTGTGCCCGGCAACAGAGACGGCAGGTTGAGGACACGCGATAGTGCAGCGCTGCAACAGCGCTCCTGGGCGCCCCGGACCGGTGGTTGGGCGCGTGCGCTTGAGCACATCCCGCGCCCAAGAAGGCCGATTTCGGCCCGAAGATTTGTATCTCGACGTTTCCGGCAGCAAAAAACCCCGCCGCACAGGGCTGACGGGGCTTTAGTTTGCTCGAGAACATTCCCAGGACCAACCAGGAAGCTTCATCCTCTGTTAGATCCGAGTAGCCGGCGGCCCGCAAGCCCATCCGGGACTGTTGATCGCAGTTAAGATTAATTAACGCTCCCGGCCCCTGCATACCGGCCGTCGGTGCGGGCATCGGGTTGCGCTCGGCCGGCATCCTGTGGTGACGCTCCCGGCATGCTGGATCCCAGATCATCCGCCGCCGCGGGGAACGGTGCCGAAGGCCGGGCGGTCGCGTCCGGCGCGCGAGCCTAGCGCGCCCATGTTCGGCTTCTCCCTGAGCTCCACCGAGCCCGACAGCATCGCGCACATCATCCAGGTGGCGCTCGCGCCGGCCTTCCTCCTCTCGGCGCTCGCGACCCTGCTGAACGTGTTCTCCACCCGGCTCGGCCGGATCTCCGACAAGGTCGATACCCTCTCGGGGGAGATCGCCCGGGCGACGGAGGCGGAGGCCGTGCGCCTGTCCCGCCGGCTGACGTTCCTGCGGCGGCGCTCCCTCGTCCTCGATGTGGCGGTCGTCCTCGCCTCGCTCGCCGGCTGCCTGATCGGGCTGGCGGTGCTGACCCTGTTCGTCGGGGCGATGCGCGATGCCGCGACCGCCTCAATCCTGTTCGCCTGCTTCGGCGCGGCCCTGATCTGCACCGTGGCGGCGATCGGGGCGTTCATGACCGAGATCCTGATGGCCGGTCACGGCGTGCGCGACGAGGTCGAGCACCAGCAGGACAAGGTCCCGGCGCGGTCGTGACCCGGTCACGTTTCGCGTTGCATGCCTAAGGAACTTCGTCTTAATCTTGATGCGGCTTGATTCCGCTCGCCTGCTGCGCCCGAGTGTTCCGCCATGAGTGTCGCGATTCTGGTTGCCCTCATCGCGGGAGCCTTGTGCCTCGGGATGCTCTCCTCTCTCCTGCCGTTCGGCCGGCGGGACGAGGAGGAGGAACTGACCCTGCCCGGCGAGGGCGAGTTCTTCGATGTCGATGGCCCGATCATCGACCTGGAACCGCTGATTCCGCTGCTCGATATGCAGGCGCTCGAGGCGAAGCGGTAAGCGGGACACGTCTTATAAGAGAGGGCCGCCGGCCCGGGCGTATCCCGGCGGCGGCCCCGGAGGCCTGCCTCAGGCGGCTTCCTCTTCCGAATCGTCCGCGTCCAGGATGGTCTCCAGGTCGCCGACCAGGGCGTCGAGCTGATCGGCGGTGGCCTTGAGCTTCAGCGTGGTGCCGTCCTCGGCCTCCACGGCGATCTCGATATGGTCGTCGACCTTGGCGGCCAGGGCCTGCTTGATGGTGTAGGTGATCACGTCAGCCTTGTCGGCCATGCCTGTCTCCTCGGGTGGCTGCGGGCAACGCGGCATGTCCGGCATCGGCCCTGCGGCAGAAGCTCGCGTCGCGGACTCGTCGCGGGCTGCGCGAGCGGACGGCCGCCACGGCGCGTCTCCTCGACGGATCGGCCTGTCCGCGCGCCAAGTCTTCGACGGGTGCGACAGGGCCCTACCGCCGGCCGCGCATGCGCCGCTCGGTCACCCGAAGGCGACGGCTCGGAACCTCCGGAAGTTGTGTCGGGCGCACCGCGATCGCCTGGCGGTCCGGGCGCGGTGGGGCCGGCAGCAGTTCCGGCCTGGACCGGGGCGTCTCGACGACGACCGCCTCCAGCACCATCGGGCGCGGCGGCTTGGTCAGGGCGAGCGTCCGGCCGGGCTTGGCCGCCAGGGTGCCCAGCGCCCAGAGGGCGAGGCAGGCCAGGCCGACCAGAACCCCCGTCCAGGACGGCTCCGAGCGGAGCATCAGGAAGGCGGCGCCGGTTAGGGCGGCCGCGGCTGCGAGCAGCCGGGGTGTGGGATCGCCGGACATCACCGCGCCAGCCTCGACGATGCGGGCTGACGGCCCGTGAAGATCATCGCTCGAATGCGCGTCAATCCGCGAGGCTCGAGGGCGTCTGCCAGGTTGTGCCGGGATGCTCGCGGATGTCGCCGGCCCGGGCGCCGGTATCCGCGTCGCTGGTCCAGTCGCTCGGCTCGGTGACGCTGGCGATCTCCGCCTCCGGGTAGGCGGCGGCCAGGAACAGGCGCGCCTCGCCCTCGGCCTCGGCCCGCACCGTCACGAGCGGCTTGTCTCCGTCCGCGTCGCGGATCTGGGCGATGAACAGCTTGGTCATGGGGGGGCCTCCGCTACCGTGGAGCGCCAACGGGCCGGCGGCGGGATGGTTCGCGGCCGGAGCCCGGATCGGGCGATCTTTGGCTTCCGCCACACCTGTGGCAGCGGCGATACAGCTTGAGTGTGGAAAACCGGGTAATTTCACGCTCGATAGGAACATTCGCTGGGGAAAGACCAGTCATGAAGACGCTTCTGGCCTCGTTGGCCGCCTTTACCGCCCTGACCGCCGCCGCTTCGGCCGCCGACCTGCCGCGTCGCGCCGCCCCGCCGCCCGTCTTCACCCCGGTGCCCGTGTTCACCTGGACCGGCGCCTATTTCGGTATCAACGCCGGCTACGCGTTCGACGCCAGCAGCAACAACACCTCCAGCTTCGCCGTCCCGGCCCCGTACGGCGCCGGCACCACGGCCTATTTCAGCCAGCGGAACCAGGAAGGTTTCTCCGGCGGTGGCCAGGTCGGCTACAACTTCCAGTTCACCCCGGGTTCGGGCGTGGTGGTCGGCGTCGAGGCCGACGCCCAGTACCTCGATTTCGGCCGCAGCCGGAACAACGCCTTCGTGGTCGGCCCGCTGGCCCCCGGCGTCTACCTGACCGATCCGCGCGGCCTGTCGAGCCTCGACTTCTTCGGCACCGTGCGCGGCCGTCTCGGCTACGCCTTCGACCGCGTCCTGGTGTACGGCACCGGCGGTTTCGCCTACGGCTCGGGCAGCGCTGACCGCTCGTTCGGCGGCTTCGCCGGCAACGACAGCTTCCGCACCGGCTGGACCGTCGGCGGCGGCATGGAATACGCCCTCCCGGTCGACTCGTTCCTGAACTTCTTCCGGTCCTCGGCCGTGACGCTCAAGGTCGAAGGCCTGTACGTCAACCTCGACCGCAACACCCGCAACCAGGGTGCGTTTGTGATCAACGCCGCCAACAACTTCCCGGTGGTCTACAACAACATCGGTCGCCGCGACGACGAGTTCGCCGTGGTCCGCGCCGGCCTGAACTACAAGTTCGGCTCGTACTAAGACCAGCACCGCCCGGCCGGATTGGCCGGGCCTTGCTGACGTAGGTAAACGCCTCGGGTGCCCCCGCGCCCGGGGCGTTTGTCATTGGAATGGGTCGGAACGGCACGGAAACACATCGGTTGAGGCTCCAACGCGCAATCGCCGCCCGGAGCGACCCGACCCATGGCCCCGTTCACCCGCTACACCCCCGACCTGGAGACGCCGCAGCCCGACGAGGACGCGATCCACGCCGGCATGATCGCGCAATTCGCCAAGATCCAGACGACGACGCTGAAGGATTACGGCCACGCGGTGCGCGGCGTGCACGCCAAGGCCCATGGCCTGCTCCTGGGCCGGCTCGAAGTGCTGCCGGACCTGCCGCCCGAGCTCGCCCAGGGCGCTTTCGCGACGCCGGGGACGCACGACGTGGTGCTGCGGCTCTCGACCAATCCCGGCGACATCCTCGACGACAGCGTCTCGACCCCCCGGGGCCTCGCCCTCAAGATCCTGGGCGTGGCCGGCGAGCGCCTGCCCGGGTCGGAGGGCGCGACGCAGGATTTCGTGATGGCCAACGCCCCGGCCTTCACGGCCAAGGACGGCGCCGCCTTCCTGAAGACCCTCAAGCTCCTGGCCGCCACCACCGACACCCCGCAGGTGTTCAAGAAGGGGCTCTCGGCCCTGCTGCGCGGCGTCGAGACGGTGCTGGAGGGGCTGGGCACCCAGAGCCCGGCGGTGATCGCCCTGGGCGGCCATCCGGAGACCCATATCCTCGGCGAGACCTTCTACAGCCAGGTGCCCGTGCGCTGGGGCGATTACGTCGCCAAGGTCTCGGTGGCGCCGGTCTCCCCGGAGCTGACCGCGCTCACCCACGCGCCGCTCAACGTCAACGGCAAGCCGAACGGCCTGCGCGAGGCGGTGGCGGCCTATTTCGCCGCCCATGACGGGGTCTGGGAGCTGCGGGCGCAGCTCATGACCGATCCGGCGACGATGCCGGTGGAGGATGCCTCGGTGCCGTGGCCCGAGACCGAGAGCCCCTACCGGGTCGTGGCGCGGATCACCGTGCCGCGCCAGGCGGCCTGGAGCGAGGCCAAGGCCGCGGCGCTGGACGACGGCCTCGCCTTCAGCCCGTGGCACGGCCTGGCGGCGCACCGGCCGCTCGGCTCGATCATGCGGGCGCGCCGGGCGGTCTACCCGAAATCGGCAGGGTTCCGGGCCGAGCACAACGGCTGCCCGCTGCACGAGCCCGCCAGCGCCGCCGCCCTGTCGGTGTAACCCGCGGCCGGGAACAGCCACGGTGCCAGGGCTGTTATCGGGGGCATGCCGGCTGGGGCCGGCCCTTGGGAAGTCGAGCGTATCATGACCAACCGTACCCTTCAGACCACGCTTCTCGCCCTCGCCCTCGTCGCCGGCAGCGCCGGGATGGCGGCCGCCCAGAGCACGCCGAACGGCAACACCTCGACCTCCGGTTCGCCCGCCGGCAGCAACAGCACCGGCAACGGCGCCACCGGCAGCGGCGCGGCCCCCAGCGGCAAGTAAGCCCTCGGTAACCCGGCCTTAACCATAACGGCCGAGAGACCGGTCGATCCAGGAGCCCCGCGCTCCGACGACCGTGCAGCCTTTCAGCCCCGCGTCCCACCTAGGACGCGGGGTTTTTTTGTGCCGTGCCCGGTCGAAATGGCGGGTTCAAGGGTGGGGGGCCCGGCTGCGCCGACGGCAGGCATCCGCCCTCCCCGGGGGCCCGTCCGGCTCCGTCACCGCGCGCCGCGGACGATCCCGCGCGGGCCGTCGGCCCCCTGCCCGCTCGCGACGGGTCTTGTGCGTCCGAGGCCGGATCGCCCATAACGGCCGCCATGGAATCTCGGGTTCGGCAGGGGCGCTCGACGCGCGGCTGGTGGGCGATCGCCGCCCGCAGGCTCGCGCTCGTCCTGGCCCTGTGCCTGGCCGGGCCGGGCGTCGGCCTGGCGGCGGATCTGGCGTTCCATGCCGGCGGCCATCATGAGCGGAGCGTCGGGCCGTCCGTCGCGGAGGCCGGTGGCGCCGTCGATCCCGGCATGGGCGCGCATCTCCATTGCGGCTGCCACCAGGCCGCGCCCCTGGAGACCGGGTTCTCGGGCCCGGCGGCGATCCCCGGCCGGCCGGTCGCGATCCGGGTCGCCCGCCCCCTCCCCTCCATCGCCCCCGACCGCCTGCCCCGGCCTCCCCGCGCCTGAGCCGACGCGGCCGCGCGTCGGCCCGCGTCCTCGCCGGGCCGCCCATGCGGCGCCCGGCTCGCCCTCACGCGTCCCCTGAACGGGAATCCCCGGAGCTGCCGCACGGCTGCTCCGCGGTCCCGGCCGAGCAGGCTCACCATGCGCATCCTCGTCTCCGCGGCCGTCCTGGCCGTCGGCATCGTCATCGGCGCTGCCGTTCCCGCCGCGTCCGGGCTCGTCCGGGACGGCCTCGCGGCGCTCGGCCTGGCCGGGCCCGCCGCCGGCCCCGCGCCCGAGAAGGCCGGGCACGACCATGACCACGATCACGCGGAGCAGGCCGAAGCGGGGGTGATCCGGATGAGCCCCGAGCAGGTCGCGGCGCAGGACATCGCGGTGGCGCCCGTCACCGGCGGGATCCTGGCGCGCCACCTCCTCGTCCCCGGCACCATCACCCCCGACACCGACCGGATCGCCCGCGTCCCCGCCCGGGTGGTCGGGACCGTGGTGGAGATGCGCAAGCGCCTGGGCGATTCCGTCCGGAAGGACGAGGTCGTCGCCGTGCTCGACAGCCGGGAGGTCGCCGACGCCAAGAGCGAGTACCTGACCGCCCTGGTCCAGGTCGAACTCCAGACCATCAACTTCGAGCGCCAGCAGAAGCTGCTGGCCTCGCGCTCGGCCTCGGAATCCGCCTTCCAGAGCGCCCGCGCGGCGTATCTCGAGACCCGGCTGCGGGCCGACCTCGCCCGCCAGAAGCTGTCGGCGCTCGGGCTCGACGCCGCCGAGGTCGCGGCCGCGCAGAGGCGCGACGAGGCGACCCCGACCCTCTCGACCCTGCGCCGCTACGAGCTGCGCGCGCCGCTCGCCGGCCGCGTGGTCGAGCGCCGGGTCGATGTCGGCTCGGCGGTGGGCAAGGAGGGCGACCCGGCCGACCTCTACCTGCTGGCCGACCTCACCACGGTCTGGATCGAGCTGTCGGTGCCGACCCTCGACCTCGCCCAGGTCCAGGAGGGCGCGCGGGTCACCGTCACCCCGAGCCGGGAGGGCGACAACCGCCGCGCGGAGGGGCGGGTGATCTTCGTGAGCCCGTTCCTCAACCCGGAGACCCGCTCGGCCCGGGTCGTGGTCGCCCTGCCCAATGCCGACCTCGCCTGGCGGCCCGGCACCTTCGTCACCGCCGAGCTGGAGATCGCCCGGGACGACGTGCCGGTCCGGGTGCCCAAGGCCGCGCTCCAGACCGTCGCGGGCGCGCGGGTTGTGTTCGTCCGGACCCCGGAAGGCTTCGCGATGCGCCCGGTCGAGCTGGGGCGCTCCGACGATGAAGCCTACGCGGTCAAAGCCGGGCTCGCCCCCGGCGAGGCGATCGCGGTCGGCAATACCTTCCTGCTGAAGGCCGAGCTCGGCAAGGCCGAAGCCGGCCACGACGATTGAGGCGCCGGACATGCTCAGCCGCATCCTCGACGTTTCGATCCGCCAGCGCTGGCTGGTCCTGCTCCTCGTGCTGCTGGCTTCGGGCTTCGGCGCCACGGCGCTGACCCGGCTGCCGATCGACGCGGTGCCGGACATCACCAACAACCAGGTGCAGATCAACACGCTCGCGCCGTCGCTGTCGCCGGTCGATATCGAGCGCCAGGTGACCTACCCGGTCGAGACCGCGCTGGCCGGCATCAAGGGGCTCGATCACACCCGCTCGCTCTCGCGCAACGGCTTCTCGCAGGTCACCGCAATCTTCGACGAGCGGCTCGACATCTACTTCGCCCGCCAGCAGGTCGCCGAGCGCCTGGCCCAGGTGAAGGGCGACCTGCCCCCCGGCGCCGAGCCGCATATGGGCCCGATCTCGACCGGCTTGGGCGAGATCACCATGTGGTCGGTCCGCTACGCGGAGCCGGATGAGCGGAATGTCGTGCCCGTCGGCAGCCCGGGCTGGCAGCCGGACGGCAGCTTCCGCACCCCGGAGGGCCAGAGCCTCGCCACGGAGCTGGAACGGAACGCCTATCTGCGCACCGTCCAGGACTGGATCATCCGGCCCCAGATCCGGACCGTGCCGGGGGTGGCCGGGGTCGACGGCATCGGCGGCTACGAGAAGCAGTACCACGTCCAGCCGGACCCGACGAAGCTGACCGCCCTCGACCTGTCCTTCGGGGACGTGGTCCGGGCGCTCCAGGCCAACAACGCCAACCAGGGCGCCCGCTACCTGGAGGACAATGGCGAGGGCTACGTGGTCCGCGCCGCCGGTCGCCTGGAGAGCATGGAGGCGATCGCCGACGTGGTGGTCGCCACCCGCGGCGGCGTGCCGGTGCGGGTCCGGGACGTCGCGGCCCTGCGCTTCGGGCGCGAATTGCGCACCGGCTCGGGCAGCGCGGACGGTCGGGAGGCCGTGATCGGCACCGCCCTGATGCGGATCGGCGAGAACAGCCGCACGGTGGCGGCCGCGGTCGACGCGCGCATGGTCCAGCTCCGCCGCACCCTGCCCCCCGGGATCGTGGTGCAGACGGTGCTCGACCGGACGGTGCTGGTCGAGGCCACGATCCGCACGGTCGGCCAGAACCTCGCCGAGGGCGCGGCCCTGGTGATCGCGGTGCTGGTCCTGCTGCTCGGCAACGTCCGGGCCGCCCTGGTCGCGGCCCTGGTGATCCCGGTCGCCATGCTGATGACCGTCACCGGCATGGTCGAGGCCAGAATCTCGGCCAACCTGATGAGCCTCGGCGCCCTGGATTTCGGGCTGATCGTCGACGGGGCGGTGATCATCACCGAGAATGCGCTCCGCCACCTCGCCGAGCGCCAGCACGCCATCGGCCGCCGGCTCGACCTGGCGGAGCGCCTGGAGACGGTCCGGGCCTCGGCCGAGGAGATGATCCGCCCGTCCCTCTACGGGCAGGCGATCATCATCCTGGTCTACGCGCCGCTCCTCACCTTCACGGGGGTCGAGGGCAAGATGTTCGAGCCGATGGCGCTGACCGTGATCCTCGCGCTGGCCTGCGCGTTCCTGCTGTCGCTGACCTTCGTGCCGGCCCTGATCGCCATCGTGATCACCGGGCGGGTCACCGAGGCCGACAACCGGCTGATCCGGGGCCTCAAGGCCGCCTACCGGCCGCTGCTCGCCGGGGCGGTCCGGGCGCCGGCGCCGGTCCTGGGGGCGGCGCTGCTGCTGCTCGCCGGGGCGGCGCTCCTGTCCACCCGGCTCGGGACCGAGTTCATCCCGCTGCTCGACGAGAAGAGCATCGCGCTCAACGCCAGCCGGATCCCCTCGACCGCCCTGACCCAGTCGCAGGCCATGCAGCTGAAGGTCGAGCAGGCGGTCGCGGCCTTCCCGCAGGTGGCCACCGTCTTCTCGAAGACCGGCACCGCCGAGATCGCCTCCGACCCGATGCCGCCCAGCGCGTCGGACACCTTCGTGATCCTGAAGCCCCAGGCGGAATGGCCCGATCCCGCGTTCACCAAGGCGGCGCTCCAGGCGCAGATCGAGGCCGCCGTGGGCGCGCTCGCCGGCAACGTCTACGAGTTCTCCCAGCCGATCCAGCTGCGCTTCAACGAGCTGCTCGCCGGGACAAGGGGCGACCTCGCCGTCAAGGTGTTCGGCGACGCCTTCGAGCCGATGCTCAAGACCGCCAACCAGATCGCCGCGATCCTGCGCGGCATCGACGGGGCGGACGACGTGAAGGTCGAGCAGATCGCCGGCCTGCCGGTCTTCGAGATCGGGATCGACCGGACCGAGGCGGCGCGGCTGGGTCTCAGCACCGGGGCGATCCAGGAGGTGATCGGCGCGGCGATCGGCGGCCGGGAGGCGGGCTTCGTGTTCGAGGGCGACCGGCGCTTCCCGATCGTGGTGCGCCTGACCGACGCCGTCCGGGAGGACCGCGAGGCCCTGGAGAACCTGCCGGTCCCCCTGCCCCCGGGGGCCAACGGCAAGGTCGCCTCCGTGCTGCTGCGGCAGGTCGCGCGCTTCTCGGTGACCGAGGGGCCCAACCAGATCTCGCGGGAGAACGGCCAGCGGCGCGTCGTCGTCACCGCCAATGTCCGCGGCCGGGATATCGGCTCGCTGGTGACGGAGGCGCAAGCCAAGGTCGCCGGGCAGGTCGCGCTTCCGGCGGGCTCCTACGTGACCTGGGGCGGCCAGTTCGAGAACCTCGCCTCGGCCCGGCGGCGCCTGACCCTGGTGGTGCCGGCCTGCTTCGTCCTGATCCTGCTGCTGCTGACCTCGGCGCTGGGCAGCGTCCGCGACGCGCTCCTGGTGTTCTCCGCCGTGCCGCTGGCGCTCACCGGCGGCATCGCGGCCCTGTGGCTGCGGGGGATGCCGCTGTCGGTGCCGGCCGCGGTCGGGTTCATCGCGCTCTCGGGGGTGGCGGTGCTGAACGGCCTCGTGATGCTGAGCTTCATCAAGCAGCTGGTCGCCGAGGGCCGGCCGCTGCGGGCGGCGATCCTGGAGGGGGCCCTGACCCGGCTGCGGCCCGTGGCCATGACGGCGCTGGTCGCTTCGCTCGGCTTCGTCCCGATGGCGCTGGCCACCGGCACCGGCGCGGAGGTGCAGCGGCCGCTCGCCACCGTGGTGATCGGCGGCCTGATCAGCGCGACCCTGCTGACCCTGGTGGTGCTGCCGGCGCTCTACGCGCGGTTCGGGAAAGCCGGTCCCGCCGCGGCGCCGGCACAGGATCGGCCCCGGCGGGCGGCCTGAACCGCGGCGGCCTCGGTCGATCGGATCCCGGAAGATCCGCGCCGCCGCGGGGATCCGGTCCCCGACCGGAGGGGGAGCGGCGGCTGAAGACGCGCTCCGCCGTCCCGCCCCGCTTCGCGGCCGCAAAAGGCTGTGCCGGATGCTTGAGTGCTCACTAAGGAAATAAATATATTCGACGGAATAATCTTATCGACGCGTCCTGTTGATCGATCATTCAAATATGAACGATGATTGCGCCAGAATGTATGCGGGTGTTGACACATGTCAAAGCTGGTATGACATTCTTGATTGCGATATGGGAAGTCGAGTTGGCAATTTGTCGGGATTCTTGTGATGAAATTTGGAATTAGCTTCCGGATCTATGCCGGGTTTATAATTATGATGCTGCTTGGCGGCGTTGTTGGAGTTTATTCTTTCTATCAACAAGGCGTCGTCAACGATCAATACACGCTGCGGGGTCGACTGGATATGATCGCCCGCCAGGTCTTCACGTTGAACAGCCTGGCGGTAAAGCTGGCCGGCGAAGTCGAGCAGAACCAGGTCACGCCCAAGCCCGAGCGGATCGCCGCCCTGGAGCCCGTTCGGCGCGAGGCCGAGGACATCGCTGACCAGCTGAGCGCCCTGGCGATCTCGGACGAGGGGCGGCGGCTCTACACGGGAACGCGCGATCACGCCCGGGCGCTGAAGCCGGAGCTGGATCGCCTGGCTGCCGCCGGCGCCAGCCTGAGCGCGGCCAAGGACGCCCTGTTCACGGGTGGCGACACCCTGACCCAGGCGACGAAAGTCCTGGTGGCGGCGGTGCGCGCGCAGGCCGGGGGCGCGACGCTCGGCGAGGCCCAGAGCGTCGAGAGCGCCATCCTGCTGGTCCGCGTCGCCAACTGGCGGTTCCTCGCCACCTTCGACCCGAAGGGACCGGCGACCTTCGCCACGAATGTCGAGAAGGCCAAGGCCGCGCTTGCGGCGTTCAAGGCGGCCGAAGGGACCACCGCCTTCGCGCCGCAGGTCCAGGCCGTCGCCGAGGCGCTCGAGGCCTATGCCCGCAATTTCGACGTGACCGTCCGGGCGATGGAGACCGCGAGGACGGTGTTCGAGACCGGCATCAAGCCGCACATGGAGGCGATCGATCAGCTCCTCCGCAAGGTGCGCGAGTTGCTTAACGTCGCGGTCGACAAGATCGCCCGCGAGACGACCACAACAGTGGCGTATGCCTGGTGGGTGCAGATCGGCCTGATCGGCGTGGCCGGCATGCTCGGCTGCCTGCTGGCCTTCCTGATCGCCCGCAGCATCGTCCGGCCGGTCACCGCCATGACCGGGGCGATGAAGCGCCTGGCCGAGGGCGACACCAGCGTGGCGGTGCCGTCCCAGGACGCCAACGACGAGATCGGCGCCATGGCCAAGGCGGTGGACGTGTTCCGCCAGAACGCCATCGCCCGGGCCGAGCTGGAGGCCGCCCAGGCCGCCGAGCAGGCCGCCCGCCTCAGCCGGGTCGAGCGGGTCGACCAGCTGGTCAGGACCTTCCAGCAGAACGTCGCGGCCTCGCTCGACATCGTCACCGGGGCCGCCGACGAACTCGACGCCACGGCGCGCTCGATGACCCAGGTCGCCGACGACACCAACAACCAGGCGGTGGCCTCCAGCGCCGCCGCCGAGCAGGCCTCGACCAATGTTCAGACCGTGGCGGCGGCCGCCGAGGAGATGGTCTCGTCGCTGCAAGAGATCGAGCGGCAGGTGATCCGCTCCAACGAGGTCGCCGGCCATGCGTCCCACGAGGCCGAGACCACGAACGCCGCCATGGCCAGCCTGCGGATGGCCGCCGAGCAGATCGGCGCGGCGGTGACGACGATCTCCGGGATCGCCGGGCAGACCAACCTGCTGGCCTTGAACGCCACGATCGAGGCGGCGCGCGCCGGCGACGCGGGGCGCGGTTTCGCCGTGGTGGCGGCCGAGGTGAAGGAGCTCGCCGGCCAGACGGCCCGCGCCACCGAGGAGATCGGCGGCCAGATCGCGGCGATCCAGATGGCCACCGGCCAGGCCGCGGAGGCGATCGAGCAGATCGCCCGCACCATCGCGACGGTGAACGAGATCAGCGGGGCGATCGCCTCGACGGTGGTGCAGCAGACCGCCGCGACCAGCGAGATCTCGCGCAATGCCGGCGAGGCGGCCCGGGGCACGCAGGACGTGTCGTCCAACGTGGCGCGGGTGCTGGCCTCCTCGGCCGAGACCGGCAGCGCCGCCGCGCAGGTGCTGAACGCCGCCGCCGAGCTGGCCGCGCAATCCCTGAAGGTCAAGCGGGAGGTCGACGACTTCCTGCGGGACATCCAGGCGGCCTGAAGGCCGGCGTCTTCATCCGGTGGGCCGTTCCAGATTAGGTCACTGAAACATCACGCCTTTCCCCGCCCCTCTGTCGGCTGCGATGTCCACACATGGCGCGGGGCGAGGCGCCGCCTTCCCGCCTCCGCTTTGCCGGGAGGGGAAAGCGCGGTGTGCTTCACAGGCTGGCGGCCGGACCCGATGTGTGACTCCGCGGGCCCGCAGGGGGAGACGCGCCCGGCTCCGGCCCCCACTCCGCCTGCATCGCGGTCACGCCGCGGCCCGGACCGGCTCCGCAGCCGCCAGCTCGGCCTCCGCGGGCAGGCCTCGGCCCTTGATCAGGGCGTAGACCGCCGGGATCACGATCAGGGTCAGGAGGGTCGAGGAGGCCATGCCCCCGATCATCGGCACGGCGATCCGCTGCATCACCTCGGACCCCGCGCCGGTGCTCCACAGGATCGGCACCAGGCCGGCCATGATCGCCACCACGGTCATCATCTTCGGGCGGACCCGCTCCACCGCCCCGACCATGATGGCGGCGCGCAGGTCCTCCCGGGTGAGGGGGCGCCCGGCCCGCGCGGCCTCGCTGCGCCGCTCGGTGAGCGCCTGGTCGAGATAGACCAGCATCAGGATCCCGGTCTCGGCGGCGACGCCGGCCAGGGCGATGAACCCCACCGCCACCGCGACCGAGAGGTGGAAGCCCATCGCCCACATCAGCCAGACGCCGCCCACCAGCGCGAAGGGCAGCGACAGCAGGACGATCAGCGTCTCGGTCACGCGGCGGAACACCAGGTAGAGCAGCAGGACGATTACCATCAGGGTCGCCGGCACGACGAGCCGCAGCCTGGCCTCGGCCCGCTCCAGGGCCTCGAACTGGCCGCTCCACTGCAGCGTCATCCCCTCCGGCAGCGGCACGGCGCGCGCCACCACGTCCCGCGCCTCCCCGACATAGCCGCCGAGGTCGCGCCCGGCGATGTCGACGTAGAGGTAGAGGACGGGCCGTCCGTTCTCGGTGCGGATCGCGGTCGGCCCGCGCGCGAGCTGGATCGACGCGACCGCGCCGAGCGGCACGGTCCCGCCGGCGGGCAGCGCCACCTGGACGTCGTTGGCGATGGCCTGGGGGTCGGACCGGAGAGCGCGCGGGTAGCGCACGGTGACGCCGTAGCGCTCGCGGCCCTCCACGGTGGTGGTGACGGTGGCCGCGCCGAGCGCCGTAGCGACCACGTCCTGGACGTCGCCGACGGTGAGCCCGTAGCGGCCGAGCGCCTCCCGGTCCGGGGTGACGTCGAGGAAGGTGCCGCCCATGACCCGCTCGGCATAGGCGCTCGTCGTGCCCGGAACCGTGCGGATCGCCGCCTCCACGGCCCGGGCGACCGGTTCCAGGGCGGCGAGATCGGGGCCGAACAGCTTGACGCCCACGGGGGTGCGGATGCCGGTGGCCAGCATGTCGATCCGGGCGCGGATCGGCTGGGTCCAGGCGTTGGACACGCCGGGAAATTGCAGCGCCTTGTCCATCTCGGCCCGCAGGCTCGCCAGCGTCACGCCGGGCCGCCACGCCTCCGGGGGCTTCAGGCGGATGATCGTCTCGAACATCTCGAGCGGCGCCGGATCGGTCGCGGTGCCGGCCCGTCCCGCCTTGCCGTAGACCGAGGCGACCTCCGGAAACGTCTTGATGATCCGATCCTGGGTCGCCAGCAGCTCGGCCGCCTTGGTGACGGAGAGGCCCGGCAGCGTGGTGGGCATGTAGAGCAGGGTGCCCTCGTTGAGTTCCGGCATGAATTCCGAGCCGAGCTGGCGGGCCGGCCAGATCGTGGCGGCGAGAACCCCGAGCGCCAGGAGGAGCGTCAGGATCCGGGCCCGCAGCACCGCGGCGATCAGCGGCCGGTAGATCCCGACCAGCAGCCGGTTCACCGGGTTGCGGTGCTCCGGCACGATCCGGCCGCGCACGAACAGGATCATCAGCGCCGGCACCAGGGTCACCGACAGCAGCGCGGCCGCCGCCATCGCGAAGGTCTTGGTGAAAGCGAGCGGCCCGAACAGCCGGCCCTCCTGGCTCTCCAGGGTGAAGATCGGCAGGAACGAGACCGTGATCACCAGGAGCGACAGGAACAGCGACGGCCCGACCTCGGCGGCGGCCCCGACCAGGATCTCGGCCCGGGGCCGATCCGGGGGCGCGCGCTCCAGGTGCTTGTGGGCGTTCTCGATCATCACGATGGCGGCGTCGATCATCGCCCCGACCGCGATGGCGATGCCGCCCAGACTCATGATGTCGGCGCTGAGCCCGAGCGCCCGCATGGCCGAAAACGCCATCAGGATCGCGACCGGCAGCATCAGGATCGCCACCAGCGCGCTGCGCAGGTGCAGCAGGAACACCAGGCAGACCAGGGCGACGATCGCGCATTCCTCGACCAGGGTGTGGGTCAGCGTGGCGATCGCCGCGTCGATGAGCTGCGACCGGTCGTAGACCGGCAGGATCTCGGTTCCCGAGGGCAGGCTCCTGGCGATCTCGGCCAGCCGATCCTTGACGCTCGCGATGACCGCGCGGGCGTTGGCGCCGAAGCGCTGCACGACGATGCCGCCGGCGACCTCGCCCGCCCCGTCGAGCTCGGCGATCCCGCGTCGCTCGTCGGGCCCGATCTCCACCCGGGCGACGTCGCGCACCCGCACCGGCGTGCCGGCATCGGTCTTGAGCACGACGGCGCCGATATCCTGGGTGCTCTTGAGGTAGCCCCGGCCGCGCACCACCACCTCGAACTCGGACAGCTCGACCGTGCGGCCGCCGACATCGGCGTTGCTCGCCCGGATGGCGTCGCGCAGGCGGTTCAGGCTGATGCCCTGCGCGCGCAGGCGGTTCGGGTCGACCACGACGCTGTACTGCTTGACGAAGCCGCCCACCGGGGCGACCTCGGCGACGCCCTCCCCGCGCGAGGCCGCGAACCGGACGACCCAATCCTGCAGGGAGCGCAGCTCGGCCAGCGTCCGCTGCCGGGCCTGGATCACGTATTGGTAGACCCAGCCGATCCCGGTGGCGTCGGGCCCCAGCGTCGGGATCACCCCGGCGGGCAGGCGGCTCGCCGGACCGTTGAGATATTCGAGCACCCGCGAGCGCGCCCAGTACGGGTCGGTGCCGTCCGCGAAGATCACGTAGACGAAGGAGACCCCGAACATCGAGACCCCGCGCACCACCTTGGCCCGCGGCACGGTCAGCATGGCGGTGGTCAGCGGGTAGGTGACCTGGTCCTCGACCACCTGCGGGGCCTGGCCCGGATACTCGGTGTAGACGATGGTCTGCACGTCCGAGAGGTCGGGGATGGCGTCGAGCGGCAGGGTGCGCAGGGCCTGGAATCCCGCCGCCACCGCGAAGACGGTGCCGATCAGAACGAGCACGCGGTTGCGCGCCGACCAGGCGATCAGCCGGGCGATCATCGGCCGCCCTCCCCGTCCGTCGGCGGGGCGGCGAGGCTCGCCAGCGCCGCCTTCAGGTTGCTCTCGGCGTCGATCAGGAAATTCGCCGCGGTGACGACCCGCTCGCCGGCCCTGAGGCCCGCGCGGATCTCGACATAGCCGTCGCCGCGCCGCCCGATCTCGACCGCCCGGGGCGCGAACCGGCCCTCCCCGCCATCGATCAGCACCGCCTGGCGCGACCCGGTCTCGATCACCGCCCCTTCGGGCACCGCCACCACCGGCTCGGTGGCGCCCGTGGCGATCTCCACATCCGCATACATGTCGGGCAGGAGCAGCCCGTCCGGGTTCGGCAGTTCGATGCGGATGCGGGTCGAACGGGTCTCCCGGTTCACCTGCGGGTAGATCACCTCCACCCGGGCGGTGAGGCTGCGGCCGGGTACCCGCACGGTGGCAGCCTGGCCGACGCGGATGCCGGCGAGATCGTGCTCCGGCACGTCGGCCAGGACCCAGATCCGCGACAGGTCGGCGATCCGGAACAGGGTGTCGCCGGCCGCGGCCTTCATGCCCTCCACCGCCCGGCGCTCGAGCACCAGCCCGTCGCGGGGCGCGGCCCAGGTGATGGCGCGGGGCACCGTCCGGGTCCGCTCCATCTCGGCGATCACCGCCTCCGAGACGTTGAGGTTGCGGATGCGCCGGCGGGCGCCGTCGAAGCCCGGATTGGCGATGAGCTGCGCGGCGGCGGCGTTGATCTCCGGCGCGTAGACCGAGACCAGGGGCTGCCCCTGCCGGACCCGGTCGCCGGTGGTGACGTCCTCGACATGGTCGACATAGGCGTCGGCCCGGGTCGCCACCACGGTGACCCGGCGCTCGTCGAGGGCCACGGTGCCGGGCACCCGGACCGGCCGGGACACGACCCGGCGCTCGACCACGGCGCTGCGCACGCCGGTGCGCTGGACCCGGCCCGGCGAGACCATGACGGTGCTCGGGTCCGGATCGTCGCCGTCATAGACGGGGATGTAGTCCATCCCCATCGAGTCCTTCTTGGGTACCGGCGAGGTGTCGGGCAGGCCCATCGGGTTGCGGTAGTAGCGCACCGTCCGGCCGGAATTCTTGGGCCCGTCGCCCGCCCCCGGCCCGGCCTGACCCGAACCGTCCTCGGCGGCGGGCCGGTCGAAGCGCAGATCCTCGCTGGCCTGGACGGCCCGGAACAGGCGCCCGTCCTCGGTCATCATCGGCGACAGCGAGTAGACCGGCTTGCCGTCCGGATCCTGGTAATAGACCACCGGCCCGGTGGCGGCCTCCGGCGGGGCCTCCGGCCCGGCGGCGAAGCCCGCCCAGGCCCGCGCGAAGAGCGGGATCGGATCGGGGCCGCCCATGCGCCCCGCCCCGTAGCCGGCGCCCCCCGCCGCCAGGGCGGCGAGGGTCCCTGCCAGCCAGGCCGCGCGGCTCACGGCACGGCCCGGAAGACGAGCCTGTCGCTCACCGTGCCGGTCTCGCCCTGGACCTTGGCCCCGAGCGACAGCCGCCAGCCGCCCGCCATGGTGAGCTTGGTCTTGAACCGGTAGAGGCCCGGCTCCGTGGACGGGAGCTGCGCCAGGGTCGAGGTCATCTCGTCCATGCTGTCGGGGGCCATGTCGATGCGCTTGGCGAAGATCACCGCATTGGTGACCGGCTGGCCGCTGCGCGTGTCGACCAGGCGGACCGTCAGGACGGCCTCGCCGACCTTGGCCTCCTGGGTGACGAGCTCGAACCGGTAATCCGCGGATGCGGCCCGGGCTGGGACCGTCAAGGCGACGCCGACGAGCGCGGCCGCGCAGGCGCGCGCCCAGGATTGGGCAACAGAATGAAGGGTCACGCAGAATCTCCTGAACACGATGGCCGGCCGCACGGGCGTGCGGCCTCACGCGGGCGCGGCGGCCCGCTTCATCGGGTTCAGGCTCGGGGCGGCTCGGGCGGCGGTGTCCCGGTGACGCTGGCGAACCCCTCGGCGCTGAGCGCGAAGGCGGTCGCCCCAGCGGCGCGGGGCATCGGCAGGCCGATCCCGGAGGGCGGCAGGGAGGCGAGGCTGCCCAGGCACAGGGCCATCAGCGGGCAGCCCTTGAGGCAGCCCTTGGCGCCATCCGCCGGCTGATCGGCCAGCGCCGCCTCGGGCGGGCAGCACGGCCTGGCCGCCATGGCGTCCTCGGCCATGGCCATCCCGTGGTCGTGCCCATGCGGCGCCGCGGCCTCCTGGGCCATCGGCGCATGCATGCCGGCGACCGCCGCGGGCGCGGCGACCGGCGTCAGGGCAAGGCTCAGAACCGCCAGAAGCGGAAGCAGCCGCCGAAGGGCCAACCAGAGGATCACGGGCCTAGGATGCCAGCTTTCGCGGTCGCGTGGAAGCGCGCGGTTTGGCCCAGCACGATCGAGCGCTCGCCTCCCTGCCGCGGCGATCGAGCCCGGCGGGATGGTCGGAGGCCTCCCGGTGGACCTAGGCCAGCGCACGACGGTGCCGAGGATCGCGGCCGCGGACATAAGGTGGCGGACGGGTCGTGAACGGCTACCCAGAGATCCCATGCGGTGGCACCGCCGGTCTCCGGGCCGAGTGGTTCTCAATCGTTGAGAAGGGTCTAGGACGTCAGATAACGCGCGACTACCCCCTCAACAATATCAACCCTTTAGCGTCAGCGCCAAGCACTCTAAGCCCGACTTCGCGCCAACAAAGAGCCGACTTTTACGCCTCTGCGCCATCAAACACCCGACTCCCGGTTGGCTGGGCCTACACGGCTCGAAGATCGGTCCACGAGGATGCTCAGCTGCCTGCATCAAGGCGCACATCGATGAGCACGCCGCCGAACTCGAAGATAGAACCTCTGTTGGCGCCAGATCGGATCTCAGCGGGCGGCAGATCAAACCATATGGGTGTAAATCATTAAAGTTCGATGGAAAACTGTTTCAGCACCGAGCAACTGCGCCCGACAGCCACGCACACCTATCCTCCGGCACGCCACCGACCTTGCTTCCACGCCGACGGGACGTCGGGCTTTCCTTCCCTCGCATCCGCTCGGTGAGCTGGGTCAGCTGACGGAGGCCCGTCGACAGCGTCACAACCACCTCTTCTCCGTCGGCCACCCCGACCGCTCCATAACCCGGGCAGCAAATTCGTGGCATCGTCCGGGGTTGGCGGTTAGGCCCTGTGAGTGCCACGGCTCGCCCCCCGCGACATCACGGGTTTCCCGGCGAACCGGCCACCGGGAAAGGCAAAACTATGTCGGGCCAATGGTGGCGCCCGGTCGTGGTGAAGGTGGCGGTCGATAAGGTCGATGGTGACGTACGGTCGCTCCTTTTCCTGTCAAATGGCTGCCAGCGCTTAAGCTTCGGCTCTCACCGCGGCCATGGAGGCGGAGTGGATCAACCCGGACGCGCTGCGCAGCTGGCTGGCGACGGCTCACGCCCGGGCGCCGGCACCGCACTAGGCGACAAGCGGATGCCCCGCGGGTCTAAAGCCGGCAGAAGGCGCCAGACCGGAGCCCGGGACTTCAGGCTTGGTCCGCGACGTCACCTGATGGGCGGATGACGAGTTCACGCCGTAGGTCGGTCGAATAGACCTAACGCGGGGGATGCCGTCAGTGTCACCTCGATGCCTTTGGGGGGTGGTGCTTGTCTGCACCTTCGGGAAGACCGCGCAGAAGCTCGTTTCCGGCGACGGTTGAGAGGGCCGCATCAAGGATCAAGTCCGCGGTCCCAAGCCTCTACGCTTCCGCCGGTCGGTTCAGGCCATAACCTCCATGCACTCCGCGATGGTGTAGGGGCGCGCTACGTTCGAGATGCTACGTGAGCTATCCCTAGGGCTGGCATGGGTGGGAAGCAGCTTGGCTGCTTTCGGTCGCAAGACGTTCTAAAGCGGACCTAGGATGAATCGCCGTCTCCGGATGGACGGTCCAACCCATCTCAGGGTCGAAGTTCGTTAAAGCCGGATGCCGTTTTCATCAGAGGCGATGCGACCGACGCGAAAGTGCGTTGCCTTGGGAGACAGAGTGATTCACGATCGCAAAGCCCCAATCACGCGACGTCTCGTGCTGGTCCGGCATGGCCAGAGCGTAGCCAACCGATCCGGTCTGTTCACGGGATTGCTGGACTCGCCCTTGACCGAGCAGGGTCGGATAGAAGCCGTGGCAGCCGGGCGGCGTTTGGCCGAGCGCAGCTGGCGCTTTTCCGATGCCTTCACCTCGACGCTGACGCGGGCCGTCGTGAGCGGCCGGCTTATCCTCGATACGCTCGGGCAACCCGGATTAATCCCTCAACGCTTCGCCGCGCTCGACGAGCGAGACTACGGCGACCTCAGCGGGCTCGACAAGACCGCCGCCGATGCGCGCTGGGGGGCGGAGCGGATCGAGACCTGGCGGCGCTCCTACGCCGAGGCGCCGCCGAACGGTGAGAGCCTGCGCGATACCGTCGCCCGCATCGTGCCATGCTACCTCCGATCCATCCTACCGGCGGTCATGGGCGGGGACGTGCTCGTCGTCGCCCACGGTAATTGCCTGCGGGCGCTCGTTATGGCGCTCGACGACCTCAGCCCGGCGGAGGTCGAGCAACTCGAACTCGCGACGGGCTCCGTCAGGATCTATGAGTTTGCTGCGGACACGACGATCGAGGCCCGCTGGATCGACGGTTGAATCCGCCTGTAGGCCCCCAAGAATGGGTCGCCTCACGCTTCGAAGGGATCCCCATTTGATCTAATTAAGTGATTGGAATTATCTAATCATTCCGTTGGAGTGAATGAAAGGGAAGTGGGATTCTCCGGCATCACATCGGAGCCACCCATGTCCGCCCCCAGACTTGTCTCCCACCCTCGATCGATGCGTGCCCTGGCCGGCACGAGAGCCATCCTTCCAGGACTGGGCCTCTGCGTGGCAGTTACCGCCGCAGCGGTCGGCTTCGAAGCCGTCGAGACGCACCTGTTCGGTCGCGCTTGGCTCGAAGCCCTGGTGCTGGCGATCCTCCTCGGGAGCGCGATCCGCACCGCCTGGACCCCGTCGCAGCGTTTCTTTCCCGGCATCGCCTTCGGGGCCAAGACCGTGCTGGAGATCGCGGTCGTAATGCTAGGCGCGTCGCTCAGCCTCGCGACGATCCTCGCCGCCGGCCCGGGCCTGCTCTTCGGCATCGCGGGCGTCGTCGTGGTCGCGATCCTGTCGAGCTACGGCATCGGCCGGGCGCTCGGACTGCATTCGCGCATGGCGATCCTCGTCGCCTGCGGCAACTCGATCTGCGGCAACTCGGCGATCGCCGCCACCGCCCCGGTGATCGGCGCCGACGGCGAGGACGTCGCCGCCTCCATCGCCTTCACCGCGGTGCTGGGCGTGCTGGTGGTGCTCGGCCTGCCGCTGCTGGTGCCGCTGCTCGGCCTGTCGCCGATGCAGTACGGCGTGCTCGCCGGCCTCACCGTCTACGCCGTGCCGCAGGTCCTCGCCGCCACCGCGCCGGTCGCGGCGCTCAGCGTCCAGGTCGGAACCCTGGTGAAGCTCGTCCGGGTGCTGATGCTCGGGCCGGTCGTTCTGATGCTCTCCCTCGGCGCGAGCCGGCTGCGCGAGGAGACCGACGAGGCCGCCCCCGGCGTCACAACCGGCGACCGCCCGGCCCCCGGCGGCCTCGCGATCCACCGCCTGGTGCCGTGGTTCATCCTCGCCTTCCTGGCGCTCGCGGGACTCCGCTCGGCCGGGCTGATCCCGCAAGTCGCGCTCGCGCCGATGTCGGAGACCGCCAACGTGCTGACCGTAGTCTCGATGGCGGCACTCGGCCTCGGGGTCGACGTGCGCAGCGTCGCCAAGGCCGGGGCGCGGGTGACCCTCGCTGTGGTCGCCTCGCTCCTTGCCCTCGGCGCCGTCAGCCTCGGCCTGATCCATGTGCTCGGCCTCGTCTGATCCACGCTATGGCATCGATCCGACCCCTTGATGGAAGAATTGCCGTGACACGTTCGTCCCAATCTTCATCCGAGGCAGTCGCGCAGGCGACGGGATGGTTGATGGGGCCGGGTCGCGAAGCGGTGGACGCGGCAGCCCTTCTCGATGGGTTCAGTGCGTGCCTCTCGGGGCTTGGCCTGCCGCTGGCCCGCGCCACCACCCACGCGCCGACCCTGCATCCGTCGTTCCGGTGGGTGATGCGCGTCTGGCATCCAGGAACGTCGAGCCTAGCCCTGCGTCGCCGCCACGGCATCGAGGGCACGCCGACCTTCCACGGCAACACCGTCGAGCACGTGGTCGAGACGCGGACCCCACTCCAATGCCGTCTCGACGGGGATGGGCCGCTGCCGTTTCCCGTGCTTGGCGAGCTTCGCAACGAGGGTCTGACCGACTACCTCATCGCGCCGCTGCATGCCGCGCGTGGACGCATGGGTGCCGCCTCCTGGGCCACGGCGAGACCGGGCGGCTTCACGCCGATCGAGATCGAGACGTTGCTAGCGCTGGTCGAGCCGTTCTCGCTGCTGTTCGAAATCAAGGCGCTCGACGACATGCTTGGCGCGGTCCTGAGCGCCTATGTCGGGCGCGACCCGGCGCGGCAAATCCTGGCCGGCACAGTGCGGCGCGGCGACGTACGCCTCATGCGGGCCGCGATGATGCTGACCGATCTGCGCGGGTTCGGTGAACTGTCCGACCGGCAAAGCCCCGACCATGTCGTGGCCGCCCTCAACCGGATGTTCGATGCCATCGTGCCGGCCGTCGAGGCGGAAGGCGGCGAGGTGCTAAAGTATATTGGTGACGGGCTGCTGGCCGTGTTCGATGCCGATCGCGACGAGGCCGAGGCGCGCCGTGCCGCCTTGCGTGCCGCCGAGGCCGCACTCGATGCGCTTGCGACCCTGCGCGACGGTGACAGGGCTGCCTTTGAGGTCGGCGTCGCACTTCATGTTGGGGAGGTCGCCTACGGCAATATCGGCGGCGGCGACCGGGTCGACTTCACGGCGATCGGCCGCGATCTCAACGTGCTCGCTCGCGTCGAGCGCCTGTGCAAGACCTACGACACGCCGCTGATCGCCACCGACACCTTCCTCCACGGCCTGGCGCATGCCCTCGAACCGCTCGGCATTGTCGCCCTTCGCGGTTTCGCCGAGCGTCACGCCTTGTTCGGGTGTCGCAGGACCGCGCCTGTCGAAGCACCGGCGGTCTGACGTCGAGACGATATCTGGCACCACCGGCGCGGAGATCCAAAATTCTCAAATCATCGCATTGGGAGATCGTTCGCATCGCGAAAGACCGTTGGTGGGAATTAAACGCATCCCGTAGCATCTCCCTAGTCGCAAGGAATCGCCACGGGTCCGGTGCCCTCGAACGCATCGACGCCGACGAACTTTGAAGGGAGAGACGATGCACGGATTGGAAAGACCGACGAACCGCCGCCTCCTGTTGGGCGGGCTCGGGCTCGGCAGCCTTGCCGCCGCGATGCCGGCCTGGGCCGCGGGCTCGGTGAAGCTGCCGCTACCCGGCGGCCCGGATGTGCGGGATCTCACGACGGCCTTTCCCGGCAAGGGCGAGATGATCCTCCAGCGTACCCATCCGCCGCTGCTGGAGACGCCGTTTGCGGTGTTCGATGAGGGCGTGTTCACCCCCAACGACCGCTTCTACGTGCGCTGGCACTGGGCCTCGATCCCAACCGAGGTTGATGCCGGCACCTTCCGTCTCAAGGTCCACGGTCATGTCGAGAAGGAGCTCTCGCTCTCCCTCGATGCCATCGCCGGCCTGCCGCGCTTCGAGATCGCCGCGGTCAACCAGTGCTCGGGCAACTCCCGCGGGCTGTTCGAGCCGCGGGTTCCCGGCGCGCAATGGGCCAACGGCTCGATGGGAAACGCCCGCTGGACCGGGGTGCGCCTCAAGGACGTGCTCGAAAAGGCCGGGGTGAAGGCCGGTGCCGTGCAGGTGCGCTTCAGCGGCCTCGATGAGCCGGTCGTGGACGACGCGCCGGACTTCAAGAAGTCGCTCGATCTCGACCACGCCAACGACGGTGAGGTGATGATCGCCTACGCGATGAACGGCGAGCAATTGCCGCTTCTCAACGGCTTCCCGCTTCGCCTCGTGGTGCCGGGCTGGTACTCGACCTACTGGGTCAAGATGTTGTCGGAGATCGAGGTGCTGGACAAGCCCGACGACCAGTACTGGATGAAGACCGCCTACCGCATCCCGGACGTGCCGGGCGCCAACATCAAGCCCGGCCAGACCGGCTTCAAGACGGTGCCGATCAACAAGATGGTACCGCGCTCGTTCGTCACCAACCTGCAGGATGGCGCCAAGGTGACGGCCGGCGCGCCGGTGGCGTTGCGCGGCATCGCTTTCGGCGGCGATTGCGGGGTGAAGGCGGTCGACTTCTCCGGCGACGGCGGCGCGACGTGGTTTCCAGCACAGCTCGGCGCGGACGAGGGCCCCTACAGCTTCCGCCGCTTCGAGGGCAGCCTGCCGGCGTTGGCCGCCGGCACCCACACGGTGAAGGTCCGCTGCACCAACACCAACGGCGTCGCGCAGCCCACGGACCGGGTCTGGAACGGGGCCGGCTTCATGCAGAACGGTATAGAAACCGTGTCCTTCCAGGCCGCTTGAGGAGAACAGCCATGACCCCGATCCGCTCTGCAGCCCTCAGCGTCGCGCTCATACTGTCTCCCCTGGTGGCGCTCGCCGCCCCGGCTCCCGAGCCGATGCGCTTCACCTCGCAATCGATCGAGATGCCGACCTCCGACCGGATCTTCCCCGACGGGCCCGGGGCCGAGGCGGTCAACAACAACTGCCTCGCCTGCCATTCGGCCGGGATGGTGTTGACCCAGCCCAAGCTCACGAAGGCGCAGTGGACCGAGACCGTGAACAAGATGGTCCACATCTACAAGGCTCCGGTCGATCAGGCCGACGTGCAGACCATCGTCGACTACCTCACGGCGTTGAAGCCGACCCCCTGAACTCCCGAATCCCGAGGCCGCCGCGTTTTTTCGCCGGCCTCGGGGAATAGACCGCCCTCGCTGGCATCTCCTTAAGGCGATGCATGGCCGGACCGGTCCCGCACGACGCAATCCGATTTCGAACCCGCCCGCACGGCTGGCCCCGGCCGCCGAACGAGCGCGCATGCCCAAGAGACCCGCTTCATGACCCATATCCGCACCAGTCTCCGCGCCTTCCTCGCCGGAGCTGCCTTGCTTCTCGCCCAGGGCCAGCCCGGGTCCGCCGCTGGTTTCGACGGCGCGATCAAGAACAACGCCTTGGCGCTGAACGCTGCCGGGACCGTCGCCGCTGTATCGAACAGCGAGGAGAGCGCCGTCGTCGTCTACGACGTCGCCAAGGGCACGGTGCTGCGCCGCCTCGACGGCTTCGTCACGCCGCGCAACATCGTGTTCGCGCCGGACGGCGCCCGCTTCTACGTCTCCGACAGCGGCACCGGCCGGATCACGGTCTACGAGACCGCCACCGGCAAGGAAGCCGGCGTTCTCGCCGCCGGGCCCGGGGTCTTCGGCACCGTGCTCTCGGCCGACGGGGGCAAGCTCTACGTCAACAACGAGGCCGCGAGCACGCTGACCGTGTTCGACACCAAGACTATGCTGGCAGATGCCGTGATTCCCGGCTTCGCGCAGCCGCGCCAGGGCGTGAAGCTGTCGCCCGACGGCAAGACCGTGTTCGTGACGAACTTCCTCGGCGACAAAATCACGTTGGTCGATACCGCCACCAACAAGATCACCGGCGAGATCGCTGGGTTCGACAAGCTGCGCGCCATCTCGATCACCAAGGACGGCAAGACGCTGTTTGCCGCCAACAGCGGCCGCAATACCATCGGCGTGGTCGATATCGCCGCCCGCAAAGTCACCTCCGAGGTGGAGGTGGGCAAGGACCCCTACGGAGCCGCACTGACACCGGACGGTCGCTTCGTCTATTCCGGCAACCTCAAGGACAACTCACTCTCAGTGATCGACACCGGCACCCTCAAGGTTGTCGCCACGGTGACCGGCCTGAACGAGCCGCGCCAGGCGATCGCGTTCTCGGCCGACAACGCCCGCGCCTACGTCCTCAACCGCGATCTCAGCGTCGCCGTGGTCGATCGCGCGAAGAATGCGGTGGTCTCGACAATGAAGCCCTGAGGCGACGCGCGCCGGGGGCCTTATCGCCCCCGGCGCGTTCTCGTCGTCGACATGTCAAGTACGCAGGACAAAGACCCCATGCTCCGCCTGTTCCAGCGCAAGGACCGCCTCATCGTCCACGGAAAGGCGCCCTACAACGCCGAGCCGCCGCTCGATCGCCTGCGGGCGGCGTTCCTCACCGAACAGGCCGACTTCTACGTCCGCAGCCACGGCGACATCCCGGACCTCGACGCCGACAGCTACCGCCTGACGGTAGATGGCATGGTCACCATGCCGCTCGAACTCTCCCTCGCGGAACTCAAGGCGCGCTTTGCGCACGCCACCGTCACGGCGGTGATGCAATGCGCCGGCAACAGACGGGCCGACATGCTGGCGGTGGCGCCGGTCTCCGGTGACCCGTGGGCGCCCGGTGCCATCGGCAACGCGGAATGGACCGGCGTGCGGCTCGCCGAGGTGCTGCGCGCGGCCGGCATCGATGCAGATGAAGAGCGCTACGTCGCCTTCGAGAGCCACGACCGGATCGCGGACACGGACACGCGCTTCGGCGCCTCGATCCCTCTCGCCAAGGCGCTGGCGCCCGAGACGCTGCTTGCCTTCGCGATGAACGGCGAGCCTCTCGCCCCCGAGCACGGCCATCCGTTGCGCGTGGTGGTGCCGGGATTTGCCGGCATCCGCAGCCCGAAATGGCTCGCCCGGATCACGGTGCAGGACCGGCCCTCCGACAACCCGATGCAGGCCGACGACTACAAGCTGTTTCCGCCCGACGTGACGGCCGAGACCGCGGACCCCGCCCACGGCATCACCATCGAGGCGATGCCGCTCAACAGCGCGATCTGCGAGCCCGCCCGCGGCGCGGCGTTGAAGGCCGGCCGGCACGCGATCCGCGGCTATGCCATCGCCAGCGACCGCGCGGTCGCCCGCGTCGACGTCTCGACGGATGGCGGCCGCAGCTGGGCGCAGGCCCGGATCGACCGCGATGCCGACGCGCCCTACGCGTGGACATTCTGGGAGATCGAGCGCGAGCTGACGGCCGGCGAGCACGAACTTGCGGTGCGGGCCTGGGACTCCGCCGGCCAGACCCAGCCGGCCGCCCCCGACGACACCTGGAACTACAAGGGCTACCTTAGCGCCGCATGGCACCGGGTGCGGGTCACCGTGGCCTGATCATCACGCCCAGAGCAAGGCGGTGGCCGCGAGGCCCGAGATCGCGATCAGCAAGGCCGCGATCCCGATGGTGAGGATGCGCGGCATCATCGGGATCTCGGCATGGGCGAGACGCGCCCGGATCGCCCGGTCCCGCCATGCGGCGCCGGCGAACGAGGCAAGCGCGCAGCCGATCAACGTGAGCGACAGCACCTTCAGCGGCCAGACCGCCAGCACCTCCCGCAGGAAGCGCTGCGCGGCCAAGCCGACGCCCAGAAAGGCGAGCCCGGTTCGAAGCCACGCCACGAACGTACGCTCGGCTGCCAGCACCGTCCGGTCCTCGGCGAGCCTCACCCGCGGGTCGTCGGGGGGCACTGGTTTCGCGGGCTCGCTCATTTGATGTTCGCCGTCGCGATCAGGTCGAGAAGCGCGTCGGCGGCCCGGCTGCGGTAGCGCTCCTTGTGGCGCAGCACCCGGAACGGCCGGCTCGGTAAGTCGAACGCCGCCCGCACCAGGGTCCCGGTTCGAAGCGCTGCGGCGACCACGGTCTCGGACAGGACGGCGGCCCCGCCCCCGGCCTCGACGGCGGCGCGCACTGCCTCGTTCGAGGGCAGTTCGAGCATGACCCGGAGCTGGGCCGCGGCAAGGCCGGCCGCACCCAGGGTCGCCTCGAAGGCCGAGCGGGTTCCCGATCCCGCTTCGCGCAGCACCCAGTCGGCCCCGGCGAGGTCTTCGGGTGCGAGTGCAGCCGCCCCGGCGAAGGGATGGTTTGGGGCGACCACGAGGACGAGTTTGTCCTGGGCGATGGTCGTGCTTGCGAGCGTCGGGTCGTCCAGCGCCCCCTCGACGAAGCCGAGTTCGGCCTGCCCCGCGCGCACCGCGTCGGCGGCGTCGGTGGTGTTGCCCACCGCCAACCGGATAGCGATCTCAGGGTAGGCCCGGCGGAAGGCGACGAGGTGGCGAGGCAGCCAGTCGCTGGCGATGGTCTGGCTGGCAAAAAGCGCCAGCGTCCCGCGTCGTAGGCCGCTGAGGTCGGCGAGCACAAGTTCGGCGGCCTCGGCCCGGGCGAGCACGGCGCGGGCCTCGACGAGGAACACGCGCCCTGCTTCGGTCAGCTCGATCCCGCGGCCAACCCGGTGAAACAGCTTCGTCGCGTGCCGCCCCTCGATGTTGGCGATCGCCGTGCTGACCGCCGACTGGACGAGGTTCAGCGCCTCGGCGGCCCGCGTCACGTGCTGTCGCTCGGCCACCGCCACGAAGATGCGAAGCTGATCGAGGGTCATGGCTGCCGACGATCCGGCGCGAGGCCGCGGACGTGCGCATCGACCGCCTGCGCGACGGAGAGCAGCCGGGCCTCGTCGGTGCGGCCGGTGACGACGTATGACATGCCACCATCGACCCAGGAGAAGGCAGCGATGTCGCCCTCGCGGGCGAAGCGGAAGAGCGTGCGGCCGTCGCCGTCACCGACGCGGCTGTAGAGCGTCAGCCGGGTGCCGCGGTCGTCGTCGTACATCAACATCGCCGCGGGCTCGGTGCCGGCCGGCAACAGGCGCCCGCCCATCAGCCGGAAGCCCTGCGCCGAGAGGTCGGGGGCCGCGACCGCGTGACCGAGACGCTTCGAGAGCCACGTCACGAGGTGGGGCTTCTCGTCGGCGCGCACCTCCACCGGATGCACCGCCTCGACCACGAAGGTGCGGAAGGCTGCGACCGCGTCCTGCGTCGCCGGTGCCTCCGCCACCGCCGCCGCCGCGGGCACACCGTGCAGGGCATGGCCAACCCAGCCGCCGGCACTGCCGAGCGCGAGGCAGAGCACGGCCGCAGCCGCCATGGGGAACCAGCGTGCGCCAGGGTACAGGTGTCGCGAGCGGATGTTGGCCACCCGCAGTCGCGCCGGGATCGCCTCCTCGGCGATCGGCGCGAGGCGGGCGCGCAGGCGCTCGCGCAGAACTCGGTCCGTCGAGACTTCAGCCGCACGCGCGGGGTTCCCCACGAGCCACGCCTCGACCAGCGCCTGCCGCTCCGGTTCAAGGCGGCCGTCGATCAGGCCGTGCAGATCGTCCTCGCCGACCGGGCGCGGATCCCCGCTCATTTAACCCTCCTCAGCAGGCCTGTCCGGCCCGTCTCCACAAATCCGCGCATCCGCGTGCGCGCCCGGCTCAATCGTGACATCACCGTGCCGAGCGGCACCCCGAGCACCTGTGCCGCTTCGGCATAGGACAGGTCCTCCACCGCCACGAGGAGCAACACCGAGCGCTGCTCCTCGGGCAGGGTGTCGAGCCCTGCGAGTACGTCACGGGCTCCCAAAGCTGCCCCCGGGTCGGCGCTCGGATCGGGCACCTGCTCCAACGCTTCCGCGCCGAGATCGGCGCCGCGCCGGCCCCGGCGTCGGACGGCGGCGAGGAACAGGTTGCGCTCGATCGTGAACAACCACGCCCGCAGGTCGCCGTCGCGGCGACGCCCGGACCAGGCGGACAATGCCCGCTCCAGGGTGTCCTGGACGAGGTCGTCCGCCGCTTCGCGATCCCGAAGAAGCGCGACCGCGTAGCGCCGCAGGGCCGGGATCTGCGGTTCGATCAGGGGGGCGATCTCGTCCAACGACGTGTCCCAATCAGAGGGAGCCGATCCGGGCATTCACCGATCAGGGCTTTGCGATGTGCCACGCACCGTTGAGGAAGCCGTCACCGGTGGTGTCGCCCGGCTTGGTGTCCTTGGCGAAGGTGTAGAGCGGCTTGCCCTTGTAGGCCCACTGCATCGTGCCGTCGTCCCGGGTCACCGTCGTCCAATCGCCGGAGGCCGCCGATCCGGAGGCAGCCGTCAGGGCCGGCCAGTTGGCGGCGCAGGGGCCGTTGCACATCGACTTGCCGCCCATGTCCTTGTCAAAGGTGTAGAGGGTCATGCTCTTGGCATCCACGAGCGCCGGCCCCTTGGCGGTCTCGGCCGTCATGGCGGGCGCGGCGGCCTGGGCGGCCACGGCGGAGAAGGCGATAGCCGCGAAGGCGGTGCGGATCAGCAGATTGCGCATGGGTGAAGTCTCCCGCGGTCGAGCATGACCGCATCGGGAGGGATGCGAAACGGGCGCCTTTATTCCGCTGACACACGAAAAAAGGCGATCCCATCGGCGCGAACGCTTTTTCGGCCCCGCCGCGGAATAAAGGCGGTCCGCTGGCATCCCTTCCATTGATACCGGATCGCGAGGAGGCCGCATGCGCGGAGCACTGGGATTTGCCGTGACGTCGGCGCTGATGGCGAGCGGCCTCGTCGGCGGCCGGATGATGATGCGCCCGACGCTGGCCGCCAGCGAGCCTCCGGCCGCGTCGTCAACGTCGTTCGACGCGATGATGGCGCAGTCGATGACGCGGATGCACGCCGACATGATGGTCCCGCCCTCGGGCGATCCCGACCGCGATTTCGCCGCGATGATGATCCCCCACCACGAGGGCGCGATCGCGATGGCCAAGGCGGAGCTGCTCTACGGCAAGGATCCGGTCCTGCGTCGCCTCGCGCAGGGAATCGTCGTCGAGCAGGGCCAGGAGATCGATGTGATGCGCCGTGCGCTCGCCAGTCTTCCTAAAGCGCCGCAGCCATCGACTGGTGCGGCCCATTCCCACGACCACAGTGCAGCCCCCGCCGCCATGCCCTCGGAGACCCGCCGATGAAGACCGCCCTGACTATCCTCGCCCTCGCGCTGCTCTCCGGCCCGGCGCTCGCCGGGCAGGCCCCGGGCGCAGCTTCCGCCCCGGACGTGCCGGTTAGCGGCAAGGATCGGTTCTACACCTCCGACCAGTTCTCCAACACGGTCTCGGTGGTCGATCCCGCCGCCAACACCCTGCTCGGGGTGATCCGGCTCGGCGACCCGACGCCGATGAACCTGAGCCCGCTCTATCGCGGGCAGCTTCTGGTTCACGGCATGGGCTTCTCGCCGGACCACAGGACCCTGCTCGCGGTCTCGATCGGTTCGAACTCCGTGAGCTTCATAGACACGGCGACCAACGCGGTCCGCCACACCGCCTATGTCGGCCGCTCGCCGCACGAAGCCTTCTTCACGCCGGACGGCCGAGAGGTTTGGGTGAGCGTGCGCGGCGAGGACCATATCGCGGTGCTCGATGCCGCCACCGCCAAGGAGACCCGCCGGATCACCGTACCGAACGGGCCCGGCATGACGATCTTCTCGCCGGACGGCGCCTACGGCTACGTCTGCTCCAGCTTCAGCCCCGAGACCGTCGTCATCGACACCAAGACCCACACCATCGTCGGCCGCGTGAAGCAAGAGAGCCCGTTCTGCCCCGACATCGCCGCGACGCCGGACGGCAAGCAGGTGTGGTTCACCCTTAAGGATGTCGGCCGCACCCAAGTGTTTTCGGCGCGTCCGCCCTTCGCGCCGCTGAAGACGATCGAGACCGGGCCGATCACCAACCACGTCAACATCGTCTCGACCAAGGCCGGCCAGTTCGCCTACGTGACGATCGGCGGCCTGAACCAGCTCAAGGTGTTCCGCACCGACGACTTCTCTCAGGTCGCCACCATCGCGACCGGCGCCCTGCCGCACGGGCTCTGGCCCTCGGGCGACGGCAGCCGCGTCTATGTCGGCCTGGAGAACGCCGACATGGCGGCGGTGATCGACACGGCGTCGAACACGGTGATCGCTGAGGTGCCGATCGGGCAGGGTCCGCAGGGCGTCGCCTACGTCCCGAACGCCGTGCCGGAGGGCGACGGAAAGCAGAACCTCCAGCCGCTGGGTGCTGCCGGCAAGACCAGCGCGCTGACGCTCACCGGTTCCGATGACAAGCCGGCGACGCAGGTCACCCTGTTCGACCAAGGCGTGCTGCAAACGCTACAGGCCGCGGTCACAGGACTGCCCGCGAAAATGCCCTTCGTGCTGGCGCTCGCCGCCAATCCGAAGGGAGCGACCGGCCTGGAGCCGCTCGCCGCCTTCATGACCAACCCGGCCGGCGCGGCCATCGTCAACGCGATCGGCCCGATCCGACAGGTCACCCGCACGGATGCCGGCGCTAGCCGGCGCTACCTCGTGGTGGTCTCGGGCAAGCCCGGTGAACTCGGCAGTGTCGTCCAGATGCAGACTGTGGATTGATCGAGTGGGGGGCGCTAGTTCGGAAGGCGAACACTCATAAGAGTACCTTGGCGGCGCGAGCCCAGTTTCGATGTCTGCTTTCGAGAACGACGTCGGACTGCTTCTACGGCGCAGTTGGGTCGGTAGGAGCCCGTCCGGCATTGCAGCGGGCCTTCTCCGAAGCGGGCACTCCGCTTCCGGCCTTCGGGGTTAGCCAGGGACGATCACGCCTTCGGCAAGCGGCCCCTCCGCAGGTTTGAAATAAGTCGGAAACGGCTCCTCATGCGATCAAGCCGATCTGGTCTGACCGCGGTTCAGACGAATGGTGCCGCCAAGTCGCAGCTCAGGTGACGGCTGATCGGGTACGTCGTGGCGTGCGGTCGGCACTTTACCAGTCAAATAACTGCCACGGCTCATGGTTTTCATATCAAGCACCTCAGCCGAGCCCGACGCAGGCGGCCGCGGCATCGTCCGCAGCGTAATCACGACCTTGTCCAGCCGTCGGCTACGCCTCATCGGGACGGTGAGCCGCGAGGATGCCCGCCGGCACGGGCCCGCAGGTCACGTAGTGCGGGCACCGCGGGCAGGCCCTCTCGTCGGGTTCCGGGGGGAAGTCGCCCGCGAGGATACCCTCCGCGATCAGTCGCAGCTTGCGCTCGCGGTTCGTTCGCTTCCTCTGGGTCAGCGGGATGTCCATCACGCCGTCCCCGCTCAGGTGGATGGCCTCGACCCGCGCACCCGGGCCGTGGCGCAGGCCGGCCGCCATGAGATAGGCGGCGTAGACGAGGTCGTCCTCCTCTTCCTTCCTCCTCCGGCCGGTCCGCACCCTTCGGTAGACCGTGGCAGCCCCATCGCCGCGCACCTCGTCGGGCAACACGACGAGGCCGAGGCCGCCGAGATCGATGGCGACGGGCTCGCGCAGCCCGGGGACATGTCCTTCCCGGGTTCGCATGAGCGCCTCCACCAGTTCGAACCCCATCCGTCTGAGCTCCTCGGCATATCCCTCGGTCGGCCCCTTCTCTGACCAGACCGCGTCGAAGCACGCCCGCACCGCCTCAAGCGGGAGGCCCCAATTCCGCGCGTCCTCCCTGAGCCAGCGCAGGACCTCGTGCACCACGTCGTGCATCCTGACGAAGGGGGTCGAGCGGCGACCGCCGGCCGCGCCCAGCACGTGCGTGTAAAAGAAGCGGCGGGGACACCGGTCGTAGAGTGAGATCTGCTCGGCGGTGAAGGAGGGCGGCCCCTCCCACGCGACGCCGATCCGGTGACGGTCGGGCTCGGGCGCCTCGCGCAGGTGCAACGGCGGATCGGGCACGTCCCGCACGACCTCGGCGACCTTGTCGAGGAAGGGCGAGAGCGGGCGCCCGCTTCCGTTCGCCTTGCGGCGCGCCGCGAGGAGGGTGAGGTGGCGGCGCGCCCGGGAAGCCGCGACGAAGAAGAGGCATTCCTCCTCCTCGGCATGCCCGCGCCGGATCGCGTCCACTCCCGACAAGCCCTCGGCGCCGGCGACGAGCCCGTCCGGGGGCGGGCAGCGCGGGGTCCGGCCGCCGCTCGGAAATCCCTGACCCACCATACCGGGGATGTGCACGGCCTCGAACTCCAGGCCCTTACTGGCGTGGACGGTCATCAGGCTGACCCCGTCCATCGCGGCCGCGGCCGCGGGCATCTGGCGGAGATCCCGCTCCTCGGACAGGAGGACCAACCGCCTCGTGCGGTCCAGCAGGCGTTGGATCGGGAGCCCCTGGCCCGGCGGCAGCTCGCGGCAGAACGCGAGGAACTGCCAGAGGGCCACCATCCGCATCCGGTCCCGGGTCCGAAGCGGCGGGCGGGGATCGGGCAGCAGGTGCCGGCGATCGAACAGCAGGCGGCAGAGCGCCTCCCAGGGGTGGCTGGCCGCGCCCAGGCCCTGAAGGTCGGCGCGGAGGTTCGCCAGCGCCGCCGCCGCCGGGGCGCCGAGCGGGGCCGCCGATTCCGTCGCCCATGCCATCGGCTCCTCGCGCCGCGCGAGGACGCGATGGAGACGACCGACGTCTTCGAGCGGCATCGCGTACCGCGGCATGCGCGCGACCCGGGCCAGGGTGCCGGCCTTGGGATCGACCAGCAGCGCCAGGACGGCGAGCAGGTCGCGGATCTCGTCCCGCTCGAACAGGGTGCCGAGAAACAGCACGGGAACGTCGCGCCGTTCGAGCGCCGCCGCGACCGCGGCCAGGCGGGCGTTGCCTCGGCACAGGACGGCCTGGTCCCGGAAGTCCACGCCGTGAACCTGCCGAAGTTCGAGGATGCGGGCGGCGACCGCGGCGGCCTCGTCCTCCGGGCGTTCGACCGTGCGCGTCTCGGGGGGCGCGTGGGAGGCACCCGCGTGGGCGGTGAGGTCGAGCGGGAGGACGCCGCGCGAGGCCGCCATGTCGGTCGCGAAGGCCGAGAACGCCGCGACGACCTCCGCCGACGAGCGGTAGTTCACCGTCAGGCGCCCGATCCGGCGCCCGGGAAAATCGGCCTCGAAGGCCGTCATGTTGGCCGAGCAGGCGCCGCGGAACCGATAGATCGATTGGCGGGAGTCGCCGACGACCCAGAGCCGCTCGCCTCCGCCCGCCAATGCCTTGAGCAGCCTGACGCTCGCCCGGTTCACGTCCTGGTACTCGTCGACGAGGATGTGGCGGTGCTTGGCGCGCAGGATGTCCAGGGCGCCGCGGTCCCGCTCCAGCAGGAGCGTCGGCCGCATGACGAGGTCGCCGAAGTCGAGCCGGCCGAGCCGCCGCATCTCGGCGTCGTAGACGCGGTAGACCGCCGCGACCTCGATGGCCTTCTCGGCGCGCAGCCGGGCCTCCCCGTCGTCGCCGGCCCGTTCAGCCATCCGCTCGGCGAGGGCCATGTACGCGTCCGGAAGCGTGAGTTCGTCCTTCGCCCGCGACACCGCGGCGAGGATGTCGCTCAGTTCGAGCGTGGGGTCGTGCAGGTTCCGGAAGTGATGGAGCGGCAGCCGCGGAACGAGATCTTCGAGCATGCCGATGGCGTCGGCCTTGTCCACGAGCCGCGGGTCGTCGGGCAGCCCTTCGCGGTCGTGGAACTGCCGCAGGACGTCGAGGCCGAAGCCGTGGAACGTGCCGATCCAGGCCGCGGCGGCCGCCTCGGGCAGGCGAGCGGTCAACCGCTCGACGAGTTCGCCCGCCGCCTTGTTCGAGAAGGTGAGGACGAGGATCTCGGATGCGGTCGCGCCCCGGTCGAGGAGCCGTTCGATGCGGCTGACCAGCGTGCGCGTCTTCCCCGTACCGGGACCCGCCTGCAGCAGGAACGGAGTACCCTCGTGGAAGGCGGCGGCCCGCTGGCTGTCGTCGAGCGGACGCCCGGCCCCGGCACCGGGCTCGGCACGCGGCCGGTGCTCCGGCAGCAGCAGGCAATCGGCCAACTGCTGGAAGACGAGGGCTTGGGGCAGCCCGGTGAGGCGGACGATGTCCTCGGCACCGTGCCCATCCTCCAGGAAGAGGCGGCGCGCCGAGGCCCGCGGCAGGACCAGCTCGCGGGCGAACAGGTCGGCCTGCAACTCCCGACGCTCGCGCCGGCCGTAACCCTCGACCTTCTCCACGCCCGTGGCGGCGGCCTCCACGGCGCGGCTCGGGTCGATGTCGCCGTCGACGATGACGTCATCGGGATCGTGCAGGACGGCGTGTCCGAGCTCGTGCCCCGCGAGCAACGCCTTGGCCGTCGGGTCCCCGCGATCCTCGCAGGCGATGGCCGGGAGGCTCGGGTCGTAGAGGCCGCGCCCGCCGCGAAGGTAGGCATCGCCGGGGCGCAACCAGCTGAGATCGATCTCGTGGGCGTCGATGGCCGCGACCACGAGATCCAGGGGGCGGAACGGATCGGCGCCGCCCTCGACCGCCGCCGCGTGGACCTGCGCCGCCCTCGCCCTGACAACCTCGAACGCGTCCACGGCGGCGATGTCCTTCCTAGAGCGATGCCAGGTACCGCTTCTGCTCGTCGCTCAACCCCGAGCTCTCGATCGCCTCGGCCAGCGATTGCTTCTCGACGGCCTCCGGCTTGCCGTCCGACTTGAACCGCGCGGCCACGGGCACCCGCGCGGGCCCCGCGAGGAAGCGGGCAAGCTCGTCCGCGCCGGTCCCGAGCGCCTCGGCCAGACGTGCCAGGAAACCGGCGCTCAGATCCTCGACGCGGATGAGCCGGTCCTTGAGCCGCCCGAGGAAGTTCAGGTTGCAGCCGAAGCGGCGCGCCACCCCGCGCAATCCTCCGTCGGCCCGTGCGGCGAAGGGGTCGATCCCGCCTTCGGTCGTCGACGCGGCCGGTGGGGCAGCGGTTGGGGCAGGGCACGCGTCGGCGGCGCAGGCGGCGTGGGCGCGCTCGAAAGCGGCGTCCGCAATGGCGACGAGTGTGTCCGAGTCCTCCCCGATGGCGAGCAGCTCCGCCTTGAGCTCCTCGGGAGAGGCCGCCAGGATCCCCTCGATGTAGAGGTCATCCAGGGCGTCCAGGAACCTCTCGTCCTTGGTCATCTCTCGGTTCATGATCTCCATCCTTTCGGGTAGCGGAGGGAGAGCGCCTTCCTGATGCGCTTTTTCGCGTAGTCGAGATCGCCCTGTGCCAGCCCGGTGCGCTCCCTCAGCGCCTTGCCGGCGAGCTCGTCCCTGAGGGCTTCCAGCACCGCGAGCTCCTCCGGCTGGTCCTGGAACATCTCGAACACCTCCGCGATGATCCTCACCCTCTCCTGGGTGTCGATGATGGCGTCCTCCGCGCTACCGGCCCTCGGCTTCTCGCCAAGCCGGGCGCGCATGTGGGCGTCGACCTCCTCCGCGTCGTCGGTCGTGACCGACCGCTTCTGCCTCTCCCGCTCGTGCGAGACGAGGCTGCGCATCACGCCCACGAGGTAGGCGACGATGTTCAGCTCCCGGCCGCACTGCCTCGTGCCGAGCAGGGTCCGGCAGATCGCCTCGTTCAGGAGGTCGCCCGGGTTGAGCGTGGTGCCCCCGCACAACCGCTTCGCGATGACGACCAGTTTCTTGCGGTCGTCGCGCGACAGGTCGCGGTAGGCCGCCCCGAATTCCTCCGGGCTGAGGTCATCGCCCACCCGTTCGCCCCCGGCTCGCCTCCGCAGCCGACCGCCCGGCCAAACGTCCGACCGACATCCCCTATGCCCCCCGCCCGCGATTTTCAGAATCCGCGCCGGCCAAATTCTGAGACGCGAGCTTGGCCGGCATACCTCGGCAGGATGCCACGGACGCAGGGGTTTTCAACCTTGACGAGCGTCCAGCCAAGGAGCGACCCCATGAACCACTTCCGACACCCCCCCGGCCTCGACCCCTTCGCCAGCGCGCTCGACGCGGTCATGGCCGACATCGCCATCTCGGTGCAGCTGCCGCCCGGCCTGCACGCGAAGGCAGGCGGCCGCTACGAGGCCATCCGCGACTTCGCGGAACGTCCCGGCAGCCCGCTGAACGGGCGCATCCTGCGCTTCTACCCGCAGGGCAGCATGGCCATCGACGCGACGACGTCGACGCGCGGCACGGACGACGAGTACGATCTCGACATCGTCGCGGCGCTAGATCTCGATCCGCATTCCGGGCCGGACGCGGTTCTCGACCTGCTGTACCGCTCGCTGGAAGGATATCCGACCGGTCAGAAGGTCGAGCGCCAGACTCGGTGCGTGACCGTCCGCTACGCCGACCGGATGCACGTCGACGTGACCCCGGCGGTGCGCCTGGGACACGGCGCGGAGCGGGTCAGCCACATCTTCCACGCCCACCCGGACAAGCCCGTGTCCGAGCACTTCCACGTGCCGATGAACGCATACGGCTTCGCCGAGTGGTACCGGGCGCGCACGCCGCTGGAGCGCCGGTTCGCGGCCGCCTTCAACAAGCGGCTGCACGAGGCCTACGGCATGGAGGTGCGGGCGGACGCCGAGGTCGACGAGATCCTCGACCAGGTGCCCATCATCGTGAAGGCGGTGGCGACCGTCGCCCTGCAGCTGCTCAAGCGCCACCGCAACGTGGCCTACGCCGGGGCCACGGGGCGCATCCCGCCCTCGGTGATGCTCTCCTGCTTCGCGGGGCAGGCCTCGCATCCGGGCCTGCCGCTCGCCGACATGGTGATCCGCCTCGCCCGCTCGGTGGCGAGCGCCCTGCGGGCGGCCAGCGTCCGCCGCGAGCCCATCAGGGTCGTCAACCCCGTTCACGCGGAGGATTGCTTCACCGACCGCTGGCCGGAGAACCTCGCCCAGCAGGACGCGTACGCCGCCAAGCTCACGGACCTCGCGGACGGCCTCGCGTGGATCAAGCAGCACGGTTCGAGCCTGGAGGACATCCAGGACTGGCTGCGGGAGCGCTTCGGCGGCCACGTCGTCTCGACCTCGGTCCGCCGGTTCAACGACCGGACCGGCCGGGCGGTCCAGTCCGGGCTCCACGCCTACACGCCGCGGGGCGGCCTCTACGTCCCGAGCCGCCCGGCGCTGGTCGGCGTCGGCGGCGCGGCCGCCGCGGCACCGGCCCGGGCGAGCGCCCACACCTTCCGCGGGGGGCGCCGGTGGTGAGCGTCTTCCCCTCCATCGCCGACCAGGACCGGGCCATCCGGGCGTCATGGCCGTCGTTCAGGCTCGTCGAGCGCTCCGAGCGGGCGGCGACCTGGCTCGGCACGCTCAAGCCCTTCATGCTCGCCTACGAGGTGCGGGTCTCGTACCAGGTCCCCCTCGTCATCGAGCGGATCGCCCCCCTGCGGCAGCAGCCCGAGGTCCGGGTGATCTCGCCGGTCCTCCGGCGCCGCCCCGGGGACGGCGAGGGCACGCTGCCGCACGTCTACGTCGACCGGGCCGGCGACCCGGTCCTGTGCCTGTTCGACCACGAGATCGGCGAGTGGACCCCGTTCAGCCTGATCGCCGAGACGACCATTCCCTGGGCCCTCGACTGGCTCGGTTGCTACGAAGGCTGGCGCGCGACCGGACGGTGGTCCGGGGGCGGGCGGCACGCCGAACCCCCCGCCGCCAAGGAAGCCGGACGATGAGCTACGTTCCCCCGCGCCGCTCCGACGGCACCCAGCAGGACCGCAGGCAGCCCCTGCCGTGGCCCAAGGATCGGCCCTTCCGGATCCTCTCCGTCGACGGGGGCGGCATCTGCGGCATCCTCCCGGCCGCGGTGCTCGCCGAGCTTGAGGGCCGATTTCTCGAAGGGCGCTCGATCGCCCGGCACTTCGACATGATCGCCGGGACCTCGACCGGCGGCATCATCGCGCTCGCGCTCGCCCACGGCCTGACGGCGCGCGAGATCCGCGACGTCTACGTCGAGCGCGGCGGCAACATCTTCCCGCCCCCGTCGCGGATCGAGCGACTCACCCGGTTCGTGCGCCAGCGCTACCGCTACGTCTACGAGCGCAAGCCGCTCGAAGACGAGCTGCTGCGGATCTTCGGGGAGACCACCTTCGGCGAGGCCCGGACCCGGCTCTGCATCCCCGCCTTCGAGGGGTTCCACGGCGAGCCGTTCGTCTTCAAGACGCCCCACCACCCCGCCTACAGGAAGGACCGATCCGAGCGCATGGTCAGGGTCGCCCTGAGCACTGCGGCCGCCCCGACCTACTTCGAGGCGCTGGCGAACAACGGCTACGTGATGGTCGACGGCGGCCTGTGGTCGAACAACCCGACGATGAACGCGGTGGTCGACGCGCTCGCCTGCTTCGACATCGACCGCGGCCAGATCCAGGTGCTCAGCCTCGGCTGCGGGGAGACCGCTTTCAAGGTCGATGCGAACAAGACCTCCGGCGGCATGATCCAGTGGCGCGGCGTCATCCAGGCGGCCATGAAGGCGCAGTCGCACAACGCCATCGGGCAGGCGGGCCTGCTCATCGGCCGTGACCGGCTGACGCGCATCGACGCGCCGGAGAGCACCAACCCCATCGCGCTGGACGACTACCTGCGCGCGAAGGCGGAGCTGCCGGCCATGGCCCGGGTCCTCGTCGAGGGCGCCGGGCGCGAGATCCACCGGAACCTCCTCCTCGACGAGGTCGAGCCGTACACCCCGTGCCCCGTCGCCTGAGGCAGGCGCAAGCGCGGGCGGAAATCTGAAACCCCGTCCCGGGCGGCATCGCTGCCAGGGACGCAAAGGCTGCTGTCGCCCATCCCGGGCCCCGGCGTTCCAGAGGCAGGCGGATGCCCAAGAATATCGTGGTCTTCTCCGACGGCACCGGGCAGGATGGCGGCGTCCGCCCCGAGCAGCGAGTCAGCAACGTCTACAAGATGTACCGCGTCTGCAAGGTCGGGCCCGAGAGCGGCATCGACCCGGCGGAGCAGGTCGCCTTCTACGACCCGGGGCTGGGCACCGACATCGGCGCCACGGCGCTGACGGCGCCCGTGCGGTTCGTGCAGAAGATGGCGGCCTCCCTCTCGGGGCGCGGGATCACCACGAACATCGCGGACTGCTATCGCTTCATCATCGACCACTACGAGCCGGGCGACCGCATCTACCTGATCGGCTTCAGCCGGGGGGCCTACACGGTCCGCTGCGTGGCGAACCTCCTGATGTACTGCGGGGTGCCCGCCACGGGTGCCGGCGGCGCTCTGCTGCGCTTCCGCAAGATGACGCGGGACATCGCGCGCGAAGCGGTCGAGACGGTGCTGGAGCACGGTGCCGGCCACCCGCGCGCGGACTTCGACGCGGAGCGGCACGAGCTCGCCCGCCGGTTCCGGGCGCGGTACGGCTCTGAACATCCCGAGGGTGGCGGCAAGTCCAACGTCGAGCCCTACTTCATCGGGACCTTCGACACGGTAGCCGCGCTCGGCGTCGCCGGCCCGAAACGCACCCTGATCAAGGCCAGCTTGGCGGCCGCGGCCGTCATCCCGCTCGGCATCGCCATCGCCGTCACCTCCGCCCTGGTCGGGGGCATCTCCTACCTGTTCGACGGCCCCTTCTGGAAAGCGGACCTGATCACCGCGGGCATCCTCGTGGCCGCTTCCGTCGCGGTCGCAGGGGTGGTGAGGCGGCGCGTCGCCGCGGCGAAGACCAAGACCATCGTGGACTGGCCCGGGCCGGGAAGGTCGAAGAGCCACGTGGCGGAGTGGAAGGGCGAGAACTTCGACCGCCTCCTCAGCGCCCAGGTCGGCTACGCCCGCGCGGCAATCGCCATCGACGAGAGGCGCAAGGACTTCGACCGCGTGAAGTGGGGCCCGACCGAGGTCCGACCGCCGCGGGCGCCCGGCGCGCCCGACCAGTTCCGGCAGTTCTGGTTCGCCGGCAACCACTCCGACATCGGCGGCGGCTACGAGGAGACCGAATCCCGCCTGTCCGACATCGCGCTCCGGTGGATGCTGGAGCAGGCCGTCGGCGTCCCGGACGGCCTCAAGGTGGACGGGATGCCGCCCGTCGCCGATCCGCGCCACCCGGTCGAGGTGATGCGGATCCCGCGGCTACGCCTGCACCCGTCCGCCGCGGGCGTGCAGCACTGCGAGGTGGCCGGCATGCGGGACGCCATCGCGGCGCGCGTCTCGGCCTCGTGGGTGCCGGGTTGGGTACGACGCTGGGCGGAGGGCAAGACCTGGGAAGTCAGGGACCGGGAGATCAGGCCCGACGCCACGGTGCACCCGAGCGTCGACGAGCGCTACCGGCTCGCGTCCGTGGTCCAGTGCGACGGGGTCGCGCCCTACCGTCCCGCGGCGCTGGCCGACCACGTCCGGTTCAAGCCGTTCTACGCAAGTCCGGTGGCAGCCTCACCGGAACCCTCGGGAGCGGTCGGGCCGGGGGCGCCCGAGCGAGCGGCAGGCGCCTGAAGGCTTGGACCGGGACACCGCCGGTTGACCGAACGGCAGGTTCACGTCGCGGGCCGCTCGGATCGATCCGTCTCCGGGAAGGCCGGCCGCGCCGCCTTGACGCCACCGGGCGCGGTGGCTCCCCGGACCTGCGGGAAGGTCGCGCGCAACAGCTCGGTGCTGGCGACCGTACGGGCAACCAGGTCCGGCCAGGCGCGCGGCGCCGAGAGCTCGGATGCCTCGACGATGTCGGCAACCTCCAGCCGTCCGGCCACCTCGCGCCAACGCAGGCGTCCGCCGAGCGCGGCCTGGATCGCCACCTCCCGAGGCGGGCGGCCCCCGCGGGTCAGGACGACTTCCACCGCCTCCCGCTCGGGTTGGACCTCGATCCGGATCGTGAGGTCGCCGGAGGCGCTGGACAGGGTCAGGCCGCGGCTTCGCCCGACGAGCTTGAACGTTCCCCGCCGCCCGAGCGCGCGGAGCAGCGCGGCCTGGAACGCGAGCACGCCGCCGCCCGCCGGGTCGTCGGGGTCGCAGGCCAGCACCAATATCGAGCGCGCGCCGGCACGGTCGACCATGTGCGTGACGGTTCCGTCCTTCTGGGCAACCCGCAGCGTCTCGACGCCGAGCTTCTCCAGCGCGGCACCGGCCTCGTGACCCGACCGCACCGCCCCGGCGATGTCGGCATAGATGTCCGCGGGGGCCCAGATCCTGCGGAACCCATCGAGGGATATCTCGTCGATCCGGCGCCAGCCGCGCCCCCCGGAGCACACCCGCAGGTGACCTCCGTCGATCAGGCCGTCGACCGTCTCGACCCTGCATCCGAGCACGGTGGCGGCCTGGTAGCGGCTGAGGCCGGGGAGCGTCCGCAAGGCCGCGCGCGCGGCCCGCATGCCGCCCCCGCGGTCCCGGCGCGGGTCGAGGACCAGGAGGTCGCCGACGGTCGGTCCGAGCCTTCCCCGCGGGACCGCATACCCTTTCAGGATCGCCTCGACCGACCGCGCCGGGTTGGTCTTGCAGGTCCGCCTGAGGTCGGCCAGCCTCAGGTGGCCGTCCGGCACGTCGGTCGCGGGCTCGACCTTGTGCAGCAGGCGCGCGGCGAGCGTGGCCACGTCCTCGGGCCGGAACCGGTCGCGGTCGCGACCCGTGCCGATCCTGACGAAGTGGGTGATGACGCCGGCGCAGACGAGGGCGTCGAACGTGTCGCGCGGGAGCCCCAGCGCGTCGGCGGCCCCGTCCCGGTCGAGGCATGAGGCCAACGTCCGCCTGACCGACTCCGCCTGCTCCGGGCTGAAGGAGCGGTACCGCGCACGCGCGATGCCGAACTGCCGCTCGTGGATGCCGAGCGCCTCGGACAGGCGCCGCAGGCGCTCCTCCGTCAGGCCGAGCTCGGCCGCCAGGGTCGGGACCGGCAGCCAGCCCGCCTCGCCGGCGTACCAAGCCTCGCAGGTCGACGGCGAGAAGTCGCCCCGCTCGATCGCCACCCGCCGCATGCAACCGGCGAGGATCCCGATGTGCGAGCCTTTCTCCGCGTTCAGGGCCGAGCCGAGCCAGCCGAAGCTCGCGCGCTTGCCGCGCCCGTCCTTGAAGGCCGCGCGCGCGGCCGCGACCGCGTGGAGCAGCGTGACGAGCCCGTCCTCCCCCTTGCGCAGCACGTCGTACCCGGCCCGGTTCACGGCGGGCAGGCCGAAACCCTTGGTCACGCCAACGACCGGGCGCGTCCGCAGGGTTCCGCCGAGGGCGACCCGGCCGACGAGCTCCACCGCGTCGAGCACGTCGCCCAAGGTGGGGAGGCCATCGAGCAGCGGGACCGCCGGGGGCCCGGCGGCGCCCAGCCGGGCGAGGATGTAGCCCTCCAGGGACGGCCGCGGGACCGTGCGGCGCGGCACGCCGTGCCGCGGCAGCGGCGAGCCGGTCGGGGCGTGCGTGAACGACGCCGACCACCATGGGACGGGGTGGCCCGAGGCGTCGCGGTCGACGATGTCGATATCGTGGTCCGGGCAGCGCGCGAACGCCGGCAGGTCCCACCAGGCCCGGTGATGCGGGCTCTCGGCGAGGCAGGCCGGACAGAAGCGGCGCAGGCCGATCTGCCAGTGCCGCCGCCGGACTTCCTGGCCCATGATCACGACCGAGGTCGGGGAGACCACGGGGGTGGCATGGATCAGCTGCTCTTTTCCCGAGAGCGGGAAGGACAGCGCGAACTCCAGGCACTCGGCGGGCTGGATGTCCCGCCCGTTCAGCCCGTGCGAGTTCAGCAGGACGGCGACGCTGCCGATCCCGCTCATGGCTCCGAGGCGTACGACGTAGCCGTGGGCGGGCTCGCCCGGATGGGGCGGCCCCCAATCGGGGAGCGGAGGCTCGAAGCGCCCGTGCAGGTCCGTGAAGGTCCTCATGCCGGCCGCCTCACTTGACGAAGGCGCCCTGCGCCGGATCCTTCGGCTGCAGCGTCGGCTTAGCGGGCGGTGTCGCGCGGGCCGGGGCTTGGTCGATGTCGTCGCGGAACGGGTTGAAGGTCATCCCGACCGGCCTGACGAGGTCCCAGGCATCGGCGAAATGTCCGACCTCGACCCGCTCGGCGCCGTCGTTGAGCGCCCGGCACCCGGCCGCGAAGATGAAGTCCTTCAGCCGGCCGATGATGCCGTCGGTCACCCAGTAGAGCCGCGATGCGAACCACTGCGAGCCGAGGCCCGACTTCGCCGCGAAGGGCAGCCGGCCGTCGATCTCGGCGCAGAGCAGGCGGAAGAGGGCGCGCTCCTCCTTGCTGTCCCAGGAGTAGGGCAGCATGATGTGGTGCGGCAGGCCGCCCCGCCCCTCCAGCTGCTTGTCCGCCGCCATGATCCCGTAGGTCTCGACGAGCCCTGCGGCGGCGACGTTGAGCGTCCCGAGGTTGAGGATCTTGCGGACGAGTCCCAGGCAGTCCTTCAGCGCGCCTGGTCGTGCGGTGGTGAAGGCTTCCTGGACCTCGTCGAGGAGGACCAGCTCGACCTTCTGCTTGACCAAGGCGTTCAGCACGTTGCCGAACAATGCGTCGACCTTCATTCGGGTGACGTCGCCGGCGTTCAGCACTCCCGCGAGGGCGGTCACGAAGCCGGCCTTGTTGCAGCCGACAGGCAGGTCGACGTACGCCACCCGCCGCACGATTCCCTCGGAGCCGGTCAGGTCGGCCGGGAATCCGCGGGCATATCGCTTCAGGGCATAGCTCTTGCCCGTCCGCGGATCGCCGGCGAGGACGAACAGCGACCCGGTGTCCGGCAGGCCGTCCTTCACGGGCAGATGGAACCGCGCGACCGCCTCGGTCGCGGTCTCGAAGCGGTCGTGCCCCACGAAGAGGTTCTTCATGATGAGCTGCCGCTCGGCAGCCGGCTTCGCCGCGCGCTCGGCGCGGCGAAGCCGCTCGTCGTCCCGGAGGGTCTCACTCATCGCCCGTACTCCACTTCCTGTCGGCCCTGAGGGCCGCGAGTTCCTCGTCGAGATCGTCGTCGGGCCCGGGGGCCCCGGACGCGGGAATGGGGGCCTCCGGCGCCGGTGCCGGCACGATGGCCGACGAGGCCTCCTCGGGCTCGTCCCGGACCGGGGCAGGCGGCATCGGGCCGGGGGCACCGTCCGCCGACGCCATGGCGCCCTGTGGCGGCGCCGGGACCGACGCATCGCGGTGCCCGCCGGCGGCGAGGAGCCTCGGGGCCGGGGGCGACCCAGCGGGATCGGGCCCTGGCTCCGGCGCCGTCGCGGCCTTCGGACGGCGCGCGATGGCCAGGGGATCGAGGTGCCCCGCGGTGGTGGCGGGAAGCGCCGGCGTGCCCGTGCGCACCTCGCTGCGGAAGCGCCGCTTGCGCTCGCCGTCGAGGAAACGGGCGAGGCCGCGATGGATGGCCTTGCGCTCCGGTTTCGCCCGCGCTGCGGCGGCCGCGTCCCCGAGGAGGTCGAGCGCCCGGGCCATCGCATCGAAATCGAACGCGCCCTTGACCATGCGCCTGGCATTCTCGACGGCGAGGTCGTGGACGTGCCGGTGGCGCCCCTCGGCGTAGGCGCGATGGGCCCGGGTCGCCGGCACCGTGATGATGCGCCCGTCCCGGTCGTACGGGTCGATCACGTAGATCCGGCCGATGTCGCTCGGGTCGCGGACGCACCGGTAGCGCGTGCCCGCGCCGTCCTCCCGCGCGTTCCGGTGCCCCGGGTTGGTGATGAGCGTGATCAGCTCCGGGCATTCGTACTTGACGTGGTCCCAGACGATCCCGTCGTTCTGGATCGTGCGGTCCTCCCACTCGCCGCACAGGGCGACGAACAGGTCGACTGGCGGGAGCGGGCCGCTGGGATGGCGGGCCGCCTCCTCGTTCCAGACCCGGAGCGGGATGTCGCCGATGCCGCGCAGCAGGCCCAGGCCCTTCGACCTGTGGACGTTGTGGACGTCGCAGATGAAGAACATCAGCAGCGCCTCGAACTCCGATTTCCGGATCTTGGCGCAGTCCAGGGTCTCCGGGTCGGGCTCGCGCCTCTTGACCGTGTTGGACAGCGTCGTGCCCGGGAGCAGGTGGATCAGACCCGTGTTGAGGTAGCCGAAGAATCGTTCGAGGGCGCCCTTGAGCCAGGGGCACTTCGGCTTGAACCGCGGCTTGTTCATCTTCAGCTCGCGCGCGGCGGCCTCGATGTCCTTGCCGATAAAATGCAAAGCATTGTCGACCCAGAGGTTTTCGATCCGGCCGAAGCACGGCCACGGCATCCGCACGGCCGGGAACGGCGACATGTCCTTCGGGTACATCGCGTGCCGCAGGCCGGCGACGAAGCTCGCGAAGCTCGGGGCCTCGTAGCCGAGCGACGCCCCGACGATCATCCCCGTCTTGCGACAGCGGAAAATAATCAGGTCTGGCCGGCCGAGGACGACGTCGCTGTCGTCGTCGACGAGCAGGATGTCGAGTACGCAGTGGTCGACCTCGACGTCCTGGTACGGCCGGTCCGGAAGCGGCTGCACCTCATAGGTGCGGTGCATCTTCGCGGCGTACTCGGGACCCTTGCGGTAGTAATCCCGGACGTACTTGTCGACGTCCTTGCAACGGCGCTGGAACGTGCGGATCGACGGGACCCGGATCTGGTCGAGTTCCTCCGGCGAGAGATGGCGCGAGAGGGTGCGCTTGTAGGCCCCGACCGAGGTGACGACCTTGGCGTAGGCCACCTCCGTGGTCATGTTCGGGCTGAGCCAGCGCCAGACGCCGCGCTCCAGCGCGACCTCGCCCACATGCCCGAACGGCCGGCGCCGGTTGCCCTTGTGCTGGTGCCGGTCGACGAGGCACGCCTTGCCGTGGATGTCGCCGAGCGTCATCCAGAGGTCGAACCAGTTGAGCACCGTGGTGAAGTGCGGCGCCTTCTCGCCCTTGCTCAGCGCCACCCGCACGATAACGGGGTCGAGCGCCGGCTTCGAGCGTCGGAACTCCCAGGGCGCGCGGGGCCGCGCCTCGCCCTCGACGAAGCCCCGGATGCAGGCGTTCACGTAATCGAGCTTCCGGGCCGCCTCGGCGACCTGCTCCTTCGTGAGCTTGAGGCGGTTCGGCAGCGGGCCTCTCGGCTTGCCGTACTTGAAATTGCCGGCGACGAGCCGCGCCTCGCCCCTCGCCGACAGGAAGGCGAGTTGCTCGTCGGTGAGGAACAGCACGTCCTTGTCCTCGACGCGCAGGAACTGCAGCCGCCCGTCGAGGCGGCGCTCGAACTCGTGGGTCCGCCCGTTGAGGTTGAGGATGTCCTTGGTGCGCAGGTCGAAGCGCAGCGTCGCCGCCTGCCCATGGGCGGTTTGGACGGAGGGGACGGAAAACGGCGCGTTCACGGCACCACCTCGCGGATCTCGGCCTGGAAGGAGAGCGGCCGGGCGAGGTCGAGCGCGACCTCGCCCGCCAGCGCCAGGTTCATCACGGCGGTGTAGGCGCGGCACTCGCCCGGCCGGTCGTTCAGCCGGGCGGCCCTGACCACGGCCGCGATCGTGGTCGGCAGGCCGAGCGCCACGAAGGCGTCGCGGACGCGCAGCAGGGCGACGGCGTCCGGGACGATGTAGCGGTGCCGCTCCATGATCTGGGCGTTCGAGAGCCGGGGCTCGGCCCGGATCTCGGCCTCGTCCAGGGTCAGGAAAGCGACGCCGTGGTCGATGCGGTAGGCCTCCTCGATGTGCGGCTGCCGCCGTGTCCAGCCCGGCCGCGTGGCGATGAACAGGGCCTTGGCGTCGATCACGACCACCGGGCCGGCTCGATAGCAGCACACCACGTCCGGGACGTAGACGTGCTTCTCCTGGCCGCCTCGACCGTCCGGGATGAAAAAGGTGAGTTCGTGCGGCTCGACCGCGTAGTGCGCGATGTCGGGGTTGGCCCCGAGGAGGGTCCGAAGATCACGTTCCAGAAGCGAGCGGAACGGGGCGTCGCCGAGCGCCTTGTGGTCGCCGCCGTCGCCATCGACCGCGCACAGGTAGTTGCGCTTCTTCACCTCCCGGACGACGGGGGCGCCTGGGAACAGGCCCAAATTCGCCGGCTGCGCGGAGGACTTCAGGCGCAGGGGTTCCCCGGACGGGGCGGTCGCGGCGCTCATGCGCGGTCCCCCCTGCCGATCCGCGTCTCGGGTCCCAGGGGGTTCCTGAGGTCGAGTGCGACGTCACCGGCGAGCGCGAGCTCGATGACGCAGCCGAGGGTCCGGTCGAGGCGGCGCGCGGGGAAGGGCCGCGCCCGGCGGTGGAAGCGTGCCACGGTGGTCGGCAGCCCATGCCCGGCCAGCGATTCCCGCACGCGCGCCACGTCGGGATCCTGGCACCCGGCCCGCTCGCGCAGCATGCGGGCGCGGTTCTCCCGGAGCGTCCGGGCGAACAGCGGGTGCTCGGTCAGCACGCGGAAGCCGACGCCGAGGCGGCGATAGCCCGCGCGGATGGCGGCCTTCGTCCTCGGCCAGTCCGGAGCTGCCGCGTCCCGCTCCCAGCTGTGGATGAAGGTGTAGGCGACGACGGCGCCGTCCCGGCGGCGCACCACCGCCTCCGGGCGGTGGCGTCCCTCCAGGACGGCGCCGTCGGCGGCGACCTCGCGGTAGCCGAGCACATGCCCGAACGGCACGACGAGCCGCGTGTCCGGATCGCACAGGAGCATCGTCAGCCCGGCGGTCTCCAAGGCCGCCGTGGTGACCGTCATGCCGCCGGGGAGCTTCTCGTGACGCAGCACGTCGGGGACCCAGCCGCGGGGCGGCCGGACCGGCGGGAGCGACCGGGGCGAGGAGCCCAGTCCGAGGTCCGCGGGCACCGCGAACGAGGTGCCGGGCCCGGCCTTGGTCCCCGGCCCGGACGGGACGGCGGGGAGGTCGATGCGCTTGAGGAGGCCCGGCTCGCCGAGGAGGGGCGGGACGACGGGGGTCGTGACGGCGGTCTGGATCTGCATGGCCGCGGTCTCCCTCAGCGGTGGAATTCGAGATGGGCGTCGACGACGGCGCCGGTGGCGCAATCGATGCTCACGCCGATCCAGGCACGGCGGGCGGCGCCGTCCTCGCCGACGACCAGGACGTCGAGCGGCTCGAAGCCGAGGAGCGTCTCGAACGCGTCGGCGACCGCGTCCGCGCCGGAGCAGTCGACGCACGGCCTCGTCGCGGCCCGCTTCGGGCGCGGCGTGCGGATCCTCCGCCGCGGCGGGTTCGGCGCAGGGTCGGTCCCGCGGCCGGGCGTGGGCGCACCGGGCTCATCCGGGCGGTGGCCCGAGCCGTCGGGTGCGCCGTCCCCGTGAGAGGTCCAAGAAGTCGTTGAACGGTCCATGACAAAGTTCTCCCGTCCCGCCGGAACAGGGTTCCGGTCGGCTTGTGGCGCTGGCACTGTCGGGCTAGGTTCGCGTTCGGAGATCACACGACGCGGTTGGTCGAAGGCAGTGCGCCAGACCCGACGACTGACGAACTGTCCTTCACCGCGATCGCCCCGGATCGGTCGGGGCGTCCTCATGGAGAGATCGCCCGGAACCGCGCCGGGACCCCATCCCTCGTACCGGGGGCGTGGTCGCGAACGGCCCTGGCCTCTCGTCCCGCCGGCTCGGCTCGACGGGGGATGGATCCGCGGAGGGCCTTCAGAACAGCGACAGCTGGCGGTCCTCGGCGGCCATCGTCGGATCGCGCTCAGGGCACTCGGTCGGGTCCGACTCCGCAGGATGGGGATCGTCGATGACGGGGCGGGGCGGCTGGGCCGCCCCGGGGCCGGGGTCCCCGAAATCGAACTGCAGCTGGACAGGGTCGGGGCGCGCCAAGTGCGCGCGGACCCGATAGGGGTGGGGCATTCTCATGATGGCTCTCGCGGCTGTGGAAGGATCCACGACCCGCCGAGACGGATGGGAAAAAGTCCGCTGCCCCGCTTGCGCCTACGGCCGCCGGGTGCTAACGAACAGATTCCGGCGCACTGGTCGTGACCAGTGTCGTCTGGTGGCCGAACGTGGAAAGTTTTCGAGGGAAACTTCGAGGCGAACCTTGTTTGGACGAGAATGGATGGGGATGGGGTGACCCGGCTCCCTTGATGTCCGCACCGCCTGGTAAGCGGCGCGGACTCCGTTCTTGGTGGTCTTGATGAGGCCCTCTCACCTTTCGTCGAGGCGAGGGCTTGTTTTGGCTGGTGAGGCCTAAAAGGCTCGCGTTGCTTGCAGCGCGGGCCTTTTCTCATGGTGGGTCATGCGCCAATAATCGGCGCCGCTCGCAGGCATATCAGGGGTTCTCCTTTCCCTTCCATCGGAAGATCCTCGACGCGCCGCTCATGTTCTTATCCTTCCCCGGGGATGCGCTTCGGCCCTTTTCCGGCGGCGTACCAGTGTGTCGCGATCCGGTCATGCCGGGCGAGCTTCAAGCGCTTGATGGAAACCTTCGCTTTTTCGCTACTGTCTTTCGAAAAGCCTTGCTCGGCGACGATCTTGTTGAGCTCCATCCCGGAAAGGCCTGCATCGCCCGCCGCCACCAGCGCATCGACGATGATCTGGGCGACCCGGCTCCGCAGGCGCGGAGCCTGCTTTGCCGCGACCGAGCCGGCCTTGCGGGAGGGCCGACCCTGCGGTCGTTCGGGGACCGGGCCAGTGACCTCGCCGGAGCGCTGGGCGACCAGATCCACGCGGAGCGCCGCGAGGACGGCCCGCAACTTCAGGATCTCTGACAGAACGGTCTCCAGCGCCGCGTCGGTGCGGTCGCAGGCCTCAATCCTCTCCGCGACAGGGTCGGGGAAGGTCCCCATGACGCCTCCTTGAGCATCCACCCTGCTTTCATAGAGGCCAGGGCCAAGGAGTCAAGCGCAAAGCCATGGCGTTCCCATGGCGACCGGCGGCTGTTCCCCCGGACCATGGCCCTGGCCGTGGGGTCCGGCGCGAAACCACCGCGCGCGTTGTCCATCCCGGCGACCGGGCCGCCGTGCCGAAGCGGGTGGAGCGGGCGGGGCCTGGATGGCGCCCCTACGGCCGCACCTCGATCACGGCCTCCCGCGCATCCCCGGCGGTCCGGATGGACGAGCTCCCCTTGAGCATCATTGGAGCGGGCCGCGCGGAACCGTGCCAGCGGTCGAGGAACGCCCCGAGATGGGGGCGCGCCTCCCTCTCGGCGGAGAGGTATTCGACCATTCCGGACAGGCTCGCGTCGTGCCCGTCGACGTCGGACCTTCCGCACAGCAAAGACCATCTGCAGTAGAGCGCCAAGGTATTCAACACGTCGGTCTCGCAATAATCCCTGACGCGCTCGATCCGACCCTCCGAAATCATCGCCTCGACGTTCGAGCCGTGCTCCCCGGCCTTTCCCGGCAAGCCCATGGCCACCGCCATCTCGTCGAGGCCCATCCGCGTCGCGGCACCGTAGGACGACAGCAACTCCATGACGTCGCTGTGGTAGTCCGGGGCGTAGCGGTTGGCGTAGCCGGCCCAGCGGTCGCCGCGCAGGAAGTAGGCGCCGGTCGGGATGCCGTAGAGGAATGCGCGCAGCAGAAGGACCGGCAAGTCGAAGGCGCGGCCATTCCAGGAAACCAACCTGAAATCACCCTCCGCGAAGTGGCGCCAGAAGCCGCGGAGCAACCTCTCCTCGCTCCAATCCGCCTCGCCTCCGCTGCGGCAACACTCTAGGATGTAGCGCTCGGAGCCGTCGGCGCCGACCTCGATGCGCGCCTCGGCGAAGGAGATGGCCACCACCCTGTGCCAGGCGGGTTTGGGAAAGCGGTCTTTGGGGAAGTCCTCGGGAACCAGCTCCGCATCCGGCACGGTCTCGACGTCCAGGCAGAGGATTCGCGAGGGCCGCGCCGGCGCGGCCGGCCGGCCAGCGGCCTGTGGCATGCGCCGAGCGGGGGCGGCCCCGGCGATCGCGCGCGGCGGCAGGCCGGGCGAGGGCACGCCCCGGCGAGGGTCGAGTGTCATCTCACACCTCCACGATGAATGTCGGGTCGAAGGGAGCCCGGCCGCATTCCCAGCCGGAGATCCTCGGGTTGGCGACGATCCGCGTCGGCCCCACCGTCACGTCCACCGGACCGGGCACGCTGCCGTGGATCCAGAGCGTCGGCGCGCCCCAGCCGGACATGAGCCCCTCCAGGTCTGAGGCGAGCGAGGCCCCGACCCATTCGTCGGCGAGTTCGGGCAGGACCTCGGGCGGCAGGGTGCGCGCGGACGGGGCGTGGTGGGTCACGACCACCGCGCGGTCGCCGGGGCGCGCGTCCTGGACCAGCGCGACCGGCGACGGCCGGAACCCGGTTGCCTGCGCGACGACGGACCCGAGCGCGTCCTCGATGAACGCCCGCGACCGCGCGTGCGCGCCGCCCGCGTCGTGGGGCAGGTAGGGGAGCGCGCCGGCGCGCCGGATGCGGCGGCAGTCGCCGAGGTGATGCCGGGCGTGGCCGCGGGCGAGGGTCGCCCTCCGGGATCCGTGCAGGGCCCAATCGGTCCAGAGGGTGGCCCCGAGGAGGTACAGGCCCGTCCCGCGACCGTCGTCGACGCGCAGGCCGTCGTCCGACAGGAGCGCGATCCCGGCCCGGCTCGCCAGCTCGCGGCCGCGCGCGAGGATCCCCGCGATGTCGCCGTCGCCGTCCCGGCCGCCCCAGAACTCGCGATTGCCCGGCACCATCACGACGGGCCGGGAGCCCTGCCGGCCGTCGAGGCTTTGCGCCAGCCACGCGACCGACGCCCGGAGGTCGTCGGAGACGTCGCCGGCCACCACGAGCGCGTCGAAATCCGGGAGGGGATCGGGCAGGGTTAAGGGATGGCGGTCGACGACGAGGTCCGACATCACCCAGAGGCGGTACCGGGGCGGGCGCGGCGGCGCGGCGCCCCGGGGCTCCGGCGCCGGGACGGCGTCCCGTCCGAGGGCCCGGGGATCGGCGTGACGGGTCATCGGCCGTCCCCCGGCTGCCTGGCACGACCGGGCCGCGCCTCGGCGATGAGCCGGCGCAGCGCGTCGCCGCCGAGCACGCGGCGTTCGAGCAGCGCCTCGGCGACGGCCTGCACCACGTCCTGGTATTCGGCGACGAGGCGCTCCGCGTCCCCCAGGAGCCGGGCGAGATCGGCCTCGACGGCCGCGCGCAGCGCCGGTTCGCCGGCGAGGCTGCGGGCGACCGACTCCATCGGGCCGCGATAGGCGATGCCGCCCCCGAGCCCGAACGAGCCGTGGATGCCCGCGACGAAGGCGGTGGCGCGCGCGAGATCCGAGGTCGCGTCGCCGCCGGAACCGGCGCTCGCCTCGCCGAGGAACACGGTCTCGGCCGCGCGGCCGCACAGGAGGCCGGTCACCATCCGCTCCAGGTCGTCGCGCGTGGGCAAGGGGCCGAGGCGCGTGCGCATGCTGGTGCCGCCCGCGGCGGTCTCGCGCAGGATCAGGTCCACCTGCTCGACATGCGCGATCCCCAGGACCTCGGCGCCGACCGCGTGGGCCGCCTCGTGCAGGGCGCTCCGCATTTTTTCCCCGGCCGTCCGGGTGTCGGGCGGCGCGACCGCGTCCAACAGGTCGTCCGCCTCCAACGGGCGCTTCGCCGCGCGGGCCCTGGCACGCGCCTCCTTGACCCAGCCGACGACCTGCGCCCCGGTGGCGCCGAGGCCCAGCTCGGCGACGACGGACAGGTCCAGGTCGGGCAGGTCGGCGCCGAGATGCTGCCGGACGATGGCGGCGAGCTCGGGCGCCGCGGGGGGCGAGATGCGGATGACCGGTCCCAACCGCCCCGGGCGCACCAGGGCGGCGTCCAGGTTCTCCGGGTGGTTCGTCGCGCCGATGATGCAGACGCCCGCACCCTCGCGCGCGCAGCATTCATCGATTTTCAAAAGCATGTGCGTGACCACGGGGGTCCACCACGCAGAATTTCTTCCGTCCATTGAAGATCTACTTGGAATACTATCGATTTCATCTAAGAATAGAAGAGAAGGGGCCCGAGAATAAGCCTCTTCGAACGTCAGATCTATGTGCTTTACTACGCCATCCAAGTATCCGTTCGACTGAGAAAACCACGACGAAACGGAACTGACCAGGAGCGGAAGTCGCGCGGACTTCGCCAACGACCGCACGTAAGTCGATTTACCTAATCCGGGATTTGATGCCAGGACCACGTTACGGTCGATGGCCGCGAAGGACCCGATGCGGCCTTCGCGCCAGGCTTCGAGTTCTTCGAGCAGGCGCATGCCCCAGGCGTGGGACGGGCCATAGCCCCTCAGGGACGGGAACGGCACCGCGTCGGCGACCTGGCCGTCGACCGTGGACCGCGCCTCGGCCGCGGCGGCGAGGCGCTCGACGCAGGCGCGCGCCGATCCGGCGCGGATCGCGGCGCAGAGGTCCCAGATCCCGAGGCCGGCGGCGATGGACGGCGGCATGGCGGGCGGGCGCTGCCCGGTCGCGGCGCGGATCACGCGCGCGACGACCCCGTTCGACGGCACGGCGATCCGGTAGCGCCCGTCCGCGGCGCCGACGAGCGCCGACGGCAGGTACCGGTCGCAGGCCTGCGAGACCCCGAGCACCCGCCCGCCCTCGGCCAGGCGCCGCGCCACAATGTCGTTGCCGCGGTCGGCGCGATCCTCGGTCCGCGAGGCGCCGGTGCGGGCGAAGTTGGTCGCCCCCCAGTTCCCCAGCGTCGTGCAGGCCGAGCGGACCGGCTCGACCCACTCCGCCGAGGGGACCTCGATCACGAGGGCGAAGGACGTGGCGCGGGCGATGCGGCGACGGTCGGCCGCCGGGATGGCCTCCTCCAGGGCGAAGAGGGCCAGGGTGTCGATGGACGGGGCGCGCCGCCCCCGGCGGCCGAGGACGGCCTCGCCGTCCTCGGCGTCGTCGCGGAAGTAGGTGAGATCGGCGATCATGGGCTCCCCGTCGTGCAGGTCGGCGTTCGTCTTCGGCGTTCGTCTTCGGCGCCCGGGGCTGGGCCCGGTTCAGAGCTCGATCACCATCCCGGGGTCGAAACCGGGATTCTCCCCCGGGTAGCCGTGCGGGTTGCAGACCACCCGGGTCGCGCCGAGGCGGTAGTCGAACGGCGTGTGGACATGCCCGTGCACCCAGAGGTCGGGCCGACCCGCGCGGATGAGCGCGTCGAGGTCCGAGGCGAAGGCCGGGTTGAGGCGGTGGCCGGCATAGGCCGGCGCGACCGAGCCGGCGCTGGGCGCGTGATGCGTGACCACCACGTGCGGGCCGCGCCGCCGGGGGTGCGGGTCGCGCTCCAGCAGCGCGCGCTCAAGGAAGCGGCGCGACGCGTGGTGCAGGGCCAGGGCCTCCTCGGGCCGGAACGGCCTGAAACGCGGCTGGTGGGACCAGGCGATCAGGCGATGGTCCATCAGCCCCATCCGCGCGGCGTCCATGGCGGCGGCGCGCGCGGGGAGGCCGTCGAGGGCGTAGTCCGTCCAGAGGGAGCAGCCCGAGAACGTGCAGCCGCCGAGCGTGACGGTGTCGTTCTCCAGGAGGTCGATGCCCTGGCGCGCCGCGGCCCGCCGCCCGTGGGCGAGCTCCGCATCGATGGCGCCGCCGTAGTATTCATGGTTTCCCGGCACCAGCACGACCGGCATGGCGGGGCGGATGGCGGCGGCGAGCCATGCGACCGTGTCGGCGAGGCCTTCCCCGACGTCGCCGGCCACGACGGCGACGTCCGCGTCCGGGATGGCCGCCGGCGTCCAGGGTCTCGCATGGGCGCGACGGTGAAGGTCCGAAAAGGTCCAGATACGCAATCCTTGCACCTCCTGTTCGGCGGGGCGCGGGCGAGCCGGGCTCATCCGCGTTCGGGCGGCATCGGGCGCCCGCGGGGCCGGCCGGGCCAGCGGGGCGCCCAGCGCGCGGCCCGGTCGAGCAGCGCGCCCGGCCGGGGATGCCGGCGCGCGAGAGCGGCCAGGCCGTGGGCGAGCACGAGGGCCGCGGCGGCGTCGCCGCGCGCGGCGTGGACGAGCAGGCCGCTCATGGCGAGGTCGGCCGCGGCCGTGCCGGGCGGGTGGCGGCGAAGGACGTCGACCGCCGCGGCCACCGTCGCGGCCGGGTCCCCGCGCAGGGCCTCCGGCCAGCGCGGGTGATGCAGGAGCAGCGCGGCCCCGGCGACCGACCGCTCGACCTCCGCGACGGTCGCGGGCGCGATGTCGCCCGGGTCGCATCGCCGCCAGACGCCCAGCGCCGGACAGGCCTTCGGACGGGATCCGGCGGCCCCGGCCCGCCTCGCGTTTCCGCCTCCGCTCCCCTGCATCCGCTCGCCTCCGGACTGGACATGGCTCCGCGATCCGGCGCGCGGCCGGGCGGACGGGAAGGGATGAGAGGGGTCGGGGCTCGGGGCGGTCGGGTCCGGCCTTAGGTCGGCACGCCGCGGCCCGATGCGGGCGCGCTCAGCCTGTAGTAGCGCGACGTCGTCCTCGCCCACGTCGCCATGTCGGAGGCATAAAGGTCGGACGTCGTGATCCTCCTGCCATCCGGGATGTCGGGGTGCCCGTAGACGCGACCGGTGAGGATCCGGACCTCGCGGGTCGCGGTCCGCCACTCCTCCAGGCGCGGCACGTCGGCGAGATCGGCGGCCGTGGGCTTGATCCCGTCCCGGATGCCCTGGAGCTCGTCGGCGAGATCGTGCAGCCGGTCGCCGGCCTCACGCTGGTCGGGCTGTCGTGCCGCCGCGAATTCCAAGCCGAGCGCGGCCGCGTACGCCTCCGGATCGACCGCGTCCGCATGGGGGGACCGGGCGACGATGCGCAAGGCGGCCAGCAGCGTTAGGCCGGCCGCCAGGGTCCTCGCGGACCGGTCGCCCTCGATGACGCGGGTCGCCTCCGCGCGGCTCAGCGCCGGCAGGATGGCGGGCAGCACGCGCGGTCGCCCGGCCGCGGCCTCGATCGCCAGGCGGCCCATCGCGGCGGCGAAGGCCGAGGCCGCCGCGCCGCCGCCGCCTCGGCCGCAGCCGAGCAGCCATGCCGGGGCGGCGCCGTCGTCGGCCAGGGCCCGGGCCGCGATGTACTCGTCGAGCGGGGTCGGGCCGACGACGATCACGGGCGCGTCGACGCGGGCGCGCAGCGCGGGATCCGCGAGGCACCGCCCGGGCAGGTCGAGGATCACGTGACGGCCGGCCGCGGCGGCGATCCCACCGGCGACCAGGGGATCGGCGTCGCGGGCCGTCGCGGCATCGTGCTCCGCCACCGTGACCTCGTCGAGGCGGTAACGGCGCTCGGGGAGGTGCGCTTCGCCGGGCAAGGTGATGCGAACGAGGGTCACCGCCTCGCCGAGCGCGGCGTGGGCATCGGCGAGGATGAGGGCGGCATGCGTGGCGTCCGTGCGCCCGGAGCATCCGAAGGTGGCGCTGATCACGAGAGCCTCCGTGAAAGGCACGGACGCGACCGCACGGCGAAGCGGTCGCCGGTCGGTCGCGTCAGACATGCATTGTTGAGGAAGCGAATATTAGCGCAAAACCTATGACCAATGCAACATATTTAGAGCAGTTGCAAGTAGTCTTGCGCAGAAATGGTTAATATCCACAGTAACCTGTGGATATCGTCTTGTCGCGGCGACAGCGCACCAAGGTCGAGGTGGCGTTCGGGTCGCTCACGATAGCGCCCAGCCATCCTCTTCGTCGCGGACGGCCTGGTGCAGGCGCAGGGCGAGGGCCAGGGCCCCGTCGTCGCCGTCGTGGTCGAAGTCGCCGTCGAGCAGCAGCGGGAGCGGGGGCTCGTCCCAGCCGGCCTGGATCGCGCCGGTCGCGCTCGCCGGGCTGGCGGGCGCACCCAGGCGCCCCATCGTCCGGTCGAGGGCCTTCCGGGCGGCGGAGCGTTTGCGCGCGCGGCGGCCCGGTCCGGGACCCGGCCTCGGACGGGCGGCGGGCGTTTCGTTCCGGGCATGCTTGGTGCGGACGGTCATGGCGGGCTCCATCAGGCAAGGGTGGCGCACGCGCAGCCCGCCGTCTGGCGGGGCGCGATGTGGGGCTTGGCGGTTCCGAACCTGCGCAGGCCGGACGCCCGCGGCCTGCGCCGGGCGATCGGCCGCGGGACCGTCATCCTGCGCGCGGATGGCCCGGCGACCTCGCTCGCTTCGCCGTCGAGGTCGTCGGCCAGTTCCAGCAGGGCCGTCCGGAGCGTCAGGTCGGCGGCGGTTCCCACCGCGTCGAACAGCGCGTTGAGGCAGCCCGGATCGAGGCGCGGCGCGTGCGGGTCCGCCGCGACGAGGTACAAGGCGGCGGCGAGGCCGGCGGAATGGGACCTCAGGTCGGCGCAGGGCTCGCCGGCGAGCAGCCGGGCGGCCTTGTCCCGCCGGAGGGCCTTCAGCGTCACCGGCAGCGCGCGCAGGCCGGCCGGACGGGCGCTGCCGCAACAGGCGAGCAGCCAGGGCGGGGGAAGGTCGGGCAGCGCGTCCGCCGCCATCGCGCGCAGCGCCGCGGACGCCGCCAACGGCCTCGGCCCGAACGAGACCACCGCGACGTCGACCCGGCTCCTGACGGCGCGGTCGCCGAGGTGCGCCAGCGGCAGCGCGACCATGAGGTGGCGACCATCGGCCCGTGCGGCGTCGAGGGAGCTCGGGAGCGCCTCGACGATCCGGCCGCCGCCGGCCACGAGGCTCGGCGGGGCGTCATCGTCGTCGACGCGGCGGTCGAGGGCGCTGCTTGCGAGGAGGGCCGCTTGGCTGGCCGACGTATCGTCGGCAAAGAACGCTGCGATCACGGGAAGTCTCCGTGAGTGAGTCCGTGCTTCTTGGCACGGACGAATACTACCGCAGCCCCGGTCAATTAGACCAGCAAAATCTCTAGTCACTAGAGGTTTGCTGGCCCCAAGGTTAAGGCCTGGTTGCTTCCGGAAGCCCCCGTGCAGGTGCTCCGGCGCCGTGCGCGCCGAGTTCGGTCGGAAGCCGCGTGCTTTGAGGCGGTGGATACAGGTAACGCGTCGCGCTACGCGTTACCTGCAACGGGTCCGAAACGGCGAGCGCGCGTGGGGGTTGCGGAACTCTGCGGCTTCCGGCGGCAGGGTGGCACGGGCCATCGTGGCCGGCGGCGTCCACCCGTGGCCACGGAACGTCGGGCGCGACGACCATTCCTTCATCGCTCGCGTCCATCATGCCGGCAGCGGTCGGGATGGCGGGCATGGTCACTGAGAACGACGTGAGGGTGGCGGCGTCACGGATACGCGCGCGGTCGGCCCCGCCCGGGAGCCTGAAGGAGCGGGTCTCCGTCCGCTCTGTCAGGAGGGAGCTCGGCGGCGGCTCCTTCGGCGACATCGCCCGGCCGCTCGCCAAGTGGAAGGCCGACGAGAACTATCATCCGGTCATCGAGCAGGCGGACTTGCCGGAAGCCTTCGAGCAGCGGCTCGCCGCGCTTGCGCGGGACCTGCTTGAGCAGGCGCGGGTGGAGGCCACGCGGGAGCGGCTTTCGGACTTCGCCGAGGTCGAGCGCCGCCGGCAGGCGCACGAGGAAATCCTCGCGGAGGCCGCCGCGCAGGTCGACCACCTTGAGGACCAGGTCGCGGCGCTGCGGTCCGAGTTGGCCCTTCTGCGCGCCGCCGACGTCGCGACCGGCCAGGACGGAGACGCCCCTCCGGCGATCGCCGCGCCCGCCGCGCAGCAGGCGGCCGCCGCCCGCGGCTTCGTCGACGCGCTCATGGGGAAAAAGCTCGCCCGGGAAGCGGACGCGTTCTGGGCGCAGGTGCGCGACGCGGTCGAGGCGGCGATGCGTGAGCGCGGGCCCATGCCGGCCCACGCGATCTACCGGTCGCTGCCAGCCGAGCTGCGGCGGCAGGGGGAAAGCGTGGGCCTGCCGCTGACGCCGGGATGGCTGCGATACCACCTGCTCCGGATGGCGGAGGCTGGCGAGGGGCTGGCCGAGATCGACGGCCGGTTCGGTCTGGCGGAGCCGCAGCCCGAACCGGTGCCCGGCGAGCCGGCGGCGCCGGCGCTCGCGGACGAGGTCCGGGAGATGGGCAAGCGCCGGTTCTGGCGCCGGTTCGTGCGCGAGGTCCATGTCCTGCTCTCGAAGGCGGGGCCGCTGACGGCGGACGAGATCCTGAGGCGGATGGACCCCGAATGGATCGCGGCTTCGGAGCGGTTCCAGCGGATCACGCCCGGGCGTCTCCGGTTCAAGCTGCGCGGGCGGATCGACGAGGGCAGGCCGTTCGCGGAACTCTCGGGCGAGCGGTTCGCCGCCGTGCTCGGGGAGGAGCCCTGGGACGGCGAGAGCGCGATGTCCGGGGCGGTGCGGAACGGGTGACGCGCCGCGCCGTTGCCCGCTCGCCCGGAGGCGATGACGTGACCCCTGCGGAAATCGAGGCCAAGGTCAGGGGCGCGCACGCGGAGGCGCTGGGAAACCGCCTCATGCAGAGGCGGCGGAGCTCGCGCATCGACGACTTGGTCCGCGACGCGAGGCTGTACGGCCGGGAGGCGGGGGCCGACTTCGCCCGGACGCATCTCGGTCGGCTCGTCGACGAGGCCGTCGGGGTTGCCGGATGCCGGGAAGGCGCGTTGGAACTGGCGCTGCACGGCTCGGGCCACGCAGCCCTCGAAGGGCTGGCGCAGGCGCTTCGGGACCTCACCGGCCTGGAGGTTGAGGTGGACGGGACGACCGTTCGGCTGAGCTGGGCCTGATCGGCCGGGAACCGTCCTCGGGCGCGCCGGGTCGGACCGGCCTTGCGCCCGTCAGGCCTTGCCCGGCTTGCGCACGGGTTTTTTTAGCGCCGCCCCGCGCGGACTTCGGGTGACGGCCCGTGGAGCTTCCGTCTTGACGGCGGATGCAGCCTTGGTCGGGGCAGCCAGTCTGGTCTTCGGGGCGGCGCGTTTCGTCCGCACGGGGCGGGCCGGGGCTGCGGCCATGTCCCTGCGAACCGCCGCGACGACGCGCCGGATGCCCTGGGCGACGTCGAGGTAGGCCCCGTCCGCGCTGCGCCACCGGGTCACGTCGCGCCCGTCCTCGGGCAGGAGCTTGAAGCCGGCGGCCGGGGTCGACTTCCAGTCGCAGGGGCGCACGACCACGGCGACCACGCGCATGGTGCCGCGGGCGCGGCGGCTCATGGCGCGGCGGTACTCGATCTTCCAGCAATAGTTGCTGGCCAGGTAGTCGGGGCTGAGCAGGCCGACGAAGACGTGGGCGTCGCGCAGCGCCCGGGCGATGCCGGTATCGAGCTTGTCGCCCGCGTCCAGGTCGCCGTCGAACCAGGTCCTCACGCTGTCCCGCTCCAGGGGCGCGAGGTGGATGCCGAGCCTCCTGCGGGCCTCGGCGTCGCGGTGCGAGTACGAGACGAAGATCCGGACCTCGGGCTTCTCCGCCCTGGCCCGCGGGGCCGCGGCGGGTTTCGGGCCGCGAGGCGTCCCGGGGGCCGGCTTCGCGGGCGTGACGGGCTTCTCGTTGCGGGTACGGGCGCGGGCGCGCATGGAAGCCCCCGTCAGGTTGCCGGCCAAGTTCGGGATTCATGCGCCCTGGACCGGGTTTGTTCCCTGCGGGGAAGGGGATGGCCCGGACGGCGTCGGCCCCGGTCGCGGCGTGTGAGGTACGCGACTCCGCCGGGAACGCGTAACGCATCACGGCATCCGCTACGCGTTATGGCTCCGGCCGGAAGGCGCCGCGGTCTCTTGACCCTCCAGCCGCTTGAGGACGTACGGTGACCGCCGAGAGATGCGGAAGGCACCGGCGATGGGCGACGCCGCAACCCGGGACCGTCAGGCGGAGCGGGCGATGCGCGGGTCCAGGCGCCGGGCGTACGTGGAGGGCGGTATGGCGAACGAGGTTTCGATGGGGCGGCGCGCGCTCCTCGGCTGCGCAAGCATCCTGCTGCCGTTCCTATCGGGATGTGGGGGAGGAACGCTACCGGGCATCCAGCTTGGCTCGGACGAGGGCGGCAGCACGGTCGGCTTCGACTCCCTGCCTTTCCGGATCCAACGCGTCGACGGCAGCGTCCTGACCGGCCACGCGTCGGTCCGCCTCCTGCGTGTCAGCTTCTTCACGCGCGACGCGACGGGGTACGTCGCGTGCAGCGGCAGCTTCACGTTGGATCTCAAGCATGCGCCCGTGCCGGTGAGCGTCGACTGCACCGGAGCGGGCATCCTGCATGGCACCGTGACGACGGCGCGGGCCGACCATGGGGAGGGCGCATTCACCGAGCGGTCCGGGGGCACCTCGACGTTCCGCTACGGCGCACCGCCCTAGCCGGCCACGGGTCGGTGAGGGCCACCCCTGGGACCGGAGTGGCGCCCCCAACAGACTGCCGCGTCTCAGTCATCCGCCCTCTCGGACAGCATCGCCCCCGTCCGCGGATCGACATGGAACCTCACCTCCATGCCGTTTTTGATCCCCTTGCCGTCCCACAGCCCGTCATCGGGTTTGAGCTCCGTGACCGACGTGTAGCCCGTGTCCAAAAGCTTCTGGCGGATCTCCGCGGCCGGCATCCAGTCCGCGCGGACACGACCGTCGGCAAGGGCCGTCGGCGGGAGCTGTCCGGTCTCGCGTGGCGTCATCCAGGACCAAAGCCCGAGGCCGCCGAGGGCGGCGAGGATGAGCAGCCCGCCGGCGAGCGCGGGACGTCTCGACGACCGGCGCGCCGCGGGCCGGACCCGGACCGCAGGTTCGGCCTCGCCGTCCTCCTCGGCCGGCATCGACAGTATGGCCGCGGCGGGCAGCGCGAACACGCCGACCGGCCGGGCGATGTTCTTCAACGCCTGCTTGCCCCGATCCTCGAATGGGTAGCCGAGCTTGTCCCGTACCTGATCGTGAACCGTGTGCGAGATGCAGATCCCGCCCGGCTCCGCCAAGGGTTCGAGCCGAGCCGCCACGTTGACGCCGTCGCCGTAGAGGTCGCCGTCCGGCTCGGCGACCACGTCGCCGACGTTGATGCCGATGCGCAGCCTGAACGCGTGGTCGTCGGACACGCCGGCCTCGCGCGTCAGCATCGCCCGCTGGATCGCGACGGCGCAGGACACTGCCCGGACCGGGCTGGGGAACTCGGCGATCAGGCCGTCGCCGGTCGACTTCACGACGCGGCCCCGGAACGCCTCGATGCGCGGATCGAGCAGTTCCCGGCGCAGGCCCCTGAGCCGGCGCAGCGTGCCCGCCTCGTCGGCGCCCATGAGGCGGCTATAGCCGACGACATCGGCGACCATGATGGCGGCGAGCCGGCGCTCGTCGACCTCGTCCATGCATCTCTCCCGGGCCCATCCCCTCCAGCCTGCACCGCGCCCGCCGCGGATGGAAGGTCGTGTCCCGAAGGAATCGCGCGGGCGGACGTCCGGGATCACGACAGACCGGAACTGGGTTCATCGTCGCTCCGCGCGGACTTGCCGGCCGCCGGCGGCCCCGACGCGCGCTTTGGACGGTGCCGGAATTCATGCTGCGCCGGCATCTGAACGGTCTCTTGGCGGGCCGGAAAGGGCGGTGGCGGAAAATCGTTTCCCGTGTGCGGGACGTGGCCTCGTTTTCGCGCGGCTTCCACCCCGTGCGGACTTCACGCGCGCCTGCGAAGCGCCGGATCTTGCCCGCCCGGTCGATGGGGGGCTTTCATCGAGGCCCGGATTTTGGCATCATCGTCCGGTGACCTTCTGGCTCGCCCTCCGGCGACTGTTGCCGCTTCTCGCGGTCCTCGGCTTCGCCCTGACGCCTGTCGCCGTCCCCGCGGCGACCGCGGGTATGCACGCCTTCGCAGTGCCATCGGCCCACGTCGACCACCGCGCCATGCCCGACATGGACATGGGTCATGACGCGGGTGGCATGGCCATGGACGACATGCCCTGCTGCCCGCACGAGAAGGCCGCCAAGCCCGATTGCGGCAAGGGCTGCCCGCTGATGGCGCTGTGCCTCGCCACCGCGGCCTCGCTCCTTCCCGCGTCTGTCGCCGTCCCGGTCCCGGGCGCGACCCGCACATCCCCGACCTGGCCCGGCGCCGCGGCGCTCGCCAGCGTGCGGGCGCCGCCGCTACCGGAGCCTCCCCGAGCCTGAACCGATGACGCCGGCGCCGCGTGCGCCGGCACGGTGACGCGCGCCCCGCGCGGCCCTTCACATCGTGTTCAGGAGACATCCCAGTGACCAGGAATTCCCTCGCGCGCGCCGTCGCGGCCGCGCTGCTCGGCGTCGCCCTGTCGACCCCGGCCCTGCCGGCGCTCGCCGACGTCAAGGACTACCAGTTCCAACTCGTCCAGGAGGAGGCGAAGGTCGGCGACGCGGTCCTCGCGGTCCGGCTCCTCGACAGGCGCACCGGCAAGCCGGTGCCCGACGCGGTGATCTTCGCCAAGCGCCTCGACATGGCCCCCGACGCCATGGAGGAGATGGCCACCAAGGTCGAGCAGGTCCCCTCGACCGAACCCGGCATCTACCGCTTCAAGGCCCATCTCGGGATGCAGGGCCGCTGGCGCCTGTCGCTGGCCGCGAAGGTCCAGGGCGAGACCGGGACGGTCGAGGACAAGCTGATCGTCCAGGCCACCAAATGAGCCGGTCGGCATGGTTCGCCGGGTCCCTCGCCGCGCTCGCGGCCTGGGGCACCGGGCTCTGGGTCGGGCGCGACGGCCCGTCCGTGTCCGACCTCGCGGCGCGGGCGGCATCGAGACTGCCGGTCGCGTTCGTCGACCGGGCGCGGGACGGGTTCGCGCGCTGGATGCCGTCCGCGGCGGGGCCGCCTGCGGCCCGTCTCGCCGCCGCGTCCGGCCCGGTCGTCTATTACCGGGACCCGGACGGGAAGCCGGCCTATTCGCTCGCGCCGATGGCGACAGGGGACGGGCGGGAGTTCCGGGCGGTCCACGCCAGCGAGGACGTGCGGTTCGACGGCGAGGATGCCGAGGCCGGAGCCATGCCCGCCGAGGTGACCGGTAAAGACATGACCGGCCACGACATGGGCCAGGGTGGGATGGCGGCCGGCGCGGCCGGTCCCGGCAATCGCCGCGTCCTGTATTACCGCAACCCGATGGGGCTGCCGGACACCTCGCCGGTTCCGAAGAAGGACTCGATGGGGATGAACTACATCCCCGTCTACGCGGGCGAGGACGAGGGCGGCGGCGTGAAGATTTCGCCGGGCAAGGTCCAGCGCACCGGCGTGCGGACCGAGGTCGCCGAGCGCCGCGTCCTGTCGTTGCCGGTTCGGGCGCCAGGCAGCGTCGAGGAGGACGAGCGCCGCATCTCCGTCATCGCCATGCGCACCGACGCCTACATCGAGAAGGTCGAGCCGGTCACCACCGGCGACCACGTCCACAAAGGCCAGCCGCTGCTGCGCCTGTTCGCGCCCGAGATCAACGCGGTCGCGGCCCAGTACCTGACCTCCATCGGCTACGAGGGCGGCCGGCGGCGCCTGGAGAACCTCGCCATCCCGCCGGAGGTGATCGACGAGATCGAGCGCACCCATAAGGTGCCGCCCTCCATCGTCTGGTCCTCGCCGCGGGACGGCGTCGTGGTCGAGCGCAACGTCTCGGACGGGATGAAGGCCAAGTCCGGCGACGTCCTGTTCCGCATCGTCGACCACACCCGCGTCTGGGTGCTCGCCGACGTGCCGGAGCGCGACCTCGCCGCGGTGGCGGAGGGGCAGAAGGCCACGGTGCGGGTCCGGGCCTTCCCCGAGCGGACCTTCTCCGGGACCGTGACGCGGATCTACCCGCACCTGATGGCGGAAACCCGGACCGCCCGGCTGCGCATCGAGTTGCCGAACCCCGACGGAGCGCTGCGCCCGTCGATGTACGCCGACGTCGAGATCGCGACCGGCGACGCCAAGCCGGTGGTGGCGGTGCCCGACGACGCCGTCATCGACACCGGCGAGCGCCAGGTCGTGCTCCTCGACCACGGCGAAGGGCGCTTCGAGCCGAAGCCGGTGAAGATCGGCCTGCGCGGCCGGGGCTACACGGAAATCCGCGAGGGCGTCTCGGCCGGTGACCGGGTGGTCACGGCGGCGAACTTCCTGATCGACGCCGAGAGCAACCTGAAGGCCGCGCTGCAGTCCCTGACCGCGCCGAAGGACGATCGGCAGGCGGCGGGCACGGGGGCGACGCCATGATCGCCCGCCTCATCGGCTGGTCGGCCCGCAACCTCGTCCTGGTGCTGATCGGGACCGTGTTCGCGGTCGCGACCGGCGTCTTGGCGCTGCGGACCCTGCCGCTGGACGCCATCCCCGACCTCTCGGACGTGCAGGCCATCGTCTACACCGAGTATCCGGGGCAGGCGCCTCAGGTCGTGGAGGACCAGGTCACCTACCCGCTGACCACCGCCATGCTGACGGTGCCGAAGGCGAAGGTGGTCCGCGGCTTCTCGTTCTTCGGGGTCTCCTTCGTCTACGTGATCTTCGAGGACGGCACCGACCCGTACTGGGGCCGCTCGCGTGTGCTGGAGTACCTCAACGGGGCGGCGAGCCGGCTTCCCGCGGGGGTGACGCCGACGCTGGGGCCCGACGCGACGGGGGTGGGCTGGGTCTACCAGTACGTGGTGGTCGCCAAGGAGCGGACGCTCGCGGAGCTTCGCTCGATCCAGGACTGGGTCGTCCGCTTCGGGGCCTCGCGCGCCGAGGGGGTCGCCGAGATCGCGGGCGTCGGCGGGTTCGTGAAGCAGTACAACGTGGTGGTCGACCCAAACCGGCTACGCGCGCAGGGCATTAGCCTCAACAAGCTCCGGGACGCCATCCGAGCGAGCAACGCCGACGTGGGCGGCCGCACGGTCGAGCTGTCCGAGTTCGAGTTCATGGTGCGCGGCCGCGGCTACATCCGCAGCGTCGCCGACATCGAGAACATCGTGCTGAAGACCTCGGGCGGCACGCCGCTGCGGGTCCGGGACGTAGCCCGGGTCGAACTCGGGCCGGACGAGCGCCGCGGCATCACCGAGATGAACGGCGAGGGCGAGGTCGCCGGCGGCATCGTCCTGCAGCGTTTCGGCGCCAACGCCCTCAACGTGATCGAGGGGGTGAAGGCGAAGCTCGCCGAGGTGGCGAAAAGCCTGCCGGCCGGCACCGAGATCCTGCCGGTCTACGACCGCTCGCAACTCATCGACGCGGCCATCGACACCCTGCGGCACACGTTGGTCGAGGAGAGCATCGTGGTCTCGCTCGTCTGCGTGGTGTTCCTCCTGCACGTGCGCAGCGCCCTGGTCGCCATCCTGATGCTGCCGGTCGGCATCCTGATGGCCTTCGCCGGCATGAGGGCGCTCGGAATCGGAGCCAACGTCATGTCGCTCGGCGGCATCGCCATCGCGGTCGGCGCCATGATCGACGCCGCCATCGTCATGATCGAGAACGCCCACAAGCACTTGGAGCGGGCGCCCCCGGGAAAGCCGCGTGTCGAGGTCCTGGTCGAGGCGGCGGCGGAGGTGGGTCCCTCCCTGTTCTTCTCGCTCTTGGTCATCACGGTCTCCTTCCTGCCGATCTTCACCCTGGAGAGCCAGGAGGGGCGGCTGTTCGGGCCGCTCGCCTTCACCAAGACCTTCGCCATGGCGGCCGCGGCGCTCCTCTCGGTCACCCTGGTGCCGGCCCTGATGGCGCTGTTCGTGCGCGGGCGCATCGTGCCCGAGCACCGCAACCCGCTGAACCGGCTCCTCATCTGGCTGTACCGGCCGCTCATCGCCGGCGTGCTGCGGGCCCGGGTGCTCACCATCCTCCTCGCCCTGGGCGTGCTGGCGGCGACCGCATGGCCGGCCCGGCAGCTCGGGTCGGAGTTCATGCCCGACCTCGACGAGGGCAGCCTGCTCTACATGCCGACGACCCTGCCCGGGATCTCGGTGACGAAGGCCGGCGAGCTCCTGGCGACCCAGGATCGGATCATCAAGAGCTTCCCCGAAGTGGCCTCGGTCTACGGCAAGGCGGGTCGCGCCAACACGGCCACCGACCCGGCGCCGATGGAGATGTTCGAGACGGTCATTACGCTGAAGCCGAAGGCGGAGTGGCGCTCCGGCGTAACCCTCTCCAGCCTCAAGGCGGAAATGGACGCGGCGCTCCAGTTCCCGGGCGTGTCGAATGCCTGGACGCAGCCGATCCGCGCCCGGATCGACATGCTCTCGACCGGCATCCGCACGCCGGTCGGGGTGAAGGTGCTCGGGACCGACTTGAAGGCCATGGAGGGGGTCGCCCGTCAAGTCGAGGGGGTGATCCGAGCCGTGCCAGGAACGTCGAGCGCCTATGCCGAGCGGGTCATCGGCGGCTACTTCCTCGACATCACCCCAGATCGCGAGGCGCTCGGACGCTACGGCCTGATGGTCGGAGACGTACAGGACGTCGTCGCCTCGGCGCTCGGCGGCCAGTCCGTGACGAACACGGTCGAGGGCCGCGAGCGCTACACCGTGAACGTGCGCTACCCCCGCGCCTTCCGCTCGGATCCCAGGGCCATCGCCGACGAGGTGCAGGTACCGCTGCTGGCCGGGGGCACGGTCCCCCTGCGCGAGGTCGCCAAGGTCGAGCTGACGCGGGGCCCGACCTCGATCCGCACCGAGAACGGCCAGCTCGCGGTCTACATATTCGTGGACATCGCCGGCCGCGATCTCGGCGGCTACGTGGCCGAGGCACGCAAGGCAGCCACCGACGAGGTCAAGTTGCCCCAGGGCACGACCCTGCAGTGGAGCGGGCAGTACGAGTACCTAGAGCGGGCGGAGGCGCGCCTCGCGGTCGTGGTGCCGCTGACGCTGCTGATCGTGTTCCTGCTGCTCTACCTGAACTTCCGGCGCCTGACCGAGACGCTCATCGTGATGCTGTCGCTGCCCTTCGCCCTGGTCGGCGGGGTCTGGCTGCTCTGGTGGATGGGCTTCAACCTGTCGGTCGCGGTGGTGGTCGGCTTCATCGCCCTGGCCGGCGTCGCTGCCGAGACCGGGGTGATCATGCTGGTCTACCTCGACCACGCCCTCGACGAGGTCCGCGCCCAGTGCGGGCGCGAGGGACGCCCTCTCGCGCGCCCGGACCTGCGTCGGGCCATCATGGTCGGCGCGGTCGAGCGGGTGCGGCCCAAGATGATGACGGTCGTCGCCATCATGGCGGGCCTGATGCCCATCCTCTGGAGCACCGGCTCGGGCTCCGAGGTCATGCAGCGCATCGCGGTGCCGATGATCGGCGGCATGGTCTCCTCGACCGTCCTGACGCTGGTCGTGATCCCGGCAGTCTACGCCTTGGTGAAGGGGCGTGGGCTGCCCCCGGCCGGCGCGGTCCGCGAGGGGACGAACGCTGAGGCGATGCGGCTGCCTCAGGCGGCCGAGTAAGAGGGAACGGGAGATGACGATGAGGAACGATGCGATTCCATCCCGACGTGCCGTGCTCGTGGGCTTGGCGGCGGGGCTGGCGCTCGGACGGGGCGCCTTGGCGGAGGGGCTGCCGACGGTCGCGGTGAACAAGGACCCGAGCTGCGGCTGCTGCGAGAGGTGGGTCACCCACCTGCGTAAGGCCGGCTTCGCCGTCACGGTGACCGAGGGCCCGGTGAACCCGCTCAAGATCCGTCTGGGCGTGCCTCGCGAGCTTTTCTCCTGCCACACCGCCCAGGTCGGCGGCTACGTGATCGAGGGGCACGTCCCGGCCGGGGTGATCAAGCGGCTCCTCGCAGAGAGGCCCGAGGGAACGGGTCTGGCCGTGCCGGGCATGCCGGCCGGTTCGCCCGGCATGGAGGTCGAGGACATGCAGCCCGAGACCTACGACGTCGTCCTGTTCGGGAAGGACGGACGGTCGACGTTCGCGCGGTACCGGGGCGGGGAACCGGCCTGAGGCCGCGGCGGGTTCAGCGCTCGGGCATCGCCGCCGCCGGCGCGGCCGCTTTCGCCCCCGACTTGGGCGCGGGCTTCGGACGCTGGTCCCACATCACGTAGCCGGCCGGCGGGTCGTACTCGTGCGGGCGCATGACGGAGGCCTGCCCCTCCGCGGTGACGAGCCCCGGAAACAGCGCCCTCTCGATATGCTCTCGGTTGAGCGCGATCTTGTGCGGGGTGTGCGACAGGATGTGCTGCGAGTGGGTCCGGCCGGGGGGGCTGACGCTGACGAGCTTCTTGCCGGGAAAGCGCTTGGCGAACAGCTTGGCTGTCGCCGCTTGGTCCGTATCGGCGGTCAGGAGATATGCAGTATCCATGACGTCCTGTACGGCATCGTCGTAGACGCTGAGCGCGAGATTGATGTCCGTGGCCTTCTCGGTCGGCTTCTGCCAAATGGAGCCGCAGTCCCGGCACTTGGCGTCTTCATGGCTGAAGTGGCCGAGGACGGTCTCGACGCCGACCAGCTTGAGCGCCCGGACCAGGCGTTCGTGGCGTATTTTCTTGCTGTGGTCGCCCGGGTAATAGGCCGTGCAGAACACGACGCGGACGAGCTCCTCCGACTGCCGCGGGATGATCGACTCCCCCAGCTTCCAGAAGTTGCACCACTTCAGGAAGGGCTCTCCTAAGTCGTTGACGGAATGATATAAATTGAAACCGTCGATGTAGAGTGCGGCCCGGATCCTCGATTTTTCCGCTTGACTATCCAGCCCCATGCACTCATATCCGATCCGTCAACGCTGAACGGTGCGCCGTCAGCAACCCATGGGCTCCGGCCCGTGTGAAGCCCACAGGTTCCAACCTGTGGGCTTCTTGGTTTCCGAGGCCGTTCTAGTCTGAGTTCGCCTCGCGCGGTACTGTCTTTTTATCTCCCGGGGGCTGGCAGCGCCGGCCCTTCCGGCCTTGACCGCCGACATGGTATCCCCAGGCCTCGGAACGTCGCGGGGGCAAGCCCGCGATGCCCGTCGGCCGGAACGGGGCGGTTCGCGTGGAACGCCATGCTTGGGGCCAGAGGAATGCGGGCCGTCGCCGTCGCGTCAGGCCGCACGTCCGGGCCGCCGCACGCCGAACCTTCGTCGCAATTGTGGTCGCCATCCTCGCCGTCGCGTGCTGCGGGTTCATGGCCAAGGGGCTCTTCGAGAGCCGGGTGCTGGTGACGCCCTACGTCGCTCGCTGACCCCGGGCCCAAATCGCTCACGCGGGTTCACCCAACGGCGACAGGGCCTCGATGATGCGGCAGTCGGCGACCGACCCGCAGCCGCACTGGCCGATGACCTCGCGGAGTTCCGAGGCGAGCCGGGTCAGGTCGGCCAGCTTTCGCTCCACGTCGGCGAGATGGGCGCGGGCGATGGTGTCGACCTCGCCGCAGGAGCGATCCCGGTCGTCCGCCAAGGCGAGCAGGTCCCGGATCTGCTCCACGGTGAAGCCCAGGGCTCGACCGCGGCGGATGAAGCTCAGCCGGCGCAGGTGCTCGGGCCCGTAGAGCCGGTAGTTCCCGCTCGACCGCGCCGGCGGAGGCAGCAACCCGACCTTCTCGTACCACCGGACCGTCTCGACACGGGTCTGCGTGGCCTCCGCGAGGCTGCCGATCGTCATGGAAGAGGCGGTCCGCACGGCCTTGACCCTGTAGCGACTACAGGGTGCATGTAGGCTGCCTTCCCAGTCCGGACCAGGATCCGGGCGAACGGAGCGCACCATGAACCAGGCCGCCGGCGCGGACCGCACCCCCTTCCCCACGAACGGTCCGCAGGCCCTGCGCTACAGGGTCAAGGGCATGGACTGCCCGACCTGCGCCGGGAAGATCGAGACCGCCGTCTCCCGGCTGCCGGGCGTCGCGGACGTGCGCGTGAACTACGGCAGCCAGGTCCTCGACCTCGCGCTCGACGAGGCCGCGACGCCGAGGGCCGATTTGGAGGGACGCATCGAGCGCCTGGGCTACGGCGTCGCGCCGCTTCCCACGGCCGCGGACCTGGCTATGGCGCAAGCCTCGGGCGGCACCCCGTCCGCCGAGACCGCGGCGGAGCCCGAGCCGCCGCTCTGGCGGAGCCGCAAGGCGCGGCTGGGCATCCTGATCGGCGCCCTGTTCGCCGCCGGCTTCCTGGTCGAGCGGGTCGCGCCGGGCGTGGCGGGCGAGTACGCCTACTGGCCGGGCGCGCTCGTCGGGCTCGCCTATTACGGTCGCCGCGCGGCCATGGCGGCGTTCGCCGGAACGCCCTTCTCCATCGAGATGCTGATGTCGGTCGCGACCGCGGGGGCGCTCGCCATCCACGCCGCCGAGGAGGCCGCCATCGTCGTGCTGCTCTTCACGGTCGGCGAGATGCTGGAGGTCGTGGCGGCGGGCCGGGCGCGGGCGGGGATCAAGGCGCTCGCGGCCCTTGTGCCGAAGACCGCCCGCCTTGTCGACGAGGCCGATGGCACCATCCGTGAGGTGGCCGCCGCATCGCTGGCCATCGGGCAGGTCGTGGTCGTGAGACCGGGCGACCGCGTGCCCGCCGACGGGGTGATCACCGACGGCGCGTCGAGCCTCGACGAGTCCCCCATCACCGGCGAGTCGGTCCCGAAGCCCAAGGAGGTCGGCGACCCGGTCTACGCCGGCAGCGTCAACGCCGACGGCGCGCTCCAGGTCCGGGTCACCAAGACGGCGGCCGACAACACGGTCGCCCGCATCCTGCACCTCGTCGAGGAGGCGCAGGCATCGAAGTCGCCCACGGCGCGCTTCATCGACCGGTTCAGCGCGGTCTACACGCCCGTCGCGTTCGCATTCGCGGCCGCGGTCGCCGTCGTGCCGCCGCTGCTCGGCGCCGACTGGGGCACCTGGATCTACCGGGGCCTGGCGCTCCTCCTCATCGCCTGCCCCTGCGCGCTGGTGCTCTCGACCCCGGCGGCCATCGCCTCGGGACTGGCCGCCGGTGCGCGGCGCGGGCTGCTCGTGAAAGGCGGGGCCGCGCTGGAGGTCATCGGGCGGGTGCGCACGGTCGCGTTCGACAAGACCGGGACGCTGACCGCCGGACGGCCGCGGGTCTCGGACATCCTGGCCTTCGCACCGGACGCGTCGGAGCGCTCGCTCCTCGGGTTGGCCGCCGCGGTCGAGAGCGGAAGCAGCCACCCCATCGCCCGGGCCATCCTCGACCGGGCGAGCGCGGACGGGGTGCCGCTGCGGCCGACGCGGGACGCCCGCGCCATCCCCGGCAAGGCGGTTCAGGCCACGGTCATGGGGCAGACGGTGCTTGTCGCCTCCCCGCGCCACGCCGCCGAGCGCGCGCGGCTCGGTCCCGAGGCCGAGCGCGCGGTCGCGGACCTCGAAGCCGGCGGCAAGACGGTGGTCATCGTCGTCCGTGGCGCCGAGGCCCTGGGTGCCATCGCGGTCCGGGACGAGCCCCGCGCCGACGCGGCAGCCGGCATCGCGGCCCTGCGGAAGCTCGGCGTGCGCAGCGTGATGCTGACCGGCGACAACCGGCGCACGGGCGAGGCGGTCGCGTCCGAGCTCGGGCTCGACGTGAAGGCCGAGCTCCTGCCCCAGGACAAGCTCGCCGAGATCGCGGCCCTGAAGGAGATGGGGCCGGTCGCCATGGTCGGCGACGGCATCAACGACGCGCCGGCGCTCGCCGCCGCCAGCGTCGGCGTCGCGATGGGCGGCGGCACCGACGCGGCCCTGGAGACGGCCGATGCGGCGGTGCTGAACGACCGGGTGGGCGACGTGGCCGCGCTGGTCTCCCTCTCTCGGGCGACCCTGGGCAACATCCGTCAGAACGTCGCCATCGCCCTCGGTCTCAAGGCCGTGTTCCTGGTGACGACCATCGCAGGCATCACCGGCCTCTGGCCGGCCATCCTGGCCGACACCGGCGCGACCGTCCTGGTGACGGCCAACGCGCTCCGTCTCCTGAGGGCGTGATGATGGTCCAGTCGGGGTGGGCCGGCCGGGTCGGGACCGTGGCCGGGGTGGCGGTGGCCGCCGCGGTCATCGACCTCGGCGCGAAGGCGGCGGCCGAGGCGTGGCTGGACGAAGGCGCCGTCAGGGGCGCGCTGCCCTTCGTCGACCTGAGCCTGTCGTTCAACCACGGCATCAGCTTCAGCCTGCTCCCGGCGCACGACCCGTCCTCCCTGGCGCTGCTCCTCGCCATCCAGGGCACGCTCACCTGCCTCGTGGCCGGCTGGGCCCTGGCCGCGGGCGGCGGGCTCGAACGCCTCGGGCTCGCCGCGATGGCGGGCGGGGCCGCCGGCAACTTCGTCGACCGGCTCATGGACGGCGTCGTCACGGACTACCTCGACCTGCACACCGGCGGCATCCGCTGGTTCACCTTCAACCTGGCGGACGTCTGGATCTCCGCCGGGGCGGTCCTGCTGTTCCTCGGCGGATTCCTCGCGTCCGATCGGCGGCGCGCCGCTGCCGAGGGGGAGATTTCGTGAGGGGCTCGATCCGGCGGTCGCCGTCCTGCGGACCGGGTGCGTGCTCTGCTCACGCCAGCCGTTCGGCGCGGCCGCACCGTTCCCGTCGGAGAGCCGAACGGAGTACCCTCCGACCGGCCGATCACGCACCTCGGGCGGGCGCCGCCAGCGTGATGGGGGCGGGATTGGCCGGGGCCGCCGGACACATCGGATAGGGCGCCCGGCGAGGTTCGGTCACCCCGCCGCGGCCGTGGGCCCGCCCGGCGGCGGCGCCCGCCCGCGCCCGGCTGCCACGGCCCGTGAGTGTGACGAGGAGGGACGGAGTGGGACGCTTCCTGATGCTGGTCGCCCTCGCGGTCGCGGCGGCGACGCCGGCCCTGACCTTGCGGCTGACCGGCCTGCAGGTCGGGCCCATCGGCGAGACGGCGGCCTTCGGGGCCGCCATTCTCGCGGCGGGCTTCCTGCTGTCCTGGGGGGCGGAAGCCGCCGAGCGGCACGTCTCGCAGGGGCTGATCATCGCCGTCGTCGCCCTCGTGACCGTGCTGCCGGAATATGCGGTCGACCTCTACTACGCCTACCAGGCCGGCAAGGCGGGGCCGGGCTCGCAGTACGTGCACTACGCCGCCGCCAACATGACGGGGGCCAACCGGCTGCTCGTCGGCTTGGCCTGGCCGCTCCTGGTCGCCATCCATTGGGCGCGGGGCGGCGGCCGCGCGGTGGAGTTGACCCGAGCCAACGCGGTCGAGGTCGCCTTCCTGCTCCTGGCAAGCCTGTACGCCTTCGTCATCGTGCTCAAGGACGGCATCGGGCCGCTCGATTTCGTGGTCCTGGCGGCGTTCTTCGGCGCCTACGTCTGGCGCACCCGCAGCGCGCCCGAGGACGAAGATGAGGATGAGGAGCCCGGCCCTGCCGCCGCCCTGAACGCGTTGCCCGTGGCTATGCGGTGGGCCGCGACGGCGGCTCTGACGTTGGTCGCCTGCGGGGTCATCCTGGTCTCGGCCGAGCCGTTCGCCGAGGCGCTGGTCGGCGCCGGCCGGGTCCTCGGGCTTGACGAGTTCCTCCTCATCCAGTGGCTCGCGCCGCTGGCGAGCGAAGCCCCGGCCATGACCGTCGCGGTCCTGTTCGTGCTGGCGGGCCGGGCCGCCAACGGGCTCGGCACCCTCGTCAGCGACAAGATCAGCCAGTGGACGCTGCTGGTCGGCATGCTGCCGCTCGCGATGAGCGTCGGCGCCGGCTCGCTGGCGAACCTGCCGCTCGACGCCCGCCAGGCGGAGGAGCTCCTCCTGACCGCCGCGCAATCGCTGTTCGCGTTAGGCCTGCTGCTGCGGCTACGTCTCGGCCTCGTCTCGGCATTCGCCCTGGCGAGCCTCTTCGGCCTGCAGGTGGGGCTGGCCTTCGCCTACCGGGACGACGCGGCGCGCACGGTGGCGACCCTGTCCGCGCTCGCCTGGGTCTATCTCGGGCTCGCCGCGATCCTGTTCCTCGTGAACCGCCGCCACCTCGTCGACCTCCTGCGCGTCGCCTTCCTGCCGCCCGCGGCGGGCGCGCCGGGCCGGCCGGAGCGGCCGGATTGAACGCTTGGCCGCTCGGGCCTATCGGGGCGCAGGGCCCGGCGGAGCGGGGCGGAGCGCCGTCGTGACCTCCTCGAACCGGGCGTTCGCGTCGGACCAGCTCTGGACGAAATCGAACACCTCGCGCATCGCCGGCGCGATCTCCCTGTAGGCCGCCAGCGCGGCGACGAGCGCGCCAAGCGAGAGGCGCTCCTGCACGACCAGGTAGCCGCCGATCGCGAAGAAGAAGAACGGCGTCAGGTTGGAGGTGTAGTTGTACAGGCCTTTGAGGCGGCCCTTGAGGTCGTTGATCTCGACGCGCACGCGCTCAAGGTCCTCGGCCAGGCGCATCTGCCGCGACCGGGCCGGCGTCCGTGCGGGCCGGTCGCGTGGCGGCGTGGCCTCCCGACCGGCCGGCGCCGCGGTCAGGAGACCTCCCAAGGCCCGCGTCGCGTGGACCCGCTCGCGCACCTTCGCGTTCAGGCGCCGCTGCAGGGGCGGCAGCAGCGTGAGCTGGACCGGCAGCATCATCAGCGCCGCCAACGCGAGGGCGGCGTTCTGGAGGAGCAGGAAGACGATGCTGGTCGCGAGCGTTCCGCCCTGCATCAGCGGCACGACGACGAGGCTCCCGCCGAAATAGCCGATCGGCTCGACTTCCTGCATGGCCACGGCCGCGAGCGCGGCCCGTCGGTCGGGGGAGGGCTCGCCGCGCGCGCGGCGGAGGATGGCGAGGCGCAGGCGGCGCACGAGACGCTCGTTGACGCGCCCGCGCGACCGGTTGACCGCATACTTGGCGAGCCCGCCGAGCGTGAGCACGGCCAGGTAGCTCCCGCACAGGGCGAACAGGAGCTCCACCTGGCTCAGGGTGAAGCCGAGGACCACCATCTCCGGATGCCCATCCCCATCTGCGTCGGTGATGGCGCGATTGATTATGTGCTTGGGGATTTCGAGGAGGAGCCACGCCGCGGGCAACGTCAGCAGCGAGAGCAGCACGAGACGCAGCTGGAAGCGCAGCGTCGCACGGACGACGAAACGCTCCAGGCACCAGCCATAGTTGCCCTCGCGGGCGCTGCCGGGCCTCGGCGGCACCGATCCGGCGCGGGGCTCGCGCGACGGGACGGCGACCGGGTGGACCCGTCGACGTCCTCCCGGCCCCATCCATCGCAGGCCGAGCCGGACCAGCAGCCATCCTGTCCAGGCCGGCGCGACCACGAAGGCGAGCAGGGCCAAGAGGTCGACCCACCAGTGGCTGTGGGGGTAATCGACCCCCGTCATCCGGTGGGCCAAGGCATGAATCAGGGAGGGCGTGACCAAGAAGGGCTCCGACATGGTGTCCGGCCCTCTCTCGTGAGAGCCTCGGGGCTTCCCGCGCCGTTCCGCAGCGGCGGGCTTGAGAGTGGGGGTGGCGCAGGGTGGCCGGGCCGCGGGCGATCCCGGGGGAAAGCTGTCCCGGGCGGCGTCTCGCGGACGGGGCGTCAGCGGCCGTCGGGCGTGCGCAGGCCCGCCCAGAGGTCCTCGACCTGGTCGTAGTGGGCCTTGGCGCCGTAGGGAGCCACGGGCAGCTCCGCGAAGCGCGCGGTGAGGCGGCCGAGTGCCTGGACCAAGCCGTAGGAGAACACGACGCGGTCGCGCTGCGCCACGACAAGGCCCACCCGGGCGTTGAGCAGTTCCTGTTGGGCGTTCAGGACGTCGAGGGTGGTGCGCTGGCCGGCCCGCGCCTCGTCCCGCACGCCGGCCAGCGCCACCTCGTTGGCCTGGACTTGGGCTTGTGAGGCGGCGACCTGCGCCTTCGAGGCCTCAAGCTGTGCCCAGGCTGCGACGATGCCGGCGCGGACGGCGTCGCGCACCTGCTCCGCCTCGATGCGCAGCTGCCCGGCCTGCTCCTTGGCCTGCCGGACCTGCGCGTAGACCTGCCCGCCCTCGTAGACGGGAACCGTCACCTGCCCGGCGATCCCGGCCGCAAGGACATCGTCGCCCGGCTCCTCCTCGTCGCGGCGCCTCTGTACGACGCCCGAGGCGCCGGCCCGAGGGTAGAGCCTCCCCTCGAAAACCTTCGCCTGCGCCTCGGCGGCATCGACCGCGTGGAGCGCGGAGAGGATCCGTGGATGTTCGGCCAGCCCTATGCCGAGCGCGAGTTCGAGACGTGGCGGGACCAGGCGGTCGAGCGGGCGCCCGGGGGCGAGCCGGCGCGGGTCCACGCCGATGACCTGACGGAAGACGCCGGTGCGGGCGCGGAGCTGCGCCTCCGCCGCGCTCAGCTGCGAGCGGGCTCCGGCCAGGCGGGCGTCGGCCTGCGCGGCATCCGTCCGGGTCAACTCGCCGAGCCGGAAGCGCAGGGTCGTCTGGCGGCGCTGCTCCTCCAGGACCGCGATGTTGTTGCGGTTGAGCTCCACGGTCGCGGTGTCGCGCAGGACGTCCATGTAGGCCTGCGCGGCATTGAACAGGATCGTGTTCTCGGCGGAGCGCAAGGCCTCGCGCCTGCCGAGCACGTTCGATTCCGCGCGATGGGTGTCGTTGTCCGTCTGGAAGCCGTTGAACAGGGTCTGTTCGACGGTCAGCCCCGCACCGCGCGGGAACGAGGTTCGCGCCAGGCGCTCGCCGCCTGCGGCCCCCTGCACGTTCCGTACGCCGACGTCCGCGTCCGCGGCGACGGTCGGACGGTAGCCGGCCCGCGCCATCGCGACCTCCTCGTCCGTCGCCCGCAAGCCCGCCCGCGTCGCGTTCAGTTCCGGGTTCGCGCGGTAGGCACGCCCCAGCGAGCCCTCCAGCGTCTCGGCCCGCGGGCTGCCGACCGCGCTCGCCGCGAGGGCCGCGAGGGCCGCGAGGGCCAACGCGAGGGTGCGGCGGCCGAGCCGACATGGGACGAGCCTCGCTCGGGGCGGCCAGACCGCTTTCGAGGTGTCCAACGGCAGTGGGCTCCCTCGCACCGAGGGGTCCGGGACGTCCGACGGACGTCTTCGCGCTAGCCGGAGGCCGTCGGCGCCGAGGCCGACGGTCGGCCGTGCGGGGGTGGCCAAGGGGGGACTGGGTACGCGCATCGCTCCACCCGATCTCGTAGGCGGTTCCGACCTGCGGCTGCGTCACGGCGACGGGCCGCGCGCTCACGCGAGGCGAGCGCACTCACATCCAGGTCAAGGACGGGGCTCTTCGACCCGGGGCGCCGCCGCGGCTCGCGGCAGCGGAGCGGTCAGGCGCGTGGCGGGTCGTGGGGCGAGGCGGCCTTCCGGGACCGGAAGCCATCGCCGGACAACAGGAACTCCACGGCCCGCGCGACACGCACGGGCAACGCGAGTGCGCCGTCGGGCCGAATGGCCCCATGACAGGAGCAGTGACCGTTGCACCGAGGCGATCCGGGGCGCCCTCGGTCCGCGTAGTCGTCCGCGGGCGACATGGTCGCATCCGGTTCGAACAGGGACGACGTGCCGGGCCCATTCGCGTGTTCGGGTCCGACCCGGGGCGATGTCGGGGCCGGGTCCACGAGAGCGATGATCAGGGCAAAGGCGAGCAGGCAGGCCAATGCACGGCGCCAAACGCCGTCGGTGCGCCGGTCCCGAGGCCGCCGAAGCCCGATCAGGGACGCGACCATGGAGCGAGGCGTTCCGGCCGCCGTTGGGCTGGCCAGGGCGGCCGGTGCCGACCGCCCGCCCGGTGCAGGCGTCCGGCGCGCGAGGCATTCCCCGCCATCGAGCACGCCGGCCCTGGCCGTCCGACGCTGCACGCGGCTCCTCTCGGCAGGGGGCTTCATCCCGGCCTCGTCGCTTCGCCCCGCCGTGCCGTACCGGAACGCCGCGAGGCCGACGCCGGCCTTGCTCTCGTCCGGGCGCCATCGAACGGGCGTCCGTCTTCGAGCGATCCGCGCCCGCGCATGCAGTACCGGCCGGGATTTGTACCGGGGAGCCTCATCAGGGGGCGCCGACACCGATCAGGTCGGCGACGTGCACGCCGGCCGGGTGTCCGGTCGCGTCGCGATGGGCCGCCGAGCAGGCTGGGTAGCCGGGGCCGAATGCGGTCATGACGAGTTCGCGCCGCCCATCCGTGACCTCGCGGCTGGCCAGGAGCGCCCGGCCGCCCGGCCAGAGCTCGGAATCGGCCACGGGCCCCGGTGCGGGCTCGCCATAGCGGCGAACGCCTTCGTCGTGGATGGCGCGCCGCGTCCTCGCCAGGGCCTCGCCCGACATCGGCAGGCCAACCCAGACCACCTGTTGCAGCCCTTCGTCCCGGCAGACCACGAGGACCACCTCCGCGGTGCCCGCCCCGATGGCCGGCGGCCAGCCATGCGGATAGTAGAGGGCGGTCAGGTTGGCCTCGCGGTCGACCTTGAGCGGACGCGGCACCGCGTCGACCGGTCCCCAGGACAACCCGAACGGTGCGTCGCCGCCCTCGACCCCCGCCGCGGGCGATGCGGGAGTGGTGACGAAGGTGGACAGGGAGGCCATGGCGGCCGTGATCGCGAGGATGCGCATCCGGGGCTACTCCGCAGCCTTGAGGTGCCGCGATACGGTCTCCGTCGGCCGCTTGGCGGCCTTCGGCATCGCGGCCTTGCCGAAGCGGGCGTAGAGCGCCGGCAGCACGATCAGCGTCAGCAGGGTCGCGCTGATCAAGCCGCCGATGACCACGGTTGCGAGCGGCCGCTGGATCTCGGCCCCCGTCTCGGTGGCGATGGCCATCGGCACGAAGCCGAGCGATGCGACGAGCGCCGTCATCGCCACCGGACGCAGGCGGGTCATGGCACCCTCCAGGATGGCCTCGCGCTTCGGCCGGCCCTCCGCCACGAGCTGCTTGATGAAGGTCAGCATCACGAGGCCGTTGAGGACCGCCACGCCCGAGAGCGCGATGAACCCGACCGCGGCCGGAACCGAGACCGGCATGCCGCGCAGCCAAAGGGCGAAGATTCCCCCGGTCAGGGCCAGCGGCACCGCGCTGAACACCAGCAACGCGTCCCGCGGCGAACCCAGGGCCGAGTAAAGCAACAGGAAGATCAGGAAGAAGCAGACCGGCACCACGACGGTCAACCGCCGCTTGGCCGAGGCGAGGTTCTCGAATTGCCCGCCCCAGGTCGCGTAGTAGCCCGGCGGAAGCTGGACTTGGCTACCCACCTTCGCCTGTGCCTCGGCCACGAGCGAGCCGATGTCGCGGCCCCGGACGTTGGCGGTCACCACCACCCGTCGCCTGCCGTTCTCCCGGGAAATCTGGTTCGGTCCCTCGCTCACCGAGAAGGAGGCCACCTGCTTCAGGAGTACGGAAGTCGCGCGCCCGTTCGGTCCCGGCGGCAGCGGCACCGGGATGTTCTCCAACGCCTCGCGGTCTTCGCGGACCTTGTCGGTCAGGCGCACCACGATGGGAAAACGCCGATCGCCCTCGAACACGACGCCGGCCTCCCGGCCGCCGATGGCGGCCCCGATGACCTCCTGGATGGCGCCGGTGCTCAGCCCGTATCGTGCGGCCTCGGCCTTGTTGATCTTGATCTCCAGGAACGGCAGGCCCGCCGTCTGCTCGACCTTCACGTCCTCGGCGCCGTCGATGCCGCGGAGCAACGCGGCCACTTGGTTGGCGGCCTTGAGCATCGGCTCGAACTCGTCGCCGAACACCTTCACTGCGAGGTCCCCGCGGGTCCCGGCGAGCAGCTCGTTGAAGCGCAGTTGGATCGGCTGGGAAAACTCGTAGACGTTGCCCGCGAGCGCGCCGACCGCCTTCTCGATCTGCTCCTGCAACTCGGCCTTGGATAGGCTCGGGTCGGGCCACTCCTCCTGGGCTTTCAGAATGACGAAGGTGTCGGACGAGTTCGGCGGCATCGGGTCCGAGGCGACCTCGGCGGTGCCGGTCTTCGAGAAGACGTAGGCGACCTGGGGGAACTTCGAGACCGCCCGCTCGACGTTGAGCTGCATCGTCTGCGACTGGGTCAGCGACGTCGACGGGATCCGGGTCGCGTTGAGGGCGATGCTCTTCTCGTCGAGCTGCGGGATGAACTCGGTCCCGAGGCGGGTGAACAGCACGCCGGCCCCGACGAGGAGGAGCAGGGCCCCGCCGACGAAGAGGAATGGCGCCCGGACCGCCGCGCCCAATACCGGCCGGTAGAGGGCTTTGAGGGCGCGGATGATGAGGTTGTCCGTCTCGGTCACCTTGCCGGTGATGACGATGGCGATCAGCGCCGGCACGAAGGTCAGCGACAGCACGAAGGCCGCGACGAGCGCGATGATCACGGTCAGCGCCATCGGCTCGAACATCTTGCCCTCGACCCCCGTGAAGGTCAGGAGCGGGACGTAGACCAGGATGATGATCGCCTGACCGTAGAGCGACGGCTTGATCATCTCCTCGGCCGATGCCCGCACCGTCTCCAGGCGCTCCTCGGTGTCGAGGGCCCTGCCCAGCCCATGCTGCCGCTCGGCGAGGTGGCGCAGGGCGTTCTCGGTGATGATCACCGCCCCGTCGACGATGAGGCCGAAATCGAGGGCGCCGAGCGACATCAGGTTGGCCGAGATCTTCGCCTCGACCATGCCGGTCATGGTCATCAGCATGGCGACCGGGATGACGAGCGCCGTGATGACGGCCGCCCGGATGTTGCCGAGCAGCAGGAAGAGGACGACGATGACGAGGGCCGCGCCTTCCGACAGGTTCTTCACCACCGTCCTCACCGTGGCCTCGACCAGCACCGTCCGGTTGAGCACCGTCTGGACCTCGACGCCCGGCGGCAGGGACTTGCGGATCTGCTCCATCTTGGCGTCGACCGCGGCCGCCACCGTGCGGCTGTTCTCGCCGATCAGCATCAGGGCGGTGCCGACGACGACCTCTTGGCCGTCCTCGCTGCCCGAGCCCGTGCGCAGGTCGCGCCCGATGCGGACGTCCGCGACGTCCTTGATCCGGACCGGCACGCCGCCCCGCGTGGCCACGACCACGTCGGCGATCTCGTCCATGTTCTCCAGGCGACCGGCCGCGCGGACGACGTAGCCCTCGCCGTTGTCCTCCAGGTAGCGGGCGCCCTGGTTGGCGTTGTTGGTCTCCAGCGCCCGGGTGACGTCGGAGAAGGACAGGTCGCGCGCGGCTAGCTTCGTCGGGTCGGGCTGGACGTGGTACTGCTTCTCGAAGCCGCCGATGCCGTCGACGCCGGCGACGCCCGGGACCGTCTTGATCAGCGGACGGATGATCCAGTCCTGGACCGTGCGCAGGTAGGCGACCTGCTCAAGCTCGGTTCGGAGCGCCTGTCCCTCCGGGGTCAGGTACCTTCCGTCCGGCTGCCAGCCCGGCTTGCCCGATGCCGAGACCTTCCGTTCGGCGGGCTGCGCGTAGTGGATCGACCACATGTAGATTTCGCCCAGGCCGGTCGAGATCGGGCCCATCCGCGGCTCGACCCCGGGTGGCAGGTCCGCCCTCACCTGGGCGAGACGCTCGGCGACCTGCTGGCGGGCGAAGTAGATGTCGAGCTTCTCCGCGAAGACGGCGGTGACCTGCGAGAAGCCGTTGCGCGAGAGCGAGCGGGTGTATTCCAGGCCCTTGATGCCGGCGAGCGCGGTCTCGACCGGGTAGGTCACCTGCTTCTCGACGTCAACCGGCGAGAGCGAGGGGGCGGTCGTGTTGATCTGGACCTGGTTGTTGGTGATGTCCGGCACCGCGTCGATGGGCAGCCTCGTCACCGCGTAGCCTCCGAAGCCGGCGGCGAGCAGGGAGAGCAGCAGGACGAGCCAGCGCTGGCGGACCGAGACGTCGAGAATTCGATTGATCATGTCCCGCCCCTCAGTGGTCGTGGTCGGCTTCGGCCTTGCCGAGCTCGGCCTTGAGCAGGAAGGTGTTGGCCACCGCGATCTCCTCGCCGGGCTTGAGCCCCGCCTTGACCTCGAAGGAATCGTCGTCGGAGCGCCCGAGCTCGACCTCGCGCTTCTCGAAGCCTTCCTCGGTGCGCACGAAGACGACGCGCTTGCCCTCGATGGTCTGCAACGCCGCCTTGGCCACTCGGACGGGGACCTGCTCGGTCGCGATCTCGACCTCGGCGGTGACGTAGGTACCGGGCCGCCACGCCATGTCCTTGTTCGGGAGGGCGACCACGACCCGGGCGGCACGGGTGTCGGCGTTGAGCAACGGGCTGACGAAGATCACCTTGCCGCGCTCGTGCCGCTCCTCACCTCCCTGGCTCGGCGTGACGGTGACGATGGCGCCCTCCCTGACCTTGGCGAGATCGGAGGTCGGAACCGAGAGCTCGATCCAGACCGTCCCGAGGTCGGCCACCGTGTAGAGGTCGGCCGGGTCGCCCTGACTGCCGACAGTGGTCCCGACGTCGACCTTGCGCTCGACGACGCGGCCTGCGAACGGCGAGCGCAGTTCGTAGCGGCGCAGGCTCGACTGGTTCGGCGTGGCCTCGTCGCGCTTCTGCGCCGCCTGGACCTCGGCGGCGTTCAGCCCGAGCGCCGACAGCTTCTGGCGGGCGAGGTCGACGCGCAGTTGGTTCTCCAGGAAGGTCGCGCGGGCGTTCTGGAACGCGGCCTCGGACGCGGCCTGGGAGGCGAGCAGCTTCTGCTGACGCTCGAAGTTGATCTTCTGGAGCTCGGCCTGGACCTGGGCGGTCAGGTAGTCGCTCTTGGCGTCGGCGACCTCGCGGCTGTCGAGCACGGCCACGATCTCGTCCTTCTGCACGGCGTCGCCGAGGCGCTTGCGCATCTCCGCGACGGTCCCGACCACCCGGGCCGGGACGCGGGCGATCCGGTCGGTATCCGGCGTGATGGTGCCGGGGACGAGGAGATGGCGCGCCAGCGTGCCGCCGTCGGCCTTGGCGACCTGGATGCCCTGCGTCTCGACCTGCTCCGCCGTCATCCTGACGTGGCCTTCCTCGCCCTCAGCCTCGGAATGCGCGTGCTCGCCTTGGGCATGTCCGTCCATGACTTTCGCGGCGGGCTTGGTCGCGGGCTTGGCTTTGGGCATGGCATGGTCGTGGCCGTCGCCCTCGGCATGGTCGGGCTCGGTCGCCGGCGCCGCGGCACCCGTCCCGCCGGTGAACGCGAATAGGGTCGGCGGCACCCCCGCGGCCGACAGGGTGTTGCGGACGAAGCCCGAGACGGCGGGCACGGTCGCGCCGACGGCTATGCCGACGGCCAGGACGACCGCGAGAACGAGGATGCGCATGGGAACCACTCGACCGGGACGCCGGGCGGGCATGCATGCCGCCGCGGTCGTTCCGCTGCATTCAAGAAGGGACGGGTCCGGAGCCCGTGGGGCGGCCGGACTAAAGATCCGCGCGCGGATGCGCGCGGCGTCACCTCAAGTGCGGGGCGGTCGTGCCGGACGGCCGGGCGCGATGGCGACGGGAGCCTCCGCCGTCCGTGCGTAGGACGGCCGCGGGCGGTCCGGTGCGGGCGCGAGGGGGGCGCCATCGAGGTAGGCAAGCTGATGGCAGCCGCAATGGGCGTGGCACGCGAGGCCAGGGTCGGCTGACGACGGCGCGGCGGAGGCCTCGAACACGGTCAGTTCCGTGGCCCGATGGTGACCGCCGGCATGGAAGGCCAGGTCCTCGGCGAACCCCGCGGACGGGGCGGCGAACGCGAACGTCAGGACGAGCATGAGCGTGCGGACGGCCAGCGCCCACCCGTCACGCGCCGCTTGCCGGCGCCTATGCCATCCACCGAAGTCCATCGTCGCCCTTATCCGCGATTCCGGCCCGTCGACACAAGTGGTGCCGCCTGCGACTTGAACTCACGATGAACGCCATGACCTGCCAAGTTCATCGACGGCTCCCGTTGGTCAAAACGCGTGATCGCACGATGCTCCTCAGCAACTCGCGCATATACGACGGGACCATCCTCGATCCGCACAGCACAATTTAATTGCTCTCTCTCGAATGTTCGGCCCGGGCATGGACGGGAATCATTCCGGAACGGTTTCGCGGGGATATACATTCCGAGATCGATCCGAACCGAAGGAGATGCGGATGAAACTCACGATTGCCGCCCTGGCCGCCTCGGCTGCCCTCGTGCTCAGCCCACTCGGGGCGTTCGCCCAGCACGTGGACGTCGGTCCCGGCGGTGTCGCGGTCCACGGAGACCGTCATCACGACGAGGTCGAGCATACCCATTCGACCGTCGAGGAGCATCACCGCGACCGCCCGGTCGTCCACGATCACCACGACGTCCACGAGCGCACCGTGGTGGAGGAGCACCGGCACTGATTCGTATGCCGGTGGGGACCGCGAGGCCGAGTGGCAAGCCCGCGCCGCGGCCCTTCGCTTGTTGGGATGCGCGAAGGTTGCCGTTTGCTGAACGTCTGTCTCAGGGTGCGTTCAATCCGTTCGTACCAGGATGCCTGCATCTGATCGAGCTTCGGAGCGACCCATTAGAACGATCTTCGCCGGATTGGCAGTGGCCCTGGCCTTCGCGCCCATGGCGGCGTCGGCGCAATACTATGAGGGCGGTTACGGCCAGCGGCGGCCGCACGACCACGTCGATGTCTACCGGCATGGCGACCACGAGGACGTCGTCGTCCGGCACCACCACCCCCGCCGCTACGAGGACCGGCCGTTCTTCGAGGAGCGGGGCCGTCACCACCATCATCACCACGACGACTGAGCGGGGTTTCGCCGGGGCGGACGACGCCGGCGTTTCGGGGAGCGCCTGTTCAAGAGACTGCCTCGTCGAGGAGCAGCAGAAGCAGGAACCCGGCGAAGAACATCGCCGTGACCCAGGGCCGGTCCTCGGTCTCGTGTGCCTCGACGAGCAGTTCCTCCGTCACGAGGTAGAGTAGCGCGATCAGGCCGAACGCGAGGAAGCCACCCTGGAAGGCGGGCGGCAGCGAGCCGACGGGACCGCCGAGGAGCGCCCCCAGCGGCAGTAGCAGGACGAGGACGGCCGTGAGGCCCACCACCCACCGCTTCGAGGCGCCGCCCGCGCCGAGTTCGCTCGCGACGGTGAGGCCGAGGAACAGCACCTCGATGGTCAGTGCGACGGTGAGCAGGATGCCCGCCTTGGCGCCCGCCGCGAAGGCGATGCCGAGGACGAGGCCGTCCACGAGGATGTCGATGCCGGTGACGGACAAGAGCCCGACCGGGCCCGACACCCGCCTTTCGAGGCTGCGCAGGCCGAGCATCGCGGCGACCCCGAAGCTGCCGCCGAACAGGGTCGCCCAGATCGACCCGGCATGCTTGAGGTCGGGCAGGATCTCGCCTGCGGCCGCGGCGAAGACGACGCCGGCGGCGAAATGCTGGATGGCGCTGACGAGGATGGGCCCGGGGCGCAGGTTCACCGCCACGGCGGCGCCTGCGATGGCCGCCGCTGCGGGGATCAGCGTGTAGATCCAGGCTTGCATGCTCAGACCACGGTGTCGGGGGCCAGCGCGCAGGCGTTTGCCCCTTCGATCTCGACCTGCAGGGTGGTGTGGCCGATCCCGAAGCGCTCCCGCATCGAGCGGGCGGCCTCCATCAGGATCGCGTCGTCGGGATATCCTCCGGGCACGACCAAATGGGCGGTGAGACAGACCTCGGTGGTGCTCATCGGCCAGATGTGGAGGTCGTGCAGGGCCGTGACGCCCGGAAGGCCTTCGAGGTGGTGGCGCACTGCCGCCGGGTCGATGCCCGGGGGAACGGCGGCCAGCGACATCGCGAGGCTGTCGCGCAGGAGGCCCCACGTGCTCCAGACGATGACCCCTACGATGCCAAGGCTCACGACCGGATCGAGCCAGGTCAAGCCGGTGTAGAGGATCACCAAACCGGCGAGCACCACGCCCGCGGAGACGGCGGCGTCCGCGGCCATGTGCAGGAACGCCCCGCGGATGTTGATGTCGCCCTTGGCCCCGGCAGCGAACAGCCAGGCGGTGATGCCGTTCACAAGGATGCCGACGGCGGCCACGACCATCACGGTCTTGCCGGCCACCGGGGCCGGTTCGCCGAAGCGCTGGATGGCCTCCCAACCGATGGCGCCCACGGCGACGAGGAGGAACACGGCGTTGAACAGGGAGGCGAGGATCGAGGATCCTTTCATCCCGTATGTGTAGCGTGAAGTCGGGGCCCGCTTGGCCAGAACGGTGGCGACCCAGGCCACGACGAGACCCAGCACGTCGGAGAGGTTGTGGCCCGCATCCGCCAGGAGCGCCACGGAGTTCCCCAGGACGCCGAAAGCCGCCTCCAAGAGCACGAACCCAACGTTCAGGGCGATCCCGATGGCGAAGGCCTTGCCGAAGCTTGCCGGCGCGTGGACGTGTCCGGCGTGGCCATGGGAATGGCCGGTATGATCATGGGCGTGACCATGCTCCGCGTGGTCGTGGTGTTCCGTCATCGGCGATCCCGGTTCGGCTCGCGGCGGCCGGGAGGACCACGCGAGAAGATCGGCGAGGCATAACTTCTCTAGCGGCTAGAGAAGCAAGGGCCTGGCTCCGGCGTGATCAGTGCTGTTCGCTCAGGCACTGTCCGTGATCGGCCAGCACCTCGATGACCCTGCATTCGCGGACTTGGCCACCGGTGCACTGGTCGAGCATCGCCTGGACCTCTGCCCTGAGACCCGTCAGCCGGGCGATCCGGTCGTCGATGTCGGCGAGGTGACGCCTCGCGACGACATCGGCCTCCGCGCAGGGCCGCTCGGGGTGGGCGGCGAGATCGAGCAGCGTCCGAATGGCCTCCACTTCAAACCCGAGCTCTCGCGCGTGCCGGATGAAGCGCAGGCGCCTGACCGTCTCGTCGTCGTAAGTCCGACGGTTAGTTTGCGTGCGTTCCGGCGCAGGCAGCAATCCGATGGATTCATAGAACCGGATGGTCGGGACCTTGACCCCCGTCCGATCCGACAGCACGCCGATGGCGAATGACCGCATACGATCCCTCTGATGCTCTAGTCACTAGAGGCATACGGGCATCACAATCGGTTGTGAAGGTACGCGACAGGTCGGTCCACCGGCGCTGCGTTTCTTTGATCGGCCAGATCCGATCCCGCCAGGGACGGGAGATCCGCCCCGGCACGCGTCGGGGGCGCGGACCTATCCGTCTCTATCCTTGAGAGAGCGTGGATGTGGTTCCTGCCCGGTCAATCTCCGAAAATACGAGCTTGCCAGAGGTCGATTTCCGTCATCGGTGCAGATGACACGCGCAAACCAAGACCGGCGGTCGGCAGGAGAGCGCGTCTTAGGCTTGCGAAATGCGCCTCTTAGGTCTGGGCCCGAGACGTGACCGCGAATATCCGGCACCATCCCTGGTGACGTCACACCCGTTACCCCAATGCGAGCGTATCAGGCGGCTTGGTCAACTCACGGCTCGCCTGATCGCCAGCGGAGGAGAAAAAGTCTTGCGCCACAGGGTTTTACTTGTAGAATCTTTCCTGGCGCGTAGTTGCACCTGAATGGCGCCAGTCGAAACTTATGTGGCGCCCAAGAAAGATTGGCGCACCCGACACGATTCGAACGTGTGACCTTTGCCTTCGGAGGGCAACGCTCTATCCAGCTGAGCTACGGGTGCTAGCCGCGCCGATTTCCTAACCCAACCGCGCCGCAAGCGCAACGGCTCGGGTGCGGCTCTGTGCGGCTCGATCGGCACGGCACGGGAGCGCCGCCGCGCCCGGCGGATGAATGTCTGTGCCCATCCGGGCTTACAGGTGCGACCACGTCGCCCGTCGCGCGATGGCCGGTCGGGGCGTGCCATCGACGCCGCGGCAGCGCATCATCCGGCCGTGCTGTCGCGCGCGAGGCCGAGCTGGTCCTCGACGATGTGGCGCATCCGGAACTTCTGGACCTTGCCCGTGACGGTCATGGGGAAAGATTCCACGAAGTAGATGTAGCGCGGGATTTTCTGGTGCGCGATCTGTCCCCGGCAGAAGGCGCGCACCTCGTCCTCCGACACCGTCTCTCCGTCGCGCACCCTGATCCAGGCGCAGAGCTCCTCGCCGTATTTCGGATCGGAAACCCCGAAGACCTGGACATCCTGGATCTTCGGATGGCGGTAGAGATATTCCTCGATCTCGCGGGGATAGAGGTTCTCGCCGCCCCGAATGACCATATCCTTGAGGCGGCCGACGATGTTGCAATAGCCGTCGGCGTCCAGGGTGGCGAGATCGCCGGTGTGCATCCAGCCCGCGGCGTCGATGACCTCGTCGGACTTCGCCGGGTCGTCCCAGTAGCCGAGCATGACCGAATAGCCGCGGGTGCACAGCTCGCCGGGTTCGCCGCGGGGCACGACGCGCCCCTCCGCGTTCACGATCTTCACCTCCAGATGGGGGTGGACCCGGCCCACCGTCGCGACGCGCCGCTCCAGCGGGTCGTCGACGGCGCTCTGGAAGCTGACCGGGCTCGTCTCGGTCATGCCGTACGCGATGGTGATCTCGCGCATGTGCATGCGCTCCACCACCCGCCGCATGACCTGGATCGGGCACGGTGCGCCCGCCATCACGCCGGTGCGCAACGTGCCGAGATCGAAGCGTGCGAAATCCGGGTGGTCGAGCTCGGCGATGAACATGGTCGGCACGCCGTAGAGCGCGGTGCAGCCTTCGGCCTGCACGGTTTCGAGGGTCGCGTGCGGGTCGAACCCCTCCCCCGGATAGACCATGGCGCTGCCATGGGTGAGCGCCGCCAGGTTTCCGATGACCATCCCGAAGCAGTGATACAGCGGCACCGGGATGCAGATCCGGTCCGCCGCGCCGAGCCGCAGGGCGCGGCCGATGAAGAAGCCGTTGTTGAGGATGTTGTGGTGCGTCAGCGTCACGCCCTTGGGCGAGCCGGTGGTGCCGCTGGTGAACTGGATGTTCACCGCGTCGTCGAACTGGAGCTGGTCGGCGAGCCCGCGCAGCCGCGCGCGTTCGCCCGCGCCGCCCAGGGCCGCCACCTCCTCGAAGGCGATCGTCCCCGGAGCCGGCGGCCCGCCGATCTGGATGACGCTGCGCAGCTGCGGCAGGCGGGCGGCGGCGAGCCGGCCCGGAACCGAGGCGGCGAGCTCGGGGGCGAGGCTGCCGATCATGCCCAGATAGTCGCTGGTCTTGAACGCGGTCGCCGTCACCAGGGCTGCGCAGCCGACCTTGTTGAGCGCGAATTCCAGCTCGGACAGGCGATAGGCCGGATTGATCGTGACCAGGATCAGGCCCGCCCGCGCGGCGGCGAATTGGGTGAGTGTCCACTCGGCGCGGTTGAGCGACCAGATGCCGATCCGATCGCCGGGTTGCAGGCCGAGGGCGAGCAGGCCTGCCGCGAAGGCATCGGCGCGATCGCTCAGCTCCCGCCAGGTCCATCGGATGCCCTGGGCGGGCGCGATCAGGGCCGGCTGGTCCGCCCAGTCCGCGGCCGCACGCGCGAGGGCCTGGCCGATCGTCTGGCCGAGCAGCGGCGCATCGGCCGCGCCATGGACATAACTCAACACCTGGTCGGTCATTCCATCCTCCCCATTTCGCGGGTCGTGCCGTCTTGCGCGGTCACGACCGTATGCGCTGCGTCGTTTCTTGGTCTGCTTGCCTCGACGGGATCCGATTCGGCGGGTCCGCATCATGATCCGGGGCGCGCCGGGGCGCCATCACGGTTCGGCCGCTCGATCAGGCCGCGGCCTGCCGCCGGGACAGGATGGCGCGCGCGGCCTTCGACGCCGGCTCCCGGTTCAGGTGACGGGTGATCGAGAGCCCCGCATCGACCAGGGCTTCCAAGTCAATGCCGGTCTCGATCCCCATGCCGCGGAGCATGTAGGCGACGTCTTCCGTGGCGACGTTGCCGGTGGCGCCCCGCGCATAGGGACAGCCGCCGAGGCCCGCCACCGCGCTGTCGATCACGGACACGCCCAGATCGAGGCAGGCGAGGAGGTTCGCCAGCGCCTGGCCGTAGGTGTCGTGGAAATGCAGGGCGATCCGTTCCAGCGGCACGGCCGCCGCGACGCCCTCCACCAGCCGCCGCGCGGCCAGCGGGGTCCCGGTGCCGATCGTGTCGCCGAGCGAGATCTCGTAGCAGCCCAGGCCCAGAAGAGCCTCGGCGACCTGCGTGACGGCCGCCGCCGCGACCGCCCCCTCGTACGGGCAGCCCAGCACGCAGGAGACGTAGCCGCGGACCCGGAGGCCGGCGGCCCGCGCCGTCTCGACGACCGGGGCGAAGCGCTCGAGGCTCTCCGCGATCGAGCAATTGATGTTGCGGCGGGAAAAGCTCTCCGAGGCGGCGGCGAAGACGGCGACCTCACGGACCCCGCAGGCGCGCGCGCGCTCCAGGCCCTGGAGATTGGGCACCAGCACGGGGTAGCGGAGTCCCGGCCGGGGCCGAAGCTGCGCCAGCACCGCCGCGGTGTCGGCCATCTGCGGCACCCATCGGGGCGACACGAAGCTTCCGGCCTCGATGCTGGTCAGGCCGGCATCGGCCAGCGCCTCGATCAGCGCGACCTTGGCAGCCGTGGGTATGGTGGTCGGCTCGTTCTGCAGCCCGTCCCGCGGGCCGACTTCGACGATGCGCACGCGCTCCGGATAGGTCACGGCCCCGGCTCCCCGGCCGCGAAGGTGACGAGCTCCGTTCCCTCCTCGACCATGTCGTCCACGGCGTGACGAACCTGCGCGACGGTGCCCCGCTGCGGTGCCCGCAGGGTGATCTCCATCTTCATCGCCTCGACGATCACCAGCGGCGCGTTCTTCTCCACGACATCGCCCGGCCGCACCAGCACGTGGGTCACGCGGCCCGGAACCGGAGCCGTCACGCGATCGCTGCCGGCCGCTTCGGTCCGGGGTGGCGCCAGCGGATCCTCAAGGACGAGAGTGTGGTTCTGCCCCGCCAGGATCACCGTGCATTCCGCGCCGTGCCAGACCACCCGCAACCGCCGCGACACGCCGTCGATCGCCAGAAGCGGCCCCGCCGCGTCGGCCGTCAACGCCGCCTGCACGGAGCGGCCCGGCCAGGCGAGACGGTAAGACCCGTCGGCCAGCGGATGGACGCGCAGGGTGATCGCGGGCGCGTCATCCTGGCGGAAGCGCAGGTCCTGAGCGGCCTCCCCGTTCATCCGCCAGGCATCAACCACCGCCCAGGGGGACCACGGATCACCGGTGGCCTGTGCCTGCCCGGCATTCTCCGCCGCCCGGTCGCGCACCACCGACAGGGCCGCGGCCGCCAGAGCGGCGGTCTCCGAACCGTCGGAATCCGGGGCGGCCGAAGCTCCCCCGAGGAGGTCGGGCGCGTGGCGCGCGATGAAGCCGGTATCCAGCTCCCCGGCCGCGAAGGCGTCGTGGCCGGCGATCGCTCGCAGCAGGCCGAGATTGGTCGTGACGCCGACCACCGCGTATTCGGCCAGGGCCGCGCCCAAGCGCCGGAGAGCGGCCGGGCGATCCTCGCCCCAGACGATCAGCTTGGCGATCATCGGATCGTAATGCGCGGTGATCTGGTCGCCCTGCACGATCCCGGTATCCACTCGCACCCGGCCGGGCACGTCCTGCGGCTGGCGCAGATGGACGAGCGTGCCGACGGCGGGCAGGAAATCCCGGTCCGGGTCCTCGGCGTAGATGCGCGCCTCGATGGCGTGGCCGCGCAGGGCGAGGCGATCCTCTCCGAGGGGCAGCGGCTCGCCCGCCGCCACGCGCAGCTGCCACTCGACCAGATCCAGCCCCGTGACCATCTCGGTGACGGGATGCTCGACCTGCAGGCGGGTGTTCATCTCCATGAAGTAGAAGGCGTCGCCTTCCGCGATGAACTCCACCGTTCCGGCGCCGACGTACCCGACAGCCCGGGCCGCGGCGACGGCGGCCTCGCCCATCTGCTTGCGGCGCAGCGGGTCCATGCCCGGGGCTGGCGCCTCTTCCAGGACCTTCTGGTGCCGCCGCTGGATCGAGCAGTCGCGCTCGAACAGCGAGACGGTCCGGCCCTGGGTGTCGGCGAAGACCTGGATCTCGATATGCCGGGGGCGGGTGAGGTACTTCTCGATCAGCACCCGGTCGTCGCCGAAGGAGGCCGCCGCCTCGCGCTTGGCCCCCTCGATCGCGGCCGCGATGTCGTCCGCCGACGCGACGATGCGCATGCCCTTGCCGCCGCCGCCGGCCGAGGCCTTGATCAGCACCGGGTAGCCGATCCGCGCCGCAGCCTCCCGCAGCACCGGGATGTCCTGCGCTTCGCCGTGGTAACCGGGCACCAGCGGCACGCCGGCCCGCTCCATCAGGGCCTTGGATTCGGCCTTGGAACCCATGGCCCGGATCGCGGCCGGGGGCGGCCCGATGAAGACGAGGCCGGCCTCGGCGCAGGCTTGCGCGAACGCGGCGCTCTCGGACAGGAAGCCGTAGCCGGGATGGATCGCCTCCGCACCGGAGCGCCGGGCAGCGTCGAGGATGGTGTCGGCCACCAGATAGCTCTGGCGTGCCGGGGCCGGACCGATCGGCCAGGCCTCGTCGGCGAGCCGCGTGTGCCGGGCCCCGGCATCCGCCTCGGAATAGACGGCCACCGTGGCGATGCCGAGCCGCCGGGCGGTGTCGATCACCCGGCAGGCGATCTCCCCCCGGTTGGCGACGAGGATCTTGCGGAACATCGTGCGGCTCCTCAAGCCTGCCGCCAGGCCGGCGGGCGCTTCTCGAGAAAGGCCGCGATACCCTCCTGCCCTTCGGCCGAGGCGCGGCGCAGCGCGATGCGCCGCCCGGTCTCGCCCATGAGATCGGCGTCGATCGGCCGGCCCTCGCAGAGGAAGACGAGATCCTTGGCGTCCGCCTGAGCCCCGGGCGCACCCTGCAGGGCGGCCTGGAGCACGGCCGCGCCCGCCGCCGTCAGCTCCTCCTCGGCGACCACCTCGTGCACGAGACCGATCTCCCGCGCCCGCGCGGCCGGGACGAGTTCGGCGGTCTGGAACAGGCGGCGGGCCCAGCGCGGGCCGATGGCGTTCACCACGTAGGGGCTGATGGTCGCCGGGGTCAGGCCGAGCTTCACCTCGCTGAGGCAGAAGCTCGCCCGCTCTGAGGCGATCGCCACGTCGCAGCACGCGACCAGGCCGACGCCGCCCCCGTAGGCCGCGCCCTGCACCAGGGCCAGGGTCGGCTTGGGCAGCCGGTCCAGCGTGTGCATCAGGCGCGCGAGCCCGGCCGCGTCGGCGCGGTTGGCGTCGGGAGACTGGCGGGCGATCCGGCGCATCCAGTCGAGGTCGGCCCCGGCGGAGAAGCTGCGGCCGCGGCTCGCCAGGACCACGGCCCGGATCCCGGGCTCGTCGCCCAGGCGGCGCAGGGCCGCGGTGAGATCCGCGATCAGGGCGTCGTCGAAGGCGTTGTGCCGATCCGGGCGATTGAGGGTCAGGGTGGCGACGCCGCGTGCATCCACCGTCTCCAGGATGGTCTCGGTCATCGTCGCGCTCACATCCGGAACAGGCCGAAGCGGGTCTGGGCGATCGGCGCGTTCAGGCTGGCGGAGAGGCCCAGCGCCAGCACGCGCCGCGTGTCGGCTGGATCGATCACGCCGTCGTCCCAGAGCCGGGCGCTCGAATAATACGGGTGGCCCTGCCGCTCGTACTGGTCGCGGATCGGCGCCTTGAAGGCCTCCTCGTCCTCTTGCGACCAGCTCTCGCCGCGGCCCTCGATGCCGTCCCGCCGCACCGTGGCCAGGACCGCGGCCGCCTGCTCGCCGCCCATCACGCCGATGCGGGCGTTCGGCCACATCCACAGGAAGCGCGGCGCGTAGGCGCGGCCGCACATGCCGTAATTGCCGGCCCCGAAGCTGCCGCCGATGATGATCGTGAACTTCGGCACCGCGGCCGTGGCGACGGCGGTGACCATCTTGGCGCCGTCCTTGGCGATGCCGCCGGCCTCGTACCGCTTGCCCACCATGAAGCCGGTGATGTTCTGGAGGAACACCAGGGGGATGCCGCGCTGCGCGCAGAGCTGGATGAAGTGCGCGCCCTTCTGCGCGCTCTCCGAGAACAGGATGCCGTTATTGGCCACGATGCCCACCGGGTAGCCCCAGACATGCGCGAAGCCGCAGACCAGGGTCTGGCCGTAGAGCCGCTTGAACTCGTCGAACGCGCTGTCGTCCACCAGCCGGGCGATGACCTCGCGCACGTCGTAGGGCGTGCGCAGGTTCGACGGCACGACCGCGTAGAGCTCCTCCGCGGCGTAGCGCGGCGGCACGGGCTTGCGCAGCGCCATCGAGGGCCGCTTCACGGTATTCAGGCTCGCGACGATGCTCCGGGCGATGCCGAGCGCATGCGCGTCGGTCTCGGCGTAATGGTCGGTGACCCCCGAGGTTCGGCTGTGGACGTCCGCGCCGCCGAGATCCTCGGCGCTGACCACCTCGCCGGTGGCGGCCTTCACCAGGGGCGGTCCGGCGAGGAAGATCGTGCCCTGATTGCGCACGATGATCGACTCGTCGCACATCGCCGGCACGTAGGCGCCGCCGGCGGTGCAGGAGCCCATCACCACGGCGATCTGCGCGATCCCCTCGGCCGACATGGTGGCCTGGTTGAAGAAGATCCGTCCGAAATGGTCGCGGCCGGGGAAGACCTCGTCCTGGTTGGGCAGGTTGGCGCCGCCGCTATCGACCAGGTAGAGGCAGGGCAGCCGGTTCTGCTGCGCGATCTCCTGCGCGCGCAGGTGCTTCTGCACCGTCAGCGGAAAATAGGTCCCGCCCTTCACGGTGGCGTCGTTGGCGACGATCATGCACTCGCACCCGCTGACCCGGCCGATCCCGGTGATGATCCCGGCCGCGGGAATCTCGCCCCCGTACAGGTCGTGCGCGGCGAGCTGGCCGACTTCGAGGAACGGCGAGAAGGGGTCGATCAGGGCCGCGATGCGATCCCGCGGCAGCAGCTTGCCGCGCGACAGGTGCCGCTCGCGCGCCGTCTGCCCGCCGCCGAGGCGGACCCGCGCCGCGGTCGCGCGGAGATCCGCCACCAGCCCGCGCATGTGGGCGTCGTTGGTCCGGGCCTCGGCGGAGCGGAGATCCAGCGTGGTGTCCAGCGTCGGCATGTCCCTTACACCTCAGAGGTGCGCGCTCCCGCGGGGCACCGCCCCGCACCCGCGAACGGTCGATCACCGTTTGAAACCCTGACCTTCGACGGTCGAGCCGGAACGGCGCGGGACGTCGAAGCCCGGGGTTCGGTCAGGCGGTCTCGTTGAACAGCTCGCGACCGATCAGCATGCGGCGGATCTCGCTGGTGCCGGCGCCGATCTCGTAGAGCTTGGCGTCGCGCAGCAGCCGTCCCGTCGGGTAATCGTTGATGTAGCCGTTGCCGCCGAGCGCCTGGATCGCCTCGAGCGCCATCCAGGTCGCCTTCTCGGCGGCGAAGAGGATCGCTCCGGCCGCGTCCTTGCGGGTCGTCTGGCCCCGGTCGCAGGCTTTCGCGACGGCGTAGACATAGGCCCGCGCCGCATTGGCGGTCGTGTACATGTCGGCGATCTTGCCCTGCATCAGCTGGAACGTGCCGATGGGCTGGCCGAACTGCTTGCGCTCGTGGATGTACGGCAGCACGACATCCAGGCAGGCCTGCATGATGCCGAGGGGGCCGGCCGCGAGCACGGCCCGCTCGTAGTCGAGCCCGCTCATCAGCACGTTGACGCCGCGCCCGACCTGCCCGAGCACGTTCTCCTCCGGGACTTCGCAGTTCTGAAATACCAGCTCGCAGGTATTGGAGCCGCGCATGCCGAGCTTGTCGAGCTTCTGGGCGGTGGAGAAGCCCGGAAACGTCTTCTCGATCAGGAAGGCGGTGATCCCGCGCGGCCCTGCTTCGGCATCCGTCTTGGCGTAGACGACGAGGACATCCGCGTCGGGACCATTGGTGATCCACATCTTGGTGCCGTTGAGGACGTAGCGGTCACCGCGCTTGTCCGCGCGCAGGCGCATGGACACCACGTCCGAGCCCGAGCCCGGCTCCGACATAGCCAGGGCGCCGACATGCGCGCCCGAGACGAGCTTCGGCAGGTATCGGCGCTTCTGGTCTTCGGTGCCGTTGCGGTGGATCTGGTTGACGCACAGGTTCGAGTGCGCGCCGTAGGAGAGGCCCACGGAGGCCGAGGCTCGGCTGATCTCCTCCATGATCACCACGTGATCGAGGTAGCCCATGCCGGCGCCGCCATATTCCTCGCCAACGGTGACCCCGAGCACGCCGAGATCCCCGAACTTGCGCCAGAGATCGGCGGGGAAGTCGTTGCACCGGTCGATCTCGGCGGCCCGCGGTGCGATCTCGACGGATGCGAACCGGGCGACCTCGGCGCGCAGGGCGTCGGCCGTCTCGCCGAGGCCGAAATCGAAGCCCTTCAGGCCGTTCAGCATGAGCGTCCTCCCGCGGGGCCGGCTGCGTGCCCTCGTTGCAAACGTACGTACGTTAGTTTTTGCCCTTCGGCAAGGGTTTACAAACGATCGGCCGTTCGTTTTGTTTGACTGGTCTTCCCGGCCTCTATACGGCCCGAGCCGGGTGGCGGGCGGTTTGCCGGAAAGGGTTTGATGAGTCGCATCGCTGGACCCAAGGGGCTGCGCACCGCCGCGGCGATCCGGCGTGCCGGGTTGAAGCTCATCTATCGCCACGGCTTCGGCGCGATGAGCCTGCGCGACCTGGCATCCGAGGTGGGGATACAGGCGTCGTCGCTCTACAACCACATCCGCACCAAACAGGATCTCCTGTTCGATCTCATCCGCGAGCACATGGAGGCTCTGCTGGCGCAGACCGATGCGGCCCTCGCGGCGGCGCCGGACACGGCCACCGACCGCCTTCGCACCTTCGTCCGCCATCACATCGTCTACCACCTCGAAAAGAAGCAGGACGTCTTCATCGCCAATTTCGAGCTGCGCTCCCTGGATGCGCCGCATTACGCGACGATCGTGGCCATGCGGCGCGCCTATGAGGGGAAGCTGATGGCGGTGCTCGATGCCGGCGTCGCCACGGGCGAGTTCGACATCCACGACACGCGGATCACCGCCTACAGCATCCTCGCGATGCTGACCGGGGTGTGTACGTGGTACAAGCCCGAGGGAAGACTATCCAAAGCCGAGATCGTCGATCTTCACACCAGGATGGTGCTGCACGGCTGCATCGCGCAACGCGAGCACGCCCTCCCCTGAAGGGTGCGTCCGTCCCATGAGGCCTGCGACTTTGGCGTGTCGAGAGCGGGAGATAAATCTGCTGAAGAGCCTCCTCGACGGGATCGAAGGCGGCACGGCTTCGAGCGAGCCTGGTCAGCGCGCGTGATGGCCGGGCCGGCGGCGGTGGCGGTTGAACCGGGCATGCGCGCCCGACCACCCCAGCGATGGCGGCCGGTCCCCCCGACGAGGCGATCCGCCTGGTCCGGAGGCGCCCGGTCGTAGGCCTCGCGGACACCAGGGTTTGTCCCGGCGCCGGGTTTCTGGATAAAATCTACCATCCTTCTGAGGTGCCCATGTCCGCTTCGGCTGCTCCGCCGCCCGCCCCCGATCGCCTGCGTCACAAGACGGTCTCGGCGGCCGTCACCGAATCGCTCCGTCAGCGCATCCTGAACGGCGAGTTCGCGCCCGGGATCCAGCTGCGCCAGGATGCGCTTGCGGAGGAGTTCGGCATCAGCCGCATCCCGGTCCGGGAGGCGCTGCTGCAGCTGGAGGCCCAGGGCCTCGTCAAGATCGTCCCGCATCGCGGGGCCGTGGTCACCGGCCTGTCCGTGGAGGAGGTCGAAGACATCTTCCGCCTGCGCGAGCAGCTCGAGCCGCCGCTGCTGGCGCTCTCCGCCCGCCGATTCGCGGCGGCGGATTACCGGCGGCTGCGCAGCCTGACCGATGAGTACGGCGCGGCGCTCGAGGCCGGCCAGGTCGAGCGATGGGGCGAGCTGAACCGGAGCTTCCACCTGGATCTCCTGCGCTACGCCGACCGCCCCCGCTCCTTGAGCATCGTCTCTAGCCTGCTCCAGGATTGCGATCGCCCGACCCGGCTGCAGCTCTCGGCCTCGGGGGATACCGCGCGCGCCGACCACGAGCACACGCAGATCGTGGCACTCTGCGAGGTCGGCCGAATCAACGAGGCGGCCGCACTCTTGCAGGCCCATATCGCGCACGCCGCCGTCTCGCTCGTGGCGATCTATCGGCAGGCTCATGCCGGGTGAGCGACACCCTTCAGACGCCTCGAAACGAGGGCCTTGACGTGCCTGCAGATTTTATACAATCTACAAACATGAACCGGTGAGGGCGCCGTGGCCGAGCATGCATTGGTGACAGAGGGGCTGACCAAGGCGTTCGGAGGCTTCACGGCCGTGCGCAACGTCGACTTCGCAGTCCGGCGCCATGCAATTCACGCGCTCATCGGCCCGAACGGCGCCGGCAAGACCACGTTCTTCAACCTGCTGACGAAGGTCCACACGCCGACCGGCGGGCGCATCCTCTACGAGGGCGCCGACATCACCCACGACAGCGCGGCGGCGATCGCCCGGCGGGGGATCGTGCGCTCGTTCCAGATCTCGGCGACCTTCCCGCACATGAGCGTGCGCGACAATGTCCGGGTCGCGCTGCAGCGGCGCCTCGGGACGCAATACGCGTTCTGGCGCTCGATCCGGTCGCTGTCGGTGCTGGACGACGAGGCCATGGCGCTCCTGTCCGATGTGGGGCTCGCCGACTACGCCGAGGCGAATGCCGCCGACCTGTCCTACGGGCGCAAGCGCACCCTGGAGATCGCCACGACGCTGGCGCTGGATCCGCCCCTGCTGCTCCTCGACGAGCCGACCCAGGGCATGGCCATCGACGATGTCGACCGGATCAAGCGCCTGATCCGGCGGATCGCCGTGGGCCGCACCATCCTGATGGTCGAGCACAACATGTCGGTGGTAGCCGACCTCTGCGACGCGATCACCGTGCTCCAGCGCGGCGAGATCCTGGCCCAGGGCCGCTACGACGAGGTCTCCGCCGATCCCGGGGTGAAGGCGGCCTATCTCGGGGGCGGGCATGCCTGAGATGGACGTGCCCGGATCCGCCGCCGCCCTGGAGATAAGCGGGCTCGAAGCCTGGTACGACGAGAGCCACGTCCTGCACGGGATCGACCTCACCGTGCGCGAGGGCGAGTGCGTGACCCTGCTCGGGCGCAACGGCGCCGGGCGCAGCACCACCCTCAAGGCGATCCTCGGCCTGACCGACCGCCGCGCCGGCTCGGTGCGGGTGCGCGGGCAGGAGACGATCCGGCTCAGCACGCACCGGATCGCCCGGCTCGGCCTCGGCTACTGCCCGGAGGAGCGCGGCATCTACCGCTCGCTCACGACGCAGGAGAACCTCACCCTCCTGCCCCGCCTCGGGCCCGACGGGATGTCGGTGGCCGAGGTGCTGGCGATGTTCCCGAACCTCGCCGAGCGGGCCGAGAGCGGCGGCGGCCGGCTCTCGGGGGGCGAGCAGCAGATGCTGGCGCTCGGCCGCATCCTGACCACGGGCGCCCGCATCCTGCTGCTCGACGAGATCACCGAGGGGCTGGCCCCGGTCATCGTCGAGGCGCTCGGGCGGGCGGTGGCCCTGCTCAAGAGCCGCGGCTTCACCATCGTGCTGGTGGAGCAGAACTTCCACTTCGCCCGCCACCTCGCCGACCGCCATTACGTGATCGAGAACGGCCGCGTCGCGGCCGAGATCCCGGCGGGCGAGGTGGCGGCCAGGGAGGCCGAGGTCGGGCGCCTGCTCGGCGTCTAGAGCATCGTCCCGAAAGGTGGCTGCGGGCTTTCGGACCAAGACGATGCACAGTCAAACCCCCGGCGGGGAAGAATTGGCGGGACGAACAGGAGGCGGGAACATGCGGTCACGGTTCATCGGTTGCGTGCTCGGCGCGTCGCTCGCGTCGGCCGCCCTGCCGGCGCTTGCCGCCGAGGCGGTCAGCGACGGCGTCGTCAAGATCGGCATCCTCAACGACCTGTCGGGGATCTATTCCGATTTCACCGGGCGCGGCTCGGCCGTGGCGGCGCAGATCGCCATCGACGAGATGGGCGGCAAGGTGCTGAACGCCCCGGTCGAGCTCATCGCGGCCGACCACCAGAACAAGCCCGACATCGCCGCCAACCTCGCCCGGGAATGGTTCGACCAGGGCAAGGTCGACATGATCGCCGACTTCCCGACCTCCTCGACGGCGCTCGCCGTGATGGAGATCGCCAAGCAGAAGAACCGGGTGACGATGCTCTCGGCCGGGGTCGCCATGGCGGCGATCAACGAGAAGTGCTCGCCGCTCAACGCGCAGTGGATGGTCAACACCTACGCGCTCGCGGCCGGCACCGCCAAGGCGCTGCTGAAGACCGGCCGCAAGACCTGGTACTTCGTGACCGCCGATTACACATTCGGCCATTCCCTGGAGAAGGACGCCTCCGCGGTGGTGGAGGCCGAGGGCGGCAAGGTTCTGGGCGTCTCGCGCCACCCCTTCCCGGGCGGCGACTTCTCCTCCTTCATGCTGAAGGCCCAGGGGAGCGGCGCGCAGGTGATCGCGCTCGCCAATGCCGGCAGCGACACGGTCAACGCCGTCAAGCAGGCCGCCGAGTACGGCATCGGGCGCAGCGACAAGCAGGTGATCGCCCCGCTGCTGACCTACATCACCGACGTGAAGAGCCTCGGGCTGGCCAAGGCCCAGGACATGTACCTCACGGAAGCCTTCTACTGGGATTACGACGACCGCTCGCGCGCCTTCGCGGAGAAATACTTCGCCAAGATGAAGCGCATGCCGAGCGCGTCCCAGGCGGCGGTCTACTCGGCGGTGCTGAGCTACCTCAAGGCGATCCAGGCGGCGGGCACCGACGAGGCCGGCGCCGTGATGGCCAAGCTCCGCACCATGACCATCGACGACGCGGTGATCCGCAACGGCAGGCTGCGCGCCGACGGCGCCCTCGTCCACGACATGCTGCTCCTGCAGGTGAAGAAGCCGTCGGAATCCAAGCGCGACTGGGACTTCTACAATGTCCGGGCGGTCCTGAGCGGCGACGAGGTGTTCCCGAAGCCGTCCGATGCCTGCCCGCTCAACGCCAAGGGGTGAAACGCTGCCGCGCAAGGGCGCGCACCGGCCTTCGGGATGGGGCGTCCCCTCTCCCGTGCGGGAGAGGTCTGCTCTCGCAGAGAGCCGGGTGAGGGATGCGACCTCTCCGGACAGGCTTGGCCCCTCACCCCAACCCTCTCCCGCTCAGGAGAGGGGGCACGTCGAGCCCTGCAAGAGCGACGGTGCCTCGACCCTGTGGAGCCGTAGCCCTTGTGGCGCAGCCCCGAAAAGACCGTCCGACCCCTCCAACCCGCCGGTGACCCCGCGATGGACATCACCCTCCAGGCCTTCCTGGCCCAGCTCACCATCGGCCTGATCGGCGGCTGCTTCTACGCCCTGCTGAGCATGGGGCTCGCGATCATCTTCGGGCTGCTCAACATCATCAACTTCACCCACGGGGCGCAGTTCATGATGGCCGCCTTCCTGGCCTGGATCGGGCTGACCCAGATCGGGCCCTGGCTCGGCTATCCCGACTTCCAGATCAATTTCTGGGTCGCGCTGGTGCTGGCGCCGCTCTGCGTCGCCCTGTTCGGCATGGTCATCGAGCGCACGCTGCTGCGCCGGCTCTACCATCTCGACCACCTCTACGGCCTGCTCCTGACCTTCGGGGTGGCTCTGGTGATGGAGGGGGCGTTCCGCTACGCGTTCGGCGTCTCCGGCCAGGGCTACGAGCCGCCGGAGATCCTGCAGGGGCCGGTCGATGTCGGCTTCATGCTGCTGCCGAAATACCGCGTCTTCGTGGTCGTGGCCTCGCTGCTGATCTGCTTCGGCACCTGGTACCTGTTCGAGCGGACCAAGCTCGGCGCCTATCTGCGCGCCGGCACCGAGAACCCGCGCCTGCTCCAGGCCTTCGGCATCAACGTGCCGGTGATGATCACCCTCACCTACGGGTTCGGCGTGGCGCTCGCCGGCATCGCCGGGGTGCTGGCCGCCCCGATCATGCAGGTGACGCCGCTGATGGGCGGCAACCTGCTCAACATCGTCTTCGCCGTGGTGGTGATCGGCGGGCTCGGCTCGATCCTCGGCGCGATGATGACCGGCCTCGCCCTCGGGCTGATCGAGGGGCTGACCAAGGTGGTCTACCCCGAGGCCTCCACCGTGGTGGTGTTCGTCATCATGGCGCTGGCCCTGCTGGTGCGCCCGGCCGGCCTGTTCGGCCGCGAAGCCTGAGGGGAGCCGATGTCGAACACCGTCAAGATCTTTCTCGTCCTGGTCGGGCTCGCCCTGGTCGTGCCGTTCGTGCCGGGGCTGATCTACCCGGTCTTCGTGATGAAGGTGATGTGCTACGGGCTGTTCGCCTGCGCCTTCAACCTGCTCCTGGGCTTTACCGGGCTCGTCTCCTTCGCGCACGCCGCCTTCCTGGGCAGCGCCGGCTACGTCACCGGCGCCCTGATGATCCGGTTCGGCAACCACCCGCTGGGGATGCCGGCGGCCTTCGTGGCGGGCGTCGCCGCGGCGGCGCTCGTCGGCTTCGCCATCGGCGGCCTCGCGATCCGGCGGCGGGGCATCTACTTCGCGATGATCACCCTGGCGCTCTCGCAGATCGTCTACTTCCTGGCGGTGCAGTTCCACTGGACCGGCGGCGAGGACGGGCTCCAGGGCATCCCGCGCGGCAGCCTGTTCGGGCTCGACCTCTCCTCCGACACGGCGATGTACTACGTGACGCTGGCGCTGTTCGCGGCGGGGTTCCTGTTCGTCGACCGCGTCGTCCACTCGCCCTTCGGCCAGATCCTGCAGGCCGTGCGGGACAACGAGGCCCGGGCGACCTCGCTCGGCTACGACACCGACCGGTTCAAGCTCCTGGCCTTCGTGATCTCGGCGGCGGTGGCCGGCTATGCCGGGGCGATGAAGGCTTTGGTGTTCCAGCTCGTCTCCCTCAACGACGTCTCGCTCCACACCTCGACCGAGGTGGTGCTGATGACCCTGCTCGGGGGCGTCGGCACGATCTTCGGGCCGCTGCTCGGGGCCGGGCTGGTGGTCGGGCTGCAGAATTACCTCGCGACCATCGGCGACCTCGTCACCGTGGTGATCGGCCTGATCTTCATCGTCTGCGTCTCGTTCTTCCGGCGCGGCGTCGTCGGCGAGTTCCTGCACCTGCGCCGGCGCCGGGCCGAGCGGGGCAAGAGGCGCCCGGTCCTGACCGCCACCCGCGAGCGCGCGCCGGCTGCCGAGGCGGCCTGAGCCGCACCCCTGCCCCGACGGGCAGTCCGAGTTCGCCGCCGCGCCGCGCGAGGCGTGGGCGAAGCCATGGCCGCGCGGCCCAGGCGCGGTGCTGTTCAACCCCTTGATGCAGAAGGATCTTCGACCATGTGGACAGGTGTCATCCCGGCCGTCACGACCAAGTTCAAGCCCGACGGCAGCCTCGACCACGCCGAGATGGAGCGCTGCTTCAGCGTCCAGATGGAGGCGGGCTGCGACGGCATCATCGTGTGCGGCTCGCTGGGTGAGGGGCCGATGCTGTCCCACGACGAGCGCATCGCGGTGCTCCAGCGGGCCCAGTCGGTCACCAAGGGCAAGCCGACCCTGCTGACCGTCTCCGAGGCGGGGACCCGTGAGGCCTGTGAGCTCGCCGCCAAGGCGGCCAAGGCCGGGGCCAGCGGCCTCATGGTGGTGCCGAGCCCGATCTATCACACCGACCCGGCCGAGACGGTCGAGACCCTGCGGGCCGTCGCGGCCGCGGGCGACCTGCCGGTGATGATCTATTCCAACCGCGTCGCCTACCGGGTCGATGTCACCCCGGAGATCATGGAGGAACTGGCCGCGGATCCGCGCTTTGTCGCCATCAAGGAATCCTCCGACGACATCCGCCGGACCACCGAGATCATCAACCGGCTGGGCGACCGCTATGCCGTGCTCACCGGCGTCGACAACCTCGCTCTCGAAGCCCTCGCGGTCGGCGCCTGCGGCTGGGTCGCCGGCCTCGTCTGCGCCTTCCCGGCCGAGACGGTCGCGATCTACCGCCTGATGCAGGCCGGCCGCCTCAAGGAGGCGCTGGCGATCTACCGCTGGTTCCGGCCGCTCCTCGACCTCGATGTCTCGACCTACCTGGTCCAGAACATCAAGCTCGCCGAAGCCCTCGCCATCAACTCGACCGAGCACGTGCGGGCGCCGCGCAAGCCCCTGTCCGGGGCGCGGCGGGAAGCGGTCGAGGCGATCGTGCGCAAGGCGATCGAGACCCGCCCCGCCCTCTCCGCGGCGGCGTGACGGTTATCGGCGGCGCGACATCCGCGGACGCCATGCGATCACGGGTTCACCGCCCCGGCTGGCCCGGGCGGTGAACCTGCGGTTCTTCGACCGGTCGGGTCAGCGGCCGACGCCCACGCCGGTGCCGCCGCCGATCGGGGCGATCGCGTTCGGTCCGGTATTGGGGCTGGGCGTCGCGGCCTGGTTCCGCTCGATGTTCATCTGGAGCGTGTTGCCCTGCGTCGTCTGCTCCTGCCGCAGCGAGCGCATCTGGCTGTTGTACTCCATGGATTGGTTCGCGGCGTTCGGGTTGTTCTGCTGGACCTGGGCCAGGACCGGGGTCGAGACGAGCGGCGACAGGCAGAGGCCGGCGAGGAGAAGGATGCGCATGGTCAGGCTCTGAAGCGTGTGGGGGTTCACGGAGCCGACGCGCCCGGGCGCTGCCAAGTTCCGCCGACAACCAGCGACCTGATGCATCGGGGCAGCCCTGTCGGGACGGGCCGTGCGCCGGTTCCTGCCGCGATGACGGCGGCTCAGCAGCCGATGCAGACGCGCGGATCCCATTTCGGCAGGGGCTTCAGCGGCGGCAGCGGTTTCGGCGCCGCCGTGGTGGTCACGCTCTGCTCCGGCAGCGTGACCGCGAGGTTCCGCGCGGTGTCTCCGACGATGGCGGCATCCTGGACCGGCTCGACCGCGGCGGGAGGGGCGATGCCGCCGGTCGGATCGCGATCGACCGCCCGCGCGGCGCCGAGGCTGAGCGCGACGGCCAAGCCGGCAACGAGGAGGCGGATGACGATCATGGGGGACTCCGCCGGCACAACGTGACGCGGGCGGCGCGGTTCAACCGCCCGCCGCGCCTGCGGTGCGGCGTATTGGGCCCGGTCCCGGCGTCCGATGCGGTGCCGTCTCGGAACGCGTCAGGATCGCCGCGGGCGCAGCGACGAGGCCGGCAGGATCGTCGCGTGCCAGCGGTTGTCGTCCTGCGGCACCCACGGGCGCTCGACCGGACGCTCGGGCAGCCGGTACGCGACGGGGATCGACCCGACCGGCCATGCCACCGGCGCCGTCTGGAGATGCGCGAGCTTCCGCGGGGGCAGGCGTTTCGCCAGCCGGACCGGACGCGCCCGCGCGGCGACCCTGCGGCGGTCGTGCCGCTGGAGCCGGGCGTAGCGCTTGCGCAGCTGGGCGAGCCGGACCTTCGCCCGCGGGCGGCGCGCGGCCATCGTCACGCGCGGATTCGGCCGCGCCAGCTCGGCCAGGCTCGGCTTGTCGTAGCTGACCGGGGCGACGCGGTTGGCCGCCGTGATGCAGCCCGTGCAGATGGAGAGCGAAAGCTGCTGCCAGCGCTGCTGCTGTCTCTCCGCGATGAGCCCGGCGCGATCGATGCCCGCACCGGCATGGTCCGCGCTCCGGCTCGCGGGCAAGGCCGCGCTGATGCTCGGCAACGCGATGGCGAATGCAGAAAGCGCCGCCATCCAAGAGTGTGCAACGCGCGTCATGACCCATCTCGGCGGTCGCCAAAAGCCGCCAAGCTTCCTGTTGCCGTGTCGGTGCGGCCGAGCAAACCGTTTTCTTGGGCCGTCGGTATTCAATACGCACGTCGGGGGCGCGCCATCGGAACGGCGGTGCCCGCGATGCTTTGGGCGGCCGGGGCTGATCTCCTCGAGATGATCGCGCTATTTTGCAATCTCCTGAAGTATTGTTGGGTTGTTTCCCGGTCGTTTCCGGCGCTCAGCCTCGACAAACGGCCGGATATATGGTTAATTTCACGGATCGCGGCCGACGATTAGGGCCGAGTCTGGCATCAGGGTGCTCATGAACGGTGTAAGGCGGATGGCGGCTCTCGGCTTAGTGCTCGTGACGGGGGCGTGCGCGCGTCTGCCGAATGTCCCGACGGCCTACAGTGCCTTGCCGCGCACGGTTTCATCCGGTGCCGCGGTGCCGGCGGCGACGGTTCCGGAGGCTCCGGTCGAGGCGCCGGCCGCCCTGCCCCGCATCGTCATCCCCGGCACCCTGACGGTCCCGGTCGCGGTTTTCGAGCCGCGCGGACTGAACCCGAACGCGGTCCTCGACTCGTCCCGGCGCAGCCGCATGACCTGGGAGGCGTTGCACCCCGGGGATCTCCTGAAGCCGCCGGCTCTCGCGGCGGCGGGGCAGCCGGCGCCGGCGGGGGCCGCGCCCCGGACCTACGACCGCGAGGCGATGATGGACCGCCTGCTCAAGGGCGGGCGCAATGCGGCGAGCGGCATCTGCTCCGGCTGCTGATCCCGGGCCGCCGCGGCCCGGCATGGTTAGCGGATCGCCTCTCCAGTCGCGTTCGGTTTACGCGCCGTTAACGGGTCCTGCCCAAGTTGCCGCGAGCGACCTGAGGGAGGCGTGGCATGGGTGCCTTGAAGGCGGAAGACGAGCAGGCTGTCGAGCGCCTGACGCTGCGGCTCCTGCAGGACGCCTATTGCGACCTCGCGGCCGTGCTCCGCGGCGCCCAGCCCGCGGCCGCCGCGGCCATCCTGGCCGTCATGGAACAGCGCGTCACCGACGTCCTCACCCGGATCTGCCAGCAGGGCTCCGAGGGCGCCGCCTCCGAGCGTATCGCGATCGCCGTCGGCGAGCGGATGGGCGAGATCATGGATCAGGCCCACGGCCGGGACGGAAGCGCGGCCCTGGCGGCGTGAGGCCGTTCCGCCGGCCGGGATCCGCCCCGCGGCCATTGCCAGCACCCTGAGCGCGGGCTCATCCTGCCGCGGATGCGTTCGCCCGTTCCCCTGTCCGCCGTGCGGATCTTCGAGGCCGCCGCGCGGCGACGCTCGTTCAAGGCGGCGGCCGGCGAGCTGAACCTGTCGCCGAGCGCGGTCAGCCACGCCGTGCGCAAGCTGGAGGAGACCCTCGGCGTCGCCCTGTTCGAGCGGACTGGCCAGGGCATCACCCCGACCCCGGCCGGCGAGGCCCTGTGCGACCATGTCGGCCGGGCCTTCGCCGAATTGAACCGCGGCTTCGACCTCGTGGCGAATCGCGGGCCGCAATTGCTGCGGCTGCACTGCGCCCCGAGCTTCGCCGCGCAATGGCTCGCGCCGCGTCTGGCGCGCTTCCTCAGCGAGCATCCGGGCTTCGAGGTGCGGCTCGCCGCCGGCATGGACTACGCCCGGTTCATCACCGACGAGTTCGATGCCGACATCGTCTACGGCCCGCCCCGGGGCGAGGGGCTGGTGCGCATGCCGCTCGGGCTCGAGACCGTGACGCCGCTCTGCGATCCCGAACGCGCCGCCCGGATCACCGGCCCCGCCGACCTGTTCGCGCAGACCCTGATCCAGAGCGACAACAAGCAGGTGCGCTGGACCCATTGGTTCGAGCGCAACCGGCTGACCGCGCCGCCCACCGCCGCGATCCGCTTCGACCGGAGCTTCCTGGCCCTGGCGGCGGCGGCCGATGGGCTGGGCGTCGCCCTCGAATCCACCCGGCTCGCCGAGCGGGAGATCGCCGCTGGCCGCTTGGTCGCGCCTTTGGCCGGGCGGGCGGAGGATATCAGCTACACCGGCCACCATTTCGTCTGCCCGGCCGATGCCCGCCGCCGGGCGCCGCTGCGGGTCTTCGCCCGCTGGCTCGCCCGGGAACTCGCGATCGAGCTGGACGCCGAGCTGGCCTGAGACCCGAGGGCAGGTGAATCCCATTCACCTGCGGGTGCAGGATTCGCGTTTGTCGCGCGGGCCGCCCCGGGCCAATGTCGGCTGCAACGAACAAGACGCGAGGAAACGTCACCGCGAGGCCGCCGATCCCCGGATCGCGGTCGCCGGCCTCAGCCTCCGTCGCGACGACAGGCTTCGATCCCGCATGCGCGCGGATCGCCGGGAGGGTCCCATGCTGCTGAACGATCGGGTCTGCGTGATCACCGGGGCGGCCTCTGCCCGCGGCATCGGGAAGGCCACGGCGCGCCTGTTTGCGACCTACGGCGCCCGCATCGCCGTGCTCGACCTCGATGCCGGCCAGGCCGAGGACGCCGCCCGCGACATCGGCCCCGGCCATATCGGACTCGCCTGCAACGTGACCGACCGGGCCGCCTGTGACCGGGCCGCCGAGGAGATCGTCGCCCGGCTCGGGCGCATCGACGTGCTGGTCAACAATGCCGGCATCACCCAGCCGCTCAAGATCATGGAGATCGCGCCGGAGAACTACGACGCGGTCACCGACGTGAACCTGCGCGGCACCCTCTACATGAGCCAGGCCGTGATCCCGGGGATGCGCGGCCAGGGCTCGGGGGCGATCGTGTGCATGTCCTCGGTCTCGGCCCAGCGCGGCGGCGGCATCTTCGGCGGCCCGCATTACAGCGCCGCCAAGGGCGGCGTGCTCGGCCTCGCCAAGGCCATGGCCCGGGAACTCGGCCCCGACGGGATCCGGGCGAATTCCGTGACGCCCGGCCTGATCCAGACCGACATCACCGGCGGCAAGCTCACCCCCGAGCTCAAGGTCGAGATCGCCAAGGGCATCCCGCTGGGGCGCCTCGGGGTGGCCGACGACGTCGCCAAGGCCTGCCTGTTCCTGGCCTCCGACCTGTCCGCGTACATCACCGGCGCGGTGATCGACGTGAACGGCGGCATGCTGATCCACTGAGGGGAAGTCCCATGCCGACCGAGAGGCTGCCGACCGAACGGCCCCGCGCGGGGTCCAACGTCCCGCTCAGCGAGCGCGCCTACCGCATCCGCCGCCACGCCCTGCGCATGGGCGAGGTCCAGGGCCAGGGCTACATCGCCCAGGCGCTCGGCATCAGCGACGTGCTGGCGGTGAGCTACTTCCACGCCATGACCTACCGGCCCGAGGATCCCGAATGGGAGGGCCGCGACCGGTTCCTGCTCTCGATCGGCCACTACGCCATCGCCCTCTACGCGGCGCTGATCGAGGCGGAGATCATCCCGGAGGACGAGCTGACGAGCTATGGCGGCGACGACAGCCGCCTGCCGATGTCCGGCATGGCCGCCTACACCCCCGGCATGGAGATCACCGGCGGCTCGCTCGGCCACGGGCTCGGGATCGCGGTCGGCATGGCGCTGGGCCTCAAGCGGAAAAGCTCGACGAGCTTTGTCTACAACCTGTTCTCCGACGGCGAGCTCGACGAGGGCTCGACCTGGGAGGCCGCCATGTCGGCGGGCTCGTTCAAGCTCGACAACCTGATCGGCCTCGTCGACGTGAACGGCATGCAGGCCGACGGCGCCTCTACGGGGGTGCTCAACTTCGAGCCGCTGGCCCCGAAATTCGAGGCGTTCAACTGGTTCGTGCAGCGGGTCGACGGCAACGACCTCGACGTGCTGGTGGCGGCCTTCGACGCCGCCCGGAACCACCCGGGGCCGCAGCCCCGGATCATCATCTGCGACACGCGCATGGCCAAGGGCGTGCCGTTCCTGGAGGCGCGCGAGCGCAACCACTTCCTGCGCGTCGAGCCGGACGAGTGGCAGCGGGCTTTAGCGATCCTGGACGAAGGGAGGGTGCGGTGAGACGCTCGAAATACGAGAAGCCCGCGCCCCGCGAGGGCGGCAGCCTCAAGACCTCGGCGATGATCGCCTCGCTCGCCGCCCCCGGGCAGCGCACCAAGGCCGCGCCCTTCGGCCATGCCCTGGTCGAGCTCGCCAAGACGCGGCCCGACATCGTCGGCCTGTCGGCGGACCTGTCGAAATACACCGACCTGCACATTTTCGCGCAGGCCCATCCCGAGCGCTTCTACCAGATGGGGATGGCCGAGCAGCTCCTGATGAGCGCGGCGGCCGGGCTCGCCCGGGAAGGCTTCACGCCGTTCGCCACCACCTACGCGGTGTTCGCGGCGCGGCGGGCCTACGACTTCATCTGCCTGGCGATCGCGGAGGAGAATCTCGACGTCAAGATCGCCTGCGCCCTGCCCGGCCTGACCACCGGCTACGGCCCGAGCCACCAGGCGACGGAAGACCTCGCGATCTTCCGCGGCATGCCCAACCTCACGATCATCGACCCCTGCGACGCCCACGAGATCGAGCAGGTCGTGCCGGCCATGGCCGCCCATAAGGGGCCGGTCTACCTGCGGCTCCTGCGCGGCAACGTCCCCCTGGTGCTCGACGAGTACGGCTACACGTTCGAGCTCGGCAAGGCCAAGACGATCCGCGACGGCCGCGACGTGCTCGTGATCGCCTCCGGGCTGATGACCATGCGGGCGCTGGAGGTGGCCGACGCCCTGCGCGACGACCGGATCGACGTGGCGGTCCTGCACGTGCCGACGATCAAGCCGCTGGACGAGGCGACGATCCTGCGCGAGGCCGGGCGCGGCGGCCGGCTCGTGGTGGTGGCCGAGAACCACACGGTGATCGGCGGCCTCGGCGAGGCGGTGGCGGGCCTGCTGATGCGCAACGGCACGATGCCGGAGCGCGGCTTCCGCCAGATCGGCCTGCCGGACGAATTCCTCGACGCCGGCGCCCTGCCGACGCTCCACGACCGCTACGGGATCTCGGCGGCCGCCATGGCGCGGAGCATCCGCGGATGGCTGTGAGCCGCCTCGCCTTCGTCGGCCTCGGCGCCATGGGCCTGCCGATGGCGGGCCATCTCGTCGCCGCGGGGTTTTCCGTGCGCGGCTACGACGTCCGGGCGGAGAGCCGCGCGGCTGTCGCGGCCCTGGGCGGGGCTCCGGCCGAGACCCTGGCGCAGGCGGCTGACGGTGCCGACGCGCTCCTGCTGATGGTGGTGAACGCCGCCCAGGCCGACGACGTGCTGTTCGCGCACGGCGCCCTCGACGCCCTCGCCCCGGACGGGATTGTGGTCCTGATGGCGACCTGTCCGCCGGGGGCCGTGGAGGCTATCGCGGAACGCGTCCGCGCCACCGGCCGCCGGTTCGTGGATGCCCCGGTCTCGGGGGGCGTCGTCGGCGCGAAGGCCGCCAAGCTCACGATCATGGCCGCGGCCCCGGCTGCGACCCTGGCGGCGATCCGCCCGGTCCTCGACGCGCTCGGCGACCGGATCTTCCATGTCGGCGAGCGGCCGGGCCAGGGCGCCACCGTCAAGGCGGTGAACCAGCTCCTGTGCGGCGTCCATATCGCGGCCGCCGCCGAGGCGATGGCCCTGGCCGGGCGGGTCGGGGTCGATTGCGCGGTGGTGCTGGAGATCCTCTCGGGCTCCTCGGCCGCGAGCTGGATGCTGCGCGACCGCGGGCCCCGGATGCTGGAGGCGGAGCCGGAGGTGACCAGCGCGGTCGACATCTTCGTCAAGGATCTCGGCATCGTGCTGGAGGCCGGACGCAGCGCCGGCGCGGCCCTGCCGCTGGCGGCGCTGGCCCATCAGCTCTTCGTCTCGACCTCGGGCCGGGGCGACGGCGCCGCCGACGACAGCCAGGTGGTGCGCGCCTATCGCGCCCTCAACGGGGAATAAGGGGGCGGGCCGATGGGCGGTGAAGTGTCGGCGTTTGTGCGCCGCCACGGCTTGTCCCCGCGCCGCTGAGCCTGGATGATTGGCGCCGGAGCAGAAACGGCGCGTGAGACGCACAGAAGCGGTCCGCCGGTACCAGTACCGGGCCGCGAAGACTGAAGGGCCGCACGATCCACACGACCGGTTAACGGCGGGGATCGCGCGGCTCGGGACGACCCAGGGAGTGAAACCATGCGCCACACGCGTTTCAGCCGCCGCAGCCTGCTCGCGGGCGCGGCCGCCGTTCCGGTCTTCGGCATCCTGACCCGGCGCGGGCAGGCGGCCGAGTTCTCCTACAAGCTCGCCACCGGCCAGGACCCGACCCACCCGGTCAACGTCCGGGCGCAGGAGGCCCTCGACCGGATCCGCGAGGCGACCGGCGGGCGGCTGGAGATCAAGCTGTTCCCGGCCAACCAGCTCGGCTCCGACACCGACCTGCTGGCGCAGGTGCGCAACGGCAGCGTCGAGTTCTTCAACCTCGCCACCTCGATCCTCGCCACCTTCGTGCCGGCCGCGAGCCTGCCCAACACCGGCTTCGCCTTCAAGGATTACGACGCGGTCTGGGCGGCAATGGATGGCGGGCTCGGCGACTACGTCCGGGCCGAGATCGCCAAGACGCCGATCCTCACCGTCTCGAAGGTCTGGGACAACGGCTTCCGGCAGATCACCTCCTCGACCCGCGAGATCAGGACCCCCGAGGACCTGAAGGGCTTCAAGATCCGCGTGCCCCCGGCGCCGATGCTGACCTCGCTGTTCAAGGCGCTCGATGCCGGCGCGGCGCCGATCAATTTCAACGAGCTGTACTCCGCCCTCCAGACCAAGGTCGTCGAGGGCCAGGAGAACCCGCTCGCCATCACGGCCACCGCCCGGCTCTACGAGGTGCAGAAATCCTGCAGCCTGACCGGGCATGTCTGGGACGGCTACTGGATCCTGGGCAACAAGAAGGCCTGGCAGCGCCTGCCGGAGGACCTGCGCCGGACGGTTTCCAGCGAGCTCGACCGGTCCGGCACCGACCAGCGCGCGGATGTGGCCAAGCTCAGCCTGTCCCTGCGCGAGGGCCTGACCGCCAAGGGCATCAGCTTCGTCGACGTCGACCGCGCGCGCTTCCGCGAGGCCCTGGGCCGGACGAGCTTCTACCGGGACTGGAAGGCCAAGTACGGCGATGCGGCGTGGTCGCATCTCGAAGACGTATCCGGCAAACTCACCTGAGGAACGACCGCCATGCAGATCGACATCGCGGCCGTCGAGAGCGCGGCCGGGCTTGAGCTGGCGGGGCCGCCCCTGCGCGCCCGGTCCTGGCTGCGCAAGCTGGACGTGGCCCTGGGCTACCTGGTGGAGATCCCGGCGGCGCTGCTGGTTCTGGCCGAGATCGCCGTCCTGTTCGGCGGCGTGGTCAGCCGCTACGTGTTCCGCGAGCCGCTGGTCTGGTCGGACGAGCTGGCCGCGATCCTGTTCCTGTGGCTCGCCATGCTGGGCGCCGTGGTCGCCTTCCGCCGCGCCGAGCACATGCGCATGACCGCCATCGTGGCGATGTGCGGCCCGCGCCTGCGCGCCTTCCTGGAGACGGTCGCCCTGGTGGCCGGCCTGATCTTCGTGGCTCTGGTGCTGGAGCCGGCCTTCGAATTTGCCAGCGAGGAGACCTTCGTCCAGACCCCCGCGCTGGAGCTCAACAACGCCTGGCGGGCCGCCGCCCTGCCGATCGGCTTTGGCCTGATGCTGCTGGTCGCGCTGATCCGCCTGCTGGAGACCGCCGACTGGCGCCTCACCGTCGGGGCCCTGGCGCTGGGCGGCGGCATCGCCGCCGGGCTCGTCGCGCTCCAGCCCGTCTTCGCGGGGCTCGGCAACATCAACCTGCTGCTGTTCTTCGTGCTCGGCGTCGGCGCCCTGGTCTTCTCCGGCGTGCCGATCGCCTTCGCGTTCGGGCTGTCCACCTACGCCTACATCACGCTCACCACCAACGCCCCGTCGATGGTGGTGGTCGGGCGCATGGACGAGGGCATGAGCCACCTCATCCTGCTCGCGGTGCCGCTGTTCGTGTTCCTCGGCCTGCTGATCGAGATGACCGGCATGGCCCGGGCCATGGTCGGGTTCCTGGCCTCGCTGCTCGGCCATGTCCGCGGCGGCCTGCACTACGTGCTGGTCGGCGCCATGTACCTCGTCTCGGGCATCTCCGGCTCGAAGGCCGCCGACATGGCCGCGGTCGCGCCCGTGCTGTTTCCCGAGATGAAGGCGCGGGGCGCCAAGGAGGGCGACCTCGTGGCCCTGCTCGCCACCACCGGCGCGCAGACCGAGACGATCCCGCCCTCCATCGTGCTGATCACCATCGGCTCGGTCACCGGCGTGTCGATCACGGCCCTGTTCACCGGCGGCCTGATGCCGGGCCTGGTTCTGGCCGTGACCCTCTGCGCCCTGGTCTGGTGGCGCTACCGCCGGGAGGACCTGAGCCACGTCGCCCGGCCGTCGCGGGGCGTGATCGGCCGCGCCCTCGTGGTGGCGGTGCCGGCCCTGGCCCTGCCCTTCGTGATCCGCTTCGCGGTGGTCGAGGGCATCGCCACCGCCACCGAGGTCTCGACCATCGGCATCGTCTACGCGGTGCTGGCGGGGCTCCTGATCTACCGCCAGTTCGATTGGCGGCGGCTCTACCCGATGCTGGTCATGACCGCGACCCTGTCGGGGGCGATCCTGCTGATCATCGGCGCGGCCACCGGCATGGCCTGGGCGCTGACCCAGTCGGGCTTCTCGCAGACGCTCGCGGTGGCGATGAAGAGCCTGCCCGGCGGACCCGTGGGCTTCCTGTTCGTGTCGGCGGGCGCCTTCATCATCCTGGGCTCGGTGCTGGAGGGCATCCCGGCGATCGTGCTGTTCGGCCCCCTGCTGTTCCCGATCGCCCGGCAGGTCGGCGTGCACGAGGTCCACTACGCGATGGTGGTGATCCTCGCGATGGGCATCGGCCTGTTCGCCCCGCCCTTCGGGGTCGGCTACTACGCCGCCTGCGCGATCAGCCGGATCCACCCGGACGCGGGCATGCGCCCGATCGTCGGCTACATCCTGGCCCTGCTCGTCGGCCTCGTCGTCATCATCCTGGTCCCCTGGTTCTCGATCGGGTTCCTCTGAAAATCCCGGATCCGAAAGGTCCGAGACCTTTCGTGGGTGCAGGGCAAAGCCCTGCTGCACAGCCAAGACCGCTTCATCAGGGCTCCGCCCCGATACCCCGCCAAAGGGCTGAGCCCTTTGGAAACCCCGACGCATGCCTGAACGCCGAGCCACCGCCATGCCAGAGACCCGAGAAGCCCTCACCGCCCGGATGGCCGACGCGATCCGCTTCCTGTCCCTCGACGCCATCGAGCGAGCTGGCGACGGGCATCCCGGCGCGCCGCTCGGCTGCGCCGAGATCGCGGTGGCTCTGTTCACCCGCCACCTGAAGTGCAACCCGGCCGATCCGGAATGGCCGGACCGCGACCGGTTCGTGCTCTCGAACGGGCACGGCTCGATGCTGCTCTATGCGGCGCTCCACCTCGCCGGCTATGCCGGCCTGCCGATGGAGCAGATCCGCCGCTTCCGCGAGCTCGGCTCGCACACCCACGGCCATCCGGAGATCGCCCCCGAGCTCGGCATCGAGGCGACCACCGGGCCCCTCGGGCAGGGCATCGCCAACGCCGTCGGCATGGCCGTGGCCGAGGCCAAGCTCGCCGCGGAATTCGGGCCCGGCCTCGTGGATCACCGCACCTATGCGCTGGTCGGCGACGGCTGCCTGCAGGAGGGCATCGCCCACGAGGTGATCTCGCTCGCCGGCCATCTGCGCCTGGCGAAGCTGACCTTCCTGTGGGACGACAACCGGATCACCGACGACGGCGCCACCGACCTGTCGATCTCGGAGGACGTGCGCGCCCGCTTCCGCGCCGCCGACTGGCAGGTGATCGACGCGGACGGCCACGACGTCGAGTCCGTCTCCGCCGCGATCCGCCTCGCCCAGTCCGACCCGCGCCCGACCCTGATCGCCTGCCGCACCGTGATCGGCCGCGGCCTGCCGCGGCTGGAGGGTCAGCGCGGCGCCCATGGCGGGCGGGTGTTCGAGACCGACCTCGCCGAGGCCCGGGCCGCGAAGAGCTGGGACCATCCGGCCTTCACGGTGCCGGACGACGTCGCCGCGGCGTGGCGCCGGGGCGTCGCCGAGCGCAACCGCACCGCCTATGCGGCCTGGCAGGCCCGGCGCGAGGCCCTGCCCGCCCCGGTCCGGGCAGAATTCGACCGGGTGAGCGCCGGCCGCCTGCCGGAGACCTGGCGCGACGCGCTCCAGACCCAGCGCGACCGCCTCGCCGCCGCCGGCGCGGCGCGCCCGAGCATCGAGGTCTCCGCCGAGATCGTCGCCGCCCTGTCGGAGGCGATCCCTGAGCTGTTCTCCGGCGCCCCGGATCTCGAAGGGCCGACCCGGCACAAGGGTGAACTCCACGCCTTCACGGCGCAGGACCGCTCCGGGCGCTACCTGCATTACGGCATCCGCGAGCACGCGATGGGCTCGATGATGAACGGCATCGCGGCCCATCGCGGCCTGGTGCCGGTGGGCGCCACCTACCTGGTCTTCTCGGATTACATGCGCCCGTCGCTGCGGATGGCGGCGCTGATGAACCTGCCGGTCATCACGGTCTACAGCCACGACTCGATCGCCATCGGCCGCAACGGCCCGACCCACCAGCCGGTGGAGTATCTCGCCACGCTGCGGGCGATCCCGAACATGCTGGTGCTGCGCCCGGCGGACGCGGTCGAGACGGCGGAGTGCTGGGAGATGGCCTTGGCCAACCGGCACGGGCCGTCGTCGCTGATCTGCTCCCGGCAGCCGCTCCCCGCCTTACGCCGGCCGGGCGGCCCCGAGAATCGCAGCGCCCGGGGCGCCTATGTGCTGGCGGAAGCCGAGGGGACGCGGCGGGTCACGCTGATCGGCACCGGCTCGGAGGTGGCGCTGGCGCTCGCGGCCCGCGACCAGCTCCAGGCGGAGGGCGTGCCGACCGCGGTGGTCTCGATGCCGTCCTGGGAGGCATTCGCGGCGCAGGACGAGGCCTATCGCCGGCAGGTCATCCCGCGGGACACGGTCCGGGTTGCCGTGGAGGCCGCCCTGCGCTTCGGCTGGGACCGCTGGATCGGCGAGGAGGGCGGCTTCGTCGGCATGACCGGCTTCGGCGCCTCCGGGGCGCCGGAGGCGCTGTTCCACCATTTCGGCATCACCGCCGAAGCCGTGGCCGAGGCTGCGCGGGCGCGCCTCGCCTGACGCTGTCGGCCGGTCAGATCATCCCGGCGCCGCCGGTGCGCGCGACGCGCTCGCGCTGCTCGGCGTAGCGACCGGCGGCGACGCGCTTCAGCGCGCCTTCGAGGCGGCCGGCGACCTGGCCGAGGAGCGAGCGCTCCGAGCGGAAGCCGACGAGATACGCGAGGGTGGCCATCGTGCCCGATCCCGAACAAGGGCCGGGCAAGGACGCCCGGTTGCTGCGGTGCAATATGCGCCCGCCCGGGATCGCGCGTGAGAGGTCTCCTTTGCGGCCTGCCATGCAAGGAAAGCATGAAGCGCGCACGAAATCTTCACCCACCCGGTCCGCCTACGGTCTCGGCCGGGTGCGGTGCAGCGAATGCAGATTCCGGGTCCGTTATCGTCCGGCAGGGGAACCGGCATCGAGGGGCAGGCAGCCGCGGGCCTCGAGCCCCTCGCGGATCGCCCGCTTGGTGATCTTGCCGTAGCCGGATTTCGGCAATGCGTCCCAGAAGAACACCCGCTTGGGCAGCTTGTACCGGGCGACCTCGCCGGAGAGCCACGCGATCAGCTCCGCCTCGCCGACTTCAGTGCCGGGACGGGCGACGCAGACCGCCACGCCGACCTCGCCCCAGGCCGGGTCGGGCACCCCCAGGATCGCCGCCTCGGCGATGGCAGGGTGCCGCAGCAGCCACTCCTCGGTCTCGCGCGGATACACGTTCGATCCGCCCGAGATGTACATGTCGGAGGCGCGGCCGGTGATGAACAAGAACCCTTCCGGGTCGAGATGGCCGAGATCGCCGGTCCGGAACCAGCCGTTCCGGAAGGCGGCCGTGTTCGCCTCCGGGTTGTTGTAGTAGCCCGCGAACACCGCCGGGCCGCAGACGCAGATCTCGCCGGTCTCGCCCGCCGGCAGCTCCCGCCCGTCCCCGTCCTGGATCTGCACCTGCATGCCGGTGCGCTCGAAGCCGCAGGTGCCGACCTTCACACCCGGCCCGTCCTCGGCGGCATGGAGGCGGGGCGGCAGCACGGTGATGTTGCCGGTCACCTCGCCGAGCCCGAAATACTGGACCAGCACCGGCCCGAGCGCCCGCAGCGCCCGCTTCTGGTCCTCCCGGTACATCGGCGCGCCGGCATAGATCACGTGGCGCAGGCTCGTATGGTCGTGGGCCGCCACCGCCGGGTGCTCGGTGATGAGCTTCACGATGGTCGGCACCGTGAACAGGTTGGTGATGCGCCACCGCTCCACCAGGGACCAGACCTCCGCGGGGTCCAGGCGCGTGCCGCCCGTGAGTATGGTCTTCGCGCCGGCCGCGACCTGGGCGAGCTGGTGGATGCCGGCGCCGTGCGAGAGCGGCGCCACGACCAGGGAGGCGTCGGCCTCGGTGGTCCCCGGCATCAGGTCGCAGAGGTGGTTGGTGATGACGAAGGCCATCTGGCCGTGGGTGAGCACCGCCGCCTTCGGCCGGCCGGTGGTGCCCGAGGTGAAGAAGAACCAGCACGGGTCGTCGTGCTCGACATCGGCGGCCGGGGCCGCCTCCCCGGCATGCGCGGCGACCAGGGCGTCGTAATCCAGCCCGAAAGCCGAGCCGCCGATCTCGACCACGAGGCCCAGCTCGGGTGCGGCGGCGCGGATCGCGGCGGCGTGGTCGGGGAACTCCGTGCCGCAGATCAACGCCGAGGCGCCGCTGGCGCTGGCGAGATAGGCGACCTCCGCGGGTGTCTGCCGGAAATTCGTCGGCACCCAGACGGCGCCGAGCCGGAAGCAGACGAACATCGATTCGAAGAGCGGGTTGCCGTTGCGGGCCTGGACCAGCACCCGGTCGCCCTTGGCGATCCCCCGGGCCGCCAGCGCCGCCGCCATGGCGTCGACCCGGGCATCGAGGGCGCCCCAGCTCCAGCTCCGGTCGCCCCAGGCGAGGCCGATCGCGTCCGGCCAGCGGCGGGCCGCCCGGCGCAGGAAATGGGCGAGGTTCATCACCCGCCGCGAACAGGGCGCGACGCCGCCGCGCGGCGCCGGCCCCGTCGGGCCGTTCACGCCAGCTTCCCGCAGGCCTTCTCCAGGAGGGACCAGCCCTCCTCGCCGTAGCGGCCCTTCCATTCGGCGTAGAAGCCGGCCTTGCGCAGCTTCTCGCGGAAGGGTTCCGGATCGGGCTTGTTGAACACGAGGCCGTTCTTGGTCAGGTCTTCCTGCAGGCTGGCATTGAGCTTGGCGACGTCGGCCCGCTCCTTCATCCCGGCCGCGTTGATGTGGCGGGCGACCATGGTGCGCAGATCCTCGGGGATCCGCTCCCAGGCCCGGCGGTTCGCCAGGAACCAGTAGCCGTCCCACATGTGGTTGGTGAGCGAGCAGTATTTCTGCACCTCGTAGAACTTGGTCGTGGCGATCACCGCCAGCGGGTTCTCCTGGCCCTCGACGATCTTGGTCTGGAGGGCCGAGTAGGTCTCGTTCAAATTGATCGAGGCGGGGGCGGCCTCGAACGCCCGGAACATCGAGGTCCAGAGCGGCGAGACCGGCACGCGGATCCGAAAACCCTTGAAGTCGTCCGGGCTGGCGATCGGCCGGGTCGAGGAGGTGGTCTGGCGGTAGCCGTTGTCCCAGATCTTCTCCATGGCGACGAGGTTGGCCTTGGCGATCTGCTGGCGGACCCAGGCGCCGAGCTCGCCGTCCATCGCCGGCCAGACGGCGTCGTAATCCGGGAAGGCGTAGCCGATGCCGTTGATCGAGGCGTTGGGCACCAGGGTCGAGAGGATCAGCGGCGACATCGTGAAGAACTCGACGCTGCCCGAGCGCAGCTGGCTCAGCGTGTCGGTGTCCGAGCCGAGCTGGCTCGTGGGGAAGATCTTCAGATCGAACCGGCCGCCGCTCTCGACGCGCAACGCCTCCGCCATCTCGCGGGCGCGGACATTCATCGGATGCGTGTCGGGCAGGTTGTTCGCGTATTTGTAGGTGAAGTCCGCGCGCTGCGCCCGGGCCACGTGCGGCATGGCCACGCCCCCGGCGAGGATCGCCGTCGAGCCCGTCGCGAGGAACCGGCGACGGGACAGGGACGAGCGAAATGGAGACGACATGGGCGGCCCTCCTGATTTGGGCACGCGGGCCCGGCGTTTCCTCAGGGTCCGCGTTCGTGCGCGGACTCTCTGTATCTCGACGCTTCGATAGCGACTGGCCGAAACCAGTCAACGGGGCCGCAGCGGCTCTGCTGTCGGAGCTGGGGACTTGTCAGGCCGTTCGAGCCGGCACCGCGTCGCCCCACCGGGGGCATCCGGCCCCGGACGGCCTGCTCCGGGCCTACGCGGCCGGCACTTGCTGCTCGAGATGGGCGCGAAGAATCGAATACTGCTCGACGACCTTGTCGAGCTTCTCGGTATTCGCCGTCCGGATCCGTTCCGACCCCTCATGCGGCCGGTAGGTGGCGGCATAATGGGCGGCATGCGCCTTCAGCTTCGCCGCCACGAAGGCCATGTCGGCCGACCAGGCGACCTCCCGGCGGACCAGCTGGAGGCGCCGCGTGATCTCGAGCCATTGCAGGTCGAGCGCGATGCCGCCGCCCATCTGCTTGAACAGGTCGAACATCGAGTCGAGGATCGCGATGGCGTTCTGCGCGGACACGATGCCGGCCCCTCAAGCGCCGGCGGTCACGAGATCGGGCCGCGCGTACCAATCGTCGAACAGGGACAATTGCCGGAACCGGCGGCGGTAGCCCAGGCCGGTCAGCAGCGCGTGGATCTTCTCGCGACTGTCCGAAAAGTTGTGCTCGACGCTGATCAGCGCGATGTCGTGGCGGGTGAAATCGAAGCTGTTCAGCACGTCGAACTCGCCGCCTTCCACGTCGATGCTCATGTAGTCGATCCGCTTGGGCGCGCGGGCCTCCGCGAGGAAGCGCTCCAGCGAGATCGTCCGCACCGGATATTGCCGGCCCTCCTGGCGGAACTGCGCGTGGAAATCGCCTTCCACCAGGTCGTTCATGCCCGACAGCTCGCCGATATCGACCTCGTTGAACAGGACCTCGACCCCGTCGGTCTTGTAGACGCATTTGTCGGAGATGTAGCAGGTTCGGTTCGCGTATAGCGCGGCGTGCCAGGCCCGGGCCGGCTCCGCGAGGGCGCCCTGCCAGCCGAAGGTCTTCTCGAGCAGGAGCGTGTTGCTGAGGCTGATGCCGTCGCAGGCGCCGAACTCGACGAAATAGCCGTGCCGCTTCTCCTTCAGCTCGTACAGGACCCACAGGTCCTGCAGCAGCTGCGCGTTGGAATACGGGGCCATCTTCGTGGCGAAGGCCAGGAACTCGATCTCGGATCCCAGGAGATGGGGCTTGTCGTCCAGGTTGTTCCTGAGATCGATCAAGGCGTTGAACACCGTCAGGAGCTCGACATCCATGGCCCTGTGTTCCACCTTCTGCATGAGACCGATGCGGGAGTTCGGGGGCGCTCTAAAGACGCGCGCCACCGAGGGACTGGCCCCCGAGGATCCTGTTCGAGCCCTCGAACAGGACGGCGTGCTGAAGCGAATCCGGCTCGCGGTCCGGGACGGTGCGCGCCGCCTTGCGAATGGCGAGCACGAACCGCTTGCGGCTGAACCCGTAGGGCCGCAGGCTCGCCAACAGGGCCTCGACCAGTTTGGCCATCGCATCGGAATGCGCCTGCGCCCGATCGCGGTCCCGCACGGCCGTGTCGCGCTCCGCCTTGATCAGCGCCAGCTCGATCTGCTGCTGCTGTTGGATCTGGCGGATGTATCGGGTGTCGATGTCCTAGACGGGATTCGTCGTCATACGGAAGTCTCCGAGACCCGAAGGGGATCGGGCCGGGGCCAGGCCGGCGACAGGACCGAGCTCATGTGAAGGCTTCGATTCCTCTGAGGATCGATCCTCGACGCAGCGCCGTCGGCGACGCACCTCTACGCGGCCTGTGCGTCTCGCGCGCCCTGCAGGTCAAGCCAGAGATCCAGACCCAGCGGGCCCTGTTTGCGGATCGCGACCCGCGCCCGCAGCATTTCACCCCCGCGAACGAGCGTCAGATGCTCCGGAATCCCGCCGGCCGTGATCACGCGCACATGGGCGCTGCCCTCGTCGGACGCCAGGATCGCGCAGGGGACGTCGAACCCGCCGAGCCTGATGGTCGCTTTCGGGTGCGGGGTGGGGTGAACGAAATGCTTGCTGGCCATGCTGTGCGCATCCGCCTTCTGGAAGGGAGCAGATTAGGCCATATCCGATGCGTCTTGTGTCGTCGGGCGGCAACGGCTTCGACAAATGCGCCGGTGCAACGGTCCGTGATGTGTCTTGACCCGGCGGCGAATGCAGCGCGATGCGCATGTGCCGACCGGAGGTGGAAGGCGTATTCGGTCCCCGGGTTTCAGCACAGGTAGGATGCCGCTGATGACCCGCCCGTCATCGACGCGAGGTTTGCTCCGTTGGCCGTGAGGGCTGGTGTGCCTCGATCTGAGCTGCGGCAGCGGGGTGTCGGGATTCGCGATCTGGATCGCGACCGCATGACAGCTGGCCCGGTTTGGATCAGGCGCCGTTGACCCTCTGAATGACGGGCCGAGGATGGCAGGTTTGACCTGACGGATGCCCGGCATCCACCCTCCGTCAGGGCTCAGGATGCCAGAAAACCTCGCGCTCAGCGGGGCCTAGCGTGGTGGAGCAAGGGGCGAACGGGGCACAGGTTATGCGCTCTGGCCATCAGTCCGTCGAAGAGCATTGCCGCCGGTGCGCGGGTCGACAGCATCGCCCTTGGGCAGACCAGGGCGGAGCACGAGCAGAACGCTGGCCAGCACCGCCCGGTTTTTGGTCGGACGGTGCCCGTCCCCCGAACGGCAACGCGGCAGTTGCAGCGGCGGGGCAATCTCGTCCGTGAGTTTTTCGGTGTGCAGTGGTCGATCCATAGCCGGTCGATGCATAATCTTAACCATCGTGCCGATTCCAATAGAGCGCTACAAATATTTATTCCAAATACATGCCGTCATTTCGGCATATTGAAAATTATAATTTTACATTGGGATGATATATTTCATAGTGTATTGTAGTTTTTCGGCATAAGACCGACCGATTTATTGATTATAAAATATCTTTCTATGGACCTAGCGCATCGATCCTATGAATGTTATGGCCGATCGCCAGCATATCGAAGATCTGGACTGATTCATAAATATAAAACTTCGAGACATCAAAACGAATTGTGCAAATGGATTTGCTGTAATGCTCACGGTCACGCGCACGCCGCTGCGGGTTAGTTTATTCGGTGGTGGGACGGACTACCCGGAGTATTTCGAGCGTGAGCCGGGCGCAGTCGTCGGCATGGCGATCGACAAGTATATTATCATAGCTGCTTTGGGTCTGGTCGGATGCCAGGACTATAATTACAGGCTCAGCTACTCCAAGCTGGAGCATTGTCAAAATGTTCTTGAAATAGAGCACCCAGTCGTTCGGGAGGTCCTGAGGCATTTTGACGTCAGCCACCGCCTCGATGTCAGCGTCATCTCAGATCTTCCGGCGGCGGGCAGCGGGTTAGGGTCATCGTCTGCATTCACCGTAGGGTTCCTGCGGACGGTGTATGCGCTGCTCGGACAAAAGCCGACGAAGATCGAGTTGTCGAAAAAAGCGATTGAGGTCGAACGCGACATCTTATGCGAGAATGTCGGCGTACAAGACCAGCTTCACGCAGCCTTCGGGGGTATAAATCGGTTCGACTTCAGCGGCTCCGCGATCCGAATATCCCCCCTTCAGATGACCTCTGCAACGCTGCGGCAGCTCAACGCTTCAATGGTGCTCGTGCATACCGGCATCGCGCGCCGCGCGACGACAACTGTCGCCGCGCAGATTGCCGTGACGCGGACCCGGGCCATCGACAGGGAATTGTCCGAGCTCTACCGCCTTGTGGCGGAATGCGTCTCCCTGTTGGAATGCGGAACTCCGGGCTGGCTCACGCAGCTCGGCGAGATGCTCTCAGCGTCGTGGAAGATCAAGCGGACGCTTTCGCCAGATGTCTCCAACGCTGTTCTCGACGATCTGTTCGAAACGATCGTCGCCTCGGGTGCTTATGGGGCGAAGCTGTGCGGTGCTGGGGGCGGCGGCTTTTTCCTCGCCCTGATCGATCCAGAGCGGATTCCCGGCCTAGCCGAACGGGTTGCCCCTCTCTCGGTCATCCCGATCAGCGTCGACGTCGATGGTTCGACCCTGATTTACTGCCAAAGCCGGTAGCCGCCTGTTCATGAAGCGGCTCAGCTTCAAATCATCACTGACTGAATGAGACGAGACGTCACGATGCGCATTCTGATCACTGGCGGCGCAGGCTATATCGGCACGATCCTGGTGCCGATGTTGCTGGAACGCGGGCACCACGTCACGGTCTTGGACACATTCAAGGCAGGAACTCCGGACCTGTCCGCCGCCTGTCTCTACGATGGGTTCGAGCCCATCAAGGGTGACGCGCGCGATACGCGGATTCTGGACGACCTGGTGCCGAAGCACGATGTCCTCGTCCCGCTTGCGGCCCTGGTCGGAGCGCCGTTGTGCAAGGAAGACGCGATCGGCGCTACCACACTGAATCGGGATGCCGTCGTCGCGCTGGTTCAGCGGGCGAGTGGCGAGCAGATGATCGTCTATCCGACGACCAACTCGGGCTACGGCGTCGGTGAGACCGGCAAGTTCTGCACCGAGGAGTCGCCGCTACGACCGATCTCGCTCTACGGCACCACCAAGGTGGAAGCCGAGAAGGCCGTGCTCGACAGCGGGCGCGGCGTCAGCCTGCGGCTCGCGACGGTGTTCGGCATGGCACCGCGCATGCGGCTTGATCTCCTCGTCAACGATTTCACGCATCGCGCCGTGACCGATCGAGCGCTCCTCGTCTTCGAGGGGCATTTCAAGCGCAACTACATCCACATCCGCGACGTCGCCAAAGGCTTCATTCACGCGATGGACAATCACGGCCGGATGCGTGGCGAGGCGTACAATCTCGGCCTGTCGAGCGCGAACCTGTCGAAGCTGGAGCTCTGCGAGCGCATCAAGGCGCACGTTCCGAACTTCGTCTACGTCGAGGCCCCGATCGGCGAGGATCCGGACAAGCGCGACTACATCGTGTCCAACGAGAAGCTGGAGGCGACCGGCTGGTTCCCCGATTTCGATCTCGATCGGGGTATCAAGGAACTGATCAAGGGCTTCCGGATGATTCGAAATTCTCGGTTCGCCAACGTTTAGTCTGTGAAGAAACGAGGATCACTGAACGCTGCGCCATGAAGCCTGTCTCTCGCTGGCTTGAACGGGTAGCGTCTCGAGGTAATCATGAGCCCGATCGTCAATTTCCTTACGAAAACCCGGGACACTTTCCAGGATGCCCTCGATGATCGGCGCTTCCACGCGACTGTGCTCGAGATTGCCGATCTCGTCACCGCCTCCTTGCGCGGCGGCGGGAAACTCCTGACGATCGGCAACGGCGGGAGTGCCGGCGACGCACAGCACATCGCGGGCGAGTTCGTCTCGCGGCTCAACTACGATCGCCCACCCGCCGCGGCGATAGCGCTGACGACGGACACCTCCGTGATTACCGCGATCGGCAACGATTACGGCTACGAACACGTGTTCGAGCGGCAGGTTCTGGCTCTCGGCCGTCCGGGCGACGTCTTACTCGCGCTTTCCACGTCCGGGCGCTCGCCGAGCGTGCTGAGGGCGATGGATGCCGCTCGTGCGATTGGCGTTCGAATCGTCGCTTTCACGGGCGCGACGGGAGGATCGATGCCGGAGCGGGCCGACTTGTGCCTGCACGCGCCGTCGGATGCGACCCCCCTGATCCAACAGGTTCACATCACCGCCGCGCATATCGTCTGCGGTCTCGTCGAGCAAAACCTGTTCCCGCGCAATGCGGAGAAGTGAGGGGCCGACTTTGACCAGGGCGGTGGATGCGAAGCCGGGCGCAGTCAGGCAGGCGATGATCCTGTGTGGGGGCTTCGGCACCCGCCTCGGCGCTTTAACGGCGGCGACCCCCAAGCCGCTCCTGCCCGTGGCTGGCGAGCCGTTCCTGGACGTGCTTCTGTTTGAACTGGGTCGTCACGGATTCACCGACGTCGTGTTGCTGGCGTCCTTCTACAGCGAGAAGATCCGCAGCTACGCCGCCGACAACCCGATCGCCCGCCGCTTCGGCATGACGCTGCGGGTCTCGATCGAGCCGGAGCAGGCCGGGACTGGCGGGGCGGTTGTTCATGCTCTCGCCGAGGCGCAGGAAACGTTCCTTCTCCTGAACGGCGATTCCTGGTTCGATTTCAATCTCCTCTCCCTCACGCTCGCCGCATCCTGCCATCCGGATGCGGCGATGATCCTCTCGCTCCGGCGGGTCCCGGACGCGTCGCGCTACGGCGTGGCCGTGCTTGAGGGGGCGCGGATCACGGCGTTCCTGCAACGGCCGCCCGCCCCCGGCCCTGGTCTCGTCAATGCCGGGGTTTATCTCGTGCGCCGCGATGCCCTGACGGGCCTGCCTGCCTCCTGCTCCCTTGAGCAGGACGTGTTGCCCGGGCTGGTCGCCGAGGGACGCGTCTTCGGCCGGGCCTACGACGGCTATTTCCTCGATATCGGCGTGCCTGAGAGTTATGCTCGGGCTCAGACGGAGATTCCAGCCCGCCGACGGAGGGCCGCGGCATTCCTGGATCGTGACGGCGTTCTCAATCACGATCATCGCTATGTCGGTTCAATCGACAGGTTCGACTGGATAGACGGCGCCCGTGAAACCATCCGCGGCTTGAACGACGCCGGCTTTTTCGTGTTCATTATTACGAATCAGGCCGGGATCGCCCGCGGCTTTTACACGGAAGCGGATCTCGCCGTCCTGACGGGGTGGATGCAGGATGAATTGAACGCGGTGGGCGCGCATTTCGACGACCTGCGGTTCTGCCCCTATCACCCCGACGGGACCGTCGAGACCTACAAGGCGGTCCACGCGTGGCGTAAACCGAAACCTGGCATGATCCTCGACTTGATGACCCATTGGGAGATCGATCGAGCGCGGAGTTTCCTGGTCGGTGACCAGGAATCAGATCTTGCCGCGGGTCGAGCGGCGGGGCTCGCCGTGCATCATTTCGTCGCCGATGACCTGCTCGCCTTCATGCGTCAATCGAACCTGCTGTAACACGTTGCTTCGGATATAAATCAAGGAAGAAGTATATTTTTTTTCATATTTTCTTTGCCAAAAACGGGATTTCTACCCGTAAATTTGATTCTGCGGCAAGCTTTTTATCGACGAATGCCATGATATTTTGCTTATTACGAGAGATTTAGATTGTATTTGTCGCGTAAAAACTCTCTATTATGTAAGATATGATGTATTTTGACATTGTTTTATCCCGCGTGCGGCGTTAGTTGCGCTGTTCAACGTCCACCGTTAAGCGCCTCTTGCTCGTAAATCGCTGCATCGCGGATGGTTACAGGTTTTACAATGACAGGAACGAAACTCGCCATGGCATGCCGCGTCTGCGACGGACGCGATGTCGAGCTGTTCCTCGACCTGACCGATCAGCCGCACTGCAACCGCCTGATCCCGCCGGAACTCGCCGACCGGCGCGAGCCGCATTTCCCCCTGCGCGCCGGCTTCTGCCACGATTGCACGCTCGTCCAGATCGATCACACGATCCCGAAGGAGAGCATGTTCAGCGACTATCCCTACGTCTCGGGGACAACGAAGACGCTGGTCGAGCATTTCCGCCAGACCGCGGCCCGGCTCGTGGAGCGGTACGGCCTCGGGCCTCAGGACCTCGTCGTCGACATCGGCAGCAACGACGGCACGTGGCTGCGGCAGTACGAGCCCTTCGGCCTGCGCCGCTGCGGCGTCGAGCCCGCCTCCAACGTCGTGGAACTGGCCCGCGCCGCGGGCGTGCCGACCGTGAACCGTTTCTTCAATGCGGAAACCGCGGAACTCGTCCGCGCCCAGGACGGTCCGGCGAGCCTGATCACCGCCGCCGGCGTCTTCTTCCACCTGGAGGAGCTGCACAGCGTCGTGAAAGGCATCGTCACGCTGCTCAAGCCGGACGGCGTCTTCGTCGTGCAGGCGATCTATCTGGGTGGCATGATCGAGAATACCGCCTTCGATCAGATCTATCACGAGCACCTGTGCTACTACACGCTGCGCTCCCTGGAGCAGCTCTTCGCGCGCCACGGTCTCGAAGTCTTCGATGTCAGCGTCGTCCCGGTCCATGGCGGGTCCCTCGAGGCGCATGTCGGCTTCCCCGGCGCCCATCCCGTCAGCGACGCGGTCAGGCGCATGCGCGCCGACGAGGAGGCCCGCGGCTACGGCACCTTCGAGACCTATCTCGGCTTCGCCGAGAACGTCCGGCGCCTGCAGAGCGCGCTGCTCGATCTGCTGGAGCGCATGCACGCCGAGGGCAAGACGGTCCACGCCTACGGCGCCCCGGCCAAGGGCGCGACCCTGCTCAACGCCTTCGGCATCGGCCCGCGGCTGGTTCAGTATGCGGCCGAGAAGAACCCGCTGAAGTTCGGCCGCCTGATCCCCGGCGCGCGCATCCCGATCGTCGAGGAGGGCAGCGTGCCCGCGCCCGACGCCTACCTGGTGCTCGCCTGGAACTTCATCGACGAGTTCCTGGCGCGCGAGCGCCGCTACCTCGAGAACGGTGGCGCCTTCATCGTTCCGGTTCCGGAGCTGAAGGTGATCACCGCCGCAGACCTGCCGAAGGCGGCCTGAGCATGGGCGCTCTGCCCGAGACCGTCGTCATCGTCGGTGCGACCGGGTTCGTCGGCCGTAACCTCGTCGCGCATCTCGCCGGTCGCGTGCAGCGGCTGATCGCGATCAGCCCCTCCGGCCGCGCGGTGCCGGGAGCGACCGAGGCCGCCCGCTTCGACGCGATGGACGCGCTGTCGGTCCCCGCCGATACGATCGTCGTCAACGTCGCCGCGCAGCGCTACGATGCCGACCAGTTCGAGACGGCGCAGAGCGATCTGCTCACCGGCAACGCCGAGATCACCAACCGCCTCTACCGGTTCTGCCTGACGAAGGGCATCCGCGAGGTGCGCGCGGCCTCGAGCGTCGCCGTCTACCCGGCGGCCTGCGATCCCTTGGACGACGCGCGGCCGGTCGATCTCAACGCGCCGCCCAATCGGAACGAGGCCTTCTACGCCTGGTCGAAGCGCTGGGGCGAGGTGGTCGCCGACCTCCACGCCGAGCGCTATGGGATCCACACGCTCAGCTTCCGCCTGAGCAACCCCTACGGCCCCCACGACTCGACGGATCCGCGCAAGGCGCACGTCCTGCCGGCCTTCGTGATGCGCGCGCTGGCGCCCGGGGATCGCTTCGAGATCAAGGGCAACCCGCTGGTCGAACGCGACTTCATCTATGTCGGCGACGTCGTCGACGTGTTCGCCCGCTCCCTGGAGATACGGGAGGCGAGCGACGTGCTCAATCTCTGCCGCGGGCAGACCACGACCCTGCTCGACCTCGCCCGCACCATCCTGGAGGTGGCGGGGGAGGACCGGCCGCTCCACGCCCCCGACACGGCGACCCACGGCGTGCTCGCCCGCCGCTCGACCAACCGGCGGCTGCGCGAGCGCTTCGGGATCTCGACCTTCACGGGGCTCGCGGACGGGCTGCGGCCGACGATCGCGTGGTATCGCGAGGCCTATCGCGACGGGGCTCACCATGCCGGGGCCTGAGCACGACATCGTCATCGGGGCCGACGGCTTCCTCGGGCGCAACCTCGTCCCGCGGCTCCGGGCCGAGGGCCGCGAGGTCGTGGGCATCGGACGCGCGGCGGGTGACCTCTCCGACTGGGCGAATGTCGAGCGTGCGCTGCGCGCGGCGCCCCCGGCCGGCCGCATCTTCCACGTGGTGACCCGCCAGCGCACCGGCGCCGTGCAGTACGACATCCAGGGCGAGCTCCTGGCGATCAACGCCCGGATTCACCTCAACGTCCTCGAAGCGTGGCGCCTGTACCAACCGCAGGCCAAGCTCGTCTCCACGGGCTCGTCCTGCACCTATCCGGAATCGGCGGAGCCGCTCCCCGAGGCGCGCTTCGGCCAGGGACCCACGCACCCGTCCGTGATCGGCTACGGGCTCGCCAAGCAGGTCCTGGCGACGGGCTCGGCGGCCTACGCGCACCAGTACGGTCTGAGCTTCCTGCACTGCGTGCTGGCGACCCTGTACGGCCCCCACGACAACAAGGCCGCCGATCGCAGCCACTTCGTCGGCGCCCTGCTCGACCGGGCCGTGCGGGAGAAGGCGGCGGGCGCGCAGCAGTTCGAGGTCTGGGGCAACCCCCAGACCGTTCGCGAGGTGCTGCATGTCGATGACCAGATCGACGCGATCCTCGCGGCCGACCGGGTGTTCGACAACGAGATCCTCAACTGCGCTGCCAACACGCCTGTCACCGTCGAGGCGGTGGCGCGGGCGGCCCTGACCGCCCTCGACTGGTCCGTCCCCTTGGTGAGCCCGCCCGGCTCGTTCCAGGGGGCAGCCTACAAGATGCTCGACTCGACGCGCTTCCTCGACCGGACCGGCTGGCGGCCGCGGATCGATCTCGAATCGGGCCTGCGCAGGCTCGTGGCGGAGGAATACGCCAAGCGGTGAAGACGCGGCGCATTCAGAGCGCCCAATAGAGTTGCTCGATCGGGTCCTGCGAAACGACGTTCACCACTGCCCCTCGATCGGCGTCGCGTTTTGGTTTGCTTCAATCTCGGTAGAGGCGGATTGATGGAGCCTGGATTCGGCGGGTGGTGACAAAAGGCTGTTTGGAACTTGTGATCCGTCGAGCGGCCTGGTTGAGCAGGATGCAGACGAAGACGGCGATGTGCGGGTCGGTCATAACCGGCCCGCTCGCCACTCTCGGGCGGGGAACGCACGGCCCGGCTGTCGAGCACGATTGCTGCCGGGTAGGGCGGGCTGTCCGGGGCCAGGCGCAGCACCACGCGCAGATCCCCGGCCGGGTGCCGGAAGCGGCCGGCTTCCGCCAGCGCTGAGCCTGTTCATACACGACGAACCACAGCGGCAGGTCACGGGATATCAGGCGCGGGCGCCCGGTGATCCGATACGGGTCCCCGGTGCGATTCTTCTCAGACGTTGCCGACTCAGCGGTGCCGGCGCGCGATCAGCCGTGCCAGGCGTGGCCGTAAGGGTAGCGACAGCCGGTAGGCCGCCTCGGCCAGCGGCAGGAGGGGCCGCAGCCCGAAGACGCGCAGGTCGAGGAGGCGGCCAAGCCAATGCCAATGGGGCAGGACCCGCCACAGACGGGCGAACGCTGCCGCACCCGACACGAGCTGGCCGTCGGCGCTCCGCACGTGGAAGCGTCGCAGCGCGTCGGCCCGGTCGAGATCCGGACCCAGGCCGACCTCCGGCGCGGTGCGCCCGACATCGACGAAGGCGATCCGCTCGGCTCCGCGGCATTGGCGATAGTGGCCGATCTCGGCCCGGCAGAGCGGGCAGCCGCCATCGTAGTAGACGGTCAGGTCGGAACTCATCGGATCAGCGCTCAGGGTTTGCAGGGCCGGTCCCCGTGCCTCTGGCACGATGGACGAGGCAGGCCGCGACCGGAACGCGGTGCGGGTTTCGGGGAAACGCCCCAGCCCCGTGATCGCCCCCGGGCGGAGGCGGTCTCAGCGTCGCAGATGATCCGGCCCGCCGATTCAGGAGGCTGGGCTGACGCCGTGCGAGGCGACGCGCGTCGGGTGCGGGCTAAATCCGAAATGCCCAAGCGAAACCAGCACGCCGCAAAACGGATGGTGGGCCCGGCAGGACTCGAACCTGCAACCAGACCGTTATGAGCGGTCGGCTCTAACCATTGAGCTACAGGCCCTGCGCCCGCGGAACGGATAGCCGATCGGGGGGCGTCCGTCACCCGGATTCCGTCGCGGCGCGGGGGCGCCGGGGGCGGGGTGCGGGGCGGGTCGGGGGCTCGGCCGGGGCAGCGTCCTTGATGCGCCACAGGTAGCGGGCGAGGATCGAGCGATAGGGCGCGAAGGGGGCCGCGAGGCTGCGCGTGTCGGTGCCGCCGGTGAGCCGGCGCAGGCAGCCCACCGCCGCCACGTCGCCCTCGGGCCAGATATCCGGGTCGTGGAAATGGAAGATGCCGACCATGTCGGCGGTCCAGGGGCCGACGCCCCGGATGCCGCACAGGATCGCGGCGCGCTCCGCATGCGGCCGGTGGGCGAGGTCGGGGCCGAGCAGGCCCGCCGCCTCGGCGGCGACGATCGCCTGGAGGGCGCGGACCTTGTTGCCCGAGATGCCGCAGGCCCGCAGCAGCGCCGGGTCGCCGGTCTCGAACAGCCCGCGCGGGCTCGAACCGGCCGCCGCCGCGGCGGCCTCGATCCGGGCCCAGATCGCCGCCGCGGCCCGGGTGGAGAGCTGCTGGTTCACGACCTCGACGAACAGCCGGTCGGCTAGGCAGGCCTGCGGCGGCGGGTCGATCCGGAGCGGGCCGACCTGCCGGATCGCGGCCTCCAGGGGCGGATGCGCGCGCGCGGCGTCCAGAAGGTGCGCGTAGGCTGTGGGATCGAGCATCGCGACGACGATAGAGGCCCGGTCGCGCGCGGGGCAAGCGGGTGCGGCCTCGGGGCCCCGCGGGTGCGCCGGTCGCGATCCCCGCCGGTTGCGGGCACGATGCCGCGCCGGGCTTGCTCGGCGCCGGCCCCGATCCACCTCGCCTCGGCGCCGGACGCGGTGACGGGCTTGAACGGCGACATCTCACGGCATGGCGATCTTCTTCACCGCGGACACGCATTTCGGCGACCCGCACATCCTCCGCCACCGTCAGGCGCGCTACGGCAGCCTCGAGGCGCATGACGCCGCCCTGGTCGCCGGCTGGAACGCCGTGGTCGGGCCCGACGACGCGGTCTGGCATCTCGGCGACTTCGCCGCGGGGGCGAGCCGCGCCCGCTGCGCGGAGCTGTTTGCCGAACTCAACGGCATCAAGCGCCTGGTTCGCGGCAACCACGATTCGAACCGCGTCCTCGACCTGCCCTGGGCGGAGCCGCCCGTCGACAGCGCCCGGATCTCGGTGCCGGACGCGCAGGGCCGGGAGCACCGCCTGTTCCTGTCGCACTACGCGCACCGGGCCTGGCCCGGCCTGTGGCGGGAGACCCGCCATCTCTACGGGCACAGCCATGGCTGGCTGCCCGATACCAGCCGCTCCTGCGATGTCGGCGTCGACGCCTGGGACGACCGCCCGGTCGGCCTCGACGCCATCCTGGCGCGCCAGGACGCGGCCGAGCTGGTGCCGGAGGAGATCGCCCGCCACGGGCTGCGCTGACCTCCGGCGCGCGAGCCCTATGTCGGATGGCGGACCCGAGACCCCGCGCGAGGCCGCCATGACCGAATCCGTCACGACCGAACCCGGCACGACCGAACCCGCTGCGACAGACACCCCTGCCCCGTCCGCCTGGACCGACGCCGCCACGAACGCCGCCGCGCGCGCCGCGGCCGAGCTCGGCCTCGGCGGCGCCGTCGCCGGCCTGGATACGGAGGCCTGGGCGCGGCTGCGCGAACGGACCGCCGCGCTCCTGGCCGCCGAGGGCCGTCCGCTGCCGCCGGATTGGGAGCGGGCGCTGGCCCGGGCGCTCGGCCGGGCCGATTTGGAGGTGCTGGCCCGCGACGAGGCCGACACGGTGCTGGCCGAGAAGGGCGAGGTGTTCGCGCCCGAGGACGATGCGTAGAATCGGGCGAGGCCTGAAACCGAGACTGAGACTGAGACTGAGACTGAGACTGAGACCGAGACTTCCTGGCGCCGGGTGGTTGCCGTCGCGCCCCTCCAGGCCGATGTAGGCAGCATGCCACAGCCCGATCATCAGCGCGCCGCCCCGAGATCCGCGCCCGGGACCGCCTCCACCACCCTGCGGGTCTTCCCGATCGCGGCCGGCGCCCCGGTCCTCGACGCGCAGACGCGGATGCGGCTCGGCCGCCAGCTGCAGGCGCTCTATGATCCGGTGATCGACGAGGCGCTGGATCCCAGATTGGCGGAGCTGCTGCAGCAGCTCGACGCGGACCGGGGCGACGACGCCGCGCGCTGACGGGCGCGCCCCGAAAGGGGCTCCCGTCGGTGGATCGGGGGGATGTCACACCGACGGGAGCTGAGCCAGGACGACGGATCGACCCAACTCGCCCTATGTCGCCCAGGAATCAGCCCGGGCGCCTTCACTTAAGTCAAATTTGTTGGCGAATACAGAGGGAAGCGCCGCGGATAGGGGTATTCGGCGGTGGAAATCCTCCGGCCTCCGTCAGGCGGAGGTCCCGGTCACCGACAGCATCACCCCGTCGCTGCCGATCTCGGCCCCGGTATAGCCGAGCATCCGGGCGAGCTGCTCCCGGGCGCGCCAGACCCGGCTCTTCACGGTGCCGATCTGGCACTTCATGACGGCGGCGGCCTCCTCGTAGCTGAGGTTCTCGATCGCCACGAGGACCAGCGCCTCGCGCATCACCGGCGCGAGCCGGTCGAGGGCGGCGCGCACGTCCTGCAGGTCGAGATGGCCGCCCTGCTCCGGCACGCTGGTCAGCCGTTCGGCATAGCTGCCGTCGGTGTCGGGGATCTCGCGGCCGTGCTTGCGGTGCTGGCTGTAGAACACGTTGCGCAGGATCGTGAACAGCCACGCTTCCAGGTTCGACCCGGGGGTGAAGCCGGCGCGCCCGCGCCAGCCGCGCAGCAGCGTGTCCTGAACGAGGTCGTCGGCCGCGGCCGGGTCGCGGGTCAGCGACACCGCGAAGCGGTGCAGGGCCGGCACCACCTTCAGCAGGCCGGCGCGGAACGCCGCGTCGCGCGCGTCGTCGCCTCGGGTGAGCGCGGCGTCGAGGCGCGCCAGCAGGTCGGCGAAGCGATCCGACGTGGCCCCCGGGGCCGGGCCGACCTGATCGTAGGTAAGGCCGAGCAGCGTTCCGAGGTGCGTGCGGATCGCTTCCGGCAGGCCGTGCCGGATGTCGTGGGTCGGATCGAGCAGGGTGCGGCCTTCGATGTCGGGCATAAGGTCCGGGCGTCGCCGAACGGGCTGGTCGCGCCCGTCGAGAACGCTTGTGGCGCGCCCAAGCGGCCTACGCCCCAACATGGGTTAGAACAGGCCGCGCCGAAGATGAAACCGGCCCAATACAAGCAATCCCCGGCACCGGGCGCCGGAACCGCGGCGGATTGCAACCGGGCCGCGAACCGGTCTGCGCGTCGCGGCGTTCCCTGTCGGATCGGCAACCCGTGGGGGGCCGGTTCGAAGGCGTTTTTCGCGAACCCGTGTCGAGGCGTACCGATGGCTTCTCCCGATCCAGACCGCAACGCGGCCCGCGACTCCGGGGGGCAGGCTTCGACGGTCTGGACCCTGGCCCTCGCCACCGCGCTCGTCGGCCTGGTCGCGTTCCCGCGCCGGGCAGCCGCGCCGACCGGACGGCGGGCGGATCCGGGGGCGCAATCCGGCTTCGCGGGCTCGTCGGCGCGCAAGCCGTCGCCCACGCACGAGGGCCGCGAGGCCGAGGCGGTGGCCCGGACCGAGGCGGATCGCGGCCGGGGCGCCAGCCATCCGGCCGAGATCCCCGCCAAGGGCTGGAAGGACATCGCGCTGCGCACCTATCGCGACATCGGCGAGAACCGCCTCTCGCTGATCGCGGCGGGGGTGACCTTCTTCACCCTGCTGGCGATCTTCCCGGCGGTGGCGGCGCTGGTCTCCTGCTACGGCCTCGTGGCCGACGCCTCGACCATCAACGACCAGCTCACCAGCCTCCAGGGCATCCTGCCCCAGGGGGCGCTCGACATCGTCGGCGACCAGGTCAAGCGGCTGAACGAGCAGGGTAACACCGCGCTGGGCTTCAGCCTGCTGATCAGCATCGTCCTGTCGGTCTGGAGCGCCAATGGCGGCGTGAAGCACGTCTTCGACGCGCTCAACATCGTCTACAACGAGCGCGAGAAGCGCAACTTCTTCGTGCTCAACCTCGTCTCCCTGGCCTTCACGGCGGGCGCGCTGGCCTTCCTGATCCTGGCGCTGGGCGCCGTCGTGGTGCTGCCGGTGGTGCTGTCGTATGTCGGGCTCGGCGCCGATGCCTGGTGGCTGACCCTGCTGCGCTGGCCGGCGCTGCTCGTGGCGGTCCTGCTCGGGCTCGCCCTGCTCTACCGCTACGGCCCGAGCCGGGACGCGCCGCGCTGGCGCTGGGTCACCCCCGGTGGCGCCTCCGCGGCGCTGCTGTGGCTCGTCGCCTCGCTGCTGTTCTCCTGGTACGTCGCCCATTTCGGCAGCTACAACAAGACTTACGGCTCCCTCGGCGCCGCCATCGGCTTCATGACCTGGATCTGGATCTCGACCATGATCGTGCTCGCGGGTGCCCAGCTGAATGCTGAGATGGAGCATCAGACCGCCGAGGACACGACGGTGGGCGAGCCTCAGCCCCTCGGCACCCGGCAGGCCCGGATGGCCGATTCGGTGGGCGCCGCCGCCGAGTGAGGTGATGGGCTGGCGCGCGCCGGCCGGCAGGGCGGTCGCTTAACGCAGGTTAGCGCGCGGCTGCGCGGTCGCGGCATAAGCCGTCGAAATTCTCCAGACTTCGACGTTCGGAAGCCGATATATCCCGTGCCGAGATTAGTCTTCGTGCCGCACGCCTTGGCCGGCGGCCTGATCGTGCGTGATGCGGCCGGCGCGGGCCCTGGGCCGGGTGGCCGGCCCGTGCCGGCCCGGGAACCGCATCGCCGCAGCCTTCTCTGACCGGAGGCGGACCTGACCAACCCCTTCGTGCGGAAGATGGAGCGGCATGTCCGGCTCGCGCCCGAGGACCGCGCGGCCCTCGACGGGCTCGCCCGCCAGCACGTGCGTCCGGTCGCGCCGCGCCAGGACATCGTCGGCCAGCACGACGACCCGTACCACACCCACCTCATCCTCGACGGCTGGGCCTGCCGGTACCGGCAGTTTCCCGACGGGCGGCGCGCGATCGTCTCGCTGCTCCTGCCCGGCGACCTGTGCGACCCCGGCGTCACCCGCCGGGCGCGCATGGACCACGCCATCGGGGCGCTCACAGCGGTGACGGTCGCCCGCATCGCGCCGGACCAGATCGGCGCGGCGGTCCGGGCCCGGCCGGCGCTCGATGAATGCCTGTGGTTGGAGATGCGCGACACCACCGCGCTCCAGCGGGAATGGATCGCCAGCGTCGGTCGCCGCACGGCGATCGAGCGGCTCGCGCACCTGTTCTGCGAGCTGTACCTGCGGCTGGCGCGCGTCGGCCTCGCGGACGGGAACACGATCCCGATGCCGGTGACCCAGCCCGACCTCGCCGACGCCCTGGGCCAGACCAGCGTTCACATCAACCGCACCCTGAAGGCGCTGCGCGGGGCCGGCCTGATCGCCCTGCGCGGCCGGCGCCTTACGATCCACGACCTCGACGGGCTGATGAAGCGCGGCCTGTTCGACCCGGCCTACCTGCACCTGGCCTGATCCCCGCCCGCGACGCGCTTGCCCGGGATGCGAGAATCGGGATAATACTGAATTGGGCCCGGCCTAATTAGGGGCTGGCGATAGGTGGATACGTTGAACGCGCTCCATTTATGGCGATTATATAGCTATTTTGTTCTGATCATATACAATAGATGTCCGAACTTCTACGCCTTCAACGGCGTACGGCGGGCGTTGTTGCGCCATATCGGCGTTCGGGTCGGGACACGATCGCATATTTCAAGTCCCCTCGTGTTCGAGCAGAGTTTCAGCACCGAGACCGTCCGAGGGCTTACGATAGGATATCAGACGTTCGTCAATTCCGAGGTCCGATTTGCATGCCGGGACTCACGGATCGAGATCGGCAATCGGTGCATGATCGGTCCCCGGGTAAGCTTCGAAACATCGACCCACACGCTCGTCGTCGAGGGGTTTCACGAGCGAACAGAGGAAACGAGGCTGACGTTTCATAAGGATATTTGCGTGCGCGACGGCGTCTGGATCGGGGCCGGTGCCCTCATCTTGTGCGGCGTCACGATCGGGGAGCAATCTATAGTTGCGGCCGGATCAGTCGTGACCCGGGATGTGGAGCCGGGAATATTGGTCGGCGGCGTTCCGGCGAAGATGATCAGACGGCTGATCGCTTAGGGTTTGAAGTCACGCAGCATGGCCTGGTGATGTCTGAGAAGGGTGGATTTGCGACGGGCTGCTTTCGGGTACGAAGCCGGAAAAGCGGACGCCCGCTTAGCCGACGTTCATCCCCCGGAAACGACAGATTACTCAGTTTCGCTCAGCCCAAGTTGCGACTTGTCGGTCAGCCTGTCATCGCGGAACGTCAGCGTGAGATTGGCCCCGTAGGTGCCGCGCCCGCGCCAGGAATAGGTCGTGCGCTCGGCACGGCCGATGCTGAGGTGTGAGATGCGCCGGCCGCTGCAACCGAGAAGGTGGCGGACATGGCCGTAGCTCATCCCGTGCTTCAGGGCAGCGTACTGGCTGCGATCCACGCGGCACCGGCTCGCGCCGTTGGGTTGAGCAGCACTGGCGGCGGAGGCGGCGAGCAGCAGGGCGAGCGAGAGGGGGAAGAGGAGCCGCATCATCGCCGCCTCACCCGGGCTGCTTGGAGGCGGCGCCGTTCACCGGCTGGGCGCCCGTCGAATTGGCTTTCATGGTCTTGGTCTCGACCTTGAGATCCTGGCGCATGTCCTGGATGTGGTCCGTCACCACCTTCTCGCCGGGCTTGAGGCCCGCGACGATGGCCGTGTCCTCTCCGAAACTGTCGCCGGTCGTCACCGGCTTCTGGCGCACCACGCCCTGTTCGTCGACGACGTAGACGATCTGCTGGGCGAGTTGGGCGGAAAGGGCGATGGTCGGGATGAGGAGCTTGTCCTCCGTCCCGGTCTTCACACGGGCCCGCACGAACTGACCGGGGAGGAAGCGCTCGTCGGGATTCGGCAGGAGGGCACGGACAAGGCGGCGGGCGGTGCGGGGATCGAAGCGATTGTCGAGCTGGTAGATCCGCGCCTCGCGCACGGGCTTGCCGGCCTCGTCCAGCACCTCCACCGTCACGGAGCCTCCCTGCATCGCCTCCCGCACGGTCTCTGAATCCTCCGAGGAGAGGGCCATCTGCACGTCGATCGGATCGAGTTGCACCACCGAGACGAGCTGCGTTTGGTTCTCGATCACGAGGTCGCCAGGATTGATGATCGACAGGCTCGCCCGGCCGTCGAAGGGGGCGTTAACCGTCGCGTAGTCGAGATTGAGGTTCTGCCGGGCGATGGCGGCCTCCGCCTGCTGCACCTGGGCGCTGGCTCCGGCCGCGTTGGCCTGCAACTGCTGGAGCCGCTGCTCCGTGGCGTACCCCTTGTCGGCCAGCGTATCCGTGCGACTGACCTCGGCTTGAGCGAACTGAAGCTGCGACTTCGCCTGCGCCTCCTGAGCCTTGGCCTGGGCCAGCGAAACCTCGAAGGGGCGCGGATCGATGCGGAACAGCACCTGCCCCTTCTTCACGTGGCCCCCCGGCTCGAAAGGGCGCTCGATGATGTTGCCCGTCACCCGCGCCTGGAGGGCCGCATCCTGCGGGGCGATGATCGTGCCGGTGTAGGTGAAGGTGATCGGCACCGCTTCTCTGCGCGCCGTTGCCACCGTCACGGTCATGGGCGGCTCTTCGGCTTTCTTGGGCGCCTGCGCCCCCGTCAGCGAGGCCATGATCGCGGACGGCGCGGGCCGCCCGGCCGCCAGCCAGCCGCCACCGGCCAGCACCGCGAGGACCCCGGTTCCGATCAACCCGTATTTCGCCCCCGATCGCACCTGAACCGCCCCCTCCGAGGCGCCCCCGGCGCCGAACCGGACAGGGAACACGCAAAACCCATTGGCGTTGCATGCCCGGTCCCCGCGACCACCGATGGATTGTCGAGGACCGATGTTCGCCCGCTTCGTCGACCGGCCCATCCTGGCGGGCGTGATCTCCGTGCTGATCACCCTGATCGGCGCGGTGGCCGGCCTCACCCTGCCCATCGCTCAGTTCCCCGAGATCGCGCCGCCGATCATCAACGTCCAGGCGACCTATCCCGGCGCCAGCGCCCAGCAGGCCTACGACGCGGTGACAACGCCGCTGGAGCAGGAAATCAACGGCGCGCAGCACCTCCTCTACATCGCCTCGACCAGCAACACCGACGGCAGCGTCAACCTCGACGCGACCTTCGAGATCGGCTCCGACCTCGATGCCGCCGCCGCCGAGGTGCTCACCCGCGCCAACCGCGCGGAGGCGAAGCTCCCGGCCTCGGTGCGGTCGCAGGGGTTGGAGATCCAGAAGAGCACGCGCCAGCAGCTCGGCAACATCGTCCTCTACGCCGAAGAAGGCTCGCCCTACGACGAGCTGTTCCTGGCTAATTGGGCCGAGACGCAGGTGATCAAGCCCTTGCGGCGGGTTTCCGGCATGGGGCGGATCCAGAACTTTTCCCAGAAGCGATACGCCATGCGGCTCTGGCTCGATCCGGTGAAGATGGAGGCCCTGGCGATCAGCCCCGATGCCGTGATCAAGGCGGTGAGCCAGCAGAACGAGCAGATCACGACGGGATCGCTCGGCAAGCCGCCGACCGACGGCAAGCCGACCCCCTTCGAGTTGCAGGTGGTCACGCAAGGACGGCTGAGCCAGCCGCAGGAATTCGCCAACATCCTGCTGCGGGCCAACCCAGACGGGTCGGTGGTACGGGTGCGGGACGTGGCGCGGGTGGAGCTCGGCTCGGAGCAGTACGGCGTCCGCTCCAGCTTCGACGGGAAACCCTCCGCGACGCTCGGTCTCTATCAGACGCCCGGCGCCAACGCGGTTCAGGTCATGGACGGCGTGAAGTCCACGATGGAGGAACTCGCCCGCCGCTTCCCGCCGGGCCTCAAGTACAAGATCGCCCTGGACCGGACCGAATTCGTCCGCGAGGCGATCACCGAGGTGGTGCACACCCTGTTCGAGGCGCTCGTCCTCGTCATCGTCGTCACCTACCTGTTCCTGCAGAACTGGCGGGCGACGCTCATCCCCTCTATCGCCGTCCCCGTGGCGCTGGTGGGCACCTTCGGGCCGATGGCCCTACTTGGATTCTCCTTCAACACGTTGAGCCTGCTCGGCATGGTGCTGGCGGTCGGCCTTGTGGTCGACGATGCCATCATCGTGGTGGAGAACACCGAGCGGCTGATGGACGAGGGAATGGAGCCCCGCGCGGCGTCCCGCGAGGCGGTGAATGAGGTGGCGGCTCCGGTCATCGCCACCACCCTGGTGCTGGCGGCCCTGTTCGTGCCGGTGGCTTTCATCCCCGGACTCACCGGCCAGCTCTACAACCAGTTCGCCCTCACCATCGCGATCTCCGTGACGATCTCGGCGGTGGTCTCCCTGACCCTCACCCCGGCGCTCTGCGGCCTGATCCTGAAGCACCGGCCCGAAGGGTCGGACCAGCGCGAGAGCAGGTGGAAGGCCCCGCTCCGCTGGTTCAACCGCACGCTGGAGGCGAGCGCGAACGTCCTGACCCGGGTGATCGGCGCGCTGAGCCGTCACCTCGTGATCGTCGGCGTGGCCTTCCTCGCCTTCGCGGCGCTCACCGTCCTTCTCGTGATGCAGCGCCCGACCGGCTTTGTCCCGAACGAGGACCAGGGCTACTTCTTCGCCGACGTCGCCCTGCCGAAAGGCGCCTCGGTCGCCCGGACGGACGCGATGGTCGAGCGCCTGGGCAAGACCCTGCGGGACATGCCCGAGGCGGACCATACGATCGGCGTTGTGGGGCGCAGCATCCTCGCCGACGCGGTGGCGCCGTTCTACGGCTTTCAGATCCCGGTGCTGAAGCCCTGGGGCGAGCGCGCGGCCTCGGCGGACGACATCATCGCCCGGGTGCAGAAGGCGTTCCGGCACGATCCGGACGGGAAGGTGCGGGTGGTGAACCCCTCGCCCCTGCCGGGGCTCGGCACCCGCAGCGGCCTGACGCTGGAGATCCAGGACCGCAGCGGTACTGGCGGCCTCAAGCTGGCCCAGGCAGCGCAGCGCTTCATCGACGCGATGACGAAGAGTCCGAACATCGCCCAGGCGCTCCCGACCACGAGCTACGGCGTGCCGCAGATCAAGCTGGAGATCGACCGGGCTAAGGCCGAGCAGCTCGGCGTACCGCTCCAAAACCTGTTCGACGCGTTGGGGACCTATGTCGGGTCGAGCTTCGTGAACCTCTTCAATAGGTTCGGCTTCGTCTACCAGGTCTACGTGCAGAGCGAGGCCGTGGGCCGCCGCACGATCCAGGACCTCGAAGCTCTACCGGTGCTGAACGGAAAAGGAGAGCCCGTGCGCCTTGGCTCGCTGGTACGGGCGGAGTTCACCACCGGCCCGACCGCGGTCCTGTCCTACAACACCTATCCCGCCATCGAGGTGGCGATCGAGGTGGCCGGGAACGCGAGTTCGGGGACCGTGCTCAAGGAGGTCGAGGCTCTGGCTAAGGGCAGCCTTCCCAGCGATTTCGCCGTGGAATGGACCGACGTTGCCTACCAGGAGAAGGTCGCGGGCGGCTTCGCGCCGCTGATCTTCGGCCTCGGCGTGCTGATGATCTTCCTCCTGCTCGCCGGACAGTACGAGTCCCTGCGCCTGCCCTTCGTGATCCTGCTCGCCACGCCGATCGCGATCTTCGGCGCCGTGGGGTCGCTGGCGCTGCGAGGGCTCGCCCTCGACATCTTCGGGCAGATCGGCCTCCTGCTCCTCGTAGGGCTGGCGGCTAAGAACTCGATCCTGCTCGTCTCTTTCGCCGAGGATCTGCGCCGGCAGGGCGAGGACGCCCTCAAGGCGGCGCAGGACGCGGCGCGCCTGCGGATGCGCCCGATCCTCATGACTTCCTTCGCCTTCATCATGGGCTCGATCCCGCTCGCCATCGCCAGCGGCGCGGGAGCCAATGCCCGCGTCTCCATGGGCACGGTGGTGATCGGCGGTCTGATCGTCGCGACCTTCATCACCCTTTTCATCACCCCGACCTTCTACGTCGCCTTCGAGCGGCTGTTTGGCGCTGACAGGCTCGCCGCCGATGCAACCTCAGGAAACTCCGGTGGGGTTCAACCGGCCGAATGAGCCTGGGCGCAATACGACCATAGCAACCGCGGAACGTCTGTCCGCTTTCGGGAGCCGCACAGTCGCGCATGAACGACTGCGTTGGGTTGATAGGAGACTGTCCGCTTTTTCGGCGGCTTCTCTCCGACGCGGGCCAGCCCCTTTCGGTGATATCCGGCCGATCAGCAATTGATCAGCTTGGTTCGAGTCCCTCAACATCCCCGCTGAGAGCGGCGTCTCCCTCGCGGCAAATGATTAGGCAACCCCTTCTACTCCCGCTACCTATGATACCCAATGTCGAGGTAAGCTATTGTTTTAGAGCGCCTAACGAAACCGGCGGTTGGCGCGTTGGTCGGGCATGGCGAAGTTCCTCGTTCCCGACGATCTCTGGGCAGTGATCGCGCCGCTGCTGCCACCGGCGCGGGCGCGTCCGAAGGGCGGGCGGCCGCCGATCCCGGACCGAGCGGCGCTGACCGGCATTCTGTTCGTGCTGCGCACTGGTTTGCCGTGGGAGTACCTGCCGCAGGAGATGGGGTGCGGTTCGGGGATGTCGTGCTGGCGACGACTGCGTGATTGGCAGAGGGCAGGCGTGTGGGCGGGCCTGCATCGCGCCTTGTTGGGGCAGCTGGACGGTGCCGGACAACTGGACTGGAGCCGAGCGGCACTCGACAGCGCCAGCCTTCCGGCGAAAAAAGAGGGGCGGCGACCGGTCCAAACCCGACCGACCGGGGCAAGCCGGGCACGAAGCGCCACCTCGCGGTCGATGCCCGCGGCACGCCGCTCGGTGTCGTCCTGACCGGGGCCAACACTCACGACAGCACCCAACTCGTTGCGACGCTCGACGCGATCCCGCTGGTGCGCGCTCGGGCCGCCGTGGACGCCCGCGCCACAGGCCCGGCAAGCTGCACGCCGACAAAGCCTACGACCACCGCCGTTGCCGCCGGGAATGCCGGGCCCGCGGGATCGTGCCCCGCATTGCGCGCCGGGGCGTCGAAAGCAGTCAACGCCTGGGCCGCCACCGTTGGGTCGTCGAGCGTACGCTGGCGTGGTTGGCGCGTTTCCGGCGGCTGACCGTCCGCTACGAACGCCGCGCGGATATCCATCTCGCCTTCACGACCCTCGCCTGCGCCCTCGGCACACTCAACCAACTCAAACGGTTCTGTTAAACGCTCTTAGACCTGGAGTAGCGCCTTCGTTGTTCCGCGGAACAACTGGCGTGTGCAGGGCTGTTCGCAAAAACGGTTTTCGTCACCTGACGTGCCCAGAGCCGATCCGCCGAATCTTATCAGGGAGCGCGCACGCCCCGGTGCCCTACGAGATGACCGGGGCAGTTACCCTCGGGAGTGACGCCTCTTCCCTGAAAGTCCCCCAGAACTCCTCCGTACTTAGGGAGGGACGAGCCGTGAGAGCTAAGTCATTCAAAAGATTGGCGCGCCAGACAGAATGAAACTGCGAACACCTATGTCATTGAGTTCGCGAGATAATTTTAAAGGCCGGGCTAGCAGCCAGTCATCTCACGGCCTTTGTGCCTTCACCGAGCCGCAACTCCTCACTCAAAACCGGACATTCGGCTTTGCGCCCATCTCGGTCATCCATGGAGCCACGGACGCTCATCCATAGCGGACATTCACCGTGACGGCTGCGGCAGTGGCCCATTCGCATAAGGGCACGCTACGAAACGCGGCTTGCCGTGGCACTCACCGATGGCTCGCGACCCAAGGCGAGCCCTCGGAAAGTCCGCTTCCAGCCTAACGAGGGTCAGCAGTCTATGGCTGGGTTGGGTAGTTTGCAGTCGATCCGCTGGCGGTCGTAAGTGGTTCGAAGCGGACGCTGCGGATGTCCGGCCGAGGAGCATCCCATGCCGAACCAGCAAGTCACGATCCGGACGCGCGATGGTGATTGCCCTTCGCACGTGGTGCTTCCGGCCAGCGGCGGACCATGGCCCGCGGTGATTTTCTACATGGACGCTGGTGGTATCAGGCCGGCGATGCTCAACATGGCACAGCAGCTCGCTGACGCTGGCTACATCGTCCTGCTGCCGGATCTCTTCTACCGTTACGGACCCTACGGGCCATTCGTACCGGAGGAGGTGTTCGTGGGTGACTTTCGTGCCGTCCTCGGTCCGCTGATGGCTACAACCGGTTCCCTCACGGCCGCGGAAGATGCAGAGGCCATGCTCGCTTACCTCGACACGCGCGACGACGTTAGAGGTCGGGAGGTCGGGGTGGTGGGCTTCTGCATGGGCGGCGGCATGGCCCTGGTTACAGCGGGAACCTACCCCGACCGGTTCGCGGCAGCCGCGAGCTTTCACGGGGGCAATCTCGCGACCGATGCGCCGACGAGCCCCCACCTGTTCGCGCCGAGGCTGAAGGCGGAGGTCTATATTGGCGCGGCGGAGAACGATGGCAGTTATCCGTCTGCAATGGCCGAGCGGCTGCAGAGATCTCTCACGGAGGCCGACGTACGCTATACATCGCAAACGTATTCGGCTGCGCACGGTTAAATGATGCCGGACTTTCCAGTTTACGACCACGCCGCCGCAGAGCGTGGCTGGAGCGCAATGCTCGCGCTCTTCGGCCGGGCCCTGCACGGTGGCGAGTGATGACGCAGTCACTGATCCAGCCTCCGCTAACAGGCAGGCCGTGTAGTAGCCTGAACGGCGACGTCGGGTCGGATTCGGAATGGACGTTTAGGGGGCTCTGGACATGGTCTGCTTCCGCCGCGCGAAAAGCAAAAGCGGACCTCATGCGTCATGTGGCTAAGTTCGAGCTATGATACCTTGTCAAACGGCAGCGGGTTCGGCGCAACAGAGCTGGATCTGGGTTGCAACCATGATGAATAGCCACCCTTGGCTTTGAAGTAGAATGTCCAAGCATCGTGGTAGTCGCGCGCCATTGATACGTCCCAGCCGTCAGCACCTAAACCCCCAAGGTCGCTGAACCGGTCGATCTGTTCCGCCGCCTCGTCGACGTCCCGCTGTCGCGCCGACCCGACGGACAAGATTGATACCAGCCATTTCACCTCCAAGGCGCCTCTAATACAGCGCGCGTAAACGAGATCCATCAATAAATTTTATAATGAGACTCGAATCCTTCGCGCGGGCGATTCGATAAAAAATTAAATTAGCCGTAAAAGCATTGTTGGAGCGTATATATATTGAAAATTTGATCGGCAATTTTGCGAGCACGACGAGAATATGCGACGTATATCGCGGTTTGACCGTCAGAGCGATCCTTGATCGCGCGCCTATAAACGACGAAGAACAGGGTCAATAATAGACTATTAACCAGTAAGATGGAGATGTCTCCGCGTAGCGGTATATTTAAGCAGGGCATCTCTAAGATCCGGGCAAATTCTGAGCTCGAGGACACGCCTGATGCTGAACTGCGACGTAGCGACACGCCTCGAAACTACAATGGCGCAGATGGGCTTCGTGACGTCGATCGATGGTTCGAAGGTCCATCTTGGGCTGCTGGGCGGCGATGGACGTCCCAGGATCCGCGCGACGGTCGGGCATTTAGTTCAGATCCAGGCCGGCGCCGCCATGCTGGTCGGCGTCATCACCACCTTGTCGTCAGGCGGCGATCGCGGTGGGCCATCGGGCGCCTATGCCAGCCTCGATCTACTGGGAGAGTTCGTCGTCGAGGCCGGGGCAAAGCGGTTCCGCCGCGGCGTCTCCTGCTATCCGGCCATCGGCGATAGTGTTAGCCTGCTCGCTCCGGCGGACCTTCGGGTGGTGTACGAAGTCTCCGCCTCGAACGTCGTGGCCGTCGGTACGCTCGTGCAGGATCCGGATACGCCGGCCTGCATCAAGATCGACGATCTGCTCACGAAGCACTTCGCCGTCTTGGGAACGACCGGAGTCGGGAAGTCGAGCGGCGTTGCCGTGATCCTCGATCAGGTCATGCGCGCGCAACAGAAGATTCGTATCTTCCTGCTCGATGTACACAACGAGTACGCCAATTGCTTTGGCGAACAGGCGAATGTGATCACCGCCCGCAATCTCAAGCTGCCGTTCTGGTTCTTCAACCTCGAAGAGATTGCCGATGTGATCTACGGCGGCCGCCCTCCGATCGACGAGGAGATTGAGATCCTGGCGGACGTGATTCCGCTCGCGAAGCTGAAGTACTCCCAGTACAAGGAGGCGAGTGAGCGACAGACCATAAAGCGTTCGAACGGTAAAAACGCCGGCTACACCGTCGACACGCCTGTGCCATACATGTTGCAAGACCTAATCGCGTTGATCGATGAGCGGATGGGGCGGCTGGAGAACCGTGTCACGCGGATGCACTTCCACCGCCTCATCACCCGGATCGAGGCCATTCGCAACGACCCGCGCTACGGCTTCATGTTCGAGAACGCCAATGTCGGCGGCGATATGATGGGCGAGATCCTCGCTCATCTCTTCCGGTTGGAGCCGGACGGGCGGCCGATGACGATCATGCAGCTCGGCGGGTTGCCGATGGAGGTCGTCGACGCCGTCGTGTGCGTGCTCTGCCGCCTCGCCTTCGAGTTCGGCATCTGGAGCGAGGGCGCGATCCCGCTGCTGTTCGTGTGCGAGGAAGCCCACCGCTACGCTTCAGCCGACCGTGCGATCGGTTTCATTCCGACCCGGCGCGCGCTCTCGCGCATCGCCCGTGAGGGCCGCAAGCACGGGGTCTATCTTGGCCTCGTCACGCAGCGCCCCGCCGAACTCGACCCGACGATCATGTCGCAATGCAGCACGCTGTTTGCCATGCGCATGACCAACGACCGCGATCAGGCGATCCTGGCAGCCGCCGTTTCCGACGCGGTGAACTTGCTCACGTTCGTTCCGTCCCTGGGTACAGGGGAGGTCATCGCGTTCGGCGAAGGCGTGCCGATGCCGGCGCGGTTCACGTTTCGCCCGTTACCGCCGGAGCGGCAGCCGCGCAACGATATGGGCGCGCGTCTCATGGATGACGGCGCGACGATCGCGGGCGCGGGATTCGTCGGCGCGGTGGTGGAACGCTGGCGCGGTGCCACCATGAACAAGGCAAGCGGGCTCGACACTGATCCGTCGGCCGCGACCCGCATCGGTCGCGACCCGATCACCGACGGCGGCAACGGTAACGGCAGCGCCATCGACCAAGTCCATCGCCGGCTGCTCAGGCGTCCTCTCGACGGCGCCGAACACGCGGCCGAGGTTGGTGCGCACGCCACCAAGTCCCTCTGGCAGCAGGGCTGACCGTGACCGAGCGATCCGTCACTCATCTGCAAAGCTTGCTGGAAGTCGCCATTCAGGCGCTGCCGGTCGGGATCGTGGTCCATGACGACTTGGGTCGGTGCATTCTGGCCAACGCCGCGACGCAACAGCTCGGAACCAAGGCCACGCGGGACTTGCCGCGCGCGGCCCTGGCGCATCCGGACGGGGTTGTCGTCGAGCCGGTCGGCGAGCGCATGATGGAGGTTCAGGCGCGGAGCGTGAAGGTTGACGAGGAGGTCTACACGCTGACTTCCCTGATCGACGTCACGCACCACCACAGGCTCCAGCGCGATCTCATCAATCGCGCCTTTATCGATGCGCTCACCGGCCTGCCCAACCGGACCATGTTCGAGCAGAGAGTGGAGGAGCTGGTCGCACGGGCGGGTCGGGCCGACCGGTTCGCCCTAGCGTTCATTGATCTCGACAACTTCAAGCACATTAACGATTACTACAGTCATTCGGCGGGCGACGCCGTGCTGCGCCGCGTCTCCGACCGGATCCGCGGTGCCCTACGCCCCAGTGACATGCTGGCCCGCGTCGGCGGCGACGAATTCGTGCTGCTCTTAAATCCGGTTACCGATCGTGCTGCGACGTTCGCGGCGATAACGGAGATTTCCGAACGCCTGAAACAGCCGTGCTTAATTGACGGCCATGAGATCTTCCCGTCCGCGTCGATCGGCGTCAGCCTGTTTCCGGATCACGGCGCGACCTACGAGATCCTTCGCTGCCGAGCCGATAACGCAATGTATCAAGTCAAAGGCGGCGTGAAAGGGGGCGTTAGCCTGTTCGACGAGACCATGAGCCACGCCGCTACGGCGCGCATGGCCGTCGAGCAGCGGTTGCGCCTCGCCATTCGTGACCGCCGCTTCTGTTGCGCCTTCCAGCCAAAGGTCGATATGCGCACGCACGCGGTGCTGGGCGTCGAGGTGCTGCTGCGGTGGCGAGACGAACGTGGAACGATCCACACCCCGGGTGATTTCATCGGTCTTGCGATCGAACTCGGATTGATCAACGAGATAACGCTTCAGATACTGTCGGAGACCATCCTCACCATACCGGAGATCGATGACATATTCGGGACCGGCATCTCGATCAGCCTGAACATCGCCGCCAAGCAGGCGTGTGACGTTCCATTCATGACCCGGTTTTGCGACACCCTCGGTAAAACCGGCATGGCCAGCCGCTTCGTGCTCGAGCTCACCGAGGAGGCGTTCTTCACGAAGGGACTGTTCCAGCGCGAAGTCCTTCCCTGCATCCGGGCTGTCGGGGCGCGGGTCTCGATCGATGATTTCGGCGTTGGCTATTCTTCCCTCGCGGCCCTCGCTGAGATTACCGCGGACGAATTGAAGATCGATCGATCGTTCATCACGGACATTCACAAACGGCCGCGCAGCCAGATCTTGCTCAGGGCGATCGAATCCCTGGGTCTCGCACTCGGGATGTCGGTCGTCGCCGAGGGTGTCGAAACCCACGAAGAGGTCGCCTACCTGCTCGGCGCGACGCAGATCCGCTGCGCGCAAGGCTATTACTTCGCCAAGCCCATGCTGATTGACCAGATCGATAGCACGGACGAGCGGATTTCCGCACCGCGCGGCATATATTTGCAACGGCAAATCTCGAGCGGCCGGGCTTATGAAACCCGGAAACGTGCGCTGCGCTGAATCGCGTCGAATTTTAACGAATGACATCATCACATCGGCCGGTGTCCGACACCCCTGATGGGCGAGATCTCGGCGACAACGACGACGGCGTCCGAGACGACAATTTTCGCATCCTTCAATGCTGCGTTATGGCCACAAAACGCGTCAGCATCAGATTAATCATTTCTTGCCCGCGCCGCGAGATTATCGTTAATAACCTTTTATTTATCAGTCTTTGTTAGCTGTATGCTCAGCAGAAAGCATGTGGTTATAGGTCGAATTCGATGAGTTCTTGATCAGAATACTATCATTGGGCATGCGCAGATATCCGGCAACGTTGGCTCGCGGATATTGCGAATAAAGTCTCCGATTTCGACGAATGAAGCATGAATACGACTGGCCCGCGTCTTTCAAGATGTATCCGCCGAGACTTATTGACTACGACCGCCGTAGCGATCGGTCTTGGCTTGATGCTCAACGGGTCAGCCCGTGCGCAAAGCAGCTATGCGGCGGGTGGCGGATCTACACCCAACGCGAATAACAACGCGACAGCGATCGGGCCCGGAGCCACAGCCAGCGGCGATCGCTCGTTTGCCGGCGGGTACAATGCCACGAGCAGCGGTGCGGATTCGACGGCCATCGGCTCGAGCGCGAGCGGAACAGGCGCCGGCGCCGTCGCAATCGGCTCCGGCGCGAAGGCGCAGTCGGCGACGAAAGCGCAAGGGATCATCAATTACCGCGACGGCAGTGGCGCCGGCATCAGCGGTGCCGCCGCGGGCGGCGATCTCTCCAGCGGCTCCAACGGCAGCTCGACGCCGCCTAACGAAACGTCGGATGCAGGTTCGATCCCGTCCGGTACCGCGATCGGATTGCGATCGTCGGTCGGCGCTGCCGGCGGTGTGGCGGTCGGCTACAACAACAGCGCGGGCAATCCGGACTACAACTCGACCGCGATCGGGACGAGCAACTCCGCCAACGGAGCGTACGGCGTTGCGATCGGCTACGGCAACACGGCGGATGGCCGTTCGACGCTGTCGCTGGGCACCGGCAACCAGGCGTCGGGCGATATCGCCATCGCCCTCGGGCGGCAATCCTATGCCGTCGGTGACTTTTCGTTCGCGCAGGGCTTCATCGCCAGTGCCTACGGCCAGGATGCGCTCGCCATCGGCCGTCTCTCGGTCGCGGGCGAGAAAGGCGCTAGTTCGACGGCTAGCAACATCGCCATCGGTGACAACACGTCCGCCCAGGGTGGCTCGGCGCTGGCGATCGGCAGCGGCGCCAAAGCGTCGTCGAAACGGGCGGTCGCGATCGGCTCGAACGCCATGGCGTTGCGCGGAACGATCAGCGGCATGGAGGCGTATAGCGGCACGGCACTGAGTTCGGCCAACACGGAATTCTCGGTCGGCGATTCCGGGACCGAGCGCCAGATCACCAACGTCGCGGGCGGCCAGAAAGACACCGACGCGGTCAACGTGCGTCAGCTTAGGGGCCTCGGCAACACCCTGGGCACCACGCTCGGAAGCTCGTTCGACCAGACAACCAACACTTACACGCCGCCGAAATATTCCTACGCGAAACGAAATTACAGCACGATCCCGGATCTCGTCGGGTCGATCGACAGCCTTGCCTTGCGCTACGATACGGATGGTGGCGGAAAGCGTCTGGCGAGCATCGATCTGACCCGCAGCGGTGACCTCGGATCAGCCGTTTCGATCACCGGCCTGGCTCCGGCGACGACCGATAGCGGCGCCGTGGCCCTGTCACAGATGCCGCTGCGCTATTCGACCGCGAGCAGCCCGACCATCGCGAACCCGGCCGTTCCGTCGAACGACGTGACGCTGGTCGGTTCGAACGCCCGCCAGACGGTCCTTCTCCACAATGTCGGCCCCGGCGATATCACCACCAGCGACTCGACGGATGCCGTTAATGGAAGCCAACTCTATACGACCAACCAAAAGGTCGCTGCGCTCCAGAATGGCAGCCTCGGTCTCGTCCAGCAGGATCAGACCACCCGCACCATCAGCGTCGGCAAGGGCACCGATGGAAGCGCCGTCGATTTCACCGGGACCGACGGCGCCCGCCGCCTGATCGGCGTGGCCGTCGGAACCAGCGACAGTGACGCCGCGACGCTGGGTCAGCTCCGGGCGACCAGCGACGCGCTGGGCGGCGGCGCGGGCTACGACGCTACGGGCGTCTTCGCGAAGCCGAGCTACAGCGTCGGTGGTCAGATCTACCGCGATGTCGGTTCGGCCCTCGCGGCGAGCAACAACCTCGCGGTTCAATACGTGCCAGACAGGAATGGCAATCCGACCAACGTTGTCGATCTCGCCAAGGGTGGCACCACGGCCGTCTCCCTGCGCGGTGTCGCGTCGGGCTTGGTGGCAGTAGGCTCGACCGAGGCGGTCAACGGTGGTCAGCTCTACGCGATCAGCAACAGCGTCACCGATCTGCAGAACGGGACCTCCGGTTTGGTGCGACAAGACCCGACCTCGCGCGCCATTTCGATCGGCGGCGCCACGGACGGAACGGTGGTTTCCATCGCCGACCTGAACGGCACGGCGCGCACGCTGACCGGGGTCGGCACAGGCCAAATCGCGGCCGGCAGCACGCAGGCGATCAACGGCGGCCAGATCTATGCGGTCGGCGCCTCCGTGGCCTCGGCTCTGGGCGGCGGCGCTGGGATCGCCGGCGACGGGACGCTGCGCGCGCCCAGCTATGCGATCCAGGGGGCGACCTACAACACCGTCGGTGGCGCCCTCGGCGGCCTCAACGCGGCGGTGACGACGCTCAGCACCAACGGTAGCCGCTATGTGGCCGTGCGGAGCACGGGCGCTGCGGCGCAGGCCCTCGGCGCCGATTCCGTCGCGATCGGTCCTGCGGCGTCGGCCAGCGCAGATCGGGGCGTCGCCCTCGGGGCCGGTTCGGTCGCCAGCCGAGCCGGGATGGCGGGGGCGGCCGAAGCCTTCTCGGGAGCCGCGGTGAACTCGACGCAGGGGGCGATCTCGGTTGGCTTTGAGGGCGGCGAACGCCAGATCACCAATGTCGCCGGCGGAACGCAGGATACCGACGCGGTGAATCTGCGCCAAGTGCGCGCTCTGGGTGGCAACCTGGCGGGTGCGCTGGGTGGTGGGGCTCGCTTCACGGCAGATGGCGGCTTCACGGCGCCCAGCTACACGATCGGCGGCCAGACCTACGCCAGCGTCGGCGCAGCCCTCGGCGCCGTCGACACCTTCGGGGTGAGATACGACGTGGACCCCTCCACCGGCGGCCGCGGTCAGTCGATGACGCTGGCTGGCGGCGATCCGAACCAGCCGGTAATGATCCGCAACGTCGCGGCGGGCGTGCTGGCCACCGATGTCGCCAACACCGGACAGGTGGCACAGGCCAAAGCCGAGGCCAACGCCTATACCGATCGGAGCGTCGCGGTGGCTTCGGCCGCCAGCGCCGCCTACACTGATGCGGCCGTGGCCCCCCTGCAGAAGCAGATGAGCAGCTTCGGCAGCCAGTTGCTCGATCTCAATCGACAAGTCGGCGAGGTTCGCGCGGACGCGCGGCGCGGAGCGGCGATCGGGCTGGCCGCCGCGGCCCTCCGTTTCGACGACCGGCCGGGCAAGCTCAGCGTCGCCGCCGGTGGCGGCGCCTGGCGTGGCGAGGCTGCTGCGTCCTTCGGCGTCGGATACACCCTGCCGGACGGCACGGCCCGGGTGAATGCCACCGGTGTCGCCGCAGGCCGCGATTTCGGCATCGGCGCCGGCGCAAGCTTCACCCTGAACTGAGGTATCCAGCGTGGGGCCACCGCGGATGTCATGGCGACCGGGATGCGCATGCGCGCTCCTCCTCGGGGTCGGCCTGTTGTCGGCGGCACAGGCGCAGTCGCCTCTGCGCGGCAGCCTGACCGAGGAGCTACCGTCCGCCGCGCTGCCCTATCAGGTGAAGCCCGTCGACGGGGCCCCGGTCAGCCCGGGCATTCGCCGCGTCCTCGAACGGTTCCTGACTTGGACATTGATCTGCGACGAGTCGAAAGGCCGTAAGGTCTGCAACATCGTCCAATCGATCGCTGCCCCGGACGGGAACTTGGTTTTCAGTTGGTCAATCGCTGCCACAGCATCAGGCGAACCGGTCTTCGTCGTGCGCGCGCCGGTGACGGGCATCCCCGCCCGCTCCGTCACGCTGAATTTCGGGGGTGCTGCAACGGTGATTCGTCTCACTGCCTGCGACGCCAGCCTGTGCGTCGGCTTTCTGCCAGTCGACCCGATGATGATGCGCCAGATCCGTGATAAGGGCACCGTAAAGATTCATTACTGGAAAACAGACGGATCGCCGAGAGTCGATATATCGTCGTCATTGGACGGGCTTGCACTTGCAATCAAAAGCTTGCGACGAAAATCTACCCCGAGCTAGATCGCGGAGTCTGACATCCGGGGCTATCATCCGTCGGCGTCATGCGACTTCCGCATCGGATGGCGCTCCGCTGATGCGGCGACAGGAAGGTTCGCCCGCGCAGGCCGCATCGCCATGTCGCTGGGCTGCTATCGGTCAGACCGTGACCGTGGCGGTATGCTCTGCGAACCTCTCCGGCGAAACGATGCCCACGGGCAGTTCGAGCGCCGCCGCGGCGATTGTCAAACTGGGTGGCACCGGCAGCTGCTGGACTGTGGCGAGAGTGACCAGAGGCCCGCCGATGCGGTCGGCCGCATCGGGATTTAGTTCCGCCTCTGCAACTCAGTTCCCATGACCGAGCGCGTCGAGGAGAGACGGACGCCGCTCAAGCGGCCATGACGCCAGCACGTTCATGCGGGCCTCGCGCCCATCGGGCTGGCATCCTACTTGTCTCCGACCCGTGCGGAGAGCAACCTGTCCCAAGGTGTCGGGGACGGAAACACCTCCCCGAGGAAAACCAGGAAGGCTTTCACGTTCGGGTTGCCGCGCCGGCTCTCCGGCCATAGCGCCGTGATTACGGAACGCTCGACAACGTATTCCTGCAGGACCGGCACCAGCACGCCCTGCTCGACGTACGGAGCAGCGATGTAAGTTGGTGAGACGCCGATGCCGCCACCGGCTACCAAGACGGCCGCCACGGCGTCGCTGAAGTCAGTGACGATGCTGGCGTTCGGCATAATCTCGACCGTGCGGCCGCCGATTTGAAACGGCCAGCGCAGAGCTTGGCCCGTGCTCTGGAAGCGAAAGTTCACGCAGTCGTGGCGGACCAACTCATCCGGATGCACCGGCGTGCCGCGCCGCTGCAGGTAGCTCGGGGAGGCGAAGGCGCCGAGCCGATGCGGCGCAAGGCGCCGGGAGATTAGGCGCGTGTCCGCGAGCTCGCCTACCCGGATCGCGACATCGATGCCCTCCTCGATCAGGTCCACGAAGCGGTCGCCCAGGCGCAGGTCTATGGATAGCCCTGGGTGGCGCTCGCGGAAGCGCGGCAGCGCCGGGGCAACTAGATGTACCCCGATGGGGAATGGCGCCGTCACCTTCAGGGTGCCGGCCGGCTCGGAGCGCGCTGCCACGGCGGCCTGCTCGATTTCCTCGGCCTCGCGCAGGAGACGAAGCGCCCGCTCGTGCAGGTCGCGGCCTTCCGGCGTCAGGGTCAGCGAGCGCGTGGTACGGGTGAATAGGCTCAGGCCTAGCCGTTCCTCCAGCCGCTGCACGCTCTTGCTCACCGCCGAGGGCGAGATGCCGAGGGAGCGTGCGGCGGCAGTGTAGCTGCCGAGCGAGGCCGAGCGCGCGAAGGCGATGATGCCGGTGAGGCGGTCGAGACCAATCTGTTCCATGACGGCAAGATTGAAACGAAGACGAGCCTGATTATCAAGCTCGAAGCGATGATCCATTCTTTTTCCTATAGGCGCTGCAGCCGCGGCGCCGAGAAGGATCATCGTCATGACCAGCACTCTCCAGGACCGCACCGTCGTCATCTTCGGCGGTACCTCGGGTATCGGCCTCGCGGCCGCTCAGCAGGCCAATACCGCGGGCGCCAAGGTCATAGTGGTCGGCTTCAACGCCGAGGGTGCCGAGCGCGTGGCGGCGGAGAACGGCTTCAACGGCTGGCGCGCCGCGGACGTGACCCGGCCAGAGACCATCGCTGCGGCGCTCGCCGACATCCCGCAGGTGGACCACCTCGTACTACTGGCCGGCACGTTCGTGGCCGGAAAGATCCTGGAGGCTGAGATTGACTACCTCAAGCGGGCCTTCGACGAGCGGATCTGGGCGGCGCTCCACACGCTGCGCACCCTGGACGGCCGACTTGCGCCGGACGGCTCCGTGACCTTCATCTCCGGCGCCCTGGCAGACCGCCCCAGCGCTCAGGGCACCGCCGTGCTGGCGGCTGCTTCAGCCGCGATGGAGGCGTTCGCGCGCGGCCTCGCGCTCGAACTGGCACCGATACGGGTGAATACCTTATCGCCGGGCACCACCGACACCCCGCTCCTGGCCCGTACGCTCGGCGCCCACCGCGACGCCTACGTGATCGCGTTGGCCGAGAAGCTGCCGCAGCGACGCCTCGGCACGGCCGAGGAGGCGGGCGCGGCGGTCGTCTTCCTGATGAGCAATGGCTTCATGAACGGCGAGACCCTACACATCGATGGGGGCGCCCGGCTCGTCTGACATCATCTCGCAGAGGAGGAGTTCGATGCCCGACCGTTCTGCACCAACGGCAGCGGTCGGGGACAAGTGATCATTCCGGCGGTTTTGGCTGAAGGTCTGGAAGCCACCCCGAGCTGAAGTTGCCGGACGGCTGACGAACGGCCGCTTCGGAGGAACGCCGGCAGCGCTTCCGGCGGCTGAGTTGGGTCGGTAGCAGGTTGTCCGCTTTTCCCGCGGACTTTCTCCGAAGCGGACAGACGGCTTTCGGCCAGATCCAGTCCCGCGGGGTTGTCCCTTAATGACCGGGGTGGGTGGCTTTTTGCCGGTCTGCTTTCAGGACGCGGAATCAGGGAACCAGACCTTCGTGCGGGCTAGAGAAGTTGACTGCCTCGCACTAATCTCGGCCATTTAAGAAGCCGCGATCGATCCTTACTGATTCGTCCCCACTGGAGTGGTCCGCCCGACTTGTGGCCCGCAGGCCAGTTTGCTGGGTTAGGGTCATTGCTCTTGAATTCATAAGTGGTGGAGCGGCCCTAAACTCTACACGGCAAGCTTTAAGCTGATACAGAGATTGGGTCCCGCGACAGCAAAACGGCCCCGCGTGAGCGAGGCCGTTATTTCCTGCCGATATTATATTGGATTGAGATCAGGCCGTGGTAGCCGACACTCGCCGCGGTCCAAAGCGCAGCGCGAGGATCGCAAGGGCGAGAACGCTTAGCAGCGCCGTCATGGTGGCAGTGTAGTTTGTGGCAGCGAACTCGAGGAATCGGTTCATGTAAACCTGAGATGTCGAGGTCTTCTCCGTTGCTCCAAACGCGCAATGGTACTGATACTCAACCTTTCCCCAGCCCTTCCGGCGGATATCTTCGGGGAGGACTGTCCAGTGGATGTTGTAGTCGGAGTATTTGTTCTGCCAAGTCTGAGCGAGCGGGATGCAGAAATCCGTGCCCGTGCGACCGCCGGGCATGAAACCGCTGTTAAAGTTTGGGATCTGCGGAGGGGGCGCTTTCGCAGCGCAGAACGTAAACGCATTACATGCCGCCTGAAGATTGTAGCCCAGCTTCTCCAAGGAGGCAGTGAGGCCGATGGCGCCTACAGATAGCGCAGTGGAGATCAGCAGGGCCTTACGTGCTGCTTTGGCCCAGTTTGGCCATCCACGAGTGTTTTCGGAACGAAGTTCGGTACTCTGAGCTGCGGCCATTACGGCCTCCTGATCCCAGTTGATCAGACTGGGTACTGCCTCGGTGCTCAAAGGGGCGCTCGAAACGAGCCGATTTGAAAATCCCGTTCACCAAGTGACTTCATCATTAATAATGCCAAGCTGAACAAGGCGCCAAGCGCTTGTTCATTCTACAGCAAGCTTGACCGTCGGCGGCCAACTCCGGTCGTACGGAGGTGGCCCGCTCAATGTCCGCTTCCGGGCATCGCCTCAGGAACCCGGAACGACTAGGTGGGGTCGAAAGCAGACGCCCGACGCACAAGCGAATTGGGTTCAAACCCTGGCGGATCGCACCTCCGATACCGGCCCCCGCACCTCTGTGCGCCGGGGAGCCGGTCTGGCGTGACGGCGATACGCCGCGTCGCCGGACCGGCACCGCCTCCCTTGCCTTGTGCCCGCCGCGGACGATCTGAGCGGCATCAGGAACCGGTTCGGGCCGACCGACACACATGCATATCCACCTCGACGCGCTCGGCGGCGTGGCCGGCGACATGTTCGCCGCCGCGCTGCTCGACGCCTTTCCCGAGCATCTGGAGGGCGTGCGCGCGAGCGTGCGGGCCGTCGATCCGCGCATCGCCTGCGCCGCGTCCGAGCACAATGACGGCATCCTGCGGGGGCTGCGCTTCGCGGTCTCGGCCCCGGGGGCGGAGACGGTCCCCACGCCGCATCGCCACGGCGCCCATGCGGACCACCACCATCACGATCATCACGATCACGATCACCCGCACGATCACCCGCACAGCCATGCGCACGATCCGGCGCCGCACGGCCACCGGCCCTGGTCCGAGATCCGCGCGGAGCTGGAGCGAGCGGAGCTCGCGCCGGCCGTCCGGGCGCATGCGCTGGCGATCTTCGGGCACCTCGCCGACGCCGAGGCGCGGGTCCACGGCATCGCGGTCGACGCCGTGGCGTTCCACGAGGTCGGCGCCTTCGATTCGATCGCCGACATCGTCGCCGCCGCCCACCTGATCGCCGCCCTCGAGGTGCAGAGCTGGAGCGTCTCCGCCCTGCCGCTCGGCTCCGGCCGGGTGCGGACCCAGCACGGCCCCCTGCCGGTGCCGGCCCCCGCCACCACGCTCCTGCTCGAAGGTTTCTCGACCCTCGATGACGGGATACCGGGCGAGCGCGTGACGCCTACCGGCGCCGCGATCCTGCGCCATCTCTGCGGCCATGAGCCCGGGCGCGGCCGGCCCCCCGGCACGATCGGGCGGAGCGGCATCGGTTTCGGCACGAAGAGCCTGCCGGGCCTCAGCAATTGCCTGCGCGCCCTCGTGCTCGACGCGGCGGCCGCATCCCCGCCGGACCGGGCCGAGCTGGCCGTCATCGCCTTCGAGATCGACGACCAGTCCGGCGAGGACCTGGCCATGGGCCTCGACCGCCTGCGCGCGGAGCCCGGCGTGCGCGACGTCGTGCAGATGCCGGTCCTGGGCAAGAAGGGCCGGATGATGGCCCATATCCAGGCCCTGGTGCAGCCCGAGAGCCTGGAGACGGCGATCGCGGCCTGCTTCCGCGAGACCACCACGATCGGGCTGCGCCACCACCGGGTCGCGCGGGCGGTGCTCGACCGGGAGGCCGTGACGGTCGCGCCGGAGGGGCGGCGGGTCCGGGTCAAGGTGGTCGACCGGCCGGGCGGGCGCACCGCCAAGGCCGAGGCCGACGACGCCCTGGACCAGGCGGGCCAGGCGGAGCGGGCGCGCCTGCGGGCCGAGGCCGAGGGCCTCGCGTTGCAGGAGATGACGAAGCACGAGATCACGAAGGTGGACCGGTGATGCGCGCGCAGCTCGAAGCCGTGCTGGCGGAACTCGGGCCCGTCGCGGTGGCGGTGAGCGGCGGGGTCGACAGCCTGACGCTGGCCACCCTCGCCCACCGCCTGGCGCCGCACGCGGTCCTCGCGGTCCACGCGGTCTCCCCCGCCGTGCCCGGCGAGGCGACCGCGCGGGTCCGGGCCGAGGCCGCCCGGGAGGGCTGGGACCTGCGGGTGATCGAGGCCGGCGAGTTCGCCGACCCGGCCTACCGGGCCAACCCGGTCAACCGCTGCTTCTTCTGCAAGACCAACCTGTACGGGGCGATCCGCAGCGTCACCGAGCGGCAGATCCTGTCGGGCGCCAATCGCGACGATCTCGGCGAGTACCGCCCCGGCCTCGACGCCGCCCGGGAGCACGGCGTGCGCCACCCCTACGTGGAGGCGGGCCTCGACAAGGCAGCCGTCCGGGCGCTCGCCCGCGACCTCGGCCTCGGGACCGTGGCCGAATTGCCGTCCGCGCCCTGCCTGTCGAGCCGGGTCGAGACCGGCATCCCGATCGAGCCCGAGACCCTGGGCTTCATCCACGCGGTCGAGCGGCTGGTCGGGGGCGCCCTCGATGCCGGCACGGGCGCCCGGCGGGCTGTCCGCTGCCGGGTGCGGGCCGAGGGCGTGGTGGTGGAGCTCGACCCCGGCAGCCTCGCCGCCCTCGACCCGGGGCGTCGCGAAGAACTCGGGGCCGGCATCCGGGAGATCGCGCCGCCGCGTCTCGCCGGCCCGGTCCGGTTCGCCCCCTACCGGGTCGGCAGCGCCTTCCTGACCGGAGCCTCGCCCTTATGAGCGTCGCGGACGAATTCACCCTCGACTTCGCCCGGCCCGAGCGGATCGGCCTGGAGGAGGCGATCTTCTGTGCCGGCAAGAGCCCTGAGCAGATCGACGCGATCCTGGCGGCGGCCGGGGACCGGGGCGCCTCGCTGCTCCTGACCCGGCTCGATCCGGAGAAGTGCTCCCGGCTCGGGGCTGCGGCGCGGCTCGACTATTGCCCGGTCTCGCGCACGGCGGTGTTCGGGCAGCCCCCGGCTGTCGCTGGCCCGGCCCGGGTCGCCGTGGTGGCGGCCGGCACCTCGGACGTGCCCGTCGCCCGGGAGACCCTGCGCACGCTCGGCTATGCCGGCCAGGCCGCGACGCTCTTCGCCGATGTCGGCGTCGCCGGCCTGTGGCGGCTGACCACGCGGCTGGAGGAGATCCGGGCGCATCCGGTGGTGATCGTCGCCGCCGGCATGGATGCGGCGCTGCCGAGCGTGGTCGGCGGCCTCGTGGCCGGCGCGGTGATCGCGGTCCCGACCTCCGTGGGCTACGGCGTCGCCGCGGGCGGGCGCACGGCCCTCGATGCGGTGCTGGCGAGCTGCGCCCCCGGGATCACGGTGGTCAATATCGACAACGGCTACGGGGCGGCCTGCGCCGCCCTGCGCCTGCTCAACGCGGCGAGCCGCCTCGCCCAGGAGGTCGAACGATGATGTCCCGCCACCCGTTACCCTCCGAACCGAATCCCCTCCCGAACGGAGATATCCGATGGAACGCCGCAGCTTCCTCCAGGGCGCCGTGCTCGGCGCGGGCCTCGCGGGCGCCGGCAGCGCAGGTGCGGCCGTGAGCGTCCCGCCGCTTCCGAACACCCGGCCCCAGGACCCGGCCGACCTGCCGCTGATCACCGATCCGGGCGAGCGCCGGGGCGAGATGCTCTACCGCAGCTTCGGACGGACCGCGGAAAAGATCTCGGCGATCGGGATGGGCGGGTTCCACCTCGGCAAGAGCGCGGTGACCGACGATGAGGCGACCCGGCTGATCCACGAAGGCGTCGATCGCGGGATCACCTTCATGGACAATTGCTGGGACTACAACGACGGCCGCTCCGAGCTGCGCATGGGCGCGGCGCTGGCCCAGGGCGGCTATCGCGACAAGGTCTTCCTCATGTCCAAGATGGACGGGCGGACCAAGGAGGAGGCGCTCAAGCAGATCGACCAGTCGCTCCTGCGCCTGCGCACGGACCGGATCGACCTCGTCCAGCACCACGAGATCTTGCGCTACGACGACCCGGACCGCGTCTTCGCGGAGGGTGGGGCCATGGAGGGATTCCTCGAGGCCAAGAAGCAGGGCAAGCTGCGCTATATCGGCTTCACCGGCCACAAGGACCCGCGCATCCACCTGCAGATGCTGGCGGTGGCGCAGGAGCGGGGCTTCCACTTCGATTCCTGCCAGATGCCGCTCAACGTGATGGACGCGCATTTCCGCTCGTTCGGCCATCTCGTGCTGCCGCACCTCGTGGCCGAGGGCATCGCGCCGCTCGCCATGAAGACCTTCGGCGACGGGGTGATCCTGAAAGCCGACGCGCCGATCAAGCCGCTGGAATACCTGCACTTCTCGCTGAACCTGCCGGTCTCGGTGGTGATCACCGGCATCCAGAACCAGCGCGACCTCGACCAGGCCTTCGAGGCGGTGAAGACCTTCAAGCCGATGGACAAGGCGACGGTGGCCGAATTGCTGTCGCGCTCGAAGCCCTACGCGCTGGAGGGCAAGTACGAGCTGTTCAAGACGAGCGCGACCTTCGACGGCACCGCCAAGAACGCGGCCTGGCTCGGCGAGGACGTGCAGAGCGTGAAGAAGCTCGCGCCGACGATGGAGTAGGGTTTTAAGGCGAAGTGAGCCCTCCCCGGGGAGGGCTTTTCAGAGCCCGAAAATGTTTCGGTTGCCTCGATCATCCACCACGTCATCCCGGGTTCGCCTCCGGCGCCCCGGGATGAAACGGCGGTCTATCCTGCCCTGGCTGCATCATCGATCGCAGCAGGACCTGCGTCGTTCCAGGCTTTCTCAGAACGATCTTCCGTTGAGTGATCGCCTCACGCCACATCCTCCAGCCGGATCGGCAGCTTGCGGATCCGGCGGCCGGTGGCGTGATGGACGGCGTTGGCGATGGCGGCGTTGACGCCGATGATGCCGAGCTCGCCCAGGCCCTTGAGGCCGAGGGCGTCGACCCGATCGTCCGGGTCCGGCACCAGCAGCGCCTCGACCTCCGGGGCGTCGGCTGAGGTTGGGACGAGATACTCGGCGAGATCCGGATTGCGGTAGGCCGCCCCGTCCAGCACGGTCTCTTCCAGCAGCGCCGAGCCGAGGCCCCAGATCATCCCGCCGGTGAGCTGGCTCCGGGCGGTCAGCGGGTTGAGGATCCGCCCCGCCGCGAAGGCGCCGGTGAGCCGGGCCACCCGGATCTCTCCCGTCTCGCCATGGATGTGGACCTCCGCGAACTGCGCCCCGAACCCCCAGGAGACCGCGCGCCCGCCGCCGCCGAAGGCGAGCCCGATATGGCCCTGCCGCAGGCCCGCCAGCGCCTTCTCCCGGTCCCCGCCCGCGGGCACGAACGCGGCGAGCGTCTCGATCCCAGCTGGACCGACGGCCTCGGTTAGCCCGAGGCCGGTGCCGTCCGGGGCTGAAAGCCGCCCGCCCGCCAGCGACAGGGCGCCCGGGTCCCGCCCGGCGAGACGGCCGCCGGAGGTGGTCACCGCTTGGGCCAGGCTTTCGCGGATCTGCCCGCAGCCGAGGGCCAGGGCGTTCATCAGGCTCGTGGTCGTGCTCGACCCACCCGAGATGCCGGCCGCCGGCAGCGCCGTGTCGCCGAGCCGGACCGTCACCCGCTCGACCGGCACGCCGAGGCCCTCGGCCGCCCCCATGGCCAGCAGCGTGGTGATGCCGTTGCCGATCTCGTGATGGGCGCAGGCGACCTCCGCGGTCCCGTCCGGGTTCAGCCGCACCCGCAGGGTCGCGGCCGCGATCTTCACCGGCCGCACCGAGGCCGCGCAGCCGAGGCCCACGCGCCAGGGCCCGTCCCGCATCGTCCCCGGACGCGGCGCCCGCCGCGCCCAGCCGAAGGCCCGCGCGCCCGCGTCGAAGCAGGCCATGAGCGGCCGGGTCGAGAACGGCTTGCCGGAGACCGGATCGATCGCGGTGTCGTTGCGCCGCCGCAAGGCGATCGGGTCCATCCTGAGGGCCACGGCCATCTCGTCGACGGCGCTCTCCAGGGCGAACAGGTAGGGCACCTCCGGGGGCGCCCGCATCGGCCCCGGGGTGTTGCGGTCGACCCGCACCGCCCGCTCCTCGGTCCGGATCGCCGGGCAGGCATAGAGGCTCGCCGTGACCTCGGCCCCCTCCATGACGAACGGGTCGAACCGCGACGTGACCGTCTCGGCCTCGTGCACCAGGGCGGTGAACCGACCGTCGCTTTCGGCCCCGAGCCGGATGGCGTGGCGCGATTCCGGCCGGTAATTGGCGATGGTGAAGCATTGCCGCCGGGTCGGGACCAGCGAGACCGGCCGGCCGAGACGCCGGGCCGCCAGGGCGACCAGGGCCGTGTGCTGCGACAGCGCGAATTTCGAGCCGAAATGGCCGCCGATCAGCCCGGACACGACCCGCACCTGCGCGGGATCGAGGCCGAGCTGCGCCGCGAGCCCGTGCTGCACGGCGCCGACATAGCGGGTCGGCTCGTGCACGGTGAGCCTGTCGCCGTCCCAGGCGGCCCGGGTGGTGAACAGCTCGATCGGGTTGTGGTGCTGGACCGGGGTCTCGTAGCGCGCCTCGATCCGGATCGCGGCCGCTCGCAACCCGGCCTCGGCGTCGCCCCGGGCAATGTCCTCGTGCTGGGCCTTGAGGTCCGCCAGCCGGACGGTCTCGGCCCCCGGCGCGTCGAAGCCGCCGGCGGCGGGCTCCTCCGCGTAGGCGACCCGCACCGCGCCGGCCGCCTCCTCGGCGGCCTCCTGGCTCGTCGCCACCACCAGGGCCACGATCTGGCCGGCATAGGCGACCGCGTCGGAATCGAGCGGCCGGTGCGAGCTGTTGGCGTAGCCGCCGGCCATCAGGTGCTTCACCGGTGCCACCGCCCCGGCGAAGTCCCGGTGGGTGAAGATCCCCAGCACCCCCGGCACCCGCTCGGCGGCACCGAGGTCGAACCCGGTGATCCGGCCGCACGCGATGGTGCTGGTGACCAGGGCGGCGCGGGCCATCGTCTCCGGCCCGGGGCGGTCGGAGGCGTAGAGCGCCCGGCCGGTCACCTTGTCGGGGCCCTCGACCCGGGTCCGGGCCGTCCCGAGGATCGGTTGGGCGTCCCGCGTGCCTGATTCCATGTTCGCGCTCCCGGTCCGCCATATCGTCCGGGAGCAATCGCCGAGGCGGCCGCCCGGCTCCGCGACCGGGCGGGGGGCGACACCATGCAGCGGCGGGGCGGTTTTGGGACGGCCCCGCCGCGTCGGGTGGTGATCCTACGGGATCAGTCGACCACCTTGCCGTCCGGGCCGACCTTGACCTTCTGGTCCTTGTCGGCGCCGGCCACCTTGATCTCGTACTGGACCGCGGAGCCGTCCTTCTCGACCTCGGCCTCGTAGGCCTTGCCGCCGCCGGCCTTCTGCTCGGCGATGGCGAGCGCGTCCTTGAGCGAGGTCTTGGCGTTCTGGAAGTCGGCGGGCTTCAGCCGGGTGAAGTAGCGCTCGATCGGCTGGTTCTCGGTCTTGTACAGCGCGCCGGTATCGGCGTTGATGCCGTATTCCACCAGCTTGCCGCTCGGGTAGACGACCTTCACGGCGTAATGCGCCGGGTTCTTGCTGTCGGCCTTCTCGAAATCGGCGTCGATGGCGCGGCCGCCCTTCTCGTCGCCCTGCGATTCGGCGGTGGTCAGCGCCTGGGCGAGGCCGACCTTGGCGACCTTGGCGACCTGCCATTCCTTCTGGTTGCTGTCGGTCTGGGTGGCGGTCTGGGCCAGGGCGAGGCTCGTCGAGAGGGCGAGCAGTCCGGCCGCGGTGGCGAAGCGGTTCATCATGGCGGGTATCCCCCTTTGCGGGTTCGGTCTTGGTTGGGTCGGTGTTGGGACCTTGAAACGCCGAGGGGCGTGCAGGGTTTCCGTCCTTGGGAAAAAACGCTCTGCTTGATCGAACCGCCGCGGATCCGTAGCAGCATGCGCGAGCGCGACATGGCCGGAGGGATTTGGCCGGAGGGATTTGGCCGGAGGATTGCGTCGCCCCGCCCGGAATGCGCGACAGCGAAGGAAGTCAGCCCGTGCTCGAGCAGATCGGCGAGATCGACCCGCCCCAGCGGCTCCTGATGGGGCCGGGACCCGTCAATGCCCATCCGCGCGTGCTGCGCGCCATGTCGGCCGACCTGCTCGGGCAGTTCGACCCCGAGATGACCGCCTACATGAACGAGGTGATGGCGCTCTACCGCCCGATCTTCGGCACCGAGAACCGCTGGACCTTCCTGGTCGACGGCACGGCGCGGGCCGGGATCGAGGCGGCCCTGGTGAGCCTGGTCGCCCCCGGCGAGCGGGTGCTGGTGGTCAATTTCGGCCGGTTCGGCCTGCTGCTCACCGAGATCCTGGAGCGGGTCGGCGCCGTGGTCGAGACCGTGGACGCGCCCTGGGGCGCGGTGGTGCCCCTGGAGGCGATCGCCGCCGCGGTGGAGCGCTTCGGCCCGAAGGTCGTGGCGACCGTGCACGGCGACACCTCCACCACCATGGCCCAGCCCCTCGACGGGCTCGGCGACCTCTGCCGCCGGGCCGGCGCGCTCTCCTACGTCGACGCCACCGCGACGATCGGGGGCATGGAGATCGCCGCCGACCGCTGGGGCGTCGACGTGGTGACCGGCGGCCTGCAGAAATGCCTCGGCGGCCCCTCGGGCTCGTCGCCGATCACCGTCTCGGCGGCGGCGGCCGAGCGGATCTTCTCCCGGCGCCATGTCGAGCACGGCATCCGCCGGGACGACATCGACGACGGCTTGGGCGTGCGGATCGGCTCGAACTATTTCGACCTGGCCATGATCATGGATTACTGGTCGGAGAAGCGCCTGAACCACCACACCGAGGCGACCACGATGCTGTACGGGGCGCGGGAATGCGCCCGGGTGGTGCTGGGCGAGGGGCTGGCGGCCTGCTACCGCCGGCACGCCGCCGCCGGGCGCGCCGTCGCGGCGGGCATCCGGGCCATGGGGCTCACCGTGTTCGGCGACGACCGCTACCGGATGACCAACGTCACCGCGCTCTACATCCCGGACGGGGTCGACGGCGAGGCGGTGCGGCGCCGGATGCGGGAGGATTTCGAGATCGAGATCGGCACCGCCTTCGGGCCGCTGGCCGGCAAGGTCTGGCGGATCGGCGCGATGGGCTACAATGCCCGCAAGCACAAGGTTCTGATCACCCTGGGCGCCCTGGAGGCGGTCCTGCGGGCGGAAGGGTTTTCCGTTCCGCCGGGCGCCGGCGTCGCGGCGGCCCTGGCCGCCTGGACCGAGAGCGCGGCCGCCTGATCGCGGCTCGCCCCGGGATCGACCAAGCCGGCCGCGGGAGCGTATGCCTGACGCGATGCGTCGCCCGTCCCCCGGACGGTGCGGCGCCCTGGTCCGGGAGATCCCGCATGCCCGATACGCGAGAGGCCGCTGCGCCGCCCCAGGTCGAGGGCGTCATCGAGGCGCCCATCGTCTATTTCGAGACCGTCTCGGCCTTCGGGGTCGGGGCAGGGATCGGGCGGATGACCCTGGAGATGGAGGTCTACGAGCCGACCGAGCCCGGCGCCCCGTCCCGGACGCGCCGGCGGGTCGTCGCGCATCTGCGCGGGCCGCTGCCCGCCTTCGAAGCCCTGCGCAGCGCCATCAACCAGATGGAAGCGATGCTGACCCCGCCCGCCGGCGAGCGGCCGAATTGAAGCCTGCTGTCGTACGACACCCGAGCAGGCGCCCCCAACGGAGCAACCCATGACCGACAACGAGCCGGAACAGCTGGACGACTTCACCCGCGTGCACGCGAAGCTCTCCGCCCTGGAGATCGTCCTGGGCGTCCTGATCGGGCGCCTGTCCGAGGAGAATCCGGAGATCCGCGAGGACGTGAAGCGCGACGTCGCCGCGATCCTGTCCGACATGCCGGTCGAGGGCCCGAGCGAGGAGCTGATCGTCACCGAGGTGCGCCGGGCCGCCGAGCTCCTGACCAGCGTCTCGATCGGCTAGAGCATCGTCCCGGACGGCGGCCGCCGGCTTCCGGGACGCTGCACTGACGCGCTCAGCGGGGCGGCATCCGCAGCGCCCCGTCGAGGCGGATCGTCTCGCCGTTCAGCATCGCGTTCTCGCAGATGTGCCGGACGAGGTCGGCATATTCCGACGGGCGGCCCAGGCGCGGCGGGAACGGCACGCTCTGGCCGAGCGCGTCCTGCACCTCCTGGGGCATCCCGGCCATCATGGGGGTCTCGAAGATCCCCGGCGCGATGGTGACGACCCGGATGCCGTGCCGGGCCAGCTCCCGGGCGATCGGCAGGGTCATCGAGACCACGCCGCCCTTCGAGGCCGCGTAGGCCGCCTGCCCGATCTGGCCGTCGAAGGCCGCGACCGAGGCGGTGTTGACGATCACGCCCCGGGCGCCCTCCGCATCGGGCGCCTCCTTGGCGATCGCCGCGGCGGCGAGCCGGATCATGTTGAACGTGCCGATCAGGTTGACCGACACCGCCCGGGCGAAGCTGTCGAGCCGGTGCGGGCCATCGCGGCCGACCACCTTCTCGCCCGGCGCGATCCCGGCGCAGTTGACGAGCCCGTGCAGGTGCCCGAATGCGTCGAGCGCCGCCTGGACCGCCGCCTGCCCGTCCGCCTCGCTGGTGACGTCGGTGGCCGCGAACCGCGCCCGCGCGCCCAGCTCCGCCGCCACGCCGGCCCCGGCCTCCCGGGCGATGTCGGCCACCACCACGCTGGCGCCCGCTGCCACGAGGCTGCGCGCCACCGCGGCGCCGAGCCCCGAGCCCGCGCCGGTGACGATGTAGACGCGATCCTTGATCATCCTGGCTCCCCCCGTTCGTCGAAGCCCCCGGCGTAGCGCGGGATCATGAAACCCGGAAGGCGGGTCCGACGGCTTGACCAGGCCGGCACCGGCCGCGCCTCGGCGAACCGGTTATGGCGCCCCGATCTCGTCCGCTCGCGCAGTCACCGGACATCCCTGGCCGATCACCCGCGCCAGAAACGCCAGCGCTGCGCGAATCACGGGCGAGCGCTTGAGGTCGGGATAGGTGACGAGCCAGATGTCCCGGGATGGCGGCATCCCCTCGACCGGGAGGCGGACCAGGGCCGAATCCCCGTCCCCGAGGAAGCGGGGCAGGACCACGGCGCCGAGGCCGGCTCGGGCCGCCTCCTGCTGACCGAACAGGTCGCTCGCCTGAAACACGATCGGCCGGCCGGCCAGCAGGCTCCGCAGCCAGGCCTGCTGAGGGACGTGCTCCAGGGCGGAATCGTAGCCGATGAAGGTCCAGTCCGACGGAGGCTTCGCCGCCTCGTCCGGGGTCGCGTAGAGCCCGAACCGCATCGCGCCGATCCGGCGGATCAGGAGATCCGGATCGTCGGGGCGCGTCAGCCGCACGGCGATCTCCGCCTCCCCGCGATCGAGCGCCGCGATCCTGGCGGCGCCGGACAGGACCAGGGTGATGCCGGGATGCGCCCGATGGAAGCCCGCCACCTGCGGCGCGATCAGGCGGGCCGCGACGGCGGGCGGCGCGCTGATCCGGACCGTCGCGACAGGCGCCTCGGCGTAGCCCCGGGCACGGCGCTCGATCGCCTGCACGGTTCCGGCGATCTCCGACGCCAAGGCCGCGATGGCGATACCCTCCGGGGTCAGCGCGACCCGGCGCGGCAGGCGCTCGATCAGCCGCAGCGCCAGGGCGTCCTCGAGGGACGCGACCCGCCGGCCGATCGTCGCGTGATCGACCCCGAGTTCCCGCGCCGCGGCCGAGAGCGAGCCGGCCTGCGCGAGCACTGCGAAGTGGTGGAGATCCTGCCAATCGACCATCGGTGCAGTTCTGCACGAGGCCGGTGAAGAGATCCCGAATTCTCTCACAGATCAAAACGCGGTTCGCTGCCCGGGCAGGAGATGAACCATGACGACAGCGATGATGATGAGCGAACCCGGCGCGCCGGAAGTCCTGACGGCGAGCGCGATCGACCCGGGCGAGCCTGGGGCGGGGCAGGTCCGCATCCGCCAATCCGTGATCGGCGTGAATTTCGTCGACATTTACTTTCGAACCGGCCTCTACCCGCTCGACACCTATCCGGCGGTGCTGGGATTCGAGGGGGCCGGGACGGTCGAGGCCGTCGGGCCGGAGGTCACGTCGCTGAAGCCTGGCGACCGGGTCGCCTATCACGGCGCACCGATGGGCGCCTATGCCGAGGCCCGGATCCTGCCGGCGGAACGTCTGGTGCGGCTGCCCGACGCCCTCCCCGATCGCGTCGTCGGCGGCACGATGCTGCGCGGCCTGACCGCCCACATGCTGCTGCACACGGTCCGGGCGGTCGGACCCGGCGACTGGATCCTCGTCCATGCCGCCGCGGGCGGGCTCGGCCAGATCGTCACCCGCTGGGCGAAGCGCCTCGGCGCGCATGTGGTCGGCACGGTCGGTTCCGCGGGAAAGCGCGTGCCGGCCCTGGAGGCCGGAGCCGATGCGGTCTTCCTGCACGGCGAGGGCGACTGGCCCGAGCGGACGCGGATCCTGGCGGATGGGCAGGGGGTGCATCTGGCGATCGACGGCATCGGCGGCGGCATGCTGGCCCGGACCTTCGCGGCGGTCCGGCCGTTCGGGATCGTGGCGAGCCTCGGCCAGCCGGCCGGACCGATTCCGCCGTTCCGGGTCGAGACCCTGGGAGCCGGCCGCCCGGTCGCGCTGATACGGCCGAGCGTGCTCGCCTATGCCAACGATCCCGACCTGTACCGCCGCGGCAGCGCCGACCTGATCGCGGCCCTGCAAGACGGCCTGACCAGCCCGATCGGAGCCGAATACGACCTCCGGGACGCGGCCCGGGCCTATGCCGACCTCGAAGGCGGACGCACGACGGGGCGCGTCGTCCTCACGGTTTAGGGCGGAGGGCCGGGGTCTTTTGAAAACCCCGTTTCGCCCCGTGTCCGGTGATGGCCTGTGCGAGCCATCACAAGGGCGGGACACAGCGCGGGTGTATGGAAGGGTGCTACGATTCGCGGCGCGGGATCGGATCGCCCCGCGCGGTTCCGCCAGGAGAGACAGGGCCGGAATGCCGTCCGTCGACACGCCCGTTCCGGTGGGGGCCTTCGCGCTCCTGCTCGTCGCCTTCGCGGTGAAGCACCTCGCGGCCGATTTCCTCCTTCAGACCAACTGGATGGCGCAGGGCAAGGAGCGGGCGTCCGCCTGGGCCGGGCCGCTCTGCGCCCATACCGGCCTGCACGGGTTCGGGACCCTGCTGATCGCCCTGGCGGTCAAGCCGGCCCTGTGGTGGCTGGCGCCCGTGGATTTCGTGATCCACACGGCGATCGACCGCGGCAAGGCCGTAATCTGCCAGCGGGCCCGCTTCGCGACCACCGATGCCCGGTTCTGGTGGCTGATCGGGATCGATCAGTTCCTGCACCAGGTGACCCATATCGGGCTCGCCGCATTGCTGGCGGCGGCCTGATCCCCCGGGCGCCTCAGGTCAGCTCGGCCTCCAGCAGCAGATTGGTGTCGGCGACCTTGCCGGCGAGCTCCAGGATCAGGAAGCGCTGCAGGGACAGGGCGAGGTCCGGGCGCTCCCGTTCCATCCGGGCCAGCGCGGCCCGGTCGACGCCGACAACCCGGCAGGGGCTCTCGGCGATGGCGGTGGCGGTGCGCCGTCCGCCCTGCACGAGGCCGATCTCGCCGATCACCGTGCCGGCCGTGGTGGTGCGCAGGCGCAGGTTGGGGCGGCCGGGCACCTCCATCTCGATGGAGACGACGCCCTGTTCGAGGAAGTACAGGGTGTCGGCCGCCTCGCCCTGGCGGAGCAGGGCCTCCCCGGCCGCGAGGGTGCGGAGGCCGAGATAGGGCGCGAAATCGGCCGGCGCGAGGGGGCAGCCGAGCCGGTCGGCCATGTGCTCGGCAAACAGCGCGACGGCGCCCTCCCCGCCGATGCCGGCCTCGGCCAGCAGCGTCGCCTCCGCCTCGCGCAGGGCCTCGTCCAGGGTGTCACGCATCCGCAGCCGCGCTCCGGCGAGACCGCCGCGCGCGACCTGCTGGCGGGCCGCCGGGCTCAGATGGACCAGCAGCACGTCGAAGCCGCGCTGCTCGGCGAGCTGGCTGATCTTGCGGAACGCGATCAGGGCCGAGCTGTCGAGCCCGACGCAATCGCGGAAATCCAGGATCAGGGTGCGCAGGGTCCCGGGTTCCGCGGCAATCCGGCGATAGATCGTCTGCGCGTTGAGGAAGAAGAGGTAGCCCTGCAGGGCGTAGATCCGCGTCCGGTGGCCGGATTCGCGCAGCAGTTCGGCGGTGTCGGGCGCGCGGATGATGCTGCTGCGCCGCTCCGAGCCGGCCAGATCCCGGCGCACCGCCGGGATCTGGCCGTACTGGACCGCGAAGATCAGGATCGCCAGCACGACGCCGACCAGGAAGCCCACGGTGGCACCGAACAGGGCGGTCGCCCCGCACACCGCCAGGGCGATGCCGGTCTCCCAGACCGGAAAGGTGCGGCAGGCCAGCGCGAGGTTAACCAGCAGCCCGAGACCGATGGCGATCAGGGCGCCTCCGGCGAGCGGGCGCGGCAGCAGCGCCAGCGGGCTCGCGCCGAACACCAGCAGCGCCGCCATCACGGCCAGCGTCAGCCACCAGCCGAGCCAATGGCTCCCGCCGATATTGTGCAGCAGCAGGGTCGAGGTCCGGCCGAAGCCCATGGCGGGGCTGCCGAACAGGCTCCCGACCAGGTTGGCCGCGCCCGAGGCCACGAACATCCGGTCGATGTTGAGCTCGCGCCGCATCTCCAGCTCGACGCTGATGACGTAGAGGATCTGGATGATGACCGCGACGACGATCTCGGTGGCGATCCGGGGCAGGATCGGCAGGAGCAGCGCGGGGTCGAGGGCCTGGAGCGCGAGAACCGCCGGGGCCTGCAGCAGGGATCCCGAGGGCAGCGCCTCGATCAGCCATCCGGCCGCCTGGGCGGCCGCCGTGTCGATGCCCTGCCAGGCCAGGCCGAGATGGACGACCACCAGACTCGCCAGGATGACCGTCGGGTAGGTGCTCCAGTGCTTGATCCGCCGGGGCAGGTAGAAGGCGCAGAACCCGATGACGAAGGTCAGGGCGATGCGCCCGAGCGCTCCGGGATCGATCCGGCTCGGGTCGAGGGCTGCCGGGTCGAGCAGTCCGAGAATCGCGGCGGCGGGATCGTCGAGATGCGCGCCGATCTGCACGCCGCTGCGCAGGAACAGCAGCCCGACGCCGCCGAGGAAGCCCGTCAGGACCGGGTAGGGCAGGAGCTGCGCCAGCAGCGAGGCGCGCAGCGTGCCGAGCAGCGCGAAGACGAGGCCGGTCGCGAAGGTCGAGACGCCGCAGGCGACGAGCACGATCCGGCCCACCGTGGCGGGATCGGTGATGCCCGAATCCCGCAGCGCGCCGGCCACCGCGGCGGCGATGGCCGCCTGCACGATCGCGGCCGCCCCGATGAAGGACAGCGACACCACCACGGTCCGCCGCAGCGCGACGAAGACGAGGCTGCCCAGCACGTAGGCCGCCAGCATCGCCGACATCCCGGCGACCCGGCTCTCCGCCAGCGGGCCGGAAAAGATCAGCTGCGAGAAGCTGATGAGATCGAGGAGCAGCACCATGGCGGCGACGGCCGCCGCCGCGATCGTGCGCGCCGTGCGCATCAGCGCCTCGCGCCCCTCGGCGGTCCGTCTGCCGCTGGCGGAAGCCAAATCGGTGGTTGTCATCGGCACGGCATCCGCATTCCGAAGATGTATCCCAGGCCGGTGCAGCAGATCCCCGGATGTCGCACGCACAGGCGTCGCGGAATTTCGGGAATCAGGCTTGCCCGCAGCCTTCTAATCTGATGGCAGTCCGAAGCTTAAATTATCGTGCTGACGGTCAGGGGATAAGGCGGTACTGCCCAGGTTTCAATTAGGTCTTGTGCGCTCTGAACCATGCGGGAACGCGATCCTGGCCGGGCCACTGGGCTATCTCTTTGCTGGGCCTCACGATCATGAGGTAGGATTCCCCTCCCCCGCCTCATGCTCTAAGCCGGCGCCTCACAGGAGCCGCCGATGTCCGCCTCGACCCCCCTGCCCCGTCCCCTGCGCGCCGCGCTCCTGCTCGTCGGCCTCGCCGGGGCCGCGCAGGCCGAGGATGCGCCGTCCATCGCCTGGCCCGAGCCCGGCGGCCGGGCGACGATCAGCCGGGTGTTCAACGGATCCCCGATCACGGTCGGCGTCTCGTCTCGGACCGGCGGCGCGATCGACAGCCTGACCTGGGGCGGCACCGAGTTCATCAACGCCCACGACCACGGCCGCGAGCTGCAATCGGCCTCGTCCTACGACGGCTACGGCGAGTGCCTGAACCCGACCGAGGCGGGCAGCGATTCCGACGGCACGGGCCCGCGCAGCACGACCCTGCTGACGGAGCTGAAACGGGGTCCGGACACGCTCCAGACGCGGTCGCAGATGGCCTACTGGATCGAGCCGGGCCGCGTCACCGGCAGCTGCCCGAAGGGCCCCGGGCCCCATGCCGGGCCTCGTTCGGACGACGTCCTGGCCAAGACCGTCACCCTGGGCGCGGCGGGCGTGGCCAACGCCATCGCGTACCGCGCCACCTACATCACGGCGCAACCCCACGAATCGGCGACCTTCGAGGCGGCGACCGCCTACATGCCGCCGGACTTCACGGCGTTCTGGAACCTCGACCCGGCGACGGGCCAGTCCGCGCCGCTCTCGGCCGGGCCGGGCGAGCAGGGCGTGCCGGTGATCCTGGCGACCCCCGACGGCTCCCGGGCGATGGGTGTCTACAGCCCCGCCCTCCCCCAGGCGACCGTGCCGAATGCCGGGTACGGCCGGTTCAACTTCGCGACCCTTCCGGGGCCGGGCAACGCCACCGTGAAGTGGAACTGCGTCTTCCGGGAGAACAACGTCCCGGCAGGCGCGCACAGCTACACCTGCTACGTGGTGGTCGGCACCCTGCAGGATGTCCGGGCTGGCCTCGTCGCCCTACAGGCGGCCCTCACCGGCGGGCGGGCGCCTCCCCTCCCCGCCGACCCCGCCCCGGCACCTCAGGCGGCGGCCCCGCCGGCCGCGCGGGCTCCGGGCGTGGCGCTCTATGTCGGGACGCAGCAGGGCTGCAATGCCGGCGAGGTGACGATCGACCCAGGCTACAAGGGCTGCGCCACGGCCCCGATCGGCGCCACCCTGGCGCAGCCCTCCTCGCCCGCCGACACGCCGGTCTATGCCGGCACCGCGGCCGGGCTCGATGCCGGCTTGGTCACCAACAACCCGCGCCATCTCGACGCCGGCACGCGGCCGATCGGCTACCTGGCGAGCGCCGGTGCGGGCGGGACGCCGCTCTATGTCGGCCTGCAGGGCGGCTGCAATGCCGGGGTGGTCTCCACCAATCCGGCCCATCTCAATTGCCGCGGCGCCCCGCTGGGGATCGCCGTGCGGTGATGCCGGCCGAGGGCGCCGCCCCGGATCCGGGGCGGCGCGTAGTTGTCGTCCCGAGGGAAAACCTGCGCCCGTCGGGACGCGGTGCTCAGCCCTTCTTGATCAGCGGCACCGGCTGAGCCGGCGGCGTGGTCGCGCAGGCGGCCACGCTCGCCGCCAGAACGGCCAGGACGAGCGCGCGCGTGAGAGGATTCTTCGCGAAACAACGTGCAGTGGATACGAGGCAATCTCCGATTTTCGGCACCGCGGAGGCTAAGGCCGCGCCCGATCTCGGAAAGTGCAGGAATGTCACGGTCCCGATGTTTCGAAATTCTTTGCAGTGCTTACAAAGTAAAGTTGAACAGCTATATCTTCGACATAAGTCGAACTCAATTAATAACCGACGCATGTCGTGCACTATTGCGATCGCATTCACATGATCGGCGGAAAATATCTCACTCTTCGCCGCTCACGGGGCCATCGCGACGGGCTCAAAGAATTTCACGGTCGCCGTCATCACGCGCGGAGCGCAGAGACCCGGGGCAGCGCGACACGCCCGAGCGCTGTGCCACGCCGGGGTGCTTCGCTATGCGCGCGAGAACGGGATGCCGACCCGACAGGTACGGCAGCGGCGGCCTCAGCGCACTTCGCTGACGCGCTTGGTCGCCCGCTTCTCCTGCTTGTAGGCGGTGATCGCCGCGGAGCAGCCGGGCGACAGGTTCTTCATGTTCGCCTTGAAGCAGGCCTCGACCTCGGGGCCGCCGGGCGCGTAGGCGCTGCAATAATCCATGTAGTCGCCGGTGCAGTATTGCTTGAGCGCCTCGCGGGCCGGGGATTGCTCGGCGTGTGCGGCAACCGGGCCGAGGCACAGGCCGATGGTCAGGAGGACCGCCTTGGTCGAGGTCATGGATGTCCTTGTCGCTATCCGGTGATCGCGCGAGCGGGCCGCGCGGTGATAGGCGCGGCACCTGGGCGCCAAGGATGGCGTGACTTTGGCGCGGATGTGCCGAACCTGCGCCATCCCCGCTCTTCCCGCTGTCCACGGGCGACTTCGGCCGGGAAAGCCTTGGTTTCAGAAGGTCATGGCCCTCCTGCGATGGCTGGGTGGAGCCCTGCGTCAGGGCGTCGCCCGGCGTTCGGGGTAGCACGCCCCGAACGCCGCCGAAGGGCGTCCGGCCCTCCGGAAACCCGGTTTCCCGCCCGCCATCCGATCGGTGACGCGGCGATTCCCGCGCAGGCGCGGCAGGTCGGGACGCTGCCTCAGTGCGCCCCGACGCGACGGGCGGGTACGAGATCGTTGGCGATGATCTCGCCGAACGGGCCGTCGTTGCGGGCGTTGCCCGTGGGTCGGCCCGTGGTGGCGCGCAGAGGCAGCTTCGGGAAGACCAGCTCGGCGAAGCGGTAGGCCTCCTCCAGATGCGGGTAGCCCGAGAGGATGAACCGGTCGATCCCGAGGTCGATATATTCCTTCATCCGGTCGGCGACCTGATCGGCCGAGCCGACGAGCGCCGTGCCGGCGCCGCCGCGCACCAGCCCGACCCCGGCCCAGAGGTTGGGGGAGACCACGAGCTTGTCGCGGTTGCCGCCGTGCAGCGCCATCATGCGGCTCTGGCCGACCGAATCCTGCCGCTTCAGGGTCTCCTGAGCCTTGGCGATGGTGGCGTCGTCGAGCTTCGAGATCAGCTTCTCTGCGGCGTCCCAGGCCTCGGCCTCGGTCTCCCGGGCGATCACGTGCAGGCGGATGCCGTACGAGAAGGTCTTGCCCTTGGCCTCCGCGGCCTGACGGGCGGCGGCGATCTTCTCCGCGACCTGGGCCGGGGGCTCGCCCCAGGTGAGGTAGACGTCGCAATGCTCGGCCGCGACCTCCATCCCGGCCGGCGACGAGCCGCCGAAGTAGAGCGGCGGATAGGGCTTCTGCACCGGCGGGAAGATCACCCGGCCGTTCTCGGTGCGCAGGTGCTTGCCCTGGAAGGTCACGGTCTCGCCCGAGAGCAGGCCGCGCCAGATCGTCAGGAACTCGTCGGTGACGGCGTAGCGCTCGTCGTGGGACAGGAACACGCCGTCGCCGGCCAGCTCCACCGGATCGCCGCCGGTGACGACGTTGATCAGGAGGCGCCCGTCCGAGACCCGATCGAGCGTCGCGGTCATGCGGGCCGCCGCGGACGGCTCCATCAGGCCGGGCCGCACCGCCACCAGGAAGCGCAGCCGCTTGGTGAGCGGCGCCAGCGCCGAGGCGACGATCCAGGAATCCTCACAGGAGCGCCCGGTCGGCAGCAGCACGCCGTAATAGCCGAGCTCGTCGGCGCCCTGGGCGATCTGCCGGAGGTAGTCGATCGAGACTTCGCGGGCCCCTTCCTGGGCGCCGAGATAGCGGCCATCGCCGTGGGTCGGCAGGAACCAGAGGACGTCGGCGCGCCCGTCATTCGTCGCGGTCATCGGGGTCTCCATTGCGGCCGTGAGCCGGATGCGGAAAAGCCGGATCCGACTTCTCGCATCCGGCGATCACCAAGAGCTAGGGCAGGCCGCCGCTTCCGGGAAACGGCGGCCCGCGGTCAGAGGGTCGGCTGCGCGCCGAGCAGATGATCGAGGATACGCCCTTCGAGGCGCGCCAGATCCGGATCGCCGCGCCGGCGCGGGCGCGGCACGTCGACCCGCAGGTCGAGGGCGATGCGGCCGGCCTCGACCACCAGGATGCGGTCGGCGAGCGCCACCGCCTCGGCGACGTCGTGGGTGACGAGCAGCGCGGTGAAGCCCTGCGACAGCCAGATCCGCTCGATCAGGTCCTGCATGCCGATGCGGGTCAGCGCGTCGAGGGCGCCGAGGGGCTCGTCGAGCGCCAGCAGGCCTGGCCGGCTCACCAGCGCCCGGGCGAGTGCCACGCGCTGACGCTGGCCGCCCGAGAGGGTCGCGGGCCATTGTCCCGCCTTGTCGGCCAGGCCGACCTCGGCCAGGGCCGCCAGCGCCCGCTCCCGGCGCTCGGCCCGGGAGCCGTGGCCGGAGAGGCCGACCGCGACGTTGTCGACGACCCGGGCCCAGGGCAGCAGGCGCGGCTCCTGGAACATGATCCGCTTCGGCGGCTCGCTCCGGCGCGGGCCGGCCTGCGGCCCTTCCAGGACGATCCGGCCGCCGGTGGGCGTCTCCAGCCCGAGGATCAGCCGCAGCAGGGTGCTCTTGCCGCAGCCGGAGCGCCCGACCACGGCGGTGAAGCCGCCGGCCGGCAGGTACAGGTCGAGCCCCTCGATGACGGCGTGGCCGTCGAAGCTCTTGCGCAGGTCGCGGGCCGTCACGGCGATGCCGCGGCCGGTAGCGTCCGTCGGTCGAGGCGCCGGCGCAGGGGGCGCGTCGGCGACCCGGGTCTCCGGGACGAGATCGGTCGGGGCCTCGCGGCGAAGGGCGTCGAGCAGCATCAGGCGCTCCTGTAGGCGGGGTTCCAGGCGAGGCAGGCGCGCTCGAGCTGGCGCGTCAGCGCGTCCGCGAGCTTGCCCAGGGCGGCGTAGATCAGGATCGCCAGCACCACGACGTCGACCAGCATGAACTCGCGGGCCTGCATGGCCATGTAGCCGAGCCCCGACGAGGCGGAGATCGTCTCGGCGACGATCAGCGTCAGCCACATGATGCCGAGCGCGTAGCGCAGGCCGACGAAGATCGACGGCAGGGCGCCGGGCAGCACCACCTTGGTGAACAGCTCGGTCCGCGACATGCCGTAGACGCGGCCCATCTCCACCAGCGCCGGGTCCACCGAGCGGATGCCGTGCAGGGTGTTGGCGTAGATCGGGAAGAACACGCCGAGCGCCACCAGGAACAGCTTGGCCTCCTCACCGATCCCGAACCACAGGATCACCAGCGGGATCAGCGACAGATGGGGCACGTTGCGCACCATCTGCACCGAGGTGTCGGTCAGCTGTTCCGACAGGCGGGAGAGACCGTTGGCGAGGCCCAGCGCGAAGCCGATGCCGCCGCCCACCGCGAAGCCCGACAGGGCCCGCAGGGTGCTGACCCAGAGGTTGGTCCAGAGCTCACCGGTGCGCCCGGCCTCCCAGCCCGCCCGGACCACGTCCAGGGGCGCCGGCATGAACCGGTTGGAGACGAGGCCGGCGGAGACCGCGGCCTGCCAGCCCAGCAGGATCGCGACCGGCAGGAGCCAGGGCACGGCGGTATCGCGCAGGCGGTCGAGGGCAGTCGGTCGCATCAACGGTTCTCCGCCCGGCGCTCGGGCTGTGTCCAGACCGCGTCGGCCACGCGGATCGGCTTCGGCAGCAGGCCGAGGCTATGGAAGGCGTCGGCCACCCGCTGCTGGTCGGCCACCGCCGCGGCATCCAGGGGTGTGACCCCGTAGGACAAGCGGTCGAGGGCGACGCGGAGCACGGGGGCTGGAATGCCCACGGAGGGCGCAAGTTCCGCCGCCACGGTCTCGGCATGGCCGGCCGCCCAGGTATCGACCTCCCCGATCGCCTTGAGGACAATCGCGACGATCTCCGAATTGGCATCTGTGAAGCCGCGGCGGGACAGGTAGAATTGGCGGTTGGGCGCGAGGCCCTGCGCATCCGCCAGCACCCGGGCGCCGGTGGCCCGCTCGGCGGCGGCGAGATAGGGATCCCAGATCGCCCAGGCGTCGACCGATCCGCGCACGAAGGCGGCGTTGGCGTCGGCCGGGGCCAGGAAGGCGAACTTCACCGCGTCGTAGGGCAGGCCGGCCTGCTCCAGCGCCCGCACCACCAGGAAGTGGACGTTCGAGCCCTTGTTCAGGGCGAGCGTCCGGCCGCGCAGGTCGGCGACGCTGCGGACCGGGCTGTCCTTGGGCACCAGGATCGCCTCGCCCCGGGGAGCCGGCGGCTCGGTGGCGACGTAGCGCAGCTCCGCGCTCGCGGCCTGCGCGAAGATCGGGGGCGCCTCGCCGGCCGAGCCGAAATCCACCGCCCCAGCATTCAGGGCCTCCATCAGCGGCGGCCCGGACGGGAATTCCGACCACGCCACCGTGTAGCCGAGGGGCTGGAGCGCCGTCTCGAGGGTGCCGCGACCCTTCAGCAGCACGAGGGAGCCGTATTTCTGGTAGCCGACCCGGACGGTGCCGCCCGCGGCCAGGGCCGGGCGCAGGGTACTGGCCGCCGCGAGGCCGAGCCCCGCGGACAGGAGGCGGCGACGGGTCGGCGCGAGCCCGAACGGGCTTGGGGAGGACGGACGATCGGGCATGCGCTCAGCCATTGCGGGCGGGTGCCGTCCAGACCGCTTCGGCGACGTGGATCGGCTTCGGGATCAGCTTCAGGGCGTAGAACCGGTCGGCGATGGCCTGCTGCTCGGCGGTGACGCGCGCGGTCATCGGGCCGATCACGAAATCGTTGCGGTCCACCGCCCGCCGAGTGGCCGGCAGCGGCACGCCGGTGCCCTGCGACAGGATCGCGGCGACGTCGCCGCGGTTCTGCCGGCACCAAGCCGCCACCTCGCCCAGCGCGTCGATCGCCGCGGTGAGCACCGGGCCGTGCGCCTCCGCGAAGGCCCGGTTCGCGACGAGGAAATTGTTCTGCGGGGTGATCTCGCTGGCCAGGGCCAGCACGCGCACGCCGTCCTGCTCCTCGGCGATGGCGAGATAGGGGTCCCAGGTCGTCCAGGCGTCGATGCCGCCGCGGGCGAAGGCCGCCGCGGCATCGGCCGGCGCCAGCAGGACCGGCTCGATATCGGTGTAGCTCAGCCCCGCCTTCTCCAGGGCCGCCACCGTGAGGTTGTGCGCGCTCGTCGCCTTGGCGAAGGCGACGCGCCTGCCCTTCAGGTCGGCGAGGCTGCGCAGGGTCGAGCCCTTGGGCAGGAGGATCCCGGCGCCGGAACCGCCCCCTTCCTGGGCCGCCACGTAGACGAGGTTGGAGCGCCCGGCCTGGGCGAAGATCGGCGGCGCGTCGCCGAGCAGGCCGAAGTCCAGCCCATCGACGGACAGGGCCTCGGCCAGGGGCGGACCGAACGAGAACTCGACCCAGCGCACCCGGTGGCCCAGGGAGTCCAGGCGCCGCTCGATGATCCCCTGCTGCTTGGCCACCACCAGGATGCCGTTCTTCTGGTAGCCGATGCGCAGCAGGCCGGGCTCGGCCGCGCGAGCGCCCCGGAGAGCCGGAACGGCCGCAAGGGACGCGGCCAGGAAGGTGCGGCGGTCGAGCATCGCCGGGCTCACTCGGCGGCGGCGAGTTCGGCCGGGCCGGTCGTGGCGGCCGCCCGGTGCAGCAGCAGGGCGGCGAGCTGGGCGCCGGCCTCCGCGGCGCGGGCACGCACCCCGGCCTCGACCAGCACGCCGTCGCTGAAATCCGCGTCGGACGCGTAGACCGCGGTCGGGATCTGCAGCGCGCCGAAGAAGCCGAAGAGCGGACGGAAGGCGTGCTCGACCACCAGGGCATGGCGGGCGCCGCCGCCGGTGGCCACGATGGCCACGGGCTTGCCGGCCAGCGCATTGGGATCGACCAGATCGAACAGGTGCTTGAACAGGCCGGTATAGGCGCCCTTGTAGACCGGCGAGCCGACCACGAGCCCGTCCGCCTCCTCGATCGCGTCGAGCACCCGGCGGGCCGGCAGCGGCAGCTGATCGCGGGTCCAGGCGGCCCCGAGGCCAGTGCCGGCATCGACGAAGTCGAAGATGCGCCCGTCGAACGTCGCCTGGGCGCAGGCCTCGTGCAGCACCGCGTCGACCAGCGTGCGGGTCTTGGACGGCCGCTGAACATTCGCGCTCAGCCCGACGAGTCTCGGTCGTGTCATTGCAGAAGCCTTGCGACAATGCCGGGCCGTCCTGCTCGATGACGAGCGGCAGTGACGCGACCGGTTATCCGAATAGGCCGCTAGAATTGCTGGCTGCACTGCACAACGTCAATGAAACCGCTTTTCGAATTCGGCGCGAATAGAAAAATGTTCTCCTCGCAAACGCCGATTGGAAGCGTGATTTCATCTCGCGTTTTGCGCGCTCCGCCGGCGAATGGCCGCCCGATAGGACGCGCGGCCCGCTTTCGACGCGGGTTCGCTCCATCGCTCGGCTTCGAGAGAGAACCGTATGCCCCCGATGGGTCTGTTCGGAGATCGATCGTTCTGTCGGGCCGGCCCTGCTGCCGAGCCCGATTCCGCTGATCGCGCTCGGGCGCACGAAAAAGGGCCAGCCTCGGCGGCTGGCCCTGATCGTCCGACGGCGTCGAAAGGGTCGCCTCCAGCCTCACCATCGCCGCAGCCACTGCGCCGCGACGGTGAGGGCCGCTGGGCTTACTCGGCTGCGGTCATCTCGGCCGTGAAGTGGCCGCACCAATCGTTGGTCGTGACGACCGGCCACAGGCCCTTGGATTCCGGAGCCGGCTGGCTGACCGGCGGGTTGAAGCGGCACAGGCCGGCATCGCCCTGGGCGCTCGCGCCGTTGCCCTTGTGCTCGTCGAAGAACTTGCAGCTCTCGCAGTTCGCGCTGGCCATGTCGGATGCTCCGTGTCGGTTCGGCGGCGTGCCGTTCTCTCTTGCGAATTAGAACAGCTACAATCTGCAGGACAACCTGCGACCGGGGGCGTGGTTCCACGCGCGGACCGGGGCGTCGAATATTCCGGCCCTCCCCTCCTTGCCCGCGCAGAGCGCGCTCCGCTGAAACGCGATCGGCGCGCACGAAGGCTTCCGCGCGCGCCGATCGGCTGACACATCCGCCCGCGCACCCGCCGAGGGCGGAGTCGCGGGCGGTGTCGTGATGCGCCTGGGGTCAGAGGCTCCCCGGGCCCTTGGCCAGGCCGCCCAGCGTGAACAGGTCGACCGAGAGCTTCGCGCCGATGACGAAGGCGTCCGGGATCGGCTTCGGCCGGAGCGGGAAGCGGGTCTGATCCGGGCCGATCACGTATTGCAGGTTCGGCATCAGCCGCACCGCCGGGGTGAGCTGGATGCCGTAGCTCAGCTCGAGGATGGTCTGCAGCGTGTCGACGTTGCGGCTGCTCAGCCCGTAGGAAGCCCGGGCCGCCCGGATCCCGGCCGAGCCGAGGGGCGAGAGCTTCTCCATGGCGAACACGAACCCGAGGGTGTCGTAGGGCCGGCCCGGGAAGGTGCCGGTCAGGACGGCGCCGCCCTCCAGGAAGTAATCCTGGATCTGCCGCCCACCGGTGCCGCCCAACGCGACGCCGAACACCGACAGGCCTTGCGCGCTGGTCGGATCCGGACGCCACACCATCTGGTCGAACCGGGCATAGACCGCCGACCGACCGAACCGCGTCAGCGGGTCGAGATCGCTGAACACGCGCAGGCCGCCGCGCACGTCGTAGACCGGATCCTTATAATCGGACTGATCGAAGACCACGCCGACACTGTAGTTGCGCGGGAGCGGGTCGTTGCCGAAATTGGTCGAGTAGCCCGCCTCCACCGGGATCAGGACGCCGGTGGCGCCCCGGGTCGACCAGTCGATGCCGTTCTGGTTGGCCTGCTGGTCGCGGGGATTCACCTCGTAGACGCCGGCATGGACAAACACCTTGTCGGTGAGCCAGGCCTTGGCATGGGCGCCCCAGGTTGAGATCGGCCAATAGGTGAAGTTTGTCAGCTTGAAGATCGATTTCGGTGCGCCGCAGGTTGCGTTGTTCTGGAAATTGCAATAGAGCGGCGAGCCAAGGAAGTTCGGATTGGCCAATAGGCGGCCGACCTCGATGTCGAGGCGGTTGTCGAACAGCTTCTGCTCGTAGGAGACCGAGGTGAGGTGTGCCGTCTGGCCGCCGCCGTAGATCTCCTGCACGCTTCCGTCGAAGCCGATGCGGTCTTGCGCAAGGCTGCGACCGTGACGCTGGGTCACGATGGTGTGGAACGAGCCGCCGTCGATCCCGGCGAGCCGGCCGAGGTCGGCGTCGAGACCGAACACGACCTGGCCGGCATAGGCCGATCCCTGCCGGATGCCGCCGGACGGGTTCGCGGCGAATTCGCCGGTGTAGTTCAGGATCATGCTGATCCCGTTGCCGAGATAGAACGTCCCCGGCGGCAGGCCGGGCGGTGTCGCGCTGCTGCCCTGCACGTCGATCGAGGCCGCCGCGCTGCTGGCGCCAGCCGCGCTCCGCGACTCGCGGATGGTCCGCCGCCGCGCGCGATTCGCCCGATACTTGGCCTTCGCGGCCGGGCTCGCCTTCGGGCCCGGGTTCACCAAGCTCGGCCCGCCGTCAGGCGCGTCCGCATCCTGAGCCTCGGCCGAGCGGATGCCCCCCGAGAGTGTCGCGGCGCACAATGCGAGCGCCGCCCATCGCGTGTACTTTCCCATAACAGTGACTCCCCCTTAGTAACGCGCGGCCCTGATTGGCTCTGTCGCGTTGGTGTTCCGCCGGGATCCCTCCGGTCAGTCCGTGAAGGCCTCCACGGTGCGGCGCTCGCCGCGCAGGAAAGCGTCGGCGACGTGGATCAGCGGGTTCAGGTCGACGTCGCTCGTGCCGGATCGGACGAGGGCGGCGAAACGGTCGTAGAGGCCGCGATATTCGGCCTCCGGCGGCAGCGGCTGCGGCTTGCCGTCGATGGTGAGGACGCCGCCGCCTTCCGAGAGCACCAGCAGGCCGTCCTCGGTGTCGACGCGGATGTCCCAGGTCTGCGGGCCGGTCTGGCGCCAGTCGAACACCGCCTGGATCGAGGTGCCGGCGGCGTCGGCGAAGCTCAGGTCGGCGGCGATCGGCGCCTGCCGGTTCTCCGGGACCGAGAGGGTCGCGCCGGTGAGGAAGAAGGGCGGCAGGATGTGGGTGGCGATCGACAGGGCGTTGATCCCCGGATCGAACACGCCCATGCCCCCGGCCTGCCAGATCCAGGCCTGGTTCGGATGCCAGTGCCGGACATCCTCCATCCAGGCGATCGCCACCGACCGGATCCGGCGGCCCGACAGCCACTGGCGCGCCGGCTCGACGCCGGGGGCGTAGCGGGAGTGCCAGCTGGCGAACAGGCTGACGCCCCGCGCCCGCGCGGCCTCGACCAGGATTCCGACCTCCGCCAGGGTCGCCCCGGGGGGCTTCTCCAGGAAGACGTGCCGGCCGGCCTCGATCGCCTCGAGGGCGGCGGAGAAGCGCACCTGGGGCGGCTGGCACAGGGCGACCGCGTCCAGGTCGGGCTGCCCCGCCAGCATCTCGGTCAGCGTGTGGTAGTTCGGCACGCCCTCGAAGCGGCCTTCGCGGCTCGCCACGGCGGTCAGGGTGTAGTCCAGCGAAGCGCCGATGACCGGCAGGTGCTGGTCGCGGGCGATCTTGCCGACGCCGACCAGACCGATGCGGATCGTCCCGTTCGAAGCCGACATCTCAGAGAACCTTCACGGACAGGTCGCGGGCGGGCGCCACCGCCAGGGGGGTGCGCAGCGGCAGGGTGAAGGGGGCCGCCTCGATCTCGAACACGTCCCCGGGCCGCGCCGTGACGCCGTCGCTGAACGACAGGGTCGCGGTGCCGAAGAAGTGGACGTGCAGGTCGCCGGGGCGGCGGAACTGGGGGTATTTGAAGTGGTGCCGCTCGAGGTTCTCGATCGTGTGGGACATGTTCGCCTCACCCGAGAGGAACGGCTTCTCCCACAGCACGGCGCCGTCGCGCCGGATTCGGCTGGAGCCGCGCACGTCGGCGGGCAGAGCCCCCAGCCACAGTTCCGGGCCGAGCGCCGCCGGACGGAGCTTCGAATGGGCGAGCCACAGGTAATTGCCGCGCTCGGTCACATGGTCCGAGAACTCGTTCGCCAGGGCGAAGCCGAGGCGCACCGGCGTACCGTCCGCGTCGATCAGGTAGAGGCCGGCGATCTCCGGCTCCTCGCTGCCGTCGAGGGCGAAGGCGGGCGACAGGAGCGGCTCGCCGGTGCCGACGATCGCGTCGCCGTCGCCCTTGTAGAACCATTCGGGCTGGACCCCGGTCTCGCCAAGGGCGGGCTTGCCGCCCTCCACGCCCATCTGGAACATCCGCATGGAATCGGTCGGGGCCGGGTCCGCCGCCGCGGCGCGATGCATCTTGTCGCGACCCTCCGCGGAGCCGAGATGCGTCAGGCCGGTGCCGCTGAGCAGCAGATGCGCGGGATCCGGATGATCGACCGGCGGCAGCAGCCGCACGGCGTCGAGATCCACGGTGTCGCCGAGGCCGAGCCGGGTTGCCGTCTCGGCCAGGCTGTCGCCCGCCGCCAGGGCTCGCCGGGCGAGGTCGAGGACGCTGTCCGCGCCGACCACGACCCGCGCCTCGCCCCCCAGCAGGATCGCGACACCCCGCCGCCCGTCGGGGGCGCGGAATTGTAGGAGTGATTGCCCCATCTCGGTTCTCCCAGGGCCGGCCTTCATCGGGCCGGCTCGAAATCAGGTGTGCCGCGCGTCGGCGCGTCAGCGGTCGAAGGCCGGGCTGATGGTGCCGTCGACCCTGCGGGTGAGATGCCAGGGATTGTCCGGGCGCAGGGGCTGCGGCAGCAGCGCGTCGGGCAGGTCCTGGTAGCAGACCGGTCGCAGGAACCGCTCGATCGCCAGGGTGCCGACCGAGGTGCTGCGCCCGTCGGACGTCGCCGGGAACGGCCCGCCATGGACCATCGCGGGCGCCACCTCCACGCCGGTGGGCCAGCCATTGGCCAGGATCCGGCCGGCCTTGCGGGCGAGCGCCGGGACCAGGCCGGCGGCGATGTGCTCGTCGGCGCGGTCGAGATGCAGGGTCGCGGTGAGCTGGCCCGGGAGCGCCGCGACGATGCGCTTGACCTCGTCGAGATCCGCGGCCGCCACCAGGATCGCGGCGGGGCCGAACATCTCCTCCGTGAGGCCGGCATCCGCCAGGAACCGCGCCCCGTCGGTGCGCAGCAGGGCCGCGGGCGCGCCGCCCGGGCCGGCCGTCGCCCCGCGCGCCGCCACGGTCACGCCCGGGCGGGCCGCCATCTCGGCGACGCCGCGCTCGAAGCGAGTGCGGATGTCGGCGGTCAGCATCGCGTGCGGCGCGCTCTCGCGGATCGCCGCCGCGGCTGCCTCCGCGAAGGCGTCGAGATCGGAACCCGCGATACCGATCAGCAGGCCCGGATTGGTGCAGAACTGCCCCGCCCCCATCGTCAGGGACTGGACGAAGCCGGTCGCCAGCGCGGTGCTCCGCGCCCGCAAGGCGCCGGGCAGCAGCAGGACGGGATTGACCGCGCTCATCTCGGCATAGACCGGGATCGGCTCGGGGCGTCCCGCCGCCACCCGCATCAGGGCGAGGCCGCCCCCGCGCGAGCCGGTGAAGCCCACCGCCTTGATCCGCGCATCGGCGACAAGCGCCGTCCCGAGGACGTTCGACGGCCCCGGCAGATAGGAGAACACGCCCGGATGCAGGTCGCTGGCCGCGACGGCCGCCCGGATCGCCCGGGCTACCAGCTCGCCGGTTCCGGGATGGGCCGGGTGGCCCTTGACCACGACCGGGCAACCGGCGGCCAGCGCCGAGGCGGTGTCACCCCCGGCTACCGAGAAGGCGAGCGGGAAGTTGCTGGCGCCGAACACGGCAACCGGGCCGAGGGCGACGTGGCGCCGGCGCAGATCGGGGCGCGGCAGAGGCGTGCGCTTGGGCTGCGCCGGATCGATCGTGGCCTGGACCCAGTCGCCCGCGCGGACGACATGCGCGAACAGACGCAGCTGGCCGATGGTGCGGGCGCGCTCCCCCTCGAGCCGGGCTCGCGGCAGCCCGGTCTCGGCCATGGCCCGCTCGATCAGCGAATCGCCGAGATCGCCCACGGCCTGGGCGACGGTCTCCAGGAAGCCGGCGCGCAGCTCGGGCGTCGATTCGGAGAAGCTCGGGAACGCCGCATCCGCAAGCGCGCAGGCGGCCTCGACCTGCGCCGGCCCGGCGGCCGAGAAGGCCGGCTCCAGCGCCGCCCCGCTTGCGGGATCGACGGCCCGGAACGTATCGGTCGTGGTCGCATCCTCGGCGCCGATCAGGATCGTGCCGCGGATCTCCGCGTTCGCACTCAGCTCTTTACTCATACAAATAACTTAGAGCAGTTGTGCAGTGGCTGCAAGCGTCGCGGCACTATGATGCCTGCGGGTGTCGGCGCTTGCGCTCCTACAACTTCCAGGTACGATCGCGGCGATCCTGCCCCGTCCTGGCGGCTCGGACTGGAGGTGTCGGGTGAGGGGGGATCCTGGGTACGAGGATATCAAGCTGCCGCTGGCCTCGGGCTCGCGCCGGATTCACGGCTCGGTCGCCCGCGATCTCGGCGTCGCGATCCTGGCCGGCCGGTACGCGCCGGGAGACGTGCTGCCCGGCGAGATCGAATTCTCGGAGCAGTTGAAGGTCTCGCGCACCGCCTATCGCGAGGCGGTGCGCATCCTGAGCGCCAAGGGGCTGGTCGAGAGCCGGCCCCGCACCGGGACTCGGGTGACCCAGCGCAGCCGCTGGAACCTGCTCGATCCCGACATCCTCGCCTGGGCCTTCGAGGCGGAGCCCAGCGAAACGTTCATCCGGGACCTGTTCGAGCTGCGGATGATCGTCGAGCCGGCGGCGGCGGCCCTGGCGGCCGAGCGGCGCTCGGGGCTCGACATCTCCCGGATGGGTCACGCCCTGGAGGAGATGGGCCGCTACGGCCTCGCCACCGAGATCGGGCGGGCCGCCGACCAGTCGTTCCACAACACGATCCTGGAAGCGGCCCGCAACGGGCCGCTGATGGCCCTGTCGAGTTCCATCGCAGCTGCCGTGACTTGGACGACGATCTTCAAGCAGCGTCGCAGCGCCCTGCCCCGTGACCCGATGCCGGATCACCGGATCCTGTACGAGGCGATCGTGGCCGGGGATCCCGCGGCGGCGCGGGCGGCGATGACCGAACTCGTCCGCCTCGCACTCGCCGACACCGAGCTCTCGCTGAAAGCGTGAGCCCCGCCGCCGGGATGGCGGCGGGGCTTCCCGTCAGTGGTTGTCCCGCGGGACGCCGTTGGTCTGAGCAATCCGCTGGAAGCGCTCGGCGCCCTCCAGGATCGCACCGGTGTGCATCTGCCCGACGGTTGCGCGCTGGATCGCCTGCCACGGGGTCTGGGACGCCGGATAGGCGTATCCCCCGGCTTCCTCCAGGGCCTTGCGCCGGCGCTCGATCTCGTCCGCGTCGAGCAGCATGTCGGCGGTGCCGCGCTTCAGGTCGATCCGCACCCGGTCGCCGGTGCGCAGCAGCGCGAGGCCGCCGCCCACCGCCGCCTCGGGCGAGGCGTTGAGGATCGAGGGCGAGGCCGAGGTGCCGGATTGCCGCCCGTCGCCCAGGCAGGGCAGCGCGTGCACGCCGGAGCGGATCAGGTAGGCGGGCGGGCGCATGTTCACCACTTCCGCCGCACCCGGATAGCCGACCGGGCCGGCGCCGCGCATGATCAGGATGCTGTTCTCGTCGACCGCCAGCGCCGGGTCGTCGATCCGGTGGTGGTAATCCTCCGGACCGTCGAACACCACGGCCCGGCCCTCGAACGCCTCCGGATCCTCGGGATTCGACAGGTAGCGCTCGCGGAACTTCTCGCCGATCACGCTGGTCTTCATGATCGCCGCGTCGAACAGGTTGCCGCGCAGCACCAGGAAGCCCGCGGCCTCCTTCAGCGGCCGGTCGATCGGCCGGATCACATCCTCGTCCTCGATCACCGCGTCGCGGCAATTGTCGCCGATGCTGCGGCCGTTCACCGTCAGGGCGTTCTCGTGGAGCAGCCCGCGCCGCATCAGCTGCGCGGCCACCGCCGGGAGGCCGCCCGCGCGGTAATAATCCTCGCCGAGATACTCGCCCGCCGGCTGCAGGTTGACCAGGAGCGGCACGTCGAGGCCGTGGGTCTGCCAGTCGGCGATGTCGAGCTCGACCCCCGCGTGGCGGGCGAGCGCGGCCAGGTGGATCGGGGCGTTGGTGGAGCCGCCGATCGCCGAGTTGAGCACGATCGCGTTGAGGAACGCCTCGCGGGTCAGGATGTCGGTCGGCTTGAGGTCCTCCGCCACCATCTCGACGATGCGCTTGCCGGTGCGGTAGGCGACTTCCTGCCGGTCGCGGTAGGGCGCCGGGATCGCCGCCGAGCCCGGCAGCATCATGCCGAGCGCCTCCGCGAGGGCGTTCATGGTCGTCGCCGTACCCATCGTGTTGCAGTAGCCGGTGGAGGGGGCGGACGAGGTGACCAGCTTGATGAAGCCCTCGTGGTCGATCTCCCCGGCAGCCAGCATCTGGCGCGCGCGCCACACGATGGTCCCGGAACCGGTGCGCTGGCCCTTGTACCAGCCGTTGAGCATCGGGCCGACCGACAGGGCGATGGCCGGGATGTTCACGGTGGCGGCCCCCATCAGGCAGGCCGGGGTGGTCTTATCGCAACCGGTGGTCAGGACCACGCCGTCGAGGGGGTACCCGTACAGGAGCTCGACCAGGCCGAGATAGGCGAGGTTGCGGTCGAGGCCGGCGGTGGGCCGCTTGCCGGTCTCCTGAATCGGATGGACCGGGAATTCGAGCACGATGCCGCCGGCCTCGCGGATGCCCTCGCGCACGCGCTCCGCCAGGACGAGGTGGTGCCGGTTGCACGGCGACAGGTCGGACCCGGTCTGGGCGATGCCGATGATCGGCCGGCCCGAACGCAGCTCCTCCAGGCTCAGCCCGAAGTTCAGGTAGCGCTCCAGGTAGAGCGCCGTCATGTCGATATTGTCGGGGTTGTCGAACCAGGCGCGCGAACGCAGGGGCCGGGTCTTCGGGTGATCGGTCATTTCTCGTGGGTCCGGTGGGCGGAGCTGGTGGAGAAGCGGTAGGTTATGACGTTCCGGTAGGTCGCGCCCGGGTCGAGCCGGGCCGAGCCGAAGGCCGGCTGGTTCGGCGTGTCGGGGAACAGCTCCGGCTCGAGCGCCAGGGCATCCGATTGCCGGTAAGCGAGGCCGGATTTGCCCACCGCGGTCGCGTCGAGGAAGTTGCCCGCGTAGAACTGGATGCCGGGCTGGTTGCTGGCGACCTCGAGGACCCGGCCGGATGCGGGATCCTCGACCCGGGCGACGAGGTGCGGCTCGGCGGTGGGCTTATCGGTCACGACCCAGTTGTGATCGTAGCCGCGCCCGCGCACGATCTGGATGTCCCGCCCGTCGCGGATGCGCGCGCCGATCACCGTCGGTGTGCGGAAGTCGAACGGCGTGCCCGCCACCGGGACATGCTCGCCCGTGGGGATCAGCGTGGCGTCGACCGGGGTGTAGCGCTCGGCCGGGATGGTCAGGATGTTGTCCAGGATCGAACGCCCCGAGCCTTCGCCGGCGAGATTGAAGAAGCTGTGATTGGTCAGGTTGACGATGGTCGGCTTGTCGGTGGTCGCCTGATAGGTGACCGTCAGCGTGTTGGCGGCGTCCAGCGCGTAGGTCGCCGTGACCGTGAGCGTGCCGGGATACCCCTCCTCGCCGTCGGGGCTGACGTAACGCAGGGTGACCGACGGCGTGGCGCCGCCCTTGACCTCGGTGATGGTCCAGAGCCGCTTGTCGAAGCCGGCGGTGCCGCCGTGCAGGGCGTTCGGACCGTCATTGGTCGCGAGCGTGTAGGTCTGGCCGTCGAGGGTGAAGCGGCCGGCCCGGATCCGGTTCGCGTACCGGCCGATGCTGGCCCCGAAATAGTTGGGCTTGGCCAGGTAGCTGGCGAGATCCTTGTAGCCGAGGACGATGTCGGCGGGCTTTCCGGCGCGGTCCGGGACTTCGAGGGTCCGCAGCAGGGCGCCCCAGGAGATCACCCGGGCGGTGACGCCCTTGCCGTTGGTGAGCGTCACCTCTTCGACCGTGCGGCCGTCCGGCAGGGTGCCGAACACGGTCCGGACCGGCTCGGATGCCTGGGCGACCGCAGGGATCGCCGCGCAGGCGCCCAGCGCGACAGCTCCGACTCCACGCATCCGCTCCCCCCTCAAGACGCTCGCTCCCGCCTGGCCGACCGTGCCCCGGCCCTCGCGGGTGCCGCGGTTGACGTCCGCAATTCCGCTATATACTCATACAAATGAATTCCACAACAAGGGGCCCGGCAAGGCGGCCTCGATGAGGGGAAACGTTTGATGGCAGGACCGATCGCGAGCATGGGAGCGCCCGCGGCGGGGACCGCGACGCGCGATCAGGGCAGCTACCGCCCCGCCCTCTCGCTGCTCGCAAGCCTCTTCTTCATGTGGGGCTTTATCACGGTCATCAACAACACGCTGCTCCCTCATCTCCGGAGCGTGTTCGACCTCGATTATACGCAGACCACGCTGATCGAGTCGGTGTGGTTCATCGCGTATTTCGTGGCCTCGATCCCTGCGGCGAAGCTGATCGAGCGCATCGGCTACCAGCGCGCGCTGGTGGTGGGCCTTGGCATCATGGCGCTGGGCACGCTCGGCATGGTCCTGGCCTCCCATCAGGTCTCGTACGCGATCACGCTCACCGCCCTGTTCGTGATCGCGAGCGGCATCACCCTGCTTCAGGTCGCCGCCAACCCCTACGTGGCTGTGGTCGGGCCGCCGGAGACCGCCCCGGCGCGCCTCAACCTCGTCCAGGCGTTCAACTCGTTCGGCACGACCCTGGCGCCTTTGTTCGGCGGCTACCTGATCCTTGGCCGCTCCGCCTCGGGCAACGTCGCGGCCGGCGCCACCCTCAGCCCGGCCGAGCGGCTCGCCGATGCGCAGTCCGTGCAGCTCCCCTACCTGATCGTGGCGGCGATTCTCGTCGTGCTCGCCGTGGTGATCGCCCGCTTCCCGCTGCCCGCCATCGGTGCGGGAGGCGCCACGAAGCGCGCCGCCAAGGCCGAGCGCGCGGGCCTGTCGCTCTGGCGCCACCGCAACCTCGTTTTCGGCGTGCCGGCGATCTTCATCTATCTGATCGCCGAGATCGGCGTGTCGAACCTGTTCATCAACTTCGTCTCGCAGCCGGAGATCGGCAACCTCACGCATACGGAGGCGTCGCGCTACCTGTTCCTGCTCTGGGGTGGGATGATGGTCGGCCGCTTCGTCGGCAGCTACCTGATGCAGGGGCGGTCCGCCGAGACCGTCCTGGCCGGCGCCGCCATCGCGGCCTTCACGGTGATGCTGGTGGCGACCTTCGCGACGGGGCCGCTGGCGATGTGGGCGCTGATCTCGGTGGGGCTGTTCCACGCGGTCATGTTCCCGACGATCTTCACCCTGGGCATCCGCGGCCTCGGCCCGCTGACCGAGGAAGGCGCGGGCTTGCTGATCATGGCGATCGCCGGGGGCTCCCTGGTGGTGGTGCAGGGCTGGGCCGCCGACCGGTTCGGCCTGCAGCATTCCTTCCTGATCACCGCCGCCTGCGAGCTCTACGTCCTGTTCTTCGCTTTGTGGGGCAGCCGGCCGGGTCGGGGCGCCTCCGACCGCGCCTGATCGGCCGCCACCCGCGATGCGGCGTGGGGCGGCGGGCCGGAGCGGCTCCCGATCGCGCCGCCATCGGAAGGCGCTCCAAGAAGTCGCTTCAAGTCGTTGATGTCACGCGCTCGCCGGACCGGTAGCCGCTCCGGAGGCCGGCGCTCGAGAGAAGGCGATCCCATGGAGGCACAGTTTCGCGTCGTCGCCCGCGCCGAGCGCGACCGGCTCGGCGAGGGACCCGTCTGGGTGCCGGAACGGGGGCGGCTGTTCTGGGTCGATATCGAGGCGCCCGCCCTGCGCTGGCTCGACCTCGCGAGCGGCGAGACCGGCACGCGCCCGTTCCCGGAGCCGATCGGCTGGATCATCCCCCGGGCCGGCCGGCGCGACTTCGTGATCGGCTTGAAGAGCGGCTTCGCGGTGTTCGATCTGGAGGCGGACCAGGTCACGCCGATCGGAAATCCGGAGCCGGACTATCCGGACAACCGCCTGAACGACGCCAAGGTCGACTATGCCGGCCGGATCTGGGCGGGGAGCATGCACCAGGCCGAGACCGCGATCTCGGGCGCCCTGCACCGGCTCGATCCCGACCTGACCTGGCAGCGGATGGACGGCGATTACGGCGTCGCCAACGGTCCGACCTTCAGCCACGACGGCCGGATCCTCTATCACAGCGACAGCGCCGCCCGGACCGTCTTCGCCTTCGATCTCGCCGCCGACGGCACCCTGACGGGCAAGCGCGAATTCCTGCGCTTTCCGGAGGCCTGGGGCTGGCCCGACGGGATGACCACGGATGCCGAGGGCTGCCTCTGGATCGCCCATTGGGGGGCGGGCCGGATCAGCCGGGTGGATCCGGAGGGGCGTCTCGTGCGGGCGATCTCGTTGCCGGCCACCAACATCACGAGCTGCGCCTTCGCGGGGCCCGGGCTCGACCGGCTGTTCGTCACGTCGGCGTCCCGGGGTGCCGAGCACGAGCCGTCCGCGGGGGCCCTGTTCGAACTCGATGTCGGCGTGGCGGGCCTCCCGCCCCGGGCGTTCGGGGGCTGAGGGGCGGCGGGCTTCCCGGCTGCCGCGGCGCGCGCGATCGCGCGCAGCGGATCCCGATCGCCAAATCGTGTGGCTTGTGTCCCTCGGATGGGGGATGCGCTCACGGGGCGGGGCGTCTAGCGTCGGGCCTTCTCCGAGACGAGATCACCTTTGACCCGCCCGGCCCTGCCGCGGCGGGTTCTTTGATCGCGGCGTCACGGCCGGATCGGCCGGCGGCCGTGCGGGCTCTCCTCACGGTCGAGCTTTGGCGCAGCGACGCGCACCAACGGCATGATTGTGAAACGTTTTCGGCGGTTGCGCCGTTGATCGAAGCATGGACGACGACACTCCGCTTCGTGCGCATATCCGTGCTGTGCTGCTCAAGCTGGCGCGCACCTTGGCGGCTCGGGCCGGCCCGCTCTAAGGCGCGTGCGCCCCGGCCCTCCCCTCGCCCCTGCGCCCTCGGACGGCGAGGCCCTGTTAACCTTTCGTCAACCATGGGCCGACACAGTCCCGGGCGGAGGGCTGAGCCATGACTCGACGCCGGGATTTCGATGCGCTGAGCGAGGCGCAGATCGCCGCGAGGCGCACGCAGAAGCGCTGGGTCGAGCCGAAGGCGCAGTTCCGCCCGGCCGCGCCCCAGGCCGTCACCGAGTTGCTCGACACGATCCAGCACGTGGCCGAGGCCGCTACCGGCGAGCGCAGCTTCCTGCATCTGCGCCCCGTGGCCGGGGCCACGCGCAGCCGCGAACATTAAGGCCGCCCGCGAAGCGAGTCCGAGCCCGCGTTCGGGCTGGCGAGCGTCGGCCGGTTCTGCAACAAGGCCGAGATGAGCCGGCGTACAGCCTTCGATTGCATTCTCACGGTGTCGCGGGCCGTGCCCGGGCGATTCCGCACGGCTCGCAGGCCGTGAGCGGCACCCTGAGCGCGGACGAGGCTGAGGCTCTCCGGCGCCGCAACCGCGCCCTTGAGGACGAAGTCGCCCGCCTGCGCTCCGCGCTCGCGACGGCCCGGGCGGAGGCCGCGACCGAGGCGCCGCCGCGGGACGAGACCGCCTTCGCGCGTGCGTTCTGGCAAGCGCCCGCCCGGATCGACGCGATCCTGCCCGAGCCCGATCCGGCGCGGATCGACGATTCCGAGTTCCGCCGGCTCGCCGACCACCTCCCGATCCTGTGCTGGCTCGCCCGCAGCGACGGCTATCTCTACTGGTACAACAGGCGCTGGCTCGATTACTGCGGGACCACGCAGGCGGCCATGGCCGGCTGGGGCTGGCAGAGCGTCCACGACCCGGAGGCGCTGCCGCGGGTGACGGCGGTCTGGGCCGCCTCGATCGCCACCGGCGAGCCGTTCGAGATGGTCTTCCCCCTGCGCGGGGCCGACGGCGTGTTCCGGCCGTTCCTGACGCGGATCGTGCCGCTGCGCGACGCCTCCGGCCGGGTGGTGCGCTGGTTCGGCGTCAACACCGAGATCGGGGCCCAGGTCCGGGCCGAGGCGGCGCTGCGCACCTCCGAGATGCGCCTGCGCCGGGCGCAGGAGGCCGGCGGCGTCGGCGTGTTCTCCATCGATCTGGACCGGAACATCATCCACGCCACGCCGCATTTCTTCCGCCTGTACGGGCTGGCCGAGCAGGAGACGCTGCCGGTCGACGCGGTCGCCCGCCTCGTCATCCCGGAGGATGCCGGCTTCGTCTCCCAGTGGGCGGACCGCGGCGCCGGCCTGACCGATGCCGACGTCGCCTATCGGATCCGGCGGGCGGATGACGGCGCGGAACGCTGGATCGCCCGCCGCGGCGCGATCGAGCGCGACGCCGGGGGGCAACCGGTCCGCTTCGTCGGGGCGGTGCGCGACATCACCGACCACAAATCCGCCGAGCAGCGGGCCGAGGCCAACCAGCGCGAGCTGCGCCTCATCACCGATGCGCTGCCGGTGCTCATCGCCTTCATCGACTGGGACTACATCTACCGCTTCGCCAATGCGGCGTATCAGGACTGGTTCTTCCGTCCGGCCGCGGAGATCGTGGGGCGGGACGTGCGCGAGCTGCTCGGGCCCGCCGCCTTCGAGCTGCGGCGCCCCTATGTCGAGCGCGCCCGCGCCGGCGAGGCCGTCCGGTTCGAGATCCCCTGGCCTCACCAGGATGGGCGCCACCGCGACGCCGAGATCCGCTACCTGCCCCGGCGGGGGGCCGACGGGGCGGTCGACGGCTTCCACGTCTTCGTGCAGGACATCACCGACCGCAAGCGGGTCGAGGCCGCACTCCTCTCCGAGGTCACCCAGCGGACCCGCGAGCGCGACCGGCTGTGGGAGACGACCAACGACCTGATGGGGACGGCGGGCCTCGACGGCTTCCTCAAGACCGTCAATCCGGCCTGGACGCACATGCTCGGCTGGAGCGAGGCGGAGCTGCTCGGCCGGCCGTTCCTGGACATCGTCGATCCGGCGGACCACGTCGAGATGGCCGAGGTGGTGGGCCGCCTGTCGGCCGGCGAGACGGTGATGGGCTTCGTCGACCGCGTCCTGACCCGGGCGGGCGAGCGCCGCGTCGTGATGTGGACGGCGGTGCCCGATCCCGGCACCGGGCTGTTCTACATCGTCGGGCGGGACCTCACCGAGCAGCGCCGGGTCGAGGAGCAATTGCTGCAGGCCCAGAAGATGGAGGCGATCGGCCAGCTCACCGGCGGTATCGCGCACGACTTCAACAACCTGCTGACCGGCATCGTCGGCTCCCTCGACCTGATGCAGACCCGCATCCAGCAGGGCCGCACCGACGCGATCGAGCGCTACGCCCGGGCGGCCCTGTCGTCGGCCAACCGTGCCTCGGCGCTGACCCACCGCCTCCTCGCCTTCGCCCGGCGCCAGCCGCTGGAGCCGCAGCCGACCGCCGCCAACCCGCTGATCACCGGCATGGAAGACCTGCTGCGGCGCACGCTGGGCGAGCGGATCCATCTCGAGATCGTCACGGCCGGCGGCCTGTGGCTGACCCTGTGCGACCCGCACCAGCTCGAGAACGCCCTGCTCAACCTCGCCATCAACGCCCGGGACGCGATGCCCGAGGGCGGCCGCCTCGTGATCGAGACCGGCAACGCGCAGCTCGACCGGGCCTATACGCGCCAGAACGCGGGGGTGAACGAGGGCGCCTATGTCTGCGTCAGCGTCAGCGATACCGGGACCGGCATGAGCCCCGAGATCGCCGCCAGGGCCTTCGACCCGTTCTTCACCACCAAGCCCCTCGGCCAGGGCACCGGCCTCGGCCTGTCGATGATCTACGGCTTCGCCAAGCAATCCGACGGGCATGTCCGGATCTACTCGGAGCCGGGTTGCGGCACGACGGTCAAGCTCTATCTGCCGCGTTACCACGGTGCCGCGCCGCCCGAGACGGGTGAATCCGGCCTCGTCGAGCTGCACCGGGCCGAGCGTGGCGAGACCGTGCTCGTGGTGGAGGACGATCCGGTGGTGCGCGACCTGATCGTCGAGGTTCTGGGCGACCTCGGATACACCGCGCTCCAGGCCGCGGATGCCGAGGCGGGCCTCGCCGTGCTGCGCGCGCCGGGGCGGATCGACCTGCTGATCAGCGATGTCGGCTTGCCCGGCGGCCTCAACGGCCGGCAGATGGTCGATGCCGCCCGCCCGGACCGGCCGGACCTGAAGGTGCTGTTCATCACCGGCTATGCCGAGAACGCGACCTTCGGCAACGGCCATCTCGAGCCCGGCATGCGCATGATGACCAAGCCGTTCCCGGTCGAGGCCCTGGCCGCCCGGGTGCGCGCGATGATCGCGGGCCTCGACTGACCGCCGATGTCGCTCACCACCCGCATCCTGCTGCTGGTGCTGCTGGCGCTGACCCCGGCGCTGGCGATCCAGGGCTACAATGAGGTCGCCCTGCGCGCGAGCCGCGATGCGGCGGTGCGCGCCGACGCGCTCGCCACCGTCCGCGGCGCCGCGGAGGATTTCGCCCAGCTCTCGGAGCGGATGCGGCAGGCCCTCGACCTCATCTCCGGGGATAGCTCCGTCCAGGTGCGCGACCCCGTCGCCTGCACGGCCTACCTGAAGCGGTCCGCCGCCCGGCTTCCGCACGTCATCCTGCTCGCGCTCACGGATCCCGACGGCACCGTGATCTGCGACAGCGCCGGCTCGGTGCCGGGGGCCTATTCGACCGGCGCCCGCGCCTATCACCGCCGCGCCCTGGAGGCGGGCGGCTTCGCGGTCGGCGGTTACGCGCTGGGCACCGTGTCGAAGCTGCCCTCGATCCACTTCGCCCGGGTGGTGGCCGGCCGGGACGAGAGCGACGGCCCCGCCACCGGGGTCCTCCTGGCCGCCGTGGATCTCGACTGGCTGTCCGACCATCTGGAGCAGACCCTGCACCAGGCCGAGACGGCCATCACGGTGACGGACCGCGACGGCCTGATCATCGCGCGCCGCCCGGACGGAGCGGACTGGATCGGCAAGCCGATCCCGCCGGAGCGCGTCGCGCTGCGGACGGCCCGGGACGGCGCGGTGCGCATCGCCGAGGATATCGACGGCCGAACCCGGATCATCGCCACCGCGATGCCGGACGGGGCGCTTGCCGGGGTGCGCCTCATGGTCGGGCGCGACAGCGCGGCGGCCTTCGCGGATATCGATGCCGCCACCCGCCGTGGCCTGGTGCTGATCGCCCTCGGCGCGGTCCTGGCGCTGGCCGCGGCGCTCCTGGCCGGACGGATGTTCATCCGCCGCCCGATCGATCGCCTGCTCCGGGTCGCGGCGGCCTGGCAGGACGGCGACCTCTCCGCCCGCACGGGCCTGCGCGGCATGACGGAGTTCGGCCGCCTCGGGCGCAAGCTCGACACGATGGCCTCCACGCTCCAGCGCAACACCGACGAGCTGCATGCCGAGATCCGCCGCGGCCGCGCCCTGCAGGAGCAGCAGGTCACGATGCTGCACGAGCTGAACCACCGGGTGAAGAACACGCTGGCCACCGTGCAGGCCCTGGCTCGCCAGTCCCGCGGCGCCGAAGGCGTCCTCGAGGCGCGGATCTTGGCCCTGTCGAAGACCCACGACCTCCTGACCCGCGAGGATTGGAGCGGCGCCTCCCTGAGCGAGGTGCTGGAGAGCGAGCTGAGCCCCTACCGCACCGGCGGCGACCAGATCGGCCTCGACGGGCCGGACGTCGCGCTATCCCCGCGCCATGTCCTGGCTTTGGGCATGACGATCCACGAACTGACCACGAACGCCGCCAAATACGGCGCGCTCTCGGCACCGGGCGGACGCGTGCGGGTCTCGTGGTCTCTCGTCACGACGGAGGCCGGCATGCTGCGCCTGCGGCTCACCTGGCAGGAGAGCGGCGGCCCGCCGGTCCACCCGCCGGCCCGGGCCGGTTTCGGGACACGGCTGATCTCCGGCGGCGTGCGGCGCGAGCTCGACGGAATCGTCGACCTCGCCTTCGAGGCCGAGGGCCTGCGCTGCTATCTCGACGTCCCGCTCGCGCCCGGCCTCAGCGCGATCCTCACGCCGACGCAGTAGACGGCCCCGCGCGTCACGGCCGTCAGGCCCGGGGCCGCACGACCTCGCGAGCATCCTGCTTCACCTGCCGCCAGGTCCGCCACGGCTCGAGGTTCGACAGCGCCATCCGGCGCAGGCCGAACCAGCCGAGCACGAGGGCCACGACCAGGAACGGCGCCGCGACGATCAGCGCCGCCGGGGCCTCGGAGCCGAACGGCACGGCGAGCAGCTTCACCACCGCGTCGAGCCCGAGGAAGAAGGTGACGATCAGCAGCACGGGAATCGTGCCGACGATCGCGACCAGCGACACGATCGCCCGGAGGTTGCCGTCGATCTCGGTCCGCGCCAGCGTCAGCAGGGCGCCGAAATGCACCGCGCTCTCGCGCAGGGCCGTGACCAGCAGGCCCAGTGTACCGTCGGCTCGTTGACGCATGGTTCGGGGTCTATCCTCGTGGTCCGTCAGGCCGGGGGCCAACGGGGCCGGCCGCGGAAGCGTTCCGGCCGGGTCTCACAGCATCAACAGCACGGCGCCGAGGATGAGCACCGTCGCGAGGCCCGCCAGGACGACCGCGCGGGTGACCGCCCGGCTTCCGTCCGGATCCCCCTCGGGCGGGGCGGCGGCCGGGCCCGGCCCGCGCTCCGCCGCGACCGCCGGGGCTCCCGTCCCGCCCGTGGGCAGGATTGGCGGCGGCGCCCCGGGGCCCGCCTCCGGAAGCGTGAGCGCGCCGGGCAGCGGCCGGTCGATGGGGGGCCCAAAGGCCTCCGGCTCGACGCTGACCCCCGCGGCCTCGAGCTCCAGCATCACCAGCACCAGGGCGTCGACATCCATGTGGTCGACCGGAAGCGCAGCCTGGAGATCGCCCGCCGTGAGTTCCCCGCGCGCGCGACCGAGCGCGATCAGCCGGTCCAACGTCCCGCGATCGATCGTCTGCGCCATCGCCAACCCCCGTCACCGGATCCGCATGGCCGGCGCTGCTCTGCACGAAAATCCGCGACGTGCGCGGCGGTTTCCAGGGGATAACGGGCCGAGCGGGGTCGGCCCTCAACGCATCCCCGGTGGCCCAGCATCCCCGATGACCCAAGCCTCAAGCCGATGCGGACGGACCGGCGGCTTCCCCGCCACGGGATGCGAGCCGGCGATCCCATATGCCGTGACGAGTCCGCCGTTCGCTGTGGGAAAAAAATCGGGCCTGTACGTTTCGCGCGCGCACCCCGTGGGGCTTCGTACCCCCGCAGCAGGCTGGGACGGCCGATCCACGACGCCCAAATCAGGCCCCGTCTCGAACGGGTCCGTCACGTCGCGCACAGGATTTCCGACCCGGTTTACGAACCAAAGAAAAAGGCCCCGTTCCCGGGGCCTCGAATTCGTCGATCCATCCCAGAAGGTAGGATGGTGGGCGCGACAGGGATCGAACCTGTGACCCCTACCATGTCAAGGTAGTGCTCTCCCGCTGAGCTACGCGCCCGGGCCGGTGCTGGTCGAGCACCGGTGGGCCGGGCCTATAGCCGGTGCCTGGCGGGGGCGCAAGCGGAACGTTGCGGTGCCCGGCCCACGGTCCGGGGCCGCGATGGTGCACGCGGGGCAGAAAATGCGCTATGGGCCTGCCGGCCGGCATCCGACCGGGCCGCCGAGGCGGTTCCGACATTCCGCCGCCTCAAGCTTCGGGACATGCGCTACTTCATCGATCACGATCACGGCGATTCGATCCGCGGCTGGATCGTTCCGGACAACCCCCTCGCGATCAGCCGGGTGATGGTCTCCGTCGCCGGCCAGCGCGTGGCCGAGGTTCCGGCCAGCGTCATCGACGAGGCGTTCAAGCGCAACGGCTGGCACGCCACCGGCCAATGCACCTTCGTGCTGACGGCGGCCGAGGTGCCGGGGCTGCCCGACATCCCGCGCCTCGAACTCTACGACGCCGACACCAACGTCCTGATCTACCGCCGCATGCCCCAGGAGGGGCTGGTGCGGCTGCGGACCATGCTCATCAACACCAGCATCGAGCCCGAGACCGCCCTGCAGGCGGCGCTGTTCCCGCATTTCCAGCACTGCTACTTCGGCGTCCACAAGCTGCCGGACGAGATCCTGACCTGCGTCCTGACCGGGCCGGCCGCGCCCTCGGCCTTCCTGTCGGGGGCTGTGACGGTTCCGCGCTATGAGAACTTCATGACGCCGGACCTGATGATCACCGCGATCCTGGTGCAGGACCCCTACACCGAGATGGCGACCCGGATGCGCTGGCTGAAGGCGCGCGCCGGCGACGCCCTGGACCCCACGCGCGGCTGGCGGCTCGGGCCGCTCGCCGAGGCCGCTTCCTTCTCGGATGAGTACGACTTCACCGACGTGAAGAGCCTGAAGCGCTACTTCCGCATGCTGCCGGAGCCGGCCTACCGGCTGCTCTACAACCCGCTGACCCGCCAGCTCGGCACCCGCATGCCGGAGGATCGCCTGCATCCGGGCAATTCGATCGCCGCGATCGAGATCCTGGCCCGGGTCGGCATCGTCGGCCACCGGACGCGCTACCACGCCTTCGCGTCGACCCTGTTCGATCAGCTGGGCATCAACGCCCCGGTGCCGGTGCCGCCGCCGATCCCGGCCGAGACCCAGGCGCTGGCCGAGCGCCTGCGCACGGTCAAGGCGGTGGAGGAGATGCTGGTCTTCGACGTCGCCATGTCGGATGCCGTGAAGGACTCGATCGACAAGAGCTGGAGCTGATGGTGCGGTCGAGCGAGACGGGGGCGCCCGGGACGCGCCTGCCGCCGGCGCACCTGACCGGAGCCGGGCGCAAGCGGCGCCCCCTGCCGGTGCGGGCGGCGGCGGACGGGATGCGGATCGACCTCGCGGGCCTTTCCGGTCGCTGGCTCGAGATCACCCTGTCCAACGACCCGACCGAGGGGCTCGACACGGTCCCGGGCATGGCCTTCGCGGGCCCGGAGGGGCGTCCCGGGCCGCTGCTGCCCCAGGAAGCGACCGGCGGCGGCGCCTTCACCTGGATCGGCCGCCTCCCCGAGGGAATCGTCGCGCTGCGCGTGGCCGATCCCGCCGGCCGGATCCCGGCGCGGCTGCGCCGGGTCACGGTGCGCCGTCTCGACCGGCCGGTCCTCGTCCCCCGCGCGCTCCTGCGCGAGCCGGCGCTGGCCCTGCAGGCGCTGTACTGGCGGATCCTCGGCAAGAAGGTGCGGGCCCGGGGCTTCCTCGGCCGGGCGCTGGCCCACCGGCGGGTGACCGGATACGAGGCCTGGATCCGCGCCCATGGCTACCGCCGGGCGGAGCGGGACGGGATCGCCGCCGAGATCGCCGCCTGGGCCGACCCGCCCCTGATCTCGGTGCTGATGCCGGTGCACGACCCGGATCCGAAGGTGCTGCAGGCCGCCCTCGCCTCCCTGCGCGCGCAGCTCTACCCCCATTGGGAGCTGTGCGTCGTCGACGACGCCTCGACCCGGCCCGCGATCCCGAAGATCCTGCAGCGCGCCGCCGAGGCCGACCCGCGCATCCGGGTGCTCGCCCGGTCCGAGAACGGCCACATCGCCCGGGCGACCAACGACGCGCTGGGCCTCGCCCGCGGCGTCGCCTGCGCCTTCATGGACCACGACGACGTGCTCACCGAGGACGCCCTCTACGAGGTCGCCCGCGCGCTCCGCCTCGATCCGGATCTGGTGCTGATCTACAGCGACGAGGACAAGATCGACGGGCGCGGCCGCCGGTTCGACCCGCATTTCAAGTCGGGCTTCGACCGCGAGCTGCTCTACGCCCAGAACTACATCAACCACCTGACCGTGGTGCGGACCGACGCGCTGCGGGCGGTCGGCGGCCTGCGTCCGGGCTTCGAGGGCAGCCAGGACCACGACCTGCTGCTGCGGCTCACCGACGGGCTCGACCCGGCCCGCATCCGCCACATCCCGCGGGTGCTCTACCACTGGCGCGCCGCGCAGGGCTCCGGGACCTTCTCGGACCGGGCCCTGGCCAAGGCCGAGGCGGCGCGCCTGCGCGCCCTCGACGAGGTCGTGGCGCCCTGGGGCGGCCGGGCCGAGCGCGGCCCCTCGGGCTTCAACCGCCTGGTCCGCCCGCTTCCGGAGCCGGCCCCCCGGGTCTCGGCGATCATCCCGACCCGGGATCGCGCCGAGATCCTGTCGGTCACCCTCGACGGTCTCCTCGCCGGCACCGACTACCCGGATATCGAGGTGGTGATCGTCGACAACGACAGCCGGGAGCCCGAGACCGCTTCCCTGTTCGCCCGGTATCGCGACGACCCGCGGGTGCGCGTCGTGCCGGTCCCCGGGGCCTTCAACTTCTCGGACCTGTCGAATCGCGGGGCCGCCGCCGCCACTGGCCCGGTGCTGCTGTTCCTCAACAACGACGTCGAGGTGCTGGAGCCCGGCTGGCTCGGGGAGCTGGTCCGGCACGCGGTGCGGCCCGAGATCGGCGCCGTCGGCGCGAAGCTGCTCTATCCCGACCGCACGATCCAGCACGGCGGCATCGTGCTGGGGATCGGGGGCGTCGCCGGGCACAGCCATCTCGGCGTGCCGGACGAGGATCCCGGCTATTTCTGCCGCATGGTCATCGCCCACGAGGTCTCGGCGGTCACGGGCGCCTGCCTGGCCATGCGCGCCGACGTGTTCGAATCGGTCGGCGGCTTCGATGCCGAGGCCCTGAAGGTGGCCTTCAACGACGTGGACCTGTGCCTGAAGATCCGCCGGGCCGGCTACCGCATCATCTGGACGCCGTTCGCCAAGCTGATCCACCACGAATCGAAGAGCCGCGGCGCCGAGGACACGCCGGAGAAGCGCAAGCGCTTCGAGGGCGAGGTGCTGACCATGCTCGACCGGTGGGGCCCGGAACTCCGGGCCGACCCCTACTACAACATCAACCTGTCACGGAACTCGGCGCATTACCGCGTCTAGGAAGGTGGACCAGGCCGGCCGCGCCGAGACGGGGTCCGCTCGCCGCGGCAGGCCGCCCCGCATGTGTCGACAGCAGGGCTGGCATGGGGGTGCCATGCATGCGTCAGTGGGTGAACTTGCGTCGGAAGCCGGTTGCGATACCTCTGGACATGCCGCATGAGGCGGTTCCGGCCATGGCGCCCGAACGGGCGCACGGCGAGGGCGGCAGTCAACAATGAGTGCGAACACCCCAATGGCCTCGGCCACAGTCCTTGAGCGCGACGCTCAGCAGGCGATGGGAGACCACAAGGTCCACCCGAACGAGATCGCCATCGGCGTGGTCATCGGCCGCGCGTCCGAATACTTCGACTTCTTCGTCTTCGGCATCGCATGCGTGCTGGTGTTCCCGAAGGTGTTCTTTCCGTTCGTCGATCCGCTGACCGGAACACTCTACGCCTTCTCGATCTTCGCCCTCGCCTTCATCGCCCGCCCGATCGGGTCGGTGATCTTCATGGCGATCGACCGTCGGCACGGCCGCAGCGTCAAGCTCACCATCGCGCTGTTCCTCCTGGGCGGTGCCACCGCCGCGGTCAGCTTCCTGCCGCGCTACGATAGCATCGGCATCTCGGCCGTCTACATCCTGGCGGTGCTGCGGGTGCTGCAGGGCCTGGCGCTCGGCGGCGCCTGGGACGGGCTGGCCTCGCTGCTGGCCATGAACGCACCCCGGGAGCGCCGCGGCTGGTACGCGATGATCCCGCAGCTCGGTGCGCCCCTGGGCTTCATGGTGGCGAGCGCGCTGTTCGCGTTCTTCCTGGTCAACCTCGACGAGGCCGACTTCATCGACTGGGGCTGGCGCTTCCCGTTCTACTGCGCCTTCACCATCAACGTCGTCGCCCTGTTCGCCCGGCTGCGCCTGGTGGCCACCGACGAGTTCGCCCGGATGATGGATCTCGATCGGCTCCGGCCGGTCCCGGCGCTGGAGCTGTTCCGGCACCATGCGGGCGACGTGATCCGCGGGGCCTTCGTGCCGCTGGCCGGCTTCGCGCTGTTCCATCTCGTGACGATCTTCCCGATCGCCTGGCTGGCGCTCAACAACACCCACCGCTCGCCCGGCGAGTTCCTGATCGTGCAGTTCTCCGGGGCCATCGTCTGCGCCGGCGCGATCGCGGCCTCCGGGTTGATCGCCGACCAGATCGGCCGCCGCAACTGCCTGATCATGAGCGCCTCGCTGATCGCCTTCTTCGCGGTCGGCAGCATCATCGCCCCGCTCCTGTTCGGCGAGAGCGCGATCGGCCAGACGATCTACGTGACGATCGGCTTCATGCTGCTCGGCCTCGCCTACGGCCAGACCGCCGGCGCGGTCACCGCCCGGCTCGGCAACCACTACCGCTACACCGGCGCCGCGCTGACCTCCGACTTCGCCTGGCTGGTCGGCGCCGGCTTCGCCCCGCTGGTGGCGCTGTTCCTGTCGCAGCGCTACGGCCTGGCCATGGTCGGGGTCTACCTCCTGTCGGGCGCAGCCTGCACCCTCGCGGCGTTGTTCTTCGACCGCTCGGAAATGCGCCAGATGTAGTCGGCCGCCGCGCGGCGAAGGCTGCGCGGCCTCCTTCCAGAATCTGCCGGGACTGCCGCGTCACGCGCGGCACGGCAGGGACGCCGCGCCTGCGGCTTGGGATAAAGAGACGAGTGCTGTGACCTCTTCGACCCCTCTCCCGGACAGGATCGAGCCCGCCAAGAGCCGGGGCGGCCCTGCGCGGCGCCTCTTGCCGCTCCTCGCCCTGCCGCCGGTCCTGGCGATGCTGGGCGGCTGCAACCTCGTGGTCATGAGCCCGGCCGGCTACGTCGCCGAGCAGCAGCGCAACCTCGTGCTCGCCGCCACCGGGCTGATGCTCCTGATCATCATCCCGGTCATCTTCTTCACCCTGTTCTTCGCCTGGCGCTACCGCGCCACCAACGAGGACGCGGTCTACGATCCCGAATGGCACCACTCGACCCAGCTCGAGGTGCTGATCTGGACGGCGCCGCTGATGATCATCATCGCGCTGGGCGCGCTCACCTGGATCGGCACCCACACCCTGGATCCGTTCCGGCCGCTCAGCAAGATCGACGCGAAGCGCGACATCCCGGCCGGCGTCGAGCCGCTCCAGGTCGAGGCGGTGGCCATGGATTGGAAGTGGCTGTTCCTCTACCCGCAATACGGGATCGCCACGGTGAACGAGCTCGCCGCCCCGGTGGACCGGCCGATCCAGTTCAAGATCACCGCCACCGACGTGATGAACACGTTCTACGTCCCGACGCTGGCCGGCATGGTCTACGCGATGCCGGGCATGCAGACCCAGCTCCACGCGGTGATCAACCGCGAGGGCTCCTACGAGGGCCGCTCGGCGCATTACAGCGGCGCCGGCTTCTCGAACATGTTCTTCAAGTTCAACGGCGTGACCGACCAGGCCTTCGACCAGTGGGTCGCCAAGACCAAGGCCCAGGGCGGCGAGCTGACCCAGGAAGCCTATCTCGAGCTGGAGAAGCCGAGCGAGTCCGAGCCGGCGCGGTTCTACAAGTCCTACGCGAAGGGCCTGTTCGACCGGATCATCGGCATGTGCCCGCGGCCGGAGCAGATGTGCGTCGGCGAGATGGTGAAGATCGACGCCCGGGGCGGTGCCTCGGGGGCGGAGGCCCAGGCCAACTACGACCGGCTGCAGTATGACAACCGCATGGCCGATCGCGGCAACGAGGCCCCGGGCGCGACGGGGCCGGCATCCGGGACCGGCCCGCACGGGCAGACGCAGCCGCAGGGCATGAAGCCCCGGCCCGACATGGGCAACCCGGACTCGCGGGGTCAGGGCGAGAGCGCGCTGCCCGGGCAGGAGAAGGCGCCCGAGGTCAAGGCGCCGGACAGCCAGGGCCAGAAAGAGGGCGGGCAGATCGCGCCCAAGCAGCTCAACCAGTAAGACCGCTCGCGTGAACGCGGGCCCCACACCCAAAACCGGCGGTCGCCGTCGAACCCATTGAACGGGCCGATCCCATGTTCGCAAACCTGGACCTACAACAGTTGATCCTCGGCCGATTTACGATCGAGCAGATCCCGTATCACGAGCCCATCCTGCAGGCGACCTTCGCCGGCGTGGCCGTGGTCGGCCTCGCCGTCCTCGGCGTGATCACGTATTTCCGCTTCTGGGGGCCGCTGTGGCGTGACTGGGTCACGTCCATCGACCACAAGAAGATCGGTATCATGTACTGCATCTTCGCGCTGATCATGCTGCTGCGCGGCTTTGCCGACGCGCTGCTCATGCGCTCGCAGCAGGCGATCGCGTTCGGCTCGGAGCAGGGCTTCCTGCCGCCGCACCACTACGATCAGATCTTCACCGCCCACGGTATGATCATGATCTTCTTCGTGGCGATGCCGTTCGTCACGGGCATGATGAACTTCGCGGTGCCGCTGCAGATCGGCGCGCGCGACGTGGCCTTCCCGTTCCTGAACAACTTCAGCTTCTGGATGACGGTGGCCGGCGGCATCCTCGTGATGGTCTCGCTGTTCGTCGGCGAGTTCTCGCGCGCCACCTGGCTCGCCTACCCGCCGCTCTCCGGAGCCGCGATGAGCCCCGGCGTCGGCGTCGACTACTACATCTGGGCGCTGCAGATCGCGGGTATCGGGACCTTGCTCTCGGGCATCAACCTGATCGCGACCATCGTGAAGATGCGCGCGCCCGGCATGACCATGATGAAGCTGCCGATCTTCGTCTGGTCGTCGCTGTGCACCAACATCCTGATCGTGGCCGCCTTCCCGATCCTGACGGCCGTTCTCGCGATGCTGTCGCTCGACCGCTACGTCGGCACGCACTTCTTCACGAACGACCTTGGCGGCAACGCCATGCTGTACTTCAACCTGATCTGGATCTGGGGTCACCCGGAGGTCTACATCCTGATCCTGCCGGCCTTCGGGGTGTTCTCCGAGATCACCTCGACCTTCTGCGGCAAGCGGTTGTTCGGCTACACCTCGATGGTCTACGCGCTGGTGGTGATCACCATCCTCGCCTACCTGGTCTGGTTGCACCACTTCTTCACCATGGGCTCGGGCGCCGACGTGAACTCGTTCTTCGGGATCACGACGATGATCATCTCGATCCCCACGGGCGCGAAGATCTTCAACTGGATGTTCACGATGTACCGCGGCCGGATCCGGTTCGAGGTGCCGATGATGTGGGTGGTGGCGTTCATCGTCACCTTCGTGATCGGCGGCATGACCGGCGTCCTGCTGGCGGTGCCCCCGGCCGACTTCGTGCTCCACAACTCGCTGTTCCTGATCGCGCACTTCCACAACGTGATCATCGGCGGCGTGCTGTTCGGCATGTTCGCCGGCGTCACCTTCTGGTTCCCCAAGGCCTTCGGGTTCAAGCTCGACGAGTTCTGGGGGAAGATGGCCCTCGTGTTCTGGGTGAGCGGGTTCTACGTCGCCTTCATGCCGCTCTACGTGCTCGGCCTGATGGGCGTGACCCGGCGCATGCAGCACTTCGACGACCCGTCGCTGCAGATCTGGTTCGTCATCGCGGCCTGCGGCGCGGGGCTCATCGCCCTGGGTATCGCCTCGCAGATCGTGATGTTCGTGGTCTCGATCCGCAACCGCGAGAAGCTGCGCGACCTGACCGGCGATCCGTGGGGCGGCCGGACCCTGGAATGGTCCACCTCCTCGCCGCCGCCGGACTACAACTTCGCCTTCACCCCGGTGGTGCACGATTCCGACGCGTGGTGGGACATGAAGAACCGCGGCTTCGCCCGGCCGATGACCGGCTACAAGCCGATCCACATGCCCAAGAACACCGCCGCCGGCGCCATCCTGGCCGGTCTGAACTTCACCTTCGGCCTGGCCATGGTCTGGTACGTCTGGTGGCTGGCGGCGCTCAGCTTCGTGGCGATCATCCTCGTCGCGATCCTTCACACCTTTAATTACAATCGCGACTACTACATTCCTGCCGACACGGTCAGTCGGACGGAAGGTCAGAGGACGCGCGAGCTGGAGATGGCGTGATCCGATGATGCACGCGGAAACTGCACCCCCCGGCGCCGCGGCGCCGGTCTTCTACCAGACCGACGAGGAGGGCCATCATTCCGAGGGCTCGACGATGCTCGGGTTCTGGCTCTACCTGATGAGCGATTGCCTCATCTTCGCGACCCTGTTCGCGACCTATGGCGTGCTCGGCCGCAGCTACGCGGCCGGGCCGACCCCCAAGGACCTGTTCGACCTGACGGGCATCGCGGTGAACACCGCGATGCTGCTGTTCTCGTCCATCACCTACGGCTTCGCCATGCTGGAGATGGACCGGGACCGGATCAAGCAGACCCAGATCTGGCTCGCGATCACCGGCCTGTTCGGCGTGGCCTTCGTGGCCCTGGAGATCCGGGAATTCGTCCACCTGTTCCATGAGGGCGCCCCGCCCTGGCGCAGCGCCTTCCTGTCGTCGTTCTACACCCTGGTGGCGACGCACGGCCTGCACGTCTCGGTGGGCATCCTCTGGCTGGTCGTGCTGCTGGTGCAGCTGCGCAAGCACGGCCTGATCGTCGAGAACAAGCGCCGGCTGATGTGCCTGTCGATGTTCTGGCACTTCCTCGATCTGATCTGGATCGGGGTGTTCACCGTCGTCTACCTGATGGGAGTGCTCGAATGAGCGCCGACGCGCACCACCTGACCGGTCACGGTCAGGACACCCACGACGCCCACGCCCACAGCGAGGGCGGGCACGGCTCCTTCGGCAGCTACATCACCGGCTTCGTCCTGTCGGTGATCCTGACGGTGATCCCGTTCTGGCTGGTGATGGGCAACGTGCTCGACAACAGCCTCGTCACCACCCTGGTGATCCTGGCCTTGGGCGGTGTGCAGATGGTCGTGCACATCATCTACTTCCTGCACATGAACACGAAGTCGGAGGGCGGCTGGACCTTCCTGGCGCTGATCTTCACCATCATGGTGGTGGTGATCATGCTCGCGGGCTCGGTGTGGGTGATGTACCACCTCAATCACAACATGATGCCGATGGATGCCCACGACGTCATGAACAACGCCCGCTGAGCGCGCGTCCGGAGATGAGGCCCGCGGGGTCGGGAGAGGGGGCTGAGCCGGGATCGGCCCCCTCCCCGGCCCCGCTCTCGTTGCTGAGGCGCGTCCTGTTCGGCGTGGCCGTGGGCGTCGTGTTCGTTGTCCTGCTGGGCCTCGGGACCTGGCAGGTCCAGCGCCGGGCCTGGAAGCTCGACCTGATCGCCCGGGTCGATGCCCGGGTCCACGCCCCGGCCGTGCCGGCCCCCGGCCCCGCCGAATGGCCGCACATCGGCCCCGACGACGCCTACCGGCATGTCTGGCTGTCCGGCACCTTCCTGCACGATCGCGAGACCCTGGTGCAGGCCGTCACCGAGCGCGGCGGCGGGTTCTGGGTGCTGACGCCGCTCCGCCGGCCCGACGGCACGATCGTCCTGGTCAATCGCGGCTTCGTGCCGGGGGCGAACCGCGATCCCGCGACCCGTCAGGCCGGGCAGGTGGCGGGCGAGGCGCGGGTGACCGGCCTCCTGCGGCCGACCGAGCCCGGCGGCGCCTTCCTGCGGGCGAACGACCCCGGGGACGGGCGCTGGTACTCGCGGGACGTCGCCGCCATCGCGGCCGCCCGGGGCCTGACCGACGTCGCCCCCTACTTCGTCGATGCCGACGCGACGCCCAATCCCGGCGGCCTGCCGGTGGGCGGGCTCACGGTGATCGCCTTCCCGAACAGCCACCTCGTCTACGCCCTGACCTGGTACGGGATGGCGCTGATGCTGGCGGGCGCGGTGATCTACATCATCCTGCGCGGCCGCCGGACCTCTAGACCTGTGGGGGAGTAGCCCGGTTTCCGGGGCCGTCTATAATGAGGTGACAAACGCCACAACGAGTCACCGCCATGACCACCCGCATCCCGAACTTCGCCGAGATCCCTCTGGTCGGCGAGCCGCTGGCGGTGGCGTCGCCGGCCCTCGGCGAGCCCTGGATGACCCCGGAGGGGATTCCGGTGAAGGGTCGCTACGGGCCGGAGGACCGGGAGGGCATCGAGTTCCTCGACACCTATCCCGGCATCGCGCCGTTCCTGCGCGGCCCCTACCCGACCATGTACGTCACCCAGCCCTGGACGATCCGGCAATATGCCGGCTTCTCCACGGCCGAGGATTCGAACGCCTTCTACCGGCGCAACCTCGCGGCCGGCCAGAAGGGCCTGTCGGTGGCCTTCGACCTCGCCACCCACCGCGGCTACGATTCCGACCACCCCCGCGTCTCGGGCGATGTCGGCATGGCCGGCGTGGCGATCGACTCGATCTACGACATGCGGACGCTGTTCTCCGGCATCCCGCTCGACGAGATGACCGTGTCGATGACGATGAACGGCGCGGTGCTGCCGATCCTCGCCCTCTACATCGTCGCCGCCGAGGAGCAGGGCGTGCCGCCGCAGAAGCTCGCCGGCACGATCCAGAACGATATTCTCAAGGAGTTCATGGTCCGCAACACCTACATCTATCCCCCCAAGGGATCGATGCGGATCATTTCCGATATCTTCGCCTATACGTCGAAGAACATGCCGAAGTTCAACTCGATCTCGATCTCCGGCTACCATATGCAGGAGGCAGGCGCCACGAACGACCTGGAGCTCGCCTATACGCTCGCCGACGGCGTCGAGTACATCAAGGCTGGCCTCGCCGCCGGCCTGACCATCGACCAGTTCGCCCCGCGCCTGTCGTTCTTCTGGGCGATCTCGACCAACTTCTTCATGGAGATCGCCAAGATGCGGGCCGCGCGCCTGATCTGGGCGAAGCTGGTGAAGGGGTTCGATCCGAAGTCCGACAAGTCCCTGGCGCTGCGCACCCACTCCCAGACGTCGGGCTGGTCGCTCACCGCCCAGGACGTGTTCAACAACGTCACCCGCACCAATATCGAGGCTATGGCGGCGACGCAGGGCGGCACGCAATCCCTGCACACCAACGCCCTCGATGAGGCGCTGGCGCTCCCCACCGACTTCTCCGCCCGGATCGCCCGCAACACCCAGCTGTTCCTGCAGCAGGAGAGCGGCACCACCCGGATCGTCGACCCGTGGGGCGGCTCCTACTACGTGGAGAAGCTCACCGCCGACATCGTGGCCCGGGCCTGGGAGCATATCCGCGAGGTCGACCAGCTCGGCGGCATGGCCAAGGCGATCGAGGCCGGCATCCCCAAGCTGCGGATCGAGGAGGCCGCCGCCCGGGCCCAGGCCCGGATCGATTCCGGCCGCCAGACCATCGTGGGCATCAACAAGTTCAAGGCCGACGACGACATGGCCATCGACCTCCTGCGGGTCGACAACGGCAATGTCCGCCGCCTGCAGATCGACAAGCTCAAGCGCCTGCGCTCCGAGCGCGACGAGGCCGCCGTCACGGCGCGGCTCGAGGCGCTGACCAAGGCCGCCGACACGAACGAGAACCTGCTGGCGCTGGCCGTCGACGCGGCCCGGGCCAAGGCCACGGTCGGCGAGATTTCCGAGGCCCTGGAGAAGGCCTGGGGCCGGCACCGCGCCGAGATCCGCTCGATCTCCGGCGTCTACAAGCGCGAGGTGGGGGGCATGTCGCCAGTGGTCGAGGAAGTCCGGGCGCTGGTCGAGGCGTTCGAGGAGAACGATGGCCGCCGGCCGCGCATCCTGGTCGCCAAGATGGGCCAGGACGGGCACGACCGTGGCCAGAAGGTCATCGCCTCGGCGTTTGCCGATCTCGGCTTCGACGTGGATATCGGACCGCTCTTCGCCACCCCGGCCGAGGCCGCCCGGCAGGCGGTGGAGAACGACGTGCACATCGTCGGCGTCTCGTCGCTGGCGGCCGGCCACCTCACCCTGGTGCCGGAGCTGAAGGCCGCGCTCACCGAGCAGGGCCGCGACGACGTGATGATCGCCATCGGCGGCGTGATCCCGCCGGGCGACTACGACGCCCTGGTGGCGGCCGGCGCCTCGGCGATCTTCCCGCCCGGCACGGTGATCGCCGAGGCCGCGGTCAAGCTGATCCGCGCGCTGAACGAGCGGCTGGGCTACACGGCGCGCCAGGCGGCAGAGTAGGATCGGGTTCCGTCTCCCCGATGGCGGGGAGACGGGGTTAGGCTCAGTTCAACGCCTGCGGGTCTGCCTCCGTGAGGAAGGCCGCGACCGCGTGGAGGAACTGCATGCGGTTCTTCTCCATCATCACCGTATGCGTGCCCTCCCCGAGCTCGATGAAGCGCTTGTAGGGGGCGTGCGTGAGCCTGGTGAAGTATTCCTGGGCCTGGTAGCTCGGCAGGTCCGCGTCCCATTCGGCGTGGATGAGCAGCACGGGCACGCGGATGTCGCCCGGATCGTAGAGCGGCTTGCCCGCCGCCCAGTACGCATCCTTGTCGGCTACGGTGCCGTTCGGTGCGCGCAGCACCGGCGGCGTTTGCCCGGCGCCGACCGGATCGCTGGCGAAGGTCGCGTCGGCCCATTGGTCGAACCAGCCCGGCGGGATCAGGTCGGCCTTCTTCTCCTCGGGCACGCCGGTGAGCCAGCGCGCCTTGGCGCTGTCGCGGCTGACGCTGCGATAGGCACCGAGCGGCCCGGAGCCGCCGCCCATCAGCGACGGCGTACGCGCCAGCCATTGCGGCGCGTACAGGACCAGCCGGTTGACCCGGTCGTTGTGGGTGCTGGTGTAGAGCCCCATGGTCGAGGTCCCCCAGGACCAGCCCATCAGGTCGATCTTGTCGACGTTGCGCCGCTTCAGGATGAAGTCGACGACCTGCCCCACCACCTTGGCCGCGTCCGGCGTGCGCATGAACGGCGGGTTGTCGGCGGCCGGCGCGCTCATCGGCGCCGGGCGCCCGGATTGCCCGTAGCCCGGCAGGTCCACGAGGTAGACGTCGAAACCCTGGCCGGCGAAGTAGTCCATCGCCGACATCCCGCCGAGCGGCAGGTCGAAGGCCGTGGAGGCCGGGTAGGTCGAGCCGTGCACGAACAGCAGGATCCTGTCGCCCGGGAACCGGTCTGTCCCGGCCGGGTGCTTGTTGCGCACGTAGATGTCGATGCCCGGCTCGCTCCACGGCAGCCGGAATTCCTCCGTCTGCAGCCGCGCGGACGGTGCGGCCGTCGCGGCGGAGGGGGGCAGGGTCGCGGCGAGGCCCGCCGCGGCGAGCGCTCCGAACATCTGTCGCCGCGGCAATCCGGTCTCCAATTGTGTCCTGCCCTGGCGCGGGCGAGGCTGCGATGGTCCGTCCGACATGTATCCTCCCGGCCGCCTTATCTGGCGGATCGGGCGATACAACCGCCGGGACCTAGCGGGCGCAACCGCTGGTGAACCGGATCGACACACGAGGAACCGGTTTCGTCGCGCGATCCGCTCAAACCGCTGTGACAAAGCCCTCCCGATCCCGCGCCGCACGGGTGACGCCGGGCCCCCGGGCGGGCATTGAGGCGGAAGATTCAGGGAGACGCCCGTCCATGACGACTCCGACGACCGTCGACACCACGCCCTTCCCCGACCAGAAGCCGGGCACCTCCGGGCTGCGCAAGAAGGTGCCGGTGTTCCGGCAGCCGAACTACGTCGAGAATTTCGTCCAGGCGATCTTCGACACCCTGCCGGACAAGGCGGGCGCGACCCTGGTTCTGGGCGGCGACGGACGGTTCCTCAACCGCGAGGTGGTGCAGAAGACCCTCCGGCTCGCCGCCGGCAACGGCTTCGGCCGGGTGCTGGTCGGGCGCGGCGGCTTGCTCTCGACCCCGGCGGCCTCCTGCGTGATCCGCAAGTCCGGGGCGATCGGCGGCATCGTCCTGTCGGCGAGCCACAATCCGGGCGGGCCGGACGGCGATTTCGGCATCAAGTTCAACGCCGCCAATGGCGGCCCGGCGCCCGAGACGGTGACCAACGCGATCTTCGAGCGGGCCAAGGCGCTCACCCGCTACAGCCTGGTCGAGGCCCCGGATCTCGACCTCGACACCCTGGGCGAGACCCGGCTCGGCGCCATGACGGTCGCGGTCATCGACCCGGTGGCCGATTACGCCGAACTGATGCGGACGCTGATCGATTTCGACGCGGTGTCGCGCCTGTTCGCCTCGGGCTTCCGCATGCGCTTCGACGCGATGAGCGCGGTCACCGGCCCCTACGCCACCGCGATCTTGGAAGGGATGCTCGGCGCGCCCGCCGGCACGGTGGTCAACGCGATCCCGAAAGAGGATTTCGGCGGCCATCACCCGGATCCGAACCCGGTCCATTGCCACGACCTGTTCGACCTGATGCAGGGGCCGGACGCCCCCGATTTCGGCGCGGCGTCGGACGGCGACGGCGACCGCAACATGATCGTGGCCCCGGGCCTGTTCGTGACCCCGAGCGACAGCCTCGCCCTCCTCGCCGCCCATGCCCACCGGGCCCCGGGCTATGCGGGTGGGCTGGCCGGCATCGCCCGGTCGATGCCCACGAGCCGCGCCGCCGACCGGGTCGCGGCCGCCCTCGGCATCAAGGCCTACGAAACGCCGACCGGCTGGAAATTTTTTGGGAATTTGCTCGATGCCGGGCTGATCACCCTGTGCGGTGAGGAGAGCGCCGGCACCGGCTCGAACCACGTGCGCGAGAAGGACGGGCTCTGGGCGGTGCTGCTCTGGCTCAATATCCTGGCCGCCACGGGCGAGCGCGCCGACGCGCTGGTGCGGGCGCATTGGCGGACCCATGGCCGCGACTACTACGCCCGCCACGATTACGAGGAGGTCGAGTCCGACGCCGCCAACGGCCTGATGGAGGCGCTGCGCGAAAAGCTCGCCGGGCTGCCCGGCACGCGGCTCGGCGAGCTCACGGTCTCGACGGCGGACGAGTTCGCCTATCGCGACCCAGTGGACGGCTCGCTCACCGAGCGCCAGGGCATCCGGATCGGCTTCGCCGAGGATGCCCGCGTGGTCTTCCGCCTGTCGGGCACCGGCACCGCCGGGGCGACGCTCCGGGTCTATCTGGAGCGCTACGAGGCCGATCCGGCCCGGCTCGATCTGCCCGTCGCCGAGGTGCTGGCCCCGGTGGTGGCGGCGGCCCGCGCCCTCGCGGAGATCGAGCCCCGCACCGGCCGGGCCGAGCCGAGCGTGGTGACTTGACCGGGACCTCTCAGGGGGCTTGGCGCTCTGTCGCCAAGTCCTTGACCATGTACACGGTGATGTCGTCGTCCAGCGTCCGGCCCGGGCCGGCATACAGCGCCTCCCGCTCCACCCGGTAGCCGAGGGCCGCGTAGAGGCGCAGGTTCGCCGTGTATTTTTTATTCGTGTAGAGGCGCAGCCGCGGGAGCCCGGCCTCGGCGGCGATCGACTCGGCGTGGGTCAGGAGCGCGGTGCCGAAGCCGCGGCCCTGACAATCCGGATGGACCGCGACGTTGACGATCAGCAGATCGTCGTCTCTGCGCAGGGTCTCGATCAGCGCCGCCAACCCTTCGCCGGATCGGAGCAGGTCGAACCGATGGTGCCGCACGGCCTGCGCGTAATCGGCCTGCATCGGGGTCGGCAGACGGCCGATCAGCGGGATCCACTTGGCGTAGGCCGCATCCACCAGCGCCCGGATCGCCGCCGCGTCGGTTGGCGCCCCGCGCCGAATTCCGAAAGTCTCGGCCACCCGCAAAAAACCTCCTGTGGTTGACCCCGGCCGGTCCTTACCCTAAAGACCCGGCCGTCGATGGGGCTCCGCACGGGGCCCCGTCGCGTTTTCACGCGCACCCGTGGGCGGGATCCTCCCGCCCTGTCGTCCCCGACCTGAATGTCCGGGAAAAGGAGGGCGCGTTCCTCAATCTCGGTCTCGAGAGGACGCGAAGAAATGTCGAAGCGGATTCAGGCGAAGCACAAGCTCGACCGCCGCATGGGCCAGAACATCTGGGGCCGCCCGAAGAGCCCCGTCAACCGCCGCGAATACGGTCCCGGCCAGCACGGCCAGCGCCGCAAGGGCAAGATGAGCGACTTCGGCACGCAGCTGCGCGCCAAGCAGAAGCTCAAGGGCTATTACGGCAACATCACCGAGAAGCAGTTCCGCCGCTACTACGCCGAGGCGATCCGCCTGCGCGGCGATTCCGGCGAGAACCTGGTCGGCCTGCTCGAGCGGCGCCTCGACGCCGTGGTGTACCGGGCGAAGTTCGTGGCGACCCCGTTCGCGGCGCGCCAGTTCGTCAACCACGGCCACGTCAAGGTCAACGGCGTCCGGGTCAACATCCCGAGCTACCAGGTGAAGGCCGGCGACCTCATCGAGGTCAAGGAGTCGTCCCGCCAGCTCGAGATCGTCATCGTGGCGACCCAGCTGCCCGAGCGCGACGTGCCGGACTACATCGAGGCCGATCACGCCAAGATGACCGCCCGCGTCACCCGCATCCCCAGCCTGTCCGAGGTGCCCTACCCGGTGCAGATGGAGCCGAACCTCGTCATCGAGTTCTACTCCCGCTGATATTTGGGATCACACCCCGGCGCCGAGCCGGTGGCGGGGTGTGTTTCGGAACGTCGACGAACAAAAAGGGGCTGCCCGCAGGGGCGGCCCCTTGTCGTATGCGGGCTCAGCAGCCGTTGCAGATCGTCCCCATCGTGTGGCGCATCTTGCTGTCCCACGCCTTGGAGCGGGCTTCCGCGGCCTTCTGCGCCTTGATCATCGCGACCTCGTTGACCGGCCGGGACGTGCCCGTGACGGCCGGGCTCGGCGGCTTGGTCTGGCCCGTCGCGGTGATCCGGCGGCCGACCCGGGCGCCGTCCGGATTGGCCGAGCTCTGGGCCAGGGCCGGCGCCGCCCCGAGCAGGACGCCCAGGATCACCGCGTGACGGATCGTTGCCATGGACCTGATCTCCCCGACGGCGGGTTGTCTGCCTGCCCCGCCTCAACTGCCGATGACATTAGTGCCGCATCAGAGCGCGTTGCAATTGGATGCGGCGCTAAGCCTTTGTCGTGATGCGCTGGCGCGTGCCGAAGCGACATCCGCTGGGACGGCGCGCGCTGTAGCCGCCCGCGGCGGCGAAATCATGGTGCCCGGGCCGGAGGCCGCCCGGTGAGCGCCCCCCTGCCCCCGCCCCGGAACCGCCGCGAGGCCGTGGCCGAGGCGCTCGCCCGCATCGCCCCGCGCCTGCCCGCCTTCGAGGCCGACGCCACCCTCGACCGGGCGCTGGCGAGCCCGGGCCTGCGCGGCGCCGCCCCCGAGACGGCCGCCCGCCTGGCCCTGGTGACCTATGCCCGCCACGTCTTCACCGATTACGACGAGCTCCTGGGCGAGGGCTACGACCGCGACAGCGCCCGGCACTTCGTCCTCGACGACCTCAACGCGGCCCTGATCGCCTGGGGCGCCGCCCCCATCCCGGAGGCGGAGGCCGAGGCCGATCCCGAGGGGGACCCGGATTAGCCCGGCGTTACGCCTGTAACCGGATCCTACGCGGGCGAAACGCTGCCGTAGCCTGCGCGGCGCAGACCCCGGACAGGAGCGGGACCGGTCGCCCGGCGCCGCGCGCAGGCCGGCGCTACGCGTGGCCTCGTCATCGCCCGCTCCGTCACAGCAGCGGGTACCGCATGAAGATCCTGTTCGCCGCCACACCGGTCGCCGGCCACCTGAACCCGCTGCTCGCCATCGCGCGCATGGTCCTGGCGCGCGGCGACGAGGCGGTGGTCGCCACGGCCACGTATCTCCGGCCCGCCGTCGAGGCCTCGGGCGCCCGCTTCCTGCCGTTCGATCCCGGCGCGGATCTCGACCTCACCCGGATCGAGGACGTGCTGCCCGAGCGCGCCAGCCTGCCCCCGGGGCCGGAGCAGCTGCGCTACAATTTCGAGCGCCTCTTCCTCGATCCGATGCCGGCGCAGGCCGAGACGCTGCGCCGGATCATCGCGACGGACCGCCCCGACCTCGTCGTGGTCGACGATCTGTTCTTCGGCACGACGCCCCTGTTCCTGGATCGCGCGAGGCCCCGGCCACCGATCGTCGCCTGCAGCATCACGATCATGGTGGCGGACAGGCCGGACGGCGCCCCGAGCATGATCGGGCTGCCGCCGGCGCGCGACGCGGCCACGCGGAAGACCTACGCGGCCATGGCGGCCGGCGCCGAGGCCGTGTTCGGTGCGCCGGTCCGCGCCTACGCGGATGCCAAGCTCGCCGCGATGGGGCTGCCGCCGCTGCCCTGCTCGGTGCTGCACTCGCGCCATCTCATGGCCGACGCGTTCCTGCAGACCACCGTCCCGGCCTTCGAGTACGATTTCGGGTCGCTGGCCGGCCATGTCCGGTTCGTGGGCGCCCTGCCCCCGCCCCCGCCGCAGCGGGATGCCGCGCGGCCGGATTGGTGGGGCGAGCTCGACGGATCGAAGAAGGTCGTGCTCGTGACCCAGGGCACCGTCGCCAACGTCGATCTCAGTGAGCTCGTCGAGCCGACCCTCGCGGCTTTGGCCGGGCGCGACGACCTGCTGGTGCTGGTCACCACCGGCCGCCGGCCGATCGAGAACGTGCGCGGACCGATCCCGAAGAACGCCCGGCTCGCCGAGTTCCTCGATTTCGCGGCGCTGCTGCCGAAGGTCGACGTGCTGGTCACCAACGGCGGCTACGGGACGGTCCAGCTCGCCCTGCGGGCCGGGGTGCCGATCGTGGCGGCGGGGCGCACCGAGGACAAGGCCGAGGTCGGCGCGCGGGTGGCCTGGTCGGGCGTGGGGCTCGAGATCCCCGCGCAGCGGCCCGGGGCCGGGGATCTGCGCGCGGCGGTCGAGCGGATCCTGTCCGAGCCGTCCTACGGCGCGCGGGCGCGGGCGATCGGGGCGGACATGGCGGCGATCGACACGCCGGCCGCGATCCTCGGCATCCTGGACGACCTCGTCGCCAAGGCCCGGGCGGCCTGACCTTTCAGGGCCGGCTCAAGACGCCGAAAGCCCCGAGAAGCGCTCGGCCAGGCGCTGCTCCCGGAAGGCCTCGGTGACCCAGTCCACGAAGGCCCGGGTCTTGGCCGGCAGCAGCGTCCGGCTGGCGTAGTAGAGCGAGATCACCCCCGCATCGGCGTACCAGTCCGGCGCGAGCCGGAGCAGGCGGCCGCTCTTGAGCGTCTCCACGACGTCGGGCACCGCCACCATGGCGACGCCGAGCCCGAGCAGGGCGGCCTGCTGCATGGCGTCCGGGTCGTTGACGATGATCGAGGCCGGCAGCGGCGCCGGCCTCTCCGCGCCCGCGGCGTTGCGCATGGTCCAGCGCTGGAGGCGGCCGGTCCGGAGCGAGCGCATGACGATGCCCTGCAGCGCCTGAAGCCCGGTCGGGTCGGCGGGGAGCGCCCGACCGGCCATGTAGGCGGGCGCGGCGACCGCGATGACGTGGGCCGGGGCCAGGGTATGGGCGATGAGGCCAGGGGACAGGTCGAACCCGGCCCCGATCGCGGCGTCGTAGCCCTCGGTGACGAGATCGACCCGCCGGTTCTCGAAGTGCCATTCCGGGCGGATCCGCGGATGGCGGGCGAGGAAGCCGGGCAGCAGCGGCAGGAGATGCATCGTGCCGAAGGTCGGCGCCATGCTGACCTTCAGGGTCCCGGCCGGCTCGCCGCCCAGGGTGGCGAGCCCGGCGATCGCCGCCTGGAGGCCCTCCAGGTTGTCGGCGATCGCGAGGCGGAAGGTCTCGCCCGCTTCCGTCAGGCTGAGCTTTCGCGTCGAGCGGTGGAACAGCCGCACGCCCAGATTCCGCTCCAGCATGGCGACGTTCCGGCTGACCGCGGCCGGCGTCAGCGACAGGCGCCGGGCGGCCTCCGAGAAGCTGCCGTGCTCGGCGCTGCGGATGAAGGATTCCAGGTTGGCGAGGGTTTCCACGATGACACCTTCAATCGTTGGTTGAAGGTGTACCAAGTGTATTCCGGCTACACCACGGGGGAATGCATCGGCCATACCCGCGTCACCGGAGCAGCAGGAGTGACGCCGTGGGCCAGGATTCTCGACCCCTCGCGGGCAAGGTGGCCCTGGTCACCGGCGGATCGCGCGGCATCGGCGCCGCCATCGTGCGCCGCCTGGCCCGGGACGGCGCCGACGTGGCCTTCAGCTACGCCGCCTCGCGGGGGCGGGCCGACGGGATCGCCGGGGAACTCGCGGCGCTCGGGCGCCGGGCGCTCGCCATCCAGGCCGACCAGGCCGACATCGCCGCGGTCGCCGGCTTGGTCCGGCAGGTTCACGCCGCGTTCGGGCGGCTCGACATCCTGGTCAACTCGGCCGGCGTCTTCGTCACCGGCCTGGTCGACGACCCGAACGCCGACCGCGCCGCCTTCGACCGGCAGCTCGCCATCAACGTGACGGGCGTCGCCACCGCGGTCCGGGCCGCCGCGCCCCTGATGACGGCGGGCGGCCGGATCGTCTCGATCGGCACCACGGGCGCCGACCACGTCCCGTTCGCGGGGGCGGCCGATTACATCGCCACCAAGGCCGCCGTGGCGGCCTATACGCGGGGCTGGGCGCGGGATCTCGGTCCCCGCAACATCACGGTCAACCTCGTGCAGCCGGGGGCGATCAACACCGAGATGAACCCGGAGGACGGGCCCTTCGCCGAGACGCTGAAGGGGCTCGCCGCGCTCGGCCGCTACGGCCAGCCGGAGGACATCGCGGCCGCGGTGGCGTTCCTGGCCGGTCCCGATGCCGGTTACGTGACCGGCGCCACGCTGAACGTCGATGGCGGCCAATCCGCCTGATCCCGGCATCCCGGCATCGATTGTGGATCCCCCGCCCTCGGTGCCCGCAGCATCATCGTCCTGAAACGATCGGCGCTCTACTGGTCATCAGCCCGCGTCGATCCGGAAAGCGGCAAGGAGTACCCGCATGCCCTTCGTATCCACCCCCGATGGCGTCGAGATCTTCTTCAAGGACTGGGGCCCGCGGGACGCGCAGCCGATCGTCTTCCACCACGGCTGGCCGCTCTCCGCCGACGATTGGGACGCGCAGATGCTGTTCTTCGCGGCGCAGGGCTTCCGCGTGGTCGCGCATGACCGGCGGGGTCACGGCCGGTCGGCCCAGGTCTCCGAGGGCCACACGATGGACGATTACGCCGCCGACGCGGCCGCCGTCGTCCGGCATCTCGACCTGCGCGCGGCCATCCATATCGGCCATTCCACCGGCGGCGGCGAAGCGGCGCGCTACGTCGCCCGGTACGGCCAGCCGGAGGGCCGGGTCGCCAAGCTCGTGCTGGTCAGCGCCGTGACGCCGCTCATGCTCCAGACCGCCGACAATCCGGGCGGCCTGCCGGTCGCGGTGTTCGACGGGTTCCGCCAGGGGCTCGCGGCCAACCGGGCGCAGTTCTTCCTCGATGTGCCGACCGGCCCGTTCTACGGCTTCAACCGCGCCGGCGCGACGATCCACCAGGGCGTGATCCTGAACTGGTGGCGCCAGGCCATGATGGGCAGCGCCAAGGCGCATTACGACGGCATCAAGGCCTTCTCGGAGACCGACCAGACCACGGACCTCCGGGCGATCACCGTGCCGACGCTGGTCCTGCACGGCGAGGACGACCAGATCGTGCCGATCGACGCCGCCGCCCGCGCGGCGATCAAGCTGCTGCCGAACGGGACCCTGAAGACCTATCCGGGCTTCAGCCACGGCATGCTGACCGTCGCGGCCGAGACGCTGAACCCCGACATCCTCGCCTTCATCCGGGACTAGGCCGCCCGCCCCCGCCCCCGCCCCCGATCCCGGACCCAGGACACGAGACCGCCGATGCCCACGGACATGCCCGAAGCCGCCCTGGTGCGGCGCTTCTTCGACCGGATCAACGCCGACCGGTTCGACGAGGCGATCGACCTCCTGGCCGAGGATGTCCTCTACCACAACATCCCGCTGCCGGAGATCCGGGGGCGGGAGAACGCCCGGCGCTTCCATAAGGATTTCGGGATCGGCAGCCGCATCCGGGTCGAGTGGCGGCTCCTGCGCCTGGCCCAGGACGGCGATACCGTGCTGACCGAGCGATTCGATCTGTTCACCGACGCGCAGGGCGGCCGGATCGCGCTGCCGACCATGGGCAGCCTGCGCGTCGTCGGCGGCGCGATCACGGAATGGCGGGACTATTTCGACCTGGCGAGCTTCGAGACACAGGCCGCCGCCCTGCAGGGCTGATGCCGCTCGGCGCGGGCTTGCCCCGGGCTGGCCTCGGCCCGGCGCCGCCGCCCCGGGGTGGTCGCGCCGACCCGCGCCATGTTGTAGGAGACGCCCCGGACGCCGCCCGGTGCGGCCAGGGGGCTTTCCAGGGAGCTTTGCGGCACAGCATGAAGATCAGCGCGCGCAACGTCATCAAGGGCACGGTGGTGTCGGTCGACAAGGGCTCGACCACCGCCCACGTCAAGATCGAGATCAGCCCCGGCCAGGTGATCACCGCCTCGATCACCAACGAGGCGGTCGATTCGCTCAAGCTCGTGGCCGGCGGCCCGGCCTACGCGGTGGTGAAGGCCTCCGACGTGATGATCGCGGTCGACTGAGCGGCCGTTCGGCGCCCGGGCGGTCATTGCGCCCGCCCGGCGCCCGGATTACGCCCGCCCGGCAGGCTTCCGGGCGGGGGCCTGCAGGTCCGTTGATCGAGGGAGTGGCCCGTGAAGACCGTGCTCGGCATCGAGACCACCTGCGACGAGACCGCCGCCGCCGTGGTGTCCGTCGATGAGGACGGCGCCGGGCAGATCCGCGCCAACGAGGTCCTGAGCCAGATCGCCGAGCATGCCGCCTATGGCGGCGTCGTGCCCGAGATCGCCGCCCGCGCCCATGTCGAGGTGCTCGACCGGCTGATCGCCCGCGCCCTCGACCGGGCCGGGATCGGCTTCTCCGGCCTCGACGGGATCGCGGTGGCGGCTGGGCCCGGGCTGATCGGCGGCGTGCTGGTCGGCCTCGTCACCGCCAAGACCCTGGCGCTGGTGACCCGCAAGCCGCTGCTCGCCGTGAACCACCTCGAGGCCCACGCGCTGACCGCGCGGCTCACCGACAACCTGCCCTTTCCGTACCTCCTGCTGCTGGCTTCGGGCGGCCACACCCAGCTCGTCGCCGTGCGCGGGGTCGGCGATTACGTGCGCCTCGGCTCGACGGTGGACGACGCCATCGGCGAGGCCTTCGACAAGGCGGCCAAGCTGCTGGGCCTCGGCTATCCCGGCGGCCCCGAGGTCGAGCGCATGGCCGAATCCGGTGATCCCGAGCGCTTCGCCCTGCCCCGGCCGATGCTGGGCCGGCGCGAGGCCGATTTCTCCCTGTCGGGCCTCAAGACCGCCCTGCGGATCGAGGCCGAGCGGATCGCGCCGCTGGCCGAGCGCGACGTCGCCGACCTGTGCGCGAGCTTCCAGGCCGCCGTGGTCGACGTGGTGGTGGACCGCGCCCGGGTGGCCCTGCGCGCCTTCTCGGGGGTCGCCGGCCGGCCCACCGCCCTGGTGGCGGCGGGCGGCGTCTCGGCCAACGGCGCGATCCGGCGGGCGCTCGCGGCGCTGGCCGGCGAGGCCGGCCTCGGCTTCGTCGCCCCGCCCCTGCCGCTCTGCGGCGACAACGGCGCCATGATCGCCTGGGCCGGGCTGGAGCGGCTGCGCCTCGGGCTCGTGGACGACCTGACCGCCCCGGCCCGCCCCCGCTGGCCGCTCGCCGCCGACCCGGCCCGGGACGCGGTCCCGGCCGGATGAGCGCGGCCGCGGATCGGCGCGCGCATTGGCGGGATCTCGTCGCGCGCCGCCTGCCCGAGGCCGCCCGGCCCGGCTGGCCGGTCCATCTCGACCATTGCTTCGCCCGCATCCTCCTCGACAATGCCTGCGGCGGCCCCTGGCGCGACAGCGTGGCCGCGCCCGCCCATGCCAACATGCCGGCCGACGGCCGCGCCGACCTCGCCCTGCTCAACCGCCGCTCCCTGGCTTGGCGCGGCAAGATTTGGCGCGGCAAGATCGCCACCGCCCCGGTGCCGGACCATTTCGACGACGGCGACCTGCTCCTGCGCCGCTGGCGCCCGGCGGACACGGCCCCCTTCGCGGCGCTCAACGCCGACCCGGTGGTGATGGAATTCTTCGCGCGGCTGCGGACGGAGCCGCAGAGCGCCGCCGAGGCGGGCAGCTATGACCGGCGCTTCGTCGCGGACGGATTCGGCCCCTGGGCTCTGGAATGGGACGGGCGGTTCGTCGGCTTCGTCGGCGCCTTCCGGATCATGCGGTCCATGCCGTTCCCGGGGGGCGAGCGGATCGGCGCGACGATCGAGCTGGGCTGGCGCCTCGCCCGGGATGCCTGGGGCCACGGGCTGGCCACCCGGGCCGCGCGGCTGACGCTGGCCGACCTCGCCGGGCGCTGCGGCATCCGGACGGTCGTGGCCTATGCCGCGTCCGGCAATCGCCGCTCGCAGGCGGTGATGGAGCGCCTCGGCATGGTGCGGGCGGAAACGTTCGCGCATCCGGGGGTGCCCGAGGGGCCGCTGCGCAGCCACGTGCTCTATCGGCTCGACCAAGCGGGGGTTTCGGCATGAGCGCACCGATCAACGTCGTCGGCGGCGGCGCCTGGGGGACGGCGCTGGCCAACGCCGCCGCGGCCGCCGGGCACCCGGTCTCCCTCTGGCTGCGCGACCCGGAGGCCGCCGCCCGGCTCGAGGCCGAGCGGGAGAACCCGCGCTACCTGCCGGGGGTGCCGCTTCATGCCCGGATCGCCGCGACGGCGCTCCCCGAACAGCTCGCCGGCGCCCGGGCGACCCTGCTGGTCGTGCCGGCCCAGACCGTGCGCGGCGTGCTGGAGGCCTTGCGCGATCCCCTGGCCTCGGCCGGGCCGGTGATCCTCTGCGCCAAGGGGATCGAGCGCGGCACCGACAGCTTCCTGAGCGCGGTGGCCGCGCAGGTCCTGCCCCCGGGAACGCCGGTGGCGGTCCTGTCCGGCCCGAGCTTCGCGGCCGACGTCGCCCGCGGCCTGCCCACCGCCGTGACCCTGGCGGCGGCCGATCCCGGGCTCGCCGCCGCCTTGAGCACGCTGCTCTCGGGCCCGAGCTTCCGGCTCTACCACACCGATGACGTGCGCGGCGTCGAGATCGGCGGCGCCGGCAAGAACGTGCTGGCCATCGCCTGCGGGATCGTGGCCGGCCGGGGGCTGGGCGAGAGCGCCCGGGCGGCGCTGATCGCCCGCGCCTTCGCCGAGCTGATGCGCTTCGCCCGCGCCTTCGGGGGCCGGCCCGAGACCCTGATGGGCCTGTCGGGCCTCGGCGATCTCGTGCTCACCGCCTCCTCGCCGCAATCGCGCAACTTCGCCTTCGGCCAGCGCCTCGGCGCCGGGGCGACCCCGGAGGCGGCCGCCGGCGGCAAGCTCGCCGAAGGCGCCTTCACGGCCGCAGCCCTCGCCGGCTTGGCGGCAGCCCGGGGCATCGAGATGCCGGTGGCCCAGGCCGTGGCCGCGATCGTGGCCGGCCAGGCCGGCGTCGAGGACGTGATCGCCGGCCTGCTGGCCCGGCCGCTCCGCGGCGAGACGGATTAGGGTCTGAGTTTACGCAGCTTGACCATGAGGTTGCTGCTTTCGACCCACAACAGCCATGTGGACGGACGCCAGCGGTTCCCCGAAGCGGTCATCTAGGATGAGCGCTTTCTGTAGGCTCTGCGCGGCGGTCGCGCAGCAGCATCGTGTCAGATCGCAGACTTTCGAGGTTCGTTCCGCTACAGCCTCTTCTGGGCTGTACAGAGATACCGCATGACCGTATCGAGTGACGATGACCTCGTGGGGCTCAAGAAGATCGGACGCATTGTCGCCGAAACGCTTGAGGTGATGGGCCGAGCCATCGAGCCTGGCATCACCGAACGAGAGCTGGATCAAATCGGCAGGGATTACCTGAGTGCGGCCGGTGCCCGTCCGGCTCCCGAACTGGTCTACGGCTTCCCGGGCGCGACCTGCATCAGCGTCAACGAGAAGATCGCGCATGGAATACCCGGCGATCGTCGTGTCCGGGCAAGCGACCTCGTCAACATCGACGTCTCTGCTGAGAAGGACGGCTACTTCGCGGATACGGGCGCGTCGTTCGCTGTGCCGCCGGTGGCGCGTGCGGTTGAACGGCTCTGCCGGGACGGGCGACGCGCGATGTGGACTGGGTTGCGTCAGGTCAGCACCGGCAAGCCGTTCGCTGGCATCGGTCGAGCGGTCGGCACCTTCGCTCGGCAGAACGGCTACACGCTCGTGCGCAACCTTGCCAGCCACGGGGTCGGTTTGTCGCTGCATGAGGAGCCAACTGAGATCGCAACTTGGCCCGACGCCTCCGAGCGCCGGGTCATGACGGACGGGCTCGTCTTCACCGTCGAGCCATTCTTGTCTCTCGGCGCGAACTTCGCCGAGGATGGTGACGATGGATGGACTCTCTATAGCCAGCCTAGAGCACCAACCGTGCAATACGAGCACACGGTTATCGCGACCCGCAATGGTCCATTGGTTTTGACGGTACCGTCGCCATAGGATCGGGGGCAGCTCAAGCCTGCCGATCCGGCATACACGTACAGGTATGGCTTGACGGACTGCGAGTTCCTGAGCAGCGTCTGCTTATGAGTTTGCGCTACTCATAAGCAGACAGTCGCAAATCCACCCTCCGCAGACTTCATTACGGCCAAGCTGATTGGGTTAAGGCTCTGGGTTCTCAGGGTCCGGTGGATCGCGCACCTCAAGCGGGAAGGCTCCGGCCGCTATCCCTTCCGGTGCTCCCGGAACGCCGCCGTGATCGCCCGGAGCGCGTCCTTGCTGCGCGGGTCGGTCAGGGACGAGTGCAGCACGAGGGCGAGGGAGGGGATCGGCGGCAGGCCCAGCGCGTCGCCGACATCGATCGCGTCGGCCGGGGCGAGCCGGCGCGGGAAGGCCGAGACCGCCAGCCCAGCTGACAGGGCGGCGCTGATCGCCGCGGTGCCCCCGAGGAACACCTCCGTCCAGGGGATGCCGGCCCGGTCCAGGAGCTGGGTGGCGACGTCCCGGATGGAGCAGCAGGGCGAGGTCGCGGCCAGGCGCAACGCATCGCCGGGCCGGTGCTCGAAATGCGGCGCCGCGAACCAGCCGAAATGCTCCGGCCCCAGGATCTCGCCGTCGCGCCGGTCGTCGTCGCTGCGGATGATCGCCGCGTCGATCGTGCCGGCCTCGAAGCCGTCGAGCAGGGGGCGGGCATTGTCGAGCAGCACCTCGATCGCCAGCGCCGGGTCGAGGGATTTCAGCCGGGCGAGCAGGCTTGGCACCTCCGGGCCCATGACGTGGGCGGCGATCCCGAGCCGGAACCGGCGGCGCGGCTCCGCGAGGCCCGCCAAAGCCCGCTCATGCGCGGCCAAAAACTCCCGCGCCGCGCCGATGAAGATCTCGCCCTGTGCCGAGAGCCGGACCTGACGGGGCGTGCGCTCGATCAGCCGGTGGCCGAGCCGGTCCTCCAGCCGCCGCAGCTTCACGCTGACCGCGCCCTGCGTCACCCCGAGCGCCTCGGCGGCCCGGGTGAAGCTCCTGTGGTCCGCCACCGTCACGAAGGTCCGGACCGCGTCGACGTCGAGGGTGAGCACCGGAACCATCCAGTTTCGTCATCACTGAAATAGATTGGCATTCGATTGTGTTGTGATCAACCGCGCGCCAGGCTCCGCCGCGTCCTCGTATCTCCGGCGACGGTGCGGATCATGACGAGCAAGCTCAGTGACCTTCAAGACGTTCGCGATTCCCTGTGCGGGGCCGGGCCGGATCCCGTTCGGGTCGATCGCAAGACCGAAAACAGCCTGGCGCTGGCGGCCCTATGCCTGTCCGCCCTGATGCTGGGGCTGGAGATCTCCAGCATCCCGTCGATCCTGCCGACCCTGGAGCGGGTCCTGGGGGCGGATTTCCGGCAGCTCCAGTGGATCATGAACGCCTACACGGTGGCCATGACCACCTGCCTGATGGCCATGGGGACCCTGGCCGACCGGTTCGGGCGCCGGCGCGTCTTCCTGATCGGCGTGGCGGCGTTCGGGGCGGCCTCCCTGGCCTGCGGCCTGGCGCCGAGCGCCCCGGTGCTGATCGCGGCCCGGTTCCTCCAGGGGGCGAGCGCCGCCGCGATGCTGGCCTGCCAGACCGCGGTCCTGTCGCACCAGTTCCGGGACGGGCCCGAGCGCGGGACGGCCTTCGGCTGGTGGGGGATCGTGTTCGGCTTCGGCCTCGGCTTCGGCCCGCTGATCGGCGGCGTCACCGTTGCGGCCGTGAGCTGGGAATGGGTGTTCCTGATCCACGTCCTGCTGGCGCTGGTGACAATCGGCCTGGCGCGGGCCGGCATCGTCGAATCCTCCGATCCCCAGGCCAGGCGCGTCGACGGTGCCGGCATCGCGACGCTGTCGCTCGCGGTGTTCAGCCTGGTCTACCTGATCACCCGCGGGCAGCCGCTCCGCTGGGACGATCCGGCGAGCCTGCTGGCGCTCGCCGGCGCCGTGAGCCTCGTGGCGTTCGTCGTCGTCGAGACCCGGGCGGCCCGGCCGATGTTCGACTTCGCGGCTTTCCGGAACCGCCGCTTCGCGGGCGCCCTGCTCGGATCGAGCGCGATGAATTTCAGCTTCTGGCCGTTCGTCATCTACCTGCCGATCTACTTCCAGGCGGTGCTGGGCTACGACAGCCTGGGCGCCGGCCTCGCGCTCCTGGCCTATACGCTGCCGACCCTGGTGGTGCCGCCCCTGGCAGAGCGGCTTCTCCTGCGCGACGGCCCGGGCCTGGTTATCCCGCTCGGCCTGTTCACCATCGGCGCCGGCTTCCTGCTGATGCGGCTGGCCGTCATTGGCACGCAGGCGGGCTGGCCGACGCTGCTGCCCGGCTGCCTCCTGGCCGGCATCGGGCTCGGCCTCACCAACACGCCGGTCACCAACACCGCCACGGGCGCCCTGCCCCCGGAGCGCGCCGGGATGGCCTCGGGCATGGATATGAGCGCGCGGATGATTTCGCTCGCCGTCAACATCGCCCTGATGGGCTTCCTCCTGCTCCAGGGCGTCCGATCCGGCCTCGAACCGCTTCTGCAGGGGACGGCGCTCGACGCCCTCGCGGAGGCGGTCGCCGCCGGCAACCTCGCGGTGGCCGGGGTCGCAGATCTCACCGAATCGGGCGCCCGGCAGGCGCTGGTCCGGGGCTTCGACCGGGTGATGCTCTATGGCGGGCTCTGCGCCTGGGCCTTCGCGGGGGCGAGCCGGCTCGTGCTCGGCCGCAACGGGCGGTGAACCGCCGCCGGAGGGGCCTGTGCGCCCCGGGGAGAGCTGCGCTATGGGGGCCGTGCCGCCGCGACGGGGCGGCCCTCGAGAGACGGCGTGATGGCGTACTGGCTGTTCAAATCCGAGCCCGCGACCTGGTCGTGGGACCAGCAGGTCGAGGCCGGCGCGGCCGGGACGCACTGGAACGGCGTGCGCAACCACCTGGCCAAGAAGCACCTGATGGCCATGCAGGTCGGCGACCGGGGCTTCTTCTACCACTCGAACGAGGGCAAGGCGGTGGTCGGCATCGTCGAGGTGATCCGGCCCTATTACCCCGACCACACCGACGAGACCGGCCGCTTCGGCATGGTCGACGTGAAGGCCGTCGAGGCCCTGCCCCGGCCGGTGACGCTGGACGCGATCAAGGCCGATCCGGCGCTCGCCGACATGGTGCTGGTGAACAATTCGCGCCTGTCGGTGCAGCCTGTGACCGAGGCCGAGTGGAACCGCATCCGCGCCCTGGCCGAGGCCCCGTAAGGTCCCGGTTTCAAAAGGTCCGAGACCTTTTGCGGGTCCAGGGCGGAGCCCTGGTGTCTCAGGCGGCGCGGTTGAAGGCGTTGCGGGCCGGCATGAAGGCGTCGGCGCCGACATCGACCGGGGGCAGCGTGTCCATCACCCGGGAGGCCGGCAGGGTGACGATCACCTCGGTGCCCTCCCGCGGCCGCGAGGACAGCTGGAACTGGCCGCCGTGGAGCTCCACCAGCCCCTTCACGATCGGCAGGCCGAGGCCCGAGCCCTGCTCGGCGGTCTTGATCGCCAGGGAGCCGCGGCCGAACGAGGACATCACGGTGCCGAGCTCGTCCTCGGGGATGCCGGGGCCGCTGTCCTTCACCGAGACGTATTGCCCGCCCGAGGCGGTCCAGCCGACCTTCAGCCAGATCTCGCCGCCGGGCGGCGTGAACTTCACGGCGTTCGACAGGAGGTTGAGCACGATCTGGCGCAGGGCCCGCTCGTCCGCCCAGAGCCGCGGCAGGGAGCCGTCGACGAGGTCGTGGAAGGTCTGGTTCTTCGCCTTGGCGCGCAGGCCCATCATGTGGCGGCACTCCTCCACGATGTGGGCGAGCTGCACCGCCTCCTCGTTGAGCTCGTAGCGGCCGGCCTCGATCCGCGACAGGTCGAGGATCTCGTTGATCAGGTTGAGGAGGTGCATCCCGCTGTCGTGGATGTCGTTCGAGTACTCGCGGTAGGACGGCGCCGTGTGGATGCCGAACACCTCGTTCTTCATCACCTCCGAGAAGCCGAGGATGGCGTTGAGCGGCGTGCGCAGCTCGTGGCTCATGGTGGCGAGGAAGCGGGATTTGGCGAGGTTCGCCTCCTCGGCCCGGCGGCGCGCCTCGTCGGAATTGGCCTTGGCCTGCTCCAGCTCGCCGAACACCGCGTCCTTCTCGGCCCGCGAGCGCAGGGCGCCCACCGTCGAGGCGTAGAGGCGGCGCGACAGGCCCAGGAAGAAGATCTGCGCGCCTCCGGCCATCGCCAGCAGCAGCAGCGCGTCCATGCCCGTGGAGAAGGCGGCCAGCGACGCGGTGGCGAGGCCCAGCGGCACCAGGGCGGTCACCGCCGCCGCCGGCACGGTGGCGGCCAGCATGGTGGTGACGGCCGCCGCGATCACCAAGCCGAACAGCGCGAAGGTCCAGCCGCCGGTGGCGCCCAGCCCGATCATCGCCGACCACGACAGGCTCTGCAGCACCTCGCCGATCAGGAACCGGCGGCGCCAGCGGGCGAGCGGGATCGTCGCCGCGTCGGCCCGCAGGAAGGCCCGGCTCAGCGTGGTGTTGAGCGTGATCATCACGAACACGCCGAGCGCCCAGAGGGCGGCGACGACGGGCGCGATCCAGAAGGTCGCCGCCGTGGCCAGCGCCGCGGCGAACAGGACGAGGGGGATGCCGGCGCCGGCCCGGTACTGAGCGTAATGCCGCAGCAGCTCGTGGTCGAAGGCCCGCTCCAGGCCGGTCTGCGAGGTCAGCTTCTCGCGGGCCGAGCGGATCTCGCGGGCGACACCGAGGCGTCGCGCCGCTTCCTCCGTCGAGGGGCCGCGACCGCGCTGCACCATCTCGACGGTGAGATCGGACATGGGTCTCTTGAAACTCGGCTCGAACGCGGCGGCGAGGCAGCTGGGCGGGGTGGTGATCGCGCCAGGATGGGGCGGATGTCTTAAGAAGCGGCTGCCGAGATCGGTCGGATCTTAGGGATCGGGCTCATCCCGGCGCGAGGCGCTCCGGGTGTCCGTGCGCTGCCACACATCGTTGCCGGGCCGGGGCGGATTACGGTAAACCACACGCGTGGCGGGCCGAGTGCCGCGATCCGGTGCGCGCCGGATTCCGCGTGTCGACCGAGGGCCGCCGACCATGCCGAAGCTCACCGTCAACGGCGTCACCCACGAGGTCGACGCCGACCCGGACATGCCGCTGCTCTGGGTCCTGCGCGACCGCCTCGACGCCACCGGCACCAAGTATGGCTGCGGCATCGCGCAATGCGGCGCCTGCACGGTCCATCTCGACGGGCAGCCGGTGCGGTCCTGCCAGACGAAGCTCGGCGATGTCGGCACCGCCCAGGTGACCACCATCGAGGGCGTCTCGGGCCGCGTGGCCGAGGCCGTCCAGGCCGCCTGGCGCAAGCTCGACGTCGTGCAGTGCGGCTACTGCCAGTCCGGGCAGATCATGTCGGCGATCGGGCTCCTGTCCGGCAACGCCAAGCCCAGCGACGGCGACATCGACGGCGCCATGGACGGCAACATCTGCCGCTGCGGCACCTACCAGCGCATCCGCGCCGCGATCCACGAGGCCGCGCGCGACCTCGCGTGAAGTCCCTGCCCCTCCCCGCGGTCCTGACCGGAGCATCGCCGCCATGCTGAACGCCCGTCGACCGAACCGAGTCCCGCCCCCCGTCCGGACCAGCCGCCGGGGCTTCCTGGCCGGCGCCGGCGCCATCGTGGTCGCCTTCCGGCTGGACGCGAAACCCGCCCGGGCCGCTGCCGGCCCGGACCTCGCGGGCGTCAAGGCCCAGCCCAACGCCTTCGTGCGGATCGCCCCGGACGACACCGTCACGGTGGTGATTAAGCACCTGGATATGGGCCAGGGCAACACGACCGGGCTGGCCACGATCCTGGCCGACGAGCTCGGCGCCGACTGGAAGACGGTCCGCACCGAGTTCGCCCCCGCGGACGCGACGCTCTACAACAACAGCCTGATGGGCCCGATCCAGGGCACCGGCGGCTCCACCGCGGTGGCCAATTCCTGGTTCCAGCTGCGCAAGGCCGGGGCCGCCGCCCGGGAGATGCTGATGGCCGAGGCGGCCTTCCGCTGGAAGGTCCCGGTCTCGCAGATCACCGTCGCGGACGGCGTGGTGCGCCACGCCGCCTCGGGCCGGCAGGCCCGGTTCGGTGAGCTCGCGGCCTCGGCCGCCTCCCTGCCGGTGCCGTCCGAGCCGCGGCTTAAGGACCCGAGCGAGTGGAAACTCATCGGCCAGAAGGTGCCGCGCCTCGATTCCGTGGCCAAGACCAACGGCTCGGCGATCTATTCCCTGGACATCCGCCGCCCGAACCAGGTCACCGCCGTCGTCGCCCGCGCGCCGCGCTTCGGCGCCACCGTGAAGGGTTTCGACGCCGCCGCGGCCCGGAAGGTCGCCGGCGTGCTCGACGTGGTTCAGGTCCCCACCGGCGTGGCCGTGATCGCCCGGGACACCTGGGCGGCCATGAAGGGCCGCGAGGCGCTGACCGTCACCTGGGACGACAGCACCGCCGAGACCCGCTCGTCCGAGGCGATCCTGGCCGAGTACCGGGAGCGGGCCAAGAGCCCCGGCCTCACCGCCTCGGAGCGCGGCGACCCGCAGGCCGCGCTTAAGGGCGCCGCCAAGGTGATCGAGGCCGAGTTCACCTTCCCGTACCTCGCCCACGCGGCGATGGAGCCCCTGAACGCCACGATCGAGCGGGCGGCCGACGGCGGCTACGACGTCTATGCCGGCTTCCAGTTCCAGACCGTGGAGCAGGCGACCATGGCGGCGATCCTCGGGGTGACCCCCGACCGGGTCCGGCTCCACAGCAACTGGGCCGGCGGCTCCTTCGGCCGCCGGGCGACCCCCACCGCCGACTACCTCGCGGAGGCCGCCACCGTGCTCAAGGCCACCGGCGAGAAGGCGCCCGTGCACCTGGTCTGGACCCGCGAGGACGACATGGCCGGCGGCTATTACCGCCCGACCGTGCTGCACAAGGTCCGGGCCGGCATCGACGCCAAGGGCGCGGTGGTCGGCTGGGACCACGTCATGGTCGGCAAGTCGATCATGATCGGCTCGCCCTTCGAGGCGATGATCGTCAAGAACGGCATCGACTCGACCACCGTCGAGGGCGCCTCCGACACGCCCTACGCGCTGCCGGCCTACCGCTTCGGCGTCCATAACGGCCGCGAGGGCGTGCCGGTCCTGTGGTGGCGCTCGGTCGGCCACACCCACACGGCGCATGTGATGGAGGTGATGATCGACGAGCTGGCCCATGCCGCCGCCGTCGATCCCGTGGCCTACCGGCTGTCGCTGCTCGCGCAGGCGCCGCGCCTCTCCGGCGTGCTGAAGCTCGCCGCCGACAAGGCCGGCTGGACGGGTAAGCCGCAAGAGAAGGGCCGCGGCCTCGGGGTCGCGGTCCATGAATCCTTCGGCTCCTACGTCGCCATGGTGGCCGACGTCTCTGCGCAGGAGGCCGGGATCCGGGTGAACCGGATCGTGGCGGCGGTGGATGTCGGCGTCCCGGTCAACCCGGACGTGATCCGCGCCCAGGTCGAGGGCGCGGTCGGCTTCGCCCTGTCGGCGGTGCTGCGCAACCGCATCACCCTCAAGGACGGGCAGGTGCAGGAGCACAATTTCGACGCCTACGAGCCGACCCGGATGAGCGAGATGCCGCAGGTCGAGGTGCATATCGTGCCGAGCCAGGCCGCCCCCACCGGCATCGGCGAGCCGGGCGTGCCCGTGCTGGCGCCGGCCATCGCCAACGCGGTGTTCTCCGCCACCGGCCGGCGCCTGCGCGCCCTGCCCCTCGACCTCTCCGGCGTGAAGGGCGCGTGACGAATCGCACGGCGCGCCTGTCCGGCCCGGCGTAGGAAAGAGGGGCCTTCCCCCCAAGGCAAGAGACCCGACTGACGACGGCGCGGCGCGACACCGCGCCGTTTTTTTTGGGGGCGCCGTTTTTTTGGTTTCCGCGCGGCCGCTCGCCATCTTGGGCGGATGCCGTCCCCCGCCCCGTTCGAAGACATTGCCGCCCGCCTGCGCGCCTGCCGCCTGTGCCGGGACAGCCCGCTCTACGGGCCGCCCCTGCCCCAGGAGCCGCGGCCGATCGTGCAGGGCAGCACCGGCGCGCGGCTCTGCGTGGCGAGCCAGGCCCCCGGCACCCGAGCCCACCGCACCGGCCTGCCCTTCACCGACCCGTCCGGGGTACGGCTGCGGAGCTGGCTCGGCCTCGACGAGGCGCGGTTCTACGACCCCGCGCAGGTGGCGATCGTGCCGATGGGCTCCTGCTTCCCCGGCCTCGACGCCAAGGGCGGCGACCGGCCGCCGCGCCGGGAATGCGCCGAGCGCTGGCGGGCGGAGCTGTTCTCCGGCCTGCCGAACCTCGATCTCATCCTGGTGATCGGCCAGTACGCGCAGGCCTGGCATCTGGGCCGGATGGAGGACGGCCTGACCGGCACCGTGCGGCGCTGGCGCGCGATCCTGGCCGAGCCCCGCCGCCCCCGGGTCCTGCCCCTGCCGCACCCGTCCTGGCGCAACAACGGCTGGCTCAAGCGCGAGCCCTGGTTCGAGGCGGAGCTGCTGCCGGTGCTGAAGGCAGAGGTGGCGCGGGTGCTGGGCCGGTGAGACGTCTCGGAGCGGGGGTTGAACAGGCTCGACGGCGCCGCCATCCGGGCGCTACAAAATCGTGTGCGGATGGTCTGGGACGAGCCGAAGCGTCAGAGGAACCTCAGGCCGCCGCCCGAGGGGCATGGCCTGGATTTTGCCGATGCACAGGCCCGTTTCGAATGGGACACCGCCCTGGTCAGCGAGACCCACGCGAGCAAGACTGGCGGGCGCCGCTTCAAGGCCGTCGGTTTCCTGGACTCGCAGCTCGTGACCCTCACCTTCGCGGTGCTCGGAACCGAGGCGGTTTCGGCGATCAGCCTGCGCCCGGCGAGCCGGAAGGAGCGGATGGCCTATGACGACGCGTGACACGACCAAGCGAAGGGCGCCTCCCCTCAGCGATGCCGAGGAGGCGCTCCTGCAGGCGGCCATCGCCAACAATCCCGATTCGGAGGAACTGACCGATGCGGAACTTGCGCGTCTGCGCCCGGCCCGCGACGTGCTTCCGCCCACCGTCTACGCCGCGCTGACCCAGGGGAGCCCCTCGCAGGCTGAGAGCGGGCGCGTACAGCTCACCTTGAGCGTCGATCCCGACGTGCTCGCCGCCTACAAGGCCGGCGGTCCCGGCTGGCAGGCGCGCATGAACGAGGCTTTGGCCGCGGGGATCGCCCGCGGCAGGCGGCGATCCAGGGCCGTCAAGCGCGGCTGACGCGCCCGGGCCGGATTGACAGGGATCGCCGCGGCGTGATCCGTGCCGCCAGCCCGAAGGACGCCCCGATGACCGTGCGTGCAGACCCCCGCGACCGCCTGATCGTGGCCCTCGATCTCCCGAGCGTGGCCGAGGCCGAGGCGCTGATCGACCGGATCGGGGATGCCGCGACCTTCTACAAGATCGGCTACCGGCTGGGCTATGCGGGCGGCCTGGCGCTCGCCGAGCGGCTGGCGGCGCGCGGCCTCAAGGTGTTCCTCGACCTGAAGCTGCACGACATCGGCAACACCGTCGAGGAGGGCGTGCGCTCGGCCTCGGGCCTGGGCGCCACCTTCCTCACCGTGCACGCCTATCCCCAGACCATGCGGGCGGCCGTGCGCGGGCGGGGGGCGGATCTGAAGATCCTGGCCGTGACGGTGCTCACCTCCTACGACGATGCCGACGCCGCGGAGGCCGGCTACGGCCTGCCGGTGGCCGAGCTGGTGGCCAAGCGCGCCGCCCAGGCCGCGGAGATCGGCGTCGACGGCCTGGTCTGCTCGGCGGCCGAGGCGGCCTCGGTCCGGCGCATCGTCGGGCCGGACCGGCTGATCGTCACCCCGGGCATCCGCCCGGCGGGCGCGGAGGCCGGCGACCAGAAGCGGGTGATGACCCCCGGGGATGCCCGCAAGGTCGGGATCGACCACGTGGTGGTCGGGCGCCCGATCACCGGCGCCGCCGATCCCCGCGCGGTCGCGCAGGCGATCGTCGCCGAACTCGCCTGAATCCCGGCATTGCCTTCCGGCAACCGGAATCCATCTCACCTCCGCAACCGATGAGGCGCAGGATGGCGAAGGGCTACTGGATCGCGCGGGTCGATGTCCGCGACGCGGAGGCCTACAAGGATTACGTGGCCGCCAACGGCGCCGCCTTCGCCAAGCATGGCGGGCGCTTCCTGGTGCGCGGCGGCGCCTTCGAGGCGGTGATGGGGCAGCCCCGGTCCCGCAACGTGGTGATCGAGTTCCCGAGCTACGCCGACGCCCGCGCCTGCTGGAACTCGGATCTCTACCAGGCGGCCAAGGCCAAGCAGCGCGGCGGCGTCGAGGCCGAGATCCTGGTGATCGAGGGCTATGACGGCCCGCAGCCGAGCACCTCCGAGCCGGCGCCGGAGGCCGGGCGGGCCTCGGAATAGGCTTCACATCTCAGGGGCGGCCTATCCATCACGGGCCGGGTGCGGGATCGACAGGCCCTGAAGCGCGGTGGCGACGGCCTCGAAGATCGGGTCGCGGTCGTGCGCCGCATGCCCGCGCCTGCCTGGGCACGTCGCGTGCAGGAGATGCCTGGTCAGGCCGTCGACATCCACATGCGATGCCGGCTTGGCTGCGGCCCCGCGGTCGCGTAACCGGCCCGGCTCGTCGCGGGCGCCGGACGGACTGTGATTCGATCCGGTGTTCCGCCGGATCCGGTCGCATCGTCCTCAGTGCTCCCCATGCCCGAGTCTTTCCGCCACCGCTTCGGTGGCTTTCACGAGGCCGACGCCGTCCGCCGGCCCAACCCGGACGGGTCGCCCGGCGCAATCGTCGGGTGCTCGGCCCGCGTTCATCCGACCGCCTATCTGGACGCACGCGCCACCGTGTGGCCCGGCGCCGTCATCGGGGCCGACGTCATCGTGAACGACGAGGCCTGCCTGGGCGAGGCGGTCATCGGCGACGGCGCCAGGATCCGGTCCGGCGCCGTCGTGGGTTTCTGCGCCGGCATCGGCGAGAAGGCTGAGATCGAGGCCCGCGTCCGGATCGGCGACAGGGCGCGGATCGGCGACGGTGCCACCGTCCGCAACGACGCCGATATCGGAACCGGCGCCACGATCGGGTCCAGCGCCTATATCGGCGTCGACGCGCGGATCGGCGTTCGCGCCAGGATCGGCTCCCGCGCCTTCATCGGCGACGGTACGACAATCGGCTGGCAGGCCATGATCGGCAGCGATGTTCGCATCGGCGACCATTTCCGCATCGACCATCGCGTCCGCATCGGCGCCACGGATTGGTTCCTGGTGGTCGGCCCCTGGGGCAAGGGGTCGTCCTGGGCAACGGCGGTCCAGAGCAAGGCCGGGCTGCATTGGTGGATCGGGGCGGGGGCCGGCCGCTTCGACACGCCGACCCTGAAGGCCCTGCTAGCCCGCGATCATGGCGGCACCGATCACGAGGCCGATTGCCTCCACGTGATCCGGATGGTGGAGGATCATCCCGGCCGGATCCGGCACGCCGCGCGAGGGGCCGTCAAGGCGCCGAACGGAATGCCCGGGACGTGAGGTGACGGCCGTTCGATCGGTCGGCGCGTCCCGCGATCTAAGAGATCCCTCCGTCGGCGGCCCGCGTGCCGGACTATCGTCCCCTCTGCGCGAGGCCCCGCAACAGGAATGCGGTCATGGCCTCGAGGGACGGCACCGGCTGCAGGGCCGCCTGCCCGACCAGCAGCGGATGCGTGTAGCGGACGATGCCGGCATGGATGCAGGCGGCCGCTTCCGCCGGGTCGGCGGCCTCGAACTCGCCCCGCTCCACGCCCTCGCGGACGATGCGCTCGAACCCGGCGGTGATCCGGGCGATGTGGTGGCGGCAGACCTCCCAGCTCTCGCCCATGGCCGCCTCGACCATCTCGTGCAGCCGGGGAAATTCCTCGCAGCGCCGCGTGCAGTCGCGGTGCAGGAGGTCGATCGCCGCCACGAGGCGCTCGGTGGCGGTCAGGCCCGGCCGGGCCGCAATCTCCGAGACCAGGGCCTCGATCTCGCCGATCAGCCGCTCCAGCACCGCCTCGTTGATCGCCTTCTTCGAATCGAAGAACCGGTAGACGTTGGCCGGGCTCATCTTCAGCGTCCGGGCGATGTCCGCCACGGTGGTCTTCTGGTAGCCGATCTCGCGAAAGTAGCCCGCCGCCGTCGCCAGGATGCGGCAGCGGGTGGTGGGCGCGCTCTCCTCCGCCAGCAGAGGGGTCGGGGCTTCCAGGGACATACGCTCCTCACTAGGGCACGGGCGCGCCGGGCGTCAAAGACCCCCGGCCACCCCCGGCTGACGATTATCTGCGGCGGGTCGGCGCGTTCGGAACCCTCCCCGGCCCGACCCATTGCCCCGGCATCCGGCCGCTTTCAGGGCGGCCAGCGAACGAGGCGCGCATCATGATGCTGACGGACAAACGAGCCCTGATCACCGGAGCCGATTCCGGCATCGGGCAGGCGACCGCGGAGCTGTTCGCCCGGGAGGGCGCGGACGTGGCGATCACCTACCACACCGACGAGGCCGGCATCCGCGAGACCGCGGCCCGGGTCGAGGCCGCCGGCCGCCGCGCCGTGGTGCTGCAGCTGGATGTCGGCGATCCCGCCGCGGTGAACGCCGCCTACGACCGCATCGGCAGCGAGCTGGGCACGCTCGACATCCTGGTGGCCAATGCCGGCCAGGCGATGAGCGGCATGCCGGTCGCCGAGATGGACGACACGGTGCTGGAGCGGATCCTGCGCGTGAACCTGATGGGCCCGCTGTTCTGCGCGCGCCCGTTCATCGGGATGCGCCGGTCGCAGGGCGGCGCCGGCAAGATCGTGTTCGTCTCCTCGGTGGCCCAGCACCTGCCGACGCCCGAGAGCGCGCCCTATGGCATGTCCAAGGCCGGGCTCGGCTCCCTGTGCCGCAGCCTGTCGCGGGAGCTCGCCGAGGACCGGATCAACGTCAACAACGTCGCCCCCGGCCTGATCGAGACGCCCATGACCGCCGACCGCTTCGAGAAGACCGAGGTGCTCGACCAGTCCCTGGAGCGGATCCCGTTTCATCGCGCCGGCCAGCCGGAGGAGATCGCCAAGGCGATCCTGTATCTCGCCTCGGGCGCATCCGATTACGTCACCGGCCACACGCTGGTGGTCGATGGCGGTCTCACGATGCAGTGGGGCGGGGCCTGAAACGGCGAGGGGCGCCGGGTCTGTCGACCCGGCGCCCCTCGCGAGAGACGGGATGTCCGAAGAGGGCCCGCCGGCGCCTGGCCGGGCGGGACGCTTCCTACGAGCCGAACTGGGAGCCGAGCTGCTCCAGGTACTCGGCGAGGTCGAGGCCGCCGACGCGCTTGCCGTAATCGAAGCGCATGCCCTGGCGGATATCGACGCTGGCGTCGCGCGTGGTGAGGGTGAACGGCCGGACGCACACCCAGGCCCCGTCGCGGCGGTGCTCGAAGTACCCGAGGATCTCGTGCTTGGCCATGTCCTTCCCTCCGAAATAGTGTTCGATGACATAACGGTCACGCTGCCATTCGGTTCGCCGTCCGCGACTGTTTTTCGCGCGGCAAGCGGCGTGAATCGCGTATTCGTCCCTCGGGGCCTGTCCGGCCTGATCTCGTCAGAGCTTGACTATAACAGTGCAGTGCAGCGCGCTTACGGCCAGCGTTCCAGGATCTCGTCGGTGGTGAGGGTCAGGACTTGGTGCCCGTAGCGCATCCGGTACATCACCATGAGGGCGTCGTGGGCCTCGTCGCAGGAGCTGCACAGGCCGTCCGTGGCCAGCACGATGCGGTAGCCGAAATCGACGCCGCCGAGCACGGCGGCCAGCACGCAGACATCGGTCTCCGCCCCGGTGACGATCAGGGTGTCGACGCCCTGCGCCTGGAGGCGCGCGTCGAGGTCGGATTCGAGCCAGGGCGAGTAGACGGTCTTGTCGATCACCGCGGCGGGCGGGACCAGGCGGGCCAGATCCGGGACCAGTTCGATCAGTCCCGGATCGAGTTCGGCGCGGGTCATGCCCGACCACCGCTCCGAATAGGTCGCCCAGGTGCCGCGCCCCTCGCCGGGCCGGGCGGCCGGGATGAAGCGGGTGAAGACGGTCCGGTCGGGATGGGCCTCGGCCAGCCGGCGCACCTGCGGCAGCACGCGCGCCATCCACGGGGTCTGCCAGTCGGTGGGCTCGGCGAACATGCGCTGCATGTCGACGCAGAGATGCATGCAGGACCGGCCGAGGGGCTCGGCCGCGGATCCTCTGCTGTCGTCCGCATGCGCGTCGGGCGATGACCCGGTCTCGGTCCGTGCGTCCGCGCTCACGCGCATGGGCGGCGATGTTCCTGCGGGGGATATGGGCGGCCGGCCCGGAGCGGGCCGGCCGGGATCGGTCGCGTCAGCGATCGGCCTTCTCGCCGGCCGTGGTCAGCGCGAGGTAGCGCTCGGTGGTCGGCTTGATCAGCGACCGCACCGCCTCGGCCATGCCCTGCTCCTCCTTCAGCGATTGCTGGAAGCCGGTCCGGTGGGCCTGCTGGCCGGCCGCGTCGGCGATCGTGAGCAGCGACTCGTAGGCCGCGATCTCGAAATTCTCGAAGGCGTGGTTGGCGTAGGTGTTCTTCAGGATCTCGTCCTGGGCGGGCGCGTGGCCGAGCGCCATCATGTTGCCGACGAAGCCCAAGAACCCTTCCTTCAGCGCCGAAGGGCCGTCGCCCAGGCTCTGCAGGGCTTCCTCGAGGCGCTGGCGCTGGCCGTGCGTCTCCTGGATGTGCCGGCGCAGGGCCTGCTCCATCTCCGGATAGCGCTCCAGGCGCTCGACCTGCCGCTCCATGATCTGCAGGGCCTGCATCTCGACGGCATGGGTGTTCTTGAGGGCCGTGACGTAGATCGAGCGTATGTCAGAGGTCATGCTGCTGTCTCGCGATGGTTGTGGATCGTGACGATCCGATCTCGGGGACAACGCCGCGGCGTCACGGCCAAGTTCCGGTCGGAAGGTCGCAGCCTCCGCCCCGAGCGGCCCCGGGCGCGCCTGCCGAGCGCGTGGCCTCCGGGTCACAGCGACCCGGTCACCGCGCGCAGAAGATGGCTTTCCGGCCGGGCGTGGGGATTAAAGGTGGTGCCGTCACGCCCGCGTCGCAGAACCAGCCCGACAAGGCCGGAAACCCACCTCCGGTCCGCCTGCCGGACCGCGCCTGCACGGGGTGACGATCGATGTCCCGCGTCCGTCTTTCCGGGGCCCTGGCCCTCGCCGCCGGCCTCACCGCCCTCCCCGCCCGCGCCCAGGACGCCGCCGCGATGGCGGCCCGGATGGACGCGATGCAGCGGCAGATGCAGGCCCTGCAGCAGGAGCTCGCGGCCCTGCGCCGGCAGGCAGGCGCGCAGCGCAGCGCGCTCGCCGGCGAGACCCGCGCCCGCCGGGCCCTGTCGCACGAGCAGGAGCGCCTCGCCGCACGGACCGAGCGTCAGCAGCGGGTGGCGCAGGTGGGCGGCCCCGGCGGGGCGCGGCCGGCCGCCTCCGAGCATACGCCGGTGATCCTCGCCAACGACCTGGTCTGCAACGCCGGCAGCTACGCGCTCGGGCCGGCGATCTGCTTCACTCCGGGGGGCTTCGTCGAGCTGGCGGGCGTGTTCCGCAATCCCAACCTCGTCTCGGACGTCGCGAGCGACTTCAACGGCATCCCGTTCCGCAACAGCCCGCAATCGCGCGAGAGCGAATTCCGGTTCTCCGCCCGGCAGAGCCGGCTGAGCGGCCTGTTCACCGCCAAGGTCGAGCCGACGCTCCAGATCTCGGGCTATTACGAGATCGACTTCCTGGCGGCCGGGACCACCTCGAACTCGCGCGAGAGCAACAGCTACGTGCCGCGGGTCCGGCAGATCTTCGCCACGGTCGACGCCCTGGATTCCGGCTGGCACGTCCTGGCGGGCCAGGCCTGGAGCCTGATCACCACGGATCTCGCCGGGATCACGGCGCTCAAGGAGCAGGTCCCACTCACGATCGATGCGCAATACGTGCCGGGCTTCAACTGGACCCGCAATCCGCAGGTGCGGGTGGTCAAGGATCTGGCGCCGGGGCTCTGGGCCGGCCTGTCGGCGGAATCGCCCCAGAGCGTCCTGCCGCCGAGCCCGTTCGCCGCTCCCGGCCTGGTCAACCTCAACAACACCGGCGACGGTGCCGGCCTGCTCAACACCGCGACCACCTACTCGAACAACAGCGCCCCCGACATCGTCGGCAAGCTCGCGGTCGAGCCGGGCTTCGGCCATTACGAGGTCAAGGGGCTGGTGCGCTTCTTCGACGACCGCCTGAGCGCGACGAACATCACCGCCGCGACCCGCCTCCCCGGCCGCTCGGACAGCGCCCTCGGCTACGGCATCGGCGGCGCCACGACCCTGCCGGTGATCGACAAGGTCCTCGACGTCCAGGTCAGCGGCCTCGTCGGCGAAGGCATCGGCCGCTACGGCTCCGCGCAGCTGCCGGACTTCGCCCTCAAGGCCGACGGGTCGATCGCCCCGATCCCGGCCTTCCAGCTGCTGACCGGCGCGGTCGCCCATATCCAGCCCGGCACCGACGTCTACCTCTATGCCGGCTGGGAGCACGCGTCGCGGGCCGGGGCCCGCAACGTCACCGGCTACGGCGCGCCCACCCTGGTGGTCACGGGCTGCGCCGTCGAGGGGGCGGCGAGCGGGACCTGCCAGGCGGAGAGCCGCGACATCCGGCAGATCACCGGGGGCTTCTGGCACGACCTGTACAAGGGTGCGTATGGGCGGCTCGTGGCGGGCGCGCAGGCTTCCTACACGGAGCGCGACGCCTTCCGGGGCGCTTCCGGAACCCAGCCCTCCGCCCACCTCGTCACCGGGTTGGCCTCGCTGCGCTACTATCCGTTCTGAGGGCCCGGCCGGGGCTTAGCGCAGCCCCTCCGCCTGCAGGGCCTGCCGCACCGCGGGGCGCCCGCGCACCCGGCCGTACCAGGCCCGGAGGTTGTGCAGGTCGTCGAACTGGATGTCGGCCCGGTCATACGAGGTCAGCCACGGGGCCTGGCCCCAGCCGGTGAGCGCGAACAGGTCGGCGTCGGCGACCGTGAAGGGGCCGCCCATCAGGAAGTCCCGCCCGGCGAGCTGGGCGTCGATCCAGGCATAGCGCGCCGCGAGCCTGGGCTTGGCGGTCTCGACCCAGCGCCCCGCCAGCCGGGCGTAGAGCAGCGGAATGAAGCCCTTGTGGATCTCGGAATTGAGGAATCCGAGCATCTCCTGGAGGCGGTAGCGGGCGAGGCTCCCGTTTTCCGGGGCCAGGCGCGCCTCCGGCTTCAGGTCGGCCAGGTATTGCAGGATCGCTGGGCCCTCCCGCAGGACCGAGCCGTCGTCGAGGGCCAGCGCCGGGACGTAGCCGTGCGGGTTGATGGCGCCGTAATCCTCCCCCGCCTCCGTCCTGTGCGTGGCGTGATCGACGCGGCAGACGGTAAGGTCGAGCCCGAGCTCGTGGGCGACGATGTGCGGCGCGAGCGAGCAGCTCGCGGGGATGTAGTACAGCTTCATGGATAGACTCGGAAAACGCGCTGTTGCGGCGATGTCGGAAACCGTGGTTTCCTGAGTTATGCCTAGCGCAGACGAGATAATGGCGGAAGAACGCAAGAGTTTGAGCGTTGGGCACAAGAATTATACTGTGCCCGGCCGGGGTCCAGGCCGATGAGGGAGACCGTGACGGGCTGCTCCGTAGAGCACGCGATGCACCTGCTCGGCGGCCGCTGGCGGCTGCTCCTGGTGTCCTACCTGATCGACGGGCCGAAGCGCTTCAACGAGCTCCGGCGCGACATGCCGGGCATCTCGCAGCGGATGCTCACCCTGGATCTGCGCGCCCTCGAAGCCGCCGGCCTGATCAAGCGCACCGTGTATCCGACGACGCCGGTCAAGGTGGATTACGCGCTGACCGAGGACGGCCTGCGCCTGAAGAAGGTCGTGGCCGTCGTCCAGGAATTCGGCTTGTGGCTGAAGCAGCGTAACGCGGTCTGAGCGCCGCCCCGGCCCGCGCCCGTCGCGGTCAATGCAGGGACGGGTTCGGCCCGGAGCGCTGCCGGTCGGCCAAGTGCTTGCCGATCTCGAGCAGCAGGGTCTCGGTCAGGGCCACGATGCGCGGGTCACCGAATTCCGATACGGCGTTGTGCAGGGACAGGCACAAATCGGCGGTCTTGTTCAGCGCGTCCTCGATCGTGCGCCCGTCCCGGGTCGCGAAGGCGGTTCTGGTGGGCTTGCTGTCCGAGATCTCGACGACGACGCCCCGGCCGGTCGTGGGATGGCCGGCCTCGTCCAGGTAGAAATGCCCGCGGGTGAAGAGCCAGCGCAGGCGGCCTTCCGGGGACTGCACCCGGTATTCCGCCGTGTAGGAGCCGCCGGATTGCACGCAATCCAGGATGACCTGCGAGATGTGCGCCTGGTCCTCGTGATAGACCGCCCTCAGGATCTCGGCCAGGCTCACCCCGGCCCTCGACCGGGCCGGGCTGATGTTGAACAGCAGCGCCGTGACCGGATCGGCGCGCGCGTCGTCGTTGACGATGTCCCACATCCAGAACCCGACGCCGCCGGAGGCGTCGAGCGCCGCGATCAGGGCCGCCTCGGAGACGACATCGTCTGAATGGTCCAACAGGATATCCCCCGATATCGGTATCGTACGCCCGCGCATTGCCGGTTACTGAACCTGCGCGGGCTTATGAGCCGGATGTAACAGAAATCGCCGGGCGAATAGAGCGCGTCGGCAACAGCCGCGCTTGGCTCGGGCGCGGCGCGCCATCGGACCGGGACGCCGTCCGCATCGACGGATGGGGCGGCGTCCCGGTCCCGGAGGACCGGCCGTTGCAGGGCTGCGGCGCACCGAAGCGGGGCGTGCGAGGGCGCGCAGCCGAGGCCGGGAACGAAGGCTGTGGATCGCAGAAGGTACCGCTAGATTTGCCTTTCAGGGCCGAAACCTTTATAAAATCCATCAATTCGGTTCAAAAAAATGAACTTAGGCTAGATCATGTCAGCGTTGCGGTATATTCTTCTCGGACTCTCCGTCCTATCGTTGGCGGTCGTGCTGGTCTTCTGGACCGTCAGCGGGCACGTGGCCGATCTGGGCGTGTTTTTGGTGACGACGTTTCTGGTCGCCAACAGCATTTATCTTTTATTCTCCAGCCCGACATTGCGCGTGAGCTCTGTCTTCGATCGTGCAGCGACGGGGCTTGCTTTCGCGTCGCTCGAACTGCAGCACCAGGCCCAGGAGGCCAAGATCCGGGAAGCCGAGGCCGAGCGGATCCGGGCGGAAGAGGCCGAGCAGAACAAGTCTAAGCTGCGGGCGGCCGAGGAATTCATCAGCTACGTGCGCCAAAACCCGCTGATGCGGGGCCGGCAAGCCGTTGCGGTCAAGCAGATCACGCTGCGCAACGACTCGAAAAGCATCACGCTGCCGGCCCTGGAACTGCCGCGCCCCGCCCCGTCGGAGCTGAACGGCCAGCCCCGTGGCGATCTGGGTACGACGAGCGTGAGCCACCCGCTGCCGACCCCCGGCGCGGTGCCGCGCCTGGAAGCCTGATCGGCCTGACCCGCCTCTCCGGCCGCGGCCCGGCGGCCGCCGGGGATCCGCGCCCGTCACGACCTCGCGATCAGGCGCGCGGCGTCGCGCCCGGTCCGGGCCGCCACGGAACCATCTCGGCAGCCTGCGGCTTGCTGGGCTGGACCCGGGAAGGATTTGCTCCGCTCACGGTTCCTAGAGAAACCACCGCCCCCCGATGGCGGCACGAGAGGAAACATCCTTTGCGCACCACGATCCTCACCGCGGCCCTGCTGGCCGCCCTCGGCGCCGCCGTCGCGACCCCCGCTTCCGCCGCCCCGCTCGCGCCCGGCGCCGTCGCCGCCCCGGCCGACATCGTCTCGACCGTCCAGATGGACCGCATGGAGCGCCGGATGGAGCGTCGCCACATGGAGCGCCGGATGATGCGCCGGCACATGGAGCGTCGCATGATGCACCGGGAGATGCGTCACCGCATGATGCGCCGCGAGATGATGCACCGCATGTAAGGCGGGACGCCGCCCGGGCCGCGTCCCGGGTCGCCCATCGCAGGCCCGGCCGTGGCGGAGACCGCGGCCGGGCCTTTTTCATGCGCCGCGCCGCGGCCGGATCCGGCGCGCCCGAGACGGCTCCGGAGGCCGATCGAACCATCTGCGGCGCACCGCGTTTCAAGCCTCCGATAGGAGACAGGTACGATGAAAGCGTTTTTGGCAGCGGTCGCCGTCGGCTTCGGCGTGATGTCCGCACTCGGTCCGGCTCAGGCGCAGCGCGGCCCCGATTACGGCTACGGGGATCGGGATTACGGCGGCCGGGATCGCGACGACGATTACCGGGGTCGTGACCGCGGCTATCGGGGGGATCGCGGCTACGGCGAGCGCGCCTATGGCGGGTTCGACGAGCGCGAGTACCTGCGCTGCAACCCGGACGTCCGCCGGGCGGTGTCGAACGGCCAGATGGAATCCGGCGCGGCGCATTACCGGACCTTCGGGCGTCGCGAGGGCCGCCGCCTGAGCTGCTGACCGGACCGCCGGCACGCGGGGCTGAGGCCGCGATCGGTCTCGCTTTCGCAGACGACGGGACATGACAGGGCCTCCTCGGCGCCACGTGCCGGGGAGGCGTTTTCGCGCGCTGAAACCCCGGCCTCGGGGGCGTTCCCGGGCCGTGCCGCCGCCGAGCGGTGCTCGCCACCCCACACCCTCATTCCGCGAGCCAGGCCCGCCCGCGTCGCGGCTTCGGCCCTGGAACCGCGTCAGATGAAACCCGCGCGCGGCATCCCGAATGCTTGCGGCCTTGACGGCGGGTCAGGTTGAAAACAAGCTCAAGCCTGTGTCGCTGCAGATCGGTGGGCGACCCACGAGTCTGGTCGCGCTGTTGCCTCAGGCTGCAGGCGCGGCTTCATCTTTGAGCGCGGGGGCGGGCGTGAGAACAATACTGTCGATGGCCATTGCTGGTCTTCTGACGATCGGTGCCGTGCAGGCCCAGGAGAAGAGCGGCCCGCTGAAGATCGGTATCTCCGCCGGCGTGACCGGGCCCTACGCGGCCTTCGGCGTGCAGGTGAAGAACGGCGCCAGCCAGGCGATCGAGGACATCAACAAGGCCGGCGGCATCAAGGGCCGGACCTTCGAGAGCGTGGTCGGCGACGACGCCTCCGACCCGAAGCAGGGCGTCTCGGTGGCCAACAAGCTCGCCGCGGAGGGGGTCAAGATGGTGGTCGGCGCCTTCGCCTCGAGCGTGTCGATCCCAGCCTCCGACGTCTATCTCGATGCCGGCATTGTCCAGGTCACCCCGGCCTCCACGAACGTGAAGTTCACCGAGCGCGGGATGTGGAACACCTTCCGCACCTGCGGCCGCGACGACCAGCAGGGCGTCGTGGCCGGCACGTATCTGGCCGCGCACCTGAAGGACAAGCGCATCGCCTTCGTCCACGACAAGTCGGCCTACGGCAAGGGCCTGGCTCAGGAGACGCAGATGACGCTCAAGTCCAAGGGCGGCAAGGAGGTGCTGTTCGAGGGCGTCAACCCGGGCGAGAAGGATTACTCGGCGCTGGTCTCCAAGCTGAAATCGGCCAATGTCGACGTGGTCTATTACGGCGGCTTCCATACGGAAGCCGGGCTGATCCTGCGCCAGATGCGCGACCAGGGCCTGAAGGCGACGATGGTCGGCGGTGACGGCCTCGCCCCGAAGGAATTCGTGCAGATCGCCGGCGACGGCGCCGAGGGCACGCTGATGACCTTCTCGCCGGATGCCCGCAAGAACCCGAACGCCCAGGCGGCGGTCGCCGCGTTCAAGGCCAAGAACATCGATCCCGACGCCTACACGCTCTACGCCTACGCGGCCGTGCAGGTGCTCGCCCGCGCCGTGGCCGAGACCGGCTCGAGCGAGGGCAAGGTGCTGGCCGACTGGCTGCACCAGGGCCAGACGATCGACACCGTGGTCGGCCCGATCGCCTACGACAAGAAGGGCGACCTCACCCGGCCCGACTACGTCATCTATGCCTGGAAGAAGGGCCCGGACGGCCGGATCGACTACGCCGGCAACGAGGTCGCGCCGTAGGACCGGCGCCGCGCCGTGACGCGCGCGCCGCCGGATCGGCGGCGCGTTCCGGGTAACCGCCCCGCCCTGCCCCGGGGGCGCCCTGTTCGATCTGGGAGCGTATCGTGAGAGCAACCCTGGCGTTTTGTCTCCTTGGGCTCCTGACGGCGGGCGCCGTGCAGGCGCAGGACAAGGGCGGCCCGGTGAAGATCGGCATCGCCGCACCGCTGACCGGCCCCTACGCGGCCTTCGGGGCGCAGGTGAAGAACGGCGCCAGCCAGGCGATCGAGGACATCAACAAGGCCGGCGGCATCAAGGGCCGGACCTTCGAGAGCGTGGTCGGCGACGACGCCTCCGACCCGAAGCAGGGCGTCTCGGTCGCCAACAAGTTCGCCGGCGCCGGGGTCAAGATGGTGGTCGGCACCTACAATTCCGGCGTGTCGATCCCGGCCTCCGACGTCTATCTCGACGCCGGCATCATCCAGATCACCCCGGCCTCCACGAACGTGAAGTTCACCGACCGCGGGATGTGGAACACCTTCCGCACCTGCGGACGGGACGACCAGCAGGGCGCGGTCGCCGGCGCGTATCTGGCCGATCACTTCAAGGACAAGCGCATCGCCTTCGTCCACGACAAGACCCCCTACGGCAAGGGCTTGGCCGACGAGACCCAGAAGGCGTTCAAGGCCAAGGGCGGCAAGACCGTGATGGTCGAGGGCATCAACCCGGGCGAGAAGGATTACTCGGCGCTGGTCTCCAAGCTGAAATCCGCCAATGTCGATCTCGTCTATTACGGCGGCTACCACACCGAGGCCGGGCTGATCCTCCGGCAGATGCACGACCAGGGCCTCAAGGCGATCGTGGCGGGCGGCGATGCCGTGGCCGACAAGGAATTCGCCCAGATCGCCGGCCCGGCCGCCGAGGGCACGCTGATGACCTTCCCGGCCGACCCGCGCAAGAACCCGAACGCCCAGGCGGCGGTGGCCGCGTTCAAGGCCAAGAACATCGATCCCGAGGCCTTCACCCTCTACGCCTACGCGGCGGTGCAGGTGCTGGCCAAGGCGGTGGCCGAGACCGGCTCCGCCGACGGCAAGGCGCTGGCCGACTGGTTGCACCAGGGCAAGCCGGTGGAGACCGTCATCGGCCCGATCGCCTACGACACGAAGGGCGACATCACCCGGCTCGACTACGTCATGCACGTCTGGACGAAGGGCCCGGACGGCAAGATCGACTATTCCGGCCACGAGCTGACGCCGTAAGGGCGCTGCCCTGCGAATTTCGGGGCTGCGCGCCCCGAACCCCGCCACAGGGCCGCGGGCCCTTTGGAATCCCGGGACCCGTGCGTCGATCCGGCGGAGGCGGGTACCTCTATCGGTCGAACGACCGTGGGGCGCCGAGGCCTTATGATCCCGCTCCGCGTCGCGACGCGCAGGGGAGAACCGATGTTCGATTTCAGCCAGCTCCGGTGCTTCGCCGCCGTGGCGGAGGAGCTGCATTTCGGGCGCGCGGCCGCCCGGCTGAACATGACCCAGCCGCCCCTGTCGCGGCAGATCCAGGTGCTGGAGCGGATCCTCGACGTGCAGCTCCTGGAGCGCACCAGCCGCTCCGTCCGGCTGACCGCGGCCGGGCGCAGCTTCCTCCCGGAGGCGCAGCGCATCCTGCGGCTGGCCGAGACCGCGACCCACGTCACCCGCCAGGTGGCGGCCGGGCGCGCGGGGGTGCTGAAGCTCGGCTTCACCGCGGCCTCGGCCTACGACTTCCTGCCCCGCCTCGTCACCGCGCTCCGGCGGGCCTTGCCGGACGTCACGCTCGCCCTGCGCGAGATGGTCAGCCGGGATCAGCTCGAGGAGCTGCTCGCCGGCCGTATCGACGCCGCGCTGGTGCGCCCGCCGGTCACCCATCCGGACCTGATCGCCGTCCGCGCGCTGGCCGAGCCCATGCTGGCGGCGCTGCCGGCCGGAAATGCTTTGGCCGTGCGCGCGCATCTCACCCCGGGCGAGCTCGGCGGCGAGCCGCTCGTGGCCTACGCGCCGAACGAGGCCCGCTACTTCCACGACCTGGTTCAGGCCCTGCTCGCCGAGGCCGCGGTGGAGCCCCGGATCGTGCAGCGGCTCACCCAGATTCACTCGATCCTGGCCCTGGTCCGGGCCGATCTCGGCATCGCCCTGGTGCCGGCGGCGGCCGAGCGGCTGCGCTTCGAGGGCGTGGTGTTCCGGCCGCTGCTGCTGCCCGCCCCCCGCCCCGCCGAGCTCGTCCTGGCCTGGCGGCGCGACGCGGACGAGCCGCTGATCGCCCGGCTGGTCGCGATCCTGGCGGAGCTGCCCGCGCCCTGATCCATGCGCTTCCGGCATCGATCGATCCAGCCTTTGGCTTTGACGCGCGGCCGAAAGGCTGCGCCTGATACGGCAAGACGGCGCGCAGACGCCCGGAGCCGCCCGGAGGGATCGCGATGGACAGACTCACCAACCGCTTCAAGGCCGCCCTCGGCGAGGGGCGCCAGCAGATCGGCTTGTGGTGCAGCCTCGCCAGCCCGATCTCCACCGAGATCGTCGCCGGCGCCGGGTTCGACTGGCTGCTCCTCGACATGGAGCACTCGGCCAACGACCTGCGGGATATCTACGTCCAGCTTCAGGCGATGATGGAGAACGCCACCAACCCGGTGGTGCGGGTGCCGAGCGACGATCCGATCACCATCAAGCGCATCCTGGATGCCGGCGCGCAATCGCTGATGATCCCCAATATCGACGATGCCGCGCAGGCCGAGCGGGTCGTGGCGGCGACGCGCTACGCGCCCCGCGGCATCCGCGGCTTCTCGCAGGCCCCCCGGGCCGCCCGGTTCGGCCGCATCCCGGACTACCACACGCGCTGCGAGGCCGAGATCTACGTGATCGTGCAGGTCGAGTCGCGCCGCGCGCTCGACAATCTGGACGCGATCGCCGCCGTCGAGGGCGTGGACGGCGTGTTCATCGGGCCCGGCGACCTCTCCACCAGCCTCGGCTATCTCGGCCAGCAGGGCCATCCCGAGGTGGTCCGCACCATCGAGGACGCGGTCGGCCGGATCGTGCAGGCCGGCAAGCATGCCGGCATCCTCACGCCGAGCGAGGAGCTGGCCAAGCGCTATATCGCGGCCGGCACCCGGTTCACCGCGGTCGGCTCGGATCTGGGGCTGCTCGCGCGCAACGCCGAGGCGCTGGCCGGCCGCTTCCGCACCGAAGGCTGAGCGAGGAACCCCCGATGCAGGCCGAGACCGACAGCGCGATCCGCGAGCGCCCGGCCGGGGACGTGCCGCGCACGATCCGGCTGAGCGCGCGCGACAATGTCGCGATCGTGGTCAACGCCTTCGGGCTGCCCGCCGGCACGACCTTCCCGGACGGGCTGCGGCTCACCGAGTTCGTGCCGCAGGGTCACAAGGTGGCGCTCAGTGACATCCCGGAGGGTGGGGAAGTGCGCCGCTACGGCGAGGTGGTCGGCATCGCCACGCAGGACATCCCGCGGGGCGCCTGGGTCGAGGAATCCCGGGTCGCGACCCCGGTCGCCCCCGCCCTCGACGCGCTGGAGCTCGCCACCCGGGTGCCGGCCCCCTTAGCGCCGCTCGAGGGCTACACCTTTGAGGGCTACCGCAACCCGGACGGGTCGGTGGGCACCAAGAACATCCTGGCGATCTCGATCAGCGTGCAATGCGTCGCCGGCACCCTCGACGTGGCGATCCGCCGGATCAAGCAGGAGCTGCTGCCGCGCTTTCCCAACGTCGACGACGTGGTCGGCCTCACCCACGCCTATGGCTGCGGCGTGGCGATCAACGCCCCCGAGGCGGTGGTGCCGATCCGGACCCTGCAGAGCCTGGCCCAGAACCCGAATTTCGGCGGCGAGGTCATGGTCGTGGGGCTGGGCTGCGAGAAGCTCGTCTCGGAGCGGCTGCTGCCCGATGGCGGCGCGGCCGGGGACGGGGTGGTCCGCCTCCAGGACGAGCGCCACCAGGGTTTCTCCGCGATGCTCGACAGCATCCTGGCCATGGCGGAAGCCCGCCTGGAAGTGCTGAACCGGCGCCGGCGCGAGACCTGCCCGGCCTCCGAGCTCGTGGTCGGCCTGCAATGCGGCGGCAGCGACGCCTTCTCGGGCGTCACCGCCAACCCGGCGCTCGGCTTCGCGGCCGACCTCCTGGTGCGCTGCGGCGGCACCGTGCTGTTCTCCGAGGTCACGGAGGTGCGCGACGCGATCCATCTCCTGACCCCGCGGGCCAAAAATCCGGAGGTCGCCCAGGCCCTGATCCGCGAGATGGCCTGGTACGATGCCTATCTCGCCAAGGGCGAGGCCGACCGGAGGGCCAATCCGTCGCCCGGCAACAAGAAGGGCGGCCTCAACAACATCGTCGAGAAGGCCCTGGGCTCGGTCGCCAAATCCGGCACCGGCGCGATCTCGGGCGTCCTGGCGCCGGGCGAGCGGGTGCGCGAGAAGGGGCTGATCTTCGCCGCGACCCCGGCGAGCGACTTCGTCTGCGGCACGCTCCAGCTCGCCTCGGGGATCACCCTGCAGGTGTTCTCTACCGGCCGCGGCACGCCCTACGGTCTCAGTCAGGCCCCGGTGATCAAGGTCGCGGCCCGCACGGAGCTCGCCGAGCGCTGGTCCGACCTGATCGACCTCGATGCCGGCCGCATCGCCACCGGCCAAGCCACGATCGAGCAGGTCGGCTGGGAGCTGTTCCACCTGATCCTCGACGTGGCGAGCGGGCGCAAGCAGCCCTGGTCCGACCGCTGGGGCCTGTTCAACGACCTGACCCTGTTCAACCCGGCGCCGATCACCTGAAGCCCGGGTGCATGCGGCGGGGCGTCGCATGCACGGCCGGACTCTGCTAGGCATCCGGCACTGCCATGACGCTGCCGATTCCCGCCCCCCGGACCGTTCTCTTCCGCCTGCACTGGGCGCTCGGCCTCACCGCCGGCTTCGTGCTCGCCCTCATGGGCGTGACCGGGGCGCTGATGAGCTACGAGGAGGCGATCACCGCCTTCGCCAACCGCGACCGGGCGCGGGTCGAGGCGGGGGACCGGGTGCCGCTCGCCCCCACGGCCCTCGCCGCCCGGATCGATGCCCAGGCGGACGGCCGCCGGGTGAACGTCCTCACCCTGTCGGACGACCCGCAGGCCAGCGTGTTCGTACGCTTCGCCCGGGATCCCGAGACCCGCGCGCGGCCGCCCTCGGTCTATGCCGACCCCTATGACGGCGCGGTGCTCGGGCCGGTGCGGCTCGAGGCGGCGTTCACGACGGTGCGGGACCTGCACCGCTGGCTGCTGCTCCCCGGCGGGTCCAAGGGCTGGGGCCGGACCATCACGGGCGCCTGCACCCTGGCGCTGATCGTGTTCCTGGCCACCGGCCTCTACCTGCGCTGGCCCAAAGTCCATCGCTGGCGGATCTGGCTCAAGCCGAGCCTGTCGCGGCCCGGCCGGCCGCGCTGGTGGTCCCTGCACGCCGTGGCCGGGACCTGGCTGACGCCGGTCTACCTGGTCATCGCGCTGACCGGCCTGACCTGGTCCTACCCGTCGTTCAAGGACGGGGTGACCTGGCTGCTCGCCGGGACGCCGGAGCGAACGAAACTTACCCGAAGGGCCGGAAACTGGGAGGTGTCCCCGGCGCCGGAGGCCAGGTCCGAGCCCGCCCTCGACCGGGCCTGGGCGGCGTTCCGGGCCGGCGAGGGGCAGGAGGCCGGCCTCGTGATCCTCACCCTGCCGGGGGCCGACACGAAGGCGATCCGCATCCGGTGGCTGCCTCGGGGCGTCGACGCCCTGAGCGCCCGCAACGAGGCGCGCTACGACGCCGCCACGGGGGCGCTGCTCGCCACCGAGCACGCCGCCGACACGCCGCTGGGGCGGCGCATCGTCGAGAACGTCCTGGAAGTGCATCGCGGCCGGTTCTTCGGCAGCCTGATCGCGCTGCTGTTCTGCCTGGCGGCGCTGTCCCTGCCGGGCTTCGCCGCCACCGGCCTGACCCTCTACATCCTGCGCCGCCGCGCCGCCCGGCGGCGCCGCCCCGCGCCGCCCGTGCGCGCGGCAAACCCCCACCGCGAGCCCGTCGGCGGCACCGGCCGATAGGAGCACGGGGAAGACCGGGTTCCCAAAGGGCTCAGCCCTTTGGCGGGGTTCGGGGGCGGACCCCGAGATGCCAAGATTCCGCTCTGGACCCGCACAAGGTCCGAAACCTTGTGGAACCGCGACTTTGGCCGGCCCGGCCGCGCGGCTCACATCCGCGCGGTGATCGTCGCCAGGATCGAGAGCGGTGCGCCGGGGGTATTGTTCCACTGGTTGAACGGCTGCTCGATGTAGCGCCGGTCGGTCAGGTTGCGGGCATTGATCGAGAACCGGGCATGCTCGTTGAAATCGTAGAACACGGCGGCATCGAGCCGGGCGTAGCCGCCGACCGAGTAGCTGTTGTTCAGGTCGCCGGTGCGCCGGCCGACATAGGTGATTCCGGCTCCGATGTTCCAGCCGAGCAGAAAGCCCTCCTGGAACTGGTAGGTCGACCAGATGCTGCTGCTGAAGGTCGGGACGCCCACGAGGCGGTTCCCGACCGGGTAGACCTGATCCTTGGTGATCCGCGCATCGATGAAGCTGATCCCGCCGATGACTTTCCAGCCCGGCAGGATCTGGCCGGCGAGATCGGCCTCGACGCCTTCGGAGCGTTGCTGGCCGGTGATCACTGAGTAGGTGTTGTTGTTCGGGTCCGTGGCCGCCACGTTGTTGCGGGTGATGCGGAAGGCCGCGGCGGACAGGGTCAGGTCGGGGGTGAGATCGAGCCGGCTGCCGATCTCGTATTGGTCGCCGGTCTCCGGAGCCGGGCTCACGACGTTGAGAACGTTGGCGATCTGCGGCTTGAACGAGGTCGAGTAGCTCGCATAGAGCGTCAACGGCTCGAACGGCCGGTAGATCAAGCCGACGCGTGGCGTGGTGCCCGAAAGCTGCTGGTCCGGCGGGATCGTGCGCGAGGCCGGCAGGCGGTTGAAATAGTACTGCGTCCCGGTGTCGTAGCGGACGCCCAGCAACAGCTGAAAGCCGAGGCCGAGGTCGATCTGATCCTGCACGTAGAGGCCGTTCAGCTCGTTCTTCTGCTTGAGCTCGGATTGGAACTGGAGGCCGACGAGGCCGGCGCCGAAGGCGGGGTTCTGGAAGCTCACCGGTGGGTAGTTTCGGCTCTCGGTCTGGTAGGCGTGCCGGTATCCGTTGGTGTATTCGATCCCGGCGAGAACGGTATGCTTGAAGCCCAGCAGATCGAACTTCGCCACCATCTCGGACTGGCTGTCGACGGTTGCATAGGTCGAATTGACCGTGGCCTCGCGCCGATTCACGAGTGTGTTGCGGTTGGCCAGCCCGGTAGCCCGTGTCGTCAACAGGTCGAATTCGCCCCATTGCACGTTGAGGACTTGCCGGAGCGTGATGTTCTCGTTGAGGTCGTGCTCGACGCGCAGCAAGCTGAAATTCGAGTTGCTGTTATAGCGGGCGAAGGGCTCTCCGTAGTACCGCGCAATGTTGTCCAGCGGCACGCGGCCGTTCCGGGCGACCAGCCCCTCGTCGTACTGGGTGTCGGCCCGTGAGAACTCGCCGAGGAACGAGACACGCGTGTCCGGGCTCGGGTTCCATGTGAAGGCCGGTGCCACGAAGGTACGGGAATTGTCCCGGCCGCCGAGGTTGCGGAAGGTCGGGTCGGACTGGCCGGCAAAGCTGATGCGTCCAGCCAGACCGTCCACGCCCTCGATCGCACTCGAGACCGAGCCCTGGACCCGGCGGAATCCGAAGCTACCCGCCTGCAGGTTGATATCGCCGGATGGTTCGAGCGTCGGCTGGCGGGTGACGATGTGAATCAAGCCGCCGGGGTCGCCGCGGCCGTACAACACGGAGGCCGGACCTTTCAGGACTTCGACTCGTTCCACGTCGGCCAGGTCGCGGCTGACCGAGGAGAAGGTGTTCGTCGGGCTGACGAGCACGCCGTCGATGGCGTAGATCTGAGTCCGGAAGCCGCGGATGATGAAGGTGTCGCTTCTCCCCTGGAGCGTGCCCCCGGGCAGCACGCTGCTTACGTTCTGCAGGGCATCGGTCAGGCGGATATCCTGCTGGTCGACCAGCACGTCCCGGGGCACGACCTGGACCGATTGCGGTGTGTCGCGCACCGGCGTGTCGGTGCGGGTCGCCGTCGCCGAGCGCGTGGCGCGGTAGCCGATGACCGGGCCGCCGGCCCGTTCCACTGCGGGGCCATTGCCGGTGACGCTCAGTTCCGAAAGTGTAACTTCGTTGGGAGCCGCATCGGATTGCGCATGAATGGCAGTCGTCGATGCCAGGAAAACGCTGAGAGCAAGTCCCTTCCGCGTGTTGTTCCAGGTTAAGCGGTCAATTTTTGCGGAGATAAGGTGATCTTTGTAGCCCTGCGGCATAGTTTTTAGTCGTTCTCAAGAAGATCGTCGCCACGGGGCGCTTTGATCCTTGAGTACGATTGCCGGCCCGTTTCAATGGTCGATTGCAAAGCGTGCGATCAGAGGCGCGGTAACTCACCGGGCGTGTCCGCCGCGTCACACATTCCCATTGGAATAAATTTAAATACGCCCTGTTTTGCCAACTTTAGCGGGCATATCTGCGGAAAATACACATCCAGGCGTTGATGTGGTCGCAACTGCGATCCGGGATCTTCCGGAACAGCTGCGCTGTTCGAATCAATGCCGAAGGCCTGTCACCGAAGGTGCGGGTCCTGGCCGCCGTGGCTGGATGCAGCCGGCCGGCCTGCATGAGGGGGGATTGCAGGCCGGCCGGCCTACCGCGCGCCGCGTCCGGGCGCGCGATCTCGGGGAGCGTCCGGGCCGGGCCCGATGGTGGGGCGATCGGGCCCGGGGCCGCTCAGGCGAGCGCGGTGATCCGCGGCCCGGCGCGGGTGGCGCGCGGCAGGCGGCCGTCGAGGCCGGTCTCCAGCAGGGTGTGGAGCTGGGCCACCGCGGGGGCCGGGTCGTAATCGGGCAGGATCGCGCGGCTGACCAGGATCCCCTTCATCAGCGGGGCGAGCAGCGCGTAGAGATGGTCCGGGTCGCAATCCGGGCTGGTGGCCAGCGCCGCGAAGGTCGCGGTGAACCAGTCGCGGGTCTCCGCCTCGGTCCGCGCGGTCAGGTCGGCGATGGCCGGGTTGCGGGTGGCCTCGGACCAGATCTCCATGCGCAGCACCGCGGCCTCGCGGGTGACCGACACGAAGTACCGCGCGATGATGTCGAGCAGGGCGCCGCGCCGGTCGCCGCTGCGCTCCATCTCGGCGACGCGCTCGGCACCGCGCGCGCATTCGCGCTCGACCAGGCCGACGACCAGGGCCTCCTTGGATTCGAAGTAGCGGTAGAAGTTGCCCGGGCTCATCGCGGCCTCGCGGGCGAGGTCCTGCATGGTGGCGCGGTGGAAGCCGTTGCGCACGAAGCAGGCTTCGGCGGCGTCGAGGATGTGCTCCCGCCGCGCCTCGGCGCTCGCCGTGACGGTCACGGGGCGAACTGCGCGACCGCGGCGACGCGGCTCTGGTCCTTCGCGGAGCCGGTGGCGGCGCAGGCCTGGGCCGTCTGGCTCAGATCCGCGCAGAGGCGCGCCTGCCAGCCTTTCGGGCCCGCCCCGGTCCAGCTGATCAGCGCCATCCAGGCGAGGACCAGCACGGCCGCGAAGGTGAGGTTCGCCGGGGTGCAGAACGCCCGAAGGGTGGTGAGGAGACGCGTGGCCCCCGTCCCGGACGGATCGAACCGGTCCTCATCCAGATCGGACCAACGGCCTTCGAGCGACAGAGCCATGGCTCACTCCTGCTTGCCTCTCCGTCGTAATGAACGCTCATTCTCACGTCAATGAACGTTCGTTCTCAGGAGGCGGCCGTGAGCCGATATGGTTTCCGAATCCTGGCTTCGCGGTCGCCGCGTCAACGCAGATGAAGCGCAGGCGTCCGGTTCGAGGCGTCGCTCGGGACCACCCCGCCCCTGCCCCGGAGCGGCCGGCCGACCTTAAGAAGGCCGCTCGTTCGGAGCCGAGGGCGCCGCCCCGGCTCCGGAGCCGTGTCGGCTCAGGCGTGGCCGGCCGGCTTGAGGGCGCCGGTCCGGTCGTGGAAATCCGGCCCGTTCACCGTGCGGGCGACGTGGCCGGCCCGGATCAGGTAGTCGCCGAAATGCTCGCCGGGCTTCCGGCCCTTGGCGAAGTCGGCAAAGAGCGGATCCAACGTGTCGCGGATGTCGGAGGCCGCGACGTCTTCCTTGTAGAGCTTGCCCAGGCGCGAGCCGTCGAAGGCGGCGCCGAGATAGAGGTGATAGCGCTCGGGGCCGCGGCCGACGAGGCCGATCTCGGCGATGAACGGGCGGGCGCAGCCGTTGGGGCAGCCGGTGGAGCGGATCGTGATCTCCTCCTCGGCGAGCCCGTGCGTGGCGAGGCTCTCCTCCAGCTCGGTCATCAGGCTCGGCAGGTAGCGCTCGCTCTCGGCCAAGGCGAGGCCGCAGGTCGGCAGCGCCACGCAGGCGATGGAGTTGCGCCGCAGCGCGCCCGCGCCCTTGGTGATGCCGTACTGGTCGACCAGGGCCTCGATCGCGGCGCGCTTGGCCCCGGGGACGTTGGCGATGATCACGTTCTGGTTGGCGGTGAGGCGGAAATCGCCCTCGTGCACCTCGGCGATCTTGCGCAGGCCGGTGAGGAATTGCGGGCCGTCCTCGTAATCCTTGATCCGGCCGGAGGGGATGTAGAGCGTCAGGTGGTGGCGGCCGTCATCGCCTTCGGTCCAGCCGAAGCGGTCGCCGTTGTTGGTGAAGGTGAAGGGCTTCGGCGCGCCGAGCGTCTTGCCGATCCGGGTCTCCACCTCGGCCCGGAAGGCGTCCAAGCCGTAGCGCTCGATCGTGTACTTCAACCGGGCGTTCTTGCGGTTCTTGCGGTTGCCCCAGTCGCGCTGGACGGTCATCACCGCCTCGGCGACCTTGATGGCGTCCTCGGGCGCCACGAAGCCCATCACGTCGGCGGTCCGCGGGAAGGTGTCGGGCTCGCCATGGGTCATGCCCATGCCGCCGCCCACGGTGACGTTCCAGCCGGTCACCTGGTTCTTCTTGTCCAGAATGGCGATGAAGCCGAGATCGTGGGCGAAGATGTCGACCTCGTTGGAGGGCGGCACCGCCACGACGATCTTGAACTTCCGCGGCAGGTAGGTGCGGCCGTAGACCGGCTCGACCTCTTCCTCCTCGCCGCCGACCACGCGCTCGCCGTCGAGCCAGATCTCGCGCCAGGCGCTGGTCTTCGGCAGCAGGCTGTCCGAGATGTCCTTGGCGAGCCGGTGGGCGGCCTTGTGGGCGCCGACCTGGGCCGGGTTGGTGGCCGCCATGACATTGCGGTTCACGTCGCCGCAGGCCGCGATCGTGTCGAGCAGGGCCGCGTCGATAGCCGCCATCGTGCGCTTGAGGTTCGACTTGATCACGCCGTGATACTGGAAGGTCTGGCGCGTGGTCGCCCGCAGGGCGCCGCCGGCATAGGTGACCGCGATGTCGTCGAGCGCCAGCCACTGCTTGGGGCTGATCACGCCGCCGGCGATGCGCAGGCGGATCATGAAGCTGTAGGCCTTGTCGAGCTTCTTCTTGGTCCGCTCCGGGCGCAGGTCGCGGTCGTCCTGCATGTACATCCCGTGGAACTTCACGAGCTGCCCGTCATCCTCGGAGATCGCCCCGGTGGCGTGCTTCAGCAGGCCGTCGGCCAGGCCGCCGCGCAGATAGCCGCTGGCGATCTTGATGTGCTCGTTGGCGGCGAGCTGGGCGGCGCGGGCCGCCTCGGCATCGGTGATCGGCCGGTCCTTGGGCGGCGTCTCGTAGACGCGGGGAGCCGGGGTCGGAGCCAGGGCCGGGGCGTCGTCGCGGGGGCTGTGGTCGTCCATGGGATCACTTCCAAAGTCTTGACTGCGTCCCCGCCCCCTGGGCGGGCGGGATCGTCACACATCCTGGTCTCAAAGGTCCGGGAGCGTCTGCGGGTGCGAGGCCGAGCCCCGCCGTCGGGCTCCCCCCGATGCATCGGGGCTCCGCCCTGACAACCCGCCAAAGGGCGACACGCCCTTTGGAAACCCGGACCGACCCGTGCTGCGCCGGCCTACGGTCTAGTAAACGTCCTGCTGGTAGCGGTGGCTGCGCTCCAGAGCCGCAACCTGCGCCTCGGCATCGGCCGGGCTCAAGGATTTGGCGGTCTCGTAGGCCCGCACCACCGCGGCGCGCACGTCCTTGGCCATGTGCTTGGCATCGCCGCAGACGTAGAAATGGGCGCCGCCCTCCAGCCAGGAGACCAGCTCCTTGGCGTTGTGGGTGATTCGGTCCTGCACGTAGACCTTCTCCGGCTGGTCCCGGGAGAAGGCCACGTCGATCTTCGTCAGCGACCCGTCCTCCAGGGCCTCCTGCCATTCGAGCTGGTACAGGAAGTCGTGCAGGAAGTGGCGGTCGCCGAAGAACAGCCACGAGCGGCCGGGCGCCTCGATGGCGCGGCGCTCCTGCACGAAGGCACGGAACGGGGCGACGCCGGTGCCGGGGCCGACCATGATGATGTCGGTGGCCGGATCCTGCGGCAGGCGGAAATGCCGGTTCGGCTTCAGCCGCACCCGCAGCTTGGCGCCGTCCCGGATCCGGTCGGCGACATGCACGGAGGCGACGCCCGAGCGGGCCCGCCCATGGGTCTCGTAGCGCACCGCCACGATGGCGAGGTGGACCTCGTCGCCCACTTCCTTGCGCGAGGACGCGATCGAGTAGGCGCGCGGCGGCAGCGGCCGGGTGATGGTGTTGAGGTGCTCAGGCGTCAGCGTGGCCGGGAAGGTCGCGAGCAGGTCGATCAGGTGCCGCCCCTCGATCCAGGCCCGGGCCTCGCCGCTGTCGATCAGCTTCTGCGCGTCCGCGTGGCCGGTCGCCTTGACGAAGCGCTCGACCGTGGCGGCCGACAGGGTGGTGATGTCGCGCTCGGCCAGCAGCGCCTTGCGCAGGGCCTCGTCGCCCGACAGGCCCGCGGCGCCCAGGATCTCGTCCACGAGCTGCGGGTCGTTCTCGGGGAAGATCTCTAGCGAATCGCCGGGCTCGTAGGCGGGCGCCCCGTCCTCGAAGGCGAGCGCCAGGTGGATCGTCTCCTTGTCCGAGCGCGAAGAGTTGAGGTTCACGTGCTCGACGACCTCGACCACCAGCGGCTCGCGGCTCGGCTCGGCATCGTCGTCCTCGCCCGCGGCGGCGCGGGCGAAATCCACCGCCACGACGTTGTCGGGCGTCTCGGCCGGCGCGAGGGCCTTGAGGGTGTTCTTGATCCAGTCGGCGGCCGGCTTCTCGAAATCGAGATCCAGGTCGGCGCGCTCGGCGGCGCGCTTGCCGCCCAGGGCCTCGAAGCGCGCGTCGAGCGCCTTCCCGATGGCGCAGAACTCCGCGTAGGAGGTGTCACCCAGGGACAGGACGGCGAATTCCACGCCGTCGATGCGCGGGGCGCCCTCCCCCATCAGCTCGCCATAGGCGCGCACGGCCCGGGCCGGCGGCTCGCCCTCGCCCCAGGTGGCCGCGATGGCGACGAGCTTGCCCGCCTTGGGCAGGGTCGCGACGTCGAGATCGGAGAAATCCACGACCTTCGGCTTGAAGCCCTGCTTGCGCGCCAGCTTGGCGACGTTGCCGGCCAGCGCCTCGGAATTCCCCGATTCGCTGGCATAGACGATCGTCAGCGGCTCGGCGGCCTTGGGCGGGGCGGCCGGGACGGCGGCCGGCTGGCCCCCGGCGGCGTCAAGGCCCGCCAGGAAGCCCGCGAGCCACGCGCGCTGCACGGGGGTCGCGCTGCCGAGCACGGCATCGAGGCTGGCGCGCTCGCCGTCGCCGAACGGGGCGGTGCGCGGAAGGAGATTCTGGCGTGCCATCAGGGGACCATGTCGTGGCCTACGGGGCCGGTGTCAATCGAAAACGTTCTTTTTGCAGAACGCGCCTGAACTAGGATATTGCATTCGTTGCGCCGCAATAAAAGAGAAGATCATTCTCCAACGACGGCGAGGACCGGGGCGGTGCCGGGGAGATGGCGCCCGGTCTTGGGTGGGGCCGGAAGCGGCAGGGCTGTGGTGGACTTGACCTTCTCCATGGCGAATCGCGAGGTGACGTTCTTCAACGGCAGCACCGCGATAAGCTGCTTGTAGAAGCTGTCATAGGCCTGCATGTCGGCAACCACGACGCGCAACATATAATCCACGTCGCCGGCCATCCGGTAGAATTCCAGCACCTCCGGCATGGCCGAGATGGTCGCAGCGAAGCGCTGGAGCCATTCCTGGGAGTGGTCGGCGGTCTCGATCGAGACGAACACCGTGAGCCCGAGGCCGAGCTTGACCGGGTCGAGCACCGCGACCCGCCGGTCGATCACGCCGTCGGCCTCCAGCTTCTGGATGCGCTTCCAGCACGGGGTCTGAGACAGGCCGACGCGCTCGCCGATCGCCGCGATGGAGAGGGTCGCGTCCGCCTGCAGCAGGGCCAGAATCTTCAGATCAATGGCGTCCAAAGTCGTCTCCGTGGGATCCATCCACGCTGGGCCGCGCGCGGGAAGTGTAGGCGTTTTACAGGGCCGCCGAGAAGAATCTTTTGTCGTGCGGGGTCTCGGGTGCGGAGGAACGGGGTGCGCCACCGCACGCCAGGGCGCCCGGATATGCCCGACAAGCAACCCGCGGCGCCTTGACTTCGTTCGTTATAGCGAACATTTCGACCCTTCGACAACAGGGTGCGGCGCGGTCTGCGCCCTTTCCCACGATCCAACCTCAGGACATGTCGCGATGACCCGTCCGGACCGAACGATGGCCGACTCCCTCGCGGAAAGGTTGTCCGGGCTCGACCTGCCAGGCCGGCTCCACCTGATCGCCGCCGAGATCCCCGGCCGCCTCGTCTTCACCACGAGCCTCGGCGTCGAGGACCAGGCGCTGACGCACGGGCTGGCGATGGCCGGGCTGGCGAAGGGCCGCGTGGAGATCGTCACCCTCGATACCGGCCGGCTGTTCCCGGAGGCCTACGACACCTGGGCCGAGACCGAGTCGGCCTACGGCATCCGGATCGCGGCCTACGCGCCGGAACGGGGAGCCGTGGAGGCGTTCGTCCGCCAGGAGGGCATCAACGGATTCCGGCGCTCGGTCGCGGCCCGGCAGGCCTGCTGCGGCTTCCGCAAGGTCGAGCCGCTTGGCCGCGCCCTCGACGGGGCGAGCGGCTGGCTCACCGGCCTGCGCGCCGGCCAGTCGGCCAACCGCGCCGAGACGCCGCTCGCCGCGTTCGATCCCGCCCGCGGCCTGATCAAGCTCAACCCCCTGGCCGACTGGTCCCGGGCTCAGGTTGACAGCTTCGTGCGCGAGAACTTCATTCCCTACAACGTGCTGCACGATCGCGGCTTCCCGTCGATCGGCTGCGCCCCCTGCACGCGCGCCGTGAAGCTCGGCGAGCCGGAACGCGCCGGGCGCTGGTGGTGGGAGCAGGAAGAGAAGAAGGAGTGCGGCCTGCATGTCGGCCGCCCCGCCGCGTCGATCCAGCCGGGCCAGGAGCCCGCGATTTTCGAGAGCAATCCAGACGTGAAGACCCGCCAGCCGGAATTCGCCCGATGAGCGCCGCCCTCGCCCCCGTGCCTCCGGGCGCCCCCGCCTCCGCCGACCGCCTCAGCCACCTGAAGCGGCTCGAGGCCGAGAGCATCCACATCTTCCGGGAGACGGTCGCCGAGACCGAGAACCCGGTGATGCTCTACTCGATCGGCAAGGATTCCTCGGTGCTGCTGCACCTGGCGCTCAAGGCCTTCGCGCCCGGCACCCTGCCGTTCCCGCTGCTCCACGTCGACACGACCTGGAAGTTCCGGGAGATGATCGCCTTCCGCGACGCCCGGGTGAAGGAGCTCGGCCTCGACCTCCTGGTCCACACCAACCCGGACGGGCTCGCCCGCGGCATCGGGCCGGTGAGCCACGGCTCCGAGGTCCATACCGACGTGATGAAGACCCAGGCGCTGCGCCAGGCGCTCGACAAGCACAAGTTCGACGCGGCCTTCGGCGGCGCCCGCCGGGACGAGGAGGCGAGCCGCGCCAAGGAGCGGATCGTCTCCTTGCGCACCGCGCAGCACCGCTGGGATCCCAAGCGCCAGCGCGCCGAGCCCTGGCACCTCTACAACCTGAAGAAGAAGCGCGGCGAGTCCCTCCGGGTGTTCCCGCTGTCGAACTGGACCGAGCTCGATATCTGGCTCTACATCGAGCAGGAAAACATTCCGATCGTGCCGCTCTACTTCGCCGCCGAACGCCCGGTGGTGGAGCGCGACGGCCAGCTGATCATGGTCGACGACGACCGCCTGCCGCTGGAGCCCGGGGAGGTTCCGCAGCAGCGCCTCGTCCGCTTCCGGACGCTCGGCTGCTACCCGCTCACCGGCGCGGTGGAGAGCGACGCGGCCACGTTGCCCGAGATCGTCGGCGAGACGCTGGCGGCGCGCACCTCGGAGCGCCAGGGCCGGGTGATCGACAAGGACGGCGCGGGCGCCATGGAGCGCAAGAAGCAGGAAGGCTATTTCTGATGACGGTGCACCAGGCTCCCACCGCGTTCAGCGACCGTGCCGCCACCTATCAGGCGTTCCTGGCCGCCCACCAGAACAAGGCCGTGCTGCGCTTCATCGCCTGCGGCTCGGTGGATGACGGCAAGTCGACCCTGATCGGCCGGCTCCTGCACGACACCAAGCAGATCTTCGACGACCAGATCTCGGCGCTCCAGCGCGATTCCCGCCGCCACGGGACGCAGGGGCAGGAGATGGACCTGGCGCTGCTGGTCGACGGCCTCCAGGCCGAGCGCGAGCAGGGCATCACCATCGACGTCGCCTACCGGTTCTTCTCCACCGACAAGCGCTCGTTCATCGTCGCCGACACCCCCGGCCACGAGCAGTACACCCGCAACATGGCCACCGGCGCCTCGACCGCGGACGTGGCGGTGATCCTGGTGGATGCCCGCCAGGGCCTGATCCGCCAGACCCGGCGCCACGCCCTGCTGGTCTCGATGGTGGGCATCCGCCGGGTGGTGCTGGCGGTGAACAAGATGGATCTGGTCGGCTGGTCGCAGGACAAGTTCGACGCGATCCGGGCGGGCTTCACCGACTTCGCCCGCGGGCTGAACTTCACCGAGGTGAAGGCGATCCCGCTCTCGGCCAAGAACGGCGACAACGTCGTGGAGCCGGGCATCGCCGCCCCCTGGCACACCGGCGGCACCCTGCTCGAATACCTGGAGACCGTGCCGGTGCACGCGGAGGCGCTCAACGCCCCGTTCCGCATGGCGATCCAGTGGGTCAACCGGCCGAATTCCGAGTTCCGCGGCTATAGCGGGCGGATCGCCAGCGGCCGGGTCCGCCCCGGCGATGCGATCACGATCCAGCCTTCCGGCCGGACCTCGACGGTGGCGCGGATCTACACCGCCGACGGCGACCTGCCCGAGGCCGGCGAGGACGAATCCGTGACCCTCGTGCTGGCCGACCAGATCGACGCCTCCCGCGGGCAGGTGATCGCGGCGTCCGGCGCGCCGCTGCGGGTGGCGGAGCAGTTCGAGGCCCGCCTGTTCTGGGCGGCCGAGACCGAGCTTGCGCCGGGGGCGAGCCTGCTCGCCAAGATCGGCACCGCCACGGTCAACGCCACGGTGGAGGGGATCGTCTCGCGGATCGATCCCGAGACCGGCAATCCGGGTCCGGCCGAGCGCCTCGCCGCCAACGACATCGCCGACGTGGCCCTGCGCCTCGACCGGCCGGTGGCGGTGGATGCCTACGCGGCCAACCGCGAGACCGGCAGCCTGATCCTAATCGACCGGGAGACTACCGACACGGCCGCCCTCGGGCTGGTCCTGGCGCCGAAGGGCGAGGCCGCCCCGGCAGCCGCCGCCGCGTCGGCCGCTGGCGAGAAGGCTCCCGGCCTGCTCGGGCGCCTCGGCCGCCTGTTCGGTCGCTGAGGCGGGAAAAGGTCCCGGATCCACAAGGTCCGGGACCTTGTGCGGGTCCGGGGCGGAGCCCCGGTTCATCGGGGCTTCGCCCCGGACCCCACCAGAGGGCTTGCCCTTTGGAATCCCCCTAAGCTGCTTCCGAGACCGCGCCGAGGCCCCAGGCCTGGGCCAGCCGCGTATAGGAGTCGTGCCGGGCCGCCTGATCGGGGATCGCCGTGACGATCATCAGCTCGTCGGCCTGCGTCCGCGCGACGAGATCCGTGAGCGTCGCCCGCAGGGTCTCCGGGCCGCCGACATGCAGCTTGTCGCGGCCGCGCTCGATCTGGGCCTGCTCCGCATCGGAATACGGATAAGCCAGCGCTTCCTCCAGGCTCGGCAGAGGGCGGTACTCGCCGCGCTCCCGCCGCAGTGTCGACAGCCGCGCGCTCGCCGCCAGACGCTCGGCCTCCGCATCGGTGGCGCCGCAGATCGCCGCAACGGCCAGGATCGCATGGGGCCGCTCGCCCAGGCGGGTCGGCCGGAACAGGCGGCGATAGGCCAGCATCGGCGCCTCGGCCGGCATTCCGGAGAAGTGCTGCGCGAAGCCGAAGCCGCAGCCGATCTCGCCGGCGAGCTGGGCGCTGTAATCGGACGAGCCGAGCAGAAAGATCGGCGGCAGCGGCACCCCGGCGGGGCTCGCCTGGATCTTGGCGAAGGGATGCCCGTCCGGGAAGCCGCCGTCCCAGAACAGCAATTCCTGCAGGCGGTCGAGGAAATCGTCGTTGCCGCCCTGGCCGGGCGCCTCCCGGCGGCGCAGCGCCCGGGCGGTGAGCCCGTCGGTGCCGGGCGCGCGCCCGAGGCCGAGATCGATCCGGCCCGGGAACAGGGCTTCCAGCACCCGGAACCGCTCGGCCACCATGAGCGGCGCGTGGTTTGGCAGCATGATGCCCCCCGAGCCGACCCGGATCGACCGGGTCGCGGCGGCGATCTGGCCGATCATGATCTCGGGGGCCGGGCTCGCCACGTTGGGCAGCGCGTGGTGCTCGGCCAGCCAGTAGCGCCGGTAGCCGAGACCGTCGACGTGGCGCGCCAGCGCCAGCGTGTCGTGCAGCGCCCGCGCCGGGGTCGAATCGGCGCTGACGAAGGAGAGGTCGAGGACGGAGAGCGGTGTCATCGACAGGAGATGGGGAGGCGTGTGGGCCGGTGCGAGGGCAAGACGATCCGCCTCGGCGCAGTCAAGGCGCCGGCTCGTCGTCCGACCGGTCGCCCCGGTACAGGGCCTCGAAATCCCGGCCGCCGTAGAACACGTTGGTGATCATCACCCGCGCGGCTTGGACCCGATAGGCGATGATTGCGGATCGCTCGAACGGCACCGTCCGCAAGCCGGGTTCCAGGTCATCGCGCGGACGACCGCCATGGGGCGCATCGCCGATGCGCCGGCAACGCGCGATGATCCGACGGATAAAGCCCTCGGCGATGTCGTTGTCGCGGCTTGCGTGAAGTACGACACCGAAGATGTCCGCGAGATCGATCCTGGCGTCACGCCGGAACGCGACGGGCAGCCTACGCACGGCGGCGATCGTCCCGGGCCTGGGCGAACAGAACTTCCATCTGCGCCTCGACCTCGTCGGGACTCAGATCGGGGCTGGGGTCGTCCAGAGAGCGGCGGATGCGGGCGCGGATCGCGTCGAGGCGTTCCGCATCCTCCCGGCGCCGGCTCTGCCAGGCCTGCACCGCATCCTCCAGGGCGTCGCCGAGCGAGGCGTATTCGCCGGCCTCCACGCGCTCGCGCAGGGCGCGGACCGTCTCGGGGGGCAGCGTGACGCTGATCGTCTCGGCCGGCGGCATGAATTGCCCTCGTCAATCGTCCTCTTCGGATCGGCACGAGACTAGCATGGAATCGGGCGGGCCGCGCAGCCTTGTCCGCACCGCACCGTCGGCCTAGGGTCCCGGCCGCATCGCGGGCGCCCGAGACCGCCGCGCCCCTCACGGAGATCGAAACGCCATGGCTCTCCTCGCCGACGTCCTCTCGCGGGTGAAGCCGTCCGCGACCATCGTGATGACCCAGAAGGCCCGGGACCTGAAGGCGTCCGGCGTCGACGTCATCAGCCTGTCGGTGGGCGAGCCGGATTTCGACACGCCGGACCACATCAAGCAGGCCGCGATCGAGGCGATCCACCGCAACGAGACCCGCTACCCGCCGGTCTCGGGCATCGTCCCCCTGCGCGAAGCGATCGTGCGCAAGTTCAAGCGCGAGAACGGGCTCGACTACAAGCTCTCGCAGACCATCGTGGGCACCGGCGGCAAGCAGGTGCTCTACAACGCCTTCCTGGCGACCCTGAACCCCGGCGACGAGGTGGTGATCCCCCGCCCCTACTGGGTGTCGTATCCGGAGATGGTCGGGCTGTGCGGCGGCACGCCGGTCTTCGCCGACACCGACATGGAGCACGGCTTCAAGCTCCAGGCCGAGGAGCTCGACCGGGTGCTGACCCCGAAGACCAAGTGGATCGTGCTCAACTCGCCCTCGAACCCGTCCGGGGCCGCCTATACGCGCGACGAGATGAAGGCGCTCACCGATGTGCTGCTGCGCTATCCCGACGTGCACATCCTGACCGACGACATCTACGAGCACCTGACCTACGGCGACTTCGCCTTCGTCACCCCGGCCCAGGTCGAGCCCCAGCTGATCGAGCGGACGCTGACCATGAACGGCGTCTCGAAGGGCTACGCCATGACCGGCTGGCGGATCGGCTACGCGGCCGGGCCGGAGAAGCTGATCAAGGCGATGGACTTCGTCCAGGGCCAGCAGACCTCCGGGGCGAGCACCATCGCGCAATGGGCCGCGGTGGCCGCCCTCGACGGCCCGCAGGACCACCTCGCGAAGTTCCGGGCGGCGTTCCAGGGCCGGCGCGACCTGGTCGTGTCGATGCTCAACCAGACCAACGGCCTGACCTGCCCGACCCCGGAAGGCGCCTTCTACGTCTACCCGTCCTGCGCGGCGCTGATCGGCAAGACGACCGAGGCCGGCAAGACCATCGAGACCGACGAGGATTTCGTCACCGAGCTGCTCCAGGCCGAGGGCGTGGCCGCCGTGCACGGCTCGGCCTTCGGGCTCGGCCCGAACCTGCGCATCTCCTACGCGACCTCGAACGCCGTGCTGGAGGAAGCCTGCCGGCGCATCCAGCGCTTCTGCGGCTCGCTGCGGTAGGTCCCCTGGACGGGCTCGTCCGTGGCGGGGCCGTGCTTCGGAGTTTGTAAACCACCCGTGGGACGGAATCGCCGGATCAGTCGGCGATCCCGAGGACCAGGGCGAGCATCCGGTTCAGGGTGGCGAGCGTATCGCGCTCCAGGCGACCGATGGGCGGGCTGCATTTCGCGCGCGGCATGGCGATGATCTTGTCGATCATGACCTGCGAGATGCTGCGCAACCCGTTTGCCGGCGTTGGTTCGACAGTCAGCCGGAAGAGCGGTGCGTCGCGCAAAGTGCTGGTGAGGAGGCAGACGAGGATACTGTCGGTCTCGACGAGCCAATCGGACTGAATGACGAGGGCAGGACGCGGCTTGCCGTAGGATCCGGGCGGTGAGACAGTAACGATGTCACCGCGCGTCACTTTTCGGGCCAGTCGAAAGCCGCCGCGATGAAGTCCAGGGCTTCAGCCTCCTCGGGTGCGCCCTTCAAGAGGGCGGCCTGCCGAGCCGCCTCCTCCTTGAAGCCCGGCGCCGACGGGTCTGGAACCCAGATGCGCAGGAGCTTCATACCGTCGCGCCGCGGCGCCTGACGATAGCGCTGGGCCTTCGACTGTCCTTCCCGGGGTCTGATCTGCGGCATGGAATGGCGGGTCCGATCGCGCGCCATACTAGGCCTCGGCCGCGTTCGTGACTACCATCCTCCGATCTCTGAACTCTCGTGAGCCTCCCATGCCCACCATCGCGGTGATCGCCCCCGGGGCCATGGGCAGCGCCATCGGGGCGCGGCTGGTCGGGCACGGCGCGCGGGTGCTGACCGTCCTCGAAGGGCGCGGAGCGGCGAGTCGGGCGCGGGCCGCGGCGGCCGGCATGGCCGATGCCGGCCTCGACGACCTCGCAGCCGCCGACATCCTGCTGTCGATCGTGCCGCTCGCCGACGCGGAGGCCCTGGCCCAGCATCTCGCCCCCGCGCTGGCGGCGGCCCCGCGCAAGCCGGTCTATGTCGACGCCAACGCCGTCAGCCCGGGCACGATCGCGCGGATCGCCGCGATCGTCGCTGAAACGGGCTCTCCCTTCCTCGATGGGGCGATCCTGGGTCTGCCGCCCAAGCCCGGCAGCAAGGGGCCGCGCGTCTACGTCTCGGGCGACGACACCGGCCCGGTGATGCTCCTGCGCGATCTGGGCCTCGACCTGCGCGTCTGCCCCGGCGGTGTCGGCGCGGCCTCCAGCCTCAAGATGAGCTATGCCGGCCTCAACAAGGGGCTCACCGCGCTCGCCGCGATCATGATCCTGGCCGCCGAGCGCGCCGGAGCCGGGGCGGCGCTGCGGGACGAGCTCGCTGAGAACGAGCCGGTGCTGCTCGCCCGCCTCGCCAAGGCTTTCCCCGACATGGCGCCCAAGGCTTATCGCTGGGCCCCCGAGATGGGTGAGATCGCCGATTTCCTCGGGCCGGACGCGGCCGGGCGGCAGGTCTTCTCGGGCTATGCCGAGCTCTACGGGCGCCTCGCCGCCGAGACGGGAGAGCCCGAGATCGAAGCGCTGATACGCTTCGCCGCGGCCGCCGCGGAGCGCTGATCGCCGCGGGTGGGCCGAATCGGCCGCCGCTCTGTTGCCGGCTCGGCTGCCACCCTCTACACGGACGGTCCCCGCGGCCGATGCGCCTGAAGGTTTCGCGAGCCCGCTCGGGCCTGCATGGTAGCGGGGCCGGCAGTGACGGGGTGGTCCGGACCAGTTCTCTGGGCCAATCCTGTGAGGCTCAGTGGGCCGAGTCGCTGCAGGAGTGTCGGGAGCGCGGGGAACAGGAACCGCGGGCTCGGCGCAAGGCCCACATAGAATTACTGCGATCCGGGACTGGCGGCGCCGATCCGGCGCCCTGCCCCGATCCGGGACAGCCCGGTCGGGCACGGTTGCAGCTTCGTTCACGCTCCGGCGCGATGATACGACGAGGCCGGGGATCCGGTCCGGCGTAACCGCGTTCTTTCGGGCCTGACGACCATGAGAGCCCTGCTCACCGGCGGCATCAAGGCGATCCTCGGGATTGCCGCCATCTCCACCGCCGCCCATTGGACCCTGCGCGTACAGCGCGAATCCGCTTCCGCGAGTCCGATCGCGGCCTTCGCCAGCACCCCCGATCCGGTCGCGACCGGCTCCATCGAGCCGCGCCGACCGGTGAGCGCGGCACCGATCGTGCCGGCCGCCGTGCCCGCCCCGGCCGCGGGCCTCGACCAGGGCCACCTGGCCGCTTTGATCGCCGGCGCGACCCCGGCCAAGGCCAAGGTCGCCAAGGCGGCGACCAAGACCGCCGCCGCCGAGAAGGTGGTGGCCAAGCGCTGAGCCGGCGCACCGTGCCGGCTGCATACTTCCCCTGCGCCGCGACGGGTGCCGCCGCGCAGGTCAGCGTGGCAGGAATACAGGCCTCCATCGGATTTGGCAGGCATGAGCACGCAGGTCGCGACATCCGTCGCCCAAGACAGGGACCCCGCCCGGGCGGCCCCGTCACCTGACCTCGCGCGCCGAAGGCGGATCGTCGGCATCGCCCTGATGTGCGGCGCCGTCGCGTTCTTCGCGGGCCTCGACGCCAGCGCCAAGACCCTGGCGCGGGGCGGCGTCGACCCGCTGGTCACCACCTTCATGCGCTACGCCGCCAGCGTCGCGATGATCTCGCTGTTCATCAACCCGGTGCGCACCCCCGGGGTGGTGAAGAGCCGGCGGCTGACGCTGCAGATCGTGCGCTCGCTGCTGCTCTTCGCATCCACGGCCCTGAACTTCCTGGCGTTGCGCTACCTGCAGCTCGCCGAGACGATCTCGATCCAGTTCGCCGCTCCGCTCACGGTGGCGCTGCTGGCGGGGCCGCTGCTCGGCGAATGGTCGTCGCGGGGCCGGATGGTGGCGATCGGCGTCGGCTTCATCGGCGTTCTGGTGATCGTGCGGCCGGGCTTCGGCGGGATGCATCCGGCCGCCCTGCTCTGCGTGGCCAACGTCGTGGTCTACGCCTTCTACGCGATCATCACGCGCAAGCTCGCAGCCTACGATTCCACCGCCACGACCATGTTCTATACCGGTCTCGCGGGCCTGGCGCTGATGGCCCCGCTGCTGCCCTGGATCTGGACCAGCCCGGCCAATCTCGGCCACTGGGCGCTGCTGATCGCGGTCGCGCTGTTCGGGACGATCGGGCACTGGCTGCTGGTCATGGCGCATGCCCGCGCGCCGGCCAACGTGCTGGCGCCGTTCATCTATACGCAGCTGCTGTGGTCCGTGACGCTGGGCTTCCTGCTGTTCGGCGACGTGCCGAGCCGCTGGACGGTCGCCGGCGCCATGATCGTGGTCGGCTCCGGCCTCTATCTCCTGGCGCAGGAGACGATCCGGCGGGACAGGCCGGCCGCCTGAGGCGACCGGCCGGTTTCAGGCTCGCTTAGCGGCCCATGCGCTCCTGGCGGTCCAGACGCTCCTCGCGCCGGTCCTCGCGGGCGCGGCGGACCGGATCCGTATCGGTGCCGAGCACGCCGCCGACGGTGCCGGTAGCCGCACCCACCGCGCCGCCCACGACACCGCCCACCGGGCCGGCCGCGGCCGAGCCGTCCTCGACGCCGCGCTGGGCGCCCCGGGCCGTGCCCTGGGCCTCGGCGCCGGACGCGAAGGCCAGCGGGGCGAGGGCGAGGGCGGCGATCATCAGCTTCTTCATGGTCAACTCCTGGTCTTCGATCGGGATGGGCTCCGCGGCCCGCGGGTCGCGGAGGGCGTACCGGTCAACGGTTCAGGTGCCGAAAGGTCTCATCCGGCATCGCGGGGCCGCCCGCTGGCATCGGGAAGGGGCCGCTGCTAGAGAACGGGTCATGTTCGCTTCGCATGCTCTTTGCGGCCTGGGCCGCAGGCTTCGAATTATGGGCCCGGCCTTCGCGTAGATGAGCGCCCGCTTCGGCGAGGCCGCGCGGAAGTCCGGGATCCTGATGCCGCTCGCCCTGCCCAGATTCCTGTATCCGGCCGGCCCCTTGCCGCCGGCCCGACCGCCGATGCGAGATCCGATGACCACCCCCGAGACCGCGGCTGCCCGCGACTATTCCAAGACCCTGTTCCTGCCGCGCACCGAGTTCCCGATGCGCGCCGGTCTGCCGACCCGGGAGCCGCTGCTGCTGGAGCGCTGGGCCGCGATCGACCTCTACGGGAAGATCCGCGCCGCCGCCGCGGGCCGGCCGCGCTTCGTGCTGCATGACGGCCCGCCCTACGCCAACGGCAACATCCATATCGGCACGGCGCTCAACAAGATCCTCAAGGACGTGGTGGTGCGCTCGGCCAGCGCGCTCGGCCTCGACGCCAACTACGTCCCCGGCTGGGACTGCCACGGCCTGCCGATCGAGTGGAAGATCGAGGAGCAGTACCGCGCCAAGGGCCGCAACAAGGACGACGTGCCGGTGATCGAGTTCCGACAGGAATGCCGGACCTTCGCGGCCCACTGGCTCGACGTGCAGCGGGGCGAGTTCAAGCGGCTGGGCGTCACCGGCGACTGGGACCATCCCTACGCCACCATGGCCTATCCGGCCGAGGCGGTGATCGCCGACGAGCTGATGAAGTTCTCGATGAGCGGCCAGCTCTATCGCGGCTCCAAGCCGGTGATGTGGTCGGTGGTCGAGAAGACCGCTTTGGCCGAGGCCGAGGTCGAGTACGAGGAGCATGTCAGCGACACGATTTTTTGTGCGTTTCCGATCCGCGATCTGGGCGGCGCAGTTCTGGCTGAAGACATAGTCCCAGGTCCCGCGCCAACCGATCCGAACAACAACGCGCTCAAGAATGCCCGGGTGGTGATCTGGACGACCACACCTTGGACGATCCCCGGCAACCGCGCCGTCGCCTACTCCAAAAAAATCGCCTACGGGCTCTACCGGGTCACGCAGGCCCCGGCCGAGAACTGGGCGACCCCCGGCCAGACCTACGTGCTGGCCGACAGCCTGGCCGCCACCGTGTTCAAGGCCGCCCGGGTCGAGGCGTTCGAGCGCGTCGGCGACGTGCGTCCCGAGACGCTGGCCGGCCTGACCCTGGCGCACCCGCTCAAGGGCCGCGGCTACGACTTCGCGGTGCCGATGCTCGACGGCGACCACGTCACCGACGAATCCGGCACCGGCTTCGTCCACACCGCGCCGAGCCACGGCCGCGAGGATTTCGATCTCTGGATGTCCAGCGGCCGGCTGCTGCAGGAGCGCGGCATCGACACCGCGATCCCCTACACGGTGGACGCCGACGGCGCCCTGACCAAGGCCGCGCCGGGCTTCGAGGGCACCCGGGTGCTCACCGACAAGGGCGAGAAGGGCGACGCCAACAAGGCGGTCATCGCCGCGCTCACCGAGGTCGGGGCGCTGGTCGCCCGCGGGGTTCTGCGCCACCAGTACCCGCATTCCTGGCGCTCCAAGAAGCCGGTGATCTTCCGCAACACCCCGCAATGGTTCATCGCCATGGACCGGCCGGTGGACAGCCTGGGCAACCGGTCCCTGCGCGAGGTCGCGCTCCAGGGCATTGAGGAGACCCAGTGGGTCCCGCCCCAGGGCAAGAACCGCATCAACGGCATGGTCGGCAACCGGCCGGATTGGGTGGTCTCGCGCCAGCGCGCCTGGGGCGTGCCGATCACCGTGTTCGTCCACCGGGAGAGCGGCGAGATCCTCAAGGACGCTGCCGTCAACGCCCGGATCCGCGACGCCTTCAAGGCCGAGGGGGCCGATGCCTGGTTCCGGGACGACGCGGCGCAGCGCTTCCTGGCGCCGGACCACGACCCGGCCGCCTACGAGAAGGTGACCGACGTCCTCGACGTCTGGTTCGATTCCGGCTCCACCCACGCCTTCGTGCTGGACGATCCGGAGGCGTTCCCGGCGCTGTCCGGGGCGCGGCGCGTCCGCGACGGCGGCCAGGACCGGGTGATGTACCTGGAGGGCTCGGACCAGCACCGGGGCTGGTTCCAGTCCTCGCTGCTCGAATCCTCCGGCACCCGCGGCCGGGCGCCCTACGACATCGTCCTGACCCACGGCTTCGTGCTCGACGGCAAGGGCCTGAAGATGTCGAAGTCGAAGGGCAACGTCGTCGCGCCGCAGAGCATCATCAAGGATTCGGGCGCCGACATCCTGCGCCTGTGGGTCGCGGCCTCGGACTATACCGACGACCTGCGGATCGGCCCGGAGATCATCAAGACGTTTGCTGAAACCTACCGCAAGCTGCGCAATTCGCTCCGCTGGATGCTGGGCTCCCTCGCCCACCGCGTCGAAGGCGACGATGTGGATCCGAAAAAAATGCCGGAGCTGGAGCGGCTGATCCTGCACCGGCTGGCCGAGCTCGACGGCGAGATCCGCGAGGCCTACGCGACCTACGACACCAAGCGGGTCGTGGCCCTGCTCAACGGCTTCATGACCGGCGACCTGTCGTCGTTCTACTTCGACGTGCGCAAGGACGCGCTCTACTGCGACCCGATCTCGTCGGTGACCCGCCGGGCGGCCCTGCAGGTGATCGACGAGACCTTCCGCCGGGTGGTGGTCTGGCTGGCGCCGGTGCTGGCCTTCACGGCGGAAGAGGCCTGGCTCGACCGCTATCCGTCGCCGGACGGCTCGGTCCATCTCCAGACCCTGCCGGAAACCCCGGCCGCCTGGCTCGACCCCACCCTCGCGGAGCGCTGGCAGAAGATCCGGAAGGTGCGTCGGGCCGTGACCGGCGCCCTGGAGATCGAGCGCGCGGCCAAGCGCATCGGCGCGAGCCTGGAGGCGGCCCCGACCGTCTACGTCTCGGATCCGGAGCTGCTCGCCGCCCTGGAGGGCTGCGACTTCGCCGATACCTGCATCACCTCCGCGATCACGGTGGTGGCCGGCGAGGGGCCCGCGGAGGCGTTCCGGCTCGACGAGGTGCGCGGCGTCGCCGTGGTGCCGAATCCGGCCGAGGGCCGCAAATGCGCCCGCTCCTGGCGCGTCAGCCCCGCGGTCGGCAGCGACCCGGAATACCCGGACGTCACGCCCCGCGACGCCCAGGCCCTGCGCGAGTGGGACGCGGCCCATCCGGAGGCCAGCGCGGCGTGATCGTACCCGCGACATCACCCTCCCCCCTCTGCGGGGGAGGGTGGCCCCCGAAGGGGGTCGGGAGAGGGGAGCGCCGTTTCCGGACGAGGCGGGGCCGGCATGACGGGCACAGCCTCGCTGTGCACCGCCGCTCCCCTTTCCCCCCCTGCTGCGCAGGGTACCCTCCCCCGCAGAGGGGGGAGGGAGGCGTGCGCGTGTCGGGTCCCCGCCCATGACCCCCACCCGCGCCGGCCTGCTGGCCCTGCTCGTCACCCTGGTCCTCGACCAGGCCTCCAAGCTCGGGCTCTATTTCGGAACCGACCTCGTGCTGACCCAGCCGTGGCGGCTGGCGCCGTTCGCCGACTTCGTGGTGGTCTGGAATCGCGGCGTCTCCTACGGCCTGTTCCAGCAGGAGAGCGGGTTCGGGCGCTGGTTCCTCGTCGTCCTGTCGCTCGCCGCTGCCCTCGGCCTCGGCGTCTGGATGACCAGGGCCGGCTCGCGGCTTCTGGCGGTGGCGCTCGGCCTGATCGTCGGCGGCGCCCTCGGCAACGCCATCGACCGGGCCGCCTACGGGGCGGTGTTCGACTTCGTCCACCTCCATGCCGGCGGCTGGTCCTGGTACGTGTTCAACGTGGCGGACGCCGCGATCGTCGCCGGGGTGATCGGCCTGATTCTCGACAGCCTGAGTCCAGCCGGGCGGGGTACGCCGCAAGGGGCCTCGCGCCCGTGATTCCCGCAACAGATCGGCCCTGCCCGCCCCAAGCCTCTGGTGCAATGCGGTCAAGGCGCCATACGATCGCCGGAAACCGGTCTCAGGCCGGGACCCGTCGGATCAGGCCGCGTGGCGGCCGTCCCCGCGCCGGACTCCCGGCCGGAACCCGTGAGGCAGCATGACCGGGCACCGCAGGCTTCGTCTCATCCTCCCCGCCGTTGCGGTCGCGCTGTCGCCGCTGCTGGCCTGCGGCGCGCAGGCCCAGGAGCGGGGCGAGTTCATGCGCGACGCGCTCTCCGGCATCGGCCTCCTGGAGAAGCGCCAGGACCCGATCGATTATCACGAGCGCCCGCCGCTGGTGATGCCGCCCAAGCTCGACGGCAAGGCCCTGCCCCAGCCCCGGGCCCGCTCCACCAGCACCGCCTGGCCGAAGGATCCCGAGATCGTCGAGCGCGAGCGCGCGGCGGCCGAACGGCGCCGCCCGGTCGGCAACCAGGCCCGCGGCCGCTACGACGACAACAACGCCACGCTCTCGGTGGACGAGATCCGCGGCGGTCGCCGCGCCGGGGCGAACGTCACCACCGAGGCCGAGCGCAAGCCGGGCGACACCAACCGCGACGACAGCCTGCTCAGCCCGTTCGACCTGCTGAAGGGCAAGAGCGCCAATGCCGAGCCCTCCGATGTCGAGCCGGCCCGGGACGTTCTGACCGACCCGCCGACCGGCTACCGGCAATCCCCGAAGAAGCTGGCCCAGCCGCCGTCCCGGGACCCGATCAACAATGCCAGCCGCGAGCGCGAGGAGGCCGATCCCCGGGCCTATCAGCGCCAGCGCGCCCAGCAGTAACCATCCGGCTGTGGCGTCGTTGCAACGGCGCCCCGGCATGGCAACATGACATGTCTGTCCCGGTACGGCTCTTGCCGGCCGGAGACGAGGACGGCCCCGATCCATCCGAGCGTCCCAGGCGGGCGTCGGCGGCACCGGGGCCGGCAAAAGGAAAGCGGAATGCACCTGTTCAGGAAGGCGACGCCCACCCTCTTCCCGCCGCGTCCGGGCTCGCCGTATGGCGGCAGCGCCGGCCGAGGCGAGGCCGCGCCGTTCGGGCGCTCCGAGGCGGGCGGGCCCGAGGTCACGGCCTTCACCCTCGACAACGGCCTCGACGTGGTGGTCGTGCCCGATCACCGGGCCCCCGTGGCGACCCACATGATCTGGTATCGCAACGGCTCGGCCGATGATCCGTTGGGCCAGTCGGGCATCGCCCACTTCCTCGAGCACCTGATGTTCAAGGGCACCGAGAAGCACCCGGTGGGCGCCTTCTCCAAGGCGGTCTCGGGCCTCGGCGGCCAGGAGAACGCCTTCACCAGCTACGACTACACCGCCTATTTCCAGCGGGTCGCCCGGGACCATCTCGGCACCATGATGGCGTTCGAGGCCGACCGCATGAGCGGCCTCGTCCTCGACGACGCCGTGGTCGCGCCCGAGCGCGACGTGGTGCTGGAGGAGCGGCGCATGCGGGTCGAGACCGACCCCTCCGCCCAGCTCTCCGAGGCGATGGCCGCCTCGCTGTTCGTGCACCACCCCTACGGCATCCCGATCATCGGCTGGATGCACGAGATCGAGGGCCTGAACCGCGAGCACGCGCTGGCTTATTACAAGCGCTTCTACACCCCCGAGAACGCGATCCTGGTGGTGGCCGGCGACGTGACCCCGGACGAGGTCCGGCGCCTGGCCGACGAGACCTACGGCCGCGTCGCCCCGCAGGGCGCCCGCCCCGAGCGCCTGCGGGCCCGCGAGCCCGAGCCCAAGGCCCTGCGCCGGGTCGCGGTCGCCGACCCGAAGGTCGAGCAGCCGACCCTGCAGCGGCTCTACCTGACCCCGTCCTGCATCACCGCCCGCGACGGCGGCTGCCACGACCTCGAGCTGCTCGCCGAGGTTCTGGGCGGCGGCTCGACCTCCTACCTCTACCGCAAGCTGGTCATGGAGACCGGCCTCGCGGTGAATGCCGGCGCCTGGTACATGGGCTCGGCGATCGACGAGACCCGGTTCTCCGTCTACGCGGTGCCGGCCGAGGGCGTCTCCCTGGAGACGCTGGAGGAGGCCGTGGACAAGATCCTGCGCCGCGCCCCCGCGGAGGCGCTCGGCGCCGAGGCGATCGAGCGCGCCAAGACACGGCTCGTGGCCGAGACCGTCTACTCCTCCGACAGCCAGTCCTCGCTCGCCCGGATCTACGGTTCGGCGCTCGCGATCGGCGAGACCATCGAGGAGGTCCGCCGCTGGCCGACCGATATCGAGGCGGTCTCGCAGGAGCGCCTCAAGGCCGCCGCCGAGCGCTGGCTGACGCCGTCCCGCTCGGTCACCGGCTACCTGACCAAGGCTCAGGACCCCGACGCCCCGGTCGCGATGGCCGCGGAATAGGTTTTCGGGCGCGTCCCGGCGGGCGGTTTCACCCCCGTCGGGACCTGCATCAGGCCGCGAGACCACTCCGCCGCCGCCCGTGACGAAATAAGAAGAGGTTCCCATGAGCGTCGCCGAGAACTTGGTCGACACCGCCGCCCCCGCCAGCTCGCCCACGACGGCCCTGCCGGTGACGACCGCCGCCGGCATCGAGGCGTGGCACGTCGAATCCCCGGTCGTGCCGATGATCGCGCTGGCCTTCACCTTCGAGGGCGGCGCCGCCCAGGACCCGGCCGGCAAGGCCGGCTGCGCGCAGATGCTGGCCCGGCTCCTCGACGAGGGCGCCGGCGACCTGACCTCCGACGCGTTCCAGGAGCAGCTCGCCGCCCGGGCGATCGAGCTGTCCTTCCATGCCGGCCCCGACGCGATCGGCGGCTCGCTCAAGATGCTGGTCAAGCATGCCGATGAGGGCATCGCGCTCCTCGCCCTGGCGCTCGCCAAGCCGCGCCTCGATCCGGACGCGATCGAGCGCGTCCGCGGCCAGGTGATCGCCGGCCTGCGCTACCAGCAGAACGATCCGGGCGTGCTCGCCTCGCGCCGGTTCTTCAAGGAGGCCTTCGCCGGCCACGCCTATGCCCGGCCCTCCTCGGGCACGGTGGAGAGCGTCGCCACGATCACCCGGGACGACCTCCTGGCGATGCATGCCCGCATCATCGGGCGCGGCCGGGTGAAGGTCGCGGCGGTGGGCGCCATCGGGGCCGAGCAACTGGCCGAGGGCCTGAACCGTGCCTTCGGCTCCCTGCCGGAGGCCGGAGAACTCAAGGCGGTGCCGCGCACCGAGGTGCAGGATCTCGGCCGGCGCATCGTGGTCGATCTCGACGTGCCGCAATCGGTGATTCGCTTCGGCATGGCCGGCGTGCCCTGGCGCGACCCGGACTTCATCCCGGCCTACGTGCTCAACCACATCCTGGGCGGCGGCGCCTTCACGTCGCGCCTGTTCCAGGAGGTGCGCGAGAAGCGCGGGCTGGCCTACTCGGTCGGCACCTCGCTGGTCAGCCACCGCTCGGCCGCGATGACCTGGGGCTACACCGCCACCAAGAACGAGCGCGTCGGCGAGGCCCTGTCGGTGATCGGCGACGAGATCGGCCGGCTGATCGCCGACGGCCCGGACGACGACGAGCTGCAGAAGGCCAAGGACTACCTCACTGGCTCCTACGCGCTCGGTTTCGACACCTCGACCAAGATCGCCCACCAGCTGGTGCAGATCGCCTTCGAGGAACTGGGCATGGACTACATCGCCCGCCGCAACGCCCTGGTCTCGGCCGTAACCCAGGCCGATATCCGCCGGGCCGCCGCCCGGACCTTCGCGGATGGCCGGATGCTGGTGGTCGCCGCCGGCCGTCCGGTCGGGCTCTGACGCTCAGGCTGCCGCGGGGGCGAGCGGGGCGATCCGTTCGATCTCCGGCCCGAGGGTGCGCGTCAGCGTCTCCACCTCGTACTGGCGCTGGAGGTTGAGCCAGAATTCCGCGCTCGTGCCGAAATAGCGGCCGAGGCGCAGGGCCGTGTCGGTCGAGACCCCGATCTGCTCGGAGGCGATCCGCTCGATCCGGGTCCGCGGGACGCGGCAGGCCCGCGCCACCGTGCCGGCCGACAAGCCGAGGGGAATCAGGAAGTCCTCGCGCAGCACCTCGCCGGGATGCAGCGGCGGCAAGACGGTGTCGGTCTCGTACGCGATGGCCATCGGGGATCTCCCGTCCGTCGGAGTGGGGCGATGCCCCTGGTCAATGGTAATCGACGATCTCGACCTCGGCCGGACCTGTCTCTGTCCAGCGCAGGCAGATCCGGAATTGATCGTTGATCCAGATGGCATGCTGCCCAGCGCGATCGTGCGTCAGTGGGTGAAGCCTGTTGCCCGGCGGCACCTTCAGATCGTTCAGGGACGCCGCCGCATGGATCTGGCGTAGTTTGCGCCGTGCGACCTTGAGGATCGCGAAGGGGATGCCTCTGGGATGGCGTCCGCGGAACACCGCTTCCGTCGCGTCGTCCGCGAAGCTCTGAATCGCCACGCCATCGCTCCGCCTCTGACTTCGATGTATCAACGAGAGATACATCAAGTCAAGAGCTTTGTATCTGTCGATGATACGGCTTCAGGGGGGCTAGGAATGAAGCCTCTCAAATCCCCTTACGCCCACTGCATTCCAGCCGTGCGCTCGCAACGCCGTCGCCCGAACCCCACGTGACGCGGATCGGAGCGGGGACCCACACGGAAAACCATGCAGCTCACCGGCATCCATCACCTCACCGCGGTGACCGCCCGCGCGGCCGAGAACGTCGTGTTCTACACCGGCACGCTCGGCCTGCGGCTGGTGAAGAAGACCGTGAACCAGGACGATGTCTCGGCCTATCACCTGTTCTACGCGGACGGGCTGGCGAGCCCCGGCAGCGACATCACCTTCTTCGACTGGCCGGCGCCCCGGGAGCGGCGCGGGTCGAACAGCATCACCCGCACCCATCTGCGCGTGCCCGGCGAGAGCGCGGTGGCCTGGTGGCACGCCCGCCTGCGCGAGGCCGGCCAAGAGGCTGGGATCGTGCTGGCCGAGCCCGCCCTGCGCGACGGCCGCCTCACCCTCGATTTCGAGGATCCCGAGGGCCAGCGCCTCGCCCTGGTCGATGACGGCGGCACCGGCCCGGAGCATCCCTGGGACGCCTCGCCGGTGCCGGCGGCCTACCAGATCCGGGGCCTGGGCCCGATCCGCCTGTCCGTGCCGGACCCGGCCCGCACCGCCGCCGTGCTGACCGATCTGCTCGGCATGCGCCGGGAGCGGAGCTTCGAGACCGGCGACGGCCCGGTCGCGGTCTACGCCATGGGTCCGGGCGGCCCGGCCGCCGAGATCCAGCTCCTGGCCGATGCCGCGGCGCCGGCACAGCAGGGCGCCGGCGCGGTCCACCACGTCGCCTTCCGCATCCCCGACGCGGAGTACGAGGCGTGGGCCGACCGGCTGAAGGCCGCCCGGGTGCCGAGCAGCGGGCCGGTGGACCGCTACTACTTCCGCAGCCTGTATTTCCGCGAGCCCAACGGCATCCTGTTCGAGATCGCCACCGACGGCCCGGGCTTCACCGCCGACGAGCCCCTGGAGAGCCTGGGCGCGCGCCTCGCCCTGCCGCCGTTCCTGGAACCGCGCCGGGCCGAGATCGAGGCGGGGTTGAAGCCGCTCCGTCCGGTCGTCGCGGGTTAAAATATTCGAACGATTCCAGGCCATTCACTTCTTGCGCGGGTGTGATCCTGGCGCGCCTTGACGGGCGTGCTGCAACTGCGAAAGAAGCACCCGAGAAGAAGCACCCGATTTGGGTTTGACAGCCGGATCCCGGCGCGCGTGTGCGTGGGGTCCGACCCTGCCCCGCGGGACGGCGACGATCCGCCGAACCCCATGCGCCCCGAATCGCCGGGGGCATGGGCCGAGCATCAGAGGATTCGAGGACTGATCCGTCGATGAGCAAGTTCTACGAGGAGCGCGTTCTGTCGGTGCATCACTGGACCGAGAACCTGTTCTCGTTCCGCACCACGCGGGACCCGGCGTTCCGCTTCCGCAACGGCGAGTTCACCATGATCGGCCTCGAGGTCGAGGGTCGGCCGCTGCTGCGCGCCTATTCGGTGGTCTCGGCCAATTACGAGGAGGAGCTCGAGTTCTTCTCCATCAAGGTCCAGGACGGCCCGCTGACCTCCAAGCTCCAGCACCTCAAGGTCGGCGACCCGATCATCGTCGGCAAGAAGCCCACCGGCACCCTGGTGCTCGACAACCTGTTGCCCGGCCGGAACCTCTACCTGCTCGGCACCGGCACGGGCCTGGCCCCGTTCATGTCGATCATCAAGGACCCGGAGAGCTACGAGCGGTTCGAGAAGGTCGTGCTGGTCCATGGCTGCCGCCAGGTCCAGGAGCTGGCCTACGGCGAGACCATCACCGAGGCCCTGCCGAAACACGAGTTCCTGGGCGAGATGATCTCAAGCCAGCTGATCTACTACCCGACCGTGACCCGCGAGCCGTTCCGCAACCGCGGCCGGATCACCGACCTGATGGTCTCGGGCAAGCTCTTCTCCGATATCGGCCTGCCGGCCATGTCGGTGGAGAACGACCGCTTCATGCTCTGCGGCAGCCCCGACATGATCCGCGACACCCGCGAGCTGCTGAGCAGCGGCGGCTACGAGGAAGGCAACCACGGCGAAGCCGGCCACTACGTGATCGAGAAGGCCTTCGTCGAGAAGTAGTTGCTCTGGACTTTGCGTTCAGCCCGGTGCGGTCCGCCGCGCCGGGCTTTTTTGTGCTTCCGCGACGGCGTTCGCAATGACGGTGCGGCACACGGTAACGGCCCCCGTGATGGGATGCCGTTACCGCTCGCCCTGCGGCACCGCCGGCACGCCGTCCGCGAAGGGGCCGCCGCCGGCGCTGAACAGCTTGCGCAGGAAGCCGGGGGCGATCGCCGAGAGCGGGTTCACGCTCACGTCCGGGGAGGAGAGCTTGCCGGAGACGCGGAAATTGACCGCGAACAGGCCCTCATTGTGCCCGCCGCCCAGCAGCGGCCCGAGCAGCGGCAGCTGCGAGGCGACGTTGTTGAGCCCGTAGAGCGGCACGAAGGTGCCGTTCATGTCGGTGCGCTCCCGGCCGGTATCGAGCCAGCCTGACAGGGTGAAGCCCATGGCGGCGTTGGAGATCGCCGCGTCGCTGAACTCGACCCGGCTGCCGCTGCGCACGAAATTCGCCCGCATCCGGTCGAAGGTCACGTCGCCGGCCGCCCGGCCCGGGGCGATGCGGCGGCCGCGGGCCGATTCCGCCTCGGCCGGCTCCGGCCCCTGAGCCATGATGCTCGATAGGGCCGGCTCGTTGCGGAGCGAGAAGTCGCGAATCTGGACCACGCCGGATTGCGGGCCGTCATTGAGGCCGATCCCGGCGGTTAAGCGGCCGCCATACATCCGCCGGTAGACGTCGACGAAGCGCAGCGTCGCGCCGGCATCGGACGATTCCACGGCGAGCATCGGCACGCCGCGCTCGCCCCTTGTGACCGTGGCGGCGAACGGCGCCGCGCGGAAGCGCCCGGTGATGTTGGCCGCCCGCAGGGTCCGGCCGTGCAGCGACAGCCGCAGGTTGGCGTTGGTCAGGGCCTCGTCGTTGAAGCCCGCCACGATCGGCACCTGGATGTCGGCGTCGATATCCTTCGGGTTGGGATCCTTGGTCTCCTTGCCGCCTTTGGCGTCCGGGCCGCCCAGCGACTTGAGGAACGGCCGGGCATCGACCACGGCGCCGCGCACCACGACCTTGTAGCCGCTGCCGGTGCGGTCGAGGCTCACCCGCATGTCGTCGCCCGGCGACAGCTTGACGCTCGTCAGGTCGGCGCGCTCGAGGCCGCCCTCGGGGCTGATCGTGAGGCTGCCGCGGGCGGCGGCCGGGGCGGCGTCGAGGGCGAAGTCGCGCAGCTCGTAGGTCTGGCCGCCATCCACCAGCGTGAAGCTGACGCGGCCCGGCTTGCCCGCCAGCTTGGTCAGCCCAGGCACCAGCCCGTCGATGCCGGCCTTGGCGAGATCCGCCTCGACCCGGATCGGCGGCTTGCCGGAGCCCGGCCGGCCGATCGGCACGACGGCGCGGACCGGGATCGTCCCCGAGAGCTGCGGCGCGGTCGGCAGGCCCTTCTTGCCGCGCAAGGCATCGTCGAGGGCGAGGTTGACCACCGCCTCGCCGGGCTGGCCGACCTTGGGCTGGCGCAGGTCCACCGAGATCGGCGCGCCCGCGACCCGGCCGTCGCCCTTCAGCGTGAAGGCGCCGCGGTCGTACAGCAGGGAGAACTTGCCGGATTCCAGGCGGTCCTTGCCCATCACCTTGTCGACCGAGAGGTCGGAGAGCGTTCCCGACAGGGTCACGGGCAGGTTCGGCAGGTCGGGCACGTGCTTGAGGTCGAGGGGGAAGTCGACCCGCAGGTCGGCGTTGCCCTTGATCGTGGCCGGGTCCAGGTCGACGCTCATCAGGCTCTTGAACAGCTTCGCCTGGAGCACGGAGGCCATGCCGTCCGCGCCCCCGGAGAGCCGCATGCCGATCTGCGCCACCACCCGGTCCGGCGTGATCTGCGGGATCACGAAGCTGCCGTCCGAGATCGCCAGCCCGCGTCCGTCCGGGCCGCGGACCTCGGCGGTCACGTTGCGCACGGTGGTCGAGCGCCCGGTGATGGTCCCGGAGACGTTGCCCTTGACCACCGGCGGCGCGTCCGCGGTGACGTCCAGCGCCGCGTCCGAGACCCGGAAATCGATATGCACCGCGTCGTCGGGGGCGGGCTCGCCCTTGGTCGCGGCGGCCAGCACCGTCCCGGACATCTTCACGCGGATGTCGACGGAATCGATCCGGCCTCGGCGCAGCTGGTCCACCAGGTAGGTGCGGGCCGGCGGCGCGATATGCTCCGGCCACAGGCGCAGCCCGGTCCGGACCTCGCCGTCATGGCCGAGGATGCGCAGGGTCAGGCCGCCCTCGTCGGCGGTCGTGCCGATCGTGCCGGTGATCACCCCCTGCACGCCCGGCGCCGAGACGTTGAGCGCGTCGATGGCGATGCCGCCGTCGCGGCCGGTGAGCTGCGCGTCCAGCGCGTCGATCTTCACCGGCGCGTCCTGCGCGGTCGCCCCCCGCAGGGTCGCGTCGCGGCCCGACAGCGTCGCGGTCCAGGCCGTGGCGGCGTCCGGCGGGCTTCCCGTCCAGGCCCCGGTCAGGTGCACCGCGTTGCCGGCGCCCCGGTAATCCAGCCCGGTGAGCGACATGACCCGGCCGGCCTCGTCCCAGTTCAGGGTGGCGTCCAGGCTCTCGACCGTGACCGGGTTGAAGTCCTTCTCCTCGATCAGGAAGGTGCCGTCGCCGGTATGGACCTTGGCGCTCATGGTCTTGATGCGCCCGCCCGCCAGGCTCACGTCGGCCCGGGCCGAGAGCTTGAGGTCGGTGGTCAGCGGCAGGCCCGACTGGCCCGAGAGCAGCAGCAGGTCGGGCACCGGCAAATCGTCCAGGGTGATCACGCCCGAGCGCGCGTGTTCCGTGCCCTCTTGCCCCTCCCCGCCCTCCCGCAGGGAGCCACCGAAGCGCCACTCGCCGTGCGGTCCGTCGAGCCGCAACTCGAAGTTGCGGGTTCCGTTCACCGGATCGCGCCCGAACAACCCGTTGACCCGGGCGAACACCGCGCGCTCGCGGCCGTCATCGTCGATCAGCCGCAGGCGCGCATCGGTGAGGCGGGCGCGGTCGAGGGCGCCGACGATGCCGCTGGAATCGAGCACCACGCCGAAGATCGATGCCACGGTCGCCGAGAGCGGCGAGACCTTGCCCCGGGCGTCGTCCACGCTCGGCAGCGTGTGCGGCTCGATATCGACCGGGTGGTTGGCCTCGGAGGCCGCGAACGCGATCGAGCCGTCCCGGTGCACCAGGGCGGTGGTCTGGGTCTCGCGGAACTCGATCGAGCGCGGCTGCAGGTTGAGATGCAGGAGCCCCCAGGGATCGAGGCTGACCAGGGCGAGCGGCGCCCGCACCACCAGGTCGCCCTGCGGGTTGCGGATGTCGAGGCCGGAGAAGCGCAGGCTCAGGGCGTTCTCGCGGTCGAGCTCGAGGCTGCTGCCGCGGATCGCGATGCTCCAGCCCGGCCCGATCCGCTCGGCCACGGCGGCCGCGACCCGGCGCGACAGGGCGTCGATCTGCAGCGGGCCGTTCGACAGGCGCAGCACCGCCAGCCCGATCCCGCCGCCGACGAGCAGCACCAGGGTCAGCGCGCCGACGAGGCAGAACCCGCCCCAGCGTCGTGCCCTCCCCCGAGGCTTGCCTGCCAAGGTCGTCTCGTCCGCCATCGGGACCCTTGTTCCGGGTGCTTCGCGCGCGGAACTCCGCGGCCGGTGGATCGAAGTGCGGCCGCGCTTTACAGCGGGCCTGACTCCGAGTTCTGGTCGGGCGGCGCGGCGCAACCTCATGGAGCTGCCGCGCACGGCGGGACTGCACACCATCAATCGGCCGAAAGGAAGGCACGATGCCATTGTCAGAGGGCGATCCGGCCCCCGATTTCGACCTCCCCGCCTCGGGCGGAGGACGGGTCGCGCTGTCCGCGCTCAAAGGTCACAAGATCGTGCTCTACTTCTACCCGAAGGACGACACGAGCGGCTGCACCCTGGAGGCGCAGGACTTCAACGGATTGCTGCCGGCCTTCGCGGAGGCCGACGCAACAGTGATCGGCCTGTCGCCGGATCCGGTGAAGAGCCACGACAAGTTCTGCGGCAAGTACGGCCTCGCCTTCCCGCTCGCCTCCGACGAGGACAAGGGCGTGCTGGAGGCCTACGGGGTCTGGGTCGAGAAGAGCATGTACGGGCGCAAGTACATGGGCGTGGAGCGCACCACCGTGCTGGTCGATCGCGCGGGGCGCATCGCGAAGATCTGGCCGAAGGTGAAGGTGCCCGGGCACGCCGAGGCGGTGCTGGAGGCCGCCCGGGCGCTGCCCTGACCGGGCGCGGCGCGACGGATCCTTAACCCTAAGCGGGTCTGAATGGCGGCTCCCACGGGGCCGTCTTGATGCATCGCCCGCCGCTTCCGAAAATCCTCGCTGCCGGCTTCGCCCTCGCCCTGATCTGGGCGCTCGGCGCCTCCTACCTGATCGTGTTCCACGACGACGTGCTGGCCGGGTTCGTCGCCCGCCAGGGGGCCATGCGGGACGCCTACGAGGCCCGTCTCGCCGAGCTGCAGGACCGGCTCGACCGGGCGGGCCGCGACCGGGCCGGGGCCGAGACGAGCCTGGCCGAGCGGGTCGCGGCGGCGCTGGAGCGCCAGGCCGAGCTGGAGCGGCGCCAGGCGGCCCTGGCCACCCTCGGCGCTCAGGTCTCCGATCCGCTCACCACCGGCGCGCTGCCGCGTCCGGAGGCGGACCCGGACGGGTTCAGCCTGCGCCCGGCCGAGGCGGGCACGCGGTCGCGCTTGCCCGCCCTCCCCCGCCGCAGCGCCATCGACGCCGAGACCGGTCTGATCCGGCTGGAAGCCCGCCTCGACGGCCTGCGGGCCGCGCAGGGCGAGCGCCTCGCCCGGGTGGTCGAGCGGGCCGGCGACACCGTCCGGCGCCTGCGCGGGCTGATCGGCCGTACCGGCCTCGACCCCGACCGCCTCGACCGTGCGGCGGCCGGCGGAACCGGCGGCCCGCTGGTTCCCCTCGGTCCCGACATCCTGGACGGGGCCGGCATCGCGAACAGCTTCGCGAGCAACCTGGACCTGGCCCGTCGGACGCTCGGTGACGGCGAGCGCCTGCACCAGCTCGTCGCCGCCCTGCCATTCGGGCGGCCGACCCGCGGCGAGCCGGTTGTGTCGAGCCCGTTCGGGACCCGGCTCGACCCGTTCACCCGGGGCCTGGCGCTCCATACCGGCCTCGACCTCAGGGCCGAATCCGGCGAGCCCGCCCGCGCCACCGCCCCCGGCCGGGTGAGCGCCGCGGATTATGCCGGCGGCTACGGCAACATGGTCGAGATCGACCACGGCCACGGCGTGGTCACCCGATTCGGCCACCTCGCCCGCATCCTCGTCCGGCCCGGCCAGCGCGTCGCCGCGGGGGACGTGGTCGGCCTCGTCGGCTCGACCGGACGCTCAACCGGGGCGCACCTGCATTACGAGACCCGGATCGACGGCGAGCCGGTCGATCCGCAGCGCTTCCTCGAGGCCGGCGGCGATCTCGCGGCGGTGCTCGCAACTGACTGAGCCGTCGCCGGAATCAGAGACTCATGGTATCGTGGCGCCTCCGATCGGAGGCCGCCATGGCATTGGCAGTGAGGCGCGACGCCCGCATGAGCGTCGCCGAATACCGGCGCTGGGTCGAGCCGCGTCCGGACGAGGAGCGCTGGGAACTGCTCGACGGCGAGCCGGTGCTGATGGCGCCGCCGAGCGCTCGGCACCAGCGCATCGTCCTCAACATCGCGCAGCATCTCGATGCGTTGGCAAAAGAGCGCGGCTGCGGCGCCTATCCGGGCCTCGCCATCCTCAGCGACGCGATGGACGATTACGCGCCCTATCCGGATGTGGTGGTCCATTGCGGCTCGATGCCGCCCGGCGGCTACGTCGACGACCCGCTGCTGATCGTCGAGGTGCTCTCGCCCGGCACCATGACCAACGACCGGGGCCGCAAGCTCGCCTTCTACGCCACCGTCCCGAGCCTCCAGACCCTGCTGATCGTCTATCAGGACGAGGCCCGGATCGAGGTCTGGCGCCGGGATGCCGGGTGGACGATGCGGGTTGCCGGGCCGGGCGAGGCTATCGCCCTGCCGGAACTCGGCGGTGTCCTGCCGGTGGGCGAGGCCTACGCCCGCGTGGCCTTCTGAACCGGCGCTGTTGCGGGCGCCGTCGCGGGTGCTACCATCGCGCCCGGATCGGAGGGCGGCGATGGCGTTGGCCGCGAAGCGCGACACGCGCATGGGATTTGCCGCGTTCAGGCGCTGGGCGGAGGATCGCCCGGACGAGGAGCGCTGGGAGTTGCTCGACGGCGAGCCCGTGCTCATGTCGCCGCCGCGCGAGCGCCATCAGCGCATCGTCATGAACCTGGCCGGGCGCCTGGATGCCCTCGCCGAGCCGCGGGGCTGCCGCGCCATGCCGGGCCTGGGGATCGTCAGCGCCGAGCAGGACGATTTCGTGCCGATCCCCGACGTGGTGGTGCGCTGCGGACCGCCGCTGCCGGACGGCTACGCGGAGGACCCGCTGCTGGTGGCCGAAGTGCTGTCGCCGTCCACGATGAGCCTGGACCGGGGCCGCAAGATCGACTTCTACCGCACGGTCCCGAGCCTCAGGGTCCTGCTGATCGTTTATTCCGACGAGGTGCGGGTCGAGGTCTGGCGCCGGGGGCCCTCCGACTGGACCGTGCAGGCGCTGGGCCCCGGCGGTAGCGTCGCGCTGCCGGAACTCGACGGCACCGTGCCGGTATCCGACATCTACCGCGGCCTCGCCGACTGAGCCCCGCACCCGATCGCAACGCGCCGGTCTCCCCGGCCCAGCAGAGCTTCAAGGCAACCGACTTGCCCCATTTCGAAGATTTCTACGCGGCCAAGCTGCGCGGCGCCCTCGGCGTGACGGACGCGGAATCGGTGCTCGACCTGCGCGGCGCCAACCGGGCGACCGCGGAGGCGTCCCTCAAGGACATGCTGGAGCGCAGCCGCTTCGCCAAGGGCAAGACCGTGGCGATCCGCCTGGACCCGCCCCCGGAGGGCGGCGGCGAGACCCTGTTCCAGCCGGCGGGCCGCCTGCTCCTCGACGCGAAGCGCCGCGGCCTGATCGAGCGCCTGCACACCCTGCCGGCCCAGGACGGGCTCGGCTTCTACGTCGCCCTGGCCGGTCGCTCGGAGCGGACGCCGATGTGATCCGGGCGATCGGTATCGAGCTGGCAACGGATCGGGTCCGGGCGTCCGGGCGTTGACCGGTCCCGCATCATCGGATCCCGCCCGTGCCGAACCTGATCCCCTGCCCCGACCGGTGCCGCGCATGACGCCCGTTCCGGGCGGCCGCAACACGATCGAGCGCATCGCCCGTTTCGGCTACGGCGCCCGCGGGGTCGTCTATGTCGTGGTCGGCGCCCTGGCCCTGCTCGCGGCGATCGGCCAGGGCGGCCGGGCCGGCGACAGCAAGGATGCTCTGCGCGCCGTCCTGAACGGGCCGTTCGGCGTGGTCCTGGTCGGGCTGATCGCCCTGGGGCTCGCCGGCTTCGCGCTCTGGCGCCTGGTCGAGGGCGTGACCGATGCCGACCGCCGGGGCACGTCCGCCAAAGGGCTGGCGGTGCGCGGCGCGCATCTCATCAGCGCCGTGATCTATCTCGGCCTGGCCGTCAGCGCGGCCTCGCTCAGCCTCGGCCTGGGGATGAGCGGCGGCGACGGCGTGCATGACGGCACCGCCTGGCTCCTGGCCAAGCCCTTCGGCCGCTGGCTCGTGGCGCTCGTCGGCCTCGGCGTGATCGGCGGCGGCTTCGGGTTCCTCGGCAAGGCCTGGCGGGGCGACGTCACCGACCGGCTCGCCCTGGATGCCCAGGCCCGCGACCGCTGGGCCGGGCCGGTCGGACGCTTCGGCTACGCGGCCCGGGGCATCGCCTTCCTGATCATCGGCGGCTTCCTGGTGGCGGCGGCCTGGCATCAGCGCTCGTCGGACGCGAAGGGCCTGGCCGAGGCCTTCGCGCTGCTGCGCGCCCAGCCCTATGGCTGGATCCTGCTCGCGCTGGTCGCGGCCGGCCACGCCGCCTTCGGGGCGTTCGGGCTGATCCAGGCCCGCTACCGGCACATCGACGCGCCCGACATCGACCGGGTGGACGACGCGGCCGGGGCGGCCGTGCGGGCGCTGCGGTGAAAGATAAGTCTTTGTAAATCGTCGCCCGTGCCCCATGTAGAGTTCACCCTCCGCGCAATCCCGTGCCCTGGGCGACGATGCGGAGACGATAATGGCCAGGACTTTGATTACGGGTAAGGCGCAGACCGTAACGACGGAAGACTTCAACGAGCGTGTCCGCGTCCTGCTCGTCGACAAGATTTACCCGCTGAAGGGCCGGACCTACCAGAAGAATTTTAAGACCGGCTTCTCCGGCGCGATCGTCAAGTAGGGTACGCCACCGGCCGGGTGCCCCCGGGGCGTCCGGCCCCGCGTTGACAGGGCGAATGCCGCGGCGGATACCGCGCGGCACCCCATCCGGCCCCCGATGCAGCAGCGCTTCTACAAGATCGCGGTGATGGTGGCCCACGACCTCGCGGCGACCGCCGCCGCCGTGGTGCTCACCTTCTTGTTCCGCTTCCAGGGCGGCATGCTGGACGAGCGCCTGCACGCCCTGCCGCTGCTGCTGCCGCCGTTCCTGCTCTTCGCCGGCCTCGTCTATGCGCGGTTCCGGCTGTACCGGACCAAGTGGCGCTTCGCCTCGCTGCAGGATCTCGCCGGGATCGTCCGGGCGTCGAGCGTCCTGGCCCTTGCCCTGCTGGTGACCGACTGGGTCCTGGTCTCGGCCGACCTCTACGGCTTCTACTTCTTCGGCAAGATCGCGATCTTTTTGTACTGGGTCCTGCAGATCTTTCTGCTCGGGGGCGCGCGCCTCGCGTTCCGGTACCTCAAGGACACCCGCTCCCGGCAATCGAGCGCCCGGGCCGCCACCGTGCCGACGCTGTTGCTCGGGCGCGGCGGCGATATCGACGTGCTGATCCGCGCCATCGAGACCGGCTCGGTCAGGAAGCTGGCGCCCCGCGGGATCCTGTCGCCCCGGGCGGACGAGACCGGGCAGTTCATGCGCGGCGTGCCGGTGCTCGGCGGCTTCCGGGACCTCGAACGGGTGGTGGCGGAGCTGGCGGCGAATGGCGAGCCGGTCCGGCGGCTGGTGGCCGCCCCCAGCGCCCTGGTGCCGGAGGCCGCCCCCGACGACCTCATCGCCCGCGCCCGTCGGCTGGGCCTGCCGCTGGCCCGGGTGGTCGGGCTCGGCGAGGGCGCGCAGGGGCCCGAGCTGGCCCCCCTCGAGATCGAGGACCTGCTCCTGCGCCCCACCGTGGCGATCGACCGGCCGCGCCTCGAGGCGTTCCTGGCCGGCCGCCGGGTGGTGGTGACCGGCGGCGGCGGCTCGATCGGCTCGGAGATCTGCCTCCGGGCCGTGGCCTTCGGGGCCGCCGCGGTGCTGGTGCTCGAATCCTCCGAGCCGGCCCTGCACGGCATCCTCAGCCACCCGGCGATCCTGTCCGCGGAGGCGGCGGTGACCGGCGTGCTCGCCGACATCCGCGACCGGGACCGGACCCATCAGGTCATCGCGGCGTTCCGGCCCGATTGCGTGGTCCACGCCGCCGCGCTCAAGCAGGTGCCCTATCTGGAGCGCGACTGGCAGGAGGGCATCAAGACCAACGTCTTCGGCTCGATCAATGTCGCCGAGGCCGCGGTGGCGGCGGGCGCCCGGGCGCTGGTGATGGTCTCCACCGACAAGGCGATCGAGCCGGTCTCGCAGCTCGGCGTCACCAAGCGCTTCGCCGAGATGGTCGCGCAGGCGCTGGACGCCGAGCAATCGGCCAGGCCGGACCATCCGACCCGGCTGATCGCGGTGCGTTTCGGCAACGTGCTCGGCTCGGTTGGCTCGGTGGTGCCGGTGTTCAAGGCGCAGATCGCCCGGGGCGGCCCGGTCACCGTCACGCATCCCGACATGGTGCGCTACTTCATGACTGTGCGCGAGGCCTGCGACCTCGTGCTGACCGCGGCCTCCCACGCCGACGGCGAGGGCCGCACCGCCCCGGAGGCGGAGCGCGCCGCGGTCTACGTGCTCAAGATGGGCCAGCCGGTGCGGATCGCCGAACTCGCCGAGCGGATGATCCGGCTGGCCGGGTTCGAGCCGGGGGCTGAGATCGAGATCGCCTATACCGGCGCCCGGCCCGGCGAGCGGCTCAACGAAATCCTGTTCGCCCGGGAGGAGCCCCGGGTCACCCTGCCGGGCATCGACGGGGTCATGGCGGCCCGCCCGGTCTTCGCCGACCGCGCCCGGCTCGACGCCTGGGTGGCGCAGCTGCGCGCGGCCGTCGCGGCGGGCGACCGGGCCGCCGCGGAAGCCGTGTTCGAGGCGGCGGTGCCGCATTTCCGCGAGCGCCACGCGCAACGGCCGGCGGGGCGGGAGCCGGCTTCCGCCGGTGCAACGGTCGCGGCAGGGGCGATGGCTGGTGCGGCGAGCCCCGCGATCGGCTGACGCGTTCGGCTCCCCGGGTCGACCTCGTGTTTCGTCCCACCCAACCCCCTCATCCTGAGGCGACGGAGCGAAGCGGAGGCCTCGAAGGAGCCCTCCAGCCGGCCGCGCGATTCCTGGAGGACTCCTTCGAGGCCCGCTGACGCGGGCACCTCAGGATGAGGGGGTTGGATGGGATAGACCAATCACCGCTCTGAACTCACGCTTCGTCTCGTGCCAGCCGGGCGAGCCCGTCCCGGGTCGGTGCGGCCGGCCGCCATCCGAGCGCCGCGAGGCCGTCGGCGCGGGCCTCCAGGCCCTCGGCCACCCGGGCGAACAGCGCCTCCCGGCCGGTCAGCCGGCAGGCTAGCCCGAGGAGGCCGGCCGGCACCGGGACGAGCCCGGGTTGGCGGCCGAGACCGGCGCGCAGCGCCGTGAGCATCTCGGCCAGGCTGAGCGGGTCCGGGTCTGCGGCGATCAGGGCGGATCGGATCGGGTCCGGCGCCCGCAGCACCGCGTCCACGGCCCCCGACAGGCTCTCCAGGGAGATCAGCGAGCGCCGCGCCGCCAGCCCGCCCAGCGGCAGGGGATAGGGGCTGCGGGCGAGCCGCAGGAGCGCGGCCATGTTGCCCTTCACGCCGGCGCCGTAGACCAGGACGGGGCGGAGCGCGACCCAGTCGAGCCCCGTCTCGGCGAGCGCCCGCTCGGCCGCCAGCTTGGAGCGGCCGTAGGCGTCGGTGGGCCGGGGTTCGTCGCCCTCCCCGATCACGCCCGGCGCGCTGGCCCCGACCTGCGCGCGGATCGAGGACAGGAACACGAAGCGGCGCACCTTCGCCCGGGCGGCAGCCTCCGCGAGCTTGCGCGTCGCCTCGGTGTTGAGGGTGCGGTAATCGTCCTCGGGAGCCCCGGACATGGCATGCGCCAGGCCCGCCGAATGCACCACGGCGTCGACGCCGCTGAGCGCCGCCGCCATGTTGATCGGGCGGGTCAGGTCGCCGACCACCGCGCTCGCGGCCCCCTCCGGCAGGGCGGTCGGCCGGCGCAGCAGCACCCGGACCTTGTAGCCGCGGGCGGTGAGGTCGGCGAGCAGGTGGCGGCCGATGAAGCCGGTGGCCCCGGTGAGCGCGATCAATCCGGTCACGGGCTGGGGGAACCTTCGGCATGGGCCGGCGTGGGGGCGCGGGCGAAGCGGCGGAGCAGGGCGGCGACCAGGGCGAGCCCGGCCGCGAGAGCCCCGAGCGTGACCGGCCAGGACGGCCAAAACAAGGTCGCGGCGGCGAGCGCGGCCAGGACGAGGTTGACCGCAAACACCCGCGCCACGACGCCCGAGACGGTCAGGCCGTGATCGGTGGCGCGCTGGTAGTAATGGCCGCGATGCGCCTCCCAGACCCGCTCGCGCCGTGCCGCCCGGGCGGCGAGCGTCAGGCTGGCATCGGCGAGGTAGACCAGCGGCAGCAGCAGGGCGGCGGCGAGCCCCCCCGCCAAGGCGAGCTGGCAGAGCAGCCAAGCGGTGACGAGCCCGATCGGCAGCGAGCCGACATCCCCGAGGAAAAGCTTCGCCACCGGCCGGTTGAACGGCGCGAAGCCCAGCATCGCCCCGAGCAGGCAGGCCGCCACCAGGGCCGGCAGCGCCGGCAGGTATCCCGTGAGCCCGAGGAGCAGCAGCGCCCCGGAGACCGGGACGATCTCGGCCACCGTCATCCAGTCGAGCCCGTCCATGAAGTTCGTCAGGTTGACGAACCAGACCCCCGCCAGCAGCGCGAGCCCGCGCTCGAGCCACAGGGGCGCCCCGGGCAGCAGCCGGCCGTCGAGCTGCCAGACCAGCACGCCGACGACGCCCGCCTGCACGGCGAGCCGCAGCCCGGCGGGCAGCGGCCGAAGGTCGTCCACGGCGCCGAGCAAAGCCAGGACCAGGGTGCCGCTCGCGAGCCCGATCCAGTCCGGCCGGCCGCCGATCTCCGGCGCCGCGATCAGGAGGCCGGAGATCGTCACCAGCGCCGTCACCACGGCGATCCCGCCGCCCTGCGGCGTCGGCACCGTGTGGCTCGACCGGGCGTTCGGCCGGGCCAGGGCGTAGCGCTGCAACACCGGCCGCAGGCGCAGGATCAGCCCGGCCGACAGGGCGGCGGCGAGCGGGACGGCGAGGAGGAGGATCGTGTCGCGGACGGACGGCATGGCGCCGTCCTACGCGATCCCGCGCGCGCTCGGGAAGGCGCGCCGCCCGTATCCCGTGGGATCCCCCTCAGTAGACCTGCGCGCCCTCCCGCGCCGGCTCCGGCGGGCTGCCCTGCCGGTCCAGACTCTTCTCCACCACCTTGGCCAGGCCGATCATGATCGCGTCGATGGCGTAGTCCTTGGGGGTGTAGACCGCGCGCACGCCCATGTTCTTCAGGACCAGCTCGTCCTCGGGGGAGATGATGCCGCCGACCACGACGGGGATGTGGTCGAGCCCGGCCTCGCGCATCTGGGCGCGGACCTCGCGGACCAGCGGCACGTGGCTGCCGGACAGGATCGACAGGCCGACCACGTGGGCGCCGGTCTCCTTGGCCTTGGCGACGATCTCGGCCGGCGTCTGGCGGATGCCGTCATAGGTGACGTCGAAGCCGACATCCCGGGCGCGCAAGGCGATCTGCTCGGCGCCGTTCGAGTGGCCGTCGAGGCCGGGCTTGCCGACCACGAGCCGCGGGGTCTCGCCGAGCCGCTCGCCGAGATCGGCGATCAGGAGCTTGGCCTCCTCGGCCGCCCCGGAGGAGACGGTCTCGACCGTCACCCCGGTGGGCGCCCGGTACTCGCCGAAGACCTGCCGCAGGCGCTCGCCCCACTCGCCGGTCGTGACGCCGGCCTTCGCGGCCGCGATCGAGACCGGCATGATGTTGGCGCCCGAGCGCGCGGCCTGCTCCAGGGCGTCGAGCGCCTGGCCCACCGCCCGGTCGTCGCGCTTGCTGCGCCAGTCGCGGATGCGCCCCTGCGCCTCCATCTCCACCGTCTCGGAGACGGAGAAGATCGCCCCCTCCCCGGCGGTGAGCGGCGAGGGCTCGCCCTGCTGCCACTTGTTGACGCCGACGACGATCTGCTCGCCGGCCTCGATCGCCGAGATCCGCTTGGCGTTCGACTCGACCAGGGCGCGCTTGAGGGCGCCGGTCTCCACCGCGGCGACCGCGCCGCCGATACCGCCGATCCGCTCCAGCTCCGCCCGGGTCTCGGCCTTCAGCGCCTCGACCTTGGCCTCGATGACCGTCGAGCCGTCGAAGATATCGTCATATTCCAAAAGGTCGGTCTCGAAGGCCAGGATCTGCTGCATGCGCATGGACCATTGCTGGTCCCAGGGCCGCGGCAGGCCGAGCGCCTCGTTCCAGGCCGGCAGCTGCACCGCCCGGGCGCGGGCGCGCTTGGAGAGCGTCACGGCCAGCATCCCGATCAGGATGCGGTGGACGTTGTTCTCCGGCTGCTGCTCCGTCAGGCCGAGCGAGTTGACCTGCACGCCGTAGCGGAAGATCCGCTTCTTCGGGTCGTCGATGCCGTAGCGCTCCTGGGCGATCTCGTCCCAGAGCTCGGCAAACGCCCGCATCTTGCAGATCTCGGTGACGAAGCGCAGCCCGGCATTCACGAAGAACGAGATCCGCCCGAAGACGTCGGAGAAGCTCGTCGCGTCGAATGCGGGGTCGTCGCGCACGGTGTCGAGCACCGCGATGGCGATGGCCAGCGCGTAGGACAGCTCCTGGACCGGCGTCGCCCCCGCCTCCTGCAGGTGGTAGGAGCAGACATTCATCGGGTTCCACTTCGGCACGTTCTTGGTCGTGAACAGGATCACGTCCTTGGTGAGCCGGAGCGAGGGCGCGGGCGGGAACACGTAGGTCCCGCGCGACAGGTATTCCTTGATGATGTCGTTCTGGGTGGTGCCCTGGAGGGCGTCGAGCGGCGCGCCCTGCTCCTCGGCCACCGCCAGGTAGAGCGCCAGCAGCCACGGGGCCGTGGCGTTGATGGTCATCGAGGTGTTCATCTGGGCGAGCGGGATGTCCTGGAACAGGGTCCGCATGTCGCCGAGATGCGCGATCGAGACGCCGACCTTGCCGACCTCCCCGCGCGACAGCTCGTGGTCCGGGTCGTAGCCGGTCTGGGTCGGCAGGTCGAAGGCCACCGACAGGCCGGTCTGGCCCTTGGCGAGGTTGCCCCGGTAGAGCGCGTTCGACTCCGCAGCGTTGGAATGGCCCGCATAGGTGCGGATGATCCAGGGTTTATCGCGGGGCGTCTTGTCGCCCCCGGTCTCCGCGACGCGCGCGCCCATCCTGGCCTCCGTATGGTCTTCTTCACTATCCGCGCTCGGGGCGCAGTCTTGGCCGCACCGTAGCGAAGGCGGCCGGGCGCGTCATCCGCGACAGAAGTGCAACGCGCGCCAGTACTGCTTGGGCGGCCTTTAAAAAACTTGCCCGAGCGGACAGCCGGATTTGAGGGCCGGTCCAGGCCCCTTCACAAGCCCCCTTCACAAGCCCGCGCGCGAGCCAGAATTTAACGGCTCCAAACGGGAACCGGTGCGTTGGACCGCCGGCGATCGCACCGGCACCGTTTCGCACGCGTGCGGCCGCCAAGTCGGGCGCGACCGGTGTCGCCCCCGATTCCAGATCCGTGACTCACCGCGCTCTCCCGTGCCGGACCGGATGGATCGGCCGGCGGGGAGCGCCTCCAAGGAGCGACAGCGATGGCCGACCAGAGCCCGCGCCTGACCACCGCGTTCGGCAACCCCATCTCCGACAATCAGAATTCGATCACCGCGGGTCCCCGCGGGCCCGTGCTGATGCAGGACTACCACCTCATCGAGAAGATGGCCCATTTCAACCGGGAGCGGATTCCGGAGCGGGTGGTCCACGCCAAGGGCTACGGGGCCTACGGCACGTTCCGGCTGACCAAGTCGCTCAGCGCCTACACCCGCGCCAAGGTGCTGACCGAGGTCGGCAAGGAGGTGCCGATGGTCGCCCGGTTCTCCACGGTGGGCGGGGAATCCGGCTCGGCCGACACCGCCCGCGATCCCCGCGGCTTCGCGCTGAAGTTCTACACCGAGGAGGGCAACTGGGACCTCGTCGGCAACAACACGCCGATCTTCTTCGTGCGCGACGCGATCAAGTTCTCCGACTTCATCCGGACCCAGAAGCGCGATCCGCGCACGCACCTGAAGCCGCATTGGCGCCGCTGGGACTTCTGGAGCCTCTCGCCCGAGGCGATCCACCAGGTGATGATCCTGTACAGCGACCGCGGCACGCCGAAATCGGCCCGGTTCATGAACGGATACGGCTCGCACACCTTCTCGCTGTGGAACGAGCGGGGCGAGCGGCACTGGGTGAAGTTCCACTTCCACACGAAGCAGGGCATCCAGAATTTTTCCGCCGAGGAGGCCGATCGGATCGCCGGCACGGATCCGGACTACTCCGCCGCCGACCTGTCCTCGGCGATCGAGCAGGGCGACTTCCCGAAGTGGAAGGTCTCCGTCCAGATCATGCCGGAGCTCGATGCCGACACCTACCGGATCAACCCGTTCGACCTGACCAAGGTCTGGCCGCACGGCGACTACCCGCTGATCGAGATCGGCGAGATGGAGCTGAACCGGAACCCGGAGAACTACTTCGCCGAGATCGAGCAATCGGCCTTCGAGCCGTCCAACGTGGTGCCGGGCATCGGCTTCTCGCCGGACAAGATGCTGCAGAACCGCATCCTGTCGTACTCGGACGCGCACCGGTACCGGCTCGGCGTGAACTACCACCAGATCCCGGTGAACCAGGCCAGGAACGCCAAGGTGCAGACCTACCATCGGGACGGGGCGATGCGGACCGACGGCAACCACGGCGCTCAGGTGGACTACCAGCCGAACTCCTTCGGCGGTCCCGTGGAGGATCCGGCCTTCGCCGAGCCGCCCCTGCGCATCCGGGGCGATGCGGCGCGCTACGGCTGGCCGAACGATGACGAGGACCTCTACGGCCAGCCGCGCCAGCTCTGGTCGAAGGTGCTGAACGACGGGGAGCGCGAACGGCTCGTCAAGAACATCGTCACCTCGATGGGCGATTCCCCGCGTCACATCCAGGAGCGGATGATCGCCCACTGGTATAAAGTCCACCCGGATTTCGGCCGCGGGGTTGCGGAAGGTCTCGGGATCGACACCCGGCAGGCTGCCGCCGAATAATACTTGGTCTGCCGGAAAGGCGAATTTGAATACGGAGGCGCCGGCCTTGAGCCGGCGCCTTTTTCACATCTGAAACCCTTGGGTTTCGACTTTCGGCCCACTTGGACGCTTCGGATATCGCCGCTATAGCGCGATGAGAACCGCGGCCTTCGAGAACCACGCGGGACGAGAGGAGAGCGAGATGGCGGCGAGCGCTGCGGTCAGTCCGGCAGGCGGCGAGGTCAAGGACCTCTACGAGATGGGCGAGATCCCGCCGCTGGGTCACGTGCCGGCCAAGATGTACGCCTGGGCGATCCGGCGCGAGCGCCACGGGCCCCCGGAGCAGTCCCACCAGCTCGAAGTGCTGCCGGTCTGGGAGATCGGCGACGACGAGGTGCTGGTCTACGTCATGGCCGCGGGCGTCAACTACAACGGCGTCTGGGCCGGCCTCGGCGAGCCGATCTCGCCCTTCGACGTGCACAAGGGCGAATACCATATCGCCGGCTCGGACGCCTCCGGCATCGTCTGGAAGGTCGGCGCCAAGGTGAAGCGCTGGAAGGTCGGCGACGAGGTCATCGTCCACTGCAACCAGGATGACGGCGACGACGAGGAGTGCAACGGCGGCGACCCGATGTTCTCGCCGAGCCAGCGGATCTGGGGCTACGAGACGGGGGACGGCTCCTTCGCGCAGTTCTGCCGGGTGCAGTCCCGCCAGCTGATGCACCGGCCCAAGCACCTCACCTGGGAGGAGGCCGCCTGCTACACGCTGACGCTGGCCACCGCCTACCGCATGCTGTTCGGCCACGCGCCGCACACGGTCCGGCCGGGCCAGAACGTGCTGATCTGGGGCGCCTCCGGCGGCCTCGGCGTGTTCGGCGTGCAGCTCTGCGCGGCTTCGGGCGCCAACGCGATCGCGGTGATCTCGGACGATTCGAAGCGCGACTACGTCATGAGCCTCGGCGCCAAGGGTGTGATCAACCGCAAGGACTTCAACTGCTGGGGGCAGCTTCCCACGGTGAACTCGCCTGAGTTCCACGCCTGGACCAAGGAGGCGCGGAAATTCGGCAAGGCGATCTGGGACATCACCGGCAAGCAGGATGTCGACATCGTCTTCGAGCATCCGGGCGAGGCGACCTTCCCGGTCTCGGCCCTGGTGGTGAAGCGCGGCGGCATGGTGGTGTTCTGCGCCGGCACCACCGGCTTCAACATCACCTTCGACGCCCGCTACGTCTGGATGCGCCAGAAGCGGATCCAGGGCTCGCACTTTGCCCATCTCAAGCAGGCCTCGGCGGCGAACCAGTTCGTGATGGACCGCCGGGTCGACCCGTGCATGAGCGAGGTGTTCCCCTGGGACAAGATCCCCCAGGCTCACACCAAGATGTGGAGGAACCAGCACCCGCCGGGCAACATGGCCTGCCTGGTCAATTCCCCGCGGGCCGGCCTGCGCACCGTCGAGGACGTGATCGAGGCCGGCCCGCTCAAGCGCTGACGCCGCCCCCGGCCTCCGCCGCGTGCGGGGGCCGGATCGGCGATCCTGAAGGCTGCCCCTTGCCCCCGGCCCGGCCGGGAGCGAGAACGGCCGCGCTTGTTCCAGCATCCGAGCCGGGGCGATGACCGATTCGGCGTGACGGGCGCGGGCAAGCGGGGTGACGGGCGCAGCGCCCGGACCCGGTACCGGGGGTATGGTCTTGGCGGGCGACGACGAATCTTACGTGTACGACGAGGCGACGGGCGAGTGGCTTCCGCCCGGTCAGGCGGCCGCGGCAGCGCCCGGACGGGCGGAGGTGCGCGATTCGGCCGGCAACGTCCTGGCCGACGGCGATTCGGTCACCCTGATCAAGGACCTGAAGGTCAAGGGCGCGAACCAGACCCTGAAACAGGGCACGGTCATCCGGTCGATCCGGCTCACGGACGATCCCGAAGAGATCGATTGCCGCCACGACACCATCAAGGGCCTCGTCCTGCGCACGGAATTCGTGCGCAAGCGGTAGGACTTCAGGGTTTCAAAAGGTCCGGGACCTTTTGCGGGTCCAGGGCAGAGCCCTGGGTTGAACGAAGCGCGATGCCATCGGGGCTCTCGCCCCGATGGCCCGCCGAAGGGCTCAGCCCTTGTGGAAACCCCGTTCTTCTACCGGCGCTTGGTCTCTTCCTGCGGCAGGTGACGCCCGTAGGTCTCCTGCTTCTCGGCGCGTTCCCGGATCAGGTCGGCATAGGCCTGCCGCATCTCGGGGGAGACGCTGACGCTCTTGCCCTTGGTGGGCTTGCGCTTCGGCGCCTTCTTGAAGGTGTTGCTGGTCTCGCTCATGCCGGGCTCCGCGTCGGACCATGGCGGCGGCGCGCGGCCGGCAGGAGGTCCGAGTCGAGTCCCGATTCGGATATCCGGGCCGGCCCGCGAGGCCGGACCCCTGCCCTCTAGCGCATCGCGCGGCCGCGTGCACGGGAGAGCGGCGCCAGGACGAGCAGATTTCCGTGCGCGTTACCGGCCGCGGGCCTTCGATCTGGCGCGCAGCCGAGGCCTCTGCCAAGGTTGCCGCGTTGAGCGTCGGGGACGGCGATGGATTCGCATCGAGCAGGGCAAGAACCGGATCGTGAGACTGCGCCGCGTGGCCGGCGGACGCATCCGCTCCTGGCGGCGCTGCTGCTGGGGTGTCTGACGGCCCCTGGTCCGGCCCTCGCCCAGGACCGTCCGGTCCCGGCCCGGCCGGTTCAGCCCGCGCCGAGGGCGGCGTCCCCTGCCCGGCCCGCTGCGCCCGATCCGGCCTTCGAGGCGACGAAGGCCGCGTTCGAGGCGCTGCCCGAGGCGGAGCGCAAGGCAATCCAGGACGCGCTGGTCTGGACCGGCGACTTCAACGCCGTGGTCTCGGGGGCGTTCGGCCGCCGGACCTTCGACGCGCTGAGCGCCTACCGGACCCGGACGGGCGGCGCCGATCCCCTCGACCCTCGCTGCCGGGCGGCGCTGCTGGCGGCCGGCGAGTCGGCCAAGGCCGCGGCCCGCTTCCGGATCGCCGCGGATCCCGCCAGCGGCGCGATGATCGGCGTGCCCGAGCGCCTGCTGTCGAAGCGCACCGCCCTGCCATCCGGTACCCGCTGGCAGAGCGCGGACGGGCGCGTGACCCTGGAGACCCGGGCCTTCCCGCCCGGGACCGAGACCCTGGACAGCCTGTTCGACCAGGCCACCGCGCCGCTTCCCAACCGCAAGGTCACCTACAAGCTGCGGCGGCCGGAATCGCTGGTGGTCACCGCCGAGGCCGGGCCCGGCCTGTCCTACATCCGCTACGATGCCGGGCCGCAGGGCGTGCGCGGCTTCCTGATCGGCTACGACCGGGCCCTGGCCGCGGAGGTCGGCCGCCTGGTGATCGCCGTGGCCAACGCCTTCGAGCCGTTCCCGGCGGCCGGCGCGTCGGCACCCCCGAAGCCCGCCGCGAGCGGATTGTCCGCGGCCCCCGCGGCGCCGCCGCCACGGGCGCTCACTTCAACCGCCGAGGGAGCCGGAACCGGGCTCGTGGTCGCGCCAGGGCGTGTGCTCACCGCATCCGCGGTGCTGGAGGGCTGCGCCGCGCCCCGCATCGGCCCGTCATCGGCTCGGGTGCTGGCCACCGATCCGGCCGGCCTCGCGCTGCTCGAGGCGTCGGGCATTCCGGCCCCGGCGCGCCTGTCCGTGCGGGCGGATGCGCCCGCGGCCGACGAGGCTCTGATCGCCCTGGCGGCGGGGCCGGACGGGGGATCGGCGGCGCCAGCCAACGCGGTGACGGGCGGCGTGATCGCGCCGCTGCAGCCGGGTGCGGGTGGCGCGCCGGTTCTCGACCGGTCGGGCCGTCTCGTCGGGCTCGTCGCCCGCTATCCGACGGCCCCGCGGCGGGTCGCCGGGATCGTTCCGCCCGCGCGCCTGGCCCTGGTGCCGGCCCAGGCGGTCGCGGCCTTCCTGGCGGCTCAGGGTATCGCCGAAGCGAAGCCACGCCCGGATGGCGGGCCCGGCGCTCTGGCCCCCGCACTGGTCGCGATCGCCTGCCGGTAGGGTGCGGCCGTCACGGACGATCCCGCCGGACCGAATCCGGTCCGGCGGGCCCTGCGTCCGAGAGGGTGTGCGGTGCTTAGAGCCGGCCGGTGACCAGCAGGACGATCAGCACGATCAGCAGAATGCCGCCGAGGCCGAAGCCCGGGCCGCGATAGGCGCCGCCGCCCAGGAAGCCGCCGCCGCCGAAGGCCAGGATGATCAGGATGATGAGGAGAATGGTAACGAGGGACATAGAACGGGCTCTCCGGACGGTCGCGCTGTTGCGAGCGTGACCGTTCAAACGCTGCGACAATCCGTTCCGTTCAACACAGGGCCACGCTTTTGTGAGGATATTGCCCGGATGAGGCGGTAGTTCTCAGGCGTGCCAATCCGGCAACACATCCTGCGGCGCCTCCAGCCAGCCCGGGACCGGCAGGTTCCGTTCGGTCAGGAAGGCCGGATTGAACAACTTCGAGGCGTAGCGCGCCGCCCCGTCGCACAGGATCGTCACCACCGTGTGGCCGGGACCGAGCTCCCGGGCCAGCCGGATCGCCCCGGCGACGTTGATGCCGGACGAGCCGCCCAGCGACAGGCCCTCCTCCCGCATCAGCCCGAAGACGATGTCCAGCGCCTCGCGGTCGGGGATCCGGAAGGCGTGGTCCGGGGTGAAGCCGTCGAGGTTCCGGGTGATGCGGCCCTGGCCGATCCCCTCGGTGATCGAGGAGCCCTCCGCCTTCAGGGTGCCGCTTGTGTAGTGGGCGTAGAGAGCCGAGCCCTCCGGGTCGGCGAGTGCAATGCGCAGGCCCGGCTTCCGGGCCCGCAAGGCCGCCGCGGTGCCGGCCAGCGTCCCGCCGGTCCCGGCCGCGCAGACGAAGCCGTCGACCCGGCCGCCGGTCTGCGCCCAGATCTCCGGGCCGGTCCCGTCCACATGCGCCTGACGGTTCGCGACGTTGTCGAACTGATCGGCGAAGAACGCGCCCGCCGGCTCCGTAGCCGCGAGTTTTTCGGCCAGCCGCCGGGCGACGTGGACGTAGTTGTTCGGGTTGGCGAACGGCACCGCCGGCACCTCGACGAGGCGCGCGCCCGCGAGCCGCAGGGTCTGCTTCTTCTCCTCGGACTGGGTGACCGGGATGACGATCAGCGTCCGGTAGCCGCGCACGGAGGCCACCAGGGCGAGGCCGATACCGGTATTGCCGGCCGTGCCCTCCACGATGGTCCCGCCCGGCCGGATCAGGCCCTTCGCCTCGGCATCCTGCACGATGGCGAGCGCCGCCCGGTCCTTCACCGACAGGCCGGGATTGAGGAACTCGGCCTTCCCGAAGATCTCGCAGCCGGTCGCCTCGGAGGCCCGGCGCAGGCGGATCAGCGGTGTCTGGCCGATTGCCGAGAGAACGTCGGGATGGGCGGTGCGATTCGGGATCGTCATGAGCTGGAGCCTAGGCGGATGTGCGGTGTCTGACGAGCTTCACCCGAACACATGCCCGCCGTTGATCCGCAGGCCGACCGGATGGCCGGCCGGGTAGCGGACGCCGTCGAAATCCTCCACCGCGAGCACGCGGCCCTGGTCGTCGGCCACCTCGATGCGCTGGCGGCCCTGGCTGCGGTAGGAGCTGCGCACGGTGCCGGAGAGATGCGCCGCCTCGGGCTCGGCGAGCTGCAATTGCCACGGCCGGACATAGAGCTTGACCGGGCCGATGATCCCGGCGGGCGCCGCCACCGGGGTCTCCCGGCCGCGCACCAGCACGCGGCCGCCCTCGGCCAGCGCCTCGACCTCGACGTGGTCGCCGAGGAACTTCATCACGGTCGCGGAGGCCGGGTGCTCCTGGACCTCGTCCGGGGTGCCGACCTGCTCGAGGCGGCCGCGGTCGAGCACCGCGACGCGGTCCGACAGCTCCAGGGCCTCGTCCTGGTCGTGGGTGACGAAGATCGTGGTCTGGCCAGTGCGGTCGTGGATCTCGCGCAGCCAGCGGCGCAGGTCCTTGCGCACCTGCGCGTCGAGAGCGCCGAAGGGCTCGTCCAGCAGCAGGACGCGGGGCTCGACCGCGAGCGCCCGGGCGAGCGCCACCCGCTGGCGCTGGCCGCCCGAGAGCTGCGACGGATAGCGGTCGCCGAAGCCCGAGAGCCGGATCAGGTCGAGCAGGTCGCCGACCCGGCGCTTGATCTCGGCCCTGGCCGGGCGCTCGGCGCGCCGCCGCGCGTTCAGCCCGTAGGCGATGTTGTCGGCCACGCTCATGTGCTTGAACAGGGCGTAGTGCTGGAACACGAAGCCCACCGCCCGCTCCTGCACGGCCAGCCCCGTGGCGTCGTCGTCGCCGAACAGGATCCGGCCCCGGTCCGGCGCGTCGAGACCGGCGATGATCCGCAGCAGCGTCGTCTTGCCCGAGCCCGAGGGGCCGAGCAGCCCGAGCAACTCCCCCGCCCGCACGTCGATCGACAGGTCGTGCAGCACCGCGGCCGTGTCGAAGGTCTTCGAGATGCCCTCGACCCGGATCGCCGTGGACGGGCGATCAGTGAGCCCGGCCGTGCGCAAGCTCGCCCGCGAAGCGCCATTCGAGGATGGATTTGAGGACGAGGGTGATGAGGGCAAGGACAGCGAGGAGCGTAGCGACGGCGAAGGCGGCGACGAAGTTGTACTCATTGTAGAGGATCTCCACGTGGAGTGGGATGGTGTTGGTCAGGCCGCGGATGTGGCCGGACACCACCGACACCGCCCCGAATTCGCCCATCGCCCGGGCATTGCAGAGGAGCACGCTGTAGAGCAGGCCCCAGCGGATGTTGGGCAGCGTCACCGTGCGGAACGCGTGCAGGCCCGAGGCGCCGAGCGTCAGGGCCGCCTCCTCCTCCGCGGAGCCCTGTTCCTGCATCAGCGGGATCAGCTCGCGGGCCACGAACGGGAAGGTCACGAACACGGTGGCCAGCACGATCCCCGGCAGGGCGAACAGGATCTGGATCCCGTGGTTCAGCAGCCAGCCGCCGAACAGGCCCTGCGAGCCGAACAGCAGCACGTAGATCAGGCCCGAGACCACCGGCGAGACCGAGAAGGGCAGGTCGATCAGGGTGATCAGCAGCGACTTGCCGGTGAACTCGAACTTGGCGATCGCCCAGGACGCCGCCAGGCCGAACACCACGTTGAACGGCACCGCGATCGCCGCCACCGTCAGTGTCAGGCGGATCGCGCTCCAGGCATCCGGCTCCCGGAACGCCGCCAGGAAGGCGTCGAGCCCCTTCGACAGAGCCTGGGTGAACACCGCGATCAGCGGCAGGACCAGGAACAGCGCCAGGAACGCGATCGCGATCCCGATCAGGACGACGCGCGTGCCGGTCCCTTCCGAGGCGACCGGCTCCGTGCGCGCAGCGGGCGCGAAGGTCGGGGAGAAGATCTCAGACATAGCCGAATCGCCTCCGGCTCCAGGCCTGGATCAGGTTGATGGCGAGGAGCGTCAGGAACGAGATGCCCAGCATGATCGTGGCGATCGCCGCCGCCCCGCCGTAATCGAACTCGGACAGCTTGATCACGATCAGGAGCGGCGCGATCTCCGAGACGTAGGGCAGGTTGCCGGCGATGAAGATGATCGAGCCGTACTCGCCGACCCCGCGGGCGAAGGCCATGGCGAAGCCGGTGAGCACCGCCGGGATCAGCGGCGGCAGCACCACCCGGGTCAGGGTGGCGAACCGGGTGGCCCCGAGGGTGGCCGAGGCCTCCTCGATCTCCTTGTCGATCTCGGCGATCAGCGGCTGCACGGTCCGCACCGCGAAGGGCAGCCCGATGAACACCATGGCGATGAAGATCCCCACCGGCGTGTAGGCCGCCTGGATCCCGAGCCGGGCGAGCGGCGCGCCGAGCAGCCCGTCGGGGGCGTAGAGCGAGGCCAGCGCGATGCCGGCCACCGCGGTCGGCAGCGCGAAGGGCAGGTCGACCGCCGCGTCCACGAGCTTGCGCCCCGGGAAGCGGTAGCGGGTCAGGACCCAGGCGACCAGGAAGCCGAAGGCCGAGGCGGTGAGCGCGGCGAGCGCCGAGACGCCGAAGCTGAGCTTGAGGGCGCTGGCTACGCGCGGATCGGTGGCGACGTCCCAGATCCCCGAGAGGCCGAGCCCGGACGCCTTCACGACGAGCCCGGCCAGCGGCAGCAGCACGATGAGCCCCAGGCAGGTCAGCGTGTAGCCGAAGCTGAGCCCGAAGCCCGGGATCACGCTGGGACGGCGGAAGGTCCGTTTGCGACGCGGCGTCTCGACCATGATTCCCGCCTCAGCGGCCGGCCCGGCTCAACCGGTCGAACAGGCCGCCGGCGTCGAAGTTCCGCTTCTGGATGTCGTCCCAGGAGCCCTGCATGTCCTCGATCTTGAACAGCTTGATTTCGGGGAGCTGCGCGAGGTCGGCGGCCGCGGCCGCCTCGCGGCGGATCGGCCGGTAATGGTGCTTGGCGAAGATCGCCTGCGCGCGGTCGCTGTAGAGGAAGTCGAGATAGGCCTGGGCGGCCTTGGTGGTGCCCTTGCGCTCGGCATTGGCGGCCACCAGAGCTACCGGCGGCTCGGCGTAGATCGAGGTCGGCGGCGACACGATGTCGAACTTGTCGGCGCCGAATTCCTGGAGGACCAGGTAGGCCTCGTTCTCCCAGGTCGGCAGCACGTCGCCGAGCCCGCGCTGCGCGAAGGTCACGGTGGAGCCGCGGGCGCCGGTATCGAGCACCGGCACGTTCTTGTAGATCTGGCCCACGAAGGCGTCGGCCTTGGCGGTGTCCTTGTCCTGGGCGTAGGCGTAGCCCCAGGCGGCCAGGAAATTCCAGCGGCCGCCGGCCGAGGTCTTCGGATTCGGGGTGATCACCTTCACGTCGGGCTTGGTCAGGTCGGCCCAATCCTTGACGCCCTTCGGGTTGCCCTTGCGGACCAGGAACACCACCGTCGAGGTGTAGGGCACGGCCTCGTTCGGGAGCTTGGTCCGCCAATCCTCGGGGATCTTGCGGGTCAGCTTGGCGATGGCGTCGATATCGGACGGGATGCCCAGCGTGACCACGTCGGCATCGACGCCGTCGATCACCGTGCGGGCCTGGGCGCCCGAGCCGCCATGCGAGGCGCGCACCGTGATCGGCTCGCCGGTCTTGGCCTTCCATTCCTCGGCGAAGACGGCGTTGATCTCGCGGTAGAGTTCCCGGGTCGGGTCGTAGGACACGTTGAGCAGAGCGGTCTCGGCCGCGGCCGGCAGGAAGCCGTTCAGCAGGCCGGCGCCGACCAGCATCGACAGCCCGACCGCCCGGAAGGCCCGGTTCCGTGCCGCACCGTTCTTCATCACGTCCGCTCCCCCAGCCGCCGACGGCCGCGCCACACGAAGACGCGCCCGGAACGCCTTGGATCGTTCGTTTTATCGAACGAAGTCAAGCCGTCCGGACGTGTCTGCGTCAGCGTCGTCGCGGTGCAGGATCGGCGGAATCGCCCGGAACACAAGCGTGCTCAGAGCCCGCTCCTGGCAGAGGGCATGGATCTTCTCTCGCGCGCGGCGCAGGGAGAAGAATGTCGGCGTGTTTCCGGGTCTCTTAGAAAGAACGAACTGGCGTGCGCTGGCGCACATTTCATCCGCCAGGGCTCCGCCGGGCTGGGTCGCGGGGCGCCTTACGGCTTGGGCTTGGCGAGCTGCTGGACCAGCGCTTCGAGGCGCTGGCTGATCGGGGCCGCCAGCGTGTCGGCATAGGCCGAGCGCAGGGTCTGGCCGAGATGGCGCCGCACGCTCGGGCCGAGCGCTCCCGCGTTCGTGGAGGCTGCCGTCTCGGACGGGCGCTCCGGGTGCGTCTTCGTCATGATCCCGACTCCTCCGCACATCCCTGCTTCGAGAGTGGCAAGGCTTGGTTAAGAAGCCGTCACGCGGCCGCCGCAGCGAACCGGAACTGGCCGCCCCGGGGCTACGTTGGCGGGCATGACTTCTCACACAGATCGGATCCGCCCCTTGTCCCGCTCACTTTCCCTGACCCTGACGGCGTTCCTGGCGGTCGCGGCGGCAAGCCCCGCCCTAGCGCAGACCAAGCCCGGCGAGATCAAGGGGATTGACGCGATGGGCGACAAGTCACGCAGCGCCCAGGACGGCTGGAGCCAAGCGCCGGTGCCCCGGGAGCAGTCGGCGGCCAAGGACGCGCCGAATCCGGGCGGCAAGTCGATCGGCGAGAACGCCAACCGGCCGGTCCCCGGCGCCGATACCGGCAACTCCACCGGGACCGAGCCGCAGGCGCCGCTGGACCACCGCACGGGCGGCCCCTCCGGCCACAACCCGGCCGCGCCCGCCAAATAATCCGCCGTCCGAAAAGATCTGGTTTCCCAGGATGATAGCCGGCATTCGAACGTGCCGGCTAAAAGACGACGGCGCCGCGCGCTGTGTCACCCAATCGCACTTGCCTCGTGCACGCTTTTTTGGGACACCCTGGAATTATACCAGATCGCTTTAGGAGCGGAGATGACGGTCCAGGTCTCTAGGCGTGGCCTGCTCAAAGGGGCCGGCGCCGGCCTCGCGGGCGGCTCGCTCGGCGCACTCGGCTTCGGCGGACTTCAGCCGGCCATGGCGGCCGCGGTTCGGCCCTTCAAGCTCGCGCAGATGCGCGAGACGCGCAACACGTGCCCGTACTGCTCGGTGGCGTGCGGCGTCATCCTGTACAGCCTGGGGGACCGCTCGAAGAACGCGCGCTCCTCGGTGATGCATATCGAGGGCGATCCCGATCACCCGGTCAACCGCGGCACGCTCTGCCCGAAGGGCTCGGCGCTGCTCGACTTCGTGCATTCCGAGACCCGCACGAAGTACCCGCTTTACCGCGCCCCCGGCACCTCCGAGTTCAAGCGCGTCTCCTGGGACTTCGCGCTCGACCGGATCGCGACCCTCCTCAAGGAGGATCGGGACAAGAACTTCCTGGCCAAGAACGAAGAGCTCACGGTCAACCGCTGGACCACGACGGGCTTCCTCGGCGCCTCGGCCACCACCAACGAGACGGCCTGGCTGACCTACAAGACAGTCCGAAGCATGGGGGCCCTGGTCTTCGATAATCAGGCCAGGGTTTGACACGGTCCGTCGGTCGCCAGTTTGGCGCCCTCCTTCGGACGCGGTGCGATGACCAACCTCTGGATGGACATCAAGCACGCGGACGTGATTACCGTGATGGGCGGCAACGCCGCCGAAGCGCATCCGTGCGGATTCAAGTGGGTCGTCGAGGCGAAGGCCCATAACAACGCCAAGCTCATCGTCGTCGACCCGCGCTTCACCCGCACGGCGTCGGTGGCCGATCTATACTGCCCGATCCGGCAGGGGACCGACATCGCGTTCCTGTCGGGTGTCGCGAAGTACCTGATCGACAACGACAAGCTGCAGCACCGCTACGTCGCGGCCTATTCCAACGCGGGCTACGTCGTCCGTGAGGGCTACGATTTCAGCGAGGGCCTGTTCGCCGGCTACGACGCCGACAAGCGCGACTACGACAAGACCACCTGGGACTACGAGATCGGTCCCGACGGCTACGCCGTGGTCGACGAGACGATGCAGCATCCGCGCTGCGTCATGCAGCTGCTGAAGAAGCACATCGCCATCTACACGCCCGAGATGGTGGAGCGGATCTGCGGCTCGCCGAAGGAGACCTTCCTGAAGGTCTGCGAGTTGATGGCGACCACGTCCTCCCCTGAGCGGACGATGGCCTCCCTCTACGCGCTCGGCTGGACGCACCACTCCAAGGGCTCGCAGAACATCCGGTCGATGTGCATCGTCCAGACGCTGCTGGGCAATATCGGCATGCTCGGCGGCGGCATGCAGGCCCTGCGCGGTCACTCCAACATCCAGGGGCTGACCGATCTCGGGCTGATGTCGAACCTCATCCCGGGCTATCTCAACCTGCCCGTGGAGAAGGAGCCGGACTACGCGAGCTACATCGCCAAGCGGCAGTTCAAGCCGCTGCGTCCGGGCCAGACCAGCTACTGGCAGAACTACAACAAGTTCTTCGTCTCGTTCCAGAAGATGATGTGGGGCGACAAGGCGACGAAGGAGAACGACTGGGCGTACGATTACCTGCCCAAGCTCGACGTGCCGACCTACGACGTGATCCGTGGGTTCGAGCTCGCCAAGCAGGGCAAGATGACCGGCTACGTCATCCAGGGCTTCAACCCCCTGCTGTCGTTCCCGAATCGCGCCAAGATGACGGAAGCCTTCTCCAAGATGAAGTTCATCGTGGTGATGGATCCGCTCAAGACGGAGACCGCCCGGTTCTGGGAGAACCACGGCGAGTACAACGACGTCGATCCGACCAAGATCCAGACCGAGGTGTTCGAGCTGCCGACCACCCTGTTCGTGGAGGAGGAAGGCTCGCTGTCGAATTCCAGCCGCTGGCTGCAATGGCACTGGCAGGCGCAGGAAGCGCCGGGCGAGTGCCGCTCGGACATCGAGATCATGTCGGAGATCTTCCTCCGCGTGAAGGCGGCCTACAAGAAGGATGGCGGCGCGTTCCCGGACCCGATCGTCAACCTGAAATGGGACTACGCCATCGCCGAGTCGCCGACGCCGACCGAGCTCGCCCGCGAGCTCAACGGCTACACGGTGGCGCCGACGCCCGACCTCAACGGGACGATCATCCCGGCGGGCAAGCAGGTCGACGGCTTCGCCCAGCTCAAGGACGACGGCACCACCGCCTGCGCGTGCTGGATCTACTCGGGCTGCTACACCGAGAAGGGCAACACCATGGCCCGCCGGGACAACAATGATCCCGGCGACCGCGGCATCGCCCCGAACTGGGCCTTCGCGTGGCCGGCCAACCGGCGCGTGCTCTACAACCGGGCGTCCTGCGACCCGGAGGGCAAGCCCTGGTCGGAGAAGAAGAAGCTCATCGAGTGGAACGGCAAGCAGTGGATCGGCTTCGACGTGCCGGATTACGGCGTCACCGTCGCCCCCGATAAGGGCGTCGGGCCGTTCATCCTGAACCAGGAGGGCGTCGCCCGCCTGTGGACCCGGGGGCTCATGCGCGACGGGCCGTTCCCGACGCATTACGAGCCGTTCGAGTCGCCGATGGCCAACATCCCGTTCCCAAAGATCAAGGGCGCCCCGGCGGCCCGGATCTTCAAGGACGACCTGGCCGATCTCGGCGACGCGAAGGAGTTCCCCTACGCGGCGACGAGCTACCGTCTGACCGAGCACTTCCATGGCTGGACCAAGCACGCCCGGATCAACGCGATCCTCCAGCCGGAGGCCTTCGTGGAGATCTCGGAGGAGCTGGCCAAGGAGAAGGGCATCACCAAGGGCGGCTGGGTCCGCGTCTGGTCGAAGCGCGGCTCGCTGAAGGCCAAGGCGGTGGTGACCAAGCGGATCAAGCCGCTGATCTGCGACGGCAAGCCCGTCCACGTCGTCGGCATCCCGCAGCACTGGGGCTTCATGGGCCTGACGAAGAAAGGATGGCACCCGAACTCGCTGACGCCCGTGGTGGGTGACGCGAATACCGAGACGCCGGAGTTCAAGGCCTGGCTCGTGAATATCGAGCCGACCACGCCGCCGTCCGACGCGGTCGCCTGAGGGGAGCTGAGATCATGGCCGATTACAGCTCCCTCGATATCCGTCAGCGCTCCGCCTCCACGGAGACGCCGCCGGAGATCCGCCGCCAGGTGGAGGTCGCCAAGCTCATCGACGTGTCGAAGTGTATCGGCTGCAAGGCCTGCCAGTCGGCCTGCGAAGAGTGGAACGACCTGCGCGACGACATCGGCATCAATCGCGGTGTCTACGACAACCCCCACGACCTCACGCCGAAGTCGTGGACCCTCATGCGGTTCACCGAGTACGAGAACCCGGAGACCCAGAACCTCGAATGGCTGATCCGCAAGGACGGCTGCATGCACTGCACCGAGCCGGGCTGCCTCAAGGCGTGCCCGTCCCCGGGCGCGATCGTGCAGTATTCCAACGGCATCGTCGACTTCATCGAGGAGAACTGCATCGGCTGCGGCTATTGCGTGAAGGGGTGCCCGTTCAACATCCCGCGCATCAGCCAGACCGACCACAAGGCGTATAAGTGCACCCTGTGCTCGGACCGGGTCGCGGTGGGGCAGGCTCCGGCCTGCGCCAAGGCGTGCCCGACCGGCTCGATCATGTTCGGCACCAAGCAGGCGATGATCGAGCAGGCCGAGACCCGCGTCGAGGACCTGAAGTCGCGCGGCTTTCAGCATGCCGGCCTCTACGACCCGGCCGGCGTCGGCGGCACGCACGTCATGTACGTGCTGCACCACGCAGACCAGCCGAGCCTCTATGCCGGCCTGCCGAACGACCCGAAGATCTCGCCGCTGGTCGCCTTCTGGAAGGGCGGCGCCAAGGTGTTCGGGCTCGCCGCGATGGGCTTTGCCGCGGTGGCGGGCTTCTTCCACTACGTGACGGCCGGCCCGAACGAGGTCGTGCCGGAGGAAGAGGAGGAGGCGGTCGAGTTCGACGAGGCCAAGCGCCGCGAGAGCGGCGGCGACGAGGCCCGTCCGCACTGACACGTCTTTCGGGCCGGCACGGTGGCCCGAGAGACGCGACATGCCCCCTCTCCCGTGCGGGAGAGGGTTGGGTGAGGGACCCGGGTCTTCCGGAGAGGTCGCACCCCTCACCCTGTCCCTCTTCCGTACGGGAGAGTGGACCCGCGGCCGGTCCTGCGATCGCGTAGATCCGACGGGCCGCCCGATCTAAAATTCCAGAGCCAGCCCTCGCCGCCGCTGCGGCGCAGGGCCGGCGCCACGTCAGGCGCGAGAAGGCCGATGACGAGCCAGAACGATATCCGGGACGGTGATTCCCGCCCGCTGCATCACGCCAGGTCCGAGGCGCCGGAGGTGATGTACGTCCCGCGCTACACCGGGGTTCAGCGCGTGAACCACTGGATCACCGCGATCCTGTTCACACTGCTGACCCTCTCGGGGCTGGCGATGTTCACGCCCTACCTGTTCTCGCTGACCGGCCTGTTCGGCGGCGGGCAGGCGACCCGGGCGATCCATCCCTGGTTCGGCGTCGCCCTGGCGGTGAGCTTCTTCTTCCTGTTCGTGCGCTTCTGGAAGCTCAACATCCCCAACAAGGACGATGTCGAGTGGACCAAGCATATCGGCGACGTGGTCACCAACCGGGAGGATCGCCTGCCGGAGCTCGGCAAGTACAATGCCGGCCAGAAGGGCGTGTTCTGGGGTCAGACCGCGCTGATCGGGGTGATGTTCGTCACCGGCCTCGTGATCTGGAACACCTATTTTGGCGGGCTGACCACCATCGAGACCCAGCGCTGGGCGCTGCTCGCCCACTCGCTCGCCGCCGTGATCGCCATCGCGATCATCGTGGTCCACATCTATGCCGGCATCTGGGTGCGGGGCACCGGCCGGGCGATGGTGCGCGGCACGGTGACGGGTGGCTGGGCCTACCGGCATCACCGCAAGTGGTTCCGGCAGATCGCCGGCGCCAAGGTGCGCCGGGGCTCGGTCGACAAGCGCGGATCCTGAGGCGTGGCCAATTTCTTCCGGCGCAAGCCCGCGGTCCCGGCCGAGACGACGCAAGCCGCTTCCGAGCCGAAGCCCCGGCGGCGGGATTTCAGCGAGCTGAAGCCCGATCCCGACAAGATCGGGATCTCGGGCTCGGTCCCGTTCGTGCGGCTGCCCGATCCCGGAACGCTGTTCGCCGACCGAGCCGCGCGCCTGACCGCCGCGGCGCCGGGGCATCCGCTCGAGGCCTACTTGCTGTTCGTGGCCGAGGTCGCCCGGGCGCAGGCTTCGGTCCAGGCGGCGTTCCCGGCCGCCGAGGCCCCAGCGGCGGCCGACATGGCCCTGCGCGCCGAGCACGGCATGCCGCCCCTGTCACGCCAGCGGCTCGAGACCGATGCCGGCTTCGACGCCTGCCTCATTGCCCTCCTGGAACAGCTCGACCTGTCGGTGTCGCCCGAGGCGTCCCAGGCGGCGCGGGCGAGCCTGCTGGCGGCGTCCCCGGCCGACCGGCTCGACCTGGCCGTGCAGGTCGTCGAAGGCGCGCTGCCGGTGGAGCGGATCGCCGAATGCGTGTTCGTCGGGGCGGCCCTGCAGGTCCGGTTCGCCCAGGATGCGGCGCGGCTCGACGCATCCGCCCTGAAGCCCGTGGCCGACGGCGTCTGCCCGTGCTGCGGCGGCGCGCCCGTGGCGAGCGTGGTGGTCAGCTGGACCCCGGCCGACAAGGCCCGGTACCTGAGCTGCTCGGTCTGCGGCACCCTGTGGAACCATGTCCGGATCCGCTGCACCGCCTGCGGCTCCGGCGAGGGCATCAGCTATTACGGGCTCGACGAGGTGTCGAAGGACGTCCAGGTCGAGACCTGCACGACCTGCCACAGCTACATCAAGCACCTGCACCAGCATCGGGCGCCGGCGCTCGACCCGGTGGCGGACGACATCGCGTCCTACGGCCTCGACCTGAAGATCACCGAGGACGGGTTTCGCCGGGCGGGCTTGAACTTGCTGTTCATTGTTTGAGTCCCGGATCCACAAGGTCCGGGACCTTGTGCGGGTGCAGGGCGGAGCCCTGCTAAAAGCCTCTCACAAAACTCCCGCCGCACCGTCGCGTGCGAAGGGAGAGCTCCCGGGAACCGGGAGTTTTGTGAGGTGCTCTAAGTCCCGCGCTCAGACTGCGCTTCGCGTCATCGTTTTCGAAAGCCGGCGTCCACCGTTCGGGATGATGCTCTAGCGATACCCGTAGCGGCTCTTGGCGGCGGCCAGGAGGTGAAGCGCCTCGCCGGACTTGCCGGCGGCGCATTCCGCGGCGGCCTGGCTGAGGTCGGCGTTGAAGCGGTCGCCTACCGGCTTGTTGAGGTTGCCGGTCGCCACATCGCTGTCGACGATGGCCTTGGTGCGCGCGATCTCCGGGCCGCAGCCGCTGCCCGTCGGCAGGGCCAGCGGCGCCGGCACGACGGGCGAGGGCTCGGAGACCTTGGGCGCGGCGGCGCGCTGCTGGCAGGCACCCAAAGTCGCGGCGGCGAGAACGACGAGACTGAGACGCATCGGGAGACGGGACGCGGGCACGGCGATCATCCTGTTGCGGCGCACGGGCTGCGCCGCCGGGGTTTTGAGCCGAGCTTGGCAGTGGGTCAATCGCCCCGGCGGCATGGCTGTGCGCTGTGATGATCACGCATCGCGCTCGGTGTGATCCGGGGCTGAGATGCCCTGACCTTCCCGCAGAGGGTGCAGGTCCCCTCTCCCGTGCGGAAGAGGGGGCGCGTCGAGCCTTCGGCCCGCGCGGGTGGGCGCGGCTACTTGGCCTTGTCCGACAGCGCCTTCAGGCCCGATTCGTAGATCCCCTGGATGGCGTCGACCGCCACGGTGTCGGGGGCGCCCTTGGCGTTGAAGGTGCCGCTCCAGGTCACCTTGGAGCCCGTGCCCTCGGGGGCGACGGCCAGCGTCGACTTGTAGTCGGCGACCGGCAGCGGGCCTTCCAGGATCGTGTAGGTGTAGCTCATCACCTTGTCGTCGCGGGAGACCTGCTCCTCCTTGAGGGTGCCGCCGCCCTTCAGGCTCAGCGTGCGGACCTTCATGCCGTCCTTGTCGGACAGGACGCACTTCTCGATGGCCGGGTGCCAGTCGCCGATGCCGCAGAACTCGCCGATCGTCTGCCAGACCTTGGCCGGCGGCGCGGCGATGTCGGCCGAGCGCGTCACCTCCAGGGCATGACCCGCCACGGTGGAAGCGGCCAGCGCCAGGGCGGCGAGAGGCAGGGGCCGGCTGAAAGCGAAGGGCATCGGGGGGAGTCTCCATCCATGACGATCGCGGCGGGCGCCGCGCAGCCTCTGAGGGCCGCGCTTGAGCTAGGCCGGGATGCCCGCCTCGGCAATGGCCCGGATGGAGGGGGTGGGCGGCCGCGCCCAGACGACGCGGTGTGTCGGGCGGCCGCGCGTATCCCAAACCCTCCCCTCATTCTGAGGCGCCGGGCGATCCAGGATCGCTCGGCTGCGCGAAAGGGCTCCGTCGAGGGCGCTGCGTCGCGATGCGGGCGTGGGTGGGAAGGGCCTGACGAGCCCCTACCCTACCAGCCATCCACCACATCGACCTCGACGGGATACCCATAGCCCGGGACCGGCACGTAGGCCGGGCGCACGACGGTGCGGGCGTAGGTGGCCGGGAGCGTGCGCCGGCCCATCTGGTCGAGATCGGCCAGGCTGTCGTCCGGTGCGTAGGGATCGCGGCTCCGGGCGACCCGGCGGCTGCGCACGGCGCGCTCCGCCACCACGGCATCCGCGCCCTCGATCTGGACGCGGGTCCGGTTCATGCCCTGCGCCTTCACCAGGTTGAACAGGGTCGCGGCGTTGCGCACCGACAGGCGCACGCAGCCATGCGACGCCGCGCGGCCCAGGCTGCGGACGTGGTTGGTGCCGTGGATCGCGTGGCCCTGGGTGGTGAAGAACATCGCGAACGGCATGGGCGCGTCGTCCCACTCCTTCGAGAAGTGGGTGCGCTCCATCCGGAACGGCCGATAGGAGCCGGACGGGGTGTCGTAGGCCTCGACCCCGGTAGAGACCGGCCAGGTGTAGCGCGGCTGCCCGTCGACCGAGACCTCCATCCGCTGGGAGGATTTGTCGACGCTGATGAGCACATCCGCCCGCGCCGCCGGCGGCGCGGCGGTCCAGAGAATGAGCCCCGACAGGACCGAGACCAGACCGATACGCATGTACGACCTCGATAGATGGGCGAAGACAGCTTTCAGATAGGCTAAGCCATTGGCAACGCCAAGGTTCCTGGGCGCAGGCCGGCGGCCGCGGGGCTCGACTGCGCAGAGCGCGCCCCGCGAGGCAACCCAGGACAGCGCGCGATCCCGGACCGTGGCGTACGCCACGGGTGTGGTGCTGCGCGCACGACGACCGCGCAGGTTCGATTCGGCACGGAAGATGCGGCCGTTGACACGCGCCCGCGGCCGGGCGCCTCCTCCCCGTCCCGAACCCGGAGATCCCATGGTCTTCCCATCCACCCTCGACCCCGCCCTCGCCGCCGAGATCGAAGCCTCCGTGGCGGAGGGCTTCGCCGACCAGGTCGCGCACACGCAGGCGCTGATCCGGTTCGCCTCCCTGCGCGGGGCCGAGCATGCCTGCCAGGATTACGTGTTCGGGGCGTTCCGGGCCCGGGGCTACGCCACCGAGCGCTTCGCCATGGACCGGGCCGCCATCGCGGCCCATCCGGGCGGCTCGAAGATCGATGACCGGCATTCGGATGCCCCGATCGTGGTCTGCCACCACCGTCCGCAGACCGAGACCGGGCGCTCGCTGATCCTGCAGGCCCATGTCGACGTGGTGCCGGAAGGGCCTCTCGACCTGTGGACCCATCCGCCCTTCGACCCGGTGATCGAGGGCGACTGGCTCTACGGCCGCGGCGGCGGCGACATGAAGGCGGGGCACGCCGCCAACCTGTTCGCCCTCGACGCGCTCGCCCGCCTCGGCCTCCAGCCCGCCGCCGCGGTGACGATCCAGTCGGTGGTGGAGGAGGAATCCACCGGCAACGGCGCGCTCGCGACCCATCTGCGCGGCTACCGGGCCGACGCCGTGCTGATCCCGGAGCCCGAGGACGAGAAGCTCGTGCGCGCCAATACCGGCGTGCTGTGGTTCACGGTCGAGGTCCGGGGCGTGCCGGTCCATGTCCGCGAGATGGGGGCCGGCGCCAACGCCATCGACGCGACCTACCGGGTGATCGGCGCCCTGCGGGAGCTCGAGGCGCGCTGGAACGCCGAGAAGTCCGCGCACCGCCACTTCGCGGCGGAGGACCATCCGATCAACCTGAATATCGGCAAGATCGAGGGCGGCGACTGGGCCTCCTCGGTGCCGGCCTGGTGCCGGATCGATTGCCGGGTCGCGCTCTATCCGGGCGTCCCGGCCGCGAAGGCCGCCGCCGAGATCGAGGCCGCGGTCGCGAATTTCGCCCGCACCGACCCGTTCCTCGGCAACAGCCCGCCGCGCGTGGCCTTCAACGGGTTCTTCGCCGAGGGCTACGTGCTCGAGGAGGGCTCGGAGGCCGAGGCCGTGCTCGGCCGCGCCCATGAGCGGGCGATGGGCACCAAGCTGCAGAGCTTCATGTCGCCGAGCTATCTCGATACCCGGGTCCACGCCCTCTACGACCGGGTTCCGGCCCTGTGCTACGGGCCGATCGCCCAGAACGTCCACGGCTTCGACGAGCGCGTCAGCCTCGCCTCGGTGAAGCGCTGCACCACCGCGATGGCGCTGTTCGTGGCCGAATGGTGCGGGACGGAGCGGCGACCGGGCTGAGGGTTCGGTCCTTCGTATGGAGCACAGGTCCCCTCTTCCGTGCGGGCTACGATGTTCACACATCGCTGCCGGACGAGAACCAAGGCCAACCCCAAGCGCGCCTCCCTCCCCCGTGGAGGGGGGAGGGTGGGCCTCGCGTGAGCGAGGGTCGGGAGAGGGGGGACCCGGGTTCAGGAGAAGGCGTGGCCGGCATGACGGGCGAAGCCCTGTTCTGCCACGTTGCTCCCCTCTCCCGACCCCCTTCGGGGGCCACCCTCCCCCACAGAGGGGGGGGGAGGGAAAGCGGGTGTCGGCCTCGGAGAGACGTCTCTTGTGGCCGAGAACCGTCCGGACCGCATCCTGTGAATCGGCTAACTCGCGCGGAAGGGGACCTGTCCCCCATCCGGCGATGCGTTCCCCCTTAAGGAATCAGCCGGTCCGCCCGGAGCTGTGTGAACAGGTCGTAGAAGGCGTCGTCGGTCGGCTGATACGCTGAAAAACCCAGCCGGCGGCTCTTGCTCATGTCGGTGACGACCTCGATCGGCCGGCCGAGATCGGCGTCGGTGTGCCAGGGCGAGGCGAGCTTCGCGAGGTCCGGCTCGGCCAGGCCGTGCTGCTTGGCGATCTCGGCCCAGGCCGGCCCGTCCTGGGCCATCCGCTCCTCCAGCGGCCGGACCGTGCCGTCGAACGGCACCGCCTCGATCCCGAACCAGTCGGCGATCCGGCCCCACATCCAGCTCCAGCGGAAGACGTCGCCGTTGACGACGTTGAACGCCTCGTTGGCGGCCTTCGGCTCGGTAGAGGCCCAGAGCAGATGGCGGGCGAGCAGCCTGGCATCGGTCATGTCGGTCAGCCCGTTCCACTGGGCGGCCGAGCCCGGGAAGGTGAAGGGCCGGTTGAGCGCGCGGCACAGGGTGGCGTAGCAGGCCAGCGTCGTGCCCATGTTCATGGCGTTGCCCACCGCCTTGCCGATGATCGTGTGCGGGCGGTGCACGCTCCAGGCGAAGCCGTCGCGGGCGCTGGCGTCGAACACCGCGTCCTCCTGGGCGTAGTAGAAATTCTCGATGTCGAGCCGGCCCTGGTCCTCGCGGAACGGCGTCTGCGGCAGGGCGCCCTTCCCGTAGGCCTCGAACGGGCCGAGATAGTGCTTCAGCCCGGTCACCAGGGCGACGTGGCGGACGCTACCCATCGGCCGCAGGGCGTCGAGCAGGTTCTCGATCATCGCCCGGTTGACCCGGATCATCTCGGCCTCGGTCGGGCGCCGCTGCCAGGTCGCCAGGAAGACGTGGCTCGGGGCGAGGCCGGCCAGGGCCGTCTCCAGGGAGGCCGGGTCCTGCAGGTCGGCCACGACGGGCTCGACCCCCGCCATCGCCACCGGCTTGCGGGCGAGGCCCGCGACGCGCCAGCCCTCCTCGGTGAGCCGCGCCGCGGTGGCGCTCCCGACGATCCCGCTGGCGCCGACGATCAGGGCGGTGTTCGACATGCACATCCTCTCGACCTGGCTCACATCCAGGTTGAGCGGCAGATGCGGCCGTCACCCACAGGCTTCAAGGCCAACCGGCGCCGCCCTCCCCCGCGTCGCGGGTATTGGCGGGGTGTCGATGGGTAGAGGTCAGCGACTAGGCACACCCGGTGTCATCCCTCTGCGGGAGACGGTGCTCACGACTTTCCAGGCGCTGCGCGGGTTCCCCCTCTCCCCGCACGCGGGGCGAGGGGATCGCGGCCCGTAGGCCGGTGCTAGAACGTCAGGGGCCGGTACGGCAGGCTCGATCGCGATCCAGCGGCCGCCAACCCCCGCCCCTCACGCCACCCGGTCGATCGCCGCGCCCAGCACCTCGACGATCTCGCCGATCTGGCCGCGCTCCAGGATCAGCGGCGGCGACAGGGCGATGATGTCGCCGGTGACGCGGGTGAGCAGGCCGCGCTGGAAGCAATCCACGAACAGCTCGTAGGCGCGCTTGCCGGGGGCGTCGGGCCGGGGCGCCAGCTCGATGCCGGCGATCAGCCCGATGGTGCGGATGTCGATGACGTTCTTGCGCCCGCGCAGGTCGTGCATCGCCGCCGCCCAATCGTCGGCGAGGTCGGCGGCGCGGGTGAGCAGCCCCTCCTCCCGGTAGATGTCGAGCGTCGCGAGGCCGGCCGCGCAGGCCACCGGGTGGCCGGAATAGGTGTAGCCGTGGAACAGCTCGATCCCGTCCGGGCCGTTCATCAGCGCGTCGTGCACCGGGCGGCTCGCGAATACCGCGCCCATCGGCACCGTGCCGTTGGTCAGGCCCTTGGCGCTGGTGACGAGGTCCGGCACCACGCCGAAATAATCGGTGGCGAAGGGTGCGCCGAGGCGGCCGAAGCCGGAGATCACCTCGTCGAAGATCAGCAGGATGCCGTGCTTGGTGCAGAGCGCGCGCAGGCGCTCGAGATAGCCCTTCGGCGGGATCAGCACGCCGGTGGAGCCGGCCACCGGCTCGACGATGCAGGCCGCGATGGTCTCGGCGCCGTGGAGCGCCACCAGCCGCTCAAGATCCTCGGCCAGCTCCGCCCCGTGCTCGGGCTGGCCCTTCACGAAGGCGTTGCGGGCCGGGTCGTGGGTGTGGCGCAGGTGGTCGGTGCCGTTGAGCTGCGGGAAGACCCGGCGGTTCGAGACGATGCCGCCCACCGACAATCCGCCGAAGCCGACCCCGTGATAGCCGCGCTCCCGGCCGATCAGCCGGGTCCGGGTCCCCTGCCCGATCGCCCGCTGGTAGGCGAGCGCGATCTTGAGCGCGGTGTCGACCGATTCCGAGCCGGAATTGGTGAAGAACACCCGGTCGAGGCGCTGGTCCGGCCCGCCCGGGGCGATCTCGGCGAGGCGCTCGGCGAATTCGAAGGCGATCGGGTGGCCCATCTGGAAGGTCGGGGCGAAGTCGAGCGTCGCGAGCTGGCGCTCCACCGCCGCCGCGATCCCCCGGCGCCCGTGCCCGGCATTGACGCACCAGAGCCCGGCGGTGCCGTCCAGGACCGTGCGGCCGTCATCGGCCGTGTAGTGCATGCCCTCGGCGGCCACGAGCATCCGCGGCGCCGCCTTGAACTGACGGTTGGCCGTGAACGGCATCCAGAAGGCGTCAAGCGACGGCGTGTTGCGCAGGGGATGGTCGGTCATGGGCGGCGCTCCGGGGCGAAGGTTTCTGCAGGGGACACCCTGGCGGATCGGGCAACAAGTCCTTTTCTGATCGCCGCCAAGCCCTTGCAGAATCGGGGCCGCGGGCGCCACCGTTGCGGGATCCTCAACACCTGAAACGGGGCCCGGGCGAATGAGCATCGATGTCGGCGCGCGCCTGCGCTTCGTGCGGGCGCGCCACGGCCTGTCGCAGCGGGCGCTGGCCAAGCGGGCCGGGGTGACGAACTCGGCGATCTCGCTGATCGAGGCGAACCGGGTGAACCCCTCGGTGGGCGCCCTGAAGCGGATCCTCGACGGGGTGCCGATCGGCATGGCCGAGTTCTTCGCGCTCGAACCGGAGCCTGAGCGCAAGGCGTTCTTCGCGGCCGACGAGCTCACCGAGATCGGCCGCAAGGCGGCCAAGGGGGCGATCTCGTTCCGGCAGGTGGGCGACAGCCTGTTCGGGCGCAAGCTGCAGATCCTCAAGGAGCGCTACGAGCCCGGGGCCGATACCGGCCGGGTGCCCCTCTCCCACGAGGGCGAGGAGGGCGGCATCGTGCTCTCCGGGCGCCTGGAGGTCACGGTCGGCGAGGAGCGGCGCATCCTCGGCCCCGGCGACGCCTACAGCTTCGACAGCCGCCGCCCGCACCGCTTCCGCTGCGTCGGCCCCAACCCGTGCGAGCTGGTCAGCGCCTGCACGCCGCCGAGTTTTTAGCGCTGCACGAAACGGCTGGAAGTCCTGGTTTCAAAAGGTCGTCGACCTTTTGCGGGTGCAGGGCGGGGCCCTGCTCTCTTCAGAGGCTCTGCCCCTGAACCCCGCCAAAGGGCTCAGCCCTTTGGGAACCCGGTCCGAGCCCGCATTCGCTCAAAAGCGGTGGATCCGGCTAACGCCGGATTCACGGGCGGCGCGTAGGAGGGGTGCATGAGCGCTCTCGCCGCCACCGCCAGCCGGATGCTGGCCTCGTCCCAGAACCAGGCGATCGGCACCGCGGTCGCGCGCCAGCAGATCAACGCTGAGAAGGCCGTGGCCGGGCTCGTGGCGGAGACCGCCCAGGGCGCCGCCGCCTCCGGCCCGCCGGCGCCTTCCGGACAGGGCCAGCGCGTCGACCTGCGGGTCTGACATCCCCTAGTCGAAACCGTAGAGGCGGCGCGGGTTGTCGACGAAGAGCCGGCGGCGGCGCTCCGCGTCCGGCACCCACTCGGCCATCAGGTCGAGCAGATCGGCCAGGCGCGGCGGCCCGTCCCAGGCGGCCACGTGCGGCCAGTCCGAGCCCCAGAGGCAGCGCTCGGGGGCGGCGTCGTTGAGGGCGCGGGCGAACGGGATCGTGTCGGCGTAGGGCGGGCCGGCGACCGAATCCCGGAAGGCGCCGGAGAGCTTCACCCAGTTGCCGTCGCGCACGAGGCCGAGCAGGGTCTGGAAGCCCGGATGCTCCACCCCCGCCGAGGCCGGCATGTGGCCCATATGGTCGAACACCAGGGGCACCGGCAGCCGCGCCAGGCGCGTGGCGATGGGCGGCAGGTCGCGGGCGTCCAGCAGGAACTGCAGGTGCCAGCCCATCTCCCGGGCGAGCGCCCCGTAGGCCTCGACCGCGTCGAGACCGACCCCGCCGCCGAACAGCACGTTGAGGCGCAGGCCCACCACCCCGGCCTCCTTCAGGGCGGCGAGCTCCGCGTCGGGCAGGCCCAGCGGGATCACCGCGATGCCGCGCAGGCGCTGCCGGTTGGCCCGGAGCGTCTCCACCATCAGGCGGTTGTCGGTGCCGTGGACGCTGACCTGAACCAGCACGCCGTTGGCCATGCCGGTGGCGTCGAGCATCGCCAGATACCGGTCCGCCGGGGCGGCCGGTGGCGTGTAGCTGCGGTCGGCCACCAGCGGATAGGCCGGCGGCAGGCCGATCACGTGGGCGTGGGTGTCGACCGCGCCGGCGGGCACCCGGTAGCGGGTCGGCCCGCCCGGATGCGGATCCGGGGCGGGGCAGTCTCGGATCTCCGGCATGGTCAGGTGTCCGCGTGCAGGACCCGGCCGCGGGTCTCGGGCAGCGCGAAGGCCGCCAGGAAGAAGATCCCGTAGGCGATCGCCGCGAAGATCGCGATGGCCGAGGCGAGGCCGGCGCGCTCGGCGAGATAGCCCACGAGCGCCGGGAACAGGGCGCCCACGCCCCGGCCGAAATTGTAGCAGAAGCCCTGCCCCGAGCCGCGCAGGCGGGTCGGGTAGAGCTCGGTCAGGAAGGCGCCCATCCCGGAGAAGTAGCCCGAGGCGAAGAACCCGAGCGGGAAGCCCAGCACCCAGAGCACGCTGTTGGAGAGCGGGATCTGCGTGTAGGCGACGATCACCGCGATGGCGCCGAGCGAGAAGATCAGGAACAGCGGCCGCCGCCCGAGCCGGTCGGCGAGCCAGGCGCCCACGAGATAGCCGGCGAACGAGCCGATGATCAGCGCCGCGAGATAGCCCGTGGAGGACACCACCGACAGGCCCCGCTCGGTGGTGAGGAAGCGCGGCACCCAGGTGGTGATCGCGTAATAGCCGCCCTGGCAGCCCGCCGCCGCCAGCGAGGCGAGCAGGGTCGTCTTGAGGATCGGCCCCGAGAAAATCTCCCAGATCTTCGGCCGGTCGCCGGTGGCGATGGCCCGGGCCCGGGTCTCGGCGGCGACCTGCGGCTCCTGGACGTAGCGGCGCAGGTAGAAGATCAGCAGGGCCGGCAGCGCGCCGATCGCGAACATCCAGCGCCAGGCGATCTCGGGGGGCAGCAGCGAGAAGGTCACTGCCTGGGCCAGCACCGCCATGCCCCAGCCGATCGCCCAGCCGGACTGGACCGAGCCGACGGCGCGGCCGCGATACTCGGCCCGGATGGTCTCGCCGATCAGTACGGCGCCGGCCGCCCACTCGCCGCCGAAGCCGAGTCCCAGGATCGCCCGGGCGATGAGCAGCTGCTCGAAATTCTGCACGAAGGCGCAGAGCAGCGAGAACACCGAGAACCACAGGATGGTGATCTGGAGGGTGAGCACCCGGCCGATCCGGTCGGCGATGAAGCCCGCGAGCCAGCCGCCCAGCGCCGAGGCGAGCAGCGTCACGGTGGCGGCGAGCCCGGCCGTGCCGGAATCGACGTGCCAGAGGGCCATGATCGTCCCGATCACCAGCGGGTAGATCATGAAGTCCATGCCGTCGAGGCACCAGCCGGCGGCGCATGCCCAGAAAGTGTGCCGCTCCGTCGAGGTCATGGAGCGGTAGAAGGCCATGAGGCTGGCGTCGCGGATCTCCACCGCCTCCACGCCCGTATTCCCCGGCCCGGATTCCGTACGCATCACACTCTCCCACCACCGGGTACCAGTATCGGCGCCAATAGCCGAGCTGTGCAACCGTGGGGAGGCGCCACGCAAGGAAAAGGCCGCCCGGAGGCGGCCTTTCCCAATGCGGTCCGGTTCAGGCGCCGCTCAGTAGCAGCGCTCGACCAGGACCCGGCGGTAGCCGTAGGGGGTCCAGCGCACCCGCGGGACCGTGTAGCAACCGCCGCCGTAGCCGTAATCGCCGGCATAGCCGACCGGGGCGTAGCCGCCGCCGTAGCCGTAGCCGTAACCCGGATAGCCGTAACCACCGTAGCCGCCGTAGAGGCCGCCGGCCGCCAGACCCAGGCCGACGCCGAGACCCAGGCCGCCGAGGCCGTAGCCGTAGCCGCCGCGATAGCCGTAGCCGCGGCCGTAGAAGCCCCGGCCGTAGCCGCCGTGGAAGCCGGCGCCGCGGAACCCGCCATAGCCGCCGCGGAACCCGCCGAAGCCGCCGCCCCGGAAGCCGCCGAATCCGGCACCCCGGAAGCCGCCGCCGAATCCACCACCGTGAAACCCGCCACCGTGGAACCCGCCACCGTGGAACCCGCCGCCGCCGAAGCCGCGCGCATCGGCGGTGGCCGGCATCACGACCAGGGCACCCGCCGCCAGCATGGCCGAGCCGAGCACTGCACCCTTCATCTTGTATCTCCGTCGATTCTAACCGCCCTCGTGAGCCAGAAACGCCTGAGTATTGAAAACAGTTCAGGTGCCGCCCGCGGCGCGCGGCCGCTGGCGGAGCCGCAAGCCCGGCGCCATCCTGAGCCGCGAAGCTCCGGTCCCGGACACGAAAATCGCCGTTTTCCCAGGCGAAAGGCGCTGCGCCTGCCCTCGCCCCCGCCTTCGGGCCCACGGAACCACCGATGACGACGCGCCCGGTTCACGCTCTGTTGATCGCGCTCGCGATGACGCTCGCGGTCGCCCGCGCGGCCGTGGCGGCCCCGGCCGCGCCGGATCTCTGCCGCGCCGTCCAGGCGCAGGGCGAGGCATTCACGGTCTGCACGATCGACCTGCGCCGGCAGCGGCTGCGGCTGTTCTGGCTCCAGGAGGACGGCCGGCCCTACGGCGCCCTGGGGACCCTTGCCGAGAAGCAGGGCGGGCGCCTCGCCTTCGCGATGAATGCCGGCATGTACGACAAGGAGCAGGCGCCGGTGGGCCTCTATGTCGAGGACGGGCGCGAGATGAAGCGGGTCTCGACCGCGGACGGGCCGGGCAACTTCCACCTCAAGCCCAACGGCGTGTTCTGGGTGAAGGGCGACAAGGCCGGCGTGCTCGACACCGGCCATTACCTCCGGGCGAAGATCCGGCCCGACTTCGCCACGCAATCCGGCCCGATGCTGGTGATCGACGGCCAGATCCACCCCAAGATTTCCACCGACGGTCCGAGCCAGAAGATCCGCAACGGCGTCGGGGTGCAGGAGGACGGGCGCGTGGCGGTGTTCGCCATCTCCGAGCGCCCGGTGACCTTCGGAGCCTTCGCCCGCCTGTTCCGAGACGACCTCGGCTGCCGGGACGCCCTGTTCCTCGACGGCACGGTCTCGAGCCTCTACGCGCCGAATCTCGGCCGCTCGGACATCAGCCGGCCGCTGGGGCCGCTGATCGGGGCGCTCGTGCGCTGAAGGCGCGCTCGGCATCCCGCATCACAGCGGGCCCGATCCCGGATCTCACCATCGAACGACCATGCGGCCGCGGACCGGCCAAGGATCGGCATCCGGCCCGGGGCCGCGAGGTCGGTCGCCCTGCGGTTCGGAACTGCCGTTAGCGCTTGGACGCGCGCACCGCCCCCGATATACTCAGACAAAACAAAGGGGGGAATCATGGCTCGGTCGAAGCTTGCCGCCAGCGTTGCGGCGATGGTGCTCGCGACGAGTTCGGCGGGGGCGCAAGTCCCGCAAACGATCCTGTACGGCGCGGCCTATTACGACGAGTATACGCCGGTCGACCGGGTCGACGAGGACGCCCGGATGATGAAGGCGGCGGGCATCACCGTCGTCCGGATCGCCGAATCCACTTGGGGCACCTTGGAGCCCCAGCCGAACGTCTTCAATTTCAGCCATATCGACCGGACCCTTGCGGCGATGAATCGCGAGGGCATCAAGGTCATCATCGGCACGCCGACCTATGCCGTGCCGACCTGGCTGGTGCGCCAGCACCCCGACATCCTGCTGCAGCCGGGCGCCTACGGTCCGCGGCAGAACATGGACATCACCAATCCCCATTACCGCGCGGCCGCCGAGCGCGTCATCGTGGCCCTGATCGACCACGTGAAGGACGATCCGGCGGTCATCGGCTACCAGGTCGACAACGAGACCAAACCGTTCGGGACCAGCGGCCCCAACGTCCAGGCCGCCTTCGTTGCGGCCATGAAGACCAAATGGTCGAGCCTCGACGATCTCAACAAGGCTTGGGGGCTCGACTACTGGAGCAACCGGATCAACAGCTGGGACGATTTCCCGTCGGTCAACGCGTCGATCAACGCCAGTATGACGAACGCCTTCCAGGCGTTCCAGCGCGGGCTCGTGACCGACTTCCTCGCGTGGCAGGCGGGTCTGGTCCGTCGGCACGCCCGGCCCGGCCAGTTCGTCACCCAGAACTTCGACCTCGACTGGCGCGGCTATTCCTACGGCATCCAGCCGGACGTCAACCATTGGGAGGCCGCCAAGGCGCTCGATGTGGCCGGCATCGACATCTACCATCCCAGCCAGGAGAAGCTGACCGGGACCGAGATCGCCTTCGGCGGCGACGTGGCCCGCTCGATGCGCGGCGGCGCGAATTACCTGGTGATCGAGACGCAGGCGCAGGGGTTCCCGGAATGGACGCCCTTCCCCGGCCAGCTGCGCCTGCAGGCCTTCAGCCACCTCGCCTCCGGTGCGAAGATGGTTGAGTACTGGCACTGGGCCACGACCACGAACTCGTTCGAGACCTACTGGCGCGGGCTGCTGACGCAGGACTACAAGCCCAACCCGGTCTACGACGAGGCGAAGACGATCGGCGCCGACCTCAAGCGGCTCGGGCCGAAGCTCGCCGACATGAAGAAGACGAACCGCGTCGCCCTCTACGTCAGCAACGCCGCGTTGAGCGCCTTCGATTCGTTCAAGATCAACACGCACGACTTCAAGGGCAATGCCGATCGGACGCCCGTGACCTACAACGAGGTGGTGCGCGGGTTCTACGATGCGCTGTACCGGCAGAACATCGAGGTGGATCTGATCTCTCCGTCTTCCACGGTGCCGCTCGATCAATACAAGCTGATCGTGGTGCCGGCGCTCTACGCGGCGAGCGACGCGGAGATCGCCAAGCTCAATGACTGCGCCAAGGCGGGCGCCCACGTGCTCTACAGCTTCAAGAGCGGCTTCTCCGACGAGAACACGAAGGTGCGCTTCGCGGCGCAGCCGGGCGGGATCGCGCAGGCGGCGGGGGTGACCTATCAGCTGTTCACGGTGCCCGAGGGCGTGTCGCTCGCGGGCGACCCGTTCGGCGTCGGCGCGGCAGACAACAAGGCCCGCTGGTGGATGGAGATGCTGACCCCGACCACCGCGACGGTGGTGGCGCGCTACCAGAGCCCGTCCTGGCCCGCCGCCGCCGCGGTGACGCGCAACAGCTGGGGCTCGGGCGCGGTGACCTATGTCGGCTTCATGCCGACCGATGCCCTGGCCGAGAAGATCCTGGCGGATGCGGCCAAGCGCGCCGGGATCGATGTTCCCGCGGTGCACTGGCCGATCATCGTGCGCGGGGGCACGCTGACGAACGGGCATCCGGTCCGCTACGTGCTGAACTACTCCGCGACGGCCCAGGCCACGCCCGCGATGGTGAGCGGCACCGAGCTCCTGAGCGGTCGGGCGGTCACGCGCGGCAAGCCGATCGACCTACCGGCTTGGGGCGTCGCGATCCTCGAAGGCGAGTCCGCAACGCCCTGATCGGATCGCGCTCGGCTTGGGGGCCGAGGGCGACCGGAGGGCGCTCTAGCGCTGCCCGAACGCCGTGTCCTTGAACAGGTCCTTGTATTCCCGCGGCTGGGAGCGCCAGTACTGCTTCGGCGCCCGCACCTGGGCGCCGAGCTCGGCCGCCGCGTGCCAGGGCCAGCGGGGATCGTACAGCATGGCCCGGGCGAGCGAGATCGCGTCGGCCTTGCCCTCGGCCAGGATCGCCTCCGCCTGCTGCGCCTCGGTGATCAGGCCGACCGCGATGGTGGTCAGCCCGGTCTCGGCCTTGATCCGCTCGGCATGGGGCACCTGGTAGCCCGGCCCGAGCTTGATCGCCTGCTTGGGCGAGACACCGCCGGTGGAGACGTGCAGCGCCGGCGAGCCGGCCTGCTTGAGCGCCTGGCCCAGGGCGACGGTCTCGTCGAGGTCCCAGCCGTCCTCGACCCAGTCGGTGGCCGAGACCCGCAGCCAGACCGGGCTGCCGGCCGGCACGACGTCGCGCACGGCGTCGTAGACTTCGAGGGGAAAGCGCATCCGGTTCTCGAGGCTGCCGCCATACTGGTCAGTGCGCTTGTTGGCGATCGGCGACAGGAACTGGTGCAGCAGGTAGCCGTGGGCGCCGTGCAGCTCGACGGCCTCGATCCCCAGCCGCACGGCGCGCTTGGCCGTGGCGACGAACTGGTCGCGGACGCGCTTCAGGTCGGCGGCGTCCAGGGCGTGGGGCGGCACCTCGGCCTCGCCGTGCGGGACCGCCGAGGGCGCCTCCGTGCGCCAGCCATAGGGATGCTCGGGCGGGATCTGCTGGCCGCCCTCCCAGGGCGCCTGGCTCGACGCCTTGCGGCCGGCATGGGCGATCTGGATGCAGATCGGGATCGGGGCGTATTCGCGCACCGCCTCCAGCACCCGGCCGAGCGCCCGCTCGCAGCCGTCCGAGTACAGGCCGAGATCCCAGGCGGTGATCCGCGCCTCCGGGGAGACCGCCGTGGCCTCCAGGGTCAGCAGGCCGGCGCCCGATTGGGCGAGCTGGCCGAGATGGATCATGTGCCAGTCGGTGGCCTCGCCGTCCCGGGCCGAATACTGGCACATCGGTGCGATCAGGATGCGGTTCTCGAGGGTGAGGGCATCCAGGGCGAGCGGTTCGAACAGGCGGGCGGTCATGGGCGGCTCCGTTACGGGCCGGGCCAATGTGGCGCAGCGGCGCGGCCGCGGCCAGCGCCGGCATGTGCGGTAGCCCACCCGCCAGGCGGCTCCGGCACGGCGCCGCGGGAACCGAGCGCCGGTTCGTTAACTTTTGGCAGGACGACGGCTCGAAGCCGCCGATGCGAACCGCCTGAGGGGGCGTGATCGCGTGAGGTCCTCTCCATGTTTCACCCGACCCGTTCCACCCGACTCGCCGCCCTTGCGGCCGCCCCGTTTGCCCTGGCGGCGTTCCTGGCCGTCCCGGCCGAGGCCCAGCCGGCCGCGTTCGGCGGCCCCAAGATCCTGATCCACGGCAATTACTGCGGCCCGGGCAACAACGCCCCGCTGCCGCCGATCGACGCCCTCGACGCGGCCTGCGCCCGCCACGACGCCTGCACCCCGAATGGCGGCCTGCCGTCCCAGGCCTGCAACCTGCGGCTCCAGCAGGAGGCGACCCTGATCTCGCGTGACCCGCGCCAGCCCCAGGATCTCCGGGCCCTGGCGGGCTTCGTCGCCGCGAGCGCGACCCTGATCCCCACCGAGTCCGGGCCGCAGCGCCTGCCGGCCTCGGTCTCCACGGACGCGGTGCCGGGCGCCTACGCCCCGACCCTGTCCCGGCCGGCGCCGTCGGTCGATTCGTCCGAGGACGAGCCGGACGACGAGTGAGGCTGAGCCGGGGCGCGTAACCCCGGCCCGGATCCGATCCTCATGTGCGGGCGGACGCGGCCCGCGCATGCTCAAGGAAGAACCGGACCATCGCGCGGCTCGCATCCGGGCCGCGGGGGTCTGTGAACGACCCGTCCGGGCTGCCGCCCGACCAGGCATGGCCGGCCCCGTGCAGGACCCAGTATTCGAGCTGCGTCCGGCCGGTCCCGTCGCTGCGGACGGTTCGCGTGTAGGCCACGCCCCCCGGGCTCCTGCCCCGCTCGACCGTCTCGGCGAGGCCCGTCGCCGCGCTGGCCTGGGCGACCACCTGGTCGCCGTTGGCCGGATGCACGGTGCGGTCGCCGTCGCCGTGGAACACGATGGTCGGGACTGCCTGTCGGTTGGGGCCGGGCTTTCCCCCCTGCCCCTTCATCGCCGCGAAGGCCGAGGCGACGTCCCGGGCCGCGCCGCAGGCCAGGCCGGAATGGACGCCCACCGCCGCGAACAGGTCCGGATAGGTGGCGGCCAGGATCGCCGCCGCGGCGCCTCCGGCCGAGAGTCCGGCCGCGTAGACCCGGTCCGGATCCGCGGAGAATTCGTCCACCACCGCCCGGGCGATGCCGGCGAGCAGGGCCGGCTCGCCGCCGTCGCGCACCTGGTCGCCGGCGGCGTACCAGTTCCAGCAGCGCTGCATGTTCGCCGATTGGGGCTGCTCCGGATAGGCGACCAGGAAGGTCTCGTCCTCGGCCAGCCGGTTCATCTGCGTGCCGGCGGCGAAATCGTCCGGGTTCTGCGTGCAGCCGTGCAGCATCAGGACGACCGGCAGCGCCTGGCCCGTATACCCGCTCGGCACGAACACCTTGTAGCGGCGGCTGCCCGCGGCGCCGGTGAACACGCGGTCCTCGAACCGGGCGCCCTCCGGCACGGGGGCGGCGGGTTTGCCCGTCTGGACGGAGCCGCCGGCAAACCCCTCCGCGAAGCCGCCGGCGGGAATGCCGCCTTTGGCGAGGCTGTCGCGCACGGTGCGCATCACCGCCGCAGCGATGTCGGCACCGCCGGGCGCGGCATGCGGGCGCGCGGCGGCCGGGTCCGGCGCCGTCCAGGCGCCGTCCGGGGATCTGGGCGCCTCCATGTCGATGGTGGCGGTCCCGGCGGGCTCGGCCGGACGGTCGCGCGCCCCGGCCCAGCGGGCGAAGGCATCGGCCTGACGGCGCTGGAACCGGCCCATCGCGGCGGTCATCCGCGCCGCCCGGGCGGCGCGCTGGCCCTCGGCTTCGGCCGAGCCGGCGGCACCGAAGCCGCCGAGCTTCATCTTGGAGAGATCGAGGTTCAAGAAATCCATCTTGGGAAAGTGTTTCATCGGGCCGTTCCTTGCGGGTGGGGTCGGACACGGCCGGCTGCTTGGCCCGACTGTGCGGTAGGGGTGGTCGGGGCGGTTCAGGCGATCCGGTCGGCCAGGGCGGCCTTGACGGCGGGGCTCGCCTGGAACGCGCCCAGCACCTCGACGGAGGCGATGGCGGCGCGGGCGAGCTCGGGGGTGACGTCGGTCGCCACGGTGGCGAGGCCGAGAACCTGGATGTGCAGGGGCGTGCCGGCGTCGCGGGCGGCCTCGAGGGTGGCCCGCGAATAGTGCGAGACGCCCAGGCGCAGCTGGCGCCGGGCCACGGATTGGCGCACCGCCTCCTCCTGCCGGTCGAGCTGGTTGCGCACGGCGGTGCGGATGAAGTCGGCGCGGTTGGCGTAGAATCCGTCGCGGACCATCAGGTCGACTCGGCCGAGATCGACGAAGCCGAGATTGATCGTGATCTTCTCGCTGTCCGGCACCTTCGGCCGGAGATCCTGCACAGTGTCGCTCATCGCCCCGCCATCCCCAGGCCATCCGGTTGGATGGTCTAGAGATGGTACGCGGATGTCGGGGCGCAAGGGGCGGCTGCGGCGAGCCTCGAAACCGTCGCGGTTTCAAAAGGTCCGGGACCTTTTGCGGGTCCAGGGCGGAGCCCTGGTGTCGGGCTTCGCCCGAGATCGGGGCTGCGCGCCCCGAACCCCGCCGAAGGGCCTCAGGCCCTTCGGGAACCCGGATCGCGACGCGTGATCAGCCGGCGCCGATCCCCCGCCCCTTCAGGCTGGCGTCGATCTCGTCCAGGGCGGTGGCGTCGTCGATGGTCGCCGGCATGGTCCAGGGCTCGTGGTCGGCGATGCGCTTCATGGTGGCGCGCAGGATCTTGCCGGAGCGGGTTTTCGGCAGCCGCGGCACGGTGAGCGCCAGCTTGAACGCCGCCACCGGGCCGATCTCGTCCCGCACCTTGGCGACCAGCTCGCGCTCGATGTCCTCGGGGGCGCGGTCGACCCGGGCCTTCAGCACCACGAAGCCGCAGGGCACCTCGCCCTTGAGCGCGTCGCGGATGCCGATGACCGCGCATTCGGCCACATCCGGGTGGCCGGCCAGCACCGCCTCCATGCCGCCCGTGGACAGGCGGTGGCCCGCGACGTTGATGATGTCGTCGGTCCGACCCAGCACGGTGATGTAGCCGTCCGCGTCGATCACCCCGGCATCCGAGGTGTCGTAATAGCCCGGGAAGGTGGCGAGGTAGCTCGACCGCATCCGCGCGTCCGAGCCCCAGAGGGTCGGCAAGCAGCCGGGCGGCAGGGGCAGGCGGATCGCGATCGTGCCCATCGTGCCGGGCGGGACCGGCTTGCCGCCCTCGTCCAGGACCTCGACCCGGTAGCCCGGCATCGGCACGCAGGTGCTGCCGTGCTTGACCGGCAGGAGGCCGAGGCCCAGCGGATTGCCGGCGATCGGCCAGCCGGTCTCGGTCTGCCACCAATGGTCGATCACCGGCCGGCCCAGCACCCGCTCGGCCCAGGCGACCGAATCCGGGTCCGCCCGCTCACCGGCCAGGAACAGGCTGCGGAAGGCCGAGAGGTCGTAAGCGCCGATCAGCGACCCGGCCGGATCCTCCTTCTTGATGGCGCGCAGCGCCGTCGGGGCCGTGAACAGGCAGACGACGCCGTGCTCGGCGACCACCCGCCAGAACGCCCCGGCATCCGGCGTGCCCACCGGCTTGCCCTCGTACAGGACCGTGGTGCAGCCGTGCAGCAGCGGCGCGTAGATGATGTAGGAATGGCCGACCACCCAGCCGATGTCGGAGGCGCAGAAATAGGTCTCGCCCGGCTGGACGCCGTAGAGGTTCGGCATCGACCAGGCGAGGGCGACGAGGTAGCCGCCGGTATCCCGGACCACGCCCTTCGGCTTGCCGGTCGTGCCGGAGGTGTAGAGGATATAGAGCGGGTCGGTGGCGGCCACCGGCACGCAGGCGGCCCGCTTGCCCGCGGCTTGAGCGACCGCGACGGTCTCGGCCCAGTCGTGGTCGCGCCCCGCGACCAGGCTCGCGGCGCATTGGGGCCGCTGCAGGATCAGGCAGGCTTCCGGCTTGTGGCGGGAGGTGGCGATCGCGAGGTCCAGCAGCGGCTTGTAGGCGACCACCCGGTTCGGCTCGAGGCCGCACGAGGCGGCCAGCACCACCTTCGGAGCCGCATCCTCGATCCGCACCGCCAGCTCGTTGGCCGCGAAGCCGCCGAACACCACCGAGTGCACGGCTCCGAGCCGCGCGCAGGCCAGCATGCCGAACAGGGCCTCGGGCACCATCGGCATGTACAGCACGACCCGGTCGCCCTTGCCGACGCCGAGCTCGGCCAGCACCGCGGCCAGCGCCGCCACCGAATCGCGCAGCGCCCGGTAGCTGATGCTCCGTTTGGTCCCGGTGACGGGGGAATCGTACAGGATCGCCGCCTGGTCGGCCCGCGCCCCCTCGGCGTGCCGGTCCACCGCGTTGTGGCAGGCGTTGAGCGTCCCGTCCGGGAACCAGCGGCCATAGGGGCCGGATTCGGGGGCGAAGGCCTGCGCCGGGTTCCGAGCCCAGTCGAGCGCCCCGGCCGCCTCCAGCCAGAACGCCTCCGGGTCGCGGCGCGCCGCGTCGTAGATCTCGGGATAGCGGCCCGGCGGGCTGGCGGTGGTCATCGGCGCGGCGTGTCCTCGAGAGCCGCTCTCCGGCGGCATCTCGGGGAGATTAGCTGATTCTGGTTTGTTGCGCGCGCGGGTGGGTGCTTGTCGGTGCTGCGGGTGACGCCGGATGGAGTGGGGCCCGGCTCAGCGGGGGAATTCGCTCCTCCCACCCAATCCCCTCATCCTGAGGTGCCGCGCAGCGGCCTCGAAGGAGCCCTCCAGGGATCGCGCGGCCGGCTGGAGGGCTCCTTCGAGGCCTCCGCTGCGCTCCGGCACCTCAGGATGAGGGGGGGGGTTGGAGGGGCGGTAGAAACCGCTAGGCTCGGCGTCCCGCGACGGACTGAGTCGGGCCGTGAATGCGTTCGTGTACATGCTGCGGTGCTCGGACGGCAGCTATTATGTCGGCTCCGCCCGCGGGGCGTCCCTCGACAAGCGCCTCAGCGAGCATGAGGCCGGAACGTATCCGGGCTACACCAGCCGGAGGCGGCCGGTCACGCTGGTCTATGCCGAGCAGTTCGAGCGCATCGCGGACGCGGTCGCGGCGGAGCGGCGCATCAAGGGCTGGAGCAGAGCCAAGAAAGAGGCACTGATCCGCGGCGACTGGGATGATCTGCGGATGCTGGCCAGGCGCCCAGCCGCTCAACGCCTCTCCGAACCATCCCCCTCATCCTGAGGCGACGGAGCGAAGCGGAGGCCTCGAAGGCGAGTTCTTTCGAGGCTCGCTGACGCGGGCAGCTCAAGATGAAAGACAGGGTAGGACAGTACGGTCTGTCCCCCCCAAAAGAAGCCGCCGCGCCGGGCGGCCCGACGCGGCGGCTGCCGTCTTGCGTCTATGTCCGGGAGGGACTCAGGCGCGGCTCAGTGCAGCGTGTCCGTGCCGGCCTGCAGCCTGTTGATTTCGTCCTTGAGGAGAAGTTTCCGTCGCTTCAGTTCAGCAATGTGGAGGTCGTTCGCCGAAGGCCTGTGGATCGCCTCGTGAATCTCACGCTCGAGGGCTTCGTGCTTCCGGGCGAGTTGGCTCAGATGCGTCTGCAGCGACATGAGTCGAATCTCCTGTCATTGTTCCGACACACGGAGACTGGCACAGGATGCCACACCTGTCGAAGCCTTTTCTCCGGCTAAGCCTGACGAATGCCGGCCCGGCCGGCTTGTCCCGCGGCGGGGCGTGACGCATGCTCTTCGACAAGGAACGGTCTTCGATCCCGCGGGTGATGATGGCGGACGAGTCGGGTGAGAGCGGGCAGTCGGACCTCGAGTCCGAGCTGAATCGGCTGCGCGAGGAGCATCGGGATCTCGACAGCGCCATCGAGGCGCTGGAGCGCAGCGTCGCCGGGGACCAGCTTCAGATCCAGCGCCTGAAGAAGCGCAAGCTGACCCTGCGCGACCGGATCTATCACATCGAGGACGCGCTGACCCCGGACATCATCGCCTAGGGCCTCGTCCGGGACCTCGATCCCGCGCGGCCACGGCTTGGCGTGCGTCCTCGTTCTCTCAGAGCCGGCAACCATCCTTCGGGATCGGGCATCGAAGTTGGTGGACGCGCCGGCGCGACGCCTTGCCGCCGGCCCGCCCCGCCTGTAAGCGGCCTCTTTTGCCGGGATCAACGATGGCGTCGCCTCCGGTCGCGATCATCATGGGCAGTCAGTCCGATTGGGCGACCATGCGGCACGCCGCCGAGACGCTCGACGCGCTCGGCGTGCCGCACGACACCCGCATCGTGTCGGCCCACCGCACCCCCGACCGGCTCGTGGCCTTCGCCAAGGGCGCCGTCGCGGCCGGGTTCAAGGTCGTGATCGCGGGCGCCGGCGGGGCCGCGCACCTGCCCGGCATGGCCGCCGCGATGACCCGCCTGCCGGTCTTCGGCGTTCCGGTGGAATCCAAGGCCCTGTCCGGCCAGGACAGCCTGCTGTCGATCGTGCAGATGCCGGCCGGCATCCCGGTGGGGACGCTGGCGATCGGCCGGGCCGGCGCGGTCAACGCCGCCCTGCTCGCCGCCGCGGTGCTGGCGCTCGCCGACTCGGACCTGGCGGAACGCCTGGAGGCCTGGCGCGCGGCCCAGACCGCATCGGTGGCCGAACGGCCGGAGACGGACAAGCTTTCGTGACGGATACAGCTCTGAAGCCCGGCTCCACCCTCGGCATCGTCGGCGGTGGCCAGCTCGGGCGCATGATCGCGCTCGCGGCGGCCAATTACGGGCTGAAGGTGCATGTCTACGCGCCCGACCGGGACAGCCCGGCCTTCGACGTCGCCGCCCGCACCACCTGCGCGGCCTATGACGACGCCGCCGCGCTGGCCGGCTTCGCGCAGAGCGTCGACGCGGTGACCTACGAGTTCGAGAACATCCCGCGCGCCACCGCCGACATCCTGGCCCGGCACGCGCCCCTGCACCCGAATGCCGAGGCCTTGTCCACGACGCAGGACCGCCTCACCGAGAAGGAATTCATCAACCGGCTCGGCATCCCGACCGCGCCGTTCCAGGCGGTGGACACGCCCGACGACCTCGACCGGGCGATCGCGGCGCTCGGCCTGCCGGCGGTGCTCAAGACCCGCCGGTTCGGCTACGACGGCAAGGGCCAGCGCATCCTGCGCGAGCGCGCCGAGGGCGACCGCAACGCCCTGTTCGCCGAGTTCGGCGGCGCGCCGCTGATCCTGGAGGGCTTCGTCCCGTTCGAGCGCGAGGTTTCGGTGGTGGCCGCCCGCGGCCGCGACGGCGGCTTCGCGGCCTTCGACCTGTGCGAGAACGAGCACCGCGACCACATCCTGGCGCTGACCCGGGTGCCGGCCCCGGGCCTCACCCCCGCGACCGCCCGCGCCGCCCTCGACATCGCCAGGCGGATCGCCGACGCCCTGGACTATGTCGGCGTGCTCGCCGTCGAGATGTTTTTGGTGCGCGAGGACGGCGCGGAGCGGCTGGTGGTCAACGAGATCGCGCCGCGGGTCCACAATTCCGGGCACTGGACCATCGAGGGGGCGACAACCTCGCAATTCGCCCAGCACGTCCGGGCGGTGTCCGGCTGGCCCCTCGGCGATTCGGCCCGGGTCGGCGGCCTGTCGGTGGAGATGCGCAACCTGATCGGCGCCCAGGCGGACGACTGGTCGGCGCTGCTCGCCGAGCCCGGCGCCCACCTCCACCTCTACGGCAAGGGCGAGGCCCGGCCCGGCCGCAAGATGGGCCACGTCACCCGGCTGGGGCCTGTTCCGGAGGCCTGACCGGGGCCGGTTCTGCGGCTTCGGGAACACACCGGCCGGGCCGCGCGCAGGCCGGATGCCGCGCGGCCCGGCCGGCGCGGCCCCAAGCCATACCTTCGCCACATCCCAAAGCTTCCACCACGGCGTGACCGGTCGCGGGACCGCGCATCCTTAAGCCGGCATTCACCGCGATGCGCGACGGTGCCCCGGAGACCAGGGGCGCGGCGCGGGCCGGGCGACGGACAAATCGGGGGCGGGGTGGGCACGCGGGATGCGGGCCGCGCCCCGGGGAGAGTGGGGCGATGATCGTACGCAACGGGCTGGCACACAAGATCGCGCTGATCGGCGCGGCCACGCTCTCGGCCGCGGCGCTTGCGGGCTGCGAAACCGTCGGCAGCGCCGCCAGCCCGCGGCAATACGCGGTGGTGGAGACCGACACCACGGGCGCCACCAACGTCAACATCGCCTCGCTCACCGAGGTGATCCAGCGCAACCCGAACGACGCCGCCGCCTACAACACCCGCGGCGCCGCCTATGCCCGGGCCGGCCAGTTCAACGACGCCATCGCGGACTTCACCAAGGCGATCAGCATCGACCCGAATTCGGGCTCGGCCTACAACAACCGCGCGCTGGCCGAGCGCCAGGTCGGCCGCGACGCCGCCGCGCTCCAGGATTTCAGCAAGGCGATCAGCATCGATCCGAATTACGGCCCGGCCTATATCGGCCGCGCCAATGTCGAGCGCGCCCAGGGCAACCTCGACCAGGCGCTCTCCGACCTCAACGTCGCGATCCGGCTGATGCCCGAATCGGCCGAGGCCTACCACGCCCGCGGCCTGGTCCGGCAGAAGCAGGGCCAGGAGACCCAGGCGATCGCCGATTTCGACGCCGCCATCGACCGCAACCCGTTCGTGTCCGCGCCCTACGCGGCCCGCGGCCAGAGCCTGATCGCCACCAACCAGTACCCGAAGGCGATCGAGGACTACAACGCGGCGCTCAACGTGAATAACAAGGACGCCACCTCCTGGGCCTATCGGGGCCTCGCCTACGAGAAGTCGGGCCAGCGCAAGGAGGCGCTCGAGAACTACCAGCGCGCCGCCGTGATCGACCCCAACAACGCCGTCGCCCGCGCCGGGTTGGGCCGCGTGCAGGGCGGGGTGGGCTCGCTGTTCAACTAGGATCCCGCCCGGTCCACCCACCTCTCTCATCCTGGCCGGCTGTGATCGTTCGATCGATAGGCGGGCCTGCAACGCCAGGACGTGGCGCGGGCCCCCTCTCCCGCACGGGAGAGGGGGCGTGTCGCGCTCCATCCGCGAAGGATCGTAGAACTCACAGCCTCTGAGGCGACGGAGCGAAGCGGAGGCCTCGAGGGAGGGCTCCAGCCAGCCGCGCGATCCCTGGAAGGCTCCTTCGCGGCTCGCTGCGCGCGTACCTCAGGATGGGGGGGCTGGGTAGGATGGGATGGGGTGAGATGAAAATCGCCCCTCACGCCGCCAGCAAGCCGTTCTCGCTCTGCGTGATCCGGCGCAAATGGTGGGCGGTGTCGCCGAGCTGGTACTCGATCATGGCGAGCCGCTTGAAGTGGTGGGCGCCGAGATATTCGAGCGTCATGCCGATGCCGCCGTGGAGCTGCACCGCCTCCTGGCCGACGAAGCGGCAGGCCTTGTTGATCTGCACCTTCACGGCCGCCAGCGCCGCCGCCCGCGCCGCGGGATCCTCCGCCTCCACCATCATGGCGGCGTAGAGCGCCATCGACCGCGCCTGCTCCAGCTGGATCAGCATGTCCACGGCCCGGTGCTGCAGCGCCTGGAACGAGCCGACGCTGACCCCGAATTGCGTGCGGGTCTTGAGATATTCCACCGTCAGCTTGTGCAGCGCGTCCATGGAGCCCACCGCCTCGGCGGCGAGCGCCGCGATGCCGTGCTCGACCACCCGCTCCAGCAGCGTCAGGCCCCCCTCGGGATCGCCCAGAGCCGCGTCGGCCGGGAGCGCGACGTCGGAGAACGACACCTCGGCGGCGCGCCCGCCATCCTGGGTCGGGTAGGCCTCGATCGCCACCCCCGCGGCATCGGTCGGCACCAGGAACAGCCCGATCCCGTGCGGGTCGCGCCGCGCCCCGGAGACCCGGGCGGAGACCACCATCAGCCTGGCCGCGTCGGCATTGGGCACGACGCTCTTGACCCCGCTCAGCACGAACGTTTCGCCCGAACGCCGGGCCGTGGTCGCCACGTCGTGGAGGTCGTAGCGCGACTGGCGCTCGGTATGGGCAAGGGTGAGCCGCAGGCTGCCGTCGATCACGCCGGGCAGGATCCGCTCCGTCTGCTCCGGGCTGCCGCCGAGCCGGAGCGCCGTCGCGCCGAGAACCAGGCTCGCGAACAGGGGCTCGACCACGAGGTTGCGCCCCACCGCCTCCATGACCAGCATGGTCTCCACCGGGCCGCCGGCGAGCCCGCCCTGCTCCTCGGAGAAGGGCAGGCCGGTGACGCCGAGCTCGGCGAAGGCCGCCCAGCCCGCCTCGGGGAAGCCCAGCGGCGCCTTCAGCCGCGCCTGCCGGCTCTCCAGCGACGGGTACAGGTCCGCCGCCAGCCGCTCGACGCTGTCGCGCAGGAGCGACTGGTCCTCGTTCAGGTCGAAATCCATGTCGGTGTTCTCTCGCGGAAGGTCACGGTCGCGGCGTTCATCCCACCCCTCCCCTCATCCTGAGGTGCCGGAGCGCAGCGGAGGCCTCGAAGGAGCCCTCCAGCCGGCCGCGCGATCCCTGGAGGGCTCCTTCGAGGCGGCTGCGCCGCACCTCAGGATGAGGGGTGGGTGGGATCGGCGGGGGAGGCCGCCTGCCCTCACAACCCCAGAATCCCCTTGGCGATGACGTTGTGCTGGATCTCGTTGGAGCCGCCGTAGATCGAGACCTTGCGGTTGTTGAAGTAGCTCGGCGCCGCCGCATCGACCCAGTCGAAGCCGCCCGGCAGGTTGTTGCCCCCGGCCCCGCGGGCCGGCGCCGCCAGGGCGAACGGGCCGGCGAGCTCGACCAGTAACTCGGTCGCCGCCTGCTGGAGCTGCGAGCCGCGGATCTTGAGGAGCGAGGAGGCGGGATCGGGCTCCACCGAATCCGCCCGGCCCTGCTTGGCCGCCACCCGCATCTGGGTGATCTCCAGCGCCTTCAGCTCGACCTCGACCTCGGCGACCCGGCCGCGGAAGTCTCGGTCGTCCCACATGGTGCCGGAGCCCGCCGGCATCTCCTTGGCGAGGCGCTTGATCCGGGCAATCCGCTCCTTGGTGAGGCCGATCCGGGCGATGCCGGTGCGCTCGTTGGCGAGCAGGAATTTGGCGTAGTCCCAGCCCTTGTTCTCCTCGCCGACGAGGTTCTCGACCGGCACCCGCACCGCGTCGAAGAAAACCTCGTTGACCTCGTGGCGGCCCTCCAGCGTGAGGATCGGCCGCACGGTGATGCCGGGGCTCTTCATGTCGATGAGCAGGAAGGAGATGCCGCGCTGCTTCTTGGCCTCGAAATCGGTGCGCACGAGGCAGAAGATCCAGTCGGCGTGCTGGCCCAGCGTCGTCCAGGTCTTCTGGCCGTCCACCACGTAGTGGTCGCCGTCGCGCACCGCCTTGGTCTTGAGCGAGGCCAGGTCGGAGCCGGCGCCGGGCTCGGAGAAGCCCTGGCACCACCAATCGTCGAGATTGGCCGCACGTGGCAGGAAGCGCGCCTTCTGGTCCTGCCGGCCGAAGGTCGCGAGCACCGGGCCGAACATGTAGCAGTTGAATTGCTGCGGCAGCGGCACCGCCGCCTGGAACAGTTCTTCCGTATAAATGTAGCGCTGGATCGAGGTCCAATCCCGGCCGCCCCATTCCTGCGGCCAGTGCGGCACTGCCCAGCCCTTGGCATTGAGGATGCGCTGGCTGGTGACGTAATCCTCCTTCGAGAGGCTGCGCCCCTCCGAGACCTTTTTTCGGATCTCGGCCGGGATCTCCGTCCGGCAGAAGCTGCGGACCTCGTCGCGGAACGCGATTTCTTCCGGCGTAAAGCGCAGATCCATCGTCAGCCTCCGATCTCGAACAGGCCGGCGCAGCCCTGGCCGCCGGCCACGCACATCGTCACCACGGCGTAGCGCGCCCCGCGGCGGCGGCCTTCCAGCAGGGCGTGGCCCACGAGCCGCGCCCCCGACATGCCGAACGGATGGCCGACCGCGATGGCGCCGCCGTTGACGTTGACCGTGTCCGGATCGATCCCGAGCTTGTCCCGGCAATAGACCGACTGAGAGGCGAAGGCCTCGTTCAGCTCCCAGAGGTCGATATCGGCGACCGTGAGCCCCTGCCGTTCCAGCAGGCGCGGCACCGCGAAGACCGGGCCTATGCCCATCTCGTCCGGGCCGCAGCCGGCCGAGGCGAAGCCCCGGAAGGTGCCCAGCGGCGTCAGTCCCCGCCGGGCGGCCTCTTCGGCCGACATCAGCACGCTGGCGGCGGCGCCGTCCGAGAGCTGGCTGGCATTGCCGGCGGTGATGAAGGCGCCCTCCCCGCGCACGGGCTTGAGCTTCGCGAGGCCTTCGAGGGTCGTGTCGGGCCGGTTGCCCTCGTCCTTGGCGAGCCGCGTCTCGATTTCCCGGGTCTCGCCGGTGGCCTTGTCGGTCACCGCCATCACGGCGCTCATCGGGACGATCTCGTCGTCGAACAGGCCCCGCGCCTGCGCGGCGGCGGTGCGCCGCTGGCTCTCCAGCGCGAAGGCGTCCTGCGCCTCCCGGGAGATGCCGTAGCGCGTGGCGACGATGTCGGCGGTCTCGATCATCGGCATGTAGATCGCCGGCAGGTGCGCCTCCAGCCAGGCGTTGCGGGTCAATTCCCGCTGCACCTTCGGCTGGACCAGGCTGACCGACTCGACCCCGCCGGCCACAGCCACCGGCACGCCGTCGAGGATGATCCGCCGGGCCGCGCTGGCGATCGCCTCCAGGCCCGAGGCGCAGAAGCGCGAGACCGTGACGCCCGCCGAGTTCACCGGGATCCCTGCCACCAGGGCCGCGTGGCGGGCGACGTTGCCGCCGGTGGCGTTCTCCGGATAGCCGCAGCCGAGCACCACCTCTTCCACAGCCTCCGGCTCCAGCCGGGCCTGATCCAGGGCACCCCGGATCGCGTGGGCGGCGAGGTCGGCGCCCCGGGTGAGGTTCAGCGCGCCGCGATGGGCCTTGCCGATCGGCGTGCGGGCAGTCGAAACGATCACCGCGTCGGTCATGCCGGGCTCCTCTTCGGGTCCGTACGGGTGTTCAGGTCGGGTGCGAGCGCAGCATTGGCCGGATACGGCGCGGGTCCCCTCTCCCGTGCGGGAGAGGGACAGGGTGAGGGGTGCGACCTTTCCGGAAGACCCTGGTCCCTCACCCCAACCCTCTCCCGCACGGGAGAGGGGGCCTGTCGCGGCCAGCCGGAGCGGCGTCGCCTGACGCAGGCGAGTTGGGGTTCCCAAAGGGCGTCACGCCCTTTGGTGGGGTGTCGGGGCGACGCCCCGACGCTGCGCGGGACGGAGGCCGGCAGCAGGGCGCTGCCCTGCACCCGCGAAAGGTCCCCGACCTTTCGAAACCGGAACTTGGCCCGGCGAAACCGACAGGGCATCAGCGCGCCTTCCAGTCGGCGAAGCGTCCGCCCGATTCCGCCAGCTTGCGCAGCAGAGGCGCCGGCTCCTGGCTGTCGTCGCCGGTCTCCCGGGCGAAGCGCGTCAGCGCCTCGGCGAGGGTCTTGAGCCCGACGGTGTCGGCCCAGTGCATCGGGCCGCCGCGCCAGGCCGGCCAGTTGTAGCCGTTGATCCAGATCGTATCGATGTCGCCGGGCCGCGCCGCGATCCCCTCCTCGAGGATCCGGGCGCCCTCGTTGACCATCGGGTACATCAGCCGGGCGATGATCTCGTCCGGCGTGAAGCTCCGGCGCGCGATGCCGTGCTCGGCGGCGGTCTTCTCGATCAGCGCTTCCACCTCGGGATCGCGTGTCCCGGTCCTGGCGCCGTCCGAGTAAACAAAAAAACCGCGGCCGGTCTTCTGGCCGAACCGGCCCATCTCGGCCAGCGCGTCGGCGACCGGGGCCCGGCCGCCGAAATCCTTGCGGGAGCGCCAGCCGATATCGAGGCCGGCGAGGTCACTCATGGCGAAGGGGCCCATCCGGAAGCCGAAGCCGGTCACGGCGGCATCGATCGCGTGCGGCAGGGCGCCTTCCAGCAGCAGGCGCTCGGCGGCGCGGCTGCGGCGCTCCAGGATGCGGTTGCCGACGAAGCCGAAGCAGACGCCCACCGTCACCGGCAGCTTGTTGAGGCGCTTGGCCAGATCCAGCGCCGTCGCGAGCACGTCGGGGGCGGTCTTGCCGGCGCGGACCACCTCGACGAGGCGCATGACGTTGGCCGGGCTGAAGAAATGCAGGCCGAGCACGTCCTGCGGCCGGCCGGTCACCGCCGCGATGGCGTCGACGTCGAGATAGGAGGTGTTGGTCGCCAGGATCGCGCCCGGCTTGGCGATGCCGTCGAGCTTGGAAAAGATCTCGCGCTTGACCGCCATGTCCTCGAAGGCCGCCTCGATCACGATGTCGGCCTCTCCGGCGTTCTCCAGGCCGATCGCCCCGGTGATCCGGCCGATCCGTTCGTCGCGCTGGGCCTCGGTGATCGAGCCGCGCTTGGCCGAGCCGGCATAGAGGCCCTTCACCCGGTCGAGGCCGCGTTCCAGGGCGCCGGCCTCGGTCTCGATCACGGTGACCGGGATGCCGGCATTGGCGAAGCACATCGCGATGCCGCCGCCCATGGTGCCGGCCCCGATCACCGCGGCCGTCTCGACGGGGCGGCGGGGCGTGTCCTTCGACAGGCCCGGCACCCGGGCGGCCTCGCGCTCGGCGAAGAAGGCGTAGCGCAGGGCCTTGGAGCGCGGATCCTCCACCAGCGTTCGGAACTCGGCCCGCTCGACGGCGACCGCCGCGTCGAACGCGTCCGGGTCCAGGCCGGCGCGCACCGCCCGGGCCAGGGCGTGGACGTTTGTCGCCTCGGGATCGCGCTTGACCGCCGCGTCGGCCTTGGCCTCGAAGGCCTGGCGGGCCTCCGGGGTCAGCATGTCCGCCCGGTCGCGCACCCGCGGCAGGGCGCCGGAATCGGCCAGTTCCAGGGCCCGGATGCGGGCGGCCGGCACGAGATCGCCCAGCACCACGGCGTCGACGATCCCGAGCTTGGCGGCAATTTCCGCCGAGACCGGCTCGCCGGTGAGCATCATCGTGAAGGCGGTGTCCGGCCCGATCAGCCGCGGCAGGCGCTGCGTGCCCCCGGCCCCCGGGATGATGCCGAGCTTGATCTCCGGCAGGCCGAGCTTGGCCGCGGGCGCCGCGACCCGGCCGTGGCAGGCCATCGCCAGTTCCAGCCCGCCGCCCAGCGCCGCGCCGCCGATCGCCGCCACCACAGGCTTCCGCCCGGCATCGAGCCGCTTCAGCACGTCCGGCAGGCTCGGCGCCTGGAGCGGCTTCCCGAATTCCGAGATGTCGGCGCCGCCGACGAACACCTTGCCCTCGGCCGCCAGCACGATCGCCCGGACCGCTTCGTCGGCCTCCGCCCGCGCCAGGGCGCCGTCGAGGGCAGCCCGCAGCGCGGCGCCCAGCGCGTTGACCGGCGGGTTGGCGAGCGTGAGCACGGCCACGCCGCCATCGACCTCGTAACGAACCAAAGCGGTTTTCTCCCTGTTCTGCAATGCAGAATTGTCGTTCGCAGTTTTGCGGGATGTTGATCTGCGGTGGCCGGCCCGTCAAGGATGTGACGGCGTCGCGTATGACGTCCCGCAGCGCGTTCCGCATTGCAGACGCGATCCGGCCGGACGGTTTGACCGGTGCCGGGCGCCATGCCATTCAGGCCCGCCCCGGGCGCGAATCCGGCTCGAACCCGTCCTGGCGGGTTCCAAGGGTCGGGCCGCCCGACCGATCAGGGAGGATCGCTTTGCGCGGTATCGGCCAGCAACCCGGCAGCCTCCGATGAGCGACGGCCCCGAACAGGGTCCGGCCAGCCGCCTGCCGGACGTCCTGCGCGGCCGGCTCGCCCTGCCGGTGATCTGCGCGCCGATGTTCATCGTCTCGGGACCGGAGCTGGTGATCGCGCAATGCCTGGCCGGCGTGGTCGGCGCGTTCCCGGCGCTGAACGCGCGGCCGGCCGAATTGCTCGACGAATGGCTTTCGACGATCACGCGCACGCTCGCTGACGCGCGCGCGAAGGATCCGGCCCGGAAGATCGCGCCCTTCGCGGTCAATCAGATCGTCCACGCCTCGAACGACCGCCTGGCCCAGGATGTCGAGGCCTGCGTCCGGCACCGTGTGCCGATCATCATCACCTCGCTGCGGGCCCCGGACGCGGTGATCCGCCCGGTCCATGCCTATGGCGGCGTGGTGTTCCACGACGTCACCACGGTTCGCCACGCCGAGAAGGCCCTGGAGGCCGGGGTCGACGGGCTGATCCTAGTCTGCGCCGGCGCCGGGGGCCATGCCGGCACGCTGAGCCCCTTCGCCCTGGTCGGCGAGATCCGCCGCTTCTACGATGGGCCGCTGATCCTGTCGGGGGCGATCACCACCGGCTCGGCGATCCTCGCCGCCCAGGCCATGGGCGCCGACCTCGCCTATATGGGCACCCGGTTCATCGCCACCCGGGAGGCCAACGCGGCGTCGGGCTACAAGGACATGATCGCCGGCAGCGCCGCCGCCGACATCCTCTACACCCCCTACTTCACCGGCGTGCCGGGCAATTACCTGACGCCCAGCATCCGCGCCGCCGGGCTCGATCCCGAGGGGCTCCCGGCGCGCGACAAGACCGCGATGGATTTCGGCAGCGCCGGCGTGAAGGCGTGGCGGGACGTCTGGGGCGCCGGCCAGGGTGTCGGCACCATCGCGGACGCCCCGGCCACCGCCGACCTCGTCGCCCGGCTCGCCCGGGAATACGCCGCCGCCCGGGCCGGGCTCGCGGGCGTTTCCGAGGACTATGCCGGCGAGGCCGTCTCTTGAGCGTCCGCGTCGCCGATCCAGAGCCCGGGATCCGGCTGGTCACCATCGACCGGCCGGAGCGCCGTAACGCCCTCGACCGGGCGACCTATGCGGGCCTCGCCGCCGCCTTCGACGCCGCCAGGGCCGACGCGACCCTGCGCGCCGTGGTGCTCACCGGGGCGGGGGGCTGCTTCACCGCCGGCAACGATCTCAAGGACTTCCAGGATGTCGAGGCCGCCGGCGACAGCCCGGGCCTGACCTTCCTGAAGGCCCTGCGCGGTTGCCCGAAACCCGTCGTCGCGGCGGTGGAGGGGCACGCGGTCGGCATCGGCACGACGCTGCTGCTGCATTGCGACCTCGCCTATGCCGGGGACGGCGCCCGCTTCCGCCTGCCGTTCACGGCGCTCGGCCTCAGCCCGGAAGGCGGGTCGAGCTACCTCCTGCCGCTCATCGCCGGCACCAAGCGGGCGGCCGAGTTGCTGATGCTGGGCGAGCCGTTCGGCGCCGCGGAGGCGGTGACGGCCGGGCTCGTCAACGCCGCCGTCCCGCAGGGGACGGCCCTGGAGGTTGCCCTCGCCCGGGCCCGTTCCCTCGCGGCCCTGCCCCCGGTCTCGATCGCGGCGACCAAGCGGGCCCTGCGCCGGGGCCAGGACGCCAGCGTCGCCCATGCCCTGGCCGAGGAGGCGGAGGTGTTCCACGCGCTCCGCCGGGGCCCGGAGGCGCAGGCGGCCTTCGCGGCGTTCCTGCGCCGATGAACGCCGCGGACGAGGCCCTGCTCGCCGATCCCGAGGCCGCGCCGGGCGACGGCACCAAGGAGGACGGCGCCAAGGAGGATCGCCACTTCGTCACGGCGCTCGCCCGCGGCCTCGCGGTGCTCGCCTGTTTCGGGCCGGGGCGGACCAGCCTCGCCAACCACGACCTGGCTGCGGCCTGCGGCCTGCCGCGCTCCACCGTCTCGCGCCTGACCTACACGCTGACCAAGCTCGGCTACCTGCACCACACCGCCGAGACCGGCCGCTACCGGCTCGGCAATGCGACGATCGCCCTGAGCTCGGCGGCCCTCGGCGGGCTCGACGTGCGCGGCATCGCCCGGCCGGTGCTGCGGGCGGTCGCGGAGGCGGCGAACGCCTCGGTGGGGCTCGGGGTGCGCGACCGCCTGAGCATGCGCTACGTCGATTGCCAGCGGGGCCCCGCCGCGATCTCGCTGAACCTCGATACCGGCTCGCGGATCTCGCTCGCCCGCAGCGCCATGGGCCGCGCCTACGTGGCGGTCTGCCCCGAGCGCGAGCGCGAGAGCATCTACGAGGACCTGAAGGCCCTCGACCCGGTGGCCTGGCCCGCCCTGCGCGCCGGCCTCGACCGGGCGGTGGCCGAGCATCGAGAGATCGGCTGCTGCACCTCGTTCGGCGAGTGGCAGGAGACGGTCTGCGCCATCGGCGTGGGCTTCCATCCCGGCGGCGGCCTGCCGCCGATGTCGGTCAATTGCGGCGGCCCGACCGTCATCACCGACGCCCGGTTCCTGATGGACGTGGTCCGCCCGAAACTCGTCGCGGCGGTGCGCGGCCTCGACGGCGTGATGGGCGCCTGAAGGCTCATGGGATGGGGTTTCCAAAGGGCGTGCCCTTGGGCGGGGTTCGGGGGCGGAGCCCCCGAGTGACCAGGGCTCTGCCCTGGACCCGCAAAAGGTCGCAGACCTTTTGAAACCAGGACTTTTCAAGAGGCGATGCGTGCGCTCTGAGGATCTTAGCGATGGAATCTGAGCCGACATCCGACTTGCCCCTCGCCGGGATCCGCGTCCTCGACCTGTCCCGGGTCCTGGCCGGGCCGTGGTGCGCGCAGGTGTTGGGCGATCTCGGCGCCGACGTGATCAAGGTCGAGCATCCGGAGCGCGGCGACGACACGCGCGATTGGGGCGTGGCGACCAGCCCCGGCAACACCTCGTATTTCGACAGCGTCAACCGCAACAAGCGCTCGATCGGGGTCGACCTCGCCACGCCGGAGGGGCTGGCGATCGTCAAGGCGCTGGCCCGCGAGAGCGACGTGCTGGTCCAGAACTTCAAGACCGGCGGCGCCGACAAGCTCGGGCTCGGCTACGCGGCCCTCTCGGCCGAGAACCCGCGGCTGATCTACTGCTCGATTGCCGGCTACAGTTCGGATGGCTCGGAGGCCGGGCGGCCCGGCTACGACCTCGTGGTGCAGGGCGAATCCGGCGTGATGGCGCTCAACGGCGAGGCCGGCGGCCCGCCCCTGAAGTTCGGGGTCGCGGCGGTGGACCTGTTCACCGGGCAATACGCCGCCCAGGCGGTGCTGGCGGCCCTGTTCCAGCGGGAGCGCACCGGGCGCGGCAAGACCATCGACCTCGCCCTGTTCGATTGCGGCGTGGCGCTGACCTCCTATTACGGGCTGGAGGCGCTTGCCCGAGGGATCGACCCGCCGCGCTACGGCAACGCCCATCCGTCGATCGTGCCGTACGGGGTATTCGAGGCCAGCGACGGGCCTGTGGTGATCACGGTGGGCAACAACGCCCAGTACCGCCGCTTCTGCGAGCAGGTGCTTGAGCGGCCGGACCTCTGCGCCGACCCGCGCTTTTCTACCAATCTCGACCGCTCGAAGAACCGGGCCGCCTTCATCCCGATCCTGGATGCCGAACTGGCCAAGTGGGAGCGGGCGCCCCTGATCGCGCGCCTGCGGGCGGCGGGCATCCCCTGCGGGGAGGTGATGGGCCTGCGCGAGGCGCTGACCTGCGACCGCGCGCGGGAGGCCGGCCTCGTGGTCGAGGCGCCCGGCAACGCCCATGTCATCGCCCCGCCCTACCGCCTCGACGGACGCCGCCTGCCGGTCCGCCGCATGCCGCCGGGCCTCGGCGATTCGAGCCGGGAGATCCTGGCCGAGCGGCTGGATGTTTCGGCGGAGGCGCTGGACGCGCTCGCGGCGAGCGGGGTGGTCCGGTAAGGGCTGCTCAGCCCTCGGCCGGCGCCAGCCGGGCGCGGGCATCGTCCAGCACCCGGGTCAGGGCGTCGTCCCAGGCGACCCGGGGTTGCCAGCCGGTGGCTTCGTGCAAGCGGCTGGCATCGCCCGCCGCCAGCGGGATCTCGTTCGGGCGCACCCGCTCGGGGGCGATGCGGATCTCGAACGGCACCCGGGCGCGGGCGCGCAGCCCGTCGAGGACGCTGGCGATCGTGCGGGGCACGCCGGAGCTGATGTTGAACACGCTCCCGTCCGCCAAGGATTCCGACCGGCCGATCAGGTCGACGTAAGCGCCCGCCACGTCGGCGACATCGAGGAAATCGCGGTACGAGGAGAGATTGCCGACCTCGAGGACGGGCGGCGCGCGGCCGGCCTCGATCCGGGCGATCTGCCCGGCGAAGGAGGCCACGACGAAGCGCTCGTCCTGGCCCGGGCCGATATGGTTGAACGGCCGCAGCACCACGAGCTTCACCCCGATCCGGGGCAGCAGGTCGTGCAGCACCTGCTCGCCGACCCATTTCGACCGGGCGTAGGTGTTGCGCGGCAGGGGCTCGGCCTCCTCGGTCAGCGCGTGCCCGGCCAGGAAGGCGCTGCCGTAGACTTCGCCTGAGCTGACGAAGAACAAGGTGCAGCCCGGCACCGCCGCGACCGCCGCCACGAGGTTCATCAGGCCGTTGACGTTCACCCGCCAGGTCTGGCCCGGCCCGGTGGCGGACTGGCCCACTGAGGCCAGGCCGGCGAGGTGGAGGATCTCGGTCGGCCGGAAGCGCGCCACGAAGGCGGTCAGCGCGGCTTCGTCGAGGAGATCGATCGATTCGTAGGTCACCCCCTCGGGCAGGCCCCGGGGCGCTCCGCGGCCGATCCCGGCCACGCGGGCGCCTGTCGCCGCCAGCAGCGGCAGGACATGGCCGCCGACGAAGCCCGCCGCGCCGGTGACGAGGATGCGCCTCACGCCGAGCCTGCCGATCCGTTCCACGGGGTCGTCATCATCGTGCAGTCCCGGACGAGGTCAGGCGTTGTCTCCTTCTCGGAGAACGCAGGCATATAAAGCCGCACACCGGCAAGGAAACGGGTTTCCAAAGGGCCCACGGCCCTTTGGCGGGGTATCGGGGCGGAGCCCCGATGGCATCGAGCTTCGCTTGACCCAGGGCTCCGCCCTGGACCCGCAAAAGGTCGAAGACCTTTTGAAACCCTGACTCTTCAGCTCATCGTCCGGGTGCCCCAGCGGGTACCCATGCGGCTCTGGGCGCTGCCGGGGGAGCTGCCGGCATCGGCGCCGATCGCCGGCCCGGACGCGGTCTGCGGCCTGTGCTGGGAGCCCGCCGCCATGGGCGTCGGTGCGATCGAATCCGGCACCTCGGCCAGGTATTCCTCGTCCCGGTCGGTGGCGAACTGGCCGGCCTTGCGGAACGGCCAGAGATAGCCCGGCACCACCGCCTCGGCGGCGGTCGGGGTGATCCCGAGCGCCTCGATGGTCCGGCCCTCGGCCTTGGCGGCCTCGGACACGACATTGTCGTTCTGGAGCAGGATCACTTGGTCGCGGGTCAGCTTCAGGCTGTCCGGCAGCAGGCCGAAGGTGAGCGTGTCGGCGACCTCCAGGAGCCGGGCCTGGATCTTGGCCACGGGCAGCGGCAGGTCGATCACGGCGCGCTTGCGCTGGATCGTCTTCAGCATGTAGCGCACGAGGTGCTCCAGCGTCGCCACCTCGGGGCCGCCGAGCTCGTAGACCTTGCCCCCCGGCACGACGCCGTCCACCGCCCGGGCGATCGCCTCGGCGACGTCGCCGACGAAGACCGGCTGGAAGCGCGACTGGCCGCCCGCGAGCGGCAGGACCGGCAGCGCCCGGGCGAGTCCGGCGAAGCGGTTGAAGAAGCTGTCGCCCGGCCCGAAGACCAGCGACGGCCGGAACACCACGGCATCCGGGCAGGCGGCGAAGACCCGGGCCTCACCCTCGGCCTTGGTGCGGGCGTAGAGCGACGGCGAGGCCGGGTCCGCCCCGATCGCCGAGACGTGGATCATCCGGGCGCCCTGCCGGGCGGCGGCGCGGGCGATCTCCGCGGCGCCGTCGACCTGAAGCCGCGCGAAGCTCTGCGACCCGGTCTCCTGGAGGATGCCGACGAGGTTGATCACCACGTCCGAGCGCTCGGCCGCGCGGGCCACCGATTCGGGGTAGCGGAGGTTGGCCTGGACGGCCACGATCTGGTTGACCTTGCCCAGCGGCTGCAGGAACAGCGCCAGGTCCGGCCGGCGCACCGCGACGCGGATCCGGTAGCCGCGCTTGGCGAGCGCCCGCACCACGTGGCGGCCCAGGAAACCGGAGCCACCGAAGATGGTCACGAGCTGGGATTGCGGGCGCAGCGGGCCCGAAGCGGCGGTGGTTGCGGGCATGCTGTCCTGAGGCGTGTTCTGTGGGCCGGTCATCGCCGTGGTCTCGGGCTCCTCGCGCGCCCCGGGGCGCCGTCGTGCGCGCCTACTTAGCCTAAGTTCGGCGCCTTGGGAGCCGCCCATGCGCGTCGGGGCGCGATTAGCGCTTCGCAGCGCCGGAAGCGACCGGGAACGGGGGCCGGTCCCGCGCATTTCCACGGACGAATTCGCCGGGCCGGGGTGCCGGCCGGGACGCGCCGGGGACCACGATGATTCTAGGGATGCTCGTCTCGGCGTTGATCGCCGTCTTCGGCCTGCTCGTCGCGCTGGGCCAGATCGGCCATCCGATCGATGCGCAGCTCGTCACCACCTACGGCTGGAGCATCCTGACGGTCGGTGTCGCGCTGTTCGTCCTGTTCGCCTATCGCCGGTTCGGCCAGACGCGGCGCGGACGCTCCATCTGACCTACGGGATCAGGCGACCCTGATCCGGCGGCGGACCTCGCGCGCCACCGTGGGGCGGCCGCCCGCGCGGCGGCCCACCGAGCGCGGCGCGCCGACCGTGATGCTCTGAAGCTCCCGGGCGATGAAGGCGGTGGGCATCTCGGCCTGGAGATCCGCCTCCATATCGCGCAAGGCCGTGTCGGAATGGGCCGGGTGCAGGTGGATGATCGCCAGCGCCTTGACCCCGGCGGTCTGCGCGAGCTCGACGCCCTTCTGCCAGGTGGAGTGCCCCCAGCCGCGGCAGGTCGGGTACTCGCCGTCGGTGAACATGCCGTCATAGACCATGAGGTCGGCGCCGGCGACGAACCGGGCCAGCTCGGGCTCCGGCCACGGATCGCTGTGCTCGATGTCGCTGATCAGGCACAGGCGCCGCCCGGCATGCTCGAACCGGTAGCCGACCGATCCCTGCGGGTGGTTCAGCAGGATCGTGTCGACCCGGGTGCCGTCCGGGAAGGTCAGGGTCTGGCCGGCCTCGAAGCCGTGGTGGTTGAAGGTGCAGCACAGCTTGTCGAGCGTAACCGGGAACAGCGGCGGCGCGAACAGGCGGTCGAGGGTCGGGCCGGCCGATTCGCCGCCGAGATTTCCGCAATAGGTGTTGATCACCCGGTCGGAATCGAGGACCGCCGGCTTGAAGAACGGCAGCCCCGCGGTGTGGTCGAGGTGCAGGTGGCTGAACAGCAGGTCGACTTCCCGCGGCAGATCGGTGCGGTGGCCCTGGCCGAGATTGTAGATGCCCGAGCCGGCATCGACCACGAACATCCGCTCGCCGCAGCGCACCTCGATGCAGGGCGTGCTGCCGCCGAATTCGGCGTATTGCGGGCCGCTGACCGGGGTCGAGCCGCGGACGCCCCAGAAGCGGAGGACGAGGCCCTCGTCGGCCGCACGGATAGTCGGCTCGGAACAATTGGACATGGCGATCACGAATCTGCGGACAGTCGGTCCCAATCCGTTACGATCGAAACCCCGTCGCCGTTCCGGGAAGGTAGCGCTGAATAGGGCCGGCCGACGGGACAGGAGTACCGCTCATCCCCTGCCTGACAATGAATTGGGGGGTCGCAGGCGGCCGTGATGTGCGGCCGCGCACACGAACCGGCCGCGCTTCGGGGCGGCGCCACCCCTAGAGACGCTCGGCCGAGGCGATCAGGCCGGCCCCCGCGCCGGCGGGAATCGGGTGTCCGGCGACGGCGCCGCGCGAATCGGCCAGGCCCGCCGCCAGCAGGGACGGCAGGGCGTCGCTGTAGCGCGCCGGGAGGCGGCCCTGCCAGGGCCCCGAACGGGTCGGGCGCGCGCTCGTAGGACGGGACGAAGCCGGCCATCTGCCGCAGCGCCAGCCCCGAATCCGGCGCGGCCCAGGCGGCCCAGACGGATTCCGGCACCGGGCGCGGCGCCCGGTGGCCCGGCACGACCACCACCTCCTGGCCGGCATAGGCCAGCGCCTCCGGCCGGCTGATGTCGCCGACGGCGCCGCCCCGGGCCGTGTAGGCCGCCCAGAAGGCGTGCTGGCCGCCGTCGGAATAGGTGGTGCGCACGGCCGGCTCGCCGGCTTCCGCGAGCGCGGCCATGCGCGCCTCCTCGACGGCGTGATAGGTCGCGACGGCGGCCTCCCGGGCGGGATCCCGGGACGGCGCGAAGGCGTAGCGGCCGGCGACCACCGAGACCTGAAGCTCCTCCCGGCTCGCCTCGAACCGGTCGGACCCGGCCTTCAGCTCGCGCCAGAACGCGATGTTCGGGTCGGCCCGGTGACGGGCCATGTTCTCGGCGCTCATCCGGAACGGGTAGGACTGGAACTGGAAGGCCGCCTGCCCGCCGTTCAGGGCCTCGCGCGCGATGGCGTAGATCTCGCCGACCGTGGCGTCGGTCATGGCGAAGCAGCCCATCGACGAGCAGATGCCGTGGACCATCACGGCCGAGCCGGTGCCGCCATGGGCGCGGTCGTAGGCGTTGGGATAGCCGACGTCGAAGGACAGGTAGTAATGCGAGTTCGGGTTCATCTGGCGCTTGGGCACCATGTAGAACCCCTCCGGGGTCTGCCGGTCGCCGCTCTTGCGCTTGGGCCCGAGCTGGCCGGACCAGCGGCAGATCGGAAAGGTCTTGATGTGGACGAACCCGGCCGGGCCCTTCTTCCAGACCTCGATCTCGGATTCCTTCTTGTAGGCCCGGAACAGCACCGGGGCGGCGGCCGTGGTGCCCTTCTGCGCCATCAGGGCGAGCGTCGCGGCCGGGATCGGCGCGTCGGCCTTCCCGGCCTGCGCCGCGACCGGGCCGCAGACGGTCAGGAGCACGAGGCCGGCGGCGAAGGATCTCGGGATCGGGAGAGGCATGAACCGTCCGCGCTGGATCGGCCGGGCGAAGGCGTGGCGTGCCGGTCGAGCACGGCGTCCCGACCTGACGGGCCATTGCGGCCGTCGTGAGGCCGGCGCGGTCGCCGGCCCGCCGCTCAGGCGAGGGCAGGCTCCGCTTCCTCGGCCGTCTCGCGGACCGGGGGCGCGGCCAGGGCGCTGTTCTCCACCGCGATCACCGCGTCGAACGGCTCGATCCCGTCGGACACGCCCGCTTCGGGCAGGCAGACGATGAAGCCGCGGCCGGCCCTCGCCTGCCGGAGCCGGGCGAGGCGCTCGCGCACGCCCTCGACCGTGCGGTCCTCGAGCGCCACTGCGACGACCAGGATGTCGGGCTCGCGGGCGAGGCAGCGGGCCAGCTCGATCGCGACGCGCTCCCGGGCGTTGATGGCGCCGTCCGTCAGCGCGCCGGTGCTGGGCTGGATCTCGACCTTGCTGTCCAGGCCGAGGCTGTAGACGGAGGCTTCGAGCCCCTCGTCGGCGAGAACGCGCTGCACCAGCGCCCGCACCCGCGGCTCGGCATTGGCCTCGCCGAGGCTGATCCGGCCGAACAAGAGGTTCTCCTCCAGGCTCGCCGCCGGATTGACCCGGCTGGGATCGTGGAACTCGACGGCGCCTGCGAGATGCGGCGGCAGCATCCGGGCGAACGAGCGGCGCGCCTGCACGAGGCGCTGCTCGAAGGCGGCGTCGATCAGCCCGAAGCGGTGGCGGGATTCGCTGTAGCGCAGGGCGAGGCCGATCAGCCGCGTGCGATCGCGCTGGCCGGCGGGCCCGCGGCGCAGGCTCGCGGCATTCGGCAGGCGGACGACGAGGTCTTCGAAGTAGCCGCGCTCCGAGGCCTGGAACAGCGAGTAATTGTCGAAGAGCGAATGGTCGTTGGGCAGGTCGGCGAAGATCTCCACCGTGCTGCGGGCGACCGCCAGACCGATCTCGGTGAGGGGGCGCACCAGCTCCTCGGCCTCCAGCACCGCCCGCAGGTAGGGGTGGCGGGCGAACCGCAGGGGCGCGAAGGCGCCGCCCACCGGCTCGCCGAACAGGATGTTCTCGCCGATGCTGGCCTGGTGGTTGTAGCGGTCCGGGTCGAACGGCTCGACCAGCCGCTCGGCCCCCTTGGCGGCCAGGGCTGCCCGCATGGTCCGGCGGGCGGCGACGATCGCCGCCGCCAGACGGGGCTGGCTGGCCGGGTCCAGGCGGCCGGTGAGGCCGCGGGCGTAGACGAAACTGTCGAGCCCCGCGAGCCGGCAGATCCCGATCAGCGCGATGTCGTCGGGGGCGTTGGCCGGCTCGGTGCCGTAGAGCAGGTTCTGGCGGAGCGAGCCCTCCATCAGGATCGCCTCCCCGGCCGCGAAGGCGATGCGGCGGGCGCGCTCGGCGGCGTCGAAGCCGCGCAGGTCGGAGCCCGCATAGGTGACGGCGCCCGCGGTCGGCTCGACCTGGCCGGCCAGCACGGCCGCCAGCACCCGGGCGCCGCTGCCCCGGCTGCCGGTGATCGCCACGTGGCCCGGCATGGTGACGGCGACGTCGACGCCGGTCAGCCGCTCGCCCGTGGCCGGATCGAAGGCGCCGACCCCCTGGGTCGCCAGGATTCCGGAGCGGGGCAGCGGCGGCGCGACCCCGGTCCGGGGCGCCCGCGCCTGCCGTCCCTGCAGCTGGGCGATGATGCGCGCGACGTCCCGGAAGCGCGGGCGGACCGATTTGCGCACCGTCCAGAGCCGGGCACAGATCGCCGCGAGCCAGCCGGCGAGGCCGAACGCCCCGGTGGCAGCCAGGAGCGCGGCGGGATCGACCGGCGGTGCCGGCGGGGCGCCCGGCGTCGCGGAGCGCCACAGGGCCGTGCCGACGGCGATCGCCGGCAGGATCACCGCCAGGGCCAGCGCCGGCGCCCGGGCATAGGCCAGCCGCGCCTCGGCCCGGGCCACATTGGTGCGCATCGCCGCGACCCGGGCGGCGATGCGCGTCCGCTCGAGGGCGGCGGCCCCGTGGACACGGACCGCCGGCAGCCGCCGCACCAGGTCGTTCAGGTTCGTCTCGGCGCGGGTGCTCGTGCGCAGCCGCAGGTCCTGCCGGTCCCGGGCGCGCTCCAGAACCAGCCCGTAGGCGAGCCCGATCGCCGCCAGCCCGATCGCCGCGGTCGGGATCAGCCGGGGCGCGGCCAGCCCCGCGAAGCCGAGCGCCAGGAGCAGGGCGGCCAGGGTCATCGCCGGCACGACGATCCCGGCGGCGAGCAGCCGGTCGCCCCGGCCCAGAACCTCGCCGACGAGGCGCGCCAGGCTGCGGGCCTCGTCCCGGGCCCCGGCCGGCGCGTCGAGGATCGCCCGCAGGACGTTCTCCCGGACCGCGTCCGCGGCCCGGTTCTGGGCCTTGAAGCACAGGCGCGCCACGACCCAGCCGATCCCCGCCAGGGCCAGGGCGCAGACGGCGATGCACAGGAAGGCGGCGAGCTCCAGGTCGACCGGGCGCATCGGGAAGCCGGGGGCCAGCACGATCTCGCGGCCGGGCAGCGACAGGGCGAGCCGCAGGAACCGCAGCGTCGGCGCCTCGTCGTGCGGCAGCACCGCGACCAGATCCCGCAGGCACAGGAGGGCGAGCGCGCAGAGCGGGGCGCCGATGCCGACCGCGAGGGCGGCCGCGGAAGCGTGCAGGCGGCGGGCCGCGCGCCAGGTCAGGACGATGGGATCGGAATCCATAGGGCTCCGGGGCGAGTCCGGTTTGGGCGGCGGCGGGATCGGGCCGCCGGATCCTGGTCAGGCAGCGCATAGGCCCTCGCGCCGCCGGCGGGAAGTGGCGCGGAGCCGGCGCACGCGGCGGCCGGCATTCTGATCCATGTTCTAGCCCTCGTCTGGAAAAGCTCTAGGTTCGGCAGCGAGGCATCCGGGACGGTCGCGGTGCGGCCGCCCCGGGGCCCGGCCGCTTTGGTCGCATTGCGCGAGCGATCCGGTGCACCGCACACTTCAACCCGGGACCAATGGTGGGGCGACGCTTGCGGCGCGAGGCTGAGCAGATCGAACCCGACGACCGGACCTTCGCGCCTTCCGGGCGTGCTGGCCTGTCCGGCGGGCGCACCTGATGGCGCAGCTGTTCACGCCCGGCGCGGACGCGGTCTACCGGCTCGCCCTGATGACCGGCGTGGCCTGCCTGGTCGGCCTGCCGGTTCTGGCGGCCGGGATCGTGCGCTCGAACTACGTCACGGGGGTCGGCATCGCCCCGGCCCAGCCGGTGCCGTTCAGCCACAAGCACCATTCGGGCGAGCTCGGCATCGATTGCCGCTACTGCCACACCACCGTCGACAAGGTGGCCTCGGCCGGCATCCCGCCGACCCATACCTGCATGACCTGCCATTCGCAGATCTGGACCGGCTCGGACATGCTCAAGCCGGTGCGCGACAGCTACGCGCAGGACAAGCCGCTGGAATGGGTCCGGCTGAACAAGCTGCCGCAATACGTCTACTACAACCACTCGGTGCATGTGACGAAGGGGATCGGCTGCTCGACCTGCCACGGCGATGTCACGTCGATGCAGATGACCTACCGAGCCAACGCCTTTGAGATGCAGTTCTGCCTCGATTGCCATCAGGCGCCGGAGAAATACGTCCGCACGCCCGACCAGGTCTGGAACATGACCTGGAAGCCGCCGGCCGACCAGGCGACGCTCGGGCCGAAGCTGGTGGCCGAGTACCATATCCGCGGCGGTTCGCGGCTGACCGAGTGCGGGATCTGCCACCGATGACCAGCGGATCCGACATCGCGTCCCTGCGCGAGAAGCTCGCCGGCAGCGACGGCCCGCGCTTCTGGCGCAGCCTCGACGCCGTCGCCGACAGCCCGGAATTCCGCGACTACCTCGCGGCCGAGTTCCCCTCCGCGGCCCGGCTCGCGGCCTCCCCGGAGCGGCGCGGCTTCCTGAAGCTGATGGCCGCCTCCTTCGCGCTCGGCGGCCTCACCGCCTGCGGCGGCGGCGCGAGCCGGGATTACGAGGTGCCCTACGTCAACCAGCCCGAGCGGATCGTGCCGGGCACGGACCTGTCCTACGCCTCCTCGGCCGTGTTCGACGGGTTCGGCAACGGCATCCTGGTCACCACCCGCAACGGGCGGCCCCTGAAGATCGAGGGCAATCCCGAGCATCCCTGGAGCCTCGGCGGCACCGACGTGCTGGCGCAGGCCTCGGTGCTCGGCCTCTACGATCCGTTCCGCTCCCAGGCGGTGCAGCATCTCGGCAAGCCGAGCTCCTGGGCGGCGTTCCGGGCGGAGCTCCAGGCGCAGATGCCGGCCTGGCACGCGGCCGGGGGCGAGGGGATCGCGGTGCTGACCGGGCCGGTGACCTCGCCCACCGTGGCGGCGCAGATCGCCCGGATGCGGGCCGCCTATCCGGCCTCGCGCTGGTTCGTCGGCGGCGGGGCGGGCCGCGAGGCGATCTACGAGGGCGCGCGCCGCGCCTATGGACGGCCGCTGGAGACGATTCCGGATTTCGGCCGGGCGCGCACCATCGTGGCCCTGGACGGCGACTTCCTCGATCTCGGCCCCGGCCAGGTCGGCCTGTCGGGGCGCTGGAGCGCGGGCCGCCGCGCGGCCTATGCCGAGGGCCGCCTCCTCAGCCTCCATGCCGCGGCGCCGACCCCGACGCTGACCAGCGCCAAGGCGGATCACGCGGTGGCCGTGCCGGAGGGCCGCCTCGAAGCCCTGGCGCATGATCTTCTGGGCGTGGCCGGGGGCGGCGCGGCGCCCGGGGGCGACGATCCGGTCTCCCGCTGGGTCCGGGGGGCCGCCAAGGCGCTGACCGAGGCGCGGGGCGCCGGCATCGTCACCGCCGGGCTCACCGCGAGCCCCGACCTGCACGCCCTGGTCCACCGTCTGAACGGCGCGCTGGGCAATACCGGCGCGACCCTGCGGCACGCGGCGCCTGTCGTCGAGCACGGCGCGGGCACGCTGGCGGAACTGGCGGAGGCGATGGAGCGCGGCGCCGTCAAGGTGCTGATCGTGCTCGGCGCCAACCCGGTCTACGACGCCCCGGCCGCCCTCGACTTCGCGGCCCGGATGGAGCGCGTGCCGCTCAAGATCCATGCCGGGCTCTATGCCGACGAGACCGGGGCCCATGCCGACTGGCACCTGCCCACCGCCCACCCGCTCGAATCCTGGGGCGACGTGCGATCCCTCGACGGCACGGTCGGGCTGATCCAGCCGACGGTGGCGCCGCTCTATAACGGCCGCACCCTCCAGGACATGCTGGCCTTCCTGACCGATGGGCGCGGGAGCGAGGGCGGCGCGGACGCGCTCGGCCTGGTCAAGGCGCGCTGGCGGAAGGAGGGTGAGGATGCGGCCGCCTTCGAGGCCCGCTTCGCCGACGCCCTGCGCCGGGGTTTCTTTCCGGACAGCGCCGGCGCCGCCGAGGATGTCGCCCTCACCCAGGAGGCGCCCCCCGTCCCTCCGGCGCCTGCTCCGGGCGGGATCGAGGTGGTGTTCCGCCCCGATCCCACGATCTGGGACGGCACCCATGCCGACCTCGCCTGGCTGCAGGAGCTGCCCAAACCCCTGACCAAGATCGTCTGGGAGAACGTCGTCGCCCTCAGCCCGCATCTCGCCGAGCGCGAGGGCATCGCCATGGGCGATATCGTGCGGGTCGAGGCCGACGGGCGCGCCGTCGAGGGCGCCGCCTGGATCCTGCCCGGCCAGGCCGCCGAGACCGTGACCCTGAGCCTCGGCTACGGCCGCAACGTGCCGGACCACCTCTCGAACGGCCTCGGCTACGACGCCGCCACCCTGCGGCCCGTCGCGACGCCCTGGCGGCTCACCGGGGCGCGGCTGACCAAGACCGGCCGACGCCGGATGCCGGCGACCACCCAGAACCTCGGCACGATGGAGGGCCAGGACATCGTCCGGGTCCAGGCTCTCGGCGCCGCCCCGGTGGGCGACCCCAAGGACGCGGCGGCCCCGGCCTCGTTCTACCCGCCCCCGGAGCGCCAGCTCACCGGCGAGGCGGCGCAATGGGGCATGGCGATCGACCTCGATGCCTGCATCGGTTGCAACGCCTGCGTCACCGCCTGCCAGGCCGAGAACAACATCCCGGTGGTCGGGCGCGAGGAGGTCGCGCTCGGGCGCTGGATGGGCTGGCTGCGGGTCGACCGCTACTACGCGGGCGACCTCGACGCGCCGGCGACGCATTTCCAGCCGGTGCCGTGCATGCATTGCGAGCAGGCGCCCTGCGAGGTCGGCTGCCCCGTGGAGGCGACCCTGCACGACAGCGAGGGCCTGAACCTCCAGGTCTACAACCGCTGCGTCGGCACCCGGACCTGCCAGAGCTACTGCCCCTACAAGGTCCGCCGCTTCAACTACCTGGACTATACAGGCGGGATGACCCCGGTGCAGCAGCAGCAGCGCAATCCCGAGGTCACGGTCCGCGCCCGCGGCGTGATGGAGAAGTGCACCTACTGCATCCAGCGCATCGCGGCGGCCCGGATCACCTCCGCCAAGGACGCGCATGCCCCGATCCCGGACGGCGCCGTCGAGACCGCCTGCCAGGGCGCCTGCCCGACCCGGGCGATCACCTTCGGCAACGTCGCCGATCCGGGAAGCCGGGTCTCGGCCGCCCGCAAGGATCCGCGGGAATACGCGCTGCTCGGCCACCTGAACACGCGCCCGCGCACCACCTACCTCGCCGGGCTCGCGCCCGCGGCCGATCCCACCGGACGGGAGGGCTGAGCATGTCCGGCGCCCTCTTCGGCGGCCAGCCCGCGGGCCCCCTGATCGGCCCGGAAGAAACCCTCCAGGGCATCGGCGGCGCGGTGGCGGCGATCCCGCTGACCCATCCGCGCAACCGCCGCTGGTGGATCGCCTTCGCGGGGGCGGTGGCCTTGCTCGGCGTGTTCGGTTTCACCCTCGGCTACCTGCTCTATGCAGGGCCGGGGGTCTGGGCCAACAACAACGCCGTCGTCTGGGCGCTCGACATCGCGAGCTACGATTGGTGGATCGGCGTCGCCTCGGGCAGCCTGCTGGTCTCGGCCGTGCTGCTCCTGCTCGGGGCGGAGTGGCGCGGGGCGGTGAACCGCATCGCCGAGACCCTGGCGCTGCTCGCCACCGCGTCGGCCGGGCTCTACCCGATCATCCATCTCGGGCGGCCGTGGTTCTTCTTCTGGAACCTGCCCTACCCCAACACCTACAATCTCTGGCCGCAATTCCGCTCGCCGCTCCTGTGGGACGCGATCGACATCGTCGCCTTCCTGGTGATCTGCGTGAGCCTCTGGTTCATCGGGATGCTGCCGGACCTCGCGACCCTGCGCGACCGCGCCTTCGTGGAGGCGATGCGCCAGAGCGACGCCAAGGCCCGCACCCGCAAGCTCGCTTTGCTGCGCGCGCAGATCTACGGCATCGTCGCCTCCGGCTGGCGCGGCTCGGCCGCCCATTGGCAGATCTGGGTCCAGGCCTACCGGACGGTGGCCCTGCTCGGCGTGCTGCTGGTCGTCTCGGTCCAGACCGGCGCCTCGGTGATGCTCGCCGGATCGCTGATGCCGGGCTGGCACAGCACGCTCCTGCCGGTGAGCTTCCTGGTGAACGCGGTCTATTCCGGCGTCGGCGTCACCGCGGCGATCGTGGTGCTGATCCGCATCGTCTACGGCCTCGACGCCCTGGTGAGCGTGCGCCACCTCGACGTGCTCGGCCGCCTGCTGCTCTGCCTCGGCTGCGCCAGCGCCTATTGCTACGCCGCCGAGTATTTCGACACGTTCCTCAACGGCGATCCGGAGGCGCGGGGCGTTCTGGTGCGGCGCATGACCGGCGACCACGCCCTGGTTTCGTGGACGGCGATCCTCGGCCTGGTCCTGCCGGCGCAGGTGCTGTGGTCGGCCCGCGCCCGCACGGCGCCGCTGGTGCTCGCCGCGGTCGGGCTCCTCGTGGCGGCCGGCGCCTATGCCGACCACGTCATGGTCCTGGTCGTCACCCTGACCCAGGACTTCCTGCCCTCCTCGCGGCTGCCCTACGGGCCGGATCCCTGGGGCATCGCCACCTTCGCGGGCTCGCTCGGCCTGTTCCTGACCCTGCTGCTGCTGTTCCTGCGCTACCTGCCGGCGGTCTCGATCATCGAGAGCCGGCGCCTGGCCCTCGCCCGGGCCCCGGGCACCGAGGCCGCCGCCCGGGAGGCCGCGTCCCGGGCCACCCTCCGCCCGGAGGAGAATCCCGGGCCGGCGCCGCTCTGGGGCGTGTCCGCCACCTTCGCCAGCCAGTCCGACCTCGCCGCCGCCCTGCAGGCGGTGTCGTCGATCAGCCCGCCAGACCAGGTCCATCTCGACGGGCACGGGCCGGTGCCGATGCCCCGGACCTTGCGGGCGCTCGGCCTGGAGGGCCGCTCGATCCTGCCCTACGCGCTCGCCGGCGCGCTGCTCGGCGGCGCGGGCTTCTACGCGATGTGCGTCTACGCCACGGCCTACGATTACGTGTTCCTGATCGGCGGGCGCCCGCGCCTGTCCTGGCCGTCCTTCGTGGTGCCGAGCATCTCCTTCGCGATGATGACCGGCTGCATCGCGATCCACCTCGCGCTGCTCGTGCTCAACCGCCTGCCGCGGCTGAACCACCCGGCCTTCAACATCCCGGGCTTCCTGCGCGCCTCGGACGACCGGTTCTTTCTCTCCGCGGAGGCGCGGGGCGACCGGTTCGACGCGGCCCGGTTCGAGCGGCGGCTCACCAGCCTGCCGGTCGAGGCCGGGCGTCCCCTCGAGATCCGCAGGATCCCGCGATGAGACGCGCCGTCGGCCTCATCCTCGTCGCGGCGCTGCCGGCCCTCTCGGCCTGCGGCGAGGCCAACATGGACGACCAGGCCCGGGCCAAGACCTGGGACCGGAACCCGTTCTTCCCCCGCCAGCTCACCATGCGCCAGCCGGTCCCCGGGACCGTGCCGCGGACCGACCCGGCGCGGGAGGCGCCGCAGCCGCAGACGATCAGCCAGGACCTGGTCGAGCGCGGCCGGCAGCGCTACGCGGTGTTCTGCACCCCCTGCCACGGCCAGGACGGGCGCGGCCAGGGCATCGTCGTGGCCCGCGGCTTCCCGCATGCCGGCGACCTCACGGCCGAGCCCCTGCGCAAGGCCCCGGCCGCCGAGATCTACGACGCCATCGGCAACGGCAGGCGCGCCATGTTCGGCATGGCGCAGATGATCCCCTCCGCCGACCGCTGGGCGATCGTCGCCTATGTGCGGGCGCTCCAGCTCAGCCAGGACGCCCCCGTGGCGAGCCTGCCGCCGGACGACCGGGCCCGGCTGGAGGCGACCCAGTGAGCCGCCCCCTCCTCCTCGGCCTGATCGGGTTCGGCGTGCTGGCCGGCTGCTTCCTCGCGGGCGGCTGGCGCGGCGCGGCCTGCGGGTATCTCTCCGCCTGGCTCGTCCTCCTGGCGTTGCCGGTGGGGGCGCTGCCGGTGACGATCGTGGCCGAGCGCTTCGGCAAGCGCGTGCGCGAGCGCGGCGGTGTCGAGATGCTGGCGGCCCTGCGCCGGCTGATGGCTTTGATGCCGGTGGCCGCGCTGCTGGGGTTGCCGCTCCTCGCCGCCGTGCCGCTGCTCTATCCCTGGGTCGGGGCGGCGCCGCGCACGCCGCTCGCCGCGCTCTGGTTCACCACGCCGTTCTTCGCGGCCCGGGTGATCGCGTATCTCGCGGCCTGGACCTGGCTGGCCTTCCGCTTCGCGCGGCCCTTCGACGAGCCGGGCGAGGGCCGCACCGTGCCGGCGGTGGGGCTCCACGCGGTGGTCGGCACCCTGTTCACCACCGACGTCATCGCCTCCCTCGACCCGCGGCTCGATTCCGCCCTGCTCGGCCTCTTGGTGATGACCGCCTGGAGCGGGTTGGCCTTCGCGGCCGCGATCCTGCTCGCCTGGGAGGAGCCCGAGCCGGTGGGTCGCGGGCGCACCCCGCCCGGGCGGGGCCGGCTGGTTCCCCTGGTGGTCCTGCTCGGCCTCTGGGCGTTCCTGCATTTCGTGCAGTTCCTGATCGTCTGGTCGGCCAACCTGCCGCCGGAGGTGTCCTGGTACTTCGCCCGCGGCGGCGGGCTCGGGCGCGGCCTGTCGATCGCGGCCGGGATCGTCGTGGTGCTGGCCGGGCTCGCGACCCTCCGTCCGGGCCGCCCGACCACCCGGATCCTGGCCGGCGCAGCGCTCGCCGTGCACGCGCTCGAGATGTTCTGGCTGGTGACGCCGGCCCTGCGCGACCGGTTCGTGATCCGCCCGGCCGACGCGCTCGCCGCCCTGGCGGTGGCGTGTCTGGCGGCCGCGCTGCATCCCCTGCTGGGCGGGCGGGCGGCGCCGAAAGCCCGGCGCGCCGGGAGGGTCGCATGAGCGCCGGCGGCACCCCCGGTCCCGGCCTGATCCCGGCGATCCTGGCCGGGCTGACCCTGCGCGGCAGCGGCCTGCTGAACGGCCGGCCGCCCCGCGGCACGCCGGCCAACGCCCCGCGCGATCCGGACGGTCCCGGCTACGAGACGCGCGACGTCAGCGTCCGCAACACCGCGCTGGTGATGGCGGGCCTCGCGCTCGCGGTCCTCACGGTGATCGGCACCATGGTCTGGCTGATGGGCGCCTTCAGCGCCAGCCAGCGCCGGAGCCTGCCGCCCCTCACCCGCCAGCAGACCGCGCCCCTGACGCCGCCGCCGCCGAACCTCCAGGCGGACCCCTATGCCGATCTCGACCGCCAGCGGGCCGGAGCGGCGGCGCAGGTCTCCGGCTACGGCTACAGCGATCCGGCCCGCACCCGGGCCCGCATCCCGGTCGACCGGGCCATGGAGCTGATCGTCGGCCGCTCCCTCGACGCGCCGGAACGGTAGACAGGATGACGCCGAACCACGCAGCCCTCGAACTCTGGCCCCCCGCGATCTCGGCCACAGCGTCCGAGACGGACCTGTTGATCCTGGCCTTCACGGTCCTGACCCTGCTGCTGACCGTGCCGGTCTTCGTGGCGATCACCTATTTCGCCCTGCGCTACCGGGAGGGCTCGGAGGCGGACCGGCACCCGTCCGGCATCCGCTCCAACCTGATCGAGATCAGCTGGATGCTGATCCCGTTCCTGCTGACGCTGATCTTCTTCGTCTGGGGCGCGCGCCTGTTCATCGCCTCGAAGAACGCGCCGCCCGACGCGATGGTGATCGAGGCGATCGGCCGGCAATGGATGTGGAAGTTCCAGCACCCGACCGGCCAGGCCGAGATCAACGACCTCCACCTGCCGATCGGGCAGCCGATCCGCCTGCGGATCATCAGCCAGGACGTGATCCACGCCCTCTACCTGCCGGCCCTGCGCCTGCAGGTCGCCGCCCTGCCCGACCGCTACACCGACCTGTGGTTCAAGGCCGACAAGATCGGCACCTATCACCTGCACTGCTCGGAATATTGCGGCACCGACCATTCCGTGATGGGCGGCCAGGTCACGTTCATGAACCCGGGCGACTACCAGGAGTGGCTGACCCATGCCGGCGCGCAGCAGAGCAAGGTCGCGGCCGGCCGCACCCTCTACGAGGCCTATGGCTGCGCCGGCTGCCACGATCCCGGCGCAACCGTGAAGGCCCCGAGCCTCGTTGGCCTCTACGGCAGCCCGGTGAAGCTCGCCGATGGCCGCACCGTGACGGCCGACGAGACCTGGCTGCGCGAGAAGATCCTGAACCCGAACGGCGACCGGCTCGCCGAGGGCTACAAGCAGGTCATGCCGAGCTTTGCCGGGCGGATCCCGGAGGACGAGCTCGGTCGCCTCATCGACTTCCTGAAATCCTACACGGCGCCGGCCTCCGGCAAGGCCGCGCAGGCGAATCCATGAGGGCGACACCATGAGCGCAACGGGCAGCGTCGGCGGCACGGCCCGCCGCGAGCCGCACGCGCCGGAGGCCACCCTCGGGCGCAAGGCGGATTATCTCCACGCGGATTCGACCCTGCGCTCGTGGTTCCTCACCACCGACCACAAGCGCATCGCGATCCTGTACCTCACCTCGATCACCGGCTTCTTCGTGATCGGGGCCGTGGCGGCCGGCGTGGTCCGGCTGGCGCTGATCGTGCCGAACGGCGCGATCATGACCAACGACACCTACAACAAGGCCTTCACCATCCACGGCGTGGTGATGGTGTGGTTCTTCCTGATCCCGTCGATCCCGGCGACCTTCGGCAATTTCCTGATCCCGCTGATGATCGGGGCCAAGGACCTGGCCTTCCCCAAGCTCAACCTGACGAGCTGGTACGTGTTCATGGCCGGGGCGTTCTTCACCCTGGTCTCGCTGGTGCTCGGCGGCGTCGATACCGGCTGGACCTTCTACGCGCCGCTCTCCACCGCCTTCTCGAACACCTGGGTCCTGCCGGCCCTGATCGGCGTGACCATCGTGGGCTTCTCGTCGATCCTCACCGGCCTGAACTTCGTGGTCACGATCCACACCATGCGGGCCCCCGGCATGACGTGGTTCAAGCTGCCGATCTTCGTCTGGGCGCACTACGCCACCAGCCTGATCTTCCTGCTCGCCACGCCGGTGATCACCACCGCGCTGATCCTGCTGATCATGGAGCGCGGCTTCCATATCGGCGTGTTCGATCCGGCCTATGGCGGCGACCCGGTGCTGTTCCAGCACCTGTTCTGGTTCTACTCGCACCCGGCCGTGTACATCATGGTCCTGCCCGGCATGGGGGTGATCTCGGAGATCGTCCCGGCCTTCGCGCAGAAGAAGCTGTTCGGCTACCGCTTCGTCGCCTACGCGTCGATCGGGCTGGCCTCGGTGACCTTCTTCGTCTGGGGCCATCACATGTTCGTCAACGGCCAGAGCGACCTGGCCTCCCTGGTCTTCTCCGCCCTGTCCTTCGCGGTGGCGGTGCCGTCCGCGGTGAAGGTCTACAACTGGACCGCCACGATCCATAAGGGCAGCCTGCGGCTCGACACGCCGATGCTCTACGCCATGGGCTATATCGGGCTGTTCGTGCTCGGCGGGCTCACCGGCCTCTACCTGGCGACGCTCGCCATCAACCAGCACATCCACGCGACCTACTTCGTGGTCGCGCATTTCCACTACATCATGGTCGGCGGCACGGTGCTGGCCTTCCTGGGCGGCCTGCACTTCTGGTGGCCGAAATTCACCGGCCGGATGTACAGCGAGCCCTGGGGCCGGGTCTCGGCGGTGCTGATCTTCCTCGGCTTCAACGTCACCTTCTTCCCGCAGTTCATCCTCGGCTATCTCGGGATGCCCCGGCGCTACGCGACCTACCCGGTCGAGTTCCAGCTCTTGAACGTGCTGTCCTCGGCCGGCGCCACGATCCTGGCCGCGGGCTACATCTTCCCGATGCTCTACCTCGTCTATTCCCTGTGGTTCGGCCGGAAGGCGCCGGCCAATCCGTGGAACGCGAAGGGGCTCGAATGGGAGACCGCCTCGCCGCCGCCCAAGCACAATTTCCACTCGCCGCCCGAGGTGCCGCGCATCCCCTACGATTACCCGATCCAGGCGCAGGAAGCCCGGGACCAGCACGGATGAGCGAGGGACTGGCAGAGGGCGTCGGGGTCTCCCGCGCCGGGCATTTCGAGACGGTGGGCCAGCAGCGCGCCGCCGCGACGCTCGGCATCTGGGCCTGGCTGATCACCGAGCTGCTGCTGTTCTCGGCCCTGTTCCTGGTGGCTCTGATCACCCGGATCCAGCACCCCGAGGCGACGGTCGCGGCGGCCAAGCACCTCAAGTTCTGGATCGGCGCGGTCAACACCGTGGTGCTGATCTGCTCCAGCCTGACCATGTCGATGGCGATCGAGTTCTCGCGGATCGGCTGGCAGCGCGCCATGGTCCGGGCGATGCTCGCCACCGCGGCGCTGGGCAGCCTGTTCCTGGTGCTCAAGGGCTACGAGTATTACGCCGACTGGGACGAGCACATGATGCCGTTCCTGAGCAATCGGCCCTTCGCGCTGGCCGAGACGCCGCCGGCACGGCTGTTCGTGAACCTCTACTACGTCGCCACGATCCTGCACGCGCTCCACCTGTTCACCGGCATCGCGCTCCTGCTCGGCATGACCTGGATGGCCGCCAAGGCCGGATTCCTGTCCCGCCACCAGAACTGGATCGAGGTCTACGGCCTGTACTGGCACTTCATCGACCTCGTCTGGATCCTGGCCTTCCCGATCCTCTACGTGGTGAACCGATGAGTCGGGGGATGCGATGCGATGTCGAAGGAGCCGAGCGGCCGCTTTCGGGGCGGATCGCAGACCCGGCGCGACCGTTGGTTCGGCCTCGACGAGCAACCTGACTTCGAAGCCTTTCGGCGCTGGTGGCATCGCGTCGGCAAGGAGGAGTCCGGGGGACGCGATCTGGAGAGCCGGGAGCAGGCGCTTGCGGAATACGAGGCGTGGATCAACTCAGGTCGGAATCGTGTAAGGTCTTGAGCATGGCCGTCGCTCTACAGGATTGGGAATCTCCGGGCTCCGTCGACGAGGAGCAGATGATCGCGTGGCTGCGCGACGTCGGGAGCCGGCCGCCGGCCCTGACGACGGCGGAGATCGCGCGCCTTCTCGACCGGACCGGTTCGCATCGCCTGCGCAACGCCGCCGCTCTGGCGCTTGCGGACCTGAAGGCGGACGGTGCCGCAGAACGCATCGGCGTGCTCCTCCGGCGGGCTGACGTCGCGCCGCAATCTGGGTCGCTCCTGTTCGCCCTCGACGAGTTGGGCGGGACGCTTTCTCTGGAGGGCCTCCTCAACATCCTGCGCAGCGGCTCCTTCGAGGCGCGGTCCGAGGCGCTTCACTTTCTGGACGCGGATCGCGTGTCGATAGCGGATCCCGAGAGCCGCCGCGTCGCGAGCGCTCAACTCACCGCACTCGCCGCCGGGCCGGATCCGGACGCCGCCGCCGCCGCGCAGGACGCCCTCGCGATGCTTCCGGATCGAACCGGCCATGTCGGTCCGGGGCAGCATCAGGCATGAGGCTGCTTGCGCCCTGGTCGGCCCTGAGCGCCGAAGACCGCGCCCTGCTCCGGCGGCGGCTGCGCACGCCGGTGCTGACCTTCCTGGCGCTGCTGGCCCTGCTCGCGGTCAACGTCACCTTGGGGGCCACCCTGCCCTTCCCCCAGGTCTGGGTCGTCGAGCTCCTCGTGGTCGCCGTGATGGTGGCCCTGATCCTCCTGGTGTCCATGGAGGTGATCCACGAGCCGCCGCTGGTGCGGCTGTTCTCGGTGCTCGGTTTCTTCTGGGTCGCCATCATGATCGGGATGACGCTGACCGATTATCTTGCTCGGTGAGCGGCGCGAAAGCCGTTGTTCGGGCGACCGAACACTCCTAAACGTTGCCCCTTCCCCGCATGGTCCCGGCATTATCCTGATGTGCGAATTGCTCGGCATGAGCGCCAACGTGCCGACCGACATCCGCTTCTCGTTCGCCGGGCTCGCCCGGCGCGGCGGCGACACCGGGCCCCATGCCGATGGCTGGGGCATCAGCTTCTATGACGGGCGGACCTGCCGCAGCTTCCACGAGCCGGAGCCGAGCTCGCGCTCGCAGCTGGCCCGGCTGCTGCGCGACATGCCGATCAAGAGCCGCATCGTCGTCGCCCATGTCCGCAAGGCCAATCGCGGCCGGGTCAGCCTGGAGAACACCCACCCGTTCGCGCGCGAATTGTGGGGCCGCCGGTGGACCTTCGCGCATAACGGGCAGCTCAAGGGCGTGAAGCGCCTGCCGCTCGGCAGCTTCATGCCGATCGGCTCCACCGACAGCGAGCACGCCTTCTGCTGGATGCTCGGCCGCCTGCAGGCGCGGTTCAAGGCCCTGCCCCGGCCCGAGACCCTCGACCGGGCGGTGGCCGACCTCGCGGGCGAGCTGCACGCGCTGGGCGTCTTCAACATGCTGCTGACCGACAGCCGCACCCTCTACGCGCATTGCGGCAAGCGCCTCTGCTATCTCACCCGCCGGGCGCCGTTCGGCACCGCCACGTTGATCGACGAGGATTGGCAGGTCGATTTCGCGCAGGAGACCTCCGAGAGCGACGTGGTCACGGTCATCGCCACCCAGGCGCTGACCCGGGACGAGTGCTGGACCGACCTCGCCCGCGGCGACGTCCTAACCCTGCGCGATGGGGCGATCCGCCTGTTGAGACCGGCCGGGCTCTCCTGAGGACGACTTGAGCGAGGGTGCATGCGCGCCCCCGATGCGCTAGAACGACCGTAACAGGAGAGCATCGACCGGACTTGAAGGGAGTTCGGCCGGCAAGCGATCCGCCTCGACCGTTCCGGACCGCAGGTCGAGCCACGATGAGCTGACGAGCACGACACGCATGAGCCGCGACGAGACCGACACCGTCCTATCCCAAGAGGACGGGCTTCAGGATGGCCGCCCGAACCTCGCGCCGAACATCCGCACGCATCTAGGCGAGCACTTGCGCACCGTCTACGAGCGGATCGGCGAAGAGGTGCTGCCCTCCCGCTTCGCCGACCTGATCGAGAAGCTGGAAGAGGCGCTGCGCGCCCGCGGCGAGGCGATCGAGCCGGAATTCCGCAACGGCCTGCTCGCGGCGGTGCCGTCGCTGCGCGCCTTCGCGCTGTCGCTGACCTCGAACCCCGCCCGCTCCGACGACCTCGTCCAGGACACCCTGCTGAAGGGCTGGCAGCACCGCGCCCGGTTCCAGCCGGGGACCAACCTCAACGCATGGTTGTTCACGATCCTGCGCAACATCTTCTACTCGGATCACCGCAAGCGGGTCCGCGAGGTCGAGGACCAGGACGGCTCCTACGCGGCGCGGCTGGCCACGGCCCCGCATCAGGGCGACCGGCTCGACGTCGAGGATCTGCAATCGGCCCTGGCCAAGCTGCCGCCGGACCAGCGCGAGGCGCTGGTGCTGGTCGGCGCCGAGGGCGTCTCCTACGAGGAGGCGGCCACGATCATGGGCTGCAAGGTCGGCACCGTGAAGAGCCGCGTCAGCCGCGCCCGCGGCCGGCTGGCCGAGCTGCTGGGCTACGACGAGGAGGATCTCGGTTCCGACCGGTTCATCCAGTCGGCGATGCCCAAGGACGCCTAGTAAACCCTGGGCTGCGTGGTCTTCGGCGCGTCGCGCCGGAGAAAGGATGCATCCGTTTCCGGGGATCGGGCGTTACCGGCCCGAGCTTCGTCGCCTCGTTGCGGCGGAACGCCACGGAACGGAGTGATCCTGTATGACCCTCAAGACCCTCATCGCCGCCTCGGCCCTCGTCCTGTCGCTGCCGCTCGCCGCCCAGGCCCAGGGCACCATCCCGGGTGCCGAGCGCGGCGCGGCCGCCGGTAACGACGCGGCCGGCCCGATCGGCGGGATCGTCGGCGGCGCCGTCGGCGCGGCCACCGGCACGGTCGGCGGCATCCTCGGCGTCGACATGGCGCCGCGCTTCCGCAGCTACGTCCGCGAGCGCAACGTCCGCTCGTACGATTACGACGGCCGCGTCGCCGTCGGCTCCACGCTGCCGGCCTCCGGCGTCACCTACTACGACGTCCCGTCCGAGTACCGCGTGCAGCCGGGCTACCGCTACACGGTCGTGAACGATCGTCCGGTCCTGGTCGATCGCGGTCACCGGATCGTCGAGGTCATCGACTAATCAGCCGGGCCGGTCCCGCGCCGGCCCACCGGGCCCCGGAGCGACTCGCTTCGGGGCCCGTCTTCGATCTGCGATCCGCGACGGCGGCGCAACGGTTCTCCGGCGAAGTCGTTGATCCGCCAAGGCATATGTGAGGAGATCATGAGCCAGGATCCGAGCGACCCCGGCGCAACGCTGCCGGAACCGGTGCGTGACCATCTCGGCCAGCAGCTGCGCGGCGTGCTGCCCGTCGGTCCGGACAAGCCCCGATTCCTCGGGGACGACCCGGTGCCGGACGCGTTCGAGCCGCAGATCCGCCGGCTCGAGACCCGGCTGAAGACTCACGAGGAGGGCACCGGCGCGGTGGGCCAGGCCCTCGACCAGATCCTCGACGCCCTCGGGGTCAATCCAGAGGATGCCGACAAGCCCAAGACCTGAGCGTCGGACCTGACCGTCAGGCCCGCGGCTTCTCGGCCAGGAGATCGCGGATCTCGGACAGGAGCTTCACATCCGCCGGGATCTCGGCCACCGCCTCGGGCTTCTTGGCCTCGGCATGCTGCAGCTTGTTCATCGCCCGGATCACCAGGAACAGCACGAAGGCGACGATCAAGAAGTTTAGGGTCAACGTCAGGAACTGGCCGTAACCCAAGACGGCGCCCTGCTTTTTGGCATCCGCATAGGGCAGCCCGGCCTGAACCTTGGACGAGAGCGGGATGTAGTAGTTCGAGAAATCGAGCCCGCCGGTGATCGCGCCGATCGCCGGCATGAACAGGTCCTGCACCGCCGAGTTGACGATCGCCCCGAAGGCCGCGCCGATGATCACGCCGACCGCGAGGTCGACCACGTTCCCGCGCAGCGCGAACTTCTTGAACTCTTCGAGCATCCCCAACCCCCGCCGGTATCCCAGGCCAACCTAGGCCGGAGGCGCGCGAAAGCCAGCGTCGGCCTCGGCCTATCCCCCACCGATCGCCGCAGGTCCCGACGGCTCGTCCACGGCGGCGGCCAGTTCGGCCTTGGCGCGGCGGCGATACTGGGCCGCCACCACCGGGATAGTCAGCAGGTAGCCGCCGCTCACGGCCACCAGGGCCTCGAACGGATAGCTGATCAGGATGCCGAAGGCCGCGACCCCGAACAGGAAGATCGGCAGGACGAGGCTGCGCGGCACCCGCTTGCCCATGGTCTTGCCCGAGAAGGTCGGGACCGTGGAGACCACCAGCAGGGCGATGGCCAGCACGTAGATCAGGATCGCCGGGGCGGCCCAGGTGTCGCCGCCCAGGCCGAGGAAGTGCAGGTAGAGGGGCAGCATCGCGGTCAGCGCTCCCGCGGGCGCGGGCATGCCGACGAAGAAATCCTTCTTCCATTCGGGCCGGTTCGGGTCGTCCAGCATCGCGTTGAAGCGGGCGAGCCGCAGGGCCATGGCGATGGCGAAGATCAGCGCCACGATCCAGCCGGCGGATTTGAGGTGGAACAGCGCGAAGCCGTAGAGGATCAGCGCCGGGGCGCAGCCGAAATTCACGAAGTCGGCCAGCGAATCCAGTTCCGCCCCGAACCGGGACGTGCCCTTGAGCAGCCGCGCCACCCGCCCGTCGATCCCGTCGAGCACGCCGGCCGCCACCACGGCGATGACGGCGGGCTCGAACTTGCCCTCGAAGGCGAGCCGAATCGCCGTCAGCCCGAGGCAGAGCGCCATCAGGGTAATCATGTTGGGCGCGATCATCCGGAACGGCACCGGCTTGAACCGGCGCGGGCGCGGCTCGTTCGGATCGGGCGCGAAGGGCGGGAACAGGTCGTCCATGATCGTCTAGATCCGCTTGAACTGCCGCCCCGGGCCGCCGCCGAGATCGGCCAGCACCGTCTCGCCGGCCACCGCCTTCTGGCCGAGGCCGACCAGCACGGTGGCGCCGGCCGGTAGGTAGACGTCGACCCGCGAGCCGAACCGGATCAACCCGAAGCGCTCGCCCACCGCCAGCGTGTCCCCGGCCGAGACGAAGCCGACGATCCGCCGCGCCACCAGCCCGGCGATCTGCACCACGCCGACGCGCTTGGCCTGCCCGGCATGGCTGGTCTCGATGACCAGGCCGTTGCGCTCGTTGTCGTCGCTGGCCTTGTCGAGCTCGGCGTTGAGGAACAGGCCCGGGGTGTAGTGGATCTGCCCGATTCGCCCGGAGACCGGCACCCGGTTCACGTGGCAGTCGAACACGTTCATGAACACCGAGACCCGCAGGGTCGGGACCTGCGGCAGGTCGAGCTCCGGGGGCGGCAGCACGGTGGCGATCAGGTTGACGCGCCCGTCCGCGGGCGAGACCACCAGCCCGTCGGCCACCGGGGTGATCCGCTCCGGGTCGCGGAAGAAGTAGCAGACCCAGAGGGTGAGGATCAGGAAGATCCACCCGAAGAACTGCGAGAAATAGCCGGCCAGCACCGTGAGCACGATGCCGATCAGGATGAAGGGATAGCCCTCCTTGTGAATCGGCACGAGCGTCCGGCGGATCGTCTCGATCAGGTCTGTCATTGCTTTTCGGACTCGAACGGCGCCGCTTGCGGGCGGACATCTCAGGACGCGCGGATGGCAGCCTGCCGGGCCGGCGTCAACTTTGCGGGGCGTTCCGAGGCTCTACCAGACATGCGTCATGGTCCCCACCCGCCTGCGGCGCCGGGGCATGGAAGAGCGTAGCCCGGCAGAGGGAGCCGGGGCGCCGCAGAGCCCAAGGGTCGGTCCGAGATGCGCTGCGCGCAGCAAAAAGGCCGCGGTGGCGCCCTGCCCCCGCGGCCTTCACGGAAATTCGGCGGATCAGGTCTGCTGCTGCGTCCGGCGGGGACGGACGGTCCAGCGCTCGAACACGCCCGCGGCCTCGTCCGACTTCGCGTCCTTGGCCTCCGTGGTAGCGTGTTCCGGCTGCTGGTGGATCGCGGCGCCGAGCGCCTGGGACAGGCTCTCGATCACGTCGTCGATGCGGGCATCGCTGTGGATGGTCTCTTGCGGCGCGGCCTGGGTCGGGGCGGCGCTGGGCTCCTGGGCGACCGGCGCGGCGTGATGCACGGGCTCCGGGGCGGGGGCCGGCTCGGGCTCCGGATGATGCTCGGGCTCCGGATGGGCCTCGGCGACGGGGGCCGCCGGGGGCGGCTCGACGGCTTCGGGGGCCGGAGCCGGGGCCGGCGGGGCGGGCGGTGCCGCGACGGGGGCTGCCGCGGCGGCCGGGGTCACGATCCGGCGCATGGCGTTCATCGCGCCGTCTTCCGACGGCTCGCTGGCGCGCGCGGTGCTGCCGTAGCGGCCGAAGCCGAAGCGCGGCTCGATCAGGTCGAGGACCGCGTCGAGGGCCGCGTTGCTCAGGGGCGCCTCTTCGGCCGCCGGCACGCCCTGGATGGCGAGCGCCTGGCGCTCGAAGGCCGGCTCGCTGCTGACCTCGCGGCCGAACCAGGTCGGCGCCTGGAAGGCGGAGGCATCGCCGTCATTGTCGAAGGCGACGCTGATCAGGTCGAGATTGCCCGGCGTGACGTAGCGGTCGATCGTGACCTCGCGCCCGCCGATGGTCAGGACCGTGCGGTCGTAGGCTGCCTTGCCGGGGCAGACGTCGAGCAGCGCGTCGCCGTGGGCGCGCGGCACGTCGGTCCGCTCCTCGACCGGGATGCCGTCCGGCCCCTTGTTCACCAGCACCAGCTGGCAGTTCTGGCCGTCGACGCGCACGTAGGAGCTGCGGCCCCCCTGCGCGGCGAAGTGGCCCTCGGTGATCCGGGCACCGCCCCGCTCCTTGCGGATCAGGCGGACCAGGGATGGCGCGACCAGGAATCGGCGAATGGTGCTCATGAACTCAAAACCCCTCCCGCTTCGTCGGCGGTGCGCCGATCCGGCGGACTGCCCTCAGGGCCGCCGGCCCGGATGGATCTGGTAAGTCGAACCAGCACTGACGGCGTATAAGCTGAGCCGCAACGCCGTATTGGCTCGGACAGGACCGCATCCACCGCCAATACCGGACGGCGACAACATGAGACGGTTAACCGCTAAGCAAAAACACGACGAAATCAAGACCGGAACCCGGTTGTGATTCGCCCGGATCCCCGCCTGTCCCCGATATCCCGTCTTTCAGCGCCGTTTTCCCAATCCAGATTAAACCGGCGCCGGGCGGCTCAGGCCGCCGGCTCGAAGTTCATCGCGGCGCCGTTCATGCAGTAGCGCAGGCCCGTGGGGGCGGGGCCGTCGTCGAAGACGTGGCCCAGATGGCCCTTGCAGCGGGCGCAATGGACCTCGGTCCGGACCATCCAGTGGCTGCGGTCCACCGTGGTCTCGACGGCGCCCTCCAGCGGCTCGAAGAAGCTCGGCCAGCCGGTGCCGGACTCGAACTTGGTTCCCTGCTCGAACAGCGGCTGGCCGCAGCCGACGCAGGTGAAGGTGCCCGGGCGCTTCTCGGCGAGCAGGCAGCTCGTGCCGGCGCGCTCGGTGCCGTGCTCGCGCAGCACCCGGTACTGCTCGGGCGTGAGCGTCGCGCGCCACTCGGCGTCGCTGCGGGTATCCGGGTTGGTGGTCGCGCTATCGGCCATGAACATCTCCCTTTTCGACAGGAGATATAGGCATCGCGCGCGAGGCCCGGCAGTCCCGCACCCCTGAAAACGGCTGCACCGGCGGCATCCTGTCGCCGAGTGCCGGCAGACGTGCCGCTACGCCGCCGCCCCGACCGTGTCGGCCATCCGGGCCCGGCGGTGGCCCATCGGCAGCGGCGCGCCCGTGGTGGTGTCGCGCCCGGTCTGGTGCTCCAGCTCGGCGTTGATCTCGCCGCCAAGCAGCACGATGGTCGACGAGATCCAGATCCAGGTCATGAAGCCGATCACGGCGCCGAGCGAGCCGTAGGTCTCGTTGTAGGTGCCGAAGCTCGCCACGTACCAGGAGAACAGCAGCGACGCGATCAGCCAGAGCAGCCCCGCCACGATGCTGCCGACGCCGACCCAGCGCCAGCGGGCATGCTCGCGGCTCGGCCCGAACCGGTAGAGCACCGAGAGCCCGGCGAGCAGCACCAGCAGCACCGCCGGCCAGCGCAGGGCCGCGAGCAGCCACGCGCCCGAGCCGAGACCGAGGAAGTTCAGCACCACCGGCACCACCACGATCGCGTTGAGCGCGATGATGATGAACAGCAGCGCGCCCACCGTAAAGGTCAGCGAGCGGATGTTGAGCCAGAAGAAGTTGCGCTTCTCCTCCTCCTCGTAGACCACGTTCAGGGCGTCGAACATCGCCTTCATGGCAGCGTTGGCGCTCCACAGCGACAGCAGCAGGCTGGTGAAGAAGGTCAGGCTCAAGGAGCTGCTGCCCTTGGCGGCGATGCGCTTGATCTGATCGCCGATCAGCTCGACCGCGCCCGAGGGCAGCACCGCGTGCAGCTGCGCCAGGTGCTCGTTGATCGCGTTGACGTCCGCGAACAGGCCGTAGCAGGTGACGAGCGCCGCGATGGCCGGGAACAGCGACAGCAGGGTGTAGAAGGTCACCCCGGCGGCCACCGCCAGCACCCGGTCCTTGTTGAATTCCAGGTAGACCCGGACCGCGATGTCCTTCCAGCCGGCCGGGGTCATCTCGGTGGGGCTGTTGGCCGCGCGCCCGCGCTCGGGCTGCGTCGCCGCGGTGAGCTGCGCGGCGCGGCCGGCGATCGAGCGCGCGCCGCCGTTAGCCGCCTTGTCGCGGGCCGTTTCGTTCGCGTCCGACGGGGTCCGGTCGGCCGGGGCCTCGGGCCGTTCGGGCAGGTCCGGCATGCGCCGCCGGGCGGGCGCGGCGGCGAGCGCCACCAGAGCCGAGCCCAGCATCAGGATCCAGAGGAGCGAGCCGGTTTCCGGCGCGGAACTCGGGCGGGGGGGCGACGCGGGCATGGAGGTACGAGACGGCCGTCCGCGCGGAACTGCCGCGCTCGAAGGCTCAAACGTCGGCGAAGCGCGGCCGTTCCGCGCGCGATGTCGGGCACGCGCGGCGTCCTCGCGCGTTGTGCATCCTATGCGCGATCAGCCCCGCCTCGGTTTCTGCTGCAAGTTCGTTCTGGACGAGCCGCTCGACACGCACGCCACCCTCAAGGCGGAGCGCGAGGCGACGCTCCACATGAACCTGACCAGCGTGACCATGGCGCATCTCGCCAAGCTGGACCCCGTCGCCCGGCATGCGAAGCTCGCCGGTCTCGTCGCGCACAACCTCGATGCGCTGGCCCGCCAGATCGCCTGGGTGGGGGCCCGGCCGCCGATCGAGCGCCTGCTGCGCATGGCGAGCAACGTCCTGCCCGGCTACACCCACGCCATCGCGCGCCCGATCTACGCCGAGCCCGAGATGGAGGCCCTGGTCGCGCGCGGGCTGGCCGAGGCCGGGGCGCTGGCGCGCCGGCTCGGCGTGCGGCTGAGCTTCCATCCGGGGCCGTTCTGCCTGCTGGCGAGCCGCAACCCGGCGGCCATCGCCAACGGCTTGTCCGAGCTCGACTACCACGCCGAGATCTTCGACCGCATGGGCTATGGCGGCGGCTGGCACCCGCACGGCGCCCACATCAACATCCATGTCGGCGCCGGCGATCCGGGCGTGGCGGGGTTCCGCGAGACCCTGCCCCGGGCGAGCCAGGTGGCCCGCGACCTCATCACCGTCGAGAACGACGAGAACGTCTTCGGCGTCGAGGCGGTGCTCCAGCTCGCCGACATCGTGCCGGTGGTGCTCGACCTGCACCATCACTGGGTCCAGAGCGGCGGCGAATATCTCGAGCCCGACGATCCCCGCGTCGCCCGGGTGCGGGAGTCCTGGCGCGGGGTGCGGCCGGTGGCCCATATCAGCGTCTCGCGCGAGGCGGTCTCGGCCGATTGCGACCCGGATGCCCTGCCCGATTTCCCGGCCCTGCGCGCCGCCGGCCATGCGGTCCGGGACCTCGCCGCCCATTCCGACATGATGTGGAACCGGGCGGTGAACGATCTCGTGGCCCGCCACATGGTCTGGGCCGATTTCGAGATCGAGGCTAAGGCGAAGAACTACGCCTCGACCCAGATCGCCCGCCACATCACCGACGCGGCCCGGGCCGCCCCGATCGCCGCGGAGTAAGCGACGGTCCCGACGCCCGTCCCGGAGGGCGGCGCTAGCGCCTTGTTCCCGCATGATGATTTCGGGAAACCGGATTCCACTTTTCCGCGTCATGCGCTAGGCAGCCGGCATGAAGACCGCCGATTGCGACATCCTCATCGTCCCGGGGCTCGGAGGCTCGGAGGAGGACCACTGGCAGGCCCGCTGGGCCGGCCGCCTCGCCACCGCGCAGGTGGTGACCCAGGACGATTGGCACGCGCCGACCCCCGAGGCCTGGTGCGGGCGGATCGCCGAGGCGGTGGCGGCCGCGACCCGGCCGGTGATCCTGATCGCGCACAGCCTCGGTGTCGTCGCCAGCGTCGAGGCGGCGCCCCGCTTCGATGCCGGCGTGGTGCGCGGGGCCTTGTTCGTGGCCTTCCCGGATGTCGAGGAGGCGCCCGGCCTGCCCGACGCCGTGCGCGCCTTCGCGCCGGTGCCGCGGGAGCCCCTGCCCTTCCCCTCCCTCCTGGTCGCCAGCCGGACCGACCCGTATTGCCGCTACGACCGGGCCGACGATTTCGCCCATGCCTGGGGCGCCCTGACGGTGGATGCCGGCGAATCGGGCCACATCAACGTCGCCAGCGGGCATGGACCGTGGCCCGAGGGCCTGATGCGCCTCGCGGGATTCCTGAAGGGGCTGTAGGACAGCGCGCTCGCGTTAACGCGTCGTTTACCCTCGCGGCTTCCAGTGTGGGCTTGGGCGGTCCTTCGCCCCGAAGGCGCCCGTGGAGAGCACCGTGACGCGTAAAGAGCTTCTGGAACGACTCGACCTAGTGCAGGCCGCCCTCGGGCCCCGGGCCCACATCAACTTCAACAGCTCCCTGTTCAACGACGCCGCGCTCCTGAAGCGCATCGAGGCGTTCGAGGCCAAGGTCGGCGAGCCCGAGAAGCCGAAGGTCGCCGACTACACCGGCAACATGTTCTCCCGCATCGCGAATCGCCGCGCCGCCACCGCCGCCAAATAACCGGGCCGGCCTATTTCGATTCGGGCTCTGCCGCGCGCAGCAGCTCGCCCGCCACATCGGCGAGGCGCGGCGGCGCCTCGCGCACGAACGGCAGCGGCCGGCAGACATTGAGGGCGGCCAGCCCGAATCGGGCGGTCATCAGCCCGTTGAGCACGCCCTCCCCCAGCTTCGCCGAGACCCGGGCGGCGATCCCGAGCCCCAGCACCTGCTGCATCACGCTCTCGCCGACCGCCATGCCGCCGGTGACGGTGAGATGCGCCACTGCGGCGCGCGCCAGCCGCAGGAAGCCCAGGAAGCCCGGCCGGCCCCCGTAGATCGATGCAATCCGGCGCAGCAGCCGGACGGCGGCGAAGACCACGAACGCGACATCGACGATCGCCCGCGGCGACAGTGCCGTCACCGCCGAGACCTGCTTGGCGGTGGACGCGATGGCGTTGCGCGCCTGCCGGTCGAGACCCGCCAACAGCTCGTGCTCGGCCAGCCCGATCCGATCGTCCACGTCGAGGATCGCGTCGGCGGCCGCATCGATCCGGGCGCGTCCCGGCGCCAGGGATTCCCGGTCGGCGTAGAAGGTCGAGAGCGCCTGGACCACCGCCTGTGCCCCGGTATGGTCGCGGGAGGCGAGCGCGTCGATCGCGGATTGCCGCAGCCGCTCGATCTTCCGCTCACGCCGCAGCCCGGCGAGCTCCCGCCCGACGATCGCCAGGAGCGCCAGCCCGGCGAGGCCCAGCAGCGCGAGCGCCACCCAGCCGAGCCAGGGGGCGGCCTGGAACAGGTCTGCGATCATCCGCTCGATCGACAGCCCGATCCCCAGCGAGACCAGCCCGCCGGCCGCGGTCAGGAACAGCGCCCCCCAGGGCGAGCGCCGCCGCGGCGCCACCGGCACCGCGACGCCGTCGGCCGCGTCGACGATCTCGAACGGCTCTTCCACGATCCGGGCCTGCTCCGGCCGCGCCGCGAGCGGCGTCGTGGTCACCCCCGGACCGGGCGGCGGCTCGGGATTGATCCGGAAGGCGCGGGGCTTCTGGCCTGAGGACATGCTTACGGCCTCCAGAGGGGGTTTTTCGGGTCTGCCCTCACGGCGGTGGGCTGTTGGAGCCGGTCGGTGCGGGTGCCGTCGCCGGCACGGACTCCAAGCTTGACCCGTCGCTTCGCGCCGGCCGCGACACGCCCCCTCTCCCGTGCGGGAGAGGGTTGGGGTGAGGGACCAGGGCTTTCCGGAGACGTCGCATCCCTCACCCTGTCCCTCTCCCGCACGGGAGAGGGGACCCGCGCCCCAACCGGCGCCGTGTGCGTCGAGCACCATGCATGTGAACGAGCGCCGGCACGCCGCAACGCGATCGAAACATGCGTCGACCGGTTCACAACGGCGGCGGCATCCCGGACAGCCACCCTCCCCATCACCCGAGCCTGTCGCCGATCAGAAACTGCATCGCCCGGTCGAGGCGGATCTGCGGCAGGTGGCCGGGGCGGCCGAGGCCGTCGGGGCGGATCAGCGGCGGGCGGAAGCGCGGGAAGCGCAGCGAGCCCGGGGCGACGGCACCCTCCAGCACGGCCTCGGCGCGGGCCGGCAGCTCGCCCGGGAAGACCGCGGCCTCGCTGTTGCCGTCGAACACCTCGTCGCCCACCGTCTCGCCGGCCTCGGGCGTCCCGGCGACCGCACGCAGGATCTCGGGCCCGTCATGGACCGTGGTCTCGCGGGTCGCGCGCACGGAGGCGAGCGCCACGGTGCCGACCCGGGCGCCGGCGGCCTCCGTCCGGCGCATGGCCCGGGAGACCAGCAGGCGCAGCAGCGCGTCGAGCCGGTCGTGGCTGGTCTGGTGGAGGTGGTCGGCCTTGGTGGCGGCGAACAGCACCCGGTCGGCCCGGGGCGCGAACAGCTTCGACAGCACCGTGTTGCGGCCGATATTGAGGCTGAGCAGCACGGCGTCGAGGGCCTCTTCCAGCTCGGCCAGGGCGGTGGCCCCGGCATCGACCGCAGCGAGCACGTCCACCAGCACGATCTGCCGGTCGACCCGCTGGAAATGGTCGCGGAAGAACGGCGTGACGATCTTGGCCTTGTAGGCCTCGAAGCGCCGCTCCATCAGCCCGACGAGGCTGTCCGGGGCGATGCTGCCGGTGAGGTTGTCCAGCGGCGCGAAGGTCAGGGCCGGCGAGCCCGCGAGGTCGCCGGGCATCAGGAAGCGCCCCGGGGGCGTCGTGGCCACCGATTCCGGGCCGGCGCGCAGGGCCGCCAGATAGGTCTTGAACGCGTCGCTCGCGCGCTCGGCCGCGACCTCGTCGAGGGGGCCGTTGGGATCGAAGCCCTTGAGCGCCTCGAGCCAGGGCGCCGCCACGGCATTCCGGCCCGGCCGGCGGGTGCCGTTGATCGTGGCGCGCGACCAGGCGGTGTAGCTCGTCTCGATCAGCGCGAGGTCGAGCAGCCATTCGCCGGGATAGTCGACCACGTCGAGCATCAGGGTCGCCGGGCCGCTGCGCCAGCCGGCGGCGCGCTCGTAGGCGATCTCCAGGCGGAACTGGCTGATCCGGTCGGTGGAGCGCGGCCAGCGCCTCGCCTCGGTGAGCGTCGCGAAATGCTCCTCGAAGGGGAAGCGCGGCACGTCGTCGTCGGGCTGCGGCACCAGCCGGGCGCGGCGCAGGCGGCCTTCCTGCGCGGGCGCGAAGGCCGGCAGGGCGTGCGCCTCCACGAGGTGGTGGATCAGCGCCGTGGTGAACACGGTCTTGCCCGAGCGCGCGAGCCCGGTGACCCCGAGCCGCAAGGTCGGCTGGATCAGCAGGTCGTGCGAGGCTTCGGCGAAGGCTTTGACGGCCGAGCCGGCGCGTGCGGCAAGGTCGGTCAGGGGCACGGGCGGGCTCGTCGTCTCGGGAAACAGGCCGGGCACAGGTGGCGCGGTTCGGGCCGAACCGCAAGGCTTGGCCGGCTCGGGCTTTCCAAAGGGCTTTGCCCTTTGCCGGGGTTCGGGGGCGGAGCCCACGAGAGGCCAGGGCTCCGCCCTGGACCCGCAAAAGGTCTCGGGCCTTTTGAAACCAGGACGTTAGGGTGTCGGTGTCATGGGCTTCAGGCGGGCGATGGCCCCCGCGACGAGATCCGGGCCGGCCCGGAGCGTTCCGAGTTCCACCGCCGACATGGCCAGCATGACCGGCGCCAGGTTGGGCCGCGGCGTACCGTCCGGCCCGAACAGGTCGAGGTCGTCGCCGGGCTTCAGCCCGACGCTGCCGCTGATCCGCGCCGCATAGGCCTGGATCCGGACCTCGTCGCCGGTGCAGAGCGGCGCCGGCAGCCGCAGGTCGAGCAGGGGCAGCCCGGCCGCGATGGCCGGCAGCTGGGCGGATTCCGCGACCATCCGGTCCGGGCTCGGCAGCTTGCGGTCGAGGAGCGCTGCGGGATCCGCGGCGCCCCGGGGCGCGGCCGCCAGCCGGGACTCGGCCGAGGCGGCGATCCCGGCAGCGATGTCGGGCACCGGCTGGAGCGTCGCCACGTGCGGCACGCGGGCGGCGGCCGGACGCGCCCCGGGCCGGCCGGCCATCCGGGCGAGCGGCGACCAGGGCTGCACCCGCAGGGCCTTGGCCCGCGCCCGGGGCACGCCGCCCGGCCGGTGGGCGGCGAGGAAGCGAGCGCGCAGGGTCCGGCCGAGCCCCCGAGGCGCCAGGGTCGCCGAGACCGCCGGCGTCGCGACCCCGATCGCGATGCCCCTGCCCGCCCGGGCCGGCGTCGCGACGCGGCACTCGGACGGCGCCCAGCGGCGCACGATGGCGAGCGCGTTGCGCCGGCCGTAATCGCGGAAGTAGCGGCGCAGCAGGCTCGCCGCCGCATCGGCCCCGTCGGCCAGGGTCGCGAAGGCGGTGTGGCCCTCGGCATCGGCACCGATCTCCCCCGGCCAGCGGGCGGACTTGATGCACCAGCCGTTGTTGAGCCGGACGCAGCGGGCGACGTAGGGCGGATCCTCGGCCAGCCGGGCCGTCAGGGCCAGGGCGCGCGGCAGAAGGCTCTCGCCCGCCTGAACGTGCCAGTTGGAGACGGAGCGTGTCGCCGGATCGAAACGCGGCGGCGCAGCCTCAGTCGGGGCGACAGCCGCCGCCGGCGCGGCCATGAGCGTGGCCGCGCGATCTTCCACGGCGGGCATCAGGCCCGTCAGCAGGACGAGCGCGTTCAGCAGCACGCGGACAGGCTCCCGCGCGCATGCGAATCTCGGAGCCGATGGACCGTGAGACGGTGCGCCCTCAAGGGTTCAGGACCTTCAGCGCCGCCTCGTGCAGGCGCGGGTCGCCGGCCGCCACGATCCGCCCGCCCTTGGCGGCCGAGCCGCCGTCCCAGGCCGTGATCCGGCCGCCGGCGCCCTCGACGATCGGGATCAGCGCGACGATGTCGTAGGGCTTCAGGCCGGCCTCGACCACGAGGTCGATCTGGCCCGCCGCCAGCATGCAATAGGCGTAGCAATCGGCGCCGTAGCGGGACAGCCGCACCTGGCCCTCCAGGGTGCGGAACCGCTCGGCCTCGTCGCCGGAGGCGAACAGGCGCGGGTCGGTGGTGGCCAGGATCGCCTGGCCCAGCTCGGCGCAGCGGCGGGTCCGCAGGGTGCGCTCGCCCGCCGGGCCGCGCAGGCGGGCGTGGCGGCCGTCGCCGGTGAAGCGCTCGCCGAGATAGGGCTGGTGCATCAGCCCGCGCACCGGCACGCCGTTGCGGGTCAGGCCGATCAGCGTGCCCCAGGTCGGCAGGCCGGCGATGAAGGCGCGGGTCCCGTCGATCGGGTCGAGCACCCAAACGCATTCGGCGTCCAGCCGCTCGGCGCCGAACTCCTCGCCCAGGATGCCGTGGCCGGGAAACGTCTGGCCGATCATCGCCCGGAGCACGACCTCGGCGGCCCGGTCGGCCTCCGTGACCGGATCGAACGGCGCGCCGCCGCGGGCCTTGTCGTCGAGGCCGAACTGGGCGCGGAAGAACGGCAGGATCGCCTTGCCGGACGCGTCCGCGAGATCGTCCATGAACCGCCCGAGTTCGACGACGCTCATCGGCCCTGTCCCCTGATCTGTCCGCGACCCGTCCGGCAGCCCGGCCGGTGCGCGACGAAACCGGGGCGGCACCCCGGCCGTCAAGTCCCCTCCGCTCATGCGTCCGCCGGTTCCGGCCTGCGCGCCGCCGCCCCGGTCTCCGGAACGGCCGCGATGTCCGCCTGGACGGCGGCCAGAACCGCCTCGATGGCCTCGCGCAGGGACGCGACCTGGTCGGTCGCCGCGGTCGCGCCGTCCTTGGCGCGCGCGACCTTGTCCAACTGGCCGTTCTGGGCGAGCCACAGCCCGAGCAGGACCGGCACGCCGGGCATCCGATCCTGCAGGCGCCGGACCAGTCGGCGCAGATGGGTCGGCTCGCCGTTCAGCGCCAGCGAGACGACGCAGGCCATCCGGGCGGGGCCCGGCTCGAACCGTCCGATCCGCGCCGTCGAGGCGTCCGAGAACGGCACCGTGCGGACGCCGATGCCGCGCTTCTCCAGGATCTGGGCCAGGATCATGGCTGCGGCCTCGTCGAGGAAGCCGCGCCCCGAGATGCACAGAACCGCGCCCTGGCGGGTCCAGGCCTGGGGCAGCGCGTCGGGCGCCGGACCGATCGGCATCGGGCTGCAGGCGTTGTCGCCGTTCTCGCCCGCCGCCTCGGTGCTGGCGTCGCTGCGGTCCGACAGGTCGGCGATCAGCTCGCCCAGTGCGGTGCGCATCGCCCCCTTCTGCTGGGCGGTGAGCACCCCGCGCGCCGCGTCGCGGGCGGCCAGTTCGAGGGCCTTGAGGACGACCTCGTCGTAGTAGGACGAGAGCGAGCATTGCTGCAGGATCAGCTCGGCATGGCCCAGCACCTCCTCGGAATCGCCCGCGAGGATGCGCTGGTAGAAGTTCTGCACCGGGGTGAGCGCCGGCCTGTCGCCGAACAGCACGTCGAGGAATTCGAGGTGCTCGACGTGGCGCCCCAGCACCACCAGGCAGACGGTGAGCGGCGTCGACAGGAGCAGGCCGACGGGCCCCCACAGCCAGGTCCAGAACAGGGCCGAGACCAGCACCGCGAAGGGCGAGAGCCCGGTGGACTGGCCGTAGAAGATCGGCTCGAACACCTGGCCGGTGAGCGGCTCCAGGATCAGGAACAGGATCGCCACCGCGATCATCATGTTCCAGCCGGGATCGACCGCGGCGGCGAGCGTGATCGGCAGGAGCGCCGACAGGAACGCCCCGAGATAGGGCACGAACCGCATCAGCGCCGCGAAGATCGCCCACAGCACCGGGTTCGGCACGCCGATAAAGTAGAGTCCGATCCCGATCACGACCCCGAAGGCGGTGTTGAGGGCGAGCTGCACCACGAAGTAGCGGCTCAGGCGCCCGGCCGCGTCGTCGATCGCCCCGGTGGTGCGGTGCAGGTCGCTGGAGCCCGCGAGCCGGATCATCCGGTCGCGCAGATCCTCGCGCTGCATCAGGACGAACAGCAGCACCACGAAGACGATTCCGACGGTCGCCAGCGGCTGCAGCACCGGCGACAGCAGGGTGCCGAGCGTCTCGAGCGGCCCCGGCTGGGTCGACGACACCTCGACGAGGACGGGTTTCGGCCCCGGCCGCGCCGGGTCCAGCCCGGGCGCCGCCTCGGGTGCCTGCGGCGCGGCCTGCTGTGGCTCTTTCGCCGGCTCCTTGGCCGGCTCTTTGGCCTGGTCCTGGCCCGGCTCCTTGCCGCCGTTGTGGAGCGCCCGGCCGATATTGGCGATATAATCGGTGACGTGGCCTACCGGCGAGGCGCGCAGGCCCTCGATCTTGCGCTCGATGGTGGCGCGGTAGCGCGGGATGTCGCCGGCGAGATCGGCCGCCTGGATGCCGATCAGGGTCGCCATCGCGCCCACGATCCCGAGGGTCAGCAGGACGCTCACGCCCACCGCCATCAACCGCGGCAGGCGCAGGCGTCGCAGGCGGTTCACCAGCGGCGTCAGCACGAAGGACAGGAGCAGCGCGATCGCGATCGGGATGAAGATCTCGCGGCCGAAATACAGCACCGCCACGATGGTGGCCCCGACCAGGATCGGCGACGCCAAGGTGGTCCGCGGGGTCTCGGCCGCGGTCACGCGGGCCGGCCGCGGCGGAACCAGCGCGTGTCCAGGCTGCGCCCCGACCGGGGTTCTCGTGCCCATGCTGCGAGTCCACACCCCGAACGCCACAAGCGGGCGCCCGCCGGGGTCACGGGGCCTCGCGGCAGGGGAACGGCACGGGGCCGGAAAACGATCCCGCAGGCTCCGCGGATCAGAGGCCGGAATGCCGTGCGGGCTATGGCGCGGGGACTGAGAGGGCCTTACACCCGCGCCTCGACCAAGAGCAGGGCGAGGATATCGGTGAGCTCCACCGGATCGATGGCGGCCAAAGCCTGGGCGGCGCTCTCGGCCTGATCGCAGGCATCGACGGCGTCCGATCGCCGAAAGGCGACTTGCGGATCGTAATCGGCCCTGTGCCGAAGGGCCTGCAGGCTCACGAAGGCGTTGGCGAATGTCCGTGCCTCGGGGGAGACGCGGGTTCGCTGCAACAGCGTCTGATGCCGCTGTCCCAGGATCGGCCGGTCGATCGCCCGGCAAACGTCCTTCATTCGATTGTGGACGAAGCCGCGATAGATCAGAGCGTAGGCCGACGTGGTCCGATGCGGCGCGCCCACGAAGCGCTCGGTCGCCATCTTCAGGGTCGCGTGAAACAGCGCGTAGTAGGCGGACGAGATCGCACGACGGAGTTCGGCATCGACCGGCGATGGTCCGGCCGCCAGGGCGCGCGCGACCTGGAGCAACTCATGGGGATCGAGCACGGGTGCGGGCGTCCCAGTCGTCTTGCGACAGGAAACGGACGAACGGATAGCGCTCGTCGCCGGCCTCGATCAGGGCATCCCGTATCTTCTGGCGGATCTGGAGCCTGTCCGCCGAAGACAGAATGGATTGCTAGCCGCGATCGAGTTGCAGCGTGATGTGATAGACGGGCTCGTCGGACGAATCGAGGCCGATGCCGACTTCAGCTTCACCGGCTTGAGAGCCTGCGATGCTTCGAACGGCCTCAAGACTGATCTCTCGAATGTCTTTCATCGGCAGGTCGGCCATCCCGGGATCTTGGTGCCGGAACGGCGGACCGTCAACGTCGGCCGGCCGTCGTCTTTACGCGCCCTGCACCCCGGCCCGCGCCACCTCGCCCACATCCGCCAGCTCGGGCAGCGACCAGCACATCTGCATCACCCGCCTGACCTGGGCCTCCGGCAGGACCCCGGCGGCGAGGTCGGTGAACTTCGCCTCGAGCTGCGCGTCCGACATCGGCGTCTCGACGCTGCCGATCGCGTGCTCGATCCGGCGGTGGAAGCTCCGCCCGTCGGTCAGGGTCACGGTCATGTCCACCTGCGCGGCGTCGATGCCCGGGGTGATCACCGGCACCACCTTCTGGCGCAGGGCGACCACACGCGGGTCGTTCACCGCCCGGTCGCTGAACTGCTTCTCGCCGCCCGCACCTTCAACGAGCGCGATCGCGGCCGCGTGGTAGATGCTGAACTTGCCCTCCAGGCCGGTCTTCGGCGCCGTCTTGCCGGTGAGCTCCAGCACCAGCGGATGGACCTTGAGGTCGACCCGGGCGATGTCCTCCGGCCGGACATGGTCCTGGTCGCGGATCTGCACCCCGGCATCGATCGTCGGATGCATGACGATCCCGCAGGCGAACGGCTTGTAGGTGTTGAGCAGCGCCTCGTAGCGGGTGCCCAGCCCGTCCGTGATCTCGGACCAGTCCTGCTTGGTCGAGATGGTGTTGGCCCAGCCGCGCTTGGCCTCGATCATGCCGTCCGAGGAGGTGAAGCCCTTGGCCGCCAGGATCGCCGCGAACAGGCCGTTCGAGGCCGCCCGGCCCGGATTGAAGCTCTTGTTCATCGAGCCGAACGATTCGCGCAGGCCGACCGGCTGCGAGGCGGCGAGCCCCAGCGCGTAGATCATCTGCGGCTCGGTGAGCCCCATCAGCTTGCCGACCGCCGCCGCCGCGCCGAACGGCCCGCAGGTGCCGGTGATGTGCCAGCCGGCATCGTAATGGTTCGGGTAGACCGCGTTGCCGATCCGGCACTCGGTCTCGATCCCGACCACCAGGGCGTCGAGGAAAGCTTTCCCCGAGACCGGCTTCATCTGGGCATAGGCCAGGATCGCCGAGGCGACCGGGCCGGCCGGGTGGATGATCGTCTTGAGGTGGGTGTCGTCGAAATCGAAGATGTGGCTCGCCACGCCGCTCAGGAAGGCGGCGTTCATGATGTCGAACCGCTCCGACCGGCCGAACAGGCCGGCCTGCGGCGGCCCGGAGAACGGCTGCAGCGCCGAGACCGCGACGTCCACGGTCTCGTGGTGCGAGCCGCCGATCGCCACGCCGACCCAGTTGAGGAAGCTGCGCACCCCCTCGCGCCGGACATTCTCCGGCAGGGTGTCGTAGGACGAAGCCAGGATCCACTGCGCCAGGATCTTGGTGACGGGCGGTGCCTTGGCGGCCGGCTTCGCGGCGTCGGCGGCCTGCGCGCCGTCGAGAGCCGGCGCCGCCAGGGCGAGGCCCGCGGCACCGATGAGCGAGCGGCGATTCAGGGTCATGGCGTTCTCCCATCGGGCCGGCCAGGCGGCGGGCCCTGTTGGTCGACACCATACCTGTTGTCCGCGCCGGCCGTCAGGGGGCGGGCTTCACGGATGCGAGGCCGGAACCGCCTCACACCAGGACCGGCAAAGCCGCCTGCTCGCCGACCCCGAACACCCGGCGGTAGCGCGCGATCTCGTCGGCCGGCCCCTGGGCCTTGGTCGGGTTGTCCGAGAGCTTCACCGTCGGGCGGCCGTTCGCCTCCGTGACCTTGCAGACCACCGAGACCGGATCGAGCTTGCCGTCCGGCAGGAGACCGCGGAAATCGTTGGTCAGCAGGGTGCCCCAGCCGTAGCCGATGCGCATGCGCCCGTGGAAATGGGCGTGGATGTGCTCGATCTGGTCGATGTCGAGCCCGTCGGAGAAGATCGCCAGCTTATCCCGGGGATCGTAGCCGCGCTCCCGCCAGAAGCGGATCGCCTCCTCGCCGCCCTCGATCGGGTCCTTCGAGTCGATGCGGATCCCGGTCCAGTCGCTGACCCAGTCCGGGGCGTTGGCCAGGAACCCGGTGGTGCCGTAGGTGTCGGGCAGGATGACCCGGAGGTTGCCCTGGTAATCCTCCTGCCAGTCGGCCAGCACCCGGTAGGGCGCGGCGGCGAGCGACGCGTCGTCCTCGGCCAGCGCCGCGTAGACCATCGGCAATTCGTGGGCGTTGGTGCCCACCGGCTCGACCTCCTGCCGGGCCGCGATCAGGCAGTTCGAGGTGCCGAGGAAGGCGCCGCCCAGACCCTCGGCCATCGCCTGGACGCACCAATCCTGCCAGAGGAAGCCGTGGCGCCGGCGTGTGCCGAAATCCGCCACCGACAGGTCGGGCAGCTTCTGCAAGCGCTGGATCTTTTCCCATACCCGGGTCATCGCGCGGGCGTAGAGTACCTGAAGGTCGAGCTTGCCGAGGCCGCGCAGCACGGCGCGCGCGCGCAGCTCGTTGAGGATCGCCAGCGCCGGAACCTCCCACATGGTGGTCTCGATCCAGGGACCGTGGAAGGTCAGCTCGTACTGGCCGTCATGGACCGCGAGCTCGTAGTCGGGCAGCTGGAAACCCTCGAACCACGCCACGAATTCGGGGCCGAGGATCCGCCCCTGGCCGCGAAACACGTTGCCGCGCAGCCAGGTCACCTCGCCCTTGCTGAGTCGGAGGCTGCGGGCATGGTCGAGCTGCTCGCGCAGCAGCCCGGCATCGACCTCGTCGGCGATGCGGATGCGCTTCGTCCGGTTGGTGATCCCGAAGGTCGTGCTGATCTGGGGATGCCGGCGCAGGATCGTCTGCGCCATCAGCAGCTTGTAGAAATCCGTGTCGAGCAGCGACCGCACGATCGGGTCGATGCGGAAGCTGTGATCGTAGACCCGCTTCGCCAGATCAATCATGCTCTTCGGACTCTTCCGCCGCGTCACCGGCGCAGAGCGCATGCCGGGCGCGGTCGCGTCAAGAAGAAGGGCGGCCCACCCTCCGGCGCGCCGCCCCCGATATCCTCGCCGCGCCGTCGCGCGCGATCAGGCGAGATCGACCTTCTTGGTCTCGGTCTTGGGGCTCTCGCCGGTGAGCGACGCCTTCACGTAGCCGTAGAGGTGCAGCATCGTGCTGTTGGGGCTGTCCCAGTACTCGCCCTTTTCCGGATGGACGCGGATCAGCGCGACCTCGGGGTCGTTCTTGCCGTTGGGGAACCAGGTCTTCAGGCTCTCATTCCACTTCTCGTCGATCTTGGCCTGGTCGCGCACGATCTCGGCCTTGCCGGCCACCGAGACGTAGGTCTGGCTCGACGGGTCCGAATAAGCGAGGTTCACTTGGTTGTCCTTGCTGATCTCGGAGGTCTTGGGCGAGTGCAGCTTGGTGAAGAACCACAAGTCGCCGTTCTCGTCGGCGTCGTTGTTCCACATCGGGCGGCTGTTGAGCGTCCCCTCGGCATCGACGGTGGTCATCATCGCGATCTTCACGTCTTTGATCAGCTCGAACAGCTTCTTCGCGCCCTCGTGGTCGCGGTGGTTGCCCTGATGCATGAAACCGGTCTCCTTGCTGTCGCCGACGTGGCGCTCGAGTCGCGCGGGGGGACCCCTCTGGGGAGGCCCCGCCCGCAAGTCGCCTCGACAACGGGCGAAGGCCCGCTTGGTTCAGGAGGTTTCGGGATGGGGGCGAACGGGCGGTGGACGGCCCGCTGGGGGCTGGCCGTGCTCATCGGATCGGTCTGGCTGGCGGCCGCGCCGGCCCGCGCCGAGGTCCGGTTCGGGCCGGGCGTCCGGATCGGCGGCCACGATTTCTCCGGGCGCCGCGCCGGCAGCGTCCATATCGAACGGGTGAAGCGCCTGCGCGGGCCGCTCGGCTGCCGCCACGTTCGCCACGGCTTCTACCGGCGCGGCGACGGCACCGTGGTGCGCGGCCCGATGGAGGAATGCAATCTGATCGCGGTTCCACCGGGACGGCGGTGATCGCGCGGGGCGATCGTCTAGGACGCGGTAGGGTCAAACAGCATCGCGATCTCGGCCATCGGCTTGAACAGACGGCGGGGCTGATCGGGCAGCCGAAGGAAGTCATGGCCCTCGTAGAACGCGACCGCGGCTTCATCCTTCGCATCGACCACGACTGCCAGGGAGGCCGTCTCGCTCCTGAGGTAGCGCCGCAGCGCGTCCAGCAGCAGAAGCGTACCGAACCCCTGGCCGCGCCGTGACGCATCGACCGCCAGCCGGCCGAGCAACGTGGCCGGCAGGATCGGATAGCGCGGCAGTTTCTTGACGAAGGCCGGCGGCAATTCTGCGGCCCGGATCGAGGTATTGGCGAGGGTGTAGAACCCCAGGATGGCGGGTTCCGGAGGCTCCAGCAGGACAAACGGGGCGGCCACGCGGCGCCGCGCATCCTGGCCGGCCTGCGAGCGGAGATAGCGATCGAGAGCGTCGACGCCGCACGCAAAGCGGGATCGATCGTGCCGCCCGGCATCGAAGATCTCGATGGCCGGCCCAGCGCCGATGGTCACGTCTCCGAGCCACCCATCAGCGTTCGGTAAGTCGCCACGCGATCCCGCATCCGCTCGCTGGGTTCGCGCGGCGCGAGGAGCGCCTCCACGAAGGCGCGGGAATCCCGGACGCTGAGCTGGATCACCTCGTGCTCCGCGATGGCACGCTTGGCGGCATCCTGGACGCTCGTCAGGACGAAGTCGGTGATGCTGCGTCCTTCGAGCGCTGCGGCATGCGCGACGAGAGCTTTCTGCTCCGCCGTCACGCGGGCCTCCAAGCGATCGGTGCGTCGCCGGTTCTTCGGGATGTCGTCAGATCGTCGCGCGTTGCGCATCGCCACCTCCGTCCGACCCCGAATGTACGGCCCATGGTCGGCAATTTCGAGGGAAAACCGCCGCGCGTCGTGGAGCGGTGGAGATCTCGATGGCGGGGACAGGGTCTGGCGTTCTTGCGGCGCTCGGTTACATGCAGCGGGTATTAGACCTGCTTGCTCCCGGTGGAGGACGATTTGGCGATTACCCGCGACGACGTGCTGCGCGCGCTCCAATCCGTCACCGTCGACGCCGCCGGCACCACCCTGCCCGGCTCCGGGCGGCTATCTCAGGTCGTGGTCGATCCGAGCAACCGGGTGATGTTCTCGATCCTGGTCGATCCGAGCGAGGCCGAGCGGTTCGAGCCGGTGCGGCGGCAGGCGGAGGGGCGCGTCCTGCAGATGCCGGGCGTCTCGGGGGTGTTCGCCAGCCTGACCTCGGAGCGCGGCCCGGGCATGCCGGCCCAGAGCGACGCCGCGCCCCGTCCGGTGACCCCGCCGCCGGTCGCGCCGCCGCGGCCCGGCGCACCGCCGAACCAGGGGCCGCAGATCGCCGGCGTGCGCCACATCGTGGCCGTCGCCTCCGGCAAGGGCGGCGTCGGCAAGTCCACCACCGCCTGCAACCTCGCGCTGGCCCTCCAGGCCCAGGGGCTGAAGGTCGGCCTGCTCGATGCCGACATCTACGGGCCCTCCGTTCCGAAGCTGTTCGGCCTGTCCGGCAAGCCGACCGTGGTCGACAACAAGGCCATGGAGCCGATGGTCGGCTACGGGCTGAAGGTCATGTCCATCGGCTTCCTGATCGAGCCGGAGACGGCGATGATCTGGCGCGGCCCGATGGTGCAATCGGCCATCACCCAGATGCTGCGCGACGTGCTCTGGGGCGAGCTCGACGTGCTCATCGTCGACATGCCGCCCGGCACCGGCGACGCCCAGCTCACCATGGCCCAGGCGACGCCGCTCTCGGGCGCCGTCATCGTCTCGACGCCGCAAGATCTCGCGCTGATCGACGCCCGCCGGGGCGTGACCATGTTCAAGAAGGTCGCGGTTCCGATCCTCGGCGTGATCGAGAACATGGCGACCTTCATCTGCCCGAATTGCGGCCACGCCTCGCACATCTTCGGGCATGGCGGCGCCCGCATCGAGGCGCAGCGCCTCGGCGTGCCGTTCCTCGGCGAGGTGCCCCTCGACATGACCATCCGGGAGACCTCGGATTCCGGCCGTCCCGTGGTGGCGACCGATCCGGACGGGCCGCACGCCAAGGTCTACCGCGACATCGCCGCGTCCCTGTGGGCGAACCTCACCGGCGCCCCGGCCGGCCGCACCGCGCCGCGGATCGTCATCGAGTGACGTCTTCGTGGTCGACCGCCCGCACATCCTAGGCCTGATCCTCGCCGGAGGCCTCGGCCGGCGCATGGGCGGCGTCGACAAGCCGCTGGTGCGGCTGGGCGGGCGGACGCTGCTGGAGCGCGTGGTCGAGCGGCTCGGGCCGCAATGCGGGGCGGGGCTCGCGCTCAGCGCCAACGGCGATCCAGCACGGTTCGCCGGGTTTCCGGGGTCGGTGCTGCCCGACACGGTGCCGGGCCTGCCGGGTCCGCTCGCCGGCCTTCTGGCGGGGCTCGATTTCGCAGCCGCGCAGCGGCCTGAGGTCAGCCATGTGCTGACCGTGCCCGGGGATGCCCCGTTCCTCCCGGCGGATCTCGCGATGCGGCTCGGATCGGCTCCTGGGGATGCCCCGATCGCGCTCGCCGCCTCGGGTGGGCGCGAGCACTACACCGTGGCGCTCTGGCCGGTCGGGCTGCGGGGGGATCTGCGCCGCGCCCTGGTGGAGCGGGACGAAAGGCGCGTCGGCGGGTTCATCGCGCGCCACGGCGCGACCGTCGTGGAATGGCCGGTGGCGGGCGTCGATCCGTTCCTGAACGTCAACACGCCGGAGGATCTGGCCGCGGCCGCGGAACTCGATCTCAAGCCAAGACCTGTAAGCCGTGCTTCTGGACCACCGCTAAAAGCTTGAGCGCCGTGCCACTGGGCTTCTTGGCGCCGGTTTCCCACTTCTCCACGTTGCGCTCGCTGGTGTTGAGATAGCGGGCGAAGACCGGCCGGCTGACGTTGAGGTTTTCGCGCAGCTGCTTGATCTGGGCGGGCTCGATCGTTGGCGGCACGGCGAGGCAGATCTCGTCGAAGGCGCGCATCGTTTCCGCATCCGTCACGCCGACCTCGTGGAAGGCCATGGCGGTCGCGTGGATTGATTCGAAGGCGTCGCTCTTAAAGGCCCGCTTCCCGGTCATCGCAGATCTCCATGATGTGGCCCGCCGCAATGAGCCGAGCGATGTCGGCATCCGTCGTCCTGCCGAGGTCCTTGGCGAGCAAGCGAAATGCCTTCAGCTCGTTGTCCTCTATGTTGGCGCGATCCTTTTTCGCGAACAGGTACTGATAGAGCCAGTAATGGCCGATTTTGGCCAGAATGACGCTCCGGTGCATGTTCTTGTTCAGGCGCTTCTTGAAGACACTGCCGCCGAGATCGTCAGCTTGACCCTGCTCGACCTCCCGGATCGCCGCGCACAAGTCCCGGTCGGTAAGATGAGCTTTTCGCGCCGCTTTGGCGAACCAAGCGGTCTTAAAGGTTCGCGGGCGTCTGTGAGATTCGGACACGGGCGAAGCGTAGCGTTCCGTGTCAATGCTGCAAAGCTTAGGCCCGGCAGCGCAGTCGACCCGTCACGATCGGCCGCCCGTGCCCGCACCTGTGGCGAACACGGGCGGCCGAGTCTCAACTTAGGCGGCTTCGCTCACGCTGGCCTTGACGATCTTGTCCGGCGAGCGCGGCGGCTCGCCCTTGTTGAGCGTGTCGACCACATCCATGCCTTCCACGACCTTGCCCCAGACGGTGTATTGCTTGTCGAGGAAGCGGGCGTCGTCGAAGCAGATGAAGAACTGCGAGTTCGCCGAGTGCGGGAAGTTGGTACGGGCCATCGAGCAGGTGCCGCGCACGTGGGGCTCGGCGTTGAACTCGGCCTTCAGGTCCGGCAGCTCGGAGCCGCCCGAGCCGGTGCCGGTCGGGTCACCGGTCTGGGCCATGAAGTTCTCGATCACCCGGTGGAACGGCACGCCGTCGTAGAAGCCCTGGGCTGCCAGCGTCTTGATCCGCTCGACATGGCCCGGGGCGAGGTCGGGGCGCAGCGCGATCACGACGCGGCCCTTGGTGGTCTCGAGGGTGAGAGTGTCGGTATCGGCCATGGTGTGGTCCTTCCTGTTGGTGGGAATGTAGCGGCGCTCCCCGGATCCGGCGAGCGCGGCGAAACGGTCAGGCCGGCGGGCGGTAGACCAGGCGCAGGGCCACCGGCCGCCCGGCGATCGCCCGGCCGAGGCCCGGGGTGATCCGCGCCGGGGTGCAGCCGGCGAGCGCCTCGAGGGTCGCCCGCACGAGGGTGCGGCGCTGGTCCCGCGCGAACCCCGCCGCGTAGGTGATGCGCGGGGTGCCGATCAGGCTGCCGTCGCGCCGGAGCGACAGCCGCGCGGTGATCTCGACATCGTCGGACCCGGCCGCGGGTCGGCCGAGACCGGCGGGCGGCTGCCAGCAGGCCGCCAGCACCGAGTAGAGCTCGGCCAGGGTGTCGGCAGCCCCGGCCGGGGGCTGCGCCAGCGGCACCGCGACGGTGCCCCGCAGGGTCTGCGGCAGGCTCAGGCGATAGCCGCCGCCGGCCTGGTCGGCGTAGCCGCCATAGGCATAGCCGCCATCATAGGCACGCGCCGCCGCCGGAGCGAGGGCGAGCGCGCCGAGGACGGCGAGCCGACGCCACATCGGCGCGCGCTACTTCGCCTTCTCGGCGAGCGTCATGCGGACGATCTTGTCCGGGTCCTGCACGGCCCCGCCCGGTGCGCCGGGGGCGGCCTTCTTGATCTTGTCGAGCACGTCGAGCCCGTCGGTGACGTTGCCGACGACGGTGTACTGCTTGTTCAGGAACGGCGCGTCGCCGAGGCAGATGAAGAACTGCGAGTTGGCCGAGTTCGGATCCGACGAGCGGGCCATGCCCACGGTGCCGCGGCGGAACTCGGCGGTCTGGGAGAACTCCGCCGGGATGTTCGGCAGGCTCGAGCCGCCGGTGCCGTTGCCCTTCGGGTCGCCGGTCTGGGCCATGAAGCCGTCGATCACCCGGTGGAACTTCAGGCCGTCGTAGAAGCCCTGGGAGATCAGCGTCTTGATCTGTTTGACGTGCTTCGGGGCGAGGTCGGGCCGCAGCGCGATGGTGATGCGCCCGTCCTTGGTCTCGAGATAGACCGTGTTGGCGTCGGCGGCCCGGGCGGCCGGGACGGAGCCGAGCGTGAGGGCGAGCGCGAGGAGGGCGTGGCGGCGATTCATCGGGTTCCTTCCAGAGAGGTCAGAGGATCAGGCGGTGGCGGCGAAGCGCTGCCGGAGGCGGGCCGCGACGGCGGCGGGCACGAAGGGCGAGACGTCTCCGCCCATGCCGGCGATCTGGCGCACCAGCGTTGCGGTGATCGGGCGCGCCTGCGTCGAGGCGGGCAGGAACACGGTCTGCACCTCGGGCGCCATGGCGCCGTTCATGCCGGCGAGCTGCATCTCGTAATCGAGATCCGTGCCGTCGCGCAGGCCGCGGATGAAGATCGAGGCGCCGCAGCGCCGGGCCGCCGAGACCGCGAGGTCCGCGAACGTCGCGATCTCCAGCGTCGCGCCCTCGGCCTCAGCCACCGGCCCGCAGGTCTCGGTGAGCAGGGCGGCGCGCTCCTCGGCGGAGAAGAGCGGCGCCTTGCCGGGATGGACGCCGATGGCGATCACGAGGCGGTCCACCAGCCGGCAGGCCTGGCGGACCACGTCGAGATGGCCGTTCGTGACCGGATCGAACGAGCCGGCGTAGAGGGCGGTGCGGGTCATCGAGGCCCGACCTAGAGCATTTTTGCGCCGGACGGAACCTCGCGGTGCGCGGGCCGGAGCCTCACGCTTCCTCGGCGCCGCCCTCCGGACCGGCCTCGGCGACGCCCTCGCCGTTCTCCTCGTCCTCGCCCTCGATATGCTCCACCGACACGACCTTCTCGTCCTTGGCGGTGTTGAACACGGTCACGCCCTGCGAGGCGCGGCCGACGATGCGGATGTCGTCCACCGGCACCCGGATCAGCTGGCCGCGGTCGGTGACCAGCATGATCTGGTCCGTGGCCTCGACCGGGAAGGAGCCCACGAGGTTGCCGTTGCGGTCGTTGACCCGCATGGCCGTGATGCCCTTACCGCCGCGGCCCGAGGTCCGGTACTCGAAGGACGAGGAGCGCTTGCCGTAGCCCCGCTCGGACAGGGTGAGCACGTATTGCTCGGCCGCGCCCATCTCGGCGTAGCGCTCCGGCGAGATCGCGGCGGCCTCGGCGCCGTCCTCGGCCTCCACCTCGGCCCCCTCCTCCGCCTCGCCGGTGACGGCGCGGCGCATCTTCAGGTAGCCCGTCCGCTCCTCGGCGCTGGCGTCGAAGGCGTTCAGGATGGTCATCGAGATCACCCGGTCGTCCGGGGCGAGCAGGATGCCGCGCACGCCGGTGGAATCCCGGCCCTTGAACACGCGCACATCCTCCACCGGGAAGCGGATGCACTGGCCCTTGGCCGTGGTGAGCAGCACGTTCTGGTCCGGCCGGCAGATCTCGACATGGACGATGTGGTCGCCCGGATCGAGCTTCATGGCGATCTTGCCGTTGCGGTTCACCTGGACGAAGTCCGACAGCTTGTTGCGTCGGACATTGCCGCTGGCGGTGGCGAACATCACGTCGAGCGTCTCCCAGGACGCCTCGTCCTCGGGCAGCGGCATGATCGTGGTGATGCGCTCGGAGGTGTCCTGCAGCTGCAGGATGTTCACCAGCGCCTTGCCGCGGGCGTTCGGGGCGGCCATCGGCAGCCGCCAGACCTTCTCCTTGTAGGCCTGGCCCTGGCTGGAGAAGAACAGCACCGGCGTGTGGGTGTTGGCCACGAACAGGCGGGTGACGAAATCCTCGTCGCGGGTGGCCATGCCCGAACGGCCCTTCCCGCCCCGGCGCTGGGCCCGGTAGGTCGAGAGCGGCACGCGCTTGACGTAGCCGGCATGGGACACGGTCACGACCATGTCCTCGCGGGCGATCAGGTCCTCGTCGTCGACGCTCGAATCGTAATCGACGATCTCGGTCCGGCGCGGGGTGGCGAATTGCTGCCGCACCTCGATCAGCTCGTCCTTGACGATCGCCTGGATGCGGGCGCGCGAGCGCAGGATGTCGAGATAGTCGGCGATCTCGTCGGCCAGCGTCTTCAGCTCGTCCCCGACCTCGTCGCGGCCGAGGGCCGTGAGGCGCTGCAGGCGCAGGTCCAGGATGGCGCGGGCCTGGGTCTCGGACAGGCGGTAGGTCCCGTCCTCGGCGACCCGGTGGCGCGGGTCGTCCACCAGCGCGATCAGCGGCGCGATGTCGTGGGCCGGCCAGTCGCGGTTCATCAGGGCCTCGCGGGCCGAGTTCGGGTCCGGCGAGGTCCGGATCAGGCGGATCACCTCGTCGATATTGGCGACCGCGATGGCCAGGCCGCACAAGACGTGGGCGCGCTCGCGGGCCTTGCCGAGCAGGAACTTGGTGCGCCGGGAGACGACCTCCTCGCGGAAGTCCACGAAGGCCTGGAGCAGGTCCTTCAGGTTCATCAGCTCCGGCCGGCCGCCGTTGAGGGCGACCATGTTGCAGCCGAAGGAGGATTGCAGCGGCGTGAACCGGTAGAGCTGGTTCAGCACCACCTCGGCCATGGCGTCGCGCCGGATCTCGACCACGATGCGCATGCCGCTGCGGTCGGATTCGTCGCGCAGGTCGGAGATGCCCTCGACCCGCTTCTCCTTCACGAGCTCGGCGATCTTCTCGACCAGCGTCGCCTTGTTCACCTGATACGGGATCTCGGTGAAGATCAGCGCCTCGCGCTCCTTGCGCAGCTCCTCGACATGCGACTTGGCGCGCATGATCACCGAGCCGCGGCCGGTGGCGTAGGCCTGCCGGGTGCCGGCCCGGCCGAGGATCATGCCGCCGGTGGGGAAGTCCGGCCCGGGGACGATCTCGGTGAGCTGCTCGATGGTCAGGCCCGGATCGTCGATCAGCGCCACGCAGGCGTCGATCAGCTCGCCGAGATTGTGCGGCGGGATGTTGGTCGCCATGCCGACCGCGATGCCGCCGGCGCCGTTGACCAGGAGGTTCGGGAACCGGGCCGGGAGGACGGTGGGCTCCTCCCGCGATTCGTCGTAGTTCGGCTGGAAGTCGACGGTGTTCTTGTCGATGTCCGAGAGCAGCGCCGTGGCGGGCTTGGCCAGGCGCGATTCGGTGTAGCGCATGGCCGCCGGCGGATCGCCGTCGACCGAGCCGAAATTGCCCTGCCCGTCGATGAGCATCAGGCGCATGGAGAAGTCCTGCGCCATCCGCACCAAGGCGTCGTAGATCGATTGGTCGCCGTGCGGGTGGTAGAGACCGATCACGTCGCCGACGATGCGCGCCGACTTGACGTATTTCCGCTCCGGCAGGTGCCCGGATTCGAAGGCGGAATACAGGATGCGGCGGTGGACCGGCTTCAGACCGTCGCGCGCATCGGGAAGCGCGCGGCTCACGATCACGCTCATGGCGTAATCGAGGTAGGAGCGGCGCATCTCGTCGGTGATGGAGACGGGGCGAATGTCGCTGGCGGGCGGGGCGGTGCCCGTCGGATCGGTCTCGGCCAAGGAATTACCCGTAATCAGGCCCGGAGGGGCGGTGCTGGCGACCGTCCCGGTGGCGCGCGGAGCGCCCGGACGGCCTTGCGGAACAGCAGTGATATCAGGTGGTTAAATAAGCTTTTCCGCGCCCGCACACAAGGCTGCGCCCCGGACCGGTCCGGCCGGGGCGCAGGCTGCATCCGTCAGTAGAAAGTCGGGTGCCGGGGGGCGAAATGCCGGCGGTAAACGACGGGCCGGCGGTGCCAATGATGACGGTGCCAATGGTGCCGCCGATGCCAGTGATGGCGCCGGTGATGCCAGTGCCGCCGCCAGTGATGGCGCCGGTGCCAGTGGCGCCGGTGATGCCAGCGCGCGAGCTGGACCGTGGGGCCGGGCGCAGCCGCCTCGGCGGCGGCCGGGACCGGCAGGGGCGCCGCTCCCGCGGGGGCGTTGGCGAAGCCCCCGATCAGCGCCGCGAGCAGGACCAGGATAGGCCAGGGTCGCATCGTCTCTCTCCCGTGTGAGCACCCGGAGGCCGTCCGCCGATCCGGGCCGGCGCGATCCGCGCCATCGGCAGGAACCGCCAAGGTCGGCAAACGGTTCGATCCGCTGCGACTGCGCAGACCGCCATGAGCGCCGGGACCTCCTGTCCCGGTTCCCTTGCGCGCGGGGCCGGAACGCCCAATTCGGGCGGCAGCACTCACGCTTCCCGCGCCGTCCAAGGGACTCCATGCCGTTCGCGCTTCCCGACGCCCTCCGGGCCTTCCTGCCGCGCCGCTTCCGCGACCGCCGCCCGCGGGTCGCCGTGGTCCGGCTCTCCGGCACGATCGGGGCGGTCTCGCCGATCCGCCCGGGGCTCTCGATCGGCGGGGTCGCGGGCAGCCTGGAACGGGCCTTCACGATGCCCGGGATCAAGGCGGTGGCGATCGTGATCAACTCGCCGGGCGGCTCGCCGGCACAGTCGCACCTGATCCACCGGCGCATCCGGGCCTTGGCCGAGGAGAAGGCACTGCCGGTCGTGGCCTTCGTGGAGGATGTCGCGGCGTCGGGCGGCTACATGATCGCCTGCGCGGCCGACGAGATCGTCGCCGACCCGACCTCGATCGTCGGCTCGATCGGGGTGGTCTCGGCCGGGTTCGGCTTCCACGGCCTGCTGGAGAAGATCGGCGTCGAGCGCCGGGTCCACACCCAGGGCGAGGCGAAGTCGATGCTCGACCCGTTCCGCCCGGAGGATCCGGCCGACGTGGAGCGCCTGAAGCGCCTCCAGGCCGACATCCAGGACCTGTTCACCGGGCTCGTGACGGCGCGGCGCCCGACATTGTCGACCTCCGAGAACCTGTTCACCGGCGCGGTCTGGACCGGCCGCCAGGCGCTCGCCCTCGGGCTGGTCGACGCGCTCGGCGACGTCCGCGCGACCATGCGCGCCCGCTTCGGCGACACGGTCGACCTGCGTCTGGTCGCCGAGGCCCGGGGCGGGATCCTCTCCCGCCTGCTGCGCCGGGGCGGGGCGCCGGGCGGGATCGCCGATGACGCCCTGGCGGCGCTGGAGGAGCGCGCCGCCTTCGCGCGGTTCGGGCTCTAAAACGGGGAGCCCGAACCGGTTCCGGGCCCGGCCTAGGCGGCGACCTGCGCGAGGAAGCGCTCGATCTCGCTCTCCAGCTCGGCCGCCACCGAATCCACGGTCTGGGCCGCGCCGGTGACGGTGGCCGCCATCCGGGCGGAGCGCCTTGCGGCGCCGGCCACCGTGGTCAGGCCGCCGGCAATCGCCTCCGTGGCCCCCGCCGTGTCGGCGACGTTGCGCGAGATCTCGGCCGTGGCCGCGCTCTGGGCCGAGACCGCGGAGGCGATGCCGCCCGTGGTCTCGGTGACCGCCCGCATCCGCTCGCCCATCCGGCCGATCGCCGCCACGGTCGCCTCGGTGGAGGATTGGACCCCGGCGATCTGGTTGCCGATCTCCTCCGTCGCCTTGGCCGTCTGCGAGGCCAGGGCCTTCACTTCGGACGCCACCACCGCGAAGCCCTTGCCGGCCTCGCCCGCACGCGCCGCCTCGATCGTGGCGTTGAGCGCGAGCAGGTTGGTCTGGCCGGCGATCTGGCGGATCAGCCCGACCACGTCGCCGATCCGGCTCGCGGCATCCGCGAGGTCCGTGATCTCGGTGTTCATCGTCTCGGCCTCCACGGCCGCGGTGGTGACCAGCCGCTCGGCCTGGTCGAGCTGCATGCCGATCTCGCCGATCGACGCGGACAGTTCCTCGGCCGCGCTCGCCACCGTCTGGACGCTCGCCGAGGTCTCGTGCGAGCCCCGCTCGGTCTCCGCCACGGCGATTTCCGCCTCCGCGGAGGTGGCCACCATCTCGTCGGCGCGCGCCCGCATCTCGCCGGTGCTCGCGGTGAGCGAGCCCTTCAGCACCACGACCTGCCTGCGGAACGCCTCGATGACGCGGTCGAGATTCGCCCGGCGCCGGGCCTCGTCCGCCGCGCCCGCGCTCTGGAGACCTTCGAGTTCCCGGGTCCGCAGGCCGGCACTGCGCAGCACCTCGAGGGACCGGGCCACCGCGCCGATCTCGTCGCCGCGCCCGGTATGGGGGATCGGGGTCTCCAGATCGTCCGCCGCCAGCGCCTCGATCCGCGACGAGATGGCGGCGAAGGGCCGGAACAGGCGCGCCGCCACCAGGCCGACCAGGGCGCAGGCGAGCACCGCGATGACCAGGGCGGCCACGCTGAGGCTCGTCATCGTCTGCGCGTAGGCGTCGAAATACATCTCGATCGGGAGCCCGATGAACAGGATGCCGTTGACCGTGCCGGCCGCGTCCAGGGTCGGCTGATAGACGGTGTAGTAGCGGCGCCCGAACAGCACCGCCGGGCCCTCGTAGGTCCGGCCCGCGCGCACCGCGGCCTGGGCCGGGCTGTCCGCGGCGAGCAGGGTGCCGACGGCGCGGGCACCGTCCTGGCCGCGCACGGTCGTCTGCCGCCGCAGGAAGGTACCGGTGGCCGGCTCGTAGCTGAACACCGTGGCGACACCGCCGGAATAGGCCACCGCGTCGTCGACCACGGAGGCGTCCGCGAAGCCCGCGAGGCTCGGCGCCACCACCTTGGCGATCCGCGCCTCCGTCACGTCGGCCGTCGTTCCGGGAAGCCGCGCGGCCAGGACGAGCGCCAGCGTGCGCAGGTTGCGCTCGCCGTTGCTGCGCTGCTCCGCCTCCATCTGCGACCAGGTCTGCCGCGAGACGGTGATCCAGATCGCCCCCGCCGTGAGCGTCACCACAACCATGGCGAGCAGGATCACCTTCGTGGACAGGGTCATCGCCTGTAGCGAAAGAGGACGTCGGGTCATGGACTGGTATCCGCGCTTGAACTACGCGCGGACACTGTGACTTAGGGTTGAATCAATCGTTAAGGTCTCTATTAGAAGCAAAAGACCTAGCCGCTAGGTTCAACTCTGGCCTGCACGCCGTGCAGAGACCCGCGCCAGGGCGGCCAGATCCTTCTCGCCGTCCCCGTGGCTGATCGCCTCGATCAGCCCGTCGCGCAGGACGCTGGCGAAGGGCATCGGCACGCCCGCGCCTTCCGCGGCCTGGAGGGCGAGGCGCACGTCCTTGGCGCCGAGTTTGAGGCCGAAGCCCGGCGGCTCGTAGCGGTTCTGGGCGATCGAGGCGCCGTAACCCTTGTAGACCGGCGAGGCGAACAGCGTGTTGGTCATCAGGTCGAGGAAGTCCGCGCCCGCGACCCCGTGGCCTTCGGTCAGCGCGCAGGCCTCGCCCATGGCCTCGATCGCCGAGATCAGCATGAAGTTGCCGGCGAGCTTGACCGCGTTGGCCCGCGACGGCTCCTCGCCGAACGGCCAGGTCTTGGCCCCCATCGCGTCGAGCAGCGGCGCGGCGCGCGCGATCAGGGCCGCATCGCCGGCGGCCACGATGTTGAGCTTGCCGGCCTCGGCCACGTCCGGCCGGCCGAAGACCGGCGCGGAGACGTAGGGAACGCCGGCCCGCTCATGGATCGCCGTGAGCTGCCGGGCGAGCGCCACCGAGATCGTGCTCATGCCGATATGCAGGCCGGGGCGCTGGGGCTGGTCGAGCAGCCCGCCCGACACGATCACCGCCTCGAGCGCCGCGTCGTCGGCCAGCATGGTGATGACCGCCTCGCCCGCGAACGCCTCGGCGGCGCTCGCCACCGGGGTCACCCCGTCGAGGCCTTGCGCGCCCTCGGGCGAGCGGTTCCAGGCCCGGACCCGATGGCCCGCCCGCGCGAGGCTCGCGGCCATGCCGCGGCCCATCCGCCCCAATCCGATGAATCCGACGTCCATGCCGTGCTCCTCGTCGCGCCTTGCCATCCGACCAACCCGGATCGGGCGGGGATGGCGCACCGGGATTTGCGCCGATCGCCGGCCGTGGCAAGCTCGATCCATGACGCGCAACCGCATCACGGATATTCCCGGCCTGCGGGTCGGTCACGCCAGCGACCTCACGGTCGCCAGCGGGGTCACCGCGATCCTGTTCGACGCGCCCGTGGTGGCGTCGGTCGACGTGCGCGGCGGCGGCCCGGGCACCCGCGAGACCGACCTGCTCGATCCCGAGCGCACGGTGGAGCGGATCGACGCGCTGGTGCTCTCGGGCGGCTCTGTCTTCGGGCTCGACGCGGGTGCGGGGGTGACCGCGTGGCTCGCCGAGGCCGGGCGCGGCTTTCCGGTCGGCCCGATGCGGGTGCCGATCGTGCCGGGCGCGATCCTGTTCGACCTGCTCAACGGCGGCGACAAGGATTGGGGCCGCTATCCGCCCTATCGCGAGCTGGGCTTTCTGGCGGCCGCCGCCGCGTCGGACGATTTCGCCCTCGGCTCCGTGGGGGCCGGCACGGGGGCGCGGACCGGGCGTCTGAAGGGCGGGATCGGCTCCGCCTCGGCGACCGTCCCGGGCACCAGTTGCTCGGTCGGCGCGCTGGCGGCGGTCAACGCCTTCGGCAGCGCCACGATCGGCGACGGGCCGCATTTCTGGGCCGCGCCGTTCGAGGTAGACGACGAGTTCGGCGGGCTGGGCTCCCCGGCCCGGGTGCCGGCGGACGCCCTCGCCTTCCCGGCCCGGACGCTGCCCGGCGCGGCGACGACGCTCGCGGTGATCGCCACCGACGCGGCGCTGACCAAGGCCCAGTGCCGGCGCCTGGCGGTGGCGGCGCAGGACGGCCTCGCCCGCGCCCTGGTGCCGGCCCATACGCCCCTCGACGGCGACCTCGTCTTCGCGGTGGCGACCGGCACCGTGCCGCTCACTGACCTGGTGGCCGACCTCGCCCGCCTGGGCGACGCCGCCGCGCGGGTGCTGGCGCGGAGCGTGGCGCGGGGCGTCTATTGCGCGACGACCCTGCCGGGCCACGCTGTCGCGGCGCCTCTGTCGGTCATGGGCTTGCCGCCGGCTTGGTGCGACGTGTTCCGAGAGTCTTAGATTTCGAGACCGACCACGAAGCGCGTGATCGCGGGTGTCTTCAATTTGGCGCCAGGAAAAACCATTTGTCCTGCGCGAATCTGATAACCTTGCCCTCGAATTGATCGTAGAATTCCGGTGTCGTAAAAAACACAATCTCATGCCCGGAAAGTATCTGAATACCGTGTTCGATTTTGTGTCGTTCTGAAACTCTATAAAAGCTCACGACGACGTGACTCCAAGATCTGCCGTCGTTCAGTATAGTTCTTCCCCAGCCGATCACGAGAACATCGGCTTTATCGGCGAATTTGCTGTCCCAGAACTGCCGTATGCGCTCGATTTCCTCCCACGCCTCCGAGGAAATCGTGAAATTGATTGGGAGATACGGTTCTGTTTGCATGGCCCGCTGACCTTTAGAATTGTCGTTCAGCAGCATTCCATGATTCACGACAACTATGTATTTTCTATTATGTAAATATTCTCATGACAATAATTTTTTGAAATAGTAATACTTCCAAGATAATGCCATCAAATTATTATCGAGATGTTTGTGTGCATATCTGATTTGGTAGACATACGCCAGAACGGCGGCTATCATTTCGGTGCTGCGCCCCATGATGTCTTGTTTGACACAATGATGACTCTACGGAACTACGTTTCACTGGACAAGACTCAACTCGGTGGCATCGCTCTCGCGGCCTTTGAGCAATTCAAGTCCGATTATACGGATTGGCCAGCCATGGTTGCTGGTGTGTCTCGTATGGGGGATCTTGCCGAAGACGGTGAAATCATCGTTGCGGAGGACGCAGGACGAATTGTCGGCGGCGTTGTTTATGTTGGACCCCACAAGCCCAAGGCATCGTACTTCGATCCATCTTGGCCGATCATAAGAATGCTCGTCGTAGCACCCGAAGCCCAAGGGCGGGGCCTCGGCCGGCAACTGACCCAGGCCTGCATCGATCGTGCCTCACGCGATCGGTCGCCGATCATCGCGCTTCATACGTCGCCGATCATGGCCGTGGCACTGCCGATGTATCTCCGCATGGGGTTCATCAAGCACAGCGACGCGCCCGATATCCATGGCGTACCCTACAGCATCTACACCAGAGCAGTCGGCTAGACATTTTCGTCAGGCTGTAGAGGATAGGAACGCACGAAGCATAAAAGCCCGTTGGACCGGTCTTTCCCACCCCCGCCCTCATCCTGAGGCGACGAAGCGAAGCGGAGGCCTCGAAGGAGCCCTCCAGCCGGCCGCGCGATCCCTGGAGGGCTTCTTCGAGGCTGCTACGCAGCACCTCAGGATGAGGGGAACGATTGGGATATTTGTTGGTCGGAACCGTCACGCGGCTGAGATCAGGCAGTCAAACAGGCTGAAAGAGAACTATCCGATCTCGTTTCTTGTGACGAGATGTTCCGTTGAGTTGTGATTTTTGCTTGAATGCCGATGCGTCTATCTGTGAGCGTTCATGTGCTCCGATAGCCCGACCTATATTTCCTGCCTGGCATCCTCGATCAGCTGCGCCAGCCCGGCATCGACCTCCTCGGCGAGCATCTTGCGCTCGGCATCCGTGAGGTCCTTGGCCCAGGTGGTGCCGCCAAAGCCTTCCGCGCAGCGCGCCCGCTCGGAGGCGATGTAGGCTTCGGTCTCGGCGGGCCGCGTCTTCATCGCGTGGACGAGGCCGAACCAGGCCGCCCGCTCCACCACCGCCAGCCGCGCCCGCAGGCGGATCGCCGCCGCCTTGTTCGGATCGATCCCGTCGTCGCTCATGGCTTATCTCCCACATCGTTCTCGGCGAGCCGCTGGATCAGGCCCTGGAGCCGGCCCGGCACCGGCTCGGCGGCGGAGCGCGCGTAGAGCACCCGCAGCTGCCGGCCGATCTCGGCGAGGCTCATGGAGCCCTTGGCGATCACCCGGTCGGCCTGGGCGCCGAGGCTCGCCTTCTCGGCGCTGGTGATCTCCTTGGCGGTGAGCACCACCACCGGCACGTCGCCGTCCGGCCGGGCGCGCAGCGCCCGCAGGAAGCTGAACCCGTCCATCTCGGGCATCATCAGGTCGAGCAGGATCAGGCTCGGGCGCGTCTGGCTGACCCGCTCCAGGGCGATCCGGCCGTTCTCGGCCTCGTCCACGGTCCAGCCCTCGCGGCCGAGCGACCGGCGCAACCGCTCCCGGGCATCCGGGTCGTCGTCGACCACGAGGACGCGCGCCTCCCCCGGTCCTTCCGGGCGGTAGCGCTCCATCATGCCCTTCAGCCGGTCCCAATCGATCGGCTTGACGAAGTAGTCGGTGGCGCCGAGCGCCTGGCCGAGCCCCTGCTCGGCCACCACCGAGGTCATGATCACCGGCGTCCCGGCGAGATCGGGATCGCTGCGCACGGCGTGCAGCACCGCCCAGCCGTCCATGCGCGGCATCTCGACATCGAGCAGGATCGCCCGCGGCCGCAGCGCCCGGGCGAGGGTCAACCCGGCGCGGCCGTCATTGGCGGTGCGGACGTGAAAGCCCTCGCGCTCGAGGAAGCGCTGGAGCAGCTCCCGGGCGGCCGGGTCGTCGTCCACCAGCAGGACCGTCTCGTGCTGCTCGTGCGGCTCGACCGCCGCGGCTGCGATCTCGGCCACCTCCGGCGGCTCGTCCTCGGGCTTGAGTGTCGCGGGCAGGCGGATCGTGAAGGTCGCGCCCTGCCCTTCCGTGCTGGTGACGGCGATGTCGCCGCCCATGGTCTGGCAGAAGGCCCGGGTGATGGCGAGGCCGAGGCCGGTGCCGCCGAACTGGCGGGTGGTCGAGTCGTCGGCCTGGACGAAGCGCTCGAACAGGCGCCCGATCTGCTCCTCGCTCAGCCCGATGCCGGTGTCGCTCACCGCGAAGGACAGCCAGTCCGCCCCGTCCTCCTGATGGCGGCGCACCGCCAGGGTGATGGTGCCGTTCTCGGTGAACTTGGCGGCGTTGCCGATCAGGTTGACCAGGCACTGGCGGATCTTGGTCTGGTCCTGATGGATGGAGCCCAGTGCGTCGGCATCCGCGTCGACCACGAAGCGGTTGCCCTTCTTCTCCACCAGCGACCCGGTGGAATCGCCGACATCCTGGATCAGGTCCGCGACCGGGAAGGTCTCGGCCGAGGCGGTCATGCGCCCGGCCTCGATCTTGGAGATGTCGAGCACGTCGTTGATCAGCGACAGCAGGTGCCGGGCCGCCGCCTCGATCTTGCGCAGGTCCGGCAGGAGGGCGGCCTGGCCGATATCCTCCAGCTCCTCGCCGAGCATCTCGGAATAGCCGATCACCGCCGAGAGCGGGGTGCGCAGCTCGTGGCTCATATTGGCGATGAACTGGCTTTTGGCCCGGTTGGCGGCCTCCGCGGCCTGGCGGGCGCGCTCGACCGCCTCCTCGGCCTCCTTGCGCTCGGTGACGTCGACGCAGGTGCCGACCCATTCGCGCAAGGTGCCGTCCTCGGCGAGCACCGGCACGCCGCGCACCTCCATGGCGCGCCAGACGCCGTCATGGCGGCGCAAGCGGTACTCGACCTCGTAGGGCTTGCGCTCCTCGACGCAGGCGGCCCAGGCATCGGCCGCGTGGGCCCGGTCGTCGGGATGGACCGCGTCGACCCAGCCCCAGCCCTGATAGGCCTCCTCGTTCTGGCCGGTATAGGTGCTCCAGCGGACCTGCGGCGGCATCAGCTCGCCCACCGCGTTGGTGTTCCAGATCACCGCCGCGGAGGCGTCCACCAGCGCCCGGAAGCGCTGCTCGGAATCGCGCAGGCGGTCCTCGACGGCGCGGCGGCGGGAGATGTCGGTGTTCGTGCCGTACCAGCGCAGGATGTTGCCCGCCGCGTCCCGGTGGGGCAGCGCCTTGGACAGGAACCAGCGGTAGATCCCGTCCCGGCCCCGCAGCGGGAACGTGTCCTCCCAGGATCGGCCGAGCATGATCGCCGCCCGGAAGCGCTCGGTCACGGCCTCGACATGGTCGGGATGGTGGACGGCGCGCCAGCCCCAGCCGCGCATCTCCTCCAGGGTGCTGCCCGTGTAGTCGTACCAGCGCTGGTTGTACCAGACGATGGTCCCGTCGGCCTCGGCGATCCAGGCGAGCTGCGGCAGCGTCTCGGCGAGATTCCTGTAATCGGCATCGGTGACGACGCCTCGGCCGCCCTCGGATTCGCTCATCGGCCCGCCGGTATCCCGTCATCGCCCCGCGGGGCGCATGGAATGCCTTATACACGCATCGGATCGGGATCCGACCGGATCTCGGGCACGGGATCGGCGGGGCGCCGGCCGCGGAGGGCGTCGACGCTGTAGAGGGCGAGCGCCACCCAGATCAGGGCGAACATCGCCGCCCGGGGCGGCTCCACATGCTCGCCGTAGGCCAGGACGCTGAGGCACAGCAGGCAGGTCGGGGCGACGTATTGCAGCAGGCCGAGGGTCGTCAGCCGCAGGCGCACCGCCGCGGCGGCGAACCAGATCAGCGGCAGCGCCGTGGTGAGCCCGGTGAGCATCAGCAGCGCGAGGTTCTTCGGCTCGGCCGGCAGGAACGGCTCGGGCGAGAGGATCAGCCACGCGATGGCCGCCGGCAGGAGCAGCAGCGTCTCGGTCAGGAACCCGACCAGGGCATCGACCCCGACGATCTTTCGGACCAGCCCGTAGAGGGCGAAGCTCACCGCCAGGGAGAGCGACAGGATCGGCAATTCGCCGGCCCAGACCACCGCCACGGCGACGCCCGCGGCCGCGATCCCCACCGCCACCGCCTGCAGGGGCCGCAGCCGCTCGCCGAGCACGATGCGCCCGAAGGCAACGCTGACCAGCGGGTTGATGTAATAGCCGAGGCTCGCGTCGAGCAGGTGCCCGCGGTCGATCGCGTAGAGGTACAGCAGCCAGTTGATCCCGATCATCACGGCCGAGACCGCCAGCAGGGCGTGGCGCGGGCGCAGGGGCAACGGCAGATGGAGCCGCTTGCGCGCGGCGAGCGCCAGGGCCAGCGCCCCCGCGAACAGGCTCGACCAGACGATCCGCTCGGCCAGGATGTGGTTCGGGCTGAAGGCCCCGAGCATCCGGAAATGCACCGGGACCAGGAGGCCCCAGCTCAGATAGGCGGCGAGCGCGTAGACGAGGCCCACGTCAGTCTTCCCGGTCGACCCGCCATGCGACCCGAGCGGGCGGACGGCCCCGGGGCTTTACGCCCGACCGGCCGCGCGCGACAGGGGGGACGGCGCAAGTCTGCCCTCCCCGGCCGCTGCGCGGCCCGCGTCTGGCTCAGGCGGCCCGGATCGTCGACAGGAACCGGTCGACCTCGCCGCTGAGGTGTTCGGACTGGCGCGACAGTTCCGAGGCGGCGCCCAGAACCTGGTCCGCCGCCCGGCCGGTTTCCGCCGCCGCCGAGGCCACGCCGGCGATGTTGCTGGTCACCTCGCCGGTGCCCTGCGCCGCCTGCCCGACGTTGCGCACGATCTCCTGCGTGGCCGCCCCCTGCTCCTCGACCGCGGCGGCGATCGAGGTCGCCACCGACTCGATCTCCTTGATGCGCGCGGTGATACCCGCGATCACCGCCACGGCCGCGCCGGTGGATTTCTGGATCTGGCCGATCTGGCCGGCCACATCCTCGGTCGCCCGGGCGGTCTGGTTGGCGAGTTCCTTGACCTCGGACGCGACCACGGCGAAGCCGCGACCGGCCTCGCCGGCCCGGGCCGCCTCAATGGTGGCGTTCAGCGCCAGCAGGTTGGTCTGGGCGGCGATGTCGGTGATCAGCCGGACCACGTCGCCGACCTTGGCGGCGGCACCGCTGAGTTCCTGGACCAGGGTCGCGGTCTGGTCGGCTTCGGCCACGGCGCCCTGGGCGAGCTTGGCCGAGCCGTCGACCTGGCGGCCGATCTCCTGGACCGACGAGCCGAGCTCCTCGGCCGCGCTCGCCACCGTGTTGACGTTGGAGGCGGCCTCCTCGGCCGCGGCCGCCACCGTGGTGGATTGGCTTGCGGTCTGGGTCGCGGTGGCGGTCATCGACTGGGCGGTCGCCTGCAGCTCGGTGGCCGCGGACGAGACCAGGCCGATGATCCGGCCGACCGTGCCCTGGAAGCCGTCGGCCAGTTCCAGCATGGCCTTGCGGCGCGCCTCCGCGGCGGCCTCGTCGGCAACGCGGCGGATCTCGGCCTGCTCGGCGGCCTTCTGGGCGACCAGCGCCTTGATGCCTTCCACGGCGCGGCCGATCAGGCCGATCTCGTCGCCGCGCCGGGCCTCGGGGATCTCGGCATCGATCTCCCCGTTCGCCATGCGGCGCAGCACGGCGGTCAGCCGGGTGATCGGGCGCGTGACGCCGTAGACCACGACCAGCATGCCGCCGATCATGCCCAGGGCGATGCCGAGGAGCGAGATGGTCAACAGCACGGTGCGCGTCCCGGCGGTGTCGGCGGTCAGCTCGTCGGACCGCTTCTGCAGCGAGACATCCATGTCGTCCACGAGCGTGCGGGCGGACTCGGTCGTCTCCGACTGGACGCCGTCCGCGATCCGGCGCGCCAGCGACAGGGCCTCGTCGGCCTTGCCCTTGTCGGCCAGGTCGCGCAGATCGCGGAGGGCCCGATTATAGGCGTCGAAATGCCCGGCGATCTGCTCGATGCGGTCCCGGAACGCGGGCGCTTCCCGGCGAGCGCCGTCGATCAACTTCGCGGCCTCGGCGGCCAGGGTGTCGAGGCTGCGGCCGACGCGGCTTCCGTCTGCGGTGCCGGCTTCGGTTGCGGTGCGCAGGGCGGCGTAGCCGAGCTGCGCCACGACGCGGTTCAGGCGCGCGACCTTGACGACCGCCTTCGATTCCTTGTCAAGCAAAAGTGAGTATGACGCGTCGATCGCGACAATCTTCTGCGACGTGTACCAGGCACATCCGAAGAAAATTGCGCTCATGAGAGCAATAACTGCGAAAAGCTTCGACGGAATACTTAACTTCGACATCAGTTGCATGACGGCCCCACTCGGCACGATACCCTTCGAGCCAAAGTGACCTATGTTGATTTCTGCTGCTGACGGCAAGTAATATTATCGAGCGATCAAGGCGGTGGCAGGATTGCCGAAGGACCGGTTCCGATCTTTATCAATAAAACTTCATCTCGCGCACTTATTTCGCCGCCTTATGTGGCGCGTAATTGAAGCAGAAACATTATTTTAATGCTGATTGTAGGATTTGTAATCTGGTGGGGGCCGCTCACCGTCTCCGATCAGGGCGCGATCCAGCCGCCGGTCCAGTCGCCCTGCCCCCGCGTCCAGGCCGCCCGGCGGTGGCCGCGGCGGTCGAGATACAGGAAGTCGAGGCGCGCGGCCCGCACCGTGACAGCCGCGAAATGCGGGCGGCCGAGGGACGCCGCCGCATCCTCGTCCGGCAGCGTGTAGGCGCCGCCCGTGGGCAGAGCCGTCCCGGGCGCGGGGTCGGCGCCGTAGCAGACCCGGCTCATCGCCCGGGAGCCGGCCCAGGCGGCCTCAGCGACGGCGTCGTCCGTGTGGAGCGTGGCGCGGCCCTCGATCCGGATCTGGATCTTGCTGGCCTCGTCGTAGGCGGCGAGCGCGCAGGCCGGGTTCGCCAGGATCTCGGCGGCCTTGTCGGAGCGGCGGTCGCAATGGAACCGGAGGGTGCCGGATTCGCTGTCGGCTTCGCGCAGCACCACCGTGCGCAGCCGCGGGCCGTCGGGCCCGAGGGTCGCCAGCACCGGCAGGTGGAAACCGCTGCGGCCCCGCGCGGCGCCCTCCGCCAGAAGCCGCCACAGTTCCGCGAAGGTCGCGTCGAGATCGTCGTAGAAATCCGGCAGGGGGGCGCGGGTCATGCGGGATCCCGCTGGCGTCGCCGGCGCTCGCGGAAGATCAGCGCGAGGTTGCGGAGGTAGATGCCGGTGGACAGGCCCTGGCCGATGATGATCACCGGCTCCCGGCGGACGAACCCGTAGACCAGGGTCATCAGCCCGCCCAGGATCGACAGGAACCAGAACGAGAGCGGCATCACGCTCCGGCCGGCGCGCTCGCTGGCGATCCATTGCAGGATGAAGCGCGAGCCGAACACCATCTGGGCGACGATGCCGAACACCACCCAGAAATCGAGCCGGGTGACGAACACGTCGTAGAAATAGTCCGGCAGGTCGTGGGCCAGCTGAATCAGCATCGGGCGTCCTGGTCTGCCGGCGCGGGGAGTTCGTGCGGCTGCGGGTCGGCCCGCTTGCGCCGGATCAGCCACCAGACCCCGGCGAGGTCGAGGAGCCCGACCCAGAGCCGGTCGAACAGGCCGTAATTCGAGACGCCGGTGAGCCGGGGCCGGTCGATCACGTCGTGGTGGACCACGGTAAAGCCTTCGCGCACCACCAGGGCCGGCATGAACCGGTGCAGGGCGTCGAAATAGGGCAGCCGGAGATAGACGGCGCGGCGGAACACCTTCAGGCCGCAGCCGGTGTCCCGGGTGGCGTCCTTCAGGATGCGCCCGCGCACGCCGTTGGCGATGCGCGATTGCAGCATCTTGAAGCGCCCGTCCTTGCGGCCGCGCCGCTGCCCCTGGGCGAGGCCGGCCCGTTCGCCCCCCGCCTCCAGGGCGGCGAGCAGGGCCGGGATGAAGGCCGGGTCGTTCTGGCCGTCACCGTCCAGCGTCGCGACGACCGGCGCCCGGGCCGCCAGGACGCCGCTGCGCACCGCCGCCGACTGGCCGCCGCTGCGCGCGTGCCGCACCACCCGCATCCAGGGCCGGCCGGCGCGCGCCGCCGCCAGGCTGTCCGGCGTGCCGTCGGTGGAGCCGTCATCGACGTAGATCAGCTCGAAGCCGAGGGCCATGCAGGCCGCCTCGATCTCGGCCACCAGGGGGGCGATGTTGCCGGCCTCGTTCTTCACGGGCACGACGACGCTGAGGGTCGGGGCGCCGGTCACGGGGCCACCGCGTAGGCGGTCACGAAGACCCGCCGGCCGGTATTGAGGTTGAAGCCCTCGACCTCGGCGAGCGGCGCCGGCGCACCCCGCGCCACCGGCCAGGCGGCGTTGAAGTCGTCCCGGTCCCGGGCCTCGACGAACAGCAGCCGGCAGCCGCCCGCCTCCAGGAACTGCTTGGCCGCGGCCCCGTCCGGCGGCAGGGCGAGATCGGTGCCGGTGAGGAAGACCAGGCTCGGCTCCCGGTAGCCGAGGCTCGCGACCTGCGGGTTCGGGCAGGCCATCCGGTCGCGCAGGGCGGCGAGACGCGGCGAGACCTTCAGGGCCGGCAGGGACCGCTGCGCCATGCCCAGCACCGCCGGCCCGAGCAGGCAGGACGCGAAGATGCCGAGCACGAGGGCGCGCTCGGGCCTGCCGCCCGCGAAGGCCATCCAGGCCAGGACCGCCACCGCGCAGGCGCCGGCGAGCAGCGGCAGCGCCGCCCAGGGCAGCGTGTGGCCGTCGAGGCGCCAGCCCGCGAGGCACAGGCCGAGCGTCAGCCCGATGGGGATCGCCGGCACCAGCAGGGCGGTCGCCCGCGCCCCGCGCAGCCGCGGGTCGAGCGCCCCGCGCCAAAGGGCCAGGGCGGTGAGGATGGCGAGCCACGGCATCAGCGGCAGGACGTAATGCGGCAGCTTGGTCGGCACCGCCTCGAAGATCAGCCAGGCCGGCAGCACGGCGGCGATCAGGAAGGCGACGGCGGGCTCGCGCCGAGCGCGCCAGGCGAGCGGAAGGCTCATCGCCGCGAAGGCCGCCCCCGGCCAGAAGGTCGCGAAGAAGGCGAGCGCGTAGGCCCCGGGGGGAGCCCAGTGCCGCTCGGCGCCGCCGCCGACCTTGGCCAGCATGTCGTGACCCACCGCCTCCGCATAGAAGGCGCCGCCGCTCTTCCAGGCGATGGCCGCGAACCACGGCGCCACCAGCAGCAGCGTGAGGGCGAGGCCGGCCGCGGGCCTCAGGGCGAGCAGCCACCGGCCGGACCGCGCTGCCACCGACAGGATCAGGGCCGGCAGCACCACGAACAGCGGCACCATCGGCCCCTTGATGAGGATGCCGAGCGCCATCCCGAGCCAGAAGGCCGGGAAGACCGCACGGCCCACGGTTCCCCCGGCCCGGGACGCCAGCCAGACCCGGGCGAGCGCCCCGAGGCTGGCGGTGGCGCAGGCGGCGAGCAGGGCGTCGGTCTTGGCGAGATGCGCCTCGGCGGTGAGCATCAGGCCGGCGCCGTACAGGGCGGCGGCCAGCAGGGCGAGCCGGCGCGGCAGGAACGCCAGGGCGGCCCAGTAGGCGAGCAGCACCGAGGCCGTGGCACCGATCAGCGACGGGATCCGGTACAGGGCGATCTGCCGTCGCGCGTCGGGGACGCCCAGCGCCTCCCCGGCCGCCACCGCGGCGGCCTGCGCCCAGTAGATCCCGACCGGCTTCTTGTGCCGGGCCTCCCCCTGGAAGCGGATGTCGACCAGGTCGCCGCTCTCCAGCATCTGCTTGGAGGCCTGGGCGAAGCGCGGCTCGTCCCGGTCCATCGGCTGGAGGGAGATCTGGCCGGGCAGGAACAGCAGCAGGCAGAGCGCCAGCAGGGCGGCGGCGGCCCGGGCATGGGTGAGGCTCAGCGCGTCGAGGCCGCGGCCGATCCGATCGACAGAAGCGAGGCGCGGGACGCCGTCGGCGGAGAGGCTCGTGCTCATGCCCGGCCGGTCAATCAGGATCGGACGGGAAGGTCAAATGCTCCGTCACCCCTCCGTCATCGCGCGCGACGTCAGGATGCCGCCCGCAGCCGCGCGAAGCCAGCGTCGAGATCGGCCTGGAGGTCGGAGATGTCCTCCAGCCCGATATGGAAGCGCAGGGCCGGGCCGCCCGGGGCCCATTGGGTGGCGGTCCGGTAGCCGGCGCAGTCGAACGGGATCACCAGGCTCTCGAAGCCGCCCCAGGAGAAGCCCATCCCGAACAGCTCCAGCTCGTCCAGCATCGCGGCCACCGCCGCCTCGGGCACCGGCTTGAGGATCACCCCGAACAGCCCGGAGGCGCCGGCGAAGTCGCGCTTCCAGATCGCGTGGCCGGGATCCTCCGGCAGGCCGGGATGCAGCACCCGCAGCACCTCCGGCCGCGCCTGGAACCACCGGGCCATCTCCAGCCCGGCGCGGCCGTGCTCGCGCAGGCGCAACGCCATCGTGCGCATGCCCCGGAGCGCCAGGAAGATGTCCTCGGCCCCGGCGCAGGGCGCGAAATGGTCGAAGGTGCGCCGCACCGCCGGGAAATAGGCCGCGTTGGCGGAGGTGAGGCCGATCAGCAGGTCCGAGCCGCCGCTCAGATACTTGGTGCCGGCCTCGACCGCGATATCGACCCCGCGTTCGTGGGGCGGGAACAGCAGGGGCGTCGCCCAGGTGTTGTCCATGATCACGCAGGCGCCCCTTGCATGGGCGACCTCGGCGATCGCCGGCACGTCCTGCATCTCGAAGCTCTGCGAGCCGGGCGCCTCGACCAGCACCGCCTTGGTGTTGGGGCGCATCAGCTCGGCGATGCCGGCCCCCACGGTCGGGTCGTAATAGGTGACCGCGACCCCGAACCGGGCCAGGACGCCGTCGCAGAACTGCCGGGTCGGGCGGTAGGCCGAATCCGTCACCAGCAGATGGTCGCCGGCCGAGACCGCGGCCATCAGCGCGATGGTCAGCGCCGACAGCCCCGAGGGCGTCACCACGGTGCCGGCGGCACCGGCGAGTTCCGTCCAGGCGTCGGTGAGCGAGTCCATCGTCGGCGTCGCGGAGGTGCCGTAATTGTAGCGCCCGCGCCGGTTCTTGATCGCGTCGTAGGTCGGGTAGAGCACGGTCGAGCCGCGATAGATCGGCGTGTTGACGAAGCCGTGCTGCGCGCCCGGATCCCGGCCGGCATGGACGAGGCGCGTCGCCGCCCCGAATGTCTGCTTCGATTCGGGCTTGGGCGTCAGGGACATTGGGGCTCGACGATCGCGTTGCGCTGCGACGCACGAAGCCCGCGGGCCCGGGCGAGGTCAAGCCTGAGGCGCGATTGAAGGGTTTTCTTGATGGCGACGGTGGGCTGTCATACCCGCTCGGTCATTCCGGGGCGCCGCAGGCGAGCCCGGAATCCAGAAACGCCGACGGCGCAAGGTCTTGGGCTGTTAGCGTCTCTGGATCCCGGGCTCCGCTACGCGGCCCCGGGATGACGCGGGGGATGCACGGTGTCGATGCGCTTGCGCTCACGGCGTCTCGGGCGGATCGGAGACCACAGCCTCCTCGTAAGCTTGCATCCAGGCGGCGTGCTCTTCGGAACCCTCCGCATAGGGGCATTCGCTCACGGGCTTACCGTAGAGGCGGGCGTTGCGGCCCTGGATGAACGGGCTGTCGCTCGCGGTCGCCTGGACGTTCGTCAATATCGCCTCCCGAAGACTGGCACCCGGCCCGCAAATTTGGGGTGGGCTTCGTTAACGGGCCGGCGGGTAATCTGTTGCCGTCTCAAGTCGCGTTCCGGGTCGTCTGCGTGCGTATCCTGCGTTCTCTCTTCGGCGGCATCCTCGTCCTGGTCTCGACGGCGATCGTCGCCCTCGTCAGTGCCGACCGGCTCGCCCATCTGGCGCCCCCCGCGACGGTGCGGGCTGCCCAGGCCGAACCCTCGGCGACCGGGTCGCTTCCGGCCCCGGTGAAGGCTGCGCCGGCCCCGAAGCCGGTCGTGCCCAGCATCCCCAACGGCTTCGACACCGAGCGGCTCAACGCCCTGATGCGCGGCGACCCGATCCTGCCCCGGCGCTGACCGGAGCGCTTGCCGCCGCCGTAGATAGGGGCTCCAGGCGTCTCGGGGCTCCGCCCCGAACCCCCGCCAAAGGGCTCGCCCTTTGGCAACCCGTTACCGGGCGGTGCGGAACACCTGCAGGTCGAGATCCCGGACCTTCTTGCGCAGGGTGTTGCGGTTGACGCCCAGCAGCTCGGCGGCGCGGATCTGGTTGCCCCGCGTGGCGGCGAGCGCCGCGCCGATCAGCGGGCCTTCGATCTCGCGCAGGATCCGGTGATAGAGCCCGGGCGGCGGCAGCGTGTCCCGGTAGCCCGAGAAGTAATCCGACAGGTGCCGCTCCACCGCGCTCGACAGGGTCTCGGATTCGCCATTGGCCTTGCGGGCGCTGCCGTTGGCCGAGGCCGGGGCGGCGAGCGGCAGGGTGTCGAGCTCGGCCTCGATCACCGGGCCGGTGATCGTCTCCTGCGGATAGAGCGCGGCGAGCCGCCGGACCAGATTCTCCAGCTCGCGGACGTTGCCCGGCCAGCGGTAGCGCTTGAGCCGCTCCATGGCGTCGCCGTCCAGCGTCTTGCGGGTCAAGCCCTCGCGCTCGACCAGCACGAAGAAGTGGCGGATCAGGTCCGGCACGTCCTCGGACCGCTCGCGCAGCGCCGGCAGCCGCAGCGGCACCACGTTCAGCCGGAAGAACAGATCCTCGCGGAAGATGCCCTGCTGGATCGAGATCCGCAGGTCCTTGTTGGTCGCCGCGATGATCCGCACGTTGGTCTTGATCGGCACGCGGCCGCCCACCGTGGTGTACTCGCCCTGCTGGAGCACGCGCAGCAGCCGGGTCTGGGCCTCCATCGGCATGTCGCCGATCTCGTCGAGGAACAGCGTGCCCCCCTCGGCCTGCTCGAACCGGCCGGCCGAGCGCTGGAGGGCGCCGGTGAAGGCGCCCTTCTCGTGGCCGAACAGCTCGGACTCGATCAGGTCGCGCGGGATCGCGGCCATGTTGACCGGCACGAACGGGCCGGTGCGGCGACGGCCGTAATCGTGCAGCGCCCGGGCAACCAGCTCCTTGCCGGTGCCGGACTCGCCGGTGATCATCACGGTGAGGTCGGTGGGCATCAGCCGGGCGAGCGCCCGGTAGATCTCCTGCATGGCCGGCGAGCGCCCGACCAGCGGGATGTCCTCGTTCTCCGGCGGCGCGCCGGCCGGCGCGGTGCCACGCGGGCGTGACAGCGCGCGGCCGACGATGGCGATCAGCTCCTTCAGGTCGAAGGGCTTGGGCAGGTACTCGTAGGCGCCCCGCTCGGAGGCGCGGATCGCGGTCATGAAGGTGTTCTGCGCGCTCATGACGATGATCGGCAGCTCCGGCCGCACGCGCTTGATGCGCGGCAGCAGGTCGAACACGTTCTCGTCGGGCATCACCACGTCGGTGATGACCAGGTCGCCCTCGCCCTGCGCGACCCAGCGCCAGAGGGTGGCGCAATTGCCCGTCGAGCGGACTTCGTAGCCCGCCCGGGACAGTGCCTGGTTCAGCACCGTGCGGATGGCGGCGTCGTCGTCGGCGACGATGATGTGGCCGTTCGGCATGATTCTCTTACTCAGACCTCCGGCCGGGCGGCCGAAACACAAGGCGACATCACGGATCGACCGCCGATTCGCGCCCGTCGCGGGCGCTGGACATCGGCAGGAGGATGCGGAACGTCGTACGGCGGGGGGCGGGATCGCACTCGACGATGCCTCCGTGGTCGCCGACGATCTTGGCGACCAATGCAAGTCCGAGGCCGGATCCCTGCGCCTTGGTGGTCACGAACGGGTCGAACAGGTCGGGCAGCAGGTCGGCGGAGATGCCCGGCCCGTTGTCGCGGATCGCGACCTCGATCGGCAGGCTGACCCGCTCGCGCGAGCCCGGCACCTGCAGGCGCAGGCCGGTGCGGAAGGCGGTGGACAGGGTGATCTCGCCCTCGACCGCATCCGGGCCGATCGCCTCGGCGGCGTTCTTCACGAGGTTCAGGATCACCTGGATCAACTGGTCGCGGCTGCCGAGCACCGGCGGCAGCGACGGATCGTAGGTCTCGACGAACCGGATATGACGCGCGAACCCCGACTGGGCCGAGCGCTTCACCTGGTCGAGGACCCCGTGGACGTTGACGGCGCCGCGATCGGCCGGGCGCTCGTCGCCGAACAGCTCCATCCGCTCGACGATCCGCACGATCCGGTCGGATTCGTCGCAGATCAGCCGGGTGAGCATCCGGTCCTCCTCGGCGCCGGTGCTCTCCAGGAGCTGCGCGGCGCCGCGGATGCCGGCGAGCGGGTTCTTGATCTCGTGGGCCAGCATCGCGCCGAGCGCCACCATCGAGCGCGCGGCGCCGCGATGGGTGAGCTGGCGGTTCATCTTGTCCGCGATGGTGCGCTCCTGGAGCATCATCACCACGGCGTCGTCGTCGTCGGCCAGGGGCGTGGCGAAGACGTCGACGCTGCGCTCCAGCCCGAGGCGGGGCTGGGTCAGCTCGACCCGGTACTCGCTGACGCTGGCCCGCCGCCGCCGGACCTCGGCCACGAGCGCGATGATCGGCGAGGCGAACGGGATGATGTCGCGCAGGCGGCGGCGCTGCATCAGGCGCGCGGAATAGTCGAAGAACGCCTCCGCGGCGTGGTTGCAGTGGAGGATGCGCTCGTCGCCGCCGATGGTCAGGACCGGCAGCGGCAGGGCGTTGAGCACGGCCTCTCCGGCCGGGTCGCGCCGGCCGCCCGACGCCTCGGGACGGGGATCCTGCGGAAAGCCGTCGTCGCTCACGCGGCCTCCCGGACCAGATCGGCCTGCCCGAAGGCGCGGGCCAGAAGCGCCAGCGCCACCTCCGGATCGGTGGTGGTGAGGAGCGCGGTGCGCTCGGCCGGCTCCAGCGCGCCGCCGGTCTCGGCATAGGCGGCCAGATGCTTGCGGGCGTGGCGCACGCCCATGTGGCGGCCGTAGAGCGCGAGCAGCCCGGTATAGTGCGCGGCCGCCATGGCGGCCTGCTCGGCCCGCGACGGCGCCTCCGCCGGACGGCCGGCGAGCGCCGCGGCCACCTGCCCGACCAGCCAGGGCCGCCCGGTTGCGGCGCGCCCGATCATCACCCCGGCGGCGCCGGAGGCGGCCAGGCACGCCCGGGCGCTGGCGAGGTCGACCACGTCGCCGTTGGCGATCACCGGGATCGACACCGCCTCGACCACGGGGCGGATCGCGGCCCAATCGGCCACGCCCTTGTAGAATTGCTGCCGGGTCCGCCCGTGGACGGTGACGGCGTTGAGCCCGAGCCGCTCGGCCCGGGTGGCGAGATCGACGGCGTTGCGGGTGGCGTCGTCCCAGCCGAGCCGCATCTTGACGGTGACCGGCACCGATACCGCCCCGCGCACGGCGGCGAGCAGGCGCGTCGCGTGGTCGAGGTCGCGCATCAGGGCCGAGCCCGAGGCGATCCCGGTGACGATCTTGGCCGGGCAGCCCATATTCACGTCGATCACGTCGGCGCCGCCGGCCTCGGCAAGCCGCGCGGCCTCGGCCATCGGCTCGGCCTCGCAGCCGGCGAGCTGGACCACGTGGAGATCGACCCCGGAACCCTCCGCCCGCAGGGTCGCCTCGCCGGCGCCGCGGGTGAATTCGCGTGCCGCCACCATCTCGGACACAACCGCATCGGCGCCGCAGCGCCGGGCGATCCGGCGCATGTGCAGGTCCGTGACGCCGGACAGGGGCGCGAGCAGGCAGAGCGGGGCGGGAGAATCGCCCCCGCCGGCCGGTCGTCCGTCGCGCAGCGCGCTTAAATAATGATCAGTCGCCATTCTGCACAACAATGAGGCAAGTGCGGTCCGCTGGCAAGCGGGGGCCGCGCGTTGATTTCGCGCCCTCCCCCGCTTAAACGACGCTCATCCTCACCGGCAGAGGTCCGGCAGCACGGCTGGCCCGCGCGCCCGCTGCCGTCCGCTTCCCGGTTTCGACGAGTTCGCCGCCCATGCCCGCCACCGGCACGCCTGCCACCGGACCCGTGGATACGGGGTCCGGCGTCGCCGCCGTGGTGGTCGCGGCCGGCCGCGGCATCCGCATCGGCGGGGGCACCCCCAAGCAGTATCGCCGGGTCGGCGGCCAGGCGGTCCTGACCCGCACGCTCGCGGCGCTGGCCGCCCAGGACGCGATCGACCGGATCCAGCCGGTGATCGCCGCCGACGCGGCCGCGTTCTTTCTCAGCTGCCTGGATGAGCTCGCGCCTGAGCTTCGCGAAAAGATCGGCGCGCCGGTCGAGGGCGGCGCCACCCGCCAGCTCTCGGTGCGCGCTGGCCTCGAGGCCCTGGCATCCGGCGACGCGCCGGAGATCGTGCTCGTGCACGATGCCGCCCGCCCCTATGTCGACGCCGCCCTGATCGCCCGGGCGATCGCGGCCGGACGCGACCATGGCGCCGCGGTGCCGGGCGTGCCGGTCACCGACACGGTCAAGCGCGTCGCCGAGATCGCCCCCGGCATCGGCCGAGTGCACGAGACCCCGCCCCGGGAGCATCTGCGCGCGGTCCAGACCCCCCAGGCCTTCGCCTTCGCGCCGCTGCTCGGCGCCCATCGCGACGCGGCCGCGCAAGGCCTCGACGGCTTCACCGATGACGGGGCGCTCGCCGAATGGGCGGGCTTGCCCGTGGTGGTGTTCGTCGGCGACATCGCCAACCGCAAGATCACCCAGCCCGCCGACCTGATCGAGGCGGACCGGGCCTTCGCGTCCGACCCATCCGAAATGCCAGCGCCCGGAGCCCGCGCCATGACCGCCTACGTCACCCGCCTCGGCACCGGCTTCGACGTCCACGCCTTCACCACCGGCGACCATGTCTGGCTCGGCGGCATCAAGATCCCGGCCGATCGCGGCGTGCTTGCCCATTCAGACGGCGACGTGGCGCTGCACGCGCTCACCGACGCGCTGCTCGGCGCCATCGCGGACGGCGATATCGGCACCCACTTCCCGCCCTCCGACGAGCGCTGGCGCGGCGCCTCCTCCGACCAGTTCCTGGCCCATGCCTGCGGGCTGGTCCGGGCCCGGGGCGGCCGGATCGACCATCTCGACATCACCGTCTTGGCCGAGGCGCCGCGGATCGGCCAGCACCGGGAGGCGATCCGGGCGCGCATCGCCGAGATCGCCGGCGTGCCGCTGACCGCCGTGTCGATCAAGGCGACGACCACGGAAAAGCTCGGCTTCGTCGGCCGCGCCGAAGGCCTCGCCGCCCAGGCCGCCGCCACGATCCGCCTCCCCGAAGAGGTCGGCCCCGCCCTCGACGCGGAGGCCGAGACCGCGATGCGGCAGGGGTGAGGGGCGCCGGCGCCTTTCCCTCCCGTTCTTTGAAGAGGGACGACGATCGGCGACCCGGCCGCGACGGCGTGATCAGAAAAAGCGATCGGTCAGCCAGCTGCGCGGGCTGGCGCACGACATCGGGTCTATCCCCCCTGCCCTCATCCTGAGGTGCGAGCGCAGCGAGCCTCGCAGGAGCCCTCCAGGGAGCGCGCGGCCGGCTGGAGGCCTCCTTCGAGGCCTCCGCTTCGCGACGGCACCTCAGATGAGGGGATTGGTTTGATGGGCGCCCATCATGCCCTGAGCACCCCTGTCGGAGGCCACGAACGCACCGTTCGATGACGGCCGCCCCATCCAAAAAACGAATCACGCCGTCCGCAGCAGCAGCGCGATCGCCGCGATGGCGAGCACGGCCAGCGTCAGCAGGATGCCGCCGCCCCGGCAGGCGAATTGGCGGGGGGAGTTGGGCGCGGCGAACATGCCGATCGGGTGCAGGATGCGGCCGACCAGCAGGGCGATCAGCAGCCCCTGGACGAGGCCGTGGCTGCCGCCGCCGGCTTCCAGGAGGCCGACCAGGATCAGCGCCAGCGGGACGTATTCGGAAAAGTTGGCGTGCGAGCGGACCCGCTTGAGCATGGATTCGTCGCCGCCGTCGCCGAACAGGACGTTGCCGGAGACGCGAGAACCCATCACCCAGCCGGACAGGCCGAGATACACGAGGGCGAGCAGCGCGGCGTAGACAGCCGTGGTCGCGGGGAAGATCATCGGGTTGGGGTCTCCGGTGTGGGCGCCGGTCCTTGAGCCGGGGCCGGGCTTGGGTCACAACACGAGATAGGGCGCTCCGGCCCAGGGCGAGCCTCGCGCATGATCGACGACACGGAGCTTCTCGACCGCGCCGCGGCGCTGGTCGCCGCCTATGCCGAGGCCGGACGCACCATCGTCACGGCCGAATCCTGCACCGGCGGGCTGGTGGCGGGGCTGCTCACCGCGGTGCCGGGCTCCTCGGCGGTGGTGGAGCGCGGCTACGTCACCTACTCGAACGAGGCCAAGGCGGAGGCGATCGGGGTGCCGATGGACCTGATCCGCCGGCACGGCGCCGTCAGCGAGGAGGTCGGCCGGGCGATGGCCTGCGGGGCGCTGGCCGCCTCGCGCGCCACGGTCGCGGTGGCGATCACCGGCATCGCCGGCCCCGGCGGCGGCAGCGCCGAGAAGCCGGTCGGGCTGGTCCATTTCGGGCTCGCCCTGCGCGAAGGCGGGCGCCGCCACCTGGAACGACGCTACGGCGACCTCGGCCGCGGCGCGATCCGCCGCGCGGCGGTCGCGGACGCGCTCGGCTTGCTCGAAGGGGCACTCGTCGACTGATCAGGTGCGGAGGGCTCGATGGACGGCCTGAAGACCCAGCTCTGCATCGTCGGCGGCGGCCCGGCCGGGATGATGGCCGGCCTGCTCTTCGCCCGGGCCGGGATCGCCGTCACGGTGCTGGAGAAGCACGCCGATTTCCTGCGCGACTTCCGCGGCGACACGATCCACCCCTCCACCCTCGACCTGATGGACGAGCTCGGCCTCGCCGAGCGGTTCCGCGCCCTGCCCCAGCGGCGAGTCGAGACCTTCTCGGGCGTCGTGAATGACCGGAGCTACCGGGTCGCGGATTTCAGCCGGCTGCCGACCCGCAACCGCTTCCTGTCCTTCATGCCGCAATGGGATTTTTTGGACTTTTTGGCCGGTGAAGCGTCCGGCTATCCGGGGTTTCGATTGATCCGCAGGACCGAGGCCCACGACCTCATCGAAGACGGGGGCCATGTCGTGGGCGTGCGGGCCGAGGGGCCGGACGGGCCGGTGCAGATCCGGTCCGACCTCGTGCTCTGCGCCGACGGCCGCCATTCGCGGATGCGCGCGCTTGCCGGATTCGCGCCCCGGGCCTTCGGGGCGCCGATCGACGTGCTGTGGTTCCGCCTGCCGCGCCGGGACGGCGACCCGGAGGCGGCGGCCGGGCGGTTCGGCCCGGGGCGCATCCTGATCACGCTGGACCGGGGCGACGCCTGGCAATGCGCCTACGTGGTCCCGAAGGGCGGCGACGCGGCGCTCCGCGCCAAGGGACTGCCGGCCTTCCGGGCGACGGTGGCCGAGATCGCGCCGTTCCTGGCCGACCGCACCGAATCCATCGCCGATTGGGATGCGGTGAAGCTCCTCACCGTGACCGTCGATCGGCTGGCGCGCTGGCATCGCCCCGGCCTGCTCTGCATCGGCGATGCCGCCCACGCCATGTCGCCGGTGGGCGGGGTCGGCATCAACCTGGCGATCCAAGACGCGGTGGCGGCGGCCAACATCCTGGCCGAGCCCCTGCGGGCGGGGCGCGTGACCGAGGCCGACCTCGCCCGCGTCCAGGCTCGGCGGATGTTCCCGGTCCGGGCGACCCAGATGCTGCAGCGGGTGATCCAGGCCCGGGTGATCGCCACCGCGCTCAAGGCCGACGCCCCGTTCCGGGCGCCCCTGGCCCTGCGCATCCTCGACCGGCTGCCGTTCCTTCAGGCCCTGCCCGCCCGGATGATCGGGATGGGCGTGCGGCCGGAGCATGTCGCCGCTCCGGCCCGGGCCTGATCGCGCACCCCGCGGCGCGGCGCTACAGCAGGCGCCAGTCGGCCAGGCGGCCGTTCACGAAGACCAGCTCCAGCTTGTTGCCGGCGCCCCGGGCCTTGGCGGACGAGGCCGCGGAGGCGGCGGCGATGCTCTCGACACCGTCGACCGCGCCGCCGGCATGGTAGAGGGCCTCGCCTGCCGACGACCCCAGTGGGGTCAGGGACGCGATGGCGCCCAGCGTTTCGCCGACCCCGCCCTTGACCGCCTCGGGCCGGATATAGGTCATGACGCTGCGATCCCCCGACGGGGAGGCGACGTTGTCCCGGCTCGCCGGAGGGCCGTACAGCGCCAGCACCTGATCGACCGTGGTGCGCCTGACCTTGAGATGGGCGTGGATGAAGGACGGGCTGAAGCGGTCCTCGGCCAGGGCGACCGGCGCGGCGCTGGCACCGGCCGCCGCCGGGGCCGCCCCCGAAGCCGTGCCGGTGCTGTTGCAGGCCGTCAGCGTGATCAGGGCAGCCGTCGTCAGAGGAATGGCGAGCACCGCCTTCCTGTACGTCATGATCAATTCCTGAAAGTGTCAGTAAAACGACGGAATCAATTGGATCCCGATGCGTTTTGCTGGCACGCTCCCAAGAAGCTGTAAAGCTGAGTGCCGCGACGGCGCTGTCCTGCGTACGACTTGCAGGCGGCCGTGGTTTTATCGGGCGATATAGTGAGATTGAAGGCAGTGCATGGGCAGATGCTGTCGTTCCGCGCCTGCGCCGCAAGCTGTGCAATATTGGCGCAACGCCGGCGGTGAGGCCGCAACGCTGTCAACTCGGTCACCCGACCTAGGCGATCGGAGGCTCATCTCGGGCGAGGCGACCGGATCCCTTCGGGGCCGGGCCCATCCTTGCGCGCAGCGGAGCAAACCGGGGAAGCGCCACGGTCCGGGACCGCACGCAGCCCTGAGTCAGCTCGCTGCGCGCGCGATGACGGACGCGCTCGACCGAAAGCCCCCTCAGGCGGTGCCGTACATCCGGTCCGCCCGTCCCTCGAAGGCGTCGGTGAACTTGCGGAAGGCGCGGTCGAACATCGTGCCCATCAGGAGGCCCAGCGTCCGGCTCTTGAACTCGTAGGTGATGAAGAAGTCGACGGTGCAGCCGCCGTCCGGCGCCTCCTTGAACAGCCAGCGGTTCTCCAGATGGCGGAACGGGCCGTCGATATACTCGGCCACGATCTTGCGGTTGTCCGGATCCAGGCTGACCCGCGTGGTGAAGCGCTCGCGGATCGCCTTGTAGCCGACGCCCATCTCGGCGATCAGCACCTGCCCGCCCTCCGGCATGTCCTGGCGGCGGATCACCCGCAGGGATTCGCACAGCGGCAGGAACTCGGGATAGCGCTCCACATCGGCCACAAGATCGTACATCTGCTGCGGCGAATGCCGCACCGCACGGGTAACCCGGAAAGACGGCATCGGTGTCGGGACTTTCTCAGGCCGAGAGCGCGGGCGACAGCTTGGCGAGGCGGGCCGCCTGCAGCCGCGCGAAATCCTCGCCGGCATGGTGCGACGAGCGGGTCAGGGGCGTGGCCGAGACCAGCAGGAAGCCCTTGGCGTAGGCGGTGGTCTCGTAGGTCTTGAACTCGTCGGGCGGAATGAAGCGCACGACCTCGTGGTGCTTCTTCGACGGCTGCAGGTACTGGCCGATGGTCAGGAAGTCGACATCGGCCGAGCGCAGGTCGTCCATGAGCTGGAGCACCTCGTTCCGCTCCTCGCCGAGCCCGACCATGATGCCGGACTTGGTGAAGATCGACGGGTCGAGCTCCTTCACCCGCTGCAGCAGGCGCACCGAGTGGAAGTAGCGGGCGCCGGGCCGCACCGTCAGGTACTTGGCCGGCACCGTCTCGAGGTTGTGGTTAAACACGTCGGGCTTGGCCGCGACCACGACTTCGAGGGCCCCGTCCTTGCGCAGGAAGTCGGGGGTCAGGATCTCCACCGTGGTGCCGGGGCTCGCGTTGCGGATCGCCGCGATGGTCCGGGCGAAATGCTGCGCGCCGCCATCCTTCAGGTCGTCCCGGTCCACCGAGGTGATCACGACGTGGTGCAGGCCGAGCTTGGCCACCGAGTCGCCGATCTTCTCCGGCTCGTGCTGATCGAGGGCGTCGGGCAGGCCGGTGCGGACGTTGCAGAAGGCGCAGGCCCGCGTGCAGGTATCGCCCATGATCATGAAGGTGGCGTGCCGCTTCTCCCAGCACTCGCCGATATTGGGGCAGCCGGCTTCCTCGCAGACCGTGACGAGGCCGTGCTCGCGGACGATCTTCTGGGTCTCGGTCCAGGCCTTGGAGCCCGGCGCCTTGACCCGGATCCAGTCCGGCTTCTTGGCCTGGACGGGCTGGTCCGGCCGGTGCGCCTTCTCGGGATGGCGCAGGCGCGCCGAGCGCGGATCGTTCTTCAGGATGTCGAGGACGACGGCCATGGGTCGGGGGCTGCCACACCGCGGGGAGGCGCCCGGAGGCGCAGTCGGTCACTGGGGACTGATCTAGAGGTTCTGCCCGCCGCCCGCAAACCGCCGCGACGCTGCGGCGCGACACCCCCCGGTTCCCGTTGAGAGGGATGTCGGGGCGGAGACCTAGCACACCGTCCCGGATCCCGTTGCCCGGACCATGTGCTAGTTTTCCACGACCGGTGAATGCCCGGCCGGACGTGATGCCGCGGCTCGGCCCGACGGGCCGGATCGCCATCGCGCTGGGCAGGGTCAAGCCGATCGTCGTCTCGCTCGGCCCAAACGCGAAACGCGTCGCCGACGCTGCCCATGGCCGACGGCAGCACGGGTCCGGGCCTCTCATCTCCACCCTGTGGCGTGGCGAGGAACGGGAGAATCGCCGGTGATCGGGAGTTTTGCAAAACGTTATTGACGTGGTGCAATGCGCTAATCAAGTATCAATCAAGATCTATAAGGTAGAATTGATGGCTGGGCCGCTTGCCTATATTCTGCTGAAAAGGCCGATCTCGCCGGACTTGGCGCAGCTGGTAACCGTGCTGCGTCAGCGTTATCCAGACCTCGACGTCGAGGGTGTGGGCACGGGCAGCTCACCGACGGGTGCCGATGCGCGACCGAGTCCGCTCCTGAAGTGCTCAGGCCGCCTCGTCGCCGTCATGTCGATCGAGGCTCCATTGCCGATCGATGAGCATCTGATCGCACGGGCCTCGATCTTGTGGCCCGGCGCCGGCGCGGCATTTCGGGAGAGCACTGCGCACCTGTTCGTGACGATCATGGGCCAGCAAGAGCATCTGCTCCCGGCGGCTCGCATGACGACCGCCATCGTCGACGCGCTGCTCAGCCTCGCACCGGATTCTCTCGGCGTCGTCTGGGATGCGGAGGTCGCCCAGCCGCCACAGTTCTGGGCCGAAATGGGCAAAGACGCCTTCGCGCCATACCCGCGTTTTCCGGTCCCGCTCTGGGTGGGCATCCATCCTTTTCGCGATGCGCGGACCGGCGGCGTCGGCATCGTCACGCAGGGGCTGCGCAAATTCGTCGACCGCGAGCTGGAGCTCATCAGCGCGGCAGGCGACCTGAAGCTTTTGATGGCGCGGACGGAAATGCTGGCGGCCTATCTGATCGAGAGAGGCCCCGTTTTGACGGATGGCAGCACGTTCGGGATCTCGGAGGCCGAGCGCATACCGGTGCGTCTCTGCCCGTCGGAGCGGTTTGCGGGCCTGCCGGTGATCTCCGGATCCATCGCTGCCGCGAGCCCGCAGCATCCGGAGTGCCGCCGGCCTGAGTCGGAGCCAGAGTAATCCGGCGTTCCCGCGCCCGCCGGTTCCTAGGCGGCGGACGCTGGAGCGTGTCCGGCGCCCACGCTGCTTCAGATCATGCCGGCCTCGCGTGCCGGAAGGGTCTTCGGAACGCAGGTGCCCGCGGCCTCAGATCCCGAGCGCCCGCACCAGCAGCCCCGCCAGCACGGCCCCGATCACCGGGCCGCCCACCGGGACGAGCGCGTAGCCCCAGTCGGACGAGCCCTTGCCGGCGATCGGCAGGACCGCGTGGGCGATGCGCGGCCCGAGGTCGCGGGCGGGGTTGATCGCGTAGCCGGTGGTGCCGCCGAGCGAGAGGCCGATGCCCCAGACCAGCATGCCGACCATGTAGGGCGCGACCCCGCGCGGGATCGCCCCGGAGGCGCCGAGCGTGTTGGTCACCAGCGCCGAGATGGTCAGGATCAGGAAGAAGGTGGCGATGATCTCCGAGGTCCAGTTGGCCTTGGCGTCGCGGATCGCCGGCCCGGTGCAGAAGCAGGCGAGCTTGAGATCCGGCTCGGGCGTCGCCGCCCAGTGCGGCAGGTAGTGCAGCCAGACGATCGCCGCGCCCGCGAAGGCGCCGAGCATCTGGGCCGGGATGTAGACCCAGAGCTTCGAGAAATCCCCGGAGCCGACGGCGCCCGCCACGGTTACGGCGGGGTTGAGATGCGCGTCCGGGCTGCCGGTGGCGGTGGCGACGAAGATCCCGGCGAGAACCCCGAAGGCCCAGCCGGCCGTGATGGCGATCCAGCCGGCGCCCTCACCCTTGGACCGCTTGAGCAGGGCGCCGGCGACGACGCCGTCTCCCAGCACGATCAGCGTCATCGTACCGAGGAATTCACCCAGGAATGGCGACGTCATGGTCTATCTCCCCCGTTTGCTGTTTATTGTAAGGCTTTACAGCTTGTTCGAGCGTCTAAGTCTTTGATGTGGTTGTCGATCTTTGTCGGCCTTCCGATCTCTTCGCGCATCCTGAGGCGCCGGAGCGGAGGCCTCGAAGGAGCCCTCCTCCGAGGCTGTTGCGCAGCACCGCGGGATGAGATCGCGGGTGGGCGTGATCCGGCCCGAAGGCGCCCCCTCAATCCTCGTCGAGCTTCCAGTCGAAGGAGCGCTGCACCGCCCGGCCCCAGGCGGCGGCGATCTTCTCGCGCTGGCCGGCATCCATCTTCGGGGTCCAGCGCTTGTCGACGCCCCAGTTGCGCTTGAGGTCGTCGAGGCCCTTCCAGTAGCCGACCGCGAGGCCCGCCGCGTAGGCGGCCCCGAGCGCCGTGGTCTCGGAGACCTTCGGGCGCACCACCGGCACGTCGAGCATGTCGGCCTGGAACTGCATCAGCGTGTTGTTGGCGACCATGCCGCCGTCGGCGCGCAACTCCTTGACGGGGATCCCGGAATCCTTGGCCATCGCGTCCAGCACCTCGTGGGTCTGGAAGGCGGTCGCCTCCAGCACCGAGCGGGCGATGTGGCCGCGGTTGACGTAGCGGGTGAGGCCGATGATCAGCCCGCGGGCGCCCTCGTTCCAGTGCGGCGCGTAGAGGCCCGAGAAGGCCGGCACGAAGTAGACGCCGCCATTGTCCTCGACCGTGGTGGCCAGCGTCTCGACCTCGGCCGAATCCTTGATCATGTGGAGGTTGTCGCGCAGCCACTGCACCAGGGCGCCGGTGATGGCGATCGAGCCCTCCAGGGCGTAGGCCGGCTTCTCGCCGTCGAGCCGGTAGGCCAGGGTCGTGACCAGGCCGGCCTTGGACGGGACCGGCTCGGTGCCGGTGTTCATCAGCGCGAAGCAGCCGGTGCCGTAGGTGTTCTTGGCCTCGCCCGGACTGAAGCAGGTCTGGCCGAACAGGGCCGCCTGCTGGTCGCCCAGGATGCCGGCGATCGGCACGCCCGCGAACGGCGCCTTGGTCTCGCCGTAGACCTCGCTCGACGAGACGATTTTTGGCAGCATCGCCTTCGGGATGCCGAAGGTCGCCAGCATGCCGTCGTCCCATTCCAGGGACTTCAACGACATCAGCTGCGTGCGGCTGGCATTGGTCACATCGGTGACGTGCAGCCCGCCCTCGGTGCCGCCGGTGAGGTTCCAGACCAGCCAGGTGTCGATGTTGCCGAACAGCACGTCGCCGGCCTCGGCCCGCTCCCGGGCGCCCTCGACATGGTCGAGCAGCCAGCGCAGCTTCAGCCCGGAAAAATAGCTCGCCAGCGGCAGGCCGGTGAGGTCGCGGAACCGGTCGCGGCCGCCGTCCCGGGCGAACTCGGCCACCAGCCGGTCGTTGCGGGTATCCTGCCAGACCAGGGCGTTGTGGAGCGGCTTGCCGGTGCGCCGGTCCCAGATCAGCGTGGTCTCGCGCTGGTTGGTGATGCCGACCGCCGCGAGGTCGGTGGGCTGGAGGCCGGCCTTGTCCAGGGCCTCGCGCATCACGGCCTGGGTCTTGGTCCAGATCTCGGCGGCGTCGTGCTCGACATGGCCAGGGGCCGGATAGATCTGCGCGTGCTCGGCCTGGGCCAGCGCGATGACGCTGCCCTCACGATCGAACACCATGAAGCGACTGCTCGTGGTGCCCTGGTCGATGGCCCCGACGTAACGGCTCATCGTTCCCTCCCTGGTTAGGCCCGACCGGTCTCGCGCCGGCTCGGGTTCGACACAATCATGCGGCCTCGGCCCTGCGGTCGAGGTAGGCGGACAGGCGCGCGGCGCTCTCCGGGCTGGTGCGAAGGCCGAGCTTCGAGCGGCGCCAGAGGATGTCCTCGGCGGTGACCGCCCATTCCGCGACGCGCAGATAATCGACCTCGGCCGCGGTCAGGCCGCCGTCGAACGCCTCGCCGAGATCCGCCATCGACTGCGCGGTCCCGACGATCTCGCGGGCCTTGGTCCCGTAGGCCCGGGCGAGGCGCCGCGCGGTCTCGACGGGCAGGAACGGCTTCTCCGCCTGGAGCTTGGCCAGGAACTGGTCGAAATCCGCGTCCGGCATGGCGCCGCCGGGCAGGACCGCATCGCCGGTCCAGGCCGGCTTGAGGCCCGGGAAGAACGGCTTGAGCTTCTCGATCGCGTGCTCGGCCAGACGCCGGTAGGTGGTGATCTTGCCGCCGAACACCGACAGCACCGCCGCCTTGCCGCCCTGGTCCTCCACGTCGAGGACGTAGTCGCGGGTCACCGCGGAGGCGTTCTCGGCCGCGTCGTCGTAGAGCGGGCGCACGCCCGAATAGCTCCAGACCACGTCGGCCGGGGTGATGCGGGTGTCGAACGAGCGGTTGATGCAGCCGCAGAGGTAATCGGTCTCCTCCGGGGAGATCGAGACCGGGCCGGGCTCGCCGTCATAGGGCACGTCGGTGGTGCCGATCAGCGTGAAGTCGCGCTCGTAGGGGATCGCGAAGATGATCCGCTTGTCGGGCTGCTGCAGGATATAGGCTTGGTCGCCCGGGAACAGGCGCTTGACCACGATGTGGCTGCCCTTGATCAGGCGGACCGCCGCGCGGCTGTTGATGCCGAGCGTGCCGCCCAGCGTCGCGCTGACCCAGGGGCCGGCGGCGTTGACCACGGCCTTGGCCCGGATCGTCCGCTCGGTCCCGGTGCGCTCGTCGCGCAAGGTCGCGACCCAGCCCTCACCCTCGCGCCGTGCCGAGACGACGCCGGTGCGGGTGAGGACCGTGGCGCCGCGCTCGCGGGCATCCATGGCGTTGAGCACGACCAGGCGGCTGTCCTCGACCCAGCAATCCGAATAGACGAAGCCCTTGGTCAGCCGCTTCTGCAGCGGCGCGCCGAAGGGCGAAGTGCGCAGGTCCACCGACTTCGAGCCCGGCAGGGTCCGCAGCCGCGCGAGGTGGTCGTACAGGAACAGGCCGAGCCGCAGCATCCAGGCCGGGCGCAGGCCCTCGTCGTGAGGGAGCACGAAGCGCAGGGGCCAGATCACGTGGGGCGCCTGGCGCAGCAGCCGCTCGCGCTCGGCCAGGGCCTCGCGGACCAGACGGAACTCGTAATATTCGAGGTAGCGCAGCCCGCCGTGGATCAGCTTCGTAGAGGACGAGGAGGTGAAGCCGGCCAGGTCCCCGCGCTCGGCCAGCAGGACCGACAGGCCGCGGCCCGCCGCATCGCGCGCGATTCCGGTGCCGTTGATGCCGCCGCCGATGACCAGGAGATCGTAGGCGTCGGACGGCGTGTGCTGGCGCGGTGCAGCCGGCATTGTTCCTCCTCTCCCGCCCTGAATGGCAGGTTCAGGACATATTGAGCCGCCTGCCGATTTTCGCAAGCGAAAAAACGCATGTTCGTTACGGTTCGTCGTCGGCCACCGCCAGGGTGACCCCCTGGCGCTCGATCATCGCGACGATCTCGGGCGGCGGCATCCGGTCGGTGAAGAAGGTATCCACCTGATCCAGCCGCCCGACCTGCACCATCGGCCGTCGGGTGAACTTGGTGTGGTCGGCGACCAGGAAGGTCTTGCGGGCATGGGCCAGGATGGTCTGCGTCGCCCGCACCTCCTCGTAATCGTAGTCGAGCAGCGCGCCGTCGGCATCGATGCCGCTGATGCCGATCACCGCCACGTCCACCCGGAACTGGCTGAGCGTGTCGCAGGTGAGCTGGCCGAGCACCGCGCCGTCGCGGTTGCGCACGGTGCCGCCCGCGACGACGATGTGAAATTCCGTGGCCTCAGCCAGGGAGAGGGCGACGTTGAGGTTGTTGGTGATGACGCTGAGGTCGTCGTGACGGGTCAATTCCCGGGCGACCGCCTCGGGGGTCGTGCCGATATTGACGAAGACCGAGCAATGCGACGGGATCCGGCTGGCCGCCAACCGGCCGATCCGGGTCTTCTCCGGCAGGAGCGTCACCCGCCGGTCGGCATAGTCGATGTTCTCGACGCTCGACGGCAACCCGCCGCCGCCCCGGTAACGCTCGAGCCGGCCCTCGGCGCTCAGCTCGTTCAGGTCCCGCCGGATCGTCTGGACGGTGACGCCGAACTGCGCGGCCAGGGCCTCGATCGTGACGAAGCCCCGCTGGCGCACGGCCGCCACGATGGCGCTGCGCCGCGCCTCGACCCCGGTGGCCTCGACCCTGTCCTCGGATCTCCGGTCGAGCGGTCGTGACATCGAGACTCCTGGCGTTCCCCGGCCCGTCCGGCGCGGGGATGTTCGTTTGCGAACATTCTGTGGGGTGGTCGGCTTTCGCACGAGAGTGAACCCGCCGGGGCGGCCGGGCAACCGGGTTGGGCACGCGGCGGATCGGATGCGCACAGGTCGCGGGGGTGGCGAAGGCCCGCTCCATTGGGGTGACCGAACTCGCACGCTGCCGGTCGCGGTGCGGGTCGTCTGTCCCGCAGGGGCGCGGACATGCGCAGGTCGTGACGAAAGGTGGAACACGCGCTCCTCCGGCTTGCGGGAAGGAGCTGGAGGTTGGGGGGCGGAAGTGGCGCAGCGATGCCGCCTGCGCCACCCCTGGCCCCTCTCCCGACCCGGCCTGACGGCCGGCCCACCCTCCCCCACAGAGGGGGAGGGAGGCGCGTCTGGGGTTGGCCTTGGTTCGCGTCCGGCAGCGATGTGTGAATATCGTAGCCCGCAAGGGGAGAGGAAGAGCATGGCGCCGCAAGCGCTTGATGCCGAAACGATGTGGAGAACCCGCTGGCCCGCGCGGGAGGGGCGCGTCGCGACCTGCAGAGCCGGCTGTGCGACCGCCGTAGGCCGCGACCGGAAAACCCAACAAAAAAGCCTGCCGCGGCTGCGGCAGGCCTGATCGAGCCGGTGACGCCGCTTGGCGGCGCGCCCGGGCTGCTCACATCTGGTGGTGACGCGACCGGCGATGATGCTTCATCATCCGCTTGTGCTTCATGCGCTTGCGCATGACCGGACGCTGGGCCGGGGCGGCGCCCTGCTCCATCGCGGCGGCTTCGCCGGCGCGCTCCAGGCCGCCACGGGGACCACCGGCCTGTGCGCCGGAATTGTTGTAGGGCGCGTTGCCCTGGGCGTAGGCGGAGCCCGCGAGCAGCGTCAGCGACGCGGCGGCCAACAGAAGTTTCCTCATGATCAATCCCTGGCGTAGACAGTCGCAGGCGAGGCGTCGCCCGTCGTCTGGGCTTTGCCGCTGCGTCGGAAAATAAGCGGCTGAGGGGAGACATGGTTCCCTGGCGCCGCGATCCGGTGTTGGATGCCGGGATCGGGTCATTGCCTGCCGGGGGGCGGGGGCCTATTGCGCGGCCTGTCCCGGCGGGGCCGCGATGCGTACGGGAGGGGGCGGCTTTGGCCAGCAGCGGTTCGGCCTATCTGCTCCTCGACATCGCCGGCACGCCCTGCGCCCTGCCGCGCGCGGCCGTCTCCGAGATCCTGCCGCTGCCGGACCTGCACAATCCCCCGGCGACCGGCGGCTGGCTCGCCGGCTTCCTCAATCTCGGCGGCGCGCCAATCCCGGTGATCGATCTGGCGCCGCTCCTCGGCCTGCGCCCGGCCGCCACCCGGCCCGGCCTCTACGCGCATCTGGTGCTCACCCGGGACGATGCGGTCGCCTATCTGGTCGACCGCGCCGCCGATCTGGTGATCGTGCCCGAGGGCGCGATCCGGCCGGCCGAGGAGGCCGGGACGCTCAACGGCTGCGTGGCGGCCGAGCTCGTGATCGGCGACCGGCTCGTCCACGCCCTCTCCCCCGAGAGCCTGCTGACCGCGCAGGAGCGGGAACGGGTCGCGGCGCTGACCCGGGCGGCGGCCGAGCGCCTGGCCGCCCTGCCCCCGTCCGCGTGATCGGCGATGCCGCGCTTCGTTCCTTCCCGCCCCGATCCGGGTGGCGACCCGGCCTATGCCGCGCTGAAGGCGCGGATCATCGCGCGCACCGGCCATCATTATTACATCGACAAGGACGAGCTCCTGGCCGAGCGCCTGCACCGGCGCTTCCGGGCCACCGCGATCGCCGATTGCGCCGCCTACAGCGCCCTGCTGGCCGACCGGTCCCGGGGCGAGGCGGAATGGGCCAATCTCGAGGCCGAGATCACGGTCGGCGAGACCTTCTTCTTCCGCTACGCCGAGCAGTTCCAGGCCCTGCGCGAGACGATCCTGCCGGCGCTGATCGCGGCGCATCGCCACGACCGCACCCTGCGGATCTGGAGCGCGGGATGCTCGACCGGGGCCGAGCCCTATTCCCTGGCGATCCTGGTGCGCGAGGCCCTGGGCGATGCCCTGCCCGACTGGCGGATCGTGATCCTCGGCACCGATATCAGCGTCGAGGCGCTGGCGACCGCCCGGGCGGCCGAGTACGGGCGCTGGGCGCTCCGGACCATGCCGCCGGAGGACCGCCTGCGCTACTTCACGCGCCTGCCCCCCGCCCCCGGGATCCGGCGCGAGGGCGGCTTCGCCCTGCGGCCGGAATACCGCGCGCTGGTGCGGTTCGAGCGCGGCAACCTCCTGAGCCTGGTCGAGCCCAAGGTCCCGCCGGGCGAGGGCTTCGACCTGATCCTGTGCCGCAACGTGCTGATCTATTTCGAGGCCGAGACGGTGGCCGCGGTGGTGCGCGGCCTCGGTCGCCGCCTCCGGCCGGACGGCTGGATGCTGCTCGGCCATGCCGAGCCCAACCCGACCTTCTCCGGCTTCCTCGACCCGGTCAGCCTGCCCGGGACCGTCGCCTATCGGCGCCTGGCCGACGCGGTGCCGACGCTGGCGCCCCGGCCGGTCCCGCCGGCGCTCGAGCCGGCCTGGTCGGCGCCGCGCATTCACGAGGCGGACGAGCCGGACGAGCCCGTCGAGAGCGCGGTGGCGACGATCCTCGCCCCGCCACGGCCCGCTTTCCTGCCGAGCCTCGACCTGGGCGACGGCGAGACGCCGGCGGACGACCTCGCGCGCATCCGTGCGCTCGCCGATGCCGGGGAGACCGGCGCCGCCTGGCGGGTGCTGCGCGACGCCCTGGCGCGGGACCCGACCGATCCGGCCCTGCGCTTCTACGAGGGGCTTCTCGCCCGCACCCTCGGCCGGGACGTCGAGGCCGAGCGGGCCCTGCGGGCGGCGCTCTATCTCGACCGGGGCTTCGTGATGGCCCATTACCATCTCGGGCTGCTGCTGATCGCGCTCGGCCGCCCCGAGGCGGCGGCCCGCGCTCTCGACAACGCCATCGCGCTCAGCCAAGCCCTCGGGCCGAACACCCTCCTGCTCGAGGGCGACGGCGCCGCGGCGGGCGAGATCGCCGCCGGCGCGGCCGCGGCCCGCGCCGGGCTCGGTGCGGATGGCGGAACCGGGAGGCCCTGATGGACGCGCGCATAAGCGCACCGGAGCAGGCGACGAAGCCGAGAACCGCGCGGGACATCCGGGCCGAGCGCGCCGCGTCCCTGGCCCGGCGCAGCCAGGCCGCCGCGGGACCCGAGACCGGCATCGACCACCTCGTCTGCGCCTGCGGGACCGAGCGCTACGGGATTCCCCTCGCGGCGGTCGCGCACGTGCTGCCGATGCGCCCGTTCACGCCGATGCCCGGGGCGGTGCCGGCGCTGCTGGGCCTGATCGCCCTCTCGGGCCGGATCGTCGGCGTCCTCGGCCTCGCCCGGGCGCTCGGCCGGCCGGAAGCGCCGCCCGAGGCCGAGGGCGAGGCCGGGCATCTCGTGGTGCTGCGCGGCAGCCAGACCCAGCCCGTGGCGCTGGCGGTCGACCGGGTGCTGGGGATCGCCGCCGCGGCGGGACCGTCTGCCGCAGGGATGGCGGAGGCGGCCGACCCCGCCGGGTTGGGCAACGCCGCCGCTTCGGGCTATGCCCCCGCTTCGGCCGGCGGCGGCCGACCGGATTTCGTCGTCGTCGACCTGCCCCGCCTCCTGCGTCGCGTGCTGCCCTAACTGTTCAGGTCCGCGCCCCCGCGCCCCATCACCGGAGCCAGCCCCGACCGTGACGTTCTCGATCGGAAGACGCATCCTCCTCGGCTTCGTCGCCGTCACGGTGGTGATCGTGGCCCTGGGCTTCTACGCCCTCGAGCAGATCGGGGCGGTCCGCGACACGACCGACGCCATCGTCCGGCGCGACATGTCGGTGCTGCGCCAGCTCGACGACCTCGGCAACCAGGCCCGGGATCTCGGGCTCCTGCGCCGCAACGCCGTGATCGCGCTGCTGTCGCAGGCCCAGGGCCGCCCGGCGCGCACCGACGACAACGTGGCGGCGTGGCGCCGGACCGCGGCCCAGGTCGAGAGCGCGCTGGCCACCACGATGCAGCTCGCCGGCGAGTACCGGACGCTCTCGATCTCGGCCCAGCGCAACGCCGTCTGGGACCGGATCGCCGCGGCGGCGGCCGAGGTGCAGCGCTCGTTCCGGGATGTCCGGACCGCGAGCGAGGCGCAGTTCGCCGCCATCGCCCAGCAGGATGTGGCCGGAGTCGAGGCCCGCAACGACGAGATCAGCCGCCTGCAGGCGCCGTTCCTGGGCGGCATCACCAACCTGCGCACCCTGCTCGACGGCGGCATGGCCCTGGGGCAGCGCGCCGCCCACGAGGTCTACGAGCGCTCGCGCCTGTCGATCTACCTGACCCTCGCCGCGGCGGTCCTGCTGGCGATGCTGGTCACCTGGATGATCCGCCGCGCCGTGGTGCACCCGCTGGAGACCGTCATGGCCTTCGTCGAGCGGGTCGGCTCCGGCGACCTCTCGGGCAAGCTCGACATGCGCGGCGGCGACGAGATCGCGCGCCTGGGGCGCACGCTCGACGCGATGGTGGACGGCCTGTCCGATCTCGCCCGGACGAACCGCGCCGCCACCGCCGACCTCAACGCCGCCGCCGCCGAGATCCGTGCCTCGGCCCAGCAGCAGGCGGCCTCGGTGGAGGAGCAATTCGCCGCCGTCCAGGAGACCGCCGCCACGGTGGACGAGATCACCCATTCCGGCGCCCAGATCGGCAAGCGCGCCACCGAGGTGATCGCCACCGCCCAGGCCACCGCCCAGACCTCCCGCCAGGGTTTGCGCGCGGTCTCCGACACCGCCAAGGCGATGGACGCGATCCGCGAGCAGGCCGAGGCCGTGGCCGGCAACATCGTCAGCCTGTCGGAGAAGACCCAGACGATTGGCGACATCATCGAGACGGTCAACGACATCTCGGAGCGCACGCATCTTCTGGCGCTCAACGCCGCCATCGAGGCGGCCGCGGCCGGCGAGAGCGGGCGCAGCTTCGCGGTGGTGGCCTCGGAGATGAAGCTTCTGGCCGACCAGGCCAAGGCGGCCACGGGTCAGGTCCGGGGGATTTTGGGCGAGATCCAGCGGGGCATCAACACCTCGGTGATGCTCACCGAGGAGGCGGTGAAGCGGGCGGCGGCCGGCAAGACGCGCTCGGACACGACGCAGCGGACGATCGAGGAGATCACGGCGCGGGTCGAGGAGAACGTCCAGACCTTCCAGCAGATCGTGGCCTCGACCAACCAGCAGCAGCTCGGCATCGAGCAGGTGATGGGGGCGCTGCAGAACATCCGCCAGGCCAGCCAGCAGACGGCGGCCGGCACCCGCGAGGTCGAGGCGGCCTCGGCCAACCTCACCGAACTCGCCCAGGCCCTCATGGCCCTGGCCGAACGCTACCGGCATTGAGGGCGGGCGCCGTCTTGGCCGCCGATATCCGCCAACTCCTCCTCGCCGCCTTCGACGTCGAGCACCGCGAGCACGTCACGGCGATCCGGGCCGCGCTCGGGAGCGCGACCCCGGACTGGAACGACGTGTTCCGCCGCGCCCACAGCCTGAAGGGCGCCGCCCGGGCCGTCGACCTGCCCCCCGTGGAGGCGGTCGCCCACCGGCTGGAGACCCTGTTCGAGCGGGTCCGCACCGGCGCGCGCGCCCTCGACCGCGAGGCAGCCAACGCGGTCCACCTCGCCCTCGACCGGATCGAGACCTACGTCGCCGGCCTCCAGGACGGCGCCGGGCCGGACATGCCGGCCGACGCCCTGACGGCTTTAGGGCAATGCCTCGGCCTGCCCGGGGAGGCCCCGGGGGACGCCGCACCGCCGACTGCTCCGCCCCCCGAGGCGCCGCCCGCCTTCGCCGCGCCCACCCCCGCCGCGCCCACCCCCGCTGCGCCGACCCCCGCGCCGCCCCCCGAGCCCGCCGAATCCGGCGCCGCGATCCTGCGCGTGCCCGGTGAGGCCGTGGAGGCTCTGGCCCGGGCGAGCCACGACCTGACCAGCACCCTGGCGGCGCAGGCGCCCGCCGCCGAGGGTCTGGCGCGCCTCGCCCGGCTCGCCCGGGACATGCGCGTCGGCGCCGAGGCGCTGGCCGCGAAATCCGACGCGGAAGCCCCGGCGCTGCGGGCGCTGGCCGCCCGTCTCGGCGGCTTCGCCCGGGAGGCCGCCGAGCTGTCCCGCCGCCAGGCCGCGGCGACCAGCGCGATCGAGGGCGCGGCCTTCCGGGTCCGCACCGAGGCCGAGCGCCTCGCCCTGGTGCCGGCCGAGACCGTGCTCGGCCCCCTCGCCCGCTCGATCCGCGAGACCGCCCGGGAGCAGGGCCGCGACGTCGATCTCGACCTGCGCGGCCTCGACCTGCCGGTGGAGCGCGGCCTGCTCCAGGCCCTGAAGGACCCGCTGCTCCACGCCCTGCGCAACGCCCTCAGCCATGGCTGGCAAAGCCCGGAGATCCGCCGCGCCGCCGGCAAGCCCGAGGCCCTGCGGCTCGGGCTGGAGGTGGCCGTGCGCGGCTCGCGCCTGCAGGTCACCGTCGCGGATGACGGGCCGGGGCCGGACCTGGCCCGGATCGCTTCCACCGCCCGCGCCCGCGGCCTGCTCGCCCCCGGGGAGGCCGACGATCCCGAGACCCTGCTGCGCCTCGTCTTCGAGCCCGGCTTCTCCACCGCGGAGGCGGTCGATACCCTGTCGGGACGCGGCTACGGCCTGTCGGTCGCCGCCGACGCGGCCCGCCAGCTCCTCGGCAGCGTCCGCCTGGAGCCGCGCGAGCCCGCCGGCACCGCCCTGGTCTTCAGCCTGCCGCTCTCGGCGGCGCGGCGCAGCCTGCTGCTGGTCGAAGCGGGTGGCCGGACCTACGCCCTGCCGGGGGGCGCCGTGGAGCGCCTGTTGCGGCTCGACCGAGCCGCCTTGCCGGTGGCGATGGGCCGGACGATCCTGCGGGTCGGCGACGGCAAGGCGGCCACCAACCACCCGGTCACTGATCTCGCCGAGATCCTGGGCCAGGCGCCCGCCGCCCCGGATGCCGCCGGCCAGGATCCGGCGATCCTGATCGCGGTGCTGCTCCGGGCCGGCGGCGGCCGCCTGGCGCTGGGGGTCGAGCGCCTGCACGATGTCCGGGCGCTGCTGGTCCTGCCGGCGCCGTCCTTCGGGTCCGATCCGGACCTGATCGCCGGCACCGCGGTGCTGCCCGGCGACGTGCCGGTGCTGGTGCTCGACCCGGAGGGGCTCGCCGCGCGGGCGAGTGCGACATCTGCGGGCCTGTCGGCCGGAACGATGGCGCAGGCTCCACGTTCGACGACCTCACAGCGCGCCACCGCGCGGGCGACCATCCTGGTCGTCGACGATTCGATCACCACCCGGACCTTGGAGAAGGGCATCTTGGAAGCCGCCGGCTACCGCGTGGTCGTCTGCGTCGACGGTCAGGACGCCCTCGACCGGCTGCGCGCCGAGATCGAGCCCGTCGATCTGGTCCTCGCCGACGTGGAGATGCCGCGCCTGGACGGCTTCGGCCTGCTGAAGGCGCTGCGCGCCGACCCGCGCTTCGCCCGGCTGCCGACGATCCTGATGACCTCGCGCGGGGATGCCGCCGACGTCTCCCGGGGCCTCGACCTCGGCGCGGACGCCTACCTGACCAAGCAGAAATTCGACCAGCGCCATCTGCTCGACACGATCGGGCAACTGCTATGACGCCCGTGCGGGTGATGCTGGTCGAGGACAGCCTCGTCGTGCGCGAATTGCTGCGCTACATCGTCTCGCGCGATCCCCGGCTCGAACTGGTCGCCGCGGTGGCCTCCGGCGAGGAGGCGCTGGGCACCCTCCAGACGGTGCGGCCCGACGTGATCTCGATGGATATCCGCCTGCCCGGCATCGACGGTCTCGAGACCACGCGCCGGATCATGGCCGAGCAGCCCACCCCGATCGTCGTGATCGCCGATTCGGTGGAGGATTCCTCCCTGCGGATCTCGATGAACGCCCTGCGCGCCGGCGCCCTGTCGGTGGTCGAGAAGCCCGTGGCCACCACCCATGCCGGCTACGAGGCGGTGGCCGGCGAGATCTGCACCCAGCTGCGGATCATGGCCCAGGTCCCGGTGATCCGGCGGCGCCCGATCGGCACCGAATGGGCCGGCCGGAACAGCCTGGCCGCCTTCTCGGGATCCTTCGCGGCGCCGGCCGACCTGGCCGGGCAGGCCCCGAGCCTGCTGGCGATCGCGGCCTCCACGGGCGGCCCGCCGGCGCTCGCCCGGGTGATCGGCACACTGCCCAAGACCTTCCCGCTGCCGGTGCTCGTGGTCCAGCATATGGGCGCGGCCTTCATGGAGGGGTTCGCGAACTGGCTCGACAGCGTCGTGGCCCTGCCGGTCTCCCTGGCGCAGGACGGCGAGCGGGCCGAGCCCGGCCGCGTCTACGTGGCGCCCGGCGACCGCCATCTCGAGCTCGGATCGGGCCGCGTGCTGCGGGTGGTCGACACCGAGCCCGTCTCCGGCCAGCGCCCGGCCGCCACCGTGCTGTTCCGCTCCCTCGCCCGCCAGGCCGGCGCCGCGGGGATCGGCGTGCTGCTCACCGGCATGGGCGAGGACGGGGCCGTCGGGCTCGCCGACATGCACCGGGCCGGCGCCCAGACGGTCGCCGAGCACGAGAGCACCGCGGTGGTCTACGGCATGCCGGCCGCGGCGGTGCGGCTCGGCGCCGCCCGCACGATCCTGCCGCTGGACCGGATCGGCGACCACGTCCTGCGGCTCGCCGATCCCGGGGCGCGGCCGTGAGCCGGAGCGAGGCCGGCGCCCAGGATGGGCCCGCCCGGATCCTGCTGGTCGAGGATTCGGAGACGCAGGCCCTGGAGCTGCGCCTCCTCCTGGAGGCCCACGGCTTCGCGGTGGAGCGCTGCCCCTCGGCCGAGGCCGCCCTCGATCATCTCAACCGCACCCAGCCCGACCTCGTGGTGGCCGATTACCACCTGCCCGGCATGGACGGTGACGAGCTGATCCGGCAGATGCGCCTGTCCCTGCGCACCCGCGCCCTGCCGGTCCTGATGCTCACCGGCGGCGGCGGCGGCGAGCGGAAGGGCCTCGAGAGCGGCGCCGACGCCTACCTGCCGAAATCCGCCGACCGCGACCTGATGATCCTGCGCATCCGCGCCCTGCTGCGCGAGCGCCGGGCGTCGGGCGACGGCGAGGGGCCGGGCGCCGCCGCGTTCCGGCGCGGCCGGATCCTGGTGATCGACGGCAGCCTCACCTACCGGACCTTCCTGGCGGGCCTCCTCGGGCAGGAGGGCCACCACGTCGCCACCGCCGACGGGCCGGAGGCGGCGCTTAACGCCCTCGACGGGGTCGCCGAGGATGCGTTCGACTGCGTGACCGTCGACCTGCTCGGCCACGCCTATGACGGCCTGACCCTGTGCCGGGCGATCAGCCAGCGCCGCTCCGGCCAGGCGGCCGGCGCCGGCTTCCACCTCGTCGGCATCGCCGGCAGCGACCCGGCCAAGGATTTCCTGGTGGAGGCCTTCGCGGCCGGCGCCGACGACGTGGTCTCGAAGACCGATGCCGAGGTCCTGGCCTTGCGCGTGCGCGGCTTCGTCCGCCGGCGCCTGCTGGAGGAGGATGACCGCCGCATCGCCGGCCAGTTCGGCGAGCGCGAGCGGGCGGTGGAGCGGGCCCGCGCCGAGGCCGAGGCCTCCGAGGCGCGTGCCCGCCTCGCCGACGCCCTGGAGCGGGCCAACCGCGACCTCGCCGACGCCAACCGGCAGATCACCGAGGCCCAGGCCAAGCTGGTCCAGGCCGCCAAGATGGCTTCGCTGGGCGAGCTGGTCGCCGGCATCGCCCACGAGATCAACAACCCCCTGGCCTTCATCCTGGCGCACCAGGGCACGGTCGAGCGCCTGCTCAACGAGCTGCCGAACGCCGCCCCGGAGGCCGCCACCCGCGCCCTCGACAAGGCCCGCCAGCGGGTCGGCTCCATGCGGATGGGTCTGACCCGGATCCAGGATCTCGTGCTCAACCTGCGCAAGTTCTCCCGCCTCGACGAGGGCGAGCGGGCGCTGGTCAACGTGCCCGAGGCGATCGAGACCGTGCTGGCGCTGATCCAGCACAAGCTCGGCGACCGGATCGCCGTGGAGCGCAGCTTCGCCGGCCGGCCCGAGATCCACTGCACCCCGGCGCTGCTCAACCAGGTGGTGATGAACATCCTCGGCAACGCCGCCGACGCCATGCCGGAGGGTGGCATTATCCGGATCAACACCCTATCAACACCGGAGGTCGACGAGATTCGCATCAGCGATACTGGTCCTGGTATCCCGGAAGACCTGCGTGAGAAGATATTCGAGCCATTCTTCACAACAAAGCCGGTGGGTTCAGGCACCGGCCTGGGTCTTGCGATTGCCTACAGCGTCGTTCAGGCGCATAGCGGCTCGCTCACCGTGGAGGCGGCGCCGGACGGGGGAGCCTGCTTCGTGATCGGGATTCCGCGGCAGGCGGCCAGCGCATGAGTGAAGGCACGGTCGGACGAGCATTCCCCGCTGCAGTGGACACCGGTTCGGTGACAGAGACGCATTCGCACCACGCTCAGGAGGCCGGGTTCGATGGCCCCCGCGGGACCATCCTGGCCGTCGATGACGAGCCGGATATCCTGATCGCCCTGGAGGACCTGTTCGAGGATTCCTACCGGGTGCTGACCACCTCGAACCCGAACGAGGCGCTCGAGATCCTGCACGCCGAGCCCGACATCGCCGTGGTGCTGTCGGACCAGCGCATGCCCGGCCTCACCGGCGACGCGCTGCTGGCCGAGGCCCGCGCCTTCCACGACGCGCAGGCGATCCTGCTCACGGGCTATGCCGACATCACCGCGGTGATCGCCGCGCTCAACCGCGGCGGCATCGTCGGCTACGTCACCAAGCCCTGGGACGCGAGCCTGCTGCGCTCGACCGTCCGGCAGGCCTTCGAGCGCCACCGTTTGGGCCGGGACCTCGCCACCGAGCGGGCGCTGCTGCGCGGGCTGCTCGACCACGCCCAGGATGCGATCAGCTTCAAGGATGCGGACGGGCGGTTCGTGCGGCTCAACGCCCGCAAGGCGACCCTGCTCGGCCGGGACGTCTTCAGCTGCATCGGGCAGCGCGAGGGCGACCTGCTCGGCGCGAAGGGCGGCACCGTGGCCGAGGCCGATGCCGCCGCGATCCGCTCCGGCACGGTGGCCGAGAGCCTGACCAGCGAGGGCCCGACCGGCGCCGAGCTGTGGAGCCACGTCACCCGGGTGCCGATCCGCGACGCCGGCGGCGCGGTCAGCCACCTCGCGGTGATCGAGCGGGACGTGACCGAGCAGCGGACCCTGGAGGCGCGGCTGCGCCAATCCGACAAGATGCAGGCGCTCGGCACCCTGGCCGGCGGCATCGCGCACGATTTCAACAACCTTCTGACCGCGATCCTCGGCAGCCTGGAACTCGCCGCTCCCAAGGTCGCCGAGCAGCCCCGGGTGCAGCGCCTGATCGAGAACGCCCGCGGCGCGGCCGAGCGCGGCGCCTCCCTGACCAAGCGACTCCTGAGCTTCAGCCGCGCCCACGACCTCCAGGCGCGGGCCACTGACGTCAACGCCTTGATCGGCGGGATGAGCGACCTGTTCGGCCGCAGCCTCGGCGGCCTGGTCAGCGTCCGCACGGAGCTGACAGCCGGGCTGCCCGCCGTCCAGGTCGATCCGGACCAGCTCGAACTCGCGGTGCTCAACCTGTGCATCAACGCTCGGGACGCGATGCCCGACGGCGGCACCATCACGGTGGCGACGCGGCGCCTCGACATCGCGGGCGACCCGGAGATCGCCGACGGCTCCTATCTCGGCGTCAGCGTCTCCGACGAGGGCACCGGCATCCCGGACGAGATCCTGCGCCGGGTCTGCGAGCCGTTCTTCACCACCAAGGCGGTGGGCCAGGGCACCGGTCTCGGGCTCGCCATGGTGTTCGGCCTCGCCCAGCAATCGAAGGGTCGGCTCGCCATCGAGAGCGAGGTCGGCCGGGGCACCCGGGTCGAGCTCGCCCTCCCCTTCGCGGCCGAGGCGCCCCAGCAGCCGACGCGCGCGCCGGGCGATGTGCCGGTGGCGGCCCGGCCGGCGCGGATCCTGGTGGTCGACGACGACGCCCAGGTCCGGCACGTCACCGCCTCGTTCCTGGCGGGCTTCGGCCACGACGCCACCGAGGCCGGCGACGGCGAGGCCGCGCTGCGCTCCTTCGCGCCCGGGCGCTTCGACCTGATCGTCGCCGACCTCGCCATGCCGGGCATGAGCGGCATCGAGCTCGCCGCCGAGATCCGCGTCCGCGACCCCAGCCTGCCGGTGCTGATCCTCACCGGCCATGCCGAGGCGATGCAGATCCCGGACGACCTCCCGGTGCTGACCAAGCCGTTCCGCTCCGCCGACCTGGCGAGCCGGGTCTCGGAGCTGCTGGACGGGGCGGGCTCGGGGCGCGGTTGATCCAAACCGTCATTGCTTCGCTGCGCTCAATGACGGGATTGGATGCGCCAAGTGCAGGGGCCGAAACACCGGGGCATGCAGCGCCGATGCACGTCCCCCTGACTTGCATGGGAACCACACCGTTGCCGGCTCATTGACCCCCCACGGAGCCGGTGCGCTCCGGGTTACGAACTGGAGGTGAACCATGAGCAATCACGGTATCTTCCCAGGCAGGCGGCGTGATGCCGACCCGGATCAGGACGATCCGCCCAACAGGAATCAGCAGGGATAGGGGTTTCGGACCCGCGGCGCGGTCGAGTTCCCGGTCAGGCCGACACTGACCGCCAGGGCGAGCTCCCGCGACGGACCGAAACGTGGACCCTGCTTCAGGCCCGCCGGCGCAAGCCGGCGGGTTCTTTTTTGGGCCGCGCCCGCGCACGAAAAAGCCGCCCCGGACGATCCGGGGCGGCTCTTTTGGGTTCGGTCGGTGGAGCGTTGGCTCAGGCCGCCTCGGCGACCTCGACCTGGCCGGAATCCTTGCCGCGGGCCTCGACGTCGCGATCGACGAACTCGATCACGGCCAGCGGGGCGTTGTCGCCCTTGCGGAAGCCGGCCTTCATGATGCGGAGGTAGCCGCCCGGACGACCCTGGTAGCGCGGGCCGATCACGGCGAAGAGCTTCTTGACCATGTCAGCATCGCGCAGCTGCGCCATGGCGAGACGGCGGGTGTGGACGCTGTCGATGCGGCCGAGGGTGACGAGCTTCTCGACCACGGGACGCAGGTCCTTGGCCTTCGGCAGGGTGGTGACGATCTGCTCGTGCTTCAGCAGGGCGACCGACATGTTGGCGAACATCGCCTTGCGGTGCTCGGCGGTGCGGTTGAAGCGGCGGCCGCGATAACCGTGACGCATGGATCTGGCTTCCTTCTCTTCACGGCCGCCGTGCCACGGTACGGCCGGGCGCCCCAACAGCGGGGCCATTCATTCCGCATAACCCCGCGGCGGGAACTGTTGGGACTTCGCGTCGTGCCTGCGAAGTCCCGGATCTGGATCGGCCAAGCAGACGGCGCCGATCAGCGCCGCCAAGTCCGGCCCGAGGCGGCTTCGCCTCAGTAATGCTCTTCGAAGCGCTTGGCGAGATCTTCGATGTTCTCCGGCGGCCAGCCGGGGATGTCCATGCCGAGGTGCAGGCCCATGCCGGCCAGCACTTCCTTGATCTCGTTGAGCGACTTGCGGCCGAAGTTCGGGGTCCGCAGCATCTCGCCCTCGGACTTCTGGATCAGGTCGCCGATATAGACGATGTTGTCGTTCTTCAGGCAGTTCGCCGAGCGGACCGACAGCTCCAGCTCGTCGACCTTCTTGAGCAGCGCCGGGTTGAAGGGCAGCTGCGGCGCGAGCGGCGCGGCCTCTTCCTTGCGCGGATCCTCGAAGTTCACGAAGACCTGCAGCTGGTCCTGGATGATCCGCGCCGCGTAGGCGAGCGCGTCCTCCGGGCCCACGGCGCCGTTGGTCTCGATGGTCATCGTCAGCTTGTCCTTGTCGAGATCCTGGCCCTCACGGGTGGTCTCGACGCGGTAGCTGACCTTGGTCACCGGGGAGAACAGGGAGTCCACCGGGATCAGGCCGATCGGCGCGTCCTCGGGGCGGTTGCGCTCTGCCGGGACGTAGCCCTTGCCGGTGGCGACCGTGAACTCCATGCGGATCTCGGCGCCGTCGTCCAGGGTGCAGATCACCAGCTCCGGATTCAGGATCTGGATGTCGCCGACCGTGCCGATGTCGCCCGCCGTGACGGTCCCCGGGCCGGTCTTGCGCAGGGTCATGCGCTTGGGCGCATCGGTCTGCGACCGGATCGCGATGGTCTTGATGTTCAGGACGATGTCGGTGACGTCCTCGCGGACGCCCGGGATCGAGGAGAACTCGTGCAGCACGCCGTCGATCTGCACCGAGGTCACGGCCGCGCCCTGGAGCGAGGACAGGAGCACGCGGCGCAGGGCGTTGCCGAGCGTGGTGCCGAAGCCGCGCTCGAGCGGCTCGGCCACGACGGTGGCGACCCGCTTCGGGTCGTCGCCGGTCGAGACCTGCAGCTTGTTCGGCTTGATCAGTTCCTGCCAGTTCTTCTGAATGACCACGATCCTACCTCTCGTCCATGCCCGGGACCCGCGACACCCGTTCCCGCGCTTCGGCCGTCCGGCGCCGCCCCCTGGCGCCCCGAACGGTCCCTGAATGCAAAGTCTGTTATTCGCCGCCCACCCACAGGGCCGGCACGAAGCGGTAGCCCGCCCCGTCCCGGTCCACGTAGCCGAGCGCCGGGAATTCCAGGTGCGCGCCCGCGATGAAGCTCCGCTCGCGCGCCACCTCGTCCATGATGGCCTTGCGCGTCGCCCGCGCCTGGTCGCCATCGACGTCGAAACCGACACCCGCCTCCGGGTTCTTGAACTGGATCGCGGGCAGGTGCACCACATCCGTCCACATGAGCAGCGACTGTCCACCGGAGACGATGCGGAAGCCGCAATGCCCCGGCGTATGGCCCGGCAGGTGGACCGCCGTGATGCCCGGCAGGACCTCGCCGCCGCGATGCTCGCGCATCCGCTTGGCGTAGGGCGCCACCGCCTTGCGGGCGCCCTCGAAATACGGCTTGGCCTCGTCCGGCGCCCGCGAGAGCGCGTCGTCCGGCAGCCAGTGGGCCGCCTCGTCGGCGTGGACCACGATCTCGGCGTTCGGGAACCGGGCCGCCCCGTTCGTCACCAGCCCGCCGACATGGTCGGGATGCAGGTGCGTGACCAGGACGGTCTCGATCTCCTCCGGCTTGACGCCGGTGAGCGCCAGCGCCGTGCTGAACCGCCCCAGGGTCTCCACCGGGGCGAAATCGCCGTATCCGGAATCGATCAGCACCGGCTTGCGGCCGGCGCCGGTGATCAGGAAGGCGTTCAGCGTGATCTTGGGCTGCTCGGTGCGGAAGCCCGCGACCTGCAGCTTGCCGGCTTCGTCCTTCGGGATTCCCGTGACGAGATCGAGGCTGGCCTGAAACCAGCCGTCGTTGAGCGCGGTGACCGTGAGGTCGCCGAGGTTCCAACGCAGCACGCCCGGAAGCGGCTTCGATCCCGTCATGAGCTTCTCCGTCAAACCGGTTGGTTCAGACCCGACGACGCTTGCGCGGACGGCAACCGTTGTGCGGGATCGAGGTCACGTCGCGGATCGAGGTGACCGTGAAGCCCGCGGCCTGGAGGGCGCGCAGGGCCGACTCACGACCCGAACCCGGGCCGGAGACCTCGACCTCGAGGGTGCGCATGCCGTGCTCGGACGCCTTGCGGGCGGCGTCCTCGGCGGCAACCTGGGCGGCGTACGGGGTCGACTTGCGCGAGCCCTTGAAGCCCATGGCGCCGGCGGACGACCACGAGATCGTGTTGCCCTGCGCGTCCGTGATGGTGATCATCGTGTTGTTGAACGAGGCGTTCACATGGGCGACGCCCGACACGATGTTCTTGCGTTCGCGGCGGCGGACGCGTTGGGGTTCCTTGGCCATTCGGGTCTCACTCTTCCTTCAAGCGCGCCCGTAATTCCAGGCGCTCGGGATTCTTTTGGGACTTGGCCGGCGCGCCCGTGCGGGGCGGTCGAGCCAGCGACGGGATCCTTGCGGGACACTAGCGCAACGGAGGGAAGGCCGAGCGAAGCACGGCCTTCCAAAGTCAAAAATTACTTCTTCTTGCCGGCGATCGGCTTCGCCTTGCCCTTGCGGGTGCGGGCGTTGGTGTGCGTGCGCTGGCCGCGGACCGGCAGCTGCTTGCGGTGACGCAGGCCGCGATAGGCGCCGAGATCCATCAGGCGCTTGATGTTCATCGAGACTTCGCGGCGCAGGTCGCCCTCGACGATGTAGTCGCGGTCGATCGTCTCGCGGATCTGGAGAACCTCGGCGTCGGTGAGCTGGTTGACCCGACGCTCGGCGGGGATGTTCACCTTCTGGGTGATCTCCTCGGCCTTCTTGGCGCCGATGCCGTGGATGTACTGGAGCGCGATGACGACGCGCTTGTTGGTCGGGATGTTGACGCCTGCGATACGGGCCATAATCACGCTCCATATGAGGCCCGGAAACCCGGGCAGTTGCCGCGCGCGTCCGGTGGAGGCCGGCCCCTGCGCGCGCCAAACGACAACGTGGCCCGGGGGCGGCCCTGGACAGGGCACCTCGGACCAGCGATCGATTGGACGAAGGACGGCCTGCTAGCGTGCGTGGGCCCAGATGTCAACGACCGGTGAACGATCGGCCGTGCCGCCATGCGTCGCGTGCGGACCGGACACGGCTCCTCGAGGGAACATAGATGTCGGTTCTGACCAGCGACGGCGCCACCCTGCGGGCCTTCGCCGATTCGGTCCTGCGGGCGGCGGAGGAGAATGCCGACGAGGTCGTCCCGGTGATCCTGGCCGTCACCGGCGGGATCCTCACCGAGGCTGAGCCCGGCTCGATCGCCCTCCAGGACGAGGAGGACGGCCCCGGCCTGCTCTGGGCCACCTTCGCGGACCGCCGCATGGTGTTCCGCTACAACAGCATGACCGCGATGGTCGAGCTGCGCGACGGCCGTACCGACGGCAACCCGTTCCGCCTGTTCGGCCGCCGGGCGCTGCCGATGGACATCGTCAATTTCTTCGGGGGCCTGCGGGCGGAGCGGCGCCGGTGACGCGTCTCCGTGGGGCCGCTCAACAATCCCCGCATGCCGGTTTGGCGGTGAACCAGACGGGGGCGCCCGAGAGGACCGGGCGGCCAAATCCGACGGTTTGCGGCCCTCGCTTGGTCCGCAACGGGTGAGACTCGATCATCCGCTTTGAAAGACGAGCGGATACCAGGTTAGGCTGCCCCTACGTCACCGGAGGACCTGTCACGATGATCCGTATCGCCCTTCTCGCCGCCGCATCCGTCGCCCTCGCCGGACCGGCCGCCGCCCACGATCTGTGGCTCTCGCCCGGTCCGGGCAGCGTGATGGTCCAGTATGGGCATCCGCACGAGCCCGAGATGCCGGCGGCCCGCAAGCTCACCGGCCTCATCGCCTATGAGCCGTCTCGGACGGTCGGGCTCACCGCGCAGGCGGAGCCGGGGGCCGTGCCGGTTCTGCGCGCGACCCTGAGCGGGGACGCGCTGGTCGCGGCGGCCTACGACAACGGCTACTGGGTCCGCTTGGCGGATGGCAGCTACCGCAATGCCAGCAAGCGCATGGTGCCGGAGGGCGAGAAGAGCCAGTGGTCGGTCAAGTACGCCAAGGCGGCGGTCGGCCCGACCGCGCCGTGGGATCGGGTCGTCGGCCAGCCGCTGGAGATCGTGCCGCTGGAAGCGCCGAATGCCGCCAAGGGCGCGATCCGGGTCCGTGTCCTGTTCGAGGGGCGCCCGCTCTCCGGGGCTGACGTCGTCGCCACCGACGGTGCGACCTTCAAGAGCGAGGCGGACCAGGCTCGGGCCGCGACGGACGCCGCCGGCGAAGCGACGGTCCCTCTGCGGGCGGCCGGCCCGCAGGTGCTGGCTGTCAATCACCGCGTCGCCCCCTCGCAGACCCCCGCGCTGGCCGACACGGACACCTATTCGGCCACCTTCGCGTTCACGGTCGCCGATCCGAAGACGAACTGATCACGGGCGCGCCTCCGAGCTGCCGCCACGTTCGGCGCGGCTCGGAGGCGGCCTGAGCCGGGGCGGAATCCTGTGAGCCGTCGTCCGCGAGGCGGCGACCCGCCTGCTCGGAAGCGGGGCGATCCTGTCGGCCCCGCGCGGAGCCTCGGCCTGTAAGCCCCCATGCCGCGCCGGCCGAGCCGCGCGCCCGGGCAGCCAGAGGCAGGTCTCGACCACGAGCCGGCTCCATCGCCGCCCTGGATTGCGGGGATGTTTGGCGATTCTCGGCGCGAGATGGGAAGTTTCGCGAAAGAGCGCGCCGAGGATCATCAAATAGAAAGCGGCGTCGACGGACATTTCGACGCGCGATTGCCGTGTTTGGCAATATGATTATCAATATAATTTAAGTCGTGACTCGCGCATTCATCGTCGCGCGGGCCGTGCTTGACGTGGGCAGAACCGGAGATGTTCATGACACATCGTTGATGTGGGGCGGTCGATCCGCTGAATGTCATGCGCACGCCGCGCTACATCTCCTGCGATCCGTCCGTCTACGCCGCCGGCGGCTTCCCGGGTGATGCGGATCTCCTTGCCGGGCTGCACGGGAGCCCGGCTCCGGAGATCGTCCCGGTCGCAAAACTCTACGCGCCGGCCCGCTATACCCGCGTCCTCGACACCGACGCGATCTTCGCCGACCCGGCTCTCCTGCCCGCCCTGACCGCGGCATTCGCCTTCGTGGGCGGCGCCCAGGCTGTCGCGCCGGGCAGCGTCCTGGTGCGGATCGACAAGGCGCGCATCCACGACCGAAGCCTCACGATCGACCGGGACGGCGAAACGCTGCAACTGTTCGAGACCTTCCGGCCCGCGGATCGCGTCACGCTTCCGCAACCCGGACCCGGCGCGCCGACCCGGACGCTGCCGAGCACCGACGCCTATCTGCTGCTGACCTCCTCCGGGACGTTCAACTGGGGGCATTGGCTGGCCGAGGATCTGCCGCGCCTCCTGGCGGTCGAGCACCTGGCCCGCCGCCACAAGCGGATCTGCCTGCTGCTGCACGGTTTCGTCCCGGCGACCGACCGGATGCGGATCGAACTCCTCCGCGCCTTACTCCACCGCCGCGACGTGACGCTACGCCTGTTGCGGCCGGATACGACCTACCGGGCGGAGACCCTGTATTTCGCCTCGCCGGTGGCCGGTCTGCCGGGGCCGAAGCATCCTCAGGCCCTCGCCGACCTCTCGGCTCGAGCCATCGCGATGATGGATCGCCTGGACCGGCGCTGGTGGCGCCCGGCGCCGCGGCGTCCGACCCGGCTGTTCGTGATACGCCGGCGCGACCGGGGCCGTGTCCCAGTCGGGTGGGACGACCTCTGCAGGACCTTGCTGGCGCGCGGCTACCAGCCGTTCGATCCGGAGGGGATTTCAGCCCGGGAGCAGGCTGCCGCCTTCGCGGGCGCGGAGCACGTCGTCGGCTGCATGGGCGCCGCGATGGTGAACACGCTGTTCTGCCGACCGGGCACGCGGATCCTCTACCTCGCCCCGGAGACCTTCACCGACCCGTATTACCTCGACCTCGCGGCGGCGCGCGGTCATCGCTACGGCGTCTGCTACGGCAAGGCCCTCGACCCGACGCGTCCGGCGCAATCGGATTACGTGCTCGATCCCGACCACCTCGCCCGCGCCCTGGCCTGGCTCGACGGGGACCGGGCGATCCGCCGGCACGCCGCCTGAAGCGTCCGGCTGACGACGCGACGAGCGCGCCGCGCCACCGTCAATCGAGCCCGGATGCTCTTCGACGGCTGGCGCGAACACGGAGGTGCGGAAGGCCCGATTCTTCGAAGAATGAGCTCGTCTTCGCGGGCCGGTAGCGCCGAGGGCGCCGTTCATCGCGGCCCACCGAACCCGGGCGAAAAGCCGGCGGGCCGCCGTAGCGCGGCCGGCCGGCGATCGCGTCAGGAGGCGACGCGTTCCGCGTGCGGCTCCAGCACCGTCATGATCTCGGCGGTCACTGTATCGATCGGCTGCATGCCGTCGACCGTGTGGAGCAGGCCGGTCTTGGCATAATAGGCCGAGAGTGGCGCGGTCTGGGCCCGGTAGGCCTCCAGGCGCTGCTTGAACACCTCGGGGGTGTCGTCCTTGCGCACCGCCTCACCGCGGGCCTGCGTCTCGGCCGCCCGCTTCTGGATCCGTCCGACCAGCGCGTCCTCATCGACCTTGAACTCGATGACCGCGGAGAGGCTCAGCCCCTTGCCGGACAGCATCGTATTGAGCGCCTCGGCCTGGGCCACGGTGCGGGGGAAGCCGTCGAGGATGAAGCCGCGCTTCGCGTCCGGCTCCTCGATCCGGTCGGCGACGATGCCGACCACGATCCGGTCGGAGACCAGGCCGCCCGATTCCATCACGGCCTTGGCCTCGAGGCCGACCGGCGTCCCGGCGGCGACCGCGGCGCGCAGCATGTCGCCCGTGGACAGCTGCGGGATGCCGAAGCGCTGTACGATCCGCTCGGATTGCGTCCCCTTCCCCGCGCCGGGGGGGCCGAGCAGAATGATGCGCATGGCGTTGTCCTCGTCCGGCCCGACTCTCTACGGGCCCAAGCGGCGGGTGGCGAAGCCTCCCCGGCATCGCCCGTCTCGTGTTTTTCTAGCCGGTCCGGGGCCTGGAGGCACCCGGACCTTTGGGTCAGAGGCGGGGTCGTCGGTGGCTTCGTCCCGCTTCTGTAGCAGGGTCAGCGGCGGCGTTGCGTGGTCGAGGCGCCACGCAGCTTGGCCTTCTTCACGAGGCCCTCGTATTGATGCGCCATCAGGTGCCCGTGGATCTGGGCCACCGTGTCCATGGTCACCGAGACCACGATCAGCAGCGAGGTGCCGCCGAAGCCCAGGCTCGCCGAGGCGTAGGAGGACAGGATCTCCGGGCACAGGCAGACCAGAGTCAGGTACAGGGCGCCGATCACCGTGATGCGGGTCAGCACCTTGTCGATGAAGGCTGCGGTGCGCTCACCCGGACGGATGCCCGGGATGAAGCCGCCATGCTTCTTCAGATTGTCCGCCGTCTCCTGCGGGTTGAACACCACGGCGGTGTAGAAGAACGTGAAGAAGATGATCAGAGCCGCATAGAGCGCCATGAACAGCGGGGTGCCGTGGCCCAGATAGGCGGTGACGGTACCGAGCCAGCCGGTGCTGCCGCCATTGGCCGAGAAGCTCGCCGCGGTGGCCGGCAGGAGCAGCAGCGACGAGGCGAAGATCGGCGGGATGACGCCCGAGGTGTTGAGCTTGAGCGGCAGGAACGAGGTCTGGCCCTCGTACATCCGGTTGCCGACCTGCCGCTTCGGGTAGTTGATCAGGAGGCGGCGCTGGGCGCGCTCCATGAACACGATGAAGTAGACCAGCACCACGGCGGCCACGGCGACGCCCAGGATGATCACCGGCGAGAGCGCGCCGGTGCGGCCGAGCTCCAGCGCGCCCGCGATCGCCACCGGCAGGTGGGCGACGATGCCCGCGAAGATGATCAGCGACGAGCCGTTGCCGATGCCGCGCGAGGTGATCTGCTCGCCGACCCACATCAGGAACAGGGTACCGCCGGTCAGCGTGATGACCGTCGAGGCCAGGAAGAACGGGCCGGGATCGATCGCGGCCGAGGAGCTCTGCAGCCCGATCGCGATGCCCCAGGACTGCACCAGCGCCAGCACCACCGTGAGGTAGCGGGTGTACTGGTTGATGACCTTGCGGCCGGACTCGCCCTCCTTCTTCAGCGCCTCCAGGCTCGGGATCACCGAGGTGAGCAGCTGAACGATGATCGAGGCCGAGATGTACGGCATGATGTTGAGGGCGAAGATCGCCATCCGCTCGACGGCACCGCCGGAGAACATGTTGAACAGCCCGAGCACGCCGCCGGCCTGCTGCTGGAAGTTGCGGGCGAACTGCTCCGGATCGATGCCGGGGATCGGGATGTAGGTGCCCAGCCGGAACACCACGAGGGCGCCCAGGGTGAACCAGATGCGCTTCTTCAGCTCATCGGCCTTGGCGATCGCCCCGAAGTTGAGGTTGGCGGCAAGCTGCTCGGCTGCTGAGGCCATAAGCGTCGCGTCCTGGGAGTGTCGCCGGGCCAAGCATGCCCGGATGAAATGAAAACGGCGGCCCGCGTGGTCGCAGGGCCGCCGCTCGGAGGATCGGCTTAAAGGGTCCGCGGGGACCGTGCAACGGGTCCCCGCGTCGCCCCTAGACCGGGCGTCAGGCCGTGGCCTCGGCGGTGGCACCGCCGCGATGGGACACGCCCGTCGCGAACGCGACCGTGACCGAACCGCCGGCCTTCTCGACCGCCTCGATGGCGGACTTGGAGGCGCGGGTGACCTCGAAGCTGAGCTTCGCGGTCAGCTCGCCGACGCCGAGCAGCTTCACGCCGTCGCGGGGACGGGCGATGATGCCGGCCGCGACGAGGCTCTCGATCGTCACGGTCGCGGCCTTGTCGAGCTTGCCGGCGTCCACCGCCTCCTGGATCCGGCCGAGATTCACCTCGTTCAGGTCCTGGGCGTAGAGGTTGTTGAAGCCGCGCTTCGGCAGGCGACGATGCAGCGGCATCTGACCGCCCTCGAAGCCCTTGATGGACACGCCGGTCCGGGCCTTCTGACCCTTCACGCCGCGGCCGGCGGTCTTGCCCTTGCCGGAGCCGATGCCCCGACCGACACGCATCCGATTCTTGGTTGCGCCGGGATTGTCGCTGATCTCGTTGAGCTTCATCGGAACCTCCTCACGCCACGTCGCCGTGGACGCGCACGAGGTGCGCAACCTTGCGGATCATGCCGCGCACGGAGGGGGTATCCTCCAGCTCGGACACGCGGTGGAGCTTGTTGAGCTTGAGGCCGATCAGCGTCTGGCGCTGGCTGGCCTCCTGGCGGATCGGCGAGCCGATCTGTTCGATACGGACGGTCTTCTGTGCCATCGGACCCTCCCCTTACGCGACCGCAGCTTCGGACTGGTCGGCCGGATCGGCGTCGCGGCGACGGGCCTGGAGGCTCGACACCTTGATGCCGCGGCGGGCCGCCACGGAGCGCGGGCTGTCCTCGTTCTTGAGCGCCTCGAAGGTGGCGCGCACGAGGTTGTAGGGGTTCGAGGAGCCGAGCGACTTGGCGACGACGTCCTGCATGCCGAGGGTCTCGAACACGGCGCGCATCGGGCCGCCGGCGATGATGCCGGTACCCTGCGGAGCCGCGCGGAGGATCACCTTGCCGGCGCCGTGACGACCGTTGACGTCGTGGTGGAGGGTCCGGCCCTCACGCAGCGACACCCGGATCAGGCCGCGCTTGGCCGCCTCGGTCGCCTTGCGGATCGCCTCAGGCACCTCACGGGCCTTGCCGTGGCCGAAGCCGACGCGGCCCTTCTGGTCGCCGACGACGACGAGGGCCGCGAAGCCGAAGCGACGGCCGCCCTTCACCACCTTGGCGACGCGGTTGATGTGGACGAGCTTGTCCACGAATTCGCTGTCGCGCTCCTCGCGCTCATCGCGGCGGCCGCGGCCCCCGCCTTCCCGTTCACGTGCCATGTTGTCTAACCTATCTCACTAGCGCGGATCGGACGATCCGCTCGCTCGATTCCCCTCGCCGGAGACGGCAGGGGATGGCCGCGCGGGTCTTACGCCGCGCGGAGGGAGTTCCTCAGAACTCCAGGCCGCCCTCGCGGGCAGCTTCGGCCACGGCCTTGACCCGGCCGTGATAGATGTAGCCGGAGCGGTCGAAGATCACCTTCGTCACGCCCGCAGCCTTGGCGCGCTCGGCGACGAGCTTGCCGACCGCGGTGGCGGCGGCCACGTCGGCGCCGGTCTTGAGATCACCCTTGAGCGCCTTGTCGATCGACGAGGCGGCGGCCAGCGTCTTGCCGGCGACGTCGTCGATGACCTGCACGTAGATCTGCTTCGACGAGCGGAACACCGAGAGCCGCGGACGGCCGTTGGCGGCCGCCCGCAGCGCGCGACGGACGCGCGCCTTGCGGCGATCGAGGGCTTCGAGCTTGCGAGACATGATGCCCTCCTTACTTCTTCTTGCCTTCCTTGCGGAAGATGAACTCGCCCGCGTACTTCACGCCCTTGCCCTTGTAGGGCTCGGGTCCGCGGTATTCGCGGATCTCGGCGGCGACCTGACCGACCTGCTGGCGGTTGATCCCGGAGATCGTGATCTCGGTGGGCTTCGGGGTAACGATCGTGATCCCGGCGGGGATCGCGTATTCGATGTCGTGGCTGTAGCCGAGCGACAGCTTGAGGGCCTTGCCGGCCATCGCCGCACGATAGCCGACGCCCGTGATCTCGAGCTTCTTCTCGAAGCCCTTCGACACGCCCTCGGCGATGTTGGCGATCTGAGCCCGCGACGTGCCCCAGAGGGAGCGCGCGGGCTTGGACTGGTTGATCGGCTGGACCTCGATGGCGCCGTCCTTCATCGCCACGCTGACCAGCGCGGGAACGTCGAACTGCAGCTCGCCCTTCGAGCCCTTCATCTTCACCGTCTGGCCGGTGACGGTGGCGGTGACGCCGGCCGGCACGGGAACGGGCTTCTTGCCTACGCGAGACATGGGATAACCTCCTCCGTCCCGATCAGAATACGGTGCAGAGCACTTCACCGCCGACGTTGCGCTCGCGCGCCTCGTGATCGGCCATGACGCCCTGCGGGGTGGAGACGATGGTGACGCCGAGGCCGTCGGCCACGTGCGGCAGATCGCCGACGGACGAGTAGACCCGACGGCCGGGCTTCGACACGCGCTTGATCTCGCGGATCACCGGGCGACCGTCGTAGTACTTGAGCTCGATGGCGAACTCGGTGCGGCCGTTGCCCAGGTCGGTCGCCGCGTAATCGCGGATGTAGCCCTCGGACTTCAGCACGTTCAGCACGTTGGCGCGCAGGCGCGAGCCGGGCGTCTGAACGACGTTGCGACGGCGCAGCTGGCCGTTGCGGATGCGGGTGAGCATGTCGCCCACGGGATCGTTGACCATGGGGACCTCCTTACCAGCTCGACTTGACCAGGCCGGGGATCAGGCCCCGGTTGCCAAGCTCCCGCAGCGCGATGCGCGAGATGCCCATCTTGCGGTAGAACGCGCGCGGGCGGCCGGTCATGCCGCAACGGTTGCGGATGCGGGTGGCCGACGAGTTGCGCGGCAGTTCCGCGAGCTTGAGGCGCGCCTCGAAGCGCTCCTCCATCTCGAGGGCGTCGTTGTTGGCGATCTCGAGGAGCGCCTTCCGCTTGGCCGCGAAACGCTTCACCAGCGTCTTGCGGGCCTCATTCTTCTCGACTGAGCTTTTCTTCGACATGTGGTCTATCTCCGGTGTCCGCGTATGAGGCGCGAGGGCCTCACTGCCGGAACGGGAACTGGAAGGCGGCGAGCAGAGCCTTGGCCTCGGCATCGGTCTTGGCGCTGGTCGCCACGACGATGTCCATGCCCCACATCTGCTCGGCCTTGTCGTAGGAGATCTCCGGGAACACGAGGTGCTCCTTGAGACCCAGCGCGTAGTTGCCCCGCCCGTCGAACGAGCGCGGGTTCAGGCCGCGGAAATCGCGGACGCGCGGCAGCGCGATCGTGATCAGGCGATCCATGAACTCGTACATGCGCTGCTTGCGCAGGGTCACCTTGCAGCCGATCGGCATGCCCTCCCGGACCTTGAAGGTCGCGATGGCCTTGCGGGCCCGGGTGATCACCGGCTTCTGACCGGCGATGAGCGCGAGGTCGCCGGCCGCGACGGTCGCCTTCTTGGAGTCCGCGGTGGACTCGCCGACGCCCATGTTGATGACGATCTTCTCGATCTGCGGAACCTGCATCGGGTTCTTGTACCCGAACTCCTCGATCAGCTTCTGGCGCACCACCTCGTCGTAGTGCTTGCGCAGGCGCGGGGTGTAGGCGTTCTTGTCGGCCTCAGCCATCGATCTGATCCCCCGTGCTCTTGGCGAATCGGACCTTGCGCCCGTCTTCGAGGATGCGGAAACCCACGCGGGTCGGCTTGCCGTTGGCGTCGGCGACCGCGATGTTCGAGAGTTGGATGGCGGCCTCCTTGGAGATGATCCCGCCTTCCTGGTTCTGCGTCTGCTTCTGGTGCTTCTTGACCAGATTGATGCCGCGCACGAAAGCCCGGCCTTCCTTCGGCAGAACCTGAATGACCTCGCCCGAGCGACCCGAGTCGCGGCCGGTGAGTACGACGACCGTGTCGCCCTTCTTGATCTTGGCGGCCATTACAGCACCTCCGGCGCCAGAGAGATGATCTTCATGTGGTTGCGCGCGCGCAGCTCGCGCGGCACCGGTCCGAAGATGCGGGTGCCGATCGGCTCTTTCTGATTGTTGATCAGGACCGCAGCGTTCTTGTCGAAGCGGATCACCGACCCGTCGACGCGCTTCACGGCCTTGGCCGTGCGAACGACGACCGCCTTCATGACGTCGCCCTTCTTGACGCGACCGCGCGGGATCGCCTCCTTGACCGACACGACGATGACATCGCCAACGCCGGCATACTTGCGCTTCGACCCGCCGAGAACCTTGATGCACATCACACGGCGTGCACCAGAGTTGTCGGCGACGTCCAGATTCGTCTGCATCTGGATCACGTGCGTGACTCCTTGTTTCAGGCGGGTTTCCGCACGCGGGCGGTATTGCCCGGCGGACGACGCCTGATGGGGATCTGATGTCCCCGGCTCATGGTATAGACCGCGCTTGCGGCGTCAGAGACGCCGGCGCGGTCACCGCGTTCACAGGGTGCGAGCACCCATGGAAAATGTCGCGAAGGCCGGGCGGATACTACGGGTGGGCCGCGATGGCAAGCCGATCGCGGCAAAATCGCCGGGCCGGCCGAGCGTTGCCGGGGCGATTCGGGCGCGGGCGCCGCGTCCCGTTCGGGCGCTGCCGGTGAACGGCTTAGCGCCGGGCGTCGGGTGAGTCGATGGCTCGGGCCATCATCCATTCCTTGGCGGCCGCGCGATCATCCGGCAGCGGGGCAACGGCGATAGCCGCCGCGCAAGCACGCGCGGCGGGTGGGTCGGATGGGACCGGGCGACTCAGAACGGCTGGCCGGCCGATTCGAACAGGAAATCGTCGAGGCTCGGGATCGTCACCGCGCCGCCGAAGGCCGGCTTCGACAGGCGCCACGGGCGCTCGGACCGGGCGCGAATCGCCTCGGACGGGCGCAGACGCCGCATCCCGCCATCCTCGGTGACCTCCTCGATCGTCAGGAAGCCGTAGACCTGCAGGCGCGAGGCGGTGAGCTTGATCTCGCGATCCTCGGCGGCGACGATCATGCTGCCGGTGGCGTAGACCGCATCCATCAGCGCGCGCTGCTCGCTGCGACGGCGGTTGCGCGCATCCCGCTCGCCTGCCGCGGAGGCGGGGGCGATCCGCCGGAAGGGGACGACGTTGCTGACCGCGACGCAACCCATACGCAACATCCTCGATACGCACTGAGGCGGCCCGCGGGCCGCCCGACGACCGGGACATTTCGACGGTTCGTTTTAATCTTCCGTAGACCGTGATGCCGGGCCCCTGCCCCGATCCGGCACGCTGCGGGCACGGCACGTCCTCGGAGGCGGTCGCGCTGCGTCCGCGGCGGCGCATCCGAATCGCGCGGAGACGAGGAGGTGAGGTTCGCTGTCAGGCCCTGCCCGCGCGCGGTCGGCGACGCTGCCTCGCCAGCAGCGCGGCGAGCCGGTCGACCAGCAGGCAGAGGCATCCGTAGACGGCGCCGACAAACAGGAAAATCTCGGCGGGGTAGACCATGGCGCGGTTGTTCACCTGCGTCGCCACGAAGGAGAGTTCGGGCACGCCGACCACGTAGGCGAGCGCGGTATCCTTGATCAGCGCGGTCCACTGATTGACGAAGGACGGTGCCATGGCCAGCAGCGCCCGGGGCAGGATGAGGTACCGCAGGACCTGCCACCGGCCGAAACCCAGCGCCAGCCCGGCCTCCCACTGGCCGCGCCCGATGCTCTCGATCCCCGCCGCCACTGCGTAGGCCAGGTAGGCACCGCCCACGAGCGACAGGGCGGTGACCACGGTCCCGGTCTCCGGGACCGACACGCCGAACAGGATCGGCAGCAGGAAGTAGCTCCAGAAGATCAGCATCACGATCGGGACGGCGCGGAACAGCCCGAGCCCCAGGGTCAGCGCCCGCCGTGTCCGGCCGTGGCTCATCGCCAGGGCGATCCCGAGGACGAGCCCCAGCATGGCCGAGGCGAGGCCCGATTCAACGGAGAGAATCAGGGTCAGCATCAGGCCGCCCACCGGGCCGTCCGGCCAGGCGCCGGCCAGCAGGTAGCCGAGATTGTCGGTGATGACGGCGCGATTCACCGGCGGGCGGTTCCCGCCGGGTCGCGGCGCGCGACGGCATGGCCGGCCGCCTCGACCGCCGCCACGGCCCCGACATAGAGGAGCGTCGCGATGCCGAAGGCCTGGAAGGCCAGGAAGGTCTCGGTCTCCACCTCCCGCGCGGCGTAGGACAGCTCGGCCAGCCCGATGGTCATGGTCAGCGACGTGTTCTTGATCGCGTTGAGGTACTGGCCGACCACCGGCAGCCAGGCGATGCGCAGGGCCTGCGGCAGGGCGATGTGGCGGTAGACCTGGAGATCGGTCAGGCCGAGGGCCAAGCCGGCCTCCCGCTGGGCGGGCCGGACGCCGTTGAGGCCGGCGCGGCATTCCTCGGCGATGTAGGCGGCGGCGTAGAGCGTCAGCCCGAGGAACCCCGCCAGGGTCTCGTAGGCGGGCCATGTCAGGGCGGCCGGCCCCAGGGGCAGGCTGTGCGGGCTGTTCAGCCAGGCGGTGAGCCAGGCCGGCATCAGCGCGGCCGCGCCGAAGTACCAGAAGAACAGCTGCACCAGGAGCGGCGTGTTCCGGACGAGGCCCACGAAGCCCGCAATCCCCGCCCCCGCGAGCCGGCCCCCCGTCTCGCGCAGGCAGCAGAGGGCGAGGCCGAGCCCGGTCCCGGCGACGCAGACCGCCGCCGACAGGGCCAGGGTGACCCCGAAACCCTGCAGCAGCCAGATCAGGTAGCGCGGCGCCAGGAGATCGCCGAAGAGGCTCACCGGGCGGCTAGCTGTGGTCGCCGATCCGGAACAGGCGCGGCAGCGGCTGGGTCGTGTTCGGGCCGAACCAGCGATCGTAGATCGCCGCCGCCTTGCCGCTGGCCTCCAGCTCCCGGAGGGTCTCGTTCACGACGTCGCGGAGACGGGTCTCACCCTTCGGGAGGCCGGCGCCGATATAGTCGTTCGAGATCGAGAAGGCCGGAACCTCGTAATTCTCCTTGTCCGGGACCTTGGCCAGCAGGCCGACGAGCTTGGGCCCGTCCTGCGTGATCGCCTGGACGTTGCCGTTGCGCAGGGCCGCGAAGGCGAAGGGCGTGTCGTCGAAGGCCACCACGGTCGCCTTCGGGAAGTCGCGGCGCAGGACGATCTCGTTGGTAGTGCCCTTGTCGGCGCCGATGCGCAGGCCGTTCAGCTGCTCGGCCGCGGTGAGCGTGCCCTTCTTGGCCAGGAATTGCTGGCCGGAGGCGAAATACGGGATGCTGAAATCGAGCTGCTTGGCCCGCTCTTCCGTGATGGTGAAGTTCGCCAGCACCAGATCCACTTTGCCGGAGGTCAGGAGCGGAATGCGGTTGGCCGGGTTGGTCGGCCGCAGATCCAGCTTCACGCCGATCTTGTCGGCTATCGCCTGGGCGTAATCGACATCGAGCCCGGCCAGCTGCTTGGTGTTCGGATCGACGAAGCCGAAGGGCGGGTTGCTGTCGAAGGTGGCGACGCGCAGCACGCCCGCCTTCTTGATGTCGTCGAGGCGGTCGGCCTGTGCGGCACCGACCGAGAGGAGTGTTGCAAGGGCAAAGGTGAGCAAGCGGCGCATGGATGTCTCCGGGTGAAGGGAAGTTTGGGCCCGCCAGGGCCGAATCGGGCGCGCTCAGGATCTGGCGGTCGCGTGGCGAGGCCGGTGGCCCCCGCCGGAGCCGAGCGATTCGCGCCCGGGACACGGCGCGCCGGTGCGCTCCGATCCCGCCGCCTTTTCGCGTGGAGCTATGGTGGTGCCGGGTCGCAGCGCGTGTCTCATCGGGGCGGCCGGCATCGTGATCGCCGCCCGATCATCCGCCGGGCGGACCGACGCAGGCAGGACATCGAACGAAGAATGGATCGGTGCGGGTCATGATCGGAAGCAGTTGCGTCGTCGAGACGCGTTGCACCGATGAAGATCCGCAGGGCGAACCGGAAAATCAACAGCCGTTCATTCTCTTAGTTCTGTCGTTTGGAGAATGAAAGCGCAGGAATGGCCCGAACGACGCAATGAAAATTTCGCGGTGATCCGATGAGCTCTTGCGGCCCTTCGCGCTTCTGTTCCGTGATGCAGTCGAGCCCGCAATTGCGCGACCGCCGCGGCGAAGGCGAGGTCTTCCGTCGAGTGCTAAATGCCGGATCACGGGCGCAGATCTTGGTTCGCCCTGCGAAGATTGTTAATTCTTTAATTATCCGCTGCCCGGAACGGATCATCAGGTTGAACACCTTAAATCGTGCCGATTGGGATCTGCGCGCGCTCGCAAATAGTCCACCTGTCATAGGTGACCGCCAATCTTCCCCCGGGACATCTTCCGGGTTCCTGCGTCCCGATCGCACCGGGCGCGCGAATGGGAGAGATGGTGAATGCGCGGAAAGGTTTTGGCGGCGCCCGGGGCGAGCGCGCCGGGCGTGATCGCGGGAGACGACGGACAGCGCTATCGCTTCGCCGCCCCGGACCTGGGGGGATCGGCAATACGCGTCGGGCAGGCGGTCGATTTCGTGGCGGAACAGGGAGACGCGCGCCAGGTCTATGCCGTCCCGGGCGCCGAGCCGATTCTCGCTCCCTCCGTCGCGCAGCTGTTAAGCGAGCGGGATTGGCTCGCCTTCTATTTCAGCCCGGAGGGGCGGATCGGGCGGCGCGACTACTGGCTGTTCGGCTTCCTCGTGCTCCTGGTCGTCAATCTGTTCTTGAGCATCCTTCCGCTCATCAACATGATCGGGCCCGTGGTCATCCTGTGGTGCAGCCTCGCTCTCGCGATCAAGCGCTGCCACGACGTGAACCGGTCCGGGTGGTGGAACCTCATATTCCTGGCGCCGCTGCCGATCGCGCTGATCGGGATGGTTGCGGGAATGACGTCGGGCGGCACCGCCACGGGAATCACGTTGCTCATCGCCTGTGCCCTCGTCGAATTCGCGCTCTGGATCTGGTTCGTCGTCGCCGTGCTCGCCCGCCCGGGCGATGCCGGACCGAATCGATTCGGGCCGCCGCCAGTCACCGAGACGACCTGACCGAATTGCGCTAAGCTTCGCCGCAGGCTGCAAGATATCAGGCGCGCCAATCGCAAGAATATCGCGCCGGACGCATTGACCTGCGCGTTAACCGCGGCTAGAAGCGCGCCACTTCGGACGGCCATTGGCTGCCGACGGCCCTTGGGTATGACCCCGGGCGCCGCCATCGCCCCGAGCGATCCGAAGGCTCAAATCGCCTGACGCTCTAAGTCAGATCCGTAGGTACGAGCGCGTTCGTTTCGGGCGTGCTCCTCTGCCCACACCGCGCCGAGGGTCTGTGACAGGACCTCCGGCGCATATTCGTTTTGCGGACTGCTCTGCGCAGTCCGGCCAAGGTGACCGAGGAAGAGGGCACAGGATGCCGACGATCAACCAGCTGATCGCCCAGCCGCGGAAGATCCAGCGGAGCCGCAACAAGGTTCCGGCGCTTGACGCTTGCCCGCAGAAGCGCGGCGTCTGCACCCGGGTCTACACGACGACCCCGAAGAAGCCGAACTCGGCCCTTCGTAAGGTCGCCAAGGTCCGTTTGACCAACGGCTTCGAGGTGATCGGCTACATCCCGGGCGAGGGTCACAACCTCCAGGAGCACTCGGTCGTCATGATCCGCGGCGGCCGCGTGAAGGATCTTCCGGGTGTGCGCTACCACATCCTGCGCGGCGTGCTCGACACGCAGGGCGTGAAGAACCGGAAGCAGCGCCGGTCCAAGTACGGCGCCAAGCGTCCGAAGTAAGATCGCCGGCCGGACTTTATCCGGTCGCGCAACGGCCTTTCCACGGCCTCGTAAGGATGTCGCCGGCTTCATCAAAAGAGCCAAGGCGGCCTGCGCGAGGTGCTTAAAAACTACTCGTTTGAGAGTTTAAGAGATGTCCCGTCGCCACTCTGCCGAGAAGCGTGAGATCATCCCGGACCCGAAGTACGGGGACGTGGTGCTGACGAAGTTCATGAATTCGATCATGTACGAGGGCAAGAAGTCGACCGCCGAGCGGATCGTCTACGGCGCCTTCGACATCGTCGAGAACCGCGCCCGCGCCAACCCGATCGAGGTGTTCCGCGCCGCGCTCGACAACGTCGCCCCGATGATCGAGGTGCGCTCCCGGCGCGTCGGCGGTGCGACCTACCAGGTCCCCGTCGAGGTCCGGACCGAGCGCCGACAGGCCCTCGCCATCCGCTGGCTGATCCAGGCCGCCCGGTCGCGCAACGACCGCACCATGATCGAGCGTCTCTCCGCCGAGCTGCTCGACGCCGCCAACAACCGCGGCAACGCCGTCAAGAAGCGGGAAGATACGCACCGGATGGCTGAAGCCAACCGCGCCTTCTCGCACTACCGCTGGTAAGCGGTTCCGCCGTCTCTCAGGAGCAATCCGATGCCCCGCACGCACGCGATCGAGGACTACCGCAACTTCGGCATCATGGCCCACATTGATGCCGGGAAGACCACGACGACGGAGCGGATCCTCTACTACACCGGAAAGTCGCACAAGATCGGCGAAGTCCATGACGGCGCCGCCACCATGGACTGGATGGAGCAGGAGCAGGAGCGCGGCATCACGATCACGTCCGCCGCGACGACGTGCTTCTGGCGCGAGAAGCGCCTGAACATCATCGACACCCCCGGCCACGTCGACTTCACCATCGAGGTCGAGCGCTCGCTGCGCGTGCTCGACGGCGCCGTGTGCGTGCTCGACGGCAACCAGGGCGTCGAGCCCCAGACCGAGACCGTCTGGCGCCAGGCCGACAAGTACGACGTCCCGCGCGTCGTGTTCGTCAACAAGATGGACAAGATCGGCGCCGACTTCTTCAAGTGCGTCGCCGACATCATCGACCGCGTCGCCGGCAAGCCCGTCTGCCTGCAGCTGCCGATCGGTGCCGAGTCCAGCTTCAAGGGCGTCATCGACCTCATCAAGATGAAGGCGATCGTCTGGTCCGGTGAGACCCTGGGCGCCGACTTCTCCGAGGTCGAGATCCCCGAGGAGCTCAAGGACCAGGCCGTCGAGTATCGCGCCAAGCTGGTCGAGGCCTGCGTCGAGCTCGATGACGAGGCCATGATGGCCTATCTCGACGGCACCGAGCCGGACGCCGCCACGATGCACAAGCTCGTGCGTCGCGCCGTGCAGCAGCGCGCCTTCCATCCGGTGCTCTGCGGCTCGGCTTTCAAGAACAAGGGCGTGCAGCCCCTGCTCGACGCGGTGGTGGATTACCTCCCCTCCCCGGCCGATCGCGGCGACGTCGAAGGCATCGACTTCAAGACCGAGGAGCCGGTCGTCCGTCACCCGACGGATACCGATCCCTTCTCCATGCTCGCCTTCAAGATCATGGACGATCCCCACGTCGGCACGATCACGTTCTGCCGCGTGTACTCGGGCAAGATCGAGTCGGGCGCCAACGTCATCAACTCGACGCGCGACAAGAAGGAGCGCGTCGGCCGCATGCTCCTGATGCACGCCAACAACCGTGAGGACGTCAAGGAAGCCTTCGCGGGCGACATCGTTGCCCTCGCCGGCCTCAAGGACACCCGCACCGGCGACACCCTGTGCGACCCGAACAAGGCCGTGATCCTGGAGCGCATGGAGTTCCCGGAGCCGGTGATCGAGATCGCCGTCGAGCCGAAGTCGAAGGCCGACCAGGAGAAGCTCGGCATCGCTCTGGCGAAGCTGGCCGCCGAGGATCCGTCCTTCCGGGTCTCCACGGACCAGGAATCCGGCCAGACCATCCTGAAGGGGATGGGCGAGCTGCACCTGGACATCAAGGTCGACATCCTGCGCCGCACCTACAAGGTCGACGCGAATATCGGCCAGCCGCAGGTGGCCTACCGCGAGAAGCTGACCCGTCGTCAGGAGATCGACTACACCCACAAGAAGCAGACCGGTGGTACCGGCCAGTTCGCGCGGGTGAAGTTCGTGGTCGAGCCGAACGAGCCGGGCGCAGGCTTCTCGTTCGAGTCGAAGATCGTCGGCGGCGCGGTGCCCAAGGAGTACATCCCGGGCGTCGAGAAGGGCCTCAACTCGGTCCTCGGCGCCGGCGTGCTCGCGGGCTTCCCGGTGGTCGACATCAAGGTCGAGCTCATCGACGGCGCCTACCACGACGTCGACTCGTCGGCGCTCGCCTTCGAGATCGCGTCCCGCGCCGCTCTGCGCGAGGCGCTCCAGAAGGGCGGCTCGGTGCTGCTCGAGCCGGTGATGAAGGTCGAGGTCGTCTCGCCGGAAGAGTATACCGGCTCGGTCATCGGCGACCTGAACTCCCGCCGCGGCCAGATCCAGGGCCAGGACATGCGCGGCAACGCCAACGTCATCAACGCGATGGTGCCGCTGGCGAACATGTTCGGCTACGTGAACAACCTGCGCTCCATGTCGCAGGGCCGGGCGAACTTCACCATGCAGTTCGACCACTACGAAGAGGTGCCGCGCGGCGAGGCCGACAAGGTCATCGCCAAGTACGCCTGAGGCTTCGGCCTGAGGCACCCCTTCTTCCGCAACGCGATTTCGAATTTAGGAGGCTCTGATGGGCAAGGAAAAGTTCTCCCGCACCAAGCCGCACTGCAACATTGGCACGATCGGTCACGTCGACCACGGTAAGACGTCGTTGACGGCGGCGATCACGAAGGTTTTGGCGGAGACGGGCGGGGCGACGTTCACGGCCTACGACCAGATCGACAAGGCGCCTGAGGAGAAGGCGCGCGGGATCACGATCTCGACGGCGCACGTGGAGTACGAGACGCAGAACCGGCACTACGCGCACGTCGACTGCCCCGGCCACGCCGACTACGTGAAGAACATGATCACCGGCGCCGCCCAGATGGACGGCGCGATCCTGGTCGTGTCGGCGGCCGACGGCCCGATGCCGCAGACCCGCGAGCACATCCT
>NZ_JAJALK010000029.1 GCF_020523825.1 Methylobacterium brachiatum | reverse complement strand
TCTCCAGTCTCACCGATCGTGCGCCGGAAAACGCCCTCGATTGCGCCTCCGCCACAGTTCGATTGCGCGCCGCTACAGGTAGTGGCCTCGGCCATCCACTGCGTAGGCGGCGACGGGTTGGGCATCATGACGGCCATGGTGGCTGCCCGTCTCTTGGGCTTCAGCTTCTGGCAGGAGTTCTGGTTCGAGTACGCGGTCGGCTACGCGTTCGGGTGGTTCATCTTCCAGACCTGGGCCATGCGCCTCCAGGGCAATGGCTGGCTGATGTCGCTCTGGATGGGAGGACGCGCCGAGTTCTTCTCCATGATCACGGTGATGGTCGGGATGGGTTCAGCGATGCGCCTGCTCACGCCGGCGCTCGTCGGGCAGCCCCCACAACCGGACACTGCCGCGTTCTGGATGCTCGGGGCGATCGGCCTACTGGCCGGATTTATCCTGACCTACCCCATGAACCTCTGGCTGGTCTCCATCGGTTGGAAGCACGGCCAGGGCCACGAGCACATGCCGGAGCAAGGTGAGCGCGAGCATGGGTCAGGCCGTCACGCGAGTATGCGCGCGGTATCCTGATGCGGGGTGCATGCTGGTCGGCCTCGTTGCCGGTGCTGCACTGGCGCATCGCCGACGTGGCGTGGATGGTCGAGCTCTCCCGCCGGACCCTGGCCAACATCAGCGCGAACAGTTACATGGAGCTATGAGGAGACAGGGCGTCGATAATACGACATTCAGCGACGGTGCCACAGTCGCACTGGCCGATCATCTCATGTAGCTCATGCGCGAGCCTCATTAGGTCGGAAATCTTTTGCTCGACCGTTGTAAGGTGCGCGCGGGCAAGAAAGTCCACTTGCCCACAGGAACCGTCGCGCTGATCGGCAAGATCAAGAAGCTCACGGACCTGCGCCACGGTGAAGCCTAGCTCTCGACTGCGCCGAATGAAGCCCAACCGCCGCAAGTGCCCGGCATCATAGGCCCGATAATTTCCCTCGGTGCGCGGCGGCGCCGGAAGCAGGCCGACACGTTCGTACCAGCGGACTGTCTCAACCTTGGTCCCGGTGGCGGCGGCGAGATCGCCGATGGTCAGCGCTGAGGCTCGCGACATGGTCTTGACCCTATAGTTGCTACAGGGTGCATGTAGGTGGCCTTCCCGTTCGGCCAAGAGGCCGGGCATACGGAGCCCGCTATGAATCAGGTCGCATTCGCGGATCCCGTACCGTCGGCCGATGCGGCCAAAGTGCTGCGCTACCGGGTGAAGGGCATGGATTGCCCGAGCTGCGCAGGAAAGATTGAGACTGCTGTTTCGCGCCTGCCGGGCGCTGAGAACGTTCGTGTGAACTACCACGGGCAGTTTCTCGACCTCGCACTCAATGAGGCCGCAACGTCGCGCACCATCCTAGAGGAACGTATCAAAGGGCTGGGTTACGGCGTCGCTTCCCTGCCGACGGCTGCGGAGCTCGCCGAGGCGCGGGCGGCGGGCTCAGAGCTTCCGACCGACGCCGTCATTGAGGGTGATCCGTCTTGGTGGCGTAGCCGACAGGCAACGCTCGGCTTCGTTATTGGTGGCCTGTTCCTCGCTGGCTTCCTTTTCGAGCGCATTCAGCCCGGGGTCGCGGGCGAGTTCGCCTATTGGCCGGGCGCGCTCCTGGGGCTTGCCTATTACGGACGCCGTGCGCTCGCCGCGGCTCGCAACGGTTCTCCCTTTTCCATCGAGATGTTGATGTCGGTTGCGACCGCGGGAGCGCTCGCCATTCATGCGGCCGAGGAGGCCGCCATCGTCGTGCTGCTCTTCACGATCGGCGAGATGCTGGAAGTCGTTGCGACCGGTCGCGCACGCGCCGGCATCAAGGCGCTTGCCGCCCTCGTGCCGAAGACCGCCCGCCTCGTAGACGCGGTGGACGGCTCCGTCCGCGAGGTGGCTGTCATGTCCCTGGCCATCGGGCAGACCGTCGTGGTGCGGCCTGGAGACCGCGTACCCGCTGACGGCGTGGTGACAGACGGGGTGTCGAGCCTCGACGAGTCCCCCATTACCGGCGAGTCGATCCCGAAGGCCAAGCAGGCCGGCGACCCGGTCTACGCAGGCAGCATCAACGCGGACGGCGCGTTGCAGGTCCGGGTGAGCAAGACCATCGCAGACAACACGATTGCTCGCATTTTGCATTTGGTCGAGGAGGCACAGGCCTCCAAGTCGCCCACGGCGCGCTTCATCGACCGGTTCAGTGCAATCTATACGCCTCTCGCACTCCTATTCGCAGCCCTCGCAGCGCTCGCACCGCCGCTGTTGCTCGGCGCCGACTGGGGTACTTGGATCTACCGGGGTCTGGCGCTTCTACTCATCGCCTGCCCGTGCGCGCTCGTGCTCTCGACACCGGCGGCCATCGCCTCCGGCCTCGCCGCTGGGGCACGGCGCGGGCTCCTCGTGAAAGGCGGCGCGGCGCTGGAGACCATCGGCCGCGTACGCACGGTGGCGTTCGACAAGACGGGAACGCTGACAGCGGGACATCCTCGCGTCACGGATATCCTGCCTATGGGCCCGGATGCGTCGGAACGTTCCGTCATCGGCCTCGCCGCCGCCGTGGAGAACGGATCGAGCCATCCTATCGCCCGAGCCATTCTCGACCGGGCAAGTGACGACGGAGTGCCGCTCCGGCCGAGCCGTGACGCGCGGGCCATCCCCGGCAAGGCGGTGCAGGCTACGGTCATGGGTCAGACGGTGCTCGTCGCCTCCCCGCGCTACACCTTAGAGGTCGCCCGTCTCGACCCTGAAGCCGACCGCGTGGTCGCGAGGCTTGAGGCGAGCGGCAAGACCGTGGTCATCGTCATTCGCGGAAGCGAGGTCCTGGGGGCCATCGCGGTCCGGGACGAGCCGCGCGCCGATGCAGCCGCGGGGATCGAGGCTCTGCGTAAGTTGGGCGTGCGCAGCGTGATGCTCACGGGAGACAACCGGCGCACGGGCGAGGCGATCGCGACCGAGCTCGGTCTGGATGTGAAAGCCGAGCTTCTGCCGCAGGACAAGCTTATTGAGATCGCGGCGCTGAAGTCGGTGGCACCGGTGGCGATGGTCGGCGACGGGATCAACGATGCCCCGGCCCTGGCCGCCGCAAACGTCGGGATAGCGATGGGGGGCGGGACCGACGCGGCTCTGGAGACGGCCGACGCGGCAGTGCTGAATGACCGTGTTGGAGACGTGGCGGCGTTGGTAGCGCTTTCTCGGGCGACGCTCGGGAACATTCATCAGAACGTTGCCATCGCCCTCGGCCTGAAGGCGGTGTTCCTGCTGACCACGCTCGCCGGCATCACCGGCCTGTGGCCTGCTGTCTTGGCGGATACGGGCGCGACCGTACTGGTAACCGCGAACGCATTGCGACTCTTGAAGGCCTGATGATGTCACCGTCACGGTCACCGATACATGGCCTCGATGGCCAGAGCAGAGCCCATCCGTCGCATGATGCCCCCCGGAGCGCTGAGGTCACCGGCGCTGTCAAGGACCGGTGGCGCGAACCTGCCACGGTCGCGCTGAACCGGATTTTTCCAGTCGCGACCGTAGTGGCCGTGGTGGCAGTCACTGCCGCCATCGATCTGGTGACGAAGGTGGTGGCCATGGAGCTGCTCGCCGGTGGCGTCGCTCGGAACCTGATGCCCATGCTCGACCTGAGCCTCGCCTTCAACCGGGGTATCAGCTTCAGCCTGTTCCAGGCGCACGATCCGGCCTCCATTTTAGTTCTTCTTGGAATACAGAGCGCGCTCGCCTGCCTCGTGATCTGGTGGGCCCTGAATGCGACCGAAGCGCTCCGCCGCTACGGGTTTTCCGCGATTGCTGGCGGGGCTGTCGCTAACGTCCTCGACCGTTTCATCAATGGGACGGTCACCGACTTCCTCGACCTGCACACGGCGGGCATCCGCTGGTTTACGTTCAACCTTGCCGACGTCTGGATTTCCGCTGGCGTCGTCCTGCTGATCTTGGACGCGCTTCCGGTTTGGTTCCACCGCACCGGCGTTCCTGGAGGTCTGACGCGATGAAGCGTCCTGCCTGTCAGGCCTGCGCGGTCTTATCGAACCAAGCCATTTCGTCTCAACGGCTTCAGGCTCTTGTGCCCTCACCTGAGGTGAGCCTGACGTGCTGCAAGAAGGACGCTCAGGCTGGCTGTCCTACTGACGCTCTCGTCCCGCCAGGATAGCCAGCATGCATCTGCGGCAACAGCATCGGTCTTCGCTAAGACCATCTCGGATCTTTGCAGGGCGTGGCTGGCGAGCAATCGCCTTGCGCCTGCTTTCGCTCGCGCTTGTTCTAGCCATCGCCGCTCCCGATTGGAGTTTGGCAACCGACATCGCCTACCTGGATAGTCAAACTCAGGCTGGAATAGAACTGCCGGTGATTTCATCTGCTGATGGTTTTGCCTCAGGCGCGTCCGACCGAGATATCGTCTGTCATGTTCACTGTAGCTGCCACCAAGCCATCACGGTAGACGGCGTGCCCGAGATGCCATCTTTGGAAGGAACAGAACCGAACCTGATTAAGTCCATCGGTGCGCTCGCGTCGGTCTGGCTAAAGCGCCAGTCCAGACCTCCTCGCACGTAAGGTGAGCGCGCCACGAAGCGGCGCAGACTGCCCGGCTCCTCACCGGGTCCATCGATGCACCTCAGATGAACACGCGGTAGCGACCGTCACCGCCCAGGAGGCGGCCAATCGGCGTCCCGGTCGAATTGACAGGCCCAATGCGCATTCTCTTATCCGTTGCCATCCTGGCCACCGGCATCGCCATCGGCGGTGCGGTGCCACCGGTGTCCGAGTTCATCCAGGGCGCCCTTGCCACGGTCGGCATATCGAAGCTCCTGCCGCCCCCTGCCGCTAGCGATGGGGCTTCCAAAGCAGAGGCTCCGGAACACACAGCCGAGCCCGGTTCCCAGCATGTTGAGAAGGCCGGGGTCGAAAGGCCTGCGAACGGACCTGAGCACAAAGGAGGAGAGAAGCACGCCGAGGAGAGCGTGATTAAGATGCAGCCGGAGCAGGCCGCAAGGCAGGATATCACGCTCGCGCAGGTCGAAGGTGGTACGCTCGCCCGCCACCTGACAGTTCCGGGCACCATCACGCCGGACGCCGACCGGATCGCGCGCGTACCGGCTCGGGTCGTCGGGACCGTCGCTGAGATGCGCAAGCGCCTGGGCGATTTCGTACGGAAGGGCGAGGTCGTCGCCGTGCTCGACAGCCGCGAGGTTGCCGACGCCAAGAGCGAGTACCTGACGACCACCGTCAAGGCGGAGCTGGAGAAGACGAACTTCGACCGGCAGCAGGCGCTCTGGGACAAGCGGATTTCAGCGGAATCCGCCTTCCTCAACGCGAGGGCCGTGTACACGGAAGCGCAACTGCGCGTCGATCTCGCCCGGCAGAAGCTCTCGGCCCTTGGGCTCAACGCCGGCGAGGTCGCGACCTCGGCGAAAAAGGACGAGACCACCCCTAACCTGTCGAGCCTGCGCCAGTACGAATTGCGCTCTCCCCTGACGGGGCGGGTGGTCGAGCGCAAGGTCGATGTGGGCACCACGGTCGGTGGTCAAGGCGATCCGGCCGATCTCTATGCGGTCGCCGATCTGTCTTCCGTCTGGATCGAGCTCGCGGTGCCGACCACCGAACTGGCGAAGGTTAAGGAAGGCGCGCGCGTCGTCGTCGTCCCGAGTCAAAGCGACGAGGACAAGCGTGCCGAGGGCAAGATCGTCTTCGTCAGCCCGATCCTCAATCCGGATACGCGCTCCGCTCGGGTCATCGTCGCGCTGCCCAACAAGGACATGACTTGGCGGCCGGGCACCTTCGTTACGGCCGAGGTCGAAATTGCACAGGACGAAGTCGCCGTGCGGGTTCCAAAGGCGGCGCTGCAGACAATCGATGGCAAACGCGTGGCCTTCGTACGCACGCCAGAGGGTTTCGAGAAACGGAACGTCGAGGTCGGCAGAACCGACGATGAGGCGGTCGAGATCGTCTCTGGTCTCTCGCCGGGTGAGGAGATCGCAGTCGGCAACACGTTCCTTCTCAAGGCTGAGCTCGGCAAGAGCGCATCCGGCGATAACGACTGACCGAGGAGCACAGCCATGATCAGTCGTATCCTCGACTTCTCGGTCCACCAGCGCTGGCTCGTGGTTCTCCTGTCGCTGCTCGCTGCCGGCTTTGGCGCGTTCTCCTTGACCAAGCTCCCCATCGACGCGGTGCCGGACATCACCAACAACCAGGTGCAGATCAACACCGTCGCACCGTCCTACTCGCCGGTCGATATCGAGAAGCAGGTCACCTACCCGGTCGAAACAGCGCTCGCCGGCATCAAGGGCCTCGAATATACGCGCTCCATGTCGCGCAACGGCTTCTCGCAGGTCACTGCGGTCTTCAACGAGAAGCTCGACATCTATTTCGCTCGTCAGCAGGTCGGTGAGCGCTTGAGTCAAGCGAAGGCCTCGCTGCCGCCCGGAGCCGAGCCGCAGATGGGGCCGATCTCGACGGGGCTGGGCGAGATCTACATGTGGTCGGTGCACTACAAGCAACCGGGCGAGGGTGCACCGGTCGTGGACGGCAAGCCTGGCTGGCAGTCGGACGGTAGCTATCTGACCCCGGAGGGGCAGCGGCTCAAGACCGAGCTGGAGCGGTCCGCGTATCTCCGCACGGTCCAGGACTGGATCATTCGCCTGCAGATCAAGACCGTACCGGGCGTGGCCGGCGTAGACGGCATCGGCGGCTACGAGAAGCAGTACCACGTTCAGCCCGACCCCACGAAGCTGACGGCTCTCGATCTTTCGTTCGGCGATGTCGCCCGGGCGCTCCAGGCCAACAACGCCAACCAGGGTGCCCGTTATCTGGAGGACAACGGCGAAGGCTACGTCGTGCGCGCCGCCGGTCGCCTGGAAAACATGGATGAGATCGGCGACGTGGTCGTCACCACCCGTGGCGGCGTACCGGTCCGGATCAAGGATATCGCCACGGTCCGGATCGGGCGCGACCTGCGCACTGGGTCTGGCAGCGAGAACGGGCGGGAGGTCGTGATCGGCACCGCCCTGATGCTGATCGGCGAGAACAGTCGCACGGTCTCCGCCGCGGTCGATGCCAAGATGAACGAGATCCGGCGCTCGCTGCCGCCGGGCATCGAGGTTCAGACGGTTCTTAACCGCACCCTGCTGGTCGAGGCCACCATCAAGACCGTGGCCAGGAACTTGGCCGAGGGCGCGACGCTCGTCATCGTCATCCTGTTCCTACTGCTCGGCAACATCCGGGCTGCCATCATCACCGCCCTGGTTATCCCGGTGGCGATGCTGATGACCATGACCGGCATGGTCGAGGCCAAGATCTCGGCCAACTTGATGAGCCTCGGCGCCCTCGACTTCGGCCTCATCGTCGACGGCGCCGTGATCATCGCCGAGAACTCGCTGCGCCACCTCGCCGAAAAGCAGCACGAACTCGGGCGCAAACTCGACCTGGAGGAGCGGCTCGCCACGGTACGGGCCTCGGCCGAGGAGATGATCAAGCCGTCGCTATTCGGGCAGGCGATCATCATCCTGGTCTACGTGCCGCTCCTGACCTTCACGGGCGTCGAGGGTAAGATGTTCGAGCCGATGGCGCTGACCGTCATCATCGCGCTCGTCTCGGCCTTTGTGCTGTCGCTTACCTTTGTCCCGGCGATGATCGCCATCGTGATCACCGGAAAGGTCACCGAGACGGACAACCTCATCATCCGAGGCTTCAAGGCGGCGTACCGTCCGGCCCTTGCTGGGGCCGTGCGGGCACCGATGGTGTTCATCCTAGGCTCGCTGCTGCTGCTCGCCGGGGCGGGTTTCCTCTTTAGCCGGCTCGGCGCGGAATTCATTCCGACGCTCGACGAGAAGAGCATCGCGATGAACGCGTTGCGCATTCCCTCGACCTCGGTCTCTCAGTCACAAGCGATGCAGCTTAAGATTGAGCAGGCGGTGAGCCAGTTCCCCCAGGTCGCGTACGTGTTCTCGAAGACGGGCACGGCCGAGGTCGCCTCCGATCCGATGCCTCAGAACGCGTCTGACACCTTCGTAATCCTGAAGCCCCAGGAGCAATGGCCGGATCCGGAACTGTCCAAGGCCGAGCTTCAGGAGCAGATCGAGAAGGCGGTCGGAGGCTTGGCCGGCAACGTCCTGGAGTTTTCGCAGCCAATCCAGCTGCGCTTCAACGAACTCCTCGCCGGCACGCGCGGCGATCTCGCCGTCAAGGTGTTCGGCGACGAGTTCGAGCCGATGCTGAGAGCAGCCAACCAAGTCGCTTCAATTTTGCGCGCGACGCAGGGCGCCGAAGACGTCAAGGTCGAGCAGACGCAAGGGCTGCCGTTTCTGGAGATCAAGATCAACAAGGTGGAGGCCGCGCGCCTTGGGCTCAGCACCGGAGCCATTCAGGAGGTCATCGGCACGGCCATCGGCGGTAGGGATGCTGGCATGGTGTTCGAAGGCGATCGGCGTTTCCCTATCGTGGTACGCCTCACGGATAAAGTCCGAGAGGACCGCGAGGCATTAGAGAATATCCCGGTATCCCTGCCGCTTGGCCCGAACGGACGCGCGGCCTCCGTGCTCCTGAAGCAGGTGGCGTCGTTCTCAGTGACAGAAGGGCCGAACCAGATCAGCCGCGAGAACGGCAGGCGCCGGGTCGTGGTCACCGCCAACGTCCGTGGGCGCGACATCGGCTCGCTCGTGGCTGAAGCGCAAGCAAAGGTCGCGCGCGAGGTACAATTGCCGTCAGGCTATAGCGTCAGCTGGGGTGGGCAATTCGAGAACCTCGCCTCGGCGCGCAAGCGCCTGATAGTGGTCGTGCCGGTCTGCTTCTTCCTCATCTTCCTGCTGCTCTACTCGGCGCTTGGATCGCCCCGGGATGCCCTCCTGGTGTTCAGCGCGGTGCCGCTGGCGCTCACGGGCGGTATTGCCGCTCTGTGGCTACGAGGCATGCCGTTCTCGGTGCCGGCAGCAGTCGGCTTCATCGCGCTCTCCGGTGTGGCGGTGCTGAACGGCTTGGTGATGCTGACCTTCATCAAGCAGCTCATTGCGGAGGGGCGCCCGAAGCGTGAGGCCATCCTGGAAGGCGCCATGACCCGGCTGCGCCCCGTGGCGATGACAGCGCTCGTGGCCTCCCTCGGCTTCGTGCCGATGGCATTGGCGACGGAGACCGGGGCGGAGATACAGCGGCCGCTCGCCACCGTCGTCATCGGCGGCCTGATCAGCGCCACGTTGCTCACCCTCATCGTGCTGCCCGCGCTGTACGCGCGCTTCGGCGGCAAGGAGACCCCGAAGCCCTCGGTGAAGCAGGAGGTTAAGGATCGCACCTATCCACCCTTGCGGTCAGCCGCAGAGTGAAACGGCGTATGTTGCCTCGGGGGCCTCACATCTCAGGCGAGGATCGGAATGTGGCTCTAACTGCGCCTCTTCGGGGAGAGCACGCGGTATGCTGACAAAGATCCGCTACGTGTTCGCGTTGACGCTCTTCTGGGTAAGCAGCACGGTTCTCACGCGAGCCGAGGATGCACCGTTTGGTTTATCCTGGGGGCCTGTGACGACCGTTCCGCGACCATCCATGATAGATCGCGAAGCCAACATCACGGCCCTGTTCTATTTCCACGACCAACCGCCAGCATCCGGGCGAGACACGCAGCAGGTCGTGCTCGAAGTCTGCCAGGCCGAGGGCCTGCAGCAGATTATCTGGGTCAGCCGGACTTTCGCGGAGAGCGAGATCCCGCCGGCCTACGCTGCCATCTACCAGGAAGGGATCCGACGCTACGGTGAGCCGCGGGTGGGTGGAACGCCACAAGCCACGGTTTGGCCGGACGGGCGGACGCTCCTGGCAGTTCGCCCCGTCGTGGGCGGCGGGAAGCGCATCATCATGGTCGCTTCGGGCGAACTCTATGAAAGGTGTTCGCTGGCACACAAAGCCGCGACCGGGCATCCCGCCACCGTTCATACCTCCGACCTACTCGAACCCTGGGAACGGCGCACGGCGCCGTGACCATGCGCTGAATGGCGGCCACCGGCGCCGGCCGAATTTATCCCGCCATCCTGAAGCGAAAGGAAGTGTCGATGCGCAGGACACTAATAGCGGCCCTCGGTATCGCAATCGCGACGTCCGGGCAGGCGCAACCGACGGCCAAGATCGTCGGCCTCGGCGCTCAAACGTGTGCCGAATTCAACGAGGAGATTGCCGCGACCCAAACGGCCGAACTCTACTACTTCGCTTGGGCGCAAGGATTCATGAGCGGCGCGCTCATTCGCGCTCCCGCAGGCTTGGATGAAGGCCTGGATCTGACGCCGCGCTCCTTTCCGCTTCAGGGGCAGGTAGATTTCCTGCGGGTCTTTTGCAGTAAGAACCCGGAGCAAGACTACATGGACGCCGTGCGAGCACTTTACCGTCGCTTGCGCGGGCCCGGCATTTAAATGCGAAGGCACTCAGATAACGTGGACTCGCCAGGGCCGACGACCATGGGCATGCCTGATCGATATAGTCGAGAACTGGTTCATTCCTCAGTTATTGACCGAACCGTCACGGAAGCAAGCTGGCATTTGTCGGAGCGACTTAACCAAGGAGAGCTCATGATGATTGGCTGGAGGAGGCTTGCATGTGTACTGGGATTGGCTGCAGCGCTTGCAAACTGTAGTGGAATTCCCCCAGTTCCCGGTTACGCGACGGTGCCGCTCGTCATCCAGCTTTCCTCAGGGGAGCACCTGAAAGGCAGCGTGACCACCCGGCTGCTTAGGCGCACGTTCTATGCAACCGATGGGCGGCTAGCCTGCAGCGGCAACTTTCACCCATCTGGGGCGGGGACGCAGGCATCAACCAACGTGAGTTGCTCGAACGGTCAGCGCGGCGTTGGACCGGCCGCCGGGACAAGTTCGTTTGCCGGGGCCGGGACATTCCAGATGGGCGACGGCAGCACCGCCGGGTTCCAGTATGGGGACGCAATCCGCCATGAATAAAGACCCGTCCGTTCTGAGCTCTGCGGGGGGGGGGGCCGGATGCTGGCACCCCGCCGGGCCCCGGCTGATGTCGGGCGAAGGAAATTATCAGCCGGAGCCCACATCTAGGTCGAGCAGCTGCGGGACCGAGTCCGAGCCGGCTGGTTTCCTTCGCCTGGGGTCAGCTCGATGCCACTACAGTCCGTGATGATCGCTCCCAAAGCGTAGATCCACGCCAATGAACCGGCACTGACTGCCGTGCACGAGGGGGCGCGTCAGGCCCGGGAATTCGGAGCAGGGACACTCCCCGGCTCCCCGGTCTACCTCGTCTTCCCCTCTCCTCCGATCTCGGCAAGCTACTTCATGTCGCTTCTCCAATCCTTACCGGCCTCTTTCCGCCTGCACCAAGTCGGCGCGATGCTTCTGATCCTAGCTTTGCCCGCCTGCGCAATCTCCCTGCCGATTAATAGCCCGCCCGGCGCTGAAGGACCCGACCCAAAGCGCAATGCGCGCCTGTCGCTGCCGGGATTGGACGAGGAGGATTGGCGCAGAGCCCACGGCATTCTCGGCCTCGCCCTGGAGCCCAGCGGCAACGGCCTGCGCGTGCGGTGGGACAACCCAGCCTCCGGCCGCAAGGGCAGCATCGCGCCGACCGCCCTGCCGGTCGTGCGCGAGGGTAGGATCTGCCGCGCCTTCCTGGCCACCGTCGATGAGGCGCGGCGCACTGTCCAGGTCCGCGGCACGGCCTGCCAGAATGTCGGGGACGATTGGGAGGTGACGGAACTCGCGCGCTGACGCGCGGCATCGGGCGGGCGTCTCGATGACCGGACGGGGCTGCTCGGGAGACCGCCGCCCAGTCCGCTCAACGCTGACCGCCCCCCGGCTCGAACTCTTTCGGCGAGCCCGTCTCCTCCGTCCGTCGCTCCGGAAGGGCGGTGCGCAAGAGGCCGAGCAGGTGCCGGCCATTCACGAGGAACAGGATGGCGGCCAATCCCAGATAGATCCAAGCAAGCATGGTCAGCGTCGCAACCGTGCGCGCCTCGTCGTTCCGGTAGGCAAAGGCAAGCCCGACCTGCACGCCAAACAATCCTGTTAACGCCAGGGCTGACCCTAGACCGAGACGCAGGCGGAGGAGCAGCGCCAGGGCAAACAGCGACTGCGCGGCCGTTAGGAAGAACTCCTCGGCTTGGCGCGCATCGAGTGGCAGGGCCGCCACCGTGCCCGCACCGAGGCTCAGGGCCAGCGGCAGCATGCCCACAAGCAGCGTCCATTGGTTGATCTTATCGCTAACCAGGGCGCCGAGCCCGTTGGCGGCACGGCCCGCGAGTACGAACAGGACCGCCACCGTGACGGCCGGCGCCTCGCTCGCCAGGGGAGCCAGCCATTGGATCAAGAGGAACTCGTTGAGGCCGAGAAGGCGGCCGGAGCGCACCATGCCCTCGGCAAACGGCTCGGCCGAGGCGAGAATGATCACGCAGGCGCCAAGAGTCAGCCCGGCCATGACAGCCCACTGCGTCCGGATCGGTAATGTGTTCATCGCCGCGGCTGGCCCAGGTTCCTCGTCCTCGTCCTCGTCCGCTCCGGGCGCACCGTGCACGCGCCAGACATAAGCTCCGAAGATCGCGGCTAGCACAGCGAAGTCGAGGAGCGTGATGCTGTCCTTCAGGACAATGACGAAGGCGTACAGGCTCGCCAAAAGAAGGAAGGAGATCTCGACCGCATTACCACGCGACAGCTCGACGGTGCGGCCACCACCGCGTGCCCAGTGAATCACTACGAGCAAGGGCCAGCCAAGGCCGACCAGAAGCCGGTTCGCCCCGGTCATATTGGCGGCGGCGTAATGGACGTACTGCGACTCAGGGCCTGCCTTGCCGGCCTGGAAGGCGTAGTACAGGTCGACCGCGTACTCGGGCAGGACCGTCACCAAAGCGACGACGGCAATGATCAGGCCTTGCGAGATGTGCCGTTCCGCCGCCTCGGCTCCCCACGACAGCAGAAAGCCGGCCGACAGGATTGCGACGCCGTAGGCCGCAGTCTCGCCGATAGGTCCGATCTTTGCCCCCGTCAGGCGAAGTGCAAGCGCCGGTATCGCCGCCAGCACCGCGACTGCCACCAGCATCAGGAAACGTTGCATTTAAAACCTCCGCCAGGATGGTGCTCGGACCGGCTCAGGGTCAGTGAATGTCTCTGGCGCCGAGGGCGCAGGAGTGAACACAGCAAGTGCCCTCGGTAGAACCTCGAAGACTGCTGGCGTCATCGTCGTGATTTCGCCGTCCGTATTGATTGGCAATGGCGGCTCGGTGCGAACATGGATGGGGTCGAGAGTACAGAAGGCGCGCACGCCCGGCAGGCCTCGCTGGCGTCCGCCCCTGAGGAAGGGCAACACGGGCAGCAGCCACCAGCGGCGGTGCGCCTCCAGGCTGTAGAAATCGAGGCAGCCGTCATCGATCTGTGCCGCCTCGTACACCGACATCCCCCCGCCGTAGAAGACGCCGTTGCCCACCGCGATCTGCCGGACCGACATCCGCTCGGAGCGCTGTCCGCAGCGCACCTCGGCCAAAAAAGGCTTGGCATGGATCAGCGCCTGGGCGGCCGCGATGGGATAGCCAAGGCGCCCCCAGCGGCGCTTCAGGGCCCCAGTGAGGCGGCGCGTGAGCTCGACGCTCAAGCCGAGGCTCGCCACATTTGCGAACAGATGTCCGTTGACCCGGCCAAGATCGATTTGGCGAAGGTAGCCTGCCTGGATGATCCCGGCCGCCGCGACGGGATCCGGTGGGATGCCCAGGGTGCGGGCAAGATCGTTGGCGGTACCCAATGGCAAGATGCCGAGCGGTAGCCGGGCGGCTAACGCACCCTCCAAGACGGCGTTGATACTCCCATCCCCGCCGCCGACCACGATGGCGTCCACGACGCCGGTGAGCTCGCGGATCACGCGGGTGACGTCTGCCTGCCTGCCCATGGGCCGGCGCATCAGCGTCATGCCTCCGGTCTCAAGACGCCGAACCGCCGCCTCGGCCGCGCTCCCACCTCCGTTGCGGCTCTGCGAGTTCAGGAGCAGGAGGGCACGCTGGGGTAGGCACGCTGGTCCCCCGGGCTCACTCTGCGTGGGCGACTCCGCCTGGAGCTCCACAGAAGCCGCCCCCGTGGGCCGCGGTCTGTCCCTGGGCCGACTTGCCGAAGGCCAATGTGCGGATCTCGTGGCCCAACCGTCCTCTCGCATCGCTCACTCCCTTGACTCAGCCGGCCACGTTTGTAACTCAAACGCATGTTCAAATGTTTCATGGACATGCGATGACGCCGGTCCTGGACGAGGAGCGGGCCGCCGAGCTGGCCGAGATATTTCGCCTCCTCGGGGACGCCAACCGCCTACGGATCGCCGTGGTTTGTCTCGATGGCCCCCTCTGCGTGGGCGATATTGCCCAGCGGGTAGAGCTGTCCGGGTCACTGGTCAGCCATCATCTGCGTCTGCTGCGGGCCGCGCGGTTCGTGCGCTCGCAGAAACGGGGCAAGAAGGTCTTTTACGGCGCCACAGACGCGCACGTCCGCTGCATCATCAAGGACATGGTCGACCATGTGGGCGAGCACTGCGGAGCGGAGGATGACGAGGATGGCTCATGACTGGTAACGCGCCTGCCACTTGGCTCCAGCCGGAACATCAGGATCGGTCGCTCCGCCTCCCGTCCGCGGCCTCGGTCGATTGTGGCTTTCGGCCGCGTTAGTCCTCATGCCGACGCTGACCGTACCAGCCCGCGCGGATCGGTGCATTGAGGTCGTGACGCGGAAACGGGCGGCGGCAGAAACCGTCCTGGTCAGACGCATCGATGACGTCATCGTTCTCAAGCCTGCGTTGTTGACCAATTTCGAGCTGCGCTGCGACGACATAGAATATCGGCCCCTGTGCGCTTTCTGGAGCAAGGGGACCGCGCCTGGGTCGCGGAAGTCGTCGCGACGATCGCCGGTATTCAACTCGTCTTCGACGGAGCCGTCCTGTGCAAGCTCCTCGTACACTGCAATGCCGAGGCACAGGGCGTCTTGATCGACTGCGTCACCCGCACCCATCCAATGGAAGCGTGCGAAACCACCGTGAGCCCACGCCATCGACGGCGTGCCTGCGCTGGAAACAGCGGCACGGCGCGGGCGCCGTTCGGATTATCTCGGATAGGAGGCAAATCATGGGTTCGTACTGGGGCATCTGGGGGGACGTTCCGAATCATCTGGTGCGGCTAGCGCTCGCGTTCGCGTTCGCGTTACCGCTCGGCTGGAACCGGGAGCGCGAGGCGCGCAGCGCAGGCCTGCGCACCTTCCCCATCGTGGCCATCGCCAGCTGCGGGTTCATCCTGCTCGCCAGCGAGCTCTTCGGTGTACGCACGCCGGAGCAGGCACGTATCCTTCAGGGCCTCATCACCGGCATCGGCTTCATCGGCGGCGGCGCCATCCTGAAAGGTGGCAACAACGTGCATGGCACCGCGACGGCGGCGAGTCTGTGGAACGTGGGCGTGATCGGGGCGGCCGTCGGCTTTGGCTACTACGACCTTGGACTCATTCTGGCCTTGTGCAACTTCCTGGTCCTCGCCCTCCTGACGCCCTTGAAGCGCGAACACCGGACGACCGGGTCGGATGACCGGAGCGCTGGCGACGAGCCGGCGCGAGGTCAGACCGATGGCGATGAAGCCAAGCACACCGAGTGACGACGTTCATGTCGTCGAGTCCGCTCGCCAAGCTTGGGAGCGTGATGAGGACGTAACGAGAGCACGGACAAAATTGTGTCGGAACGACCCATAGGCTTCACGAGAGCAGGTCGCACGCGATACCAGAGTGTTCCCTGGTGACATCATCGTTCATTCACACCCTGGCCCACAAGATTACGGGGTTTGATCACCCTCACAGCCATTGGTGGGTCGACCTCCTGGCCGTGCTCGCCTTCGTCCTCGCGCTGGCTTGGACAGGGTGGCTGATTGTTCAGTTCTGCCTGCGTTGGATGAGATTGCGGCGTCGCCCGCTGAACCGCTCGGCGGCCGTTCCGCCGCGTGGTGCTCGGCCGAGATTGATATCGCGCACGCTGACCGTCTCGCGCGAGGGTGTGCCGATTCGATGCCTCGAAAGCTTTATCGTACGTGCGACGCTGCGCTTCCAGCTGCGTCTCGTGCTGCTCGCCCTCCTGACGCTCCCTGCGGCGTGGCTTCTCCTGGAAATCCCCAAGCATATCATCAACCGCGCCATCACCGACGCGGACGGAGACGGCCATCCAGAGTTGACCACCCTGGGCCTCACCATCGGACAGGTCGAGCTCCTGTTCGCGCTGTGCGCGGGGTACCTGGTCGTATTGTCGCTAAGCGGCCTCGCCAAGTACGCGGTGAACCGGGCGCGTGGTCGCGTCAACGAGCGCCTCGTGCGTCGATTACGCCTCGCGATCATCCGGCAGGCACGCAGGGAACGCTCTCCCGAGCGCCGGGCCGCGCTCGCGACCATCGCCGTCCAAGAGGTTGAGCCTATCGGCTATTTTGGGGCCAGCCTCGTGGCAGTGCCGCTCGTTCAAGGCGGCACACTCGTAACCAGCGTCGTTTTCCTGCTTCTTCAGAATACCGCCCTGGCGCTGGCCGCGCTGATAATGCTGCCGGTGCAACTCACGTTGCTGCCCCGCCTGCAACGCCGCGTGAATGTCAAGGTGCGCGAGCGGGTCCACGCGACGCGGGCTCTCGGAGGGCTCCTGACTGCGGCAAGTGCCAGCCACGCAGCACCCATGGATGGTGCCGCACGAAGGTTCGCCCTGTTGCGGCAGATGCAAATGGCGAAGGACCTAGAATGGGTGCGCATTGAGATCAACGACCTCAAGGGGCGCCTAAAGGGCCTGTACAACTACACGTCCAATCTCACCCCGTTCTTCTTCTTCTTAATCGGCGGGTACCTCGTTGTTCAGGACCGCCTGTCGCTCGGTGCGCTGGTCGCCGCGCTAGCGGCGTACAAGGAAATCGCTCCGGCGATGCGGGAGCTGTTCGACTTCGCTCAGAACTGGTCCGACGCGAGCGCCCGCTTCGAAGAGGTCACGAAAACCCTCGAACATTCTCAGCCGGCTTATGGATTGAGGTGTGTCAGAACGCAGAGTCCGTCAATCCAGACGGCGTGAGCCCGCGCTCGGCCACTGACGCTCGCTTCTTATCCCGTCGCAGAGGCTCGCGCTGGCGAGCCGAAAACTGCGGTCCATGCACGAGGCTCAGATAGCCTCATCGAGAGCCGCACTTGGTTTTAGATGTTCGATCCCAGGATGTGGTGTGACGGATCGCATATGAATTGTTTGAGCTCTATCGTCCAGGTCTGGCATATGAACTTGTGAGGCGTGAGGTCGCGCAGGGTCTTGAGCTGGCGGTCGTAGCTGTAGGCGTCCACGAACAGCTGCAGGTGCTGTCGCAGCTCGTCTTGGCCACCAAAAACATCAAATCGCGCCGCGGTCGAGCGAGTTCGACGGCGTTGATCGAGTTGTTCCTCCCGTGAGGCTAAGCTAGACTGTAACCATCATAAGCTGGCTCCTGCGGTTGCGTTTTGACGGACGCCGCAGATCGGAGACGGCGTACCGCCGGGACATCAAGGTTAAAAGAAGATGCCGTTCGTGCGCTCATCCAGCTCCCGCGTGCTCGCTGCGGTCGTGATTTTGGCGCTGCCGTCGGCAGCACGCGCTCAGAACGTCGCCGAGATGGCAGCCCGCATGGATGCCATGCAGAAGCAGATGCAGGCGATGCAGCAGGAGCTCGCGGTCCTGCGCGGCCAAGCCGGGACGCAGCGGGCAGAGCTGGCTGGGCAGGCACGGCGGCAGCGTGCACAGGCCGCGGTGCAGGAGCGCATTCTCGCCAGAGAGAGCCGGCAACAGCGCGTCGCTCGGGCCGGCGGTGCCAGGGCGGCAGCCAGCGGGCCCATTCCGATCATCTTGGCCAACGATCTCGCCTGCAATGCCGGTAGCTACGCCCTCGGCCCCGCGGTCTGCTTCACGCCCGGAGGCTTCGTTGAGCTCGCCGGCATCTTCCGCCACCCGAACCTCGTCTCGGACGTGGCCACCGATTTCAACGGCATCCCGTTCCGCAACGCTCTTCAGTCGCGCGAGAGCGAGTTCCGCTTCTCGGCCCGCCAGAGCCGCCTGAGCGGCCTGTTTACTGCAAAGGTCGACCCCACCCTGCAGATCAGCGGCTATTACGAGATCGACTTCCTGAGCGCGGGCGTCACCTCGAATTCGCGCGAGAGCAACAGCTACGTACCGCGCATTCGACAGGCCTTCGCCGTCGTCGACAGCCTCGACACTGGCTGGCATGTGCTTGCGGGGCAGGCCTGGAGCTTGATTACCACGGATCTGTCCGGCATCACGCAGCTCAAGGAACAAATCCCGCTGACCATCGACGCACAGTACGTCGTCGGCTTCAACTGGACCCGCAACCCGCAGATCCGAGTGGTGAAGGACATCGCGCCCGGCGTCTGGGCCGGCCTCTCGCTGGAGTCGCCGCAGAGCGTGCTGCCGCCGAGCCCCTTCGCGACGCCGAGTGGCCTGACGGTGAACGTCAACAACAGCGGCGATGCCGCGGGCCTGCTCAACAGCTCCACCACCTACTCGAACAACAACGCACCCGACATCATCGGCAAGCTCGCCTTCGAGCCGGGCTTCGGCCACTACGAGGTGAAGGGGCTGGTGCGCTTCTTCAACGACCGTCTGGTCGGCCGCTCGGACGACGCGGTGGGCTACGGCTTCGGTGCGGCGGTCACCTTCCCCCTGTTCGACAAGCGTCTCGATGTGCAGGTGAGCGGTCTGGTCGGCGAGGGTATCGGTCGCTACGGATCGGGTCAGCTGCCGGATTTCGCCCTGCGTGCCAACGGTACAATCGCGACCGTCCCCGCCTTCCAGCTCCTTACGGGTGCGGTCGCGCACGTGCAGCCGGGCACGGACGTCTACATTTACGCGGGTTGGGAGCGTGCCGCGCGGGCGGGCGCGCTGAGCACTGCCGGCTACGGCTCGCCGACCCTGGTGGTGGCGGGCTGCAACGTCGAGGGCGCCGCGACTGGGACCTGTCAGGCTGAGACCCGGGACCTGCGCGAGATCACCGGCGGCTTCTGGCACGACCTGTACAAGGGCAACTACGGTCGCTTGGCCGCGGGCGCACAAGCCGCCTATGTCGAGCGCGACGCTTTCCGAGGGCTCCTCGGCATCCAACCCTCGATCCGTGCCGTCGTGGGGCTTGCCTCGCTGCGTTATTATCCGTTTTAAGCAGCATTCCCGGCCGGCCTTAGCCCGGCCCCATACCTCAGGAGAGACCTGAGGCACCAATCAGAGACAAAGTCTCGACAACGCGCACCGACCCGCAGTGCGGCTTGCGGAACCGGCGCAGGCAGCGCTCAATGGTAGGCGCGTAAGCGAGCACCCACCGGTTGATGGTGGAGTGGTCAACCTCCAGCCTGCGCTCCAGGAGGAGCATCTCCTCGATGTCGCAATAGCTGAGCGGGTAGCGCAGGTACCAGGAAACAGCCTGGACGATCAGCGTGCCCTCGAAGTGTCGGCCCCGGAAATTACTCTGGACCTCTCGTTGCAGCTTGAGGGCGAGGGCGTCGAGGATCAGGGGGCTACGGAGCGGAGCGGCAAGCTCGGCGGCTATGGCTAACGACCCGTGAAGGCCGGCGTGATCGCGTTTGCGACAGTGCGACAGGCCCGAATATAAAAAAAGCCCGGCCTTTCGGCCGGGCAGTAGGGTCCCTTTGCACGGGGACATCAAGACCGGGAAGCTTTGGAGAACAACCGGCCTCGATCTGGAATTAGAAGTCGCGCTGGACGCGGAAGTTGACCTGCGAGACCGAGTCCTGCGTCGCGGTACGGACGGCAAAGGTGCCGTTGTTGATGCCGGCGACGTTGGCATAGGCGGTCGGGCTCTTGTCGGAGTCGATCGCCCGGCCGTTCTTCAGGCCAATCTGCGTGTAGAAAGCTTCCACGCCGATATCAAGGTCCTTGACCGGCGACCAGATGAGGCTGCCGCCCGCCACGAACTGGTAGGTGTCCCGAAGCGCCTGGCTCAGCTGGTAGAACCGGGTGCCGGGTGTGCCGACGGCGTTGGAGCCGAAGGTGTTGGTGCCGTTCGGGTTTACGAGGTTGAAGATCGCACCCTGGGCCAGACGCGCGCCCTGGGAGAAGCTCTGCTCGCCGTAGGAGCCGAACATGGCCGAGCGCCACTCGGGCGTCCAGTAATGCAGGTACGACGCCGTCGCGGTGAAGGTCTGGGACGTCTGCAGCTGGCCGGTGAACGGGTTGATCGTCGCATCCGAGAAGTACTGGGCGAACTTCTGTCCTTGAAGTTGCGTCGTGCTCTGTGTGTAGGAGCCGCTATATGCAGAGTAGCCGGTATAGAGCTGAGCACCGTTGCCGTAGGCACCCTGCAGGTACAGCGCGTCGCCCGGCGCGATGAACGGCAGGTTTACCTTCAGGCCGCCCTGAACGGCCCAGCCCTGCGTGTTGCGGGTATGGGCGGGGGCAACGATTGGACCGGTGCCGACGCTGGCGGCCGTGGTCAGGGTGCCGACGTTCAGCTCGTGGGTGGCGGCCGAGAGCTGGGCGGAGCCCCAGGCCTGATCGAGGCGGACGACACCGACGAAGTCGGGCAGACGCGAGCGCTCGATGCTGTCGATGAAGCTGTAGCGGTTCGGACCGACGAAGACCGGGGTCGGCTGGTAGGTCACGCCAAAGTTCTGCACGCTGCCCGTGTTGAGCGTGGCCGAGACGTTCAGCGGCGAGAAGATTGGGGTACGGCGGAAGACAGGGTCTTCGATCGAGATTGTGGCCGACAGACCGTTGCCGATGGTGGCCGTGTAGGCGAGCAGGTTGGTCGAGAACGCGTCCGAGCCGAGGGTGGCGCCAGCGACCTCGAAATCGTGGGCGTAGAAGTCGAAGAACGAGGAGGCGCGACCGGCGGTCAGGCCGGCGAATTGGATGAACGCCTTGTCGGCGATCACATATTGCTGGTTGCGGCCGAAGCTGTCGGTGCCGATCCCGGGAAAGGCATTGCCGATACGCTGCTGGCTGCCGGAAGGGCCGACGCCGGAATAGCCAGTGCGTGAGCCGGCCTCGAGGCGCACGAAGGCGCGCAGGGTGCCGTAGGCGGTCTGCGTGCGGGCATCCATGTTGATGCGCAGGCGGCCCTGGTAGGCCGACGTATCACCGCCGTTGGTGCCGGCTCGGCGGGTGTAACTGGGTTGGTAGCCGCCCTGGAACCGGGCGCGGCCGGAAACGCGCAGGCAGGTGTCTGTGCCGGGGATATAGAAAAATCCCGCTCCATAGGCGCCACAGACGCGGACGTACTCGATCGGGACCGCCTTCTTGATCGGCAGGTCGGCGGCATTGGCTGCTCCGACAGCGGCAAATGCGCCGACGGAACCGAGCAGCGAACTCTTCAAGAGCCTCATCGATATCCCCAAAATTTTCGAGACCCAATGATGCGGATGCGCCCGGTCTTCCGGATCTTGCCGCACGTGTTGTAGGTTTGGCCTGCTTCTTGGGTGGCAGGCTAATGCGGGCTCTCGCTGAGCGATTCCCGTTTGCAAAATCATCATGTGAGAACGAGTCATACGAAGCAACACAGATCTATCTGTTTACGGCCGGATCCCTCGACATGTTGCAAGTCGGCAACAAAAAATTTCGGTTAAAGCGGTTCCGTAGGCCTGTTCGAGACGTGAGACACCTAAGCCTCGGCTAGATGCTTCCTGTCGAGAAAAAAAGCAGACTTGGTCGTCTTTTCAATGGCGACGGACAGGTTAGTCCGTCGCCACGAACAAATTGGAGTTACAGGAGAATGGACGAAGAGAGATTAGCTCGATCGCACGGGAAAAAAGAGATCGTCATCCGGCAGTATGGGCTGCTCGCTCCGCTGGATTGGGGTCAGGATTGCGAGGAGGAGTTGGAGCGGATGGACCAGCTCTGGAACCGGCTGGTCGACATCCATGAGGCTTATGTCATCAAATATCGTTGTACGCTTGAAAACGACTCGGCATTTCGGACGAGCAGGGAGGATTACGAGAAAGCGCTGCATCAGGGGTGCTCCACACCTGCAACTGCTGACGCGCAGCGGACGCTCGCCTTAGTTCAGAAAGAAGCCCAGAAAAGGATGGCTTCCGAGTTGCGGGAACTTGAGGTGAGGCGACGAGAGGAGGTCAAGATCGCGCGGCAGAACAGCGGTCTGTGGTGGGGCAACTACAATGCCGTCGTGAAGGCATTCGAGTACGGTCGCAGCGCAACTCTTCGCGCGAAGGGTACATTGCGGAAGAAGGAAGGATTAGGTCCGGGCCGCTTAACCAATCAGATACAAGGCGGCGCTTCCGTGGAGCACCTTTTCGATGGTACCTTGAGCCAAGTCAATATAAATCCAGTTCCTGGAGAAGCATGGAGCGATGCAAGCCGCGGCCGTCGAAAACGACTTCAGAGAACCTTTTTACATGCCACGGCTTTCGTCCGAGACGGGCAGCGTAGGACGGTAACATGGCCAATCGTTTTGCATCGCCCCCTACCGCCGGATTGCCGGATCAAAGAGGTGGTCGTTAATCGCCGGCAGTTCGCCGGCCGATGGAAGTGGACCGTCAGCTTCTTCTGCACCCGTGTTTCAGAATTTATATCTCCAGCACCGGGCAACCGCCACGTGACGGTCGATATTGGCTGGCGCAAGCTGGAGGATGGACTACGAATTGCTACGTATCTCTCTGGATCCGAAGAGCCTGTCTTTGTGGTTTTACACAATGATTTTTTGGGAGCTTATGCGCTGATAGGCGAGTTGCAGGCGAAGCTTGTCACTGTATTACAAGAGGGTGTCGAAATTTTTTCGAGCTTGAAAGTCGCCGAGACCCTTAGTAACTGCGCCGCTAGAATTGAGATTTTCCAATCTCTAACTGAAAAAAAGCATGTCGATCTTATTGATTTAATCCGATATCTCGTGAAACAAAACTTTTTTTACCAGATCAATAATATTGAAATAAATAATTGGCATAAAAGTTACAACAAGATTTATTTATGGTTAAAAAATCATCAAAGAAAGACAATATTGCGTCGAAAACATTTATACAGGAATACAGCAGTATCGATCGTCGATCGCGCTGCGTCCGTCACCATCCATGATGTGAAGCTTGGAGAATTGGCGGTTCGGCGACCAGCCGAGTCAAACCAAGCCTTCTTCCCCCAAAAAGCGCGCTACTACAGAGTCGTTGCGGCAACTTCGGATCTGCTACGCTTTATCGAGCAGCGATGTATTAAATGTGACGTTCCTTTCACACGTATCCAGCTTCCAACCCCTTTGCCATGCCCTACATGCGGTTCAATCAAGCGGCAAACCCGGGCTGACGCGCTAGTACAGAAGTGCCTTTATTGCAATGCAAAGTGGGATCAAGACGTTGAAGCTTGTCGTGAGCTTGCTCGACAACGAGCGCTCATATAGCCCTAAGACGACGATTGCCATTGATGATGTTTACTTGCGTCCTCAAAGCAGTCTTGTGGCATCAAATACCTAAGCTGCAGATATCGGACTCGCCAAATAGTTAATGGAATATAAAAGTTTTCGCTACAAAGCGGCGAAACTCGCATTGTTTCTGCATAGCCCTAGGTATGCGGATTGTCAATCCTTGGCTTCCCAAACCGTATGGCATACGTGGACGGTCCCCCGCTCGCAAGTTGATGAAGTCAGCCTGGATGATCGGATCGCTTGCGTTCATATGTCCGGCCTCACATGAGGGCGCACACGTCAAGTTATATCATGGCAGCTTCCTTCCGATCCTCGTGCGACACAGCGGGGTTCGTGTCCAGATGGAGCTCTCTTGAGGGCAGGATCTCCCTGCCAACCTCACATCCGGCGGGACGCGTCCCATCACTGTCCCGCATTCGGGACGGGTGACATGACCGGCATTTTGGACAGTAGAACCTGTCAGGTTTGTGTGTCCGAAATTCAGTCGGTTGAGCATGGCGGCATGCACCGGCACCCTCCCAGCGCCATTCCGGGATTGGATGTTACGGAACCGGGAAGGCGGGTTCTCGGCTGACCGGCCAAATCGTCGACAGCTCTTAAAGGCGGGTCGTCAGGTTGGTGAGCCATCCAGGCGAAGCGTTCACAAGCGCCGCCTCCAGGATCTTGTCGTAGCCGAAGACGATGATCACGCCCGTCACGACAAGAATGAGGCCGAGCGCAGCCTTCAGCCCTTTGCCGAGTCCCATCATCCGGTCTCGCCAGCGCATCAGCACCTCGCGCGAGAGCGTTCCGAGCATGAGCAGAGGCAGCGCCGCACCGAGACCGAACAGGAGCATAGTCAGCGCGACGGCGCCGAGGTCGCGTCCCTGCGAGGCAAGCAGCGAGGCTGCTCCGAGCGTCGGGCCGACGCAGGGGCTCCACACTGCCCCCAGCAGCACTCCAACGCCGAACTGGCCGAGCAGTCCGGTAGTCGAGAAGCCTCCGAACCGGCTCTCGGTCCAGTCGCTCATCGGACCTGCGGCCACGGCCAACCGAGTCTGTGCGGCCGGGACCATAAGAACCAATCCGATCAGGACTAGCATGACGGCCGCGCCCATCCGGAAGACGCCTGCGTCGAGGCCGATGGCGAAGCCCATGGTCGCCACGAACAAGCCAATCACCACGAAAGACAGAGCGAGGCCGGCAGCGAGCGCCGCCGGGCCTAACCTGTGCTCCGAGGCAGCCGCACCCAGCACCAGCGGCAGCAAGGGCAACACGCACGGTGACAGCACTGAGAGGATGCCGGCGAGGAATGCGAGGCCGAGGCTGGCAACCATGGCCCTGCCTCAGAGGGCCTTGTCGAGGAGCGACGAGATCGCTTCGGGTTTCGTCTCGCCCGCTGAACGTCCAGTCTCCTTCCCGCCCTTGTAGGTGATGAGCGTGCTCTGCATCGTCGCCTCAAACCGCTTCACCACGTCCTTGCGGCTGTCGAAATCGACATCGAATACCTGCAGGTCCTTGAACTTCGGATCGGCCTCCAGTTTGGCGAGGATCGGCTTCTGCGCCGCGCAGGTCGTGCACCAGGGGGCAGTGATGTGCACGAGGATCGGCTTGCCGGCCTTCTGGGCTGCCTCGAAGGCAGCTGGGGTGTAGGTCATTTCGGCCGCGAGCGCGGCCGTTCCGAACAGCATAGGGACGACGGCGGCGAGGCCGAGGAAGATGCGACGGGTCGTCATGCGAGGTCTCCGTGATAGCTGTGGGACGTAGGTGACAGGGCTCAGTTGGAAGGCTGGGTAATGGCGCGGTCGGCGTTCACGCGGGCCGACCAGTCCTTGGTAGCGTCCTGGCCCTTGAGGGCGACGAGCCGAGCGCCACTGACATCGACGTTCTTGAAGTCTGCTCCCGTGACGGTCGCGCCAGTGAGGTTCGCCCCCGACAGGTCCGACCCCATCAGCACTACGTCGGTCAGGTCGGCGTCCGTGAGGTTCGCGTACTCCAGCCGCGAGCGGCCGAGGTTGGCTCCCTTCAAGTTGGCGCCCGTGAGGTTCACTGAGACGAGCACGGCGCGCATCAGGCCCATGGACTGGTTCTTGATGTCGGCGCCGCCCTTGAGATCGACTAGGGTAGCCCCACTCATGTTGGCGCCCTTGAAGTCGCCGATGGGCATGGACCGGCTGAGGTCGGCCCCGCTAAGGTTCGCCTCGCGGGCGGTGATGCCGAACATCTTCGCGTCGAGGAGCTTGGCCCCGCTCAGGTCGGCCTTGATGAACCAAGCTTGTTCAAGGTTCGCTCCACTGAGGTCCGCACCACGCAGGTTCGCCTTGTTAAGGCGTGCCGTGCGCAGGTTGGCACCCTTGAGGTTCAGCCCGGACAGGTCGAGCCCGGACAGGGCCTTGTCCGATAGGTCGATGGGCTTGCCGCCGGCTTTGGCGATCAGCGCTTCGATGTCTGCGCGGCTCATCTCGGCCTGAGTCATCGCAGGCGTGTTCATGTCGGCACCGAGCAGCAGATCCTGCTCGGCTTGAGCCGGAGCTGTCACGAGAAGTGCAGCCAGCATGGCACACGGTAAGAGGCGCATGGTTCACTCCCGTTTGAGCTGACCGGGATGTCGCAGATGCCGATCCCGGCGCAGCTTATTATTCGCTACCCGCATGATACGGTTTCCTGTCGGGCGCGTCGGTGACCTGGGTCACCGAGGCAGTTGCGGACGGGACAAACCTGCAAAGAGGCCGTACGATCATCCGCACAGGCATGGAGCGCGGTAACCGACTGTCATCGCGCTCGCATAGCTCACCATCATCGATGGTGCTTGAGGGTTCTTTGAGCCTTTATCGTCTCAGTGAGGTCGAGAGACATCATCCTGCCTTCACCCCGGTTTGCTGTTCCGATCAGGCGCTCTGCGCCGCGATCCGGCTCTGCACCGAAATCAGACCGAGAAGCCGGACCGTGATAGGGGGCACCCCAGATGGTCGGTGTGCTGACCTGCTGCGCGAAGGCACCTCCCATGCTTGCCGCGAACAATACAGCTGCAAAGATCAAGGATCTAGACATCTGAAAATTCCTCCGACTTCCTGCTGCAGGTGACCACAGAAGCTCTGTGCATCTATCTATTTACTCGTTTGAGGGACGCATGGGTTACTCTACAAGCTATCCTCGATGTGAGTTTTGGCACATCCGCTTATTGGTGCGCGGCGCGACTGCGCCGTCATGCAGCTAGAGAATGGATGCGCAATCTCCGAAATTCGACCGTTTCCCCGACGGTCCGGAGCTATGCGGGAGATTGGGTGACGACGGTGTGTTGAAGGCGGCGTATCGAGGCGGGTGTCGAAGCCTGCCAGAACCTCTCAGCGAGAGCGATACGCCATGGAGACACCTACCAACATCGTCCGGCTTCGTCAGCCCGAAGACCTCGACGATCCCCTGACCGAGGTGCTGCGCGCCGGGGCCCGCCGCCTGCTCGCCCAAGCTGTTGAGATGGAGGCGGACGCGTTCCTGAGCGCGATGCAGGATCTGCGGCTTCCGGACGGACGCGCGCGGCTGGTGCGGCACGGCCATGGCCCGGAGCGGGCGATCCAGACCGGCATCGGCCCGGTGCCGGTGGCGCGGGTTCGTGTCCGAGATCGCGGCGCGAGCGGATCTGAGGACCGGGTTCGGTTCACCTCGACGCTCCTGCCGAAGTGGGCGCGGCGCACCCGCAGCCTGGATGCGCTGCTGCCGGTCCTGTACCTACGCGGTGTCTCGACCGGCGACTTCCAGGACGCGCTGGCCGCCCTTCTGGGTCGGGATGCTCCGAACCTCTCGCCGGCCGTCATTGCCCGGCTGACCGCGGCCTGGGCGGACGAGTACGCTCGCTGGCAGGCGCGCGATCTCTCCGCGCGCCGCTACGTCTATGTCTGGGCCGACGGCGTCTACCTGCAGGCCCGGATGGAGGAGCAGGCCGAGTGCATGCTCGTGCTGATCGGCGCGACGCCCGAGGGCCGGAAAGAACTCGTCGGCTTCCAGGTGGGCGTGCGCGAGAGCGCCCAGAGCTGGCGCGAGCTGCTCGTCGACGTGAAGCGGCGTGGGCTGTCGATCGCGCCCGAGATCGCGGTCGGCGACGGCGCACTCGGCTTCTGGCAGGCCCTGGACGAGGTCTTTCCGGGCACCGCTCACCAACGGTGTTGGGTTCACAAAGCGGCCAACGTCCTCGACAAGGTGCCGAAGTCCGTTCAGGGCGCGATGAAGGTGGATCTGCGTGAGATCCACGGTGCGCCGACCCGGGCGGCGGCCGAGGCGGCGCTGGCTGTCTTCGTCGAGAAGTACGGGGCCAAGTACCCGCGCGCCGCCACCTGCCTGACCAAGGACCGGGAGGCGCTGCTGGCGTTCTACGACTTCCCGGCCGAGCACTGGGACCACCTGCGCAGCTCGAACCCGATCGAGAGCGTGTTCGCCACGGTGCGGCATCGGACCGTGCGGACCAAAGGTGCACTCTCGGCCACGACCGCCAAGCTGATGGTGTTCAAGCTGGTGATGGCAGCCTCGAAAACCTGGCGACGGTTGAAGGGCGAAAACCAGTTGCCGAAGGTCGTGGCCGGCGTCATCTTCCGCGACGGGACCGAGGTCACCGCGAGCCCAGATCACCGCGCCGCCTGACCGCCTCCGTCACCTAAAATCCTGCATAGCTCGACGGTCCGGCGAGGTGGATTGTGAATTGCCGAGACAGCTCCACCTCTGTCGGTAAAATGTGTCGGCTATTCTGGCGCCGGGTAAACGCTTCGGTTGCTTGCTCACCCAAACTTAGCGGATGAGCCGAACCTCGACTCCCGCACCTGCAGCGATCTCCTGCCAGGCGGCGTCTGCGGTGACAGCGACGGCGTCAGAGCGGGCAGCGAGCGCAAGACAGAGCCGGTCCCCGATCCCAAGCCCTTTCGACCTTGTCAGCGGCTCCAGCAGTGCTGCGCGAATGCAGAGGTCGTCGTCGACCGGCGTGAGGGGAAACACGAGGCCGCTCCGCAGACCTCGAACAGCCGCCTCGTCCGCACCGTTTCGGACCAACCATCCGGCAACCTCGCCGAAATTCACGGTGGTCATCGTGGCGGTGCCGGTGAAGGCTTCTAGCACCTGCTCCCAACCGGGTTCCCGGCGTAGGTAGGCGAGCAACGCCGAAGCATCGAGGACGCTACGCGCCACGATCGAACTCCGTCATGGATGACGTAGCCTGATCGCTCGTGTCCGCAGACGCGCCCTCCTCCCTGGCAGCCTCTGCACGCCGCGCCGTGAGAAAGGCGCTGACCGAGGCGCCGTCGCTGGCCAGGAAGGAGGAGGTCTGGACCTGAAGCTCGGCCATGGCGGAAGCGACTGAGCGCACCCGAAGCTCACCGTCTACCAGGGTCAGCACGACGGGTCCGCCGGACTCCAGCCTCAGGGCTTTTCGCGCCTGAGCTGGAATGATCAGCCGACCACCAGCATCGATCTTGGAAAGCGTCGCGTTCATGACATCCCGATCCGACCAGCTCAGAAACATGCGTCTGCCCGACGAAGAGCGTTAGCCACCGAACCATAAGATGCCGTCGATCGGACAGGCGGCAGTTTCGTTATATACGCCATAAATTCCTGATTTGGCAGTTTCGCCAGGAGTGGCTGCCTTGTGGTCCTTCGGCAGGCAGTTCGTTTGCGGAGGGCTGGCCGAAACCGAACGGTTTCGGCCACATGCTGCGGATCTGGCCTAAAGATAACCTTGCTGGGGTTTCGGCCATGGTTTAGTTTCGGCCGGCATTTTCGGCCACATTTCGACCATGCCCCGCACCTTCGCCTACCTGCGCGTGTCCACTCTGGGTCAGACCACCGATAATCAGCGCCAGGAGATCGCGGCCGCCGGCTTCCAGGTCGAGCCGCAGCGCGTGATCACCGAGACGGTGTCGGGCAGTGTCGCCACCAGCGAGCGCAAGGGCTTCGTTCGCCTGCTCGACCGGCTTGAACGCGACGATGTCCTCGTCGTGACCAAGCTCGACCGGCTGGGCCGCAACGCCATGGATGTCGGCAGCACGATCCAGCGCCTCGATGCCCTCGGGGTGCGCGTACACTGCCTCGCACTCGGCGGCGTCGATCTGACCAGCTCGACCGGCAAGCTGACGATGGGCGTGATCAACGCGGTCGCCGAGTTCGAGCGCGACCTGCTGATCGAGCGCACCCAGGCGGGTCTGGCCCGGGCACGTGCCGAGGGCAAGACGATCGGCCGACCGGCGAGCCTCACACCGGAGCGGCGGCGGGAGGCCGAGCGGCTTCTGCGCGACGGCCGGAGCGCCTCGGCTGTCGCGCGTGAGCTCAAGGTCGGCCGGACCACGATCCGACGGGTGCAGGAGGCGATGCGGCGACCTGAGCGGATCACCTCGCCGGGTGCACTCGCGAGCTGAACTGCCTGCCTACGCCGACGTGAGAGATCCGTCCGTGTGCCTATAGGAGGCGTGTTGCAATCCCGAGCGCAGCGCCGGCCTCTGCTAGCCGGTGATCGAGGGTCATGAGCGCCACACCATGATCGGCCGCCAAGGCCAGATGCAGGGCATCACCAGCTCGTAAGCCAAGATGTGACTGGTCGGCAAAGCGCGCAGCCACCCGAAACTGACGATCGGAGAGTGCGAGCGAGGCGAAGGACTCGGCCGTGAGCCGCGTGAAGGCCGTCAGGGCAGCCGCGCGATGCTCCGGCATCAGGTCCTTGCGCCGAACCTTGATCGAAAGGGCAGCCGAGAACTCCGTGACGACCCAGGCGCTCAGAGCTAGATCGCCCGCGGCTTGCACACCGAGCCAGGCCTGCATTCGCTCCGTGTCAGGCTCGTTTGTAAGTGCGCAGACCAAAACCGAGGTATCGATGTAGAACATCAGTAGCGTTCATCGTCGCGCATCTCGCGAACGAAGCGGCTCGCGCCGTGCGGTTGCACAGGCATAGTGGCGGTGATGGCACGTAAAGCCTCGGCATCAACCGGGCGGAATGTCGTGACTGCGGGGGCCAGACGCGCAACTGCCTTGCCCCGGCGCGTGATCGTGATCGTGTCACCATCCTCGACGCGATCAACGAGTGCGCTCAGATGCGCCTTGGCCTCAGCGAGGTTGATGGTGCTCATCGAAACTCATCCTGCTCGTGACCAACCTGATGGTCATATAGGGCGCTTCCATCGCGTAAGCTAGCAGTTCTCTACTTCCTACAGCGTGCTTCGATGCACTGGAGCGGACACGTGAGCGGGCTGGACCAGGATCTCTCCTGTCGGTTTCGGAGCCAAGCCTACGCTGCCGAGGAGCAGGTGGCCGAACTCGGGAGCGCCTTCCTGACGGCGACGCTCAGGCTGGCGTCGGAACCGCATCCGACCCACGCCAACTACAGCGCGTCCTGGACCAAGTTGCTGCGCAACGACAATCGAGCGAACTTCACTGCCGCGAGCGCTGCTAGCCGCGCAGCTCAGTACCTCACCGGCTTGGCCCACTGAGACCTCTTGTCGGTAGCCCCGGTGAGCCACTGACGCAAAACGATCCATGCATGCTCTTGCTGGACTAGAACAGTCCTGAACAGGCATTGCCTGTCAGCGCGCCGCTCGGTCTGATCATCGCCAAAACCGCACGGGGATCGTTCTGCCCGCAGCCCTGCCGAATGCGCGCTCCGCTTCATCGTTGACGCCCTGCATGGCCGGGTCCTCTACAGAGAAGGCGCGCACAAAGGTCAAGCCGTCGTTCGTTCCTGGACGTAATGCGAGGCGCCAGAACCCGCCGCCGCCCCAGTTCTGCCGGTAGAAAACATTCGGCAGCATGTCAGCGACAGAACGGCCGCTGAACTCCTCCACCGGGCCGCCCCAGGCGAACTCCATTCGGCATCCCGTATTGGGCGTCTGCGAGTTCAGATGACCTTCGTGGAAATTGGCGCACTGATCCTCCAGGATCATGTATGGCGACACGCGAAACGCATCTTGTACGATAGCGATGGCGCATTCGAATGAGGTATCGTGAAAGATCGGCATCGGCCTGTCTAAATTTCTCTTGGATTGAGGGCTGCACACTGGAAGTGGCATCCAGGGCAATACCTGAGGCCAACCTAACGATCTTGTGCGGCGTCCGATAAACTGAACTTGCCCTTATCAATGATTTCGTAACGCTGTGCTAATTTCTGGACTCGTCTGCCCGTGGCGAGGCCGGTTTTCATAGTCCCGCAACGAAATTCACTTCATGAGTTCGCGTCACGGTCAGCCGCCAGTCTGACCTGCGTTCAATCGGTGCTTTATGGCGACACTTATCCGAGTCTTGCTCTATAGTTTCGCGATAGTACTGTTCGGATATCCTATTGCCGCATCGATCGTGCATGGGCTCGATCCGACGCTGTGGCCGTCCGAGGTGATCGCACCCGGTGCTTGGTTCGACGCCCTGCGCTTTCTGCAGCTCGGCACGATCACGCAGGCCTACTGGACCATGCTGCTCAACCGCTCGCCAGCGTTCGCGGGCGGGTTCTGGGCGCTCCTCTGCCTGCTACTGCCCCTCGGCGCCCTGTTTGGTTGGCGCTACGCTGGTGCAACCAAGCTGGTGCAGCGGGACGCCTCGAACCTGTTCGGCTCCGCCCGCTTTGCCACACCAGCCGAGCGCGCGGCGATGAACAAGGGTCTTGAGCTCGGCCTCGATCCAGAGACCGGCCGCGCCGTGCGGGTCGCCGTACAAGGCACGCTCGCCACGATCGCACCCCCGCGTAAGGGCAAGACCTCGGGCGCGCTGATCCCGAACCTCGCCTACCCCGAGCCCTGGGCCTGGTCGGGACCCGCGGTGGTGGTCGATCCCAAGGGCGAGATCTACAAGGCCACGGCCGAGCGCCGCCGGGCGCTCGGCCGCCGCGTCATCTGTCTCGACCCACTCGGGCTCGTCGGGGGCGCCGATCGTTGGAACCCGCTTCACGGGCGTGACGCCAGCGATGTGCTCTACCTCCAGCATACCGCGCTGGCCCTGTTACCGGAGGCCAGCGGCGACGGCGAGGCGAGCGCCTATTTCCGCAACCGCGCCGTCGACCTCATCACCGGCGCCCTACTCGTGAGCCTCACCCGCGGCAACCGCACCGTGGCGCAGGTTCACGCGCTCATCGCCGATGCGCCGAAGTTGATCGAGCAGCTGGAGGCGCTCCGCCCCGCGCCCGCCGCGCTCGCCGCCCTGGAAATCCTGAACGCCGATCCCAAGACCCGCGATCCCATCATCGCCACAGCGAGCCAAGCCTTTCAGTGGCTTGCCGACGAGCGCCTGCGCCACCTCGTCGGAGGCAGCACCTTCGCGCTCGCCGACCTGTCAAACGGCGACGTCGATCTGTTCATCGCCGTCCCGCCCGAGTACAAGCGCCTGCTCGCGCCGCTGCTGCGCTGGTTCCTGTCCGATCTGTTCATCAGTGTTCGGCGCAATCGCCCCGCACAACGCCTGCTCGTCATGGTCGACGAGGCGGCGGCGCTGGGTCGATTTGACGAGATCCTGACCGCGTCCGGAGAATTGCCGGGATACGGTGCCTCGCTGTGGACTCTGTGGCAGGACCGCTCGCAGATCGTCGGCCTCTACGGCGAGGCCGGCGCCGACACCATCCTCAACACGGCGGAATTCGTCGTGCTGTTCGACGTGCCGGCGGTCGATCCGGACGCGGGCGAGCGCTGGTCGCGGGCGGTGGGCGACTATACCGCACGGGTCGAGACCCTGACGCGGCCGGCCGAAGGCCAGGGCCAGCGCAGCATCGCCGCGACCCCGCAGGGCGTGCGGCTGCTGACCCGGGAGGCGCTGGCCAGCCTGCCGGCCAACCAGATCCTGGTGTTCCCCAACAGCACCGCCTATGCGCGTCACCCGATGCGGTTGCGCAAGACGGTGGCGCACACCGACCCGCGCTTTGCGCGGTTGATCAGGACGGTGCCGCCTGTCGGAGCCAGCCGCTGACGGGCGCAACGCCTCAGCGGCTCTCCCGCGGGCGTGTCAGCGAAACCCGGGCCTCGGCGTAGCCGCGGCCGGGATACCACCGACGCAGCAGCCCGGATGTCCCCTCCTGGCGCACCAGGACGTAGTGCTCGCCCGGGTTCAGACGGTCATCCTCGTAGACCCCCCCCGGCAGCTGCCAACGCACGGGCAGCGCCGCCGTCCCCGTGATCTCGATCCAGCGCTCGGGCGTGCGATGCCAGGCCAACACGGTGAGACCGATGACGGTGACCGCGCTCAGGCCCCTGACCGTCCAGGGCACGACCCGGTAGGGCAGCCGCGAGCGCCAGATCGCCAGCCGGCTCGCCGTGTCGGCGGTGATCGGGCGCGCGGGTGGCACCTGACCTTCGAGCGACTGCAGGAGCTTGGCGCGATCCTCGGGCGTCAGCGGAGAGGTCGGGTCGCCGAGCGCGGCAAAGCGCGCCGCAGGCTTGCCACGCAGCAGCCCGGTGAGGTGGCGCTCGCTCATGCCGACCATATGAGCGTTCGCCTCCTCCGCCACCTTGCTCGCGTCCCGGTAGCGCAGCTCCAGCCGCTGCTGCAGCGACGTGGTCGAGGGTTGGGGTGGGCGCGCCACGACCTCAGCCCTCGACCAGCCACAGCGCGGCCGGCTTGACCGCTTCCATCACGGCGAGCCGGAAGGCGGTGAGATCGCGCAGGATCCGTCCCGCCACGGCCGGCGAGGTCTCCTTGGTCAAGCTCGCCCGGTCGAGCTTGGCGATCCCGCGGAGCTGGCCCGCGGCCAGCACCTCGCGGGTCTTCTCCTCCAGGTCGAAGTGGCGCAGATGCGTGACCGCCGCGTCGCCCGCCACCCGCTTGAGCAGGACCGGGTCGACCGCGCCCCGCACGGCATTGGCCACGACGAAACGGGCGCCTGCCCAGTCTTTGGCCACGTGCAGTAGCTTACTTCCCTCGGCGAGCGCGCCCGCCTCGGCCGCCACGACTACGACGAGGCCGAGTTCGATCCCAGCCTCGCGCAAGGTAAGCGCCTCCTCCTTGAGGATCCCGAGCAGGCTCGCCGAGGTGTTGGCGCCGATATCGACGAGGCTGGCGGCCTTCACCGTGTGGAGCGCGTTGATCACGTCGTCGAGCTCGGCCCGCGCGGCCTTGCCGCCGCTGGCCTCGATCGCCTCGCGCGTGGCGCGCATCTCGAAGTGGCGCACGCGGCCCGGCTCGTTGGCCTTGCCGGTCTTGAACTCGGTCAGGCGGTGGACGGACTCGATCTCCAGGATCTGCGCGTCGGGCACGGCCTCGGCCAGGCCGCGCACGACCGTGGACTTGCCGATGCCGCCGGTTTCCTGACCGACGAGGAGGATGCGGGCCATGGTCTCAATCCTTCTTGAACAGGTGGCGGTGCTTCTCGGCCTGAAGCCTGAGGATCTCGGCCTCGCTCAGCGGCTCGTCCTCAGGCGCGGCGGAGGGATGGGGCTGAAGCTCCGGGGCGAGGCGGGGTCGCGTGGGAGAGCCATCCGGGCCCGATGGGCGTGCGGGGGGCTGCGGCAGCCCCGGCGAGACGGGGGTGAGGTCGCGGCGGTCGGTGTTCTCAGCCCGCTTGGCGCTATCCCGTGCGATCTGCGCCTCGATGTGGCGCACCAGCGCGATCAGGCGGTCGGCGGAGATGGCTCGGCCCTCCCGCCCCTCGTGCACGCCCTGCTCGCCCAAAGCCGCGGCGATGACGGCCCAGGGCTGCCCCTCGAGGTCGCGCAGGCGACGGATCTCGGGCAAGGCTGCACGGATCAGCGCGGTGGCGCCCGTGGTCTTGCGCCGGTCGGGCCGAGCCTCGTGGGCGGCCCTGTGGCGCTTGACGGCACGGCGCAGGGCTGTGAGATCGAAGCTCATGGGCTCGATCCTGGAGCAGCCCGGTTAACGGCTCAGCACCGGCTCAAGCGCCACAGCGCAAGCTCACTAACGGCTCAACAATATGAAGGCATCACACCACACGCACTGAAGTGACGCGGCGTTAACTACGGAGGTTTGCTCGCCTCGTCGATCGGCCCGGAACGTGTCAGGCGTCTTAGCCCGATCCGCACGCAGCAGGTACGCCGATGGACGACGAGGTCAAGCTCACCCTTACCCTGGCAGCTCCCCTCGCCCTCCGCCTCAGCGCTGCCGCGGCCGAACGCGGCTGGTCGGCCGAGAGCCTGGCGGCCGACTGCGTCGCTCAAGCCCTGGAGGTGGCGATCCGCCACCGGATCCTGATCGAGCGCATGGAGCAGGTCGACGCCGCGATCCTCGACATGGCACAGGCCGTCGGTGAGCTCGGGGCCCCGTCGGCCGGCATCGACCTGTACCGGATCTGCCGCTACCGCAAGGGCACCGGTGGCTCGGATCCGGCCTGATGACCGCCTCGCTGCACCGCCTCGGCGCCGGGGCCGAGGCTGGGCTGTACTACACCAACGACAGCCAGCGCGAAGCCAGGCCGGACCGGCGCGACGAGTACTACCTGGCGGACGGCGGCGGGGTGTGGTGGAGCAGCGGCGAGAGCGTCGTGCGCCACGGCGCGGCGATCGACGCGAGCTCCTTCCGCGACCTGTGCGCTGGGTTCCACCCTGGTACCGGCAAGCCGCTGGTGCGCGGCGCTGGTCCCGGCCACTGGGCCGGCCAGGACTGCACCCTGACCCCCGGGAAATCCGTCTCCGTCCTCTGGATGGCCGGCACGCCCGAGCAGCGCGCCGCGATCGAGGCCGCCCACCGCGCCGCGGTCGAGCGAGCGCTCGCCTTCGTGGCGGCGGAGGGGCTGGTCACCGTCCGAACCGGTGCCGGGGGCGTCGAACGACACCGGCCGAGCGACATCATCGTCGGCCGCTTCGATCATTACACGACCCGAGAAGTGGATCCAAATATCCATACGCACTGTGTCTTCATCAACGCAGCCGGTGCGCCGCCGAATTCTCGATCCGGTCGCTACAAGACCCAGACACACCTGACCATCGAGGTCGAACAACTCTATTCGTACCAGATCTGTGTGGGTGCCGCGTATCGCGCTGCCCTGGCCGAGGACCTGCATCGCCGCTTCGGCCTACGCTACCGAGAGGCCGGGCGCGGGCAGTGGGAGGTCGCCGGCCCGCCCGAGGCGGTGCTGGCGGCCTTCTCCAAACGCTCCGGGCAGATCCTCGACTACGCCGGGGCCGGCGCCACCAGCGCCCAGCGCGAGATCGCCGCGCTCGCCACGCGCCGCGGCAAGCACGAGCTGCCGACCGGTCCCGAGCTGGAGGCACGGTGGCGCGAGGAGCTCGCCGTCTGCGCGCTCGATCCTTGGGACGCCGCGCGCCATCCCGAGCGCGACCCCGCTCTCGCGAGAGCCGCCGCGCGTGAGGCGGAACGCGACGCCCCGTTCGACCCGCCCGAGATCCCCGGCGACGGCCCGGTCGCGCGCGCCGCCTCGGCGTTGTTTCGGCACGAGAGTGTCGTGACGCGCAAGGACCTGCTCCAGCGCGCTCTGGAGTTCGCCGGCGTGCAGGGACTCGGGGTCGATGCCGTGGAGGCGGAGCTCGCCAGCCTGGAGCGGGACGGCACGCTGCTGCCGCTGGCCGCCGCCGAGATGGTGCCGGGCGCCAACGCGTGCTGGACGAGCCCGGGCATCGCCGCCTGCGAGGCGGCGATGCTGCGCGCCGCCGACCGCCCCCTGGAGCGGAGTTGGATGAAGCCCGAGGCAGTCGAGGCGGCCCTGGCGCAGGCGGGCCATCTCAGCCCCGAACAGGGCGAGGCCGTGCGTCATGCCGCCGGTCTGGATGGAGTGTCTCTGCTCCAGGCCGGTGCGGGCACAGGCAAAACCACCACGGCCGCGACCCTGGTCGACGCGGCCCACAACTATGGATTGCGCGTCGTTGGCTTGGCACCATCCTGGGTCGCCGCCGACGAGCTCGCGCGCTCCACCGGGATCCCGGCGCAGGCGATCGCGCGCTGGCGCCACGACCAGGCTCGGGCGACGGTTCTGGACCCCGCGCCCCACCCCGATCCCTCGCCCGCGCTCGACGCCGACACCCTAGTGCTGGTCGACGAGGCCGGGATGGTGTCGACCCGGGACCTGGAGGCAGTGCTGAGTGCGGCGCAGGCGGCTGGCGCCAAGGTGGTGCTGATCGGCGACCGGCGTCAGCTCGCCTCGGTCGGCGGCGCGAGCGCGCTGCGGGCGGTCGCCGAGGTGGTCGGGCGCTCGGCCGTGCTCGAACACGTCCGCCGGCAGACGGTCGAGTGGCAGCGCGCCGCCTCGGTGGTGATGGCGCGCGGCGATGCAGAGGCGGGTCTGCGCGCCTACGCCGCCAACGACCGGGTCGAGTTGATCTCCGGGGCCGAGGCGGCTCAGGCCCGGGTGATCGCGCTGTGGTCCGATCAGCGCGCCGCCCATGACGGGGACGCGCTGATCGTGACCCGGCGCAACGCCGATGCGGCGGCGCTGAACGCGCGGGCACGGGCGGTGCTGCGGGCGGAGGGACAGCTCGGACCCGACGTGATCGCGCTGCCGTCGCGCAACCGCGCCGATGAGGTCGTACCGCTGAGTTTAGGCGTCGGCGACGTCCTCCGGTTCGGCGAGAGCCTGCCGCACTTGGGCCTGCGCAACGGCAACCGTGCCCGGGTCGAGGCGATCACCACCGATCCGGACGCGGGACCGCGCCTGCGCCTGCGGCTGGAGGACGGGCGCGCGCTCGACACGGCCTGGGAGCAGCTGACCCGTGAGCCACGCTTCGGCCGTCGGCCACCACAACCGAAGATCGTGCACGCCTACGCTGGAACGACTTACGCGGCGCAGGGCCGAACCTGTTCCGCGGCGGTGGTGTATCTCGGGGCCGGCCCGGACGCGCGCGAGGTGTATGTCGGCCTGACCCGGCACCGGCACGAGGCTCGTGTGGTGGTCGAGCGCGACCGGCTCGACGCCCTGTGCCGGCAGCGGCAGGCGGATGCGCGCGTGCCGGCGACCGACACGATGGTGCTGGAACGGCTGTTCAAGGAAGCGCGGGCCTACCGCGAGAAGGCCAATGTGATCGATTACGCCGCCGACCGGGTGGCGTTCGTGCGCGACGGGCTGCTCGGACTGACCAAGCCCATCGCCCCGGGCCTCGACGTACGCCGGGCGGTGCGCGCGGCGCAGGTCCTGCGCGAGGCGGTAGCCTGGCTCGGGGTGGACCGTCTGGTCGTGCCGGCGTGGCGCTTGGTCGACGCTTACGGACAGCGCTTGACACGCGCCCCGGCTCCGGCGGCGCGTGCTCTGGTCGCGCAGCTCGCCCATCATTTGGGCCGCTCCATATCGGGCCACCAGCGCGATCGCGGCGCCGGCATCGAACGATGAGCCCCATCCCCGTGGCCCGCGGCCAAGGGGGATCCGTACCGCACTGATCCAGGCCGCCTGCGCTCAGACGTAGGGTCCGCGGAACAGGTCGCCGAGCGCCTTGCGGCGGAACAGGGTCGTCCACCGGCGTCGGCGGTGCTCGGGTCGATCATGGATGATATGGCAGCGCTGGCAGAAGGCGGCGAGGTTGGCGTCGGCGTTGTTGGCGGTGTCGTGGTCGCGATGGGCTGCGGCCAGCACCACTCGGGTCCGGCGCACGGTCCCGAGGACGTCCACAGCACCGGGCCGGACGCGCACCCGCCGCCCGCGCCCGTCGCGCCAGGAGGCCGCGCCCGCATCCCACCAGCGGCCGTCGCCGAGGTGGACCACCGTCCGCCCGTGCGGTCGCCCGCAGCCCTCGCAGCGTCCCTGAGCGCGCCCGAACCGGATCACGGCCGAGAGCTGGGGCCAGTCGATTGGGTAGAAGAAGCGGTGCTCGGGCCGGATCGGCATGGGAATCGAGATACAGGGTCGAAGCGTGACCGTAGAGCGAGGCTGGCCGTCCGCACAGGGGTCTGCGCGGGGATGGCATTCGGTCGGTGAGGGCCTGATGGGCTTGAGGCCGAAGAAGCCCGGGCCGTCTCCTGAGCAGAGGGCGGCGTTCGTCAGACCGTACGAGCTCAGACCCTCAGCGCATGGCTCGGCCCGTGCCACGACCCGCGCGGATTCGCGTGCGGTCTGATCGGTCGAGGTCGCCCGCTGCTTCCCGGCAGCCTTTCGATGGTTCCGTTGTCCCCGATTCTGACAGGATGAGAACTCCAGTATTCGTGCGCTTCGCGGATTTGCACCCTCCCCCGCCGCTCGGTGCGGCGCGGTTATCCTTGGCGCCGAGGATCTCCCGGACGGGCTTGCGCGCCAGCCGCATCCAAGCTTGCCACTCGGGCGAGACGATGCGCACGACGTTGGTGTCGTTCCTGAAGCCGGTCACCCGCCGCTCCTCGACGGTGACGAGCCCGAGTCTCTTGGCCTCGCGCAGGGCGTTGCGCACAGTCGTCTCGGCCACGCCCGCGATCGCCGCGAGATGTCCCACGGCCAGCCGACAATCGCCCCGCTTCGAGGTTTCCGTGGCCACCAGGGCGAGCACCGCTTGCTCGGCCAACGTGAATCGGGCCGCCAACCCCGGCGGCAGCCGCCCGGAGGCGGCCCAGCGGCGGCGGCGCTCCAGCGAGGTGTCTGAGCGCGGGCGCGAGCCGACGAAGCTCCTAGCGGATCTTGCGCGCTCCTGAGCTGTCGGCCCATTGCTCGGGTCGGAAGCTGCCGGCGCGGCCAGAGAGTACCGCCGGGCAGCTGGCGCATCGGTGCGCGCCTCGATCAGCCCGGACAGCGCTTCGGCCTCGGCCTCCGTGACCTTCCCCTCTCCGTAAGCGCGCCAGAGCAGCGCCGTCACGGACGGAAGGGTGATTCGGTCAGCCGCCTCGATCGCGCGGCGGATTTTATCGGCAAACACGTGTCTCGGCCCTTTTCCACAGGGCCACAGGGGGACGTTCGGTGGCGCAAGCTGTGCGCTCCGTTCAAGACAAGCCGATATCGTTGCCGGAACCAGGGTTCCGACTTGACGCCTGAGGGCGCTTTATGGCTTGTGAGGGATGCTGTTGTGCCTCACAGGCCATCTCGATTTCGAAGGCCTCACCCTTGCCGGGGTGGGGCCTTTGGCTTTTCAGGGTCCTACTGCGGCGATTGCTCTCCTGAATGGCTGGCTCACGACTCGCTTGGGCGAGCACGGCCATGACAGCCCATGTCGACCGGGCGGCACGGCTAAGTCAACGTTGCGGGTGGCTGATGACCTTTCTCCTGCCGTCCTGAACCACCCCATATTCCGGTCGACACCTCTCCTCATCCGCTGAACGTAGCGCGTGTGCCACTCCGGCGAGGCGAGAGCACGTGGCCAGGCGGCGACCGCCGCGACGGCTTTGAGGGTGGCGCGCAGCATCTCGGCCGAAAATTCGGTCCGGTTGAGCCGGGGAATAAGCCTCGTTCGCTTTGCAGAGCAAAACGGCCAAGGTTTTAGGATTTAGCGGAAACCAATCAGCTGTCTGACAGCTGTCTGATACCCTCATAGGAATACCGGGGAGCGCACTTAGCAGCGTTCAGTCAGACATATGCCAGGATCCAGACAGCTTTCCGAAAGAGAATGGCTATCTGACAGCTTTCTGGTTCTAAACAGGATGTCGCTGGGTTAACGTGGCGTTTACCGCAGAGCTGAAAGCTTCCCGGAACCGGATAGCTTTCCGACAGCTTCCCGGCGCCAAACGGCTGCCCGGCAGCTTCCCGGAGCCCGATAGCTTCCAACGAGGTGTCTATGCCTGTCATCACGTTCTCATCGCCTAAGGGCGGTGCCGGCAAAACCACAGCTGCCTGCATCCTCGCCAGCATGCTGGCGGAGCAGGGAGCGACCGTTACTATCATCGACGCCGACCCCAATCAGTTCGTCCAAGAATGGGCGCAGCTTCCGGGCCTGCCCGCCACCCTTCAGGTCGTAGGCGGCGCGACGGAAGAGACGATCATGGACAAGATCGAGGAGGCGGCCAGCATGACCGCCTTCGTGATCGTGGATTTGGAGGGCTTGGCGAGCCTCATGGTCAGCCACGCAATCTCGATGTCCGACCTAGTTGTGATCCCCGTGCAGGGCTCGCAGTTCGACGCCTCGCAGGCTGCCCGTCAGATCGGGCTCATCAAGCGCACGGAGAAGCGCGGGGGGAGGGCCATTCCCTACACGGTGCTGATCACGCGGACGAATCCCGCGATTATGCCCCACACCCTCAAGCACATCTTGCAGAGCTTCGACGAGCGCGCGATCCCGGTCCTGAAAACCCGCTTGTGCGACCGCGAGGCCTACCGCGCCATGTTCTCCTATGGTGGCACGCTGCAGGGCCTGGCAGGGAAGGGGGTCGCCAACACGACCGTGGCGATCAACAACGCGGCCGAGTACGCCGCGGAGATTGTGCAGCGCCTGCGCGACAAGCGCGAGCAGGCCAAGGAGGTTGCGTGATGCCCGGCCAGCCCAAGCCTGAACGCACCGATCCGCTCGGGAAGCTCGACCTCGGTGGACTGGACGACTTCAAGCCCACGCCACGCGCCGCCCAGCAGCCGAAGCCGCCAGTCGAGGCAATTCGTGCCGTCTCCGAAGCGGAAGGCTTCCCCAGCCGCGAGTCCGCCCCGCGCGAGAAGGCGAAGCCGGCATTGGCCAAGGTCGAACAGCGCCGCTACCGCACCGGCCGCAACAAACAGCTCAGCCTCAAGGTGACGGAAGAGACCGCCCAGCGCTTCACCCGCCTAGCCGACGAACACCACTTGGTGCTTGGCGAGCTGCTGGAAAGAGCGCTTGAAGCCTACGAGGCCGCCCACAAAAGGGGATGACCTTCTCAAAAGCCTATCGGGCACCGAATAGGAAGCCAAAAGAAACCAGACAGCTGCCAGGAAGCCCCAGAGTGCCTCCCACACCAGGCACAGTCAAGGTGTGAAAGGCCAAGCCAAGCTGCTTCGTCGTCACGCGCATAAGGGCATTTTGCGAGTGGCCGCAGCAGAGGGGTGTAGTCGCGCTCCTGCTTAAAAAGGTCCGTTTTTGCGCGGCTTTTCGTAGAGCGGCTAACCCCTTGCGCTGATTAAGGCCGGGTCGCGCGAAAACGTGAGCGTAAAATTGCAGACATCTTTTGACGGAGTTTGCCAATCCTTGCCATGATAGGTGGTAGGAGGTGCCTACTATGGCGACTATGAACGTATCGCTCCCTGATCCGATGAAGGATTGGGTCGAGGCCCAGGCCGGCACCGGCCGCTATGCGAATGCGAGCGACTATGTGCGCGACCTGATCCGCCGCGATCAGGACCGATTGGCCAAAATCGCCGAACTGCAACGGCTGGTCGATGAAGGACTGGCGAGCGGCATTAGTACCCGAACCCCAGATGAAATTCGTCAGCTCGGCCGCGATCGGCTGGCGGCCGTGCAGGCCAAATGATCTTCCGCACCTCACCGCAGGCGGATGACGACATAGCCTATGCCTACGTGGAAGGCGCGGTCCGCTTCGGTGTGGGCCAGGCCGAGCGCTATCAGGACGGGCTGTTTGCCGCCTTCCAGATCCTAGCCGACAATCCCCTGATGGCACGGGAGCGCTGCGAGCTGAGGCCGCCGGTCCGGCTCCATCCTTATCGGGCGCATATGATCGTCTATGTCGAGGACGGGCCGAGCATCCTGATCGTCCGCGTCCTGCACGGCCGGCAGGATTGGGAAAGCGCCCTCGCATGAAGCTCGGCTATGCCCGTGTCTCCGCGGATGAACAGACCCTCGCCCTACAGCACGACGCGCTACGCGCGGATGGCTGCGAGGCGATCCACGAGGAAAGGACATCTCTAGCACCGCCATGAAGCGGCCGGGACTGACGGCCGCCCTCGCGGCGCTGCGGCCCGGCGACATACTGACCGTCTAGCGCATCGACCGCCTCGGCCGCACCACGGTCGGTCTCGCCCTGCTCCTGGACGAGCTGCACACACGCGGCGTCGAGTTCCGCTCGATCGGACGGCATGGATACCCGCACTGCCGCCGGCAAGGCGCTGTTCGGCATCATGAGCGTGCTGGCGCAGCTCGAACGGGACCTAATCTCCGAGCGGACCAAGGCGGGGCCGACAGCCGCTAGGCGGCGCGGCAAGCGGGCGGGGCGACCGGCCGCTCTCACCCCGGAGAAACGCGAGCTTGCGTTGCGGCTGCTTGATGACGGCAAGGGCAGAGCCGAGGTCGCCCGTATGGTCGGCATTGATCCCGCCACCCTCCGGCGGCACCTGAACGCCAAGACCTGAGATCACAGCCGGCTCGGTTTGTTCTCCTATCAGAGGTTGATTTTAGGGGGCCGCATCCTACCTTCCGGCATCAAGCCGCAGGGAGGACAGAATGGCAGATAAAAAAATCGTGTTTATCGCATTTGCAATCGAGGACGAGCGCCAGCGAGATTTTCTCAAAGGTCAGTCACTGCATCCGCACCAGCCATTTGAATTTATCGATATGTCCGTCAAGGAACCCTACGATATAGGGTGGAAGGACAAAGTTCGGACGCGCATCAAACGCTCAGACGGCGTGATCGTCCTGGTCAGCAAAAATTCGAAGGACTCGACAGGCCAGAAATGGGAAATCGAGTGCGCCAAGGAAGAAGGCAAAAAAATCAAAGGCATCTGGGCCTATAAAGACGACCGCACGGCCATCGCCGACGTTACGACGGTTGAATGGAGTGATACCAACATCAATGCCTTTGTCGATAGCCTGTAGGAGGGGCTATGCGGCGCGCCCTTATCGTCGGCATCGACCATTACAGCCATATCAGCTCGCTCGCTGGTTGCGTCAATGACGCAAAGGCTGTGCGCGATGTGCTGGAACGCAACGACGACGGCACCACCAATTTCGTGACACCGCGCCTGATCGAAGGCACAGTGAGCGAGATCGTCACCAAGGACAAACTCAAAAGCGCCGTCCGGGAATTGTACGCCGACCGACCGGACATCGCTTTGTTCTACTTCGCTGGCCACGGTTACATCGAGGATACGGGCGGTTTTCTTTGCGCGGCTGACTGCCGCAACGGTGATGATGGGTTAGCTCTGTCCGAAGTTATGAATATCGCCAAGCGATCGAAGGCGAAAAACAAGATTATCATTCTTGATAGCTGTCACAGCGGTGTGGCAGGCGACAATCCGACGGACAATAGCCTGGCCGAAATCGGCGACGGGATGACGATTTTGACGGCCTCCACGGCCGATCAGTATGCGGCTGAGACCGGCGGGGCAGGGGTGTTCACAACTTTGCTGGTGGACGCTCTTGAAGGCGCGGCCGCGAACCTCATGGGCGAGGTGACGCCCGGCAGCGTTTACGCGCATGTCGATCAGTCGCTTGGCCCGTGGAAGCAGCGCCCGGTGTTCAAGACTAATGTTCAGGGCTTCGTTTCGCTGCGCAAAGCGGCCGCCCCCATCCCGCTTGAGTCCCTGAAGGCAATCGCCCAGCTTTTTCCTCAACCGGGCTATGTGTTCCCGCTCGATCCATCGTTTGAGCCGGAAAGGTCGGCCGAGGAGAAGGCCAACCCGACCGTTCCGCCGCCTGACGAGGCCAACACTAAGGTGTTCGCCATCCTTCAGCAATATGCCAGGGTCAATCTCCTTCGGCCTGTCGATGCTCCGCATATGTGGCACGCCGCGATGGGCAGTAGATCCTGCAAGCTGACCGTACTAGGCGAACATTATCGCGACCTCGTGGCCGGTAACCTGATATAAGAAAAACCATGGATGCTACCAAAATTGATGCTGTCCTTGCCGGCATGGTCGATAAGTTGTCATCGATCGAGCATGATCGATGGTCACATTGGCAGCGTTACATGCATGGCAAGGCGCAGGCCCAGCCAGATGGCTCACTGGTCATTCCATCTGAACTTGTTCGGCAATGGAATAGCCAGATGAACAAGAGCTTCGCCGAACTGTCTGAAAAAGAAAAGGACAGCGATCGCGAGCAAGTCCAAAAATACTTGCCAATTATTGCGGCCGTGTTGAAGCAGAATATCTAGATAATACCTCGGAGTACTGGCGGATGGCTTGGTATAAAGATATCAGGAACCTCGTTCAGGCCAATGGAGCAGAAGCAGTATGGAGTACCGATCATAAACCTGGTGAAAGGGTGTCGGTCTCCGGCATCTACCGCTGTAAGAATTGCGGCAAAGAAACGACGTGTAACCACGGCGACCCATTTCCACCTCAAAATCATCACCAGCATCCGCAGGCAGGCCCGGTTCTATGGCGGCTGATCGTCTGGACCAATACTTCGGGCGACGACAAGCACGGATCGGTTTAAGCTGCTGCCTGGGGTAGGCTCGATGTGCACCGGGTATGTGCAACAAAAAATCTGATGATTTCAGCGGCCGGCCGTTCGGTGCAAAACTCTTGAGTTTTGCACCGACCCTTTCGCGCGATCCGGCGATCGGCAGACCAATGGCTTAGGCCCCCCCTGCGAGCCGGTCAAAGGGGGGGGCCGACATAGGACGGGCACAAAACCACGCTAAGCGGACAGAGCAAGAACATCGGACCTGTCAGTGTGCTTGCG
>NZ_JAJALK010000028.1 GCF_020523825.1 Methylobacterium brachiatum | reverse complement strand
CAGTCTCACCGATCGTGCGCCGGAAAACGCCCTCGATTGCGCCTCCGCCACAGTTCGATTGCGCGCCGCTACACCTATAATGCTCGGGCCGGGAGACCGTGTGAGAGGCGGTGCTGTGGGAAACGGGGCACCGTTTATTGCCGGGTGACGGTCTGTTATTGCAGGCAGCCCGATCCGGCGTTGGCACGGATCCAGTTGGGCGCGAGGATGTCGCCGGCGTCCGTGATGATCCAGGGCGCGGCGTTCTCGGCGTCGATCGCCTCGGCCGCGGCGGCCAGGGCCGCGCGCAGCGTCGGGAACCGGCACGTCGCGGCGACGTGAGCCGGCGTGTCGCCGGGCCACAGGGTGAGGTCGGCGGGCTTGTCGAGGTCGGCGAGCGTCATCGGTGCGCTCCGGTCGCGGTCAGGGACGGCGCTATGCCCGAGGTGCCGCGCCCCAGGTAGATGCCGACGCGCCTGATCCGAGGGGCGGCCATGCACACGTGCGCCTTGTCGAACGCGGGGCCTGGATCCGCGCCAAGGGAGCCGACCAAGCCTTCGACGGGTCCGCTCAGGTCAATCTGTTCCCGGCTCGATCACGACAGCGCGATCACGGCTGGCCCCGGTTGGCGGTTCTTCATCGGATGAACAATCCAGCGCACCACCGGCCTGACGAGGCGAAACGGTCCCGACTCGCAGCGGAGGCCGTTTGGCCGTGCGTCTCGGCTCACTTCAGCAGCCAGGCTACGGGCTGCCACGTGACGACAACCCGCAGCACGCGGCGACCCACGAGTGCAGCAAACCCGGCTGCGATGATCAGCCAGGCTGGTCCCCAGTCCGTCAGCCAGTCCCGCAAGGCGAAGTACGATGCGTCCCAGAACCCCCCGACCGGCGGCATGGTGCCCTCGATCCAGAGCGGGAACTCGCAGTACTGCCGCTTCTGCGTCGGATCGGTCTTGCGCTGCAGCGGTCCGCAGGACTTGACCATCTGCTCGCGCATGTCCGGGTTGGCGGCGATCAACTTGAGCCACTCGGATCCGTCCGCGCGCGTGGCCAGTGCCGACCACTGCGCGGCTACGCTCGTGGCCTCGGCCCGTCCGATCCTGTAGCCGACACCGCCGCATACGACACCGCCGGCCAGGACGATCCCGGCCGCCCAAAGGCCGACCTCGCGCGCGCCGGTGCGCTCCATCCTCCTGAAATGCTCGCTCGCGCTCGCCGCGACCGCCGCGCCGGTCGTTTCCGCGAGCGTGGCGTGGGCCGCCTCGACCCGGGCGCTGGCGGCCTGGGCCACCGGGCCGACGGCGCGCCTGGCCGCCTGCTCGACCCGTTCGGGGACCGCGTCGATCGCCTCCGGGATGGTCCGGGCCGCCTTCTCCAACAGCCCCGTGACCGCGAGATAGACCCAGAGGGGATCGTCGGGATTGACCCCGAGGTCCATCATCCGCCGCCACGTCTGGTCGCGGAGCGCCGGGTCGAGGCCGAAGACCTCGGCTGCCCGGTCGAAATTGAGCTTGGCGTCGGGACGCATCGCGGGGCGGGGTCAAGATCAGCGGGCTGGACCTCGCCTCAGAGGCCGAGGAGGGAACGCAGCAGCTCGAAGGCGGCCGCGGACTCGCGCCGGTATCGTGCGACGTGCGAGCGCTCGACGATGGTCAGGCGTGATGCGGAGGCGGCTGTCGAGAACGGCAGGTCGTCGGCGTCGACCTTGGCGAACGTGCCGGCCGGCAGGGCGGGAAGGCTGATCTCGAGGCCGCCGAGTTCCTCCAGCAGACGTTTGCGGACCTTGCCGCCCCGTTCCTGACCGTCGCCGTCGGTGTAGCCGTGCCAGAAGGGGAAATCGGACTCTGCCTTGCCCCAGCGGGTGTTGCGAACGGCGACATGATCGACCCGGTCGCCGACCAGCTCGATCCAGCGGGCGATCGATTGGGTCGCGGCGACCTCCGACGAGATCAGGTGCAGGACGACGAGCCGGTAGCCATTCTCGTCGACGGCGGCCAGCAGGTCGTCGAGCCCCTCGCCCATGTCGGTGATGCGCGTCAGGTCAGCCAAGCTGCCGCCGGCGAGATCGTGGACGATCAGGGGCTCCTGCGTTCCGAGGCAGTTGAGCAGGGTGTGGCTCTCGGCGGCGTCGCGGATGTTGTAGTAACCCACGCCGACGGCCGGATCCTGCTCGTCCAGGACTTCGCCCGCCCCGTCCCGGGTCCCGAGAACCCGGACGAGGCCGCCGACGCTGCCGTCGGCGTCGTAGGCCGCCACGCGCGTGCCGCCCTCGCGCAGGTACTCTACGAGGGTGCGGGCGGTCACGCTCTTGCCGACGCCGCCCTTCTCAGAAGTGACCAGGACGGCCCGCTTCTGCTGTGGGGCGGTGTCCTTGCGCGCCTGTTGTGCCCTTGCCATGCTGCCCTTCCGATCCGGTGTCCAGGCCTGCCTTCCGCGGCCTAAAGATCCTTGTTGCTCATCCTGTGCCCGAGGGCGGGCGAGGCGGGAGACTGCCCGCGCGCCGGCACCTGATCGCGCGCGGCGGTGGAGCGTGGCTGCGGACCGGGCCGGTGTTCTGTGGGCGGCTGCGAAGTCTTAGCGGGTGACTTCGCCTTGGCCTTGCCGCGCCGTCGCACGGGCTTGTGGCCGGCGAGCTCGCGCGTGGCAGTCTGGACGTACTGCCGCAGCGTGGCGACGCTGAGCTTGACGCCCATCCGGGCAAGGAGTTCACGGATCTCGGCGTCGGTCTTACACTTGGCCTTGAGTTCCTTGATCTCCGGGAGCACGGCCTTGACCGCCTCGTAGGCGGTGGGCTTGCGGCTTGGGGCGTGCTTGATCTCCTCGCGCAGGAAGGCGCGGAGCTCGCTGTAGGGATCGGATTCGACGGCCTCACCCATCTCCATCACTCCTCGCGCGATCCTCGCAGTCCGCTCCGTCAGGCCTCTCACCGAGCCTGACTGGATCTGCGAACCGCTCAAACCCACCATCCTGAATGATCGGCATCATACCACGGCCGAGCTTACGGCCACGATAGCCGCGGGCGCCCTGTGGATAACCCTGGCCCTACGACCCAAAATCCAGACACATTACGCACCAATGGTGCTGTTTGACGGCCTAGCTTTCTGCTAAGCTGTTGCCAGATCGTACAGCTTGACTGTCAGGAGCTCACCCATGGCCCGCCGTCCCGTCCGTGTGTCCGTGGACGAGGCGCTCTGGGATGCTGTGGCGGCGGCAGCCCGGGCGCGCGGGATCGAGCCGTACCTGTTCGTCGAGGAGGCGCTCACCGCGGCGCTCGGCCCATCCGAGACTGTGGCGCGGCTGGTCGAGCTCGCGGATGCGGCGGCGTCGAGCGCCCGCGAGGCCTGGGTCAGTGCGGCCGAGATGCGCGATCAGATCCAGGTTATCAGCGACTTCATCGTCGACCTGTACCGGGCAGAGGCCCGAGCGAGCGACGATGCGAGCCAAGCCTAGACGCGAGCGGGTGCTCAGGCGATGATGACCTGCACGCGGATCACGAGCGTCGAGTACTACGAGTCGATGGCGCGCCAGATCCGGCGTGAGGCCGGATTGAGCGCGCCCGACAGCTCCCTCGACGACACGGCCGCGGCGTACGCCCGCAAAGTGGCGGCCGAGACCGCCTTGGAGGGCGCCGCCGCCTTCGAGGAGGCCTACACCGAGGCGTTCGACCGGGCGCTGGCGACGCTGCGCCGGGGCCACACGGAAGGCCGCGATCAAGTCGCCTACTACACGGATAACGGCGCGGGCGAGGCCAACGGCGTGTGGTGGACGCGCGGGTCCAAAGCCAGCCCGAGCGGTCCCGCCGATCCGTTCCGGTCCTGCCCGGACGGGGCCGAGGTCGACGGGCGCGTGCTGCGCGACCTCGCGGCCGGCCGCGACCCGCAAAGCCTGAAACCCCTGGTCCGCGCGTCGGCCAACGGCCGGCGCAGCGTCGGCTACGATCTCCAGTTCGCCGCACCCAAGAGCGTGAGCGTGCTGGCGGCGTTCGCCGGACCGGAGGAGCGCGCCCGGATCCTGGCGGCGCATGACCGCGCGGTGCGCCGGGCGCTCGACTACGCGCACGAAGCCGGCCTGATCGTGACCCGCACCGGGGCGCAGGGCCGGGAGCGGGCGCCGGCCGGCGGGGTGAGCGCGGCGGTGTACCGGCACTTCACCTCGCGGGCGCAGGATCCGCACCTCCACAGCCACGCCGTCCTGCTGAACCTGTGCGTGCGGGCCGACGGCACGACCGGTGGCCTCGACAACCGCGAGATCCTGCTGAACGCCGGCGGGATCGCGGCCTTGTACCGGAGCGAGCTGGCCGAGGGTCTCAGGGCAGAGCTCGGCTGCGAGGCGGTCAGGAGCGGGCGCAACTTCGAAGTCGCCGGCGTGGCCGAGCCCGTGCTGGAGCTGTTCTCCAAGCGGCGCATGGCGATCGAGCGGGCGGCGCAGGAGCAGGGGTTCGACACGGCCGACGACCGGGTCGCAGCGCAGGCCGCCGCCTTCGACACGCGGGCGGCCAAGGACCGGGAGAGGCCGCTGACAAGCCTGGAAGCCGAGTGGGACCGGCAATTGGTCCAATCCGGCTGGACGCGCGCGGCGCTGTTCGAGGGCGTGCGGATCGCGGCGGACGGGATCCGCGATACGCGGGCTGGCGCGCCCGCTGAGCGGCTGCAGCGCCTGGCCGAGGCCGGCCTCGCCGCGACCCTCGAGATGCAGGCGGTGCTGGCGGGGCGCGAGCTCGTCCGCCTGACCGCCGAGGCGCTGCAATGCGAAGCCGGAGCGGACGCCGTCCTAGAGCAGGTGGAGCGCATGCGCCAGGACGGCAGGGTGGTGGAGGTCGGGCGCTCGGCCGAGGGCCGGCCCGTCTACGCGACGCCCGCGATGATAGCTGTCGAGCAGACCATGCTGCGCGTGGCCTACGCCAGGCAGGACGAGCGGGCGTTCGTCCCGGCCGAGGTGGTGACGCGAGTCCTGGCGGACCGCCCGAGCCTGCGCCCGGAGCAGCGGGCGGCGGTCCGGCACGCGCTCAACCGCGACGGGGTGAGCGTGGTCGAGGGTAGCGCCGGATCGGGCAAGTCGTACGCGATGGCCAGCGTCGCCGAGGCAGTGCGGGCCTGCGACGGCGAGGTCTGGGTGATCGCGCCGAGCTGGAAGGCGGTCGACGTGATCCGCAATGATACGGCCACCGCCGAGGCGATGGCGCGGGCGGTGACCGGGTTCCTCAACCGGATCGACAAGGGTGAGATCGCGCTGGGGCCGCGGGCGGTGGTAATCGCCGACGAGGCCGGGATGATCGGCACGCGCGATCTCGCCGCCCTGGTCGAGGCGACGGCTGTCGCCGGAGCCAAGCTGGTCTTGAGCGGCGACACGCGCCAGCTCGTCCCGGTGCCGGCGGGCGCACCGATGCGGCTTCTGGTCAGGGCGCTGGGCACGAGCCGGATGGACGAGATCCAGCGGCAGCGCGGGCGCAGCGAGGCGGAGGGGGCCTGGATGCGGGCGGCCAGCATCGACTTCGCCGCGGGCCGGACCGCGAGCGCGTTGGAGGCCTACGATCGCGGCGGCGCGATCAACTGGGGGGCGAACCGCGAGGCCACGATCCAGGCGCTGGTCGACGCCTACGTGGACAGCCGCCTCGATCTCGAAGGGGCGGAGCGGACGCGGGCGGTGCTGACCGGCTGGAACAAGGACGTGCGCGAGCTCAACGCGCGGATCCGCGCCCGGCTCAAGCGTGAGGGGCTGCTGCCGGAGGGGGAGGACGTGGAGATTGTCGCGATCCCGCGCGGCGGCGGCCGAGCCGAGGCGTTGGCCCTGACGGTCGGGGACGAGGTGATATTCGGCGAGAGCGTGAAGATCGGCGACCAGACGATCCGCAACGCCGACCTGGCGCGGGTCGAGGCGATCTCCGGCGATCCGACCGACCCGGTGCTGACGCTGCGGCTAGTGAAGAACGGGGTCCGGCTGAGCGCCCTGTCGAGCGCGTTAGTCGGGTCCCGAAAACCGGGCGAGCCACGGGTGCCTCGGCTTCAGCACAGCTACGCCATGACCACGCACGCGGCGCAAGGCGTGACGGTGGACGAGGCGTACGTCGCCGACCTGCGCGGCGCGGGCGCGGAGGCGACGTACGTGGCGATGACGCGACACCGGCGCACGGTGCGGCTCTACGTCGACGCGGCACGGATCCGGGACCAGCTGGAGGCGGCGCGCTCCGGGGTTCGACCGGAGGAGCGCGGCCTGCCGGGCGGTCGGGAAGCTGCGCACCCCAAGATCGCGTCCATCGGCCAGAGCGAGATCCGGCAGGCCTTCTTGTCGGCCGCCGCACGCAGCGGCGGCAAGGCGAACGTCGCCGACTTCGCCGGAGCCGACCTGCGCACCTGGTGCGATGCGCCGGCCCAGGTGCGCGCTATCCCCCTGCGGCGCGACGGCAGGATGGGACTGGAGCGCGCGGGGTCTTGGAAGGAGACGATCTCCGGGATCGCCCCGGCCTCTGTGGGCACACCGTCACCGGCTGCCCAGGTACTGCGACAGCGCATGGAGGAGCGCCTGCATGCCCCCGCAACGTACCCAGTCCCGCGGCCGAGCCGAGCCGGTTACGCGATCCCGTTCACCTCGGACGCTCCGGGTCAGAAGGGGCGGATCAGCCGGCTCGCCGCGATCCTGTGGCAGGGCCTGAGGCGAGAGATCCGAACCGCCGCGACCGCGATACGGGGTCTGCTGCCGCTGCCCCTGGACCAGCTTCGCGCCGATGTCCTAACCGATCCTCGAGGCCGGATGGTGTTCGCTCACCGGGATCAGAGCGGCCGCCTCTTGGGGATCGAGCAGGCCGATGGGACCGGTGAGGGGGTGGAGAAGGGGCAGCAGGGTACGACGGGTTTGGTCGAGCTGGGGGATCGACGCTCACCGAAGCGGATCTACGTGGCTCGAACGAAGGCCGAGGCTCTGAGCCTGTATCAGCAGGACGGGCAGCCGGACCGTGCCCTGATCTGTGGCCTGGGCGGCGATGGTCCGGAGACCGGCAGCGCCCTCGCCCACGTCGTCGGTCGGCATCTGGATGCGGCCGTGCATCTCGCAATCGACGCCCGAGCGGACGAGGGGGAGGCGGAGGCTTTCGAAGCGTGGGTCCTCGCGGCCTTGCGCCAAGTGCACACGCCCGAGGCCCGCGTGACAATTCGCCGTTCCGTACCCCTGGAGCCGTCACCTAACGGAATTCACGTCGTAACAGCCGATCCGGTCTCGGAGATGAGAGGGCGTAAGCGGCGACGCGGCGAGCGAACCGGACAGGATCGCGGAATGGCGCGGCAGGTCCCCTTCGCACGCGCAACCCGTGAGACCTACGAACGATAAGTCACCGGTATTCGCACCCCATTTGCATTCAAGCAAACCGTCGCGCGCGACGCCGCCCCTCCGGTGGGCTGGAGGTCGGTTTTCCGAGCATTGCGACGGCGTGTGCCGGGTCAGCCGCCACGAGCGCCAGCAGCGTGCGTGCGGCTGGATCGGGCGGCGTGCGCCCTTGCTCCCAGTTTCTCACCGTCCCGGTCAGTACGCGCAGGAAGGCGGCGAACGCCTCCTGGGTCATGTCCAGCGAGCGGCGCAGATCCGCCGGTGCGGGCACCAGGATGTAGCCATTCGTAGAAGCGTCCGGATCCTCACCGTCCTCGCGCGCCTGCCGCTGGATCTCCTCTTCCGTCGTCGCTTCGAGGCGCTCCCGATCCAGGTCGGGAGCCGCAGCCAGGATGTTCTCTAGCGATCGCTTGACCATTTTCGGCGCTCCTTCCGATGGGCCCGACGGGCCGAGATGATCCAGCGAACCGATGCACCATTCCTGTCGAGGCGGTCGGTGAACACGACGACGTAGAGCGATCCGTCGATCCCACCGAGCGCCCGCAAGCGCATCTCCCCCTAGTCCCGGCGGTCGTCCACCTGCTCCAGCACAGGACCGAGTTCGAGCGCGAGCTGATTTCCGAGCGCACGAAGGCCGGGCTGGCCGCGGCACGGGCGCGGGGCCGCAAGGGCGGCCGCCCCTTCAAAATGACACCCGCCAAGCTGCGTCTGGCTCAGGCCGCGATGGGTAAACCCGAAACCTGTGTCAACGACTTCTGCGTCGAACTCGGCATTATCCGCCAGACCCTCTACAGGTTCGTCGGGCCGCGCGGGGAGATCCGCAGCGATGGCGAAAAGCTCCTCGCCTACAGACGCATGCGAAACTAGCCCACGTCGTCGCCAGGAACCCGCCAGAACCCTACCGTATATCGATGCCCCTTTAATGTTCAGGGGCAATAACACCAGCATCACATGCTTTTGCGCTACGACGATCCCGCGGCTTCATGCTAGGCCTAATCACGAGCTACAACAAGTAATAATTTATTACTTCAGAAGATCGATGGTGGCCTGGGTTACTGCATCTATCTTGGACGAAGCACTATAACTCAATTCATAGGAACGCGTCGCGGCCTGGAAATTCGAAAACTCGACCATCGTATCGACATTCGGCAGCATGACGAAACCGTTTTCACTCGCAGCGACGTTCGAAGGATCATACCGGGTTCGAAATGGGGTCGTATCCTTCACGATATGGCCGACCGGATCGTCATCGCTGTCTGGAACGATCGGGCTGAACACAGCAATCTTGCGGCTGTATGGTACACCTCCTGGATTATTGGCGGTCGCATTCGCGTTCGCTATATTCTCGGATATCGTACGAATTTGACCTTGCTGGATCTTACGTCCGGCTGCTAAAATATCTGAGGCGGATTTGAGCGAATTAACTTCCGGCATCGCATCATTTCCATTCTCGAATGATTATCAGTAATGTCCTTTGGTTCGGAGTGCCTGCTCCCGCGTCAGGTGCAGGGCCTCCTGCCGGTACATCGCTCGAACGCGCCCGGATTCATCCGCCCAACCGCGAGCCTGCGCTTCAGAACGGCAGCAAGATATCGACGATCTGCTGGCCGTAACGCGGCTGCTGCACGTCGGTGATCTGGCCGCGCCCGCCATAAGCGATCCGGGCCTGGGCGATCTTGGTCGAGTCGATGGTGTTGTCCGAGTCGATGTCCTCCGGCCGGACCACGCCGGCGACGATCAGTTCACGGACCTCGAAGTTGACCCGGATCTCCTGCTTGCCCTCGACCACGAGGTTGCCGTTGGGCAGCACCTGAGTGACCACGGCGGCGACGTTCGTCGTCACGGTCTCGGCCCGCTGGACCGAGCCGGTGCCGTCGTTGGCGGTCGCCGATTTCGCGCTCAGGAGGGCGGAGCCACCGACGCCGTACGCCTTGCCGACCGCGTTGTTCTCCAGTCCCAGCGCGTTCGGTAGGCCGAAGCTCTCGCTGTCAGCGCGTGAGCGTTTGGTCTCATTGGCGAGATTGGCCTTGTCGGTGACGTTGACCTTCACTGTCAAGAGATCACCCAGCCGGGCTGCGCGTTGGTTCTTGAAGAAGGCGCGGGATCCCGTGCGCCAAAGCGAGTTCGGCGCGTAGGAGACCGGTTGTACGTCGGGCATCGGCATGCGCACCGGCTTGTAGCCGGACTGGGTGGTGGGGTCCTCAATCGCCGACAAGGCCGGGGTTGCGCCGACCTGGGAGAGGCGGTCCGCGGTGTTGCAGGCGCCGAGCACGCCGGCGATCAGCGCCACGGCGACATGTCGTTCAAGGCGTGTCCTGAGGTCCCCGTGCAGCCCGCAGGAAAACTCGAATACTTCTACTGCAGATCCGTTCGAGGCCATCGCGCCTACAAACCCGACACCTGTTTGATCGCCGATGTCGTGACGCGATTTTTTCCGACCATGAGTGCTGGAGCGCTACCGGCGAGATCGATGCCATCGACTTTGCCGCTCACCGCCGTATCCACGATGACCTTCTGGCCTGATGCGTCAACGGCATCGACTTTGATGGTGTAGAGCCCAGCAGGAGCCTTCAGGCCCGATGATGTACGCCCGTCCCAGGAAAAACTTTGGGTTCCGGCGCTAAGAGGCTGCGTTTGGATGCCGACGACGGTGTTCTTGCTATCGCTGATCGTGATCGTAGCTTTGCTTGTGGCTCGAGGCGCGGAAAGACTCCAGGTTGCGCCGGAGCTTCCGAGTTCCGACGTTATCCCATCGGTGGTGATTGATTTGCCGATATAGCTTGAAAGGGAGGCGGCCTCGGAATTCCTCGCGCTGCTCGCGATCGAGTCCAGCCGGTCGTTGGATTTCAGCTGCTGCTCGACCTGAGCGAACTGTACCAATTGTTGAGTGAACTGATTTGTATCCATGGGCGAGAGCGGATTTTGGTTCTTCAACTGCGTGGTCAGCAGCGTGAGGAACTGAGTAAAATTGCCGGCTATCTGCTGATTGCCTGTAGTGCTGCTTGCTGCTGTGTTACTTGCGATAGCTGTATTTGAGGGCTTGTCGGACGGGCTGATTTTCAAGGGGACATTCATTATGTAGTGCGCCTTCTTACAATGGTTTCGCCTATTGGCCATTTCTATTGGTGGTTATGCATGCACTCGGATTGATCGCGATTTTCTAACATATCAAGTTATTTTATTGCCAAATATTTCTATCGATATGCGGATAGTAGCTTATGGTTAATAATTTCTTTCAGGTCATTCCAATGCAGGAAAGATTTGGAAATCGTATAGTTTCGGCTGGTCGTCCCAGTCACACCGACGAGATAGATCGGTAGCGGTCGAGTAGCTCGGTCATTCGGCTTCGCCCTCACAGTTGTAGGGGTTGCCGCGTCCGCCCATCGAACCGACGATCCCGTGCTTGACCAACACCTTCCGATACGCCTCGCCAGCGTATTGGGTTGACTGCCGCGGTCCGTGTGGTGGGTCAGTCCCGGTGCCGGCCGACGCCGCTCGATCGCCGCGCGCAGGGCCGCGACGGTCAGGCGGGCATCGATGGAACGGCTGAGCGCGTAGCCGACCACCCGCCGCGACCAGGCATCCAGGATGATCGCGACGTAGACGAAGCCGCCCATCACCGCGACGTCGTGATTCACCCGCCATCCTTGTTGGCGCAGGGCCGCTTGGACGCGGCGCCAGCCGTACGCTTCGAACGCGTCGCAGATCGCCGCCATCGCCTCGACGAGGGCGGTGTCGTCGGCAGCCCGCCTCGGAGCGTCGTAGTAGGTGGAGCGCGCCAGACCCATCAGCCGACGTCCCTCAGCGACGGAGAGGCTGTCGGGCCGGTGATCACGGACGTAGGCCCGCTTCTCGGCGGCCGTCCCTGACGCAGAGCCCCTTTTAAAAACTCAAGCTCAAGCGCTTGCCGGCCGACGAGCCGTTCGAGCGCGGCGATGCGCGCCTCGTAGGCTTGGATCGTGCCGGCGGCGGCCGCGTCGTCGTCGAACGCGCCGGTCTCGTACTTCTGCACCCAGACCCGCACGAGGTTGCGCGAGAGATCGTGGCGCTTGGCCAGGCCGTGCAGCGTCTCGCCGGATAGGTACTCCTGCGCGACCTGACGCTTGAACGCGACGCTGTGGGAACGGTGTCGTGCCATGGTCTTCATCCTTCGAAGACCTGGCCATCCGGTCAATCAGCCCTGCCCAATCCGCCCAACCCAAGGGGCCCACTCCAAAAAAGGGTCTGATCTTCAAAGCGATTTGACACACATGAGCTGCACGCGATCTGGAGACCGCTCGAGACCGAGGCATGGGCACGCGCGAAGAAGAAATGTGAGGAGGTCGAAGCGACGACCCAGGTGAAACAGGCGACCCCTCCACGCTCAGGCTCCCCCGAACCGGAAACGACATCGCCGCCGCTACGAACGCGACCGGTCAAGCGCGACGGCCATGGCCGGTAAATTCAAGCTCGGCAGAACGGGTCAAGGCCGAGGAACAGCACGATGATCTCTCCTGGAGCGAAATGCCGCGCGAAGGAGTGCGTCTGATCGAGGAACGCGGGTGCACTTGTTGGCCCTCGGCGCTGCGATCGTGCAAGGCCTTGAAGACGCTGACCGGGTCCCCCCGGCCGCTCGGGTCCGAAGTCGAGTGGTGAATGAGTTAAGGCAAGCTCGACGATAGCAGGACACGATTGCCGTCTTCACCGACGATGTCGAAGCCGACTACAAGCGTATCGGTGACTACATTGCAAGGGGCAATCATCGGAGAGTGGTGAGCTTCATCAGATTTGGATGTTGCAAGCGTCAGATCGACAGCGACACGCCACACGCCGAGGCGGCAGAACGTAGTTCCATGTCGCGAGAAGCGAGCGGCAGGCCAAGCCGAACCGCGAGCTCGAGATAGCTGGCATCGTACACCGTCAAGCGATGCACCTGCGCGAGTGCCAGCGTATCCGTCCAGGCGCGCGCTACAGCTTGTCCGTCGATGTGGATCTGCAACTCGCCCAGGAGCACCAAAGCCTGTTGGCGTTCCGCCGGCATGATGCGACCGCGTCGCTCGGCCATCAGCAGCACGTTCGCGACCTCGAACGGCCAGAGCGCGGGCGCGACTGCGCCGGCCGCGGCCACCGTATCGAGCAGTGCGTCCGTCGCAGCGTCACTCTCGCCGGGCAGCACCCACGACAGGGCCGCCGAGCAGTCGAGGACGCAGTGGCTCACCGCCGGCCTTCGTCGCGGTAGCCCTTCAGGTCAGTCCAGGCAAACCGCTCGCCGCGCCCCGCGATCCCCTCTCGCAAAACGCGCAGTTTCTCGACCGCCATATGCGGACGATCGGGTATGGAAGTGGGCACGAGGCGGGCCACGGCCTTGCCGCGGCGCGTGATGACGATCTCGTGCCCCCGCTCGACCTGATCGAGGAGAGCGCTGAGACGGTTCTTGGCATCGAAGACGCTGACCGGATCCATACCAATTCCTAGCTAGGATCCGTTAGCTAGGCAAGTTAGCGATGTGGGCCTCGGGATCGGCCGCGTTCAGTGAACAAGCTGTCGGCCTGTGTCTTAAGGGGCACCAGGCTGTGAGCCATCGACATCTGGCCATTCGGGTGCTCACGAAGCCGGTCGGCATCAGAACTCCGCGCCGATCCACACCCGATCTCGGCAGAGTGCGATGGCGGACGTGCTCGAAGCGTTCAGGAGGTAACAGCCGAGCTCAGACCCGCGCAAACAAGTCGAGCTGCTCCGCCGGCAGGCGAGCGCGTGACTGTCGGGTAAGAGCTGAACGCATCGCTCTGGGTACCGAAAGAACCGGCAGGGCGACACCGGGCTTGCCGTAGAGTACGGCGCCGACGATCCGGCAACCATCGCCGCGATGGAATACGTTCGCGGTGTGCGGCCCGGCCCGCAGGATCTCCTGCACCAGCGGCTCCTCCACGCTCATATCGGACACGGCGGTCAGCAGACAGGCGAGCCCGGCCGCCGCGATGTCGAACGACTGAAACTCGGCGGCTCGCTGCCGCCAGATCTGGCGCACGGCTCCGGCGCTCGTCTGCGCGAACGGGTTGGGAGCGCACTGCGTCGCTGCATCGGCGATGAAGGCCGCGATCACATGCCGCTCGGCGATGTGGACGGCTGCGATCAGCGAAGCGGTGAGCTGGCGGCGGCTGATCGACATGTCGCTCCGACGATTCCACCCGGATCGCGAGCGGCCATTTCGAAGGAGAGCGACCGTACGCGGTGGTGTGCATCCCGCTTCTCTATAGGGGAGCGCATCGGTCCCGGCAGACCGCTGGGGCCACACGGATCGCGAATGGCTCAGCTCGTTGACGCCCGCTGCGCGGTATGCACAGACGGGGCGTGGCGCGGTCCCGGCACGCCGCCGATGCTGGCCCGATCGTACAGGATCTGATTTCCGCGCGCAGAGGGGAGAAGAATGGGTACGACGGAAACTGCGCAGCAACCATCTGGATAAGTGCCGTTGAGGCCGAGAGCGGTGTTTGAGGTTTAGTCCGGACGCGGCGTCAGGAGCTTTTCCTCGTGAGGGTGCATTGCGCTTTCGTGCGCGGCGATACAATATCTTATCACTCTCAAGAATAGGTGCGACGTGGACGAGAATACAGGGATGATCGAGGCCATCGGCTACATCGAGCTGACGGTGGGGCTCGTCTCAGCCTATGTGGCGAACAATTCCGTTCCCGCCGCGGAGTTGGCGACGCTGATTGCTACTACGCACGCCGCGCTGGCCGGCCTCGGCGGCTCTGCTACGCCGGCTACTCCGGCGGTCGCGAAGGCGACGCCTGCCCAGATCCGGAAGTCGATCACCCACGGGGCGCTGATCAGCTTCGAGGATGGCAAGCCCTACAAGACGCTCAAGCGGCATCTCACGGTGCTGGGGCTCGATCCTGAAGCCTATCGTGAGAAGTGGGGGCTGCCGCGCGACTACCCGATGGTGGCGACCAGCTACTCCGAGGTGCGTTCGGCGCTGGCCAAGAGCGTCGGCCTTGGACAGCAACGCCGGAAGGCGGTTCCGAAGGTCGCTGAAGGCGCTGAGGCCGTCGCAAAGCAGCCGAAGCGAGCGGGCCGGGCGCGGAAGGCCAAGATGTCGGCTGAGGCGTAGCGGTCGAGAACCGGGGCGTCCATTCAGGCGTAGGGTCCTCGAAACAGATCCCCGAGCGCCTTGCGCCGAAACAGGGTGAGCCAGCGCCGCCTCCGGTGCTCGGGGCGGTCGTGGATCAGATGGCAGCGCTGGCAGAAGGCCACGAGGTTCGCGCCCGCGTTGTTGCTGGTGTCGTGGTCGCGATGGGCGGCCGCCAGCACGACCCGCGTCCGGCGCACGCGCCCGAGCAGATCGACCGCACCGACGGCCACGCGCACGCGCCTGCCGCGCCCGTCACGCCAGGCGCCGACTTCGCGATCCCACCAGCGGCCATCGCCGAGGTGGAACACGGTCTGTCCGTGCGGGCGCTTACAGTTCTCGCAACGGCCGCCGGCGCGCCGGAAGCGGATCATGGCCGAGAGCTGCGGCCAGTCGATCGGGTAGAAGAAGCGATGCTCGGGCCGGATCGGCATAACCCGATCCTGCCACAGCTTGGCCGGACAAGCAGCTAAAGGTGTGCCTTCCTCATTACCTGAACAAGCTGGCATGGGCCTCCGAACCGCCCATGGGTGCTCAACTCGCCGCATCGTCTCCTACTCCCGTCGGACCGTAGTTCGGCTGAGCTTGAGCTCACGCGCGACGGCAGAGGCACCTTGCTCTTCGCGCAGGAGCCGCACAAATCACTAATCGGCTCAACAAAGTCTTTTCGATCCAGCCTACCTGTTTGATGCGGTGGTATACATCCAGACGTTCGGGTTATGATCAAGTACGGAATTGTAATGTGGGCGGATATTGACTTAGATTTCTTTATGGTCTGAATACGGCGGCGGTCGAGCCGCCGGATCAATCGGGGACGCACGAAGTGGCGGAAAAAACCTTAGCTTGTGATGCCGATCTCATCGAACTGGTCGCCGAGATCGTCGCCGCTTACGTGTCGAACAATCCGGTGCCGGCCTCCGAGCTGCCGCCCCTGATCGCGCGCGTGCACGGCGCGATCGCCGGGCTCGTCTCCGGCACCCCGACGGCCGAGAGCGGCCCGGCGGCGCAGAGCGACGTCGAGAAGCCGAGCCCAGCGCAGATCCGCAAGTCGGTCCGGCACGACGGGATCGTCAGCTTCATCGACGGAAGGATCTACAAGACGCTCAAGCGCCACCTTACGGTGCATGGTCTGCATCCGCGGAGCTACCGGGAGCACTACGGCCTGCCGGCGGACTACCCGATGGTCGCCCCGAGCTACGCCGAGCAGCGCTCTGCCCTGGCCAGAGCGATAGGGCTCGGCCGTCCCGGTGCCATGGCTGAGCGCAAGGGCCGCAGAACCACCTGACCCCTCGGCTGTACCCTGGATGGAAGGCTAAAGCGGAGACTACAGGTCAGTCGCCAGAGCCGCCTGGGCCATGCGGCTGACCAAAGCATCATGCCGCGCCTGACGCAGGACGATGCGCGCGGCGGTCCGCGCGTTGACGGCTCGCATCTCGGTGCTCGGCGAAGCTGTCGCGCTTGATCGGCTTTGACGAGACGACCGTAAACACAGAAGCGCTTCTTGTCTGAGAAAAGACAAATACAGGCGCTGTAGAATGCATCGAGCTTCTTGCTTGGCGCGCCATCTGTTGATATTAAAATTTACTTATCACATCTGTCTCTACCATTAGGACTCCTATTTATAAGCATCATAGTGCTTCATTATTATGAATTCATTTTTTACGTGGGAAAGGCAGCTTGAGGATCACTGCTATGCTCGCGGCGGGCGCATCCTGACTCTGCAGCGTTTTTGGACCTTGCCGCGAGCCTGGCGCGCTGCCGTGAGCCTCGGAATAGGCCGCCAAACAGCCCGCGCGTCTGGGCTGGATCCCGGCACGAGTGGGGCGTTCACGGCGACGGATTGCGGTTGGCAGAGCCGAGTGCAACGGCGTGCTCCGTTCCGCGGCTCGCTGCCCGACGGCCTGCGTCGAGGCTAATCGTTCTCAGCAACAGCGACCGTGTCGGCCATGCGGGCCCGGCGCGCGCCCAGGGGGTGCGGTTTGCCGACGGTGGTGTCCTCGGCGGTCTGGTGCTCCATCTCGGCGTTCACCTGGGCGCCGACCAGCACGATCATGGTCGAGAGCCAGATCCAGGTCATGAAGCCGATCGCCGCCCCGAGCGAGCCGTAGGTCTTGTTGTAGCTGCCGAAATGGTCGACGTACCAGGAGAACAGGGCCGAGGCGACGAGCCAGAACACGGCCGCCAGGGCGCCCCCGGGCGTGACCCAGCGCCAGCGCGGCGCGTCCCGGCTGGGCCCGTAGCGGTAGAGGACCGCCAAGCCACCGAGCACGGCGAGCAGGAGCACAGGCCAGCGAAGCAGGTTCAGCCACGATGCTTCCTTGCCGATGCCGACATACGCGAGCACCACCGGCAGGACCACGATCGCCGACAGCGCTAGAGCGAGGAACAGCAGCGCGCCCGCGGTGAAGCCGAGGGAGATGAGGTTGAGCACGAAGAAATTGCGCTTTTCGCGCTCATTGTAGACGAGGTTGAGCGCGTCGAAGACGTGCTTCACGCCGCCGTTGGCGCTCCAGACCGACAGGGCGACACCGATGATCAGGCTGAGGCCGAGGGTGGTGTTGCCATTCTCGTTGAGCCGCTTGACCTGGTCGCCGATGATCTCGATGGCCCCCTGGGGCAGGATGCCTTGAAGGCTGGCGAGCTGTTCGTTGATGGTCGCGGCGTCGGCGATGAGCCCGTAGCAGGACACGAGAGCCGCTACCGCCGGGAAGATCGCCAGCAGCGTGAAGAAGGTGACGCCCGCCGCGATCAGCGACAGCCGGTTCTCGCCGATGTCGTGATAGGTACGTAGAGCGATGTCCTTCCAGCCCTTGGCGGGGATCTCGGTCGGCTTCGATGCTCGTCGGCCGCGGTCGGCCTGCGTGCGCGCCATCTCCTGAGCCGCGGTGCCGGTGTGAGACGGGGAAGGCTTCCGTGCCGCTTCAGCCTGATCGTCTCCGCGCCGCGGGAGTTCGGCGGAGCTTGTACGGGCTCCACGCCGCGGCAGAGCCACGACGCCGAGAAGAGCGGTGGCCAGCCCTACCGTCCATATGAGAGCGTTCGTTTGCTCCCGGCTCGGCGGGGTGCGATCAAGCTTCGAGGATGTCATCGGCGAACCCCGCACGTCAGGCTGCGCTGTAGCAGCCCGCGCAACAACGGGAAGCCATCTTAAACGTTGCAGAGGATTGGCCGCGAGGCAGTATCAAGACGCCCGTACATAGCACTGATTTTTCCACGGGCGGCCTGCTCCTGCAGCCTCATCATTCCCCCAGAATGACAGCTATCGGGACAAGTATCGAACCGGTCCTCCAATGCTATGGTATGACCGCCGACCGGGTTCAGCTATCGTCCTCGTAGTTGCTGCACTTCGCCTCTTGGCGCGCGAGGTCGAGAACGCGCCGCCGACCCACGGGATCGGTGATCGTGCCCCACAAGCGCAGCAGCTCGAGCAGCGCGACATCCTCGTCAGGCTTCGACCCGAGGAACGTCCCTACGGGCTTGCCGAGCAGATCGGCGATCTCACGAAGCCGCCGGTAGGTTTGGGATCCTGAAGGGTTGGAGTTCTCATCCTCATCAGAAGACAGCACGGTTCAGATCTCCGCGTGGAAGCGCCGGGTGTAGTCGCCGCTCAGCGTCGCCAGCCGACCCTGCAGCTCCAAAACCTCGACGCGATAGCGGCGGGCGTGCTCCTGCATCGCGGCGGCGAAACAAGGGTCGATGTCCTCGTGTGCAGCCCGGGCCAGCTCGTCCGCCCGCGCGTTCATGGCGACGATCTGCGTGAGCGCGGCACTCATCAGAGCGAGCATCATCTCGCGCACGCTCTCAGACGTCGGCTCGCGCATGGCCTGAACCCTCTGCCGCAGCCGCAGCCAGTATGCCACCGAAGCGGACAGCCGACCATCCGATCATTCCCTCAGCCGGATTGTCCCTGGGACTCATGCGCGCGCAGCGCCGCCTGCACGCGTCGGATCGTGGCCCGGCTGACCTTGAGCTCGCGCGCCACAGCCGAGGCGCTCCGGCCGTCGCGTAGGAGCCGTTCGGCCTCTCGCCGCCGCTCCGGCGTCAGGCTCGCCGGCCGGCCGACCGTCTTGCCCTCGGCCCGCGCCCGGGCAAGCCCCGCCTGGGTGCGCTCGATCAAGAGATCGCGCTCGAACTCGGCGACCGCGTTGATCACGCCCATCGTCAGCTTGCCGGTCGAGCTGGTCAGGTCGACGCCGCCGAGTGCGAGGCAGTGCACGCGCACGCCGAGGGCGTCGAGCCGCTTGATCGTACCGCCGACGTCCATGGCGTTGCGGCCGAGCCGATCGAGCTTGGTCACGACCAGGACGTCGCCGCGCTCGAGCCGGTCGAGCAGGCGGACGAAGCCCTTGCGCTGGTCGGTGGCGACGCTGCCCGAGACCGTCTCGGTGATCACCCGCTGTGGTTCGACCTGGAAACCCGCGGCGGCGATCTCCTGGCGCTGATTGTCGGTGGTCTGTCCGAGAGTGGACACGCGCAGGTAGGCGAAGGTGCGGGGCATGGTCGCGATCCGGCCGGAAACGATGGCCGAAACTAGAGCATGGCCGAAACCGCCGCAAGGCTATGTTACGGCCAGCCGCGAATGACATGGCCGAAACCGGTCGGTTCCGGCCATGCCCTTGCGGATGAGAACCATGGTGGATCCGACGAGAATGCCATTATGCCGATTTATGGTAGATACTGAGTGCTGACCATACCAGCTCATGATGGAAGGCCGATCACATCGTGCACAGCGAGGTATCACGTCCTGAGCACCACACTTTCCAAGATCGACTTAGTTGGTCGCCTGATCATCCCTGCTCAGGCTCGCAGGGCTCTCGATCTGGATTACGGAGGTCCGGTCGTGCTGACCCTGGTGGACGGTGAGCTGCGGGTTCGTTCTGTCGCCACAGCCATGGCGGCGCTGCAGGCCCAGGCTTCTTCATACCTGGCCGGTGACGACGCCTCGGTCGCCGCCTTCCTCGTGGCTCGCCGCGCGGAGGCCGGTCCGGAAGAGGAGACATCGGTAGGCACGCAAGATCAGGTGAGCGCAATCACGGCGGAGCTTGTTCGTGACGCGTAGCGTCCTCGATGCCTCGGCGCTGCTCACCTATCTGCCGCCAGGAGCTTGGCTGGGAGCAGGTGCGTCAAGCCTTTACTGGGACCACTACGATGACGAGCGTGAGCTTCGGCGAGGTCGCCGGATGGATGGTGCGCAACGGGGCCGATGAGGCAACGGTGCGGGCGCTACGGGATGGCCTCGTGTACCCTCTTACGCCGGTCGACGACCTGGCTGTTCGCGCGGCCCTGCTCAAGCCGCTGATCTTGTCTAAGGGACCCGGGATCGGGGACCGGCTCTGCCTCGCGCTGGCCGCCCGCACGACCGCGGTCGCGCTCACCGCCAACGCCTGGTTGGCCGAGGTTGCCGGCGCAGTCGGCGTCGAGGTTCAGCTCATCCGATAAGCTTGGGGGCGAGCGCACAGCGTTATCCAACATTACAAAATCCGGCCTAGTTCATCGACAGCGATGTACTTAACCGGCCGGCTCGCAGTCCCTCCCCGGCAACCTCTTAAAAATTTTGAATAGATAACAGAGCAGGTAATAGACTCAAATTCTCTTTCTGAGATGATCGGTCCAAGGGCCTAAAACACCAACTTCTCCTTTCCCGATCTGACGGCTGGAGAGCTGTGCGGACATTGGGGCATATCCGCCGCCGATCGCGCGGATCTATTTCGGCTCTCCAGGCGTCTGAACCCAGGAGAGCCCTCAAGCGCAGCGCCCGTCGCGCTCGGCTCGTCGTGAGCGGAGTTCAACCGGTGGCTGTCGCGATCCAGGCAAACGAAGCACAGCTCCCGGCACGAACCGCCTCCGTCGCTCTGTCCCTGGGCGCACTCGGCATCGTCTACGGCGATATCGGCACCAGTCCGCTCTATGCGCTCAAGGAGACCGTCAAGGTCGCAGCCGCAAGTGGCCCCCTCCAGCAAGACGCGGTGCTCGGCTCCGTCTCCCTCATTCTCTGGTCGCTGTTCCTCATCGTCGCGCTTAAGTATGCCATCTTAATCCTGCGCGCGGACAATCATGGCGAGGGCGGCATCGTGGCCATGCTCGCCCTGCTCGGTGCCCGGCACGCACCTCCCCGCTCTTGGCGCGCCCTCTTGCTCGTCGTCGGCCTGATCGGCGCCGCGCTGCTCTACGGCGACGGAGCGATCACCCCGGCCATCTCGGTGCTCTCGGCCGTCGAGGGCTTGAAGGTCGATGCCCCCGGCGTGACGCCCTTCGTGGTGCCGGCCACCGTCGTCATCCTGATCGGTCTGTTCTCGGTCCAGCGGAAGGGAACCGGCTTCATCGGGCGCCTGTTCGGACCCGTCATGCTGCTGTGGTTTGCCACCATCGCGGTCGTTGGCGCGGCCGGCATCCGACAGAACCCAGAGATCCTGGCGGCTCTGAACCCGTTCCACGCCGTCCATTACCTAGTCACCGCGCATCTGCCGGTCAGCTTCGCCATGCTGGGTGCGGCCTTCCTGGCGGTCACGGGCGGCGAGGCGATGTACGCCGATCTCGGCCATTTCGGGCGCGCACCGATCCGTATGGCGTGGTTCACGATCGTGCTGCCCGCCCTCGTGCTGAACTACCTCGGCCAGGGCGCGCTGCTGCTCTCGAACCCGGAGGCGGTCGACAACCCGTTCTTCCAGCTCGCGCCGGGCTGGATCCACTACCTGCTCGTGGCGTTCGCCACGCTCGCCACGGTGATCGCCTCCCAAGCCATCATCTCCGGTGCGTTCTCCTTGACCGAGCAGGCGATCAAGCTTGGCTTCTTCCCGCGCATGCGCATCGTCCACACCTCCGGCGAGGAAGCCGGGCAGATCTACGTGCCGATCGTCAACTGGCTCTTGGCGATCGCGACGCTGGGCGCTGTGCTGGCCTTCGGCTCGTCGGACGCGCTCGCGGGCGCCTACGGTATCGCGGTGTCATTGCTGATGGTGATCACCACCGTCTTGGCGGCGCTGATCGCCGTGCACTGGGGCTTCAACCTCGCCCTCGTGCTCGCCGTCAATGGCGCCTTCCTGCTCGTGGATCTGACCTTCTTCAGCGCCAACACGCTGAAGCTGTTCGAGGGTGGCTGGTTTCCGCTGCTGTTGGCGGCGGGCGTGGCCTTCCTGATGCTGACGTGGCGGCGCGGTACGCAGCTTGTGGAAGCGGCTCGGGTGCAGCTGCGCATGCCTGAGGAAGAATTCCTGCGTCGGGCCGAAGCCAAGCATCTGCCGCGCATCCCGGGCACAGGGGCGTTCTTGACCTCGGCCGAAGATGGCATGCCATTGCCGCTGATGAATTTCGTGCGCCACCTTGAGGTGCTGCACGAGCGCGTGCTGCTGATCACGGTGCAGACCCTGGACGTGCCGCATGCCTCCGAGGCCGAGCAGGTCGCGGTGGTGCCGATCGCTCAGGATGTCACGCGGGTCATCCTGCGCTTCGGCTTCATGGACACCGTGCACGTCCCGCGCGCCTTGAGGCGGGCGGGAGAGGACGGCAGGCTGCCGGGCGTCGACGTGGACCGCCTGAGCTACTTCATCAGCCACGAGACGGTCGTCGCCTCTGAGAAGCATCCCGGTATGGCGGGTTGGCGCGAGGAGATCTTCGCACTGATGCAGCGCAATGCCGAGGAGACGGCGAGCTACTTTTGCGTGCCGGCCCGTCAGGTGATGGAGGTCGGCACCGAGGTCGAGGTGTGAGTGGAGGCTCTCATGGGATCAATCGTATGCCCCGTGTGCGGACTCTCGGACTTCGAGATCCACCCGCAGGCGGAAGATGGGCTTGCGGCGGCCGCGGTGTGGACGGACGCGTTCGTGCGACGCTGCCAGCACGTTCAGGAACGAAGGCACCGAGCTGATCTCAAGTCACACACCTGTCCGCACTGGGCGCGCGCCGTGCAAGATGCCGCTGAACAGGTCAGCCGGGAGGCATCTGCTTAATCCTATTCAAGAGGGTCGGCTCTGGTGGAGCGGATCTGCGGCGTCCTCGCCGTCAGCCCGTGGTGGCGCTGCGACGGCATTTACCATCCCGATCAGCGCGTGCAGGCCGAGCGAGGCGCGACCTTGATGACGACCGCGTCGCTGACCGGTTCAACATGCATGATACTAAGAGACCCGAGAACGAGGGGAAAACGGCGTCGTGGCCTGGCGCTCTCCGCATGAAGGAGGACCAGACTTCGGTACCCGTTGATAAGCCGTCAGCGAACGTATCTCGGCCTGACGGTTACACTCATTGTGGCTTCGGTTCAGCCGCCTGATGCTCTGGTGGCGTTATAGGAGCAGGCTCTTCGGAGAGCTGCTTGCGACGACCTGCCAGCTGGCTTTGAACATCTGCCAGCTCCTGGCGGACTGAGTGTATCTGCTTGTCAAGATCCGCTAGTTCCGTGTTTCGTCGAGCCATGCTGTCGCTAAGCGTGGACAGTTGGGCCTGCGCGTCAGCCTGCCGGTTCTGCAGAGCTTCTATTTCCGTGCTCAACCTGTCCCGAGTGTCCTGAAGCTTCTTGACCGCAGCCTCAGTTTGACTGCGCTCAACGGCGACACGGTCGCGGTCCGCCTGAGCGGTGGCCACATCCTTCTGCGCAGATGTGAGACTGTTCCGAGCCTGTTGAAGCTGCTGGCTTGATTGATCGATATCGGCCGTCAGCTTAGTCCGGTCGGCGCTCAAGCTACTGATCACTTGCTCGAGGTCAGCGCGTTGCCTGGATGCCTTCTCAATCTCGGCCTTCGCGTCCGAAAGCGCCTTCTGCGCGGCTGCTGACCCCTCGCGAGCCGTCTGCTGGCTCTGCTCGGCCTGGGCGAGTTCCGCCGACTTGACCGCGCTCTCCTGCATCAGGGTTGCGAGGCTGCCCCGTAGCAAGGCCTCCTGCTCGCGTGCTTCCTCCAGCCGCGCTCCGACATTCGCCAGATCTTGGGTACGGGTCTTGGCAGCCTGATCGGCTTTGTCCGCGACCTCACGCAATGGCGCAATCTTCTGCTCGGCCTCCTGAATCTGAGCCTGCAGATCGCTGAGGCGCTGTATCTGCGCCTGCTGCTCTTCAGTTGCTGCACTCGTCTTCCGCTCGGCTGCCTCCTGATCCTGGCGCAGCGTCGCGAGCCGGGCTTGCAGCTGCTCGACGTCCTGAGTGGCTTGACGCCCCTGCTGTTCTGCCGTCGCGATCCTGGCCTGCAAGGTCGACAAGGTGCCAGTGGTCAGTCGCTGCTGAGCCAGCTCGTTCTGCAGGTTGACCTGCTCCGCCTGGAGCGAGCTGATGCTCCGCTCGAAAGCTCGGCGGTGCTTGGCATGCACGGCAGTGACGATGACCAGCCAGACTAAAAGAACGGCCGCCACGACGGCTAGACTTAAGGTTAAGGGGCGACGCAGTTCGGACTGGACATCGATCGCCATGATTTACCCGCGCGTTGCAGAGGATCCGGGCTTTAACGCAGGAGCGTGGCGGATAGGTCCGGCTTCGGACGATTCGATGATCGTGCGGCCGGGTGCGGTCGAGCCGGCGCGCTCGCCCGAGGTGCAGGTTATCGCCACCCGCTATCCGCATCGTGCAACTTCTACCCACAACCTTGACCGCATAGGCTTCAGATCGATCTCTCGGAAATTGAGGGCGGTACACCGGCCTGCAGCAGAACCTGGACGTGCTGGCTCGGCGCGATCACAATACCCTGATCAACGAGCCCAGTAGCAGGTCGGATCGAGCGTCTGAAGATATTCAAGCACGTGATGTTTTGCTGCGCCGAATAAATATCCATAGATAAATAACCTAAATCGCGTGCGCGACGGTCATGCTGCGAACGATTAACGCGAATAACAGGAAAAATGCCGTCTCGTCCCAGCAACTCAGAACAGAAGACGTAAGTCTCGCTCGGGAATGCAAGGCAAGCACAGCGCTCAGAAATGCAGACATGAAAAGCAAGCTTGCAAGGGTCTTGGCTGCCGTCTCCGGCTTCGACAAAACTGCAAACAGGCTCAGAAGAGCAAACTTGGAAATAATGTGGGTTATCCTTACATAGTTGAGTTGTGCTATGCGCAGGCGTGCTGCGGCGAGGCGCTCTTCAGACATGGAGGGTACCGAGTTCTGATCGGCCAGCGCCGAACGGCTTCCGCGGCGGACCGCGAAAAGGCCTACAACGCGTCGTCGCAGCCTCCAGGTGACACGCAACCCGATCATGGCAGGTGCGATCCCGAATAGGCCGGTTCGGAGACCCCACACGACCGTGCCCTTGATGCAACGGGCCAGAGCAGACAAAATCATCGCCTGCAGCCGGACCAAACGACTGACCCGCTGGAGGGAGCGAGGTTTACGCGTGGCTATTCTGTTGCCGCCTCTCTTCAGCACAGTTGGTCCTTTCCGGCCTGCCCGATCTCAGCAGGATCGATATGGGAAAGCACGGGCTTGTACCTAGGCCGCCCCGGACCGATTAAGAGGACAGACCGATGACTCATCAGTTTCGACTTGTAATGTTGTGTGATTGATCGCGAACTTTTCTTGGAGTTATCGACCTATTTGTATCAAATACTGGTCGCCCGGATAGCCATCCGGCATGATAAGGTGAGCTGTGAGCGCTGTCTCCGTTGTGCTCAAGGGCCAGACGTGGAGATCGTGCAACTCCCTCACGCCGGTCCGGGAGGCGAGATAGTCACGGATAGTGGAGAGCTCGATGCCGGGGGGAACGGCTGCCAGCGACATCGTCACGCTGTCACGCAGAAGGCCCCAGGTTCCCCAGACAATGACCGCGTTGATGACGAGGCTGACCACGGGATCAAGCCAGAGCCAGCCCGTCAGCAGAATTACCAATCCGGCAACGACGACACCGGCTGAAACGCCAGCATCCGCTGCCATGTGCAGAAAGGCGCCTCTGATGTTGAGATCGCCCTTTCGTCCCGACGCGAACAGCCACGCCGTGAAGCCGTTGAGGACCAAGGCTGCCGTAGCTACGATCATGACGGTCTTGCCGGCGACGGGTTCGGGGTGGAACAGGCGCTGCACTGCTTCCCAGCTCAAGGCCCCAATCGTCACGAGAAGGAAGACGGCGTTGAAGAGCGCAGCGAGAATGGATGTCCCCTTCAAACCATACGTGAAGCGCGCCGTCGGCGCGCGCTTGCCGAGGATTGCTGCCGACCAAGCGACGAGTAGGCCCAACACATCTGAAAAATTGTGGGCGGCATCCGCCAACAATGCCATGGAGTTGCTGAGATAGCCGTAAACAGCTTGAATGAGAACGATGGTGACGTTCAGGACCACGCCGATGGCGAACGCCTTGCCAAAGTCGGCAGGCGCATGACTATGACCTGCCCCGTGTCCGTGAGGGTGGTCCGCATGGTCGTGCTGGCCGCCGTGGTCGTGGTGGTGATCTAACATGAACTCCGATCCGTCAGTGGCAACGACATCCCTATGATAGCGGTCGAGTCCACATTTCCATCGCTTGCGATCCTCTCACAGGCTCCTTCAGTCGCCCGCAGTCGATGCGAGCAGTGCACCGTAGCGGAACGTAGCGATACGTCTGGACGGCTCGGTGAAGGTACCCTCACCGCGATCAGCGCGCGCCGTCGTCACGGTCCCTTACAGGATGCCGCTACCGGTACAGTCTACGCTCACAGGTACAGGCGAGCCCTTGAGATCGAGCGTAGATCCGCCGCTGCACGCGACCAATCCCTTCGCGTTGCGAGTGAAAAAGGCGAGGCGCAAGAGGCGGACGGACGCGTGACCCGTAAGGACGCTGTCGTCCGCACGCCGGATCTCGAAAGGTAGCGAGTCGAAGCCAAACGTACTGCCGCTGTCGCCCAAGCCAAGCTGAATACCGGGCAGCGCCGCGCCGCCACAGCTGGATAGGAATGGCAGCGATGCTCCGAGGCAGGTATAGAGCAAGCCTTTCCGCATCGCTCCCTCGTTGATCATGCCGTCCGAAATGGGAGTGCGCCGTTTTCTGCTACTGCCGGCCAGTCGAGCATGAAGGTTTGCGGCAATGGACGCTCTCGGAACACGGGACAGCAGCCGAGCAGATCGGCCATCCGATGTCGTTTTCATAGGGCCGAGCAGGCGGCTTTCGCACGCGCTCAGGTCTTTCGCAGCTTCTCCTCTTCCTGCAGAACCTCGTTCTCGACCTGCACGGTGACGTGGCGCGTGTTGAACTCGGCCGCCATGATCTGCTGCACCGCTTTGAGGATGCGCGCGGCCTCGGCCATGTCGGCTACGACGACGTGGGCGCTCATGGTGTCGATGCCGGAGGTGATCGAGCGCACATGCAGGTCGTGGACAGAACGCACCCCCGGGATTGCCAGCAACTGACGCTCGACGATGCGGGTGATCACAGACGCGACATCTGAGCCACGGAAGCCGTTCGCAGCCTCATAGGCATCCAGCGGTTGAGCGCGCGCGCCCTGTGCTCCGGGTGCGCCCGAAGCGAGCATGATGAGACCGGCGACGAAGGCGTAGTTGATGTTCGGCATCTGTATTCTCGCGGATGAACCGTCCTCACCAGCTCGGCTTGTCGCAGTTCCGTTGCCCCTGGTCGCGGTCACAGCCGTCCCGAACATCCGCTCCGGGCACCGGAGCCGAACCTGAACGCGTAGCCCGGTGTACGGTACCGCCAAGCCGGATTTCGCTTCATCATCGCACGGGAGAGCCGCGGTTGCGAACCGCCCTGTCCCTCCTGCGTTGAGGCGGCACAGCTTTGCGGCTGTCCACTGAGCCACAGGAGACGCCATGTCCCGATTTGCCCTTTCTCTCGCACCGCTTCTCGTCCTGACCGGCTTGGCCGCGGCCCAGACGGGTCCGGCGCCTCAGGCGCCCGCTCCTGCCGCCACACCTCCGGGCGCTGCGCAACCCGCCCACGGCACCACCGGTCACAAGGAGCGCGAGCACGAGGGCCTACAGGCCGCGAAGGTCTCGCTCGCCCAGGCTCTCGACACGGCCGAGAGCAAGGGGCCGGGCCGCGCGATCGAGGCGGACTTCGAGAATGAGGGCGGCAAATCGTATTACGAGATCAAGGTGCTCGGCAGCGACGGCAAGCTCACCGATCACCACATCGACGCCAATTCGGGTCAGGTGATCAAGAGCGACAACCACCCGATCGAGAGCTACTTCATCCGTCTGAAGCCCTCCGACGTACAGAATGCCCCCGCGAGCCTGAAGCAGGCGGTCGCGACCGCCGAGCAGAAGGCGGGCGGCAAAGCGGCCGAGGCGGAGGTCGAGCGCGCGGCCGACAGTGTGCAGTACAAGATCACGGTGGTGACCGGCAGCCAGTCGCAGGAGATCAGGGTTGGGGCCGACGGAAAGATCATGCCGAACAAGTAAGGCATGACAGACCCGGGCGGGGCCTGCGCTCCGCCCGGATCGTACCGGGTCAGCCCGCGATGGAACTGGCTTCTCGCTCGCTCCGCTGCACGTCCGAGTCGCCTTCGCTCCCGGGCGGCTCGAGCTTCGAAAAATCGCCCATGACGGCACCGCGCAGAAGGGTAAACAGCCGCCGCCCATCGATCAGGAACAGAAGGCCGGCCAGCCCGAGGTAGGCCCAGGCCAACCAGGTCAGCGTCGCGATCGTACGTGCCTCGTCGTTGCGGTAGACGAAGGCCAGCCCGACCTGGACGGTGAACAGCGCGGCCAGCGCCAGCGCGGACCAGAGCCCGAGGCGCAGGCGCAGCAGGAGCGCGATGCCGAGCAGCGACTGGGCAGCTGTCAGGAAGAACTCCTCGCCTTGGCGCGCATCGAGCGGCAAGGGGCTGATCGCGCCCGCGCCGATGCTCAGGGCGAGCGGCAGCATGCCGACGAGCAGCGTCCACTGGTTGATTTTGTCGCTAATCATGGCGATCAGCCCGTCGCCGGCACGATTGGCGCGCACGAACAGCACCGCCACCGTGATCGCCGGCGCCTCGCTGGCCAGGGGCGCCAGCCACTGGATCAGCAGGAACTCGTTGAGTCCGATGAGGCGGCCCGTGCTCACCATCGCCTCGGCGAAGGGCTCGGCCGAGACCAGGATGACGCCGCCGGCCACGGCCACGAGGCCAACCATGGCGGTCCATTGCAGGCCGGGAGAGAGCGTGTTCAGCGCCGCGGCCGGCCCCGGCTCCTCCGCCTCCTCCGGGTTGTCGCTTTTCTGCAGATTGCGCGCGCGCCAGACATAGGCGCCGAAGATCGCGATGAGCACGACGAAATCGAGCAGCGAGATGCTGCGCTTGAGCACGATCACGAAAGCGTACAGGCTGGCAAGCAGCAGGAACCCGACCTCGACGGCGTTGCCGGGCGCGAGGTCGATCGAGCGGTGTCGGTCCTTCATCCAGTGCAGGAACACCATCAGGGGCCAAGCCAGGCCGACGAGCAGCCGATTGGCGCCCGTCATGTTGGCGGCCGCGTACTGGACGTACTGCGAGTTTGGGCCGGAGGCGCCAGCCATGTAGGCGTAGTAGATGTCGATCGCATATTCCGGCAGCACAGTCACCAGGGCGACGGCTGCCAGGATGAGGCCTTGCGAGATGTGCTGCTCGGCCGTCTCCGCTCCCCAGGACAGCAGGAAGCCCGCGGCCAGGATGGCGATGCCGAAGGCGGCGACATCGACAAAGGGGCTCGGCTGCCAGCCGCCCAAACGCAGGATGACGGCCGGAAGGGTCGCCGTGACCGCAAGGGCGACCAGGATCAGAAAGCGTCTCACCCACACTCCTCCGCAGAACGTTACGGCTCGCTCGTCCGCGCTTCTGCAACTCGCCCCTTGCCGGCCCCGGCAAGGGCTTGCCGTGCCTCAGCCCCGGGCATCGCTCCCGCGCTCGAAGGTGGCGACGCGGTAGAGGTAGAGCAGCATAGCCAGGATCAGCACGCCGTTGCCGATCGGCTCGACGAAGCGGCCCACGAGACGGTAGTTCTCGCCAAGCCCGTAGCCGGCCCCCGTCAGCAGCCCGGTCCAGACGACCGTGCCGAGCGCCGAGTAGGCCAGAAAGGGCGTGAGCGGCATGCCGGCAACCCCGGCCGGCACCGAGATCAGGCTGCGCACGCCCGGGATGACGCGACCGACCAGGACGGTGACGCCGCCGCGCTGGGCGAACCAGGTACCGGCCCGATCAACCTCCGCCGGGCTCAGGGTCAGCCAGCGCCCGTGCCGGGCCGTGAAGCGCCGCAGGCGCTCGCGTCCGAGCCAGCACCCCACGCCGTACCAGAGCAGCGCGCCGCAGAGCGACCCGGCGGTGCCGGCGAGGAACACGCCGACGAGGCTGAGCTGGCCGCGCGCCGCGGCAAAACCTGCCAGCGGCATGATCACCTCGGAGGGGATCGGCGGGAAGATGTTGTCGATCAACATCAGCAGGAAGACGCCGAGGTAGCCGGTCCGCTCGATCGCGGTCACAATCCAATCGACCAGCGGATCCTCCTCGGGAAGCAATCTTGCGTGGCGGCTGAGCACTCCCACAGCTCGGATCGGGAACGCACCAAGTGGAGGCGGGTTCACACGCGGACGCTCGAAAGGGCGCCGGCGCTTCGTCGCCGGACGCCAGGGATCGAGCGTTGCCTGGGAGTTGAACGCACCGATGCATCATCCATCCCATACGGCACCCGTCTTGGGCACACCGACGTTGCTGCAGTCCGGCCTGACCTGCTGGCGGATCGAGCGGGCGACGCGCTTTGCCCCGATCGTGGATGCCGCCGCCTACTTCGCGCATCTGCGCAGCGCCCTCCTACGCGCCCGCCACGCGGTCCTGTTCATCGGCTGGGAGTTCGACACCCGCATCAAGCTCGACCCCGACCACCCGCTGCCGGGCCTGCCGGAGGAACTCGGCCCGTTCCTGTCCGAACTCGGCCGGCGTCGACCGGAGCTGAGCATCCGCGTGCTGCAGTGGAACCTGGGGGTCCTCGGCACGCTGGCGCGCGGCACGACGCCGCTCTACCTCCTGAACTGGATGCGGGCCCGCGGCTTCCGGTTCCGGCTCGACAGCGCCCACCCGCCCGGGGCCTCGCATCACCAGAAGATCGTCGTGATCGACGACGCGCTCGCCTTCTGCGGCGGCATCGACATGACCGACGACCGCTGGGACACCCGCGACCATGCCGACCAGGACGCGCGCCGGGTGCGTCCGTCGGGACACGGCTACGCGCCTTTCCACGACGCCACGGTCGCAGTCGACGGCGCCGCCGCCGCAGCCCTCGGTGCCCTTGCGCGCGAGCGCTGGCATCACGCCACCGGCGAGCGGATCGCGCCGCCCGGTCCACCGGCGCAAGATCCGTGGCCCGACGGGCTGAGGCCGCTTCTGCGCGACGTGGAGGTGGGAATTGCCCGGACCGCGCCGGCCTATCACGGCCGCCCGGACGTGCATGAGATCGAACAACTCTACCTCGCCGCCATCGCGGCAGCGCGCGACACGATCTACATCGAGAGCCAGTACTTTGCCGCACGCTGTATCGCCGAGGCCATGGCAGCCCGTCTGCGGGAGCCGGACGGGCCCGAGATCGTCGTGATCAATCCCGACCGTGCCATGGGTTGGCTTGAGGAAGCGGCCATGGGACGGGGACGGGACCGGGCGCTGGCGCACATCCGCTCCGCGGACCGCTTCGGCCGCTTCCGCATCTACCGTCCCGTGACCGCAGCCGGGCAGCCGATCTACGTGCATGCCAAGGTGCTGATCGTCGACGACCGCCTGCTCAAAATCGGCTCATCCAACCTGAACAACCGCTCGATGGGTCTGGATACGGAATGCGATCTGGCCGTCGAAGCCGTGCCTGGCCACGCGACCGATCAAGCAGTCGCGGCGGGGATCCTCGGCTTGCGCCACGCGCTTCTGGGCGAGCACCTCGGCGTTTCACCGGAGGAGGTGGCGAAAATGCGCGCCCACACGGGCTCACTGATCGCCGCGGTCGAGGTGCTGCGCCAGGCAGCCGGGCGTACCCTGGTTCCGCTCGACGGGCCAAGTCATGAGGTCGTGCCGCCGCTGAGCGAGGGCGAGCTTCTCGACCCCGAGCAGCCCGAGCCAGTATGGAGGGCGGTGCTGCACGCCCTCGCCGACAAACGCCGTCGCCGGGCCGATCTCGCGCAGTCCCTGTCGAACGGTAAAAATATCTCGAAGGGGTGACGGAACTCAGACCGTCAGCAGGTCGATTGTGCGGCTGTTGAGATCGTCGAGGGTTGCGATCACCCTCAGGTTCGCCTCGTAGGCCCCCATCGCTGCGCGCAACCCGGCCATCTCCGTGGCAGGGTTGACGTTTGGCAGCTTCAGATTGCCCTGCTCGTCGGCAGCGGGATGACCGGGACTTGAGATCGAGCGGAACGGGCTGGTGTCGTGCACGACGCGACCGATCGGCTCTGCGTCAGCCCCGACCGGCTCGAATACCGCGATCCTGCGCCGGTAGGGGTCGCCGCCGGGCGTGCTCGCGGTGCTGTTTGCATTGGCGAGATTCTCGGTCATGACCCGCAGGCGGCCCTGCTGCACCCGCAGGCCTGCCGCCGCGACGGCAGACCCCATGATGCCTTCGGCCTTTGCCATCCACGCTCTCCCGAGAACCGAGCAGGGGATCGGAGGCCGAACCCGCAATGTCTCAATGAATAGTTAGCGATCATAGTTAGTGAAGAGTTAATCGCGGCCTGCATCTCCTGCGCCCGATGGTTGAGTGAGACACCTCGTTCGCGGACCACGCTCGGCCGAGACCGTGCGCGGTCACGGACGGCGCGGTCGTTCATGCTGGGTGACATGCGGCGACGCTCCGGAAGCAGTCAGCTCGACGCGGGCGCGCCCGAGGCAGCGTCGACTCAGGCGCGCGGAGGTCTCGTCAGGCGGCCCGGAAAGACCGAGCGGACGGACGCGGTCAGCCGCGCGAAGCTCAGGTGCCAGGCCAAGTCCGGCGTGGCCGCAGTCGGCCCATGCGGATTGACGGCGCCATGGCAGCGGCAATGCACCCCCGGGGTCGACGGCCTTCTCGCTGGCCGGCCCCCTCCGACGCCACCGCGAGCTCCATGTGACCGTGCCCCTGATGACCCTGGTGTTACGCTAGGTCGGCGGCCAGTCCGGCGGTCGGCGCCGCGACGACGCGCGCTAGGACCAGTGCAAGCGCACGCGCGGCGGTCGCCCACCACCCCGTGATCGCCCCGAAGGACCTATGGCTCCGCGTCGCTGGCATCACCGCCCCTATGACCGATTCGAGGATTTCACCGCAAGCCGTCGCCATCCAGGGCGCCGGCCGGGGCGAGGGTGTCCGGGCACCCCGACGTACCCGCCCCGACTCGCGTCGGGGCGGGCGTTCCACGGCGTGCTTAAGGGGCAGACTACACACCGTGAACCCTTTGTCGCGCGAGTCGGCTCAAGCGAGCGCGTAGCCGATGCCCGCAGCGAGAACCGCGAAGACGACGAGGAGGGGCAGCAGTCGCATGACGTCATCTCCACCCTTCGCTCCCACCGCCCGCGCGGCTGTCACCTCTTGCCGGTAGCGTCCTGGCTGTGCCCGTGGGCGTGGCCGTCGTTGGCGCCGTGCGCCGGCGTGCCGTCAGGCCGCCTCTCCTGCGACTCACGGACCCGCGGATCGTCGCGGTGGGCGGGTCCACCGGAGACGCCGCCGGTGTTCGGGACCGCGCGCTCGGGGTTCGCCGCGTTTCCGTGCCCGTCGATCGCGAGCGCGGGCATCGCGGCCGCCGCGAGCGTCGCGGCGAGAGCGGCGGCGAGCGTCCTCTTCATGGGTCCATCTCCTGTTCGGTCCGCGGCCGAATCGACCGCTTCAGGACCCGAGATAGACGGCCCGTATGTCTGTCGGTCGTCGCGTTCGTGACGAAGTGTGTCCGCCCTGCGCATGGGCATCGGGTTCGGTCCGCCGCCCGGACGATTGCGTCGACACACTTCGTCACCGTCCGGAAAAGCCCCGGCCAAGGGGCGAGCTTAATCCAGGGGGCCCTCGGCGCGACCGAGCGCGGCTGGAAGCCCCCCGAAGAGCATAGGTCACAAATGGACAAATCCTTCCCATCGAGCCCCGCGACGCGCGTGCCGCTCGCCATCGCGCTGGCTGCGCTGGCGGGCGCCGCGGACTCGATCGGGTTCCTCGAGCACTCGCAGCTGTTCATGTCGTTCATGAGCGGGAACACAACCCGCTTCGGGGTCGCGGCCAGCGGGTTCGACTGGTCGGGAGCCATGCGCTTCGGCAGCACCATCTCGCTGTTCTGCTTCGGCGCCTTCGCCGGGACGCTGCTGGCGGCTTGGGCCGGCCGGTGGCGCCTGTCGGTCCTACTTGGCGTCCAGGCCGTGCTGCTGTCCATCGGCAATTTCCTGCCAGAGGGGCCGGAAGCGTTCCCGCTGCACGCGTACCCGGTCGTCCTGGCGTTGGGCATCCTCAACGCGACGCTGCAGGACGAGGGCGGCCGAAGCCTGGCGCTGACCTACGTCACGGGCACGGTCGTGCGTTTCGGGACCGGGCTCGCGAACATGATCCTGCACGAGCCCCCGCCCTCCTTCTGGCTCCAGGCGCCGCTCTGGGCGGCCCTGACCTCGGGTGCGGTCGCGGGCGGCTTCCTGCAGAGGCTGCTCGGGCCCGACGCCTTCCTCGTGCCTGCCGCGCTCTCCGCGGCACTGGCGGCGGCCACCTTCCTCCTGACTCTGGCACTCCCAGGCAGCGCCTACGTGTCCAACGAGCGTTCGGCGCAGCCGGACGCGCACCCCGACGCGCCGGCGACCGCGCGCTGAGGGTCGGCCGGGGGGACGCCGCCGCGGCCGCGCCCCCCCGTCCCGGGCAGGCGGATCTCGGCCCGCAGGCCTCCCCCGGGCCGGTTCGACAGGCCGAGGCGGCCGCCCTCGGCCTCGACCGCCCGCCTCGCGATGGTCAGCCCCAAGCCGGTCCCGCCGGTGTTCCGGTTCCGCGACGCCGCCAGCCGCACGAACGGCTCGAACGCCCGGGCGACGTCCCCCGGCGGGATGCCGGGGCCGTCGTCGTCGACATGGACCACGAGGGCGGCGTCGTTGAAGCCCAGGGCGATGCGCACGCGGCCGCCGTAACGCACGCCGTTGTCGACGAGGTTCTCCAACGCCCGCCGGAGGGCGACCGGCCGCACCTCCGCCAGCGCCCGGCCGGGGCCGGCATACGCTACATCCTGGCCGGCGTCCGTCGAGGTGTCCGCCACCGCCATCAGGAGGCTCGCGACGTTGGCGATCTGCCGCGCCTCCGGGTCATCGCCGCCGCGCACGTACGCCAGGGTGGCCTCGACCATGGCCTGCATCTCGTCGAGGTCCGCCGCCATCGCGCGGCGCTCGTCGGCGTCCTCGACCCGGTCGAGGCGCAGGCGCAGCCTGGCGATGGGCGTTCTCAGGTCGTGCGAGACCGCCGCCAGCGCCTGCGTCCGCTCCGCCACGAGGCCGTGGATGCGCGCCTGCATCGCGTTCAGGGCGCGCCCGATCCCGCGCGTCTCGTCCGGCCCGACCTCCGGCACCGGCACGACCGCCCTCCGTCCGATCCGCTCTGTGGCGCGGGTCAACTCGCGCAGGGGCCCGGCGATGCGGTGCACCACGACCACGGCTGCGACACCGACCAGGATGGCCACCGCCGTCGCGAGGAAGGCCCACGGCCCTAGGCGGGCGAGGCCCGGCGCATGGGCAGAGCGGAAGGTCAGGTAGTCGCCGTCCGGGAGCGGGAAGGCGCCGCGGAGGTCCCGCTGGCGCAGCGGCTCGTCCGGCGCGCCCAGGGCGAGCGCCAGCCCTGGGCCGAGCACGGGTTCGGCCTCCAGGACGCGGTCGCGCAGGTCGCGCAGCGCCGCGTCGGTCCCGACGGCTTCGGCGGGCGGGCCCCGCTCCCAGCCGACCTCGAAATGCTTCGACGAGAGGGCCTTGGCCTCGTCGGCCCGCTCCTCCGGCGGGCGTCGCGACACGGCCTCGCGTGCGATGACGAGCTGGCGGGCGACCTCGGTGGCGAAGGCCTCGTCGGCCGCGGCCGCCGCCGAGAGGCGGTAGATCGCCAGCGCACCGCCATGGACGAGGAGCACGGCCAGGAGCAGGACGACGACGGTGCGCCCCTCCAGGCTGCGGGCGAGGCCGAGGAGGCTCCTCATGCCCGCTCGACCTTGGCGGTCAGCATGTAGCCGGAGCCCCGCACCGTCTTGATGACGGGGGCCGTCCCCGCGGGCGGTTCGAGCTTGCGCCGCAGCCGGCTGACCAGCGTGTCGACGCTGCGGTCCGACGGCGCGGCGAGCCGCCCGCGGCCCATCTCCAGGATCTGCTCGCGGCCGAGCACCCGGCCCGGGTGTTCCAGGAACACCAGCAGCAGGTCGTGCTCGGCGCCCGACAGGTCGACGGCGGCGCCTTCGGGATCGGTCAGGGCGCGGCTGCGCAGGTCGAGCCGCCAGCCGGCGAAGGCGAGGGATTCCGGCCGCGACGCCGCGCTCGGCACCGGCGCGAGGGCCGACCGGCGGAGCACCGCCCGGATCCGGGCGAGGAGTTCCGGGCGCCCGAACGGCTTGGCGACGTAGTCGTCGGCGCCCAGTTCCAGGCCGAGCACCCGGTCTGCCTCCTCGTTGCGGGCGCTCAGCATGATGACCGGGACGGTGCCCTTCGCCCGCAGGGCCCTGAGCAGGTCGAACCCGGACGCGCCCGGCAGCATGACGTCGAGGAGGACGAGGTCAACCGGCGTGTCGGGCAGGAGCGACCACATCTCGGCGCCGCCGCGGCAGCCCGTGACCCGGAAGCCGCTCTCCCGCAGGATGCGGCTGACGAGCACGCGCATGCCGTCGTCGTCCTCGACGAGGAGGATGTGGGCCTCGTCCGGGAGGGACTTGGTTTCGCCCGCGGCCAGCATTCCGGATCCAGCCTAGCCGATCATTCCCTCGAGCAGGAGCAGCAGCAGGAAGCCCGCGAAGAACATCGCCGCCAGGGGCGTGTATGGATGCCCCCTGTCTGGCAAGCTTGATCTTCGATGTTTCGGCGGGGTCTTCGATCGGACGTGTGTCAGGCCTCACGATGTGGCCTTCGATGACGCCACGGGCCGGTATGCTGTTCGGAAGGCTGGGTTCACATCGGTTCAGAGAGCTGCCTGCGCTCGAGCCCCGGGTCTGAATGTCCCTGCCTTGAACTTCGAAGTCCGTGTCGCCTACTCCTCGTCGATCGCTCGCCCCCTCCCGACGCCTCAGGGATATCCCTGGTGCCAAACCGCTGAGCGAGGCCGAGCTGCTGTCTGCAACCGACGCTGCCCGCTCCGACCTCTTGTCGTTCCCCCGCCTGGTGCGTGCCGAGAACCGGGCCGGAGCGCCGCCGCTTCACACGCGAGGAGAAGGTGCGCTTCGTCACCGAGGCGGAGCGGCCTGGCCAGTTGCCGCTCGCCGTCTCCGCTCTATCCCAGCAAACGTGGGTAGAAGACTACCGACTGCCGCCCCCGTTGGCGCTTCCGTTCGGGACCGCCCGCTCGGGATGGCCCGCATTGCCGCCGGCCGCGGAGTCGGTCGTTATTGTGCTCGCTCCTGTGGGGCCGGGGGCTATAACTATGTCACGATCATTTCCGGTGGTGTTAGGTTGTCTTTGGATCACAACTCCTGTCGCGCCGGACTGCCCAGGGGCGGGCAAGCCTTGGGCTAAGGCTGGGCTGCTTGCGAGCAGACCCAACACGCAGAAAAAGCTAATCTTTGTCATGATCTTTCCTGGGCGGGATGTTTCGGGGTGAAACCTGACAACCAGCCGCCCCACGGTCGGTTGCAACGTGAGCCCTCATTTAAGGCCTGAAAGAACACCACCGGTCTGGAGTTTCGGCGCTCGCCAGGCGGATCTCCCCAGGCGCAGGCGACGGAGCTGCCCCGCCCCGCTAACGCGTCGAGATCGCCAAGTGGGAAGTCATGTGTCTCCATCACACCGCTGACCAGCGGGCCCACGCCGCTGCTTCGTCTTCCGCGACTTCCGTCCGCGCCTTCAACCGGCAGGAAAGCCGAAGGCGCCACTGACAGCCACAGGGCGCAAACGCCTCGTCACGCTCAACGCCATACCTGCCCGGAAAGCCGATTATCGCGCCGCAGCCACCACGTAATTCCAGTGGCGGTAAGCCCAGCGCGGTTCAATGGAGCGAGCTCACTGCTTCCGGCTGCGGATCAGGGCCATCCGGCCGATCCAGATTGGATGCTCCGACAAGCGACGCACTCCGGTAAAGCCCGCCTCCGTCAGGTATTTCGGCCACGTCCCCGACGTGTGGGACTTGGTTGCCTCCGCGCCATAGAACAGCTGGGTGAGCCGTAAGATCACGTCTTCCCGCGAGGCCTTCGGTTGGTCGATGTCGGCCGCCAAGACGATACCGCCTCGCCGGAGGATCCGCCGAAGCTCCCGCAGATTTTTCGTCTTATCCTCCGGCGCAAGACCATGCAGGTTGAGAACCAGCAGCGCCTTGTCGAAAGAACCTGCGCCGAACGGTGTGCGCCTCGCATCTTCGAACGTCATAGCTTTATAGTTGGACAAATTCATGCTGGATGCGCGCTTGAACGCCTTCGTGATCCGACGTCGGTTGAACTCGACCGCAACAAACTGTGAGTCTGGGAAGCGGTCGGCGCAATACAAGGCGCGCAGAGCACTTCCAGGGCCGCAGTCGAGAATGCGCTCACCGGGCCTCGGGGCGAGGGCTTCCGCCAGGGGCGCGTACCATTTTGGGTCGTCCAGAAGGCAGGCATCGACCAGCATGCGGAATGCACTCGAGAGCCATCGGCTGCGGACTCGCCGGCTCGCCGGCACCTCGGTGTGTATGAGATCGGCTCGACTCTCCGCATCCGAGACGCTTGTCGCGCACTTGCCAGCCTGCATCTTTAGCATCCCCATCGGCAAAGAAAAAAATCGGTGGCGTGAGGCAGACGTCGCGCTGGCTATCCGGCCCCTTACATCGATGAAGAATGGTTCGTGAACGTCACGCGACGTGACGTTGGCGTGCCAGGTTGCGAGCCTGCCTGCCCTTTGGATCGGCTTCCGATCCTCTTTGAGGTTGAAAGCCGCGAGGCGACATGGGCGCCCCTACTCCGCGGCAGGTCGCAGGGGCGGAAAGGCGCGTCCCTCGGCTTCCTTCCTCGCCTGCACGGAAGATTTCGGCAGATCCTTGCCGCCGAAGCGGGCGTAGAGCGCCGGCAGCACGATGAGCGTGAGCAGGGTGGCGCTGATCAGGCCGCCGATGACGACGGTCGCCAGGGGCCGCTGGATCTCCGCCCCAGTCTCGGTGGCCAACGCCATGGGCACGAAGCCGAGTGAGGCCACGAGCGCCGTCATCGCCACCGGTCGCAAGCGGGTCATGGCGCCCTCCAGGATCGCCTCGCGCCGGGGGCGCCCCTCAGCGATGAGTTGCTTGATGAAGGTCAGCATCACGAGGCCGTTCAGCACCGCCACGCCGGAGAGCGCGATGAACCCGACCGCCGCCGGCACCGAGAACGGCATGCCGCGCAGCCACAGCGCCGCGATGCCGCCGGTGAGCGCCAGCGGCACCGCGCTGAACACCAGCAGCGCGTCCCGGGGCGAGCCCAGCGCCGAGTACAGCAGCAGGAAGATCAGGAAGAAGCACACCGGCACGACGACCATCAGACGCTGCCGGGCCGAGGCCAGGTTCTCGAACTGACCGCCCCAGGCGATGTAATAGCCCGGGGGCAGCTGGACTTGGCTCGCGACCTTCGCCTGCGCCTCGGCCACGAGCGAACCGATGTCCCGGCCGCGCACGTTGGCGGTGACCACGACACGGCGCTTGCCGTTCTCGCGGCTGATCTGGTTCGGCCCCTCCGTCACCTCGAAGCTCGCCACCTGCTTCAGGAGCACGGAGGCCGAGCGCCCGTTCGGGCCGGGCGGCAGCGCGACGGGCAAGTTCTCCAGCGCCTCGCGATCCTCCCGGACCTTGTCGGTCAGGCGTACGACGATGGGAAAGCGCCGGTCGCCCTCGAACACCACGCCGGCATCCTTGCCGCCGATCGCCGCCCCGATGACCTCCTGGATGGCCCCGGTGCTCAGGCCTAGCCGCGCGGCCTCCGCCTTGTTGATCTTGATCTCCAGGAACGGCAGGCCCTGCGTCTGCTCGACCTTGACGTCCTCGGCTCCCGCCGTCCCCTTCAAGATGGCCGCGATCTGGTTGGCCACCTTGAGCATCGGCTCGAACTCCTCGCCAAACACCTTCACGGCGAGATCGCCGCGGGTGCCGGCCAGAAGCTCGTTGAAGCGCAGCTGGATCGGCTGGGAGAACTCGAACACGTTGCCGGCCAAGGCGCCGGCGGCTTTCTCGATCTGCTCCTGCAGCTCGGTCTTGGACAATTCCGGGTCCGGCCACTCCTCCTGGGGTTTGAGGATCACGAAGGTGTCCGAGGAGTTCTGCGGCATCGGGTCGGAGGCAACCTCGGCGGTACCGGTCTTCGAGAACACGTAGGCCACCTGCGGGAACTTACTCACCGCCTGCTCGATCTTGAGCTGCATCGCCTGGGATTGCGACAGCGAGGTCGAGGGGATCCGCAGCGCGTTCATGGCGATGCTCTTCTCGTCGAGCGTCGGGATGAACTCCGCGCCGAGCCGGGTGAACAACACGCCGGCCCCGGCCAGCAGCAGGAGCGAGCCTAGGATGAACGCCATCGGGGCCCGCACGGCCCCGACCAGGGCCGGGCGATACGCCGCCTTGAACCCCCGGATGATGAGGTTGTCCGTCTCGGTGACCTTGCCGGTGATCACGATGGCGATCATCGCCGGGACGAAGGTCAGCGACAGGATGAAGGCCGAGACCAGCGCGATGATCACGGTCAGCGCCATCGGCTCGAACATCTTGCCCTCGACCCCCGTGAAGGTCAGGAGCGGGACGTAGACCAGGATGATGATCGCCTGCCCGAACAGCGACGGCTTGATCATCTCCTCGGCCGACGCCCGCACCGTCGCGAGCCGCTCCTCGAGTTCCAGCTTGCGGCCGAGTTCGTGCTGTTTTTCCGCCAGGTGCCGGAGCGAGTTCTCCGCGATGATCACCGCCCCGTCGACGATCAGCCCGAAATCGAGGGCGCCGAGGCTCATCAGGTTCGCCGAGATCTTCGCCTCGACCATGCCGGTCATGGTCATCAGCATGGCGACCGGGATGACCAGCGCCGTGATGATGGCGGCCCGGATGTTGCCGAGCAGCAGGAACAGGATGACGATGACGAGCGTCGCGCCCTCGGCGAGGTTCCGGGCCACCGTCTTGATGGTCGCCTCGACCAGCAGCGTGCGGTTGAGCACCGTCTGCACCTCGACCCCGGGCGGCAGCGACTTGCGGATCTCGTTCATCTTGGCATCGACGGCGGCGGCGACGGTGCGGCTGTTCTCGCCGATCAGCATCAACGCGGTGCCGACGACGACCTCGCGGCCGTTCTCGCTGCCCGAGCCGGTCCGTAGATCCCGCCCGATCCGGACCTGAGCTATGTCCTTGATCCGCACCGGCACGCCGCCACGCGTCGTGACGACGACGTTGGCGATCTCGTCCATGCTCTCCAGCCGTCCGGCCGCGCGCACGACGTAGCCCTCGCCGTTGTCCTCCAGGTAGCGGGCGCCCTGGTTGGCGTTGTTGGCCTGGAGTGCGCGGGCGACGTCGCCGAACGAGAGGTCGAGGGCGGTCAGCTTCGCCGGGTCGGGCTGGACGTGGTACTGCTTCTCGTAGCCGCCAATGCCATCGACGCCGGCCACCCCGGGCACGGTCTTGATCTGCAGGCGGATGATCCAGTCCTGGATTGTGCGCAGATAAGCGGACCGCTCCAGCTCGGTCGTGAGGCGCTGCCCCTCCGGGGTCAGGTAGCTGCCGTCGGATTGCCAGCCCGGCTTGCCGTCGAGGACGGGCGCTTTCTCGCCGGCTTTCTTGTAGTTCACTGTCCACATGTAGATCTCGCCCAGGCCAGTCGAGACCGGGCCCATCTGCGGCTCGGCGCCTGGCGGCAGGTCACTCTTGACCTGGTTGAGGCGCTCGGCGACCTGCTGCCGGGCGAAGTAGATGTCGAGCTTCTCGTTGAAGACGGCGGTGACCTGCGAGAAGCCGTTGCGCGAGAGCGAGCGGGTGTATTCGAGCCCCTTGATGCCGGCCAGCGCGGTCTCGACCGGGTAGGTGACCTGCTTCTCGATGTCGACGGGTGAGTAGGAAGGCGCGACCGTGTTGATCTGCACCTGGTTGTTGGTGATGTCCGGCACCGCGTCGATGGGCAGCTTGGTCAGCGAGAACACACCGAAGCCGGCGGCGAGCAGCGACAGCAGCACCACGAGCCAGCGCTGGTGGACCGAGAAGTCGAGGATGCGACTGATCATGGCGAGCGTCCCGTCTCAGTCGTGGTGCTCGGCTTCGCCCTTGCCGAGCTCAGCCTTGAGGAGGAAGGTGTTCTTGACTGCGATCTCCTCGCCCGGCTCCAGGCCGGAGACGACCTCGACCGACTCATCGTCCGATTTGCCGGTCTTGACGTCGCGCCGCTCGAAGCCGTCCGCGTTGCGCACGAAGGCGACTTTCTCGCCGCCCATGCTCTGGAGTGCGTCGCGCGGCACCTTCGCCTTGGCGCTGTCCTGGCCGACCTGGATCTCGGCCGAGACGAAGGTACCCGGCCGCCAGCTGAAATCCTGGTTGGGCAGCGCGGCGATCACGCGGGCCGAGCGGGTCTCTGCGTTCAGGAGCGGGCTGACGAAGATGATTTTGCCCTTCGCCCGCTGGCCCGCATCCTCGTCCCGGGCGGCGATCAGAACCTCCGCGCCCTCCTTGACCTTGGCCAGATCCGTGGTCGGCACCGCGAGCTCGACCCAGACCGTCGCGAGGTCCGCGACCGTGTAGAGGTCGGCCGGGTCACCCTCCTTGCCCACCGCCGTGCCGACGTCGACCTTGCGCTCGACGACGCGCCCGGTCAGCGGCGAGCGCAACTCGTAGCGCCGCAGGCTCGATTGGTTCGGGGTGGTCTCGTCCTTCTTGGCCGCTGCCGCAACCTCATCCGCATTGAGGCCGAGCGCCGAGAGTTTCTGGCGGGCAAGGTTGACGCGCAACTGCGTCTCGGAATAGGTCGCGCGGGCCTGTAGGAACGTGGCCTCGGCGGAGATCCGCTTGTCCCAGAGCGCCTGCTGCCGGTCGTAGTTGGTCTTCTGCAACTCGGTGTTGACCAGAGCGGTGAGGTACTCGCTCTTGGCGTCGGCGACCTCGCGGCTGTCGAGGACGGCGACGACCTCGCCCTTCTTCACGGGGTCGCCCAGGCGCTTGAGCATCTCCGCCACGGTTCCCACAACCCGCGCCGGCACACGCGCGATCCGGTCGGTGTCCGGCGTGATCGTGCCGGGCGCCATCAGGTGCCGCGAGAGCGTGCCGCCCTGAACGGGCGCGGTCGTGATCTCCTGCGCGGCAGCCTGCTCCGCCGACATTTTGATCTGCCCCTCGGCGGCGTGATCCTCCGCCTTCTCGCCGGCCGGTTTTTCCGCCCCCGCCTTCGGGGATTGCGCTGGGCCCTCCGGTGGGGGGTCGGTCTTCATCAGGCCGGTCGCCGCCAAAGCCCCCTGGATGACCTGGGACACGCGCGGCACGGCACCGCCGATCGCGACACCGACCGCCAGAACAATCAGAATAAGAAACGCACGCATGGCGCTGACCTCGACCGGGCCTTTGGGCGCCGGCTGCGCAGAGGCGCGGCCGATCACTTCCAAGTTCCCACATGACCTCCAACGCTCAGCCCCTGAAGAAGGCGCAAGCGGCGACAGTCCACCGTAGCGGTGGGACGGGTCAGGCCCGGGGCGGTCTGCGGAGTGGGGAGGCGGCGCGGGAGGCGAGCGGCTCGGTCTGGATCGGATAAGCAATCCGATCAGCTGTCCGGACCGGCTCGAACGCGACCGGCTCGGCCCGCATCACTTGGTGACAGCCGCAGTGGGCATGGAGCAGGATGCCCGCATCCGCCGGGTCGCCCGATCCTGCATGATCGGGAGCCGGATGCGACGCGAGCGTCAGCAGTCCATCGCTCTGAACGGAGCTGGGTGCCGCGGCAGTTTCGGAGCTGATGACGGAGAAGGCGAACACGAAGGCTACCAAGCATGCCACGGCAGTGCGCAGCAGGCGCGCCGGGTCGCTTGTCCAAAGGTGCCGCAGGCTCGTCATCTCAGCCCTGATCTACGATCGACCGCAAGTGAGCACAAGGTCTGCGCCCCTCCGACCGAGGTGAAGCCCGTCATGGACTGGGATCGCCTCGAGCGTCCCCGCGGGGAAGTGACGGATCGGCTGCCCCTTCCCGATCCAGAACGGCGCCCGCCGAACGCGCGGCCGTATCGGTGTTCGGCTCCTCTGGATCAGTTTCGGATCCTCTACCGTTGGTGTCGCCTCCGTCGCGGTGGGCAGCCTGCTTCAGCGGCACGAGGTAGCGCAGCGTCAGGTAGGTGACGAGGCTCAGGATGGCGGCGATGTCGTAAAGGCCGTAGCCCACTGCCGCCCCGAGCGCGCCCGTGGCCCACAGGCTGGCGGCGGTCGCGGTGCCGGAGGCACGCCCGGCATGCTTCAGGATGGCCCCGCCGCCGATGAAGCCAACACCCGTAATCACACCTTCGAGGATGCGGGCCTGGCCCGTCGAGTCCGCACCGAGCACGCGGATCGCGACCAGCACGAAGCCGCAGGCGGCGACCGCGACGAGGGGAAAGGTGCGGATGCCAGCCGAGCGCTCCTCCTGCTCGCGGTCCCACCCGATCGGCGCCGCGAGGGCGTAGGCGATCGCGAGATCCACGAGATGGGATGCCACCTCCCAGAGGCTGAAGGCCGTGAGCTTCATCGGCGTGACGGTTCTTTCTCGATAGCACTATGCGGTGCGCCCCACAGGCGAAGGCAGCCCTCAGCATGATCGCCGTTGCGCGAGCCGGCGCACCTCAAGTGGCGATCTCCTCGATCACCAGCATGCCCAGGAAACCTATGAAGAACATCGCGGTGGTCCAAGGTTGCTCGGGTACGGCATGCGCCTCCACGAGCAGCTCCTCGGTGACGAGATAGAGCAGCGCGACGAGCGCGAACGCGAAGAAGCCGGCGAGATAGGGCCCGGGCAGCGCACCGACCGGCGTGCCCAGGAGCGCACCCAGCGGCAGCAGGAGCGCGAGACCGGCCACCGTACCGACCACGCGTCCCGCAGAGCCGCTCGTTTGCTTCAGCTTGGAGGCGACCGCGATCCCGAGAAACAGTACCTCGAGCGTGAGTGCGCCCGTCAGCAGCAGGCCCTGCTTCGCCCCGGCCGCGAAGCCGATGCCGAGGACCAGGCCGTCGATCAGAATGTCGATCCCGACCGTCGCGATGAGCCCGACCGACCCCTTCGCCTTCTCCCCCAGGCGCTTGACCAGGAGCATCAGGGCGACACCGAGGGCTCCGCCGACGATCACCGCGATCGGGGATTGCTGATGCTTGAGGTCGGGCAGGATCTCGCCCGCGACCGCGGCGAACAGGACGCCCGCGGCGAGATGCTGGACGGCGCTGGTGACCGCCGGGCCAGGCTGACGCACGGCGGCGACGGCGGCCCCCAGTACCGTCGCGAGGGCTGGGATGAGCGTGTAGGCCCAAGCTGACATCGAAGTTCCGTATTCCTGGATTGCGACGGGGACACACCATCGGCGGCGGAGGCCGAGCGGCTCAGGTCCGCTCAGATGTGCAGAGCCTTTTCCTCGGTTCGAAGCGCCGCATCTTCGATCTGGATCGTAACGTGATCGACCTTGAACTCGTCCGCCAGGATCTGCCGTGCGTGACGCAGCACGCGGGCGGCGTCACCCGCCCCAGGCACCACCAAGTGCCCGCTCATCGCGTCGAGACCCGAGGTGATGGTCCAGACGTGAAGGTCGTGCACGCCGGCCACGCCCGGGATCTCGGCCAAGCGGCGCTCCAGCAGCACGACGTCGACCTGGGGCGGGGTGCCCTCCAGCAGGATATGGGTGACCTGGCTGAGCAGGCTCCAGGTGCGCGGCACGATGAACAGGCCGATGCCGGCTCCCACGATCGGGTCGGCCAGCCGCCAGCCCGTGACCATCACGATCACTGCCGCCACGATCACCCCGAGCGAGCCGAGCATGTCGGAGAGCACCTCGAAGTAGGCGCCCTTGACGTTCAGGCTCTCCGACGAGCCGCCGGACAGGAGGCGCATGCTGATCAGGTTGACCACCAGGCCGACGGCCGCCACCGCCAGCATCGGGCCGCCGATGACCTCGGGCGGGTCGACGAAGCGGCGGTACGCCTCGTAGAGGATGTAGATCGTGAGGACGAGGAGCACGACGGCGTTGGCCAGCGCCGAGAGCACCTCCGCGCGCAGGTAGCCGTAGGTCCGTTGCGGCGTCGCGGGCCGCTCGCCGAAGCGGATCGCCAGGAGTGCCAGCGCAAGACCTCCTGCGTCGGTGAGCATGTGGGCAGCATCGGCCAGGAGCGCGAGGCTGCCGGTCAGCAAGCCGCCGACCACCTCGGCGGCCATGTAGGTCAGGGTCAGCCCGAGCGCCCAGATCAGGCGCCCGCGGTGCCGCCCCGCGGCCGAGCCGCCGAGGGTTGCTCCATGATCATGCCCTGCACCCATTCCGGTTCCTCTTTCCTGAGCGGACGATCACAGCGTCCCGGCGACGCGGGCGGTGGAGTAAGAAGATGCGTCGACACCCTGACGCCTCACGGCCCGATGGCCCGCCGCGGCGCCGGCGCTCCTCGGGCAGCGAACCGGCCCAGCCGCCGCTCCTCCAGCGATGAGCCAGGCCTGCGGGGCAGGGACGTGCGCTCACGCCGCCGCGGGCTCGAGAGCCTCGCTCGGCTGCGCCGTGTCGCCCCCGCCCGACGTGCCGCCGGAACCGAAGAACCCGAGCAGGCGCAGCGCGTTCGCGGTGACGATCACGGTAGCCCCCGTATCGGCCAGGATGGCGATCCACAAGCCCGTCAGCCCGAGCACGCTCGTGACCAGGAACACCGCCTTCAGCCCCAGCGCGACGGCGATGTTCTGGCGGATGTTGGCCATGGCGGCCCGCGCCAAGCGGATCATCTCCACGACGTCGTAGGTGTGGCTCCTCAGGAGCGCGCCGTCGGCGGTCTCCAGGGCGACGTCGGTGCCCGAACCCATGGCGATCCCCACGCTCGCCGCCGCCAGCGCCGGTGCATCGTTGATACCGTCGCCCACCATCATGACCCCGCCCCCCACCCCGAGCGCCCGGATCACCGCCACCTTGTCGTCGGGCATCTGCTCGGCGCGGAACTCCAGACCGAGCGCACCCGCGATCGCCGCACCGGTGCGCGCGTTGTCGCCCGTGAGCATGATCGGACGGATGCCGAGATCTTGTAGGGCTGCGAGAGCCGACTTCGCGTCGGGACGCGGCTCGTCGCGCAGGGCGATCAGCCCCGCCAAACGGCCGCCCACCACGAGCGCCGTGACGGTCTTGCCCTCCGCTTCGAGCGCGGCGCTCCGCTCGCTCGCCCCGGCCGGCCAGGTCGTACCGCCTTCGGCAAAGCGCGGAGCACCGAGAAAGATCTCCTGCCCGTCGAGCGAGCCGGTCACGCCCTGACCCGGAACGGCCCTGACCCCGTCGGCGGGCTGGATCCGGCAGCCCGTCGTCCTGGCCCACTCCACGATCGCGACGGCGAGTGGATGGTTCGATCCGGTCTCGACGGCCGCAGCCAGCCGCAGCATCTCAGCCTCGCTGCCGGAATAGACCGCGACGTCCGTCACCCGCGGCGCTCCCTCGGTCAGCGTGCCCGTCTTGTCGAAGGCGATGATCTGCGTCTTCGCCGCCGCCTCGATCACGGCTCCGCCCTTCATCAGCAAGCCGCGGCGCGCCCCGGCCGACAGGGCCGATGCGATCGAGGCCGGCACCGAGATCACGAGCGCGCACGGGCAGCCGATCAGCAGGAGCGCGAGCCCGCGATAGACCCAGGTCGACCAAAGCCCCCCGAACAGGAGCGGCGGCATCAGAACGACGAGGAGGGCGAGGCCGACGATGAGCGGCATGTACCAGCGCGAGAAGCGGTCGATGAAGCGCTCCGTCGGCGCGCGCGCCTCCTGCGCCTCCTCGACGAGGCGGATGATGCGCGCGATCGTGTTGTCCTCGGCGGCCTTGGCGACGCGCACCCGGAGTGCCGCCTCGCGGTTGATCGAGCCCGCGAAGACGCCGTCCCCCGCCCCTTTGGTGCTCGGGAAGGATTCCCCCGTCACAGGAGACTCATCGATGCCGGACGTGCCGGAGAGGATGACGCCGTCGGCCGGGATGCGATCGCCCGGTCGCACCAGCACTGTCTGGCCGATCGCGAGCGACGCGGCCGGCACGTCTCGGGCGATGCCGTTCTCCTCGACCAACGCTGTCTTCGGGACGAGTTCGCCGAGCGCCCGGATGCCGGCGCGGGCTCGGTCGGCCGCCACGCCCTCCAGCACCTCGCCGACCGCGAACAGGAACACGACAAGGGCGCCTTCCTCCGCGGCGCCGATGAACAGGGCGCCGGCAGCGGCGATCGACATCAGCATCTCGATCGTGAACGGCATGCCGGCGCGCGTGGCCGCGATGGCGCGCTGGGCGACCGGCGCGACTCCGACCAGCGTCGCGCCCACGAATGCCCAGAAGGCCAGCGCGGGAACGCTGAGCTTGATCATCCAGGCCAGGGCGAGCATGGCGCCGGTGAACAGGACCAGACGGCCCTTGCTGGCCTGCCACCAAGGCCTGCCGGCGTTCTCGCCATGTGCGTGCCCCTGCTTTGCGAGAACGCCGTCATGCTGGTGTGCCGTCGTCAGGGGTGCCTGCGCGTCCTGGTCACAGCCCGGGTCACCACAGCCGTGTGCTGCGTTCGCATCGTGGCGGCCGAGCAGCTCGTGTTCGGGACCGGAAGTGAGGGATGGCGGCAATTTGCGCGTGAGCGTGTAGCCGAGGCCGGCCACGCGTTTCTCGACGGTCGCTGAGGAGATCTGGGTCTGATCGATCGTGGCGGTCAGGGTCTCGGTGATCGTCGAAGCCCTGACGTCGCTGACGCCCGGCAACCTGGCCAACGCCGTTTGGATCTTGCCGACGCAGCTGGCGCAATCCATCCCCTCGACCTTCCAGGTGAAGGTCGTACCGTTCTTGCGCGCGGCGTCCGCACTGTGTCCCGTCATGAGATCCTCCTGCTCCCCGGCAGCCTAGAACCTCTAGCCGCTAGAGGAGCAAGGAGCGGTCAGTCTCAGCCTTGGCTCTGCCACTGCGCCATGACCTCTTGGCTCGACCTGCTGAGGTGCACATGCGCGTCGACGCGCTCGACCCAGGCGAGCGGGATGAGGTGATGTGCGCCTTGCGCAGCCGGATCGTTCCGGGTCAGCTTGATCTGATCGGATCCCTGCATGTGATCGACGGTGCCGACATGGTGCCCATCGGACGCCTTGACCTCCATGTGCTCTTTGATCTGGCTTGCATCGATCATGACGTATCTCCTCGCTCTGAGACGGCTGACACATGGTGTGACGGGAGACGCTCGACGAGCGTCTCGCGTTAGGCGGCCATCTTCCGGCAGCGCTCGGCGCAAGTCCGGCACCGTTCGAGGCCGATGAGAACACCGTCTCGCCCTGAACCCGGCGATAGCGACGAGAGAACCAGCGCTGCAAGGAATGGTTGCGCACGGTCGTCCTCGAGCCCAACATCGATGATCTCTGGGTATTCCCGCGGGGGTCTCATGCTCGGTCCGGAAGCGCCGCTCGAGATCGCAATCCATGGTTCAGTCACGCGCCAGCGACGATGTGCAGGGACGTCGCGGATCAACGGAGGGAGAGACGACGATGAGACGCAGCGCCCTGTCGGCCCTGCTTTGGCTCGGCTGCCTTCACGGAACCCATGCTCAGGAAGCCCCGTTTGGCCTGTCCTGGGGACCCGTCGACACGGTGCCGAAGCCTGATCGGCCCCCACGAGGTGGTCCAAGGTCAAAGTTAGTGCAGGGTTGGTCGCTGGACCACGGCGAGCTTGGCCGG
>NZ_JAJALK010000027.1 GCF_020523825.1 Methylobacterium brachiatum | reverse complement strand
CTCCAGTCTCACCGATCGTGCGCCGGAAAACGCCCTCGATTGCGCCTCCGCCACAGTTCGATTGCGCGCCGCTACACATAGACGAGGTTGTCACGGATGGTGCCGGGGAACAGGACCGGATCGCGGCCGGCGTAACCGATGCGCCGCGCTCGTGCGGCACGCCCGGCCGTTACAAGGTTGAGGGCGCCGATGGAGACCGCCCCGGCCACAGGTGATTGCAGCCCGGCAAGTGCGCGTGCGAACTGGTGCGCGAGGCCGGTCCCGGGCGAGTGAAGCCCGACTTGCGCCGGCAGGGCGATGTGCAGGTCCGCGATCGTCACCGACCGACCCTCCTTCGGGTCACGCAGGACGAGCCCATCCGACGTCACGGCGCGGGTTTGGTCCTGCGGCAGATCCGATCGAGTCGCATCGGCCAGCCGCAGGCGCTGTGCACCAAAATGTGCGGCGATCGCCTCGTACTTCACCTCAACGTCCAGGCGCTGCTGGTCCCAGTCGATCAGTCCCTTCAGGGGAGGAGGCAAATCGCGGTAAGCTGCCAAAACCGCGACCAGCTGGCCGATGCTGAGCTCGCCCTTAAGGGCGAGCAGGCCGCCGACGGCATAGAACAGGAACGGTGTCACCTGTGCGAGCAGGTTGTTGAGGTACTTGATCGCAAACTTGCGCCGATAGATCTGCAGGCGCAGGTCATAGAGCCCATGGAGCCGGCCGCTGATCTCGGCTCTCTCCCAGCGGACGCTGTCATTGACCGTCACGGCATCGAGCCCGTCCAGCACCTCCGCGACACGGCCGGCGAGGTTGCGAGACTCGATCTGACGCTGACGACTGAGGCGTAGGATCGCGTGCCTGAGCCGAGGAATGACGGCTATCTGCACGCCGGCTATCGCGCCGGCGGCCAGTCCGAGCCACACGTTCTGCATCAGAATGAAGGCCAGCGCAGTCGCGGCGTGCGTGCCGAGTTGGGCGGGCACCACGATCGCGTCGCCGATGAAGGAGCCGATCGGCTCGACCTCGTCGCGGATGATGGTCGCGGTCTCAGAGGATTTCACCTCGCGCTGGGTTTCAGGGGTAAAGCGCAACATCAGCGAGAACAGCTGGAAGCGTAGGCGGCGCAGCATCCGCTCACCCAAAACCCCCTTCTGCAGGTTGATCCGGAACTTGAAGGCACCGTTGATCAGGACGAGGATGAGGAACAGCCCGGACAACCAGAGCAACAGTCCCTGGCGGTCGGCGTGGAAGCCATTGAAAATCTCGGTCCAACCGCCACCGAGGAAGGCAGGCCACGCGATCTCGAAATTCAGGAACGGCGCGGTCGCCTCGCCGTGGGCGAACGCCTTGCCGATGATCGCGTCGTTGACGATGCGCTTGGGCAGGTCGAGGGAGGCGAAGTAGAACGGCACCGAGGCCAGGACGACCATGCAGATGGCAAGTTGGTCGCGCTTCGAGTGGCGCCAGATGTACGGGAACAGCCGCGGCTCCAGGCCTGGTGTCGGGGCGTCCCTGTCTCGGTCGGGGGACCACTCACCACCCGGCGGACGAGCATTCGTCTTCTCCTGTGCCACCGTAGCACCGCCGCGGCAATGCGGACGATCCTGTTCGGTGACCGGGGGCAAAAACGCGTCTTGGATCAAGGGGGGCTCCACTCTGGCGTTCTCCACCATCGTCGAGCTTGAAAGTTCGATCCAACGGAACCTCTCGATGTTTCCGTTCTGTAAAAACGATCGGTCTTCTGGGAGGCGCTTCCTCGTCGATGTCGCCCGTGAAAGTCGCCGTGCGGGGCGCTCTGAAGCATGGCACGATTACTGAACTGTCAAGTCTTAGCTGTAAGAACCGCCGTGGCCTTGCTGTCGAGCATAAGGAGGCTTCGCCGGGATGCACTCTGTATAAGACCCTGCGGCTAATGTCTCGCTGTGCTCGGCGGATCGACGAAGAACATTGTATTGACCGCGCGCACGGCGACAGCGGCACGGTTCAACTCGGGTTCCACGGCAGTGCAGAAGCCATCGGCCTTGGCGATCCTGCGTTGGTTCGACGAACGGAGCGCAGCTTCGCGAAGCCGCATCCCCTTGGCTTGGAGGCGTTCAATTTCGGCCGATACCGCGGTACTCCATGCCGCGACCTCCGCAGGCGTGCTGAGTGTCGCGGCAGCATCCGTAAGGCGCGCGAGGTGATGGGCGGGATTGGTGGAGGGCATCGTTAATCGGCCTGAGATCTACAAGTGCGTGCTCCCGGAAATCAAGACGCCAGCCTTTACGCTCCGGGGACACCGCACGCCAGCCAATGCCGGGCAAAGCACGAACAAATTCCACTCGCGAGAGATCCTTGCCGAGCGTACGACAGGGCCGCATCCCGGAATATATGCTCGAGCCAAACCGTGTGCCGGAACCATGTCCGCATCTCGACAAACAAGGAGCGGGTCGGGCGGAATTTGAAACAATGTCATTTCTTTCAGGAAAACTCGTAAGCGTTTCTATTCTTGAACAAACATCATCCTCGCACGGGTCTGACCGACTCACCGATGACATTCGGGGGCCCATATTCGTTTTGTCGATTTAAAAAGGCTCTCAGCGGATCATCTCGACGACAACATCGGCGGCCTCGGCGATCGTCGTCCAACGCCGTTCGGCGGTAAGGGCAGGCCGATCTTCCTGCTTGGCAAGGGCCAGACAATATCGGTCCCCGAGTGACAGACCACCCTCGACAGTGAGAGGGCGCAGCATGCCGGCCTCGTACGACAGCGCGGCATCGACGGTGACCCACCGGATCGGCAAGGGGCGTAACAACGCGTCGATCTCCGCGCGCGCCGCGCCGAGCTTGGCGTAGTGGCTGACGACTTCGGCCAGATTGACGGTCGTCATGACCGAGCCGTCGAGCGCGGCTTTCACCCGATCCGCTCCCGGCTCCCCTAGCAAGAGCGCGAGTAGTGCGGACGCGTCGAGGACGACGCCCGTCATTCGGCTTCAGCCTCACGAGCGCGATCCGCGAGGAAATCCGCCACGGTCGCGCCTGCCGTGTCACCGACCAGTCTACGGCTCAAGGCCTGCGCCCGGGCGACGACCTGATCGAGGGTCCGGAGCACGATGGCGTCGCCCATATCCTCGACGATGACCTCACCGCCACGAGCAAGACCATGCCGCTTGCGTAAATCGGCCGGCAAGCTCACGCGCCCGTCAGGCATCACCCTCGCTTTCATGGGACGTCTCCATCGTGTGCCATGGGCATAAGCATACGCCATAAGCCTCGATCCATGCCAGGACGAACTTTGAATGTCAGTTACGCAAGAAGCTGGCTCCCCTGAGCTGCATCGTGGTTCCCCCTTTGTGTCCGCAAGGGGATCGGTCAGCGGACGCTCGGGTGATCCACGCACAAAGGCTCGATATGCCTGCGCGGGCCGCGTCTCAATCGATTGGTACGATAAAAATTGCGGTGAGGGGACCTTATACGTTACAGCCCCACGCATGACGCACGTGCTGATCGGCTACGCTCGCTGCTCGACCGACAAGCAGGACCTCGCCGCCCAGCGCCACGCGCTGGTCCAGCTCGGGGTGGCGGCCGATCGCATCTACACCGACAAGGGCTTCACCGGGACGAACCGGGCCCGCCCGGGTCTCGACCAGGCGCTGGCTGCGGTCCGGAGTGGCGACACCCTGGTAGTGCCCAAGCTCGACCGGCTCGCCCGTTCCGTGCCAGACGCGCGCGCGATCGGCGACGCGCTCGCGGCACGGGGCGTGAAGCTGCAGCTCGGCGCCAGCGTGCACGATCCGCTCGATCCGATGGGCAAGCTGTTCTTCAACATCCTGGCCACCTTCGCCGAGTTCGAGGCCGACCTGATCCGGCTGCGCACGCGCGAGGGCATGGCGATGGCCCGCGCCAAGGGGAAGCTGCGGGGCAAGAAGCCCAAGCTCTCAGATCGCCAGCAGAAGGAGCTGCGCCGGATGTACGACACAGGCGACTACGCGATCAGCGACTTGGCCGAGCTGTTTTCGATCTCACGGCCAACCGTTTACCGTACCCTGGAGCGCCAATCTACCATGCCTGCTGTCGTGGCGACCTAAGTAGACGCGGCACGGCGCCCGGGACTAGGTTCACGTATCACCGGTTTCTCTCAATCCAGACCGATAGAGATCGCCAAGGATTAATGCAAAATAACAATCAAGATAACACCAGATGACTTCCCGATGGGTCCCGATTACATTTATGCGCTCGCAAATATCTTAACCATTGCAGGCATAGAGCTCTCTAAATATTGAATAATATGCAAGGCGAGAGGCGACGCGCATCTAAAGATTATATATTGATTAATATTTGGATCTCTTCAAAGATTATGTGAACTGAGTAAATCATATCAATTTTACCGATTTGCCCGCCGTTTCAGAAACACGATCCTTTTATTGCGACTGTCATCGTTCATGCAGATAGGGTGCAAGGATCGTTATGCCTCCCATGGACAAAGGCGCACTGCTGAGAGCGCTGTTCAAGGACTTACTTATCGTCAACACGGAGATCCACCCCGACGTGCGGCAGGCCGAGGTCCGCTGGGCGTCAGAACTTGGTCTCGTGCGCCAGAACTATAACGTGGTGTCGGCACGTCCCGGCCAGGATCTGAGCGGCTTTGGGGCCATCTGGACAGAGGCCGACGAAATGCTCTTTCGGACGCGGGGCGTGGTTGTGCTCAAGCCGCAGGTGCAGGGTCATGCCTGAACAGACAATGCCAGCAAAGACCGGGCGCGACATCATCCTCATCGACGACGCACGCCATCCTCAGTGGGTCGCTGCGGCGAACGCTTTCGCCCGGCGGATGGGCTCGACGACCTATATCATACTCCAGGTCCACCAGCCCGACACGCGCTGGTTCGAGAGCAACCGGCTCGCGATGCCGCAACCTGAGCAACTGGAGTCTTTCGCAAGAGACGGGATAGTGCTGCTGCCCACATGGCATCAGGTTCAGATGTTGGCCTACAATCCGAATTCTTTCGCCAGCATCGCAGTCACGACATGTATCAACGAGGCGGTGTCACGCTACGCGGGTCGTCAGGTCCGCCTCGCGAAGTTGGGAGGATCCGAGACGGATCTCATCGAGCAGCGCCTGTTGGCCACACGCGTGCTCCACGCATTCGACGCCCTTGATGCTGATGGTCTTGCTGCACTGTGCGAAGCGGCCTTTCTGAACGATCCGGAGGTCGCATCGATGCACCTAAGATTTGATGATCTCAGGACTCATCATCGTCCCTTGTGGCTAGAAAAACTCAATGCTGCTTGGCTGAAAGAAAAAATAAATCTCGAAAAATTAGCATCTCTAAATTATAGATAATCTATTCTAAGCGTTTTGCTTTGCAATGATATGCCGTTATCGATCCCAAAGGGCAAGATGTGCTTGTAACGATGCTGTCTACTTTTCTCGTGACTGACCCGCAATGCGCATAATCTTCTCAGCCTTTCTCGCGACCGTGCTCCTGGCCTACCCAGTCGCGGGTTTGATCCAGAACGGGCTCGACCCAGCGTATTGGCCCGCAGAGGTGACGCGCCCCGGGGCCTGGTTCGAGGCCCTATTCTCCGTGCGTGCCGGTGACGCGCTCGCGATGCCGTACCTCATGCTGATCGGTCGTGCGCCCGAATTCGCCAACAACGGCTGGTCGCTAGCCCCACTCCTCGCCTTCTTCCCCCTCTTGATCCTGTTCGGAGCCGAGCTGCTGCGGCGCGCCAAACCCAAACAGAAGCGGGACACCTCCGACTTGTTCGGCTCGGCCCGCTTCGCCACTGCAACCGAGCGCGGTCGGCTCCGCAACGGGCTCGAACTCGGCCGTGATCCGGAGACCGGCCGTGCCGTCCGCATCGCCGTGCAAGGCACGCTTGTCACCATCGCGCCGCCGCGCAAGGGCAAGACGTCGGGCTTGCTCATCCCCAATCTCGCTTTTCCCGAGCCGCAGGGTTGGGGTGGCCCCGCTGTCGTGTTCGATCCGAAGGGCGAGGTCTACCGCTCCGTGGCCGCACGACGCCGCTCGCTCGGGCGCCGCGTCGTCTGCCTCGATCCCATGGGCTTGGCCGGCGGCACCGACCACTGGAACCCGCTCCAGGGCCGCGACCCGGACGACGTCCTCTACCTCCAGAGTACCGCGCTGGCGCTCCTGCCCGAGGCCTCCGGTGACGGCGAGGCCTCCGCCTACTTCCGCAACCGGGCCGTCGATCTGATCACCGGTGCGCTGTTGGTCGCCCTGCGTCAGCCGCAGGCGTGCACGGTCGTGGAGGTTCAGGACTTGCTAACCGACGAGGCCCGCTTCCGCGGCCTCCTGCAGCAGTACGTCACGCACTGGCCCGAGCCCGCGGCCTACGCGGCGATCGAGATCCTAGAGGCCGATCCCAAGACCAAGGACCCGATCAAATCCACCGCCCTGCAGGCCTTCCAGTGGCTCGCCGACCGGCGCCTGCGCGACCTCGTCGGCGACTCGACCTTCCAGCTGTCCGAGCTGTCCACCGGCGCCGTCGACTTGTTCGTGGCGGTGCCGACCGAGTACAAGACTGTGCTCGCCCCGTTGCTGCGCTGGCTGTTGTCCGACCTGTTCGCCTCGGTGCGTCGCCACCGTCCGGCTGAGCGGTTGATGATCTTCGTCGACGAGGCCGCGGTACTCGGCCGGTTCGATGCGCTTCTCACCGCGGCGGGCGAGCTGCCGGGCTACGGCGCCAGCCTTTGGACGATGTGGCAGGACCGCGCCCAACTCGTCGGGCTCTACGGCGAGGCCGGAGCGGACGTGCTGCTTAACACCGCGGAGGTTGTCACCGTCTTCGACGTCCCGGCCGTCGATCCGGATGAGGCCGAGCGCTGGTCGCGGTCGATCGGCGACTACACCGCCTTCGTCGAGACCCGGACGGCCCCGACCGGCGATGCCAAGGGCACGCCGTCCACGGCCCGTGCGTCGCAGGGCGCGCGCCTGATGACCAAGGAGGCGCTGATCGCGATGCCGGGCGACGAACTCCTGGTGTTTCCCAACAGCGGCGGCCACGCGCGCCATCCGTTGCGCCTGAAGAAGACGGTCGCGCACACCGATCCGCGCTTCCGCAAGCTGATCACCTCCGTACCGCCGGTCGGCCGGACGCGGTGAACCGCATCGGATCGAGAGATCCGGACCTCAGCGTGATGGTCCGGAGCGGGTCCGCAGCCAATCCGAAGGCACGCGGGTCGTGGCATAGCCGTCGCTCGGGTGCCAGTCGCGCAGCTCAACCACGCCGTCGGCGTCCCGCATCAACGCATAGGCGCGCCCCGCCACGAGGCGGTCCCCGCCGGATCGCCCGTCCGGCATGACCCAGGCGGCGGTCACATCCCGGTCGCCCCGCACCTCGACCCAGGAGATCGGCGTGCGGCGGTAGGCCAGGACCAGCCCGAGCAAGAGGCAGAGCGCGAGCAAGGCGTCACGGGTGAGCCGGTGCATGTGGAACGGCAGGCGCCCGCGCCAGACCGCGATGCGGCTCGCGTGGCGCGGCGCGGACCGGACGCTAGGCTCCGCCTCGTCGGAGCGGTCGCGGATCGAGAGCAGGAGCTCGCGCCGATGTTCGGGCAGGAGCTGTGCTGCGCCCTCCTCCAAGGCCGCGAACCGCTCGTGGATCGGGCGCGTCTTCAGCCGGGTGAGCGCGGCGCGGCTGTCCCGCTCGAACCCGGCCGCGGCCTCACGCGCGGCGCGGTCGGCCCGCGCGAGGCGGGCTTTCACGTCCTCAGGCGTTGCGGGCACGCTTGGCTCCCCCTGCCGGCGTCCCGGCCCGACCTGCGACCGGCGCCTCCTCGACCAGCCACAGGGCCGCCGGCTTGACCGCCTCCATCACGGCGAGGCGGAACGCGGTGAGATCGCGCAGGATCCGCCCGGCCTTGGCCTGCGAGGTCTGCTTGACCAGGCCCGCCCGGTCGAGCCGTCCGACGCCGCGCAGCTGACCGGCCGCCAACACCCCGCGCGTCTCATCCTCCAGCTCGAAGGCGCGCAGGTGCGTGACCCCCGCGTCGCCGACCACGCGCTCCAGGATCGTCGGGTCGATCGCGCCGCGCACGCCGTTGGCCACGACGAACCGGGCACCGGTCCAGTCCCGCGCGGCCTGCAGCAGCTTGCCCGCATCCGCGAGCGAGCCGGCCTCGGCGGCCACCACCACCACGAGCCCGAGTTCGATCCCGGCCTTGCCCAGCTCCGGCGCCTCGTCCCTCAGCACCCCGAGCAGGCTCGCCGAGGTGTTGGCGCCGATGTCGACGAGGGTGGGGGCCGCGACCGCGTAGAGCGCGTTGATCACCTCGTCGAGCTCGGACCGCGCGGCCTTGCCGCCGCTGGCCTCGATCGCCTCGCGCGTGGCGCGCATCTCGAAGTAGCGCACGCCGCCGGGTTCGTTGGCGGCCGTCGCGGTCTTGAACTCGGTCAGGCGATGCACCGACTCGATCTCCAGGATCGGCGCGTCCGGCACGGCCTCCGCCAGGCCGCGGGTCACGGTCGACTTGCCGACGCCGCCGGTTTCCTGGGCGACGAGGAGGACGCGAGGCATGGGTGTCAGTCCTTCTTGAACAGGTGGCTGTGCTTCTCGGCCTGCAGGTGCTGGATCTCCGCCTCGGTGAGCGGCGCATCCGCGGCCGATGGGGTTGGCCTCTCGCGATCCGGACGGAGCTCCGGTGCGAGCCGTGACGCCCGGGGGGTCGAGCCGGTCGGGGGCGGTACGGGATGCGATGAGGTCGGCCGATCTGGCCGGGCCGCCCGCGCCTCCGCCCTGGCTGCGCGGGCGGCGGCCTGCCGCCGAACGCTGGAGATGATGCCGGTGAGATTGCGCCCGGTGATCGGCTGGCCGTCGGCGGTGGTGAACCCCTGCGCCGTGAGGCCGGCCGCGACCGCATCCCAGGTCAATCCGCCGGCCTGGAGGGCGACCAGGGCGTCGAGGTGGCCGCGCACGATGTCCATCAAGCCCGTGGCGGCCCGACCGCCCGGAGCACCGGCGGTGCGGCGGCTGCCGGGGGTCGCGGCGGCGTCCCGGGCGAGGCGGCGTAGGTCGAGGCGGGGGCGCTGGGCCATGGCAATGCCCTAGCAGAGCGGGGATTGCCAGGGCGTGCAGCCGATCGCTCGAATGCCGAGGGCGACGGCAAGCTCACGTTAGGATCCGGCCGAGGACGGCAGACTACGGCTGCAAACGGCAACCATACGGTAACGGTACGGTAACGTGTACGGCAAGGAGAAGGCTATCACACCACACGCACTGAAGTGACCCGGCGTTAACCGAGCGGGTTCACAAGCCTCGCCGATCGAGCCCGAGGGTGTCAGGCTGCCCAGCCCGAACCACCCCTATCAGGTGCGCCAATGGCCGACGAGGTCTCCTTCACCATTATCCTGGCGGCCCCCCTCGCCTCCCGCCTGACTGCCGCCGCGGCCGAGCATGGCTGGTCCAGCGAAAGCCTCGCGGCCGAGTGCGTGGCCCAACGCCTGGAGGTGGCGATCCGCCACCGCGTTCTGATCGAGCGCGCCGAACGGATCGACGCCGCCCTGCTCGATATGGCCCAGGCCGTGGGCGAACTCGGTGCGCCCTCCGGCGCCATCGACCTCACCAAGGTCTGTCGTTTTCGAGCCAAAGACGGTACCGGGGCCCCGGCGGCGTGACCGCCTCGCTGCACCGGCTCGGGGCCGGCTCGGCGGCCGGGCTGTATTACACCAACGACGGCCAGCGTGAGGCGCGCCCGGACCGACGCGACGACTATTATGCCAAGGATGGCGATGGCATGTGGTGGAGTTCTGGTGGGACGGTCGTGCGCCACGGCGCGCCGATCGCCGCCAGCTCGTTCCGCGACCTGTGTGCCGGATATCATCCCGGCACCGGCAAGCCGCTAGTGCGTGGCGCTGGCCCGGGCCACTGGGCCGGTCAGGACCTCACCCTAACCCCCGGGAAATCCGTTTCCGTGCTGTGGATGGCGGGCACGCCCGAGCAGCGCGCCGCGATCGAGGCGGCGCACCGCGCCGCGGTCGAGCGGGCGCTCACCTTTGTCGCGGCGGAGGTATTGGTCACCGTCCGGACCGGTGCGGGGGGCGTCGAACGACACCGGCCGAGCGATCTGATCGTCGGCCGCTTCGATCATTACACGACGCGTGAAGGTGATCCAAACATTCATACGCATTGTGTATTTATCAATGTTGCCGGTGCGCCGAAACATTCCGGATCCGGTCGATACAAATCTCAGACGCACCTGACCATCGAGGTCGAGCAACTCTACGCCTACCAGATCGCCGTCGGTGCCGCCTATCGTGCCGCCCTGGCGGAGAACCTGCGGGAGCGGTTCGGCCTGCGCTACCGCGAGGCCGGGCGCGGGCAATGGGAGGTCGCCGGGCCGCCTGAGGCGCTGCTGGCGGCCTTCTCCAAGCGCTCGGAGCAGATCCTCGACTATGCCGGCGCCGGGGCCACATCCGCCCAGCGCGAGGTCGCCGCGCTCGCCACCCGCCGGGGCAAGCACGAGCTGCCGACCGGTGCGGAGCTGGAGGCGCGCTGGCGCGAAGAACTCGCCGCCTGCGCGCTCGATCCGTGGGACGCCGCGCGCCATCCCGAGGACACGCGCGCGGCCGCGCGCGATGCGGAACGCGAACCCCCGTTCGACCCGCCCGAGATCCCCGGCGACGGCCCGGTCGCGCGCGCCGCCTCGGCCCTGTTCCGGCACGAGAGCGTCGTGACGCGCAAGGATCTGCTCCAGCGCGCCCTGGAACTCGCGGGGGTGCAGGGGCTCGGGGTCGAGGTGGTGGAGGCGGAACTCGCCGACTTGGAGCGGGACGGCACGCTGCTGCCGCTGGCGGCCGCCGAGATGGTGCCGGGGGCGAGCGCGTGCTGGACCAGCCCGGGCATCGCAACCTGCGAGGCAGCGATGCTGCGCGCCGCCGATCGCCCGTTGGACCGGCGCTGGATCGCCCCCGAGGCGGTGACGACGGCTCTGGCCCGGGACGGCCGCCTCAGCGCGGAACAGGCCGAAGCCGTGCGCCATGCCGCCGGCCCGGATGGGGTATCGCTGCTCCAGGCCGGTGCGGGCACCGGGAAAACGACGACGGCCGCGGTCCTGGTCGCGGCCGCGCACGACTCCGGGATGCGCGTGATCGGCCTGGCGCCCTCCTGGGTCGCGGCCGACGAACTCGGACGCTCGACCGGGATCCCCACACAGGCGATCGCCCGCTGGCGCCACGACCGCGCCCGGGCGACCCGCTCGGATGCCGAGTCCCAAACCAACCCCGCGGCGCTCGACCGCGACACCCTGGTCCTGGTCGACGAGGCCGGCATGGTGTCGAGCCGCGACCTGGAGGCGGTGCTGAGCGCGGCGCAGGCGGCCGGTGCGAAGGTCGTGCTGATCGGCGATCGACGGCAACTCGCCTCGGTCGGGGGCGCGAGTGCGCTGCGGGCGGTGGCCGAGGTGGTTGGGCGCTCCGCGGTGCTCGGCGAGGTCCGCCGTCAGACGGTGGCGTGGCAGCGCGCCGCCTCGGTGGTGATGGCGCGCGGCGATGCCGAGGCAGGTCTGCGCGCCTACGCGGCGGAGGGACAGGTCGAGCTGGTCGCGGGGGCCGAGGCGGCGCAGGCGCGCGTGATCGCGACTTGGACCGAGCAGCGCGTGAGCTACGGCGACGACGTGCTGATCGTCACCCGGCGCAACGCCGACGCGGCGACGCTGAACGCCCGGGCGCGGGCTGCGCTGCGGGCCGAGGGCCGGCTCGGGCCGGACCTGATCGCTCCGCCGGCGCGCGACCGCGAGGATCGGCTAGTGCCACTCGCGCTCGCGCTCGGCGATACTCTCCGGTTCGGCGAGAGCCTGCCGCACCTCGGCCTGCGCAACGGTACCCGCGCCCGGATCGAGGCGCTGGTCACGGACTCGGATGGCGGTGCGCGCCTGCATCTGGCGCTGGAGGACGGGCGGGTGATCGAGGCGGCGTGGGACGAGCTCCGGCGCGTCCCCCGGTTCGGCCGTCGGCCGGCCCATCCCAAGGTCGTCCACGCCTACGCCGGCACATCTTACGCGGCGCAGGGCCGGACCTGTTCCGCGGCGGTGGTGTACCTCGGGGCCGGCACCGACGCGCGCGAGGTCTATGTCGGCCTGACCCGGCACCGGCACGCGGCGCGGGTGGTGGTCGAGCGTGACCGGCTCGACGCCCTGTGTCGGCAACGCCAAGCGGATCCACGCATGCCGGCCAACGACACGATGGTCCTGGAGCGACTGTTCCGGGAAGCGCGTGGCTACCGCGAGAAGGCCAACGTGGTCGACTACGCCGCCGACCGGGTGGCGTTCGTGCGCGACGGGGTGCTCGGGCTGCCCGAGCGTGTCGCCCCGGTGATCGACGTCGGCCGGGCGGTACGCGCGGCCCGGGCGCTGCGCGAGGCGGCAGCGTGGCTCGGGGTCGGCCATATGATCGTGCCGGCCTTTCGCCTGATCGACGCCTTTGGGCGCCGGCTCGGCCGCGCGCCGGCCCCGGCGGTTCGACGCCTAGTGGCGCAGCTCGCGCGCCATCTCGGTCGCCCCGATCCGGAACGCGGTCGCGAGCCCGGGATCGAGCGGTGATCGTCAGCCCGCGGGCATGACCGATCGCCTCACGGGCGTGCTGATCTCAGCCGCCTGGGATCACCCGTAGGGCCCGCGGAACAGGTCACCCAGCGCTTTGCGTCGGAACAGAGTGGTCCAGCGGCGGCGACGGTGCTCGGGCCGATCGTGGATCATGTGGCAGCGCTGACAGAACGCGGCGAGATTGGCGTTCGCGTTGTTGGCGGTGTCGTGGTCGCGGTGGGCCGCGGCCAGCACCACCCGGGTCCGACGCACGCTCCCGAGGATGTCGACCGCCCCGGGCGCGACGCGCACCCGCCGCCCTCGCCCGTCACGCCAGGCGGCGACCGCCTCGTCCCACCAGCGGCCATCGCCGAGGTGGACCACGGTTCGCCCGTGCGGTCGCCTACAACCCTCGCAAGCGCCCCGGGCACGCCCGAACCGGATCGCGGCCGAGAGCTGCGGCCAGTCGATCGGGTAGAAGAAGCGGTGCTCGCGCCGGATCGGCATGGTGCGGTTCGACGCTCGGATCGGATGCGTGAGCGTAGAGCGAAATGGATCGTCCTCCCAGGGCCTGCGCGGGGATGGCGTTCGGTCAGTAGAAAGCTGATGGGCTTCTGGTCGAAGAAGCCCAAGCCTCCTCCCGAGGAGAGAGGGGCGTTCGTCAGACCGTACGAGCTCAGACCCTCAGCGCATGGCTCGGCCCGTGCCACGACCCACGCGGATTCGCGTTCGGTCTGATCGGTCGAGGTCACTCGCTGCCCGTCGGCAGCATTTTGACGGGTCCGTTTCCCCCGATTCTGACAGGATTAGAACTTCAGTACTCGTGCGCTTCGCGGATTTGCACCCTCCCCCACTGCTCAGCGTGGCCCGGTGAACCTCAGCACCCGAGAGTTCTCTGCCCGGCTTACGCGCCAGCCGCATCCAGGCCTGCCACTCGGGTGAGACGATGCGCACGACGTTGGTGTCGTTCCTGAAGCCCGTCACCCGCCGCTCCTCGACGGTGACTAGCCCGAGCTTCTTAGCCTCGCGCAGGGCGTTGCGGACGGTGGTCTCGGCCACGCCCGCGATCGCCGCGAGCTGCCCCACGGCCAGTCGGCAATCGCCTCGTTTTGAGGTTTCCGTGGCGACCAGGGCCAGCACCGCCTGCTCGGCCACGGTGAACTGCGCCGCGAGCCCCGGCGGAAGCCGCCCCGAGGCGGCCCAGCGGCGGCGGCGCTTCAGAGAGGAGTCCGTGCGAGGGCGCGAGCCGATATCTCTCTTGGGAGGTTTTGCTCTGTCCTGGGTCGGGGATGAGATTGCAGCGTCGGTGCTGGGTCGCGAGCTCGCCGGTAGCCTGCGAGCCGCAGGCGCGTCCGTGCGCGCCTCGATCAGCCCAGACAGCGCTTCGGCCTCAGCTTCCGTGACCTTCCCCTCCCCGAAGGCGCGCCACAGCAGCGCCGTCACTTGCGGCAGGGTGATTCGGCTCGACGCCTCAATGGCGCGGCGGATCTCGTCTACAAACACGTCTCTCGGCCCTCATCGGGCCGCAACAGGTCGTTCCGGGCCACCGCAGGGGCGTCCGGTCCACAGGGCAAAGCCTCATCGTCGCGAGAATTGGCGTTCCCGCTTGACGCCCGGGGGCGTCTCATGGCTTGTGGGGAGTGCGTTGTGGCCCCACAGGCCCTTTTCGATTTCGACGGCCCTCCAGTTTGGCGACTGGGGGGCCGTTGGCTTTTCAGAGGTCGACTTGCGGCGGCGTGGTCTCCTGATGCTCCCGACGACTCGCACAGAGAGCGCGTCAGCCGGACATGGCATGTCGGCTGGGTCGCACGGCTAAGTCAATGTTGCCGGTTCACTCACTGCGCTTGATACGCATTCCATGCAACCACATTTCCACACAAGCTAGCTTGTGTTTTTTCATTCATGTTGACGTTCCGGCAGTTTGGATGGTGTAGATGTAGGATTGTCGGTAGCTGTGCCGGACAACCTGTGTGGGGTCACACTGATGAAGGTGGTTGCGTTGCTAGCCTGGAAGGGTGGGGTCGGCAAAAGCACCCTAACGATCAACCTTGCCGCCGCAGCGATTGAGGACGGTCATAAGGTCGGCATTATCGATCTCGACCCGCAGTCGTCGTTGTCTGAGTGGTCAGACCGGCGGGAAGCCGAGCAGCCGTTCGTATCTGACGCCAAGCCCCGCGCGGTGGCGCAGATTGTTGAGGCCGGGCGCGGGCTCGGCCTAGATCTAATGTTGATCGACACCCCGCCCAACGCGACAGATGAGGTGGAAGCCGCCCTGGCGGTAGCAGATGCTGTCGTGATACCGACCGGCGTCGCCCTGTTCGATCTGAAGGCCGTCACCCGCACGGTGCGTGCTGCCACACAGGCCAACAAGCCAACTTGCGTGGTGCTCAACAGGGTCGGAAATCGCAGTGACCGCGAGGCGGCCCGGATCCGCCGCGAGCTGAATCACATCGGTATGCCGATTTTGCGATCTGTAATCCACGATCTGAAGGTGTTCCCGCGGTCAGCCGACGCCGGCCAGACCGCGATTGAGGTCGAGCCGGAAGGGAAGGGGGCCCTCGACGTACGAGCTGTGTGGAAGCATGTTTCAAAACAAGCTAGCCTGCGTGCTAAGACACGGACACGCAAGAATGCGAGTGAGATTGTGTGATGGCTAAGCCGAACCCCCTGTCGATGGCTGCGCAGGTGGCCGAGTCGTTGAAAGCCCCAGAAAAGGCAAAGGCTGTACCGCCGGTCGTACCGGCAGTAGCGGAGCCGGTTCCGGCCAAGACTACGCGCGAGGGAAAGCGGTTCCTCGGCTACTATGTTGAGCCGCAGCGACACGATGAAATCAAGCAGGCTGCGTTAGATGAAGGCATTCAAATCCAGGAGCTTCTCCGCCAAGCTGTAGATGCCTGGATGGAGGCAAATGGCACTGAAGCCGTAGCGACTGTAGAACGGCGACGCGCACGGCGGGCCGGGAAGCAGTAAGGGAAAAGAATAGTCGACCTTTCTCCCACCCGTCACGATAACCCGACCGCTTGAATAGAACCGTTTTTGAGCGGCTTTTCGGCCACCCGCTAAGCCATTGCGAAATTTAAGGCTGGATCGCGCGAAAACGTGCGCTTATAATTTAAGCATGAAAACCGGCTATGCCCGTGTCTCCACCGACGAGCAGACTCTAGCCTTGCAGCATGACGCGTTGCAGGCGAACGGGTGCGATGTCGTCTATGACGACCAGGGCGTTTCCGGCACCGCCATGAAGCGGCCCGGCCTCGCCGCCGCCCTGGCAGCGGCCAAGGCCGGTGACATGCTGACCGTCTGGCGGATCGACCGCCTCGGCCGCACCACGGCCGGGCTTGCCCTGCTTCTGGACGAGCTGCACGGGCGCGGCGTCGAGTTTCACTCGATCATGGACGGGATGGATACCCGCACGGCCGCAGGCAAGGCGCTGTATGGCATCATGAGCGTCCTGGCCCAGCTAGAGCGCGACCTGATTTCCGAACGCACCAAGGCTGGGCTGAAAGCCGCCAAGCGGCGCGGCAAGCGGGCAGGGCGTCCGCCTTCCTTCACACTGGAGAAGCGAGAGCTTGCCGTCCGTCTGATTGAGGATGGCAAGGGCAGGGCGGAGATTGCCCGCTTGGTCGGCGTCGCGCCTGCGACGCTACGTCGGCACATCAACGCCACTGGCGCGAGGCTATAGCCAGCCATGGAGAGAGCCGAGAACATCAACCCGAGTATCCTGGCATGGGCGCGGCAGTCGGCTGGCCTGTCCCTTGAGGACGCGGCCAGCAAGATCGGCATCCAGCCGAGCGCGGTCAGCTCCGCCGCCGAGAAGTTGCAGGCCCTTGAAAGCGGCGAGCGGTTTCCGACCCGCAACCAGCTCGCCAAGATCGCGAGTGTCTATCGCCGCCCGGTTGTGACCTTCTATCTCAAACAGCCCCCGGCCCAGGCTTCGCGGGGCGAGGACTTCCGCACCCTGCCTTTCGACGTGCCGCCGCGCGAGAGCGCCAAGCTGGACGCGCTGCTCCGGGACATCCGGGCGCGGCAGGAGATGGTCAAAAGCATCCTCGAAGATGAGGACGAGGCCGCACCGCTTGATTTCGTCGGCTCCGCCACCGTCCAGCAGGGCGTTCAGGCTGTCATCGACAGCATCGCCGCAAAGCTGGAAATCCGGCTTGATACGCTGAGCCGCCGCAACGGCTCGGCCGACGACCTGTTCAAGGATCTTCGTAGCCGGTCCGAACACATCGGCGTGTTTGTCCTCCTAGTCGGGGACCTAGGATCGCATCACCACACGATCAGCGAGCGCGTGTTCCGAGGCTTCGCCATTGCGGATCGCGTTGCGCCGTTCGTGGTCATCAACGATCAGGACGCCAAAGCCGCTCGTGCCTTCACGCTCCTGCATGAGCTGGCGCATATCTGGTTGGGCCAAACCGGCGTCAGCGGCATGGTCGGAGAAGGCGAGGCCAAGACGCCCCAAGGTGCCATCGAGCTGTTCTGCAACGATGTCGCCGGGCGGTTCCTGCTGCCCGACCAGGCGTTCGCCGCCGGACCGGACTTCACCCCGGCCGATCTGCCGCGCGCCATGGCTGCCATCGCCAGAATGGCAGAGGCTTGGCGCGTCAGTGAGCCTATGGTTGCCTATCGCATGCACCGCATGAAGTGGATCAGCGGTCCGGCCTATCGCGACCTTGCCAGCCAGTACGCCGCTCGCTGGCAAGGCCAGAAGGCGCGTGCCAAGGACGACGCCAAGGAGTCCGAAGGCGGCCCCAGCTACTACACCGTCAAGCAGTTCAAGCTAGGTGCTGCGCTTGTCGGGCTGGTGCAGCGGTCCGTCCGCGATAACCTCCTGTCACACACTAAGGCCGCGAAAGTCTTGGGTGTCAGTCCAGGCGTCGTCGAGCCACTTATCAAACGATACGAATATGCCAGGGGTGCCATGGTGCCCGGCATCGGGAGGGACTGATTGCTCTACCTCCTTGATGCGAACGTGTTGATCCGAGCGGATGAAGAATATTACGGCTTCGACCTCGTACCGCAGTTCTGGGATTGGCTGCTTGGCCAATGCCAGGCGGGGCATGTCAAAATGCCACTCGAAATCTGGCAGGAAGTCTGTGGCTCGCGGACCCAGCTCGGCCAGTGGATCAACGACAAGGACGTAAAGGCCGCACTGATCCTGGATGAGGAAGCCGACCCCGCGATACTGAACGACGTTCTTGATAGCGGCTATGGCCCGAACCTCACCGACACCGAAATTGAGAAGATCGGTCAGGATATGTTTTTGGTCGCCTACGGCCTTGCCGCGCCCAATCGCACGATCGTGACAAAGGAAGTTTCTGCTCCCTCTAAGAAGCGGGCCAACCGCAAGGTGCCGGATGTCTGCAACTCGTTCGGCCAGGTTTGGATCAAAGACTTCGACCTCTATCGCACCCTCGGCTTTAAGGCGTAATTCGCACCGGCAATCTGCACCGAAGAAGCCCAACGACTTCAACGTGTGCGGCATGGTGCGGAAGTCTTGAGTTTAGCATCGGCCCTGTTGCGCGCTCTGCCGAACAGCGAAACAATGGCATAAGATAGCTCGGTCGATTAGTCGTTCTTTCGCCAGATCTCTTCGGCGAGCAGCGTCGCGAACGATACCCAGGCCACCAGTGGAATGCCAAGCTGGCCTGCGGTCTTATCGACCTGACCGGCCGTTGCCACGTAACCGACTGCGCTTGCGCCTAGGGCGGCCGATGTGACGGTGGCCCATCCCGTCGATCGCTGACCAAAGAAGACTTCGCTCCAGCCGGCGATACCGATTTGGTTCGCGGCCCAGAACGCCAAAGCCGTCGTCCGCTCAGGCGATCCCTCAGCGCGAAGCAGTCGATAACCGCCATAGGCGAGCGACGCCTGGATGCCCGTCCAGGCAACCGGGTAGACCGGCGACGGCGGTGTGTAGTCTGGCTTTGAAAGGTGTCGATACCAGCGCCTTGTCCGGGGGTGGTCAGGCGTCGGGCTAGCGCGCCGCCCGATGAGTAGGGCTGCCGTGACAGCGCCGACCGCCAGGGCCGCAGCCTGGAGTGGCGATAGGCCTCCCGTTCGAGCGTGTGATGCCATGCGGGTACTCCTCAACGGGTGTCGATCATCCATGTGGGACGAGCGCGGGCATCCACCCAGGGCATCGACTGGGCAGTGACGAGTTTTTGTTCGGAAAGGTCGGCGGCTCGCTATCAACCAGTTCCGCCGAACAAATCGCCTATCGCCTTACGGGCACGAAGGGTCACCCGCCTGCACCGCTGATGCTCCGGCCGATCGTGGTTCATGTGACACCGTTGGCAGAACGCCACGAGGTTGGCGTCTGTGTTGTCGGCTGTATCGTGGTTGCGATGTGCCGTCGCCAGCACTACGCGCGTCACCTTCACCAGTCCCGGCTCCATGCTCTCGGGAAGGGATAAGGCGCGACGCACGAAGCGACCTCGATCATCACGCCACCGCTCTGCTTCGGCATCCCACCATCTGCCGTCGCCTAGGTGCTGCACATCCTCCATGTGCGGCCGGCCGCATCCCTCGCACCGACCCTCTGCCCGCACGAAGCGGATCATGGCCGAGAGTTGCTTCCAGTCGATCGGGTAGAAGTAGCGATGCTCGCGACGGATCGGCATCAGTGACCCGCGTCCTGCATCAGGCCAGCCTTCACCCGCTTGGCGATCCGGGCAAGGGTCGAGCGGCTGCATCCGGTGGCGGCCTGGATCTGGCTCCAGGGCGAACCGGCTTTCAGCATGGCCGCGATGCCCTCATTCCGCTTCGTATCCTCCTGGCGGCCTCTGTATAGGCCCGCAGCCTTTGCCCGGGCCTGCCCTTGCGCCTGGCGACGGCGCCGATCGTCGTAATCCTTGCGGGCGACCGCCGCGAGGACATCGAGTAGCATGCCATTGATTGCCTGAAAGACCCGACCCGTGAACTCGTCGGCCGGCGTCGCCAGGCTCCAAGAGGTCGGCAGGTCGAGCGCCACGATCCGCACGCGCTTGGCGTCGATCTCCGCCCGGAGCTTCGTCCAATCGTCTGAGGTTAGGCGGGACAGGCGGTCGACCTGCTCGATCAGCAGCACGTCCCCCGGTCGGCAGTCCTTCAGAAGGCGGAAAAGTTCCGGCCGGGCCAGCGTCGCCCCGCTCTCGTTCTCGACATAGGCCGCCGCGATCGCCAGGCCGCGCTCATGCGCGAAGGCGTCGAGCTGCGCCCGCGCCCGGGTCGCGTCCTGTTCGGAGGTGGAAGCGCGCAAATAGGCGCGGACGAACATGAAACCCGCCAACCGGTTCGATTAGAATAGGTATCATGATAGTGGTTCGATTTGAATGGTCAAGCTGATTATATGAGACTGCTAATCGTCCAGTTCGATTGAGGCATACCCAAATCGAACCATGAGGATCGACTGCCTCGGGTGGGCAGCAGCTATGTTCGGTTGGGTTGGTCGCTATGATTCCGAGCAGCAGCGCGCAGGTTGTCCGCTCTCACGGGCCTCTTGGATCGGCGGACAGGGTACGTCGCCGAAGGAACAGAAGACGCAGCAGTCGCCTGCATTCGGGCGCAGGAGCGCACCGCATCCGGTGCACTCGTAGAAGAACTGGCATGCGTCGGTCGGCATCGTTTCCGTCGCCTGATGGCCGCAGCGGGGGCATGTGAGAGTGGACTGAAGCTGCATCCGCTTCACCGCATGGCCCTGAGCACCGCGGGCTCAAGGTAGGGTTCCCATACAAGCGCCAAGGCAACCAGCGCCGTCCCCATCCCGAGCAAGACAGCCGTGCGCCGTGATGGTCCGGTGCTGGCATATGGACCAGCCATGGCGCAGGCCGTTGCCCGGCGGCGGAAGAACAGCGCCCAGCCCACAAGGAGGGCCAGAGCGGCCCCGCCGAGCAGGAGCGGCCGTATGCTCGCCAACATCGTCAACCCGCCGAACACAGCCCCCGTCGCGCCGAGACCGGCGAGCGCCATCGGCAGGGCGCAGCAGGATGATGCCGCAAGCGCCCCCAGCCCGGCGACCGTGCCCAGCCCGGCAAACCAGCTCCCCGCAGGAACCGGCAGGCTGTCCCGCGGACGTGGGGCGGATCTCGCAGAGGCCGCTATGGATGGTGTGTCGGTCATGATCGTGCCACTCTGCATCCCGTAGCCACTACGGGATCAAGAGGAAAATGGTCACGGGTCCGCGCGGCCTCTCCATCGGGCAGCTTGCGGCGGCAGCCGGGGTCAATCTGGAGACGGTCCGCTACTACGAGCGCATCGGGCTCATGCCACCGCCTGCCCGCACCGGAGGCGGTCACCGGGCCTACGATTCGGCCCACGTCCAGCGCTTGGCGTTCATCCGTCACGCTCGCGCGTTGGGTTTCGGGATCGAGGATATCCGGGCCTTGCTGACGTTGGCCGCGCCCGGTCACCGATCCTGTGCCGAGGTCCGGGACATTGCCAGTGCGCACCTATCCGAGGTCCGCACCAAACTCGCCCATCTCGCACGGCTTGAGAGCATCCTGAGCAACACGATCGACCAGTGCAGCGGTACGCCGACGCCTGCCTGCCCGGTCCTCGATATGCTCGATGCTCCGATGTGATAGCCCAACCCTTTTGAAGGTCCGAATTAGGTTAGAGCAGCCGAGAATAGCGGTCCGTTAAAGGCGCATCCATAACGAACCGATGGTGCGAGTTGCGATCCGCATACCCTAATCGAGCCGTTTTGAGCGCACCCTTCTGCGCGATCGGGACTGTGTTCTGTCAAAGGCTTGTCGGGCAGGCTGCAACCGCGCGAAACCGTACCATTTTGCGCGATCAATATGTTGTGCTGGTCGCATAACGGATGCAGCGGACCGTAAGAGCCAGGACTAGAAGCGTTATGCGGCCTCAACCGGTAGCCCAGCAGCCTTCCACTCCGGAAAACCGTCCTCCAGCCGGTGCACCGTGAAGCCGCGCGCGCGGAGGACCGCGACCGTCTCGAACGACAGAACGCAGTACGGCCCCCGGCAGTAGGCAACCACCTCACGATCCGGCGGCAGCTCGTTTAATCGCTGCTCCAGTTCCGGCCAGGGGATGTTGAGCGCGCGCGGCAAATGCCCCAACCGGAACTCGCTTTCCGGGCGCACATCCAGCACCGTTACCAGCTCGCTTTCCAGGCGCTCGGTCAACTCGGACCGGGAGACCGGCTCCATCGCATCGCGGGCGCGGAAGTAGGCGGTCATCACCCGCTCGACCTCCGCCATATTGCGCTCGCCAACCTGGCTGAGAGCTTTCAGCAACGCGATCACCTCACCTTCCCCAGCCAGGCGGTAGAGCACACGCTTGCCGTCGCGGCGCGTCGCGACCAGGGAGGCCCGCCGCAGGATTTGCAGGTGCCGAGAGGCGTTGGCGAACGTCAGCGAGGCCCTTGCGGCCAACTCCTCCACGCTGCGCTCGCCCTGGCCCAGGTGCTCTAGGAGTTCCAATCGGTTCGCGTGACCGAGCGCCTGCGCGATTTCGGCCAGGCTGGCGAAGATCGCCTGTTTCGGTCCCACACTTGACACGACACCTCTCAACGTCAGAACATTCAGCAGAACGATTGAATGAGTTTGAGCCTCTCAAGGGAGGAGGACAAGTCTATGAGGAAGCAACGCATTTTGCGAGCCGGATGGTAGCCGCCATGGACGCGGAGGACCGTCGCACTCATTGGCAACGCACCTACACCGCCAAGGGCGAGCGCGAGGTGAGCTGGTTTCAGGACAGCCCCCAGCCGTCTCTCGACCTTATCACGCAGGCTGCTGCCTCTCCGGAAGCCGCCATCGTGGACCTGGGCGGGGGGGCGTCATGCCTCGCGGACGCCCTCTTGGAGCGCGGCTTTCAAAACATCACCGTAGTTGACCTGTCCGAAGCAGCCCTGACCGCTGCAAAGGCGCGAATGGGCGAGGCGGCCGGGCGTATCTGCTGGATCGCCGCCGACGTGACCACTTGGGAGCCACCGCAGACCTATGACGTGTGGCACGACCGGGCGACGTTCCATTTTCTAGTCGAGGAGGTCGACCGGGTGGCGTACCTGTCCCGCCTGCGGCGCTTTCTCAAACCCGGAGGGCACGCCGTTATGGCGACTTTCGTGCCGGACGGACCGGAGCGGTGCAGCGGCCTGCCGGTAGCGCGCTACGACGCCGACAGCCTCGCCCGAACCCTGGGCCCCGCGTTCGTGCCCGTAAGCGCTCAGCAGCACACCCACACCACCCCTTGGGGTGCGCTGCAGCAGTTCCAGTTCAGCGTGTTCCGGCACGTCTCCGCATGAATGGCATGAGCAATCACAACCTCCGCGCCCTCCCGCCGATCCTGCGCGACAAGCACCCCAAGGCCGCGTCCGCATTCACGCCGCAAAACCTCCTACGCGAGGCGCGCCGCCAGAAAGACCTTCCCGATACCCCCGTACCCGAGGTCTGCATCCTCGACCCGGACGGCGATATGGTCCGCTACCTGCGCGCCACCGGCCGCGCCCGGCCCGTTGATGGGTGGGCCTGCTATCATAGCGAGATGGACTGCTTCGAGCAGGGCGGGCGCGAGTACGGCATCATCGGCTGTGCCGTTGGCGCGTCCTATGCTGTTCTGGTGGCGGAGCAGATGTTCGCCTCAGGCTGCCGCCTGCTCGTCAGCATCACCTCGTCCGGGCAGATCACCGCCTTGCGGCCCCCGCCGTATTTCATCCTGATCGAGCGGGCGTTGCGCGACGAGGGCACCAGCTACCACTACTTGCCGGCCGATGATTACGCCGAAGCCGATCCGACCCTGATGGCGGCGATCAGTCCAGCCTTGGCAAACGTAGGGGAGCCGGTCGAGCGCGGGGCGACCTGGACCACCGATGCGCCCTACCGCGAGACCGCCGAGGCGATCACCGCTGCGCGAGCGGCGGGCATCCTGGCGGTCGAAATGGAGGCGGCAGCGCTCTACGCCTTCGCCCAGGCGCGTGCGAAGGCCGTGCTGTGCTTCGCGCACGTCACCAACCAGATGGGCCAGGCCGGGGATTTCGAGAAAGGCGAGGCTAACGGAGCCACCGCTTCCCTCGCCCTGGTTCATGCCGTCGCGGACGCTTGGCTGTACGCCGAGCGATAGCGCGCCGGTTCCTCACATCCGGAGGCTACCATGAGCAGTATCCAGCCCCACAACGAGAAGCCGGCCGGCGTCTGGAACTCCGGCGGCGGACGTTATGACGAGATCAGCCGGGGCATCGCCGACAGCATCGAGCATTGCGTGCTGCGTCTCGACCCCAAGCCCGGTGAAAAGATCCTTGACCTGGCGACCGGCACCGGCTGGACCTCGCGCCTGGTCGCCAAGCGCGGGGCTCAGGTGATCGGCGCGGACATCAGCGCCGACCTGATCGCGTTTGCGACCCAGCGTGCCACAGAGGAAGGGCTATCCATCACCTATCAGACCGGCGACGCTGAGAAGCTGCCTTTTGCGGACGGCGAGTTCGATGCGGTGATTTCCACCTGTGGTGTGATGTTCGCCAGCCGCCCGGAGGCCGCAGCAGCTGAGCTGGCACGGGTCTGCCGCAAGGGCGGGCGCATCGCGCTTACCACCTGGCTCTCGGACAGCAACCTGTTCAAGATGTTCATGGTGATGAAGCCCTACATGTCACCGCCGCCCACTCCGGCCCCGCCCTCGCCATTCGAGTGGGGCCGCACGGAGCGGATCGAGAAGCTGTTAGGCAGGGATTTCGACCTCGCTTTCGAAAAGGGCGTGTCGTTCTACCGGGAACCGAACGCCGAGGCGGCGTGGGAGACGTTCTCCAACGGCTACGGCCCGACCAAGGCCCTCGCCGTCAGCCTGGACGAGAGTCGCCGCGCGGAACTGCGCCGAGATTTCATCGCCTTCCATGAGGGGTTCTCAACTCCGCTTGGAATTTGCGTGCCCCGTGAATATTGGGTCACGCGCGGCATCCGGCGCTAAGGAGAACCAGGTGCCTTGACTTGCTCCGCAAGAGTGGAGAGCTCTTTTCCTGGAGGAGGAGGAGGGTTCCGATGGCAGACCGGAAGCAAACCTTTACCCCTGAGTTTCGTGCTGAGGCGGTGCGATTGGCGCAGACGAGCGTGCGGTCCTGCGCGGCGAGCGTACCGACGTCTTCCAGGTCCGACAAAGCTCGCTCGACGCCTATCTGCCTTGGCTCGATGCCCAGTGGGAGGCTGGCAGCCGCAACGCGACGGAGCTTTGGCGCAGGGCGAAAGAACAGGGCTTCCGAGGATCGCTGCGCGTGGTTGGGAAATGGGCGACGCGGCGTCGACGCGCCGAGCAGGCCAAGATCGAACGGCTGCAGCGCGTGCCGTCGGCACGAACCCTGGCGCGATGGCTGACGACGGGTCGCGACCGCTTGACCAGGGCGGAGACGCTGACCGTGGCCCCCGTCGAGGGCAGTGTGCCGGCGCTGGTGGAGGCGCGCGAGATGGTGAGCGCTTTCCAGACGATGGTCCGACCGATGGCACCGGATAGGCTCGAAGGGTGGCTCACGCGTGCTGGCACAGGCCTCGTCGCATCGTTCGCCCGCGGCGTGGGTCAGGACAAACCTGCGGTTCTGGCGGCGATCACGTTGCCATGGTCAAACGGCCAGACTGAAGGGCAGATCACCAAACTCAAGCTGGTGAAGCGTCAGATGTACGGCCGCGGCAAGATTGACCTGCTGCAAGCTCGCCTGATCGGCCTCACGCCTCCATGATCAGCGAGATTGCGTCAGAGCCCTTATTCCACGCCTAATCACATTGTTGTCGACATAAATGCGAGAGGGACGGTTCGAATGACAGTGCTAAGCGTGTATTTTATAAATTTAATTTTGTTCATGTTAGATCGCGTTGTGTGGCGATGTAAGGAACCTATGCGTCGTCAAGTGTTTGGTCTAACAGTGTAATATGCTTAAAATGATCTATAAAATAGATTGATCGGATCGTTCGCAAGAATGGTACGGTGCATACCGTTGCCTGGTGCTAGTGGACCTTGCGGCATGTACTTGGCTGCGGAGTCATCCTTTGTCCGATCCCGACCTGCTAGCCATAAGCTCTGGCCTGAAGCCTCTATCACGGCTCCAGCATCCGCACGACGTGATCCGGCAGTTCACGCCGAACTGGTTCACGGTGGTGATGGGCACGGGAGTTGTGGCGCTCGCGCTCGATCGGTTGTCGGCCATGCATGCGGTGCTTGCCGCCGTTTCGTTCGGCCTCTGGGTCGCGGCGGGTGCCATCTTTGCGGCCTGCTGTCTACTCTACGCGGCGCGCTGGATCTTCTTCTTCAAGGAGGCAAGCCGGATCTTCGGCGACTCGACTGTGTCGATGTTCTTCGGCGCTATTCCAATGTCGTTGGCAACGTTGCTCAACGGCCTCCTGAACTTCGGGCCGAACTGTCTCGGTCTCGCGCCGGCGGACATCGTGCTGCCACTGTGGTGGCTTGACGTTGCGCTCTCGGTGATCTGCGCGGTGGCGATCCCCTACCTGATGTTCACGCGTCAAGAGCATCGCATCGACCAGATGACAGCCGTGTGGCTGCTACCGGTCGTCGCCGCGGAGGTCGTCGCGGTCACCGGCGGATTGCTCGCGCCAGTGCTGTCCGATCCTAGCCAACAGCTCGCGGTAATCGTCACGAGCTTCGTGCTTTGGGGCGTCTCGGTGCCGCTCGCTTTGAGCATTTTGGCGATCCTAGTGCTGCGCATGGCGCTGCACAACCTACCGCCACGCGAGATGGCCGCATCCAGCTGGCTGTCGCTCGGCCCGCTCGGAACGGGTGCGCTCGGCCTGCTGGTGCTTGGACAAACTGGAGGAAATATCCTCGCCGGCCACGGCCTTCCCGCTGCGCCCGACACGCTACGGCTCGTCGGCCTGATCGGCGCATTGATCCTGTGGGGCTACGGCGCATGGTGGCTGCAGCTCTCACTTGCGGTGACTGTGCAGTATGTCCGTGCCGGCGTGCCGTTCAATCTAGGCTGGTGGGGCTACATCTTCCCGCTCGGCGTCTACAGCCTCGCAACTTTGCAGCTCGGCGACACGGTAGGCGTGAGCGGCTTCGCATGGCTCGGTGCACTCCTTGTCATGCTGCTCGGTCTGATCTGGGTCGTCGTGGCCGCTCTGACCCTGCGCGGCGCCTACCGGGGCGAGCTCTTCGTCGCGCCCTGCCTCGCCGCAAAGTCGCCTCACTGAGCGGCGCGCGCGTCGCCGTCAGACGTTAATGATCCAAACCCAGGCCGCACCGACACCCGCGATCGTCAGAATCATCGTCGCGAGCAGCACCCAGCGCATGCGATTGGACGTCTCGCCTTGCCGTGCCTGATCGACGGTCTCGACGATGCGCTTCTCGGTCATTCAATGGCCCCGCTGCGTAACGCTCTCTGTTTAATGTCCGGGGCGCCGGTGGGTTGCGCCGACCTTCGACTAACGGCACTTACTTCCATGAAAGCGCGCTCGAGGCGAGCGAACGCGGTTTGATCTGCAGCCAGATTTGCCGGGCTTGGATGCGGTGCCATAAAGACGATCGGCACGCGTTCTTGCACCCGATCGGCCAGGGTGCTTGCTTCAGCTCCCAGAAGGACCACCGCCTCCAGTCGAGGCAATAGTTCGAGCAGATCGGGAAGAACTGCACGAGCCGCCGCCCTATCGTGTGCGGAAGGCACGCCGAGGGTCCGCCCCCTGCGCAGGAGGATCCATGGTACCGCGTTCCAGAGCACGCTTTCACGGCGCGGAATTCCTGCGGCCGCAAAAAGCCGTCTTAAAGTTCTCGCTGTGCCCGTCGGATTGTCTCGCGAGGTAAATCGAATCGGTGCCAAGCTCGGCCCCGGGGTTGCAAGGAGAAACAGCAGCCGGGCGTCGACCCCACCGTCGAACGGATCGAAGTGTGGGACCTCTCCGTGCGACGCGCGCAAAGTTTCTGCATAAGCTTCTAACCGCGTGATATGTGCCGAGCCGAGCGCTGCGATGCGCTCAGCGATCGCGGAGGAGCTGTCCAGTAGTCGCTCGGTCATGCACTTGGATACCGATGTGATTACGCAAGCATGAGAAGGACCCTTTACGGCGTTCCGGCGAAGGCACGAAGAAAGAGGGCAACGCTCGCAACGCCGCCGGGCGAGAGCAGCATGAACCAGCAGAACCGGATGGCCAAGCCTGGGGTCTGTTCGAGCTTATACCGATGTTGCATCGTGTTCCACTAATCCTCCCTCGGCATCGTGGTTCTCCCGCACTTTGCATGGAACGGTCGCGGTGAGGGGGATGGCACGGGCTGATTCACTAGGGGGATGATCCTGTCCTCTTCCCTGCCGGGCTGCACCATCGAGTGCGTCATCCGGAACGACGGTCGTCTTGTTGTCTTCGCCCAGGCGCGACGTGTGCATGGGCGTTGCTCAACCTGTGGCACGACCAGCTCTGCCGTTCACAGCCGCTATGAACGCTGCCCGGCCGATCTACCGAGCGTCGGTCAGCCCATGACGCTGCGTCTGCGCATCCGACGCTTCTACTGCCATTATCGTGCCTGCCGCCGTCGCACCTTCGCTGAGTCACTCCCGCAGCTGATGCCGCCGCGAGCATGCCGGACGCGCCGCCTTGCACAGGCCCAGACTCGCATCGGGCTTACCGCCGAGGGCGAGCCCGTGGACTACAAGCGGGGTCAACTCCAACATGGCGCGAAGCCATACCTCACGGAGGACCACTTCCCAGGGGGCAGGCCACGCGAGGGGGCGGCCAGCGGAAGAAAAAAACGCTTGCGAGGCACTGCACAATTTGAGGCCTACATCGTAGCAATAATTGCTCGCTACAATTATTGTAAGCCAAAAGATTACTATTTGGATTGATCCGACCATTGACATGTCAGAAATAATTCGCTGGGTTCTCGGTGCCATTTCTTATCTTACCTCCATCGGAACCGTTGCCGGATTGAGGCGAACTCGAACACGAAAGAGTATCCATCGAATCAAACGAACAGAATAATCTCATTAATGAGTTGGACTGATTGCTCGTCGGGATGTGAGGTAGGCCGCAGACGAAAGGCCAAAATTCATGTCCGCCGCCCCATCACTCGTCTCGTCGAAAGTTCACAACTCCTCTGTCGGACAGCAATTCGTGGGATGGATCCGCCGTGTGGGACCTGGCCTGCTGCTCTGTCTCGTCGTCACGGGCATCGCGATCGGGCTCGAGTATGTCGAGACCGATCTGCTTGGCCGGGCTTGGCTCGAGGCTTTGGTGCTGGCTATCCTCCTCGGTACGGCTATCCGCACCATTTGGACGCCCTCGTCACGTTGGCGATACGGCATCGCCTTCTCGGCCAAGACGCTCCTCGAAATCGCCGTCGTGCTCCTCGGCGCGTCCTTGAGCGTTGGCACCATCGTCGCGGCCGGCCCGGCCCTACTAATCGGCATCGCTGCCGTTGTGGCGATAGCGATTGCAGTCAGCTACGGCCTCGGTAGAGCTTTCGGCCTTCCGCGTCGCATGGCGGTGCTGGTGGCCTGTGGTAACTCGATCTGCGGCAACTCAGCCATCGCCGCCGTCGCCCCTGTAGTTGGTGCGGACAGCGAAGATGTGGCGGCCTCGATCGCCTTTACCGCCGTGCTCGGCGTACTCGTGGTGCTTGGCCTGCCCATCCTCGTTCCACTCCTGCACTTAACGAACATGCAGTACGGCGTGCTCGCCGGCCTGACAGTCTATGCGGTGCCGCAGGTGCTGGCCGCCACTGCTTCTGTGGCTGCGCTCAGCGTGCAGATCGGCACGCTCGTCAAGCTTGTGCGTGTGCTGATGCTCGGCCCCGTAGTTCTCATGCTGTCCATGCTGGCAAGCCGGCTGCGCGAGGAGACCGATGAACCTGCCCCCGATGTCACGGCGGGCGACCGGCCGGCGCCGGGCCGCGTCGCGATCCACCGTTTGGTTCCCTGGTTCATCCTCGCCTTCCTAGGCATGGCAGGCCTACGCTCTCTTGGCCTGATCCCGCAGGTCATGCTCGTCCCGATCGCCACAGTGGCCACCATGCTTACCATCGTCTCGATGGCGGCGCTGGGCCTCGGTGTCGACGTGAGGGTCGTGGCCCAGGCCGGTGGGCGGGTCACAGCTGCAGTCACGCTCTCCCTGTTGGCTTTGGCCGCGATCAGCCTCTGCCTGATCCATCTGATAGGTATCACGTGAGCCAGACCGTTAGATCCGATGCCCGTAGTGCCCGGGGGCAATCGCATCCTCGAACCGCTTCAGGTATCCCTTTCCCTCACCGCCGCCGCGGTGGCCATCACAGGCGGCAGTCTGTTGTTCGAGCACGGCCTGGGCTACCTGCCCAGCTAGCTATGCCTGATCGAGCGCCAGCTCTACTAGACGGCAATGCTCGTGGCAGCTGGAGCAACGATCCTGCCCCGCATACGCCTCTAGCTGCCGAGCGCGGCACTACTCGTGTTCCTGCTAAAGACATGTCTCGGTATCTACCACGCACGCGCGGAACAGGGGCATGGCCCGATGCCGCCGATTGCATTGGATCTGGCGACCCTGTCGCAAGGCCAGTAGACGTACTCCTACAATATCGATCGAATGCCAATCGTCAGCTTCACCGAGGCAGCGTGGCTTTTTCTCGACTTTTCAATGGCTGGCTGAAACGCTGTGCTTTTACTAGGCTTTTAGCATAACTCGCCTCGTATGATCTGCGCATGACAGCCGATAGCGCTATTAAAATCTGTGACAACAACCATCGCTATTCTAGAAAGATGATTATGATGAAAATCTTTGGGGATTCTATGATGATGTCTCGACGGGATGCCATGCGGATCGGCGGTTTTGCCCTGAGTGCGACGGTGACGCTGCCTCAGCTGGCAGGCCTCGCTCAAGCTGCGACCCCCTCCATACCATTGGCAGACCTGATGCGACCGGGGCCGCTTAACGACCTATGGCTCGGTCCTGAAACTGCAAAGTGCACCATCATCGAGTATGCCTCGCTGACGTGTTCCCACTGCGCCCAATTCCATACCGAGACCTGGCCGAAGCTCAAGGAGGAGTACGTCGACAAAGGCCTCGTGCGTTTCACCTTACGCGACTTTCCGCTTGATCCACTTGCAACTGCAGGCTCCATGCTGGCACGAGCCGATAATGGAGTCAGATACTATCCAGTTAGCAATCTGCTCTTTGAGCATCAGCGTGACTGGGCCTTTGTAGACAAGCCACTCGACGCGTTACAGGTTATGATGCGCCAAGCCGGCTTTTCACAAGCGAAGTTCGAAGCGACACTGAAAGATCAGAGCCTTTACGAGGCAATCAACACCGCGAAAGACCGAGCTTACAAAACTTTCAAAGTCGACTCGACGCCATTTTTTTTCATCAACGGCGCCCCACTGCCGGGTGCTCTTTCGTTTGCTGATTTGGAAAAGATCATCAAACCAATTATCGGCTCCTGAGACGAGCGCATGCCGAGTGATAAATGATCGAATGCTTGATTGAGATATTCACTGTCAGCCCTCGTAAAAGGGACTAGCAGGAATTTGGGTGAATGGTCCCGCCCTCCGTTCGGCCGGGCTGATCCCGCAGGCGGCGCTCCATCCGATCGCCGCGACCGCCGACGTGCTCACCATCGTCTCGATGGCGGCGCTCGGGTTGGGCGTCGATGTGCGCAGCGTCGCGGGTGCCGGCGCCCGGGTGACGCTGGCGGTGGTCGCCTCGCTCGTCGCGCTGACCGCGGTCAGCCTCGGCCTGATCCGCATCCTCGGCATCGCCTGACCCGAGTTATCGAAAATACAGAACGAAACGTGCTGAACAAACCGTTTTTCAGAACGGCAAGGGAAGTCCATCTTGAACCCAAGGCGGTCGATCGAAGGAGCCGGGACCGCCGATCCGGAGGAGGGGGCCATGACCGAGCCGGCCATCATCGAGACCGCCGAGCAGGCCCGCGAGGGCGAGACCAGCGGGCACATGCGCTGGGTCTTCCTGTGGAGCCTCGCCCTGTCCATCGCGGCCATCGCCATCGCCGGCCTCGCCATCGTCGGCTGACCGCCGACGCCCCGATCCCGATCCAGCAGGAGGATACAACATGACGTTCAAGACCGGACGGCGCGGAGCGCTGCAGATTCTCGGCCTCGGCCTCGCCGCGGGAGCGGCGGGCGGCACGGCCCTCACGCCGGCGGCGGCCCGGGCCGCGAGCCCCGACAAGCCCCCCCTGGTCGAGGCCGGGGCGGGCGACCTGCGCGCCTTGATGGAGCGCCTCGCCAAGGCGCCGCGGCGGCGCGACTTCAAGACCGTGCCGATGATTCTCACCAAGACCGAGGAGTGGGACCACGAGGCGCTCACGGAGGTGATGGCCTACAGACCCAAACCGAAGCAGGTCTGGGACAACACCGACATCGCCAGCCCCTGGCTCAACCTGATGCGCAACGCGCTGAACGCGCAGGTCTGGTCGTTCCGCCACCCGGACTTCCTCGCGGTCTCGGCGACCCACGGCACGGCCCACCTCGCGCTCTACGACCAGGAGACCTGGGACAAATACAAGCTCGCCGACCTCGCCGGGCCGAAGTTCAAGTCGAACACCCTGATCGTCGAGGGCAAGGCGGCCTCGGCCGACCCGAAGAACTTCGAGGATCCGGCCGGCGTGTTCTCGCCCGAGGACAACGCGATCCCGGTTCTGATGCGGCGCGGCGTGGTGTTCACCTCCTGTCACAACGCGATCTGGGAGGAGGCCGGCGGCCTGATCGCCAAGGGCGTCAACCCGGACAAGCTCAGCCACGAGGCGCTCGCGGCCGAGCTGACCAACCATCTCATCCCCGGCGTGATCCTCACGCCCGGCGCCGTCGGCACGCTGCCCGAGCTGCAGCAGGCCGGTTTTCACTACGCGAAGTGAGGAGGGCTCGATGCACCATTTCCACAAAGCGATGCTCGCCGGCTGCGCCGTCGCCCTCGCGCTGTCCTCCGCCGCGCGGGCCGAGGACGCGAAGGGCCCACCCGGCCCGTTCCCACCTTGGCAGCACGGCGACAACAACGACGCCACGCCCCGCGGTCTGCCGTTCACCGTGCCCGAGGTCGACGTGCTCGCCGACTTCCACGGCAGCCTGGACGATCCGAAGCTCGTGCTGTTCGTGGGCGGCAACTACTTCTTCGCGATGGCGCCGCTGGTGAAGGCGTTCGAGGCGAGCCACCCGGAGTACAAGGGTCGGATCTTCTGGGAGACGATCCCGCCGGGCCTGCTCGTCAAGCAGATCGAGGCGGGCGGTACCGTCACGGTCGGCAACATGACCTTCACGGTCAAGCCCGACGCCTATTTCGCCGGGCTCAAGAAGGTCGAGGCGCTGATCCACGAGGGTAAGCTCGTCGGGCCGGCGGTGCCCTACGTGACCAACACGCTGACCATCATGGTGCCCAAGGACAACCCGGCGGGCGTGAAGGGTCTGTCTGATCTCGGCAAACCGGGCATCCGGCTCGCGATGCCCAACCCCGAGTTCGAGGGCATCGCGCGGCAGATCAAGATGTCGCTGGCCAAGGCGGGCGGGAAGGATCTGGAGACAGCGGTCTACGACACCAAGGTCAAGGACGGCTCGACGATCCTCACGCATATCCACCATCGCCAGACGCCGCTGTTCCTGATGCAGGGCCGGGCACAGGCCGGCGTGACGTGGCAGTCCGAGGCGCTGTTCCAGCAGCAGGTCGGCAATCCCATCGGCCACGTCGACATCCCGGACGCGGACAACGCCACGGCCGTCTACGCCGGCGCCGAGGTGAAGGGAGCGGCCCATCCCGAAGCGGCCAAGGCGTGGCTCGCCTTCATCCGGTCTCCCGACGCCCTGCAGATTTTCGAGCGGTACGGCTTCAAGCCGTACCTCGGCGGTTGAGGAGGCGGCGATGGGAGGCAGGATCATGACCCTGCACCAGCTTCGCGTCTTCGTGGCGGTGGCCGAGCGGGAGCACCTGACGCAGGCCGCGGCGGCGCTGCACGCGGCACCCTCCGCCGTCAGCGCCTCGATCGCCGCGTTGGAGACCGAGTACGGGCTGTCGCTGTTCGACCGAGCCGGGCGCGGCCTGCGCCTGACGCCGCACGGCACGGTGATGCTGGAGGAAGCCCGCGGGGTTCTGACGCGGGCCGACGCCGCTCGGGCGCGACTCGCGACGCTGCGGGCCGGGTCGGGCACAGGGGAGGCGTCGCCGTGAGCGGCACGCCGCGCCCGAGCCGACCCGGCGGATCGGCGGCCGTGCGGTCAACCACAGGTGTACGGCCAGCCCAGACACTACCGGTGTCACGCGGCGATCACGTTCAGACAGGACCGACAGCTTATGATCGGCACACCGTGCTCGTTCCACCGTGTGCGACGGACCTTATGGTTGTCGCTCGCGACCTCGGCGCTCGCTGTCCCGGCACCGACGATGGCGGCACCGGCCTGCTCCCCGGGTTATCGGACGGTGGGGGCGGCCTGCCGGTCGATCCACGCCAGAGCCGACCTGGATCGCCGGACGGAAACCCACGGTCCTACGGGCCCTCAGGGGGAGTGCCCGCCGGGCCTGAAGCAGGTGGCCGGGACATGCCTTCAAGCGTGTCCGGGGGGCTACGAGGACCGCGGGGCGACTTGTCTTTATCGCAACCAGTCGAACTGACGCGCGATGGGTCGTCGCCACCGCTGGCGGCGGGTTGCAGCGTTCGGATCAAACGAATGGACCGCAACACGGCGAAAGCTCACACACACGTGATGACAGGCTGCTCGAATACGTCTGCGTGGTGGGGCTTCGTGGGCATTCGCGGCTGGATGTCTCGCGCAGGCCTCGCCCTGACGCTCGCGCTCCTCGCCCCTGCGCCAGTCTTCGCGGGGGACGATCCGGCTACCGGCGCGACCGTCGCGATGCAGCCCGGTTCTTCCGGACGGCCGGCCTGCGCCGCCTGCCACGGCGCCGACGGCGCCGGACAGGCGGACGTGGGCATCCCACGGCTGGCCGGACTCCACGCCTCCTACATCGCCGACCAACTCGGCCACTTCGCCACGGGGGTACGCGCCAACGCGATCATGGCCCCCTACGCCGCCTCGCTCTCGGCCGATGAGCGCCGGGCCGTCGCTGAGTATTTTGCGGCCCTGCCCATCCCCGCACCGGTCGATCCGATCCCGGAGCCGGTCGCCAAGCTCGATCGCGGCATGGCCCTGTTCCAGCGCGGGGACGCGCGCACAGGCCTGATCGCTTGTACCCAGTGCCACGGCCCGAACGGCGTCGGCGTCGGCAGCTTCACGCCGCGGCTGGCCGGCCAGTCCGGCCCCTACATCGCCGAGCAACTCCATCGCTGGCGCGCTGGCGACATCCGCGATCCGCGCGGCGCATACATGCGGGCGATCGCCGCGCGCCTGTCCCCGGCCGACATCGAGGCGGTGGCCGCCTACGCAGCCGGCCTGAAAACGGGCGAGACGATCGAAAACACGGCGGGAGGGAAGCCATGAGGTTCATGCAAGCGGCCGCGACCGCCTGCGCCGTCTCGGCCCTGGCCGTGGCGGGGCTGGCCGCGGAGACGGCGTGGTTCCCGCGTGCGGCCGGGGCAACGGAGACGCCGGCGCCCTTCACGCCGCCGGCCGAGGACGCGATTCCCGCCGGCAAGTTCGGCGACGAAGTCCGGCTGGGCGAGCAGATCTTCCGCGAGCCGGGGGAACACGCGGCCGCCTATGTCGGCAACGACCTGCGCTGCTCGAACTGCCACCTCGACGCCGGGCGGCTGGCCGGCTCGGCGCCGATGTGGGCGGCCTACGTCTCCTATCCCGCCTACCGGTCCAAGAACGGTCATGTGAACTCGTTCCAGGAGCGCCTGCAGGGTTGCTTCCGTTACAGCATGAACGGGAAAGTGCCCCCGCTCGGCGACCCGGTGCTCGTCGCCCTGGAAAGCTACTCCTTCTTCCTCGCCAAAGGCCTGCCGACCGGCGAGAAGCCCGAAGGCCGCGGTTTCCCCGCGCTCCCTAAGCCCGCGCTGGCGCCGGACTACGCCCGCGGCGCGCAGGTCTATGCCGAGAACTGCGCCGCCTGCCACGGAGCCGACGGGCTCGGCCAGTCGGCCGACGGCAAGGTTGTGTTCCCGCCGCTCTGGGGTCCGCGCTCGTTCAACTGGGGCGCCGGCATGGGCTCGATCAAGAACGCCGCCGAGTTCATCCACGCCAACATGCCGCTGGGCATGGGCGGGACGTTGACGCCGCAGCAATCCTGGGACGTGGCGACCTACATCGACAGCCAGGTCCGCCCGCAGGATCCGCGCTTCACCGGCGACGTGGCCGAGACGCGTGCCAAGTTCCACGACAACCCGAACTCCATGTACGGCCGCACGGTCGACGGCGCCGTGCTCGGCGATCCGAAGGTGACGCCCCCGGCTGGCACCGTCCCGGCCTCCAAGGCGGAGCACAAGTGATGAGCGGAGAGGGTATTCCTCCGTCGCCCGCGGAGGAGTCCGCCCCGACCGAACCCGTGCGGCCGGTCGGCACCTGGGTTGTGGCGGCCTTCCTGGTCGCCTCGATCGTCGTCGTCTGGTGCCTGGCGGCGCTGGTCTTCCATACCCGGAGCTGAGAACCCGCGATGAGCGAGACCGGCGCGTCGTCCGCCTTCGAGGACGCTTTTCACAAAGCCGCGGAGCGCCACGAGCGCGCTTGGGTTTTCCTGGCCGTCACGATGCTGACCCTGCTGCTCGCCGGCACGATGTTCCTCGTCGTCTACGCCTACGGAATCGTCGTGCGTACCGACGGCTTCCGCCGCGATCCGGCCGCGCTCGATACCCCCGAGGGCAGCATCGTGAAGACCGGTCCGAACGCCTACACCGTCACCGTGGTCGCCCACCTCTGGCGCTGGAGCCCGAGCCCGCTGCGCATCCCCAAGGGCGCGACCGTCACCTTCCGCGTGACCAGCGCCGACGTGCTGCACGGGTTCGCCATCCAGGGTACCACCGTCAACGTCACGGCGGTGCCGGGCATCACCGGCAGCGTCACCTACACCTTCAACCGGCCCGGCACCTTCAACATCGTCTGCAACGAGTATTGCGGGCTGGAGCATCAGGGCATGCTCGGGCGCATCGTCGTCACGGGAGATCCGGCATGACCGCCACCGCGATCCCCGGCACGCTGCCGGCTTCCGTCGCCGCACCCGCTGACGTCTTGGCGCCGCAGCGGCGCACGATGCTGGCCTTCCTGGTCTGGGGCTTCTCGGCCCTGATGATCGGGGCGATGATCGGCCCGCTCCAGGCGCTCAACTACGGCGGCATCAACGCCTACCCGGCCCTCACGCCGATCCTGAAGTCCTACTACCAGGGCCTGACCATCCACGGCGTGCTCAACGCCTACATCTTCACGTTCTTCGTGACCTGCGGCCTGCTGGTCTATCTGCCGGCGCGCGAACTCGGGCTCGCGCCGAGCATGGCGCTGTGGCGCGGCTGCTTCGCGACGATGGCGCTCGGCACGCTGATGCTGCTGCTCGCCATGTTCGACAACTCGTCGAGCGTGCTGTGGACGTTCTATCCGCCGCTCAAGGGCAGCGCGTGGTTCTACCTCGGCATGACGCTGGTCGTCCTCGGCAGCCTGATGCCGCTGCCGATCCTCCTAGACCTACGTGCCCGCTGGAAGGCGCGCCGGCCCGGCGAGGTCACGCCGCTCGTCACCTACATGAGCCTGACGACCATGCTGATGTGGGCGCTGGCCGGGGGCGGCGCGCTGATCGAGCTCGTCGTCCAGCTCAACCCGTGGGCGCTGGGGCTGACCGATACGGTCGACCCGATCGTGGCCCGCACCCTGTTCTGGTGGACCGGACACCCGATCGTCTACTTTTGGCTGATGCCCGCCTACGTGAGCTGGTACGGGCTGCTCTCGAAGCAGATCGGCGGCAAGCTCGTGTCCGACCCGATGGCGCGGCTGACCTTCGCGCTGCTGCTCGTGTTCTCCCTGCCAGTCGGCAGCCACCATCAGTTCACCGATCCCGGCTTCTCGCCGGTCTGGCGCGGCATCCTCACCGCGCTCACCCTGTCGGTGGCGCTGCCGAGCTTGGTCACCGCCTTCACCATCGGGCTCAGCCTCGAATACGCCGGGCGACTGCGCGGCGGCCGGGGCTGGCTCGGCTGGTTCACCGCTCTGCCCTGGCGCGACCCCAGTGTCGCCGCGCAGGTGCTGGCGATGCTCACCTTCATCTTCGGCGGGGCCGGCGGCATCGTGAACGGCAGCTGGGAGCTCAACAACATCGTCCACAACACCACGTGGGTGCCGGGCCACTTCCACATCACGGTCGGGACCGCCTCGGCGCTGACCTTCATGGGCGTGGCATTCTGGATGCTGCCGCATCTCACCGGCCGCGCGCTCCTCAGCCGGCGGCTGGCGCTCGCGGCCGCGTGGCTGTGGTTTACCGGGATGTCGGTGTTCGCCCTCGGCATGCACTGGGCGGGCCTCTTCGGCGTGCCGCGCCGGGCCTGGGTGTCGATGCTGCCGCGCTCGGTCTACGACCGGGTCTACGGCGACGCCCATCTCGCCCTGATCCTCGTGGCGGTGGGCGGCTGCATCCTGTGGCTCGCGACGATCGCCTTCTACACGGTCTTCCTCGGCAGCCTCGGCACGCGCCGCCTCGACCGGCGCCCGGCGATCCCCTTCGCCCAGGCCTTCGGCGGCCGCGAGAGCTACGCCCTCGACGGCGGCGAGCCGGTCGGCATCGTCGCCCATCAGGAAGCCTCGAAGCTCGCCCGCGCCCTGGAGCATCTCGGGCTCATCACCGCCTTCACCGCGCTCGCCACCGCCGCGGCCTATGTGCCGATCTTCTGGCCATTCCTCCGGAACGTCACCGCCGCCCGCGGGTGGGTCGTCTGGTGAGAGGTGCCGGCATCACGCGACGGGCCGTCCTGAGCGCGCTGCCGCCTGTCGCGCTCATCACGCTGTCGCCCGTCGCGCTGCGGTGGGGACGCTCCGGCGGTGCGCTCATCGGTACGCCGGTCCCCGCCGGTCCGACGCCGCCGCTCGCCTTATCGAAGACCGATGGCCGGCCGTTCGACCTCGCCGCCGAGCACGGTCGCCTGGTCCTGGTCTATTTCGGCTACACGCGCTGCCCGGACGTGTGCCCGACGACGCTGGCCGACGTGGCGGCCGCGCTCGCCCACCTGAGCGCCGGAGAGGCCGCAAGGGTGCGTGTAGCCTTCGTGAGCCTCGACCCCGCGGCGGATCCAGCCCCGGCGTTGCAAGGCTACCTCGGAAGCTTCGGTCCCAGCCCGCCCTTCGTCGGCTTGACCGGCTCGCCCACGGCGGTCGCGCGGGCCGCCGCTGCATGGGGCGTCACGTGGCGGAAGGCGGAAGGTGGCTTCTTCGACCATAGCTCATTCGTGACGGTGGTCGATCCGGGCGGAATTCGCCGCCTCCGCTACGGATACGCGCAAACCCAGGATCCGATCGCGCTCGCTCACGATCTCAGCGTCCTTCTACACGATGCCTGAGCGAGCGCTTCCTTCCCTCCGCCGCGCGGCCGGTGCCACGGGCATCGTCGTGACGGTGGTGGCCAGCCTCGGTCTACGCGACCCGCTGGCCTCGATGGCGAGCTACACCGCCGCTCTGATGGCGCTCAACCAGATCGCTCCCCCACTCCTTCTCCTCGCCCTCGACCGCCCGGGACCGCGCGCGGCGAGATTCCTCGCCGCGACGCTGGATCCAATCCTGGCGTTTACGGCCTTCTGCACCCTGAGCGTCGCGGTCAGCCTGCCCGGCATCTTCGAACCGACGCTGGCCAACGCGCTGTACGCGGCCCCGCTCGGGCTGCTCGAACTCGGGACCGGCCTCATGATGTGGGCGCAGGCGATGCCGGCGACGCGTCAGGTCCACTCGGCCTGGCGGGTGGCTCTGCTCCTCTGGATCGCGAGCGTCCCGATGACCGCGGTCGCCGTCGTGTGGATGCTCAGCCCCGACGTCCTCTACACGCCCTATCTCGACGTCATCTGTCGATGGAACGTGCCGCCGCTCGTCGACCAGAAATGGGCGGGGTTCGTGATGTTCGCAGCCGGCATGCCGATGCAACTCGCGGCCGTCTGGCTTTTGCTGGGCCTGTCAGGGGCGCAACGCGATGCCGCCTGAGCCCGCATCCGAGTCACTCCCCACCTTGCGTGGCATCGACTGGCTCGCCGCCCTGCTGGCCGGCATCGCCGGCGCGACGGATGCCACCGGCATCCTCGCCTTCGGCCGCTACACGGCGCACATGTCGGGCACGACCTCGCAGACCGTCGCGCACGCCCTCTCGAACATGGGCCCGGTGGCACTCGGCATCCTCGCGATCCTGTGCTTCGTCGCCGGCGCCGCGCTGTGCGGCTTCGTGGCCGAGGCGTTCGCCGCGCGGGCGGCCCGGCGGACTCTGGCGGGCCTGCTCGCGGTCGAAGGGCTGCTGCTCGCCCTGGCCGCGACGCTGCTGACCGCCGCACCGGAACCGATCCTCGCTCTGGCGCCGATGGCCTTCGCGATGGGCCTCCAGAACGCGACGAGCTCACGCCTGCTCGGACCGACGATCCGCACCACCCACGTCACCGGGACGCTGACCGACCTCGGCGACGCGCTCGGCGCCTTGGCACGGCGCGGCCTCGGGCGGCGCGCGGCGCTCACGGACGTGGCGGTGCGCAAGGGCCTGCTGTTCTGCGCCTTCGCGGGCGGCGGGGCGTTGGGCGGAGGCGGATACGTCTGGGTCGGCTTGTACAGCCTCTTCGCCTCTGCGGCCCTTCTCGGCCTCGCTGCTGTCGCCCTCGCGCGGTCCGGCCGCGCAGGGATGGCGACGCGGCCCTGACCGATCCTGCTTCGTCAGGCCGATCCCGCCGAAGCGGGATTACTGGCGCTCTCGATCGCCTCGCGGATCATCCGGCGGGCGGCCGCCGGGCCGTCCCAGCCCAGGATCCGCGCCCACTTGCCGGGCTCCAGGTCCTTGTAGTGCTCGAAGAAGTGCTGGATCTGCTGGCGCGTGATCTCCGGCAGGTCGGTGTGGTCGCGCACGGCATCGTAGCGGCGGGTCAGGCGCGCGGCCGGCACGGCGACGATCTTCTCGTCCGTCCCGTGCTCGTCCTGCATCAGCAGGACGCCGACCGGCCGCGCGCGCAGCACTGCGCCCGGCACGATGGCGCGCGTATTGGCCACGAGCACCTCGCAGGGGTCGCCGTCTGGTACCTCACCAGCTGCCAGGGTGGGAGCTGCCATCATGGCGAACAGCGACAGGGCCACGGTGAACGTCCGGTGTCTCATGGGCATCTTCCTTCCGATGTTCGTGGTGCGGTGGCGGATCAGGCGGCGGCTTTCGGCTTGGCCATCCATTCCCGGCCCTTGAGCATCCCGCTCCAGTAGATGGGCGGAAGCATGCGTTCCTTGAGGAACCAAGCCATAGCACTCGGTTTCGTGCCGTCGATGAACCAAGACGGAAAGCTTGGGAGGAGCTTGCCGCCGTAGCCGAACTCGGCGAGCAGGATCTTGCCCCGCTCGACCGTCAACGGACATGAGCCGTAGCCGTCATAGACGGCCTCGGGCTCCTTCACGAAGCCCATCTCATGCAGGAGGTTGTGCGCCACGATGGGTGCCTGCTTGCGCGCGGCCGCGGCGGTCTTGGCGTTGGGGGCGCTGCAAGCGTCCCCCAGGGCGTAGACATCAGGGAAGCGCGCGTGACGGAGGGTGGCGTGATCGACCTCGATCCACCCGGCGGCGTCGGCCAAGGGCGAAGCCCGCACGAAGTCCGGGGCCTGCTGCGGCGGCACGACATGCAGCATATCGAAGTCCGTCTCGACCTCGGAGGTCGCGCCGTCCACGCCGGTCCGGGTGAACCAGGCCCGACGGCCGGGCCCATCAATTCGCGTGAGGTTGTGCCTCAGGTGCAGGCCGGCCCGGTAGCGTTCGATGTATTCCATCAGGGGCGGCACGTACTCCTTGACCCCGAACAGAGTGGGCGTGGCTGTGAAGAAATCGATCGTTACGTCGCCCAGCAGGCTGGCCCGCTGCCAATGGTCGGCCGAGAGGTACATCGCCTTCTGGGGGGCACCGGCGCACTTGATCGGCATCGGCGGCTGCGTGAACACGGCACGCCCCTTCCGCAGGCCCTGCACGAGTTCCCAAGTGTAGGGCGCGAGGTCGTAGCGGTAGTTCGACGTGACGCCATTCCGCCCAAGCGTACCCGCGAGCCCGTTGATCCCATCCCAATTCAACTTCAGGCCCGGGGCCGCGACGAGCCGGTCGTAGCGGACGACGCGGCCGTCCTCCAGGACGACCGCCTTACGGTCAGGCTCGAAGGCCGCCACGCCGGCCTTGATCCAATGCACTCCCTCGGGAATCAGCGACCCCATCGTGCGGGCGGTCTCGTCGGCCGTGAACACGCCGCATCCGACCAGGGTCCAACCAGGCTGGTAGTAGTGCACGTCCGCCGGGTCGATGATCGCGACCGTGAGGTCGGGCTTGCGCACCTTCAGGCTCGCGGCGACAGCGATGCCGGCCGCCCCGGCCCCTACGATGACCACGGTATAGCTCGTCCCGCCATCGTCGCTCGGCGAGCGCCTCCCGGCCGCGATGCGCCGGGCGGAGCCGGCCATGTCATACCCAGCGGCCTTCGTCGCCGCGAGGATGTCCGGAAGCGGACGACCACGCCGGCCTTCGGCGAGCGACCACAACGTCGCCGAACGGGTGCCGGTCCGGCAGTAGGCCAACACGGGCTTCGGCGAGGTGCGCATCGCCTCGGTGAAGGCGGCGACATCGTTCTCGGTGATGCCGCCTGACACGGCAGGCAGGTAGGTCATTTCCAGCCCAGCCTTGCGAGCCTGAGTGGCGACCTCCTCATAGGCCGGCTGGTCGGCGGCCTCGCCGTCAGGACGGTTGCAGATGATCGAGCGGAAGCCGGCCTCGACGATGGCACCGACCTCGCTCGGCGCAAGCTGCCCCGAGACGGAGAGGTCCTGCGTGATCCGTTTCGCGTCCATGGATACCTCCGGGCGGGCAGTGATCGATCCGATCAATATATATTAATATATATCGACTTCTAAGTCACAAGACGAACATATATTGACAGGGCGCGCAAGGGCCTGCACTGTCATGTCATCGATGGATCTGTGCCGTGGATACGTCATTTCATGAATTTAGAAAGCGACATCGTCCGACCTGACGTGGTCAATGCCGCGGGCCCGCCCGTCCTGTGTGACGTGGCGCCTCCCTTCCGCGCGAGGACGACGATGGGCGAGCGCTCGCTCGACATGTACCGAGGGCGCTGGCTGGTGTTCTTTTCGCATCCGGCCGACTTCACGCCGGTCTGCACCAGCGAGTTCGTGGCCTTCGCGAAGGCATCGGACCGCTTCCGGGAGCTCGGGTGCGACCTGCTCGCCCTGTCGGTCGACAGCCTGTCCTCCCACCTCGCTTGGAAGCACAGCATCGAGCATCGCTTCGGCGTGCGCGTGCCGTTCCCCATCGTGGAGGACCCGGCGATGGGCATCGCCAGGGCCTACGGCATGCTCCCGGCGAACGCGACGTCGAGCGCCACGGTGCGGACGACCTTCGTGATCGATACGCAGGGCGTCGTCCGGGCGACGGTGTCCTACCCGATGACCGTGGGCCGCAGCGTCGACGAGGTCCTGCGCCTGGTGGCGGCCCTCCAGGCGACCGACGCGGCCGACGTCTCGACCCCCGAGGGCTGGATGCCGGGCGACCCCGTCATCGTCGCACCGCCCCTCACCTTCGACGAGATCACGGCCCAGCCCGAGACCGGGGCGTCGGACTGGTACTACCGACTGGGGAGCGCATGACCATGGCCGGCCCCGATCCCAGACCCGTCGTGCAGGGCTTCCACGAGGCCACCAGCGGCAGCGTCCAGTACGTCGTGTCGTGCCCGGTGACGCGCCGCTGCGCCATCATCGATCCTGTGCTGGACTTCGACGAGAAGGCGGGGACCACCTCGACGCGATCGGCCGATGCGATCCTCGCCTATGTCCATGGCGAGGGATTGCGGGTCGAGTGGATCGTCGACACCCACCCCCATGCCGACCACCTCTCGGCGGCACGGTACCTGAAGGAGGCCACCGACGCCCCGACGGCGACGGGCGAGCACGTCGTCGACGTCCAGGCGCTGTGGAAGGGCATCTACAATCTGCCCGCCGATTTCCCCACGGACGGCTCGCAGTGGGACAGGATTTTCGCCGACGGAGAGACCTTCCAGATCGGCGAACTCGACGCCCGCGTGATGCATTCGCCGGGACATACGCTCGCCTCCATCACGGTCGTGGTCGGAGACGCCGCCTTCGTCCACGACACGCTGTTCATGCCGGACTCCGGGACGGCGCGCTGCGACTTCCCCGGCGGCGACGCCGCGAGGCTCTGGCGCTCGATCCAACGCATCCTCGCGCTTCCGGACGGGACCCGTGTCTTCACCGGCCACGACTACGGCCAAGGTGGCCGGGAGCCACGTTGGGAGAGTACGGTCGCGGAGCAGCGGGCGACCAACACGCACATGGTCGCCGCGGGCACGGAGGACGAGTTCGTGGCCGTCCGGAAGGCCCGCGACGCGACCCTCCCGATGCCGAAGCTGATCCTGCACGCCCTGCAGGTGAACATTCGCGGCGGTCGGCTCCCCGAGCCGGAGGCGAACGGCAAGCGCTACCTCAAGATCCCCCTCGACGCCTTCGGGAGGACCGCCCCTTGACGGAGGAGCTCACGCTTCGGATCGGCGACGCGCTCAAGGTCCTGGCGAACCCCAACCGGCTGCGCATCGCCTTCCTCCTGCTGGAGGGCGAACGCTCGGTCACCGACATCGAGCGCGAACTCGGCATTCGGCAGCCGACCCTGTCGCAACAACTCGGCGAGTTCCGAGAGGCCGGGTTCGTCTCGACCAGGCGGGAGCACAAGTCCGTCTTCTATCGCGTCACGGAACCGAGGGTCGTGGCGGTGCTGAACGAGCTTCGCCGGATCTACTCGGCCGCGCCGGACAGCCTGCCCGCGATGCGGGCGGCACCTGCCGGACGCCCCCGCCCTCAGCAGGCCGCGATGTTCGGGCTGGTCGGAAGTCGGGCGTGAGCGCCTTCCTGTCGCCGCTCGTGGGTGGCCTCCTCATCGGCGCGTCCGCCGTCGTCCTGCTCCTGGGCAATGGGAGGATCGCAGGCATCAGCGGCATCGCTGGCGGTCTGCTTGGACCATCCAGACGCGACACCCTTTGGCGCGGTGCCTTCCTCGTCGGCCTGCTTCTCGGCCCGATCCTTTATCGGATGCAGGCCGGGCATTGGCCCGAAGTCCGGATGGAGGCGTCCTGGCCGATGTTGATCGCGGCCGGCCTCCTCGTCGGCTACGGCACCCGCCTCGGGTCGGGCTGCACAAGCGGGCACGGGGTGTGCGGAATAGCCCGGCTATCGCCGCGCTCGATTACGGCGGTGGCCGTCTTCATGGTCGTGGCCGCAGTGACGGTGTTCATTGTCCGTCATGGGATCGGCACATGACCGGCGCCCTTCGTCTGGCGGTCGCCCTCTTAGCCGGCCTCCTCTTCGGCCTCGGTCTCGCCATCTCAGGCATGATGGACCCGGCCAAGGTTCTCGGGTTCCTCGACGTGGCGGGGCCATGGGACCCGAGCCTCGCCTTCGTCCTCGGCGGTGCGGTCGGCGTCTCCGCCCTCGGCTACGTGATGGCGGCCTGGATGGGGAAACCGGCGACGGCCCCGCGGTTCGACATCCCGACGACACGCACCGTCGACGCCCGGCTGGTCGGCGGCGCAACGCTGTTCGGGATCGGATGGGGCCTAGTGGGCCTGTGTCCCGGTCCGGCACTGGCGGCGCTTACCCTCGGCCTGCCTTCGATCGGCGTGTTCGTCGTCGCGATGCTCGCGGGCATGGTTCTGTTTCGTCTCACGCCGGGCATGACGCCACGAACCGGCGAGGTCCGACGGTGAGCGCGCTTCCCGCCCTGCTGTCTGGGGGTGGCGTCGGCTTTACGCTCGGGCTGATCGGCGGCGGCGGGTCGATCCTGGCGACGCCCCTTCTGCTCTACGTCGTCGGGATGTCCCAACCTCACCTGGCCATCGGGACCGGGGCGCTGGCGGTGTCGGCGAACGCCTTCATGACCCTCGGTGGCCATGCCAAGGCCGGCAACGTCCGATGGGGCTGCGCGGCGGGTTTTGCGCTTGTCGGGGTGCTCGGGGCCCTCGTCGGATCGACCCTTGGCAAGGCGTTCGACGGAGAGAGGTTGCTGTTCCTGTTCGCCGTGCTGATGGTCGTGGTCGGCGGCCTGATGCTGCGTCCGGCAAGTGACGGTGGCCCTGCCGACGAGCATGCGCCGGTGTCGGTGCCGAAGGTCGTGGCCTCGGCCCTGGCCGTCGGGATGCTGTCGGGGTTTTTCGGCATCGGCGGCGGCTTCCTGATCGTGCCGGGGCTCCTGTTCGCCACCGGCATGCCGATGATCAACGCGGTCGGCTCGTCGCTCCTCGCCGTGGGGGCCTTCGGATTGGCCACGGCGGCGTCCTACGCGCTGTCGGGCCTGGTGGACTGGGTCGTGGCCGCGGAGTTCATCGCGGGGGGCCTCATCGGAGGCTTCATCGGCATGCGGCTGGCCTGCCGGCTGGCCAACCAAAAGAGGCTCCTGAATCGGATCTTTGCCGGGGTCATCTTCGCGGTAGCGGGGTACATGCTCTACCGGAACGCCAGCGCGTGGGGACTCTAGCCCAGCTAAGCATGAGCGGCTTTGCCTTGCCTAGCTGACGCCCACCCGAACGCGGTGCCGAGCGGCACGCAGCCTCCGTGGTTTCAACCATAGACCTCCGCGAAGATCTGGCCGGTATCTCGAAGGTAAGACTTCCGATCTCCTAGCTTTTACTGACTCTACGTTTATATGATGCGGATTTTTAAGTCAGATATCGATAGATGTTCGCCATAACTGCGAATAATAGCAGATTAACTATGCTGGCAATCCTAGTTACAGAGTTGGCAGCGAGTGCCAAAGCACCTCTTAAGAGGTTACCGATACTGGCTGCGTCGTGGCATGTAGCGACCAGCGGAGCGTTGAAGGGAAGCACACTGTGCCCAGTACCAGCCCGTAGATGCTCCTCGATCGACGAGAATAATGATCTATAAAATCGATTAAAAATATAAGAATATTCTATTGGAAGACACGCTGTAGAGAAGATATCCCTTGCACATCGTGGTGCGGGTGCTCAGTGCGCCGCGCCCGCAAGGCGGAGAACACCCTTGAACCACCACGCCCTGTCACGTCGTGTAGTCCTCGCCGGTCTCGGCTTCGGCAGCCTCGGTGCCGCCGCGCCTGCCTGGGCCACTGGCTCAGTCAGGCTACCGCTGCCCGGCGGCCCCGACGCGCGCGACCTCACCACGGGGTTTCCCGGTAAGGGGTCGATGATCCTGCAGCGCACCCGCCCACCCTTGTTGGAGACGCCGTTCGAGGTGTTCGACCAGGGTGTATTCACCCCCAACGACCGCTTCTACGTGCGTTGGCACTGGGCCTCGATCCCCACCGAAGTCGATGCCCCGAGCTTCCGCCTCAAGATCCACGGCCATGTCGAGAAGGAACTCTCCCTCTCGCTCGACGAGATCGCCCGCCTGCCGCAGTTCGAGATCGCCGCGGTCAACCAATGCTCGGGCAACTCGCGCGGTCTGTTCGAGCCGCGTGTCTCCGGCGCGCAATGGGCTAACGGCGCCATGGGTAACGCGCTCTGGACCGGCGTGCGGCTCAAGGACGTGCTCGACCGGGCCGGCGTGAAGGCTGGCGCCGTGCAGGTGCGTTTCAATGGCCTCGACGAGCCTGTGGTCGCCGACGCGCCCGACTTTAAGAAGTCTCTGGATCTCGATCACGCCCGCGATGGCGAGGTGATGATTGCCTACGCGATGAACGGCGAGCAGCTGCCACTGCTCAACGGCTTCCCGCTCCGGCTCGTCGTGCCAGGCTGGTACTCGACCTACTGGGTCAAGATGCTGTCCGACATCGAGGTGCTCGATCATGCTGACGAGCAGTTCTGGACGAAGACCGCCTACCGTATCCCCGCCACTCCTGGCGCGAATGTCCGGCCCGGAGAGACCGGCTACGCCACCGTGCCGATCAACCGGATGGTGCCGCGTTCCCTGCTGACCAACGTCAAGGCTGACGCCTTGGTGAAGGCCGAGGCTCCGCTCAATCTGCGGGGCATCGCTTTTGGGGGCGATTGTGGGGTGAGGACCGTCGAGGTCTCCTCTGATGGCGGGCAGAGCTGGCTTGCCGCTGCTCTCGGCAAAGACGAGGGCAGCTACAGCTTCCGTCGCTTCGAGGCGAGCCTTCCTGCCCTAATCGCTGGCCGGCACGAACTGAAGGTCCGCTGCACCAATACGAAGGGCGTGGCCCAGCCACTGGAGCCGACCTGGAATCCGAATGGCTTCATGCGCAGCGTGGCCGAAACCACGCCCGTCGTGGCATCCTGAGGCGAGGAGCAGAGCATGTCCCCGATGATCCTGCCCCGCCTCGCGCTCGCCGCGCTGTTCGCCGTCTCGCTCGTCGGAGGAGCCGCCCTGGCTGGCGAGGCGATGCGGTTCAAGTCTGTCTCGGTCCAGCTGCCGCAGAGCGACCGGACCTTCCCGGGCGGCCACGAGGCAGAGGCAATCAACAACAACTGTCTGGCCTGCCACTCGGCCGCGATGGTGCTGACTCAACCCAAGCGCTCCAGGACTGAATGGAGTGAGACGGTTAACAAGATGATCCACACCTACAAAGCACCGATCGACGATACGGACGTGCCCGCTATCGTCGATTACCTCGCCAGCATGAAACCACAGCCTTAGCAGTCAGGCCGTTCTCGCAGGAGCGGCCTTGATCAGGTCGAGGAGCGCGTCGGCGGCCCGGCTGCGGTAGCGCTCCTTGTGACGCAGCATCCGGTACGCCCGCTTCGGCAGGTCGAACGGTACATGACAGAGCGTCTCGGCCTTGAGGCTTGCCGCAGCCACACAGGCCGAGAGCACGGTCGCGCCACCGCCCGCCTCGACCGCGGACCGCACCGCCTCGTTCGAGGGCAGTTCAAGCATCACCGTCAGACGTGTCGGGTTGAAACCGCGCTGGGCCAGTGTCTCCTCGAAGGCCGAGCGCGTGCCAGAGCCCGGCTCGCGCAACACCCAGCTGCCCTCCGCAAGCTCGTCCAGCGACAGCTCACTGCGCCTTGCCCAGGGGTGGTCAGGGGCGACGAGGAGCATGAGCTGATCCTCGGCCACCGTCGTGCTGGTCAGCGCCGGATCGTCGAGCGCGCCTTCGACGAAGCCCAGTTCGGCCCCACCCTCGCGCACAGCGGCCGCGGCCTGAGTGGTGTTGCCGACCGTCAGATTGAGGGTAATCTCCGGATAGGCACGGCGAAAGGCGACCAGGTAGCGGGGCAGCCAGTCACTCGCGATCGTCTGGCTGGCCTGGATGCTCAGCGTGCCCCGTCGAAGTCCGCTGAGTTCAGCCAGCACCAGCTCGGCACACTCTGAGCGGGCGAGCACGGCCCGCGCCTCCCCGAGGAAAAGGCGACCTGCTTCGGTGAGCTCGATGCCGCGCCCAACCCGGTGGAAGAGCTTGACGGCGTGCCGCCCCTCGATGGCGCTGACAGCCGAGCTGACGGCGGATTGAACCAGATTGAGCGCTTCAGCGGCACGCGTGACATGCTCGCGTTCGGCGACCGCCACGAAAATCCGGAGTTGGTCGAGGGTCATGTAGCCACCTCGGGTGGGATCCTGGCTCGCGTCCTCGACTTGAGCACTGAGACGTTCGGCTTAGCAGAACCGAAGGTCCACATCGCTGAACCGAGCGGCCTAGAGATAATCGAATTTTCAGATCAGAGTCAGCGTAAAAATGCGTTGGATCGAACCATTTCCGGGTGAGATCCTTGGTCCGAACCACGAGGCTCCTATGACAAACCGCAGTCCCAGTTTGATTGCTCAGGTCAACGGCTATCCGCCTGGACTGACGCTGTGGGTAGCGGTTGCTGCCGCGGCGACCTAGTTCCGGGGGTAGAAGAGCGGATGTTCGACCGGGCTTAACTCGAAGCTCTGGTTCGCACCAACCTGATCAACACCCACGTGCGCATCGTCTGGACGCCCGCGACCGGCGCTTCTTTCCTGGCATTGCGCTCGGGGCGCCCGCAGCATGCCGCTTTTCTTCCGGGGCGGTATGATTGCGAAGCTACACAGGACAGGCCCTGATCATGACTAGGATCCAGGCGAACGATCAAGCTGCCGAATGGACGGCACGATTGACGAAGGGCTGCGCGATCTCGGCGATACCCAAGCCGACATATGCGCAACTGGAGGAGTTGCGTCATGACCTCTACACGGTCACGGACCGTCTTCTGGTGCTGGATGTACCCGCGGAAAGCTGGCCGGATTCACTCAATCTGACGATCGAGGATTGGGAAGCGCGGCAAAGCCTAACCTGTCACCGGGTGGTCGCTGTTCAGGTCAACTCCGGATATTTTAAGATGTCGCCAAAATGTTCTTAGATAGATAATAGTAAGTTCGATTTATAGTTGCATCTGACGCGCGCACTCACGGCCCGGAACGACAAATACTTAGGTCAATCTGCCTTCAATCCATCACCTTCTGAACGGGCAATGTCGCTTGCAAGACGTAGCCGCTGGCGGGGCTCAAGCTGGAGGATTGAACTGGGTGCGTCGGGATAAAGGTTTGGTGGATTGGGTGGGACGAACATCTCGATGCCCGATGGCGGCGCATGAGCGGCCTGGATGCCTCCTGCTCGCTGACGCGGATCCGGTCAGCCGAGAGCAACGAGGGCGGGAGTTGGCCGAACTGGACTACCACGTCTGGGTGGCCTCATCTCTCGGTGAGGCATCCGCGATCATCGCGGCTGAACAGCCACACTTCGCCATCATCGATTACAAGCTGTCGGACGGCAGCGGAGTCAGCCTGATCCCGAGGCTCGTCACAGCAGATCCCGCTGCCCGCATCGTCGTCCTATCGTTCTATGCCACCTTCCAAGGTGCAGTTACCGCCTTACGCATGGGCGCGACCGATTTCCTGGCTCGGCCAGCGGCAACCGCCGAGATCGATGCGATCCTGCGCAAACTACCGGACGGATGTAGGCTCAGCGGTGCGCCGGACAGCTCGCTGGAAGCTGTCACCCGACGCCACGCTCAGGAAATCTTGCGCGTCATGGCCGATGACATCTGCGCCACAGCGCGTGTGCTGGGCATCGACACCCGTACGCTACGAAAACTGCTCGTGCGTGCCTAGCCGTCGATACTTCAAAACGTGACCGGGCCTTTGATCTGTAAGGTTCGCCGGCTCTTCGGCTGGATACCGATAGGGCTGGTACCGATGGCGAAGTCTGGACAAAGGAGCGGCGGCTGCAATATCCCTCCGCCTCGGCAGTTCGGATGTCATCGCCGACGACGTCGCACGATGGCCCACCCTGCTTGTCCTGGCCACGCCAAGCGACGCGAAGGCCTGCTCTTCCAGCCATACGCGTCAGGCCAGTACCACAGGAGAGGATGCTTGCGCGATGTGCACAGCACCGGATCGTTCTACCGTGACCTGGACCGGCAATAGAGCCGCTTCCTCGGCTGTGTCCGTCACGACCAGAAGACTCTCAGGCGCGAGCGGGCCCGACGTGAGCGCCTCGATCACGCCTGCACAGTCCTCAAGGTGCCGCAGCGTGCCGTCCAGAACGAGGAGATCTGGCTGGCGCAGGACGGCACGGGCAAGCTCGATCGACGCTTGCTGCCGCACCGTGAGGAGCCGGCCACGGTTTCCGACGCCGTAGTCGAGCCCGCGGACCCGCACGTCGCCTTCAAGCCCGAAGTGCCGCACGGCGGCTCGGACGTGCTCTTGGATGTCGACTTCGGCGTTCATCTGCGTCGTGTCGATGCGTCCGAACAGGAGATTGTCCAGCATCGAGCTGCGCATATTGATGCGGCCCGGATCGAACGGCGCGATATCGGGCTTGCCTCCCGAATGCAGCCGCGTCTGGAGCGGTCCGCGTGCACCCACGATCCGCCGGCACAACGGTCTGTCCAGCAGCCCGAGCCGGTGGGACGGCTCGATATAGGACAGTGCGAGGGTGAGGAAGACGTCGTCGCCGGGCCTATCGGGAAGCGCGCGATCTCCGAGAACGGCGAGACGTCGCTCGATCTCGGGTAGAGCCTCTTGGTCGATCACTGGGAGGCAACGGAACAGGGCATGTCCCGGCGGAAGGCCCCGGGAGATCTCGACGAGCGTGCGAGCGACCGCTACGCCAAGACGGTCGAGGTCTCTGAGCAGGCCATGTTCCGCCAGCACAGCGCGGAAGCGCGGCTCCGACGCGAGGCGTTGGCCAACGAGGGCTGGATCTGTAGGCACGCCGAACAGGAGGTTCTCCGCAACTGTCGCGCGCTGGTTGTATTCCTCCAGGTCGAACGGCAGGACGAGATCAGTCTTGCCGGTGGCGACGAGCCGGCGGTGCAGGTGCCGGCGCGCCGCAATCATGCGCTCGCCCAAAGGCGTACCCTCGCAGCGCGAGGTCGCGGTCAGGCCGAACCGGTAGAGATCCTCATCCATGCCGAGTCGGGAAAGCAGATCCAGCATCCGCAGGTCGAGCGCGCGGGTGTCAGACGCACCGAGCGCGGCAAGGTCGACCCATTGCGTGTCCACTGGGTCTGGGGAGTTGCCCGCGCGATGCGCCTCGAACAGGGGCCGAGTGTCCTCCAGGTCCGACTGTGGGGCTGTGCGCAGTCCATAGATGTAGCGGCGCGCAATCGAACTGTGGCGGAGGCGCAATCGAGGGCGTTTTCCGGCGCACGATCGGTGAGACTGGAG
>NZ_JAJALK010000026.1 GCF_020523825.1 Methylobacterium brachiatum | reverse complement strand
GTTCAGGCCGCTGCGCCTCCACCAGCAAGGCCGCGACGCTTAGCGTACGTTTTCGACCATCCTCTCACCGGGCCCCTGGTCGTGGCCGCGCTGCAGAGCGTGATCCGCTCCGGGCAGGGGGTGGCCGAGGCTCCTGGTTTGATGCGCGGGCGTTGCGAGGCGCTGCTGGCCGCCCTGGAAGGCTACGATGACCCTGTGGCCGAGGAGGTGCGCGGCATCCTCGGCTCGGACGACGAGAAGGCCCGGGCCAACATCCTGTCGACCGCAGCCCAGGCGTTCGGCTGGCTGCTCGACGCGCGCATGCGCCGGGTCGTGACCGGCCACAGTTTCGATCTCGACGCGGTGTGCGCGGGCGACACCGACCTGTTCATCGTGTTGCCGGCCGACGACCGCCGTAGAGAGATCGCGCCGTACGTGCGCTGGCTCCTGGCGAGCCTGTTCAGCGCGGTGCGGCGCACGCCGGTGGCCGAGCGGGTGCTGGTGATCATCGACGAGGCGTTTGTACTCGGGCGCTTCGACGCGATCCTGCGCGGGGCGGGGGAATTGCCGGGCTACGGCGTGTCGGTGTGGACCTTCTGGCAGTCGGAGGCGCAGATGGCCGAGACCTACGGCGAGGCCGGGGCCACGATCCTGCGCGATACCGCCGAGGTCCTGATGCTGTTCAACCTCTCCGGGGCGCAAGGGACTGAGCGGGAGCGCTGGTCGACCGCGCTCGGGACGTTCACCGGTGTGCAGGAGACCGAGACGACCGATCCCACGACCGGGAAAGTGAGCCGTAGTGCCACCGCGGTGGCGGAGGCCTTAGTCCCGGCCTCGGACCTAGCCGCGCTGACCCGGGGGCACACGTTGGTGTTCCTCAACAGCCGGGCACACACCACCGACCCCCTCAAGCTCAGAAAGACGCTCGCCCACGAAGACGCACGCTGCACCAAGCTGCTCGACTTCGTGAAGCCGGTGACGGCGACCATTTCAGGGTGACGCAGACGGATGCGCGGCGGTGGGTGATCCCGGTCCGCGCGTCTGGGTCCAGGCGAACGGGTAAGCGAGAAAACGCCCGCTTTCAGAAGCCGGGATCGTCCACTTGCAGGCGTCATGATGAGACAGGGACCTACGACCGAGATGGGTGGTTTCCTGCCTGTCGGCTTCTGGTCGAAAGGTCGTCAAAGCGGACGAAATTCTAAGGCTACTTCAGCGGTAGTTCCTCTGAGATCGATACAAGCCCAGCCCCGATCGCGATCCAAACGAGATGCGCATCGGTGCGCGCCCCGAGCGTGGCGCGGATTACCGAAAGGTTGTTGTGCACCGTCTTGAGGCTCAGACACAGCGCCTCGGCGACGGCCTGCGCGGTCATCCCGCCGGCGGTCAGACCCAGGATTTCAAGCTCCCGCGGACTGAGGTCGTCTAGCGCCGTGCGCCCCCCAGCCACCTCATCCTGGGCGATCGCACGCGCGATGTCGGCGCTCATCGCCCGCTCGCCGCGGAGCACGGCCGCCACCGCTGCCAGCAGCTCACGGGGTGGGCTCGCCTTGCTGACATACCCGCTCGCCCCTGCGGCGAAGGCTTGGCGCGCGATCACCGCCCCGGTGCGCATGCTGAACACGACGATGCGGGCGGACCCATCCCACTGGAGGATGTGCCGTATGGCCTCGATGCCGCTTGGGCCGGGCAGCGATAGGTCGAGGATTACGAGATCGGGCGCGTGAGCCTTGTATTGGGAATAGGCCGCTGCTGCGCTTTCGGCTTCCGCGACCACGACCAAGCCCGGCTGTCGCTCGATCAGGCGGCGATAGCCCTCCCGCACGACTGGATGATCATCGACGAGGAGGATGGACGTGGCCATGGGGCGACCTCAGACGACGGTTGGCACGGAGGCGCAGGCACGGATGCCGGTGCCGGTGCCAGTGAGCGAGAAACTTCCACCGAGGGCGGCGAGCCGGGCCCGGATGCCGACGATCCCACGGCCCGTGTGGGACGCGGCTTGGGACACATCGCCCCCGCCATCGTCGTCCAGCGTCAGCGTCACCGTTCGTGGCCCGGTCTCCGACCGGTCGAGCCGGAGGAAGACCCGGCTCGGCCTGCCGTGGCGCAGGGCGTTCGTCAGAAGCTCCTGCGCGATCCGATAGAGGCTCGCCGCCACGTTGTCCGGCATGTCGGTGAGATCGCCCGTTACATCGAGATGCAGGGCCGGGCCGGACCTGAGTTGCCCTCGCCAGTCCACAACGAGGCTACGCAGCGCCTCCTCCAATCCGGCCTCGGCGAGATCGGGCAGTTCGAGGCGGGCCAGGGCTCCACGCAGGCTCTCCCGCATGGTGGCGATGACGGCTTCGATGCCCTGGGCGTCCTCGCGAAGATCCTCACGCTCCGGGGGCGCAGCCAGTTCGATCGCCGCGGCACGCGCCCCCACGGCGGCGAGGCACTGGCCGAAGGCATCGTGCAGGTCGCGCGCGAGGGCCTGCCGCTCCTCTTCCTGAACCGTGACGAGCCGCTGCATCAGGCCGGCGCGGTCGGCTTCTGTGTGGGCGAGCCGGTCGGCGAGTGCGTTGCAGGCGCGGGCAATACGGTCGAATTCGGTGGCGGCGAAGCGTGGCAGCGGCGGTCGGGTGCCGGCCGTGTCGAGGTTCTCCAACCCTTGCACGATCCGCCCGGCCGGAGCGACGAGGCGCGTCACGGCGAGCCAATTGAGAAGCACCGTCGCCGCCGTCAAACCGAGAGCTAACCCGCCTGCGAGACACGTACGCCGCCAGAGCCGCGCTGCCGAGGCCATCGGATCGGGCCATGCCGTGACACTGCCGATGGTGCGGTCGCGATACACGATCGGCCGGATCGTCGGCGCGGCAGCGGCCTCCCAGACGAGGGCTCCGCGGAACCAAGCTGGGGCGGCATCGAGGCCGTCCCAATCAACGCAGTAGCGGCGAGGCAATTCCACGCCGAGATGAATATCGGCACAGATGCCCGGTAGGAGCGTGACGATGGCCGGTGCGGCCTGCGGCGCGCTGGCGGGCATTGCCGCCGGTCCGGCGCTGCCGAGGCCCGGCTGACGCGCCAGCTGTGCGGCAATCCGATCCGCCGACATGGCAGCCTCCCAGCGGAGGCTCGCATGGGCGTCCCAGGCAGCCCATGCAAGAGCCCCTGCCAAGCAGAGCACGGCGACCACGAGGAGGCGCAGACCGAGATGCGTGGGCAGGCTCATGGATCAGACGGCCGGGCTCGAAGCGAGACTTATTTGGCACCGAGCTCGTCGAGGTGCGCAAGCCATGGCTCAATCAGACGGGAAGAATGCCCGGGCTTTAGCGGGAGGACTTCCCTGGCCTCATCCCGGCACGATCCGGAGGATAGCGCTGTCCCCTCTCCAAGGAGCCGGCCATGTCGCTTCATCTCTCCCGCCGCAACCTGCTGGCCGCGTCCGCCCTGCTCCCGCTCGGGTTACACCTCCCTGCTGCGGCCGCGCAGGCGAGCGGCCCCTACCGGGTCGGTGCGTTCACTGTGACGCCGTTGCGCGACGGTCTCTTTCCGCTGGAGCCAAGCATGATCCCGGCCGCGGAAAGCCGGGCCGGACAGGCACTGTTGAAGGGGGCCGGCCTTCCTGCGAACGGCCCGTCGCCGGAGCCGGTCAACGCGTTCCTGATCCGACGCGGGGAACGTCACTGGCTGCTCGATGCGGGCTGTGGCACCGTCCTTGGGCCGGGCTTCGACCGGGTGACCGCGGCCCTGACGGCGGAGGGCGTGCGGCCGGATCAGGTCGAGACCATCTGGCTGAGCCATCTGCACGCCGACCATGCCGGTGGTCTCCTGACGCCGAACCGCCTCGCGCGGTTCGCGAACGCCGAACTCGTGCTGCAGGAGCGTGAGTTGGCCTACTGGTCAGATGCGGCTGCCAGAGCCTCCGCTCCGGCCGCGTTAAGCCCGATGTTCGAGACTGCGCAGGCGGTGCTGGCAGCCTATCCCGACCGGATCCGGCGTGTCTCCGGCGAAGCGGAACTCGCACCGGGCATCCATGCGCTGCCACTGCCCGGCCATACACCGGGACATATGGGCGTCTTGATCGCGGACGGCTCCGACCGGCTGCTGATCTGGGGCGATATCGTCCACTCGCGGATCCTACAGATGCCGCATCCGGATTGGACGGTGATATGGGACACCGATCCAGCAGAGGCGATCACGACGCGACGGCGCATCCTCGACCGTGCGGCGGTGGAGGGCTTGAGGGTGACCGGGATGCACCTCGCCACTAGCGGAAAAATCGAACGCGCCGAGACGGGGTATGAGCTGCTCTAGGTGCGCCGGAACTCGGAGACCGCGGGCGTCCGCTTTTGAGGTTCCTCCAACGTACGATTGGCGACCGCATCGGGTCGCAAACGGAACGTCTGCTTCCTGATAGAAGACTAAGGTCCGGTGCCCACCATCTGTGACACTGATCACGGGGCTGGCGACCGGCATAGGCGTCGGCGGTGAGCATACGTTTTCGGACATCCTCTGCGATGCCCCAAGCCGGTAGCGCTCAAGTGGAGCTCTGATCGTGGTCCAAGATCTGGGCCGTCAGGTGAATGACACCGGGTTCAGCCACGTAAGCGGACCCCTGGGCCCGCGACCGGTTCCGTTCTACGGTCAGGCTTCGACGTCTTGTCCTCGACCTGCACCATGCCGATCAGGCGCGAGCACCGCTTCTTCTATCCGATCGATTGGCCACAGCTCTCCCGCGTGATCCGGTTCGACCGTGCCGGAGGGCGCTGCGAGTGTTGCGGCAGGCCGCATGGGCAGCGCGTGGCCCACCTCGGCGATGGCTGTTGGTGGGACGGGGAGGCGGCGTCCTGGAGGGACGGAAACGGGCGGCGCGTGCGCCGCGCGCCCGGATCCGTGGACATCCTCGGGCGTGTGCGTCGGACCCGGGTGGTCCTAGCCGCAGCCCACCGCGACCACGACACGGCGAACAACGTCGGGGCCAACCTCGCGGCGTTCTGTCAGCGGTGCCACATGATCCACGATCGCCCCGAGCATCGCCGACGCCGGTGGGCCACGCTGTTCCGGCGCAAGGCGCTCGGCGACCTGTTTCGGGGACCCTATGCCTGAGCGCGGATCGGCCAGGAGACACCCGACCCCTGGGGTGCGTTTGAGGCGATGTGAGAGGGCGGGTCCGCGCCTCCCCGATCCGATCAGCGCGCGGGCGACAGGTCGAGGCCGGCGCGCCAGACCGCGCCGTACAGGTAGCCTTGCTTTTCATTCCACACTCGGACCCAGGCGAGGTCGCCTTCCAGGCGTTCGACCGGGACCCAGGTATTGGCCGGGAGCGTGTAGGTCATCCTGAAGCCATCCGGTCGCGAGAGGATGGCGGTCAGCGGATACACTGAGCGTTCGATCCGGGGCGTCGCCCGGCGGGCGAGCTCGAACCAGCCTCCCGCGATCACCAAGAGGGCGAGCACGGCCGGATGAAGGGCACCGCGCAGCAGCGCGATGCCAAGGCGGCGCCCGCGCGCGAGGATCCGGCCACGCGGCCACCATCGGCGCCGGGGTTTGGCGAAGGCGGCCTGGATCGAGCGGCGCAGTCTGACCCGGTCGGGGCCGATCAGGGCCGCGTCTTCGAGATGGGCCATGCGCTCGCGCGGCGCGAGCCGCAGCAGTTCGGTCAGCCGCACTCGGCTGTTCTGTCCGACCCGACGCGCGGCGGCGCGTTCGGCCTCCTCGGCACCGCGTAAGCGAGCATCCACGATGCGGGCCACGGGTTCAGCCCTCCAACCACGCCGCGGCCGGGGCGGTAGCCGCCATCGCCTTGGCGCGGAAACGGGTGAGATCCTCGACGATGCGGCCGGCCTCGGCGAAACCGAATTGCGTAATGAGGTTATCCTCGGCCCCGGCGAGGTCCTCGCCGATGAACCGCAAGCCGCCCTTCTGCAGGAGCTCGTTGGCGCGCGCGTCGAGGCTGAGCCGCTCCAGCCGGGTCAGGGTGACGCCTTTGCCGAGCGCCTTCAGGGCGGCCGGGTCGACCGGGCCCTCGACCTGGTTCTCGACCGCGAACCGGGCGGCCGCGAACGGTGCTGCGAGGTCGAGCAGCATCGGGGCGTTGGCCAGGGCGCCGGGCTCGCTGGTGACCACGACGAGCAGGGCGAACGTGATGCCACGCCGGCCGTAGCGCCCGCCCGCCTCGCGGATCAGCGGCAGGAGCGAGCCGGCGGTGTTGGCCCCGACATCGACGATCACCGGCCCCTCGGCCGCGGCCATGGCGTTGAGCACGCCGTCGAATTCGGCGCGTGCGGCCTGGCCGCCGGTGCGGTCGATCTCACCGCGTTCGGCGCGAACCGGGAAAAACGCGAGTCGGTCGTCGAGTTCGACCAAGCGGCGGCCGGCCTCGATCTCGATCAGGCGGGCGGTGGGCAGGCATTCGGCGAGCGCGCGCACAAGGACGGTCTTACCGGAGCCACCCTTATCCTGGGCGACGAGGAGGATACGCGGCATCAGGTCAGGCCTTCTTCAGGAGCTTGTGCAGGGCGTCGAGGCCGGCGCGCCGGATCGCCTCTTCGCTGGCGTGCGCGGTACTGTCGGGAGCGGGCGGCGAAGCGGGCGGGACCGGTGCGATCAGCGCTGGGGCGGCAGTGAGGTCGGTGCGCGCGGGCTGAGGAGCAGCGAGATCGGCGCGACCGCGACGTGCGGTGGCCTGCTCGGCCTGTCGACGCAGCTGCGCCTCGACCTGTCCGACGATGGCGGTGAGCCGGGACGCGGTCAGGGGGCGACCGGCACCCTGGGTGACGCCCTGGGCGCTCATCGCCGCGGCGATGGCGGCCCAGGTGATACCGCCCTCGCGCAGTTGTCGGATCATCGGCAGGCCGTCGCGCACGGCGCGGGTCACGCCGGTGGTCTCCCGGCCGATGCCGCCGGCGGGACGCGTGGCCTGGACGCGCTTGGCGTCCCGGGCGAGGCGCTTGGGATCGAGGGTCATGGCCGGGAGGGTTGCCCGACCCGGGGTTAACGGTGGCTTGGCCCAGAGCGCTTGCCAGGGCTGCCAGCCTTTGCCGTTGCGTTTGCCGTTAAAAGACCATGGTCGAGATGGGTCACACCTCACGCACTGAAGTGACCCAGCGTTAACCGCACGGCGGCGTGGGCCTCGCCCGACCGCCTCGACCGTGCCACGGCTGCCGACCCGATCCACGCGCAGCAGGTACGCCGATGACCCAGGAGGTCAAGCTCACCGTGACCCTGGAGGCGGCGCTCACCGCGCGGTTGCGAGCCGCCGCGGCCGAGCGTGGCTGGTCCGCCGAGAGCCTGGCCGCCGCGTGCATCGCCCAGCACCTGGAGGTGGCGATCCGTCACCGGACCCTGGTCGAGCGCCTGGAGCAGGTCGACGGCGCCATCCTCGACATGGCTCAGGCCGTCGGCGAACTCGGTGCGCCGACGGCCGGCATTGATCTGTCCAAGGTCTGCCGCTTGCGCAAGGGCGACGGCGTCGTCGATCCGGTGCCGTGACCGCCTCGCTACACCGACTGGGTGCCGGCTCACCGGTGGCGGCGTACTACACGCAGGACAGCCAGCGCGAGGCCCGGCCGGATCGACGCGACGAGTACTACCTCGCAGACGGCGGCGGGGTGTGGTGGAGCAGCGGCGAGACGGTCGTGCGCCACGGTGCTGCGATCGATGCGGCCTCGTTCCGCGACCTGTGTGCGGGGATCCATCCAGGCACCGGCAAGCCGCTGGTCCGCGGCGCCGGCCCCGGTCACTGGGCCGGGGTCGACTGCACCCTGACACCCGGGAAGTCGATTTCCGTGCTTTGGATGGCCGGCACGCCCGAGCAGCGCGCGGCGATCGAGGCCGCCCACCGCTCTGCCGTCGAGCGAGCGCTCGGTTTCGTCGTCGCGGAGGGGCTCGTCACCGTCCGGACCGGCGCCGGCGGCACGGAGCAGCATCGCCCGCGCGACCTGATCGTCGGCCGGTTCGACCACTATACGACCCGGGAGGGCGATCCGAACCTCCACACGCACTGCGTGCTGATCAACGTCGCCGGTACGCCCGAGAATGCCGGATCCGGGCGGTACAAATCAAGAACACACCTGACCATCGAGCCCGACCGTCTGTACGCGGCCCAGCTCGGGGTGGGAGCCGCGTACAGGGCCGCCCTCGCCGAGGACCTGCGCGAGCGCTTCGGCCTGCAGTATCGCGAGGCCGGGCGCGGGCAGTGGGAGGTCGCCGGGCTGCCGGAGACGCTGCTCGCGGCCTTCTCCAAGCGCGCGGAGCAGATCCTCGCCTATGCAGGGGCGGGGGCCAGCAGCGCCCAGCGCGAGATCGCCGCCCTGGCGACCCGCCGGGGCAAGGACGAGCTGCCGACCGGGGTGGAGCTGGAGGCGCGCTGGCGGGAGGAGCTCGCCGCCTGCGCGATCGATCCGTGGCTGGCCGCGCGTCACCCCGAGCGCGACCCCGCCCTGGCGATGGCCACCGAGCGCGAACGAGATCTCCCGTTCGACCCGCCCGAGATCCCCGGCGATGGCCCGGTGGCGCGTGCCGCCTCGGCCCTGTTCCGGCACGAGAGCGTTCTAGCACGCAAGGACCTGCTCCAGCGGGCCCTGGAGATCGCCGGTGTCGCCGGCCTCGGGGTCGACGCCGTGGCGGCGGAGCTCGCCCGGCTCGAGCGGGACGGCACGCTGATGCCACTGGCCGATGCCGCGATGGTGCCCGGCGCCAGCGCGTGCTGGACCAGCCCGGGCATCGCCGCCTGCGAGGCCGCGATGCTGCGCGCCGCCGATCGCCCCCTGGAGCGGAGCTGGATCACGCCCGAGGCGGTCGAGGACGCGCTGGCGCACGCCCCTCACCTCAGCTCGGAGCAGGGCGAGGCCGTGCGTCACGCCGCTGGTCGGGACGGGGTGTCGCTGCTGCAGGCCGGTGCGGGGACCGGCAAGACCACGACGGCGGCCGCCCTGGTCGCCGCTGCCCGTGCCTCCGGCCTCCGCGTGATCGGCCTCGCGCCGTCGTGGGTGGCTGCCGACGAGCTCGGGCATTCGACCGGGATCCCGGCGCAGGCGATCGCGCGCTGGCGCCACGACCTGACACGGGCGGCAGGCCCGGATACCACCCACAGGCTCGACAGCCCGGCTACGCTCGATGCTGATACCGTGGTGCTGGTCGATGAAGCCGGGATGGTCGCGACGCGTGACCTGGAAGCCGTGCTGAGCGCAGCCCAGTCGGCCGGGGCGAAGGTGGTGCTGATCGGCGACCGGCGGCAGCTCGCCTCGGTCGGCGGCGCGAGCGCGCTCCGGGCGGTCGCCGACGTGGTCGGGCGCTCCGCCGTGCTCGAACACGTCCGCCGGCAGGCCGTGGAGTGGCAGCGCGCCGCCTCGGTGCTGATGGCACGCGGCGAGGTCGAGGCGGGCTTGCGCGCCTACGCGACTCGGGACCGGATCGAACTGGTCGCCGGCGCCGAGGCCGCGCAGGCGCGCGTGCTCGCGGTCTGGAACGAGCAGCGCGCGGCGCATGGCGAGGATGTTCTGATCGTAACCCGGCGCAACGCCGACGCCGCGGCGTTGAACGTCCGGGCGCGGGCCGTGCTGCGGGCGGAGGGGCGCCTCGGCCCCGACCTGGTCACCCTGCCGGCGCGCGACCGCGACGACAGGCCGGCGCCGCTCGCGCTCGCAGTCGGCGACGCCTTACGCTTCGGCGAGAGCCTGCCGCATCTCGGGCTGCGCAACGGCAACCGCGCCAGGGTCGCGGCGATCACGGCCGAGCCGGATGAAGCGGTACGCCTGCGCCTGACGCTGGAGGATGGTCGCGCGTTGGAGGTGGCGTGGTCAGATCTGGCGCAACAGCCGCGGTTCGGCCGGGCGCGGTCTCAACCCAGGATCGTGCACGCCTATGCCGGCACCGCTTACGCGGCGCAGGGCCGGACCTCCTCCGCAGCGGTGATGTATGTCGGGGCGGCGACCGACGCGCGGGAGCTCTACGTCGGCCTGACCCGACACCGGCACGAGGCCAGGGTGGTGGTCGAGCGCGACCGGCTCGACGCCCTGTGCCGACAGCGTCAGGAGGATGCGCGCATGCCGGCGACCGACGCGATGGTGCTGGAGCGCCTGTTCCGCGAGGCGCGGACCTACAGCGAGAAGATCAACGTGGTCGACTACGCCGCCGACCGGGTCGCGTTCGTGCGCGAGGGATCACTGGGAACGCGCGAGCCCATCGGCCGAGGGTTGGACGTGCCGCGCGTGATGCGCGCAGCGCGTCTGTTGCGGGAGGCCACGGTGTGGCTCGGCGTCGAGCAGCTCATCGTGCCGACGTGGCGGCTGGTGGATGCCTACGGGCGTCGTTTGACACAGGCACCGGCACGGGTGTCCCGTGCTCTGGTAGGGGAGCTTGCCCGTCGCCTCGGCCGCCCCGATCCGCTGTCTCAGCGTGAGCGGGGTCGGCACATCGAGCGATGAGGAGGCCGGATGCAAAGTACCAAAAACGATCTCGTTGCTAGCAGCGCTAGCAACGCTTACAATCAGAGCATGGCGGTTTCTCATGCACCCAACGCGACGATCACGATCCGTAACCTCGACGGCGGGGTGAAAGAGCGGCTTCGCATGCGGGCCGCCAGGAACGGTCGATCGATGGAAGCCGAGGTGCGTTCGATCCTCTCGGATACGCTGGACACCGAGGCGGCCGAGTCGGTGAACCTGGCAGAAGCGATCCGTCGGCGGGTCGCACCCCTCGGCGGCATCGAGCTTGACGACCATCCGGCCATCTCGATCGGAGAGCCGCTAAGCTTCGAGCTGTGATCGTCCTCGACACCAACGTGATTTCGGAGCTGATGCGGCCGGAGCCCGACCCGACCGTAATCGCATGGGTTGCCGCGCAACCCCGCGCATCGCTCTACACAACGAGCATCAACCGGGCAGAAATCCTCTACGGCGTCGCGACTCTTCCGGCCGGACGCCGCCGTGAGGGCTTGGAGTCGGTAGTCCAGGCGATCTTCTCAGAGGAGTTTGCCGGACACATCCTTCCGTTCGACAGCCGCGCCGCCGAGTACTATGCGCGGATCGCGACGGCACGGCGCATGGCCGGCGTTCGGATCGAGGGTTTCGATGCACTGATCGCCGCCGTCACGGCGGCGGCCGGCTTCCGCATCGCCACGCGAGACGTGGGGGGCTTCGAGGGCTGCGGCCTTGAGGTCATCAACCCCTGGGACGCCGTCGCAGCCTAGCCCGTCTTATTCACGAGGGCAGTGGATCTGTGGTGGCGAGCGTAGCGTAAAGCATTGATGTGGCTTAGGGATTGGGTGCTGACGCCAAGTCCTCAGACCAGATCGAGCCCGCCACGCCCGCCATGTCCGATCCTACGTGTCTGCCGTTCGCGTTTCCATCGGTTCGAGGCAAGAAGCTCACAGCTGCTTTCGACGGCGGACGCCTGACCTCGGACGGGGGCGTCCTGTTGCTCGCTCAGGCTGCCCGGCGGATGCAGATCGGTGAGAAGCTCGCCGCGGTGATCCCCGACCGGCGTGACCCGAGCCGGATCGTGCATCCTCTGCCCGAGATCCTGCTGGCGCGCATCCTGGCCATCGCCTGCGGGTACGAGGATGCCGACGACCTCGATCACCTGCGCGTCGATCCCGCCTTCAAGCTCGCCTGTGGTCGCCTACCCGACAGCGGACGCGACTTGATGAGCCAGCCCACCGTCTCGCGGCTGGAGAACACGCCGGGCCTGCGTGACCTGATCCGGCTCGGACGGGTGCTGGTCGACCTCTACTGCGCCAGCTACGCCGCGCCACCGGCGGCTGTCACGCTGGATATCGACGACACCTGCGACGTGGTCCATGGCCAGCAGCAACTGTCGCTGTTCAACGCCCACCACGACGAACGCTGCTTTCTCCCCATCCACGTCTACGACACCGCCACCTCGCGCCCGGTGGCGATGATCCTGCGGCCGGGCAAGACGCCTTCGGGTCGCGAAGTCCGGGGCCATCTGCGTCGTCTGGTCCGGGCGATCCGCCGACACTGGCCGACGACCGCGATCACGATCCGTGGCGACGGCCATTACGGGCGGCCCGAAGCGATGGACTGGTGCGAGGACAACGACGTCGCTTACGTCTTCGGCCTGACCGGCACCAAGTCGCTCACCGCCAAGGTCGAGCCGACCGCCGATCACATCCGGGTCGAGCGGGCCCTCAGCAACACAGATGCCGTGCGCGGCTTTGCTGAGACCACGCACGCAGCCAAATCCTGGCGGCAGCACCGCCGCGTCGCCGCCCGCATCGAGGCGACCCGCCTTGGCCTCGACATCCGCTACGTGGTCACGAACATCGCCACCGGTACGCCCGAATGGCTCTACGCCGAGCTGTACTGCGCCCGCGGACAGGCCGAGAACCTGATCAAGCTCCATAAGGGCCAGCTCGCTTCCGACCGCACCTCCTGCCGGCATCCGGCCGCCAACCAGATGCGGCTCGTGCTGCACACCGCCGCCTATTGGCTGATGCTGACCGTGCGCGACGCCATCCCGGCTCCCCATCGCCTGGCCAAGGCCGAGTTCGCGACGATCCGCCTGCGCCTGCTCAAGCTTGGGGCTCGCATCCACGAGACCACTGCCCGTGTTCGTCTCGCCTTCGCCGCCGCCTGTCCCGAGGCCGACTTGCTGCGCCATATCGCGGGCGCACTCGCCCCAGCGCCAGCCTGAACCACGGGGCGTGATGCCCCATCGACACCGCTCCCGTCCCTCCAGCGCCGACAGCACAACCAGATCCATACGCGTCAGGACAGACGCACGATCCCGCTCGCCTTCAGCTCAAAACACGTCGCCAGCCAAACCCTGGTGAATAAAGCGGGTTAGATAAGACGGCGATGGTTCCTGCACGATGGAAGAACGACCGATAGGCATCTGTTGCAGCAGGAAGACGTTCAGTTTCTACCAACGGAGGCTGTGAAGTGCTTTGACGCCTCCCTGCGAGTAGAAAAGCGCGTTCGAGGTGGCCGCCGAGTTGAATGATCATGTAAGTCTCGTCATTGAATTGTTGACCTTCACTTTTGTCGATGAAGGTATGAGGTTTCGGTGTTATACTTGTTCGATAGCAAGGTTTATTAATTATGTCGTTCGTGATCAGATTGAATATTGCGCTAGCGCCTCCATGAATAGATGGAGCTTGGTTTCGATTGCGGCAGCCGTTAAGGCGTCAAAGTCGAGCGGAGTCTCGATGTTGAGACAATGAACAAGGCGGTCATCGCCATCCCGAGACGCGTCGTAGATTTCAACACGACACTGCACGTATTGCTCTAATCGATCATGATAGAAGCTTAGGGTAGGAATTTCATAAAGATTGATCCCATTCGGTAGTGCGGTATCGGAGAGGATCAATCGTATACCGGCACCGACGACAGCAAGGGCTTCGTCGGTGTGATCGTTATCAGTGACGACGTGATGAGCGTAGTTGCCGAGTGAACCGGCGCGGCTAAATGCGTGCATGGTCGGCTCAATCACTTGATCTCTGAGTTCGGCGAAGCGGGTAACATTCTCAAAAGGCTTAGCTTTAGCCAACTCGGGATATTGCAACAAAGCGATCTGCAGTCTTTTATGACGCTGCTCCATATTGTGAAGCCGAATACGGTTCGCTGCTGTGTTGTCATCAAGTGAAGATTTGCTCATGTTGCGCACCGTTATCCATTACAATTCTTGAGCTGATTTTTTTACAGTTTCTAGAGTCATGTGGGCGCTTTTTGGCGCATGTCCACCCCTTGTGTTTATATTAATCGGAAAGCGATCAGTCACAGCGTAGCGAGGCCCAGAACACCCCTCAATGGGCAGCAAAAATTTCTTATCCTTAAGCATGAGGTAACGTGCTACATCCTATAATTATGTCTGTTATGTTTTACGGGCAGTATGTAGGGAATCGATTTCATAATATCATAGTAATATTTTTTAAATTCAGGGATTATCATTGACGGTTTGTCCTTATGGGATTTACAAAGGAATATTTACACTTAATTTGATTTCATTATTACATTTATTAAGTATACAAGCTCAAGATATAAACGATAAATAACTGTCATATGAATGCATCCATTGGCATTGTATAGATTTTATGAAATTGCAGTCAAAACTAGTCATAAAAGCTGGGACTTTAAGAGCTTGATTGTCAACCACACCCAGGCCGGGAGGTCCATGCTTTAACAGGGGCAACCAGTCGATCTGGCTCTTGGTGACGTCGGTGAACCAGGTTGAAGTCATTCGATTGTCATCTCCCCCCCGTATCGGAAAACGCGATCGAATATTCTCTTTGATCTAGGAATCGATTGGCGACTGATGCTGTCCATCTACGACCTTCAAGTTACCTATCCGGGGCGGTTAACCGCCCTGAATCCGACGTCGTTAACGTTCGACCAGGGCGAGTTCTCTGTGCTTCTCGGTCCGTCGGGTGCGGGCAAGTCCACGCTGTTGCGGTGCCTGAACGGTCTGGTCCGGCCAACGAACGGGCAGGTCGTGTCGACGGCTCATGGCGACATCCACTCCGGAAGCGTAACTTTGCGCCGGCATCGGGCTGCAACAGGCATGGTGTTCCAGCATCACCATCTTATTGGCCGCTTGACTGCTCTGGCCAACGTCCTCGTTGGCCGGCTCGGTCATCACTCGGCCCTTCGCTCATTGCTTCCGCTTCCCCTTGCAGATCGGCGCATCGCCCTGGAGGCACTCGAACGGGTCGGTTTGCTCGACCGGGCCTTAACCCGAGTTGACCAGCTTTCGGGCGGGCAGCAGCAACGTGTCGGCATCGCGCGGGCTGTGGCTCAGCAACCTCGGCTGATCCTTGCCGACGAGCCGGTAGCAAGCCTCGACCCGGCCACCGCGGCACGCGTCCTCGATCTCCTGCGAACGATCTGCAAGGCCGATGGCATCACGGCCGTAGTAAGCCTGCACCAAGTCGACTTGGCGCGCGGCTTCGCAGATCGCGTCATCGGTCTCCAGGCTGGGGCCGTCGTGTTCGATGGAACACCCGATCAGCTCTGCGAGGCGAGCCTTGAGCGGATCTACGGATCACGGACCGACGCCCCAAGGGCCGTCGAAGACGAACGAGTGCGGCCCCGCCGTGAGCCGTCCTACGCCGCCCAGCCCGCCTAAAGGAAACCAACCCATGATTTCAAGACGTACCCTCGGTGCCGGCTTTGTGCTGGGCGCTCTGCTGCGAACCGGACCGTCGCTCTCGCAGGGCGCCGATCCCGACACTCTCAAAGTCGCGCTGCTGCCCGATGAGAGCGCCTCAACCATCATTCAGAACAATCAGGGTCTGAAGTCTTACCTGGAAGAAAGGCTTGGTAAGCGGATCGAGCTTGTCGTCACCACAGACTACTCGTCCATGATCGAGGCAATGCGGTTCAAGCGCATCGACCTTGGGTACTTTGGCCCATTGTCCTACGTGCTGGCCAAAAGCCGTTCGCCAGGGATCGAGCCGTTCGCTGCCCTGGTCTCAGGGGGGAAGCCGACCTACACGAGCTACCTTATCGCGAACGTCAATGCCGGCATTGCAAAGGCCGAGGACGTACGAGGGAAGACGGTCGGTTTCGGCGATCCGGCCTCGACGTCAAGTCACCTGATCCCGCGGGGCCTGCTCAAGAACCTTGGCCTCGAAGCCGGGGAGGATTTCAAGTTCCAGCACCTTGGCACACACGATGCTGTGGCTCGCGCAGTGGAGGCCGGCAATGTCCAGGCTGGGGGGATCAGTCGGACCATCTTCGAGACGCTCGTCGAAAGGAAGCTCATCGATTCCTCTAAGGTGAAGGTCGTCGCCGAGAGCCGGCCGATCCCGAATTATCCGTGGACCCTGCGCGGCGACCTCACGCCGGCGTTGAAGGACAAGATCAAGTCTGCTTTCCTTGAGATGAAGGATCCGGCGATCCTGAAGCCCTTCAAGGCCGAGGCCTTCGGCCCGATCACGGATGCGGACTACGACGTCCTGCGCGAGACCGCCAAGCTCCTCAACATCGACCTTACCAAGGTCAAGGGCTAGCGGCATGCCCCAATCACGCCTTCCTACGTCGTTCCCGGCCCCTTCTGCGGTCTACGACGTCCTGCTCGATCAGGCCCGATCAACGGCGCTACGGCGGCAGATCCTCGTCCTACCGATCGCTCTCGGGATCCTTGCATGCCTCTGGAAGGTCGGGCTGCTGGATCCCGTGCGTCTGGCGGAGGGTGTGCCCGCCCTTGCGCAGCTCGTCGACGAGATGACGCCACCTGATTTCACACGCTGGCGGTCGTGGCTGTCCCCCATCGTTGATACCTTCGCCATGAGCGTCGCTGGGACGGCTCTCGCCGTTACGCTTTCACTACCGCTTGGGCTGCTCGCGGCTCCGAACACCAGTCCTCATCCTCTGGTGTTTCGTGCGACGCGCATCGCGCTTAATGCGCTCCGGTCCGTCCCGGAGCTCATCATGGGCATCTTCTTCGTGGCCGCCGTCGGGTTCGGGGCCCTACCGGGCGTGCTTGCTCTCGGCCTGCATTCCGTTGGCATGGTCGGCAAGTTCTTCGCCGAGGCCATCGAGCACGCCGATCCGAAGCCCATCGAGGCCGCGAGAGCGGCAGGTGCCTCACCTTTCCAGGTCGTGACGCATGCTGTGCTGCCACAGGTCCTGCCGCAGCTGACGGACACCACCTTGTATCGATGGGAATACAATTTCCGAGCATCGACTGTGCTCGGCGTCGTTGGGGCGGGCGGCATCGGTTTTGAACTCATCGCCTCGCTAAGGCTCCTTCAGTACGATCAGGTCGCAGCGATCATGCTGTGCATCCTGGGCGCCGTTACCCTCGTCGATGCGTTGGGCGGACTGCTGCGCCGCCGGCTTAAGTGAGAGATTGCATGCGCGCCAAGGTCGTCGTCACGAACCCTGTCTTCCCCGAGACAGAGGCCCTCCTGGAACCGCTCTGCAGCCTCGACGTCAATCCAGGCCCGGACCCCTGGCCGCCTGAGGAAGTGAAGCGCCGTTGCGCTGATGCCGACGGGGTCTTTACCTTCATGACGGATCGCGTGGACGCCGATTTCCTCGCGGCCTGCCCACGGCTCAAGGTTGTGTCGTGTGCCCTTAAGGGGTGGGACAACTTCGACGTCACCGCTTGCACCGACGCCGGGGTCTGGTTGACCGCAGTCCCGGACCTGCTCACTGAGCCGACCGCGGAACTGGCGGTTGGTCTGGCCATCGGTCTTTGCCGAAATGTTTTGATCGGAGACCGGGCTGTGCGCGCCGGATTCGAGGGCTGGCGCGCCAGCCTCTACGGCGCGGGGTTATCAGGCAGCGTCATCGGCATTGCCGGCATGGGAAAGGTCGGCCAAGCCATTGCGCGTCGGCTCGGAGGCTTCGGTGCCAGGGAGATCGTGTACTTCGATGCCGCGACGCTCCCCGTGGACGCAGAACGCGCGCTCGGTCTGAGGAGGGTCGCTTGGGAGACACTCGTTGCACAATCAGACCTGCTTATCCTGGCACTTCCCCTGACACCTGCTACTCGTCACCTGCTGAACGCTGAGACTCTCGCCAAGGCTCAGCCTTGGTTACGGATCGTCAATGCCGGTCGCGGTTCGGTGGCAGACGAGGCTGCGGTTGCCGACGCTCTTTCCGGTGGACGCATCGGCGGCTATGCCGCGGACGTATTCGAAATGGAGGATTGGGCCCTCGACGATCGCCCGCGAAGCATCGAGCCGAGGCTTCTATCCGATCATGACAGGACTCTATTTACGCCTCATCTCGGTTCCGGTGTCGTTGCGGTGCGTCGCGAAATCGAGGCAGCGGCGGCTCGCAACTTGTTGGCTGTCCTTCAGGGCAAAGAGCCGCCGGACGCGATAAATTGGCCATCGCAGCCGCGCACGCAGCGCAAGGGGCACGCTCCGTCATTGTGAAAGCATACTTGTGCTGAACCTTCACCACGTCGAGACATGGCTTTCCGTGCTCGCGACAGGCAGTTTTCAAGAAGCTAGTCGTCGCCTCGGATTGGCCCAGTCCACGGTTTCGCAGCACGTGCAAAAACTCGAGGCGTCGTTGCGGGCACCCCTCGTGGAGCGCCATGGCACGGGATGCCGGCCCACTCCCCAGGGTAGAGCGCTACTACCCCACGCAGAGGCGCTCCTACGATTGAGCCGACGCGCGGAGGAAGCCGTCAATGGCGGCCGTCTTGCTATCGGTGCATCCGGCAACGTTGGCACCTATCTCCTGGCCGACCTGCTACGTGCCTACCAAGCGACCAATGCGACGTCCCCGCAGGTCGAGATCGGGACTAATCCCTACGTCATGGATCGGTTGGAGGCCGGTGAAATCGACCTAGCGTTGGTTGAATGGTGGGAGGCTCGGCCTGGTCTGATCGCACGTGCTTGGCGTCGCGAACCGCTGATTGTCATTGTCGGACCGGACCACCCATGGTCGACCTGGAAAAGCGTAACCCCAGGCGACCTTGTGGGCCGTCCACTCCTTGGGGGCGAACCTGGCAGCGGGACGGGACGCCTCTTACGAGAGGCCCTGGGTGCGGCGGGGGCGAACCTCGGTATCCACCACCAGCTTGGAAGCACAGAGGCGGTCAAGCGCGCGGTGCGGGCCGGCATTGGCATCTCGATTGTGATGGCAAGCTCCGTCACGGACGAGGTTCGTGCCGAGTTGCTTGTGGCATTGCCCCTGAAGGGCATCGACCTCTGTAAGACATTGTATGCGGCTCATCGATACCCGCTGCCCGGCACAACGTTGGCCGATGGCTTCATCGCAGCCCTTGCATGACGGCCATGGATGCTGTCATCGACGAAAAAGGGTCAGCGCATCCTCGTCAGCCGGCACCGTCGGCACGTAGCGTTGCGTGCCCCGGTGCTGGCCGACGATCCGGCAGGCATGGCGTTCTGAGAGACCATACTTCTCACGAATGCCGTCGACTGCCTGCCGGCGTCGCTCCGGGGCTATAAGTTTTGCTGGCGCTGGCCTTCGGCTCCCGCGGCGACGTCCACCAGCACCTGCTTCTCCAGGAACAAGTCAGACACGAGCTGGCGCAATCGCGCGTTCTCGCGCTTCAGATCCTTCATCCGACGGTCTTGGTCGATCTGCAGGCCGCCGTATTTCTTGCGCCAGCGTGAGTCGCTCTGCTCGGAGATCTCCGCCTCTCTGCACGCTATCGCCAAACTTTTGAACTGCGCCGTCTGAACCTCGATCTGGCGCAGCTTCAGCACCACCTGCCCCGCACCCGTCTTTTGATCTTGCTTCATGTCCAGCTCATGCGGTCCTGGCTGCTCCTCTCAATTAGCCCGGTCCGAAGCCAGCCGGTCGGGTCGCAGGGGCCATCCACACCATCAATCGAGCAGCCCTTCGCCAAGCAGAAAGGCCTTCGCCGCACCAGGGCGGCTCACACCGCCCTAGATCTGTGGGAGGCCATCAAACGCGCGCCGACACGCTTCCAACCAAGTAAGTGCTGCAACGACCTCGCATCAGAGGGATACGACACAACCTGATCGGATGCCGCTCAAAGGGGCCGATTTTTCCCAGCCCGGCATGTCCCCAAAGAGGGGTGAAGTTTTTGCTCTGCTCAAAGCGGGCGTACAACTTGAGCAGAGCACACACTGGTAGCGTCAGACGACTTTGAGCAGCCAGCGCAGCGGGAGGGCGACCGCAGTGAGGCAGGCGATACCGCCGGCCCAGAGTGCCACGAACCAGCCGAGGCGACGCATCGAAACGGGAACGGACATGATGGGGCTCCTCAATGGTAGCCCGGGGCACCGGCGGTGACCTTCCCCCGGAACAGCCAGTAGACATAGGCGGTGTAGCCGAGGATCATCGGCAGCAATACGACCGTCCCGACGATCAGGAAGAGCTGGCTGCTTGGGTGGGTGGCCGCATCCCAAATCGTCACCGTGGGCGGTACGATCATCGGGAACAGGCTGATGCCGAGCCCGACATAGGACAGTAGGAACAGGCCGAGGCCACAGAGGAATGGCATGACCTCCTCCCGCCGGTCGAGGGCGTTACGCAGACGCAAGCCGAGAAGAGCAACGAGGACTGGGACGGGAGCAACGAAGGCCATCGCCGGCCAGGTGAACCAACGTCCGCGGAATGCAGGGCTTAGCCCGTCTTATTCATCGGGCTTTGTCGGCGGTGGTTTTTAGGCTGATGGCGAGCGGGATCGCGCGTCTGTTCTGACGCGTGTGGATCCGGAATGTTTTGTCAGCGCTGGAGGGATGTGGACGGGTTCGTCGGGGCGTCGCTGCCCCGTCGTTCAGGCTGGCGCCGGGGCGAGCGCGGTCGCGAGGTGGCGCAGAAGGTCAGCATCAGGGCAGGCGGCGGCGAAGGCGAGGCGAACCCGGCTGGCGGTCTCGCGGATGCGAGCTCCGAGCTTCAGGAGGCGCAGCCGGAGGGTGGCGAACTCGGCCGTGGCGAGGCGGTGCGCCTTCGGGATGGTGTCGCGCACGCTCAGCATCAGCCAGTAGGCGGCCGTGTGCAGGACGAGCCGCATCTGGTTGGCGGCGGGATGCCGGCAGGAGGTACGATCGGAGGCGAGCTGGCTCTTGTGGAGCTTGATCAGGTTCTCGGCCTGTCCGCGGGCACAGTACAGGTCGGCATAGAGCCATTCCGGCGTGCCGGTCGTGATGTTTGTGACGACATAGCGGATGTCGAGGCCGAGCCGGGTCGCCTCGATGCGGGCGGCGACGCGACGCTGCTGCCGCCAGGATTTGGCCGCGTGCCGGGTCTCGGCAAAGCCGCGCACCGCATCCTCGTTGTCGATGGCTCGCACAACTCTGATGTGATCGGCCGTCTGTTCGACCTTGGCGGCCAACGCCTTGGTGCCGCTCAGGCCGAAGACGTAGCTGACTCCATGGTTCTCGCACCAGTCCATGGCCTCGGGCCGCCCGTAATGGCCATCGCCCCGGATGGTGATCGCGGTGTTGGGCCAGTGGCGGCGGATCGCCCGGACGAGGCGGCGCAGATGCCCGCGGACTTCGCGGCCCGAGGGCGTCTTGCCCGGCCGCAGGATCATCGCCACCGGGCGACTGGTGGCCGTGTCGTAGACGTGGATCGGCAGAAAGCAGCGCTCATCGTGATGGGCGTTGAACAGCGATAGCTGCTGCTGGCCGTGCACCACGTCGCAAGTGTCGTCGATGTCTAGGGTGACGGCGGCCGGCGGGACGGGGTAGCTGGCACAGTAGAGGTCGACCAGCACCCGCCCGAGCCGGATGAGGTCGCGCAGGCCCGGCGTGTTCTCCAGCCGCGAGACGGTGGGCTGGCTCATCAGGTCGTGCCCGCTCTCAGGCAGGCGGCCGCAGGCGAGCTTGAAGGCGGGGTCGGTGCGCAGGTGGTCGAGGTCGTCGGCATCCTCATACCCGCAGGCAATCGCCAGGATGCGCGCCAGCAGGATCTCGGGCAAGGGATGCAGAACCCGGCTGGGGTCACGCCGGTCCGGGATCACGGCGGCGAGCTTGTCGGCGATGTCCAACCGCCGGGCGGCCTGGGCGAGCAGCAGGACGCCGCCATCCGAGGTCAGGCGTCCGCCATCGAAGGCGGCTGTGAGCTTCTTGCCCCGAACGGATGGAAACGCGAACGGGAGACACGTAGGATCGGACATGGCGGGCGTGGCAGGCTCGGTGCGGTCTGAAGGCTTGGCGTCAGCACCCAATCCCTAAGCCACATCAATGCTTTACGCTACGCTCGCCATCCCAGATCCACCGTCCTCGTGAATAAGACGGGCTAGTGAGCGAGGCTACAGCATCGATCGATAAACCGTATGTTTGCGACGAGTCCGCCGTGCTTCTTATCTTGTCAGGATCGCTATGGGTGGGCCCACTGGGAAAGCTGATCCGGCGATATGCAGCCCGACGCTGCGAAGGGAAGCACCAAGCGGATGTCTTTGAGCACGGCATCTGCTTGTTTCCATACTAGTCCAGATAGCTGGTTCATCTTAGCTCTTCCGAGCTGCAATAAACCAGCTATCTTCAAGCAATAAAGAGACTCGATTTATATCAAGATTACGTAGAGGTATGCAAAAATCTCATCCGCAACAAGCGGAATTATACAAGACTAAAACACATGTCCATTTTATATAGTTTTTCAGTTTTAAGATATTCATTTATAAGGCCGTCTGGTATACTTATAACGAAACCCAATTTTAGATTTTTGTTTATAGTGTCTACTGCGTAAGTAGATCTTTCTTTTTGTGAAGAAGCTTTCCACCATTTTACGAAATCATCACAGATTGATCGCGAAAAACAGTGATCTCCAGCTTTTTGTGATAGGATTACGTCATCATACTGACCGGTTAGCGTATTACTTTGGATTAATTCGGGATGTTCACGCCAGTATCGTAAAAAAACCAGCTCGAAAATGTCATCCGATTTATATACGAAAGATGGTCTAGGGACTGGGATCATTGCACCCTCCAACAAAACATCGCTAGATTGTACGTACGATTTACCTGAGCAAATCGTACCCATAGATTTCTGCACTGACCTATCGTCCGCAAGAGCTAGATCGACAGGGTAAGCAAAATTCTGAGGCCTACGTACTCGGCCGCAAACGCTCTTAGGTGGGAAGGGCAGTCACGACACAAACGCCTTCCGAGCTCTCTGGCCTCCGATACCGTCCGCTTATCGGAAGCCAGTAGCGTCAGAGTGGGGCCCCGGCAGGAGGCAGCACACGCCTGTAAGTGGCTCCTGAGTTCTTACGTGGTCGAACGGGGCGTAACGCTTGGATGTAGCTTCTGGAACTCCTGTCGTTCCATCGCTTGCGTAATATCGGTGATCGCGCGCGAGATAGCATCCTCCACAAGTGAGGTCGTCACATTTCCTCTATCCGTCGCAAACACACCCGCTCGCTGTCCGGCAGGTTTTTTGCTGCCATCATCGGCGCTGCATGAGAACAATTTGTTAGCAATCTCAAATATGTAGATCCGGCTTTTTATACCATTGTGGCTCAACTGAAAGTGCAGTGCCGGGATACGCTTGCCGTTTAGGGTGTTGTAAAATTCGTCATGGTCGACGTCCACGTTGACATTTCGTGGTGCCAAATCTTGCTTGGCCTGTTCGATGATCGGTCGCACGACATTGTTCAGAGGTTTCATCGTCTCTGAAAACGCCTTGCTCTGCGCTTCTTGGCTGCGCTCATCAGCATCCCGATAGCCTTGGATTGTCGTCTCAGCAGCAGCTTTCGCCTTGTCGAACATCGCGCCGAAGTCCGCCATTTCAAACTCTCTAATGCCCCGGGAAGGTGAAGGCCTGCCGGCAGGCCCTACAACGCCGCTGCGTCACTCTTTGCTGGGCTTGGCGGGCGGGATCGCCCCGCTGCCGGTGGTCGGCGGGGCAGGGCGCTCACCAGGCGCGGAGGGCTGATGCCCGGCGCCGGGGTTGGAGGGGCTGTAGGTTGGCTGATGGCCGCGATCCAATTGCGGCCGGTGTCCTTCATTGATCGGCCGCCAGCCGTCCTGCGCGTAGCCAGGTCGCCCTTTATTCTCATTTGTCATTGTCAAAGCTCCTTCTTGAATTCTATAAACCGAATTTCTTTCGCAAGCAGCAAAACGCCGTGAACCTCGTCGCGGTAATTCCAAGCACCCGTTTCATCGACGTCCATGACTTCTTCGATGTAGAGATCGCGTTCAGCGGGGTCCGTCGACGCGAAAGAATTGACACCGAAAATGCCCGCGAACTTGGTGCCGTCCGTAAGCGTGACCATAACAAACCGCGCGGTTTCGCAGGTCGCGAACCGCCAATCCCACGAGGTTGGCGTGTTGTGGACGAGGCGCAACCGCAGCTTGGTTGCTATCCACCGCAACCAGTCGCGTTGTATTGCCACACCCAACAGTAAGCCGAAGGCAGACGGCCCCACGATAATCAGCGCCCACCACAAAAGCGTTTTCAGCAGCCCTTTCTCAAGATTTAAAATCAGACCGATGAACGGAATTGAAATTCCGTAATACACAAGCGTGAGCGTGAGATACCCAAGGGCGGCGTCGCTAAATTTCTCCATACGCCCGGCAATGAACTGCGCACGGATGTATGTGATGATGAGACCGGGGATAATAAACGCGGCGACCAGGTAGATGTTATTCAGATCTTTTAGATCAGGCACCAGTTCACTCCTCCCCGGTCACGCATAGCCGCGCTTTTCCTTGTCCCTGCGCTTGGCCTCCACGGCCACTTGCGCCTCGACGGGGGAGGGGTAGTGGTCGCGCCGCACGGTGCTGGCCCGGCTGATCCGCCCCCATTCCCGCATCAGGTCGCAGCCGCCGAACAGGTCGAGTTGGAGGGTAAGACGTAGAGCCGGCGCATGTTCTGCACCTCGTCCGCCCGGCGGAGCTGCACGCAGTTCATGGGCGATGTATCCGGGCGATGGTGGCTTGGCTGACGTTGAAGTTGCGGGCAACGCTGCGCTGGGTTTCGCCGGTATCGAGGCGCTGTAGGGCTTCCCGCTGCTGGAAGTGGGTCAGCTTAGGCTTGCGGCCGAACTTGACGCCCTTGGCCTTGGCGTCGGCCCGGCCCCGTGCCGTGCGATCAAGGATGCGGCGGCGTTCGAGCTTGGCGGATACGCCTAGGACCGCCAGCACCACCTCGGCAAAGTCGCCGCTTGTGTCCACAACCGGCTCGGCCAGGGAGCACAGCCCGGCCCCGGCGGTGTGCATATCGCGGGCGAGGATCAGGAGATCGGTTAGATCACGGGCCAAGCGGTCCGCGGCTGGAATGATAACCAGGTCGCCAGCCGCCAGTGTGGCCATCAGCTTCTTGAGCTGTGGCCGGTCGGCCGTGGTGCTGGTGATCTTGTCGGCGAAAATGCGCTCGCACCCGGCGGCAGCGAGCTGCGCCCGCTGGTTGGCTAGATCTTGGGCTTCGGTGGACACGCGGGCATAGCCGAAAATCATGCCGCATTATGCATCAGATATATGCATCAAGACAGCCTAACTTCACCACCGCGCCCGTTTTGATTCAAAAATTTGGAGTTTTGCATCAAAACGGACAGAGGACGGCATAAAACCGCTTTCAGGTCGCTAGTTTGCTCTATCAAAAACTATATTTTTTCGGCCGGAACGTGCCTTGAGAAACGGCTTTGGCTCTCTCGAAAGGAGACCCATTGTGACCGTTCAATTTTCGCTTCACCTGCTTATTGCGGGCGCTTACTTGCTGCTCGCGTTGACACATTTTCATCCGTAAGAGTGGAGGGCCACACGGCCCTCCACTCATTCCTCAATGACGGCACGGCGCACAGCGCCTCAAGCAGCGGGTGAGTGAGTTCCCGCCTGCGCCTCAAGCCAGCGATGACGCGGCTCGCTACGCGGGGCGCGAGGGCTACCGCCAGCACATTGCCCGACCGGTGCGGGGTGCCGGTGCAATGCAACTGCATCGGGGTCACGCCATCGCTGACCTCGAACGTCAGCCGGGCGCTCACGTCAAAGCTAACGTGTTCGGACACCTTGCGGATGCCTTCTGGTAGCTGCTGCTCGCTCTCAGCCTCGCCAATCTCGGCCTGATCGGGGCGCTTTGGCGAATGCGATAATCGCCGCCTCAATCTTTCAATGTCGAGCGCACTCTCTTAGGTTGCCTTTCGTGGAACAAAACATGCACGAGCGACTTGGCGGTGTTAGACAATAAGCCAAGCCATTGTCCTGTCAGGACGCTAACCAATGGCAAAATGGGGTACCGATCTACGATGACGAAGCTCATCAGCCGCCTTTTTGGGAAAGGCGATGACACCGAAAACTTTCCTGGTCGTCCTTACCGGGTTGTTGGTGGGGCGCTCATCATAGGCGGGATCGCTGTTGTTTCTCCAGGGCCTCGGGATGCCTTACTTGCTTACCTGAATAACACTTGGAAGCTTGGACTTTCCCTGGATGCTCCTTGGTGGATTGGCCTGCTGCTCATTGGCCCCGGCATCTTCCTGTTCGTCTTAGGCTTCATCAGGGATCGGGATGGAACCAGCAAGGGTCAATTTGTGGCGATCCGCCACCAGTCGTTTCAGCCCCTGGCCGCCAATCTGCCCTCTGACACGCTACCAGCACGCATGCGGCGGCGGAGAGTTCAGGTCTACGACTGCGATCAATCTTCATTCATGAACAGTCAACCGGTCGATCCGACCGGCGCCGTCCGCCTGCAGGAGAAACTTGCGCAGCACATTGCCGGCGTCCGCCGCAGCGATCCGGATGCGGCTCTTGGCTACTACGGGATCGTGCACATCCCGTTCCAATTCTTAACCGGCTGCAGCATCTCGACCTTCCCGGAAGTTGCCCTGTTCGAGTTGAACAGAAACGACAACAAATGGCATGAGCTTAAGGCCGGCGATGGAGCAAACCTAAAGCCAAAGCTTACCCAGGTTGCTGATCCAGCGAACCCAACTGCCGCCGTTATGCGGATTGAAATCAGCTACCCAGTACCTACCGCCGAGGTGGCGAAAATCATTCCGGGTCCTTATCGAGAATATACGCTCCGCATCGAAGCGCCGGCTATTGATAAGGTCACGCACTACGGTCAAGTTCACGCCATATGCAAGCTGTTCCGCCAAGCGCTGGATGAGATCCACAACGACCTAGACAGCGGCTTTCCGGTCCACGTCTTCTACTCAGGCCCAGTGAGTTTAGGCTTTAGCCTTGGGCGGCAAATCAGCCGCACCATCCACAATCGTGTCTTCGTCTACAACTACACCTCGCAGAATAACCCAGCCTACGCTTGGGGCGTCGATGTTACGCGCGACACGCCTCCACATGAAATGGTCGTCAAACCAACACTCGTTGTCCCCTGAGGTGTGAAATGTGGATGTTTGATCTCAAGGCGGATTTTCAAGTATTCTACGATACGCATGTTCGTCTGGGCACAACGCGCCGGAACGATCTTGCCGCAAAACGTGACCTCAATCTGAACCGCCTGAACGCTGGACTGAACGATCTGACTGCGGAGACCGGACTACCGCGTCCCTATCCAACGACCTGGTACAACCAGGGCAGCTATGCGATGCACACCCTCAACCAAGATCCATCAGATACTAACGACTTCGATATCGATGTTGGATTGATATTCAACAAGGACGATCTGCCATCTGATCCGCTTAAAGCACGCCAGCGCATTGCAGATGCGCTTGCTAAACGATGCACGAATTTCACCCAGGAGCCGACCGCCAAGAAGAATGCGGTGCGGGTTGCTTATGCCGATGGATACCACATCGATTTTGCGATCTATCGCACCTACACGGATGCCACAGGCACCCTCCATACGGAGCATGCGAGCACATCTTGGAAGCCCCGCGATCCGATGGCGGTCAATACGTGGTTCAACAAATGCGTGACTGAGAAAAGCCCCAAAGCCATGCCTGTCCTCGGGTACTACCCGAAGGTCAAGGACGGGCAGTTCCGACGCATTGTCCGCTTCCTCAAATGGTTCTCCCGTTCACGCGCCTCATGGAGCTTGCCCGGCGGCCTCATCGTGTCGACTCTCGTGGCAGAGGTCTACGTTCCGAACGACACCCGCGATGATCGGGCGCTTTACGATACGATCATCGCTCTCAAGAACCGCCTCGATATTCACACCAAAGTCTACAATCCAGTTTCAGGCAACGAATTTACAGAAAACACTGAGATCCAAAGCCAGGTAAACCGTCTGAAAAAACAGATCAATGCGGCTGCCGCCAAGCTCAGTCCCCTATTTGACCAGGAAAATTGCACGAGAGACAAGGCCAGATCTGCTTGGGATTGGGTTTTCAACCATTCATTTTGGGCAGATAAAGAGAAAGTTATCAAGGCCGCGCTGGATGAGGAGATCACAGCGTCCGCCCTCATGCCATACTTCGTAAAAATTAAATGCGAGCTGGCCGGCAGACAAGGTGGTCGACCTTATCGCACGTATGCGAGCGGCGGCGGGGTCTTACAGAAGAACGTGCATCTCAAATTTACTGTCGAAGGTACAAACGTTCCGCACCCGTTCCTAGTCACTTGGGAAATTCGTAACAGCGGCGACGAAGCTTCGGACGACAATGCGCTGAAACACTCAAGCCCGCCGAGCAATGACTACACGCATTGGACGAGTACGGCTTACAAGGGCAACCATCAGATGATCTGCACAATCACCAAGGGGGGAGCTATCGTCGCGCAAACGGCGCATCTGGTGCGTATCGCGCCCGGCAAGTGGTGGCGTCGCTAGTGGACAGACACCGACGAACGCGCCACGTGCCTGCCTGCTAACAGGCTGCTATTGCTCTAAAAAGTGCGTCACCTTGTGCATGTTTTGTTGGCGTCAGAGCACTAGACTGCCAACAGCTCACCCCTCTGGGTTGTACAGCGTTGTGAAAGGAACTCGGCCTTGAGCTTCCATGCCCGGTCGGTCCCGCTGCATGCGAACCGCACGCGGTCGGGGCCATAGCGGGCGTTGAGCTGGTCTACCAATTCCATCATGCGCACTCGGTGCAGCTGATCCGGCCGGATGAACAAGGAGCTTTGCATCTGATCGGCTGGCGCCAGGTTGGGGAACAGCACGCCGCTTTTCTTGTAGCGGACCTCTGGTCGGTAGATCCCTTTCAAACCCCATGAGGCGGCGCAGGTCAGGCGGTTGGTGTCGGCTGTCGCAATCGTCAGTTTGACGTGCCGGGTGGCGTGGTACGGGCCTGTCGCAAACTCAGGCGGTCCCTCCTATGGCCCAATCCCGAGTTTGCGACAGGCCGGGATCGCCGGATTTGACTGGCCTGGTGTTCAGCCCTTTGCGGTCATGCTGTTGGCGCGGGCACGTGGGAAGTAGCTGTAGAAGGTGTCCCGGTTGACGCCGAGGCGCTTGGCGATAACGGCGACGCTGATTGTGCCCGCTGCCAGCATGGCGCGGGCGGCCTCGAGGTCGGCCTCTGTGAGCTTCTTCGGCCGCCCGCCCTTGCGCCCGCGGGCTAAGGCCGCCTTCAGGCCCTCCATGGTTCGCTCGCGGTTCAGGTCGAGGAAGTACTCGGCCATGGCCCCGTGCATCTGCAGGGCAAAGCGGCCATGGGCGGTGGCGCTGTCGAATTGCTCAGTGAGCGAGCGGAAGTGGATCTCCTTCACCCGCAGCCCGTCGATGGTGCGCATCATCTCGACCAGTGAGCGGCCGAGGCGATCGAGCTTCCAGACCACGAGCACGTCCTCGGGACGCAGGTAGGCGAGGGCGGCCTCGAACTCAAGCCGCCGGGTTCCAGCCTTGCCGGACTTCTTCTCCTCGAACAGGCGCTCGCACCCGGCCTTAATCAGCGCGTCGCGCTGGAGGTCGAGGTTCTGATCGAGGGTAGAAACGCGGGCATATCCGACGAGCATGTCGGGATCGTGCCAGAATAGCCTTTACCCGGCAATAGAAAAGCCGACACGTTTTTCCGACAGAAACTACGCTTTTGTGGGCAACTCGCGACGTCCTGCCGCTCAGTGTCGGGAAAACGGTCGGATATCCGACAGTTTTAGGAGGACGTCCGCTCTCAGCCGATCCCGAGCCCGCGGATGAGGCCGATGCTGACCGCGATGAGGACGGCCAGCGAGGCGGTCACCGCCAGGGTCACCCGGCCGCCGACCCGGGCGAGCACGCGCACGTCGACGCCGAGCCCGAGGGCGGCCATGGACAGCACCGTCAGCACACCTGCAAGCTGCGTCAGCGGCTTGACTGCCACGTCCGGGATCAAGCCCAGGGACCGGAACGTCGCCAGGATCAGGAAGCCGAGGATGAACCACGGCACCAGCTTGGTCAGACCGGGGCGGCCCTTCGAAACCGCGCCTTCCATCCCCGGCTCGCGGGGCAGACGCGGGGCAATCAGCGAGAACGCCACCACGACGGGGCCGAGCATCAGCACGCGCACGAGCTTGACCAGGGTGCCCACCTGCGTCGACAGCAGGCTGACCGGCACGGTGGCGGCCAGCACCTGCGGCACCGCGTAGACAGTGAGCCCGGCCAGCACCCCGTACTGGTTGTCGCTCATGCCGGCGAGCGGAACGAACAGTGGCAACCCGAGCACCATCAGCACGCCGAGCACCGCGGTGAACGCAATGGCGGCGGCGATGTCCTTGGGCTGGGCCCCGATCACCGGCGCAACCGCGGCGATGGCCGAGTTGCCGCAGATGGCGTTGCCGCAGGCCACCAGGATCGCCATCCGTGCCGGCAGGCCGAGCGCCCGGCAAATCGCCACGCTGGCGGCGATACCGATCACGACGGTGCCGACGATGCCGGCGAGTAGCGCCGGGCCGGAGGCGAGGATCGCCCCGAGGCTGAGGGAGGCGCCGAGCAGGACAACCGCGACCTCGAGGAGTTGCTTGGCCGAGAAGGCGATGCCGGTCCGGAACCGCGGGTGCGGCGTCCAGGCGGTGCGCACCGCGATGCCGATCAGGATCGCCAGAACCAGGGCCTCGACGTAGGGGTGGCCGGCGACGCGCTCCTCGACCGCCTGTGCGGCCACCGCCACGGCGGTGATCACCGCGCACAGGCCGATGCCCGGCAGCATGGAGGTCGCGCGCTCGGATTGGGTGCCGGTGCCAGGCGACACCGCCGCCGTGGAGCCCATCTTTGTCGAGACTGGTTCGGGGGAGGCCTCAGGGCTCACGACGGCCTCTCCGGAGGTACTGAGAGCGGAACGGGGAGAAAACGTTTGCTGCACGGGCGCAAGAGAGAAGGAGCCTCTCCGGGCGCGAAAAACTTCGGAAGACGCGTCCATTGCTGACGCGCGTCCCAAGCGCGACACTGACGATCATGCGCACCATTCCTGACAAGCGGTCGACCATGAAGACGTTCGATCCTTTCGGCGAGCCTGTGGCTGACGGCGTGGCGCGCGCCTACTCGTCCACCTCCTCGACCGGCGATCGCATAGCCCGCCGGACTGGCGGCGCGGTGTTCTGGACGCTGGCGCTGGCGATCTTGGCAGGACGCATCTACGCCTTCGACATGCCGGCTGTGCAGAGCGTCGCCACCTACGCCACCCAGGTTGTCGCCCTTCGCTGAGCCTCGCGCAGCGCGGCCCTCAATAGGTATCGGATAGGTAGGTCGCGATCGCGCGGCCGTCGGCCTCGTCGATCGGAGCGTGGTAGATCTTGATCATCTTGCTCACCTCCGCCTCCCAAAAGGCCTTACCTTTCCCCGGCGGCTGAGTGGCGATGTAGTCGACCGAGTGGCAGGTCTGGCAATTGCCCTGAGCCGCCTCGAAGCCGGCCTGATGAGCCGTGTCCTTGGGGGCCCGGAACTGCGCCGTGGGCTCGGGGACATCGTAGCGCACCGGAGCGGCGAGCACCGCTCCGGTCAAGCCCGCGGCGATCAGAGCCGGGAGCACGAGGCCCGCGAGCGCCGGGATGGTGAGAACCGCGCGAAGAACCTTCCTCATCCTCACCTCCCTCACGCCGCCCGCACCCGGGTGGTCTCGACCACGTTGCGCATGTAGCCGGCCTGGTTCCAGCGCGGCTCCATCGGCTGCGCGCCGCCGTCATTGCTGGTCGCTCGCACTCGGATCGCATGCGCCCCCGCGGGCAGGTCGACGTCGAGCGTCCAAGTTCGAAAGGCGTAGGGTCCGAGATCCTGCCCCAGCTTGCCCTGTGCCCAGGACTTGTCGTCGACGGATACCTCCACCGCCTTGATCCCGGAGCCGCCGTCAAAGGCGATGCCGCGCAGTGGCACCGGTCCCGCTTTCACCTGCATCTCGTCGGTCAGGTTCGTCAGGAACGAGCGTACGTTCAAGCGCCCGATCGGCACTGTGGCGGCGGCTGGCTTGCCCGGCTCGGTACAGGCGCAAGCATTGTCTGGGATGCGGTAGGCCGTCTTCATCCAGAAGCCCTCGAACGGCTTGTCGAGCACGGTGATCGCGTTGAGGTGCTTAACCCAGTAGGTGCCGTAATAGCCCGGCACTACGAGGCGCAGTGGATAGCCATTGAGCCAGGGCAGGTCCTCGCCGTTCATGGCCCAGGCCAGCATCACCTGTCCGTCGCGGGCGTGTTCGAGCTTCAGCGACTTGGCGAAGTCGGGCGTCTCCGGGATAACGGGCCCGTCCAGCCCTTCGAAGGCGACCTCGGCCGCCCCCGCCTTGACGCCAACCCTGTCGAGCACCGCTTTCAGCGGCACGCCGGTCCAGCGGGCACAGCCCATGGCGCCGTTGGCGAGCTGGCCGCCGGCCATACGTGGCTCGAAGAAGCCCCGGGAATTGCCCGAGCACTGATTGACCGCCACGATCTCTGTTGGGCCAAACAGACCTTTGAGGTCGGTGAGGGACAGAGACACGGGTCTGTCGACATGACCCTTCACGTCGAGCCGGAAGGCGTCCGGGTCGATTTGGGTCGGGATGTCGGCGAGGTGGTAGCGCACGAAGAAGGCGTCGTTGGGTGTGATCGCGCTCTCGTCAAAGACGGAGAACGGCGTCTCCAGCTGCGGCGGCCGCGCTGTCATCTGCAGGAGCGGACGCTTGCCCGGGTAGGCCACCAGCGGGCGCTCGCCGTTGCCGAACGGAAGGTCTACTTCGCGCGCCAGCGCTCGGCGGCTGGCAAGGGCTAGGGCTAGGGCGCCCGCGCCGAACAGCATATCACGTCTCAGCATGTTCTCGTTCCTCGCATCTCTCTTCGCATGCCGTTCAAGCGTGCAGCCCGAGGCCGAGGAGCCGGTCGGCGTTGCGCCAGAGGGCGGCTTCCAGGGACTCGTCGTTGAGGCCGAGCGAGCGGAAGTCCTCGACGCCCTGGCCCATCGGCCGGAACGGGAACGATGAGCCGAACAGGAACTGGTCCTTCATGAAGCCGTTCGCCGCCTCCACGTAGAGGCCGCCGCCCGGCGCGAACGTGTACATGTCAGGCGAGACGAACACGTTCTCGTTGCGGAAGGCCACTGTCACCATGTCGGCGACATTCGGGTAGAACCCGTGGCAGCACACAAGCGGCAGCTTCGGGAAGGTCTTGGCGACCCGGTCCACCGCGAGCGGGTCGTTGAGGCGCAGGTCTGGCGTCGTCGGGCCCGACATCACGAAGGCCGGGACCTTAAGATCCTGGCAGAGTTCGTAGAGCGGCATCAGGCGCTCGTCGTCGGCGCGCATAGCGTCGCCGTAGAAGCCGGCATCGAGGTTGATCCCCTTGAAGCCCAGTTCGGTCACGGCGCGCTTGGCCTCCGCCAGAGCGGCGTCGCGGCCGAGTTCAACAGGATCGACCGAGGCGATGCCGACGAGCCGCTTCGGATCGTGGCGGACGACCGCGGCAAGAGCGTCGTTTGGGACCCGCACCCCCGGGACCGAGCGGGCGACCATCACGGCGACGTCGATCCCGGCGCCGTCCATCTCGGCGGAAAAGCCTTCGACATCCATGCCGCGGGTGAAATGGTCGATCTCCGTCGTACCGACGCGTTCATTCAGCCAGCGCACGACACCGAATTCCGGCGTGTCGGGCTCAGCGCCGAAAAACTTGTGCAGGAAAGTTGGACGGCTGCGCATGTCTGCGATGGGCATGACTTTCGGCTCCGTATGCGGGACAGGGACGGTGCACGGAACCGCGCACCGGATTGAGAACGTCAGTGCGAGACGGCTTCGAGTACCTTGCCGCGGGTCTCGACGCCCAGGGTGAGGACGAGGACGGCAGCGATCAAAAAACCACCCGCACCGACCTGGAAGGCGGTGGCCGGCCCGTAGTTCTGAACCAGCACCGGTACGATCATCGGCCCCAGGATTGCGCCGATCCGCCCGAAGGCCGAAGCAAAGCCCGCCCCCGTCGCACGGGCCCGGGTTGGGTACAGCTCCGGGGTGTAGGCGTAGAGACAGCTCCACATGCCGAACATGAAGAACTGCATCACGAACCCGGAGACGAACAGCCACGTCTGATCGACGGCGTTGCCGTAGAAGTAAGCTGCGACCGCGGCGCAGACGAGAAAGATAGCGGTTGTGGGCTTACGGCCGACCTTCTCCAGCATCAGTGCGGCGGTGAAGAAGCCCGGGATGCCGCCGATAGTGATCAGGGTCACGAAGCCGACCGAGCCGACGATCGAGAAGCCGCGCTCCTTGAGCAGAACCGCGATCCAGGAATTGAGCCCGAAGAAGCCGATCAGCGCGAAGAACCACATTCCGAAAGCCATCAGCGTACGCATCCGGTAGGCGGGCGAGAACAAGGTCGCGATGGGGTTCTGATGCGGCACTGGCGCCGAGACGGCGGCTACAACAGAGGGGGCGACCGGCGGCAGCGGGCGACCAGTGGCCCGCTCGACCTCCCGCTCCATCATCGACATCACGGCATCCGCCTCGGCATGGCGGCCATTGTCGGCAAGCCAGCGCGGTGACTCCGGCATGGAGCGGCGCACCACGAGCACCACCATCGAGAGCAGGCCCACGATGGCAAACGCCCAGCGCCAGCCGAGATAGGGCAGTACAAAAAAGCTGATCGCACCCGAGAGCACGTAGCCGATCGCCCAAAAGCCCTCCATGAACGCGATGTACTTGCCGCGTACATTGGCGGGCACAATCTCGGAGACCATCGCCTGGGCCACCGGCGCCTCGCCGCCGACGCCGACGCCGATCAGGAAGCGACAGACCATCAAGGCCGTGAGGCTCCAAGCAGCGGCAGCGGCGAGGCTGGCGAAGCCCCACACCAGCATCGTGGCCTGGAACACTGTCTTGCGCCCGAAGCGGTCGGAGGCGGTTCCGGCGATCACATTGCCAATGAGCTGGCCCGCGAAGGTCATCGCGGCGAGTTGGCCGGCCTCGGTTGGGGTAAGGCCAAAGGCTACGACGATCGAGCCGAGCAGAAACGTCAGGAGCGCCACGTCGACCTGGTCGACGAGCCAGGCGGAGGCGATAATCGCGAAGATCTTACGCTGGTAGCGTGACATCGGCAGCCGCTCCAAGCGTCCGGCGATGTTTGTGGTGGCCGCGGCCGCAGCCCTATCAGAAGCGCTGAGTTCAACCCCCATCCCAATGGGGGCGTCTGTTGCGAGTTGCATGGCGTATCTCCCAGGCGTTTCCTGATCCGTGCCCAGGACGTGCGCCGCGAGCGCCCTCCGAGCCATTTTGAGCCTGAAGACTGTCTCTCATCCAATCGGAGCAACTGGATGGAGTGCGGCATCATTTTTCTACTCGAGGCTCACCGTACGTAGCAGCTCTTCTCTTTTTCACCCGATTCGCGCAAATATAATTCTATTTTGGCCCTATAGACAGAGGTTATGGCACTCAATCTCCATCTCCTACGGCTGTTTGCGACTGTGGCTCAGAGCGGGAGTTTCTCCCGTGCAGCCGAGGAGCTGCACATCAGTCAGCCCGCAATTTCGAAGGGCGTGCGCGACTTCGAACTGCAGGTCGGATGTCGGTTGCTCGACCGGGGCACCCGGGGCGTACGCACGACCCGCGAAGGCGAGGCTCTCCTCAGGCATGCCAAAACCCTCTTCGCAATAGAACGAGCGGCGGAAGAAGAGTTAAACGTTCTGAGAGGACTGGGCTGCGGCGTATTACGGATAGGTGCAAGTACAACAATCGCGGTGTACATGATACCGTATTACCTAGGAGTATTTCATCGAAAATATCCAGGCATAAAATTGAGTATCACCAGCACCAATACCAGAGATATAACCAAACTATTGGTTTCGCACGAAATAGATATTGCCTTAGTCGAAGGACCCGTCGAGGAACCGTGTGTTCTCAGCGAAGCTTGGCGCAAAGATGAAATGGTGCTTATTGCTTCACCAGAGCATGTCCTTGCAAATGCAGCAAAGCCAATCGACCCGGCTCTCGTAGCACAAGAAACGTTTATTGCGAGAGAGTTAGGATCCGGGTCACGTGAGGTGGTCGCCGCTGCCCTGGATACAATGCAGATCTGCCCGGTTCGCCAGCTTGAAGTCGGCAGCACGGAAGCGATCAAGCAACTCGTTGCGAGCGGTCTCGGTGTGGCGATTGTCTCGGTCGCTACAATCCGCGATCAAATGGCTAACGGTACACTGGTAATTATTCCGGTCCAGAACCTGCACGTTGAGCGGACTCTATGGCAGTTGAGTGTACATGGGCGCTTAGCTAATCCGGCGACAATTGCATTTAACAAACTCATACGTCTCTAACTTCACGTTTCGCCGCCAGCGCCGGTTATCAGAGCTGATTGGTCGTGTGATGCCCCGGCGGCAGGCCATATAGCCCCGCGCTATACGAACAACCCCACCGGTCGGGAAAACGATCGAATAAACGACGCGCCGCCTTATATGACTATAGCCCTATTTGTATACGATGAGACCGGTGATTTTTTGGATCAAGAATTGAAGCCTGCCGAGATGCGGACATGGTTCCGGCGCACGGTCTGGCTTGAGCATATCTGCCGGAATGCGGCCCTGTCGTGTGCTCGGCGAGGATCTCTCGCGAGCGGAACTTGTTCGTGCTTTGCCCGGCATTGGCTGGCAGGCGGTATTCACGGAGCGAAGGGGCTGGCGTCTTGATTTCCGGGAGCACGCGCTTGTAGATCTCAGGCCGATTAACGATGCCCTCTACCAATCCCGCCCATCACCTCGCGCGCCTTACAGATGCTGCCGCGACACTCAGCACGCCTGCGGAGGTCGCGGCGTGGAGTTCCGCGGTATCGGCCGAGATTGAACGCCTCCAAGCCAAGGGGATGCGGCTTCGCGAAGCTGCGCTCCGTTCGTCGAACCAACGCAGGATCGCCAAGGCCGATGGCTTCTGCGCTGCCGTGGAACCCGAGTTGAACCGTGCCGCTGTCGCCGTGCGCGCGGTCAATACAATGTTCTTCATCGACCCGCCGAGCACGGCGAGACATTAGTCACAGGGTCTCATACAGAGCGCATCCCGGCGAAGCGACCTTATGCTCGACAGCAACGCCGCGGCGGTTTTTCAGCTAAGACTTGGCAGTTCAGCAATGGTGCCCCACTTCAGAGCGCCCAGCACGGCGACTTTCACGGGCGACATCCACGAGGAAGCGCCCCCAGTCGACCGATCGTTTTTACAGAACGGAAGCATCGATAGGTTCCGTTGGATCGAACCTTCAAGCTCGACGATGGTGGAGAACGCCAGAGTGGAGCCCCCCCTTGATCCAAGCCGCGTTTTTGTCCCCGGTCACCGAACAGGATCATCCGCATTGCCGCGGCAGTGCTACGGCGGCACAGGAGAAGACGAACGCGTGTCCGCAGGGTGGTGAGTGGTCCCCCGACCGAGACAGGGACACCCCGACACCCGGCCTGGAGCCGCGGCTGTTCCCGTACGTCTGGCGCCACTCGAAGCGCGACCAACTTGCCATCTGCATGGTCGTCCTGGCCTCGGTGCCATTCTACTTCGCTTCCCTCGACCTGCCCAAGCGCATCGTCAACGACGCGATCATCGGCAAGGCGTTCGCCCACGGCGAGGCGACCGCGCCGTTCCTGGATTTCGAGATCGCGTGGCCTGCCTCCCTCGGTGGCGGTCGGACCGAGCTTTTCAATGGCTTCCACGCCGATCGCCAGGGACTGTTGCTCTGGCTGTCCGGGCTGTTCCTCATCCTCGTCCTGATCAACGGTGCTTTCAAGTTCCGGATCAACCTGCAGAAGGGGGTTTTGGGTGAGCGCATGCTGCGACGCCTACGCTTCCAGCTGTTCTCCCTGATGTTGCGCTTTACCCCTGAAACCCAGCGCGAGGTGAAATCCTCCGAAACCGCGACCATCATCCGCGACGAGGTCGAGCCGATCGGCTCCTTCATCGGCGACGCGATCGTGGTGCCCGCCCAACTCGGCACGCACGCCGCGACTGCGCTGGCCTTCATTCTGATGCAGAACGTGTGGCTCGGACTGGCCGCCGGCGCGATAGCCGGCGTGCAGATAGCCGTCATTCCTCGGCTCAGGCACGCGATCTTACGCCTCAGTCGTCAGCGTCAGATCGACTCCCGCAACCTCGCCGGCCGTGTCGCGGAGGTGCTGGACGGACTCGATGCCGTGACGGTCAATAACAGCGTCCGCTGGGAGAGAGCTGAGATCAGCGGCCAGCTCCATGGGCTCTATGACCTGCGCCTACAGATCTATCGGCGCAAGTTCGCGATCAAGTACTTCAACAACCTGCTCGCGCAGGTGACACCGTTCCTATTCTATGCTGTCGGCGGCCTGCTCGCCCTGAAGGGCGAGCTCAGCATCGGCCAGCTGGTCGCGGTTTTGGCAGCCTACCGCGACTTGCCTCCACCGCTGAAGGGACTGATCGACTGGGACCAGCAGCGCCTGGACGTCGAGGTGAAGTACGAGGCGATCGCCGCACATTTTGGTGCACAGCGCCTGCGGCTGGCCGATGCGACTCGATCAGATCTGCCGCAGGACCAAATCCGCGCCGTGACGTCGGATGGACTCGTCCTGCGTGACCCGCAGGAGGGCCGGTCGGTGACGATCGCGGACCTGCACATCGCCCTGCCGGCGCAGGTCGGGCTTCACTCGCCCGGGACTAGCCTCGCGCACCAGTTCGCGCGCGCACTTGCCGGGTTGCAATCACCGGCGGCCGGGGCGCTCTCCATCGGCACCCTCAACCTTGTAACGGCCGGGCGTGCCGCACGAGCGCGGCGCATCGGCTACGCCGGTCGTGATCCAGTCCTGTTCCCCGGTACCATCCGTGACAACCTCGTCTATGGACTGCGCACGGCGCCACAGTCGCACCCTAAGGATGCTCAGCACCTGTCTGAGGCACACCGGACGGGCAACTCCCCAGACCCGGTGGACACACAGTGGGTCGACCTCGCCGCGCTCGGTGCGTCTGACGCCCGCGAGCTCGACCTGCGGATGCTGGATCTGCTTTCCCGACTCGGCATGGATGAGGATCTCTACCGGTTCGGTTTGACCGCGACCTCGCGCTGCGACGGCACGCCTTTGGGCGAACGCATGATCGCGGCGCGCCGGCACCTGCACCGCCGGCTCGTCGCCAGCGGCAAGGCTGATCTCGTCCTGCCGTTCGAGTCGGAGGAATACAATCCGCGTGCGACAATCGCGGAGAACCTGCTGTTTGGCGTGCCGACAGATCCAGCCCTCGTTGGCCGACGCCTCTCGTCGGAGCCGCGCTTCCGCGCTGTGCTGGCGGAACACAGCCTGCTCAATGACCTCGAATGTCTTGGTGTGGCGGTCGCCCGCACGCTCGTCGAGATCTCCCGCGGCCTTCCACCTGGACATGCCCTGTTTCGTTGCTTCCCAGTGATTGAGCAGGAGGCTCTACCCGAGGTCGAGCGGCGGCTCGCCGCGCTTGGAGATCGCGCGCTTCCGGACAGGACCGGCGACGACATCTTCCTCGCCCTGGCGCTGTCCTACGTCGAGCCGTCCCAGCGGCTCGGGCTGCTCGATCCGGCATTGTGCCGGCGGCTCGTCGGTGCGCGCGAACCGCTCCAGACGCAGCTGCGTTCGGAAGGCAAGCCTGATATCGAGCCGTTCGATCCGGATCGCATCAATATGCGCAGTTCGATGCTGGACAATCTCCTGTTCGGACGCATCGACACAACGCGGATGAACGCCGAGGCCGATATTCAGGAGCACGTCCGAGCCGCCGTGCGGCACTTCGGGCTTGAAGGCGACGTGCGGATCCGCGGGCTCGACTATGGCGTCGGAAACCGTGGCCGGCTCCTCACGGTGCGGCAGCAAGCGTCGATCGAGCTTGCCCGTGCCGTCCTGCGTCAGCCGGATCTCCTCGTTCTGGACGGCACGCTGCGGCACCTTGAGGACTGTGCAAGCGTGATCGAGGCGCTCACGTCGGGCCCGCTCGCGCCTGAAAGTCTTCTGGTCGTGACGGACACCGCCGAGGAAGCGGCTCTATTGCCGGTCCGCGTCACGGTGGAACGATCCGGTGCTGTGCACGTCGTGCAAGCCTCTCCTCCCGTGGTACTGGCCTGACGCGTGTGGCTGAAAGGGTAGCGTCCACGGACGAGGTGTAAATTCGGGGACCGTTTCGGCGGGGATTGGGGTGGCCATCGGGGCCGGCGGCTAAGGTGGAGTTTGCGGACTTCAACCAGAGCCGGGAGCACCCGATGACCGACGACAGAATGGCATTGATCGAAGCCTTCCAGAAGGCGGACGACGGCAACTTCCTACGCGGCCTCGCCGAGACGGTCTTGCAGATCCTGATGGAGGCCGACGTGGACGGTCTGATCGGCGCAGGCCGCTACGAACGATCTGGCGAGCGCAGCACCTACCGCAACGGCTATCGGGAACGCAGCCTCGACACGCGGCTGGGCTCGCTCAACCTGAAGATCCCGAAGCTGCGCACCGGCAGCTACTTTCCCGGCTTCCTGGAGCCGCGGAAGACCGTCGAGAAGGCGCTGGTGGCGGTGATCCAGGAGGCATGGATTGCCGGCGTGTCGACCCGGCGCGTCGACGACCTCGTTCAGGCCATGGGCTTGTCGGGCATCTCGAAGTCCTCCGTGTCCAGGCTGTGCAAGGACATCGACGAGCGGGTGAACGCCTTCCTGAAGCGCCCGCTGTCGGGGGCGTGGCCGTATCTCTGGCTCGATGCCACCTACCTGAAGGTGCGCGAAGGCGGGCGCATCGTCTCGGTGGCCGCCATAGTCGCCGTGGCGGTGGACACCGAAGGCCGGCGCGAGATCATCGGGCTGCACATCGGCCCGTCCGAGGCCGAGGTGTTCTGGACCGATTTCCTGCGCGACCTGGTCAAACGTGGGCTCTCGGGCGTGCAGCTCGTCATCTCGGACGCGCACGAGGGGCTCAAGGCCGCCATCCGCCGCGTCCTGAAGGCGACCTGGCAAAGGTGCCGGGTTCATTGGACCCGCAATGCCCTGGCCTACGTGCCGCGCGCTCAGCAGACCATGGTCGCCGCCGGCCTGCGCCAAGCCTTCCAGCAGCCCGATCAGGACGCGGCCCGAGCCGCTCTCCATCATCTGGCCGAGCAGCTTCACAACCGTTGGCCGAAGCTCAAGAGCTTCATCGATGCCACGAGCGAGGACGTGCTCGCCTACCTGACGTTCCCGCTTCAGCACCGAACAAAGTTGCACTCCACAAACCCGCTGGAACGTCTCAACAAGGAGATCAAACGGCGCGCCGACGTGGTCGGTATCTTCCCCAACACCGACTCGATCCAGCGCCTGATCGGAGCCGTGCTGTTGGAGGCCAACGACGAGTGGCAGCTCCAGCACCGCTACATGCAGATCGAAGGGATGGCTGGCTTCACCCCGAGCCTGCTTGACGAGACCCTCACCGCAATTCCACCGCAGGCTGCCTGACCGATGGCTGCTCCAAATCCACTCCGAATTTCCACCTCGTTGACGGACACAACCGCTGAAAGAGCGGGCCTTCGCGTCGCTTGGCGCGGCCAGGACAAGCAGGGTGGGCCATCGTGCGATGTCATCGGCGATGCCAGCCGAACTGCCGGGGCGGAGCGATATTGCAGCTGCCCCGCCCTTGTCCAGACTTTGCCACCGGTATCCAGGCGGAGAGACGGCGAACCTTAGTACTACTGTGTCACAAACTTTGGGTGTAGGGTTGGCGATTCAATCTCGTGATGGAGCGAGGCATGGATCGCTTGAACACCCCGCTAGCTGCCGACCAGCTGCGTTTTGCGGCCTATCTGGAGGCTTCGTCAGGCGTTCTGGGCCATGCTGATCGGATCGCACCGCTGAAGGCCTACTGTACGGGCCTCCTTCTGCCGGGTGCTCGTAAAGCATTGAGCCGATGGCGGCCCGGATCGCGCCGGCGCGTGTCCAGGCCACCCATCAGGCGCTGCATCACTTCGTGGCCAAGGGCGAATGGTCGGACAGCGCTTTGCTGGCTCAGGTACGCAGCGAGATTCTGCCTGTGATCAAGAGCCAGGGCCCGATCCAGGCCTGGATCGTCGATGATACAGGCTTTCCCAAGAAGGGCCGCCACTCGGTCGGGGTGGGACGGCAATACTGCGGTCAGATCGGCAAACAGGACAACTGCCAAGTTGCGGTGACGCTCTCGGTGGCCAACACTCAGGCCAGCCTGCCGGTGGCCTATCGCCTCTACCTGCCGGAAGCCTGGGTCCAGGATCCCGCGCGGCGCAGCAAGGCTGGCGTGCCCGAGGATATTTGTTTTCAGACCAAACCAGAGATCGCGCTGGATCAGATCCGAGCGGCCTTGGCCGATGGGGTGCCACCCGACCTCGTTCTGGCAGATGCCGGATACGGGATCGACACAGCCTTCCGCACGGCCCTGACGGCTTTGGGCTTGCGCTACAGTGTGGGCGTTCAGTCCTCGACGAGCCTGTGGGCCCCCGGAACGGCACCCCTGCCGCCCAAACCCTGGAGCGGACGCGGGCGCCCACCCACTCGGGTGCGACGCAGCCCTGAGCAAAAGCCCCTCTCGGCAGAAAAGCTGGCCCGGTCTCTGCCGGAGCCCGCCTGGCAGCATGTCACATGGCGCGCTGGCACAAACGGTCTTCTAGCATCACGCTTTGCGGCCGTGCGGGCCCGCCCGGCGCATCGGGATGAGCTGCGACACGAGCCCCGTCCCGAGGAGTGGTTCCTGATCGAGTGGCCGGAGGGCGAGGATGCGCCAACCAAGTACTGGCTCTCGACCCTGCCGCCAGAGACGCCCCTGGCCGAGTTGGTCAGTCAGACGAAGCTACGCTGGCGCATCGAGCGGGACTACCAGGAACTCAAACAGGAGATTGGGCTTGGCCACTACGAGGGGCGAAGCTGGCGCGGCTTCCATCATCACGCCAGCTTGTGCATCGCGGCCTACGGGTTCCTGGTCTCCGAGCGAGGCCGCTTTCCCCCCTCAGGACCCGACATCATCGGGCGGAAGGCGCTTGCGCTACCCGCCGGTTATAGACCCCGCGGTGCTCCCAATCCGGCCGGAGCGACACGTGCCTAACTCCATCACCACCTTGCGCCTGACGCTGGCACGGGCACTCACTCGAACCCTGGAACGATGTCCCTGCTGCCAAAAGAAATTTGTGACACAGTAGTATTAGAGGTCAAAGGCCCGGTCACGTTTTGACGTCTGGGTGGCTAGGTGCGCGCGAGAAGTTTGCGTAGCGTACGCGCGTCGATACCCAGTACACGCGCTGTCGCGCAGATGTCGTCGGTCATGATGCGCAGGATTTCCTGAGCGTGGCGTCGAGTGACAGCTTCCAGCGAGCTGTCCGCCGCACCGCTGAGCCTACATTCGTCCGATAGTTTGCGCAAGATCGCATCAATCTCGGCGGTTTCTGCCGGCCGAGCCAGGAAATCGGTCGCGCCCATGCGTAAGGCGGTAACCGCGCCTTGGAAGGTGGCACAGCACGATAGGACGACGATGCGGGCAGCGGGATCTGCTGTGATGAGCCTCGGGATCAGGCTGACTCCGCTGCCGTCCGACAGCTTGTAATCGAGGATGGCGAAGTGAGGTTGTTCAGCCGTGATGATCGCGAATGCCTCACCGAGAGATGAGGCCGCCCAGACGTGGTAGTCCAGCTGGGCCAACTCCCGCCCTCGTTGCTCTCGGCTGACCGGATCCGCGTCAGCGAGCAGGAGGCATCCGGGCCGCTCATGCGCCGCCATCGGGCAGGGCGGTGTTCGTCCCACCCGATCCACCAAACCTTTATCCCGACGCACCCAGTTCAATCCTCCAGCTTGAGCCCTGCCAGCGGCTACGTCTTGCAAGCGACATTGCCCGTCCAGAAGGTGATGGATCGAAGGCAAATTGACCTAGGTGTTTGTCATTTCTCGCCGTAAATGCGCGTCTCAGATGCGACTATAACTCGAAATGCCTATTAATTATCGAATAGTATGTCGGCGACATCTTAAAATATCCGGAGTTGACCTGAACAGCGGCCACCCGGTGACAGGTTAGGCTTTGCCGCGCTTCCCAATCCTCGATCGTCAGATTGAGTGAACCCGGCCAGCTCTCCGAAGGTACATTCAGCACGAGGAGGCGGTCCGCGACCGTATAGAGGTCATGACGCAGCTCCTCCAGTTGCGCATAGGTCGGCTTGGGTGTCGCCGTGATCGCGCAGCCCTTCGTCAATCGTGCTGCCCATTCGGCAGCTTGATCGTTCGCCTGAGTTCCAGTCATGATCAGGGCCTGTTCTGTGTGGCTTCGCCATCATACCGCCCCGAAAGAAAAGCGGCATGATGCGGGCGCCCCAAGCGCAATGCCGGTAAAGAAGCGCCGGTCGCGGGCGTCCAGAAGGTGCGCACGTGGGTGTTGATCAGGTCGGTGCGAACCAGGGCTTCGAATTAAGCCCGGTCGAACATCCGCTCTCCTACCCCCGGAACTAGGCCGCCGCGGCAGTAACCGCTACCCACAGCGTCAGTCCAGGCGGATAGCCGTTGACCCGGGCAATCAAACTGGGACCGCGGTTTGTCATAGGAGCCTCATGGTTCAGACAAGGATCTCACCCGGAAGTAGTTCGATCCAATGCATTTTTATGCTAGTTCTGATCTGGAAATTCGATCATATCCAGGCTGCTCGGTTCAGCGATGTGACCTTCGGTTACGCCAGGCCGAACGTCTCAGTGCTCAAGCCGAGGACCCGAGCCTGGATCCCACCCAAGGTGGCTACATGACCCTCGACCAACTCCGGATTTTCGTGGCGGTCGCCGAACGCGAGCACGTCACGCGTGCCGCTGAAGCGCTCAATCTCGTTCAATCCGCCGTCAGCTCGGCTGTCAGCGCCATCGAGGGGCGGCACGCCGTCAAGCTCTTCCACCGGGTTGGGCGCGGCATCGAGCTCACCGAAGCGGGCCGCATCTTCCTCGGAGAAGCGCGGGCCGTGCTTGCCCGCGCAGCGCGTGCCGAGCTGGTGCTGGCTGAACTCAGCGGCCTACGCCGCGGCACGCTGAGCATCCAGGCCAGCCAGACGATCGCGAGTGACTGGCTGCCCCGCTACCTGGTCGCCTTTCGCCGTGCCTATCCGGAGATCACCCTCAATCTGACGGTCGGCAACACCGCTCAGGCCGCGGCCGCTGTGCGCGAGGGTGGGGCCGAATTGGGCTTCGTCGAGGGCGCGCTCGACGATCCGGCGCTGGCCAGCACGACGGTAGCCGAGGATCAGCTCATGCTCCTCGTCGCCCCTGACCACCCCTGGGTAGGGCGCAGTGAGCTGTCGCTGGACGAGCTTGCGGAGGGCAGCTGGGTGTTGCGCGAGCCGGGCTCTGGCACGCGCTCGGCCTTCGAGGAGACCCTGGCCCAGCGCGGGTTCGCGCCGACACGTCTGACGGTGATGCTTGAGCTGCCTTCGAACGAGGCGGTGCGGTCCGCGGTCGAGGCGGGCGGCGGAGCAACCGTGCTCTCGGCCTCGGTGGCTGCGGCAAGCCTCAAGGCCGAGACGCTTTGTCATGTGCCTTTCGACTTGCCGAAGCGGGCGTACCGGATGCTGCGTCACAAGGAGCGCTACCGCAGCCGGGCCGCCGACGCGCTCCTCGACTTGATCAAGACCGCTCCTGCGAGGACAGCCTGACTGCTAAGGCTGCGGTCTCATGCTGGCGAGGTAATCGACGATGGCGGGCACGTCCGTATCGTCGATCGGTGCCTTGTAGATGTGGATCATCTTGTTGACCGTCGCACTCCATTCAGTCCTGGAGCGCTTGGGTTGGGTCAGCACCATCCCGGCCGAGTGGCAGGCCAGACAGTTGTTGTTGATTGCCTCGGCCTCGTGGCCGCCCGGGAAGGTCCGGTCGCTCTGCGGCAGCTCGACCGAGACAGACTTGAACCGCATCGCCTCGCTAGCCAAGGCGGCTCCTCCGGCAAGCGGGACGGCGAACAGCGCGGCGAGCGCGAGGCGGGGCAGGATCATCGTGGGCATGCTCTGCTCCTCGCCTCAGGATGCCACGACGGGCGTGGTCTCGGCCACGCTGCGCATGAAGCCATTCGGGTTCCAGGTCGGCTCCAGCGGCTGAGCCACGCCCTTCGTGTTGGTGCAGCGGACCTTCAGTTCGTGCCGGCCAGCGACCAGGGCAGGAAGGCTCGCCTCGAAGCGACGGAAGCTGTAGGTGCCCTCGTCTTTGCCGAGAGCAGCGGCAAGCCAGCTCTGCCCGCCATCAGGGGAGACCTCGACGGTCCTCACCCCACAATCGCCCCCAAAAGCGATGCCCCGCAGATTGAGCGGAGCCCCGGTCCTCACCGAGGCGTCAGCCATGACGTTGGTCAGCAGGGAGCGCGGCACCATCCGGTTGATCGGCACGGTGGCGTAGCCGGTCTCCCCGGGTCGGACATTCGCGCCAGGAGTGGCGGGGATGCGGTAGGCGGTTTTCGTCCAGAACTGCTCGTCAGCATGATCGAGTACCTCGATGTCGGACAGCATCTTGACCCAGTAGGTCGAGTACCAGCCCGGCACCACGAGCCGGAGCGGGAAGCCGTTGAGCAGTGGCAGCTGCTCGCCGTTCATCGCGTAGGCAATCATCACCTCGCCATCGCGGGCGTGATCGAGATCCAGCGACTTCTTGAAGTCGGGCGCGTCGGCGACCACAGGCTCGTCGAGGCCATTGAAACGCACCTGCACGGCGCCAGCCTTCACGCCGGCCCGGTCGAGCACGTCCTTGAGCCGCACGCCGGTCCAGAGCGCGTTACCCATGGCGCCGTTAGCCCATTGTGCGCCGGAGACACGCGGCTCGAACAGACCGCGCGAGTTGCCCGAGCATTGGTTGACCGCGGCGATCTCGAACTGCGGCAGGCGGACGATGTCGTCGAGCGAGAGGGAGAGTTCCTTCTCGACATGGCCGTGGATCTTGAGGCGGAAGCTCGGGGCATCGACTTCGGTGGGGATCGAGGCCCAGTGCCAACGCACGTAGAAGCGGTCGTTGGGGGTGAACACACCCTGGTCGAACACCTCGAACGGCGTCTCCAACAAGGGCGGGCGGGTGCGCTGCAGGATCATCGACCCCTTGCCGGGGAAGGCGGTCGTGAGGTCGCGCGCGTCGGGGCCGCCGGGCAGCGGTAGCTTGACCGAGCCAGCGGCCCAGGCAGGCGCGGCGGCACCGAGGCTGCCGAAGCCGAGACCGGCGAGGACTGCACGACGTGACAGGGCGCGGTGGTTCAAGGGTGTTCTCCGCCTTGCGGGCGCGGCGCACTGAGCACCCGCACCACGATATGCGAGGGATATCTTCTCCACTGTGGGCCGTCCAATAGAATGACCTGCTCGTTTCGATCGATTTTGCAGATCAGTGTTTCTCGTCGGCCGTGGAGCATGTACGGGCCGGCGCCGGGCACAGTGTGTTCCCCTTCAACGCTCCGCTGAGGGTCTGCTGCGTCGCCATCGGCAGGCTGCTTCAGGCTGGCGGCGTCAGAGTCGACGGCCCTTGCGTCAGGCCGAGTTCGAGCTGCGGGTTCGACTGGCGCGGTCGGCGCGGAGGCTGTGGCATGGCAATCTCCCGAGGACTCGGGCGATGCTAGCGTTGCTCGGCGCGGGACATGGCCTTTGCCCGCCGCAGCGAGCAGGACGCACAAGCTCATCAGCGCGGACAAGGCCGCGACCGGCTGCGGCGTCGCCCGCATCGCCCCGCACGCGACGGGATCGAGCATCCAGACCGGGATCTCCTGCAGGCGTGCGGCTGGCGCGTCCACGAGTGTGCAGCGCGCGGCCGTACCTGCTGCGCGCCCGATCACCTCGTGAAGGCGAACCGCACGCCCGGCTCACGGATGCCATCCGTAGACGACGACACCGTCGTCGCCAGCGCCGGTACTATGGGTCTTGTGCTGAGAGGTTGTACAACGAAGACCGACCTCATACGGCCCTGGGCGGCTTGACGCCCCGAGCCTTCGCCAACCAAGCTGTCACGGTCCGAGAACTTGCATAGGCCGTGGACCACAAACCGGGTCAACTCCAACAGCCCGAGAACTTGCATAGGTCGTGGACCACAAACCGAGTCAGGGTCACGGACACGGCGCTGTGTCAAAGGCTTCTGGTCGTGAGATGCACCGGCCTGACGGATAGGTCATGGTGCGGCTCAGCCCGCCTAACGCCCCAAGTACGGCGCCACCACCAAAGGCGGCAGGCGGGTTGAGCCGAAACCGATCAAGCATCGTGTCTATAAAACGATCGGAATGATCGTAACGTTCTGTTGGATCGGCGCCCTTCGATCCGCAATGGTGGGCTACCGCACCGGAGCCAACCACGATGCAGATCAAGCCTTTAACCGCGCGCCGCATGTCGACCGGAGCCATGCACCGCGTTCTGCCGGGCCTTGGCCTCTGTCTCGCGGTCACTGCCGTCGCAGTCGGCCTGGAGGCAACCGAGGAGCACTTGTTCGGCCGCGCCTGGCTGGAAGCGCTGGTGCTCGCCATCGTGCTCGGCACGGCCGTCCGCACTGCCTGGAACCCGGGGCCGCGCTTCTTTCCCGGCATTGCCTTCGGCGCCAAGACCGTGCTGGAGGTTGCCGTCGTCCTGCTCGGCGCCTCGCTCAGCGTCACTACCCTGCTCGCCGCCGGCCCCAGCCTGCTCGTCGGCATCGCCGCCGTGGTGACGCTCGCCATCGCCGCGAGCTACGGTATCGGTCGCGCGCTAGGGCTACACCCCAGGCTCGCCATCCTGGTGGCCTGCGGCAACTCGATCTGCGGCAACTCGGCCATCGCCGCGACCGCCCCAGTGATTGGCGCCGAGGCTGAGGATGTCGCCTCCTCCATTGCCTTCACCGCCGTGCTTGGCGTCCTCGTCGTCCTCGGCCTGCCGCTGCTCGTCCCGCTGCTTGGCCTGTCGCCGATGCAGTACGGCGTGCTTGCCGGGTTGACCGTCTACGCTGTGCCGCAGGTGCTGGCCGCCACCGCGCCGGTGGCCGTGTTGAGCGTGCAGGTCGGCACTCTGGTCAAGCTGGTGCGCGTGCTGATGCTCGGTCCGGTGGTGCTGGCGCTCTCGCTTGGCGCGAGCCGGTTGCGCGAGGAGACCGACGTGGCGGCCCCGCACGTCACCGCCGGCGAGCGGCCGAGGCCCGGGCGCGTGGCGCTGCACCGGCTGGTGCCGTGGTTCATCCTGGCGTTCCTCGCCATGGCCGGCCTGCGCTCGGCCGGGCTGATCCCGCAGGCCGCGCTGCCCCCGATCGCGGCGACCGCCAACCTGCTCACCATCGTCTCGATGGCAGCGCTCGGCCTTGGCGTGGACGTGCGCAGCGTGGCGGGAGCTGGGGCGCGGGTGACGCTGGCGGTGGTCGCCTCGCTCGCCGCACTCACCGGCGTCAGCCTCGCACTCATCCGCCTGCTCGGCATCGCCTGAGCGGTGCCCTGACGTCGATACCGCTCCAATGCGGACGGTCCAGCCGTCCGCTCAACGAGTAAAGTCTCATGCTCTTGATCGATGCCGTGCTGCTCTTGACCTGACCGGTATTTTGGACCGAGCCGATTGAGAGGCTACTGCATGGTGGCGGCCATGGGTAGCCGGAAGGCCAGGTCCGGGAAGGTGACAGGCGCGGGCGGCCGATAGCCCAAGGACGAATGCGGTCGAACGCGGTTGTAGTTATTCTGCCACATACCGATCACGGTCTGTGCCTCCTTGAGTGAGTAGAAGATCTCTTGGCGTAGGCACTCGTCCTTAAGCTTGCCGTTGAAGCTCTCGCAGTAGCCATTCTGCCACGGCGATCCTGGTGCGATGTACTGGATCTGCGGGCCGGTTTTGGCGACCCATTTCCGCAAAGCCTTCGCGATCATCTCCGGGCCGTTGTCGCAGCGGATGTTCTCCGGGATGCCATGCAGGCACATCGCATCGGCCAGCGCCTCGATCACACCCAGACTGTTGATGCGCCTCGCGACCTTTAGCGCTAGGCAGGCGCGACTGTGCTCGTCGATCAGCGTCAGGATACGCAGGCTTCGCCCGTCATGGGTCTGGCCCTGCACAAAGTCGAAGCTCCAGACGTGATTGCGATGGAGAGGCCGCAGCCGTACGCAGGAGCCATCGTTCAACCACAGCCGGCTTCGCGGCCGATGCTTCTGCGGGACCTTGAGCCCCTCACGACGCCAGATCCGCTGAACCCGGTCCTTGCCCACCTGCCAGCCCGCTGCCTGCAGCAGCGCGGTGACGCGGCGGTAGCCGTAGCGTCCGTACTGGACGCCAAGGCGATGATGGCGCGGGTCAGCGCATCCTCGTCAGCCGGTACCGTGGGCACGTAGCGTTGCGTACCCCGGTGCTGGCCGACGATCCGCCAGGCGTGGCGCTCCGAGAGGCCGTACTTCTCCTGGATCGCGTCGACTGCCTGCCGGCGTCGCTCCGGGGCTATAAGTTTTGCTGACGCTGCCCTTCGGGTCCCGCTGCGACGTCCGCCAACACCTGCTTCTCCAGGGACAAGTCAGCCACAAGCCGGCGCAATCGAGCGTTCTCACGCTCCAGATCCTTCATCCGACGGGCTTGGTCGATCTGCAGGCCGCCGTACTCCTTGCGCCAGCGATAGTAGCTTTGCTCGGAGATCTCCGCCTCCCGGCACGCTATCGCCAAACTTTTACCCTGCGCGGTCTGTACCTCAATCTGGCGCAGCTTCAGCACCACCTGCTCCGCACCCGTCTTCTAACCTCGCTTCATGTCCAGCTCCTTCAGTCCTGGCTGATCCTCTCAATCAGCCCGGTCCAAAGCCAGCCGGTCAGGTCACCGGGACAAAGGAAATCTCCCGCCAAAACGTTCTTAAAGAACGATTGCAATGATCTAAACGTTCTATTGGAAAGAATTATATCGGGCCGCCATCTTAGAAACCGCCGCAGATCGCGGAAGAAGATTGACGCCATGTCGGAGCAAGTCATCATCGAAACCGCAGAGCAAGCCCGTGAGGGAGAGACCAGCGGGCGCATGCGCTGGGTCCTCCTGTGGGGACTGCTGCTGTCCATGGCCGCACTGGCGGTCGCCGGCCTCGCGATCATCGGCTGACCGACTGGATCGGCGACCCGACCCATCACTGAGCGGAGATACTGTCATGACTGTCGAAACTGGACGGCGCGGCGTGCTGCAGATCATAGGCCTCGGCCTCGGCCTCGCGACCAGCGCGACCGTCGGCTCGGCCTTGACTTCGGCCACGGCTCGGGCCGCGGGGACTGACAAGGCTCCCCTCATCGAGGCGGGGGCGGGCGACCTGCGCGCGCTTATGGAGCGCCTCGCCAAGGCGCCGCGGCGGCGCGACTTCAAGACCGTGCCGATGATCCTCACGAAGCCCGAGGAGTGGGACCATGAGGCGCTCACGGAGGTGATGGCCTACCGACCCAAGCCCAAGCAGGTCTGGGACAACACCGACATCGCCAGCCCCTGGCTCAACCTGATGCGCAACGCCCTGAACGCGCAGATCTGGTCGTTCCGCCATCCGGACTTCCTCGCAGTCTCGGCCACCCACGGCACCGCCCATCTCGCGCTCTACGACCAGGAGACCTGGGAAAAGTACAAGCTCGCCGACCTCGCCGGTCCGAAGTTCAAGTCGAACACGCTCATCGTCGAGGGCAAGGCGGCCTCGGCCGACCCGAAGAACTTCGAGGATCCGGCGGGCGTGTTCTCGCCCGAGGACAACGCGATCCCGGTGCTGATGCGGCGCGGCGCGGTGTTCACCTCCTGCCACAACGCGATCTGGGAGGAGGCCGGCGGCCTGATCGCCAAGGGCGTCAACCCGGACAAGCTCAGCCACGAGGCGCTCGCGGCCGAGCTGACCAACCACCTCATCCCCGGCGTGATCCTCACGCCCGGTGCCGTCGGTACGCTGCCCGAGCTGCAGCAGGCCGGCTTCCACTACGCGAAGTGAGGAGAGCCCGATGCACCATTTCCGCAACGCCCTGCTCGCCGGCTGCGCCTTCGCACTGGCCCTGTCCTCCGCCGCGCGGGCCGAGGACGCGAAGGGGCCGCCCGGCCCGTTCCCGCCCTGGCAGCACGGCGACAACAACGACGCCACGCCCCGCGGTCTGCCGTTCACCGTGCCCGAGGTCGACGTGCTCGCCGACTTCCACGGCAGCCTCGACGACCCGAAGCTCGTGCTGTTCGTGGGCGGCAACTACTTTTTCGCGATGGCGCCGCTGGTGAAGGCGTTTGAGGCGAGCCACCCGGAGTACAAGGGCCGGATCTTTTGGGAGACGATCCCGCCGGGCCTGCTCGTCAAGCAGATGGAGGCCGGCGGCACGGTCACCGTGGGCAACATGACCTTCACGGTCAAGCCCGACGCCTATTTCGCTGGGCTCAAGAAGGTCGAAGCGCTGATCCACGAGGACAAGCTCGTCGGGCCGGCAGTGCCCTACGTGACCAACACGCTGACCATCATGGTGCCCAAGGGCAACCCGGCGGGCGTGAAGGGTCTGGCTGACCTCGGCAAGCCGGGCATCCGGCTCGCGATGCCCAACCCCGAGTTCGAGGGCATCGCGCGGCAGATCAAGATGTCGCTGGCCAAGGCGGGCGGGAAGGATCTGGAGACAGCGGTCTACGACACGAAGGTCAAGGACGGCTCGACGATCCTCACGCATATCCACCATCGCCAGACGCCGCTGTTCCTGATGCAGGGCCGCGCACAGGCCGGCGTGACGTGGCAGTCCGAGGCGCTGTTCCAGCAGCAGGTCGGCAACCCCATTGGCCACGTCGACATCCCGGACGCGGACAACGCCACCGCCGTCTACGCCGGCGCCGAAGTGAAGGGAGCGGCCCATCCCGAAGCGGCCAAGGCGTGGCTCGCCTTCATCCAGTCTCCCGACGCTCTGCAGATCTTCGAGCGCTACGGCTTCAAGCCGTACCGCGGCGGTTGAGGAGGCGGCGATGGGAGGCAGGATCATGACCCTGCACCAGTTTCGTGTCTTCGTGGCGGTGGCCGAGCGGCAGCACCTGACGCAGGCCGCGGCGGCGCTGCACGCGGCACCCTCCGCCGTCAGCGCCTCGATTGCCGCGTTGGAGATCGAGTACGGGCTGTCGCTGTTCGATCGGGTCGGGCGCGGCCTGCGCCTGACGCCTCACGGCACGGTGATGCTGGAGGAAGCGCGCGGGGTGCTGGCGCGGGCCGATGCCGCCCGGGCGCGCCTCGCGAGGCTGCGGACCAAGCCGAGCACGAGGGACGTTGCGCGGTGAGGCATGCAAGGCGTCTGAGTCGGCCAGCCGTCGCATCCGCCCGCCTCTGCGATCGGAGACATTCTTTCGGATCATACGAATGGACCGAAGCGCGATGAGAGCTTACATATCCGTGTTGGTAAACAGCTCCAAGACATCGGCATTGCGTGGCACCCGGGGCGTCGAAGGCGCGAACGGCTCGACGTCGTGCACGGGCACTGCGCTGATGGTGACGCTCGCGCTCCTCGCTCCGGTGCCCGTCCTGGCTAAGGACGATCCTGCCGTCGGCGCCGCCATCGCGCTGCAGCCCGGTCCTTCCGGCCGGCCGGCCTGCGCCGCCTGCCACGGCGCTGATGGCGCCGGGCAGCCGGACGTGGGCATCCCGCGCCTGGCCGGGCTCCACGCCTCCTATATGGCCGACCAGCTCGGCCACTTCGCCACGGGGGTGCGCGCCAACGCGATCATGGCCCCCTACGCCGCATCGCTCTCGGCCGACGAGCGCCGGGCTGTCGCGGACTACTTCGCCAACCTGCCGCTCACGGCGCCGGTTGATCCGATCCCCGAGCCGGCCGCCCGGCTCAAGCGGGGGGAGACGCTGTTCCAGCGCGGGGACGCGCGCGTCGGCCTGATCGCCTGCACCCAGTGCCACGGCCCGAACGGGGTAGGCGTCGGCAACTTCACGCCGCGGCTCGCCGGCCAGTCCGGCCCCTACATCGCCGAGCAGCTCCACAACTGGCACGCGGGCGACGTCCGCGACCCGCGCGGCGCCTACATGCGGGCGATCGCCGCGCGCCTGCCTCCGACCGACATCGAGGCGGTGGCCGCCTACGCGGCCGGCCTCAAGGCAAGCGAGACCATTGGCAAGACGGTGGGAGGGAAGCCGTGAAATTCATGCAAGCGACTGCGACCGCCTGTGCCATGTCGGCCCTAGCTGTGGTGGGTCTCGCCGGCACAACGGCGTGGTTCCCGCACGCGGCCGGGGCGGCCGGGGCGGCCGAGACGCCGGCACCCTTCACGCCGCCGGCCGAGGACGCGATCCCGGCCGGCAAGTTCGGCGACGAGGTCCGCCTCGGCGAGAAAATCTTCCGCGAGCCGGGAGAACACGCAGCGGCCTACGTCGGCAACGACCTGCGCTGCTCGAACTGCCATCTCGACGCCGGGCGGCTAGCAGGCTCGGCGCCGATGTGGGCGGCCTACGTGTCCTACCCGGCCTACCGCTCGAAGAACGGCCACGTAAACTCCTTCCAGGAGCGCCTGCAGGGTTGTTTCCGCTACAGCATGAACGGCAAGGTGCCCCCGCTCGGCGACCCGGTGCTCGTTGCCCTGGAGAGCTACTCCTTCTTCCTGGCAAAGGGTCTCGCGACCGGCGAGAAGCCCCAGGGCCGCGGCTTCCCGGCGCTGCCGAAGCCCGCTCTGGCGCCGGACTACGTCCGCGGCGCGCAGGTCTACGCGGAGAACTGCGCCGCCTGCCACGGCGGCGACGGCCTCGGCCAGTCGGCCGACGGCAAGGTCGTGTTCCCGGCGCTCTGGGGTCCGCGCTCGTTCAACTGGGGCGCGGGCATGGGCTCGATCAAGAACGCGGCCGAGTTCATCCACGCCAACATGCCGCTCGGCATGGGCGGGACGCTGACGCCGCAGCAATCCTGGGACGTGGCGACCTACGTCGACAGCCAGGTCCGCCCGCAGGACCCGCGCTTCACCGGCGACGTGGCCGAGACGCGCGCCAAGTTCCACGACAACCCGAACTCGATGTACGGCCGCACGGTCGACGGCGCAGTGCTCGGCGATCCGAAGCTGACGCCCCCGGCCGGCACGGTCCCGGACGCGAAGGCGGGGCCGAAGCGATGAGCGGGGACGCGGCCCCCCCGCCGCTCGCGGACGCGTCCGCCCCGACCGAACCCGTGCGGCCGGTAGGCACCTGGGCGGTGGCGGCCTTCCTGGTCGCCTCGATCGTCGTCGTCTGGTGCCTCGCGGCGCTGGTCTTCCACACTCGAAGCTGAGGACCGGCGATGAGCGAGACCGGCGCGTCGTCCGCCTTCGAGGACGCCTTCCACAAGTCCGCCGAGCGGCACGAGCGCGTCTGGGTGTTCGTTGCCGTCGCGATGCTGACCCTGCTGCTCGCCGGCACGATGTTCATCGTCGTCTACGCCTACGGCATCGTGGTGCGCACCGACGGCTTCCGCCGCGATCCGGCGGCGGTCGAGGCACCGGAGGGCAGCGTCGTGAAGACCGGCCCGAACGCCTACACCGTCACCGTGGTCGCGCGCCTGTGGCGCTGGAGCCCGAGCCCGCTCCGCATCCCCAAGGGTGCGACCGTCACCTTCCGCGTGACCAGCGCCGACGTGCTGCACGGCTTCGCCATCCAGGGCACCACCGTCAACGTCACGGCAGTGCCGGGAATCACCGGCAGCGTCACCTACACTTTCAACCGCCCCGGTACCTTCAACATCGTCTGCAACGAGTATTGCGGACTGGAGCACCAGGGCATGCTCGGGCGCATCGTCGTCGCGGGAGATCCGGCATGAGCGCCACCGCTATCCCCGGCGCGCTGCTCGCGTCCGTCGCCGCGCCCGCCGACGTTCTGGCACCGCAGCGGCGCACGATGCTGGCCTTCCTGGTCTGGGGGTTCTCGGCCCTGATGATCGGGGCGATGATCGGCCCGCTCCAGGCGCTCAACTACGGCGGCGTCAACGCCTACCCGGCCCTCGCGCCGATCCTGAAGAGCTACTACCAGGGCCTGACCATCCACGGCGTGCTCAACGCCTATATCTTCACGTTCTTCGTGACTTGCGGCCTGCTGGTCTACCTGCCGGCGCGCGAGCTCGGGCTTGCGCCGAACATGGCCCTGTGGCGCGGCTGCTTCGGAGCGATGGCGCTCGGCACGCTGATGCTGCTGGTCGCCATGTTCGACAACTCGTCGAGCGTGCTGTGGACGTTCTACCCGCCGCTGAAAGGTAGCGCCTGGTTCTACCTCGGCATGACGCTGGTCGTCCTCGGCAGCCTGATGCCTTTGCCGATCCTCCTCGACCTGCGCGCCCGCTGGAAGGCGCGCCGGCCTGGGGAGGTCACGCCGCTCGTCACCTACATGAGCCTGACGACTATGCTGATGTGGGCGCTGGCCGGGGGCGGCGCGCTGATTGAACTCATCGTCCAGCTTAACCCGTGGGCGTTGGGGCTGACCGACACGATCGACCCGATCGTCGCCCGCACGCTCTTCTGGTGGACCGGACACCCAATCGTCTACTTCTGGCTGATGCCGGCCTACGTGAGTTGGTACGGGCTGCTCTCGAAGCAGATCGGCGGCAAGCTCGTGTCCGACCCGATGGCGCGGCTAACCTTCGCGCTGCTGCTCGTGTTCTCCCTGCCGGTCGGCAGTCACCACCAGTTCACCGATCCCGGCTTCTCGCCGGTCTGGCGCGGCATCCTGACCGCGCTCACCCTGTCGGTGGCGCTGCCGAGCCTGGTCACCGCCTTCACCATCGGGCTGAGCCTCGAATACGCCGGGCGGCTGCGCGGCGGCCTGGGCTGGCTCGGCTGGTTCACCGCCCTACCGTGGCGCGACCCCAGCGTCGCCGCGCAGGTGCTTGCCATGCTCACCTTCATCTTCGGCGGCGCCGGCGGCATCGTGAACGGGAGTTGGGAGCTCAACAACATCGTCCACAACACCACCTGGGTGCCGGGCCACTTCCACATCACGGTCGGGACCGCCTCGGCGCTGACCTTCATGGGCGTGACGTTCTGGATGTTGCCGCACCTCACCGGCCGTGCGCTCCTCAGCCGGAGACTGGCGCTCGCGGCCGCGTGGCTGTGGTTTGCCGGGATGTCGATATTCGCCCTCGGCATGCACTGGGCGGGCCTCCATGGCGTGCCGCGCCGGGCCTGGATCTCCATGCTGCCGCGCTCGGTCTACGAACGGGTCTACGGTGACGCCTACTTCGCTCTATTCCTCGTGGCGATCGGCGGTTGCATCCTGTGGCTCGCCACAATCGCCTTCTACACGGTCTTCCTCGGCAGCCTCGGTACGCGCCGCCTCGACCGGCGCCCGGCGATCCCCTTCGCTCAGGCCTTCGGTGGCCGCGAGAGCTACGCCCTCGACGGCGGCGAGCCGGTCGGTATCGTCGCCAATCAGGAAGTCTCGAAGCTCGCCCGCGCCCTGGAACACCTCGGGCTCATCACAGCATTTACGGCGTTCGCCACCGCCGCGGCCTACGTGCCGATTTTTTGGCCATTCCTCCGGAACGTCACCGCCGCCCGCGGCTGGGTCGTCTGGTGAGAGGTGTCGGCATCACGCGACGGGCGGTCCTGAGCGCGCTGCCGCCTGTTGCGCTTATCACCCTGTCGCCCGTCGCGCTGCAGTGGGGACGCTCCGGCGGCGCGCTCATCGGTACGCCGGTCCCCTCCGGTCCGACGCCGCCGCTCGCCTTATCGAAGACCGATGGCCGGCCATTCGACCTCGCCGCCGAGCACGGTCGCCTGGTTCTGGTCTATTTCGGCTACACGCGCTGCCCGGACGTGTGCCCGACGACGCTGGCCGACTTGGCGTCCGCGCTCGCCCATCTTAGCTCCGAAGAGGCCACCAGGGTGCGTGTGGCCTTCGTCAGCCTCGACCCCACGGCGGATCCAGCCCCGGCATTGCAGGGCTACCTTGGCAGCTTCGGTCCCAGCCCGCCCTTCGTCGGCTTGACCGGCTCGCCCGCGGCGGTCGCGCGGGCTGCCGCCGCATGGGACGTCACGTGGCGGAAAGCGGAAGGTGGCTTCTTCGACCACAGCTCATTCGTGACGGCGGTCGATCCGGGCGGAATTCGCCGCCTCCGCTACGGATACGCGCAAACCCAGGATCCGGTCGCGCTCGCTCACGATCTCAGCGTCCTTCTGCACGATGCCTGAGCGAGCGCTTCCTTCCCTCCGCCGCGCGGCCGGTGCCACGGGCATCGCTGTGACGGTGGTAGCCAGCCTCGGTCTACGCGACCCGCTTGCCTCGATGGCGAGCTACACCGCCGCTCTGATGGCGCTCAACCAGATCGCTCCCCCCCTCCTTCTCCTCGCCCTCGACCGCCCGGGACCGCGCGCGGCGAGATTCCTCGCCGCGACGCTGGATCCGATCCTGGCGTTCACGGCCTTCTGCACCCTGAGCGTCGCGGTCAGCCTGCCCGGCATCTTCGAACCCACGCTGGCCAACGCGCTGTACGCGGCCCCGCTCGGGCTGCTCGAACTCGGGACCGGTCTCATGATGTGGGCGCAGGCGATGCCGGCGACGCGTCAGGTCCGCTCGGCCTGGCGGGTGGCGCTGCTCCTCTGGGTCGCGAGCGTCCCGATGACCGCGGTCGCCGTCGTGTGGATGCTCAGCCCCGACGTCCTCTACACGCCCTATCTCGACGTCATCTGCCGCTGGGACGTGCCACCGCTCGTCGACCAGAAGTGGTCGGGGTTCGCCATGTTCTTGGCCGGCATTCCGATGCAACTCGCTGCCGTCTGGCTGCTGCTAGGTCTGTCTAGAGCGCGCCGCGATGCCATCTGAGCAAGTCTGGGAGCTGAGCTTGACCATCTTTCGCCCACTGATCGCAATATCAATTTATACGTTCGTGAAGCGTTTGATTTTCATGCTATATAATTGCTTTGTTTGTCATAATGTCCAGCTGTGTAGGGCGGAGTAAATCTAGCCCACTTGAGCTTCGCCTAGCCCGCTGAGCCCATTGGCGAAACGATTTGCCAGGCAATCAGTTGCGCCTGTGCGCCTGTGCGCCAGTCGCGCGCCAGCGTCCGCGCCCGACGCTTCAAGGGCGGTTTGGTGGCCTGGAATGTACGCCTCCGGTGAGGCTTACAGTTACCCACATCGTCGGTCTGAGGTTTGCCTCGCCTGAACCGGCCGTGATTCTGTCCGTGACGCCGAATCACGGAGGCGTTGCGGATGAGCGGTGGTGTATTGGCCGGCGACGCCGGCTGGCAGGACGCTGAGATCGCCTGCGCGAGCTTGCCCGATCAGCGCCTGGCACGTCGCCTTCGCAGGCTCCTGGATCAGCTGTCCTGGGGCTGTCGCAAAGATTTTTGCCGCAGAAAATTCTGCTTTCAGCGGGGGGGTACCTCTATCCGCTGAGGCGGTTCCGACCCCATCAAACGGCTTCACCGACCTCGACGAGGCAGGTCATCAGACGGTGAACAGGCACCGTAACGCCCTGTTCGGAGAATATTATTTCGCCCGTCGAACGTTTGCGACACGCCCCCTTTCCTCGAAGCCGAACTCAGGATGGGCGTGCAGATCGCGCCGCCAATCGATCATCGCGGCGGTCAGTTCAGCGTCCATGATTGGGGTTCCGAGATCAACGAGCCCAGCACGTGCTGGAGACGGCATTCACGCCAGGAAGGCGGGCTCATCACGGGCGAGCACCCGCTTGACGCTCTCCAGATGCAGCCGCGCGCTCTCGGCGCGTCCAGCAGCCTCCTGGGCCGCCACGTGCTGCACGATCTCCTCAGGAACGATCTTGAGGGTGCGGCCCGTGCTCATGGCGAGCACCTGCGCCTGTGCGGCGCGCTCCAGGTAGTAGAGGTCGTCCCAGGCTTCCGCGATGGTCTCGCCCAGCACCATCACGCCGTGGTTCTTCAGGAACACCACGTCGGCGTCTCTGGCGCTCTCGGCGATGCGCTGACCTTCGTACGCGTCGAGCGCCAGCCCGTTGTAATCCTCATCTACCGCGATCCGGCCGTAGAAGCGTAGGGCGGTCTGCCCGGCCCAGAGCAGCGGCTGCCCCTCCAGCATGGCCAGCGCCGTGGCGTAGGGCATGTGGGTGTGGAAGGCGGCTCGGGCGTTCGGCTTCAGCCGGTGCAACTCGGCATGGATGTGGAAGGCTGTGGCCTCGGGCAGGCCATCGCCCTCGACGACGTTGCCGTGGAAGTCGCACAGCAGCAGGCTCGACGCTGTCACCTCCGCGAAGGCGAGGCCGTAGGGGTTCACTAGGTGTAGCGGCGCGCAATCGAACTGTGGCGGAGGCGCAATCGAGGGCGTTTTCCGGCGCACGATCGGTGAGACTGGAGA
>NZ_JAJALK010000025.1 GCF_020523825.1 Methylobacterium brachiatum | reverse complement strand
CAATCCCTAAGCCACATCAATGCTTTACGCTACGCTCGCCACCACAGATCCACTGCCCTTGTGAATAAGACGGGCTAGCGCAAAGACGCCGACGAACGCGCCACGTCTTTGTTGGCTAACTCGCTATGAACGTTTGGAAACTTACGCTGCCCAATGTACGTTGTGTCGGCGTCAGCGCACCAGCGAGCCGGGCCAGGCGGGTGGCCAATCGGCGAAAGCATCGCGCACCAAGTCATGGCGGGGCTCGTCCGCGAGCACGCGGTCATCGTGACTGAGGATTTGGCGCTCTAAAACACGACCGCCTCTACCCGTTGGACGGCAGAGGTACCGGGCAAACAGGTCAGCCAGAAAGCCGGTCTCAACAGGTCTATTCTGGACACCACACACCGACCGCGCCGATACCAACGCGGTGATCACGATCAAACGGAAGTGGAACACACCGTTGCTGAGCGTGGAGGGTGTGCATCAGAAGCCCGTCAAAGCGTCGACTGGACGGGACCTCATGGTCTCCGAAAAACCCGATCCTTCCGGGCGGGGAAGACGTTAAGGCCCGGATGCTCTGAGCCGCGTTCCCGGCGCTGGCAGAGGCGAACTTGACAGAGCCTCCTCGCCCAAGAAGGGCGAGGATTCCTGCGGCTCACGCCGCAAGTTCCTGTTTCATCGGGGCCGCGCACCGGGCCGAGCCCGGCGCGTCTAACGTCCGCTCCAAAGGCGATCGCCGGGGATCGGACCCGGCCCTGACCGCGTGCCCCGCGGCCAGGATGTTGTAGACCGCACGCACCCGAAGGTGCGCCGAAGCAAGTCTGCCTGCTCCGGCGTCGGGTCAAATCGGTACCGGTAGCCCGCTGCAACCGCCATCTGGGCAGCCTAGGTGTTCATGCTCCGTTCTGAAACGTCGCTGGTGCGCTTACATCCCCGGCCTGAAGGCCAGATCTTTTCGCGCACGTCGGGTAACACGCCACCCGGAGACACAGCGCCTGCTGGACCAGCAAAGAGGACGCCACCGCGGTCTCGTCCCGGGGCTTCGCGATGCTCGCGTGTGAGCCATGCACGATCAGGGTGTGATCGCGACTTTCAGAACCCCGTCGCGCTGATTGGCGAAGAGTTCATAGGCGTCCTCGATCTCTTCCAGTTTGAAGCGGTGGGTCACCAGCCCGGAAAGATCGGCGCGCCCTGAGGTGACGACCTCGAGCATGCGGCGCATGCGCTCCTTTCCACCCGGGCACAACGAGGTCCGGATCGATTTGTCTCCGAGCCCGGCCGAGAAGGCGTCAAGCGGGATCTTGAGGTCCGTCGAATAGACGCCAAGGCTTGAAAGCACCCCACCCGGGCGAAGCACACGCAAGCCAGCCTCAAAGGTCGGCTGCGTGCCGAGTGCCTCGATCGCGACGTCGACGCCGCGCCCGTCGGTCAGGCGCATGATGGCCTCGACAGGGTCCTCTGCCTTGAAGTCCACAACAGCGTCCGCACCCATCCGCTTGGCCATTTTCAGGCGCGCCGGAACCGTGTCGACGGCGATGATGCGGGTCGCGCCCATGAGCTTCGCACCAGCCGTCGCGCAGAGGCCGATCGGCCCCTGCGCGAAGACCGCGACCGTGTCACCGATCTTGATCTGCCCGGTCTCGGCGCCGGCCAAGCCCGTCGACATGATGTCAGGACACATCAGGACTTGTTCGTCGCTGACGCTGTCGCCGATGGGCGCGAGATTCGCCATCGCGTCGGGGACGCACACGTATTCGGCCTGGCAGCCATCGATCGTATTGCCGAATTTCCAGCCGCCGATCGCCTTCCAGCCGTGCCGGGTTCCCGCACCGTCCTGGGCGCCGCAGCCGCACAGGCACGCGTGGCTCCAGCCGGATGGCGTGATGGCGCCGGCGATCACCCGTTGTCCCTCCGTGAAGCCGGTGACGCCGGAACCCAACTTCTCGATGATGCCGACGGGCTCGTGCCCGATGGTCAGGCCCTTCTCGACGGGATACTCGCCCTTCAGGATGTGGACGTCGGTTCCGCAGATCGTAGTCGTGGTGATCCTGACCAGCGCATCCTGCGGGCCGATATCCGGGATCGGCTTCTCGTCGAGCACGATCCGGCCCTTCTCCACGAACACCGCCGCCTTCATCTTGCGCTGCATATCGATCTCCTCGCCGCTTCACGCTCCGACGTTCTCTCGAAGAGGCCGGCGCGGCCCACCCTGTGGACCGCGCCCCCCAAAGACGCGCACCTCCGATTTTCTGTGCAGCCCGTCCGAGCCCTAGATGTCGCGCTTCTGCATTGCGCTGGCGATGTGATCGGCCTGCCGGATCGCGAGCGCCACGATCGTGAGCGTAGGATTGCAGGCCGCGCCCGAGGTGAACTGACTGCCGTCTGAGATGAACAGGTTCTTGATGTCGTGCGTCCGGCCGAACTTATTGACCACACCGTCGCGCGGATTCGCGCTCATGCGGTTGGTCCCCATATTGTGGGTGCTCGGATAGGGCGTCGTAGGATAGGTCACCGTCGCCCCGACGGCCTCGTAGATGGCTGCACCCTGCCGGTAAGCGTGGTTGCGCATGGCGATATCGTTCGGGTGATCGTCGTAGTGGACGTTTGCGACCGGCAGCCCATGCTTGTCCTTCGCCGTCGGGTCGAGGGTGATGCGGTTGCTCTCCTGCGGCATGTCCTCCCCGATCAACCACATGCCGGCCATGCGAGGATAGGTCTCGAGAGCGCTGGTGAAGCTGCGACCCCAGGCTCCAGGGTTGAGGAACGCCGCCATGAACGGAAGCCCGATCGAGATCGTCTCCATCTCGTAGCCACCGTTGAAGCCGCGAGCGGGATCGTGGCGCGCCTCATCGCGGATGATGCCCGCCATAGTGGTGCCGCGATACATGTGCACCGGCTTTTCAAACGTGGCGTACACAGAACCGGTCATGTGGCGCATGTAGTTGCGCCCGACCTGACCCGACGAGTTGGCCAAGCCGTTTGGAAACAGGGATGAGGCGCTATTGAGCAGAAGCCGAGGGCTCTCGAGCGAGTTGCCGGCCACGCACACGACACGCGCTTTCTGACGCTGCAGGGCACCGGTTTCGTCGAAGTAGGTGACCCCCGTCACCTTCCCTGTTCGATCGTGCTCGATCCGAGCCACGTGACTGTTCGGCCGGACGTCGAGGTTGCCGGTCGCCTCCCCTTGCGGAATCTCCGTGTACAGCGTCGACCATTTGGCGCCCGACTTGCAGCCCTGGAAGCAAAAGCCGATCTGCTGGCAGAAGCCCCGTCCATCCCGCGGCTCACTGTTGATCGCCATGCGCCCGGTGCTGACCTCTTTATAGCCGAGCTTTCGCGCGCCGGCCTCCATCACCTTGAAGTTGTTGTTGCCCGGAAGCCCGGGGATGTTGTTCGTGCGGGTCACCCCCATCTTCGTCTCGGCCTTGTCGTACCACGGATCAAGGTCGGCCTTGGTGATGGGCCAGTCGAGAAGATTTGCACCTTTCACGCCGCCGTAGGCGGACGCGATCTTGAACTCATGTTCGTCAAACCGGAGCGAGGCGCCCGCCCAGTGAACGGTCGATCCACCGACCGACTTGACGATCCACGCCGGGAGGTTCGGGAAGTCCTGCGCGACGCGCCACGAGCCGGACGCGACTCGCATGTCGGTCCAGGCGAGCTGGGTGAAGCTCTCCCACTCGTCGTTGACGAAGTCTTGGATTTCATTGCGCGGACCGGCTTCGAGCATCACGACCTTGATGCCGCGCTGCGCGAGTTCATTCCCGAGCGTGCCGCCGCCAGCGCCGGAGCCTACGATCACGACGACGCCGTCGTCATTCAGATCAAATTGGGCCATCATTATCCTCCCTGAGCATATTTTTGTCTGTTAGTGCTGGCTTCAGGTCTTCGGAAGCCAATCGATGTCATTGAATCCGCGGTTGATGTATCCACCTTTGTCTGCAGATGGGCCCTCGTAGCCGAATTTCTTCCAAAGCTCGTGCTGATTATAGAGCGACACGACCAGATCGGATCGAAGCTTCTTGAAGAAATCTGTCTTCTCGACACCTTCGAGGAGTTTGACCCGCTGCTCCTCCCAGCCGACGTCGACGTAAGGAACGCCATGCCCCTTCTGAGCATCGCCATCCAGGCGCCGCACGCCGTCTTCGAGCATGGTTTTGATCGCCGGGTCGCTCGCAGCCTTGCCGTTCCACGGCTTGATAGCATTGACGTAGTAAACGTCGCCGAGGAAATCGTGTGGGTAGATGTCACGAGCAACCTTAACCAGTGTCTTCATCGTGGGTGGCGCCAGCGGGCCGTCTTCTGCCCAAGCGTCGGATACTGACAGCTCCGCAGAGCTGGCGATTGCCGCAGCGGGCAATCCCGCGGCCATCCCCTTGAGGAGAAAACGGCGGCTGTATCGGTTGCGTGGATCGACTGTTCTCATAATGATCTCCCTTTCAATCGCGGTCTATTGTTAGACGAAGCGTCCGCCGCGCTCGATCACTTCGATCTTGTACCCATCGGGATCCGTGATGAAGAAGAAGCGCGCCAGTGTGGCGCCGCGGTGCTTGAAGTCGCGGATGGGCCCGACCGAGATTCCGCCGCTCGACAGTCGCTCGTGCTCAGCCTCGAGCGAATCGACCGTGACGGCCAGATGGCCGTAGCCGTCGCCGAGCTGGTACTTCTCCGTCCGGTCGTGGTTGACTGTGAGCTCCAGCTCGAATGGTGAGAGCTCGTTACGCAGATAAATCAGCGAAAAACCATCAAAATCGAGCCGGTCAGCCACTTTCAACCCGAGAACCTGGTCATAAAACGCGATCGACTTGATATCGTCGAGAACACGGATCATCGAATGCACCAGCTTAGTGCCCATGTCAGTGTAGCTCCTTCAGATAGTTGATGATCGCCGATCGAACCTCGGCCTTGGATTGGCGGTAGGGCATAATCGCCCCAGGAATCATCGCCTGCGGGTTGGTCAGCCAGCGGTCCAAGCGCGACTCGTCCCAGGTCCAGTCGGCCTTGGAGAAGCCGGCCGAGTAGTGGTAGCCGGCCACCGTCCCGGCCTTTCGCCCGATCACGCCGAACAGCGTCGGCCCCTGCCGCGCGGGATCTGTCGTGTTGATCGAGTGGCATGTCGCGCACTGGCGCTCGAAGAGCACTTGGCCGGAAGGAAGCTGGGCGACTGGCGGTCCGACCTGCGCATGAGCTGAACCAGGTACCGCTAAGCCGAATGCGGTCCAGAACAGCGTCGACAGGAAGAGGCCGTATAGAATAGTGGGCATAATTCCTCCCTATTATGACCTTCAGATCGCCCGGTCATTGTTTCTTCGGCTAGCGTGCGCCGGGTCTAGCGATGCCCGCTGTGGCTAATCTTAAAACGTTGTCTATGATTTACGGATTGACACTGCCGAATTTACTGAATGATCTCGCAGTGTTTCGAGGAAAACAATGCGTTCGTTTTACGCTGTTGTCGGATCTGACGTCGTTTGACGGTTTGGATGTCTGAGATCCAGCTCGCCTTGATGTTGCGAACAACGGCAACAGCCCCGACCTCGAACCTCACATTCCGTGCGCCGACAGCACAATCTTCGCCGTCGCAATCACTCCGCGGCGACCTTATGGGCCTGCGAGCCGTCCGAGTAGGTCTCGGATTGCAGGCGCTTGCCCGGGGCGGCGCGGCCCGGCAGCGGCGGCAGGGCCTTGGCCTTCTCCAGATCGATACCGGCACCCTCGGCAACGCGGCGGCCGTAATCCTCGTCGGCGTGCCAGAAGTGCCAGACCATCCGCAGCTGGATCGGCTCCGGGCACTGCTTCATGTCGCCGACTAAGTTGGCGATCAGGTCCTCGCGCTCCCAATCCTCGAAGGACCGGTAACGCACGCCCGCCTGGGTGTAATCGTCCTCGGTGCGCGAGGTCTGATACCGGCCGAGATTGCCCTGGACCGGCTGATGGTAGTCCTTGGCGGGCTTGGGCGCCTCGCGCAGGCCCTCGGCCAGCGTCGACGGCTCGTAGTTGATGTGCTTGTTCGGACCGGTGCCGTCGACCCCGTAGGTCATCTGGCCGTCCCGTTGGTTGGAATAGACCTTCACGCCGGGCTGCGGCGCGTTGATCGGCAGCTGCAGGTAGTTGGCGCCGACGCGGTAGCGCTGCGTGTCCGAGTAGGACAGCGTCCGGCCCTGCAGCATCTTGTCGTCCGAGAAGTCGATGCCGTCGACAAGCACGCCGGTGCCGAAGGCCGACTGCTCGACCTCAGCGAAGAAGTTGTCCGGCACGCGGTCGAGGACCATCCGGCCGCAGGGCAGCAGCGGGAACTGGTCCACCGGCCACAGCTTCGTGTCGTCGAGCGGATCGAACGACAGGTGATCGTTCGGGCCGTCCGGCATGATTTGCACGGCAAATTCCCACTCGGGGAAATTGCCGGCCTTGATGTTGTCGTACAGATCGCGGGTCGCGTGGCCAACATCCTTGGCCTGGATCTCCGACGCCTGCTGCGAGGTCAGGTTCCGGACGCCCTGCTTGGGGATCCAGTGGAACTTGCAGAGCACCGCCTCGCCCTGGTCGTTGACCAGCTTGTAGGTGTTGACGCCCGAGCCTTCCATCTCGCGGTAATTGGCCGGGATGCCCCAGGGCGACTTGAGGTGCGTCACCATGTGGATGGCTTCGGGGTGCTGGGCCACGAAGTCGAAGAAGCGCCACGCCTCCTGACGGTTCGTCACCGGATCCGGCTTGAACGCGTGGATCATGTCGGGGAACTTGATCGCGTCGCGGATGAAGAAGACCTTGAGGTTGTTGCCCACGAGGTCCCAATTGCCGTCGACGGTCTTGAACTTGACCGCGAAGCCGCGCGGGTCGCGCTCCGTCTCCGGACTCTCCTTGGCGCCGGCGACGGTCGAGAAGCGCACGAACATCGGCGTCTTCACGCCGGTCTCGTTCAGCACGCGGGCGCGGGTGTACTTGGAGGCCGGCTCGTTGCCGATCTTGCCGTAGGCCTCGAAGTAGCCGTGGGCGCCGGCGCCGCGGGCGTGGACGACGCGCTCCGGGATCCGCTCGCGATCGAAATGCGTGATCTTCTCGATGAACTGGTAGTTCTCGAGCGTCGCCGGGCCCCGCTCGCCGACCGTGCGGGTGCTCTGGTTGTCGCGGACCGGATGGCCCTGGCGGGTGGTCAGATAAGGCTGGTCGGGCATAACCTGTGAACTCCAGATCCGGTCGATCGGCTTCAATTTCGCTGAGTAAGACCAGCCTGCATGCTGGCCTTTTTCGTCATCCTAGCGGAATCAAGTGCTTATCGCCTTGGTTATAAAAATTCTACAGTACAGTCAAAACATTAAGCCATCGCGAGTCAATGCAAGGAATGTAGCAAAATAGGACTTTGTAGACTCCGTGTTCACTGCAAATCCGGCAGCGTGCTCGTAAATGGCTTGCTTTCCGCAATGAAGCGCGCGGCGAGCACGAGCACGCCCATGGAAAATTCTTTCCCGTGGGCAGCGATCATGCGTTCGGAGAGCTCGGCGATCTCCCGGAAGAACGCGTCTTTGCTGTCGTTCTCAGGCTGGTTCGTCTGGGCTTGGGACATGATGGTCTCCTCTTGGCCGCTGCGCTTATTTGAACAGCTGCGGCGGGAAGGTGATGATGCTGGCCTCGCCCGCCGCTGTGCCGAGGACGAGCGACTGCCCATCGCGGGACCAGGTCACCGCCGTGACGGGATCGCCACCCGGCGTACGGACGACGAGTTCGTCCCGCTCCCCGATCGGCGCCACAACCACCATCCCGCTCTCGTAGGCGGCGGCGATGAGCGCGCGCTGCGGATGGACGGCGACGGCTTCGACCGTCGCCAGCCCGGATCGCCCGGTCGGCAGGCTTCGCGGTTCCGTCGCGTCGGTCTCGAACTGTTCGACGGGCCAGACGATGATGCGGTAGGCGCCGCTGGTTGCGAGCAGGCGTGACGTCGAATCCCAGCTGAGGGCATGGACCGGGGCGGGGTAGTTCGGGAGATCGATGGTTCGCAGGACACGACCGTTCTCGAAACGCAGCAGCGCGATCCCGCCGCCAGCGAGCGAAGCCGCGAGCCAGCGCCCGTCCGGACTCCAGGTCATACGCAGTGGGATGAGCGCGGTCAGGACGTCGACGCCACGGCGCGTGTCGGTAGCGTGGCGAAGCGTCAGGCCAGCGCCTCCATGTGCCAGCCAGTCTCCGTCGGGTGCGACCGCCACGGGCGGAGATACCTTATCGCTCTGCAGCAGGGGATGGATGCCCGCGTCCCCGGGAACGGCGGTCATCAGCGCCTGACTGAGTGCGACCAAGACCCTGCCATCGTTCATCTGCACGAGTGCCTGGAGCGGTTGCTCGATGCTCGCCAGACGCGTGGTGCTTCCATTCGGGGCGACGATGTCGAGCGCGCCCGCGACCCCTCCGGCGAGGAAGCCGGCCGCACCGAACGCGGCGATTTGGCGATAGCCCGCCTCCCCTGCCACAACGATGATCGGCGCCGTACCGCTGCGGCGGGGCGTGATCGTCGCTCGCCCGGTATCGCCCGCGACATGGTAGCGATCGGCAGCTGAATCAGGATCCGCGACAGGGGCGAGCGCGAGACGACCGTCGGCGAGAGCAAAAGCAGCCGTCGTCTCGGTCGCATCGAGGGCGATCGCAGTGACAGCCGACCCCAACGTCCAACGCCGTCCGAGCAGATCAATCAGGTTTGTACCGGTCATAGCGAGACTGGCTCTGTTCGCGCACCGTCGGTCAGGCCGTTCTCTCGGCGGCGATCTGCTGGTCGACGTCTGCGAGTTCGCGTTCCAGTTCGCCGATCTCGGCCTCCAGCGCGGCGATCATCGCCTGCATCGCTTCCTCGCGTTCGCGCGCCGTGGCGTCTTCGCCGGTCTGTGACGGGAAACGCCGCTCGGCGAGGGCTGCGATCTGGTTCCCGAACGTCAACTGTTGACAGGTCACCATCCGAGCCTGCGCAGCCGAGATCCGACCGCAGAGTTCGAAGCGGGTTCGCAGGAGATCCTTCAGCGTTGGGCGCGGTTCGGCCATCGCGTGTGATCCTCTCTTGGAACGTCGCCGGGACGGCGCCTGGGCATAAGCGGTCGGAGAGTGGCTGAGACGGGTGATAGCAAGTCTGATCCCGTCGCTCCGGCCGCGGAACTGTCACACAGGCCTCACGCATCGGCGTCGTCCTTCCGGCGGCTCTCCTGGAATGCCGTGACCTCAGCGAGGATGGCCGGCAGCCCCTGGGGCGAAGCGGCAAAATGCGCCTCGGCCTGCTCAATGAGCGAGCGCAGGTCGTCCCAGAGATCCACGCGCCGAAGATCGGGGGGCATAATGTTGGCCGCCTCGCAGTCGCGGAGCCCAAACCGGTGTCGAAGAGCGATCCCGTTGTGAACGAACTCGGCCAGTTCACGCGCATGCGTGTCCACGAACGGCCGAAGGAGAGGATGATCACCGTAGCCGATCCCGCACGCGTTCAAAGATTCCTCAATAAAGCTCTGAAAGTGCTCGACGAGAGTCTGTTGGCTCTCACCGACGACTCTGAGGATGAACGTCACGTCGCGATCCGCGACGGCGAGAATGCGCGTGGCGGTGTCCGCAGCTGAGGCGACCGGCGATTGAGGCGGCGTAGTCATGGACGGCGCCTGCCCTTGAGATGGTGAATTTGGCGATAGATCGTGCTGCGTGCGACGCCGAGCCGGCTGGCTGCGACAGAGACATTTCCGTTCGCGTCGGCGATGGCTTGCTCGATCGCGCGCCGTTTGGCGTCCTCAAGGCGATCGATCGGGAGCGCGGCGTCCGCATGCTGCGGCGGTCTTGGTGGGAGAAGATCACCCTCAGCTGGCGTGTCGGCGATCATCTCTTCGGGCAGATCCGCGAAGCCTACCGGTTCGCCGCTCGACAGAAGCACCAAACCCTCGATGAGGTTGCGCAACTCCCGCACGTTCCCCGGCCAGTCGTAGCGCTGAAGAAAGGCGAAGACATCTGGCTCGAAGCGGAGCGGCGGGCACGCGTGCCGGATCGAGAGCTCCCTGTTGTAGTGTTCGATCAGTGCCGCGATGTCACCCGTGCGCTGGCGCAGCGGCGGGATCGTGATCCGCACGACGCTGATCCGGTAAAAGAGATCCCGTCGAAAGCGGCCTTGCTCGACCTCCTGCTTGAGATTGCGGTTGGTCGAGGCCACGAGTCTTACGTCGACGGGGCGCGGCTTGCTCTCGCCAAGCCGGGTGACGGCGCGCTCTTCCAGAGCACGCAGGAGATAGGGTTGCAGGTCCAGCGGCATCTCGCCGATCTCGTCGAGGCTCAGCGTGCCACCGTGAGCCTGTTCGAACCGGCCGGCCCGCCCCTCGCGCGTCGCACCCGTGAACGCTCCGGGCGCATGGCCGAACAGTTCGCCGCCGAGCAGATCCTTTGAGACCGCACCGCAATTGAGGGCGACGAAAGGTTCGTTGCCCGTGGTCGAACCGACAGCGTGGGCGAGCTGGGCGAAGAGCTCTTTGCCGACGCCGGTCTCGCCTTCCAGGAGGATCGCGGTGCGTCCCCGAGCGGCGCGGACGACGCGATCAACAGCCTGCAGAAGCGGCTCGCTGCTGCCGATGATCCGTGCTTTGGCGGCGGTCAGGAGCGGCGTCTCCTGGATGCGCGCCGCAACGCTCGGCCGCGGCTTGCCGCCGAGGACCAACATCGCGCCTCGCACCGCGCCGCCGCGCACCAGCGGCTCCAAGCTGTGACCCGTCAACGGCTCCGCTAGCCGCAAGCCGAGTTCGCTCGCCGCGCCGGACTCGGATCTGGCGAGCCGCTCCCCGATTTTAAGGTTCGCGCCGGTGCCGAGGGTCGGCCAACGCCTGCGGGCCACGTCGTCGAAGTGCAGAACACGCCCGAACTGGTCGAGCAGAACCATGCCGTCCGACGATCCGATGTGCCGGACTCGGTCGAGGGACGCTTCCAGGAGAGAGATCCGTTCGACGTTCGCACGCTCGACCAGCATCTGCTGAATCTGCCCGGCCGAGAGCATCACCAACGCCAGGTTGTAGCGGTGAAACACCCCCTGTGGCCCGGACAGGTCGATGAGACCGATCACGCTCCCGTCGAGCGGGTCGCGGATCGGAACGCCGACGCAGGCCCAGGCCTTCACGCCCTCGCAAAAATGCTCCGCCGCGTGGACGTGGACCGGGCGGCCCGTCGACAAGGCCGTACCGATACCATTCGTGCCGGCGACCGACTCGGCCCAAGCGGCCCCAACTTCCAACCGGATGTCATGCGCACGCTCGATGGTGCGGCGATTTCCGCCCACGTCGAGAATGACGCCCTGTGCGTCGGTGACCACGGCCATGGCCCCGGTCTCGCCGATGATCTCCGTGATCCGGCGGAAGGCGGTGCGGGCCGAGACCAAGAGATCCTCGTTGTCGCGGCGAAGCCGCTCCAACGCGTCGTCAGAGGTCGACTGCGCACTACCGCGCCCGTGCGCGTTGACGCCCAGGGTGGCGCTGCGCTCCCAGGAATGCCGGATCGCGGGCCGGATCAGTCCGGGCTCGCCCTCGAGCCGACCCGAAACCACGAAGTGCTCCCAAGCCCGCATGATCCGCTTCTCATCGTAGTCGCGGTCGCGGAGCATCTCCGTGTCGGCAGCCCAAACACGCTCTGACGCCAGCTCCTGGCCGGCTGGTCGCTGCGCATCGGGACCGAGATCGGTCGAAGGTTTGAACGGAAGCTTGGTCATATGGACGTCGCTGTCACGCCAAGCAGCTGCAGCAGCTCGGAGGATGTCCGAGCCGGATGAGCGCCCATCTCGCCCAGGCTTGTGTGGCGTGCCGGGACCCAGACATCTTACCCCTCGATACCGAGCCTCGCGGCGATCTCTCGCTTGAGACGGTCTTCCGCGTCCCCTTCCGCGACGACGGTGCCGTCCAACGCAGCCAGTCGCTCGGAGATTGCCGTGTCGAGCGGTGCGAAATAGCCGTTCTCCTTCGTTGCGAGAACGAAGCGCGGGGCCTGCCGAGGGCCGCGTAGATCGCCTACATGGTGCAGTTGCCGCCCAGATTCGAAATCGGCGACAACCACGCGTCCATTCGGGCTTAGACGGATGTAGGGCGCGACGCTCTTCTCCGGCGCTGCCCGACGTGTCCCGTAGGTGCGGGTGACCTCCGGGGATGGAGCTTCGATGATGCGCGCTAAGGCGCCCCCGCCCGTGATGGCGTGCTTGATCTGATCGATCGTTCCGCGGTTCTCGCGAAGGATCCGCTTCATCATAGCGTCCTCCTTCCGCGGGCCATCCTGCTTGGAAAGAATATGTACCATAGTCTCCTCCCGACGCACCGACAGCACCGCCCTGATCCTCGGCCCGTTGTTCGTTTCGATTACAGAACATTGGTTGAATACGACAAGCCATCACATGTATTGGCCAGCTATACCGGACGATCGTTGTAACAGGCGTTCGCCCGGTATGTTCGACCGAGCGAGGTCACGCCCGGCCCAGGTTCTCCGCGCCACCTCCAAGAGCGGGGCCAGCAGTCGGGTCGACGTGTTCAGGGAGGTCGGCCACGAGCGTGTGGGTTGTCAGGACTAAGGTCGCGACGGAGGCCGCGTTGCGGAGCGCGGTGTAGGTGACGCGCACCGGATCGACGATGGCGGACTCGACCATGTCCGTGAACATACCGGTCGCGGCATCAAAGCCGGTACCACGCCGCGCCGTCGTGAGATTCGGGATGACGCGCCCGGGGTCGTGTCCGGCGTTGCGCGCGATGAACGCCGCCGGCCGCGTTAAGACCTCTTTGACCAAGCCGATGCCGCGCCCGACGTCACCGTCGACGTTGCCGAGCGCACGTTCCAGCACGGGCGCGCACTGCGCCAAAGCCGTACCGCCGCCGGGGACGATCCCTTCCTCGGCGGCCGCGCGGGTAGCGTTGACGGCGTCGTCGATCAACTGCATCGTCCGCTTTTGCTCGACCGGCGTCGCGCCGCCGACCATCAGCACAGCCGAGCCGCCGGAGAGCTTGGCCACCCGCTCCTTGAGCTTGTCTTGCTCGATGTTGGGCGGCGCCAGTTCGTACTGCTTGGTGACCTGAGCGAGCCGCGCGGCGATCGATGCCGGGTCGCCCCTACCGCGCACGATCGTGGTCTCACGAGCGCTCGACCGGACGCGGTCCGCCGAACCGAGATCGGATAGGCTCATCTCTTCCAGGCGACCGCCGAGATCGCGCGCCACGACCTTGCCGCCCGTCAGGATCGCGAGATCGTCCATCATGGCCTTGCGCCAGTGGCCGTAATCCGGCGGATGGACGACGAGGACCTTGCCACGATTTCCGTCTCCGAGGAGCGTGACTAAAACCTCCGGAGAGACTTCCTCAGCCACGATGACCAGCGGCCGTCCAGTGCCGGTCACTGCCTCGCGGATACCGGCGAGTTCCTCCGGGCTCCTGATCTTCAGATCGGTCAGCAGGATGAACGGGTCGTTGAGGACGACCTCCATCCGTTCGACGTCTGTCACCATGTGATGAGAGATATAGCCGCGGTCGAACGAGAGCCCCTCGGTCACCTCCAGCGTCGTCTCCGTGGTGAGACCGTACTCCGAGGTCACGATCCCCGTGCTGCCGACGCGCTCGATCGCCTCCGCCACGAGCCCGCCGAGTCTCGGATCAGTCGCGGCGATCGTCGCGACCGCCCGCAGCATCTTACCGTCTCGAGCCGGGACCGCGGACCGGCGCAATTCTTCGACAATCACTTCCACGGCACGGTGGATCCCCTTGCAGAGGTCGACCGCTCCGGCACCCCGCTCCAGCGCCCCGACGCCACCCTGGATCAGGCCATTCGCCAGGACCATCGCCGTCGTCGTTCCGTCGCCGGCGACCTCGTTGGTCTGCATCGAGACTTCCCGTACGACCTGAGCACCCATGTTCTCAAAACGGTCCGGCAACTCGATCTCCGACGCGATCGTGACGCCGTCGCGCGACACGATCGGCGTCCCGATCGGCCGGTCGATCATCGCGTTCATTCCCTTCGGGCCGAGCGTCGACTCGACGGCGACGGCGAGCTTCCCCACGCCGCGGGCCAGCGCCCGACGCGCCTCGATGTCGTGAAGGAGGACTTTGGGCATTTGTGTTTCTTCCCCGGTGGTGTCGTTGATTCAGAAGGGGGCGGCCGAACCGCGGTTCGAGATCCCCAACCGGTCCCGCGGGCGTCCGACGTTTCGGGCGGGAGGAGCCGACCGCCGGTGGGTGGCCGGCTGAGTTGTTGAGTGGAACCGCTTACTCGATGTACTGCAGAGCAGCTTCCATATCGCCGAACAACGTCACCGTATTGTCGTCAACGCGGATCATCCTGCCGTAGTGCGTCGAGGTATTGACCTCGAAGATCTCCGCGGTCATCTCCTTGCCGAGGATCTCGCTGATCTCGTCCATCTTGAAGACGAGTTCACCGTTTCCATCGATGCGGATCAGAGCGGGCTGGTGGGTGATGGTGACGCCCGGCTTCTGGCCCATAAATTCCGCGATCGCGCGCGCCTCGACGCTATCGTTCATGGTGACGCCGCATTGGTGGGAGATCGTCTGATCTAAGGAGAGATCTCCCATTTTCTGGAAAATGTTCTGATTGGACGCATTGCGTGCATTCACAGACATGCCAATTACTCCTGAGGAAGATCGAGGCCTAGCTCGCCGAGGATCTTGGTGACACGTTCGGTGGACGCCGCTTTCGCGTCTGCGAACTGGGCCGGCTTCGAGTGGGGCTGCGACCAGATTGGCTGGAGATCGGCCGCTGCCTTGCGAGCCAAAGCGACGTGCCGTTCGACCCAGCTCCGGAACAGGGTCCGGTTGTGCTCGGCATGTACGGCGTCGGTGGCGAGCACGTGGAACAGATCGATCGCGTTGGCCAGGTTGCGCTCGTAGTCCGCTTCGGCTGCGGAGATCACCGGCGGCGTGATGAAGTCGCCGTTTGAGGAGGCGACCTGCATCAAGAAGCCGCTGCGAAACAGTTCGCCCACCAGCGGCTCGAAGACGATGTTGGTCGCGAAATACTGCTCGAGGTAGTCGGTCGAGCCCATGATGGCTTCCACCGCCTCCCGGGTTCCCTGCCAGGTTCCGTCCTCGAGCCAGTGCCGCTTGCCCGCCGCGTCGTCGAACCCTGCGATGTCCATCCCGATCTCAGCGAGGTAGAGCGTGATGTCCTGGGCAAGGCGCAGCTTGTAGGACGAGTTCGTCAGGGTCGCGTTGTTGATCATCTGGGTGTAGCCGTAGCGCTGCGCCTGCATGAGCGCGGTGCCCAGCCCGAACTCCGCATGCTTCCATGCGCCGAGATGGTTCTGGAGGATTTTCACCCAGGCCTTGTCAAAGGCGGCCGGAGCGCCAGCCTTGCGACCGTTCGCGATCACGGATTGCACCATCGCCTCGATTTTCGACTGGCGCTGATAGTGCGTGCGTTCCCATTCCTGATCTGGCGCGCGGAAAGCGTGCCAATTGGAACTCAGCGCCGCCGTATTCTCTTTCGAGTATGCGCCCTTCCCGTCCGCGAACGAGATGATCCAGTTCTGGAGTAGGTACCGCTCGGGGTCCGGCTGTACGTCGACAGTCACGTCCTCATAATGGGTCGCGCGTTTGCCTTTAGGTTCGAAATACCGATATTTGCGGCTGTCCGAGTCCGCGAATATCGCCGAGCCGGCTGCGCCCGACTTCCTTGCAGCAGCTTCCAACGTCATCATAGTCCTCCCGGTAGTAATTTGCCGCTGATAGCGACTTCGTTCGGCCCGGTTACGCCCGTGCCGGTGTGAATTTGTCGAAGAAGATCCGGTCCGAAGACACGTCGTTCATCTGCAGCACTGGGGTGAGTGCCTCGATCATAGGTTCCGGACCGCAGGCATACACGTCGAGATCCTCGCCGTAAGCGAAACGGCGCAGATGGTCGTCGACGACTTCGTGAACGAATCCTCGTTCGCCCTGCCACGCGGCGTCGTCAGGAGCGTGGGAAAGAACCGGTATGAAGGTGAAGCGCGGATTGGACCGAGCTACCTCGGCGAACAGATCCAGATAGAACAGATCGGTTTGCGTGCGCGCGCCATAGAAGAAATGGACTGGACGTTCTTCTCCGCTTGCGATGTGGTCGTGGAGGATGGACCACAGCGGTGACATCCCCGAGCCACCCCCAACGAGGATTAGGGCTCCTCCTCTGTTTTCGCGGCGGAAACAGGTTCCGTAGGGTCCTTTGACGCCGACGGTGGATCCGACATCGAGCTCTCCGTCGAGGCGAGAGGAGAATCGTCCGCCGGGATACTTTTTGATGATGAATGAGAGTTTTTGCGTTTCGCTCGGCGGATTTGCCATGGAAAACGAGCGCGTAATCTCCTCTGCTCCCGGAAGCGTGATGTCGACATACTGCCCAGCCCAGAACTTCAGAGGTTGATCAAGTTCGATTTCCAGCAAACGGATGTCAGGTGTCAGGCTCGACACGCGGCTGACACGCGCTTGGAAGTTTCGGACGGGAATCGATTTCGAGAGGAGCTCCTCGTCGTAATTGAGGAGGTCGACCTCGATGTCGCTTGAGACAATGCTTCGACAGAGAAGAACATGGTTTTGGTCACGCTCCATTTCGTTGAGCGCGAAGGTCGAATAGGACAGCATCTCGACTTCGCCGTCGGTAACGATGCACTTGCAAGCTGCGCAACGCCCCTCTTTACAGCCGTGCGGAAGCGCGATGCCCTGTCGGAAGGCCGCGTCGAGGACGGTCTCGTCTTCCTCGACCTCGAACTCGACACCTACCGGGTTGAGTTTGACGGTGTATACCTCGCTCATGGGAGCCAGTTCCTCCTGTGTCGGTATGTTCTTTTCTGACCGGCTGGCCGGGATGTCCCGGCCAGCCGTCCGACATCAGTTGCAGGGATTGATCGTGAAGCCGGCGCGATACTCGGCGAGATGCGCCTCGCGCGCCTCCGGCGACATCTCGCGCAAGGTGATCAGCGGGCTCTTCAGCGTGTGTCCACGCACGTCGTCGAGCGTCCACATATCCTTGTTGTCGAAGCGAAGATGCGGCTGAGGAACGAGAGTCTTGCCGTCCGTGCGGACGAAGCCGAGATCCTTAATGGCATCCGCCAGATCCCAGTTGTGATACACACTTTCCCATTCACGACGGCCGCTGAACCGACCCATTGCCGGTGTAGGACGTCCCTCGTATTCGTTGGCGAATGCTTCGACCGCGGTCCAACGATCGATCTCGTGCGCAAAGGTGTGCAGCTGGCCATCGATCTCGCCGGTGACGAGATCCTCGCGCACGACGCACGGCACCAGCGAACTCCAGCAGCGGTGCGGATATACGTAACCGACATCCTCGTTGAAGGTGACGATCTTCTGGCCGGGCCTGCTCAGCTTTCCGTACCACTTCCAGTACTCGCCGAACTGGGCGTACCAACCCGGATATTTGTGCTCAAACCACTCAAAATCTTTCTCGGTTTGAGCCTCGATCCGCCAGAAATTCACCGGCCAGCCGACGGAGAAGAATTGCGCGATCTTGTGAACGTAATGTTTCTCAGTGATGCGCTTCCAGGCCGTCTGAACGTCGTCGTGGTGGATCTTGATACCGTACTTCTCCAGCGGGAGCATGTAGGTGCGATAGTAGTCCTCGAAGATCCAGCGGTGCCACATCTCCGCGTAGGACTCCTTGTCCTTGTCACGGTTCGTGGTGCCATACTCGATGAACGTGCCAATCGCGGCATCGACGATGGCGTGGTTCTGCCAGAAGGCGTAGCGCAGGTCGCGCTCGAGCAGGAGATGGTTTTCCGGCTCCTTCAGGATCGACATCAGCATCGAGTGACCGTTGCCGACATGCCGGCTTTCGTCGGACTGTACCGATAGGAATACGGTCGGCAGCGCATAGTCGCCGTTGCGGGCGGCCTCGGACGGCATGGCCACGAACAGCGTGTTGGTGAACGCGGTTTCGGCGACCACGGTCAGGTAGATGTTGGCCGAGGTGATCGCGTCCCCGGTGATGAAGCCCTCGCCGAACTGACGACCGATTGTCGTCGCGTAGCACTTGCCGAACGCCTCTTCGGTGATGTCAAACCCGGCCGGGTCGATATAGTTCTCCATATACCATTTCTTGAGGTTCATCTGGATAGTCGAGTGGCGGAACTCGTCGACCATCTGCATGGTGAAACCGGTACGCAGCTCCTCGCCGGGCGCCAGCCGACCGACCATTGCCATCGAGCGAGCGGCCGATATCTCGGGAAACGGAATGATGGCCAGGAAGAGCTTCATCCACTCGACCCACCGCGGCTCGACGTTCCGAAACATGTCGCCGCGCAACGCCGCATCGAGCGCCCCGTAGACCCGATTGTCCTTCTCCTCCTGCATCGGGAAATAGGACCGCAGAACCTGCTTCATCGGGTCTTTGGGAGCCTTGGTGATCTTGTAGTCTGTCGGGAAGGTCATAGCCTCCTGAACGTAAGAGGGGTTCCAGCCGAGATCGGCGATCTTCTTGGCCGCCTCTCCGACAGAAATCCCTTTCTGAGCCGTTATTTTGTTGAGTGTCAGGGTTCCAGACATCGCTGCATCCTTGGTTTGGCGATAGTCGACATGGAAGACCAGGCAGCTCCCGGCATGCCGGGCCGCCAGACGCGGAGATGCGTCGAGCGCGTACGCGCCCGGTCTCAGCTATCGGCAAAGGTCTCGGATGACTGCTGGAGCGTTTTGCGTGCCCCCGATCCCGACCGCACAAGACCGAAGTCTTGCATCAGGCCGCTGAGCGTGGCGTCCAGATCAGTATCCTCCCTCGTTCTTGTCGTGACGGCCACCTCGGGCTTGTCATCATTGTTCTAGATCGAACTTACGCATGGGCTGTGCCAGGTCAACCGGAAAAGAGATTTCAGCAAGAAAATGCAGGTTTTTTGCGGGTGCTTCACAAGCATCTAGAGCTACGGCGCCCGAATTTGCTGCACTTCAACTGTTGCAAAATGCGCCACTGTCGCATCGTGCAACAGTATGGGGAATATTCTTTTCTCCAGGACGGATCGCAGACGGACGTAGATGTGAGTGGTTGGCCAAATGATTCGTATGATCCCCTTGCGTCGTAGCGAAAGGACATGCGGTCGCCATCGCGATAATAGCCGATTCTTTGCCGATCACCGCTTTAAAGTATGACGGCCAAGAGATACGCAGAACGCCATGACGACACTGTATCAGCCCGGCACCGAGGCGGAGGCCGGGGAGATCGTGCGGGCGGCGGCCGGACGCGGCGAGCGCCTGCGGCTGGCCGGTGGCGGCACCGCCGCGGGTCTCGGCCGGCCCGCGCAGGACAGCGCGTCGCTCTCGGCGAAGGCGCTCACCGGCGTCACGCTCTACGAGCCCGCCGAGATGGTGGTGGCCGCCCGGGCCGGGACGCCGCTCGCCGAGGTCGAGGCCTTGCTCGCCTCCCGGGGCCAGATGCTGCCCTTCGAGCCGATGGACCTGCGCAGCCTCTACGGCACCACCGGCGAACCGACCTTCGGGGCCGTGGCGGCGATCAACAATGCCGGCCCGCGGCGGATCAATGCCGGGGCGGCCCGCGACAGCCTGATCGGCGTGCGCTTCGTCAACGGGCGGGGCGAGGCGATCAAGTCGGGCGGCCGGGTGATGAAGAACGTCACCGGCCTCGACCTGGTGAAGCTGATGGCCGGCGCCCACGGCACGCTCGGGCTCCTCACCGAGGTGACCTTCAAGGTGCTGCCGTCCTGCGAGCGCGTCGCCACGCTGATCTTCCCGGGTCTCGACGACGCGCGCGGGATCGCGGCCCTGTCGGAGGCCCTGGGCTCGCCGTTCGAGCTGACCGGCGCGGCCCACCTGCCGGCGGGGATCGGCGCCCCGCAGGCGCGGACCCTGATGCGCCTCGAAGGCTTTTCGGACTCGATCGACTACCGGACGGGCGAGTTGCGCCGCCTGCTCAAGCGCTACGGGTCGGCGGAGATCCTGGACGGCGAGGCCGGCGCCGCCCTCTGGCGGTCGGTGCGCGATGCCGCGCCGCTGGCCGAGCCGCGCGAGGCCGCGCTCTGGCGGATCTCCACCGCGCCGACCCACGGGCCGGCCCTGGCGGCGGCGGTCGCGGCGGAGCGCGACGCCCGCTGGTTCTTCGACTGGGGCGGCGGCCTGATCTGGCTCGCCACCGGCTCCGAAGGCGATGCCGGCGCCGCGACGGTGCGCCGGGCCGTGCAGGCCCAGGGCGGCCACGCCACGCTGGTCCGCGCCCCCGACGCCGTGCGCGCCGCCGTCCCGGTGTTCCAGCCGCTGGCTGAGCCGCTGATGCGGCTCACCGCCGGCATCAAGGCGGCGCACGATCCCGCCGGATTGCTCAACCCCGGCCGGATGTACGCCGGACTGTAAGCTTCAGATTCCGCCCCTCCCCGGTCGCGGGGAGGCGAGGCGCCGAGGATGTGACCCGTGCAGACCAACTTCGCCCCCGCCCAGCTCGCCGACCCCGCCATGGCGGCCTCGGAGAAAATCCTGAGAACCTGCGTGCATTGCGGCTTCTGCACGGCGACCTGCCCGACCTACCTGCTGCTCGGCGACGAGCTCGATTCCCCGCGCGGGCGGATCTACCTGATCAAAGACATGCTGGAGGGCGGCAAGCCGGCCTCGCAGGAGGTGGTCAAGCATGTCGACCGCTGCCTCTCCTGCCTGTCCTGCATGACCACCTGCCCGTCGGGGGTGCATTACATGCACCTCGTCGACCATGCGCGGGCGCATATCGAGAAGACCTACGCGCGGCCAACGGGCGACCGCTTCCTCCGCGCCCTGCTCGCCCAGGTCCTGCCCTACCCGAACCGCTTCCGCCTCGCGCTGGTCGCCGCCAAGCTCGGCGCGCCGTTCCGCGGGCTGGTCGGCCGCCTGCCGCGCGTGGGCAACCGCCTCGCCGCGATGCTCGACCTCGCCCCGGCCGGGATGCCGCCCCGTGAGCCGACGAACCGGCCGGGCCGGTTCGCGCCGGCGAACGGACAGGCCGCCAAGCGCGTCGCGCTGCTGCGCGGCTGCGCCCAGAGCGTGCTGCGGCCAGACTTCAACGCGGCGGCGATCCGGCTGCTCAACCGCCACGGGATCGAGGTGGTGCACGCCAACGAGGGCTGCTGCGGGGCGCTCACCCACCACATGGGCAAGGAGCACTCGGCCCACGCCCACGCCAAGCAGACGATCGACGCCTGGGATGCCGAGATCGCCAAAGGCCTCGACGCGATCCTGGTGACGGCGTCCGGCTGCGGCACGACGATCAAGGATTACGGCTTCATGTTCCGCGACGACCCGGCCTATGCCGAGAAGGCGCAGCGGGTCTCAGCCTTGGCCAAGGACGTGACCGAGTACGTGGCGCAGCTCGACCTGAAGACGACCACGGACGCGAGCGACCTCGTGGTGGCGTACCACTCGGCCTGCTCGATGCAGCACGGCCAGGGCATCCGGACGGAGCCGAAGGCCCTGCTCAAGCGGGTCGGCTTCACCGTGAAGGACGTGCCCGAGGGCCATATCTGCTGCGGCTCGGCGGGGACCTACAACATCCTCCAGCCCGAGCTGGCCCTGAAGCTGCGCGCCCGGAAGGTCGCCAATATCGAGCGCGTGCGCCCCGACGTGATCGCCACCGGCAACATCGGCTGCGCGACGCAGATCGGGAAGGGCACGGGCATCCCGATCGTCCACACGGTCGAGCTGCTCGATTGGGCGACCGGCGGCCCGAAGCCGGGAGTTCTGGCGCGTGGCGATCTTTGAGGAAACCGTTCTTCTGTGCCCCCGGCGTTCCGGGGCGCACAGGAGAGGCGACTGCACAGCGCCTGCGCTACCCGGGGATGCACCTTCACGCGCGTCCAAGCCTCCTCAGGCTGCTTTGACGGAACGCAGAAATTCCGAGATCGATGTGCCCAGTTGGTTAGAGCGCTCCAGCACGTCTCGGGAGGCGTTCAGGACGTCCTCCGCCGCCCGTTCCGTCTCATTGGCTCCGTGTCGCACATCGAAGATATTCTGCGACACCGTCTTCGAGCCGTCGGCCGCCTCGCAGACACTGCGCGCGATCTCGCCTGTCGCCGCTCCCTGTTCCTGCATCGCGCGCCTGATGCTCAAGGCCATATCGCTGAGGGTCGTGATCGACTCCCCAATCTCGGCGATCCCACCTACGGTCGAATGGGTCGCTTGGCGGATCTCATCGACTTGTATCGCGATCTCCTCGGTAGCCCGCGTGGTCTGAGCCGCGAGGCCCTTCACCTCTGCAGCCACGATCGCAAAGCCCCGGCCGGCTTCCCCGGCGCGTGCCGCCTCGATGGTAGCATTCAGGGCCAGGAGATTGGTTTGGGCCGCCAGAGCGTTGATCATCCCGACCACGGCCCCGATCTTGTCCGCGGCCTTCGAGAGCGTTTGGACCCGAGCATCGGTTTGCGTGGCCTTCTCCGATGCCTCGCGCGCCAGTTCCTCGGATCGCGCGGCCCGGGCAGACAATTCCGCCACGCTCGCGCTCAGCTCCTCCGTCGCGGCAGCGACGGTCTCGACGTTGCCGGAGGTTTGCTCGGCTGCACCGGCGACCTCGATGGCCCGGCGGTTCGTCCGGTCGGCGACCACCGCCATAGCTCGCGCGATAGCATCCATTGTTGTCGCTGCAGCGGACAGGCCGGCGAGGACGCCTGAGGCGTCTCGGTCGAACGCGGCAAGCAATTGATCGATGTGTTGCGCTCGGGACCGGCTCGACGCGGCGGCTTCGATGGCGACGTGGATATCGACCAGAGACCCGCACGCGCGGACGGCCTTGCCGGATGCGTCGTGCACGACACCGCCGGTGGCGCGGAACCAGCGGTAATCGCCGCTGCATAGCTTCAGCCGGTAGTTGATGTCGTACGCGCCTTTGTCCTCGATGTTGGTCAGCGCCGCGCCGAACGCCGCAAAAACTCTTGCCGTGTCGTCCGGGTGCAACCGATCGGACCATGAATGAACAACGTCGGGAAAATCAGTTTTCGCGGTAAATCCGACGAGACGACGGAATTCTTCAGACCAAGTCCAGCGGCTCTTGGGATGCATAGGATCGCCGTCGTGAAGAACGGCATCCCAAAGGCCTATGCCCGCGTGGCGGCCAAGCACTTCCAACAACTCATCACTGGTCGAGCGTCTTCTAAACATGTTAATTTCCTCAGGAAGTATCGCCTAATAGTTGGCCAAATTGCTTAATAAACATACACGCCGTTTGCGAGGCGTCGGAAATACGTCGCTTTGATCTGTTTTTTAAGCCCCACGTTCCCGTCATAGAAGCTAGATCTAAGAAGCGAGCAGTGTGGGACATCTTTGTCGTCATGCCGCGGTGCAGAACCCCGAGGCTGCTTCTGCCGCAAATGGCGTGTGGCTCTGAATGAAGTTCCACGCCGAGGCCGCTGAAAGTGGCTGACCGTACAGAAAGCCCTGGACCTCGGTGCAGCCTTCCTGCCGCACGCGGACGAGTTGTTCCTCGGTCTCCACGCCTTCGGCCGTGATGGAGATGCCCAACTGCCCTCCGATGCTCACGATTGCCCGAACGATCGTCGCGGTGTCTGGGTCAGCGATCTCCTTGATGAAGGAGCGGTCGATCTTGATTTTATCGAATGGGAATCGACGCAGATAGCTCAGGGACGAGTAGCCGGTTCCGAAATCGTCCAGGGCTATCTGGACACCGAGTGCTCGCAGACGATGAAGGCGGACCACCGCGACCTCGACATCTTGCATCAGTACGCTTTCTGTGATTTCCAGCTCCAGCCGCTGTGCAGCGAGGCCGGACACCGTGAGGGCTTCGACGACGGCTTCCTCGAGCCCCGGACGCTGAAACTGTACGGCCGATACGTTCACAGCGACGCGTAACCCGTTCGGCCATCCAGCCGCTCGGCGGCAGGCTTCCTGAAGCGCCCAGGCGCCCAGGTCGACGATCAAGCCCGTCTCCTCGGCGACAGGGATGAATTCGGCCGGAGAGATCGTGCCGCGCGTCGGGTGTTACCAGCGTAACAGCGCCTCGAAGCCGCCGACCTCGCCACTCGCGAGATTCAGGATCGGTTGGTAATGCAGCACGAACTCGCCGCCGCGAGCGGCGTCGCGCAGGTCGCGTTCCAGCTGAATACGCGTGGCCACAACCGCGTCCATTCCGGGCTCGTAGAAGCTGTACGAGTTTCGCCCGGCGGCCTTCGCACGGTAGAGTGCGATATCAGCGTTCTTGAACAGGGTGTCGGCGTCCGAGCCGTCCTGTGGACCTATGGCGAGGCCGATGCTCACGCCAACGCTCGCGACCGTCCCGTCAAGATCGACCGGCTGTCCGACAGCCTCGATAACGCGCTGGGCTGCGAGACTGGCCGCCTGCGGGTCGGTTGAACGCCCGAGGATGATCGCGAACTCGTCACCTCCGAGCCGTGCGACGGTTTCGCCGTCGCGTACGATCGCGCGTAAGCGATCCGCGATCGTACGGAGCAGCGCGTCACCGGCTGGATGTCCCAACGTGTCATTGACAGCCTTGAAGCGGTCGAGATCGCACGCGAGCACGGCAAAGCTGCCGCCGTGACGCTTCGCGTTGGCGAGTTCGCAACGCAACCGATCGCGGAACAGCGCACGGTTGGGCAAATTTGTGAGCGCGTCGTGCGCGGCGATGTGTGCGACCTGCTGCTCGATTTCTTTGCGGCGCGTGATATCGATATGCGTGCCGACCATCCGCAGGGGGCGCCCGTTACCATCGTGCTCGACGACCTTTCCGCGCGCCAGCGTCCAGAGGTAGCCGCGCGCCTTGGTTCTCAAGCGGTACTCGCACTCGAAATGCGGCGTCTGTCCCTCCATATGTCGCGTGAGACAGCGCAGGGCGCCTTTGGTATCTTCGGGGTGGATCAATCGTTCCCAGGTGCGGATATGGGATTCGAACTCGCCTTCGGCGTAGCCAAGCATGCCAAACCAGTTCTGGGAAAAGGTGACACGCCCACTACGGACACACCAATCCCAAAGGCCATCATTGCCGCTGTCGAGCGCGAGCGCGAGCCTTTGCTCGCTGAGGCGTAGCGCCTCCTCCGTCGCTCGTCTGCTGCTGACGTCTCGCAATACGGCAACCCAGCCGCTTGCACGGCCACCGTTGTCGCGCACGACGTTGAACGAGACTTCCATCCACATCCACGCTCCGTCAAATCGCCGGTATCGCCAGCAGGTCACACACTGTTCGACCCGGAGATTTCTGAGATCATCCAGCACCCTCTCGTAGGAGACGGCATCCTCCGGATGGATGCGCACGAGCGGATGTTCACCGACCAGTTCTTCGGGTTCGCACCCGAACATCGCTCGCGTTGCTGGAGATACGTAGCGGCGCGCTCCCGCGAGGTCGCCGAGAATGAGGACATCGGTCGTGTTCTCGGCAAGCAAACGGTACCGCTGTTCGCTCTCCTGATTCGCCAACACGGCCAGCCACTGCTCCGTGACGTCGGTGAACGTTTTCACTGCGCCGCCGTCGGCGAGCGGCACTGAGCGAACCTCGAGAAAGACTTGGTCCGGCTCTGCCGCGTGGCGCTGAAGCGGGCGCCATTCCGAGTCACGCCGCACAATCCGACGCCGCGGTAGGGCGATCGGCGGGCCAGAGGCGCGCGGTTGAAATTGCAGCCAGCGAAGCTCGTCAAACGGCTGCCCGTCCCGTAGCTCGTCCGGGGAAAGACCCAGCAGCTCGCGGGCGCGGCGGTTCTGTAAAAGTACCCGATTGTTCGGGCACAGCATCAGTATGCCGTGGTCCACGTTCTCCAGAGCCGCATGCACGAATGCGGTACTCCCGTGGACCGGCGGCCGGTCCATCGGCGCGGGACCGGCTATGTCACTGCCTTCTCCGAGAGGCGCGAGAGTTCTTCCTGAAGCTTCGCGCTCACACAGCTCGGCCCTGAACCGGCCATATGGCGTCCTCGATGCCGGGTGCGCGTTGACAGACCCTAACTCCGACCCGGCGTCTTGAGTGAGGAGTGCACCGCCGCTGCAATCCGGAAGTTTGTGACCCGCGGCCGACCGGCGGCGTCGCAATATGACTTCAGGGCCGTGGGCGATCACCGCGGAGCCGAAGCGACCGCCACCAATCAGCCGCATGCCCAGGACCAGCGCATGGACGAGTTCAGCCGCGAAGTGGTGGAGGTAAGTGAAACGCGCGCCGGATCCACCGGCATCCCGTTCGTGGGGGATCGCGCTACGACAGACTACGTCCTTGCCAAGGCAAGCCACTGCGGCTTTCTCCCGTGTGCGTATCATAACGCATCGCGTAGCCCTTCTCGAACGTAGGGCTCCTCAGTCCTCTGACGGCTTCACGCTTACACGAGAAGATTACAAAATCATTATGTTTCTGCCGGTGCTCGGCGTCTTTATCGAGGATCGTCAGCCTTCATCGCGGCATAAGTGGTTTCAAACAAGACATTGATGGCCGCGGAAGCCGTCACTTACAGTGGTGAGAGCGCAGGCTTCCGAGATAGATCTTCACCCGAGGTCGCAGAACGGCGCTCAACGACGGGTTGAACGAGGTGCTCAACCATTCTTCTACACGACGGATCTGTGAAGCTGCACAATGCCGGCTCACCGGCGCGGCGCCTTTGATCATTCGCGTCGTGCGCAAGATCAAAAACCCCGAGGGATCGCTCAGCGCGCGCTTGCGACCTAGTCTCTCACCGCGCTAGGCTATGGCACGGGTCGAGCGGAGGTGTCTTTCAGATTCTCGGCACCATTTTCCAGAAGTAGACTCTTTCGACGCCACCTCGCAGGGGTGGCGCTTCGGACCACCGGTCTGCCTAGGACGATTGCGGACCGGCGCCGGTACAGGCGTCACAATTCTGCTACATGCGCCGCCTCAACCTGATCAGCGAGCCTTGAATAGATCCCAATCCGGAAAGAACCGCCAAAAATTGAAAGCCGAGATCACGGGGTCCGTGTAGAACCTGAGCCATACGTCGGTGGCGTAGGTGCCGACGTTCGCGACCTGTCCATCAAGCGACAGGCGGATCCTAGAGCGGAACGCCGCACGTGAGACATCTCGATTCTCGTTGTAGCCGGTACGCCCAGTGCGGCTCGCTCGCGATCCCGCGGCCTGGAGCCGGCGCGTCAGGAACAGCACTGCCGGCGTTGCATCACCTTATGCAGGACGGAGCGGCCTCATGGTCAGGCCATCGTGCTCCTCAGGCTCCTCCATAATACGCAGCCATTCGGCTTGCGAACACGAACGGTGATGGGATCGGCAGCGCGCCGGCCGCATCAGCTCCGCGTTACATGCGCCCGTCGACGGGCAACCCCCCAAACCGCTTTTGAGCCACGCATATCAAAGGTTGCAGGCTCCCGCGCCACCTCGCTTACTCCCTTGTAACCTCTGATTGTGTACGCCCTCCAGCCGACGCCGTCTGCCGTGCCGGCGAAGGACGCTCTCAACCCCAACGGACAACGCTCATGGCGCGGACCGTCCCTAAACTCCCTGCCTACGCCGCGCGGCTGGACGGCCGATCGTGCGCCGCGCCACTGCGCATATCGAGACCGCCGACCCGGCGCCATCCAGCCCAGCCCTTCGAGCACTTCGCAACGAGGGCGGTCGGTTGTGGCATTTAGGGTCGCCGCGCGGACGATACTCGAACTCGGCGCCGAGCTGATCAGCTCGGACGCGACAGCGCTCTATGAACTCATCAAGAACGCGTACGACGCCCGCTCAAAGCGCGCGACGATCGCGATCACGACGGTGTTCAAATACAGCCATCTGCGCGACACGCTGAGGCGGATCGAGCAAGCACAAAAGACGGTGGCAAGGCAGGGTGCCGACGCCGCCGTCCTCGCGGATCGCATCTTGCAGGACGTCCTCTCGAAGATCGACGAGAGCGCACCTGAGCACGTCCGGCAGGAATTCATTGCGCGGGTCAGCCAACAATCCGGGCTTCTCTCGCTCGCCGAGGCGCTCAAAGCGGCGTTCGACGACCTCAATACCATCGCGGTCATCGACACCGGTCGCGGCATGACGCTGAAACTGCTCGACGAGGTCTTTCTGACCATCGGTACGCGCTCACGCCTAGACCCGTCCGACGACGGCCGTGCCTTCGTCGGCGGGAAAGGTCTCGGGCGTCTCTCAACGATGCGTCTCGGCGATCACCTGACGGTGGAGACGAGCACGCGCGGCGAGCGGCACTGGAACGTGTTGCAGATCGATTGGCGTGCCTTCACACACGAGTCGGCGGTGTCGCTCGACAAAGTCACGGTTCAGCCAAGACAGGGCGATTTGAAGACCGACGCAACGGTCTCGGGTACGACACTGTGCATCAACGCGCTCAAAGCGGACTGGGACTGGGATCGCGTCAAGCGGCTGACCGACAATTACTTCGACCGCCTGTTCGATCCGTTCCACGGTTACGTGAGATACCCGCTGGTCATCGAGGTCAATGGCCGCCGGATACCGATTCCGACCTTCGCACGCGAGGTTTTCGCCGCCGCATTCGCGCGCGGGTCGATCCGGTACGACATCGACCCCGTCGAAGGCCCTGGCCTGACGTTCGACATCGAATATCTAAGTTACGACAGAAGAAAGACTGAATTCTGGAGTCGAGAAGACATCCTCGGTGTGACGTCAAAGGATGATGTCTCGGTCGCAGCCATGGAGAGTCTCGGTCCGTTCAAAGCCGATTTTCACTGGTTCAATCGCCAAAAAATCAAGGGCATCGACGGCGTCGGCGATCGAAACAAAATCAGGGACACCGTCAATCAGTGGGCGAACGGCCTAATGATGTACCGCGACGGGTTCCGCGTGAATCCTTACGGTAACCCGGATGATGATTGGTTAGGAATCGATTCCAGGGCGCTAAGCTCGAGCGGATACAAAGTCAATCGCAAGCAGCTCATCGGGGCGGTCTACATCTCCGCAACCGAAAATCCTCATCTCATCGATCAGACCAATCGCGAGGGTTTGCGAACGAATGAAGAGAAAACGCTGCTTGTTCTCCTGCTCAGGAAAGCCTTGACCGAGAATTTCAAGGATTTCCTGAATTCCGTGGAGGCGGAAGCCAGGAAAAAAGCGCACGTTGATGTTCAAGAAGTATCGAATTTCTTGCATTCCACGGCGAAGAAAGTCAGCGATGATTTGTCGACTCTGAGAGCGGTGGTTCCGGCTGAGAAGCGCGGGGATGTAGATTACCTTCAAGGGGCGTTCCAGGATATGGAGACCCGCCTCAAGAACTCACGGGACGCGCTGGTCTCAGCGGAGCGGCAGCACAGGGATCTCGTCGATTTGGCGGGGGTCGGTCTGCAGGTTGAGATCATCGCGCACGAACTGGGTCGCGTGACGCGGCAGACACTCGATACGATCGCTGGCGTGGACCGGGCGCACATCCCCAAATCCGTGGCCGCGGCTTTCGACGCGGTCGAGAGCCAAATGCGCATCATGCGCAAGCGCCTCGAAGCGCTGGATCCCCTCGGCCCAAACAGTCGCAATCGGGCCGAGAAGTTCGATGTTCGCGGGCTCGCGAGAGATATCTTCGCTTCCCATAGCGATCGCTTCGCCCGCCTCGGGATCGAGCCGGAGCTCGACCTCGGCGATGCCGGCTCCCAAGCCTACGAGGTCCGAGCCGTGCGGGGTATGATCGTACAGGTATTGGAGAATTTGATCGACAACTCGATCTTCTGGCTCCGGCAGCAGAAGAGGCTCGATCCGACCTTCGTGCCAAAGATCAGCTTGCAGATCGATGCCGCGGCATCGGAGCTTCGCCTGACCGACAATGGGCCCGGGATCCCTCGAGAACGCGCAGAAGAGGTCTTCAGGCCATTCGTGACGTTCAAGCCGCCCAATGAGGGTAAGGGGCTTGGGCTCTACATCTCCCGGGAAATCGCCAAGCGCCACGCCGGGGATCTCTACCTCCTCGACAATCCCGATGCACGCGGTCGCTTGCATACTTTCGTCTTGAGCATCAGCGGACAGTAAGATGGATCTCGCAGACGCCAAAGCGATCTTCCAGAACCGGAAGGTTACGAAGGCATTGTTGATCGACGACGCCTTCGATCCACAGCCAGATTACGATGAGGGCGATCTCGAAGGAGCCTTCCTGCTCATCGAGGCGGATGATCAGCTCGAGGCCGCGTTCACGGAGGCGGGCGGCACTTGGCCGGTCGACCGGGCGGCATTCTCCGATCAGATCCGCACAGATAGTGCATTGCAGGAGCGCCTCCGGCAGAGTTTCAGTTCCGGAGAGGCGTCTCCTATCGCGAAGATCGCCAAGACGATCCTCGGAACCGTCCAGCTTGAATACGCCATCAAACGCGCGCCTCTCGACGCCCTCCGCGCCTTGCTTTCGCAGCTCGGGGTCGAGACCAAGGAAATCGGCAGGGACGACAACTCGAAGCTCGAGAAATTCCCGCTTATTTTTCTCGATTATTATTTAGGAGATAATTCTGCTCCCTCGATCGATCGGTCGATCGGAAAGATCAAGGACGTGCTCAGTCATTACCGCGACGACGAAATGCCGATCGTCGTGCTGATGTCATCCGAGCTCAGAGATCAGAATCTTGCCGAAAGCTTCCGCGAAAAGGCGGAGCTGCTCGGCTCTCAGTTCAAGTTCGTGACGAAAAATCAGTTCCACGACGCGGTGTTCGAATTTGTCTCGAGCCTGGCCGATCGCGTGCAGAGCCTCGGCCAAAGCCAGATCGTCGGTGAGTTCGTCCGGACCTGGCGCACGGCGCTGGTCGACGCGATCGAGGAATTCACGCGCGAGATCAAGTCGCTCGACAATCCGGATTTCTATTTCATCTGGAAAAGTGCCGGCGAGGGCAGGAACGGACGCTTCGGTGAGCACGTCTCAAGCCTGTTTGAGGGCTATCTTCGCAAGCAGATGGAGGACCACAAGGGCCTGAACACCGCGACGGCAAAGCTCGGCCGGTTGCACTTCGACGCACAGCCGTCGCAGGCCTTGATCCCGAGCCCGGCCGTGGCAAAGCTCGCCCACGCAACGGCCTTCCGGACGATGGAGCCGTTCCCGGCTCAGTACGCTGGGCCAGGGCTTGGGATCGATCTCGGCGAGCTTTTCATCAGCGAGCACGTCCAAGGTCGCGGCAGAGATCGCCAGCGGGTGATGAACGCCTCCATGGTCATCTCACAAGCCTGCGACCTCGAGCACGGCAAGGTGGGCACCGTGTTGCTGATCGACGGGGATGTTCATAAGCGTTCGGCTCAGATGCGGTCCGGAAGCAGCTCGAATTACGAGCGTGTCCTGCGTATCGACATCTTCCAATATGAGAATGACGAGGGGCAGACCGAGGATCTGATCATCGAGTGGGACGCGCAGCGCTTGCGCGCGATTCCCGTCGAGAGCTTCCACCGGGAGATGAGGGACGCCAAATTTCAGCGCGTTGCTCGGCTCCGCCCCGTGCATGCGTTGGCGATGCAACAGAAATTTGCGGCCAATCTCACCCGCGTCGGAATGCCCGACAAGCTGCCGTCGTACCGCTATACGGCGCTCGAGGTCGTCGTGAAGAAACGCGACGGCGTGTTCACCCGGCTCTTCGATCCGATCCGACGCGAGGCGAATCTGGCCTGTGTTGTCGGAGATGAAGACCGAACCGCCGTAATCATGGACCCGATCTTCGTTCAGATCCGCACCGCCCTCGCGGCTGCCGACCCCGCCCAGTACGAGAGCGGCGTGCTCGCGCAACTGCGCGGAGAGTTCGACGACTTGGGAAAAATTCGCCGCCTGCGTCGCGCGGATCTGGACAAAAATCGCCGGCAGTATGGCCCTGTCATGCTTCAGGACGGTGAGGGGCCGATCTCCGGACGGGAAGAGTTCGTCAAAAAGGTTCAGATGGTCGTCAACCTCTTTCCGGAGCGCTGATCGTCATCACCGGACGCTGCTTCGTGGCCGGGCGCTAAACCCGGGTCCTCGAAGCGGCGCTGTGACATCACGCGAGGGGCGCGAGCCGCGGTTCGCAGGATGCTCGATTGACCCATCACTCTGTCGACGCTGCACCGGCCGGTAAACCGGGCCATGAACAGTTCGGCCGTGGAGGGCGCGTGCGCGCTGTTGACGTCCCGATCGGAGGGGCGTTGCCGGCCGCCGGACCGGACACGCGCGTGCATTCGGGCTATCCCACCGGTCAAACGGGGACCGCCCGCCTTGGCGTCACAGCCATTTCCAGCCGTCCCAACAGCTCAGAGGCGAGGTCGCGATGAAGGGACTAGGTGAGCGCTGGGTGCGGTTTCTGCGCCTGTACGGTCCGACGCCGCACAACGAGAACATGTACGACGAGCACATCAATCGTTCGGCCAAGCGGCTCGATGTCCGACCGATCTCGTTTCACCACCCCGTACAGACGAAGCTTCTCGCATTGCTTCAAGCCGATGCGAACCGGGCTCGATGCGTCGTCCTCACGGGAACGGCGGGCGATGGAAAGAGCCGCTTGTGCGGGCGTGCGTGGTCGGCGCTCGGCGGGGACGGCGCCGTCTGGGCGACCGACCAGCTGTATTACGAGACCGCCGCGACGATCGCAGGCCGAGCGCGGACGGTCGGCGTCATTCGCGATCTGACAAAACTTCCAGGCTTCGGACCGGTCGGCCCCTACGCGGACCGGCGCGAACTGCTCTGCGCGGTCAGCGCGGCGATGCTGGATCCCGATCCGGATCGCATCTTCATCGTTGCCGCCAACGACGGACAGCTGATGGAGGCGTGGCGGAGACTCGGCGATGCTCAACATGCTCCGCGTGTCAGAGCTCTGCTCGAAAACCTTCTCGTCCGGGATCGCGACCCGGCATCGGACGGCGTGGCGTTCTTCAATCTGAGCCAGATCCCGTGTGTGGACATCCTCGACTTGAGCCTCTCGGCCTTGCTGGAGCACGAAGGCTGGCAGGCTGCCTACGACGAGGCGACTGAGGCGGGCTTCTTCGGTCCGGAATGCCCGATCCGCAGGAACTTCGAGACGCTCCGACAGCCGCTCTTCCAAGCGCGGCTACGAGCGCTGTTCGTACTGCTCGACCACAGCGGGTTGCACACGCCGGTCCGGCGCGTTCTCCTGTTCCTCGCCAACGTGATCCTCGGGCATCCGGCCGTGAAGGACCGCCTGATGCAACCGTCGGATATCGCCAGCCTTCAGGCCGCCGGCGCCCTGCACCGCTCCGACATCTACGACAACGTCTTCGGCGAGAACCTGACACCGGCGCGGCGCGAGAGCTTGGAAATCATCGAGTTCCTCTCACGTTTCGGCATAGGCCATGAGACGACCAATCGCATAGACAACATTCTGATCTTCGGCTCGGACGATGAAGTGTTACGACAGCACTTCATCACGCTGGTTGAGCAGGGCACGCCGCCGCGTCGGCTCGCGGAACTGCGCACCGCCCGCACAAGCTATCTCGAGAGTCCAGAGACCGAACTCGACGGCGGCCATCCGTTCCTGAGTTCACTCGTGGCGCAGCGACGCGCGATGTTCTTCCGGATCCCCAAGGACCAAGCCGAGGAGCTGCGCCTGTGGGATCTCAGCGTATTCTCGCGCGCTGGAGAGTATCTCGACGAGGTCGTCCGGCCTCTGTCTCAGGACGGCCGCGTCGGCCGACGTATCCTGGGGCGCCTGGTCAACGGTCTGAATCGTGTCTTCACGGGCATGCTGGTGTCAACCGATCGGGAACTTCTGCTCGCAACCAACCTGTCCTACTCTGGGTCCGGTCTGAGCCAGCTCCTCGAAGAGCGCATCTCCGTCGCGCCGAAACGTCATGAGCGCGTCGAACTTGTTCAGGTCGATACTGTGCCAACGCTCGTCGTCCACCTTGATGCCGACGTCCGCTGCCCCCTCACGCTCAACTTGATCCGCTACGAGTTCCTGATGCGGGTCGCGTCAGGGGCGCTGCCCGGAAGCTTCTCGCGCGAATGCCATGAGGACATTCTGGCCTTCAAGAGCACCATCCTCGCAGCATTGGAGCGTGTGCGTCCGCCGGACGCGTACGGAGATCTCGTGTTCAAACTGCTCACCTTGAACGCGGCCGGGGATCCGGCCGACGAGGTTATCGAGGTTGCCGATGCTTGAGACGCTTCCGCCGCCTCCCGTCGGGCACCATCCACGCAACGACATGTGGGTGGATGAGCAAATCTGGGGACACCGGCTCTGGGACTCGACGACACCCTGGTTGATCTTCCTGGAGTTCCTCGGTGTCGCGGAGGCGTGCGAGCGAGCCGGCAAGCTGCTCGATGACGGCGGCACGCCATACCCGCTGAGCTACAAGCCGGCACGGCGGATGTATGCCCGCAACATCCTCTACAACGGCGAGTCCGTGAGCCGGATTGCCGCGCGCGGCGGCAGTGACGTGGCATCGTGGGAGGAATGGATCGGGCTCATGAACGAGCGCGCGCAGGGAATCCCAGTCCGGGATTTCTCATACCTGCGCAAGCGCTTCGGGTCGTTTCGGGATTTTGCAAGCCTCGTGACGATGCTGCGGTCGTCGACGATCGAGAGCGGCGCCAACAAGCGTTGGAGCTCGCGGTTCGTGTTTCCGTTCGGTCGACATGCCCTGTATGAGGACCTGAACCTCGTTAACGGCAATCCGTCGCGCGAGTACATCAACTTCGGTCTTCCAGGCGAGCTGATCTACCAGATGCTCTGCCGCTCCTCCGTGGCAGCCGCGCTGCGACCGCACTTTCTCAAAGCGTTCGATGGCGATCCCTGCGACCGGCTCTTGAAGCTGATCGAGCCGATCTACGACGAGGACCGACAATCGCGCGGCAACAGCTATCTCCCGTACGCGCAGCACTCCTGCTTCGACGACCTCGGCCGAGATTGGCTGGCTGTGTTCGAGCTCGGCCTGCCACGCTTCGATGCTTACCCGCATCTCGCGACGCTCGGAGCCTTTCACCTGCTCCGCTACCAGCTCGTCGTCGCCGCCGAACTCTGCCAGCGACCCGCCCCATCCTTTGTCTGCGAGGTCGTCGTCCCCAAAAAAACACTCGTGCGCGAGTTGGCAGTCACGAGCTACCAGCGCAACAACGCGCTTCCTGAGCGCGCGATCGAAGCCTATGTCGCGGGGATCGCGCGGAGCCCGGAATGGCTGCAGGCATTGGCGGGCGAGACGCCGTTCACCGATTGCCGCCGGATCCTGATCGATCGGGTCCGCTGGCCGGCCGGCGACGACTACGACGGCGCGCACGACCCGGAAATGCTGCTCGCCGAGTTTCGTCGTGCGGCGGTCAACCGCCACCGCAACCACGTCGCCAACGTGCATCGCTCCTATGGCATCGGAGCCGGGCTGGTCTCGCGCCGGGGTACGACGCGGCTGCGGTACGCGCCCACCGACGCGCTGCTCAAGGCTCTGATCCTCGCAAACGTGGCGACGCGCATGGACTACAGCGCGTTCCTGACCCTCCTCTATGACCGCTACGGGCTCGTCATCGGGGAGAAGGAGGCTGAGCGCGCTCTGGACCAAGAGGAATTCGACAAGAAGGCGTTTCAGGCGAATTCCGGCCGTTTGGAGCGGCGCCTTCGCACGCTCGGCATGCTTCGCCGTTTGTCCGACGCCTGCGCCTACATCGAGAACCCGCTCGCGAGGATCACGCAGTGACCCGAAACGACCTCATCGGCCGCGTGGCCGCGGCTCAACTGCGCGCCGAGCTGGGCGACGCGGAGGCCGGTACCGGTATCGCGCGCGTCCTCATCGATGGCCTCAACGTCGCGCAGACGGCTGCCATTGCCTCGGCCGTGCTTGCAGACCCGATTTTGGACGCGCGTGTGGCCGTCAAGCTGCCCGCGAGCCTGTTCGGCGCGAGCGGGTTGCCGGCGGAGGCTCTCACGACGCTGCCGGCGACCTTCTACCGGGACGCCGCGTGCGAGAAGGGGGCTTACCTCGTCACCACCCTCGGCGGCGACGAGGAGCAGTCGCTCCAAGACATGAGCCGCCTCGGCGTGCCCGAACTTCTCGAGCGGCTGCCGCTCTGGGTCGCGGCCGTCGAGGCAGACCTCGGCCTCACTGACGATCTGCGCGTCGTCTTCGAGCGCGCGCTCGCCGGACTGAGCCAGCTGCGCACGACCTCCCTCGACCGCTTCGCGGGCTACGTCCTGCGCGTGAGCGCCGCGTGCCGGGACGAAGGGCATCCGCTCATCAACGCCCTCGGGGCTGCCCTCCCGGCCCTGCAACTGCCCAAGGATCCGACCGCCTTCACGAGCATCAAGGAGCGTTCGCGCCGTCACACCTCGGCCTGGCAGCGGGAATTCGCAGGCCTGAACCGGCGCCGGAAGGGCCTCCTCCTGAAGGAGACGCAAGCGCAGCTTCTGCTGAACGAGGATGATCTGCGTGCCGCGTTCGCCAAGACACGGGTCGGGATCTCCGAATGCTATCATCCGGTCATCGAAGCGTTCATCAGCGCACATCCCGGCTGGAACGCGGAAGCCGCGGCACTGGCAGAATGTGAGTGGGAGCAGATCAAGCCCCTGTTCGAAGGGCTGACGCGCGAGAAGTTTAATCTCGGCAACGAGACCCGTCGGTTTTTTGCGGAAGGCGAGGACGGCCTGCTCTCCGCAGAGGACGAGGAATATCTCCGGCTTCTGTCCGAGCGCACCCCATCCGATCCGCGCCCAGAGGACGTTGAGTTCTACGACGCCCACCGCGACGAGCTGCGGATTGATCGCAAGCTCAAGTCTGCCTGGGACAAGTTGATCTACGGGCGCCCTCGCGAAACGTCCGACTTCCTAGCCGGTCTGGCCGCCGCGATGGAGACGTTCCTCGCCCAAGGCGGTACCAAGCGCACGCTCAGGATCCGCTGCGACCGCGCAACGAAGCGCGACCTCCGCTCGCTCAACGCGGATGCGGGCGCCTACTTCGCCCTGCGCTACGCCGGATTGCAGCGCCTGCTCGGGCCGGATGTCGTTCTCGATCTCGGACCGTTGCTCGACTTCCACACGCTGCTTGCCGAGTGGCGCCAAGCCAAAACCAAGGGCGTCCCGAACCGCTCGACTGCGAAAGCCGCGCTGCAGCTGAAGTTCCAGCTCGACATGGAGAGCGAGACCGCGACGGGATCCGTTCAGGTCTCCTCCACGCAACTGATCTGGCGCTACGAGCCGAACGTCATCGCGTCGCAATTCGTCGACGATTGGGCCCGCCTGGAGGCGCATCCGTTCACGACCGGTCGGACCGCGCGTGAGCCGGCCGTGGCCGGCCGCCGCGCAGGGACCATCGATCTGCGCGACCTGCGCACCCTCGTGCCGGCCTACGACCGGGACCGTGGCTCGCTTCTGGCCGTGTACCGCAAGGAGAACGATCTGGCGCTGTTCTGGCCCGTGCGGCTGCAGAACCATGTGGCGGAAGGCCTGATCACGCCCGAGGCCGCCAGCACGCTCGCGGCCGCGTTCGATGCGTTCCGAACCGCCTTCGCCGACGCCGTTCGCGGCTTCCGAACACACGGGGCCGGTGCGGAGGGGCTGCGGCTTCAGGCGGGAGCCTACGCCACGCTGCTCGAGCAGCTGATGCGCTTGGCGCCCGGCGACCGGAACCGGGAGGCGCTTCTGCGGCCGCTCCTAGAGTCGGGAACCACCGCCGTCGACGACGGCGAACCGGCTGCGATCGTGGCGCCCTGGCACCCCCTGCGATTGGCAGCGCTGTGGCGCAAGGCGCAACTCGTCACGCGGATCGTCCGGCTCGCGATCGCCGGCGGAGACGGACAAGGCGGCGATACCCGGCTGTTCTTCCGCGATCTCGCGGCGGATCTCGAACACCCCTTCTACCCGGAGGTGGTGGTATCTTGGACGGGCCGGAAGGCCGACCTGCTCGCGCTGGTCGACACCAAGGGCGACTACACGCTGCACGAAGCGCCGGTGCTGGACCGGGACGGCTCCGCGGACGTCAACGACGACCCGAGCGCGGGGGCAGCCTGTGTTCTCGACCTCGTTCGGCGCTACATCGCACTGCATCCGCACGAGCGCGCGAACCTGTCTGTCGTGCTGTTTGATTGTGACTCGCCACGGCTCCCGCAATCGGTCGTGCAGGGCCTGGGTGGCATTCACGACGACGCCGAAGACGTGCGCTGTCAGGTGATGCTCCGGCATACCGATCCCCCGCGCCTGCGCGAGCTCTACCGCTCGATACTGTCGGCTGAGGAGGACGCCGACAGCTACTCAGCCTCAGAGGCCACACAAGACTTCATGGCGCGTTTGCGCATCAGCGTGATCGCCGATGAAGCGCCCCCACCGGATCCGCGCGACGGACGGCCCTACGATATCGTCTTCAGCCAAGATGTCATCTCGCGGCACGCAACACTGGAATGGTACGCGGAGTCGGCCCGGCCCGCCGATCTCGAGGCGTTGCTGCCAGCTCGCTGGTCGCGCCGGCGGCCGGCTTGTGCCGATGACTTGAAATCGGCCGTCTACCTCTGCTGTCCCGTCCAGAGCCGAGAGGGCTGGGCCTTCCTGTCAGCGGCCACGACCTTCCTGAAAGGGGACTTTCGTGAGGATGGCGACCGGCGGCTGCTCCCGACCCGGCAGCTCGACTTCCACGACCCTAGAACGGCCCGCATCTTCGCGGAGACGCACGACCTGGGTGCTTGGGTGGTGAACCACGACGAGCTGCTCGATCGCCGGCAGCTTCAGAACCAGAAGGTTCGTGTCATCCGGTACAAGCAGTCGGCCACCCAGGGGCGCAATGTCGTCATCTCCTCGTTAGCACCCCTCGGGCTCCTTCGGGCCATGGTGCGGACCCGACTGAACGGGTTGCACCTCGGCCTGGACGAGGCAGCCGTTCAGGCGTTGGCGGACAAGCTCATCACCGCGGCAAACGACGTGTCGGGCGATATCGTCCTGCGTGCGGCCAAGCGCGGCGAGGCTGCCAGCGAACTCATCGGGGTCGTGCTCAGCCGATATCTCGCGCGGCGCGAATTCGACCCGACCGCACTCGTCGGTTGGTACTTCCTCGACGACTACGCGGCCTGGCTCGGCGCCCGAGAGGAGACGCAGGCCGACATCTTGGCCCTCGCGCCTCAAGAGCGGCCAGACGGACGCCTCGAGCTTACGATCGTGGTGACCGAAGCCAAGTACGTCGGCGCCACGCTGCTCCCGGTCAAACGCAAGGAGTCGGCAAAGCAGCTGCGTGACACCGTCAAACGCGTTCGCGAGGCTCTGCTCGGTGAGGGCACACGCCTGGATCGCGAGTCTTGGCTCTCGCGACTGGGAGACTTGCTGCTCGATGGCATCCAGGTTCCCGCCGCGAGCCCGATGAACCTCTCCGAGTGGCGGCGGGCGGTGCGAGAAGGCCGGTGTGACCTCCGCGTGCGCGGATACAGTCATATCTTCGTTCCGACCGCGAGCGATGAGCCGAGCCCGACAGAGGTGGCGCCTGTCACAGGCTTGAGCGACTGCCAGCAGGAGATCTACGGGCGCGCCGAGCTGAAGGCGCTGCTCCTCGCCTTCGCGCAGGATCTCGACCCAGCGCCGATCCGCACCGCGGCCGGCGCCGTTCTCCCAGCCCAGGTCACTGGCCGCGACACCTCCGCGATTCCGGCGGTGCCGCCCCCGTCAGTGACCGAGCCTGATCCGATCGGACCAGAGGCGCTTTCGCCCGCTTCCGTATCGCCCGACGCGGAAGTCGGCGACGCGGGATCCACCGGTGTTCCGGTCCCACCGAAGGGCGACGATGTCATCGACGCGCTGATCCAAGCGCACGTCCAATCAGATGAGGACGATCAGACCTGGCTCGGGACTGTTGCGACCGCGACCCGCAGCGCATTGCAGCAGCTCGGGCTACAGGCCAAATCGGTGTCTCAGTTGCTGACGCCCAACACCGCCCTCCTCCGCTTCGCTGGCAGCGCGAACATGACAGCGGAGCTCGTCACTAAGTACCGCTCGCAGCTGCTGAGCACCTTCAGCCTGACCGTCGTCTCGGCGCGCCCTGAGCCGGGGGCCGTCGCCATCGCGATCGCGCGACCGAAGCGACGGGTTGTCACGATCGAGCAGGTCTGGGAGCGCTGGAGGCCACAGCCGTCCGGGAACGGCAACCAAGACCTCGTGATCGGACTCAAGGAAGAGGACAACTCACTTCTGACCTTCTCACCGGGAGGCTTGCACGCGCCCCACACGCTGATCGCCGGAAGCACGGGGTCGGGAAAGTCCGTGCTCATGCAGGCCATCCTGCTCGGTCTCGCCATCACGAATACACCCCGGCAAGCGCAAATCATCCTGATCGATCCGAAGCAGGGCGTCGACTACTTCGCCTTCGATGCCCTCCCCCACCTGGACGGCGGCTTGATCGACAACCAGGCCGCCGCGATACAGCGGCTCGAGGCGCTCGTCGCGGAGATGGAGCGACGCTACAAGCTCTTCCGCACGGTCCGCGTCGCCAATATCGCGGCTTACAACGCGAAGGTCGCACCGTCCGAGCAGCTCCCGGCTTACTGGGTCATCCACGATGAATTCGCCGAGTGGATGCTCTCGGAGGAGTATCGCACCGCCGTCACGGCGACGGTGGGCCGCCTGGGCGTAATGGCGCGCGCTGCGGGCATTTACCTGATCTTCGCGGCGCAACGGCCGGAAGCGAGCGTGATGCCGATGCAGCTCCGCTCACAGCTCGGCAATCGCCTGATCCTGCGCGTCGACTCCGAGGGCACCTCCGAGATCGCGCTTGGCCAGACCGGGGCTGAGCGGCTGCTCGGTCGCGGGCATCTTCTCGCGAGGCTGGAAGGCGAGCAGGACCTCATCTACGCACAGGTGCCACTGGCCTCCTCACTGTTCATCGAGGCCGTGGTCGATCACCTCGCACAACAGTTTCCCGTATCGGAGATCCACGAGCCGGTCTGACCCCTCCCCGTTTCGACATTGAGCGGGGCCACCCTCGCTCAATCTCAGCGTGTCAACGGCGCGGCGCATGTCGAGCACGGCGAAGGACACCCGTTTCGGCGAGGTCCATTCCTCCGGATCACCAAGGGCGAAGGCGGTGGCAACGGCGAGACTGGCCGTGAGATCTAGAAATTCTGTCGGCAAGCCGTAGTGCTGTGCGAATCCAGCGGCCTGCATACGTCCCAACCCGAGCCATGCCACGAGCTCGTCGGTGGCGCGCAGGGAGATCGCTTTCAGGGCGCGCGCGAAGGGGACACGAACATCCTCCGGCAGAGAGGCGAACACGCCGCGCTCGAGGGATTCAATTCGTTCCATGCTGGACGTCGGCCGCGGCCAGCTTCCAGCCTCACTGCGGTGGAGCCACCGGGGCACATCAACCTCGAACATCTTCCCCGTGTCTGGGTCGATTCCTGTATGTTGGCACGTGGCCTCGGGGTAACAACCACCAAGGTTGACCAGCGCCGAGCCCAAGCTATCGAAGCGGTCCTGCGGCGGAATGTATGGAAGCTGGAAAGGGAGAATTTTAACCTCCTACTGCCCCGGTCGCGGTATGACTCGCAAATGGCTGTTGCTACAATCGGCAATGCTGTTCGATGCGAAGCGGTAAACTGAAAAATTATAACTTGATTTCAGACATCTATCAGAATATCGTCATTTTATAGAAACTTACGAATTTTGTGATTAGTATGTGCAGGGTTGGAACAGAAAAACGACAGTCACATTCAGCGGCGGCGACGCGCTTTCGTCAGGAATGCTTCAACGCCGCGCTTGTACTCCTCGCTATCCGCGAAGCTGTAAACTTCCATCCGCTCGGCGCGCGTGACGGCGGTGGCATCCTGCATCAGACGTCGGATCTGCTGCTTATGCGAGCGGGCAGCCCGAATGCCGCTCGCACAGATGTTCTCCACCGTCTCGATCGTGGCACGCTCGAAAGCCTCCGTCTGGACGACCCGGGACACCAAGCCTTTCTCGTGGGCTGTTTGGGCATCGAAGAGACGACCTTCGATCAGCAGTTCCGCGGTGACCGCCGGCCCGACAAGCTTGAATAGGCCTTCGGTCTCGCCGAGCGCCATCGGAAAGCCCATGCGTCCGACTGGAGCACCGAAGCGGGCGTCAGCGGCAGCGATCCGGATATCGCATGCGACGGCGATCTCGAGACCGCCGCCGAAGCAGGAGCCACGGATCGCCGCGACGATGGGCACGGGACAGGTGGCGATCGCCTCCAGGCAACCGCCGACATACTCCTCATGGAATCGAACCACCTGCGCGTGGGTCGCGCGCGTGGCGTGGAATTCGGAAATGTCTGCGCCCGCGGAAAACGCTTCCGGGGTCGCGCCGCGAATGACGATGCAGCGCATGCCATCGTCTCGGGAGAGGGCCCGCACGCGTTTCGCAAGATCCTGCCACATCAGGACCGTCAGCGCGTTGCGCCGCGCCGGTTGACTGATCGTTAGCGTGGCGCAGGAGCCAGACGTCTCCTCGAGTATCTGTCCGGTCATGTCGATCCGTTCTTCGTGACGTGCGGCTCAGGCTTGGATGTCCTGAGACAGCTTCAGCAGCTCGGCCGCTTCGGCACTCCGTCCCGCGTAATCCTTCCAGGTCGACGTGCGGGCGAGCGCCAGCCATTTCTCGAACGCGGTCTTATCGATCTCCTGCGCCTGAACCCCGGCCTTCCGAAAGACCTCGACGACCTTGTCCTCATCCGCCTTCGAGCCCGCCGTGCCGAACGGCTCCAGTTCGGCCCCCGCTGCCATGATCAGGTCACGCTCGCCAGACGTGAGAGAATCGAAGATCGCCTTCGACATCAGCAGAGGCTCGAAGGTGAAGAGGAAGGTGCGGTCGCGCGCTGTCGTCAGGTGCTTTCCGGTCTCCTCCAGGCGGAAGGAGATCATGCTCGTCGACGAGGTGACGACAGCGTCCACCACCCCTGTCTGCATCGCCGCATAGATCTCGTTCGACGGCAACGGTAGCGTTGCGGCCCCGGCGGCGAGGAGCAAGATGTCCATCTCGCGGGACCCGCCCCGAGTCTTGAGACCCCGCACGTCTTCGGGCACGACGATCGGGTTGGCGCGGGACACGACGCCGTTCGCCTGCCAGACCCAAGCCACGATAACGATGCCCTTCTCGGCCAGGAACGCGGCGAGCTTGCGCCCGACCGGCGCGGTCTTCCAAGCCGCACCCTGGGCGTAGGAGCCAACGACGCAGGCCATCAGCCCGATATTGAGCTCCGGGAGCTGGCCGCCGGCATAGGCGAGTGGGAAGAGGCTCAGGTCGAGCGCGCCCTTGCGAAGGGCTGCGAACTGCGCGTTGGTCTTCATGAGCGACGCGTTCGGATAGACCGTCGCCGTGAGGGCCCCCTCGGATCGCTGTCGCAACGCCGCGGCGAACTTCCGGCAGAGCCGGTCCCGAAAGTCGCCCTCCTCCTCCGAGCCACCTGGGAACTGGTGCGAGATTTTCAGGTCGCGGCCGGCCGCCACTTGCCGCCCAAGCCGGACGAGGGCCGGCGCCGCGAGGGCGGTGGAGAGCAGGGCGCGGCGCGTCTGCATGGTGTGATCCTTCACGAAGCGCGGGTCGATGTCGAACGGTGCGGTGAGGGTTCCATCAGGCCGGCCGCGGGTCGAAGGCCGCCTCCATCTCGCGGCGCAAGGCCACGACGGGATCGTCCGGCGCGAAGGCGACGTCGCCCCAGCGCACCCCGGTACCCATCGGCACGTCGCGGATCAGCCGCACCTGATGGGCCAGCCCGAGGGGCAGGTAACCTTCATCGAGGGAGTCTTTGGCTGGAATTTGCCGACCCCAAACGCAGTAGCCGCCTTCACCGTCGAGCGTTTCGCCGGCCTTCAGGTCGCGCTTGGCGATGGCCGCCACGTCGGCGCTGAAGCTAGTCGGGGCGCCGGTCGGCTGCCTGAGCAGGGCGGCCCAGGCCGCCGAGATGCCGAGTTCCAGGCCGCTGAAGTGGATCGGCCGGTACAGGGCCGCGTAGCGTCCGGTCGCGTCAGGCAGCATGTGGTACTCGCGAAAACATTCCCGGGTGTAGGCGCTGTCCTCCGCCGCCTCGACCACCACGAAGGTTCCGTGGGCGAGGTTGTGCGGAACGCTCGACCCGTCCCGGGTGAGGGAGGAGACGCATTCCGTTACCCCGGTAAATTCCAGGCTGCCGCCCTCCTCCTTCGGGCGCAGCACGTCGGCGAGTTCGAAGCGGCTCGCCGGCGGGAAGGCGAGGCCCTGCGACTGGGCCCAGAGGCCGGTCGCGTTGGCGATCGCGGTCGTTTCGATCGCTGACTTGGTCCCGTCCACGAAGCTATTGAACATCTTCGGGTTGATCGAAGACCGGTCCTCAATCTCGATCAGCCCCGGCAGGTTACCGAACACTGTGTCGGGCGTCGATTGGTGGAACCGCGGCAGGTAGCGGGTGCCCTTGCCGGCCGCGACCACCCGGAAGCCGCAGACGCGGGCCCAGTCGACATGCTCGCAGACGATCGCCGGTTGATCACCGTAGGCGAGCGAGTAGACGACGCCCGCCTGAGTGGCCTTCCGCGCGAGCAGCGGGCCCGCTACCACGTCGGCCTCGACGTTGACCATCACCACGTGCTTGCCGGCCGCGATGGCGGCGAGCGCGATGCGGATGCCGGTGCGCGGATCGCCCGTGGCCTCGATGATCACCTCAATGCCACCGGCCCGGATCACCGCGTCGGCGTCGTCCGTCAGGCAGGTCCGGCCGGTTCGGATCGCGTCTTCGCAGGAGTGGGCCGCGACCTGTTCCGCCGGCCAGTAACAGGCGGCGAGCTGACGGGCGGCCCGCCCCAGGTCGAGATCGACGACCGCGACGATCTGCATCCCCGGCGTCGTGCGGGCCTGGGCCAGGAACATCGTTCCGTATTTCCCGGCACCGATCAGGCCGACCGTCACCGGCTTTCCGGCGTCCTGCCGATCACGCAGTAATCGGTAGAGGTTCATCTCAGGCGTCTCCCCGCCGTTATCGGGCCGCCCGAAGCGGCGGAATCGCCAGGTTGACGTTCACGCTCTTCGTCTCGGTGAAGCTGTCGAGCATACCTTCGAGCGACATCTCGCGCCCGATACCGCTCTCCTTGATGCCACCGTAGGATTGGCCCAGCGCCTGCCCGCCGCCTTGGTTGACCTGGACCCACCCGGCCTCGACGGCGTGTGCGGCCCGCAGAGCGCGGCCGATATCGCGCGACCAGATGTAGGCGGCGAGGCCGTAATGGCTGTCGTTGGCCATGCGGATCGCCTCGTCCTCGTCCCGCCAGGGGATCGCCACGAGGACGGGCCCGAAGATCTCCTCCCGGGCGAGGCGCCAGTCGTTCGAGGTGTCGGCGAAGATCGTCGGCACCGCAAAGTAGCCGCGTGTCAGCGGCCCCTCCTTGGGCGGCAGGCCGCCGGTGACGAGCCGCGCCTCCGGACGGTTCAGCCCGTCTGCGACGTAGCCGCAGACCTTGGTGAACTGGCGCTCGTTGATGATCGCGCCGATGTCGGTCGTCTCGTCGAGGGGGTCGCCGATCCTGAGGGCCGCGGTGCGGGTCACGAGGCGATCGAGAAACGACTCGTAGATGTCGGCGTGCAGGAATAGGCGTGACCCAGCGGTGCAGGACTGGCTCTGCCGGGTGAAGCGCATGGAGGCGACGATCCCGTCGAGCACCCAGTCCTCGTCGGCGTCGGGATAGACGATGGACGGGCTCTTGCCGCCGAGTTCGAGCGGGACCGGGGCGACGCGCTCCGCGGCCGCCCGCATAATCGCCTTGCCGACGGCAGTCGAGCCGGTGAAACTGACCTTGCGCACGCGGGGATGGGACGCCAGGGGGGCACCGCATTCCTCGCCGTAGCCGGTCACGACGTTGATGACACCCGGCGGCAGGTGATCGTGGCAGATCCCGGCGATCATCAGCACCGCCAGCGGCGCGTCCTCGGCGGCTTTCAGCACGATGGTGTTGCCGGCGCAGACGGCCGGTGCGATCTTGAGGGCCGCGAGCTGAGCCGGAGCGTTCCAAGGCACGATGGCACCGACCACGCCGAGGGGCTCGCGCCGCGAATAGCTAAGTTGCCCCTCGCCGAGGGGAATCGTGACGCCCTTCAGCTCGCCCGCGAGGCCGCCGAAGTAGCGGAAGGCGTCGGCGACCATGCGCGCCTCGCCCCGCGCTTGCGTGCGCAGGGCGTTGCCGGTCTCGCTGGCGATCAGGCGCGCCAGCTCCTCCTGGCGCGCTTCGAGGGCCTCGCCGATGGCGAGCAGCCTCCGGCCGCGGTCGCGAGCCGCGACCCGGGCCCAAGCCGGGAACGCCGCCGCTGCGGCGTCGACGGCGCGGTCGATATCCACCTTCTCGCCCCGCGGTACCTCGCCGAGCGGCTCCCGCCGCCCTGGATTCTTGACCACGATGGTCCGGCCGGATACCGCCGGCTGCCAGGCGCCGCCGATCAGCATCTGCTTTGAAAGGATGGCCGGCTTGGGACCAGGCGCGGGACCGGACGCGGGCTGCGAATCGGACATGGTGTCTCCTTGAACCGTCGAGCGGTCAGGCGCGGGCGGCAGGCGATGTTGCGCCCTCGATCATGCGGATTACGGCGGAGTAATCGAGATCTCCGGAGCCGCCGCCGCAGAACAAGCCGTAGAGGGCCGTCGCCAGGGTTCCGAGGGGCAGGCTCGATCGCGTCTCGAGCGCCGCCTGCTCGGCGAGCCGCAGATCCTTGAGCATGCGGTCGGCCGCGAAGCCGTTGCGGTACTCGCGGCTCGAGGGGACGTTGGGCACCAGGCCGGGGACCGGCGGGTAGTTCACCAGCGCGTGGCAGCTTCCCGTCGAAGTCGAGACGATGTCCCGCATCGTCGCGGGGTCGAGCCCGAGGCGTTGGCCCAGGGTGTAGGCCTCCGAGACGGCGATCATCGAGATGCCCGCCAGGAGGTTGTTGCAGACCTTGGCGGCCTGACCGTTGCCAGCGATGCCGGCGTGGAAGACGTTGCGGCCCATCGCCTGCAGGACCGGTCGAGCCCGGTCGAGATCCGCCCCCTCCCCGCCGACCATGAACGTCAGCGTGCCGGCCTGGGCCCCCATGACGCCGCCCGAGACGGGCGCGTCGAGGACCGCAATCCCGCGCGCGCCCAGTTGCATGCAGCGCCCGCGCCTCCGCCACCGCGATGGTGGAGCAGTCGATCAGGAGGGCGCCATCCCGCAGCCGGGCGAGGGTTCCGTCCGGCCCGGTATGGATCTCCAGCACGTGGCGGCCGGTCGGGACCATCGAGATCAGGTATTCCGCCTCCCCGGCGACCTCTTGGCCGGCCGCGACGATCGCCGCTCCAGCCTCTCGCGCCTCCACTCGCGCCGCCTCGGCGATGTCGAAGGCGCGCACCGCATGGCCGGCCGCCACGAGGTTGCGGAGCATGGGCAGCCCCATGCGTCCGAGGCCGATGAAGCCGATCTGGGCCATGCTCTCTCCTCAAGGTGCACCACTGGGACTTCGCAACGAGCTGGCAGCCGCCCTCGGCCATCGGCCGGAAGGCGACCTCGGCGGGGATCGTCGCCTTGTAGGCGTAGTAATCTCACGGATACCTCGACTCGGCCGGCGCCTTGACGGTGAACAGGCGCATCGGGTGCATCTTGCGGCCGTCCGCGCGGATGTAGCCCTTGCCGAACAGAGTATCGTCGGTCGGCATCGTCTTCATGGTTGCGACGACCTTCGCGCCGTTGTTCGCATCGCCGAGCGCCTCAACGGCCTCGAGGTAGTGGAGGATCGACGCGTAGACGCCTGCCTGCACCATCGAGGGCTTGGCCCCCGAGCGCTGCGCCGCGAACCGGGCCGAGAAGGCCCGGGTGCCGTCGTTCATGTCCCAGTAAAACGGTGAGACCAGTGACAAGCCTTGAGCCAGCTGCAACCCGATCGCGTGGACGTCGGTGACGTAGATCAGGAGGCCGGCGAGCCGCTGCCTAGAGCCGCCGACGCCGAACTCTGCCGCCTGCTTGATGCTATTGACGGTGTCGCCGCCGGAATTGGCGAGCCCGATCACCTGCGCCCCAGAGGCCTGCGCCTGAAGAAGACAGAACGAGAAATCCGACGTGTTGTTGGGCGCCCGGACGCGGCCGAGGACTGTACCGCCGCTCGCCTGCACCATCCGCTCCGTATCGCGCTCGAGGGCGTGGCCTAAGGCGAAATCGGCGGTGAGGAAAAACCAGGTCTTGCCGCCGGTCTCGACCACGGCCTTCCCAATGCCGTTGGCGAAGGCCCAGGTGTCGTGGGTCCAGTGCACCGTATTCGGCGTGCAGGCCTTGCCGGTCAGGTCCGAGACGGCAGGACCTGAGGCGAGCATGACTTTGTTTTTGTCGCGGACGATCCGGCTTACCGCCAGCGCGGCGGCCGAGTTGGTAACGTCGGCGACCGCGTCGACACCTTGAGTGTCGAACCATTGCCGGGTGATCGTGGAGGCGCCATCGGCCTTGTTGCCGTGGTCGGCCACGAGGATCTCGACCGTCCACCCCCGCTCGCGCAGCCCGGAATCCGCGGCCGCGATGTGGGCGGCGACCACGGATCCAGGGCCGCCCATGTTGGCGTAGATCGACGATTGATCGTTGAGGACGCCGATCCTGACACTCTTCTCCGCCGCGGCGGAGCCGATGCCGATCAGGAACGCGGCGGCCGCACGGCATAAGGCCCGTGCCATCGCACAATCCTCCCTGGTCGCGGTCTGACGCCGCGCCATCAGTCCTGCGCCCGCTTCCGAGCGGTGGCGCGGGACTGATGGCGAAAAAAGCGCACACGCTTCCGACGGTCTATGTCAATTTCCGCACAACGCGTGCTCACGGATTCACAGATGGGAACGACGCACCGGTGGGATGATCTCCAGGCCTTCCTGGCCGTGGCCCGCGCCGGCCGGCTTACGGAGGCCGCCCGGGCCATAGGGGTCGAGCACACGACGCTCAGCCGCCGTATCACGCGGCTGGAGACGGCCCTCGGGGCCAAGCTGTTCGACCGGCGGCCGACCGGCTACGGCTTGTCGGCAGAGGGGGAGCGCCTGCTGCCCCGGGCCGAGGAAATCGAGCGGGAGGCCTTGAGCATCTGGCTCGACCGGGTCGATCCCGCAGTCGGCCTGACCGGCTCCGTCCGGATCGGCGCACCGGAGGCCTTCGGGACCTTCTGCCTCGCGGAGCGGATCGGCGACCTGTCGGCGCTGCATCCGGGCCTGTCGATCGAGCTTGTGGCGACACCGCGCGCGTTCAGCCTGTCGAAACGTGAGGCCGATCTGGCCATCGGCCTCACGCGACCGGCCACGGGGCGCCTGCGCGCGCGCAAGCTCGGCTACTACGAGCTGGGTCTCTACGGCGCTCCGGCCTACATCGAGCACCACGGCCGACCAGAAGGTCAGGCCGACCTGCAGCGACACCGCTTCATCGGCTACATCGACGAGCTCGTCTTCTCGCCGGAGCTCGACTATTTCACGGCCGCACTGCCCGGCCTGCAGCCGACCATCCGGATCTCGAACGTGATCACCCAGATGACGGCGACCCGGTCCGGAGCCGGCCTATGCATTCTTCCCTGCTTCATGGCGGACAAGCACTAAGACCTTGTCCGTCTCCTGCCGGGGAGCGTCCGCATCACCCGCACCTACTGGCTGCTCACGCACGCAGACATCGCTGATTTGAAGCGGATCACAACCGCCTCGGACTTCATCGCTACGGTCGTCCGTGCGGCCCGCTCGGCATTCCTGCCTTCGAGCGTTTGTCGTCTCGAATGAAGTTCTAACTGACAATTCATCGATAAACAGTCCACATTTTCTAATCAGATTGTCGATCTTCACTCTTCGCGACGTGGTAAGTCGACGTATAGTTTTGCAGAAATCAGCCAACTGTTCACAACTTCAAACGCCTATCCTTCTATTTGAGAAATTGTAGTGCAGGAACTCAATAAACAAACGTATTCTCTGGCTGAGATGCCGGCGGCTGCTATAGACAGCATAAATAGAGTCTTCGTTGCCAGTGTGGTATTCTGGGAGTACTTCGACCAAATGACCTCGACGCAACTCCTCAATGATTTGATATTCAGCTAATCGTACGATGCCACCTCCGGCGATGGCGAGCGACAACAGCATTTGTCCGGTGTTAGCTGAGATACCGGTCAATGGCTTCAGCCGCTTCTGCGCTCCATCGGCTTTTCGGACGTTCCAGATACTCCAAGAAACCGTCGAAGGAAAATTTAGGCACTCGTGTTTCACAAGGTCGGCCGGAGTACTGAGCTTGCCGCGCTCAGCAAGATAGGCCGGTGCGGCGCAGATGATCCACCGCGTGCTTGCAAACCGATTAACGACGAGAGACGAGTCTGCGAGCTCGCCGACGTGGATCGCGATATCGACACCTCCGTCGAGCAAACTGCTCGCATCCATGTTGAGAACGAAATCCAATCGCAGGGCCGGATGGAGTCGGCGAAACGCGGGCATCAGCGGTGCGAGCTGATGGGTCGCGAAGCTCGGCATTGAACGAATACGCAATGTCCCGCGCGCGGCCTTACCGCCAAGCACAGATGTCTCGGCCTCTTCGACAGCCTCGATAGCGCGAAGTGCGGAAGCATAAAAAATCTTCCCCTCCTCGGTAAGTGCCGGGGTGCGCGAAGACCTATTGAAAAGAATCACATCAAGACGCTGCTCGAGCCGTGTGATGAGCTTGCTCACCGCTGATGGCGTCATCGCCAGACTGCGGCCAGCAGCAGAGAACCCGCCATCCTCGACAGCGCGGACGAAAACGACCATTTCCCCAAGGCGATCCATAAATTCACCTGTGAAAATGTTTCACATCAGCTTCGCACTATGGGAAATGAAGTTGGGCTAGGCAAGGGGCTAACGTATGACATAGATTGATGTGGCGATCGGTTGATCAGACGTCAAAAGATCTGATATTTTTGCCGAACGGCTAACGAATTTTTTTCTTCTAAAATGAAACCCGGCTATACCGCCGGCGAATTATTTGCGAATACGTCGGTCTGCGACGAGGTCTTCGGAGTAGACTACTGAACGAGATAGGTTTTAATCTCGACGCGAGGCGATGTTGGTCTAGTCAAAAGCTGGCCAACTTTGGGTGCATGACGCAACGCAACGGTGGACTCGCCGTCATGGTGACACGCGGAGGAGCGCTGGACGGGTGCGACGTCGAGGCGGGAAGCCTAGCTCTCAAACGTCAGCCGTCCGTCCTGTACGGCGCTGATATCCGAAACGATTTGGGGCGTGTTATTCGCCAAAGTGGCTGGACGCGAGTTCTGCCCGTAGTGACCTCGTCATTGGTAGGATCAGGCTATGTAGCCGGCGCAATCGGGGCAATAAGCCCAAGCGTTCTACAGCCTTTCACTCGCCTGAGAGCGCACACCCCATTTGATGTGGTCTTGGATCTCAGCGCTGAGATACGTGACAAACACGCCGATGCGGTCGTCGTGATCGGCGGCGGCAGTGCGATCGACGCCGTCAAGATAGCGACTTTGGCCGCCAGCGTTGGCGTAAAGGATCAATCCGGCCTTCTTGCAATGAGGGCAATACCGGACGCAACCGGTGTACAGCAACCATCCCCCGGCGAACGCGCCGGTATCGCGATTATCGCAGTACCAACTACGCTTTCAGGCGCCGAATTCGGTCTGATCGGAGGTGCGACCCAGACCAATGTCGGCATCAAGCACCTCTATCGTTCGGATACTTTGGCGCCTGATATCGTAATATTCGATCCCGTGTTATCGATTGAAACACCCATTGATCTCTGGCTGACGACAGGTATTCGATCAATTGATCATGCTGTTGAGACTATCCTCTCTCGCGATGCAAACCCCTTTACGAACGCTCTTGCATTTGACGCGCTCGCGCTATTGCGACAGGGATTGTGTGCAACAAAGCAGAATCCCGCAAATGTGCCAGCACGCCACAAAGGTCAACTCGGCAACTGGTTAGCTGCTGCTGGGATCGGGCGTGTCCGGTACGGTGCCAGTCATGGAATCGGTCATCAGCTCGGAGCTGTTGCCGGCGTACCCCATGGCGTCACGTCGTGCGTCCTACTCCCCGCGGTCCTCGCCTACAACGCGGCCGTCACTCCTGGACGGCAGAAGGCAATCGCTTCCGCCTTTGGGCGAACGGACGTGTCAGCTGCAGAGGCCGTTCGGGATTTCATCAGCTCACTCGGCTTGCCTGTGCGGATATCCGAGCTCCAAGTCGACCGCCGAGATCTTATCAGAATAGCCGAGACTTCAATCGATAACGCCTTCGTTCGTGCGAATTTGAGGCCTATAACTACGGTAGAGGACGTACAGGAGATTTTGGAAACAGCTTGGTGAAATCGCGCTCATTGACGTAGACTTGTATAATAAAAATCCCAAGTCTGCTATCGAAGAAACCAAATGGGAGGTCATTCGTGAAGTCTTCAGTCGCTGTATTCGTCCTGGCTACTCATCTCGCGCTTACAGTTCCTACTGCGGCGCAGGTCTCAGGAGGCGTGGTCCGGATAGGCGTGCTGAACGACCAGTCCGGCATCTTCGCCGACCTGGGCGGCCAAGGCTCTGTGATTGCCGCGCGCATGGCGGTTGAGGAGGCCGGCGGTACCGTGCTTGGCAAGCCGGTCGAGATCATCGTCGGCGACCACCAGAACAAGCCTGACACCGGCTCGGCGATCGCGCGCGGCTGGATCGACACGCAGGGCGTCGACGCCATCTTCGACGTCCCCGCTTCGGCGACCGCGATTGCCGTCCAGGACGTCACCCGCGACAAGAACAAGATGCTGTTCCTGTCGGGACCCGGCTCCTCCGACTTCACTGGTAAGCGGTGCTCCCCGACCACGGTCCATTGGACTTACGACAGCTACGCCGACGCCAACGGCACTGCCCGGGCCCTTGTAAAGCAGGGCGGGGACACATGGTTCTTCCTCACCGCCGACAACGCCGGCAGCCACGCGCAGGAGCAGGACGCGACGGGCTTCGTCAAGCGGGCTGGCGGCACGGTGGTGGGAGCGGTGCGCCACCCGTTCGCAACGCACGATTTTTCGTCCTTCCTGCTGAGGGCTCAATCCTCCGGCGCCAAGGTGATCGGGCTGGCCAACGCGGGCACAGACACGATCACATCGGTCAAGCAGGCCAGGGAGTTCGGGATCACCTCGGGCGGACAGAAGCTCGCCAGCCTGCTCATGTTCATCACCGACATCCATGCCATCGGTCTGGAGGACGCGCAGGGCCTGGTGTTCACAGACTCGTTCTACTGGGACATGGACGACCAAACACGTGCGTGGTCGCGGCGGTTCATGGAGCGCCATGGCGGGCGGGCGCCCACCTCCGTGCAGGCGGGCGTCTACGGCGCCGTGCGCCATTACCTCAAGGCGGTCGCTGCGGCCGGGACCGACGAGACGACGGCGGTCGCCCGCAAGGTGAAGGAACTGCCAGTCGAGGACTTCTGGAGTGCGGGCTTCAAGATCCGGCAGGATGGTCGCCTCGTGCGCGACATGTACCTGTTTCAGGCGAAGGCCCCGTCCGAGAGCAAGGCAGCCTGGGACTACTACAAGGTCCTGGCCAAGATCCCGGGCGACGAGGCTTTCCGGCCGGTGTCCGAGGGGAGCTGCCCCCTCGTGAATCAGAACTGAGCGGTGATGCGGATGGCATTGCCTGTTCCGATCAGGGTTGCCTCGGCCGGAGGTGAAGCGTGACCCTGCATCCCGCTCTCGCCGACCTGCTCCGAGCGGTCCGCGATGGGGGCCGCCCGCCCTTCTCGGCCTGCGCGCCAGGGCAGGCCCGCACAGTCTTCGCCGCGGCCTGCGCAGCGTTGGGTACAGGGCCGGAGGTCGGCTCTGTTGACGATTTCGACATTCCGACCCGGGCCGGGGCGGTGCGGGGTCGTCTCATTCAGCCGCCCAAATCGCCCGACACCCCACCAGTCGGCCTGATCGTCTACGTGCACGGCGGCGGCTGGGTGGTTGGGACCCTGGATGATTACGGCGCGATCGCGCGCGCCCTGGTCGTGCGGACCGGGTGCGCACTGTTGATGGTCGACTATCGGCTCGCCCCCGAGCACCCGTTCCCGGCTGGTCTGGAGGACGTCCAGGACGCGATCGCGTGGGCTGTTGCCCACCGCAGCGACTTCCTCGAGCCTGGGCGCCCCCTCATCGTGGCCGGTGACAGTGCCGGTGCCAATCTCGCCACCGTTGCCCTGGCCGACGGTCGGGCTGGCGGATGGACGCGGGACGTGGCGCTGCAGGTGCTGTTCTACCCCGTCACGGATTGCGACCCGAACACGCCCAGCTATGGCCTGCCCGCGGAGGCGTTGTTCCTGACGCGCGCGGACATGCTCTGGTTCTTCCGGCACTACGCCCCGCCTGACCTTTGGCCAGACCCGCGGGTCTCGCCGCTGCGTGCGCCGGAGCTCGCCGGCCTCCCCTCAGCCTGGATCGCCACGGCCGAGTACGACGTGCTGCGCGATGAGGGCGAGGCTTATGCCCGCCGCCTCGAGGCAAGTGGGGTCGCCGTCAGGCTGCGCCGGTTCGACGGCATGGGCCACGGCTTCGTGCGGATGATGAACCACGTCGCGGAGGCGCACGCCGCCTTCGACGACGTCGCATGTGCCATCGCAGAGTGCGCGGTGGGCCGATCGGGAGGATTGGTATGACCGAACCAAACGCGAAGATTGAGTTGGACGCCGTCGTGGTCGGCGCGGGTTTTGCCGGGTTGTACACCTTGCACAAGCTGCGCGGGCTGGGTCTGCGCGTCAAAGTTCTGGAAGCGGGCAAGGGAGTGGGCGGCACTTGGTTCTGGAACCGCTACCCAGGCGCGCGCTGCGATGTGGAGAGCCTAGAATACTCCTACTCTTTCTCCGAGGCGTTGCAGCAGGAGTGGAATTGGCCAGAGCGCTTCTCAGCTCAACCCGACATCCTCCGGTACGCCAATCATGTGGCCGACCGGCTTGACCTGCGCCGCGACATCCTCACCGAAAGACGGGTCGCCTCCGCCACGTTCGACGACAGAACGCATTGCTGGACGGTCAGGACAGCCGGCGGCGAGGTATTCGAGGCGCCGTTCTGCATCATGGCGACGGGAAATCTCTCGCTGCCGCGGGTGCCGGACTTCCCAGGCCTTAAAACCTTCAAGGGCGAATGGTACCACAGTGGTCTGTGGCCGGAGGAAGGCGTCGACTTCACCGGCCGGCGCGTGGGCGTCATCGGAACCGGCTCGTCCGGTGTTCAGATGATCCCGATGATCGCCGAGCAGGCCGCGCACCTGTTCGTCTTTCAGCGCACGGCCAACTTCAGCGTGCCAGGTGTCAATCGCCCTATGACGCCCGACGTCGAGCATGGCCACAAGGCCCGCTACGCGTACTGGCGCGACGAGGCTAAGCGCACGCCCTTCGGCATCGCCGGGCACCCGCCTCCGTCCAAGACCGCACTAGAGGACACGCCGGAGGCACGCGCCGAAGTCTACGAGCGCAAGTGGGGCACCGGGGGCAACATCAGCTTCCTCTATGCCTACAAGGACCTGCTGACGGACAAGGCGGCCAACGACACCGCCTGCGAGTTCGTGCGCGAGAAGATCCGCAGCACCGTGCGCGACCCCGATGTGGCCCGTCTCCTCATGCCGAACGATCATCCGATCGGAACGAAGCGGCTGTGCCTCGACAACGGCTATTTCGAGACGTTCAACCGCGACAACGTCACACTCGTCGATGTCCGCTCCGATCCGATCGTCGAGATCACGGAGCGGGGGCTACGAACCAAGACGTGCGAGTATGAGCTTGACGCTGTCGCATTCGCCACCGGCTTCGACGCGATGACCGGGGCGCTGCTGGACATCGACATCCGGGGCGCGGGCGGGCTGCGACTCGCCGACAAGTGGGCGCACGGGCCGCGCACCTACCTCGGGCTGATGACGGCGGGTCTGCCAAATCTGTTCATGATCACTGGGCCAGGCAGTCCGTCGGTGAAGACGAACATGATCGCCTCCATCGAGCAGCACGTTGATTGGATCGCGAACTGCGTCGCGCACCTGCGGCGGGAAGGGATCAGGCTCATCGAGGCCGACGTGGCGGCCGAGGACGCGTGGGTGGAACATGTCAACCAAGTCGCGGACTCGACGCTCTACCCGCTCGCGAACTCCTGGTACGTCGGCGCCAACATCCCCGGCAAGCCACGGGTGTTCATGCCTTATGTCGCCGGGCTCGATAAATATCGGATGATCTGTGATGCGGTTGCCACAGAGAGCTATCGTGGTTTTAAGCTGGCTGAAGCCTAAGGCGGGTACGACGGCCTGCTGCTCCAGGCCGTCAGCACCTATTCGACGTGGATACGATCACTTTGCTCGGTGTTCACCTTGTCCGACAGCAGCTCCGACTACATCCAGAGGGAGCGTCACCGACCACGCGCGTGGCCTCCGCCCGATCAGGCGCAGGAAGATCCGGCTCCGCTGGCTGTGGCGCAAGCCGTCCTCGTGCGAATGGCTGAGCACAGCCCGGAGCATCGGCTTTTGGAACGGCGCCACGGCCAGCTGAATGGCCGGCTTGGGTGCAATGTAGGCGGCCCGAGTTGGCCGAAGGCAGTGATTCCGCTTTCAGCACTGAATGTACACATTCGGCCGTCCGGCGCTGTGCGTGAAGAGCAGCGTGATGGCAGAGCATCACCAGCACCACAGCAGCCAGACTGTCCGCACCAGCATCGCGCTCTGGAGCTACTCATGCGACCAGCGGTGGGGGGCTGGTCTCGCGACCGACCCCCGCGCACTCACGCGAACATGTCGGGCTGGGTCTCTGCGATGTGGTTGTACAGCGTCTGGAAGTGCAGCCAGCCGATATAGTCGCTGCCCACGTGCTCGCGGCTGTAGCGGGCGGTCTTCTCCGAGAGGAGCTGCGGCTTGATCCCGGAGGCTTCGACCAGGAGCTGCTGCTGGCAGGCCCGCTCAAGGGCGATGAACCAGAAGGCCGCGTCGTCGATGCTGTGCTGCGAGCAGGTCAGCAGGCCGTGGTTCTGATGCAGCACGCCGCGGTTGCGGCCGATCTGCTGCGCCACCGAGAGGCCGCTCTCCTTCTCCACCGCCACGGCGCCCGCCGAGGCGCCGATCACCGCGTGGCTGTTGTAAAAGGCAGCCGCGTCCTGGCTGATCATGTCCAGCGGCCGACCGGTGGCGCACCACGCGGTTCCGTAGGTGGTGTGCGCGTGGCACATCGCCATGACTTCCGGATACTCGTCGTGCACGGCGGCGTGCAGCACGAAGCCCGCGCGGTTGATGGCGTGGCGCCCCTCGACGACCCGGCCCGTGTGGTCGGCCAGGATCAGGTTCGACATCCGAACCTGCGAGAAGTGCACGCACATCGGGTTGGTCCAGTACAGCTCCGGCCGCTCGGGATCACGGATCGTCAGGTGCCCGGCAAAGCCGTAGTCGAAGCCGTGCATCGCGAAGGCGCGGCAGGCAGCCACGAGGTGCTTCTTGCGGTACTCGCGCTCCTCGGCGTGGTTGGCGAATTCGAGGATCTCGGGGAAGATCAGGCCGGCCTGCTCGGGCTGGTAGATCGAGGTCCGCTTGCGGCCGGCATCGTCGTTGGGCAGGTCGAGGGCGGCGACCGCGTCGTGGGAATGATCGTCCAGCATGGCGTATCCTTTCGTCTGGTTGTGGAGGGTTGGGGACGTCAACGGTTGACGAGGCGCTTGGGCAGCGTGAGGGCCAAGAAGCTGCCCAGGGCGAGGCACGCGGCGAGGGTGTAGACGCCGAGGCTCGTGGACTTGGTGGCGTCGATGATCCAGCCGATCAGGTAGGGGCTTACGAACCCCGCGAGGTTGCCGACCGAGTTGATCACCGCGATGCCGGTAGCGGCGGCCGCCCCCGCCAGGATGGCGGTCGGCAGGCACCAGAACTGGGCGAGCGTTACCAGCACGCCGATGGTCGCCACGGTGAGCGCCGCCTCGGCAATGACGAGGTCCGTGCTGAACCGAATGCTGGCCAGCCAGCCCGCCACCCCGAGGAGTCCCGGCACCACGATGTGCCAGCGCCGCTCCCGGGCCGCGTCGGACAGGCGCCCGACCGTGACCATGGCCACCGCGGCGGCGCCGTAGGGCAACATGGTCAGAAGGCCGATTTTCATCGGGTCGGCGACGCCCGCGCCCTTGATCAGGGTCGGCAGCCAGAAGCCGACGCCGTAAAGTCCCATAATGAAGAAGAAATAGATCCCGCAGAGCAGCCAGACCCAGCTGCTGGTGAAGCCGTCGCGGAAGCGGTGCGCGGTCACCCCGGCGGCGTCGGCCGCGATGTTGCGGGCGAGCAGCGCCTTCTCGTCGGCGCTCAGCCACTTGGCCTTCTGGATGCCATCGTCGAGATAGGCCAGCACGCAGAAACCCAGCACGAGGGAGGGCAGCGCCTCGATTAGGAACAGCCACTGCCAGCCGGCGAGGCCGCCCGTCCCGGAAAAGGCGTTCATGATCCAGCCGGAGAGCGGGCCGCCAACGAGGCCGGCGATCGGGATGCCGGTCATGAACAGCGCGATGATGCCGCCGCGGCGCTCGGACGGGTACCAGTAGGTCAGGTACAGGATCACGCCCGGGAACAGCCCGGCCTCGGCGAGGCCGAGGAGGAAGCGCAAGACGTAGAACCACGTCGGCGAGGTCACGAACATCATGGCCGCCGAGATCACCGCCCAGCTCAGCATGACCCGGGCGATCCAGATCCGGGCGCCGACCTTGTGGAGGATCATGTTGCTCGGCACCTCAAACAGGAAGTAGCCGATGAAGAAAATTCCGGCGCCGAGGCCGTAGACCGTCTCGCTGAATTGCAGATCGCTTAGCATCTGCAGCTTGGCGAAGCCGACATTGACGCGGTCGAGGTAGGCTGCGACGTAGCAGGCGAACAGGAACGGCACGAGGCGCCACGTGACCTTGCGATAGACCCGCGTCGTCTCGTCGATACTGGGATCGACGAGGGTCATGACCCCCTGTGCCATCGTGACGCCTCCCTAGACTTATCGTTTCGCAGCCCGTCTTCGCGGTGCGCCCGGCACTATCGTTCCTCATCGATTCGTTGACAAACGACGATTTTTCACGCTTTTGGTGAATCCAATTCACTGATCATCGCATGCGTCGGATCCCAAGCTTTCACGCCCTGCGGGCCTTTGAGGCGGCGGCTCGGCTCGGCAGTTTCGCACGGGCGAGCGAGGAACTGCACCTGACGCCATCGGCGGTGAGCCATCAGATCCGGGCGCTGGAACGCTGGTTCGGACGCGGCCTGTTTCGGAGGGCGAACCGCCAAGCGACGCTTACCTCCGACGGCCAGCGCTTGCTGGCGGGGCTGTCGAATGCTTTCGACACAATCGAGGCGGTCTGCGCGGAACTCAGCCCGCCGCCGCCCTCCTCGCTCGCCGTCCACTGTACGCCGAGCTTCGCGGCGAAGTGGCTCGGGCCCCGGTTGCCCGCTTTCGTAGAGACGCATCCTGGCATCGCCATCCGCCTCTCCACCAGCGCCGACCCGGTGGATCTCGGACGGCACGAGGAGATCGACATCCTGATTGCCTACGGCCGCCCACCGCGAGGGCCGGGCTTGACCGTCGTGTCCCTCGGGCCAGAGGAGATCGCCGCGCTCTGCACGCCGAGGGTCGCTCGCGCGGCCGGCTCGGTCCGGCGCGGGACTTTGGAGCAATTCACCCGGCTGGACTCGTCATTCAGCCCGGTGCGCTGGCCGGACTGGTTCGCCCATAATGGGCTGCCCGCCCCAGTCGGGACTGCCGGGGCGGCTTTCGACCGGGGCTCACTCGTGATCTCGGCGGCAGTCCAGGGGCTCGGGGTGGCCTTGGAAACCCTGCGGTTCGCGCACGACGAGGTTGAAGCCGGTCAGCTCGTGCGCCTAGGAGGCGACCGGCTCCGGAGCCTGCACCGGGACCTTCATTTCATCTGCTACCGCGAGCGCGACGGGACCCTGGAGAAAATTCAGGCCTTCCGCCGCTGGCTTCTGGACGTGGAGGAGGCGAGCCGGGCGGATCGGCCTGCGGCATCGGCCTGATGTCGGGTGTGCCGGGCCTCAGGGTCCCTTTAGCCAGAAGGCATCGCCGGCCGCCTCGGCCTGCCGGGTCAGGAAGTCTGAGACCAAGCGGACACGCGGTAGGTCGCGGGTATCCGCGTGAGCGACCAGCCAGTAGGCCCGGACAATGCGCACCGCCTCGGGCAGGACAGCCACGAGGTCCGGGCAGGTGCGGGCCAGGAAGTGCGGCAGGACAGCGAGGCCGGCGCCGCCGCGCACCGCCTCCAGTTGGGTAATGACGTTCGAGATCCGCGCCTGTGGGTGGATCGCCGGCGAGACCTGCGGGAGGTAGTTGAGTTCGCTCGTCCAGAGCAAATCCTCGACGTAGCCGACCCAGCGATGACCCGGCAGGTCGTCGGTCGATCGGATCGCATCGGCTAACTCGGTGTAACCCCGCGCCGCGTAAAGGCCGAGGGCGTAGTCTACGAGCTTGCGGGCGAAAAGCCGACCGGTTTCGGGCCGGGTCATTCCGATTGCGAGGTCGGCCTCCCGCTTCGACAGGCTGAAGCTGCGCGGGTTGGCCACCAGCTCGATCTCAAGCCCCGGCTGGGCCGCACAGAGTTCGGCGAGGCGCGGGGCCAGGAAGTAGGTCCCGAACGCCTCAGGCGTGCCGACCCGCACGGTGCCGCCGACCTGATGCACATCCGCGTCCAGGCGCGCACGCAGTGTGATCGCCATGCTCTCCATCCGCTCCGCATCCACGAGCAGCCGCTCCCCGTCATTGGTGAGGGCGAATCCGGACGGGCGGCGGTCGAACAGGCGCGTGCCGAGGGCGCCCTCCAGGGCCGATAGGCGGCGGCTCAGGGTCGAGTGGTCGATACCCATGCGCTGGGCCGCGATCGTCAGCCGCCCCACTCGGGCGACGGCGAGGAAGGCGCGCAGGTCGTTCCAGTCGAAGTCTGGCATCGGAGGCCGCAGAGCCCTGCATGGGAATTCACGCACGGCGCCCTTGCAATCCTTCGCATGGGCGTGCGCAGATCCGAATGATAATTCCGATCTCGCGACAAAGTGCAAATGCGGCGGGCAATAAGCCTACGTCAGACCGCTGATCGCCGAGGGAGATCGCGACATGTCCTTGTTTTCCAAGCTACAGCTGCGCGCCAGCGAGGGCCGGCCCGTCCGGGTCGGCCTGATCGGGGCCGGCAAGTTCGGCTCCATGTACCTGTCGCAGGCGCCGCGCACCCCGGGTATCCACCTGATCGCGGTGGCCGACCTGTCGCCGGACCGGGCCCGCCAGTCCCTGCGGCGAGTGGGCTGGGACGAGGCCCGCTTCGCGGCACGCGGGATGGAGGAGGCCGCACAGGCCGGCACCACCTTCGTCACCGAGGATGCCGACGCGATGATCGCCAGCCCCTTCCTGGACATCGTCATCGACGCCACCGGCAGCCCGGCCGCCGGTATTCATCACGCGCTGTGGGCCTTCGCGCACGGCAAGCATATCGTGATGGTCAACGTCGAGGCCGACGTGCTCGCCGGGCCGCTGCTCGCCCGTCGGGCCGCCGAGGCCGGGGTAATCTACTCCATGGCCTCGGGCGACCAGCCGGCGCTGATCGCCGAGCTTGTCGACTGGGCGCGCACCATCGGGCTTGAGGTGATCTGCGCGGGCAAGGGCACCAAGTATCTCCCGGCCTATCACGCCTCCACACCCGACACGGTCTGGGGCCATTACGGTTTCAGCGCCGAGCAGATCGCGGGGGGCGACTTCAACCCGCAGATGTTCAACTCCTTCCTCGACGGCACCAAATCGGCGCTGGAGATGGCCGCGGTGGCCAATGCCTGCGGGCTCAACCCTCCGCGCGACGGCCTCGCCTTCCCGCCCTGCGGGGTCGACGACCTGCCGAGCGTCCTGCGCCCCGTGGCCGACAAGGGAATCCTGGCCGAGCGTGGCACCGTCGAGGTGGTCTCCTCTCTGGAACGGGACGGCCGGCCGGTGTTCCGGGACCTGCGCTGGGGCGTCTACGCGGTGTTCGAGGCCCCGAGCCCCTACGTGCGCGACTGTTTTGCCCAGTACGGCCTCAGGACCGACGACACCGGCCGCTTCGCCGCCACCTACAAGCCCTACCATCTGATCGGGCTGGAACTCGGGATCTCCGTGGCCTCCATCGCGGTCCGCGGAGAGGCCACGGGCGCCACGGGCGATTGGCGCGGCGACGTTGCGGCCACCGCCAAGCGGGCCCTGCGCGCGGGTGAGCGCTTGGACGGCGAAGGCGGGTTCACCGTCTACGGCAAGCTGATGCCTACGGCTGACGCTCTGGCGCAGGACGCCCTGCCGATCGGGCTCGCCCACAACATGGTGCTCAAGAACGACGTGCCCGCCGGCCGGGCCGTGCGCTGGAGCGACGTCGCGTTCGACGCCGGCCAGGAGGCGATCTGCGTCAGGCGCGAGATGGAGACCCTGTTCCGGCGGGAACTGGGCGTCGCTGACGCTGCGCGGAAGGTCGCTTGAGCGCCTACCGCGCGCCCTGATCGGGAACCCGTCCCGCACGCCCGGCGGGGCGGGCCGCAGTCACGCATTACCGCGACAGAGCCCGTCGAACGGGCCGATCGGAGGAAATCATGGACCGTGTAGCCAGCCTTGGCCTGAATGCGCGCGTGGCGGAGACGAACGTCTACCGCAAGATCACGTGGCGGATCATGCCGTTCATAGTCGTCTGCTACCTGTGCGCGTATCTCGACCGGGTGAACGTCGGCTTCGCCAAGCTCCAGATGATGTCGGATCTCGGCTTCAGCGATGCCGTCTACGGCTTCGGGGCCGGGATATTCTTCATCGGCTACTTCCTGTTCGAGGTGCCGAGCAATCTCGCCCTGCACCGCCTAGGCGCCCGGGTCTGGATCGCCCGGATCATGATCACTTGGGCGATCATCTCGGCCCTGACGCTCCTCGTGGCGACCCCGCTCCAGTTCTATGTGGCGCGGTTTTTCTTGGGGCTCGCCGAGGCCGGGTTCTCGCCCGGCATCATGCTCTATCTGACCTACTGGTTTCCGGCGAAGAAGCGTGGCTTCGCGCTGGGCTTCTACTACATCGCGATCCCACTGGCGGGCGTTGTCGGTGGACCGGTCTCGGGGTTGATCCTGGAGCACTTCGCAGGCTCGACCGTGATGAAGGCGTGGCAGTGGCTGTTCCTACTGGAGGCAGCCCCCTCGCTGCTGGCTGGGATCGCGGTGCTCTTCTTGATGGTCGATAAGCCCGAGCAGGCGTCGTGGCTGACCGAGGCCGAGAAGGCGGAGGTGAATGCCGAACTGCGCCGAGAGGATGGCGAGAAGATCGTGCACGGCTCCTCGGCGGCCTTCCTAAGAGTCCGTCCGAGAAGTCAGGGTGATCGGGCGAGGCGTCTGACGAGGATCATGACGGCTGCGGCGTAGAGGAAGGCTCTGGCGGAGGCGAGGGTCGCTTCCGCATCTTTCCAGAGGCGCCGGTTGCGGCTGATCCAGCCGAAGAACCGTTCAACGACCCACCGGCGTGGATGGACAGCGAAGCCGACCTGATCCGGAGGCTTGCGCACGATCTCGATGGCAATGATCGTCGCGCTCGCTGGCTTGTCGCCAGCATAGCCGGCGTCGGCGAAGGCCTTGGTGATGAACGGGAAGCTTCGGCGTGACAGGCGCAGGACCGGAATGGCTCCGTCCCGGTCTTGC
>NZ_JAJALK010000024.1 GCF_020523825.1 Methylobacterium brachiatum | reverse complement strand
TCGGCGGCCGAGGCGGCGCCGGTCAGGAGGGCCGTGGCGGCGCTCGCGAGAAGAAGCTTCTTGATCATCTGGTCCTCAATCTCCCGTTGATCGGGATGTGCCCGGGGACAGGACGTCAGGAAGGCCCGACGCGATAGTGCAACGCTGCAACAGGGTCCGCGAAGGCTCCGGGCCGGTGGCCAAAAAGGTGCGCTGGAACACATCGCGAGCCCGTGATGACTGGGGCCCATGCATTATTCGGCCAAAACTGACCCCGGATAAAAATATGGTTCGGCAATACACGCAGCCGCGGCGTGTTAACCTACGTGTAACATTCGGGGTTCGGCCCGAGAGCAGATCCCGCGGTTCCGGTCTCGCCTGTAGATTGCGTCGTGACGGGCGAAGCGGGCGGGCCCCCGGCCGGGCGTACCGCGCCCCCGCGCTGACCTCCCCTTTGAGGCCGGCCGGGCGGGGCTCGCCAGAATGCGACGTGGACGATCCGGGCCGCTTCCCCTAGCTTCCAGGCATGTCAGCGGCCGATTTCCTGCCCGATGACGGCTTGGTGCGGGCGACAGGCCGTTTGGCGGTCGCCTGTTCCCTCCCGGACGTCGTGTCCATCCTGCGCGAGACGGCACGGGACATCGTCGGCTCCGACGGGGTCGCGGTGGTCCTGCGGGAGGGCGGATTCTGCTTCTACGCCGCGGAGGACGCGATCGAGCCCCTGTGGCGGGGGCGCCGGTTCCCCCTCACCGCCTGCATTTCCGGGTGGGTGATGCTCAACGACGAGACCGCCGTAATCCCGGCCATCGAGTTCGACCCCCGGGTGCCGATCGAGGCCTACCGCACCACGTCGATGCGCAGCCTCGTGATGGTGCCAATCGGGTCGCCGGAGCCGATCGCCGCCCTGGGCGCCTATTGGTGCACGTCGGTCATCCCGGACGACATGACGGTCTACCGGCTGGAGATGCTGGCGCGGCAGGCCGGGGCCGCGCTGGCCTCCCTGCACCCGCACGCCCAGGCGCGGCGCCCCGGTGCCGTGCCGCCATCCGATCGCGAGGCCGGGCGGCCGGCCTAAGCGCAGCCCGGGGTGGGCCGCGCGCCTGCGTCGCAGCGGGGATCGATCACCGGCCTCCGGCTGTTGCCGACACGCCCGCGGCTCGCCTGGATGTCTCAAGCCCCCTCATGAAGCGCTTCGTCCTCATCGGCATCTTCGCCGCCCTGTTCGCCGCGATCATCGCGATTGCCGGCACATGGTCCGTCGTCACGCCCATCAATCCGGCGGTCGCCCCGGACACCGCCGCGGCACCGAACCCGACCGCGCAGCGGAAGTGACGGTTGGCGGCCGGCGGGATCGCGTCGCGCGATCTCACCGGCGCCCGCCCGCCTCCGCCCGGCCCCGGAGAGCCGCCAGGAGGCCGCCTTCGAGGAGCAGGGCGGATCCGTAGTGGAACTCGATATCGAAGCGGCTTCGGGAGTTCATCGACAGGGATGCGCTCTGCAGGGCGATGAGCCGGTCGGCCTCGTCGAACAGGCCTGAGCCCGAGCCGCCGTAGCCGTCGTTGCAATCGTGGCGGGCGCGGCGGATCGCATCCTCGCTCGGCGGGTCGATCCGCCGGATGACGCAGCGCTCGAGGCTGCTGGGGCCGCGATAATTGCCGTGGCCCGCGGGCGACACCATGGTCACCGGCAGGGTGATGTCCCCGACCGGCAGGTCGGGCGGCTCCGGCAGGGGCTGCGGGGCGGCATCGGCCGGGCGGTCGAGGCGCAGGATCGCCCAATCGTCGGTGATGTGCAGGCCGTCCGCCCCGGGGGCGGTGCCGAGCACCAGGCTGTCGGCCTCGAACTCGTAGTTGCGGCCGCCGATCTGGAAGTAGCAGTCGGCCACCGGGCGGGTGACCGCGAGGCGGCGATCCCGGAAATTGTGGGCGTTCAGCAAAACGGTCGAGCGATCGGCGATCAGCCACGCCGCGGCCGCCTTCTGCGGGACGCCGTCCGGACCCCGGCACCACAGGATGCCGGCGCCCCGATAGCGCTCGAAATCGGCGCCGGTCAGGTCGCGGCGCGCATCCTGCGGATACAGCGCTGCGACGCGACCCGCCGTCCCGGCTCGGTCCGCGCCTCGGGCGGCGCCGGCCAGAGCGAGCAGCGCCGTCACCAGCAGGATCGACCGCCGGGGGGCTCCGGAGACCGGCATTGTGCCGGCAAAGAACGGGCTGGACCGTCTCAAGCCCATCGAGCAGCCCCGAAGACTGAAGGCCGCGCATCGTGCGGGCCGGGAACACAGTTCTGGGCGGGCGCCGGGGGACGGTCAAGCCGGCCACCGGTATTCCGCCGCGTCCCCGCGGCATTGCCGAATTATCCCGCCAACAAATGTCAGCTTGCCTGAAGACATCGTCGGGCATTGGCGCATAAAACTGAAAGGTGACAAGATCTTAATAAGCAGATCATAAAGGTCGAATGTCTCTAAGTCGCAAATAAAGCTGACTATCGACGCGGGCGGCCTCGATCGATCTTGCACTGCGAAAATGAATAGCCGCGTTGCCGAAAGGCCGGCGGCCTGGCGAGGAGATGCATCATGAGAAGGCTAGCGGGTTCAGTCTCGGCCCTGGCGATCCTGGCACTGGCGCCGGTCGGCCTTGCGGGCGCGGCTTTCGCCAACGACAAGCTCATCGAGCAGTCGAAGAGCGGCGAAAACTGGGTGATGCCCGGTAAGAACTACGATTCCGACAATTACAGCGACCTGACGCAGATCAACAAGACGAACGTCAAGCAGCTGAAGCCGGCCTGGACCTTCTCCACCGGCCTGCTCAACGGCCACGAGGGCGCGCCCCTGGTCGTCGACGGGAAGATGTACGTCCACACCTCGTTCCCGAACAACACCTTCGCGCTCGACCTCGACGATCCGGGCAAGATCCTGTGGCAGGACAAGCCCAAGCAGAACCCGGCCGCCCGCTCGGTCGCCTGCTGCGATCTCGTCAACCGCGGGCTGGCCTACTGGCCGGGCGACGGCAAGACCCCGGCGCTGATCCTGAAGACCCTGCTCGACGGCAACGTCGTGGCGCTGAACGCGCAGACCGGCGAGACGGTGTGGAAGGTCGAGAATTCCGACATCAAGGTCGGCTCGACGCTCACCATCGCCCCCTACGTGGTGAAGGACAAGGTGATCATCGGCTCCTCGGGCGCCGAGCTCGGCGTGCGCGGCTACCTGACCGCCTACGACGTGAAGACCGGCGCCCAGGTCTGGCGCGCCTACGCCACCGGCCCGGACGAGGACCTGCTGCTGGCCAAGGACTTCAACATCAAGAACGCCCATTACGGCCAGAAGGGCCTGGGCACCTCCACCTGGGAGGGCGACGCCTGGAAGATCGGCGGCGGCACCAACTGGGGCTGGTACGCCTACGACCCGGGCACGAACATGATCTATTTCGGCACCGGCAACCCGGCGCCCTGGAACGAGACCATGCGTCCGGGCGACAACAAGTGGACGATGACGATCTTCGGCCGCGACGTCGACACCGGCGAGGCGCATTTCGGCTACCAGAAGACGCCCCACGACGAGTGGGACTATGCCGGCGTCAACGTGATGATGCTGTCCGAGCAGAAGGACAAGGACGGGAAGATGAGGAAGCTCCTCACCCATCCCGACCGCAACGGCATCGTCTACACCCTCGACCGGACGGACGGCTCGCTGGTCTCGGCCAACAAGATCGACGACACGGTGAACGTGTTCAAGTCGGTGGATCTGAAGTCCGGCACGCCGGTGCGCGACCCGGAATACGGCACCCGGATGGATCACCTCGCCAAGGACATCTGTCCCTCGGCGATGGGCTACCACAACCAGGGGCACGATTCCTACGATCCGAAGCGCCAAGCCTTCTACATGGGCATCAACCACATCTGCATGGATTGGGAGCCGTTCATGCTGCCCTACCGGGCGGGCCAGTTCTTCGTCGGCGCGACGCTGAACATGTATCCGGGCCCGAAGGGTGACCGGCAGAACTACGAGGGGCTCGGCCAGATCAAGAGCTACAACGCCATCACCGGCAAGTTCAACTGGGAGAAGATGGAGCGTTTCGCCGTCTGGGGCGGCACCACCGCCACCGCCGGCAACATCGTGCTCTACGGGACGCTGGACGGCTTCATCAAGGCGCGCGACTCGGACAACGGCGACCTGCTCTGGAAGTTCAAGCTGCCCTCCGGGGCGATCGGCTACCCGATCACCTACACCCACAAGGGCACCCAATACGTCGCCATCTATTACGGCGTCGGCGGCTGGCCGGGCGTGGGCCTGGTGTTCGACCTGCAGGATCCGACCGCCGGCCTCGGCGCGGTCGGCGCCTTCAAGAAGCTCGCCAACTATACCCAGATGGGCGGCGGCGTGGTCGTGTTCTCCCTGGACGGCAAGGGTCCGTACGACGACCCGAATGTTGGCGAGTACGCGCAGCACGCATCCAAGTGATCCGCACGTAACCCGCGCCTCCTGGCGCGACAGCTCCGCCGCCCCGTCCGGGCGGCGGAGCCCCGGTTCGCCGGCCCCGCCCTCCCGGCGCGGGAGCCGCCTCCCGACGAAATCCTTTGAGGGATCGAAATCATGCCGCTCCTCGGCGGAATCCTTCGCGCGGCGACCTGTGTCGCGGCCCTGCTCGCCCTCGCGATCCCGGCCCAGCAAGCCTGGGCGCAGGAATCAGAGGCGCAGGCCATCCAGGCCGAGCCCGGCAAGGCTGCGGCCGCGCCCAAGCCCGACCCGTCCATCCTGCGGATCTGCGCCTCCGAGAAGCAGCCGCCGCTCTCCATGCGGGACGGGTCCGGCCTGGAGAACCGGGTCGCCGTCGCGGTCGCCGAGGCGATGGGGAAGAAGCCGGTCTTCGTCTGGCTCGCCAAGCCGGCGATCTACCTCGTGCGCGACGGGCTCGAGAAGCGGACCTGCGACGTGGTGGTCGGCCTCGACAGCGACGACCCGCGGGTGCTGACCACCAAGCCCTACTACCGCAGCGGCTACGTCTTCATCACCCGCGCCGACAAGGACCTCGACGTGAAGTCGTGGTCGGATCCGCGCCTCAAGACCGTCGACCACATGGTCGTCCCGCTGGGTTCCCCGGGCGAGGCGATGCTCAAGGATATCGGCCGCTACGAGGAGGACATGGCCTACCTCTACTCGCTGGTCGGCTTCCGGGCGCCGCGCAACCAGTACACGCAGATCGACCCGGCCCGGATCGTCAGCGAGGTCGCCAACGACAAGGCGGATGTGGGCGTCGCCTTCGGGCCCGACGTGGCCCGCTACGTCAAGGACTCGGCCGTGCCCCTGCGCATGACCCTCGTGCCCAACGATACGGTCAGCAGCGACGGCCGCAAGATGCCCCAGAGCTTCGACCAGTCCATGGGCGTGCGCCGGGACGACACGGCGCTCCGCGACGCCCTCGATGCCGCCATCGCCAAGGCCAAGCCGCAGATCGACGCGATCCTGAAGCAGGACGGCGTCCCGGTGGCGACCCACTGACCCTCGCCGCGCGGCCGGCGAGCGCCGCGCGATCCAGTCCCCGTGAAGCGAAGATGAGATGACGAAGACCACACGTATCCGGTTGATGCTTCTGGCCGGCGCCGCCTCGGCGCTCTGTGCGGCCGCCGTGATGGCCCAGCCGCAATCCGGGCCGCAGACCGGCCTGATCTTCCGCAACACCATCACCGGGGAGCCGCTGGACCTCGCCGAGGGCAAGCCCGGCGGGCGCGACACCAAGGCGGTCCAGACCTTCTTCCAGACCGGCAAGAACCTCTACATCGACGACAAGTCGTGCCTGCGCAACGGCGAGAGCCTGTACCTGACCTCCTGCTCCGGCTGTCACGGTCACCTGGCCGAGGGCAAGGTCGGCCCCGGCCTCAACGACAATTACTGGACCTATCCGGCCAACACCGAAGATACCGGCCTGTTCGCGACGATCTGGGGCGGGGCCAACGGCATGATGGGCCCGCACAACGAAGACCTGAACCCGGATGAGGCGCTCCAGGTCATCGCCTGGATCCGGCATCTCTATACCGGCCCGGTCAGCGATGCCGCCTGGCTGACCGACGAGCAGAAGAAACACTACACGCCCTTCAAGGAAGGCGAGACCTTCGCCAAGGACGAGCCCGGCCAGTGCAAGCCGCTGGAGTGAGCGTCCGCGCGGAGCAGCGCCCGGCCGAGCCGGCGCCGAAGAACGGCCCGTCGGGCCGCCCTGGGAGCGAACGCAAGGAGTCGACGATGCGCAACAGAAGCATGATCACCGCCGCGATGGTGGCCGCGGGGGCGCTCTTCGCCCTGCCGGCCCTGGCCTATGACGGGCAGACCTGCAAGGCGCCGGGCAATTGCTGGGAGCCCAAGCCCGGCTTTCCCGAGAAGGTCGCGGGGACGAAATACGACCCGAAGCACGACCCCAAGGAGGTCGGCAAGCAGGCGGAATCCATCAAGCTGATGGAAGAGCGCAACCGCAAGCGCATCGAGAACGCCAAGAAGACCGGCAAGTTCGAGTACGACGTCAGCAAGATCTCGGCGAACTGAACCGGGTTCCCGAAGGGCAAGCCCTTTGGCGGGTTCGGGGCAAGATCTTTCGGACTTGGCCCCCGACACACCAGGGCGCTGCCCTGGACCCGCGAAAGGTCCCGGACCTTTCGAAACCCTGACGTTTCGCCTTTTCCGGCCGGTCTCTCCCGGAGGCCGGCCGCCCTGTCCCGGAACCAGCGCGATGAACACGCTCCACCCCGGCGACGCCCAGCTCACCGATTGGCGGGCCTCGGCCGCCCGCTTCGAGGCGGAGGTCGCCAAGGCCGTGGTCGGCCAGGCACGGGTCATCCGCCTCGTCACCACGGCGATCTTCGCCCGCGGCCACGTCATGCTGGAGGGCGATGTCGGCGTCGGCAAGACGACGCTGCTGCGGGCGGTCGCCCGGGCGCTCGGGGGCGCCTACGAGCGCGTCGAGGGCACGGTCGACATGATGCCGACCGACCTGATCTACCACACCTACCTCGCCGAGGACGGCCGCCCCCGGGTCGAGCCAGGGCCGGTCCTGCGCCGGGCCGAGGATCTGGCGGTGTTCTTCTTCAACGAGATCAACCGCGCCCGCCCGCAGGTCCATGCCCTGCTGCTGCGGATCATGGCCGAGCGCAGCGTCACGGCCTTCGCCCGGGACTATCGGTTCCCCAACCTTCAGGTCTTCGCCGACCGCAACCGGGTGGAGCGCGAGGAGACCTTCGAGCTGCCGGCCGCCGCCCGCGACCGCTTCCTGATGGAGATCGGGATGGACGCGCCGCGCGACGCGCAGGCCCGGCGCGCCCTGGTGTTCGACCCGCGCTTCCACGACACCGACCGGCTGATCGCGGAGGTGGCCGAGGGCGTGCTCGACCAGGCCCGCCTCGGCGCCATCGCGGCCTCGATCCAGGTGGCGATCCAGGCTTCCCCGGAGATCGAGACCTACGTGGTCGGGCTCTGGGATGCCCTCGTGCGCCCGGCGGAGGCCGGGATCCGGCTCCCCGGGATCGACATGGCCACGCTGGTGCAGGGCGGCGCCTCGCCGCGCGGCCTCGCCTTCCTGGTCCGGGCGGCCCGGGTGCGGGCCTGGCTGGAGGGGCGGGACTGGCTGGTGCCGGAGGATATCCGGGCGGTCTTCCCCGAGGTTATGGCGCACCGCATCTTCCTGGAGCCGGTCCACGAGATGCGCCGCGGCGAGATCGTCCCGGATCTGTGCCGGGCGGTGTTCGAGACGGTGCCGGCCCCATGACCAGGGCGCCCTCGGCCGACATCGTCTACCTGCCGCGCTGGCGCCCGCGGGGCCGCCGGATCGGGGCGCATCGCGGCCAGGAGGCCGGTGGGCTCGGCACGTTCCGGGACCAGGTCTCGTTCCTGACCCTGCCGGATGCCCGCCGCATCGACCTGCGCGCCAGCCTGCGCGACCCGTTCGAGGGCGTGCATGTCCGCCGCTTCGAGATGCGCAACGCCGTCGAGGTCTGGGCGCTGATCGACCTCTCGGCCTCGATGCGCTTCCGGGGCGCCGGAGACCGGCTGCGTCTCGCCGCCGACCTCTGCGCGGGGCTCGCCGCATCGGCGACCCGGATCGGCGACGGGTTCGGGGTGATCGGCTGCGACCGCACCGTGCGGGCGGAACTCTATTTACCGGCGACCCGCCGGCGCGGGCCGGCCGTCGCCATGGCCGAGCGGATCGCGGCGGCGCACTGCGACGTGCCTGGCGCCGAGGGGCTGCTGGAGGCCGCCCGCCTGCTGTTCGGCCGGCCGCGGCTGGTCTTCCTGGTCTCGGACTTTTGCTGGCCGCAGGTCCTGATCGCGCAGGTCTTCGCCGCGCTGGCGCTCCACGACACGGTCCCGGTGCTGCTCGCCGACAGCGCCGAGGATGCCGGCCTGCCGGATTGGGGCCTCGCCGAGCTCGACGATCTCGAAGGCGCCGGACGTCGCCTGGTCTTCCTGCGCCCGGCCCTGAAGCGGCGCTGGATCGCCCAGGAGCAAGCCCGGCGCGACGCCCTGCGCAGCCTCGCCGCCGCGTCCTCGGCCCGGGCCCCGTTCCACCTGGTCGACCGCTTCGACGCCCAGGCGCTCACCCGCCACCTGCTGGCGACCTGAGATGATTGGGGCGCACACCAAAAGTCCCGGTTTCAAAAGGTCCGAGACCTTTTGCGGGTGCAGGGCGGAGCCCTGCGATCGGGCGAGCCCCCAGGCATCAGGGCTCCGCCCCGATACCCCGCCGAAGGGCTTCGCCCTTCGGAAACCCATGATCTTGGCCTGCGGCGCACTCCTTCTGCAGGCCGGTGCCGCCATGGCGCAGGTGCGCTCCGTCGAGGTGCGGGTGCCCCGCGCCTTCGGGTATTTCCTGGGCGATCTGGTGCGGGTTCAGGCCGATATCGCGGTCGATCCCGGCTTCAGCCTGCAGCGCGCCTCCCTGCCGGCGCCCGGGCCGCTGACCTACTGGCTGGACCTGCGGGATATCGCCGTCGAGGAAAACCCCGGCCGGGTCAGGCTGCACCTCACCTACCAGACCTTCTACGCGGCGCTCGATGCCCGCCAGGTCGCGATCCCGGGCTTTTCCGTGTCGCTCGAGAGCGCGGCCGCGGGCGGCACGACCTCGGCCAAGGCCGAAATCCCCGGCTGGTCGCTCGGCGTCTCCCCCCTGCGGGAGGTCCAGCCGGAGAAGCACGACGACCCGGCCGAGTATCTCCGGCCGGACGGGCGCGTCCCCCGGCTCGACCCGGCGCCGGACCTGCGGGCCGCCCTCGTCGCCCTCGCGGCGGCCGTCCTGGCGCTCGCCGCCCTCGCCTACGATCGCGGCTGGTTCGCGAGGCCCGGTCGCCCCTTCGCCAGGGCCGCCCGCGCCCTGCGCCGCTTGGGCGGTGAGGGCGAAGCCCGCTACCGCGAAGCCCTGCGCCTGATCCATCGCGGCCTCGACGAGACCGACGGCCGCCGGGTGCTGGCCGACGACCTCCCAGCCTTCCTCGACCGGCATCCCGCCTTCCGCCGGGAGGGTCCGGCCCTGGCCCGGTTCTTCGACGCCTCGCGCCGGGCCTTCTTCGGCCGCGAGACCGAGGCCGCCCGGGCGAGCCTGCCCTGGTCCGAGGTCGAGTCCGGCCTGCGCCGGCTCGCCGCCGCCGAGCGGGAGGCCTGAGCGATGATGGTCGGGTCGCTCGGGGTCACGTCGCCCGCCTGGCTGTGGCTGCTGCCGCTCGCGCTGCTGCCGCTCGTCGCCTCCGGGCGCCGGCGGGTCCCGGTCTCCGCGGTCGCGGCGGCGCCCGCCGACGCGGCCTCGCGCTGGATCGCCCGGCTGCTGCGGGCCGCCGGCATGCTGGCGGTCAGTGGCCTGGTGGTGGCGCTTGCCGGCCCCTACGGCGCCGGCGCGCCGGTGACCCGCATCGGCGTCGGCGCCCAGATCGCGATGCTGATCGACCGGTCCGGCAGCATGAACGAGACCTTCGCGGGGCGGCAGCCTTCGGGCGCGGAGGAATCGAAGGCCGCTGCCTCCCGGCGCCTGCTGGCGGATTTCGTCGGCGCCCGGGCGCATGATCTGTTTTCGGTCACGGCCTTCTCCACCGCGCCGATGCTGGTCATGCCGATGACCGACCGGCACGCGGCCGTGCGCGCCGCCATCGCGGCGATCGACCGGCCGGGGCTCGACTACACCAACGTCGCCCGCGGCCTCGCGCTGGCGCTGTCGCAATTCGCCCCGGAGAGCAGCGGCTCCCGGGTCCTGCTGTTCATCTCGGACGGGGCCGCGGTGATCGACCCGCGGGTGCAGGATTCCCTGCGCGCCGCCTTCACCAAGCTGCACCCGAACCTCTACTGGCTGTTCCTGCGCACCAAGGGCTCGCCCTCGATCCAGGACCGCCCGGCCGGGGAGGACACCCCCCAGGCCGCCCCCGAGCGGCATCTCGACCTGTTCTTCAAGGGCCTCGGCGTGCCCTACCGGGCCTTCGAGGCCGAGGGCGCGCAGGCGGTGGCCGACGCGATCGCGCAGATCGCCGCCCTGGAGCGCAACCCGATCCCCTATACCGAGCCGCGCCCCCGCCGTGACCTGACCGGCTTCGCCTACGGGCTGGCCGGGCTCGGGCTTCTTGTGCTCGTCCTGGCGGCGCTCGCAGAGGCGGATTTTTCGGCAGCGCGGGCTACGGGCGCGGCCGTGCCGGAGCAGGCGACGGAGCCGGATCTCAGGAGGGCGGCATGACCCGATCCGGGATCCGGGAGACTTTGTGCGGCGGCCTACGGGGGGCGGATATCGTCCTGTGCGGGACGCGCGACGTGGGCCTCTCTCGTCGATCCAGCGCCTGCTCGGGATCGATCGACCTCGTGGCTTGCGAGGCACACATCTCCTTGACGAAAGCGCGCGGCGGGGTCGTAGACGCGCGCGTCTCCCTCCCCCCTCTGCGGGGGAGGGTGGGCCCCGAAGGGGGTCGGGAGAGGGGAGCGCCGCTGCCGGCAAAGGCGCGCCGGGCGACATATCCGGCACCGTCGCGCTGCCCCTCTCCCCCCCTGCTGCGCAGGGTACCCTCCCCCGCAGAGGGGGGAGGGAGGGCGCGTGTCGTCTCCGAAGCAGGCCCGCTTTCCGGCTTGAGAGAATCCAAGATCCGATCTGTGAGCCCGGTTGGCCGCACGCGCGAGGGCCTCCGTGCCCTGTCCCGCCATGCGTGACGCCGTTCGCCACCTCTGGGGCCGGCTTCGGCCGCGGCTGCTCCTCGCCCTTCCGGTGCTGCTCGGCCTCGCGGCAGCGGGCTTCGGCGTGTCCGCCTGGCGGGCGGATGCGGCCAACCGGGGCATCGCGGCGCTCGAGGCCGGCACGGATCTCGACGTGGGGATGGGGGCGCCGGCGCCGCTGCTGCTGGCGCGGATCGGCTACCTCGCGGGCCACGGGCGGCTGGAGGAGACCGAGCCGCTGGTCGCCGCCCTCGACCGGGCCGGCGCAGCCGATGCGGCGTCCCGCGCGCGCTACCGCATCGCCAACGCCCGGATGCGGGACGCCTTCGGGCTCCTGACCCGGGGCGCCCTCGACAAGGCCGGCCCCCAGGTGACCCTGGCGCGCCAGGATTACCGCCGGGCGCTGCGGGACCGGCCGGATTTCTGGGACGCGAAGTTCAACCTCGACGTCGCCTCGCGGCTGATTCGCGACTTCCCGGAGTTCGACCGCGCCAGCGGCGACGAGATGCGCGCCGAGCCGAAGCAGATCTGGACCGACATCCCCGGGCAGCCCCGAGGTGGCCCATGAGCCGGCAAACCGCTCTCGGCGGCCTGCCGCTCGCGCGCAACCTGCGCGGCCGCCGCTTCCAGGCGCTCGCCCTTGCGCTGACCCTGGTGATCGCCGCGCTGGTGGTGCCTTCCCTGCCGGTGACCCGTGCGGGCGTCGGCGTGCTGGCGGTGGTGGACATCACCGGCTCGATGAACGTGCGCGACTACGCGGCCGACGGCCGTCCGGCGAGCCGCCTCGAGACCGCCAAGGCGGCCCTGCGCCGGCTGGTGGCGGACCTGCCCTGCGGCTCGCGGGTCGCGCTGGCGCTGTTCACCGAGCGCCGCCCGTTCCTGCTGTTCGAGCCCGTGGAGGTCTGCGCCGAGTTCGCCCCGCTCGACGGTGCCCTGGCGGCGCTGGACTGGCGGATGGCCTGGGAGGGCGACAGCCGCATCAGCGCCGGCCTGTACCGGGCCATCGAGATGGCGGCGGGGCTCGGCACGGACCTGCTGTTCGTCACCGATGGGCAGGAGACGCCGCCGCTCCCCGCCGGCCAGGTGCCGCCCTTCGAGGGCAGGCCGGGGGCGGTCCACGGCCTGATCGTGGGGGCCGGCGCCTACGGCCTGTCGCCGATCCCGAAATTCGACGATCGCGGCCGCGAGAGCGGCTTCTACGCCGAGACCGACGTCCAGCAGGAGAACCGGTTCGGGCCGCCGCCGGCCGATGCCGAATCCCGCGCCGGCTACAATCCGCGCAACGCCCCGTTCGGCGCCGCCGCCGCCCAGGGCAGCGAGCATCTCTCGTCGGTGCGCGAGGGCCATCTCAAGCAGCTCGCCGCGATCACCGGCCTCGCCTACGCGCATCTCGACGGGCCGGGCGGGCTCGACCGGCCGCTGATCGAGGCCGCGACGCCGCGCCCGCTGCCCGGTCGGATCGACCCGCGCCCCGCGCTGGGCGCCCTGGCGCTCGCCCTCGTGCTCGGCGTCCTGCTGGCGGGGCCGCTGCGCGGGGTGGGCCCCCGCATCACCCGGTTCACCCCCACCCACCGTTTGCGTTTCCGGAAAGCCTGATCATGCGTCGCGTCCTCACCACCCTCGCCATCCTGCTCGCCGCCGGCACCGCCCTGGCCCACGGCCCGACGCCCCAGAAGGTCGATCAGACCATCACCATCCGGGCGACGCCGGACGCGGTCTGGAAGGTGGTCGGGCCGTTCGGGGGCATCGGCGCCTGGCATCCGGATGTCGCCAAGGTCGAGGCCACCGGGGGCGACGGCGCGGGCGCCGTCCGCAAGGTCACGCTCAAGCGCGGCGGCACCCTGGTCGAGGGCCTCGACGAGTGGAAGGGGGCGGAGCGGACCTACTCGTACCGGATGTCCGACCCGGATCTCGACGCCCTGCCGGTCTCGTCCTACTCGGCGACCCTCACGGTGACGCCGGACGGCGATGGGGCGAAGGTCGAGTGGATGGGCCGGTTCTACCGGGGGGATACCGGCAACGAGCCGCCCGAGAACCTGAGCGACGCGGCCGGCAAGGAGGCGATGAACCGCTACTTCGCCGAGGGCCTCAAGGGCCTGAAGGCGAAGCTGGAGGGCGGGCCGCAGCGATGAAGCCCGCGCGGCGCCTCATCGGGCTCGCCGGCCTCGCGCTCGCCGCCGGGCCGGCGGCGGCGGGGTCCGTCTGGGTCGCGAGCCAGCAGGGCGCCCGCGCCACCCGGATCGAGCGGCCGGAGGGCGCGCGAGTCGCCGAGGTTGGCGCCGCGCTGGCGGTGGCCCCGTCCCCGGCGGTCGTGGCGGCCGGTCCCGGCGGGCGGCTCTATCTCAGCCACCCCGATGGCCGCGCGATCACGGTGATCGCACCCGATGGGGCGATGCGGCGCTGGCCGGTCCCCGGCCAGGCCTTCGGGCTCGCGGCCGACCCGGACGGGCGCGCCCTCTATGTCGGCGACTGGTCCGGCAACCGGGTGCTGCGCCTCTCGGCGGAGACCGGCGCGGTCGAGGCCGAGGTCGCGGTCGGGCGCGACCCGGCCGGGCTCGCCCTCGGCGTGGACGGGCGGCTCTACGTGGCCGAGCGCGAGAACCGGAGCGTCGGCGTGGTCGACACCGCCCGGATGGCGCGGATCGCGGGAATCCCGGTCGGCGACGGCCCCTTCGCCCTGGCCTACGATCCGGTCCGCGACCGGGTCTACGTCGCCAATGTCCGGAGCAACGATCTCACCGTCATCGACGCCGGCGCGCTGAAGCCCATCGCGACCGTACCGGTCGGGGCGAGCCCCTACGGTGTCGCCATCGGCCCGGATGGCCGGCGTGTCGTCGTCACCAACCAGCATGCCGGAACCGTGTCGATCGTGGATGCCGAGGCGCTCGCGGTCGTCGCCACGGTGCCGGTCGGCCGCTATCCGGAGGGCGTGGCGATCCTGGGCGGACGCGCCTACGTGGCGAACTGGTTCTCGGACGACGTGTCCGTGATCGACCTCGCGGCCCTGACGGAGACCGGCCGGATCCCGGTGGCCGAGGGTCCGCGCACCGTGGCGGCGGACCGGCCGGTCCCGGGGGAGGCCGGCCGGTGAGGGGGGCGCTCGCCAGCCTGATGGTCGCCGGCCTCGCGCTCGCCGCCTGCGACCGGCCCACGGAGTCGGAGGAGGGTCAGGCCGTGGTGGCCCGCACCGCCGAGAGCGACTTGCCGGCCTGGCTGTCGCCCACCGACGGCACCGACCCGGCGCGCTGGCTCGCCGGCCGGGAGGCCGGGCACCCGGTGCCGGCGGGCTCCGACTCCGTGCGGGCGCTGCAGGACGCCCTGGCGGAGGCCAGGACCGTCTTCATCGAGGATCCGCGCATGATCGCCAACCGCACCGCCCAGCTCGAGCAGATGCTCGCCGAGATCGGCAAGACCGAGCGCTCCGCGTTGCTGCTCACCGGGTTCAGCGCGGTGGCGGCCCGGCGCGGCCGCCACAAGAGCCTCTACGGAGAGATGTGCCAGCACTACTTCAACACCCGCGCCCGCGGCATCGACCATGCCGCCGCCCTGGCCCTGCTCGCCGACCGGTTCGCCCCCGGGCTGGGGCCGGGAGAGGCGCCGTGAGCGCCGCGCAGCGCCTCGCCGCCCCGGGCCCGGCCCAGCCCGCGCGGTCCGTCCGAGCCCGGGACCTCCTGATCGTGGACGACCACCCGATCGTGCTTCAGGGCTTCCGGCTCCTGGCCGAGGAAGCCGGGATCGCGCGCGTCCACGAGGCCCGGGACATCGTCGCCGCCTACCGCACCTTCCACCGTCACCGGCCGGGCGTGGTGGTGACCGACCTGAGCTTCCGGGACGGCGGCCTGTCCGGCCTCTCGCTAATCCGCCGGATCCGCGCCCTCGAGCCGGAGGCGCGCATCCTCGCGCTGAGCATGCACCGGGACCCGGTCATCGTCGCGCGGGTGCTGGAATGCGGGGCCCTGGGCTTCGTCCTGAAGGATACGCCCGCCGCCGCCTTCCTCGAGGCGCTGGAGGCGGTCGCCAACGGCCGCTCCTACCTGCCCCACGACATCGCCATCGAGATCGCGATGCTGAACGCCGGCGCGCACGACCTGCCACTGGCGAATTTGAGCAGCCGGGAGATGCAGATCCTGGTGCTGATCGGGAAGGGCAAGCCCTACGACGAGATCGCCGAGATCCTGACGCTCAATTACCGCAGCGTCGTGAACGCCACCGCGACCCTGCGGTCCAAGCTCGGCGTCGGCAGCATGGCCGAACTCATGCAGATCGCCGCGTCCCAGGCCCGCACGCGCCCCTGAGGGCAGGCGCACGCGCCGGCCGAGACACCAGATCTCATAGCGCGTACGGGATCGCAGCCGAAGTCACGGGCCCTCGCAATATTCTGCGGGGCGTGTTGTGCGTCGCCGATATTTATTCAGTCGATCCCGGAAGTGAATCGAACATGTGTTGTGATATCCCGGTGCGTCCGAGCCTAAAATGCCGAAAAATCAACGGCTCTCGTGTTGGGATCGGAAAGTTTCTCTTGTTAGCAGGACCCGCCGAACGCGAATCATCTCGGGCCGAACGCGGTCCCTCAGGCGGCTCGCCTGGGCCGGCGGGATGACGTTCGGACAATAAGAAATCCAGAAGCCGTCGAGGCGGGGGTCTGTCATGCGCGTCAACGCGACCGTGGTTCCAAGTTACGATTACAAGACGGCCCTGGCCGCCGGGTTCCTGGGCGGAAACCTGTCGAGCTTCGTCAAATGGGGCTCCGAGATCCCGTTCCCGCCCCGGGAGGCCGGGCGTATCTCGCCGCCCTTCGCCATCCTCAAATGGCTCGGCCTGAACGTCGAGGCCATGACCTATACCTTCACCGGGCACGTCCTCAATTACGGTGTCGCGCTGATGCACCAGGGGTTCTCGGTCTTCTTCGGCCTGCTCTACTGCCTGACCGCCCTGACCTTCCCGCTCGTGACCTTGGGACAGGGTATGGCCTTCGGGTTGATCGTCACCGTCCTGTTCCACGGCCTCCTGTTGCCGCTCGGCGGCTGGGCCCCGCCTCTGTGGCAGATCTCCGGCCATGAGGCGTTCTCCGAGGTGTTCGGTCACCTGCTCTGGGCCTGGTCGATCGAGATCGTCCGGCGCGACATGATGGGCCCGCCCCTGAACGCCCGACGCGTGTGATCGGAGGCGCTTCGCCCGTCCGCCGCGGGGGCGGCTTACCGGGGCGACTCCTCGGCCATCGCCGCGACACGGGCGACGAAGCGCGCGCGCGTCTCCGGGCCGACCCGCAGCAGGTAGGCCCGTACCAGGTCGAGGAGGGCCGCGACGTCCGGCAGGTCGCCCTCGGTCGGCACTGCCGCGTCCGATACGAAGAAGCTGGAGACCGGGACGCCCAGCGCGTGCGCGATCTCGCTCAGCGGGCTCCCCGGCGATGGGCTCCGGCTCGCCGCGCCCGACGGTTTGGATTCGTCACACATGATCGGTTCAACGCGGCTCGGGACCGGTTGTGCGGGAGACGCAGCGGGGTCCTGCCGTTCCAACCGACCTGCGGCGGGAATGCACCCCGATCCGATCATGAAATTTTCGACAGATTCCGGGATGAAATGGTACGGTTGCGCACCAAATCGTCCTGGTACAGCTCGGCGGGATCGACACGATGGGACAGCGCTCGAAGACGCCGGTCAACGCGATCGACGGCTTCAGTGAACCGCTCGACCGGCTCCGCGCTGCCCTCGAAGCGTCATGCGTGGTCGGTGTCTGGGATTGGGACATCGTCCGTCACGTCGTGGTCTACGATGCCGGCGCGGCGCGCTTGCTGGCCGGCGATCCCGCGCTGGCGGAGACCGAGCTCGACGGCTCGACCGCCATCGGCGCCGTCCATCCGGCCGACCATGCCTGGCTGCTCGATCATGTTCAGCAGGCCTCGAAGACGGGTGGCCTGGCGGTCGCCGAGTACCGGGTGGTCGCGCCGGACGGAACCGTGCGGTGGCTGCTCAGCCGCGGACGCATGTTCCAGGATGCGAACGGGCGTCCGGTCCGGTCCCGCGGCATCATCATCGACATCACCGAGATGCATCAGGGCAGCGAGCGCTACGTCTTGAGCGACCTGTCGGCGCCGGCCGATGCCCTGGAACGGGCCGCCGACCTGGCGATCGCGCTGAAGCGCGCGCTCGACGGCGACACGCCGGCCGAGGTTCGCGCCGCCGCCGACGTGCTGCTCATGAGCCTGGGTCGCGCGATCGCGCGCAGCAGCTTTCATCGCTGAGCCGCGTTCGGCGCCCGAACGAGCCCCTCTGCGCCCGGGCCGCGGGAACATGCCTCGGCCCTTCGGTCTTGGCCCTCCACGGATCACCCGGGAGGATCACATGGGACAGGATGTCGACGCGGCGCGGGAAGCCTTGGGAACCGTGCCGCCGGCTCGACCGGCGCGCGCGGTGAAGACGCCCGACGCCGGCGCCGGGGGAAGCGGCCCGCACGCGCCGGGCCATCCCGAGGCCGAGGCTCCGGGCGATGCGGCCCCGGAGAGCGGCGGCTACGACACCCGGCCGCCCGTTCCCCAGCCGGACAACCGCAAGGGCGGATACGGCGCCGGCTGAAGCCGGTCGGGTATGGCGGCCGCCGCCTCGGGCGACCGAGGCGGCGGCCGCCTGGGGGGATTTAGGCATCGCGCGGCTGGTCTTCGCGAGGGTCGCATTTATTCGTTAGATATTAGAGGACAATTTTTTGGAACCAAACGTGCTCGGCCTCTGAAATCCTGAAGCTTGATCTGTAAATCCTCGCCGCGTGGAACGTATCATGTGCCAGCGGGATTGATGGGGTCCGGAATGATCCACGGAGACCATCATGCGTACCTCCCTCGCCGTCCTCGCCATTGCTACGCTGTTCGGCTCGAGCGCCCTCGCGCAGACCACCGTGACCGGGACGCCGGCTGCTCCTGACGCGAAGACCAGCCAGCAATCGGGTGGCCAGGAGAGCGTCACCCGTCCGAACACCGACAAGATGGCCCCCAACGGCGGCACGACCGCGGCCCATGCCAACGTCCAGCTGGAGAAGGGCGCCAACAGCTTCACCGAGGGCGAGGCGCGTTCGCGGCTCGAGAAGTCCGGCTTCACGGACGCCAAGAACCTCAAGAAGGACGGCGACGGCATCTGGCGCGGCACCGCCATGCAGGGCGGCAAGCAGGTCAACGTGGGCCTCGATTTCAAGGGCAACGTGGCGGCGCAGTGATCCCCTGATCCTCACGACCTTCACGCAGGAGAATTCTTATGGCTCAGCAAACCATCACGGCCCTCTACGACCGTTACGAGGATGCCAGCAACGCCGTCAGCAAGCTTGAGGCGGGCGGCATTCCGCACGGCGACATCAGCATCGTCAGCAACAACGAGGGCGACCGTCATGCCGGCCGCACCGCCACCGACGGAACGCATGTCAGCGACGACACCAAGGAGAAGGCCAAGGATGGCACCGGCACCGGCGCCACCCTCGGCACCGTGGTCGGCGGCGCGGCCGGCCTCCTGGCCGGTCTCGGCCTGATCGCGATCCCCGGTGTCGGCCCGGTCGTGGCCGCCGGCTGGCTCGTCGCCACCCTGACGGGCGCCGGGATCGGCGCCGCCGCGGGCGGCCTCGGCGGAGCCCTGGCCGGGGCCGGCGTCAGCGAGACGGACGCGCATGCCTACGGCGAAGGCGTACGCCGGGGCGGGACGCTCGTCACGGTCCGCGTCGACGATGCGCGCACCACGATGGTGCCGATGGTCATGGATGTCCTCGAGGAGCACGGCTCGGTCGATCTCGACCAGAAGACCAGTGCGTGGCGTGCGGATGGTTGGGAGGCTCCGGCCCCGGCTGCCGGTACCGCCATCACCGGCCCGACCGACGGTCGGAGCCGTGTCCGGGCTTATCCGGGCACCACGAGCCTCTGATCGGTCGCTGCGCGACCCGATACAATCCGGAGCCCTTTAGGCTCCACGCGACGGCCGGGACCTATGTCCCGGCCGTTTCTCGTTTAGGCATCCCGAATGGTAGGGTGTCGCCGAGCAGAGCCGGCGATCCCGCGGCTAACGTTCCGATTGTGGCGCGGCTAAGGACGCTGGACCTGCCAACAGAATAGCGTTGAAAGCCGGATTTGGTGTGTTGAATCCTTAGTCGGTCCGAAACAACAAGGGGATGCTGCACGATCTGAAGGGGCCAATATGAACGAGACATCCTATGGGAAATCTTCCAACTTCACCGAGTTGGCGGTTGATCTCGTCGCCGCCTACGTGGCGAACAATCCGGTCCCGGCCTCCGAGCTGCCGGCGCTGATCGCGCGCATCTACGGTGCGATCGCCGGCCTGGCGTCCGGAACGGCGCCGGTCGAGAGCGGTGCCGCCGCGCCGGCCGTCGACAAGCCGAGCCCGGCCCAGATCCGCAAGTCGGTGCAGCAGGACGGGATCGTCAGCTTCATCGACGGCAAGACCTACAAGACGCTGAAGCGGCATCTGGCCGCCAATGGCCTGAGCCCGCAGAGCTACCGCGAGCGCTACGGCCTGCCGGCCGACTATCCGATGGTCGCCCCGAGCTATGCCGAGCAGCGTTCCGCTCTCGCGAAGGCGATCGGGTTGGGGCAGCCCGGCGCCATGGCCAAGCGGAAGGGCGAGGCCGCCTGAGCGGAGCCCCTCTCCGACCGGGCAGGCGCTGGCTCGAAGCCGCGCCCCCCGGCGGGATCGGCCGCGTCGGAGAGCCTGCCCGCCCCGGCGGTCAGGGCGGCGGTTTGCCGGTGAAGACAAGCGTGTTCCGACATTCCGGCTCGTCCGCGGCGGTGCCGAACGAGCGTTCCCCCCCCCCCCCGGACGCGACCGACAGGTCGGTCCGCTCGCCCGCGATCCGCGCGGCGTGGCGGTGATCCGGGCCTCCGGGAAGCCCGTCCCGATCGCGTCGAGGGTGATGCTTCGCTGTCGAGCGCGAGGAGCGGGCCGACTTCCGGCTCCGCGGCGGCGGTCGGCGCACGATCATCGACCGCGATCACGCGGATCCCGTTGGGCTGGAAGCTCGGCCCCAATCCTCGCGTGAACGGACCCGCGCTCTCGCGCCTGAGCGTGATGCCGAACGCGTCCCCGACCCGTTCCCGATTGCGGCGGGTCCGGCCAGTTCAGGCGGGCCGCGATCGTCCGGACCCACCAGCTTCCGCGGCTTGCACCGGCTGGGCGAGGCCGGTCTCCACAACCCATTCGTGCGGTTGTGGATGCATCGCGTGCTGCCTATGTATAGAACATAAAGTGAACATAGGCGCGCGGCTGGGCGGCCAGCTGTCTCGATGCCGCGGCCTTGAACGGAACCGGAGGGCTGTCGATTGATCGAGGAACGGCCGATGCCGACGAAGCTCTACCGCTTCCACTGCACGGACGGGCATGAGCTGGTGACCGACCTCAAGGGCAAGCGTCTGCCGACGACGGCGCAGATGCGCGTCCATGCCGAGCGGGTCGCGCTCGGGCTCATGGAGCGGGTCGAGCGGTTCGATTGGTCGGGCTGGCAGGTCGAGGTCTACGACGCCAAGGGGCGTCGCGTCTGGATCCGGGCGTTCGTCGACGTGAACGTGGATGTGCAGGCCGCGTGAAGCGCGACGGCCCCCGAATACGAGGAGAGACAAGATGGCGTTCAAGCCGAAATCCGCCGCGGAGACCAAGGCGAAGGATCTGGGCCTCGCGCTCGCCCGGATCGCCGAGGGCGACGGCACGCCGGCCAATATCGGGGTCGATCAGCTGCGGCGGGTGAGCCCGCGCCTGACGCCGCTGGCGGTCGGCCAGATGGTCCGCAAGGAGCGGGGGATCGTCGAGGCGACCTTGGCAGAGCGCGGCCTGGCCCTGGTCGACTATGCCGATCAGGGGCCGGGTCGCGGGATGGAATTCGTCATCGACGCGGCGGGATGATCCGGTCGGGCGGCCCGATCAGGCGACCGCCGGACGACCCCGCAGCAGACGGCCGGCCAGTCGGAACGGCAGGAGCGGCAGCTTGAACAGCGCCGTGACTGCCAGGACCGCGATAACGGTGAGGATCGCCAGGAAAGAGTTGAGCAAGCGGTGCGCGCTCCCATGAAGGGCTGCCCTCGCGGGCTGATGACCCCAGGTGGCGCCCGGAACGCGGCGAGACTATGGACGCCTCAGCCCTCGATTGCAGTCATGCGCGCCCGGCCGATCGACCTCCGTGTCGCGGAAACGGAAGGCCACGCAAGGGGTTTTCCCTTTTACGCGGGGCCGGCCCGCACCGGTCCCGGCGAGCCGGAGGGCGGCGCGGCGACACACCGCCGCAACCCCGCAGCACGATAGGCAGGATTGTGAGAGCGATATGAGCAAGCGCGGTGCAGGCAGGGCCGGCCTCGTTCTGGCCGTGCTCCTGGCGGCCGGCCCGGCGGCCGCGGAGGTCCAGGTCCGCTACGCCACGCCGGAGCGCTTCACGGATGCCGAGAATCGCTTCGCCTCCGGGCAGCCGCTCCGGGTCACGCTGGCCGAGCTGACCCGGATCCTGGTCGATCTCGGCAATGCCCGTCTCCGGCCGGACGAGCGCCTCGATATCACGATCCTCGACATCGATCTCGCCGGGTTCGACCGACCCGGTTTCGCGTCGCCGACGGGCATCCGCGTCGTGACCGACGCCACGCCGCCGCGGATCCGCCTGGCCTACGCGCTGCGCCGGGGCGGCCGCATCGTCGCGCAGGGCGAGGATACGGTCACCGACATCAATTTCCTGCTGACCGCGAACCCGCGCTTCTCCACCGGCGGCCTATATTACGAGCGTCAGGTCCTGCGCGACTGGTTCGCGCGCCGCTTCCCCGCGGGGTCCGAGCGCGGCTGAGCTGCGTGCCCGGGCGGTCGCCGAACCCGCCCACGGCCCCTATTCGGCGGCCGTTCCGCTGAAGGCCTGCCGGTTGGCGCCGCGGGCACGCGACGGCCGGCTGCCGTCGTAGCGGGCAGCCTTGCCGGCGGCGAAGAGCAGGAGCGCCGCCAGGCCCAGCAGGACGAGATCGACCCCGACGAAGAGCGGATCCACCGGATCGCCGGCGCCGTAGGCCCGCTGCATCCGCCAGCCATCGGCCAGAGCGGCCGCCGCGTACAGGGCGGCACCCACGATCAGCACCTCGCGCCAGGCCCGCCGCTGCGGACGTACCAGGCCGAACGCGGCGATCAGCACCCAGACCGCGAAGAACCCGCGGATCTCCCAGAACGCCCGGTCGGGCAGCCCCACCGGGAGGATCCGGTTGGCCAGGAAATAGGCCGCGATGGCTGCCGGCAGCCCGGCGATCGTCGCGATGTTGAGGCCCTGGACGAGGCGCAAACCCAGATGCGGCGCGCTCCCGGCCGCGGTCATCTTGGGCAGGCGCGCCACCGACCACAGCAGCAGGCCCGTGGCCACCATGGCGCTGCCCGCGAGCCCACACAGGAAGAACAGGATGCGTAAGCCCGGCCCGGCGAAATGCGCCTCGTGCAGGCCGACCATCGTGGTGAAGGTCTTGGCCGCCGGCTTCAACCCGCCGGCCCGGACCTCAACGACGCTCCCCGTGGTGCCGTCGAAGGCGACCTGCGGGTGCTCGTGCGAGAGCCCGTGCGGCTCCTCGAACACGACCACCACGGTGGCGTTCGCGTCCTTCGGGTTGACGATCGAGATCCGCTCCAGCGGCTCGTGGATCGTCTCCTGCGCGCGCCGCACCATCGGGCCGACGGGAGCCAGGGTGCCCGGCCGGCCCGCCGGGGGGCGCGGCGCCGTGATCTGGCCGGCCTCGGCGAAGAAGCGTTGCGTGTCGCCCCGATAGGCCGCGGTCATGCCCCAGGGCATGTACATGAACGACAGAGTGACCAGCCCCGTATAGGTGATCATCAGGTGGAACGGCAAAGCGAGCACGCCCGTGACGTTGTGGGCGTCGAGCCAGCCGCGCTGGGCGGACTTGTCCCGGCGGAAGGTGAAGAAGTCGGCAAAGATCCTCCGGTGGGTGATGATCCCCGAGATCAGCGCCACCAGCATGATCATCGCGCAGATGCCGACGATCCAGCGGCCCCAGAGAGGCGCCATGTTCAGCTCGAAGTGGAACCGGTAGAGGAAATCGCCGCCGCGTGTCTCGCGCAGGGCGGCCGGCGCCCCGGTCTCCGGATCGAGGAACACGTGGCTCGGCGGCTGGCCCGGCCCTGTCCGCCAGAACAGTTCGAGCAGCGGCAGGTCCGGGCGCGGCGGCGTGATGAACCATGACCGCGCGCCTCCCGCCTGCGCCTGCAGGTAGGCGACGCCGCGCTCCACCGCGGCGGCCGTCGCGTCGGGGCCGCGCACGGTCCCGGCCTGGAGCTCGGGCCGCATCCAGCGCGAGATCTCGGGCCGGTAATAGCTCGCGGTCCCGGTGACGAAGACCGCGAACAGCACCCAGCCGACGATCAGCCCGGACCAGGCGTGCAGCCACGCCATCGACTGCCGGAAGTTGTTGCGCATCGGCGGGGCCTTACCAGCGATAGCGCAGGGTTCCGTAGACCGTGCGCGGCAGGCCATAGAAGCAAGCCGAGTAGGAGAGGCAACTGGAGACGAAGCGTTCGTCCAGCAGGTTGTTGACGTTCAGCTCCGCCGTGAGGCCGGCCAGGCTCGGCGCGAGGTGCCGCATGTCGTAGGACGCGACCGCGTCGACAACCACGCTCTCCGGCACCTGGAAGGTATTAGCCGGATCGCCCCAGGACGGGCCGAGGTAGCGCACGCCACCACCGATCCCGAGGCCCAGCAGGGGGCCGTCGGTGAAGCGGTAGTTCGCCAGCAGCGAGATCGTGGTGTCCGGCACCTGCACCGGGCGCCGCCCCTGGAGCGGCACCGACAGCCGAGTGAGGTCGTTCGCCGTGCTGCCGCTATCCCGCACGTTGCGGATGTCGAGGAGCGAGACGCCGCCGATCAGCGTCAGGCCCTCGGCCAGGTTGGCCCGTGCCTCGAACTCCACGCCCTGGGCGCCGACTTCGCCGGTCTGGACCACGAAGCCCTGGCGCAGGGGATCCGCGGAGGTTCGGTTCGACTGGCGGATATCGAAGACCGCGGCGGTCAGCAGGATGTCGGTGCCCGGCGGCTGGTACTTGATGCCGGCCTCGTACTGGTCGCTGCGGATCGGGTCGGGCACGCGACCCACCGACCCGAAGGCGCTGTCGAACACGCGCCCGCTCACGATCGGCTCGAAGGCTTGGCTGTAGGACACGTACGGCGCCACGCCGCTGTCGAACTGGTACAGCAGGCTCGCGCGATAGGTCAGGGCGTCGGAGGGCGCATCCTGGAGCGTCAGGGTGCTGGTGTTCCCGGAGAAGCTGCGGGTCGGGCCGGTCTGGCGGGCGACGTCGTAGCGGCCGCCGAGCGTCAGCACGACGCGATCGAACTTCGCCTGGTCCTGAAAGTACACGCCGGTCTGCTGGGCATCGACCCGCGAGGTGGTGTTGAATGCCGGGAAGGCGATGTTCATGGCATAGTTCGGCGCCAGGATGTTGAGGTCCGGAGCGCTCGGGAACGGGGTGCCGCTGGTGCGGGTGCTGAAGGTCCGGTGATCGACGCCCAGCAGGGCGGTGTGTGCGATGAACCCGGTATCGAACTCGGCGATGAAGTTGTTGTCCATCGTGTAGGCTTCGGCCGCCACGTTGGTGCCGATGACCGACCGTGCCAGGAGCGGGCCGCTGGCGGTCGGGCCGTTCCGGTCGTTGAAGGCGCCGTAGACGCTGCGGTAATCGCCCTGGGTACGCAGGTAGCGTCCGGCCGAGTGGAACCGCAGGTTCTCGCCGATACGCTGGTCGAACAGGTACTCGATCGAGGCCTGGGTCCGGTCGGAGCGCTCGATGTTGCGATCGCCGTCGTAGAAATTCACCGGCAGCCGTCCGAACAGCCCGCTGCCGAAATTGCGTGAGAACACGGTGCCCACCGCCGGGAAGCCGCCGTAGAAGCCCGAGAACGGATCGCGCTGGTAATTGCCGATCAGGGTGAGCGACGTGTCGGTGGACGGGCGCCAGGTGATGCTCGGAGTGATGAAGGCCCGCTCGACCTTGGTGGTCACCGCCGGCCCGTCGCCGTTCCAGCCGAGCCCGATCACCCGGTAGGCGAACTGGTCGGCCAGGCCCGGGATGTCCGACGCGATCGGGCCGCCGATGTCGAAGCCGCTCCGGACCTCGTTGAAACCGCCGCCCTGGATGAAGACCTCGCCGTGGCGGACGAATTGCGGCACCTTCGAGACCAGGTTGACGATGCCGCCCGGGCCGGACTGCCCGTACAGCACCGAGGCCGGCCCCTTGATGATGTCGATCCGCTCCAAGCGGTAGACGTCGATCGACGTGTTGGCGTCGCGCCCGCCGATGATCGCCATCTGATCCAGGAAGACCGGGGCCGTGAAGCCGCGGATGTTGAACAGCTCCAGGCGAGTCGAGCCGGCACCGCCGCGCGACTCGGCGAAGACGCCCGGCGTGTAGCGCAGCGCCTGGGTGACCGTCAGCGCGTTCTGGTCCTGGATCTGCTGGCGGCCGACGACCGAGACGGATTGCGCCGTCTCCAGGATCGGGGTGTCGGTCTTCGTGCCGACCGTGCTGCGGCTGGCGACGTAGCCGGGGACCGGGCCGACCGCGCCGCCGGCGCCGTACAGGTCGCCGTTGAGAGACCGGCTGGGGCCCTCACCCGTCACGCTCAATTCGGACAGCTCGATATCGGTGGTCGCCGCAGCCTGTGCCGCGGCCGCGGCCGGCGCGATGACCGCACAGGTCGTTGAGAGCAACGCGAGATACAGGGATCCGGCCAGCGACCGTTCGATTGCGTTCCAGGTCGCTTCAGCCCGGGACCGGTTCATCTTGACGCCTCTAAGACAAGCACGGGACCGCCCGTGCTCTCTACGAAAACGGCAGCCTCACGCTGCCGTGATCGTGTTGGCATCAGAGTATTGGTATAGGCAACCGCTATGTTATGGAGCAATTCTAATATAACTTGGACTCATTCCAAGTTGTACCCGCCTCCGCGGCTTCCCGCGAAGGGGAGGGGGCTTCGACGGTCGGGATCGGGCCGCCTGGGGGGGACATTTTGCGCTGTGGGTATGGGAAGGTTCTGTTAACCACGCCGGATTAGCTGAATACGGAATCGGCACTGAACCGGCTTGGTTGTGCGGTCCTGTGGTTCACGATCGCGCGTTCGTCTCTGCGACGACGCGTTGACGCAGTGACTGTCCCGGGTCGATACAGCCAAGATATGCGGCTGGCACAAGCGAGGGTTGCATGGTGGTGCGAAACTCAATCGTGCGCGATGCAGTTAAGCAGCCCGTGGATCGCGGCCGACCTCGGCCGCACGCCGTGAAAGACTGTTGCGATATGACGACCGTGACCAAGCCGAAGCTCGCGACCGAAGCCGATCGCGCGATCGGGAGCCGTATCGCGGCGCTCCGGGCCGCACAGGGTCTGAGCCAGACCACGCTGGGTCACGCCATCGGCGTCAGCTTTCAGCAGGTGCAGAAATACGAGAAGGGCCGCAACCGCGTCGGCGCCAGCCGCCTGCAGATGATCGCGGACCAGCTCAAGGTCCCGGTCGAGGCATTCTTCGCGGATAAGTCGCCGGAGGATACGGGCGCCGAGTCCATCCAGGGCCTGTTCGATGATCCCGAGATCATGGACCTCGTGGCGGCCTTCCGGTCGATCACGGACCAGACGACGCGCACCGGTGTCCTGTCGATCGTGAAGGCCGCTGCCGCCCTCCGACAGGCCGGCACCGACGCCTGACCGAAGTCGGGACGCCGGCTGCCGGCCGTTCCTCAGATCGGCTCGGCAAGCAGGTCCCCCACCGTCCGCTCGATGTGCTGGGCGATATCCGGGGCCCCCGTCATCTCGCCGAAGCTGCCCCGCGTCATCGGCCCGTAGGCGTAGAGCCCGGGCCGGGGCCGGCCGTCCCTGTCGAGCACATGGCTGCGGCGATCGACGGCGAGGCCAAGACCGACCGCGTCGAGGCTGGCGGTGCCGTCCGCCAGCAGGGCGGCGACCAGCGGGTTGCGCGAGACATCGCGCTCCGGCCCGGTACACAGCACCACCGCGTCGAACGACCGGCGCGTGGTCTCGCCGCCGCCGGGCCGCAACAGCGTCGCGATCCGCCCATCCGCGCCGAGTTCCAGGCCGGTGACGGCTGCCCGTTCCACGAGAAGGCGCCCCGCCGCCCGCGCCTCCGTCAAAGCCGCCGCGATCTGCGGCGCGATGCGGAAGCGGTGGACCTCCCAGAACGGCAGCAGGCGGCGCACGACGCGCCGCTTCTCGGCAGCCGGCAGGCTCGACCACAGATCGGGCAAGGCCGTGCGCAGGGAATCCACCACCGGGTGCCAGCCTAGGGCGGGATCGACCGACGCGACCTGCCGCCGGACGAGCCGGAGCAGGTCCAGAGCGGTGGCGGGCGGATGCGTTCCGACCACGTCCAGATCCATCCTGAAGAGTCCGTGAGCCTTCGGCAGCAGGCCCCGCCGTGAGACCGCGGTGATCGGCCCCCGATGACCGCCAGCGCCGAGGCTCGTCACCACGTCCGCCATGGTCAGCCCGGTGCCGACCACCAGCACCGAGGCCTCCGGCCCGATCCCGGCAAGCGCATCGGCCGCCCAGGGATCGGCGACGAGGCGGCCGGATTCCGCAACGCCCGGTCCGAGACGGCAGGGCAGGGCGGGCACCGCGTGACCGAAGCATAGGGCGACGCGGTCGGCCGCGAGGCGCTCGCCGGATTGCGTCAGGATCTGCCAGGCTCCGGCCTCTCCCCGGACCTCCGCGGCCGTCGTGCGCAGATGGGACAGGCGCACGCGGTCCGAGGCTGCCGCCAGGGTTTCGGCCAGGACGGCGCCGATATAAGCCCCGTAATCCGCCCGCGGCACGTAGGCTCCGGTGCCGTCCTCGCACGCCGGATCGGGCAGGATGCCCTGCGCGTGGAGCCAGGCTGTGGCGGCCCCGGTCTCGCCGGCGACGATATCCAGCCGGTCGCTGGGCACGTTGATACGGTGATTGGGATCGCGGGTGCTGTAGGCCACGCCGCGCCCGAGCTCGGGCCGCGGCTCGAGAACGACGATGTCGAGGGGCCCCGTCGAGGCGCGTACCGCATGGATCGCCAGCACGGCGCCGGTGAAGCCGCCACCCACGATTGCGAGGCGCAGCGGGCTTGAGGTCGGTGGCATGGTCGAGATGCATCCCCGAGGGTTTCGGGGGCGTTCGATCAGCCGGACGATGTCCGCGCAAGCCCGGAGGAGGCGGTGCAGGTCTGTTTACGACGGGCAGCCATCACGCCCGCGTGGTTCGGGTGAGGGGCGTGGCGCGACAGACCATGCCGGTGCTTGACGAGCCGGACGGTCGTGCTGAGCGCGGCGTCGGCTTCACGCGCGTGACCGAAGCCGCAAGGGAGAGAGCCCAACGCGATGTTTCACGGGAAACATCGCAACGCCATTCCAACTTACCGCTCGAAGTCCGCGCCAACCGGGGTCGGCTGGCCGGTGCCGGGATCTACACGGTGGCCGGCGCGAACTGGACGAAGGCCCCCAAGAAGGCCACGAAACCCGAGAGGGCGCCGGCGACACGATAGGCCCTCGCCGGCAGCCTGCGGCCGGGCAGGGTCCAGCTCAAGGCGGGCAGGGCGATCAGATTCAAGACGAACCCGGCCATCACAGCCGCAGCGATCGCTCCCAGCGGCAGATAGAGCGCGCCCACCAGGACATTCTGCGTGCCGCCGAGACCAGTCACCATCCGGACGCCGCCGCCGGCCAGGAAGCCGATGGCCGCTGCGGCGGTGATCGCCTCGCGCAGCATCGGGACGTGAAGATGTCCCGGAGGAATGGTCTCGATACCTCGCACGGCGGCTCTCGCTCGTAGGTCCGAGCCAATGATCGCCGACCGCGACCAGCAATGCAATTGTGAGTTGTACTTAGTTCCGTTGATACACGCGCTGGGTCACATGCGCCCCGATCCCCGATCGAAGCCGCCACCGCCCGGCCGCTCAAGTCCCTCGGCGCGGAGCGGCGTTGCCCGGGCTGGGCTGTGCATCGTGAGGCCCCCGCGTCGAACCCAAACATCGCGGTGGCAGTCATAGGGCACGACAACGACGATCTCGCGAGCACCGCTCGGCCCCCCGGACCGCTTCCCCCCGATCTAGACCGCACAGACGATCCTACGGTCCCGCAAAAGCCTGAAGGGACCGAGTCGCATCGCTTCATCCCGCCGGTCCGGCGATAAGGGCCGAGCTGCGCGCTCTGCATGTCAATAAATAGGAGCTGACGGTACACGTCCCCGCCGACAGGCCGGGGTCCGACCCCCGCTCCGCTGCAGACGCCGAACATCGCACCACCCGTACGGGCCGCGGCCACCCAGGGGCGACCGCGGCCGGGCGCTCGGCTTACCAAGCGGCTTGCAGACCGGCCGAGAAGACTTGGGCCGTAGCGCCGGGGCGGACCTCGCCGGTGTAGCTCGCCGACAGCGACACCCCGGCGGCCACCGGGCCGGACACGCTCACGCCCAGCACCGCACCGTCCCGTCCCAGCGCGCTGGTGCGGGTCGAGAACGGCACGCCGAACAGGCTCGAACGCACAACCGCCGCCGTGTCCGCCAGCTCGTGCGCCCAGTACGCCCGGGCGTCGAGGCGCAGGCCCGCGGCTCCATCCACCGCGACGCTGGCGAGCCGACCGCCCGCCAGGATCCGCGCCCCGTCAAGCGCCGCCGTGGTGAAGACCTGCGGGACCAGGCCGCCGCGCTCGCTCACCCGGCCCCGGCTCAGCCGGTCGTAGCTGAAACCCAGCTCCGGCACGAGTTCCACCGGCAGGCCGGTCGCGATCGCGTAGCCGGCAAAGCCCGACAGGCCGAGATCGCCGCCGGACGGCGCGCCGCCGGCCCGCATCGGGGCCGAGCCCAGCACCATTGTCCGGTTCACCCGCCCGTCGGCATAGGCGCCCCCGGCCGTGCCGCGCAGCACCACTGCGCCCAGCCGCGTGCTGCCGTAGAGCGTGCCGCCGTAGCTGTCCGTGGTGAACGACCCGGGCCCGAACCCGGCCCCGGCGCCGCGGGACGCGCCGGTCTCGCGCAGGTAGCTGAACGCGCCGCCCACCAGCGTGTCGCGCCCGATCTGCCGGTCGACGCCGACCAGCAGCCCGCCGGCATCGAGGTTCGCCCCGCCGGCGGCGCGGTCGCCGCCGCGGCTGCCGAAGCCGTACAGCGCGTCGGCCCAGATCCGGCCCTCGCCGGTGGCCAGCGGCTGGTCGGGGCCCCCGGCGGCGCCGCGCAGGTCGATCGCGGTGCCGTTCGGCCCGAGCCCGGCGCCGCCGGCGCTGAAGCTGGCGCTGCCGCCGCCCGAGGTCAGGCGCCGGTCGATCGTGGCGGCGACCAGCCGGCGCGCCGCGAGATCGGCCATCACCGCGTCGCCGTAGCTCTGGCCCGACAGGCTCGCGAGCCCGCCCGCCAGGGTGCCGGGGGCGGCGGCGTAGAGCGGGTCGAACAGCCGTGCCCGGGCCGCGTCGGGCCGGGTGCCGGCCGCCGGCCGGGCAACGTCGAGGGCGGCGCCCACCGCCCGGGCATTGCCGCTCTGGGCCAGGCCCAGGGGCGCGAGGTTTCCGTAGGCAGCGGGGGTCACCACAAGGTCGAGGCCGGCGGCCCCGTAGAGCGCGTCGAAGCGGGTGGCCGCGGCCAAGCCGGCTGGCGGCTGGGTGAGCCCGCTGAACGAGCCGCTCAGCCCCGCCTGCGCCACCAAGACGGAAAAGCGCTGGCCGAGCCCCGGGGTGAAGCCGTTGGTCGCGTTGCCGGTGATCCCGCGCAGCACCGGCACCAGGGTGCCGTTGGCCGCGACCGCGCCGCTCGGGCCCACCGCCAGCAGGCGGGCGTAGTTGCCCGCCCCGGCGCCGGTGCCGATCCCGTCGATGTCGAGCCCGAACAGGCTGCCGGGGGCGAAGCTCACCGGGCCGGCCACCGTCAGGGTGCCGGGCGAGTTGCCCGGCCGCAGGGCGCCGGCCACCGCCACCGGGGCCGCGATCGTGCCGGTGCCGCGCAGGGTGCCGGCGGCCGCCACCGTCACGGGGGAGGTCCAGAGCCCGTTGAGCGCCAGCGTGCCCTGCTGGATCGTGGTCGGGCCGGAGAAGCGGCCGGTACCGGTGAGGTTGAGCGTGCCGGTGCCGACCTTGGTCAGCGTCGTGGGGCTGCCCCCATCCACGATGGCGCCGGCATAGGTGGACGCGCCGGGGCCGCCGACGGTTAGCTGCCCGTTGCCGAGCACGGCCGTGGCCGATCCGGACAGGTTCGCGACGGTGAAGGCGCCGCCGCCGAGGTCGAGCGGGCCGGTGGTGGTGAGCGCGGTGATCCCGGAGACCGGGCCGGTGAACTGCAGGGCGCCGGTGTTGGTCAGGGCGCCGTTGAGCCGGCCGGACAGGCGGGCGGTGCCGGCGTTGGAGACGGGCCCGTTCAGGGTGCCGTCGCTGACCAGGAGGCCGGCATTGCCGATCTCGGCGGCCGAGAGGCTGGCCCCGGAGGCGACCGCGACGGTACCGGCATTGCTGAGCGCGCCGGCCAGGCCGTAGGCGCCGCTCGCCACCACATTCAGGGTGGCGCCGGCGGCGTTGGCGAAGGTGCCGTCGCTGGCGACCGTACCGGTGACCGCGACGGTGCCGGCGTTCCGGATCGCGCCGTCGACCCGGCCGGCGCTGGCGACCAGGGTGCCGGTGTTGGTCACCCCGCCGGAGAGCGTGCCGCGGGTGGTCAAGGTCCCGGTGTTGGTCACGCCGCCACCGATGGCGCCGGTATTGGCGGTGTATCCGGCATTGGCCAGGCCGCCGGAGAGGCTTCCACTGGTGACCAGGGTGCCGGTGTTGCTCACCCCGCCACCGATCGTGCCGGTGTTGGCGGTGTAGCCGGCATTGGTCAGTCCGCCGGAGAGGCTGCCGCTGGAGGCCAGGGTGCCGACATTGATGACGCCACCGGCGACGGTGCCGCTGTTGACGGTGTAGCCGGCATTGGCCAGCCCGCCGGAGATCGCTCCGCTGCTGGCGAGCAGGCCGGCATTGATCACGCCGCCCGCGAGGGTGCCGCTGTTCGCCGTGAAGCCGACATTGACCAGGCTGCCGGTCGCGGTGCCGGCATTCACGAAGCTGCCGGCCGTGCCGACGGTGATCGGCGAGATCAGGCTGCCGGTCGCCGTCAGCGCCAGCGTGCCGCCCGTCACGAGGGTGCTGCCCGTGTAGGTGTTGGCTGCCGACAGGCTGGCGGTGCCGGGGCCGGTCTTGATGAGCGAACCCGGCCCGGCCCCATCCGCGAACACCCCCGCGAAGCTGGAGGTGCCCGTATCGATCTGGAGCGTGCCGGTGCTGTTGAGGGTCACCGGCCGGGCGGTGGCGAAGCCGTCGGCCAGGACTTCGAGGGTGCCGCCGCCGAAGGCCAGCCCGCCGCTCGCGGCGCCCAGGTTGCGGTCGGCCAGGATTCCGAGCACGCCGCCGTTGATGGTTGTGCCGCCGGCGTAAGTATTGTTGCCGGTGAGATCGAGGATGCCGGCGCCGGTCTTGATCAGGCCGCCGGGTCCGGAGATGTCGTTGGCGAAGCGACCGTAATAGGCTTGGCCCTTGTAGGTGGTGTTGACCGTCCAGGTGGAGGTGAACTGGCCCGGTCCATCGATCGCCTTGCCGAGGTTGAGCAGGCCCCAGCCGTAGATCTCCGCCGGCCCGATCGGGGTGGCGGTGGTGAACATCGTCTGGGCGATCTGCGGCGCCGTCAGGAACGGGTACGCCTGCATCAGCACCGCGGCCGCGCCAGTGACGTGCGGCGCCGCCATCGAGGTGCCGCTGATCGTATTGTAGCTCTTGCCTAAACCTTGAGGCCAGGTCGAGTAGATGTCGTATCCCGGCGCAGAGATGCACCAGGCTGCCGCGACGCCGCACCAGTTGCTGAACCAGGCGATCTTGTTTTTGCTATCGGTGGCGACGACAGAAACGATCGATCCGGCAATGCCGGAGAAATCGATTCCGCTTTGATCGGAAATAGGTCGACCCTTATCGTCTAGGAATTGGTAGACACCGCTTCTCGCGTTGCCGGGTCGTATGTATGGATAGAGGGCCGAGCCGCTCGGGTTGACCGACGTGACCGGCTGCAACTGCCGATCATTTCCGGCGGCAAAGACCAGCAGCATACCGCTGTCAGCGGCCTGCTTGATTGCATCGTATTCCGCTTTTTCGTCTGAAAATCTATAGGATTGGATCGTGAATACCTTGTAGGCTGGATTTTTGATCCAATTGCCAAATTCATCCTTGATGTATGGGGGCGGTGAGTTGGGCCCGTAGCTGCCATTCAGGACGCGGGCGCCCTGCGCAGTCGCATGCTCAATGGCGGCGCTGGTGTCGCCATAGAGTCTGCCGGCATAAGTGCTGGCATCGTCATTGCCCACGATCGCTCGAAGGGTGAGAATCGTGCTGTCATAGGCGACGCCCATCATCCCGACACCGTCGCGGGCAGCGCCGATCGTTCCTGACACGTGCGTGCCGTGGCCGTCCCGGTCGGTCAGCGCAGGGATGGGGAAGGCCGGACTGCCGAATTCCGGATTCCAGATATAGGCATCGTCCGAGCCCGGAGAGATCCGCGTGAATCCGGGCTTAGAGAGATTGCGGAATTCAGGATGGTTCGGGTCGATGCCGGTATCGACCACCGCCACCAACACCCCGGCGCCGGTGAACCCGCGCGCATAGGCGGTCGCGGCGTTGATCTGGGCCAGGCCCCAATCAGCCCGATACTCGGGCGTGTCGAAATCCGCCGCCGTCAGGCCCAGGAACGAGGGCGGGCGTCTCGCCACGCTTTGAGCCGCCGCCGGCCCCAGCGCCGCCGTGAGAGCGGCCAGCGAGCAACCGAGCAGGAGGCCGCGTTGCGCCCGGCCACCCCGGCTTCCGACGCGGCCCGCTCGCGTGACGGAGCCGCGGCGTTCACCCGTATGGCGCATGGGGTCATGCTGGTCTGACATGAAGAACGTCCGATCGGTCCCGGCAAAGGCAAGGCTCCGGCCTTAAGCGGACGGACGTTTTACAGGCTATGACGTCCCGGCCACAGGATGCGGCGCGCGCGCGATTTGGCACTTCCTTCACCCCTTTTGAGACATACTGCATGCCGCGGGGCCCTGTGATGCGCGCTCTTGATCCGGACCGACCGGGGCGAGAGACCATCCGAAAGGTCCCGCCGAGATGTGGCGATGCGATGCGAAGCCAATCGGCGTGTTCATTCGATTCGTCGCGATCACGCCTGTCGAAAGACCGGTGTAGATCGACGGGAATCGGGATCATTGCAGGCCTGATACTATGAGAGATCACCGCGCCGCCGCCATCGCCGCCCCGGCCGAGCACCGGCAGGCCCCGGCCGCATCGTTCGCGCCCGATGCCGGCGCTGGGGCATCCCGTCCGGGCGAGGCGGCGCCCGAGGCGCCCGCCACCGGCATCGCGTGCCTGCGCTTCGAGCCGCCCGAGGATCCGGACGCCCTCGGCCGGGCCTGGCAGGCACATCTGGCGCCGGTCTTTTCGGTGAGCTTCGGGCCGGAGACCGACCTCAGCGTCCCGATCGCGATGCGCAGCTATCACCTCGGCGAGCTGCTGGTCGGCGACGTGATCGCGCCGGCCCATATCCTCGAGCGGTCTCCGGAGATGATCCGGCAGCAAGGGCTCGATCACATCCTGCTGCAATTCTACCGGCGCGGCCGCAGCGTGGTCGAGACGGACCGTGCCGCCGAGCCGGTCAGCGAGGTCCAGTGCATCGTGTTCGACCTGGCGCAGCCCGTGCGCATCGTCGCGGACGCCGTCGATGCCACGAACGTGGTGATCCCCCGTGCCCTGCTGGAGAAGCAGGGTTGTCATCCGGACGCCCTGCACGGCCGCCCCTTGGACCATGACGGCGACCCGTTCGGGCGCCTGGTCCACAGCTTCGTCGCCAATGTCGTGGCCTGCGGCGACCGCCTGGATCAGCGCGAGGCCCTGGCGTCGGCATCCGCGATCATCCAGCTCTGCGCGACCTGGCTGCGCGGCCGGGAGACGGGGAGCCCCGTCCAGCACCAGGATGTGCGGATCCGGGTCCGCCGGTTCATCGAGGCGGAGCTCGGCAACCCGAAGCTCTCGCCGGCCCTGATCGCCGCACGCCTCGGCCTGTCGCGCTCGACCCTCTACCGGGTGTTCGCGCCCAACGGCATCGTCACCTACATCCGCGACCGGCGCCTGATGCACGCAATGCGGATGCTCATCCGAGACGAGGCGCAGCCCGCGCGCGTCGCGCGGATCGCCTACGCGGTCGGCTTCACGGACGAGCGCACCTTCCGGCGCGCCTTCAAGCGCCGGTTCGGCTTCGTGCCGAGCGACGCCGTGCAGCGCTTCGGCCCGAATCGTGGCCCGGAGCCCCTGTCGATCCTGCAGACCTGGATCGAGAGCCTCTGAGGGATCTGCCGCGATCGCGGCGCGCTCGGTCCGGACGGCCCCGGTTCAGGCCGGGGGCGCGACGCCGCGCGGAGTTTCCGCCGATGCGGTCGGCAGCAGGCCGTGCAGCGCCATGCCGATGAGCATCGCGGCGACGAAGACGAGGACCGGAACCGCCCCCGTGGACAGGGCCGCCACGGCGGGGCCGGGGCAGAAGCCCGAGAGGCCCCAGCCGATCCCGAACAGGGCGGCGCCGACGATCAGCGGGGCATCGATCCGGCGCCGGGCCGGCAGGTCGAACCGGGCATCCAGGACCGGGCCGGAGAGGCGCCGGCTCAGGCGGTAGCCGAGCCCCGACACCGTCACGGCCCCCCCGAGCACGAAGACCAGGCTGGGATCCCAGGCGCCCGCCACGTCGAGGAAGCCGCGCACCCGGGCCGGGTCGAGCATGCCCGAGAGCGCCAGGCCGAGCCCGAAGGTGAGGCCCGCGGCCAGGGCCGCGAGGATGCGCAGGGCGGCGCTCACGGCAGCCCCCGCATGGCGGCCACGGTCAGCATGCCGGTGGCGAGGAAGACCAGCACCGCCGCGATCGAGCGCGGCGACAGCCGCGCGAGCCCGCACACCCCGTGCCCGGAGGTGCAGCCGGATCCGAGCCGGGTGCCGAAACCGACCAGCAGGCCCGCGAGCGCCAGGACCGGCAGGCCTGCATCGATCCGCATCTCCGGCCAGTGTCCGGCCAGCAGCGCGAAGGCCGGCGGCCCGAGGATCAGGCCGAGCAGGAAGGCGGCGTCGGCGAGCCGGCGCGCGCGTCCCGGCCGACCGAGGCCGGCGACCAGGCCGCTGATCCCGGCGATCCGGCCGTTCAGCAGCAGGAGCATCGCGGCGGACAGGCCGATCAGCAGGCCGCCCGCGAGGGGGGGAAGATAGGGGCTCATGGCGGTCTCGCCTTCCGAATCGGGGACCGCCCCGGCGATCCCAGGACCTGGGGTTAGCGGCCGGGCTGTCCCGGAACAAGCCTTGCCAAATGCCGTTGAACAATCGATTATCGAGCACGTTCAGTGGCTTAGCGAAGATGATGCTGGTCCCGGGGCAATCTGCGAACGAAACCTTCTCCCCCGATGCGGGGCGGGCGGAAGGGCATTCCCGGGACCGTCCGGCGCCGCGCCGGCCCCGCTTCGGACATCCGAATCGGGCCGGCCGGATCGGCCCTCGCAAGGACGGCAGCGCGAAAGGTTCAGCGACGATGGCGCAGGGTGATCAGGTGGTGTTCCAGCGGCTCGACCTCGCGGAGATCCTGGGGATCTGGCGCCATGCCCGGGGCCGGATCGTGGGCATCCATCAGCAGCAGGGCCACTCGGCCACGGTCGACGTGAAGTTCGAAGGCCACGAGACCCTGGAACGCTACCTCGCCGACCTGTTCCAGCTGGTGCATTGATGGCGCTCGAGATCCGGATCCTCCGGGCGTGACGGCCTCGGCCGCGATCCCGCCGCTGCGCGCCGCCGGCCGCGGCACCCTCGAGGGCGACCTGTGGGCGGAACTCCGTGCCGAGGCCGAGGCCGTCCTGGTCGAGGAACCGCTCTATGCCGGGATCGTCCAGGCGACGATCCTGGACCAGCGCAGCCTCGCCCAGGCCTTCGCGTACCGCCTCGCCCACCGCCTGGGCGACGGCGACCTCGCCCGGCTGTCGATGCGCGACCTCTGCCTGTCCGCCTTCGAGGCGGACCCCCATGCCGGGGCCAACGCCGCGCGCGACCTGATCGCCATCCGGGAGCGCGACCCGACCTGCCGGCGCTACCTCGACCCGTTCCTGTTCTACAAGGGCCTGGCGGCGCTGGAGGCCTACCGGGTCGCCCATTGGCTCTGGCACCAGGGCCGGGCGACGCTCAGCCTGCATGTCCAGAGCCGCATCTCGGAGGTGTTCGGCTGCGATATCCACCCGGCCGCCCGGATCGGCTCCGGCGTGTTCATCGACCACGCCACCGGCGTCGTGATCGGCGAGACCACGGTGGTGGCCGACGACGTCTCGATCCTCCAGTCGGTGACGCTGGGCGGCAACGGCAAGGAGAGCGGCGACCGGCACCCGAAGGTGGAGCGCGGGGTCCTGCTGAGCGTCGGGGCCAAGGTGCTCGGCAATATCCGCGTCGGCGAGGGGGCCAAGGTCGCCGCCGCCGCCGTGGTGCTGCACGACGTGCCGCCCCACACCACCGTGGCGGGTGTGCCGGCCCGGGTGGTGTCGCGCCTCGCCGCGGGCGAGGAGCCGGCGCGCAGTATGGATCAGTCTTTCGGCTTCGGCGACGGGATCTGATCCGAGCAAGAAAATTTTTTTTCAGAGACGAGAGCCGCAAATCCCGCGGGATCGACGTTCGGACGAGAAGGAAATTCTCTCGCGATGCGGGGTTGCTTCACATATTTCCTATGGAGTCGGCGTTTTAAAGGCTGGTATTCCACGGCTGCAGGATAAATAGGAAAAATCATTTCGTTGACCCGGTGCGGAATCAAGGCTTACCTTGACTGTGCTGGTTCGCCGCAGCGGTGAGCACAGTGTCCCGCCAGTCAACGGCTGCGCGGCTGCACGACACAACGGATCTTATTCTGAGCGCAGTGGCCATTCGGCCCTGACATCACCCCTTTTACCTTGCGCCCGGCCCGCATCGACTGCGGGACGGCTCGCGGAGACGCGGGCCGATGCTGCGGCGCGCCTGCCATTGCGATGAAAGAGGACGAACGATGAGTGGACCCGGTCTGAGCGTGAGCGCCACGGCGGCACGCAATCTTGCGACAGCCACCGTCACCTCGGTCCAGAACGCGGCGAACACGCCGCGCTGGCTCCTCAGGCTCCTGCCGTTCGTGGACGTCGCGGGCGGCGTCTACCGCGTCAACCGGCGCGCCGTCGTGCTGGCCCGGCCCGGCCGCGTCGACCTCGTCACCGAGAACAGGGACCGGGCGATCCGCCCCGCCTCGCTGCGGGCGGTGCCGCTGTTCAGCCGCCTGGGCGATGCCGAGCTGGCAAAGCTCGCCGACCGCTTCACCGAGAGCAAGCACAAGGCCGGCAAGATCATCCACGAGGAGGGCGCCGGGACCCGCACCCTGACCGTGGTGGCCGACGGCACGGTCGAGCTGACCTTCTCGGGGCCCTACAAGGGCCGCCTGCGCCAGGGTCTGGCCACTCGGGGCGATTATTTCGGTGACGGCGACCTGCTCGGTGCCGGCGGACCCACACCGGCCGTCAAGGCGCTCTCGGCGGTCACCCTCCTGACCCTCGATCCGGACGCCCTTGAGAACGACGAGATCCGCGCCAAGATCGCCCAGTACCGGGAGGAGCAGGAGCGGCTGAAGGGCCATACCAGCTCGCACGGCGAGCAGGGCATCGAACTGCTGGCGGTCCATACCGGCGAGCCGCGCCTGCCGACCACCTTCGTCGATTACGAGGCGCATCCGCGCGAGTATCACCTCTCGACGATCCAGACGATCCTCAACACCCATACCCGCGTCACCGACCTCTACTCGAACGAGATCGACCAGCTCCGCGAGCAGATCCGCCTCACCGTCGACGCCGTGAAGGAGCGCGAGGAGTGGGAGCTGCTCAACAACTCGCAATTCGGCCTGCTCAACGAGGTCGGCCCGCGCCAGCGCATCCCCACCCGCGGCGGCCCGCCCACGCCGGACGATCTCGACGAGCTCTTGACCCTGGTCTGGAAGAAGCCCGCCTTCTTCGTGGCGCATCCGCGCGCCATCGCGGCCTTCGGCCGTGAGGCCACCCGCCGCGGCGTGCCGCCGGTCGTCGTCCACCTGTTCGGCGCGCCGTTCATCACCTGGCGCGGCGTCCCGCTGATCCCGAGCGACAAGCTGCCGATCGACATCGATCCGGTGACCGGCGCCGAGACCACCGCGATCCTGCTGCTGCGCGTCGGCGAGGGCGAGCAGGGCGTGGTCGGCCTGCAGAAGTCCGGCGTGACCGGCGAGATCGAGCCCGGCCTGTCGGTGCGCTACATGGGCACCAACGACCACTCGATCGCCTCGCACCTGGTGACCCGCTACTTCTCGGCCGCCGTGCTGGTCGAGGACGCGATCGCCCGCCTCGATAACGTCCTCCTCGGCAACTACCATGACTATGCCTGAGGGACTGGCCTTCGGTCGACCGGAGGCGAGCCCGGCCGAGCTCGCCCATAGCGATCTGATCGGGCGCCTCGCCCGGGAGATCTACCAGCAGGGGCAGGCCGCGAGCCAGCCCTTCGCCCCGACGCTGCCCGCGGGACCCCAGGTCCCGCAGGCCCTCGAAGGCCTGCCGCAGGGACCGGGCGGCGCCCCGTTCCCGAGCGCGGCCACGGGAATCCCATCGGTTCCGGCCGGGGGGCAGCCCTCCGGCCTGCAGCCCTCCGGCCTGCAGCCGGACGGATCCGCACTCGCGGCCAAGTCGTTCGGCGGGCCCGCCCTCGGTGTGCCGGGCCTCAGCGGCCCGACCGTACCGAACCCCGCCCCCGCGAGCCCGGCCTTCTTCGACACCGCCGCGATCCCGCCGGTCCACCCGGCGAGTCCGCGCCCGGTCCTGCCGGATTTCGGCTTCCCGAGCGCGCCGGCGGCCTTCCCGGGCGGTCCCGACCTGCACCGTCAGGTGGCCGGGGATCATCCCCGCGCCAACGCCTTCGCGCAGGCGATCGCGCCGCAGCTGGTGCCGGCCGACCCGTCCCGGCAGGGCGTCGATGTCGCCCAGGAGAGCTTCGCGCGGACCGGGCACCTGTCCCGGGCGCCCGAGGCTCCGGTCTCCGACTACTACTTCCTGAATGCCGGCCCGGGCCCGGCCCGCAAGGCGCCGGCGAGCCCACGGGTCGAGCCCGCACGCTATCCGGGTCCCGCCCCGCGGCTCACCGCCCAGGGATCGAGCCCGGTGGCGGCGCCGTTCGACGTGGAGCATGTCCGCCGGGACTTCCCGGCCCTGCACCAGAGCGTCAACGGCCACCCGCTGGTCTGGCTCGACAACGCCGCCACCACCCACAAGCCGCAGGCCGTGATCGACGCGACCTCGGAATTCTACGGGCGGCACAACTCGAACATCCACCGGGCCGCCCACACCCTGGCGGCGCGCTCCACGGACCTGTTCGAGGGCGGCCGCGAGGCGGTGCGCCGCTTCCTCAACGCCCCCTCGAAGGATGACATTGTCTTCCTGCGCGGCACCACGGAGGCGATCAACCTCGTCGCCCATTCCTTCGGCCGGGCCCATATCGGCCCGGGTGACGAGATCATCGTCTCGACCATCGAGCACCACGCCAACATCGTGCCGTGGCAGCTCCTGTCCCAGGCCACCGGGGCGACGCTGCGGGTGATCCCGGTCAACGACCGGGGCGAGATCATCTTCGAGCAATACGCGGCCCTGCTCTCGGGCCGGACGAAGATCGTCTCGGTGACCCATGTGGCGAACGCGCTGGGCACCGTGAACCCGGTGCGGGAGATCATCGCCCTGGCCCATGCCTACGGGGTGCCGGTGCTGGTCGATGCGGCGCAATCCTCGCCGCACATGCCGCTGGACGTGCAGGCCCTCGACGCCGACTTCCTGGTCTTCTCCGGCCACAAGGTGTTCGGGCCGACCGGGGTGGGGGCGCTCTACGGCAAGACGCACCTGCTCGCGGCGGTGCCGCCCTGGCAGGGCGGCGGCCACATGATCGAGGACGTCACCTTCACCCGGACCGTCTACAAGGGCGCCCCGGAGAAGTTCGAGGCGGGCACACCGGACATCGCGGGCGCGGTCGGCCTCGGCGCGGCGCTCGACTATCTGGAGCGCATCGGCCTGCCGGCGATCGCCGCCTACGAGCATGACCTGCTGGACTACGCGCAGGCCGGCCTCGCCGAGGTGAAGGGCCTGCGCCTGATCGGCACGGCCCGCGAGAAGGCGAGCGTGATGTCCTTCGTGATCGAGGGGCAGGAGAACGAGGCGGTGGCCCACCATCTCGACGCGCACGGCATCGCGGTGCGCTCGGGCCATCACTGCGCCCTGCCGGCCCTGCGCCGGTTCGGAATCGACCAGTCGGTGCGGGCCTCGCTGGCCTTCTACAACACCAAATCCGACGTGGACGTGTTCCTCAAGGCGCTGCACAGCCTGCCGCGGCACTGAGCCGGACCGCGACGGGACGGACCGAAACAAAAACCGGGCGGACCCCGAAAGGTCCGGCCGGTTTTCCCGTTCTGGACGGTGGCGTTTCCCGCGCGTGCGGTGCCCCGCAGACGATGGTGATCCTGTGCGTCGGCCGGCACGCCCCGGGGTGGCCGTCGGGTCCGCGTCTTTCGTGGATGGCCCGGCTCTGCTTTCCGTCGGGAGATGCCCGGGGGCCTGCGCATGCGTGAAACGCGAAAGCATTCGCGATCCACCAGCTGACGAGCAGGGTCTTCTCGTATTCCCGGGTTGCGGCGGGACTTATTCTTTCGTTCTCCAAATTTTCGAAAGACGCTTTCGTTGACGCTCCGCGTCTCGGGGCGGACCATCGCGGCCTCCTTCGCGAACCTTGCGACAGCCCCGATGGTCTGCCGTGGCCATCGCCGCGCCGGCCCCGACACGGAGATTTTCATGAGCCTGCTGCCCCCGGAGGCCGTCGAGTTCATCGGCTTCGTCGCTCCCCGCCACAGCTCCGAGATCCACCCGGCGCAAGGTCCGGCGATCGACCGGGACTACCTGAAGCTGCTGGCCCAGGCGCATGAATGGGGCGGGTTCGACCGGGTGCTGGTGGCGTTCCATTCGACCTCGCCGGACGCCCTCCTGCTCGCCGCCCAGGTCGCAACCGTCACCGAGCGGCTCGGGCTGATGATCGCCCACCGCACCGGCTTCACGGCGCCCACCGTGGCGGCCAGGCAATTCGCGACGTTGGACCAGCTCACCGGCGGCCGGGTCGCGATCCACGTGATCAGCGGCGGCGACGACCGGGAGCTCGCCCAGGACGGCGACCACCTCACCAAGGACGAGCGCTACGCCCGCACCGGTGAGTTCCTCGACATTGCCCGCCAGAGCTGGACCGCCGCGGCGCCGTTCGACTACGCGGGCGCGTTCTACCGGGTGGAGCGGGGCTTCTCCGAGGTGAAGCCGGTCGATTCAATCCCGGTCTATTTCGGGGGCGCCTCGCCGGCGGCTCTGGCGGTGGCCGGCCGCCACGCCGACACCTACGCCCTGTGGGGCGAGACCCAGGCCCAGGTCCGGGAGCTGATCGGGCGGGTCCGGGACGCCGCCGCGCCGCATGGGCGCCAACCGCGCTTCAGCCTGTCGGTCCGGCCGATCCTGGCCGAGACCGAGGCGCGGGCCTGGGCTCGCGCGGAGGATATCCTGGCCCGGACCCGCGCCGCCCGGGCGGCACGGGGCCTCGGCGCGGCCGCCGCGCTGCAGAACGAGGGCTCACGCCGGCTGCTGGCGGCGGCGGCCGCGGGCTCGCGCCTCGACAAGCGGCTGTTCACCGCCATCGCGGCCGAGACCGGGGCGGCGGGCAATTCCACCGCCCTGGTCGGGACGCCCGAGCAGGTGGCCGAGGCGCTGCTCGACTATCACGACCTCGGGGTGCGCACCTTCCTGATCCGCGGCTTCGATCCGCTGGAGGACGCGATCCAGTACGGCCGGGAGCTGCTGCCGGCCTTCAAGGCCGCGCTCGCGGCCCGCGGCCGCGCCGCCGAGGCCGCCTGATGCGCGCCGCGATCCTGATCCTCGTCGCCCTCCTGGCCCTCGGGCCGGCCCGGGCGGAGGACGTGCTGCGGATGGGCGACCAGCGCGGCAATGCCCGCGCCCTGATGGAGGCGGCGGGCGTCCTCGACGGCCTGCCCTACCGGCTGGAATGGAGCGAGTTCCCGGCGGCCGCGCCGCTTCTCGAAGCGCTGAACGCCGGGGCGATCGATGCCGGCGGGGTCGGCGACGCGCCCTTCACCTTCGCGGCCGCCGCCGGGGCACCCGTGAAGGCGTTCATGGCGTTCCGCAACCGGCAGGACGGGCTGGCGATCCTGGTGGCGCCCGATTCGCCGATCCGGAGCGTGGCGGATCTCAAGGGCAAGCGCGTCGCCACCAACCGCGGCTCCATCGGCCACCAGGTGGTGCTGGCCGCCCTGGCGGAGGCGGGGCTGCCGTTCGACAGCGTCCTGTTCAGCTTCCTGCCCCCGGCGGATGCCAAGATCGCCCTCGCCTCCGGGTCTGTGGAGGCCTGGGCGACCTGGGAGCCCTACACGTCCACGGCGGAACTCGCCGGCCTGGCCCGGGTGGTCCGCGACGGCAACGGCATCACTCCCGGCCTCACCTTCACGGTGGCGCGCGACAGCGCCCTGACGGACAAGCGGCCCCTGCTGGCCGATTTCGCCGCGCGCCTCGCCCGAGCCCGGGCCTGGGCGCTCAAGGACCCGGCACCCTACGCGAAGGTCTGGTCGAAGCTGATCGGCCTGCCGGAGGCGGTGCCGCTGCGCTGGTTCGGCCGCGCCGGCTACCGGACCGTGCCGATCGACGCCGACGTGATCGCCGACGAGCAGCGCACCATCGACCTCTATGTCCGCGCCGGCCTGATCCCGAAGGCCCGCGCCCCGCAGGCGGCGGCGATCTTCGACACGGGATTCTCCCGAGCCCTGTCCGAAGCCTCGGCGGCGGTGCAATGATGCGGCGCTCCCCCGGATGGAGGTCCTGACGATGCACGACACCGGCGACGGCCACACGCATGCCCATGACGACGCGCACGGCCACGATCACGACCATGCCGCAGGGGAGGGGGCGCCGCGCTGGAAGCATGACGGCGTGCGGGTGATCCCGGGCGACCAGCTCGACAGCAACACCGCGCAGACCCCGGGGATGTTCCGGCAGGCGGCGGTCAACGCCGCCCGGGTCGGCGCCCAGAAGATCTGGGCCGGCACGGTGGCGATCCAGCCCGACGCCAAGACCGGCGTGCACCATCACGGCGCCCTGGAGAGCGTGATCTACGTGGTCTCCGGCCGCGCCCGGATGCGCTGGGGCGAGCGGCTCGAATACGTGGCCGAGGCCGGGCCGGGGGACTTCATCTTCGTGCCGCCCTATGTGCCGCACCAGGAGATCAACGCCTCCACGGACGAGCCCCTGCACTGCGTGCTGGTGCGCTCGGACAACGAGGCCGTGGTGGTCAACATCCCGGATGTCGAGCCGGTGGAGCGGCCCGAGGCGGTCCACTGGGTCGACCCGATCCACAAGCACCCGTGAGGACCCGCGGAGCGCCGCCATGAGTCGAGACCGCCAGCTGCATCTCGGCGCGTTCATGCGCCCAGTCGGGATCCACACGGCCTGGTGGCGCTATCCCGGCGGCTACCCGGACGCGAATTTCAACTTCGAGCACTTGGCGCAGTTCGCCCGGCGGTTGGAGGCGGCGAAGTTCGACGCCTTCTTCATGGCCGACCATCTGGCGGTGATGAACATGCCGATGGCGGCCCTGCGCCGCTCCGCCACCGTGACCTCGTTCGACCCGCTGACGCTGCTGCCGGCCCTCGCCGCGCTCACGTCGCGGATCGGCCTGATCGCCACGGCCTCGACCACCTACAACGAACCCTACCATGTGGCCCGGAAGTTCGCCTCCCTCGACCACATCTCGAAGGGCCGGGCCGGCTGGAACCTCGTCACCTCGGGCAACCCGGACGAGGCGCTGAATTTCGGCCGCGACGCGCATCTCGACCACGCGGTGCGCTACGCCCGGGCGCGCGAGTTCTACGACGTGGTCACCGGCCTGTGGGATTCCTGGGCCGACGACGCCTTCCTGATGGATCCGGAGAGCGGCCTGTTCTTCGAGTCCGACAAGCTGCACGTCCTCGACCACCGGGGCGAATTCCTGACGGTGAAGGGGCCGCTCAACGTCGCCCGGCCGGTTCAGGGCTGGCCGGTGATCGTCCAGGCCGGCGCCTCCGAGGCCGGAAAGCAGATCGCGGCCGAAACCGCCGAGATGGTGTTCGGCGCCAGTCCCACCCTGGAGGCCGCACAGGCCTACTATGCCGACGTGAAGGGCCGGATGCCCGCGCTGGGGCGCGATCCCGACCACCTGAAGATCCTGCCCGGCGCCCTGGTGATCTTGGGCGAGACCGAGGCCGAGGCGCAGGCCAAGCGGGCGCGCCTCGACGATCTGGTCCATCCCGACAGCGGGCTCGCCAACCTGTCGGTGCGGCTCGGGGTCGACGCCTCCGGCTTCGATCTCGACGCGCCCCTGCCCGAGATCCCTGAGACCAACGCCAGCAAGACCAGCCAGGCGCAGATCCTGGACTATGCCCGCCGGACCGGCGCCACCGTGCGCGACCTCGCCCGCAAGGTCGGCGCCTATGCCGGGCTCCATTTCGTGGGGACGCCCACGCAGGTCGCGGACCGGATGGAGGAATGGCTGGAGGGCCGCGGCTGCGACGGCTTCAACGTGATGTTCCCGTTCGTGCCCCAGGGGCTCGACGACGTGGTCGACACGCTGGTGCCGGAACTGCAGCGGCGCGGCCTGTTCCGGCGCGACTATGCCGGCACGACCCTGCGCGACCATCTCGGCCTGCCGCGCCCGCCGAACCGGTTCTTTGCGGCGGGGCTGCCGGAGCGCGCGTGATGGAGAGCTGCGTCGGCGGCGCTCCGCCCTGTGCTTACCGCTTCACCTTGGCCTTGCGGGCGGCGAAGCGGGCGTCGCGGGTCGCCTTCTGCTCGGCGGCCAGGGCGGCCTGGCGCTCGACCTTCTCGGCGGCCTGACGGACCAGTTCGGCGGCCGCGCGCTCCTGCTCCGCGAGCGCTTCCGCGGCGCGGACCGCCTCCGCGGCGGCGCGGGCGGCTTCCCGCTCGCTCACCCGCACCTCGCGGGCCTCGGCGACGGCCTGACGCTCGGCCTGGCGGGCGAGGACGGCCGGATCGTCCGCCGCGGGGCGCGCGCGGAACTGGGCCAGCCGCTCTTCCTTGGCCTTGGCACCGGCCTCGAGACGATCAGACAGCTGCGTTTCTTTGAATTGACCCACGGAGACTCCTCGCGCGCCGCAGCGCCCGTATCAGAAACAGAAGAAGCCGCTCCACACTGGGAACGGCTTCGAAACGCGTCCTCGGTTGAGGCGCGAGGTTCAGGCGGCCTGGAGGCTGCCGGCGGATTGCTTGCCGCTGCGACGGTCGGTTTCCAGCTCGTAGGAGAGCTTCTGACCCTCGATCAGGTTGCGCATGCCGGCGCGCTCGACGGCCGAGATGTGCACGAACACGTCCTTGCCGCCATCGTCAGGCTGGATGAAACCGAAGCCCTTGGTCTCGTTGAACCACTTAACGGTGCCGATGCTCATAACTCTTCCAACTGCTTCAGAGCATGGTGCGGAGACCGGAGACCGGTCTGGCGTGATCACCAGGCTGTAACAAAGATCCAGGGCCTGCCGCCGTTGCGCTGCGCGAGCCGCGAACTCTGGACGATCGAAGGGGGCGAGCGCGTGCCTGAGCGTGCGCCCGTCCGTGGTCGTCGAAACTGGGAGAGATGCAGAGCGCTCGCCCTGTTGTGGCGAGACGGCCGAATATCTGGCCAAAGATCGATTTATGATCTGTAGCGCATCGACGGGATAATCACAATCGTCAAATGTGTTGCACGAAAATTCGGTGCGGCGCGCCGGTAAAGCGCGATTTTTCGCGCGGTTATTCTGGTGTATCAATACGGATCTTGAGGCCGCCCGTTGCGCGGCCGTACCCGGACGGATGCCGGTTCCGAGCTCCGGACCGGGATCGAAGCGCGCGACCGCGTTCGAATATCAATCTGTCCGAACGCGACGAACCGCTCGAAAATCACCCTCCGCGGCGCATCGACCGTGAGACGCGTTAGCACTCTTGTCTATTGAGTGCTAAGACAGGGTCGATCCGGCGCAGGCGATTCGGTCTGCCGCCGCCTTTCCCGCACGGGCTCGGTCATGTCGACGCGAGGCCCCAGGCGGGACGACCAGGATGCCGCACATGAAGTTTCGCCCCCTGCACGACCGCGTGGTGCTACGCCGCATCGAGGGCGAGGAGAAGACCAAGGGCGGGATCATCATCCCCGATACCGTCAAGGAGAAGCCCCAGGAGGGCGAGGTCGTCGCCGTCGGGCCCGGCGCCCGGGACGAGGCCGGCAAGATCAATCCGCTGGAGGTGAAGCCCGGCGATCGCGTGCTGTTCGGCAAGTGGTCCGGCACCGAGGTCAAGATCGACGGTCAGGACCTCCTGATCATGAAGGAATCCGACATCATGGGCGTCGTCGCCTAAGGGCTCCCGCCCCCTCCGACGCTGCTCAAGCCCTTCGAGGCGCCCGCCCCGGCGCGCCTCGGGGCCGCACGACAACAGAAGAGATTGTCCATGTCAGCCAAAGACGTTCGTTTTTCCGTCGATGCCCGCGAGAAGATGCTGCGCGGCGTCGAGCTGCTCGCCAGCGCCGTGAAGGTCACGCTCGGTCCCAAGGGCCGCAACGTCGTGATCGAGAAGAGCTTCGGCGCCCCGCGCATCACCAAGGACGGTGTGACGGTCGCCAAGGAGATCGAGCTCGCCGACAAGTTCGAGAACATGGGCGCCCAGATGGTGCGCGAAGTGGCCTCGAAGTCGAGCGACATCGCGGGTGACGGCACCACCACGGCCACCGTTCTGGCCGCCTCGATCGTCCGCGAGGGCGTGAAATACGTCGCCGCCGGCATGAACCCGATGGACCTGAAGCGCGGCATCGACCTCGCGGTCGCCACGGTCGTGCAGGACATCGTGGCGCGGGCCCGCAAGGTCGCCTCGTCCGAGGAGATCGCCCAGGTCGGCACGATCTCCGCCAATGGCGACAAGGAGATCGGCGAGATGATCGCCCACGCCATGCAGAAGGTCGGCAACGAGGGTGTCATCACCGTCGAGGAGGCCAAGACCGCCGAGACCGAGCTCGACGTCGTCGAGGGCATGCAGTTCGACCGCGGCTACCTCTCCCCGTACTTCATCACCAATGCGGAGAAGATGATCGCCGAGCTCGAGGATCCCTACATCCTGATCCACGAGAAGAAGCTGTCCTCGCTCCAGGCGATGCTGCCGGTGCTCGAGGCCGTGGTCCAGACCGGCAAGCCGCTGCTGATCATCGCCGAGGACATCGAGGGCGAGGCGCTTGCCACCCTCGTGGTGAACAAGCTGCGCGGCGGCCTGAAGGTCGCGGCCGTGAAGGCGCCGGGCTTCGGTGATCGTCGCAAGGCGATGCTCGAGGACATCGCGATCCTGACCAAGGGCCAGATGATCGCCGAGGATCTGGGCATCAAGCTCGAGAACGTGACGCTCCCGATGCTCGGCCGCGCCAAGCGCGTCCGCATCGACAAGGAGAACACCACGATCATCGACGGGTCCGGCGAGAAGTCCGACATCGAGGGTCGGATCGCGCAGATCAAGGCGCAGGTCGAGGAGACCACCTCGGATTACGACCGCGAGAAGCTCCAGGAGCGTCTGGCCAAGCTCGCGGGCGGCGTCGCGGTGATCCGCGTCGGCGGTTCGACCGAGGTCGAGGTCAAGGAGAAGAAGGACCGGGTCGACGACGCGCTCCATGCCACCCGCGCGGCGGTCGAGGAAGGCATCGTCCCGGGCGGCGGCACCGCGCTGCTGCGCGCCAAGAAGGCCGCTCAGGGCCTCACCAACGACAACCCCGACGTCCAGGCCGGCATCAAGATCGTGCTGAAGGCGCTGGAAGCCCCGATCCGTCAGATCGCGTCCAACTCGGGCGTCGAGGGCTCGATCGTGGTCGGCAACATCCTGGCCAATGCCTCCGAGACCTACGGCTTCAACGCCCAGACCGAGGAGTATGTCGACATGCTCCAGGCCGGCATCGTCGATCCGGCCAAGGTCGTCCGGGCAGCACTCCAGGGCGCGGCGTCCATCGCCGGCCTGCTGGTCACCACCGAGGCGATGATCTCCGAGCTGCCGCGCAAGGAAGCCCCGGCCATGCCGGGCGGCGGCGGCATGGGTGGCATGGGCGGCATGGACTTCTAAAGGCCGGCCCAGCCGCAGACAGGACGGTCCGACGCGGCGCCGAAGCCGCGCCGGGCCGTCACCGCGTTTCGACCGGGGCTCGCGCCGAGCCCGCGACGTCCTCGCGATCGCACCAACCGGGGCGATGCGGGTTGACCTCGCGAACGGGTCGGGAGGTTTCCATGGGCGCGCATCTCCATCCGGATCCGAACGGGCCCGCGACCCGCGTGACCGGCGCCGCCCTGCTGGCTCTGGTGACGCTCCTCGCAGGTCCCACCCCGGCCCGGGCCTGGGGCGTCCCCGGATGCACCAACCTGCCCGAATACAACCGCGCCCTCGGCGCGCTTCAGGGCATGACCAGCGCCTGCGACATGAGCGTCGAGCGCGCCCGCCAGGTCATCGCCGAGCATGACGGCGTCCCGGCGGTCGCATCACCGGCTGCGCCGCCGCCCCGGATCAAGGCGAGGCGTCACCCGGGCCGCGCCCACCACAGGGGCCCCCGCCACCGCCACGCGGCCGGGCGCTAGAACCGGCTTCCAGGCCGAGGCCGGCGGCTTTAACCTCGGCGCCGTGTCGATGGAGGATGCTCCGTGCGGCTCGATCTCGGTCACAAAGGCGATTGGATCGTCGATCCCCGCGAGCTGGCGCTGCGCCTGGGCGTCAGCGTCGCCGCGCTCAAGCGCCACGAGCGGCTCGGCCAGGTCGAGGCCCGCATCAAACCCGGGTCCGGAGCGGATGCCGACGAGACCCGCGTGACCGTCCGCCTGAACGACAAGGGCTGGCGGGGCACCTTCGACCGCAGCGGGGCGCTCATCGCCGAAGAGCGATGGTGAGGCCGGATCCGCGTGAAGAAATCCGCGGTCTTCGGACTAGGCGTGGTACAGAACCGAAGTGCTTCCGCCACTTCTACCGTCGAGGACCGAGATGAACACCGTCAGATGGCTTATGGCCAAGGTTATCGGCTTCCTGTTCTCGCAGACGATCGACCACAAGAACCGCAAAGCTGCCGCCGATCGGGAGGGCGGCACCTTCGAGACCGGTTCCGCCTATCAATCGGCGGGCTTCGAGGGCGATTATCATGCGGCGACCAACCTGCTGAAGCAGCGGATGGACAAGAGCTTTCCCGACAATTTCCACGCCCGGTTGGGCTCGCAGACCAACAGCATGTACGATTACGGCGAGGACCGCGCCGGCGCGGTCGACACGGCCTCGACCGCGATCGCGATGGCGTTGCGCAACGGCGCGACCGTCAGCCAGGCCGCGGAGGCGGGCGCGGCGAGCGTCGGCATCTGAGGGACGGACGCGGCCTCACGCCTTCAGGACGCGGCGGTCACGGGAGGCAGGCATCTGCAGCCGCGCGGATCGGTGACTTTGGCGTCCTTGCAGAGCGCGGAGTCTGTCTGTCCGGGGACGGCGCACGCCTCAACCCGATCGTCCGCACGAGCAGACCTATTCCACCGCGTTGGCGGATCCACGCCATACAGGATGGGACGTGGCGCGGCCGGCATAAGCCCCCATGCGCCATCGTAGCTGTCGCCGAGAAAGGCGGCCGTGCCAATGGGCCGTGCCCGCCGATCCATGACACAGTGTCTATCCGACACCCACCCTCAGGCGCCGAAGCGGTGCTGGGCCTCGAAGGAGGAGGGGGTTGGGTTGGGGGGCACCGATCACGACCGGATGGGCGCCCGCCATGCTCTGTGATGGGCCGTGCCCGCCGCTCAGATCACCACAGGTGGCGCGGCAGCCGCCGCTTCCAGCGCTCGCCGGCCTTCAGGGTGTCGGCCTGGCGGGACAGGCGTATCGCGCGCGTCGGCATCGCGGCCGGCTGATTCACGGCGGCCCGGGCCGGAACGGGTGCGCTCGGGGCCGGGGCCGGGCGCGAAACCGCCGGGGCCGGGGTGAAGATGGGCCGTGCCGCCTCGGCCTTCGGCGCGCGCTTGGTTGCCGGCTTCGCCGCAACCTTGGCGCGACGCACCCGCGGCAGGCGTTCGATCGACGGGGCCTCGTCCACCGCCGTGTCCGGCTCGTCCTCGGTGGTGAACATCGGCATGAGGCTCGGCAGCACCCGGCGCGCCGGGGCCTCGGGCGGAGCGGATGCGACCGGGGCGGCGGGGGCGGGCTGCGCCACGGCCGGCTTCTCGGCGGTCTCCGTGGGAAGGTCCCACCAGAGGGTCTGATTTTCGCGGGGTCGCGTCGTCGTATCGGCCAACGCGACGCGGGAGGGACGGGTATTCTTGACTTCGACCGTGAACGGCCGCGCGCTCCGGCGCTTCATGTGTGCGGAATTCCTGGAAACAACGTGCTGAACGGCTCGACATGTGCCGGCACCATTTGAGCATCATAGAGGACCGAGCCGCGCATTGTCGAGCGCAGAGATCAACAATCCTGTTCGACTAACACAAGCCTTTGTGACGACCTCAAGTGCCACCGCGCCGCGGCATTGTCGAAGTACTGGCTTCGAAGCCTCGGGAGCGCCGCCGCGGCCCGCCCCGCGCAGCAACGCCGCCAGCCGACAGGCGGGAGCGCGCGAACGTCCCGATCGCCCGCCCCCGGCGCCAGCGTCCTCGGGAGCGGCCCCGGTTCACGATCCCGGAGGGCTGGGCGCGAGATCGTGCGGCCGGCCTGTCCGGAGACCTGTCGATCGGAAACCACCGTTCCGATCGCACGTTTTGGCACGAAGCCCGTGTGCAACGCGCACGGCACAGCCAAGATGAAGGAGCCTCTGATGCGTCATGCTGTCTTTGCTGTTCTTGCGCTCAGCCTCGCGACACCGGCTCTCGCGCAGACCAACACCGGTCCCGCCCCGATCGTCCAGCCCGGGCCGCCCCGTCAGGTCCCGCCCGGCACGCCGGAGGGGACCGTGGTCGTGCCCGGCGGACGGGAGAATAGCGGTCCGGGCAGCACGGCCGTGATCGCCCCGACCGGTACGGGCGCGGCGACGATCACCACCGACACCGCGGCGGGCGGCAACGCCAGCCAGCCGGAGCGCGCCGTTCCCCAGACCGGCGCCGGCGGCGGCGGCGACAATGGCGGCGGCTGAGCGCGCGCGCCGTCATCGAGCACGGCCCGCTGAACCCTGAGGCGCCCTGCTAGCCGCCCCCGCCGCCGCCCCCGCCCGTCCCCGGGCCGCCGAGATTGCCGTCCTTGTTGGGCGTGTTCCAGTGGATGATGCCGTCGTCGGCGGGGCGCAGCGTCGTGGTCGGCAGACGCGGCACGCCGAATTGCGGGGCCGCGATCGGTCCGCGGCCCTGCGGCCTGTTGGCCCGATGGCGCTGGGCGACGGCCGGGGTGCTGCCGACGATCGCGACCGCAACCAGGAGCCATTTCACCATTGCAGCTCTCATCTTCGTCCCGCCCGGCCTCCCCCGGCGGGACGGCCCTGGGAGGTGCCGGCATGGGGCTCGGCCCGCCGGACGCGCGTGGCCGATGCACCGTGTCAGGAACGGTCTGAGATGCCGAGGGGTTTCCACAAGCCAGGGGTGCATACCGGCGGCCTTGGCGAGGAGAGACCGTGTGTTCAAGATTCCGACTCTGACGGGTGGCCTGTTCGCAGCCAGCCTGTTTCTCGCGCCTGTCCCCGCCTCCGCTGCCCAGATCGGCCTCGGAGCCGTCACAGAGGCGGCCCCGGCCGTGGAACAGGTCCAGTACGGCTACGGCGGTCCCCGCTTCGGGCCCGGCTTCGGCCGCCGCCACGGCTATGGCGGCCCGCGCGGCTATGGCCGGGGTCATGGCTACGGCTACGGGCGCGGCTACGGTCGTGGCTATGGCCGCGGTTACGGCGGCCCGCGGGGCTTCGGCCGGCGCGGCGATTTCTAACGCGTCCGACACGCCTGCATGCTTCGTCAGCCCGCCCGGCCCAGAGCCGCGGCGGGCTTTCTCATGCGCGAGTCCCGCGTCGGGATCGCCCGGCCGGTGCGGGCGCAGGGTCCGCTAACCCAAGTCCGGCATTCTCGCGTCCGAGCCGCGTTGCGTATGGGCTCGACCGCTGGTGAGATCGGACGCTCCCCCGCCCCGTGAGCAGATCGGGGCGGGGCCGAGCGGCCGTGACGTCCGGCGCTCGCGTCGCCGTGACGCCCGTGGTCGTAAAACCGCCGTCCCTTCCTGCCAGAGTTCCTGCATGCGCTTGATCTACGCCGCCCTCCTCGTCTGCTGTGCCACGGCCGCCTCGGCCGGGGAGCCGCTCATGGATGGTCCCGTCGTGGGCGGCGGTTTCGGCATGAGCGGCTCGGACTATTACGGCGACATCCGCAGCCGGATGCCGTTCACCGTCGAGGCCGCGCCCCGGCCGGCGGGCGTCGCCGAGACCGAGCGCGCCCGGGCCGCGCGCATCCGCGCCGTGGCCGCGTCGCGGCGGGCGGATGCGCGATCCGCGGTGCGGCGGCGCTCGCCCCACGGCTGAGCCGGCCCCAGGCTTAAGCCCGGCCCGGCGCCGCGACGGGATCTCCGGATAATCGCCGGGCTGCCGCGCCGTTCGGCGCGGACGGTCAGGCCCGCGCCCGGGCGCCGTGGAGCCTCTCCTCGGATTCGTCGGGGCAACACAGCATCTCGGCATAGTCGCCGATCGGGCGCGGCTTGCCGAACAGGTAGCCCTGCATCTCCCCGCAGGCCTCGTCCGCCAGGAAGCGCCGCTGCGCGGAGGTCTCCACGCCCTCGGCGACCACGCCCATCCGCAGGCTGCGGCCCAGGCTCAGCACCGCGCGCACGATCACGGCGGCCTGCGGGTCGACCCCGAGCTGCGCCACGAACGAGCGGTCGATCTTCATCTTGTCGAACGGGAAGGCCTGCAGGGTCGCGAGCGACGCGTAGCCGGTGCCGAAATCGTCCATGCTGATCCGGACGCCGAACCCCTTCAGGCGCCGCAGGATGCTGATCGCCCGGGCCATGTCGTTGATGATCACGCTCTCGGTCACCTCCAGCTCGAGCCGGTCCGGCGACAGGCCGGTCTGCGCCAGCACGGCGAGCACGGTCTCGGGCAGGTCCGGCTTCTGGAATTGCCGCGGCGACAGGTTCACGGCCACCTTCAGGGACGGCGCCCAGGTCGCGGCCTCGCGGCAGGCCTCGCGCAGGACCCAATCGCCGAGCGTGATGATCAGCCCGGTCTCCTCGGCCAGGGCGACGAACACGCTGGGCGGGATCTCGCCGCGGACCGGATGGGTCCAGCGCACCAGCGCCTCGAACCCCACCAGCACGCCGGACGCGCCGTCCACCTGCGGCTGGTAGTAGAGGTTCAGGGCATTGTCGGCGAGCGCCTGGCGCAGGTCGCTCTCCAGGACCCGGCGCTCCTCCGCCTCCTCGTCCATGTCGGCCGCGAACACCCGGTAGGTGCCCCGGCCCTCCGCCTTGGCCCGGTAGAGGGCGAGGTCGGCGCGCCGGTACAGGCATTCCGCGCTGGCGCCGTGCTCCGGGGCGAGCGCGATGCCCACGCTCAGGCCGACGCCGATCCGCTGGTCGCCGACCTGGAGCGGCGCGCGGAACAGGCCGGTGAGACGCTCGGCGATCCCGGTCGCCTCGTCGCGCCCGCCGTCGAGCAGGACCGCGAACTCGTCGCCGCCCAGACGCGCCACGACGCCGTCGCCCACCACCGAGCGCAGACGGTCGGCGACGCTGCGCAGCAGGTCGTCGCCGGCCTGATGGCCGAGCGTGTCGTTCACGCCCTTGAAGCCGTCGAGATCGAGATACAGGACGGCGCCGGTGCCGCCCCGGAGCGCGATGTCGGCCAGCCGCCCGTCGAGATATTCGCGGAACAGGCCGCGATTCGGCAGGCCGGTCAGGATGTCGTGGCGGGCGAGCCGCGTCACCTCGGCCTCCGCGGCCTTGCGCTGGGTGATGTCGGTGAAGGTCCGCACGAAGCCGCCATCGGGCAGCGGCACGGTCCGGATCTCGAGCACGAGGCCGTTCGGGCGCACGCGCTCGTGGACATGGGCCTGCTCCAGCCCGCCCCGCTCGATCCAGTCCCGGTACGAGCGGTCGGTCCGGTTGCGCTCGCGGTTCTGCAGCTGATGGCGCAGGACGGATTTGTAGCTGGGGCTGGACCGCATCATCGCGCGGGGCAGGTCGAGGAGCACCAGGGCGCGCTCGTTGCAGACCTGAACCAGGCCGCGTCCATCGACCATGATCAGCCCCTGGTCCATGCTGCCCAGGGTCCTGTCCAGCAGCAGCGTCTTCTCGCGCAGGGCGAGGCCCTGGCGGGCGAGGGCGGCGTTGATCGTGCGCAGGTGATCCAGCATCAGCGCGAGTGCCGCGAAGGCCAGGATCACCGCCATCATCACGGCGATGCCGCCCGCCACGGCGCCGCGGGCGAGGCCGAGATCCGGCATGTCCAGGGCCGGATCCGGGATCGCGCGTGCCGCCGCCATGGCCAGGAAGTGGAGCCCCGCGATGGCGGCCGTCAGGATGGTGGCCGCGGCCATCCGGGTCCGCGCATCGCCGCCGCGGACATGCACCACCAGGGCGGCGCCGGAGAGGCCGCAGCCGATCGCCGTCGCGGCCAGCGCCAGGGCCAGGTCCCAGTCGAACCGTCCGGGCAGGACCACGCCGGCGATGCCGAGGAAGTGCATGCAGGCGATGCCGCCGCCCAGGATCAGGCCGGCCAAAGCCCCGACCCACGGCGTGTCCCGGCGCGCGGCGCGCAGGAGCGTGAAGGCGACCAGGGCCGCCGCGACGGCCACAATCAGCGACAAAGCCGTCGTGGCCATCTCGTAGCCGACGACGATGCCGGGATCGTAGCCGAGCATGCCGATGAAATGGGTGCTCCAGATGCCGGCGCCCGCCGAGAAGGCGGCGGCCAGCAGCCAGGTCGGCGCCCAGGTGCCGCCCTTCCGGACGCGCTGCTCCAGCAGCAGGGCGACGTAGCAGGAGATCCAGCAGACGCAGGCGGCCAGGGGGAGCACCCACGGCGTGTGCTCCTCGGTTAGGCAGGCCAGAGCACGGTACATCGGACGCCTCGCCGGACGGCAACATCACGGCACATTAGTCCGGTGATACTAACCAGAAGTTGCATCGCAGAATAAGATTTCGCCTCTGCGATGCCTGGTCGTCGCGCGACTGCATCCCCGGCGCGCCATGGCGCGTTTCCGGCCCGCGATCAATACAGGGCCGGCGGCGGCACGGTCTTCGCGGGCGCGTCATCGTCCTCGACGCCCGCGCGCGGGCCCGATCACAAGTCACGACCGTGCGAGCGTAGCGGTTACATGCCGCCAGCGCGCCTCGGCCATGCCGGATCGCCAATGCTCCCGGCAGCACAACTGGGCTAGGTAAAGCCTCCTCCCAAGACGACCCCTTCGAGCCCGCTCGGCACCAGCTGCGGCGGGCTCTTTTTCGTTAAGCGTTTCGCCATACGCCAGGCCGGTGTCCGCGATCCGACGCTCCGCCCGCCGCCAACGGATATTTTGACGGCAGCCTGTGACCGCACGCATGAACAGATTCCTGGCGACCGTCGCGACCCTGATCGTGTGCGCGACCCCGGCCCTGGCCGAGAGCGATGAGTCCCGCCTGGGTTGCGACGACCCGCGGACGACGGGCTCGCTGCCGGCGGGAGCGCGCGGTTCGACGGCCCTGGGTCTCGCAACCAGCCGGACCGAGATGACGCCGCCCGAGGAGAGCTGGCAGGAGCAGGCCCAGCGGAACGCCGAGCGCCGCCGGCGGGAGCGGGCCGAGGGCTGCCCGGTCGATTGACAGCCGGCTACGGAGCCTCATCGTCGGCTCAGAGACGGCGGCACGTTGGGTCGGCCAAGTTCGGGAGATTCGGATCCCGAACGAGCCCTGGGAGTGCCTACCACTTAGCGTTGATCCGCCGAGCGATTACCGGCACAGTCGCTCACGACGGGCCGTGGCCGATCCCGGCCCGGCCCGGGCGATCGGCGACGCTTCTTGCCGGGCACCTCAGAACGAAGGGCTCTCCGACATGCGGCTCCTGGCTTTCGGCGCCTTGATGGCCCTTGCAGTCGCGCCGGAGGCACTGGCCCAGGATCCCCGGGACGTCCCGGTCGAGCGCGACCTCCAGCGGATGGACCGGATCGACCGGCGCCTGGGCCGCGACGGCATCCGCCGGGTCGATCCGAACGTGACGCCGGACAATCCCGACGGCGTCGTCGGCTTCGACGGGCCGCCCTTCAACGATGGCGATCGCGGCGTCATCGACGACGGCCCCCTGCCGCCCGGCTCGCCGGCCGATCTCGACGACGATTGAGCGAGCCGCCTCGACGTCCGGGCTGATCCGCCGCCCCCGGGCCGACAGGCGCCGCGGGGTGAGGGCGGTGGGTAGGACGGACATCGATCGCGATCCGTCATGCCGCTCGTCGCTGTCACGCCCCGCTGGGGACGACCCGGTCTCCACTTCGGCGCCGCGCGCTCTAGAACAGGCGCCGACGGCACACGCTCTGAGGAGACGGATGGAGATGGCACAGGATACACCGGACGCCGATCGCGTCGCCCGTGTGATCGCCGAGAACGTCTATGCCGCCTTCTGCCGGCGCGCGACGATGCCCGCCCATCCGCTCGAGGAGCAGACGATCCTGGCGCGGCTCGTCGAGGCGATCCGTCCCCAGATCGGCAGGGGCGCGCCGGGCGCGATCGTCGAGGCCGCCAACGCGGCCTTGTCGGCGTGGGAGCAGCGGGATCCCGATATCCGCGGGCCGCGCGTTGTCGCGGTGAACCCGGTCGACGGTGCGGTCACCCTCGGATAGCGGCCCGCCGCCTCGTGGACGAGGGGCCGGTGCGAAGCGGTTTTGGTTGGGGATGTCGGATGCGCAGGATTCGGTCGAAGTCTGGCGCATCGAAGCGCGCGCTGCCCGAGAGCCTGACACAGCATCTCTCCGATCCGAAGATCCACATCCTCAGGACGCCGGACGGCCGACGCAGGCCCTCGCGCGCGGCGGGGCGCGCGGCGGAGGCGGGCCGGAAGGTTCTGATCTCGCTCGTGACCCTCGCGGTCCTCGTTCTGGCCGGCGGCCACCTCGTCCATGCTTGGTAGGTGACCCCTGGTAGGTGACCCCTGGTAGGTGACCCCTGGTCGGTGACCGGCGCCGCCCGCCCGGGCGGGCTTCCGCGTCGCGATCCGGGCGTGCCCGATATCGGGACGGCCCGGCCCGACCGGCTGCGTCGCGGGCCCGTCCGCCAAGGTCTGGCTGAACGGGACCGGCCGCCTATGTCAGGGGCAAGGAGCCGTTCCAACCATGATCATGATCCTCATCTGCTTCCTCGCGCCATGGCTCGCCATGTTCCTGCGCGGGAAGGTTTTCCAGGGCATCCTCTGCATCATCCTGCACCTGACGATCATCGGCTGGATCCCGGCGACGATCTGGGCCCTGGTCGTCACGCGCAAGGAAGCCGCCTGACACGATCGACCGCCACGCAAGAGGAGGCCCCCATGCCGCCCAAGCTTACGAAGACGATCATCGGGGCGATCATCGCGGTCGCCCTCGCGGCTGCCGTGTCCTACGGCGTCATCAGCCAGCAGACCGCCGACCAGATCCAGACCAAGGCGAACCAGTCCCTGCAGACCGACCAGACCGCACCCGCCCCGGCGCCGCAACAGACCCAGCCACTCCCCCAGGATCCGACCCCGCAGGCACCGGGCGAGCCGAAGCCGGCACCCCAGGCGCCCGCCTCCCGTCCGTAGCGTCCGTCGAGGGGGGGCCAGCCGCCCCAAAGGCCGGGCCATTGTCGCGCCGCGCCGTGGCCTTCCCGGGTCAGGTGGCGCGCCGTCCCGGAAGCCGATCGGTGCGGCACCCGGTGGCAGCACGCCTCACTGGAGCGATCCGGGGCCGGGCGACATGGAGCGTCCGGCCTCGAGCAGGGCGCGGATCTTGGCGGTCGCGTGCGCCAGGATGTCGGGGCGCGCATCGTGGTAGGCGGTCTCCGCGACGAAGCTCTGGAGCGCCTCCTCGATCCTGTCCTCGATCTCGTCCATCACCGTCAGGCCGGGTGGCCCCTCCCGACGCAGATAAGCGTCCGCGAGGGCCAGGTAGGCCGCGCTGGCGAGTAGAAAGGCGACGCCGTTGGCTTCCTGCGCCAGTTCGGAGCCCGGCTCGGGACTGCCGACTTGGTCCTCCGGGAATTCATCGATCATCACATCACGCCCTGCACGTCGCCCGTGCCTGAGCATGTCTCACTTATTGCGGCGCACCCAGCTGCAAAGACTGCGTATCAGCTGGGCCATTCGAACAGTAATACTACTTTTGAGGTAATAATTCTGCGGCGATGCGCCCCCGGGTTGTGCTTGCGACGCGATCGGATCGGTGCCCCGCCCGCGCGGTCGCGACGAGCGGGGCATCGAGCCGAAGCGTTCACCGCCGCGCCGGAAGCCGGCTCAGTGCCGGCGCGGGCCGGCCCTAGACGATGCCGCTGCCGTCGTAGGGCCACGGCCGGTCGAGATGGGCCGCGACCGCGGCCGGCTCATCGCCGACCGCATGCACGGCCGCGGTCACGTCCTCGACCGGCACCTGGAGGCGCCGGGCCCAGTAGGCGGCCGAACTCGGATCCTCGACATTCACGCGCTTGGGCTCTTGGGACAGATCGGACATGGGAACCTCCGGCGGGAGAACCGTCTGGGAGCCCGGCCGGTTCAGAGGCGATGTCGGGCACCGCCGCGCGACGCCCGATGCCGGCTACCAGCCGCCGTAGAAGCGACGCGGGCCGTCGTAGCCCCCGGGGCCGCGCTCGTAGCCGCCGCCATATCCGTATCCGTAACCCGGGCGGCCGCCATAGGGGCCGCGGGGACCGCCATAGCCCCAGCCGCGGTCGTTGGGCCGGCAATGGCCCCACGGATTCGGGTGAAAGCCCGGGCCGCAGCCGCCGGCCACCCGCTCGATCAGCCCGGTGCCGCCGAGGGGGCCGTAGCCGAACGGAGCCGCGTTCGCCGCCGTGGCGGTGCCGAGCCCCGCGGCGAGGATCGCGGCCATCCCGAGCGTCTTGAAGCGCATCATGACACCAACTCCTGAAACCCTCGGCCCGCGCTGGCCGGACCGGATGCCAGGAGGATGCGACCCCGGCCCTGAACCCCTTCCGGCTCGGCCGTTCATCAACCTGATGGTGAACGTGACGCGGCACGATCGCGGTGTGGTTTCGGGCAGCCCATGAAAAAGCGGCGGGGCTCGCACCCCGCCGCAGGTCGATTAGATCGGTCCGCGCGACAGCCCGGGCCGTTCGGCTACAGGCCCAGCAGCATGCTGGCCGAACCGAACAGGGTCATCAGGAGGCCGCCGACGAAGACGCCGATCATCGCGTAGGAGAGGGCCTTGAGGGCCATGGGCACGCGTCGCCTGCCGGATCAGCAGCGATAGCCGCCGGTGGTCTGACCGTATTGTTTCACCGGGCGGGTCTGCTGGTCGGCATTGCCCTCCGCCGCCGAGCTCATCGGGCAGCGGTCGTAGATGGGCGCGTCGTGGACGCCGAGCCCCAGCGCTCCGGTGGTCTCGACGTCATAGGGTGCGAGGCCGGTCCAGCGCGCACCATCTGAGGCCATGGCCGACGAGATCGGAGCGACGCCAAGGACAAAAGCGGTGACGGCGGCAGCGATACGGGTCTTCATGGATAAAACTGAGCTCCTACAAACTACAAGCCGGTCAATCCGGCCGGTTTCTTCTTGTACGAGACCAAGATGGGGTCTCCGCCGCCATCGCGCCGTGCCGCCCCGCACGCGGCGGGACGGATTAAAGCCGGGCGGCATTTGCGTACCTCTGCGCAGGCTTCCCATGCTCCTGCGGGTGGACTGGGCCGATTGCGGGGATCGGCTTAAATCGAGGCCACGAAGCTGGGGCTTCAGCTGCGCCAGAGGCGGCTCTTTCGAGCTTCGTGTATCGAAACAGCGTCGCAGAGCGCCGTGGCCCTCCCGCTGACACAGTCCGCGCTCTATCGGTGCAGTATGAGGCCCGTCCTGCTCCGTCGCCGGTGCGGACAGGGCCGCTTTCGGTGTCCCCGTGCGACACAGCCCGCACGCGCAACTTGCAAGCCGCGCGCCCGCCATCCCAGACAAAGGGAGTGCCGCTCAGCGAAAGCAGTTGGGAATGAAGGCCGATTTCGGCGGCCTACAGCCAGTTGGCGGAGACGGAGGGATTTTCCGAATAGGAACGCTAACCCATTGTTAATCATATAAGTGTTTGCATGCGCTGGCGTTTCCGGGACATGACCCGGGACAAATCGGGGACATATGCGTCCCTTCCAGGGTTCTCCGCGTGCCTCGCAAGCCTCACCCCAAGAACGCCTACCTGGAGATGCACGACGGGTACTATCGGGTGACGATGGGCGTGCCCGCGCCCCTGCGCGGCATGCTCGGCTATCGCCTGAAGCAGTCCCTCGGGACCAAGTCGCTGATCTCGGCGAACGCGCTCAAGGTCCCCATCGTCAAGCTCTTCAAGTCGCGCATCGCGCAGGCCTGGGAAACCGTCGGGGGGAAGAAGCGGTCGGAGCTTCAGGAAGCGGTGGCCTGGGCCAAGGTGATGTCCGAGGCCGGGCCACCCGGCGGCGATGCCCACGACTTCTACGCTGGCCAGCTTCGCGAGCGGGTGGCGGAGATCCGGCAGCGGGGCTCCCGTTGGATCACCGACGTCGACGAGGATGGCGATACCTACGACGTCGAGGTGTACGCGCCCGAGGCCGTCAAGGAGGCCGAGACGTTCTCGTCCGTAGCCCAAGGTTCGGCGACGCCCATCGCGCTGCATCACGCCGCTTACATGAAGACCCTGAAGATCAAGGCACGGTCCCTATCCGACGACACCAGGGCGCTCAGGATCATGCTGGACTGGTGCAACGCGCGCGAGATCCAGCCCTACCTCGAACGGATCGACGTGAAGGTCGCCGTGCGCTTCATGGACGAGTTGCAAGACTTCACCGGGCTGAGTTGGGCCACCGCGACCAAGTACCTGGGGCGGCTCAATCGGTACTGGCTGTACCTGATCAAGCGAACGAACGTCGACCGGAACCCGTTCGAGGGGCTCAACCTGGAGAAGCCCGCGACCGTCCACGGCGAGGAGGAAAGGTCGTTCCACGATGCCGAGGTCCAGACCCTCCTGATGGGCGACCCGGATCCGGGCATGATGGACGTCATGCTCGTCGCGGCGCTGACGGGTGCGAGGCTGGATGCCGTGATCGACCTGCGGGTCGGGGAGTGCGCCGACGGCTGGTTCACCTTCAAGCCCCAGAAGAAGGAGGTCTCGGCGCGCGACGTCCCGATCCATCCGGCGCTACGCGAACTCGTCGCCGCACGCGTGAAGGGCAAGACACCCGAGGACGACCTGTTCCCCGAATGGCCGGCGCCGATGGCGGAGGGGTCGATGCGCGAGAGAAGCGCCTACTTTTCGAAGCGCTTCACGAAGTACCGGAGGGACCTGGGCATCGCCGACGTGGTCGATGGCAAGAGACGGTCCCTCGTGAACTTCCATAGCTTCAGGCGCTGGTTCATCACCAAGGGGGAACGCGCGAACATCAACGGGGACCTGTTGGCCGCCATCGTCGGACACAAGCGTTCGGGGTTGACCCTGGGCCGGTACAGCGAGGGCCCGGAGATGCGGGCCGCCATGAAGGCTGTCGCCAGGATCAAGCTGCCTCCCCTCGATGGAAGCCCGATCATCGAGGCGCAGGCCCTGACGCCACGGAACAGGGTCGTCAGGACCGCCAAGGCCGGTGGCTGATGCCCACGTTGCCGGATCGGGGACGGCTCGTCACCGGGGCAGAGTTGGCGCTCGAAGCCCGGGGGACGCGATAGGGGTAAGCGCGCGGGTGAGGGGGTCTAAATCAAGCGGTAAGACGATGTGCAACGCCTTACCGCTCCGAGGCTGCGCACGCCCCGCCTCGGCGCGCTCATGAACGAGGGGGGGAGCCCTCGAACGGGAGCGGGAAAAGTCCGTACCGGCCCACGCCGGCCTCGCCCGAGAATGCCTGGACGTTGGCCACGCGCTCGATTCCCGCGGGTGGGTCGCTGTTCTCGATGACGAGGAACTGCCCGATCTCGGACAAGCCGGCGAGATGCTCGTAGAACCTGCTGCCGATGCCGGCACCCTTGAGAGCCTCCTCGTCCTCCGACAGGGGCCCGTGCCGGGAACGAAGCGGCTCCCGATAGGTCAGCAGCGGCGTATCTAGGACGACGAACCCGGGGTGCGGCAGCCGCCGCCGATGGCAGAACTGCAGGACGGCGACCTTCATGGCGGCGTGCAGCAGCGCCCTTACGCCCTTGCCGTTATCCGAGCGAGCCTTCCCGTCGAGGCGGATGTCCTGCAGATCGAGGTCGAAGCTCACGGTTGGGTTGCCGGGGAAGCCCCAAGAGCCGAGAACCTCTTGGACCACCTGTGCGTAGGCGTGGGCGGTCGGTCCGTCGAGCCCGACGGCGGCCGCCTCGTTGGCCGGCTTGCGCGCTGCCGGCACGTCGAGGCGGGAACGCTCGACGACGAGGCGGTCGCGCCTGGCGTAGAGGTCGAGAAGCCCGGACACGCGGGCGCGCTCCGCGTTCAGGCCTTCGTAACGCTGCCGGAAGTCCCGCTCCGCCGGACGCGCCTCGTCGAGGCCGGCATCCAGGCCCGCGAGGGCATCGGCCAGCAAGCCGACCCGCCCGCGCAGGCCGGTCGTTTCGGCCCGGAGGGACTGCATGACGCCGGCGAGGTCGGCCCGGTCGCGTTGGATCTTCCTGATCTCCGCCGCCGCCGCCATATGCGAACGACCGATCTCCTCGACGTGCCCGGCATTGACCTGCGCCTCGGGAAGGGCGCCGCAGACGGGGCAATCGCACCCGGCCATCGCCAGCAGCAGGGTGCCACCCTCCTCGACGGCCCTAAGGCGTTCGATGTCGGAGACGTAGACCTGGTCCAGCCTTGCGAAGCGGTCGAGGGTCAGGTCGAGCTCCGCGGCGCGGGTCCGCGTCTCGTCGCGTTCGTCCCGGGTCGCGCGCCGCTCGCGCACGAGCGCATCGAGGCGATCCTGCGCATGACCCAGGTCGTGCCGGAGTGCGGCGATGGAGGCGTCGAGGCGATGCGATTGCTCCTGCAGGTCCCCACGGGACGGTACCGTGTCCCCGAGCTCGCGGTCGATGCCCGCAATCCAGTCGTCGACGAGCTCGATCTTGCCGGCACGCACCGCAGCCTGCGTCTTGGGCGGCAGCGAAGGCGTGACGGCACGGTCGTCGATGCCGGTCAGGAGGAGCTTGAAGACGTTCCGTTCGACGGTCGCGGAGGTGTGCTGTCCCGATGCAAGGACTGGGCTCCGCTCCGAGATGATGGTCTCCTCGGAGGTGAAGAGGTACGGGGCGACGTAGCGGAAGCTGAGGCTGTCCTTCTCCCCGCTCGCGTTCCTGACGACCACGTTGCTCTTGAGGCCGAGCAGGTCGAGCAGGAACATCGAGAGGTTGTCGTCGGACTTTGGGTCGTGGACGTCGCCGAGCGGCCTTCCGACGTCGGAAGGCGCTGTGACGAGCCCGGGGTGCAGCAGGAACCCGTGCCCTTTCACTGAACGGCTCAGGGTGACCTCCGCACCGCCCGGGAGCCGCAGGCCGAGCCACGCGGTGTCGTAGGGCGCCGCCTCGTCGATGGACGGCAAAGGCTTCGAGGCGCCGAACATGAAGTTCAGGCCCTTGAGCGCGAACGACTTGCCCGTGTTGGAGGCGCCGTAGAGGATGTTCAGCCCGTCCTCGAACGCGAGCCCGGCACCGACGGCGGCGGGGCCCGTGAACGCCAGATGGCGCAGGGTCAGCAGGCCGGTCACGGACGTTCGTCCTCGCCCGACCTGAACTGCACCGCCCAGAGGCCGACATGCCGATCCACCACCGCGGCGATTTCCGCTGCGCTCATGCCGGCGAAGATCTCGGCCAGCCAGCGTGCGCGGTCCTTAAGGCGCACCGTATACGGGGCCTGCAGCGCGTCGAGGAAGCTCGGGGCGTCGTCGCTCGCGGCATACCGGATGCCGTCCTTCTCGTGGCGTACGTCGACGAGATGCACCCGATGCATCAGCAGTAGGCTCTCCTCGACGACGTTCCTGCGGACCGTCAGGCCGTCGTGCCGCCCTGGCAGCGGCGGATGAAGGCTTTCCGGCCCCTCAGTTCCGTCGCCCCCCTCAATGTCGGCGGTGTTGACGACGAGGTGGTCGTACCAGGTCATCTCGGTCAGGTCGCAGGCGCGCGGGTGCATCGCCTCCAGCACCACGAGCGCGCGCAAGCCGGTCTCAAGCGGGCTATCGAAGGGGTCGGCGGCAGGTTTCAGATGCCCCACGGAAGGCGGTCCTCGTTGGCGAAGCGGTGGCAGGTACCCTGTTTCACCTGAGGGCTGGCGTGGTCCTTAAGGGGACCGGTCAGGATCAGGGTCGGGGCGAGCCTCATGACGGCGTTGACCTGTTCGAGGACATCCGGGTGCCGGTCGTCCCGGTGCGTGTCGACGATGCCATGGTAGATTTCCTCGTCGAAAGCGACGAGGACCTCCTTGAAGACGCGGCGCCTGTAGTGGCGCCCGAACGCCATCGCATGGAAGTAGCGCACGCGCTGGTCGCGCATCTGCACGCCCCAACGCGGGTGCGCAAGAATGTCGCCCGTCGTCGCGGCCGGCAAGCCGGCGCGCCCACCGTACGCCGCGGCGAGTTGCCCAAGGTAGGAGGACTCCTCGGCGGCGATCTCGATAGGGATCTCGGTCGGCTCCGGAGGCGGTCCGGGATCGGCCCCGAAGAAGTGCACCAACACGGGATGGATATCGGGCTGGGTCACTAGCTTGGGGCCGTCCAGGGCCGAGATACCCGCGAAGTCGAACGCGTCGACAACGGCCCGGATCTCGGGGGACAGCGGTACGGCTTTGCGCTGTACCAGCCGGGCCCGGCATGTCGCGTCCCAGGAGTCGGCGACGGTCCGACGGAACCTCTCCGGCTGCCGGATGAGGTCGGCCAATGCGCGGTTGATCCCCCCCGGGGCGACGAGGACGTACCGCGTGGGGAGCGTGAAGTCTCCCCTGGCCACGTGCATGAAGATCTTGCCGAGCTCCAGCACGGCCTCTGGGACCGAGAGGCTTCTGCGGAGCTGCTTGCACTGGTAGTTGTGCCACGACCCCTCGTAGCCCTGGTCGGTCTCGAAACCCACGACGTCACGGCCTCCATCCCCGGAGGCAGCGCAGATGTCCCAATCGACGTACTCGCCACTTCGGATCGACAGCCATGAGGCCACGAACCGCTCTAGCTGTTCCGGCGGCATGGTCAGGAGGCGGGGGACGTAGTCGCTGAGCATCGCGGTCGGCCCGGTACGGGAATCGGGTCGATCTTGCCCTTCGAACCGAAGCCCCGGAAGGCTATGGGACTTGGACCGGAACGATTGCGGATGGCCGTTGCCCATCGGCACCGTGAAGCTTGTGCGAGAGGTCTCCGCAGGCTGTGGCGCCACGGCGGGCGCTCGCCCGCACCAGGGTAAGCCGATGCTCGCCCGCTTACCAGCCCGAACCCTCACGCCTGCCCTGAGCTCTCCTCCCTTCGGCCGCGGCCGCGCCTGATCAGCTCGTAGCGCCCATCTCCCACGGGCCGGATGTACTTGTTGTATTGGTTGCGGACCTGGAGCTTGTCCGCGACCACGCCGGGCGTCATCCGTTCGAAGTTCCGTTCCGAGAAGTGGAGCGTGTCCTTCGTGGCCGTGGCAAGGAGTTCCTCCGCGGTGTGTCAAACAGCGTTGAACATTGACCCTGGATCGGCGTCGAATTTTGACCCCCTGGATGGGTATGGCGGGACGCCCC
>NZ_JAJALK010000023.1 GCF_020523825.1 Methylobacterium brachiatum | reverse complement strand
CCAGGGCACGAAGCCCCAGCCGCAAGGACAAACGCCGTCCGCGTCTCCCTTCCTCAAATCCAACAATGTCAAAGACCCGCGGCACCGGCAGAACCGGTATCGCTGCAGACGAGACTTCGATCCGGGCCGAGACCCCGATCCACCGCTTGTCCGACTTGGAGAACCGTGATACTGGCCAGACCGTCCGGTCGGCCGCCTCAGCGGTGGAGGGCGTTTAGAGCCCGCCGATCTCCCTGTCAACCCCGTCATTCAGCCCGCCGAAGCGGAGAAGACCTCAGGGTCGGCATCGAACAAAAACAGCAGACCGCCCGGCAAACCCGCCGGCCAATCGCCGATCCTGTCAGAAGATGCTTCAGCGCCCGGGCCACTTCCGCGGCCGGCGCCGATGGACAGCTCTATAGGCAGGTGAACCGGGGCCGTCAACCGGTTTGTTGCGGTGCGATCGTGGGCCTGGGTGAATCCGGAAAACCGGCGCGCAGCGTTCAGTAGCCCTTCTTCACCTGGGCCAGCGCACGGCCGAGGCCCTGGGCGATGCGTGCGCGCTCGTCCGGATCGGCATCGCGCGCGACCAGAGCTTGCTGTCGCCGCGACACCAGGGTGAGTCGCTGGAGCCCGTACTCGTCGTCCTCGACCGTCACGATCTTGGTCCAGAGCGGATTGAACCGCCATTCGTGCCGCTCGCCCGTGTAACTGACCCGGGCGAGCAGGATCTCGATCTGCGAGATCATCACCTCTTCGAAGGAGCGGCCGCGCCGGAAGCTCACCTTCAACGCCGCGTAGATCGCCAGCATGTCGAGGCCGAAGAACCCGGCCACCGGCCAGAACCCCATCCGCCAGGCCCAGACCGAGACGGTGAGCGAGACCAGGCAGCAACCGGTCATCACGATGCGGAAGCCGAGACGGCTCAGGGATTGATGCGGCCGGATGGTGGCGGAGAAAACCGGCCGGTCGATCGTGTCCGGGTCGAGCCCGTGCGGATGGACGGAAGGATTGCCGGTCGCCATGCGATCCATATAACGCGCCGATGCCCGCCAGAAAGCCTCCGCCCTCGGTTAACAGCCCCCCTCGACGGCGTGCCGCAGGCGGGACCGCGAAGGCCGCGGCGTCCGGGCGTCTTGGCGGACGGATCGGCCCGGCCCAGACCGCCCGAATCGAAACCGCGCCGGAGGCAGTCGATCCGGCGACGCTCACCGAGATCTTCCGGCGCTTCCACGCGGCCGAGCCGGAGCCGAAGGGCGAGCTGCGCTACGTCAACCCGTTTACCCTGCTGGTCGCCGTGGTCCTGTCGGCGCAGGCGACCGATCGCGGCGTCAACCTCGCCACCGGCCCGCTCTTCGCGGTGGCTGACACACCCGAGAAGATGCTGGCGCTCGGCGAGGAGACGGTCCGCGGCTTCATCCGCACGATCGGGCTGTTCAACACCAAGGCGAAGAACGTCATCGCGCTCTCGCGCATCCTGGTCGAGCAGCATGGCGGCGCGGTGCCGGCGAGCCTCGAGGCGCTGCAGGTGCTGCCCGGGGTCGGGGCGAAGACGGCGAGCGTCGTGCTGAACATCGCCTTCCAGGTGCCGCGGATCGCGGTCGACACCCATATCTTCCGGGTCTCGAATCGGATCCCGCTCTTCGTCGGAAGCACCACCGACAAGGTCCAGGCCGGGCTGGAGGCGATCGTGCCGGAGCCCTACCGGCTGCATGCCCATCACTGGCTGATCCTGCACGGCCGCTACACCTGCAAGGCGCGCAAGCCCGAATGCCCGCGCTGCCTCATCGCCGATCTCTGCCGATACCCGTCGAAGACCGCCGCGTGACGGCGTGATGGGCGAGGCGCGCAGGCGGTCGGCGGCACGTCCGGGCCCGCGCCCGCAATCCCGCCCTGCGGGCCAACGCGTTGTGCTGGAACCCCGGTTCGGCTAGTTTGAACGGCAGTAGCCGGGCCCTCGGGCAGAGGCCGTCCGGCTGCCCGACCTCAGCATCCGGTCGCCGCGCCGCGGATTCCTCCCAATCGTCGCGCATCAGGAGCCTCGGCCCATGGACTTCCTCAAACCACGGTACACGCCTATGAACCGCCGCCGTCGCATCTACGAGGGCAAGGCGAAGGTCCTCTACGAGGGGCCCGAGCCCGGGACGCTCATCCAGCACTTCAAGGATGACGCCACGGCCTTCAACGCGAAGAAGCACGAGATCATCGACGGCAAGGGCGTGCTGAACAACCGGATCTCGGAATTCGTGTTCCAGCACCTCAACGACATCGGCGTGCCGACGCACTTCATCCGCCGGCTGAACATGCGCGAGCAGCTGATCCGGGAGGTCGAGATCATCCCGCTCGAGGTGGTGGTGCGCAACGTCGCGGCGGGCTCGCTGGCGACCCGGCTGGGCCTGGAGGAAGGCACCCAGCTGCCGCGCTCGATCATCGAGTTCTACTACAAGAACGACGCGCTCAACGACCCGATGGTGTCGGAGGAGCACATCACCGCGTTCGGCTGGGCGACGCCCCAGGAGATCGACGACATCATGGCGCTGGCGATCCGCGTCAACGACTTCCTGTCGGGGCTCTTCCTCGGCGTCGGCATCCGGCTCGTGGACTTCAAGATCGAGACCGGCCGCCTGTGGGAAGGCGACATGATGCGCATCGTCGTGGCCGATGAGATCTCCCCGGATTCGTGCCGGCTGTGGGACATCAAGTCCTCGGATAAGCTCGACAAGGACCGGTTCCGCAAGGATCTGGGCGGCCTGATCGAGGCCTATACGGAAGTCGCCAAGCGGCTCGGGATCATGTCGGAGAACGAGAAGGTCCAGGGCGGCGGCCCGCGCCTCGTCCAGTAGGCCGGGCCTCGCGCCTCGCCCGACCCGGAAGCCGGCGGGCACCTTTCGGGACGATGCTCTAGGCGGGCGGGCGTCGCACCGGTGCCGGACCCGCTTCCGGAAACCCCGGGCGCAGGCGTGCGTGGGTCGAGAGATCCGAGTCGAAGCCCGGGTGATAATGGGGGTCCTGCACCAGCAGCGGCCCCCATCGCTTTTTGAGCGCCGCGATCTCGCGCTCGTGGCGGGCGCGGGCCTCCCGGGTCCAGCGGCGGCTCGCCGATTCGCGGTGATGCAGCACCGCCCCGGGCACCAGCAGCGTATGGTGACCTGCCGCGTTCAGGCGCAGGCACAGGTCGACATCGTTGAAATCGACCGCGAAATCCGCATCGTCGAAGCCCCCGACCGCCCGGAATTTTCGGGTCTCGACCATCAGGCAGGCGGCGGTGACCGCGGACACCGCGTGGGTCGCGCGCAGGCCCGCGAGATAACCCGGGGCGTCCCCGGGGAAGTGGCGGTGCGCGTGCGTGACCAGGCCGCCGGTGCCCAGCACGATGCCGCCGTGCTGGATCCGACCCTCGCCGTCGAGGAGCCGGGCGCCGACCGCGCCGATCTCCGGACGCAGGGCCTCCCGGGCCATCCGGGCGAGCCAATCCGGCCGGAACGCCTCGACGTCGTTGTTGACGAAGACCAGCAGCGCACCGCGGGCGCGGGCGGCGGCGGCATTGTTCATCGCGGCGAAGTTGAACGGCCCGGGACAGGGCACGACGCCCCCCCTCCCCTCACGCTCGAGGTTTTGCAGGAAGGCCAGCGTCTCGGGCTCGCGGCTGTCGTTATCGCAGACCAGGATCTCGAGGTTCGGCCAGTCGGTGCAGGTCGCGAGGCTGTCGAGGCAGGGGCGGAGCAGGTCGAGCCGGTCGCGGGTCGGCACGATGACGCTCACCAGGGGTCGCGGATCGGGCAAAGGGTGCTCGACCTGCAGGAGGCCGTGCTCGTCGACGACGGTGCGGCTCGCGGCCTGGCCCGACCGGTCGAGGTGGCGGCGCAGGGCGTCGCGATGGCGGTGCCGCCCCCCCTCCCCTGCCGGCGACACGGTGTCGGCCGGGTCGCCGCGCCGGATCGCGAGGATCTCGGGCAGGTGGCCGATCGTGCGGGCGCCGTACCGCTCGGCGATCTGGAACGCGGCGTCGGCGGGCCCGCTCGGCTGCGTCTCCGGCGCCAGGGCTCCCGGACGGCAGGCCAGCAGGGGCTCGAGATAATCGACAGCGGCCAGCAGGTCGGCGTCGAAGACCGGCGGGAGCAGCGGCCGCACCGGGCCGCGCGCGCGGTCCTGAATCAGCGCATCGCCGTAGACCGCCTGGAGTTCGAGATCGGCCGCGAAGGCGGCGGCGATGCGCGCGGCCGCGCCCGGGACGAGGACGCCGTCGCCGAACACCCGGATGGCGTCGCGCGGCGGGGACGGCGCGGGCGGGAAGCGATCGAGGATGCCCGCCGGGAGCGCGATCCGGTGGTCGATCCCGACCAGGGCCGCCAGCTTCTGGCGCGCGCGCAGGCGTCGGCCCTGGAGCCGCGCGAGCAGGATCTCTCCCGTCGCCCGGGGGCGGCCGAGAAGATGGCGCAGCGCAGCGAGCATCGCGCGGCCGGGGCGGCGCGGGATGCCGAGATGCAGCGTCTCCGCAAGCTCCGGCGCAGGCCGTTTCATGGCCGCCGCATCATTCGAGATCCTCGCCGAAGGTCGTGAGCGACAGGGCGGGATGGTAATACGGATCGTGGCGGATCACATCGCGCCAGCGCTCGGAGAACCGGGCGGCCTCCTGCTCGAAACGGGCGCGCTTGGCCCCGACCGACGGCCCCCGGCTGACGGATTCGAGATGGGCCAGGGTGGCGGACGGGGTCCAGATCGTCTTCCAGCCGGCGGCGCCCAGCCGCAGGCAGAAATCGACATCGTTGAAATCCACCGGGAAGGATTCGGCATCGAAGCCGCCGACCGCCAGGTACTTGTCGCGCGATACGGCGAGGCAGGCGGCGGTTACGGCCGAGACCTCGTGGGCCACGCGCAGGCGGCCGAGATGGCCCGGTGTATCGCCGGGACGCCGCCGCAGGATATGGCCGGCGCGCCCGCCGAGGCCGACCACCACCCCGGCATGCTGCAGGGTGCCGTCCGCGTAGAGGAGCTTTGCGCCGACGGCCCCGACCTCCGGGCGGCCGGCCTGGCGGACCATCGCGTCGAGCCAGCCGGGGTCCAGAACCGCCACATCGTTGTTGAGCAGCACCACGATCGCGCCGGTCGCGGCGGCGACGCCGTCATTGACCATGGCGGCGAAGTTGAAGGGTCGCGGGTCGATCAGGATCCGGACCCGGGGGTCCCGGCGCAGCTTTTCGTAATGCGCCAGCACGGTCGGATCGGTGGAGCCGTTATCGACGATGATCAGCTCGAGATCGGCATAGGCGGTCTCGTGCAGCACGCCGCGGCAGACCCGCTCGATCAGGTCGAGGCGGTCGCGCGACGGGATCACGATGCTGGCCCTCGGGGCGGGGCTCGGCAGCGGCCAGTCGAGCTGGATCGCGCCGTTGCGGAAGGTGGCCCGGACCGGGGCGGCCAGCCCCTCGAGGCGGGCAGCGAGCGCCCGCGCACGCGCCGGCGGATCGAGGACATCGCTTGTCGTGCGGGCGAGGACGCGCGGGACATGGGCGCCGCGCGCGCCGGCAACGATCGCCGCGGCCTCGATCGCCAGGGCCGCCTCGGCCATGGATCCGAGCGGCTGGGACGGCAGCCGGTCGAGCAACGTGCGCGCGAACAGGGGCGCGCCGCTCGCGTAGCCGGTGGCGAGGGCGAGATCCGGGCTCCAATCCGGCTTGAGCCGCGGCAGGTCCTCGGGGCCGAGTTCGTCGCCGTAGGCGAGATCCACCCCCGCCAGGGCCGGCGCCAGCAGCGCGAGCGCGTCGGGGGTCGGGATGTCGCCGGCCCGGAGCAGGCATAGGGCGTCGGCCCCGGCGATCAGGTCGGCCGCGGTGGCGCGATCGTCCCAGATCTGATGCGCGGCCCGGGGATCCGGCGATGCGGGGCGGGCATCCTCCCAGGCGACGCCGATGCTATGGGCCGGGTGGCCCTGCACGGCCAGCGCGTCGACGGTCGCGGCAAGCGCCGCCGCCTCGCCGGATCGGGTCAGGACGAGGCAGCGGATCCGCAGATCGGTCGGAACGGCGCGGGCCGGGCGGTCCCGCGATGCCGCCCAGGACCGGTACTGCGTCAGCGGCGTCACCGCGCAGGCGCCGCGCAGCGTATCGCGGTAGCGCCGCTCGGACCCGCGCGCGCGTTCGTAGAGCGCCGAGACGAACCGCCAGGGCCGGCGCAAGAGGCATTGGGCGAGCACGGAGACCTCGCGCCGAGCCCCGACCCGCTCCAGCGCGAAGCCGGGGCCGGCCGACAGGCGGATCTCCCGCGCATCCGGGGGGATCAGGCCGAGCCAGTGGGCGTAGCCGTGCGCGGCGCCCGGCAGGACGAAATCCTGCGGCGCGCCGTCGGCCCCGCGCAGGACCCGCAGGATCGGCCGGCGGGGTACGGCACCCGGATCGCCGGCATAGCTCAGCACGATCCAGCCGGCCGGGTTGTCGGGCAGGACGAGGCGGCGATCGAAGACGGGATCGTCGGCCGGCTCCAGCCGGAAGCGCGTCGCGCGGCCGAGCCAGGGCGCGCCGTGTCCGGCTTTCCCCGTCAGCGCGATCGGATCGACAAGACGCGCCGCGGCATCACTGGGCAGCGTCGCCTCCGCTGGCGGGCTCCGCGGCGACCGCCGGCTTCTTGCGCCGCGGCTTCGCGGCGGCCTTGCCGCCGGCGGTCCTGCCGCTGCCGACGCCGACGGTGATGTCGTAATCCTCTGCCGCGGCCGGCGGGACCGTGAGCTCCTCGGCCACGATGGTGGCGAAGCCCTGCGCCTCGCCCGGGCCGACGACCACGCTGGAATGCTCGACGCGGCTCGCGAGCACCTTGCCCTCGTGGCGGATCTGGATCGTCACCGGCACGTCGAACCGGCCGGGGGCGCCCTTCGGGCCGAGCAGGACATTGGCCTCGACCCCGACCTTGACGGTGACCGAGCCGTCCGGGCGCCGGGTGCATTCCCGGGCGAGACGGCCGACCGAGAACTGGGTCCGCACGTCGCTTCCGGCAAGGATGCGATAGGCCGCGCCGTTCTCGGCCACCTCGACCGGCGGACAATAGGGCGGATCGAGGCTCTGGGCCTGCGACGGCGGCACGGTCGTGCCGCCGAACTTGAACAGGTTGGAGAGGACGTTGCCCTCCTCCGCGCGAGCCGGGCCCGCGGCCAGCGAACCGGCGAGGATCAGGCCGCACAGGCCCAGAAACAGGTCACGACCTCCGATCATCGCGCGGCTCCCGAGCGGCATCGTCATTTCAAGCTGTCGAACCCGGCCGCGAAGCCTTTCATCGAGAGCGGAATGCCGACGCCTTCCTCGGGCGTCTGGAACACGATGAAGGTCGCCTGCGTGCCGCCCTTGAACTGGCGGATCAAGCCGTCATCCATCACCACCTCGGCCACGCAACCGGTGGTGAGGCAGCGCACGAAGCCGGCCCGGCCGACATCGGTCTGGTCGATCTTCAGGCCGAGGCCGGAGGGAAGGAGCACGCCCAGCGGCGCCACCACGCGCAGCAGATAGCCGCGGTTGTCGGCGGTCTTCAGGACGATCACCACCAGGGTGAGGTTGGGGCGATCCTCCGCGGCCAGATACTGCACGAGCGCGCATTGCTCGGCCTTGGCGCCGGCCGGCGTCTCGCAGCGCAGCTGCCAGTCGTCGAAGGTCTTGCGCACCATGCCCTGGGCGGCGGCCGGCCCGGCGGAGGCGAGCCCCAGGGCGGACAGGGCGAGGGATACCGGCAGCGCGACGCGCCGGACCACGCGCCGAAAACGATCGAGCCTCGCGTGAAGCGGCACCACCGAACCCTTCGGAACGCCACCGCCGAGGACCGGCGGGGCCGTAAAATCGCGGGTGTTCCGACCATGGTCAGCCCCGCGCTGTCAAGCGATGCCGGCTCCAGTGTTGCCCCTGGGCGCTACCCGGGGGTTGCAGAACGACCTAAATGAAGGTCGCTTTTCCTCCAGCGCAGGATCCTGAAGCTGTGATGCGCCTGTTCGCCCTCTCGGCCGCCTGCTTGCTGGCCACCCTCGCGCAGGCCGGGGCGCAGTCGCTTCCGGTCTCCGAGACCACCTACGTGGAACGCTCCCTCAACCGATCCGACACGCTGGTCGTCGAGCATCCGCCGGTGGCGGTGAACCCGTATGGCCGCCGCAACGGTCAGGCCGCGATCGCCGGCTATTGCCGCGAGGGCGGCCTGGTGCGGCGCCGCGACGCCTTCGGCAACCCGGTGATCATCCGCCAGCGCGAGGTCTGCGACAGCGTGGCCCCGCGCACGCTCGAGCCGGGCCATGTCGATCCGCGGCCGTCCTGGCCGGCCGAGACCGTCACCCGCCAGAAGGTTCTGCGCGCCAAGGGCTGAGGCCCGATCAGCCGTAGCGGTGCAGGCTGGTGCCGTTGCGCTTCAGCCACGCCTCGGCGGCGTCGACGTTCGAGCACAGGCCGCGCAGCAGCGCCCAGTATTGGGCCGAGTGGTTCATCTCGCGCAGATGCGCCATCTCGTGGGCGACGAGGTAATCGAGCACCATCGGGGGCGCCAGGATCAGGCGCCACGAGAAGTTCAGCTCGCCCCGGGCCGTGCAGGAGCCCCAGCGGCTGCGTGTGTCCCGCAGGGTGATGCGCACCGGCCTCTGGCCGAGCAGCGGCGCGTAGCGCTCCACGGCCTCGAGGAGGTCCCGCCGCGCCTCCCGGGTCAGGTAGTCCCGGATCCGGCGCGGGACATGCGCGGGATCGCAGGAAACTGAGAGCACCGGATCCCCCTCCCCCGCCTCGACGCGCACCGTCCCGCTGCGGGTGTCGCGCAGATGCACGCGATGCGGCTCGCCGCGCAGGGGCAGGATCGCGTCCGGGACGAACAGGACCCGCTCGGGCACGCGGGCGAGGCGCGCCGCGATCCAGCCGGCATGGCTGGTGGCGAAGCGCTGGGCCGTGTTCACCGCGGTGCGGCTCGGCAGGGTGATCACGACCTCGCCGGTGGCGGCCGAGACCCGCAGGGTGATCCGGCGCGCGGTCGGCCGCCGACGCAGCGCGATCTGGAAGCTGGCTCCCTCGTGCTGGACCTCGAGGTGGCCGGGATCGGGGCGACGCAGCAGCGCGAACGACATGGCTCCGTTCTAGCCGGCCCCGGACCGGGGCTCCAGATCCCGTCGCCGGGAATCGCTCCGGTTGGCGCGTGCTGGCCGGTGCGTGCGGCGCGGCTGCGTCAGCCGGCGAGCGCCCGGGTCCAGATCTCGGTGTCGGGCATGACGAGGAGCGCGGCGGCAGCCAGCGCGATCCCGTAGGGGATGCCGGTCTTGGCGTCGTGAAGATGCAGCGCGAAGGGCAGCCGGGCGACGCGCATCGGCAGCGGGTAGGCGCGCGCGGCCAGGATCGCCAGCGTCAGGGCGCCGCCGAAGATGGAGGCGACCAGGAGATAATCGCCCAGGCCCTCGAAGCCGAGCCAGAGCGCGGTGGCGGCGGCGAGCTTCGCGTCGCCACCACCGATCACCCCGAAGGCGAACAGCGTGAAGGTTCCAGCCAGGACGGCGGCGCCGGCCCCGAGATGGAGGCCGATCTCGGGCCAGCTCATCGGCCCGGTCAGGGCGAGCAGGGCGAAACCCGCCACCAGAGCCAACGAGATCCGGTTCGGGATCAGCATCGTCAGCAGGTCGCTCGCGGCCGCGTAGGCCATCAGGAACGGGAACAGCACCATGAGGCCGAAGCCCGCCGTGCCGAGGCTCGCGATCGCCGATCCTGCGCCAACCATCTCGGGTCCAACCCTATCCATGCCTGCCCGGTACGCGGCTCGGGATCGAGGCCGCCGCCGAACGGCGAATCCGGCCGGCCGAGGCTCCCTCGCGCCACGCGACGGAGCCTCGGACCTGCCGCAGATCCTGACCGCTCGGACGTCGATTACTGGGTGGCGGTCAGGTTGCCGGAGATGGCGCTGAACTTGGCGGACAGCGAGGTGCCGACGGTCTTCAGCGCACCGATGATCACGACGGCGATCAGGGCGGCGATCATGCCGTACTCGATCGCGGTGGCGCCGGACTCGTCCGAGGCGAAGCGCGAGAACAGGGTCTTCATAGGAGGCGATCCTTCGAACAAGAACTTGTAACGTGAAGCTTGTGAGATGACCGACGAAGATTTCTACGTCCCGATCGGCGGCCGCTGCAGACTGTTCGATACGCCTTGAAAATCGGTTAAATCACGCCTGGATCAAAGTTCGCGCCGGTCCGTCTGCGAGCTTAGTGAAGGATCAGTTTCGCCGCCGCTCGACATGCCGCGGCATTACTCATGCTTAGCGGTTCCTTCACCGATCCCGGGCTAGCGCTACAGCTTCAGGCGCCGCCTCGCGCGGGCGCCGGTCGCTTCCGAGAACCGCCCGATGCGCCGCACCCTGTCGAATGGGGCCCGAGCCGGCCTCGTCCTCCTGCTAACGGGCGCGTCGGTCGCGGCTGCTCAGCCGGAGCCGCTGCCGATCGTCACCGTGCTGGTGGACAACGCCAAGGTGATCCGCCTGCCGGAAAAGACCGCGACCGTCATCGTCGGCAACCCGATCATCGCCGAGGTCACGCCGCAGAAGAACGGCGTGCTCGTGCTCACCGGCAAGAGCTTCGGCTCGACCAACCTGATCGCGCTCGATACCGGCGGCAGCCTGATCGCCGAGACGATGATCCGGGTCGAGGCATCGCGGGATACGACCATCACGGTCCAGCGCGGCCTCGACCGGGAATCGCTCTCCTGCACCCCGAATTGCCAGCCGGCGGTGCAGCTCGGCGATTCGGCGAATTACTTCGGGACGACCAGCGGCCAGGCCGATGCCCGCCGTAGGCTGGCCACCGGCGGCGGCGCCGGCGCCCCCCAGGCCGCCGAGCATTGACGGCACCGAACGCGACACCGCGCGGATCCTGAGGCAAGATCCGCCCCGGTGCGGCCCCGACGCGATCCGGCCGGATCCTGCGGCGCGCCGTCAGCGAGGTCCCCGCCGATGCCCGGCATCACGCACAATCCGCCGCCGCCCGCCGTCGATCCCGACCTGCTCGCCGCATTCCAGGACGTCGCCACGGCGACGATCAGCGATTGCCTCGACCGGATGCCGGTCCTGCTCGGCTTGCGCGCCTTCCACCGGCGGGGCCGGCTGCTCGGAACGGCCTTCACGGTACAGGTGCGGGCCGGCGACAACCTCGCGATCCACCAGGCGCTGGAGCAGGCCCGTCGCGGAGACGTGATCGTTATCGATGGCGGCGGCGATACGAGCCGGGCGCTGGTGGGCGACGTGATGAAGGCGATCGCGGAGAGCCGCGGCGTAGCCGGCTTCGTGGTGGACGGGGCCGTGCGCGACACTGACGCCTTCGCCGAGTCGGATTTCCCCTGCTACGCCCGCGCCGCGATTCCGAGGGGCCCGTTCAAGACCGGGCCCGGCGCGACCAACCTGCCGGTGTCCATCGGCGGCTGGACCGTGAACCCGGGCGACGTGGTCGTGGGCGATGCGGACGGCGTCGTGACCTTCCCGCCCGCGCTCGCGCCCGGCCTGATCGAGGCCGTGCGTGCGCAGGTGGCCCGGGAGAGCGAGGTGCTCGCGCAGATCCGGGCGGGCCGGTACGACGGTCGCTACGCCCGGGAGGCGAAGGGCTGAGGATCCGCCCTCACGCCTTGCGCGCGCGACGTCTCCTGTGGACGATGGCGCATGGAGTCCCAGACCCTCACCTACGCCATCGGCGACGTGCATGGCCGCGCCGACCTGCTGGATACGTTGCTGGAGCGGATCGCCGCCCATGCCGGGGACCGCGCCCACCGCCTGGTCTTCCTGGGCGACTATGTCGACCGCGGCCCCGACAGCGCCGCGGTGCTGCGCACCATCAGCCGCCTGAACTGGGCCGAGCCCGAGCGCGTCATCTGCCTCATGGGCAACCACGAGCGCATGCTGCTTGACGCGCTCCTGTCGCCGGATGCGGCCCGGCACTGGCTCTATTGCGGCGGCGACGCCACGCTCGACTCGTTCGGGGCGCGGGATCTCACCGGCCTGCCGCGCGACACCCTCGACTGGATCGAGGCGCTGCCGACCCTGCACGGGGACGCGGCGCGCTGGTACGTCCATGCCGGCCTGCGCCCCGGCACCGCGGCGGCGGATTCGGACGTTCATGACCGCCTGTGGATCCGCGAGCCGTTCCTCGAGGGGGATCACGATTTCGGCCGGCACGTGGTCCACGGCCACACGCCCCAGCGCAGCGGCCGTCCGGAGGTGCGCCCGTTCCGGACGAATCTCGACACCGCCGCGGTCTATGGCGGCGCGCTCACCGCCGGCGTCTTCTCCGAGGCGCAGGGGCCGGCGCTAGAATTCCTGTCGGTGCGCGCGGCCTGAATTCCGGGCCGGCTACGACGTGATCTTCTGGCGCACCGCGATATCGGGGCTCGACGCGCCGCAAGTCGGCAGGCTCTCGACCGGGCCGTGGACCGCCGACGTGCTCGACGAGAGGTCGTGGTAGCAGATGCAGCCTTCGGCGAAATAATGGTGCACCAGCGCCTTGCGCGAATGGCGCAGGTCGTTGCGGGCCGATCCGCCGTGCAGGAGATTGGCGTGCCAGAACAGCACGTCGCCCTTGCGGGCCAGGAAGTGCTGCGGCTGGGCGCCGTGATCGGCGATCTCGCGCTTGATCGCGGGCTCGTAGCGCTCCGCATAGGCCGAGTAGCCGCGCTCGCGGAAATCGTCGGTCGAGATGCCGACGTCGTGGCTGAACAGGTACGGCAGGCGGTGGGTGCCCGGATAATAGACCAGCGGCCCGCAATCGGCGTGGATGTCCTCCATGGCGATCCAGCAGGCCGCGAGATAGCCGAGCGGATAGGTGGTCATGTGGATCGAATCCGAGTGCTCGGATTGCTGGCTGCCCTTGTGCGAGGCGATGGTCTGGAACGGGATCGCGGGGCGACCCAGAACCATGCTGCTGAAATTGACCAGCACCGGGTGCTTGAGCAGCTGGTCGAGCTCCTCGACCTTCAGGTGCGGGTTGAGGTAGCGGCCCGGATGGGGATCGTCCGCCGCGGCCTTCTCGGGCGCCAGGGTCAGGTCGCCTCGGGCGATCGCGGCCTCGTAGGCGGCCCAGGCCTCGTCGATCGTGTCGGGGTCGATCGCCCCGCGGGCGACGTAGTAGCCATGCTCGGTCCAGTAGCGGCAGATCTCGGCCTGCTTGGCGGTGATCTCGCCGCGGGCGACGCGCCGCGCGATGGTTTCCAGCGCGTCGGGTCGGTCGAGCCACGGGCTCGGTCCCGATTCCGGAAAGTTCTCGGCGCGGAAGACCTTGATGCAGCCGATATCGACCGGGATGTCGGCGTCGACCGCGTAGGATCGGGGCGGCGGCGATACGGGGGCGACCGGCAGCGCCTCGTCGCGTCCGAGGGTGAGGTTGCGCGCCGCGGTACCCCAGCTGCGCGCGAGCGTCTTCACCCGCGAGAGTCCGTTCGCCACGTTCCGCCCCCTGGTCCTCATCCCATGCGCAGCGAAGGGAGCGGGGGAATGCGGTGTTCCTAAGGCACATCACGATGGCGTGACATGCGTCCCGCCTCCGTTGTTACCCGGCGTGATGGGGCTAGCGCCGACCGGGAATCAGGGCGCCGATTGCCCCCAGGAGCCAGCCGCCCATCAGGGCGAAGCCGCCGATGGGGGCGGCCATGGGGAAGAGCGGCTGCTGCAGCCAGGTCCGCACCGAGAGGTCGCCGCAGAACAGGATCAGGCCGAGGACGAGCAGCCCGGACGCGCCGCGGGCGAGCGCCGGCCGTGCCAGACCGAGGAGGCCGAGACCCGTGAGCCCGAGGATCGCCGGAGCGTGGAACAGCAGGAACTGGGCCGCGGTCTTGAGCGAATCCGCGCCGGGAATATGGGCCGCCGCCGCGCTGAGCGCGACGCCGAGCAGCCCCGCCAGGCAGGCCAGCGCCACGAGCGCCCGGTCGAGTCCCGAGACCCTCATGCGCCGCGCTCGACCAGCAGCTTGGCGATCGCCGCGCGAAGCTCCGGCACGCCGAGATCATCGCGGCTGGAGGTGAGGATGACCTGCGGGAAGGCCGCCGGCCGCTTGGCCAGACCCGCCTGGATGCCGGCGATCCGGCTCTCGATCTCGCCCTTCTTCAATGAGTCGCCCTTGGTGAGGACCACCTGGTAGCTCACCGCGGCCTTGTCGAGCCCGTCGAGCACGTCGGTGTCGATCGACTTGAAGCCATGGCGGGCGTCGATCAACATGAACACCCGGGCGAGGTTGGCCCGGCCCTTCAGGTAGGCGTGGATCAACTTGGTCCAGGCCTCGACCTTGGCCTTCTCCACCGCCGCGTAGCCGTAGCCCGGCATGTCGACGAGGGAGAGCCGATCGCCGATCCGGAAGAAGTTGAGCTGCTGGGTCCGCCCCGGCGTGTGGGAGGTGCGCGCCAGGGTGTTGCGGCCGGTCAGCGCGTTGATCAGGCTCGACTTGCCGACATTCGAGCGCCCCGCGAACGCGATCTCGACGCCCTCCATGGGCGGGATGCGGTCGAGGACCTGGGCAGCCGCGTAGAAGTCGGCCGCGCCGGCAAACAGCAGGCGGCCGGCCTCCAGGAGGTCGGCCGCGTCGTCGTTGGTCTCGGTCACGGCTTTCCTTGTCAGCCCTTGGTGGCCGCCGCCTTGGTGCCGCCGCGCCGGAACGTGGTCCGCAGGTTGTCCCACAGCTCCACCTTCACGCCGTTGCGACGCATGATGACGTATTGCTGGATCACCGACAGGGTGTTGTTCCAGGCCCAGTAGATCACCAGGCCGGCGGGGAACGAGCCCAGCATGAAGGTGAACACGATCGGCATGAAGGTGAAGATCTGCGCCTGGACCGGGTCCGGCGGCGCGGGGTTCATCTTCATCTGCACGAACATGGTCACGCCCATGATCAGCGGCCAGACGCCGAGATGGACAAAATCCGGCGCCGGGAAGGGCAGCAGGCCGAACAGGTTGAGGATGCTCGTCGGATCCGGCGCCGCGAGATCGTGGATCCAGCCGAAGAACGGCGCGTGGCGCATCTCGATGGTGATGAACAGGACCTTGTAGAGCGCGAAGAAGACCGGGATCTGGATCAGCACCGGCCAGCAGCCGGCGACCGGATTGATCTTTTCCTTCTTGTACAGCTCCATCGTGGCCTGCTGCTGCTTCAGGCGATCGTCCTTGTAGCGCTCCCGGATGGCGGCCATCTCGGGCTGCACGGCCTTCATCTTGGCCATGGACACGTAGGAGCGGTTGGCGATCGGCAGGAACAGCAGCTTCAGGCAGAAGGTGACCACCAGGATCGAGACGCCGAAATTGCCGAACAGGTGGAAGAAGAAGTCCAGCGCCCGGAACATCGGCTTGGTGATGAAGAAGAACCAGCCCCAATCGATCATCAGATCGAAGTGCTTGATGCCGAGGTCCTTCTCGTAGTTGTTGATCAGGTTCACTTCCTTGGCGCCGGCGAACAGGCGCTGGGTCGTGGTGGCCGAGGCGCCGGCTTCCAGGTTCACGGCATCGCCGCGGATGCTCGCCTGGTAGACGTTGGTGGCGCCGTCGGTGCGGTCGGTGAAGGCGCCGGTATAGGGCGCGTTCTGGTCGCCGGGCATCACGGCCGCGGCCCAGTACTTGTCGGTGATGCCGACGAAGCCGCCGCTCACGCCGTTCCAGGCGTGGCCCTTGGTGTTGGCGCCGCCATAGGCGCCCTCCTTGGCGAGCTTGTCGTAGGTGAATTCCTGCAGGCCCTCGTTGCCGAGATAGCCGATCATGCCCTCGTGCAGGACGTAGTAGCCCTGGGTGTGCGGCTTACCCCAGCGGGAGACGAGGCTGTACGGGTAGAGCGTCACCGCGCCCGAGCCCTTGTTCTCGACCTCCTCGCGGACGGTGAACATGTACTTGTCGTCGACCGCGATGATGCGCTTGAAGACGAGGCCGGCGCCGTTGTCCCAGGTCAGGGTCACGGGCATGCCGGGGGAGAGCGTCTTGCCGTCGCTGGTCCAGAGGGTCTCGCTGCCGGGCAGCGGCCCGGCATTGGCGCCGACCCAGCCGAACTCGGCGTAGTACGGCGCCTCGCTGCCGGCCGGGGAGAACAGCACGATCTCCGGGCTCTTCGGGTCCACGGTCTCGTGGTAGTTCTTCAGCGACACGTCGTCGACGCGGCCGCCCTTGAGGGCGATCGAGCCGCTGAGCGCCGGGGTCTCGATGCGGATGCGCGGCGAGCGGGCGAGCGCGGCCTCGCGGGAGACCGGGCCGCCCTGGCCGGGAACCGTGCCGGGCACCGGCGCGGCCGGGCCGCCCTCCTTGGGCGAGGGCGACGGCACGCCCTCCGGGGTCACGCCCGGCGGCTGCTGTTGTTGCTGCGCGGCCTTGTTCTGCGCCTCGATCAGGCGCTGCTGCTCCACCCGCGGGCCGGCCACGAAGTACTGCCAGCCGAGCAGCACCAGCAGCGACAGGCCGATGGCCACGAACATGTTCGTCTTGTCATTGCCCATCGGGGACACCGCCGCACGCGTTCGGAGTGGCAACAGGAGCGGCACCGGCCCGATCGGGCCCGCGCGCATCCGTGATTCGGGAGTCTCTGGCATCGCCCGACGACGGATCGCGACCCGATGCGCCGGAGGATGCAGGCTGCGCGGGCGCCCGGCCCGCATCGCGCTGGAGAGGTGTGGTCTTGGACGGCCGGCCGCCAGACTTGCTGCCAGACTTGCCGCCGGATCTCGCACCGGGCGGCCGCGGCGTGGCCGGGCGCGTCACGGTCGGGATGGCGCGACGCAGATCCTCGGCCAGGGCCTCGAAGGGCGCAGTCAAGGCTGGACGCCGGGCGATCAGCACGATGTCGGCGGGCAGCCCGGCCAGTTCGCCCGGGAGATCGGGCGCGACAAGGCTCACGGCCGCGCGCAGGCGCCGCCGGATGCGGTTGCGCTCGACCGCATGGCCGACGCGCTTCGTGATGGTGAAGCCGAGCCTCAGCCCGTCCGCGGCCTGCGGATCACGCAGGCGGCCCTGGGCGGTCATGCGCTCGGTATGGAAGCGGCGCCCCTCGGCTGTCGCCAGGAAGTCGGGCCGCTTCTTCAGCCGCTCGATCGTCGCCATCGATGGTTCGATCCCGGCCGATCTCATCCTGTGTGCTGCATGACGCGTTCGGAAAACCGGGTTTCACGTTTCCGCGTCATGCTCACGCCTCGCAGCGCGGCTGCCTGAGCAGGGCCGCGCCGGCGAGGATCCGCCGACTCAGGCCGACAGGCGCTTGCGACCGTGGGCGCGACGGCGCGCGATCACCTTGCGACCACCTGCGGTGGCCATGCGCGCACGGAAACCGTGACGACGCTTACGGACGAGCTTGCTCGGCTGGTAGGTTCTCTTCATGGCACAGAGCCTTCAAAGGTCGAGGCGCGCTCGCGGGCGGCTGATGCCGCACCCGACCTTCACGCGTCCTGGTTGTCTGCAAACACGAAGGGCGCCCATGCGGGGCGCCACGTCGCGAGTGGCGGGCTTATGGCGGATGGGTCCCGCGAAGTCAACGTTTCGTCGACGTCAATGACCCTCGAACTGCATCAGGGCGCGCACTTCGACGCCCATGTCGCGCAGGCGCTGCGCCCCGCCGATATCGGGCAGGTCGATCACGAAGCAGGCCGCCACGATCTCGGCGCCGATCTGCCGGAGCAGGTTCACGGCCGCCGTGGCGGTCCCGCCGGTGGCGATCAGGTCATCGACCAGCAGCACCTTGTCGCCGGGCTTCACGGCGTCGACGTGGATCTCGATCTCGTCGGTGCCGTATTCGAGGGCGTAGGCCATCGAGACGGTCTTGTGGGGCAGCTTGCCCTTCTTGCGGATCGGCACGAAGCCGCAGGACAGCTGGTGTGCGATGGCGCCGCCCAGGATGAAGCCCCGCGCCTCGATGCCGGCGACCTGATCGATTCGCCCGCCGGCATAGGGATGGACCAGCGCGTCCACCGCCCGCCGGAAGGCGCGCGGGTCGCTGAGCAGCGTGGTGATATCGCGGAAGATGATGCCGGGCTTCGGGTAGTCGGGAATCGAGCGAATCGAATCCTTCAGCGCGACGTGGCGGCGGGCTTCCATGGGTTCGGGCCTTCCGTGGGGGACGGCGCGCTTAAAGCAGATGCCCCGGTCCCTGACCAGTTTCGCGGGCTCTTGCGGCGATCAGGCCGCCTGCACCTTCTTGAGCAGGGCGAGCAGCTCCCGGTGCAGCACCTCGTTGCCGCAGGCCACCGAGCGGGCGGCGAGCGGCTCGGCCGCCCCGTCCGCCGAGGTGACGTAGCCGCCGGATTCGCGCACCAGGATGACGCCCGCGGCGAAATCGTAGGTCTGGAGGTCGCGCTCCCAGTAGCCGTCGAGGCGGCCGCAGGCGACGTAGGCGAGGTCGAGGGCCGCCGAGCCCATCCGCCTCGTGCCGCCGGCCACCGCCATCACGGCGCCGAGCTCGCGCAGCAGGCGCGGATGGCTGCCGCGGCCGAGATAGGGCGTGCCGTAGCCGACCAGCGCGTCGGCCATGTCCTGCCGGCCCGAGACCCGCAGGCGGCGGTTGTTGAGATAGGCGCCCTTGCCGCGCTCGGCGACGAACAGCTCGTCCTTGATCGGATCGAAGATCACGCCGGCCACGATCTGGCCCTCGCGCTCGAGCCCGACCGAGATCGCGAAATGCGGCACGCCGTGCAGGAAGTTCGAGGTGCCGTCGAGCGGGTCGACGTGCCAGGTGTGGCTCTTGTCGGTGCCCTCGATGATGCCGTTCTCCTCCAGCACCAGGCTGTAGCCGGGACGGGCCTTCATCAGGGCGTCGCGCAGGGTCTCCTCGGCCTTCCGGTCCGCGGCCGAGACGAAGTCGCCCGGGCCCTTCCGCGAGACCTGAAGGTTCTCGACCTCGCCGAAATCGCGGCGCAGGCCGCGGGCGGCCTTGCGCACGGCGTCGACCATCACGGTCATGAGCGGAGAGGAGATCATTGGTCCGGGACTTTTCGGGGAATGGAGGTTGGCGCCGTGGTTACAGGCCGGCGCCGGAAAAGACGAGCCTGCCGGGGACGGGCAAGCCCGGCGGATTGTGGCCGGGGCTTCCGAAGCAGGCCGATCGACGCCGACGCGCGCCATCCCCTCCCCCCTGCGGGGGCGGGCGGCCCCTGCGACAGCAGAGGTCGGGAGAGGGGAACCCGGCGCCCGGAAGAGTCGGCGTGGGCGTGACGGCGCAGCCTCATTCTGCACTGCCGCTCCCCTCCCCCGCAGAGGGGGCGGAGCGGCGCGCGAGGCCGGCCGCAGAAAACCTACTCGGCCGCCTCGACGAACACCGTCCCGGCGCGCGGCAGGTCCAGGGTTTCCCAGGTCTCGGCCAGCGCTGCGGCGAGGCGGGCGATATGGGCCGCGTCGTGGAACGGCGACGGGGTGATGCGCAGGCGCTCGGTGCCGCGCGGGACCGTCGGGTAGTTGATCGGCTGGATGTAGATCGCGTGGCGCTCCAGCAGGTGGTCGGCGGCCGCCTTGCACAGCTCCGCGTCCCCGACCATCACCGGCACGATATGCGTCTCGGTCTCCAGCACCGGCAGGCCGGCCTCGGTCAGCGCCGCCTTGGTGGCGGCGGCCTGGGCCTGGTGCGCCTCGCGCTCGGTATTCGAGCGCTTCAGGTAGCGGACCGAAGCCCGGGCGGCCGCGGCCACGGCCGGCGGCAGCGCGGCGGTGAAGATGAAGCCGGGGGCGAAGCTGCGCACCGCGTCGCAGATCGCAGCCGAGGCGGTGATGTAGCCGCCGACGCAGCCGAAGCCCTTGGCGAGCGTCCCCTCGATCACGTCGACCCGGTGCATCACGCCGTCGCGCTCGGAGATGCCGCCGCCGCGGGGCCCGTAGAGGCCGACCGCGTGGACCTCGTCCAGGTAGGTCATCGCCCCGTAGGTGTCGGCGAGGTCGCAGATCTTGCCGATCGGCGCGATGTCGCCGTCCATCGAGTAGACCGACTCGAACACGATCAGCTTCGGCCGGTCGCCGGCCGCGCGGAGCAGCTCCTCGAGGTGCTGCAGATCGTTGTGGCGAAAGATCTTCTTGTCGCAGCCGGAATGGCGGACGCCCTCGATCATCGAGTTGTGGTTGAAGGCGTCGGACAGGATCAGGCAGTTCGGGATCAGCTTGGCGATCGTCGAGATGCCGGCCTGGTTCGAGACGTAGCCCGAGGTGAAGACGAGGCCGGCCTCCTTGCCGTGCAGGTCGGCGAGCTCGCGCTCGAGATCGACGAGCGGCGAGTTGTTGCCGGCGATGTTGCGCGTGCCGCCCGCGCCGACGCCGCAGCGCGCGGCGGTGTCGGTCATCGCGGAGACGACCTCTCTGTGCTGGCCCATGCCGAGATAATCGTTGGAGCACCACACGGTGATCTCGGTGGTCTTGCCGTCGGGCTTACGCCACTTGGCGGTCGGGAACCGGCCGGAGATCCGCTCGATATCGGCGAAGACACGGTAGCGCCGCTCGCCGTGGAGCTGGTCCAGGGCGCCCCGGAAATACCGCTCGTAGCCAGAGCCGGCGCGCGTCGAGCCCGCTTGGGCGAGCATCGTGCTGGGCATCCGGGTGACGGTCATCGAGCGTCCTTCGCGTGTTCGGCCGTGCGGGCGGTGCCGGCACGGCACCCAAGTCCCGCGATCGAGGTACGGCCTCGGTCCAGTCCTTCGCGTGAGAGGCGCAAGATACGCGCGGATCTGGAACTGGTTCAAGGTAAGGTTCCGACATCTCTGCCCTGCGCCCGTTGAGAGGCCAGGACGAACCCGCTAGCCTCACGGCCGCTCGCGACCCACCCGAACACGGCTCCAGATCCTTGAGCATCCCCTCGTCTTGCTGCCGAATGGCCTGCCCCGGTGCGGGATCGCGCACCTCAAGCCTGCGGCGACGAAGGGTCGCGCGATGAGCGAGACCAAGGATGCCCGCACCGAGCGCCTGAAGGCGGCGCTTCGCGAGAATCTGCGGCGGCGCAAGGCCCAGGGTCGCGGCCGCGCCGAAACGGGGCCGTCGCCCGGGGCGGGAGAGTCCGAACCCAGCGAAACCGATTCTCGCGGTCCAGATTCCGACAAAACCGGTCTATAGGGGACGGCCAAGCCTGGGCGCCGCGGCGTCCACCAGGAGAACGGCCGGCCGCGCGCCAGGGAGGTGCGCCGCCCGAGGACACACGATGGACCGCATTCACATCACCGGCGGCGCGCCTCTCAACGGCGTGATCCCGATCTCGGGCGCCAAGAACGCGGCGCTGCCGCTGATGATCGCGAGCCTGCTCACCGGCGAGACGCTGGAGCTGATCAACGTCCCCCGCCTCGCCGACATCTCGGCGCTGACGCGGATCCTGGGCAATCACGGCGTCGACCACATGGTCGTCGGCAAGCGTCCCGGGCAGACCACCGAGACCGGCCAGACGATCCGCCTCACCGCCTCGAACGTCATCGACACCACCGCGCCCTACGACCTGGTCTCGACCATGCGGGCGAGCTTCTGGGTGGTGGCGCCCCTGCTCGCGCGCTTCGGCGAGGCCAAGGTCTCGCTGCCGGGCGGCTGCGCGATCGGGACCCGGCCGGTGGACCTGCTGATCATGGCCCTGGAGAAGCTCGGGGCCGAGATCGAGATCGACGCCGGCTACGTGGTCGCCCGCACCAAGAACGGCCTGCGCGGGGCCGAGGTGAATTTCCCCAAGGTCACGGTCGGCGGCACGCATGTGGCCCTGATGGCGGCCTCGCTGGCCTACGGCACCACGGTGATCGAGAACGCCGCCCGGGAGCCCGAGGTGGTCGATCTGGCCGAATGCCTGAACAAGATGGGCGCCAAGATCCGCGGCGCCGGCACGCCCCGGATCGAGATCGAGGGCGTCGCCCGGCTGAACGGCGCCCGTCACGAGGTGCTGCCCGACCGGATCGAGACCGGCACCTACGCCATGGCGGTGGCGATGACCGGCGGCGACGTGATCCTCAAGGACACCCGGGCCGAATTGCTGCATTCGGCGCTCGACGTGCTGTCCACCACGGGGGCCGAGATCAGCCAGGTCGAGGGCGGGATCCGGGTGCGCCGCAACGGCGGCGGGATCGCGGCGGTGGACGTGACCACCGACCCGTTCCCGGGCTTCCCCACCGACCTCCAGGCGCAGTTCATGGCGCTGATGACGCTCGCCAAGGGCCAGTCGCATATCCGCGAGACGATCTTCGAGAACCGGTTCATGCACGTGCAGGAGCTGGCCCGCCTCGGCGCGAAGATCCGGCTCGAGGGCGACCTCGCGATCGTCGAGGGCGTCGAGCGCCTCAAGGGCGCGCCCGTGATGGCGACCGACCTGCGCGCCTCGGTCTCCCTGGTGATCGCCGGCCTCGCCGCCGAGGGCGAGACCCAGATCAACCGGGTCTATCACCTCGACCGCGGCTTCGAGGCCCTGGAGGCCAAGCTCGGGCGCTGCGGCGCACAGATCGAGCGGGTGCGGGCGTAGGCCTGGCACCTGCCGATCGCGCTGCTGGCGGCGCCGTATTGTCTCGCGCACGACGCCGCCTGAGACGCCTCAGCCGCCGATCTGCCCGCGCTTGTACCCGAAACCGGGTATCTCGCAGCCGCAGGGCGCGTTGTACGGGGCGGGACGGGTCGGGCAATCGTCTCGGGCCGTGACGCAGATGCTGCCGCTGCGCCAGCGCCGGTCGTAGCGCGGCCGATCCCAATCGTCGTCCGGGGGCGGAGGGGGCGGGGGCGGGCGCCGACGCGGGCGGTCGTAATCGTCGTAGGGCGGCGGTGGCGGGGGCGGAGGCCGGCGGGGCCAATCGTCGTCCGGCGGCGGCGGCGGGGGTGGCGGCCGACGGCGGCGGTCGTACTCGAAGCGGTCCGGCCCGGGGCGGCCGTAGATGTAGACATCCGCGTCCGGGCCAACCTGCGCGCGCACCGGGACGGAGATCAGCTGTGCCAGGGTCAGGGCGGCCAGGGCCGCGAGCGGGATCCGTTTCACCATCGTCGTCCTGCCTCGAATCGTCGCCTCTTCGTCCGGCCGCCCGTCTCGACGGAGCCCGGTCGGCCTCCTTTTGGGCGCGCTCGCTTGCGCCGAACCGGTGTTCGGGCCGGCGGCGAGCGCATGAGCGTGAATCGGATGAACCGCCGCCGAGACGGCGATCCCGGCCCCGGCCGTTGCCCGCGCCGGGTCTGACCGCTACCTACGGCCTGCCGCGAAGCCGCCGCCGTCGCACTCCGCCCGCGCCCCGCTATCCCCGAGGATCCTTTCATGGAGCTGCTCAAGCTCGCCGCCCTCGATACCGAGGACCTGACCGTGATCTCCGCGCACCTCCAGGACGCGATCCTGCGCCCGGAGGATCTGACCTACCTGGCGGGCGAGCAGCGCTTCCTGATGGTCGTGCGGCGCTTCGACTGGACCCCGGACGTCCCGCCCCGCCGGCGCCTGGCTGGGGTGCATTTTGAGCGCGTCCTGCGCGTGAAGACCCGCGGCCTGGCACCGGGCGACGCGATGCCGATGAGCCTGCTCGCCCTGACCTTCGAGGCGACCGACGCGCCATCCGGCCATATCGACATGGTGTTCTCCGGCGGCGCCGCGGTCCGCCTGGAGGTCGAGTGCATCGAGGTCCGGATGAAGGATCTCGGCCCGGTCTGGGAGGCGGTCGCCCGCCCCGGCCACGCGATCGATCCCGAGATCGACGCCATCCCCGCCCCCGGCCCGGCGGCCTGAGACAGACGAAAGACATCCGATGGTCCGGCTCGACAGCCAAGCTCCGAATTTCGCCGCCGACTTCGCGCGGCTGCTCACCGCCAAGCGCGAGATCGCCGAGGATGTCGACGAGGCGGTCCGCGGCATCATCCACGAGGTCGTGACCCGCGGCGACGCCGCCCTGGTCGAGTTCACCCGGCGCTTCGACCGGCTGGGTGCGGAGTTTTCCGCCGACGCGCTGCGGATCACAGAGGCCGAGATCGACGCGGCCGTGGCCGCCTGCCCGGCCGAGGCGCTGGACGCCCTACGCCTGGCCGCGGAGCGGATCGAGGCGTTCCACGCGCAGCAGAAGCCGCAGGATTACCGGTCGACGGACGCGCTCGGCGTGACCTCCGGCTGGCGCTGGACGGCGCTGGAATCGGTCGGCCTCTACGTGCCGGGCGGGACGGCGAGCTATCCGTCCTCGGTGCTGATGAACGCCGTGCCGGCCCGGGTCGCGGGGGTGCCGCGGATCGTCATGGTGGTGCCGACGCCCGACAACACCCTCAACCCCCTGGTGCTCGCCGCCGCCCAGCTCTCCGGGGTCCACGAGGTCTACCGGGTCGGCGGCGCCCAGGCGGTCGCGGCCCTGGCCTACGGCACCGCCAGCATCGCGCCGGTGGCGAAGGTGGTCGGCCCGGGCAATGCCTGGGTGGCCGCGGCCAAGCGCCGGGTGTTCGGCCAGGTCGGGATCGACATGATCGCCGGCCCGTCCGAGGTGCTGATCCTGGCCGACGGCCACGCCAATCCGGACTGGATCGCCGCCGATCTCCTGGCTCAGGCCGAGCACGACACCGCCGCCCAATCGGTGCTGATCACCGACAGCGCCGCGCTGGCCGAGGCGGCGGAAGCCGCCGTCGAGCGTGCGCTCACCACCCTGCCCCGGGCCGAGATCGCCCGGGCGAGCTGGCGCGATTACGGCGCAATCATCCGGGTGCAGGATTTCGACGAGGCGGTGCCGCTGGTCGACCGGCTCGCCCCCGAGCACCTGGAGATCGAGACCCAGGATGCCGAGGCGCTCGCGGGCAAGATCCGCAACGCCGGGGCGATCTTCCTGGGATCGCACACCCCGGAGGCGATCGGCGACTATGTCGGCGGCCCGAACCACGTGCTGCCCACCGCCCGCTCGGCCCGGTTCTCCTCGGGCCTCGGCGTCCTGGACTTCATGAAGCGGACGACGATTCTGGCCTGCACCCCGGAGAGCTTGCGGGCGCTCGGCCCGGCGGCGATAACGCTCGGCCGGTCGGAGGGTCTGGAGGGTCACGCCCGCTCCGTCGCGATCCGGTTGAACCTGTGAGGGTGTGGGGATGGCCGAGAAGCAGCGCGGGCCGAACCGCCTCGCCAAGGTAAGCCTGGACGAGGCGTCCATCGCCCGCGGCAACCCGGATCAGGAGCACGAGCGGGCGATCGCCCTGTTCGACATCCTGGAGGACAATTCCTTCACCATCCCGGGCCGGGAGGGGCCCTACGCGCTGACGCTGGGCCTCGTCGAGAACAAGCTGTCCTTCGCGATCAGCACGGTGGACGGCGAGCCGGTGATGACGCACCTCCTGTCGCTGACGCCGTTCCGACGGGTGATCCGCGACTACGAGATGATCTGCGAGAGCTACTACAACGCGATCCGCACCGCCTCGCCGTCGCAGATCGAGGCGATCGACATGGGCCGGCGCGGCCTGCACAACGAGGCGTCCGAGACGCTCAAGCAGCGCCTCGACGGCAAGGTCGATCTCGACCACGACACGGCGCGCCGCCTCTTCACCCTGATCTTCGCCCTGCACTGGAAAGGCTAGGGCGCCCTCCGGCCCCGAGCGGCGATGGCTGAGCCCTTTCCCGAGACCACCCCGAAGAAGCGGCGGGTGCAGTCGGTCCTGTTCATGTGCAACTACAACGCCGTGCGCTCGGCCGCGGCCGAGGCGATCGCGCGGGCCTATTTCGGCAAGTCGACCTACGTCCAGTCGGCCGGCGTCCGCTCGGGCGAGCCCACCGACCCGTTCATGATCGCGGCCCTCGACGAGGTCGGCATCGACGCGAGCCGGCACCGCCCCCGCACCGTCGAGCAGCTCGAGGATTGGGAGGGGCTGAACTTCGACCTGATCATCACGCTCTCGCCGGAGGCACACCACCGGGCCCTCGACCTGACCCACACGATCGCGGCCGATGTCGAGTACTGGCCGACGCCGGACCCGACGCTGCTGCAGGACGCCTCCCGCGAGCAGCGCCTGGAGGCCTACCGGGACGTGCGCGACGGGCTCACCCGGCGGATCAAGGCGCGGCTGAAGACCTAGCCGCGACGCGCTCCACCCGGGACAGAAGGCAGCCGGGCCGCGCGGTGTGGACGTTGACGAAGGCCGTGCGGGGATCGTCCAGGGCGCGCAGCAGCGGCGCGTCGACCTCCGCGCCGGGACAGACATGGCCGAGGTCGTACAGGCAGAGATCCTCCGCGTCGTAGGCCCGGACCGACACCAGGGCGTTGGCGCGGATGATCGGGGCGACGACGTCCGCCGCCTCGAAGCCCGGGCAGGGCTGCGCGTGCAGGAAGATCGGGCTCGGGGTCCAGTAGATGCCGCGTGGGCGCCCGAGATCGTAGGAGCCCAGCAGCATCGGCGCGCCCGGTTCGGCGCAGAGCAGGCAGCGCCGGCACGGAAATCCGCCCGCACCGGTCGCCGTCACCCGCCGCAGCAGGTTGTCGAAATCGTCGCGTCCGCTGCGGCGGAAACGGTCGGCGACGGCGGCGTCGATCGGGATGCAGCGATATCGGGTCATGGATCTCTCCGGGGCCCCGAAACCGTGCCGTCCAGCCGGCCGGAAAACGTCCCGTTCCTTGCTGCCGCGTCCCGGTTTCCCCGCCCATCGAGGGCCTGAGCCGTGCCGCCGCGACGGCCAAAACATTTCGCCAGCGAATGTAACCGCCCCGTGATTCCCCTGTCCGCGGAAAGTTCCTCACGCCCACAAATTGCTATAGTTTCCGAGACCGTCAATCGTTTCGGAAAAATCTCATGTTCAAGGCGCGATTTCTTGCAGTATCCGCCTGCGCCGGCATCTTGTCTTGCGCGCCGGCAAGAGCACAATGGAGCCCCGTCGGGGGCCTATTGAATGTCGCGGTCACCCAAAACTGCACGTTGACCTCGGGGAATATCGCCACCGCGACGCGAGACGGCATGTTCCTGTGCCCGGCCCGGGCGGAGCTGGTCGACTCCCAGGTCAAGGACGCGAGCCACTTCTATGTCGTCCATGAATACGGTCTTCTCGCCATCAGGACGAACTCGGATAAGCTGGCGGATTGCTGGGCCGCGCACCAGCTCGCCCGCGCGCCGAACGGGCCGCACTACGTCAAGCAGTGGATCACGCACTGGAGCAATTACGGCATGACCCGCCCGACGCTCGGCACGCCGGCGCAGAGGATCGCCAATGTGCGGGCCTGCTGCGCCTGCGGGATCTAGCGGTGTCGCGCGCGATCGGGTTGCGGCCGGCTGCGCGCCCGTTGCGTCGCTCGGAGCGTGAGCGCGCCTCGGCGGCTCACCCCCGGCTGCTGACCAGCCATGCCCGGATGCGGCCGGCGAGCCTGGGCCGGGCGCGGGCGACGTCGTCATCGTCCAGGAGCGGGGAGCGCGCCAGGGCCGCGAGATAGGCCTCCTCGGCAGCGCGGCAGGCGCGGAACGCGGCATCCGCGGCGGGATCGGGATCCGTGAGCGCCGCTTGGATCCGGAAGTTGCGGCTCAGGCATTCGCGCCAGCTGCCGTGGCGCATCTCGGTTTCGCTGCCGGCGCGCGCAGGCCCGGTGACGAGCAGCAGCGCCGCGAGCAGGGCAGACGATACGAAGGTGGCTGGCGACATGGATCGGGCACTCGGTCCAGCGGCAGAGTGCGTCCAGAGGGTTAGCGAAGGGTTAAGTGAGCACCGCAATACCGGTGCAGATCACGAGCCCGCGGGCCCCCGACACGAGAATCCCCGGCGCCCGAGCGGCGCGGCCGAAGCGATCAGCGGTTGGCGGTGGTGACCGGCGAGGTGACGCCGCCGAGGGAAACCCAGGCCGTGGCGTCCTGGCTCTCGCGCTTGATGAACACGTAGCCGGTCTTGTGCCACGGCACGATCGCGTTGGTCTTGTTGTCGAGGACCATATCGCCCCGGTCGGTGATCAGGGTGAGGACCGCGTGGCCCTCGCCTTTCTCGTCGATCACCACGGTCATCCGCATCGCCCGGCGGGGCAGGCCGGCCTCGGCCAGCAGGTGGCGCTTGAGCAGCTGGAAATCCTCGCAATCGCCGATGCCGTCCTCGGCGAGGTCCCAGCGGTCGGCGACGTGGAGATGCTCCATGTCGGTCTTCGGCTCGACCGACTTGTTCACCCGGCGGTTGACCGAGACGATCGTCGCCCAGATCGCCGGGGTCAGGCTGATGCGGGCCGGCTCGCTCCGGTCGACCGTGCATTCGGCCGCGTAGGCCTGGCAGAACGTCACCCAGGCCGCGATCGGGCGGGCGGCGCCCTGGGGCTCGGCCCCGAGCTGGGGAGACGGCAGGCTCGCGAAGGTCTGCGCCTGACCGGCATTGGCGCCGAGCCCGGCGAGGCACAGGGCAGCCCAGGCGAACCCGGCCAGAACGCGACGGCGGCGGGAAACCCGACGCGGCGCAGAGCTGGCGACCGAACCCTGCACCTTGGAAGCCGCGAACCGCATCGCCGTGACCCAACCGTTAAGCTCTCGTTAACGAAAGCTCTCACGCCGGGGGGCCGGCGGCAATCGGCGGCTTAACAAAAGGTTAATGCTGTGCGCAACGCGGATGGCGCGGGATTTTAACGGGCTGTGGCGCCGGCGCCCTTCGGGGTTTGGCCGACGCGCAAAATCGTGAACGTTCTCAACGCGGATCCGGTCGTTCGGCCGCTGTCACCCGGGTGCCGCATCCGCGAAAATCTGTGGGCGGCCGGCGACCACGGGGCGTCACCTACGGCGCATGCACCGCCATCCAAAGTTCAGGAGACGCGGCCGGGCTCAGCCGGATTCCTTGGAAACGGCGAGCAGCAGCGTCCGAAATCGGGGCCCGTCCGTGCCGGCCTGCTGTGCCTCCGAACGTGAAAAATCCGCCCGATGACGGGGCGCCTCGCGAGGAGCGCTCGCGCCCGCGCATCGCCCTGGGGGCGGTTGGCGTTGCGTGCCGGGTCGGCCGTGCTAAGTCGCCGTCGCTTGACAGCCGGTAAGGAGTGTCCGTGCGCGCGACCGCCCCCCTCATCCTCACCCTGTTCCTCGCCCTGATGCCCCGCCCCGCGCTTTCGGCGCCGGACGAGGCCGTCTACGCGGCGGTGAAGGCCCAGAACGAGCCGTATCGCGAGACGCTGAAGGGCTTGGTCGACGTCGATACCGGCACCGGTCAGGTGCCGGGCCTCGGGAAGGTCGAGGCGACCCTGCGGGGGCTGCTCGAGGGGCTGGGCTTCTCGGTGGAGGCCCGTCCCGCCCCGGCGCTGGGCGGCAACACCCTGGTCGCGACCAAGCCGGGCAAGGGCCAGCGCCGGATCATGATGCTGGTGCATTACGACACCGTGTTCGGCGAGGGCGACGCCGCCAAGCGGCCGTACACCGAGCGCGACGGCCGCGCCTACGGCCCGGGCGTCGCCGACGCGAAGGGCGGCGTTGCGATGGTCCTGCACACCGTGGCCGCGCTGAACGCCCTGCATTTCGACGGCTACGGCACCCTCACGGTCGTGTTCAATCCCGACGAGGAGCGCGGGTCGCCCGGCTCCCGGGCCGAGATCGGCAAGGTCGCGCGGGGGCAGGACGTCGTCCTCTCGTTCGAACCCTCCTTCGATGAGGCGGGCGTGGATGCGGTCACGGTGGCGACCAAGGGCATCAACTACGCGAGCCTGACGGTGAAGGGCCGCGCCTCGCATGCCGGCGGGGCGCCGGAGGCCGGGCGCAACGCCGTCGTGGAGATCGCCCACCAGATCCTGCAGCTCCAGGATCTGGGCGACGCCGACAAGGGCACGAGCCTGCACTGGACCATCGTCCAGGGCGGCACGAAGCCGAACATCATCCCGGACGCGGCGAAGGCGGAGGGCGACATGCGCTACTTCGTGCCGAGCGAGTATGACCGCGTCCTGGCCCAGGCCCGGACGATCATCGAGCGGCACCGCGTGCCGGACACCGAGGTGCGCTTCGACCTCGCCAAGGGCCGGCCGCCGCTGCCGCGCAACCCGGCCACGCAGGACCTCGGCGCGCGTGCCCGCGCGATCTACGCGGAGCTGGGCGCCGATCTGAAGCTTGCCGAGATCGGGGGCGGCACGGATGCGGGCTACGCCTTCCAGCCGGACAGCCCGGGTAAACCGGCGATCCTGGAATCCCTCGGCATCGTCGGCGGACGCTACCACAGCGCCGACGAGTTCGCGGTGCTGGCGAGCATCACGCCCCGTCTCTATCTCGCCACCCGGCTCGTCATGGAGGCGTCGAAGGCGGACGGGACCAAGGACGGGACCAAGTAGGCCTCCGCCGCGCTCCCGGCTCGCGCACGCCCGCCGCCGAAGCGGACGCCGGTCCGGCGGGCGGATCCGATCAGATCCGCCGATCGGAATCCAGGCCCTGCAGCGGACGTCCGCCCTCGGCATTGTTCCGGTCGGGGCGCCCCACGACGCCCCGTTGCGCAGATCGGTTGTGCACGACATACTCCCGTTAAGACTCTGAAGAGCGCGCGGAAAGTGCGCCGAGGGGACACCAGGGGATGGAACGTGGCTCAAGGACCGGGAGTGCGCCGCCATCTGTGCGGCATCTGGACCGCCTGGTCGGAGGCGGCATCGCCGGACGCCGCGGTCGGTGAGGTCGCGCGGGCGATCGGTACCCCTTCCCTGTCCCAGGTCGTCGCGTTCTTCTCGGCCGATTACGATCCCGAGATCCTGGCCGCCGCCCTGGAGGCCCGGTTTCCGGGCGTGCCGGTCGCGGGCTGCTCGATGTCGGGCGGCATCGCGCCGTCCGGCGGCCTCGACCGGGGCCTCGTGGTCATCGCGTTCCCGGCCGAGCGCTTCCGCATCGTCTCGACCGTGCTCGCCGCCATCGACCAGCTCGATGTCGAGCGCACCGCCTCTTCCGTGCGCGCCCTGCGCCGGACCCTCGATCCCCCCGGCGCCTGCCGCGAGGCCGAGGCGCCGGCGGCCGGCGGCCGCTTCGCGCTGTCGCTGATCGACGGGCTCGCCAACGCGGAGGAGACCGTCGTCTCGGCCATCGCCTGGGCCCTCGACGGCATCCCGATCGTCGGCGGCTCGGCCGGCGACGATTTGCGCTTCCGCGACGCGGTGCTGCTGCATGGCGGCCGGATCCACCGCAAGGCGGCGGTGCTGGTGCTGGTCGAGACCGATTGGCCGTTCGAGATCTTCAAGAGCGACAATTTCGAGCCGACCCAGACCAAGTTCGTGGTCACCGCCTCGGACAGCGAGCGCCGCACCGTCCACGAGCTCAACGCCGAGCCGGCGGCGCGGGAATACGCGATGGCGATCGGCCTCGACCCCGAGGGCCTGTCGCCGATGAGCTTCGCGGCCTACCCGCTCGCCGTGAAGGTCGGGGGCGAGTATTTCTGCCGCTCGATCCGCCGCGTGAACCCGGACGGGTCGCTGAGCTTCTTCTGCGCCATCGACGAGGGCGTGGTGCTGACGCTGGCCGAGCCGCGCGACATCGTCACCTCAACCCGGGCCGAGCTGACGCGGCTCGACACGGCGCTGGGCGGCGTCGACCTGATCATCGGCTTCGAATGCGTGCTGCGCCGGCTCGATGCCGAGAGCCGTCAGGTGGGCCACGGCATCGCCGACCTCTACCGCCGCTACAACGTCGTCGGCTTCGAGACCTTCGGCGAGCAGTACCGGGCCATGCACCTGAACCAGACCTTCACCGGCATCGCCATCGGCAAGGGGCTGAACGCGCGCGACGGCGCCGGCGACGCCCCGGCCGCGCCATGACCCTGCACCCGTCCGGGCTCGAGACCGACGCGTCCCTGCGCCGGCGGATCGAGAAGCTGGAGCGGATCAACGCCGCGCTGATGTCCCATGTCGAGCGCAGCATGGATCAGCGCGGCAGCGCCTACTCGCTGTTCCAGACCGCGATCATGCTGGAGGGGCGCGTCCGCACCCGCACCGAGGAGCTGACCGGGCTGATGCACCGGCTGGAGCGCTCGAACGCGGCGCTGGCGGCGGCCAAGGAGGAGGCCGAGACCGCCAACCGCTCCAAGACCCGCTTCCTGGCGGCGGCGAGCCACGACCTGCTGCAGCCGGTCAACGCCGCCCGCCTGTCGATCTCGGCGCTGGACGACCTGCCGCTGCCGCCCGAGGCGCGCGCCATCACGGGCCAGGTCGAGCGGGGTCTCCAGACCATCGAGGACCTGATCAAGACGCTCCTGGACATCTCCAAGCTCGATGCCGGCATCGTCCGGCCGCAGCTGCAGGCGGTCTTCCTGCCCGACCTGCTGGCCGAGCTGGCGGAGAGGTTCAAGCCCTTCGCCGAGCGCAAGGGCCTGCGGCTCGCGGTGCGCTGCCCGGAGCTGACCGTCACCAGCGACGTGATGCTGCTTCAGCGCATCCTCCAGAACCTGGTCTCGAATGCCATCCGCTACACCGCCACCGGCGGCATCGTGCTGGCGGCGCGCCGGCGCGCCAGCGGGGTGCGGATCGACGTGACCGATACCGGCTGCGGCATCGCCGCCGAGGAGCGCGACCTGGTCTTCGAGGAGTTCTTCCGGGGCGGCGCCCGGACGAGCAGCGCGGAGGAGCCGGGCCTCGGCCTCGGCCTGTCGATCGTCCGCCGGATGGCCCAGGCGCTGGACCATCCCCTCACCCTCGCATCCCGGCCCGGCCACGGCACCCGGGTGACGCTGGGCCTGCCGATGAGCTCGATTCCGGCTGCCACGGCGCCCCCGGTGCCGGTGGCGACCCGGCTCTCGGGCGCCCATGTCCTCGTGGTCGAGAACGATGCCGCCACGGCCGACGCCATGGCGCGCCTGCTGCAGAACTGGGATGCCCGGGTCTCGACATTCCGCGATCTCGCCGGCGTGCGCGGGGCGATCGATGCCGGGGCCGCGCTGCCCGACATCCTGGTGCTGGACTACCATCTCGACGACGGCGTTTGCGGGCTCGACGTCGCCGCCTATCTGCGCGGCCGATCTACGCGTCCGCTCCCCGCGATCGTCACCACCGCCGACCATTCCGAAGCGATCGAGGCGCGGGTGGCGGAGGCCGGCGCCGAGCTGGTCCACAAGCCGGTCAAGCCCGCCCAGCTCCGCTCATTGCTCACCTACATGCTGGCCTGACGAACAATCCCGTCCGCGCCGTGACATAGGACACGCCGCAGCCCTCGACGCTGTGCCGCGGCTGCGCGAGAGGGAACCGGCATCCGCGGTGCATCAGCGCCCGGGTCTCCCCACGCAATCGACGTCGCCGGCCCTCCGGGACGCCGCAGGAGCGCGCGCATGGCGCAGGTCCCGGCCGGTACAGGCGTCCCCGCCCAGCATGACGGCCTGCCGCCGCGGGAGCGGGTCCTGGCGATGGCGGCGATCGGGCTGGCCATGACCATGGCGGTGCTCGACGGGGCGATCGTCAACGTGGCGCTGCCCGTGATGGCCAAGGACCTCGCGGTGAAGCCCGCCGACGCGATCTTCGTGGTCAACGCCTACCAGATCGCCGTGACGGCGAGCCTCCTACCGTTCGCGTCGCTCGGCGACATCTTCGGCTTCCGCCGGGTCTACCTGCCGGGGCTCGCTCTGTTCGTGGCGGCCTCGCTCGCCTGCGCGCTGGCGCCGAGCCTGCCGCTCCTGATCGTTGGGCGGATCGTCCAGGGGCTCGGCGCCGCGGCGATCATGAGCGTGAATATCGGCTTCGTCCGGTTCATCTACCCGCACCGCATGATCGGACAGGGGGTCGCCAACGTCGCCCTGGTGGTGGCGGTGGCCTCGGCGGCGGGGCCGACCGTGGCGGCCGCGATCCTGTCGGTGGCGAGCTGGCCCTGGCTGTTCCTGGTCAACGTCCCGGTGGGGCTGCTCGCCCTGGCGGTGGCCACGCGCACCCTGCCGGCGACCCCGGCGAGCGGGCGGCGCTTCGACCTGGTGAGCGCGGTCCTCAACGCGCTGACCTTCGGCCTGCTGATCATCGGCATCGACGGGCTCGGCGACCCCGAGGGCCGGGCGATCGCCGTCGCGGAGCTCGTCGGCGCCCTGGTGATCGGCACGGTCTTCGTGCGCCGCCAGATCCGGCTGCCCGCCCCGCTCCTGCCGGTGGACCTGCTGCGGATCCCCGCCTTCGCCCTGTCAATGGCGACCTCGGTGGCCTCGTTCTGCGCCCAGATGGTGTCCTACGTCGCGCTGCCGTTCTACTTCCAGGACGTGCTGCACCTTTCCAGCACCCAGACCGGCTTCCTGCTGACCCCCTGGCCGATCGCGGTGGCCGCGATGGCGCCGATCTCGGGGCGCCTGGCCGACCGCTACCCGCCGGGGCTGTTGGGCGGCATCGGGTTGGCGATGCTGGCTGCCGGCCTCGTCTGCGTGACGCTCCTGCCCGAGGCGCCCGCCACCATCGACATCGTCTGGCGCCTGACCCTGTGCGGGCTCGGCTTCGGCCTGTTCCAGTCGCCCAACAACAAGGTAATCGTCACCTCGGCGCCGCGGGAGCGCGCCGGCGGCGCCAGCGGGATGCAATCGACGGCCCGGCTCACCGGACAATCGCTCGGCGCCGCCCTCGTGGCGGTGATCTTCGGGCTGACCCACGGGCTGGGCGCCGAACGGGCCGTCACCTGGTCCCTCGTCTGCGCGGTGGCGCTCGCCACGATCGGCGGCTGCGCCAGCGTCCTGCGGCGGGGTAAGGGCGGTTAGGCGGGCCCGGCATGCCACCGACCGGCCCGGCGCGCGTTGGCCGGAGATCCACAATCCCGCGTTCCCAGCCCCGGAGCCTCCGTCCATGGATCTCGACCTCACCGGCAAGAAGGCCCTCGTCACCGGCTCGACCGGCGGCATCGGCTACGCCATCGCCAAGGAACTCTGCGACCTCGGCGCCGAGGTCGGCATCAACGGCCGCACCGCCGAGCGCGTCGAGGCGGCGCTGACCCGGCTGCGCGCCGAGACAAAGGCCGGCCGGGTCTTCGCGGCGCCGGGCGACGTCGCCAGCGCGGAGGGGGTCGATGCCCTGACCCGGGCCCTGCCGGCGGTGGACATCCTGGTCAACAACACCGGGATCTTCGAACCGAAGCCGTTCTTCGAGATCCCGGACGCGGATTGGCAGCGCTTCTACGACGTGAACGTGATGAGCGGCGTGCGCCTGTCCCGCGCCTACGCGCCGGCCATGGCCGAGCGCGGCTGGGGCCGCGTGATCTTCATCTCGAGCGAGTCCGGCATCAACACGCCGACCGAGATGGTCCATTACGGGATGACCAAGACCGCACAGCTGGCGATCTCGCGCGGCCTCGCCCAGACGGTGGCCGGCACCGGCGTGACGGTCAACAGCGTGCTGCCCGGGCCGACCCTGTCGGAGGGCGTCGCGGAATTCATGACGCAGATGGCCGGAGGGGCGAAGGATGCCGACCTCGACGCGATGGGCCGGGCCTTCGTGGCCGAGCATCGCCCGTCGTCGCTGATCAAGCGTCTCGCGACGGTGGAGGAGGTGGCGAGCCTCGTCGCCTATCTCTGCAGCCCAGCAGCGAGCGCCACGACGGGCGCTGCGCTGCGGGTGGATGGCGGTGTCCTGCAAGGTCTCGCGTAGACCGCCTCGGGCGAAACGGTCATCGGCTCGGGGCCGTCCGGCCCCGTTTGATCGCGCGCCACCGGTCCGGCGTAAGCGCCGGACACGGGCTTAGCCGATCAAGACTTCAGGTGAGCCGCGAGATGCTTGTTCATCTCGAACATGGAGCACTTGTCCTTACCGAAGACCTTCTTGAGCTTGTCGTCGGCGAGGATCTCGCGCTTGTTCTCGGGGTTCTGCAGGTTGTGCTTCTTGATGTAGTCCCACACCTTACTGACCACCTCGCCGCGCGGCAGCGGGTTGGTGCCGACGATCGCGCCGAGATCCGCCGACGGCTTCAGCGGCTGCTGCAGGGCGTTCGGCTTCGCACCGGCGGCCTTGGTGGCGGCAGGCTTGGCAGCCTTCGCGGGCGCGGCCTTGGCGGCCTTCGGCTCGTCAGCCTTCGTGGTCTTGGCCGCCTTCGGCGCAGCCTTCTCGGTCTTCGTGGCCATAAACTTCCTCCGGTTCTCGGGCCGCAGGCCGGGGCATGAGCGCCCCACGGCCGAGCCAGCATAGCAGCAACTAAGCGGTGCTGCCGCCGTTCCAAGGGGAAATCGCCTTCGCGGGCCCCTCATCCACAGGGCACGCGCGGAAATCCACACCCGAACCGGCCGATCTGCACCGCCGCGCAGAACATTCCGTCGGCCTTGCGCGCGCGAAACCTGATCTTAACGGTGGCGCGCGAGAAATACAGTCATGTTTACCCCGGTCCTCGCGCTCGCGCTGTTGCTCGCCACCGGGCTCGTGCTCGGTCTTGGTCTGAGTGTCCGGGCCGAACCGGCCGCGTCCGGCCTCGAACCGCCCCGCGGGCTGGTCTGAAAGCGTCCGGGATTGCCGCGCCGCGCCGTCCGGTGCATCTGCCCGCGAGCATGATCGATCCCATCACCTCCACCACCCTGGAAAGCACCGCGCACGTCGTCCAGGTGGCGCTGAGCCCGGTCTTCCTGCTGTCCGGCCTGGCGACGCTGCTCAACGTGTTCGGCGCCCGGCTCGCCCGGGTCGCCGATCAGGCCGAGCGCGTCTCGACGCTGCTGGCCGGGGCCGGCGAGGCCGAGCGCATCGTCCTGGGCCAGCGCCTCGACCGGCTGCACACGCGCTCTCTTGCGCTGGATGCGGCGGTGTTCCTGGCCGCCCTCGGGGGCGTGGCGACCTGCGGCTCCGTTCTGACGCTGTTCGTCGGCGCCCTGCGCGACAGCACCGTGGCGAGCCTGCTGTTCGGCCTGTTCGGGGCCGCGATCCTGTGCACGCTCTGCGCGCTCATCGCCTTCGGCTTCGAGATGCTGCTGGCGAGCCGCTCGGTGCGGGACCGGATCAACCAGCGCCGGGCCAATGCCGGGATGCTCGCGGATCTTTAGGGCGACCGGAACCCGCTCCCGCCCCGGCGTTTAGTCACCAGGGCCGGGGGAACGTCCGGCCCGGTCTGCGTAACCCGGGAGTCACCATGCCGACGGATCTGCCCACCGAGCGCACCGTGAGAAAGACGGGCACCCTGGAGCTCGATCCCACCGGCGAGGGTATCGCCATCGACGAGACCGCCCGCCTGATCGCCTCGAACAAGGTCGAGGGCACGGCGGTCTACGATCGTGAGGGGAAGCACCTCGGGGCCGTGTACAACTTCATGGTGGATAAGGTCACCGGCCAGGTCGCCTACGCGGTCCTGGCCTTCGGGGGCTTCCTCGGCCTCGGCGAGAACCATCACCCCCTGCCCTGGAAGGCGTTGACCTACAGCACCGAACTCGGCGGCTACGTGGTCGACATCGATCCGGGCAACCTCGCCGGCGCCCCGAGCCACGGCCCGGGCGAGGACGCCTTCGCCGACCCGAACTACCGCGGGAAGATCGAGGATTATTACGGGGTGCGCGCGCCGACCCTGTGAGCCGGGTGGCGCGGGCGACCGGCGCGACCTCTCAGCAGATGCCGGGCGTTCGCGCATCGCTGCCGGATGAGCGCTGCGGCTACCCCCGGGCGCGCCTCCCTCCCCCCCGCGGGGAGGGAAAGCGCCGCCGGTTTGCCCGCCCCGCGCCCGCCCTTAGAACTTCCCGCCGAGGCCGACGCTGCCGCCGGGCGAGAGCATCGGGCCCATCGAGCTGCTGCCGGAGCCGCTCGACGCGTTGCCGCCCTCGATATCCTCGCGCCGGATCCGACGCTCGGCGGCGCTGGCCGATTGCGTCGCGCCGCCGGCGCTCCTGGGGATCGCGAGCTGCTTCGTCGGGGTGGTCTGGAGCGGCTGGCCGTCGGGATCGACCGCGGCGTTGCGCGGCTCGCGGTTGGGCAGGGACCCGCGCAGCGACGGCGGCAGCCCGACATCCGAGGCCGGCATCACGCCGCCCCCGCCGCCGAGCGCCTGACAGCCGGCCACCAGGCCGACCAGGGCGGCGCCGAGCGCGAGGCTGCGCGCCGCGGCGCGTCCCGACGAGGTGAGGGTCGACATCGTGTAGTCCTCGCAAGGGGCCGCAAGGGTCTGCGCGGCTCGCATGGGTTTCTGGTCCGCTGTCTACGCTGGGGTTGCGGCGAAAACCAGACACCCCCTCTGCGGCGCGGAACTTGCGGCCCGGCCGCGACGATCCATAACTTCGCCCAGGTCCTGCGACAGGATGCTCTCCGCAGGCGGGGTCGCGCCGGCGGCGGGCCCGAATCCGGCCGATACGGTCGCGGTCGTGCCGGCGCGTCGGCTCGGCCCGGCCCTTCCTCAGAGGATGTAGCGTGTTCAGAACCTCCCGGATGATCGCGGCCGTGACGCTCGCCCTGTGGGCGTCCGGCGTTGCGGCGCAGGCCCCGTCCAGCCCGGGCGATGGTGCATCCGGCCAAGCCCCGCCCCAGGCCTCGCCGCCGAGCCCGCCCGCCGCGCCGCCGGCCCCGGCCGCGACCACGGGAACCGCGCCCGCGACGCCCCCCGCCCCCGCCACGCCGGCGGCCCCGGCGAACGCCGCGCAGCAACAACAGCAGGGGACCCCGGCGACGGTCCTCGACACCCAGGATTACGAGAGCCTGCTTGGCCGCAGTGTGCGCAGCGCCGGCGGCGACGAGCTGGGTCGCGTCATCGACATCATCATCGACAAGGACGGGCATCCCCGGGCGGCGATCATCGATTTCGGCGGCTTCCTCGGCGTCGGCACCCGCAAGATCGCCGTGGATTGGCGCGCCCTGCGCTTCACCCCCGACGGCAACAAGGAGCGCAAGCTCTCGGTCGCGCTGACCCGCAACCAGGTCCGCGTGTCGCCCGAATACAAGGCCGGCGAGCCGATCGTCGTGCTCGGCCCGGCGAGCCCGGCCGCGCCCCCGCCCGACGGCGACCAGGCGACGAGTGCGGCGCCGCCCGCCGGCCCAGCCGCGCCCGCGCCGACAGCCGCCGCCCCGGCCGCTCCGCCGACGGCGCCCGCCGCCGCGACCGCGCCCTCCGCGCCGGCTCCGGCCGCGCCGCCCCCCGCCACCCCTCCTGAAAAGGCCCCGGACAAGTGACGGTGGCCCGGTTGAAGGCCAGACCCGCCGTTTCCCCCCGCGAGCGCGAGGTGTCCCGTCAGGACCCGCGGTCGCGGCCCGTCCGCCTGAAGGATCAGTCGGCCGAGGTCGCGCGCGAGCCCTCGCGCGCAGCCGCGGAGGCGGCGCCGGTGGACCGAACGGTGTCGGCGGTGAGCCGCCACGGGCTCGACGCCTTCGCGTTCTTCGTAGCCAACCTGCAGACCGGGTTCGGGCCGTTCCTGGCCGTCTACTTCTCGCAGGCGAAGTGGACCCAATCCGATATCGGCTTCGCCCTCACCGTGGGCAGCCTCGTCGCCCTGCTCGGTCAGGTGCCCGGCGGCGCTTTCGTGGACGTGGTGCGCTCGAAGCGCTTCGCTGCCGCGGTGGCGGTGATCGGCATCTCGGGCAGCGCCTTCGCGCTGGCGGTCTGGCCGAGCTTCCCGGTGGTGCTGCTGGCGATGGCGGTCCATTCGGGCGCGAGCTGCGTGCTGACCCCGGCGATCGCGGCGATCAGCATCGGGCTGGTCGGCCGGGCCCGGGCGGGCGAGCGCCTCGGCCGCAACGCGAGCTTCGCGGCGGTCGGCAACGCGCTCGGCGCCGCCGGCATGGGCGCCATCGGCTACTACCTCTCGAACGGCGCCGTCTTCTACCTGACCGCGGCCCTGGTGGTGCCGACGATCATCGCGCTCAGCCGCATCCGCGCCCAGGAGATCGACGCCAACGTGTTCCAGGAGCCGGCCGCTCCGGCGCAGGCGCCGCGCGCCTCCGGCAAGGACGGGGTCCGGGCGCTGCTGACCAATCGCGGGCTCCTGTGCTTCTCGGCCTGCATGGTCCTGTTCTTCCTCGCCAACGCCGCGATGCTGCCGCTGGTGGGCAGCGTGCTGACCCTGCGGGCGAGCGAGACCGCCACCGCGCTCATCGCCGCCTGCATCATGGTCCCGCAGGCGGTGCTCGCGGTGAGCGCCCCCGCGGTCGGCCGGGCGGCCGAGCGGTTCGGCCGCTACCCGGTGCTGCTCCTCGGCTTCGGCGCCCTGCCGGTGCGCGGGCTGATGCTCGCATACACCACCAACCCCTACGGCCTCGTCGCCATCCAGGTGCTCGACGGGATCTCCGCCTCGGTGCTCGGCGTGATGGTTCCGCTCGTGGTCTCGGATCTCACCCGGGGTACGGGGCGTTTCAACCTCGCGCTCGGCGCGGTCGGCACCGCGATGGGCGTGGGCGCTGCCCTGTCGACGTCGCTCGCCGGCATCATGGCCGACCGCCTGGGCAGCCACAGCGCCTTCCTGGGGCTGGCCCTGATGGGCTTCGCGGCCTTCATGCTGGTGGCGCTGATCATGCCCGAGACGCGCCAGCCCGCGGAGGAGGCGTGATCCGCGGCACCAGATTCGCTTGCGTGTATCCGCGCCGCTCAAGCGGCGTTCAGGTTTGACAGATAAAAGCGCGCGGGAGGTGCGGGCCGGTGCAACATATGGCAACGCTGTCGCGTTGCCGCTGCGGGTCCGACTGCGCCCGCGTTGCACTCCGCCTCAGCCCGCACCAGCCAGTGCCGCGTGAATACGGAATGGTCACCGCGATGGAAGAGCTGCACCAATACGCTGAGAGGCCCTTCGCCTTTGTCGGGCGATACCTCCGGCGCCGCTGGGTGCCCCACCTTGTGATCCTGATCTCCGTGCTCGGCGCGGTCGGGTTCTCGGTCTCGACCGATTACGCCCTCAAGGGCGTGGTCGACGCGCTGACCAAGGGTCCGGGTCCGGGCAACACCGTGGTCTGGGGGGCGCTCGCGGTCCTGATCGGCTTCATCGCGGCCGACAACATGCTCTGGCGCGTGGCGGCGCTGACCGGGGCCTTCACCTTCGTGGGCGTGACCGGCGACATTCGCCGGGACCTGTTCCGGCACATGACCGGCCATTCCCCGACCTTCTTCTCCGACCGGCAGCCGGGCACCCTGGCCTCGCGCATCACGGCGACCTCGAACGCGATCTTCACGGTCGAGAACATGTTCGTGTTCAACGTGATGCCGCCGACGGTCGCGGCCTTCGGGTCGATCGCCTACATCGCCACGGTCAACACCACCATGGCGGCGATCCTGGCCGGCGTCTTCGCCGCCGTGGTCGTGCTGATGTTCAAGATGGCCGCAGCCGGCAAGCCGCTGCACCACGACTTCGCCGCCAAGGCGGCCTCGGTGGACGGCGAGATGGTCGATCTCGTCGGCAACATGTCCCTCGTGCGCGCCTTCTCGGGCTTCAAGCGCGAGGGCCAGCGCTTCGAGGGCACGATCGCCACGGAGATGCGCGCCCGGCGCTCGTCGCTGCTCTACCTCGAGAAGCTGCGCATCGTGCACGCGGTGCTCACCGTGCTGGCGGTGTTCGGCCTGCTCTACTGGGCGATCCAGATGTGGGAGGCCGGGCAGGCGACCAACGGCCAGGTCGTGCTGGTCTGCACGCTCGGCATCCGCATCCTGGCGGCCACCCGCGACCTCGCGGTGGCCCTGGTCGACGCGACCCAGCACACCGCCCGCCTCGCCGAGGCCCTGCACACCCTGCTCCAGCCGCACGACCTCGTCGACCATCCGGAGGCCAAGCCGCTGACCGGACAGGGCGCCAAGATCGAGTTCGACCACGTCGCCTTCAACTACCCGGACGGGCGCCCGGTCTTCACCGATTTCGATCTGGTGATCGAGCCGGGCCAGAAGGTCGGCCTCGTCGGCAAGTCCGGCGGCGGCAAGTCGACCCTGTTCTCGCTGCTGCAGCGCTTCTACGACGTGAAGAGCGGCGAGATCCGGATCAACGGCCAGAACATCGAGCGCGTCACCCAGGAATCCCTGCGCGAGGCGATCACGGTCGTGCCTCAGGACGTGTCGATGTTCCACCGCTCCCTGCGCGAGAACATCCGCTACGGCCGGCCCGACGCCACCGACGAGGAGGTCTGGCAGGCCGCCGAGGCGGCGCGCTGCACCGAGTTCATCCAGGCCCTGCCGGAGGGCTTCGACACGATGGTCGGCGACCGCGGCGTGAAGCTCTCGGGCGGCCAGCGCCAGCGCATCGCCATCGCCCGGGCGATCCTGAAGAACTCGCCGATCCTGCTGCTCGACGAGGCGACCTCGGCGCTCGACGCGGAATCCGAGCAGGCGATCCGCCAGGCGCTCGCCAACCTGATGAAGGGCCGCACCGTCATCGCGATCGCCCACCGCCTCTCGACGCTCCAGGACTTCGACCGGATCGTCGTGCTGGAAGGCGGCCGCATCATCCAAGACGGCTCGCCCGACAACCTGACCCATCTCGACGGCTTCTTCCGCGAGCTGATGAAGAAGGAATCGATGTCGATGTCCCTGGCCGCCGCCTGAGGGCGGCGCTCCGGGGAACCCGGCCGTGCCCGACCTCGACAGCGTCATCCGGGAGATCGCGGCGGAGATGGCGCAGCGCTCCGACCGGGGCGCGGTGGCCGACTACATCCCCGAACTGGCCCGGGTCGACCCGAACCAGTTCGGCATCGCGGTGATCGATGCCGACGGCCGGGTCACGACCGGCGGCGACAGCGAGACGCCGTTCTCGATACAGAGCGTGTCGAAGGTGTTCACGCTCACCCTGGCGCTCGGCATGGCGGGCGACCGGCTGTGGAAGCGGGTCGGGCGCGAGCCCTCGGGCAACCCGTTCAACTCGATCGTCCAGCTGGAGCGCGAGTGCGGGGTGCCGCGCAACCCGTTCATCAACGCCGGCGCGATCGCGGTGACCGACCTGATCCTCTCGGGCCACGAGCCGCGGGAGGCGCTGGGCGAGATCCTGCGCTTCCTACAGTTCCTGGCCCAGGACCCGACCATCACCATCGACGAGCGGGTGGCGGCCTCGGAGAAGCGCACGGGCTTCCGCAACACCGCGCTCGCCAACTACATGAAATCGTTCGGCGTCATCGAGAACCCGGTGGATTACACGCTCGGCGTCTACTTCCACCATTGCGCCATCGCGATGAATTGCCGGCAGCTCGCCATGGCGGGGCGGTTCCTGGCCCATAACGGCCGCAACCCGTCGACCGGCCACAATGTCGTCTCGGCCGAGCGGGCGCGCCGCATCAACGCGATCATGCTGACCTGCGGCCACTATGACGGCTCGGGCGAGTTCGCCTACCGGGTCGGCCTGCCGGGCAAGAGCGGCGTCGGCGGGGCCATCCTGGCGGTGGCGCCCGGCAAGGCCTCGATCGCGGTCTGGTCGCCCGGCCTCGACGCGGCGGGCAATTCCCATCTCGGCCGCGTCGCGCTGGAGCGCCTGACCCAGCGGATGGGCTGGTCGGTGTTCGGGGCCTGAGATTCGCTGGCTTCAGCGCGCCGCCGTCTCTGCGAGATCCACGCGGAGGGCTCCGCCAAGCCAAAGGGCCTATCCCACAGATCCCCTCATCCTGAGGGGCCGCGAAGAGGCCTCGAAGGAGCCCTCAAGCCGGCCGCGCGATCCCTGGAGGCCTCCTTCGAGGCCTTCGCTTCGCTTCGGCACCTCAGGATGAGGGTTTTGGGTCGAAGCGGCTCCGGTTGCGCCCAGACCCGCCCTCGGACGGGTCCCGTGTCGCGAGGGAGCAGTTGCGCAGCAGAGCCTTTCGGATCTCGCCGTCGCCTCGAAACGCCGAGGCAACGTCATCCGGCGAACGGCCACCGCCCACGATCTTCGAGGAACGCATCGTATGCTATCCGGGATGCCCCTCGCCCGTCGAAACGGCCAATCCCGGCTTGGCGCGGACACGCTCGCCCTGCCTGTGCACCAACGAACCCTTGCAGGCGTGACAGTTCCAAGGCAGTGGCGAGCACATAAGCGACACAGCTGGGTACGGGAGGCGCGGGCGGATGGCGACGACACGGATCGTGCAGCCTGACGGACCCGCCCTGGAGCCCGGTGCCATCCTGGCCCGCCTCGACCGCCTGCCGCCGACGCGGACGATCTGGCGCCTCGTGGCGTTGCTCGGCCTCGGCTTCTTCTTCGAGCTGTACGACCTGCTGTTCACCGGCTACGTCGCCCCGGGCCTCGTGAAGGCCGGGATCCTCACGCCGACCACGCCCGGGCTGTTCGGCGCCAGCGGCGTGGCGAGCTTCGTGGCGGCCCTGTTCACGGGGCTGTTCATCGGCACCCTGATCTGCGGCTGGCTCGCCGACCGGTTCGGCCGCCGGGCGATCTTCACCTGGTCGCTCCTGTCCTACACGGCCGCCAACGTGGTGATGGCCTGCCAGACCGACGCGTTCGGGCTCAATCTCTGGCGGCTGATCGCCGGCATCGGGCTCGGCCTCGAGATGGTGACCATCGGCAGCTACCTCTCGGAGCTGGTGCCGAAGGGGATCCGCGGCCGCGCCTTCGCCCTGTGCCAGGGGATCGGCTTCACCGCCGTGCCGGTGGTGGCCTTCCTGTCCTACCTGCTGATCCCGACGGCGCCGCTGGGCATCGATGGCTGGCGCTGGGTCGTGCTGATCGGCGCCACCGCGGCAATCGGGGTCTGGTGGCTGCGCGCCGGCCTGCCGGAGAGCCCGCGCTGGCTGGTCGAGCGCGGGCGGCTCGCGGAGGCCGACGCGGTCCTGCGGCGCCTCGAGGGCCGGGTCGCCGCCGAATACGGCCGCCCCCTGCCGCCGCCCGCAGCACCGGAGCTGGTGCAGCGGCGCGGCGCCTACGGCGACCTTTGGGTGCCGCCCTATCGCCGCCGGGCGCTGATGATGGCCGGCTTCAACGTCTTCCAGACGGTGGGCTTCTACGGCTTCGCCAACTGGGTGCCGACGCTGCTGGTGGCGCAGGGCATCACCATCACGTCGAGCCTCGCCTACACGGCGCTGATCGCGCTGGCCGCCCCGGTGGGCCCGCTGATCGGGCTCGCCATCGCCGACCGGTTCGAGCGCAAGCATGTCATCGTCGCCGCCGCGCTGGTCTACATCGCCTGCGGTCTGGCCTTCGCGCAGACCCGGGACGTGCCGGTGATCGTCGCGCTCGGGATCGGCCTGACGCTGGCCTCCAACGTGATGTCCTACAGCTTCCACGCCTACCAGGCCGAGCTGTTCCCCACCGGCATCCGGGCCCGGGCGGTGGGCTTCGTCTATTCCTGGAGCCGCTTCTCCGCGATTTTTACGGGGTTCGTCATCGCCTTCGTGCTGCGCGAGGCCGGCACCCCGGGGGTATTCCTGTTCATCTCCGCCGCGATGCTGGCGGCCGGGTCGCTCGTCGGGTTCCTCGGGCCCCGCACCCGGGATGTGGCCTTGGAGAAGATCGCGGGGTGAGGCGCGGTCCGCACGCATGCGAATCGTGCTAGTCTGACGACATGGTCGCGCAGCCGAAACCCCGGATGACGGTCGACGAGTTTCTGGTCTGGGCCGAGGGCCAGCCAGGGCGCTACGAGTTGGTCGACGGCGAGGTTTTCGCGATGTCGCCGGAGCGGGTGCGGCACGCGGAGGTCAAGGCTTCGGCCTACCTCGCGCTCCGATCCGCCCTGAACCGGACTCAGTTTCCCTGTCGCGCGCTACCGGATGGAATGAGCGTCCGCATCGATGACACGACGGTCCACGAGCCCGACGCCCTGGTCTATTGCGGCGCGCGCGCGGACCCGGACGCGACCGAGATCCCCAATCCCGTCATTGTCGTCGAGGTTTTGTCGCCCAGCACCGTCGCGGTTGATTCCGGCCGCAAGCTTTCCGGCTATTTCAGCGTCGCCAGCGTCGCGCACTATCTGATGATCGACCCGGTCAAGCGCCTCGTGATCCACCATGCGCGCGGCACCGAAGGGCTGATCGAGACCCGCATCGCCAGCGAAGGCACCCTCGACCTGACGCCACCCGGAATGAGCCTGTCCGTCGCCGAGCTGTTTGCCGATCTCCCGCCCCCCGCAGATCCCGCGGCTTGATCCGATCCGAGGCGGATGTCACAGCGGCGCAACCGCGAATCAGGACGCCCGGATGACCACACCCCTCGATCTCCTCGTGCTCGGCAACGCCATCGTCGACGTGATCGCCCGCACGGACGACGCCTTCCTGGACGCCCAGGGGGTGACCAAGGGCGCGATGCAGCTGATCGACGAGGAGCGGGCGGAGGCTTTGTTCGCCGCGATGGGCCCGGCCACGATCGTCTCGGGCGGCTCGGGGGCGAACACCGCGGTGGGCGCGGCCCTGCTCGGCGCCAAGACCGGCTTCGTCGGCAAGGTGCGGAACGACGAGCTCGGCGGCCTGTTCGGCCACGACCTCAAGGCCACGGGCGTCGGCTTCACGGTGCCGGCGGCGAGCGAGGGGCCGGCCACGGCCCGCTGCTTCGTGCTGGTGACGCCGGACGGCGAGCGCACGATGAGCACCTATCTCGGCGCCTGCCAGGGGCTGAAGCCCGAGGACGTGGACCGGGCGCTCGTGGCCTCGGCCCGGGTGGTCTACCTCGAAGGCTATCTGTGGGACCCGCCCGCCGCCAAGGACGCGTTCCGCAAGGCGGTCCAGATCGCCCACCAGGCCGGCAACGCGGTGGCGCTGACCCTGTCGGACGCGTTCTGCGTCGGCCGCTACCGGGACGAGTTCCTGGGGCTGGTGCGCGACGGCAGCATCGACATCCTGTTCGCCAATATCGGCGAGCTGCAGAGCCTCTACCAGACCGACGATCCCGAGGCCGCCGTGGCCGCGCTCCGCGACGAGCGCAACGCCCGAGGCCGGCACCTGCTCGGCCTGGTCACCCGCTCGTCGGAAGGCGCCCTGGTGGTGCAGGGCGGCGAGGTCCGGTCGGTGGAGGCGAGCCCGGTCCGCGAGGTGCTGGACACGACCGGGGCCGGCGACCTGTTCGCGGCCGGGTTCCTGGCCGGCCATGCCCGCGGCCTCGACAACGTCACCAGCGCCCGCCTCGGCGCGCTGGCGGCCGCCGAGGTGATCCAGCATATCGGCGCGCGCCCCCAGGCCGACCTCATCGGCCTGGCCAAGGCGCGCAAGCTGATCTGAACGGGGCCGCTCAGAGCGCGGGCCGCCGGGGCGGGTCCCGGTTCGGCGTAAGCGAGCGCGCGTTGCGATCGCGGACTCGGAGCCGAGCCCGATGGCAACGCGCTGGGGACCGGCTCTAGGCGGCGCGCACCGTCGCGAGGAAATGCGTCACCTCGCTCCGGAGATGCTCGGAGCGCAGCGACAGCTCGGATGCCGAGCTGAGCACCTGGTCGGCCGCCGCCCCGGTCTCGTTGGCGGCGTCTGCGACCCCGGAGATGCTGCTCGTCACCTCGCCGGCGCTCGAGGCCGCCTCGGTGACGTTGCGGGCGATCTCCTGGGTCGCGGCCCCCTGCTCCTCGACGGCGGCGGCGATCAGGGTCGCCACCGCGCTGATCTCCTGGATCCGCCCGCCGATCCGGCCGATCGCCGACACGGCGTCGTCGGTGGAGGCCTGGATCCGTCCGATATGGCCGCTGATCTCGTCAGTGGCCTTGGCGGTCTGGCTCGCCAGCTCCTTCACCTCGGCGGCGACCACGGCGAAGCCGCGGCCGGCCTCGCCGGCGCGCGCCGCCTCGATCGTGGCGTTGAGCGCCAGCAGGTTGGTCTGGCCGGCGATGGTCGTGATCATCGTCACGACGTCGCCGATCCGGGCGGCGGCGCCGCTCAGCTCCTGCACCAGATGCGCCGTCGACGCCGCGTCCTCGACGGCGGCCTGGGTCAGCGCCGCCGCGTTCGAGACCTGGCGGCCGATCTCCTGGACGGAGGTCTCGAGTTCCTCGGCGGCCGAGGCCGCGGTGTTGACGTTGGCGGCGGCCAGCTGGGCCGCGCTCGCCACCCGCAGGGATTGGCTGGCGGTGCCGGAGGCGGTTTTGGTCATCGTCGTGGCGGTGGTCTGCAAAGCCGCCGCCGCCCCCGACACCGTCCCGATGATGCCGCCCACGGCGCCCTCGAAGGCGTCCGCGATCTGGCGCATGCCGGTCTTGCGCTGCTCCTCGGCAGCCTGCCTTGCCTGCGTGGTCTCCGCCTCCAGCGCGCGGGCCCGGATCAGGCCGTCCTTGAAGACCTGGACGGAGGCCGCCATGGCGCCGATCTCGTCCCGCCGCCCGGCATAGGGAACGGCGACGGACAGGTCCTGCGCCGCCAGCCTGGCCATGATCGCGGTCATGGACCGGATCGGGCGGGCGACGCCGCGCAGGATCAGCAGGAGGGCTCCGGCCGTCGCGGCCAGGCCGGCGACCAGCAGGGCGGCCGTCACGGTCCAGGCGGTCGTATAGGCGTCCTCGGCGCGCCGCGTCGCGGCCTGCGTGCCCGCGGCATTGACCTTGGCCAGGTCCGACAGCGCCCCGAAGACGTTGACCAGGGGCATGCGGGCCGGCGCGATGGCGTCGCGGGCGGCGTTGCGGTCACCGCGCTTGAGCGCCGCCATGATGGGTTCGCGGGCGGCGAGATAGGCCTGCCACCGCGCCTCGAAGGCGTTCCACATGGCGGTCTCGTCGGCGGATCCGAGATGGGACCGGTACTGCTTGAACTTCTCGGGGATGGCCGCATCCATCTCGGTGAACTCGGCGTCGAGGTCGCGGTTTTCGGCGCTGTCCTCGGCGATCACCTTGCGGATCGTCGTCGTGTGGTACCGGAGCGCCAGGAACTGGAGATCGTCCAGCTCGTGATTCTTGACGTTCCAGACCTCCCGCATCTCCCGGGCCGACTCATGCACGTCGTGAATGCTCAAAATATTGGTCAGAGAATTGACGATCAGAAGAACAAAGCCAACAAACGATACAAGAAATAATCGAATGGCAATACTACGCGCCCACTGCATTCCACCCTCCATCCCACGTCGCCGCATTGAACCTTAGCGCGCCGGGATGACAAAAAGAGTTTAAATTTCACCGCCCCATCTGAAAAATACGGCGGATCGGCGCGGAAGACCGCAGAACATCTTTCGCGCCGTTCGACTGACATCCGGAGCGGGGGCGACGCCCCCGCCGGATCAGGGCTGCAACAGCACCTTGCCCACCGCCGCCCGGCGGGTGAGCAACCCGAAGGCCTCCTGGAAATCGGCCAGCGCGTAGGTGCCGTGGACCTGCGCGGTGAGCTTGCCCTCGGCGACCCAGGCCAGCAGGCGGCGCTGGTCGGCCCGGTGCGCCTCCGGCTCGCGGTCGAGGAAGGCGCCCCAATGGACGCCCTGCACGTCGAGCTCCTTCAGGAGCATCAGGTTGAGCGGCAACCGCGGGATGCCGCCGGCGGCAAAGCCGATGACGAGGTAGCGGCCGCGCCAGGCCAGGGCCCGCAGAGCGGGCTCGGCATAATCGCCCCCGACCGCATCGTAGACCACATCGACCCCGCCGCCGCTGATCCGGCGCAGCTCGTCCTTGAGGGTCGCGGGGTCGTAGACCAGCGTCGCCTCGGCGCCGTGGGCGCGGGCGACAGCGAGCTTCTCCTCCGACGAGGCGCAGGCGATCACCCGGGCCCCCATCAGCCGTCCGAGCTCCACCGCGGCGAGGCCGACGCCCCCGGAGGCGCCGAGCACGGCGAGCCACTCGCCCGGCTGGATGCGCGCCCGGTTGGCCAGCGCATGCAGCGAGGTGCCGTACGTGATGGTGAGCCCCGCGGCCTGCGCGTCCGGCACGGCCTCCGGCACCGGAGTCAGCTTGGCGGCGTCGACAGCGATCCGTTCGGCGCAGCAGCCGGAGCCGGCATGGACGATGACCCGGTCGCCGACGGAAACGCCCGCAGCCCCCTCCCCCAGCGCCTCGACCACGCCGACGCCCTCGCCCCCGGGCGAGAACGGCAGCGGCGGCTTCACCTGGTAGCGCCCGGCCACGATCAGCGTGTCGAAGAAGTTGAGGGCGGCGAGGCGGATCCGCACCAGGGCCTGCCCGAGGCCCGGCACCGGATCGGGGCGCTCCACGATCTCCAGATGCTCCGGCCCGTCGAGCCTCGTGCACAGCAGCGCCCGCATCCTGTCCTCCCGGTTGGTGTCTTTGCGCTCTGTTCAGGCCCGGACCGGCGGCGGGGTCAAGCCGTCCCGATCATCTCGCGGATGCGCGCGCCCAGCACCTCGACCACGAACGGCTTGGTGATCACCTGCATGCCGGGGTCGAGCTGGCCGTTGCCGAGCACGGCGGCCTCCGCGTAGCCGGTGATGAACAGCACCTTCAGGCCGGGGCGCGTGGACCGCCCGGCCTCGGCCATCTGCCGCCCGTTCATGCCGCCGGGCAGCCCGACATCGCTGACCAGCAGGTCGATGCGCACGTCGGATTGCAGCACCTTGAGGCCGGCGACGCTGTCGGCGGCCTCGATCGCCGTATAGCCCAGATCCTCCAGCACCTCGGTGACCAGCATGCGCACGGTCGGCTCGTCGTCGACCACCAGCACGGTCTCCCCCGGCGCAGCCCGGGCGGGCGCCCCGGCGGCGGCCAGCGGATCCTCCTCCGCGACGGTGCCGCCATGGCGGGGCAGGTAGAGGCAGACCTTGGTGCCCCGGCCGAGCTCCGAGACGATCCGCACCTGGCCGCCCGATTGCTGGGCGAAGCCGTAGATCATCGACAGGCCGAGGCCGGTCCCCTGCCCGAGCGGCTTGGTGGTGAAGAACGGCTCGAACACCTTGCCGACGATCTCCGGCGCCATCCCGGTGCCGGTATCGGTGACGCGCAGCAGCAGATACGGCCCCGGCGGCATGTCGCGCTGCCGGGCCTCGCGCGCGTCGAGCGCGGTGTTGGCGGTCTCGATGATGATCGACCCGCCCTCCGGCATCGCGTCCCGGGCGTTGATGCACAGGTTGAGCAGCGCGTTCTCGAGCTGCGGCGGGTCGACCAGCGCCGGCCACAGGCCCGTGGCGGCGATCACATCGACCGTCACGGCCGGGCCGACCGTGCGCCGGATCAGCTCTTCCAGGCCAGCGACCAGCCGGTTCACGTCGGTGGGCTTGGGGTCGAGGGTCTGCCGGCGGGAGAAGGCGAGCAGGCGGTGCGTCAGGGCGGCGGCGCGCTTCGACGCACCCTGGGCGGCGTTGATGTAGCGGTCCACATCCTTGAGCCGGCCCTGGGCCAGCCTGGTCTGGATCAGCTCCAGCGAGCCCGAGATGCCGGCCAGCAGGTTGTTGAAATCGTGGGCGATGCCGCCGGTGAGCTGGCCGACCGCCTCCATCTTCTGCGACTGGCGCAGGGCCTCCTCGGCGGCCGCCAGGGCGTCGGCGCGCTCGCGCTCCGCGGTGAAGTCGCGCCCGACGGCGTTGATCACCGTCTCCCCGGGCCGCGCCGCCCAGGTGATCCAGCGGTAGCTGCCGTCCCGGTGGCGGTAGCGGTTGTCGAAGCGCGCCTGGCTGCGCCCCTCGGCGAGCTGGCGCCCGCCCTCGGCGGTGCGGCCGAGATCGTCCGGGTGGACGAAGTCGATCAGGTTCGTGCCGACGAGCTCGTCGGCGCGCCAGCCCAGCACCTCCGTCCAGGCCGGGTTCACCGCGGTGATCGTCCCGTCGAACAGGCAGCGCAGCATCATGTCGGACGAGAGGGTCCACAGGGCGTTGCGGTCGGCGGTGCGCTCCTCGACCTGCCGGGCCAGCGAGGCGTTGAGGTCGCGCAGCTCGGCGAGTGCCGTCTCCAGCCGGGCCTGGCTGTCCGTGAGGGCGGCGTCGGACAGGACCCGGCCCGTGGTCTCGTTGGTGAGGATGAACAGGCCCGCGACCTTGCCGTCCGCGTCGAGCACCCGCGAATACGAGAAGGTCCACCACGTCTCCCGGGCGCCCCGGTCGCTATCGAGCCGCCACGGCAGGTCCGTGAACCGCTCGGGCCGACCGTCCATGGCGGCGTCGATGATCGGCTTGGCCTGCGCCCAGCCGTCGGCCCAGACCTCGTCGAACCGCGCACCCATGGCCCAGGGCAGCCGCGGCCCGAGCAGGGGGACATACGTGTCGTTGAAGAAGAAATGGAGATCCGGGCCCCAGGCCAGGATCATCGATTCCGGCGAGTTGAGCACCAGCGACAGGGCCGCCCGGAACTCCGCCGGCCAGGTCTCCGGCGGGCCGAGCGGATGGCCGGACCAGTCGCGCGCGCGGATCATCCGCGCGGCTTCGCCGCCGCCGGCGAGGAAGGCCAGGGGATCGGTCACGGGGCGATGGCGATCCGGGTCATGGAGAAGCGTCGGCGTTTCGGTCTTGGGTCATCTCGAGAGCCGAAAACCACTTTTCGAGACGCCGCGCTAGACCAACTTGAGACGGACAACGCCAAGACCAGGCTAGAGCGCGTGCGCCGGTCTTGGCTTTACCCCCTCAATGCGCCTCCTGCCAATTCTCCGCCGCGTTGGCTTCCACCACCAGCGGCACCTTGAGGGTCAAGGCCGGCGCGGGCGCCTCCTCCATCACGCCGCGGATGATCGGGATCGCGCGCTCGACCTCGTCCTCGGCGGCCTCGAAGACCAGCTCGTCGTGCACCTGCAGCAGCATGCTGACCTTCAGCTTCTGGGCGGTGAGCGCGGTCTCCATCCGGGTCATCGCCCGGCGGATGATGTCGGCGGCCGAGCCCTGGATCGGGGCGTTGATCGCCTGGCGCTCGACGCTGGCGCGCTCGGACGGGTTGTTGGAGCGGATCTGCGGGTAGTGGCAGACCCGGCCGAACAGCGTCGTGACGTAGCCCTTGTCCCGGCAGATCTTCTTCGTGCTGTCGATGTAGTCCCGGATGCCCGGGAACTGCTCGAAATACTGCTTGATGAAGGCCGAGGCCTCCTCCCGGCCGATGCCGAGCCGGTCGGCCAGCCCGAAGGCCGAGATGCCGTAGATGATGCCAAAATTGATGGTCTTGGCCCGGCGCCGCAGGTCGGGGGTCATGTCCTTGAGCGACACGCCGAACATCGCCGAGGCTGTCGCCGCATGGATGTCGATCCCGTCCGCGAACGCTTTGCGCAGCTCCGGGATGTCGGCCATGTGTGCCAAGAGCCGCAGCTCGATCTGCGAGTAATCCGCTGAGATCAGCCGGTTGCCCGGCGCAGCCACGAAGGCCCGGCGGATGCGGCGGCCCTCCTCGGTGCGGATCGGGATGTTCTGCAGGTTCGGCTCGGAGGAGGACAGGCGGCCCGTCGTCGTGGCCGCCAGCGAGAACGAGGTGTGGACCCGGGCGGTCTCCCGGTCGGCATGGGTCTGGAGGGCATCCGTGTAGGTGGATTTCAGCTTCGAGAGCTGGCGCCACTCCAAGATCTTTTTCGGCAGGGGATGCCCGGCCTGGGCCAGTTCCTCCAGCAGCGTGGCGGGCGTCGCCCATTGCCCGGACGGCGTCTTCTTCGCCCCCGGCAGGCCCATCTTCCCGAACAGGATGTCGCCGATCTGCTTGGGCGAGCCGACGGAGAACTTCTCGCCGGCATCCTCCTGGATCTCCTCCTCCAGGCGGACCAGGATCTGCGAGAAATCCCCCGAGAGCCGGCTCAGCATCTCGCGGTCGACCCGGATGCCGCGCTGCTCCATCCGGGCGATCACCGGCAGGAGCGGCCGCTCCAGGGTCTCGTAGACGGCGACCCGCCGCTCGGCGACGAGGCGTGGCTTCATCATCCGCCACAGGCGCAGGGTGACGTCCGCGTCCTCGGCCGCGTAGGCGGTGGCCTTGTCGATGGCGACGCGGTCGAAGCTGACCTTGTTGCGCCCGGTGCCGGCCACGTCGGTGAAGGTGATCGGCTGGTGGCCGAGATGGCGCCGGGCCAGCTCATCCATGCCGTGGCCGCCCTTGCCGGCGTCGAGCACGTAGGAGATCAGCATCGTGTCGTCGAACGGTGCGATCTCGATGCCGTAGCGGGCCAGCACCACCCAATCGTATTTCAGGTTCTGGCCGACCTTCAGCACCCCGGGATTCTCGAGGAGCGGCTTCAGCCGGGCGATGGCCGCGTCGAGCGGGATCTGGCCGGGCACCGGCTCGGCCACATCGGAGGCCGCCGCGCCCTCGCCGAACAGGTCTGTGGAATCGGCCTGCACCTTCGCGGCCTGGATATGGGCCAGCGGGATGTAGCAGGCCCGGCCGGTGGCGGTCGCCAGCGAGACGCCGACGAGCCCCGACTTGTGCGCGTCGAGCGCGTCGGTCTCGGTATCGACCGCGACCACCCCGGCCTCCTCGGCTTCGGCGATCCAGGCGTCGAGCTGCTCCAGCGACGCGACGGTCTCGTAGGCGGCCGTGTCGAACGGCGCCACCGCCTCCGCGGCGCGGGCCGCGACGACGTTGCCCGGCGTCGCCTCGATCGGTGCCCGGGGCTTGGCCGGCGCGTCCGGCAGGTCGAGATCGGCGAAGGGATCGACCTCGCCGCCCTCGGGCGGGGCGGCGCCCGGCGGTCGCTCGGCCCCGGCCGCCGCGGTCTCCGGGTCCGGCGGCACGGAATCGCCGAAGAACGGCACCGCGTCGCTGCCGCCGGCGCCGTTCCGGTAGCCGTGGGGCCGGGCGCCCGGCAGCAGGGCCGGATCGGGCTTCACCGCCTCGGGATCGACATGCAGCATCTGGGCGATGCGGCGGGTCAGGGTGTTGAACTCCATCGCCTTGAGGAAGCCGACGAGCTTTTCGGGGTCGGGCTTGGGCACGGCGAGGTCGTCGAGGGGCACCGGGACGGCCACGTCCTCCATCAGCGCCACGAGCTTGCGTGAGAGCTTGGCCTGCTCGACATTGGCGAGCAGGGTCTCGCGGCGCTTGGGCTGCTTGATCTCGCCCGCGCGCTCCAGCAGCGCCTCGAGGCTGCCGAACTCCTTGATCAGCGCGGCGGCGGTCTTCAGGCCGATGCCGGGCACGCCGGGGACGTTGTCGGAGGTGTCGCCGATTAGCGCCAAGGCGTCGCCGATCTGGTTGGGCTGCAGCCCCTCCCACTTGGCGATGATCGCCTCGACATCGAGGTTGCGCTCGGGCCGGTAGCCGGCCTTGCCCTTGGCACCGGATTCGAAATCGTAGAACCGGACCAGCGGCCCCACGAGCTGCATCAGGTCCTTGTCGGAGGAGACGATGATGACGCCCGCGCCCCTTGCCTCCGCCTGGCGGGTGTAGGTGGCGATCAGGTCGTCCGCCTCGTAGCGCTCCAGCTCCACCGCGTGCAGGCCGAAGGCGCGCACCGCGTCGCGCATCAGCGGCATCTGGCGCTTGAGGTCGTCGGGCGCGTCGGGGCGGTGCCCCTTGTAGTCCGGGAACATCTCCTTGCGGAACGAGCCCTCGGACTTGTCGAAGACGATCCCGAGATGGGTCGGCATCGTGCCGGCGGCGCCCTCCTGGATGAACTGGGCGATCTTGGTGCAGAACAGCCGCACGGCGCCGGTGGGCAGCCCGTCCGAGGGGCGCGAATTGTACTTCTGGTCCTGGTTGATTGACTGAAAATAGGCCCGGAAGATGAACGACGAGCCGTCGACCAGGATCACCTGATCGCCCGGGCCGACTTTTTTCGGACTTGCAGCAGCGGTCTCGACGGTCATGGGCGCAGGCGTCTCGGGGCGATCAGGGGTCGGGCGCGCGGGCGAACTCGGCCCGGCAGGCCGCGACGAGAACGGGCAATTCGTCGTGGACGGTGAGCCAGACGATGTCCAGAGTCACGCTGTCGTAGCCGTGGCGGTAGACGTTGCCCGCCCCCGCGATCAGTCGCCACGGCACATCCGGATGCTGGGCCTTCGCGGCGGAGCTGAGCCGGCGGCTCGCCCCCGAGATGATCTCCCGGCAGCGCACGACGGCGTAGTGGGTGCGGTCGTCCGCCGCGAAGGTTGGAAATGTGAACCCGGCCACGAAGGCGACGGCCCGCTGCGCGTTGGCGACGATATCCGAGCAGGCGGCGCGGTCGCGCTCAGAAGGCGACAAGGGCATCGCGCTCGGCCCGCTCCCGGATCCGGTCCTTCAAGCCCGCGCGGTTGGCGACATCGACGCGGATCGGGAACAGATCGCCGATGAACCGGCACAGCCCGACATACCCGTAGACGCCGCCCACCAGAGGGGCATCGATCTCGATCATCACGTCGAGGTCGCTGTCGGCCCGGGCCTCGCCGCGGGCCACGGAACCGAACAGGGCCGCGTGCCGGACGCCGCGACGGCGCAGCTCAGCCTCGTTGGCGCGCAGGATGGCGAGGGCGGCGTACCTGTCCATGGCGGAGGGGCCGTGCGGATGCGATGGCCAGGATGTTAACAGAAATGCGGCGGTGGGGCCTGTGCATCGCCGCGCGCATTTCCCCCGGGTTGGCGAGGATCAGCACGATTGCTGCGTCTCTTCCCGCGGCCTTCCTGTGCGGCTCGATCGCATCGCTGGCGTGCCGGGGTATGAGCACAACGCCTTCCGAGCTATGATGACTTGGTCGGGGATGAAGCTGTCGTTCCGTACCCTGAGGGCTGCTGTCGAGGTCTGCTGACAGCGGACGTCGCCGACCGGCTCTCTCTCGTCCTCTAGACGCCTACCGTCCCGATGGCTGCGGCTCCAGGCGTATCGTCAGCTTGTGGCCGGTCGCCCGCGCGTAACGCTCCAGGGTGCGTGTCGAAGGCTTGGTCTTGCCGCTCTCCAGTCGGGACACGGCACTCTCGGTCGTCCCCATACGGGTTGCCACCTCGGCCTGGCTCAGCTGCGCATGGGTCCGAGCCGCGATCAGCGCCGATACCAGGGCGAATTCCTCATCGAGTGCGTCGTAGGCTTCGCGGTAGGCGGGATCATCCGCCATGCGCTTCTTGTGTAGCTCGCTGGCCTTGATCATGCTCATCGCACCTCCTTGGCCCGTTGCCGGGCGAGTTCGAGTTCGCGGTGTGGGGTTTTCTGGCTCTTCTTCACGAACACCCGCACGATCACGACGCGCTGCCCCGTTACCGTCACGTAGATGGCGCGGGCGATGCCGTCCTTGCCGGTGATCCGAAGTTCCCAGAGTCCGTGGCCCAGTGGCTTGCTCCAATCCCGCGGGAGGTTCTGCAAACCGTGGGCTTCGATCACCTGGATCATGCGGGCGAGCCGGGCCTGCATATCCACCGGCAGCTCGGCCTCTTCCTGAGCAGCGGACGACAGATATTCGACGCTCCACATATCCGGGACTTAGCAAAAATGCGAAGTTCCGTCAAAGCTGGGCGCTGGGACGCTGTCTGTCGTCATCTACGCCATCGGCGACGTCCTCAAGCCGCAGGCGACATTAGCGGCAGTCGAAGATCGGATCGGCCAGACATCCCTGCTCCGCCACGCAGTACAGGCTTGTTGATCCGCCCGCTTATCTTTGCGCTATTATTATATAGAAGCATTGTCGTCGTGCGCAGCACCACACGGGGGCAGTGGGATCAAAAGATCTGCCCCGTTCGACCGATCACGCGGCCAGCTCGCGTCCGAGCTCCTCCACCCGGCGCAGGTCGTCCACGAAGGCCGCGTAGGCTTCCGCCTTGGCCTCGTCGGGCAGGCGCAGCAGGTAGGACGGGTGGACGGTGATGAAGCCCTGGAAGCGGTTGTCGAGCCGGTCGAACCGGAACGGGCCGCGCGCCCGGGTGATCGGGACCGCCTTGCCGGTGAGCGCCAGAACCGCGGTGGCGCCGAGCGCGACCACGAGCTTCGGGGCGACGAAGTCGAGTTCCCGGTCCAGCCACCAGCGGTAGTGGCTGACCTCGCCGGCCGTCGGCTTCTGGTGGATGCGGCGCTTGCCGCGCTCCTCGAACTTGAAATGCTTCACCGCGTTCGTGAGGTAGCTCGCCTCCCGGTCGATCCCGGCCTCCGCCATGGCGCGCGAGAGCAGCTGCCCCGCCGGTCCGACGAAGGGCCGGCCCTGCCGGTCCTCCTGGTCGCCCGGCTGCTCGCCCACGAAGGCGACGGTGGCGCCGACCGGCCCCTCGCCGAGGACCGCCTGCGTGGCGCCCGGGACCAGCGGCTCGGTCCGCTTGATGATCGCGTTCAGCGCGTCGAGGCTCTTCGGGTCCTGGTCGGCCATGGCGGCGACGGCGCGGGCGGGTTCGCGGCGTGTGGGCAAGGTCGGCTCCCTCTCGATCATGGCTTCGGTCCGTCCCGCCGCCGCCCGGACGAGGGCGGGGATCGCGGCGGTCTCGGGCATGTTGCGCCAGTACTTCTTGGGCATCTCCGCCCGCATGGCCTTCAGGTTGGTGCGGGCCGGGTTGAACGTGCTCTCGTAATAGGTCTGCCAGCCGGCCTCGAACCCGTCGCCCTCGGGCAGCGCGGCCCGGTCTCCCGGCGGTCCGAAGGCCAGGGTCTCGGTATCCCAATGCGCCGAGCCGTCGGGTGTCAGGATCGACCAGCGCATGCCGCGGAAGCGCGCGACGAAGAACGGCGCGGCCGCCTCCAGGATGTGGTGGTCGGGCTCGAACCACGCCACGAAATGCTCGCCCCCCGAATCCTCGGCGCGGCGGAAGCGCAGGAAGGCGTGCATCTTGTGCAGGTCGCGCCCGATCGCCTTCGCCATCCGGTGCAGGCGGTGGACCAGGGGATCGCTGCCGACCTCCATCAGGTGCCGCTCGCCCCGGCAGACCCGCCAGATCAGGGCGTAGAGCAGGCCGTAGCGCTCCGGATCACGATGGGGGATCACCTGGGGGATCAGGCCGGCGACGGCCTTGGGCAGGGCGAGCGGGCCGGCAGGGGCCTGAGCCGTCTCGGCACCGAACAGGCCGGGCGAATCCGTCACCGACCACGTCACCGCCTCGGGCGGGACGCCCTGCGCCACGAGCCGGCGCGCGGCATCCCGGAAGCCGGCGAGATCGGCGCCGGGGCGCAGGAGGATGCTCTGCGGCGTGTACGGAGTCCCTCCCCCCTCTGCGGAAGAGGATGGGCCTTGCATCAGCGAGGATCGGGAGAGGGGCAGCGCGACGGTGGTGGTTGGAGCAATCGTCGCGCCCTGTCCGGCATCGCCGCTCCCCTCCCCCGCCCCGCTTTGCGGACCACCTTCCCCCACAGCGGAGGGAGGGAATGCACGCAGGCCGCTCATCAGAACAAGCTCAGCTGCCGGGCCGGCTCGACCAGGCGTTCGCGCAGGTCGAGCCGGTCGGTGAGCCCCACCGGGCGATGGTCGGCGGCGATCAGGAACGGGCGCGCGCGTTTCAGCCCCGAGGTCAGCCGGGCGACGTCGTCGAGGCGCAGGGTCGCGTGGCGGCGCGCCTGAACGATCTTGTCGACCGCCTTGGCGCCGAGGCCCGGCACCCGCAGCAGCCATTCCCGGTCGGCCTTGTTGACGTCGACAGGGAATTTCTCGCGGTGCTTGAGCGCCCAGGCGAGCTTCGGATCGATGTCGAGGGCGAGCATGCCGCCGTCCGAAGCGTCGGCGACCTCGTCGGGGGTGAACTCGTAGTACCGCAGCAGCCAGTCGGCCTGGTACAGCCGATGCTCCCGCTGGAGCGGCGGCGGCTTCGGCGGCAGGATCGACGACCCGTCCGGGATCGGGCTGAAGGCCGAGTAATAGACCCGCTTCAGGCCGACGCTGCCGTAGAGATGCGCGCTCTTGCGGATCAGCGCCTCGTCGGTGGTGGCGTCGGCCCCGACGATCACCTGGGTCGAATGCCCGGCCGGGGAGAAGCGCCGCTTCTCGGCCTTGGCCTCGACGATGCGCTCGCCGATCTGCGTCATGGCGTTCTGGATCGCGGCGGCGTCCTTCTCGGGGGCCAGCCGCTCCAGGCTCGCCTCGGTGGGAAGCTCGACATTGATCGAGAGCCGGTCGGCGTAGAGGCCGGCCTCCTCGATCAGCCAGGGGCTCGCCTCCGGGATCGACTTGAGATGGATGTAGCCGGCGAAGCCGTGATCGCGCCGGAGCGACTTCGCCACCCGGGTCAGCAGCTCCATCGTGTGGTCCGGCGACTTGATGATGCCGGACGACAGGAACAGGCCCTCGATGTAGTTGCGCCGGTAGAAGTTGAGGGTGAGGTTCACGACCTCCTCGACGGAAAATTTCGCCCGCCGGACATTCGAGGAGCGCCGGTTGATGCAATAAGCGCAGTCGAACAGGCACCAATTGGTCAGCAGGATCTTCAGCAGCGAGACGCAGCGCCCATCCGGCGTGTAGGCGTGGCAGATGCCCGCCCCGGTGGTGGAGCCCAGCCCATCCTTCCCTGCCGCGCGCTTCGGCGCCGCCGAGGAGGCGCAGGAGGCGTCGTATTTGGCGGCATCAGCCAGGATGCGCAGTTTCTTGGCCAGGGTCTCGTCCATCGAACAGACAATGAACGAGAGGCCTCAAGAGGCAAGGCCGACCGGCGTCCGGCCCCCGTCCGCGATGCCGCACCCCGAGCGCAGGCAATCCCCTGGCTCGTTTCCGCATGGCGTCCTGCTCAGAATGCCAAGGCAGGACAATGCTTTTCGTATAGTATAGTACTTGCCCTGAAGGATTAAAGATAAATAATTTACACATAAGAACTAATGAAGTACGGAACCAATATTAGAATGACAAAATGCAGACGCGCACTTGATTCCTTGGCATCGCGTTCCATTGTTATGTCTTGTGGACGAAGAAACTCGCCTGAGGCACCTAATGGGTGCCGAAAAATGGACTAAACCAAGCATGACGCTGGCATCTGGCGGATTCGTCTACATAATTGGGGGCTATATTTGAACTCGACTCGGTCCTCCGGGTCGCTTGAACAGGAGTTGTCTGATGAGTGCCACCATCGCTCCGGCATCCGCCTCACAAGCTCGCATCGTCCCAGACTTGGTAGCCAGCTCCGACAACAATCGGTCGGACGCTGTCAAAACCGAGCCCAGCAACCAGTCCGCCGATCCGCGCCCCGCGCAAACTGTCTCGCCCCGACAGGGCGATGCAATCCTGAGCCTTGCCAGCACGGACGGCTCAACAGCGCCATCCCAACAGGGGAACGGCGGTAGTCAGAGCGTGTCGGCGGCGAACCGGGCATATCAGGACACGGCTTCGCGCTCGAACAGTGGGGACAGTGTTTTACGGCCGCAAAGCGTGGATGATGATGTGAATTCGCGTGACATTTCAGTTGGCCCTGGCGGTTCATCCGGTAGCAGCGACGGCAGCGGAAGCATTGGAGTGGGTGGAACGCCTGCTGTCGGAGTCGGGAGTGGGGACGGAAACGGCTCAACATCGGCCCAAGATTCAACGCCAGCTCCAACTGACCCCACCGACCGCGGCTTAGGTGCGACGACCTATGTCTAAGGTACGATATCAAAGGCCCTTTATCGCGCCCCACGGATATCACTCAATAAAACTTATCACGCAGGCAAGGGAATAATCGATCAAATGCTTTTGCGAACAATAGCACCGGAACTGCAGTACTTCCGGTGTGTTGATCCTGCTCCTGCAACAAGCCTCTGATTCACATATTGAGTGAAGGTCCGCCAAGGAAAAGGCGGGCCTTCCCCCGCGAAAACAGCCGAGGCGACCCGAACGGGGGACACACGGTCCGGGTATTTGTTCTGGCCCTGTTATTGTTGAAGGGAACAGCTTCATATTCTCAACCGTTAATTCGCTTCGATATATATGAAATTAATGAATATCGGCCAATTGTTGCATTTGATGGGAGCGACGATCGCTCGTTAGAGCCTATGGCATGGAGCGCATTCACGCCAAGGAAGATGGTTCTCGCTTTTGAAGATATATCTTATTCCTGCTACTCCAACAAATTATCGTTCCAGGTATTGAATGGTAATATCGTATTTTACCCGGATACGACTGAGGGCACTACAATCCGCGGCCACCAACAGCCTCCTGAATTCGAGGAGAGGCAAGCCAATACGTTTGTTTTAGCAATCGGATCGCCGAATGCCGCTACAAAATTGCTATTCAGAGCCTTGAAATTGATGGTCTTCACTGGAGAGCAAAGACCATTGAACCGACGAATCCGGTAGAATTTTCATTGAGCAATATCTGGAAGAAACTGAGGGACGGGGATATTTCTGATGCGGATCGCTCGAATTTTACGGCCGAGCGCAAGCGACTCGAATCTGAATTGAATAATCAAACTGAGAATATATAGAGAGACTTAAACGTGCGCTGACATCAAAAGGTTACGACGCTGATCAGCCCATCAGCAGCATCCGTGAAAGAAGAGACAGTCTTTCTAAAACCTCAGCGTCTTTTCGCTCGGATTTTCGGCCGTCAACGAATTGTTTTTTCTGGAGCGGTCATATCGATTTCTCGGGCGACAATCCGGTCATGGCCTATGTTGCCAATCCTCCGACCGAGAGCGCTGACGACAACTGGTTCGAAACCCGTGTCATAAATCCACGCCGGGACGATAAATATGAGGTCATTCTTCAGTAATCGTCGATGTGCAGTCAAGATCGAACTGGCGAAAGAAGTAAAGGCCAGGGGAAATTGGATCAGCTTGCCCGCGATGCAGTAGGGCTGATCCAGAGACCGGCGAACACCGTCTGATCGGCGCTCAGCAGTTTCGCCCGGGAGCGCCTCGATCCCGGCTACACGCCGAACGATGGGGCTGCGGCGCCTCCATAATCCCGAGATGACCGACTCGGAACCGGACGACCTGCGGCCGGCGAGCGCAGTGCCGAAGGTCGTCCGAATGCGTCCGAAGCGCGGACGGCAGCGCGCCGAAGCGGTCCAAGCCCCCGACCCGATGGATCACTCCATCTCGTCCGGGTCGGCATCGACCACGCGACGGGCGAGGTCGTAGGAAAAGCCGGCGCGGGCCAGGGCGCCGAGGTCGCGGTCGCGATGCAGGGCCCGCGTGTCGGGCCTGCGGTGGATCCCGAGGCGCCGTCGCTTGGCGTAGGCGCGGGCGGCCTGCAGCTCGATATCGGCGGCTTCCACGTCGGGGATCGCGTCGCGCTCGGCCTGCATGGCCGCCTCGACCACGTCGCGGGGCACCCCCTTGGCGGCGAGCTTCGCCGCGGCGCCCCGGCTCGACGTGCCGCGGCGTCGCAGGGTGGCGAGGCGCATGTCGGCAAAGCGGACGTCGTCCACCAGCCCGGCCGAGACCGCCCGCGCCACGGTGGCGTCGATCAGCTCGGCGAAGGGGGCCGGATCCTCGCCGCGCAGCCGCGCGCGCTTGTCGACCCGCCGCGCCAGGGTCCGGCGCAGCATCTCGGTCGAGGCGCTGTAGCGCTCGAGATAGTAGAGCGCGACCCGTTGCAGCCAGGCCGCGCTGACCGGGCCGGGCGGCCGACGCTCGGCGGGCCGGTCCTTGTACGCGGGGCGGCCGTCTGGCCCGGACTCTGCAACGAATGGGGGTTTCACCGGTTCTTCACGATCTCGACAGGTTTGCGTTCCATGACTTGGGGATGGAACGCGCGCAACGCGACAGGCTCGGCCATGGTCCGGACCAACGCCCTACGCCGGATCTCAACCACGGCCCGTGGCGGCGACGCCTGCGCGCCGCGGCGACGATCGTGATGCGCCGCGAGTGGCTCCTCGTCCTGTTGGCCTTCGGGCTGGCCGCGATCGCGGCCGGGATCGTCTATCTGTCGCGCCCGACCACGCTGACGGTCGCGGTCGGCCCCCAGGACGGCGCCGAGGCCGCCCTGATCGAGGCCTATGCCAGCGCCCTCGACCGGAGCCGTGAGGACGTCCGGCTCAAGGTCGTCCGGTTCTCCGACGTGCGCGACAGCGCCCTGGCGCTCCAGCGCAACCGCGCCGACCTCGCGGTGGTGCGGCCGGACGTGTTCCTGCCGGAAAACGGCCTGACCCTGGCGATCCTGCACGACGAGGCCCTGGTGATCGCGGCGCCCGAGGCGTCCGAGATCGAGGACGTCCCGGCGCTGGCCCGCAAGCGGCTCGGCGTCGTCGTGCGCCACGGCGCCGACCTGCCGTTCCTGACCAACCTGCTCTCCTTCTACGACCTCCTGCCGGACAGCCCGATGGCGGAGGCGCCGGAGGCCGATCCCGCGACCGAGGCCGAGATCGCCGCCGGCCACGTGCAGGTGGTGCCGCTGAAGATCGGCGAGGTCACGGCCGCGATCGCCGAGAAGCGGGTCGACGCGGTGGCGGTGATCGCGAGCCCCGCCTCGAAGATCGCCGGCGCGGTGGTGCGGGCCATCGAGCTGGGCTCCCCCGAGCGCAAGATCGGCTTCGTGTCGATCCCGGACGGGGACGCGATCCTGCAGCGCTTCCCGGAATTGCAGGCGGTGACCATCCCGGCGGGGACCTTCGGCGGCCGCCCGAAGCGCCCGGACGAGGAAGTCCGCACCGTCGGCGCCTCCTATCGACTGATGGCGCGGGGTTCGGTGAGCCGGGTCGCGATCGCCTCGGCGACGCAGCACCTGTTCGAGTGGCGCTCGCGGCTCGCCGCCGCGGCCCCGGCCGCCAAGCTGATGAAGGCGCCCGATTTCGACACCACGGTCGCGGCGACCTCGGCGCGCCTGCCGAACCACCCGGGCGCGGTCGACTATTTCGAGCGTGAGCAGCAGACCTTCCTCGATCGCTACGAGGATTACATCTACCTGCTCGCCTTCTTCGGCGGCACGATCGGCTCCGGCATCGCCTGGATCGGGCAGCGGCTGGCGCGCAAGCGCCGGGAGCGGATCGACATCGTGCTCGACCGCCTGCTCGACATCATGCGCGAGGTCCGGGCGGCCACGACCACGGCCGAGCTCGACGCCATCGCGGTCGAGACCGACGGGCTCGTGGCCGATGTCGTCTGCTACGCCCGGGAGCGCAGCATCGACGCCCGGACGGTGAGCGCGCTCATCCTGGCGGTGGACGGCGTCCACGCGGCCATCGCCGATGCACGGCGGCGCGCGAACGACTCGGCGCCGGGGGCGCCCGGCCGCCCGCGCACCGCGCGGCTGCTGGCCCTGAATCTCCCGGCCGCGGAATAGCGGTGGCATTCCGCGCCGGCGCGCCGGTCCTTCGACGCACGGCTGGCGGCGTAGGCATATCATGCTAACGGGGGGCATGTTCGATCCCGCCGCCGCCCTTCAAACGGTTCTCGACAACCTCGACCGCGATGCCCGCGAGCCGACCAAGCTGCGCGCCCTGCTCGTGCCCGAGCTGCGCCGCGTCATCGAGGAGGGCCATCGCGCCGCCGAGGCCCAGCTGCTTGAGGACCGCAACGGGCTCCGCTGCGCGCAGGCTTTGTCGGATCTGACCGACGCCGTGGTGCGGACGATCCACGACGCGGTGGTCCGGCAGCTCTACCCCAACGACAACCCCTCGACCGGCGAGCAGCTCGCCGTGGTCGCCACCGGCGGCTACGGCCGGGGCACGATGGCGCCGGGCTCGGACATCGATCTGCTGTTCCTGCTGCCCTACAAGCAGACCGCCTGGTCCGAGAGCGTCGTCGAGGCGATGCTCTACGTCCTGTGGGATCTGAAGCTGAAGGTCGGCCACGCCACCCGCTCCGTGGAGGAATGCCTCCGCGAGGCCAAGGCGGACATGACGATCCGCACCGCGCTCCTGGAGGCGCGCTACCTGTTCGGCACGCGGATCCTGTTCGAGGAGCTGGTGACGCGTTTCGACGCCGAGCTGGTGGTCGGCTCGGCCGCCGAGTTCGTGGACGCGAAGCTGCGCGAGCGCGACGCCCGGGTCTCGAAGGCCGGCTCCTCGCGCTACCTGGTCGAGCCCAACGTCAAGGACGGCAAGGGCGGCCTGCGCGACCTGAACACGCTGTTCTGGATCGCCAAGTACACCTACCGGGTGCGCGACCAGATCGAGCTCGTGGGCGCCGGGCTGTTCACCCCGGAGGAATACGCGCTGTTCGAGCGCTGCGAGGAGTTCCTGTGGCGGGTCCGCTGCCACATGCACTTCGTCACCAAGCGGTCGGAGGAACGGCTGTCCTTCGGCCTGCAGCCGCGGATCGCCGAGCGCTTCGGCTACGAGGCCCGCGGCGGCCTGTCCGGCGTCGAGCGCTTCATGAAGGCGTATTTCCGGGTCGCCAAGGATGTCGGCGACCTCACCGCCATCGTCTGCGCCGAATTGGAGGCGCGCCATGCCAAGCGCACGCCGGTGCTCGACCGCTGGATCGGCCGGTTCCGCGACCGGTTCCGCGCCACCGCCATCGAGGCCGAGGATTTCTGGATCGACCACGGCCGGGTGAACCTGCGGGCCGAGGACGCGTTCGAGCGCGATCCGGTCAACCTGATCCGGCTGTTCTGGCTGGCCGACCGGCACAACCTGGCGATCCATCCGGATGCCAAGCGGCTCGCGAACCGGTCGCGACGCCTCATCACCCCGACCCTGCGGGCGGACCCGGAGGCCAACCGGCTGTTCATCGACATCCTGACCTCGCGCAACGCCCCCGAGGAGGCCCTGCGCGAGATGAACGAGGCTGGCGTGCTCGGCCGGTTCATCCCGGATTTCGGCCGCATCGTCGCGATGATGCAGTTCAACATGTACCACCACTTCACGGTGGACGAGCACCTGCTGCGCACCGTCGGCATCTTGGCGGCGATCGAATCGGGCCGCGCCGAGGAGGCCTACCCGCTGGTCTCGCGCCTCGTGCACACGATCCACAACCGCACGGCGCTCTACGTGGCGATCCTGCTGCACGACATCGCCAAGGGCCGGCCCGAGGACCACTCCATCGCGGGGGCCGCGATCGCGGAAAAGCTCTGCCCGCGCTTCGGCCTGAGCGAAGCCGAGACCGAGACCGTGACCTGGCTGGTCGAGCATCACCTGCTGATGTCGATGACCGCGCAGAGCCGCGACCTCTCGGACGCCAAGACGATCGAGCGCTTCGCCTCGGTGGTGCAGAGCCTGGAGCGGCTCAAGCTCCTGACCATCCTGACCGTGGCCGACATCAGCGCGGTCGGTCCCGGCGTGTGGACCGCCTGGAAGGGCACCCTGGTCCGCACCCTCTACGACGAGACCGAGGTGTTCCTCTCGGGCGGCCATTCCGAGATCGCCCGCACCGACCGGGTGCGCCTCGTGCAGATGAGCCTGCGCGAGCAGCTGCCCGGCTGGGCCTCCGAAGAGTTCGACGCCTACGCGGCGCGCCACGGCCAGGCCTACTGGCTGAAGGTCGACAGCCCCCGGCAGATCAAGAACGCGATCTTCCTGCGCGACGTGCTGAGCGAGGGCCGGACCAGCGCCACCGACGTGGCGCTCGACCCGGTGCGCGGGGTGACCGAGATCACGATCTACTCGCCGGACCACCCGCGCCTGCTCGCGATCATCACCGGCGCCTGCGCGGCGGCTGGCAGCAACATCGTCGACGCCCAGATCTTCACCACCACCGACGGCTTCGCCCTCGATACGATCTTCATCTCCCGGGCCTTCGAGCGCGACGACGACGAGCTGCGCCGGACCAAGCGCATCACGGCGGCGATCGAGCGCGCCCTGAAGGGCGAGATCCGCATCGCCGACCTCGTGGCCGACAAGCACCCGCCGACCAGCGCCCGGGCCAAGACCTTCCTGGTGCCGCCGGATGTCGGGATCGACAACGCCCTGTCCTCCCGCGAGACCGTGGTGGAGGTGACCGGCCTCGACCGGCCCGGCCTCCTCTACGAGCTGACCACGGCGTTCGGCCGGCTCTCGCTCAACATCACCTCCGCCCACGTGGCGACCTTCGGCGAGCGGGCGGTGGACGTCTTCTACGTCACCGATCTCACCGGCACCCGGGTGACGCAGCCCGACCGCCAGGCCGCGATCCGGAAGGCGATGCTGGACGTGTTCGCGGGCGACGTCGCCATGCTCAGGGCCGAGGGCCTGGAGGCCCTGGTCGCCGCACCGCCGCCGCGCGAGGCGTGAGCGTGCGGGTTGATTTCGGCCGCTCCGGGTCAGATATCAGCGCCGAATCCGATAACCTCCCACCCATCCCTGTCGACGACTGAAACGTGATGACGAGCAACGACATGTCCCAGGATGACCAGCGCCAGACCACGGTCGAGGCCGGTGCCAGCGCGGCCCAGGATACCGCGCCTGCGGGCAAGCCCGCCGAGGGGGCGTCCGTCGATCCGGTCGCCGAGGCCCTGGCCCTGCTGACCGCCGAGCGCGACGAGCTGAAGGACCGGATGCTGCGCACGCTGGCCGAGATGGAGAATCTGCGCCGGCGCACCGAGCGGGAGATCGCCGATGCCCGCGCCTACGCGGTCACGAACTTCGCCCGCGACGTGCTCAACGTGGCCGACAACATCCACCGCGCCCTGGAGAGCGTGCCGGCTGACGCCAAGGCCTCGGCCGACGGCGCCCTCAAGGGACTGATCGACGGGATCGAGCTAACCCAGCGCGACCTGGTCAAGACCCTGGAGCGCCACGGGGTGAAGCCCGTCGAGCCGCAGGGCCAGAAGTTCGATCCGAACCGCCACCAGGCGATGTTCGAGGTTCCGAACCCCGACGTCCCGGCCGGTACCGTCGTGCAGGTGGTGCAGACCGGCTACGTGATCGGCGAGCGCGTCCTGCGGCCGGCCCTGGTCGGCGTCGCCAAGGGCGGTCCCAAGGCGGCGGCCAACCCGGCCGACGCCGCCTGATCAGCGCGCCTGCGCCGACGAACCCTCGGCGCAGGGAAGCGCGGTCGCGAAATCCGCGATGAACTGCGCCGCCTGCCGGGTCTCGGCGCGCGCGCGCGGATCGCGGGCGACCTGACCCGCCTCGACTTCGAGGCGGTGGTTGCAGGCGCAGCTCGGCATCAGGCCCGAATCCGGGTCGGGCCAGCAGGCATCGTGATGCGCGCAGGCGCGGTCGAGCGCGTCGATCGGCGGATAGCCGGGGCCGCGATTCCCCGGCCCGCAGAAATTGCCGTAGATCAGGAGCGCGCCCCGGCCGGACGGCCCTGGCGGCACGATCTCCTGCGCGGATGCGGCGCCGACGGCGAGTGCGAGGGCGAACAGGGCCGTCGCGACGGCCTTGGGGCTGAGAACAATCACGGCCGATCCTGCATCGCGTCTGCCTGCTGACGCCGCGCCGCGTCCGCGGCGCAGCATTCGGCGGCCGCCTTCCCGGCCCGCCGAGGACTCCTTGGGCGGCGGACGGATTCGCGAAGCCGAACGTCTCGCATAGCGACCGAATGCAGCGATACCGTCAAGATCGGTCGTCGCGGTTATTGCTCCGGATCCGCATTTCGCACCCGTCTCGACCTGCGCGCGCCCCGCATCCTGTTTGCCGGCACTGTAATGGCCGGGAGCGCCGGCGCTGTAATCTGTTGTTCCTGCGACGCGCCGGCTCAAAGAGCCAGCAGCAGAAGGCCCATGACGATCACGGCGAGGATCAGGCAGAGGGCGAGATCGAGGATCGGCCCGCCGCCGCAGGCGGGCGGCTGCCGGACCCGATCGCCAACATGTTCAACCGTCATGCTCAGGATCGCATGTCCGTGCTTATCGCCTTCGCAACCACGGCCTCCGCAGCACGGAGGCGCGCGACGGCGCCGGCCAGCGTCGCTCCCCCGCTCGGAGGGATCGCGGCGGTCCGAAACGTCCCCGTTTCACAAAGACCGTGGACCTTATCCGCGGCCACGATGCCGATGGCTGGCAGCCCGAGCGCGGCGAGGAGATAGGCGATGCGCCTGAGCCGCAGGAGCGGATCGATCCGAGGGGAGCGGCGGGACTTCGTCCGCGGAAGCGTCAGGGGCGGCAATGGTTCGGCGACCAACCTACGCGTCTCAACCCGCATCCTCTTCGCCCCCTATGTGACGTGGGAAATTTGACCACGCATCCAAGCTACGTGTGCAAAATTCCCACGTCAATCGGAAATCGGGCGTCCGCATGCGGATCCGCCGCCTGTGGGATTGTCTCCCACGGTACATTCGCTAACGATGCCCCATGTCCGAGAGTGTCGACACCAGACCGGAGGGCGCCGCCCTGCACGCCCCGCTCGCGCGGTTGCTGCGGCCGCTCGTGCGCCTGCTCGTCGCCCGCGGCCTCACCTTCCCGGCGCTCACCGACCTGCTGCGCGAGCTCTACGTCAACGTGGCCGAGCACGACTTCGCCCTGCCCGGCAAGGAGCAGACCGACAGCCGCGTCTCCCTGCTCACCGGCATCCACCGCAAGGAGGTGCGCCGGTTGCGCGGGGCCGGGGCGCCGGTGAGCGCCGTGCCGGCCGTGGTCTCGCGCACGAGCCGGATCATCGCCCGCTGGATCGCCGACCCGGCCTTCACCGATCCGCAGGGCCAGCCCCTGCCGCTGCCGCGCATCGCCGAGGCGGGCGCGCCGTCTTTTGAGGCCCTGGTCGCCGGGGTGACACGGGACCTGCGCCCCCGGGCGGTTCTCGACGAGTGGCTCGACCGCGGGCTGGCCTTCACGGATGCGCAGGACCGGATCGTGCTGGCGGAGGCCGCCTACGTGCCGCGTGGGGACGGCGGGGCCGAGCCGCAGCTCTATTATTTCGGCCGCAACCTGCACGACCATATCGCGGCGAGCGTCGCCAATATCCTCGGCGACACGCCGCGCTTCCTCGAGCGGGCCGTGCATTACGACGGGCTGTCCAAGGAACTCGCCACCCAGCTCGAGGCCCGGGCGCGCGAGATCGCCATGGCGGCCCTGCAGCAGGCCAACCGCGAGGCGCATGCCGCCTGCGCGACCGATCCCGGCGGCCCGCACCGCTGGAATTTCGGCCTCTACGTCTACGCCGAGGCCGCACCGCCGGCCCGGCCCGCGAACGGGTGCTGAGAGGCCGGCCGGTGCGATCCTTCCCGAACCGCCGATTCGTCCTGCGCCTGCTCGCGGGCGCCGCCACCCTGCGGCCCGGAATCGCCCGGCCCCAGGAGAGCCCGCCCGATCAGGGGATCGGCGGCACCGGCATGAAGATGACCGACGAGCCGAAGGACGGCCCCCTCGGCGAGGGCGACCGCGGCATCGGCGGCACCGGGGTGATCGGCACGATCCGCCGGTTCGGCTCGATCATCGTCAACGACCTGCGGATCGCCTACCCGTCGGAGGTCGAGGTGCGGATCGACGGGGAACCCGCCAAGGCCGCGGACCTGAAGATCGGCCAGGTCGTGCAGGTCGTCGCCCGGCCGGAGCGCGGCGGCCTCGGCACAAGCCGCATCGACGTGACCAGCGAGGTTGTCGGCCGGGTGGATTCCGTCGCCCCGGGGCAGATCATCGTGCTCGGCCAGCGGGTCGCCACGATTGGGCTCACGGGCGATTGGCAAGCCGGCACCCGAGTGGCGGTGAGCGGCCTGCGCCGGCCGGACGGCGTGATCGTGGCGAGCCTGATCGAGCCGCGCAATTTCGGGCCCGACCGCGTCGCCGGGCCGGTGCGGCGCGACGCGGACGGGGGCCTGGCGATCGGCGGCCTGCGCCTGAAGGGCGCCGACGCCCTGCCCCCGGGCCGGCGCGCGATGGTGACCGGCGTGACCGAACTCGGACTCCTCGACGTGACCAACACCCCGGAGGTCGGGCTGCCCTTCCCCCCGGGCCTCCGGCGGGTGTCGATCGAGGCCTATATCGGCCGGGCCGACGCGGGCGCCGGCCTCGATCTCGGTTCGGGCCTCGTTGTGTCGGGCCATGCCGGGCTGCGGGTGCCGCGCCAGGGCAGCGTGCACGGGGTGCTCACCGCCGACATCGCGCCGGATGGCGGCCTCACCCTGGAGCGGCTCCGGATCGACGACCGGATCCCCTCCGAACCGTCCCGGCAGCCGGGATCGCCCCGGTTCGAGCGCGAGCGCGACCGCCTCGATCTGCAGAAGCTGCCCGACCTGCCGGAGATGCCCCGCGAGCGGCCCGGCCGGCTCGGCGCAGAGCCGGGCAGAGGCCGGAATCCGTTCGGCGGCCTCGGCGATTCCCACGGCCCCACGATCGACACCCGCCCCGGCGCGGGCAGCATCCCGGGCACGGACGGCCCCGGCGGTTTCGGCCCGCCCCGCGGCTTCGGTGGTCCTCCGGGGGGGCCGGGCCCGGGCGCCCCCGGCGGCGGGTTCGGGGGACCGGGTGGTTTCGGCGGTCCGCCCGGCGGGGGTGGTCGGCGCTGAGCGGCGCGATCAGCCCCCGGCCTCCCGCGTCAGCAACGCGCGCTTGCGGGCGACGCCCCAGCGGTAGCCCGAGAGAGCACCGTCCGAGCGGACCACCCGGTGGCACGGGATCGCCACCGCCAGATGGTTCGCCCCGCAGGCCTGGGCGACGGCCCGCATGGCGGTGGGCGCCCCGATGGCGCGGGCGATGTCGGCGTAGGTGGCGGTCGCACCCACCGGGATCGCCCGGAGCGCCGCCCAGACGCGCTGCTGGAACGCCGTGCCGCGGATGTCGAGGGGCAGGTCGAGGCCGGTGCCCGGCGCCTCGACGAGGCCGATGACCCGGGCCATCCAGGCCTCGAATTCCGGGTCGCCGCCCTCGATCTCCGCCCCCGGGAAGCGATCCTGGAGGTCGCGGACCAGGGGATCGGGCTCGTCGCCGAGCAGGATCGCGCAGATCCCCGCCTCGGTGGCGGCGACCAGGATCGCCCCCAGGGAACAGGCGCCGACGCCGAACCTGATGCGGATGCCGAGCCCGCCCTTGCGGTAGGCGGCGGGCGCCATGCCGAGGCGCCCGGCGGCCTCCGCGTAGAACCGGCTCGCGGTCCCGTAGCCGGCCTCGTAGAGCGCCTCCGTCACGCTGGCCGCCTTGGGCAGGCTGGCGGCCAGCGCCTCGGCCCGGCGGGCGGCCGCGTAGGCCTTCGGGGTGACCCCGGTGGCGGCCTTGAACACCCGGTGGAAATGGAAGGCGCTCAGGCCCGCGGCGCGGGCGAGGTCGGCCAGCGGCGGCATCGTCTCCGCGGCGTCGATCAGGCGGCAGGCCCGGGCCACGGCCTCGGCCCGGCGCTCGGCCAGCCCGGGCTCGTCCGGCCGGCAGCGCCGGCAGGGCCGGAAGCCCGCGGCCTCGGCCTCCGCGCAGGTGGCGTGGAAGGTGACGTTCTCGGGCCTTGCCGCCCGGGAGGGGCAGCTCGGGCGGCAATACACGCCGGTGGTGCGGACCGCGTAGACGAAGCGGCCATCCGCCCGCCCGTCGCGGGCGGCGAGCGCCGCCCAGCGCTCGGCATCCTCGGAAGCGGCGGTCGAGAGAGCGGCCATGGCCGTATTATGCGGTGCGCCGACTGCGTTGGGGAGGGGCTTGGCGGAGGCGGACATGACGGGACCTGCCGGCTGCGTATATCGAGTGCCCGTCACCCTGCCGTCCGGCGGCCGGGGCCGCATCCCGCGCCTTGCTGCCGAATTCCCGATCGTCCTCCCGAGTGCGTCATGGCGTCGAGCAACACCGATCACATCCATGTCGGGCGGGACGGCTGGCTGTTCCTGAAGACCGGGACCAACGACATCCTCGGGCAGTTCGAGCGCCCGGAGGAGACCACCGACCTGATCTGGAGCTGGCGCAGCCTGGTCGCGACCCGGGAGCGCCGGCTGCGCGCGCTCGGCATCCGCTACCGCCACGTCGTCGCGCCGGACAAGCTGCTGATCTACGACGATCGCCTGGACGGCATCGGCATCGCGCCGGAGGCCTCACCGGCCTACCGGCTGCTCCACGCCGAGCCGCCGCTCGGCAGCCGTTGGCGGCGGGGCCTCACCGGCCTCTACGCGGATTGGCGCCGGCGGACGCGCTGGCGGGAGACCTGCATCGATCTGGTCACGCCGATGCGCGCCGCCCGCGACGCATCCGACCTCTATTGCCGGACCGACACCCATTGGAGCTTCGACGGCTGCTACCTGGCCTATGCCGAGATCTGCCGGGCCTTCGGGGCGGAGCCGCGGGCGGATCTGCGCGAGCGGCCGTTCAGCCAGATCGACCACGATGGCGACCTCGGCAGCGCCTTCGACCCGCCCCGCCGGGCGCCGTCCCGGGCCTACCGGATCCAGCAGGATGCGGTGCGGACCTATGCCAGCCCGATCGTCGAGGCGCGCGAGAAGGCCGGCCTGCTGCACACGCTCCATGTCGGCGCCAACGTCGTCTACGGCAACGCGAAAGCGACCGACCCGCGCCGCCTGGCGCTGTTCGGCGACTCGTTCTCGCACGTCATGCCGTACATGCTGACGATCCTGCTCGCGGAGACGTTCCGCGAGGTCCACTTCGTCTGGAACACGTCCCTCGACTGGTCCTACATCGACCGGGCGAAAGCGGACTTGGTCCTGACCGAGGTGGCCGAGCGCTTCATGGCCCAGCTGCCGGACGACAGCTTCTCGCTCGACGCCTACGTGCAGGAGCGGTTCGGCGCCGAGCTGGCGAACCGGGGCGCTTAGCCTTCCAGCTTCGCCATCAGCGCCTCGGACAGGGCGAAGTTGACGTAGACGTGCTGCACGTCGTCCTGGTCCTCGATCACCTCGACCAGGCGGATCAGCTTCTCGCCGGTCTCGTCGTCGACATCGATCGTGTTCTGCGCCTTCCAGATCAGGCCGGTGCGGGTCGGCTCGCCGAAGCGGGCCTCCAGGGCCTTGGCGACCTCGCCGTAGGAATCCTGCGCGCAGACGACCTCGTGGCCCTCCTCGCTGGAGCTGACGTCGTCAGCGCCCGCCTCGATCGCCGCCTCCAGCATCGTGTCGGCATCGGCCACGCTCGCCGGGAAGCCGATCACGCCGACGCGGTCGAACATGAACGCCACGGCGCCGGTCTCGGCGAGGCTGCCGCCGGACTTGGTGAAGGCCGAGCGCACGTCCGAGGCGGTGCGGTTGCGGTTGTCGGTCTGCGCCTCGACGATCAGCGCGGCGCCGCCGGGACCGTAGCCCTCGTAGCGGATGTCCTCGTAGTTCTCGCCCTCCGCACCGGCGGCCTTCTTGATGGCGCGCTCGATATTGTCCTTGGGCATGTTCTCGGCGCGGGCCGCGATGATCGCGGCCCGCAGGCGCGGGTTCATGGCCGGGTCCGGCGTGCCGAGCTTGGCCGCCACGGTAATTTCGCGGGCGAGCTTGCCGAACACCTTCGAGCGGACCGCGTCCACCCGGCCCTTCCGGTGCATGATGTTCTTGAACTGCGAATGGCCTGCCATGTTGCGTGAGACTTTGTTCGTTGGCGAGGGCGGGCCTGTCAGACCCCGCCGTCGCGGCTGTGAGGTCGCCGCGTTATAGGCCGCCGGCTTCCGACGAAGCAACGCGCCAGCCGAGCGTCACGACAGGGGAAAGATCGCGTCCCCCGGACGTTGATGCACATCCGCAGCTGGAAACCCGATGTCGAGCCGGACCGAACACACCTATCCCGTGACAACCGCACGGGCCAGCGACCGCCGCTGGCTCAAGCTCGGGATCGCCACGCTGCTCGGCGCGGTGGCCGGCTCGATGCTGTTCGCCACCGAGGCCAAGGGGCGGCCCGACGCGCGCCGGCGCTAGGCGGCTTCACCCGTCGGCCCGCGCGATCCTCCGGCCCATGCGGGCAATTCCGCGGCAGCCGCTCCAGCACGCCCTCCGGACAGGCGCGGCGGACTATGCCGCCTCAGGCCGCCCGGACAGTCGCCAGGAAGCGCCCGACCTCGGCGGTGAGCCGCTCCGATTGGCGCGACAGCTC
>NZ_JAJALK010000022.1 GCF_020523825.1 Methylobacterium brachiatum | reverse complement strand
CAATGTCGGCCGCCGCGACGACGAGTTCGCCGTGGTCCGCGCCGGCCTGAACTACAAGTTCGGCTCGTACTAAGACCTCGCCAAACCGCTTGACCTAAGCATCCCCAGCCCGATCAGACTGGTCGCTTAGTCGAGGAGCGTCCCGGGATCACATCCCGGGACGTCTTCGTTTCTGCCTCCCTAGGCCTGTACGGCGTGCGCGAGCTCGGCCTTCGACATCCGCGAGCGGCCGGGCACGTTCTGCGCCTGGGCCTTGCGCATCAGCGCCGCCTTCGTCACGCCTGAAGACCCGCCCTCGCGCGCCGCAGCAGCCTTCTCGGCCGCCGCCTTGGGCTGTTTCGAGAATTGCTTGCCCTTGCGCGTATCGGCCCGCTTCTTGGCGGTGCTCGCCGCATATTCCGCGTCGGTCAGGCTCTCCCGGGCCTTCTTGGGCAGGTAGCGCTCGCCGGTCTTGCCGCTCTCCGTTCCGGATTTCGTGCCCCACTCCTCCTCGGTCCATTGCCGGAGGTGGTTGTCGGGATCCTTCTTGCCGGCGTAGCCGCCGCCTTCCTTCTTGTATTCGGCGGTCGCCATCTGGGCCTTCCGGGCCGACCATTGCCCGGGCTTGCCGCCCTTGTCGGATTCCGTGACCTCGTGCTTGACCTTCTCCCACAGCTTCGGATCGGTCTTCTTGGCGGTTCCTGACATCGCTGCGCCTCGCGGATCTTGATTGGGCCATCAACACGAGGCCGGCAGCGCCGTTCCTCGGCGGCTAGTCCGTGCGCTGCGACCGAAGGTCGGCCCCACCCACCGGCCCGCCCGACGGGCCCATCCGCGCGGTCGGATACCGCCGGCCTCTCACGGGGTTGTCCCCGAAAGGGAGCCTCCGCATGCAAGACGCGCCGACGACCAACACGCAGGATCTCGCCAACACCGAGTACGACGCCCAGCGTCGGGCGCGGGCAGCCGCCGAGCACCACCCGACCCCGCCGGCCGCTCCTGCCGGCGCCACCCCGGCCCCATCGGACCCGGCCCCGAAGGCCGGGCCCTCCGACCGTGAAGGAACACAGCATGGCTGACGTGCCGACCGACACGCAGGCTCAGCGGATGCCCCAGGGCAAGCCCGAGAGCGAGGGCCTGGCCAACGCCCCGCTGGACACGGCCACCGGCACGGTCAAGCCGCAGGACGGCCCGATGGAGCGGGCCGGCACCGAGGCCGAGGAGGCGGCCCGAGGCGGCAAGAGCCTCGGCGCCGAGCGCGACAAGCCGCGCAGCCCGTAAGCCGCATCCGGGCCCCGCGGGCCGGGAACCCGTTTGTTTCTGGGCCGTAAAAGCCAAGGTCAGCCTCTATTCAGGCCGCCGGACCAATCTCCCCGGCATCTTGCGCCGGGCGGATCCGGTGCAAGCCTGCACAGAGGGTCTGACCATGATGCACGTGAAGATGCTCGCGGCAGCCGCGGCCGTCGTCGGCGGCCTCGGCTTCGCCTCCGCCGGCGCCGCGCCCCTGGCGCCGCTGGCCGCCGATACGGTCACCGGGGCCGCGGCGATCAGCACCGTCGCCTATGGCTGCGGTCCCGGCTTCGCGCCCGGGCCCTACGGCCGCTGCCGCCCGATATACCGCCGGCCGCGCTTCTACGGCCCCCGCTGCTTCTTCCGCCCGACGCCCTTCGGCCCGCGGCGCGTCTGCCGCTACTGACGCCGCCGCGCGCCGGGGCTCCTCGCCCCGGCCGCAGCTGACGCCTCGTCCCGGATCCGATACCGGGGCGAGGCTCCCCTCCCGCCGACACCGAACCGGGGGCCGCCTCACCGGTTGGATGTGAGGTCAGGAGATCGTCATGGCCCGGGATCAGAGCGGCAGCGCCCACCCCTCTCCGGAGGACGAGAAGGCCAGCGCCCGCGCCGGCCGGAAGCGCCTCGGTGCGAATGGCTACCCGCAACCGGCGTCCGACCCGGCTTCCCGGGACGGGGCGGACCGCAGCGCGGCTCCCCGGACGGCAGAGCAGGCCCCCGGAGCGATCAAGGACCCCGCCGACGCGGCTTAACCCCCGACGCGCTGCAGCGCCCGGCGTAACGCGCTTCCGGCACCGCTGGCGCGTCCGCGGCAAGCCTCCGCCCATGCGCCCCCGATACATCCTTGGGCCCGAGCGCGGCCATGGGCGATCCCGGGCCCGATCGGCACGTGGCGCGTTTCTTCCATCGGGGCCCTGTCGGCATCGACAGCGGATGGCCGCACCGGCGGGAGCGCCGTCGGCCGGCGCGGCCGTGGCTTCGATGAAGGATCGCCGCGGCCCGTGACGGGGTATCGCGGCCGGTATAGGCAAACCGATGTTTCTCAGCGTGTTCGACGTCTTCAAGCCGGGCCTCGGGCCCTCCTCGTCCCACACGATGGGGCCGATGACGGCGGCCGCCGACTTCCTCGATCTCCTGCGCCGGCACAAGGCGCGGGCCGCGGCGGCCGCCCTGCGGGTGACGCTGCACGGCTCGCTCGCCTTCACCGGCCGCGGACACGCCACCGACCGCGCCGTGGCGCTCGGCCTCCTGGGATTCCGGCCGGCCGACATCGCGATCGACGACGCGGAGCGCAGGCTGGAGGCTTTGCGCGCCGAGAAGCGGCTCGCCCCGGTGGACCTGCCGGTCCTCGCCTTCGACCCGGAGACGGCGATCGTGTTCGATTACGGACCGCCGCTGCCCGGCCACGCCAACGGCTTGGTGATCGCCGCCCTCGACGCGGCGGGCGCGCCGCTCCTGTCCGAGACCTTCTACTCGATCGGCGGCGGCTTCGTGGTCACCGCGGCCCAGCGCGCCGCCGACGTGCCCCCGCCCGGCACCGCCGCGGATCTCCGGCTCTGGCCCTATCCGTTCGAGACCTCCGCGGCGATGCTCCGCATGGCGCGCGACAGCGGCCTGTCGGTGGCCGCGATGAAGCGCGCCAACGAGCTCGTCGGCCGCTCCGAGGCGGAGGTCGAGGCCGGCCTCACCCGGATCTGGCAGGCGATGAACGCGTGCGTCGAGCGCGGCCTGTCCCGGGAGGGCGAGCTGCCCGGCGGCCTTCGGGTCAAGCGCCGGGCCAAGCGGATCCGGGACCAGCTCGAACGCGAGCATGGTTCGAACATGGCCCAGCCCCACGTCATGACGGATTGGCTGAGCGTGTACGCCATGGCGGTCAACGAGGAGAACGCGGCCGGCGGCGCGGTCGTGACGGCGCCCACCAACGGCGCGGCCGGGGTCGTCCCGGCGGTGGCCCGATACTACCTCGACCATTGCATCGGTGCCGATCCGGCGCGGATTCCCGAATTCCTCCTGACGGCCGCGGCCATCGGCGGCCTGATCAAGCACAACGCCTCGATCTCCGGGGCGGAGGCCGGCTGCCAGGGGGAGGTCGGGTCGGCCAGCGCCATGGCGGCGGCCGGCCTCTGCGCCGTGCTCGGCGGGACGCCCGCCCAGGTCGAGAACGCCGCCGAGATCGCCCTCGAGCATCACCTCGGCATGACCTGCGATCCCGTGGCCGGGCTGGTTCAGGTGCCCTGCATCGAGCGCAACGGGATCGGCGCCACCAAGGCGGTGGCGGCGGCCTCGCTGGCGCTGCGTGGCGACGGTTCGCACTTCATGCCGCTCGACAATTGCATCGCGGCGATGCGCCAGACCGGCGAGGAGATGAGCGCCAAGTACAAGGAGACCAGCCTGGGCGGGCTCGCGGTGAACCTGCCGGAATGCTGATCCCGGGCCGCTGTCGCTCGCGGCGCGACCGGCAGGTTCAGGATTTGAGATCGGCCGTGACGCGGTCGGCTTTGTGCGCCGCGGCCCCGGGACCGTCGATCATCGCGCGGAGTTCGGCCTCGGTCAGGCTCTGCCCGTCCGGTCCGACGATGCTGATGCTGTCATGGCCGGCAGCCTGGAAATCGCCCAGCTTCCTGAGCGCCCATTCCGCGGTCGGGCAATTGTACGTTGCGGTCCCATGAGATTTCCTCGCCCGCACGACGAAGAGCGCCGCCCCGGTCATTCGAGTTCGATGCCCGCGGCGCCGAGGATGACCCGCTGTTTCAGGATGGCGATGCGGTGGGTCCGGATCGTGTGCTCGATCTGCGTGGCACCCGGATCGCCGGTGGCGTGCAGGAGCGCCAGCGCGTCCGACAACGCCGCGATGGCCAGCTCGTCCAACAGGATGTTGAACGCGAGGCGTTCCCGCAGGCTCGCGCAGGTGCAGTCAGTCTGGTCTTTCCGCTGCGGCATGTTGGACAACGAGCTGGGCCGCAGTTGGTTCTAGCCGCGGCCGCGATTGCTGTCCGGAATGCGACGCATGGCCGACCGCACCGCCGCCATGGCGCGAGGCCGGTGGCGGCGGACGCACGTTTCCAGGGCGCCCGCCGAAGGGCGGGGCACCGGGATCGCGACCTGATTCGGTGCGGCGCGCCGCCTCACGGGCCGTGAGGCAGGGCCGCCGGCCTCACGCGCTCAGCGACGGCCGCCGTCGGCGCCCGGCTTCATCGCCCGCTCGATGGCCTCCATGGCGCTCTCATACGCCTTCGCCTCGCTGCGATGCGGGCGATCGGATCGCTCGATCAGCTTACCGCTCCGGCGGATGGCCCATTGGAAATGGCCCTCCGGCTTGGCGATGGGGGAGACCTCGATGGAGTAGGGGTGTGGTACGTCTGACATAAGTGCCCTATGCCAGCCTTGCCGCGCGGATGCCAGTCACCTGCGGACATTCCGCGGCGCAATCTGTCATGGGCTGGGGGCGACGCACCGGCGAGGCGGCCCGATCCGGGCTTCCGGACAGGTCCGCCGGGCCGGTCGTGACCCGGTCGCGGGCATCCGGATTCCCGGTCGGAAAGGGCTGCCCGTCCGCCAAGGGTCCGTGTTGCGCCCTGCACAGAGGGCGCAACGGAGGGGTAGCCGGACGCCGTCCTGTGCTACACAGGCTCGAAACCACGCCGTCAATCCGGCATCGAACACGTTCTAAGGAGAGTTGCAGTGGCGCGTCCGGACCTTGGTACAAAGCGGATCTGCCCGACGACGGGGAAAAAGTTCTACGACCTCAACAAGGATCCCGTCGTCTCCCCCTATTCGGGCGAGGTCGTCCCGACCGCCGTCGCGACGTCGTTCGGCCGGGCCGCCCCGCCCGTCGTGGCCCGCAAGGAGGCGCCGGCCGACGAGGAGGACGAGGCCGAGGGCCCCGAGCTCGTGTCGCTCGACGAGGTCGAAGCCGAGGAAGCCGACAAGGACACCGATACCGAGGGCGACGACGCCCTGGATATCGAGGATGACGGCGAGACGGTCGAGGACGACACCCTGGTGGTCGACGAGGACGACGAGAACACCGCCGACCTCGTCGAGGTCAACGACGACGACGACGAGTAGGGCCTCCCGGCCGCGCCGCTCCGGGACGGGGCGATGCGGCCGAGTGCGAGGCCGGCGGCCGGCGCGTCATCGCGCCGTGGGGCGCGCCATCAGCAGGGCCGATCGAACCGCCATGCGGCGGGCCGGCTCGTCGGCCTCGACATCGACCATCGTGGCGGGTGCGAAGGCATGCGCCGCGACGGCCGCGGCCAGATCGAGGACGTGATCCGGCCCGATCGGGTGATCCTGCGTCGTCGGTTCGGCGAGATAGGCGTCGACCGCGCGGCCGACCGCCTCGATGGCGATGCGCTCGTCGGTCACGAGGTCCCAGAGCGTGGCATTCTCGGGCATCGGCGAGGCTCTCCACCGCGGGGGACGTTTCGCAACATTGTAACATCTCCGGACGGCATCCCGCCGCGTTTCCTGACGCCGCATTCCGCGCGTCGGCCCCTCACAGGATCATCGATGACCTCCTCGGCCGCGGCCCTCCGCGCTTGACGGCCCCGCACGCCGCAGGCGGCCTCGTCCCCGGTCGCTCCTGCGGCGCGTGCACGGCCTGTTGCCGGGTTCTGGAGATCAAGGCGCTCGACAAGCCCGCGGGAATCCTGTGTCGGCACAACACCGGCCGGGCTTGCGGGATCTACGCGGAGCGTCCCGAGACCTGCGTCCAATGGCACTGTCTCTGGCGCCGGATCGGGGCTCTGCCGGACGCGCTCAGGCCCGATCGATCGGGCGTGGTCTTCGCGCTTGAGCGCCGCAACCCGGCGTCATCCCCCGATCTGGAGGCGCCCGAGGGCGCCTGCATCGTCGGTCGCGCCCTCGACGGGGAGCAGGCCTTCGCGCGCTGGGAGGCGGTGGAAGCCTTCGCGATGTTCGTCCGGGAAGGCTCGCTGCCGGTCTGGAAGGCGTATGACCGGCACGCAACCCTGATGCATCCGGGCCCGCAGGCTCCGGAGAGCCAGGTTTCGGTCGCGGCGTCGGAAGGAGAGGATCCTGCGTGACACGCCCCCCCGCGCCCCGATCCGATCACGGGGCAGCGGGGAGGTCGTCGATGTCACCGGCGCGAGCCGATACGCAACGCGGCTCGCGAAACCGATGATAGGCAGCTCCGGTTAGCCAAAGCGCAAGCGCGGGCGCCCGCTCCGGTCCCGGATCGGGAAAGCTCAGTCGGCCTTCAGATTGGCCGCGCTCTCCTTGCCGCTGCGCCGATCGGCCTCGACGTCGTAGGAGATCTTCTGCCCCTCGATCAGGTTGCGCATCCCTGCGCGCTCGACAGCCGAGATGTGGACGAACACGTCCTTGCCGCCATCATCGGGCTGGATGAAGCCGTAGCCCTTGGTCTCGTTGAACCACTTCACGGTACCGGTAGCCATAGAGTTGTCCTAGTCGTCTCCGGCTCGCCAAAGCGACGTGCCGCAAGGGCCGAACGAGCCGCCTTGGCCGACTGTTCCCAAAGTTCCGTGCGCTGGCAACATCTGTGTCATCCGAATCCGCACTTTACGACGCCCGCCGGGGCAGCCGGCCGCTGCGCGAGGTGCGGGACAGGCCGTGCTGGGTCTTGTTCCAGCGCACCGGCGCGCGGACCAGCTCGATCAGGGCCAGCCAGGCGGCCAGGCTGACGAGCAGGAAGTAGGCCGGCATCCAGGGGGTCGATTGCGCGAGGTCGCCCCAGCCGCGACGGGTGCAGCCGACCAGGGCCGGCAGGACCATGGCGGCAAATCCCACGCCGAACAGGGTGATGGCGCACCCCGCGGCGAGATTGTCCGCGAAGGACGGGGCGGCGGGGATTTCCAGGACCAGGAAATTCCAGACCGCGCAGGCGAGGCAGACCGGATAGGCCAGGGAAGAGGCCACCGTGCCGGGCACCAGCGCCGCCGCGCACAGCGCCTCCAGTCCGCCGAGCCGGCAGGCATTGGCCAGCGGGCGGCGCCCGTGGGTGAGGCTGGTCTGCATCAGGCCCTTCAGCCAGCGGGTGCGCTGGGCCAGCCAGGGGCCGAGCCGGGCCGGCGCCTCCTCGATCGTCGCGCTCGGCAGGTCGCCCACCGCGTAGCCCGCGAGGGCCAGCCGGATGCCGAGATCGGCATCCTCGGTGACGTTCCACGCATCCCAGCCGTGGAGCGCGCGCAGCACCCGGGTGCGCAGGTGCATCGAGGTGCCGCCCAACGGGACCGGCAGGTCGAGGCGTGCGAGCGCCGGGTTCAGGACGTCGAACAGCCCCGCATATTCGAGCGCGAAGGCGCGGGCCAAGTGCGAATCGCCGGCATTGTCGATCACAAGGCGGCCCTGAAGGCAGGCGGTGCGCTCGGGCAGGCGCGCGAACAACGACGCGGAGAGCCGCAGCTGCCCGGGATCGGGCACGTCCTCGGCATCGTAGACCGTGAGCAGGGCACCGCGAGCGAGCGGCAGGGCGGCGTTGAGCGCCCGCGGCTTGGTGCGGGGCGCACCCGGCGGCACCGTGATCACCTCGAACCGGGCGGGCAGGGCGATCCGTGCCAAGGCCGCCGCGGTCTCCGGGTCGTCCGCCTCGATCAGGAGCTTGATGTCCAGCTTGGCCGCCGGATAATCGAGGGCCGCGAGCCCCAGGATCAGGCGCGGCACCACCGCGGCCTCGCGATGGAGCGCGACCAGCACCGTGTAGACCGGCAGCTCGGCGTCGGGGAGCAGGTCCACCGGGGCGGCGGCGACCGGGGCGGCGATGACCGGCGCGGTCAGCCGGAACGTCGTCATCGCCAGGAACAGGCCCTGGCCCGCCAGGGTCACCGCACGGGCGAGGGGCGGCGGGAGCAGGGCGAACAGGCACAGCGCCGCGATCGACGCGAGCGCGAGGAACAGCAGCCACCGGCTCGCGGGCTCGTGCGGCACGGCCTGCTCGGGCCTGTGGCGTCGCAGATCCTGCGCGGCATGATCCGCCACCGCCCCGGGGATCGCCGCGAACACCGCCTCGCGCAGATGCGTCGGGCTGGTGATCGCCGGCATCGCGGCGCGACGGGGGGCGTCGAGAAGCTCCGCGATCAGCCGGCCGCGGGGCGCCAGCACGCAGGGGGCGACCGATCCGGGCGCCAGGGGCGCGAGCCCGGCGACCAGGCTGTCGGGGAAGCGCAGGCCCAGGCCGAACGGAATCGGCCCGTCGAGATAGGGGGCACCGAGTTTCCGGGCCAGGGCACGATAATACGCCGTCTCGTCCAGCAGCCCGGCATTCAGGAGGGCGGTCGCCGCGTCGGTGCCGGAAGCGGCGGCGTCCCGGGCCGCCCGGATCAGCCGCTGGGCGTCGACACCTTCGGCGAGCAGGAAACCGATCTCCGGCGGCAGGGAGATCCTGTGCGCGAATGCGGCCGTGGGCAGGCGCTGGACCGACACGCCGGCGCTCCCCCGGTGGCTCCAGGACGTGCTAGGGGAGGGGCGTGAGCCAGACCCGATTCCCGTCCTCCGAGAGGAGCATCGCCGTCTTCCCGTCGTCAAGGTCGGGCGGACGACGCGCGCGATCGTCCCTCGGGATGGTCGTGCTCACGGCGCTCCTATGGGCTGGATCCGGACCCGCCAGCGCCGCGCCGCCGGCCGCGACGCCCGCCGTGACGGTCCCGAATTTCTGGAACCCGCGCAGCCGGGGCGAGCGGGTCGAGGCGCCCCAGACCGGCCGGGCAATCCGGTTCCTGACCGACGACGAGTTCCCGCCGCTGCACTTCGCCGGCCCGGACGGCAACCCCACCGGCTTCGCGGTCGAGCTCGCCCGCGCGGTCTGCGAGAAGCTGACGATCACCTGCACGGTGCAGGCGCGCCGGTTCGATACCCTGCTCGATGCCCTGGACGGCCGGCAGGGCGACGTGATCGCGGCCGCCGTCCCCCTGACCGCCACGTTGCGCGAGAAATTCCTGGCGACGCGGCCGTATTTCCGCTGGCCGGCGCGCTTCGCCGCGCGCACCGACAAGGGCCTGCCGGTCCCCTCGGCCGCGGCGCTGGCCGGCCGCAGCGTCGGGGTGATGGGCGGCAGCGCGCATGCGGCCTACCTCAAGGCCTTCTTCCCCAAGGCCGTCCCGAAGGAGTTCCTCGACCTTGCCGCCGCCGAGGGCGCGCTCAAGCGCGGCGAGATCGATTATCTGTTCGCCGACGGCCTCAACCTCGCCCTCTATGTCGGCGGCCAGGAGGCGGACAATTGCTGCGCCCTGATCGGCGGCGACTATCTGGAGAACCGCTATTTCGGCGAGGGCATCGGGCTGATCACCCGCCAGGAGGATGCGGCGCTGTCCCGGGCGCTGGACGACGCGCTCCAGCGGGTCTGGGACGACGGGAAATACACCGAGCTGTACCTGCGCTTCTTCCCGGTGAGCCCGTTCTGAGGGGCTTTCTTCCCAGCCGGGAATCGGGATCCTGCGCCGCGCCGGGCCTCCCCGACAGGATCGAGGCATGACGGATCTTCTCGACAAGGCCGTGGCGAAGGCACGGGACCTCGCCCCGGAGATGCAGGACGAGATCGCCCGTATGATGCTGGCCTTCGTCAATGAGGAGGCGCCCCTCTACCAGTTCACCCCGGAAGAGGAGGCGGAACTCGACGAATCCGGGGCCGCGCGGGGTGATTTCGCGACCGATGCCGAGGTGCGCGTCATCCGGGCCAAATATGGTTTGTGAGGCTGCGCTTAACCCGATCAGCCCGCCTCGAACGCCCCCGGGACACCGGATTGCACCCACGGGCGTTCCGCTGGGGCTCGAACCGCTCTAGGGTACGCGATCCCAGCGTTCCGTCACCCACGAAATCATGCCCACCGCACCTGCCCTGACCCTCGACCCCGACCTGATCGAGGCCGCCGCCACCGCCGCCGCCTGGCCGTTCGAGGAGGCGCGCAAGCTCGTCGCGCGGCTGGAGAAATCCGGCAAGACCGAGGTTCTGTTCGAGACCGGCTACGGGCCGTCGGGGCTGCCGCATATCGGCACCTTCGGGGAGGTCGCCCGCACCTCCATGGTGCGCCACGCCTTCCGGGTGCTGACGCGGGACGCGGTGCCGACCCGGCTGCTTGCCTTCTCGGACGACATGGACGGGCTGCGCAAGGTCCCGGACAACGTGCCGAACCGCGAGATGCTGGCCGCCCATCTCGGCAAGCCGCTCTCGCGCATCCCGGACCCGTTCTCGAACGAGTACCCGTCCTTCGGGGCGGCCAACAACGCCCGGCTGCGCGCCTTCCTGGACAGCTTCGGCTTCGATTACGAGTTCGCCTCCGCCACAGACTACTACACGTCGGGCCGGTTCGACGCGGCGCTGCTGCGCGTGCTCGAGCGCTACGACGCCGTGATGGAGATCATGCTGCCGTCGCTGCGCGCCGAGCGCTCGGCCTCCTACTCGCCGTTCCTGCCGCTCCACCCGGTCACCGGCCACGTGATGCAGGTGCCGATCGACGAGGTGCGGGTCGAGACCGGCACCCTGGTCTGGCGCGACCCCGCCACGGGCGAGCGCTACGAGACCCCGGTGACCGGCGGCCACGCCAAGCTGCAATGGAAGCCCGACTGGGCGATGCGCTGGGTGGCGCTGGGCGTCGATTACGAGATGGCCGGCAAGGACCTGATCGACTCGGTCAAGCTGTCCGGCAAGATCGCCCGGGCGCTCGGCGGCGAGCCGCCGGACGGGTTCAACTACGAGCTGTTCCTCGACGAGAAGGGCCAGAAGATCTCGAAGTCGAAGGGCAACGGCCTGACCATCGACGAGTGGCTGAAGTACGGCACGCGGGAATCCCTAGGCCTGTTCATGTACAACAAGCCCCGGGAGGCCAAGCGCCTGTTCTTCGACGTGATCCCGCGCCACGTCGACGAGTATATCGGCTTCCTCGACCGCTATGCCGGCCAGGACGCGAAGCTGCGGCTGGGCAACCCGGTCTGGCACCTACATGCCGGCAACCCGCCGGAGCCCGAGCGGGTCGAGGGCGCGAGCCTGACCTTCGCGATGCTGCTCAACCTCGCCGCGGTGGCCAACACCGAGGATCCGGCGGTGCTGTGGGGCTTCATCCGCCGCTACGCGCCGCAGACCGGGCCGGAGACCCATCCGGGCCTCGACCGGCTTGTGGTCCACGCCCTGACGTACTTCTCCGACTTCGTGCGCCCGGCCAAAACCTACCGGGAGCCCACCCCGGAGGAGCGGGCCGCCCTGGAGGATCTGTCGGAGACCCTTGCGGCACATGACGGCTCCACCGACCCGGAGGCCCTGCAGGCGGCGGTCTACGAGGTCGGGCGGCGGCATTTCCCGGACCTGTCCGGCAAGGCCAAGAGCCCGGACGGGCGGCCCGGCGTGTCGCAGGCCTGGTTCACGAGCCTGTACAACGTGCTGTTCGGTGAGGCGCGGGGGCCGCGCTTCGGCTCCTTCGTGGCCCTGTACGGGGTGGCGGAGACCCGGGCGCTGATCGCATCGGCCCTGTCGGGCGCCCTGGTGGCCGAGCACGCCGCCTTCACGGCCGGCGCGGCCAAGGTCGCCTGACGGCGATGATCGTCGAGACCGTCGCGCAGCTGGAGGCGATCTATCATGCGCCGCTGGCCCCCGCCTCCGTGGCCAAGGTCACGGCGGCGATCACGCCGGATTACGCCGCGCTGATCGCCGCCGCGCCGTTCGCGGTGCTGGCGACATCCGGCCCCGAAGGGCTCGATTGCAGCCCCCGGGGCGACCGCCCGGGCTTCGTCCGGGTCGCCGACCCGCACACGCTGATCCTGCCGGACCGGCGCGGCAACAACCGGATCGATTCCCTGCGCAACGTCGTGCGCGACCCGCGGGTGGCGCTGCTGTTCCTGATCCCGGGCTCGGGCACGACCTTCCGGGTGAACGGGACGGCGGTGATCTCGGCCGATCCGGCTCTCCTGGACTCGTTCCGGGTGGACGGCCACGCGCCGCGCACGGCCCTCGTGATCACGGTCGAGGCGGCGTATTTCCAGTGCGCCCGGGCGATCGTCCGGTCCCGGCTGTGGGAGCCCGAGGCCCGGGTCGATCCGGCGGAGCTGCCGAGCCCCGGGGCGATCCTGGCCGCGCTCACCGCGGGCGATGTCGGCGGCCAGGCCTACGACGCGGAATGGCCGGCCCGGGCCGCCAGGACGATGTGGTGAGGGCCGGCCGATCCGGCCGCCCAGATGACTGTCAGAGCCCGGATCACGCGAGGCCGAGGAACAGCGCGAGGGAGCGCGTCACCGCCAGCAGGGTCGCGTCATCGAGGCGGCCGATCGGCGGCCCGACCTTCTCGCGCCGCACCGACATGCCCTTGTCGATCTGGATCTGAGACGGCCTGTTCAAGCCGTTCTCGGGCGTCGGCTGCACGGTCAGCCGGATCAGCGGTGCGTCCACCAACGTCGTTGACAGAAGGAGGACCGTCACGGTGCCGGTCTGCGCGAAGGCGTCGGACTGGATCACGAGGGCGGGACGCGGTTTCCCGAAATCGCCCGCCAGGGCGACCGTCACGAGATCGCCGCGCCTCACGTCTCGGCCGGGTCGTCGAGATCCGCGAGGGCGGCGTCGAGAAGGGCGTTCAGCTCAGGATCGGAGGCATCGGCTGCCGCCACCAGCAGCGATTGCCGCCGACATTCCTCCGCGAAACCCGGCCGGCTCGTATCCGGCACCCAGATCTGCACCGGCCGGAGCCCCGCCGCCCGCAAGGCATCCCGACGCTTCCGGACCCTGTGAGCGATGGGCGTGACCATCGATGCATCCGCCTCCGTTACAGGGAACAGATGGGAGGCCGGAGCGGGGGACGTCAAGGCGAAGCGGGCAGCCCCGACACGGCGCCGTCACGGCGCGGTCGGGCGCGGTTTCACCCCACCAGGGCGAGATCCTGCGTCTCGGTCTCGGGGATCACGTCGACCTCGACCTTCAGGCGCTGCTTGCCCGAGCCGCTGACGATGCCGTCCACCGGCGCCACGTCGCCGTAATCCCGGCCGCGGGCCACCACGATGTGGTCGTCCCGCACCGGCACGCCGTTGGTCGGGTCGAGGCCGAGCCAGCCCTCGCCGCACCAGACCGCCACCCAGGCGTGGCTCGCATCCGCCCCGCGCAGCCGCGGCCTGCCCGGGGGCGGCACGGTCCGCAGATAGCCGCTGACATAGGCCGCAGGCAGGCCCATGCCGCGCAGGCCCGCGATCATCACGTGGGCGAAATCCTGGCAGACCCCGGCCCGGAGGGCGAAGGATTCGGCCAGCGGCGTGCGCACATGCGTGGCCTTGGCATCGAACCGGAAATCGGCGCCGATGCGCAGCATCAGGTCGTGGGCCGCCCCGTAGGCGCTGCGGCCGGGCGCGAAGCTGGCCCGGGCATACTCGGTCACGTCGGGGACGAGGGGCACCCGGCCGCTCGGGAACAGGAAGTGGACCGGTGCCCGGCCGCCGAGGTCGCGCGAGGCCACCACGGCGTCGCGGACCCGCTCCCAGGCCTGGCCGGATTCCGGCTCCGGCGGCACGCGGCGCTCGACCCGCACCGTGGACAGCGCCTCGACGCTGAAGGTGGTGTGGGGCGTATCGAGGGTGATCGCCACGGCCTCGATCCCGAAATAGTCGCGCCGCATCACCGCATTGGTGGGGCTCGGGTCGATGGTCACGGCGCTCGCCAGCACGCTCTGCCCCTCGCCGTCCTGCGGCTTGAGCCGCAGGGCGCAGCGGGCGAAGCGCACCGGCTTGCCGTAGCGGTAGGTGGTGCGGTGGCGCAGCGTGTAGATCATCCCGGCGGCCGCGCGATTCGATGTCTGACGCGCGCATCATAGGCCGAAAGGGCCATCGGTTTTGCGGCGATCCTGACGCAGGAACAGGAATCCGGGCCGGATTGCGCGCCGCCCCTCATCACGCGAGGCCCGTCAGCTTTTCCGGGCGCAGGGCGTTCGGCCCGGCCGGGAAGTAGCGCACCGCGATACCGTCGGCGAGGCGCTCGAGGTCGGTCTCCAGGGCGGTGAGGCGCACGGCGTCGAAATCGGCGGCCTCGCCGCTGCGCAGCTCCGCCAGGATCCGGGAGGCGAGGCGGCGATGCGGCTCCGGGATGCCGTCGGCCGACAGCGCCGGCAGGTCGTCGAGATGCCGGGCGATCGCCTCCGCCTGGAAGGCGATCGAGCGCGGGTTGTAGGGGTCGAGCAGCACCATGTCGCGGACCGGGTCGAGGGCCGCGCCCTGCATGTAGCGCCGGCCGTAGCTGATCTGCGAATCGCACAGCGACAGCATCACCCCGAGGCAGCCCGGCGTCGCCTCGTCGTTGGCGAAGGAGAGCGCGAAGGTGCAGGTGTTGATCGCCCGCTCGACGCGCCGGCCGAGCTCGACGAAGTGCCAGCCCTCCGCCCGGCTCATGTTCTCGTGGGTGAGCCCCGACAGGGCGGCCAGCTGGCTCAGCGCCCGCTCGGCCCGGCCCGCGATCTGCGACTCGGTGAAGGTCCGCTCGGTATCCAGGGACACGCTCTCAATCAGGTCGGCGAGCACCCGCCAGGCCTCGCCGGAGAGCCGGGCGCGGAGCGCGGCGGCGTTGCGCCGGGCCGAGACGATATGGGCGCGGGCCGAGCCGTACAGCTCGCGCCCGGTCAGCGCCTCCTGGGCGAGCCGGGCGGTCGGCAGGTCGGTGGCGCCGATGGCGCCCCAATCGTAGAGGATGGCCCGCAGGGCCAGGGCGGCCGGGGTGTCGAGGGCCCCGGAGATGTCGGCCCCGACCGCGTCGCCGACGCTGCGCAGATGGGCCAGGACCAAGCGGATCACCGCCTCGGTGCGCTCGAGGTAGCGGCCGAGCCAGAACAGGCCGTCGGCGGCCCGGGAGGGCAGGTGGCCGCCCACCCGCCGCACTCGGGGGGCCGCGTGGGAGCCGATCAGCGGCGCCTCGACCGGGCTCTCGGACAGCACCCACAGGTCGGCCGAGCGGATGCCGAGCCGCATCTCGATCGGGTCGACATCCTCGCGCTCGGAGACCCGGCAGAAGCCGCCCGGCATCACCTGCCAGCCCGTGGCGGTCCGGGCGGCGAAGACGCGCACCACGAAGGGGCGGGGCACCAGGACGAGGCCGCCATCCTCGCCGCGCTCCCAGCCGGGCATGGTCGAGAGCGGCGCGGCCTCCTGGGCGACGTAGTCGAACGGCCGGTCGCGCAGGGCCGCCACGACCCGCGCCCGCTCCGCCGCCAGAGCCTGGGGCGCCAGCATCGCGTCGCGCCCCGCCCCGCGCTGGGGCGTGGCGGCCGGGCGCAGGATCAGGCTGTCGAGATTCGCCTGCGCGTGGGCCAGGCCTTCGAGGTCGCCGCACCACCAGGCCCGCGGATGCCCGAGCCGCAGGGGCTCGCCCAGGAGCCGGCGGGCGATGCCGTCGAGATAGGGGGCGAGCGCCGCGGACTCGACAAGGCCCGAGCCCGGCATGTTGGCCATCACCAGGGAGCCGTTGCGCAGGGCCTCGATCACGCCGGGCACGCCCAGCCGCGAGGCGGGGTTGAGCTCGAGGGGATCGAGATAATCGGCGTCGATCCGGCGCCACAGGGCATCGGCCCGCTTCAGCCCCGAGACGGTGCGCACGTGCAGGGCGCCGTCCCGCATGACGAGGTCGTCGCCCTCGACCAGCATCAGGCCGAGATAGCGGGCGAGCGCCGCCTGCTCGACATAGGTGCTGCTGTAGGGGCCCGAAGTCAGCAGGCAGATGCGCGGGTCGGAGCGCTCGGCCCCCAGCGCCAGCCCCTCGCGGAACGCCTGGAAGAAGGCCGGCAGGCGCTCAACGTGGAGATCCTGGAAGAAGTCCGGGAAGGTCCGGGCCAGGACCATGCGATTCTCCAGCGCCCAGCCGAGGCCCGAGGGTGCCTGGGTCCGGTCGGCCAGAACCTGCCAGCGCCCGTCGGGCCCCCGGCCGAGATCGGCGGCGTAGAGCTTGAGGTAATGGCCGCCGGGGGGCGCGACCCCGTGCAGGGGGTGGAGGAATTCCGGCGTCCCGGCCACGATCGCGGCGGGCAGCAGCCCGTCGGCGACCAGCCGGCCCGCGCCGTAGGAATCGGCGAGGATCGCCTCCATCAGCTCGGCGCGCTGGACGATGCCGGCGCTGAGCTCGCGCCACTCGGCCCCCTCGATCACCAGGGGCAGGCAGCCGAGCGGCCAGGGATGCTCGCGCTGGTCGCCGGAGATGCGGAAGGAGATGCCGGCATCCCGGATGTGCCGCTCCGCCGAGACGAAGCGGGCCAGGATCTCCGGCTCGGTCAGCGCGCCGAGATGGTCGAGCAGGCGCGGCCACGCCCCGCGCGGGGCACCGTCGGGCCCCAGGAACTCGTCCGGCCGGCCGGGGGCGGGCCGGTAGCCCGCGGTCCAGCGCGCGACGCGCTCCCGCCGGCTCTCGACCGCCTCGGCCCGGGCGGCGCCGGATGCGAGCGCCGCCTCCATCACCGGACCCCGGTCATGTCGGGGCCGGCATGCGCAGGTCGAGGGTGAGCGGGAACTCAGCGCTCGCCTCGGCGCGGGGCATCTCGATCCGGCCCGGCGTGTGGCCCAGCGGCTCGAAGCGGGCGAGGCGGCGCCCCTCCGCCTCGTAGGCGTTGACCGGGTGGGTCTCGTAGTTGCGGCCGCCCGGATGGGCGACGTGGTAGCGGCAGCCGCCGAGCGAGCGCCCGCTCCAAGCGTCCAGGATGTCGAAGGTCAGCGGCGAGTGGGCGGGAATCGTCGGGTGCAGCGACGAGGCCGGCTGCCAGGCCTTGAAGCGCAGGCCGGCCACGGCCTCGCCGGCCCGGCCGGTGCCGGTCATGGGCAGCCGGCGCCCGTTGCAGGCGATGACGTGCCGCTCGGGCACGAAGCCCTCGACCTTGACCTGAAGCCGCTCGACCGAGCTGTCGACGAAGCGCACGGTGCCCCCGCTCGTCCCTTCCTCGCCCATCACGTGCCAGGGCTCCAGTGCCTGGCGCAGTTCCATCCGGACCCCGCCCTGCTCGACCACGCCGAAGACCGGGAAGCGGAACTGGGCCTGCGCCTCGAACGCGACCGGGTCGAAAGCGTAGCCTGCCGCCCCGAGATCCTCCAGCACCCCGAGGAAGTCGGCCCAGAGGAAATGCGGCAGCATGAACCGATCGTGGAGCGTCGTGCCCCAGCGGACACAACCGCCGGTCTGCGGCTCGCGCCACAGCCACGCCACCAGCGCCCGCAGCAGCAATTGCTGCGCGAGGCTCATGCGGGCATCCGGCGGCATCTCGAAGGCCCGGAACTCCAGGAGGCCGAGGCGCCCGGTCGGCCCGTCCGGCGAGTACAGCTTGTCGATGCAGATCTCGGCCCGGTGGGTGTTGCCGGTGACATCCACCAGGATGTTGCGGAACACCCGGTCGACCAGCCAGCGCGGGATATTGGGCGCATCGGGGGCCGGGATCTGGGCCAGCGCGATCTCCAGCTCGTAGAGCCCGTCGTGGCGGGCCTCGTCCATCCGCGGGGCCTGGCTGGTCGGGCCGATATAGAGGCCGGAGAACAGGTAGGAGAGCGCCGGGTGGCGCTGCCAGTAGAGCACCAGGCTCTTCAGGAGGTCGGGCCGGCGCAGGAACGGCGAATCGTCCGGCGTGACGCCGCCCATGACCACGTGGTTGCCGCCGCCGGTGCCGGTATGGCGCCCGTCGACCATGAATTTTTCCGCGCCGAGCCGGGTCTGCCGGGCCTCGGCGTAGAGGTCGGTGGTGATCGCCACCGCCTCGCGCCAGGATGCGGCCGGGTGGACGTTGACCTCGATCACCCCGGGATCGGGGGTGACCTTGATCAGGCCGATGCGCGGATCGTAGGGCGGCTCGTAGCCCTCGATATGGATCGGCAGCTTCAGCGCGGCGGCCGCCGCCTCGAGATGAGCGGCGAGTTCGAGATACTCGTCGGCGCGCTGGGTCGGGGGCATGAACACCCGCACGATCCCGTCCCGGGGCTCGATCGCCAGCGCAGTGCGCACCGCGACGCCGGTGATGCCGGCGCCGTTGACGACGGTCTTGGCTTTCGGGTCGTCAGGGAGGGGGCCGCGGGGCTCCAGCGGGTCCTGCGGCTGGTAATAGGGATAGTGCTCGGGCGGCACGTAGGGCAGGGACGACAGGGGCAGCCGGAAGCCGAGGGGCGAATCGCCCGGCACCAGGAAGGCCTGGCCCCGGCGGAATTCCCATTTCTCCGAGATCCAGACCCGGTCGGCGTCGCCGTCCTTGCCGGTGGGCAGGCTCGCCAGCGGCAGGACGTAGCCCGCCGGCTCGCCGAGGCCGCGGGCGTAGACGCGCCGGATCCGGGCGTCGAACTCCACCGAGCCGGACTTGGCGGCGGCCGGCGTGACGTTGACCGGCAGCTCCGCGGCCTTCTTCTCCCAGAGCTCGCCATCCTCGAAGGCCGGGAAGACGTAGTCGGACAGGCCGAGCCGGCGGGCCAGGGTGTCGGCCAGCGCCTGCGCCTGGGCGATCGTGGCGGTGCCCTCAGACCCCTCGCCCGCTTCCGGGGCGATCAGGGCCGGATCCTTCCAGATCGGCTTGCCGTCCTTGCGCCAGTACAGGGCGAAGGCCCAGCGGGGCAGGCTCTCGCCGGGGTACCACTTGCCCTGGCCGTAATGCAGCAGGCCACCCGGGCCGAAACGGTCGCGCAGGCGCCGGATCAGCGTGTCGGCCAGCCGCCTCTTGGTCGGGCCGACGGCGGCGATGTTCCATTCCGGCGCCTCGAAATCGTCCACCGACACGAAGGTCGGCTCGCCGCCCATGGTCAGCCGGACGTCCTGTGCCACGAGGTCGGCGTCGACCCGCTCGCCCAGCGCGTCCATGGCCGACCAGACCGCCTCGGAATAGGGCTTGGTGATCCGCGGCGTCTCGGCGACCCGGGTGATCCGCATCTCGAAGCCGAACTCGGTCTTGGCCGGCTCGGCCACGCCCGAGATCGGCGCGGCCGAGCGGTAATGCGGGGTCGCGGCCAGCGGGATATGGCCCTCGCCGGTGAGCAACCCGGAGGTCGCGTCCATGCCGATCCAGCCGGCGCCCGGCAGGTAGACCTCGGCCCAGGCGTGCAGGTCGGTGAAGTCGGCCGACGCGCCGGCCGGGCCGTCGACCGCGGTGGTGTCGGGCACGAGCTGGATCAGGTAGCCGGAGACGAACCGGGCCGCGAGCCCGATCCGGCGCAGCACCTGAACGAGCAGCCAGGCCGAATCCCGGCAGGACCCGCTCTTGAGCCGCAGCGTCTCGGCCGGCGTCTGGACCCCCGGCTCCAGGCGCACGCCGTAGGCGATCTCGCGGGCGATCATGCCGTTGAGCGCCACCAGGAACAGGACCGTGCTGGTCTCCTCGGGCAGCCGCGCGAGCAGCGCCTCGATCTCCGGCCCGTCCGCGTCCACGGGCATCAGGTAGGGCGCCAGCTCCTCCGACAGGTCGGGCTCGTACGCGAAGGTGCGGGTCTGCGCGTAATCCTCCACGAAGAAGTCGAACGGGTTGATCACCGCCATCTCGGCGGTGAGGTCGACCTCGATCTTCAGCTCGTCGGTCTTCTCCGGGAAGACCAGGCGGGCGAGCCAGTTGCCGCTCGGATCCTGCTGCCAGTTCAGGAAATGGTTGGCGGGCGTCACCGTCAGCGCGTAGGCCGGCACCTTGGTGCGCGCGTGCGGAGCCGGGCGCAGGCGCACCACCTGGGGGCCGAGGCTGATCGGCCGGTCGTAGCGGTAATGCGTGACGTGGTGCAGGGCGGCTTTGATCGACACGATAGCTCCGTCTGAAGGATCGAATGCGGTCTCGTAGCCGGTACCGGGCGCCGCAGCGGGTCGATCGCCAAGCCCCACCGCGTGGTTATGTGCCAAGGATGGGGTCACAAGCAATTTTCGTGCGGCGGCGCCCGCTTCCGGGGATCGCCGCCGACCTTGGCCGGAACTTTGCCGGCCGCCCTCGTTTGACCGGAAGGTGGGCCGGTTGCCGGCCCGGGACGGCGCGATGAAGCTCTTCCAGTGCCAGGCCTGCGACCAGCCGGTCACCTTCGAGGCGACCGCCTGCGAGAGCTGCGCGCGGCAGCTGGGCTATGCCTGCGCGGTGCACGAGGTCTCGGCCCTGGAGCCCGTGGCGCTCTCAAGCCATCCCGCCATGGGCGGCGCCCAGACGTTCCACGCCTACGCGGATCCCGGCCGGCGCTACCGCTACTGCAACAACGCCCTGTCGGGGGCCTGCAACTGGCTGGTGCCGGAGGACAGCCACGACATCTTCTGCACCGCCTGCCGGCACAACCGGGTGGTGCCGGACCTCTCGCAATCCTGGAACCTCACCCGCTGGCGCCAGATCGAGGCGGCCAAGCGCCGGCTGTTCTACTCGCTGCTGCGCCTCGAACTGCCGCTGGCGACCCGGGCCCAGTACACGGACGGCCTGGCCTTCGACTTCCTGGTCGATCCCTCCGAGACGTTCTCGGCCGGGACGCCGGTGCTCACGGGCCATATCAACGGCCTGATCACCATGAACATCGCCGAGGCCGACGACGTCGAGCGCGAGCGGCGGCGGATCCTGTTCGGCGAGCATTACCGGACCCTGCTCGGCCATTTCCGGCACGAGATCGGGCATTATTTCTGGTACCTGCTGGTGATGAACGGGCCAACCATGGGCGCGTTCCGGGCGCTGTTCGGCGACGAGAGCCTGAACTACGTCCAGGCCCTGCAGGACCATTACGCCCGCGGCGCCCCGGCCGACTGGGAGGATTCCTACGTCTCGGCCTACGCCACCGCCCATCCCTGGGAGGACTTCGCCGAGACCTTCGCGCATTACCTGCACATCGTCGACACGGTGGAGACCGCCTCGACCTTCGAGCTGCACGTGCGCCCGCGCCTGCGCCACGCCAGGCCGGCGCCCACGGTGATCGATTTCGACCCCTACGACACCCAGGACCTCGACCGGCTGATCGAGGCGTGGCTGCCGCTGACCTACGCGATCAACTCCCTGTCCCACAGCATGGGCCAGCCGGCGCTCTACCCGTTCAAGCTGACCCCCACGGTGATCGCCAAGCTCGCCTTCGTGCACGAGCGGATCTACGCCTCCCGCTCCGGCACCCTGCCGGATCCCGGCGAGGCAGGCGCCGAGATGCTGCGCGCGGTGATCCTGGGACTGCGCCAGAAGGTGGCGGCGCCGACGGTGTGAGTGGCGGACGGTCAGGGCCGGGGCCGCGGAAGCGGCTTGAGGGTTATGAACCGTGCTGTCCGGGACGGATCGGCATCATCGACCTGCCAGACGGTTCTGACCTGCGGATCCAAGCCACCGCGGGCGGCCAGGGGGCCCTCGAAGTAAAGCTTGGTGGCCCGATATCCGGGCACGAACCCACGGAAATGCGGCTGCCGCGCAGGGTCGAGCAACGCATCGATCAGGGCGTCCGGATCGCCCGGCGTAAATCCGAACGCGGCGAGGAACCGGCACTTCGCGGCGCCGTCCCGGTGGCTCGGTTTGAGCAGATAGGCGGAGACCTTGGCTGGGGCGACGTGAAAGCGGGACGGCCAAGCGTCCGGGTCGGTCACACGACCGCTCGCTCGACGAGGCACACGGTGTCGGCCTCGACCGTCGCCAGCGTGTCGACCGGCTCCGTGAATTCGACCTCGAAGGCCTCGCCGTCCGCATAGATCGCTACGACGGTACCGGTCGTACCGGCCGGAACCGTCACGTCGTCGTCGCCCGAGACCGCCCGCAGAATCCGGACACGGTCGAGTTCCCGGACGGGCTCGGAACCGAGTCCGCCGACAGGCGGCAGGGACGACTTCGGACGAGGCGCACGCATCACGCGGAGGATACGCCGTCCCGCATCGGACGCAATGCGCCCGGTCGCCGGTCAGGTCTCCTGCCGCCCCTCCACGAAGGCGCGGAACGCCGCCAGGGTCTCGGCGCTGACATGGTGCTCGATCCCCTCGGCATCGCGCCGGGCGGTCTCGGGGCTGACCCCGAGGGTGCACAGGAAGCGCTCCACGATGCGGTGGCGCTCGCGCGCCTGGCTGGCGAGCCGGCGGCCGGCCTCGGTCAGGAAGACGCCGCGATAGGGCCGCTGCTGGACGAAGCCGTCCTCGCACAGCCGCTTGAGCATCTTGGCGACCGTGGGCTGGGCCACGCCGAGGCGGGCGGCGATATCGACCTGGCGCGCCTCGCCGCCGTCGCCGATCAGGTCGTCGATCAGCTCGACGTAATCCTCGACGAGTTCGGAGCGCCGCGCCTCGCGGGCCTGGCGGAAGCTCTCCACATGCCGCTCGGGATCGACCAGCACGGTCTCGGGGGCAATCGGCTCGGACGGTTCCTGCATCGGCTCTCCCTCTCGCCGCCCCCCGGCGCCGCCCGACCCCTGTCTAGCAAAGTCCGCCCCGGAGAGGGGAGTCCCGCGACGCGATCGCGGCCCCCCATAAATGCCCCCTTGAAACCCGCGGCCGATCCCCTGAATATAGCCCAAGCTATATCTTTGAGAAAAGGGTGAGGCATGGCAACGCCGGACGCGGCGACGGTCCAGGGGGGCCAGATGCCCCGGGGATCTGCGCCCCAGGGACCTGCGCCCAAGGGACCTGCTCCCAAGGGACCTGCGCCTGAGGGAACGGCACCGGATGGCCCCGCGCTCGGCAGGATGAGCCGGCGCACGGAGCAGGCGATCCGCGACACGCTCGACGGGCGGTCGGGCGGGCGCGGCCGGTTCCTGCTGTTCGTGGGTCCCGCCGTGACGGCGTCGATCGCCTACATGGACCCCGGCAACTTCGCCACCAACATCCAGGCCGGCGCGCGCTACGGCTACGGCCTGCTCTGGGTGGTGCTGCTCGCCAACTTCACCGCGATGCTGTTCCAGGCGCTCTCGGCCAAGCTCGGGATCGTCACGGGCAAGAACCTCGCCGAGCATTGCCGCGACGCGACGCCGTTGCCGGTGCGGCTCGGCCTCTGGAGCATCAGCGAGGTCGCCGCCATGGCCACCGACCTCGCGGAGTTCCTCGGCGGCGCGATCGGTCTGTCGCTGCTCACCGGCATGCCGCTGATGGCCGGCATGGCGATCACCGCCATCGTCACCTACGCGATCCTGCTCTTGGAGCACGAGGGCTTCCGGCCCCTGGAGATCGCGATCGGCGTCATGGTCGGCACGATCGGCCTCTGCTACGCGGTCGAGCTCGTGATCGCCCCGGTGGATTGGGCGGACGCCGCCAAGGGCCTCGTCACCCCGAGGATCCCGGACGCCCAGGCCCTGACCATCGCGGTCGGGATCATCGGCGCCACCGTGATGCCGCACGCGCTGTTCCTGCATTCGGGGCTGACCCAGGGGCGGGGCAGCCCCCGGACCGACGCCGACCGGCGCCTGCTGGTGCGCTACTCGAACCGCGAGGTGGTGGTGGCGCTGCTGCTCGCCGGCCTGGTCAACATGGCGATGGTGATCATGGCGGCGGCGGCCTTTCATGCCGGCCACAGCGAGGTCGCCGAGATCGAGCAGGCCTACCGCACCCTGACGCCGCTGCTCGGGCCGGCGGCCGGGGCCGCCTTCCTGGTGTCGCTGCTCGCCTCGGGGATCTCCTCCTCGGTGGTGGGGACGCTCGCCGGGCAGATGGTGATGCAGGGCTTCACCGGCTGGCGCATCCCGCTCATCGTCCGCCGGCTGGTGACCATGCTGCCGGCCTTCGTGGTGGTGGCGATCGGCGTCGACCCGACCCGGGCCCTGGTCCTGTCCCAGGTGGTGCTGTCGCTCGCCCTGCCGGTGCCGATGGTCGCGCTGGTGGTGTTCACCCGCCGCCGCAGCGTGATGGGGGCCTTCGCCAACGGCCCGCTCACCCAGATCGCCTCCGTGGCCGGGGCGGCCGTCGTGCTCGGCCTCAACATGGTGCTGCTGGCCGCCGCGTTCGGCCTGCCGGTCCCGGGGCTGGAGTGAGCCTTTCCGCGCGGGCATCGCGCCGACCCGGGCGGACGAGTCCGGCTGTGCCGCCGCCGCGATCGTCTGCGAGGGATCAAATTCGGTCGCGGATCGTCTGTCTGGCGGACTTACCGTGGACGAGGAACGACCTGTGAGCGTTGGATTGATCGCCCTCCTGGACGATGTCGCGTTCATGGTCAGGGGGGCGGCCGCGTCCCTCGACGACGTCGCGGGTCAAGCCGCCAAGGCCGGAACGAAGGCGGCCGGCGTCGTCATCGACGATGCCGCGGTCACGCCGCGCTACGTCGTCGGCTTCGCGGCGGCGCGCGAGCTGCCGATCGTCGGCAAGATCGCCCTGGGGTCGCTGAAGAACAAGCTCCTGTTCCTGTTGCCGGGCGCGCTGGCGCTCAGCGCCTTCGCACCCTGGGCGATCACCCCGCTCCTGATGCTGGGCGGCGCCTACCTCTGCTACGAGGGCGCCGAGAAGGTCTACGAGGCTCTCTTTCCCCATCGCGCGCACGGGCATGAGGCGGAGGGCCAGGGCGACACGGGGAGCGATCAGGCCCGGGAAGACAGCCGCGTCGCGAGTGCCATCAAGACCGACTTCATCCTGTCGGCCGAGATCATGGCCATCACCCTGGCCGCCTTGCCGGAGGGCAGCTTCTGGATGCGGGCGGCTGTGCTCGCCATCGTCGCCCTGGGCATCACCGCGGGCGTCTACGGCGCGGTCGCGCTCATCGTGAAGGCCGACGATGCGGGCCTCGCCCTCGCCCGCAGCCAAGCGGGGCCGCCGCTCGGAAGCCTCATCCGCGGTCTCGGGCGCGGCGTGGTCAAAGGCATGCCGATCCTGCTCAAGCTCCTGGCCATCGTCGGAACGGCCGCGATGATCTGGGTCGGCGGCGGGATCCTGATGCACGGGCTGGAAACGTACGGCCTGTCGGGGCCGGCACACGTGTCGCACGAAGCCGCCGTGAGCGCGGCCTCCTACGTCCCGTTTGCCAAGGGCTTGGTCGCGTGGCTGGTCACCGCGGCGGCGTCGGGCCTGATCGGGCTGGTGGTCGGCGGTCTGCTGATCCCGCTGACGAGCGTCGTCCTGGCGCCGGCCTGGCGGAGCCTATCAGGCCTGTGGCGGCGCGCCTGAAGCGAGGCCGGCCCGCAGGAGAGATGGCGCGGCGATCGCCCGACAGCCTCGTCGCCAAGCGGCGCGGCAGCCGCGTCGAAGCGTCGTCTCGCCCCTTCCCGCGATGGACGCATCGGGCACCGCGAGGACGCACACGGCCGGGCTCGCGCGGGACTGCATGGTCCGGTGAAGCCCGGCACGCCCAGGCCGGGCCTCGCCTGGCGTGACGGACGGACGCGGCGGCCTTCGGCGACGCCCCGGGTCAGCTCGCCCGGACCACCACCTCCACGAGGTTGGCACCGCCGGACCGGATCCCGGCCTCGATCGCCGGGGCGATGTCGGCGGCCCGGGTCACCCGCCGGGACGGCACCCCCATGGAGGTGGCGAGCGCCAGGTAGTCGACCCGCGGGTCGGTGAGATCCATGGCGATGAAGCGGTTGGCCCGCACCGAGGCGTAGTGCGCCTGGCCTTTCATGAAGTTCTTCAGGATGTTGTACTCGGCGTTGTTGATCACCACGAAGGTGACCGGCAGCTTCTCGTGCGCGGCGGTCCAGAGCGCCTGGGGCGAGTACATCGCGGCCCCGTCGCCGACGACGCAGACCACGGGCGCCCGGTCGATGCCGAGGGAGAAGCCGACCGCCGCCGGCATGCCCCAGCCGAGCACGCCGCCGCGCATCGCCGCGTATTGGTGGGTGGAGGCGCTGTCGAGGAAGGTCCGCAGATGGGTCAGCGTCGCGGGCGCCTCGTCGATGATCGTCGTCTCGGCCCCCACCGCCCGGGCCACCTCGCGGGCCGCGACCAGCGGCGCGATCACCGGATCCTCGAAGGCGGCGTCGGCCGCGGCGGCGAGCTTGGCCCGCCGCTCGGTCCGGGCCGTCTCCGCCCGCGCGCGCAGCTCCGCGAAGGCGGCGGCGCGATCAGCCACGCGGGGGGCCAGCAGCGGCAGCAGCGCGTCCAGGGAGGCGCGGATGTCGCCCACCGTCGATAGGCTGGTGGCGTAGGTGCGCCCGAGGTCGCGGACGTCGGCCGAGAGCTGGAAAACCTGCGTCCCCGGCGGCACCGCCGAGACCTCCGAGTAGAGCACGGTGATCAGCGACTTGCCGCCCAGCGCGAAGACCGCGTCGTAGCGCCCGAGGATGTCGGCGATGGCGTCGGCCCGGGTCGGCAGGTTGCCGGCCCAGAGCGGGTGGGCGGTGGGGAAGGGGATGTGGGCCGGCCAGGACGAGCCGTAGACCGGCGCCGACAGCAGGTCGGCCAGCGCCACCGCCTGGGCGGAGGCGTCCGAGGCGTCGATCTCGTCGCCAGCGATCAGGGCCAGGCGGCCGGGCGCGATGGCGGCGAGCTTCTCGGCCAGCTTGTCGAGGGAGCCCGCCACCGCCCGCTGGTCGATGGTCGAGGTCTCGCCCGCCGGCACGGCGGTCTTCGCCTCCATCACGTCCATCGGCAGGGACAGGAAGACCGGGCCGGACGGGGCGGCGGCGCAATCGTGGAAGGCGCGGCGCAGGAGCACCGGGATCTGGTCCGGGCTGGTGACCTCGCGCGCCCACTTCACCACCGGGTCGGCGATGGCGACGAGGTCGCCCATCAGCAGCGGGTCTGAGAGGGCGTGGCGCAAGTCCTGCTGGCCGGCCGTGACCACCAGCGGCGTGCCGCTGACCTGCGAGTTCCACAGGGCGCCCATCCCGTGGCCGAGGCCGCCGGCGGTGTGCAGGTTGAGGAAGGCCGGCCGGCGCGCGCCCTGCGCGTAGCCGTCGGCCATCGCCACCACGGTCGCCTCCTGCAGGGCGAGGATGTAGCCGATGTCCTGCGCCTCGGTGAGCGCGTCGATCAGCGGTAATTCGGTGGTGCCAGGATTGCCGAAGATGTAGCGCACGCCCTCCGAGCGCAGCACATCCAGCAGCAGTTCGGCGCCCCTGCGGCTCCCGGCGGCGTCCACGGTCTCGATCGGCATGCGCAACCCTCCTCCGCCCCCCGGCGGAATCAGCGCGACGCTACCCCATGGCCGCGCCGCGACGAAGAGCCGGGGCGCGGGATCCGGTTTCCGAAGGGCGAGCCCTTCGGCCGGTTGTCAGGGCGGAGCCCCGACGAAGCCGGTTACAGTCCGATCGGCAGGAGGCCGGGCGCCAGAGCCGCGGCGGCCCTGGGTCCGTCCTTCGCCATGCGGATCGCCGTGCGGGCGAGCCGGTTGCGCAGGCGCCGGGCCCGCCAGAGCGCGCCCGTCTCCACGGCGAGGCCGCGGGCGTAGACGCTGGCGCGCAGGCTGCGCGCGTCGCAGGCCTGCTTGATCGGGTCGGCATAGAAGGCCGCGATCTTCTCGCGGCCCATGCCGGGGCTGGCGAGCCAGGCCGGCACGTGAACCCGGGCGAGGCGGTCGGCATCGGTCAGCAGCTTGCCGATCCCGGTGCCGGGGATCGGGCAGGCGGTCTGGAAGGCGTCGCCGATCAGCACCAGCCCGTCGCGCTCCACCCCCTCGGCCCGGGCGAGGTCGATCGGCCGGATCTCGAGGGGCCCGGCCACGGACAGGTCCGGGCAATGCTGCGCCAGACGGGGCATCATCGCCCGCAGGGTCGCCTCCGGGTCCCGGCGCAGGGACGCGACCCAGGGCTCGCCGGGGTCGCGGTAGCAGAACAGGTTCGCCCGCATCACGTCCCCGATCGGGAACAGGGTCAGGTAGGCGTCGCGCGCGCCGAACCCTTCGGCGAAGTAGGTCATGGCCGGGAACGGGAAGTCGCCCCGGGGCGCCGCCATGTCGAAGCCGACCGCCAGGGAATGGCGCGGGCTCAGCGCCCGCTTGGTGATGCCGGCCTTGGCCAGCAGCGCGTGGCCCAACCCGGTGGCGAGCACGACGAGGCGTGCCTCGATCCGGCGCCCGTCGCTCAAGGTGAGCGCCTGGCGCTCGGGTCCGAGTTCCAGGTCGGCAACCCGGCCGGGGATCAGCAATCCATCCGGCAGGGCTTCCCGGGCGGCCCCGACCAGGACGGGGTAATGCGCGCCCCATTCGCGGGCGGCCTCCCGGTAGGCGAGGCGTCCGTAGCGGACCACGGCCACCTCCTCGGTCGCCGTCGTGTAGGCGGCGAGCGCCCGGCCGAACCCGAGACCCTCGAACAGGGCCATCTGGTCGGCCCCGAATTTCTCCGCCCGGAAGTCGCGGCGCGCCGCGCCGCGTTCGGCCTGGGCGTCGATCAGCGCGACCCGGGTCCCGGCGCGGGCGAGCGCCCCGGCCAGGCAGCTCCCGGCCAGCCCGGCCCCGATCACGGCCACATCGTAGCTGTCCGCCCCGCTGCCCATCGCTATCATCTGTGAAGTTGTCCCGCCCGCGACGTCAGGATCTCAACGCGCGAAAACGCAGACATGCCAGCGATCATGGTTTCCGTAAAGCACGTACGTAATTTTCCAGCGTCCGGAGACGGAGATCTACATGACCGCGTCGGCAACCGCGGGCGACCTCATCTTCTGATTGAAGTCACCCACCTTATATCAATCTCTCGGCCGCCTCCGATCTGCCCTGCGCTTACGCGCGCAGCTGCGCCACGAACGCGCGCATGAACGGCGGCAGGCCGTCGAGGTCGCGCAGGCACAGGGTCAGGTCGCGCCGCGCCCAGGCATCGGAGAGAGGCACCACCGCGATGGCGAGGCCCTGCGCTGCGCGTGCGGCCGCGCTCTCGGGCAGCACCGCGAGCCCGACCCGGGCCTCGACCAGGCGGCAGACGGCGTCGAAGCCGCGCAGCTGCACCCGCAGGCGCATCGGCCGCCCCTCCCGCACCGCCTGGGCGACCAGGAACCGGCTGATCGCGCTGCGCCGGTCGAGGCCGACGAGGTCGTGGCCGAGCACCTCGGCGAAGGCGATGTCGGTGCGCGCCGCCAGGGGGTGGTCCCGGGCCGCCACCAGCACGAACCGGTCCTCCCGGAACGGGAAGGTCTGGAGCGAGCCGGTATCGACCGTGCCCGACAGGATGCCGAGATCGGCCGCGCCCTCGGCCACCAGCCCGACGATCTCCTCGGAGGTGCGCTCCTCGATCTCGACCCCGATCCCGGGATGGGTGGCCAGGAAGGCCGAGAGCGCGTCGGGCAGGAACTCGGTCAGCGCGTTGGTGTTCGCCAGGACCCGGATCTGCCCGACCGCGCCGCCCGAGAACACCGCCATCTCCTCGCGCAGGCGCTCGACGCCCGCCAGCACCTCCCGGGCATGGGCCAGGAGCGTGCGCCCGGCCGGGGTCGGGCTGACGCCCTGCCGCCCCCGGGTCAGGAGGGCGGCGCCGAGGGAGTCCTCCATCAGCCGGATCCGCGTCGAGGCCGCCGCCAGGGCGAGGTTCGCCCGCGCGGCCCCGTGGGTGATCGAGCCGGCCTCGACCACGTGCCGGAACAGGCCGAGATCGACGAGATCGAACCGTATCATCGCCGGAGGCCTCTCCCGGGCATCGCATCGCCCGGACCATCCGTCTCGCGGCGACAGTGCGGGACGGTATCGCCGCCCGGCCGGCCTGTCAGCGCCCCGCGGCAGGCGCGGCGCCCGGAGCGGCCCCGCAGCACGGCAGGCGACGGCGCCGGTGCCGAGCCGGCAACGTCAATATCGAAGCTCAAACACCTTAATAGCCGATCGATATCATCCGTAATCGCACAACCATGATCCGGACATACAAGTTTTACCGGGAATGCATGACATTTATGCCGAACAACTCGATCCCTATATCTAGCGTATAGTGAAAAACATCCCCACAGGCGAGCCGGAGATCATTTACTCCCCTTTAACGTGCAATATTCCAAATGTATCGCATAGCCGGCGAGACCTTCCACATCGAGGACGGCAACTTCACCCGCGATCGTCACCGGATCGGACCATGACCGCTCTCAGCCCTCTGGATCCGTCCTCGGACCCCCGCCGCTGCCGGCGCCCGCAGGCTCGCGTGATCGCGGCCCCGGCGGCCGGCGCAGCCTCGACCCTCTGCCCTTCCCGCGCCGGGCACGAGCCCGCGGAGCGAGACGACACGCCATGATGGACGCGCTCCTGGTTGACGACAGCGCGACCATGCGCCTGCGGCTGCGGCAGATGCTGGAGGCCAAGCCCGACGTCAGCGTCACCGACTATGCCGACCCGGCTGCGGCCCTCGTCGAGGCGCAGATGCGCGCCTTCGATCTCGTGCTGGTCGATTACCACATGCCGACGATGGACGGCATCGCGTTCATCCAGCAGATGCGCACCATCCCGCATTACGCCCAGGTGCCCATCGCGATGGTCACCAGCGACATCTCCGACGCGGTGCGGCTCGCCGCCCTGGAGGCGGGGGCGACCGACTTCCTCGACAAGTCCATGCGGGGCGTCGAGCAGACCGTGCGGCTGCGCAACCTGATCCGCCTCGCCAAGGCGGTGCGGCGGCTGGCCGAGCAGGCCGCCTGGCTCGACGGCGAGGTCGAGGCCGCCCTGCGGCACATGCGCGAGCGGGAGGAGGAGATCATCTTCCGCCTGTCGCTGGCAGTCGAGTACCGCGACAACGACACCGGCGACCACACCTGGCGGGTGGCCCGCTACAGCCAGATCGTGGCCGAGGCGCTCGGCCTGCCGGCGGAGGTCTGCCGCAACCTGTACCTCGCCGCGCCGCTGCACGATGTCGGCAAGGTGGCGATCCCGGACGGCATCCTGCTGAAGCCCGGCCGGCTCGACCCGGACGAGTTCGCCCTGATCAAGACGCACGCGACCATCGGCCAGCGCATCCTGGGCGGCAGCACCTCCGAGCTGATCCGGCTGGCCGCCGAGATCGCCGAGGCGCATCACGAGAAATGGGACGGGAGCGGCTATCCGAAGGGCCTGGCCGGCCCCCAGATCCCGCTCTCCGCCCGGATCGTCGCGGTGGCGGACGTGTTCGACGCCCTGACCACGCAGCGGCCCTACAAGGAGGCCATGCCGTTCGAGGCGGCCCTGGACTGCATCCGGGCCGATAGCGGCCGCCATTTCGATCCGGCCTGCGTCGAGGCCTTCGGCGCGCGCTGGCCGGACATCCGCGTGGCCGGCGGCCAGGAGCGGGCCGCCGGCCGGCGGGGCGCCCACGCCGTCACCGAGCCCTGGGCTCGGGTGCCGACCCTGCTGCGCGAGATCGCCTCCGAGACGCCCGTCCTCGCGGGCCGGTTCGCCGACGGCCCCAACCCCCGCCCCGCCCGGGAGGAAGCCCCCGCCCTCCGGCGCCACGGGTGAGAGCGCGGGCGCGGTCGCTGCGCAGGGCTCATCCGTGAAAACTTCGGATTCGGAAGGTCCGAGAGATTTTGCGGGCCCAGCCCTTTGGGAACCCGGACTTCAAGCCGCGATCCGAAGGCGGGTGACGCGCGGGGCCGGGGCGCCTAACCTGCGCCCATGCGCGTCTTCCACACCGCCGCCTCCGCCCGGCACGATCCCGAACTGTACCTGCGGCGGGGTACGCCGATCCCGCATCCCGAGCAGGCCTCCCGCTACGCCATCCTGCACGCGGCGGCCCGGGACGGCGGCCACGCCCTCGCGGAGCCCGCCGATTACGGCCTCGACCCGATCCGGGCGGTGCACGATGCCGGCTACGTCGCGTTCCTGGCCGAGGCCTGGACCCGCCGGGCGGAGATCCCGGGCCTAGCCGACGAGATCCTCACCGGCAGCTTCGCCCGGCCGCAGATGCACCGGACGCCCGCCAGCCTGCTCGGGCGCGTCGGCCTCTACACCGCCGACACCTCGACGCCGATCCGGGCCGGCACCTGGGCGGCGGTCTACGGCGCGGCGCAATGCGCCGTCGCGGCCGCCGACGCCGCGCTGGAGGCCGGCCACGCCTATGCCCTGTGCCGGCCGCCGGGCCATCACGCCTACGCGGATTCGGCGGGCGGCTTCTGCTTCCTCAACAACAGCGGGATCGCGGCGCGGCGGATGCTGGCCTCTGCCGGCGGCCCCGTGGCGATCCTCGACATCGACGTGCATCACGGCAACGGCACGCAGGGCATCTTCTACGCCAGCGGGGACGTGCTCACGGTCTCGGTCCACGCCGACCCGTCGGACTACTTCCCGTTCTATGCCGGCTATGCCGACGAGACCGGGGCGGGGGCCGGCGCCGGCCTCAACCGCAACCTGCCGCTGCCGCCGGGCTCCGGCGACGGCCCGTGGCTCGCGGCCGTGGAGGCCGGGCTCGCCGCGATCGCGGCGCTCAAGCCCCGGGGGCTGGTGGTGGCTCTGGGCCTCGACGCCGCCGCGGACGACCCGATCGGCGTTCTCACGGTGACCCAAGCGGGCTTCGCCGCCGCGGCCCAGCGGATCGCGCGGGCCGGGCTGCCCACCGCGCTCGTCCAGGAGGGCGGCTACCTCTGCCCCGCCCTGCCGGAGAACCTGACGGCCTTCCTGGCAGCGTTCGACGCGGCACGCTGAGCCGGGCTCGATGCGCCGCGACGGTGTCGACGATCCTAGTCCTAGTCCTCGTCGTCCTCGTCCTGATGCCGGCCCTTGAGCTTGGCGAAGACCGAATCGGCGTCGATCCGCTCCTCGCGGCCGCCATGCTCGGCCGTCTCCTCGGGCTCGGGCGCCGTCGAGACCTCGGTGGGCAGGAGCGAGGCGCCGGATTCGGCGGCCAGCGCCGCCGGGCGGTCGGCCGCCGCGCGCTGGACCTCGAAGTCGAGGTTGATCTGGGTGGTCAGGCCCAGGGTCACCGGATCCATCGGCTGGAGCGAGCCGGAATTCCAGTGGGTGCGCTCGCGGATCTGCTGGATCGTCGACTTGGTGGTCCCCACCAGGCGGATGATCTGCGAATCCTTCAGCTCGGGGTGGTTGCGCAGCAGCCACAGGATGGCGTTGGGCCGGTCCTGGCGACGGGACAGCGGCGTGTAGCGCGGGCCCTTGGTGGTGCGCTTCACCTCCGGCAGCTTCACCTTCGAGACGGCCGGCTTGAGCTTGTAGTGCGGCGCCTTCTGGGCCTTCTCGATCTCGTCGCGGGTGAGCTGGCCGGTGGAGACCGGATCGAGCCCCTTGATGCCGGCCGCGACCTCGCCGTCGGCGATGCCCTTCACCTCGAGCGGGTGCAGCTTGCAGAAGTCGGCGATCTGCTCGAAGGCCAGGGAGGTGTTCTCGACCAGCCAGACGGCGGTCGCCTTCGGCATCAGCGGACCCTGGGACATGTGCTCTCGTGCTCCGGCCTGGCGGGACGGGGGCCGGGCACCGGGCCGCGGGCTCCGGATGCAGATCCGGAAGTCCCGTCTCACGCTGTCGAATGGGGATGGCTCACTATAGGGCCGCCCGGGGTGGGGCGCAATCGCGGGTTCGGCGGTTCGGGAGTTCCAGGCACCGATTAACCGGCACCATCGGCCAAGCGACAAACAGGCTGTGAGCGTGACCGACTCACCCGCGAAGGCCGCACGCGGCCGGTTGCGGCCGGGCGTGCAGAGGACGGTCTTCTCTCTGGCAGTCTCCAGAAAAGCAGACGGCGCGTGGAGCTTCAGCCTCCGCCTCGCCGTCCACCCGCTGTTCTGGAGTTGGCTAAACCCTAACGGGTCATGGCCAGGGATCGGCGGTAGCCCCCGCCGATCCCACTCCCCGATACAGCGCGGCCTGGAACAGGCAACAACGTTTGCACAGAGCTCCGGGGCGGTCCTACTTCCCCGGCAGCCCGTGGACGATCGGGAAGAACGTGTCCTTCCAGTCCTTCGGCTCGGCCTTGATGGTCTTCATCGCGTAGAAGTGGCGGGCCTGGAGCATGATCCCGTACGGGGTGGTGGAGAAGGTCGTGCCCGGCTCCTTCATGATCGCCACCAGCGTCTCGGGGGGCGTCTTGTCGTTGGTGGCGGTGACGTAGTCCTTGGCGGCCTGGAGCGGGTCCTTGGCGATCTCGGCATTCGCCTCGTCGATGGCGGCCACGATGGCGGCGGCGAGCTTGGGGTTGCGGTTGAACCAGCCGGTGCGGGCGTAGAAGATCGCGTTGCTCACCGGCTCGCCGACCAGCTCGTAGGAATTGAGCACCGCGTGGATCGCCGGGTCCTGCAACTCGCGCTGCTGGAACGGCGGCAGCGAGAAGTGGCTGTTGACCTCGTTCTGCGGGCTGGCGAGCGCCGCCACCGCGTCGGGATGGCCGAGCTGGACGGTGAGCGGGTCGAGCTTGGTGGCGTTCTCGGGCCCGAACGCCTTCCTGGCGGCGATCTGGAGCAGCACCGCCTGGGTCGAGACCTTCACGGAGGGCAGGGCGATCTTGTCCTTGCCGGAGAAGTCGCCGAGCGTCTTCACGGCCGGGTTGCGGGTGAGCAGCAGCATCGGCGTGCTGCCGACGCCGCACAGGCCCTTCACGTCGCCGCGCGTGCGGTCGTTGAGCAGCAGCATGTTGGTGGAGCCGCTGTCGACGATGTCGATATTGCCCGACAGGAGCGCGTCGTTGCCGGCCGCCCCGCTGGTCAGGTTCACCCACTCGACCGTCACATCCCCGAGGCCGGCCGCCTTGGCCTGCTTCTCGATGAGCTTGTGCTGCTCGGCGAGCACCGCCGGCAGGTAGACGAAGCCGGGCTGCCGGCTGATCCGGACCTTGGCGTCGTCGGCCCGGGCCGGGGCGGCCATCGCCAGCCCCGCCAGCACGAGGGCGGCCGGTCCCGCCCGGACGAGGCGGCGACAAACCTTCAGGATCGCGTCTGCCCGCGGCGTGCACATCATGTCGTTCCTCCCTTGGCCCGCCGGCATCTCGTCCGGTCCTGGCTTTCGTCGGCCGCGAGTGGACAGCGTCATCTCGATCCGCGCAAGGCCTCGATCAGTCTTCACGGCGCGCTAACGCGGAAGCTGTAAACTGGCCGCTCCTATTCTTGTCGTCCGGGGGCGGGCTCATGAAAATCGGCATCGGAGCGAAGCTCCACACGATTACGGCTACCGCACTGGTCGGCGTCGCGGTGGTCTCTGGCATCGGCCTGCTCAACCTGAAATCGCAGGTCGAGCAGGACCGCATGGCCAAGACCCGCAACCTGACGGACGTGGCCTACGGCGTGGCGGCCTATTTCGAGGGCGAGGAGCGGGCCGGGCGGCTGTCGCGGGCCGACGCCCAGGGGGCCGCGATCCGGGCCGTGAAGACCCTGCGCTACGACGACCAGGAATACTTCTGGATCAACGACATGCAGCCCCGCATGGTGGCGCATCCGATGAAGCCCGAGCTCGAGGGCAAGGACCTCGCCGGGGTGCAGGATCCGACGGGCAAGTACCTGTTCCGGGACTTCGTCGACCTCGCCAAGCAGAAGGGCCAGGGCTTCGTCGATTATTACTGGCCCAAGGCCGGGTCCGACGCACCGGTCCCGAAGCTGTCCTACGTCCGCGGCTTCGCCCCCTGGGGCTGGGTGATCGGCACCGGCATCTATGCCGACGACACCGCCGCGATCCTGTGGAACGCGGCCTGGCGGGCGGCAGCCGGGATGCTGGTGGTGATCGCCCTGATCGCCCTGCTGGCGGCGCTGATCGGCCGCCGGGTGACGCGGCCGCTCCTGGCCCTGAACCAGGCCATGCACCGCCTCGCGGCGGGCGACACCGCCGCCGCGGTGCCCGAGCGCGGGCGCAGCGACGAGATCGGCACGATGGCGGGCGCCGTGCAGGTGTTCAAGGACGCGCTGATCGCCAAGGCCGAGGCGGATACCCGCGCCGCCGGCGATGCCGAGGGCGCCGCCCGCCGCGCCGCTTCCCTCGACCGCCTGACCCGGGCCTTCGAAACCCGGGCGGGCGCGCTGAGCCGGGGCCTCGCCGCGGCGGCGTCCGAGCTCGAAGTCACCGCCCAGGCGATGACCGCCACGGCCGCGCGCGGCACCGAGCGCTCGGGCGCGGTCACCGCCCAGGCGGCCGGAACCTCGGCCGACGTCCAGACCGCGGCGGCGGCCACCGAGGAGATGTCGGCCTCGGTCCAGGAGATCGCCGGGCAGGTGCACCGCACCTCGGAGATCGCCGGCCGGGCGGCCGAGACCGCTCGCCAGGGCGAGGCGACCGTGCGGGCGCTCGCCGACGGCACCGAGCGGATCGGCGACGTGGTCGCCCTCATCTCCGGCATCGCGGCGCAGACCAACCTGCTGGCGCTCAACGCCACCATCGAAGCCGCCCGCGCCGGCGAGGCCGGCCGCGGCTTCGCGGTGGTCGCCACGGAGGTGAAGGAGCTGGCCAGCCAGACCGCCAAGGCCACCGACGACATCGCCACCCAGATCGGCCGGATCCAGGGCGAGACCCGGCAGGCCGTGGCGGCGATCGGCGAGGTCGGCCAGACCATCGAGGAGATGCGCAGCATCGCGGTCGGGGTCGCGGCCGCCATGGAGGAGCAGAACGCCGCGATCCAGGAGATCGTGCGCGGGGTGGTGAGCGCCGCCTCCGGAGCCCAGGCGGTGTCCGGCAGCATCGCCGACCTGCGCCAGGGCGCCGACGAGACCGGGATCGCCTCCGAGCAGGTGCTGGCCGCCGCCCGCGACCTCACCCGCGGCTCCGACGACCTTGACCAGACCGTCAAGGCGTTCCTGGCCGAGGTGAAAGCCGCGTAGGCGACGAAACCGGGTTCCCAAAGGGCTCAGCCCTTTGGCGGGGCATCGGGGCGGAGCCCCGATCGTTCGACCAGACCCGGCGCGGGGACGATTTCAGGTCCCCGGAAAGCCCCGCACCGCCGCCCGCACCAGGGCGTCGATCATCGGCCGGACATCCGCCGCCCCGAGGGGCCCGAGGCCGCCGAGATCGGCCAGGTAGGTCATGCCGTGGACGCTCGACCAGAGCGCCCGGGCCATCACCGGGATCGCGTCCTCGGCGAGCTGCCCGCCATCCCGCAGGACCCCCTCCAGGATCCCGAACAGGGCCGCGATATCGGCCTGGACCGAGGCGGGCGCCTCTACCGTGCGCCGCTCGAAGATCGCCACCCAGGCGGGATGGTTCTGCGCCGCGAAGCCCAGATAGGCGTCGGCCAGGCACAGCAGCCGGGCGTCGGTCTCCCGGGACGGGCAGGCGGACAGCGCCGCCGCCAGGGCGTCGCGCAGGCGGCGCATCGTGATGGCGTTCGCCTCCAGCCGCAGCAGCTCCAGGCTGTCGAACTGGGTGTAGACCGAGCCGACCGCGGTGCCGGCCCGCTCGGCGACCGCCCGCGCGGTCAGCGCGCCGGGCCCGCCCGCATCCAGGATCGCCACCGCGGCCGCGATCAGCGCCTCGCGGTCCGCCTGACGGTCGGTCTGACCCTTGCGGGGACGGCCCCGCACTTTTTTCTGAACGTCGTTCATTAAATGCCTTGCCGACCCCGTTGGGCCGTGCTTATGTGTTTCATGAACGGCGTTCAATCAATTCCGGACCGGGTCCGGTGCGCCGCTCCCCGAGGTGAACCGTGATGAGGACCCTCTCCCTCCTGATGCGCGGCGCGATCGCCGACAACGCCCAGGCGCTCCACGATGCCAATGCGGTGACGATTCTGCGCCAGCAGATCCGGGACGCGGCCGGCGCCCTCGCGACGGCCCGGCGCGAACTCGCCGTCGCTATGGCCTACCACGCCGCCGAGGCGCGCGCGCTGGACGCGATCGGCGCCCGGATCGAGACCCTGTCGGACGGGGCCCGCCGGGCGCTGGCCGACGGGCGCGAGGATCTCGGCAGCGAGGCGGCGGTCCACATCGCCGCCCTGGAGGATGAGCGCTCCGACCGGCGGGCCGCCGCCGCCCGCTTCGCCGCCGAGATCGAGCGGCTCAAGCGCCTGGTCGGGCAGGGCGGCGAGCGGCTGCGGGACCTCGACCGCGGGCTCCAGACCGCCCGGACCACCGAGGCGCTGCGGCGGGCGGGGCTCGAGGGGCGCCGGGTCACGGCCCTGTCGGCGGGCGCCCTCGGCGAGGCCGAGCGGACGCTGGCGCGCCTGCGCGAGGCCCAGGCCGCCGAGGCGGATGCCGCCGAGGCCCTGGCGGGCCTGGAGGCCGAGGCGGCGTCCGGGATCGAGGCCGACCTCGACGCCGCCGGCTACGGCCGCCCCCGCACCGATCCGCGGGCGGTGCTCGACCGCCTCCGGGCCCAGGCCTGACCCACCCCGTTCGCCACCCCAGCCACAGGAGCACGACCGATGATGCCGCAGATGCCCCACACCGCCGCCTGGAAGACCTTCACGCTGGTGAGCTTCACCGCCGCCGCCGCGATGCTGGCGATCGGGATCTTCTTCCTGCCCGCCGATATCTGGATCAAGGGCTACCTCGCCATGGCGGCGCTCTTCCTCACCGGCACGACCTTCACCCTCGCCAAGACCCTGCGCGACGAGCACGAGGCGAGCCGGCTGATCAACAAGATCGAGGATGCCGCCGCGGAGCGGGTCCTGCGCGAGGCCGTGCCGGGCCGGCTCTGACGGCGCCCTGTCGGGGGCCGGGGCCGTCTCAGGCCTCGGCCGCCAGGAACGCTGCCACGGCCTCCGAGAATTCCGGGGTGCGCAGGTAGCCGTAGGATTTGTGCCGGTTCTCGGTGCCGTCCGGCCGCCGGTAGGCGTTGATCACCGGCACGTCCCGGACCCGCACCCCGGCGGCGTTGGGCGGATAGATCGCGGCGAGGTCGTCGCCCACCGTGGCGATGTCCTGCCGGTCCATCAGGTTGGTCCAGGCCGTGACCGCTTCGGGCACGCGCAGGTCGCCGTGCTCGGCGGCGAGCGTCAGCTTCAGCTCGGCGAGCGCCAGCGGCGAGCCGAGGGTGACCAGGCTGCAGCGGGGCAGGGCGGTTCCGTCCCGCTCGGCGGCCCGGAGCACGTCGTAGGCGATCAGCCCGCCCATCGAATGCGCGACGATCAGCACGTCGCGATCCGTTGCCTCCGTCAGGGCCTCCAGCAGGCGCGCGCGGGCGGCGGCGCGGAACGTTGCGTCCGCGTGATAGCCCCAGAGGTCGTCGAGGCGGTGCTCCAGGATCAGGTCGTCGACCGGGGTGAGCCCGGTGGCTTCCTGCAGGTGCGAGAGGCCGCGATAGATCCGGTCGGTGAGCGTCGGCGCCGCCTGGTCGGGATCGTCGGCCGGGGAGGGGAACGGGCCGGTGCCGGGATCGGGGCTGTAGGGCTCGCGGTTGCGCCCGCCGGCCAGGGGCTCAGGGTAGCGCAGATCCGCCCAGTACACGAAGGTGAACGGCACCTCGGGCGGCGCGGCGCCGCGGTTGCGGGCGAGGCCTTCGAGGATCGCCGCGCGCCACCAGGCGGCCTTCTCATCCCGGGGTGGCTTGTTGGCGAGCCCGTGGATGCCGATGAGTGTCGTCCGACCCAGTGCCCGCCCTCCCAGATCGGCGATGCGTCCGCACCGGGAGGTAGCGCCGAAATCCGTCGCCGGCACTGCGACGAATGCTGCGCCGGTTGCCCATCGCGCCGACGGGGTGCCGCGCGTCCCTGCGCAGGGACGGCGCGATCAGTCGAACAGGCTCGAGACGCTGGCCTCGGTGGCGGTCCGCCCGATCGCCTCGCCGAGCAGCGGCGCGATCGTCGCCACCCGGATGTTGCGGGCGAGCTTGACGGCCTGGGTCGGCTGGATCGAATCGGTGATCACCAGCTCTTTCATCCGCGAGGCGGCGATGCGCGAGACCGCGCCGCCGGAGAGCACGCCGTGGGTGATGTAGGCCGAGACGTCCCGGGCGCCGGCATTGAGCAGGGCCTCGGCGGCGTTGACCAGGGTGCCGCCCGAATCGACGATGTCGTCGACCAGGATGCAGGAGCGGCCCTCGACCTCGCCGATGATGTTCATCACCTCGGATTCGCCGGGGCGCTCGCGGCGCTTGTCGACGATGGCGAGCGGGCAATCGATCCGCTTGGCGATGGCGCGGGCGCGCACGACGCCGCCGACATCGGGGGAGACCACCATGCGGTCGGCGCTCGGCAGCCGCTCCTTGATGTCGCGCACCATCACGGGGGCGGCGAACAGGTTGTCGGTGGGGATGTCGAAGAAGCCCTGGATCTGGCCGGCATGGAGGTCGAGGGTCAGGACGCGGTCGGCCCCGGCCTCGGTGATCAGGTTCGCCACCAGCTTGGCCGAGATCGGGGTCCGGCCCGAGGTGCGCCGGTCCTGCCGTGCGTAGCCGAAATACGGGATCACCGCGGTGATGCGCCGGGCCGAGGACCGACGCGCCGCGTCGATCATGATCAGCAGCTCCATCAGGTGGTCGTTGGCCGGGAACGAGGTCGACTGGACGATGAACACGTCCTCCCCGCGCACGTTCTCCTGGAGCTCGACGAAGATCTCCATGTCGGCAAACCGCCGGACCATGCACTTGGCCAGCGGCAATTCGAGATAGGCGGCGATCGCCTCGGCCAAGGGCCGGCTCGCGTTGCCGGCGATGATCTTGATCGAGGATTTCATGACGTCCGCCCACTCGCGGCCGAGCTTCGCGCCGCGCTCCGAATACCGGTCCCCCGCGGGCCGGATGGATCTGATGACGGGCGAGGCTCTTAGCAGCGGGCCGGAAGTGTCACAATGCCTTCACGGGCGCACCGCACAGGCGCACGCCCGGCCCGCCCCGGCCTCAGGCGACCGGCGGCTCCAGCAGCCGGTGCAGGTGGACCACGAAATACCGGGTCTGCGCGCTGTCGACGGTGGCCTGCGCCTTGGCCCGCCAGGCGGCCTGCGCGGAGGCGTAGTCCGGGAAGATGCCGACGATGTCGAGGCCCTTGATGTCCCGGAACCGGACGCCGTCGAGGTCCTGCAACTCACCACCGAAGACCAGATGGAGCTTCTGGTCGCTATCGATCGTCGTCGCCATGACCTCTCCTTGTCCGTCCCGCCCGCGGCGCCCCGGATGTCCGGCGCCGGCGATTCCATCGCGGGCTTCATCGACGGTTTCGCGGCCGGCCGCAACCGCGTGCGCGCAGCACCGCCGCGGCGTCGGCGCGGGTACGACACCGCCCGGTCTCCGTGCTAGATTCGCCGGCCGATCCGCCGGTCCGGCGCCCCGGTCCCGCACGGTGCGGCCGAACAGCCGGATTCCCCTGTGCCGCGTCATGCGTTAGGGGCGGCCGATGACACGCATGCCACTTCGCGTCGCCGCTCTCGCCCTCGGCCTCTGCGCCCTGCCGGCGCTGGGCCAGCCGGCCAAGGCGCCGGCCCGCTCCGGCCCGGACCGGAAGGCCGCCGGGCCGGGGACCGGACAGGTGATCGGCTGCCCGTCCCTGGCCAATTACCGGATGCTGATGCACGACGGCGCCGCCGCGGCGGCCGCCCTGCTGGCCGATCCCAAGGCGGACCATCTCGGCTGCACCCTGGTGACCCGCAGCGAGATCACCGGCCTGGTCGACCGGGTGACCCTGGGCGACCGGAGCTACGAATGCGCCGGCCTGCCGACCACCACGGCCTGCCACTGGATGGAGGCCGGAGCGGCCGCGCGGCCCGCCCCGGCGGGTGCCCCCAAGCGCTGAGGACCGCGCCTCATCCCTGGTCGGGACTCAGCCCACTTGGCCGTTTGAAGGGCTGCTTTGGGAGGGTTTGCGCCGGACCGCTTTTGTGATTCAGAAGCAGAAACCAGACGTTCGCTTAAATTCTGACATACGACCGCTCTGCGTCATAAGCACCTGGATGCCCACAACTTCGCTCGGCGGTTCAAGACGCTACGCGGCCTCACGCTATACGAGGCGACCTGCCAAGCCTGGGCAGACGATCCAAGCTGATTCAGAAACGATCCGACCCATCTCACCTCGAAACTGAACACCAAATGCTGGCAATCGCACAGGCGCTTACTGAGATCCGCGGTGAGCCGCATGATCCCGAGGATGTTGCGTCGGAGATCGCTGCGAAGCTTCGAGCGGAGCGGCTAGCCTAGGATATGTCCGGCTACTAATGGCAATTATTCAATCTTAATAAGATTTTAGCTTGGCGTTTCCGGCCGAATAGATATTCTTGGCGATCTCAATGGCAGACACAAAATCACGCTCTATATCAGCTACGGATTTAGCTGGTTGATAACGTCTTCCGCTCACTATGTACTACCTATAATGAGACAAGCAGAATTCTATCTATGGAACTCTTTGGGCGAGAGCGTGTCAGTAACTTCAATCAAGGCATTCCGACTGCTCTTTGATTCTCCAAGCAGAGCGACGCCCTGCGACGATATTCTATAGCCGATTAGGTATTTTCTGATCTTTTTCCCACGATTTTTGGGGAAGCCTCAATTATCTTAAGAAAATTTTTTGCTTCAAAAATATGGCGCTCGTGCATACGCTCAGAAAATTAAGTGGTTGTTTGAACATGCCCTTGCGCACGAGGTCGGCTTTGATCAGCTTCCATAGTCGCATTCTCCCGTTCCGGCGCGTTCACTCTTCGAGCGCCATGTAGAGTTGCCACTGCGATTTCTCCATGGCGTGCTGTATGCCGGGCGGTGGACGCACCAAGCTCTGTTCGGACCTAGTGCGTAAACTTGTGATAGGCTTCGCCATCGAAGGCGAGACAGGTGCAGGATGGGCGAGCTGAATTTCTGGGAGACCTATTGGTTCGATAAGATCGTACTGCCGACAGCCCTATCCATCGTCACCACCATTCTCTTGATCTACGTCCCCAGGCTGTTCTCAAGAAGCCGAAACAGGTTTGGCCGCAGGCGTGCGCGAAAGCTGATCAGGCAGGCCAACGCCTTCATCGGCTGTCAGACTCAAGGTGGGACCGCCGTGCTCATGCTGATGACTCTGGGGCATTTGCTCATCCGGATCGCCGTTCTGCTGATCACCGTGATGGGCACCTACACGTTTTATCTCATTTTAATCCTCGACAAGACCGCCAGCAATAGTAGCCCGTTGGTGGTGATGGCGATCCTCTGCGGCATCCTCATGAGCATGGTCCACAACACGTGGAATGAGGTCTCGGCCATCGCGCTGGCCAGCATGGGACCGAGCCACTACCTTGATGAGGTAGATACGAAACTTGGCTCAATCTATCGGGACGAGTTCCATGCAGAGCTTGACGCATTGCGCACGGTTGCGAAGGAGAACCAGAATCACCAGAAAGGAATGTATGGGATCGGGACGATTGCCGAAGGGCTAATCTTCAATGATCGCCAGCCTCCGGCCCGTCCCTCTGAGCCGCAAGCTTCAAATCGGACAGGAACAGAGGGCTTAGTGAAATAGCTCCCCCACCACAGGCTGATCACACAAATCCATCGAGTGATTCTAGTAATCAGGTCAAGGCAATCAGCAGACGCCCACCATGTGGTTGCTTTAGGTCAATTTCTACTGTTGAGCAGAGTAGATGTCTATGCCCTCTTTCAGGCCAAGCTCTTAGCAGCATGTATGATTATATTGGGTCGATACCGAAATGACCGTTCAGGGTCGTAAGCAGCCCCCCAAACGCTCAAACTGATCGCGTTCAGCCCCCAAAACGGTCTCAGCGCAGATGGCCGCTGGCGCGCAGGTCCCGCTCCACCGCCTCGTGGACGGCCTGCAGCGGGTTGTCGTTGATCGCGGCCGGCGGGAGCAGCGGCTTCATCGGGCCGGGGCGCGGATCGTGGTCGAGCCGGACCACCGGCTCCGCGCGGGCGGGGCGCGACGGCCAGCGGGCGGCGAGCCTGCGCAGGGCCGCCTGCGCGCCGGGCGGGAGGAGGGGGAACAGCGTGTCGATCATGGGGAACGGGTCGGGGCGGTTCGACGCGGCAGCGCCCGGCGCATCGAGCGGGTCTCGGGGAAACGGATCGGGCGGTCCGCCGTTCCGCCCGGGCCGAGGCGCGCCAGGTCGGGCAGGAATCGGGGGTCGGTCAGCGCGGCCGCCAGCAGAGCGAGCAGGCCGAGATGCAGGCCCGCCGCCGCGATCGGGAGGGCCTGGGCGGACCAGAGCCCGATCGCGCCCGCCGCGATGAGCGGCGGCCCAACGACGTAGACCGGCATGCGCCACGGGCCGGCCGGCCGGGCGAGGCGCCAGAAGCAGCCCGCGAAGGCCGCCAGCGCGAACCCGCCCTTGATCAGCGCCATGAAGCGGAGCACCCGCACCAGATCGGGATCGAGGGCGGCGCCGGGGGCCCGGGCCGCGAGGGCGGCGGCGCCCAGGACGGCGGCGGCGGTCAGCAGGACGAGCGCCCCGCGCGCGGAGCGTGATCGGCCGGACGCGCAATCCGCGGCGGCGGGCAGGCCGAGACGTGCCAGACCCTGCATGGGCGATCTCCCGGGCGAGCGCGGCGGCGAGTCCAGGGACCGGATTCCCGGTCCGCGCGTCCGCCGGGTCGATATTTCGCTCAGAAGTCGTACAGCCGCTTGGGATTCTCGACAAGGATCCTGTCACGGGCGGCGCGCTCGGGCACCCAGGCGGCGAGCAGGTCGAGCAGGCGGCCGTCGTCGATATCCTGCGCGGGGGCGAGATCCGTCGGCTTCCGGCCCGGCTTCGGCGTGCTGTCCGGGTGCGGCCAGTCGCTGCCCCAGACCAGCCGCTCCGGGTTCGCCGCCACCAGGGCCCGGGCGAGCGGCGCCACGTCGGGATAGTCGGGCGCCCGGGTCGAGGCGCGATAGGCGCCCGACAGCTTCACCCAGGCCCGGCCGCCGCGCACGAGGTCGAGCACGTCGCCGAAGCCCGGCTGGTCGGGGCCGAGGGCCGCCTGCGCGCCGGCGAAATGGTCGAACACCACCGGCACCGGCAGGGCGGCCAGCTGCGGCTTCAGCGGGCCGATGACCGACAGGCGGGCATAGACCTGGAGGTGCCAGGGCCGCTGCCCGATCTGCTGGACCGCGCTCGCCAGGGCCTTGGCGGAGGCCGCCGGATCGAACACGCCGGCCTGTTCCAGGTTGACCCGGATGCCGCGGATGCCGGCCTCAGCCAGCGCGTCGAGCTCGGCCGGGCCGGTCCCGGCGCCGATCACCGCCACGCCGCGGGCGCGCCGGGATCCGAGCAGGCGCAATCCGTCGAGGGTGGCCGCGTTGTCGGTGCCGTAGACGCTGGGCGTCACGATCACCACGCGGTCGAGCTTGAGCGCGTGCTGGAGGGCGAGCAGGCGCTCAGGCGGATCGACCGGCGGGGTGTAGCCGCGCCCCGCCCAGAACGGGAACCTGGCCGGATCGGGGATGACGTGGACGTGGCAGTCGCACGCCCCCGGCGGGACCGCGAACGAGACCGGGCTCTTGACGGTCGGCGCGGCGGCCTCTCCCGCGGCCAGGACCGTTCTGTCGGTCAAGGCGAGGCCGTTGGCCAGAGCCAGGGCGAGCGTTTGCCGGCGTGACAGCATGGCGGGTCTCCTCCGGATCGGCGGGCGCACTTCTGCGAGCGCCTCATCCGAAGCGGACCACTCAGGCGCGACACGCGCAAGGCGGCATCGGCCGCGCCCGTTACGACGCGACGGGGATGCATGCTCGGAGGCTGTGGGGCTTGGCGGAAGCGGATGGGAATCGAACCCACCGTACGCTGTTGGCGTACCACTGGTTTTGAAGACCAGGGGGGCCACCAGACCCCGTTCGCCTCCACGGGCGGGGGTACGGGGCCGTGCCGGTGGGGTCAAGGGATGGGCGTCGTCGTCACAGTCGCAACGGCGCGAAAACCAGACGCGTCCGAACGCGGCCTCGCCCGCGATGCGCTGATCTGAAGCACCCGCCTTAAGAGCAGTGCCGAAATCCTAGCGCTCGTGCTCCGAAGCATCGCGCCGATCCTGCCGGCTCGTGAACCAGTCGACGAAGCCGGCGGTCGCCGCGAGCATCAGCGGGCTTATGGTGGCAGCGGACAGAAACCCGTCGCTCATTCCTCAATCGCCCGCAAAGCTCACCGTGCAGCCCAATCTAGACTGCCACGCAAGAATAACCGAGGGCCACCCGCAGATGAGCGTTCCCCAACGGTCTGTGCGCGGTCGACGTGACTCGCAGCCTTGTTCACGCCCGAACCGATGCGCCGCGATTGCGCACCCGCCGCATCCAAAGGCTCAGCCTGTATGGCAGCCACTCCGCTTCGCGGTGCCGGTGACGAACATTCGCCTGGAGCCACCCCTGCGGAAGCGCCGCCGCTCACACTGAGCCGGCGCAAGATACCGGCGCCGAATGGACCACCGATCGCCTCTCCGGCGCCGCGACTCGTATTAATTCCGCCACACTGTTGTGGCCCTGCACCAGTCATGCCGTTCCTGCGACGCTCACCGCCTGTGGAAGGCCCTGCGCCGGACCCCGAGGGGGCTGCCCGTTCGTCCGCCGAGCCGGTGGCCGAGGTGGCGGGCGACGGGTCGAGGCCGCCGGCCGAGGAGACCGTGCAGGGCGCCGGCCAAGATGCCGTTGCGCCAGAGGCCGTTGCCCAGGAAACCGCGACACAGGAAGCGGCGTCGGAATTCTCGTCGGACCCGGACCCGGGCACGCCGCTCGCGGAGTCGCTGCGGCCGGGGCCGCGCGGGCCGGGCTGGATCGGCGCCGCCGTGGTGGTGACCGCGCTGGTCTCGGCGCTGGCGACCTTCCTGATCCTGGCCGGGGTGATCCGGGTGACGCCGACGCCGGCCTACGGCGTCACGCTGCTCGGCATCAACGCCGCCCTGGTGCTGGGGCTCGTCTTCGTGATCGCCTGGGAGGCGCGGGTCTTCCTGCACGCCCGCAAGGCCAATGCGGCGGTGGCCCGGCTGCACTCGCGCATCGTCGGCCTGTTCTCGCTGATCGCGATCCTGCCCACCGTGCTGCTCGCCGTGGTGGCGTCGGTGACCATCGACCGGGGCCTGTCGCTGGGCTTCACCGACCGGGTCCGCGACGTGGTGCTCAAATCCGTCGAGGTGGCCGACGCCTACCAGGAGAACCAATGCCAGTCGCTGGCCCGGGAGATCCGCATCCTGGTGGACGACCTGACCCGGGCGCGCCCGAATTTCGACCGGGACCGGGCCTGGTTCGAGAACTTCCTGACCACCCGGGCGACCAATCTCGGCCTGCCGGTGGCGCAGATCATGCGCGGGCCGACCGACGTGGTCGCCCGCGCCAAGATCGACGTGCTCAAGCAGGTCCGGCTGCCCTCGGCGGCGGCCTTCGAGGAGGCAGCGACCTCCACCGACCCGATCTGCCTGCTGCCCTCGGAGGGCCGGGTCTTCGCGGCGCTCCTGCGGATGCCGGCCTACGACGACGCGGTGCTGATGGTGCAGCGGGAGGTCAGCCAGCTCGCCATCGACTTCCCGGGCGTGTCGCGGGCGGCGGCGGCCGAGTACCTGACCTACGATTCGCTCCGGCGCTCGATCCAGATCACCTTCGCGTCGGTGTTCCTGCTGATCGCCCTGATCGCCCTGCTCTCGGCGGTGTGGTTCGGGATGAACTTCGCCAACCGGTTCGTGGCGCCGATCCGGCGGCTGATCAACGCCGCCGACCAGGTCGCGTCGGGCAATTTCTACGCCCAGGTGCCGACCAAGAAGACCAGCGGCGACCTGGCCCATCTCGGCGAGAGCTTCAACAAGATGACGCAGGAGCTGCGCCGCCAGCATACCGGGCTGATCGCCGCCAACGACCTGATCGACACCCGCCGCCGGTTCACGGAGGCGGTGCTGTCGGGGGTCTCGCCCGGGGTGATCGGCCTCGACGCGGCGGGCTTCGTCACCATCGCCAACCCGGCCGCCGAGCGGATGCTCGACCTGGAGAGCGAGGCCCTGATCGGCCAGCCGCTGGCCCGGGCGGTGCCGGAGCTCGCCCCCGTGCTCGCCGAGAGCGAGAGCCGCCCGCGCGCCCTCCAGCAGCAGCAGCTCCAGCTCACCCGGTCCCGGGGCGAGCGCACCGTGACGGTGCGGGTCACGAGCGAGCAGGCCCAGGGGACCTCCCGCGGCTCGGTGGTGACCCTTGACGACATCACCGACCTCGTCCAGGCGCAGCGCAGCTCCGCCTGGGGCGACGTCGCCCGCCGCATCGCCCACGAGATCAAGAACCCCCTGACCCCGATCCAGCTCTCCGCCGAGCGCATCCGGCGCAAGTACGGCAAGGTCATCACCGCCGACAAGGAGGTGTTCGACCAGTGCACCGCCACGATCGTGCGCCAGGTGGACGAGATCAAGCGCATGGTCGACGAGTTCTCGGCCTTCGCGCGGATGCCCAAGCCCGCCATCGCCCCGAACGACCTGACCGAGATCGCCAAGCAGAACCTGTTCATGATGCGCGTGGCGCATCCGGACATCGATTTCGCGTTCTCGGCGCAGGGCGGCGCGGGCAGCGCGGAGAAGATCGTGGCGGCCTTCGACATCCGGCTGCTCAGCCAGGTGATCACCAACATCCTGAAGAACGCCGTCGAGGCGGTGGCCGAGGTGCCGCCGGCCGAGCTCGGCAAGGGCAAGATCGCCCTGAGCCTGGCGGTCGAGGACGGTTTCGCGGTGATCACGGTCACCGACAACGGCAAGGGTTTTCCGGTCGAGGGGCGCCAGCGGCTGCTCGAGCCCTACATGACCACACGCGAGGGTGGCACGGGGCTGGGGCTTGCTATCGTCAGCAAGGTGCTTGAGGAGCACGGCGGCGGGATCGCGTTGAACGACAATCCCGCCGGCCGTGGTGGGCAGGTTCAGATGCGGGTCCCGCGCGAGCACGGGCCCGAGCCGTCCGCCTCGGGCCCGCAGACCAGTCCCGTCACGACAGAGGAGAAGGGCGCCGCACCGACGGCCCCCCGGATCGCGGAGATGCACGCATGAGCGCCGATATCCTGATTGTCGACGACGAGGCCGACATCCGCGACCTCGTGGCGGGCATCCTCGACGACGAGGGCCACCGCTGCCGCACGGCCGGCGGCTCCGACGAGGCGCTCGCCGCCATCGAGGCGCGCCGGCCGCACCTGGTCTTCCTGGACATCTGGCTGCAGGGCTCGCGCCTCGACGGCCTGCAGGTGCTCGACCTGATTAAGGCGGCCAATCCCGACCTGCCGGTGGTGATGATCTCGGGCCACGGCAACATCGAGACCGCGGTCTCGGCCATCAAGGCGGGCGCCTACGACTTCATCGAGAAGCCGTTCAAGGCCGACCGGCTGATCCTGGTGGCCGAGCGGGCGCTGGAAGCCTCCCGGCTCCGGCGCGAGGTCCGCGACCTGACGGCGCGCTCGGGCAATCCGAACCGCATCGTCGGCGGCTCGCTGGCGATCAACCAGCTGCGCCAGACCATCGACCGGGTGGCGCCGACCAACGCCCGGGTGATGATCACCGGGGCGCTGGGCTCCGGCAAGGAGCTCGCCGCGCGCAGCCTGCACAAGGCCTCGGCGCGTGCGAACGGCCCCTTCGTGCTGCTCAACGCGGCCGCGATCCTGCCGGAGACGATGGAGGCGGAGCTGTTCGGGGTCGAGGGCGAGTCCGGCCGGCGGGTCGGCGCCCTGGAGGAGGCCCATGGCGGCACCCTCTACCTCGACGAGGTCGCCGACATGCCCCGCGAGACCCAGAACCGGATCCTGCGCGTCCTCGTCGACCAGAACTTTCAACGGGTCGGCGGCACCACCCGGGTGCATGTCGACGTGCGCATCATCTCGTCCTCGTCCCGGGACCTGCAGGAAGAGATCGCCGCGGGCCGGTTCCGCGAGGACCTGTTCCACCGGCTCTCGGTGGTGCCGATCCGGGTGCCGGCCCTGTCCGAGCGCCGGGAGGACGTGCCCGAGCTGATCCAGTTCTTCATGGACAACATCTCGTCCCAGACCGGCCTGCCCAAGCGGGTGATCGCCGAGGACGCGATGGCGGTGCTCCAGTCGCACAATTGGCCGGGCAACGTCCGCCAGCTCAAGAACAACGTCGAGCGCCTGATGATCCTGACCCAGGCTGACCCGGAGCAGGAGGTCACCTCCGAGATGCTGCCCTCCGAGATCGGCGCCCTGGTGCCGACCACCCCGGGGGGCGCGGGCGGCGAGAAGCTGATGAGCCTGGCGCTGCGCGAGGCCCGCGAGATCTTCGAGCGCGAGTACCTCGTGGCGCAGATCGCGCGGTTCTCGGGCAACATCTCGCGCACGGCCGAGTTCATCGGCATGGAGCGCTCGGCGCTGCACCGCAAGCTGAAGTCCCTCGGCATCGGCCCGTAGCGATCCGGGGCGGCCGGGATCTTGCAGGCGCAGTCTCGGCGCGGACCGTGAAAGAGGCGCCGATCCGTTACGGATCGGCGGGCGCGGGCCTTGCTTGCCCCCACGCTTTCACGCGGTCATGCTGTATATCCGGTCCGGGCGGGATGATCGGACGATCCCGCGCGTGACGGACCCAACGTTGCGTACCCAACCCGGGCCTTTCGCGCCGGGACAACAAGAAGGCAAAGAAGATGGCGGGCGAACGCGCACAGAACCTTCAGGACACGTTCCTCAATCATGTCCGCAAGAACAAGATCCCGCTGACCATCTTCCTCGTCAACGGCGTCAAGCTCCAGGGCGTGGTCACCTGGTTCGACAATTTCTGCGTGCTGCTGCGCCGGGACGGGCACTCGCAGCTGGTCTACAAGCACGCGATCTCGACGATCATGCCGGGCCACCCGGTGCAGCTGTTCGAGCCGGACGAGACCGCCGAGAAGGCGTGATCTGTTGAGAGGCGATCGGCTCGCGCGCTCTGAGGCCGCGATTCGCCGGCAGCGGGCGGCGAATCCCAACCCGATCCCGATCTCCCCCCTCATCCTGAGGTGCTGCGTTAGCGGCCTCGAAGGCGGCCTCCGGGGATCGCGCGGCCGGCTGGAGGGCTCCTTCGAGGCCTTCGGATAGGGGCGCGGGCGGGAAAGATCGCGCCGAGCGGGCCTCCGGATTCCGATCGCTCCGATCCCAACCTCTTGAATCCCGGCATCTTGGCCCGGCCCCGCCCAATCCCCATCTCGGACAATCCGACTTCTCGAACGAAGCCGTCCGCGCGCGGGCGGCGTTAAAGGTTGCATGAGCGAGACGCTGACGTCCGGCGAGGCCCGGCTCCAGGCACAGGCCGCGCCCGAGGGCGAGATCGCCGCGGCGACCCATACCCTGGTGATCGGGCCCTATCTGGCGCGCGGCGCGCACGGGCCGGGGGTGCCGGGCAACGGCGCCGCCCATCCGACCCGCTCCGTCGAGGCGCGCCTCGACGAGGCCACCGGGCTCGCCGCCGCCATCGAGCTCGACGTGGTCGAGAGCCTGGCGATCAGCCTACCGCGCATCCGCCCCTCGACCTATCTCGGCAAGGGCCGGGTCGAGGAGATCGCCGGGCTGATCCGCGCCCGCGAGATCGGCCTCGTGGTGATGGATTGCGCGCTCTCGCCGGTGCAGCAGCGCAACCTCGAGAAGGAATGGGGCGCCAAGGTCATCGACCGCACCGGCCTGATCCTGGAGATTTTCGGGCGCCGCGCCTCGACCCGGGAGGGCACGCTCCAGGTTGAGCACGCGCACCTCGCCTACCAGAAGTCGCGGCTGGTCCGGTCCTGGACCCACCTGGAGCGGCAGCGCGGCGGCTTCGGCTTCCTGGGCGGCCCCGGCGAGACCCAGATCGAGGCCGACCGGCGCATGATCCAGGAGCGCATGACCCGGATCGAGCGCGACCTCGACGCGGTGGTGCGGACCCGCGGCCTGCACCGGCAGAGCCGCGCCCGGGTGCCCTATCCGATCGTCGCCCTGGTGGGCTACACCAATGCCGGAAAATCGAGCCTGTTCAATACCCTGACCCGGGCCGAGGTCACCGCCAAGGACATGCTGTTCGCCACCCTCGACCCCACCGCCCGGGCGACCAAGCTGCCCCACGGCGAGACCGTGATCCTGTCCGACACGGTGGGCTTCATCTCCGACCTGCCGACCCCGCTGATCGCGGCGTTCCGGGCGACCCTGGAGGACGCGATCGAGGCCGACGTGCTCCTGCACGTGCGCGACGTCAGCCACGTCGATTCCGAGGCCCAGGCCGAGGATGTCGGCGAGGTGCTGCGCGAGCTCGGCATCGAGACCACGGCCGAGCGGATCATCGAGGTCTGGAACAAGTCCGACCTCCTGGATGACGACGAGCGGACCCGGCTGATGAATCTCAGCGGCCAGTCCAAGGCCCGCAACGACCGCGACAGCGACGCGCCGGTCCTGGTCTCGGCGCTGACCGGGGAGGGGCTCGCCGCGCTCACCGCCCGGATCGAGGCGCGGATCGGCCGCCACCGGGCGAGCTTCGCGGTGTCGCTGCCGCCCGAGGACGGGGCGGCGCTCAACTGGCTCTACGAGAACGCCGAGATCCTCGACCGGCGCGCCGAGGCCGACGGCACCCTGCACCTCGCGATCCGGATCGCCCCCGAGAAGGAGCCGCGCTTCCTCAACCGGTTCAGCGCGGCCCGGCGTCTCGACCGGGGGACGTGATGGCCTCGGGCGGTGCCCGGACCCCGCCGCTCCCCGCCGCGCTGAGCGCCCGGGACCGCACCGCGCGCAAGGCGGAGGTGGCCGAGGACGACGCCGCGGTCCTGCGCGCCATGCAGGCGGGCGGCGGCCTGCGGCTGCTCGGGCTGCGGATCGTGATCGTGCTGGTGCTGCTGATGGCGGCCCAGGCCTATGACGGCTCGCTGCACGCCTTGAGCCACTGGTTCATCCTCGGCCTCTACGGCGTCGGCACGATCTGGTTCGGGCTGGGCGAGCGGGGCGGGGGCCCCGCGGCGGCGGCCTATAGCTGGGCCGGGACGCTGCTCAATGCCGGGCTCGCCGTCTACGTGATCATCGAGCACATGCTGGCCGGCGGTGGCGCCGGCCTCGGCGCCGACGCGGTGAGCCGCCTGCCGGCCTTCCTGCTCCTGCTCCAGACCGGCCTGAGCATGCGGGTCGCCCAGACCCTGCTGTTCTGCGGGGTGGTGACCGCCTGCTGGACCGCCACCTTCCTGGTCGGGCTGGCCTGGCCGGACCTGTTCCCGGGGCCGGATTCCTTCCCGACCGCGCAGATCACCGGGCTCGCTACCTTCGTGGCGGCCGGCCTGCTGGTGATCGACGGTGTGGTCCGCCTGCGCGACGCCGTCACCCGGGCCCTGCGTATGGAGCACGAGCGCGCCCAGCTCGCCCGGTTCGTGCCCGACACGGTCGCCCTCGACCTCGCCGCCGAGGACGCGGACGCCGCCATGGGCATCCACCGGCGCCACGCCTGCCTGATGGTCCTCGACATCCGCGGCTTCTCGCGGCTGAGCCGGGAGCATCCGCCCGAGGCAATGGTGACGGCCCTGCTCGCCGTCCGGGCTGCCGCCCAGGCCGCGGTGGCCGAGCAGGGCGGCCTCGTGGACAAGTATGTCGGCGACGCCGTGCTGGTGCAGTTCGTGGTCGGCCGCCCCCGGGCGCAGGCCCGGGCGGCGCTCGCCTGCGCCCTGTCGCTCCAGGACCGCATCGCCGCCCTCAACGAAGCGCGGGAGAAGGAGGGGCTGTTCACCCTGCGGGTCGTGGTCGCCCTGCATGCCGGCGACCTTCTGGTCGGCGTGTTCGATGACGGGGTGCGGGCCGAGTACACGGTGCTGGGCCCGGCCATGAACGCCCTGTCGCGCCTGGAGGCCCGGGCCAAGGCGGCCGAGATCGGGATCGCCGCCTCGGGGGATTTCCTGGACCTGCTCGGGGGGCCGCTGCCGCCCCGCATCCGGGCCGTCCCGGTGCCGGATGCGCGCGATGCGCAGCCCGCCCTGTTCGCCGTGGTGGAGACGCCCGAGGCCCGGGGCGTCCCGGAACAAGCGCGCGGCTGATCCGTTCGGATCGGCGCGGCGCAGGGTCGCGGAAAGTCCGATCACCCCATGAACAAGATCCTCCTCGGCGCGACCCTCGCGCTCGGCCTCGTCCTCGGCGCCGCCAGCCCGAGCCTCGCGGCCCCCGGCGACGGCCTCGACCGGAACGCCGCCGCCACCGGCAACAGCAATTTCGGCGGCATGCACCGCGGCGCCCGGATGACCTCCCGGGGCGTGATGCGCAGCCGCCATCACATGATGCGCCGGCACCACCGCCACCACATGATGCGCCGCCATTAAAGCTGATCGTCTCGCCCCGTGCCTGCACGTCCTGCGGGCAGGCACGAGGGCCGGATGACCGGCGCCCGAAGATGTCGGCCGCCGGAGCCGCGTACCGAACGACGGCTTCTGGTTCTCGGAACACGGGGGCGCCATCAAAGCTCTGGCGCATCGTCTTGAATCCGATATCCAGGGCACCGCACGAGGCGCGCCGGACGCGGGCGCGATGCGGTGGAGGATCCATGCCGGGACTGGGACGGGTGGGGCGGTTCGCCCTGGGATTGGTTTCGCTCGCGCTCGGCACGGCCGCGCAGGCCCAGCCGACCAAGCCGGTCCCGCCCCTGGTCTTCACCGGCATCCCCGACCAGGACGAGAGCCGTCTGGTCGAGCGCTTCGGCAAGGTCGCGACCTATCTCGAGGCCAAGCTCGGCGTCCCGGTGCGCTACATCCCGGTCAAGAGCTACCCGGCGGCGGTGACCGCCTTCACCAACGGCCAGGTGCAGCTCGCCTGGTTCGGCGGCTTCACCGGGGTCCAGGCGCGCCGCGCCGTGCCGGGCTCCCAGGCGATCGCTCAGGGCGCCGAGGACGCGGCGTTCAAGACCTACCTGATCGCCCATGCCGGGAGCGGGCTGGAGCCCAGCAAGGATTTCCCGCAGGCCATCGCCGGCAAGACCTTCACGTTCGGCGCCCGGGCCTCGACCTCCGGGCGGCTGATGCCGGAATACTTCATCCGCCAGGCCTTCCCGGGGAAGAATCCGGAGCAGGTGTTTGCCCGGGTCGGATTCTCCGGCGACCACAGCCGCACGATCCAGCTGGTGCAGTCCGGCGCCTTCGCGGTCGGCGCCGTCGACTACTCGGTCTGGGACCTCGACACGAAGGCCGGCAAGGTCGACCCCAAAGCGGTGTCGGTGATCTGGGAGAGCCCGCCCTTCCCGGACTACCAATGGACCGTCCGGGGCGACGTGGACCGGACCTACGGCCCCGGCTTCACCGAGAAACTCAAGGACGCCCTCGTCGGCGTCACCGACCCGGCGATCCTGGAGCCGTTCGGGCGCTCGAAGTTCATCCCGGTGACCAACGCCGCCTACGAGCCCCTGGTCGAGGTCGGCCGCTCCACCGGCCTGCTGGATTGAGGCGGTGCCCGACGGGTCCCGGACGGCGATCCTCCTGGCGAACGCCTCCGCCGCCTATGGCGGCCGCACGGTCCTGTCGGGCATCGACCTGACGGTGCGGAGGGGCGAGCGCGTCGCCCTGATGGGCCGCTCCGGCGCCGGCAAGTCGACCCTCATCGGGTTGATCCAGGCCCAGGCGCCCGACACGGTCGCTTTGGTGCCGCAGGCCGCCGCCCTGGTGCGGACCCTGTCGGTGTTCCACAATGTCTATATGGGCCGGCTCGACCGGCGCTCGACCCTGCACAACCTGCGCAATCTGGTCCGCCCGGCCAAGGCCGACATCACCGCCGTCGAGCGCATCCTCGACCGGGTCGGGCTGGCGGACAAACTCTGGGCGAAGGCCGGGGAGCTCTCCGGCGGCCAGCAGCAGCGCGTCTCGGTGGCCCGCGCCCTCTATAACGGCCGGCCGATCCTGGTGGGCGACGAGCCGGTCTCGGCCCTGGACCGCCAGCAGGGCGCCCGGGTGCTGGCCGAGATGGCGGCGAGCCACGAGACCCTGATCCTGGCGCTCCACGACGTGGCCCTGGCCCTCGCCCAGACCGACCGGATCGTGGTGCTGGAGGCCGGCCGGATCGTCCTCGACGCCCCGGCCCAGGCGCTCGATCCGGAACGGCTGCGCCCCTTCTACGAGGCCGCCTGATGCGCCTCGCCGTGCCGCGGCCCGGCTACGCGGCGGTGAGCCGCTGGTTCCTGGCGGCCGCGCTGGCGGGCCTGCTGGTCGCGGATCTGCACGTCACCACCCTGCACCCGTTCGCCGACCTCGCCCGCCTGCTCGACGGCCTGGTCCGGCCGGACTTCCCGTCGGTGGAGGGCTGGAGCGTCGTCTACACGGTGGCCTTCGCGGTGCTGGGCGTCGGGCTCGGGGCCGGGAGCGGCCTGCTGCTGGCGATCCCGTTCGCCCGCTCGCGGACCGTGCGGCTCGCCTGCGCGGGCCTGCGCGCCGTGCACGAGCTGTTCTGGGCGCTGCTGCTGATGCAGGTCTTCGGCCTCTCGGCCACGACCGGCGTTCTCGCCATCGCGCTGCCCTACGCGGGCATCTGCGCCAAGGTCTATGCCGAGATCATCGAGGAGGCCGACCTCGCCGCGCTCCGGGTGCTGCCCGCGGGCACGGGCACGGTCTCGGCCTTCCTGTATGCCCGCCTGCCCGAGGTGGCCGGGCGGCTGCGCGACTACACCCTCTACCGGCTCGAATGCGGCCTGCGCTCCAGCCTGGTCCTCGGCTTCATCGGCCTGCCGACCATGGGCTTCTACCTCGAATCCGCCTTCCGCCAGGGCCGCTACGCCGAGGCCGGGGCGCTGCTCCTGGTGTTCTACGGGCTGATCGGCACCCGCCGGCTCTGGATCCGGGGCTGGACCGTGCCGCTCCTGCTCGCCGCCGCCCCCCTGGCCCTGCCCCCGGCGATCGGCAACGCGGCCATCGGGGCGAGCCTCGCGCGCTTCCTCGGCCACGACATCGTGCCGACGCCCCTGCGCGGCGCCGCGCTCGCCGAGCCCGAGACCTGGGCGCGGCTCTGGTCCTGGCTGCGCCCGATCCTCGCCGACCAGATCCTGCCGGGCACGATCCAGACCCTGATCCTGGCGCAGATCGCCCTGGCGGCGACCGCGCTCGGGGCGCTGGTCCTGTTCCCGCTCACCGCACGGCGCTTCGCCGGGCCCCTCGGACGGCCGCTCGGGCGCGTGCTCCTCGTGGTGGTGCGCTCGACCCCGGAATACATGCTGGCCTATTGCGGGCTGCAGCTGCTGGGCCCCTCAATGCTGCCGGCGATCCTCGCGCTGGCGCTGCACAATGCCGGGATCGTCGCCTACCTGATGGGCCGGCACGCCGACGCGCTGCCCTACCGGGCCGACGCGCCCACGGGGCTGAACCTCTACGCCTACGAGACGGTGCCGCGCCTCTACGGTCAGTTCCTGGCCTACCTGCTCTACCGCTGGGAGCTGATCCTGCGCGAGAGCGCGATCTTCGGCATCCTGGGGGTGACGACTTTGGGCTTCTACGTGGACGCCGCGATCTCGGAGCTGCGCCTCGACGTGGCCGTGGTGCTGATCGCCGCCACCGCCCTGGTGACCGTGGCGGTGGACGCCCTCTCCCGGGGCCTGCGCCGCTCCCTGCGCATCGACACCCTGCCGACCCGCCTGTCCGGGCCGCAGCCCGTGGCGGGCTGACCGGGTCCGGACCGGGCGAACCCAGTCCTTTCAAGGCCTTGGCAGCAGGCAGTGGAGCCTCCCGCTGGCCCGGCGACATGGGGGCTTCGCACGGGTCGTCCTGCCGACAAATCCGTCATCCCGGGCTCGCCTGCGGCGCCCCGGGATGACGGAGTGAGTGCGGAAGCGTCCGTGGTGCTCCCGGACCCGGAACAGGAGCATCCCCCACTGCCCTAAGGGGGGGACACAATCAACGGTCTTTCGGATCAAAAGCTTACAACGCGACGTTCGCGTGCGCTCTCAAGGCCGGCGAGGCGAATGCCTCACCATTTGTAGCTCACGCTCGCCAGGACCCGCCGGGCATCGCCATAGAAGCAGGACGTGGTCGTCTGGCAGGACGAGACGAAGCGGCGGTCGCCGATATTCGTCGCGTTGACCTGCAGCCGCCAGCGCTCCCAATCGTAATGAACCTGCGCGTCGAACAGCACGTAATCCGGCACCCGGAAGGCGTTGGCGACATCCGCGAAGGAGCGGCCGACATAGCGGACGCCGCCGCCGAAGCCGAAGCCGCGCAGGTCGCCAGTCGGGATCGTGTAGTCGACGAACAGGTTGGCGAAGTTCTCCGGGATGTTGACCGGGACCTTGCCGATCAGGTCCGGGCCGCCCCGCTCGTTGGTCAGCCCGTAGATCGTGTACGAGGCCGCCACGTTGAGCCCGTCGAACAGGCTCGCGACGAGCTGCGCCTCGAAGCCCGTGGACCGGACCTCGGCGAGCTGGGCGTTGAACAGCGGGTTGATCGGATTGGCGGTCAGCACGTTCTGGCGGTGGATGTCGAAGCCCGCCAGGGTGACGAAGTAGCCCTGGCCGGGGGGCTCGAACTTCACGCCGCCCTCCACCTGCTTGCCGGTCTCGGGCTTGAAGGTCTGGTTGTTGAGGCCGGTGCCGATCAGCGGCTGGAACGAGGTCGAGTAGCTGACATAGGGGGCGAGCCCGTTGTCGAAATTGTAGATCAGCGCCGTGCGGTAGGTCGTGCCGTTGTCGCTGCGGCCGTTGTTGCCCGTGCCGTTGTTGAGCTTGTCGACCACCCGGTTGTCGGCGAAATCCTGGCGGCCGCCGACCAGCAGGGTGAGCCGGTCGGTGATCTTGATCTGGTCCTGCAGGTAGAGGCCGAGCTGCTTGAACGCGTCGGAATTGATCAGGTACGGCGACGGCGTCCCGGTGGGCAGGCCGTAGGCCGGGGCGAGGATGTTCAGGTCGCTCGCCGGGAACAGCGACGCCTGGTTGTCGTTCAGGCGGTAATCCTTGTAGTCCAGGCCCATCAGCAGGTCGTGGCGGAAGTACCCGTCGAAGAACCGCGCCTCGGCCTGGTTGTCGACCTGGAACAGGTTGACCTTGGCGCTGTCCCGGAACTGGTAGCGGGCGAGCAGCGTCTGGGCCGGGTTGCTGTAGCCGAGCTGGCCGATATCCGAGTTCTGGAAGCTCTTGAGGAACGAGTACCGGAGGTTCTGCCGGAAGGTCCAGGTCTCGTTGAAATCGTGCTCGAACTCGTAGCCCAGGAAGGCCTGGTCGCGCTGGAAGGTGTTGAAGCCGGCATCGCCGACATTGAGCGAGCGCGGGATGCGCAGGCCGGAGGCGTTGGGCCGCACGGTGCCGAAATACGGCAGGAAGTTCGACGTCACCGCGGTGTTGTCGTGCTGGAAGCTCGACAGGAAGGTGAAGCGCGTCGCCCCGTCCGGCTTATAGGTGACCGCCGGCGCGATGTAGAAGCTGTCATCCGGGGCGCCCTCGACCTGGGTTCCGCCGTGGCGGCCGTAGCCGGTCAGCCGGTAGAACCAGTGGCCCTCCTGGTCGGCCGGGCCGCCGAAATCGAAGGCGGCGTATTTCTGGCCGAACGAGCCGCCGCCGACCTCGGCATAGCCGAACGGGTCGAGGGTCGGACGCTTGGTCACCTGGTTGACGATGCCGCCCGGGCTGCCGGCCCCGAACAACACCGCGGCCGGGCCGCGCAGCACCTCGATGCGCTCGAGCCCGAACGTGTTGGTCTTGAAGTAGCCGAAGCCGTAATTCAGCTGCTGCAGCCCGTCCCGGTAGATGCCGAAATCGCTGACCACGAAGCCGCGCAGGGTCAGGTAGTCGATGCGCGAATCCGCGCCGAACACGCCGCCATAGGCGCCCGCCACGTACTGGGTCGCCTGGGTCAGGGTCTGGGCGTTCTGGGCGTCGAGCTGCTGGCGCCCGATCACGGTGATCGATTGCGGCGCCTCGATCAGCGGGGTGTTGGTCTTCGTCGCGGTGTTCGAGCGCTTGGCCACGAAGCCGTCGATCGGGCCGGTCGGGCTCTCCACGGCGCGCGAGGCCGCGGTGGAGCGCGCCGCCTGGACCGGGCCGCCGCCGCGGCTCTCGACGCTGATCTCGTCGAGCTGCACGCTGCCCTCGGCCGGCGGGCGGGAGACGCCCCGGCGCGGGGGCGTCGCGTCCTGGGCCTGCGCCGGCACGGCCTGCGCCAGCACCGCCAGGGAGGCGCCGGCGAGAAGCGCGCGCAGGGCGCCGGAACGGGGGTGAACGACTCTCATCTGCCTGAGCCCTGTACGACGCCGTGGACAGCCGGCCGCGTTCGCCGGGATCGGTCCCGGCGGGGCTGCCCCGCTCTTTAGAATTGTGATAAACTGCTGTTTTCGTTCAGCTTTCCGCTACACGCAGTACGTGCGGCCAGGCTTGGCCGCAAGCGGGTCACACGCGGAAGGCGAGGGCTGTTGCGGTTTCAACACGCGGCGATGGCGCGTCCCGCCTGCCCGGCGGCGCGGCCCGGGCCCGGGCCCCTGCAGACGCCTGTGGACGGTCGCGAGGCGGCGCACCGCTCACCCCGCTCCGGCCCGCGGTTTCACACATCCTCCGACGAGGCGCGGATAGCGCGGCCCGCTCCGAGGCGGCTACTTCACGTGGGACCCGATCCAGCCGGCCACGAGATCCGCCACGGCGTCGCTGTTGGTCTCCAGCATCACCATGTGGCCGTTGCCGCGCAGGCCCCGGTCGGCCAGCCGGATCGCGTCCGGCTTGGCGCCGGCCTGGGTCAGGAAGGCGACCGTGCAGGCATCGTAGGTGGCGTGGAACGAGGCCTCGGCGGTCACCACCACGGCCGGCACCTTGGCGAGGTTCGGCAGGGTCCGGGCCGGCTCGGCCTGCAGCCAGCAGCGGATCTGGCCGTCCGCTCCCTTGTCCGCCGCCTTGTCCGTCCCCTTGGCCTGCTGCGCCACGACCAGATCCTCCGGCGCCTTGACCGGCGGCTCGAAGGTCAGCGGCATCCGGGTCAGCCCGTAGGCGCGGGCGCGGCCGTCGCCGGATTTCTCCCAGAACTCCTTGCCGCCGCGGAACTGCACGTCGAAGAAGGGCGGCCCGTTCGGCTCGACGCTGACATGGGCCTTCACCAGGTCTGGCCGCGCATCCGAGGCCGCCCAGCCGAACAGGGCGCCCTGGCCGTGGGTGAGCAGGATCGCCGGCCCGATCTTTTCGAGCAGCGCCACCAGGGCCGGGTCGACGAGCTCCTCCGTCTGCTGGCCGTTGGCCAGGAACGGGACCTGGCTGGCGAAGAACTGGTCGAATGCGGCATTGCCCTGCACGCCGGGGCCGCCCGGCCATTGCGTGTGGAGCTTGGCCTGCGGGAACAGGTCGTAGACCTCCGGCGCCGTGTAGGTCTTCTCGAGGCTGCGGGTGCCGAGCCGGTCGTAGGGGCCGTAGACCTCCGGGTTGGTGCCCGAGCGCCCGCGCCCGACCTGATCGACCACGTAGACCTGGTAGCCCTTCTCGACGAAGCGCTGCACCCAGCCCGGGCGGCCATCCGCGGTGGCGAGGAAGTTCACCCCGGTCTGGGCGAGGCCGTGCACCATCACCACCGGGTAGGGCTGGGTGATCTTGGCCGGCGTGCGCGACTGCACGAACATCTGGCCGACCATCACGGTCTTGTCGCCGAGCTTCTGGTAGCGGCCGCCGACATAGACGTAGCCCGCCCGGGTGATCGGCTCGTTGGCAGGGTCCTGGGCTGGCGCCTGGGCCCGGACCGGCGCCGCCGCCAGGATCGCGCCCTGAACCGCGAGCGCCCCCACGAGGAGGCCGCCCGCGATCCGCTCCGCAACCCCTTCCGCGAACCCCTTCGCGCGCCCCTTGCCGGCCATACGTCTCTCCCCCGGTGCGCGCCCCGCACCGGGCCGGCTTATTGCGGGAAACGGAGCATTGGGCCAGCACCTCCGGTTGACGCAGGAACGGCTCCGCGAGAGCCCGAACCCACACGCATGCCAGGCCCATCACGGCGACGCTGGTGAAACCGCGGCCGCACGCCCACCTTCGGTTCATCGCGGGCGCCCTCGACGGCGCCCCTCGCCCGGGCAGCCCGCGGCGAGCCCTACGTCAAGGACGTCACGCCGTGGACCCCGCTACCGCCAAGATCCTGGTTTCCGCCGCCCTGGTGGCTTCGATCAGCCTGTTCAGCCTCGTGTCGATCCAGGCCTTCATCGCCCAGATCGCCTCCGACCTGCGCGCCGCCAAGGCCGTGCGCGTGCCGGTCCGCGCTGGGCGCCGGCAGCCCCTGCAGGCCTGACCGGCTCCGCGTCAGGTCCCATCCTGGCGGGCCCGCTCGCGCAGGATGAACTTCTGAACCTTGCCCGTGGAGGTCTTCGGCAACTCGCCGAAGACCACGTGGCGGGGCAGCTTGTAGGCGGCCAGCCGGCCGCGGCACCATTGGATCAGCTCGTCGGCGCTGGGCGAGGCGCCCGGCTTCAGCTCCACGAAGGCGCAGGGCGTCTCGCCCCATTTCGCGTCCGGCTTGGCCACCACCGCGGCGGCCGACACCGCCGGGTGCTTGAACAGGGCATCCTCCACCTCGATCGACGAGATGTTCTCGCCCCCTGAGATGATGATGTCCTTCGAGCGGTCCTTGAGCTGGATGTAGCCGTCCGGGTGCCTCACCCCGAGGTCGCCGGTGCGGAACCAGCCGCCCCGGAACGCGGCCTGCGTGGCCTTCGGGTTCTTGAGGTAGCCGCGCATCACGACGTTGCCGCGCATCATCACCTCGCCGATCGTCGTGCCGTCGGCCGGCACCGGCGCCATCGTGTCCGGGTCGCGCACGTCCAGCGCCTCCAGAACCGGGTAGCGCACGCCCTGGCGGGCCTTCTTGGCCGCCCGCTGGTCCGCCGCCAGAGCGTCCCAGTCGGCGTTCCAGGCATTGACCACCGCCGGGCCGTAGCTCTCGGTCAGGCCGTACAGGTGGGTCACGTCGAACCCGGCCTCCGACATCCCAGCCAGCACCGCCTCGGGCGGGGGCGCCGCCGCGGTGAAGAACGCCACCCGCCGGGGCAGGTCCCGGCGCTCGGCATCGGGGGCGTTGATCAGCATCTGCATCACGATCGGCGCGCCGCAGAGATGCGTGACCCCGTGCTCGGCCATCAGCCGGTACATCGCCTCCGCCCGGACCTGGCGCAGGCAGACATGGGTGCCGGCCACGATCGACAGGGTCCAGGGAAAGCACCAGCCGTTGCAGTGGAACATCGGCAGGGTCCAGAGATAGACCGGGTGCTGCCCGAGCGCGCCGGTGATGACGTTGCCGAGCGCCAGCAGCGCCGCCCCCCGGTGGTGGTAGACCACGCCCTTCGGGTCGCCGGTCGTGCCCGACGTGTAGTTCAGGGTGATCGCGTCCCACTCGTCGCCGGGCAGCGCCCAATCGTGCGCCGGGTCGCCCTGCGCCAGGAAGGCCTCGTACGCGGTCTCCCCGAGCCGCGCCCCCGGCCCGTCATAATCCGGGTCGTCGACGTCGATCACGAAGGGCTTCGGCTCCAGCCCCTCCAGCGCCGCCGCGGCGGTCCTGGCGAATTCCCGGTCGGTGATCAGCACCTTGGCTTCGCCGTGCTGCAGGCAGAAGCGGATCGCAGCGGCGTCGAGGCGGGTGTTGAGGGTGTTGAGCACCGCCCCAGTCATCGGCACGCCGTAATGGCACTCGATCATCTCGGGGGTGTTGGCGAGCAGGGCCGCCACGGTGTCGCCGCGGCCGAGCCCGCGCCGCGCCAGCGCCGAGGCCAGGCGCCGGGACCGGGCGTAGAGCTCCCGGTAGGTGCGCCGCAGGCCCCCGTGGATCACGGCGACCTGATCGGGAAACACCTGGGCCGCCCGCTCGAGATAGAGCAGGGGGGTGAGCGGCTGGTGGTTGGCCGGCACACGGTCGAGATCGCGGTCGTAGATCGTGTCGCGCGCCATGGGCGTCCTCCCGGTCAAGTCTTTCCGGGACCGTAGCTTGCGGGCGCGGCCGCGATCAATCGCGCACCGGCGGGCTCAGTGGCGCGGCTCGTCCTCGGGCTCCGGCAGGAAGCGGGCGAGCTCGAAGCCGATCTCGATCATCAGGTGCTCGATCCGCTCGACCAGCACCGGCCGCTGCAGGGCCTGGGCGAGGTCGCGCAGGGCGATGACGTGCTCGGCCATCCGGTTCACGACCCGCTCGCTCTGCAGGAGGTTGGCGGTCTGCGTCTCGGTCCGGTCGATGGCGATGCCGCGGCCCTGCAGGGTCCGGCCCGTGGGATCGCGGTCGATCCGGCCGCGCATCAGCAGGGTCCGCACGCCCTTGCGGGTGTCGCGGGTGCGGAACTCCGCCTCCAGGGTGCCGCCGGTCTCCGAGACCGCGTGCAGGTAGCTCTCGATCCGGATCCGATCCTCCGGATGGGTGCGGTCCAGGAACACCGCGAGCGACACACCGCTCGCGGCCGCCTCCGGGTCGAGGCCGAGCAGCCCCGCCAGGGAGGCCGAGAGCGCCAGACGATCGGCCCAGTGATCGTGGACCCAGGTCCCGACCACGCCGGAGGCGTCGAGGACGGATTGGGAGATCGGGGCTTCGGACATACCATTCCTCGCCGGACTGTCGAACACAACGAAACCTGAGGTTATTAAATCCATCGAGGTACCGGCGCCGGCGACCGTGAGGCTACGGTATCCACCAACGACTGAAAAGACCGTTCGGGTCTCGGTCGACACAAATGTTAACTTGAAGTTTAGGTTGTGCGGGGCGGACCAGTTACGCGCGGGATCCGGCGGCCCGGCGGCGGCGACGTCCTTTAACGGGTCGTTAACCATACCGGACGCAACGTGCCGCACGACATCCTTGGGTCACAGGATCGCGGCAGCCCGTGATCAGGCACCTGAGGTTGCCCGGCGCGGGCGCGGCAATCGTGGTTGCCCGCACCCCGGCGGATGCGCGGGGCCTTCTGGAGGACGCCCAGGATGAAAGCGATCACCTTCGTCACGCAGAAGGGCGGCAGCGGCAAGAGCACGCTGTGCATCTCCCTGGCGGTGGCCGCCCGGGAGGCGGGCCACACGGTCTGCATCCTCGAGATGGACCGCCAGGCCACGATCTCGGACTGGCTCGACCACCGCACCGCCGACGGTCCCGAGGTCGCCCAGATCGACGCGACGCAGATCGACGCCGTGATGGAGCGCCTGCGTGATTCGGCCTACGATTACGTGTTCATCGACACGCCGGGGGTCGATTCCACCGGCACGCTCTCGGCGATCCGCGCGGCCGACCTGTGCATCATCCCGTGCCGGCCGACCCCGGCCGACCTGCGGGCGTTCAAGCCGACGCTGGCCGCGGTCTACCGGCTGGAGAAGAAGTTCGCCTTCGTGCTGAACCAGACCCCGCCCCGCTCCTACCGGGTCCGGGACGCGGCCGACGGGCTCGCCGTGCTCGGCATCCTGCCCGACGTGAACATCGTCGCCCGCACCGACCACCAGGACGCGATCGGCCTCGGCCAGGGCGTCACCGAGTTCAATCCCAAGGGCCAGGCCGCCGGGGAGGTCCGCCGCCTCTGGTCGTGGATCGAGCGCCGCACGCAGTCTCTGAAGACGGGCCAGCATGTCCAAGCCGCCTAAGCTCAGCCTCGCGGCGATCGTCGCCTCGGCGAACCCGCCGGACCGGCACGCGGCCCGGCCGCAGGGCGCCGAGATCGTGACCCTGGCGCTGGCGCCCCCGGCGGCGAAGCCGGCCGCGACGCTGAAGCAGCGCGCCCGGCAGATGTCGGTCTACCTGGAGCCGCCGGTCTACGACCAGCTCCGCGACCTCGCCTATGCCGAGCGGACCAAGATGCACGCCCTGATGCTGGAGGGCCTCGACCTGCTGTTCAAGCAGCGCGGCGCCCGCTCCATCGCGCAGCTGACCGACACCCCGCCGCGCTGAACCCGGGCATGGCCCTGCGCCCGCGCAGGGTGCTCGAAGCGTTCGTCGGGACGACGGGGCGGATGCCGAGCCGCCTCGGACATCCGCGATCCGTCCCCCGCTTGCGTGCCGGCCCTTCGGCATCCGCCCGCGCGACGAATGCGCCCGGGCCTTCACCGCCGAGAACGAGAAACGTCGTTCCTGCAGCCACCTGCCGGCAATTCCTGATGTCCCACGCGAGGCTTGGGAGCGGCTCGGCGGCATCTCCTGAACCACGACCGCAGGCGTCGTTCAGCCTTCCTTTACGCGACCGATACAATTCTCGGTGGACCGGCTGAGCCCAGAGGCGCGGCCGGTGCCGGTCCGTCCCCCGGCCATGGTCCCGCGTAGAGTTTGGTGATCCCCGATATGGTGCGCACGACCCTTCCCCGGCCTGCGCGCCTCGCCCTGCGGCTCCTGGCCGTCTCGGGCGTGGCCCTGGCCACGGCCAACTGCGCCACCAATCCCCAGCAGCAGAAGCTCGCCTCCGGCAACGGCATCGACCCGAAATACGGGGTCAAGGCGAGCCCGCGGCTCTACAACGAGGGCGACGTGATCCCGAAGGGCGGCGGGCGCCGCTACACCGGCAAGCCCTACGTGGTGGCGGGCCAGACCTACGTGCCCAAGGAGGATCCGCGCGGCTACGTCCGGGAGGGCCTGGCCTCCTGGTACGGCTCGGCCTTCCACGGGCGCATGACCGCCAACGGCGAGGTGTTCGACCGCCACTCGATCGCCGCCGCCCACCCGACCCTGCCGCTGCCGAGCTACGCGAGGGTGACCAACCTCGACAACGGCTCCTCGATGATCGTGCGGGTCAACGACCGCGGCCCCTACCATGCCGGCCGCGTCATGGACGTGTCCGAGGAGGCGGCCGAGGCCCTGGGCTTCCACCGCCGCGGCACCGCGCGGGTGCGGGTCGAATATGCCGGCCGGGCCTCGGTCGCCGGCAGCGACGACCGCAAGCTGCTCGCCAGCCTGCGCACCGACGGGCAGCCGGCCGGCCGCTCCACCGTGATGATGGCCGATCTCGGCCCCACCGAGGAGCCGGAGCGCTACGCCCGCTCGGCTCCCGAGCCGCTGGCGTTCAAGCCCGCCCCCGAGCGCGCGCAGTCGGACGAGGCCCCGGCGCCGCGGCAGGAGCGGCCGGCCCCGGTGCGCGCCCCGATCATGATGGCCTCGGCCGCCATGCGGGTGCCGGCGGCCGTCCAGCCGACCGCCCAGAAGGTCCGGGATTTCCGGCCGGCGCCGATCCAGGTCGCCGACAACAAAGCCGCAGAGACGAAGGGCGCGGGCCTGAAGGTCGCCGGGCTCAACCCGGCCTCCGGCCAGGCCTCGCCGCAGGCGGGCGGCCACGGCGCGGCGTCGAAGATCGCCGCCCTCCGGACCGCCCCCGGCCCGGGCCGCCCCGGCGCTCCGGTGAAGGTCGCCGCGGCGGCGCCCGCGGCGCTGCCGCCCGCGTCCAGATCCGCCCTGGCGCATCTCGCCTCCGCGGCGGCGCCGGCCAGGGGCCCGGCCGCGATCCCCGCCAAGGCGGCGGCCTCCGCCAAGGGTGCGGCGCCCGCCCAGGTCGCGGTGCCCGCCAAGGTCGCCACCGCCGCCAGGGCGCCGGCCCAGGCGAAAGCCGGCGGCCCGGCCAAGCTGGGGGCGGGCGGCGCCGGGCATGCGCGCCTGGCCGGGATCTACTGAGGCGCCCTCCGGCGCGCCCCGGTCCCGCAATGCGGCATTTCGCGTTCGATCCCGCGTCGAAACCGTAATATGGTCACGCTTGTTATCCGGATACGGTCGGAGTCCCTCCGATCGGACGGCAGGCGCGGGACGGAACGGTGATGCGCAGGACCCTTCTCACCCTTGTCGCGGCCGCCTGCGCGCTGGGGGCGGGCCTCGCCGCCGCGGCCGCCCAGAGCTTCCAGACCGCGGCCCCGCACGCGATCCTGATCGATGCCGATTCCGGCTCGGTGCTGTTCGAGAAGGCCGCCGACGAGCGGTTCTCCCCGGCCAGCATGGCCAAGCTGATGACCACCGACATCGTGTTCGAGGCGCTGAAATCCGGCCGCGTCTCGATGGACACGGAGTTCACCGTCACCGAGGACGCCTGGAAGCGGGGCGGGGCCGGGGGCGGCGGCTCGTCGATGTTCGCCCAGGTCAACAGCCGCATCAAGATGTCGGACCTGCTGCGCGGGCTGATCGTCCAGTCGGGCAACGACGCCGCGATCACCATCGCGGAGAACATGGCCGGCACCGAGGAGGCCTTCGCCGGGCTGATGAACCAGCGTGCCAAGGAGATCGGGCTGACGAACTCGACCTTCCGCAACGCCACCGGCTACTCGGCGCCGGACCAGAAGGTCACGGCCCGGGACATGGCCAAGCTCGCGATCCACCTGATCGACACCTACCCGGACCTGTACAAGATCTTCTCCGAGAAGGAGTTCACCTGGAACAAGATCCGCCAGCAGAACCGCAACCCGCTGCTGGCGCTCGATATCGGCGCCGACGGGCTCAAGACCGGCTACCTGGAGGAATCCGGCTACGCCCTGACCGGCTCGGCGGTGCAGAACGGCCAGCGCCTCGTGCTGGTGATCTCGGGCCTCAAGACCGCCCGGGACCGGGCCGCCGAGGCGCGCAAGCTGATGGAATGGGGCTTCCGCGCCTTCGAGCCCCGGCAGATCTTCGCGGCGGGCGAGACCGTGGCCGAGGCCTCGGTGTTCGGCGGCGAGGCCGGCTCGGTGCCCCTGGTCTCGAAGAAGCCGGTGCGGGTGCTGCTGCCCCGCGGCTCCAGCGACCGGGTCAGCGCCAAGGCGGTCTATACCGGGCCGCTCATCGCTCCCGTGGAGGAGGGCCGGCAGGTCGGCACCCTGCGGATCCAGCGCGGCGACACGGTCGCCCTCGACCAGCCGCTCTATGCCGGCGCCACGGTCGAGCCCGGCACCCTGTCGCAGCGGGCGATGGATGCGGCGCTCGAATTCGGCACCGGCCTGGTCCGCAAGGCCTTCGACCGGGTCGGCAAGAAGGACGCGAAATCCGGCGACCGGGCGGCCGATCCGACGTGATTGGGCGCCCGTGATCGTGCCAGACGCCGAAGAGCGCGCGCAGGGAGCCTTCATCACCTTCGAGGGCGGCGAGGGCGCCGGCAAGTCGACCCAGGTCGCCCGCTTGGCCGCGACCCTGCGGGCCCGCTCGGGGCGGGCGGTCTGCGTGACCCGCGAGCCCGGCGGCTCGCCCCGGGCCGAGGAGATCCGCGCGGCCCTGCTCGGGGGCGTCGCCAAGCCCTACGGCCCCTTCGCGGAGGCGCTGCTGTTCAGCGCGGCCCGGATCGATCATCTCGACCGGCTGATCCGCCCGGCCCTGCGCCGGGGCGAGATCGTGCTGTGCGACCGCTTCATCGACTCGACCCGGGCCTACCAGGGCGCCGCGGGCGGGCTCGACCCGGCGGTGATCGCTGCCCTGGAGCGGGTCGTGGTCGGACCGACCCGGCCCGACCTGACCCTGATCCTCGACCTGCCGCCCGAGGACGGGCTCGCCCGCGCGGCCGGGCGCGGCGCCGGGACGGGGCAGGGGGCCGACCGGTTCGAGGCCGAATCCCTCGCCTTCCATACCCGGCTGCGCGAGGCCTTCCTGGCGATCGCCCGGGCCGAGCCGCAGCGCTGCGCGGTGATCGACGCCGCGCGCGACCCGGATTCGGTGGAATCCGCGATCCGCGCCACCGTGGCGTCCCGCCTGCCGGGCCTGCTGCCGCTGAAGGGAAGCCGGGGCGTCGCCTGAGGGGCCGGACCCGGGTGTGCGGGGCGTCTCGACGGGTCGATCTTCGCGCGGGGGATCGGTGGCGGCTGCCGCCGATCCCTGGCCTTCACCCGTCAGGGTGTCGCCGAGCCCAGTTCAGCGGGTGGACGGCGAGGCGCAGGTGCAGGCTCCACGCGCCGTCTGCTGTTCTGGAGGCTGCCGGAGAGAGAATGATTCTCCGCACTCCCGGCCCCGTGCGGCCTTCGCGGAGCGGGTTGGCGAGGCCCGCCGCGCGAGGAGGCCGGCGTGATTCGGCCCCGGGGCGGTGGGCGCCGCCGTCCCGTCTGTGTAAACCGCGCGCAACGAGGACTTCAAAGCGCTTGCCGCTCCTTGCCGGGTGGTCGGGCCTTCGCGCGATGAGACAGGCCGCATGAGACTGGCAGACCGCGCCGCCGACGATGTCGAGCCCGGCGACCTTCCCGGCATCCCGCGCCCGCGGGAGACCCGGGCGCTGGTCGGCCACGAGGCCGCGGCCGACGCCTTCGCGGCCGGGATCGCGGCGGGGCGCCTGCACCATGCCTGGCTGATCGGCGGCGCCCCCGGCATCGGCAAGGCGACCCTCGCCTACCGGGTCGCTCGCCGCCTGCTCGCCTATCCCGAGGGCGGCGGGCCGGCCGGGCTCGATGTGCCGGACGAGAACCCCGTCGCCGGCAAGGTCGCGGGCCTGTCGCATCCGAACCTCGTGGCCCTGCGCCGCCACCGCACCGCCGGCGCCAAGGCGCTGCCGACCAAGATCTCGGTCGACATGGTTCGCCGGGCCCTCGATCTGTTCGCCTCGACGGCCACCGATTCCGGCTGGCGGGTCTGCATCCTCGACAGCGCCGAGGATTTGAACGCCAACGCCGCCAACGCCCTGCTCAAGGTGCTGGAGGAGCCGCCGCCCCGCGCCCTGTTCCTGATCCTGGCCCACCAGCCCGGGCGCCTGCTGCCGACGATCCGCTCCCGCTGCCGGGTGCTGATGCTGCGCCCCATCGCGCCCGAGGCGGTGGCCCAGGTGGTGCGCGGCCTGCCCGAGCCGTTCGCGCAGCCCGACGAGGCCGCCCTGGCCCGGGCGGTCGCCCAGTGCGAGGGCTCGGTCGCCCGGGCGCTGGCGATGCTCGATCCGGTCACCGCCGGCCTCGTCGCGGAGGTCGAGACCCTGCTGGCCCGGGCGCAGACGCCCGATTGGGGCCGGGTGCTCAAGCTCGCCGAGACCCTGGCCGGGCGCGATGCCGAGGCCCGGTTCGAGGCCGCCCAGGACGCGGTCCTGCGCTTCGTCTCGGCCGAGCTCGACCGGCGCCGGGACGAGCCGCCGGCACGCCTCGCCGCCCTGGTGGAGGTGGCCGAGCGGTTCGGCCGCGCCGCCCGGGAGGCCGCGATCTACAATCTCGACCGGCGCCCGGTGATCCTGTCCCTGTTCGGCGACCTCGCCGAGGCGCCGTAGGGCGGCGCGCCTCAGGCGGCGTAGACCACCGTCTCCCACTCGAAGTTGGTGTGGTGCCCGATGTGGATCTCGTAGTCTGGGTTCAGGCGCTTGATCAGCATCGGGATGATGATCAGGTCGTCCTCGGAATGGTAGCCCGAGATCGCGAGCTTCGGCTTGTGCCGCGCGATCGTGGCCCGGGCCCCGATCAGCGCCGACCGCTCCGCGCCCTCGATATCCATCTTGATGAAATCGACCCGGTCGAGCCCCTGCCGCTCGACGAGCTGGTCGATCGTGTCGGTCCGGGCCTCGATCTCGCCCTGGGCGTGCATGAAGGAGCCCGCGCCCTTGGCGGCGAACCGGACGGTCTCGCCGGCCGCGTGGCTGAGCGCGTGCGGGACCAGCGCGATCCGCTCGGCGAGCTGCGGATTGCGGTCGAAATTCGCGCGCATGACCGCCTGATGCGCCGGCAGCGGGTCGAAGGAGAAGACGCGCCCGGTCTCGCCGACGCTGGCCGCGAAGGCGAGCGCCGTGTCGCCGAAGCATCCGCCGGCATCGATCACGACGTCGCCGGTCTCGGGCTGGATCCGGCGCGGCCCGTCCAGGTAGTATTGCCGCACCAGGAAGGTCGCGACGATGTTGCCGAGCCACGCGCCGAGCTCCAGCCTGTGGCCCTGGTCCTCCACCGCGAAGGTCTCGAACAGGAACGGCGGGAACACCTGCTCGCTCGGCCCGACGCGAAAGGTCGCGGCCTTGGCGTAGAGGTCCATGTAGTCCGGCGTGCTCATCGGCAGCGCGTAGCGGACCGGTCCGAGGGCGCGGTACGTGATGACGTCGCCCAGGAGCTTGCGGGAGCGCGCGTCGAGCAGGCTCCCGACATGATCGTACTCGGCCTGATTCTCGATCAGCCGGGCGACCGCCTCGAGGGCGTGCGCCGCCGGGAGCGGGCTCGGAACCCGGTCGCCGAACACCCAGCGGTCGATGATCGGATCCGGGATCTCGACGCTGCGATGCGCGACGATGTTTCTGACGATGTCGAGCGCAAAACTCACGACGGGCCGGCTCCACAAGAGAGAATGCCGGATTCTTGTCATCTCGATAGGATTGCCAAAGTTTTAAGCGCGCGCCAGCCGCGTTGACGGGCCCGCCATCCCCCGCCGGCGGTCCCGCACCCGGCCGGGAGCCGATCCCGGCGGTTGCGTCCCCGCCGCTGCCGCGCGACAACGCGGGCAGCCTCTCGCGATCATCCGGAACACCACAGACGTGACGTCCAACGCCCCGGCGCACTCCAAGAAGACCTTCGGCCTCTCGACCGCGATCTCCTACCCCAACGGCGCGCCGCATATCGGCCACGCCTACGAGGTGATCGCCGCCGACGCCATCGCCCGCTTCCACCGGCTCGACGGCTACGACGTGCTGTTCTCCACCGGCACGGACGAGCACGGCCTCAAGATCCAGCAGGCCGCGACCCGCGCCAACACCAGCCCGCGCGCCTTCGTGGACGGCACCGCCGCCCGGTTCCAGGCGATGGCCGACCGGATGGATTGCGCCTACGACCGCTTCATCCGCACCACCGAGCCCGGCCATTACGCAGCCGCTCAGGAGATCTGGCGGCGGATGGAGGCCAGAGGCGACATCTACCTGGACAAGTATGCCGGCTGGTACTCGGTGCGCGACGAGGCCTATTACGACGCGGCCGAGACCCGCCTGCTCGAGGATGGCAGCCGCCGCAGCCTCGCCACCGACACGCCCGTGGTGTGGATGGAGGAGGAGAATTTTCTCTTCAGATTGTCCGCCTATCAGGACAGGCTGCTGAAGCTCTACGAGGACCAGCCGGACTTCATCGGCCCGGAGACCCGGAGGAACGAGGTGGCGAGCTTCGTGCGCTCCGGCCTCAAGGACCTCTCGGTCAGCCGCACCAATTTCGACTGGGGCGTGCCGGTGCCAGGCCATCCCGGCCACGTCATGTATGTCTGGGTCGACGCCCTGACCAATTACCTGACGGTGACCGGCTTCCCGGACGAGGCCGATCCCCGGGCGAAATTCTGGCCGATGGACCTGCACGTGATCGGCAAGGACATCGTCCGCTTCCACGCGGTCTACTGGCCGGCCTTCCTGATGTCGGCCGGGCTGCCCCTGCCCAAGCGCGTCTTCGGCCACGGCTTCCTGCTCTCCAAGGGCGAGAAGATGTCGAAGTCGCTCGGCAACGTGCTCGACCCGTTCGAGCTCGCCGACACCTACGGGGTCGACCCGGTGCGCTACTTCGTGCTGCGCGAGGTGCCGTTCGGCGGTGACGGCAGCTACAGCCACGAGGCGATCATCGGCCGGATCAACGCCGACCTCGCCAACGACCTCGGCAACCTCGCCCAGCGCTCGCTCTCGATGGTCGCCAAGAATTGCGACGCCGCGGTGCCGGATCCCGGCGCCTTGCCCGCTTCCTTGGACGAGGCCGACCGCGCCCTCCTGGCGCTGGCCGACGCGCTGCCGGAGACGGTGCGCGGGCTGATGGGCGAGCTCGCGCTCCACAGCGTCCTGGCCGAGATCTGGGCGGTGGTGGCCGAAGCCAACCGCTACTTCGCCGGCCAGGAGCCGTGGAAGCTGCGCAAGTCCGATCCGGCCCGGATGAACGCCGTGCTCTACACGACGCTGGAAGCCCTGCGGGCCTTCGGCATCCTGGTCCAGCCCTTCGTGCCCACGGCGGCGTCCAGGCTCCTGGACCTGCTCGCCGTTCCGTCGGACCGGCGCACGCTTGCCGATATGGGGGAGGGCGGTCGCCTGGTGCCGGGCACCGCCTTGCCCGCCCCGGCCCCGGTCTTCCCGCGGTTCGAGCGGCCCGAAACGCCGGCCGCCTGACAGCACTCCGAGACACGATGCTGATCGACAGCCACTGCCATCTGGATTTCCCAGACTTCGCCGCCGACCTGCCGGGCGTGATCGCCCGCGCCCGGGATGCGGGCGTCACCGGGATGCTGACCATCTCGACCCGGGTCGCCCGGGCCGAGACCTACCGGGCCATCGCCGAGGCCCATCCCGAGATCTGGTTCACCATCGGCACCCATCCGGACGGGGCCGCCGAGGAGCCGGACGTGCCCGCCGAGACGATCGCGGGGATCGCGAAGGCGCATCCCCGCTGCGTCGGGATCGGCGAGGCCGGGCTCGACTACCACTATCCCGACGGCGCCCCCGAGGCCGTGCAGGAGCGGGTGCTGCGCGCCCATGTCGAGGCGGCGCGCCTGTCCGGCCTGCCCCTGGTCATCCATGCCCGGGATGCCGACGACCATATGGAGCGGGTGCTCACCGACGAGATGGGCAAAAAACCGTTCCGGGCGGTGCTGCACTGCTTCTCGTCGGGCCAGCGCCTCGCCGAGGTGGGGGTCGAGCTCGGGCTGTCGATCTCGTTCTCCGGCATCGTCACCTTCCGGCGCTCGCACGCGCTGCGCGACATCGCCCGGCGCGTGCCCCGCGACCGGATCCTGGTGGAGACCGACGCGCCGTTCCTCGCCCCCGAGCCGCATCGCGGACGGACCAACGAGCCGGCCTACACGGCCGACACCGCCCGGTCGCTGGCCGAGACCCTGGGCCTCTCCGCCGAGGATTTCGCCCGGATCACCACGGCGAATTTTTTCGCCCTGTTCGACAAGGCCAAGCCCGGGGAGGCAGCGTGACGGTTTCGGTGGATGCGCCGGCCAGCCTGACCCTGCGCATCCTCGGCTGCGGCTCCTCCGGCGGGGTGCCGCGGGTCGCCAGCGGCTGGGGCGCGTGCAATCCGGAGGATCCGCGCAACCGGCGTCGCCGCTGCTCGATCCTGGTCGAGCGCGTCTCCGGGGGAGGGCGGACCACGGTGCTGGTCGACACCTCGCCGGACCTGCGCGAGCAGCTCCTCGATGCGGATGTCCAGCGCCTCGACGCCGTGCTCTACACCCACGCCCATGCCGACCACACCCACGGCATCGACGACCTGCGGCCCCTGGTGATCACCATGCGGGCGCGCATCCCGGTCTATGCAGACACGCTCACCCGGTCGCTGCTGACGACCCGGTTCGGCTACTGCTTCGAGACGCCGCCCGGCAGCGCCTATCCGCCGATCCTCGACCTGCGCGACCTGCCCCCCGCACTGACCCTCGACGGGCCGGGCGGCCCGATCCCGGTCGAATCGCTGCCCGTGGAGCACGGCACCGAGGCGGCGCTGGGATTCCGGTTCGGCAGCGCCGCCTACATGCCCGATGTCAGCCTGATCCCGGCGGCGAGCCGGGCACGGCTCCACGGCCTCGATCTCCTGATCATCGACGCCCTGCGGGATACGCCGCACCCGACGCATTTCTCGGTCTCGGACGCCCTGGCGCTGATCGCCGAGACGAAGCCGCGCCGGGCGGTGCTGACCAACCTCCACACCGATCTCGACTACGCCGCCTTGGCCGAGCGCCTGCCGGCGAGCGTGGTGCCCGCCTATGACGGGATGACCCTGACCCTCGACGCCTGACACGGCATCCCAGGGGAGGGGAGGCACAACCGGGAGTCGGGAGCGAATCGGCCGTCACACCCCTGTCGTCACCGGAGTCCAAGAAAATCGGCTCCATCCCGGAACAACCCTGTTGACGGCCGGGAACCATCTGCGTATACACCGCTCATCGGCGCCGGCCGCGGAAGTGGCCCGGGCGCTGAGGCATCTTCTGACAGATCGGCGGGGTTGGCCGGCGGGAACGCCGGGCGATCGGCTGTCTGTCTCTGGTGGGTGGGCCCTCGGGCCCGATCGACCGGTCTTTGACATTGTTGGATTTGAGGAAGGGAGACGCGGACGGCGTTTGTCCTTGCGGCTGGGGCTTCGTGCCCTGGCAAGTGAGAGACTAGTGCCGATCGTCGTGTTTCTCTTTTTGAGCTCACCGATTTCGTCGCGCTGTGAAGCGCTGCGGGATCGATTGTGAGGCTCCGTCTGAGAATTACGTGATCGGCCAGATCAATCTCTTCAACGTGAGAGTTTGATCCTGGCTCAGAGCGAACGCTGGCGGCAGGCTTAACACATGCAAGTCGA
>NZ_JAJALK010000021.1 GCF_020523825.1 Methylobacterium brachiatum | reverse complement strand
CTGTACCAGGACCACGACAGCCCGGAGAAGATGTACGCCGAGGCCGGCCTCGACGCCGCCACCATCGTCAAGACCGCCCTCGACACCCTGCCGGCCGCCTCCGGCCAGGTCGAGCAGGCGAGCAACGTTGTGAGCGTCCGCCGCCGCCCGCGCTAGGTCGATCGGCCGAAACGGATACCGGCCGGCGACGCCGGTTCAGGACCTTGCGCGGGTCCCCTCTCCCGGGCGGGAGAGGGACAGGGTGAGGGGCGAGAACCTTCCGGAAAAAGCTCGACTTGGGCTCACGTCACGGCTGTGCTCAGTCCTGAACCTTCTCATCCCTCACCCCAGCCCTCTCCCGCTCGGGAGAGGGGGCGCGTCGCGCCTGCGACACGCCGATAGCGGCCATTGCGGTCTGGTGAGGGGGATGGCGATCGCGCGCCCCTACCCCAACGCCTCCGCCACGGCCTTCCCGCAGGCCTGCGTGTCGGCATTGCCGCCGAGATCGCGCGTCCGCAGCGTCCGCTCGGACAGCACCCGCTCGATCCCGCTGACGATCTCCCGGGCGGCCTCGTGCTCGCCGAGATGCTCCAGCATCATCGCGCCCGACCAGATCTGGCCGATCGGGTTGGCGATGCCCTGGCCGGCGATGTCGGGGGCCGAGCCGTGGACCGGCTCGAACACCGACGGGTGCAGCCGCTCCGGGTTGATGTTGCCGGACGGCGCGATGCCGATCGTGCCCGTGCAGGCGGGGCCCAGATCCGACAGGATGTCGCCGAACAGGTTCGACGCGACGACCACGTCGAACCGGTCCGGGTTGAGAACGAAATGCGCGGTCAGGATGTCGATGTGGTACTGGTCCCACCGCACCTCCGGATAGGACTCGGCCACAGCCTTCACGCGCTCGTCCCAGTACGGCATCGTGATCGAGATGCCGTTCGATTTCGTGGCCGAGGTCAGGTGCTTCTTCGGCCGGGTCTGGGCGAGCTCGAAGGCGAATTTCAGGATTCGGTCGACCCCGTGGCGGGTCATGATCGTCTCCTGCAGGGCGAATTCCCGGTCGGTGCCGGCGAACATGCGGCCGCCGGCATTCGAGTACTCGCCCTCGGTGTTCTCCCGGACCACCCAGAAGTCGATATCGCCGGGCTTGCGGTCGGCGAGCGGGCACTTCACGCCGGGCATCAGCCGCACCGGGCGCAGGTTGGCGTATTGGTCGAATTCCCGACGGAACAGGATCAGCGAGCCCCACAGGGAGATGTGGTCGGGCACGCGCTCCGGCATGCCGACGGCACCGAAATAGATCGCGTCGTGCGTTTCGATCTGCGGCTTCCAGTCCTCCGGCATCATCCGTCCGTGCTGCTCGTAGTAATCGCAGCTCGCGAAATCGAACCAGTCGAGCTGGAGCGCGAAGCCGTGCCGCTTGGCCGCCTGCTCGAGCACCCGCACGCCCTCGGGCACCACCTCCTTGCCGATGCCGTCGCCCGGGATCACCGCGATGCGGTAGCGGCGCTGGGGGCTGCTGTCTTGACCGGCCATGGATCCTCACGGGTGTCGCGTCGGGGGCCGCATACCGGCCCTGGGTTGCACGGTGCCAGGGTGTTGCACGCGCTCCTGCGGTCAACACCCCGGCCTGACAATCACGCAGATTCCCCCGCCATGGCCCGGCGCTGCCGGTCCAGCTCCTCGCTGTAGCGCTTGAGCGTGTGGCTCTCGGTGAGCAGGCCCAGGACCTGGCGGCTGTCGGCGCTCTGGACCACCGCGAGCGCCTCGCTCTCGCTGCGGTCGAAGGTGGCCGCCGCGTCCTTGGCGTTCATCTCCGGCGTCAGGAACAGGTCGGTGTGGTGCAGGAGGTCGGCCAGAACCGGCGCCGCCCCGGCCTCGGCGTCCTGGGCGGCGGCATGCGCCTCGGGGACGTTCACGATCCCGGCATAGCGGCCCTGTCCATCCACGGCGATCACCCGGGAGGGCGAGCCGAGCGGATGGGCGCGCAGGAAGGTCGGCAGCGGCGTGTCCAAAGCCACGGTGGCGACGTCCCGGCGCATCAGCCGGCCCACGGTCAGCGAGCGGATCCAGCCGACATCGTGGGGGCTGCGGATGCTTTCGCCCCGCAGGTGGAAGCGCCAGGTGGCGAAGGAATAGCCGAAGATCTTGCGCACGGTCAGCGAGGAGGCGATCACCGCCGCCAGCACGAGCCCGGTGATCGGCAGGCTGCCGGTGATCTCGAGCGCCAGGAACGTCATGGTCAGCGGGCCGCCGATGATCGCCACGGCGAGGGCGCTCATGCCGATCACCGCGTAGGCCAGCGGGGTGAGGCCGAAGCCGGCCATCGCGGGCAGGAGATCCGGCGCCAGGGCGGCGAACAGCTTGCCGGCGATCGCTCCGAGGAACAGCGAGGCGAAGAACAGGCCGCCGCGAAACCCGGACCCGATCGAGATCGCGGTGGCCGTCGCCTTGGCGGCGAACAAGCCGGCGAGCGCCGCCACCCCGTGGCCCTGGCCCTCGGCGGAGAAGTGCATGTGCAGGGCGCCGTGCCCACCCGAGAGCACCTGGGGCGTCGCCAGCAGCGCCAGCGCGCCGACGCACAGGCCCCCGAAGGCGGGCCCCGCCGCCCGCGGCAGGCCGGACGCCTGGACCAGCTGCTCGACCAGCGTCACGCCGCGCATGATCACGATGCCGAGCAGCGCGCAGACCAGCCCGAGGGCGAGGCTCGGCAGGATCTCGAGGCTGGTGATGTGCGAGGTCGTGACCGCCTGCATGTCGCCTAGCTCGACCAGCGGCTGGGTGGCGATCAGGGACCGGGAGACGAGGTTGCCGCAGAGCGCCGCGACGACCACGGGCGCCAGGGTGGCGATCGAGTAGGTGCCGATGATCAGCTCGAAGGCGTAGAACGCCCCGGCGAGCGGCGCTCCGAACCCCGCCGCGATGGCGCCGGCCGCCCCGCACCCAACCAGGGTCCGCAGATCGCCCCGACGCACCTCGAAGGCGATGCCGAGCCGTGAGGCGAGGCCGGAGGCGAGCTGCGTGTAGCCGGCTTCCAACCCCACGGAGGCGCCCGATCCGTTCGAGATCACGTTCTGCAGGGCGAGGTACAGGCTGTCCCGCAGGGACATCCGGCCGCCATGGAGCGCGTTGGCCTCGATCGGGTCGATGGCGGGGCGCTTGCGCGGGCCGCGGAGGTAATTCGCCACGACGATCAGCAAGCCGAGCAGCACGCCGCCGAGACACGGACCGATCAGCAGGAGGGGCGGCGCGACCGCGTCGGCAGCGCTGAGCCGCGTCCCCGCCGGCAGGTGGTAGAGCGTCTCGCGCAGGGCCTGCGTCATCCAGGTCATGGCCGAGACCGCCAGCCCGCTGACGCAGCCCACCAGGGTCGCCAGCAGGACCAGCCCGCCCTCGCTGCGCCGGACGAGGCTGCGCAGCCGTCCGGGCGCCAGGACAATCCGGGATCGGGCCCAGCGCCCGCGGGGGCGATGGCCCGGCCGAGCCGGCCTATCCGCGGCGCCCGTCCCGGAGGCCCGGCCGCGATCCCGGCTCCCGGTCGTGACTGGCGCTGGCTCTCGCGCGCTCACGCTCGCCCCTACCCCCCGATCCGCCCTGGCCGACGCGCGGTTCCGTGGGTGCACTTAGGGGGCGAATCCGCCCTGCGTCCACCGGCACCGCATCAGCCTGCACAGATCGTCTTGAAAACTGCCGCGGCCCGCGATACACCGCCCGCCAGTGCCGCCGTAGCTCAGTTGGTTAGAGCACCAGATTGTGGATCTGGGGGTCCCCCGTTCGAGCCGGGGCGGTGGTACCATCCATTCAGAACGACAGCGCAAGGGGTTGGCGGATCGCCGGCCCCTTTGCGTTTTCCCAGCCCGGTCCGAAGCATCGGCCCGGATGGGGTCAGCGGCCGCTCGCCGAGGCGTTGCGGCCGGTGCCGAGGCAGCCGGTGCCGGGGGCGGGCAGGATGAGCCAGGCGCCGCCGGCGTAGAGGCGCCGGACCGCCCCGGGGGCGACCGGCCGGGTGACGAGGTACGCGCGTCCGATCGAGACGAGGGCGCCGCCATCCGCATCGGCGAGGCGGGCGGGATCGCCGAGCGCGACCACGCTCTCGGGCTGGACCGCCAGGGCGGCGACGGCGCCCACCCCGACCCAGCCGGCCAGAGCCGCGCCGATCGCCAGGACCAGACGGGCGGGCCGGCCCTCAGTAATCGTAGGCGTGCTCGAAACGGCCACCGCGCGCCTCCACGAAGCGGATCTGGTTCACGAGGCTCGTCACCTCGGTGTCGAGCCCAACCCGCCGCCAGCCGGGCTGGGCCTGGATGGGCATCGCGAAGAGCGGGGCGGCGCCTGCGATCGCGATCTCCGTGCCCGCGGGCAGGAGAATGGTCGTCAGGATACGCCGGTTGCCGGCGATCTCCAGGACGGTGCGGTTGCGCGCGCCCAGGCCCCGCAGGATCTCGGTGAAGGCGCGGTAGCGCGGCGTCTCGATCAGGACGGCCGAGACGCCGTCGCCGGTCGGGACCGGTCCGAGCGGCGTGATGCGCGGGTCGGCGGCGACATCCCCCGCGTCGAGCCCGTCGACCACGCTTCGGATCGTGAGCACGGCCGGGTCGATCCCGGCGAGCCAGCCGATCGCCTGCGCGTAGGCCCATTTCACCCCGTATTGCAGGGAGAGCGCGGCGCGGCGCTCGAACGCGCGGATCGAGGGCTCGAAGGGCACCTCGCGCCAGAGCCGCGCGAGTTCCGCGTCGAAGGGGTAGCGGAACCAGGGCGTCTGGCGCAGGAACACCGCGTATTCGGCGAGCATCCGGGCGTTGAAGCGATCCTCGGCCGTGGGCTCGGGGCCGCGCCACCACGCCGTGAGCGCCCCGAGGCTGCGCTCGTAGGCCCCCTGGATCGCCATCTCGGCGGTGAAGCTCACGCCGATGATGTAGTTCGTCGCCTTCTGCCCCGCAGTGACGTCGCCGGTCCGCGAGGCCGCCCGCGTCGTCCCGCACAGGCTCGTCCAGAAGCCCGAGATCGCGGAGAGGTAGTCGAAGGCGGATTCGGAGGCGGATTGCGTGACCCCGGCGAGGTCCGCGTAGGCGTGGACGATGTTCCATTCGGGGAAGGTGAGGTAGCTGTCGCCGGCCGCGCGCTTGTACCCCTCGGGGGCGAGCCCGAAGCGCGATCCGCCCTGCCAGGAGGGGTCGGGGGACACCGCGCAGGTCCCCTCGATCGTCGCGACAGGGATCGCGCAGGCGAGGGCGAGCCCGGCCAGTCCGATGGCGGCCCACACGGCGACACGCTTCAGGCGGCGCATGCTGGCTTCCTCACGCGGGAATATTGGCCGGACCGCGCCGCGGCCGCCAGCCGAGCGCCACGCCAGCGAGACCGAGGCCGAGATGCGGCCCGTTCGAGAGCAGGGGGCTGTCCTGGAAGCCCTTCAAGAACAGCGAGAGGTCGAGGAAGCTCGATCCGGTGAGAACGCCCACGATCCCGTCCAGCAGGTAGATCGCCCCGAAGGCGCGCAGGAAGGTCACGGCCGCGGAGCGCGACCACAGCCCGGCGGCGAGCGCCCAGAGGCCCGAGGCGACGTGCAGCGCATCCTTGTAGACGTCGAGATAGAACAACCCGAAGACGCGCCCGTCGGCATCCTTGAAGGCCGGCACGTAATTCGTCGCTGCGGCAAACAGCAGGACCGCCGCGAAGGCGAAGGCGGCCAGACGATCGACATCCGCTCTCATGGGAATCTCCGAGCCCTGGGAATTTCCAAGCCCTGCATTCGGCCCCAATCCGGCTTTTCCGGATGCGATCGACAAGGCATCGCCCCCGAAAACCGCAGGCCTTCCGCGGCGGCCGGCGTGATCTGAAAACATTGTGCAGACGAAGCGATCCGAAGGTGGAATCCTGCACTGCCGTAGACCGAACCTTACCCTGCCGGGTCGCTCCCCGGTTCCTATCGCCGTTCGAGAGAACCGGATCCGATGCGTCCGCTCGCAGCCCTAGGCCATGTAGGTCGACCAGAGGGCGTTGCGGAACAGCAGCCCCGGATCGTGCCGCCGCTTATCCGCGATGAAGCTGTCGAGGGCCGGATAGGCGCGAGCCATCTGGTCGCGCCGGGCATGCAGGCGATAGGGCAGGTAATAGGCCCCGCCGATCGCCACGACCCGCTCGATCAGCGCCTCGGTCATGCGCATCATCGCCGCCTCCTCGCCGGCGGTGAAGCCCTGGGTGAACGACATCACCGCGGCGATCCGGGGCGCGGGCGCGTAGGCGAGCCGCGAATCCGGGTCCGCCGCCACGTAGCGCAGGGTGACGTTGAGGCAGTCGCAGCCGGAATCCGGGATGGTCTCGCGGCAGGCGTCGAGGAACGCGCCGAACCGGTCGGGGGCGACGAAATACTCGTGCAGGATGTCGGTGCGGCCGCGGTCGTGCGCGGCGAGGTTCGCCACGGGCTCGTTCATCAGGCTGTTGCGCGTGGCGATGCCGGAATCGAGCGCCGGGCTGAGCCGGGTCTCCGCGATCCACCGGGCGCGCTTGCCGAAATCGTTCCCGACCTGGGCGCGGTAGATCTCGCGCGAGACCGAGGTGAATGCCCCCTTCGAGGCGGCGACCGGGAGCGTCGCCGGCGGATGGGCGACCTCGGTGTAGTGCGTCAGGATCGCCTCGTCGAAGAAGCCGGCCCGGGCCACCGACAGGCGCCCGTAGGCCATGCGCACCGTCGGGGCCTGCTCCACCGCGGCGACGAAAGCCTCGGCGAAGCGCGAGGCCGGCATCACCGTGACGGTCGGCGCCAGGAGGACGTTCGGGACCATCTCGACCACGAGATCGACCACGATCCCGACCAGCCCGTAACCGCCCATGGCGAGGCCGAACAGGTCCGGGTTCTCGGTGCGCGAGCAGGTCACCAGCGTGCCGTCGGCCAGAAGCAGGCGGATCTCGCGCACGGTCGAGCCGAACGGCCCGCGCGGGGTCGGCCAGCCATGGGCGTTGACGCTGAAGGTCGAGCCGACCGCGAAATCGTTGTTCGACTGCATCACCGCGGGCGAGAACCCGATCCGGTCGAGCTGGCGGATCACCTCGGACCAGCGCGCGCCCGCCCCGACCCGGTAGGTCCGTGCGGCACTGTCCGCCTCGATCGGGCCGCCCTCCAGGGTCACGGCCGTGCCGTCGCGCGCGAGGCTCTGGCCGCCCATGGAATGGCGCGCGGCCCCCACCGCCACCGGGCGGCCGGACGCTGCCGCGTCGCGGAGCTCGGCACGCAGCGTCTCGATCAGAGCCTCCGTCGCGCCCGTCCGGGGCGTGACGTGGCGCATCACCGGCGTCGGGTTGAGCCCGCTGGCGTCATTCAGGATCGTCCGCTGGCCGGCACGGGCGGGGCGCGGGAGCATCCCGGCGGCGAGGGCCGCTCCGCCGCCCGCCAAGATCCCGCGCCTGCTGGGGCGAAACCCGTCCACGCCTGCCTCCTGTGATTCGTCGCCGGCAGGGTCGATCCGCGGCCCCGCTGGATCAAGAACCTGCCGCGCCGCGACGGCCGAAGGCGTGGCGTTGCGCACATCGCCGGCCGCCGCACCGGCCGGGCGCCGCGCGGCCCCATCGAAAGCCGGCCCGGCATCCGACCCCGCGACCGCGCAAGCGCGATTTTTCGCCGAGCGCGGGTGCATTCCGGCCGGTCCCGCTATCTTGGCGGGCAAAGCCGCACCGGAGGACACGCCATGAAACCGTATCGCATCGCCGCCATCCCGGGAGACGGGATCGGCCAGGAGGTCATCGCCGCCGGCATCGCGGTGCTCGACGCCCTCGCCGAGCGCGCGGGCGGCTTCCGCTTCGCCTTCGACCGGTTCGACTGGGGCTCGGATTACTACAAGGCCCACGGCGTGATGATGCCCGCCGACGGGCTGGCGCAGATCAAGGACCACGACGCGATCTTCTTCGGCGCGGTCGGCGCCCCGGACGTGCCCGACCACATCACCCTGTGGGGCCTGCGGCTCGCGATCTGCCAGCCCTTCGACCAATACGCCAATGTCCGGCCGACCCGGATCCTGCCCGGCATCACCAGCCCCCTGCGGCACGTCACCGGGCCGGAGCTCGACTGGGTGATCGTGCGCGAGAATTCCGAGGGCGAATATGCCGGCGTCGGCGGCCGGGTCCATCAGGGCCACGACAACGAGGTCGCCACCGACGTGTCGATGATGACCCGCTCGGGCGTCACGCGCATCATCCGCTACGCGTTCGAGCTGGCGCGCTCGCGCCCGCGCAAGCGGCTCACCGTGGTGACCAAGTCGAACGCCCAGCGCCACGCCATGGTGATGTGGGACGAGATCGCCGCCGAGGTGGCGCGGGATTTCCCGGACGTGACCTGGGACAAGATGCTGGTCGACGCCATGACCATGCGCATGACCATGAAGCCCCAGAGCCTCGACACGATCGTGGCGACCAACCTGCACGCCGACATCCTGTCGGACCTCGCGGCGGCCCTGGCCGGGTCGCTGGGCATCGCGCCTACCGCCAACATCAACCCGGAGCGCCGGTTTCCCTCGATGTTCGAGCCGATCCACGGCTCGGCCTTCGACATCGCCGGCAAGGGCATCGCCAACCCGGTGGGCACCTTCTGGACCGCCTGCCAGATGCTGGAGCATCTGGGCGAGAAGCCCGCCGCCGACCGGCTGATGCGCGCGGTCGAGCGGGTCACCGCGGATCCCGCCCTGCACACCCCCGATCTCGGCGGCACGGCCACGACCCAAGCGGTCACGGATGCGGTGATCGCGGCGATCCGGGGCGACAACGGCTGACGGGCCGGCGACGCGCCGCCCGCGATCCGGAGTTTCCCCGGCGGCCTTCGGGCGCTAAGACCGACCTTCGATCGCGGCGGCGAGCCCGTCCCGCAAGAAGAACAAGCTCCCGGGACACGTCAGATGAGCATCCCCGAGCGGCGCGTCCGCACTCTCTTCGACGAGGCGGCGATCGCCAAGCGCAACACCGAGCTGGCCCAGGAGATCCTGTCGGCGAACCCGGAGAACCTCCTGGTCGTCGCCGTGCTCAAGGGCAGCTTCATGTTCGCGGCCGACCTGCTCCGGGCGCTGCACCGGGTCGGGCTCTCACCGCAGGTCGAGTTCGTGCACCTGTCGAGCTACCGCACCGGCACGGTCTCCACCGGCCAGGTCGAGATCCTGCGCGACGTGCAGAGCGAGGTCCGCGGGCGGGACGTGCTCCTGGTGGACGACATCCTGGAATCCGGCCGGACCGTGGTGTTCGCCAAGGACCTGCTCATGGCCCGGGGCGCCAAGCGGGTGCTCACCGCGGTGCTGCTGGAGAAGCCGGGCAAGCGCGCCGTGACGATCGACGCCGATTTCGTCGGCTTCACCTGCCCGGACGTGTTCGTGGTCGGCTACGGGATGGATGCGGCCCACGCCTTCCGCCAGCTGCCCTTCGTGGGCGTGGTCGATTTCGGCAGCGGCGACCCGGACCTGTTCGACGAGGCGTGACGCGCCTGCGGGCAGCGCGGCATTTTCGCCGCGGCGCCCGCGGATGCGATTGTTTTCCCGTGCGATGCCTTGACAGCGCAACGGTTCCGTTCGTGATCTGTTATCCATAAGCAGGCCTGTAGTCTCATCGTGGCGGGACGTCCTCGGATTCAGGCCCGGGATCAGGAACGTTTACGGGACCCCATGGCGCGCATCCTCCTCGTGGATGACGAAGAGACCGTCCGCGGCTTCCTCAAGCGGGGGCTGGAGATCGACGGCCACGCCGTCGTGACCGCCAATGACGGCAGCGACGGGCTCGACCGGCTCAACGAGGCCGATGGCGGGTTCGACCTGATGCTGACCGATATCCGCATGCCGCTCATGGACGGCATCGCGCTGGCGCTGGCCGCCAAGCGCGACTTCCCGGACCTGACCATCCTGCTGATGACCGGCTTCGCCGACCAGCGGGAGCGCGCCCGCGGGCTCGATGCGATCGTCACCGACGTGCTGACGAAGCCGTTCTCGCTCGCGGACCTGCGCGCCACCGTGCGGCGGGCGCTCGCCGCCTGACGCGGCCCCGAGAGTGGGGCCGGCCGATTACCGCTTCAGGGGCCTTTAAACATCCGCTTTAGGCTGCGCTTCACGAAAGCGTGGCAGTTTCGTCCGGCGAATTCCGATCAGCCGGGACCGATACCGCGATGGACCGTCGAGACAGGGACGCCGCCGACGCGGATTGGGACGACGAATGGGATGCGCCGCGGCGGCCCCGCAGGAGCGTGTTCGGACGCGGAATCGGGCTCGTGAAGCTCGCGGTCTTCGCGCTGCCCGTGGCGATGCTCCTCTACGGCAGCTTCGCCGATTGCAGCGCGCGCCCCGCCGCCGCGAGCTGGCTCGGCCTCGTCGGCGCGGGCGCCTGCGCGCGCAGCGAGATGATCGGCAGCGTCCTCTCGATGCAGGACAACTTCGCCCTCCTGAAGCGGCTGATCGATTGAGGCCACCGGGCGCGTCGCCCGCCGCCTGCCGCTCCGCACCGATCCTCGCGAGCCGACCATGTCCACCCGCCCCCTCTCCTCATCCTCCCCCGGCAGCCTGCCCGACGCGCTCGAGGAGGCCCAGTTCCGCGCCCGCATGGCACGGCTCGGCACCGAGCCGCAGAGCCGGCGCCGCCGCCCGCGCGACCTCGGCAGGCGGGGCTTCCGCCTGGGCTGGAAGGGCTGGCTCGTCGTCGACAGCCTGATCGTGCTTCTGGTCGTGGCGGCGGTGGTCGCCTGGCCGCCGATCCAGGCCTGCCGGCACCAGGACAAGACGACCGGCTTCTACGCCGGCGACTCAGTGGACAAATGCATCCGCCGCGGCATCGCCGAGCGCATCGACCGGGCCGACCAGCGCCTCAAGGCCCTGGTCCGCAACTCGGGGCGCTAGCGCATTTCGCGCGACGGATCCCGGATCCTGGCCCGGCTCGGCTTGAGCGGCGGCACCGCGACTGGTAGCAAGCGTGTCGCGGGCCGGTGTAGCACAGCGGTAGTGCAGCGGTTTTGTAAACCGAAGGTCGGGAGTTCGATCCTCTCCACCGGCACCAAAATTCCACAGCGGTTCCAGCACGTTACGGATTGGTCTTCGGATTAAGCGGCCCATCGCTACACAGGGCTGCACCACAGGGTCCTTCAAATGGCCTGTCCATCCGCTCGCGCAGGCACTGCGAACCTCCAATACCGCCACCGACATCCGCCGCATCCCCGATGATCCCGGCGTCTCCTCCACGAAGCCGCCGGGCTGGGGACGTGACGCGATCACGGTGAGTTTGCCCCCCGATCCGGCACAAGCGAAAGCTGCCCATGCGCGCGTTGCTGCCGACGTAGAAGCGCGGTTCGCGCCCCTTCGGGCAGCCGCCCGACATCGGCAGCCTGGCCCGTCCCGGGCATCCGAACCCGCAGGGTAACCTCGCCGAGGCGGGCGTTTAGAGCTGAGGGCTCGGCAATCCTACGCCCGCTTCGCTTCGAGAATGCTGGTCGCCAAGGCGACCCAGTACGCGGCGCCGATGGGCAGGGCGTCGTCGTTGAAGTCGTAGCCGGGATTGTGAAGCGGGCGGCCGGGCTCGGCCCCGTCGGTGCCCAGCCAGACATACGCCCCGCGGCAGGCTTGCAGCATGTAGGCGAAGTCCTCCGAGGCCATCGACGGCGCGACGGTTCCGTGCCGGGCCGGGATGGTCGGCACGCGCGCCGCGGCGGCGAGGGCGAGCGGGACGGCGTCCGGGGCGTTGACCGTGGCGGGGTATCCGGTGTGGTAGTCGATTTCGGCGCCGCCGCCATGCGTGCGGGCGATGCCCGTGGCGATCTCCGTGATCAGAGCCGCGACCGTGCCGCGGACGCTCTCGGACAGGCAGCGGACGGTCCCTCGGATCGTGGCGAGGTCCGGGATCACGTTCCAGGCGTCGCCGCCGTGGATCTGGGTGATGCTCACCACCGCGGGATCGAGCGGGGCGAGCCGGCGGCTGACGATGGTCTGCAGGGCCAGGACCGTCTCGGAGGCGATCACCAGCGTGTCGATGCCCCGCTCCGGCATGGCGGCATGCGTGCCCGAGCCGCGCACGCGGATCTCGAACGTGTCGAGCGAGGCCATGATCGGGCCCGGGCAGGTCGCGAATTCCCCGAGCGGTAAGCCCGGCCAGTTATGCAGGCCCCAGACCGTGTCGCAGGGGAACAGCCGGAACAGGCCGTCCCCCACCATCGCCCGGCCGCCGCCCTCGCATTCCTCGGCCGGCTGGAAGATGACGTGGATCGTGCCGCGCAGGGTCTCGGCGCGCGCGAGCTGGCTGGCGGCGCCGAGCAGCATCGCGACATGCCCGTCGTGTCCGCAGGCATGCATCACGCCCGGGGTCCTGGAGGCGTGGGGCAGGCCGGTCGCCTCCTGGATGGGCAGCGCGTCCATGTCGGCGCGCAGGCCGACGGCCGGGCCCTCGCCCCGGCGCAGCGTCCCGACGACGCCCGTCCGGCCCAGGCCCCGATGGACCTCGAAACCGCAGGCGGCGAGCTCGCGCGCGACGAGGTCCCCGGTGCGCACCTCCGCGAAGGCCAGCTCCGGATGGGCGTGCAGGTCCTGCCGCCAGGCGACCATGCGACCGAGGATGTCCGCGTCTATGCTCATGCCGTCCGCTCCCTGGCCGTCACAGGTCCGATCCCGGCCATCCCTGCGCGTCGGTCGATCCGCGTCTCACGTCACCGGGACGTGCATCCAGAACTGCGCGATCAGGGTCGCGCCCAGGAATGTACCGGCATTCGCCATGAACGAGACTACGACGATGCGCCAGCCCAATTGCCGGAAGGCGGGGATGTCCTTGGCTATGGACAGGCCGGCGAATGTCAGGATCGGGGTGGCCAGGGCGAGGAAGTTGATCTTGCCGGTCATGGCAGCGATCTCGGCCGCGTAGGGCATCGCCGGATAGGTCAGTGCCATGCCGATCAGGGAGACCCAGATCACCGCGGGAAGCTTCCGGGCCGAGAGCACGTAGAGGCCCCAGCCGAGGATCACGACCCCGATGATGATCGCCATCCCGCCCACGACCGCGGCGTCGGGGATCACGCCGTAGGTCAGATAGTTGCCGATGAGCCCGTAGGCGCCGATCAGCACCCACGCCACCAGCATTTCGGCGAACCCGATCGCTGTTTCCTCATGCGCCGGGGCCAATGCGGCGGCCGAAGGCGCCCGGACGGTGTCGGGCCGGTTGCGCCCGAGGATCGGTTCGAGCTTGCCGTAGGCCCAGATCGTGAAGGGCAGCGACAGGAACAAAGTGAAGTAGGTGCCTATGGTCGTGGTGATCAGGTTGCTCGCCGCCGCGAAGGTGGCGACGTCCTTGGCCACCTCGGGCGTCTGCTGCGCCGCGATGGCCCCCGACGCGGCGGCCATCATGCTGCCGGACCCGACGCCCGCCCCCATGGCGAGGGCGAGGGGATTGAAGATGTTCAGGCTGGCGACGAGACCGGCGAGGACGGCGATGAAGACCGCCCCGAACACCGTACCGGTGAGGTATTCCGCGAGCACGCCGCGCCCTTCGGGGGAATCCATCCCGTAGCGCTCGCCGATGATGGCCAGGCTCGGCTCCCGGCCGACCGAGAAGGTCGCGCCGATGGCCTCCCGCTTGATGCCGAGCAGGAGCGCGACCGGAAGGCCGAACACCATGGTGCCGAAGAAGTGGCCGAACTCCTGGAACACGAGCGACCATCCCGACGCGAAGATCTTCGGCAGCGAGCCGCCGACCAGCAGGCCAAGCTTCGCGATGAAGATGAGGAGGGCCGGCTGCAGGAAGGCGGCCGCGGCCGATTGCGTCGAGGACCTGAGGCGCAGGAGGGCTGGAAGCCGGGGGCTCGCCAGGCCGAGGGCTCCGCCGAGCAGGAGGGCCCAGAGCAGGGGCAGCAGGACGATCTTTCCGGTCCCGACGGGAATGTTGATGTTGCCGATGGCCTCGGCGATGACGACGATGACCAGCGCGATGAGGAACAGCCGGGCGCGGCTCGGTCTCTCGGTCGGGGCGGCCTCGAATGGGATCGGCCCGCGATGGATTGCTTCCTGTGCCATGGCTGTTGTCCTCCCTGCGACGGGTCGCGGCGCGTCAGGTTTTGATTGTTGTTCTTGTTCGTTGTTCTTGCGCCGCCGTCGGCTCCCGCGGACCTCGTGAGGTGCCCGCGGGGCGACGGAAGCGTCGATGCGGCGGCAGCGTCTTGGCGGCCGCTTTCGACGTCAGCCGACGTAGCCGAAGGCCACGCCGGGCTGGGCGGCGGTCTCGACCCACACGCTCTTGGTCTGGGTGTAGGCCATCAGCGCCTCGCGCCCGGAGGACCGGCCGAAGCCGGAGCGGCCGAAGCCGCCGAAGGGCGAGGCGACGTTGATCGTCTTGTAGCCGTTGACCCAGAACGTCCCGGCCCGGACGGCGGCGGCGACCCGGTGGGCGCGACCGACATCGTTCGTCCACACCGCGCCGGCGAGGCCGAACGGCGTGGCGTTGGCGATCGCGACCGCCTCCTCCTCGGTCTCGAACGGGAGGACGGTCAGCACCGGGCCGAACACCTCGTCCCGGGCGATCGCCGCATCGGGCGCCACGCCGTCGACCACGGTCGGACCGAAGTAGAAGCCGCCGGTGTCCCGCAGGTCGGCCGGGCAGGCTCCGCCCGCGGCGATGCGGGCGCCGGCATCCGCGGCCTGGCCCACCATCGCGGCGATCTTGTCCCATTGCCGGCGGTTGTTGATCGGCCCGATCTGGGTCGTCGGGTCGGTGGGCGCACCCACCGGGATGCGGCCCGCGGCGTAGGACAGCCGCTCGACGAAATCCGCGTGCACCGACCGGTGGACGAGGAGGCGCGAGCCGGCGACGCAGCTCTGCCCGGCACCGCCGAAGATCGCCGCCTGCGCGCCCACCAGGGCCCGGTCGAGATCGGCATCCGCGAACACGATGTTGGCCGACTTGCCGCCGAGCTCGAGCACGCTCGGCACGATGTTGCGCGCCGCCGCGGCCGCGATCTGCGCGCCGGCCTCCGCAGAGCCGACGAACACCACGAGCCGCGTGTCGGGATGGGCCACGGCCGCCGCCCCGGTGGTCGGGCCCGCGCCCGCCAGCACCGAGACGAGGCCGCGCGGGATCCCCTCGGCCCGGTCGCACAGCATCCCGAGGGCCAGGGAGGTCAGCGGCGTCAGCTCGGAGGGCTTCAGCACCACCGCGTTGCCGGCACAGATGGCCGGGGCGATCTGCCAGCCGGCGGTGAAGATCGGGGCGTTCCACGGGGTGATCTGCACCACGGTGCCGAACGGTTCGGCGCGGGTGTAATTCAGGTGCGAGGTCGGGACCGGGATGACCTCGCCGTGCAGCTTGTCGCACCAGCCGGCATAGTATTCGAACATCTCCGCGACCTTGCCGACCTCGCCGCGCGTGTCGCGGATCGGCTTGCCGGCCGACAGGGTCTCCAGCTCGGCCAGCGCCTCGGCGTTCTGCCGGACCAGGGCGGCCACCGCCCACATCGCCCGGCCACGGGCCGCCGCCGTCATGCCCCACCAGCTCCGCTGGGCGGGCCGGGCCGCCGCCATGGCGGCATCCACGACGGACGCGCCGGCATCGGCGAAGCGCGCCACCACCCGACCGTCCGCCGGGTTCACGAGATCGAGGGTTTCACCCGTTCCCGCATGGACCTCGCCGGACACGACGCTGCCGATGGGGCCGCCGAGGGACAGGGCGGACAGGAGTTCCGAGATGCGCTGCGCCGCATCGCCTGGCACGGTGGTGGACATCACTTCGCTCCGTTCGTGGTGCGGTAGTCGGCCATGCGGGTGAAGTCCGCGGCGTCCGGGATGGCCTCGCGGGTGGTCGCCCAGATCTGCGCGACATGGGCGGACAGCGGCAGGTCGGCGCCGCTCTCGGCGGCCAGCTCCATGGCGAGGCGCACGTCCTTGCGCATCAGCCCCGCGGCGAAGCCGCTGTCGAAGCTGTTCGACAGGATCCAGCGGGGAAACATCACCTCGCTGATCGCGCTGCGCCCCGTGGCGGTGTTGACGACCTTGATCGCCTCCTCGGCCGACAGGCCGGCCGCCTCCGACAGGCGCATCGCCTCGCCCGTGGTCACGAGGTGGGCGGCGACGAGGAGGTTGTTCACGAGCTTGACGATGTTGCCGGCGCCGGACGGCCCGACATGCGGGGCGCGGGCCGACATCGCCGACAGGACCGGCTCGGCCAGGGCGTAGTCGGCCTCCGAGCCGCCGACCATCATCGTCAACGTGCCTTCGGCGGCCCCCGAGGGGCCTCCGCTGACCGGCGCATCGAGCAGGGCATGACCGGCCTGTTCGAGGCGGGCGGCCAGCCGCCGGGTGGTGCCGGGATCCGAGGTGGAGGTATCGACCACGACGACCTTCCGGTCGGTCCGGGACAGCAACCCGCCCTCCGCCGTGACCACGGCCTCGACATCGCGGGCCAGGGGCAGCGAGAAGACCAGGGCGTCCGCGCGACGCAGGACGTCGGTCAGGCCCGGGACGAACGAGATGCCGGCCGCCTCGATGGCGGCACGCCGGGCGTCGCTGATGTCGTAGCCGATGACCTTGAAGCCCTTGCGGGCCAAGGTCGCCGCCATGCCGAGGCCCATATTGCCGAGCCCGACGACGCCGACCGTCTCAATATTCATCGCGATACCTCCCGTTTAGGAAATGGTATCGATCGCCGATGCGGTCGCTACAAGAATTGCTTTTCGAACAAATCGTTCTTGTTAAAGCAACACTCAGCGCTGCGGCTGGAAGGCGACGAGGTGTTCGGTGAGCCAGCCCAGCAGCCGGCCCATCGCTTCCGGCAGCCGCCGTCCCGAGCGCACGACGAGGTGCGCGCTCGCCTCGGAGAGGACCGGGTCGAGCAGCGGGAGGACGGTGACGGCGTCGGTCTGCAATTCGGCCGCGACGGCGAAACGCGGCAGGAACGCGACGCCCAATCCCGCCGTCACGAAGCGCCTGTGCATCTCGAACGACGCGGTCTCCAGGCGCGCGACGAGCCGGAAGCCGCCATCGGCTTCGACGCGCCCCAGGAGCTGGCGCACGCCGTGGTCGGAGGGAAGCAGGACGACCGGCTCGGAGGCGAAGGTGCGCAGGCCCACGGGGGTCGAGGAGCCGGCGAGGGGATGGTCCTTCGGGAGGACGGCCAGCAGCGGCTGCCGCGCCGACACGACGCCGCGCAAGTCCGGATGGGCCGGCGGGTTGTAAGCGAGACCGATATCCGTATCGCCCTGGGCGACCGCCGACAGCACGCTGTCCGTGGTCCCGAGGGAGACCTGGAATGAGATTCCGGGATAAGCGGTGACGAAGTTGGCCAGGCCGTTATCGAGCAGGTCGACCAGGAAGCCTGCACCGCAGGTCAGCCGGATCGTTCCCTGCTGGACGCCGCGCAGCCGTTTGAGGTTGTCCTCGAGGAGGGCGGCCTCGTCGGCCTGGCGCTGGGCGTGCTGGGCGACGATGCGCCCGGCCTCCGTCGGCACGACGCCGCGCGGCAGCCGCTCCAGGAGATTCTCGCCGCACTCGGCCTCCATCTCGCTGATGTGGCGGCTGACCGCGGAGGCTGCGACGTTGAGCGCTTCCGCGGCGCCTCGGACGGAGCCGGTCCGGACGACGGCCAGGAAGTATCGCAGCGCTCGATCGTTCATCGCCGGGAAAGCGTGCGCTTTGGTCCCCCGCATATCAAGGCATGCGCAGGCATCGACAGGCCCGAACCACGGCTTCTGCCCAACGACCTTCGCCTGTCCGGCGCGGCCGGTGGCCTATGGGCGAGGCCCGCCGCCCGTCCCTCACGTCGGATCGGCGGTGGCGTCCGCCCCGTGGAGGTATCGGCGGTCGAACCGATCGCCCAGGCCGGTCAGCACCTCGTAGCCGATGGTGCCGGCATCGGCCGCGACCGCGTCCAGGGAGCGGTGCGGGCCGATGATCTCGACCGCGTCGTCCTCGGCCAGCGCCCCGGCCGGGAGCGCCGAGGCGTCCACCACGATGCTGTCCATCGACACCCGGCCGAGGATGGGCAGCGCGACGCCGCCCGCCCAGGCCGCGCCCCGCCCGCTGGCGCTCCTCAGGAACCCGTCCGCATAGCCGATTGCCACGGTCGCGAGGCGCGACGCGGTCGCGGTCCGTGCGGTGTAGCCGTATCCGACCGCCGTGCCGGCCGGCGCGTCGCGCACCTGCAGGACGCGGGCCTCCAGCTTGACCACGGGCTTCAGCGGGTTGGGACGCCCCGCGACGGGCGCCACCCCGAACAGGGCCGCGCCCGGCCGCGCCACATCGTAATGGTAATCCGCCCCCAGGAAGATCCCGGAGGAAGCCGCGAGGCTGGCGCGCATGGGCGGGAGCCGGCGTCGCACATCCTCGAACCGGGACCGTTGCGCCGGGTTCGCGTCGCTGTCGGGGGCGTCCGCGCAGGCCAAGTGGCTCATGACCAGCCGCCACTCGACGGCATCGGGCTCGCCCGCCCGATCCGCGACGGCAGCGATTTCGGCGGGAGACAGGCCGAAGCGGCTCATGCCGGAATCGACCTGCAACAGCCCCGGTAGCTTGCAGGCGCGCGCCCGGGCCAACGCGGCCCAGCGCGCGAGCTGACCCGGCGTGTTGATGACCGGGACCAGCCCGTGCGCCAGGCATTCGGCTTCGGCGCCGCGCGGGGCACCGTGCAGGATCCACACGGCGGCCTCCCGGGGCACGTGCCGCCGCAGCGCGATCCCTTCGTCGAGATGGGCCACGAAGAAGGTCCGGCAGCCGGCCGCGGACAGGACGGGGGCGACGCGCGCGGCGCCCAGGCCATACGCGTCCGCCTTCAGCACCGCGGCGCATTCCGCCGTCCCGAGGCGCCGGGACAGGAGCCGGTAATTGGCCGCGATGGCGTCGAGGTCGACCGTCAGAATCGCCCCGGCATGCGGATTCCCGCCCCCCTCGAACGCCTGCACCCCCGTCGCCTCCCGATCCCGCACGCGCGTGCCCACCGGGCCTCAGGCCGCGTAACGGCTGACGGCGAGGTCGTCGTGGGCGATGTCGGGCGCCAGCCCGGACATCACGTCCGCCAGGAGCCGGCCCGACCCGCAGGCCATGGTCCAGCCGAGGGTGCCGTGGCCGGTATTGGTATACAGGTTGTCGTACCGGGTCGCGCCGACGATGGGAGTCCCGTCCGGCGTCATCGGGCGCAGGCCGGTCCAGAAGGTCGCCCGGCCGAGGTCGCCCCCGGCCGGAAACAGGTCGTGGACGCAGCGCTCCAGGGTCGCGCGACGGGGCGGGCGCAGGGCCTGGCTGAAGCCGGCGAGTTCGGCGGTGCCGCCGACCCGTATGCGGTCGCCGAGCCGGGTCAGGCCGACCTTGAAGGTCTCGTCCATCACCGTGGACACGGGAGCCGCCTCCGGATCCGTCACGGGGAGCGTCAGGGAGTAGCCCTTGACCGGGTAGATCGGCAGGTTCAGCCCGAGCGGTCGCAGGAGCGCCGGGGTGAAGCTGCCCATCGCCGCCACATAGGCGTCGGCGTGCAGCACCTCGGACCCGCAGGCGACGCCGGTCACGCGGCCGCCCGAAGCCTGGAGCCCCGTCACCGTCACATTGTAGCGGAACGTGACGCCGAGCCCCTCGCAGGTGGCGGCGAGGCTCTGCGTGAACAGGTGGGCATCCCCGGTCTCGTCCCCGGTGAGACGCAGCCCGCCCACGATCTTGTCCTTCACCCGGCCGAGCGCCGGCTCGGCGGCGACGCAGCCCGCCGGGTCCAGGACCTGATAGGCGACGCCGTAGGCGTCCAGGACCTTGGTGTCGTCGCCGACGTGATCGAGCTGCTTGCGGGTGCGGAACAGCTGCAGCGTGCCGCGTTCGCGATGGTCGTAGGCGATGCCGGTCTCGACGCGCAGGTCGCGCAGGACGTCGCGGCTGTATTCCGCGAGCCTCACCATCCGCCCCTTGTTGCGGGTGTAGGCCTCCTCCGTGCAGTTCGCCAGCATGCGGGCGAGCCAGCCGTAGAGGCGGGGCTCGACGGAGGGCCACAGGACCAGGGGGCGGTGGCGCATCATCAGCCACTTCATCGCCTTGACCGGAATGCCCGGCGCGGCCCAGGGGGCGGAATAGCCGGGCGAGACCTGCCCGGCATTGGCGAAGCTGGTCTCCAGGCCCGAGGCGGGCTGTCGGTCGATCACCGTGACCTCATGGCCGGCCTTGGCCAGATAATAGGCGGAGGACACGCCGACCACGCCGCTTCCCAGGACCAAGACCCGCATGTCCGCTCTCCTTGGCGCCGAACATCCGCATTCGGCGCTCACCCGCCGCCGGAAACGCCGCGATCGCGGAATGCTCGGCGGGGTCCGCGGGACCCGCGTCGCGCGGTCCCGGGCCGAGATGTATCGAACATCGAAACCCGCGCACGATGCTGCGAACATGTTGCATGGTCTGCGAAAGCGATGCCATGTAACGACAGGATTTGCGACCGGACGACAGATCGTTGCGCCATGCCACAGGATGCGATCGACACCGCCATCATCCACGCCCTGCGCGAGGATGCCCGGATGCCCAACGCGGCCCTGGCCAAGCGCGTCGGCCTATCCGCCTCCGCCTGCCTGCGCAGGCTGCGGACGCTGGAGCGGGACGGGACGATCCGGGGTTACACCGTCCTGCTCGACGCATCGGCCGCCTCGGGCCTCGTCGTGATGACCCAGATCGAGCTGGAGCGGCAGACGGAGGATTACCTGAACCGGTTCGAGGCCGCCGTCCGCCGCTGCCCGGACATCCAGGATTGCTACCTCATGACCGGCAGTTCGGATTACCTGCTGAGGATCCGGGTGGCCGATGCCGGGGAATACGAGCGGCTCCACCGATCCGTGCTGTCGAAGCTGCCGGGCGTGTCCCGGATCCAATCCAGCTTCACGATCCGGAGCGTCGTCGGGCGCTGATCGAATCCAGCCCCTCGACTTGGGCCCGCCCCCGAACCTGCCGGACAGCGGCGCGTCTTTCGCAACGCGTGATATCGATCGATCAATGTTTCAGCTGAGCGGTCCGACGAGTCGGATCCTCTCCAACGGCGCCATCATCCGAATACCCGTCGAGCCTTCGGCGGCCAGGATCGGTCGCGCAGCCCCAGCGTCGGCAATCCGACGGGCTCCGCCCCGACCAATCGCGCGTGGACCGGTCCGCGGCCTGCGCGGATCGGGCCTTCGGGTCTTTGCGCTCAGCCTTCGTTCAGCCCCCGCGCGCGATCCTGGCTTACGGCCAAGCTCAGATAAGTATTTCTGGTTTGTATCTGAAATAACCGTCAAAAAATTACCGTCGAGCTGACGAATACCGACATTAAGATTTGATGAATGTGAAATTCAGAACCGATTAAATCCGTCGCGCCTACCAGCGCCGCCGGAAGGCGATGAATCGCGTCTCCGTCGGGCGGGTCGCGAGACCGGGCGGCGGGGCGCCGGCCCCTCGGGCCGCGTCGCCGATGGTCGGGGCGCAATCATGAGCCAGGGCAAGGACGGGCGGACGGTGACGCGCGCCGCCGGAGACGCGGCCGGGGACGGGCTGGCGCTGGCGGGCGGCGATGCCCCCGTGCCCGATGGCGCGGCCGCAGGGCCGGCGCACGGGCGCCGGCCGATCAACGACGCGGCCCGGGCCCGGATCGGGCGCGGCCTGCGCCTGCACTACGCCGATGTTCTGGCCCTGCCGATCCCGGAGCGGCTCCGGACGCTGATCGACGACCTCGCCGCATGCTCCGACACGGAGGCTCCGCGATGATGATGATGACCCAAGCCGCTCCCGCCGGCAGCAATTCCGGGCCGCCACCGCCCCAGGGCGTCGATGCCGAGATGCGCGATCTCCTGCTCGGGGCGATCCCGGCGCTGCGCGCCTTCGCGTTCTCGCTGACCTACGACCTCGACCGCTCGGACGACCTCGTGCAGGACACGCTGGTGCGCGCCTGGGTCAATGCCGGCAGCTTCCGGCGGGGGACCAACCTCACGGCCTGGCTGTTCACGATCCTGCGCAACCTGTTCTACTCGGAGCAGCGCAAGCGCAAGCGCGAGGTGGAGGATGCCGACGGCGTGCTCGCCGGCAAGCTGACCTCCTTGCCGGAACAGGAAGTCCGGATGGAGATGGCGCAGTTCCAGTCCGCCCTGAACCGCCTGCCCCATGCCCAGCGGGAGGCGCTGGTTCTGGTCGGGGCCCAGAGCTTCACCTACGAGGAGGCGGCCGCGATCTGCGGCGTCGCGGTCGGCACGATCAAGAGCCGGGTCAGCCGCGCCCGCCTGCGGCTGATCGAGGTCCTGGGTCTTGAGGGGCCGGACGATATCGGCACCGATGCCCGCACCCGGGCGGCCCTCGACGGCGGCTGAGCAAGGTCACTTGATCAGCTTGACCGCCTCGCGGAAGCGCGGGTGCCGGGCGGTGCCGAGCCACTCGAACACCACCATCTCGGTGGTGACGATCTCGGCCCCATGGGCCGCCATCCGGGCGAGGCCGGCGGCGCGGCTCTCGGGCCGGCGCGAGCCGACCGCATCCGCCACCACGCTGGCGCGCCGCCCGGCCTCCCGGAGCCCGAGCACCGTCTGCAGCACGCAGATATGCGCCTCGCAGCCCGCCACCACGAGGTCGCGGTCCCCGATCCGGTCGAGGAAGCCCGGCGCCTGGGCGGCGCCGAAGCTCATCTTCGCGAAGGCCGCCCCGGGTTCCGGGGCGAGCTCCGGCACGGTCGGCCCGAGCCCGCCGGCATTCTGCTCGGTGAACAGGACAGGCACGTCCAGCAGCTTGGCCGCCGCGATCAGGCGGTCCGTGTTGGCGATCACTCCGGCGCCATCCGCGATGGCCGGCATCAGCCGGACCTGGATGTCGATGACGAGGAGGAGGGACCGGGCGGGATCGATCAGGGGCATCGGGGTCAGTAGGTCGCGAAGAGGCGCGCGACCGCCTCGGGCTCCGTCGTGACGGTCAGAGCCAGGGCGAGCAGGATCCGGGCCTTCTGCGGGGTCAGGTTGTCGGCACTGAGGATGCCGCGGGTGCGCAGGCGCGTGGTCAGCGGCACGACCCCGCTGCCGGCCCGCGTCGACATCACCACCGGGATGCCCGCTGCCGCGGCCTCCTCCAAGGCGTCGGCCTCGGCCGGCGGCATCATGCCCGGGGCGAGCCCGGCCGCGACCAGGCCGCGCGCCCCCGCCTGCCGGAACGCCCGCACCGCGGTGCCGTCGGCATCGGCGTAGCCGTAGCACACGTCGACCCGCGGCAGGGCGGGCAGCGTCCGGATATCGAACGGGGTGCCGGGCGCGTGGGCCCGCTCGGAGCGGCGGTAGTACCGGACGCTGTCGCCGTCGACCTGGCCGAGCACGCCGAAATCCGGGGTCCGGAAGGTCTGCAGCCGGGCCACCGAGGTCTTGGTCACCTCGCGGGCAGCCTGGATCTCGTCGTTGAGCACCACCAGCACGCCCCGGCCGCGGGAGGCCGGCGCGGCGGCGGTGCGGATCGCCGCCACGAGATTGAGCTTCGCGTCGGTGGACAGGGCGCTCATCGGCCGCTGCGAGCCGACGAGAACCACCGGCAGGTCCACCGTCAGCGTGAGGCTGAGCGCGTAGGCGGTCTCCTCCAGAGTGGCGGTGCCGTGCCCGATGACGATGCCGGCGAGATCCGGATGCGCGGCGGCGGTCCGCTCGCACAGCAGGACGAGGTCGCGCCACTCGGCGAACCCGATCGCCGGGCTCGGGACCGCCCGGAACGGCACCGGGACCACGGTGGCGACCGCGGACAGTTCCGGGACCGCGTCCAGGATCGCGCCCGCTTCCAGGCGGCGGTCGGTGGCGGTGTAGTCGAGGATGTCGAGCGCATCGCGCCCGAGGGACGAGATCGTCCCGCCGGTGCCGATGAACGCGACCTTGGGCAATCCCGCCCCGTGTCCTGCCGCCATGCCGTGTCTCCTGGCCGTCCGGCCGTCCGCCGGTCCTGTCAGGTCCGTGATGCCGTCTCACTCGGCCACGGTCGACCCCGGCGCGCGCAGGCGGGCGATGCGCCCGACGATGGGGCGTCGATCGGGACGTGGAACGGCTGCCGGTCCGAACGCGGCTCGGACCGGCGGCGGGCTGGGCGCTCAGACGCCGGCGGCGACACGCATGGGTGCGGCCATCTCGGGCGTGCGGCCCACCGGTTCGGCATGGCCGTAGAGGCCGCGCTGCTTCGGGTTCGGGCTGAGCCGGTCGGTCAGGCCGATCACCGTCTCGGCCGCCCCGAGCAGGAGGGCGCCCCCCGGCGCGAGCTGGGCGGCGAGCCGGGCCAGCACGTCCGACTTGGTCGGCGCGTCGAAGTAGATCAGCACGTTGCGGCAGTAGATCACGTCGAACTGGCCGAGGGACGTGAAGCTGTGCAGCAGGTTGAGCTGACGGTAATCCACCATGGAGCGCAGGCTCTGGGCGATCTGCCACTGCTCGCCGATCTGGGTGAAGTACTTGATCAGCCACTGCACCGGCAGGCCGCGCTGCACCTCGAAGTGGCTGTAGAGGCCGAGCTTGGCCTTCTCGATCACCTCGGTGGACAGGTCGGTGGCCACGATCTCGACCTGCCACCCAGCGAGCTTGGGCCCGGCCTCCTGCAGCAGCATGGCCAGGGAATAGGGCTCCTGGCCGGTGGACGCCGCCGCGCACCAGATCCGCAGCCGGCGCTTGCTGGCGTTGCGCGCCAGGGCCTCCGGCAGGATCGTGTCGCGGAACAGGTCGAACGGGATGCGGTCGCGGAAGAAGAAGGTCTCGTTCGTGGTCATCGCCTCGACCACGGCGCGCTCGATCGCCCCGTCCTGGCCGAGCTTGAGCGCGCCGATCAGGTCGCCCAGGGCGGCGAGATTGAAGCGGCGGCAGACCGGGGTCAGCCGGCTCTCGACGAGGTAGCGCTTCTCCGCGGTCAGCGCGAGGCCGGAGCGCTGCTTGAGGAAGGTGCGCAGGTATTCGAACTCGAGCTCGGTCATGACGGCTGCCCCGTGATCAGGGCGCGCAGCGCCGTCGCGAGTTCGGGGAGTGGCAGCACGGCCTCGGCAAGGCCGGCCCGGGCGACGCTGCCGGGCATGCCCCAGACGGTGCTGGTCGCCTCGTCCTGGGCGAGGACCGGGCCGCCCGCGTCGGTGAGCGCGCGGGCGCCGTTGGTGCCGTCCGAGCCCATGCCGGTGAGGATCACCGTCGCGGTGGCGGCGCCGAACACCACGGCCGCGTCCTTGAACAGCACGTCCACGGCGGGGCGGCAGAAATTCACCGGCGGCCCGTCGGTGAGGCGGATCGTGGGCCCGTTGGGCCCGGCCACCAGCCCCATATGGCGCCCGCCCGGCGCCACGTAGATCCGGCCCGCCTCCAGGCGCTCGTCGGCCTTGCCCTCGGCGGCGCGCAGCCCGGTGCGGGTGGAGAGGTGCTCGGCGAACACGGCGGTGAAGATCGGCGGCATGTGCTGCACGATCAGCACCGGCACGCGGCGCAGGGCGGCGGCGCCGATCCCCTCCAGCATCTCGCCCACCGCGCGGGGCCCGCCGGTCGAGGAGCCGATCAGCAGGGCACGGGGCTGGGTCCGGTTGCGGACCTTCGGCCGGAGGGTGAACGGGGTGGGCGGCCGCGGTGAAGGCGCGGCGGGCGCCAGCGCGGGGGCCGCGTGGGCGGGGGCCGGTGCGGTCCCCGGGGCGCCGGCCGGACGCCGGGCGCGAGCCCGGGCGGCGCCGAACACCCGCACCCGCTCGATCAGCTCGACCCGGAAGGTCTCCGAGGTGGTGACGCCGCGGTTGCTCTCGGGCTTGGCGAGGTAGTCCACGGCCCCGAGCGCGAGGCATTTCAGGGAGATGTCGGCGTTCCGCGTGGTCAGCGTCGACATCATCACGACTTGGAGATTCGGGCTCATCGCGAGCATGCGCGGCAGCGCCGTCGTGCCGTCGAGCTCCGGCATCTCGATGTCGAGCAGCACGACGTCCGGATCGTGCTTGGCCATCATCTCCAGGGCGATGCGGCCGTTGGAGGCGGTGCCGGCGACCTCGAACCCGGCCTCGGTGATCCAGCGGGCGACGAGGCCGCGCACGACGGCGGAATCATCGGCGATCAGCACCCGGATCGGAGCCGCGGCGGAGGTCGTGGATTGCGCAGGCGGACTGCGGAGTGGGACGACCGCGGGGCTCAGGGCCATGATGATTGCCTCGGGTACTGGGTCTTGGATGATGTCGGCGTCGAAGTCAGGCGGCGTCGGCGACGAGGCCGACCTGTTCGAGCTTGGCCGCGAGGATATCGCGGTCGAAGGGCTTCATGATGTATTCGTCGGCCCCGGCCCGGAGGGCCCGGGCGATCGCCCCGACATCATTCTCGGTGGTGCAGAACAGGACCTTCGGCGTCGTGCCCCCCTCGCTCCGCCTGAGCGCCTGGAGGAAGGTGTAGCCGTCCATGTTCGGCATGTTCCAATCGAGCAGGATTGCGTCCGGCATGCTGGCGGCGCAGACTTCGAGGGCGGCGCTGCCGTCCTCCGCCTCGCTCACATTCATGCCCAGGGCCTCGATGATCCGCCGCGCGACCTTCCGGATCACCGCGGAATCGTCGACCACCAGGCAGGTCGTCTCGTGTGGCGCTTTCATCCCTCCTCTCCTTACGCCGCCTTCGCGCCGGCAGCGCTGAAGCCGAGAAGCGCGTCCACGTCGAGGATCACCAGGAGGCGACCGTCGAGGCGGTGGACGCAGGTGGCGAGGTTGCGCCAGCGCGGATCCAGGTTGATCGGAACCGCCTCGCGGCTGTCGGTGCCGAGCTTCAGCACCTCGCCGACGCCGTCGACCACGAGTGCGAAGGTCTCGCCGCCCTGCTCGAGGCCGATCGCCATCTTGGGATTGGCCTTGTCGTCCTGGGTCTCGGCGTCGGGCATACCCAGGCGCCGGCGCAGGCACACGGCGGTGACCACGCGTCCGCGCAGGTTGAGCAGGCCGACGATCTCGGACGGCGCCAGGGGCACCGGCGTCACGCCCGAGGGGACGAACACGTCGTGGACCCGCTCGATCGCCAGGCCGAACAGGGTGTCGCCCACGAAGACGGTGACGTAGTCGTCGGTTGGGCCGGTCTCGGCGCCGTTGGCATTGGCAGCCTGCATCAGAACTCTCCGGATTCGATCGTCGTATGGCGGGCTGAGCCGGGATCAGGCGGCTTGGGAGACGGCGGTGGGGTTGATCTCGGCCAGGGCCGCGATCAGACCGCTGCGGTCGAACTTGGCCACGAGGTCGGTGATCGCTAGGGACCGGGCCCGCTCCACCGCGTCGGCGCCCACCGTCCCGGTGAGGCCGATCACCGGCAGGCCGGCGACCCGCGGCTCGCCGCTGCGCATGGCGGCGACGAGATCGAAGCCGCTGCGGCCGGGCATTTCCAGGTCGGTGACCACGACCTCGATCCGCGGATCCGACTGGAGGATCGACAGGGCGGCATCGGTGCTCGCCGCCGTGATCACCTGGTAGCCCGCGGCCTTCAGCACCGGGCTCAGCATGTCGCGGAAGAAGGCCGAGTCGTCGACCAGCAGCAGGGTCGAGACCTGCTCCGCCCGCTTCGGGCCGCGGGCCCAGTCGTCGTAGGCGAGCGGCAGGAAGTGGGCGATGTTGATGATGTCGGTGGCGCGGCCGCGCAGCACCGCCGAGCCGATCAGGTCCGAACGGTCGGCCGCGATCTCGATGTCCAGGCGCTCCTCGACGATGTCGACGATCTCGTCGACCACGAGGCCCATCGCCCGCTCGCCGTCGGAGAACACCACCAGGGCCTGCGTGCCTTCCGAGCGGATCGTGATCGCCGGATCGGCCGGGACCAGCGGCATCAGCCGGCCGCGGTACTGGATCAGCGGGCGGCCGCCGAGCCACTCGACCTTGTCGCACTCGATCTCCTCGAGGCGCGTGACCAGGGAGAGCGGCACCGCCTTGAAGCTGCCCTGGCCGCCCTTGAACACCAGCAGGGTGGTCTTGGTATCGCCCATCTCGGATGCCTCCGCCTCGGCGTCGGAATCCGCGTGGCCGCTGCTGCCCTGGACCCCCTGGGCGACCTGCCGGGCCACGCCGTTGGGATCGATGATCAGCACCACGGCGCCGTCGCCGAGGATCGTGTTGCCGGCAAACATCGGGATGTGCCGGAGCTTGGCCGACATCGGCTTCACGACGATTTCCTCCGTGTGGAAGACCTCGTCGACCAGGATGCCGAAGCGCTCGCGCCCGACCTGGGCCACGACCACGAAGCCCGCCTGGGCCGTCTCGTCGCCCTGGCCGCCCGACTGCCCGAGCAGGCCGGTGAGCGAGACGATCGGCAGCAGCCGCTCGCGCAGGCGCAGCACCGGCGAGCCGTTGATGCGCTCGACCCGCTGGGCCCCGGCATCGACCCGGACCAGCTCGAGCACGGCCACCTGCGGCAGGGCGAAGCGATGCTCGCCGGCGCGCACGATCAGGGCGGCCACGATCGCCAGCGTCAGCGGGATCTTGATGGTGAAGGTGGTGCCGCGGCCCGCCGTGGTGGCGATGTCGATGATGCCGCCGATGGTCTCGATGTTGGTCTTGACCACGTCCATGCCGACGCCGCGGCCCGACACCGACGTGACCGCCGCCGCGGTCGAGAACCCGGCGTCGAAGATGAACTTGGCGACCTGCGCGTCGGTCATCCGCTCGACATCGGCCTGGGCCGCCAGCCCGCGCTCCACCGCCTTCTTGCGGATCGCCGCGAGGTCAAGACCCTTGCCGTCGTCGGCGATCTCGATCGTGATCGTGCCGCCCTCGTGATAGGCGGCGAGACGGATCGTGCCGCGGGCCGGCTTGCCCGCCGCGATGCGCCCGGCGGTCGATTCCAGGCCGTGATCGGCCGAGTTGCGGACCATGTGGGTCAGCGGGTCCTTGATCACCTCAAGGACCTGCCGGTCGAGCTCGGTCTCGGCGCCGACCATCACGAGGTCGATCTGCTTGCCGAGTTCGGCCGAGAGGTCGCGCACGACGCGCGGCAACTTCTGCCAGGCGCTGCCGATCGGCTGCATGCGCGTCTTCATGACGCCTTCCTGCAGCTCGGCCGTGACGTGGGACAGGCGCTGGAGCGGGACCTTGTAGCTCGAATCCTCGTGCCGGCGGGCGATCTCGAGGAGCTGGTTGCGGGTCAGCACCAGCTCCGAGACCATGGTCATCAGGTGCTCGAGCGTATCCACGTTCACGCGGATCGTCTGGATCTTGCTCCCGGCCGCCGTGGTCTCCGTGGCCACCACGGCCTCGGTGTCGCCCGCGGGCTCGGCCCTGGCGGACTCGGCCTCGGCCGGCTCGGCCTTCGGGGCCGCCGGCTTGGGCTCCACGGCCTTGGGCGCCGCCGGCTTGGGGGCTTCGGCCTTGGGGGCCTCAACCTTGGGAGCCTCGGCCTTCGGCGCCTCGACGGGGGCCGAAACCGGCGCCGCGAAGTCAGCCTCGCCCGGGCCCGGGGCCGCCAGGAAGGCCGCCTCCAGCTCGTCGAGGGTCACCTCGCCGGGCTTCAATTCGCGCGAGACCGGGTCCGGCAGCACCGGCTCGGGCGCCGGGGCGGGCGCGGCCTGGGGCTCAGGCTCGGCCGACGCCAGGCGATCCAGCTCGGAGATGAGATCGTCGTCGGAGCCCGCCGGCTCGGTGCCGGTGGCCTCGAGATCGGCCAGGATCGCCTTGAGCCGGTCCAGGGTCGAGAGAATCACCGTGACCGATTCGGAGGTGGCGGGCAGGCCGTCCCGGAAGCGGCCCATCAAGGTCTCGGCGGCATGCGCCAAGGCTTCGAGGCGCGGCAGGCCGAGAAACCCGCAGGTTCCTTTGATCGTATGGACGAGGCGAAAGATGTTCCGCAGAATCGTCTGGTTATTCGGATCCTGTTCGAACCGAACCAGTTCAGCATCGACCGTGTCGAGGTGCTCCCCGCTCTCGGTCAGGAACTCACGAAGCAGGTCGTCCATAGGCGATACTCGTTACACGGAGAGGCTCTCGCGCAACGTACTTACTCAAGCCGGGTTAGGGAAGCGTTTCGATCCCCTCCCCACCCCATGCTTTTCCAGTTTTTTACGCCAGCGCGGTATCGGAAGCTTCGTCACCAGCCTCCGTCGGCGCCGCGATCACTGTCGGCGAGGCCGTGATCGTCACTTCATCACCTTCGATGGCGAATCGCACATCCATGGCGGCGGCCCGCGCCACGAGGCCGGCATAGAACGGCAGGATGCCGTGGGCGTCGACGGTGCCGCTCTCCGGGCTGCCGGCCATCAGCTCCTCGACATGGGGCGGGATGCGGGCATGCGAGCCCTTGGCGGTGAGCACGAGGGTCGGCGCCTCGCCGTCGCCCGAGACGGTGACGTCGATCAGCCCGCCCCGCGGGATCGCCGAGGTGGCGATCATCACGAGGTTCAGGAGCAGCTTCACCTTGTTCTTGGGGAACAGGGCCTGCGGCGCGCTCCAGGCGAGCTTGGTCTTCTCGTCGCTGAACATGCCCTTGGCCACGCTCTCGGCGTCGGCGAGGTCGATTGAGGCGCCGGCCGATCCGGCCGCGCCGAAGGCGATGCGGGCGAATTTCAGCCGGGCTGAGGCCTGGCGGGCGCTCTTGCCGATCAGCTCGAGGGCGAAGGTGCGCATCGACTCGTCATCGTCATCCTCCAGCACCTCCAGCCCGTTCACGATCGCGCCGACGGGGCTGATCACGTCGTGGCAGACGCGGGAGCAGAGCAGGGCGGCGAGGTCGAGGCCGTCGAGATTCAGGCGGGGTGCGTTCGGGGAGGACATGGTGCGCTCCGGGCGGGCGGATCTGGAGGTCGAACAATCTGCGGGCCGGCCCGTCGCTTCGGAGCCGCCGATCCTTGGCCGCCCGACATGGCGGTCGAGTCCCCGCGAAACATCCCGCGCGGCCCGCCGGTCGGGCCGGGGGCAATGGACCGGTCCGCACGGATAGACGCCACGTTCGGCTTTGAAAAGCGTTACCGGCCGGCACCGGTGCCGGCCGCGCCGGGATCGGGTACGGTGCCGACCAACGCGGATCGGCCACGATGCGGACCGCGAGCAGTCCCGGGGTCGCGCCCGTTCGGGCCCGGCTCGAGCCAGGGAGGAATCGGCGTGACACGCGAGACCGCCGGCCGAACCACGGCCTCTAAAGCCCCGGCGCCTCCCGGCGCGGCCGCCGGCCGGCCCCCGGCATCCCCACGCAGCCAACCACGCTGAGGCGGCACCCCATGCAGCCCGAACCCCCATTGTCCGAGAGCCTGCGGCCCAGCCTGCAACCCGCCGACCCCGATGCGGCCGGCGCGCGCCTCGCCGAGATCGAGCCGGCCTTCCCGGCCGGTTTCCTCACCCCGGCCTGCCGCACCCTGCTGCTCGGGCTGGCCGACCATTCGCCGTTCCTCTGGCAGGCCGTCACCCGCGCGCCGGAGCGCCTCGTCGCGCTGATGGGACAGCCGCCGGAGGCCGCCAGCCGGGCGATCATCGCGCGGCAGCGCGCCGTCGGGGGCGCCTGCGGCGAGAATCCCGACCTCGCGGAGGTCGCCCGCCGACTCCGCCGCAACCGGGAGGAGCATGCCCTCCTGGTGGCGCTGGCCGATCTCGGCGGCTGCTGGGATCTCGACGCAGTCGTCCAGGCCCTGTCCGCCTTCGCCGACGCGTCGGTGAGCGCGGCCACCGACGCGCTGCTCCGGCAAGGCATGGCGGCCGGACGGTTCCGAGCGCAGGACCCGGAGGCGCCGCAGGTCGGCTCCGGGCTGGTCGTCCTGGCGCTCGGCAAGCATGGCGGGGCCGAGCTGAACTATTCCAGCGACATCGACCTCATCGTCTTCTACGAGGCCGAGCGCGCCGCGGCCGCCACCGGCGGGGATCCCAAGGCGTTCTTCGTCAAGCTGGCGCAGGGGCTGGTGAAGCTCCTGTCCGAGCGCACCGCCGACGGCTACGTCCACCGCATCGACTACCGGCTGCGCCCGGATCCGGGCTCCACGGCGGTGGCGCTCTCCACCGGCTTCGCCTTCGACTACTACCAGACGCTGGGCCAGAACTGGGAGCGCGCCGCCTTCATCAAGGCCCGGCCGATCGCCGGCGACATCCCGGCCGGCGCGGCGTTCCTGGCCGATCTGGCGCCGTTCATCTGGCGCCGGCACTTCGACTTCGCCGCCATCGCCGAGATCCACGCGATGAAGCGGCAGATCCACATGGTCCGCGGCCACGACACGATCACGGTGGCCGGCCACGACATCAAGATCGGCCGCGGCGGCATCCGGGAGATCGAGTTCTTCGTCCAGACCCAGCAGCTCGTGTTCGGCGGCCGCAAGCCCGCCTTGCGGGGGCGCCGGACCGTCGAGATGCTGGGCCGTCTCGTCGAGGAGGGCTGGATCGACGCCCAGGCGCGCGACGAGCTCACGGCGGCCTACGGGTTCCTGCGCACCCTCGAGCACCGGATCCAGATGATCCGCGACGAGCAGACCCAGCGGCTGCCGACCGGGGATGCGGCGCTCGACGCGCTGGCGCGGTTCGCGGGGTTCGACACGCGGGGGGATTTCGAGACGGCGCTGCTGCACCATGCCGGCCGCGTCCAGGCGCACTATGCCCTGCTGTTCGAGACCGCGCCGGGGGACGGCGCCCCGGAGTACAGCCTCGTCTTCGGCGAGAGCGAGCCCGACCCCGCCACCCTGGAGGCCCTGGCGGCGTTCGGGTTCCGCGATCCCCGGCTCGCCTGGGAGACCGTGCAGGGCTGGCATGTCGGCCGCCGTCCGGCGCTCCAGACCGGCCGGGCGCGGGAGATCCTGGCCGAGCTGCTGCCGAGCCTCCTGCGGGCGCTCGGCGGGACCGCCGATCCGGACGCGGCCTTGCTCACCCTCGACCGGGCCTTCGCCCGGATGCCCGCGGTGGCGGAGCTCTTGGCCATCCTGCGCTCGCACGAGCGCCTGCGCCTCCTGTTCGCCGACATCCTGGGGACCTCGCCCCATCTCGCCGACACGGTCAGCCTCAGCCCCCACGTCCTCGACACGTTGCTCGACCCCGATTTCGTGGCGCCGGCGCCGGGCCCCGATCAGGTGCGCGACCAGTACCGGGCGCTGGTCGGGCAGCCGGCGAGCCACGAGGAGTTTCTGGATCGCTGCCGGGACGCCACCCGGCAGATGGCCTTCGTCAACGGCGCGCGGCTCCTGTCCGGCCTGATCACGCCGCGTCAGGCCGGGGAGGCCTATTCGGCCCTCGCGGAGGCCACGGTCGCGCTGAACCTCGAAGCGGAGGAGCGCCGGTTCGCCCAGGACCACGGCGCCGTGCCCGAGGGCCGGTGCTGCGTCCTGGCCCTCGGGCGGCTCGGATCCCGGCAGCTCAGCGCGGTCTCCGACCTCGATCTGGTCTTCCTGTACGATTTCGATCCGGATGACCGGATGACCGACGGCCCGCGCCCGCTCGACGCGGTCGTGGCCTATAACCGCCTGGCGCAGCGCCTCTACGCGGCGCTCACCACCGCGACGCGCCGCGGACGGCTCTACGCGGTCGACCTGCGCCTGCGGCCCTACGGCAGCCACAGCCCGCCCGCCGTGCAGCTCAACGGCTTCGTCACCTATCAACGCGAGGCCGCCGAGCCCTGGGAGCACATGGCCCTCACCCGGGCCCGGGTGGTGGCGGGCGATCCCGCGCTCGGGGCGGCGGTCATGGCGGCGATCGCCGAGACCGTCGGGCAGCCGCGCGATCCCGCGCAGGTCTGCGCCTCGGCCGGGGAGATGCGCAGGCTCGTCGCCGAGGAGCGCGGCCATGCCGGTCCCTACGACCTCAAACTCGCCCCCGGCGGGCTGTTCGACCTCGACTTCCTGGCCCAGTCCATCGTGCTGAGCGCCCCCCAGATCCAGACCGACGGCATCGGCCTCTCCGGCGAGGCGGTGCTCCGGCTGGCCGGAGAGCGCGGTATCCTGGCCGCCGCCATCGCCGAGCCCCTGGCCGAGACCTACGCGTTCCTCGACGCGGTCTACCAGTGGCAGCGGCTGGTGATGGCCGATCCCGGCTCCACCCCCTCGGACAGCGCGGCTCGGCAGATCGCCAAGGCGGTGGGCCTGCCGGATGCCCGCAGCCTCGCGGCCGAACTGCATCGCCATCGCCGCCGGACCTGCGCTCTGCTCGCCCGGATCAAGCGGACGGTAATCGGGGCATCGACGCGGTAGCGGGCGTCGGACCCGGATCCACTCGGCAGGCCGTCCGCGATCGAGACCCCGCAACGGAACCGGTCCCCGGCCCGACATGTCGACAAGCCCGACCCGCTCGGGCATGCAGGCGGGTATGGGAGGCGACATGATAAGCGCGGCGATGTTTTCGGGGCCTGAGCGCGAGCGGATCGCCGCGGCGCTCGCCGAGATCGCCTGCGCCGCCGGAGAGGTGCTGCGCCGCTATCATCGCGGTCCCTGCCCGCACGCCCTGAAGGCGGACGGCTCGCCGTCGAGCGCCGCCGATATCGAGGCCGAGGCGCTGATCGTCGCCGCGCTCGCCGCGCGGTTTCCCGGCATTGCCGTCATCGCCGAGGAGAGCGCCGCGGCCGACGAACTGGCGGCGCGGCCGTCGCAGCACTTCTTCCTGGTCGATCCCCTGGACGGCACCCGCGACTTCCTGGCCGGGACGCCGGATTACTCGGTCAACATCGCCCTGGTGGCGGGCGACCGGCCGGTGGCGGCCGCGCTCGTGGCCCCGGGCCTCGGCCGGGCCTGGTGGGCGGGCGATGCCACCGTCGAGGCTTCCGTGATCGAGGGGCACCCGGGCGCGGGCCGGCCGGTGCGGGCCCGACCGGCGCCGTCGAGCGGCCTCGTGGCCCTGGGGAGCCGGCGGCACGGCGACCCCGAGACCGCCCTCTGCCTCGCCGCCCTGCCCGTGTTGGAAACCCGCCGATCCGGCTCGGCGCTCAAGTTCGGATTGATCGCCGCCGGCGAGGCGGATGTCTACATCCGCTGCGGACCGACCATGGAATGGGACACGGCGGCCGGCGACCATATCCTGGCGGCGGCCGGGGGCTGCGTCGTGATCCCGGGCGGCGGCCCGATCCTGTACGGGCGCTACCGCGCCGGCTACCGCAACGGGCCGTTCGCGGCCCTGGGCGATCCGGAGCTGGCCGCCGGCCTCGCCCTGCCCGCCCCCGGCGGAGCCGGCGGCGCGCCGGAGCAGCCTCTCACCGCGGCGCATCGCTGAACGGCACATCCAGCTGGTCCTGCAAGCCGGGCCAGGCCGCCTCCGCCTGCCGGACCAGCTCGGGGTCCGCCAGGAACCGGGCGCGCCGCCCGGCATCCCGGAACAGGTAGAGGCGCTCGTCGATCACCGCGAAGACCAGGGGGTCGGCATCGACCAGGCGGCCGTCCAGGATCCCGGCGGCGTCGAAGCCGCCGAGCCGCGGGGCATAGACCTCCGGGCTGCCCTGAAAGGCGGCGCGGTCGGCGCCGCTGGCGAAGCGCCAGACCCGGCCGCCCCAGGACAGCTCGAACCGCGCGGCGCCGGCCCGCGGGCCCTCCTTCAGGAAGTAGCTGACCGGGTCGAAGCCCTTCAGCGCCAGAAGCTCGATCGTGGTCACGCCCGGCTCGGCCGCCGGCACGCCGGCCGCCATCAGGATCGCGGCGAGCGCCAAGGCGGGAGCCATGACAGCGCGCAGGCGCGATCGCGGCGCGAGATGGCGCCGGATCCTGTCACGCCGCGCCTGCGTCGAGGCCGGGGCGGCGTCAGGGCGCGTTAACCACATCTTGCGGTTTCCCTCAGAAGCTGGTCCGACATAGCGGTCCGCGCCGTCCCGGATGGCGGGCCCGTCCTCAGGCCGATCCCGGTCGCAGGTGCGGCCGAGGCCGGCCCTTTGGCGCGGCGGCAGGGATCCACCGCGGAACCGTAAGAGCATCGTCCCGAAAGCAGGACACCGGCTTTCGGAAAAAGACGATGCGGAGTCAAAGACCGACGGCATCGGCCCGGATCCGATGCGGTCGTCGAACCGGGTGAGGAGGCAACGATGACGGCACGAGACGAGCGCGGCACCCACCGCCGCCACCTGCTCCGCGCGGGCCTCGGCCTGGCGCTCGGCACGCCGCTGGCGGGCCTCGCCGGGGTCGGCGCTGCGCTGGCGCGCGGCGAGGACACGGACACGCCCGAGACATTCCGCCCCGGCGAGATCGTCGAATCGGGCCACCGCTTCTTCGGCTCGGTCTCGCGCGGCCTGGCGCTCACCGTCGAGGAGGCGGGGCGGCGCTGGGGCGAGCCGAACGGCTACATCCTCGGGCAGGAGGGCGGAGGCGCGGTGGTGGCCGGCGTCCGCTACGGCGAGGGCACGCTCTACACCCGCAACGCCGGCCAGCGGCGCGTCTATTGGCAGGGGCCGTCGCTCGGCTTCGACGTCGGCGGCGACGGCGCGCGCACCATGATGCTGGTCTACAACCTGCCGAACGTGCGCGAGCTGTTCCGGCGCTTCGGCGGGGTCGACGGCTCGGCCTACCTGGTCGGCGGCTTCGGCATGACCGCGGTGGTGAGCGACCGCATCATCGTGGTGCCGATCCGCAGCGGCGTCGGCGCACGGCTCGGCATCAATGTCGGCTATCTCAAGTTCACCCGGGAGGCGACCTGGAACCCGTTCTGATTGATGAGCGTAGCTTGATTTCGCCCTGGCGACCGACCTGGGTTAGACTGACACTGGGCCGGGCTTTCCGGCCGCATGCGCGGGCTGCTCCCTCGTGATCGAAACGGTGATGATCTTCGCGCTGGGCTTCCTGGCGGCGAGCCTGTGCGGCCTCCTGCTGCTCCCGGCGCTCAACGCGCGCGCGGCCCGTCTGGCGCGGCGGCGTGCGGAGGCGCGGCTGCCGCTGTCGCCGGCCGAGATCGCCGCGGAGCGGGATTTCCTGCGCGCACAATTCGCCGTGCAGCAGCGCCGTCTGGAGCGTCGGGTCGAGACCGTGCAGGCCAAGCGCCACGCCGACCTCGCCGCGATCGGCGCCGGTGCCATGCGGGCGGCGGCCCTGGCCCGCGACGTCGCCGCGCGGGATGCCGAGATCGCGCAGGCCCAGGCCAAGACCCGGGAGCTCGAAGCGGAACTGAGCAGCGCCCGCGAGGACGGCACCGCGAGCTTCGCCACGTTGCGCGCCCTCGAGGAGGCGCATGCCGACCTGCTCGACAGCCTTCTGGCGATTCGACAGGGCCGCCACGCCGACCGGCCCCAAGCTGAGGATTCCACCGCTCTGGCGGCCGAGCGCGACGATCTGCGCGCCAGCCTGAAGGCCGCCGAGGAGGCCCTGGCCCAGAACCTGGCGGACCGCCAGGGCGGCGTCGAGCGCGAGAACGCCGACCTGCGCCGGCGGATCACCGAGGTGGCCGACGCCCTGACCGGCCAGGACCGGATGCCCCGGGCGGCATTCCCGGCTCCGCAACCCGAGCGCGTCTGACCGGGCTGCCAGGACGGATCCTCACCGAGAAACGTTCGTCGGTTGCCTTGTTTCGACCATGCAATGGCATCATCGCAACCGGGACTTATCCCGACATTCCTGACTCCGAGAGATGGTACGTATCCCCATGCGCCTGAAGCCAATCCTTCTCGCCGTCGCGGCGGCCGCCGCCCTGACGCTCCCGGCTGCGGCGCAGCAGTCGAAGCGCGGCAACGAGACCCTGAAGAAGTACTGCACCGGCGACTACCTGACCTATTGCGGCAACCTCGCCCCCGACGATCCGGCCACCGACGCCTGCTTCCAGAAGAACTGGAAGAAGCTCAGCGAGAATTGCCGTCGGGCAATCGACGCCTACGAGGCGCAGCAGCAGCAGGACGCCCCCGGCAAGGGCAAGCAGGGCGCGCGGGGAACCCGCGAGCAGCGCGGCTGAGGCACGCCGCCTCGCGGCCGGACCGGCTGCCGGTTCGGCGCGACCGGACCTGGTGAAGCGAGGCCGGGAGGCGTGTGGCGGCCGCGCGCTCGCGCATGCGCCCGGCAACCGCTAAGGTGAGGCTCCCCGCCGGCCTCGAGCGCCGGCGCCGAGCCCGCCGGACCCTCGCGCGATGTTGTCGTCTCCCGCCCTGAAGCTCCTGGCCGCGTCCGGCCTCGTCGCCGTCGCGGTCTCCGCCTGCGGACGCCGCGGCTCCCTCGAGCCGCCTCAGACCTCGGCCCCGGCCGCGCAGACATCGACCAACTCGGTCAACGGCCGCCGGACCCTGCCGGTCTCCGTCGGGCTGGGCGGAGGCGCCGCCGAGCCGACGCCCGCCGGCGTGCAGGCCGGCGACGAAGTCGCCATCGCGGCGATTCCCCCGGGCGGCACGGGCGCACCGGTCGAGACCAGCCGCGGCGCCAAGCGCGGCTATCGGATCCCCAAGGAGCCTTTCATTCTCGATCCGCTGCTGTAGACGGCGGGGGCCGGAGCATCGCTCCGCGCCTGCGCCGTTCCGCGCCCCTCCGCGATGGGCGCCCGACAGCGGGCGGCCGGGATGTTTCACGGGAAACACCCGCGCTCCGGCGCGCAGGAGAGACACGGCCGAGATGCACCATTTCCACTATTGCGACGGCCGCCTGCAGGCCGAGGACGTCGACCTGACGGGCCTCGCCGCGGAGGTCGGCACGCCGTTCTACTGCTACAGCACCGCCACCCTGGAGCGGCACTACCGGGTATTCGCCGAGGCCTTCGCGGGCGACGACGCGCTGGTCTGCTTCGCCATGAAGGCGAACGCGAATCAGGCCGTTCTGCGGACGCTCGCGGCCCAGGGCGCCGGCATGGACATCGTCTCGGGCGGCGAGCTGCACCGGGCGCTCGCCGCCGGGGTCGATCCCGCCAAGATCGTCTTCTCCGGCGTCGGCAAGACCCGGGACGAAATGGTCGCCGCGCTCCGGGCCGGCATCTTCTGCTTCAACGTCGAGAGCGAGCCGGAACTGGCCCAGCTCTCCGAGACGGCGACCGGTCTCGGCCTGACGGCGCCGGTCTCGGTGCGGGTCAACCCGGACGTGGATGCCGGCACCCACGCCAAGATCTCCACGGGCAAGTACGAGAACAAGTTCGGCATCCCGATCACCCGGGCCCCGGAGGTCTACGCCGCGGCCGCCGCCCTGCCGGGGATCGCGGTCCACGGCGTCGACATGCATATCGGCAGCCAGATCACCGACCTGGCGCCCTTCGCCAGCGCCGCCCGGCTCCTCGCCGACCTCGCCCGGCAGCTCCTGGCCGCGGGCCATCCCCTGCAGCACATCGATTTCGGCGGTGGCCTCGGCATCCCGTACCGGGACGACAACGCCCCGCCCCCCGACCCCGCCGCCCTGGCCGCGACCCTGCGGCCGCATTTCGCGCCGCTCGGCCTGCGCCCGGTCTTCGAGATCGGCCGGATGATCTGCGGCAATGCCGGAATCCTGGTGACCCGGGTGCTGTACGTGAAGCATTCGGAGGGCCGCACCTTCGTGATCGTCGACGCCGCGATGAACGACCTGATCCGCCCGACCCTGTACGAGGCCTATCACGGCCTGCGCCCGGTGGCCGAACCGGGGCCGGACACGCCCCGGATGGTCGCCGATGTGGTCGGCCCGGTCTGCGAGAGCGGCGACTACCTCGCCCTCAACCGCGAGATGCCGGCGGTGAAGGCCGGCGACCTGATCGCCGTGATGAGCGCGGGCGCCTACGGGGCGGTCCAGGCCTGCACCTACAACACCCGCCCCCTGGTGCCGGAGGTGCTGGTGCGGGGCGACCGGGCGGCCGTGGTGCGCCCGCGGGTGAGCGTGGCGGATCTCGTCGCCCTCGACCGGGTGCCGGACTGGCTGGCGTGACCGACGCGGCGATGGACGCCCCGGCGAGCGACGTGGCGCCGCTGCCCCTGTCGATCTTCATCATCGCCCGGAACGAGGCCGATCGGATCGGCGCGACGATCCGGGCGGTGCGCGACCTGACCGACGACCTCGTGGTGGTCGATTCCGGCTCCACGGACGGCACCCAGGCGCTCGCGGCCTCTCTCGGCGCCCGGGTGATCCACAATCCCTGGCCGGGCTACGGCCCGCAGAAGCGCTTCGCCGAGGAGCAGTGCCGGCATGTCTGGCTCCTGAACCTCGACGCCGACGAGGTTGTCCCAACCGCGCTCGCCGCCGAGATCCGCGCCCTGTTCGCCGCCGGCGAGCCCAGCCGGCCGGCCTGGCGGATCGGCATCGCCGAGGTGTTTCCCGGCGAGGGCCGGCCCCATCCCTGGGCCTACACGCTCACGCCGGTGCGGCTCTACCGCAAGGACCGGGGCCGCTACGCCCCCTCCCCGGTCCACGACCGGGTCGCCCTGGAGCCCGGGGTGAAGCCCGGCCGTCTCCGGGGGGTGATCCACCATTTCTCGGTGCGCTCCCTGGGCGACCAGCTCGACAAGCTCAACCGCTATTCCGACCAGCAGGCCGACGACCTCGAGGCCCGGGGCGTGGTGATTCCGACCTGGCGGGTCTTCGTCGAGCTGCCGGGCAACTTCCTCAAAGCCTATCTCGGCCGGCGCCACGTCCTGCGCGGCACCTACGGCTTCCTGACGGCCATGAACTACGCCATGTCGCGGCATCTGCGCATCGCCAAGCACTACGAACGCCGCCGCCGCACAACGACCGGCCCGGATCGGGTTGACCCGCCCGATCCGACCTTCTAGAGCCAGAGCGCCGGAGACGTGGCCGAGCGGCTGAAGGCACTCGTTTGCTAAATGAGCATACCCCGAAAGGGGTATCGAGGGTTCGAATCCCTCCGTCTCCGCCACTACCGAACCCCCATCATAACGTGTTGTTTTGATTGGGCTTTCGGCTGCGCGAAAACCGCATTTGTCCCCGATTTGTCCCCGAATGAGTTGGCTGTGGAAAGCCTGGGCGCATGCCTCTCGCGAGCGCGCCCGCATCGGCCCCGCAGGCGACGGGCCGAAATTCCCCGCCGGCCTGGCCTCGCCGGTTTGCCCATAAGGCCCGGCGGACCCTCCCAGGCACGCCACCTCTGCACCTTCCCGTGTCGGAAGGGGAGCGACAGGTCTGCGGCACGGCATGGCTCGGGGTTTCGCATCGGGCCTGCGGACCCCGCAACCACGTCGGTCGCGAGGCCCTGGCGTGATCGCGCCAGGCTTGGCTTTGGCTCCTCGAAGCCTTCTTGCGGCGCTAGATGTCCTCGTAGTCGTACATACCCTCGGTATCGATGCCGCCACCGGTGTCGAACTCGGGCCGCGCATAGGCGACGCGGCCCGCGATGCGTTCGAACGTCAGGTCGCTCGTGAACAGGATCTTGTCGCCGTGGTAGGCCCTATCGGGATCGTTCTCCCCGTCCATCGAGCCCGCAACGGTCACGACGAGCGCATCCGGGTTCGGTCGGAAGTCGTACCCGTCGATGTAGATCTCGTCGAAATAAGCGTTCATTGACGCCATCTCACCAGACAATGCCTCCTCGATCTCGGAGGGGTTGCGCTGCACGTAATCGTTGACCTCGTCGCTTAGGTCCCGGGCCAGCCAGACCTCGCCGGTAAAGTGCCCAGACGCCACGAGGAACGCTCCCAATACGGATGCGAAACCGTTCACGTCGGGAGGGCCGACGAGGTCCTTCTGGATCTGGCGGACCCGTCCGTCCATCAAACGGAGGTCGGGGATGAGGATCTCGGCCTCAGCCATCTCGGTCAGCGGAAACCGCCGCTCCGCCTGGAGGGCTGCCGCCGTGGGGTAGCCGAGATAGGCGGCGACGATCTCATGTGCATGGCCTGATCCGAGCCTCTTGCCGGTCAGGTTCTCATAGGTCGAGCGCAGGTGATCCGCGCAGTCCTTGGGAAGGGACATGGCATATCCATTTCAACCCGGCGTCTTGTAGGGGTAATCAAAAGCGCTTCATGATCACCCTGCGCCGGCTGAGATGGTTGCCGTACAGAGATCGATCCGAAATCGAATTCGCCGCCTTTTGGGTCGCTTGCAACCCAGGCTGTATGAAAGCGGACATCACCACCCAGACCACTCCCGACCCAAAGCAGGCCTGGGGAAGGTCCGCTTTCAGGCTCGTCCGCAACCTGCTGGGCGTGTCACGCAACACTCTGAAGCAAGGCTTAAGCGCGGAAGTCATGCAGGGGGGGGTGACCGAGGCTTGCGGAATTTGGCACTCAGTGCCACATAACTGCTATGTCGAAAGCGTCACCGAAAGCACACCCGCCCCCCGCATCCCGCTCATCCAACGTTCGCGCCTCGAATGCTGATGCCGTCCGAAACAGCATCGTGGATGCGGCGATCAAACTGTTCCTCCATGACGGCTTTGCCGAGACCTCTGTAGATGCCATCGCGCTTGCTGCGGATGTCTCTCGCCGCAGCGTCTTCCGCTACTTCGCGACCAAAGAGGACATCGTCCTCACCTGGGCCATGTCGACCGGCCCCGATCTTGTGCGTGAACTCGATGTGCTCGATTGCGCAGTGGACCCGGTGCAAGCAGCGCTCTGCGCGGTTACGCGCCACGTCGAGCGGCACGGAGCCGAACATGCGGTCTCGCTTGCGCTTGGACAATTGATTGAGCGGACCCCCTCACTGCGGGCGAGAGCGCACGAGAAGTATCTCGGCTGGGAGGATCTGCTCTCGCAAGCTCTAACGGACCGTGGCGCTACCTCTGTCGCCGGTCGCATGGCAGCTGCGCTGGCAGTTAGCGGCCTGCGCATCGCCGTTCGCGAGTGGATTGCCAGCGAAGGCAGGCATCCAGTCGGCGACTTCCTGGCGGAAGCTTACCGCCCCTTCTCCAGTCTCATTCCATAAGGACCGCATCATGAACGACATGCAGGGCGAAGTGATCATCGTTACGGGTGGCACGCGCGGCCAGGGCGAGGCGGAGGTGCGCCTTCTGGTGGAGGCCGGCGCCAAGGTCGTGTTCGGTGGTCGCGATGAAGCGGACGGGCAGCGCATCGCCGGGGAACTCGGTGGAGACGCGCGCTTCCTGCGCCAGGACGTCGGCGTGGAGGCAGATTGGGTAGCCATCGTAACTCACGCCGAGGAAACGTTTGGCAAGGTCACGGGGCTGGTGAACAACGCTGGCGTGACCATCACCGGCCTGGTGACGGATCTCGACGCCGAGACTGTGATGGAGGGCATCCGCATCAACCAACTCGGCCAACTGCTCGGCATGAAGCACGTCGTTCCGGCCCTGCGCCGCAACGGGGGCGGCACCATCGTCAACATTGGGTCCGAGGCGGGTGTTCGAGCTGCACCCTACGCCATTGCCTATTCCGGCACGAAGGCGGCGATTGGCGGCATGACGCGTACGGCCGCCATCGAACTGGCTGGTGACGGCATCCGGGTCAACCTCGTCACTCCTGGTCCAATCGACACCCCGATGATCGAGAACGCAGCAGGTGCGGGCGCAGCCAAGAAGATGGGGGCTATCGTTCCCCTTGGACGTGTCGGGCAGCCACTGGACGTAGCCCACGCCGTCGTGTTCCTTCTCTCGAAGGAGGCCGGCTTCATCACCGGTGCCGAATTGGCCGTGGACGGCGGTCGCACGGCTGCTCCGGCCAGCGCTTTTAATTGAGCCATGAACAGACTGATCGTCTTCGGCGGCCCGCGAGAAGCAGGGCCGACATCGACGTGAGCGGGGTCCTGGAACCCCGCATGCCTCCGCCGCCCGTCATCGAGACGCAAGCGTGCTCGCCACGATCGGCGCGACTGGGACCGTGTCCTGCCACGCGGTGCCCGACCGGGCCTTCTCGTAGCCGATCCGATGGAGGCTGCGCATGTAGGCCGTGTCGAACCCCTTCGCAGCGGTCGTGCGCGGCGCCGCGCCGTCGATGTAGGTCAGGTGAAATCCGATTCGGTTCGCCCGCGCGAACGCGTAGGTCGCGGCCAGGCTCGCGCGGCTGCGGGCCTGGCTGCCCGTGGCGACCGTCTCCTTGACGATAGACAGGGTGTCGTCGGGGACGAGCTCGAAATCGGGCTCGATCCGTCCGTTCATCAGCACGTAGATGTCGGCCTTGGTCGGCGCGGAGACGTGGCCGCGGCCGTTCGCGATGACGGCCTGCGGGACGGTGAAGACCGGCGTGACCACCGAGCCGTCGACGTGGAGTTCCTGAAAGCCGTGGCCCGCCGCCTCGACGTCGAGGAGTTGCGCCGGGAAGACGGCGGGCACGCTAGCCGAGGCCGTGAGCACGTCGCGGAACAGCGCCGCCGCATTCGGGGCGCCGCTCGCGGCGATGACGCCCATGTTCCAGATCATGGCCCTTTTCGAGTCCAGGTTGGTCGTGACGACCAGCAGGCGGCGACCCTTGGCGTGCTCCGCCGCGACCGCCGCGAGCAGATCCGGCGTGACGTAGCGCCCGACGAGGTCGCGCAGGCGCCCGTCCCCGAACAGCCCCGACCCGAACACGACGTTCACCAGGTTCGGGTCCTTCACCAGCGTGCTCGCCACGCCGCTGGTGTAGATCTCCTCCAGCACCGGGTCGTAAGCCGGGCCGAGGAAGGCGAAGGGCGCCGTCAAGGCTCCCGTGCTGACGCCGGAGACGAGGCTGAACTCCGGGCGCGTCCCGGCCTCCGACCAGCCCTTGAGCACGCCCGCGCCATAGGCGCCGTCGCCGCCGCCGCCCGAGAGGGCGAGGTAGGCGAACGGTCGGGCGCGGGCCCCGGGCGCCGCCATCATCGCCGTGAGGGTCGCGACCGATGCATCCGCGAATGCGCGGGCGTTCGGGATGCCGGCCACCTCCGCGGCCTGGGCCTCAGCGGCCGTGTAGGGCTGTCGCGGCACCGAGGCGCACGCTCCCAGCGCCAGCGTCGCCGTCAGCATGAGAACCTTGGAGGGTGTAACGGGCCGCCGGGGCGAGGTCATCGGGCTTGATCCTGTCGTGGGGCGTCGCCCGGGTCGGGAAGATCCCGGGAATGGCAAGCGGCCGGCCCGATGTTGATCGGGAAGGGTCGGACCGGCCGTCGCACCGCGCGATGAGGGGGCAGTCGCGCGATCCGGAAAAGTTTGTCGCTCAAGCCGTCGGTGCGGGCACGCCCGAACGTCGCTCCGACCTCTCGCGGGTGGAACCCGCTCGGGCGGCGTCGTCCCGCTTGAGGTCCAAGCCGATTCCCTTGGCGATGTCGGACCGTCTCTGCTTGTAGGCGGAGGCGACCATGGGATAGCCGGCGGGGAGGCCGTAGCGTTCGCGGTAGCTGGACGGGTCGAACCCGTCGGCGGTCAGGTGACGCTTGAGCGTCTTGTAGGTCCCGCCATCGATGAAGCTGACGATCCCGTTGGGTCGGACCGACGCACGTATCGCCGCCGCGTTCGGGCGTGCGACCCGTTCGACCGGAGCCGAAGTTCGGTCTGCGAGCCGCAGGAATGCGGCGTGGACGAATTTCACCAGGTCCGGCACGTCCCGCGCCGGCAACCTGTTGTTCGCGACATAGGCTTCGACGACCTCGATGGCGCACGCGAGGGACCTGGAAGGAATGTTGTCCGGAGCATCGGTCACGGTCCTCTCCTTCAGGTCGGGAAAGCGGGTCATCGCCGGGCCACCGACATGCGTTCGTCCGGCAGGCTCCAGCCTAGCCCCAGACTCTTCTGGAGCGCGACGTAGTCGTTGGTGTACTCGGCCTGCGCCTGGGCGAGGCCCTGCTCGGCCTGCAGGCGCTGGCGCTCGACGTCGAGCACGTCGATGGTGCTGATCGTGCCGGCGGTGTTGCGCTGGTCGGTGAGCATCGAGGCCTTGCCGGCCGAGGCGCTGGCCCGGGCGAGGCGGGCGACGGTCGCGCGCTGGTGGCCGTAGCGCGACAGGGCGGTCTCGGCGTCCTGCAGCGCCTGGAGCACCGTCTGCTCGTATTGCGCCAGCGCCTCGTCGGTCCCCGCCTCTGACTGTCGGATCTGCGCCAGCGTCCGACCGAAATCGAGGATGTTCCAGGATAGCGTCGGCCCGAGGGTGTAGGTCGAGGCGGCGAGCGAGCCGATGGAGCCGATGTTCGGCGAGACCCATCCGGCGTTCCCGAGGAGGCTGACCTTCGGGAACAGCCTCGCCACCGCCTGTCCGATCTGGGCGTTGGCGGCGGCGATCTGGCGCTCCGCGCGACGGATGTCCGGTCGGCGGCGGAGCATGCCCGCCGGATCGCCCACCGCCAGCGTGGAGGGCGGCACCGGCACAGGGCGGGCGGGCTTCAGGAGGGCGTCGACGGCGCCCGGCTCGCGCGAGACGAGCACCGCGATCTGGTTCAGGGATTGGTCGATCTGCGCCTGGAAGGCGGGCGCCTGGGACGCGGTGGTCTCGAACTGCGTGCGCAGGCGCTCGACGTCGAGGGACGAGGCGGCCCCGCCGGCGAGCCGCTGCTGGCTCAGGCCTACGGCCTCGCGCTGGAGCGACGCGGCGCGCAGGGTCAGGGCGAGGCGGCGCTGCGCCCCGCGAAGCGTGACGTAGGCCTGCGCGACTTCGGCGGCGACCTGGACCTGCGCGTCCGCCACCGCGGCCTCGGCAGCCTCGCCCTGCGCGGCCGCCTGCTCGATGGCCCGCTGCTTGCCGCCGAAGATGTCGATCTCCCACGTGGCGTCGAAGCTGGCGTTGTAGAGGTCGGTATTGATCGACTTCGGAATCGTCACGGCGCCGTCGGCCGACCCCGTGGCGGAGCCGAGGCCGCTCGTGAGCCCACGGCCGACGAAGTCCCTGACGGGGAACTGGTTGTTGAGCGCAACCGCGTTCGAGGAGACCGTCGGGGCGAGGTCGGCGGTACGCTGGGCCAGCATGGCGCGGGACTGGCGCAGCCGGGCCGAGGCGACCTGCACGTTCGTGTTGGTCGCAAGCGCCTCCTCGACGAGGTCGGACAGGATGGGATCGCGCAGCGACGTCCACCACCGGGCCGGCGGGTCGACCGGCACCATGCGCGCGGAGGTGGCGCGGACGAAGGGGGCGCCGCTCTCGGCGCGCTGCGCGGCGACCGGCGAGCCGGCGTAGTCGGGGCCGACCACGCAGCCGCCGAGGAGGCCGGCGACCGCCAGGGCGAGGCCGGGACGGGCATTCAGGGGAAACATCGCGGCGGCCTCAGTGCATCGCCACCGGGCCGCCCTTCGGCGGCGGGCGCAGGAAAAGGACGAGGGGCAGGACCGCGAGCAGGATCCAGCCGAAGACGAAGAACAGGTCGGAGAAGGTCATCACGGTCGCCTGCGCACCGATCATCCGCTTCAGGCCGCCGAGCGCCTGCCGCATGGCCTCCGGGCCACCGGGGCCGACCATGGCGTCGATGCGGTCCTGGACGATCACCGAGTTCGCCCGAACGGACTCCTCCAGGCGCGCGTTGTGGAAGTCGTCTCGGCGCTGCTGCAGGGTCGAGATCAGGGCGAGGCCGAAGGAACCCCCGAGGTTGCGCGCCCCGTTGAACAGGCCGGAGGCGTCCTCGGCCTTGTCCTGGTCGACGGCGGTGGCCGCGGCCTGGTTGAGGAACAGCAGGGCGAAGGCCTGCCCGACGCCGCGCAGCAACTGCGACATGACGAATTGCTGGCCGGCGTCCTCCGTGGTGAGGCCGGCTTCCATGAAGCAACTGGCGGCATAACAGAGGATGCCGAACCCGATGGCGACCCGGATGTCGAGGATCCGTACCAGCAGGGGGAAGAACGGCATGAACAGGAGCGTGGGCACGCCCGAGATCAGGACGACGTAGCCCGACTGCTCGGAGTTGTAGCGCGGCACTTGGCTGAGGAACTGCGGGATCAGGTAGAGGATGCCGTAGAGCGCCCCGCCGATGGCGAAGCTCATCAGGAACACGCTGCCGAAGCTGCGCGTGAACAGGATGCGCATGTCGATGACGGGCTCGCGCGCCGTCACCTGCCCGAGGATGATTAGGACGAAGCCGCAGGCGGCGGCGACGCTGAACCAGACGATGAACGAGGACTCGAACCACTGCTCGCGCTGGCCCTCCTCCAACACGATGGTCAGGCAGCCGAGCCCGACGGCGAGCCCGACGATGCCGAGCCAGTCCCCTTGCGCGATGCGCCCGAGTTGCGCCGGCTTGTGGGGCAGGCCGACGAGCAGGAGCACGACGAGGCCGATGCCGATGGGCAGGTTGAGGAAGAACGAATAGTGCCAGCTGACGTTCTCGGTGAGCCAGCCGCCGATCAGTGGGCCGAGCACGGGGCCGAGCACGGCCGTCAGCCCGAACAGGGCGACGCCGACCGGGCGCTGCGCCGGCGGCAGACGCGTCGAGACGATGCTGAGCGCCGTCGGGATCATGGCGCCGCCGGTGAAGCCCTGGCCGACGCGTCCGACGATCATCGTGCCGAGGTTTCCCGAGATGCCGCACAGCATCGAGAAGCCGACGAACAGGATGGTCATGACCAGGAGGAAGCTGCGCAGCCCGAACACCTTCTCCAGCCACCCGGACAGCGGGATCATAATGATCTCGGCCACGAGATAGGAGGTCGAGATCCAGGTGCCCTCCGAGCCCGACGCTCCGATCTCGCCCTGGATGGTCGGGAGGGCCGCGTTGACGATGGAGGTGTCGAGCGTCGCCATCAGCGCGCCGATGGTGCCGGCGGCCACCGCGAGCCACGCGGCCGCGTCCGCCTTCTCGCCGCCTTGCGAATTGCGTGCGGATGGGCTGGCCGCACTCATGGACGGGCCTTCGCGTTGCGCGTCCGCTGGGTCGGCTGGGCCCCGGGGCCGGCCTCGGAGACCTTCGTCTCATCGGCCTCCTCGTCATCCTCCTCCTGGTCGTCCCGGGCTCCGCGGGTATCGACGGAGACGACGACGGACAGGCCCGGGATCAGGACCTTGCGCGCCTCGCCGCCGGCCTTGAAGCGGATGCGGACAGGCACGCGCTGGACGATCTTGGTGAAGTTGCCGGTGGCGTTCTCCGGCGGGATCAGGGCGAACTGTGCGCCCGTCCCCGGCGAGAAGCTCGCCACCCGCCCCTTGAGGTCGTGGCTCGACAGGGCATCGACCGCGATGGTCACCGGCTGGCCGACCCGCATCAACCCGATCTGGGTCTCCTTGTAGTTCGCCTCGATGTAGAGGTCCTCGACCGGAACCACCGCCATCAGCCGGGTGCTGCCCTGGACGTACTGGCCGATGCGGGCGGTGAGGTCGCCGACGCGACCGGCGATGGGGCTTTTCACCACCGCATGATCGAGGTCGAGCCGGGCCTGCGTCACCCCGGCCCGGGCCTGGTCGACGGCCGCCTTGGCCTGCGTGACGGCGGCCTTCAGGGAGGCGACTTGCTTCTCGGCGGACTGGACCTGAGCCTGGTTGACGTCGACCTGCGCTTGGTTCTGTTCGGCCTGGCTCTTGTACTGGTCGAGTTTCTCCACCGTGTCCGCGCCCGACGCGGCCAGCGGCTTGTAGCGCCGGACCTGCTCGGCGGAGAACTTCGCGGTGACCTGCGAGGCCGCGACCTGGGCCTTCGCCTGATCGATCTGAGCCTGTTGGCGGACGAGGTCGGCCTCGGCCCGTGCGACGTCTGCCTGGCGGGCGTCGACCTGCGCCTGCTGCTGAGCGAGCTTGGCGCGGTACTGCCCATCGTCGACGGTCGCAAGGACCTGCCCGGCGGTGACGATCTGGTTGGCCACGACCGGCACCGTCGCGACATAGCCGGAGACTTGGGGAGAGATCGCCACCTGGTCGGCCTGGACGTAGGCGTCGTTCGTCTCCTGAATGAACCGCCCGACGGTCCAGTATCGGAAACCCCAGATTCCACCGCCGACGAGGACGGCGAGGCCGAGCAGGACGAGCAGGCCCTTCACCCAGGTTTTTTTCAGCGGCGAGGGTTTTTTGTCCCCACCGCTCTTCTCCTCCCCGGTCGAACCGGAATCGTCGGAACGGCCGGGGTCGAAGCTGCCCTCCTCGGACCTGTCGTCGTCCGACCGCTCGGTCCCATTGGGGGGCGCCCGGCCTTCGTCCTCTTCCGCGCGCGCCATCAGAAATCTATCCGAAACAAAGAAACTGTTTCGTTCCCTATAGCGTTCGTTGCAGGACCGCAACGGTGTAGGTTGAGCGGGTGACACGCCCTGCGCAGGGTGCGGGTGCCCCTCTAGCCTTTACAGCCAAGCCGAAGCATAATGTTCTGAGCACGTTTCCGTGAGCGGGAGGGTTCCCAGTGAACGCCAAGGAAGTGACGAAGCGGACTCCGAGCCGGCTCGGACGCCCCCCTCGCGGATCGGAGGGCGATGCGACCCTGCGCATCCTGGCGGCGGCGAAGCCCGTCTTCCTGTCGGAGGGCTACGAGGCGGCCAGCATCGACGCCATCGCCGGCTCGGCGGGCATCTCCAAGAAGACCATCTACGCGCGGTTCAGCTCCAAGGAAGACCTCTTCGAGGCCGTCATCGTGCGGTTCATCGAGGAGAACGTTCCAGCCATCGAGTCTGCGGCTTCGCAGGCCGGCCCGGTAGCGGAGCGGCTCCACCGCATCGCGCTCGCAACGCTGGAGGTCGCCCTCAGCGTCGACTCCATCGCCGTTCGACGTATCATCGTCGCCGAGGCCGCACGTTTCCCGGAATTCGCCCGGCTACTGCACGATTTCGGGATCGTCCGTGTAGCCCCGCTGATCGAGCGATGCCTGGAGGAAGGCAATGCCTCCGGCGAGATCGCGGTCGACGACGTCAGGCACACGGGCGACATGTTCCTCAGCATCGCCATTCGCGGTTTCGTCGACATGGCGGAGCTCGGCTTGGAGCGCCCGGGCATGTCCCATGTGAAGCGGGAGACGCTCAAGCGCTGCGTCGACTTCTTCATGGCGGCGTGCCGGGAGGGCCTGCCCCGCACCGGGTCAGTCGGGCCGCGCTGAGGGCCTGACCCGACGGCCGAGCGTGTCGAGCATCCAGAGCAGCATGCCCTTCGCGAGACCGTGGAGACGGACCTGGAAGGCTCGGTACAGCATGGCATGTCCGAACTGCGCCACCCGACCGCGCAGGAAGCCGCCGTCGAACAGGCCGAAGCGCCCGAGCGTCCCGTAGGCGTCGAAGCCTCCCAACGTCACCAACGATCCGAAGTCATGGTACTCGGCAGGAGGAGCGGGCCGGCCCGCAATGAGCTCGGGCAGGTGCCGGCCCAGATACCGGGACTGCTGGCTCGCGGCCTGTGCCGTCGTCGGTACGGGCTGCCGGCGCCCGGGGAGGCAAGGACTGGCGCAGTCGCCGAGCGCGAAGATGCGCGGGTCCGCCTCGACGGCCAGGGTCGGCCCGACCACGAGCCGGCCGCCGTGACCACGTTCGAGATCCGCGAACGCGTCGAGCAGGGCCGGCGCCTTCACGCCCGCCGCCCACACCATCAGGTCCGCATCGATGCGGTCGCCGCTCTCGGTCCGGAAGCCAGTACGGTCCACGGCGGCGACGCGGGTTGATGTTCGAACCTCGATGCCGAGCTGTTCGAGTTTCCGGCGGGCCGCGACGGCGACGCGTACGGGGAACGGACCGAGCAGGCGGTGTCCGGATTCGATCAGGACGATCCTGAGCCGCCCGGCGGCGCCGACGACGCCGTAGCGTTCCGCGACCCTCAAGGTCCGCACGAGCTCGGCCGCCAATTCGACCCCGGTCGCCCCGCCCCCGACGATCCCGACCGTCAGCGGCGATGTCGAGGCGGCGCTCCTCAGCATCTCGACACGGAGCCGGTCGTTGAAGGCGATCGCGTCCGAGAGGCCGTCGATCCGCACGCAATGCCGGTCGACGCCCGGCGTGCCGAAATCGTTCGCGCGGCTCCCGACCGCCAGGACCAGGGTATCGTAGGCGACGGAGCGTTCGGGAACCATGATCGACCCGTCCGCCCGGATCGCGGCGAGATGGACCAGGCGGGCATCGCGATCCACGCCGATTGCCTGGCCGAACTCGAAGCGGAATCCGTGGGTGAGCGCTTGGGCGGCGTAGACCGTCTGCTGCATGCCGGCCTCGGCGGTGCCGGCGGCGACGGTGTGGATCATCGGCTTCCAGACGTAGGCCGCTTCGCGATCCACCAAGGTGACCCGGAGCTTCACGCCGCCCGATGTCTTGCCGGCCAGTCGCGTCGCCAGGTCGAGACCCGCAACCCCGCCGCCGACCACCACCACCTCGTGTCGCCGCACCTGATGGCTTCCTCGTGCATGGTCGGGAGGGCACCTGGGATTGGCAGTCGATTTCACTCCGGATGCCCGCGACGGTGGTTCGCTGTCCGACGCGATGGAGGGACGGCCGACGGAACGATGGCGTGGTCACACCCGCCGTCCCCTCCGAACCGCCCCTCACGCCGATCCACCATCGCGTCGGGCGGAGCGACGAGCCTAGGCATTCGTCGCTCCGCCGTCGTTGCCTCAGAACGCGGCGTCGTCATCCTCGGCGGTCAGGCCTTGAAGGCGCGCCGACCCGTCGAACTCGTCCTGCAGCATCGGCGTGGCCTGGCGCGCGAACTGACGTCCCTGGGCGCTGTCGCCGGTCCGGGCGTATGCCTGGTACAGCTTGAGCGTCTCGGCATCGGAGGCGGCCTGCTGACCGGCGTAGGTTCGGTCGAAGGCGCGGCCGCGCGACGCGTCGAGGTCGGCGAGCTTCTTCTGCCGGACCGGATCGAGGGCGACCCGCTTGCCGGGCTCGGACGGCCGGTTGTCGACGACGCCGGTCACCGCACCGACGACGCCGCCGGCGATGGTGAGCGGAGCGGTGATGAGGCCCAGCGGCGAGTTGATGGAGCCCCGGCCCGCGTCGGCGACCACGAGCCCGTCCGGGGTCAGCGACGTGCCGGGCGGCAGGAGCGCGTCCGTGGTCGCCTGGCGGTTCGTGATGACCGTGTTGGCCTGGGCGCGGATCCTCGGGTTGTTGGAGCGTGCCAGCGCCAGGCGGCTGGCCTCGATGCTGTAGGCGTCGCCGCGCAGGGCCTCGGCACGGAACACGCTGGTGTTCACGTCGGGGGAGGCGGGCGAGAGGATGGAGGGACCGAAGTCCTGGGCGGACGCGGAGGCCGCCGTGGCGACAGACAGGAGCGCGATGGTCAAACGCGGGAGCATTTTCATGGAAGTTCGTCCTTTCCGGGAACGTCGCGATCCGTCCGGCTGGCAGCCGGCAGGGCGGATCGGCTCGTTGAGGATCACAACAATAAAGGCACGGCTCAGTTCCCTTTTTCGGTAGTTTTCGCGTCGCCCTTCGAACCGACATGGTGGGAGGCGGGTAGCGGGCCTGCTCGAAGGGTCGGGCAGGCGCTCGCCTGCCGGGTTCGGTCTCGGGAACGTCGGCGATGGGCAGCCCCCCTCCGGCGCGGGGCCGATGGGCGCCGGGGAGCACGGGATACGGGCTGGCGCGGATGCCGCCGGGGCGCCTACGATTGAACGTAGCGGACCATGATCTCGCCAGCGGCCCGCCGTCCGTATTCGGGGACGGCCTCGTGGCGGTGGGGCGGGACCAGGTCGGTGGGATCGCGGTCACCGAGGACGCCGCTGAGCTCCTCGGTCGTGAAACCGGCTTCAAGCGCTTCCCGGATCGCCCTGCGTGAATAGGGGCGCGCCTGCGGCCATGCGCTGACGCGTCCGTTCCCCTGCGAGCTTCGCTCCGAAGCCGGCCTCGGCATCAGTACCCGTCCGTCACGACGGCGGCGGGAAGCGGGCGACGCGATGCGACGCGGGCTTGCGAGGGGGGAAAGCCGCCGCCGGCGACCGACGTCGATGGCATCATGGCCGCGCCGGACGCGACCACCCCCGCCATCATGCGAAGGTCCTCCGGCTGGCTCGGGTCGGCGGCGACGCGCTCCGCTTCCACCTGCAGGCGCATGTTGCACGCCTTCGTCGGCAGGCCCTCGTCAGGTGTGCAGGCGTCGTGGCGGGCGCAGGCGGCATCGAGCGCATCGATGGGTGCGGCGGGGGCGTTGCTCCCGGGGCCGCAGTAGTTCCCATACAGAAGCAGCTTCGGCCTGCCTCCGGGCACCGTTTCCTGGGCGTGCGCCGGGAGTGCGAGGGTCGCGAGGAGCCCGAGGGCGAGCGTGAATCTGGGCATGGGTCTTTGTCTCCGGGTCGGCCGGGTTCATGAAAGGTTCGGCGGCGATGCCGCCGGTCGGGAGTGGTGGTCGCCGGCTCAGCGCAGGCTGGCAGAGCGCCGTGCCGCACCGTCGCGCGGGCCGACGTCGAACACGGCCCTGCAACCCGGGCTGAGGCTGGCCCGCTGAGCCTTCATGCAACTCACGATGCGCCCCCGGTCGGGTATCGAAGTCAGGCAGAGCCGCATGACGTCGCCGCGGCACAGCGCGGCCTGCTCATCCTCGCCGGCCCTCGAACTGGAGGACCCGGCGGCGAGGACACCCAGGGCCAGGAGGCAGTGGAGGGGAAACTTCGGCATCGTGTCGGTTCCGTGTCGTTGGTCCGGGCACACGCTCCCGACTCGGTCCGACGGGAAACGTTAAAGACACTGTTCTGTTCCTTTATCGTTGTGCCATCGCCGGCGCCTCTGGCAACATGCTCCGGCGATGGGTCCCTGCGCCGATCCAAGCCGCAGGGACCAAATCGCGCCCACCCGGACACGGGCGGGCCCACGAGGGAACTCGACTGACATGCTGTCACGTATCGCGGCGGGCGCCTTCTGCGTCGCAACCCTGATCACCCTGGCCTCCGCTAAGGATGCCGTCGGTCGCGCCGGCCGTGCGTGGGTGGCGGACGTGGTGGAACGCGTCGAGGGTGCGGCTGCGCTGGTGGCGGGGACGTCGAGGTCACGGAAGGCCCGGACGGTCGACGTCCATATCCGCGTCGCCGCCGATGGCACCGTGCTGGATGTGAGGTTCGGGAACCCGCCGCCTCCGGAAAGCATCGGGAAGCGTCTCAAGGCGGCTGTCGCGGCGGCGGCGCCATTCGGCCCGCCTCCGAGCGAGTTGCTCGCTCCCGACGGCGTGACGGACCTCGATTTCCCGGTGAGGATGGCAGTCCCGGGCCGATAGCGTACCGGCCCCGTCGCCGCGTCCGCGCGCCTACGGCGTATCCATCAGATATGCGTGGCCGGCTGCGCGAGGGGGCAGAGCGCAGCCGGCCACCTATCGCACCGTCACGCGACGTGACGTGACGACTCTGTCGAGCGGCAGGTTCAGTGGGCCTCCACGGGGCCCGCCGTCCGCTGCGGCTTCTTGAGGATGGCCACGACGCCAAAGCTGAGCACGAAGCTGACGCCGGAGGTAGAATCCGTCCGCGCAGGCCATGACGGTAGCCTTTCGGCGCACCTGGCTCGCCAGCATGCCGATGGCGGCGCCCTTGGCAGCGGCTTGGTCGGCGATGTGACCGTGCAGTCCGGCGGCCAAAGCCGCGAGGCGGTCCTGGGTGCGGGTCGCATTCACCGTGATCGCCTCCGCCAGCACCGAGAAGTGCATGTGCTCGCGCCGGTCGATCATCGTCGTGAGCATGGCGATGCCGATGGAGCCGCCGAGATTGTGCATCATGTTCGAGAGCGCCGAGGCATCGGCTGTGTCGCGCGGGGCGAGGCCCGCCGTCGACAGCTGAGAGAGCGGGATCGTCAAGAGCGGCTGGGCAATGGCCTAGTACAAGGAGCATGAGATCGGTCCCTCAAAAAACCTCGCGTTCGGTATCCATCGCCACGTTGGCCTTAGACTGGCGATGAACCTTACGCAGCGATTTAGCGGTAAGACTGAGTGGTTCCTCCCTGAAGGTGCTGCTGGCGACGCCGACCTTCAAAGCGACGAATGACTACGCGCGCTGCGTATGCAGATATCATCGCCGCTGCTTTCCGACCTGCTTTGCCTTCTCGGTGAGCTTTTTAACAGGTGGGGCTGTACTTGGGCAATGAATAGGTTTTCGTCGAGTTTCATCTCAGTTCATGTCTGCTCTCGGGCAGCCCACATAGGGGCATGTACGACCGGGTTGGGTCGGAAGCAGCCTCTCGCAACGAGCGTCAGCGGACACCCTGTGACCACGACCTGGCCGGTCAGGAGACTGCGCGCACCGATCCGCGCCTCCTCTTCGAGAGGGAAGATAGGGCCTCATCGGCGGCCCTTTGCCCGCTGTCGTGAGCCCCATGCGCCGTCGTGAAGTCCTGGGGGTGTGTCGCCTCGCCCGCGAAGAAGAGCCGGTCCTCGAAAGGCAGGGCCAAACGCGCCCGCGCATCGGATCGACCCGGAAGCGCGCAACTATACGCGCCGCCGATGGACGCCATTCGGCTCCACGACGTCGCCGCGATGGGCCGGATCGCCGATGCCACGTCGCTGCCGAACAGGGCGGTCAGCTCGGCCGAGACATAAGCGAAGCCGGCGGCCGGACCCTCCTCATCCAGGATGCGGGCTCCTTCGCCGCCGAGGAACGCCTCAATGACCGGCCAGCCGTTGGGGCGGATCGAATAGGAGGCGGACCTCGCGTCATGCAGGTCGCCGTAGGCATGCGAGTCCGGCTCGAACGCGGCATCGCGTCCGATCTCCAGGAAGACCTTCTCGTTTCGCCCGAGAGGCAGGGCGGCGGCGGCCTCGCGCCAGGGTTCGGTCCCAGCGGGAAGGCGGATCGCGTCCCCGGCGAGAACCGCTGTCGAGCTGGTGATGATGGCGACCCGGGCGCGGACCGTACCGGCGCGGGTGGTGACGGCGACGCCATCCGCCGTCAGGTCGATCCGTTCGGCGGGGGTGGCCAGTCGCAGGGTGGTCGAGGACGGCAGGCTGGCGGCGACCAGCGTGCCGTAGCCTAGTGGCAGGTTCCAGTTCTTACCCGTCGAGGCATCGTCGTAGGCGAGGTAATTGGTCGCGGAGATCTGTTCGGGCGCCATACCGCTCATGAAGCCTGCAATGGCCCGCACGTAGGCGTTCCACGTACCGCCTGGCTCAAGGGCGTCGCTGGCCCGGTCGCTGCCCGCCGCCACCATGCGGAGTCGCTCCTCCCAGTCGCCGTATGCCCTCCACGCCGCGGCCTGACCCTCCTCGTCCTGGACGATGCCGGGGTGCGCCTTGGTCCAAGGAGGGTCACTGCGGTCGACCGGAAAGCCGGATGCCTCGGCGATGTCGACCCAGGCGTTGCGGTCGCCGGAGTGGAGCCACTCGCAGCCGAGATCGAGCGGGTAGCCTCCCAGGTTCTGCGTGTACGCGCGGCCTCCAAGGCGGGCTGACGCCTCAAGCAGCAAGGCCGAAGTGCCATGAGCCGCAAGCCGCCGCGCGGCGCCGATGCCGGCGGCGCCTCCCCCTACGATGATGACGTCGAACTCGCTGGCCATGAGGCCAAGGTGAGGTCGGCCCATACGGCTTCCAAGGTTCGTGCGTCCGTAGCCCGCAATCGTGGAGGCAACCCGTCGTCTGGCCGAGCTGCACACAGGGCTTCGGCGTGCAGGGGGACTAGCGATACTACATCTGACCCGTCGCTCCTCACGGCCGTCGTTCCGGACGACGAAAGGACGGCCTTGCAATTCCGATAATCCAGATTATGATAATGGGGATTATCGAGATAGACGGCATGGAATTCATCGGCAGGCAGATCGAGCTCGACGTCCTGGCAGACGAGTACGCCAGCGAGGTCCCGGCCCTGGTCATGGTCTACGGGCGCCGCCGCGTGGGTAAGTCCAGGCTGATCCAAGAGTCGGCCAAGGCCCGTCCCCACGTCTATTTCCAGGCCACCAAGGTCGAGGCATCGGCGAACCTGGCGCAGTTCCAAGCCGAGATCGCGCAGTCGCTGGGAGCCGATCCACGCATCGAGGGCATCTCCGACTGGACGGGGACGCTGAGGTTCCTCGCGCGGCATGCCGCCGAGAAGGCCCCGGGGCTCGTCGTCATGCTGGACGAGTTCCCGTACCTCGTGGAGGGGGACAAGGCCCTGCCGTCGGTGCTCCAAAAGTTCTGGGACAGCCGCGTGGCCGAGGCGGGCGCGCTGAAGCTCGTCCTATGCGGTTCGGCCATCGCCCAGATGGAAATCCTGCAGGCGGAGAGCAACCCGCTCTACGGCCGCAAGACCCGCTCGCTCGACATCGGCCCCCTTCCCCTCCGGGACGCGGCGAACTTCTTCCCGGGATGGCCCGACGTGGACAAGGTGACCGCCTACGCCATCTTCGGCGGCATCCCGCACTATTTGCGCGCCGTCGATCCACGTGCCCCCCTCGGGAAGAACGTCCTTCGGCTGCTCTTCACGCCTTCGGGACGCTTCGTCGAGGAGCCAACCAACATCCTCCAGTCGGAGGTCGGTCGGGTCAACCGTTACTCAAGCATCATCTCGGCCATCGCGCACGGGCTCAACACCGGCTCCCAGATCGCGAACCGCATCCCCGAGACGAAGGCGACGTCAGGGGTTTCGTCCTACCTGGAGACCCTGACAGGTCTGCGCATCCTGCGGCGCGAGAACTCCATGGACGCGACCCCGAGGGAAAGGGACAGCCGCTACGTCGTGGCGGACCCGATGATGGCGTTCTGGCACCGTTTCGTCCTGCCGAACGCGTCGGCGGTCGCCCGCGACGCCGGCGTCGAGGTGATGAGGCGACAGGTTCAACCCAAGCTCCCGGAGTACATGGGCGGTGCCTTCGAGGAGATTTGCCGGGAGCACGCGAGGTCGCACCTTCAGGAGATGACGGGCGTCCCGGCGCAACGGATCGGCCAGGAATGGGGTCACGCCGGCTTCGATCTCGACATTGCCGGCTTCGACCTCGATGGGAACGCGATCTTCGGCGAGTGCAAATGGACCAATAGCGCCGTGGACCGGTCCGTCCTCGAAAGGCTTCGCGTGCGCGCCGAGGCCGCACGTTTCCCGCGAGGGGCGACCGGGCGGATCTTCCTGCTGTATTCACGCAGCGGGTTCACCGATGACGTCCGGGCACAGGCCGACGCCGACCCGACCCTGCATCTCGTGGATCTGCCGGACCTGCTCCACGCCCGCCCGCCGTCACCGCGGGACGAGCCCACGCAGGACGCGTCCTCCGAACCGTCGACTTGGTGAGCCGACGCTTGTCCGCACTGGAAGACCCGGGGAATCGGGGCCCCACCGCACCTCACGTGAACACATCCGGGGCTCCGTTCGGGAGGCCGCCGTAATCGCGTATTCTTCGAAGGAGGACGAAATGGTTTGGAACGAACGCTTCGAAAACTGGAAGCCACAGGTCGACGATGCCCGCGACGGGCCAGCGACCGACTACAGTCGGGTCATCCACTCAGCCTCGTTCCGTCGCCTCCAGGGCAAGACGCAGATCCTGAACCTTGGCGACAGCGACTTCTACAGGACGCGGCTCACCCATTCCCTGGAGGTGGCGCAGATCGCCGGCGGGGTCGCCCGGCACTTCGAGAAGGCGTTCCCCGGGCATGAGGCCTTCCCCCATATCCCGGATCTCAGCATGATCCAGGCCATAGGCATGACGCACGACCTGGGTCATCCCCCGTTCGGCCACGGAGGGGAGGTCGCCCTCAATTACTGCTTGCGGGACGACGGCGGCTTCGAAGGCAACGGCCAGACCCTGCGCATCCTGTCGAGGCTCGAAAAGTTCTCGAAGGACGCCGGCGCGAACCTGATGCGCCGGACCTTGCTCGGGGTACTGAAGTACCCCGTACCCTTCAGTCTCGCGCGAAATCCGGACATCAAGCCCGGCCTCCGTGCCGGTCCCCAGACCATCCGGATCATCGACCGTGAGGCGTCCAAGCCGCCGAAGTGCTACCTCGATTGTGAGCAGCCGGTCGTCGACTGGATCCTGAAGCCCCTCAGCGATGCTGACAGGACCGCCTTCACCAGCTTCGACGAGGTGGAGGGCAAGCACCGCAAGCCTCTCCATAAGTCCTTCGATTGCAGCATCATGGACATCGCCGACGACATCGGCTTCGGCGTCCACGACCTGGAGGATTCCGTCGCGATAGGACTTCTCACACGAGCGGATTTCGAGGCGAACGTGCCCGAGGCCGCATGCGCCGGCTTCCTGGCGCGTTTGGCGGACAAGTATCCCGAAGAGTTCACGAACGACGTCTACGGGCAGTTCCTGGATCGGCTGTTCGGTGACGGAGGTACGAGGAAGCGAACCATCGGGAGGATGGTCGCTTACCTCATCAACAGTTGCCTCATCGAGACGAGGGAGCCGTTCACGGAGCCGCTCATCCGCTTTCGTGCAGGCATCGCGCCCGAGGCCAGCACATTCCTGGAGGCGTTGAAGAAGCTCGTCCGCAAGGTCGTCATCTTCAGCCCGGGTGTCCAGCACCTTGAGTTCAAGGGACAGGGCATGGTCGTGGCGGTGTTCGAGGCCTTATCGTCCGAGCCGGATGCCTTTCTCCCGAAATCGACCTTCAAGGAATACGAGAGTGCTCGGGAGAAGCCGCGCGTGATTTGCGACTACATCGCCGGCATGACCGACGCCTACCTACTCAAGACCTACGAGCGGCTTTTCAGCCCCAGGATGGGCTCTGTCTTCGACCGTCTCTGAACGGGAGTGACGGTAGGCGGACAAAGCTCGGATGGCGCGAACCGGCCGTACGGGCAAGTGCCCGGCCGAATGCCAGCCGGGCGCCCCACCTTGCGTGCGATCCGCGCAAGGCGGGGCGGACCCTCAGTTGCTCGGGCTCGCGGGCTGGACAGGATCGCGCTGCTGGGGAACCTGGCCGTTGTCGAACGGGAGATGCCCGATGGCCATCCTGGCGATGCCGCGGACCATGTTCCTGTACCGGTCGAGGGCGACCTCCCGGTCCTCCTCGTTGCGCGACCGATGGTCGTGCGCCAGGGCCGCGAGGTCGCGTGAAAGCTGCCGGATCGCGCTCTCGTCCGCGTTCGCGACCGCGGCCTCCACGATGCTCTCGCGCCACTTCTCGATGACGGTGTCGACCGGGTCGACGTAAGCGGTATGCCGCCGGGCATAGACGACGGAGTTCGAGCCGCGGAGCGTCAGGCGGAACGCGACCCCATCGCGGATGAGCGAGGAGCAGCGGGCGAAATTGTCCTTGAAGAACTGGGCGCTCTCCGTGACGAAGACGTCCTTCACCTTGCGCGTCGTCAGCGTCAGGTAGGTGGTCTCGGACTTGTCCTGCACGCACACGTACTCGCCGGTGTCGATGACGTGACGGCAGTGCGTGAGGAACCTGTTCTTCGCCTCGGTCTGGGTGATGAATGTCGTGGGAGGCTTCTTGCGGACGGGGGGCTGAGCCTTCTTTCGAACGGGGGACTGCCCCTTCTTAGGGACGAGAATCATGGGCATCGTTTCTATCCTTTACGACCGGCCATTATGGCCGGTCGTAAAGTTTGGTGGAGCACAAGTCAATGCGGTGGCCGGCAACCGTCGTTGGCAGGTCGGCAGCATCGGCATGGCACGTGCGGTGGCGAATTCGTCGACCCCGGGAGACGGCTGCCCGGTCGGGCGCGCATGCCTCCCCGCCGGGCGTCACTTCCGCATGCGGTCCCGGAACGCGAGCGTGCGTCGGCGCAGCCCGGAGGCGGACATGAGCAGGAAGGCGTCCAACGCCTCCGTCCGGCGCCCCGCCTTCGCCTCAAGCAGCCCGGCGGCGTCGGCGCGGCGTCGGCGTAGAGCAGGTCCGCGAACCGGTCGCGGATGGTCCGGGACGTCGCTCCGGCGTCGTACTCCGCCTCGGGCGGCATGACGCTGCGGTCCGGGATGTCGGCGAAGCTTCGGAAGATCCAGAACGCCATGCGGTCGTCGTCCACCAGCAGGAGGCGCCAGGTCTCGGGGCTCACCAGCAGGTGCTGCCTGAACCAGAGGCGCTCATCGTCCCCCGGCTCCGTCTCCGCCACTACCGAACCCCCACCTTAACCTGTTGTTTTGACTTAGCTTTCGGCTGCGCTGAAAACGCATTTGTCCCAGATTTGTCCCCGAACGCGTTGCCTGTGGAAAGCCTGGGCCCTACGCGTGCGCCGAGGTGATGGACGCGCCCCTTGAGCGGGCGAGGCGACCCGAGCGGTGGCGGCGGGAGCGGTTGGAGGGGACGATGCCGAAATAATCCTCGAACGCGGGCGAAGGCCGACCTCGACCTAGGGAGACCCCTACGAGGCTACCGTCCCTGGCGCGTCCCGGGTCATTCGATGACGACCCGGAAGGGTTGGCTCGTTCCCACGAGCTCATCCGTCCGGCGGCGGATGACGAATGCCTCGACGAGATGGACGCCTCGGTATTCGAGGCGTTCCCACCGCCCGTTCCCTTCGTGCGGCGGGTTGAAATCCCCCCTGAGGTTATCGGCGTCCGCGGCTGCGACGTCGGTGTTCGTCACGCGCCATTGCACCTCGAAATCGCCGGTCGGATAGACGAGCCCATTGTTTGCGTGGGCCGTGAAATAGAGCCAGCCGCCGGCCTGAAGGATCTCCAAGGACTGCACCGGGCCGATCTCGCCAAAACCCTTCGAACGGTACAGCCTTGCCCGGACCTGGACCGCGAGGTTCTGGTTCGCGGCGCGACGCCACTTCGGCCGATGCATGTGTGGAAGGATGTCGAACCCGCGAGGCAGGGCCCGGCTGCCGTAACTCCTCACCAGCGAGACGAGGTCCAGGGCGGCGTCCCGTGCCATCGTGGCCACCGAGCCCGCGCCCTCCATCAGCCCGTTTCGGGCGGCCTTGCTGACCGACCGAGCCTCCTCGACGACGACGTCGGCGGCGAACTCCTCGCCGAACACGCGGCGCCACTTGGCAATGCTCTCGTAGCGGTCCGGCTCGTCGTAGGCGTCGTCGATCCACTTGCGGTAGCGATTGGCCACCGTGCGGAAGTTGGCATATTGCGTGTCCGTCCAGGCGGCCGCGAAGTCCTCCGTCGGCAGGTAAGGGTTCGTGACGGACGGCTTGAAGGTGTTCTGCTGCAGCCAGTCGTCGAGCCGGCCGAAGATGGTCTTGAGTGCCGTCGGCGTGTCGCAGAAGTCCGAACCGTACCGGTCGAGCGAGGAGATCCGGTAGCCCAGGATGGTGGTCAGCAGGACCGAGTGGCAGGTGAACGTGCCCTTGATGTCCCTCAGGTATTTGACGAGGCGCGTGACCTTCCGGAAGCTGTTGTTGCCCGAGTAGGAATTGCGCTCGACGAGCCAGGCCGTATAGCGCCTGGGCTCCGTCAACTCGAACGTGTTGCCATCCCGGTTGCAGACTTCGAGGCGCTGGAACCCGTACCGGTTGATGACGACGGGTGCGACGTCGACCTTCTTGTCGTTGGCGTAGGTGATGGTCACGCAGTGCGACCATCGCCGGACCTTCGAGCCGTAGACCGCGCTGCCGCGGAAGACGCCGTGGAGCTCGTTGATATAGCGCGCCGCATCCCACCCCTCGACCGGATGCACGAACACCAGGAGGTCGGCGTCGAACTCGCCCCGGTCGACCGGCCTGATGATCGTCTTGTGCGCCCACGACCCCTGCGGCATCCAGGCGTCGATCTCGGGCCCCCAAGCCGATCCATCCACGAAGCGCTCGATGGCCGCCGTGCTGGCCTCCAACTGGGTGACGCGGGTCGCGTTCAGGTCGACCGTGTCGCGGAGGAAATCCGAGAAGAGCTGCGTCTGCTTCACGCCTGCGCCTCCCTCCGGTCCACCGCGTGCACCGCTTCCCCGGCGTCGATGCCGACCTTGGCCTTCCTGAAGTCACGGCCGGAAACCGGGGGACTGGCCTGGTTCAGCTCGTTCCGACGGGTCGTCAGACCCGTCATGCCGGCAATGGCGGCCTCCTCCTCGGTGGCCATGGTCAGGCCGATCAGGCGATAGACGCGCGCATCGTTGCGCAGCGAGAGGTACTGGTCGCCCGAGTTCTTGTGGGCGTTCGCGCGCTCGGACGGCTTGAGGAACGTCATCAGCGCGGTCAGGACGGTGACGACGGCGGTCATGACGCCGGCGACCGCCGCATAGTCCTTGAAGAAGGCGGTCCCGGCCAAGGCGCTGATCACCACGGACGGCAAGCCGAAGAGGTAGTTCCACCTGTTCCAGCGTGCCTGCGCGTTGAAGTGCGATTTCGCGGAATGGGTGCAGTCCTCCTCCATGCGGAGGAGCTCGTCGGAAATCCTCTCGGTGAGGGGCTGTGACATCGGCACGTTCCGTAGGCTTGGGTTGGCATGGGCGCCCGACGGACCGAACCGAGGGGACGACTGGATCGCGAGGCGGGAGCCCTCGGGCGCCCGCCCGTCGGGGCCGGTCAGCCGACAGGTCCCTCGTAGTAGGTCGCGAAGCGCTGGTGGGCCCTCAGCGGAGCCGGGCGATACGGGGCGACGCCGTCGCACTGGACGACGGCCTGAAGGGCGAAGCGCTCGTCGACGCTCGCATGCACCGTCGCGTCGGGCTTGATGTCCCGGTCCTTGGTCTCCCAGGACTTGCCCTGCGCCCAACGCCTCACCCAGGCCGGCACCCACGAGGCGGAGACGCGGGCCGCGATGGCATCCCGCATGCCGGCGACCTCGCAGTGCTGGACCCCGGCGGCGGAGGGGTGCAGCCGAAGCCGCGGGATGCGCATGACCTCCACGGGGTGGCGCGGGTCGGCGACGGCCGGCATGCCGTCGATCTTGAGGCCGTCCGGGACCCCGACGGCCTGCTCCCGCATCCACTTAAGCGCGATGTCGGACAGGCGGGATTCCGTCTCGTCGTAGCTGCCGCCGATGTCCGAGTGGTTGCCGGCGAACCAGAACTGCCGGAATTGGTCGGGCGCCCCGGGAGTCCGCGGCGGCGTGACCGCGGTCGGCCCCCACCTCACGCGGTCGAAGTCCTTGCGCCGTTCGTCGATGGCGATGGCCGCCCGGGCATAGCCGACCTGGGCGCTGAGGAGGCGGTCGAAGTTCTCGCCCTTCCACTCCGCCACGTGGCTCCTCGACTGACCGGGACCGGGCCAGTCCGAGATGGTCTTGGTCTTCGCGGCGACCAGCCGGCGCCGGACGGCAAGGACCGCCATGGCGGACACGGCGATGAGGACGCTCGCGGCGCCCAGGTCCGCCTTCCAGAATGAGCCGCCGAACAGGTAGGAGGCGCCCCCGACCCCCGCGGAGGTCACCGCGATGGTGGTGGCGAGCGGGATGACGACCGCGGCCGTCAGGCCGGCCTTGATCAGGGTCCGCTTCGGGCCCGAGACGCCCAGCGCCGCGACCGTATCGAATGTCCCGATGAAGTAAGGCTCGACGTTGGACTTGCCGTCGCCGTCGCGATGGTCGGAGCAGTACCTGACCCGAAACCGCCGTGCGAGCTCGTGCCGCTCCGCGTCGAACTCGGCGCGGGGGTGGCCTGCCCCGTGCTCCAGGACGGTCTCGACGGCTTCCCGGGCGATGTCGGCGGTCATCCCGCGGAAGCGCAGGAGCGGCCCGTCCCGGCCCCGGGTCGGGACGCCGCAATACATCAGCAGGTTCGCGACGCACCGGACCGTGTAGGCCCCGCGGCTGAAGCCGATCAGGAACACCCTGTCGCCGGGCTCGTAGTGGTCGACGATGAAGCGGTAGCAGTCGGCGACGTTGCGGGTGATGCCGCGGCCCGAGAGCGAGGCCGCCATCTTCTGGGCGAACCGCACGGGCGCCGTGAGCGCCGTCGCGCCGATGTCCGTCCCTAGCCCGGGGTCGTAGAACGCGACCTGCTCGGACGGGTCGATCCCGCTTTCGGGCCCGACCTTGCAGACCCGGTACATCTTGTAGACGTTGCTGACGTGCTGCTCGGGACGGACGCCACCGTCCTGCCCGGTGCCGTCCGAGAAGACGACGATGTTCTTGGCCATGACGCGCCCTTGCGAATACGGGGTTGCGGGCCCGGCACATGCCGGGCCCGCTCGGGCGCCTCAGCGCTCCTTGCGCACGCCCTTGAAGGGCTTGCCGTCGGCCTTGCCGTCCATGAACCGGCCGGTGTCCGAGTTCCGCTTCGTCCAGGTCTCGGTGGTGGGGTTGTAGACCTGGGACCGGTCGCGCACCGCGCCGTTGCGGTGCCCGTCGCCACTGGGAGGATTGGTTGCCATCTTCGTCTCCGTACCGAGGGTCGCGGACCATCGCCGCCGACCCGTCTCGCGCCAGGGCTCATCCGCTTGCCGGGGCCTCTGGCGCCGGGGCGGCCGGGTGGTCCTGGCGCGGAGCCCCCGGTCCGAGGACGCTGCCGAGGAGGTACGTAGCCCTACCTCCTTTGCATCCTCGTAGGTTTCGTTAATATCTTGCAAACTGCCTTGTTGCAAGATAGGCCGAGCAGATGGGGCAGACCATGACACCGACATCGACCGGAACCCGACTGAAGGCGCTGCGCGAGCGCCGCGGGCTTTCCCAGGAGCAACTCGCAGAGACGTTCGGGTTCAAGAACCACCAGACCATCGCGCAGATCGAGGCCGGACAGCGCAAGCTGTCGGCCGAGGAGCTCGTGCTCGCCGTCCAGGCCTTCGAGGTCGACCTCGACTACTTCACGAACCCCTTCCTCATCGTCGGGGAGGCTCGCTTCTCGTGGCGGCGCGACGGCGCGCTCGGCACGAACGACCTGGATGCGTTCGAGCGCAAGGCCGGCGAGTGGATCGGCGCGTACCGCGAATTGAGCGTGGCGACCGGTAAGGCGCTGTCGCCCGTCGTGCATCGGCTCAACCTGACCCGGACCGAAAGCTACGAGGCCGCCGAGGCCGCGGGCGAGGGTGTCGCGGCCTTCCTCAACCTCGGGCCGGTACCCTCCCAGGGTCTGGTCGAGGCCATGCAGGATCAACTCTCGACGCTCGTGCTGATGGTCGAGGCGCAAGACGGCATCTCCGGGGCGGCGTGCCTGGTGCGCGACCTCGGCGCCGTGCTCGTGAACCGGAACGAGCCGGCCGGGCGGCGTAACTACGACCTCGCCCACGAGCTCTTCCACGTCCTGACCTGGGACGCGATGCCGCCCGAGCGGCTCGACGACGGCGTCGGGTCGGGCAAGATCCAGAAGCGCATCGAGCAGATGGCGGACAAGTTCGCCTCGGCCCTGCTGATGCCGCGCGACGTGCTCGCCAGGCATCCCGCGGACCAGATCGACTACGCCTGGCTCAACCGGACCGCGACCGCGCTCGGCGTCACCTCCCGCGCCCTGAAGTGGCGGCTGGTGAGCATTGGGGTGATGGATGCGGACGCCGCCCGCGCCTTCGACGACCGCCTCCTCAGCCACAACGGCCAGCCTGACGGGCGCCAGGACGCCCCGCCCCCGCTCTTCGGGCGGCGGTTCATGACGGTCATGGCCGCCGGGATCGAGAAGGGACACGTCTCCGTACGCCGCACCGCGAAAATGCTCGGAGTGAGCATCGACGGGCTCGGGGAGCTCTTCGACGTCTACGGCATCGCCCGCCCGTTCGACATGTGAGCCTGACATGCCGGTGCACCGTGGGCCCGTGCTGTTGGACGCGAACTCGGTCATCGAGGCGCATCGCGTCGGCGCCTGGGACGCGCTGGCCGCGCGCTACCGCATCGTGATGGTGCAGAAGTGCATCGACGAGACCCAGACGGGCAGCCAGCGCCGCGAGCCCGAGCAGACCATCGATTACGAGCTCCTGCTCGCCGCCCTGCACGAGAGGCACCCCGACGACCTCGTGGCCATCATGGGCATCCAGCTCATCCCCGGCGGGTCGCTCCTCGACGAGGGCGAGACATCGCTCTGGGCCCATGCCCTGAAGCGCACCGACGACTGGCTGATCTGCGGCCCCGACGCGGCGAGCATGCGCTTCGGCTTCGACCGCAGGAAGCGGGACCGCCTGGTCAGCCTCGGTGGCCTGCTCGCCGATATCGGCCATCGCCCCGCCAGGCCGCTGTACCGGAACTACGAGAAGGCATGGCTCGATGCGCTGATCCACAACCTGGTCATGGGGCTTCTCTGAACTGCGCCAACCTCGGTGACGAGGTGTCCCACCAGCCCCGGGGGCGGAACCGTCCCCCTCCCTGCGAACTGCCAGTCGGAGCATTCCCATGAGCGGGATCAACCTCACCACCGAGGAAAAGGCCGCCCTCGACGCCATCGACGAGGCGGACCTCGACCGCCTCATCGACGACGCGGTCGAGGGCGGCAGGCCGGACGCCCTGCGGCGGCTTCCCCTCCGGCGCTGCGGTCCCTACGTGGCCAACACCCTGAGGAACTTCGAGCAGGCGCTCTCCCGCTTCGACGCGGCGAGGTCGGCCGCCAAGCGCGCCAGCACCGAGGAGGATGCGCGGCGTGCCGGAAGGAAGCTCTCGTACGCCGTTTCCGAGATGAAGCACCGTCGGGAGCAGGAGGAGCGTGAGGGGAAGCTCTTCCACATCGACGACGCGATGATCCACCACCCGATCCGTCCGGGCCGAAACATGAGCGTCACGGTCCATTACCGCTGGCGCAGGTCCGAAGCGGAGGCCTGGACCCGCGGCGACATCACGTTCGCGTACGTGCACGACCCCCGGCCGGACTATGCCCGGGAGGCCTACAGGCCGAAGCTCAGCGCGGCCCGCAAACGCCAGGAGGAGGAAGAGGAGCTGCTCCGGACTTGGGAACGGCTAAGGGATTCCGCGCTGTCGTCCGTGCAGGAGTACCTCAGGGACGGCAAGGACGCCGAGAAGATCCCGCGCACCTACGCCGCGACGGTGGATGCCCATCACGGCAGGCTGAACAACTACAGCACCGATTTCTGGCGCATCGAGCCCAAGGCCTAGCCGGCCCGGCGGCAGAAACGTCCGTCCGGGTGCGCCCCATACCTCCGCCCTAACCTCATCATGCCCCGTGCCGGCCCGACTGATGCATGCTCTGCGGAGTCGTTCGCCACCATCCGCCCAGGCTTTCCAGGCTCGTGGCGCTGGCCCCTTCCAGAACTGCACAGGGATCCACAGGCTTGCCGCCTCATCTCGCAAATGCTCGGCGTAACAGTTGACCGGCGTTAACCGAGCTGTTTGTTGTCTCCATGCGCCACGGCGCTGATGCGTGCCGCCCAGGCTTTCTCCGGGCCGCCACAGGGATGCTTTCGACGATGATCCGCCTCGACGCCCTCATACGAACGGCCGATGCCCGGCTTCGGGGCGTGCGCGGACACCGCGGCGCCGCGGGCCGCCCCGTCGCCCCGACCCGTTCGAAACCCCACGAGGCCTGACCGGCGTGCACGCGCCCGGCCGCCTCGTTGCGGAGGCCGCCATGTCCCTCGACAACCCCCACGACCCGGATCGCCAGATCGGCGAGATCTTCCAGAAGCTCAGCGCCCTGCGCGTCGCTTGCGGCGAGGCGGCCCTGACACGTTGCGTGTCCGCCGTGCTCGTCACCCTCGGCGCATCGGCGATGGCCGAGGCCGAGCGACGGGCCCGCGCCCTTGCGGAACCGGCCGGCGCACGCCCGCGCGACGTCCGCGTAACGGCCTGGGCGCAGCGCAAGGACTCCGAACCCTTCGACGAAAGCATCGGCCCGTCCTGACGGCAGGGCCGAGAGGAACCCCCATGCGCCACCACCTCATACCGACCCCGACCGGCCGGAAAACGGCCCGCGTCCCCTCCCCGTCCCCATCACCTTACGAGGCCTGACCGGCGCGCCCGAATGCGTACGGCTGCCTCGCATCGGAGGCAGCCGTGCCCAAGTCCACCACCAAGCCCAAGGTCCCGAAGCGTCTCGCCCGCACCGCCGAACCGGCACGGACCCAGGACCTCGACGACCTCTTTGCCGACACGACCTACGTTGAGGCCGCGGACCCGAACGCCACCGCACGCGTCAGCGTCGTGCTGGCGATGGCGATGCTCTGCGACGCGATGCGTCCCGCCGACATGAAGCGCATCGCGCGGCGCAACGGCCTCGCCGTCGTCGTCGCCGTCCCGGGCCCCGACTGGGTCGAGCCGGTCGCCCAGGCCCTGCGGCGCGCCAGCGACGGCGATCTGGTCAAGCGCAACGGCGCCAGCCGCATGCAGGACAAGCCCGACGTCGGATGCGAGGCCGTCAGCGAGGCGCTCGGATGCGGCCACAACGTGCTCGGGGTAAGCAATGCGCCATCCCGTTACCTTCCCGGCAATCTCACGGCCCTTGCCGACATCCGGGTGGAGATCAAGGCTCCGACCCCGCGTGCGCTACGCTCCACCATCCGCATCGTCACCGGCTCGCGGCCGGGGCCGATCCCGCGCGGGACAGGCGCCGGGCTGTCCTTCGCAACGCTTGCCGGTTGCATCCGCCGGGGCAGTTCGGGGCGCGCCTGCGTGCGTCGCATCGTGGCCGCCTCGAAGGCCATGACCACCTTCGACCCCGGGCTCGCCGACGTGCCCCTCATCGAGAACTGCCACGGCTACGGCGACACCGCGATGTCCTGGAGCCGGGACCTCATCGCCGCGGTCTCCGAGTATCGGCAGGGTCGCAGACCCTGGAGCAGCATCGAGGACCGCAACATCGTTTTGGGCGGCGAGGCAGGCGTTGGAAAGACATCGTTTGCCAGAAGTATCGCTAAGTCTCTAAGCGTTCCGTTTTTCTCAACAAGTGTCTCGTCATGGTTCGCCTCAACCGGCGGACACATCAATGAAGTCGTACGGCAAGTCGACACCGTCATTGGGCAGGCCGCTGCCGCTGGCCCGGCGGTACTTCTACTAGACGAAATTGACGCGATCCCGAACCGCGCCACCATCGATAATCGCAACCGCGATTACTGGACGCCCATCGTCTCGCACATCCTCACGGCCCTGGACTCGGCGGTCTCCGGCGACAGCGCGTCCCTGATCATCATCGGCGCGACCAACTTTCCGGAGCGGCTCGACGAGGCCCTGGTCCGCCCGGGGCGCCTCAACCGGAGCGTCAGGATCGAACGGCCCGACACCGCGGCCATTGCCGGCATCCTGCGCCAGCACCTCGGGGGCGACCTGGCGACCTTTGACCTTGCGCCCATCGCTGCCGTCGGTGCGGGCGCCACCGGGGCGGAGGTCGCAGGCTGGGCCAAGCGTGCCCGTGGCGCTGCCCGTTCGGCCGGGCGCCCGATGATCCCCACCGATCTTGTGGCCCAGGTCGCCCCGGTCGAGACCCGCTCGCGCGAAGAGGTTTTGGCGGTGGCAAGACATGAGTCATCGCACGCCGTTCTGGGACACCTAACCCGTGCATTCGAGATCGAGTCCGTCTCGACCGTGATGACGGGGCCGTATGCGGGACTCACGCGGAGGCGCGTGCGCGCGCGTTCGAGTTTCTCCCGAAGCGAGCTCGACGACCTTGCCGTGGTGCTCCTCGCGGGCCGGGCCGCCGACGCCTTGTGGGGCTCCGTCAACTCTGGCTCGGCCGGCCAGCCCGGCTCGGACCTCGCCGCAGCGACCAAGCTGGTGGCCGCCGCGCATGGCTCCTACGGCCTCGGCGACACGATGGTGTGGCTCGGAACCGAGGACGACGCGATGTCCATGGTCCGGACCATTCCCGCTTTCCGGCTCCGGGTCGAGACCGACCTCGCCCTTCTGCAGGGGCGAGCCGACCGACTGGTCCTGGAGCATGCCGACCTCATCGATAAGGTCGCCCTGCGGCTGATGCGCAGCCGCGTGCTGTCGGGCGACGAGGTCAGGACGATCATCGCCCGACACTTCGGTGTCGGCGGTCACTACCCTGAGGAGGCGCGCGATGCGTGACGTCGACGACCGCCTCGGAGACGCCATCGCCGCCATCGTGCGCGCGAGCCGCGCCCTCGCCCCCAACCATCTCGACGGGCTCCTGGAAAACATCGCCGTCGAGGTCGGCGCCGCGCTGATGGAGGAAGAGGCCCGCAGGGGCCGTGTTTCCGGTCGCGCGCACGGCTCCGGCACCGTCGTCTCCTTCCCATGCGCGACGCCGAGGGTCGCTGCGGACGCGCCCGCGGCAGCCGGCGAGGAGCCCTGAGCGGGCTGAAAGCCCCTGTGAATGAAAAAAACTCGCGCCACGAACTGACGCTAACCCGCACCCGCGCGGCGGCGCCCGAAACGCTCGGCGAAGAGTCAACCGAAGAACCGCCGGAGGTCGCCCCAAGGTTAAGAACGCCTTGCAGCCCTCCGGCCCCTGCCACCGCGAACCTGACCAAGTCCTTGAATCCAGCTGGCTTCCACGGTCCGCCAGGCGCCCAGGGTCTTGGGCTCGCGGCGCGATCCAGCCGCCAACCCAAGTATTGGTACCGCATAACAAGATCGGCGGCCGGTCGAGCTCAATCCGGAAATCCACCCAACTGACTCATGGGACTCGTTTTTATTTCAGAAGTCGCTGGTTCGAGTCCGGGCCAATCCAGTATTGCAATCGACTGAGACTTGAGCGAACACACTGCAACGCCGGGCAGACAGACGCCGGGCAAGCAAAGGCAAGACATCATGTCTTCCGAACCACGTGGAGCCTGGCCCCACGCAAAGAAAAACCCTTGGCAGGATGTCCTGCCAAGGGTCCACGGGCCGCAAGGCCCAAGATCCGCCGGCGCCCGATCCCCACGAAAGGCGGCGCCAACTGATGAAGCGAAAGGTCTCCCTGCAAGGAGGCCGTCACCGACACGAAGAGGATTACGGCAGTGAGGACTCCTCAGCAAGGCACCGGGACCGCCGGCGCCGATGGATCCACAAGGACCCGGCCCGGGCGAAGACGTCAGCCCGTCCCCCATACCGAGGCGGAGCGGGTGGCCGCCCTCGCCCTCTGGGGACGGGCCCTCGCCCTCGGCGCCGGACGCGGCGTCGTCGGCCAAGGCGGGCTCCCGCCCGTCCCGATGCTCGACATGCTGGCCAAGGCATGCCGGGGGCGGCTCCAGGCCCACCTCTGGCTGCCCCGCCGCCTCGACGACGCGTACCTCGTGCGCATCGTCGCGATGATGGAGCGCCGCCTGCTGCGTGAGGCCGCGGAGCGGACGGCTCAGGCCGACGAGCCGATACCGCCCAAGGACTGAACCCACCCCATGGAAGACGAACCCCACGGCCCCTCGCCGGAGGTCGCTCTCCAGCCATGCCCTGAGCCTGCCCCCCCGGCAGGCTCCCCCACCACCTGACGCAATCCATCCCGCCGCCGACGCGGCACCACCCATCCGAGGATCACACCATGACGACGAAGTTCGATCACTCCATTCTCACGGCATGCGCCGAAGGGTCATCGTCCGAAGCCACGGACGACGACTTGGCCATCATGCTGCAGACCGCGATGGGCCTTGCGGATGTCGCCGAGAAGCTCGGCATCAGCCTGCGTCAGGTCCAGGCCCACGTCGACGACGGCAGCCTCGTCGCCGTCGATATCGGGCGGGGGAACGACCGCCGCAGCCTGCGTGTCCTGCCGGACGACCTGGAGGGGTTCCTCAAGAGGCGGCGGACCGCGGTGGCCAAGGCGTCGCCGTTCCCGAACGCGCTGCCGAAGCGACCGAAGCCGCTTCCGGGCGACGCGGACTACGCCCAGCGCCGAGCCGCCCGCCTTGCCCGGCGCGCGGTGTGACCATGGCGCCGAACATCAGGCTTCCGCCGGCCCGTGCCCCCCCTGCGAAGGCGCGCTCCGAACTTCCGCATTACGAACGATTTCAACAGGAGAAAGTCATGGCCGAGAGCCACGGCGTCTGGAAGCCGCAAAACTCCAGCACCTACTACTGCAGCTTCACCGTGGCGGGCACCCGCTTCAACGGTTCGACGAAGCTGACCTCGAAGCGCGAGGCCATCGCTTTCGCCCGACGCTGGAAGGACAGCGAGGTCGCCAAGCACAAGCAGGAAGTGGCGACGGGCGAGAAGGACATGCCCTTCCTCGAAGCCGTCACCCGGTTCATGTCGGAAGTTGGGGACCATTTCTTCAATGCCCAACTCTACGAGATGCACTACGACTGGCTGGTCGAGCGCATTGGGGAAAAGACCCCGTTGACGGCGATCAACGACGACATGGTCACGAGGCTGCTGGCGGAGCGCCGGAAGTGCCACCGCTTCAAGCGCCGCGACGCCGGGCCGATCAGCGAGCGCTACGCCGTGATGTCGGTGATCGACACCCTGGCTGCCGTCCTCACGCGGGCCCGACGGTTCTGGAGCGTGCCGTTGACGTCCGAGCCGAACTGGAAGCAGTACCGGGTCGCCGTCGATCCCCGCACCCGGACCATGACCATGGCCGAGGAGCTTCTCATTGAGAAGAACGCGGACGCGGACATGTGGGCGCTGGTCGAGTTCATCCTGCTGACTGCGTTGCGCCGCAAGGATGCGCTGATCAGGTGGAGCCAAGTCGATTGGGGAGCGAACCTGATCAGGCTCACTACAAAGCGGAAGAAGGCCCATGAGATCAGGATCACGCCGGAGATCCGGCGGCTCCTCGACTATGCCGGCGACGAGGGGCGTCGGCACCCGGAGTTCGTGTGGACCTGTGAGAAGGAGGCGCGTCATAGCATCAGGGGACGAGTACCCGTGACCTACAACGCCGTTCATTCACGATGGAAGACGGTCACGCGGCGTGCCGGCATCACGGGCCTGACCATCCACGACCTGCGCCGTACTGCGGGCGAGCGGATGTACCGGGCGACCGGCGACATCAAGGCCGTGTCCAAGTTCATGGGGCACCGCAACTCCGCCGTCACGGAGGCCTTCTACGTCCACGTGGTGCCCGACCACGTTGAGTTGCGGCAGCTCGCGATGGAGTACGCCAGGAAGGTCATGCGCGAGCGGGCGATGTTGAACGCGACGGTCCACTGACCGCCCGACCGGATCGATGCGACAAGGGCCGCCCCCTCCGGGCGGCCCTTTTTCGTCACGTCACCGCTGCCCATATCACGAGGACCTCAACAGCCAAGGTGCCTTCGATCACGCGTCGTGCGAGGCCGGGCGAACCACGACGAAGGCTGCCGCATGGAACTCTGGCTTGTCGCGGATACGAACCTGTTCTTCGAATGCAAGACGCTGGATCAGTTGCCCTGGGCCGAGTTGGGTCACGACCCCGTCGTCGTCCTGTTGACGAAACCCGTTCTCGACGAGATCGACAAGCACAAGAAGGGAACCGGTCGTACCCGGGCCAGGGCGCTTGATATCTTCAGCGTCGTGCGAGGCATGCTGGGGACCGGCGAGCGGGAATCCGTAATCCAGGAGGTTGGCCCGCGCGTGTTGCTGCGGCTGGAGTTCGCCAGGCCCGATCCAGGCCTGAGGGAAGACCTTGATTACGGCAAGACCGACGAGCGGCTTGTTGGTATCGTGTCGACGCTGCGCGCTGCGGGCGCGGAGCGCGTCACCAAGCTGTTCACCGACGACACCGGACCTGCGTCCACCGCAAGCGGTCTCGACGTGCCGTTCCAGATGATCGATCCGGCTTGGCGTCGGCCGCCGGCGGAGAGTTCCGAGGCCAAGCGGATCAAGGACCTCGAAAAGGACTTGGCGACCTACCGATCGCAGGAGCCCCGGATATCGATTGGGCGGTGCGAGGACGCGGACGCATCGAACCGCGTGATGGTGACACGCCGTGTCGCCGCCGCCCTCACGGAGGCCGAGATCGGGGAGGTCCTCTCCTCGCTGATGGCCAAGCACCCTGAGAGGACCGACTTCACGCCGCCGCCGCCGACATCCGTCACGAGGGGGAGCGGCGAGATCGTTCGAACGGAGTATGCCCCGCCCCTCGACGACGCGCTCACCGAGTATCGGGACGTCAGTTACCCGCGCTGGGTCGAGGCGTGCCGCGGCATTCTGATGAACCTGCACAAGGAACGCGACGTGGCGGAGCCTCCGTTGATCGTCCGCTGGCCCATGTCCAACACCGGGACGCGTCCCGCCTCCCAGGTCCGCATCGAATTCCTGGCCAAGGGTCCCCTGATGCTCAACCGGTTGTCAGAGGACCGGGATGACGGTGAGGACGCCGATGCAGGGGCGAGCGTCCACTCCGCCGCAAACAAGGGGTTCCCATCGCCGCCGGCCGCTCCGCCCTTCCAGGAACATGTCACCCGCACCCCGCCCCCGCCGCGCCCCCAGCCGATGCCTCGGTCATCGATGACGACGGCACAGATTGCATCCGAGATGCTGAAGCCCAGCTTTGGCGGCTCGGCCCTGGCGATGGTCGAGGCCGAACGGGCGAGGCTTGGCTCGCACGCGCAGCGGCTCGGGTTGAGCACCAGCGCCGCCGAAGCGATGGGACTGCTCAACCGTCCCTCTTGGTTGGAGCCGCATGCCTCCCTGTACGGCGCCACGGCGAGGCCGGCGCCTTTCCTGCTGCCGGACACCGCCGGGCTGCTCCGTGACGTTCGTCGTGATCCCGAGAGCTTCTACTGGGATTGGGCGCGGGACGAAGCCGTGAAGTCAGGTGCACTGACGTGTGATCTCTGGCGCCATCAAGCCGGCGTGGAGACGTTCGAGTTCGAGGTCTCGTTCGAACAAGACGGCGAAACTCGGGGCACGGTCGAGTGCACCGTGCATGCCGAGAACCTGACGAAGCCCGAAGAAGCGAGGTGCATCGTCGGCCGGGCCGTGGAGCGCTTCAGCGTGCGGGACATCGCGGACGCGATGGTCGCGACCTGTGCGTGAACCCCGGACGGAGATGGCCCGGATGCAAAGCCGTGCTCCCGCCCCGGGGAGGCCGGCATGCGTTTTGTCATACTCACGGACCGACGGTGGCGACCGTTTCAGGCGAGATATCTCTTGTGCGTCGAACGGCTCGACAAGGCCGCGCATCGGCGTCCGAACCAGGCCGCCCGCACCGCTTTCCGCCGCTGGCGCAGCCCGTTTTGTTTGAGAATAGTTTGGGGATTTTCGTCCCGAACGGTGCGGACGCGTGCTGATCGTCCCGAAATGAGGTAGGTGGCATCCTGAGGCAGCGCCGCCGATTCACAACGCGGGTCCCTAAAATAATGAGCATTATCAGTGACTTGCGGGTTCTTAAAAACGGGGACCGTCACCGCTACCTGGCTCTCGACGGCTACCGCTTCATGGCGGCCGCAGGGATAGTAGTTTTTCACCTGGTTTATGGACGTTGATAAAACTCAGAGGCTTAGGCCCGGCCATTGAGAGCAAGTTTGGGGAATTCCCCCTCCCTCCCGTTCCGGTTCCTGCCGAACCCTGCAGCAGAGCCGGATCACGCGCTGGTAGCCCCATTCGTCAGCCCGATCACTAGCGCTTGACCGACACCAGCCTGGTGCCTTGCAGGAAATAGAGGGAGCCTGCTTCCATCGGGCTGAGACGAGGGATTCGGGTCATGACGGATAGCACGGGACTGCGAGGCCTCAAGAAGGCGGCCCGGTCCGAGGCGCTGGACGAAGTCCATCCGCAGAACCCGGAGCCACTTCCGCACTACGTCGTGGCACCCCAGGAGCCCTCGACGCGCGATGGATGGCTCCCGCGCCTGCGTGGCCACATGCAGCCTGTGCTGGGCCATGTCGGTGACGAAAGGGCCCTGCGCGCACTCGCAACGAGCGGCCGCGGTTGGTTGCATGAGGACGGGCGGCTCGTAGCATGCGGCACGTTCGACTCCATCGACGCCCTCCGCATCGTGCCGGATATGGAGGGGGTTTTCGATGTCTTCGATGCAGACAAGGCAGCGGTGGAAGCCCGCATCGACGCGGAAATTGCTGAGTTCAAGGCAGCAAATGGCTACGAAGCTGATACGATAGGTATTTACGGCATCAGCGTCGATAACGTCTTCTTGAGCGACGATCAAGAATACGGGTATACGGACAACATACGGGGAAAACACCCTGAGCCCTGCCCCATAGAGGATATCACCCGGGCGGGGTGGATATCCCTCAATCTCAGGCGAGACACGGCGTTCAAGGTAGTTTCCGCCGGTCGGGAGATAAAGGACGTCAGTGCGCATAATGCACTCCTGCGCACCATGTGCCAGCACTTCGACTGCCACCTTGAGACCCCGGTGGCTCCAAAACCCACCGCCGGCGCCCTAGATCTTGCCCGGCGGTCAGACAGGCCTGAGGGCACGACACACGGTGCGGTGCCATCCGGCGAGGAAGAAGCTGCCTACACCAACGACAACGAGCCGTCCCTCCCGACGCCAAGGTTCTAAGGTTTTCAGGGACAGGTCTCCGTACATCGGATTGGTGAGCCTGTGGGAATGGCCTGCCAACACGAACGTCTCGCAGAAAGAAGAATTCGGAAAGCACGCGCCTTGAGGGTTGCGTAAGCGGTTCATGGTCATCTGCCCCCACGATTCATGTTCAGGGCGGGCGCGATGACGAATCAGATACCGGAAGCAGGGGTAAGGACGTGATGCGCGCGCCCCTGCGACCATCCTATATCCCGAACGCCGACGACACCAATCCGAAAGATGCCCCCGCCGTCCGCTGGTTCGCCGCCACGGGCTTCGAAGCGGTCAGTCGACCGACGGCGACGGACCACAGGATCGATCTCACGACCGCCCTTGCGCAAGCCGCCGCCCTCACGGGCAATGCCATCGCTTTCACGGAGGAGGCGAAAGCGGTCGCCGCCGCGATCCAGAAAGCCGAGACCGAAGCGTCAGGGACCGGCGACCAGAGCGTCCAGAAAGACGTGACGACACGCAGCGAGACTGTCCTCAGGGCAAATGCGGCGCGTCTTCATGTGCTGGCCGCCGAACTGCGGCGCGACGCCGGGGAATGGACCCTCTGCATCGAGAACTACGAGGCGCTGACCCATCATTATCTCGCACTAGGCGACCAGGAGACGACCCAAGCCTACCTGCATCGCCTCACCTTCGTCGCCGACGCATCCGGTTCCCCTGCGCTTCAGATCGAAGCGTGCCTGCTTGCATCAAAAGTCCATCTCACGGCCGGGGATGATCGTGCAGCCCTAGCCTGGACAAGGCGCGCCGCAGACCTCGCCGTAAAAAGCTCCGACAAGGCGGCCTTGGCCCGCGCGGTAGCTTGTGCCGGCGACATCAGAGCCTTCGCCAGGAAGAATGGTGTCAGGAGAACCGATGATGCCTGCGCCAGGCCGCTCATCCCGACGGACGGCCTCACGCACTTCGACCATGCGCCCGCCGAGTTCTCGCTCCGGGCGGTCGGACTTCCGTCGCATCCATCCCGCCCGGCAAGCAGCCCTTGTTGGTTGGCTGGCGATGCCGGCATCGACCTTATGATGGCGCTGCCGAGTCCCTCCGGAGACGCATCCTACTGGGTCGCCCACGGCATCCGGAAAGGACGCCATGTCCTCAACGTCCTACCGAACTGGTCAGCCAGGGCCATGCGGTCCGCCAGGGCAATGCATGCCTATTCCGTTCAGCATGACGATGGCTTCGAAGGGCCTTCCTCCACCCTCCTCCAAGTCACGTGCGCCCTTGAATCGTTCATCAATACCGCCATCCATTTCATCGGCCACGATGAGGGCGCCAGGTTTTGGCGCAGCAAGATCCCGGATATCAGGTTCAACGAGGGCAGCTCGAAGATCGACGGCAGCCTCGCGAGGAAATGGGAAGAGGTCGCGGACGGCCTTTTCGGTGATGGTTGGCTGACGCTCAACAGGCTCGACGACCTACATCTCATGCTTCGGTTGCGCGGTACCCTCGCCCACTTCAAGGAAGACAATATCGAGCAGATCGCCCCGCCTTCGTCCAGGCCGCATTTCTTGATCGCCGCCTTCGAAAGGCATCCCGACTTTCAGGAGCCGGGTGCGATACGGCCCGGTCCGCTGCCGTGGATCGACAGGCTACTGACGCCGCACCTCGCAGGATGGTCAGTAACGCTGGGCGAGACATTGATTGCCGGTTTCCGGGCCGCTTGGCAGGCCAAGGCCGAGGCCTTCGAGCAGGCTCAGTCGTTCGACGCAGGCGATGATCAAGCCGAACAGGCCGTCGCGGCATAACCCACGCGTATCACGCCTAGGACCGCGGGGGCTTCCGCCCGGCGGACCCCGCCCAGCCCCTCAAGCAACCGTCGATGGCTATCCCCATGGTCAGCCGTCGTTGTGGCGCCATGCGCCCAGGCTTCGCAGATGATCAATCAGACGACCTTCGACGAGACCGCGGACGCTCTCGTCGCCTCGGGCACCAGGGTGACCTACGAGCATCTGCGGAACGCTTTCCGGGAGCGGAACCGCCTTCCTTTCGATACCGCTCCGGCGGCCAGCCATTCGGACCGGGACCTCCAGGATCCGTTCGCCTCCTGGAAGCGGCGTCGACGGTACCGCCCTCACCTCGCCGCGCTCGATCTCGACGAGAGCACGGAGAGGGCTTTGGCGCGTTTCCTGACGTTGGCGCGGTCGGGCCGGCCGGCGACGTCGGTGCAGGACGATGGCGAGGAGCCGGCCACGCGGGCGCAGGTCGCGCGCATCGAGGAGAGCATTGCCGTCGCGGCGGCGGAGCATGCCGCCTTGCGGGCCGATATCGCCGGCCTAGCCACGGCATTCGCAAGCCTGGCCGGCGAAAGGACCAAGGGCCGTAAGGCGGGCATCGTGGCCTCGACCGCCTTACATTTTTGGGATCAGGTGATGCGGGCGTTCGCGGGCGAGATCCGGAAGCGAGGTCCGCTCACCGCTGTGTTTCGGCGTGCAACTTTGACCCCGTGAGGCGGGGGATCGGCGTCCAATTCTGACCCCCTAACCTCGTTCTCGC
>NZ_JAJALK010000020.1 GCF_020523825.1 Methylobacterium brachiatum | reverse complement strand
GCGAGAACGAGGTTAGGGGGTCAGAATTGGACGCCGATCCCCCGCCTCACGGGGTCAAAGTTGCACGCCGAAACACACCCTAGCCGCTGGGAGGCTTCCAGAAGCAGGCACGAGGCGCCACTGTCCACGAGCCTCCGAACCGCACCGATGCCGGCGGCGCCTCCCCCCACGACGATCACGTCGAATTCGCTGGTCATCCGTCCAAGGTGAGGTCGGCCGACACGGCTTCCAAGGTCACCGCGGCCCCGCGGCCTGGCTTCAGGCCCAAAGCCGCCCACCGAGGCCGCCAATCATCGACGTGGGGTGCCGGGCACGACCGACGGGGGCCATCCTAGGTCATCGGACGTCCGGGCGCGTGCACCATCCCGTGACCGTCCGCAAACCTCCGAACCTTGTAGTCCCGCATACCCGGTCCCGAACCGGTAACCTCCAGCGCTCCGGATTGCCCCAGCGCCAGGATGCGCGCGAATAGGAGCTCGTAGCTGCATCCCTGTCCCGGCTGGTCTGAGCCGTCGTCGAGATGACCGATCACGCGGGCGACCAGTTTGATCAGCAACTTCCATTCCCCGGTGGCGAACCCGGTCAGGACGTCGTCGAAATGGGTCAGGGGCGCCGAGACCAAGTACCCGTCCCGAACGATGCGCAGCGGCGCGTTTTCCCGCCGCAGTTTCGCCCAGCGGGCCGTGGCCGGTTCGTTCTCGGCTTCGGTGAAGGGCCTTCTCCCGCTCACGAGATCGGCCGCGACCATCTCCTCGGGACGCAACTGACCCAACGACCATACCGTTGAGGCGGCACCCGGTCGGGGGAAGTCCGAGCCTATCACCTCGACGATGTCGAAGGGGCGCCCGGCCATGCGGGTGACGAACCGAAGGAAGCAAGCGTGCTCCGCCGCGTCGGTCAGGCAGACCCAGTAGACCGGATGGACGCCGGGGTCCGTCGCCTCCGCCCAGGGTACCTCCGGATCGGTGGGCTCCCCTTCCGGTTCGTCGTCCGGCCGCGTGTTCTCGGCGAACCAAATCCGGCGCGCCTCGGGGTCGAATGGTTCGATGGGCCCCACGTCGAGGACGTGCGTCAGTGCGATCACCCGTTCCGCGCGGCCCTGCATCCGCAAGGCCTGCCTGACGGAGTCGGCCCTGGCCGAGCCCCAGGCCAAGTGGACGACCTCCGACGCGCCGGTCACGGCGTACGCCCCGTGGCGCACAGGTCCGCTGGTAGCGGACCCGACGCCTCGAACAGCTTGCAACTGCGCGCGATCTCCTCGCGGATCATCGCGCACGGGTTCACGACGTTGCACGGCGGGTGCGTGGCCGGCGAGGCATCGAAACACTGCGTGACGAGACGCTTGGCGGCAGCGGACCCGATCTCGTCGCGGCACGCCACGGTCCCCTGGCCGGCCTGGGCTTGTGCGAAAGGCGGGACGATGGAAGCGACGGCTACCGCGAGCCATGCCCCTGTCACTCGCAATGCCTTCATCCGAACCTCCCCGCTCGATGCCTCGCCCGGCACTAGGCGCGGCCGGCCCGAACCGGTGGGCTCATTTGCGATGATCGGTCCGACATTGATCCCGGATGTGACCGCAGGGCACGCCGGCTTTTCGAATTGTAACCGTGGTCCTCCGCAGCCGAAATGCCGGTCGCCAAAAGGGGGGCGACGCGGCCGAAATCGTCGTTCGAGGTTTTGCCCCGCCGAGTGGGCTTTCGCCCCTCCCTGTATGGTCGCGCCCTATTCCACCTTCAATCTTTTTGCTGCGGCGGGGCACAGCATCTTGAACTGCTCGATCATCGGCGGGTTACCCGATGCGCAAGAGGTGTCGCCGTCCGGGCCAAGCGGGAAGCGGGTTTTCGCGGCTTGGCGGTCGCCGTACCGGTAGCTAACCGTACCTGCCTTGCAGTTCGCCTGCGCGGCCATGGTGGCCCGCCCCTCGCTGCGCAGATAGTTCGCGACGCACTGGGCTGTCGTCAGCTTGCCGCCGAACTGCTTGGTTTCCCCGCCGGGGTCGCGCTCGCAGTATTCCTGCAAGTCCGCCTTAGTGACGATCCCGCGCATGGTGGCGTGGGTGGTGTCGATGCCGTCGCGCTCGACCACCGTCCCGTTCCAGCCCTTGCAGGACGCGAGGGGGAAGTCTCCGGCGGCCCGTGCTGGTAAGTTAGCGAACGTCAGCAACGCGATGGCTAGGGTCGTACGCCGCATGTGTCGCCCCGGTCCCGGAACTGCCCGTCGTTCGGGTAAGGGCATGTCCCCGTGCCCGCACGGTCAAGCATCACGTCGGGTTATCCACATCCATACAGGGAACGGCGATGTTGCAAGCTTAACCGCTTGGAGGAACTACGGGCCTGTGTTCCACTTTTGTTCTTTGTGGATTCGTGGAGCGCGCGCATGCAGGTCCTGGGTGTCACGGTCGGGTTGCCGACCCCGGTCCCCATCCTCGCCAGGGCGGTCCGCGCGGGCTTCCCCAGCCCGGCGGACGACTTCGTCGAGGAAGAGATCGACCTCCAACGGCTGCTGATCGCGAACCGGCCGGCGACATTCCTCGTCCGGGTGGCGGGCGACAGCATGCTCCTGGCCCGCCTGCACGACGGCGACCTCGCGGTGGTCGACCGGTCGCTGACCCCGCGTAACGGCGACGTAGTGGTCGTAGACATCGACGGAGAGCGCTCGTTCAAGGTCTGGCGGCGCCAGGGCCCGCGGGTCATTCTGTCCTTCGCCAACCCGCGCTTTCCCGAGTTCAGCCTCGCCCCGGACGCGGTTGTCGAGGTGTGGGGCGTGGTGTCGGGGTCGATCAACCCGAGGCGCCGCGCGGAATGAGCCGGGCCTACGCCCTCTCCGACGGCAACAGCTTCTACTGCTCGTGCGAGAGGGTGTTCGACGCCCGCCTGGCCCGGGTGCCCGTGATTGTGCTGTCGAACAACGACGGTTGCGCGATTGCCCGGACCCCGGAGGCAAAGGCGCTCGGCATCCGCATGGGCGAGCCATTCTTCAAGATCCGCGACATGTGCAAGTCGCAGGGCGTGCGGGTCTACTCCTCGAACTATGCCCTGTACGGGGACATGTCGGCCCGGGTGAACACGGTCTACCGGGGGTTCTCGCCGCGCATCGAGATCTACTCCATCGACGAGAGCTTTTTGGATCTCTCGGACGTGCGCGAGGCCGACCGAGTGACCCTGTGCCGGGACATGCGCGAGACGGTGCGGGCGTGGACGGGCATTCCGACCTGCGTCGGCATCGGCGCCACAAAGACGCTGGCGAAACTCGCCAACCACGTGGCCAAGAAGGTGCCCGAGCTCGGCGGGGTGTGCGACCTGACCGATCCGGTCCAGTACGACCACTGGATGGCCCGCATCCCGCCCGAGGACATCTGGGGCGTCGGGCCGGCTAACGCCCGCAAGCTGGAGGCCCTGGGCTGCGAGAGCGTCGCCGACGTGCGCGACCTCGACACCCGGGCGGTGCGCAAGGCGATGACGGTGGTGGGCGAGCGACTCGTTCAGGAACTGCGTGGCATGGCCTGCCTCGACCTGGAGGAGGTCGCCCCGACCCGGAAGGGCTGCGCGGTAACCCGGAGCTTCTCCGACCGGGTCGAGGACCTCGCCACCATGGAGCAAGCCGTGGCCACTCACGCCGCTAGGCTGGGCGAGAAGCTGCGCGCTGGCGGCCTCGGCACCGATCACGTCGCGGTCTTCTTCCACACCTCCGAACACGACCGGGACCGGCCGCAGCGTTCGGTCTCGTCGGTGGTGACCCTGCCGGAGGCGTCAAACGATACCCTGGTGCTCGTTAAGGCGTGCCTGCACGGCGTCCGGAAGACCTGGAGGGACGGCTACCGCTATTCCAAGGCCGGTGTCGTCACCACGGATCTCGTGCCCCTGGCGGCCTCGCAGCGGGCCTTCCCGGGGCTGGGGCAACTAGACCGGGAGCACGGGGCGGCGCTGATGGGTGCCCTCGATGCCTGCAATCGGCGCTTCGGGCGGGGAGCCGTCGTGCCGGGCAGCGCCGGGTTCGCCCCCAAGCGCGAATGGTCGACCAAGTTCGAGATGCGCTCGCCCCGCTACACCACCAGGGTCGACGAGGTGCCGGTGGTGATGGCGGCATGAACGATTTACCGGGTGTTCGATCAACAGCAGGTACGGGCACATTAGCGACCCCGTGGGGCTCATCCGAAGGACGTGCGACCTTCCTGGGGCCCGCACGACCGATTCAAGTCAGACAAGCCAGTTCGGTCGTTCAACCGCGTGAAGTCCCTTCGGGCACCCATGGGCTTTCATCGCGCATGTACCGCCGTTGCCGAGGCATACCGCGATTTCGCGGCGGAGGTCGCCAGCGACTGACGCAACGCTTGGATGCCCGAAAGGCGAGGCGGCCTTACCGGGACGCCCCGCCTTACCAGCGAAGGGCCTCGATCAGGCTTCGCATCGCCGGTGTGACCTGCCGGTCCGGGTAATAGAGATGGCAGCCAGGGAACGGCGGGCACCAGGAATCGAGCACCTGAATCAGACGGCCGGCCGCGATGTCGTCGGCGACCTCGTCCTCCAGCATGTAGCCGAGCCCGGCCCCGGCCCTAACGGCGGCCGCCGCCAGGTTCCCGTCGTTCGCGATCAATTGGCCGCTCGCGCGGACCCGAACCTCTCGGTCGTCGCGGGCGAACTCCCATGGCAGCAGGCCACCTCCGCCGACCAAGCGGTAGTTCACGCAGCGGTGCGCCTCCAGGTCGGCCGGCGTGTCGGGTCGCGGGTGGCGCACGAAGTAGTCCGGAGTCCCGACCACCACCGTGCGCAGGTCTGGCCCGACGCGCACCGCGACCATGTCCCGCTCGACCGACTCGCCGAACCGGATGCCGGCGTCGAAGCCCGCCGCCACGATGTCGGTCAGCCGGTCGTCGACGATCACCTCCACCGAGACGGCCGGGTGGTCGATGAGGAAGCGGGGCAGCCTCGGTTCGAGGATGGTCCGGGCGGCATAGGGAAACGTCGTCAGGCGCAGGCTACCCGAGGGCTCGCCCCGCCAGTCGGCCAGCGCGTCGAGGCCCCGGGCGACCTCGTCGAGCGCGGGGGCGACGGAGCGCAGCAGCCGTTCGCCGGCGGGGGTCGGTGCGACGCTGCGCGTGGTGCGGGCGAGAAGCCGCACGTCGTAGCGCGCTTCCAGCGCCCGCATCGTGTGGCTGAGGGCGGAGGCCGAGAGCCCCATCTCGGCCCCCGCCCGGGTGAAGCTGCGATGGCGCGCCACCGCCGCGAAGGCCGCCAGATCGTCGAGGGTACCGCGTCGCATTCCTGAGCCATGCTCATAAGCCCTTGCCGAGTATAGCGTCTAATCGCGGCGCCGGTCGCGGATTACCTCTCGCGCTTCAACAGAGAGGCGCGACGATGGACCTGACGCAGTATCGGACCCTGGGACGCTCGGGCTTGGCGGTGAGTCCGCTCGCCCTCGGCACCATGACCTTCGGCGCGGGCCGGTGGGGCTGCGACGCGACCGCTGCGGGCGCGATCTTCGACTGCTACGTCGAGGCAGGCGGCAACTTCATCGACACGGCCGACGTCTATTCGGGCGGCACGAGCGAGACGATGCTCGGCGACATGGTCGCGGAGCGCGGGCTGCGCGACCGTCTCGTCATCGCGACGAAGTCCGGCTTCTCGCGCGCGCAGGGCACGCCGCTCGCGGGCGGCAACAGCGCCCGCAACATCCGCACGGGCCTGGAAGGCTCGCTGCGCCGCCTCAAGACCGGCTGGATCGATCTCTACTGGACGCATGTCTGGGACCGGACCACGCCGCCCGAGGAGGTGCTGCGCGCCCTGACCGATGCCGTCGCGCGCGGCGACATCCTCTACTACGGCTTCTCGAACGCCCCGGCCTGGTACGCGGCCCAGATCGCCACCCTGGCGCGCGCCCACGGCCTACCGGAGCCGGTCGGCCTGCAATACGCCTACTCGCTGGTCGACCGCGGGGTGGAACTCGACGTACTGCCCGCTGGCCGGGCGCTCGGCATGGGACTGGTGCCGTGGAGCCCCCTGGCGGCAGGCCTGCTGACGGGCAAGTACGGGCGCGACAAGCTCGCCGAAGCCGGGCCGGCGGGGTCGCTCCCGGACCGTGGGGGCGACGCGGCTGTCGGCGGCAGCGACGGGCGGCTAAACGGCGACAACCCGTTCGGCGGCATGCTTTTCACGGAGGCCAACTTCGCGGTGGTGGACGTGCTGCGGGCCGTGGCGGAGGAGAACGGCCGGCCAATGGCACAGGTCGCGCTCGCCTGGGTCGCACGTCGGCCCGGCGTCTCGTCGGTCCTCGTGGGCGCGAGCCGCCCGGAGCAGCTCGTTCAGAACATCGGCGCGCTCGACATCAAACTGTCCCCCGAGCAGCAGGGCCGCCTGGACGCGGCGGGGCGGCCGCCGAGCCTCAACCCCTACTTCATCTTCAACCTGCCGATGCCGACCATCTTCGGGGGGCAGGCAGTCGAGGCTTGGCGGGGCTCTCCGGCGTCCTGACGTCCCCGCCATTCCGGATGGAGCGGGAGCACCCACCCTTTGCAGAAGCTGGGAACCTCCACTTGCGGGCTGGCTGGCGAGGCAGTGATGCGGTCGTCCATGCCGCCTCGCCGGGCGACGCAAACACGGCAGCTTACGACGAGACGGCGGCGTGCGCGATCATCGGCGAGCTCCGCGGAACGTCCAAGCGGTTCATCTATACGAGTGGCTGCCTGGTCTACGGACCGACCGGCGACACACCCGCGACCGAGGGCAGTCCGCTGAGGGCGCTCGAACTCGTCCGCTTCCGCGAAGCCCTCGAACGGGAGATCCTCGACACGGCAGGCGACGGGATCCACCCGGTCGTGATCCGGCCGGGTTGGGTCTACGGCAACCGGGGCGGCACCGCGATGATGATGGTCTGCGCGGCTGCGGAGCACGGCGTGGCGCGCTACGTCGGCGACGGACGGAACCGCTGGACGACGGTGCACGCCGACGACCTCGCCGACCTCTACGCGCTCGCGCTCGAACGGGCACCGGCAGGTTCGGTCTTCAACGGCGTCCACGGAGCGGCGACCACTCTCATCGAAATCGCGCGAGCGGCAAGCGAGGCGGCTGGTGCCGGGGGGCGGGTGGAAGCATGGACGCTCGAAGACGCGCGTTCGGTGCTTTGGGCGTTCGCCGACGCCATAGCGTGCGATCAGGTCATCTCCGGGGAGAAGGCGGAGCGCGAACTCGGTTGGCGTCCGTCTCGCCGCTCCATCATCGACGAACTGCGGTCCTACCGGTCGGCAACCGACTGAGGCCGGCCGGTATCCGCCCCAAGCACTTGGCGGCCCCGCCTCGGCGACCTTAAAGCGCGCCCTCGGCGAGCAGCTCGCGGGTACGCTTCAGCGTCGACAGCAGCGCGGCCTTGTAGCCCTTGCTGCCGTCGAACTGCGCCTGCTCGGCCTGCTCCTCGGGACCGCCCGGTTCCTTCCCGCGCAGGCCGAGGTAGCAGTAGAACTGAAGCTGCAGCGCGCCCTCCTCGTCCTCGAACAGCTCGTTGACGATGGCCCCTTCCCGCGGGCCGGTGGCCTGGAAGAAGGTCACCTTGGCCCCGGGCTCGAAGGCGATGATCTCGCGCAGGTCGACACCCCCGATGGTGGCCTCGCGCACGAGGTGGGTGGCACTTTCCTCCACGACGTCGCACCGACTGCAGAGCCCCGGCGGCAGGAACTGGCGGGCGTCGCGGGCCTTGAGGACGAGGCCCGCCCAGGCCTGCGTGCGGGTCAGGGGAGCCTCCCCGTCCGGGTTCACTGGGACGGTTGCGGTCGAGTAGATCATGACGATGGGCCTTCTGATGGAGGTTGAGTGACGCTTGGGCGTCAGGCGGTCGCGATCTCGGCGGCGAGCGCGCGGTAGGTGCGCAGCGGGCGGCCCAGGAGCGTGGTGAGACGCTCAACGTCGCCGGCCTCCGGGACCATGCCGTCGGTCAAGAAGCGCTCGGCCATCAGGCGCATGTCGTAGGCCATCCAGCCCGGCATGAACTGCCGGAGGTTCCGCTCGAACCCGGCGGTGTCGTCCCCGCCATAGGCGATGGGGCGGCCAAGCACCTCCGACCAGATCGCGGCCACGCCCTCGCCCGTCAGCGTCTCGGGCCCGACGACGTTGATCCGGTCCAGGGGAAACGGCCCGTCGGCCCGCTCCCGGCGGATGAGTTCGAGGGCGGCGACCTCGCCAAGGTCGCGCGCGTCGACCATGGCCAAACCCCTGGCGCCGATGGGCATGGGGTAGACGCCGTGCTGCAGGACGACGTCCTTGACCGTCATCTCGTTGCTCATGAAGTAGGCGGGGCGCAGGATCGTGGCCTCGAAGCCCATCGCCTCGATCATCCGCTCGACGCCGAACTTGCCCGCGAAGTGGGGCACGTTCACGTAGACGTCGCTGTGGATCACCGACAGGTAGACGACCCGCTTGATCCCGGCTTCCCGGGCGACGTTGAGAGCAATCAGCGCCTGGGTGAATTCATCGGGCACCACGGCGTTGAGCAGGAAGAGCGTGGAGACGCCCTGGAAGGCGCCGCGAAGGGCGTCGACGTCGAGCAGGTCGCCCTGCGCCAGGGCCACGCCAGCCGGAAGTCCCGCTTTGGCCGGATCGCGGACGAGGGCGCGGACGTCGGCACCGCGCTTCGCGAGATTGTCGACGACATGGCGGCCGATGGTGCCGGTGGCGCCGGTGACGAGGATGGTCATGGAGTTTCTCCGGGTTGCTGCTGCTGACAGGCCGGAAATTAGCGATCCACGTTCTTACCGATAGACGCTATATCTGGACGGTCCGTCTCGCTGGTGGAACGCATGGACCTTCTCGCCCTCACCGACTTCAACCTCGTTGCCCGCCATGGCGGGTTCGGGCGCGCCGCTCGGGCGGCCGGACGCCCGAAGGCGACGCTGTCGCGCCGGGTCTCGGAGCTGGAGGGCGCGCTTGCACTCCGCCTGTTCGAACGCGGCGCCCGCACGCTGACGCTCACCGAGGAGGGGCGGGCCCTCCACGAACGGACGGGGATGCTGCTGGCCGAGCTCGACGAGACCGCGGCGGCCATCGCCTCGGGCGGCGCGAATCCGCGCGGCCGGCTGCGGGTGAGCGCGCCGCTCCTGTTCTCACAGGTGGCCATGGGGAAGCTCGCGGCCGAGTTCGCCGTGAAGCACCCGGAGGTCCGGCTGGAGGTCACGACGGATGACCGGGCCGTCGACATGGTCGAGGAGGGCTACGACGTCGTGATCCGGGTCAACCCGGAGACGGACGAAAGCCTGGTCGGCCGCGTCTTCCTGCGCGACAGGCTGGTCGTCGTGGCCAGTCCAGCCCTCGGGCAGCCACAGGGCAACCGGCCGGTTCCGGCGGTGGTGCGCGGTTCGGGCGGTGGAGATGCCTGGAAGGTGAAGGTGCCGGACGGGAGACCGCGCATCCCGTTCGAGCCCGTCCTCAGGCTGTCGTCGATGATCATGGTGCGCGACGCGGTCCGGGCCGGCGTCGGGGCGGCCTGCCTGCCCGTCTCGCTCGTGAGCCACGACATTGCCGCGGGCAGGCTGGTCCAATGGGGCGACGTCGAGGGGCCAGAGATCGCACTTTGGACGCTCTACCCGTCCCGCCGGCTCCTCAGCGCCCGCGTCTCGGCCTTCCTCGACCACCTGAAGCAGGCGTTCCCGCAGGGCACGCCCGACGAGTTGGCGTCTTACATCGGCACGTGAGTACGGGCCGGCGCCCCGAAGCCTGCGCGTCATCGAAGGTGCGGCGGGCGTCCTCGATCAGCGGCTCGTGCTCCCTTACCAGCGCGCGAAGCTTTTCGAGGTTGGCAGCCAAGGTGCGCCAGCCGTCTCGCAGTGGAACGGTACGTCTATATCGTACGACTATTCGCCCATCCGCGGATCGCTAACTTTGGCCACGTGAGAAGCAGCCAGCTTCCCGGAGGCAGCCATGCAAACCGTATCGAGCGAACCCCGACCGAAGATCCTGGTCCTTGGCGCCACCGGCGGGACAGGCAGGCTCATCGTCGCCCAAAGCCTGGCGCGCGGCTACGACGTGACGGCGCTGGTGCGCTCGCCCGGGAAGGCGAAAAGCCTTCCCGGCGCCAAGCTGGCGGTGGGCGACGCCCGTAACCCGAAGGTGCTGCGCGAGGCGCTGAGGGGGCGGGACGCGGTGGTGAGCGCGCTCGGCACGCCGGCAAGCCCATACAGGGAGGTGACGCTCCTGTCCGAGGTCACCCGAACCCTCGTCGGCGCCATGAGGGACGAAGGCGTCGCGCGCCTGGTCGCGGTCACCGGGATCGGCGCCGGCGACAGCCGGGGGCATGGCGGCTTCGCCTTCGACAAGCTGATCCTCCCGCTGCTCCTGCGCCATGTCTACGTCGACAAGGACCGCCAGGAGGACATCGTGAGGCAGAGCGGCCTCGACTGGGTCCTCGTCCGTCCCACCGTCCTGAGCAACAAGCCCGGCCGCGGCGCGGTCCGCGCGCTCGTCGACCTCGCCGGCTTCCATGGCGGGTCCGTCGCCCGGGAAGACGTCGCACGCTTCGTTCTCGACCAAGTCGAGACCGACGCCTGGATCGGCCGGTCGCCCCTGATCACGTGGTGAGCGCCGGCCCATCCCGGTGGGTCGGGAAGTGCCGGTCAGGCGCCCTGGCCGGCCAGCGCCACGGCGTCGGCTCCGGCGGGCAGGCGCATCGGGCAGGCCGGGTCGGTCGCGGCGCGCCAGATCGCCTCCGCCACGTCGACGGAACGCGTCACCTCGTCCGGGGGCTGCTGCTGCCAAGCCGCGAACACCTCCTGCACCAGGCCGGCGTAGGGTTCGGGGAAGCCCGCCGTCATGCGAGCCCGTGCGGTTTGGCCAAACGCGGTTTCAGGCGCCCGCCCGGGGATGACTAGGCGCACCCGCACGCTGAACGACTTCAACTCCAGGGCCAGGGACTCCGTGAAGGCGTTCACCGCGGCCTTGCTCGCCGTGTAGACGGAGAGCAGGTGCAGCGGCTTCTGGGTGACGCTGGAGCTCACGTTCACGACGACACCGGCCCGGCGCTCCCGGAACTGCGGCAGTACGGCTTGGGTCATGGCCATCGTCCCGAACGTGTTCGTCTCGAAGATTTCGCGCACCACCTCCATCGGCGTGCCTTCGAGCGCGTTCAGCCAGCCGATGCCGGCGTTGTTGACCAGGACGTCGATGGGTCCCGCCGCCTCGATGGCCTGCCGGATGCTCGTCGCATCGGTGACGTCGAGGGCGAGGACGCGCAGGCGGTCGCAGGCGGGCAGATCCACCGCGCGCGGCGTACGCATGGTGGCTACCACGTTCCAGCCCCGGTCGAAAAAAAGGCGGGCGATCTCAAGACCGAACCCGGACGAGCATCCAGTGATCAGGACGGTTTGCATGTCGGCTCCATCAGGTTGTGACCAGCGATGGATAGATCCGGACAGCGGGACGATCTACAATCGCGCGTCCTGATCTCATTAGCGAAAGTCCGGAAATGTCCGATCCGCTCGCTGACGTTGTCACCCTGCTCCGTCCCAGAGCCGCGTTCTCCAAGTCCGTGAGCGCCTCGGGTCCCTGACGAGTCCGCCGGGCGGAGCACGGTCGTCCGTTCTACTGCGCCGCGCTGGAGGGCTCATGCCGCCTGACGATCCGGGACCGCGATCCGGTAGTCCTGGAGCAGGGGGACTTCCTCCTTGTCCCGGCTGCGGACGCGTTCGAGATGTCGAGCCTCATGCCCCCGATCGAAGGCTCCGAGACGATGCCGGTCGAGGTGGGGCCCGGCGAGTTCCGGGTCGGGCGGCAGGACGGCCCGGCGGACGTCCGCATGCTCGTAGGCTACTGCACCTTCGGCTCGCCCGACGCAGGCCTGCTGGTGTCGCTCCTGCCGAGCCTCGTCCACGTCCGAGGCGAGACCAAGCTGGCCTCCCTCATGTACCTCGTCGGCGAAGAGGCGCGTCAGCGCAGGCCCGCGCGGGACCTCATCTTGGAGCGGCTTCTGGAGGTCATGCTGATCGAGGCGCTGCGCTCCATGGGCGGCCCCGCGCTGTCACCGGGCCTCCTGCGGGGACTCGGTGACGAACGCTTGAGCGTGGCCTTGCGCAGGATGCACGAGATGCCGACCGCCGCCTGGACCGTCGCAGGGCTGGCGCAGGAGGCGGGGCTCTCGCGCTCCGTATTCTTCGAGCGCTTCAGGCGCGCAGTCGGTGTCGCGCCGATGGAGTATCTCCTCGGTTGGCGAATGGCCCTGGCGAAGGACCTTCTCCGGCGCGAGGGCGGCGGCATCGCCGAGGTGGCCGTGCGAGTGGGTTACGGCTCCGCGAGCACGTTCAGCGTGGCGTTTTCCCGCCATGTGGGCTTGCCGCCGGCGGCGTATGCCCGGGAGCACAGTCAATCGGCTTGACCAGCGCACAACGGCAGGTGCTCGGGCCATCAACGAGGCCTACTGCGCCTTTCCAGTGTCTGGCTGCGAGCGCAACACGATTTCAGCAGACCTCGCCGGTGTCTCGATCCGAGGTATCTCCGAACAGAAGCAGGCGTTCCTAAAGGTCTGCCTTGACGTCACCGTGGAGCTCGAAGCGTTGCCTGACACGGCGCGCTTCCTCACGGCTTCGTTTTGAAGCAGTCATGCTCGTGGTTGGCCGCCTCAATCGCCGCTTCGTTGGTCAGTGCCCATGCGCAGAGCGCCTCGAAGGGTTGGCGCAGCGAATGGCCAAGCGGGGTGATCGCGTACTCGACACCGATTGGTGCGGTCGGCAGCACCGTCCGGGTCACCAGACCATTGCGCTCCAACCGCTTCAGCGCGTCCGCCAGCGCCTTGTGCGTGATGCCGTCGAGCCGCCGCTTGATCGCGTTGAACCGCGACGGCCGCGGGCAGAGCACCGTGAGGATCAGGATCGTCCACTTGTCGGCGATCTTGTCCAGCACAGGGCGCACCCGCGCCATGTTGGCGAGCGCGCACTCGGACAGTGCCTCGAGGTCGGTATCGTCGGCCATATCTAGGCCACCCTAAGTGCGTTCTTGATAGCAGATATACGTTGTGTATCACATGTCCCCTCGTAGACGAAGGGATTCCGAAATGGCGCGCATGGTGGACAAGGTTGCTCTCGTGGTCGGCGGAGCGAAGGGGATCGGCCTTGCGGTCGCCGAGCGGCTGGCGGTCGAGGGTGCGTCGGTCGTGCTCACCGGGCGGCGCACCGACGATGTCGAGGCCGCCGCCGCTAGGATCGGGCGTGGTGCGCGGGGTCTCATTGCGGACGCGGCCCTACAAGAGGACTTGCACCGCGTCGTGGAGACGGTGAGGGAGGCATATGGCCGGATCGACGCGTTGGTCCTCAACGCGGGCATCTCGGAACCGGCAACCCTGCGCGACGGGACGCCCGAGCATTTCGACCGGCACTTTGCAGTCAACGTCCGTGGGACCGTCTTCGGGTTGCAGGCGGCGCTGAGCGCGATGGGGCGGGGTGGGTCGGTCGTGCTGATGGGATCAATTGCCGATGCCGCAGGCATCACGCCCTACGGGACTTACTGCGCGACGAAGGCGGCACTGCGCTCCTACGCGCGCACGTGGACAGCGGAACTGGCCCCGCAGGGTATCCGTGTGAACGTGGTGGCCCCCGGCCCAACCGACACCGCCATGATGGCTAGCGTGCCGGAGGAGGGGCGGGCCGCGCTGATCGCACCAATCCCCCTCGGCCGCATGGCGCGCCCGGAGGAGGTGGCGGCGGCCACGCTGTTCCTGCTGAGCGACGAGGCAAGCTTCATCGCGGGCGCCGAACTGTGCGTCGATGGCGGGATGCGGCAGGTCTAGCGTCCCGGTCAGGGGGTCATGGAGCCGCTGTCAGGGAGCGGCCTCATGGTACCGCATCGCTTCGAGGTCGGCGATCAGCCCCGGCCCGGTCGGGTGCCACCCCAGCCGGGCCTTCGTCCACGAGCTCGAGGCCGACATGTCCACACCGGCGAATGCGCCGAGCCACTCGAAATGCCGGGCCGCCTCCTCCGGCGGAAGGGACCTGACCGGCACGTTCAGCCCCCGACCGAGGACTTCCGCGATGGCGCGAGTCGGGACGCCCTCCTCGGCGACGGCGTGGTAGCGTGCCCCTGTCTCCCGCTGCTCCAGAGCCAACCGGTAAAGGCGGGCGACGTCGAGTACGGCAGCGGCCGACCACCGGTGCGTCCCGTCCCCGACATAGGCCGAGACGCCCTTCCGGCGCGCCAGTTCGACGAGGTAGGTGACGAGGCCCTGCTTGACCCTGTCATGCACCTGGGGGAGCCGCACCACCGACACGTTGACGCCCGTCTCCAGCAGCGCGGCCCCTGCCAGCTCGGACGTGATGCGCGGGTTCTGATGCTCGGCGTTGAAGACGTCCTCCGTCGCCGGCCGGCCCGGGGCGGGGCTCCCGAAGCCGGTCCCGGAGGTGATGATCAGGGGCCGATCCGAGCCCTTGAGGGGGGAGCCGAGGGCTTTGATGGCGCGCCGGTCCTTCTCGCAATTGGCGGCGAAGTTCGAGAAGTCGTCGTGGTCGAAGGCGGTGTGGATCACTCCGTCCACCTGGGCGGCGCCGCGGCGCAGGCTGTCCAGATCCTCCAGGTTTCCGAGATGCGGCACGGCCCCGGCGTCGCGAAGGGCCCGGGCGCCCCTCTCCGAGCGGGTCAGCCCGAGAACCTGATGGCCGGCGGCGAGGAGTTCGGGAACGATGGCCGAGCCGATGAAGCCGGTCGCACCGGTCAGAAATATGCGCATGGGGGCTTGTCCGAAGGGGCGAGGAAGCCGACTGTCGCGCTTGCCGGCATCCGGTTAAAGTAGTGACCTTATCCGGGTATAATCACCAACAGGCTCGCGATGCCGTCCACCTCGGAGAACCTGCTCGGGGCCTATCTCCGAGACCGGCGGACAAAGTTGGACCCAGCGGCCTTCGGGTTCTCCGGGCGCCGAAGGACGCCGGGCCTACGCCGGGAGGAAGTCGCCCAACGCTCCAACATCAGTGCAACCTGGTACACGTGGCTGGAGCAGGGACGCGGCGGAGCCCCCTCCGCGGACGTGCTCAACCGCATCGCGTCCGGGCTGATGCTGACGGAGCCCGAACGCGAGCACCTGTTCCTGCTGGGGCTTGGGCGGCCGCCCGAGGTCCGCTACAGGCCGGTCGAAGGCGTGACGCCGCGCCTGCAGCGCCTCCTCGACACGCTCGAGGCGAGCCCCGCGCTGGTGAAGACCGCCACCTGGGACGTCCTCGCCTGGAACCCGGCCGCCGCCGTGGTGCTGACCGACTGGGATACCGTCCCGTTCCGCGAGCGCAACATCCTCCGCCGGATGTTCGGCGACCTGCGGGTGCGGAGCGCGCAGCAAGATTGGGAAAGCGTGGCGCGCTTCGTGGTTGGCACGTTCCGGGCCGACGCGGCGAGGGCCGGGGCCACCTCGGAGGTCGGCCAGTTGGTGGAGGAGCTCTGCCGCACGAGCTCGGAGTTCGAGGCGCTCTGGCACGAGAACGACGTCCGGGTCCACGGGGACGGGGTCAAGCGCCTGCGGCACCCGACCCTGGGCGAGATCGAGCTGGAATACTCGGCTTTCGCGGTGGATGGGCGGCCCGACCTCGGCATGCTCGTCTACAATCCTGTCGCCGACACCGTCGCCGCAGGGATACGCGCCCTGGTCGCGGCACGCTCCGCCAGCCGGCAAGGCCGGGCTTAGGGTCGTTCGCATTGGCCGGCACGCGCCTGAGGAGCTGCCGGCGCGCATCGTCGATCAACCGGTAGAGGATCGCCTCGACGCCCGGGTCGCCCATGTGCGCGCGGTCGCCCCGCGCGACGAGGTCCCGGCTGCGTTCGCCCGCCGTCACCCAATTCCAGCCAACTGTCGACCGTCCGCTTTCTTCGAACCCCTTCCCGAAACCAGAACAGTAGCAATCCACCCTGAGCGGACCTCCCGCTATCGACCCTTCATCGCCGGGCCGAAACCACAAGGCCTCCCCGAAAGCGGTCCTTCAACGCGCGGAAAGCGTCCCGTTTCGCTATCGTCGCTTGGCCATTTCAGAGAATGGCATTCGGGAAGCGGTTTGGGGAAAACTTGCACCGATGCGGTCGTGACAACTCAGAGCATTCGAGCCCTGCGCCGCCAGCGCCACGCGCCGCGCTTCGGAAGCGGAGATCTCCACCTTCAGAAGCGCGTTCCCGACACCGTCGCGATAAAGGCGCGGAGGTCAGCTAGCATCAGTTCCGGCTCTTCCAGCGCGGCGAAATGCCCGCCTCGCGGCATGTCGGTCCAATGCACGACGTTGTAGGTCTTCTCCGCGAATGAGCGAGGCGGCGGCGAGAACACCGGATCGGGGAACGCCGCAACGCCGGTCGGCACCTGGATGCGGGTGCTGGCCGGAAGCATCATCGATCCCTCAAGCCGGCTGCCGTAGTAGATCCAGGTTGCAGTCACGAACGATGCCGGCGCGATGTAGAGCATGATGTTGGTGAGGAGCTCCTCCTCGGAAAACTTGCTCCAGATGTCGGGGTCGCCGTCGGCGGTTGTCGGAAGATCGGCCCACTTGCCGAACTTTTCGAGTATCCAGCCCGCCACTCCGACCGGGCTGTCGGCCATCGCGACGCCGAGCGTTTGCGGACGGGTCGCCTGCTCGTGAAAATAGGCGCTCTCCCGATCGGCCATCGCGGCCCGCTTGGCGGCGAAAGACTTCTCCTCGTCGGTCGTCGGAGCGGCGTCCTCCGCACGCACGGTCATCATGTTGATATGGATGCCGAGCAGAGCATCCGGTCGATCATGCGCTGCCCAGGCCGCTATGCCGTGGCCCCAATCGCCCCCTTGAATGAAATACGGCGCGTCGCCGAACAGTTGGGCCATCAGCCCATGCACGAGCGCAGCAGCTTGCCGCGGGCCAATTGGTTGCGTGATCGGGTTGGAAAACGCGAAGCCTGGAAGCGAGGGGACAACAACATCGTGCCCGTCCGCTGCGAGCGGCTCCAACAGCCGCTCGAACTCAAGATACGAGCCCGGCCAGCCGTGGAGAAGTAGGACGGGCGGCTCGGAGCCGTCGCCCTTCACATGAACGAAGTGGAGGTGTTCGCCTTCCACGTCGGCTGTGAAGTTGGGGAGTGCATTGAGGCGCCGTTCGACCGCACGCCAGTCGTAGCTATCCCTCCAATACGCGACGAGCCGCTTGAGGTCATCAACCCCGACCCCCGCTGACCAGCCCCCCGCATCCGGCAGCTGGCTCCAGTCGTAAGCCTCGATCTTGGCTCTGATCGTCGCGAGCCGTTCGTCAGAGATGTTGATCGTGTAGGGTGAAATCATGATGTTCTCCGCTTAAGCTGGGAAACGCCATCGTCTAAGGGATTGCTTGAACATCAGATCGCCGGCGCATCCGGTGCGCTCGCCCGCAGCGCGGTAAGGTCGGCCTGTTTTCCGAAGATGCCCCAATTTTGCTCGGCAACCTCGTGAATGACGACGTACACCGGGGCGACCGCTGCGCCGTCCGGCCGCCGATCAAGGATGGCGGTTGCGCCTTCAATAAGCCGGCGCTTGCCAGCAGCATCCAATCCTCCTGCCAGCACGTATATCTGGAGCGTCACGACGGGCAGCCGAGCGAGTTCGTCGCCCATGAATACGGCATCTGCCGCATAGTCGGCGAAGTAAGTCCACACGGTGCTACGCAACATCGGCGAGGGCGGTAGTACCTCCCAGTCGAGGCCGAGCGCTGTCAGTGGGCCAGCGACCCGCTGCCGATCGGCGGCGTCGAAGGTGCCAGCCGGCGAATGGATGATGAGCTTGGGCATGGAGCAGCGTCCCTGTGAACGAATGCGGGTGCCGCCGTGCGGCACCCATCGTCGCGGCTCAGATGGTCTGACCGCCAGAGACCTCGATGCGCTGACCGGTGACCCAGCCATTGTCCGGGCCGAGCAGGCTGGCCACCATGGGACCGATGTCGTCGGGCAGGCCGACGCGGCCTAGCGCCGTCATGCCTGCAAACGCCTTGTTGTAGTCTGGGATGTCGCGCACCGCGCCGCCCAGGAAGTCAGTCTCGATCGCGCCGGGGGCGACCGTGTTGGCGGTGATGCCGCGCGCGCCCAGCTCCTTGGCGAGGTAGACTGTCAGGACCTCCACTGCGCCCTTGGCCGCCGAGTAGGCCGAGAAACCGGGGAACGACACGCGGGTCAGGCCGGACGAGAAGTTGATGATGCGTCCGCCGTCGGCCAGCACCGGCAACAGGGCCTGGGTGAGGAAGAACACGCCCTTCACATGGACGTTGAACAGCTGGTCGAACTGCGCTTCGGTGGCGGCGGCGAATTCGGCCATCTCGCCGTGCCCGGCGTTGTTGACCAGGTAATCGAGTGTATCGCGGCCGAAGGTCTGCGTCAGGCTGGCGCGTAGCGCCTCCACGAAGGCTGGGAAGGTCGCAACGGTGCCGGTGTCCAGCTGCAAGGCCACCGCCTTCCGGCCCAGCGCCTCGATCTCGGCGACGACGGCCTTTGCCTGCTCTTTGTTGGTGCGGTAGGTCAGGATCACGTCGCCGTCGTGGCGGGCGATGCTGACGGCGGTGTTGCGGCCGAGACCCCGGCTGCCACCGGTTACGAGAGCGATTTTGCTCATGGTCGGATACTCCTTTGTTGCCCGACCATGATGCGGCCAGAGGGCCCGATCGTCGTTGCCGAAACCTCGTGCTTTCTTGCCTAATCCTCTTGTAGGCTTTGTGCGCAGGCGGTGGTGCAGCTAGGATGGCCGCATGAGCGAAGCCCTGCGCGAGGCTGTTGACCGCTTCACCAGCGCCTATCCAGGCGCGGGCGAACTGACCGCTACCGCCATCCCCGGTTTGACCCTGGTACGGGCTGCCGCCCCGAGCGGCCTGGTTCACGCGATCAACCGGCCGTTGGTCTGCCTCGTCCTGCAAGGCAGCAAGCACGTCACGACAGGCAACCAGGCGTTCACGTTCAGCGGGGGAGCCTCACTGCTGATCACGGCGGACGTGCCAACGGTCAGTCAAATCACGGAAGCCAGTGCGGAGCGGCCTTACCTTTCCCTGGTGCTCGAACTCGATAGCGCCGTGCTAGCCGAGCTGCTAGCGCAGGTGGACGGAACCCCGCCACCGGGGCCGGTCCATTCCGTCGCCGTCGATCCTACGGAGACGGAAGCGGCCGACACGGCCTTGCGCCTCATGCGCTTGCTCGATCGTCCCGCATCCATCGGCGTGCTACAGGCGCAGCTTGTGCGGGAGTTGCACTACTGGCTAATGCTGGGCCGGCACGGACCAGCCATGCGCGCGCTGGGCTGGCCCGGCGGCCATGCCGAGCACGTCGCCCGCGCGGTGGCCGTGCTACGGACGGAGTACGCCCAGCCGCTGTCCATCGCGCGGCTGGCGGCGGTGGCCGGTATGAGCCCATCGTCGTTTCACCTGCACTTCCGGGGCGTGACCTCGCTCTCGCCGATCCAGTTCCAGAAGCAGCTACGCTTGATCGAGGCCCGGCGGCTGATGCTAGCGGAAGGGTTCGGCGCAGGCCGCGCCGCCTATGCGGTGGGCTACGAGAGCGTGCCGCAGTTCACCCGTGAGTATGGGCGGATGTTTGGTCAATCGCCCGCGCGCGAAATTCGTCAAGCGCGGGTACAAATCGGGTTTGCTGCATAGCCTTCGAGCGGACGCTGCCAATGCCTGCCAAGCGTTGGGAGCAGGCGGGACCTCGACGTCCGCTCTGATGCTTCGGCCGCTCGGAAGCAGACCGGCAGATATCCACCCATCTGACACGTCCTGAGGGACGCAGGTGCCGACGGCACATGGCCGATAACTGAAGTTCCGCTTTGGGAGATTCGCGCCGGCGAAGCGGAAGTACCCAGCTCCCTCAAGGGCACACGAACGAATTACAGCTTTGGTTACAGATCGCGGGCGTCTGACGTGGCCTCGCATCAGTCGAGAACGCGAGGCCGTGCAAGATCTGTATCAGACCGCGGGGGATATGGCCGACGCCGATGCCGGCCTCCTATCCATGACCGAGACCACAAAGGCCGTGAGGAACGCCAGCGGCATCGTGACGATGGTCGGGGGATCGAGCGGGAAGATCGGAGCGGCGTTACCGAGCACCTTCACCCAGACCGGTGGCCCGAGGACTGTGAGGGCGACGGCGCCGACGAGGCCGATCACGCCGCCGGCGATCGCCCCCCGGGTCGTCAGCCCGCCCCAGTACAGCGCCAGGATCAGAAGCGGCAGGGTCGAGCTGCAGCTCACCGCATAGGCGAGGCTGATCATGTAGGCGACGTTCTGGGTCTGAAAGGCGATGCCGAGCAGCACCGACAGAATGCCGAGGCCGACGGTGGCGAGCCGCGAGGCCCGGATCTCGCTGCGCTCCGTCGCCCGGCCCCGGCCAATGATGCGGGCGTAGAGGTCGTGCGAGACCGCCGAGGCGCCCGTCAGCGTCAGCCCCGCGACCACCGCCAGAATCGTGGCGAAGGCCACGGCGGAGACGAGGCCCATGAGCGTGTCGCCGCCCAGCGCGTGGGATAGATGAACGGTGGCCATGTTGCCACCACCGCGGATAGCGCCCTTGGCGTCGAGATAGGCCGGATCTCCGCCGATGATGGCCAGCGCTCCGAACCCGATTATGAAGATGAGCGCGAAGAAACCACTCTGGCACATCACGGCCCAGAAGACCGACACCCTGGCCGCACGGGTGTCCGGGACGGTGAAGAAGCGCATCAGGACGTGCGGGAGGCCCGCCGCCCCAAGCATCAGTGTCATGCCGAGTGAGACCGATTGCCAGACGCTCCCCGAATAGACTTGCGGCATCATGATCGCAGCGTGCCTTGGGTGCACTGCGATGGCCCGGGCGACGAGGGTATTATAGTCGAAGCCGAACTTGGCCAGGACGAGCAGCGAGATCGCGATGCCAGCCGTGAGCAGCAGCGCCGCCTTGACGATCTGAACCCAGGTCGTCGCCACCATGCCGCCGAACATCACGTAGCAGATCATCAACGCGCCCACGAGGATCTGCGCATAGAGATAATCGAGCCCGAACAGCAGCCGGATCAACTGGCCCGCCCCGACCATCTGGGCGATGAGGTAAAACATTACGATGATGAGGGTCGCGATCGCGGTGAAGATGCGGATCGGTGTCTCCGACAAGCGCGTCGCCAGGACATCGGCCACCGTGTAGCGCCCGAGCTTCCGCAGCCGCTCGGCCACCAGGAAGACGACGAAGGGCAGGCCGGTCGCATAGCCGACGGCGAAGATCAGGCCGTCGAAGCCGGAGGAGCAGATCAGACCGGCAAGCCCGAGGAGCGCGCCGGCCGAGATCATGTCGCCGGCCAGGGCGATGCCGTTCTGGAAGCCGGAGATTTGACCGCCCGCGGCATAGAACTGGTCGGCCGAATGGGCGCGCCGCGCCGCCCAGTAGGTGATGCCCAACGTTACGAGAACAATGCCGACGAACATTCCGATTGCTGCGGGGTTGAGGCCGCCGCTTTCGGCAGCGAGCGCCGGGGCAATGGCGCCTAGGATAAGTGAGACGGCAAGAATGGACCTTCGCATGGTGTCTGCCTCCTCAGCGCGCGGTGAGACGGTTGGCGAGCAGGACGTAGAGCCCCGTCAGGATCATGGTGGACAGGATGGCGAGGAGACCGCCGACGGTGCCGACCGTCACGGCCATCCCGGGTGCGATCGGCCGCGTCATAGTGGCGGGCGAGACGATGAAGGTGCCGACGAAGCTGCCGTAGATCAGCGTCTGGATGGCGGCCATGATCCAGCCGAGGCGGGCTTGCGGCAGGTCGTTGTTCGGCGCCGCGGTCGGTGTTCGTTGGACAGGCATCAGTCGCACTCCGGCTCAGAGCAGTGGGACAAACAGGGGTGAGATCGAGGATTACTCGGCAGCTTTCGGCGCATCGCCCGGAGCGTCGGCGACCACGCGGCCGAAGCCGTTGTTGACGCGGCTACGCTGATACTTGTTGAGCCACGTGCTGAACTGGACCGGCAGCATGTCGTAAGGACGCGCCTCGCCAAGAACCATCGCCGCGTAGACGGGCCAATGGGGGTTGGCGAGCATCGGCCGGCCGAGCATGACGAGGTCGACCTGACCTTCCTTGACGATCGCCTCAGCGAAGACGGGATCGGCGAGGTTCCAGTTCGCAGCGGTCAGGACGCCCGCCTCCTCCCGGATGCGTTGCGCAGCCGGGACCATGAACCCCTCCTCGTCCCACGGCGTCTGGGCGCGGCCCGAGTTGCCGCCGAAGGAAACGTCTACGAGGTCGAGGCCCCGAGGGGCGAGCAGCCGGGCCAATTCGACCGACTCGTCGATGGTCTGGCCGCCGGGCGCGAACTCCGTCACGCCGAACCGCATGGAGAGCGGCAGCCGCTCGGGCCATTCCGAGCGTACCGCCTCGAAGACCTCGATGAGCAACCGGCTGCGCCCGGCGAAGTCGCCGCCGTATGCGTCGGTGCGCCGGTTGGCCAGGGGCGAGAAGAAGCTCGACAGCAGGAAGCCGTGTGCGCAGTGGATCTCCAGCCACTGGAAACCGGCCTCCCGCGCGCGGCGCGCAGCCTCGGCGTATTGGCGCGTCACCGTCGCGATATCGTCGTGCGTCATGGCGCGCGGGACCCGCGGCATGGCTCCGCCGAAGGCGTCGGCGGAGGGGCCGATCATCTCCCACGCGTCGGGATGGTCGTCCGGCAGATGGCCGCCGCCCTTCCACGGAGGCTCGACGCAGCCCCGGCGGCCGGTGTGGCCGAGCTGGATGCCAGGGACCGCCCCGACGGACGCCACGAAGCGGGCGATGCGCGCCAGGGCCTCGCCCTGCGCGTCGTTCCAGATACCGGCGCACTGGGTGGACATGCGGCCCTCCGGCGAGACGGCCGCCTGCTCCACCACGACGAGGGCAGCGCCCCCTGCCGCCTTCGAGCCCAGATGCGCCAGGTGCCAGTCGTTCACGAGTCCGTCCGGCGACGAGAACTGGGTCATTGGCGAGACCGCGATGCGATTGCGCAGCGTGACGTCGCGAACCCGGAGTTCGCTGAACAGTGAGGACATCGGGCTTGGTCTCCCCGCCCGCCCCGTCCGGCCAAGCATCCTGCCGGAGAAGCGAGCGATCTGCTCGAAAAATAAGCCAATACTGCCGATGAACAGGCAGCTAGATGCCTGGATCTTCTCGGTCGATGACTTGTTCGAGCACTAGACTGCGCTTAGCCTCTGAGGGCGTTCTTCCAAATTCATGCCGGGTTCGAACAGATTCCGGACATCGTGAGGCGAGGATGCGCCGGCGGGGCGTATCAGTGAGATTGAGGCCATGACGGTCACGACGATGCAGACGCGTGACATCGGCTCCTGGCCGAAGAACATTGCATTGGCCCGCAGCACGGGGCGGGGCTGGCGGGACATCCACGCGCAGCACGTCGCCGTAGAGCCCTGGACGGGGACACTCGACCCGGTCGGCAACCCCTGCCTCGGCTACTGCGTCAATCGTCCCGCCCAGATCCGCCGGCGCATCGGGCGCGGCGGCATGACCGAAACGCACACGCTGCGTCCCCGCCAGTTCCACCTGATCCCGGCCCATGACGAGAGCGAATGGCAGAGACGGGGGCGCTCAGAGATGCTGGCGATGCATCTCCGCCAGGGATTGATCGACGAGACCGCGCGCCAGATGTGCAGCGCGACCGCCCCACGCGTCGAACTCGACGTTCCGCTCGGGACGTCCGACCCGCTCTTGGAGCAGTTGGCGCTGGCTATCCTGGAGATCATGCGGGAGGAGCCGGATCCCTCGTCGGCGCTCTACGTCGACGAGTTGGTCCACGCCATGGTTGTGCGACTCGTTCGGATCTACACAGCCAACGGCCGCTCATCGCGGCGGGGCCCAGACAGGCAGGTGCTCGATTGCGGCGAGATGAGGCGCGTCCGCGACCTGATCGAGGACCGCCTTGCCGACGATCTGTCCCTCGAGGCCATCGCGGGCGAGGTCGGCGTATCCGCACGCTCCTTGTCCCGCTCCTGTCTCCGGCAATGGGGCACGACGGTCCATCAATACGTGCTGTCACGCCGGGTGGAGCGGGCCAAAAACCTGCTCCTCTCGACCGATCTCACCGTCACCTCGATCGCGCTGGATACGGGCTTCTCAAGCCAGAGCCATCTAGCGACAGCGTTTCGCCGGGTGACGGGCCTCACACCGAAAAATTACAGGCTCTGCGGGCAATCCTGATCCGGCGATGCGAATTTGACAGTGATCTGGGCTGTCGGACTTGCAGGATCTGTGCGCGCCGGCTGAGTTTTACTGGCACGCCTGCAGATATGAAGACCTCGCGGAAAAATGCGGCTTGGTGGCGAGCATCTTGGGATACTGGCCCCATGAACTCTCTCATAGGGGTTGGATCCATTCGTAGAGTCGAAACCTGTCCCTCGCGGATGATGTGGCCGTTGTCGAACATGCAGACCCGTTATTTGCTCCCGGTCGCGCAGAGAGGGGCAATACGGCAACTATAAGAGCCGAGCGGTAGACCGGGCTTGGCCGATATCGGTATAGCTAGTATCGGACAAACTTCCAAGCAAAGCGAGTGTTGGCCGTCCAAGTACTTGCGGCCAAAAATAATCGATGAATCCAGCCTATTTGGTACAGGGCCACAGCCTCTGTCACGACGGTCGTTTCGGCAACTTTGTACCATCCCCGTGTGCCAGCGGGGCCGAGCGGGCTTAGCTGTTGAGACCGGGCCGCTCGGCCCCTATCGAAGCGTGGACCTTGGGAAGGATTTCCACTTCGATTCCGTGTGCACCACGGCCGCGTGCGGATCGTGGTGGATGAGCGCTTGGCGTCAGCCCTTGCGGATCAGCGGGGCTACCACCGCAGCCGGCGCCGGCGGGGTGTAGAGCGGGACGACGAAGCGGACGAAGCCGTCGGTCGAATAATTGTCTCGGGTCCGGCCGAGCGCGTTCGTGTACTGGGCACCGGTGACCACGTCGCGTGCCACATACGCCTGAACGGTGAAGGCCTTGAAATCGTAACCGATGAGGCCACCGACGGCGAAGCGGCCGCGATTGCCGTTCGCGGCGCTGAACTGGCTGGTGTCGAAGTTGTAGACACCGTAGGCGACCGGGCCGATCTCGAAGTTGCCGAACTTCTTCGTGGCGGTCAGATCCAGCAGGATTGCATCCGAGAGGCGGATTGGGCCGATCGCTGCACCGACGGGACCGCCGAAGCGGCCGGGCGTGTCGTAGACGTTGCCGGTCAGGTTGGCGGTGATGTTCCAGCCGTCGCCGGTGTAGCTGCCGGCGACGCCGAACCTGTACGTGTTCGAAGAGAATTGCGGCAGCACCGGCGTTCCAGCCAAACCGGTCCCGAGCGAGCCGCGACCGGCATCGAGGTCGTTCAAGTGAACGCCGCCCAGGAAACTGACGCCGAAATTGTTGCCGAGGTCGAACGCCCAGATGCCGGCAAGGAGGGTGCCGACGTTGATCGAGATATCCTTGTTTCGCTGGCCGGCGCCGTTGCGGGTGAAGGCGAAAACGGTGGGCTGAGCGACGAGCGCTTCGATGCGGCCGCCGAAAGGTGTCAGCGGGGTCGACCAGAGCAGGAACGGGACGTTGATCGCGGTGTCGGGCGAGAAGGGCTGATCCGTGCGACGGTAAATGAAGGTGTCGACCGCGTAGAGGCCCTCGGGCAACGGCGCGCCGGCGGCGAGGCCGACTTGCTCGCCCGGAATCGTTGTGGCTTGGGCGAAGGCGGCCGTCGCGCTCAACGCGACGGCCGCAGCGCCCGCGAGCGTTGCCGTGATCCTGTTCAGCATCCTCAATCCCCTTTTTGCCGGGCGCAGGCCGAGCGTTCCCGTTCGCCGAAAAGCCCCGGCGCAGATACCGATCGGTTGTTTTGTTGGACTTCAGCGTCTTAGTTGTATGGAAACGCGATCAATTTGTACGCATTCCCATATCGACTATAAGTGTGTCATTGTTTGACTTTGAGTCTACTGTAAAAATGACGAGCGATACGAGGGGGTGCGCTCATGTTGCTGCGAAAGCACGCTTGTCGGCGGCCGGATCGAAGCATGCCGGAGCTCGCTCGCTCGCACGGCTGAGGCATAGAGAAGATGCCAGCAAGGACGACCGCTTAGGACTTAGCCGTGCCTCTATCGGGCGCTTGAGCAATCAACTCTCACGAACGATGTCCCAGCGCTTTCCACGGCCTGTTCTCAAACAGACCGTCTACACAGAGGTTCGGCATATCCCATGTGGGGCGGGCAGCATGCTGGAGGGACAATCCAACGCCACGATGCCTGAAGGTTAGCTGCGCAGGCCTTCTCCTACGCGCAGGTGAGCGGCCGCGCGGCATCAGGCTTCGAGGCTTGATCAACCCGCGCCCGAGATAACGCGATGGCGAGGCTGTCTCAAACACCGGCTGAGGCAGCCATCGGTGCCGTACCAGCGGCCGCTTCGGGAGCGCTTCATCTAAACGGCGAACTTCAGGGCGAACCGCTCGGCGCCGAGGTGCGTCTGGATCCTCTGCGCGACGAACTCGGCATCGCGGCCGACTGCGCCGAAGCGGCCCGAGCCCCAGGTATTCAACCAGGGCAGACCGATGAAATAGACGCCGTCCTCCTGCGTCACGCCACGCTTGTGCTTGGGGTTTCCCGCTCCGTTGAACACGGACGCGTCGAGCCATCGGAAGTCCGGCGTGAAACCGATGCACCAGACGATCGCGGTGATGCCGGAGCCTTCGAGGGCAAGACGGGTGATGGGCTCGCCCGGCTCCCAAACGGGGGTGTAGTGCGCCTGCACCGGAGCATCGACGTTGTTTTCGGCAATGTACTTGTCGATGGCCGCGTTGATGCCGTTGTACGTGCGGTCGGCCCCGTCGAGTGAGCGCTTGAGATTGTCGCGGAAGCGTAGGCTGCCATCCTCAAAATCTTCCAGGACACCGTAGAGCTTCATGCCCTCCTTGGCGAAGCGACGCAGATCGATGTCCCGGCCACCGTCGCGCCCGGTCACGTAGTGGTTGGTGTTGTCGCGGACGCCGTCGCGCAGCGGATGGTTGTCGACGGTCATCTCGTAATAGCCCATATCGGCGAGCCACGTGACGACGTCGCGGCCGCGGTAGAACCGGGCGCAGCGTGGCGCGTCGCCTACCGCGAGATGCACTGTGCGACCGGCGAGATGCAGATCTTCAGCGATCTGCGCGCCGGATTGACCTGAGCCGACCACCAGAACCTCGCCCTCCGGCAGTTGGGCCGGGTTGCGATACTGGTTCGAGTGAATCTGCGTGACCGACCCCGGCAATTTCTCGGCCATGCGCGGTATGATCGGGGTGTGATAGCCGCCCGAGGCGACCACGACCTCGTTCGCCGTGAAGTCGCCGTCCGAGGTCTGGACCGAGAAGGTCCCGTCGTCGCGCCGTTCGACGCGTGTGACTGCGACACCCTCCCGGATCGGCGGGTTCACCTTCGCCACGAAGTTCTTCAGATACGCGACGATCTCATCCTTCTTCATGAACCCGTCCGGATCCGGCCCGTCGTAGGGATGGCCGGGCAGGTCGCACTGCCAATTCGGCGTGACCAGGCAGAACGTGTCCCAGCGCTGGCTCGACCACGTGTGCGCCGCGGATGCCTTCTCGAAGACGAGATGATCGATCCCACGCTGCTTCAGGTGATAGCTGACCGAGAGACCGGCCTGGCCACCGCCGACGATGGCGACGGGGACGTGACGGGGCGTGGACGTCATGGCTCTAACTCCGCGATGCTTCGAGGAAGGCGCCGGGTTCAGGACTCGAAGGTCTCGACCGTGACGAGGCCCCCGGGGTCCTGCTGCTTCGCCGCGGTCTCGATCCGGGCGAGCTGGGCCATCGCCGACGAGCACGCGAAGCCGTATTTCTCGCGCACCCGCTCACTCGCGATTGTGAGGGCCGTGCGGGTCTTCTCAACGAAGGCGTCGAGGGCGTAGCTTTCGCCGACCGCGAGGAAATCCTTCACGATGAGGGAGGGCGAGTAGCAGGCCTCGCGCCGGCCATCGGGCCAGCGGATGTGGAAGTGCATCTCAGGCATGGATCGGCTCCCGTTCGACGCGGGCGCAGGCCGCGTAAGTATCGAGGTGACGCTCGGCGCAGGCGCCCCAGGAATGAGCGGCGGCCCGGGTCGAACCGGCAACCCGCAGCCTCGCGCGCGTCATCGGGGCCAGGGCGGCCGTCATGGCGTCGGCGATGGCCCGGGGATCGCCGGGATCGACGAAGAGGGCGTCGTCACTCCGGAGGTACTCGGTGAAGGGCGGCAGGCGAGAGACGATCGCCGGGGTGCCGCAGGCCATCGCCTCCAGGACGCAGAGCCCGAAACCCTCCGTCCAGGATGGAAAGGCGAGGACGGCCGCTCTGCGATAGAAGGCCGGCATCTCCTCCTGCGAGACGGGCCCGGTCTCGATCACCGCCTCGCCGCGCCCGATCGCAAGCCCATGGGCTTGCAGAGTGGCGCGGCAGTGGGCGCCATAGGAGGCGTGATCGAGGAGCGATGCGCCGCCGACGACCACGAGCTGCGCTTGGCGATGGCGTCGACGCAAGAGCGCGAAAGCCTCGATGATCCCGGCCGTATTCTTGCGCGCCTCGAAGCCACCGACGCTCAGGACGACCGGCCCGGCACCGAGGCCCCAGCGCTCCCTCACAATCAGATCGGCTTCGCTCGGCGCCTCCTGGTACATCGCCAAGTCCACGCCGTTCCCGACGACACCGATCTCCGCACCGCGATCGGTCGCGATCCGGTCGGCCCAGGTGCGGCTGACACAGAGCAGGTGCGTGGCCTCACGAATCGAGCGATCCTGCCACGTCGCGAGCACCGGGTCGGCGAAGCTGTCGACGTGGTGGACCGTGCGCACGAAGCCGGGGATCAAGCGGCGGTGTTTCAGCGTCGCGAGGGCATTGCCGCCGATGCCGCAATGGGCGTGAAAGACGTCGAAGTCACAGGCGGCGGGGGACGCGAAGTGGCGCAGGTAATCGTCGATGCGCGCCCGCACGAGGTCGACCGTTGCGCCGGCGATCGGCTTTGCGGCTACCGATACCGTCGGGCAGGCGGCCGCGCGAAAGAAGCCGCGCCCCGACGGATCGGGCGCGTGGACCACCGCCTCATGCCCGAGCGCGCACAGGGCCTCGGCCAGGGCGAGGCAATGCGCGACGCCGCCCCGTGGATTGGTGGAGTGGGTCAGGATGGCAATGCGCAGGGGCGTCATCGGACGACACCCGCGCCATCCTGGCCACAACCGATCAGCGGGCTGATCGTGAAGTCCCAGACCACGGCCTCTCCGCCGGAGGCATCGCGAACCCGGGCGACCCGGCTCGCATCGAGCTTACCGACCGTGGCGACCGCGATATCCCGTTCGGCGAACCGCGCGAGGACGTCCGGCGTGCAGTCCGGGTGCACGCTCAGAAGGTAGCCGAAGCTTGGGAAGGCGGTGAGCCACCGGTCGAGCGGGACACCGGTGGGCCGCGGGATCGCGTCGAGGTCTATGATGCCGCCGACATGCGAGCATTCCAGCAGCATCAGGGCAGTGCCGACGACGCCCGCCATGCTGATGTCCTTGGCCGCCCGGCAGAGCCCGCTCTCCGCCAAGCCCGGCAGCAGCGCGAGATCACCGCGCAGACGCTCGCCGGCCGTGCCGGTCGAGGCGTCCCAGTACGGGTATGGGTCGCGGAAGCGTCCGCGCAGGTCGATCGCCGCGACGAAGTCGTCGCCGGGCGCCGCGTCGAAGCTCGTGAGCAGGCGCGGGCCAGCGCGGCCGAGCACGGCGACCGCGAGGTTGCCGGCTTCAGCGCGCGTATTGGTGTGACCGCCGACGATCGGGACGCCGTACAGTGCCGCTGCGTCGGACAGGCCTGCCAGGATCGGGTCCGCGGCCGCGGCATCTCGGCTCCACAGCGCGTCGACTACCGCGAGCGGGCGCCCACCCATGGCGGCGATGTCGCTGAGGTTGACCATGATGCCGCAATAGCCAGCGAAATACGGATCGGCCGCGACGAAGCTGTCGAGGAAGCCCTCGATGGCGAACAGCAGGTGGCCGTCGCCATCCGGTATGGCGGCACAATCGTCGCCGACCGGCACCGCGTCGTGCCGGCTGTTCAGCCCGAGCCGCTCGACCACGGCATCGATGTCGCGCTTGTGCGCGACTCCGCGCGCGTCACGGATCTGGCCGGCCAAGGACTGGATGTCGAAGCCCGACGACATCACGCGGCCTTGTGGAACGTGACGAGCCCGTGCTCGGGGTCGTGCATCGGCGGGTAGGCCGCGAGGTCTGCCTGCATCAGGTGATGCGGTCGCCCGTGCAGTTCGACCTCGTCGAGGCTCGTCCAATGCAGGGCCTGGAACAACGGAACATTCCGATCCTGCACGTGGGCCAGGAACCGCGTGCAGCCCCTCGCATGGGCCGAGGAGACCGCGACTTGGATGAGCCCGGCTCCCAGGGCAGCGGTGCCGCGGAACGGTCCGGCGACGGCCAAGCGGGATCCCCACCATGCGCCGGCACGCTCCGACGCTTCGTGGATGCGGACGGTGCCGACGACCGCGTCGGCGTCGCCGCCGAGAGTCGAGAGGGCACAGATCGGGATCGCGTGCGCGTCGACGGCGTCCCGGTCGTCCCCGGTGAAGATGCGCTGCTCCGTGCAGAAGACCTGGCGGCGGAGCGCCGCGCAGGCGTTCCGCTCCCACGAACTCGTGGCGAACTTGATGCGGAAGTGGCTTGGCCAATAGGGCGGCACGGGCTCGAAGATCATGAGACCGCCCCCGCGCGCTCGTAGGTGGAGAGCGCCGAGCAGGCGCCGCAGCGCCCGCATCCGGCCTTGATGTCGGTCGAACGAAGATCCGCGCCGACCAGCATGTCCGCGAGGGGTTTGAGGATGCCGTGCATGACATCGGGGCCGGGCGCCGGATGGCTCTCCAGCGGGGTGCCCGAGATCGGCACGAACGGCACCACGAACGGGTAGACGCCCATCCCGATCAGGCGCTCGGCCATCGCCAGGATCGCCTCCGGGGCGTCGCCTAGCCCGGCCAGGATGTAGGTCGAGACCTGGCCCCGCCCGAAGACGGGAACGGCCGCCTCGAAGGCCCCGTAGTACCGCTCCAGCGGCACGCTCGCCTTCCCGGGCATGATCCGGGCCCGGACTTCGGGCGTGACGGCTTCCAGATGCATACCGAGGGCATCGATGCCCGACGCTTTCATCCGCTCGAACCAGCGGTCGTCATCCGGCGGCTCGCACTGCGCCTGGATCGGCAGGTCGACCGCGGCCTTGACGGCGAAGGCGCTCTCGCAGAGCACGGCGGCGCCCCGGTCGGTCGCGTTCGGCGTGCCGGTCGTCATGACCATGTGCTTGACGCCGTCGAGGAGCACCGCTGCGCGGGCGACCTCGGCCAGCTGTTCGGGCGTCTTGTGCGCGACGGTGCGACCGGCGGCGAGCGATTGGCCGATCGAGCAGAACTGGCAAGTCTTCGTGCGGCTCGCGTAGCGGATACAGGTCTGGAGCACGGTGGTGGCCAGCACGTCCCGCCCGTGCAGAACGGCGATCTTCGAATACGGCACGCCGTCGAAGGTCGAGAGCGCGTAGAAGCGCGGCTTGCCCGGGAAGGTCGCCTGCCCGATCACCACGCCGTCATGCTCGATCACCGAGACCCCGTTGTCGTCCGGGCGGCGGACGAGGAAGGGCGAATCAAAGGCGGCCTCGGTGTGGACCGGCACCATCACGGTCCGGCCCGCGATGGTCATGGCCTTGTGGTCCGACGGACCGGCCCCGCCGCGGCGGCTCGGCGCCCCGGCGCGGCTGTCGGCGAGCCTAACGCCGTAGGACTGCAATGCGTTGATCAGGCGCTCCGTCGGCATCCCGACCAAGCCCGCCACCACCGGCGGGAACGCGGGAAGGCTCGTCGGAAGCGGGCTGCTGCTCATGGTCGAGACTCCGGAAATCGGTCTGGGAACGGATCGGCTGGTGCACGAACGAGGCCGGGCGGTCGTCGTGGAGCAGGCTGAGAAGTTCGGGCCGGGCGTAGTGGCCGACCGAGTCCATCATCCGCTTGCGCTTGGTCACCAGCGCCAGGTCCATGTCGGCGATCAGGATACCCTCGCCAGCGCCCAGCGGCTCCGCGAGGTGCTTGCCTTCCGGCGAGACAATGGCGGTGCAGTTGCCGCCGTGGCAGGCGCCGCGCAGGCGCTCGTCCGGGCAGACCTGCGCCACCTGTTCGTCGGTGAGCCAGCCCGTGGCGTTCACCACGAAGCAGGCCGCCTCCAGGGCGTGATGGCGGATCGTCACCTCCATCTGGTCGGCGAAGATCTGGCCCACGAGGGAGCCCGGGAACTGCGCCGCGTGGATCTCTTCGTGGCGCGCCATCAGGGCGTAGCGGGCGAGCGGATTGTAGTGCTCCCAACAGGCCAACGCGCCGACGCGCCCCACCGCCGTATCGACCACGGTAAGGCCGGCGCCGTCGCCCTGACCCCAGATCATCCGCTCATGATAGGTCGGCGTGATCTTGCGGCGCTTGAGCTTGAGGCTCCCGTCGGCGTCGAAGACCAGCTGCGCGTTGTAGAGCGAGCCGTGATCGCGCTCGTTGACCCCGAGCACGATGACCGCCCCGTGACGGCGTGCGGCGACGGAGACCGCCTGGGTCACGGGTCCCGGCACCGTCACGGCCCGCTCGTAGAGGCGCAGGTGCTCGGCGCCCTGCATCGCCGGCGGCAGCACGAACGAGAAGTAGGGGTAATAGGGGACGAAGGTCTCGGGAAAGACCATGAAGCGCGCGCCCTTGGCGGCGGCCTCATCGATGGCATTGAGCACCCGCTCCAGAGTGCCCTCCGGCCGGTCGAGGTCTGGCGCGATCTGGACGGCGGCGGCCCGCACGATCCGGCTGTCTGACATGGGCGATCCTCCGGCTGTGAACGGCGGCCACGTCGCGCGCGGCCGCCGGATGCGACGTCCCGGACTGGAAGCCAAAGGGCCGATCAGACGGTCCAGGTGTCGATGATCACCGCGTTGTCGCGCTTGTGCAGGAGGATGCAGTCGAGGACGTCGAGAGGGTTGATCATGCGGATGCCCTCGATGAAGGCGGCCTCGCCGTGGCCGTAGAGAGCCTGGGTCGAGAACCGGCAGGCATAGACCTTGCCACCCTCGGCCATGAACTTCTCAAGCTGGTTGTTGAAGTTGAGGTGGCCCGGAAAGGCCTCGTCGCCGAGCCGTGGGAAGCCGCGCTGGACGCCTAGCGTGATGCCCGGACCGTAGAGCAGGATCGACGTCTCGAACCCCTTGCGCTGCAGGCGCGTGGCCTGGAGCAGGTTCACAAGGCCGATCGAACCCTCGAACGCGACGGTATGGAAGGTCACCAGCGCCTTCTGGCCCGGCTCGGCCTTGACGTCCTCGAAGACCTTCTCCTCGTAATCGACCAGGAAGTCGCCCTTCTTGTGATGCTCGCGGTTCACAGCAGGCATTGATTTCTCTCCTCGAAGGATTGGACCGCGGAAGACTGAACTTCGAGCGGCCGTAAACCATTCATGGCAAGCGGTGTGCCAGAGGACTTCGATCAATCAGCCATACAAGGTGTCGGAGCGATATTCATACAATAATGCGATCAATGCAGCTGGCTCGAGTATATTAGGCCTTGCGCCTGCCGCCTAGTTATTGAGCGAAATATGAGTACACAATCACCAGAGGATGGCTGTTTGCGGATCGAAGATTGTCGGCATTGTATGGATGCCGGAGAATGGTCCTGCGGAGCTTGATCGCGGTACGGCTATTGCAGACCATACAATCAAGCATTGATCGCATCATGATCTGGGCCGCCACGCATGACTTCGCCCGAGCGAGACGAACGACTGAACGCGCAGATTGGAGGGACCGGCGCCTGGACGCCGGATCTAAAGCGGTGGGGCAAGCCTCATTACCTCGCGATTGCGGAGGCCTTGGCCGACGACATCCGGACGGGGCGCCTGACGGCGGGGACGCGCCTCCCGACCCAGCGCGCCCTCGCCGAGGCGCTCGATCTGAACTTCACGACGGTTTCACGCGGCTACGTCGAGGCCCATAAGCGCGGACTGATCGAGGGGCGCGTCGGCCAGGGGACCTTCGTGGTCGATCCGGCTCGCCCGCCCCGTTCGCCTGCCGCCGCGCCCGCGCGTCGGATCGGTCCGGTCGATTTCACCATGAACCTGCCCCCCGAGCCTGACACGCCGGCCCTGCAAGCCCGGATGCAGGCCGCACTCGTGGATCTGTCCGGCAATCTCACCAACCTATTGCGCTATCAGGGCTTCGGCGGGACCGAGGAGGACAAGGAGGCGGCTTTGCGCTGGCTGAAAGGCCGCGGGGTCGTCACGTCCCGGGAGCGTCTGCTGATCTGCCCGGGGGCGCACAGCGCCCTGTTCAGCATCCTGGGGCAGGTCGCCCGGCCGGGCGACACGATCTGCGCCGAGCGGATCACCTATCCCGGCATCCGCGCGCTTGCGGCGCATTTGCGCCTTCGCCTCGTCGATCTGCCCATGGACCGGTACGGCGTCGATCCTGATGCTTTCGCCGCCGCCTGCACCAAAGTGGCACCGAAGGCCATCTACCTGAACCCGTTGCTACAGAACCCCACCACCGCGACCCTGCCCAGGACGCGGCGCGAGGCTGTGATCGCGGTTGCGCGGCGATACGCCGTCACCATCATCGAGGACGACGCCTACGCCCGCATCTGCCCGACCCCGCCGCCGAGTTTTGCGGAACTCGCGCCGGAGATCACCTATTACGTGGCAGGTCTCGCCAAGTGCTTGGGTGCCGGACTTCGGCTCGCCTTCCTGGTCGCCCCGAGCGCCCGGTCCGCCCTGCCACTGGGCGGCGCCCTGCGCACGGCCACGGTCATGGCCTCACCGATCGCGACGGCCCTGGCGACGCGGTGGATCATGGACGGCACGGCGGAGGCCATCGTGCAGTTCGTTCGCGAGGAATCGGCCGCGCGCCAACGCATCGCAACCGCGATGCTTCCCGCCGGGACCTACACCGCCGATCCGCATGCCTTCCACGTCTGGATCACGCTGCCGGAGGGTTGGACGCGCTCGGCCTTCGCCAGCCAAGGTCGGTCGGCCGGGCTCGGCGTCATCGCCAGCGACCCGTTTTGCGTCGCGGGGACGCCGCCGGAAGCGGTCCGTCTCTGTCTGGGCGGCCCCTCAACCCGGCAGCAGATCACGCACGGCCTGGAAGTGCTCGCCCACGCCCTCGAAGGCTCGCCGGCCCTCGCCTCAGCCTACATCTGAATTTTTCGAGCCGGATACAGGTCGAAATGCCCTCGGTCAGTCGGAGGTAAGCTTAGCGGTTTCAACCTCGGCCAGTTCGCGATCCTAATGTGAATGGCTCGCAGCGGCGCACGAAGGTCCGCTTACGGGATACAACGTCAGAAGATTAAATGGCTTGGATGGGCGCAAAGCGGAACGACCGCTTTTGCGCCCATCGGAGATCCGGCATGGCGTAGGCTGGCCGAAAGCAGCGCGTCCGCTTCAGAGCATGCCCGCTGTGGAATCGGACACTCGCGATGAAAGCGATGTCACGACCGCGTGCCGAAATCGCTGCTCGTGTTAATTGGCTTTGATGACAAAGGCCTTTCGACCAAACGCGGGGCGCGGAGGGAGAGAATAGCCATTCCGCCGGCGGCAAGGACGAAAGCGACGAGACCCGTCGAGACGGCGAGACCGCCCGTCAGGCTCGTGAAAAACCCGAACGCGATTGGCGCCGCCAGGCTTCCGACCTGCCCCATGCTGCTGATGAAGGCGAGACTTCCCACGGCTTCGGCTTCGGTCAAGAAGCGCACCGGTATGGTCCAGAAGAGGGCGGTCGCCGACAGATAACCGATGGCGAGCAGGGCAAGGCAGGCGATGGCCGCCGCAACGTTCTGCGCGACGATCGAAATGGCGAGGGCGGCCGTCGCGGCCAGGAAGGCGGATAGGGCGAAATGCCACCGCCGCTCGAGTCGCCGGTCCGAACTACGACACAGCAGGAGCATGCCGACGGCACCCACGGAATAAGGGATCGCCGACAGGAGCCCGACGCTAAATACGTTGGCTACGCCCGATCGCTGAATGATCGTTGGCGCCCAGAAGTTCAGAACGGTCCCCGCCCAGGTGATGGAGAAATATCCGAAGGTCGCGATCCACAGCTTCGGATTTCGCAGGGCTGACAGGAAGGCCCTCGCGGGAGTGTGTCCCTGTTCAACGGTCCCGGATGAGAGATCGGCCGCCACGATCGCCTTCTCCCGTGGCGTCAGCCAGGCGGCATCCGCGGGTCGGTCACTCAGCACAAAGAACGCGCTGAATCCGACGAGTACTGGCAGCGCCCCCTCTACGAGGAACAGCCATTGCCAGCCCTTGAAGCCGGCCGCCCCGGCGAGGTTCTGCAAGATCCAACCGGAGGCCGGGCCGCCTACGATGCCCGACACCGCGATGGCGAGGACGAACAGCGACATCACACGCCCACGCAGGCGATGGGGAAACCAGAATGTGAGGTAGAGGACGATGCCCGGGAAGAAGCCAGCTTCGGCCGCACCGAGGAGGATCCTAGCCAGGTAGAAGGTCGCCGGGGTCGTCACGAACGCCATTGAGCAGGACACGAGGCCCCACAGGCACATGATGCGCGTCAGCGTCTTCCGCGCGCCAATGCGGCCGAGGAGAAGATTGCTCGGCACCTCGAAGAGAATATATCCAACGTAGAAGATGCCGACGCCGAAGCCGTAACTTGCGTCCGACAGGCCGATGTCACTCTGGAACGTCAACTTGGCGAAGCTGACGTTTACACGATCGATATAGTTCAGGACATAGCACAGGAAGATTATCGGGATCAGCCGAAGGCCGATCTTCCGATAGATCATGGCTCGCTCGTTTTCAGACGCCTGCTCGATAGCAACGCGCGTCGCGGACGCATCGGCCATTCCGGATCCCCCGTCGCGAGCTTGGCTTTCGCCACGCGACCCTGTTCGGAGTGTTCGCGCTATCCCAATCGAGCCAAGTCTCGCAACGAAGCATAGCAGGTCGTTTTGCAGTGCTGCGATGATATATTTTCATCGTTTTAATCGATGCCATCGATCGATGATACCGGCCAATTCTGCCGCGCAGCCTGCGGGTGCGCGCCGATCAATCGGCCATTAAGTCCGGAGACATCGATACGGTCCGTCCGGCCTCGGTCAGAATCACCGAGCGCGGAATCGTTTGCTCGAAGGTCGCACCAAGATCCGTCACACGTTGAATCAGCTCAGGCAACCGGGCGAGGCATCCAGCCTCGATGTCGTGGATGACCATGACACTCCAGTCCTGCCCCCGCACCTGAGCCATCGCGGTCTCGACCCAGCCGTCCGCGTCCTTCCAGTCACCGGGAACACTGTTCCAGGTGATCGTCGTGTAGCGTTCGGCGAGAAGGTGATCGAGCGCCGCACGACTCAACAAATGCCGGCCGATCAGCCCGTCGTTCCCGTAGGGGCGGAAGAGCTTCTCCGGTCGCGTCAGCGATCCGATCCGTTGCTGCGTGTCTTCGATCTCTCGGAGCGCATAGTCCCGGTCCGTCCGGTCCCCGAGTGCCACCGAATGCGTGAAGGTGTGATTTCCGATCCAATGCCCCGCTGTATGAGCGGCCCGCATGAGATCGGCTGCAGCGGGGTCGTCGAGCCTCTGCCCGATCACGAAGAAGGTGGTCTTGATCCCGGCCCGGTCGAGGATTTCCAAGATCCGATCCGTCACATGTGGTGTGGGGCCGTTGTCGAAGGTGAGGGTGACCTGCTTGGCTGCCATATCTCACTCCAATTCGGGCTCGTTCGCCGTAGCGATCGTGGACCCACCGGCGAGTCCCCGCGAGGGCATCCCCGTTACAACCGACGCGGCGGGGGAGAAGCCTTATCGCAGGCTCGCCGGAGCGTGTGCAGGAACGATGCGACGTGCGGAGGCAGGACCTCGTTCCGGCGCAGTAGCACACCAGGGCTCCGCATGGGCGTGGGAGTTTCCAGAGGGACCGACAAAAGCGTCCCGTCCTCTGGGACGGCCTGTCGCGAAAGGATCGCGACGATGTTCATACGCCGAACGAGGCCGAGGATGGGGCCGATTGTGTTCATCTCTGCGACTAGGTGCGGAACGGCGCCGCATTGCCGGAAGCATTCATCCAGCAGCCTGCGCGTGGTGAATTCCGGTGAGAGCAACACGACCGGTTGATGGTGGAGTTCCGCCATCCGGACCCATTTCCTGGTTGCCCATCGGTGGTCAGGCGACAGCACGAGATCCAGAGGCTCGTCATAGAGGGGTTCGAAGGCCAGATCCTGCTGGTGGTCCGGCCTGTAGGAGATACCGAGATCGAGGGCACCGGTCAGGAGCCGCTCCTCGATCACGCTAGCGGCGAGTTCCTCCACGACGACGCGCATCGAGGGATTGCGGGTGAGGAACTCGGTCAGGCAGGCGGGGACGAGGTTGACATTGAAAGTGTGCGTGGCGGCAATCCTGAGCCAACCGGTCAGGACCTGATCCTGGGGTGAGAGCGCCCGAAGGCCCTCGTCCAGTTCGCCGAGAGCCCGCAGGACACGGGGCAGCAGGTTCTGCCCGGCTTCCGTGAGGAACACGCGCTTGCCGACGCGGTCGAACAGGCGTTGCCCGACCTGGTCCTCCAGTTGCCGGATCTGGTGAGACAGGGTCGATTGGGTGATGTGCGTCTGCCGCGCGGCCCGGGTGAAGCTCAGGTGCTCGGCCAGAGCCACGAAGTAACGCAGGTGACGGAGTTCCATCGGTCTGCCCGTTCGATCGACGGCATCGATCAATTGAATGCATCGATATCATTATATCGATGCAACTCGGCGCGCTATACGGTCCCGACGCTGGGCTGACGGCTCCTTCCCTCACGGTCCGCCACACCGCGCAAACGCCCTGATTGGGAGCTCGAAGTGCCGAGGATTGAGAACGCGAGCCGGGACAGCGTCGGACCAGATCACCAGGGATTGTTCGACCGCCTGGAAGCGCTGCGGGGAAAGCCGGTCGAGAACGTCTTTCTCGCCGTCGCGAACGCGCCTGCGCTGTGTGACGGGGTTCTCGCGATGGCGATGTCGCTGCGCCAGAGCACGTTGCTCGACCGGCAACTCCGCGAATTGGCCGTCCTGACTGTCGGCCTCGAGACGCGGGCGGACTACGAGGTCGCGCATCACTGGAACTCGGCGGTGAAGGCCGGGCTGCCCCAAGCCAAGCTGGAGAAGCTCGCGGAGTTTGAGACGGATGACCAGTTCACCGCTTCCGAACGCGCCGTCATGCGCTTCGCTCGCGACGTGACGCGGACCGGCCGTGTCGATGACGGCCTCTGGGTCGAACTGTGCGGCTTCCTGGACGAGCAGGAACGACTGGAATTGGTCCTGACGACGGCTTGGTACAACTGCGTCGTTCGCATCCTCCTCCCCCTCAATATCGAACTGGAGGACTGGTTCTCGCGCCTGTGAGGGCGAGCGCGAGAGAACTTGCGCCCGGCGCGCCCTCAAACCGGACGGAAGCTCCGGAACAGGATAGGGAGAATATAGAAATGGACGTGACGCCCGGAGGTGATCTGCCCGTGCTTGGCCGGCCGCCTGCCGAGTCGTTCGCGACGGATGATGTGGATAGCGCCGCACTCTATCGAAAATTGCAGTGGCGGCTGCTGCCGTTCCTCTTCGCGTGCTACGTGGCGGCCTATCTCGACCGGGTGAACATCGGCTACGCGCAGTTGCACATGCGCGCGGAGCTGGGCTTCAACGACGCGGTCTACGGCCTCGCCGCCGGACTATTCTTCGTCAGTTACTTTCTGTGCGAAGTCCCGAGCAACTTCGTCCTTCAGCGCGTCGGCGCCCGGCGAACGCTGGCGCGCATCCTAATCCTGTGGGGTTTAGCCTCCTCAGCGACGATGTTCATCACCGGGCCCCATTCGTTCTACGCGCTGAGGCTGATCCTGGGCGCATTCGAGGCGGGCCTCGCCCCCGGCGTGATGTACTACCTGACGCTCTGGTATCCGAACCGCCGCCGGGCGGAGATGACTGCGATCTTCCTGAGCGGCAGCATGCTCGCCGGCGTGATCGGCGCCCCCGTCTCGGGCCTCATCCTCGAAGGCATGCAGGGCGTTCTCGGACTCAGGGGCTGGCAGTGGATGTTCCTCCTGGAGGGAATGCCGGCCGTGCTTCTCGGGCTCGTCGCGCTCCGGATCCTCGTGGACAAGCCTCAGGATGCTCCCTGGCTGACATCATCCGAAAAGACGTTCCTCCTGGCGGAGATCGACCGGGACGCGAACTTGGCTGCCGGCGGCCACGCATTCGGTGCTGCGTTCCGCGACCTACGAATCTACGTCCTCGCGCTGGCGTACTTCACCCTCGTCTGCGGGCTCTACGCGATCACCTTCTGGATGCCCGTGATGATGCAGGCCGCCGGTGTCCAGGGAGCCGCCGCGATCGGCCTATGGTCCGTAATCCCCTATGCGGTCGGCGGCATCGGCATGGTGTGGCTGTCCCGACGCTCGGATCGACGGCAGGAGCGGCGGTGGCACTACGCCGTCTGTGTTGGTGTCGGTGCCTGCGCGCTGATTGGGGCGTCCCTCGTCGGCGCGAACCTTCCAGTCGTCCTGGCACTGCTCTCCGTCGCGACCGCGACGCTCTTCGGCGCGATGCCGATCTTCTACGGCATCCCGATGGCCTATCTCCCCGAGCGTTCGGCCGCGGGCGGTCTAGCGCTGATCAATTGCCTTGGCCTCACGGGTGGCTTCGTGAGCCCCTTCCTGCTCGGCTGGATCCGGAACGCGACCGGGAGCCTGACGCCCGGCCTGTGGTTCATGACGGGCCTGATGCTGACGGGCATCGTGGTGCTACTCCTGGCGACACGCCGCCCGTTCACGCGACTCACGCCCCACCCCGCCACCTCCGGGCTCGCTTTCGGGCCGGAGGCAGGCCGGTGAGCCTCGATAGCTTGGCTCACCGCTGGTATGCGTCGGAAGGGGGCCGGTCGCCGCTCCTCCTCCTGCACGGCACCGGAGGCAACGAAGACGAGCTTGTGCCCTTTGCTCAGGCAGCGGCCTCCGGCGCACCGATGCTGGCTGTCCGCGGGGCCGTATCGGAAGGCGGCAAGCTGCGCCACTTCGCTCGCCATCCGGACGGTCGTTTCGATTCATCCGAGGTCGTCCGCCGAGCCGATGAGCTGGCGGCCTTCGTCGCGGCCGCCCGCGACCGTTACGGCTTCGGGCCCCCGCTTGCCCTCGGCTTCTCGAACGGAGCCAACATCGCGGCCGCACTCATGCTTCTGCATCCCGCTCTTCTGACGGGCGCGATCCTGTTGCGCGCCGTTCCCCCCCTGACTGGTAGCGCGCCGGCTGCCCTCGTCGGGCGGCGCGCCGTCGTCGTCTCGGGCGAGACGGATTCGATCGCGCCACCGGCACTCGGGGCTGATTTGACGCTTTGCCTAACCAAGCAGGGCGCCGAAGCGGCCCACCATGTCCTACCCTGCGGCCACGACCTAACCGCGGCCGACGTGACCCTCGCCCGCGACTGGCTCGGCTCCTTCGCCGAAGGGGTATCTGCTGGACCGGTTTCCTCCCACTTGAATCGCCCCTAATCCGGAGATGATTGATGAAGCTCTGTCGCTACGGTGAGGTTGGGTCCGAGCGGCCTGCGCTGGTTGATGCTGCAGGCGTCCTCCGCGACCTCTCGTCGGTTTGCCGTGATCTTGGTCCATCTGAACTCGCGCCCGACGGTCTCGCCAGGATCGCACAGACGGATCCGACGCGCCTTCCCCGGGTAGAAGGAAGCCCCCGCCTCGGCGTTCCGTTCACAGGCCTCTCGAAGTTCATCTGCATCGGGCTCAACTACTCGGACCACGCGGCCGAGGCCGGCATGGCCATCCCGAGCGAGCCGATCATCTTCCTCAAGGCTCCGAGCGCCGTCTGCGGGCCGAACGACGACACGATCCAACCCCGCGACTCCACCAAACTGGACTGGGAAGTGGAACTCGGCGTCGTGATCGGATCGACAGCGCAGTACGTCACCGAGGAGCACGCCCTCGATTATGTCGCCGGATACTGCGTCGTGAACGACGTCTCCGAGCGGGCCTTCCAGCTTCAGTCTAGCCAATGGGACAAGGGCAAGGGATGCGATACGTTCGGTCCAATTGGACCCTGGCTCGTGACGAAGGACGAGATCGCCGATCCGCAGCAGCTCGACATGTGGCTCGACGTGAATGGAACCCGCCGTCAGACGGGCAATACGCGCACGATGATCTTTGGCGTTCGTGAGATCATCGCTTATTGCAGCCGATACATGACGCTGCTGCCCGGCGACATCATCGCGACCGGCACGCCGCCAGGCGTCGGCATGGGCATCAAGCCCGAACCCGTCTGGTTGCAGCCGGGCGACACGGTCTCGCTAGGGATAGAGAGCCTCGGGCAGCAGAATCAGCGCATCCGGCGGGTGGATCACGGCTAGGGCGCTGTCGGCCGGCTCAGGGTCGGTGGGCGACCCGCCCTCCATCTTCGCTACGCTTCGACCGCCTTCAGGAAGCGGCCCGCGGCGCGAGGCGCTTCCAAACACCATCGGCCGTCGCAATCGTTCTGTCCGCCACTTTCATCACGCCGCGAACGAATACCATGCTTCGCGTCACGCGCACGATTTCAGTCTGGACGGTCGCGAACTCGCCCATCCTCAGGGCGTCGACATACTGGATGAGCAACGACACCGTGACGATCGGATTACGGTCGGCCGCGCTCCAGCAGGCATGGCCCAATCCGATATCGAAGGCCGTCGCCACCATGCCGCCATGCACGACGTCGCGCTTGTTGCCGTGACGTCCGTCCGCGGTGAACCCGCAAAGGCAGTCTCCCTCACCCGGCGGTCGCCAGAAGGGACCGACGTGGTTGCCGAACGCCTCGGTTGGAAGCCGTTCCCACCCGCTCGGAACGGCTTCCGTGACCGATGCATCCGGTGACAGATCGGGCATCAATGAACGGCCTCTGCCGCCGGGCGGAGTCCGAGAACCTGCCGTGCCTCCTGAGGCGTTGCCACCCGCCCGCCGTGCCGCGTGATCGCATCCGCCGCCAATTGCACCAGTTCCGCGTTGCTGCGGGCCAGCCTATCCCGCGTCACGCGGATGTTGTCCTCCAATCCCGTGCGTACGCCGTCCGCCCCCCGGGCGAGCGCCCATTCCATCACGGTGGCTTGGGCGCGACCGATCCCGGCCGCCGTCCATGTCGCGTGGGGCAGCACCCGGCGCAGCTCCGCGAGGAGAAGATCGAGCAGGTGCTCATCAGCAGGCATCGCGTTCTGGACGCCCATCACGAACTGGACGTGCGGGCGATCGTCCATCAGTCCCTTCTCGATAAGCCGGCGCGCGCCGTGGAGATGCGACAGATCGAAGATCTCGATCTCGGGCCGAATGCCGTAATCCCGCATCTTGCCGGCGAGATCGTCGACGAGGCTCGTGGGGTTCTGGTACACGACCGTCGGGAAATTCACCGATCCGGTCGATAGGGAGGCCATGTCGGGGCCGAGGTGCAGGGCCGAGCTGCGCTCGGACGGATCTCGCCCCCGGCCGCCCGTCGAAAACTGAACGATCATGCCGGGGCAGTGCGCTTCGATCCCTTCCTTGACCCGTGCGAACCGCGCCGGATCGGAAGACGGACTTTCGTCGTCATTGCGCACGTGAAGATGAACGAGACTGGCCCCCGCTTCGAAAGCTGCGTGTGTGGACTCGATCTGCTCGGACGGCGTCACCGGCAATGCCGGATTGTCCTTCTTGCTCGGGACGGAGCCGGTGATAGCGCAGGATACGACTGTGGGTTTCATCCGCTCACTCATCTAAGGATGTGCAGTTCGATCGCCGGAGCGAGGATCGGGCGCACAGCGTCATCGCTCGGCGATGCGCCGTTCCTTCAACACCCTCGCCGGGATCGCGATCAGCATGATCCCCGTGCCCAGGACCATGCCGAAGGCGACCGTGTAGAAGCCGGCCGCAAAATTGCCGGTGATGTGCTGGGTCCATCCAATGATGTTCGGCGCTGTGAGGCCACCGAGCTGACCCAGGCTGCTGATGAGCGCGATGCTTCCGGCCGCGGCCCCCGTCGACAGGTAGGCCGTCGGGATCGACCAGAACAGCGCCACCGAGGCGAGGTAGCCGACGGACAGCATCGTCAGCAGTACGATGGCGAGCTGCCAGGTGTTCGCGGCCAGGGGAAGCAACCCGATGGCCAGGGCCGCCGTGCCGGCACTGAACGCGTAGTGCCAGCGACGTTCGAGCTTGATGTCTGAATGGCTGTTGATGATCAGCATGCCGAGCGCACCGACGGCGTAGGGAATGGCCGACAGGAAGCCGATGGTCAGCGTGTCGGATATGCCCGAGTTGCGGATGATGGCGGGGGACCAATAGTTGATGACCGAGCCGCACCAAGCGATCGTGAACCAAGCCCCCGCGATGGCGTAGAGGCGCGGATCCCGCGCAGCCGCCAGGAAGGAGCCGTGCTTGCTGTTCGCCCGGGCCTCCGCCTCGGCGGCGAGATCCGCGATGACGAGGGCCTTCTCGTCCGCGCTCAGCCAATCCGCATCGTGCGGGCCGTTGCTCAGGAGGAAATACGCCGCGATGCCGGCGATGACCGGGGGAATACCTTCGAGGAGAAACAGCCACTGCCAGCCCCGCAGACCCCACAGGTCCGACATTCTGCTCATGATGAACCCGGAGGCGGGGCCGCCGAACACGCCGGCCACGGCGATCGCCAGCACGAACATCGCCATGATGCGGGCCCGTAACGCGGACGGGAACCAGAGCGTCAGGTAGAAGACGACGCCGGGGAAGAACCCCGCCTCGGCGATACCGAGGAGCACCCGGACGACGTAGAGTTGAGTCGCCGACGTGACGAACATGGTCGAGATCGAGACGACGCCCCAGGCGACCATGATCCGCATGATGGTCGTCCGTGCGCCGAACCGCTGCAGCATCAGGTTGCTGGGCACTTCGAAGAGGACATAGCCCACGAAGAAGATGCCGACGCCGAAGCCGTAGGCGGCGGTGCTGATTCCCAGATCTTCCCGGAACTGGAGACTCGCGAAGCTGATGTTCACGCGATCGATGTAGTTCAGGACGTAACAGAGAAACAGGAATGGGATCAGGCGCCAGATGATCTTGCGATAGACGGGGGCGATGCCCTGGTCCGTGCTCGTGGCGGCCGTACCGAGACTCGCGCTCTCGTTCATCGTTGTCCCCTTGCACGTCCGGAGCGATTCTGCCGGTTGTCCGGCTCGCGCGAGTGCCCGCCTCACGCGTCGCGGGCTACCGAGCCCAGCACGCGGTCCACCATCTCGGGCGCGAGCCCGAGGTAGTTCCGGGGTGCGGTGAGCCGACCGATGGTGGCGCGGTCGATGCGTTCGGACACGGCGGGATCGGCGGCGAGGGCCTCCGCCAACGTGCCGCCCTGTGTGTTGACGACCCGGCAGGCGTCGTAGACCACGTCGTGGGCCTGCTGCCGTCCGATCTGCGGCGCCAGCCCCATCATCACGGCCTCGGCGACGATGAGCCCGCGGCTGAGATCGAGGTTCTCGGCCATCTTGGCCTCGTCGACGATGAGCCCGCCGAGGGCGAACTTCGCCTGATGGAGCGCCCCGGCCGTGAGCACGAAGCTCTCCGGGATGGCCATCCACTCGGCGTGCCACGGCCCTGTCGCCCGCTCGAGATCCTGCACCATCGCGTCGAGCATCAGGCCGGCATGCTGGCGCACGCCCTTGGACGCCGCAAGGATCAGTTCAGACGAGATCGGGTTGCGCTTCTGCGGCATGGTCGAGGACGCGCCGCGGCCCTTCAGGAACGGCTCGTAGACCTCCCCGAACTCGGTCGAGGCCATGATCATGATGTCGAGGGCGACCTTGCCGAGGGAGCCGGTGACGAGTCCGAAGAAATTGACGACCTCAGCCAATCCGTCCCGGGCAACGTGCCACGTCGAGACCGGTATACCGAGGCCCAACTCCTCGCAGAGCGCTGCCTGCACCTCCAACCCCTTGTCGCCGAGCGAGGCTAGCGTACCCGCGGCCCCCGCGAACTCGCCGACCAACACCCGCGACTTCAGCTGCTCCAGTCGTTCAGCATGGCGGTCGAACATCGCGAGCCAGATCGCCGTCTTATAACCGAACGTGACCGGCAGGGCCTGCTGCAGGTGCGTGCGGCCAGCCATTGGCGTATCGCGGTAGCGCAACGAGAGACCGGCCAGGATGCGCCGCAATTCAGCGATGTCCTGCTCGATGAGCGCGAGGCCGTCCCGCACCTGCAGGACGACGGCCGTATCCATAATGTCCTGAGTAGTGGCGCCCCAATGGACGTAGCGTCCGGCATCTCCGCACTGCTTCACCATCTGGTGCACGAGCGGGAGAATCGGGTAGCCGACGATCTCGGTTTCCTGCCGTAGCAGGTCGAGATCCAGCGCCGATACGTCGGTCAAACGGGCGATCTCCTCGGCTGCCTCCTGGGGGATCACGCCGCAGCGGGCTTCTGCCTTGGCCAGGGCGATCTCCACCTCGGCGTAACGGGAGATCAGCGCGTAGTCGGAGAAGATCTCCCGCATTTGGGGTGTGCCGAACGCATCCCGGAACAGGATGGAGTCGAGCACGGTCGTGGCCGTGGGGCGCGACGGTCCCGGCATGGTGCATTTCCCCCGTCGCGGCTCACATGTCCGGACATAATGATCACTATCATGTCCGGACATATCGTCAACCGCGACGGTCGCGACGGGTGCGCGCGGACGGGGTAAACGAGTGACATGAGCGAAACACGATATGCGCAGGTCGCCCGGGATCTGACCGCGGCGATCGAGGACGGAAGGTTTCCGGTCGGCTCGCTCCTGCCTACCGAACTCGAGCTCTGCGACCTGTACAATGCGAGCCGCCATACGATCCGGTCGGCCATCCAAGAGTTGCAGGATCTCGGGCTCGTGTCCCGCCGTAAGAAGGTCGGGACCCGCGTCGAGGCCGCGTCGCCTCAGGCGGGCTATCGCCAGTTCCTCGGCTCGGTCGATGACCTCATACAGTTCGGCGTGTCGCATACACGGGAGGTTCAGACGATTGCTCCCGTAACGGCGGGGCGCGCCCTCGCGAAGACCCTCGGCTGTGCGGTCAACCGGGAGTGGCTGCGCGTGTCGAGCCTGCGCCGCACCGGGGAGCCGGGCGCGCCGCCTGTCGCGTGGACCGACGCCTATGTCGATGCGGCCTATGCCGACCTTGCCGAGGCGATCCGTTCGACGCCGGACGTGCTAATCAGCGACCTAATCGAGAAGCGCTGCGGCAGGACGATCGCCAACATCCGGCAGGATGTCGACGCGGTGCTGGTGCCGGCTGACTTGGCCGCGCCTCTGCAAGTCGAGATGGGGTCGCCAGCCCTGCGCATCATTCGGCATTATCAGGACATTGCTGGCGCGGTGTTCGAGATCACGCTCACGATCCACCCGGCTGAGCGCTTCAAATTCTCCATGCTGCTCCATCGGGAACGCATAGGCTGAATCGCTTCAACAACTCAGATTAAGGCGATCCATCTCAGGCGGAATCGCGCAACGCCTCGTGGGCTTGCACGAACACGCGGTATCCCGGGGTCGAATTGCGACATGTATGATCGAGCGGCAGATTTTTACCCAGGCCGCAGGTCCGCGGGAGTCCCGCACTCGTGAAGCCATGAAAGCTTCCGGCTTGCCGGGCAATACAATAACTCTCTTGCGTCGTCCGCACGCATGTCTGCTGTTGGGCAATCCACTGGCTCTACAGGATGACCGAATTGGGCGCCAAGCCGAATGTCTGGTTATGCGTACGCTGCCAAATTGGGGTGACGGAGTCTGGCCGGAAGCGGAATGACCGCTTCGGGGAAGGCAGGCCGGAAAAGCAGACTGCCTCCTACCGACCCAACCCGGCCATTCGAGATATATTCGCCCGTCCCCTGAAGCAGACGGCAGCAGGCCCCACATAAGAGCCATGCTGCGTCCGCCCTTCAGCGTCGCTTGGATCGCCCTGCTTCCAAGAGCGCGACCGCAACCAAGATACCGCCAAGCGCTAGCCCAACCGTAAGGCGGGGGTGCATGTACGCCGTGGTGGCGAGCGCGGTCTCGTCCGGATAGCTAGTCGAGGTGCGGCGTGCCAGTAGATGATTGTAGAGCTGTGTGAAAGCCTGATCGATCGCGCGGGTCTCGACAAGCGTACGATCTAAAAGCTTGGCGGCTTTGGCGTGTCCGAGCGCGTGTGCAGCACTACGTAGCGTCCCATACCGGGCGATGTAGAAATGAGCCGCAACTTGACCGTACTCAATGTTGATGAGATCGCGGTCGGCGGCGCTCCTGTGCTTGGCTATTTCTGCTTCGTTGAGATCGCAGATGCCCTGCATGGCTGGATCTTGTTTGGGATCGGGCCTGATGCTGATTAATTCAAATACTTCGTCCAACCGCTTCTGCTGAACGATGTTCTGCTTAGATCCCGCCTCGAGCATCTGCTTGAGCTTTGGCAGCGTCGACGTCTTGTAGTTGCGTGCCGCCTGTGCCGCCCCCTGCCGATGCGCTTCGTGGAGCAGATGTAACCCGTCCTCGAAAAGTCGCCGGTTCCCTGACATCGTTTCCCGCCTCGTGTTCGCCGTTCTTGGCTCAGTGTCTGTTTGGCAGACCTGACCACTCGAGCCGTTCGGTTGATGCGAGCGACCACAACGGCCAACGCGGCGGGCGAACGCCGGGTCCAACTCAGGATCACTTCAGCTCTGCGAGCGATAGTCCGAGCTTGTGGAGTTCACTCAGGGTCGACCTTTCCAACTATCTGGAACGGTTGTGAATGGCTCCGGCTGCGAGGTCCGTTTTGCCACAGGATCTGCCCCGCCGCGCACCGTAAGCAATCCTACCCAAGCGGTCTTCCCGCTACCGACCCAACCCAGCCGTTCGAGGGCGTCCGCTCACGCGGCTGGAGCTGGCCGAAAGCGGAATGACCGCTTTAGAGCGTTTTCGATTTAATCTGGTTCATATCCGGCGGCTGCGAAGAAGTTAGCGCATTCATCGGGGGTGATGGTGTCGATGAGCCGTCCGATGGCTGCCCACAATCCCTCGACAGTGCGCTCGGCGGCCTTGCGCAGCAGCGCCTTGAGCTTGGAGAAGGCCATCTCGATCGGGTTGAAGTCGGGCGAGTAGGGCGGGAGAAACAACAACTGCGCGCCTGCCGCTTCGATGGCGGCACGTACCGCCGGGCCCTTGTGGCTGCCGAGGTTGTCCATCACGACGATGTCGCCGGGAGCGAGTTCGGGCACGAGCACGCGCTCGACGTAAGTCTGGAAGGCGTCGCGGTTGATCGGCCCATCGAGCACGAAGGGCGCACTGAGCCCGGACAGGCGCAGGCCCGCCACGAAGGTGGTGGTCTTCCAGTGGCCGTGCGGCACGGACGAGCGCAGCCGCTCGCCGCGCGGTGAGCGCCCACGGGTGCGGGCCATGTTGGTCGAGGTCCAGGTCTCGTCGAGGAATACGAGGCGGGCCGGATCGAGATCGGGTTGACCCTCGAACCAGGCCTCGCGGGCCGTCTTCACGTCCGGCCGGTCCTGCTCCGCGGCGTGGGCTGTCTTTTTTTGTACGTCAGGCCGCGCGCGTCGAGGAAGCTCCACAGGGTGCCCAGCCCGACCGGGAGCGCGCGCTCCTCCCGCAGGCGGGCGCGCATTTCCTCCAGGGTGATGTCGTCCCGCTCGGCGATCAGGGGCCGCAAGAACGCCTCGTGCGGATCGAGCTTGGAGCGGCGGGCTCGCCCCTGCGGACGGGCCGCCACCGTCCCGGTCGTGGCGAGCGCCGTCATCCAGCGGATCGCGGTCGCAGCCCCCACCCCGAAGCGCTTGGCCGCTTGCCGGCGCGACGTCGCCCCTGCCGCGTCGACCACCCGCTCCCGCAGATCCTGGCTGTAGGGTCGGCCCATGCCTCGCTCCTCCTCTGGAGCGATCAGTGAATCAGCCCGACAGTCTCGCGTGAACCCCAGACATCCGATTCAGCTCAACCCGAAAATGCTCTAGAGAAGGCTGCCCGGAGAAGCGGACGTTCTTCTACCAACCCAATTGAGGTGGCTGCCGCTGGCTCATCGGGGAAGTCGAGCCGGCCGGGGTCGAGGTCGGGCGAAGCCTCGAACCACGCCTCCTGCGCCGCCTTCACTTCACCGGAGCGCGGCCGACATCGCTGACAAGCAGTTGATCATCCGAACGGCCTCCTCGATGCGTGCGGCAGTGAATGCGAATTCATTGCCCTCTCCCCGTCGCAGGGCCGGCCAAACGCAGAACAGATCCGCCAGAGCAGGAGATTGTGCCCACATGCGGATCTCGAAAGGAGCGTCGAAGCGGAGTGGCTGCGCTGCATGATCCCGCAGCGCCGCCGCGACGGTCTTCTGGATCGCCGCGCAGGCCTGCGCGGGCGAGAGGCTGATGCCGCTGTTCTGTCCCGTCGCACGCTTGATTTCCACGAATCGGGTCTGAGGAAACAGCGCATGGTTCTCGGCGATGAAGACGTCGTCGCCGCTCCCCATCACGACCGGCACGCCGTATTCGCCAGCCAGCGCGCCATAGAGACCGGCTTCGCCAAGTTCAAGGCCGTTGATCTCTAGCCGGGCGAAGGCGAAGCTGTTGATCGTGTGGGCCAGGATGCCCCGTCCGCTCGCCCGTGAGTGGTAGCCCACGAGGCAAACCGCATCGATGTCCTGATCGAGGCCTGCCATCATCCCGAGGGGCCGCGGCTTACCCTGCACGACCTGCGCCCTGGGATCGAGGAGGTCGGGGGGCATGTTGCGGAAGTCGCCGTGCGAGTCGTTGACCAGTACCGCCCGCGCGCCGCCGTCGAACGCGCCCGCGATGGCGGCGTTGGCCTCGCGCGTCATCAGCAGCCGCGCGCGCTCGTATTCGGGGTTGCCCGGCGTCGTCTGGACGCGATGGTAGATCCCGGCGACGCCCTCGATATCCGTCGAGATCAGGATGCGCATCGCTCAGGCTCCGAGGATATCGGCCCAGCCGGGCAGGAGATCGGACAGCGCGCGCCGCCTGTGGCCGTCGCGGCCCGTCACCGCCTCGGCCCGCCACAAAGCGTGGATGATCGCCTGCTCGATCCCGTCCGCGGCAGCCTCGAACAGCGGGTCGAGCTCCGTGTCGTGCAGCAGGGCGAGCGCCGGCATCGGGCGCATGGGATCGTGCGGCACGGTGTAGGCGGTCGAGAAAGCGAGCGCGATGTCGCCGCTGCCGTGGCCGAACACCGACCCGGTCCGGGCGAGGCCCGCCCCGGCCCGCAGGGCGAGGCGGCGGAGCTGGCGCGCGTCGAGGGGCGCGTCGGTGGCGACGATCATGATAATCGACCCCTTCTCCGGGGCCTCCGCGGCCGGTTCCGGTTCGTCCGCGGCTGCCCGGAGGTGTGCGGCGAGCGGCGTGCCGCAGACCCGGATCTGGGACGGTTTGCCGAAATTCGACAGGACGAGGGTGCCCAGCGTGAAGCGGCCGCGCGTGCGCGTGCGGACCCGCCGGGAGGCGGTACCGATGCCGCCTTTGAGGCCGAAGCTCGACATCCCGCGCCCGGCCCCTACCGATCCTTCCGCGACGTCGGCGCCGGCCGCGCCGAGGGCGTCGCGATAGTCGGACGCCTCCACCGCCATACGCTGGATGTCGTTGAGGTAGCCGTCGTTGCACTCGAACACGAGCGGGTTGAGCGTCGGCAGCGCGCGCCCGATCTCTGGATTGTCGGCGATCGCCGCGCGGATCTGGGCCGCGGCCACCGCCGGCACGGAGAAGGTGTTGGTCAAGGCAATCGGCGTCTCGAGCACGCCGAGTTCCTCGACCTGCATCAGGCCGACGGATTTGCCGAACCCGTTCAGCACGACGCCGGCCGCAGGAACACGGTCTCGGTAGGGATCGCCGCCGTGCGGCCGCACGACCGTCACCCCGGTCTGCACGTCGCCTTCGGCCAGCGTGCAATGGCCGACCGTCACGCCCGGGACGTCGGTGATGGCGTCGCCCGCGCCCCGCGGCAGGCGGCCGACGCGGGGCGCGGGGCGCGGAGGGGCGATGTCCGTCACAGGCGGTCGATCTTCGGGTCGAGGGCGTCGCGCAGGCCGTCGCCGAGGAGGTTGAAGGCCAGCACCGTGAAGAAGATCGCGAGGCTCGGGAACAGCGCCACGTGCGGCGCCGAGACCATGTCGGCGCGGGCCTCGTTGAGCATGGCGCCCCATTCGGGCGTCGGCGGCTGCGCGCCCATGCCGAGGAAGGACAGACTCGCGGCCGTGATGATCGAGGTACCCAGCCGCATGGTGAAATAGACCACGATGCCCGAGATCGTGCCCGGCAGGATGTGGCGCAGGATGATCGTCCGGTCGGGAGCGCCGATGCTCCGCGCGGCCTCGATGTAGGTGGTGTTCTTCAGGACCAGGGTCGTGCCGCGCACGAGGCGCGCGAAGGCCGGGACGCTGAAGACCGAGACCGCCACGACGACGTTGACCAGCCCTGAGCCCAGAATGGCGACGACGCCGAGCGCCAGCAGGATGCCCGGGAAGGCGAACAGCACGTCGGACATCCGCATGACGATCCGGTCCCACCAGCCGCCGTAATAGCCCGCCAGGAGACCGAGCACGGTCCCGACCAGGCCGCCGACGGCGACCGAGAGGAAGCCAGTCGCGAGGGAGATCCGCGAGCCCTCGACGATGCGGCTCAGGATGTCGCGTCCGAGGGGATCGACACCGAGCCAGTGCGCGAGAGAGGGGCCCTCGTTGATCCGGTCGTAGTCGAAGTCGTTGACCGGGTCGTAGGGCACGATCCACGGAGCCAGCACGGCCACCGCGACCAGCAGGCCGATGAAGCCCAGGGCGACGACGGCGACACGCTGGCGCCGAAACTTGCGCCAGAATTCCGACCACGGCGTCCGGATGCCGGTAGGGACGGGCGCGACGGTGGGGGCGGCGGGGACGAGGATGTCGGTCACGGCCGGCTCACCTGTAGCGGATGGTCGGGTTGATGAGGCCGTAGAGCACGTCCACGACCAAGTTGATCAGGATGAACTCCAGCGAGAACAACAGGACCAGGGCCTGGATCACAGGGTAGTCGCGCTGGTTCACGGCATCGACGAGCAGACGGCCCATGCCGGGCCAATTGAACACCGCCTCCACGACGATCGAGCCGCCGAGCAGGAAGCCGAACTGCAGGCCCATCATGGTCACGACCGGGATCAGGGCGTTGCGCAGGCAGTGCTTGGCGATGACGACGCGCTCCTTGAGGCCCTTGGCACGCGCGGTGCGCACGAAATCCTCGCCGATGACCTCGACGAAGGCGGCGCGCGTGAAGCGGGCCATCACGGCGGCCACGGCCGCGCCCAGCGTCAGCGACGGCAGCACATAGTGCCGCCACGTGTCGGCGCCGACGGTCGGCAGCCAGCCGAGCTCGACCGAGAAGATTTGCATCAGGAGGATGCCGAGCGCGAAGGCGGGAAACGAGATGCCGGACACGGCGAGCGTCATCCCGACCCGGTCGGGCCATTCGTTGCGGTAGACCGCCGAGACGATGCCGATGATCAGCCCGAAGGCGACCGCCCAGGCCATGCTGGTGAGCGTGAGCAGGAGGGTCGGCAGGAAGCGCTCGCCAATCTCGGTCGAGACCGGGCGGCGGGTGCGGATCGAGACGCCGAGATCGCCGCGGGCGAGGTTGGCGAAGTAGCGCACGAACTGTTCTGGCAGGGGCCGGTCGAGGCCGAGCTCGGTGCGCACCAGCGCCACCGTCTGGGCGTCGGCATCCTGCCCGGCCGCCAGCCGCGCCGGATCGCCGGGCAGCAGGTGGACGAACAGGAAGACGAGGATCGAGACGATCAGCAGCGTCGGCAGCAGCCCGAGGAGCCGCTTGAGCAGGAAGGTCAGCATAGGCTCGCGCCCGGGATCCGGGGTTTCCGTGAGGCGATCGCGCGGGAGCGCCGCGCCGGGATGGCCGTCGATCGGGCCACCCGGCGCAGCGTCCGCGATCGGCGGCTACTGCGCGACAGCGATTTCGCCGGAATCGATGTTGCCGTCGGGCATGACGTAGACGCCGGAGAGCCGCGCGGAGGTCGCGTAGAGATTCCGCTCGGTCACCAGCGGCGCCCAGGGCGCGTCCTTCATCACGATCTCCTGCGCCTTGGCGTAGAGCTCGGCCCGCTCCGCGTCGTTCGTCGAGACCAGCGCCTTGGCGAGGAGGGCGTCGAACTCGGCGTTGCTGTAGTAGGCGGTGTTGTTCAGCTTGGGCGGCCACGCCTCCGTCGCCAGCAGCGGCCGCAGGCCCCAATCGGCCTCGCCGGTGGAGGACGACCAGCCGGCATAGTAGAGGCGGACGCGCGCGGTCTTCGGATCGGGGGCGGTCTGCACCCACTCGGTGCGCTGGCCGGGCTCCAGGGCCAGGGTCTGGACCTTGATGCCGACCTGGCCGAGCTGCTGCTGGAGGAACTGGATCGCCTTCTGGGCGGTGGTGGTGGTGTAGGCGCTCCAGAGGGTCGCCTCGAAGCCGTTGGCGTAGCCGGCCTCCTTCAGGAGTTGGCGCGCCTTGGCCGGGTCGTAGGGCCACGGATCCATCTTGTGGGCGTAGCGCACGCCCTGCGGGACGATGCCCTGCGCGGGGAAGGCGTAGCCCGAGAAGGCGACCTTGGCCAACGCCTCCTTGTTGATCGCGTAGTTGATCGCCTGTCGGACGCGCAGGTCGTCGAACGGTTTCTGCAGCACGTTCATGCTGAGATACCGCTCGATGATCGAGGCGTGGACCTCGATTTTCAGCTTCTTGTTGGATTCGAGCATCTTGGCCTGCTCGTAGGGCAGCGGGAAGGCGAAATCGGCCTCGCCGGTCTGCAGCATGGCGGCGCGGGTGCCGTTCTCGGGCACCGGCTTCCACGTGATGGTGTCGACCTTCGGGAAGCCGGCCTGCCAGTAATCGGCGAACTTGGCACCCTTGACGTAGTCGGTCTGCTTCCAGTCGACGAAGGTGAACGGTCCGGTGCCGACCGGATGGAAGGCGATGTCCTTGCCGTACTTCTTCAGGGCCGTGGGCGAGATGATCGCCGCCGAGGCGTGGGCCAGCGAGTTGATGAACGGCCCGAACGGCTCCTTCAGGGTGATGCGCAGGCTCGTGGGCGAGAGCACCTCGATCGTCTTGATGCGGTTGAACTGGTTGTACCGCGCGAGGTGGTTCTCCGGGTCGAGGACGCGGTCGAGATTGGCCTTCACCGCAGCGGCGTCGAACGTCGTGCCGTCGTGGAATTTCACGCCCTCGCGCAGCTTGAACGTGTAGACCAGACCGTCGGGCGAGTTCTCGTAGCTCTCGGCCAGGACGTTGCGGACCTTGAGATCCTTGTCGAAGCCGAAGAGGCCCTCGTAGAACGACTTGGTGACGGCGGTCGTGAGCGTCGTGTTGGTGTTGTACGGGTCGAGGGTCTCGGGCTGGCCACTGATCGCCAGGATCGGGTCGCCCGCCGCGGCGGCGGGCGCGGCCGCCACGGCGAGCAGGCCGGCGGCGAGGAGGAAGCGCTCGAACATGGTCAGACCTCGGGGCATGGGACGATCCTGCTGGCGGGGATAGGCGGTGTCAGGCGGCGAGGCCGCCGACCGTGTGGCGGGCGACGAGATGACCGGGGCCGATCTCGACGAGAGGCGCGACCTGCGGCTCGTCGCCGATCGCCCGGACGGGGCTCGGGATCTCGTCGGTCAGGAGCCGGCGGGCGCGCAGGTGCCGGTGGGCCGGGTCGGCGACCGGAACCGCCGCCATCAGCTTGCGGGTGTAGGGGTGCTGCGGGTTCTCGAAGATCGCCCGGCGCGGCCCGATCTCGACGATCTGGCCGAGATACATCACCGCCACCCGGTGGCTGATCCGCTCGACCACCGCCATGTCGTGGCTGATGAACAGGTAGGCGAGGCCGAACTCGCGCTGGAGGTCGAGCATCAGGTTCACGATCTGCGCCTGGATCGACACGTCGAGGGCCGAGACCGCCTCGTCGGCGACGATGACCTTCGGGTTCAGGGCGAGCGCCCGGGCGATGGCGATGCGCTGCCGCTGCCCGCCCGAGAACTCGTGCGGGTAGCGCTGCGCCTGGTCGGGCGTGAGCCCGACGCGCTCGAGCAGCCACGCCACCCGCGCCTCGGCCTCCCGGCGCGTCGCGATCCCGTGAACCAGCAGCGGCTCCATGATCGAGAAGCCCACGGTCAGACGCGGATCGAGGGACGCGTAGGGGTCCTGGAAGATGAACTGGATGTTGCGCCGCAGGCCGCGGAGCTGCCCGGGGGGCAGGTCGCGGACGTTGCCGCCGTCGAACTCGATCAGGCCGCTCTCGCTCTCCACGAGGCGCAGGAGCGAGCGGCCCGTCGTGGACTTGCCGCAGCCGGATTCGCCCACGAGGGCCAGGGTCTCGCCGGGATGGAGATCGAAGCTGACCCGCTCCACCGCGTGGACGCGGCGGCGCACGCGGTTCAGCAGGCCACCGCGGATGTCGAACCGGGTGACGAGGTCGCGCACCCGCAGGATCGGCCCAGCGCCGGCGCGAACGGTGTCATGGGGCGCGTCGACCGCGGCTGGGGCCGCCTGCCCTGTCGGCTGTTCCCGGGCCTCGGCCCGCAGCAGGTCGAACTTCCGCGGCAGGTCGCTGCCCGCCATGGCGCCGAGCTTGGGCACGGCCGCGAGCAGCGCCCGGGTGTAGGCGTGGCGTGGCGCGGCGAAGAGCGCGGGCGCCGCCCCCTCCTCGACCTTGTCGCCGCGGTACATGACCAGCACGCGGTCGGCGATCTCGGCCACGACGCCCATGTCGTGGGTGATGAAGACGACGCCCATCCTCATCTCGGCCTGGAGGCTGCGGATCAGCTCAAGGATCTGCGCCTGGATCGTGACGTCGAGGGCCGTGGTCGGCTCGTCGGCGATGAGCAGCTGCGGCTTGCAGGATAGGGCCATGGCGATCATCACGCGCTGGCGCATGCCGCCGGAGAGCTGGTGCGGGTAGCGCGTGAGGACGTTGCGCGCCTCAGGGATGCGCACGAGGTCGAGCATCCGCAGAGTTTCGGCCCGGGCGGCGGAGGCGCTCTTCCCCTGGTGGACGCGGATCGATTCCGCGATCTGGTCCCCAGCGGTGAAGACCGGGTTCAGGGAGGTCATCGGCTCCTGGAAGATCATCGCGATCTCGGCGCCGCGGATCGCCCGCATCTTGGCGTTCGGGGCTGCGGCGAGATCGAGGATCTCGCCCGAGTTGCGCCGGAACAGCATCTGCCCGGCCGCGATCCGGCCGCCGCCGTGCTCGACGAGGCGCATCAGGCTCAGCGAGGTCACGGACTTGCCGGACCCGGACTCGCCGACGATCGCCAGGGTCTCGCCGGCATCGACGTGGAACGACAGGTCGCGGACCGCCTCCACGACCCGCTCGGAGGTCGCGAAGCCGACGGTGAGGCCGGTGACGGAGACGACGCGCCCGTCGGGCATCGCGGTGGGAGAGCCGGTTCCGGCTGCGATGGTCGGCATGTCGGATCTCAGCGCGCGGGAGCTGGGACGCGGCGGGACTCGCCGAAGATCGCGGTGGTTGGCGCCTCGCCGGGGCGGACGAGGCCGCGATACATGCCCTCGGTGTTGAACGGCATCGCGACACGGCCGCGCGCGTCGACAGCGATCAGTCCGCCGCGGCCCCCGACCGCCGGGAGCGCGTCCTCGACCACCGCCCGGGCCGCCGCCGCGAGGTCCTGGCCCCCGTAGGCCATGCGCGCGCAGACATCGTGCGCCGCCGCGACGCGGATGAAGGCTTCCCCCGTGCCGGTGCAGGAGACGGCGGCGGTCCGGTCGTCCGCGTAGGTGCCCGCGCCGATCAGCGGCGAGTCGCCGATCCGGCCGGGACGCTTGTTGGTCATGCCGCCGGTCGAGGTCAGGGCGGCGAGATGGCCGTCCCGGTCGAGGGCGACGGCGCCCACCGTGCCGAACTTGCGGGTCTCGTCGAGGGGCCCCGACGCCGTATCGTGGTCGAGGGCGACCTGCCCGGCGGCCAGTGCCCGGCGGAGCTGGTCGCGGCGGGCCTCCGTCGAGAAGAAATCCGGTTCGACCATCTCCAGACCGTGCTGCTCCGCGAAGGCCTCGGCGCCAGCCCCGGCCATCAGGACGTGCTCGCCCGCCCCCATCACCGCGCGAGCGGCGCGGCCAGGCCGGCGCACCCGCGAGACGCCCGCGACAGCGCCGGCCCGCAGGGTGGCGCCGTCCATGATCGCGGCGTCCAGCTCGTGGGTCTCGGCGCTGGTGAAGACGGCGCCGTGGCCGGCGTTGAAGAGCGGGCACTCCTCCAGGAGGTCGACGGCGACACTCACGGCGTCGAGGGCGCTGCCGCCTGCGGCGAGGCAGGCCGCTCCGGCCGCCAGGATCTCGGCGAGGGCCGCGTGATAGCGCGCTTCGCCCGGATCGGCCTGGCCCGACGCGATCGTCCCGGCGCCGCCGTGGATCACGAGTACGGGGCGGTGGTCGCTCATGGAACGGTTCCCGGAGGCGGGGTGTCGGACAGGTCGTTGGATCCGCCCTGAGGCGGCCAGGCGGCGTAGTCGCGGTCGAGCCACGGCAGCACGGCCTCCGTCACCCGCGTCGCCGCCGGAACGAGATCCACGGTGGCGTGGGCGAAGGCACTCGCCAGGGCCTCCACGAGGGCCGTCAGGCTGGCATCCGAGGCGGCGAAGTAGTGGCAGTCAGTCTGCACGTAGAGCGCGATCGTAGCGGTGGCGACGAGGGGCGAGTGCGGTCCGTCGGTCAGCGCCAGGACCGCGGCGCCGTGCTTCCGGGCGATCTCGGCCAGCCGCACCGTGTCGGCGAAGTACCGCGGGGTTGCGAGCGCGATGACGAGGTCGTCGGTCGTCAGCCGGCGCAGAGTCCGGGCGGCGAAGCCGGGCCCCTCCAGGGTTGCCAGCAGATGGACGTCCTCGCGGTTGACGTCGAGGTTGCGCGCCAGGATGCCGGCTGGCCAGCTGCTGCTGCCCAGCCCAACAATGTAGACCCGTCGGGCCCGGCGGATCGCCTCGACGGCCTGCGCACAGGTCTGGCCGTCGAGCCCGCGGCGTGTCGCCTCGATGTTGCGAATGATGTCGGCCAAGGCTCCGTCGAGGATGCCGGACGCGGTCGCGGGCTGATCTCGGCTGCCGCGCAGCTTCTCGACCGGTGCGAGCGCCTTCTCATAGCCGAGGACGAGGGCCGCGCGGAACTTTGCGTAGCCCTCATAGCCCACAGCGCGGGCAAACCGATTAGCGGTGGCGACTGAGACGCCGACCAAGTCGGCAAGCTCATTCACGGGCAGGGTCGCAGCGCGCAACGGATGATCAAGGACGAAGCGGGCGACGTCTCGGTGAGCGGAGCTGAGCGCCGGAAACGCGTGCGCGATCCGTTGCGCGACAGAAGGTTCCTTAGGCTCCAACACCACGACGCTTAAGCCGATCAAAAATTCTCACCGATCATCAGTCTGAGAATTTTTTCGATCATCCGCAAGCGCTTCGACGCTTATTTTCGCGGCACCAGCTGCACAAATCGCTGAACTTTTCAGAGGGATTGGGTCATCTCACTCGTGATCAGATGCGGATCTGGGGCTTCGCCCCGAGGCGAGCCGGGATAATTTCGGTTCGCGGGCAATCGGTTCGTCGGTCCGGAGCAGAGCTTTCGGTGACGCGGTGCGCCGCGGGCAGCCTCGCTTTGCGCAGGTGGTGCGTCGCATTGCGGGGGCATCGAGAAGCCACTTCAATCAGTGGCCCAACCGTAATCTCAGCAGCGAGATAGATTTTTCGCCGGGTCCGACGAACATGTCAGCGTTGGCGATCGACGCTTGTATTAGTGGTGCGTAGGTCTTGCCTCTACCGCAAGGTCGGGCGCTCGCTCGGCTACAAGCAGACCAGAGTCATCACATCGGGGGCCGCTTTCGGGCAAGGACGAGGGCCTCCTGAATGGCCGAGATGGGCGCAAAGCCGACGATACGTCATAGCGTGAGCGCGGTTGTTCTCGAAAGCTATCACCACTTTCGCCTGCGTGAGGACCACTTCTGCAACTCAGCCTGGGTGTGGTCCCATGCGGCGACGGTCATGCTCGATCGCAAACACATGGCTGTAGAGGTTGGCCACCCAGCTCCGCCCTTCCACCGTCAAATCGAGAAAGCGCACCGCGTCGCCGATGACCGGTTCGATCTTGCCCCAGAAGAACGCCGGATACCGCTCCGCGAGGTCGGCCGGGCTGGCATAGCCGAGTTGGGCGTCGAGGCCGACCTCGGCGAACTCGTGGAACAGCGCGTTCAGTTTGCGTGGGTAGAGTGGATCACCGAGTTGCCCGATCAGGTCCGCCGCACGCATTAGGCCAGCTTCGGTCCCAGTCTCCCGGTGCTCATCGTCCGCGGGCACGGGGAAGCGGGTCAACTCGATGGCCCGCATCACCCGCTGCGCATCGACGAGATCATGTGTGCCGAAGCGCTCCTGCACCGCCAGCTTCGAGCGTTCGATGTGGTAGGGCGCCAACGCCGCGTCCGAGGCGCCGCGCGGCAGACCGATGGTCGTGCCCTGCGCGTCGATGACGAAGGCGTTCGCCTGGTCACCTGAGCATACACCGCGCACGTAGCCGATGTCGTGATACAGGGCGGCCAAGATCATATGCAGCCAATCCTCTGGCGTGATGCCCTTGTCGAGGAACCGGCCGCGCAGGATGTCCTGAGCCACGAGGGTGACGAGGGCGGTATGGTCGCCATCGTGGTAAAGCGCATCGCTGCCGACGATGCGCTCGATGGTCAGACGTGCGGACGCCTCGATCACCTCCGCGAAACGTGGTTCACGACTGCCAAAGGTGCGCTGGTAGGTGAGCGCGAGGTGCTCGCCAAGCGCGTCGGCCAGCATCTTCGTCACGTCGAACATGACTGGTCTCTCACAAATCGAGCAAACGACCTGCTGTGTCGATCAGCATCATGACATCAAGTGAGCGGCGGCCCATATTGAGCAAAGCGCCCAGCGAAATGTCGGGGCGTCAGACTCCGAAGCAGGTTCGTAGGAGTCGACGATGACGGGCCGGGCATTCCGCCTGACAGGATCGAGGAGTTGTTTGCGCCCTTCGCACGATTGGAGAGTTCGCGCAACGCGGCCACGGGCGGGACCGGTCTCGGCCTGGCCATCGCGCGGTCAGTGGTCCGCGCTCATGGTGGCGACGTGGCGCTGGTCAACCTGATGTTTGGTCCCGCTGTGTGGTGGTACAAATGATGCCGCATGGAGGGACGCGCTATGGGACAGGTTCTCCACGGCAGCGCCACGACGACTGAGATGATCCGTCGGGCAATCCAAGCTCGTCAAGAGAGCGTGAGGGCCGCCGCCAAGCGCTACGGCATCAGCGCCACGACGGTGCAGAAGTGGCGCTCGCGCCAGACCAGTACCGATGCGCGGATGGGACCGAAGGAGCCCCGCTCCAGCGTGCTCAGCGTGGAGGACGAGGCGGTCATCGTCGCCTTCCGGCGGCATACCCTGTTGCCGCTCGACGACTGCCTCTACGCGTTGCAGCCGAGCTTGCCGCACCTGACCCGCTCGTCGCTGCATCGCTGTCTGCAGCGTCACGGCATCAGTCGCCTGCCGGATGTTGACGGCGACAAACCCAAGCGCTCGCGCTTCAAGGCCTACCCGATCGGCTACTTCCACATCGACATCGCGCAGGTCAGCACCGAACAGGGCAAGCTACACCTGTTCGTGGCCATCGACCGCACAAGCAAGTTCGCCTTCGTTCAACTGCACGAGAGGGCGACGCAGCGCATCGCGGCAGCCTTTCTACACGATCTGGTCGCCGCCGTGCCGTACACGATCCACACGGTGCTGACGGATAACGGCATCCAGTTCGCCGACAATCGTCCGGTGGACGAGGAGGCCGAGGCCAAAGCGGCGGCCTACTGGGCGACCCAGGATCGGCCGCGCATCTACCGCTGGCACTCGTTCGATTGGGCCTGCGAGCAGACGAAGATCGAGCATCGCCTGACCAAGCCGCGCTGCCCGTGGACGAATGGTCAAGTCGAGCGGATGAACCGAACCATCAAGGACGCCACGGTCCAGCGCTACCATTACGCCAGCCATGACGAGCTCCGGCAGCACCTGCAGCTGTTCGTGGATGCCTACAACTACGGCCGCCGGCTCAAGACCCTACGCGGCCTCACCCCCTACGAGTTCATCTGCCAGACCTGGACGAAAGAGCCCGAACGTTTCAGGCTCGATCCGTCAAACCACATGCCGGGACCGAACATCTAGCTTGCGCCTATGCTTCAGAGGGACAAGGTGGCCTAGGCACGCCACTCCGACGAAGCTATGAGGACAGGCGCGTAGCGGTCACACTATTTCGTCATGAACGGCACCGTGGCTGACGAGCCTTCGCAAAGAAGACTGCGGCCGCCCCCGTTACAGCTGAGCCCACGCTGAAAAGGCTTAATATCCTATAATTTTTCGCCCCGCCAGCAACAGCAGAGCGGGCTTTTCTGTTTCGAACGCAGCGAAAACTGCCACATGATGGAGTATCAGGCCGTCGACCGTTTAGTCTGGGTTCTCTCCCCGAGACCCAACTTCAGCCCGCCCGGCTCACGCCGCGGCGGGTTATCTTGTTGCACCGCAGCACTACAATTGCCTTCGGTGCCTGTCTCAACAGCTGGCGCCATCAGAGCCTCGGGCTCCGCGGTGACACCTTTGTCCGAGGCTGAAAGCCCGCCCGATCCAGCATCGTGGCGGGCTTTCCTGTGCCGGCTTTGGCGATATGGCCCCGCGATTTTCGACTTCCCTAGAGTTCGAAATCACAGACTTCGCCCGCCCAGTTCGCCAGCGCCGGCTTTTTCCATGATCTGCCGCGGGAACGCCCACTTCACCATCTCCGACAAAGGAATGGACCGTAAGAGGGCAGTGCCCGTTCAGGGCGCATGGGTACACCCGTTCAGCCGCCAGAGAACGGCCTGAGGTCTAGTGCGGATGCAGTGAACGTTCTGCCGGCTGCCGTTTTTGTCGAGCGGTGGCGCCTTATCACAGGCGAGCCGCCGGCCGTCCTTCTAAGCTCACGCACCGCAATGTTGGCGCTGCTCGTCGAGAGCACGCCTGTCGCGCCGCTCAAGCCAGCAATCCCTAACTGGGACGATCGCGTGCCTCCAGCGGCGGGCCCGGTCGGCATACTCCGAGGCGCGTACTGGCCGGACCGCGCCGGCAAGCAGCAGGAGCGCGGCGCGGCGCGACGGGGGTTGGATCATGCGGAGACGGGCTCGACCATGGCGGGGCAAGTGGGATCCGAGCGCGCGAAATCATCCCGCGCCCGCACGGCATGACGCCACCAGCCTGACGGGGGGCTGACAGGCGCCGTCAGGGTCGCGGGGCCGGATCCGGTCAGAAGGCGGGCAGTCCTCTTGCGGAGATGCCTCCATGTCCCTGATCCTCGGTGCCCTCCTCGCCTGTGCCGCCGGCCTCGCCGGCACCGTGCTCTGCCCCGACGACTCCGCCCGGCGCTCGCGCCTGCCGCTGCTGGCGGCGTTCCTGCTGGGCGGCCTCGCCTGGCACGCCCCCGCCAGGGCGGCCGAGCCGCTGCGCGGCCCAACCCAAGTGCTCGACGGCGGGACCGTGATGGTCGGCTCGCACCGCATCAGCCTCTACGGCATCGCAGCCCCCGATGCCGATCAGACCTGCTCGGACGCCCAGGACCAGCCCTATCCATGCGGCCGAGCGTCAGCGCGGGCACTCGAGGATCACATCGGCGGGGCTGCCATCGCCTGTGAGCCTCGCGGTGGTGCGACCGGGGGTGCGGTCGAAGCAATCTGCCGGGTCGGCGACGAGGACCTCGGCGCTTGGATGATTGGACGTGGCTATGCCGTGCCAGATCGGAGCCGTGGGCTGGACTACACGAAGGCCGCCGAGCGGGCCTGGGGGCGGCATCTGGGTCTGTGGTCTGGGGTGTTCCAGGACCCAACTGAGAGGCGGATCCGGCCCGCCGATATTGTTCCTGCCACGTAGCTGGCGAGTATCGACAGCAGCCCAATTCAGGGCGTGGAGGCTGACCGGGTGACTTTTGAGCGGACCCTCGTCGAAGGCCCCGTCATAGCTGGCCTGCGGCTTGCGAAGCTTCCCCGGTTCCTCCCGAACCACCTTCAGCCCGCCCGGCTTAGCGCCGCGGCGGGCTTTTCTGTATCCGCCGCCGAGATACAATGCCTCCGGATCCTGCCCCGCCACCCCTCGGGGCTCAGGTCTGGACAAGCCCGCCCGGGGGCCACCGGCGCGGGCTTTTTCGCGTGTCGGGCGTTCTAACTTCGGCCTAAAGCCTTCCTGAAGTTCAATTCAAAGCCGCCGCTATCGGCGTCTCGCCGTCAGTGACCTCGCCCCCAGCCAAACTTCCTGCAATTTGCGACAGCTTTTCATCGGCGAGATCCAGCGCCGCGATGTAGGCCGATGCTTCGTAGCGACCGCGCGGGGACAGATTGCCTCCGTCGGCGAGAAGCTGCGCCCTCACCTTGAAGGACCGGATCTGCTGCGCCCATGTCTTCTGCATGCGCGCGACCTTGAGGCGGGCCTCCTCGTTGATGGCCCGCTTTTCGTCCGGGGTAAGGTCGTCGGCCATTTCGACTTCAAATCGCTTCGGCGGGTTGCTTATGGCAACGCCATCCACGGCCGAAGCTGTTCCAGGCTCTGGCGATGAAGCACAACCCCGGCTGGGCCCTCGCCGGTGTCAATTGCCCGCTGGTGAGATCGGATGCTCCTTCGCCCCCTGAGCAGATCGGGGCGGGGCCGAGCGGATCATTCGATACGGGAAGGCTACTCCGATTTCCGGTGTCCGCGCCCGTGCTGGTCCTTTTCAGCGCCGGCCGCAGCCGCAGCCTCCTTCTCAGCCTTGCCCACTGTCGCCGAGCTCGTGGCCGCGTCGCTGGTCCCGCCTGCCGGTGCATTCGATGCCGCCGACTTGGGATGCCCCTTGCCCTCGGTCGTCGGCTCCGCTTTCCCACCTTCGAGAACCTCAGGGTGGCCTGCGTCGGCCTTTGCGCTCCCGGCCTCTTGGACCTCGGCGGCCTTCTGTTCCTTGGCGCTCATCGTGCTGTGGCGCTGGCCATCGCCGTGCTGTCCCTTGGCTGGGTTCGACATCGCGCTCTCCTCCATCGTGGTCAGGCGGCAACTGCGTGCGCCGCTAACGGTTCGGAGGAAAAGCCAGCGTGCGACGAAAGGCCGAGTGCTCACCGTCGAGGGAGCGGCGGCGAACACCGCTAATGACATCTGCCCACCCGGCCCAGCGCCTGGCCGGTTTTTCCGTTTCGGCAATCATTCGCCCGTACCGCCGGGGCATGTCAGACTGATCCTCCCCCGGCTCTACGGACACCTCTGATACGCTCCTTGCGGGCTGGGAAGGTGTTTGATGGCGAAGACGAGACGCGAGTTCACGCCCGAGTTTAAACGCGAGGCGGTGGCCCTGCTGGAAAGCAGCGGGCGACCACAGATGCAGATCGCGGCCGAACTTGGGATCCAACCCTCCATGCTGAGGCAGTGGCGCACGGCGCTGATGGGAGGCTCTTCACCACCACGGGCAGCAGCATCACCAGGAGCCGCGGCTGCGAGCCCGGTGGCTTCCCCCTCCGACCAAGCCGCTGAGATCGTTCGTCTGCGCCGTGAACTCGATCGGACGCGCATGGAGCGCGACGTCCTAAAAAAAGCGATCGGCATCTTTGCAGAGATGCCCAAGTGACGTTCGCTTTCATCGAGCAGCATGCGAGCACCTGGCCGGTGCGTCTCATGTGCCGCGTGCTCGAAGTCTCTCACAGCGGCTACTACGACTGGCGATCTCGTCCCGAGAGTGCCCGGTCGGCGTCCAACCGTCGCCTTCTCGACGACATCCGGCGTATTCATGCCGGGCATCACAGGCGCTACGGCTCGCCTCGGGTGCATGCCACCCTTTGTGCGGAGGGACGAACGGCCAGTCGAGGGCGGGTGGAGCGCCTGATGCGCCGTCATGGCATCCGAGCCCTGGCAGGGCGCCGATTCCGGCCCTGCACGACCGACAGCCGCCACGATCTGCCGATCGCCCCCAACCTCCTGAAGCAGCAGTTCTCCGCCGCGCTGCCCAACACGGTCTGGCTCGCCGACATCACGTACCTGCCCACCGGCGAGGGCTGGCTCTACCTGGCCGCCGTGCTCGATCTCGCCACTCGCAAGATCGTCGGCTGGTCCATGCGTGATCACATGCGGACCGAGTTGACGTTGGCCGCCCTGATGATGGCCACCCAACGGCAGAGACCGGCCGCTGGGCTCATCTGTCATTCTGATCGCGGCAGCCAGTACGCCGCCGAGGCCTATCGAAAGCAACTCGTCGGCATGAAGGCGATCCCCTCCATAAGCCGGACCGGCTGGGGCTCACGATAACGCTCCGATGGAAAGCCCTCATCCTGAGCTTGCCGAAGGACTTCCACACTCTCAAGGTCGAACTTGTCCACCAGCGACAATGGGCGACCCGGGACGAGGCCCGACGCGACTTGTTCGCTTACATCGAAGGCTACTACAATCGGCAGCGCATCCACTCGGCACTCGGCTACATCACGCCCGAGCAAGCCGAACGGAACGCGAGCTAAACCCCATGTCCGTGAAGTCGGGGGACGATCAGGCGCGGCCAGATCGGCGAGGCAGGCGGCACAGACCGTTCTCAACCCCGCCTTGGTAACGATCGGTGTCACGAGCCTTGGCACCGGCGTAGCGGTGGCCGGCGTCGTGAACGCGCCGAACAGCCTCTCCGGCAGCCTGTCGAGCCTCGGCCAACTCGGACGCGAGATCGGGGCGAACGGCAGCGTCAACGTCCTCGTTCAGAAGCCTGGGCCGGAAACCAGCGTCCGCACCTCGGCCTCCGACAATCTGTTCAAGGATGTCGTGCTGCAGCGTGGGCGGACGATGGTGCCGGCTGGTGGCACCTGAGGGTGCGCAGCGCGGTCAGGCCGCCAGAGCGACCTGAGTCACATTCTTCCTAATTGGCAGGTACGCGACCGGTGCTTTGGTCTGGTCCCGTACGACCAATGTCCATAGATCATCTGGTCGGTTAGCGGCGGTCTCTTCAGCCACTTCGAGGATTATATCCAGAGCATCGGCCAGAGCTTGTTTTAGATTAACCGCCTCGAAGCCGTTGCTGTCTCGGACAGCTTCCTCGCCATTCTCAAAGTCGAAGTAGAAACGCATGAGAATTAGACCCTCTGCTTGAAGGGGCTGCCTTGCGACCGACTTCGGCACGTAAAGATATGTTAACAAATTTCGTTAACGAATCGTTAACTCGCCTGCTGCGGGACGTGCTTTTTCATGCAGAACCACGGGCGGCAGATGGTGAAGGCCGGTGGATAATCAGGCGCGCAACTACTGCTTAGGTTCTGCGTAATCCGCCTCCCGACACTGAGCGATCTCCCGTTGAGGTAGCGCCGCCGAGCATATACTACTTTCAGTTGTAGTAGCCGACTGGAAGAGGAGTGGCGCGTCCAATGGCACAAGCCATCCTCACACGCGAGCAACTGAGCGAATTTTTACCCAGAAGCAGATTAGGTATTTTCCTCTTAGTGCCCGGCGCGCTGCTATGGATCGCAATAGTCGTATGCATGCTACCAATAACAGTGCTCGCGTTTCCTGCTGAGTGGCTGTTCAAGGACAAGCCGAAACTTCATGCGAACGCCGTCATGATTCTTGCTCTGATTGGCGCAGCCAATGCGGTGATCGCTCCAGCGAGTGTGATCTACATTTTATGCTCTTGAGTGGCAGGCGGTGCCGTTGCTCGCAGCAGGAACAAAGCTTGCAAATATCGATAAAGTGCGTTGATTAGGCGGTGAATTATGGCTCAGATTGGGACAGCTCTGGTTCAAGATCAGTCCATGCCCCCCCCGGATGGACCGCCTTGTTGTATTGATCCTGGTCACAGGCGGGGCCGCGACGGTGGCGTGGATCGCCGCGATGTTGGTCGCTGGTTGGCAAATGGCCGTAGGGCTGATGGGCCTGAGCGCAGCCTGAAAGTCGCACTCACCGTAGGGTTGCCGCATGCGTCTCTAGCCAATCTATTCCGCGACGTGGTCCAGAACCATGGGCGGCAGACGCCGAAGGCGGAGTGAGGCCCTGACGTCATCCAAACGGGCGAAGCGAACCAGCATCGGCTGGGCCATGCATAGCGCTCGAAGCCCAATGACAACTTCAGCCCACCCGGCGCACTGCCGAGGCGGGTTTCCTTGTTGCGCTGCAGCACTAAAATTGTTTGCGGCGCCCGTCTCAACAGCTGGCGCCATCAGAGCCTCGGGCACCGAGGTGACACCTTTGTCCGAGGCTGAAAGCCCGCCCGATCCAGCATCGTGGCGGGCTTTCCTCTACCGGTATTTGCGGTATGGTCCCTGCGATTTTCGACTCCCCCTAGAGTTCGAAATCATAACCTTCGCCCGCCCGGTTCGCCGGCGCGGGCTTTTTGTATGGGTCCCGCAAGCCGAGCTACGGCCGCTTCCTCTGCGCGGTTGGATTGGGCGTAGAGCTCGTATCAGGCCCAACGGCCGGGCTGATGCTCGTCACGTATGACCAAGTGCCTCCGATGGCTACGATCCCGGCGAAGAGGGCTGCGAAGATGCCGATGAGTGCGAAGCGGTTCATATTAGAGAGAAGGCGGCAGCTCAGAGACTGATCCCGTGGCGAGGGCAGCCGGTCCTTCTGCCGCGTGCCCGACCGGCAGCGACGATGAAGGCGAGGGCGGCGAGGGCTGTGCGCATGGGAGCAAGGCCACACTACCAGCACGCTGTCAGTTGCTCTCAAGTTTCTCGTTCAAATATATCTCACGAAAAAGTCGATCATTCGTCCGACAAAATTTGATGCCGAGTCGCTAAGAGATCTCATTTGATCCAAGTCGAATTCTCGTATCTGGAGGATAAGGGGATGGCCTTTTTCTAAATATACATGCTCATTTCGATGAGATTTTGTGTCTTATTGTATTTTGGCATTATCCAACTGTGAGCCATGAAATGACGCGTTTCTTAAAAAGCAAAAATTTCGTCGATTAGACCATTGATGCGGCTTTCATATTTCTGGATGGCTACGACAGATCTTGATATTTCTCGAACGACGGCTAGCTTGCTTTCGAGGCGATATGGAAACCTAAAATCGTCCACCTGATACAGCCCAAGTGTGTGGCATTTGACCGAAAAATCTCCAAGCAGAAACCCTGCATGAGAGTAGTGTGATATTATTCGACCGCGCAAGAAAAAATCTTCATCGATTATCGCCTTCTGTAAGTCGGTAGCTTCGCGGTCGGCCAAGATCGACCCTCGTTAATGCCGTCATCATGGCAGACTTCACCTTGCTCGGCGCCACCGGCGGATTTACACGTAGCACCGATATTGCTGGCTTCGAGTCTGTTTCTCCCAAAGGAAGCGTTCATTTCCGGTACCGTATCCTCAATTGCCGGCAGGTAAAACATTAGATTACCTGAGGCTATTCATCCTGCCCACGAATTTTGTTTCGCAATGCATGACATCATGCTTACACTGCTAAAATCAGGTGTCGAACAAAAATCCTTTTACACTGCAATAAATTTCGAGAATGAAGTTGAGCGTGCATCATTCGAAGCCTCTGATGACATATTTGCATGGCTTCAAAAACAAGACAGGGGCGAAAATCTAGAAAATATACTAGCGTCCAACGTTTTTTCAGCGGCTTTATCTGATGCGTTGAGTTTGATTTATGAGGCGCTTGAGGCTTCTCGCAAAGGTAAGATGGCGGTTTCCTTCATTTTGCTGAGGAAGTCTCTTCAGGGAACACTCTACTTATTCGAGATGATGCTAATTGACCGATCAGATTTTGCGACAAAGTTAGCGTCTAATTCAGCGCAGCTAACTCTCAGAGCCGTCACGGGACGTGATACGCACGTGGAGAGATTAGGCCGAGCGTGTGACCTGATGGGTTGCGCCGAGATATTTAATCCAAAGTATCTTGCTGATCTTAGCCCGCGCATGCGATTGGGCGACTGCCCATTGGGCGGGCATACTTCCTCGGTGCGAGGCTGAGGACTGAGACGACGACAAACTTGATGCCGAGATGGAGCTGTACGGTGAGGTCTGGGATCGCGCGTTAGCAGAGCCGTCGGTGACTCATGCCGACCTGAATGCCAAGGCTCGTCTCTGCCTTCAGGACTACCTGTCTCACACATTCCCATTCAAGGATCCGGCGCAGAATAGGGCACCGGACGGCCTTGAGAGCATGGTGATCACGGTCCTGCGGGAGGTGATCAAGCTATGCGCGTGATCTACACCTTCCTCGCGGTCCGGATGCTCCGGCTCGCCCGCTTCGATCTCGCCCGATCAGACATGCTGTACCGGGACGGTGATGCAGCGTTCGCTCGGTCCCGGGATCGGGTGCGGCGAGCTGAGGCTCTAACCGCTCGGGCGGACCTGCCATCGCTGGCCTCGATGCGGTGAAGCAGACCGATGCTCCAATTGCAAAAGAAAGGCCCGGCTGCGGTGTCATCCGCGGCCGAGCCTTGGGCGATGTCGCTGGCAGCGACCGCTCGGCTGCTATCGGCGGTGGTGCTGGTTCCGATGCATCATGCGACGCATACGGCGGATCGGGTGCCAGCGAGCGTCTACGATGCTGTCATGGACGCCGGCGACGGCCACTGCCGGAGCCGGGCTGAGAGGGGCCGCCGAGGCAGGGGGCGCGAGAGCGGCGGCGCCGAGCGTGGCGAGCAGGGCCGCGGTGATCATCGAAGTGCGCAAGGAATGTCTCCTCTCGTACCGCCACTGGGAACGGTGGCATCTCACGGAGCCGCGGAAGGTGCAGGTCATCCCACGGTCAAGCTAGGAAGCTCGGGGGCTTGTCGATGGTTCCCAGAGGCGCGACCAGGAAATGATCGGGCTTGATTACGCCCCTCACAAACGCTGCTCGCGCATCGCGTGCGGGCGGACCTGCCGTCGCTGGCCTCGATGCGGTGAGGGGGTGGTGTTTTACGACCCCCTTGGCCGGTGCAGGCGCCAAGTTGGCATCTGCACGGGCGGCCACGACGAACGCATCTCTGTGTCGGTTCAAGTGGCCAACTTGGCCACTTGGTCGGCCGAGGAGTCGCCAAGTTGGGGAGGGCTAAGTTGAGCTTAGGGGGTAGCAATTCGCGACCCCCTGGCATCCACGCCCGCCCCTTGCAGCTTGGGGCGAGCCTGAGACGGGCGTGAAAGGCCGACGTACCGCCCCCTCAAGGCGTGCCGACGCCGCCACCTTATGCTGAAGCTTGCTGGACGGAAACCGTTCTGCCCGGCCAGCTAGCCATCACAGCATCCACGCCCGCCCTTCGAGCAGTCGGGGGAGGAAAGCTTGTCGGGGCGGGCGGGGAGATCGGAGACCAATCCGACCTCAAACTGAATGCAAAATGCATGCACAGCCTAACGAACGCCACTAGCGCATAACGTGCGGGCGGACCTGCGGACGCTGGCCTCGATGCGGTGAGGATGTGGTGTTTTACCACCCCCGTAGCCGGTGCAGGCGCCAAGTTGGCATCTGCACGGTCGGCCACGACGAACGCAGATCTGCGTCGGTCCAAGTGGCAAACTCTGTCACTTGGCCTGCTGAGGAGTCGCCAAGTTGGCGAAAGCTATGGGAGCTTAGGGGGGGGAGCAGTTCGCGACCCCCTCCCGACGCCCACGCCCGCTGACCTATCGCTATCGGGGGAGGAAAACGATCACCGCGGGCGTGGAGGTCGAGTGTGAGGTCGACCCTCCCGCGCTACCGCTGCACGGCAAAGCTTGTCTCTCACCTATGTGGAAGTTTTCGCGAACGCCGTCGGCGCACTGCCAACGTCAACTGCAACCACGCCCGCCCCATCTGTGGGTTGAGGGGCACTTCGGGGCGGACGGGGAAGGTCGGCGCATCTCACTGCCAACCTACATTCCGCGAATACCGGGACGACCGTTCCGGTCAACTCACATTCCTAACGAACGCCGCTCGCGCATCCCGTGCGAGGGGCTTGTAGGTATCATTGTAAGCAAGGTTAGGATGGAAACCGCTAACTCGTTGCAAAATAACGGTTTGTGCGGGTCAGATGGCGGAGGGAGCGGGATTCGAACCCGCGATACGGTTTCCCGTATACACACTTTCCAGGCGTGCGCCTTCAACCACTCGGCCACCCCTCCGGCCGCGGACACGGCGCCCGGGCGCAAGGCGCCGGGCGCGACCAGGGCCGCGCGGTGGGGTGCTGTTAGCCGGGTGCGCCGCCGGGCGCAAGGCGGCGGGGCCCGGGCGGGACGAAAACCGTCCCGCCCGGGCGTTTTACGCTTCGGGGTCGAGGTGGAAGTGCACGCTCTCCACGTTGGCGCGCTCGTAGGCCTGCATCACGTGCTGGTAGGAGCGCTCCATCTCGGTGGCGTCGTCGCCCGGTGTGTCCTCCGGCTTGAGCACGAACATTAGCAGCGAGCGCCCGGTCACGTCGTAGCCGGTGCCGAATTTGAAGCTCTCAACGTCCTGGCTGTCAGGCAGGTTGGTGTCGAGCAGCCGGGTCCAGGCGATGCCGTTAGGCGATTCGGGCAGGGTGAACGTCACCAGGTCGTGGTGGGCGTTGAACATGATCAGCAGCGTCGCGTCGCCGCCGCGGCGGTGCAGGCCGGTGGCCTGGGCGCGGCCGTCGAGCTGGACTGCGAAGGCCTTCGCTCCCCCCTCGGACCAGTTCTCGCTGGCCATCTCGCCCCCGTCCGGGCGCAGCCAGGTGACGTCCTTGACCCCGAATTCCTCGTCGTACTGGCCGGTAAGGAAGCGTCCGCGGCTGAGGATCGGCAGGGCGTTGCGCAGGATGATCAGGCGCTGGGTGAACTCGGCCAGGTCCCGCTGCTCGTCGCCGATCGCCCCCCAGTCGAGCCAGGAGACCTCGTTGTCCTGGCAATAGGCGTTGTTGTTGCCGCCCTGGGTGCGGGCGAACTCGTCGCCGGCCAGCAGCATCGGCGTGCCGCGGGACAGGAATAGGGTCGCCAGCATGTTGCGCATCTGACGCAGGCGCACCGCCTGGATCTCCGGGTCGTCGGTCGGGCCCTCGACCCCGTAATTGTACGAGAGGTTGTGCGAGTGGCCGTCGCGGTTGCCCTCGCCGTTCGCCTCGTTGTGCTTCTCGTTGTAGGCGACCGTGTCGTGCAGGGTGAAGCCGTCATGGGCGGTGAGGAAGTTCACCGAGGCCCAGGGCTTGCGGCCGCGCTTGTTGAACTTGTCGGCCGAGCCAGAGACCCGGGCGGCGAGGTCCGGGAGCAGGCCGGGATCGCCCCGCCAATAGGCGCGCACGTCGTCGCGGAACCGGTCGTTCCACTCGGCCCAGCCGGGCGGGAAGCCGCCGACCTGATAGCCGCCGGGGCCGCAATCCCACGGCTCGGCGATCAGCTTGACGCCGTTGAGCACCGGGTCCTGCCGGCAGGTGTCGAGGAAGCCGCCGCCCTCGTCGAAGCCGTAGGGCTCGCGGCCGAGGATCGTGGCGAGGTCGAACCGGAAACCGTCGACCTTCATCTCGGTCGCCCAGTAGCGCAAGCTATCGGTCACCAGCTGCAGCACCCGCGGATGCGACAGGTTGAAGGTGTTCCCAGTGCCGGTGTCGTTGATGTAGTAGCGCGGCTCGCCCGGCATCAGCCGATAGTAGGAGGCGTTATCGACGCCCTTGAACGACAGGGTCGGGCCCTTCTCGTTGCCCTCGGCGGTATGGTTGTAGACCACATCGAGGATGACCTCGAGGCCAGCGCCGTGGAAGCGCGAGACCATCTCCTTGAACTCGGAGAAGGCGAAGTCCGGCACCGCCGCGTAGCGCCGGGCGGGCGTGAAGAACGAGATCGTGTTGTAGCCCCAGTAATTCACCAGGTTCTTCTGCTGCAGGTAATCGTCCTGCACGAAGGAATGCACCGGCAGCAGCTCCACCGAGGTGACGCCGAGGCTCTTGATGTAGTCGAGCACGTCCGGGGTGCCCAGCCCGGCATAGGTGCCGCGCAGCTTCTCCGGCACCCGCGGGTCGAGCTTGGTCATGCCCTTTACGTGGGCCTCGTAAAAGATCGTCTTCTCCCACGGCACGTTGGGCTTGCGGTGCCGGCCCCAGGTGAAGGCTGGGTCGATCACCCGCGAGCGGCGGTTGTACGGCGCGCTGTCGCGGTCGTCGAAGGTCAGGTCGTCGCCCGATTCCATCTTGTAGCCGAACAAGGCCGGGTTCCAGGTGATCGAGCCGACGAGACCTTTGGCGTAGGGGTCGATCAGCAGCTTGTTGTGGTTGAACCGGTGGCCGGCCTTCGGCTCGTAGGGGCCGTGGACCCGGTAGCCGTAGATCGTGCCGGGGCGGGCATCCGGCAGGTAGCCGTGCCAGATCTCGTCGGTGTATTCGGGGAGCTCGATCCGCTCGATCTCCTGCTCGCCCTGGTCGTCGAACAGGCAGAGCTCGACCTTGGTGGCGTGGGCCGAGAACAGGGCGAAGTTGACGCCCAGCCCGTCCCAGGTGGCGCCGAGCGGATAGGGTTGGCCTTCCTGGATGCGCGTGCGGGTCGCGCGGGACGAGCTTGTCGAACGGATCGGGTCGGCCATGGGAGCTCCGGTGCTGGCAGCCCGGAACGCCGGCCGGCGCACCGCAGGGCGCCTCGGCCGGTGATCCGGACTGCAACGCAAACGTCCCGGGCACAGCGAAGCTCCCGTCGGCGCGGGCGAATTTTTGCGGTGCGATTTCGGGGCCGGCGGGGCTCGCCTCAGTTCGCGTTCGGGGCCGGCGCGGTGAAGCTGCGATCGAGCACCCGGCTCACGTCGAGCCGCTTGCCCAGTATGCCGTAGCGCGTGGCGCGATCGGACGCCGCCTGGGTCTCCTGCACCACGCCGTCGTCGATCCCAATCGGGCTGGATCGCTGGGCGCCGTAGGCCGCGCGCAGCACGTCCTCGGGCATCCGGGTCAGCGCGGCGGTGCTCCTGGCGTAGGTGTCGAGATGGTCGAGGGACCACAGCCGGGCCTTGTTCAGGCGCTCCAGCAGGTCCTGCACAGCGGCGCGCTTGGTGGCGATGGCGCTGTCGGAGGCGACGATGAAGGTGATGGTCGGCGTCAGGCCCTCGCCGTCGGCGATCACCCGGGCCTTGTCCTTCAGGGTCGCGAAGGAGACGTAGGGCTCCCACACCGCCCAGGCATCCACCGAGCCGGCGACCAGGGCAACCTTGGCGTCCACGGGATTGAGGGCTGCGAAGGTGGCGTCCTCCAGCTTGATCCCGGCCTTCTCCAGGGTCGCGTCGATCAGGAACTGGCCCCAGCCGCCGCGGGTGCCGGCCAGGCGCTTGGCCCTGAGGTCGGCGGCCGAGCGGATCGGCGAATCCTGGCGTACCAGGATCGCCTGGCTCCGCGGGTCCGACTTGGTGCCGCCGATCGCCTTGATCGGGGCACCGGCCGCGTAGGCGGTGAGCAGCGACAGGTCGCCGGTATAGCCGACATCGAGGGCGCCGGCATTGAGCGCCTCCAGGATCGGCGCGGCGGCGGGAAATTCCGACCAGGCGATGGTGTAGGGCAGGTCCTTTCCGAAGCCGGAGATCTCGAGCAGCGAGCGGTTGCCGCCCTTCTGATCGCCGACCCGCAGCACCACCGGCTCGGCCGCGCGCGACGGGACGGCGGACAGCGCGAGGGCGGCGGCGAGCCCGGCGGCCGCGCGCCGGCGGGTGAGGCGGGGAGCAGGGAAGCGGAGGGGCATGGGGCCTGTCGTGTGGCTCGGCGTCGCGTGCGCGAGCGGTCCAGCGGAGCGGCAAAGTCTAAGGAAGCCCCTGCCGCGGACAAGGAAACGGTGATCCGTATTGCGGGCGCTTCGGGTGATGGTGTTTTGCGCGCTCGGCCCCTGCGAGAAGATCGGTATCGTCGGGGTGGGACAGGCGCATCGAGAGAAGACCTGTTCCTACCAAGAGATCGGGAGTTCGCCGGCCGCTCTCTCACTCTCCTTGTCATCCCGGGGCCGCGCAGCGGAGCCCGGGATCCAGAACCACTGGATGGCTCCAGGTCTTGCGTCGGCGGCGGATCTGGATTCCGGGCTCGCCTGCGGCGCCCCGGAATGACAGGGTGGTTTATCGTGTCGCCGTTGTGCGATTGATCCCACCGGCCTTCGGCGCCCTAACCCCCGAAAACATCCGCGAGATACGCCCGCACGAAGCCCGGCATCCGGACCGCCTCGGGGCCGTCCGCGGCCCGCACCAGGTGGATCCCGGCAAGCTCCGGCTCGGCCTCGCGGCGGTGATGGGCCGCGATGCGCGCGCACAGAGCCTCCGCCGGCTCTGGGAAGAGCACCGGGCGCAGGAAGGCCAACTGCCCCGCCCCGGCCAGCATCACCCACGCCGTCGCGGCGCCCTCCGGCAGGGTGAGGCCGGTCTCCTCGGCGAGCTCCCGGGCGGCGCTGCCGGCGAGGTCGACCGCGTCGCCGCGCACGTCGTCGAGGTCCGGGGTGCCGCAGGGGAAGTAGAGCTGGCCGGCATTGGCCGTGTGGGCGCCCATCTCGCCGAGCAGCACGGCGCCGTCGGCGCTCCAGGGCACGATCGCCGCGAAGGCGTTGACCACGCCGCCCTCCGTCCGCCCCCAATCCCAGTAGGCGATGAAGCTGGAATAGCGTGCCGGAAACAGGTCGACCCGGGCGATCCCGGCCTCGACCGCGCAGGCGCAGCCCAGCAGCACGGTGCCGTCGAACATCCCGGGGCTGCGGGCGAGCCGCGCCCGCCAATGGTCGGCGATGGCCGCCGCGTTGTCCCGGGGAAACGGCCAGTCGTAATCCACGCGCCGGGCCGTGACGCCGGCGAGCCGGCTGATCCGGAAGCCCTCAGACACGTAAACGTCCGTCCGACACGATGACGGCCGCGCCGCCAATCTCCACCGAGCGCAGGGCGCCGGATTCGACGGTAAGCTGGAGCGCGATATCGCTCGGCCGGCCCATGGCCTCGCCCTGGCGGATCACCACGTCGTGGGTGCCCTCCCCCAGGGTCTCGAACTGCATCAGCACCCCCGCGAAGGCGGCGGCCGCCGAGCCGGTGGCCGGATCCTCCCGGAGGCCGAGATGGGGCGCGAACATCCGCACCCGCCAGCTCTGGCCGGTGGCCTCGGGATCGGGGGCATAGAGGTAGAGCCCGTCCGCGGCCTCGGGCCCCTGGGCGGGTTTGGCGGCGTCCAGCGCCGCCACCGTGGCGATGGGCACGCAGGTGAAGCTCGGGCCGACCCCGTGGCGGCTCGGGACGTGCCGGCCAGTGCCGATATCGCCGGGCTCCAGCCCGAGGAGCGGCGCCAGCACCGCCGGATCCGGCCCCTCGCCCAGGAATTCCGGCAGGGCCGGCAGCTTGAACCGCGCCCGCCCGCCGCTCCCGTCGGAGAAAGGCTCGACCACGCAGGGCACGATCCCGATCCGCTCCTCCAGGCCGAAGGCCCGGGCATCCCCCTGCGCCGGCCCCTCCAAAGCCAGCAGCACGGCCGCGCCCACGGTGGGATGGCCGGCGAAGGGCAGCTCGTGCAGGGGCGTGAAGATCCGCAGCCGCGCCCGGTGGCGGGCCTCGCTCGGCGGTAGCACGAACACCGTCTCGGACAGGTTGAACTCCCCGGCGATGGCCTGCATCGCCGCCGTGTCGAGCCCCTCCGAGTCGAGCACCACCGCCAGCGGGTTGCCGGCGAGTGCCTGCTCGGTGAACACGTCGAGGGTGACGAAGCGGCGCGCCATCGTGTCGGTCCTCCAGGCGGCGCCCGCAACCGGCTGGCGGCGGTGCGCTTTGCTAGGCTGTGCGGCCGCCCGATGCGATCCGGGCGGCGCGGTCCGGAAGCCTAGCCGAGTGCGGTGCCGCTTCCCAGACGGTCCAGCCGGGAGGGCGCCATGTCTGAGACGGAGCACAGCTACGCGGTCACGGTGACCTGGACCGGCAACCGGGGCACCGGCACCCGGACCTATCGCGGCTACGACCGCGCCTTCGCGGCGGAGGTCCCGGGCAAGCCCCCGATCCCGGGCTCCTCGGACCCGGCCTTCCGGGGCGACCCGGCCCGCTGGAACCCGGAGGACCTGCTGGTCGCCTCGCTCAGCGCTTGCCACAAGCTCTGGTATCTCGGCCTCTGCGCCCAGGCCGGGATCGTGGTGACGGCCTACACGGACACGGCCGAGGGCCGCATGACCGAGGAGGCCGACGGCGCCGGCCAGTTCACCGCCGTCACCCTGCGCCCCCGCGTGACGATCACCGCGGACGCTGACGCCGCCGAGGCCCTGGCGCTCCACCACCGGGCGCACGCCCTATGCTTCATCGCCCGCTCGGTGAATTTCACCGTGACGCACGAGCCGACGATCGTGCGGGCGGGGGAATGAGGGGGCGTCGCCGGCGTCCCGCGCGGGCGAGCAGGCTCACCCGTCGTCTGTTGAGGCGCGGGTCCCCTCTCCCGTGCGGGAGAGGGACAGGGTGAGGGATGCGCCGTATCCGGAAGGACCTCGTCCCTCACCCCAGCCCTCTCCCGCACGGGAGAGGGAGTCCGCACCTCGCCCGGCGGCCCAAGGGCCCTGCCCTGCGCGACGCCCCCCAACCCAATCCCCTCACACCGCCTCCACCACAAAAACCTCGCTCGGATTCACATACTCCTCCTGCGCGGCCACGGTGAGGATCTCCCGGGCGCCGGCTTCGGCGGTGCGCTTCAGGAGGCCGTAGACCGAGGCGGCGGCGGCGCCGAGCGCCGCTTCGGCCGAGCCGGTGCGGGCGTAGTGGACCAGGAACAGGGCCGCGATGCAGTCGCCCGCCCCGTTCACCGCGATGGCGAGCCGCGGGGTGCGGACCCGGAACACCCGGCCCCCCGCCCCGGCCAGCAGGTCGAGGCTGTCGGAAGGCGTGTCCGCGCAGAGCGCCGAGGTGACCAGCACCACCCGGGGCCCCCGGGCCTGGAGCGCCGCGATCGCCGCCCCGGCCTCGGCCAGGGTGCGGCTCGGCAGGCCGGTGAGCAGGCCGAGCTCGAACTGGTTGGGGGTGAGGATGTCGGCCGCCGGCACGGCGCGCTCGCGCAAAAAGGCCTCGATCCCCGGCCGCACGTAGACGCCCTCCGCGACGTCGCCGATCACCGGGTCGCAGCAATAGAGCGCCTGCGGGTTGGCCGCCCGCACGGAATCCACCGCCTCCAGGATCGCGGACCCGATCTCGGCCGAGCCCATATAGCCCGAGAGCACCGCGTCGCAGGCGGGAAACACCCCGCGCTCGCCGATGCCCCGCACCACGTCGCGGATCATCGCGGCCTCGAAGACCGGGCCGCGCCACGCCCCGTAGCCGGTGTGGTTGGAGAACTGCACCGTGTGGACCGGCCAGACCTCGACTCCGAGCCGCTGCATCGGGAACACCGCCGAGGCGTTGCCGACATGGCCGTAGGCGACGTGGGACTGGATCGACAGGACGTTCAACGCGGGTGATTCCCGGTTCCGTGGGAGAGCCGTTGCTGTCGGCGATCCGGGGCGCGGGCGCAAGCGCGGGTGGGGGCAGACCGGGGACGGTGGGGCCCTGAGCCGGCGGCCGGCATCGGGTTTCAGCCCAGCCCTTCCACGTGTTTGGCGCAGCGATTGCGGCGAGACGGGACGCACGCTCCTCCCCCTTGCGGGGAGGCGTTGGAGGTGGGGGGCAGATGGCACCGGGACGCTCGATCCTGCACCACCCCCACCCCTGACCCCTCCCCGCAAGGGGGGAGGGGAAAGCGCACAGGGTTCAAAGCGTTGGCGTCAAACGGATCCGTGTGAATTCGCCGGATGAAACGTCCGGATCGCGCCCCGATCCAAACACCCTGAACGGGCTGGGTTTCAGCCCCAAGGCCGATAGGCGGCCCGGAACGCGGCCCCGGCCTGCGGGGCGCTGCGGACGGATCAGGGCGCGCGGCAGCTCATCGCCACCGTGGCCTGGGTGACGCTCAGCGCCCGGCGCCGCGTCTCCAGCGAGGCATCCGGCGCGTCCGAGACGGCCCCGGCCTCCCGCCGCAGGGTCGCGTCGCAGGCGCAGGAACTGTAGCCGGCGGCGTCGTAGCAGGCGTCGTGGTGCATGCAGGCGGCGTCGAGGGCGTCGACCGGGGGCAGGCCTGCGCCGCGCTGGCCCTTGCCGCAGTAATTGCCGTGGAACAGGTCCTGCCCGGCCGCGACCTTGCCGAGATCGCCCTTGGGCGGCGCCGGCGCCTCCGCCTGCCCGCTCGGGTTGAGGTCGTTGGCCGGACCGCCCGCCTTGGAGCCGGAGGACCGCAGCGTCTTGGGGATGCCGGAGCGCTCGCCGGGCTCGTTGAGGGCCTCGCCCGCCCGCCCGTTCGGATCGGACAGGTCCGGCAGGGGCGGCGGCGGCCCCGGGCGGGGCGCGTCCGCCTCCAGGGTCGTATACGCCTCCCCGGCGACGGCCTGCGCCCGGACATGCTGCGGGACGGCCAGGAGCGACAGCCCGAGGAGGACGAGAAGGGTGGGTCTCACGGCAAGCTCCCGAATGCGGAGCCAGCAATGCGACGCGCGACGGTTCCGTTCCGAAGTTGGTCTGCGCAGCGGGGACGGGGTCGGGGGGCGTGCTGCGCGGTTGCGGTTGAGTCTTGAGAGCCTAGCCGGGTGAAGTTTACCCGCGTTGTGTTGGCGAAGGGGGCAACCACGGCAGGGCGGACGCTAACTTCGCCGCGTTCCACCAGCGTTGTCGGATGCTTCACGACCGGTCAGAGCGCCAGCGCCACAGATGCCTCACGCTGCGCGCGCAGCCCTCGGCGACCCGTTCAACGGGACTTGCTCCCTCCTAGCCCGAAGCACCAAAAAGCTCGGTTAGGTTGAAAATTGTGACAAATGAAGTCATCTCTGTACGGCCGTCAACTGATAGCCGCGTGCCATAGCAACTTTCTTCAACGATTTTTTCCGGGGTATCTGCCGATGACGTAGATACCGATGGCGCATTCAACATCTCGATCATCAATGATCTCTCACTGTTTATCGATCCGTTTTTATTATTTCACAGTGAGAAAGAAGATTATCAGCGGCTTCATGAGAATATTATACGTTATGTTATATTCCTGCGGGATGAAGTGGCGGCGGGAAGGGTCGATGAAGGTTTAATAAAGGCACGGTTTCGTTTTCCAGAGTTCAAGCAAAATTGGCTCGGGTTCTCAATGATTGTAAACAATAGCGCTGGTCTCGGGCGGTATTTCGCTAAGGCATTGAGTAATAATATTCACACTGGTTTTTGCTGATTTTGGAACTGAGCGCATCTCAAGAAGCATTCATCTTGAGAAAATTTGCCTCATAAGCAGCGGTGCAGTTAGGAACAATTCATTGATTTTACGATGAGCCTGATTTTGGATTATATCTGCCGATACACACAAGATTTTTATCAGAATTATATAGACCCTAAGAGTCCGTCCGAGGAGTCAGGGTGATCGGGCGAGGCGTCCGACGAGGATCATGACGGCTGCGGCGTAGAGGAAGGCTCTGGCGGAGGCGAGGGTCGCTTCCGCATCTTCCAGAGGCGCCGGTTGCGGCTGATCCAGCCGAAGAACCGTTCGACGACCCACCGGCGTGGATGGACAGCGAAGCCGACCTGATCCGGAGGCTTGCGCACGATCTCGACGGCAATGATCCTCGCGCTCGCTGGCTTGTCGCCAGCATAGCCGGCGGCGGCGAAGGCCTTGGTGATGAACGGGAAGCTTCGGCGTGACAGGCGCAGGACCGGAATGGCTCCGTCCCGGTCTTGCACGTCGGCAGGCTGCGGATCGAGGACGAGCGCACGCCCGTCCGTGTCGACCAGCGCTTGGCGTTTGCGGCCTTTGACCTTCTTACCGGCGTCGTAGCCGCGTGGCCTGCCGCTCTCCATGGTTTTGACGGTCTGGCTGTCGAGCACGGCGGCGGACGGCGAGGCTTCGCGTCCGACACGCTCGC
>NZ_JAJALK010000001.1 GCF_020523825.1 Methylobacterium brachiatum | reverse complement strand
ACGTCTTCAAGGCCTACGTCGAGCGCGTGCTCGTACCCGAACTCACACCCGGCGACATCGTCGTGATGGACAACCTCGGCAGCCACAAGGGACCGGCCGTGCGCGCAGCCATCGAAGCGGCCGGCGCGCAGTTGCTGTTCCTCCCGCCCTACTCCCCGGACTTCAACCCGATCGAGATGGCCTTCTCGAAGCTCAAGGCGCTGCTGCGCAAGGCCGCCGAGCGCACCGTCGAAGGGCTATGGTCGGCCATCGGACACCTCATCGACACTGTCACCCCAGACGAGTGCGCCAACTTCTTCGCTGCCGCAGGATACGACCCAGATTAAACCGAAAACGCTCTAGGGCGCGGGGACGATCCGGAACGTCGCCGCCAGCACGTAGGGTGATCCGGGCACATGCGCCCCGTCGCCCTCCCGCCGCACGCTGATCGCGTAATCCTGGCGGGGCGACAGCAGGCCGGGCGGAAGGTCCAACGCGAAGCCGCACCGTCCCGTCCCGATACCCTCGATGGCGAGATCTTCGCGGAACAGGTCGGCCCGGCACCGTCCGAGGACGCGCCGCTCGATCGCGACCAGGACGGTCACCGGAACGTCGGGCGCGTCCATTTCCCAGGCCCAGCCGACGATGCGGCGGTGGCTGAGCACGTCGATACTGCCCCGCAGCGTCACGGCGGCCCCTTCTAGGATCAGGCGACCTGTGCCGGGCGCCATCCGCCCGCGGCATCGAACACCATCGCGCCGATCATCGCGCCGTCCATCGAACGACGCACCGACACCCTGTGGGGCACTGCCGGCATCAGGCCGCTCTCCAGGCCGAGGTCGAATCCGTGCCGCCCCGCCCCGATCGCGGCCGCGCCGAGGTCGGGCCGGTCGATCTCGGCGAGTGTCATCGCGACCACGATCCCGTCCACCACGATGTCGAGGCAGACCGGTCCGGCCGGATGCGCCGTATCCTGCGCCCAACCGGCGACGCGCAGGTCGCCGTCCCGGATTTCACACAGGTCGAGATTGCCGCGAAGCGGCCCGAATCCCGGCGCGTCCACCGACAGGCCGGCCCGCAGGTTCAGGCGGCGGTTGAGGGCTGTCAGCGCAGGGCCATGCGCGACACGCTCGGCATAGGGTTTCGGCGCCGAACCCATGTCCGGCCGCGCGTCCGCGCCGTCGAACTGCGCGCGCAGGCCGGCGGCGGCGAGAAAGCTCTCCGCGGGAATGGCCTCGGCCAGCAGCATGTCGTGGGTGTCGAGCTCGACATGCCAGTAGGTCAGATCGATCACCGCCTCGCCGCGGGTGATGGTTCGGCCGTTGACCAGATGGCCCGCGGCGACGAGCAGGCCATCCAGCAGGAGCGCGTGGTCCGGTGACACCCGGAGATCCCGGGCGGGCGCGCCGTCGGCCAGGGCGCCGGCCCTGATCCGAACCGGCCTGTCCGCGGGAGGCGCGGTCAACCCTGGGTAGCGGCGCGTCCCGATCCACCGGATGGGGCGCCGCTGTCCCGAAGCGGTCACGACCCTCTGGCCGACCCGAAGATCCTCGACCGCGATCTCGCCGTGTTCGGTGAGGATCCGGGTGCCGGTGCAGTAGCACGGGGCCGGGTTGGCGGAGGGCGACGATCCGTGTTCGACCGTCGTTCCCGACGGCGCCGCGGCGGTACCCGTTGCGGGCGACGCTGTCGCCGGACCGGTCGCCGGCGATGACGCGGCGGCCCCGGTGGCCGGCGATGAGGCAGCGGGACCCGACACAGATGATGGCGCGGCCGCCCCACCCCGGACGGGCGATGAAACAGCCCCGACGGTCAAGGTCGACCGGGCGGCCACGGCCCCGTAGAGGCCCGGATCGTACCCATCCGGCGAGGAAACCCGGCCCCGCGGCACGGCGACCGCGTTCGCGCTGTTGGAATAGACCCGGATGTAGTCGATGTTCGACGTGATCGGGCTTCCGGTTGCCGTCCCCTCGCTGCGGACCGCGAGGTTGGCCAGCAGATACATCGGGCTGTGCAGGTCCGACGGTGTGGTCTGCGAGCCGGTGAGCTGGCCGTCGACGTAGAAGCTGATCTTGTCCGGCTGCCAGTTCATTCCGTAGGTGTGATACCCGGACGGATCGTTCAGCTCGGTGACGACCTGACGATTGTCCTGCCAGCGGATGCCGTTCTGCGGATCGGTCGTGTGGATCGTGCTGTACACGCTCCGGTCGCCGTTGCCGTAATGCTCGACGACATCCAGCTCCTGGTGGCCGTTCGTGCTGCTCGATTGCGCGCTCTGCTGGTTCGGCAGCAGCCAGAAGGCGTCCCAGGCATTCGGATCGTTCGAGAAATCCGCGCGGATCTCGAAGTAGCCGTATGTCTGCGAGAAACTCCCCTGCGTGGTGATCAGGCCGGATTCCCAGCTGCCGGGAACCCCCGACGGGGTCCGGTCCGGCACGGCGGTGATCGACAATATGCCGTTCCGGACGCTGAACGGATCGTAGCCCGAGGCGGGATCCACGAAGGAGGACCGCCCGAAGCCGGTATCGGCCGTCCCGTCGGCGCTCCGCCACTCGGCACGGGTATCGGCATACGTGGTTCCGGCACCGGTCGACGAGATGCTTCGCGTATTGAATTCGTCGTCGAAGGTCAGGCGATAACCGGTGAGATCGACCATTCAAGCCGCCCCTTCTAGGCAGATATTCCGCTAATTATGGCTGAAAGCCGCGTTTAACATCAGTTTTCATCAACGATCAAATGGTTAATGGATCGTTACGAAGGGCACCGGCTGGAAGCTCGCGACCCAGCCCGCCGGTCACCGAGGACGCCCTGGGTTGGCGCGAGGACGGTTTGGATCGGCCTTCGCACGGGGGCGCCGCGCGATGTCCCTGAGCGATCGGACGACGACCAGTCCACGCGCGTTCGAGCGGCTTGGAAGCTCCTTCACCCGGCCGGTCGCCACGGGCCACTTGAGGGACTGGTAGCCACGTCCGAACATCGACGCCTGCACCGCGTTCACCGGAAACGAAATTCCAGGAGACGGCATGGCGGACAAAGCACGGATCGTGATCATCGGCGGCGGCGTCGCGGGCATCGAGGTCGCCACCAGCCTCGGGCGAGGCGGCAAGGCCGAGGTGGTCCTGGCCGATCGCAGCCTGTCCCATGTCTGGAAGCCGATGCTGCACACCTTTGCGGCGGGAACCGCCCGGCCCGACCGGCAGAAGGTCGATTTCTTCGCGCAGGCGCGGCGCAACGGCTTCCGGTTTCAGCCGGGAACCCTGATCGGGATCGACCGCCCGGCCCGTCATGTCCGCCTCGCGGTCGAGGCGGCGCAGGGGCGGCCGGAGGCGGATCTCGCCTACGATCTCCTGGTCCTCGCCATCGGCAGCCGGGCCAACGATTTCGGGACCCCCGGGGTGGCCGAGCATTGCCTGACCATCGACGACCTCACCGAGGCCGAGTCGTTCCACCGCCAGCTGCGGCGCCATCTGCTGGCCCGGCTCGATAGCCCCGAGATGCTCGAGATCGCCATCGTGGGCGGGGGCGCCACCGGCGTCGAGCTGGCGGCGGAACTGAAGCACGCCATCAACCTGGCTTCGGATTACGGCTCACCGGACCTGCCGCGCAGGCTGCGCCTGACCCTGATCGAGAGCGGGCCGCGCCTCCTGCCGGCCTTCCCGGAGCGGGTATCCCGGGCGGCCGCCCGGACCTTGTCGGATCTCGCCGTCGAGGTCCGGACCGGCGCCATGGTCACCGGCGCGGATGCGTCCGGCTTCACGTTGCAGGACGGCAGCCGCATCGCCGCCGGGCTCAAGGTCTGGGCGGCCGGCGTGAAAGCGCCGGACGTGCTCGGCGCGGTCGAGGGCCTGGAGCGCTCGCGGACCGGGCAACTCGTGGTCGGTCCCGACCTGCGCACAACCCGGGATCCCGCGATCGTCGCCCTCGGGGATTGTGCCAGCCAGACCGATCCCAAGACGGGCAAGCCGGTCCCCGCCACGGCCCAGGCGGCCCGGCAGCAGGCGCAGCACCTCGCGTCTCATCTCGGGCGGGCGCTGGCCCGGGGGGACACGGTGGCGTCGGAACTGCCGCCGTTCCACTACGTCGAGAAGGGCGCCATCGTCTCCCTGGCCGATTTCAACGGCTGGGGCACGCTGGGGCGCTACACGTTCGGAGGCGGCCGCCTGAACGGCCTCTCGGCGCGCCTCACGCACGATCTGCTGTACCGGCAGCACCAGATCGGCCTGTACGGTCCTCTGCGCGGGACGATGACCTGGATCCTCGACGACCTCGATCACCTGATCAGTCCGCCGGTGAGCCTCGACTAGCGCCCCCGGTCAATCGGTGCGCTCACCCTCGACCTCTTTGGTCTCCTCGACCTGGGGCGCGACCTGGCCGTAATTCAGGACCGCCACCAGGGTGACGCCGCCGATCGTGTTGCCGAGCAGCGTCGGCAGGAAGAACCGCATCCCGTAATCCTCGAGCGAGGCGGCGCCGGTGATCAGCAGGAAGAAGGCCTCCACCGATCCGGCAACGATATGGGCCAGGCCGCAGAGCGAGACCAGCCAGGTCATCAGGAGGATCACGAAGGGGGCGGCGCTGCCGGTCGCGGGCAGGAACCAGACCATCAGGGCGATCATCCAGCCGGCGAACACCCCTTTCACGAAGGTGGACCAGAATCCGTGCGCGATGGCGTCGTGGCTGATCTCGGCGAAGGCCTTGAGCACCGGCGGCTCGAACGCGCCGGCATGGGCCAGCACCGTGGCGATGGCGAGCGTTCCAAGGATATTGCCGCACAGGACGATCAGCCAGAGCCGCACCACGCGGAACGCCGTCTTGATCGAGCGGTCGTGCAGCAGCGGCAGGATCGGCGTGATCGTGTTCTCGGTGAACAGCTGCTGGCGTCCCAGGACGACCACCAGGAAGCCGATCGAGTAGCCCATCGTGGTGACGACCTTCACCCAGTCGGCCTCGGGCAGGTGGCTCTTCAGCACCCCGGGCACGATCAGCGACAGGGCGATGCTGAGGCCCGCCGCGAAGGCCGACAGGAACAGGGCGAGGCCGTGGCGCCGCAGCTCTTCGTCGCCTTCGAGCCGGATCACCTCGTGCAGGACGTAGGCGTCCGGCCGTCCGATCTCGGAGACTTCCTTGAGCAGCTCGTCGCGCCGGGCCTCCTTGTCGGCTCGTTCGTTCTGGTCCCGAATCATCCGCTCAGCTCCGCGACGCAACCCAATCGGAGGCCGGGATCTCAGGCCGCCAGCTGTGCCAACAACGCCTCGACGGCCTGGCGCGCCTCCGCGAGGGCCTGCGCATCCCGGCTGCGCACGACGATCCGGTTGCGAAACCCGTCCGGCGTCATCGCCGGATAGGAGCCGATCGACACGGCCGGCCGGGCCTTGGCGATCTCGCCGAGATCGCTGGCGTAGTGCCCCTCGGGCAGCCCGCCCGCCTCGATGGTCTCGGACATCATCGCGGCGCCGCCCTTCAGGGTCGGCGCGATGGCGTCCAGCATGGCCTGCATCACGCTCGGCACCCCGGCCATGACATGGACGTTGCCGATGCGGAAGCCCGGCGCCTTCGAGACCGCGTTGGGGATCAGGTCGGCTCCGAACGGGATCCGCGCCATGCGCAGGCGGGCCGCGTTCAGGTCTTCGGGCTTGTGGCGCTCCAGCAGCATCGCCCGCGCCCGCTCGTCGATGTCGATGCCGACCCCGAAGGCCTCGGCCACGCAATCGGCGGTGATGTCGTCATGGGTCGGGCCGATCCCGCCGGTGGTGAACAGGTAGGTGTAGCGCGCCCGCAGGGCGTTCACCGCCTCGATGATCATGGCGCCCTCGTCCGGCACGACCCGCACCTCGCGCAGGTCGATCCCGGCGGCGGTGAGGAAGTCGGCGATGGTGCCGATATTCTTGTCCTTGGTGCGCCCCGACAGGATCTCGTCGCCGATGACGAGGATCGCGGCGGTGATCGGATCGGAAGGCTGGTCCATGGGACTCTATGGTCGGAGGGAAGGTCGGGGCCGGATCGCGATCCGGCCGATCGATCCTGCGCGCATCGGTCTCGCCGCTCCAGCGGTGACACCTGCGACGGCGGATGGTCAGCAGATAGCGCGGCCGCCGGCCCGGACCACACGAACCCGGAGATATCCGATGCTCTTCGCCGCGCCGCTCATCCCGGGACGGCTCGTGCAGCGCTACAAGCGCTTCCTGGCCGATATCGAGAGCGACGACGGCCTCGTCACCGCCCATTGCCCCAATCCCGGCGCCATGCTCGGCCTCAACCTGCCGGGCCGGCCGGTGCTGCTGTCGCGCTCGACCAACCCGACCCGCAAGCTGCCTCTGACCTGGGAACTGGTGGAAGCCGACCTGCCGGGCGGTCCGCAATGGGTCGGCATCAACACCCTGCGCCCGAACGCGCTCGTGGCCGAGGCGTTTCGCGCCGGCGTGATCGGTGCGCTCGCCGGCCACGACGTCTTCCGGCCGGAGGTCCGCTACGCGCAGGCCAGCCGGGTCGATTTCCTCGCGAGCGGCGCGGCGGCCGGGCCGTGCCACGTCGAGGTGAAGAACTGCCACATGATGCGTCGCCCCGGCCTCGCGGAATTCCCGGACTGCGTCGCCGCCCGCAGCGCCCGGCACATGCGCGACCTCGCCCAGGTGGTCGCAGACGGCGGCCGGGCCCTGGTGGTCATCGTGGTGCAGATGCACGCGGAGGCGTTCGACGTCGCCCGGGACATCGACCCGGCCTTCGACCGGGCGTTCCGGGAGGCCCGCGCGGCGGGCGTGGAAGTGCGCGCCTATCGGTGCGCCGTCAGCCCGGCGGGCGTCGCCCTGACCGACGAGATCCCGGTGATCACGCCGCCCTGACCGGCGCCCGGCGCTCGAACATCAGGTTCAGGCGGGAGCGCGAGATCTCGCGGTAGCCGAACCCTTCCAGGTGCCTGGGCAGGTCGAGCTGCCACTGTCCGGTGCCGTTCTCGATCAGCAGGATGCGCGGGAGCAGCGCTTCCGGCGCCTCGCGCAGGAACGGCTCGAGGATCAGGTCCTCGGCGCCTTCCACATCGAGCTTGATCGCGTCGACGCGCGTCAGGCCCTCGGCCCGCAGCAATCCGATGAGCGTCACGGCCGGCACGGTGATCCGTGCGCCCTCATTGGTGCCCACGATCCGCAGGCTCGATTCCCCGCGGTTGCGGGGGTCGATGAACAGGGTCAGCTCGCCGGCTTTGTCGGCCACCGCGCAGGCCACCGCCTTCACGGTGTGGAACGAATTCTGGGCGATGTTGTAGGTCAGGCGGGCGAACACGTCGGGCTGCGGCTCGACCGCGACGATCCGGGCGGCCGGTCCCGAGAACGCCGCCGCGCACAGAGCATAGGCGCCGATATTGGCGCCGATATCGAGGAACACGCAATCCTGCGGCAGGCGCGCCTGCAGCATGGCCCGCTCCTGCGGGTCGAAGAATTGCGGCGTGAACAGCACCTTCTTCTCGCAGTTGTTGTTGTAGGGGTGCAGCCGCATCCGGGCCCCGTATCGGGTCACGTCGAGGGGCTTGCCGCCCAGCCGGGAGATCGCGATCCGGCGCAGGAACAGCGCGAGGCGCCGCCCGTACCAGGATTCGGCCGGGATCCGGTTCGTCCGCCGGGTAATCGCCGCGACGAGGCCGGCCGGTTCGTAGGTGCCGTAGGGCTTGGTATCGGTCATAACCGGGGCGGTGTGCCAGCCGGGGCCCCGCCCCGCAAGCGGACCGATCCGCGTTGCTCCTTTGGGGCGCTGTGGTCTAAGCGTCGCGCTTCGTGAGAGCACCGACACGGAACGGGTTGCGCGGCATGGATTCCTTCGATTCGGACGGCGTGCGGATCGCCTATATCGACGTCCCTCCGGCGGAAGGGGCCGGTACGCCGGTCCTGCTGATCCACGGTTTCGCCTCGAACCACGCGGTCAACTGGGTCAACACCCAGTGGGTGCGGGCGCTGACCCAGGCCGGCTATCGGGCGATCGCGCTGGACAATCGCGGCCACGGGGAGAGCGAGAAGCTCTACGACCCGGCGGCCTACAGCTCCGAGGCCATGGCCGGGGACGCGGTGCGGCTGCTCGACCATCTCGGGATCCAGCGCGCCCACGTGATGGGCTACTCGATGGGGGCCCGGATCACCGCGCATGTCGCCCTGGACTATGCCGACCGGGTCCGCTCCGCCCTGATCGGCGGCCTCGGCATGCATCTCGTGGAGGGCAAGGGCCTCCCGTCCGGGATCGCCGAGGCCCTCGAAGCGCCCGCCGGCACGCCCGCCCCGAACCCGACCGCCGCGGCGTTCCGGACTTTTGCCGAGCAGACGCGCAGCGACCTGCGGGCGCTGGCCGCCTGCATGCGCGGCTCGCGCCAGACCCTGAGCCGGGCGGAACTCGCCCAGATCGAGGTGCCGGTGCTGGTCTCGGTCGGCACCCTCGACACGGTTGCGGGCTCCGGCCCAGCGCTGGCTGCCCTGATCCCGGATGCGCGCGCGCTCGAGATCGAGGGCAAGGACCATTCCACCGCTGTCGGCGCCAAGCCGCACCGGGACGGCGTGCTGGCATTCCTCGCGGCGCAGCCCTGAAATCAGCTCTTGAGGCGGTAGCCGGTCCGGAAGATGTAGGTGACGAGGCCGAGGCATATCACCAGGAACAACGCGGTCATCCCGAGGCTGATCGCGATGCTGACATCGGCCTTGCCGAAGAACGCCCAGCGGAACGCGCTGATCAGGTAGACGACCGGGTTGACCAGGCTCACCGCGTGCCAGAACGGCGGCAGCATGTTGATCGCGTAGAAGCTGCCGCCCAGGAAGGTCAGTGGCGTCACGACGAGGAGCGGCACCAGCTGGAGCTTCTCGAACCCGTCCGCCCAGAGCCCGATGACAAAGCCGAACAGGCTGAACGTGACCGCGGTCAGCAGCAGGATGCCGACCATCCAGATCGGGTGATCGATCCGCAACGGCACGAACAGCGCCGAGGTGGCCAGGATGATCAGGCCGATCAGGATCGACTTCGAGGCCGCCGCGCCGACGAATCCCAGCACCACCTCCAGCGGCGAGATCGGGGCCGACAGGATCTCGTAGATCGTGCCGGCGAAGCGCGGGAAGTAGATGCCGAACGAGGCGTTCGAGATGCTCTGCGTCAGCAACGAGAGCATGATCAGCCCGGGCACGATGAACAGCCCGTAGGGCACGTCGTCCACCGCCGAGACCCGCGAGCCGATCGCGGCCCCGAACACCACGAAATACAGGGTGGTCGAGATCACCGGGGCGAGGATGCTCTGCCCGGCGGTGCGCCAGAAGCGGCCCATCTCGAACCGGTAGATCGCCCGGACGGCCGGCCAGTTCATGTTCATCGTCGCGCTCGTGCCGGTTGTCATGCCCTCGCCTCGCCCTCGCGCACGAGGCCGACGAAGATGTCCTCGAGGGAGGACTGTTCCGTATGGAGATCGTTGAACCGGATGCCGGCGGCTGCCAGGCCGGTGAGCAACCCGGTGATGCCGGTCCGCTCGGCGCGCGTGTCGTAGGTGTAGACCAGCTCGCGGCCGTCGCCGGCCAGCACCAGCCCGTAATCGGAGAGCTCCGGCGGAATCTCGGTGATCGGTGCCTGGAGCTGAAGCGTCAGCTGCTTGCGCCCGAGCTTGCGCATCAGCGCCGCCTTCTCCTCGACCAGGATGATCTGGCCCCGCCGGATGACGCCGATGCGGTCGGCCATCTCCTCGGCTTCCTCGATGTAATGGGTCGTCAGGATCACCGTGACGCCCTGCTGGCGCAGATCGCGCACCAGCCCCCACATGTCCTGGCGCAGCTCCACGTCGACGCCGGCCGTCGGCTCGTCGAGGAACAGCACCCGAGGCTCATGGGACAGCGCCTTGGCGATCAGCACCCGGCGCTTCATCCCCCCGGACAGGGTCATGAGGCGGCTGTCGCGCTTGTCCCAGAGGGACAGGGCGCGCAGAATCTTCTCGATATGGCCCGGATCCGGCTGCAGCCCGAACAGGCCGCGCGAGAAGCTCACCGTGTTCAGCACCGTCTCGAAGGCGTCGGTGGTCAGCTCCTGGGGCACCAGGCCGATGGCCCGGCGCGCGGCGCGGTAATCCGCGGCGATGTCGTGGCCATCAACCATCACCGTCCCGGAACTCGGTGTGACGATGCCGCAGACGATGTTGATCAACGTCGACTTGCCGGCCCCGTTCGGGCCCAGCAACGCGAAGATCTCGCCGCGCTCGATCGCGAGGTCGATGTTGCTCAGCGCGGTGAAGCCCGACTTGTAGGTCTTCGACAGCTTCGAGATGGAGATAATCGGCATCAGGGCCTGAATCGCACGCGGGGCATCGTGTGCCGGGGACGATCGTCCCGGCTTGGGGGATGCCGCTGCCGAGGACATCGCGACGGTCCACACAACCCGCCGGTCGGCGGGCCGCTCTCGGAAGCGGGCGCCCCTATAGCACGCGACGGGCGCGGCTCTCAGCGGGCCGATGTGTGCCGGCGCACAGCGGGAGGGCCCGCCCGGCTACGCCTCGGCGCGGCCCTCGACCATCGCCAGGCATTCCCGACGGGCATCCGGGTCGCGGATGCGCGTGAAGGCCGCCAGCATCGTCGCGCATTCGGACGCCGTCGGACCCTTGTCCGGCGAAGAGGCGGCGTGGCCGCGCCGAAAGACCGCGACGGGCAGGTTGAGCATGCCGGCAATCCGACCGAGAAGCCGCTCTTCCTCGTCGAAACGAGGTGCGGCATCGGTCGATCCGAAGCGTACTGCGTCGCTCATCCTGCCTCCCAGCCCCCATAGAAGCCGAGCGTGGGAGCATGCGCCCACGGGGCCGGCACGACTCGGGTCGAAATCCGGCGCGACCATTCATGACTTTTGGCGGCGCTGCAATCCACCGTTACGCTTCTCAGTAGTTTACTGAGGACGAGACGCATTCTGAATTTCAAATCTCATCCTATATCGCCGTGCGAGATCTGATTTCTTTGACCTAGAGACTGGTCTTTGAAGCATGGTCGATCGACGCAGCTATAATGGCCGGTCGCCTCAATTGGTCCAACGCCCCCTGAGAAGCGGTCAGGCGGAACACGCTCGGGTGGCTGGACGGGTCAAGTCAGCCGAGAGCCGCGTCAGCCGCCGCCCCGCAGGGCGATCAGGGTCGCGAGACCGATCAGCGTGGCGAGACCGAGCAGCCGCCGCCACGGATTGACGCCGCGGACAAGCTCATCGATCGCCCACCAGCCGAGCGCGACGTCGGCGGCAAGGCTCAGCCACGTGGCGGCGGGCTCGGCGCCGCGGGCGAGCCAGGCGGCGAGCATGAGGCCGAAAAACAGCCAGAGCGGCAGGTTGGGCCACTGCGCCACGGTGATGGCGCCCGTCCGCCGATCCCGGAAAAGCCAGTCGCGCGCCCGCAGGACGGGGCTGGCCGATGGCTGCGTCATAGGCCTGCGCCCTTCCTGTTGCTGCATGACCGTGCGGCCCCGCACCGCGACCCCACCGCGCCGGAGTTAAGACGGATCCAGCACGACGCAGCGATCTTAACCGGTGATCAACGTTACCGAATGGAAAGCGCGGACCAATGCCTAACAGTTCCTCAAACGACTCGCGAAAAAGCCGTTCATCGGACGATAATTCAGCACCCGGACAGCAACCCACGCCCTTAGAGGTCAGGATCGATCATGAGCGCCCGTTTCGAAGACCTGAAGTTCATGCTGCTGCTCAGCGCCGTCACGCTGCTCGGCAGCGGCCTCGACGTCATCCTGCGCTGATCGAGGCGGCCATGCCGCGAACGGGCAGCGGGGCGGCCTGCACGAAGGCGCGACCCAGGGCCGAGCGGGCGGCGGATTCCCTCGGCCGCATGGCGCCGCGGGGCTGCACGACGACCGGTACGCTGACGATGCGCGGCGCGGCCATGCGCCAACGCCGTGGCACGGCAGGCTTCACGACAGCGGTCGCCGACTGACCGGTTCGCAGCACCGTGCGCAACTCGGCCACGCGTGCCATCCGCTCCGTACGCATCACGAACGCGGCAACCACCAGACCGCTGAGGCCGGCCCCTTCAAGGAGTGCCGCGACCACGTAACCCGGACCCATCCGTCCCCACCATTCGCATCAAGCGACGCCGCGCATACCGGCCGCCGGATTGCTGCTGTGGGCAATCGTGGTTAGCGAACGCTTAAAAACCCGTCTGGATTGATACACGAAGGCTGCGCGCTGGCGCTGAATGTCCGATTCGAAGCAAGCTGAGATATAATGGATTTGTCTATCGTTTCATCGCGAGCGCTGGATGCTGCGTGTTTGAGGCGCGCTCGACCGAAGGCTCTGCGGGTTCGATCGCGGGAATAATAATCCCGTCTGTCCGGACCGGTCGTGTTTTGCCGGTATCGGCCCAAAATCCCCGACGGTTTCGCCGTCGCATGGGCCACCGCGCCTTGTCGGGCCTGTGCGACGGGTGTCTGTGTTCTGCGATCGACTGCTTCGAGCCCATGGCGTGAAGCAGCCTGACGCGCCCTACCACATGTCGAGGGCGACCCGGGCCTCGTCCGACATCCGGCTCTGATCCCACGGCGGATCGAACACCATGGTCACCGCGCAGGATTGCACGCCCGGCACGGCGCTGACCGCGTTCTCGACCCAGCCCGGCATCTCGCCGGCAACGGGGCAGCCGGGGGCTGTCAGCGTCATGTCGATCGCGACCTTCCGGTCGTCGCCGATATCGACCTTGTAGATCAGGCCGAGCTCGTAGATGTCGGCCGGGATCTCCGGATCGTAGACGGATTTCAGCGCCGCGACGATGTCGTCGGTCAGCCGGTCGAGCTCGGCCGGCGGGATCGCCGAGGCGGCTTCGACCGCGGGGGCGTTGGCGCCGCCGGTGATTGTGGCGTCGGTGCTCATGGTTTTCTTCTCCCCCGGACCCGCGCAGACGGAACCGGTTTCATCGCAGCTCGCGCATCGCCCGCACAATCAGGGTCGGGACATTGCGCCGATCAGGCGAACATCATCTCGGCTTTGCCGAGCGCCTCGGCAAGGGCATCGATCTCGGCGGTGGTCGTGTAGAGGCCGAACGAGGCCCGGCAGGTGGATGTCACGCCGAAGCGCGTGAGCAGCGGCATGGCGCAATGGGTCCCGGCACGCACCGCCACGCCCTGGCGGTCGATCACCGTGGCGATGTCGTGGGCGTGCGCCCCCTTCATCTCGAAGCTGACGACGCCGCCCTTGCCCTTGGCCGTACCGATGATCCGCAGGGCGTTCATCGCCCCGAGACGCTCGTGGGCGTAGCGGGTCAGCATCGCCTCGTGCGCGGCGATGTTCTCCCGGCCCAACCCTAGCATGTATTCGAGCGCCGCCCCGAGCCCGACCGCCTCGACGATCGCCGGCGTCCCGGCCTCGAACCGGTGCGGCGGGTCGTTGTAGGTCACCGTATCCTGGCTGACGGTCCGGATCATCTCGCCGCCGCCCTGATAGGGGGGCAGCCGCTCCAGCCATTCCTTCTTGCCGTAGAGGACGCCGATGCCGGTCGGGCCGTAGACCTTGTGGCCGGTGAAGATGAAGAAGTCGCAGTCCAGCGCGCGCACGTCGATCGGTTGGTGGACGGCGCTCTGTGCGCCGTCGAGCAGAACCGGCACACCGTGAGCATGGGCGATGCGGACGATCTCCGCGGCCGGCGTCACCGTGCCCAGCACGTTCGACATCTGGGTGATCGCCACCATCTTGGTGCGCGGCGTGAACAGCTTCTCGTATTCGTCGACCAGGAAGTTGCCGTCCTCGTCGACCGGCGCCCACTTGATCACGGCTCCGCGGCGCTCGCGCAGGAAGTGCCAGGGCACGATGTTGGAGTGATGCTCCATGATCGACAGGATGATCTCGTCACCCTCGCCGATCAGCCCGGCCCAGCCCATGCTGGAGGCCACGAGGTTGTAGGCCTCGGTGGCGTTGCGGGTGAAGATGATCTCGTCCGTGGAGGCGGCGTTGAGGAACTGGCGCGTCGTCTCGCGGGCACCCTCGAACCCCTCCGTGGCGGCGTTCGCCATGAAGTGCAGGCCGCGATGGACGTTGGCGTAGCCGGTCTCCATGCAGGAGACCATGGCGTCGATCACCTGCCGGGGCTTCTGCGCCGAGGCGGCATTGTCGAGATAGACCAGCGGCTTGCCGTAGACCGTCTGCGACAGGATCGGGAAGTCCTTGCGGACCGCCGCGACGTCGTAGCCTTTGGTGAGGACGGGTGCGTTCATTGTCGCGACCTTCTGAGACCTAAGTCCGTCCCATGGGCCACCTCGATCCGAGGGGCCGGAGAGAAGCGGAGGTCTCGGCAGAGGCCTCCGAAGTTCTTGGCGACCCACGAACCGCCCAACGCGACGGCCTTGCCGGGTTCCGGGGGTTCGGGTTCGCATTCCCGGCCGACCTCGGGACGAGATCGGCCGATGGGTCAGGCGCGCGCGGCGAGCCAGGCCTCGATCTCGCCGATCAGCGCCGCGCGGGCGCCCTCGTGCGAGACCGACTCGACCGCCTCGCCGATGAAGGCCTGGACCAGCAGGCTCTCGGCCACCGCGCGGGGCAGGCCGCGGGCCATCAGGTAGAACAGCAGGTCCTCGTCCGGCGCGCCGCAGGTGGCGCCGTGGCCGCAGGCGACGTCGTCGGCGAAGATCTCCAGCTCCGGCTTGTTCATCATCTGCCCCTCGTCGCTGAGGAGCAGGCAATCCGACTTCATCTTGCCGTCGGTCTGCTGGGCCGCCTGGCGCACGATGATCTTGCCCTGGAACACCCCGGTGGCGTCCCCGTCGATCACCGTCTTGAACATCTCCCGGCCGACGCCGCCGACGGCGGCATGGTCGGCCAGCAGGGTCGAGTCCGCCAGCTGACCGTCGCCCAGCATCGCGGCGCCGTTGACGACGGCGTTCACGTTCTCGCCCGCGACATGCATGAAGATCTGGTGGCGGGAGAGGACGGCACCCGTGACCAGGTTGACCGTCTCCAGGCGCGCCTCGTCGTCGAGACGCACGCTGATCGTCGAGAGCGCGATGGCGGCCTTGCCCTCGCGGTTGAGCCGGGCGTGGCGGAACACCGCCTGCATGCCGACGCGCACGTCGAGCGCATCGTTCGGCTGGTAGGTGATGTCGTCCGGCCCCTCGTGGCTTTCCAGCAGGGTCAGCTCGGCACCCGCGCCGAGATCGACCAGCACGCGGGTGGCGGTCGAGAAACCCTCCGACCCGGTGCCGACGAAGCGCAGATGCAGCGCCCGCTCGATCTTCGTGCCGGGGGCGACCGAGATCAGGGCGCCGTCGGCCAGGAACGCGGTGTTGAGCTGGAAGACCGGGTTCTCCCGCGCCTGCTCGACCGGGGCCAGCAGACGCAGGCGCGCATCGCCCTTGCCCATCGCGTCGTTGAGCGGCGTGACGGTGAGGCCGGCCGGCAAGCCGTCTAGGTCCGACAGCGGACGGATCAGATGACCGTTCACGAAGGTCAGGCGCGCGGCATCGAGGCCGGCAAACCCCTTGGCCGACGCGACGGCGGCCTGAGCGACCTCGGGCGACGGCGCCTCGGCCGGCGGGACCGCCTCCTTCATGGCGGCGCGCAAGTCGGTGTACTTGAACGCCTCGACGCGCCGGCTCGGCAAGCCGGCGGCCTCGAAGAAGCGGAACGCCTCCTCGCGGGCGATCGCCTCTTCCGAAGCGAAGCCCTTACGCGCGGCTTCGAACAGGTTCGACAGCCCGGTCTCGGCGCTGGTGCGCAGGTTCTGGATGTCGGCCATGGGCTTACGCGGCCTCGTTGGTGCGGTACTCGGCATAGCCCGACGCTTCGAGCTCGAGCGCCAGGTCCTTGCCGCCGGTCTTCACGATCTGGCCCTTCGACATGACGTGCACGGTGTCGGGCACGATGTGGTTGAGCAGACGCTGGTAGTGGGTGATCACCAGGAACGAGCGGCCCTGCGCGCGTAGCGCGTTCACGCCCTCGGAGACGATGCGCAGGGCATCGATATCGAGGCCGGAATCGGTCTCGTCGAGCACGCAGAATTTTGGCTCGAGCAGCGCCATCTGGAGGATCTCCATGCGCTTCTTCTCGCCGCCGGAGAAGCCGACATTGAGGGCGCGCTTGAGCATCTCCTTGTTGATCTCGAGCTTGTCGGCCGCGGCGTTGACCTTGCGGATGAAGTCCGGGGTCGAGATCTCCGCCTCGCCGCGCGCCTTGCGCTGCGCGTTCAGGCACGCCTTCAAGAAGGTCATGGTGCCGACGCCGGGGATCTCCAGCGGGTACTGGAAGGCCAGGAAGATGCCGGCCGCGGCGCGCTCGTCGGCGGCCATCTCCAGCACGTTCTGCCCGTCGAGCAGGATCTCGCCGTCGAGGACCTCGTAGTCCTCCTTGCCGGCGATGACGTAGGACAGGGTCGATTTGCCCGACCCGTTCGGCCCCATGATCGCCGCGACCTCACCGTCGTTCACGGTCAGGTTCAGGCCGTTCAGGATGCGGTTGTCCTCGATCTGCACGACGAGGTTCTTGATTTCCAACATGTTAGTTCAAGTCCTATCGAACGGCGAGCCGGGTTCATGCGCCGACCGCGTGCCGTCAGTTCCTTATCGCCGTCACCGAGACGGCCATTTCGAAGGCCTTCAGCTCCGGATGCCGCGCGTGAGAGCCGTCACGCGATCCGGAAAGCGACCGCGGGGGTGCCGCGATCGCCTGGGGTATCCGATTGACTTCGGACTTAGCCGACCGAGCCTTCGAGGCTGATCGAGATCAGCTTCTGGGCCTCCACGGCGAACTCCATCGGCAGCTGCTGCAGCACGTCGCGGACGAAGCCGTTGACGATGAGGGCGGTCGCCTCCTCCTCGGAGAGGCCGCGCTGCAGGCAGTAGAACTTCTGGTCCTCGGAGATCTTCGAGGTGGTCGCCTCGTGCTCGAACACCGCCGAGGCGTTCTTCGACTCGATGTAGGGCACGGTGTGCGCCCCGCACTGGTCGCCGATCAGCAACGAGTCGCAATTGGTGAAGTTGCGGGCGTTCTTGGCCTTCTTGTGGGCCGAGACGAGGCCCCGATAGGTGTTCTGCGAACGCCCGGCGGAGATGCCCTTCGAGATGATCCGGCTGGTGGTGTTCTTGCCGAGGTGGATCATCTTGGTGCCGGAATCGACCTGCTGCATGCCGTTCGACACCGCGATCGAGTAGAACTCGCCGCGGGATTCGTCGCCGCGCAGGATGCAGGACGGGTACTTCCAGGTGATCGCCGAGCCGGTCTCGACCTGGGTCCAGGAGATCTTCGAGCGGGCACCGCGGCAATCGCCGCGCTTGGTCACGAAGTTGTAGATCCCGCCCTTGCCCTCGTTGTCGCCCGGGTACCAGTTCTGGACCGTCGAGTACTTGATCTCGGCGTCGTCCAGGGCGACCAGCTCGACCACCGCGGCATGGAGCTGGTTGTCGTCGCGCTTCGGGGCGGTGCAGCCCTCCAGATACGAGACGTAGGAGCCCTTGTCGGCGATGATCAGCGTGCGCTCGAACTGGCCGGTGTCGCGCTCGTTGATGCGGAAATAGGTCGACAGCTCCATCGGGCAGCGCACGCCCGGCGGGATGTAGACGAACGAGCCGTCGGAGAAGACGGCCGAGTTCAGCGTCGCGAAGAAGTTGTCGGTCGAGGGCACCACCGTGCCCAGGTACTTCTGGACCAGCTCGGGATATTCCTGAACCGCCTCGGAGATCGGCATGAAGATCACGCCGGCCTTCGAGAGCTCCTTCTTGAAGGTGGTCGCCACCGAGACCGAGTCGAACACGGCGTCGACCGCGACGCGGCGCTCCGGCGCGATGCCTTCCAGCACCTCGACCTCGCGCAGCGGGATGCCGAGCTTCTCGTAGGTCTTCAGGATCTCGGGATCGATCTCGTCGAGCGACATCGCCGCCGGGCGCTTGGGCGCGGCGTAGTAGTAGATGTCGTTATAATCGACCTTGTCGTACGAGACGCGCGCCCAGTCCGGCTCCTTCATGGTGAGCCAGCGGCGGTAGGCGTCGAGGCGCCATTCCAGCAGCCAAGCCGGCTCGTTCTTCTTGGCCGAGATGAAGCGCACGACATCCTCGGAGATGCCCTTGGCGGACTTCTCCATCTCGATGGTGGTCTCGAACCCGTACTTGTACTGGTCGAGGTCGATCGAGCGGACCCGGTCGATTGTTTCCTGCACGGCAGGCATCAGCGTCTCCTGGCAAGCCCGGTTTCAAGGACCGGGAAGCGTCTTTCGGAAAGCGTGGGACGCGGCCGCTCAGGCCGCGCACCCTCGCCGCTTATATAGGGGCTGCAAGACCCGTTCGAAGGCGTCGAGAAAGCATGACGCATCCTCGTCCACCGTGTTCCAGCCGAGGCTGACGCGCAGCGCCCCCCCGGCAAGCTTGGGATCGACGCCCATCGCCGTCAGCGTCGCCGAGCGTGCGACCTTGCCCGAGGAGCAAGCCGAGCCGGACGACACCGCCACGCCGGCGAGATCGAGGGCGATCAGCGCCGCGGGGGCATCGAGACCCGGGACCGCGAAGCTGAGCGTGTTGGGGAGGCGCACGGCGCGGGCAGCGAACACCACCGCGTCGGGCGCCTGGGCAAGGAGGCCGGTCTCGATCCGGTCGCGCAGGCCCGAGAGGCGTGCGGCCTCCCGGTCGAGCGCCTCGCCGGCGAGCCGCGCCGCCTCGCCCATGCCGACGATGGCCGGCAAGCACTCGGTCCCGCAGCGCTGCCGGCGCTCCTGCCCGCCGCCGCGCAGGAAGGCGTCGTCCAGGGCCACGTCGTCGGCGAGGATCATCGCGCCGACGCCCTTCGGGGCCGCGAATTTGTGGCCCGACAGGGTGAGCGCATCGAGCCCGAGGGCGCCCATGTCGAGGGCGATCTTGCCCACAGCCTGCACGGCATCGCTGTGCACCAGCGCGGAGCCATGCGCGCGCGCCAGGGCGACGATGTCGGCCAGGGGCTGGACCGCCCCGGTCTCGTTGTTGGCGGCATGGACCGAGATCAGCAAGCTCTCATCCGCCAGCGCGGCGAGCCGGCGTTCGAGGACAGCGAGGTCGATCACGCCGTCGGGGGTGACCGGGAGCTGCTCGACCGCGCCCTCGGGGAAACGGTGGCCGGCGGCCACGCAGGGGTGCTCCGTCGCCGAATGCAGCAGCCGCGTCGGCTTCGGCTGCCCACGGCGCCCGAGCGCCCCGGACAGGACCGCATTCGCGGCCTCCGTCCCGCCGCTGGTGAACACCACCTGCGCCGGGCTGGCACCCACCAGGGCGGCGACCTGCCCGCGGGCGGATTCCAGGGCCGCGCGGGCGGCACGGCCCTCCTGATGGATCGACGAGGGGTTCCCGGGGAGCATCAGCGCGCGCGCCACCGCCTCTGCCACGGCCGGGCGGACCGGGGCAGTCGCGTTGTGATCGAGATAGGCGCGGGCCCGGCTCATGCTGATTCCGTGTCGTCCCCTGGGTACGGCGCGTTACAATTCCTTGCCCGCGCACCGGTCCGCCGTGCTAAGGCGCGCCGACAAATGAGGTCTCGCCAACCGAACGGCTGGTGCAGGGAGCAAGCATTTCCCGCAAGCTCACCTACTTTAGAATAGTTCTAATCGCCTAGAACTGTTCTAAGAGCGTTTGTATGGTGTGCGTGCGGTGAGTCAAGGCTGCCTTTTCACTGCCCACGATCGCGCGGCCGGCGACCGCTGAAACGAGAGTCGAACGATGCCTGAAGTCATCTTCACCGGCCCGGCCGGACGTCTGGAAGGCCGTTACCAGGCCCCCAAGAAGCGCGGCGCGCCGATCGCCATCGTGCTGCATCCGCACCCCCAGTTCGGGGGCACGATGAACAATCAAATTGTGTACAACCTTTTCTACACCTTCGCCAATCGCGGCTTCGCAGCCCTGCGCTTCAATTTCCGCGGGGTCGGGCGCAGCCAGGGCTCGTTCGACCACGGTTCGGGCGAGCTGTCCGACGCGGCTGCGGCGCTCGACTGGGTGCAGTCGGTCAACCCGGAGGCGAAGTCGTGCTGGATCGCCGGCGTGTCCTTCGGCGCGTGGATCGGGATGCAGCTGCTCATGCGCCGACCGGAGATCGAGGGTTTCATCTCGATCGCCGCCATGGCCAACCGCTTCGACTTCACCTTCCTGGCCCCCTGCCCGTCTTCCGGCCTGTTCGTCCACGGCTCCGAAGACCGGGTCGCGCCGGCCCGCGAGGTCATGCCGGTGATCGAGAAGGTGAAGGTCCAGAAGGGCGTGATCATCGAGCACCAGGTGGTCGAGGGCGCCAACCACTTCTTCGACGGCAAGGTGGACGAGCTGACCCAGACCGTTGACACCTATCTCGACAAGCGCCTGGGCAAGCGCGAGGAGGCGGCCTGAGACGGCTGTCCTACGCCCGGCCCCCGCGCCTTGACGGGGGCAGGTACGGGGAATACGGCGCGGGCTTCGCGCGTCGCGACTGAACCTCCGCAGGTCTGATGACAGAGAGCCCGTCCGACCAACCCGTCGTGCTGCTGGTGGAGGATGACGGCCTCCTGCTCATGGAGGCGTCCGACACCCTGGCGGATGCCGGATTTACCGTGCTGGAAGCCAGCCACGCCGACAAAGCGCTCAAGGTCCTGGAAAACCGCGACGATGTCGGCGTCCTGATGACGGATGTCGACATGCCGCAGGGCTCGATGGACGGGTTCGCCCTGGCCCGCCTCGTGGCGCATCGCTGGCCGACAATTCCCGTGCTGGTCGTGTCCGGCATGGGCACGCCCGGCCCCAACGACATGCCGGAGGGCGCCCGGTTCATCCCGAAGCCCTACGAGCCGACCACCCTGGTCCGAACCCTGCAGGCCTTCATCCGTCGCGCGGCGTGAAGCCTCTTCCGGCTCGGGCGCAGCGACGATCCGGGCGCCGAACAGCCGACCGAGAGCCATGACGGAATTGAGCCGCAAGCACCGTTTCGCGACCCGGGCCATCCATGCCGGCGCGGCGCCGGACCCCGCCACCGGCGCCCGGATCCAGCCGATCTACTTCACCAACGGCTTCGTGTTCGATTCCACCGAACAGGCGGCCGACATCTTCGCGGGCCGCCGGTCCGGCTTCTCCTATTCGCGGGGCTCGAACCCGACGGTGGCCGCCCTGGAGCGCCGGGTCGCCGACCTGGAAGGCGCCAAGGCGGGCGTCGCGGTGTCGTCCGGGCAATCGGCGATGCTGCTCGTGCTGATGACGCTGATGAAGAGCGGCGACGCCTACGTGGCCTCGCCGCGCCTGTTCGGCGGCTCCCTCGGCCTGATGCGCCGCCTCGACGGCCGCTACGACCTGAAGCCGCGCTTCGCCCGCGGCATGACCCCCGCGGATTTCGAGGCCGCGATCACGCCGGAGTGCCGGGCGATCATCTGCGAATCGATCGTGAACCCCTGCGCGTCGGTGATGGATCTCGCCGGCATCGCCGCGGTGGCGCGCCGTCACGGCCTGCCCCTCGTCGTCGACAACACCCTGGCCTCGCCGGCCCTGATCCGGCCGATCGAGCACGGGGCCGACATCGTCGTGCACTCGACCTCGAAGTTCCTGGGCGGCTCCGGCCAGACCATCGGCGGCATGATCTGCGATGCCGGTGCCTTCGACTGGACCCGGACCAGCGGCTACAACCTGATCACCGAGCCCTGGCCGGACTATGACGGCCTGGTCCTGACCAAGAGCTTCCCGGAGACACCCTTCGCGGCGGCCTGCCGGTTCTTCGGCCTGCGCGACCTCGGCCCCGGCCTGTCGCCGATGAACGCGTTCCTCACCCTGATGGGCATCGAGACGCTGCCGCTGCGCATGGAGCGCCACTGCGCCAATGCCCGGGCGGTGGCGGCCTTCCTCAAGGACCATCCGGCGGTGGCCTGGGTGAGCTATCCGGGCCTGCCCGGCCAGACCGGGGAGGAGCTGGCGCAGCGCTACACCCCGCAGGGGCCGGGCTCGATCTTCACCTTCGCGCTGAAGGGCGGCGAGCCGGCGGCGCTGGCCTTCATCGCCGGGCTGGAGCTGATCTCGCACCTCGTGAACATCGGCGAGATCAAGTCGCTGGCGATCCACCCGTCCTCGACCACGCACCGGCAATTGCCGGAGCACGAGAAGGAAGCCGCCCAGGTCGGTCCCGAGACCGTGCGGCTGTCGATCGGCCTGGAGAACGAGGCCGACCTGATCGCCGACCTCAAGCAGGCGCTCGACAAGCTCGGCTGAGGGGGAGTCATCCCCCTCCTCCGCTGGCCCGATAAGGAGTGGCGCTACCGCCGCCGCTCCAGGATCGACACGTAATTGGCCACCGCCGCGCCGCCCATGTTGAAGATCCCGGCCAGGTTCGCGCCGGGGACCTGCATCTCGCCGGCCTCACCCATGAGCTGGAGGCAGGCCATCACGTGCATCGAGACACCGGTGGCACCGACCGGATGGCCCTTGGCCTTCAGGCCGCCGGAGGGATTGACCGGCAGGCGGCCGCCCTTCTCGGTCAGGCCCTCGCGAACGACCCGGTAGCCCTGGCCCGGCTCGGCCAGGCCCATCGCCTCGTACTCGATGAGTTCGGCGATGGTGAAGCAATCGTGCGTCTCGACGAAGGACAGGTCGTCATTGCCGATCCCGGCCTGCGCCCGCGCCTTCTCCCAGGCGAGCCGCGCACCCTTGAATTCGGTCGGATCCCGGCGCGACAGGGGCAGGATGTCGTTGACATGCGCCCGGGCGCGGAAGCCGATCGCCCGCGCCAGCCCCTCGGCGGTCTCGGCATCCGCGACCACGAGGGCGGCGGCGCCGTCCGAGATCAGCGAGCAGTCGGTCCGGCGCAGCGGCGCCGCCACGTAGGGGTTCTTGTCGGAGACCGTGTTGCAGAACGCGAAGCCGAGATCCTTGCGCAGCTGCGCGTAGGGGTTGGCGACGCCGTTGCGGTGGTTCTTGGCAGCGATCCGCGCCAGTTCCTCGCTGCGGTCGCCGTAGCGCTGGAAGTAGCCCGCCGCGATCCGCCCGAACACGCCGGCAAACCCGCCCTCGATGTCGGCCTCCTCCTTCCGGTAGGAGGCACCGAGCAGGATGTCGCCGGTCTCAGCCACGGACTTCGCCGTCATTTTCTCGGCACCGACCACCAGGGCGATCCGGCCGCGGCCGCTATCGACGAAGTCGAGGGCCGCGTAGAGCGCGGCCGAGCCGGTGGCGCAGGCATTCTCCAGATGCGTCGCCGGCGCATGGGCGAGGCCCGGTCGATTCAGGGCGACCTGAGACCCCTCGAAACCCTGCTTCGAGAAGCCGGTATTCATGACGCCGACATAGATGCCGTCGACCTGGGAATCCTCGACGCCCGCATGCGCCAGCGCTTCGCCGGACACGCGCGCGACCAGCGCCTCGACATCCGGTTCCTCGAGTTTGCCGAAGGGGCTGTGGGCCCAGCCCACGATGCAGGCGCGCGTCATATGGTCGACTCCTCCCGATTCTTCGCCGAACGATGGCCCCGGGGCGGCCGCGGATCAAGCCGCGCGCGTCAGCGCGGCTCGCCCTCCCCAATCAGGAAGTCGAAGTCGCAGCCGTCCGGCGCCTGGGTGACGGTGCGCCGGTAGAGCGCCTTGTAGCCGCGCTTGGGCGCTGGCGGCGGCTCATGGTCGGCGAGCCGGCGGGCGATCTCGGCCTCGTCCACCAGCAGGTCGATCCGCTTGTCCCGGATCGACAGGCGGATCCGGTCGCCGTCGCGGACGGCGCCGAGCGGGCCCCCGATGGCCGCCTCCGGGGCGATGTGCAGCACGATCGACCCGAAGGCCGTGCCGGACATCCGCGCGTCGGAGATCCGCACCATGTCCTTCACCCCCGCCCGGGCGAGCTTTTTGGGAATGGGCAGGTAGCCCGCTTCCGGCATGCCGGCCGCGTGCGGCCCGGCATTCTGAAGCACCAGCACGTCGCCCGGGGCTACGTCGAGGTCCGGGTCGTCGATCCGCCGGCTGAGGTCTTCGAGGCCGGTGAACACCACCGCCCGCCCCTCGGATTCGAACAGCTCCGGCGTCGCGGCGGCGCGCTTGAAGATCGCCCCGTCGGGGGCAAGGTTGCCGCTGAGCGCCACAAGCCCGCCCACTGGCGAAACCGGATTGTCGAAGGCGCGGATGACCGAGCGGTCGACCCAGCCGGGCGGCTCGTCCAGGCGTTCGGCGAGGGTGCGGCCCTCCACGTCCACGGTGCCGAGATGCAGGAGCGGGCGCAGTTCGCGGAGCAGCGCACCCATGCCGCCCGCGGCGTGGAAATCCTCCATGTAGCCGTCGCCCACGGGCTTCAGGTCGACCAGCACCGGGGTCTCGTCCGAGATTTCGTTGAAGCGCCCGGACGGGATGCGGATGCCGAGGCGCCCGGCGATGGCCGTCAGGTGCACGATGGCGTTGGTGGAGCCGGACACCGCCATCAGGACCCGGATCGCGTTCTCCACGGATTCGCGGGTGATGACCTCAGCCGGGGTGATCTTGGTCTGGATCAGCCGCACGGCGGCGCGGCCGGTCTCCTCGGCGGCGACCAGCCGGTCCGAATGCACCGCCGGGATCGCGGCAGTGCCCGGCAGCGACATGCCGAGCGCCTCGGCGATGCAGGCCATGGTCGAGGCGGTGCCCATCACCGCGCAGGTGCCGGCCGTGACCGAGAGCCGGCCCTCGACTTCGGCGATCTCCTCCGCATCCACCGTCCCGGCCCGGTACTTGGCCCAGAAGCCCCGGCAATCCGTGCAGGCGCCGAGCCGCTGGCCGCGATGGCGCCCGGTGGACATCGGGCCGGTCACCACCTGGATCGCCGGAAGGCCCGCCGAGGCCGCACCCATGAGCTGGGCCGGCACGGTCTTGTCGCAGCCGCCGATCAGCACGACCGCATCCATCGGCTGGGCCTGGATCATCTCCTCCGTGTCCATGGCCATGAGGTTGCGGTACATCATGCTGGTCGGATTGAGGAAAACCTCCCCGAGCGACACGGTCGGGAACGGGCGCGGCAGGGCACCGGCGGCGAGCACCCCGCGGGAGACCGCCTCCACCAGCTCGGGCATGCTCCGGTGGCAATTGTTGAACCCCGACGGAGTCATCGCGATGCCGACCACCGGCTTGTCCAGAAGGGTGCGCGAGATGCCCATGGACCGGGCGAAGGACCGCCGCAGGTAGCGGGCGAAATCGCGGTCGCCGTAATTGGTGAGACCCCGGTCGAGGCCGTGCGGTTCGGCGGTGCCGGCGTCTTCGCTCATCGCTTCGTTTCCTGAGACGGGGGTCTGCTCAGCGCAGATGGAACGCGATCCAGGCGACCGCGAGAAACACCGCGCCGGTGATCAACCATTGCGCGAATACGCGATAGCGGATTCTCACGCCGCGAAAAGCTCCGGATGCCGGGCGCGCAGGGCCAGGACCAGCGTCAACGTCTTCAGGTCGTTGAGTTCGGCCCGGTCCGCCATGCCGGCGAGTTCGGCGAGCGGCATCTCCACGATCCGGATGTTCTCGTGTTCGCCCTCGGCGCCGCCGCCGCCCTCGGCGCGATCCGCCCGGCCGTAGGGCGCGAGGTAGAGGTGCAGTTTTTCCGTCGTCAGGCTGGCGCAGGAATAGGTGGCGCCGACGAATTCGAGGTCGTGCAGGCGCAGGCCCACCTCCTCGAGCGCCTCCCGGCGGCCGTTCTCCTCCGGGCTGCCGTCGTCGATCAGGCCGGCCGGCGCTTCCAGCTGCACCTGCTCACCGGCGGCGAAGAGGGGCGGTACCCGCAGCTCGCGCACCAGCGTGGCGACCTTCCGCTCCGGGTCATAGGGCAGGACCCCGACCGAATTGCCGTGATCCTCAATCTCGCGCTCGACCACGGCGCCGTCGGCGAGACGCACCGTCGCGATCCCGAACCGGCTCCAGCCCTCGTGGACGAACCGGACGCCCAGGATCTCGGCTTTCATGGCGTATCCCGTCTGCTGCGCCGAGAAACGGCACCGATCGCCCTACACGGGGACGGTGCGTCCGGTTCCGCGGACGATGACAGACGGGGGCGGAATTCCACACCGCGCCGCCCGACGATCCATCGAAGCAGCTGCAACAGGCTGGAATGTTTCCGAATCGCCTGCGCGCCTGGACCAGCTTGCAGAGGAAATGGTGCCGGAGGAGGGATTTGAACCCCCGACCTTCGCTTTACGAAAGCGCTGCTCTACCACTGAGCTACACCGGCAACCGGCAAGATCGGCGAACCGACCTCGACCTCCTGTCCCGGGGATGATCCGAGCCAGAATCTCGCGACGGTCTGAACCGTCCCGGATGTGGCAGGCTCTTAGCGGTCCGACCGGCGCAAGGCAAGGCCGATGGCAGGGTCAGGGGCGCAGGTCGGCGGCGAGCTCGTCCTGCAGGAACGCCCGCACGTCGGACCGGTCGATCCCGGGAGCGATGAAGCTCTGGCCGATCCCGCGGGCGAGGATGAAGGTCAGGGCGCCGTCGCGGACCTTCTTGTCCTGGGCCATCGCCTCGACGAGGGCGTCGGCGTCGCCGCAGCCGCCAGGCACCGCCTGGAGACGGGTCGGCAGGCCGGCGAGCGCCAGGTGGTTGGCGACGCGGCCGGCATCCTGCCCGGGGCAGAGCCCGAGCCTGGCCGAGAACCGGAAGGCCAGGGCCGTGCCGATCGCGACCCCCTCCCCGTGCACCAGCCGCGCCGAGTCGTAACCGGTGATCCGCTCCAGAGCGTGGCCGAAGGTGTGGCCGAGATTGAGCAGAGCGCGCTCGCCGTCCTCCCGCTCGTCACGGGTGACCACCGCGGCCTTGGCGCGGCAGCAGGCGGCAACCGCCTCCTCGCGCTCGGGACCGCCGGAGAAGATTCCGCGCCAGTTGGCCTCGCACCAGTCGAAGAACCCGGCATCCGCGATCAGCCCGTATTTGGCGACCTCCGCGTAGCCGGCCCGCATCTCGCGCTCGGACAGGGTGTCGAGGGTCGCCGTATCGGCGAGCACCAGGCGGGGCTGGTGGAAGGCGCCGATCAGGTTCTTGCCGAGCGGGGCGTTGATCCCGGTCTTGCCGCCCACCGAGCTATCGACCTGGGCGAGCAGGCTGGTCGGGACCTGCACGAAGCGCACGCCCCGGCGCAAAGTCGCGGCCGCGAACCCGGCGAGATCGCCGACCACGCCGCCGCCGAGCGCCACGACGAGATCGCCGCGCTCGACCTTCAGGGCCAGCAACCCGTCGCAGACCTGCGCGTAGCCGGCATAGGATTTCGAGCCCTCGCCCGGCGCCACGGTGACGATCCCGGAACCGAGGCCGGCGCGCTCCAGGCTGGTCCGCAGGCGATCACCGTAGAGAGCGGCGACGTTCGCGTCGGTGACGATCGCCGCCCGCCGGCCCCCGAGGGCGGCCACCCGAGCGCCGGCCGTCTCGATCAGGCCGCGCCCGATCAGGACGTCGTAGTCGCGCCCGGCATCGAGCGGCACGTGGACCGTCAGGGGAACAGGATGGGTCGAGGGCTCGGTCACGGATGGGCTCGCTCGGTCTTCGTTATTGAGCCGCGATCGGGCTCGGGGCCGCGGCGTTCAGGTGCGCGTCCAAAGCTTCCAGCACGTCCTGGACAACACGGTCGTGGGAGACTTCCCGGGAAATCACCACCACGTCGGCCGCCGCATAGACCGGGTGGCGGACCGCCATCAGGTCGCGCATCGTCGCCTCGGGATCCTCGGTGTGGAGCAGGGGCCGGTTGCCGCGCTTGCGCACCCGCCGCATCAGCACGTCGAGATCGGCCTTGAGCCAGACCGAGATGGCCGATTCCCGGATCCGCGCCCGGGTCGCCTCGCGCAGATAGGCGCCGCCGCCGGTGGCAAGCACCAGCGGCCCGGCCCGCAGGAGACGCGAGATCACCCGCTCCTCGCCGTCGCGGAAGCTCGGCTCGCCGTAGATCGCGAAGATGTCGGGGATGGTCAGGCCGGCCGCCGCCTCGATCTCGCTGTCGGCGTCCTTGAAGATCAGCCCGAGCCGGCTGGCCAGGCGCCGGCCGACCGTGCTCTTGCCCGCCCCCATCAAGCCGACGAGCACGATCGAGCGCAGGCCCAGCGCCCGGCGCAGGCGCGCCTCGATCGGTTCACCGACGTCCCCTTCGTTCATCGACGGCAGCATCGCATGGTCGTGGCGTCTCCGGCTCCCTGTCGCCGCCCCGCACGCGCCTCGCGGAGGGCTTTCAATCCTGCGCCAGGCTCTTAGCGCGATTCAAGCGGCCAGCGAAACGCATCCCTGTGTCCTTCCAGGCCTTGTCAGCGCCGCGATCGCGTGGTGGAAACCGATCTCTCGCGACATCTTGGGAGGGCTTTTCGTGCGCTCCCCTCCCGCTGCCTGCGCCCGTCTGCCCGAGGTTCGACCGACGTGCCGACCCTGTTTCGTTTCTTCGCCACCATCGCGATCCTGGCCGGTCTCGTCTTCGCGGCGATGTTCGCGCTGGCGAATTTCGTGGTCCCGACCCCCCGGGAGATGACCGTGACGATCCCGGCCTCGAAGCTTCAACCGGGCAGCCGTTGAGCGCGGTCCCGGACGGCGCCCCGGCTCCTCTCCCCTCCCCGGAGGTCGCCGCCTATCTCGACATGCTCGCCGCCGAGCGCGGGGCCGGCGCCAACACCCTGGCCGCCTATCGACGCGATCTCGACGATTACCTCGCCTATCTACGTCGCGCAGGCATCCCGCTCGAGGAGGCCGATACGCACAGCCTCCGGGCCTTCGTGGCGGATCTGGAGACGCGGGGCCTCATGGCCTCGTCGGCGGCGCGCCGCCTGTCCTGCGTGCGCGGCTTCCACAAGTTTCTCTATGCCGAGGGCTATGCCGAGGCCGATCCGAGCGTCGCGGTCTCGGGCCCGCGCCGGGGCCGGACCCTGCCGAAGGTGTTGTCGATCGCCGAGGTGGACGGACTGCTGGCCACCGCGCAAGCGGCCGCGGCCGCCACGGAGGCGGGGCCGGCGCGGCGCGCCCGCCGGATGGTCTGCCTGCTCGAGCTTCTCTACGCCACCGGCCTGCGCGTCTCCGAGCTCGTCGCCCTGCCGCGCGCCGCCGGCACCACCCGGGAGCGCTACCTGTTCATCAAGGGCAAGGGCGGCCGCGAGCGGCTCGTCCCGCTGACCGAGGCGTCCCGGGTCGCGATGACCGCGCACCTCGCCGCGGTGCCCGAGGAATCCCCGTGGCTGTTCCCGGCCGACAGCGACAGCGGCCATCTCACCCGGCAGGCCTTCGCCCGGGACCTGAAGGCCGTGGCGGTCGCCGCCGGGTTACGTCCCGACCGCGTCAGCCCGCACGTGCTGCGGCATGCCTTCGCCAGCCATCTGCTGCAGAACGGCGCCGATCTGCGCATCGTCCAGGAATTGCTGGGGCACGCCGACATCTCGACCACGCAGATCTACACGCATGTTCTCGATGAACGCCTGAAGGCGATGGTACGAGACCTGCACCCCCTCATGGACGGCTGAACGCCGCAGAGGATGGATGGCACGTCGTCCGTCTCCGAGAATTGTACAGGTTTCACGAACTGACTAAGAGTCGCCCTTCGGCATACCGGTACGATAGCCCGCCTTTACCAGAGAGAGTTCAACCGATGTCAGGCCCGACTGCCTCGCAGAGCGGCGCTGAGCCGAACCAGGCGGGTCGTGCGACCGTCGACCAGCTATCGCAGCGGGACCGGCAGCGCCTCGACAACCAACTGTGCTTCGCCGTCTACGCCGCGGCCCACGCCTTCGGCCGGGCCTACCGCACTCTTCTCGGGCAGCATGAGCTGACCTACCCGCAATACCTCGTCCTGCTGGTGCTTTGGGAGGAGGATGGCCTGTCGGTCAAGGAGATCGGCAACCGCCTGTTCCTCGATTCCGGGACCCTGACCCCGCTGCTCAAGCGCCTGGAGGCCTCGGGTCGCGTGCGGCGCGCCCGGGATCGGGCGGACGAGCGCCAGGTCAGCATCTTCCTCACGCCGGCCGGCGCGAAGCTGCGCGACGTGCTCGCCTGCCTGCCCGACGAGGCGGGCGACCGGACCGGCCTCGACATGCAGGGCCGGAAGGACCTGCTGAACGACCTCGTCACCCTGCGGCTCGGCCTTCAGAACGGCCTCATCCCGGACTAGTTTGCCGCCCGCGCCGGCCCAGAATGCACGAGGGCATCCGCGCGTCCGCGCGGATGCCCCGGAATCAGTTCACGCGCGAGAGCGACGGATCAGGACTGGGTCTTGAGGTAGGCGATCACGTCGTTGATCTTCTTGTCGTCGGGGTAGCCCTGGAAGATCATCTTGGTGCCGGGCACCTTCGCCTTCGGGTTCTTCAGCCACTCGTGCAGATTGGCCTCGTCCCAGGTGATGCCCGAGTTCTTGAGAGCGGCCGAGAAGTTGTAGCCCTCGTAGACGCCGGCCTTACGACCCACGACGCCCTTGAGGTCCGGACCCACGCCGTTCTTCTGGAAATTGTGGCACGCCTTGCAGGGGGCGAAAGCCTTCTCGCCGGCGGCCGCATCACCGGCCTCCTGGGCCTGCGCCGAGAGAGGGATCAGGGCGGCAAGGACGGCGCCGAGAACGAAAGAACGCATGGATTTCCTCCTTATGGCCGCTGACGCGGCAGCGTTTAGAGCAGAGCTTGCCTGCCTGGAACAGCTCTAAATAATACACACCCGTGGTGCAACGGCCTAGCCGTGCGAAGCCGTCGTCCCGGTGGATGAGCCGGCCGGCCAGACCCTCAACACCCGGCCGCGCGCTTCACCGCCTGCGACGGATGGAAGCTGGAAAGCGGCGCGTTCCGGCGCGGGCTCGGAGCCGCATCGGATTGCACGGGCGATCCGTGGCGCCGTAAGCTGATCGAGCCGGATCGCGCGCAATCGGCGACGCCGGCAGCGGAGCGCCGCCATGAGTTTTCGCGCCCTGGCGATCCTAGTCACGCTCAGCACGCTCGGCGTGGTCGTGCTCACAGTCGCCGAGGAGCCGGACCGTCTGTGGGTCGTCGTCGGCAAGCTCGGTGAAGGCGGGATGTGGACGGCTCTGGCGATCTTCGTCGGGATCGCGGCCCTGCTCGGCTATCGGCGTCGCGCTCAGAGGCCGTGATAGCTCCGGTACCACGCCACGAAGCGCTCGATGCCGAGCTTCAGCGGGGTCGCCGGACGAAAGCCGGTTGCGCGCGTCAGATCCTCGATATCCGCGTAGGTGGCCGGGACGTCGCCGGGCTGCATCGGCAGCAGGATCGTCTCCGCCTTGCGTCCGAGCGCCTCCTCGAGAAGCGCGATCATCCGCATCAGCTCCACCGGCTCGTTGTTGCCGATGTTGTAGACCCGGTAAGGCGCCGCACTCGTGCCGGGATCGGGGGCGTCGCCGCTCCAGGCCGGGTTCGGGGCGGCCGGCTTCTCGGAGAGCGCGACGATCCCTTCGACGATGTCGTCGATATAGGTGAAGTCCCGGCGCATCCGGCCTTCGTTGAAGACCTGGATCGGCTCGCCGGCCAGGATGGCGCGGGTGAACAGATACATCGCCATGTCGGGCCGGCCCCAGGGCCCGTACACGGTGAAGAAGCGCAGGCCCGTGGTCGGCAGCCCGTAGAGGTGGCTGTAGCTGTGGGCCATCAGCTCGTTGGCTTTCTTGGTCGCCGCGTAGAGGCTCACCGGATGGTCGACGTTCTGGTGGACCGAGAACGGCATGGCCGTGACCGCGCCGTAGACCGAGCTCGAGGAGGCGTAGAGCAGATGCGCCACGCCGCCGTGCCGGCACGCTTCGAGGATGTTCAGGAAGCCGACGAGATTGCTCGACGCGTAGGCATGCGGGTCGGTCAGCGAATGGCGGACACCCGCCTGCGCCGCGAGATGGATGACGGTCCGGAAGCCGTGGCGGCGGAACAGCGCGGCGAGCCCGGCGCCGTCTGTGAGATCGAGGCGCTCGAAGCTGTAGCCCGCGAAGGGTTCGAGCCGCCGCAGCCGCGCCTCCTTCAGGCCGACGTCGTAATAGGCGTTGACGTTGTCGAGACCGACGACGGGCCGGCCGGCTTCGAGGAAGCGCAGCGCGAGCGCGTTGCCGATGAAGCCGGCGACGCCCGTGATCAGGACAGGGGGCAGGGACATGATCGGACGCCGAGGGCCGGCCGTGCCGCCGGGGTCGGCAACCTGTACCACGCGCCCGCAGCCGATTCACCCGCAGGAGATGCCTTGCCGCGCGCGGCCGGCGGCGCGTAACCTCCACAGCCGTGAACACCGATCACCGCACGCTGCCCGAGAGCCTGACGCGCTACCTGGCTCTTCCGCCCGGCTCCGTCGCCGAGCCGGCGCCACCGCCCGTGCATCGCGGGAGCCGGCGGGCCGATCCGCGCTCGGCGCATCAGGCTCTGGAATCGGCGCTCCTGCGCGGCTTCGTCTACGTCATCTCAGGGCTGGTCTGGCTGCTGGTGCTCGGGCTGATCCTGCGCCACCTCGCGCGCTGAGCCTTCTGCGTCCCCCTCCCAGGCCTGTGGATATCGGTCGATCCGCGATGGAACGGCCCGGTCGACCGGTACTTGCACGGCCAAGTCCGGTATTGGAGGCGCCGAGAGCCGGGCGGCATCGGAGCGATGGCTGGGCCGGCCTTCAGGGAGATGGGACGATGGCTCTGACGGGGCGCTTCTGGTTCCGCAAGTCCTGGACGGGCCGGCTCGTGCTGCTGGTGGAGGAGGTGCGCCCGCGCTGGTTCGGCCGCGGGGCCGGCAAGCCGCGCTGGCGCAACGCCCGGCTGATGGACTTCGCCGAGCCCGAATTGCGGCCGCTCATGGCGATGGAGAAGCTGCACCGCACCGGCACGGCGTCCGCGACGGTGCACAACCTCCGCCCTGTCCCCGGAGCTCCGGAGCTGCGTGCCGCCAACGGCTGACCTCGGCCGCTGCGATCCCCATCTGGTGAGGGTGCGCTCCGCGGGAGCGCTCGAGACCGGGGATGAGGGCCATGCCGCGCTACTTCTTCCACACGCAGATTGGTGACGACACGATCACCGATCCGACTGGCGTCGAGCTGCGCGATCCGGACCAGGCCTGGGAGAAGGCCCAGGAGACGATCCGTGCAGCCCTGGCCGATCCGCGGAATCAGGCCCGGCTGATGACCGCCTGCCTGGTCGTCACCGATGCGGCCGGCGAGGTGGTGCTCGAATTTCCGTTCAGCGAGGCCGTCTCCCTGCCGCCGGACGCGGATCCAACGCTGCATTGAGCGCGCCGGCAGGCGCCACCTGCCCTACATCGGCGCGAACGCGACGCATGAGGAGCAGCGCCAGCATGGATTCGCCCCCGAACGATCTCGACACGCACGCCCTCGGCCGCGCCGCCCCCGGAAAGGGCTTAGCGCGCGAGGCCTGCCCCTATGCCGAGGGCACGCAGGCCCGCACGCGCTGGCTTGCCGGCTACGACGAGGCCGTCGCCGACGGTGCCGAGCCGGTATCCGGGGGAATCGCCAAGCATCCGCCGTCCGGGGAGCCGGCCCGCTGATGGATGCCAAGATTTTGGACGCCAAGACGACGCTACCCTCCGGCGCCGCACCCCACACCGCTCTCGACCGCAAGGCGGTCGGCGCCGTGGTGCTCGGCAACGCCCTCGAATTCTACGATTTCACCGTCTACGCCTTCTTCGCGAAGCCGATCGGCGAGGCCTTCTTTCCGGCGACCGATCCGACCCACAGCCTGCTCGCGTCGCTGGCCCTGTTCGGCATCGGCTACGTGATGCGGCCGATCGGCGGCGCGCTGATCGGCGCCTTCGCGGATCGGGCCGGGCGCAAACCGGCCATGCTGATCACCATCGCGCTGATGGCGCTCGGCATGCTGATGCTGGCCGCCTGCCCGTCCTACGCGGCGATCGGGGGCTGGGCGCAGGTCATCGTGATCGCGGGCCGCCTCATCCAGGGGCTCGCCCTCGGTGGCGAGGTCGGCCCGTCCACCGCCTATCTCCTCGAATCGGCGCCGCCGGCCAAGCGCGGCTTCGTGACCAGCTGGCAGATCGCCAGCCAGGGCTGCGCGGCGCTGTTCGCCGGAATCGTGGCGACCATCCTGGCGCTCATCGTCGGCGACCAGGCGATGTCGGCCTGGGGCTGGCGGGTGATGTTCGCCCTCGGCCTGTGCGTCGTGCCGGTGGGCCTCGTGATCCGGAGCCACTTGCCCGAAACCGGCGGCGCCGAGGAGGATCCCCACGCGGCGTCCTCGACGGTCGCGGTGTTCGGGCAGCTCCTGCGCGAGCATGGCCGCCTGCTGGGTCTGACCTTCCTGGTCATCGCGGCCTCGACCGTCTCGAACGCGGTGGGCACCAACATGCCGGTCTTTGCCGGCGCAACGTTGGGGTTGAGCGAGACCGCGGCCACCGCGGTGCCGATCGCGCTCGGCCTCGCCTCGGTGATCTTCCCGTTGCTGGGCGGCTGGCTCGCCGACCGGTTCGGCCGGCGCCCCGTGATGATCTGGCCGCGGGCGCTGATCCTGGTCCTGGCCGTGCCGGCCTTCGCCTGGGTGGTCAGTGCCCCGAGCGCCGCCAGCGTCTACGCGGTGACGTTCCTGCTCTCGGCCCTGTCCTCGATCAACGCCGCCGCGGTGATCGTCGGCATCCCGGAAGCGTTGCCGCGCGCGGTGCGCAGTGCCGGGCTGTCGATCGTCTACGCGCTCTCGGTATCGATCTTCGGCGGCAGCACCAACTACGTGATCAACTGGCTGATCGCCGCGACCGGCGACCGGCTGGCGCCGGCCTATTACCTCGCGGCCTTCAGCCTGATCGGGACCATCGCGGCCTTCCTGCTGCCCGAGACCCGCGGTCGCGACCTCGACGCGGAGCTCGAAGCCTGAGGAAGGATGTGCGCTCCCGCACGGCCCGGAAGCGGGGCCGCGCGGGAGCGCCTTTTCCTCGCTAGGTCCGGGCCGGCCCCGGGCCTAGACCGCGCCCATGCCCAGTCCTTCCGAGACGCGCCGCCCGCTGGTCCTCGCCGCGGTGATGGCGGCGATGTTCATGATCGCCATCGAGGCGACCATCGTCTCGACCGCCATGCCGCAGATCGCCGCTCAGCTCGGCGACCTCCACCTCTATGCCTGGGTCTTCGGCTCGTTCCTGCTGACGCAGACCGCCACCACGGTCGTGTTCGGCAAGCTGTCCGACCTCTACGGACGCCGCCCGGTGCTGCTGTTCGGCATCGCGGTCTTTCTGGCCGGCTCGCTGCTCTGCGGGCTCGCCTGGTCGATGCCCTCGCTGATCCTGTTCCGCCTGGTGCAGGGCGTCGGCGCGGGGGCGATCCAGCCGGTGAGCCTGACGGTGATCGGCGACCTCTACCCGGCCCGGGAGCGCGGCAAGGTCCAGGGTTATCTCGCCAGCGTCTGGGGCATCTCCTCGGTGGCCGGACCGCTGGTCGGCGGCCTGATCATCGGCCATCTGAGCTGGCCCTGGATCTTCTGGATCAATCTGCCCGTGGGCGTGGTCGCGGCCGGCTTGTTCCTGGTCTACCTGCGGGAGAGCGTCGAGCGCCGCAGCCGGCCGATCGATGCGCTGGGCGCCGCCCTGTTCACCGCGGCCATCGCCGCGCTGATGATGGCCCTGACCGAGGCCGGCACCTCGGCCGCGGCGGCGTTCTGGCCGGCCCTCGGCTTCGTCGTGGCCGCCATCCTGTTCGTGCTCCAGGAGCGCCGGGCGGCAGACCCGATGCTCGACATCCGCCTGTGGATGCAGCGCCCGATCGCCACGACCAACGCGGCGACGCTGCTCTCGGGCATGACCGTGATCGGGCTCACCGCCTTCCTGCCGATGTACGTCCAAGGCGTGCTGCGGCAATCGCCGCTGATCGCCGGCCTGACCTTGACCCTGATGGTGCTCGGCTGGCCGATCGGCGCCACCACGGCGGCGCGCAACTTCGTGCGCTTCGGCCTGCGCCCGACCCTGTTGGTCGGCGCTACCCTGCTGCCGCTGGGCGCCACCGCCTTCGTCGCCCTGGGGTCGGAGACCTCGCCCATCGTCGCGGCCTGCGGCTCGATCGTGATGGGGCTGGGCATGGGCTTCCTCTCGACCGCCGCCATCGTGATCATCCAGGACAGCGTGACCTGGGCGCAGCGCGGCGCCGCGACCGCCTCGAACATCTTCGCCCGCAACCTCGGCTCCACCCTGGGGGCCACCGCCTTGGGTGCCGTGCTGAATTACCGCCTGGTCAACCCGGTCGACGGCCCGCCGGTGGATTCCGGCCAGCTCCGGCGCCTCCTCGACGATCCCGCAAGCCTCGGAGCCGGCGGCGACGCGATCCGCGACGGGCTCCAGCACGCCCTGCACGGCACGTTCTGGACGGTTTTCGCGGTGGCCCTGCTGACCTTGGTGCTGTCGCTGTTCGTCCCCCGCGTCTCGATCTCGGACGCGCCGCGTGAACTGGCGGTGGAATAGGGTATCGCTGCCGGCGCAGGCGCCTTGCCGGTCCTTCCATCACGGACGGCTTTGGCTCCGTGGGGCAAGGGCCTGCCCAAGATTGCGGAGCGCCCCGACAATGGTATGATATAGTCATACCGCCATCGCAGGAGCCCGCATGGCTGCGACCGAGAAGCGAACCTTCAGCCTTCCCTCCGAGCAGGCCGCCTTCATCGATGCACAGGTGAAGACCGGTGCGTTCGCGAGCGCGAGCGAGGTGGTGCGCGCCGGTCTACGCGCGCTGCAGGAGCGCGACGCCGCCGTCGAGCGCTGGCTTCGCGACGAGGTGGTTGCGACCTACGACGAGATGAAAACGCATCCCGAGCGCGCGATCTCGTCGGAGGACATGGCCGAGCGGATGCGCCGGCGTCACGACGCGCGGCTGCGGGACAGTGCGTGAGACGGCGGAGCATCAGCTACGCGCCCGCCGCCGGTGATGACCTGGAATGGATCTACGACACCGTCGCGAAGGCCAGCACACCCGTGATCGCGTCGGGCTTCGAAGAGAGCATCCGCAATTTTTGTCAGCGGCTCGAATACGGTGCGGAGCGCGGGAGCTTGCACAGCGATCTCCGACCGGGCCTGCGCACGATCGGCTTCGCGCGGCGTGTCACGGTTGCCTTTACGGTTGAGGAGCACCGCGTTGTGATCCTGCGCATCTTCTATGGCGGCCGCGATTGGGAGATGGATTTCCGATAAGCGGCGATCCGGCTGGCAGACGGTTTCGCCCGATCTGTCACATGCCCCAACGGCGGGTTTGATCGGGCGGAAATCCGGTTTCCACTTTTCCGCCTCTTGCTCTAGCGTCCGCCCATGCCCCTCGTGCCGCCTCCGCGCCCCGCAGCCTCGCCTGCGGCGGATATCCCGCCGACCAGCGTGCTCACCGCCAACCAGCCGGAATGGTCGGTCGGCGAACTGGCGGGCGCGCTCAAGCGCACCCTGGAGGACGCGTTCGGCCATGTCCGGCTGCGCGGCGAGATCTCCGGCTATCGCGGGCAGCACGGCTCCGGCCACGCCTATTTTTCCCTGAAGGACGGACAGGCGCGGATCGACGCCGTCGTCTGGAAGGGCGTGTTCGGGCGCCTGCGCCAGAAGCCCCAGGAGGGGCTGGAGGTGGTCGCCACCGGCCGCATCACCACCTTCGCGGGCAAGTCCTCCTACCAGATCGTGGTCGAGAGCCTGGAGCCGGCCGGCCTCGGTGCCTGGATGGCCCTGCTGGAGGAGCGCAAGAAGCAGCTTGCCGCCGAAGGGCTGTTCGCTCCCGAGCACAAGCGGGCGATCCCCTACCTGCCGCGCGTGGTCGGCGTCGTCACCTCGCCCACCGGGGCGGTGATCCGCGACATCCTCCACCGGCTGGAGGATCGGTTCCCGCGGCCGGTGCTGGTCTGGCCGGTGCGCGTCCAGGGCGACGGCGCGGCCGAGGAGGTCGCGGCGGCGATCCGCGGCTTCAACGCCCTGGGCCCGAACAGCGCCATCCCGCGCCCGGACGTGCTGATCGTCGCGCGCGGCGGCGGCTCCATCGAGGATCTCTGGGCCTTCAACGAGGAATGCGTGGTCCGCGCCGCCTTCGAGAGCGGGATCCCGCTGATCTCGGCGGTCGGGCACGAGACCGACACCACGCTGATCGATTACGTCTCCGACCGGCGGGCGCCGACCCCGACCGGCGCCGCCGAGATGGCCGTGCCGGTCCGGGCCGATCTGGTTGCCACGGTGGCCGACCTCTCCGCCCGCGCGGTCGGGTCGATCGGCCGCCGGGTCGAGCGCGACCGGTCCGACCTGCGCGCGCTGGCCCGCGCCCTGCCGAGCGCCGATGCCCTGCTGGCGGCCAAGCGCCAGCGCCTCGACCTCGCCGAGGCGCGCCTCGCCCCGGCCCTCGCGGCGGGGGCCAGCCGGCACCGCGCCCGGCTGCAACTGCTCCTCGACCGGATGGCTCGGCGCTCGCCTGACGTGGCGCTCGCCAATGCGCGGGCGCGGCTGGCCCGGATCGATCACCGGCCGCTGACCGCCCTGCGCAACGACGTCCAGCGCAAGGGCGAGGCCCTGTCCCAGCTCGGCCGCCGCCTGGTCGTCGCCCGGGATGCCAGCCTGGAGCGGGCGCGGGCGTTGCAGGCGCGCCGGGCCGACCGCCTCGTCGCCCTGTCGAACCGCCTCACCCAGGCAGGCCTGCGCGGCGTCGAGCGCCGCCGCGACCGGCTGGAGGGCTTGGCGCATCTCCTCGGCTCGCTGAGCTACCGGGCCGTGCTGGAGCGCGGCTACGTCCTCGTTCGCGACGCCGCCGGCCTGCCGGTCCGGCACGCCGCCGAGGCTGCGACCGCCAGCCGCCTCAGCCTGCAATTCGCCGACGGGACGGTGAACGCGGTGCCGGACGGGACCTCAGACCCGTCCGTATCCGCCAAGCCCGCCCGACGCGCCGCCCGGTCTCAGCCGGCCTCCGACGGCGCGAGCGGGAAGCGCAATGCCCCGAACGCCGCCGCGCCGACGCGGCAGGGGTCGCTCTTCGACGCGTGAGCAAACAGGCTCAGGCCGGCTCCGGCCCGACACGGTAGTGATACCGGTACAGCTCGCGCGCGAATCCCAGCCCCCGGTACAATGCCCGCGCCGGCGTATTCGCGGCGATCACCTGGAGGCAGGCCGCCCGCGCGCCCTGCCCGCGGGCCCAGTGCAGCAACGCGCCGACGGCGCGCCTGCCATGGCCGCGCCCGCGCAGATGCTCGACTGTCGCAACCGACTCGATCACCAGCAGGTCGCCGTCGAGCACCCCGAACGCGAAGGCGCCGATCCCACCCTCCGCCGGCACCGCCGAGAAGGCCCGCGGCAGGATCAGGGTTTCGACCGTGTCGCGGAACGCCCGGGCGGCGGCCGCGTCGGCCCGGTTCACGGCATCGCGCAGGGCGAGCCACTCGGCATCGGGCGCGGGCATGAGCTTGACCGCCGGATCCGGGCCGCCCGATAGGTCGTCGAGATCGCGAAATAGCGTGCAGGTTTCGTCGACGACGGCGTAATCGCCCCCTGCCAGGAGCGGCTCCATCTGCGGCGCGATCGCCGGCACCCGGAAGATCGCCCGGCGCCCGAGGGCGGCGTAGAGCGCCTGTCCGGCCGCGATCGCCGGCTCGGGCGCGCCGCTGCCGCGCAGGGGATTCAGGGAATTCTGCCGCTTCGAGCTGCCCCCGGTGGCACGCAGCAGATAGCCGTGGACCAGAAGCTGGCGCGGGCTCGGCCAGGCGTTGAGGCAGGCTTCCTCGACCCGCCAAGCCAGATCGATGTCGGACGTCATGATTCCTCGCTCCGGCGTCAGGATTCCATGCCGGCCGCGACAGCGCCACTCCGCACGAACGCGGCCGTGCGGCGTCGCGTACGCTTGAAGCATTCCAGGCTCGCGCGATGTCGGTGCGATGTCCGCGCCTGATCTCCTCCTGTGCCTCCATTTCCTCGGCGGCAGCGCCCGAAGCTGGGCGCCGTTCTCCCGCATTCTCGGGGGGATTCCGGCCTGCCTGCCGGTGGACCTTCCCGGTTTCGGCGACGCGTCCGGGGCGACGGGCTTTTCCATCGCGGCCATGGCCGACCACGTGGCGGGCGTGATCCGCGCCCGGGCGCCGGCGCGCTTCGCCATTGCCGGCCACAGCATGGGCGCGAAGGTCGCCCTGGCCCTCGCCCGCCGCTCCGAGGACGGCGAGGCGGGCCTGGAGGGGTTGACCGATCTGGTCCTGATCTCCGGCTCCCCGCCGAGCCCGGAGCCGATCCCGGACGACCGGCGGGCCAAGATGATCGCCTGGATCGATGCCGATCCGGAGACGCGCCAGCGCGAGGCCCGGGCCTTCGTGCAGGAGAATGTCGGCACGGCGCTCGACCCGGAGACCGAAGCGCGCGCGGTCGCCGACGTGCTGCAGGCGGCCCCCGAGGCCTGGACGGCCTGGCTCGAGGCGGGCTCCCGCGAGGATTGGTGCCGGCGGATCGGCGTCCTGCGGATTCCGGGCCTTATCCTCGCGGGATCCGAGGACGCGGATCTGGGCGCCGATGCGCAGACGGCCCTGACGGCGCCGCACCTCGCCCATCACCGGATCGTGACCGTGGAGGGCGTCGGCCATCTCCTGCCGATGGAGCGGCCCGAAGCCCTGGCCGAAATCGTCCGCGCCCATTGGCGCGATCGCCCGCAGGCGGATGCTGCGCGGGCCGCCCAGGTGCCGTCCGCCTACGCGGCGCTGATCGGCTCCGAGCGGGTCAACAGCCGCCTGCGCGGCGCCCTCGCGGCCCGCGCGGAGCCGGACGATCCCGCCTATGCCCCGGAAGCGCTCGATCCGGTGGAGCTGGCGATCCTGCGCGCCGCCTGTGCCCGCGTCCTGCCGGCGGCCGGCGTGGATCTCGCCGCCCGGATCGACACGCGTCTCGCGTCCGGCGCCGGAGACGGCTGGCGTTTCGTGGCTCTGCCGCCCGACCCGGAGGCGTATCGGGCCGCCCTGCGCACCCTGGATGCGGCGGCACGGGCCGCCCAGGGCCGCCCCTTCACGGTGCTCGACGGGTCGAATCAGGATGCGTTGCTGACCCTCGCCGAGCGCGGCGCGCTGTCGGTGCCCGAGGCGTTGGGCGGACGGCTCGACGGCGACCGGATGCGGTTCTGGTTCGAGGATCTGCGCGCCGACGCGGTCCGCCTCTGGCTCGGCCATCCGGCGGCCCTGGCCCGGGTCGGCTTCTCGGGCATCGGGGCCGGCGGCGACCGTCCGGGTCCGATCGCGGACGGGCTTCCGGGCTTTCATGAGGTCGGTCTCGACGCGCCGGAACCCTGGGAACCACGCGCGACCCAGGCGGAGGTGGTCCGATGAACCTCGACGGGATGCGGACCTACCGCACGGACGAGTCCGTCGATGCCGTCATCGTCGGCACCGGGGCCGGCGGCGCGCCGTTGCTGGCGCGGCTGGCCGCGGCCGGCCTCAAGGTCGTGGCCCTGGAGGCGGGACCGAACTTCACACCCGAGCGCTTCGCGTTCGACGAGACCCTGGCCGACGAGATCTACTGGACCGAGGAGCGCCTGAGCGGCGGCTCCACCCCTGAGGCGTTCGGGGCCAATAACAGCGGCACCGGGGTCGGCGGCTCAACCCTGCACTGGGGCGCCTTCGTGCCCCGCGCCGATGCCCGCGACCTGCGCCTCCATACCGAGACCGGGGAAGGCGTCGACTGGCCGCTGAGCTACGAGGAGCTGGCCCCGTACTACGAGCGGGTCGAGCGCTTCATCGGGGTCTCGGGGCCGCAATCCTATCCCTGGGATCCCGGCCGCCGTTATCCCCTCCCCCCGGTGCCGCGCAACGCCCCCGCGCAGCTCATGGCCGGCGCCTGCGACAGCCTCGGCATACGCTGGGCCGACGCCCCCGCGGCGGTGGTCTCGCAGGACTTCGAATCCGAGGGCGGTCCCCGCCGCAACGCCTGCATCAATTGCGGCTTCTGCCACCAGGGCTGCCGCAACGGCGCCAAGGCCAGCATGGATGTCACCTACCTGCCGCTCGCGCTCACCCACGGGGCCGAAATCCGGGCCGGGGCCTTCGTCCACGGGCTCGAGCGCGGCAGCGACGGCCGGGTCACCGCGGTGGTCTATATCCAGGACGGCCAGGAGCGGCGCCAGCGTTGCGGCGCGGTGTTCCTCTGCGCGGGCGCCGTCGAGACACCGCGGCTGCTCCTGCATCTCGGGCTGGCCAATTCGAGCGATCAGGTTGGCCGCAACTACATGGGCCACGTCGCCACGCAGGTCTGGGGCACCTTCGCCAACGAGGTGCGGATGAACCGCGGCTACCCCTCGTCACTGATCACCGAGGACTTCATCCGCGCGGGGTCCGATTTCGCCGGCGGCTACCTGATCCAGAGCCTCGGCGTGGTGCCGCTGACCTTCGGCAACGCGGTGGCGCGCGGGCGCGGCCTGTGGGGCCAGAAGCTGCTCGATTATCTCGACGGCTACAACCACGTCGCCGGCATCGGCATCAACGGCGAGACGCTGCCCTGCGATGCCAACGTGCTGACCCTCTCCGACGAGACCGATGCCCGCGGGATGCGCAAGGCGCAGATCAGCTTCGGCTACAGCACCAACGAGGAGCGCCTCAACGCCCATGCCACCAAGGTGATGCGCGACCTCTGGGAGGCCGCCGGCGCCGAGGATATCTGGGTTCTGGAGCGGGTCGCCCACACGATCGGCACCTGCCGGATGGGGCGCGACGGCTCGAGCGCCGTGGTCGATCCCGTCGGCCGCAGCTTCGACATCGACAACCTCTGGATCTGCGACGGCTCGACCTTCCCGAGCTCGCTCGCCGCGAACCCGGCTCTGACCATCATGGCACTGAGCCTGCGCACCGCGGAGGCCTTTCTGGCCGCCGGGGGCTGAGATCAGCTGGGCTCGCCGCGTAACTCGGCGAGCCCACGCCGCTGCCGGCCGTCTCCATCGAAGTTCGCCGGGTCGAGCCAAGCCTTGAAGCCCGCCCGCACCCGCGGCCAGTCCGCGTCCGTGATTGAAAACCACGCCGTGTCGCGGGAGCGGCCCTTCACCACGACGGCGTTGCGGAAGATGCCCTCGAAGGTGAAGCCCAGGCGCAGCGCCGCCGCCCGGGACGGGGCATTGAGGCTGTCGCATTTCCACTCGTAGCGGCGGTAGCCGAGTTCGTCGAAGGCCCGGGCCATCATCAGTGCCATCGCCTCGGTCGATGCGGGAGAGCGCTGAAGCCCCGGGCCGAAATGGAGATGGCCGACCTCGATCACGCCGTTGCCCGGGTCGATCCGGAGGTAGGAGGCGATCCCCAGCGGGGCGCCGGTCGCCGGGTCGAGGATCGTGTGGAACAGCGGATCCTGGCTCTGCGCCTGCGTTTCGAGGCGCGTCCGATAGGCCGCCTCGCTCTCGGGCATCTCGTCGCCGAGATAGGTCCAACCGCTCCGGTCGGGTGCAGCCCTGTAAGTAGCGAATAGGCCGACCGAATGAGCCTCGGCATCGAGCGGCACTACCCTGCAGAAGCGGCCCGCCATCGGCGCCCGCGGCGGCCGCGGACGCGGGGTCCAGTCCGGCAGGGCCGGGCCTATCGGCTGGCCGAAGGCGTTGACGCGCGCGCTCATAATCCACTCCGCTCGGCGACCAACTCGGCCAGGGCCGTCTCGCCCTCAGCCCGCATCCCGGCAACCACACCGGCGCGGTCGGCCTCGGGTCGGTTCTGACTCATTTTCCACTTCCCCTCGATACGGGTGATCGGGATCTCGATGCCGACGATGGCGCGGAGCTGGGCCGCCACGAACGGTGCCGGCGCATCGTCCACCGCCCAGGGCGCGGCGCGCGGCGTCTCGCGCAGGGTGGTGAGGTCGGCAACCTGGCGGCGCAGCCAATCCGCGTCCTCGATCACCCGGGGGCGGCCCCAGGCGTGGACCGTGGCGTAGTTCCAGGTCGGCACCACCCGGCCGTGCTCGCGCTTGCTCGCGTACCAGCCGGGGGTGACGTAGCCCTGCGGCCCCTGGAACACGACCAGGCATTCCTCGGCTTCGGCGAGAGCCTGCCAGTGCGGGTTGGCGCGGGCGAGATGGGCGCGCAGGGTGCCGTGCGGGCCGGATTCGTCCAGCAGGAACGGCACCGGGTCGGCGATCAGGCCGGCCGCGCCGCCGGTGATCAGCAGGCCGAGCGGATAGGCGCGGATGAGCCCGTGTTGCGCCGCGCGCGTCTCGTCCCGAAAGTGCGGCGGCTGATACATCGACTTTGTCCCTGTTGGCGCGGCTCTGCTTGACCGCGGGGCGGATCAGGCAAAAGGTCCGGTTTCCGAAATCCGACTGGACCGCTTGCTGCCATGGCCCGGGGCCCGCTGCCGCTGCCCGTCAGCCTCGATCCGGACGGGCCGACGCCGTTGCATGTCCAGCTGCGCGAGGGCCTGCGCGCGGCGATCCTCGACCGCCGGCTGCCGCGCGGGGCCCGGCTGCCGGCCTCCCGGGTGATGGCGGCCGATCTCGGCTGCGCCCGCGGGACGGTGGTGCTCGCCCTCGAGCAACTGATCGCCGAGGGCTACCTGACGGCCCGATCCGGCTCGGCCACCCGTGTCGCCGCGACCTTGCCGGACGATACCCTGCCGCGATCGGACCCGGCGCAGCGGCCGGCGCCCGCGGTCGTGCCGAGCCTGTCACGGCGCGGCGCCCGCCGCGTCGCGACGCCGGCCCCGCGGTTCATGGCCGGTCCCGGCGTCCCGGACGCCTTCGCGCTCGGCCGGCCGGCGCTCGATGCCTTTCCGTACGCGGTCTGGGCACGCCTGCTCCAGGCGGAGTGGCGCCATGGACCGGCCGAGCGGCCCGATCCCCGCGGCGCACCGGCGCTGCGAGCGGCCATCGCCGCCTATCTCGCGCAGGTGCGGGGCGTCGTCTGCGAGGCCGATGACGTGATCGTCACGGCGGGCATTCGCCAGAGCCTGCGCCTGCTCGCCGAATTGCTGCTCGATCCCGGGGAGGCGGCGCTCGTCGAGGAGCCGGGCTTTCCCGGGATCGCCCTGGCGCTCGCGAGCGCCGGCCTGCGCACGGTCCCGATCCCGGTCGGTCCCGGCGGGCTCGCGGTGGCCGGCGCCGGCCCGCTCCTGCAGGGCGCGCGCTTGGCCGTGGTGACGCCGGCCCACCATTATCCCCTGGGCCACGCCATGAGCCTGGAGCACCGCCTCGACCTCCTGGCCTGGGCCGAAACCGCCGCGGGCTGGATCGTCGAGGACGATTACGACGGCGCCTACCGCTATGCTGGGCGTCCTTTGGCGCCGCTGCGCGCGCTCGATCGCGGCGGCCGGGTGATCTATGCCGGCAGCTTCTCCAAGCTCCTGCTGCCCGCGCTCGGTCTCAGCTACCTGGTCCTGCCCCGCGGGCTCGTGGCGCCGGTGAACCGGGCGCTTGCCGAGATCGGGCCGGCACCCCCGGGGATCGGGCAATGGGCGCTGGCCCGCTTCATCGCGGACGGCCACCTCGCCGGTCACCTGCGCCGGACCCGGCGGCTCTACGCTCTGCGCCAGGAGGCCCTGGTCGAGGCGGCCCGCCGCCACGCCGCGGACGTGGTGGCCGTCGCCCCGATGGAGGGTGGGATGCACCTCATCGCGCGGCCGGGGCCCGCTTGGGCCTCCACGCGCGACGATGGCGAAGCCGTCGCGCGCCTCGCCGATGCCGGGATCTCCGCGGTCGCGCTCTCGGCCTACCATGCCGGCGCGCCGGAGCCGGGGCTGCTCCTCGGCTACGCGGCTGTGCCCGAGCGGGCGATCGAGCCGGCGGTGCGGCGCCTGGCCGAGACGCTGCGGCCGGCCCGCTGAGACCGCCCCGGATCCCGCCCGCTCACTCGCCCCGCGGGGTCAGCGTCACGGTGATCGGGCCGCGGCCGGATCGCAATTCCAGGCTCCGGAGGGTCTTGGGCCGCACGGTCGCACCGCTCGACGGACTGACCCGCTGCACGCGTTCGCCGTCGAGCCGCAAGCTGAACGCGCCGTCCGCGGTGAGGCGCAGCAGCGCGACGTTGCGGAAGGACTTCAGCGCCACCGCGGTCCAGGCCGGCCCGACCTCGACCCGCGTCGGGGCCGGGACGACGTCGCGGCGCGCCAGCGCCAGGGCCGCGAGGCCGACGATGGCCGCGAGCGCCAGGACCGCCTGACGGAGGCGGACGAGCCGTCCGCGCCGCTGCGGGGGCCGGCGCATCGTCCAGACCGGCTTCGGCGGGGCCGGTTCAGGCTCGGCCGGCGGCGGTGCGGGTGGATCCTCGGGTGGGGGTTCGGGCGGCGGGGGCTCCGGGGGGATGCCCACCGGGGGCTGTGCGTGCACCTCGGGCGGTGGTGGCGGCGGTGGTGATTCGGCTTTCCGCCGTGCCTGGTCGGCCCCGCAGAATGGGCAGAACCGCACCGGGACGTAGTGGCCGCGGTCGCAGGCCGTGCAGCGCAGGAGCGCGATCGAGGTTTCGAGGATCACGGCGGGGCGCGGGTCAGTGCACGAGGGTGCCCGTTTCCATGAACCGGGCGAGCCGCTCCACCAGGGGCGCGACCATCACCCGGTCGAGCTGCCGCAGCAACCCGCGGCGCGCATGCGCGACATTCGCCTCGGCCTGCTCCCGCGCCCGGCGCTGCCAGGCGGCGCGGTCGTGCCGGCAATCGGCCCAGGCCGCCTCGATCGAGCGGAACACCTCAGGCAGGCGCTCGATCGGGTCGGCGACCCGGTCGTAATGGTGGTCGACCAGGCTGCCGAAGGTGTGGAAGCCCAGTTCCGACAGGAGCGCCACGGCGCGGGGCGCCCCCACCATCACGAAGGGCAGCCCCATGGCGGCGGCCTTCAGCGACTTCTCCGTGACGCGCTCGACGCCGAGCTCGAAGAAATCCGTCTCGGAGATGATGGTCAGGTCGCACGCCGCATAGGCCTGGGTATCGAGCGTCAGCACCATGTCGCCGCCCGGCGCCGGTGTATCGATCCGCCGCGCCTGCCTTGGGATCCAGGTGCCGACATCCGCGAGCAGCGGCCCGAAGGCGTCCGCGATCTCCGGCGGCGCGTGGAACACGTCGATGCCGCCCGCCTTCGGGTTGTCGGCGCCGATCCCGTGGAACGAGATCAGGCCGTCGCGGTCGAGGCGCTGGATCTGGAACCAGCGGTAGAGCAGCACCCGGTGCCAGCGCAGGGCCGCGTTCTGGCAGAGGAACCGGGCCGGGCCGGTGTCGTGTGCGAGCGGCGCGTAGCCGGTCCGCTCGAGGGGATGCTGGGAGAAGAGCCTCGGACCGGCCTCGTCGTCGAGCCAGAGGGCGACCTGGAGCGGGAAGAAGTCGAAGGTCCAGAAGCGCAGGCCCTCGCCGTAGAGCTGCTCGTAGTCGAGCCGGAGCGCCCGGTTCTGGCTGACCAGGATGACCTGCGCCCGCGGGATGCCGAGACCCTTGAGGTTGCGGTGAAGCGCCTCGAAGGTCGGGGCGTGGAGGCCCGGCCCCTCGTTCGACAGATCGAGCAGCAGGGCCGCCCGTCCGGAGCGCAGGTTCTCGACGTCGCCGGGCTCGAGGAGGTCGAGCCGCCCGTTCGCCTCCGGGAAGCCGAGCCGGACGAAGTCCAGAACCGGCAGGCACAGGATGTGGTTGGCCGCGCCCGGATGGGCCGTGACGGTGATCGGCTTGCCCAACCAGCCCAGAGCCGCCGGCAGGAAATGGCCGGCCTCCCCGCGGGGAACCAGGACGATCTCGGAGGCGGATGGGCTCATCGCGATGCTCGGGCGGCCGGTCGCACGGTGATCCGCCGCCTGAAAGCCGCGCGATGCCGGATAAAGGCTTCGCGCGGACGCGTCGACTCCGGGGTTCAGGCCGGGACCGGCTCCGCCGCACGCACCGGGGTCGGCCCGGCCCGGTAGGCGGCCGCGGCGTCCTCGGTCCGCCAGCAGGCCACCCTGTGACCGGGGGCGATCTCGGCCACCGGCGGCATTTCCCGGCGGCACTGATCCTCGGCCAGGAAGCAGCGCGGCGCGAACGGGCATCCCGGGGGCCGATTGGCGAGGTCGGGGGGGCTGCCCGGGATCGTCTGGAGGCGGGAGCCCTTGGCCAGCGCCCCCTCCGCTCGGCTGCGCAGCAGGCCGATCGTGTAGGGATGGTGCGGGTCGAGCACGACCTGATGGGCAGTCCCGGTCTCGACGATCTTGCCGGCGTACATCACGGCGATCCGGTCGGCGACCTCGACCGCCGCGCCGAGATCGTGGGTCACGATGATGATCGACAGGCCGAGGTCGCGCTGCAGCTCGCGCAGCAGCAGCAGCACCTGGATCTGCACCGTCGCGTCGAGCGCCGTGGTCGGCTCGTCGGCCAGCAGGACCTGCGGCCGGCAGGCGAGCGCGAGCGCGATCATGGCCCGCTGGCGCATCCCGCCCGACATCTCGTGCGGGTAATTGTCGAGCCGCCGCTCCGGGCTCGGGATCCGCACCCGCTCGAACAGGGCGAGCGCGCGCTTGCGGGCGTCCTCGCCGGAGATCTTCTCGTGGCGCTGGATCGCCTCCGTGATCTGGCGGCCGACCGTGTAGACCGGGTCGAAGGCTAGCAGCGGCTCCTGGAAGATCATCGAGACGTCGCCGCCGCGGAAATCGGCGAGCTGGCGCTTGCTCAGCGCCTGCACGTCCCGGCCGGCCGCCAGGATCCTGCCCTCAATCCGGCTGCGTCCCTCGTGGAACAACCGCAGGATCGCCCGCAGGGTGACGCTCTTGCCGGAGCCGGATTCGCCGATCAGCGCCATCGCCTGCCCGCGTTCCACGGTCAGGTCGACGCCGTCGACGACCTGCACCTTGCCGAAGGCGACGCGCAGATTCTCGAGGGTGACGGCGGGTTCGGGGTTCGACATCGGGGCGCTCATGCCGCGAGCGCCCGGGCCGGGGCGGCGGAGTGGCCGGAGCTGGGCTGGCGGGCGAGGCAGGCGACCCGGTGCAGCGGCCCGACGGCGTCGAGCGGCGGTTCCTTGTCCCCGCAGATCGGCTCGGCGAGGCCGCAGCGCGGGTGGAACCGGCAGCCGCGGGGCGGGTCGATCGGGTTCGGCGGGTCGCCCTGCAGAAGCGCGACCTGGGTGCGGTTGTCCGGATCCAGCGACGGCATCGAGGCGAGCAGCGCCTCGGTATAGGGATGGGCCGGCGCGTCGAGCACCGTGTCGGAGGGCCCGATCTCCGAGACCCGGCCGAGATACATCACCATCACCCGGTCGGAGATGAAGCGCACGACGTTCAGGTCGTGGCTGATGAAGATGTAGGTCAAGCCGAACTCGGCCTTGAGATCGAGGAGCAGGTTCAGCACCTGGGCCTCCACCGACTTGTCGAGCGCCGAGACCGCCTCGTCGAGCAGCACCAGCCGCGGCTCCAGGGCGAGCGAGCGGGCGATGTTGACCCGCTGGCGCTGGCCGCCGGAAATCTCGTGCGGGTAGCGGCCGGCGAAGCGCTTCGGCTCCAGGCCGACCCGGGCCAGCAGGGCGCGGGCGCGTTCCACGGCCTCGCGCCCGGGCACGCCGTTGACCTTGGGGCCGAAGGCGATCGACTGCTCGACGGTCATGCGCGGGTTGAGCGAGGCGTAGCTGTCCTGGAACACCATCTGGACCTGGCGGCGGTAGGACCGCCACGGCATCGCCCGCTCGCCCACCGCCTGGCCGTCATACAGAAGGGTGCCGGAATCGCGCTCGATCAGGCCCATCAGCAGCTTGGCGGTGGTGGACTTGCCGCAACCGGATTCGCCGACGATGCCCAGGGTCTCGCCCTTGAGGACGTTGAAATCGACGCCGTCGACAGCGCGCACGACCTGCTTCTTGCCCCCGGCCTTGCGGACCGGGAAGTGCTTGTAGAGGCCCGAGACCGACAGGAGCGGCTGGGCCGGTCCGCCGCGGTCATGGGCGAACGGGTCGGGGGCGCTCGGGATGACGCTCACTGGCGGATCTCCATCGCGGCGCGCAGGCCGTCCGAGAACAGGTTGAAGGCGATCGAGACGACGAAGATGCACACGCCCGGCAGGGCCGCGACGACCGGATTGGCGTAGATCGCGGTGCGCAGGGTGTTGAGCATCAGGCCCCATTCCGGCTCCGGCGGGCGCACGCCGAGACCCAGGAAGGACAGACCCGAGGCCAGAATCATCGAGACCGAGATCAGGCTGGTGGCGTAGACGAAGATCGGCCCGACGACGTTGCCGAGCACCTGCACCCGCATGATCGTCAGCGGCGAGGCGCCCGACAGCTTGGCCGCGTCGATGTAGTCGCGCTTGCGGATGCCGGTCGTGACGCTCTCGGCGACCCGGGCGATCTGGGGCACGAACACGCAGGTCAGCGACACGATCGAGTTGAAGATGCCGGCGCCCAGCGCCCCCGAGAGGGCGATCGCCAGCAGCACCGACGGGAAGGCGAAGAACACGTCGATGGTGCGCATCAGGATCGTGTTGAGCCAGCCGCCGACATAGCCGGCCAGGATGCCGATGGCGGAGCCGATCACGAAGGCGATCAGCACCGGGGTGACCCCGATGAACAGCGACAGCCGGGCGCCCAGCATCAGGCGGCTGATCATGTCGCGCCCGAGCTCGTCCGAGCCGAGCCAGTAGGTGGCATCGCCGACATGCTTCAGCCGGCGCAGCATCGACCCCTTGTACGGGTCCATCGGGGTGATCCAGGGCGCCAGGATCGCGATCACCACGATGAGCAGGATCAGCGCGCCGGCGCCCATGGCCACGGGATCGCGCACCAGGCGGTGGCCGACATGGCCCCAGAAGCCGCGGGACGGGACGAAGGCCGCCTCGGGGGCGACGTCGCTCGGGGCGAGCACGCCGCCGTCGAGCGCCATGGCGGATGCGGTGATCGGTGCGTTCATCATCGGCCTCCGGGTCAGGCGCGTTCGATGCGCGGGTCGAGGGCGGTCTGCATCACGTCCACCAGCAGGTTGAGGACGACGAAGAACATCGCCAGCACCAGGATCGAGCCCTGGAGCAGGGGCAGGTCGCGCTGGAAGATCGCGGCGTTGAGCAGGAAGCCGGTGCCCGGCCAGGCGAACACGGTCTCGACCAGGATCGAGCCGCCGAGCAGGTAGCCGAGCTGCAGGCCCATGATCGCCAGCGCGGTCGGGGCGGCGTTGCGCACGACGTGCTTGAACACGCCGAACTCATCCATGCCCTTGGCGCGCAGGGCCTCCACGAAGTCCTGGGCCAGGATGTCGGCCACCAGGGCGCGGACCGTCCGGGCGATGATGCCGGTGGGGATCACCGACATCGTCACCGCCGGCAGGATCAGGTAGCGCAGATGGTCGAAATCGGGCCGCCAGTTGCCGGAGCCGTCGGGCCCGGCGCCGGTGGGCGGCAGCCAGCCGAGCGTCGCCGAGAACACGATCACCAGCACCATGCCGAGCCAGTAATGCGGCACGCTCACGCCGAAGACCGAGAGCGCGGAGGCGGCCCGGTCGGCCACCGAGTTGCGGTGGTAGCCGGCCACGAAGCCGAACAGCGTTCCGAAGGTGAAGCCGATCACGGTCGCCACCGAGGCGAGGATCAGCGAGTTGACCACCGCGCGGCTGACCTCGCCGAGCACCGGCCGGCCGGTGGCGATGGAGGTGCCCAGATCGCCGTGGAGCACATGCCACAGCCAGATCAGGTACTGGACCGGCAACGGCTTATCGAAGCCGTAGGCGGCCTTCATCTCGTTGATGGTCTCCTGGGTCGCGTCCGCCGGCAGCACCGCGCTCAGGGCATCGCCCGGCGCGAGATGCACCAGCATGAAGCAGACCAGGCTGACGCCGAACGCCACGGGCGTCACGTAGACCAAGCGTTTGAGGATGTAGATCAGCATCATGGGCCCCAATGTCGCGTTCCAGTCGGAGGTGTTCCCCCGCAGGGGCTACGGGCAACACAGGTTTCGTTCTCAGCCGCGGCCCTGCCGCAGACGAGCTAAGGCGCGGGTCCCCTCTCCCGTGCGGGAGAGGGATAGGGTGAGGAGTGCGACCTCTCTGGATGGACCTGATCCCTCACCCCAACCCTCTCCCGCCCGGGAGAGGGAGCGCGTTGCGACCTGCAACAGCGCCTGTGCCTCACACGGGGGCCGTCCGTAGCCCAGGAGGTACTGAGACCGGCCCTCCTTTCATCACCGCCCCGCCGTCGCGATGGTGATCTTGGAAAAGTCCTGGAACCAGTTCTGGGCCTGGACGAAGCCCTTCACCTTCGGGCTCATCGCCCGCGGGTTCACGTCATGCGTGATCATGATGAACAGCGCATCGTCCACGTACTTCTCGTGGACCTTCTCCAGGACCTTCGTCTGCTCAAACTTGTCGAAGGTGTTGCGGACCTGGTCGAACAGCTTGTCCATCGCCGGGTCGCTGTAATAGCCCCAATTGGTGCCGTTCGGCGGGGCGAAGTTGCTCTGCAGGTGACGGATGAAGCCCGTGAACGGGTCCTGGATGAAGTACGAATAGTTGATCGCCGAGACGCCGCGGGAGATGTCGGCCTTGGCACCGGCCCGCCAGATGTTGATCAGCGTGTTCCACTCGACCACCTCGTAATCGACTTGGATGCCCACGTCGGCGAGGTTCTGCTGGACGAACTCGTTCATCGGCAGCGGCTGCATCTGGCCCGAGCCCGAGGCCGAGATCGCGACCTTGAGCTTCAGGGGCTTGGCCGGGCTGTAGCCGGCCTCGGCGAGCAGCTTCTTGGCCGCCTCCGGATCGTACGTCACGTCGAAGGTCGGGTGGCCGAACCACTGATGGCCGGGGGGCATGAAGCCCTTGGCGGGGATCGCGAGGCCGCCGAGCAGCTCCTTCAGGCCGTCGCGGTCGATGGCGAGGTTGGCGGCCTTCCGGACCCGGATGTCGTTCCAGGGCGAGCCCTCGACCTGGGACAGGTGCCAGGTCCAGTTATGCGGGTAGGCATTGGTGACGATGGTGAAGCCGGCGCCCTTGAGCGAGGCCACGGCGTCGGGCGCGGGCGCCTCGATCCAGTCGACCTGGCCGGAGCGGAGCGCGGCGACCCGGGCATTGGCCTCGGGCAGCGGCACCAGCACGAGCTTGTCGAGCTTGGGCACCCGGTTCGTGTCCCAGTACTCCTTGAACGGCACCATCTCGGCGCGCTCGCGGGGCGCGAACAGGGTCAGCTTCCACGGGCCGGTGCCCGAGGGCTGCTTGGCGAAGGCGTCCCAGGACTTGCCGACCTTCTCCCACTGGGCGGGCGAGGACATCATGATCCAGGCGATCTGGTAGGGCAGCGTCGCGTCGGGGGCCTTGGTGACGATCTCGACCGTCAGCGGATCGACCGCCTTGTAGGTGGCGACCGCCGGGATGCGGGTCTTGCCCTGCGCGGATTGGCGCGGATCGTATTGCGGCGCGTCGGACTTCAGCAGCTTGTCGAGGTTCCACACCACGGCGTCGGCGGTGAAGTCGGAGCCGTCGTGGAATTTCACCCCCGGCCGCAGCTTGAAGGTCCACTTGGTCTTGTCGGCGGCGTCGACCGTCCAGCTGGTGGCGAGGCCGGGCACGAGGTCGGAGGCCAGCTCGGCGCTCGACAGGTCCCAATTGATCAGGCCGTCATAGACCGTGTAGCCGAGAAACCGCATGCCCTCGCCGCCATTGTCGGTCTGGCCGGTGGTCAGCGGGATGTCGGACGCGGTCATGCCGATCCGCAGCGTGCCTTGCGCGAGGGCCGCGGTGCTCGCGGAGAGCGCGAGGGCGCCGGCGAGCGCCGCACGGGCACTGAGAGTTTTCAGACGAGACAGCATGTCGGATCGGGGACTCGCGTTGGTCCGGGAGGGCGGGCCCGGAATACGCTGGACCGTATGCAAGCCCGCGGCCAACCGGTCCCGGCCCATGCACGGAGCCGGCGAAAGCTAGTCCGCCGCGATCACGCTCACATGGGCGGCGACCACCCGCCAGCCTTCGGGGAAGCGCACCCAGGTCTGGCTCTGGCGGCCGGTCTTGCCGGGGGCGTTGTCCCGGGTGAACAGGGTCATGGCGGTGGCGAAGTCGCGCCCGTAGGTGGTGATCTCCGTCCGGGCGAGCACCCGCTCCAGGCCCACCGGCGAGCGGGCGCGCCGGAAGGCGCGGATCGCGTCCATGCCGTAGAGATTCTCGCCGATGCCGTACCGGATGGTCCGGGGATCGTCCCGGAACAGGGCCTCCAGGGTGGCGACGTCGTTGGTGGTGAGCGCGACCTCGTAGGCCCGGAACGCGGCCTCGACCTCGGCCTTCACGGCGGGATCGTCGATGACCATCAGCCGAGCTCCGCCACGGGCGCCGTGCAGATCCCGTCCCGCTCGAGCTGGCGGGCGACCCGCAGGGCCAGATCCTCGCGCCAGGGCGCGGCGATGACCTGGACGCCGAGCGGCAGCCCGGCATCGAGCCGGACGGGTACCGCCACCACGGGCAGGCCGATGAACGAGATCGGCTGGGTGAACAGCCCGATATTGGCCCGCACCGGCAGGGTCACGCCGTCGATGACGAAGTGCGTCTGGCCGCCCTTCGGCGCCCGGCAGGGCGTCGCCGGCGCCAGGATCACGTCGACGCCGTCGAACAGCGTCAGCACCGCGTCGCGGTACCAGCGGCGGAAGCGCTGGGCGCGCTCGACGAAGGGCGCCGGGATCATCGCCCCGGCGATCAGCCGGTCCCGCACCGCCGGGTCGAAATCCTGCGGCCGGGTGCGCAGGCGGTCGAGATGCAGCGTCGCGCCCTCGGCCGCGGTGATCAGGTAGGCCGCGGCCCGTGCGCGGTGGGCCTCGGGGAGCTCGACCGTGCGGCTCGCGCCGAGCGCCTCGGCGACGCGGGCGACCGCGGCGAACGCCTCCGGGTCGCCGCCGCGGGCGAAGTAGCCGCCCGCCACCGCGATGCGCAGGCCGTCGATCCCGGCTTCCAGGCTGGCGGCGGCCGGCTCGGGCGCCCGGGTGGTGGCGACCGGATCCTCCGGGTCCGGGCCCTGCAGGGCGTCGTAGGCCAAAGCGAGGTCGGCGACGCTGCGGGCCATCGGGCCGAGATGGTCGAGGCTGCCGACGAAGGGGAAGCTGCCGGCCCGGCTGATCCGCCCGTAGGTCGGCTTCATCCCGAAACAGCCGCAGAAGGCCGCCGGCACCCGGATCGAGCCGTTGGTGTCGGAGCCGAGGGTCAGCGGCACCAGCCCGGCCGCCAGAGCCGCGCCGGAGCCACCGGACGAGCCGCCGGTCATATGGTCGAGGGCGTGGGGATTGTGGGCGTCGCCGTCGTGGACGTTCTCGCCCGTAAAGTCGTAGGCATATTCGCCCATGTTGAGCGCGCCGACCAGGATCGCCCCGGCGGCCTCCAGGCGCCGCACCACGGTACCGTCGCGCACGGCCGGGGGCCGGTCCCTGTTGATCTTCGATCCGGCGCGGGTCGGCAGGCCGGCGACGTCGATCAGGTTCTTCACCGCGAAGGGCACCCCGGCGAGCGGGCCCATCGCCTCGCCGCGACCGATCGCGGCATCGATCGCGTCGGCGCGGGCCAGCGCCCGCTCGGGCAGCACGTCGGTGAAGGAGCCCACCCACCCGTCGATCCGGGCGATCCGGTCGAGCGTGCCCGCGACGATCTCCCGGGCGCTCGAACGGCGCTCCGCAATCGCGGCGGCGATGGTCGTGGCATCAGGGATGGCAGGCCCGCTCATGCTTCGAACCTCGGCGCCGCCTCGACCGCGTCGGGGAGCGGGAAGTCCGCCACGAGGTCGGCCGCCGCCGCCAGGACACGCAGGTTCGCGGTGATGGGTGGCAACCAGGCCGGATCGAGCGCCAGCCCGAGAAGCGGGGCGGCGAGCGCCGCGTAGGCATCCGGGTCGAATGGCGGGGGCGTCTCAGGCATTGCGATCCTCACACCGGCCATTCGGGCGGCCGGCCCTCGGCGTTTGCAGGCATCGTGCCGAACGCGCCTCGCCACTTAGGCCGTCGCAGATCCCATGATGCCCAATTTCTGAGCAAGTCCCTGGCCGAACCGGAAGAGTTCGAGCCTGATGGGGAAATTGCCTATCTGTTGGGCAACTCACGGCAGGGCGAGCGTCAGAGGCGTGATCGGCGCAAAGCTGCAATCCGCCTCGGTGCCGTCCTCGTGGACCAGCATGGCGAACACCCCCGGTTCGCGCAGGGTCATCATATGCGCGTGCCAGGCGCCGGCCCGGTAGTTGATGCCGATATGGCCCGGGACGCGGAAGGCCCGGATCCGATCCTCGTCGGGGCTGCCGTCGCGGTCCGGCGCCACGACCACGAGATAGGCCTCGACGGAGAGCGGCAGGAACGCCTGGTTCGAGTGGCGGTGCTGTTCCAGGCGGCGCAGCGGCATCAGCCGGTCGAACGGGTCGCTGCGCACCAGGGCGAGATTGGCGCGGGCCGCCGGGCGCGCGTTCTGGATTCGACCGGCGTGATCCTGCCTCGGCTCCGTCACCGGCGCGGCCAGGACTTCCCCGTAGGCCGCGAAGGCTTCGGCCGTGATCTCGGACGTCGTCACGATACGCATCGCCACTCCTGGCTCTCGTTTGCCCCGGCCGGCCGCTGCGGCAATCGTGCCGCGCCGCCGGTCTTGCCGTTCAAGCGCGTGCGACCTACCTGACTTGCATTGAAACGAGCCTGCGGCTCGGCCCCCCGGCGACCGACGATTTCACCGTCGGGCTGAGGTTTTTCAGCATCGTCGGGTAAAACTTTTACAGAGTCGACGTGGATTGTCGCGTTACCCGCCATCTCAGCACGCAGACCCGATTGCGTCTTGGGGGAGGCTGGGTCTAAGGGCTGTCCCGTTTTTTCCAGACATGGTCCGACCCGAGCGCTCCAGCGTGAGCCGAGCGCTCGGGTCGGACCATCGGCAGCGCCGATGGATCGGTGCGGTTCCGGGGCCCGGGGACGGTCGCGGAACCTGCAGTCTCAGTACGTGACCGGCGTAGCCGGTCGTCCCCGCAAGACGCGTGACGTACCCAACCGAGAAAGGTCAGATGAGCGCATTCGACTACCGGAATTTCGACGACCGCCGCCAGCACTCGCAGAACGCCAAGGCCGCCCTGCTGGCCAAGTTCAAGTCCCGCCCGCCGGCCGATGACCCCGAGGTGATCGCCAAGGCGAAGGCCCGGGCCGCGATCGTCCAGGCCCGCGAAGAGCGCGCCCGCGAGCGCGAGGCTGCCCGGATCGCCGCCGAGCGGAAGGCCGCCGAGGAGAAGCGTCTGCGCGAGGAGGCCGAACTCGCTGCGCGCCTCGCCCGCGAAGCTGCGGAACTCGCCGCCGCCCAGGAGCGCAAGGCCGCCGAACTCGCCATGAAGAAGGCGCAGCGCGACGCCCGCTACGCCGCCCGCAAGGCCAAAGCCAAGCGCTGAAGCTGCCGCGCCGGTCCCGGCGCAGATCGATCACGCGCTCGAACGCCGTCCGCCCCCAGGCGGGCGGCGTTGTCGTTTGGCGCCTCAGGCCCGCAGCGAGCGCCGCCTGCGCAGCAGCGCCGGATACACGTGCCAGAGGCCGCTCAGCACGACGAGGGACATGCCGGCCGCGACCATGCCCGCTGCGCTAGACTTCAGGATCGTCGCCACGACGACGCCGAGATCGGCCGCGATGCCGAGCGCCAAGGTCACGCTCGCGGCGAGCAGGAAGCGGGTCCCCAGCCTGTGGAGGTCGGGCGTGTCCGCGCCTGCATAGACCACGCGGTGGAAGGCGGCGGGCGCCATCAGCCAGATCACCGTCAGGGCGAGGAAGCCGATGGCCGCGAGGTGGATCAGCTTCGTGATGAACGGCAGGGCCTCGAACGTCTCCGAGAAGATGATGACCAGCTGGAAGCCGAGCAACGCCTGGGCCCCGGGCAGCATCACGCGCGCCTCGGTGAGCATCTGCTCGATCTTCGTCTCCAGCGACGTGTGCTCGTGCTCCGGTTCGGCGCTCGTCATGGTGCGCTCCTGTTCGCCGGTGGTGCGGGCCTTCAGCGCTTGCAGCCCGTACCAGAACAGCAGCGCGGTGAGGCCGGCGACGATGCCGATGGACGCGGCCAACCCGGTCCCGAGGACCGGCTCCGCCGCGAGGAAGAGGTCGGCGCCGAGCGCCAGGGCGAACGGCGCCAGCGAGAGGCCGGCGCAGAGGCGGATCACGCCGAGCAGACGCTTGGTGTCGTGGCCCTCCTCAACTAGCCGGTGTTGGATCGACGGCGTGATCAGAAGGGCGACCGCCAGGGTGATGAGCCCCAGCGTGGCGACCCAGACCACACGGCTGTGAAACGGCAGCTGTTCGAAGGTCGGCCGGAAGGCCCCCTGGAGCTGGAAGCCCAGCAGGATCTGCGAGCCCAGGATCAGGATACGGGTTTCGTCGAGGCCGACCTTCAGCTTCTTCGACAGGGACATACGCGACGCGGTTCGATGGGATTTGGATGCGGCAATGGCCGATCGCCGCCTCCGGTTCCGGGCTCGACCGCCCGCGGCGCACGATGGTCTCCAGGCCGCCCGGCGTGCGCGCCAGGATGCCGTCGACCGGTCGCCAGGCGCCGGGGTCGCCGAAGATTCGGATCCGCCGCCATCGTCTCTCCCCGCTTCGCCCGGTGGACCGGCTGTCCCGTTCGACGGCGATGATCGCGCTTCGCAGCCGGCGCTCCTCATGGCGGGGCTTCGCCGAGGGGGACGGCCCGTCTCCGGGCGCGTCCGCTCCGGGCGGTCCGGCAGGCGCAGCCGGAGCGGCGTCCCCCCGCAACTATCTCCTGCCGACCGGTGTTGAGAGCCGCGCCGGCATGCCGGCTTCGCGGTGCGGCCGGTGATCCAGCCCACGATCGATCCCAACGGCGAGGAAGCGATGCGGTCTCGAATCATCCTGGCGGCGCTGCCGATCGCGGTTCTGGGAGCGAGCCAAGGCGCGGCGCAGGATCGAAGCACCGTCACCGCCTGTGAGACGCTGCTTGCCACCCGCCGAATCGATGCCGCGACCGGTCCAGCGCGCGAGGCGCCGGAAGCGGGATGCCGCACGATTCCGAAGGCCGATATCGGGACCGTGGAGCAGCGGGCGCTGATCGGCGGGGCGCCCTACGAATGCATGACGGTTGCGGGGTCCGGCCGGTGCCTCTGGGTCGTGCCCTGAGGTTGCGCGGCAAGATCGGCAGCGAACGGGCGGTCAGCCGGGGCGGCGTCCCGCCCGGGACCAGCAGTCTGACGAAGCTTCACGGCAGAGCGATCCGGCCCTATCTCGGCGGCTCGGTCTCACGAGGAATACGCTCCGGTATGTTGAGTATCCAAGCCAGGATGCGGGTCCCCGCAATGGTCTCGGCCGTGCTGCTTGCATTGATCGTCGGCGCGCCGGCTCGGGCCGAGCCGCCGATCCGCAGCCCGGAAGACGCGGCCTGCCGGAACGAGGCCCGCGCCAAGGTCTTCTCAGCACCGAATCCGCAGGGACTGGAACTCGAAGAGATCGGCCGGCAGATCTACTTCGCCTGCATGGCCCGGACGAATCAGGCCGCAGCCCAAGCGCCGAAGCGCAAGCATCGCCGGCACCGGCGGCGCTGAGGCGCCGCCAGCAACGCGCGCTCAGGCGTCCAGCGGGGCGCCGATGCGGACGCGCAGCTTGTGGCGCAGGGCTTCGTTGCCGCCCTCGGCGTTCAGCGCCGACATCAGCCGCAGCAGGTGGCTGAGCGGCGTCGACCGGCACGCGATGGCCTCGGCGATTTGGTCGGCCAGGGGCTTGGCCGCAGGCACGAAACGCGGTGCTGGGCTGGCCTGGTGAGTCTGGGGCATGCGCGGCGCTCGTGCTTTGAGACGTTCCAGATGGCGGCCGGGTGGCTACGCCTTCCGGCCTCACCGCGCCAGCCCCATTCGCGCATTTGCGTAGCCGGCGTCGTGTACCGTCACCGCACTGCAACACAGAGCATGGGAAACCGTGGAGGGCGCGCGCGAAGCTCCAGATTTCCCTTGCTTTTGCCCTCGCTCAGCTTGTCGCCAGCAGCGAGCGATCGAATCCGTCGAGGAGATCCTGCGGGTCGCGGTAGATCGCGACGCAGCCCGCGCCGGACAGATCGGCCTCCGGAAAGCCGCCGCAGAGCACGCCGATCGTGCGCAGCCCGGCCTTCGAGGCCGCTTGCGCATCGTAGGGCGTGTCGCCGATCACGATCATTTCGTCCTTGCCGAACCCTTCGAGCTTTTGCGCGGCGGCTTCGAAGATGTCGGGATGCGGCTTCGAACGATCCGCGTCGTCCGAGCTGGTCACGACGTCGACCAGATCGGCGATCCCCAGGATCTCCTGGTAGCGCTCGACCTCCGGGCCCTTGCCCGAAGAGGCCAGGGCGATCTTCAGGCCGGCCGCGCGGATGCGCTCGAACAGCGGCCGGACCGCCGGGAAGGGCCGGACCTCCGGCAGATACTTTCGCTTGAACAGATCCGAGCGGTAGCTCTCGATCTCCTTGCCCTCGCGCTCGATCCGCTCGGGCGGCAGGAACACCGGCATCAGCTCGTCGCCGCCCTTGCCGATCTGGCTGCGGACCTTCGCGGCGTCGGTCTCGACGCCGAAATGCGCGAAGGCCTCCACCCAGGCCTTGGCGTGCAGGTCGACGCTGTCGAGCAGCGTTCCATCGATGTCGAAGATCACGGCGCGCATCACGGCCCTCCTGGCGGCGCACGGCGTACGCGTCACGGCGGACAACGGTGGCGGCGTCGGGCTGTTCCAGTCTTGAGGGCCTCGGAAACGGCAGGAGCCCGCCCCTCGGTGAAGGGGCGGGCTCCTGAAACAGCCGCGCTGACGCAGGAAGCGCCGTCGGCTCAGTGCATCGAGGCCGGGGCGCGGGCCGGCTTGGCCTTGGCGGCGAGACCGGCGGTCACGGCGGCCTTCGAGGCCTTGGCGGTCTTCGCGGCGACCGGCTTGGCCAGCGCGTCCTTCGGCGTCACGGTCTTCGAGGCGGCAGCCTTGGGGGTGGCGGCCTTGGCCGGGGCCTTCGGAGCCGCGGTCTTGGCGGCAGCCTTGGGGGCGGCAACCTTGGAAGCCGGCGCCTTCGCGGCGACCGGCTTGGCCGCGACGGCCTGGCCGTCCGCCAGCACGACGCCGGCGCGCAGCTCGGCTTCGGCGCGGATCCAGTGGGCGACGGCGTGACCGTGGATCCGGCCTTCCTTCTCCCAGATGTAATAGGCGCATTCGCGCACGTGCTGCTCGCTGATCTGCATGAGTCCGATCTCCACTCCGTCCTGGGATCGACGATGCGAGCGGGTGGTTAAAGGCGGGTTAACCCTCTGCCGTCGGGCGGGCCCGGCCGCCAGATCGCCTCAGCCGGAGATGCCCAGAACCCGCCGCGCCTCGGTCAGCAGCACCGCGTGCCGGGCCGCCCCGGGACCGTCGCTCGGCGCCTCGCGCCCGGCCCGGGCGATGATCTCTTGGAACCGCCGCCGGTCGAGGGCACGGCTGCCGATGCTGTCGAGCACCGCGCCGAGCACGGCCCGGACCGCCTCCGTGCGTTCCTCGGCCTCGGCCAGGGCCTCCGCGGCGGTGACGTCGGCCCGGGCCTCGGCCAGCGCGGCTTCGAGGCCGGTCGCCCGCGACCGCGCGCTCTCCAACTCGGCGGCGAGGCGCTGCGCATCTTGCCAGGCCAGATCGTGCTGGTGCGTGCGCAGGGCGAGCAGCACCTTCAGCGACGCCGCGTCCTCGCGCGCGGCCTCCAGCTTGGCCTGCGCGGCGCGCAGATCCTTCAGCAACTCCTGCGCGAGCGTCTCTTCTCCGGTTACATCCACCGCCGGCTCCGTCAGCATCCCGTTTGCGCCGTCCTGAAGGGGCGTGGCACGAATGTCCACTCTCCAGGCGCGCGGCCCCGGTTGAGAAAATCCCCTCGCCGGTCCACATGGAAGGCGGTGCCTCGCGGCACCTGTCCCGGCCGGCCTTGAACCGGCGCAGCGGAGTTCGCCGACCATGTTCATCCAGACCGAAGCCACGCCGAACCCGGCAACCCTCAAGTTTCTCCCGGGCCGCGTCGTCCTGCCCGAATCCACCTTCGAGGCGCGGGACGCCGAGGCGGCCAACCGCTCGCCCCTCGCGTCCGCGCTGTTCGCCGTCCCGGGCGTCGCCGGCGTCTATTTCGGCCACGACTTCGTCTCCGTGACCAAGGCGGAGGACGGGTCCGAATGGGCTCAGGTGAAGCCCGCCGTGCTCGGCGCGATCATGGAGCATTTCCAGTCCGGCGCCCCCGTGATGGCCGAAGGCGGCCTCGACGACCAGGATGGCGAGGACGAGTTCTATGACGAGGCCGACCACGATACGGTCGTGACCATCAAGGACCTGCTGGAGACCCGGGTGCGCCCGGCGGTGGCCGGCGATGGCGGCGACATCACCTTCCGCGGCTACAAGGAAGGCGTGGTCTATCTCGAGATGAAGGGCGCCTGCTCGGGCTGCCCCTCCTCCACCGCCACCCTGCGGCACGGCGTGCAGAACCTGTTCCGGCACTTCCTGCCGGAGATCCGCGAGGTCCAGGCCGTCTGAGGCCCAACGCGGTCCCCATCGATCCCGATCTGACCGACGCCGGCGGCCGCAAGCCCGCCGGCGTTTCGTTTGCTGAGGGTGAGGTCGAGCCAGGCTCGCGCCGCCGCCGCGGGAACTGATCGAGAGGCTCGGCACGACTTGTCACCGATCGGGTGAATCGCGCGATGGCACTATCGACGTCACGATGATCGGACGACAAGGTAAGATAAGGTCATGATCGCGTAGGCATGGACTTATTATAGAAATGCCTGGTCACTGAATGCGCGGAATGCTTGCAGTCATGACATCCGTGGGTTTCGACGTCCTGGGCTTGACGTAAGGTTTCGTCGGGTTGTTCGTGGCCGGACGATTCCCGGGGCTCCGCATGAACCTCCTCAGCCGCACGAACATCGTTACGAAGCTCCTGGCGATCAATCTCATCATCGCGGTGATCGTGGGCGGCTGCATCTGGTTCGCCCAGTCCCGCATGGTCGTGATCGACGCGATCTACACGAACCTGATCGCCCGGGAGGCGAAGGCCGTGTCGAACGTGCGGCGGACCAATCGCCTGAACAACACGCTGAACTACCTGATGTACCGGACGATCGCCGAGACGGATTCGGAGCAGGTCCGCCAGGCGGGCGCGCAGTTCGACGTCATCGTGGCGCAGGCCGACAAGACCCTGTCCGATCTCGCACAGCAGGTGCCGGCCTTCTCCGATGCGATCCAGGCGCAGCGTGAGCGCACCAACCGTTTCGTGGCGGCGGCGTCGGAGGCACGGCGCCTCGCCGTGGCCGGGCAGAAGGAAGCCGCCTTGAAGGTGGCGCGCGAGGTGAGCGAGCCGATCTTCGCCACCCTCGGGATCGAGGGGACCAAGCTCGGCGATTCCATCGAAGCCTACATGCGCAAGCGCTCGAGCGACCTCACCGCCGAAACGAACGCGACCCGCTACAGCCTGATCGGCTTCGGCGCCTTCGGCCTGGTCATCGGCATCCTCTCCTCGCTCCTGGTCTCCACCCTCGGCATCACCGGGCCGCTCAACTGCTTGGTCGCGGTGCTCCAGCGCATGGCCAAGGGCGAGATCGAGGCCGAGATCGCGGAGGCGCGCCGGGGCGACGAGATCGGCGCGGTCGGACGGGCGGTGGAGGGCATCAAGGCGATGATGGCCCGAAAGGCCGCCGAGGAGGCCGATCTCAAGCGCAAGGCCGACGAGGCCGCGGCGCAGCAGCAGCGGCGCGCGATGGCCGAGCTGGCCGACCGTTTCGAGGAGGCGGTGGGCGGCATCGTCGGCCAGGTCGCGACCTCGGCCACCGAGCTCCAGACCACGGCGCAGACCCTCACCGGCACCGCGACCGAGACCGCCGGCCAGACCAGTGCGGTGGCCGCCGCGGCCGAAGAGGCGGCAGCCAACGTCAACACCGTAGCGGCGGCGGCCGAGGAGCTCGGGGTCTCGATCGGCGAGATCGGCCGCCAGGTCGAGGGCGCGTCCGACCTGGCCCAGAGGACGGTGGGTCAGGCCGACCAGACCGGCGTGCTGATGCAGGAGCTGAGCGCCGCCGTGGCGCGGATCGGCGACGTGGTCGGCCTGATCGCGTCGATTGCCAGCCAGACCAACCTGCTCGCGCTCAACGCCACCATCGAGGCGGCCCGCGCCGGCGAGGCCGGGCGCGGTTTCGCCGTGGTCGCGGCCGAAGTGAAGGAGCTGGCGGAGCAGACCGCCAAGGCCACCGACGAGATCGCCGCGCAGATCGGCCGGGTCCAGGGCGCCACCGGCCAGGCGGCCTCGGCGATCGGCTCGATCGTGGGTCTGATCCGCGAGATCAACGGCGTGGCCACCAGCATCGCCGCCGCGGTCGAGGAACAGAGCGCCGCGACCCAGGAGATCGTCCGCAACGTCGCGCAGGCGGCGAGCGGGACCGGCGAGGTGACGCATAACATCGTCGGTGTGGCGCAGGCGTCCGAGGCGACCGGTTCGGCGGCCACCCTGGTGCTGGATTCGGCCTCCGCGTTGTCCCGGCAATCCGAGCGGCTGAACGCCGAGGTCCGCGCATTCCTCTCGGTGGTCCGGGCGGCCTGAGGCCCCTTAGGAGCTGCAGACCGGCGCAAGCCGGCAACACTTCACCGCCAACGCGGTTCTCTCCGCCGCCCCGCGCTGACGGGGCGGCGGTTTTGTTCTAACGCTAGGGTCTTCGTGCCCTTCGGGGCAGAATGGGAGCGGTCGTCGGTCCGGTCCGGCATTCGGGAGTGGGCGTGCGTATCCTAGCCATCGACACAGCGCTGGACCTGTGCGCCGCCTGCGTCGCCGCGGACGATGCCGACGCGCCGCTTTCGGCCGAGTCGCTGCCGATGGTGCGCGGCCATGCCGAGGCACTGCTACCGCTGATCGAGCGGGTGATCGCCCGGGTCGAGGGCGGCTTCGAGTCGATCGACCGCATCGCCGTGACGGTGGGACCCGGTAGCTATACCGGGCTGCGGGTCGGCCTCTCGGCGGCCCGGGCCATCGGCCTCGCCACCGGCAAGCCGGTCGTCGGCGTCGGCACCCTCTCGGCCCTGCTCGCGCCGCTGCTGGCGGACTCCGTGGAGGGCGTGATCGCCGCCGCGATCGATGCCCGGCACGGTGCCGTCTACGTACAGGCGCTCGGCTCGAGCGACGGGCTCGCGCCGGCCCACCTCCCGGTGGAGACGGCCGCGGAACGGCTGGGATCGGGCCCCGTGGTGCTCACCGGCTCGGGCGCAACCCTGGTGGCTTCCGCCCTGGCCGCCCGCGGGGTCGCGGCGCGCGTCGTCGGCCTCGGCGCACCCGAGATCACCGCCGTGGCCTCGCTCGGTCTCGTGGCCGACCCGGCCCAGGCCCTGCCGCGTCCGCTCTACCTCCGCGGGCCCGATGCGCGGCCCCAGGACCATGCCAGGATCGCGCGGCAATGACGCGTCCCCTCCCGTTCTGGCCCCTCGACTGGTGGGCCGCCTGGTGGGACGCCCTCACCCCCGAGCCCTACGTGGCACCGCTCGCCGACGCCGCGCAGGCGCCGGCGCTCGCCCGGCTGCACGCCACCGCCTTCGCCCGGCCCTGGGAGGCCCACGAGTTCGAGCGCATGCTGTGCGAGCGCTCGACGCAGGCCCATGCCCTGTGGCGGGCCGGGACGCTCCAGGGCTTCGTCCTGTCGCGCCGCGCCGCCGACGAGGCCGAGATCCTGACCGTGGTGCTGTCCCCGGCGCTTCGCGGCGGCGGGCATAGTCGCCGGCTGCTGCGCGAGCACCTGTCCAGCCTGGCGCATGCCGGGATCAGCCGGGTCCATCTGGAGGTCGACGAGGGCAACGTTCCCGCGCTCAAGCTCTACGCCCGCCACGGCTTCCGCAAGGTCGGCGAGCGCACCGGATACTATCTCAAGGCCGACGGCAGCCGGGCGACCGCGCTGACCATGAGCGCCGACCTGTAACGGCGTGAGCCGCCTCGGCCTCATCGGGCGCTGCGCTCTGCTCGCCCTCGCCTTCCTGGTGCTGGCGCCGCCGCACTGGATCGCGATGCGGCTGCTCGGCCGCCGCACGACCGTGGCGCCGATCCTGTTCCATCGCCTCTTCCTGTGGCTGTTCTCCGTCCGGGTGACGCAGTCCGGGACGCCGCCGGATCCCGGCGAGGCGGCCCTGGTGCTGTCGAACCACGTGTCGTGGCTGGACATCGTGGTGATCGGCTCGCTGCGCCCGCTCTCCTTCGTGGCGAAATCGGAGATCGCCAGCTGGCCGGTGATCAACGCGCTCGCGGCGCTCCAGCGCACGATCTACATCGACCGGCAGCGCCGCGGTGCCACCGCCACGGTGAGCACCGCGATGGGCCATCGCCTGGCCGAAGGCGAGTTGGTGGTGCTGTTCGCGGAGGGGACCACCGGCGACGGCAACCGGCTTCTGCCGTTCCGCTCGGCGCTGGTTGGCGCGGCGCGGGCCGCCCTGCAGGCCGAGGCCGGACGGGGCCGTGTGCGCCTCCAGCCGCTGGCGATCGCCTATCCCCGGCGCAACGGCCTGCCGGTGGTGCGCTCCGAACGGTCCGAGATCGCCTGGTACGGCGACATGGACCTGGCGCCGCATCTCGCGACCTTCGTGCAGGGCGGCCCGATCGACGTCCAGGTGGTCTGGGGCAAGCCGATCACCTTCGAGGCGACCACCGACCGGAAGGTCGCGACCGCGGCCGCGGAGGCCGAGGTGCGCGCCGCCCTGACGGGCATCCGCACCGGTCGCGGCGAGGCCCAGCCGTCGCTCGGTGCCCGGCCGGCCCCACCCGGGCTCGATCTCGGCGGATCCGAGATCGCCACGGTCTGAGGCGCCTCGGGGCGCCGGACCCGACCGGTTCCCCCGTCCTTGCGCGCCGCCAAGCGACCCGGTGACGTGCTGCATCCGGCCGTCCGCCGCCGCGTTGGGTCGCTGCGCGGCCCGCGCAATCATGCCGCGGACGGATCGAGTCCCGACCGCGACGACCCGGTAAAACCACCCCATGAATACATGATGCATGTGAGTTGAGCGGCTGGTGGGCCTCTGATAGCTAGGCCGAAACCCGTGAAGTCGGGGTATCGGAGGACGCCCGTTGCAACCCTGGAACCAGGTCTATGATCCGTTCGGGAGCCCATGGCTCTCGACGCTGGCCGCCTCTGTCCCGGTGATCGCCCTGCTCGCCATGATCGCGAGCGGGCGCGTGAAAGCTCATATCGCCGCCGTCATCGCGCTGGGCCTCGCCCTGCTGGTCGCCATCGTGGGCTTCGGCATGCCGGCCGGGCTGGCGTCCCGGGCTGCCATCCTCGGGATGGTCACGGGCTTCTTCCCGATCGGCTGGATCATCCTCAACGTCATCTTCCTCTACCGGCTGACGGTGGAGAAGGGCTGGTTCTCGGTGCTGCAGCAATCGGTGGCCGGCATCACCGCCGACCGGCGCCTGCAGCTCCTGCTGGTGGCCTTCGCGTTCGGCGCCTTCTTCGAGGGCGCGGGCGGGTTCGGCACGCCGGTGGCCGTCACCGGGGCGATTTTGATCGGGCTGGGCTTCTCGCCGCTCGCGGCCTCGGGCCTGTCGCTAATCGCCAACACCGCGCCGGTGGCCTTCGGGGCGCTCGGCGCGCCGATCCAGGGCCTGGCCTCGGTCACCGGCTACCCGCCGGAGATCCTGGGCGCGATGATCGGCCGGCAGCTGCCGCTGTTCTCGCTGATCGTGCCGTTCTGGCTGATCTGGGTGTTCGCGGGCTTCCGCGGCATGGTCCGGGTCTGGCCGCCGATCCTGGTCTGCGCCGGATCCTTCGCGGCCGCGCAGTTCCTGATCTCGAACTACGTCAATCCGTGGATCGTCGATATCGGCGCCTCGATCGCGTCGATGCTCGCCCTCGTGCTGTTCCTGAAGGTCTGGCAGCCGCGGGAGATCTGGACATCGCCGGCCCTGCGCGGCCACGATCCGTCCCTGGCCCTGGCGGCCCCGCGCCCGTCGCCGCTCGGCGCCGGCGTTCCCGGCACGCCCCCCGTGCATATCGGCACGCGCACGGCCTCGCAGCGCGATATCCTGCTGGCCTGGCTGCCGTGGATCATCCTCTCGGTGGTCGTCGCGATCTGGGGCACCGGCTGGTTCAAGGGCATCGTGAACCCGCTCTTCACCTGGAAATACGAGGTGCCGGGCCTGCACAACGCGATCATGAAGGTGCCGCCGGTGGTGGCCAAGCCGGTGCCCGAGGGCGCGGTCTTCCTGTTCACCTACATGTCCTACACCGGGACCGGGGTGCTGATCGCGGCGATCATCTCCGGGCTGATCATGCGGTTCTCGCCGCTGCGCCTCGTCACCGCCTATATCGAGACGATCTGGGCGCTGCGCTTCTCGCTGATCACCATCGCGGCGATGCTCGCGCTCGGCGTGCTCACCCGCTACGCCGGCGTCGACGCCACGCTGGGCCTCGCCTTCGCGGGCACCGGCATCCTGTACCCGTTCTTCGGCACGCTGCTCGGCTGGCTCGGCGTCGCGCTGACCGGGTCGGACACGGCCTCGAACGTCCTGTTCGGCGGGCTGCAGCGGATCACCGCCGAGCAGCTCGGCCTGTCGGGCGTCTTGATGGCGGCGGCGAACTCGTCGGGCGGCGTGATGGGCAAGATGATCGACGCGCAGTCGATCGTCGTCGCCTCCACGGCCACCGGCTATTTCGGTCAGGAGGGCACGATCCTGCGCTTCGTGTTCTGGCACTCGATCGCGCTGGCCTGCCTGGTCGGCCTGTTCGTAATGCTCCAGGCCTACGTGCCGTTCTTCCAGGACATGGTGCTCGCCGTCCCGGCCGCCGCTCCGGTCGCCCACTGAACGGGTGGCGGGCAACCCCCGCCGCCCCTGTCGAACCCCACGCCGGATTGCCCCACCTACCGGGCGGTCCGGCGTTTCTCGTGGGGCTTCCGCGGCCCGAAGGCGTCGCGACGATCCGCGCGATCCATGCTACAGGCCTGCGGCCGGCCGATCCGCGCAGGATCGGCGCCGGCACATCGGACGAGCGGACGGTTTAGGGCGGCACGCGTTGAAGAAGGCCTTCGTCAAATCCTACGGTTGCCAGATGAACGCCTACGACGCGGCCCGCATGGCCGACGTGCTGGGCGCTGAAGGGTTCACGCCGACCGATTCGGTGGAGGAGGCCGACGTCGTCGTCCTCAACACCTGCCACATCCGCGAGAAGGCCGCCGAGAAGGTCTATTCCGAGCTCGGCCGCCTGCGGGTGCTCAAGGGCGAGCGGGAGGCCCGCGGCCTCGACACCCGGATCGTCGTCGCCGGATGCGTCGCCCAGGCCGAGGGCGCCGAGATCCAGGCCCGGCAGCCCGCCGTCGACGTGGTGGTCGGACCCCAGAGCTATCACCGCCTGCCCGACCTCCTGGCCCGCTCCCGCGAGCGCCGGGTGGTCGACACCGAATTCCCGGTCGAGGACAAGTTCACCCATCTGCCCCGGCGCCGCACCTCCGGGCCGACCGCGTTCCTCACCGTGCAGGAGGGCTGCGACAAGTTCTGCGCCTTCTGCGTGGTGCCCTATACCCGGGGTGCCGAGGTCTCGCGCCCCGTGTCGGCGGTGCTGGCGGAGGCCGAGAAGCTCGCGCAGGGCGGCGCCCGCGAGCTCACGCTGATCGGCCAGAACGTCAATGGCTATCACGGGCTCGGGCCCGACGGCGCCCCGGTCGGGCTGGCGGATCTCATCCGGGCGGTCGCGAAGATCCCCGGCCTCGCGCGGATCCGCTACACCACGAGCCACCCCAACGATTTCGACGACGCGCTGGTGCGCGCCCATGCCGAGGTGCCGGCCCTGATGCCCTACCTGCACCTGCCGGTGCAGTCGGGCTCGGACCGGATCCTCGCCGCCATGAACCGCAAGCACACGCGCGACGTGTATCGCAGCCTGATCGACCGGGTGCGCGCCGCCCGGCCGGACGTCGCGCTGTCCTCCGACTTCATCGTCGGCTTCCCAGGCGAGACCGACGCCGACTTCGCCGACACCCTGAACCTGGTGCGCGAGATCGGCTTCGAGAGCGCGTTCTCGTTCAAGTATAGCCCCCGCCCCGGCACCCCGGCGGCCGAGCGCGCCGACATGGTCCCCGATTCGGTGATGGCCGAGCGGCTCGCCGAGCTGCAGGCGCTGCTGGACGAGCAGCGCTACGCCTATCAGCGGGCCGCGGTCGGCCAGGTCTTCGACGTCCTGGTCGAGAAGGCGGGGCGGCATCCCGGCCAGGTCGCGGGCAAGACGCCGCACCTTCTGGCTGTGCAGTTCGACGCGCCGCCCCACCATATCGGGTCGGTCGTGCCGGTCCGGATCGTCCGGGCCGGAACCAACAGCCTGTTCGGGCAGCTTGCCTCGGAGGCCGTGGCGGCGTGAGGATCGTATCGATGGGGATGGCGGTGAGGATCACAGGTTGAGCGCGTCGGACGGGTCTGGCGTGCGCGGCGCCCTGCGGGGCCGCGGGCCGGCGGCGAGGCCGCCCGGATCGGACGAGACGGTCGAGGTTCCGCTGACCTTCGACGACAACCGCCTCGCGAGCCTCGTCTTCGGTCAATACGACCAGAACGTCGCCCATATCGAGCGCCGGCTCGACGTCACCGCCACCGCGCTCGGCAACCACCTCGTCATCAAGGGCTCGCCCGACGCCGCCGAGAAGGCCCGGCGGGTGTTCCAGAAGCTCTACGCCCGGGTGCGGACCGGCGGCAGCACCCTGACGCTCGGCGATGTCGACGGCGCGATCCGGGAGGCCACCGCCCAGGCGACCCTGTTCCCCGCCGAGGACATCGCCGCGGAGGCCGACAAGCCGCATTTCGAGCAGATCGCCACGCGCAAGCGTGGGGCGGTGCGGGCGCGCAACCAGGCGCAGGATCAGTACATCAAGCTGCTGCGGACCAACGAGCTGGTCTTCGCGGAAGGCCCGGCCGGCACCGGCAAGACCTGGCTCGCGGTCGGCCACGCGGTCTCGCTGCTCGAGCAGGGCCATGCCGAGCGCCTGATTCTGTCCCGTCCCGCGGTGGAGGCCGGGGAGCGCCTGGGCTTCCTGCCCGGCGACATGCGCGACAAGGTCGATCCGTATCTGCGCCCGATCTACGACGCCCTCTACGATTTCATGGAGGCGCGCCACGTCGACCGCGGGTTGCAGACCGGGATCATCGAGATCGCGCCGCTCGCCTTCATGCGCGGGCGCACGCTGACCAACGCGGTGGTGCTCCTCGACGAGGCGCAGAACACCACCTCCATGCAGATGAAGATGTTCCTGACCCGCCTCGGCGAGGGCTCGCGCATGATCATCACCGGCGACCCCAGCCAGGTCGACCTGCCGCCGGGCCAGAAATCCGGCCTCGTGGAGGCGGTGAACGTCCTCGACGGCGTCGAGGGGATCGGCCGGGTGACCTTCAAGGACGTGGACGTGGTCCGTCACGACCTCGTGCGCCGGATCGTCACCGCCTACGAGCGCGCCGCGCACGGCGACGGCGATGCCGACCGCAATCCCAACCCCCGGCGCCGGCCGCTGGCGTGAGCACGCCCCACGACATCGACCTCACGGTCGAGGACGCGCGCTGGGAAACCGCGATCCCGGACCTCGAATCGCTGGTGATCCGCGCCGTCGAGGCCGGGCTGGCCGCCGCCCCCGAGCCGCCGGACGGGCCCGTGGAGGTCAGCGTCATGCTGACCGACGACGCCACCGTCCAGGAGCTCAACCGCACCTGGCGCAACAAGGATAAGCCCACCAACGTGCTGTCCTTCCCGGCCGCCCCGCAGCCCCGGCATGCGGGCGCCGCGCTGCCGCTCGGCGACGTGGTCCTTGCCTACGAGACCCTAGTGCGCGAGAGTGCCGAGCAGTCGAAGCCGCTCCAGAATCACCTCGCGCACCTCCTCGTCCATGGCACCCTGCATTGTCTCGGTCAGGACCACGAGAACGGCGAGGCCGAGGCCGAGGCCATGGAGGCGCTCGAAGTCGCGGCCCTCGCGACCCTGGGCATTCCAGATCCCTATGCCTGAGCGGCCGATTCCCCACCGCCCCCAGATCCGAGAGACATGAGCAACGATCGAAGTCGCGGCGCGGCCCTGGCCGCGCCCAGTTCCACCGAGGGCGAGTCCCAGACCCGGGACCCTTGGTACGACCGCCTGTTGCAGGCGCTCCATCTCAAGCCGCGCGATTCGCTGCGCGAGGGGCTTGAGGAGGCGCTCGCCGAGCCCGATGCCGGCGAGAGCGGTCTCACCCCCCTCGAGCGGGTGATGCTCAAGAACGTGCTCGGCCTGCACAAGGTGCGGGTCGACGACGTGATGGTCCCTCGGGCCGACATTGTCGCGGTCTCGAACGATACCAATCTCGGCGATCTGCTCAAGCTGTTCCGCAGCGCCGGCCATTCCCGCCTGCCGGTCTATGGCGAGACGCTGGACGACCCCCGCGGCATGGTCCACATCCGCGATCTGGTCGACCACATCGCCGCCAAGGCCGAGCCTGCCCGGCGCAGCGCGGCATCCGCGGTCCGGCCCGCCACGCCCGCCGAGGGCGAGGCCGACGCCACCGTCACGCCGCGCACCACCCGGCGCCCGCCCACCCGGATGCACAGGTCCCTCGACCTCGGCAAGGTCGACCTCACCACCACGCTCGCGGCCGCCCGCATCCAGCGGCCGGTCCTGTTCGTGCCCCCGTCCATGCCGGCCATCGACCTGCTGGTGCGGATGCAGGCGACGCGCACCCACATGGCCCTGGTCATCGACGAGTATGGCGGCACCGACGGGCTGATCTCCATCGAGGACCTGATCGAGGTCGTGGTCGGCGACATCGAGGACGAGCACGACGTCACCGAGGCCAAACAGGTCCAGCGGGTCGACGGCGAGGACGAGGTGTTCGTGGCCGATGCCCGCACGCCCCTCGCCGAGGTCTCCGAGGCCACCGGCGTCGACCTCGTGGCCGCGGTCGGCGACATGGCCGAGGAGATCGATACGCTGGGCGGCATGATCGTCACCCTGGCCGGCCGGGTACCGTCCCGGGGCGAGCTCATCGCCGGGCCGGGCAACCTCGAATTCGAGGTGCTCGACGCCGATCCCCGCCGCCTGAAGCGGCTGCGTTTCCACAAGGGCGCGGCGCGGATCAGCACCGTGGTGCCGCTGGCCCTGCCCCCGCCCACCCCGGCGCCGGTGCCCGAGACGCCGCATCCATGAGGATCTTCGCGTGACGGGTGCTGCGTGGCGGTCCTGACCGTGGGGCACGCCCGGGACGTGGCCGCCCCGAGCAGCCCGCTCGGCCGCCCCGCCTCGGGCTTCGTGCGGGCGATCGCCCGGCTGAAGGGCTGGCGCCGGCTCGGCCTCGCCTGGCTCGCCGGCGCGCTGGGCGCGCTGGCGATGCCGCCCTACGGGTTCCTGCCGGCCCTGACCGTCTCCCTGTCGGTGGCGGTCTGGCTGATGGACGGGGCGGCCGCGGACCGGACCGCCCCGCGGCGCCTCTGGCCCTGTTTCGTGGTCGGCTGGGCCTGGGGCTTCGGCTACCTCACCGCCGGCCTGTGGTGGCTCGGACAGGCCTTCCTGGTGGAGGCCGACGAGTTCCTCTGGGCGATGCCGCTTGGCGTCGTCGGCCTGCCTTTCGCGCTCGGCCTGTTCTACGGCGCCGGGTTCGGCGCCGCTGGCCTGCTCTGGCTGCGCGGCCCCGCCCGGATCGCCGCCCTCGCCTTCGGGATCGGCGCCGCCGAGTGGCTGCGCGGCCACCTGTTCACGGGCTTCCCCTGGAACACCCTCGGGATGGCGCTCGCCCAGAACCTCTGGCTGATGCAATGGGGCGCCGTGATCGGCCTCTACGGCTTGACCGTGCTGGCGGTGCTGATCTGCGCCGCCCCGGCGACCCTCGCCACCGGCTCGCATCCGCGCAGCCGGTTCGGGCCAAGCGCCGCCGCCGCGATCGTGCTGATCGGCATGGCGCTCTACGGGGCCGTGCGCCTCGGGCCGCCCGATCCGGTGGTGGCGGGCGTCCGCCTGCGCCTCGTCCAGCCGAACCTGCCGCAGGATGCCAAGTTCCGGCCCGAGAACCGCGCCGACATCGTCGACCGCTACATCGAGCTGAGCCAGCGCCCGACCGAGGCCGGCGCGCCCGAGCCGACCCATATCGTCTGGCCGGAATCGGCCTTCCCGTTCCTGATCCAGCGCGATCCCGACGCCCTGGCCAAGGTGGCGGCGGGCCTCAAGCCCGGGCAGCAGCTCGTCACCGGTGCGGCCCGGGCCGAAGAGCCCCTGCCGGGCGAGCGCCTGCGCTACTTCAACGCCGTCATGGTGATCGGGCCGGACGGCGTGATCTCCGACACCTACGACAAGGTCCATCTCGTCCCGTTCGGCGAGTACCTGCCGGCCCCCCTCGACGCCGCGCTGCGTGCGCTCGGCCTGCGCCAGTTCGTGGCGATCCCCGGCGGCTTCTCGGCCGGCACCCTGGCGGCCCAGCGGATCCTGGCGGTGCCGGGCCTGCCCCCGGTGGCGGCCACGATCTGCTACGAGGCGATTTTTCCGCACGCGATCCTTCCGGCCAATGCCGCCTCCGTGCCGCGGCCGCCTGGGCTGATCCTGAACGTCACCAACGATGCCTGGTTCGGCGACACGCCGGGCCCGCGCCAGCACCTGGCGCAGGCCCGGCTGCGGGCCGTCGAGGAGGGCCTGCCGCTGGTGCGCGACGCCAATACCGGGATCTCCGCCGTGATCGACCCCCATGGCCGGATCGTCGCCCGGACCGAGCTCGATCAGGAAAGCTGGCTCGATGCCGACCTGCCCGCCCGAATCGTCGGCGGCACCCTGTACGGGCAGCTCGGCGACGCCGCCTTCGCGCTGATGCTGGCCGCCTGCCTGGGCGGCGCCCTCACGGCCCGGCGGCGGGCATGAGCCCCGAGCGTACGGCCCCGGGCCGGATCCTGCTGGGGCTCGCGCTGATGCTGGTGGCGTTCAACCTGCGCCCGGCGCTGAGCACGATCGGCCCGCTGCTGGCGACGATCCGGGAGAGCACCGGTCTCAGCGCGGGGGGCGCCGCGATCCTCACCACCCTGCCGGTCCTGTGCCTCGGCATCGCCTGCGCCCTGGCGGCGCCGCTGATCCGCCGGATCGGGCCCGATCTCGCCGTGCTCGTGGGCGCCACGATCCTCGCCGCAGGCCTGACCCTGCGCGGGCTCGGCGGCCTCGGGCCCCTCTTCGTCGGGACGGCGCTCGCCGCCATCGGGATCGGGCTCGACAACGTGCTCCTGCCGGCCCTGGTGAAGCGCGACTTCGCCGGTAGCGGCGGCCTGATGACCGGCCTCTACACCATGACCCTGTGCCTCGGCGCGGCCGCGGGCGCGGGCGCCGCCGTGCCGGTGGAGCACGCGCTCGGCGGCGGATGGCCCTCGGCGCTGGCTGTCTGGGCATTGCCGGCGCTGGTGGCCGCCTTCCTGTGGATCCCGTTCGCCCGCCGCACGGCCTCGACCCGGGCGCCGTCCGCCGGACGTCTCCTGCGCGATCCGCTCGCCTGGTGGGTCACGGGCTTCATGGGCCTGCAATCCTCGCTCGCCTACACCCTGTTCGGCTGGCTGCCGCTGCTGCTCCAGGCGCGCGGCCTCTCGGCGCTCGATGCCGGCCTCTACGCCTCGCTGATGACGCTGATCCAGGCGCCCGGCGCGCTGCTCACTGCCATGCTGGCCGCTCGGGCGCGGGACCAGCGGGCCTGGATCGTCGCCATTCCGGGGCTCACGGCGGCATCCTTCCTGGTGCTCGCCTACGGCTCCGAGGCTCTGCGCATCCCCGCCGCCTGCGCGCTCGGCTTCGGCATCGGCGGCTGCTTCGGCCTGGGGCTGACCCTGATCGTCCTGCGCGCCGCGGATGCCGCCAGCGCCGCCGGGCTGTCGGCCATGGCGCAGGGCATCGGCTATACCGGCGCCTGCCTCGGCCCCCTCGCCTTCGGGCTCGCCCACGAGGCGACCGGCGGCTGGGGGCTGCCGGGCGCCCTGTTCGTCACCATCGCCATCGCGGCGATCCTGGTCGGGCAGGCCGCCGGCCGCGACCGCAAGGTCAGCGCCGCCGCGCCGGATCCGGGCAGCGCGCCGCTTCAGCCGCCGCTGCCGGCCGGCGGCCGCTGATCGAGGCGGCGGACGCCGCAGAGCAGCCCTTCCCTCGTCAATTGCCTGTCCGCGCGACAGTGAAGTTCGCGTGGCCTGACAGGTGCGCCGAGAACTCTTGACGCGAGAAGCGGCCGGGCCGGGATAACCCGAACTATTGCGCCGAGTCCGCTTCTGCGCGGGACCGGCGCGTTGCTTCGGGTGAACGGCATGGCACGTATCGACAAGTCTTCGCTTCTACTGGTAGCAGCTGCGATCATTGCGCTTCCACTGACGATTGTGGGCGCCGAGGCGCGCGGGTTCGGGCCCGGCTTCCACGGCGGGATCGGGACCCGGGTCGGCGCCTGGGGACGGCCCCTCGGGCCGGTCCGGCCGGGCCCGGCCATCGTCGGCTGGCGGGGCCACCGGCCCGGCTTCGCGTTCCGACGTCCCTATATCTATCGCCCCTGGTACGACGATTATTACGGCTACGGGCTCGCGGGCTTCGGTCTCGGCTTCGGCCTGGGTCACCCTATGGGGCGATCTCGGCGATCCGTTTTACGACGACGCCTATGTCTACGCGCCGCGGGTCTACCGGCGCCCGGTCTACGTGGCGCCCGCCGACGTGCCGCCCGTGGTCGAGACGGACCCGGCCGATCTCGCGGCCGCGGTGGCGGCCTGCGCCCGCCGCTTCAGGACCTACGATCCGGTGACCCAGACCTATCTCGGCCGGGGGCACGTCCGCCGCCGTTGCCCTTGAGCGGGGACGGCGCTTCGCGATGCGGCCAAAAGAAAGGCCCCGCGGGTTCGCACCCGCGGGGCCTTCATTCAGTCCAGGCCGGTTCGGCGCTGCGTAAAAAACTTACTCCGCGGCGACCCGGTGGGCCTGGGAGCCGTCGGTGTAGGTCTCGGCCTGCAGGCGCTTGTGCGGGGCGGCGCGGCCCGGCAGCGGCGGCAGGGCCTTGGCCTTCTCCAGATCGATGCCCGCACCCTCGGCGACGCGGCGGCCGTAATCCTCGTCCGCGTGCCAGAAGTGCCAGACCATCCGCAGCTGGATCGGCTCGGGGCACTGCTTCATATCGGCCACGAGGTTGGCGATCAGGTCCTCGCGCTCCCAATCCTGGAACGAGCGGTACCGGACGCCGGCCTGGGTGTAGTCGTCCTCGGTACGCGAGGTCTGGTAGCGGCCGAGCTGGCCCTGCACCGGCTGGTGGTAGTCCTTGGCCGGCTTCGGGGCCTCGCGCAGGCCCTCGGCCAGGGTCGAGGGCTCGTAGTTGATGTGCTTGTTCGGGCCGGTCCCGTCGACCGTGTAGGTCATCTGGCCGTCCCGCTGGTTCGAGTAGACCTTCACGCCGGGCTGCGGCGCGTTGATCGGCAGCTGCAGGTAGTTGGCGCCGACGCGGTAGCGCTGGGTATCCGAGTAGGACAGGGTCCGGCCCTGCAGCATCTTGTCGTCCGAGAAGTCGATGCCGTCGACCAGCACGCCGGTGCCGAAGGCCGACTGCTCGACCTCGGCGAAGAAGTTGTCCGGCACCCGGTCGAGCACCATGCGGCCCACCGGCAGCAGCGGGAACTGGTCCACCGGCCACAGCTTCGTGTCGTCCAGCGGATCGAACGACAGGTGCTCGTTCGGGCCGTCCGGCATGATCTGCACGCAGAATTCCCACTCGGGGAAGTTGCCGGCCTTGATGTTGTCGTACAGGTCGCGGGTCGCGTGGCCGACATCCTTGGCCTGGATCTCGGAGGCCTGCTGCGAGGTCAGGTTGCGGACACCCTGCTTCGGCTCCCAATGGAACTTGCAGAGCACGGCCTCGCCCTGGTCGTTGACCAGCTTGTAGGTGTTGACGCCCGAGCCTTCCATCTCGCGATAGTTGGCGGGAATGCCCCAGGGCGACTTGAGGTGCGTCACCATGTGGATCGACTCGGGGTGCTGGGCCACGAAGTCGAAGAAGCGCCAAGCCTCCTGGCGGTTGGTCACCGGATCCGGCTTGAACGCGTGGATCATGTCGGGGAACTTGATGGCGTCCCGGATGAAGAACACCTTGAGGTTGTTGCCAACCAGGTCCCAGTTGCCATCGACGGTCTTGAACTTCACCGCGAAGCCGCGCGGGTCGCGCTCGGTCTCCGGGCTCTCCTTGGCGCCGGCCACGGTGGAGAAGCGCACGAACATCGGCGTCTTCACGCCGGTCTCGTTCAGCACCCGGGCACGGGTGTACTTGGAAGCCGGCTCGTCGCCGATCTTGCCGTAGGCCTCGAACCAGCCGTGGGCGCCGGCGCCGCGGGCGTGCACGACGCGCTCCGGGATCCGCTCACGGTCGAAATGGGTGATCTTCTCGATGAACTGGTAATTCTCGAGCGTCGCGGGACCCCGCTCACCGACCGTGCGGGTGCTCTGGTTGTCGCGGACCGGATGGCCCTGGCGGGTGGTCAGGATCGGGCGTTGATCGCTCATGCGTCTCGTCTCTCCGTGAAGTCCGTGAGCGGCATATGGGGCCGACTCGCCAGACTGAAACCGTTCCAACGAGGTTATGGACCGCTCCAGGCCCCTTGGCTAATGCATCGTCGCAAACGCCGTGATAGACGCAGCCTATGAACCTGGCCGGTCTGTCACTTCGCGACCTGGAATATGTCGTCGCGGTCGCCGATGAGGGCCATTTCGGCCGGGCCGCCGAGCGGTGCAACGTCAGCCAGCCGACCCTGAGCGTGCAGGTCCGTAAGCTGGAAGCGACCCTCGGGCTCACCTTGTTCGAGCGCTCGAACCGCCGGGTGCTGCTCACCGAGGCCGGCCAGGGGATCGTCCGGCAGTCGCGCATCGTCCTGGCCGAGGCCCAGCGGCTCTTGGCGCTCGCCACCGAGGGCCGCGGCTCGCCGCTCACCGGCCGGCTGGTCCTGGCCGCGATCCAGACGCTCGGCCCCTACTTCTTTCCGCTGGTGCTGCGGCCGCTGCGTCAGCAATACCCGCTGCTGACGCTGTCCCTGTCGGAATCGCGCACCGCCGAGATCGTCGAAGGCCTGCGCGACGGGCGCATCGACGCCGCCCTGGTTTCCCTGCCCCTGCCCCCGGTCGGACTGGCGGTGGCGCCGCTCTTCGTCGAGCCGTTCTGGCTCGCCTGCCCGGCCGAGCACGCGCTCGCCCGCGGCGGCGCCCTCTCGGCCACCGAGATCGCCGGGCCGGACCTGCTGCTCCTCGACGAAGGCAATTGCCTGCGCGACCAGGCGATCGCGGCCTGCGGTGCGGGCTCCTCGGTCGGGCGCCACGCCACCAGCCTGGAGACCCTGCGCTCGATGGTGGCGGCCGGGAGCGGCTACACCCTGCTGCCGGCGCTCGCCGTGCCCCCCGGCCCCGACCCGACCGGCCTGACCGTCACCCGGGCCTTCGATGTCGATGGCCCCGGCCGCACCATCGCGCTGGCCTGGCGGGCGAGCGACCCCCGCGCCCCGGGCCTCGCGAACCTCGCGGCGTTCTTTCGCGCGCACGCGCCCGCCGGCACCGCGGCCTGCCGGGACGGGGCGGCATAGGTTTTTAGGTTTGGGTTCTGGGGCACGGCATTCGTCGGCCCGCCCCGTCATTCCGGGGCCGCGAAGCGGAGCCCGGAATTCAGAAACACAGGTCGAGCTAGGTCGTACAGTGTCGGCGGATCTGGATTCCGGGCTCGCCTGCGGCGCCCCGGAATGACGGGGTGATTCATGCAGCTGCCGGCATGCCGAAGACGTCCGAATAGTCGCCTTCCCCGCCCCCAAGCCGGATTGTGATGTGTGATTACACGCCGGATCGAACAGAATGCCCTCGCCGGCGCGAAACGGCGGCGCATAGGAGCACGTGCATGCGGCGCAGACTGATCGCGACCCTGGTCGCCCTCCTCACCCCCGCGACGACCCTCGCCGCCTCCCAAGATACCTTCGCCCGGATCGACGCCATCGACCGCGCTTCCCTGGTGATGACCGTGGAGGCCGGCATCGTCCCGCGGGATCTCGGGGCGCGGATCGCCCGGGCCCTCGACCAGGTCGCCGCGGAGGCCGCCAAGCCGGGGGCCGAGCGGCCGGATGATTACCTGCGGATCGAGCCGCTGATCACCGCGATCGCCGGCCCGGACGCGACCCGGATGCATTCCGGCCGCAGCCGGCAGGACATCATCCCGACCGTGCTGAAGCTCGACCAGCGGGACCGGCTGCTCGACCTCGCCGAGGCCCTGGACAAGACCCGCGCCGCCCTGCTGGCCGTCGCCGAGCGGGAGGCCGACACGATCGTCCCCGCCTACACCAACGGCGTGCAGGCGCAGCCGACGACGCTCGGCCATTACCTGCTTGGCTATGCCGGGGCGCTGGCCCGCGACGCCGATCGCCTGCGGGAGAGCTGGGCGCGCGTGAACCTGTCGCCGCTGGGCGCCGCGGCGCTCGGCACCTCGAGCTTCCCGGTCGATCGCGCCCGCCTCGCCGGGCTGCTGGGCTTCGATGCGCCGGTGGAGAACAGCTACGATGCCGGCCAGCTCGCCCCGATGGATCTCGGCCTCGAGCTGACCGACCTGTCCGCCAACCTCGCCACCACGGCCGGCAGCTTCGCGCAGGATCTCTACGCGCAGTATCACCAGACCCGGCCATGGATCCTGCTGCGCGAGGGCGCACTGACCGGCCCGAGCAGCATCATGCCGCAGAAGCGCAATCCGGTGGCGCTCTACAGCCTGCGCATGAAGGCCAGCGACGTGGTCGGTGCCGCGCAGGCCTTCGTCATCATGGCCCACAACGTCGAGTCCGGTATGCCGGACTACAAGCGCAACCAGGCCGAGCCGCCGGGCCGGACGGTCTCCGAGGCGGCCGAGACCTGCCGGCGCTGGGCCCGCGTGCTCGACGGGCTGGTGATCGACCGCGACCGGGCCGCCGACGAGGTTGCGGCGGATTATTCCACCACCACGGAGCTCGCCGACACGCTCCAGCGCGAGGCCGACGTGCCGTTCCGGCTGGGGCACCATTTCGCCTCCGAGCTAGTCAGCTACGGCCGCAGCCACGATCTGCGCCCGGCCGACCTGCCTTTCGCCGAGGTGAAGCGGATCTACGCGGAGGCCGCGGCCGGCTCGGGGCTGACGCCGGACCTGCCCCTCGACGAGGCCCGGTTCCGGGCCGCCCTGTCGGCCCGCGGCATGATCGAGGCCGCCAAGGGACTCGGCGGCCCGCAACCCGCGGAGGTCCGGCGCATGCTCGCTTCCGCCCGGACGCGCCTCGACGCCGACCGGACCTGGCTGGCCGATCGCCGCTCCGCGCTCGCGGCGGCAAGTGGCCGGCTGGATGCGGCTTTTGGAGACATCAGAAAGGGACCGTAAGGCCGTTCCTGATCGGCACCCTTCCAATCCAATTCCCTCATCCTGAGGCGCGAGGGCAGCGAGCCTCGAAGGAGCCCTCCAGGGATCGGGCGGCCGGCTGGAGGCCTCCTTCGAGGCCTCCGCTTCGCTTCGGCACCTCAGGATGAGGGGGGGTGGGATAAGCTATGGGGCGAGCCCGAAGCGGTCGAAATGCTTCAGCTTGAGAGAAACGGGTTCACGCAACCCCACGCGAACACCGGACCTTGCCGACCCTGACATCGGCATTCCCAAAACGAATCTTTGCCGTGACAGGGCCCATATTGCGGTGTAGCGGCCCTCACGCCCGGCAATCAGTGCGGGTGAATCCCCACCGGTCGCCTTGCCCTCCTCCCGCACCCTCGGCCTATGGGCCGCCCTCGCCGTCGCGTCGGCAGCCGTCTCGTATGGCCTGCTGCAGGCGGGCTTCCCCGCAGCGCTGCTGCTCGGCCCGATGATCGCGGCGATCGCCTTCGGGGTCGCCGGCTCCCGGCTGCACGTGCCGCGCTTCGCCTTCAACGCCGCGCAGGCGATGATCGGCTGCCTGGTGGCCCACGCGGTGACCGGGCAGATCGCCCAGACCCTGTTGGATGACGGGCCGCTGATCGTGGCGGTCGTGCTGGTGACGGTGGCGGCGAGCGGGCTCGTCGGCTGGGTCCTGACCCGGCTGCGGGTCCTGCCCGGCACCACGGCGGCCTGGGGGTCGTCCCCCGGCGGCGCGTCCGCCATGGTGGCGATGGCCGAGGATTTCGGCGCGGATCCGCGCCTCGTCGCCTTCATGCAATATGTCCGCGTCGCCGCGGTGGTGTTCTCGGCCTCGCTCGCCGCCCGCTTCCTGATGGAGGCGCCGGTTCCGGGCGCCGCCGCCGGCGCGGTCGAGGTGACCGGTCCGCTCTCGCTGCTCGCCACGCTGGCGGTCGCGGTGGTCGGGGCCGGCGCGGCCCTGGCCCTGCGGATCCCGGCGGGCGCGCAGGTCGGCCCGATGGTGCTCGGCAGCCTGCTCCATGCCAGCGGCCTGGTGCGGATGTCTCTGCCGGTGACGATCCTCGAACTCGCCTATGCCTGCATCGGCATCTATGTCGGCCTGCGCTTCACCCGCGAGACCCTGCGGCTCACCCTCTCGGCGCTGCCCGGCATCCTGGCGGCGACCTTCTCGGTGATCGCGCTCTGCGCCGCCTGGGGCTGGGGCCTGACCTTCCTGCTGCCGATCGACCTGCTCACCGCCGTGCTGGCCACGAGCCCGGGCGGCCTCGATTCGGTTGCGATCATCGCGGTCGGCTCGAAGGCGGACGTGTCCTTCGTCCTGGCCGTGCAGACCCTGCGCCTGTTCGTGGTGCTGCTCACCGGGCCGCTGCTCGCCAAATGGATCAGCCGGTCGGTGCCGGAGGGCGCGGCCCGATGAACGCCCTGGTCCTCGCCTTCCTCAATTCCTGGCGCGGCCTGCGCCACGGTGCCCGCACCGAGCGGGCCGTGCGGCAGGAACTGATGCTGCTGGCGCTCGGCGTACCGGTGGCCCTCCTCCTCGGCGCGACCCTGTGGGTCCGGGTCGCCCTGATGGTGAGCCTGCTGCTGATGCTGGCTGCCGAGTTCCTCAACACCGCGGTGGAGAAGCTCTGCGACCACGTCCACCCGGACCACCACCCGATGATCGGCACCGTGAAGGACCTCGCCTCGGCCGGCACCTTCATGGCGCAGATGGCGGCTCTGCTGGTGTGGGTGGCGGCTCTGGTGGAGCGGGTCGGGTGAGGTGCCCCCGGATCTATGACGCTCCGGAGCGGTGACGGCGGCCGGCGCGGTTGATCCGGATCACGCCACCCGGCTTCCGCAGCGCCTCGTCCGCAGCCCTGAGGACCTTTCGGAACAGCTGGCCGGTCTCGCCCGGCGGCAACGAGGGCAGCAGGACCAGCCCCGGATGATCCGGCACCCGCGCGGCCAGGGCCAGAAAATCGCCCGCGTTCACCGTGACCACGATCGCGCGGGCCTCGCATGCGAAGGCGAAGATCGCTGCATCCGTCGCCTGGCGGCCGAGTTCGGCGATGGCGAGGGTCCGCTGCGCGGTGTGGCCCAACCCGTCCGCGATGCCGATCAGGGATTTCGGGCAGCACTCGTCAAGGAGCAGGTACAACGCGGCGCGCCTTCCGGGGCGGGCGGCCCTGGCGCGGGCTGACGCGGTCGAAGAGGATGGCAGCGGAGACCTGATCGGGCGTCAGGTCGAATTCCTCGGCCAGCGTCTCCGGAGAGGTCCCTTGCCGGACCATGTCGGCGACGTGCCGGGCCGGGATCCGCGTTCCGCGCAGAACCGGCTCGCCGCCCAGGACCTCGGTGTTCTGCTCGATCGCCTCGTCGCGCAGCTGATGGAGGATCCGCAGTCGATCGGCGAGTTCGGCCTCCACGGCGTCGAGGGCGACGCTGAGATGACCGATCCGGGCGGTGTTCCCCTGCGCTTCATGAGCCGCCACGATCGCATCGCGCAGGCGTTGCCGCAGGGCCGGGGCCAGATCGACGCGCAGATCGCGCACGGCGGCGAGGTAGAGCAGATCGGCGCTGCCGATCTCACGGACGGTTTGCCCGCGCCCCGCGACGATCCCGGCATCGATCTCGCTGTTCACCCCGCGCACGCTGGACTGGGTGACGAAGGCGGCTTCCGGGACCGTGAGAGCGTGGCGGGCCAGCGGCATCGAAACTTATCCGTGATCGCGGATTGATTTATGTTGCGCAGCACCCTGGTGCAAGGATGATCGGTTCGACGTCTCGCTGGCTGCCAAGCTGAGTCGGAATGGTATCCGGTCAAAATCTTTGTCATGCTGCGCGACGATGGAGGCCGTTCGGCATGGTGACTCTGAACGTGTCGTTGCCTGAGGCGATGAAGGACTGGGTCGAGGCTCAGGCCGAGACCGGGCGCTTTGGCAGTGCCAGCGACTATGTCCGCGATCTGATCCGCCGCGATCAGGAAAAGATTGACGGCCTTGCGCAGCTTCAGACGCTGATTGCCGAAGGGTTCGACAGTGGCGTCAGTGAGCGGTCGCTGGATGATGTCCTGGCCGAGGCCCGGGAGCGCGTGCGGGTTACCCAGAATCGGTGACCATCCGGACGACGCGGCAGGCGGACCGGGATCTCATCGAGCTTTATGTGTCCGGTTCCGCCACCTTCGGCCGCGACCGGGCCGAGCGGTACTATGCAGGGTTGAAGGCCCTGTTCATCCTGCTGGCCGAGAACCCGCTGATGGCTCGCCTCCGGGATGACTTCGTGCGGCCGGTGCGGCTGTATCCCTACCGCGCCCATGTCGTCGCGTATGTCGAGCAGGCGGACGGCATCCTGATCGTCCGCGTCCTGCACGGCCGCCAGGATTGGGCACGGCATCTGACCTGACCGGCCCCCGCTCGCATCTCGCCGCGCGAGGGTCTATCTCCGCCCATCCGCGCCGCGCGCCGAAGTCCCGAAACCATGACCGACTACATCCGAAAGATCCTGACCGCCCGCGTCTACGACGTGGCGATCGAGAGCCCGCTCGATCCGATGCCCCGGATGACGCAGCGGCTCGGCCGGCCCGTGCTGCTGAAGCGGGAGGATCTGCAGCCGGTCTTCTCGTTCAAGCTGCGGGGCGCCTACAACAAGATGTCGGGGCTGAGCCCGGACCAGATCGCGCGCGGCGTGGTCTGCGCCTCGGCGGGCAACCACGCGCAGGGCGTGGCGCTGGCCGCGGCCAAGCTCGGGGCCCGAGCGGTGATCGTGATGCCGCGCACCACCCCGTCGATCAAGGTCGATGCCTGCCGGGCCCGCGGCGCCGAGGTGGTGCTGCACGGCGACGCCTTCGACGAGGCGCTGGCCCAGGCCAGGCTGCTGGAGGCCGAGCAGGGCCTGACCTTCCTGCACCCGTTCGACGATCCCGAGGTGATCGCCGGCCAGGGGACCATCGGCAAGGAGATCCTGGAGCAGCATACCGGCCCGATCGAGGCGATCTTCGTGCCGGTGGGCGGCGGCGGGCTGGCCGCCGGGATCGCGACCTTCGTGAAGTACCTGCGGCCCGGCACCAAGGTGATCGGCGTCGAGCCGGAGGATGCCGCCTGCATGGCCGCGGCGCTGGCCGCCGACACGCGGGTCAGCCTGCCCTCGGTCGGGCTGTTCGCCGACGGCGTCGCCGTGCGCCAGGCCGGCGAGGAGACGTTCCGGCTGTGCCGCGAGCATCTCGACGAGGTGATCACGGTGGATACCGACGCCATGTGCGCGGCGGTCAAGGATATCTTCGACGACACGCGCGCCGTCTCCGAGCCGTCCGGGGCGCTGAGCCTCGCCGGGGCCAAGCTCTATGCCGAGCGCGAGGGCGGCGACGGCACCCTGATCGCGATCTCCTCGGGGGCGAATCTCAACTTCGACCGATTGCGCCACATCGCGGAGCGGGCGGAGATCGGCGAGCAGCGCGAGGTTCTCCTCGGCGTCTCCATCCCGGAGCAGCCCGGCGCCTACCGGGCGTTCATCCGGGCGCTCGGGCCGCGGGCGATCACCGAGTTCAACTACCGCCACGCGCCGGGCGCCGAGGCGCAGATCTTCGTGGGCATCAACATCGCGGGCGGCAAGCGCGAGAAGCAGGCCCTGATCGCCGACCTGCGCGAGGCCGGCTACCGGGTGCTCGACATGAGCGACAACGAGATGGCCAAGGTCCATGTCCGCTACATGGTCGGCGGCCGGGCCGTGGGCGTCGCGCATGAGCGGCTGTTCCGCTTCCAGTTCCCGGAGCGGCCCGGCGCGCTGATGAAGTTCCTGGACGCGCTCGGTCCGGGCTTCGACATCACCCTGTTCCACTACCGCAACCACGGTGCGGATTACGGCCGGGTGCTCGCCGGGATCGCGGTGCCGCCGGCCGAGCGCGCCCGGTTCGACGCGGCGATCGAGGCGCTGGGCTACCCGGCCACCGACGAGACCGAGAACCCGGCCTATCGCCTGTTCCTGGACGGCGAGGCGGCTGCCTGACCGTCAGCTGTTGACGGTATCGACCGAGACCACGTCCGGGGTCTCGCGCAGCTTGGCGGCGATCGCCTCGAAGCTGGTGCGGGACAGCCGGACGAAGGTGACGGTGATCTCGTCGAGATTCGGGTCGGAGGCCGGGCGGGTGGTGAACTGGCGCACCCGCGAGGCGCGCTCGCCCGTGACCGCGTGGAGCGTGTCGATCGACATCGTGCCCCGGCGCACGGTCATGCGGAGCGTCTGCGACCGCATCCGCTCGCGCCAGCGCTCCTCGAACGGCTTGATCCCGGCCAGGATCCCGACCACCAGGGCCGTGGTTGCGAGCGCCGGCACGTAGAGCCCGCTGCCCACCGCCAGGCCGATCGCCGCCACGCCCCACAGGCTCGCCGCGGTGGTCAGGCCCTTCACGACCTCGCCGCGCAGCAGGATCGTGCCCGCCCCGAGGAAACCGATGCCCGACACGACCTGCGCGGCGATGCGGGAGGGATCGAGCACGACGTGCTGGGTGCCGAGCACGTCGCTGAACCCGAAAGCCGAGACGATCATGATGAGGCAGGAGCCGACGCAGACGAGCATGTGCGTCCGCAGGCCCGCCGCCCAGAGGAGCCGCTCGCGCTCCAGCCCGATCACGCTCCCGGCGAGCGCGGCCAGGGCGAGCCGGGCCACCATCTCCGCGTTGCTGATCAGAATCGCCTCCGTCGCTTCGCGCCGCCCGGATCGTTTCTGGAGGCACTGGGAGGACGGATCAAGGTGCGCTCACAATGACGGCGAAGCGGGAAGAAACCGCTCAGGCCACCCCGAGCGCCGCCTTCTCGACCTCGTAGGCCGCCCGGACGGCGGCCGCCCCGTAGGTGCGCTCCAGCCGTCGGACCGTGAAATGCGCGCGGGCGGTGGATTGGAAATGGCTCATGAAGGCGGTGTTCACCGCCGCGCCCCCGAAGGCGCCCAGCACCGGCACGGCTTGCGCGGCGACCTTCTGCGAGACCACCAGGCCGAACCGGGCCGCGATCTGCGCGGTGAACCGGATGAGCGCCGGCGCCGACTGGTCGAGCAGGGTCTTGCTGCCGGCGTAGCGGGCCGCCTCCGCGAGCGTCTTGGCCAGGGCCGCGCGCACGGCGAAGTAGCCGCTCTCGGTGAGTGCCGAGCCCGCCTCGGTCTGGGTACTGGTCCGGCCGCCCAGGGCGAAGACCTGGACGCAGGCCAGCGCGCCTTCCGGCGTCTCGATGTTCTCGCCCTCCTCGCGGGCGATCTCGGCGATCGAGCGCAGCATCAGCGTGGTCGAGACCGGAAGCTCGACCGCCAGGGTCGCCAGGCCGAACGCCCCGCCCAGCGCGCCCGAGAGCGCCGCGAACGCCTTGTGCTTGGTGTCGCCCGATCCGAGCAGACGGGTCAGCCGGCTTTCCGCCTTGGCGGCGACCGCCTCGATCTCGGTGCCGTCGGCCGGAACGACGTCCTTGCGCGGCAGGGTCGCCAGCGCGACCCGCAGGGCGCCGCGCATCGCCGCTTCGGTGGAGCGGCCGACCGCCTCGGTCACCGGGGCCGGCAGCGAGCGGCCGATGATGTCGAGGGGGGCCCCGGCCGCCGAGGACAGGCGGGCGGCCAGGCTCGGCCGTTCCAGCACCTGCACGGCCCGGCGCAGGGCGGCCAGATCCGCGTCGCTCAGGGCGGTTTCGGGGATCGGGGCCGGCAGCGTCGCGTCGGCGCGAGTGAGGTCGCTCGTGCTCATCCGTGAATTCCTGGATCTGGTCGCATCACGCGGTGCCGGAGGCCCGCGCCGTGGAAGGAAGCTCGGGCCCCGGGATGCGGTTCCCCGCCGCCTCGGCCGCCCGTGCCGCGGCCTCGTCCTCCCGCTGCCCGCGCCGCCCGACCGCCAGGCAGAGGATCAGCACCGGGATGCCCACCAGCGAAGTCATGACGAAGAAGGCCGGATAGCCGATCGCCGCGACCACGAAGCCAGAGGAGCCGGCGATCAGCTTGCCCGGCAGCGCGTAGAGCGAGGAGAACAACGCGTACTGCGTCGCCGCATAGGCCGTGCTGGTGAGGCTGGACATGTAGGCGATGAGGACGATGCCCGCGAAGGATCCGCAAAAGTTCTCGATCGAGATCGCCACCGTCAAGCGCCAGATCTCCGGCGCGCCGGCCGAGAGCCAGGCGAAGGCGAGGTGCGAGGACGCGGCCAGGAAGGCGCCGAGCAGCAGGGTCGGGAACAGGCCCAGCCGGGCCAGCGCCCAACCGCCCGCGAAGCCGCCCGCGATGCCGACCCAGATGCCGTAGAGCTTGGTGACGGTGGCGATCTCCTTCAGGTCGAAACCGAGCGCCCGGTAGAGCGGGCTCGCCATCACCCCGGAGAGGAAGTCCGGCAGCCGGTAGAGCGCCACCAGCAGCAGGATGCCCCAGAGCGCGCCGCCGAACCGGCCGTGCAGCTCGGTCAGCGGCTCGAGCACGGCCCGGCGCATCGACCAGAACCGGGAATGGCCGGTGGAGTCCGCCTGCACCCGCGGCGGCGCGTCGAAGGCCGGCGCCAGCAGCGCGGCGATCATGCCGACGAGCATCAGGGCCGCCATGGTCAGGTAGGCGATCGTCCAGCCCCCGGCGGAGGCGATGAACAGGGCGCCCGCCCCGGCCGCGATCAGCCCGAGCCGGTAGCCGAGGTTCGAGGTCGCCGCCAGGATGCCCTGGAAGTCGCTGCCGGCGGCGTCGATGCGCCAGCCGTCCACCACCACGTCCTGGCTGGCCGCGCAGAAGGCCACCAGGAAGGCGCCGAGGCCGAGGAGCGCCAGGTTGGTCTTCGGGTCCGAGAAGGCCATCAGGATCAGGCACAGGGCGACCGCGGCCTGGGTCGTGACCATCCAGGCCCGGCGCCGGCCGAGCCGTGCGGTCAGGACCGGCACGTTCAGCCGGTCGATCGCCGGCGCCCAAAGGAATTTCAGCGAGTACGGCAGCGCCACGTAGCTGAACAAGCCGATCGCCCGCACGTCGATATCCGAGAAGGCAAGCCGCAGCGTGAAGGTCCCCAGCACCAGCAGGAGCGGCAATCCGGATGAGAATCCGAGGGCCAGCATCAGCAGGATTCGCCGGTCCTGGACGATATCGCGCAGATGAAAGCGGTGGGCAGCCTGTGGCGGGTTGGCCATGGCATGGAACTCCTGAGCCTTACTGGCCTTGATCTCGCGAAAACGTGGCAGCCTTGGGCCGTTCGGGCCGGGGCTGGATCGGGAGGCCGTGCGCCTTAATCATGGTCGATGACTGCTTAACGTGGTGTCCACGTCCCGCACGCGCGGAGCACGCCCGGCTCCGCCACGCCGTCACAGAGCGCGGACGAGTCGTGTCGACCAAGTGTGGAATGATGTGTTGAGTACCTCAACCGAGCCCAGCCCGCCGCACGCGATGCTGGTCGATGCGTTCGCGCGCAGCCTGTCGCCGATGGTCATCACCGACGCACGGGCGCCTGACAACCCGATCACCTGGGTCAACGACGCGTTCCTGGGCCTGACCGGCTTCGCCACCGACGAATTGCTGGGGCGCAACTGCCGCATGCTGCAGGGGCCCGGGACCGACCCGGCCGAGGTCGCCCGGATCCACGCCGCCATCGAGGCCGGCGAGCCGGTGACCGCCGAGCTTCTGAACTACCGCAAGGACGGCACGCCCTACTGGAGCGCGATGACGGTCACGCCGGTCCATGACGAGGCCGGCCTCGCCTATTTCTACGCGGCCCAGGCCGACATGACCCATACCCGCGAGCGTGAGGTGACCATGCGGGTCACCAACGACGAGCTGGAGCGTCTGGTCGCGGCCCGGACCCACGACCTGAGCGCCGCCCTGGAGCAGAAGACCGCCCTGCTCCACGAGGTCGATCACCGGGTGAAGAACAATCTTCAGGTGATCTCCTCCTTGATGCTGCTCAAGGCCCGCCGCACCCCGGAGGGTGAGGCCCGAGACGCGCTGCAGGGCATGGCCGAGCGGATCGGCGCGCTCTCCACCGCCCACCGGATGCTCTATTCGGAGGGCGACTGCACCCATTTCAACCTCGGCGACTTCGCATCCGAGTTCCTGTCCGACGTGAATGCCGGGCTCGATCACGAGAAGCAGCGGGTCGAGGCCGAGGTCGAGCCGATCGCGGTGGCGGCCGCCATGGCGGCGCCGCTCGCCCTGCTGATCCACGAGCTGACCGCCAACGCCCTGCGCCACGCCTTCCCGAACGCCCGCGAGGGGCGCGTCTCGATCACCGCCCGCCGGACGCAATCGGGCATGCAGCTGACGATCCGGGACGATGGCGTGGGCCTGGCGGCCGCGCCGCCGAACCCGGCCGGATTCGGGCGCAATCTCGTGGAGATGGTGGTCCGGCAGCTCCGCGGCACGATCGCGTGGGCGGATGCCGGGCCCGGCACCTATGTCGCGATCGATATCCCGCTGCTCTCGCCGACTTGAGAATCCGGCCCGAACGCTTCAAGCTCGTGAAAAGCTCAGCGGTCCAGACGCCAAACAGGAGATCGCATGCGGGATGGGAACGCCGGCGCGGATGCTGCGCTCCGTATCCTCGTGGTCGAGGATGAGGTGCTGATCGCGCTCGAACTCGAGTGCCTGCTCGACGATCTCGGCCATGTCACGGTCGGCATCGCGGGAAGCTCGGCGGAGGCCATCGCGCTCGGCCGCTCGGCCGAGCCGGACGTCGCCTTCGTGGACATCCACCTGGTGGACGGCCCGACCGGCGTCGAGGTCGCCCGGGCGCTCGCATCCGACCCGCGGATCACCGTGGTGTTCATGACCGCCAACGCCAAGCGCATCCCAGACGACTTCGCCGGCGCCATCGGGGTGATCGCAAAACCCTATTCCGAGCGCGTGGTCGCCAGCATCCTCGACTGGGTCGCCGACCGACGCGCCGGCCGCGTGCCGACCCACAGCGCCCCGGACGGGTTCTCCTTCGCGCCGGCGCTGTGAGATTTGCTTCTTAAGACGGTTCCGTCGCCAGGCCCCTCAGGATGAGGGAGGTTGGTGGGAGGCTCCCCACTACCCCTTCGCCGCCCGCTCGCGCTTCAGCCGATAGAGCGCATCCAGCGCCTCCCGCGGGGTCAGCGCATCGGGGTCGATCGCGTCGAGGAGCGCGCCCAGCGGATCCTCCGCCGGGGGCTCCGGCGGTGGCGGCGGGGCGAGCGCCGCAAACAGCGGCAGGTCGTCGATCTTGGCCCGGGCCGGGCGGCCGCGCTCGGCCTTCTCCAGGCTCTTGAGGATCGCGCCCGCCCGCGCCACGACGCTGGCGGGCAGGCCGGCGAGGCGGGCCACCTGCAGGCCGTAGCTGCGCTCGGCGATGCCCGGCACGACCTCGTGCAGGAACACCACGCCGTCCCGGTGCTCGGCCACCTTCAGGGTGGCGTTGTCGAGCCGGGCCAGCCGGTCGCCCAGGGCCGTCAGCTCGTGGAAATGGGTGGCGAACAGCGCCCGGCAGGCATTGGCCTCGTGGAGATGCTCCAGGCAGGCCCAGGCGATCGACAGCCCGTCGAAGGTCGCGGTGCCGCGGCCGATCTCGTCGAGGATCACCAGGGAGTGGCGCGTCGCCTGGTTCAGGATCGCCGCGGTCTCCACCATCTCGACCATGAAGGTCGATTGCCCCCGCGCCAGGTCGTCGGCCGCCCCCACCCGCGAGAACAGCCGGTCCACCCGGCCGATCCGCGCCGATTGGGCCGGCACGAAGGCGCCCATCTGCGCCAGAACGGCGATCAGCGCGTTCTGGCGCAGGAAGGTCGACTTGCCGCCCATGTTCGGGCCGGTGATCAGCCGGATCCGGCCCCGCGTCTCGCCCGACAGGTCGCAATCGTTGGCGATGAACGGCTCGCCGGCCCGGCGCAGGGCCGCCTCGACCACGGGGTGACGACCGCCGGTGATCGCGAAGGCCAGCGAATCGTCGACCTCCGGGCGGCGCCAATCCAGCTCGACCGCGAGTTCGGCGTTGCTGGCGGCGACGTCGAGGGCCGCCATCGCTTCGGCGACCTGTGCCGCCTGCGAAGATTGTTCGACGATCCGGCGGGCCAATGCGTCGAAGAGGTCCGATTCCAGGGCGAGCGCACGCTCCGATGCGCCGCTGATCCGTCGCTCCAGGTCGCCCAACTCGACGCTGGTGAACCGCATCGCGTCCACCATGGTCTGCCGATGCACGAATTCGCGCTGCAAGCCCTTGAGGCAGGCCTCGCCCACCGATTGCGGTACCTCGATGAAAAACCCCAGCAGGTTGTTGTGCTTGATCCGCAGGGTTCGGCAGCCGGTCTCCTCGGCGTAGCGGGCCTGGAGCGCCGCCACGACCTTGCGCGAATCCTGGCCGAGCAGCCGCGCCTCGTCGATCTCGTCCGAATAGCCCGCCCGGATAAAGCCGCCATCCCGCCGGGACAGGGGCAGCTCGTCGGCCAGCGCCGCCTGCAGCTCCGCCGCCAGAGCGGGATCGGCCGCGCCGAGCGCCTCGGCGATCGCGGCGAGCTCGACGGTCGCCCCGCCGGCCTCGTTCAGCACCGCCCCGAGCCCGGCGGCGGCCGTCAGCCCGTCGCGGATCGCCGCCAGATCCCGGGGGCCGCTGCGCCCCAGGCCCACCCGGGAGAGCGCCCGCGCCAGATCGGGCGCCCGAGCCAGCGTGTCGCGGATCGCCCGGCACAGGGTGTGGTTCTCGACGAGATACGCCACGGTCTCGTGCCGTTGCGCGATCCGCGTCAGGTCGGTCAGCGGCCCGGCCAGGCGCTCGGCCAGCAGCCGGGCGCCGTTGGCGGTCACCGTCCGGTCGATCGTGTCGAGCAGGCTTCCGGTACGCTCGCCTGCGAGCGTGCGGGTCAGCTCCAGGTTGGCGCGGGTCGCGGCGTCGATCGCGAGGGTCGAGCCCGCCGCCTCGCGGGTCGGCACCGAGAGCGGCGCCCGGGCGGCGAGCTGCGTGCGGGCGATGTAGAGTAGGCCGGTCCCGGCCGCCTGAATCTCGGCCCGGGTGAAGCTGCCGAAGCCGTCGAGTGTCGAGACGCCGTATTGCTCCCGCACCCGCCGCTCGGCCGCGGCGGGCTCCAGCTCCGCCTGCGCCAGGGGGACGATGGCGGCCCGGCTCTCCTGCCAGATCCGCGCCAGCGCCGGATCGGCGTGGATCGCCTCGGACAGGACGATCTCGCGGGGATCGTGCCGGGCGATCGCGCCGGCGAGATCCCCGGCGGGCACCTCGCTCAGCGAGAAGCGGCCGGTGGAGATGTCGATGGCGGCGAGACCATAGGCAGTCGCGCCCTCCCCGGTCTTGCGCCGCCCGATCGCCAGCAGGAGGTTGGCGCTGGCGGGGTCGAGCAGGCGGTCCTCGGTGATGGTGCCCGGCGTGACGAGGCGCACCACCTCCCGCCGCACCACCGATTTCGGGCCGCGCCTTTTGGCCTCGGCGGGATCCTCGGTCTGCTCGCAGACGGCCACCCGGTTGCCCATGGCGATCAGGCGGCTGAGGTAATCGTCGGCCCGGTCCACCGGGACGCCGCACATCGGGATCTCGGCGCCGCCGTGGCGGCCACGCTTGGTCAGCACGATGCCGAGCGCCCGCGTCGCGATCTCCGCATCGCCGAAGAACAGCTCGTAGAAATCTCCCATCCGGTAGAACAGGAGGCAATCGGGATTGGCCGCCTTGATCTCGATATACTGCGCCATCATGGGCGTGGCGCCGGCCGGATCCAGGGCGGCGGCGGGGGGCGTTTCGGGGGCGGAGCGGACGGCGGTTCGGGCCATGGCGCCTCTTAGCAGAGTGGGCCCGCCGAATCAGGCCGTGCGGAGCGACGCGCCTGGGGAGAAGCCGTCACCACCGGTGGATGAAGCCTCCCGCGCAACAAAAAACCCGGCGCCATGGGCGCCGGGCTGTCGTTCGAAGACCGGTTGATCCGGCTCAGTAGCGCGGGCCGCCGGTGGTGTTGCCGAGGTTCTGCTGGTAGCCGCGCAGGGCCGGGTTCTTCGCGTTCGGGTTGCCGTGACGCATCGTGTTCATGCGGCGCATCCGACGCTCATGGCGCGTGGAATGGTGCCGGTGCATCCGATGGTGGCGATGGTGATGCATCGCCACGGTATCGACCATGCCGGCGCCGGCCAGGCCCGGCTGCGGCATCGCCGGCGCGGCCTGGACCGCCGCTGTCCCGGCGACGAGGCCGCCGAAAAACAGGCCCGCGGTCAGCAGTGAACGAAATGACATCTTTGAAATGCTCCGGTCTAGTCTGAGAGGTGCCATCATAATGGCTCGCGCACCGAGATGTTCCGGTGGGCTAGGCAAAAATGCTCCTGCGCAATCTGACAAAACGCCGGATTAATCGGTGATGCCGGCCGTAGCGAGCCGACGAAACTAACCTTGCGCATCATTTTGACTGTGGTGATGCAACTTCTGGGAAGATTATCCAGTGGCCGCGATCGAACCCGAGCACTGCAAGCGCTTGCGGATCGCTCGGCGCGGATGCGGTTTCCCGGTCGCGGAAGAATGAGGGAACGGGTTCGCGCCTCTGCGCTCGAACCGGCGCTCAGGTCAGGAAGTGCCGCAGCGCGGCGTTCACCACAGCCGGCTCCTCATGGGGGAGCCAGTGGGTCGCCTGATCGAACCATTCGATCCGCCCGGCCTCGCAGAGGTCCAGGCTCGCCTCCGCGAGGCCGGGTTGGAGGGCGGTGTCCTGCTTGCCCCAGAGGATCAGGGTCGGCACCCGGACCCGGGGCGGCGTCGCCCGCGGCAATCGGGCAAGCGCCCGATACCAGTTCAGCATCCCGGTCATCGCGCCGGGCTGCAGCCAGGCTTCGACGTAGCGGTCGAGGTCGGACGGCGCGAAGGCGCCCGGCCGGCTCGTGCCGGTCAGCGCGTGCCGCAGAGCCCGGCATCGGTCGGCCGTGAGCAGCCGCTCCGGCAGGATTGGCAGCTGGAACAGCCCGACATAGGCGCTGCGCAGCCACTGCCCCGGATGGCTGCGGATGTAAGCCCCGACAACGCCCGGATGCGGCGCGTTGAGGATCGCGAGCCGCGCGATCCGGTCGGGATAGTGGCTGGCTGTCCACCACGCGACGAGCCCGCCCCAATCGTGGCCGACCAGACGGATCGTCGCGAAACCGTACGCGTCGGCCAGGGCGATCACGTCGCCGGCCAGCTTGTCGAGGTGATAGGCGGGCACCCCGTCCGGCTTGTCGCTGAGGCCGTAGCCGCGCTGGTCGGGCACGACGAGCCGCAGGCCTGCCTCCGCGAGCGGCCCGATCTGGTGCCGCCAGCCGTACCAGAATTCCGGGAAGCCATGCAGCAGGATGGTGGGCGGACCCGCCTCGGAGCCGGCCTCTGCGACGTGCAGGCTCAGCCCCGGCAGGCCGACCCGACGAAACGCGACGCCCGCCACATCCGTCATCCCGTACCTTGCTCCCTCATGCCCACGGGCTCACCCCGCGGGACCGCCACGCATCCGTCCGGTCAGAAGCCGAGCGCGGAGCAGGAATCCGCCCCGGGATCGAGCTGGTCCCTGAGCCGGTCGGGGGAGGTCCGCGTCCAGAGACAGAGCAGGACGAAGGCCGCGCCGTGCAGCAGGGCACCGGTCGCCGGGACATAGGGCGACCCCGCGGCGTCGCGTAGGCTTCGCGCCCCGGTCGTCTCGGTCGTCGCGCGCGGTCTGGCTGAATGAGGAATCATGATCTTCGGGCTCAACGTGTCGTCTCACAGGGAAGATCGTTGCCCCGGCCGTTCGGTTACCGCGTGCGGATCGCCGCCGTGCGCTGGCACACGCCCGACCGCCGGGGGCGGCGCCTCGATCCGTCAGCGCATCGGGTCGAGCCACGGCGCCAGATGGCCGGCCGCGATATTCGCTTGCGTGTCCCGGTAGCCGAGCTCGGCGGATTCCCGGAAGCTCGACCAAGCCCGCAGGTCGATGCCGGCGAGCGGTGGCCTGAGCAGGGCCGTGGCATGGGCTGCGGCCACCATCGTCTGCGCGTCGCTCGACACGGTGGCGGCGCGCAGCAGCAGCGGCGCCAGGCCCGGCATCGCCGCCGGCGATCCGATCAGCCTGCGCAGGAGCCGGCCGCGCCAGCCCCGTGTCGGCATGTCCTGGAACGCCCGGTCGCTGCCGACATCGACGGCCAGGACCGGACCGCGCTCCAGATCGGCCGCCACGTCCGCCGGCACGTTGTTCATCATGCCGCCATCGACCAGGACGCCCTCGTCGCACAGGACCGGCGGCAGCAGCCCCGGGATCGCGATGCTGGCGCGCAGCGCCTTGGGGAGGTCGCCGGCGCGGTGGATCATGGCGCGGCCGGTCGTCAGGTTCGACGACACGCAGAAGAACGGCAGCCACAGATCCTCGATGCGCGCGCCGCCATAGCGCTCGGCGAGGCTCGCATCGACCTTGGCGCCGCGGGTCAGGGCGTGGATCGGCAGCGTGTAATCGTTGATCGGGTTGCGGCCCGCGAAGGCGGCCTCGGTCTGCTCCCGGATCTCGGTGAGGCTCCAGCCCATGGCGAGGCTGGCGGCGATCACCGCGCCCATGCTGGTGCCGCCGACGAAATCCGGCGCGCAACCGGCCTCGTCCAGGGCGCGCAGAACGCCGAGATGGGCGAGCGCCCGCGCGCCGCCTCCGCCCAGCACCAGGCCCCGCCCGAGGCCGCTGGCGAGCCGCGCCAGCCGTCCGATATCGTCCGCCCGCCCGGGACGGAGCTGGATCCGCATCGCCGCGGGCATGGCCGCGACGGCCGGATGCAGGGCCTTCGGGTGCGGCGCCCGAGGATCCTGGCGCACGACCAGATCCATCCGGATCCAGTCGGAGCGCACCCGCTCCAGATAGGCGGTCACGTCCGGGCGCGGCGGCGCGCCGGGCTCGGCCAGGAGCAGAACGTGGTCGCCGAGGCGCTGGCTGAGGCGGCACCAGGGGCAATCGATGTCCCGGGCCACGAACACCGTCCGCGCATGACGGGCCTCGAAGGCCTGGACTCCATCCTCGTCGGCACCCTCCGGCCAATGGCTCAGGCAACCGGTCTTTCCCGGCAGGATGGCGTCCAGGGCGGTGGCGAAGGCCTGCGCGAACGGTTCGGGATCGGGGCCGTCGGTCACGGCCATCACCAGGAAGGTCCGCGGCGCGTGGTGGACCGAATGCCCCTCGTAGAGCGTGCGCAGGCGCTCGGCGAGCATTCGCGCGAAGTACAGGAGCGTGTGCGGATGCTCCGCGATCACGGTCTCGAAGGCCGCGCGGGTGAGGCACAGGAATTGGGATTCGCGCAAAGCCGTCACGGTCGCCGCCCGCGGCGCGTCGGATAACAGCGCCATCTCGCCGAAGATCGCGGGCGGGCGGAGCCGGGCGATCCGGGTCTGGACCCCGTGATGGTCGCGGGTCGAAACGCCGACCGCGCCGGAGACCAGGGTGTAGAGCGCATCCCCGGTCTCGCCCTGCTCGAACAGCGTCCGGCCCCCGGGCACCGTCAGCGCGACTATGCGAGCCCGCACCGCCTCGACCGCTCCAGGGTCGAGACCGGCGAGGAACGGGATCTCGGGTTGGCTCACCCCCGCCCCGCCCCGGTCACGTCCGCCATCCCATACGCCCGCATCGCCCCGCTCCCGGCCCGCTTCCCCCGTACCACTATAGCGTGTTGGCGGTGGTGCGGTCCGCGACGGTTCGGGCCGATCTGAAACGGATCGCCCTTCGCGCCGCCACGGCCGTCCGGTACAGGCAGGACAACGCCATAAACAGGGAGGCAGCGATGTCGGGGGCTGATCGGATCGCGATCGTGACCGGAGCGGGGACGGGGGTCGGCAAGGCTTCGGCCCTGGCCCTCGCCCGGGCCGGATGGAGTGTGGTGCTGTCGGGGCGGCGGCAGGCCCCCCTCGACGCGGTCGCGGCGCAGATCGAGGACGGGCGCGCGCTCGTAGTCGCCACGGACGTGACCGACCCGGATTCGATCGCCAACCTGTTCGCGCAGACCAAGGCGCGGTTCGGCCGCCTGGACCTGCTGTTTAACAATGCCGGGATCGGCGCGCCGCCTGTCCCCCTGGAAGACCTGCCGCTGGAGACGTGGCGGCAGGTGGTGGACACCAACCTCACCGCCCTGTTCCTGTGCACCCAGCACGCCTTCCGGATCATGCGCGACCAGGATCCCCGGGGCGGGCGGATCATCAACAACGGCTCGATCTCGGCGCATGCCCCGCGGCCGAACTCGATCGCCTATACGGCCACGAAACACGCGGTGACCGGGCTGACCAAGGCGACCTCGCTCGACGGGCGCGCCTACGACATCGCCTGCGGCCAGATCGATATCGGCAATGCCGACACCCCGATGGGCGGCAAGATGAAGGAGGGCGTCGCCCAGGCCGACGGCTCCATCCGGGCCGAGGCGGTGATGGACCCGGACCATGTCGGCGACGCGGTGCTGATGATGGCCAACCTGCCCCTGTCCGCCAACGTCCAGTTCATTACCGTCATGGCGACCAAGATGCCGTTCGTCGGCCGCGGCTGAGCTTCCCGGAGCGGCGCGCCCAGGCGATCGCCGCGCCCGCCGCTCAGGCCTGCGCCGCCCGGAGACCGCGTCGCGCCGAGCCGGCGGATTTGCGCTTACGAACAGCCACGGTTTTTCCGTGCGCGCCGCGCGGCGCCGATTGACGCCCGGTTTTATAACTCATACAAATCTCTGAACAAAACGGCCGGGGTCCGAACTCGGTCGCGCACAGGTCGAGGGCCCTCGCGCCTGTGCATCGCCATCGCGCGTCCCGTCGCCGAGCGTCTGCAGAGCGCGTGAACGGGGTGCTGCGAGGCCGACGACTTTCGGTCGCCCCGGATGAGCCGGGATCCACGCGCCGGCGCAAGGTGATCGTTCCGGACCGGACGTATCGATCCGGCCACGCGATGACTTCTGCAAATCAAAAAAACATTCGCACAATGCGAAGTGCGCCGAAGAGGCGCACAAGACTACGCTACGACCGGGGGGACTTGATGATCACCAGGCAGACCTTTCTCAAGCTCGCACTCGCCGCTTCGATGCTGGTGGGCTTCGCCGTTCCCGGGGCGCTCGCCGCCGGCGGCGACCTGATCGGCGTCGCCATGCCGACCAAGTCGTCCCAGCGCTGGATCGACGACGGCAACAACATCGTGAAGCTGCTGGCGGCCAAGGGCTACAAGCCGGACCTGCAATACGCCGACGACGACATCCCGAACCAGCTCGCCCAGATCGAGAACATGCTCACCAAGGGCGCCAAGGTCCTGGTGATCGCCTCGATCGACGGGACCACGCTGAGCGACGTTCTGTCGAAGGCCAAGGATAGCGGCGTCAAGGTCATCGCCTATGACCGCCTGATCAAGGGCACCCCCAACGTCGATTACTACGCCACGTTCGACAATTTCCAGGTCGGCGTGCAGCAGGCCAGCTCGATCGTCGACGGGCTCGGTCTGAAGGACGGCAAGGGGCCGTTCAACATCGAGCTGTTCGGCGGCTCGCCGGACGACAACAACGCCTACTTCTTCTACGACGGCGCCCTGTCGGTGCTGCAGCCTTACATCGACGCGAAGAAGCTCGTCGTGCGGTCCGGCCAGACCGGCATGGACAAGGTCTCGACCCTGCGCTGGGATCCGGCCACGGCCCAGGCCCGCATGGATAACCTGCTCTCGGCCTATTACGGCAACGCCAAGCTCGACGCGGTCCTGTCGCCCTACGACGGCATCTCGATCGGCATCATCTCGTCGCTCAAGGGCGTCGGCTACGGGTCCGGCAGCCTGAAGATGCCGGTCGTCAGCGGCCAGGATGCCGAGCTGCAATCGATCAAGTCGATCATCGCCGGCGAGCAATATTCGACGATCTTCAAGGATACGCGCGAGCTGGCCAAGGTGACGGTCGCGATGATCGACGCCATCGTGTCCGGCAAGCAGCCGGAGGTCAACGACACCAAGACCTACAACAACGGCAAGAAGGTCGTTCCGGCCTACCTGCTGAAGCCCGTGATCGTCACCAAGGCCAACTGGAAGCCGGCCCTGGTGGATACGGGCTACTACACGCTCGACCAGCTCAAGTAAGCCTTCCGGGGCCGGGCGCCGGCTCCGACCGATCCTGGCCGATGCTGGCATCCCCGGCATCGGCTGCCGACCTCATGAACGACGAGCCGGAATTGGTCGCATGCAGCCCGTCCTCGAAATGCGCGGGATTACTAAGACATTCCCCGGCGTGAAGGCGCTCTCCGACGTCAACCTAACGGTCCAGCCCGCCGAGATCCACGCCCTGGTCGGCGAGAACGGCGCCGGGAAGTCGACGCTAATGAAGGTGCTGAGCGGGGTCTATCCCCACGGCACCTACGAGGGCGAGATCCACTACGAGGGCCGGCTCTGCCAGTTCCGGGACATCTCCGACAGCGAGCGCGTCGGGATCGTCATCATCCACCAGGAACTCGCGCTGGTCCCGTTCCTGTCGATCGCCGAGAACATCTTCCTCGGCAACGAGCCGGCCCGGTTCGGCATCATCGACCGGGACCGCATGTTCGCCCGGGCGGTCGAACTCCTCAGGACCGTGGGCCTCGACGAGAATCCCGATACGCTGGTGACCCATCTCGGGGTCGGCAAGCAGCAGCTCGTCGAGATCGCGAAGGCGCTGTCGAAGAAGGTCAAGCTGCTCATCCTCGACGAGCCGACCGCGAGCCTCAGCGAAAAGGATAGCGACGCGCTCCTGCGCCTGCTGATCCGCTTCCGCGAGCAGGGCATCGCGTCGATCCTGATCTCGCACAAGCTCAACGAGATCGCGAAGGTCGCTGACCGGATCACCGTCCTGCGCGACGGCACCACGGTCGAGACGCTCGATTGCCGCGACGGGTCGATCGACGAGGATCGCATCATCCGGGGCATGGTCGGCCGCGAGATGGCCAACCGCTATCCGGTCCGCGAGCCGCGGATCGGCGACGTGATGCTCGAGGTGAGCGACTGGACGGTGCACCACGCCGTCCACGCCGACCGGCCGGTGGTGCGCAACGTCAACCTCACCGTCCGCAAGGGCGAGATCGTCGGCATCGCCGGCCTGATGGGTTCCGGCCGCACCGAACTCGCGATGAGCCTGTTCGGCCGCTCCTACGGCCAGGGCATTTCGGGCCGCGTCCGGATCGAGGGCCGGGATGTCGATGTCTCGACCATCGGCAAGGCGATCGCGGCGGGCATCGCCTACGTGACCGAGGACCGGAAGCAGCTCGGCCTCGTTCTCGAGGAGACCATTACCAAGAACACCACGCTGGCGAATCTGCCGGGCGTGTCCACGGCCGCGGTGATCGACGAGGACAAGGAACGCCAGGTCGCCACCGATTACCGGACCAAGATGCGCATCCGATCCTTCGGCGTGGCGCAGCAGACGGTCAACCTCTCGGGCGGCAACCAGCAGAAGGTCGTGCTCAGCAAGTGGCTGTTCACGCACCCCAAGGTGCTGATCCTGGACGAGCCGACACGGGGCATCGATGTCGGCGCCAAATACGAAATCTACTCGATCATCAACGAGTTGGCCGATGGCGGCCGGGCCGTGCTGATGATCTCGTCGGAGATGCCGGAGCTGCTCGGCATGTGCGACCGCATCTACGTGATGAACGAGGGGCGTTTCTTGGGCGAGTTCCAGCGCTCGGAAGCGAGCCAGGAGGCGATCATGCGCGCAATCATGCGCTCGAAGGAACGAAACGGATGAGCGATATCTCTGCGGGCAAGTCGATGATCCCCGGCACCGAGTCCCTTCCCGAGTCCCTGCCCGAGGCCAAGCCCGCCGCCGATGCGGGCGCGAAACGCGGCTTCCTCGGGACCTCGCAGTTCCGGGATTACGGGCTGCTGATCGCCCTGCTGCTGATCACGCTGTTCTTCGAGTACACCACCAACGGCGTGCTGTTTCAGCCGCTCAACCTGACCAACCTGATCCTGCAGAACAGCTACGTCGTCGTGATGGCGCTGGGCATGCTGCTGGTCATCGTGGCCGGGCATATCGACCTGTCGATCGGGTCGATCGTGGGCTTCGTGGGCGCGCTCGCCGCCTTGCTGATGGTCCGCGTCGGCCTCGATCCCCTCTCGGCCACGGTGGTCTGCCTCGCGGTCGGGGCCGCCATCGGCGGTCTGCAGGGCGCGTTCGTGGCCTATCTCGGCATTCCGAGCTTCATCGTCACCCTGGCCGGCATGCTGGTCTTCCGGGGCCTGACCCTGGCTCTGCTGCAGGGCGCCTCGATCGGGCCGTTCCCGGAGGTGTTCCAGCTCCTCGCCAAGGGGTTCCTGACCAATTTCGCCGGCCCCTGGACCTCCCTGCTGATCGGGGCGCTGCTCGCGCTCATCCTGTTCGGGGTCAACTGGCAGCGCCGCACGGTTCAGGTGCGGCATGGCAGTCAGCCCGACAGCGTCGCGTCGTTCATCTTCCGCAACGGCATCACGACCATCGTGATCCTCGCCTTCGCGTACCAGATGAGCGCGTATCGCGGCCTGCCGAACGTGCTGATCGTCATGTTCGTGCTGGTGATGCTGTACCGCTTCATCACCACGCGGACGACGATCGGGCGGCGCATCTACGCGCTGGGCGGCAACATCAAGGCCGCGCGCCTGTCGGGGATCAAGACCGAGCGGCTGACCTTCCTGACCTTCGCCAATATGGGCGCCCTGGCCGGGCTCGCCGGCATGATTTTCGCCGCGCGCCTGAACACCGCGACCCCGAAGGCCGGCGTCGGCTTCGAGCTCGATGTCATCGCGGCCTGCTTCATCGGCGGCGCCTCCGCGGCCGGCGGCATCGGCAAGGTCTCGGGCGTCGTCATCGGGGCGTTCATCATCGGCGTGATGAACAACGGCATGTCGATCCTCGGGATCGGTATCGACTACCAGCAGGTCATCAAGGGCGTCGTGCTCCTGGCTGCGGTCTGCCTCGACGTCTACAACAAGAAGAACCGCGCCTGACCGGCGGCGAAGGCCGGTCCCTCGCCGCGGATCTACGGCGTCCGCTGAGGCTGCCGGTCGTCGCTGCGCTCCTGTTGGCTCGGCGCCGCGGGGGGCTCGGAGCCGGGCTGCATGACCTTGGCCATGAGCAGCCGATGGGGTTGCGGCCCGGGCAGGAGCTGGATCGCCTGCGGCTCCGGCTGCCGGGGCGGCGGCTGAATCGGGGCCGCTTCGCGCCGGATCGGCTTCTTGGGAGCCGGCATCGCGGACAGGCCGGCGCACAGGATCACGCACGCCAGACCAATCAGGATGCTCTCCACGGAAGGGTCCGGGTGAGCCATCATGTAGCCGAGCCCGCCGAGGCCCGTGCCGGCGGCCAGGATACGGGAAAGCGACGGAGAGGAGGGCATGCCCGACGATCGCGGCGCCGTCCTTGCGGGCCGGTCAAACCGACCCGCTCAATTGTCGAGATCCGGCGTCGCCCTGTGCCGTGAGCATGCGTGACGGCGAACCGCCCTCACCGATGCATGGCCTTAGGTCTTGCGGGCAACCGTGAATCGGGCGGCATCGCGAAGGGTGCGCGCGCCCTCGCCCCAGGGTGCGACGGCATCCTCGCAGACGCCGACGAGGCGGTCGCATTCGGCGCGGGCGCCGTCGAGGCCGAGGCGGTCGACCAGCGTAGCCTTGCCGGCATCCTTGTCCTTGCCGGTCGCCTTGCCCATCGCCTCGGGCGAGGCTTCCCGGTCCAGGATGTCGTCGGCGATCTGGAACGCCTGGCCCAGCGCCAGCCCATAGCGCAGCAGCGCCGCGCGCTGTCCCGCGTCGGCGCCGCCGACGATCGCGCCGGCTTCCACCGAGAAGGCCAGGATCGCGCCGGTCTTCATGGCCTGCATCCGCAGGGTGTCGTCCACATCCATATTGGCCGCACCGAACCGCCCCTCGGCGGTGAGGTCGAGGAGCTGGCCGCCGACCATGCCGCCGAGGCCTGAGGCGCGGGCCAGCCCGAGCACCAGGTCGGCGCGGATCCGCGCATCCGGCTGCCAGGTCGGGTCGGCCACGATCTCGAAAGCCAGCGTCTGGAGGGCGTCGCCGACCAGGATCGCGGTCGCCTCGTCATAGGCCTTGTGCACCGTCGGCTTGCCGCGGCGCATGTCGTCGTCGTCCATCGCCGGCAGGTCGTCGTGGACGAGGCTGTAGCAATGCACGAGTTCGACCCCGGCGCCGGCCGCCAGCGCCGCGGCCTCGGAGCCGCCCAGCATCCGGGCGGTCTCGATGGCGAGGAACGGGCGCAGGCGCTTGCCGCCGCCCAGCACGGCGTGGCGCATCGCGTCCATCAGGCGCGGCGGCCGGGCGATCTCGCCGGGGCCGATTTCCGGGCCGAGCCGTTCGACCAGGAAGGTCTCGACCGTCTCGGCGACCTGCGCCAGCCTGTGGGAAAACTCGGCGGCGGGGGTGGCCGTCTTGACCGAACCGGTCTGAGCCTGCGTTGAGGGAGTCGAGGTCATCGGGCGCTGCGTCCGGTCTTGGCCTGGCGAAATCAATCGGGCGTCGCTTTGCGCGGAGATGAAATCAAGTACGACCGAACCGGACCCAGGCGGATCGCGGCGTCGCGCGCCGTCTCGAGAGACGGGCCACGCGAGCTGCCGCGCGCTCGCCCGAGGCGCTCCCGCCGTGTGCGCCGGCTCGTGGGAGCGCTGCTGCTGCTCCCTGCCCTCGGTTTCATCTTCACGCTCACGCTGGCGCTCGTCTATAGCGCGGTGACGCCGCCGTCGACTCTGATGCTCGGACGGTGGTTGACGCTTCAGCCGGTGAGCCGGGATCCGGTGCCGCTGGCCGCGATCGCGTCGGTCCTGCCGCAGGCGGTGATCGCCTCGGAGGATCAGCGCTTCTGCCTGGATTACGGCGTCGATTTCGGGGCGATCCGCGAGGTCGTGGAGGACGAGGATTCACCGAGCCGGGGCGCCTCGACCATCGCGATGCAGACCGTGAAGAACGTCTTCCTGTGGCCGGGCCGGTCCTACATCCGCAAGGCCTTCGAGATCCCGCTCGCGCTGGCGCTCGATGCCCTCTGGGGCAAGCGGCGGATGATGGAGATCTATCTCAACATCGCCGAATGGGGCGACGGCATCTACGGCGCCCAGGCGGCGAGCCGGCACTGGTTCGGCAAGGATGCGAGCCGGCTGACCCGGGGCGAGGCCGCCCTCCTGGCCGCCGTCCTGCCGAACCCGATCACCCGCAGCGCCGGCCGCCCCTCCCCCGGGGTCCGCCGCCGGGCCGCCCAGATCCAGGCGATGATGGGTCAGATCGAGGGGCTCACGGGTTGCCTGAGGCGGTGACGTGTCCCGATCGCTCCCCCGGGGGCTGCTCGCTGGCGCGCCGGATCGATGCGAGCATGCGCCGGCGCACGAGGCCGCTCACGGGCCGGATCACGAGCCAGTAGAGCGTGAATTTCAGGCGTGCGGCGCGGCTGGGACAGTCGATCCGCGTCTCGGTGACCAATAGGGTTCGGCCGTCCGGATGACGCCGGGTGGCAAAGGCCAACGCGAGCCTGGCGACGTCTCCCGCCGCGAATGCCTGGAACGCTGGGCCGTCCGCCACCGGCTCCAGCCCGTAATCCGGACGCCAGAATCGTCCGACCAGCCCGTAGACGATCTCGTCCGCGCTCCGGTCGAGCAGGGTGAAATCGTCGAAGCCGAACGGGGCGCGCGGCCCGTCCGGCCTGCCGAGGAGGCGCATCGGAATCTCGCGCAGGCCGATCACCGTCCGGAAGAACCGATCCGAATCCGGGCGATAGGCGACGACGCTGTCGAGGATCGCGGCAGGCTCGGCGGCGATCAGACAGGCATGCGTCTCGCTGAACTGGTAGGTCGGCAGGTATCGGTCGAGGAGGTGCATGTCGGTGTCAGGCGGCCGGTCCAGTGGGTGCGGTCAGCCAATTTTCCGACCTTACCCCGGGCATACGGTTGAACTCCCGCATGTTGTTGGTGACGACGATCAGCCCCTCACTGCGAGCGTGAGCGCCGATCTGCATGTCATGGATACCGCACGGTGTTCCGGCCCGCTCCAGTTCGGCCCGGACCTGCCCGTAATGGACCGCTGCCTTATCGGTGAAGGGCAGCACTTCCAGCCGTGCTACGAAGCGAGAGATATTCGTCAGATTCTCGGCGCGGCGCACCGATTTTTCCGCCCCATAATACAATTCGCCGAACGTGATGCTCGAAATGCAAAGCTGCTCCGCGAGCGCATTGAATTTTTCACGCATTGCGGCAGGATGCCTCTTTATGACGTAGATGCAGATGTTTGTATCAAGCATGTACGTAAACATCAGAACAGCTCGCGTGTCTCCGCTGCCGGCTGCACGCGTTCATTCATAAAATCTTCGCTCGCGCACGGCTCATTCAGAAAAAAATCGTCCCATCTCTGCCCCTGTGGAACGATCACACGGCTGCGGCCAATCTTCAAGACATCGACCTGATGCACGTCGGCAGGGAAAGCGACCGCCTTGGGTAGCCGCACCGCTTGGCTGCGATTGCTGGAGAACACCGTAGAACTGGCCATGCGCAACCTCCTGAAGATATCTCAATCGGGCTATGGGATATCCAGTTGGGATATACGTAGGACCGATCGCGTGGAGACACAAGGCCGTTCGGGCGGTAGCAGGCACCGAATCGCCTCTGTAAGAGGAGCGCCAGAGCCGCGATATCCGGGACCGAATGACAATGACCGACGCCGTCTACGACCTCACCCTCGAGCGCATCGCCCTGATCCGCCGGATGGTGGTCGCCTGGAACGGCGCCGAGCCCGGCGCGCCGATGATCCACCCGGAGGCGCCCTACGGCAGCCGGGACCGGGACGGCGACATCGCCAACGTGACGGGGGACGATGACGGCGCCGAGGAGGAGCACCGGGCGCTGGAGGATGGGCTCGCCGTGTTCTCGCAGAATGCCCGGCTGAAGCCCGGCCGCTACCAGTACCACAACCCGTTGGCGAAGCTGGATTGCGCGGCGATCACCGACGTGTTCCGGGATTTAGCCACGGGCGAGACCCCGGAGCACATCACCTTCGCGGTGACGGAGGAGCATCTCGCGTTGATCCCGCGGCTCAACCACATGTGGGACGACGATCACGGCGTGCCGCGGATCGACCCGGAGCGGCCCTACGGCGGAGCGGAGGCCTACACGCTCGACATGGGCCGGCATCTCGGCGGCGGCACCGAACCGGAGAACCTGGTCCGGCTTCACCGCGAGATGCAGCCGGCCTTCCAGATCTTCCTGCGCTACGCCGATCTCGGGCCCGGCACCTTCCGCCGGAACGCCGCCTCGGTGTGGGAGCCCGCCTGAGCGCGGGCCCCCGGGGACGCTCAGGCGTCCCGCTTCTTGCGCTGCGCCAGGGTGCGCAGCCGGAGCGCGTTCAGCTTGATGAAGCCCGCGGCGTCGCGGTGATCGTACGCCACGGCGCCTTCCTCGAAGGTCACGAGGTCCTGGTCGTAGAGCGAGTGCGGGCTCTCGCGGCCGATCACGTGGACGCCGCCCTTGTAGAGCTTCAGCCGCACCGTGCCGGTGACCTTCTCCTGGCTCTTGTCGATCAGCGCCTGGATCATCTCGCGCTCGGGCGAGAACCAGAAGCCGTTATAGATCAGCTCCGCGTATTGCGGCATCAGCTGGTCCTTGAGGTGGGCCGCGCCGCGGTCCAGCGTGATCGACTCGATCGCCCTGTGGGCGGGCAGCAGGATCGTGCCGCCCGGGGTCTCGTACATGCCGCGGCTCTTCATGCCGACGAAGCGGTTCTCGACGAGGTCGAGCCGGCCGATGCCGTTGTCGTGGCCGAGCTGGTTGAGCTTGGCCAGCAGGCTGGCGGGCGAGAGCTTTTCGCCGTCGATCGAGACTGCGTCGCCCTTCTCGAAGCCGATGGTGATGATGGTCGGCGTGTCCGGCGCCTGCTCCGGCGAGATCGTCCGCGAGAACACGTAGTCGGGCACCTCGACGGCCGGATCCTCGAGCACCTTGCCCTCCGAGGAGGCGTGCAGGAGGTTGGCGTCCACCGAGAACGGGCTCTCGCCGCGCTTGTCCTTGGCGATCGGGATCTGGTGCTGCTCGGCGAAGGCGATCAGCTGCTCCCGGGAGCGCAGGTCCCATTCCCGCCAGGGGGCGATCACCGTGACGTCGGGCTTGAGGGCGTAATAGCCGAGCTCGAACCGGACCTGGTCGTTGCCCTTGCCTGTGGCGCCGTGGCAGACCGCGTCGGCCCCGACGCGCTCGGCGATCTCGATCTGCTTCTTGGCGATCAGCGGCCGCGCGATCGAGGTGCCGAGCAGGTACACGCCCTCGTAGACGGCGTTGGCCCGGAACATCGGGAACACGTAGTCCCGCACGAATTCCTCGCGCAGGTCCTCGATGTAGATGTTCTCGGGCTTGATGCCGAGCAGCTCCGCCTTGCGGCGGGCCGGCTCGAGCTCCTCGCCCTGGCCGAGATCGGCCGTGAAGGTGACGACCTCGCAGCCATAGGTGGTCTGCAGCCACTTCAGGATGATCGATGTGTCGAGGCCGCCGGAATAGGCCAGCACGACCTTCTTCACGGGGCTCTTCGCGGGATCGGACATGCTGGTTCCGGAACTGGTGCAGGGTGTCGGCGGCTTATCGCGGGTGTCATCGGCCTGCAACCGGCGTGCCGCCTCGCGCGTAGCCTGTTGCCGGACGATCGACAGCGTTTCGCCTCATGACGGCCTTGCGGCCGTGTGAGGCACGGCGCGGCGTGGGCATTGCCTGATCCCCGCAGCACGACAAGCATCGGAGAAGCGAAGTCCATGGCGCGCCAGCCCACCCTGGAGTTCTGGTACGAATTCGCCTCCTCGTATTCCTATCTGGCGGCGATGCGGATCGAGGCGGCCGCGGAGGCGGCAGGGGTCGCCGTGCGCTGGCGGCCGTTCCTGGTCGGCCCGCTCTTCGCCTCGCAGGGCTGGACGACCTCGCCGTTCAATCTCTACCCGGCCAAGGGCAAGAATATGTGGCGCGACGTGGAGCGCGAGGCCGCCCGCCTCGGCCTGCCGCCGCTCACCCGGCCGGCGCAATTCCCGCAGAACAGCCTGAGCGCGGTGCGGGCGGCGATCTACGGTCACGATCAGGATTGGCTGGTGCCGTTCTCGAAGGCGGTCTTCACCGCGAGCTTCGCCGAGGGGCGTTCGATCGCGGAGCCGGCCGCCGTGGTCGAGATCCTCGATTCGCTCGGGCTCGACGGCACCCAGACCGTGCGCGCCGCCGCCGGCGAGGCCAACAAGACCCGGCTTCGGGTCGCCGTCGAGGAAGCCCGTTCGCGCGGCATCTACGGCGCCCCGACCTTTCTCGCCGATGACGGCGAGCTGTTCTGGGGCAACGACCGCCTGGAACAGGCCCTGGCCTGGGCGGTGGGCGACCGTCCGGCCGGCATCCGGTAGGGCGGCGTTCACGGACCTGCGCCATCACGGCGGCGCGCATCCGCGTTGCGGCCCCGCCTCGGCCCGAAACCCCTCCCGTCCCGGACGATGTTCATGGTGCTGACCCGTCGTAACCTCATCGCTGCCGCCGCCGGTGCCTCCGTCGGCGTCGGACTCGGACGGGCCGCCGCCCAATCCTACGGCCAGCGCGTTGCGGTGACGGGCGATGACGGCAGGCCGGTCGCGAACTCGATTCTGCCGGGGGAGATCACCGGCCAGATCCCGGCGCTGCGCGGCGTCACCTATGCCGGCCCGCGCGAGGCCCAGACCACCCTGTACGAGTTCTTCGACTTCAACTGCCCGTACTGCCGCAAAGCCGCCGCCGACGTCGTGGCCCTGCACGAATCCGATCCGGACCTGCGCGTCGGCCTCGTCAACAATCCGATCCTGTCGCCGCAATCCGCCCAGGCCGCCAAGGTGATGCTGGCGGTCCAGCGCAAGCTCGGCTCGGCCGCCGCCTGGACCTTCTACCGCACGCTCCTGGGGAAACCCGGACGGATCGACGGGCCCGGCGCCCTCACGGCCGCGGCGGCGCTCGGCATCCCGCAGGCGGAGGTCGAGGAGATCGCCGACAGCGAGGAGGTCCGGCAGGCCCTCAAGAGCCAGATGCGGATGGCGGCCGATCTCGGCCTCTACGCCACGCCCTCCTACGTCCTGGGCAACAGCGGCATCCTCGGCCATCCCGGCGCCAACGCCATGGCGAAGATGATCGCCAGCACCCGGCGGTGCGATCGGCTGGCCTGCTGAGGCCGGCTGCGTCACACTTCCGCCGCCGTATCGCGCAGAGCCGCGCCGGTCCGTGTTGCGTGCGGCCATGCTGGCATGCTAGGCGGTCGCCGCGCCACAAGGGCTGGTTCTCGACCCTTCCCGCTGCTGGCGCGATCCCACGTCCCGAACGAGATCCGCACCGCGTTCCCGGCCGGAGCGCGCGGATCGGGCGGGCAACAGAGAAGAGAGCGACGGGTGGCGCAGAACGGTTCCGAGGCTGGTCCCCTGGTCGCAGGCGTGGCGGGCCGGTACGCTTCCGCCCTTTTCGAGCTCGCGCGTGACGAGCGCCAGGTCGACGCGGTCGCCGAGGCCCTCAATCAATTCGATGCCCTGCTGAAGGAGAGCGCGGACCTGCGCCGCCTCGTCCGCAGCCCGGCTTTCACCCCGGTGGAGCAGACCGCCGCCATCGGCGCCGTCCTCGACCGTGCCGGGATCGGTGGTCTCGCCGGAAACTTCATCCGCCTCGCGGCCTCGAATCGGCGCCTGTTCGCCCTGCCGGGCATGATCAGGGCCTTCCGGTCGCTGGTTCAGGACTCGAAGGGTGTCGTGCGCGCCGAGGTGCGGGTGGCCGAACGGCCGTCCGACGCGTTGATCGAGGAGATCAAGGCGTCGCTGCGCGACATCGCCAAGGCCGATGTCGATCTCGACCTGGTCGTCGATCCGAGCCTGATCGGCGGCCTCGTCGTCCGGATGGGCTCGCGGATGATCGACGCGTCCCTGAAGACCAAGCTCAACGGTATCCGCCTCGCGATGCGGACCGCGCAGTAAGCGCGCCCCATCCGATCCGAACATGCACTGACGATTTAGCGACAGAGGCCCGAGTATGGACATCCGCGCCGCCGAGATCTCCGCGATCCTGAAGGACCAGATCAAGAACTTCGGCGAAGAGGCCGAGGTCTCCGAGGTCGGGCAGGTCTTGTCCGTCGGTGACGGCATCGCCCGCGCCTACGGCCTCGACAACGTCCAGGCCGGTGAGATGGTCGAGTTCGAGTCGGGTGTGCGCGGCATGGCGCTCAACCTCGAGCAGGACAACGTCGGCATCGTGATCTTCGGCTCCGACCGCGAGATCAAGGAAGGCCAGACCGTCAAGCGCACCGGCGCGATCGTGGACGTGCCGGTCGGCAAGGGCCTGCTCGGCCGCGTGGTCGACGGCCTCGGCAACCCGATCGACGGCAAGGGCCCGATCCAGTCCACCGAGCGTCGCCGGGTCGACGTGAAGGCGCCGGGCATCATCCCGCGCAAGTCGGTGCACGAGCCGATGGCCACGGGCCTGAAGGCGATCGACGCCCTGATCCCGGTTGGCCGCGGCCAGCGCGAGCTGATCATCGGCGACCGTCAGACCGGCAAGACCGCCATCGCCCTCGACACCATCCTCAACCAGAAGCCGGGCCATGCTGCGGGCGGGGACGAGAAGTCCAAGCTCTACTGCATCTACGTCGCCATCGGCCAGAAGCGCTCCACGGTCGCCCAGTTCGTGAAGGTGCTCGAGGACCAGGGTGCCCTGGAATACTCGATCGTCATCGCGGCCACCGCCTCGGACGCTGCGCCGATGCAGTTCATCGCGCCCTTCGCCGGCTGCGCCATGGGCGAGTATTTCCGCGATAACGGCATGCACGCCGTGATCGTGTACGACGATCTGTCCAAGCAGGCCGTGGCCTACCGCCAGATGTCCCTGCTGCTGCGCCGCCCGCCGGGCCGCGAGGCCTATCCGGGCGACGTGTTCTACCTCCACAGCCGCCTGCTCGAGCGCGCCGCCAAGATGGGCGACGCCGCCGGCAACGGCTCGCTGACCGCGCTGCCGGTCATCGAGACCCAGGCCAACGACGTCTCGGCCTACATCCCGACCAACGTGATCTCGATCACCGACGGCCAGATCTTCCTCGAGACCGACCTGTTCTACCAGGGCATCCGCCCGGCGGTGAACGTCGGCCTCTCGGTGTCGCGGGTGGGCTCCTCGGCCCAGACCAAGGCGATGAAAAAGGTCGCCGGCAAGATCAAGGGCGAGCTGGCGCAGTACCGCGAGATGGCGGCCTTCGCGCAGTTCGGCTCGGATCTCGACGCTTCGACCCAGCAGCTCCTCAACCGCGGCTCGCGGCTCACCGAGCTCCTGAAGCAGCCGCAATTCTCGCCGCTGAAGATGGAAGAGCAGGTCGCCGTGATCTACGCCGGCGTGAACGGCTACCTGGACAAGCTCCCGGTGAGCAAGATCCGCGCCTTCGAGGACAGCCTGCTCAGCACGCTGCGCACGAAGCACCAGGACCTGCTTAGCGCCATCGCCACCTCGAAGGACCTGTCGGACGAGAGCGCCGGCAAGCTGAAGAGCGTGGTCGAGGGCGTGGCCAAGTCGATCGGCGCCTAATCGGGCGCTGACCCGTGTGACCTCCCCGCCTCCGGTGGGGAGGGTTGGGGGCGGCACCGGTGCTGATCGCACCATCGGCCGCCAGACCCGGCACAATTCCCACCTTCGGCTCCTCCCCGCACGGGGGAGGAGAGGCCCTGGAACGGATCTGGACGCGGCCCGATGGCGAGTTTGAAGGACCTGCGCAACCGCATCACCTCGGTGAAGGCGACGCAGAAGATCACCAAGGCCATGCAGATGGTCGCCGCCGCCAAGCTGCGCCGGGCGCAGATGGCCGCTGAGGCCGGCCGTCCCTTCGCGGAGAAGATGGCTCAGGTGCTCGGCAACCTCGCCGGCAATCTGGTCGGCGGCGTTGGCGCCCCGAAGCTCTTGTCCGGGACCGGTTCCGAGCAGACCCATCTCCTGGTCGTCTGCACCGGCGATCGCGGCCTGTGCGGCGCGTTCAACTCCTCGATCGTCCGCCTGGCGGTCCGGGAATACATCCAGAAGCTCACCGCCGAGGGCAAGACCGTCAAGATCATGACGGTCGGCAAAAAGGGCAACGACCAGCTGCGTCGCCTCTACCGCGACCAGATCGTCGAGAGCATGGATATCCGCGGCAATCGCCCGGTCGATTACGAGTTCGCCGCCGAGATCGCCAACAAGATCCTGACGCGCTTCGAGGCCGGCGAGTTCGACGTCGCGACCCTGTTCTATTCCGAGTTCCGGTCGGTGATCTCGCAGATCCCCACCGCGCAGCGCCTGATCCCGGCGGAGCTGCCGGCGGCCGACACCGCGGTCAAGAGCGCCAACGGCAACGCCGCCCTGGAATTCGAGCCCTCTGAGGAGGCGATCCTGGAGACGCTGCTGCCGAAGAACCTCACCGTGCAGGTCTATCGGGCGCTCCTGGAGAACGCCGCGTCCGAGCAGGGTGCGCGGATGAGCGCCATGGACTCGGCCACCCGCAATGCGGGCGAGATGATCAAGAAGCAGACGCTGATCTACAACCGCACGCGTCAGGCCATGATCACCAAAGAACTCATCGAGATCATCTCGGGCGCGGAAGCTCTCTGAGGCTCCGCGACCTGAACGCACAGCTTGAAGGGTAGGTTTACGATGGCGAACACCGCAATCCCCGGCGCCGGCTCCAACAAGGTCGGCAAGATCACCCAGGTCATCGGCCCCGTGGTCGACGTGCAGTTCGACGGGCACCTGCCCGAGATCCTGAACGCCCTGGAGACCAAGAACAACGGCGCCCGCCTCGTCCTCGAGGTCGCCCAGCAGCTCGGCGAGAGCACCGTGCGCTGCATCGCCATGGACACGTCCGAGGGCCTGACCCGCGGCCAGGAGTGCACCGATACCGGCGAGCCTATCAAGGTCCCGGTGGGCATGAACACGCTGGGCCGCATCATGAACGTGATCGGCGAGCCGATCGACGAGGCCGGCCCGGTCGTGTGCGAGACCTACCGCGCCATCCACCAGCCGGCCCCCTCCTACGCCGACCAGTCCACCGAGGCGCAGATCCTGGTCACGGGCATCAAGGTCGTCGACCTGCTCGCCCCCTACGCCAAGGGCGGCAAGATCGGCCTGTTCGGCGGCGCGGGCGTCGGCAAGACCGTGCTGATCATGGAGCTGATCAACAACATCGCCAAGGTGCACTCCGGCTACTCCGTCTTCGCTGGCGTCGGCGAGCGGACCCGTGAGGGCAACGATCTCTACCACGAGATGATCGAGTCCAAGGTGAACCTGGACCCGAAGGAGAATAACGGCTCGGCCGAGGGCTCCAAGTGCGCCCTGGTCTACGGCCAGATGAACGAGTCGCCGGGCGCCCGCTCGCGCGTCGCGCTGACCGGCCTGACCATCGCGGAGCAGTTCCGCGACGAGGGTCAGGACGTGCTGTTCTTCGTGGACAACATCTTCCGCTTCACCCAGGCGGGTTCCGAGGTGTCGGCGCTACTCGGCCGCATCCCCTCGGCGGTGGGCTACCAGCCGACGCTGGCCACCGACATGGGCGCCCTGCAGGAGCGCATCACCACCACCACCAAGGGCTCGATCACCTCGGTGCAGGCCATCTACGTGCCGGCCGACGATCTGACCGACCCGGCGCCCGCCGCCTCCTTCGCCCACCTCGACGCCACGACCGTGCTGTCCCGCTCGATCGCCGAGAAGGGCATCTACCCGGCGGTGGATCCGCTGGACTCGACCTCGCGCATGCTGTCGCCGGCAATCCTCGGCGAGGAGCATTACGACGTCGCCCGCCGCGTCCAGCAGACGCTGCAGCGCTACAAGGCGCTCCAGGACATCATCGCGATCCTGGGCATGGACGAGCTGTCCGAGGAGGATAAGCTCACCGTCGCCCGCGCCCGCAAGATCGAGCGCTTCTTCTCGCAGCCCTTCTCGGTCGCCGAGGTGTTCACCGGCTCGCCGGGCGTGCAGGTGCCGCTGGAAGACACCATCAAGGGCTTCAAGGGCCTGGTGAACGGCGATTACGACGACCTGCCGGAGGCCGCCTTCTACATGGTCGGCACGATCGAGCAGGCCCAGGAGAAGGCCAAGAAACTGAAGGCCGCCTAAGGCCGGCATCCCCTCCCCGGTTGCGGGGAGGGGTCGGGGTGGGGTGGCGGCATCGGCGAGCTTCGTCGGCGCCGCCCGTACCGCCCCACCTCCAGCTCCGCCCCGCGATGGGGCGGAGAGCGCGTTGCGGTTCCGGGATCGTCCTGAGATGGCCACCTTCCACTTCGATTTCGTCGGCCCCGAGCGGACGCTGTATTCCGGCGAGGTGACGGCCGTTCAGCTGCCCGGCACCGAGGGCGAGATGACCGTGATGCCGGGCCACGCCCCGGTCCTGACCTCCCTGCGGGTCGGGGTCATCGTGATCACCGAGAGCCAGGGCAGCGGCAAGCGGATCTACGTCCGCGGCGGCTTCGCCGATATCGGCCCGACCGCCGTGACGGTTCTGGCCGAGCGCGCCGCGCCGATCGAGGAGCTGACGCACGAATCCCTCGACCGCGACATCGAGGCGGCCGAGCTGCAGCGCGACGCCACCGAAGACCTGCAGAAGCGCGAGGAGCTGAACGGCCAGATCGTCCAGCTTCAGGAGACCAAGGCGCTGCTCAAGCTCTGATCGGTCACGCACGCGCGCTCGCGAGCGCCCGCTCCAGCAGCGTCGCCCGCGTCTCGGCGCCCATCGGGCAACCGAGTTCCAACCAGAGCGACCGGGCCGCGGCCAATCCGCGGCCGATGGCGGGTCCGGCCGGCAGGCCGGCCGCCACGAGATCCGCCCCCGCCAGCGGGAAGCTCGGCGCACCGCCCTCCCCGCTCAGAGCCTGCAGCGCCCGCTCGGCGTCCTCCGTCAGGATCGGCCGGGGCTCGCCGGACAAGATGGCCAGCGTCTCTCTGAGTAACGGCAGCCCGTGTTCCGCGGCCAGCGCGCGCGCGGCCGGTGCGTCGATCCCGGCGCGGCCGTGAAGGTCCGCCAGCGCATCCGCATAGCCGGTAAGCAGCCCGTATTCCTGCTTCGACAGACGCAAGCGCTCGCGCAGGCGATCCGCGTCCTGCCGGCTTTCGACCGAGAGGGCGGCGAGACGCATCACCGGCGAGAGTGCGGCGGCGCTGGCTCGTTCCAGGCGCCCGCGTTCGGCGACGCCGCCCGTGATCCGCTGGAGCAGCCCCGTGGCGCTCAGCGTTCCGACCATCGGCACCCCGCCGGGGGCGGTCAGGAGTTTCAGGAACTCGGCCCGGATCCGCTCGCGGGATAGCCGGTCCAGGGCGTCGCGCGCAGCGATACAGGCGGCGAGCGCCGCCGCATCCGGTGGGCCGGCGCCGAAGCGGGCATGGAAGCGAAAGAAGCGCAGGATCCGCAACGCATCCTCGCGGATGCGGGTCGCGGGATCGCCGATGAAGCGGACCCGACCGGCCGCCAGATCGGGCAGCCCGCCGACCGTGTCATGCAGGCGCCCGTCGGCCCCGAGGGAGAGCGCGTTGACGGTGAAGTCGCGCCGCTCGGCATCCCGGGCGAAATCGCCGCCGAACCGCACCACGGCGTGGCGGCCATCGGTCTCGACATCCTCGCGCAGGGTCGTGACCTCGATCGGTCCATCTCCGGTGACCAGCGTCACGGTGCCGTGCTCGATCCCGGTCGGCACCGCCTTGAGGCCCGGTACCCTGCGGGCGGCGTCCATCACCGCATCCGGCAGCAGCGTGGTCGCGAGGTCGATATCGGCGGATGGATTGCCGAGCAGCGCATCGCGCACGCAGCCACCGACCAGGCGGGTCTCGGCGCCCTTCGCGTCCAGAGCGGCCAACGCCCGGCGCACGCCCGGCTGGTTTAGGAGGGCCGCCAGCCCGCCGTGATCGAGCGCGTGGGTCACTTGAAGCCGCCCGGTACGAGGCGGCCGTTCTCCATGTGGGGCGGCACGTACCCGCCGGCCCGGCGTTCGGAGAACAGGCCCTCGTAGACCAGCGTTCCGATCACGATGGCGAGTCCGGTGAGCACGAGGCGGAGGAGGTGCGGATCCCAATGCACCCGGCGGAGCGGATTGCGGCCGACCAGCACCAGGTAGATCGTGAACACCGCGAAGGGGATGAGGAAGAGGCCGAACTCTTCGATGAGGCGGCGCAGCATGATTGTCGGTGACCTTATCCCGTGGGGTGCGTGCTGGTTTCCGGGTAGAGGCGCTCCCGGAGGTTGTTCAGGATCCCGGCCGTGACCCCCCAGATGAGGCGGTCTTCGAAGGTCAGGGCATAGTAGCGGCGGGTGCGTCCCTGCCAGACCCGCGCCTCCAGGACGTAGCGCTCCCGATCCATCAGAACCGGCAGCGGCACCTCGAACACGTCCGCCACTTCGGACGGGTTCGGCGTGAAGGCGGCGTCGTCGGGCACGATGCCGATCACCGGTGTCACCAGGAACCCGGTGCCGGACAGGTAGGGGTCGAGATAGCCGAGCAGGCGCACGCTTTCGGGCGCGAGCCCGATCTCCTCATGGGCTTCCCGCAGGGCCGCGTCCGCCGGTCCGGGATCGGCGGGGTCGATCTTGCCGCCGGGCAGCGCGACCTGCCCGGAATGGTCGCGCAGGTTGGCCGCACGCTGGGTCAGCACCAGCCGGGGACCGCCGGCCCGGAACACCACCGGCACCAGCACGGCGGCCCGCCGATGCGGGGGCGGCGGGATCACGGCGCTGCCGTCCGGGTCGAGGCTGTGATCGCCACGGGGATTCGAGGTCGGGTCGTCCGGGCCCGGCGGGTCCGGCGACAGGTGAGACGCGGCGCGGGCGAGGAAATCGGCGCGCGTGTCGCTCACGCGGCCTCGGCCGGGGCAATGGTGTGGAAGATGCCGCCGGCCCAGAGCCCGAGCCACGGCCGCCCGTCGATCACGCGCTCCTCTGCGAGATCGACCAGATCATAGGTGAGCGCCCGGGTCACCCGGGCCCAGAGCCCACGGCGGACATGGAGATAGGGCTTCAACGCCCCGTCCGGGCCCTGCTCGAAGCGCAAGGCATGCTCGGAATCGACGCTCACAAGGTCGTCGACATTGGTCCGAAACGAGATCCGCCGGCCCTCCCCTTCGCCGTCGACCGCCATCTCCACGGCCACGAAGGCCGCATCCTCCACGGTGATGCCGACGCTCTCCACCGGGGTGACCAGCACGACCCGCCCGTCCGGCTCGCGCCGCAGAATCGAGGCGAACAGCTTGACCAGCTTCTCCCGGCGAATCGGGGAGCCGTTGTGGTGCCAGGTCCCGTCCGCGCCGATGCGGATGTCGATGGGGCCGCAATAGGGCGGATTCCACGTGTCGACCGGCGGCAGCCCACGCTTGGGCAGGTCGCCCAGGGCGGCGCTGAGGCGGCTCAAGGTCGGGTCGGGGGCGGGATCCTCGCTCATGCCCGTTACAGATAGCGCTTCCGCGGCCCCGCACCACGGTTGGATTGTGACGTGTCGCCCCTGTCCGCCGCCTTCACCGTCGCAGCGCGCGCAGGTCGGCTAGACGGATGTCCCCCTCCCCGTCCTCATGCTCGAGGAGCTTGGGTTGGAGGAGGCCCGGAAGGGCCTTCCGACAGCGAAGGCCTGCCCGAGCCGCCCTCCCCGCTCAGGCCGGTCCCGCCCCCTGCGTGTTCACGTAGACCGCGTAGAGCGACTGGCTCGCAGTCATGAACAGGCGGTTGCGCTTCGGACCGCCGAAGGTGAGGTTGCCGCAGACCTCCGGCAGGCGGATGCGGCCGATCAGCTTGCCCTGCGGGTTCCAGACCGTGACGCCGTTGTAACCGACGGCGCGGCCCGCGTTGCTCGCCACCCAAAGGTTGCCGTCGACATCGGTCCGCATCCCGTCGGGGCCGCATTTCACGCCGTCGACGACGCAGTCCGAGAACAGCCGCCGGTTCGACAGGCTGGCGCCGGTCCCGACATCGAAGGCGTATACCTCGCCCTTGCCGCCGGGGCCGGCATCGCCCGGGCCCTTGCCGGTGGAGGAGAGGTAGAGCGTCTTGTGATCGGGCGAGAAGCACAGGCCGTTCGGATTCGGCACCTGCGCGTCGGTCAGGACCTGGTCGATCCGGCCGGTGGGATCGATCCGGTAGAGCGCGTTGGGAAGCGCGCGCTTGCTCGTCCGGAGACCGGCCGGTTGGCCGAGCCGCGGATTGAGATGGCCCTGCGGGTTCGACGGGCCGCCCGCCTCGTCCGGCGTCCCCTCGTACAGAAGGCCGCCATAGGGCGGATCGGTGAACCAGTAGGACCCGTCGGCATACTGCTCGACGTCGTTGGGGGAATTGAACGGCTTGCCGTCGAACTGGTCGGCCAGGATCGTGGCGGAACCGTCGAGCTCGTAGCGCACCACCCGGCGGGTGATGTGCTCGCAGGAGATCTGGCGGCCCTGGCGGTCGAAGCTGTTGCCGTTCGAGTTGTTGCTGTGGCTGCGGAAGACGCCGACATGGCCGTCCTCCTCCAGCCAGCGCATCTGCCGGCCGTTCGGGATGTCGCTCCAGATCAGGAAGCGGCCGAGGCTGTTCCAGGCCGGCCCTTCGGCCCAGAGCGCGCCGGTCCAGAGACGGCGAATCGCGCTGTTGGGGACGATGTAACGCTCGAAGGACGGATCGACCGTGATCACGTCGGGATCGTTGAAATAGGTACACGGCGATGCGCCGGGCCGGAAGTCCCGCGGCGGGTTGGTCACCGTGCTCGGCGGTTCCGGCTGGCCGAAGGCGCTCGTGGCGGAAGCCAGAGCAGCGCCGGCGCCGACAAGCATCGCGCGCCGGGACGGCAATGCGAGCCCAGTCTTGATGGCATCAACCTGCGGTTGCCGCATGACGTTCCTCCCCATCTGCCGACCGTTTGTCGATCTCGATCTTGGCGATCGCGGCATTATGGCGCGGAACGTCTGGCGATCAACCGGGCTTGCGCCGCAGGATCTTCCAGACGCCGTCCGCCGACGCCACGAGGCGCGTTCCCTCCCGGACATCGCCGCGCATGAACACCAGGGAGCCGGTGCGCTTGACCACCTGGGGATGCACCACGATCCAGTCGCCGAGACGGCCGACATCGATGAACTTCATCTCGAGCTGGATCGTCACGCAGTTCGCACCATCCGCCGCCCGCATCGCGGTCTCGCCCAGCGCGCGGTCGGCGAAGCTCATCAGCATGCCGCCATGGACAACGCCGATCAGGTTGGCGTGCTTCTGCTCGGCCCGGAACGCGTAGGCGCCGTCCGCGGCTCGGACATGCAGCGGGCCGACATGGGCGATGAACCCGTGGTCCTCCACCTCCGCCCAGCCCTCGGATGCCGGATCGAACGTCTTCGGGTCGGTCGTCATCGCGTCGCGTCCGTCCTGTCGTTGAGAGGGTCGATGCCCTGCGGACTTACGTCCCGCGCGGCTTCGCGCGCCGGGTCGGGGCCTCGGCCAGCGGGTCCTCCGGCCAGGGGTGGCGCAGGTAGCGCCCGCGCATCTCCGCCCGCACCGCCGCCCAGGAACCGCGCCAGAAGCCCGGGAGATCCCGGGTGATCTGGATCGGGCGGTGCGCCGGCGACAGCAGGTGCAGGACGAGGGGGCGGCCGCCCGCGGTCGGGTGCCGGTCGAGGCCGAACAATTCCTGGACCCGGACGGCCAGGACCGGCTCGGCCTCGGTATAATCGACCGGGATGCGCGAGCCGGTCGGAACCTCGACATGGGTCGGCGCCGCGGCGTCGAGACGGCCGCGCAACTGCCAGGGCAGAAGGTCCTGCAGGGCGCCGGCGAGGTCGTCCGGGGTGATCGCCGCCAGGGCGTTGCGCCCGACAAGAGCCGGCGCCAGCCAGGTTTCGGCGCTCTCGGCCAGGGCGGCGTCCGACAGGTCCGGCCAATCCCTGCCCTCCGCGGCGCGCAGGAACTGCACCCGGGCGCGCCATTGCGACAGGCCTGGGGTCCAGGGCAGGCGGTCGAGGCCGAGGCCGACGATGCCGCGGGCCAGGATCGCTGCGGACTCCGCGTCGGCCGGGACCGGCAACGGCCGCTCGCCGAGATTGACCGCGCCCAGACGCCGGACCGCCCGGGCCCGCAGGGCGGCGGCCTGCGGATCGAACGTCACCTCGGTGCGGGCCTCGATCCGGTCGGCGAACAGCCGTTCGATCGCCTCGGCCCCGATGGTGGCGGCCGCCAGGATGCGCGCATTGCCGGCGGCGCCCGCGAGGTCGGCGATCACCAGATAGGTCTCCCGGGCGAGCGGGCTCGCCAGGTCGAGACGGCCGGCGCGGCCGCTGGCCATCACGAACTCGCCCTCCCGGCCCCGGGCCCGGGCGACCCGGTCCGGATAGGCCAGAGCCAGCAGCGGGCCGGCCGCTTCCCGGTCGTCCTGCTGGGCGCCCCCGGCGATCCGCGCCCAGTTCTCGGCCAGGCGCCGCATATCCGCGGCCCGGCCGCCCCGGTCCCGGCGAAAGCGCTCCACCCGCTCGTCGAGATCGATGCCGTCGCCGCCGAGCCCGCGCTCGACCAGCACTGCCGCGAGGTCGGCGGCGGCCCGCGCCTGGCCCGTCCCGGCCGCCACCGTCACCATCCGGGCCAGCCGCGGCGGCAGCGGCAGGGCGCGCAGTTTCGTGCCGATCTCGCTGAGCCGCCCGTCCGAATCGAGCGCCCCGAGGGCGCCGAGCATGGCGCGGGCCTCCGTGAGCGCGGCCGCAGGGGGCGGGTCGAGGAAGTTGAGCGTGCGCGGGTCGGTGACGCCCCAGGCGGCACAGTCGAGCAGCAGCCCGGCGAGGTCCGCCGACAGGATTTCGGGCCGGGTGAACGGTTCGAGCGCGTTGGTGCCGGCCTCGGACCACAGCCGCCAGCACAGGCCCGGCTCCGTCCGCCCGGCGCGGCCCCGGCGCTGATCCACCGAGGCGCGCGACGCCCGGGCGGTCACCAAGCGGGTCAGGCCGAGGCCGGGCTCGTAGACCGGTACTCGCGCCAGACCGGAATCGACCACGATCCGCACGCCCTCGATGGTCAGGGAGGTCTCGGCGATGCTGGTGGCGAGCACGACCTTGCGGGTGCCGGGCGGCGGCGGCGCGACGGCGCGATCCTGCTCGGCCGGGGTCAGCGCGCCGTAGAGCGGGGCGAGCTGGACCTCCGGCCCGACCTTGTCGGCCAGGAGATCGTGGGTCCGGCGGATCTCGGCCTGCCCCGGCAGGAACACCAGCACCGAGCCTGGATCCGCCCGCAGCGCGCGCAGGGTCACCTCGGCGACCGAATCCTCGATCCGCCGGTTCGGGTCGCGCTCGACATAGCGGGTCTCCACCGGGTAGGCCCGGCCCTCGGAGGCCACGACCGGGGCATCGCCCAGCAGCCGCGCGACCCGGGCGCCGTCCAGGGTCGCCGACATGACCAGGATGCGCAGATCCTCGCGCAACCCGCCCTGCGCGTCGCACGCGAAGGCCAGGCCCAGATCGGCGTCGAGGGAGCGCTCGTGGAATTCGTCGAACAGGACCGCGCCGACGCCGGCGAGCTCCGGATCTTCGAGGATCATGCGCGTGAACACGCCCTCGGTGACCACCTCGATCCGGGTCCTCGCCGAGATCTTCGAGCCGAGCCGGACCCGCAGGCCGACCGTGCCGCCGACCGCCTCACCCAGGGTCTGCGCCATCCGGGCGGCGGCGGCCCGGGCCGCGAGACGGCGCGGCTCCAGCAGGATGATCTTTTTCGCGCCCAGCCAGGGCGCGTCGAGCAGGTCCAAGGGGACGCGCGTGGTCTTGCCGGCGCCGGGGGGCGCCACCAGCACGGCGGCGTTCCGGGCGGCGAGCGCGCTGCGCAATGCGGGGAGCGCCGCCTCGATCGGCAGTGCGGGTGTCGGGCCGGCCATCGCCTCCGCTGATGGCCCGGTCGGCGCCGTGGCGCAACCGTCCCGCTGACGGGGGACACGCGATTCCCCGGGATGGGATCCCCCAGCCTGCCGGGCCGGCGTGAACAGGCCTATCCACAACCCGCGGGTGCCAAATCCCCGTTATCCACAGGGTTAACGGGCGGTCGCGATGGGGCGGCCGGGCCCGTTGACGAAACGTTAACCCTTCTGGCTTGTTCTCTTTTCGTTCCGGCAGCAACGAAGGAGATCCCGATGCTGACCCAGGCCCTCGCCGCCCAGAAGGACCATGCCTGCCCGGTCGACGCGATCAGCCGCGCCTATCTCGGTTTCGCCGACGGCGACGCGGGCATCGCGCTCCGCTGCGCCATCGCCGACGCCCTGTCCGACCTGATGGATGCCGAGCGGCGCACCCGCGAGCGCAGCCGTCTGATCTCGCGCGGCTACATCCGGGAAGCACCGGCGACCGCCGCACCGGTCGAAAGCTGAACAGAAGCTGCAAGCCCACTTCAGCGTCGATGCAGCGAATCCTAGGCATTCTGTCTTCCGTGATCGGGATCGCCCCGGCGGTCCCGCGCTGCATTCGGAGTCAGGTCATGAGACGGATCGCTGTGCTTTCGGCCGCCGCGCTGATCGGCGCGGGGACCCTCGCTTCCACCGCCGCCGAGGCCCGCGGCGGCGGCGCCATCGCGGCGGGCATCATCGGCGGCTTGGCGGCCGGCGCCCTGATCGGCGCTGCGGCCCAGGCCGCCCCCGCCTACAGCTATTCCTACGGCACCCCGTATGACGGCTACGGGCCGACGCCCGTGGTCGTCCGGCCCCGCCCGGTCTACCGCGCCTACGAGGAGGTGGAGCCGGTCTACGCGACGCGACGGGTCGTTACCTACGAGCGCGTTCCGGTCGGCTACGGCCATCGCCGCTGGCGCGACGACTGGGATTGCGACGACGATTACGGCTACCGCCGCCACTACCGCGGCTGGTGAGCCGGTCCGGTGCCCTGGCTGGGGCGTCACGAGATCCGAACGGCGCAGCCTTCCCGGGAGGCTGCGCCGTGTCGTTTCGCCGGGATCCGGAGCCCGCTTTCGTCCGCAGCCTCCACGACATCGGGGCACGCCGGGGCCGCGCAGGGCACGGCTGCACCGGAATTGCGTACCCGATCGGCGTGGGGTCGGTTACGGTTGCTGGCTCAGTCGGCTTTGATTCCACGGCATCGGCACTTCCATGCTTGTCCATGAAGGCGGGACGCGCACCTTCCAGGCGGATCTCAACCTATCCTGGTCCCTCGCCGCGGTGGCCGGCGCGCTGAACACGGCCGGCTTCTACGCGGTCGGCTTCTACGCCTCGAACATGACCGGCAATGTGTCGGCGATCTCCGACCGGGCCGGGACCGGCGACCTCATCCTCGCCGCCAAGGCGCTGCTCCTCGTCATCCTGTTCGCGCTGGGCGCCGCGACCTCGACGCTGCTGATCCGTCGGCGCCGCCGCCATGCGTCCTACGGCGCCTATGCCTACAGCATCTGCGCCGAGGCCTGCCTGCTCGTCGCGATCGGCCTGATCGCGCTGCCGCTGGCCGAGCCCGCCCGAGGCGAGGCGCTGGTGTTCGGCCTCAGCTTCGTCCTGGGATTGCAGAACGCCGCGGTGACGAAGATCACCGATGCCCGGGTGCGGACCACCCATGTCACCGGCATGGTCACCGATATCGGCATCGAGCTCGCGCGCTGGCTGGACCGCAAGGCGGGCGATCCCCAGGCCAAGCGTCACGACCCCGCCAAGCTGCGGCTCCACCTGATGACGGTCGGCGCGTTCCTCGGCGGCGGCCTTTTGGGCGTGGTCGCCTATCGCGCGATCGGCGTGGGGCTCCTGTTCGCCGCCGCCGCGATCCTGGCCCTGCTGGCGGTTCCGGCGATCACCACCCGCCGCTCGGCCCCGGCGGAATGACGGACGCCGCGCTCAGGCCTTGATGTCGAGGAGCTGGCCGCTCATGCGGTCGGCGGTGCGCGCCACCGCGGCGTTCAGCGCGAAGGACGTCTGGGATTCGATCAGATCGGCGACGGTGCTGGACAGGTCGACCTGCACGGCGGGCGGCAGCGCCGCATCGCCGACCGGTGTGCCGATCGCCGCGACTGTCTGTGCTGCCGTGCCGAGCCGGTCGGTCGCCCGGGTCATGCCGGCGGTCGCAGTCTGAAGCGCGTCGATCATCACGGGGTCTCCTGGCGGAGAGCTTGCCACGACGCTGCGACGCGAGGGTTTTGTTGATCGCTTAAATGCGAGGGATTCGGGTTGTTTGGTGCCCTGGGCCAGGGCGATGCCCAAATCGCATTACGGATCCCCCGTATGCGACGGCTCCATCGGACTAGTATCCAGGCGCGCGGCGCCGGATGCGCAAATCGACATCGCGACGAGCCGAATCGGTTCGCAGATTGTTTGACCCGTCCGTCCCATCCTCGCCCTCATCCTGAGGCGACGGAGCGAAGCGGAGGCCTCGAAGGAGCCCTCCAGCTCGCCCTGCGATCCCTGGAGGACTCCTTCGAGGCTGCTGCGCAGCACCTCAGAATGAGGGGGAAAAAGGGATTTGCGTCAGTCCAAACCATCGGAAGCGGTCTGGTAAGCGCCGACGTCGCATCAGCCGAGCGATCGGGTCTGAGACGCTTGGTGCGGACGGCGGGACTCGAACCCGCACGGCCTTGCGGCCGCAAGATTTTAAGTCTCGTGCGTCTACCGGTTCCGCCACGTCCGCATGGGTCCCTCGGTAGCCGTGCCGGCGCGCGCGATCAAGCGGGGGGCGTCCAGCCGTAGAGCCAGGCGTAGCGGTCGCGCATGCCGTCGGGGCCGAGGCGGCGCATCACCATGTTGCGGGCAAAGCCCACCAGGCGGCCGGCATGGTAGGTCCGGCCGTTGGAGCGGGCGGCCCATTGAACGCGCCGCACCCGGGCGGTCCGGTCGGCCGTATATGCCGCGAGCGCGGCGGCGACGTCCGCGTGGTCGGCGAGCGCCCGCCTGAGCACGGCGGCATCCTCGATCGCCAGGCCAGCGCCCTGCGCCAGGTAGGGCAGGACCGGGTGCGCCGCGTCGCCGAGCAGCGCCACCCGGCCGGCGGCCAGCGGGCGCGCCACCGCCCGGTCGGCCAGCGACCAGACCAGCCAGGAATCGGGCAGGCTCAGCAGGTCGCGCAAGGGGCCGGCGCAGCCGCGCAGATGCGCGCGCAGCACGGCGGGCTCGCCGAGGCGCCCCCAATCCTCGTCGCCCACCGTCTCGGGCACCACCGCGACGACGTTCAGGAAGCGGCCGCCGCGCACCGGGTAATGCACCACGTGCCGGCCCCGGCCGAGCCAGAGGCCCGTGGCCGGGCCCTGGAACGTCTCGGGCACCGCCTCGCTGGGGATCAGCGCGCGCCACGCCGCCGCCCGGCCCGGCCTCAGGGGCGCCGCGTCGAGATGGCCGCGCAGGCGCGAGCGCAACCCGTCGGCCCCGATCACGAGGTCGAACGGCAGGGCCTGCGCGCCGCCGCTGCTTTCCGCGGTGAGCACGGCGCCGGAATCGGTCTCGGCCAGGCCGGTGATGTCGCGGCCCATCATCAGGCGGATCGCCGGGCGGCTGCGCAGGGCGTCGAGCAGCAGGGTCTGAAGGTCGGCCCGGTGGATCACGTAATAGGGTGCGCCGAAGCGCTGCTGCGCCGCCGCGCCGAGGCTGACGCCGCCGATCCGGCGGCCGCTGTCGAGGGCGTGGACCTCCACCGCAGGCGGCTCGCTCGCCGCCCGGCGCAGGGCCGCCGACAGGCCGAGATCGGCCAGCACCCGGCTGGCATTCGGGGAGATCTGGATCCCGGCCCCGACTTCGCTGAAACCGGTGCGGCGCTCGATCACCGTGACGGCGTGGCCGGCATCCGACAGGGCCAGGGCCGCGGTCAGACCGCCGATGCCGGCCCCGACGATCCCGATCTCCAAGGGCGTTCGACTGTCCGAGGGCAAGGGAGGGTGCGCTACTCCGCGGCGACGGCGGCGGCGTCGTGCCAGACGCAGGCCTGCGGATCGGCCTCGTCGGCCTTCAGGCCGGCGCGGTAGCGATAGAGCGTCGAGCAATACTGACAGATGATCTCGGTGTCGGCGCCCATGTCGAGGAACACGTGCGGGTGGTCGAACGGCGGCAGCGCGCCGATGCACATGAATTCCTTCACCCCGACCGCGATCACGGGCACGCCCGGCTCGTTGTGGAAGTGCGGTACCGCCTTGCCTGCCATACGGCCCTCGCCTGCCCTGCGCCCGTCCGCTGGGGCGAATCTGCCCGGACGCTCCGGGGCGTCTCGCACCCGCTTATGCCGCCAGCCCCGCAGCCGGCGCAAGCCTCCCGAGCCGCGCACCCGCGCGCCGCCGGGTGCCGGCGGCTTGGCCTGCCGCGCCCGGCACCGTACATAGGTCCGACAGCCGATTTACGACGCCGCAAAAAGTCTCGACGATGCAACAGGAACAGGCCACCGCGCAGGGCACGCGCCGGGCGCCGGAGCCGCCGATCCACGGCCCGGAGGGATTCGAGGGCATGCGCCGGGCCGGCCGCCTGACCGCCGAGGCCCTGGACGTCCTGATGGAGGCGACCCAGCCCGGCGTCACCACCGAGGAGCTCGACAAGCTCGCCTACGAATTCGCCATGGATCACGGTGCCTATCCGGCGTCGCTGCTCTATCGCGGCTATCCCAAGTCGATCTGCACCTCGATCAACCACGTCGTCTGCCACGGCATCCCGAACGACAAGCCCCTGCGCGAGGGCGACATCGTCAATCTCGATTGCTGCCTGATCCTCGACGGCTGGCACGGCGATTCGAGCCGGATGGCCTATGTCGGCGAGGTCCCCCGCAAGGCGCAGCGCCTGTGCGAGATCACCTACGAGGCGCTGATGCGCGGCGTCGCGGCGGTGAAGCCGGGCGGCTCGACCAACGATATCGGCCGGGCGATCCAGACCTATGCCGAGAGCGAGCGCTGCTCGGTGGTGCGCGACTTCTGCGGCCACGGCCTCGGGCGGATCTACCACGACGCCCCCACCATCCTGCACTACGTCGAGGCGAGCTACGACGTGCCGCTGAAGCCCGGCCAGTTCTTCACCATCGAGCCGATGATCAATCTCGGCCGTCCGGCCGTGAAGGTGCTGGGCGACGGCTGGACCGCGGTGACCCGGGACCGCTCGCTCTCGGCCCAGTTCGAGCACACGGTGGCGGTGACCGAGACGGGCGTCGAAATCTTCACGGTCTCGCCGAAGGGGCTGCATCAGCCCATCAACCCGGCGGCCTGACCGTCCGTGGCGCCGGCCCCGGACGACGGCGCGGCGGGGCTGTTCGACGACAGCCCGACGCCCGCCGCCAAGGAGGCGCCGCATTATCACGGCCATCGCGACCGCCTGCGGGAGAAGTTCGCGGCGGCCGGCGGCGAGGCCCTGCCGGATTACGAGCTGCTGGAACTGGTCCTGTTCCGGGCGATTCCCCGCCGGGACGTGAAGCCGCTGGCCAAGGCGCTCGTCGCCCGCTTCGGCAGCTTCGCCGAGGTGGTGAGCGCCGAGCCGGCGCGGCTGATGGAGGTCGAGGGCGTCAGCGGCGGGGTCGCCGGCGATCTCAAGGTGATCGAGGCGGCGGCCCGCCGGCTCACCCGCGGGGCGCTCCGCGAGCGCGACCTCCTCAATTCCTGGGGGGCGCTCCAAGATTACCTGCGCACCACCATGGCGTTCGCGCCGCGGGAGGAATTCCGCATCCTGTTCCTCGACAAGCGCAACCACCTCATCGCCGACGAGGTGCAGGGGCGCGGCACCGTCGACCACACGCCGGTCTATCCCCGGGAGGTCGCCCGCCGGGCCCTCGAGCTTTCGGCGACCGCGATCATCCTGACGCACAACCATCCCTCCGGAGACCCGGCGCCCTCGGCGGCCGACGTGGCGATGACGCGGGAGATTGTTTCGGTCCTCGCACCACTGAAAATTGTGGTGCACGACCATGTCATCCTCGGTCGAAACGGACATGCCAGCCTGAAAGGCCTCAAGCTGATCTGATCTTCCTGCCGTCTTGAGCGTTGTCGACCGCGCGTATAGCCCTGTTGGGGGTGGCGCGCCTCTTGCCTGAAGAGCGAGAGCGTGAGGGAGAAGCGGAATGGCGTTGACGGCCTTCGACGAGATGAACGGGATCGTCAACGGTGCCGCCGACCCGGCCGCCGTCCGCGACGCCTACGGAAAGCTGAAGACCTGGCTCGAGACGACGCCGCCCGAGCATTTCAACACCCGAAGGAGCCAGGCCGAGCTGCTGTTCCGCCGGATCGGCATCACCTTCGCGGTCTACGGCGACAACGAATCGACCGAGCGGCTGATCCCGTTCGACATCATCCCCCGGGTGATCACCAAGCCGGAATGGGACTTCCTGGAGCGCGGGCTGAAGCAGCGGGTGACCGCGATCAACCTGTTCCTGAAGGACGTCTACGGCGCCCAGGAATGCATCAAGGCCGGCATCATCCCGGCCGATCTCGTCTACCGGAACGCCCATTACCGGATGGAGATGCGCTCGTTCCGGGTGCCCCACGACCTCTACGTCCACGTCGCCGGGATCGACATCGTCCGCACGGGCGAGAAGGATTTCTTCGTCCTCGAGGACAATGCCCGGATCCCGTCCGGCGTCTCCTACATGCTGGAGAACCGGGAGGTGATGCTGCGCCTGTTCCCGGACCTGTTCTCCAAGCACCGGGTTGCCCCCGTCGAGAATTATCCCGACGCCCTGCTCGCCACCCTGCGCAGCCTCGCCCCGGGTTCGGCCACCCGCGACCCGACGGTGGTCCTGCTGACCCCCGGCCGCTACAACTCGGCCTTCTACGAGCACTCGTTCCTGGCCGACAAGCTCGGCGTCGAGCTGGTGGAGGCGTCCGACCTCTTCACCAAGGACGACGTCGTCTACATGCGCACAACTGAGGGGCCGCGCCGGGTCGACGTGATCTACCGCCGCCTCGACGACGATTTCCTGGATCCCCTCGTCTTCCGGCCGGATTCGGTCCTCGGCGTGCCCGGCCTGATGAACGCCTACGAGCGCGGCTCCGTGACATTGGCCAACGCGGTCGGGACCGGCATCTCGGACGATAAGGCGGTCTACAGCTACATGCCTGAGATCGTGAAGTTCTTCACCGGCGAGGAGCCGATCCTGCACAACGTGCCGACCTATCGCTGCCGCGAGAAGGACTCCTTCGCCTACGTGATGGACAACCTGTCCGAGCTGGTGGTGAAGGAGGTCAACGGCTCCGGCGGCTACGGCATGCTGGTCGGGCCGCATGCAAGCAAGCGCGAGATCGAGGATTTCGCCAAGAAGCTGAAGCACGCGCCGGACGGCTTCATCGCCCAGCCGACCCTGTCGCTCTCCACCTGCCCGACCTTCGTGGCCTCCGGGGTCGCCCCGCGCCACGTCGACCTGCGGCCCTTCGTGCTGTGCGGCGCCGATCAGATCCGCATCGTGCCCGGGGGGCTCACCCGAGTCGCGCTGAAGGAAGGCTCGCTGGTCGTCAATTCCAGCCAGGGCGGTGGTACCAAGGATACCTGGGTGCTCGACGCTTGAGGGAGTCGCCGCTCCACCCCTTCTGACGCGCCGCCTGCCGCCGAGCCGAGTCGCACACCATGCTGTCCAGGACTGCCGACAACCTCTTCTGGCTCTCGCGCTACGTGGAGCGCGCCGACTTCGTCGCGCGCATCCTCGACGCGGCGCACCGGCTGGCCTCGCTGCCCACGAGCTATGGCGGCGGCGAGACCAACGAGTGGGAATCCGCCCTCGCCTCGGCCGGCGACCCGGATCTGTTCAAGCCGCATTACAGCGTGATCAACGCCGACACGGTCTGCGACTTCCTGGCCTTCAGCCCGCACAACCCGTCCTCGATCCGCTCCTGCATCGAGTCGGCACGCGAGAATGCCCGCTCGGTGCGCACCGCGCTCACCACCGAGATGTGGGACGCCATCAACGGCGCCTGGCTGGAGCTGCGCAACTACAGCGGCAAGGAGCTCAGCCGCGACGAGTTCGGCCGGTTCCTCGATTGGGTGAAGACCGTCTCGCTGACCTTCGACGGCTCGGCCTTCCGCACCATGCTGCGCAACGACGCGTTCTGGTTCACCCGCCTCGGTACGGCGATCGAGCGGGCCGACAACACCGCGCGCATCCTCGACGTGAAATACCAGATCCTGCTGCCGCAGAACGAGACGGTGGGCGGCAGCCTCGACTACTTCCAGTGGACCACGATCCTGCGCGAGGTCTCGGCCTTCAACGCCTATCACTGGGTCTATCGCGAGAGCGTCAAGCCGCTGCTGGTGGCCGACCTGCTGATGCTGAACAAGCAGATGCCGCGCTCGTTTGCCAATTGCTACGGCGTGATCGTGGAGTATCTCGACCTGATCGCCGACGCCTACGGACGGCGCGGCCCGAGCCAGCGCCTGGCCGGGAACATGCTGGCCAAGCTCGAGAGCGAGGACATCGACCGCGTGTTCAATTCGGGCCTCCACGAGTTCGTCGAGGCGTTCATCGCGGAGAACAACAGGGTGGGCGAAGCCATCGCCAAGCAGTATCTGGTCGGCTAGCGGATCGTCCCGGAGCTCGGATCCGGGACGGTGCGCCGAGAACGTGACGCCGCATCATCGTCGCCTGATGGCCGGCGAGACCCGTTCGGGATGATGCAATCGGACGAGACGGACAGGCCCGGCGCATGCGCATCCGCGTGGTCCACGAGACCATCTACACCTACGAGCAGCCGGCCCGCGGCCTGGTGCAGGTCATGCGCCTGACGCCCCGGGACCATGACGGTCAATATGTCCGCGCCTGGCGGATCGACACCTCCATCGATGGGCGGCTCACCGCCCGGGAGGACGGGTTCGGCAACATCGTCCACTGGTTCACGCCGGACGCGCCGGCGGACGCGCTGACCATCCGGGTCACCGGCGCGGTCGATACCGAGGACACCCACGGGGTGATCCGCGGCACGGTCGAGCGTCTGCCGGACGAGTTCTACCTGCGCGATACGGATCTCTGCACGACGACCCCGGAACTGCAGATCTTCGCCGAGCGGGTCGCCACCGACGGTGACGGCACGCCGCTCGCCGTGCTGCACCGCCTGCGCGCCGCGGTTCCCGAGGCGGTGGCCTACGAGCCCGGACCGGCCGTCAACGGCGTGCCGTCCGGGAAGGCCTTCGCCGCCGGCAAGGGCATCTGCCAGGATCTGACCCACGTGTTCATCGCCGCCGCCCGGCATCTCGGCATCCCGGCGCGCTACGTGGCGGGCTATCGCGCCCGCGACGACGGCGAGGCCGATGTCGAGGCGCCGCACGGCTGGGCCGAGGCCCTGGTACCGAATCTCGGCTGGGTCGCGTTCGACGCCTGCTACGAGAACGCCCCGTCCGACGGCTACATCCGCGTCGCCACCGGGCTGGACTATCTTGGCGCCGCCCCGATCCGCGGCAGCCGCACCGGCGGCGGGACCGAGACCCTGGACGTCAAGCTCCGCGTCGAGCAAGGCAGGGACGCCACGCAATCCTGATTCCCTGCCTGATTCCCTGAAGTCGGGCCGCCGGTCGCATGCCAGCCGGAAGCCCCCGCGAGAGCCCGAGATCCATGACCTACTGCGTCGGTGTCCTCGTCGAGGAAGGGCTCGTGATGGTCGCCGACACCCGCACCAATGCGGGGCTCGACGACATCTCGACCTACCGCAAGCTCCATCATTTCAACGTGCCGGGCGAGCGGGTCATGATGCTGGCCTCGGCCGGCAACCTGTCGATCACCCAATCGGTCCTGAGCCTGCTGCAGGAAGGCGTGCCCGGCGAGGACGGCGAGCCGGCCCAGAAGCTGATCGAGGCGCCGACCATGTTCCAGGCGGCGCAGCTCATCGGCCGCGCCATCCGGCGGGTCCGGGCGATCGAGAAGGACGGGTTCGAGGCGGCCAGCATCCGGTTCTCGATCTCGCTCCTGTTCGGCGGCCAGATCGCCGGCGAGGGGATGCGGCTGTTCCTGATCTACTCGGCCGGCAACTTCATCGAGTGCAGCACCGATGCGCCGTTCCTCCAGATCGGCGAGCACAAATACGGCAAGCCGATCCTCGACCGGGCGGTGAAGTTCGAGAGCGACCTCTACGACGCCCTGAAGGTGAGCCTCGTCTCGATGGATTCGACCATGCGGTCGAATCTCGGCGTCGGCCTGCCGATCGACATCGCCGTGGCCCGGCGGAACGCCCTGGTCCTCGAGGTGAACCACCGGATCGAGGCCGGCGAGGGTTATTTCCACGACCTGCGGGAGCGCTGGTCGGCGGCGCTCCGGGCCGCGCACCGGGCGATCCCGCGTCCGCCCTACGGCCCCGCTGCGCCGTAAGGTCAGCTCACTGCTTCGGCTTCCCGCCCGGCGGGCTGGGCCATCGAGCGGGTGTAATCCTCCCAGAGCGCCGCGTAGAGCGGCACCTCGCGCAGCAGATCGTCGTGGCGGCCGTCGCCGAGCAGCCGGCCGCCGTCGAGGATCAGGATCCGGTCGGCTTGGCGTGCGGCGGCGAGGTGGTGCGTGACCAGGATCAGCAGCCGGTCGCGGCCCCAGGCTGTGAGGTTCCGCTCCAGCGCCAGCGCGGCCTCCGGATCTAGGAAGGCGGTCGGCTCGTCGAGGAGCGCGACCGGCGGGTTGCGGACCACCGCCCGGGCGATGGACAGGCGCTGGCGCTGACCGCCGGACAGGGTCCGGCCGCCCTCCCCGAGCGCGGTGTCGAGGCCTTGGGGCAGGGTCTCGACCAGCGCCCCCAATCCGGCGAAGCGCAGCGCCGCCTCGATCGACGCCGCGTCGGGACGCTGCCCGGCGAGATTCTCCCGCAGGCTCCCGGAGAACAGCATCGTATCCTGATCCACGGTGCCGATCCGGCCGCGCAGCCAGCGGGGATCGTAATCGCGCAGGTCCGCGCCGCCGATCTCCACGCGGCCGCTATAGTCGCGCTGCAGGCCGAGCAGGATGCGCAGCAGGGTCGACTTGCCCGAGCCGTTGCGCCCGACGATGGCGACGATGCCCCGCTCCGGCAGCACCGTGCTGAGATCCTGCAGGGCCGGCCGTGCCGTACCCGGATAGGTCAGCGACACGCCATCGAGCCGGATGCCGCCTCGGCCGAGGCGGCGCAGGGGCGGATGGCGGCTCGCCCGCTCGCGGGGCAGGTCGAGGAAGCTGCCGATCTCCCGGATCGCGACGTTCACCTCCTGGGCCATGCGCAGGATGTCCGCGCTGCTCAGGAGCGGGCCGGTGATCCGGGCCGAGACGACCTGGATCGCCAGGAACTCGCCGACGGTCAGATGGCCGCCATAGATGCGCCAGCAGCCGACGCCGATCACCAGCAGCGTCACGGCCCGGGACACCGCCTGGGACCGCAGCCCGTAGCGGCGCTGGAGGTCCATCACGGCGCTGAGCTCGCCGAGGACGCTGGCGATGACCGCGTTCCAGCGGCGCATGCGCGGCCCTTCCAGGGCGAGCGCCTTCACGGTGGGCAGGCCGTTCACGGTCTCCGCCAGCGTGCCGTCGCGGACGCTGACCGCCTGGTAGTAGGCTTTCGCGGATTTCCAGATGCCGCTGATCTGGTTGCTGGCGATCACGACGATCACCGGCGCCGCCGCGGCCAGCGCCAGGCCGACGGCGAGGTCGTAGTAGAACACGAGGCCGAACGCGACGAGCGCTCCGCCGGCATCGATCACCGAGTTCGGGATCTGATGCAGGACGAAGTCCCGGATCTTCGTGACCTGCTGGAAATGGTTCAGCACTTCGCCGGATTTGAAGTTCGCCCCGTCGATCCGCACGCGCAGGAGATGGGCGAAGACCCGGCGCGACATCCGGCGGTCGAGATGGACCGCCAGCTCGATGATCAGGCGCCCCCGGAACGCGGTGAGCGCGACCTCCGCGCCGATCGACAGGAGGGCGAGCACGGCCAGTCCGAGCAGGGGCAGGTCGGCCCGCCCGGCCACGATCGCGTCGACGATCCGCTGCGTGGCGACCGGGAAGACCAACCCGACGCCGTAACCCGCCGCGATGGCGAGGAGCAGCCGGGCCACCTGGCCCCGGCGCAACGCGAGGGAACGGCCGAGCCAGCGCCAGCCAAAGGACGAACGGTCTGCGCGCAACGCCACCCTCCGAATCGGGGGGCGGATTGAGACATAGTTTGCTGCGGCTGACGACCTGCGCCCGTGTTCGGTCGGCGCCTCATCCGCCCCGCGGGCTGATCGCGGCGACGCAGGGCGCGGACTCCCAGGGCAGGATCGTGCTCAGCGTTCGAGAACGACGCGGGGGGGGGGGCCGCTTACTCAGCCCAGGGGGCGAGGAAGGCCCGGGCCGCGGCGGCGGGGTCGGGCGCACGCATGAGCCCGCCCATCACGGCGATGCCGGCCGCCCCGGCATCCCGGCATTCCGGGATTCGATCCGGCGTGATGCCGCCGAGCGCGACCACCGGCAAGCCGGCGCGGCAGGCCGCTGCGATGCCGTCCGGGCCCAGGGCCGGGCCGTAGCCGGGCTTGCTGGCGGTGGGATAGATCGGGCTCAGGGTGACGTAGTCGCCGCCGGCAAGTGCGGCGGCTTCGACCTCGACGGGTGCATGGGCCGAGACGCCGATCAGGGCGTCTGGCCCGAGCGCCGCGCGGGCCTCCGCAACTGCATCCGGCCCGGTCGCGCCACCGAGATGCACCCCATCGGCACCGAGAGCCTGGGCCAGCGCGACATCGCCGCCGACCGTCAGGAATGCGCCCGCCGCGCGGATCCGGCCGGCTACGTCGGCGCCGAGCGCGCAGCGCGCCTCCGGCTCGAGATCACGGTCGCGGAACCAGACCCAGCGCACGCCGCCGTCGAGCAGCGCCTGCACGGTCTCCATCAGCGGACGCGACAGCCCCTGCCGGTCCGTCACCGCCAGGAGCGGCGCCGGCAAGCTCCTCACGAGCCGACGAGGCCGAGCTGCGGGCTCGACGGGTCGGCCCTGCCCCGGCGCGGGATCCGGCCGGCAAGATAGGCGTCGCGCCCGGCCTCGACGGCCCGGCCCATGGCGCGGGCCATCCGGACCGGGTCGTCGGCCTTGGCGATCGCGGTGTTGATCAGGCAGGCGGCCGCGCCCAGCTCCATGGCGATCACCGCGTCGGAAGCCGTGCCGATGCCGGCATCGACGATCACCGGCACCCCGGCCCGGCGGCAGATCAACTCGATATTGGCCGGGTTGGCCACCCCCATGCCGGAGCCGATCAGCGAGCCCATCGGCATGATCGCGGCGCAGCCGAGATCCTCCAGGCGCTGGCAGACCACCGGATCGTCGTTGCAATAGGGCAGCACCACGAAGCCTTCGTCCACGAGGTGGCGGCAGGCTTCGATCAGCTCGGCCACGTCCGGGTAGAGGGTCTCGCGATCGCCGATCACCTCGACCTTGATCCAGTTGGTGTCGAGCGCCTCGCGGGCGAGCTCGGCGGTCATGATCGCGTCGCGGGCCGTCTCGCAGCCGGCGGTGTTGGGCAGGAAGCGCTTGCCCTTGAGGATGCGCACCGTGTCGGAGCCGTGGCCCTGGAGCGAAACCCGGCGGATCGAGGCGGTCACCACCTCGGCCCCCGAGACCGCGACGGCGTCGCGCATGATCGCCTGGGTCGGGTAGCCGGCGGTGCCGATGAACAGCCGGGACGCCAACTCGACGCCCGCGACGGTGAAGCGATCCGCCTCGGCCTCGGCGCGCAGCGGCGTGACATTCTGGTCCATGATCAACCTCCTTGCATGGCGCGGACGATCTCGACGCGGTCGCCCTCGGTGACCGGCGTCTCGTCCCAGTCCCGGCGGCGCAGCACGCGCCCGTTCAGCGCTATGGCGACGCCCTGCGGGCTCTCGATGCCGATCTCCTCCGCCTCGGCCCGGAACAGGGCCGCGACGGTCTCGACCGCGAGATCCCGCGGTTCTCCGTTCACCAGAAGCTTCATGCCGAGGCCCTCCGGGGTTCGGGTTGGTCGAAGCGCGCCCGGGTGAACGGTCTGGCGATGTCCGGCAGCGCACCCCGCGTGACGAGTTCGGCCACCGCATCGGCGGTGACCGGAGCGAGCAGGTAGCCGTTGCGGTGATGGCCGGTGGCGGCGACCAGGCCCGGCGCGAGGGTGTCGATGATCGGCGCATCGTCGTCCGAGGTCGGACGGTAGCCGCTCCACACGGCCTCGACCTCCATCTCTTCGATGCCCGGCAGGACCCGGCGGGCGCCCTCGAGCAGCGCGTAGAGGCCGCCGGCGGTGACGCCCGGACGGAAGCCGCAATCCTCCACGGTTGCGCCGACGATGAGCTGGCCGTCGCTCTTCGGCGCCATGTGGACCTGCTCGGTCCAGATCATCCGACTGAGCGTGCCGGTGCGGGCATTGGTGCGCAGGGCCAGAGACTGGCCCTTAAGCGGGCGCACCGGCAGGGCGAGGCTCTCGGGCAGCAGGCCGCCCTCCCCGCTCCAGGCGCCCGAAGCGAGGACGACCGTGCCGGCCGCCACGCCCTGATCGCCCGCGCGGAGACCGGTGACCGCCCCGCCGGACCAGTCGAGCCCGGTGACGGCTGTGCGTTCCACCAGGATCACGCCGGCGCGCCGGCAGGCCTCGGCCAGCGCCGCCATGACGAGACGCGGATCGACCTGGTGATCCATCGGGCAATGGACGCCGGCCGTGACGGAGGGGCGCAGGCCCGGCTCCAGGCGGCGTACCTCTGTGCCCGGCAGCCACTGGGCGTCGAGCCCGGACCGGCGCTGCAGGTCGTAGCGGAAGCGCAGGCGCTCGACCTCGTCGCGGCCGATGGCGACCACGACGGTCCCGTCCGGCCGATAGTCGATCGGTAGTCCGGTCTCCGCCTCCAGCGCGTCGCGGAAAGCCGGCCAGAGCCGCAGCGATTCGAGGGCGAGCGGCAGGAGCGGATCCGAGCCGGGCTCGTGCTCGGCGGCCGGGGCGAGCATGCCGGTGGCGGCCAGGCTCGCGCCGGCCCCGATCGTGTCACGCTCGACCACGACCACCGCGCGGCCCGCCCGGGCGAGACGCCACGCGATCGACAGACCGATCAGCCCACCGCCGACGATGACGACATCGGCCCGCGCGGGCAGGGAATCCTGCGCGGCCAGGCCGGCCGGGCTACGGCGGCGTCCGATCGGTGAAACGGGGCGGTCATAGGCCAAAGTCATCTCCGCGGATTTCCGTCGCGAAGATCGGGCCGTCTGCTTCGGTGCGAAGCTGTGGCCTGCCTGTCGGGCGGCCGCGGTCCAATCCCTACGCCGGTATGAGCCGGATCAGGTTCAAAGGATTTCCGCGCCGCAGGTCCGGGTGGACGTGCCAGCGGTTTCTCAGCCCCTTGCCGGGGATCTCCCTGGAACAGGCATAGATCTGGTCGCGCGGGGCGCGCCGGTCAACCCCGGCGCCCGCCGGTGGCGCGAGCGGGGGCGAACAAACGGCCGGCGGCCGTCATAGCACGGAGGGAAGAGCGGAGACGACGCGCCGCTCAGCTCGGCGCGCGCGGCCGCAGGAATTTCGGCCGGAACACCGCCATGGGCTCGCGGAAGCCGTCCAGCACATGCTCGCCGAGCGGCACCGGATCGCCCCAGAGGAAATCCACGAACGGTTTCGACATCAGAAGCGGCTCGCCCAGGAGGCGGTTGAGCTGGGCGAGCCGGCTCGCGAGATTCACGTCCCGGCCGATCACCGTGAAGTCGAGACGCGAGCCGGAGCCGACATTGCCGTAAGCGGCCTCGCCGTGGTGCAGCGCGATTCCCGCCGCCACCGGCACCGAGAATTGGTGGAGGGCGTTGGCCTCGTCGAGGGCGGCCAAAGCGTTCTGGGCCGCGGTGAGCGCGCCCTTGGCGGCGCCCCCGAGATCGTCGCCGGATTCCCGGAAGATCGCCAGCAGGCCATCGCCCAGATATTTCAGGACCTCGCCGCCCTCACGCTCGATCGGCGGCACGAGGCAGTCGAAGAACACGTTGAGCAGCCCCACCGCCTCCTCGGGGGTCATGTCGGCGGAGGTGCGGGTGTAGTCGCGCATGTCGGCGAACAGGATCGCCGAGCGGATCCGCGTCACCTGCCCGCGGCGGATATCGCCCGCCAGGATCGCGCGGTGCGGCTCGTCGCCGACATAGAGCCGCAAGACATGATCGAGCTGCTTGTTGAGGACGCGCATCTCCACCACGGCTGCGAGCGCCGGCATGACGAAGCGCATGATCGCGATGTCGTCGTCGCCGAACCCTTCCGGCGCCTTGGTGGCGAAGGTGATCCCGTTCTTGGTGCCGTTGGTGAAGAAGAGCGGCGCGACGACGTAATGGGTGTAGCCGCCAGTCTTCAGGTCCGGGATGATCGCGAAGGCGTCGTCCGGCGTCTCGGCGACGTCGAGGATCAGCCATTCGCCGGTCTCGTGGACCGTGTGGAACGGGCTGTTGAGATAGGCCTCCTGCGAGCGGCCGCCGTGCGGGAACAGGCGCACGCTGGTGCCGCCGTCCCGGGTCCAGACGCGCCCGACCCCGGCATATTCCGAGTGCAAGGTATCGATCGCCGTGGAGGCCCGGTCCACCGGCACGCCGATGGCGATCAGCCGCTCGGCGAGGCCGGAGAGCATGTCTTCGGCCTTCTGCAGCCGGGCGCCCTCGCCCAGCAGCCAGTCGCGTATGCCCACGGAGGGCTGGAGCGCGCCGAAGGGCACGTCGTCGGCCTCGGACCCGTCCGCGAAGGCCGTCGGCAATCCGGGCGTTGGCGGGCGGCGTTCGAGCATGGCGCCACTGTGGATGCCGCGCAACCCCGTGGCTGCGCGGTCGTAGGGAGAGGCGCCGCGGGGGCCGCGACGGGGGCTCAGTTGTCCAGGAAGCTCCGGAGCTTCCGGCTGCGCGACGGGTGCTTCAGCTTGCGCAGGGCCTTGGCCTCGATCTGCCGGATGCGCTCGCGGGTCACCGAGAATTGCTGGCCGACCTCCTCGAGGGTGTGGTCGGTGTTCATCCCGATGCCGAAGCGCATGCGCAGCACGCGTTCCTCGCGCGGGGTCAACGACGCCAGGACGCGGGTCGTGGTCTCGCGCAGGTTCGATTGGATCGCCGCATCGATCGGCAGGACGACGTTCTTGTCCTCGATGAAGTCGCCGAGGTGGCTGTCCTCCTCGTCGCCGATGGGCGTCTCGAGGGAGATCGGCTCCTTGGCGATCTTCAAAACCTTGCGGACCTTCTCCAGCGGCATGGCCAGCTTCTCGGCCAATTCCTCCGGGGTCGGCTCGCGGCCGATCTCGTGCAGCATCTGGCGCGAGGTCCGGACGATCTTGTTGATCGTCTCGATCATGTGCACCGGGATGCGGATCGTGCGGGCCTGGTCGGCGATCGAGCGGGTGATCGCCTGCCGGATCCACCAGGTGGCGTAGGTCGAGAACTTGTAGCCGCGCCGGTACTCGAACTTGTCGACCGCCTTCATCAGGCCGATGTTGCCCTCCTGGATCAGGTCCAGGAACTGCAGGCCGCGGTTCGTGTACTTCTTGGCGATCGAGATCACGAGGCGCAGGTTCGCCTCGATCATCTCCTTCTTGGCCTGCCGGGCCTCGCGCTCGCCCTTCTGGACCATGTTGACGATGCGGCGGTACTCGCCGATCTCCAGGCCGGTCTCCGAGGCGAGGTCGAGGATCTGGGCGCGCAGCTCCGACACCTGCTTCGAGCCGCGCTCGACCAGGTTCTTCCAGCCCTTGCCGCCCAGCGTGCCGACGCGCTCCATCCAATTCGGATCGAGCTCGTAGCCCTGGTAGTGGCGCAGGAACTCGTCGCGGGCCACGCCGTGGCTCTCGGCGTAGCGCATCAGCCGGCCCTCGTGGCCGATCAGCTGCTTGTTGATCGAGTAGAGCTGGCCGACCAGCGCCTCGATGCGGTTGTTGTTGAGCGACAGCGACTTCACGTCGGCGACGACGCTGTCCTTCAGCTCGATCTGCTTCTGGTCCTGGGCCGGGCTGTTCTTCTCGCCGGCCGCCTTGCGCTCGGCGCCCTCGGTCTGGAACTTGCGCAGCTTGCGGTAGTTCGCGGCGATCGCGTCGAAGGTCTCCAGGACCCGCGGCTTGATCTCGGCTTCCATTGCCGCGAGCGAGACGTTGTTCTCGAGGTCGTCCTCGTCGTCGCCGCCCTCCGGGGGCGCCGGCGGCTCGCCGTCCTCGGCACCTTCCTCGCCTTCGCCCTCGGCGATCTGCGGGGCGTTCTTGCCGTCCGGGCCGGCATAGGTCGCCTCGAGATCGATGATGTCGCGCAGGAGGACCTTGCCCTCCACGAGCTCGTCCCGCCAGATGATGATCGCCTGGAAGGTCAGCGGGCTCTCGCACAGGCCCGCGATCATCGCCTCGCGGCCGGCCTCGATGCGCTTGGCGATCGCGATCTCGCCCTCGCGGGACAGGAGCTCCACCGAGCCCATCTCGCGCAGGTACATCCGCACCGGATCGTCGGTCCGGTCGGTCGGCTCCTTGGTGGTCGTGGTGACCGCGACGGCGCGCGTCGGCGCGACCTCGGCCACCTCGCCGCCCTCGGCCTCTTCCTCTTCGCCGTCGGCGCCGTTGGCGGTCTTCTCGCCGGCCGCCGCCTCGTCGGTCTCCTCCGCCTCGACCACGTTGATGCCCATCTCGGACAGCTGCGACAGCACGTCCTCGAGCTGGTCGGGGTCGGATTGGCCCTCGGGCAGGACCTCGTTGACCTCTTCGTAGGTCACGTAGCCGCGCTTCTTGGCGAGCTTGACCATCCGCTTGACCGAAGCATCCGTCAGGTCGAGGAGCGGCCCGTCGGTCTGCTGCTCGGGGGCAGCGTCCGTCTCGTCCCGTTCCGTTGCCTTCGTCGCCATGATCAGCCTATTGTTTCGGATGCGGCGCGCTGCGGAGGCCTGAAGAAGGCCGCTCCACGCCGTCGGCGCCGCGATACTTGCGAGTGGCTCCGGATTGCTCCGGACGCCTTGGGTCGTCGGGTTCCGTATGCAAGCCCGAGGCTTGACCGAATGTTAACTATGGCGCGGCTCTGCCCGTCGCCACCGCCATCGCACAGCCGTCATGCGGCGGTCGAGTCGTTCGACACCGGCTTGTCGGCTTCAGCCTCGGCGGCGATGACGGTCTCCAGCCTCGCCTTGACTTCGCAGAGCCATGCCCACCCGGCATCGGTCGGATCGTCCTCAAACGCCTGCCGTGCTTCGCGAAGTTCGCTATGTAGCGCTCCTGCCTGCCGGTGCAAGATCATCGCCTGTCTGAGAGCGTCCCCGCGCTGCTGCGGATCGGCGTGCGGAGACAGCGTAATGCGGTCGCGCGAGCGGGCGAGCGCGAGAATCCGCTCCGCCGCCTCTCCGAGACCGGCCCGTGTGATGCGGCTTTGCAACAGGTCGGCGTTCGTTTGTCCGTCCTCTGCGGCACATGCGACCAGGACCGACAGGAGCGCCCGGGCGTCGGGATCCTCAAAGTCGAGTTCCGCGACCTCGTCGCCGAACTCGGCCAGCATTTCGGGGTGGACCAGCAGCGTGCCGGCGATCACCGCCTCGCGCACCGGCGCGGCCCCGGAGAAGCCCGCCGAAGCGGTCATCGAGGCGCTGGGGCTGCCGGTGATGCGTGGCGAGACCGGCTCGCCCGGCCGGGTGAAGCGACGGCCCTGCCCCTTCGGACCCGGCCCGGGCCCGGCCGCACGCGCGCCGCGGGGCGACAGGCTGCGCAGCCGCTCCTCGATGTCGTCGCGATAATAGCGCTTCACCGTCTCGTCGCGGATCGTGGCGACGGTGGCGCGCAGCGTCTGGGTGAGCCCCGCCCGCCGCTCCGGCGTGTCGACCGGGCCGGATTCGAGCGCCCGGCGCCAGAGCAGTTCCGACAGGGGCAGCGCCGCCTGCAGCACCTGGTCGATCGCGCCCGGTCCGCCCGAGCGCAGGAGGTCGTCGGGGTCCTGGCCGCCGGGCAGCAGGGCGATCCGCAGGGACCGGCCGGGTTCGAGGGCCGGCAGCGCGATGTCGAGGGCCCGGAAGGCCGCCCGCTGGCCGGCCTTGTCGCCGTCGAAGCACAGGATCGGCTCGTCGGCGTGGCGCCAGAGCAGGGCGAGCTGCTCCTCGGTGAGGGCGGTGCCGAGCGGCGCCACGGTCTCGGGATGGCCGGCCAGCGTCATGGCGATGACGTCGACATAGCCCTCGACCGCGATGATCGAGCCGCGCTCGTGCGCCGCCTTGCGGGCGCCGTGCAGGTTGTAGAGCGTGCGGCCCTTGTGGAAGAGCGGCGTCTCGGGGGAGTTCAGGTACTTGGCGCGGACCTCCTTGGAGAGCGCCCGCCCCCCGAAGGCGACGACCCGGCCGCGCGTGTCGGTGATCGGGAACATCACCCGGTCGCGGAAATAATCGTACGGGACCGAGACATCCTCGCCGCCGGCGAGCAGGCCGAGCTCGACCATCAGCGCCTTGTCGACCCCCTGCCCGGCCAGATGATCGCGCAGGGCGTAGCGCTCGTTCGGCGCGTAGCCGAGCCGGAAGGCCCGCTGCGTCTCGTCCTTGAGCCCCCGGCGTTCGAGATAGGTGCGGGCCTCGCTGCCCTGCCCCGAGCGCAGCCGCTCCTCGAACCACCGGGCGGCCATCTCCATGACCTCGATGGCACCGGCGCGCTTCTGCTCGGTGGCGCGGTTGTCCTCCGTGGGCGCCGGCAGGCTGACACCGGCCTCGCTCGCCAGCCGCTCGACCGCCTCGGGGAAGCTCAGCCCCTCGGTCTCCATCAGGAAGGTGAAGATGTCGCCGTGCTTGGACGAGGAGAAGCAGTGATAGAACTGCTTCTGGTCGTTCACGTAGAAGGACGGCGTCTTCTCGGCGTTGAACGGCGACAGGCCGCGCCATTCCCGGCCGGCCTTCTTGAGCTGCACCCGCCGCCCGACCACGGAGGAGGCCGGCAGCCGGGCGCGGATCTCTTCCAGGATGTGGGGTGGATAGCGCACGGGGCCTGCGGGTCGATTGCTTGACCGCTGGATATAGCGCGACGGGGGTGCCCGAGTCCCGCCCGGTCGATCGATGGCGCGATCGGGCGGGGGATTGCGGGGAGAGCCGGAGGTCCGAGCCTCAGCCCTTGGCCGCCAGCGCGGCCTTCACCAGCCCGCTCGCCTTGCCGAAATCCATCCGGCCCGCGAAGGTGCCCTTCAGGGCGGCGATGACCTTGCCCATGTCCTTCTGGCCGGCGGCGCCGGTCTCGAGGATCGCGGCATCGACCGCCGCCTTCATCTCGGCCTCGTCCATCTGCTTGGGCAGGAACGCCTCGATGATCGCGATCTCGGCGCGCTCGTTGGCGGCGAGTTCCGGGCGTCCGCCCTGCTCGTAGACCGAGGCGGATTCGGTCCGCTGCTTTATCATCTTCTGGAGGAGCGACAGGATCTCCTCGTCGGAGGCCGGCTCCTTGCCGAGGCCGCGGGCCTCGATATCCTTGTCCTTCAGGGCGGCCTGGATCATCCGCACGGTGGCGAGCTTGTCCTTGTCGCCGGCCTTCATGGCCTCCTTCATCTCGGTGGTGAGGCGGGCGCGCAGCATCTCGATAAACCTTCCGACGGGAGAAACGGGGGGCTGGCCTGCAGTTTGCGGGTGTTGAGCGGCTTCGGCCACAGGGCCACATTGACCCCATCGCGGGCCGCTCGCTAAGAGCGCCGCACACGATCATGCCGCCAGCCGAGCGCGCCGCAACGCGGTGCCTGCCTTCGGCCGCACATAAGCGAGACCGACCCGATGCTGCAAGACGCCGCCGCGCAGGCCTCCGGCCCCTCCGCCCCCGAGCCTTGGGCCGAGCCCGTGGCGACGGCCCTGCTGGTTCTGGCGGACGGGACCATCCTCGAAGGCTTCGGCATCGGCCGGACGGGCGTCGCCGACGGCGAGGTCTGCTTCAACACGGCGATGACCGGCTACCAGGAGATCCTGACCGACCCGTCCTATGCCGGGCAGATCGTCACCTTCACCTTCCCGCATATCGGCAATGTCGGCACCAACGACGAGGATCTGGAGAGCCTCGAGGCGGCCCCGGCCTCCGGCGTGCGCGGCACCGTCATCGCCTCGGCGGTGACCAAGCCTTCGAGCTGGCGCTCCTCGTCGCATCTCGACGGCTGGCTCGATGCCCGCGGCATCGTCGGCATCACCGGGATCGACACGCGGGCGCTCACCGCGCGCATCCGCGACAACGGCATGCCCAACGCCGTGATCGCCAACGATCCCGAGGGCCGGTTCGACCGCGAGGCCCTGAAGGCCCGGGCCGCCGCCCTGGCCCCCATGGAGGGGCTCGACCTCGTGCCGCCGGTGACCAGCCGCGCGACCACGGAATGGTCGGAGACGGTCTGGGCGCTCGGCGACGGCTACGGCAAGCGCGCGCCCGGCGAGGGCCTGAAGGTCGTGGCGATCGATTACGGTGTGAAGCGCAACATCCTGCGGCTGCTCGCCCAGGCCGGCTGCGACGTCACCGTGGTGCCGGCCACCACCAGCGCCGAGGAGATCCTGGCGCTGAAGCCCGACGGCGTGTTCCTCTCCAACGGCCCGGGTGATCCGGCGGCGACCGGCACTTACGCCGTGCCGGTGATACGCAAGCTGCTCGACGAGAAGGTGCCGACCTTCGGCATCTGCCTCGGGCACCAGCTCATGGGCCTCGCGCTCGGCGGCCGGACCGTGAAGATGGGCCAGGGCCATCACGGCGCGAACCACCCGGTGAAGGACAAGACCACCGGCAAGGTCGAGATCGTGTCGATGAATCACGGCTTCGCGGTGGATCCCGCCAGCCTGCCCGCCAGCGCGGTCGAGACCCATGTCTCGCTGTTCGACGGCTCGAATTGCGGCCTGACGCTCACCGACCGGCCCGCCTTCTCGGTGCAGCACCACCCGGAAGCCTCGCCGGGCCCGCGCGACAGCCACTACCTGTTCGAGCGCTTCGTCACGCTGATGCGCTCCGGTGAGCCCGAGAAGGCCGCGAACGCCTGAGCGGCGAGGGACTGTCGGCGCGGTCCCATTCAGGCCGCGCCGGGGTCACAAAATCCGCGAATTCCGGCGGCTTAACCGTCCCATCGACGGACCGCGCATGGCGGTTCCGTCCGAGGGGATTGCCGGATGACCATCGACGAGGCACGCGACGACTTCTCCCGCCTGCACCGTACCTTCACGTTCCATCTCGGTGTCGCGGCCTGCCTCGCCTGGGCGACCGCGCTCTACGCCGCGCTCTACGCCCCCTGGGTGCGCAACATCCGCGCCCTGATCGATCCGGCCGCCGGCCTCGACCGGGTCGAGAGCACGGTCTCCTACCTGTTCGCGATGCCGGCCGTCCTCGCCTTCGCCTGGGTCTCCCTGTATTTCGGCCGGGAGATGCTGCGCCGGGCGCAGACGCTGTCGAACGTCGCGCTGGAATTCGCTGCCGCAGCCGTGGTCGCCTTCGGGATCTTCTATCTCTCCATCGACCGGGCGCTCGCCGCGCTGCACGCCGGGTTCTGAGCGAGGGCGGCGGTCCGCCCCCGCCGGATCCCTACTGCACCTTCTCGAACAGTGGCTCGAAGCGCTTGGCGGCCAGCTTGCCGTGCTGGACCGCCTTGGCGGCCTCGAGGTTGTCCGGCTTGTCGCCGACCTCGATCAGGCCGACCATTCCCATGATGTAGTGGGGCGAGCACTTGAAGCCGTAGAGGCCGGGCTTGTCGAAGGTCACGGTCTCCTCCTTGCCGACCACGGTCTTGAAGGACGGCGCGCCCTCGGGTGCCATCCCCTTGATGAGCTCGGCGTTGTGGCCCTTGTCGGCCGGGACGAACCGGACCGTATCCCCGGGCTGGATCTTCACGAAAGCCGGATCGAAGACCATCATGCCGCCCGGGCCGCTGTTGAGCGTCTTGATGGAGACTTCGGTCGCGTAGGCGCCTGCCGTCGCGCCGAGCAGAAGCATCGCCGCGCTGAACGTTTCCCTGATCATCGTCTATCTCGAATTGGTATCGTTATAATCGACGGACCCGTCGATCGGACGAGCTTTATGGCCCCGGTCCGGACTCGACAATGCCGCGGGCGCCCGTCCGAATACTTCAGAACTCTTTGAATCTGGGCCGCGGCGCGCCGGCGCCTCCGTGATCCCCCGCGCAACCGCCGATCGGGCACGGCCTTCCAATGCGCGGATCGCCCGTGTAAACGCGGCGTTCAACGACAATCCCGCCACGCGCGTCCGGGAGCAGGGCCGATCCGAGCCGTGCCCGACCGGGCGCGCTTGGCCTGAAAAGGCCGCCAATGCCCAAGCGCACCGACATCTCCTCGATCCTCATCGTCGGTGCGGGACCGATCATCATCGGGCAGGCCTGCGAGTTCGACTATTCCGGGACCCAGGCCTGCAAGGCGCTCCGCGAGGAGGGCTACCGGATCGTCCTGGTGAACTCGAACCCGGCGACGATCATGACCGATCCGGACATGGCGGACGCGACCTATGTCGAGCCGATCACCCCGGAGATCGTCGCCAAGATCATCGAGAAGGAGCGCCCGGACGCGATCCTGCCGACCATGGGCGGCCAGACGGCGCTGAACTGCGCCCTGTCGCTGCAGAAGATGGGCGTGCTGGCCAAGTACGGCGTGCAGATGATCGGCGCCACCGCCGAGGCCATCGACAAGGCCGAGGACCGGAGCCTGTTCCGGGACGCCATGACCAAGATCGGGCTCGACACCCCGAAATCGGCGCTCGCCAACGCTTCCGCGGCCAAGAAGGCCGACCGGGAGAAGTTTTTGGCCGAGATCGCCAAGATCGAGTCCGCCAATCCCGAGCCGCAGGCGCGCGCCGCGGCGGTCGCCGCCTTCGAGCGCAAGTGGCAGTCCGGGGAATCCGAGCGGCGCAAGCGCTACGGCGAGCACGCCCTCGGCCAGGCCCTGATCGCGCTCGCTGAGGTCGGCCTGCCGGCGATCATCCGCCCGTCCTTCACCATGGGCGGCACCGGCGGCGGCATCGCCTACAACCGCGAGGAATTCCTCGACATCGTCGAGCGCGGGATCGACGCCTCCCCGACCAACGAGGTCCTGATCGAGGAGAGCGTGCTCGGCTGGAAGGAATACGAGATGGAGGTCGTCCGCGATAAGGCGGACAATTGCATCATCGTCTGCTCCATCGAGAACATCGACCCGATGGGCGTGCATACCGGCGACTCGATCACCGTCGCCCCGGCCCTGACGCTCACCGACAAGGAATACCAGGTGATGCGCGACGCATCCCTGGCGGTGCTGCGCGAGATCGGCGTCGAGACCGGCGGCTCGAACGTGCAGTTCGCGATCAACCCCGAGAACGGGCGGATGATCGTGATCGAGATGAACCCGCGCGTCTCGCGCTCCTCGGCGCTGGCCTCGAAGGCCACCGGCTTCCCGATCGCCAAGGTCGCGGCCAAGCTGGCGGTGGGCTACACGCTCGACGAGATCGCCAACGACATCACCGGCGGCGCGACCCCGGCCTCGTTCGAGCCGACGATCGACTACGTCGTCACCAAGATCCCGCGCTTCGCCTTCGAGAAGTTCCCCGGCGCCGAGCCGACCCTGACCACCGCGATGAAGTCGGTAGGCGAGGCGATGGCGATCGGCCGCTGCTTCGCGGAGTCGCTGCAGAAGGCCCTGCGCTCGTTGGAGACCGGGCTCACCGGCCTCGACGAGATCGAGATCGAGGGGCTGGGGCGCGGCGACGACCACAACGCCATCAAGGCGGCGCTCGGCGTGCCGACGCCGGACCGGCTGCTCAAGATCGCCCAGGCCCTGCGGCTCGGCGTCAGCCACGAGGAGGTCCATGCCTCCTGCAAGGTCGATCCGTGGTTCCTGGAGCAGATCCAGGCGATCGTCGACCTGGAGAACCGGGTGAAGGCCCACGGCTTGCCGGGTACCGCCGGGGCGTTCCGTCAGCTCAAGGCCGCGGGCTTCTCGGATTCCCGCCTCGCCGTCCTGGCGAAGATGGAGGAATCGGACGTCCGGGCGAAGCGCCGGGCGCTGGGTGTCCGCCCGGTCTTCAAGCGCATCGATACCTGCGCGGCCGAGTTCAAGGCGCCGACCGCCTACATGTACTCGACCTACGTCGCCCCCTTCGCCGGCACCGTGGTGGACGAGGCGCAGCCGACCGACGCCAAGAAGGTCATCATCCTGGGCGGCGGCCCGAACCGGATCGGCCAGGGCATCGAGTTCGACTATTGCTGCTGCCACGCCTGCTTCGCGCTGTCGGATGCCGGCTACGAGACCATCATGGTCAACTGCAACCCGGAGACGGTCTCCACCGACTACGACACGTCGGACCGGCTCTATTTCGAGCCGCTGACCGCCGAGGACGTGCTGGAGATCATCGAGACCGAGCGGCAGGCCGGCACCCTGCACGGCGTCATCGTGCAGTTCGGCGGCCAGACCCCGCTCAAGCTCGCCCGGGCCTTGGAGGCGGCCGGCGTGCCGATCCTCGGCACCTCCCCGGACGCCATCGACCTCGCCGAGGACCGCGACCAGTTCAAGCGGCTCCTCGACAAGCTCGGGATGAAGCAGCCGAAGAACGGCATCGCCTATTCGGTGGAGCAGAGCCGGCTGATCGCTTCCGAGCTCGGCCTGCCCTTCGTGGTGCGCCCGAGCTACGTCCTGGGCGGCCGCGCCATGGCGATCATCCGCGACGAGAGCCAGTTCGCCGACTACCTGCTCGGCACCCTGCCGAGCCTGATCCCGTCCGACGTCGTCGCCCGCTACCCGAACGACAAGACCGGGCAGATCAACACGGTGCTCGGCAAGAACCCGCTGCTGTTCGACCGCTACCTGTCGGACGCGGTCGAGATCGACGTGGACGCGGTCTGCGACGGGCAGGACGTGTTCATCGCCGGGATCATGGAGCACATCGAGGAGGCCGGGATCCATTCCGGCGATTCCGCCTGCTCCCTGCCGCCGCGCTCGCTCTCGGCGGAGACCATCGCGGAGCTGGAGCGCCAGACCACCGCGATGGCGCTGGCGCTCAAGGTCGGCGGCCTGATGAACGTCCAGTACGCGATCAAGGACGGCGACATCTACGTGCTGGAGGTGAACCCGCGCGCCTCCCGCACGGTGCCGTTCGTCGCCAAGGTGATCGGCGAGCCGATCGCCAAGATCGCCGCCCGGGTCATGGCCGGTGAGAAGCTCGCGAGCTTCGGTCTCAAGCGCAAGGAGCTGGCCCATATCGCCGTCAAGGAGGCGGTGTTCCCGTTCGCCCGCTTCCCCGGCGTCGACGTCCTGCTCGGACCGGAGATGCGCTCCACCGGCGAGGTGATCGGGCTCGATGCCAGCTTCGGCGTGGCCTTCGCCAAGAGCCAGCTCGGCTCGGGCACGCAAGTGCCGCGCTCCGGCACGGTGTTCGTCTCGGTGCGGGATGCCGACAAAGCCCGGATCCTGCCCAGCGTGAAGCTCCTTTCCGAACTCGGCTTCTCGATCCTGGCCACCGGCGGGACGCAGAAATTCCTGGTCGAGAACGGCGTGCCGGCCGAGCGCGTGAACAAGGTCCTCGAGGGCCGGCCGCACGTGGTCGACTCGATCAAGAACGGCGACATCCAGCTCGTGCTGAATACGACGGAGGGCGCCGGCGCGCTGTCCGACTCGCGCTCGCTCCGGCGCGCGGCCCTCTTGCATAAGGTGCCGTATTACACCACTCTAGCCGGCGCGATGGCCGCGGCCGAAGGGATCAAGGCCTATCTAGAAGGCGATCTCCAGGTTCGCGCCTTGCAAGAATACTTCGCGGCCTGAGCCTCAGGGTCCCGCTGACTTAACTTCGTGGCCCGGGGAGAGTGCTACACTCTCGGCCGGGCCTCTTCATTGTGGCGCGAGACGATGACGATAGACAAGGTTCCGATTACGGTACGCGGATTCGCGGCTCTCGAGGAGGAGCTGAAGCACCGCCAGCAGGTGGAGCGCCAGCGCATCGTCGCGGCGATCGCCGAGGCCCGCGCGCACGGAGACCTTTCCGAGAACGCCGAGTATCACGCCGCCAAGGAGGCTCAGTCCCACAACGAGGGGCGCGTGATGGAGCTTGAGAGCATGATCGCGCGCGCCGAGATCATCGACGTGTCGAAGCTCTCCGGCGACAAGATCAAGTTCGGCGCCACCGTGAAGCTCGTGGACGAGGACACGGAGGAGGAGAAGACCTACCAGATCGTGGGCGAGCCCGAGGCCGACGTGCATGCGGGCCGCGTCTCGATCACGTCGCCGATCGCCCGGGCCCTGATCGGCAAGGGCGTCGGCGACACAGTCGAGGTCACCACGCCGGGCGGCGGCAAGTCCTACGAGGTCGTCGGCGTCCAGTACGGCGGCTGAGCGCGATGATCGCGTCCGCCCGCGGCTGGCTCGCCGGCCTCTTCCTGCTCTGCGGGCTGGCCTCCGCGGTGGCGGCCGGCGATTTTCCGCCGACCGCGGCCTTCTCCGACATCCGCGTCGATGTGCGGCCGCTGCGGGAGGCGGGCGCGGGCGGTCAGGCCGACGCGCTCGCCGCTGACCTGACCGCCGCCCTGCGCAAGACCTTTGCCGGACGGATCGGTGGGCGCGGGCCGCGGCTGGTCGTGGTCGTGAAGGCGCTGTCGTTGCGCCCCTATGTCGGCGGCGGCGCGCGGCGCGGCCGCGGCGGCAATCTCGAGACCGATTATCTGGAGGGCGAGGCGCTCCTCGTGGCGCGCGACGGGCAGGTGCTCGGGCGCCATCCGCAGATGACCGCGACGCCGTCGAGCTACGGCGGCGCCTGGTACGAGCCGGATTTCGAGCGGCGGCGGCTGTCGGTCATCGCCGACATCTACGCCCAGTGGCTCGCCCGCGACCTGCCGCGGGATTAGCCCAAGCTCGGCCCGCGGTGTAAGGCGTTCCCGATGAGAAGCATCGACGCGCCGGAGGCGACGCCCGCCCCCCTCGCCCCCCCGTCCGCGCGGCGCGCGCCCGCGCCCGAACTGTCCCAGGCCCGGGCCTGGATCATCACCGACGGCAAGGCCGGCGACGAGAACCAGTGCGTCGGCATCGCCGAGACCCTCGGCGTCCCGTTCGAGATCCGCCAGGTCCCGGCCGCCGGCCCGTTCGGCTGGGTCGCCCCCTGGGGCCCGATCGACCCGCGCGAGAGCCCGCGTCGCCGCAACGGCGCCCTGTCGGGGCCCTATCCCGACCTTCTGATCGCCTCGGGCCGCAGGGCGGTGCCCTATCTCCGGGCGCTACGCCGCGCGACCGAGGGCCGGACCTTCACGGCCTTCCTCAAGGATCCCCGGACCGGGGCGGACAGCGCCGACTTCATCTGGGTGCCGGATTACGACGACCTGCGCGGCCCCAACGTCTTCACGACCCTGACCGCGCCGCATCTCGTCACCGCGGCCCGTCTGGCCGCGGCCCGGGCCAATCCGGATCCGCGGCTCGCCAGCCTTGACGGTCCGCGGGTGGCGGTGCTGGTCGGCGGCGACAGCCGGCATCTGAGCTACCGCAAGACCGACATGCAGCGCCTCGTGGGCGAGCTGCGCAGCCTGATCGACCAGGGCTGCCGGCTGATGGTGACGATCTCCCGCCGGACGCCCAACCCGCTGCGCGACGCGGTCAAGACGCTGACCGCCGAGACCGGGGGCTTCCTGTGGGACGGCACCGGCGACAATCCCTACGTCGCCATGCTCGCGCTCGCCGAGGCGATCGTGGTCACGTCGGATTCGGCGAACATGGTGAGCGAGGCGGTGGCGACCGGCGCCCCGGTCCTGCTGTTCGACCTGCCGCGCACCTATATCCGGCATCGGCGGATGTTCGCCGGCCTGGCGATCGCCGGCGCGCTGCGGCCGTTCACCGGTCGCTTAGTGGATCTGCCGTACAAGCCGATCGACGCGACCCCGGTGATAGCCGAGGCGCTGGCCAAGGCTTACGCCGCGCACCGTGCGGCGGCCTCGACCAGCGGACCGACCTGAAGGGAACGAGAGAGATGGCCCACACGCATGCCAAGCTCGTGATCGTCGGATCCGGTCCGGCCGGTTACACGGCGGCGATCTACGCGGCCCGCGCGATGGTCGAGCCACTGCTGATCTCCGGCTTCCAGCCCGGCGGCCAGCTCATGATCACCACCGATGTCGAGAATTATCCGGGCTTCGCCGAGGCGATCCAGGGCCCCTGGCTCATGGAGCAGATGCGGCTGCAGGCCGAGCATGTCGGCACCAAGATCGTCTCCGAATACATCACTGCGGTCGATCTGAAGCAGCGGCCGTTCCGGCTCGAGGCGGATTCCGGCGAGACCTATTCCTGCGACGCGCTGATCATCGCCACCGGCGCCCAGGCGAAGTGGCTCGGCCTGCCCTCCGAGGCGGCGTTTCAGGGCGGCGGCGTCTCGGCCTGCGCGACCTGCGACGGCTTCTTCTTCCGCGGCAAGGAGGTCGTGGTCGTCGGCGGCGGCAACACAGCCGTCGAGGAAGCGCTCTACCTCGCCAACATCGCCAAGAAGGTCACGGTCGTGCACCGCCGGGACAGCTTCCGGGCCGAGCGGATTTTGCAGGAGCGCCTGTTTAAGCATCCCAACGTCGAGGTGCTGTGGCACCGCGAGGTCGCCGAGATCTGCGGCGTCCAGAAGCCGGCCCCCACGGTCACCCACATCCGGCTCAAGGACCCGCGCACGGGGGAGATCAGCGAGGTGCCGGCCGATGGCGTGTTCGTGGCGATCGGCCACCAGCCCGCGACGGCGATCTTCGAGGGCCAGCTCCCCATGCGCCACGGTGGCTACCTGTCGGTGAAGCCCGGCACCACCGAGACCGAGATCCCGGGCGTGTTCGCGGCGGGCGACGTCACCGACGACGTCTACCGGCAGGCGATCACGGCGGCCGGCATGGGCTGCATGGCTGCGCTGGAAGCCGAGAAATTTCTCGCCAATCTGGAGATCGGCGAGACCCCGGTTCAGGCCGCCGCGGCCGAGTGAGACCACGCAGCGCGGGCCGCACCGCGCTGTTGGACGAAAGTCCTGTCAACAACTTCGCGATCTGAGTGCTTGCGTCCGACCATGCGCCGGGCGCATAGGGGTTCTGACCGGGCAGGGCTGCAATCGTTGCATGCCCCTGCGGCGCCGGCCGCGTCCCCTTGGGGTCGGCCGCCCACGCATCGCCCGGTGCTCGCCTGATGCCGAGAGGGCTCTTTCCGAGCCGCGGATCGGGTGCGGATTCGCGGTGGTGGGGGTTCTCGCCTTGGATTGGGACAAGATCCGGATCTTCCTGAACGTCGCAGAGGCGGGCAGCTTCACCAAGGCGGGCGACGATATCGGCCTCAGCCAGTCGGCGGTGAGCCGCCAGATCAGCGCCCTGGAGCGCGAGCTGAAGGCGCCCCTGTTCCACCGCCACGCCCGCGGCCTGATCCTGACCGAGCAGGGCGACCTGCTGTTCCGGGCGGCCCGGGACATGAAGCTGCGCCTGGAGAACACCCGGGCACGCCTCGTCGAGACCTCCGAGCGGCCGACCGGCGATCTCAAGGTGACCACCACGGTGGGGCTCGGCACCTCGTGGCTGTCCCAGCGGGTCGGCGAGTTCCTCGACCTCTACCCGGATGTCCGGATCGAGCTGATCCTCACCAATGAGGAGCTGGATCTCGCCATGCGCGAGGCCGACGTGGCGATCCGCATGCGCCGCCCGGCCCAGCCGGACCTGATCCAGCGCCGGCTGTTCACCGTGCATTACCACGCCTTCGCGAGCGTCGATTACGTCAAGCGCTTCGGCGAGCCCAAGACGATCGAGGAGCTCGACGACCACCGCCTGGTCTCATTCGGCGGCAACGAGCCCTCCTACCTGCTGGCGGCCCATTGGTTGGCCGATGCCGGGCGCGAGGGCCGCGACCGCCGCAGCGTCCACCTGACGGTGAACAATATCGGCGCGCTCCAGCGGGCCATGGAGGCCGGCGCCGGCATCGGTATCCTGCCGGACTACGCGGTCGACGGCGACCACCAGCTCACCCAGGTCCTGCGCGACACCGAGATGCCGAGCCTGGAGAGCTATCTGGTCTATGCGGAAGAGATGCGCTCGGTCGCCCGGGTGCAGGCGTTCCGCGACTTCCTGGTCTCGAAGGCACAGCGCTGGACCTACTGAGCATCCGATGCTCGACTCCGGTCTTTCCACGGAGACGAATCGATGCGCGCACCCCTTCTCGTCCTGACCCTCATCGCCGGGACCTCCGGCGCGATGGCGGACGATTGCGCGGAAGCCTGGTACCAGCGCAACCTGATCTACAAGCAGGCCGGCTACTGCTTCCGCAGCCAACGGGCGATCCGCACCTTCGGCAACACGGATTGCCGCTACGACGTGACGGACCGCATACCGCTCTCGCGTCAGGAACAGGCCACCGTGGCGGAGCTGCAGGCCTTCGAGCGGGCGCATGCCTGCCCGCAATAGAGCGCGCTTCGCAGAGCGGCGTACCGGTTCGGCGTGAGCGGTCGCGTGGCCGCGAAGGAGCTGAGCCATGCCCGATCGGGCATGGCTCGACGGTGGCGGGCGGCGCTCGCGCTCAGACGAACAGGCGCTCGCCTTCCAGCCCCTTGTACAGCCCGGCGACCTGCTCGCCGTAGCCGTTGTAGATCAGAGTGGGCACCCGCTCGTCGGTGCCCAGCACGCGCTCCGAAGCCTGGCTCCAGCGCGGATGCGGCACCGCCGGGTTCACGTTGGCCCAGAACCCGTATTCGGAGGCCTGCAGCCCCTCCCAGAACGTCTTGGGGCGCTCGGCGGTGAACGAGACCTTCACCAGCGATTTCGCCGACTTGAACCCGTATTTCCACGGCACCGCGACGCGGATCGGCGCGCCGAACTGGTTCGGCAGCGGCTTGCCGTAGATTCCGGTGACCATGAAGGCGAGGTCGTTGCCGGCCTCGGCCAGGGTCAGCCCCTCGGTATAGGGCCAGGGATAGAAGAACGCTCGCTGACCCGGCGCCATCGCCTTGTCCATGAAGGTCTCGAAGCGGATGTATTTCGCCCCCGATGTCGGCTTGGCGAGCGCCACGAGCTTCGACAGGGGGAAGCCGGTCCACGGCACCGACATCGACCACGCCTCGACGCAGCGGTGGCGGTAGAGCCGCTCCTCCAGGCCGACCTTCCGGATCAGGTCGTCGACGCCGATCTCGAACGGCTTCTCCACCAGGCCATCGATCTTCAGGGTCCAGGGCTGGGTCTTGAGCGCGTTGGCAGCCGGCAGCACCGTCTTGGACGTGCCGAACTCGTAGAAGTTGTTGTAGTCCGCGCTAAACCGCTCGGGCGTCACGGGCCGGTCCAGCGTGTAGGCGGGATTGCGCGGCGCCGGATAGAGCGGCCCGTCACCCGCAGCCGCGAAGGCGGACCGGCCGCCCAGCACCGAGCCGGCGGCGAGACCGGCGGCGGCACCGATCAGCGCGCGGCGGTTGAAGAACACGGCCTCGGACGTGGCCTGACTCTCCGGGATCTCCCACCCGCGCCTGCTCCGGATCAACATCGCCATCTCCTCGCCTGTCCCGCGGCAACAGCCCACAGATCGGCCCGGGCCGACAGGGGCGCAAGCGCCGCAGCCTCACCCTTCGGCGATCGGGACCGGGCGGTTACGTGCGCGGCCGACGACGATCCGCCGCGGGCGCCCTCAACCGGGGGGCGTCTCGTCGCGCAGGACTCGGCGCAGGACCTTGCCGACATTGGTCTTGGGCAGCGTGTCGTGCAGCACCACCCGGCGGGGCACCTTGTAGCCGGTGAGCTGGGTCCGGGCATGCGCCCGAAGGGCGTCGGTCGAGACCTCCGGATCCTTCATGACCACGTGGGCCACGACCATCTCGCCGGTCTCCTCGCTCGGGGCGCCGACGACCGCGCATTCGAGCACCCCGGGATGGGCGGCCAGCACCTCCTCGACCTCGTTCGGGTAGACGTTGAACCCGGAGACGAGGATCATGTCCTTCATCCGGTCGACGATCTTGATCTGGCCGTCGGGCTCCATCACGGCGACGTCGCCGGTGCGGAAGAAGCCGTCCGCCGTCATCGCCCGCGCGGTCTCCTCCGGCCGGTTCCAGTAGCCGCGCATCACCTGCGGGCCGCGCACGCAGATCTCGCCGGGCTGGCCCGCCGGCACCGGCTTGCCGGCGGCGTCGCGGATCGAGACCTCGGTGGACGGGAACGGGTAACCGATCGTCCCGGAGAATTCCTTGATCCCGGGCGGGTTGGCGCTCACCACCGGGGAGGTCTCCGACAGGCCGTAACCCTCCAGGATCGTGTTGCCGGTGAGCGCCTTCCAGCGCTCCGCAACCGGCCGCTGCACCGCCGTCCCGCCGCCGACCACGAAGTCGAGGTGGGAGAAGTCGACCGTGTGGATCTTCGGGTGGTTGATCAGCACGTTGAACAGGGTGTTCACGCCCATCAGATGCGTGAAGCGGTGACGGCTCAAGGTCTTCACCATGCCGTCGCAGTCGCGCGGGTTGGGGATCAGCAGGCAGGACCCGCCATTGCGCATGAACTGGAAGAAGCAGGCCGTCAGCGCGAAGATGTGGTAGAGCGGCAGGGCCGTGACGGCGCAGCGAAGGATGCTCGGATCCTTCGAATTGAAGAACAGCTGCGACTGCTCGACATTGGCCATGACGTTGCGGTGGGTCAGCATCGCCGCCTTGGCGACCCCCGTGGTCCCGCCGGTATATTGCAGGAAGGCCAGATCCTCGGGATCGACCGGCATCGAGGCGTGCGGCATGCCGCTGCCCCGGCGCAGGGCGGTCATGAACGGCAGCGCGAGGCCGTCGGGCAGCCGGAACGGCGGCACGGCCTTGCGCACGTGCCGGCTGGCGAGGTTGATCACCTGCCCCTTGAGCCCGAGCCCGTCGCCCGGCCCGACCAGCAGGACGCGCTCGAGCGTGACATCCGCCAGCGCTCCCGCGACGGTGGCACCGAAATTCTCCAGCACGATCAGGAACCGCGCCCCGGAATCGTTGATCTGCTGGGCGAATTCCCGGGGCGTGTAGAGCGGGTTGACGTTGACCACGGTTCCGCCGGCCGAGAGCACGCCGAACAGGGCCACCGCGTAGGCCGGGACGTTCGGCAGCATGATCGCGACGCGGTCGCCCTTCGCCAGCCCCTGGGCGCGCAGCCAGGCCGCGAGGGCGCGGGCCTGCTTGCCCATGGTGGCGTAGGTCAGGGTCGAGCCGAAGCACAGGATCGCCGGGCGGTCGGCGAAGTCCGCAACGCTGGTCTCGAACAGGTCGACCAGGGTGCCGAGGCTCTCGACGTCGATCTCCGCCGGGACCCCGGGCGGGTAAGACGAGAGCCATGGCCGGGGCGTCAGGTTCGCGAAGGCGGGATCCGGCTCGGATTCATGCCGGCGTGCCGCCGTGCCCTGCTCGATCAAGCTGGCCTCGCGCATCGCGTCGTCTCCCGCGGGCACGGCTCTCGACGGCCGCGTCCCGTCCCTACGCAGAACCGCCCGACTGTGGGCGAACGGGCGGCCACTAGCAAGGCAGGCCCCTCAGGCCTGCCGACGAAGCGGGCGCAATGTCGTGAGCGCGGCGTGCGGCAGCGCGGCGACAATCAGCAGCAGCGCCGCGAGGCCCGCCTCGGCGGGGCGGAAGGCCCGATGCGGCCAGGGACCGAGGCCGAGATCGCCGGCGAGCCCGATCACGCAGGCGCCGAACCACAGCGCCAGGAAGGCCAGCGCGCCGGCTCCGATTCGCCGGAGCCGCGGACGCAGCGGCCGGTTGGCGAGCAGGGCGAACAGGCCGAGGATCCCGCCGAAGATCGCCGCAGCCACGCCGGCGCCGAGCCCGTAGGCCAGCCACAGGGGCTGGTGCGTCAGGAACGCCATCCCGCCGGTGGCGAAGCCGCCACGCAGGATCAGGCCGCCGAATGTCGGGTAGAGGCCGACCAGCGCGAGGATTGTCGCGCCGGCCGCGCCGAACAGGATCCTTCGCGGTACGGAGGCCGGCCCGGGACCGGCCGCGACCGCGACCAGATGCGCAATCCCGTAGACGAGCGCGAAGGCGAAGAGCGGATAGCGGGTGATGAAATAGCCGTAGATCCAGGGCTCGAACGCCTCCGGCACCGCCGAGCGTTGGCTGAAGCCGGTGAGGGCCACCAGCGCCAGCGCGGCGAGCATGGCCAGGATCGGGATCGCGGCGAGGATCTTTTTTGTAGTTATCACAGCTACTTGCGTTCGGTTGCGCGTGACGCCCCCGCTCCACGAAGCTTGATCAAAATTCCTCAAACCCACCCCCTCATCCTGAGGCGTGAGCGAAGCGAGCCTTGAAGGAGCCCTCCAATCTTCTCGCGATCCCTGGAGGGCTCCTTCGAGGGCGCCGCTTTGCGTCGCCACCTCAGGATGAGGGGGGTGGGTGGGGCGGACGCGAATTAAGACCGAGCCCGCCATATCGTCTCCCGCGGGCGCGGTATCGTCGCGCCCGCGCTCCGTCTCACCGCGCCTCGTAATGGTCCCGGACCAGCCGGTCGAGCAGGCGCACGCCCCAGCCGGCGCCCCAGCTGCGGTTGATCTCGCTGGCGTTCGACGACATCGCCACGCCCGCGATGTCGAGATGGGCCCACGGCACCTCCTCGACGTAGCGCTTGATGAACGAGGCCGCGGTGGCGGCGCCGCCGTGGCGGCCGCCGGTGTTCTTCATGTCGGCGAACTTGGAATCGATCGCCTTGTCGTAGGCGGGGATCAGCGGCATCCGCCAAACCTTCTCGCCGGTGGCCTCGCCGGCCGCGTTGATGTTGGCGGCGAGCGCGTCGTCGTTGGAGAACATCCCGGCGATGTCCTGGCCAAGCGCCACGATGATCGCCCCGGTCAGGGTCGCGAGATCGACCATCGCCTTCGGCTTGGCGCTGCGGACCACATGCGTGATCACGTCGGCCAGCACGAGGCGGCCTTCCGCGTCGGTGTTAATCACCTCGATGGTCTGGCCGGACATGGAGGTGATGATGTCGGAGGGGCGGTAGGAGCCGCCGTCCGGCATGTTCTCGACGATGCCGATGGCGCCGACGACGTTGCAGCGGGCCTTGCGGGATGCGAGCGCGTGGAGCGCGCCGACCACGGCGGCCGCGCCGCCCATGTCGCCCTTCATGTCCTCCATGCCGCCGCCGGGCTTGATCGAGACTCCACCGGAATCGAACACCACCCCCTTGCCGATAAAGGCGACGGGCGCCTCGCCGGCCGGGCCGCCATTCCAGCGCATGATCACGACCCGCGGCTCGCGGACCGAGCCCTGGGCCACGGCGAGCAGCGCGCCCATGCCGAGCTCGCGCATCTTGGCCGGCTCCAGCACCTCGATCTCGACCCCGAGCTTCGACAGCTCTGCGGCGCGCCGGGCGAATTCCTCCGGAAAGAGCACGTTCGGCGGCTCGTTCACGAGGTCGCGGGCCAGGATCACGCCCTCGGACAGGGTCCGGGCGGCCTCACCTTCGCGCGATGCGGTGCCGTGCTCGGCGAGCAGCAAGGTGAGCGTGGTGCGGCTCTTGTCCTCGGCGTCGGGCTTCTTCTTGGTCTTGTAGCGGTCGAACGTGTAGCTGCGCAGGCGCGCGCCCAGGGCGAACTCGCCGGCCTGCGCGGCGCCGACCGTCGCGCCCGGCCAGTCGAGCATCACCCGGGCCGTGCGGCCCGAGACCTTGCCGGCGGTGAAGCCGCCGAGCGCCGACCAGTCGGTCTTGGCCCGGTCCTTCTCGGAGCCGAGCCCGACCACCACCAGCCGGTCGGCGCTGACGCCGGCGGGGGCCGGCAGGCTCATGGCGCTGAGCGAGCGGCCCTTGAACTTCTCCGAGGCGGCGGCCTTGGCGACGAGGTCGGCGCCCGCGCTGCCGAGCGCCGCGCGCGCCGCCGATCCGAGGGCGAGGTCGTCGCCGACGAACACCACGAGATCGCCCGCTCCCCCCGGACCCTGGCCGCTCTGCTCCAGGGGGCCGAAACCGATCTCGATACCGTCCGCCATACCCGTCGCCCTGCCCGCCGTTCCGCAGATTTCGAGGCGCCCAAACCGGATCGCAGGGCGCAATCCGCTCTGTGTAGCCGCTGAGGCGGCAAACGCAACGCGGCGCAGCAGCCCTGGAATCGCCCCTTTTGTCGGTTCCCTGGCCCTTGAGGGCGCGAGAGGACGGGCGGAACTGCCGGGCCAATGAGGCAGATCGAGCGCTACATCTTTCGGATCGCCCTGGGCGCCAGCCTCGCCTGCCTGATCGGCCTCACCGGCACGATCTGGCTGACGCAGGCTCTGCGCGAGCTCGATCTCGTGACCGCCAAGGGGCAGACGCTCCTGGTCTTCCTGTTCGTGACCGGCCTGTCGCTGCCGACGCTGGTGGTGGTGATCGCCCCGGTGGCGCTGTTCATCGGCACCGTCTACGCGCTGAACAAGCTCAACGGCGATTCCGAGCTGATCGTGATGTCGGCGGCCGGCATGCCGCCCCGCGCGCTGCTGCGGCCATTCCTGACGCTGGCGCTGTTCGTGAGTTTCCTGGTGGGCTTCCTCGTCCTGGTGGTGATGCCCGCGAGCTTCCAGGAGTTGCGCGACGTGATCACCCGGGTCCGGGGCGACTTCATCGCGAACGTCGTCAAGGAGGGTCAGTTCACCCAGCTCGACAACGGCATCACCTTCCATTTCCGCGAGCGCGGGCCCGGCGGCGTGCTCAAGGGCCTGTTCATCCAGGACCGGCGCGAGGCGGGGAAGACCAAGGTCTACCTCGCCGATCGCGGCATTGCGGCCGATATCGACGGGCAGAGCTTCCTAATCCTGGAGAACGGCAGCGTCCACCAGCAGCAGAAGGAGTCGCGGGATTCCTCGATCCTGACCTTCGAGCGCTACACGATCGATCTGGCAGCCTTCGCGCCCCCGGATTCCGACACGATCTACAAGCCGCGCGAGCGCTCGACCGCCCAGCTCCTGTTCCCCGACCAGACCGAGGGCTACTACAAGCTCCAGAAGGGCCGGTTCCGGGCCGAGCTGCACGATCGGCTCTCGGCCTGCCTCTACCCGCTGGCGCTCGTCTTCATCGCCTTCGCGGCGCTCGGCGATCCCCGCACCACCCGCCAGGGCCGCGGGCTCGCAGTCGCGGGCGCGATCCTGGCCGTGGTCGGCTTGCGGATCGCGGGCTTCGCCGCGGTGAGCGCCGCCGCGCGCAGCGCCGGGGCGGTGGCGGCGATCTACGGCGTGCCGATCCTGGCGATCGCCCTCTCCAGCCTGCTGATCTTCTTCGGGCCGCGGGTGCGCGCCTTCAACGCCGCGCTGGCGGGGGCCCTGCGCGCCCTGTTCCGCGCCCCGCGCCTCGCCTCGGCACGCTGAGCCTCCGATGCTGATCGGTCCGACCCTCGGGCGCTACTTCGCCGCCCGGTTCGCCCGCACGGTGCTCGGCGTCTTCGTCACCGTCTTCGCGCTCGTCTACACCCTCGACTTCGTCGAGCTGCTGCGCCGCGCCGGCGAGGCCGAGGGCGCCTCCACCGGGCTGATGGCCCTGCTCTCGCTCTACCGCACCCCGGCCGTGGCCGAGGGCGTGCTGCCCTTCGCGGTCCTGTTCGGCTCGATGGCCGCCCTGCTCCAGCTCTCGCGCAAGCTGGAGCTGGTGGTCGCCCGGGCGGCCGGGATCTCGGCCTGGCAGTTCCTGCAGCCCGGCTTCTTCGTCGCCCTGGCGCTCGGCGCGATGGCGGTCGGGATCTACAACCCGGTCTCGGCCCTGCTGAAGCAGCGCTCCACCGAGATCGAGGCCAAGATCTTCGCGAAATCGACCAAGGCGTCCTCCGGCAAGGACCTGTGGATCCGCCAGCGCGGCCTCGACGGCGAGGCGATCATCCGGGCCGAGACCGCCGTCGAGGGCACCACCACCCTGGCCGGCGTCTCGGTCTTCACCTTCGACGCGGCCGGCAAGTTCGCCGAGCAGATCGTGGCGGCGCGGGCGACCCTCCACGACGGCTATTGGGAGCTCTCGGACGTGCGCCTCCTGGCGCCGGACGCGCCGCCTGAGTCGTTCGACACCTACCTGATCGCCTCGAACCTCGATCCCGGGCAGGTCCGGCAGCGCTTCACCCCCCCGGAATCTGTGCCTTTCTGGCAACTTCCCACAACCATCGCACGGACCGAGCGGGCCGGTCTCGACGCCACCCGATACCGTCTTCAGTACGATGTCCTGTGGGCTCGACCGGTCCTGTTCCTGGCGATGGTGATCGTCGCCGCAACCGTTTCCTTACGGTTCTTCCGCTTTGGTGGGGTCGGTAAACTCGTCCTCGGCGGCGTCGCGGCGGGCTTCGCGCTCTACGTGGTCCGACAGGTCATGGAAGGGCTCGGGGCGTCCGGACTCGTCGCCGCACCGGTGGCGGCCTGGTTCCCGGCCGTGGTAGGCAGTCTTCTCGGTACGCTTACGCTTCTGTACCAGGAAGACGGCTGACGCCCGTGATCCATCGCGGGACGGGAGACGGGTGTGTGAGGTTGGTGGCGGATCACGTCACAGGGGTTGGGTCGCGCGTTGCGTAAGGTCGCCCACATCCTGCGGAAGACGGCCCTCCTGGCTGCGCTGGCATTCGCCGCGCCGCTGGCCGGGGGCGTCTCGGCGCATGCCCAGGGGATGGCCGCGCCCAAGCTCGGCAATTCTGGTGGGAAGCTGCCGGGCGACAAGCTGTTGGTCGAGGCCAACGAGCTGATCTACGACAACGACCACAACACCGTGACCGCGCGTGGCAACGCCGAGCTGCATTTCGGCCCGCGGACCCTGCAGGCCGACAGCGTGCGCTACGACCGCGCCAGCGGCCGGGTCTTCGCCCAGGGCAATGTCCGCCTCACCGAGGCCGATGGCGGCGTCGTGACCGGCGAGCGCATGGAGCTGAGCGATGACTTCAAGACCGGCTTCGTCGACGCGTTCCGCGGCCAGCAGACCGTCGAACGGCGCGCCGAGACAGTGCGGACGCGCTTCTCCGCCCCCCGGGCCGAGCGCCTGAACGGCGAGCAGACCAGCTTCGAGGCTGGCAGCTACACCGCCTGCGAGCCGTGCAAGGACAATCCGGAGACGCCGCCGCTCTGGCAGATCCGCGCCAAGAAGATCATCCACGACAACGAGACCCACACGATCTACTTCGACGATTCCACCCTGGAGATCGCCGGGATCCCGGTCGCGTACCTGCCGTATTTCGAGGCCGCCGACCCGACGGTGAAGCGCAAGACCGGCTTCCTGACGCCGCGCTTCATCTCGACCACGGCGTTGGGCCGGGGCGTGTCGCTGCCGTACTTCATCAACCTCGCGCCGAACTACGACCTGACGATCACCCCGACCCTGCTGAGCCGCCAGGGCGTGCTCGGCCAGGCGGAGTTCCGCCAGCGGATCGACAACGGCTTCTACAACATCCGCCTGTCGGGCATCTCGCAGACGACGCCCTCCGCCTTCCTGCCGAGCCCGCTCGGCGCCGGCGAGCGCGACTTCCGCGGCTCTGTGGAATCGCAGGGGCGGTTCTACATCAACGACCGCTGGCGCACCGGCTGGGACCTCGTCGGCGTCACCGACAAGTGGTTCCTCGACAATTACCGGATCCGCAACCAGAACATCACCACGGATTATTTCCGCGAGGCGACCTCGACGGCCTACCTCGTCGGCCAGGGCGACCGGTCGTGGTTCGAGGCGCGCGGCTACTACTTCAAGGGCCTGTCGAGCTTCGACTGGCAGAAGCAGCAGCCGATCGTCGCCCCGGTGATCGACTACGACAAGCGGATCAACGGCCCGGCCGAGATCGGCGGCGAGGTCCGGTTCCAGGCCAACATCACCAGCCTGACCCGCGAGACCACCCAGTTCCAGGGCCTGCCGCGCACCTCGAGCTACCTGTTCTCGCCCAGCGTGAACGGCGTCAGCTTCCCGCTCTACCAGACCTGCACGGTGTTCCAGCGCGGCCTGTGCTCGATCGATGGGCTCGCCGGCACCAACACCCGCGCCTCGGCGGAGCTGTCCTGGCGCCGGAGCTTCATCGACGAGTGGGGCCAGAAGTTCACGCCGTTCGCGTATCTGCGCACCGACGCGTTCTTCACCAACCCGAGCTTCTCCGGCTACCAGAACGACCTCGCCCCCCAGGTCGCCAAGATCGACGACGGCTTCGCCGGCCGGGTGATGCCGGCGGTCGGGCTCGATTACCGCTACCCGTTCGTCGCCAATTTCGGCGCGCTGGGCGTCCACACCCTGGAGCCGATCGGCCAGATCATCGCGCGCCCGTCCGAGACGCGGATCGGCCGCCTGCCGAACGAGGACGCCCAGAGCCTGGTGTTCGACGACACCTCGCTGTTCGAGTGGGACAAGTTCTCGGGCTACGACCGGGCCGAGGGCGGCGTCCGCACCAATCTCGGCGGCCAGTATTCCGTCGTCACCCCGTCCGGCTGGTACACCAACATCATGTTCGGCGAGTCCATCCAGCTCGCCGGCGTGAACTCGTTCCGCCGGGGCGACATCGCCAATGTCGGCCTGGATTCCGGGCTCGAGACCCGGCGCTCCGACTTCGTCGGGCGGTTCCAGGTCTCCCCGAACCAGAACATCACCTTCATCACCCGGGCGCGGTTCGACCAGTCGGACTTCCACGTCGCCCGGCTCGAGACCGGCGCCACGGCGCGGTTCGCGCCGTTCCTGCCGCTCACGGTCTCGGCCTTCTATTCGTATTACGAGGCGCAGCCGCTGCTCGGCTACAGCCACTACCGCGAGGGTGTGACCGCCACCGCCACCTACAACATCACCCCGAACTGGTTCGTCTCGGGCTCGCTGCTGGTGGACCTCACGCACTATCTCGACGTGCGCAACACCTACACGGACGCCCTGTCGGCCTACCTGTCCAACCCGATCGGGACGGTGCCGACCTACCAGAATCCCGGCCGGTTCTACCTCTCGGGCGCGAGTTTCGGCGGCGGCTACCAGGACGAGTGCACCACCGTCTCGCTGAACTACATCAACTCCCCGATCGCCACCGCCACCGGCGTGCGCGAGCGCAACCAGACCGTGCTGCTCCGGGTCGAGCTGAAGACGCTGGGCGAGGCGGATCTCCGCCAGAACGTCGGCACCGCCACCACCGCGGACGGCATCGCCACGGTGCGGTAGTTTTTCGGGATTTTTCGGGGAGCCCGCTCAACGGCAGGCTTCGCACCTGAAAACCCGCCTTTCCGCTCACACAGCGACGGGACTGTCTCGTTTCCGGATGTAACGCGGGTCCCCTCTCCCGTGCGGGAGAGGGACAGGGTGAGGGACCAGGGTCTTCCGGAGGGGTCGCACCCCTCACCCCAACCCTCTCCCGCACGGGAGAGGGAGTTCGTCGCGCCTTCAAGAAGAGGAAGTCTGAACATTGCTGCCCGCGTAGGCGGCGTAGGCGCAGGGAAGCCCGCGTCGGGCACACGCCTCCCACCATGAGGCCGAAGCCTTCCCCAAAAGGATGCGCCCCCGCTCCGCCGGCGCTATAGACCCGGGATGCCGCCTCTCGCCCTCACCCTCGGAGACCCGGCCGGGATCGGCCCGGAGCTCGCGCTCAGCGCTTGGCTCGCCCGCGGCGGGGCGAACCCGCTGCCGCCGTTCTTCCTGGTGGCCGACCCGGACTTCATCGAGTGCCTCGCCAACCGCCTGAACCGTCTGGTGCCGGTGGCCGAGGTCGATCCCGAGACCGCCGCCGAGGTGTTCCCCCGGGCGCTGCCGGTCGTGCCACTGCCCAGCGGCGCCAAGGTGTCGGCCGAGCCGGGCGCACCGGATTCCGCCAATGCCGGGGCGGTGATCGAGTCGATCACCGCCGCCGTCGCCTTCGTGGCGGCCAAGCGCGCCAGCGCGGTGGTGACCAACCCGATCGCCAAATTCGTGCTGACCCGGGCCGGCTTCGCCCATCCCGGCCATACCGAGTTCCTGGCCGCCCTCTCGGTCCCCCCCGGCCGCACGCCGCCGCGCCCGGTGATGATGATCTGGAGCGATGACCTCGCCGTCGTGCCGGTGACGATCCACGTCCCGCTCAAGGACGTGCCCGGCCTGCTCACCCAGGAGCTGGTGGAGGACACCGCCCGGATCGTCGCCCGGGACCTGCGCGACCGGTTCGGCCTGCCCGAGTCGCGGCTGGTGCTCGCCGGGCTCAATCCGCATGCCGGCGAGGCCGGGACGATCGGCCACGAGGATCGCGACGTGCTCGCCCCCGCAGTGGCGCGGCTGCGCGCCGCCGGCATCGACATCCGCGGGCCGCTGCCGGCCGACACGCTGTTCCACGCCCGGGCCCGGGCGACCTACGACGTCGCCCTGGCGCCGACCCACGACCAGGCGCTGATCCCGATCAAGACCATCGCGTTCGATGACGGGGTCAACGTTACCCTCGGGCTGCCCTTCGTGCGGACCTCGCCCGATCACGGCACCGCCTTCGACATCGCCGGCACCGGCGTCGCGAGGCCGGACAGCCTGATCGCTGCCCTGCGGCTGGCCGAGCGCCTCGCCGCCACCGAGGCCGCCCGCACCGCTCCGGGGCCGGGCGGGGCCGACATCATTCCGTTCAGCATCTATGCCGGACGGCCGCGCGCGTCGGGCGCCCAGCATTTCGACGCCGAGGACGAGCTGTGAGCGATGGAGACGGGCTGCCGCCCCTGCGCGAAGTCGTCGCCCGGCACGGGCTGGAGCCCAAGAAGGCGCTGGGCCAGAACTTTCTCTACGATCTCAACCTCACCGGGCGGATCGCCCGGGCGGCGGGGCCCCTCGAAGGCGTCACCGTGGTCGAGGTCGGCCCCGGACCCGGCGGCCTGACCCGGGCGCTGCTCGCCGAGGGCGCGGCCCGGGTCGTGGCGATCGAGCGCGACCCCCGCGCCCTGCCGGCCCTTGCCGAGATCGCCGCGCATTATCCCGGCCGGCTGGAGGTGGTCGATGCCGACGCGCTCGCCTTCGATCCCCGGCCGCTGATCGGCGACGGGCCGGCCCGGATCGTGGCGAACCTGCCCTACAATGTCGGTACGGCGCTGCTCACCGGCTGGCTCGACGGCGAGGCCTGGCCGCCCTGGTGGGACCAGGCGGTGCTGATGTTTCAGCGCGAGGTCGCCGAGCGGATCGTCGCCGGACCGGAGACCCGGGCGGATTACGGCCGGCTCGGCGTGCTGTGCGGCTGGCGGACCCAGGCCGACATCCTGTTCGACGTGAGCCCCTCGGCCTTCGTGCCGCCCCCGAAGGTGACGTCCAGCGTGGTGCGGCTGATGCCCCGGGCGCAGCCCCTGCCCTGTCGGGCCGGCGCCCTTGAGGCGGTGACCCGGGCGGCGTTCGGCCAGCGCCGCAAGATGCTGCGCCAGAGCCTGAAGGTCCTGACGCCCGAGCCGGGCGTTCTACTGGCGGCCGCCGAGATCCTGGAAACGGCCCGGGCCGAGGAGGTGCCGGTGTCCGGGTTCGTCACCTTGGCGAATCTGTGGGATGCGCAGCGCGGACGGTAGCTCTATCGATCGGTCGCGCGCTTACCGAGCGTGCTGCGGCTTAAGCCGCTACCCCGTCATTCCGGGGCGCCGCAGGCGAGCCCGGAATTCAGAGCCTCCGACGATGCAAGACCATGCTCCGCTTGCGGTTCTGGATTCCGGGCTCCGCTTCGCGGCCCCGGAATGACGGGTTTGTGCGTTCGAGCAACAACCACATCGTGGAGCGATCGACGATGTTGGGAAACACTGCGTCCGCAAACCCGGCGGCTTTCACGCATGAAAAAGCCGGCACCATTGAAACGGCGCCGGCTCGAAGCGTGCGCCCCGGCCTGAACGGCCGAGGCGCCAAGTCCCAAATCAGCGGGTCTGCTGGATCGCCGAGAGCACCCATCCGCGGCCGGGCTGGCGCTGGAAGGTCCAGAGCTCCGTCGCCTCCGGAGCCGGCTCGGTCTTCACGACCCGGCCGCTGGCGCGGTCGACCATGACGTCCTTGAGGGCGTAGCGCATCGCCACGGTGGCGTAGTCGGTGCGGTCCTCGCCCCAGGCTTCCGCGAGGTCGCCCTGCAGGAGCTTCACGTCCGTGATCTTGTTGACCACGCCCTGGGCGGCGTTGTTGCGCAGCTCCTCGTCGAAGTAGCCGGCCATCTCGGGCGTCGCCAGGTTGCCCAGGGTCACGCGATCCTCGCGGGAATAGGCGTCCTGGATGTCGCCGAGCAGCCGCTCGAACGCCTGGTAATCGGCCGGGCCGATCTCGACCTTGCGGGTCTGCACCGGGCGGGCGCCGCCGAACGAGCCGCCGGCCGCCGGGGCCGGGCCGCCCATCGGGCCACCCGGGTTCGGGCCGCCGTCCAGCGTCGAGCGGGCGTAGGGCGCACCGGCGCCGGCCGGCTCGCTGCGGCGACGGAAGAACCGCACCGCCAGCATCACCACCAGCACCACCAAGCCGACCTGGAACAGCAGGCCGATCATCGAGGCAAGGCCGCCGAGGCCGCCGAAGAAGCCGCCGCCGAGCAGGGCGCCGAGCAGGCCCGCGCCGAGCAGGCCGGCGAAGAAGCCGCCGCCGAAGCGACGACCCTGGGCCGGCGCCTGCATGCCGGGATTCGACATGCCGGGGGACGGCGCGGTCTGGGACCGCTGCATGGTCGAGCCGCCGCCCGGCGCCGTCGGCGTGGCCGAGGGCGCCGTGTAGGTGCGCGAGCCGCGTGAACCGAAGGATCCGCCGCCGCCCGGACGGGCCTCGGCGATGGGGGCCGCGACGGTCAGGGCAGCGGCCAGCGCCAGGAAGGCGGCCGTGCGCCGACGACGCGAGAATTGGGTGAGCATGTACACGCCTCTGAGGACGAGAACCGAGTGGCGGAAGCCGCCGACGACTATATGGTGACGGCTCAGCGCGGGTTTTAGTCCGCGCCTCTCGTCGTCGTGATGACGTTTGTCGCGGGCCGTATCCTCAATGCAGCGTCCGGTCCGGCGCCGCCGGGAAGGCGAGGCGGACCTGGGTGCCCTCCCCGGGCCGGCTGTCCAGGGTGATCGTGCCGTTCTGGCGCTTCATCAGCCCGTGCACGATCGCGAGGCCCGCGCCCCGTCCGGCCTCGCGGCTGGTCTGGAACGGCGCCAGCGCCCGAGCCAGCATCTCGGGCGACATGCCCTGCCCGGTATCGCTCACCACGATCCCGACCGTGCCCGGCCCCGGTTGGTGCATGGCCCGGTCGTTCGGATCGATCCGGAAGGTCGAGAGGGTCAGCGTGCCGCCGGCCGGCATCGCCTCGCAGGCATTGGCGACCAGATGCCGCAATGCGAACTCGATCTGGGTCGGGTTGCTGATTGCCCGGGGCAGGCCCGGGGTGGTGTTGACGGTGAGGCGGATCCCGGGGGGAAAGTCGGGGGCGAGCCGCTCGGCGAGATCGGCCACGATGGCGTCGAGATCCACCGGGCGCACGTCCGGGGCGATCCGGCGGGAATAGGCCAGGAGCTGGCGCGTCAGGATCGCGGCCCGCTCGGTGGCGTCGGCTGAGCGGCTGAGTGCCCGCTGAATGAACGGCTCCGGCCGGTCGCCCAGGCGCCGCTTCAGCCCGTCGATGTAGCCGATCAGGATCTGCAGGAAGTTGTTGAATTCGTGGGCGACGCTGTTGGTCAGCAGCCCCAGGGCCTCGCGCTGCCGGGACAACGCTAAGGCGCCCTCGGCCTCGCGCCGCGCCGTGACGTCGAGCATCTGACAGACGGTTTCGTCGGTCCCGGGGAGCCGCCCCACGGCCAAGCTCGCCCAGAAGCTGGTCCCGTCCGACCGCACGGCGAGAAATTCCTGGGGCGCCTCGGCGGACAGGTCCGGGGCCGACCCGCGTGTCGCCAGGATCAGGTCGAGGCCGCGCTCCGCCAGCGCCGCGGCCGGATGCCCGGTCAGGCGCTCGAAGGCCGGGTTGGCGTGCCGGATACGACCCTGCGCATCCACCAGAAAGCTCGGCGTGGGCAGCGCGTCGAGGAGCGCGCGGGCCTGCCCCGTCAGCGGACCGCCCGCCTGGCCGTGATCCGTCCCGGGCTGCGTCATGCTGCGTCCGAGCTGAGCGGGTGCGGGAAACCCGCGAGGAGGCCCGCGATAGCGACGAACCGCGGCCGGGCCAAGTGCGGCAGGTTTATTCTCGGACCGCGGCTACTGCCGGACCCACATCACCCGGGCCATCCAGGCGACCTCGCCGATGTTGAGGACGCGGTCCTCGTGCTCCGGGTTGAGCGAGACCAGCTCCACGGTGCGGGCGGTGCGGCGCTTCAACTCCTTGGCGAGGACCTCGCCGCCGTGGAGGCGCACCACGACCCGGTCGCCCTTGCGCACGCTGGCGGTCGGCGAGACGATCAGCACGTCGCCGTCGCGGAACAGCGGCTGCATGGAATCGCCCTGGATCTCCAGCGCGAAGGCGCGCTCCTCGCCGAGATCGGGGAACTCGATTTCCTCCCAGCCGGCGCCGCCGGTGGGCATGCCCTCGTCGGTGAACAGCCGCCCGGCCCCGGCCTGGGTCAGGCCGATCAGCGGGACCATGGTGCGGGCGGGGATCTCCCGGGCCTCGATCAGGCGCAGGAACTCGTCGAGGCTGGCGCCGGTGGCGGCCAGGACCTTCGAGACCGATTCCGTGGAGGGCCAGCGCTTGCGCCCGTCGGCGCCGATCCGTTTGGACCGGTTGAAGCTCGTCGCGTCGAGGCCCGCGCGCCGGGCGAGGCCGGAGGCGGAATAGCCATGGCGCTCCGCCAGACGGTCGATGGCGTTCCAGATCTGCTCGTGAGACAGCATGTCGGGCTCGAAGGCTCAACGTGAGCGGGCCGGCACCCCCGTCTCGCCAGCCGGCACCCGGCTGCCTCGGGGGCACGAAGGCAATCCCCCCGGAGGATTCGGACCGAAACCGCCGGAGAAGCGCGGAATATTGAAGACCGCCACGAGCCGGCCCGAGTGCCCCGTCTCGGACACCGTTCTGTGACGCTCAGCCTAGTCGTAGGAAAGTAGAACTACAACCTGCAGAATGCAATCGCCCATGGAATGGTTCTGGTTTCCGGGTGTTGCTGGCGGAGAGCGGCGCGTCCGGGTGCGCGCTATGATCGACCCCCTCCACCCCACCCCTCATCCTCGCAAGCCCAGGGACCGTCGATCGAGGGCTCCGCTGCGCGGCCCCGGGATGACGGAATTGTTGTCCGGGCTGCTTCTGCAGAGGCTTAGACGGACGCGCGGGAGAACCTCTGGCGCATGCGTCGGCCGGGACACGCCATCCGCCCCGGTTCCGGCGCCCGGGCCGATGGGCTATGGACCCTCCGATCCCCGGGGAATGACGATGCCGCTCATCTACAAGATCTGCCCGCGTGCGCTGTGGCGCGAGGCCGAGGCGGCGGGGCGGTTCACCGGGGCGCCCGTCGATCGGGCGGACGGTTTCATCCATTTCTCCACCGCCGAGCAGACCGCCGAGACGGCGGCCCGCCACTTCGCCGGCCAGGGCGACCTGCTGCTGATCGCGGTGGAGGCCGACAGGCTGGGCGCCGCCCTGCGATACGAGCCGTCGCGCGGCGGCGCCCTGTTCCCCCACCTTTACGGCGACCTGCCGCTCTCCGCGGTCGCGTCGGTGGAGGAACTACCCCTGGGCGAGGATGGGCGGCATGTCCTGCCGGCCGGGATGCCGCACGCATGATCGCCGCCGCCTTCCCGCTGGTCCGCCCGCTGCTGCACCGGCTCGATGCCGAGCGCGCGCATGACCTGACCCTACGCGCCCTGTCGCTGCTGCCCCCCGGCCAGCCGGCCGCCGACGATCCACGGCTGGCCGTCGACCTGCTCGGGCGCCGCTTCCCCAACCCGGTCGGTCTGGCGGCCGGCTTCGACAAGGGCGCCCGGGTGCCGGACGCGATGCTCGGCCTCGGCTTCGGCTTCGTCGAGGTCGGCGGCGTGGTGCCGCAACCGCAGCCGGGCAACCCGCAGCCGCGGGCGTTCCGCCTCCCCGCCGACCGGGCCGTGATCAACCGCTACGGCCTCAACAGCGAGGGGCTGGCGGTGGTGGCCGGACGGCTGCGCGCCCGGGCCGGCCGGCCCGGCATCGTCGGGGTCAATGTCGGGGCCAACAAGGACTCGACCGACCGCCTGGCCGATTACGTCACCTGTACCAGGACCCTCGCGCCGCTGGTCGATTTCGTCACGGTCAACGTCTCCTCGCCCAATACGCCGGGCCTGCGCGACCTGCAGGGCGAGGCCTTTCTCGACGAGCTGCTCGGCCGCACCGTCGAGGCACGCGATGCGGCCGGCGCCACGGCCGCGGTGCTTCTCAAGATCGCCCCCGACATGGCGCTCGACGCCCTCGACGCGATCTGCGCCACGGCGCTGAAGCGCGGCGTCCAGGCATTGGTGGTCTCGAACACCACGGTGGCCCGGCCCGAGAGCCTGCGGGAGACAAGCCTCGCCCGCGAGACCGGCGGCCTCTCCGGCCGGCCGCTCTTCGGGCCGGCGACCCGGATGCTGGCGCAGACCCGTCTGCGGGTGGGCGACAGGCTGCCGCTGATCGGTGTCGGCGGCGTCGATTCCGCCGAGGCTGCCTGGACCAAGATCGAGGCCGGGGCGAGCCTAGTCCAGCTCTACTCGGCGCTGGTCTATGACGGGCCGGGGCTGGTGGATCGCATCAAGGCCGGCTTGCTGAAGCGCATGGCGGCGGAGGGCGTCTCCGCCCTCCAAAAGGTCGTCGGCCGCGGCGCGGAGGACCTGGCCCGCGCGGCGTGAGCGCCGTTCGTCCGGGCTTTTCGCATCTATCCCTCATCCCCACAGGCTGTGAGTCTTTCAAGCCACGGACGGGCTTGCGTGCCTGAACGATGCGCGGGTCCCCCCTCCCGTGCGGGAGAGGGGGCCTGTCGCGCTTCGTCTTCGAAAGATCAAAAAATTTACAGCCTCTGAGGTCGCGGCCCGCGCAGCGTCGCTTTCGAAGGCGGCCTCCAGGGAGCGCGGGGCCGGCCGGAGCCCTCCTTCGCGGGCCACTGACGCGGGCGCCTCAAGATGGGGTGTGGGTGGGACGGGCGTCGGTCATGTCCGCCTCGCGGGCCATCGTCGATCCTCGACGCCTCTCGCCGGCTGGCATATGCTGATGGCATAGGCCAAACTGGTGCCGATGGGAGGTGGCGATGGATGTGAAGACCGCGAGCCTGTTTCGTAACGGTCGCAGTCAGGCGCTGCGCATACCGCGGGAATTCGAGCTTCCCGGCTCCAGCGTGTCCATTCGACGCCTGCCGAACGGCCATCTCGAAATCTCGCCACTGGGCGAAACCGGCCTGCTGGCGGCGTTCAAGGACGAGCCGCCTTTGCCCGAGGAGCATTGGATGGAAGCAATCCAGGACCTCCCGGCGGAACCGGTCGATCCATGAGCGACCGGTACCTGCTCGACACCAACATCATCTCGGAGATCGTCCGACAGGGCGGCGGAAGCGTCGTCCTGGGTCGGATCACCGGCATCGGGGAGACGAAGATCTGCACGAGCGCCATCGTGGCCAGCGAGTTGCGCTATGGCGCTGCCAAGAAAGGGTCCGAGCTGCTGAGCGAGAAAGTGGAGCGTGCTCTGCGCAACATCGATATCCTGCCCTACGTGGCCGGCGCCTCTCACACCTACGGAACGCTCCGGACAAGCCTGGAGCGCGCGGGGCGGCTGATCGGTGCCAACGACATGCTGATCGCCGCCCATGCCCTTTCCCTGGGCGCGATCTTGGTCACCGACAACATTGCCGAGTTCGCGCGCATCCAGGGTCTGCGGGTCGAGAATTGGCTGCGGGCCAGCGCATGACCGTCCTGTCGGTCACACGTCCGGTTGGGCGATCACGCGCCATCTCCATCAGCGACATCACGATGACGGCGTCCTTCAGGCGCCCGCCCGGCACCGGTGGGTGGCATCGGGACAGTCGTGCCGGATCGAAGGCGCCCCTCGCTCAATGAGTTCCTCAGCCGAACCACAGAGCGTCCAAGCCGCCAATTAAAATGAAGGGCGGGTTGAGTTAAGCGCCCCGCTCCCCGTCCGATCACCGTCGGTGCGAGCGTAGCGACGCAACATCGGGATCCGCACCATTCGGCGCTCGCGCGCTGCCCTGGATTGCTTCGCTGCGCTCGCCAGGACGGAGCGGGATCGACCGGCCGCGGAGCGTCCGGCCCGCCAGTTTAGAAAGGCTTTGCTAAGCGGTGACTTAGCCTGTGCCCCGTGCATGAGGGGCCTGCGCGCGCCCGGCATTGTGACACCTGTCCTGTGCCGCTTATCTCGCGGTTGCGAATTTGCGAGCCGGTCTCGCGTTCAGAGAGCATCCAGGACAATCCATGGCCCAGCCTGACGGGGCTCCGAAGCGCTCATCCGCCGCCGGCGGCTGGGGCGCTCTGAAGAGTTGCGGCAAGCATCTGCTCGGCTCGCGCGCGCCGCTGTCGGGCGCGCGCGCCCTGCTGAAGGCGAACCAGCCGGACGGGTTCGACTGCCCGGGTTGCGCCTGGGGCGACCCGGAGCACGGCTCGTCCTTCGAGTTCTGCGAGAACGGCGTGAAGGCGGTCTCCTGGGAGGCCACCGACAAGCGCACGAAGCCGTCCTTCTTCGCCCGCCACACGCTGACCGAGTTGCGCACCTGGAGCGACTTCGCCCTGGAGGGCGAGGGCCGCCTCACGCACCCGATGCGCTACGATGCGGCGAGCGACCGCTACCTGCCGGTGAGCTGGGACGAGGCCTTCGCCGAGATCGGCTCGACCCTGCGCGGCCTCGACCATCCCGATCAGGCCGAGTTCTACACCTCCGGCCGCGCCTCGAACGAGGCCGCCTATCTGTACCAGCTGTTCGCCCGCGCCTACGGGACCAACAACTTCCCCGACTGTTCGAACATGTGCCACGAGGCCAGCGGCGTCGCGCTGATCGACGCCATCGGCATCGGCAAGGGCACGGTCCTGCTGGAGGATTTCGAGAAGGCGGACGCGATCTTCTGCGTCGGGCAGAATCCCGGCACCAACCATCCGCGCATGCTCGGCGACCTGCGCCGGGCGGCCGAGCGCGGCGCCAAGGTCGTGGTGCTCAACCCCGTGCGCGAGCGTGGGCTCGAGCGCTTCGCCGACCCGCAGAACACCGTGGAGATGCTGCGCGGCTCCAGCCAGCCGATCGCCAGCCACTACCTCCAGCCGCGCTCCGGCGGCGACATGGCGGCCTTCCGGGGCATCGCCAAGATCGTGTTCGCCCGGGACGAAGAGGCGCTGGCCTCCGGCCGGCCCTCGCTGCTCGACCGCGCCTTCCTGGAGCACCACACCGCCGGGCTCGACGCCTATCGCGCCGCCGTGGAGGCCACGAGCTGGGACGCGATCCTCGACCAGTCGGGCCTGACCTACGACGACATCTCCGCCATGGCGGATGTCTATCTCGGCGCGCAGCGGGTGATCGCCACCTGGGCCATGGGCGTGACCCAGCACCGCCACTCGGTGGCGACCGTGCGCGAGATCGCCAACCTGCTGTTCCTGCGCGGCCATATCGGCCGGCCCGGTGCCGGGCTGTGCCCGGTGCGCGGCCATTCCAACGTGCAGGGCGACCGCACGGTCGGGATTAACGAGCGCCCCTCGGTGGCCTTCCTCGAATCGCTGGAGCGGCATTTCGGCCTCGCCATGCCGCGCAAGCACGGCCACAACGTCCTGGCGGCGATCCGGGCGATGCGCGACGGCACGTCGAAGGCGTTCATCGGGCTCGGCGGCAACTTCCTGCGGGCGACGCCGGATACCCCGGTGGTGGCCCAGGCGCTCGCCTCCTGCCGCCTGACCGTCCACATCGCGACCAAGCTCAACCACGCCCACCTGGTGCCGGGCGCCATCGGCTACCTGCTGCCCTGCATGGGCCGCACCGAGATCGACCGGAACGCCGCGGGCAAGACCCAGATCGTGACCGTCGAGGATTCGATGAGCATGGTCCACGGCTCGGGCGGCATCAACAAGCCGGCCTCGAAGGAGCTGCGCTCGGAGATCGCGATCATCGCCGGCATGGCCCAGGCCACCGTCGGCTCGGCCGCCATCGACTGGGCCGGGCTCGCGGTCGATTACGACCGGATCCGGGAGGCCATCGCCGCGACGATCCCGGGCTTCTCGGAGTACAACACCCGGGTGCGCAAGCCGCGCGGCTTCATGCTGCGCAACCTCGCCGCCGAACGCGTCTTCGAGACCGCCTCCGGCCGGGCCAACTTCTCCGCCGACGCCCTGCCGGCCGAGACCGAGCACCAGGTCGCGAAGAAGTCCCAGAACACGTTCGTGCTGCAGACTTTCCGCAGCCACGACCAGTACAACACCACGATCTACGGGCTCGATGACCGCTACCGCGGCGTCTACGGCGAGCGGAAGGTGCTGTTCGCCCATCCGGACGACCTCGCGGAGATCCGCGACCGGCTCGGCGAGCGCGTCGACATCGTCGGCCTCCATGCCGACGGCGTGACCCGGCGGGCCGAGGATTTCCGGCTGGTGCCATTCGACATGCCCCGGGGCGCCGTGGCGGGCTACTACCCGGAGCTGAACGTGCTGGTGCCGCTCTCGACCTTCGGTGAGAAGAGCGACACGCCGACCTCGAAGTCGGTGCTCGTCACCCTGGAAGCCCGGGCGGCGGCCTGAGACGCGTGGGCCGCGATCTCGACGAGGCGGCGTTCGTCGCCGCTTTGGACCGCCGGACCGCGGCCCAGCCCGGGATGGACGCGCTGGAAGCGGGGTTGCTGGCGGCCCTGGATCTCGGCCTGCCGGGCGACAGCCGGGCCTTCGCCCGCAGCTTCGGGGTCGAGCACGCCCTGGTGCTGCGCGCGCTCTCCGCGCTGGAGGAGGACGGCCACGTCACCGTGACCGCCCGCGATGCGCGGACCCAGCGGACGCGCTACGACCTAGCGGCGTAGCGCCGGATCCGGGACTTCACCGGCCGGCAGCGGCGGCCTCCAGGGCCGCGATGTCGAGCTTCACCATGGCCTGCATGGCCGCGAAGACCCGGGCCGCCACCGCCGGATCGGGATCGGCGAGCAGGCGCGGCAGGGTTTCCGGTACGATCTGCCAGGGCACGCCCCAGCGGTCGCGCAGCCAGCCGCACATCATCTCCGCGCCGCCCTCCGCGGTGAGGGCGCGCCAGAGGCGGTCGACCTCGGCCTGATCGGCACAGGAGATTGAGATCGACGCGGCGGTCCCGTACGCGGCCGGAATCCCGCCATTCAGGGCCTGGAAGCTCTGGCCGCCCAGCGTGAACGCCACCAGGATCGCGGCGCCGGGCTCGCCCCCGGGCCAGGGGCCCGGCGCCCGCAGGATCGGGCCGAGGCTCGAGCCCGGCACCAGCGACACGTAGAACCGCGCCGCCGCCTCGGCGTCGTGGGCGAACCACAGACAGGTGCTGATCGTCGGCATGGCGGCATCTCCCGGGCGGATCGGCGCGGCTCCCGGAGCCGGCCGCGCGTTCGGCTTCCGGATGACGGGGCGCTCAGCGCTTCCCCTGGTTCATCGCCCAGACGATCCCGAACGGATCGCGCAGCTGGCCGTAGCGGTCGCCCCAGAACATCTCGGCCGGCTCCATCAGGGCGGTGGCTCCCGCCGCGACGGCCTGGGCGTAGCGCGCATCGATCCCCTCAACCATGAGCATCAGGGAGAAGGCTTGCGGTGCCTGCAGGGGATGGCCGTGTTCGGGAAAAGCGTCGCTCAGCATCAGCGACGAGCCGTTCACGTGGAGGTGGACATGCATGGTCCGTCCCTGGTCGTCGACGGGCATCGCGGTGACGATCTCGGCTCCGAAGGCGCGGACGTAGAACTCGGCCGCCTTCATGGCGCCGTCCACCGTCAGGTAGGCGACGAGCCCGCCCTTCACCGGGGCCTCGGCCGGAATCTCTGGGTTCGCGCTGCTCATCGTGCCGCCCCGGGTTTTCAGCCGCGCGCTCAAGATGCACGAATCGAACGGCATCCGACGCGACCGGTCGAATATCGTCTCATTCCCGGGCCGCTCAGTCGAGCCGTGTGCGAATATTGAATGCCGCCGACGCATTACACTGGATGCCTGTATTCGCCAGATCGAGGCGGCAGGGTCTTGAGCGCAGGTGCGGCGCGGAACCGAATGTCCTCGTGGGCATCCCCGCTCTCGGGAGGCCACCCAGTGCTGCGCGCGCCCAGCCAGGACGCGAGCCAAGCTTGACCTTGGACAATCCTTCGTTGCACCTCGGCCGGGCATCCGGATGCCGGCTGTGTCGCAGGCCCGCGATGCCAATCCGCCTATGCCACTGTGTGAAAGGGGCAGGACATGGAGACGATCGGCCCTGATCTGCGCGTGATGCAGCGCGTTCCCCTGGCGGCCTCGCATGTCGCCGCGATCCGGGCCGCGGGCGTTCCGCGGCTCTACCCGGCCGGGACCTTCCTGGCGCGGCCCGGCGAGCCGGCGGACCGCTTCGTCTATGTCGAGGACGGCGAGGTCGAGGTGGTGAACCCGTTCACGGACGAGCGGCACCTGCCCTCCACCCTCGGGCCGACGCATTTCATGGGCGAGATCGCGTTCCTGAACGGCGGCAGCTGGTCGATGCCGATGCGGGCGGTCATCGACACCAACGTGATCGAGGTGCCGCGCACCGCGATGCTGCGGCTGATGGCCGAGATCCCCGAAATGTCGGACATCGTCATCACCGTCCTGGCGGCGCGGCGGCGGCGCCAGCTCGATTCGCGCGACGGCACCCTCGTGCTGATCGGCGAGGACGACGACCGGGCCGTTCGGCGGATCGCGGAATTCGCGAGCCGCAACCGCCTGCCCTACCGGTCCTACGCCCTCGGCAGCGCGGAGGCTGCGTCCGTCGCCACGAGCTGCTCGGTTCCCGCCGACCGGCCCGCCGTGGTCTTCGGCCGGAACACCGTCGTGACGGATCCGACCCCCGACAAGGTCGCGCAGCTCTTCGGCCTCAACTACAACCTCATGGACGACGAGGCCTTCGACGTTCTGATCGTCGGCGGCGGCCCGGCCGGCGTGGCCGCGGGCGTCTATGCCGGCGCCGAAGGCCTGCGCGCCCTGGTGGTCGAGGATATCGCGATCGGCGGACAGGCCGGCACATCGAGCCGGATCGAGAACTATATGGGGTTCCCGACCGGGATCTCCGGGGCCGACCTGATCTGGCGCGGCGAGGTCCAGGCCGTGAAGTTCGGGACGCGGTTCGCCATGCCCCGGCGGGTGGTGAAGCTGGAGCGGCTCGAAGACGGCGCCTTTTGCGCGACCTTCGACAACGATCAGCGCGTCCGGGGACAGGCGGTCGTCGTCGCCACCGGGGTTCAGTACCGGCGCCTGCCGATCGACCGCCTGGAGGCCTTCGAGGGGGCCGGCATCTATTACGCGGCCACCGAAATCGAGGCCCGCTATTGCAAGAACACCGAGACCATCATCGTCGGCGGCGGCAATTCCGCCGGACAGGCGGCGATGTTCCTCAGCCGCTCCGCCCGGCATGTCCGGCTCCTGGTCCGCGGGCCGTCGCTGGCGACCTCGATGTCGCGCTACCTGTCGAGCCGTCTGGAAGCGGATCCGGCGATCACCATCGAGTACGGCGCCGAACTCAGCGCGCTGCACGGGGACGACGCGCTCGAGGCCGTGACCATCCGCACCATCGCGGACGGGACGGTCCGGACGATCCCGACCTGCGCCGTGTTCGTCATGGTGGGGGCGGCACCCAATACCGGCTGGCTGTCCGGCCTCGTCGAGCTCGATCGCAACGGCTTCGTCCTCACCGGGGAAGCGATCGGCGCCGGCTCGCCCTACGCTACCTCGCAGCCGGGCATCTTCGCGGTCGGCGACGTGCGCGCCCATTCCGTCAAGCGCGTCGCCTCCTCGGTGGGCGAGGGATCGGTCGTCATCTCCAAGGTCTGGGATTATGTCCGGGACCGCGAGCCGGCTTAGGCTTGTCGGCTCGACATTCGAATCGGCTTACCTGCGCCCGCCGTCGTAAGCGCCTTCAGCGGCAAACCGTTTCCGCGCCCTTCGCGGCGACGGGCGACACGGGTCGGACGATCAAGCGCGGAGCTCGATACCCGGCAACCCGCGCCGTCGTTTCGCGGCGCCGCAGGCGGGCCCGGACCCGAACGGGTCGCCGGAGGCGGCCATCCAGAAACGGCGCCGTTGCAAGAGCTTGGCATGTCGGCGTCTCCGGATCCCGGGCTCCGCGGCGCGGCCCCGGGATGACGGTGCGTGGCGGCTTCGGTCCAGCCTCCACACGAAGGAGACGAAGCCTTCCCGCTGGGGACATGAGACATCCGCCTCTGTCACCGCAAGGCTGCGCATCCTCCGGAAGCGTCCTGCTGGGCTCATCGTTCGCCGCAGGGTGCGGGCGGGAGCGACGTCTCAGAACCCCTTCGCCTTGATCGCCTCGGCCCAGGTCACCGCGCGGCGGTTCACGCCGAGGTGCTGGCGCTCGTAGAGGCGGCCTTCGAGCTTGATCGCGCCGCGCTTGGCATATTCCGGGCGCTCGAACGCCTCGATCACCAGCTTGGCCCGGCGCACCTCCTCCTCGGTCGGCGCGAAGGAGGCGTTGGCCGGCTCGAGCTGGGTCGGGTGGATCAGGGTCTTGCCGTCGAAGCCGAGGTCGCGGGCCTGGCGGCACTCGTCCCGGCAGCCCTCGGTGTCGGCGATGTCGTTGTAGACGCCGTCGAGGATCGCCAGGCCTTCGGCCCGGGCGGCGGCGAGCGCCATCATCATCCAGGGCAGCATCGGCACCCGGCCGGGGACGATCTTGGCCCAGGTGTCCTTGGCCAGGTCGTTGGTGCCGAGCACCAGGCAGGTCAGGCGGTTGCGCGGGTCGCGCTTGGCCCGGGCGATCTCCTGGATGTTGAGGATCGAGGCCGGGGTCTCGATCATCGCCCAGACCGCGATGCCCTCAGGGGCGTCGAGGGATTCGAGCCGGTCCGCGATGCTCTCCAGCACCGCCGAGGACGACACCTTCGGCATCAGGATCGCGTCGGGCTTGGCCTCGATGGCGGCGTGCAGGTCGGCCTCGCCCCAGGGGGTCTGGGGGGCGTTGACCCGGATCACCAGCTCGCGGCTGCCATATTCCCCGCTCTTGACCGCGGCGCAGACCTGATCGCGCGCGATCTCCTTCTCCTCGGGGCCGACCGCGTCCTCGAGATCGAGGATGATGCTGTCCACCGGCAGGGTCTTGGCCTTGTCGAGCGCCCGCTGGTTCGAGCCGGGCATGTAGAGCACGCTCCGGCGCAGGCGCAGGTCCGTCGTCGTGGCCATGAGCATCTCCCTCCTGCGGCCGCTCCTCGGCCGGTCTTCGTTGCGCTGCACCCTAGAGCAGAACGTCCCGCGCGCCACATCGGCTTTTGCGGGATCGGTGAGTCCGTGCGGCATTTGATACAGTTCGGCGGGCGACTGTATCGAGCCGTGCTTTGGTCATGTTCTCACGGCTAAAGGCCAGCCCTATCCCATCCTTGGATCCCGGGATCCGGTCTTATGCGCGCTCTCACGACTGTCTTCATCCTGGCCGGCCTGACCCTGGCCGGGGTACCGGATCCCGCCCGGGCCCAGAGCCGGACGACCCTGGGGGTCGGCTCCGGCGCGGTGGCAGGCGCCCTGGTGGCGGGCCCGATCGGGGCCGTCGCGGGCGCCGTGGTCGGCGGGTTCGTCGGCAATTCCAGTGAGCGCGGACGGCGCCACGTCCGCCGGGTCCGGCGCGCCGGCAGCGTCCGCCGGGCGCCGCAGCGGCGGGCCGAGGCCGAACTGCCGCGCCCGGCCGCGCCGGTCGCCCGGGCCGCGCCGCCGGCTGCCACGGCCTGGAAGGATCCGCACTAACCGGGAAGCCGGCAACGGATTCCTGGCAAGGCTGCCCCTTCGGCGAAGGGCCGCCGCAAATGCCAGCCCGCCAAAGCTACGCGAAGTCGGGCGCGGTTTTTCCGGCGGCGGAGGGTGGCGGCCTGCGAAACGTTTCGCGCAACAGCCCCGGGAACGCGACGGCCTGGAACAGGCCCCGCGCCCCCAAGAAGGCCACGAAGGCCAGCCACAGCCCGGTATTGCCGAGGCCCAAGGCCAGGACCAGCGCCAGGACCGCGCCGTAGATCGCCAGCGCGCCCAACATCAGGTTGCGCATCGCCCGGGTCCAGGTGGCCCCGATATAGATCCCGTCATAGGCGAAGGGCGCGGCCGCGGCGAGCGGCGCCAGGGCGGCGAGCGGCAGATAGGCCCGCGCGGTCTCGCGCACCGGCGTGCTGGTGGTGACGAAGTCGATGAAGCCCGGCCCGCCCAGGAAGGCGAGGAGGCCGACCGCGATCCCGAACCCCAGGCACCAGCGCAAACTCAAGGCCGACGCCCGCCGGAACGCCTCCGCGTCGCGGGCGCCCACCGCCTGCCCGCACAGGGTCTCGGCCGCGGTGGCGAAGCCGTCGAGGAAGAACCCGCCGATCATGAACAGATTCCACAGGACGGAATTGGCCGCCAGCACCACGTCGCCCTGCCTGGCGCCCAGCGCCGAGAACAGCACGATGGCGGTGATCAGCGCCAGGGTGCGCAGGATCACGTCGAGGTTGACGCTGAGCGTCCGGCGCAGGGCGGCGGCGTCCCGCAGATCGCGCAGAGGCACCCGGAACGGCCGCGAGCCGAGCCGCGCCAGCACGACCAGCCCGAGCGCCAGCCCGGCCGCCTCCGCACAGAGCGCCGCCAGCGCGGCACCGGCGAGCCCCATGCCGAGGCCGAGGACGAAGGCGAGGGTCAGCCCGACATTGACCAGGTTGATCGCCACCTGGAGCAGCAGGCCGAGATCGGTCCGCCCGCGCCCCAGGACCGAGCCGAGCACGCCGTAGCTCGCCAGCACGAACGGGGCGGACAGGATGCGGATGTGGAAATAGGTGGCGAGGCCCGCGATCACCGCCTCGCTCGCGCCGCTCACCGCGAAGGCCGCCTGAGCGATCGGCCATTGCAGCGCGACCAAGCTCAGGCCGATCAGGGCGCCCGCCATGATCGCCCGGGCCAGGATGCGGTCGACCTCGGCGCCGTCGCGGGCGCCGACCGCCTGCGCGGTCAGGCCTGCGGTCGCCATTCGCAGAGCCCCGAAGGACCAGAAGATCGCGTCGAAGATGACGGCGCCCAAAGCCACCGCGCCGAGCAGTGCCGCGTCGCCGAGCCGCCCGATCACCGCCGCGCCGACGAAGCCGAGCATCGGCGTCGTGACGTTGGCCAGCGTCATCGGCAGGGCCAGGGCCAGGACGCGACGGTGCGTCGGCAGGACCGGGGCGGCGGCAGGCGAATGCGTCATGCCGCAACCCTAGCCGACCCAGACGATTTGCGATGCGCTCAGCGCGCCGTCGCGAACAGCCTGGAGATCAGCCAGAGCGGGATGACCACGACGGCCCCGGCGACGATCCAGCCGCCGAAATCGTGCAGGGAAGCGAGGCCGATCTCCAGCAGCGCCTGGGCCGAATCGTAGATCCGCCAGAACAGCCGGCCCGGCGTGAGGCCGAGCAGCGACATGCCGGCGCCGACCAGCATCGACAGGAACAGCAGGCGCAGGAACACGCCGGCGGGCGAGCCGCCGAGGAATCGGCGCAGCGCGGAGGCCCGCGGCGGATAGGTTTCCGCGTCGTAGGTGCCATTCGGCGGCGGGGCACCGTGCCGGCGCCGGTCGTGATCGACGAGCATCGCGTCCTCATGAAGCCAGGGGCACCCGGATCGGCGACGAAGCGGGCGGAACCGTGGCCGGCACACCACACCGCGTCGAAACCGGATCCCGGATCAGGCGTTAGCGGGTTTCACCCACGGACCCGAGATGGCAAGCGAGACCCGTCCCGCCAAGATGCCGGGAATGGCCGCGGGACAAAGCCGACGGGACGAGACCCAGCATGATCGACCACGCCCTGTTCGACCCGGCGACGATCGATCCGGAGACGCTTCGGCTGAATGCCGAGATCGTCGCGGCTCACGCCGCCCTGCCCGACCCCTGGTCGCTGCCCATCGAGGAGGTGCGCGCCCGCCGTCGCGCCGGCACCAAGGCCGCGCCGGCGATGCCGCACAGCGCCCGGGCCGAGTGGCTGACCATCGAGGGGCCCGCCGGCCCGCTCAAGCTCCGGGTCATCCGCCCGAAGGCCCCGGCGAAGCTGCGCGGCGCCTATCTCCACATTCACCGGGGCGGCTGGGTCTGGGGCGCCGCCGACGAGCAGGATCCGTGGCTCGAGCGCATCGCCGATGCCTGCGGCTTCGTCGTGCTGTCGGTGGAGTACCGGCTCGCCCCCGAACATCCCTACCCCGCCGCCCTGCTCGACTGCGAGGCCGCGGCCCTGTGGCTCGCCGGGCCGGGCCGGGCCGAGTTCGGGATCCATGCGCTGACGATCGGCGGCGAATCGGTCGGCGCCCACCTCGCCGTGATGGTGCTGCTGCGCCTGCGCGACCTGCATGACCAGCCGCGCGCGTTCCGCGGCGCCAACCTCAATGCCGGGTTCTACGACCTCGGCCTGACCCCGTCGGTGCGCAACTGGGGCGACGAGCGCCTCGTCGTGAACACCCGCGATCTCACCAAATTCGCCGACGGCTACGTCCGCGAGGGGATCGACCGGCGCCGGCCGGACGTCTCGCCGATCTACGCCGACCTGAAGGGCCTGCCGCCGGCCCTGTTCACCATCGGCACCGCCGATCCGCTCCTCGACGACACGCTGTACATGTCGGCCCGCTGGGCGGCGGCCGGCAATGGCGGCCACACCGCGATCTATCCCGGCGGCTGCCACGTCTTCGCCCGCTACCCGAGCGCGATGAGCGAGCGCGCCCTCGAGCTGATCGACCGCTTCCTGATGGCTCTGGCCTGAGCGACGCCCAAGAGATCCTGCCGCCGGCCTTCCGGGCGTGGTTCGCGGCGCATGGCTGGACGCCCCGGTCGCACCAGCTCGACCTGCTGCGGATCGCCCGGGCGGGCCGCTCGGCCCTCCTGGTGGCACCCACGGGGGCCGGCAAGACGCTGGCGGGGTTTCTGCCGAGCCTCGTCGCCCTCTCGGAACGGGAAGCCGCCAAAGCCGAGCCCAAGGCCGCGAGGGGGCTGCACACCCTCTACGTCTCGCCGCTGAAGGCGCTCGCGGTCGACATCGCCCGCAACCTCGACACGCCGATCGCCGAGATGGCGCTGCCCGTGCGGGTCGAGACCCGGACCGGCGATACGCCCGCGCACAAGCGCACCCGGCAGATCAGCCGCCCGCCTGACATCCTGCTCACGACGCCCGAGCAGCTGGCGCTGCTGATCGCCCATCGCGACGCCGCCGCGTTCTTCTCCGGGCTGCGCTGCGTGATCCTCGACGAGCTGCACGCCCTCGTGACCTCGAAGCGCGGCGACCTGCTGGCCCTGGCGCTTGCCCGGCTGCACCGCCTCAGCCCGGACCTGGCGTCGATCGGCCTGTCCGCGACGGTCCGTGAGCCGGACGAGCTGCGCAAGTATCTGGTGCCGCAGCGCGCAGATTCGCCGCCCGCCATGGCCGACCTCGTCACCGTCCGGGGCGGCGCCAAGGCCGACCTGCGCATGCTGGATCTCGGGCGGTCGCTGCCGATCTCGGGGCACACGGCCTGGCACTCGATGCCGGCGATCTACGACCTGGTCCGTGCGCACCGCACCACGCTGGTCTTCGTCAACACCCGGCTCCAGGCCGAGTACACGTTCCAGGAGCTCTGGCGGCTCAACGACGACGCCCTGCCGATCGCGATCCACCACGGCTCGCTCGATGCGCAGCAGCGCCGGCGCGTCGAGGCCGCGATGGCGGCGGGCCAGCTGCGGGCGATCGTCTGCACCGCGACCCTCGATCTCGGCATCGACTGGGGCGATGTCGATCTCGTGGTCAATGTCGGGGCGCCCAAGGGTGCGAGCCGGATCATGCAGCGGATCGGCCGGGCCAACCACCGGATGGACGAGCCGTCGAAGGCCTATCTGGTGCCGGGCAACCGCTTCGAGATGCTGGAATGCCAGGCGGCCCTGGACGCCGTCGAGGAGGCCGCGCAGGACACCCCAGACGCCCGGCTCGGCGCCCTCGACGTGCTCGCCCAGCACGTGCTCGGCATGGCTTGCGCCGACGCCTTCGATCCGCTGGGTCTCTACGAGGAGATTGTCTCCGCGTCGCCCTATGCGGGGCTGACCTGGGAATCCTTCGAGCAGGTCGTCGATTACGTGGCCACCGGCGGCTACGCGCTGCGGGCCTACGAGCGCTTCGCCAAGATCCTGCGCGGGCCCGACGGGCTGTGGCGGGTGCGCGACGCCCGGACGGCCCAGGCCTACCGGATGAATGTCGGCACGATCGTCGAGGCGGCGCGGGTGCGGGTGCGGCTCGGCCGGACGCTCCGGAGCAAGCCCGGCACGGTCCTGCCGAAGGGCGGACGGGTGCTCGGCGAGATCGAGGACGAGTTCGCCGACACGCTCACGATCGGCGACACCTTCCTGTTCGCCGGCGAGACCCTGCGGTTCGAGGGCCTGGCCGAGGACGAGGCTCTGGTGACCCGCGCGCCGCTCGGCACCGATCCGGCGATCCCCTCATATGCGGGCGCGAAGTTTCCGCTCTCGACCTTCCTGGCCGAGCGGGTCCGGGCGATCATCGCCGACCCGTTCGAATGGGACCGCCTTCCGAAGCAGATCGGCGAGTACCTGCAGCAGCAGCGCCGCCGCTCGGTCCTGCCGGGCGAGCGCGATTTGCTCGTCGAGACCTTTCCCCGGGGCAAGCGCCATTACCTCACGGCCTTCCCGTTCGAGGGCCGGCTGGCCCACCAGACGCTCGGCATGCTGCTCACCCGCCGGCTGGAGCGCGACGGGCTGCGCCCGCTCGGCTTCGCGGCGAACGATTACGGCATCGCGATCTGGACCACCCGGGACGTGTCCGAGCGGGCCGTGCTCGATCCCGACTTCATCGGCGACCTGTTCGCGGTCGACATGCTGGGTGACGACCTCGAGGCGTGGCTCGACGAATCGGCGATGATGAAGCGCACCTTCCGGCAATGCGCGGTGATCGCCGGCCTGATCGAGCGCCACCATCCGGGCCTGAAGAAGTCCGGCCGGCAGGTCACGATCTCAACCGATCTGATCTACGACGTGCTGCGCAAGCACCAGCCCGACCACCTCCTGCTCCGGGCTGCGCGGCAGGATGCGGCAACCGGACTCCTCGACGTGAGGCGCCTCGGCATGATGCTAGAGCGCATCCAGGGGCGAATCATCCACAGGGCTCTCGACCGGGTCTCGCCGCTCTCCGTATCCGTCATGCTCGAGATCGGGCGTGAGCGGGTCTACGGCGAGGGTGCCGACGAGATCCTGGCCGAGGCGGAGGCCGAGCTTCTTCAGGAAGCTCTGTCCTGACCGGCGATCCGCCCTCCCCCGACGAATCCGAGGATGCGATCTTGGCGGCCGGCCTGAGACTCGAGAAGACTCACAAGCACCCGACCCTGTTGCTGGCGGGCGAGACCCTGATGCTGGACCTGTGCGGCGGCGTATGGCTGCCGGAGCATCGCACGCTGATCGTCTCCGACCTCCACCTGGAGAAGGGGTCGTCCTACGCAGCCCGCACCGGCCAGTTCCTGCCGCCCTACGATACCCGCGAGACCCTGGCCTGCCTGCACGAGGCTGTGACCCGCCACGATCCCGCTCGCGTGGTCGCCCTGGGCGATTCGTTCCACGACGACCGCGGGCCGGAGCGGATGGAGCCCGGCGACCGGGCCATGGTGGCGGCCCTGCAGGAGGGACGGGACTGGGTCTGGATCGCCGGCAACCACGATGCCGCGGTCAGCGAGGGCGTGGGCGGCCGCTATGCCGACGCGCTGACCCTCGGCGGCCTGGTCCTGCGCCACGAGCCGAGCGCGGAACCTGTGATCGGCGAGATCGCGGGCCATCTCCATCCCTGCGGCAAGGTCGCGATGCGCGGCCGGGCGGTCCGCCGGCGCTGCTTCGTCACCGACGGCACCCGGCTGGTGATGCCGGCCTTCGGCGCCTATGCGGGCGGGCTGAATGTCCGCGACCGGGCGATCGAAGGCCTCTTCCCGAACGGGTTCACGGCGCATCTGCTCGGGGACGGACGGGTCTTCGCCATCGGCCGGGCACAACTCGCCCGGGACTGACGCGCGCTCAGCGATAGAACGTGTAGGTCGCGGTGTAGGGCACGCGCACCGTCTGTCCCGGCGTGCAGCCGCCCGCCGGCTTCTCTCCGCCATCCGTGTCGCTGCGCAGCACGTAGCGTGTCCCCGCGAGCATTCCCGATCCGGTGGCGTGGGCGGAGAGCATCAGCCAAGCGACGGCGTGCGGTTGCGGTGCCGGGGCCTGGTCGATCACCGACCCGACCACCCGGGACCCGTCCTGGATCTCCCAGGTCGGACCCTCGAAATGGCGCCCGACGACGCGCCCATCCGGCTGGGCAAGGTCCGCGTCGGGCTTGGCGGCGCTCCAGACCGGGGCCCCCTCCCCGGCGATGCAGGTATAGATCTGCGCTCCCCGCGCGGCGAAGCTGGCGATCGACACGCTTCCGGCCGGCGGCGCGAGGCGCGCCGGTTCGGCAAGGGCGAAGGCCGGCGCGCAGCACGCGAGGGTGATGAGGGCAGGCCGCAGGGTTCTGGTCAGGGCGTAGGCGATTGGTTCAGCTCCGTCCGGACGGGTCGAACCACGGAACGGGGGAAGCCGCGTGCGGGTTTCATGCCGCGGCCTGCCCCCGTCCGGTGGCTCAGGCGGATTTCATGAACCGGTCGATGCTCTCCGCGAGATCCGAGGAGTGGACGGCCAGGCTCTCGGCGACGCCCAGGACGGCCTCCGCCAGTTGACCAGTGGCATTGGCGGCCTGCGAGACTCCGCCGATATTGCCGGACATCTCGTGGGTCGAGACCGCCTGCTCCTCGACGGCGCTGGCCATCGCCAGGGTCAGCGTCGAGAGTTCGGCCACGGCGGCGGTGATCATCTCGATCGCCCCGACCGCCTCGCCGGTGGCGTTCTGGATCGCCGCCACCTGCTGGGTGATCTCCCCCGTGGCCTTGGCGGTCTGTTCGGCTAGAGCCTTGACCTCGCTGGCGACCACCGCGAAGCCCCGCCCGGCGGCACCGGCCCGGGCCGCCTCGATCGTGGCGTTCAGCGCCAGCAGGTTGGTCTGGCCGGCGATCGACTTGATCATGCTCACGACCGCGTCGACCTCGCGGGCGTTCTCGGCCAGCTGCCGCATCGTCGCGTCCGTGGTCTCGGCCTGGATGGCGATCTGCCGAGCGCGCTCCGAGACCCGCCCGACCTGGCCGGAGATCTCCTGGATCGCACCGTTCATCTGCTCGGAATTCGACGCGACCGACGAGGCCTTCTGGCGTGCGGAATCCGCCGACTGCGTCAGCCCCTCGGCCGAGTGCTGCATGTCGCGGACCGCCGACCCGACGGCGTCGACGACGCGGCTCACGTCGGTGGCCATGTTCACCTGCGCGGACACGACCGCCCAAGTCAGCATCGGTCCGATATACCGGCCCTTCCGATCGTTGACGGCGGTGACCTGCAGGTCGAGCGTCTCCGGGCCGACCTTGATCTTGGTCCGGTGCGGCAGCCGGCTCGCATCCGCCAGCATGTTGCGCTGGTGGTGCGGGTTCTTGTGGAACACGTCGAACGAGTTGTTGACCATCTCGTCGACCTTGATCGGCAGGTATTGCTCCAGGGGCGCCAACGTCTTGCGCGAGGTCGTGTTCAGGTAGTTGATCTTGAAATCGTTGCGCGGATCAGCGGTCATCACCGCAACCGGCATGTTGTCGATCATCGACATCAGGCGGTCGATGTCATTCTTCTTGGCCGAGATGTCGGCGGCGAACTTGACCACCTTCACCGGCTTGCCGCGGGCATCGAGCACCGGATTGTAGGTCGCTTCCAGCCAAACCTCCGACCCGTCCTTGTCGAGGCGCAGGAACTCGCCGGTGACGTATTGCCCGTCCTTCAGCTTCGCCCAGAAATCCGTGTATTCCGCGCTCTTGGCAAAGGCCGGGTCGACGAAGATGCGATGGTGCTTGTCGCGGACATCCGCGAGCGTGTACTTCATCAATTTAAGGAAGTTCTCGTTGGCATCGAGAACCTGGCCGTCCATCGAGAATTCGATGATGGCCAGCGACCGATTCAAGGCGTCGAGCTTGGCCTGCGACTCGCTGTAAACCGATTTTTTGAACATATCACTGCTCGCGCTTCTCGAGCGGAAACCTAGCGCATAGTACGTTAATTTTGACCTAACTTGCCGAATTCAGAAACGGTGCCGGCTTAGATTACGGCGCGCAAGACAGAAATGCGAATTTTTGAACTCTTGTACTTCTAGTATTCCGAGATTTTCGGGGAACCTCCGGCAAACGATCCAAACGTAGGTGCGAATATCAGAACCAGCCGCGTATCCGGAAGTACACGATTGGCGCCAAGGCGCTGAACAGGATCAGGCCGAGCGCGTAAGGGTAGCCGTAGGCCCAGTCCAGTTCGGGCATGTGTTTGAAGTTCATGCCGTACATCGAGGCGATCAGGGTCGGCGGTACGCCCACCACCGAAACGACGGTGAGGACGCGGAAAACGTTGTTCTGCTCGATGTTGATGAGCCCGAGCGTCGCGTCGAGGAGGAACTGAACGTTCTCGGCCAGCCGTGTCTCGAACTCGTCGAGGGATTCGATATCCCGCCGAATCGTCTCGAAGCGCCCGTCCTCCGGCAGCCCGAGCCCGTCGCAGGCGGCCGACACGAACGGTACGATCCGCTCGAGGCCGAGCAAGCTGGCGCGGATCTTCCCCAGCACCTTCCCGCGGTTGCTGATCCCGCGCAGGATCCGCCGCAGCGCCAGGTCGCGGCGGCGCGGCGGCGGGCTCTCCATCCGGCGGCGATTCGCGCCGCGCAGGTCGAAGTCGAAGATGCGCGTCGAGAGCTGATCGAGCTCAGAGGCCATGTCCTCGAGGGCGTCCGCCAGGCTGTCGACTAGCTCCTCCAGGATGACCAGGAAGATCTCGCTCGGGGATACGCTGCCGTCGCCGTCGGCGATCCGTTTCTGGGCCGAGTCCACCGCGCGCAGCTCGTGGAACCGGATGGTGACGAGGTGGTCCTTCGACAGGAGGAAGCCGAGCGGCTTCAGCTGCGACTCGCTGCGCTCGAAGGTGATCATCGGCGTCGACAGCGACAGGCCGCCCTTCACCCGCCGTAGCCGGCTGGAGGATTCGACCTCCGACAGCGCCGCCCGGGACGGCACGCGCAGACCGGTCGCCGCCTCGACGGCGGCGGCTTCCTCGGAACTCGGATCGTTCAGGTCGAGCCAGACGGCGTTGCCGGGAATCGGTCCGCCGAGGTCCAGCGCAACCGCGCCGTCGGGTCCGTGCAGGCTCAGCATGAGAGCGCGTTGTCCGTGGGAAATGGAGGCTGATGTCGCGTCATCGCGCCGTCGCGCGCGGGTGCGACAGCCTTGACTCGGAACCAGGCGAGGGCTATCTCGCCGCCGTCATTGGCACTCGCCAAGACAGAGTGCTAACAGTCGGGTTTGGAAGCGGTCCCGCAGGCCGCATCAACGCCAACTGCAGACCTGAAGCAAGAGGGCAGCTCATGAAGTTCCGTCCGCTGCACGACCGCGTGGTCGTCCGTCGCATCGAGAGCGAGGAGAAGACCAAGGGCGGCATCATCATTCCGGACACCGCCAAGGAGAAGCCGCAGGAAGGCGAGATCGTCGCCGTCGGCCCCGGCGCTCGCGACGAGCAGGGCCGCGTCAACGCGCTCGACGTCAAGGCCGGCGACCGCGTCCTGTTCGGCAAGTGGTCCGGCACCGAGGTCAAGATCGACGGTCAGGACCTCCTGATCATGAAGGAATCCGACATCATGGGCGTCGTCGCTCTCTGATCGGATCGCCTTTCCCCGCCCTTTGAGGCCGTCCGAGGCCTTGGGGTTCAACCCAACCACAAGAGGCAAACCATGGCAGCGAAAGACGTTCGTTTCTCCGCCGACGCGCGCGATAAGATGCTGCGCGGCGTCGACATCCTCGCCGACGCGGTGAAGGTGACGCTGGGCCCGAAGGGCCGCAACGTCGTGATCGAGAAGAGCTTCGGCGCCCCGCGCATCACCAAGGACGGTGTGACGGTCGCCAAGGAGATCGAGCTCGCCGACAAGTTCGAGAACATGGGCGCCCAGATGGTGCGCGAAGTGGCCTCGAAGACCAACGACATCGCGGGTGACGGCACCACCACGGCCACCGTTCTGGCCCAGGCCATCGTCCGCGAAGGTGCCAAGTACGTCGCCGCCGGCATCAACCCGATGGACCTGAAGCGCGGCATCGACCTCGCCACCGCCGCTGCGGTGAAGGACATCATCGCGCGCGCCAAGAAGGTCTCGACCTCCGACGAGGTCGCCCAGGTCGGCACGATCTCCGCCAATGGCGACAAGGAGATCGGCGAGATGATCGCCCACGCCATGCAGAAGGTGGGCAACGAGGGCGTCATCACCGTCGAGGAGGCCAAGACCGCCGAGACCGAGCTCGACGTCGTCGAGGGCATGCAGTTCGACCGCGGCTACCTCTCCCCGTACTTCATCACCAACGCGGAGAAGATGATCGCCGAGCTCGAGGATCCCTACATCCTTATCCACGAGAAGAAGCTGTCCTCGCTCCAGGCGATGCTGCCGGTGCTCGAGGCCGTGGTCCAGACCGGCAAGCCGCTGCTGATCATCGCCGAGGACATCGAGGGCGAGGCGCTCGCCACGCTCGTCGTCAACAAGCTGCGCGGCGGCCTGAAGGTCGCGGCCGTGAAGGCGCCGGGCTTCGGCGATCGCCGCAAGGCCATGCTCGAGGACATCGCGATCCTGACCAAGGGCCAGATGATCGCCGAGGATCTGGGCATCAAGCTCGAGAACGTGACGCTCCCGATGCTCGGCCGCGCCAAGCGCGTCCGCATCGAGAAGGAGAACACCACGATCATCGACGGCGTCGGCGAGAAGTCGGACATCGAGGGTCGGATCGCGCAGATCAAGGCGCAGATCGAGGAGACCACCTCGGATTACGACCGTGAGAAGCTCCAGGAGCGTCTGGCCAAGCTCGCGGGCGGCGTCGCGGTGATCCGCGTCGGCGGCGCGACCGAGGTCGAGGTCAAGGAGAAGAAGGATCGGGTCGACGACGCCCTCAACGCCACCCGCGCGGCGGTCGAGGAAGGCATCGTCCCGGGCGGCGGCACCGCGCTGCTGCGCGCCAAGAAGGCGGTCGCCGCGCTGAAGTCCGACATCCCGGACGTCCAGGCCGGCATCAAGATCGTGCTGAAGGCGCTGGAAGCCCCGATCCGTCAGATCGCCCAGAACGCGGGCGTGGAAGGCTCGATCGTGGTCGGCAAGATCACCGACAACACCTCCTCGGAGACCTTCGGCTTCAACGCCCAGACCGAGGAGTATGTCGACATGATCCAGGCCGGCATCGTCGATCCGGCCAAGGTCGTGCGCACCGCCCTGCAGGACGCGGCTTCCGTCGCCGGCCTGCTGGTCACCACCGAGGCGATGGTCGCCGACGCGCCGAAGAAGGACAGCCCTGCTCCGGCCATGCCGGGCGGCGGCATGGGCGGCATGGACTTCTAAGTCCACGCCATTCGTCGAGACGAGGAAGGGGGTCGCCGCGAGGCGGCCCCTTTTCTTTTGGGCGGCCCGGTTCGCCCATCACGCTCCGCGGCCTGTGTCCGGGCGGTTCGTGTGGCCGGCCGCTCGCCGGCAGCGGACTAGCCGTCCCGGGCGAGATCGGCCTCGACGTGAGCAGCAAGGCTGAAGAAGCGCTGGCGGACCTCCGCCGCGAACGGGTTCGACCGCTCGATCGCCTCGAAGACCTCGGGCGCGTCATGCCGGACCATGTCCACTGCCTGCATGAGCAGTGAAAAGCTGCGCGTCGTCATGTGCGTCGGGAGCGGTTCCATGGCGACGAGCACCCGCGCGATCAGATGGGTCAGGCCTTGGACCGCTGCAGCCTCGCGGTCGTGGGCTTCCGGCGTCGTGACAATCACCTTCAGCTTCAGCACTTTCCGAAGGAACGCGGCTGCACGCCGTCCGCGCCGTCCAGAGACCGGACACACGGCGATCCTCAGGCCGGCGATCCCGTCGGCGGCGCTCTGCGGGCCGAACAGGGGATGGGTGCCGAGGATCTCGACGCCCTGGGGCAGTCCCGCCCGCATGATCGCCACGGGCTCCATCTTCACCGAGCCGACATCGACCACCAGCGTTCCCGGCCGGAGATGCGGGGCTATCGTGGAGACGACCGCAGCCAGGCTGGAAACCGGAACGGCGAGGATGACGACCGGGCAGCGAGCCACCGCCGCCAGGTCCGTCCGCACGGAACCGTAGGTCTGGATTTCGGGCTCGGCCGGGCGCGGGTCGTAGACGCGCAACGCCATATGGGGCGCGAGGTATCGGGCCATGAGACGACCGAAGGCGCCGAAGCCGATGATTCCGATAAACGGGCGGAGCTGAGTGGCTTGGGAGACTGACACGGTGACCTCGGGCAGGCGCGAGGTCGACGGATCAGGAACAGGAGCAACCGCCGACGACGCAGCGGATGGGCATGATAAGCAGGCCGCCGCTAAGGGAGCGGCGCGTAATACGATCCGGTGGGGAACAAGCTTAGCATGGTGGGGAGCCTCTAGGCGGTGCCAACGAGCGCGTCAACCGGACCGCATCGACGGCCAGATCGGGCTGAACACGGGGCGTTCAGCTTCGGGCGTGCTTTGAAAACGAAAAACGGGACGGCTTGCGCCGTCCCGTCGGTGGTCGTTCCTATCGGCCTAAGAAGATCGAAGCCAGTCGCTGGAGCAGGCCCCGCGGTGCGGGCGGAGGCTCACTCTGCCCAGGACGGTCCCCGATCTAATTGGCGGCGAAGGGATGCTGGGCCGAGTTGCGCTGCTCGGTGACGGTCGAAGCCTTCGGCTCGCCGTTCACGGCGCGCTGGATCGAGAGCTTGGTCGCCTCGTAGTTGTACTTCTGGATCTTGGCGTCGTCGGCCGCTTCCCAGTGAATGAACACGCCGACCAGGATGAACAGGTCGTCGGCCTCATCGGCCGGGATGATGCCTTCGGCAACGGCGTCCTGGACGGCCTTGGCAACGCCGTGCTGGGCCGGGCCAAACATCTGGACGGCCTGACGGGCGTCGTTGATGGTGACCTTGTTGAACATCAGGGTGTTCGGCTTGCACGGCAGGTTCGGCGCGATGACCGCGAGCAGGCTGGTGAAGCCGTGCTTGTTGTTCACGAGGCCGTTGCAGAAAGCCGTCTCGGCGGGCGAGCCGCGCGGTCCGATGATCAGGTCGATGTGAGCGACCTCGTTGCCGTCGCCGACGAGGGCTTCGCCAACCTGAACCTTGGTGATCTTCGCCATTCGGTGTCTCTCCCTGGATTCCGAAATAGGGCCGCGGCGCCGGGCGATGCCAGCGGCCGGGAAGCCATCCTTGTTATCGGCGCCCGATCCTCCGGCCGAGCCGGTTGGGCCGAGCCGGTTGGGCCGGACAGCGCGCCGGACCCTACAGTGCGGCCCTGCGGCTCACAACCCGCGCAAGGCCCTGGACCTGAGGAATTTCTTTGACGGCGGGCCGCGAAAGGCCGGAACTTTTCCGTGCTTCACGCGAGGGCGGCGCCGGCCGCCGTCAGGGCATCCCAGAAGACGGTCGCCACCGTGAAATCCGCGCTGGTCCCGGGATTCAAGGCGCGTGCCTTCAGGGAGGCATCGAGGGCGAGCAACGTGTCCACCGGCCGGTCCGCGAGGTTGAGGTTAGCCAGCATCGTATCGACTTCCCGGCGCACGGCCTCGGCGACCGATGGGCCGGCCTTGCGGGCGATGTGGCTGTCCGGGACCGAGCGGAGATAGGCTAGGTGGATCGCCGTGGTGCACCATGTCGGATCGAGACCGGCGGCGCGGGCCTCGGCGAGGGCCGGCAATCCGATCGCGGCGATATCCGAGAAGCCGGTGTCGTAGGCGCGGGCGATGCGGTCGCGACCGGCCGCCTCCGCCATGGCCGCGCGCAGGTAGGGCGGGGCGTCAGACGTGACGTCGTGCCGCTCGGCCCGGCCGAGGCCGCCCGGATTGGCGAGCCGGATCGCCGCGAACACCGCTTCGGAATCCGTAGCCTCCAGCGCGTCGAGCACCGCGGCGACCGATCGCCCCTGCTCGGCTGCGGCGGCCAGCGGGGCGCAGAGCAGAAGGATGCCGAGATTGGTGTTCTGGCCGACGGCCGCCAGGGTCGCCGCGACGCCGGCGCGGACCCGTTCGCCGATCCCCGCCCCGGCCCGGGCCAGTTCCGGGGCCGAGACATCGGCGCTGGTCACGAAATCCGCCACCACCATGCGATGGCCGGCCGCGTAGGCGTGGACATTGCCGGGCTTCAGCGCTTCGAGTTCCGCCAGGCAGGCGGCGCGGTAGAGCGTCCCGATCAGCCCCGGGTCGAGGGCGCTCATGCCACCACGAGCCGCGGAACGCTGGCGCCCCGGACGGCGGCGAGAAAACCCCGAACCACGGTGGCGGCGATGTCGGTCTCGCACACGGTCTGGAGGCCCGACCAGGCCGGCATGGAGTTGACTTCCAGGATCGAGAAGCCGCCCTCCCCGTCCTCGACCAGGTCGACTCCGGAATAATCGACCCCGACCGCCGCGGCTGCGGCCTCCGCCATCTCGGCGGCAGCCGGCGGCATCGCCCAGGGCAGCGGACGGCCGCCACGATGGACGTTGGTGATCCAGCCGTCGCCCTCGCGGATCATGCCGGCGATCGCCCGGCCGTCGCAGACGAAGACGCGGTAGTCGCGCCACAGGCCGTCGCGCCGGGGCACGTAGCGCTGGAGATAATAGACCCTCGCAACGGCCTCTTCATCCGGCAGGTCCTCGGGCCGCTCGATCAGCGCCAGCCCCTCCCCCTGCGAGCCGAAGAGCGGCTTGAGCACCAGCGGCGCGCCGGGGCGGCTCTCCTGCTCGACGATCCCGGTGGCGGCCTCGCGCGTCGAGACCACCCAGGTCTCCGGCGTCGGCAGGCCGGCGCGGGCGATCAGCAGGGAGGTGGCTGCCTTATCGACCGAGCGCTCGATGGCGGTGGGCGCATTCCAGACGGTGACACCCGCCGAGACCAGGGCGTGCAGCACGCCGAGCCGCATGGTGGTCGCCTCGAACGTGCCGCCCGCGATGGTCCGCAGGAGCACGCCGCCGGGCAGTGAGCCGGCAAAACCCGGGACCCGCAGGGGCTCGCCGCCGCCGGTGGCCACGATCACGTCGGCCAGCGAGAACAGCACCGGCTCGACGCCCTGCGCCCGCAGGGCCGCCAGGAGCCGGGCCTTGTGCCAATTGCCGTTATCGGCCGCCAGGGCGATGCGCATGGTTGGAAGACTCTCGACGGCGCTTCCCCGCTGGGGAAATGCTACGGTCATTATTATTTTGAGGTGTCGTCGCCGGGGCCGCCCGCGAAACGCTCCCTCTCCGAAGCGGCTAGCCGATCCACGGAGCGCTTGGCATGGCGCGGGTCCCCTCTCCCGCACGGGAGAGGGAGTTTCCGCCTCATGCGACCGATGACTGATCGTGTCCCGGCCGCTGACTTTGACGAGATGAACCGCGGCCGGACGGCGCTGTCTCGCCTACGCGAACGACGCCTCCACCAGCGTCGGCTCCAGGCGGCCGCCGCGGTAGGTGGCGCCGGTGCGCACCGACGTGACGATCGCCTCGGCCGGCGAGAACAGGGCGCCGTCGATCTTGTAGAAATCGCCGTTCACGCGCGAGAAGATCTCGGCGAAGGGCGCCCCGTGATCGCTCGAGGTGGTCGACGGGATCTGCTCGGCGAGCTGCTTGGCGTCGGCATCGTCGGCATCGACGAAGAGCTGGACCCGGCCGCCGTAGATGATCGCGTCGTTGGTCCGGCCCATCGCCTTGATGAAATCCGGATGCGGCGGCGAGAGCGGCGCCGAGCCGATCCCGTCGACGATCGCGTGCAGGTCGAAGCCGACCGTGTGGGCCTTGTGCAGGGCGACTTCCAGTACGCGGGCGACGACCTGGGTCGAGCCGGCGAGGCTCTGCGTCGGCGCGAAGATGAAGGTCAGGTCCTCGGGACGCAGGCCGGTGGCCTCGGCGACCTTGGCGACGACGCTCTCCGGCGGTCCGCCGGCCGCTTCGAGGACCAGGGCGGTCTTGGTGGCCGAATCCCGGTAGCCTAGCTCCTCGTACAGATGCTCGACGGCCGCGACCGCGCGGCCCGGGCCGGAGCCGAGGGCGAAGAAGCCGGAATCGCCGGCCTCGTCGGCGAGGCTCCAGCCGGCATATTGGCTGCCCAGGCAGGCGAGCACCGGATCGGCCGCGTGGACGATCACGGAATACGGCCAGGACGCGATCGGGCCGCTCGGGGCGATGCTCACGGTGCCGAGGCCGCCGAGGCAGATCTCGGCGATGCGCCGTCCGGCCTCGATCGAGCCCCGTGCCTGCGCGCCGGCATCGACCATCCGGGCACCGCCCGCAGCCTGCGTGACCGACAGGCGTAGGGTCGCGGCATCGGCCACGAACCGCTCGATCAGCGGCGCCGTGAGCGCGTTGACGCTGGGATAGGTTTGGCTGGCACTCATCACAGGGTTTCCTCGGGGTGCGTTTTCTTTGCGGCCAGGTCGGCTTGGAGCCGCGCCGTCCGCGTCTTCAAACTGTCGAGCGCCGCCTGCCGGTCGGCCCCAAGGGCAAGCACCGTGCAGAGGGGCGCGTCGCGGCGGACCACCGTGCCGGGGCGCGGGCGGTCGCGCACGTGATCCGGCCACGGACAATCCGGGACGGGCGCATGCTCGCGATCCGCGTAACAGATCTGCGCGGCGGCCGCATCCGCCGGTTGCGGGCCGAGCGCCGGCATGGCGCCGAGGCTGGCCTCGATATGGGCGGCGAGCAGAGGCGTGCTTCGGCGATCCAGGATATCGAGGGTCGCGCCGGGCCGCGGGTTGATCTCGGTGAGCCACCAGCCGGTTTCGTCGGCCAGGAAATCGGCGCTGGCGAGCCCGCGCAGCCCCGTCGCCGCGATGAGGCTCTCGACCGCCGCCGCGACGGCCTGCAGCAGGGGTTCGGGAAGAGGCGGAGCCTCCGCGGCAGCCCCGACCAGGGCGCCGCCGTAGCGATAGGGCCGCATCGGCGACGGCGCGCACCATTGCTCGGTGACGGCCAGCACCTGCATCGTCCGCCCGTCGGCCAAAAAGTTCAGGGCGTGGGGCCGGCCGGGTGCTCGGGCCTGGACATAATGGCCCTCCGGCGTGGGGCCGCGCGTGGCTGGCCGAATATGGCTGCCGCCGCTGCCGCCGACCCGCTTGAGCAGCCAGCCGGACGGATCGGGCAGCGGACCCGTCGCGATCGCCGGATGCGGGATTCGGAAGCGGTCGCAGAGGGCGGCGAATCCGAGCGGGTCCTTCAGCGCCGCGACGGCGTCCGCGTCGGCGCCGATCAGCCGGTGGCGCGCTGCGATGCGGGCGACGAGGTCGGGCGTGTCCTCAAACCCGCTGCCGAGGACGATGCCGAGGCGAGATCCGGCGCAAGCCGCCAGGTCGTCGATCGCCGCGAGCGTCGCGTCGGCGGCGATCCGGCTGCCGAAGCGGCCCGGCAGCGGCCTATAGGCTTCGCTGAGTGCCAGCGTATCGGAATCACCGAACAGGTCGGCCACGAAGGGACGCAGGCCTGCGCGCCGAGCCGCCTCCGCGAGGGCGCGCCCGGCCTGCGCGGCGATCAGGATCGCCTCGGACATGCCGGGATGCGCCCGTGTCGGCTCAGCCGGCGATCTCGACCGCCAGGGTATAGGCGTCGCGGAAATCGAGGCAGAGCGGCGTGTCGGAGGCGAGCATCCGGTCGAACAGGCGGCGCTGCGTCTGGTATTTGACGTTGCCCACCGCCAGGGCGCCGATGCCCACGCCCTTGCCGGCCGGAAGCGGTACGTCGACGGCGTTGACGTCGATCCCGGCGATGCCGGCCGGCGGCACCGCATTCACGTCGGAGGCGACCAGCAGCTTCGGAGCGGATTTCAGATCCTCGGCCGAGAGGATCGGGATGCCGGCCGGACCGGCGGACAGGATCACGTCGGCGTCGCGGATGGCGCGGCGGCGATCCTCCGGTGTGGTGCCGTCGACGGCGCCGACCTCGATGCCGAAGCGCCACTTCATCGTGAAGGCGATCTTCGAGACCCTCTCCTCGCCGTCATGGCCCACCAGGACGGTCTGCGCGCCCTGGAGCGCGCCGATCACCGCCGCCACGTAGGCGACGACGCCGGCGCCGCCGAAGATCACGATGCGCTTGCCGGTCAGGTCGGTGTTGAATTTCTGCCGCAGCGCCCGGGAGACCTGCGCCACCATGGCGGCGCCGGTGGTGAACGAGCCGGCGGGATCGGCGAAGACATGGTTCACGAAGGGCGGCACGAACGCCTTCTTGGCCCGGTCGACCATGTCGAGGGCGTCCTCGGCGTTCTTGCCGCCGATGAAGATGCCCGTGCGGGTGCCGTCGGCGGGGGCGCGCGAGAAGATCGAATCCTGGGTCAGCGAGACGACGTCGGCGAGGCTGACCTCCGTGTAGGTCACCACCGTCTCGAAGCCGGCATCGATGGCCATGTTCACGTCGAACGGGCTCATGTGCCGGAGCGGCGTCAACATGTGGAGGATCGAGCGGGCCATGACGTTCTATCCCGTGGGGCGCGCATCAACCTGCGCCTGCCGACCGTCCAAACCCGCTGCGGGTGCCGCGGTCAAGTCCGGGGGCGGCAGTTCAGTCCGCCGTGGTTATCGATGCGCCGGTGTTGCGGCCGCGGGCGATGAGGAAGCGCAGCGGCCCGCCGCGGTCGAGACTTTCCACCAGGGCGCTCGCCTCGGCCTCGCTCGGCATCAGCACGAAGCCGGTCGGCCCCCAGGAGGACTGGCCGTAGCCGGGCACGCCCTGCGCGGCGGCCTGGGCCAGCGCCTGCGCGACTGCGGCGCTGGCATAGCGGCCGCCCTGATGCGGGGCGAAGTGGTCGCCGATCAGATCCTGGATCCGGGTGATGCCGGCGCCGAAGCCCTGCGGTTCCGCGAGCGCGACCGCCGGCAGCACCTGCATCAGCACGATTCGGCAGATCTCCGCCGCCTGCGCCTCTGGGAAGCGCGGCAGGTCGCGAAAGGCCTCCACCTCCCGCGTGCCGTGCACGCCGGCCATGCTCTGATCGAGAATGAGGACGATGCGCCAAGCCTCGGGATAGCACAGGCGCGCGATCACCGGCGGCGGGCCGCCGTCGCCGCCGCGTCCGCCATCGACGATCAGGCCGCCTTCCGTGAAGGCGCTCAGGCCGACGCCCGACCGGTTGCCACGATCGAGGCTCGCGGAAAAAGCCGCCGCCGAAAACGCGTGGCCGCCGAGGCGTGCCAAGGCGGCCGCTACGGCCAAGGCGAGCTGGGTCCCGGATCCGAACCCGGCATGGGCCGGGATCGTCCGCTCGACTTCGATGGCGACAGAGTCAGGCTGTCCGAGATGGTCCGCCGCGGCGCGGGCGTAGCCCCGGACCCGCTCAGCTTCCGCGCCGGTGACGGAGAGATGCGCGGACCGGCGGGCGGTCAGCGCGACGGACGGGGCGTCGATGGCGAGGCCGATGCTGCCGAAGCGTCGTCCCAGCCCGCCATGCAGGTCGAGGAACCCGAAATGCAGCCGTGCCGGCGCCTCGACTCGGACGATGCTGCTCGGAGCGGTTGCCGTGTTCCGCTGGGGGACCTCGCCCACGCCCATTCCTTCGCAATCCACCGCCGAACCGCCGGGCTTTTCCCATGCGGCGGGCGCCCGAAGCAACGGGATCTTGCTGCCGATCGGACGAACCACGGTGGGCCCCCCCCTTGCCGCGGGGCGCGGATGAATGCAAACCTAGGCCAGCGACGGCGCGCCGAGTTGCCGCCCGCCCGGACCAGTCGGGCGGTCGAGCCATTCCGATCCGGCGGGATTCTCCTTCGGGAGTGAACCCGCTTCGTCCGGTCTTACGGCCGTCGCCCGCTCCGAAGCCAAACAATAACGTCGCGTGAGGGAGCATGGCAGCCTGGGTGAAGGGTGGCGCGACGGACGCGGACACCGCCATCGGGGCGGCCGTATCCCTGCTCGCCAAGGCGCGCGCGCCGGTGATCGCCGGCCTCAGCGCCGACGTCGCCGCGATCCGCGCGGCCTACGATCTTGCGGGACGCATCGGCGCCTCGATCGATACGGCCGGCGCGGTCGGCACCTATGCCGAGCTCGGCGCGCTGAGCCGGGTCGGCGCCATGACCTCGACGCCCGCCGAGGCGGTCGGCCGGGCCGATACCGTCCTGGTCGTCGGCGCGGCGCCCTGGCATGCGCCGCTCCTGAAGCGCCTGACGGGGGCAAAGCCCACGCGTGGCCGCGCCGCCGGTGCGGACCGGACGCTCCTGGCGCTCGGCGCCGGGTCCGAGGGTTCGAAGGCCGCGCTGTCCTGCCCGTCCGCGGGCGGGTTGGCTGAGGCGGTCGCGGAGCTGCGCGCCTACGCCAAGGGCCATCTCGCGGGTGACACGCCGCGGGCCGAGCTCGTCGCGCGGATCGCCGCCGCACAATACGGCGTCCTTCTGTACGATCCCGCCGAACTCGGTGAGCTCGGCGTGGAGATGCTTCAGGGCTTCGCCATGGAGCTGAACGAGACCACGCGCTGCTTCACGCTTGCCGTCGCAGGGCCCGATCAGGACCGCGCCGTGGTGCCCGTGGCCGCTTGGTTGACCGGCCAAGCGCCGCGCAGCGGCTTCGGACGCCGCGTTCCCGAACACGATCCCTGGCGGTTCGATGTCGCCCGCCAGGTCGCCGCCGGCGAGGTCGATGCCGTCATCTGGCTCGCCGCTCTGCCCGTCGACCGGCCGGAATGGCTGGCTGCGGTGCCGTCCGTCGCCTTGGTCGCCGAGGCCGAGGCCTCTCTCGCCGATGTGGTGATCGCGGTCGGGCGTCCCGGCCGCGATCTCGGCGGCGTCTTATGGAATGAGCAGCGCGCCGCGCTGACCTACTGGCCGGCCTCGGCGCCGACGGACCTGCCGTCCGCCGCGTCGGTGCTGGGTGCCCTGACGGAGCGCCTGGCCGAAGGTCGCGTCGCGTCGAGGAGTGAGCCCGCATGCTGAGCGTGATCCGGGGCGGGCGCGTCGTCGATCCGACCGCGTCCCGCGATGCCGTCGGTGACGTCTGGATCGAGGACGGCCGCGTGGTCGAGCCGGCGGGCCGGGAGCCCGATCGGGTGATCGACGCGTCGGGCTGCGTCGTGATGGCGGGCGGTGTCGAGGTGCATTCGCACATCGCCGGCGGCAACGTGATCACGTCGCGCCTGCTTCTGCCCGACCTCTACGTGAGCGAGGCCTCGCCCGAGGGGCATCCCTTCGCCCATGCGGGCGGAGCTGCGGGCTGGATCGGGTCGACCTACGCGCGGATGGGCTACACCACGGCGGTGGAGCCGGCGATGCCGCCGACCCACGCGCTGGCGACCCAGCTCGAACTCGCCGACATCCCGCTGCTGGATCGCGGCGCGCTCACCGTGATGGGCAACGACGACCAGCTGCTGCAGCTGCTGCGCGAGCGCCAGGGCGGCAACGCCGTGCGCGACCTCGTGGCGCTCTCGGTCGCCACGTCGCGCGGCCTCGGGGTGAAGTGCATCAATGCCGGCGGCGCCTCCGCCTTCAAGGACGGCGCCCTGCGCCTGTCGCTGGACGACGAGATCCCGGTCTACGGTCTCTCGACCCGGCAGATCATGGGCTCGCTCCTCGACGCGGTCGAGGAGATCGGCGTCCCGCACCCGCTGCACGTCCACTGCAACAATCTCGGCCTGCCCGGGGCGGACGATTCCTTCGTCGAGACCCTGGACGCGGCGGAGGGTCGGCGCATCCACTTCGCCCACGCGCAATTCTACGCCTACGGCGCGACCGAAGGCGGCGGCTTCCGTTCCGCCGCCGAGCGGATCGCGCAGGCGATCGCCGACAACCCGAACGCGACCCTCGATATCGGGCAGGTCGTGTTCGGCCAGACCGTGACCGTGTCGCTCGACATCCTGCGCCAGTTCGCCGGCCGCAAGGGCGCCAAGCCGAAGAAGTGGGTGCTGAATGCCGGCGATGCCGAGGGCGGCGGCGTCGTGCCGTTCCTGTACCGGCCGCGCGGCCCGACCAGCTCGCTGCAATGGGCGATCGGCCTGGAGATCATGCTGCTCTCCACCGATCCGGAGCGCACGATCCTCACCACCGACCACCCCAATGGCGGCCCGTTCACGCAATATCCGCGGATCATCCATCTGCTGATGGACAAGTCCGAGCGCGACCGCGAGATCGCGACGCTGCCGGGCATCGTCGGCGAGCGGTCCGGCCTTCCGGGCCTGGAGCGGGAATACACCCTCTCGGAGATCGCCCAGCTGACCCGGTCCGGCCCGGCCAAGCTCCTGGGCCTCGCCGATCGCGGCCATCTGCGGCCGGGCGCCTGCGCCGACGTCGCGGTCTATCGCGACGACACGAACCGCACCGCGATGTTCACCGCCGCCAAACTCGTCCTCAAGGATGGCGTGCCGATCGTCGAGGACGGCGAGGTGGTCGAGTGGCGTGCGGGCCGGACGCTGTCGCTGTCGGTCGAGTCGGATCCGGCGATGGCCAAGCGCGCCGATACCTACCTGACGGACCGGTTCGGCGCGGGGCTCGACAGCTTCGCAGTGCCGGATGCGGCCTTCGACGCGGATGCGGACACCTTCGAGGCCGTGCCATGCCGGGCGTGATCAGCGAGGCGAGTGGCGGAAACAACCATGTCTGAGCTCAGCCTCAACGGCATCCCGATCGTCGACACCTTCGCGGAAGCGTTCGACGTGGCCGGGACCGCCATCATCGTCACTAACGACACCGCCAAATGGGCCATGATCGCCGCCACCACCATGACGGGCTTCGCCACGTCGGTGATCGGCTGCGGTGCTGAGGCCGGCATCGATGCCGAGCTGGCGCCGGATGAGACTCCGGACGGCCGGCCCGGCGTGCGCATCCTGCTGTTCGGCTTCGAGCCGAACGGCCTCAAGGAACAGCTGATCAAGCGCGTCGGCCAGTGCATCCTCACCTGCCCGGGCACAGCCTGCTATGCCGGCGTGGACGGGCCGACCAAGATCAAGCTCGGCGGCGCGATCCGGTATTTCGGTGACGGTTTCGCCATCGCCAAGCGCCTGCCCGATGCCTCCGGCAAGGCCCGGCGCTACTGGCGCATCCCCGTTATGGACGGCGAGTTCCTCTGCGAGGATTCGGTCCGGGCGGTCGACGGGGCGGTCGGCGGCGGCAACCTGCTGTTCCTCGGGCGGACGCACAAGGATACGCTCATCGTCGCCGAGGCGGCGGTCGAAGCCGCCAAGGCGGTCCCAGGCGCGATCCTGCCCTTCCCGGGCGGCATCGTCCGCTCGGGCTCGAAGGTCGGCGGCCGGACCAAGGGCATGATGGCCTCCACCAACGACGCCTATTGCCCGACCCTGAAGGGCCGGGCCGGCTCGGCGCTGCCCGCCGAGTGCGGCGTCGTGCTGGAAATCGTGATCGACGCCCTGACCTCGCAGGGCGTGTCCGACTCGATGCGCGCCGGCCTCCATGCCGGCACCGAGATCGGCGGCAAGCACGGGCTGATCGCGGTCACGGCCGGAAATTACGGCGGCAATCTCGGCCGCCACCATTATCATCTGCGCGACCTGCTCGCGCGCGACGACGCCAAGACGGAGGGCTGAGCCTTGAGCACCCTCACCCTGCGCGCGGCCCCGCCCGAGCGGCTCGACTTCCTCAACATCAACCCGCTGGTGCTCAGCCGCCTGTCCCAGGCCGAGGCCGAGCGCCTCGAGGTCGGGACGACCCGCACCGGTATGCGTCTCGGCGATTGCTTCACGGTCGCGCTCGACGGCTCCGACACCCTGACCATCGAGGGCGGCCATGAGCGCCTCGACCGCGTCGGCGCCTCCCTGTCCGAGGGCGCGATCCGCGTCACCGGCGATGTCGGCCAACGCCTCGGCGAGGGCATGGCCGGCGGCAGCCTGACCGTGGCGGGCCATGCCGGCCCCTATGCGGGTGCCGGCGCCACCGGCGGTACCATCACGATCGAGGGCGATGCCGGCGATTATGCCGGTGGGGCCGTCTACGCGGCCAAAGCCGGTCTCGACGGCGCGACGCTGATCATTCGCGGGACGGCCGGTGCCCATCTCGGCGACCGGATGCGGCGCGGGCTTCTTCTGGCAGGCCGGGCCGGCGCCTATGCCGGATCGCGGATGATCGCCGGCACCCTGGCCGCGCTCGCGGTGGGCGACCATCCGGGTTACGGCATGCGCCGCGGGACCCTGCTGGTCGGGTCGCACGGGCGGCTATCGCCGACCTTCGTGGAGACCGGGACGCACGACCTCGTGTTCCTGAAGCTCCTGGCGAAATCCCTGTCGGGCCTCAGCGCGGAGCATGCCGCGCTGCTGGGCCGGCCGCTGCGCCGCTATTCCGGCGACCTCGCCACGATCGCCAAGGGCGAGATCTGGGTCGCGTCCTGACGCCGCTCTGGGCAGAGCGGCCGCGCGCGGCATATGCTCTGCCCAAGCCGGCCCGCACGAGGCCGGCAAGGCTCTGCATCATCCGCGCCGAGCGACGGTCACCGTCTATCGGGATGATGCACGAGGGAGACGCCCATGCTCCTGCTTCTGTCCATCTGCCTCGTCGCCCAGCCCTCGACCTGCCGCGAGGACCGGATCGAGATGTCCTACGAAGGCTCGAATCCGTTCATCTGCCTGCGCCATTCGCAGAGCGCGCTGGCGACCTGGCAGGCCGCCCACCCGGATTGGCATGTCGAGCGCTGGCGCTGCGCCGCGCGTGGCAGCCTACCGAAGAATCTGTGACGGCGCGCGGCAACCGCGCACGGCGCTTTCCTCCGGGACGGGGCCGATGCGCTCGCTGAAGCTCCGCTTCGCGCTGCTGCTCGGCGGCACCGCCGTCGTGGTGATGCTCGCGGCCATCGCGGCTCTGGCCTCGATCGCGGCCGCCGAGCGCACCGTCGACCGTACGCTGGAGGCGCAGCGACGCCTGGAACTGCTCGCCGAGCTGTCCGGCCGCCTGACCCAGTTCGGCCTGGCGGCGGTCGAGACCGTGGGCAATCCCGACGGGCAGCCCGAGGCGATGGCGATCGCCCGCGACAATGCCGACCGGGCGCTGACCACGGTGGACGAGGCGCTCGCGCAGAGCTTCCCGCCGAGCGACGACCCGGCCGACCGCATGCAATACGCCGCGCGGACGCGGCCGATGGCGCAGTTGCGCGCCGCCCGGGTCGTGCTCGACCGGCAGGTGGCCCGGATCAACCGCCAGACGGAGCCGGAGAAGCGCCAGGACGCGATCAAGGGCGCGCTCAACGGCTTCGGGGCGATGACCGGCCAGCCGCTCTCGTTCCTGATCGAGGCCGAACGGCGCAGCATGGCGCTGGGCTCAGAGCAGGCGCGGGCCCTCTCGGCACGGCTGCGCGTGGCTGCGGCCTCCGCGGTGGCGGCCGCCTTGGTGCTGCTGGCGGTGCTCTATCGGGGTGTGACCCGGCCGACCCTGGCGCGGATCGAGGAGGTCCGGCGGGCCGCGAGCGCCATCGGCCACGGCGCCCTCGACACCCGCCTCTCGGTGGCGACCCGCGACGAACTCGGCCTGCTGATGACCAACGTCAACCGCATGGCCGCGCGGCTCGCCCGTCGCGAATCCCGGGTCGCGGCCGACCGGGCGGCACTGGAGGATACGGTGGCGGCGCGTACCGCGGATCTGCGCGCGGCCAATGCCCGGCTTGAGGCCGTGGACCGCTCGCGACGGCGCTTCTTCGCCGATGTCAGCCACGAGCTGCGCACGCCGCTCACCGTGATCCTGGGCGAATGCGATCTCGCCCTGCGCGGCGTGTCCCGGGGCGCCGATCCGGGGCCGGTCTTCACGACGATCCGCAAGCGGGCGCAGCGGCTGAAGCTGCGTGTCGAGGACTTGCTGCGCGTCGCCCGCTCCGAATCCGGCGAGATCGAGTTCGACAAGCGCCCCCTGGGCCTCGCCTCGGTGCTCGCAGAGGCCGTCGACAATATGGCCTCCGAGGCCGCCCGCCGCCGGGTGGCGCTGAGCCTCGATCCCGGCAGCCAGGACGTCGAGTGCCTGGCCGACCGCGAGTGGCTTCGCCAGACCGTCGAGAGCCTGGTGGACAATGCCCTGCGCCACGCCAAGGGGCTGACCCGGGTCGAGGTCGCTCTGTCGGCGGAGCCCGGCGCTCGCGCCCGGATCACCGTCACGGATGACGGCCCGGGTTTCGGCGCCTCCGAGGCCGAGCTGTTCGAGCGGTTCCGGCGCGGTGCCGGGGCGAGCCCGGACGAGACCGGCTTCGGCATCGGGCTCGCCCTGGCGCGCTGGATCGTCGAGCAGCATGGCGGCACCATCCGCCTCGGCGCCGGCCCGGACGGGCGCGGCGCCCGAGTCAGCCTGGACATGCCGGCGCTCGATCCGGCATGGGAGATCGGCACGGCCGGGAACGCGGCCGGCGACGCGCAGGTGAGGGAGCCGGCCGCATGACGCGGATCCTGATCGTCGAGGACGATATCGATATCCGGGGCCTTCTGGCCCGCGGCCTGGAAGCCGAGGGGTTCGAGGTCGGCACCGCCGCCTGCGTCGATGAGGCGCTGAAGGCCGCCCACGATCCGGCGCCCGGCGCGGTCCTGCTCGACATCAACCTGCCGGACGGGTCCGGGCACGATGTCTGCCGGTCGCTGCGCGAGGGTGGCTTCCCGGGCGCGATCCTGTTCCTGTCCGCCCGCGACGAGATCCGCGACCGCGCCGAGGGGCTTGCGCTCGGCGCCGACGACTACATCGTCAAGCCGTTCGTGTTCGATGAGCTGGTGGCGCGCCTGCGCACGCATCTGATGCGGCGGGAGCAGGCCGAGGCCCCGCGCTCGCGCATCACCGCCGGCCGGCTGATGCTCGATCTCGACACCCGCCAGGCGAGCTGCGGCGAGGCCAGCGCGCGCCTGACCCCCCGGGAGGCCGACCTGCTCGCCATGCTGATGGAGAGCATCGGCAAGCCGGTGTCCCGGGCCGACATCTTCGACCGTCTCTGGGCCAGCCAGGGCGGCCTCTCGCTCAACGTGGTGGACGTCTATATCGGCTATCTGCGCTCCAAGATGGCCGACTTCGTGCGCTTCGGCGGCCCGGGATTGGTCACCGTCCGGGGCAAGGGCTTCATGCTCGAGCTGCGCGGTCCCGACTTCCGTCAATGACCGACTATACTTAAGTCGAATTCGGTAACGTTTCCGACGCGGCGCCGGGCATTTAGGTCGAGTCTCACGAAAAATTTGGGAGGATCCGGCAAGTTAGTGCTTGAAGACCGCAGCTGAATCGCCGATATCGAGTGCGCGCCGGAAACCAGAGCGCCATCAGTGTCTTAGGGGCCTCTTAGGAACCCGTGACGCTTGGTGAGGATACCGCCAAGGAGAAACACCATGAAGTGGGCTGCCCCCGTTGTGTCCGAGATCTGCGTCGGCATGGAAGTGACCAGCTACGAGTCCGCTGAGATCGACACCTTCAACTGAGTTTCCAGGGGCCGGGGATCGCGGGAACCGCACCATGCGCGTCGTGATCCTCGGCTCCGCGGCCGGCGGCGGCCTTCCGCAGTGGAATTGCCGCTGCCCCATCTGCGCCATGGCGCGGTCCGAGCCCGACCGGGTGCGACCCCGGACGCAGTCGAGCATCGCGGTCTCCGCAAACGAAACCGACTGGCTCCTGATCAACGCGTCGCCCGACATCCGGCAGCAGCTCTTCGACAATCCACAGATGCATCCCCAAGAGGGATTGCGACACTCGCCGATCCGGTCCGTCCTCCTGACCAACGGGGACGTGGACCATGTGGCGGGTCTCCTGACCCTGCGCGAGGGCCAGCCCTACACGCTCTACGCCACCCGCGGCATTCTGGATTCGGTCAACGCCAACCGCGTGTTCGACGTGATGGCCGAGGGCGTCGTCGCCCGGCAGGCGGTCGCCATGGACCGGCGTTTCGAGCCGCTGCCCGGCCTGTCGGTCACGCTGTTCCCGGTACCCGGCAAGGTGCCGCTCTGGCTCGAAGACGAGACCATGGAGATCGGCGCCGAAACGGAGACCACCGTGGGCGCCTTGATCGAGGCGAATGGCCGTCGCCTCGCCTATATCCCCGGTTGCGCTCGGGTCACGGACGGCCTGCGCGACCGGATCGCCGGCGTGGACGCCCTTCTGTTCGACGGCACCGTCCTGCACGACGACGACATGATCCGGGTCGGGGTCGGCACCAAGACAGGCTGGCGCATGGGCCATGTCCCGATGCGCGGCGCGAACGGTTCGATCGACGCCCTGGCCGGCACAGCGATCGGGCGTCGGGTTTTCGTCCACATCAACAACACCAACCCGGTCCTGGTCGAGGGCTCGCCGGAACGGGCCGATGTCGAGGCGGCCGGTTGGACAGTGGGCCATGACGGACTGAGCCTCGCCCTCTGAGGCACATTCGACCAGCGGTTGGGTGCGGGCCCGGTCGGCACTATATCGAGACCAAGCCCGGATATTCACCCGACCGGGGTCTCGTCTCGAAAGGCAGCGACCGGTTTTGGGATGACGACGACGCCCTCAGCCAGGGCGGGATCGGAATACAGGAAACGCGACCCGAGGACGGATTCCGGAAACGCCATGAACGCAGTCTTCCCGACCCCCGATGCTGCTGACAGCCAGCGCCTCCTGAGCCCGGACGAGCTGGAGGCGGCGCTCCGCGACATCGGCGCGCGCCGGTACCACAACCTGCATCCGTTCCACCGGCTCCTGCACGATGGCAAGCTCTCGAAGGATCAGGTCCGGGCCTGGGCGCTCAACCGCTACTACTACCAGGCGATGATCCCGGTGAAGGACGCCGCCGTCCTCGCGCGTATGACCGACGCGTCCCTGCGCCGGATCTGGCGGCAGCGCATCGTCGATCACGACGGCGACCATCCGGGCGACGGCGGGATCGAGCGCTGGCTGAAGCTCGCCGAGGGCGTCGGCTTCGAGCGCGACTACGTCCTCTCGACCCGGGGCATCCTCTCGGCGACGAAGTTCTCCGTCGAGGCCTATGTCCACTTCGTCGCCGAGAAGAGCCTGCTCGAGGCGATCGCCTCGTCGCTGACGGAGATGTTCTCGCCGACCATCATCTCCGAGCGCGTCGCCGGAATGCTGAAGAACTACGACTTCATCACCAAGGACACGCTGGCCTATTTCGACAAGCGCCTCACCCAGGCGCCGCGCGACGCCGACTTCGCCCTCGACTACGTGAAGACGCATGCGACGACGCCGGAGCTGCAGCGCCAGGCGATGGCCGCGCTGACGTTCAAGTGCAACGTGCTCTGGACCCAGCTCGACGCCCTCTACTTCGCCTATGTCGCCCCCGGGATGATCCCGCCGGATGCCTGGACGCCGGGGACCGGGCTGGTCGCCGAGGCGCCGGCGTCTCAGGCGGCGTCCGGTGTCCGCAAGATGGTCGCCGGGGACCGGCCGCGCCTGCCGCGCGGCGTCCGCCTGCGCCACGACGAAACCCGCGGCAAACACGTCCTGCTCGCCCCCGAGCGGACCTTCGACCTCGACGACAACGCCGTGGCGGTGCTCAAGCTGGTGGACGGCAACCGCACCGTCGCGGCGATCGCCGATGAATTGGGTCGGACCTATGCGGCCGACCCGCGCGCCATCGAAGCCGACATCCTCGTGATGCTGGACGGCTTGGCGGAGAAACGGGTCCTGGAGCGATGAACGCACTGACGCCGAACCGGCCGGACGTGCCGGCGCCGGTCGGTCTGCTCGCCGAGCTGACCCATCGCTGCCCGCTGCGCTGCCCCTATTGCTCGAATCCGCTGGAGCTCGATCGCCGGTCCGGCGAGCTCGACACGGCGACCTGGCAGCGCGTCCTGACCGAGGCGTCCGGCCTCGGCGTGCTTCACGTTCACCTGTCGGGCGGCGAGCCGACCGCCCGCAACGACATCGTCGAGATCACCAAGACCTGCGCGGATCTCGGGCTCTACTCGAACCTGATCACCTCCGGGGTCGGCGGCGCGCTGTCCAAGCTTCAGGCGCTCTACGATGTCGGGCTCGACCACGTGCAGCTCTCGGTCCAGGGCGTCGACGCGCAGAATGCCGAGAAGATCGGCGGCCTGAAGAACGCACAGCCGCAGAAATTCGAATTCGCCGCCAAGGTGGTCGATCTCGGTCTGCCGCTGACGCTGAACTCCGTCATCCACCGCGGCAACATTCACGAGGTCGAGGGCTTCATCGACCTCGCCGTGAAGATGGGCGCCAAGCGGCTCGAAGTGGCGCACACGCAGTATTACGGCTGGGCCTACGTCAACCGCGCCGCCCTGATGCCGGACAAGGCGCAGGTCGATGCCTCGATCCGGATCGTCGAGGCCGCGCGCGAGCGCCTCAAGGGTCAGCTCGTCATCGACCTCGTCGTGCCGGATTACTACGCGAAATACCCGAAGGCCTGTGCCGGCGGCTGGGGCCGCAAGCTCATGAACGTCACGCCCCAGGGCAAGGTCCTGCCCTGCCACGCGGCCGAGACGATCCCGGGCCTCGAATTCTGGCACGTCACCGAGCACTCCCTCGGCGAGATCTGGCGGGACTCCCCGGCCTTCACTGCCTATCGCGGGACCGACTGGATGCAGGAGCCCTGTCGCTCCTGTGACCGGCGGGAGAAGGATTGGGGCGGCTGCCGGTGCCAGGCCCTGGCGCTCGCCGGCGATGCCGCGGCCACGGACCCAGCTTGCTCGCTCTCGCCGCTCCACGCCAAGGTGCGGGCGCTCGCCGTCGAGGAGGCGGCCGAGACCCCGCCGGATTACGTCTATCGGACGATCGGCAGCAACGTCCGGTCGCCGTTCAAGGAGGAAGTCAACTCGTGAAGCTTCTCGCCACGACAGCCGTCGCGCTGGTGCTGGCCGCGATGCCGGCGCTTGCCGAGGATGCGCCCAAGCCCGGAGCGGTCACCCAGGTCAACGCGGCGGCTCCGCCCAGTGCGGCCGATCTCTTGTTCGACCAGCCGCATATGAAAAATGCCGCCCCCGGTTCGACGATCACGTACGATTACCTGCGCCGGTCGGGCATTTCCAAGGGCCCCTTCGGCCCGCCGCTCTCGGATACGGTCACGCTCAAGCTGGAGCCCGGGAAGAGCCCCGAGGGGCGGGACATCAGCGTGACGATGTTCTCCGGCATGAACCGGATGCCGGCCGGCCCCTTCGAGGATATGAGCGGCAACCCGGTGGTCTCGCTCTTCCTCGAGAACCATCTGCGCTCGCTGGCGAAGGTCCTGGAGGCGAATCCGCGTTACCTGAAGCTCGCGATCCGCAAGGGTCTGCGCGAGGGCGCGGCCGTGACGCCGACCAAGGTCACGGTGGGCGGTCGCGAAGTCGATGGCTGGCGGGTCGAGATCCAGCCCTTCGCCAAGGATGCCATGGAACAGCGCATGCGCGGCATGGACAAGATGACCTACACCTTCATCACGTCCCCGGAGGTTCCCGGCCAGATCGTCTCCATCGAGGCGCAGTCGAAGAATGCCGAAGGTGGCGAATTGCTTGAGGAGAAGCTGAGCTATGATCAGAAAGCTGGCTGAACGCGGCGCGCTGGCCGCCCTCGCCCTGTCCCTCTCGACCATCGCGGGTTGGGCGGCGGACGAGAACGATTATCCCACCGACGCGCGGGTCGATTACGTCTTCGGCTGCATGGCCGCCAACGGCCAGACCCGCGAGAGCATGCAGCGCTGCTCCTGCTCGCTCGACCAGCTCGCCGCGATCCTGCCCTACGACAAGTACGTCCAGGCCAGCACGGTCCTGTCCATGCGCCAGGGCATCGGCAACCGGGCGAACGAGTTCAAGTCCACCAAGATCTTCGACGACAAGGTCGCGGATCTTCGGCGCGCCCAGGCCGAGGCGGAAATCCGCTGCTATCGCGGCTGATGACGCGACGGTGACGGTCGGCGTTGCGCTGGCCTGTGGTTTCGATCACACCGGGTCCCGAACCGCTCCTGAGAACGGGACCCGATCCGTGCCCCCCTCCCCCGGCCTGTCCGACCTGTTGCCCGGCCTCGGGTCGCGCACACTGGTCATGGGCATCCTCAACGTCACGCCCGACTCCTTTTCCGACGGCGGCCTGTTCACCGGCGAGGCCGAAGCCGTCGCGCAAGCCGAGCGCCTCGTGGCCGAGGGTGCCGCGATCCTCGATATCGGCGGCGAGTCGACCCGGCCCGGCCACGTTCCCGTCCCGGCCGAGGAGGAGCAGGCCCGAGTCCTGCCGGTGATCCGGGCCGTGGCGCCCCGTCTGACGGTCCCGATCTCAATCGACACATACAAGGCCTCCACGGCCCGCGTCGCCCTCCAGGCCGGGGCCCGCATCGTCAACGACGTCTGGGGCCTCCAGCGCGAGCCCGACATCGCCACGGTCGCGGCCGCGCATGGCGCGCCGGTCGTGATCATGCACAACCGCGAGACCATCGACCCCGACCTCGACATCGTTGCCGATATACGGGCCTTCTTCGAGCGCTCGCTGGATATCGCCCGCCGGGCGGGCATTCCGGACCGCGACATCGTGCTCGATCCCGGTGTGGGCTTCGGCAAGACCTGGTCGCAGCACCTCGAGGCGCTCCGTCGCCTGCCCGAGATCCGGGCTCTCGGTTTCCCCGTCTTGGTCGGCGTGTCCCGCAAGTCGCTGCTCGGCCGCCTGCACGATCGCGAGACCCGTCCCGCGGACCGGCTCCATGGATCCCTGGCGGCCCATACCCTCGCGGCGACCCTGGGGGCCGACATCGTCCGGGTGCACGATGTCGCCGCCCATATCGATGCGATGCGGGTTGTCGACGCCGTGATGCGCCCGGAGGCCCGATGAGCACGGACCGGATCGGGGTCGCGCGCATCGCGGTGTTCGGCCGCCACGGCGTGCTGCCCGAGGAGGCGGTGCTCGGCCAGCGCTTCTATATCTCCTTGGATGCGCGGATCGATCTCGCGCCCGCCGGCCGCTCGGACGACGTCGCCCACACGGTGAGCTATGCGGATCTCACGCAGATCGCCGTGGATATCGCCACGGAGCGGCGCTTCAACCTGATCGAGGCTCTGGCCGAGGCGATCGCGGCCACGATTCTCGAGCGTTTCGGCACGGTCGAAGCGATCACGGTGCGGGTCGACAAGCCGAGCGCGCCGGTCCCGGCGATCCTGGACGGGGTCAGCATCGAGATCACGCGGCACCGCGGAGAGAACGCGTGAGAGCCTATCTGGGCATCGGCAGCAATATCGGCGACATGGCCGCCATGCTGGACCGCGCGGTTGCGGGGCTCGGCGCCACGCCGGGTATCCGGGTGGTTGCCCGCTCGGCCGATTACCGGACACCGCCCTGGGGCAAGACCGATCAGCCCTGGTTCCTCAACGGTGCGGTGGCTGTGGATACCGACCTCGACCCGCACGGCCTGCTCGATGCGTGCCTGGCCGTCGAGCACGCGCTCGGACGGATCCGCGAGGAGCGCTGGGGGCCGCGGGTGATCGATATCGATGTCCTGGCCTATGAGGGCGCGGCCGTCGACGACGACCGTCTCGTGCTGCCGCACCGCCATGTGCGCGAGCGGGCGTTCGTTCTGGTGCCGCTGGCCGAGATCGCCCCCGATCTCGTGATCGGCGGCGAGCGGGTCGTCGATGCGTTGGCAAAGCTCGACCGGAGCGGGATCGAGCGGGCCTGAACCCGCTCAGCGCTCGTTCGGCTCGGCGAGCTTGCTCTCCTCGTCGTCGAGGAGCGGCACGTCGTACTCGCGCAGCACCGTGTCGATATCGGACTTGCGCTTGCGCAGGACGGTGTTCAGCGAGCGCTTCCAGTCGTTCTCGCCGAGCCGCACACCCATGGCGATCCGGTAGGCCATCGGCGGACGCGGCGGTTCCTTCAGGAGGGGGACAACCGTCATCGGCGTGCCGGATTGCTTGGCGAGCCAGCCGGCGGCCGGTCCCCACAGCACGGCCGCGTCGATCTCCTTGGCGGCGAGCGCCCCGATGATCTCGGCGCCCACCGTCTGGAACTTGCGGGACGGGTCGAGCTGGTAGGGCGCGTAGGCCTTCATGGTCGAGACCAAGCCGAGATCGCCCATCCGGTTCACCGGCGGCGTGCCGGCGATCACGCCGATCGCCTTGCCCTTCAGCCGCGGGTCGTCGAGGGCGTTGATCCCGTCGAGTTCACCCGCCCGGGTGACCAGCGTGTAGGACGAGCGATAGTATGGGTTGGTGGTCTGGACGAGGTCGCTGCCGAAGGCCTGGCCGATGATCAGGTCGCACAGGCCGGTGCCGAGCGTGTTGCGCACGAAGCCCGGACCCTGCGTCAGCCAGTAATAGCGGAGCTTGACCTTCAGCTCGTCGGCGATGATCGCCGCGATCTTGTTCTCGAAGCCGTCTTCCTTGCGTTCGGAGAACGGCATGTTGCCGGGATCGCCGCAGACGCGCAGCACATCGGTCGTGACCGTGTCCGGCAGGTGCTGCGCGGCAGCCCCCTGCGCCACCGTCATCGACAGGGCGCAGAGGGCAAGCGTCCGGGTGAAGGACGATGCAGGGGAGGACATCAGCCGCCCATGCACTCCTTCTCGGCCTTCCGGGCGGCCTCGGGCTTGTCCTCGTGCTCGGAGGGACGCACGCGGCCCACCGCGCCGTCGGCGCGCGCCTTGAGGTAGGTGTAGAGGTCGTCCGAGTAGCACATGACGTTCTTGTTATCGCCGAAGGCGGGCATGACCTTCTGCTCCGACGCGCTCACGTCCTGCTTGCCGCCGACCAGGATACCGATGAACTCCTCGTACGAGAGGGTCTTCAGCGAGTCCTTCAGTGCCGGCGCGTAGGTCGAGCCCATGCCGTCGGGACCGTGGCAGACGTGGCACTCGGCGTGATAGCGGCGGTAACCGGAGTAGGTGTACCAGTCGAGCTTCTTGCCGTCGTTGGTGACGTGATACGTCGGATGGCCGTCGGCATCGAGATACTTGCCGTCCTCGACCTTAACGGCGGCGTTCTTCTTCAGTAGTGCGGGGTCCTGCTCGGCGGTCTTGTCGTTCGCGTTGAGCGAATTGGCGAGCGCCGGATCGGCAGGCTTGGCATCCTCAGCATGTACGGCAACCGCGGAAACGGTCGCTAGGGCGAGGGCGGCGAGAACCGGCCGCGTTACGATGTTGCTGAGGTTGTGCAACGTGTAGTCTCCCTAGAGCGAGGCCCTTCGTCTCGCGTTGAGCCGCAGCCTCTTACAACAAATTCTAATCACAAGGATGCCGGCGCGGAAACCCGCGCCGGCACCATTTTGCTACCGAGACCCTGCGGCCGATTAGTTCGGCAGAGCGAAGACGGTCAGCTGACCACCGAGGTTGGTGTACTGCGACAGAGCCGCGTAACCACCCACCGCGCCGAGGCCAGCGTTCGGGTCGGTCAGGCCAGCCGCGAGGCCGATGCCGGCCCAGCCGCCGACGCCCGAGAGGACGCCCACGTACTGCTTGCCCTTGAGCTGGTAGGTCATCACGTTGCCGATGATGCCCGACGGGGTCTTGAACTTGAACAGCTCCTTGCCGCTCTTGTCGTCGACCGCCTTCAGGTAACCCTCGAGGGTCCCGTAGAACACCACGTCACCGGCGGTGGCGAGAGCACCGGACCAGACCGAGAACTGCTCGGCGTTGGACCACTTGATCTTACCGTTGACGCCGTCCCAGGCGATGAAGTTACCCATGCCGCCGTGCGAGTTCGGGGCCGGGTACATCGACAGGGTCGCACCGACGTAGGGCTGGCCCGGGGTGTAGGTCACCCGGAACGGCTCGTAGTCCATGCAGACGTGGTTGGTGGGCACGTAGAACAGGTTGGTCTTCGGCGAGAAGGCAGCAGGCTGCTGATCCTTGGTGCCGAGGGCCGCCGGGCAGATACCCTTGGAGTTGGTGTCCTCACCGTTCTGCTCGGTCGAGTACTTCGACACGACCAGCGGCCGGCCGTAGTTCTTCGAACCCTTGTCCATGTCGACCTTGGACGCCCAGTTGACGGCCGGATCGAACTTCTCGGCGACCAGCAGGGCACCGTTCTCGCGGTTCAGCGTGTAGCCGAAGCCGTTACGATCGAAGTGGGTCAGGAGCGGCTGCTCCTTGCCGTCGATCTTCTGATCCGTGAGGATCATCTCGTTGATGCCGTCGTAGTCCCACTCGTCGTGCGGGGTCATCTGGTAGACCCACTTGGCCATGCCGGTATCCGGGTTACGCGCCCAGATGGTCATGGACCACTTGTTGTCGCCCGGACGCTGCTTGGGGTTCCAGGTCGAGGGGTTGCCCGAGCCGTAGTACATCAGGTCGAGCTTGGGATCGTACGAGAACCAGCCCCAGGTGCAGCCGCCGCCGGTCTTCCACTGATCGCCTTCCCAGGTCTTCAGCGAGGAATCCTTGCCGATCGGCTTGCCGAGCGAGGTGGTCTTCTCCGGGTCGACGATCATCTGATCGTCCGGGCCCTCGGAGTAGCCGCGCCACACCTTCTTGCCGGTCTTCAGGTCATAAGCGGTGACGTGGCACTGCACGCCGAACTCGCCGCCCGAGATGCCGACGATGACCTTGTCCTTCACGGGCAGAACCGTGGCGGTGTTGGTCTCGCCCTTCTTCGGGTCGCCGTTGACGACCGACCAGTTCACCTTGCCGGTCTTGGCGTCGAGCGACACGAGGGTGGTGTCGGCCTGGTGCAGCAGGATGGCGCCGTCGGCGTAAGCGAGGCCGCGGTTGACCGTGTCACAGCACATGACCGGGATCACGGACGGATCCTGCTTCGGCTCGTACTTCCAGACGATCTTGGCCTCGTGCTCGAGGTCGAGAGCGTACACGATGTTCGGGAACGGCGTGTGGACGTACATCATGTTGCCGATCACGAGCGGCGAGCCCTCGTGGCCGCGCAGCACGCCGGTCGAGAAGGTCCAGGCGACCTGGAGGTTCTTCACGTTCGACGCGTTGATCTGATCGAGCTTCGAATAGCGCGTATTGGCGTAGTCGACGGTCTGAAGCGCTTGCTCCGCCGGGTTGGCGATGCTCTTCAGGACGCTTTCGTTGGCCAGCGCCGGCGCGGCGATGGCCGCGACACCTGCGCCGAGCGCGAGGAGATGTACCGCTCTCATGGGTTCCTCCGACAAGTCTTAAGAGTCTTTCAGACGCGCTGAGAGAGTGGCGTCGCTCGGACCCCGACCTGACTGTTTGCGACAGGGATGGACGCTTCGGTAGCGGGCGTAGCGGACTTGAGGAGACCAAAAGATCCCCTCGCCAGGAGCCGCCATCCCTGAGGCGGCCCCCTCGAAACCGAAGCTTGAACGGACCTTAAGAGATTTTTGAGCGCCGTCAACTCGCTGTTCTCCGACCCTGACGACACGGTGAAAGCTTCTTTTCGCATGACAAAGTCCGGTGGAATGTCATTGCTGCGCGAAAAGAAATGTTGCGGCGCACAAGCGCGGCAGGAGGTCTACGGTTCGATCTCGCGTCCGCGTGACGCAGGCCCATGCAAGTCTTGCACAGCCCGCGAGAATGCCGCGTTTAACTATGCTTCGGTTGCGTAGGCTGGTCTTGACCTGTGTCCGTCTGGCACGCCGCCCGACCCTCCCCGGGGTTGCGGTGCGCAATCGCCGGCTTCGGAAACCGGCCGCCTGTTTCATAGGTTGAGCATGCTGCGTTCTCTCGCCGCATGGGTTGTAAGCTGTCCGGCTACGCAATGAGCGGCGGTGATCGCGATGCTGTGATTGCCGAATCGTCCTGACGCTTCGAGCAGCGGGACAATCAGGACGCCGAGCGTTCAGCGGATCACGCGCTGCCAGCAAGCCGCAGAATCTAGGCGGACGGCAAAACAGAGGAATCGGGGCGGGCGATTCGCCTCAAATCTGTATTGCGCGGCGGTTGACCGATTTCTGCGCCCGAGACCGCCCGTCAGAGGGCTCCGACCGCGCCAGTGCTCTCGAACTCCGCGGTATCGCCGACGAGGTCCGTCAGCGAGATGTCGAGGCGGCGACCGGTCTTGAGGCGCAGCTGCGCATCGGGTTCGAGCCAGATCGGCCGCAGCCCGGCATGGCTGCCATGGAGATCGCCATAGGCGAAGAGACCGCCTTGCCGGCGCTCCACCACGACGCGGTAGCGAACCCGCACGGTTTCGCACCCCTCGGCCGTAACGAGGCCGCGCCCGGTCAGCGTCGTGAGAATCTCGTTCGGCTCGAACATACGCGGGACGCGGTGGCAGGATTAAGTGGCAATGGCCTTTGCCACTTAATCCTGCCACCGCGGCGTGTCACGCCCTCGTGACGCCCTAGCCCGAGAAACCGGGTGGGTTGCCGGCGGGAGCGCGCGCCCCGGCTACGGACCCGCCGTCGATGTTCCCTGTCCCGGAAGCCCGACTCTCAAAGGCGGTCCAAGCAGGAACGCCCAGATCAGCCGAGCGCGACGGGCCGATCGGCGGCGCCCGTCGGCTCCACTTCCCGGACCACGATGCGCCCGCTCTCGACGGAGAGCGCGAGACGGCCTTGCTTGAGTGCCAGAGCCTTGTCGCCGAACAGGGTTCTGCGCCAGCCCTGGAGCGCCGGCACCTCGGCGGCGTCGTCATCCGCGATGGCTTCGAGATCGTCGACCGTCGCGATGATCTTCGGCGCGACAGCCTCGGATTCGCACACCGCCTTCAGCAGAACCTTCAGCAACTCGACGATCGCGCCGTTGCCGCCGCTCCGGCGCATCCGCTCGGGCATGCGGATGTCGCCGGTATCCCGCGCGAGGCCGCGTTCCACCGCCGCCAGGATATCGGTGCCGGTGCGCGAGCGCTCGAACCCGGCCGGGATCGTGCGCAGCCGGCCCAGGGCCTCGGCGTTGCGCGGTGCCGCGGAGGCGACGTCGATGACCGCCTCATCCTTCAGCACGCGACCACGCGGGACGTTGCGGGCCTGGGCCTCGCTCTCGCGCCACGCCGCCACCTCCATCAACACCGCGATCTCGCGGGGCTTGCGCATCCGGCCGGACAGCCGCCGCCAGGCCTGCGTGGGATCGGCCCGGTAGGTCTCCGGCGAGGTGAGAACCGCCATCTCCTCGTCGAGCCAGGCGCCGCGATCCGTGCGCAGGAGCTCGGCGACGAGGACCTCGTAGACCTTCACCAGATGCGTCACGTCCGACAGGGCGTAGCTGAGCTGGGCCTCCGAGAGCGGACGGCGCGACCAGTCGGTGAAGCGCGAGGACTTGTCGATCTTGGCCTTGGCGACGTCGTTGACGAGCTGCTCGTACGACACGGAGTCGCCGTAGCCGCAGACCATGGCGGCGACCTGGGTGTCGAAGAACGGCTGCGGCAGGATCCCGCCCATCAGCCAGATGATCTCGAGATCCTGACGGGCGGAGTGGAACACCTTCACGGTCCGCTCGTCCGCCATCAGGTCAATGAACGGCTGCAGGTCGATGCCCGTGGCCAGGGGATCGACCAATACGCCGGACCCGTCCGGCGCCGCGATCTGGATCAGGCACAGTTTTGGGTAGTACGTCGTCTCGCGCATGAACTCCGTGTCGACGGTCACGAAGGGTTGCTCGGCGAGACGCGTGCAGACGTCGTGCAGCGCGGCGGTGGTCGTAATCAGGTCCATGAATCCGGCTATACGCAACCGACGCCGTCATGGGGAGCCGCCGACGCGAAGGTCCCCATGTTTCACACGGTCAACGTCGTCGCGCCGTCTACGCCGGGCCGGCCAGGGCCGCACGCCGGCGCGCCTCAGTCTGCCGGCGGATCCGCACCGCGTCGGCCCGGCGCTGGGCCTCGGCGCGCCCGAGCAGCCGGTCCAGGATGCCGGTCTCGACGCGCTCACCGGTCGCGCCGTCGGTGAGGCGGCGGATCCGGTCGACCCGGAAGCCGCGATAACCGCCGTGTCGCGTGTCGATACCGCCCAGCAGCGTGCGCCCCGGCCCGAGCTTCAGCTCGCGCGCCGAGAGCGAGCGGTTGCTCCACGTGCCGGTCGCGTCCTCGTAGACGAGGTCGAAACGGCCATCGAGCGGCAGCGTGCGCCAGGCGCCGGGCGGGCTTTCGACGGGCCGGGCGGGGCGGCCCTTCGGATCGGAAAAAGCGTTGTGCCTCATGGACATCATATGGGGATCGACCGCTCGATCCGGTAGGTCGGCGGCCCGATCCGGCACCGGATTCCGGCCGCTCATGCTTGACTTGGGGGGCCTCGCGTGAATGGTGCCGGCCTTCCCAGAGAAGAAGCCCGTCATGCACCGTTACCGTTCCCACACCTGCGGGGCGCTCCGCCCGTCCGACGTCGGACAGACCGTCCGGCTCTCCGGCTGGTGCCATCGCATCCGCGACCATGGCGGCGTGCTGTTCATCGACCTGCGCGACCATTACGGGCTGACGCAATGCGTGGTCGATTCCGACTCCCCGGCCTTCAAGGCGGCCGAGGTGGCGCGCTCGGAATGGGTCGTGCGGATCGACGGGCGCGTGCGCACCCGGCCCGCCGGAACGGAGAATGCCGAGCTGCCGACCGGGGCGGTCGAGGTCTATATCGACGACCTCGAAGTGCTGGGCCCGGCCGGCGAGCTGCCGCTGCCGGTCTTCGGCGACCTCGAATACCCGGAGGAGACGCGGCTGCGCTACCGCTTCCTCGACCTGCGCCGGGACAAGCTCCACGCCAACATCATGAAGCGCGGGGCGATCATCGACGCGCTGCGCCGGCGGATGCGTGACGGTGGCTTCTTCGAGTTCCAGACGCCGATCCTGACCGCCTCGTCCCCTGAAGGCGCGCGCGATTATCTCGTGCCGTCGCGGGTCCATCCCGGCAAGTTCTACGCGCTCCCGCAGGCGCCGCAGCAGTTCAAACAGCTGACGATGATCGCCGGCTTCGACCGGTACTTCCAGATCGCCCCCTGCTTCCGCGACGAGGACGCCCGGGCCGACCGCTCGCCGGGTGAGTTCTACCAGCTCGACATCGAGATGAGCTTCGTCACCCAGGAGGACGTGTTCCAGGCGGTGGAGCCGGTCCTGCGCGGGGTGTTCGAAGAGTTTGCCGAGGGCAAGCGCGTCACGAAGGACTTCCCGCGCATCACCTTCGCGGATTCGATGCTGAAATACGGCGTCGACAAGCCGGACCTGCGCAATCCCCTCATCATCGCCGACGTGACCGACGAGTTCGCGCGGGACGACGTTGCGTTCAAGGCGTTCAAGGGCGTGATCGCGTCCGGCGGCGTGGTCCGGGCGATCCCCGCGACCGGGGCCGCGTCGCAGCCGCGCTCGTTTTTCGACAAGCTGAACGACTGGGCCCGCACCGAGGGTGCCCCCGGGCTGGGCTACGTGGTGTTCGAGGAGGAGGCCGGCCAGCTCACCGGCAAGGGGCCGATCGCCAAGTTCATCCCGGCCGAGGTCCAGGCGCTGATCGCGCAAAAGACCGGCGCCAAGGCCGGCGATGCGGTGTTCTTCTCCGCCGGCACGGAGGCGAAGGCCGCGGCGCTGGCCGGCAAGGCCCGCATCCGGATCGGCGACGAGCTGGGCCTGTGCGACAAGGACCAGTACGCCTTCTGCTGGATCACCGACTTCCCGATGTACGAGTGGAGCGAGGAGGAGAAGCGGATCGACTTCTCGCACAACCCGTTCTCGATGCCGAACATCGACCGCGAGGAATTCCTGGCCCTCGACCTCGATGCCCTGGCCACGGAAGGCCAGGACGGCGAAGTCACGAAGAGAATCCTCGGTATCAAGGCGTTCCAGTACGACATCGTCTGCAACGGCATCGAGCTGTCCTCCGGCGCGATCCGCAACCATCGCCCCGACGTGATGGAGAAGGCCTTCGCCATCGCGGGCTACGGCCACGAGGTGCTGGAGCAGAAGTTCGGCGGCATGCTGAACGCCCTGCGCATGGGCGCCCCGCCGCACGGCGGCATCGCCCCGGGAGTCGACCGCATCGTCATGCTCCTGTGCAACGAGCCGAACATCCGCGAGGTGGTGCTGTTCCCGATGAACCAGCGCGCCGAGGATCTGATGATGGGCGCCCCCGCCGAGGCGACGCCCAAGCAGCTGCGCGAGCTGCATATCCGCCTCAACCTGCCGGAGAAGAAGGCGTAAGGCCCGGACGGGCCGACCCGCGATGGTCGGCCTCGTCGCCATCGTGGTCGCCCACGACAGCGCGGAGGTGCTGCCGGCCTGCCTCGCGGCTCTGGCCCGGCAGCACGTGCCGGCCATCGTCGTGGACAATGCGAGCCGTGACAGCTCCCCGGCAATCGCCGAAGCCGCCGGCGCGCGGGTGATCCGCAACGCCCGCAACGAGGGCTACGGCCGCGCCAACAATCGCGGCGTCGCCGCGGCCGAGACCGCGGACCGGGTGCTGATCGTCAACCCGGACGTGGTCCTGCGACCGGGAGCGGTGGACGCCCTGCTCGCCGCAGCCCGGGCCTGGCCGGATGCGGGGCTGCTGGCGCCGCGCCTGGTCGAGCCGGACGGGCGCTTCTTCTACCAGGCGCGCTCGCTGCTGGCGCCGTATCTGACCAATCCCGGCGGCCGCCTGTCGCTGCCCCAGGGCGATGCCTGCGCGCCGTTCCTGTCCGGGGCCTGCCTGATGGTCGAGCGCACCCTGTTCCTCGACCTCGGCGGCTTCGACGACAACATCTTCCTGTTCTACGAGGATGACGACCTGTGCCGGCGGGTGGCCGATGCCGGGCGCGCCCTCATCCACGTCCACGGTGCCGAGGCGCTGCACGGCCGCGGCCGCTCCTCGGCGCCGGAGCCGGGCCGGATCTTCCGGTCGCGTTGGCACCAGGCGTGGTCGCGCGCCTATGTCAGCCGCAAATACGGCCTGCCCGACCCGAGCGTGTCGCATCTCATGACCAACCTGCCGAAGGCCGTGCTCTCGGCCCTGGTCCTGCGCCGGTCGGGTCTCGAGCGCTATGGCGGCTCTGCTTCCGGCGCCCTCGCCTTCCTGCGCGGGCAGGACGCCCTCGCCCGCGAGGGTCTGCGCTGATGGCTGGCGCCACGATCGCGGACGCACTCGACAGGGGCCGCAACGGTTTCACCGGCCTGCGCCTGGCTTTGGCGCTGGCGGTGGTCGTCTCGCACGCCTTCAGCGTCGCCACCGGGGCCGCCGGCGACGAGCCCCTGGCGGCGCTCACCGGCTACACGCTGGGCGAGCACGCGGTGAACGGCTTCTTCGCGGTCTCGGGCTTCCTGGTCACCATGAGCTGCGACCGGCGCGGCATCCGCGACTACGCCCTCGCCCGGGCGCTGCGGATCCTCCCGGGCTTCGTCGCCGCGACGCTTCTCGTATCGCTGGTCCTCGGGGCCGCGATGACCCGCCTGCCGCCGGCCGAATACCTGCGCGAGCCCGGCCTCTGGTCGTTCATGCGCGGCACCCTGACGACCTTCAAGAGCAACGCGGCGCTGCCCGGCGTCTTCGAGGCCAATCCCTACCGGGCACCGCTGGGCACGATCTGGACCCTGAAATACGAGGTCTTTTGCTACCTCGGGGTCCTGGTCGCCGCCCTCTGCGGCCTCCTCCGCCGGCGGATCCCGGCGCTCCTGATCGTTGCGGGGCTCGGCATTGCCCTGACGGCAGCCGCAGCTCTGCGTGGCGCGGAGCTGCCCAAAGGGCTGGAGACCGCGCTGCGTCTGCCGCTGATCTTCTCGGCCGGGGCCTGCCTGTATCTCTGGCGTGACCGCCTGCTTGTGTCGGGCGCCGCCCTCGCCTGCCTGGTTGTGGCCACCGTGGTCCTCGCCCGGACGCCGGCTTACCCGGCCCTGCTGTTCCTCGCCGAGGCCTACGGCGCCGTATGGCTGGCGCTTGGACCGATGGCACGCGACCTGTTCGATCCAAAAGCCGACCTGTCCTACGGGATCTATCTCTACGGCTGGCCGATCCAGCAGAGCCTGCATGCCCTCTGGCCCGACCCGTCCGGCCTCGCCCTGCTCGCGCCTGCCCTCGCGCTGACGCTGCCGGTGGCGGCCCTGTCCTGGTACGGGATCGAGCGGCCGGCGCTGGCGCTGAAGGCGCGGGCGCTCGGACGACGCAGCCTCGGCACGATCGAGCCTGCGGGACCGTGAGTACCCTCCCCCCATCGGCCGCTCTGGCTCTGGCTGCGCGACTCCTGGAGGCCGAGGGCTTCGCCATCGTCGCCCGGAACGAACGTGGTGATAGCTTCTATCTCGCGCGCCAGGGCGAGCGCGCCACGCTCCGCCTCTCGAACCATGCGCGACGCCCAAGGCAGCGTCGAACCCATCCCGAGGTCGCCACCAGCCTCGTCATCCGGGAAGCGCGAAGCGCCGCGCAGATCGAGTCCCTGATTGCGGCTGCCAAGCGGAACTATGTCTTGGCGATCGCGGCGAGACACGCGGTGCTCACTGACGAAGTCCCTGCGGAGGACAGCCCCGCGCGTTAGGATTGTAGTGGCAATGCGCGCGGCGGCGTGGAGGCTTTTAGTCCGTCAGCTGGGGCTTGGCCGATGCCGCGATCAACCACCCGACATCACGACCGAGACGTCGCCGCGCTCCGCTCGGAACTTGCCGGAATCGCGGTCGAAGTCGGATTCATCCGGGTTGAGCGGATGCTCGCCCGGAAGTACCGGTCCGATCAGCCGCGGGCGCCTGCCGGCCAGCCTGACGGCGGCCGTTGGGTTTCCGCTCCGTCCGGCGGCGCGCGTTGGATGTCGGCGAATTCGGGCGGTCAGGCGGAGACCCAAACCGAGGAGGCCGTGACCGAAGACGGGTCGCGCGTGCTGTCGATTCGCATCCGGGCCAACGCCCGCGCGGACTGGGACGCGCAGCACACCGTCACCGCGCCCGACGGAACGCGCACGGTGTTCGAGACCTCTGGCCTGACCCAGACCATCCGCGACGGCGAGACCGGTGAGATCCTGGGTCGGAGCACGCTGACCGCGGACGGCGCCGAGTCGGAGGCGTTCAGCCAACCGGCGCGGGGCCTGCCAGGCAAGGTGGGGCAGCGGATCTGGCGGACCCTGGAGGCGGCGGGAACGCTTTTCCCGGTGCTTGCCGGGCGGAGTGGCAACGGTCGTAAAGCCGTGTTCGCAGCGCCTGCGAGTGAGTACATTCCAAGGGACGCATATGATGATCGGGCCATATGGGTGGGTGCAGTGGGGTAGACCGAGCTGGACCAGATTTGCCCGCGGAACCGGGAGGTGCAGGCTCTTGCCGATTCGGTCGCAGCTGAGGTGCGAGCGTCCGATGATTTCAGGACCGCGCAGGACTTCGGAAATAAGGTTCATGCGCGGATCGCCGAGAACGTCAATGGTCGGAAAGATCCAAATTTCGTTGCAGAGACGTCATACGATCCAGCAACGGGCGTTGATCAAAATTCTGGCGCAAAATGTTCTTTGCGCCTCGACTTACTGGAGCGAACTCAGCTTTCAACAGTGTGCGTCTACGACCACAAAACGGGGAATGCCGACTTGAGGCCTACCCGTGCAATCGATATCATAAGCGCCGTTCAGAAACGTTTCGGTCCAGGCTATAGGTATATTATGATTATGATAAAACCGAAGCTATGAAAAACGCGCGTCAAGTTAATCCGATCTATCGAGATCTGATCAAACGTCATCCGAACTATAAAATGACGAGCATGCGCTTTTTATGCAAAACGCCCGTCCATCATTTGGCTTGCGGTATCTTCGTAGAACGATCCTCAGATGCGAACTGCTGTTGGCCAAGATGGTCGGTGACACCACTCTTCGTCTACAGAATATTTCACTATCTTGCGCTAGGGACCATTTACGAAAATCTGAGTCGGCCAGATACGTCGGCGGATAGGTTCTGGCATTGGTCCGATCCGACGATGGTCTCCGACCTTATCGAAGCCATCGAGACGACGGCGATGCCAAAACTGTCATACTACGAGACAGTGGAATCCTACGCGACCCTCCCGCCCGAGACATACGGTCCGCTGCACGAAGCACCCGAAGATCTGATGCTCGTCCATATCGCGATGGGTGAACTCGATGCCGCCCGCACGATCTGGCAGGAGCAGGATCTCTGGCATCGGAACTTGCCGGGTCATCCGGTCCCGCGGCAGCGCTGGTTGCGGGAGCAGCTCGATGCGGTCGCCGAGCCCTTGCACGCCGGCGACCGGCCGGCTCTCGCGCGCATCCTGCACGGCTGGGAGGCCGCCAACGTCCAGGGTACGGAATTAGAGCGTTACTGGGAGCCGACCCCGTTCCCCCTGGAGTTGTGAGGCATAGGGCGTCTCAAGCCTCGCCGGTCTCGGGCTCGCGGAAATAGGGCTCGACGGTGCCTTTCAGCTTCACGGTCATCGGGTTGCCGGCCCGGTCGAGGGTCTTGCCGGCCGAGAGACGGACCCAGCCCTCGCTGACGCAATATTCCTCGACGTTGGTCTTATCGACGCCCTTGAACCGCACGCCAACGCCGCGCTCCAGCATCTTCTCGTCGTAGAACGGGCTGTTCGGGTTCGCGGCCAGGCGGTCGGGAGGCGTGTCGGTCATCGTCCGGATCTCGGGTCGGTTTCGTGTGCGGCCCCGCGGGCATGCGGCGGGGAGGATGGCTCGCCGGTACGGGAATCCGCGCCGGCGCGCAACGCTGCGAGCAGGTCTGCGATCCGCCCGCTCTGCAGCAGCGGCACGAGCCGCGTCACCGCATCGTGCGGCAGGTCCCACCAGGCCGTCTCCACGAGCGCCGCCACGGTGGCCTCGTCGAAGCGGCGGCGCACCACCCGGGCCGGGTTGCCGGCGACCACCGCGTAGGCCGGCACGTCCCGGGTCACCACCGCCCGGGCCGCCACCACGGCGCCGTGCCCGACGGTCACGCCGGACAGGATCATGCAGCCGGAGCCGAGCCAGACATCGTGCCCGATCACCACGTCGCCGCGCGACGCATGGTAATCCTCCGGGGCGCCTGCATCCGGGAACAGCCCGCGCATCGCCGCGAACGGGTAGGTCGAGGCCCAGTCGAGACGGTGGTCGCCGCCGAGCAGGATCTCGACCTTGTCGGCGATGGAACAATAGCGGCCGATCGTCAGGCGCCGCCCGCTCTCCGGGAAGCGCACTTTTGGACGCCCGTACGAATAAGAGCCTATGGAGAAACCGAAGGTCCTCGCCAGCGCGGCGAGGTGGATCCGGGTCTCGTTATGCGGGTTGCGCCCCCTGCGCAGCCGGTGCAACAGACCCCTCACGATGGGATCCGGCGCGGTTTGCGACCGCGTCGTCTCCGGGAAAGCAGGCGAGCTGGAAGGTGCGCGATGGCCGATAACATGTCCGAGGACCTCAAGGCCGGGGCGCTCGTCTACCACCGCCTGCCGCAGCCCGGAAAGCTGGAGATCCAGGCGACCAAGCCGCTCGGCAACCAGCGGGACCTGGCGCTGGCCTACACGCCCGGCGTCGGCGTCGCCTGCATGGCGATCCACGACGATCCGCAGCAGGCTGCCGAGCTGACGATCCGCCAGAACCTGGTGGCGGTGCTCACCAACGGCACAGCGGTGCTGGGCCTGGGCGATATCGGCCCGCTCGCCTCCAAGCCCGTGATGGAGGGCAAGGCGGTCCTATTCAAGAAATTCGCCGGGATCGACGTCTTCGATATCGAGGTCGACCAGAAGGACGTGTCCAAGCTCGTCGACGTGGTCTGCGCCCTCGAGCCGACCTTCGGCGGCATCAACCTCGAGGATATCAAGGCGCCGGAGTGCTTCGAGGTCGAGGAGCAGTGCCGGGCGCGGATGAACATCCCGGTCTTCCACGACGACCAGCACGGGACCGCGATCATCGTCGCGGCTGCGGTCCTCAATGCGCTGGAGCTTGCCGGCAAGACTCTCTCCGACGTTCGCATCGTCACGTCGGGCGCCGGCGCGGCGGCGCTCGCCTGCCTCAACCTGTTGGTCTCCCTCGGCGCGACCCGCGAGAACATCACCGTCACCGACATCAAGGGTGTGGTCTACAAGGGCCGCCCCGAGCTGATGGACCGCTGGAAGGACGTCTACGCCCAGGAGACCGATGCGCGCACGCTCGCCGACGTGATCCCGGGCGCGGACGTGTTCATCGGCCTCTCGGCCGGCGGCGTCCTGAAACCCGAGCTCCTGGAGAAAATGGCCGAGAAGCCGCTGATCATGGCGCTGGCCAACCCCTATCCGGAGATTATGCCGGATCTGGCCCAGCAGAAGCGTCCCGACGCGATGATCTGCACCGGCCGGTCGGACTTCCCGAACCAGGTCAACAACGTCCTGTGCTTCCCCTACATCTTCCGCGGGGCGCTCGATGTCGGCGCGACCAGCATCAACGAGGAGATGAAGCGCGCCGCCGTGAAGGCGATCGCGGCGCTCGCCCGCGAGACCCCCTCCGACGTGGTCGCCCGCGCCTATGGCGGCGAGGCTCGGCCGTTCGGCCCCGAATCCCTGATCCCGAGCCCGTTCGACCCGCGCCTGATCGTGCGCATCGCCCCGGCGGTGGCAAAGGCCGCGATGGAGTCCGGCGTGGCCGGCCGGCCGCTCGCGGATTTCAACGCCTATGTCGAGAGCCTGGACCGGTTCGTGCACCGGTCCGGCCTCATCATGAAGCCGCTCTTCTCCAAGGCGAAGGCCCAGCCGAAGCGCGTGATCTACGCCGAGGGCGAGGATGAGCGCGTGCTGCGCGCCGTCCAGGCCATCGTCGAGGACAAGGTCGCGCTGCCGATCCTGGTCGGTCGCCCGCGGGTGGTGGAGTCGCGGCTCAAGCGCTTCGGCCTGTCGATCCAGGAGGGCCGCGATTTCGAGCTGATCGATCCCGAGGACGATCCCCGCTACCGGGCCTATGTCCAGACCTACCTGGATGTCGCCGGCCGGCGCGGCATCACCCCGGATGCGGCCCGCACCCTGGTGCGCACCAACAACACCGTGATCGGCGCCATCGCGGTCCGGCGCGGCGAGGCCGACGCGCTGATCTGCGGCCTGGAGGGCCGGTTCGAGACCCGGCTGCGGATCATCCGCGACGTGATCGGCCTGGCGCCGGGCATCGCCCAATGCGCCGCCATGAGCCTGATCGTCACCAGCGAGGGCGCCTACTTCCTGGCCGACACCCATGTCCGGCAGAATCCGACGGCGGAAGAGATCGCCGAGGTCGCCCAGGCCTGCGCCGGCCATGTCAGCCGCTTCGGCCTGACGCCGAAGATCGCCCTGCTCAGCCACTCGGATTTCGGCCAGTCGGACTCGCCCTCGGCGATGAAGATGCGGGAGGCGCTGGCGCTGCTGCAGGCCCGCGACCCCGACCTGATGGTCGATGGTGAGATGCAGGCGGATTCGGCCCTCTCCGAGCTGGTCCGCGACCGGGTGCTGCCCGGCTCGCGGCTCAAGGGGGCGGCCAACGTCCTGATCTTCCCGAACCTCGATGCGGCCAACATCGCGTTCCAGTTCGCCAAGGTGCTGGCGGACGCGCTTCCGGTGGGGCCGCTGCTGATCGGCCCGGCCAAGCCCGCCCACATCCTGACGCCGTCGGTCACCGCCCGGGGCATCGTCAACGTCACGGCCGCGGCCGTGGTCGAGGCGCAGTCCGAGCCGGCGCCGCTGCCCAGCGGCGAAAGCGGCGTCGGTATGATCTCCGAGTGACGTGATCGCCTCGATCCCGGCGGCCTGTACCGCCGGGATCGGTCAACATGGTCGGCTCAGGCCGCCCGGACGGTGTCGAGGAAACGGGCGACCTCGGCGCTGAGGTGCTCGGATTGCTGGGATAGTTCGGTGGCGGCATCGAGCACTTGGCTCGTCGCCTTGCCAGTCTGATCCGCGGCTTCGGCGACGCCGGTGATGTTGTGGGTGACCGAGCCGGTCCCCTGCGCCGCCTCTCCGACGTTGCGGACGATCTCTTGCGTGGCGGCGCCCTGCTCCTCCACCGCCGCGGCGATCGTGGTCGCCACAGAGCTGATCTCCTGAATGCGCGTCGTGATCGAACCGATCGCCGTGACCGCCTGGCCCGTGGACGCCTGAACCTGGGAGATCTGGGCCGCGATCTCTTGGGTCGCCTTCGCGGTCTGTTCGGCCAGCGCCTTCACCTCCGACGCCACCACCGCGAAGCCGCGCCCGGCCTCGCCAGCCCTGGCCGCCTCGATGGTCGCGTTGAGCGCGAGCAGATTGGTTTGGCCGGCGATCGACGAGATCAGCCCGACCACGTCACCGATCCGCGACACGGCGTTGGTCAGCTCCTGCACCATCGCACCGGTCTGCCCCGCCTCGGCGACCGCGCCCTGGGCCAGCTTGGCGGCTCCATCGACCTGGCGGCCGATCTCCTGAACCGACGAGCCGAGTTCCTCCGAGGCGGCCGCCACCGTGTTGACGTTGTTCGCCGCCTGTTCGGCCGCAGCCGCCACCGTGCTCGACTGGTCCGCGGTCTGGGTCGCGGTCGCCGTCAGGGTTTGGGCCGTGGATTGCAATTCGGCAGCCGCGGCCGAGACCTGGGCGATGATACCGCCGACCGCCCGCTCGAAGGCTTCGGCCATCTGGTGCATCCCCGCCTTGCGCTGCGCCTCGGCCGCGACGCGGGCCTGCGTCGCTTCCGCTTCGAGCTGCCGGTTGCGGATCAGGTTGTCCTTGAAAACCTGCACGGCCGCCGCCATGGGGCCGAACTCGTTCCGATAAAGGCCGGCCGGGACTTCCACGCTCGCATCGCCCTCGGCGAGGATTCGCATCGTCGCCGAGATCGTCCGGATCGGCCGCAGGACACCGCCGAAGACGGCGAGCAGGCCGAGACCGACCAGCACGATGACGGCCGCCAACGCGGCCACATTCCGGGTCAGGACGCCGCGCGCCTCGTCCGCAAGGCTCTCGGCCCGGGCCACCATCTCGTCGAGCGCTGCATAGGCGAGATGGACGATGGACGGTTGCGCGCTCGTGTTCCGTTCCCGGAATTTCTCGAACGTCTCGCTTGGCGTCGTCCCGGTGCTGAGCGCGTCGAACACCGCCTTCGACTTTGAGGCGGCCTCGCCCTCGAAATTCTCGACGCTGGCCTTCCGGAAGGCGGCGCGGACCGTCTCCGAGACTTCCGTTGCCGCCTCGCTCGTACTGGCCCAGGCGGTCTGCAACCGGGCGCGCTCTTCGGCGGCGGCGACGGTCTCGGGGAGGGTCCACGACGTCCCCGCCGCCAGCGAGGCCTGGATTCGCAGGGCGACGTTGCCGATCGCGACGCGCGTCGCCCAGGCTGCACGCTTCAGCGCGAGGTAGCGTTGCAGGATCGTATCCGAACGCGGGATGGCGCTATCGACCGCGTCCGTCGTGACGGTCAGCGCGTCGAGCAGATCCTGGAACGCGGACAGCGTCGCGGGCAGGAGCGTCGCGTCACGCTGCGCCTTCGGAAGACGCAGGGCCGCGTCGATGCGGGGGCGCAAGGCGTTCAGGAACTCGTACGTCGCGTTCAGCCGCGTCAACGTCGCGGTGACCGCCGGGACGTCCTGTTGACGCAACAGGATTTGTGCCTGGTCGAAGCTCGAGACCGAGGCCTGCCGGTTCGTCGCGATCAAGGCCAGCGTCTCCGGCCCGGCGGGTTCCGCGCTGCTCAGCGCAAGGGTCGAGCCGCGCTCGAGACGCAGCGGCAGGATCGTCTTGAGCAGGCGCCGGCTCGCCTGGGCCAGGGTGACGGCCCGGTCGGCCTGCCTGGCTTGTTCCCGTGCTTGAAAGAGTGCCGTTGTCGTGTAGCCCAGTAACATCAATGCCAAAGCACCGATCACCAGGCAGAGCAGCGTTTTGATCGAGACACGTCCGAGCCAGTGCATGGTCAAACTCCGGTGGCCGCGCAGGGCCTCGCGAAGATTTGATACCTTAGTCTCGATTTCCACGCATCTGACTACAGCAACGTCTGCGCGATACTAAATGGCAGCTTCAATCAATGAGGAAACTACCCTCAGTCCGATCTATAATGATCTTTGGTTTTTCATATTGTTCGAGGCGTTTCTGTTAAAATATCGATCTCGAAGAAAATATTTTCAATCTTAAGTTGTTTCTACGGGCGCTCATGTGGTTTGAAGTCGTCGCAAGTTACCGGTCACCGGCGGCGGACGTTCCGCCGCAACAGCGCGCCGGTCCAGAATCGTGGAGCGCCATCCGCAACGTCAGCGGGATGGCAGCAGTCGAAGGCGTGCATCGGGTCCTACGGCCGGGAAGCGGAAAGCCGATCGCTCCGGCGTAGTCGCGCGACATCACAGATCGGGATCGGGACGGGCAGCGATGTGTCCCGGCCGCCGGCCCAGGCGGTGTCCGCGGCCGCGAAACGATCAGCCGGCGGTGCCGCCGATCTCGATCCTGCCGTCCAATCCGACCACACGGCCGAGACCGCGGACGCGGTTCAGCAGGCGGTCGCTGGCGAGGGCGGCCCAATCCTGGGGTATCCGCAGCGTGACGCGGCCCTCCTCGATGAGGAGCGGTGCCCGGGTGAGCGCGCCGTCCATGCCGGCGGAGATCGGGAACGCGACGCGCAGCAGCGCGCCGAGGAGGCGCGCCCGCTCGAACAGGCGCGGGCCAGCGATGGAACGGAGAATCGGGTTGGCCTTTTCCGGCGCCAGCCCGCTGTGCCGCAGCGACACCGAGAGGGCGAGATAGGCCCGTCCGGGATGATCGACCCCGACGAAGGCGGCGTTCTGGATCGCTGCGATGCTCTGCTCGTCGCGATAATCGGGATGGGCCCGCCAGCCGACATCCGAGAGCAGGCAGCCCGCATGGCGCAGGCGCCGCTCGTCCGCGGTCTCGGGCCCGTCCAGCGTCGCCACGAACCGGTCCGTCCAGGCCACCAGCTCTTCCCCGTGGCGGGGCGAGCGGGCGCGCAAGGCGTTGAATTCCGCGGCCGAGGCGAGCAGCGGATCGATCAGGCGGGAATCGCGGTCGAGCTGCTCGAACAACAGCCCCTCCCGGACCCCCGAGGCCGAGATCGCGATCTCCCGGGGCCGTCCGACCCGGATGATCTCTTCGAGGACGACGGCGCCGTAGGCCAGGAGCGGGCGACGCGCCTCCGAGATCGCGTCGACATCCTGCAACATCGCGACGTCGGTCTCCTCGACGATCTGCAGGAAGCTCATCTCGTCGGTGGGTTCCACCGCGTAGCCGTGCATCACGTGAACGGGATAGCCGCGGGCGGCCTGATGCAGGCGCGCGAGCGCCCGCCATGTGCCCCCGACCGCGTAGAAGGTGCGTCCGCGCAGGGTCTCGAGCTGCGGCTCGGCCTTGCGCATGTGCTCGCGCACGATCTTCGCGGCCTTCTTGATCGACCCGCCGGACAGATCCTGCAGGGCGAGGCCGCCGAGCGGCATGGTCACGCCCTGACCGACCACGGTGCCGCGCACATCCACCAGTTCGAGGGAGCCGCCGCCCATGTCGCCCACGACCCCGTTCGGTGCGTGGAAGCCCGAGATCACGCCCATCGCGGAGAGCTCCGCCTCACGCCGGCCGGACAGCAGCTGGATCTCCTGGCCGCAGGCCGCCTCGGCCGCGCGCAGGAAATCGGGTCCGTTCTCGGCATCGCGAGCGGCCGCGGTCGCCAGCACGAACACCCGGCCGACCCGCATCGTCTCGCACAGCACCCGGAACCGCCCGAGGGCGGTCAGCGCGCGGTTGACCGCATCCTCGTTGAGCCGGCCGGTGGTCAGGACGTTGCGGCCCAGGCCGCACAGCACCTTCTCGTTATAGAGCGGCGTCGGCGCGCGGCTCAGGCCGTCATAGGCCACGAGCCGAACCGAGTTGGAGCCGATATCGATGATCGCCACCGGCGGCTGCGGGTCGCGCGAGGGCCTGTCCGCAGAATGCGCGAGGGTGAGGTTGGCGCGAGGGCTGCCCAAACGTCCGAGTCCTTGATGGAGCGCGGCCGGCCGGACCGGCGGGCCACGGGTGCAATCCAGAGCTGTGTTCGGCGATGTTGCCACCGAACTCGGCTCCAAGTCGATGATACGAAGTGCCTTCGACCGCGCCGCTGTCCTTGGCGACGCCGACTGCTCTAAGCCCAATGGCACCAGCAGGGCAACGTTACGCCCGCCCGGCTTTCTGCCCGGGCGCAGAGTTCGCACGCAGAACTGCACAACCCGCTTGCGAAACCTGTCGAATTGTCTGCGCATGCGCCGGGGCACTTAGCCACGCTGCGCCCGGCGGCTCAAAGCCCGGGGGCTCGACTTCTTCGATGCTTTGCCGCGTCCGGAAAGACTCGGGTTCGTCATGAAGTACTTGTGAGCGTTGAACGGTTCCTCGCCCTCCGCGGGCTGGATCCGCTCGCAGCCGCCGGATGCGAGCAGCCGCCAGCTTTGGCGGTTGTCCAGGAGATTGGCCAGCATGATCTGGTCGAGAACCTGCTGATGCACGGTCGGATTCGTGATCGGCAACAGCGCCTCGACCCGGCGGTCGAGGTTGCGGCTCATGAGGTCGGCCGACGAGATGTAGATCGTGGCCTTCGGGTGCGGCAGCCCGACGCCGTTGCCGAAGGCGTAGATCCGCCCGTGCTCCAGGAAGCGCCCGACGATCGACTTGACCCGGATCGTCTCCGAAAGACCGGGGATGCCCGGCCTCAGGCAGCAGATACCGCGCACGACGCAGTCGATCTGAACCCCCGCGGAGGACGCATCGTAGAGCGCGTCGATGATCTGCGCATCGACCAGGGAGTTGCACTTGATCCAGATGGCGGCCGGACGGCCCGCCTTGGCGTGGGCGACCTCCGCCTCGATGTTTTCCAGCAACCGGTTCTTCAGGGTCAGGGGCGAGACCGCCATCCGCTCCAACTCGGCCGGCTCGGCATAGCCGGTGATGAAGTTGAAGATCCGCGAGACGTCGCGCGCGATCGCCGGGTCCGCGGTGAAGAACGACAGGTCCGTGTAGATGCGGGCCGTGATCGGGTGGTAGTTTCCGGTGCCGACGTGGCAGTAGGTGACGAGCTTGTCGCCCTCGCGCCGGACCACCAGCGACAGCTTGGCGTGCGTCTTCAGCTCGACGAAGCCGAACACGACCTGCGCGCCCGCCTTCTCCAGGTTGCGCGCCCAGCGGATATTGGCCTCCTCGTCGAACCGCGCCTTCAGCTCGACCAGCGCGGTGACCGACTTGCCGAGTTCGGCGGCTTCGGCCAGCGCGGCGACGATCGGCGAGTTCGACGAGGTGCGATAGAGCGTCTGCTTGATCGCCACCACATTCGGATCCCGGGCCGCCTGGGCCAGGAACTGCACCACCGAATCGAACGATTCGTAGGGGTGGTGGACGATGAAATCCTTCTGCCGGATCGCCGCGAACACGTCGCCGCCGCTCTCGCGGATGCGCTCGGGGAAGCGGGGGTTGTACGGCTTGAACTTCAGGTCCGGCCGGTCGATCCCGACGATCTGGGACAGCTCGTTCAAGGCGAGCATGCCCTCGATCAGGAAGATCGCGTCCGCGGAGATCTCCAGCTCGTCGGCGACGAAGCTGCGCAGCTCCTCCGACATGCCGGCCTCGACCTCCAGGCGGATCACCACGCCCCGGCGGCGCTGCTTCAGAGCGGTCTCGAAATGCAGGACGAGGTCCTCGGCCTCCTCCTCGATCTCCAGATCCGAATCGCGCACCACCCGGAACGCGCCGCTGCTCTTGACCAGGTAGCCCGGGAACAGCCGCCCGGTGAACATGCCGATCACCTGCTCGATCGAGATCAGGCGCGCGGCGGTCTCGCTCTCGCTGGTGGGCAGGCGGACGAACCGGTCGATGACGCCGGGCACCCGGATCAGGGCGCGCAACAGCCGGCCGTCGCGCGGCCGCACCAGCATCAGCGCGATGGTGGTGCCGAGATTCGGGATGAACGGGAACGGGTGCGCCGGGTCGATCGCCAGCGGCGTCAGCACCGGCGAGACGTGGTTGAGGAAATACTCCTCCAGCCAGGCGGCCTGCTCGGAGGTGAGGCCCGCGGGCTCGACGATCTCGATCTCGGAGGCCTGCAACTCCAAGCGCAACTCGCGCCAGCGCGCCTGCTGATCGGCGGCGAGGCGCGAGACCTCGATGCCGATGCGGTTCAGCTGCTCGGACGGCGTGAGCCCGTCCTGCGACGGCAGAGTCAGCCCGGCCCGGACCTGGTCGATCAGGCCGGCCACCCGCACCATGAAGAACTCGTCGAGGTTGTTCGCCGAGATCGACAGGAAGCGCAGGCGCTCGAGCAGCGGATGGTTCGGGTTGGAGGCCTCCTCCAGCACGCGGCGGTTGAACTGCAGCCAGGACAGCTCGCGGTTCACGAACCGCTCGGGCGAATGGCGCAGCGATCGCCCGGCTTCGACCACCGGCTCGCGGGCGGCGCTCGCGGCCGGTTCCGCAGGCGCGGCGGCAGCGGCAGCGGGCCACTCGTCGGCGGTATCGACCGGCGCGGGGGCCGCCTCCCGGGACGCCGGCGCGGTATCAAGCGGCGCGCCCTTGGGGGTTCCGCTGGTCGTGCCCGCCTCCGGGGCGGCCGTGCTGCCGGCACCCGCGGACTTTGCGGCGGCGTTCGAACCCGTGGCGCTCTTCGCGGATGGGGCCTTGGCAGCGGGCGTCCTTGCGGATGCCGTCCTCGGAGCGGCGCTCGGCGCGGCCGGGGCCGTTGCGCCCTGGTCGGCCGTCGTCCTGGCCGGTGCGCGCCTCACGGGGGCGCGGCGTTGCGGCGGATTGGTCGCGTCGGGCCGACGGGGCTCCGCGGCCTCTTCGGCGGCGTCGCGATCCATGGGCTTCTGCGTCGATTCCATTCCGATTCCTGTCCTTGCCCGTCGCGGCGCGTTTAGCATTCTACACCCGTAGCTTTCACGACGCTTTCGTGACGGCCACCGGTTTCCCGTTTTACGCCTCCGCGTCGGCCTCGTCGTCGAAGCCCATCCGACGGAGCACCGCCAGCGCCAGCGGTCGGCTGATCCGCCGGCCGCGCCCGAGCGCGTCGCGGTCGAGTTCCGCCACCAGGTCCCTGGCCCGGCCCAGGGAGCGATCGATTCGCAACGCCAGCGCGTCGATCACGCTGAGATCGACCACCAGCTGGCGGTCCACGAACAGCTTGACCAGGACGGCGCGCAGCAGGGCGTCGTCCGGAGCCTCGATCGCGATGTTGGGCGCGAGACGCAGCCGCGAGCGGAGATCCGGCGTCGCGAGCCCCAGCGCGTCGATCCCGGCGGCGCTGGTCAGCAGGACCGGGCAGGCCAGCTCGCGGGCGCGGTTGAGCAGGTGGAACAGGGCGGCCTCGTCACGGCCGGCATCCCGGTCGATATCCTCGATCACCAGCGCCCCATTCGACACGAGGTGCTGGACCGTATCCGATCCGACTTCGCTCGCCGACGCGGTCCAGGCATGGGCGCGCTCGGCCCAGATCGCCGCCAGATGGCTCTTGCCGCTGCCCGATGGGCCGGTCAGCACGAGCACGCTGTCCGGCCAGTCCGGCCAGGCCTCGATCAGCGCGTAGGCCGCTTCGTTCGCCGGCCCAACCAGAAAGTCCTCGCGGCCGTAGCGAGGATCGAGCGGCAGGTCGAAGGCCAGCTGCCGGGGTGGGGCGTTCTCGCGCATGGGTTGCTCAGATGGGTCGGTCAGGATGACCGGGTACCGGTCGCCGTCAAGGTCCGGCCGGCCTCGTCGTTGAGATCGATCAGCACCGGCTGCTCGGCATGGTAGAGGCGGCTCTGGAGATACCGGGCCAGGGCGAAACGCACGAGCACGCCGATCGAGGCGGCCACCGGGACGGCCAGCAGCAGGCCGACGAAGCCGAACAGGGTGCCGAAGGCCAGCAACGCGAACATCAGCCAGACCGGATGCAGGCCGGTGGATTCGCCGACGAGCTTGGGCGCGATGACGTTGCCTTCGAGGAACTGGCCGATGAGGAAGACCCCCACCGTCAGACCGAGATGGAGCCAGTCGGAGGACGGCCAGAACTGCACCAGCGCGACGCCGACCGAGAGCAGGAAGCCGGTGAGCGTGCCGACATACGGGATGAAGGTCAGGAAGCCGGCGATCAGGCCGATCAGCACGCCGAAATTGAGCCCCACCAGCCAGAGGCCGACCGCGTAGAAGCTGCCGAGGATCAGGCAGACGAGGGTCTGGCCGCGCACGAAGCCGGTGATCGCGCCGTCGATCTGCCGGGCGAGGTCGCGCACCGTGGCCCGGTGCCGGGGCGGTACCCAGCTATCGAGCGCGGCCATCATCCGGTCCCAGTCGACCAGGATGTAGAAGGCGACCACCGGGGTCACCACCAGCAGCGAGGCGATCGAGATCAGGGCCTGGCTGCCGGACCAGATCGATTTGAGGAAGGCGAGCAACCAGGCGCCGCCCTGGCTCGCCAGGGTGCCCACCGAGGATTGCAACTCGGTCAGGACGTTGTCGCCGCCGATCCGCTCCAGCAGCGGGCCGGCACGCTCGGCGATGATTCCCTGCAGCCGCGAGACCATGCCGGGCAGCGCGTTGACGAGTGCGGCCATCTGGTTGGCGGTCAGCGGGATCAGGATCAGCAACGAGACGATCAGCGCGACCACGAACAGCGCCAGGATCAGGAGGCTCGCCGCCAGCCGGCCGAGCCCGAGTCGCTCCAGCCGGTCGGCCAGCGGATCGAGCAGGTACGCGAGCGCGATGCCGGCCACGAAGGGCAGCATGACCTCCCGCAGCAGGTAGACGAGAAGGCTCAGGGCGACGAGGGCCCCCAGCCCGATCACAGCCCGCGTCCGCATGATGTCGCCCCTGACGCAACCTACGACGCCCTGTCGCAGAGTGGGCATCGGTCATCTGTCGATCAAGACTCGCGATCAAGCCTCGACGTTGCCGACTCGCGCCGCGCGTTGGAAGCCGCTAAGGCGAACCCGATGATGACCGGGACGACGCTGGCATGACGGCCAAGGACGGACAGGGACTGACCTACGCGGAGGCGGGCGTCGATATCGACGCCGGCAATGCGATGGTCGAGACGATCAAGCCGCTGGTGCGCTCGACGCGCCGGCCGGGGGCGGATGCCGAGATCGGCGGCTTCGGCGGCCTGTTCGATCTGAAGGCTGCGGGCTTCCGCGACCCGATCCTGGTGGCGGCCAATGACGGCGTCGGCACCAAGGTCAAGATCGCCATCGAAACCGGCCGGCACGACACGATCGGCATCGACCTGGTGGCGATGTGCGTCAACGATTTGGTGGTTCAGGGCGCCGAGCCGCTGTTCTTCCTGGATTACTACGCCACCGGCAAGCTGGTGCCGGGCGTCGGCGCCGACATCGTGCGCGGGATCGCCGAGGGCTGCCGGCAGGCGGGCTGCGCTCTGATCGGCGGTGAGACCGCCGAGATGCCGGGCCTCTACGACGGATCCGATTACGACCTCGCCGGCTTCTCCGTGGGCGCCGCCGAGCGCGGCACGCTGCTGCCGAAACCCGGCATCCGCCCCGGGGATGTGGTGCTCGGCCTCCCCTCCTCCGGGGTCCATTCCAACGGCTTCTCGCTGGTCCGCCGGATCGTCGTCAAGACCGGCCTCGGCTGGGACGCCCCGGCGCCGTTCGATCCCTCGCGCAGTCTCGGCGATGCCCTGCTGGAGCCGACCCGGATCTACGTGAAGCCCCTGCTGGCCGCGCTGGAGGCGACCGACGGCATCCGCGCGCTCGCCCACATCACCGGCGGCGGCTTCCCGGACAACCTGCCCCGCGTCCTGCCGGACGATGTCGGCATCGCCATCGACCTCGACGCGATCACCCCGCCCCCGGTGTTCGGCTGGCTCGCCCGAGAGGGCGGCGTCGCCGAGGCGGAGATGCTGCGGACGTTCAATTGCGGGATCGGCATGGTGGTGATCGCCGCTGCCGACGCGGTCGACGACGTCGACGAGGCCCTGACCCGGGCCGGCGAGGCACCGGTGCGCCTCGGCCGGATCACCGCGCGCGGGCCCGAGCCGGTGACCTTCAGCGGGCGTCTCGCGCTCTGATGGCGACCACGGGCAAGATTCGCGTCGCGGTCCTGATCTCGGGGCGCGGCTCGAACATGGTCGCGCTGATCGAGGCAGCGAAGGATCCCGCCTACCCGGCCGAGATCGTGCTGGTCCTGTCGAACCGGACGGACGCCGCCGGCCTGGCCCGGGCGGCCGAGGCCGGGATCCCGGCCCGCGCGATCGACCACAAGGCCTTCCCGGATCGCGCCAGCTTCGACGCCGCCCTCGATGCGGAGCTTCGGGCCGCCGATATCGACCTCGTCTGCCTTGCCGGCTTCATGCGGATCTTCACGCCGGGCTTCGTGGCCGGCTGGGCGGGGCGGATGCTCAACATCCATCCCTCGCTGCTGCCCCTGTTCAAGGGCACGCACACGCACGCCCAGGCGCTGGAAGCCGGCGTGCGGCTCCACGGCTGCACGGTGCATTTCGTGGTGCCGGAGCTCGATGCCGGGCCGATCGTGGCGCAGGCCGCGATCCCGGTACGCCAGGGCGATGACCCCGACAGCCTCGCCGAGAGGGTGATCGTCCAGGAGCGCCGGCTCTATCCGGCGGTGCTGGCTCTGGTGGCCGGCGGCCGCGCCCGCCTCGAGGGCGACCGCGTCGTCATCGCCGACGCGGCTCCGGACGGCGTCCTGTTCAGCCTGTAACGGGATTCCGAAGGGACAAGTCCCTTCGGCAGGGTCCGGGGCAGCGCCCCGGAATGATCAGATCGGCCGCTGCAGCTTACAGCTGTCCAGCGCCGACAGGGCCTTCGCGCGGGCGGAATCGTTGAAATAGCCGGTGGCCCGGTAAGCCTCGATCTCGGACTCGTCGAGGCTGCGCAGGGTCTGCTTGGCGTAGCAGCCGCAGGGACGCTCCAGGGACGCCTCGGGGGCGCTGGTCAGCCGGGCCTGGACGATCGTGCAGGCGTGGCGCACGCGGCCCTCGAGATTGCCCTTCGTGGCGGTCTTGAGCGCCGGATCCGGCTCGTACTGCTGGAACGGGGCCGGGGATCCGCCCGCGAGAGCGGCAGTGGCGCCGAGCGCGATCAGGCCGGTCGCGATCAGCAGGGGCAGGCGGCGCATCGTCATGGTCTTGGGGGTCCGGGCTGAGGTTCAAGTAACCTTGGCCGTTGGACGCCGCCGGGCGCCGATCCGTCAATGGCGGACCGGACACACAGGGCGGCATTCACCCCACCGTGGGGGCGCCGTGGCAGGATGGCGGAACGGTGTGCCCGGCCCGCCACCCCGGCATCCGCCTCAAGCGGCGATGTCGGAATCCTTGAAGAACTGCGCGATCTCGATCTTGGCGTTCTCGGCGCTGTCCGAGCCATGCACGGTGTTCTCGCCGACCGACTCGGCGAACCGCTTCCGGATGGTGCCCTCGGCGGCCTGGGCCGGGTTCGTGGCGCCCATGACTTCGCGGTACTTGGCGACGGCGTTCTCGCCCTCGAGCACCTGCACCACCACGGGGCCGGAGGTCATGAAGCTCACGAGCTCACCGAAGAACGGGCGCTCCTTGTGGACCTCGTAGAACTTCTCGGCCTGCTCCTTGGTCATGCGGATGCGGCGCTGGGCGACGATGCGCAGGCCCGCCTCCTCGATCACCGCGTTCACGGCGCCGGTCAGGTTACGCCGGGTGGCATCGGGCTTGAGGATCGAGAAGGTGCGCTCGGTGGCCATGGTCTGTCCGGTCTGTCTGTGGAAAAGGCGGAGGGTGCGCGCCGGGCTGCCGGGCGCATCTCAGGCGCGAAAATTTCGCTTCGGCGGCAGGCTTATAGCGGGCGCCCTACTGGGCCTCAAGCTGCGCGCGTTCGCGCTATGAAACAAGCGTGGCCGTGGCTCCGCCGCAACACCGCCGAAAAATCGCCTGATTGCGACGGCTCAGTCGCCGCAAGCCGATTTCGTCAGCCTCTCAGGCGCCCTCGGTGCCCAAAACTCGGAGACGAACCATGCGCCTCGCCCTGTCCGCCACCCTGCTGCTCGCCGGCCTCTCCACCGCCTCCGCCGATACCGGGAAGGATCCGTCCGGCACCTGGCTCACCGGAGATGGCCGCGCCAAGATCCGGATCGACCGGTGCGGCCCGGGTCAGAAGCTCGTCTGCGGCAAGGTCGTGTGGCTGAAGGCGCCGACCGCGGAGAACGGCGCCGCCAAGACGGATCTGAAGAATCCGGATCCGAAGAAGCGCAACCGCCCGGTGATCGGCCTGCAGCTCATCGATGGCCTGAAGCCCGACGAGGAGAAGTTCACCGGCGAGCTCTACAACATCGAGGAAGGCAAGGTTTATACCGTCAGCCTGGAGCGTGAGAGCGAGGCCGAGCTCAGCGTCTCGGGCTGCATGCTCAAGGTGCTGTGCGGGTCCCAGACCTGGACGCGCGTGCCGGACGTGAACCAGCAGGCCGCCAACAAGAACTGAGGCTCAGATCGCCGCGAGGCCGCGCTGCACGGCCGGCCTCGCCAAGACGGTCTCGAGCCAGCGCGCGACGTTCGGCAGGGCGGCGATGTCGACGCCCTGCTTGAAGTTCAGCTTCGCCCAGGTCACCGTCGCGATATCGGCGATGGAATACGCGCCCGCCAGGTAGTCCCGTCCTTCGAGCCGGCGCTCCAGCACCCCGTAGAGCCGGTTGGCCTCGGCGGTGAAGCGCTCGATGGCGTAGGGCACTTTCTCCGGCGCGTAGATCTTGAAATGGTGCGTCTGGCCGAGCATCGGGCCGAACCCCGCCACCTGCCAGAACAGCCACTCGTCCACCGCCACCCGGGCGCGCTCGTCCGTCGGGTAGAACTGGCCGGTCTTGCGACCCAGATATTGCAGGATCGCGCCCGATTCGAACACCGTGATCGGCTCTCCGCCCGGGCCGTCCGGATCGACGATCGCCGGAATCTTGTTGTTCGGCGAGATGGCCAGAAAATCCGGCGCGAACTGCTCGTTCTTGCCGATATTGACCGGGACGACCCGGTACGGGAGTCCGCACTCCTCGAGCATCACCGGGATCTTCCAGCCGTTCGGCGTGCTCCAGGTATGGACGTCGATCGGCCGCCCCGACACCGCTGCCATAATCTACCTGCTCCTCGACCGATCACACGGCGGCGCGGCGATCCCCCGCCGATCTCGGACAATCCCGGCAGTGAAGACGATTTCCCGGCCGCGCTCAAGGGCGGCGCGCGAGCGCGGCTCACGTTTCGGAGAGCGAGCCCCGGACCTGTTGGCGAAAACCGCCACGCTCTTGTCTGAAGCGCGACCGTGCGGCGAGACTGCGGTGCGGAATCGTTGCGATACCGGGGGGATTCTCGATGATCGACCGTCTTGTGCGGATCGCGGTGCTGAGCGCGCCGCTCTTCATGGTTCAGCCGCTCCTCGCCAAGGAGGCGCCGGCGAGTGCTCCGGCCACCAGCGAGGCGCCAGCCGCCAAGGAGCCGGCTGCGAAGGCGCCGAGCGCCGGGCAGAGCGCGGCACGGGAGCGGCAGAAGAAGTGCGGGGCCGAGTGGCGTGCGCTCACCGATGCTCAGAAGAGTGCGCAGGGACCCAAATGGCCGCAATTCTGGAGCAGCTGCAACAAGCGCTTGAAAGGCGGCGATAAAGCCTGACTTTCACGCGAACCGCCGCGCTTCTCGTTCGTTGCTGGATTTGTATCGAGCAGGAACGGGACCCGTTGCGAAGATGGCGGATCGGCAAGGGTCTTGGCCGTTGACGGGCCTCTTGCGGCATGTCTGAGACATCCGCCGCGAACGGGCCTGCGCTCCCCGCCCCGGCTCTCGATCGTCTGCTCGGCTTTCTCGACGCCTGGGTGCCCAAGCCGGCGGCCTGGGCTTTCGCCCTGCGCATCTGGATCGCCATGATGCTGGCGCTCGCTGCGGCCTTCTGGCTGCAGCTCGACAGCGCCTCGTCGGCGGCAACCTGCGTGGCGATCCTGGCGCAGCCGAAGCGCGGGCAGGCGATCTCGAAGGCCGTCTACCGCCTGCTCGGCACGCTGATCGGTGCCGCCGTGTCGATCGTGTTCATGGCGCTGTTCGGACAGGACCGGGTCCTTCTGCTGGTCTCGTTCACGACCTGGCTGGGCCTGTGCGTGTTCACCGCGCAATACCTCCAGGACACGCGCGCCTACGGCGCGATGCTGTCGGGCTACACGGTGGCGATCATCGCGCTGGGCCAGATCGACGAGCCGCAGGGCACCTTCGACGCGGCGGTCTCCCGCGTCGCCGTGATCGTGCTGGGCATCATCGTGATCACCTTCATCAACGATGCCCTCGTCTCTCCGAGCACGTGGCGGACCTTGCTCCCGCAGCTCCGAAAGGCCTGGGACGACACGCGCGCCTACGCGCGCGAGACCCTCGCCAACGGCGATCTCGGCGCGTCCCGCACCGCCGCGCTGATCCGGACGATCGCGCCGATGCGGCCGGACGCCAACGCGATCGCCGGGGAACTCGACGACGGGCCCTGGCGGGCCGCGGGCGCGCGCAGCTGCATCGCGGCTTTCTACGTCCTGGCGGCGGCGATCCGTGCGGTCGCGGCGGCGGCCGCGTGCCTGCCCACCCGCAGCCCTGCGGTCGAGGAGGCGCTTCAGATCTGCCACCGCGTCACCGAGGATCCCGATTCCGAGACCCTCGAACGGGACGACGAACGCCTGCGCGCCCTCATCGACGACGCGATCCGCGACGGCGACCGGCCTCTCGACGAGGTCGTCGTCCTCCAGCGCGCCCTCGACGTGGTCTGTGCGGCGGCCTTCGCGCAGGACGGCATGCGGGCGGTGGCCGAAGGCCATCGGCCGCTTCGGGACGCGACCCTGCCGACGCATCGGGATTTTCCGGTCGCCCTGCGCGGGGCCCTGCGGGTCGCGATCGGCTTCGCGATCACCGCCGCCGCCTTCGTGGCGCTCGGCCTGCCGGAGGCGTCCTTCGCGCTGGTACAGGTCGCCGCGACCGCCGCTCTATCCTCTACCACACCCGATCCGAAGAAATTCGCCAACGGCGTCGTGATCGGCATGACGCTGGCGGCGACCTTCGCGGGTATCGCCCGGTTCGTGTTCCTCGACGGGGTCCAGGGCTTCCCGATGCTCGCCATCGTGATGGCGCCGGTGATCTTCGTCGGCTGCTTCCTGTCGCTGAACCCGAAGACCTTCGGCATCGGCTTCATCGTGATCGTGTTCTTCCCGGTGCTGCTCGGCCCGTCCAATCCGCAGAGCTACGATGCGCAGAGCTTCCTGCTGAACGCGTTCCTCGTCGTGGTGGCCGCCACCATCCTGTCGATCGTGGTGCGCCTGGTGCTGCCGACCACGCGCGAGCGTCAGCGCGTTTATGCCCTCGATTCGGCGCAGCGCGCCCTGGCCGATGCCCTGGTCGGCGAGGGTGGCGACGCGACGACGCGCACGAGCCTGAACGCCGACCGGCTGCTCCAGTTCGCTGGCTACAGCTCCGGAAGCGGCGCCGTGCGCCGGGCCAGCCTCTCGCATGCCTTCGCGCTGGCCCGCCTGGAGGCGGCGGCGGCCCGGGCCCATGCCGAGCTTCGGCGGCTCTGGGCGGTGGAGCCGCTGCGCGACGCGATCCAGCGAGCCGGCGCCGGGCTGGCCGCCGGCGATGATCACGTGCTCGAGACCGGTGCGCGGGATCTCATCCGGGCCGCGTCACGGCAGGACCGGATTGTGCGGCTCACCACGGCGCGGGCTGCCAGCGACCTGGTGACGGCAGCGCGTACCATCGCGCGCCATCGACGCTTCCTGCGTCGGCTCAACATCGCACGCTTCTGACGCAGAGGTTGGCTCGGGACCGGCATGTACGAGGATATCCACATCGGCGGGGTGCTGATCTCCACGTTCGTCGCCTATGCGCTCATCGCCTTCGGGATCCTCGTCTGCCTGCGGTGGTTCTTCGCCCGCATTCGCTTCAGCCGTTACGTCGCCAACGCCCCGCTGGCCGAGGCCGGCATCTACGTCTGTGTCCTCGCCCTCCTGATTGCGTTCATCTAGATGCCCGCCACAACCGCCGATGAGGACGATCCCAAGGCCGCTTCCCGCACGGACGCGCAGAGCCAGGCCGATCCGCCGCGGCTGACCGCCCGCCGCGGCCGCAGGGCGAAGATCGTTCGCCTGGCTGCCACCGGGGTGATCCTGCTTCTCGCCTTCGTGGCGGCCGTGTTCGTCTGGGACTTCTACGTGGTGGCGCCGTGGACCCGGGACGGCCGGGTGCGCGTGCAGGTTGCCAACATCGCCCCGCAGGTGTCCGGGCAGATCGTCGACCTGCGGGTCCAGGACAACCAGTTCGTCCACAAGGGCGACCTGCTCTACGTCATCGACCCGGTGGATTTCGAGGTCGCGGTCACGTCGGCGGATGCCGAGGTGAAGAATCGCGAGGCCGACCTTCAGGTCAAGAATGCGCAATCGGCCCGCCGCCAGGCGCTCACCACCGTCTCGACCTCGGTGGAGGAGAAGCAGCAATACGCCGGCACCGCCAAGATCGCCGAGGCGTCGCTGGAGAGCGCGCAGGCGCAGCTGCGCCAGGCCAAGGTCAATCTCGAGCGCACGCAGGTGAAATCCACGGTCAACGGCCGCGTGACCAACCTGCTGATGCGCGTCGGCGATTACGCCCGCACCGGCACCTCGAACATCAGCGTCGTCGATACGGATTCGTTCTGGATCGACGGCTATTTCGAGGAGACGAAGATGGCCAACGTCCATGTCGGCGACGCCGCCGACATCAAGCTGATGGGCTACGCGCCGCACCTGACCGGGACGGTGGAGAGCATCACGCTGGGCATCTCGACGGCCAACGCCGCCGCCAGCACCCAGGGGCTGCCGGATGTGAACCCGGTCTATACCTGGGTGCGGCTCGCCCAGCGCGTCCCGGTACGCGTCCGGATCGACCACAAGCCCGACGACGTGCCGCTGGTGGCGGGCATGACCGCCACCGTGGTGGTGGGCACCGGCCGGGCACCGTTGCCGACGTGGTTCACGGGGCTGCGCGATCGGGTGGCTGGCCCGACCGCCAGGGCCGCCGACGGGCAGGTCGAAGCCGATCGGCGCTGATCGGGACATCGCCGTGCCTTGCCGCGTTGGCTCTCTACGGCGCCGCCTGCGCGCCGACGAGGAGACGCCCATGTTCCGGACCGCTTTCTGCGCGGCCGCCCTGTTGCTCGCGGCCGGCCCGGCTGTCGCCGCTCCCGAGAAGGCCGCGGTGTTCGACTTTCAGTTCTCCAACCTCTCGCCGGTGCCGGGCGACGAGGCCGACCGGGCGCGGCTCGACCGCACCAGTGCCCAGCTGCGCGACCTTCTGGCGAAGAAAGGCCTGTTCGAGGTCGTGCCGACCGATCCGGTGAAGGAGGAGGTCGCCAAGAGCGCGGATCTGCGTCGCTGCAACGGCTGCGCCGAGGATTTCGCGCGCAAGCTCGGCGCCGACGTGGCGATCACCGGCGAGGTTCAGAAGGTGTCCAATCTGATCCTGAACCTCAACGTCTACGTCAAACAGCTCTCCGGCAACGTCCCGGAGAAGGCCTACAGCGTCGACCTGCGCGGCGACACCGACGAGTCCTTCGCGCGCGGGATCCGGTTTCTCGTCGAGAACAACATGGGTGCCGGCAAGTAGGATGCGGTCGATCCGGATGGGCGCGAGCTAAATTTTTGCGCTGCCGTGCGGGCCGCCATAAGTGTTTGATCCGGCGACGCCGCGCTGCGGTGCCGCCGGACGAAAGCAGAGAAAAGCGAGCGTGGCCGGAAATTCCGAGTTGACGCGACTCCGAAGCCGGCGCAGTCTTCGGATGTGTTCAGCGACAGCGGACACGAACCAGATCAATAGTTCAGCGCATCAGGGATGTGCTGGTCTTGATCGGTCATTTGAGGCTGGAGGAGACAGGCATGACTCCACCGCAGCGTGACGCCGCTGAGACGGTTCAGGGACAGGTTCGGCCCGGAACCTAGCGGCATTGAACGAACAGCCGGACGGAAGGCAGCTCCAGGGGCGCAGAAGCGGCCGATACGGCACGTCTTCGAAGACGCGAAAGGCCCCACCTCAAGCTGCTGCCGCTACGGTTTCTTGTGTCAGGACCCGCTCTGCCATCACCCGCCCCGGCTGAGCCGCGGCGGGATCTCATCGTGTCGCGATCCGAGCGCGGGTCAGGCGATCCCGAGCTTCGTCTTGAGCAGCGCGTTGACCGCCGCCGGGTTGGCCTTGCCGCCCGTGGCCTTCATGGTCTGGCCGACGAACCAGCCGAGCAGGGTCGGCTTCTCCTTCGCCTGGGCGACCTTGTCGGGGTTGGCCGCGATGATCTGGTCGATGGCGGCCTCGATGGCGCCGGTATCGGTCACCTGCTTCATGCCGCGACTGTCGACGATGGCGCGCGGGTCGCCGCCCTCGGTCCAGACGATCTCGAACAGGTCCTTGGCGATCTTGCCGGAGATGACGCCCTCGCCGATCAGGTCGACGATCGCGCCGAGCTGGTCGGCGGAGACCGGCGTCGATTCGATCGAGAGGCCTTCCTTGTTCAGGCGCCCGAACAGCTCGTTGATCACCCAGTTGGCCGCGGCCTTGCCGTCACGGCCCTTGGCCACGGCCTCGTAGTAGTCGGCCGAGGCCCGCTCGGCCACGAGCACGCCGGCATCGTAGGGCGATAGGCCGTAATCCTTGACGAACCGCGCCTTCTTGGCGTCCGGCAGTTCCGGCAGGCCGGCCGCGAGGGCGTCGACATAGGCCTGGTCGAATTCGAGCGGCAGCAGGTCGGGATCGGGGAAGTAGCGGTAATCGTGCGCCTCTTCCTTGGAGCGCATCGAGCGGGTCTCGCCCTTGCCCGGGTCGAACAGGCGGGTCTCCTGGTCGATCTTGCCGCCATCCTCCAGGATCGCGATCTGGCGGCGCGCCTCGGTCTCGATCGCCTGTCCGATGAAGCGGATGGAGTTGACGTTCTTGATCTCGCAGCGGGTGCCGAGCGGCTCGCCGGGGCGGCGCACCGAGACGTTCACGTCGGCGCGCAGCGAGCCCTTCTCCATGTCGCCGTCGCAGGTGCCGAGATAGCGCAGGATCGTGCGCAGCTTGGTCACGTAGGCCTTGGCCTCCTCCGACGAGCGCAGGTCCGGCCGGGAGACGATCTCCATCAGCGCCACGCCCGAGCGGTTGAGGTCGACGAAGCTCTTGGTCGGATCCTGGTCGTGCAGCGACTTGCCGGCATCCTGCTCCAGATGCAGGCGCTCGATGCCGACGGTGATCGACGTGCCGTCGGCCATGTCGACCAGCACTTCGCCCTCGCCGACGATCGGGTCCTTGTACTGCGAGATCTGGTAGCCCTGCGGCAGGTCCGGGTAGAAGTAGTTCTTCCGGTCGAAGACCGAGCGCAGGTTGATCTGGGCCTTCAGCCCGAGCCCGGTGCGCACCGCCTGGGCGACGCATTCGGCGTTGATCACCGGCAGCATGCCGGGCATCGCGGCATCGACCAGCGAGACGTGGTCGTTCGGCTCGCCGCCGAACTCGGTGGAGGCGCCGGAGAACAGCTTGGCCCGGCTGGAGACCTGGGCATGGACCTCCATGCCGACGATCACCTCCCAGTCGTGCAGGCCGCCCTTGATGAGTTTTTTGGGATCGACAGGTGCGTTCATGGTCGTCCGGGCCGGAAAGGCTTGTCAGGGGCTTCCATTCCCACTCTCATCCTGAGGTGCCGCGAAGCGGCCTCGAAGGAGGGCTCCAGGGATCGCGCGGCCGCTGGAGGCTCCTTCGAGGCCCGCTCGCGCGGGCACCTCAGGATGAGGGCGCGAGTAGGAGCAGGTGTCGTCCAATCACTTACGGGTCGCCCCGCGCAAGAATCAAGCGCGCCGGGCGATGGCCCGCCGGGCACCGTAGCCGAAGATCGCCCAGAGCAGGGCGGCGACCGCGCGCACCGGGAAGAAGGTCGGGCCGTCATGGGTGATCGGGGCCGGCCAGGGGATCCCGGCCGCGCTCACCGCCCAGGAGAACAGCACCGAGAAGCCGAGCGCCGCGATCGCCGCGATGAACACCTTGCCGAACTGGCTGGCGGTCCAGCCGAGATAGACCGCCACCACGATCAGCGCCGGATCGAACGCGGCCCAGATCCAGACCGTCCAGGGATAGAACGGGACCGTCATGCCCACCAGGGCTCGGGCAGCACCGTCCGGCCTGCGGCCTCCTCGATCACCTGGGCGACCGCGAACAGCGTCTCCTCGTCGAACGGCCGGCCGATCAGCTGGAGGCCGAGCGGCAGGCCCTGCCCGTCGATCCCGGCCGGGACCGCGATGCCGGGAAGCCCGGCCATGTTCACCGTCACGGTGAACACGTCGTTGAGGTACATCTCCACCGGGTCGGCCGAGGCCTTCTCGCCGATCCCGAAGGCGGAGGACGGCGTCGCCGGGGTCAGGATCGCATCGACGCCGGCCGCATAGGCCTGCTCGAAGTCGCGCTTGATCAGCGTGCGGATCTTCTGGGCGCGCACGTAATAGGCGTCGTAATAGCCGGCCGAGAGCACGTAGGTGCCGATCATGATCCGGCGCTTGACCTCGCGGCCGAAGCCGGCGGCGCGGGTGTTCTCGTACATCCCGGCGATGTCCTTGCCGGGCACGCGCAGGCCGTAGCGGACGCCGTCGTAGCGGGCGAGGTTCGAGGAGGCCTCTGCCGGGGCGACGATGTAATAGGCCGGCAGCGCCGAGGAGGTGTGCGGCAGCGAGATTTCCTTGATCGTCGCGCCGGCCGCCTTCAGCCAGGCGGCGCCGTCGTCCCAGAGCTTCTGGATCTCGGCCGGCATGCCGTCGACCCGGTACTCCTTGGGGATGCCGATGGTCAGGCCCTTCACGCCGCGGGAGATTGCGGCCTCGAAATCCGGCACCGGGAGGTCGACGCAGGTCGTGTCGCGGGCGTCCGGGCCGGCCATCGAGCCGAGCAGGATCGCGCAGTCGCGCACCGTGCGGGCGATCGGGCCGGCCTGGTCGAGGGAGGAGGCGAAGGCCACCGTGCCCCAGCGCGAGCAACGGCCGTAGGTCGGCTTGATCCCGACCGTGCCGGTGAAGGCGGCGGGCTGGCGGATCGAGCCGCCAGTATCGGTGGCGGTGGCGCCCAGGCACAGCCGCGCCGCGACCGCCGCGGCCGAGCCGCCGGAGGATCCGCCCGGCACCAGCTGGGCGTCCGAGCCCTTGCGCCGCCACGGCGACACCACGTTGCCGTAGGCGCTGGTCTCGTTGGATGAGCCCATGGCGAACTCGTCGAGATTGAGCTTGCCCAGCATCACCGCGCCGTCGCGCCACAGATTGGCTGAGACGGCGGATTCGTAATGCGGCACGAAGGTCTCGAGGATCTTCGAGCCGGCGGTGGTGTTGACGCCGTCGGTGCAGAACAGGTCCTTGATCCCGAGCGGGATGCCTTCCAGCGGGCGGGCCTCGCCGGCGCCGATCTTCTTGTCCGCTTCGTCCGCCATCCTGAGGGCGTGATCGGGCGTCTCGCGGATGAAGGCGTTCAGCACGCGGGCCTTGGCCATCGCGTCGAGATGCGCCTGGGTCAGCTCGCGGGCCGAGATCCGCTTCGCCTTGAGGGCGTCGCGCGCCTCGGCCAGGGTGAGTTCGTTCGGATCCACGCTGTTCACGTCCTCGCGCGCGCCGCCGCGCGCATGCCGCCAGAATTCATGCTTCGCCGAAGGCCGGAAGCAGCCTACTCGACGACCTTCGGAACCAGGAAGTAATTGTCTTCGGTCTCGGGGGCGTTGGCGACCACGTCGGCGGCGCGGCCGCCCTCGGTGACCACGTCCTCGCGCTTCTTCATCGCCATCGGGGTGACCGAGGTCATCGGCTCGACGCCGGACACGTCCACCGCGCCGAGCTGCTCGACGAAGGCCAGGATGGCGTTCAGCTCACCCTGCAGCGGACCGACCTCGTCGTCGGTGACTGCGATCCGCGCCAGATGCGCGATGCGCCGAACCGTCTTCTCGTCGACCGACATGCCGTCCCGTTCGTCCCTGCCCGGGAGGCATCCCCGGCGCCGGGCCGGGCTATAGCACTGCGCTTCGACGCGCCGCAACGCGGGCGGTGGTCTGCATGGCCGCGCCGTGGGAAGAGATCCGGCTAGACCGGGTGGATCAGGTCACCACGTGGTTCGGCGTCACCGACATCTCGATCGTGATCCCGGCCTGCCGCGCCGGCCGGAAGACCGATTGCGAGACACCGAAGACCAGAACTTCGAAGGCCAGGACCAGCATCCAGCACTGCTTGCGGGTCATGGGCTGCTTGCGGCGGGACGGGCTTGGGGCGCTGGGCTGGCCTATCGTCGGCATGGCGATACCCGAAACGTGGATTAACGAAGTTTTAACCTACCTATTCGCGAACGGATCCGGGTGCATCTGGGTCGATCTGCGGAGAGCGTTAACGCTGTGGACGAGGGAGCGGGTTTGATGTGGGAGCAGGTGTTCACGAGCCTGTCGGCGGGCTTCCTGGCACAGCCGGCGGATCTCGACCGCGCCGCCGCGGAGCTCGGCTTCCCCCTGCCGGCCTCCTACCGGAGCTTCTGCGAGACCTGCGGCATCGGCCTGGCCGCCGAGCAGTTCCGGATCGCCGTGCCGGCCCCGTTCGAGGCCAGCGATCTCGCGACCCAGGCCGGCGTGATCGCCGTCAGCGTCGGCAACGCGGTGGCGATGCTGGAGCGTGACGGCGAGCCGCACCGCTTCGACGTCGAGGACGGCGACCCGGCGGTGATCGAGCGCGCCTGCTTCTTCGGCGCGGGCGAGGATGGCAGCTTCCTGTTCTGGGACGTCGCCGGAGCGACTGACGAGTACGACATCTGGCTGCTCGCCCCCGATCTCGAGACCGTGCGTTTCGGCGGCGAGAGCCTGGCCGACTTCTTCGACCGCGTGACCCGACCCTCCGCCGCCATCGTCCTGGGTCCGGGCGCGACGCCGCTTCCGGCCCGGTTCGACGGGATCGCGGAGGCGACGCTGGCGCGGGGCGCCGGGCTGGCGTAGGGCCAGGCCATGAATTTCGACGAGATCCGTACCTTCGCGGCCGCCTCGCGGGGCGGCGCGCGCCTGATCGGGGTCGATCTCGGCACCAAGACGATCGGGCTCGCCCTGTCGGATCTGGGTCGCCAGATCGCCACGCCCCTCGAGACGATCCGCCGGGTGAAGTTCACCCCCGACGCCCAGCGCCTCGCCGCGCTCTGCCGGCAGCACGCGGTCGGCGGGCTGGTGATCGGTCTGCCGCTCAACATGGATGGCAGCGAGGGGCCTCGCGTTCAGTCGACCCGCGCCTTCGTGCGCAACCTGAAGCCGATCATCGACATCCCGCACGTGTTCTTCGACGAGCGCCTGTCCACCGCCGTCGTGACCCGGGCGCTGATCGAGGCGGATGCGTCCCGCGCGCGGCGCGGCCAACTCGTGGACAAGCTCGCCGCCGCCTACATCCTGCAGGGCTGCCTCGACGTGATGCGCAACCTCGCCGATTCCGACGCGGACCCGGTCAGCGACTGACCAGCGAGACCGCGCCGCTGCCGTGCCGCTCGATGCGGCCGTCGAGCTCCAGCTCCAGCAGCACGGTCTGCACCACGCGGGCGCCGACGCCGGCGCTGCGCGCGAGCTCGTCGGTGCCGACCGGGCTCGGCCCCAGCAGGGCGATGATTGTTTGACGGTCGTCCGCGGGCTCGTCCGGCTCGACGACCGGGGCGTCGAAAACGAGATCCGGGTCTGCGCCACCGTTCGGCAGGCTCGGCCGTCCCTCCAGATCGATCTCGTCCCAGAAATCCGGCTGCTCGGCGAGGTCGGGCCGTTGCCGCGCGGGGGCGGCGTCGGGATCGGGACCGCGCTCGATGATCGGGCCGATCACGTCGAGGACGTGATCCACGTCGGCCACCAGGGTTGCCCCCTGGCGGATCAAGTCGTTGGTGCCCTCGGCCCGCGGATCCAGGGGCGAGCCCGGGACCGCGAAGACCTCGCGATTCTGCTCCAGGGCGTAGCGCGCCGTGATCAGGGAGCCGGACCGGCGCGCCGCCTCCATGACGATCGTACCGTAGGCCAAACCGGAAATGATCCGGTTGCGCCGGGGGAAGTCGCGGCCGCGCGCCTCCCAGCCCATCGGCATCTCGGCCAGGACCGCCCCGCCCTCCCCCAGGATCGCGTCCACCAGGCCGACATGGCTCGCCGGGTAGATCCGATCCTGCCCGCCGGCCATGACGGCAATGGTGCCGGTCTGCAGGGTGGCTTTGTGCGCCCGCGCATCGATCCCGCGGGCGAGGCCGGACACGACGACAAGTCCGGCTTCGCCGAGGCCGCGGGCCAGGCGCTCCGTGAAGGCGAGCCCGGCGGTCGAGGCGTTGCGCGATCCGACCAGCGCCACCGAAGGCCGGTTCAGGATCTGTGGCGCGCCGCGCAGGGCGATCAGCGGCGGCGCCGCGTCGGTGAGCTGGAGCAGACGGGGATACGTCGCTTCCCCGGTGGCGAGCAGGCGCCCGCCGAGGCGCGCCAGGGCGGCGATTTCGTCCTCGGCTCGCGCCCGGCTGAACGGCTCGATGCGCCGGCCCTGACGACGGCTCAAATCCGGCAGCGCCTCGAGCGCTGCCGCCGCGCCGCCGAACCGGTTGATCAGGGAACGGAAATTGCGCGGGCCGATACCCTCGGTCCGGATCAGGCGCAGCCAGTCGAGGCGCTGCGCATCGGTGAGCTGCATGACGCACCCCCGGGATCACGCCATCCGGCGCGTACGCTCAGCCTTTCTGGCCGATGCGCCCCTCGGTGCCGGCCGCGAGTCGCCGGATGTTGGGCGCGTGCTTCCACCATAACAGCACGCCGAGCAGCAGGAGCAGCACAGCTTGCGTCGGCGCGTCGAGCGCCCACAGCACCAGCGGCGTCGCCGCGGAGGCCGCCAGGGCGGCGAGCGACGAGTATTTCAGCGCGAAGGCGAGGCCGAGCCAGATCACCGCGAAGGCGGCCAAAGCCGGGGGGCTGAACGCCAGCAGCACGCCGATGAAGGTCGCGACTCCCTTTCCGCCCTTGAAGCCGAGCCAGACCGGGAAGAGATGGCCGAGGAAGGCCCCGAGCCCGGCGGCCAGCGCCGGGCCTTCGCCGCCCAGCTGACGGGCGATCAGCACGGCGGCCGTCCCCTTCAGGGCGTCGCCCAGCAGGGTTGCGGCGGCGAGGCCCTTCCGACCGGTGCGCAGCACGTTGGTCGCGCCGATATTGCCCGAGCCGATCGCCCGGACGTCGCCGAGACCGGCGACGCGCGTGAAGATCAGCCCGAACGGGATCGAGCCCAGGGCGTAGCCGAGGGCCAGGCCACCGAGGGCGGCCGGCGTCGCGAGATCGGCCAGCATCAGGCCGCCGCCGCGAGATCGTCGATCGCGTGCACGATCCGCCCGGAAACCAGGGTCAGCACCGCGGCCCCCTGGAGCCGCGCCTCGTCGAAGGGCGAGTTCTTGGAGCGCGACTTCAGCCGGCGCTTGTCGAGCACGTAGGGCAGATCGGGATCGATCAGCACGAGGTCGGCAGGCGCGCCGACCGCCAGGCGTCCGGCCTCGCGCCCGAGGATCCGGGCCGGGTTCACGGTCAGCGCCGCGATCAGCTTGTTGAGCGCGAGGTCGCCGGTATGGACGAGGCGCAGGGACGCGCCGAGCAGGGTCTCGATCCCGAGCGCGCCGTCGGCGGCTTCCGCGAAGGGCAGGCGCTTGGTCTCGACATCCTGCGGATTGTGGTCGGAGACGACCACGTCGATCACGCCCTCGTCGAGCGCCCGGACCATGGCATGCCGGTCGGCCTCGTCGCGGAGCGGCGGCGAGAGCCGGCAGAAGGTTCGGTAATGGCCGATATCGTTTTCGTTCAGCACGAGGTTGTTGACCGAGACGCCGCAGGTCACCGGCAACCCGTCCTGCTTGGCCCGGCGCACGATCTCCACCGAATCGGCGGTCGAGATCATCGCCGCGTGGTAGCGGGCGCCGGTCAGCCGCACGAGGCGGATGTCGCGCTCCAGCATGACGGTCTCGGCCTCGCGGGGGATGCCCATCAGCCCGAGGCGCGAGGCCAGCTCGCCCTCGTTCATCACCCCCTCGGCGACGAGGTCGGCATCCTCGACATGCTGCATCAGCAGGGCGTCGAAATCCCGGGCGTAGGTCAGGGCGCGGCGCATCACCTGGGCGTTCGCCACGGCGTGCAGCCCGTCCGTGAAGGCCACCGCGCCGGCCTCCTGAAGCAGGCCGAACTCGGTCATCTCCTTGCCGGCCAGGCCCTTGGTGATCGCGGCGGCGGGCAGGACATGGACGCAGGCGGTATCGCGCGCGCGGCGGAGCACGAAATCGACGATCGCCGGGCCGTCGATCACCGGGTTGGTGTCGGGCATGCAGACCAGGGTCGTGACGCCGCCCGCCGCCGCCGCGGCACTGGCCGAGGCCAGCGTCTCGCGATGCTCGGCCCCCGGCTCGCCCACGAAGGCGCGCATGTCGATCAGGCCCGGGGTCAGGATTCTTCCGCGGCAGTCGATCCGGGCGGCGTCCGCCGGGGCTCCGGGCGCGGCGCCCTCGGCGATGTCGGCGATGCGGCCGTCCTGCACCAGCACGGCACCGCGCGTCTCGCGCCCCGTCGCCGGATCGAGGAGGGTCGCGTTGACGAGAAGAATGCTGGTCACAGGGGCGCCCTCGCGGATGATGCCGGGCCGTCGAGACGCATCGCGAGGCCGGCGGCCGCCATATGGGCCTTCGCCTCGGCGACGCTCGCCTGCCCGAAATGGAAGATCGATGCGGCGAGCACGGCGCTCGCCCCGCCCTGAGCCACCCCGGCCACGAGGTCGTCGAGGCCGCCGACCCCGCCCGAGGCGATGACCGGCACGGTCACGGCGTCGCTGATCGCCCGCGTGAGGGCCAGGTCGTAGCCGGAACGGGTGCCGTCCTTGTCCATGGAGGTCACCAGCAGCTCCCCGGCGCCCTTCTCGGCGACCAGGCGGGCGAAGGCGACGGCGTCGATCCCGGTCGGGTCGCGGCCGCCATGGGTGAAGATCTCCCACCGGGCGGGTTCGCCGGGACCGGAGACCCGCTTGGCGTCGATCGCCACCACGATGCACTGCGCGCCGAATTTTTCCGCCGCCCGGGCGACGAGGTCCGGGTCCTTCACTGCGGCGGTGTTGATCGCGACCTTGTCGGCGCCGGCGAGCAGCAGCGCGCGCACGTCCTCGACAGTGCGCACGCCGCCGCCGACGGTGAGCGGCATGAAGCAGGCCTCGGCGGTGCGGCTGACGATATCGAGCAGCGTGCCCCGGGCCTCGCGGCTCGCGGTGATGTCGAGGAAGCAGAGCTCGTCGGCGCCGGCCGCGTCGTAGACCTTCGCCGCCTCCACCGGATCGCCGGCATCGCGCAGCCCCTCGAAGCGGACGCCCTTCACGACGCGGCCGTCCTTCACGTCGAGGCAGGGGATGATGCGGGTTTTGAGCACGAGCCCTCGGCGGTCCGATCAGGATTCGGGATCGATCGCGAACGGACGATCCATGATGTCCTGATACGTGTACGGGCAGGCTTCTGGGAAGTGCCTCAACGCCAAGCCTGTGGCGTCCGCGGCTTCGAGGCGGGCGGAGCGATAGGCCCGCTCGACAGCGTCGCTCAGCCGGTTCCTGAGACTCGGGCTGTCTTGCAGTTCGTCGGAGACGTGATTCCGGTGCATCGCGATCTCGATCGCCTCGCGTCGGTTCTGCAAACCGGGGCGGCGATCGATCGTCAGCATGGTCACGAGTAATCCCCGCAGAGCATCGACCAAGGTCGCGAACTGAGTCCGGCCTAAGCTCTCGATCTCATCCGCGAGGTTCGGGCAGTCGAGCCCCGCGACATCGCCCGCCCGCAGGCGGGCGCCCTGCTCCTGTGTCCAGATGTAAAAGTCGTCTTGGTAAGCCGTTCCGCGGCAGGCCATCACAGCCTCCGAGTCGAGGTCCTTCGATCACAAAAACCTATCACGCCGACGGGCCGCGCGCGCGCGCGATGGCGGCGAGCGCGGCCTGCGGGTCGATGCGGCCGTCATAGAGGGCCCGTCCGGTGATGGCGCCGGCGATGAGGGCGCAATCGGGCTGGAGCAGCCGGTGCACGTCGTCGATGGAGGCGAGGCCTCCCGACGCGATCACCGGGATGCGCACGGCCTGGGCCAGCGCCAGAGTCATCTCGACGTTGAGACCCTTCAGGATGCCGTCGCGGGCAATGTCGGTGTAGATGATCGCCGCGACGCCGGCATCCTCGAAGCGACGGCCGAGCTCCTCGGCGGTCATGCTGGAGGTCTGCGCCCAGCCCTCGACGGCCACGCGCCCGTCCTTGGCGTCGATGCCTACCGCGATCTTGCCGGGATGCAGGCGCGCCGCCTCGCGGACGAAGGCGGGATCGCGCACCGCCGCCGTGCCGATGATCACCCGGGCGACGCCCTTGGCGAGCCAGCCCTCCAGCGTCTTCATCTCGCGGATGCCGCCGCCGAGCTGCACCGGGATGCCGACCCGGGCCAGGATCGCGTCCACTGCGGCGGCGTTGCGCGGTGCGCCCGCGAAGGCGCCGTCCAGATCGACCACGTGGAGCCAGGGAAAGCCCTGCTCCTCGAAGGTCGCGGCCTGCGCGGCCGGATCGTCGCCGAAGATCTTGGCCTGCGCCATGTCCCCCTGGACGAGGCGGACGCAGCGTCCCTCCTTCAGGTCGATCGCCGGGTACAGGATCACGGGTGCTGTCTTCCTTCTCGCCGAATCCGGAGCGCGTTCAGGGGCGCCAGGTCAGAAAATTCGCGATGAGCGCCAGGCCGAGGCGCTGACTCTTCTCGGGGTGGAACTGTGTGCCGGCGACGTTGCCGCGGGCGACCATTGCGGTGACGGGACCGCCGTAATCGGCCTGGGCCACGACATCCTCCGGGCGTTCCGCAGCCAGCGCGAAGCTGTGCACGAAATAGGCGTGCAACCCGTCCTCGCCGGTTGGAATGCCGGCGAGCAACGCGTGGTCGCGCGCAATCCGCAGGGTGTTCCAGCCCATATGGGGGATCTTGAGCGCCGGGTCGGACGGGCGGATCGGCGCGACATCGCCCGGAATCCAGCCGAGACCGGGCGTCGTCTCGTATTCCAGCCCGCGGCTCGCAAGCAGCTGCATGCCGACGCAGATGCCGAGGAACGGCCGGCCGGCGACCTGCGCCACCTCGGTCATGGCCTCGACCATGCCGGGGACGGAATCGAGCCCGCGCCGGCAATCCGCGTAGGCGCCGACGCCCGGCAGCACGACGCGATCGGCGGCGGCCACGACGGCCGGGTCGGAGGTCAGGCGGATGCGCGCGTCGCGCCCGGCCTCGCGGGCTGCGCGCTCGAACGCCTTGGCGGCCGAATGGAGGTTGCCCGACCCGTAATCGATGATCGCGACCGTCTCGGTGCTCATGCGCGTCTCGACCTGCCACTCACCGGGCGATTTCCTGGGCGGGGAACAGGCCGATCACCGGCTCGCTGCGACGGGTCGGGCCGGCCGGGAACGGCGGGCGGGGCGCCGGCGCGGTGGCGTCGAGCCAGCGGCCCAGCGCCTTGGCCTCGGCTTCCTCGGGGGTGGCGGCCATGACGGCGTCCCGCGCCGGCCAGCCCCGGCGCGCCAGGGTCCAGCGGCGCAGGCTCGACGCCTCGAGGCCGATCAGCCAGGAAGCCAGCAGGGTCACGAGGGTGGCGATACCCGGGGGCAGCCCGAGGGCATGACCGAGGCCGGCGAGCGCCATCAGGCCGGCGAGCACGACCAGCGCCGCGATCCAGAGGCGGTGATAGAGGAACCAGAGCACGCTGAACGCGAAGGCCGGCCAGGAGAATCCGTCCCGCACGAGCAGAGCCCGCTCCAGGCCGATGGATTCGCCCGGCCGCGCATCGGCCGGCAGGTGGAGCGTGTAGCTGCGCATCCGCATCGCGGAACTCCCGGTGAGAGCGTTCGCCGACAGCCGGAACGGCCATTCGGGAGCGCGACGAAACCTTGGTCTACAGGGAGCCCTTCGTGGAGGGAACGCGCCCCTCTTCGCGGGGGTCGATCGCCACCGCCTTCCGCAAGGCGCGGGCCAGCCCCTTGAAGCAGCTCTCGGCGATGTGGTGCGCGTTGTCGCCGTACAGGGTCTCGACGTGCAGCGTCAGCCCGGCATTCATCGCGAAGGCCTGGAACCACTCGCGCACCAGCTCGGTGTCGAACTGGCCGATCTTCTCGACCCGGAAGCTTGTGCGGAACACCAGGAACGGCCGGCCCGAGATATCGACGCAGACCCGGGTCAGCGCCTCGTCCATCGGCAGGTGGATGTCGGCGTAGCGCGTCACCCCGCGCTTGTCGCCGAGCGCCTTGGCGAAGGCCTGGCCCAGCGCGATGCCGCAATCCTCGGCCGAGTGGTGCTGGTCGATATGCAGGTCGCCGTCGACCTTGACCTCCAGGTCGAACAGGCCGTGCCGGGCGAACAGGTCGAGCATATGGTCGAGGAAGCCGATGCCGGTGGCGATCTTCGACTGCCCGGTCCCGTCGAGGCCGACGCTGACCGCGATATCGGTCTCGGCGGTCTTCCGGCTGATGGAGGCGCTGCGCATCTTGTTTCGGACTTTGCGTCGGGGCCGGCCAGGGGCCGCGAGCGCGTTCTAGTGTGAGTTCGTCCGGAATGGAAAGGGCGAAGCCGCCCTATCCCTGGAGCACGCGCCCCGCCACCGCGTCGAGCTTGGCGAGCAGCGCCGGATCGCGGGCGGTCGGCGCGGTCATGATCGCGCCGTCGAGGGCGCGGTGCGAGCCCGCCGGGCACGGCTCACGCTCGGCCGGGAAGTCGCGGGCGAGCCGCGCCACCAAGCGGGCCGCCTTGTCGGCGTTGGTCCGGGCGACCGCGATCACCGCGGCGACGTCCACGGCATCGTGGCCGGGGTGCCAGCAATCGTAGTCGGTGACCATCGCGATCGTGGCGTAGGTGATCTCGGCCTCGCGGGCGAGCTTGGCCTCGGGCATGTTGGTCATGCCGATCACGTCGAAGCCCTGCGCCTTGTAGGCGCGGGATTCGGCGAGCGATGAGAATTGCGGCCCGTCCATGCAGACATAGGTGCCGCCGCGATGGACCGCGATGTCCTCGGCCTTGGCGGCCGTGGCGATCCGCGCCTGCAGCGCCGGGCCGACCGGGTGCGCGACGGAGACATGCGCGACGCAGCCGTCGCCGAAGAACGAGGAGGCGCGCCCATGCGTCCGGTCGACGAACTGGTCAACCAGAACGAACAGGCCCGGCGGTAAGTCCTCGCGAAACGACCCGCAGGCCGAGAGCGCCACGAGGTCGGTGACGCCGGCGCGCTTCATCGCATCGATATTCGCGCGGTAGTTGATGCCGGACGGCGACAGCCGGTGGCCCCGGCCATGGCGGGCCAGGAACACGATCCGGGTTTTCCCGATCCGCCCGATGCGCAGGGCGTCCGAGGGCTCACCCCAGGGCGAGGCGACGCGTTCCTCGCGCACGTCCTCGAGCCCCGGCAGATCGTAGACGCCGGACCCGCCCATCACCCCGAGCACCGCTGCCGTCATGCCGCTTGTCCTAATGTCGTGGCGCCGCCGCCGGGGCGTCGGATGTCCCATCCGCCACCTCATCCTGAGGTGCCGGGGCGAAGCGGAGGCCTCGAAGGAGCCTCCATAACGCGAAGCGATCCCTGGACCCGTCCTTCGAGGCTCGCCGGCGCGGGCACCTCAGGATGAGGGGGTGGAAGGGATCCGCCCCGCCGGAAGACGGACGGCCGCGCTCGCCGAGCGGTAGCACGCAGCCCCCGCCCAAAAAAGATGGGCCCCCCGAAGGAGGCCCATCCGGCAAAGTCGGTGCGGAGCCGGCTCAGAAGGTCTTGTGCAGCTCCGGCTGGAGGCCGTGGACCTCGCCGCCGACATCGGCCCAGATCTTCTTCTTCACGTAGTAGAGCAGCCCCGACATGACGATCAGGAACAGGATGACCCGGAAGCCCAGGGCCTTACGGTCCATCATGTGCGGCTCGGCCGCCCACATCAGGAAGGCCGAGACGTCCTTGCCGTACTGGTCCACGGTCTCGGGGACCACGGGCTGGCCGTCCTCGCCCTTGGCGTAGGTGACCTGCCCGTCCGTGATCGGCGGCGGCATCGCGATGATGTGGCCGGGATAGTACTTGTTGTAGTGGCCGCCATCGGGAACGGAGAAGTCCTTCGGCGGCTCCTCGTAGCCGTTGAGCAGGGCATGGATGTAGTCGGGCCCGTGCTCGGAATAGCCGACGAACGGCAGCCAGTCGGTCAGGAAGTAGAGCGAGCCGCGGGAATAGGTCCGCGCCTTGGCGATCACCGAGAAATCGGGCGGCGCCTTGCCGCCGTTGGCAGCCGCCGCGGCCTGGTCGTTCGGGAAGGGCGGCGGGAACGTGTCGGCCGGCCGGCCGGGCCGGTCGAACATCTCGCCGGCATCGTTCGGACCGTCCTTCACCTGATAGGTCGCGGCCAGGGCCTTGACCTGCGCGGCGGAGAAATGCGGGCCGCCTTCCTGGGCGAGATTGCGGAAGGCGACCAGCTTCATCGAATGGCAGGAGGAGCAGACTTCTTTGTAGACCTGGAAGCCGCGCTGCAACTGCGCAGTGTCGAACCGGCCGAACGTGCCGGCGAAGCTCCAGTTCACGCGGCCCGGGATCGGGCCGCCATGCCCGTCCTCCGCGGAGGCCGGCGCGGCGCCGAACAGGAGCGCCGCGAGAGCGACGGCGGCGGTGGTCGAGAGGACGCGGGTCATCATCATGGTTCCGTCGTCAGCCCGTCAGCCTTTGGTGGTCGGAGCGGCGGCGGCGCCCGCCGGCATACCCGATCCACTCACCTGTTTGCCCGGCCCCGTGACGCTCTCCAGGATCGACCCGGGGAGCGCCTTCGGCGTCTCGAACAGGCCGCAGAGGGGCATCACGATCAGGAAGTGCGCGAAGTAGTAGGCCGTGCAGACCTGCGCGGCGAGGACATAGCCCCCCTCCGGCGGCTGCGAGCCGAGCCACCCGAGCAGCAGCGTCGCACCGATGAACACCCAGAAGAACTGCCGGTAGATCGGCCGGTAGTTGCAGGACCGAACCCGCGACGTATCCAGCCACGGCGCGAAGGCCAGGATGAGCACCGCCGAGAACATCAGGATCACGCCGCCGAGCTTGCTCGGGACCGCGCGCAGGATCGCGTAGAACGGCAGGAAGTACCATTCGGGGACGATGTGCGCCGGCGTCACCGCGGGGTTGGCCGCGATGTAGTTGTCGGCATGGCCCAGGTAGTTCGGCTGGTAGAACAGGAACCAGGCGAACAGGATCATGAACACGCAGGTCGCGAACACGTCCTTGATGGTCGCGTAGGGCGTGAACGGCACCGCGTCCTTGCCCGACTTGATCGGGATGCCGGCCGGGTTGTTCTGGCCGGTGACGTGCAGGGCCCAGACGTGCAGCACGACCACGCCGGCTATCATCCAGGGCAGCAGGTAGTGCAGCGAGAAGAAGCGGTTCACGGTCGGATTGCCCACCGAGTATCCGCCCCAGAGCAGCGTCTGGATGGTGTCGCCCACCACCGGGATCGCCGCCAGGATGTTGGTGATGACCGTGGCGCCCCAGAAGCTCATCTGACCCCAGGGCAGCGTGTAGCCGAGGAAGGCCGTGGCCATCATCAGGAGGTAAATGATCACGCCGAGGATGTAGAGCACCTCGCGCGGGGCCTTGTACGACCCGTAATACAGCGCCCGGAACATGTGCAGATAGACGGCGACGAAGAACATCGATGCGCCGTTGGCGTGCGCGTAGCGCAGCAGCCAGCCGTAATTGACGTCGCGCATGATCTTTTCGACGGAATTGAACGCGCCCGTCGCCGAAGGCTCGTAGTGCATCGCCAGCCAGACGCCGGTGACGATCTGGATCCCCAGGAAGGCGGCCAGGATGGCCCCGAAGGTCCAGAAGTAATTGAGGTTTCGCGGGACGGGATAGGCGATGAAGGACGAGTGCACGAGCCCGGCGATCGGCAGCCGGGCCTCGAACCACTTGGCGACGCGGCTCTTCGGGACGTAGGTGCTGGCAGTTCCGCTCATGTCCGCGTCCTTCTCACGCCGCTTCCTTGCCACCCTCGCCGATCCGGATCTTGGTATCCGTCTCGAAGGCGTAGGGCGGGATCGGCAGGTTGATCGGTGCCGGTCCGTGGCGGACGCGCCCGACGGCGTCGAACTGCGAGCCGTGGCAGGGGCAGGCCCAGCCCTCGAAATTGCCCTGGTGGCCGATCGGCACGCAGCCGAGATGCGTGCAGTTGCCGTAGACGACCAGCCACTGGTCGTGGCCGCTCTTGACCCGCGTCGGGAAGGGCGCGGGGTCGATCATGGCCGTGAGCGGGACCGCCTGCATGTCGGTCACCTCCTTGGCCGTGAGCTTGCGCACGAAGATCAGCTTGCCGCGCCAGAACACGTTGATGATCTGGCCGTCCTGGATCGGTGTCAGATCGACATCGATCGGCGCGCCGGCCGCGATCGTCTCGGCATCGGGCGCCATGGACGAGATCAGCGGCCAGACCGTAGCGGCTGCCCCGACCGCGAGTCCGGCCCCGGTGGCGAGGAACAGGAAATCACGGCGGCTGCCCTCGTGGGGGCCGTCCGTTCGGGCGCTGCCATCCCGGGTCGCGGGAGCAGTGGCGGAGGTGGTCGCCAAGATTCGGAACTCCGTGCGTTGGCGTGAGGGCCGCAGGTGCCCTGCCCTGATTTCCCGGCCGGGCCGCGATCAAAGCATTATCGTTCTAATCTGAGCAATGAGACCGTGTGCCACCCCCAAGTCAAGCTGCCAGAGAGGGCCTCGCGAGGCGGTTAGGTCACGATCGTTGTCATATGTTGCCGAATGCCAGCTCGGCCGCATCGCTACGCCACGGCGTCGTCGAACTGCGCCGCTCCGCCGTCCAGGAAGCCGCCCGACTGGCGGGCCCAGAGCCCGGCATAGACGCCGCCGCGGGCGACCAGCTCGGCATGGGTGCCCTCCTCGACGATACGGCCGCGGTCGATCACCACGAGGCGGTCAAGCGCCGCGATGGTGGACAGGCGGTGGGCGATCGCCACCACGGTCTTGCCGGCCATCAGCGTGTCGAGCGAGTCCTGGATCGCCGCCTCGACCTCGCTGTCGAGGGCCGAGGTCGCCTCGTCGAGAATCAGAATCGGTGCGTCCTTCAGCATCACGCGGGCGATGGCGATGCGCTGGCGCTGGCCGCCGGAGAGCTTGACCCCGCGCTCGCCGACCTGGGCGTCGTAACCCCGGCGGCCCTTGTGATCGATGAGATCGGCGATGAACCGGTCGGCATGGGCCAGTTTCGCCGCGCGCTCGATCTGCTCCTGCGTGGCGCCCGGACGGCCGTAGGCGATATTCTCGCGGATCGAGCGGTGCAGCAGCGACGTGTCCTGGCTGACCATGGCGATGGCCTCGCGCAGGGATTGCTGCGTCACGGTGGCAATGTCCTGGCCGTCCACCAGGATACGCCCGCTCTCGACCTCGTAGAGGCGCAGCAGCAGGCTCGCCAGGGTGGACTTGCCCGCACCGCTGACCCCGACCAGCCCGACCTTCTCGCCGGGTCGGATCGTCAGGCTGAAATCCTCGATCACGGTGGCGTCGCCGCGGCCGTAATGGAATCCGACATTCTCGAACCGGATCTCGCCGCCCTTCACGACGAGGTCCCGGGCCTCCGGGGCGTCCACCAGCGCGTGGGGCCGCGCCATGGTCTGCATGCTCTCCTGGATCACCCCGACATTCTCGAACACGCCGCGGACCGTCTGCATCACCCAGCCCGACATGGCGATGAGCCGCAGGATCAGGGCCAGCCCGGCCGAGGCCTCGCCGGTGGTCATGCCGCCCTCGCGCCAGAGAATCAGGCAGGCCGCGCCGGTGGCGATCAGCAGCGTGCTGTTCAGCAGGCCGAGCAGGCTGGTGGTCAGGGTCACCAGCCGGAACTGGTACAGGTAGGCGTCGGTATGGACCTCGACCGCGTCGCGCACCGTGGCCCGTTCCTCGCGGTCACGGGCGAAGAGCTTGACCGTCAGGATGTTGGTGTAGCTGTCGACGATCCGGCCGATCAGCACCGATCGGGTGTCGGCGGTCTTGTGCGAGCGGGCGCGGGCCCGGGGCACGAACCAAGTGGTGAGCGCAGCGTAGGCGGCGATCCAGATGAGCACCGGAAGGGCGAGCCAGGGCGAGATCGAGCCGAACAGGCCGACCGCCGTCACGGCGTAGATCGCCACGTAGAGCAGTGTGTCGATGAACACGACCGCCAACTCCCGCACCGCCGGGCCGACTTGCACGACGCGGTTGGCGAGGCGGCCGGAGAAGTCGCCCTGGAAATACGAGAGCGCGTGCCCCAGGGTATAGAGATGCGCCCGCCAGCGGATCTGGCTGGTCGATTGCGGCACGATCAGCTGGTTGGACAGCACCTCGTGCAGCCAGATCGAGAGCGGCCGGACCAGGGCGATCAGCAAGAATACCAGGCCCAGCCCGACCGCATGGTCGGACAGGACGGTGGCCCGGTCGGCCGTGGCGAGCAGGTCGATGAACCAGCGCATCACCAGGTAGAGCGAGGCCTCGACCGTCCCGGCCACCACCGCGATGACGAACAGGGCCGCCAGGGCCGCCCGAATCGGGCGCAGGTAGAAGCCGGCGAAACCCAGGACCGTCTGCGGCGGGGTTCGCGTCTCGTCGAAGGGCGCGAACGGATCGACCCGGCGCTCAAGCCAATTCAAAAACATATTTTTGGGGCGCACCGCTGTGGGAAGCCCTGATGTAAGGGCGGTGCGCTGGCCGCCAAGCGCGCGCGGTCGTCGCGGCGCCGGAAATCCAGACCATATTCCTTATGCAGGACCGGCCCGTCGCGGCCGATCCCTCTCCACGTGCGTGGCCGCGCCGTCCGGCTCAGCGCGCCAGAGCGAGCGTGGCGCCCGATTTGGTCAGCGCCCCCTCGAGTGCGCCGTTGCCCTGGCGCAGACGCGCCGCGACGGTGCCGCCCGGCTGGTAGAGATAGACCTCGCCGTCGCGGAAGTCCCAGGCCGAGACCCGTGCCAGGTCCTTGTTGGGACAGCCGGAGGCCGAGGCCTTGTAGAGGTCGAGGGCCGGCGCGCTGGACAGGGTGACCTTGCAGCTCGCGCCCGTGGCGTCCTTGGCATCCCAGCTGCCGACCACCGAGGCGCGGCCGCTCGTGACCACCGGCGGCGGCGGCGCGGGGGGCGCCACCGGCTCAGCGATCACCGTCGGCCCGTTCGGCGCAGCATTCGCCTGGGCGCCGGGCGGGGGCGGCGCGTCGGGGCTCGCGCTCGCACCGGGCGGGGGCGCGAGCGGCGCCGCCGTCACGGTCCCCGACGGGACCGCCTGCACGGCATCCAGGGACGCCTGAGACGGCGCCCGGCCCCTCGGGCTCTCCAGACGGGTCGTCGCACAGGCGCCCAGGGTGGCGCTCAGGCAGAGGGCAGCGAAGATCGGCAGGCTCGGGCGCAGCATCGGACCACTTCGGATCAGGCTTGGGGTCGCGCGCGATGGCGCTTCACCCCTGACTCCGTGCCAAATGCGCTGACCGCAAGGCGGCCGCCTGGGCCGCCCCCGACTCCGCTGCGGAGGAGCGGCCTTTTCGCCCCGGTGTGGCCGGGGCGCCTCACCGGTATGCGGTCAGACCACCCGCTCGACCATCATCTTCTTGATCTCGGCGATGGCTTTGGCCGGGTTCAGGCTCTTGGGGCAGGTGTTGGCGCAGTTCATGATCGTGTGGCAGCGGTAGAGCCGGAACGGATCGTGCAGGGCATCGAGCCGGTCGCCGGTATTCTCGTCGCGCGAATCGATCAGCCAGCGATAAGCCTGCAGCAGGGCCGCCGGGCCGAGGAACTTGTCGCCGTTCCACCAGTAGCTCGGGCAGGACGTGCTGCAGCACGCGCACAGGATGCACTCGTACAGGCCGTCGAGCTTCGACCGATCCTCGGGGGTCTGGCGCCACTCCTTCTCGGGGGCGGGCGTCTCGGTCTGCAGCCAGGGCTCGATCGCGGCGTGCTGGGCGTAGAAGTTGGTCAGGTCGGGGACCAGATCCTTCAGCACCGGCATGTGCGGCAACGGGTAGATCCGGACCGCGCCGTCCTTGTCCTTGCGGGTCATCACCGGCAGGGCGTTGTCCGGGCTCTTGCACTCGTCGATGCCCATCGTGCAGGCCAGCGCGTTCTGGCCCTCGATGTTCATGGCGCAGGAGCCGCAGATGCCCTCGCGGCAGGAGCGGCGGAAGACCAGGGTCGAGTCGACCTTGTTCTTGATCCACAGCAGCGCGTCGAGCACCATCGGGCCGCAATCGTCGCGATCGACCTGATAGGTATCGATCCGCGGGTTGGCCCCGTCATCCGGGTTCCAGCGGTAGATCTTGAAGGTCTGCAGGTTCTTGGCGCCGGGCGGCGGCGCCCAGGTGCGGCCCTGCGTGATCTGGGAGTTCTTCGGAAGGTTGAACTGGGCCATTGCGATTATATCCGGCAATATCGGTCAGAACCGGAAACCGGTCTGAGGGGATGCACGCGCCGCGCATCGGCACGTGCATCGTGATGGTTGGCCTCAGTACACGCGCGCCTTCGGCTCGATGTACTGGATCTCGTTCGACATCGTGTAGGTGTGCACCGGCCGGTAATCGATGTTGACCTGGTGCCGGCCCTCATCGAGCCAGGAGAGGGTGTGCTTCATCCACTCCTTGTCGTCGCGATCAGGGAAATCCTCGCGGGCATGGGCGCCGCGGGATTCCTTGCGGTTGGCGGCCGATTCCATCGTCACCACCGCCTGGCCGATCAGGTTGTCGAACTCCAGGGTCTCCAGGAGGTCGGTGTTCCAGATCATGGACCGGTCGGTGATCTTCACGTCGGCGGCGGCGTTCCAGACCTTGTGGATCAGGCCCTTGCCCTCCTCCAGAACCTCGCCGGTGCGGAACACGGCGCAGTTGTTCTGCATCGTCTTCTGCATCTCGGCGCGCAGCTCGGCGGTCGGCGTCGAGCCGTTGGCGTGACGGAAGCGGTCCAGGCGCTCGAGCGCCTTGTCGGTGGCGCCCTTGGGCAGTTCCTGGGCCCGGCCGTTCGGCTCGACGATCTCGGCGCAGCGCTTGCCGGCGGCGCGGCCGAACACCACGAGGTCGATCAGGGAGTTGGAGCCGAGGCGGTTGGCCCCGTGGACCGAGACGCAGGCCGCCTCGCCGATCGCCATCAGGCCCGGCACCACCGTGTCGGGGTTACCGTCGCGGAGGGTGAGCACCTCGCCGTGATAGTTCGTGGGGATGCCGCCCATATTGTAGTGCACGGTCGGGATGACCGGGATCGGCTCCTTGGTCACGTCGACGCCCGCGAAGATCTTCGCGCTCTCCGAGATGCCCGGCAGGCGCTCGTGCAGGATCTTCGGGTCGAGGTGGTCCAGGTGCAGGTAGATGTGGTCCTTGTTCTTGCCGACGCCGCGGCCGTCGCGGATCTCCATGGTCATGGAGCGCGAGACCACGTCGCGCGAGGCGAGGTCCTTGGCCGACGGGGCGTAGCGCTCCATGAAGCGCTCGCCCTCGGAATTGGTCAGGTAGCCGCCCTCGCCGCGCGAGCCCTCGGTGATCAGGCAGCCGGCGCCGTAGATGCCGGTCGGGTGGAACTGCACGAACTCCATGTCCTGGAGCGGCAGCCCGGCGCGCAGCACCATGGCGTTGCCGTCACCCGTGCAGGTATGGGCCGAGGTCGCCGAGAAGTAGGCGCGGCCGTAGCCGCCCGTGGCCAGGATGGTCTGCTGGGCGCGGAACCGGTGGATCTCGCCGGTGGCCTGGTCGAGGGCGATGACGCCGCGGCAGCGGCCCTCCTCGTCCATGATCAGGTCGAGGGCGAAATACTCGATGAAGAAGTCGGTCTGGTTCTTCACCGCCTGCCCGTAGAGGGTGTGGAGCATGGCGTGGCCGGTCCGGTCGGCCGCCGCGCAGGTCCGCTGGGCGGTGCCCTTGCCGTAATCGGTGGTCATGCCGCCGAACGGGCGCTGGTAGATCTTGCCCTCTTCCGTGCGCGAGAAGGGCACGCCCCAATGCTCGAGCTCGTAGACGGCGGCCGGCGCGTTGCGGACGAGGTACTCGATCGCGTCCTGGTCGCCGAGCCAGTCCGACCCCTTGACGGTGTCGTACATGTGCCAGCGCCAATCGTCCGGGCCCATATTGCCGAGCGAGGCCGAGATGCCGCCCTGCGCCGCCACGGTGTGCGAGCGGGTCGGGAACACCTTGGTGATGCAGGCGGTGCGCAGGCCGGCCTCGGAGCAGCCGACGGTGGCGCGCAGGCCCGCGCCGCCCGCGCCGACGATCACCACGTCGAAGGCGTGATCGTGAATGGTGTAGGCAGGCCCGCTGCCGTTTGTGCCGTTGGCGGCCATGGTCGGCTCCTCGAAATGCGTGATGGCGGGGTTCAGGCCGGCTGTCCGAAGCCGATGCGCAGGACCGCGTAGAGGCAGGCCACGGCCACCAGGACCGCGTAGGCATTGTTGGCGAACACCGCGGCGATCTTCGTGCCTTGGCCGTGCACGTAATCCTCGATGACCACCTGCATGCCGATCCGCATGTGGATGGTCACCGACAGCAGCGCCAGGATCAGGATGATCGAGACCAGGGGCTTGGCAATCAGGTGCGTCGCTTCGACGTAGCCCCGGCCGGCCATGCTGGCGACGATCACCACGAAGGCCAGCATCAGGACGATGTTCGCCGCGGCAGTCACCCGCTGCTGCCACCAATGGCCGGCGCCGTGATGGGCGACGCCGAGGCCGCGAACGCGGGCGCGCGGGGTGCGGATGGAAACGCGGGTGTCCTGGCGGATTTCTTCCTTAGCCATGCCGGCCTCCTCAGCGGACCAGAAGGGCGACCGCCCAGATGACGATGGTGAGCGCGACGGATCCGATCAGCGTCAGGCGCGCCATGCTCAGGCGCTTCTCCCGGTCGAACCCGACGCCGGTGTCCCAGACCAGGTGGCGCAGCCCGCCGAGCATGTGGTGCATCAGCACCCAGGTGTAGGCGAACAAGATCAGCCGGCCGACGATCGAGCCGAAGAAGCCGGCCACGTAGGAATAGGCGACCGGCCCGGATGCAAGCGCGACGAGCCAGATCGCCACCAGCGCAGTCCCGCCATAGAGCGCGGTGCCGGTAATACGGTGAAACACCGACATCGCCATCGTCCAGGTCCAGCGATAGATCTGGAGATGCGGTGAAAGCGGCTGTGCCACTGTCGGGCGCGCGGTGGGTGCCATTGGGTTGAAGCCTCGCAGCTGCGAACTGGACCGTCTCTAATCTGGTGGTAGCGCTAGTGCCTCCGGCGGCAAGCCGCAATGTGTCATGCTGCGGCGCAATGCAGAGGGCGTGTTGATAGAGCGGCGGATCTGTCACTTGAGTTGCCCCAGCAGACGCCACCAGGCGTAATCGAGGGGGGCGGCGACCAGGAGCGAGGCCAGGCCGAAGGCCAGGGTGAGTCGGGTGGCGTCCCGCAGGCGCACGCCGCCGAGCTCGCTGGCGAAGACGATGGGTGGGGCCTGGTAGGGGAAGAACAGGGTCGCGTAGCCGATCACCTGGATCGACACGACGGCGAGCGCTGAGAGACCGCTGGCCTGAACCATCTCTCCCGCCAGCGCCGTGTAGAGGGCCGGCGCGCCGTTGGCGGTGACCAGCAGCGTCATGAGGGTGCTGATGCCGGTCAGCACCGCGAAGTTCTGGGTCGGCGCATCGGGAGTGAGCGGCGCTACCGCAAGCAGCCCATGGCCCAACCGCGCCCCGAGCCCGGTCTCGTTGACCAGCGCGACCAAGCCGAGCAGCCCCGCGATATAGAAGCAGGTCCGCAGGTTCACCTGCTGGAACGACTCGGGCGGCAGGACCCCGATCCGCGGCAGCAGGCAGATCACGGCGGCCGCGAGCCCGACCCAGGCCGGGGCGAGGCCGTGCAGGCTGTCGGTGACCCAGAGGGCCAGGGTGCAGGCCAGGATCACCGCCAGGCGCCGCTCCGCCGGGGAGACGGGCGGCAGCACGGGAAGGGCCTGGGCGCCGTGGCTGAGGCGATCGGGGAACAGCCGCACGATCAGCACCACCAGCATCACGCCCTTGACCAGGGCCAGGACCGGCGCGTGCAGGAGGAGATAGGACAGGTAGGAGAGGTGCAAGCCCAGCACCTGCTCGGCCGAGCCGGCCATCACGAGGTTCGGCACGTTGGCCGGCAGGATCGCCGCCGACAGGATCGGGGTCGCCACGCCCACCGCCAGGACGGCGCCGGTCCGCCCCGGCCGGCCGGGCACCAGCCCGAACCCGTCGCAGAGCGCCAGCGTCACCGGGATCATCAGGGCGATCCGGCCGAGATTGGACGGCATTACGAAGGCGATGAGGAAGCTCAAGGTCACCAGACCGGCGATGAAGTACGCGTAGGAACCGGAGAGGCGCCCGGCCAGCGCCCGGGCCATCCGGGCGCCGAGGCCGGTGCGGGTCATGCCCTGACCCACCACCATACCGGACAGGACCAGCCAGAAGGCTGCGGCCGAGAAGCCGGAGAACACCGTCGCGGCGCTGCCGAGACGCAGCAGCATCGCCAGCCCGAAGAAGGCCAGCGCGGTGACGATCTCGGGCAGAAGCGCGGTCGCCCACAGACCCATGCATAGGACCAGCAAAGCCGCCGTCGCCGGAATAGTCGCCGCCCCGCTCATCCACGCCCCCCGGCTCCACGTGCGGCCGCAGGCATGGGCCGGTTTGGAATGGTTCGCAATTCGGGACTCCACGACGCAGCCTTCGCCCCAGACGAAGGCTGACGGGTCCGGAGACCTGAGCGGACATGGAAAAGCCCGGCCGTTGCCGGCCGGGCTTTTCCGTCGAGAGGCCACTTTAAGAGGTGCGACGCTCAGTAGCCGTAACCGTAGGTGCTGCAATAGGCCGGATCGTAGCCGTAGCCGTAACCGCCGGCGCAGCTATCGTCATAGCCGTAGCCGAAACCACCCAGGCCGTAGCCGACGCCCAGCCCAAGTCCGACGCCGGCCAAGCCGTAACCGAGGCCGCGCCCGTAGCCGCCATAGCCCCGTCCGTAATAACCGCGATTGGCGTAGCCCCGACCGGCAAAGCCGCGGTTTCCGATCACGCCGCGCCCGCCATAGACGCCTCCGCCGCGCTGGAAACCGCCACCGCCAAAGCCCCGGCCGACACCGATCCCCGGTGCCCCGACACCCGCGCCACGAAACCCACCACCGGCGAGACCGGCACCGCGGAAGCCGCCGCCACCTAGACCGCCGCCGCGGAACCCGCCACCAGCAAGTCCACCGCCGCCCAGTCCGCCGCCCCGGAAGCCGCCGCCGCCGAAGCCACCACCATGGAAGCCGCCACCACCGAACCCGCCGCCGTGAAAACCGCCGCCGCCGCCGAACCCGCGGGCGTCGGCGCCCCCGGGAACGAAGGCGAAAGCTGCCAAAAGTGCCGTCGATGCGAGAGCAAAGCGCTTCATTGAAAAGTCCAATCCTCGAGAGGAGTATGACTTTTCAACGTGCCATCGATCCCACGTATCCACGTTCGATGATTGATTGTGGCGTGTCAGTCCGTCGCTGTTCGGCAATGCAGCACCGAAAGGCCGCGAAAGCTTGTCCGTATGCGCGGGGGAACGCGCTTTATCGGAACGGCGGCTCGTCGAAGCTGCGCAGCTTGCGCGAATGCAGGCCGTGCCGGTCGGCCCGCAGCGCGTCGAGGGCCGCCAGCCCGACCCGCAGATGCTCGGAGACCGCCCGGTCATAGAAGGCGTTGGCGGCGCCGGGCAGCTTGATCTCGCCGTGAAGCGGCTTGTCGGAAACGCAGAGCAGCGCCCCATACGGCACGCGCAGGCGAAAGCCCTGCGCGGCCACGGTGCCGCTCTCCATGTCGACCGCGATGGCGCGCGACTGGTTGATCCGCCGACGCTCCTGGCTGAATCGCAACTCCCAGTTGCGGTCGTCGTAGGTGACCACCGTGCCGGTCCGCAGGCGACGCTTGAGCGCGTCGGCCTGCTCGCCGGTCACCGAGGCGGCGGCGCTCTGGAGCGCGACCTGCACCTCGGCGAGCGCCGGCACAGGCACATCCGGCGGCACCAGCTCATCCAGAATCCGGTCGCGGCGGAGATAGGCGTGAGCGAGCACGTAGTCGCCGATGGTCTGCGACTGGCGCAGGCCGCCGCAATGGCCGACCATCAGCCAGCAATCCGGGCGCAGCACCGCCAGATGGTCGGTGATCGTCTTCGCGTTCGAAGGGCCGACCCCGATATTGACCAGGCTCGTGCCCTGCATGGTCCCGTCGGCGCCCCGGGCAACGAGGTGATAGGCCGGCATCTGGTGCCGGTGCCACGGTGAGGCGGCGATCACCGCGGCGGGATCGGCCGTGGCCGCTTCCGCCCGGCTCACGGAGATGCCGCCGGGCAGGACCAGCCGCTCGAACCCTTCCTCGCCCGAGGCCAGGCGCTCGAGCCCGTGGCGGACGAACTGGTCGACGTAGCGGTGATAGTTGGTCAGCAAAATCCAGGGCTGGACCTCGCGCCAATCGCAGCCGGTGTAATGGACCAGGCGGCGCAGGGAGTAATCGACCCGCACGGCGTCGAACAGGGCCAGCGGCAGCGGCTCGCCCTGGGCGAGATCGAAGGTGCCGTCGGCGATCTCGTCGCCCACCAGCGACAGGAGCGGGACGGGGAAGTAGGTGGCGAGCTCGGCGCCGTCCACCGCGCTCCCGCGCGCATCGAGCCCCGCCTCCAGGACGTAGGGATAGGGGATTTCCTGCGCGCTGAGGCCGACCTCGATCTGGATGCCGTAATCGTCGATCAGCGGTTGGAGCTGCCGGGTCAGGTAATGGCGGAAGAAGGCCGGATGCGTCACCGTGGTGGCGTAGGTTCCGGCCGCCTGGAGCTTGGCAGTCGCCCGCCGCACCCGCGGCAGCGGGCCGGCGGGGCGGTAGCTGATCCGCAATTCGGGATAGCGGAAGGCGAGCCGCTCGGTGGCGTCCGGCGGCGGACCGCCCGCGAGGTAGCGCTCCAGCGCCTGCCGGAGGGCCTCGGCGGCGCCGTCATAGAGCTCGGCCAGACGGTCGACCGCGCTGCCGGCATCGGCGACGGCTCGCATCGGACGCAATTCCCGCTCGATCATGAACCCTCCCGTCCCCGGCCCGGATCTACACCGCCCCGCCCGGCCGCGCGACCCGGGCTTGCGGCCAGACGGCGCTTGCCCGAGAACCCGGCGTTCTTGGAGCGAGGATGCATGGGCACGGACGAGTTCGGGATCCGTCCCGGCGAGGAGATGGCGGCGCTGCCCGCGCGCTTCGATGCCGGCCTGTACTTCATCGGCCGGCTGCGCACCCCCTGGCAGGCGCGGCAGGACTGCCCGAAGAACGGCCTGCAGAGCGATGCTGTCTGCACCGTCGAGGTGGATGCGGCCTACGCGCCCGGCCTGCGCTCCATCACGGGCTGCACCCATCTGATCCTGCTCTACTGGATGGATCGGGCGACCCGGGGTCTCATCGTGCAGCAGCCGCGCCACGCCGACGGACCGCGCGGGACCTTCTCGCTGCGCTCCCCGGCCCGACCCAACCCGATCGCCCTGTCGGTGGTCGAGCTGATCGCCCGGGAGGGCGATAGTCTACGCGTGCGCGGGCTCGATTGCCTGGACGGAACACCGCTCCTCGACATCAAGCCGTATTACGCGACGACGGATTCGCGACCCGAGGCGCAGGTCGACCGCGCCGGCGCCGAACCGTGAGGCGGCTCCTTTCCGCAATCCTCGCGGGCCTCGTTCTGCTGGCGCTCGGCGGACTTGCCGGATGGCACCTGCACAAGCCCGCCGCGGATGCCCGCGCCTACGCGGTGATGCGCGGCATCGCCGTTCAAGTCAGCCTGGATGAGACGCCGGCGGATTACATGTTCTGGGCCGGCGACTCCCAGGTGGAACTGCAGCCCGGCGGCCAGCGGCCCTGCGGTTTGGACTTCGTCAATGGCGGTTTCAGCGGCGCGACCGCCGCGGCCTATCAGGATCACCTCGCCGGCCTGATCTTCCGCCACGATCCGAAAGTCGCTGCGCTGACGATCGGGACCAACGACATCCTGCTCAAGAACAACCCGCGCTCGGCCGAGGCGGCGGCACGCTTCGCGGTGAGTGCGGAAGCGATCGTGAAGCGCCTGCAGGCCTTGAGCCCTCGGGTGGTCGTCACTGCCCTACCCCCCATCGGCCGCGAGAGTGCTCGCTTCCTCGATGCCGCGGCCGTGCCGGATTACTCGCAACGCCTGCACACCCTGTGCACCCGCCTCGGCTGCGCCTTCGCGGACCCGTTTGCGATGCTCCGCGACGGCGACACCGGGTACGCCAAGCCCGGCGCGCTCCGGGACGGCCTGCACCTCGCCGCCTACCGGCCCGCCATGGCAGCCATGGAGCCGGTCCTATGCGGGCCGTGAGCGATGCGTGCAGAGCGCGCAGGGCGTCCGGCTGCAGAGCGATCGCTTGTGCCGGCCCACCGGACGCGATCGTGCTTCCCCTGCGACCTGGGCTTTGAGAGATCTGCCATCCTCACCGTCAATGCGCGCGCAGCGAAGCAACCTCGTGTGGCGCTACGTCCTGCGATCGCGTGCTGCCCTCGTCTGCTTCGCCGCGTTGGCGATGGCGATGTTGAAGTGACGGCGGCGTGAACCTTCGACCCTCGATGAGCGACAGCGCGTGTTCGAAGTCTACCTGACCGGTTTCTCCGTCAGCGCCGGGCTGATCCTGGCGATCGGCGCGCAGAACGCGTTCGTGCTGCGCCAGGGCCTGCGCGGCGAGCACGTGGCGCTGGTCTGCGCCACCTGCGCGGCCTCCGACGCGCTCCTGATCCTGGTGGGCGTGACCAGCTTCAGAAGCCTCGTCGTCCTCGCCCCCTGGTTGAGGCCGGCGATGCTGTATGCCGGGGCGGCCTTCCTGATCTGGTACGGGGCGCGCAGCCTCCGGTCGGCCTTCGCGGCCACCGAGGCGCTGCGACCCGCGCCGGGATCCGCGGCCGGCCTCGGACGGACGCTGGCGACATGCCTCGCGCTGACCTGGCTCAATCCGCACGTCTATCTCGATACCCTTCTGCTCATCGGCTCGATCTCGACGCGCTTCCCGGGCCAGGAACCCGCCTTCGCGGCCGGTGCCATGACGGCCTCGGTCGCGTTCTTCTTCTCGCTGGGCTACGGCGCGGCCATCCTCCGGCCCCTCTTTGCCAAGCCGGTCGCCTGGCGCGTGCTCGAAGGCGTGATCGCGCTCACCATGTGGGTGATCGCGGCCGAGTTGCTGCTGAGCGGGCCGTAACGACAGGTCGCACTTTCCGGACAGGCTCTGATCAGGCCAACTCGAATTGCGAAGCGCAACACGCTACTTGAACTGCGATAGGCAGGAGCACGGCATGGACGCGATCACGCTGGCAGATGCCAAGGCCCAACTGAGCGCCCTGGTCGACCGGGTCGCGGCAGGCGATTCGATTGAGATCACCCGTCGCGGCAAGCCGGTTGCTCGCCTGACAGCCGTAACGAAGCCGCGGAAGCCGATCGACCTCGCGCTGCTTCAAGCGCTGACGGCAGCGATGCCGCCACAATCCGAAGGCGCCGTCGATCTCGTGCGGTCGATGCGGGACAGCGACCGATACTGATGATCTATCTCGATACGTCGCTGATCGTCGCGGCGCTCTCGAATGAAGCGATGACGTCCCGTGTTCAGACGTGGCTGGCCGAGCAAAACCAAGCCGAGCTTCTGATCAGTGATTGGACCATCACCGAAATGTCCTCGGCCATGGCCATCAAGGTGCGGACGAAACAGGTCAACTTGGAACAGCGTGCGGCGGCACTCGCCATATTCGCCCAACTGTTCGCCGAGAGTTTCACTGTCCTTGGCGTGACGACCAGCCATTTCCGCTTGGCAGCGAAGTTCGCGGACCAGTACTCCCTCGGACTTCGGGGCGGCGACGCATTGCACCTCGCTGTTGCGTCGGAGCACGGCGCCACGGTGCATACGCTCGACCAACGGTTAGCTGCTGCCGGGCCGGCGCTCGGCATTCCGACTCAACTGTTGGCGTGAACCGAGCCGCCCCGACGCATAAGATTGCATCACACGTTCGCGGCTGCAGCCGAGGTGATCCGAATCAAGGACGCCCGCCCGTCACTCCCACTCGATCGTGCCGGGCGGCTTCGAGGTGATGTCGTAGGTCACCCGGTTGATGCCCTTCACCTCGTTGATGATCCGGGTCGCGACGCGACCCAGGAAGGCCATGTCGAACGGGTAGAAATCGGCGGTCATGCCGTCCACCGAGGTGACGGCGCGCAGCGCACAGACGTGGTCGTAGGTACGGCCGTCGCCCATCACGCCCACCGTCTTGACCGGCAGGATCACCGCGAAGGCCTGCCAGATCGTGTCGTAGAGGCCGGCCTGACGGATCTCGTCGAGATAGATCGCATCTGCCTTGCGCAGGGCCTCGAGCTTCTCCGGCGTGATCGTGCCGGGGCAGCGGATCGCCAGGCCCGGGCCCGGGAACGGGTGGCGGCCGACGAAGGCGTCCGGCAGGCCGAGCTCACGGCCCAGGACGCGGACCTCGTCCTTGAACAGCTCGCGCAGCGGCTCCACGAGCTTCATGTTCATGCGCTCGGGCAGGCCGCCGACATTGTGGTGGCTCTTGATCGTCACCGATGGGCCGCCGGTGAACGACACGCTCTCGATCACGTCCGGGTAGAGGGTGCCCTGCGCCAGGAAGGCCGCCCCGCCGATCTTCTTGGATTCGGCCTCGAACACGTCGATGAACAGGCGGCCGATGGTCTTGCGCTTGACCTCCGGGTCGCTGACGCCGTCCAGCGCCGAGAGGAACATGCCGCTCGCCTCCACGTGGACCAGCGGGATGTTGTAGTGGTCGCGGAACAGGGCCACGACCTGCTCGGCCTCGCCGAGGCGCAGCAGCCCGTGATCGACGAACACGCAGGTGAGCTGGTCGCCGATCGCCTCGTGGATCAGCACGGCCGCCACGGCCGAATCGACGCCGCCCGAGAGGCCGCAGATCACCTTCTCGGAGCCGACCTGCTCGCGGATCTTGGCGATCGCCTCCTCGCGATAGGCGCCCATGGTCCAGTCGCCGGAGCAGCCGGCGATGTCGCGCACGAAGTTGCGGATCAGCAGGGCGCCGTGCGGGGTGTGGGCCACCTCGGGGTGGAACTGCACCGCGTAGTAGTTGCGTGCCGCGTCGGCCACGGCCGCAAAGGGCGCGTTCTTCGAGATCGCCACGGTGGTGAAGCCGTCCGGCAGCTTCGTGACCCGGTCGCCATGGCTCATCCAGACCGGGTAGGTCTCGCCCTTGTGCCAGACGCCGTTGAACAGCGGGCAATCGGCCAGGATCTCGACCTCGGCCCGGCCGAACTCGGCATGGTGCCCGCCCTCGACCGCGCCGCCGAGCTGGGCCGCCATGGTCTGCTGGCCGTAGCAGATGCCGAAGACCGGCACGCCCGATTCGAACACAAGCTGCGGTGCCCGGGGGCTCGCCTCGACGGTCACCGATTCGGGGCCGCCGGAGAGGATCACGCCCTTCGGCTTCTGCTCGCGGAACGCGGCCTCGGCCTTGGTGAAGGGCACGATCTCGCAATAGACCCCCTCCTCCCGCACCCGTCGGGCGATGAGCTGGGTCACCTGAGAGCCGAAATCGACGATCAGGATCTTGTCGTGGTCGGTGTTCATCGCGGGCGATTATCCGAAGGTCGGGGCGCACGCAACGCATGCGCCCGTCTCAGGCTGGGGATCGCCGCGCAAGGCCCGCGCCAGACGCGGGTAGAGTCAGTCGAAGTTGCGGACCTTGGCCGAGCCGCCGAGGCTGATCGCGGGCTTGGCCGGAGCCCCTGCGAGGCTGACCTTCTTCTGGCCCGGCAGGGTCTTGGCGCGCAGCTCCGGGGCGGCGGCCGGCGCCGGCTTGGCGGGCTTCAGATGGGCCTGGCCGTGGATCACTGAGCCGATCTCGCCGGCGACCCGGATCAGGTCCTCCCGGTCGCAGGACCGGGCGACCTTGAGGCCGAGCTTGTGCATGTGGCTCTTGCCGTAGAGGTAGGCGGCCAGCTGGGCGCGCTTGAGCGGCGGGATCTGCTCCAGGATCATCGGCAGGTCGAACTCGTCGGCCCGGTAGACCTCGCCCAGAACCTCGAGGCTCACGGGGCAATCGACTTCGGGCTCGGCGCCGCTGGTCGGGTGCGCTTGCGTCATGGTTGGCTCTCGGGAAGCGATGGATCGGAAGCTGGCCCGGATGCCCCGGAGCCGGTGTCGGTTTCAAGCCCTGCGGGTGCCGTCAGGTCCGCAATCCTGGCCTGCACGGGACCCGGCGTCGCAGCCGGCGGCGGCGCCGGCTCCGGTTTCCAGGCCCCGAGGCAGCCGGTGCAGACGGATTCGATCACCGCGCGGGCATGGGCCTGACGGCGCGCCCAGAGGGCTTCCCGGGCGGCGCGCTCGCCCTCGGGGGACGGACGGATGCGGATGAACAGCGGCTCCTCCGCGACGGCCGGGACCGGGGTGGCCGCCAGCAGCGCCAGCAGCGCCAGGGCACGGAGTCTCGGGCCTGCAACCGGCTGCGCCGCACACGTCATGCCGTCCCCGCTCCCCGCTGAGCCGATCCGGAGACCTCGCGCTTCATGGTAAACCGCCGCTTAACATCCTGGCGATGTATGGCGCATCCGGCGGGCCGTCGACACCCGCCCCGACGCCTGGACGGGCCGCAATGAGACCCGCTAGATCGCGGGGCGCGGCGTCGCGACCGGCACCGGCGCGGGCTCGGTGCCATCGACATCCAGAGCCGCCCGCCGCCGATCCTGGGCACGGCCGAGCCAGAGGCTGTTGAGCAGCCAGGCCACGGAGAGCGGCACCGCCATACCGGCGATGCCGGTGCTGCCGAAGCCGAGCCCCTGGATACCCGTGAACGACCACGCCCCGACCTGATCGCCGAGGCGGTAGACCACCGTGTCGATGAAGCTCTTGGCCTTGTAACGGTCCTCCCGGGGGACCACGGTGAACAGCACCTCCCGGATCGGCCTGGCGATGGCGAAATTGCCGGCCCGGCGCAGGACCTGGAACGCCACGATCACCCCGATGGTCGGCGAGACGGCCAAGGCTGCGAAACCCAGCACGCTGAAGGCCGGCAGCAGCGCCAGCGTGACTCCGACGCCGAGGCGCTTCACGATCCGTCCGGTCAGGAACAGCTGCACGCCCAAAGTCAGCACATTCACCGCGAGGTCGACGCTGGCGAAGAACGCGGTCTGGGCACCCCGGTCCGGGAAGCTGTTCTTGGCGATGCCGGCCTGCTCGAAATACAGGAAGGTCGAGGTGACGGAAAACAGCAGCAGGAACAGCGAGATATTGAGCAGGTAGGGCGACGCGAGGGTGCGGGTGACGCCGGCCAGCACGCTGCCGCCGATGGTGCGGTCCTGGCCGTCATGGGCCATGTCGGCGCTGCCCGGCACCGCGTGGAGCCGCGCCGACAGGGCGGCGAGCCCGCGCATGCAGAACACCGCGACTTCGAGGAGCACCACCGCGCAGAGCATCAGCCCCCAGGTCGGCACGTTCTTGGCGAGGATCGCCGTGGTGGCCGAGCCCGCGATGGCGCCGAGGGTCGCGCCGGCCGCGATGAAGCCGAACAGGCGCTTGCTCTGGTCGTTCGAGAACACGTCGACGATGGTGGCCCAGAAGATCGAGACCACGAACAGGTTGAAGATCGACAGCCAGACGAAGAACACCCGACCGATCCAGATGCCCCAATCGGGAGGCGCCAGGTACAGGGTCAGCGCGAAGGCGACGATGTTGGCCGCGAAGAACCGGTAGGTGATCGGCACGAACCGCGCCCGCGGCATGCGCTTCACCAGGTAGGCGAAGGGCAGGTTGAGGGCGAGCATGCCGACCAGCGTGGCGGTGAACAGCCAGGGCAGGTTCTCGATGCCCCCGGCCACGCCCATCTGGTCACGGATCGGGCGCAGCACGTAATAGGCGGCCAGGATCGAGAAGATGTAGGCCCAGGACCAGGCGAGCGCTTGGCCCTCGCCGGGCCGGATGTCGATCAGGCGCGCCAGCGGGCCGCGGGGAGTCGAAGCCTCGGCCACGCGCCCCTTACTTCCCCAACCCGAGCTTCTCGCGCAGTTCGGGCGCGGTCGCCTCGTGGCCGAAGCCCGGGGAGCCCATGGCGAACTTGTCGGCGTCCTTCAACGAACCGACCACGACCGGGTCGAAACCGGCATCGCGGACGAGACCCTCGGCCACCTTGAGCGCGGCCGGATCGTCGCCCGCGATCGGGATCGCCATCCGGCCGCCGGGCCGGTCCTTGCCGCCATCGGCGCCCGCCTTCGCGAACACCTTGTAGTTGGCGGCGTTGAACGCCCGGACCAGCTTGGCGCCGGGAAGATACTTGGCCGAGGTCGGCCCGATCCCGTTCGCCTGGACCTCGTCGTAGAGCGCGCCGTCGCGCTTCTGCGTTGCATTGCCGGCGTCGAGCACGACCTTGCCGGCGAGCGCGGAGGCGAGGTCCTTGGAGAGGTCCGGATAGGCCTTGTACGGCACCGCCACGAACACGGCGTCGCCGAACTTGATCGCCTCGTCGGGCGTCCCGGCCTTGGCCTTCGGCCCGAGCGCGGCGATCAGCGGCGCCAGGGTGTCCGGATGGCGCGAGGCGAACATCACCTCGTGGCCGTCCTTGACCCAGAGGGTGCCGATCGTACCGCCGATATTGCCGGCCCCGATCACCCCGATCCGGATCTTCTTGGGACTGTCTTGGGCCAGCGCCGGAAGGGCGGCCGCGAAGGAGAAGCCCGCGGCGAGGGCGAGCGCAGCGCGCCGCGTGGTGCGATCAGACCGCATCGATGAAGCTCTCCAACTGCTTGCGCTGGGCCTGGTCGGGAAGCGGGCCCCGGGCGGCGGCGAGGTTGTCCTCGACATAGGCGACCTTGGCCATGCCGGGGATCGGGCAGGTCACGGCCGGTTGGCCGAGCACGTATTTCAGGAAGACCTGCGGCCAGCTGGTGCAGCCGAGATCCTTCGCCACCGGCGGCAGCTCCTTGCCCTGCACCGCCTTGAACAGGCGGTCGCGGCCGAAGGGCACGTTGGTCATCACGGCGACGCCCTTCTCGGCGGCGAGCGGCAGCACGCGCTCGGCCGCGGCCCGGTTGTCGATGGCGTAATTCACCTGGATGAAGTCGAGAGGTTCGCGTTTCATCACGGCTTCGAGCGCGTCGAGCTGGCCGTCCTTCCAGACCGTGACGCCGACATAGCGAATCCGCTTGTCCCGCTTCAGGTCGCGCAGGACCGCCAGATTCTCGTTCACGTCGATCAGGTTGTGGACCGCCACGAGATCGAGGCTCTCGACCCTCATGCGCTTCAGGGATCGCTCGAACTCGGCGAGCGTCGCGTCGCGGCCCTGGGTGTCGACCTTGCTGGCCAGAAAGATCTTCTGGCGCAAGCCGGGCTCGGCGAGGATCAGGCCGAGCACGTCCTCGGCTGTGCCGTAGCTCGGCGCGGTGTCGATCACCGAGCCGCCGAGCGACACGAAGCTCTGCACCGCGGCTTTCAGGGGCGCCACCGCCTCGGCATTGGGCTCGACCTCGTAGCGCCGGGACGTCCCGATCCCCATCGCCGGCAGCATCTCGCCGCTGGACGGGATCGGCCGCCGGATCAGCGGCTCCGCGGCCCAGGTCAGGCGCCCCCCGAGGGGCGCGAGGGCAGCGGCCGCGATGACGGCACGACGGGATACAGGCATGGCCGGCCTCCGGCGGTGTCAGGACACAACCGGAAGATAGGGCGGTTCTCGGGAGAAGTGTATTCGTTATTCTCACGCTTGCGCGAGCGTCGGCTGCGAGGAGGTCGTGAAGCCGCTGCGAGATCCGAAGATGACATGTGGGCTGCGCGATCCGAGCCACGGGATATAGAGCGCGGCTTCAGTAAATGTCGGCACGTCGCAACTCATGTCCTCAAGATCATATTTTCGATAGAAAGATTATGTTTTTGATCGGTTATAATACACATTTTACCCTAATTAACTCATGATCATCAGATAATTAGAAATTTTCTAACTCAATAATACGAATAAAATTCTTGACTCATTTCATATCGATCGCGATATCGCCGACATGCCGCGAGCATGTTCGATCAATTATTTCGACGGTTCCGCGCGTTTTGCTCCAAATTACGAAGTATCAAGAATCATGATTGTTGCGGAACCTGGATCGCGACACGGATATCTCGTTTCGATGGCGTCGGCGTGCGCGATACTTGTCGGGGCGACCGTTGCCACGCCGGCTGTCGCGCAGGAGCCTGCAGACGCGGTGATGCTGGACGAACTCAGCGTGACGCAGACGGGCATCGGCCGGCCGCCAACCTCCGGCACGATCGGTCAGCCGTCGCCGCTCTACGCGGGCGGGCAGGTGGCTGCGCAAGGCCGCGTCGGCCTGCTCGGCAACCGAAGCATCTTCGAGACGCCGTTCACGCAGAACAATTACGCGGCCGAGCTGGCCCGCGACCAGGGTGCCCGCACCGTCGCCGATGTGCTCGCCAACGACCCCGCGGTCCGCACAGCCCAACCCCCGTTCGGCAGCCAGGACATCGTCTTCGTCCGCGGCGTCGTGTTGAACTCGCGCGATTTCGCCTTCGACGGCCTCTACGGCATCAGCGATGCGCGTAAGCCGATCATCGAAGGCATCGAGCGGTTCGAAGTTCAACACGGCCCGGCGGCGTTCCTGTATGGATTTCCGCCGAACGGCAGCGTCGCGGGTGTCGTGAACCTGATCCCCAAACGCGCGGGCGACGTCCCGGTCACGCGGGTCACGACGACCTACATGTCGCGCGCCAGCGGTAGCACCCAGGTCGATGTCGGTCGCCGGTTCGGCGAGGGCAATGCGCTGGGCGTGCGTCTCAACGCGTTCTACAGCGACGGCCAGACCCCGATCGATCAGCAGGCGATCCGGAACGGCGGCGCGACGCTGGGGCTCGATTACCGGGGCGAGGCGTTCCGCTTCAGCCTGGATGCCGGCTATCACAACCTCGCCTACCGCAGCCCGACGGGAGCCTTCAGCATCCTGCCCGGCATAGCGGTCCCGCGGGCACCGGACCTCACGATCAACCAGCAGCCGCGCTGGGCTTTCACGGATTCCGAGTCCGGCTTTGCCGTGGCCCGGGCGGAATACGACGTGGCGCCGGACTGGACGCTCTTCGCGGCCTTCGGCGGCTCACGGACGAGCGAGTTCTTCACCTATCCCACCTTCACGATCACCAATGCCCGTGGGGACTTGAACGGGCGGACGATCCTCTTCCCGGATCGACAGTCGCAGCTTACGGCCGAGGCTGGAATCCGCGGCAGCTTCGACACCGGCACCGTCCACCATGCGGTCGCCATCGTGGGAACGGCGTACAGCAACGACAATCCATACGCGTCCGGCCTCGGGCCGTCCGTGGTCTCCAACCTCTACAGGCCCCTGGCGAGCCTGCCGCCGAACTTCGCCCGCATTCCGAGAATCGTCGCGCAGCAACCGGCTGAGCTGAAGGGATTGGCGGCAGTCGACACCGTATCGGTCGTCCCGCACGTCATCGATCTGATCGTCGGGGTCCGCGGGCAATCCGTCGAAAACAGGAATTACGATCCTGTCACGGCCGCTTTGGCGTCCACCTACGCCAAGAGTGCCGTCACGCCGCTCGCCGGCATGGTGGTCAAACCCGTGCCGTGGATGTCGCTCTACGCCAGCTATGCCGAAGGTCTGAGCCTCGGTCCGACGGCGCCCAGCGACGCCCGGAATGCCGGCGCGGTCTTCCCGCCGACCGTGTCCACCCAACTCGAGACGGGCGCCAAGTTCGATCTCGGCGAACTCGGCCTGACGCTCGCCTTCTACGACATCGCCTTGCCGTCACCGTTCCTGGACCCGGTCACCCGCATCTACGGGCTGACCGGTGAGCAGCACAATAAGGGTATCGATTTCAACGTCTTCGGTTCGCCGGTCGATGGCATCCGCCTCCTGGGCGGCATCACATTGCTCGACGGCCGGCTGGTCAAAACCGCCGGCGGTGCGTTCGACGGCAAGGTCGCGCCCGGCGTTCCGGCGGTGCAACTCAATCTTACCGCGGAGGTCGACCTGCCGCGCCATCTGCTTCCAGGCGCCTCGCTGGCGGGTCGGGTGCTCTACACGGCCGCGCAGTATTACGACCAGGTGAGCACCCAGAAGATCCCGGATTGGACGCGCTTCGACCTGGGTATACGCTATCGGTTCACGATCAACGACACACCTTTGATCGCGAGCTTCAATGTCGAGAATGTCGCCGCCCGCGATTATTACGCCTCGACCGGCGCCGGCAAACTGATCCTTGGCATGCCGCGCACCTTCAAACTGTCGCTGACGGCCGACCTCTGAAATTGTCGGCTGCCGTCGAGACCGCGCAGCGGCCCAGTCCGACCGCGGTCTCACCGGCGGCTTCAATCCTCCTCGGGCGGGTCCTCGAATTCGGCGCCCTCGGTGTCCGGTGCGATCCGGAACCGGTACTCGTCGATCGCCAGGAAGGCGCGGTGGACGTCCTGCGGGTCGAGGCCGTCGCGGACCACGAGCGTCTGGAAATCGATGAACAGCCGGGCGATCCGCGCCTCGTCCGACAATGCGGCCAGCGCCGAGGAGCTGGCGCCCGCCCGCATCATGTAGCGTTTGGAAGTACCGGCTTCGTCCGGCACCGGCACCACGACGACCTGCCCCGCCGTCTCGGGCTTCAGCTCCGCCCATCGCGCGGGCGTCCACGCAATGATGGCCTCAATCTGCTTCATCGGCACCTCCGGCGGCTCGGGATGATCCGCCTAAGCATCATTTGCGGGAGGGGTCACCGGGTGGGCGGTGAAAATGTCGCCGGATTTCGGACCTAGCGTGCGTCGGTCGCCGATCGCAAACGCGCGTCAGTCGCCCGCAACCGTGGAGAATGTCGCGCCCTCATCGCTCCCGCGCTGAAGCCAGGATCCGGAAGGTGTTCGACGCGGTGACAACCGCCGCCTGCCACCGGGCTTTTTCGCTGGCAGGGTAGCGGATGCGCAGGCTGACGAAAGCCGTGTCGGTCCCGCGGCCCGACCGGATGGTCTTCTGATAGAGGATGCCGTCCGCCGTCATGCAGGAAAAGACGATGCGGTCCGGCCGCTCGAGGAGGTAGTCCGGCGGCTGGTGCCGGCAGCGTGCGCGGTCGGACGCAATGAAGTCCGTCAGAGTCTGATCGAGCGCGTTGTTCAGGCCCGAGACGGTCACGCGCAACGTGTTGTCGGGGGCGTGGAAGGCCTGTCCGTCGCCGTTATCGGGTGGCGGTTCCGCGATCAGTTCGGCCGGAAGATCGACCGAGAAGCCGAAGCGGTCGTTGCTATAGTGCTGGACGGGTGACCCGGCTGAGGCGGGGCCGCACAGGAGCATGCCCGTCACCAGGATCGGCAATCCGCCGCGGGATGATCGGCTCATCGGCACGTCACCTCGTAGGCGGACACTTCGGGCATCTCCGCGTCGCCGATGGTCGTCACCGAGAGCCTGCCCGCCGGGCCGGTATACGCGAAGGCGCAATAGGCCAGTCCGGTCCCGGAACAGCTGTCGACCTCGATGATGCCCTGCCGGGCGAGGTCCTGTTCTCGGGAATCCGGGCTCGGTGCGCCGCGAATTGGCGTCCAGCCCTTGGCGATCAGGGCGGCCCGCGCCTTGTCGATCGGCATGGTGGTGATGGCGGGCACCGATCCGCGTCCCCCACAGACGGTGTCTTCGCTCGGGAGCGAAGCCAGCAGGAGGCTTCCGTCCGCATGCACCGTCAGGTCGCCGACCGGCAAACGCTGAACATCACCGTCCCAGATTCGGACGGTGCCGTCGTCGCGCGCGCCGATACGGCCGATACGCTGCGCCCCGTCGCGCCCGTAGATTAGGGCGACGAGACGCTGCCCGTCGAACACGCCGACATTGCCGTCACCGATCAGGCAGGTGCCGCTTGGACCGCGGCCTAGGGAACCCGCGAAGCTGACCGCCCGGTAGCGGCCGAGCGCAGCCTCCCCCGTGATCGACCAGCCGCGTTCGGCGACCGATCGTGCTGCCTCGGACCGCGCCGGCACCGGAACATCGTTGCACGCGTCGCGCGTCGCCCGCCGCTCGGGGGCGCGCGGCAGATCGCTCAAAGGGACGAAGCGCAGATCCGTCACGGCGGACTCGACGCGCGGCACCGATTGCTGCGCCTGCGCGGCGACCCGCCCCGCGGCGGCGAGGTTGAGGGCCAAGACCGCACCGAGCACGGCGGCGCCGGACCCACGGTCGAACCATCGCATCGTCACCTCCTCCCGAGTCGTTTGCTTGCCCTCGCGCTCGACCCGTCCGCTCTGTCGAGACGTCCATGGAATCGTCGTCATGGGTTTTCGCCGTTGAAGATCGAGCCGCATCGCGAACAGGCGGGACCGGTCAGGCAGGACGACAGCAAGTGCCGCGTCTCGTTTGAAGACGACCGGCCACATTCTTTCGCATCCGGTCTTCTGGCACGTTGGCCCATGAATGCGTGCAGACAACATCGGGCTGCGACCGGACCGTCAAATCGTACAGATGGAGGGGGTACCGTGCCGGGGCGGCCGGGTCGTATGCTCGCCGTGCCCTGGGCTCGGTCCTCATAGATCGGTAGCCGGCACCCGAGAGCGGCGCGCTTGGCCGCGAGCGCGCGGTCATAGGCCGATGGACCCGCACCTGACGGGGCAAGGAGCGCCTAGACCTGCATTCCGGCAGCGACCAGCGGCTGCGTCCGGGCGAGCAACCCCTCGGCGCCACCACCTGCGTCGGGATCGGATCAACACTCGGATCGTGTCTTCGGATCGGGTTGATCTGCGGGGCGGCGGCGGCCACCCCGGCCAGGTTCAACCAGCGTTACCCAAAGATCCACGATCTCGGTGCCGAAGACCACGAAGGGATCTTCCGAGCGTTCGACATGGGGGCTCTGCTGGGTTTTGCGCGTGGTCGCGGATCAAGGCCGGACCGCGTTGCGAGGCTGAGCAAACACCGGGTTTCGGCGAGGCAATCCGATTGTATGCCCCGGGAGCGCCCGCCAGGAGTGATCTGCGCCCTCCGGTTCGGACGACGGACCACAACGGTCTGTAGCCGCCAGAATGCGATATCCACCAACTCCTTGCGCTATGCTTACGACATCAGCTGGAACACCAACCAGACGCATGCTGTCAAAACAATGATAAACAAGGACGCCTGTAGAGCCGTATAGGCAAGAAATATTGATTTGGGAAAGTGATTGCGGTCTGCGGAATGCAACGCTCGTCGCACATGATAAACGTAAACCGCCCCATAGAGGGCTCCCGCGGCGAGAATGGATCCGATGATGATCGTCATCTCCGGGCTCCATTCGATGGCGCGGCATCTACGGTGCCGCCCGGACATCGCGGTCGGGCGAAGATCTTGCGATCTTCGCGGACGTTGAGTAGTGACCCCGTCATCCGGCGCAGGTCCGGGCTTGTCAGAGCTGGGGCATGGCAGGCGGCCGAGGGCTCGGGGGCGGCATCATCTCGCGCGGCGCAGGAGGCTGCGGTATCGGGGCGTCCGTCTCGGTCGGGGCGGCCGCCTTCGGAGGCGCGGCAGCCGCGGCGGGTCTGGACGTGGGCGTTGCCTGGCGAGCCGTATCGCGGAGGAAATCGCCTGTGCTGGCCGCTCGCTCCGCCGGGGCTTCGCGCGCTGTCTGGGCTGCTCGACCCGGGTCGCCGTCGCGCGGGGCCGGCGCTCGCGTCACCGCCGGAGCCTGGCGACGCTCGACGTCCGCCACCTTGATCCTGAACGTGTAGGGGACCGTCGAACCGTCTCCGAAGGTCACGGCGACGGACAGCGTGTCGAGGCCGGAGAAATCGGGCCGCGCCGTATAGTAGATCGACATCGAATCCTTCTTGACGGCTTCGCAGCCGTCCACGACGTCGATCGAACCGCCGGTCTGATCGAGCTTGCCGCTGAGGACCTTGAACTCGCGCCGCTGCTCGATCCGTCCGCCCCGCGGTGGCGCGACGAGCTCGATCGAGGCCGCCTGCGAGCGGCAGCCCTGATCCGGGAAATAATGGGTGAAGCCCTGGAGGAAGGCCCGCTGGCCCGGGCGGGCGTTCATGCTCACGGTCTCTGCCCAGGACGGCAGCGTCAGGCTGAGCGCGAGGGCACCGGCGAGGCCGGACCGCGCCACCGAGACGCCCGCAGCTACGGCCGTCCTCAGGATGCTTTGTCCCATGGGTTTGCTCCTCGGATGTGACGCGGTCGGGGTGCTCGCTGTCCGTGGCGAGACGCTCACTTCGGTGCGGATTGCTCCAGGGTCGGCTTGCTGCCGTCGGTGCGGAACCGGACCGCATAGGTGCTGTTCGCCGATTGGGCGTTGCACGTGATGACCACGGGGCCGCCCATCGGGTTGGGCATCTCGCAGGTGCCCTTGACCTTGATCGTCGATTGGTCGCGCTCGGCGTAGACGAGCTCGTCGATGGGTTGGTGCAGGGTGCCGCCTTCGACGAAGCCCTTCGTTGACGCCATGAACGCCATGGCTTTGCCGTCGGTGGTGCCGAAGATGAACCCGGCCTTCGCGCTGCCGATGACGGAGGTGTTCTGTGCCGCCGGGACGCAGATGGCGGTGAGGTCCTCCCCGTCCATCACCAGGGACTCGCAGCGGCCCATGAAGGACAGCTTCAGGAACGTACCGGGCGGCGGATCCTTCGCCTCCGCGGTGTCGCGGGGCGCGGGCGGGGGCGGCGCCGGGGCAGGCGCCGATCGTGCCTCGGCCGGCCGGTCGCCGGCACGCCGGTTCCAGGCGCCGCGGGGCTGGCCCGGCTGCCAGACGCAGAGCCGGACATCGCCGTTCTCCCAGCACGGGCCGTTCGGAGATAGGCCGCCGAGGGGATCGGCTGCCCGGAGCGCGCCGGAACGGCCGTTCCAGAAACCGGTGGCCTCCAGCGGTGCCTTGGGATCGCGGATGAGCTGCGCGATCATGTCCAGCTTGCCGCCGACATAGGAGCGCACCTCGAACCCGCGCCCGCCGTCGCGCCCGGTATCCGGCCGGAACTGGCATGGCCCATCGATGCGGGTTTCGCCCCCGACTTCCAGCAGGCAATCGGCGGTGCGGGCCGTGCCGGGATCGGGTGGTGCCGCCGGTGCCGTGAAGCCCGGACGGCCTTCCCCGATCTTCCAGGCACAGGCCCGCACGCGCGATCCGGTCCAGCAGGCGCCGCCGGGGGATCTGACAATGTCGGAGGGGCCATCGTCGGGCTTTGATCCGGGCCTCTCGGTCCAGGTCGCCATGCCGCTGCCGGGAGCCGTCACCGTGACAACCGCGCCGTAGCGCAGATAGCCGTTCTCGTAACTGGCGAGGCGGAAGCCGCCATTCCCGTAGCTGCGGGGGTCGGTCAGGAACTCGCAGGGACCGTCGATGTAGGTCTTGCCGTCGGCCTCGAGGAAGCAATCGGCCTGGCGCACACGGATCTGGGCCTGCGCGGCCTCCGGCAGGAGGAGGCCGACCGCGATGGCGCTGAGCAGCAGGGCGAGCCGATACCGGGCCGTCCGGATCCGAGCCGTCACACGATCGAGAGCCATGATGCCCGCCGCCTATTGCTTGCCGAGGAGACTGCGCGCCGCCTGGACGGTCCGGTCGTTGCGCTGGTCGAGGATACGGCCCTGGTAGAGGTTTCGCTGGGCGAGGCGCTGCTGCAGGGCGGCCCAGAAGCCGGCGCCCCATTTGTCCTCTTCGATGTTCTTCAGGATGTCGGCGTCCTTCAGCTCGAGGGCGCGGATCGTCATGTCCGCCGCCTTCTCGGGATCGCGCGGCAGGTTCGGGGCGCCGATATCGTACAGGAAGGCGGCCGAGGTCGCGGCGGGGGCGAAGGACGCCTCGCGCGCCAGCCGCTCGAAATACTGTATCGCCCGGGCGGCATCGGGGGCGGTGATCCGCTGGACCGTGTTGGTCGGCGACAGAAGCTGGGCGTAGAGGTACTGCGCGACCATCGTGCCGCCTTCCGCCAGGTCGCGGAGCTTCGCCTCGTCGGCAGCGTTGGTGGTCGCGCTCTTGGCGAGCGCGATGAGTTCCTCGACGGTCGGCTTCGGCCCGGATGGCGGTGCCGGCGGCGTGTTGCCCGCGGGCCTCCCGGTGTTTCCGCCGCCCGTTCCGGCAGCCTTGCCGGCCAACGCCCGCACGGCCGCGAGCGTCTGCGGCGTCGCCGATCCGTCGGCCGGACCGGAATAGAAGCCGCGGCGCGCGAGATTGCGCTGGATCGCCGCCACGAGATCGGGCGGCTGGCGTCCGAGGTCGTCGGTGAAGGTCGTGACGGACAGGGGCAGCTTGGCCGCCACCGTATCCATGTAGATGTCGGCGGCCTTCTGCGCGTCGCGCGGCACGCCACTGTCCGAGTCGATATAGCAGCCTGCGATCCAGAACAGCGTCGACCAGGAATCGAAGTGGTTGTCCCGGATCGCGGCCGGATTTCCGTAGAAGGCGAGGCCGTAGCGGCACCCCCGCTTGAGGTCGTACTGACCGCGCCCGCGATTGAGCAGCAGTTCGGTCATGCCGCGCTGGGCGCCGGGATAACCGAGGTCGGCGGGCTGCTGGTAGTAGGTCAGGGCCTTGGCCGCGTCGGCCTTCACCGGGCTCTTCGGGTAGAGCGAGGCCCATTCCGGATTGTAGAGCGTCCCGAGGAACGAGCGCGCCGAAATATTGCCGGCATCCGCCCCGGCCTTCAGCTTGTCGAAGGCGGCCTTGTCGCCATCCTTGCCGGCCTTATCCAGCAATTCGTGGTAGAGCTTCTCGTCCTCCTTGCTGTCGGCCGGCTTGCCCCATTCGCCGGTCGGCTTCAGGACCGCGAGGGCGAGGCCGGCCGCGAGGGCGACGGCGGCCTGAGGCAGGACCAGCCAGGCGAGGCGGTAACGCGCATCCGCGTACCAGAGCGCCGCGTGCGCTCTGACTCGATCGGTGCCGCTCATGACCTTGCCTTCAGATATGCGCGCACGGCCGTGATGACGGCGGGGTTGCGCTTGTTCTCGACCGGGAGCGTGTAGAAGCCGCGGGCCTTCAATTCCGCCTGGAGCGCCCCCCAGAAGGCGCCGCTCCAGCTGCTGCCCTCCTCGAACAGGAGCCAGAATTCCATCTGGTAGTCCTTGAGATCGACGGCCTGTATCGCGAGCGCTGCGGCCTTCTTGGGATCCTTCGCGACGTTGCCCCAGCCCTCGTCGTAGATCGCGGCGGCCTGGGAGGCGGCCCTGCCTTGGCCTGCTGCCGCGGCCCGCTCGTAATAGGCGACGGCGACCTGTGCATCCGGCGCGAAGACCTCACCCTTGTTGCTTACCGGGTTGAACAGGTCGGCATAGAAGATCAGGGCGTCGGCATTCCCGGACTCGGCCAGGCTCTTCAGGCGCGCCAATGCCTGGCGATCGGTCCGGGCCGCGCCGGCGAGCGCCCGCACCTCGGGATCCGGTCCGCTCGGCGTCACCCGGCGCGGCTCCGGCCTCGGGGTGGCGACCGTATCCTTGATGCCCGCCTCGACCTGCAGGGCCGTGATCAGGGCCGGGTTGGCACGCCCATCGACGAGGCCGATGTAGCGCCCCTGCTCGGCCAGGTGCCGCTGGATGCCGGTAACAAGCGCCGGGTCCTGCGCGCCGAGATTGTTGATGAAGGCGTCGATCGTCGGCCGATGCTTGCGCCACAGCACCGCGGTCACCAATTCGCCCGCCCGGACCGGGTTCTGCGGCAAGCCGCTCTCGGGGTGGACGTAGCACTTGGCCAGTTTGACGGTGAGGCGCTCCTCCCCGGTGATCGTGCGGTTGAGCGTCTCCGGATCGTCGATCCAGGTCTGGGCGAGGCGGCAGCCGCGCTTTAGGTCGCCGTTGGAATTCGCCGGGTCGAGGAGCACGTCGGCGAGACGCGTGACCGCCAGGAGTTCGCCGGCGGCGGCACCCGGGCCGTAGAGCGCGGTGGCCCGGGAGAAGTCGTCCGGCGACGGCTTCTTCGGAAAATACGGGGCTGTCAGGGGATCGTAGAGCGTCCCGAGCTTGGTCGACGCGTCGATCTGGTTGCGCGCGGCTGCCGCGCTCAGTTCCTCGAACGCCTTGCGGTCGCCGCTCTTTCCGGCCCGATCGCGCAGGGCCGTGAGTTCCGCGAGCCGCTCCTTCGAGGCGGTCGCCGGCCGGCCCCATTCGCCGTGCGCGGCGAGCGCCAGGCACAGGCCGGCCACCGCGCAGGTAACGGCCTGCGGCAGGACGAACCACGCCATCCGGTAGCGGGCATCGCCGTACCACAAGGCTCCGTGCGCGCGGAGCCAATCCTCTCGCGCGACGCTCATCGTTTCGACCGGATCACGACGCCGTCGCCGGATACACGGTGCCGCCGCCGCGGCCCTGCAGGGCGCGCTCGACATCCACCAATTCGAATTGCCCGTGATCGCCGAGCGGATCGCTCGACAGCCGGATGGCCTGGGCCTCGCGGAGCCTCTCCAGGAGCGTCCGCATCTCGCGCGCGTTCGACCAGTCGCGCGCCCGGGCGCGCTGCTCGATCCACGGGATCAGCAGGGTCTCGAAGCGCGGCGGCAGGCGGAACGATTGCCGCGACGCCATCAGGCGCAGGATCTCGACCAAATCGTACGGATCGTAGGCGGGGAATTCGATCGTCTTGGTGAGGCGCCCGGCGAGCCCCGGATTCGTGTCGATGAACCGGGCCATGTCGTCGGTATAGCCGGCGACGATCACGATGATCCGGTCGCGATTGTCCTCCATGAACTTGAGGAGGGTGTCGATCGCCTCCTTGCCGAAATCGCTGCCGCCCCCGCCCCCGCCCCCGCCGCCGGCGGCCAGGGTGTAGGCCTCGTCGATGAACAGGATGCCGTCGAGCGCCTCCTTGCAGCGCTCCAGCGTCCGGGTCGCCGTCTGGCCGACATAGCCCGCCACAAGGCCGGCGCGGTCGACCTCGACCACGTGGCCTTTCCGGAGGACGCCGAGGGCCTTGAAGATGTCGCCCATGATGCGGGCGACCTCGGTCTTGCCGACGCCGGGCGGTCCGGTGAACACCATGTGCTGGCTGACCGCGCCGACCTCGATGCCCTCCGCGCGCCGCTTGGCATCCACCAGGACTCGCGCCACCACGGTCTTGACCTGCTGCTTGACCGGCGCGAGCCCGATCATCGCGTCCAGACGCGCGATGACCTTCCGGGCCTCGTCCATGTCGACCGCGCCGGCCGCCTGACGGCCCAGCGCCGCGGCGATGTCGGACAGTTCGAGCCGGTTGATGTCGCCGCCTGGATTGGCCGCCAGGCGCATCGCCTGCGCCTGGCGGGCCTTTTCCAGCACCGTGCGCATCTCGCGGGCATTGGCCCAGTCCTCGGCCTTGGACCGCGCGCCGACATAGGGGATCAGCTCCTTCTGGAACCCGTCCGGCAGGACGAAGCCCTGGCTCCCGGCCATCCGCTTCAGGATCTCGGCCAGTTCCGATGGGCTGTAGGGAGGGAACTCGATCGTCTTGGTGAAGCGACTCGCCAGACCGGGATTCGTATCGATGAACCGGCGCATGTCGTTGGTGTAGCCGGCGACGATCACGATGATCCGGTCGCGATTGTCCTCCATGAACTTGAGGAGGGTGTCGATCGCCTCCTTGCCGAAATCGCTGCCGCCCCCGCCGCCCGGCGCCAGGGCGTAGGCCTCGTCGATGAACAGGATGCCGTCGAGCGCCTCCTTGCAGCGCTCCAGGGTCTTGATCGCGGTCTGGCCGGCATAGCCCGCCACCAGGCCGGCGCGGTCGACCTCGACCAGATGTCCCTTACGCAGCACCTTCAATGCCTTGAAAATGGTCCCGAGCACGCGCGCCACCTCGGTCTTGCCGACGCCCGGTGGCCCGGTGAACACCATGTGCTGGCTCATCGCCGCCACCGGGAGGTTCTGGGCGCGGCGCTGCTGCTCGACCTGCATCCGGGCGATGACGCCCTTGACCTCCAGCTTCACCGGCGCCAGGCCGACCATGCCGTCCAGGGTCGCAAGCGCCGTGGCGAGAAGATCCTTCTTCTCCACCGCCGCCCCGTCATCCACGAACTGGATCGGCCGGATCTTCCGGCTCGCCCGGGCCTGGTCCAGCGCCCGCCGCATGTTCTCGATGCGTGCCGGGATGTAGCTCGCCGCCAGCAGGCCGGTCGCGAGACCACCGAGGATCAGGCCGTTGCGCAGCAGCGCCGAGGGCGTCGCCATGAGCGGGCCGAGCAGGTCCGGCCGAAGGGCCAGAAGGAGGGCGGTCGCGCCGCCGGCGATCACCAGGAAGACGGCCGCAGGATGCTTGTCGAGGCGTTCCATGGGGGTTGACGAGCCTTGATGCTGGGCGGGCGCAGCGTTGCGCGGTTCGGGTAGGGCCTCGTCCTCAGGCGTCTTCACCCGTCGCGCGGAGCAGATCGACGATCTCGAGACGGCTCAGGTCGCCGCCATGAACGGCGACGCGGGCCGCCTGCGCCTCGCGGGCTTTTTCCAGGAGCGTGCGCATCTCGCGGGCATTCGACCAATCCTCGGCGCGGGCGCGCTGCGCGAGCCAGGGCGTCAGCGCCGCCTCGAACCCGTCGGGCAGGGCGAAGTGCTGGCGGGCAGCCATCCGTTTCAGGATCTCGCACAGATCCTTCGGGCTGTAGGGCGGGAACTCGATCGTCTTGGTGAAGCGCCCGGCGAGCCCCGGATTCGTGTCGATGAACCGGCGCATGTCGTTCGTGTAGCCGGCCACGATCACGATGATCCGGTCGCGATGGTCCTCCATGAACTTGAGGAGGGTGTCGATCGCTTCCTTGCCGAAGTCGTTGCCGCCGCCCCCGCCCGCGAGCGTGTAGGCCTCGTCGATGAACAGGATGCCGTCGAGCGCCTCCTGGCATTTCTCCAGGGTCTTGGCCGCGGTCTGCCCGACATAGCCCGCCACCAGCCCGGCCCGATCGACCTCGACGAGATGGCCCCGGCGCAGGACTTCGAGGGCGCGAAAGATCTCGCCGATCGCCCGGGCGACCTCGGTCTTGCCGACGCCGGGAGGCCCGGTGAAAATCATGTGCTGGCTGATCGCCGAAACCGGGAGACCTTCCGCACGCCGGCGCTGCTCGACTTCGAGCCGGGCGATCAGGGCATTCACCTCGCGCTTGACCGGTGCGAGTCCGACCATGCCCTCGAGGGTGGCGATGACGTCCTCGGGCAAGCGCGGCTCCACGACACGGCGCGGCGCGAGGATCAGGCGTGGCAGGCTCATGATCCCGCCGGCGGGCTGACCGAGGGCGGCCTCGGCTTTGCGGGCGGCGGTCGCGGTCGCCAGGAGGCCGAGCGCAGCGAACAGGCCGACGGCGATCCCGATCGCGGCCCGCCATCTCATCTCCGTTCCGGCGGCGTTCCACCAGGCGACCGGGCCGTAGTCGGTGCTCAGCAGCAGCGGCGTCAGGACGGCGACGGCAAGTCCGGAGATGACGAACGGGATGATGGCCTGCTTCGACATCCCTCAGCCCCCGCACGGCTTGCTGGTGTCCCAGAAGACCGGCACCCGCCGGACGCCCGCGGTCGTGTCGATCTTCAGGCCGGGCGTGAACTCGACGAACACGTCCTTGGCCGCGCCTTCGATGACGACCTCGCCCTTGCCGGCCTCGTAGGGGCCCGGGAACGGCACCGCGACGTTGATCGGCCCATCGGCCACGTTGAAAGCCGGCGAGAGGTAGTTTCCTGCCCGGATGCGGACCACGCCGCCGGCGCCGGCGGTGGTTTTCGAGATGCGCATGTTGGCGAGGGGCGCCTGGCAGGCCTTGGCCTCGGATACGATCTTGTCCTTCTCCTCGGGCGCCAGCGTGTCGGAAGCCTTATCGATATCGGTCTTCTTGATCAGGCTCAGAGCAGGCCGCTCGGGCGTGCCGACCTTCTCGCCGCCGCCCAGGAGCAGGATCCCCGCGATCGCGCCAGCGGCTACGATGCCTCCGGCGAAGGCGATCACACTCGGCGAAAGCGGCGGCTTGGCCGGAGCCCCAGCGGACGCGGGCGCCCTCTGGCCGGCAGTCTTGTTCTGCGCCTGAGCCTGATGCTCAATGTTCGACATCCGTCCGGTTCCTGAACGTTGTTGAGCGTAAAGACTTCGAGAAGTTTACGCTTTCGATTGCCGGAATAGCGCGCTTCAGTTGCCAGAGATTTCGAATTATCCCGCAAATGCATGAACGCTGCGGGAAACTGCTTCTAGGCAGGCGACCAAAACCGGTCTACTAGTGCATTTGGACTAGGGTTTTGGCCTTGACTGCCCGAGCCGCCAGCTTGGCATTAAAGGTCGGACTGTCCCGTCCGGGACTGCACCCAAGCGTATGTGACGATCGGGAGTTGGATGACCGGCTGGGCGAGAGAACGAATCGTCGTCGCCGATGATCATCCCCTGTTCCGCGAGGGGTTGAGGCATATCGCCGAACGGCTCTACCCGCAGGCGACGATCCACGAGGCGGCCACGATGGACGATGTTCGGGCGCTGTCGCGCGCCGGCCCGCCGCCCCAGGTCTTCTTCCTCGACCTGCTGTTCCCCGGCCTGGATCCCCGGCACTCCATCGGGGCCCTGCGCACGGAGTTCCCGAAGGCCTCCATCATCATCGTCTCGATGATCGAGGACGACGACGCGATCGAGGCGGTGATGGCCGCAGGCGCCGATGGATTCATCGGCAAGTCGGTGCCGGCGGCGGATATCGCGACGTCGATCGCGGCGATTCGGGACGGAGCCTTCGTCATCGAACGAAACCCCGCTCCGGTTCTCGCGGCGCCCCGTTGCACCCTGCCTTGCCTGACGCAGCGCCAACAGGATGTCCTGCGCCTCGTCGCCCTGGGCCGCACCAACAAGGAGATCGCCCGGGAGCTGAACATCTCACCGTTCACGGTCCGGATCCACGTCTCGGCGCTCCTGCGGGCGCTCGATGTCAGCTCCCGATCCGCAGCGGCGGCCAAGGCCGCCAATGCCGGTCTGTGCGGGTAACCCTGTCGATTCCCCTGCAGACGGCTTTTCCGATCTCCGCACGGCACGATGCGCAACGGCAGTCCGATCCCCCCCCCGTCCAGGGCTCGTAGTACAGGTGTCCTAGTTTAAGCTTGGCCTTGTCTCTGGCTATGCAGGGCGCCATGAGGCGATATGGCGGTCTTATCGGGCGTTCGACCCGACTGCGCAGATTGATGGTCCTGGGGCTGGCTCTGGCCGCGGCATCGATTGTGTCGCCTTCCCGAGCTGCCCCGGACATCGTCGCGCCCGCGAATGAGACCGTGCTGGCGGCAATCTGCGGGCGGCCCGCAAGCCAGGACACCAAGACCTGCCGGGCCAAGGACGGCCGTTCGGCGGAGTTCTGGTACGGCGCCGCATTCTCTACGGAGACCGGACGGTGGTTCACCGGGTTCGCGACGCTCCCCGCGCCCGGCGAGGACCCGGACACACCCAATACACGGACGGTCGCCGCCGCGACCTTTGCGCTAGAGGACACGCGCTGGCGTCTGAAGGGCATTCAGCTTCAGGTCGGGAAAGTCGGTACCGGCAACAGGAACGGTGACGCTCCGGACATCGACGAAGGCCGGGGGGCGATCGTCCGGGCCGTGAGCGGCGGGCGTCTCATGATGGGGGTGCGCCTGACCTCTTACGGGTCCGCAGGCTCACGCGGCTTCGCGTTCCTCCTGCTGCACTTCAGGGAAACACCATTGCGGTGGACACTGGCCGGTGAGGTGGAGGCCGGTTCCGACGAGAGTGCCGCCTGCGATGAGTCCGATGGCGACCAACCCTGTCAGATGGGCAAGAGCATGGGCCGTCTCGAGATCCTTCCGGAGGATCCGGCCAGACTTACCGCGTGGCCGCCGATCCGCGTCACGCTGACCGGAACCTTGGCCGGCCCGGACGGCAAAGTCCGGTCGGCATCGGAACGCGATGCCCGGGTCTACCGGTTCGACGAGGCATCCGGCACCTACCGTTGATACGGATGGAACAATGACAATGGCATCCGTGTGAGCCAGCGACCCGGTCCCGGAACCTGTCGCGATCATTGAGCGTCACGCGGTCCCATTATTTGGCAGGATCGGCGATTTGTTTGTTCAACACGCCTAATTATTAAGATCATTTTATTAACAATCATCAGAACGCACTGCAAGCCATGGTACATAAGACAATTTTGCGTTGATGTTTGTTCTGGAAACACGTGGTCTTGTCACCAGGGTTTTCGTAGAACCGGCGAACAGGGTCGCGATCGGCGGCCGGATGCATGTCGCGGCCGAAATCCGCGGTGGCTGTCCTGCAGCGCCGCTTCAGGATCTGACGCGACGGCAGAAGGCTGCGATCGGCGAGGCCCGGCAAACACCGGACGGCTTCGATGCAGCCTTGGCAAGGACCTTTGACAGCCCGACGGCCGAACTGGACCAGGCTTGCGGCGAGGTTCAGGGCAGGCCCCGATCGAAGGCTGGATCCGTTATCCGCACCCCCTGATCGTGCCATGACGACCGCACGACGCAATCGCGGCGGCAACGCCGACGACGAGACGGCGCAAGCACTCATCCGCATCGTCTCCATGGGATCCGTGTGCCTGTACCTCGTTCCACAGATCCTTCTCGGCTATGCGCCGCCGGAAACGTATCTGATCGTCTATCTGGTGCCGATCCACTTGGTTCTGTCCGCCGGGATGTATTGGTGGATCTCGCATCACCCGGGCGAGAACCGATTGCGACGCACCTTCACCACCAGCCTCGATTTCGCCGGCATCACCTATGCGATGGCGATCGGCGGCGCGCCGTTCGTGCCGCTCTACGTGATCGTGCTCCGGATCATCGTCGGCAATGGCCTGCGCCACGGTCAGACCGACCTCAAGATCACCACCGGGCTGGCGCTCGCCTCGATGGGGGTGACGACGTTCTTCAGCGCCTACTGGCGGCAGAACCCGTTCCTGGTCGTGACGCTGTTCATCATCACCCTTCTGGTGCCGAACTACATCTACATCCTGCTCAATCGTTTGCGCGGCGCCTACCAGCGGGAGCAGGAGGCGAACCTCGCCAAGTCGCGCTTCCTCGGACAGGCGAGTCACGATCTACGCCAACCGATCCACGCGATCAGCCTGTTCACCGCCTGCCTGCGCGATGCCAATCTCGGCGCCAAGGAACTCCAGATGGTCGACAATATCGACCGGTCCCTGCAGAGCGTGTCGCGACTGTTCAAGTCCTTGCTGGATGTCTCGACCCTCGACAGCGGCAAGGTCCAGCCCCGGATCGAACCCGTCGCGATCGATGACATCATCGAGGATGTGCTGCGCCAGAATTCGGAGGCCGCTCAGCGTACGGGGACTGAACTGCGCAGCCGCGCATGCCGCGTGATCGTGGAGACCGACCGCGCCTTGTTCACGACGATGCTGCAGAACATCGTCAACAACGCGATCAAATACGCGCCCGGACGACCGATCCTGATCGCCTGCCGTCGGCGTAAGGGCGGGCTCGCCGTCCAGGTCTATGATCGCGGCCCGGGCATCGCGCCGGAGCATCAAACGAAGGTGTTCGACGAGTTCTATCGGGTTCGCCAGCGGGGCGACAAAGACATCGACGGCGTCGGTCTCGGCCTGCCCATCGTGCGCCGTCTCTGCGAACTCCTGGACCTGGAGCTCAGGCTTCGCTCCGTCCCGCTCCACGGCACCTGCGTGACCTTCGGGCCGCTGCCGATCGTCGGCAGGCCGGCCGAGGCGAGCCGCAAGCCCGCGCTCGATCCGGCGGCATCCGTCAACGGGTTGCGGGTCCTGCTGGTCGAGGATGACGAGGCCGTCCTGGCCGCGACCGCCAACCTGCTCCGGCGCTGGGGATGTCAGGTCCAGCCGGAACCGACGATCCCGAAGACCATCACCGCAACCGACCTTCTCATCACCGATTTCGAACTCGGGAACGGCGTGACCGGGACAGAGTGCATCGCGGCGGTGCAGGAGGCCTTGGGGCGGGACGTCCCGGTCGTCGTCATCAGCGGCCACGATGCGGGGCGCGTGCAGGAAGATCTCGGCAGGACGGATGTCCCGATCCTGTCAAAGCCGGTCCGGCCGGCCGAACTACGCTCGGTCATCCTCGCGGCGAGCGTGAAGCTGCGCGGATCTCGCGTGGCTGTATGAAAAAGGCCCGCTCGACACGGGGCGGGGCTTCGAAATCAGTCGTGGCGCCTGCCCACGACGGCCCGGCGCGGCATTATCGACCGCACCGGGTCGGAAGCTGTTGCATCGTAGCGACCCTGGGTCGCCGGAACACAAGATCCGGTGCGCTGCTGGCGGGTGTCGGCGCTCCATAGCGCGACGCCGAATGGCACTTGATCCGCCCGGGAAGCCGAGCGGCGCAGAGATCCATGATCTTGATCCATCGCAACGCAGTGAGAGGCCGGGTTTCGGATACATGATGGGTCACGCATGCTGAGGTGGACAGGCGACGGCTCAGCCTCGTGGCGGCGCAGCGACCCGCGATAGCTGTTACCCGGACGCGGGTATTCCGGCGATTCATCGAAGTCATTGCCTCGTCGAAGCGCGAATATCCGGTCAGGCCCGTCCGGCGAGAGCCGCGTCAGCCGTGAAAATATAGGGATGGCCGTGGGCTCGACCGCAACGCGATGGCGCGGGTTGACAGCGCTGCTCCTGGGCCTTCGGGGCTGGCTCGCGATCCTGCCGCTGATCGGCCTCTGCGTCGGCCTGTCGGCGCAAGCCCAGGGACAGCCCGGCTTCGCGGCCTGGGCCTGGACGCTTCCCACTGTGACCGTGCTCGCGGTTCTCTCCATCCGGATCGCGATCAGCTTGGCCCATGGCGATATCGGCCTCGACCTCGTCGCAGCCTTATCCATGGGCGGCACGGTCGCGCTGTCCCAGCCGCTGGCCGGCGTCGTCATCGCGCTGATGTATGCAGGCGGGCAATCGCTGGAGGCCTACGCAGCGGGGCGGGCCGGTCGGGCGATGACGGCTCTGGTCGGCCGCCAGCCGCGCACCGCTTTGCGCGAGGCGGACGGCGTCGTGAGCGATGTGCCCGTCGAGTTCCTTGTGCCGGGCGACCGCATCCTCGTGCGGGTCGGCGATGTCCTTCCGGTCGATGGCTGCGTGTGCGCGGGCCGGGCCGTCCTCGATCAGGCGAGCCTCACCGGTGAGGCGCGGCCGGTCACCTTCGAGCTGGGCGCTGCCGTGGTGAGCGGCACGCTCAATGTCGGAGCGCCCTTCACCCTCGTGGCCGAGCGCCGGGCCGCCGAGAGCACCTATGCCGGTATCGTCCGGCTGGTCGAAGCGGCTCGGGCCCAGAAGGCGCCGATGGTCCGCATGGCCGACCGCTACAGTCTCGTCTTCCTCGCGCTGACGCTGCTTCTGGCCGGGATCGCTTGGGCCGCCACGGCCGATCCCCTGCGGGCACTGGCTGTGCTGGTCGTCGCCACGCCCTGTCCCCTGATCCTGGCCGTGCCCGTCGCTCTGGTCTCCGGGCTGTCGCGAGCGGCCGGCATCGGTGTCATCGTCAAGGGGGGCGGTGCTCTGGAAGCCCTGGCCAAGGTGCGGGTCCTGGTCATCGACAAGACCGGGACCCTGACGCTCGGCCGGGCGCGACTGAAGTCGGCGTTTGTCCTGCCGTCCTTCACGGAGGCGGACGTCCTGAGGCTGGCGGCCTCCCTCGACCAGGCCTCGGGCCATCCGACGGCCCGCGCCCTGGTCGAGGACGCGCGAGGACGCGGCCTTGCGCTCGTGCCGCCCACGGCGGTGACGGAGCTTCCCGGCGAAGGCATTCGCGGTCTCGTCGCGGGACGGCAGGTCGAGGTCGGCGGCCCGCGCATGATGCGTGCGCGCGGCATCGCCTTCCCGCCCCCGGACGGCATTCGCGGAGACAACTCGGCGGCCGCGACGGTCCTGGTCGCCGTCGACGGCATGCCGGCGGCCATCCTGGTTTTCGAGGACCCGTTGCGGCCCGACGCGGCGCGGCTGCTGGCCGAGCTTTGGGCCTCCGGCATCGCGCGGGTGGTGCTCGCCACCGGCGACAGGCGCGCCGTCGCGGATACGCTCGTCGCCGGCCTGACCATCGATGAGGTGGCGGCCGACCTCGACCCGGCGGACAAGACCGCCATCGTCGCGCGGGAGCGGGCGAACGGCAGGGTGATGATGGTGGGCAACGGGATCAACGACGCGCCCGCCCTGGCAGCCGCCGATCTCGGCGTCGCGTTGGGTGCGCGGGGGGCGGCAGCCGCCGCCGAGGCGGCCGATATCGTGCTTCTCGTCGACAGCCTGGCCCCCCTGCCGAAGGCCATCCGCATCGCCAGGCGGGCCCGCGCCATCGCGTTGCAGAGCGTGTTGGCTGGTCTCGGGCTGTCCGTCGCCGGCATGGTCGCGGCGGCCCTGGGCTACCTCTCGCCCTTGCAGGGGGCGCTCCTTCAGGAGGCCATCGACGTCGCCGTCATCCTGAACGCCATGCGCGTCCTCGGCGGCAGCGGCGAAGGCGCGGCGGAAGGGCCGGCCAGCCTGCGGCCCTCCTGACGCGCCCGCGTCGGCGCTCATGGTTGCGCTGAATCAAGGCGGCGAGCCCGTCCGGGGGCCAGCTTCCGTCTCCACGACGGAGGCCAGAGCCGGCCATGGGTTATGCGAACATCCTCGTCTCCGCCGACCTCGGTGGTGCCGCGCCAGACCGGATCGGCCTCGCCGCCGATCTGGCTCGCCGGTTCGCGGCGACCCTGACCGGTGTTGCCGCCCACCCGCTTCCGGTCCCGATCCTGGTGAACGATATCGAGGCCGCCGTCGCCCACCTCCAGCAGAACGCGGACCGGATAGGCAAGCTTCTCGATGAGGCGCGCGACGTGTTCGAACGCTGCGCGGGGCCTCGGCTCCGCACGGCCTGGAACGCGGCCTTTGCCGACCCGATCGCGCATCTCGTCGCGTGTGCATGCGCCGCCGACCTCGTCGTCGTCGGCCGCTGCGGATCGGACGACGCGGATGCGGGCCCGCTCGGCGTGCGGCCGGGACCGACCGTGATGGAAGCGGGTCGCCCCGTCGTGGTCGTGCCGCCGGGAGCCAGGCATCTCAAGGGCGGCCGCGTCGTCGTCGCTTGGAAGGATTGTCCCGAGGCGCGGCGGGCCGTGTTGGCTGCACTGCCCTGTCTGCGCGTCGCGGACCACGTTCTGGTCGCCACCGTCGGCGACGACGGCCGAGGCGGGACCGCCGAGGCGGTGGCGGAGCATCTCGCCCGGCATGGCGCGCGCGTCACCACCGACTCTTTGCGGACACGCGGGCGTGCAGGCGACGCACTCATCGACTTCGCCGTGCGCCAGGATGCTGACCTCATCGTCCTGGGCGCCTACGGCCATTCACGGCTTCGGGAGTGGATCCTCGGCGGTGTCACGCGCGACCTTCTCGACCGCTCGCCGGCCTGCTGCCTGATGAGCCACTGATGGATTGACGCGGTCTCGTCCTCGGTACGCCGATCGCTCGAACGAGGCTCGTCGTGCCGTCCCACGCACAGGAGGCCCGGCGCGCGCACGCGCCTTACATCGCAGCTTGAAAGCCGGTCTCGGAGGCAGCGGGATCTGAGTCGACCTCAGGTAGTCGGGGGAACGAGGATGGAAGGTTCGCTTCTCTACGTCAGCCAGCGGATGGCGAGCGACGCTGATGTGGACGACATCGTCGCGGTGTCACGAGCCCGGAATGCGCGGTTGCAGGTCACCGGCGCGCTGATCACGTCTCCGGGCCGTTTCGCACAGATCCTCGAGGGGCCGCGGGCTGCTGTGGATGAGTTGATGGACAGCATCCGTCGCGATCCACGCCATGCGGAGGTCGAGGTTCTCCTGTACGACGCCATCGACGGACGTCGTTTCCCGGACTGGTCGCTGGCCTATTCCGGCGCCTCGGTCTTCGTTGACGGGTTGATCAGGATCCTGGTGGAGCGGACGTCGCCGCAACCGGATCCGCACCATCTGCGGCGTCTGATCGACGTCATGCGGGGGTTCGCACAGGCCCCGCATGTCGCGCGATGACAGACGCGGTGATCAGCGCGGATGGGGCGCCGTCGCCTCAGCGCCGCGGGTTTGCCGGCCTGTCATTCTAGGAATCCCCAGCCGGCCTTCAGGGCGCGGAGTTTCTCCTCGTCCAGCGGTGCCGTCCACGGGATCCGATTCTGAACAGGCGTCTGCGCAACGGCCTCGCCCCGGTGCGCATCGTCCGGCACCGGGCTGCCCTCGACCGGGCCCGGCCGAGCCAGAGCCCGTGATGGGTCGGCGTCCGGACCCGCCAATTTACAATCGCTCATGATCCGCCTCGCGCCGTCAATGGGACAGGAACAGCGCGACGGGGCTGCTCCTCAGGAGCGAGCGCGTGACGCCGCCGAAGAGGCGTTCCCGCGTCCAGGAATGCCGATAGGCCCCCATCACGATCATGTCGGCTCGGAACAGGCCGGCTTGGGCACGAAGGCTCTCGGCGACCGGGCCTTTGACCGGTAGGTCGTTGACGCTGACGCTCACGCCGTGCCGCGCCAGGTGGGGGGCGAATTCGGCGCCCGGGACCGATGCCTCGATCTCCTCGTCCTCGCCGACCGACACGATCTCGACGGCCTCGGCGGCGCGGAGGAACGGCAGGGCGTCATTGGCGGCGCGGGCCGCCTGCGCGCTGCCATCCCAGGCGACGATGACGCGCCGCGCGGCAAACGCCGTCTGATCCGGCGGGACGGCGATGACAGGCCGACCGCTATGGAACAGCGTCTTCTCGATCATCTCACGGTCGAGGTCATAGGTCCGCGGACCGGCATCCAGGATGGCGAGGTCGTGCAGGCGCGCCCGGGCGGCGAGCCGGCTCGCCACCTCCGGGTAGGACAGGCTCGGGGTCTCCGTCGTGCAGATCACCCCGGCCTGGGCCGCATTCCCGGCGGTTCGGTCGGCGATGGAGCGGGCCAGGGCGTCGAGGCGGCGATCGATCGCCGCCGCGCCGATGCTGTCGAACTCGCAGAGCCAGGAATCATCGCCCGACAGCCGCCAGGAGGCCGATTGCACCGTCAGGTGTGCGCCGGCCTGTTTCGCCAGCGTTAACCCGTAGCCGATCGCCGCTGAGGATTCCTCGCGCTCCCTCTCCACGGCGGTGCCGACCAGAACGTCGCGAATGGACGTGAGAGGGTTTGGCGTGCTTCTCGACATGGGTCGCCTCCGGTTTGAACCGGGCCCAAGGTTGGCTCCTTTGCCGCGCGGTCACTTTGATTCAGCGCAAGGATTCAGCGCAAGACCGGCCATGCCGAACCCCGCCGACGCTGCCGATGGGGTCGAGCCGACTGCCGGCACTGGATGGGACGGATTGCTGTCGCCGGCACCGGAGAAGGTCCGGATTCCGAGCAAGTTAGCTTTGGCCGATCCGGGGCGCGAGCTATAGGTCACGTGCGGATCATGCCGGTGGCGAACCGGTAAGCCCCCCGGCACCGCAGCCCAAGTGACCACTTCGGTTGGGAGCGATGACGAATTCCATCGTGTCGTCCGGCACGGATCCGGCCGGCGGCATCCTGGCCGCCGACGAACTCCGCAAGCTCCTCGACGAAGTCGGCATCTGCATCTGGTCGCTGGACATTCCGACCGGTCGGGCCACGATCTCGCCGACCTGCGCCAAGCTGTTCGGCGTCCGGCCCGAGCAGCTCGATACCTTCGCCGCCACGCAGGCCCTGGTTCATCCGGACGACCGCCAGGCCAGGGCGGACGCGATCCACACGGCCCTGCGCGAGGGCGGACGCTACGAGGTCGATTATCGCGTGCTGCGGCCGGACGGACATGTCTGCTGGCTTCGGTCGCGCGGCGGGGTGCAGCTCGATCCCGGAGGCCGCCCGGTCCGGCACCGGGGCGTCGTCCTCGACATCGACGCGGAAAAGCGCGCCGAGGCGGATCTGCGCGCGCGGGAGGCGCATCTGCAATCCATCCTTGACACCGTTCCGGAGGCGATGGTGGTCATCGACGAGGTGGGCTCGATCCACTCGTTCAGCACGGCGGCCGAGCGCCTGTTCGGCTACACGGCGGCCGAGGCGACCGGGCAGAACGTCCGCATGCTGATGCCGGAGCCGATGCGCGGCGAGCACGATGGCTATCTCGACCGCTACAGGCGGACCCGCGAGCGGCGCATCATCGGAACTACGCGGGTCGTGACCGGCCGAAGGCAGGACGGCTCGACCTTCCCGATGGAGCTCGCCATCGGCGAGATGCGGTCGGGCGATCAAGTCTTCTTCACCGGCTTCATCAACGATCTGACGGAGAGCCAGCAGACCCAGGCCCGGCTCCAGGAGCTTCAGGCCGAGCTCGTCCACATGTCCCGTGTCAGCGAGATGGGCGAGATGGCCTCCGCCCTGGCGCACGAGCTGAACCAACCGCTCGGCGCGATCAGCAACTATACCAAGGGCTGCCGCCGCCTGCTCGCGCGGGCCGAACCGGAGAATATCGCCAAGACCATCGAGATCCTCGACAAGACCGCCGAGCAGGCATTGCGGGCCGGGCAGATCATCCGCCGCCTGCGCGAGTTCGTTGCCCGCGGCGAGACGGAGAAGCGTGTCGAACCCGTCTCGCGGCTGATCGAGGAGGCCGCAGCCCTCGCCCTGGTGGGCGGGCGCCAGGAGGGGGTCAGCCTGCGGGTGACGCTCGCCCCCCGCATCGGCGCGGTGCTGGCCGACCGCGTGCAGGTTCAACAGGTCCTGATCAACCTGATCCGGAACGCCCGCGAGGCCATGCTGCACAGCCCGCGGCGCGACCTCGCCATCGTGGCGCGACGATTGCCCCCGGGGATGGTCGAGATCGCCGTGGCGGATACCGGGCCCGGTATCTCGGAGGTCGTGGCGGATCGCCTGTTCCAGCCCTTCGTCACGACCAAGCGGACCGGGATGGGCGTCGGGCTGTCGATCTGCCGGACCATCATCGAGGCGCATGGCGGGCGCCTCACGGTCGAGCGGAACCCGGACGGCGGTGCGACCTTCCGGCTGACCCTGCAGGCCGCGCACGAAGGAGACATCACCGATGGCGAATAGCCTCGTGCACGTGGTGGATGACGATGCGGCCATGCGGGACTCGATCAGCTTCCTGCTCGACACCGCGGGATTTACGGTTGTGCTCTACGAGGACGGGGCAAGCTTGCTCGAACGCCTCACGGCGCCCGCCTCCGGCTGCATCCTGACGGATATCCGGATGCCCGGGATCGACGGGCTGGAACTCCTCCGCCGCCTGCGGGCCGTCGGCCACACGCTCCCGGTGATCATGATGACCGGTCACGGCGACGTGCCGCTGGCGGTCGAGGCGATGAAGCTCGGAGCCTGCGACTTCATCGAGAAGCCGTTCGACGACGTGTTGCTTCTCCAGGCGCTGCGCGCCGCGACGGAGCGCGGTAATCCGTCCGAGGCAGCCGACCCCGCCCTTCAGGACTTCATGCGGCGGGTCGCGACCTTGAGCGAGCGCGAGCGCCAAGTGCTCGAGCGCCTCGTCGCCGGCGGGACCAGCAAGGATATCGGTCGCGCCCTCGATATCAGCTACCGGACCGTGGAGATCTATCGGGCCAAGCTCATGGCCAAGACGCATGCGGCCAGCCTTCAGGAACTGGTGCGCTGGGCGGTCCTGGCCGGCATCGCCTGAGAGGCCGTTGAGATAGGTCAAGGTCGGCTTGTACGCTTTCGCCAAGATTCAATTCTCGGGCGCCCCAGCCGGGCGCTCCCTCCGGCCGCCGTCATGTCATCCGACCCATCCACCATCTTCGTCGTAGACGACGATCCCGCCATCCTGCACTCGATGCGCTTCCTCCTCGAGAGCGAGGGGCACCGCGTCGAGGCCTTCGCGAGCGGCGACGCGGTGCTGCAGGCTTTTCCCGGCCCGAGCCCGGCCTTCGTGATCCTCGATCAGGTCATGCCCGGGATGGACGGGTTGGAAGTGTTCCGGCGTCTGCGGGCATCCGGCCTCGCGACGCCGGCCGTGCTGATGACCGGGCACCCCGACCCCGGCATCCGCGCCCGCGCCCGTGACGCCGGCCTGCCCCTGATCGAGAAGCCGCTCGCGCTCGACGCCTTCATGACCATGCTGGCTGCCGGCGAAGCCGAGCCGCGTTCGCGCGAAGGTTCGACGGACTAGACAGCCCGCCGCGGGATCTTGCGGGCGCGGCGGCTTGCGCGGAGTGGCCCAGGGCGCAGCGTGCGTGACACGGCCTGCACTTTCCCCGTTCCGGCTGAACCGAGAGCCTGACCGCTCCCGGGCGGCCCGACCTTGATCCAGCGCAATCCCGCCCCTGGCACGTCGGGGAATGCGAGGCCGAACGGTCTGCGACCCTACTCTCCATGCAATGTGGACGCCGCCGCGGTCGGCGCGTTTCGCCGATCCCGACAGTCCAGGCTCGACGTCGCGGCCCCGAGAGACGAAGCCGATAGTCAATGCGAATGCATCGCCTGCCAAGCGATCCGTCAAGCTTTCGGCGATGATGAAAACAGATAACAGAGCGCGCCCCGCGTTGCGAAAAGCGTATTGATGCAGATCAATGTCTGGGCGCAGCATCCGGCAAGGATTTTCTCAGTGCAGGCGACGGGTCTTCCGCCGCTCGACCATGGGCCCGATAGCGGCCGTGGTCCCTGTCTTGAGGAGGGACGCATGCGCGTTCTGGAGAACCGAACCGAAGATATGGCCCCGAATGCCGTGACCATCCTGCTCGGCATCACGCTCGCCTTGGCGCCCTGGTATCTGGGATTGGGCTACGAGACCGCCGCCGCGCGCAACGCCTTCGCCTGCGGCGGTGCCATCACGTTCATTGCGGTGTTCGCCCTCGGCGTGACCTACGAATGGGAGGAATACCTCAACCTCGCCCTCGGCCTCTGGGTGACGATGGCGCCCTGGGCACTCGGATTGGAAGAGCTTCGCTCCGCCATGGGCGTCCACGTCATCGTCGGGCTCGCCGTCACCATCATGGCCGGTGCGGAGCTTCGGAAGCTCTACGGCCCCCGGACGCACTCCATCTGATCGGGCCGCGACCGTCCCGCGACAGGCCGCGCCGGGACATCGCGTCCGGCGCGGCGCGATTGCGAGCACGGCTCGTCCCGACGCGGAGCAGGATCATGCCGATCGACCTCTTCGCCGTCGCCGCCGCCGCATCCTTCACGATGGGCTGCGCGTCGATCCACGCGCTGCAGCGCCATGCCGAGCTCGTAACCCTCGTCCTGGCGGTGCTGGCCTACGGGCTCCTCGTTGCCGTCGGCTGGATGCTGGCGATCCGGGCGGCCGCGATGGCGCCGTCCAACCCGACGGTGGGCTGGGTCTTCGTGGCGGCCGGGGCGATGTGAAGCCGTACGGAGCGCCTACGTAAGTCCCCTTATGCAAGCTTGCTTAAGCGACCGCACGGAATTTCGCGGCGTTCGAGAAGCGGCCAGTCTCGCCCCCATCGATACCGATGAGGAGCGACCGATGACCAACCCGTTCGTGCAGCCGATCGTGTCGAACAGGCCGGCCGGTCATCCCTCGCCGGCCGTCGACGACCGGGACAGCGTTCTGTTCGCGGATTGCCCCGAGCTCATCGGGACGCCCTTCGCGTATGCCCGTGAGGAGGAAATCTACGGCGAAGGCGAGGACGCGGAATTCGTCTACCGGGTCGTCGCCGGCGCGGTGCGCACGCACAAGGTACTGAGCGACGGACGCCGCCTCATCACCGGTTTCCACCTGCCGGGTGACCTGTTCGGTTTCGAGCAGGGCGAAAGCTACCGGCACACGGCCGAGGCGCTCTCCGACACGAAGGTCCGCATCTTCCGGCGGCGGCAGATCGAGCGCGTCGCGGCCCAGCGGGCCGATGTGGCCTGCCATCTCTGGGACATGGCGGCGAACGGCCTCCGCGGCGCCCAGGACCACATGCTGCTGCTCGGACGCCGCTCGGCGCATGAGCGCGTCGCCGCCATCCTGCTCGACGTCGATACCCGCTTGGGGGGCACGGGCACCTTCGAGCTGCCGATGACCCGGCGCGACATCGCCGACTATCTCGGGCTCACGATCGAGACCGTGTCGCGCACCTTCTCGCTGCTCGAAGCCGAGCGAGCCCTGGTGCGCTCCGGCGCCCGGACCGTCACGCTGCACCGCGCACGCCTGCGGCGGATGGTCGAGGATTGAGGCTTGATCCACCTCAAGGAGCGGTGGACGGGCGCGGCGCACGCTTCCCCACCTGACATTGCTCAGGGGAGCGGACGATGCGCACGATCAAGAACCAGCCCGAAGACCTGTTTCTCGGCATCTGGAACCTGCTGCTGGGCGCGGGACTGGCCGTCGCCCCCTGGTATTTCGACTTCTCCGGCGAACCCGTCGCCGCCTGGAACGCCTGGGCGACCGGGGCGACGGTGATCGCGCTCGCCCTCCTCACGATGAAGCAGACCCACGCCTGGGAGGAATACGCCATCGCCGCCGCGGGGCTCTGGAGCTGCGCGGCGCCCTGGATCCTCGCCTTCGCGGGTACGGCCGCCGGGATCTGGGCGCATGTCGGCTTCGGCGTCGCCCTGATCGTCTCGGCCGGCTCCGCATTGTGGCGGCTGCGCGACTCGCCCGCGGCCTACGAGATCTGATCGCCCGCGCGTCGGCCGAGGTCGGGCGGCCACCGGCGCAGGGCACCGGCCCCCCACGCGCACGTTGATCTGTCTCAAGGTCCGCCGCAGCGGCCGGTCGGAGAATGCCTGGTCCGTTGCCGGTACAATCGGCACAGCTCCGCGAGGGAGGCGTCCCATGACCACGACGTTCGACGAGCGCGAACAAGCCTTCGAGCGCCGCTTCGCCTACGAGGAGGAGGCGCGCTTTCACACCCGCAACCGGCGCAACAGGCTCCTGGCCACCTGGGCCTGCGAGCGGATGGGTCTGACCGGCAAGGCGTCGGAGGGCTACGTCACGGCCTTCACCGACGGCGCCGTGGTGACCCGCGACGAGGATCTGCTCGCGCGGCTTCACGACGACCTGCGGGATGCCGGCGTCGAGGCGCCGCTCCCGGTCCTGCGCACCGAGATGGAGCGATGCGCCCGGCTCGCCCAGGCGGAACGGCGCGTCGGCCTTGCGCTGGATCAAGGCTCGTCGGCCTAGCGCGTCCACATTCCGGTCTTCCGCGCAACGTGGAGATACCGGGAGAGACGACATGACCGACAAGGATCTGCGCCGCGACGTCCTCGACGAGCTCGACTTCGACCCCAGCCTCGATGTCGGCGATATCGGCGTCGCCGTCTCCAACGGCGTCGTGACCCTCACGGGCCATGTCGGCAGCTATGCCGAGAAGGTCGAGGCCGAGCGCGCCGTCCGCCGGGTCAAGGGCGTGCGCGCCATCGCCCAGGAGATCCAGGTCCGCTTCGCCGACGCCAAGAAGATCGAGGACGACCAGATCGCCCGGCGGGCGCTCGCGATCATCGACTGGTCCGTCCACCTCCCCAAGGACGCCATCCAGGTCAAGGTCGCCGGCGGCTGGATCACCCTGACCGGCGCGGTGCCCTGGAAGTATCAGGCGATGGGCGCCGAGGCGGCCGTGCGCCGGCTCGGCGGCGTCTTCGGGGTCACGAACCTCATCGCGATCAAGCCCGAAATCCGGTCGACGGCGATCAAGGACCGGATCCTGGAGGCGTTCAAGCGGGGGGCGCTGTTCGAGGCGGACGCGATCAAGGTCAGCGTCGCGGGCGACAAGGTCATCCTGGAGGGCGCCGTGACCGCCTCGGCCGAGCGCGAGGCCGCTGAGCGCGCGGCCTGGTCGGTGCCGGGCGTGCGGTCCGTCGAGGACCGGATCGTCGCCCTGTCCTGAGGAGCCGGGCCATGACCCATTCCAAACACGACACGACGTCCGCCGCGCTGCACCGGGTGACCCTGACGCTGGCGCGCTGCCCGGACTATCCGGACGGCAGTGCCGGCCGCGGCTACGAGATCGTCGCGCCCCTGGGCCCGGACGGTCACCTCGACGCGGCGCTCTGGCGGGCCATCCGCGACCATTGCCGGGTGCTCCGCTTCTGGACCGGCGAGCCCGACCGGCACGGCCGCCTCGTCCACCGCGCCGGCGGCGAAGGCGGCGCGACCTGGCTGATCGACTACGACGACCGCACCACCGCGGACGACGAGCCGGGCTACCGCCTCGGCGCGCACGCCTTCGTCCCCGGCGAATACGTCTCGATCCGCGAGGTCGACGACGCGGCCTACCGCACCTTCATGGTCGCCCGTGTCGGCGACGCCATTCCCGGAGGTCCGCCATGACGCCGCTATCCGCGCCCTTGCCCGCGGCCGACACCGATCGCCATCCGGGGCTGGACCCGCTCGAGAATCCCTGGCTGATCCTGTGGCGCACCCTCTGGTTCGACGTGCCAATCTTCTGGGCCAACGAGATCGATCGGTTGCTGGACCGGGAGGCGGGACCGCTGACCGGCGCCGCACTGCTCCCCGATGGACGTCGGGAGAATGGCGGTGAGACGGGGCTCGGGATGGTCGACGCTTCTGTGACGCCGGAGGTGGCTGTCGCACTCGGCCTCGGATGCGGGGATTATTCGGAGGCGATACTCGGCGCGATCGGTCAGAGCTGAATCCTTGATCGCTCTCAGATCGCGCGCGGCCATCGCTCCGGTGGCCGCGCGCTCAACCCATCTCGGCTCGCCGGATCCCCGAGCGGCCCCGTGATACCAGTGCGATGTGCACCGGCCTGAGCCGCGGCACAGGCGGGAGGACACGCCTGCGAGCCAGCATCGACCCGAAAGCGCGGTTTGGCCTTCGGGTTGATTTGTTGCCCGAAATTCGGTGCATCATCGCCTGGCTTTACCGGGTGGCGATCCAGCTATCCACGGTCTCGCCCGGGCGGGGAGCCTCCACGGTCTCCGGACCGCCCTGCATGATGTCGCCCTCGATCCGGCGCGGGTCGGAATGCGCCGACGGAGGCCGTTCCGGCCAGGTCCAGTCCTTGACCTCGGGGAGGTCGTCGCCGGTCCGGCGGACGAACGCCCGATGCGTCGCCAGGATCTCCCGGAGCGCGCGCTCGGCGCGCTCGCGATGCTCCCCGAGGCGCGGGACGGCCTGCAACGCGGCCAGCGCGAGATGGAACCGGTCGAGACGGTTCATCACGCACATGTCGAAGGGCGTCGTGGTGGTGCCCTCCTCGATGAAGCCGTGGACGTGGAAGTTGGCGTGGTTCGTCCGCCTGTAGGTCAGCCGATGGATGAGCCACGGATAGCCGTGATAGGCGAAGACCACCGGCCGGTCGTGGGTGAACAGACCGTCGAACGTCGAATCGTCGAGCCCGTGCGGGTGGATGTCCGGCGAAGGCAGGGTCATCAGATCGACGACGTTGACCACCCGCACCCGCAGCTCCGGCACGTGCCGGCGCAGCCAGTCGACCGCCGCGAGGGTTTCCTGGGTCGGGACGTCGCCGGCGCAGGCCATGACCACGTCGGGCGCCGCATCGCCCGCGTTCGAGGCCCAATCCCAGATCCCGGCTCCGGCCGCGCAGTGCTTGGCGGCCTCGTCCAGGGTCAGCCATTGCAGGGCGGGCTGCTTGCCGGCCACGACGACGTTGATGCGGTCATAGGTGCGCAGGCAATGGTCGGTCACGCAGAGCAGGCTATTCGCGTCCGGCGGCAGGTAGATCCGGGCGGTGTCGCCGCGCTTGTTGGCCACGAAGTCGATGAAGCCCGGATCCTGGTGGCTGAAGCCGTTATGGTCCTGGCGCCAGACATGGGAGGACAGCAGGATGTTCAGGGACGGCACCGGCCGCCGCCAGGGCAGGTCGCGCGAGGATTTCAGCCACTTGGCGTGCTGGTTCACCATCGAATCGACCACGTGGGCGAAGGCCTCGTAGGTCGCGAACAGGCCGTGCCGGCCGGTCAGCACGTAGCCTTCGAGCCAGCCCTCGCAGAGATGCTCGCTCAGAACTTCCATGACGCGCCCGTCGCGGGCGAGATGGTCGTCCCCCGGGAGGAGCGTTTCCTGCCAGGCGCGGTTCGTAACGTCGAACACCGCGTCCAGCCGGTTCGAGGCGGTCTCGTCCGGACCCATGATTCGGAAGTTGCGCGCCTCCGCATTGAGGGTCAGGACCTCGCGGAGATAAGTCCCCAGGGCCCGGGTCGCTTCGGCGACTGAGCGGCCCGGACTTGCCACGGCAACGGCGAGGCGTTGCAGATCCGGCAGACGCAGGGCGCGTGTTCCGTGCGCGTTGGCATGCGGGTTCGCCGAGATGCGCCGGGGGCCCTTCGGCGCCAGAGCCGCGAGTTCGGGCACGAGCGCACCGTCGACGTCGAACAGCTCTTCCGGCCGGTAGGCGTGCATCCACTGTTCGAGGATCGCGAGATGGTCGGGGTTCTCGCGCACGGCCGCGACCGGCACCTGATGCGCGCGCCACGTCCCCTCCACCGGCTTCCCGTCGACGGATTTCGGGCCGGTCCAGCCTTTGGGGCTGCGCAGCACGATCATCGGCCAGCGCGGCCGCCCGGCTCCGCCGCTGCGCGCGCTCGATTGGATCTGCGCGATGTCGTCCAAGGCCGCGTCGAGCGCCTTCGCCATCGCCTGGTGCATGGAGGCCGGGTCGTCGCCCGCGACGAAGGTCGGCTCGTAGCCGTAGCCGATCAGCAGGCTGCGCAGCTCGTCTTGCGGCATGCGGGCGAGCAGCGTCGGGTTGGCGATCTTGTAGCCGTTGAGATGGAGGATCGGCAGGACGGCCCCGTCGTGACGCGGGTCGAGAAACTTGTTCGAGTGCCAGGCGGCGGCGAGCGGGCCCGTCTCGGCCTCGCCGTCGCCGACCACGCAGGCGACGATCAGGCCGGGATTGTCGAAGGCCGCGCCGAAAGCGTGGGTCAGCGAATAGCCGAGCTCACCGCCCTCGTGGATCGAGCCCGGCAGTTCCGGCGAAGCGTGGCTCGGGATGCCGCCCGGGAACGAGAATTGCCGGAACAGCCGGCCCATCCCATCGAGATCGCGCGCCACGTCCGGGTAGATCTCGCTGTAGGTCCCCTCGAGATACGCGTTCGCGACAAGCCCCGGCGCGCCATGGCCCGGTCCCCAGACCGCCAACATATCGAGGTCGCGCTGGCAGATGGCCCGGTTCAGGTGCGCGTAGATGAAGTTGAGGCCCGGCGTCGTGCCCCAATGGCCGAGAAGCCGCGGCTTGATGTGTTCCGGCTTGAGCGGCTCGCGCAGCAGCGGATTCGCCATCAGGTAGATCTGGCCGACCGAGAGGTAGTTGGCCGCGCGCCAATACGCGTCGATCCGCCGGAGGCTGTCCGGTCCGAGTGGGCCCGGCACGAAGGCCAGGTCGTTCCCGGCGTCCGGGCGTGCGCGGCTGCGGCTGTCCCTCGGCTCGTGCGATGCGTCCATGTCGGGCTCCCAGGAGATGCGAATCTCAGGGGCGACGATGCCGGCGCGGCAGGTGAACGGCGTTGACGTGGATCAACGCGGCCGTGGACCGACCCGGCAGGATGGCCCCGTCAGACGAGACGGGAGCGAACGATGATTCTGGTGCTGCGATCCACACACGGCACGACAGCCCGCAGCGTACGGCCGCCCATCACGCTGGAGGCCGGCAATGACGCCGGCGCCAGGATCATCGCGGATGCCGCACGCTACCAGACCATCGGCAGCTTCCAGGCGCTGGCCCTGGCTGTCGCGGCCGCGGTGGTGACGCCGGCGCTGCTCGGGCTGGCCCTGTAAGGCCCGGTGACCGGAGGAGACCTGAGATGGACGACAGGACCGTACGCCGGCACGTGACGGACGAGTTGGACTTCGCCCCCATGATCGACGCGGCGCAGATCGGGGTCGCAGTCGAGAACGGCGTCGTGACCCTGACCGGGCATGTCCGGAACTACGCCGAGAAGCGCATCGCGGAACGCGTCGCGCTCCGGGTCCGCGGCGTCCGCGCCGTCGTCGAGCAGATCGGCGTCCGCCCTCCGGACAGCGTCCGGGTCGATGACGAGGCCCTCGCCGACCGGTGTGCCAAGGTCCTCGAATGGGACGTGCAGGTTCCGGAGCGATCGGTCGAGATCAAGGTCGCGAAGGGTTGCGTGACCCTGCAGGGCTGCGTGCCCCATTACCATCAGAAGGCGGCGGTCGATAAGGCCCTGCGCCGCCTGGCCGGGGTCACCGACATCGTCAATCTCATCGCCGTCACGCCGCCGGTCCAGCCGGACGCGGTGAAGGCCCGCATCCTGGCGGCCCTGAAACGGAACGCCAAGGATCCGGACACGATCCGCGTCGAGGTGGACGGCGACGTGGTCATCCTGGACGGATGCGTCGATGTCTGGCGCGAGCGCGATCTGGCCGAGCGTGCCGCTTGGTCCGCGCCCGGGGTGCGGGCCGTCGAGGATCGCCTGACCCTGGCAGGATAAGGGCGCGCGGCTGCTCGCCGGGGTTCCGAAAGGGGCCGGCGCCCTCCAGGGCGCCGGCATCCTCGTGCCGTGAATCCACGGTCGACCCGCCTCGAAGCCGGCAAGACTTCCCTTTGAGGTGGATCAACGTCCGGCCCGGAAAAGGGCGCGAGGGTGCCTCCGCGGGATCAACGAGGCCGAGAACGGGAGGCGGTCATGACGATCTGCAACATCATGGTCTCGGTGGATCTCGGGGCCGCGGCCGCGGACCGTATCCAGCTCGCCGCCGGCATCGCCGAGCGCTTCGAGGCCAAGCTGACCGGCGTCGCCGCGCGGCAGGTCGTCACCATGATCCCGGTGGAAAGCCCCGACGCGTCGGAACGCATCTTCGCGATCGAGGAGCAGCGGGCGCGCGAGGATCTGGCCGAGGCCCGGGCGCTGTTCGAGCGCGAGGCCGGGATGCGGGTCAAGACGGCATGGCGCTCCGCCCTGGCCGAGCCGTTGAGCTACCTCATCGAGCAGGCCCGCGCGGCCGATCTCGTGGTGATGGGCCGTCGCGGCCCGGGCGATGGCGACCCGGGCCTGATGGACGTTCCCGTGGGGGCGTTGCTGATGGAAGTCGGGCGTCCGATCCTCGTCGCGCCGCCCGGCATCGAGCGCCTTGCCGCCAGCCGGATCGTGGTGGCCTGGAAGGACACGCGCGAAGCGCGCCGGGCGGTCCACGACGCCTTGCCGTTCCTGACCCGGGCCGACCGGGTCCACGTCGCGGTGGTCGGGGCCGGCGCGGGCCAGGAGGGGGCCGCGGATGTCGCGGCGTACCTGTCCGGTCACGGCGTCCACGTCAGCACCCATCCGCTGCACCAGCCCGAGACCGGTGCGGCCGACGAGCTGCGCCGGTTCGCCCGGCGCGAGGAGGCGGACCTGATCGTCATGGGCGCCTACGGCCATTCCAGGTTGCGCGAGTGGATCCTCGGCGGTGCCACCCGGGACATGCTGCAGGGCACGTCGCTCTGCTGCCTGATGAGCCACTGATGGGCGCGGCCTCTCCCCTCGCGGCGGCCCTTGCCGCATGGCTGGCTGTCCAGGGTGGTCAGGCCGCGGCCTGGGACCGGCAGGTGCACCAGGGCGAGACCCTCGCCAGGACGCACTGCGCTCGCTGCCATGCCGTGGGTCGCGCCGCAACCAGCCCGTGGCGCGCTGCGCCGCCCTTCCGCGAGGTTCACACGCGCTATCCCGTCGAGGATCTGGGCGAGGCGCTTACCGAGGGCATTCGCACCGGGCATCCGAGCATGCCCGAGTTCCGGTTCGAGCCCGACCAGGCCGACGCCCTCATCGCCTACCTGAGATCCCTTGCGCGCTGAGCGAGGAGTCCCCCGATGTCCATGCGCTGTCTGCTCGTCCCCACCGCCCCCGGGATCGATCCCACCCACAGGCTGGAGGCGGCGCTGCGCCTCGGTCGCCGCCTCGAGGCCCATATCGGCGTCAGCTTCCTGTCGCCCGGGCCGGAACACGTGCTGGCCGGCATGGCGAGCCTCGTACCCCTCGATGCCAGGACGGTCGAGGCGATCGAGCAGGGCGTGCGCGCCGCGGCGGCGGAGAGCAAGTCCGCCCTGCAGGCCTGGTGCGAGCGCAGGTCCGTGCCGCTGATCGCGAGACCCGAGCGCCTCGACGCCACCTTCGCGACCTGGACCGAGCTCTACGGCGAGGTCGAGCCGCTCCTGACCCTGGCCGGACGCGTCCATGACCTCGTCGTGGTCGATCGGCCCGATCCGAACGTGTCGTTCACGGGGCGCGCGCTCGACACGGCCCTGTTCTCGGTGGGGCGGCCGACGCTGATGGTCGGCGACACCGTTCCGCACGATCTGCTGGACCATGTGTTCGTGGCCTGGAACGGCAGCCTGGAGGCGACGCGCCTCATCGGCCAGTCCATCGGGTTGCTGCACGAGGCGACGCGGGTCACGGTCGTGCATGCGCAGACCGAGCGCTTCGACGAAGCGCGAGCCGCGGACCTGTGCGCGTATCTGCGCTGGCATGGCATCGTGGCCGAGGCCGTGACCCTGCCGATTCATGACGGGACATCGGTCGGCGCGGCGATCCTCGGCGAGGCCGAACGGCGCACCGCCTCCCTGCTCGCGATGGGCGCCTACACTCACAGCCGCGTCCGCGAGTTCCTGCTCGGGGGCGTCACGCGCCATGTCATCGAGCACGCGCGCCTGCCGGTCCTGATGGCGCACTGACGTTTTTGCGCGATTGCGATCGAGCCGCCTCCGCGACCAGCGCGGCACGGATTGCGGGCCGGCAGGCCCCGGTTTCCGACGATCCGATGGCGGCGTTCGAAATCCGAAGGCGGATCAACACCGGCCGTTGACCGGCACGATCACGCGGCTGGTCCGACGATCCGGCAGCGGCCCGCACTCCGACGGTACGTTACGCGCGCGCACGACCTCCGCATCCGCCGCAAATGCCGGGGGCCATAGCGGCGAGCCTGCGCAGTGTCGCGGCCTGCACGATCGCGCGTCGTTGCGGCGATCAGTGGCTCATCAGACAGCAGACCGGGGCACCGGCCAGCAGGTCCCGGGTCACGCCGCCGAAGGCCCATTTGCGCAGGCGGCCATGGCCGTAGGCGCCCGTGACGATCAGATCGGCGCCGTATTCGGCGGCCACGTCGATAAGGGCTTCGGAGGCTGGGGCACCGAGGGCATCCCGGGCAACGCTGGTCGCGTCCACGTCATGGGCTTGCAGGAAGCCGACGACATCCCGCGTATCGGCGGCACCCCGCCCATCGTCGATGGACACGATCACGGCCTGGGACGCGCGCTTGAGGAACGGCAAGGCGTCCTGGACCGCCCGGCGCGCCTCGCGGGTGTTCTTCCAGCCGATCGCGACGCGCCGGGCCTCCAGATGATCGACCCGGGGCGGCACGATCAGAACCGGGCGGCCGAGGCGCATCACGGCATCGCCGGGATCGACCGCCATGCAGGGATCTCCGTCATCGCCGCGTCCCAGCACCACGAGGTCCGCGGCGGCGGCCTGCGAAGTCAGGAAGGCCAGCGGAAAATCGAGGCTCGACCGCCATTCGATCCGGCTTCGCCCACGGGCGGCGTCCTCGAACGCCGTGCGGGCGCGGCTGAGATCGTTCAGGACGGCGTCCCGGATTGCCGGGATGCCGTACGTTCCCCCCGGCGTCGGACCGACCGGGCAACCGCCATAATCCGGCATCTGCGCAGCGAGGCCGATGAGCCGGGCGTGGAACGTGTCGGCCAGATCCGCGGCGAGGCCGGTGCGGGGACGCGCTTGGTCGCCGAGATCGACCGCGACCATGATGCTTGCGTAGGTCATGGCAGGACTCCGGAAGGACGGACAGGTGATGGAGACGTCCGCGGGGTGCGCCGGATCGATGGCCCTGCCACCCCGCCCCGCATGGGTCTAAGCCAGGGTCAGGCGGTCCTCGACGGCGCGAACGCCCGGGGCCGACCAGGCGGCGTTCTCGGCGAGGCCGCGCTCGTACCAAGCGTTCACCTTGCCCTCGAGGATGACCTTGGCGTCCTTGACCGTCACCTTGATCCCATCCGCCTCGATCTCGGCGTTGCGCTTGAGCGCCGCTTCGATCTTCGACAGGACATGGGGCGCACTCGCCTTCGGCGTCACCTCGATCGCGTTGATGATGCCGGACACGCCGGCGAGGCGCCGGATCGACCGGTAGGCTTCCTCTTTCTGGTACTGCCATTCGACCTGACCGGTCAGCGTCACCCAGCCCCCGTTCACCTGAACCTGCACAGCGTTTTTCGGAACGGTGGCCGACCAGTCCAGCATCTGCACCGCCCGAATGGCCAAGTCCTCGTCGCGGGGCGGCGTCTCACCGGCGAAGCGCACGGTGATCTCCTCGACAACGCCGCGCACGCCGCGCACCCGCCGGACCGCCTTCTCCGCACTCGTGCGCTGCGCGTAGCTTCGCACATGTCCTGTGAGGGTCACGATGCCGTTGTCGACCGCGACGCCGATATGGGCCGCGTCGATGCTCGGCTCGAAGTCGAGTTCATCGACGACGTTCTGGCGGATCAGCTTGTCGCTCATCGGAAATCTCCTCGCAGATGCCCGGGCCGCACCCGGCCGATGCTGACACTAGGTTCGGCCGGCAATCGAACATTGATCCAGCGCAAAGGTCTCAGCCGAGTCGATCCAACCGCGCATCGACGAGCGCCCGCCATCCTCGCAACGGCCCGGATACGGGTAGCGGGACGCCATCGCCTCGATCATCGCTTTGGCGGCGAACCCCCGCTCGAATACCGGGACACCGGCGTCGATCAGGACATCCCCAGCCACAGGCCCCGCGGCCGTCGCAGATGAAACGATCCGACCGCGCGCTCGGTGCCTCCGGATCGCCATCGTCCTGCGCGGCAGGAGCGTGGGCGCGCTCATGGCGCCGGTTTCGAGCCGGCATCAGCGGTGTCCGCCCGGATTGCCTGGGCCATCTTCAGGGCCGCGGCCAGGTCGTCGCGATCGGTTCCGTACCGGCGGCAGAGGGCGTCGAACCAGGCCATGCGGCCCCGACTCGCCTCCGAGATCTCGGAGAACGGGACATGGTACCGCCCGTCCAGCGCTTCGATGCCGTAGCCGGTGACGGCCCATTGCCGGCCCCGCCAGTGGACCGGTTCGGCGAGATCGTGGCTCATCGCTCGCTCCTCAGGCGGCCAGTTTGGGAAGTTCGACGACGTCGCAGGTATCGGCCCGCAGCCGCCAGTCGAGGATGCCGACGGCCTCGCAGAACATCGCCTTGGCGGCGTAGGCCGCGGCGACATCCGAACGCGCGGCGACCACGACGCGCTTCTGGAGGGCGCGATGGTCGTGTCCGCAGCCGTCCGGTACGAGCTTGCGGATGGTGACGAGATAGGTGCGCATCGCGGGCCTCCGTAACGCGTGAGTCACCGACTCTGCGGGGCCTCGGACGCCGCCGCTTTGATCCAGCGCAAGGACGCTCCTGCGATCAGCCGCCCGGCGTCGGCGGGAAGAAGCGTTCCCGGCCAGGCGCCGCCATCGTGTCGCTGCTGGCCCCGGCTGCCCGATGCGCGCGGGCCTTCCCGTGGAGGGGCCAGTACCGCTCCATCGCGAGGTAGGTGAACGAGGCCGACCAGCCGATCAGGAGCAGGCCGTTCAGCGCCTCGACCCCGGCCAGCAGCCGGGTATGCGATGTTGGAAAGTGGTCGCCGAAGCCGAGCGAGGTGTAGGCCACGACCGAAAAGTAGAGGCAATCCTCAAAGGATGTGACCGGCGCGCCCGCAAAGGCGCCGACGCCGAGCTGGAGTACCAGCAGCCAGTAGGCGCCGGCATAGATCCAGACCGCGGCGGTGTGGCCCACGAAGGTCATCAGCACCACGGCCAGGATGCGGGCGCGGGGCGGGATCGCGAGGTCCGACAGGTGCTCCGAGGTCAGCCGCAGCGTCTCGTAGAGCACCAGGATCGTCGTGACGACGAGGACGACGCTGGCCGTCATGGCGAGGAGCATGGCGCGATCCGGACTCTGTGCCAGCCGAAGCCTGCCCGATGAAGCGGGCGCGTCATTGACCTGCCTCAAGGCCCCGGGCGCCCGCGTCTTTGCGCCAGATCAAGGCCGAGCCATCGAGCGCGCGGAAGGATCGACTCCGCACGTCGCGGCCGCTGCCGGGACCGTGGCCTGGAGGCGTCGCATGTCCTCTCCGAACCATCGCGCAACCGCCGCTCCGCCAGCCTGGCATGGGATCGGCCTTCCGGCCGGCACCTTGCAGGCGGCGGCCGGTGCCGCCCTGGTGCTGGCGGCCTGGGTTATGATTTCCACGGATCAGAGCCGTGCGGCCGCCTCCGCGCTCGTTCCCGGCCTGCTGATCACGACGCTCTACGGGGCCGACCGGTTCTGCTTCCGGGCCGTCCTGGAACGGGCCGTGCTGCTGATCGGCATCTGGGCCCTCGTCGCGCCCTGGGTGCTCGGGTTCGCGGCGAACGACAACGCCACATGGGCCCATCTCGCCTTCGGGTGCATGGCCACGATCTCCGCGGCGGCCTGGCTCCGGCGCGCGGACGCGCGATGACGAGCTCGATCCGCACCGTCCGAACCGCAATCCTGGCCGGCCTGCTGATCGCCCGCGCCTGCGACCCGGCATCTGCTGCCTGCGCTGAAAACCATCGCGTCCGGGGCTGGACCGTCGCCGTGCAGCTCTGCAGCCAGTGCCACGTCATGGGACGCGAACCGCAGGAGGGCGGGTTCGTCGGCCCGTCCTTCGTGAGCATCGCCCATATGCCGTCGACGACGGGGCTCGCCCTCAACGTCTTCCTGCAAAGCCACCATCAGCGGATGCCGAGCCTGCGGCTGAACAGGGACGAGACGGACGCGGTCATCGACGACATTCTCGGCCTGAAGGCTTCCGAACCCGGGAGCCGCTGAAACGACGCGGCGCGCTGCACGCGCAGCAGCGGCTCCCTTCTCCCGCCCACGACGACCGGGGGTTGAGACAGATCAAGGCCGCGTCACCCGAGCGCCCGCAAGCTGGGTCCTTCGATCCCCCTCTCGCAGGAGCGAGCCCCATGTCCTACGCCAGCATCATGGTCGCGGTCGATGACGGCCTGCATGCCCCAGCACGGGTCCGGCTCGCGTCGGACCTGGCGCTCCGTCTCGGCGCGCGCCTCATCGGCACCGCCGCCTGCCGGCCCGATTACCCGCAAGGGTACGGCGAGACGGCCGTGCCCATGGGCATGGTCATCGAAGAGATCCGCCAGGCGGCCCTGAACGGCCTCGCAGGTGCCGAGCAGGTGTTCCAACACGCCGCCTGCCTCAACGACCGCGTCGAGTGGCGCTCCGATCTCGAGCCTCCGGTCCGCTTCCTCGAGCAGCAGGCGCGGGCGGCCGACCTCATCGTCGTCGGACGCTACGCCGACGACGAGGGCGTCACGCCCGGCATGGCCGTCGAGATCGGTGACGTGCTGATGGGGCTCGGCCGCCCGGTCCTGGCGGTCCCGCCCGGCACCGAGCACCTGGCGGCCGAACGCATCGTCGTCGGCTGGAAGAACACGCCCCAGACGCGCCGGGCGCTGTCGGACGCCATGCCCATCCTCAGGCGGGCCGAGGCCGTTCAGGTGATGCGCATCGCCGACGATGTCGAGAACCGATCCGAGATCGAGGACGTGGTCCGCTACCTGTCGCTGCACGCGGTCAATGCGAGGGCGCTGCAGGCCAAGCGCTCGGGCTGGACCGTGGCGGACGACCTCCGGACGGGGGCGAGCGCGTTCGGCGCCGACCTGATCGTGACCGGCGCCTACGGCTACAGCCGCCTGCGGGAGTGGTTCTTCGGCGGGGTCACGCGCGACCTGCTCAAGAACGCCTCCATCTGTTGCCTCATGTCCCACTGAGCTGCGCGAGCACGCCGATGTTCAATCCGAGCCAGCCCGGCCAGCCCGATCCGGGCTTCCCGCCGCCGACCCCGGCCCACCCGCCGGAACCCAGCCAGGACCCGCTCCCCGAGCCGCTGGGCATGCCCGGCCCGGGGCGGGAGGACGTCCCGCCGGCGAACGAGCCGCTCGGCATCCCCGGCGGGATGCCGCCCGAGATCGTGCCCTGAACGGGCGGCCGCCGACTGCCTCTCACCGGGGGAGCTGATGCTCGGTCCCGCTGTGTAGCGGTCATCTCCGGCGCCGCCGCGTCGGATGCGGAATGGGCATGGCCGGGCTCTGCTCGCGGCCGCGCCCGCGCGACGCAGCCGGCCTCATTCCGATCGCCAGAAGAGGCCGCCATCAGCCCGCAGAGTCCGGCCGTTCAGGAAGGCGGGGTTCTCAAAGGTTTGGCCGCGTCCGGTCCGACCGAGCCCCTGCGCCGCGACGCCGATACCGCACCTGTCTTGATCCAGCGCAAGGCGTCGCGGACCGCACCGGCCAAGCATGGGGCACCGAGTCGAAAGTTTTAGGCTCAGCCGGAGTACCCGATGCCGCCCCTTACCTTACCCAGCGCGGTGGACCTCGCCCGCGCGCAATTCGCCCTCACCGTCGTCTGGCACGTCCTGTTCCCCACCTTCACCATCAGGCCGCTGGCATCGCCGGGCTGACGGCCATCGCCCTCCTGCGCCGGTGGCTGCCGAAGGCCGGGTGATATCGGACCACCACGGGCCCGGCGCGTCGCGGGCCAAGCGAACCGGGTGGCCCGCGACGCCCGCCCCCCCCAGGGAGAAACAGCCCCCTCCCGCGGCTCCGTGGGCTGCCGCGGCATTCGCGGGACCGGGCCAGTGCGCATCGGTTTGAGCGGCGCCATGCCCGGGTCGCTGCCTGCGTCAACGGAATTCCTCGATGTCGAGACGCGCCCTCTTTCAACGTTCCCCCACCACCGCTTCGCCGACTGGGCCGCGCCCCGGACCGCCCGAGCCGAGTTTCTGGACGGCAACGCCCGAGAGCCTGTCGGCAGCTTTGGCCTGCGGTCTCGACGGCCTCTCGTCCGCGGAGGCCGCCCGTCGGCTGGGCGCCTATGGGGCCAACGTCGATGCCGCCGCACGAACCGAGGGCGCCCTGCGGGCGGTGTTGCGGCGGTTCATGGAGCCGCTCTCGCTCATCCTTCTGGCGGCGGCGCTGGTCTCGATCGTGACCGGCGACTGGATCGGCGGGGTGATCATCGCCGCCATCCTCACGCTCTCCGTCGGCCTCGACACGGTCCAGGAGGGGCATGCCCTCCGGGCGGCGGAAGCCCTGCGCCGGTCGGTGGCGCTCAAGGCGGAGGTCAGGCGTGACGGCGGCTTCGTCACCGTCCCGGTCGACGCGGTGGTGCCCGGCGACATCATACGGGTCCGGGCCGGCGACATCGTCCCGGCCGATGCCCTGATCATCGAGGCCAGCGCCTTCACGGCCGCGGAGGCCGCCCTGACCGGCGAGCCTTATCCCGTGGAGAAGCGCCCCGGATCCGTCACCGCGGCGAGCCCGGCCGAGGCGTCGAACGCGCTGTTCCGCGGCGCGGTCGCCCAGACGGGTGAGGCCGTCGCCCTGGTCGCCGCCACGGGCGCCACCACGGTGTTCGGCGCTGCGGCGGCATCCCTGGCCGAGGCCGCGGATTCGTCGCCCTTCCAGAACGACCTGCGCGCGTTCGGCCTGGTTGTCGCGCGGCTGACGATGGCCCTGGTCATCGCCGTCCTCGCCCTACGCGTCACCTTCGGCCGGCCCGTCCTCGACTCGCTGCTCTTCGCCGTCGCGCTGGCGGTCGGTCTCACCCCCGAATTGCTGCCGATGATCACCACCGTGACGCTCGCGCGCGGCGCGCTGCGCATGGCCAAGCGCAAGGTGATTGTGAAGCGGCTCGCCGCCATCCACGATCTGGGCGCCATGACGATCCTGTGCACGGACAAGACCGGCACCCTGACCTCCGCGGAGATCGCCCTGGCCCGCAGCCTCGACGCCGCCGGCGGCGAGGATTCGCGGCCTGCCAGGCTCGCGGCCATCGCGGCCGATCTCGGCGGCGACCGAGGCTCCCTCGACGCCGCCCTGGTCCGGGCCGAGCCCGGTGCGGCGGCGGGATGGCGCCTCGCGAGCCGCCGGGCCTTCGATTACGCCAAGCGGACCGGCTCGATCCTGGCCGAGGGCCCAGAGGGGGCAATCCTGATCGTGAAAGGGGCGCCGGAGGCGGTGCTCGCGGCCTGCGCCAGCCGGCGCGCGGACGGCCAAGTCCGGCCATTCTCCCCGGCGGAGCGCGAGCAGGCGCTCGGCCGGGTGCAGGCGCTGGCCGAGGCGGGACTGCGCAGCATCGCGATCGCCTCGCGGGTCTGGACGGGGCCGGTCGGCGCGGTCGAGCCCGGGGACGAGGCCGATCTCGTGTTCGAGGGGTTCTGCGCGTTCGCCGACCCGCCCAAGGCGACCGCCGCCGCGGCCATCGCCCGGCTCGCGCAGGCCGGCGTGCACGTGAAGATCCTGTCCGGCGACGATCCGGTCGTGGTGCGCCGCCTCGCGGGACTTGTCGGCCTGAAGGCCGAGGTCACCCTGTCCGGCCCTGAGGTCGCGGCCCTGACCGACGAGGCCCTGGCCGTGCGGGTGCGCGAGGTCGAAGCCTTCGGCCGCCTCACGCCGGACCAGAAGGTGCGGGTGGTGCGGGCCCTCAAGGCCAACGGCGCGGTGGTGGGCTTCCTGGGCGACGGCATCAACGACGCGCCCGGGCTGCGGCAGGCCGATATCGGCCTCTCGGTCGAAGGTGCCACCGGTGTCGCCCAGGCCGCCGCCGACATGATCCTGCTCGCCCCCGACCTTGCGGTCGTGGCCGACGGCGTCACCGAAGGGCGCCGGACCTTCGCCAACATCCTCAAATACGTCCGCATGGGCGCCAGCTCGAATTTCGGCAACATGCTGTCCATGCCGCGGCCTCGGTGGCGCTGCCGTTCCTGCCGATGCTGCCCACCCAGATCCTGCTCAACAACCTGATCTACGACCTGTCCGAGGTCGGCATCCCGTTCGACGGCGTGCCGGACGAGGCGGTTGCGCGGCCCCAGGCCTGGGACATGGCGCGGCTGATCCGGTTCGCCGGCGTGATGGGACCGCTCTCGTCCCTGTTCGATCTGGCGACCTTCGCGCTCCTGCTCGTCGTCTTCGGCGCCAGGCCGGACGAGTTCCGCACCGCCTGGTTCCTCGAATCGATGGCCACACAGATCCTGGTCATCTTCGTGATCCGCACGATCGGGCGCCCCTGGCACAATCGGCCGAGCGCCGTGCTGGCCGGGTCCTCGCTGCTCGCGCTGGCGGTCGCGCTCGCGCTCCCGTTCACGCCGGCCGGCGCATGGATCGGCTTCGTCGTGCCGCCCGCCCCGGTCCTGGCCGGAATCGCCGCGATCACCGTCGCGTACCTGGTCGTGGCCGAGATCGTGAAACCGTTCGCCCTCGGGTCGGTCGGCACGGCCGGCGCGGGGGCGGCCGTATCCGCGGAGCGGGTCCGGACGAGACCCGCCTGATCCCCGTCGAGGACGCCCCGCATGCTGCCCGAGAGCCAGATCGACGTCGCGCAATTCCTGACCCGCGCACTGGCGGGCGACGGGACGGTCGAGAGGGTCTCCACGCATATTTCCAGCCTGTTCCTGGCGGGAGATCGCGTGCTCAAATGCAAGCGCGCGGTCCGCTTCCCCTATCTCGATTTCTCGACGCCCGAGCTCCGGCTCGCGGCCTGCCAGGCGGAAGTCGCGCTCAACCGGCGCACGGCGCCCGCGCTCTATTGCGGCGTCCGCCGGATCACGCGCGAACCCGGGGGCGCGCTGACCTTCGACGGGTCCGGCGCGCTGGTCGACGCGGTGGTGGAGATGCGGCGGTTTCCCGAGGCGGACCTGTTCGACGCCATGGCGCGGTCCGGACGCCTTGGCCCCACCCACATCGCCGACCTCGCCCACCGCATCGCGGCGTTCCATGCCGACGCCGCGATCAGCCGCGACCACGGTGGGACCGCCGCCATCGCGAAGCTCATCGCCATGAACGATGCCGCGCTCCGGAACGCCGGCCTCGTCCCGGAGGCCGAGGCCCAGGCGCTGTCGGCGCGTTTCCGTGCGGCCCTGGAGCGGCACGCAACGCTCCTCGATGCGCGCCGCGCCGCCGGCAAGGTCCGCCGCTGTCACGGCGCCCTCACCCTGCGCAACATCTGCCTGTTCGAGGGCGTGCCGACGCCGTTCGACTGCATCGAGTTCAGCGAGGACATCGCGACGACGGACGTCCTCTACGACCTCGCCTTCGTGCTGATGGACTTGTGGCACCGGGCGCGGTTCGACCTCGCGAACCTTCTGTTCAATCGCTACCTCGACGAGGCCGACGAGACCGATGGGATCGGCCTGCTGCCGTTCCTGATGGCGTTGCGCGCGGTGATCCGTGCCCACGTCACGGGTGCCCAGGCGGCCGATGCGCCCGATCCCACAGCCACCATCGCGGAGGCGCGGGCCTATATCGATCTCGCCGACAGCCTCCTCGCCGAGGCGCCCGCGCGACTGCTCGCGATCGGGGGATTCAGCGGCTCGGGCAAGTCGAGCGTGGCCGCCTCGGTCGCGCCGGGGCTCGGCCGAGCCCCGGGCGCCCGCATCCTGGCGAGCGATCGCATCCGCAAGCGCCTGCACGGGGCCGACGCCCTGACGCGTCTGCCGCCCGCGGCCTACGAGCCGGCGGTTTCGGCGCAGGTCTATGCCGCGCTGCGACGGGAGGCGCGGCGCGTCCTGGCCGCCGGCCATTGCGCCGTCGCGGATGCGGTGTTCGACCGTCCGGACGCGCGGGCGGCCATCGCGGCGGCCGCCGAAGAGCTGGGCATCGGGTTCTGCGGGATCTGGCTGGAAGCGCCGGCGGCGACGCTGGCGCGCCGGGTCGAGGGGCGGACGAACGATCCGTCCGACGCAACCGTGGCGGTCCTGTCCGGCCAGCTCGCGCGCGACCCCGGGGCGATCGTCTGGCATCGCCTCGATGCCGGGCAACCCCTGGATGCGTTGCGCGACGCCGTGCACGCGCTGTGCGACGACGGCCGGGCGCGCGTCCGGCGATAAGGCTGCGGCCTCGTAGCCCGGTCAGTCCGGCAAGGCGCCGAACACGAGACGATCGACCGCCCGGGCGATCGGCGCCTCCTCGTCGGCCGGGATTACGTAGACGGCGATCCCGGATCCGTCCCGGCTGATCCGCCCGGCGCCGGCTTCGTTGCGTGTCTCGTCGAGGGCGATCCCGGCCCAGGCCAGACCGGCGCAGATCGCCGCCCTGACCGCAGGGGCGTGCTCGCCGATGCCGGCCGTGAACACGAGCGCGTCGAGGCCGCCCAGCGCGGCCATGAGCGAGCCCGCCTCGCGCACCGCCCGGTAGGCGAACAGGGCGAGGGCCTCGGCGGCGCGCGGATCGGAGCTGTCCTGAAGCACCCGGACATCGTCGCTCAGCCCCGAGACTCCGAGGAGGCCGGAGCGCGCATTCAGGAGGTCCGCGACGGCCTCCGGATCCAGGCCGCGCTCGCGGATCAGGTGGAGCACCAATCCGGGGTCGATGGCTCCGGAGCGGGTGCCCATCATCAGCCCGTCGAAGGCGGTGAACCCCATCGTGGTCGCCACGCTGCGGCGCGCCTTCAGGGCGCAGAGGCTCGCGCCGTGCCCGAGATGGGCGACGATCACCCGGCCCTCGGCCCCGTCGCCGGCGATCTGCGGAAGCACCTCTGCGATGTGCTGGTAGGACAGGCCGTGAAAGCCGTAGCGGACGATTCCCTCGTCCGTGAGGGCGTGCGGGATCGGGAACAGCTGCGCCAGCCGCGGCACCGTCCGGTGGAAGGCGGTATCGAAACAGGCGACCTGCGGGAGGCCGGGCCAGGCCTTCCCGACGGCCCGGATCGCCGCGAGATTGTGTGGCTGATGGGCCGGGGCCAGGGGCACGAGGCGGTCCAGGGCCTCCAGCACCGCATCATCGACACGGACCGGATCGGCGAAGTCCGCTCCGCCATGGACCACGCGATGCCCGGCAGCCCCGGGGGCAAGACGCGGGGTGCGGCGCAACGCGTCGAGCAGCCACGCCACCGCGGTCTCGTGATCGTCATGCGCGACCGGCGGCGCGGCGTCGAGGAACGACGCCTCCGCACCGGTCGCCGCGACCTTCACCGCACCGCCGATGCCGGAGACGCCGCCCCGGCACAGGATTTCCGCGGTGCCCGCGGCGTAGAGCGCGAATTTGAGGCTCGACGAGCCGGCATTCAGCACGAGGATCGTCGGGCTCATGGGGGCGTCCCGGTGCGGTGGGCGAAGAGCTGCGCCAGCGCGCAGGACGCGAGCCGTGCCTCCCGGCTGTCGGAGCGGCTCGTCAGGATGATCGGTACCCGCGCACCGAGCACCAGGCCGGCGGCGTCGGCCCCCGCGAGGTGGATCAGCTGCTTGGCCAGCATGTTGCCGGAGACGAGATCCGGCGCGACGAGGATGTCGGCCTCGCCCGCGACCGGCGAGGCAATCGCCTTCGCTGCGGCGGCCTGGCGGGAGACCGCGTTGTCGAAGGCCAGCGGTCCGTCGACCCATCCGCCGGTGATCTGGCCGCGCTCGGCCATCTTGCACAGGGCGGCGGCGTCCAGCGTCGAGCCAAGCTTGGTCGAGACCGTCTCCACCGCCGAGAGGATCGCCACCTTGGGCTCGGCGAGGCCGAGCGCCCGGCACAGGTCGATGGCGTTCTGCACGATGTCGCGCTTGTCCTCCAGGCTCGGCGCGACATTCACCGCGGCATCCGTGATGAACAGAGGCTTGGGATAGTCCGGCACGTCGAGGGCGTAGACGTGGCTCATCCGCCGCTCCGTCCGCAGGCCGGTGTCCCGGGCGAAGGCGGGCGTCAGGATCTCGTCGGTGTGCAGCGCCCCCTTCATCAGCGCCGCCACCGTCCCGGCTCGGGCCAGAGCCACCGCGCGCTCGGCGGCGGCGTGGCTGTGGGGCACGTCGACGATCTCGATGCCATCGAGGGCGAGGCCGGCGTCGCGGGCGGCCGCCTCGACCTTGGCGCGGGGTCCGACCAGGACCGGCACGATCAGACCGGCCTCCCGGGCCGCCAGGGCGCCGCCGAGGGACGCCGCATCGCAGGGATGGACGATGGCCGTCGCGGCCGGGGCGAAGGCCCGTGCCGCGGCGATCAGGCGGTTCCAGTGCACGCCCCGCTCGTGCAGATGGACTTCGGGCAGGAGGGCCCGCGGCCGGCGCACCTTCTCGGTGGGGGCCAGGACCTCGGCCTCGCCGGTGATGACCGTGTCGCCCCGGGCGTTCAGGCAGACGCAGTCGAGCACGAGGCGCGCATTTGCGGCGTTTCTCTCGCGCACGGTCACCCGGGCGGTGATCGCGTCGCCGACCCGGACCGGGTGGAGGAAGCGCAGCGACTGGCCGAGATAGATCGTGCCCGGCCCCGGCAGCTCGGTCCCGAGCACGGCCGAGATCAGCGACCCGCCCCAGAGCCCGTGGGCGATCACGCCGTGGAAGCGGTCGGTGGCGGCGTAATCCTTGTCCAGATGGGCCGGATTCACGTCGCCGGAGACCAGCGCGAACAGGCTGATGTCCTGCGCCCGCAGGGTGCGGGTCAGGCTGGCGGTGTCGCCCACCGCGATCTCGTCGAGGGTGCGGTTCTCGATGAAGTGCAGCGGTTCCATCACGCCACCACGCTCAGGCCACCATCGACGAAGGTCACGTTGCCGGTCACGCCTCGGGCGGCGTCACCGACCAGCATCGCCGCGACGGCACCGACCTCATCGATGGTCACCAGCCGGTGCTCGGGGGCCTTCTCCATCGCGCTCGCCAGCATGTCCTCGAAACACGCGATGCCCGAGGCGGCCCGCGTCGCGATCGGCCCCGGCGAGAGGGCGTTCACCCGGATGCCGCCGGGGCCGAGTTCCGCGGCGAGCGACCGAACCGTCGCCTCCAGCGCGGCCTTGACCGGACCCATGACGTTGTAGTGCGGGACCACCTTCTCGGCGCCGTAATAGCTGACCGTGAGGATCGACCCGCCGTCGCGCATCAGCGGCTCGGCCAAGCGGGTCATGCGGATCAGCGAATGGACCGAGATGTCCATCGCCCGGGTGAAACCCGCTTTCGAGCAATCGACCACGCGGCCGTGCAGGTCGTCGCTCGGGCAGAACGCGATGGCGTGAAGCAGGAAGTCGAGCCGCCCCCAGCCCGCCGCGATCCGGTCCATGACGGCTTCGAGCTGGCCCTCGTGCTCGACGTCGAGGGGCATCAGGAGGGCGGCCTCGACCGCGTGGGCGACAGGCTCCACGTAGGGCCGCGCCCGGTCGTTGAGGTAGGTCAGCGCGAGGTCGGCGCCGGCGGCGCGGAAGGCGCGGGCGCAGCCGGTCGCGATGGAGTGGGTGTTAGCGACGCCGACCACGAGGCCGACCTTGCCGGCAAGCGGCTGCTTGAGGGGCATGGCTCTAAGCCTCCAGGACGTAGGTTCCGGGCGCGTCCCCGAGCTCCGGGTAGCCCGAGGCCGGTGCCCCCATCCCGGGCGGCGGCCCGAGCGGCCCCGACCGCGCAGCGAGCCAGCCGGACCAGGCCGGCCACCACGAGCCTTCCGTCGAGTCCGTGGTGGCGATCCAGGCGTCGGGGCCGAGGTGGCGTGCGGCGACGTCCTTCGTGCGCATCCGATAGCGGCGGTGCGGATGCCCCGGCTCCGCGACAATGCCGGCATTGTGGCCGCCGCTGCACAGGACGAAGGTGACCTCGGCCTCGGCAAGGTGATGGATCTTGAACACCGACCGCCAGGGCGCGACGTGATCGCGCTCGGTGCCGACCGCGAAGACCGGGATCCGGATGTCGGCGGGCGACACGGGTTCGCCGCCGGCCTCCAGGCGCCCTTCCGCCAGGTCGTTGTCGAGGAACAGGCGGCGCAGGTACTCCGAATGCATCCGGGCCGGCAGGCGGGTGGAATCGGCGTTCCAGGCCATCAGGTCGGTCATCGGCTCGCGTCGCCCGATGAGGTAGTCCCGGACGATCCGCGACCAGATCAGGTCGTTCGAGCGCAGGAGCTGGAAGGCCCCAGCCATCTGGCTGGAATCGAGGGTGCCCTGGCTGCGCATCAGGCTCTCCAGGAAGCTGATCTGGCTCTCGCCGATGAACAGCGTCAGCTCGCCGGCCTCGGTGAAATCGAGCTGCGCGGCGAACAGGGTGAGGGAGGCCAGCCGCGCGTCGCCGTCCCGGCTCATCGCGGCGGCCGCGATGGCTGCGAGCGTGCCGCCGAGGCAGTAGCCGGCCGCGTGGACCGGACGCCCGGGTACGATCGCCGAGACGGCGTCAAGGGCCGCCATGATCCCAAGCCGGCGATAATCGTCGAAGGACAAAGCCCGGTCCTCGGGGCCCGGATTGCGCCAGGAGATCATGAAGACGGTGTGGCCCTGGGCCGTGAGGTAGCGGACCAGCGAGTTCCCGGGCGACAGGTCGAGGATGTAGAATTTCATGATCCAGGCCGGCACGATCAGTACCGGCTCGGGCCGGACCGCATCGGTGGTCGGGGCGTACTGGATCAGCTCGATCAGCCGGTTGCGGAACACGACCTTGCCGGGTGAGATTGCCACCGCGCGCCCGACCGGGAAGGCGTCGGTGCCCACCGGCCCCGGGCCGGCGGTCGCGCGCACGGTATCCTCGGCGGCGTTGATCAGGCCGCTGGCAAAGGTCGTCCCGCCGCTCCGCAGGCTCTCGCGCAGAACGACCGGGTTGGTCCAGGGCTGGTTCGACGGCGCGAGCGCGTCGAGCGCCTGGCGCGCGGCGAATGAGACGAGGTTCTGGTGGGCCTTCGACACGCCGGGCATGTCGGTCGTCGCGTCGTGCCACCATTGCTGGGCCGAGAGGAACGCCTGGCAGGCGAAGCTGAACGGCCAGGCTTGCCAGGCCGGATCGTCGAATCGGTGATCCTGGGGCAGCGGATCGATGCGGGGCGGAGCCTCGCCCTGCAGCAGCCCGTACCGCGCCGCGGATTGGGCGAGGCGCCTCTGCTCGCGGAGCAGCTTCATACCGAGGGCCGCCTGCTTGCCCGGCGAGAAGGCCGCATGGATGGCCCAGTCGAACCAGGCCTCGGCCAGCGCCGCCGGCGACAGGCCCCGGTCATCCGGGCGACGGCGGCGTGCACACTCTCATCGATCGCGTGCCGGAGCGGCATCAGATCGTCGTCGTTTTCGTCGGGGTCCGAACGCGACGCCGGGCGACAGAGTTCGGCGACCGAGAGCGAGGCTCCCCCGGCGGCCAAATCCGTGTTGATCGTAGCCAAGGCTTTCATGTCTGCTTCGCGCATGCGCAGTCGCCTGCGATGCCGAAGAGGTTACGGCGCCGACGACTCCGCGGCCGTGATTCAGATCAAAGCTTCGCCGTTTCTGGCCGGAAGCTCGCTGCATCGATCGCCGTCGGGCCCGCTCAGGTTGAGGGGATGCACGAGCCGCGCCCCAGCGCCGACACCGGATCGGGCCACGTCGCAGCTGGCATGGCCGATTGGCTTGTCAGACGAGCCGCTCGCGATCGCCGCAGGCGCTTGCCGGCCATCGTCCCCAAGCTGGCTTCGCTCGCCGATCGTGGCCCCATGCGCTCGACCTGTCCCCGACCTATGAACAGGTCGTCGAGACGAATATTCCCACGCCAAGCCCGCAGGATGGTCTGCGCCTTACCGTCGGTGAACTCCCGGCCGTAAATCCGCTGCATGTCGGGGACCATCATGACGTCGCCGACGGCTGGATTGGCGTCGCGACGATAGGGGCGTCGCGGATGGTGCGCGGCCAGAAGCGAGCAGATCGCGCTTTCCTGCGATCAGATCTGCCGGCGTCAGGAGTGCGGGATCGTCAATGCCAAGCGCATCCTCGCGTGCAACGACAAGCCAGAGCTGCTGCCAATTACCTTGTGGGCGCCCAATGTGCGCCGATCTCGGCGGCGGCTCGGAGAGACTGCGTTCGGGCTAGACCGGGCTCCTTCGTGCAGAAGCTTTTCCCTCCTCAATCCTTCCGAGCAGGAGGCGAAATCTCTTCGGAACACGATGTGGGAACTAGTAAGTCCCGGTCTCGGGATGAGACCTGCCGTCCGCCTGAACTCGCGGCCGACCGACGAAATCGCCGCCGTGGGTACAGGTGCCGAATGATGATCACTCGCGCTGGGGGATCAGCCCATCCGCGCGAAGCAACGGACTTGGGGCTGTCCAAGCGCGTCAACGACTGTGGAACCCGGTCGGCACGGTTTTAGGACTTTGTTCGCCTGCGGCGCCAAAAAACTCGATGATGCCGATGGTAGCGAGGGAGGGATTTGAACCCCCGACACAAGGATTATGATTCCTCTGCTCTAACCAGCTGAGCTACCCCGCCACAAGCCGCGCGTGCCCCGGAAGGCAGCGACCAGCGGCCGGGGTATAGGGAGGCCGGGCGCGGGCTGTCAACGGTTCTCTGCGCGGAATTTGGGGGTCCCGACGGGGCGTCTCTGCGCAGGGTCTGCGAAGGAACCGCGGATGAACCGCATCGCCGCGAAGAATCCCCCGACAAACACTGCGCCGCCCAGCCAGGTCGCGGTCTGGGCGAAATCCGGCCCGACCAGGCTGAGGGTCGAGGATCGGCCGGAAGCCGCGTCGATCGCGGTCAGGCCGATTCCAACGAAGCTCTCGCCGACCAGAAATCCGGAGGCGATCAGCACGCCGCGGCGGCGGGCGGCCTCCAGGGTTTCGGGATCGGCGCCGCTGCGGCGCAGGGCGCGCAGGCACAGGAAGCCGAGGAGGCCGCCGAGCCCGATCGTCATCTCGACGGAGAGCGGCAGGTACATGCCGATCCCCACGGTGAGAGCGGGAAAGCTGAAAGCCCGCCGCTTCAGCGCGACCTCCAGGCCGACCATGACCGCACCGAGGGCGCAGCCGATCATCAGCATCGGCCAGGGCAGGGTCCGGGCCACGATGCCGTCGGCGATCTGGGTGACCAGCGAGGCCTGGGGCACGGTGAGCGCCAGAGCCGGGTCCATGCCCGGGCGGGGCAGCGATCCGACGAAGCCGTAGGCGCCGTAGAGCAGCGACAGAAGCGGCACGATCACCAGCGAGCCGACCGCGACCCCGACGATCAGCACCAGCTGCTGGCGCCAGGGCGTGGCGTCGACGATCTGGCCGGTCTTCAGGTCCTGCAGGTTGTCGTTGGCGATGGAGCAGGCGGTGATGATCACCGAGGCGGCGAGCAGGACTAGCGCGACGGTGACGCGCCGCGCCTCAGGGCTCTCCGCCGGCCCGAGGACCAGCGGCAGCAGCGCGGCGCCGACCATGGCGGTGAGGATGCCGATCCCGGAGATCGGGCTGGTCGAGGAGCCGAGCAGGCCCGCGAGGTAGCCGCAGACCGCCGCCATGGCGGCGCCGAAGACCAGGCAGAACAGCAGGCCGGCCGCCACCACGGCGACGAGCATCGGGCCGGCGATGCCGAGATCGGCCGCGAAGCCGGCAAACAGCGCGCCGAGCGGCAGGCACAGAGCCAGCGCCACCCCGCCGACCAGGGGCAGCGGCAGGTCGCGGTCCTGCCGGACGGCGGCCCGGGCCGGATCGCCGGCCGCCAGCGCCGACCGGACGCTGCGGGCGATCGGCCGGACGAGCGTCGCGACGGTCCAGAACCCGCCGACCGCGATGATCCCGGCGCCCACGAGCCGGACCTGTCCCGACCAGACCGCCTGCGCGGCCTCCCCGGGGGTGAGGCCCGGCTGGGGCGTCAGGGCGGTGAGAACCGGGACCATGATGCCCCAGGCGATCACCACGCCGGTGAGCAAAGCGAGGCACGCCCCGATCCCGACCAGGTAGCCGACCCCGACGAGCGCCAGGGAGAATCCACTGCCGATGCTGAATACGGCGCCGCCGAAACTGAACGCCGTGAGCACGCCGTCGGCCAGGATGCGCAGGCCGCTGGTCGCGAAGGCGACCAGCCCGGAGCTGGCCGCGGCGGCGAGCAGCGTCGTGAGCCCGCGCTCGCCGGTCTCGGAATGGCCGGCGCGCAGCACCTCGGCGGCGGCGACCCCCTCGGGGTACGGCAGGTCGCTGCCCGAGACCAGCGCCCGGCGCAGGGGGATCGAGAACGCCACGCCGAGCCAGCCGCCGATCAGGCAGACCAGGCTCGTTTCCCAGAACGGGAAGCCGTGCCAATGGCCGATCAGGACGAGGCCCGGCAGCACCAGGATGACGTTGCACAGGGTGCCGGCCGCCGAGGCCTGGGTCTGGACGATGTTGTTCTCGAGGATGCCGGCGCCGCCCACGAGGCGAAGCGCCCCCATCGAGATCAAAGCCGCCGGGATCGAGGACGAGAACGTCATCCCGGTCTTGAGGCCGAGATAGATGTTGGCGGCCATGAACACGATCGTGATCAGGGCCCCGAGCACGATCCCCCGGGCGGTGATCTCCCGCCCATGCCCGCTCGCCGGGGCGCCCGCGTCCATGATCGCCATTGCGCCCCCACCGGCGCGTGCGGCCGGACCTTTATCCCAGGATGACCAGTAACCCGATGACCGGCGCGGCGCCGCCCCCTATCTTGCGACACGTGGCCCCGCTCGGGGGCCGTGCTGCAGCGGAGCGTACGATGTCACGCCTTGCCAGAACCGGATTCGCCGCCCTCCTCGCCCTCACCCTACCGCTGGCGACGTCCGGCGCGCGTGCCGCGGGCGAGAGCATCACCTACAGGGCCGCGCTCAGCGGCGGCAGTGAAGTCCCCGCGACCGAGTCGAAGGGCACCGGAGCCGTGACGGCGACCTACGATCCGGCGACCAAGCGGCTGAGCTGGAACGGCACCTATAGCGGCCTGACCGGCCCCGTCACGACCGCCCATTTCCACGGCCCCGCCCTGCCCGGCGTCAATGCCGGCGTCCTCGTGCCGGTGACCGCGACCAGCAGCCCGTTCTCCGGCGAGGCGACCCTGGACGAGGCCAAGGCCGCCGACCTCGAAGCCGGCAAGCTCTATTTCAACATCCACACCGCCGCGAACCCGAAGGGTGAGATCCGCGGCCAAGTGGAGCGGGCCCGGTAGGGTTCAGGGCTGGCGCCATCCGGAAAACATCGCGCCTCGATGGGGCGCTCTTCCCCTGCGACGCCGCCGGCGCTGGAGAGGCCGTAGACCGGTCGGCGTCCCAGGGTGCGGCGCCGGCCCCGCTGCCCCGTGACGACGCGCGGATTCACGCATCGCGGTCGACAGCACGCGCTTGAAGCGCCGTGCGTTTCCCCTGGCCTGCGGGGGCCTCGGGCTACGCGGGTCGAAAGACCCACGATCCGAAAGCTGGTCCCCAAGCCCGGTCAAGGGCGCCGTCAATCCGAGGCGCCGCAGATGAGCCCGAAATCCGGAAGCGCTGCTGGCGCAAGAGTTTGTCATGTCGGCGGTTCTGGATCCCGGGCCCCGGGATGATGGCGTGGGTCGCATCGATCGCGTCACTGCTCGGACGCGAAGACCGAGCCTTCCACGCCGGGGGAAATGAAAACATCCGCCTGTGCAATCCTCAGCCACCGGGGGGAGGCGCGGGCTTTCCATTTTTCATGCGCCGAGGCGTGAACAGCGTAGGCCGCACGCAAGAGGCGGCAGAGCCAGAAGCAGCGGACGCATGGGGCTCGAAGCTCTCGCTTGGGATCGATCCTGCAGCGCACCCTCGTCCACCCGCCCGCCAAAGCGATGCCGCCTCTCCCGGGAGCGTCCTGAAGAGCGGCCGGGCCTGGTCCCCCCTACCCCGCGGAGGCCCGCTGCTCCGGCTCCGGCCTCGCCAGGCCGAGATGGTCCCGCAGGGTCGCGCCTTCGTAGTCCGTCCGGAACAGGCCGCGCTCCTGAAGCAGCGGCACCACCTCTCGCACGAAGTCGCTGAGGCCGTCGGGGAAGAAGGGGGGCATCACGTTGAAGCCGTCCGCCGCGCCGCCCTCGAACCAGGCCTGCATCCGGTCGGCGACGTCGGTGGCCGTGCCGACGATCATGTGGTGTCCGCGTCCGGCCGCGACCCGGAGGGCGAGCTGGCGGATGGTGAGGTTCTCCCGGCGGGCCAGCTCGGTGAGAAGCTCGGCGCGGCTGCGCAGCTGGTCCGAGAGGGGCAGGTCTGGGAGCGGGCCGTCGAGGTCGTAGGGTGCCAGCGAATGGCCGAGGCGCTCTTCCAGCAGCGGCATGGCGCTGGCGATGTCGGTCCAGTGGTCGAGCTCGATCAGCTTGGCGCTCGCCTCCTCCAGCGTCCGGCCGATGACCGGCAGGATCCCCGGCATGACCGCCACCGTGGACGGATCGCGGCCGAAGCCCGCGACGCGCTGCCGGAGGCTGGCGTAGAACTTTTGGGCCTCCTCGATGGTCTGCTGGGCGGTGAACACCACGTCCGCCCGGCGGGCGGCGAGATCCTGGCCCGGCCCGGATGAGCCGGCCTGGATCAGGATCGGATGCCCCTGCGGTGAGCGCGGGATGTTGAGTGGGCCCTTGGCGCGGAAGTAGCGGCCGACATGGTCGAGCACCCGTACCTTCGCGGGGTCGGCGTAGATGCCCCGCGCCTTGTCCTTCACGAAGGCGTCGTCGTCCCAGCTGTCCCAGAGGCCGCAGACCACGTCGACGAATTCCTCGGCGACCGCGTAGCGCTCGTCGTGTGCCGGATGCTCCTTGGAGAAGTTGTTGGCGGTGCGCGCGTAGGACGTGGTGACGACGTTCCAGGCCGCGCGTCCGCCGCTCAGATGGTCGAGCGACGCGAAGGCCCGGGCGGTGTGATAGGGCTCGCCGTAGGTGGTCGAGGAAGTCGCCGCGAGGCCGATGCGGCTCGTGACCATGGCCAGCGCGCTGAGCAGCGTCAGCGGCTCGAACCGGGCGATCATCGACGGGTGGGCATCCACCGCGCTGGTGAGGCCGTCGGCCAGGAACACCATGTCGAACTTGGCGTCCTCGGCCATCTGCGTCACCCGGCGCAGGAGGTCGAAGTTCTCGCTGCCGGCCTCGGCGCGCGGGTGGCGCCAGCCCGAGACGTGATGGCCGGCTCCCTGCAGGAACAGGCCGAGATGCATCTGTCGCGGGGTCGTCGTCATGGGCGGGCTCACGGCTGGGGTTCGGGGGCGGCCGGGGTGCTTACGGCTGCCGCGGTTGCGCGAGGCAGGCGAGGAGGCGGGCGAGATCCGTCGCGTCCTGCATGGCGCGCACGCGATCGGGCACGGTGCGCAACGCCTCGGATGCGGCGGTCGCGTCCCGGAACTTGTCGTCGGCATCGGCGAGCCCCGGCAGGCCGTCGATGCGCCGCTCATGCGTCCGGCCCTGCCCGTCCGTCAGCTCGACCACGACGAAGCGCGTGCTCGGATCCGAGGAGAGGCGGCGGGCGGTCTGGTCGTGCCGGCGCTCGACCCGCGCCGCCAGGGCGGCGAGGTCGGGCCTTACCGGGCGCTCATCGAAATGGTCGATCCGGACTGCACCGTCGACGAGGGCGGCGGCCAGGATGTATTCCGGGCTGAACCGGGCCTCGATACCGGTGCGCGGCGTGCGGACCACCAGGGCGGCGTCGCCCCCCGGCGGGAAGGTGATCGTCGCCCGCGCCAGGTCGCGGATGCCCTCGCGGTGGAGGGCGAGGCCGGCCACCGCGACGGGATGGGCCGCCGTGCAGCACGGGAACGCCTTCAGGGTCAGGCCGGGCCGGACGATCTGCCAGGGAGCGCCCCAACCTTCGAGCACCCGCTCGGGCGCCTCGTCGCCGAAGCCGTAGGCCTGCAGGAACCCGTTCGGACCGTCGAGGCAATCGTCGGCGCCGGACAGGCCGGCTTCGGCGAGGCGCGCCGCCGCCAGGCCGTTGCGGGCGGCGAGCCCGGCATGGAGCGGCTTCGCATCCGATCCGAATTGCAGCCGCAGCCCGGCGGCCTGCGTCGCGCCGAGCCCCAGGGCGATCGCGGTCGTCCCGGCGCTGAAGCCGCGCAGATGCGCGATCGCCGCCGCGGCCCCCAGGGGCCCGAGGGTGGCGGTGGCGTGGAAGCCCCGCTCGTAATGGGCCGGGCCGATCGCGCGCCCGAGATGCGCCATCGTCTCCAGCCCGACCAGGTAGGCGGCCAGGAACGCGTCCGCACTGGGCAGCGCGTCCGGGTCGAGGGCGGCGAGCAGCGCCGGGACGATCACCGTCGTCGGGTGGCCGCGCACGCTGGCATGCACGTCGTCATAATCGAGCACGTGGCCGGCATGGCCGTTGAGGAGGGCCGCCAGGAACGGGTCTGCCGGCTGCGCGGAGCCGATCACCAGGGCGCGGCCGGGGGCATCGCCGAACACGCCGCGTAACGTCGTGAGCGACGGGTCGGTGCTGCCGGCCAGCGCGCAGGCGAGGAAGTCCACCAGCGCGATCCGCGCCGCACCCATGGCGGCGGGATCGGCCTCCGGGCGCGAGGCGACGATCGCCTCGGCGAGGGCGGCGGTGCGCGGGTTCGGCATCAGATTCCCTCCCGATCCTGCACGGCGTCCCGGTAGCCCTGGAAGCCGCCGATGAACTGGCGGATGCGCGGATTGCCGGACCGGTAGAACAGCTCGGCCGGCGGGGCCTGGGCGACGATCCGGCCGTTCTCGGTGAAGGCGATCGTGTCGCTGATTTCCTCGGCGAAACGCATCTCGTGGGTGACGAGGATGCTGGTCAGCCCGTCGCGGACGAGCTCGCGGATGACGGCGAGCACCTCGCCGACCATCTCAGGGTCCAGGGCGGACGTGACCTCGTCGAACAGGACGAGCTCGGGCCGCATGGTCAGCGCCCGCGCGATGGCGACGCGCTGCTGCTGGCCGCCGGACAATTCGCCCGGATAGGCCGCCACCTTGTCGGCCAGGCGGACCCGGGCGAGCAGATCGCGGGCCAGGGCCTCGGCCTCGGCCCGCGGCACCTTGAGGATGCGGGTCGGCGCGATGGTGATGTTCTCGAGCACGGTGAGGTGCGGGAACAGGTTGTATTGCTGAAACACGATGCCGATGCGCTTGCGCAGGGCGATCCGCTCGGCCTCATTGCGCAGGGTGTCGACCCGGGTCCCGGCCACGGTGATCCGCCCCGCCTGCGGCTGGGCGAGGCCGTTGATGCAGCGCAGGATCGTGGACTTGCCCGATCCGGACGGGCCGATGATCGAGACCGCGTCCCCCTTCGCGACCGTCAGATCGATGCCCTTGAGGACTTCGGCCGCCCCGAAGGACAGGTGGACGTCCTGCAGTTCGACGAGGATCGGCCGGGCGGTGGAATCCTGTGCCATGGGGCGGGGTACAGCCTTCAGCGCGGGGCGAAGCGGCGTTCGAGACGCCGCGTCAGGCGCGAGATCGGGAAGCAGAAGAGGAAGAAGGCGGCGAGCACCGTCAGGTAGACCGCGATGGTGAAGTCGTCGCGGCGCACCGCCGTGCTCGCGTCGGTGGCGGCGTGCAGCAGCTCGTGGACGCCGACCAGGGAGGCCAGGGCCGTGCTCATGGTGATCGAGGCGTAGAGGTTCATCCAGGGGGGCAGCGCCCGGCGCAGGCACTGGGGCAGGATGATCCAGCGCAGGGTCTGGCCCCGGGACATCCCGACGCCCTTGGCGGCGTCCCACTGGGTGGTCGGGACCGACTGGATCGCCCCGCGGACGATCTCGGCCACGTAGGCGCTCGCCGGAATGGCGAGGCCGAACACCGCCTTCAACCAGTCCGGAAACGGCAGGTAGTTGCCGGCCACCACGATCTCGAACGGGAAGATGTACGTCGTGGCGAAGATCAGCACGAGGTGCGGCGCGTTGCGGAAGACCTGGACGTAGGCCACCGCCGGCGCCCGCACGAGCCGCGAGGCCGACAGCTCCATCGCCCCCAGCGTGACGCCCGCGAGCGTGCCCGCGCTCATGGCGAGCACGCTGATCAGGATGTTCATGGCAAAGCCCGAGGCGAGGTAGGGCAGCCAGTCGAGCAGGTCCCGGGCGAGGCGGGCGTCGAGCACCGTCCACAGCAGGAAGCCGGCGGCGACGAGCGCCAGCCAGGCCCAGGCCGGGCCGAGGGCGGCACGGCCGCGCGCGGGGAGCGCCGCGGTGCTCAAACGCCGTATCCCGGGACCGCGAGCCGGCGCTCCACGTAGCGGCCGATCTGCGACAGCACCGTGTTGATGAACCCGAAGAACAGCAGGATCACGATCATCAGCTCGAGGACGTTGTCGCGCTGCGTCCAGATCATGATCGAGGCGTAGGTCACCTCGCCCACGGCGATCGCCGACCCGATGGTGGTCAGCTTCACCAGGTTGACCAGGTTGTTCACGATGGCCGGCATGGCCGTGCGCAGGGCGAGCGGCAGCGTCACGTAGCGCAGGACCTCGAACGAAGAGAAGCCGATGGCATGGGCGGTCTCGACCATGGCCGCGGGCACGGCCTCGATCCCGCCGCGCAGGGCCTCCGCGTGGAAGGCGGCGATGTGGAGCCCGGTCACCGCCACCACCCAGAAGAACGGCGTGAACGGGTTGTTCGCCGCGCCGCCGAGCGCCTTCGACAGCAGCATGTTGAGCGCGAAGAACGCGAACATGAGCTGGACGAGGGTCGGCGTGTTGCGGGTGAGCTCGACATAGGCCCGCACCGGTCCGGCGAGCCACGGGCGGCCCGAGGTCAGGGCCGCCGCGAAGGCCACGCCCGCGGCGAGGCTCAGCGGGATCGCCAGGAGCACGAGCAGGAGCGTCGTGCCCATGCCGGCGATCCAGGGCCGGACCTCGGACGGGCTCAGGAGGAAATCGTAGTGCAGGCCGACCTCGCCCGCGAGGGCGACGAAGGTCCGGACGGCTTGGTCGATCATGCCGGCAGCGACGCGATCACGGCTTGGCGGGCGCGGCGTATTTGCGCCGTGCCTCCTCCAGGAAGGTCGGATCGACCAGGCGATTCGCCTTGGCCATCTCCAGCATGGCTCCCGACGCGTGCAGCTCGCGCACCGCCGCGTCCAGGGCCGCACCGGTGTCGCGCTCGCCCTTGCGCAGCCAGATCACCGAATCGGCCGGCTCCAGCTCGGTCGGGATGACGATGGCGTAGTCCTTCCACGCGTCCGGGCGGTCGGCGAGCAGCAGCTTGATCGTCGGGGCGACGTGGACGGCGATGACGCAATTGCCGCCCTGCAGCGCCAACATGGATTCCGGCTGGCTCGGAATGCCCTTCACCTCGGCGCCATAGGTGTCGGCCAGGGGCTGCGCGTAGTTGGAACCCTGCGAGATGCAGACCGGCTTGCCCTTCAGGTCCGTCCAATCCTTGATCCCGCTGTCCTTGCGGCCGAGCGCGGCCCCGCCGGCCCGGTCGTACGGGGTCTGCACGTGATCCATGATCTTCGCGCGATCCTCGGTGAACTGCATGTTGGCGATCAGGACGTCGACCTTGCCCTGCTGCAGGAACTGCACCCGGTTGGGCGGCGTGACGGTGACAAGCTCGACCTTGACGCCGAGCTTCTCGGCCAGCGCCTTCGCCAGATCGATGTTGAAGCCCTTCTCGGCCCGGCTCTGCGGATCGATGTAGCCGAAGGGCGCGCCCGACAGGATGATCCCGACCGTCAGCTTCTGCCGGCCCTTGATCCGGTCGAGGGTTGCATCCGCACGGGCTTCCGAGCCGAACGCGCCGGCCAGCAGCGTGAGCGCCAGGGCACAGAGCGGGAGCTTCGTGGATGCGGTGCGCGCCATGACGGTTCCGGTTTCCTGACGTTCTGCCGGCCCATCGGGCCCGGGGCGATCCGATCGCGCGCCGGCCGGCTGCAGCGGCCGCGCTCCATACGCGCCGCGTGAGCCGACGGGACAGCGCGGGCTTACAGCACGGCCCGATACCGATGGCGGCGAGCGAAAGTGCCTTAAAGCCGTTCCCGCCCGGGTTGCAATCCGACTCGACGCTCAGTCCGCGACGATCCGCGCGCGCTTTCCGTCGAACCGGCATCCGGGCCGGTCATGCGCGCGCTAGCGGCGGCCGGCGGGCGGGGTCCAGGCGACCCGTTCGAGCCCGAGATGCTCGCGCAGCGTCGTGCCCTCGTAATCCCGCCGGAACAGGCCGCGCCGTTGCAGGATCGGCACGACCGCGTCCACGAAGGTCTCGAAGCCGTCCGGCAGCACGTCCGGCATCAGGTTGAACCCGTCGGCGGCGCCGGCGCGGAACCAGGCCTCGATGTCGTCAGCGACCTGCTCGGGCGTGCCGACGATGATGCGGTGGCCGACGCCGCCGCCCAGCGCGCGCAGGAGCTGACGCACCGTCAGGTTGTCCCGCCGGGCGAGCGCAACGGTGCCCTGGAACATCGTGTGGTTGGCGTCGGGGGGCAGCGGCAGCGGGTCGGGCAGCGGCTTGTCGAGGTCGAGCCGCTCGGGATCGATGCGCAGCGTCCCGGCCAGGCGCGCGAGGCTGTACGCGATCGGCACGAGCTCCCAGAGTTCGTCCTGGCGCCGGCGCGCCTCGGCCTCCGTGCCGCCGATCACCGTGGCGAGGCCCGGCAGCACGACGATCGCGGCGGGATCCCGGCCATAGCGCGCGGCCCGGGCGCGCAGATCCGCGGCATAGGCCGCGCCGTCCGGGATGGTCTGGGCCAGGGAGAACACCGCGTCGGCGGTGGCGGCGGCGAGGTCGCGGCCGTCCTCCGAGCCGCCGGCCTGCACCGTCACGGGCCGCCCTTGCGGCGAGCGCGGCACGGTGAGCGGGCCGGCGACGCTGTAATGGGTGCCGCGATGGTCGATGGCATGGACCTTGGCGCTGTCGGCGAAGCGCCCGGTCGCCTTGTCGCCCACGAGCGCGTCGTCCTCCCAGCTGTCCCAGAGGGCGTGAACGACCTGGGTGAATTCCCGGGCCCGGGCGTAGCGCGCCCCGTGCTCGGAGGCCCCGGCAAAGCCGAAATTGCGGCCGGCTGCGGCGTCCGCCGTAGTGACCACGTTCCAGCCGACCCGGCCGCGGCTGACGAGGTCGAGCGTCGCGAAGCGCCGGGCGAGGTTGTAGGGCTCGTTGTAGCTGGTCGAGGCGGTCGCGATCAGCCCGATATGGGTGGTCGCGGCGGCCACGCTCGCCAGCACGATGGTCGGTTCGAGCGCCATGAACGGCCGGTGATCGATCCGGTCGTTGATCGCCGGTGTGTCGGCCAGGAAGATCGCGTCGAGCTTGCCGCGCTCCGCCACCCGGGCGACGCGCACGTAGTGGTCGATATCGACGAACGCGTCCGGGCGGCTGTCCGGCAGCCGCCAGGCCGAGGGATAGACGCCGGCATGCAGCAGGTTGACGTTGAGGTGGAGTTCGCGGCGCGCGCTCATTGGAGATCCTGAGTCAGCGAACGCGCGGCAGGATCTGCTCGGCGAACCGGCGCATCTCGGCCTCGAATGGCTGGAATTGCAGCATGAATAGGTCGATACCGGCCGCGTGGAAGGCGCGGATGCGGGCCGCGACCGTCTCGTAGCTGCCGACCAAGCCGGCCGCGGTGCCGCCATTGGTGCCGACATGGCGGCTCGCCGCCGCGTCGGTCTTGGCGAACATGACGCTCGCCGTATCGGTCCGGGCACGGGTGTTGGCGCGCAGAGCCGCGTCGCGCTGCGCCAGGGCGAGGAGGCGGTCGTGCTCGGCCTCCGCCGCCGCATCGGTCTCGCGGGCGATGACGAAGGCCGAGAGGCCGTAGCGCAGCGGCCCGTTGGCCGCGGGACGGCTTGCGACATCGGCGATCAGGCCGCGGACATCCGCGAGCGGCTGGCCGTTGATGAACCAGATATCGGCGTGATCGGCCGCCAGGGCCCGGGCCGGCTCGGATTCGCCGCCGAGATAGATCCGGGGCCGCGGCCGGTCGGTGCCGGCGGGGCGGAGCTGGTAATCCTGGACCTGGAAATGCGCGCCCGCGAAGGTCACGCGCTCGCCGCGCATCAGCCGGTCCACGAGGGCGATCCACTCGCGCCCGTAGGCGTAGCGGTCGTCATGGGCCGGGAACGGCAGGCCGGCCCGCTCGAACTCGGCCCGGTTCCAGGCATTCACGAGGTTCAGCGCGAAGCGGCCGCCGCTGACATGCTCGATCTGGAGCGCCATCTTGGCGAGCACCACCGGGTGGTACAGGCCCGGCTTGATCGCCGCGATGATCTCGATCCGCCGGGTCAGGGCCGCCAGAGCCGCCGCGGCGGTCCAGGCTTCGAGCTGGTCGCGGTTCTCGTCGTAGGGGTTCATCGTGTGCTGGGCGACCAGCACCGAATCGAAACCGAGGGCTTCGGCCTCCAGCACCAGGGCGCGGTTGCGCTCCCAGCTCGCGTCGTCCGGTTCGTCGGGATCGTGATGGGCGGCCCGGGAGCCGTGGACGGCGGCCCAGATGCCGAAACGGGGTGCGTCGGCCATCGGCTCAGCCCTTCACCGCCGGCGGCGTCCAGACCGGGACGTCGGTGGCGTCGATCCGGCGCGGAATCAGCTTGGCGTCGAGGAAGGTGTCGGCGATCGCCTGCTGCTCGCCGAGCTGCCCCCGCTCCACCGGCTCCACCAGGTAAGTGCGCCGGGCATTGGCTGCCGCCACGACGGCGGGGGGCAGGTCGCCCCAGACGGGGGCGAGCAGCGCCACCGCCGCCTCCGGGTTGGCCTTCGCCCACTGCCCCGCCTCGACCAGCGCCCGGTACACCGTGGCGACCACCTCCGGATGGGCGGCGACGAAGCTGTCGTTCACGAGGTAGTAGCGGTGGTAGCTGGTCAGGCCGGACCCGTCCGCGATGGTGCGGACCGGCCGCTTGGCCTCGGCGAAGGCCAGGAACGGGTCCCAGATCGACCAGGCATCGAGGCTGCCCTGCTCGAAGGCGGCCGCCCCCTCGGGCGCCTGGAGATAGGCCGGCCGGATGTCGTCGAAGCCGAGGCCCGCCCGTTTCAGGGCCGCGGCCAGGACGTAGTGGCTGCCGGACCCGCGCGAGACGCCCACCGTCCGCCCCTTGAGGTCGGCGACCGTGCGGATCGGCGAATCCGCCGGCACGATGATCGCCTCGGCGGCCGGCGCACCGCGCTCGCGGGCGTAGAAGGTCAGCGGCGCCCGCGCCGACTGGGTGAAGATCGGCACCGCGTCGGCGACGTCGGCATGGATGTCGACCGCGCCGGCATTCATCGGTTCGAGGACGTTGGTGAACAGGTGCCAGGTCGGCGTGAAGCCGAGCGGCGCCAGGCGCTCGGCCAGGGTGCCCTTCACCTTGAGGATCGTGAACAACACCGAGGAGCGCTGCATGCTGATCTTCACCTCGCGCGCTGCCGCACGCGCCGGAGGCGACGCGACGGGCAGCGCCGCCGCGCCCAGGCCGGCCAAGAGGAGCGTCCGGCGGGACGGGAACCGTCCTGCGGGCGTATCGTCGGTCATCGTGGACTCCGGTCGGTGAGCGCCCGGCGTCGTGCACGCCGGAACCGACATCCTCGGTTCGACGGCTGCGGGAGCGCGTGACCATTATTGAAGCCCGCGGGCGTCGGGCGATCAATGAAACAAGGTTTCGAATTCGCGGCGCTTCGAAGAACAGACCTTCTCCTCAGGCGACAGGATGAAGGATGGAGACTTCCGCACGCCGTGAGTCCCCCGGAATTGGGTTTTGCGCACTCGCCCTGAGCCAAGGCCAATCGGCGATCTTGGCTGGAAAAATTATTCTGCCTGAATTGCGAAACACAAAAAAACGTTCTCTGGAGCCGGGAAACTATGTGCCCGCCTTTCCTTGACCGCTCTCGGCGTCGGCCGTCATACAGATCGCTTGCGGATCACCCGATAGCATTGCGGACCCACCGGTCCCGCTCGAGGAGCACCCACAGGCTGTGTCCACCCTGCCGCCGTCCAGCGAACCCGCCAGCACGCCGTTGATCCGGTTCGAGAACGTCTCGAAGACCTATCCGGCGCGGAAGGGCGCGGCGCTCGTCTCGGCGCTCTCGGGGATCGACCTCTCGGTCCCGGCCGGCACGGTCCTCGGGGTGATCGGGCGCTCCGGCGCGGGCAAGTCGACGCTGATCCGGTTGATCAACGGCCTCGAGCGGCCGAGCGCCGGCCGGGTCGTGGTCGGCGACGCCGAGGTGTCGAGCCTGTCCGAGCGGGACCTGCGGAATGTGCGGGCCCGGGTCGGCATGATCTTCCAGCACTTCAACCTGCTGTCCTCGCGGAACGTCGCCGACAACGTCGCCCTGCCGCTGGAGCTTGCGGGCTGGAAACGCGCGGCGATCCGGGCGCGCGTCGCGGAACTGCTCGCCCTCGTCGGGCTTGAGGCGCAGGCCGGCCGCTACCCGGCGGAGCTGTCCGGCGGCCAGAAGCAGCGCGTCGGCATCGCGCGGGCGCTCGCCACCGAGCCGGACGTGCTGCTCTCCGACGAGGCCACCTCCGCCCTCGATCCGGAGACGACGCGCTCGATCCTGGCCCTGCTGAAGAGGATCAACCGCGACCTCGGCCTGACCATCGTGCTCATCACCCACGAGATGTCGGTGATCCGGGCGGTCGCCGACGATGTGGCGGTGATCGACCGCGGCGCGATCGTGGAGCGCGGCACGGTCTACGAGGTGTTCACCCGGCCCCAGGCCGAGGTGACCCGCAGCCTGCTCGCGGGCGAAGTCGGGCTCGACCTGCCGGCCGGCCTCGCCGAGCGGATCTCCGCCGATCCGCGGCCCGGTGGCGTGCCGGTGCTGCGCCTGTCGCTGCGGGGGGCGCAGGCCGACACCGCGATCATCGCCCGACTCGCCCGCGAGACCGGGATCGAGGCCGTGATCCTGGCGGGCGCGGTGGACGAGATCGGCGGCCAGCGCTTCGGCTCCCTGGCCGTCGGCCTTTCGCCGGGACCGGACGTCACCGCCCGGGCCCAGGCCTATCTCGCCGGCCTCGGCATCCCGGCCGACTTCCTCGGCTATCTGCCGCCGGCCCAAGACGCCGCTCAAGACGCCGCCCAGGGGGCCGCCCGTGTCGCCTGAGCTGATCAACCTGCTGGTCCAGGCCACCGCCGACACGCTGACCATGGTGGCGCTCGCCTCCGTCATCGGCACGCTGCTCGGTCTGCCGCTCGGCGTGTTCCTGGCGACGAGCCAGCGCGGCGAGCTGCTGGCCGCGCCCGCCCTCAACGCCGCCCTCGGCGTGATCGTCAACGCGACGCGCTCGACGCCCTTCATCATCCTGGTGGTGGCGATCATCCCGTTCACCCGGCTGGTGGCCGGCACCTCGATCGGGACCTACGCCGCCAGCGTGCCGCTGACGGTGGCGGCCACGCCCTACATCGCGCGGCTGGTCGAGGCGGCGATCCGCGAGGTCGATCACGGTCTGGTCGAGGCCGCCCGGGCCTTCGGTGCGAGCCCGGCCCAGATCATCCGCAAGGTGCTGATCCCGGAGGCGCTGCCCGGCATCGTCCTAGGGCTCACCCTCGCGGTGGTGTCGCTGGTGGGCTACTCGGCCATGGCCGGCGCGGTCGGCGGCGGCGGTCTCGGCGATCTCGGCATCCGCTACGGCTACCAGCGCTTCCGGCCCGACATGATGCTGGCGGTCGTGATCGTCCTGATCGTGCTCGTGCAGGTGTTCCAGAGTGCCGGCGAGCGCCTCGCGCGCCGCCTCAACCGGCGCCACCGCCAGAGCTGAGCCGCAGACCCGTTCGCCCCCGAAATCGCGAGACCGCCTGCCATGTTGCGTCGCCTGGTGCTTGCCGCCCTCCTCGTGCTGCCCGGTATCGGGCACGCGGAGCCCCTGAAGCGGGTCCGCATTGGCGCGACGCCGGGACCGCACGGGCAGATCCTGGAGGCGGCGAAACCCGTCGCGGCGCGCAACGGCCTCGACCTGCAGATCATCGAGTTCTCGGATTACGTGGTCCCGAACGAGGCGCTGTCGGCCGGGGAGATCGAGGCGAACTCGTTCCAGAACCAGCCCTTCCTCGACAACCAGAAGGCCGATCGCGGCTACAGGATTGTCGGCGTCGCCCCGACGGTGAACTTCCCGCTCGGGATCTACTCGAAGCGGCACAAGAGTTTCGACGCGGTGCCGAATGGCGGCACGATCGCGATCCAGAACGATCCGACCAATGGCGGCCGCTCGCTCCTGCTCCTGCAGGACAAGGGCGTGATCAAGCTGAAGGCCGGCACCGGGTTCAAGCCGACGGTCGCCGACATCGTCGAGAACCCGCGCAAGCTCCGGTTCATCGAGGTCGACGCGGCGCAGACGCCCCGGTCGCTGGACGATGTCGACGCCGCGGCGGTGAACACCAATTTCGCCACGCCCGCCGGCCTGAAACCCTCGGACGCGATCCTCAAGGAGGAGCCGAAGGGGCCCTACGTGAACCTCCTGGCGGTCCGGGAAGCCGACCGCGATCAGCCCTGGGTGAAGGCGCTCGTGGAGAGCTATCGCAGCCCCGAGGTCAAGGCGTTCATCGAGAAGACGTTCGGCAGCACCGTGCTGCCGAGCTGGTAGCGGGCGCAATCACAGCGGTCGGCACATCGCCGACCGCGTGTTGCGAGACGATTCGTCCGGCGGTCCCGCCGGGCCGCTTCGGGAGCGCGTCTCTCTCCACGATGCCGCCCTGCGCCCACCGCGTCGCTTTTCGACGAGAATGTTGTTTCTCGAAAGAGCAGACGCTGAGAAACACCTGTTCGCACAGTAGTGCGCGAAGAGATCGCGGTTCCAAATCGATCGACACGGGTCGTTTTCCTCGCATTGCCGCTTGAGATCACAGCTCGACTTGGCGAATCCATAGGTCTCGCGCCGAACGCCGTCCGGCATCGGCCGCGACGATCAGGATGGGAAGCTTCGGGCGATGACGCAGCGGGATGCGGGTTGGGGCGCTGGCCCGAGTGAGCGTTACGAGGAACTGGCCGCGCGCTTCCGGCCCACCTTCGCCGAGATCCGGGCCACGGCGGTCGAGCGCGACCGCACGCACCGCCTGCCGCATGCGGAGATCGGCTGGCTGAAGGAGGCCGGCTTCACCACGTTGCGCCTGCCGGTGGAGGCGGGCGGCCACGGGGCCAGCCTGCCCGAGCTGTTCAACCTGCTGATCGAGCTGTCGCAGGCCGATTCCAACGTCACCAACGCGCTGCGGGCCCATTTCGGCTTCACCGAGGACGTGCTCGGCTCGACCGACCCGGACTGGCGCGCCCGCTGGATCGTCAGGATCGCCGCCAGCGCGACGGTGGGCAGCGGCGTCTCCGAGACCGGCCCCGCCAAGGTCGGCCAGTTCGACACGGTGGTGCGCCGCCGCGGCGCCGAGCGGGTCGTGTCGGGCAAGAAGTTCTACACCACCGGCTCGCTGTTTGCGGATTACATCCATCTCTCCGCCGATGACGAGGACGGCAACGCCCTGACGGCGGCGGTCCCGACCCGGGCGCCGGGCGTCGAGATCGTGGACGATTGGGACGGGTTCGGCCAGGCGCTCACCGCGAGCGGCACGATCCGTTTCGAGGACGTCGTCCTGTCGCCCGACCTGATCAAGCCCGATCCGGCGCGCTTCCCCTACGCGATGGCGTTCTTCCAGCTGGTCCATCTCGCGACGCTCGCCGGGATCGGGCGCGCCGCGGCCGAGGATGTCGGGCGCCTGGTCGCCGAGCGGAACCGTGTCTACAGCCACGGCAATGCCGGACGCACCGCAGAGGATCCGCAGATCCTGGCCGTGGTCGGCCGGGTGCGCGGCAACGCCTACGCGGCCGGTGCGGTGGCGCTGAAGGCGGCCGAGGCGCTGCAACGTTCCTATGAGCTGCACCGCGACGCGCCGGGTCCCGAGGCGGAGCGCGCCACGGCCCTGGCGGATGTCGAGGTCAACCAGGCGGTCACCGTCGTGACCAATCTCGTCCTCGAAGCGACCACCATCCTGTTCGACGCGCTGGGTGCCTCGGCGGTCAAGCAGGGGCTCGGCCTTGATCGCTACTGGCGCAACGCCCGCACCATCGCGTCGCACAATCCCCGGATCTACCGGGACCGGATCGTCGGCGCCTTCGCGGTGAACGGCACCGAGCCGCCGCGCCAGTACCGCGTCGGCTCGGCCTGATTGTGGAACGCAGATCGTCCCGGGCGACGAGCCAAGCTAGCGAAGAACTTTTCCGAGTCCCCGAAAAGATCAGAAGACGCTTTCGTTGACTCTGCTCCGGTGCGACCGAATACTCGTTCTGTTGATCCCTCGACGGATCATTCACCAAATATGAGGATGCATGATGGGCTCGGCCACATGGCCGGGCCACGTCCTGCGTCGGACCACATCGCCGCGCGGTCGCGCGGCCCGGAGACGTGCGATGATTGACGACCCGTCACATCCGGGACCCCAGGATTCGGCCCGGATGCCCTCGCGCCGCCTGCTGCTGCGCGCCAGCGCCGCCGCGATGGCCTCGCCCTTCGGCCTGGGCATCGGTGCGAGCCAGGCCTGGGCGCCCGGGCCCGGCGCCCCGTTCGATCCCGGCCCGCTCTGCCGGCCCGTGGCGGCCGAGGCTCCTGCGGCCCCGCTGCGGCCGGTGAAGCTCGCCTGGAACGCCACCGCGATCTGCACCGCCGCGGCCCCGGTCGCCAAGGAGCAGGGCATCTTCGCCCGGCACGGGCTCGACGTGGAGTTCGTCAATTTCGGCGGCTCCACGGAGGCGCTGCTAGAGGCCATCGCCACCGGCAAGGCCGATGCGGGAATCGGCATGGCCCTGCGCTGGCTCAAGCCCCTGGAGCAGGGCTTCGACGTGAAGATCACCGCGGGCGTGCATGGCGGCTGCCTGCGCCTCCTCGCCGACAAGGCCAGCGGCATCACCGACATCGCGTCCCTGAAGGGCAAGACCGTCGCGATCAGCGATCAGGCGAGCCCGGCCAAGAACTTCTTCAGCCTGCTGCTCGCCAAGGCCGGGATCGACCCGGACAATGGCGTGGAATGGCGCCAATACCCGGCCGAGCTCCTGAACCTCGCCGTTGAGAAGGGCGAGGCCCAGGCCCTGGCCGATGGCGACCCGCGCACCTGGATCTGGCTGAAGGATCCCCGCTTCACCGAGATCTCGACCAACCTGTCCGGGGAATACGCCGACCGAACCTGTTGCGTCGTGGCGGTCCGCGGCACCCTGCTGCGGAACGATCGGGCGGTCGCCACCGCGCTGACCCGGGCGATCCTGGAGGGCGGGCACGCCGTCCACGAGAACCCCGAGGCGGCCGCGAAGGCGTTCGCCGGATATGGCGGCAAGGGTTCGATCGGCGATCTCGCCGCGATGCTGCGCAACCAGCAGCACGGCGACAGCCCGGTCGGCGGCCGGCTCAAGCAGCAGCTCGCCCTTTACGGGGACGAGCTGAAGCTCGTGAACGTTCTCAAGCGCTCGACCGACACGGCCAAGTTCGCCGAGCGGATCTACGCCGACGTGCTGAGCTGAGGCGCCTCATGTCCGGAAGCATCACCGCCGGCACGGCCCCGCGCAGCAGCGCCGGCGTCACGCGCCTGCCTATCCCGTCCTGGGGTATCCTCACGGCCGGCTTCGCCTGGCTGGTCCTGGCCGGCGCGACCCTCGAACTGCCGGAGGCGGGCGACTTCCCGCGGACGGGTTTCTTCGCGCAGGGCGCCGGACTTGTCGGCCTGGTGCTGCTGCCGCTGGGGCTGGCCGCCGGGCGGCTCGGGACCGCCGGTTCGCGACTCCGGCATTGGAGCCCGTGGCTGGTGGCTCTGGCCGTCGCCCTGCTGGCCTGGGAGCTGGTCACGGCGAAGTTCGATCTCTTGCCGATGCCGTTCTTCCCGCCGCCCCAGGCGATCCTCGAAGTATTCCTCGACGATTGGCCGAAGCTCGGCGGCAGCACGCTGAACTCGCTGATCCTGCTGGCCGGCGGCTACGCCTTCGGGGCGGGGCTGGGTTTCGTGCTCGGGGTCGCGATCGGGACCTTCAGAGCGGTCGGCTACTGGGCCCATCCGGTGCTGCGCTTCGTCGGGCCGCTTCCGGCGACCGCGTGGCTCCCGCTGGCCTTCTTCGTCTTCCCGTCCTCGTGGTCGGCGAGCACTTTCCTGGTCGCCCTGGCCACCGGCTTTCCCGTGACGGTGCTGACCTGGTCCGGGGTGGCGGGCGTCAACAATGCCTATTTCGACGTGGCGCGCACGCTCGGTGCCTCGCGCAGCTTCCTGATCCTGCGGGTGGCGATCCCGGCGGCGCTGCCGCACGTCTTCGTCGGGCTCTTCATGGGGCTCGGCGGCTCCTTCGCGGTGCTGGTGGTGGCCGAGATGCTCGGCGTGAAGTCGGGGCTGGGCTGGTACCTGCAATGGGCCCAGGGCTGGGCGGCCTACGCCAACATGTACGCGGCGCTGATCGTGATGGCCCTGATGTGCTCGTCGCTGATCACCCTGCTGTTCCGCCTGCGAGACCGGCTCCTCGCCTGGCAGAAAGGGCTGGTGCAATGGTAGCCGCGACGCAGGAACAAGCGATCGACCAGGCCCTCGGAGCCAGCCTGCAGGTGGAGGCGGTCAGCCACGCCTTCGACATCCGCGGTGCGCCCCTGCCGGTGCTCGACCGGGTCAGCCTCACCGTCGCGCCGGGCGGGTTCGTGGCGCTCCTCGGACCCTCGGGTTGCGGCAAGTCCACCCTGCTGCGGCTTGTGGCCGGCCTGGAGCCGCCGGATCAGGGGGCGATCACGGTCGATGGGCAGCTGGTCGAGGGGCCGGACCCGTCCCGGCTCCTCGTGTTCCAGGATCCGACCCTGTACCCGTGGCGGACTGTGCGCGGGAACGTCGCCCTCGGGCTCGAGGCCCAGGGCGTCGGCCGCGCCGCCCGCGCGGCGCGCATCGACAGGGCGCTGGGGCTCGTCGGGTTGTCCGGCTTCGCGGATGCCTACCCGCACCAGCTCTCCGGCGGCATGGCGCAGCGGGCGGCCCTGGCCCGGGCGCTGGTCAACGAGCCGCGCCTGCTGCTTCTCGACGAGCCCCTGGGCAAGCTCGACGCCCTGACCCGCCTGGCGATGCAGGCCGAGATCCTGCGGCTCTGGCAGGAGAAGCGCTTCACGGCGGTGCTGGTCACCCACGATGTCGAGGAGGCCCTGATCCTGGCCGAACGCGTGATCGTGCTGGGCGACCGCCCGGCCGCGATCCGGGCCGAGCTGCCGGTCGTGGCGCCCTACCCGCGCCACCGGGACGATCCCGACCTCGTCCGGCTGCGCCGGACGATCCTGGAGATCCTCGGCCAGGCGACCTGATCGGAGTCGGCCGGCTGCGTCACACCGGCCGCTTGCACCGGAGGCGCGCACCGGGTGGTAGAGTGCAGCAAGCGCCCTCGCCCCGGATGATACGATGCCCGAAACCCGCCGAAGCCTGCTCACCGGCCTTGCCGCCGCCGCCCTCGTCACGCCCCTGCGCGCCGCCCAGGCGGCTACGACGCTGCGCATCGGCTACCAGCGGTCCTCGACGCTGATCGCGCTGCTGCGCCAGAACGGCAACCTGGAGAAGGCATTGGCGCCGCTCGGGACCGGTCTGTCCTGGCACGAATTCACCAGCGGGCTTCCGATCATGGAGGCCCTCAATGCCGGGCAGATCGACGTCTCGGCGGATGTGGCCGACACCGTCCCGATCTTCGCGCAGGCGGCGGGCGCCCGGATCACCTACATCGCCCAGGAGGCGCCCTCCCCGGATGCGCAGGCGATCCTGGTGCCCGAAGCCTCGCCTGCCAAGGCGGTCGCGGATCTGCGCGGGAAGCGGGTCGCCGTCACCAAGGGGGCGGGCAGCCATTACCTGCTGCTCGCCGCCCTTGCCGAGGCCGGCATGACCTTCAAGGACATCACCCCGGCCTACCTGACGCCCGCCGACGGCCGGGCCGCGCTCACCAGCGGCGGCGTCGAGGCCTGGGTCGCCTGGGATCCGTTCCTCTCCGCGGCCCGGCAGCAATCCGGCGCGCGGGTCCTGCGCGACGGCGCCGGGCTGTCGCTGTACAAGCGCTACTATCTCGCGGCCGATCCCTACGTGGCCGCCAACGGCCCGGTGCTCGCCGCCCTGTTCGGTCAGCTGGCCGAGACCGGCGCCTGGGTGAAGGCCCAGCCGGACGAGGCGGCGGCGCGCCTGGCGCCCCTCTGGAAGATCGAGCCCGAGGTGATCCTGCGGGCGAACGCGCGCCGCAGCTACCGGGTGGAGCCGGTCACCCGCGCCGGGTTGTCCGAGCAGCAGACAATCGCCGACACCTTCCGGGCCGAAGGCCTCCTGCCCCGCCCCGTGGACGCCTCCGCCCTCGCGATCTGGGAGCCGCCGGCGCGGTGAACCCTCAGGCGCGCGGCACGCCGAGAACCTTCCGGCTCTCCTCGGCCAGCACCGCGTGGCGCACCGCCTCCGGCCCGACGGTGGGCGTCCCCCGGGCGGCAAAGCGTTTGAACAAGAGCCGGGCCAAGCCAGTGCTCGCCTATTCAAGCGAATGTACCCCCCGGGGAACCGCGTGCGCAAATGGGGTTTTCGCTGTAGCTTTCTTAAGGCACTTACAAAATAAGCCGACAGCCCCCGCTCTGGCCGCCGCTTACGGCGGGGTGCGCCATCACGCCTTCATCGGGGTGGTATTCCGCCGCTGAGCGCAAGCATGGGGTCAGGCCGGCGCGATGGATCCAAGGTCGTGCCTTGCTCAAACACTGCCGGCGTCTCGTCTCGAGCGTTGTCCGGTGCGCCTCGTCGCGACGCGCGGAGCCTGTGCCGATTGCATCCTTCCTCTACAGCTGTGATCGTGTCCGCAGGGCTGAAGTACGCGGTTGAAGTCTACGCAACTACGCCGGTCCGGCTCGGCTAGGATCACGGCACCGAGCACCGGCTTTCTCGGCGGTCCTCGGCGCAGCAGGGCGGCGGAATTGACCAGTGATCCGCGGATCAGTAGCAGGCCCGCGCTACGCTTGCAGGGTCGATTGCATTGGGCGACCCACGGCGACATGTCGAAGCTGCGCCGGAGAGGCCGCATTTCTGACCTCGGCCTCCAGGATACCCTCCCCGCGTCGGAACTCTGGGCCGAGCGCGTCGCCGATCTCGCCCATGCGGCGCTGATCGACGAGCTGGAAACCTGGCCCAAGCCGGGTCTCGTCAGCCCGGTCGATTCGGGCAGCCACCACGACATGGATGCGGGCACGCTGCGCCGCAGCGCGGCGGCGATCCGGCCCTATTTCGCCGCGCTCGTGGCCGCCGGCAGGCGCGAGGCCGGGATGGACGAGCTCCGGGCGATCGGCCTCAGGGCCGAGGCGGCGATGCTGGCGGCGACCGGTGGCGTCAACGCGCATCGCGGCGCCATCTTCTCGCTCGGGCTGATCTGCGCCGGCGCGGGCGTGGCCGGACCGGTCCCTGCTTCGGCAGAAGTGCGGGCCGAGGCTGTGGCGCGTCTGTGGGGCGGGGCGATCGCAGGCGCGCCGGCCTCGGCGGACAGCCATGGCGGACGGGCCGCGCGCCGCTACGGCGTCGGCGGCGCCAGCGCGGAGGCGGCCGGAGGATTTCCGACTATCCGCGCCGTGGGCCTGCCGGCGCTGCGCCTCGGTCGAGTCCACGCGCCGGACGATCCCGAGGCCGCCCGGGTGCAGTGTTTCTTCGCGCTCCTGGCCGTCCTCGACGACACCAACCTGCTCCACCGCGGCGGCGCGGACGGGCTGACCCGGGCGCGGGACGCCGCCACGGCCTTTCTCGACGCGGGGGGGATCGCCGCCCCCGATTGGCGCGACCGCGCCGTCGCGATCCATCGCGGCTTCGTGGCGGCGCGCCTGAGCCCGGGGGGCTGCGCCGACCTGCTCGCCACGACACTGTTCCTCGACGCGCTGTCGCGCGAAGTCTGAGCCGAGCTGCACCGTTCGGCCGCATGTGAACCGCGGTTTGCCGTCCCTACATCCGGCCCGTCCCCCGTCACGCCCCGGCCCGCTTCGTGTCCCTGATCAGGTTCGCGCTCCTCGCGCTCGTCCTCCTCTTCCTTGTGCCGGTCGCGGTCTCGGCGACGCTGTACTGGCTGCGTGCCGACGGCGACTGGCGCTCGGCCGACCGGTCCAGCGCCGGTCTCCTTCCGCCGGCCGAATCCCATCCCGATGCCGTCGTGCGGATCTTCTCCGCCCGCACCGTGAGTTGGCGGGGCATCGTCGCGACCCATAGCTGGATCGTGATCAAGGGCAGCGGCGAGCGCCGCTATCGCCGCTTCGACTACACGGCTTGGGGCCAACCGATCTGGATCGACCGCTTCGTGCCCGACGGGCGCTGGTTCGGGAACGCCCCGGAGGTCGTCTTCGCGGCCGACGGGTCCGACGCCGAGGCGATGGTCCCGCGCATCCGCAAGGCGGTGGCTGAGTACCGCTACGCGAGTCCGGGCGATTACGTGGTCTGGCCGGGCCCGAACTCGAACACCTTCGTGGCGGCCGTCATGGCCGCGGTGCCGGAGATGCGGGCGAGCCTGCCGGCCACCGCGATCGGCAAGGACTTTCCCTATGACGGCCGTTGGATCGGCTGGACGCCGTCGGGCACGGGAATCCGGATCAATTTCGGCGGCTATCTCGGCCTGACGCTTGCTTGGGTCGAGGGGCTTGAGCTCAACCTGCTGGGTGGCGTGGCCGGGATCGACCTGCGCCGGCCGGGGATCAAGCTGCCGGCGATCGGCCGCCTCGGGATCTGACCCCGGGCCGACGGGGACAGGCAAACCGATCCGTCGGATCGGAGCGCTCTCCGGCTCTGGGGCTCCTTATCCGACGTTGCGGTGGATCGGCCGGCAGGCGACCCATAGTCATATCGAACCATGATGGTGCAAAATAACCGGGTTGGACGATCGCGTTGCCCGGTTGTTATTATGGATATCGCCCGCGTTATGGACCTCTATAGTGAGCCGCGGCACAAAGGTGCGTTGAACGCGCGACGTAAAGCCTGGATACGGTATGCCAGCCTCGCCCGGACGGGGCATCGGGAGACGGTTTCATGAGGCAGGGGTCCGACAAACCGGCGGCCGTGTCCCGGGATCGGCTGAGCAATATTTCGGACGCCCTGGGGCTGCCCGTCTCGGCCTTCTACGGTACCGGGGACGAGACGGAGAGCTATCTGCTCAAGCTCGTCGCGGCGTATCTCGATGCGGCCAAGCCCGAGGCGCGTGCCCGCTTCGTCGGCGCGGTCGAAGCCCTGCTGCAGGCGGAACGCTCGGGCGTCGATCGCTGACCCGTCTGACCGGAGGCGGACGTGTGGAGCTTCGGTCGGGCGAAGCTCAGTTGCCGTTCCGGGCCATCTGGGTGCGCGCCGAGCCCATGGCGAGGCTCGGAAGCGGATCCTGGGTCCCCGCAACGACGACGAGGCGCTGGACCTCGCCCCGCAGATACGCCTGCAGGAACCGGTCGTAGTCGCGGAACGAGACGCAGCCATTCGAATCGCCGCGCGGGCCGAGCATGTAGGTATGGGCCAGCAGGCCGTCGCGGCCATAGACCGCCTCGTTGCCGCCGACCGGGGTGAGCCGGATCGCCCGCACCCCGTGGAACAGCTGCTCCCGCTCCTTCAGATCGTAGGTGCCCGGAGGCGTCGGGCCGCGCATCCGCACATTGACCATCCGCGGCTCGTCAAACCCTTCGCCGAGGCCGGAATGGGCTTCGAGGCGCTCGCCGCTCGGCAGGATCACGACCCGCGCCGCGATGTTGTAGACGGCGGTGCCGGCCGTGGGGCGCGCATCGGTGGGGGCGAGCGGCGGCGAGATGCGCCGCTGCGGCACGAGATCCGCGGGCCGGCTCTCGAGGGCGGCATAGGCGAGCCCGGGGGCGCGCTCGACGCCGAACAGCTTCTCCAGGAACGAGCGGTCGTCCTCCCGGGGCTGCATCGGCACCGGCGCGGGCTCGCGGCGGGCGATCCGCCGCTCGGCCCTGCGGGCGAGATCGGGGCCGCGGGTGGATCGGAATTCGGGCGGCCGCGGAACGGGGAGCGGAACGATCATGGCCGCCCGTGGGGTCTCGGTCGGTTGCACCTCCGGGGCGGGCGCGGCCTCCGGGATCGGCAGGGGTGGTTCGATCTGCGTCCACGCCCACCGTGAGAGGGGCCCGCCAATGGCATCGCCCCAGGCTTCGGGCGCCGGGGCTTCCGCGTCGGCCGCGTGGGTCGCGGACTCGATGGGTGATTCGCTCTGCGCGACCGGCGGGGCGGCTGCGGCCGGCCGGTCCGCGGACGGACGTCCCGCAGGCGGGAGACCGGTTCCAAGGGCGGCGAGGGCCACCGCGGCGGTCAGGGCTGCCAGGGGCGCCGCATAGGGATGGCGCGCAGTACGGGGGGTGGGGCCGTCCAGCGGCACGGAGTCGATAGCCATGCGGGCGCCAATGCTCTCGTCGCGGAGCGGGCGCCTGCCGGATCATCGGCGCTGCGGCCTCTGAAGGCCGTCAACGCGAATCGATGGGCCGGCCGGCCCCGCCGGGATGAATCAGCGGGGCCCGGCCGGCTTTTCTGCGGCGGCGACGTGGTCGATTGCGGTTCGATCGGGACCATTTTCGGGCGGATAGAGATTTCAGGCCTGAATGCTTGGTCTCATCCGCAATCGATCAATTTTCAGTCGTTATCGATCTGCTTTCCGAGCTGCGCAATGGCCCGCTGGTAGACCGACGCGGCGTTCCAGCCCTGGATCGCCGCGAAGTTCGGCTCGCCGGGCTGATAGCCCGCGCCGGCGCGCCAGCCATGCGCCTTCAGGAAGTTCGCGGTCGACGACAGCGCGGCGCCGACATTGTTCAGATCGCCGGTGCCGTAGGTCAGGACGTTCTTGGGCAGGAACTGGGTGTGGCCGACCTCACCGTGCGCCGCGCCGCGGGTGCTCGGCGACAGCAGACCGCGGTCGACCAGGGTCAGCGCCGCGTAGAGCTGGTCGGTGAAGTAATCGGAGCGGCGGCAATCGTAGGCGAGGGTCGCCACCGCCGAGAGGGTGTTGACGTTGCCGCGGACCGCGCCGAAGCCGGTCTCCATGCCCCAGATCGCCAGGAGCGGCCCCGGGGGGACGCCGTAGCGCTGCTCGATCGAATCGAACAGGGCCGCGTTGGTGCGCTTGAGCTGACGGCCCTTCGACACGATGGTCGGGCCGCCGCGCTTGGCGAGGAACTGCTCCAGGGACAGCTTGAAGCTGCGCTGGCCGCGATCGGCCGAGATCGTGGCCGTGGAGTAGCTGGTGCCCTCGAGGGCGGCCAGGCTCGCCGCGCTGGCCTTGCCGCGCGCCTCCTGAGCGAATTCCCGCTTCCAGGCCTCGAATCCCGCCGCCGTGTTGCCGCACTGCGCGGCCTCCGCCGCACCGGCCATTCCGGCGAGCCCGGCGATCGCCGCCACAGCCAGGGTCATACGCCGCATTTGTTCGATCACGCGAAACACTCCTTCGGCGCGAAACGGCGCCATGGTCTTCAACCGATACCGGGGAACATCTCGTCGACAACAGGGCGAGAAGATGTCGGACAAACCGTCCGCCAGCACTGTGGTATTCGAACCATAGCGCAAGCCCGGCCGACCGCTGAGACGTCCGGCCCGGCGTTTCGCATCATCGTGAACGAGACCTGCCGCCGGTCCGGGCCGGTGAAGCCCGTATCGGCGCGCCCGTATCGGGGGCGTCGCATCCGGCTGCCGAACGAGATTCCGCAGACGATCGGGGTCTCGAGCCGTGTTGTTGCATAGCCAATGCTTTGCCAGCGAAGCGGATTTCCGTAAAAGACCCTTTTGTGATGTCACAACATCGTCAAACGACAATCATAGTTTTGCCGGCGGAAAGATCGCCGCGGAGAAACGGTGTGGGGCCGATGACGTTCCGCTTAGCTTTGCGCCTCCGGCGCCGCCGTTTCGTCTGATCGCGCCCGCGCGATGTCTGTGATGTCATCGGCGGATCGACCGCTTTCAGCCAGCCCATGCGGCCGCTCCGATGTGTTTCCCGCCCGCGGATCGGCGCCGCCGGAACCGGCGTCGCGACCCAGCCGTGCGGCGGTGCCCGAACCCAGCGTGATCTTGGTCCGGGCCTGAGCCCGGTCACCCCCTGAATCCCGGATCCCTCGGCCCGCGACGCGGCCGGCGGCCGGGTGCCTCAGCCTGACAGACAGCGAGAGACAGGACCCTCATGGCCCTCGGAACGCAGAGCACCGGTTCACCGCGGGCGGCGACGCTCGGCCCCGACCTCGATCGCGACGGCGTCGCCAAGGCCTATGGCCGCTGGGCGCCGGTCTACGACCTGGTGTTCGGCCCGGTCTTCGCCCAGGGCCGGACCCTGGCGGCAGCCGCGGCCGAGCGGATCGGCGGGCGCGTCCTCGAAGTTGGCGTCGGCACAGGCCTGTCCCTGCCGGCCTACCGGCGGGCGGCCAGCATCGTCGGGATCGATATCTCGGCGCCGATGCTGGAGAAGGCGCGCAGCCGCGTCGCCCGGCTGGCCCTGCGCAACGTCGAGCGCCTCGCCGTCATGGATGCCGAGCATCTCGATTTCGGCGACGCCTCCTTCGACGTGGTGGTCGCCCAGTATGTCGTGACCGCGGTGCCGAATCCCGAGGCCGCCCTCGACGAGTTCGCCCGGGTTCTGCGCCCCGGCGGCGAGATCGTCATCACCACGCGGATCGGCGCCGAGGGCGGCCTGCGCCGCCTGGTCGAGCACACGCTCATGCCGATCACGAGCCGCCTGGGATGGCGGACCGAGTTTTCCTGGGAGCGCTACGCCGCCTGGGCGGCGACCGCCCCGGTGGAGGTCGTCGAGCGCCGCGCCCTGCCGCCGCTCGGCCATTTCTCCCTGATCCGCCTGCGCAAGCGCGACGCCTGATCGCGCCCGCCTTCTACCAGCCCACCCACGATCGAACGGAGACGTACGGCATGGCGAGCTTTCTCGAGGCGTTGCGCATCCAGCGCTGGGATGACCACCGCTACTATCACCACAACCGGATCAACCAGAGCTTGCACATGGTCAGTGCCGTGAGCTTCCTGGTGGCCTACGCGCTGGCCTTCAAGGATCCCGCGACGGCGGCGCTGGTCGGATGGCTGGTGGCGATGACCAGCCGGCAGGCCGGCCATCTGTTCTTCGAGCCGAAGGGCTACGACCACGTCAACAACGCGACGCACGAGCACAAGGAAGAGATCAAGGTCGGCTACAATCTCCAGCGCAAGATCGTGCTGCTGGCGATCTGGGCGCTGTCGCCGCTGCCGCTCTACTTCGATCCGAGCCTGTTCGGCCTGCTCGAGCCGCACCAGACGACCGCCGACCTGATCCGCAACGTCGGCTGGATCTGGCTGTGGCTGGCCGGCGCGGGCCTGCTGTTCCGCACCGTGCAGCTGTTCTTCGTGCGCGACGTGCAGACCGGCCTGGTCTGGGCGACCAAGATCCTCACGGACCCGTTCCACGACATCAAGCTGTACCACAAGGCGCCGCTGGCCCTGCTGCACGGCGAGCTCAACGAAGAGCACGAGCCGCACGAGCGCGGCGCCTGACCCCACCGGCATCGCCGAGCCGGGGGATCCCCGGTCCCGGCGATGCCGGACATGTCCCGGTTCCAGTAGGTCCTCGACCTTGTTCCGGTGCAGGGCAGAGCGCTGCGACGGCACTTCCGAAGGGCCCGCAGCCCTCTGAAGGCCAATCAGGCCCGATCGGGCGCACGGAGGCCGAGACGGGCGCCCAGCTTGCCGAGCCGGACCGCCGCGACCTCGCGCAGGATCGCCCGGCGGATCGCCTTGTCGGTCGGGGCGCCGCCCTCCCACCAGCCATCGGCCCGCATGGCGTTCGCCGCCGCCACGAAGCGGGCGGCGACCGCCTCGAACGCCGCGTCGTCGTAGGCGAGGCTGAAGATCATCCGGCCGGTCCCGACCCAGGACAGGGCCAGCCCCTCGGCACGCAGGTAGAATTGCAGCATCCAGTTGTAGCGCGACGGCCGCGTGTAGAGGACCGTCCAGACCGTGGACATGTTCGCCACCCGTACCGGCAACTCGGCCTCCGCCAGCAGGGCGTTGAGCCGCGCGGCCCGGGCGTCCCAGGTGGCGTCGAGGTCGCGGTACAGGGCGGCGACCTCCGGCGTCTCGAGCCGGTCGAGGAACGCGCTCATGGCACCCATCACGTAGGGATGCGCGTTGAAGGTGCCGCGGGCGAAGCAGATGTCCACCGGGCGGTCCTCCCGGAAACGCCGCATCAGGTCGGCCCGGCCGCACAGCACGCCGACCGGCAGGCCGCCGCCCAGGGTCTTGCCGTAGGTCACCAGGTCGGCGCGGACGTCGAAATACGCTTGCGCCCCGCCCCGGGCGAGGCGGAAGCCGAGGAAGACCTCGTCGAGGATCAACACGATGCCGTTCGCCGTGCAGACCGCGCGCAACGCCTTCAGCCATGTCGTGTAGGTGGCGCGATCGAAGGACGCCTTGCGGCCGCTGTCGACCAGCGCCGAATCGGACGGCGCACCGGCATTCGGGTGCATCGCCTGGAGCGGGTTGACCAGCACGCAGGCGACGTCCCGCCGGCTTGCCAGGACCTTCAGCGTCCGCTCGGACATGTCGGCCAGGGTGAGTGTGTCACGCGTCGGCACCGGGTTGCCGATGCCCGGCTGCACCTCGCCCCACCAGCCGTGATAGGCGCCGCAGAACCGCACGATCCGGCGCCGGCCGGTATGGTAGCGGGCGAGCCGCACCGCCTGCATCACTGCCTCGGTGCCCGACATGTGGAACGAGACCTCGTCGAGGCCCGACAGGGCCTTGAGCCGCGCGACGTTGCCGGTGACCACCGGGTGCAGCGGCCCCAGGACAGGTCCGAGGGCGGCGACCTTGGCGGCACCCGCCTCCAGGCAGGCGCGGTAGAAATCGACGCCGAACAGGTTGACCCCGTAGGACCCGGCCAGGTCGTAGAAGACATTGCCGTCGAGATCCGTGACGGTCACGCCCTCCGACGCGGCCGCGAAGGCCCCGGCGCCGAGATGCGCGCGCACGTGCCCGGCATACTGGAACGGCACCCGGTACAGGCCGGTGAATTGCAGGTCCGAGAGCCCGTCGCGCACCGCGTCGGTCTCGGCCCGGGTGCGGGCGAACCGCGTGCGGTAGAGCTCGGCCAGCCGGGCGAAGCCGTTCTCCCGGCGCAGCGCCACCGTCTCGTCCGGATCGTCGGAGCGGAAGAAGGCGCGCTCGGAATAGGCGTAGTGCGGGATCAGCCCCGCCACCCGTCGGGCCATCCGGGCGTGCCCGGTCAGGGACGGATGCTTGGCCCGGGACAAGTGAAGGCGCTGCGCTGCCTTCGGCAGAGCGATCACCGCGGCTGCGGCGGTGGCGGACAGGGTGGCGAGGAGTGCGGACATCGCCCCACGCCGTATCGGAGGCGGTTCACGGCATGATGACGGTTTCGGCGGGATCGCGGCTGCGGCGCGCCCTGGCGCAGGTCGGCGCCCAGGAGGATCTGAATTTTTTGCTCACCAACCGGCTGCCGCGACGGTTGGCGACGAGGTTCATGGGCTGGTTCAGCCGGATCGAGCAGCCGCTGGTGCGCGACGTCTCGATCGCGACCTGGCGCCTGTTCTGCGACGTCGACCTCAGCGACGCCGCCGAGACCCGATTCCCGAGCCTCCACGCCGCCTTCGTGCGCGCGCTGCGCCCCGGTGCCCGACCGATCGCCCGGGATCCGACCGTCCTGGTCAGCCCCAGCGACGCGATCCTGGGCGCGCATGGCCGGATCGAGGCGGGCCGGCTGCTCCAGATCAAGGGCCTGTCCTACAGCCTGGCCGACCTGCTCGGGGGCGATGCGGATCTGGCCCGCACCCATGAGGGCGGCGCCTACGCGACCCTGCGGCTGACGGCCGGGATGTATCACCGCTTCCACGCGCCCCACGACCTCCGGGTCGAATCGGTCCGCCACATCTGGGGGGATACCTGGAACGTGAACCCGATCGCGCTGAAGCGCGTCGAGGCCCTGTTCTGCCGCAACGAGCGGGCCGTGCTGCGCCTGCGGATCGCCGGCCACACCGTGACCCTGGTGCCGGTGGCGGCGATCCTGGTGGCCGGCCTGCGCCTCGGCTTCCTGCCGGAGGGCGTCGCCCTGCGCCGCACCGCCGGCCGGCCCCTACCCTGCACCGCCCGCCTTGAGAAGGGCGCGGAGATGGGCTGGTTCGAGCACGGCTCGACCATCGTGGTCCTGGCCCCGCCCGGCTTCACCCTGATGCCGGATCTGCAGGAGGGCACCCGCCTGCGCATGGGCGAGCCGCTGATGCGGCTGCCCGAGCGCGGCGCGTCGTAGCGTGTCATTTCTCGGCAAAGCTTGTCCTGATTTGAGGGATCCCCACAGGGAGTGCTCTCAAATGAGCTTGGCCCAAAGCACACGGAACTCTGTCCTTACAGATCCATGCTTACAGAGAAGTTTGACCTTGTTCGCGAACGGCCCCTCACGTCCGCTCAGCCTCGCGTTTCCGCGTTCTCGACCGACTGCGGCTTCCTCAATGGCTCGGAGGATAACAGATTGCCCTCGTCTCACCGTCACGCCGGCACAGTTTTTCGGATTGAGGCGGCTGTACTACAGCCTGGTTCCGGAAACGAGTCTGCGCAGCACAGCCCGCAGTAGATCCGACAACCCGCCTTGGTGCAAGCTAACATGAGAATTTGTTTTGATTTCTGTTACTCCCCGAGGGGCGGCCTCATTTAAGTTTATCTCGATTTGTAGGGAACGTGGTCCGCCTGCTCCCTAGACCCGACATGCCCAGGCGCGGATGCCTGGTCCAACCCTTGGAAACAGAGGCCGGCATCAAACCCGATGCCGGCTCGATCATAGGGCCGATGGGTCCAGACCGCACCCTTAGTGTGATCTGCGGACCGGGCCATGCCCTTCGGGTTTCCGTACTTTCTTTTCGGAATGGCCGCGAGGATACCACCGGCCCCCAACGCCGGGGTGGGCATCCGGTCGAGCGCCCAGATCGGTCAGGCCCGCGAAGGCGTCCTGGCGGTCGGCTCGGCTGGCTTCGCCGATACAGTCGCTGCGGTCCTCACGTGGTCGGATCGGCCGCTCCACGATGATCTGGACGGCGGCCCGGCACGCACGAGGAAGCCGCCTCGGGACGAGGCGAGCCGGACGGCTAGGACAGCCGAGGCAGACTATCAGGAAAGCGTGTCCCGATTTGCGGCCCTGCCAATGGTATGCACTCAAGAGAGCTTGTCCCGATTGTCAGGGAATCCTGTCCTCACGCCCGGGATGTGCTTGAACCCGATGGCCTCCGCAGAGGGGCGCCCGTGACCGCGCGCCCCTCTGCGGACATGATGATCCCCGTGTCGGGCTTGAGCCAGGACCGCTGGCCGGGACGAAACCTTTTCGATTTCGCGGCCTGATCGGGCATCCACTCCCCGGAATTGCCGCGCGCAGGAATGCTCTCCGCTTTCGACGGGCAGGGCGCCACCCACGTCGGACGGGGTCTGCGGAGAGCGGGGAGCGTTTGCGAGGCGGTCGTCGAGCTCCCTGCCCTCTTCCCTCGTCGAGGTCACGAAATCGGGGACCGCGGGTCGAAGCACCGGTCCGGGGCGAGCACAGTCCCGACGCCGTCGGTAATCAAGGCCGTTTCAGCTCGCCGCGCTCAGGTCCCTTGCCCTCCTGAGCACGCCGACCATGGCTGGTGCGATGTCCGTCGAGCGAGTGACCGAGGCACCCCCGCCGGGAACAAGATCCAGGTCGTGGCGGCGACCGAGCGCCGTGGGCTCGCTCATGAGGCGCCGGCACAGCAATTCCGCCAACGACGGATCCTCGACGGCACAGACGATCTGCCGGCCCGACCGCTGCAGGGCCGACAGGACCTCGACCAAGTGCAAGGCCCGGAAATCATCGATGTGCTGGACCGGGTCGTCGAGCATGAGCGTCCGCCAATTGCACCACGGCCGGGACAGGTGAACGGAGAGGAGGAAGGCCAGCCCGGCCGCACGCCTCTGCCCGCTGCTGAACACGAATTGCGGGTTCAAGCCGTTGCCGACCCGCAGGCTCAGGAAACGCCTGACGTCGCCGCGTATGCCGTAATCGATGGTCCGCCACTCGGAATGCGGGCGAAGCCGCTGGTACAGCTCGTTCAGCAGCGGGCTGATAACCGCCAGGCGCTCGTCGATGATCTCGGCATTCGTCCTGCGGACCGTACGGTCCAGCGTCCGGGCGGTCGTCACCGCAGCGTGGGCGCGCGCGAGCCGGTCGCTCGCGTCGTCGGCCTCTGCCCGAAGCGCTTCGAGGCGCGCTTCGAGCTCCGTTACGCGTTCCACCGCCTGCGAAGCTTCCAAGGTGAGGATGCTCCGTTCCAGGTCGATCAACCGACTCCGTTCGGCCTCCACCACCTCCTCCAGGGCCTCTGGGTCGTAGGCCAGCTCTCCATCCAGGGAACGTCGCACGAGCTCGGCCGAAAGCGCCTCTTCCCGGGCTTCCAGCTCGGCTTGGGCGGACGCGAGGCGATGGACGACCGTCTCGGCCTGCTTCAGGATCTCGCCGGCATCCTCGACCCGGGTTCGGGCCGCCGCGACCTCGCCTCGCGCCTCCGGCACTGCCGACCGCCGGGCGGCGAGGCGCTGGCGCGCGGATGCGAGCCCCGTCTCGAACTCGGGGGCGCCCTGCGGCGCGCGGCATAGCGGGCAACGGTCGTCATGCAGGCCGATCCGGCTGCCGTGATCGACCAGGATCGCGAGCGACGCGGCGAGGCCGTCGCTTTCCTGTTCCCGGTCCAGGCGCGCCTCGGCGGCCTGCAGCTGGCGGCGGGCTTCCTGGACCGCGACCTCGGCTTCGGCCACCGCCACCGCGTCCCGGCCTGCGCTGTCGCCCTGTCGCGCGACCGTGTCGCGCAATGCGGCCACCGCGCGAGCCTCGTCGGCGACCCATCCCATCTCGCCGAGGTTCGACCGGCGCCTGGCCAGCGTCTTCCGAGCTGCCGCGACCCGAGCTCCCAGGTCGGGGCCGGCCCCAGGCGTAAGCTCGTCCAGGGTGGCAAGGACGGCCGCGACGTCCCCGGCCTGCAGGGCGACGTCCCGGATCTGCTCCAAGTCGGTCAGCGCCGCGGTCAGACGTGCGCGCGCCTCCTCATAGGCCTGCGCGACGGCATTGTGTACGGCCTCGGCGGAGGACAGGGCCTCGCGAGCCTTGGCGGCGTAATCCGGACCCTCGATGGCGCCCAGCGCCGCGCGCACGAACTCGAACCGTTGCGTTTCCGTTAGGTCGAGGCTGAGCGCAGCGATCCATTCGTCGCGAATGATGGATGTCCTGCAGACCTGCTGGAGGGCCCGCTCGGGCTTCGCGCCCGGAACGCAGAGCATCGCCTCGATGCGTGCCGCGTCCCGGTCTGCGCCGGTCTCGCGCGAGCGCGTCACCGCGAAGCCGCTCCCGTCATCGGCGCGGAATCCCACGGTGACGAAGTGCGCCTCCGGCTGGCCTTCGCCGCGCCACCAGACGTAGTCGTCGAGGCTTTCCTTCGCCGCCTTGTCGACGAGGTATTTGTCGATTTGGCCGGTGAGGGCGAACTCGACCGCGTCGCACAGCGTGCTCTTCCCGACGCCGTTGCGTCCGCAGATCACGGTGAAGCCAGTGCCGAAATCCACCCGTTGGCGCTCCAGGAAGCCCCGGAAGCCGCACAGTTCGAGGTAGTCGAGCCTCATGGCGCATCCACCAGGATGCGCGCCACCTCGGAAGCGCTCGCCGCGCCCAGGAACGCGGCCACCGCGTCGTCCGGCAGGTCGCTCAACCGCGCCCGCAGACGGGCCCGGTAATCGGCCCCGCCGATCTCGGGTGCGCTGAGAACCGGCAGGAGGGGCAACAACGTTCTTCGCAAATCGGCGACCGTGCGCAAGTCGCCGCGCGCGATCTTTCGGGTCATGGAGAAGTCCTCCTCGATCCGCTCGATCTGCCGCGCGAGGGCCGGTTCGGAGCCGCAAGCCAGGAACAAGGCGTAAACGTTCCAGGCCTTTGTGCCTGCAGAGCGCAACGAGGCCGCATGCCGGCCGAGCGTGGTCTGCTGGATTTGCTGCCAATCGGCGAGCAGGCTCTCGCCGCTCGCGAAGACGTGCAGGAATCCGACGACCGCCGCGTTCTCGAAGCAGACGACCGGCACGCTGCCGCCCGGCCAGGTCCAAGTCTCATAGCCTGCCGACCGGAGGAGCACCTCGGACTGGGTCGCTATGTCCATCACACTTCGAGCTCCCTGCGGGCGGCGGGAAGGTCGAGCCATGCCGCGGAGGCGCTCGGCCGGATTATGTCGCCCGGTCGCCCTTCCCGAACGACGTTCAACGGCAGGCCGACGTCGGTGGCTCCGGCGCAGACCACGATGTCGGCGACCTCGAACGGCGTCTCCCTGAACCGGTCCTGCACCGTCTGGAGCAGCATGCCCGAGCCGTTCACGACCCTGATCCGGCGGCCCGCGAGATCATAGCCGACGGGGGTCTGGCTGGCACCGGCACGCCGCAGCAACAGGTGCGCGTAGCCCAGGACCTCGGACGGCCCCGGGTTCCGCAAGGTCGCCGCGGCGGTGGCCGGCACGCCCTCGGCGTCCCGTCGAAGGTCGTAGAGTTCCTCGCTGCCCAGGTCGGGCGGATCGAGCCAGCCCGCCTCGCACTCCGCCCCGAGCTCGCTCTCCAACGCGGCGCGCCCGGCGTGCAGGACCTTGCGCAGGTACGCCTGGGAGAACGCCCTCCGGAGTTCGTCCAGGACTTCGGCCCCCGAACGCTGAACATGCGTGAACCGGACGTTCTCCGAATTGGCCAGGGTCCAGAGTTCGGGCGCCTTGGCCTGCAGGACGTCCTCGGGCGCCAGGTCGACCAGCGTCACCGACAGCGGCGCGACGCCCGTCAATGCCTCGGCGAGAACGGTGTTGAGATAGGACCAATCCGACCAGAAGCCGACGACGAGCAGGTCGCTCTCGCGGAGGTGGTGGGCCATCCACGTCTTCGTCTTCTCGATGCGCGCGGCGATCACCCGGTCCTCGGTGAGCTGTGAGGCCGTCCAGACCGTGGCGCGCCGCTCGCGGACGGAGCAGCCATGAAACTTGAGCAGGGGCGCGTGCTTGCGGGCCTGGACCTTTGCCTCGTCGCCGTCGAGGGAGGCGAGGAGATCGAACCCGTATTCCTGCGCGCGGCGCTCGATCAGGGTGTCGTAATTCGCCGACACGACACCGGCGGCCAAGCGCGTGATCAGGAAGTCCGCCACCGCGGCGTGCCCGACGTTGGGCGGCCGGACGAAATCCTCCCAGGGCACGAGAGCGTCGATGAAGACCGACCCGAGCATGTCCTCCTTGGCGAAGATCTCCGCCAGGGACTCCAGGTCGCCGCGCAGTTCCTGCGGGCACGCCGGATCGATGCTCATGACATAGCGGTCGTAGCACCTGGCGGCCACGGTCCAGGCCGACGGCAGGGAACTCGGCGGCGCCATCGACAGGCCGGCGCCGCAGAGGAGGACGAGGCGCCCGGCTTCCATGGAGGCGAGCAATCGCGCACGAACCGCCGCGTCCAAACCGCCCCCCTTCGTCCGCCGGATCTTCGCCAAGGCGATAGACCGGAGGCACGCCTAAGGTAAAGCAAGGTGATCCGGCTTCCCGTTGCCCGCCCCTAGGGTTCACCGGTGCGTCGCACCCTGGAAGTCTCGCCGGCATAGGTGCGCGTGGCCGCCGGGGCGATGGGAAGGTTCGAGGCGTCTCATCCCGGGCCAGCATACGAACACGTGCTGGTGCGTCATGCCTGACCTGGAGGCCCGCCAGACCAACGTCGGGAAGATCCGGCTGCGGTTTCCTTACGGCAGCGTGAGTTGCACCGCGTGCGGAGCTTTGGCGGGTAGGCCGTACAACTCGCCCATCCGAGCGACGAACTCGGTCTGACCTCCGTAGCTGGGGTGCCGGACCCGCTCGGCCGCCATACCCAAGTCCGCCAACGCCGCCTCGGCATCCCTCCCGATGGCGACCAGGACCCGGGGCCGCAATTCCGACACCAGCCATTCGAGGAGGTGGCGGGACGCCTGCCGTTCCCGGCGAGTGTGGCAGCGATTGGACAGCGGGTCGCCCGACGCGTGCGGATGGAGCGGGAAGACGTTCCAGAGGAAGATCGGACGTCGCAGGTCCCGGAGAACCTGCCAGATCACCGTCGCCGTGCGCTCGGTCATCGCGGGGCCGCGGGTTGCCCGCGCCAGCGGCAATTGACCGTAGAGGCCGGCATGGGCGGAGAGGTGGGCCTCGTCCGTGAGCGCCAGGCCCGTGCGCCGCCCGCCACGGTACCCGAGGTCGCGCGCGATCCAGATCGAGTCGACGCCTCCGGCGAGGGCCGCCTCCAGCACGAGGCGCAGGTTCTCACGCCGGACCTGGGGCGCACCGACGCCGTCGTGGTCCGGGCAGGCCTCGGCGTAGGGGTTGAAGGTGTCGATGAAGCGAAGCGCCGCGAGGGCCTCGATGAAGGCGCCAGGTGTCATGTCGGCAGGTCCTCGACCAGCATCTTCCGCCCGACCAGATCGAGCCGAAGGCGCCCGCGGCGCTTCTCCCGCAAGAAACGAAACGCTTCGTTACCGGCGAGGATGGCCTCTTCCCAAAGCCAGAGCGGGCAGGCCTCGACCTCGTAGCCGCGCACGAATTGCCTCACCGATTTCAGGAAGGCGAAGCTCAGGTCGCCCGGGCGCTGTCCTTCGAAGAAGCCGAGCTGCTTCGCCTCACCGAAGACGAACGTCGCCACGCCCTCCTCGATCAGGATCGCGCGCGCTCCGTCCTGCCCCTCGTCGACGCGGGCCTCGCTTTTCCTCTTCAGGCGGAACAGCGCGCGCGTCACCGGCGACCAGCCGAGGACGGCGGCGTAGGCATAGTGGAAGGCGTCGTGGAACCGGTAATCGTCCGGCTTCATGATGTTGTCGGTCAGGCGGTCGCCGATGAAGATGCCGTTGCATCGCTGCACGACGTACCGCCTGTCGTTCCCGCCGGTGCGCTCGAAGATGTCGATGGTCAACGCGCGGGGCAGGCGCTCTTCGTCCGGGAACGCCTCGTCGAACAGCGGCGGGGCGACGCGCGTCGCCGGCCAACGGTCCTCGGCCTTCGCGAGGTTGCGCATGGCGGCCTGCTCCAGGGTGACGCCGGCCTCGTTCGCGGCCGCGACGAGAAGGCCGAACACTGCGGAGAGACGCTCCAGGAGGTCCGGGCTTCCCGCGAGGTCGCCCCGCGCCCCCAGCGCGGCCAGCCGGCCGACGGCCCCGGCCAGCTGTAGCAGGGTGTGCTCGAAGGCGACGGTCGGGACGTGCAAAGGCAAGGCACGCTGCGGCTGCAGGTCCGCGAAGGTCGGCTCGGGTCCCCCGGCGAGGTCCCGGCCGGCGAGATCCCCCAAGCGCAGCCCGGCGTGATCGGCGATCACCGCCAGGTACCAGAGCGCGTCGCCCATCTCCTCGACGACGCTCGCCTCGTAGCCGAGATAGGACCGCGCGTCGCGCTGCTTCTTCTTGGTCTCGCTCAGCAGGCTGCCCGTCTCGCCGAAGAGGCCGAGCACGGCCAGGTCGAGGCCGGTGCCCTTCCCTCGCGTCCGGTCCGTCCGGACCGCCCCGGCTTGATAACCGTTCAGGCTAAGCGGCACCGTATCCATGTCCCCTCCCCGCTCCCGGTTGGCCTATCCTCAGGTTGCCATCGTCGGACCTTTCCGGCGCTCAGTCCAGGGTTGCCTGTACCCACACACGCTCCGGACGCACCCTTGCCATACCGACCGCGGCTGACCACCTAAGCTTTACTGAGCCAGGCTCCCGGGCGGAATGCGCGACGGAAGGACCTGGGCACCGGGGAGAAGCCGCACATGCCGAAGGTTTGCGTGCTCGGTCCTGTCGACGACGAGGAACGCACGGCCCTGCTCAAGCTCTTGGCCGAGGCGGGCTGCGAGGTCGTGGACGAGGAGGTCGCCGCCGTCGAGCCCGACGAAGGGGACGACGACGAGGAGGAAGACGGCGAGCACGTCGAGGATCCCGTTGCACCGGAAGACGACGAGCCCGCGCCCGCGGATGACGAGGCCCCGGCCGGTCACGCCGAGACGCCGGACGAGGACTTGGGGGTGATTGTGCTGTCTCCCGATTGCCTCGCGGACGAGGAGCTGGGGCGCGTGATGCAGCGGGCCGCCGCCCAGGGTCGTCGCGTGATCGGGATCTGGCCTCCTGGAACCCAGGACGAAACGCTGCCGCGCGCGTTCGAGGATTACGGCGGGGATACCGTTCCCTGGGATGCGGGCAGCCTGCGGGGCGCCCTACCGCGGAGGAACGCGAAGCCCGAGTGGTTGAAGCCCGACGCCCAGCCGCGGGCGGAGCGCCAGACCAAGCGGAACAAGTGCTGAGGCCGGCGTGCGCGTCCACTCCTACGTGATCGACCACGACCTCGGGTTCGCGCCCAATCCGTTTCACCGGGTGTGCACGCTGAGCGCGTGCAAACCGCTGATCCGGCAGCACGCGAGCGTCGGGGACTTCGTGGTCGGGACCGGCTCGATCCCGAACGGGATCAAGGACCGTGTCGTCTACTGGATGCGGGTCGACGAGATCCTCACCTTCGACCGGTACTGGGACGACGCTCGCTTCGGCGCCAAGCGACCCGTGATGTCCGGCAGCCGCATGCAGATCTACGGCGACAACATCTATCGCCGCTTGGCCGACGGCACCTTCGTCCAGGCCGATTCCTTCCATAGCGAGCCGGGGGGCGTCACCAGCCTGCCGAACCTGGTGCGCGACACCGGTCGGACGGACCGGGTGCTTCTCGGGCGCGAATACGCTTACTGGGGCGGGTCGGGCCCGCTGGTCCCCCAGGAACTGCGCGATCTCGTGCACAGCACGCAGGGCCATCGAAACCAGTTCACGCCCGAGCGGGTGAGCGCCTTCGTGACATGGCTCCGCGGCATGCCGGGCCGCGGCTTCCTGGGTCGGCCGGCGAACTGGCCAGCCTGAGAGCCGAGCGCCCCGGCGGCCCCACCGCCGGCGAGGACGGCCGGCGAACCCGGCCACGAGGCCATGGGCGTGACCCGCGGCGAGGTGGCCTCACCCCGGTCCTTCGGCGACATCGACGCCGCGCGCCGGCTGCCCCCGACGGGCGGCTCGGAAGGCGCGGCGCCTGCCGGAATGAGCCTGGCTCAGAAGCCTCTACCGCCGAGTTGTCCCGTGCGATGCCCAGGGGCTTTCGAGTAGGGGCGACGGGCGGCGACCTTTCATCCGAGCCGGTCGGAAGCCCGGGCGGACAGCCGCTCGTGGCCCCCGATCTGGCCTCGATCCGTCGAGCCACGGTGGCGGCACGCGATCAGAGACAGGGCGTTCCCAAAGGCGATGAATGACGGCGGCACGCATCGGGTTACGCCGCCCCGCCGCTTGGGCGCCATCTCATTCGGTCCGGGCAGCCTCGGTGATGCCGATCCATGCGCGCGGCTGCGCAGGACACACTCTCATGAAAGCTTGTCCCGTTTTCGGCTCCGCGACAGCGCCGCTCTCAACACAGCTTGTCCCGATTTGCCCGGGACCTTGTCGCGCCGCGATGCGGACGCCCTGATCCGACCGCTCACGAGGTCGTCCGGCTAAGGTGTTGGTGTGTCGGTCCACGCCACGACATGGCCTCGTGGAGCGGACGGGAAGGACGCCTTGGCCTTGCCGAACCGGACGTAAAGCGCCGGAAGGACCAGCAGCGTCAGGACGGTCGCGCTGGCCAAGCCGCCGATGACGACGGTCGCCAGCGGCCGCTGCACCTCCGCACCCGTGCCCGTCGCCAGGGCCATCGGCACGAAGCCCAGGGCGGCGACCAAGGCCGTCATCGCCACCGGCCGCAGCCGGGTCAGGGCGCCCTCGCGGACGGCATCCGGAATCGCCGTTCCCTCCTCCACGAGCGCGCGGATGTGGTTCAGCAGCACCAAGCCGTTCAGAACCGCGACGCCCGAGAGCGCGATGAACCCGACCGCTGCCGAGACCGAGAAGGGCATCTCGCGCAGCCACAGGGCCGCCACGCCGCCGGTCAGGGCCATCGGTACGGCGCTGAACACGATCAGCGCGTCACGCCCGGACCCGAGCGCCCCGAGGAGCAGGATGAAGATCAGCGCGAAGCAGGCCGGCACGACCACCGTCAGGCGCTGGCGAGCGGCCGTCAGGTTCTCGAACTGCCCGCCCCACTTCACCTCGTAACCGGGCGGCAGCCGCACCTCGGCGGCGATGCGCGCCTGCGCTTCGGCCACCAGCGAGCCGATGTCGCGCCCGCGCACGTTTGCGGTGACCACGACGCGGCGGCGGCCGTTCTCGCGGCTCACCTGGTTCGGCCCCTCGCCGAAGGCGAACGAGGCGAGCTGCCGCAGCGGCACGCTCATCCCGCCGGCCGGCGCGGGAGCGGCCGGGACCCCGGTGCCCGACCGCGCGGGCGCGGCCTGCGGGGGCGGTAGCGGCACCGGCAGGTTCCTCAGCGCCTCGACGTCGCCCCGGACGTCGTCGGCCAACCGGACCACGATGGCGAAGCGGCGGTCGCCCTCGAACACCAGCCCGGCGTCCTTGCCGCCGACCGCCGTGCCGATGACGTCCTGCACGTCCGCCATGCTCAAGCCGCGCCGGGCGATCTCGCGCCGGTCGACCTTGATCTCCAGGAAAGGCAGCCCGACCGCCTCCTCGACCTTTACGTCGGCGGCGCCCTCCAGGCTGCGCAGGATGCCGGCGATCTTGCGGGCGCCCTCGACCATCGGGCCGAACTCCTCGCCGAACACCTTCACCGCGAGGTCGTCGCGAACGCCCGCGATCAGCTCGTTGAAGCGCATCTGGATGGGCTGCGAGAACCCGAGCAGCGTGCCAGGGATCAGCTTCGCCTCGGCGTCCATGCGGGCGATCAACGATTCCTTCGCCTCGGACGGGTCCGGCCACTCCGCTTGGGGCCTCAGGATCAGGTAGGTGTCACAGGCGTTCGGCGGCATCGGGTCGGCGGCGATGTCGGGCGTGCCGCAGCGCGAGTAGACGAAGGCCACCTCCGGGAACTTGCTCATGGCGTCCTCGACGCCGAGCTGCATGGCCTGCGACTGCGAGATGGCCGTCGAGGGGATGCGCCGCGCCTCCATGACGATGTTCTTCTCGTCGAGCGTCGGGGTGAACTCCTGGCCGAGCCGCGTCGCCAGGGCCCCGGCCAGCCCGAGGACGACCACCGCGCCGCCTATGAAAGCCAAGGGCGTCCGAACCGCCCCGCCCAGCACCGGTCGATAGGCCGCCTTCAGTCCTCGGATCAGCAGGTTGTCGCCCTCGCCGACCCGCCCGGTGATGAAGGTCGCGACCATCGCCGGGACGAAGGTCAGGGACAGCACGAAGGCCGCCACGAGCGCGATCAGCACCGTCAGCGCCATGGGTGCGAAGGTCTTGCCCTCCACGCCGGTGAAGGTCAGCAGCGGCACGTAGACCAGGATGATGATGGCCTGCCCGTAGACGCTCGGCTTGATCATCTCCTCGGCCGAGACGCGCACGGTCTCCAGCCGCTCGTCCAGGCTCAGCTTCCGTCCCAGCGCGTGCTGCCGCTCCGCCAGGTGCCGCAGGCTGTTCTCGGCGATGATGACCGCGCCGTCGACGATGAGCCCGAAGTCGAGCGCGCCGAGGCTCATCAGGTTGGCGCTGATGCGGCCCGCCAGCATGCCGGTGGCCGTCAGCATCATGGCGATCGGGATGACCAGGGCCGTGATGATTGCCGCCCGGATGTTGCCGAGCGCCAGGAACAGCACCGCGACGACCAGCAGCGCCCCCTCGGCCAAGTTCCTCGACACCGTCCGGACCGTGGCGTCGACGAGGTCGGTCCGGCTGAGCAGCGTCCGGGCCTGGATGCCCGGCGGGAGAAGCTTGTTGATCTCCTTGATCTTGGCGTCCGCGGCCGCCGAGACGGTTCGGCTGTTCTCGCCGATGAGCATGAGGGCGGTGCCCAGCACGACCTCGCGGCCGTTCTCGCTGGCCGAGCCGGTCCGGAGCTCGCGGCCGATCCCGACCTCGGCGACGTCCCTCACCAGGATCGGTATCCCGGCCCGGGTCGCCACGACGACGTCGCGGATCTGGTCGACGTTCTCGATCAGCCCTCTGGCCCGGACGACATAGCCCTCGCCGTTGCGCTCGACGTAGTTGGCGCCCCGGGTCACGTTGTTGGCTCCGATGGCCCGGGTCAGGTCGGCGAAGCCCAGGCCATAGCCGACGAGCTTCATCGGGTCGGGCTGGACTTGGTACTCCTTCACGAAGCCGCCGATGGCGTCGGCACCGGCCACGCCCGGCACGCTCTTCATCTGTGGCCGGATGATCCAATCCTGGACCGTGCGCAGGTAGACCGTGCGCTCGAAGTCGGACCTCAGCCGCTCGCCCTCGGGCGTCAGGTAGCTGCCGTCCGACTGCCAGCCCGGCAGGCCATCGCGGACCGGGGCGCCGTCGCCGGCGGCCTGGTACTCGACCGCCCACCAGTAAATCTCGCCGAGGCCGGTCGAGATCGGCCCGAGCCTGACCTCGGCCCCGGGTGGCAGGGTGTTGCGCACCTCGCCCAGGCGCTCGTTCACCTGTTGCCTGGCGAAGTAGACGTCGACCTTGTCGCTGAAGACGGCCGTGAGCTGGGCGAACCCGTTGCGCGAGAAGCTTCGCATGCTCTCCAGGCTCGGCGTGCCGGCGAGCGCGCGCTCGATCAGCACCGTGACCTGCTTCTCGATCTCGACCGGCGTCAGAGCCGGCGCGATGACGTTGATCTGGACCTGGTTGTTCGTGACGTCCGGGACCGCGTCGATGGGCAGCCGCGCAAGCGACCAGGCCCCGAAAGCGGCCGCGATGAGCGTCACCAGAATGACCGCGTAGCGGTTGGCGACGGAGAAGGCGAGGATCGGGCGGATCACGGTTCAGTCCTCCGCCGCGGCCTTGCCGAGCTCGGACTTCAGCGTGAAGGTGTTGGCCACCGCCACGGCCTCGCCGGGCTCCAGCCCCTCCGTCACCTCCACGGCGGCGTCGTCCGACCGCCCGAGCTTCACCGGCCTAGCCTCGAAGCCCGCGGCCACCCGCACGAAGACGTTCGGTCTGCCCTCCAAGGTCTGGATGGCCGAGGCCGGGATGAGCACCCGCACCGGCTTGTCGGAGATCACGATCTCGGCACCCACGAAAGACCCGGGCCGCCAGGTCTCGTCCGGGTTGGCCAGTTCCGCGACGACCCGCGCCGCGCGCGTGGCCTGGTCGAGGACGGGCACGATGATGACGATGCGACCGCGCGCGGCCCCGCCGGTCGCCTCGGCCCGCACGGCCACCGTCTGGCCCTCGCGGACCAGCGGCAGGTCGCCGGGGCTCACCGCGAGATCGACCCAGACCGTTGACAGGTCGACGACGCTGTAGAGCTCGGTCTCCAGGTTGTCCCGGCCGACGGCCGCCCCGAGGTCGACGCGCCGCTCCACGACCTTGCCACCGAGCGGCGAGCGGATCTCCTGGCGCTCGAACTGCGCCTCCGGCTGGTTCGGCAACGCCTGGATCTCGGCTTGGCTGAGGCCGAGGAAGGTCAGCTTGCGGCGGGCCGCGTCCTCCTTGACCTTCAGGTCCTGGTAGCTCGCCTGCGAGCGCAGGTACTGCTGCTCGGATGAGATGCGCCTGTCCCAGAGCTCCTTGTCGCGCTCGTAGAGCGTCTTCTGCAGGGCGGCCGACACGCGTGCCGCCAAGTATTCTCCCTTGGCGTCGGCGATCTCGCGGCTGTCGAGGAGCGCCACGACCTCGCCCTTGGCGACCTTGTCGCCGAGCCCCTTGCGCAGCTCCACCACCGTGCCGGTGGTCTTCACCGCGATGCGGGCGGTCAGGTTGGCGTTCGGGACGATGGTGCCCGGCACGTGCAGGTGGCGCGAGAGGTTCCCGCCACCGACCCCGTCCGTGCGGATGCCGGCTTTGCCGACTTGGTCGTCCGTCAGCTTGACGAGGCCGGATCTCTCCGGCTCCGGACCGGCCGCCGCGTGCGGTTCGGGCTTGGCGGGCGCGGCGGCCCCCCTGGCGCCCGCCAGCATGGTGCGGACCGCATCGGGAGCGCCGGGCCACCAGGTCGCGATCAGGACGCCGCCGGCGAGGGCCAGCAGAACGGGGATGAGAAGTCTGGACATGTCGGTGCCATGGACGGGCGGCCGCACTCGCACGGCGCCGTCGTTCGAGGATGGGAAGAGGCGGAAAGCCTCAGGTCCTCGGAGGCTCGAACGGTCCCTGCGCCCCGCCCCCGGCTCGAAAGACGTCGTCCAGGCAAGCGAACGACCGCGCCGCCGACGTGGTCACGCTCGCGGGAGCCTTGGCGGCGACGGGCATCACGCCCTGCGCGTGCGATTGCGCGTGGTGGACCAGGTCATCGGCATCCTGGTGGGCCTTGGCGTGGTCCTGTCCCGCCACCGGCGGCATGGCGATCGCGACGGGACCGGAGGCCGCGTGCCGGGCCTCGGCGAGCAACGGCATCACCGTCACGGCCGCCAGGAGCAACGCGACGGCCACCGTCATGAGACGCCGTCCGAATGACACCCGACACCCTCTTCCCGGCGAGCGCCGTCCATCCCGGCGCGTCGAACACCCTTCCCTTATCCCCTCCGGGGGGATAGCATGTCAACATGAATCACGTGCACGCCTCCCACCCGGAGATCATCAAGCGGCTGAGGCGCGCCCACGGCCATCTCGCCGGCGTCATCGCGATGATCGAGGAGGGCCGCCCCTGCGTGGACCTCGCCCAGCAGTTGCAGGCGGTCGAGAGCGCCATCGCCAACGCGAAGCGCACGCTGATCGAGGACCACATGGAGCACTGCATCGGCGACGGCGTCGCGGACGGCGGCAAGTCCGCCAAGGCGGCGCTGGCCGAGTTCAAGGCGCTGGCCAAGTACCTGTGAAGGCCCCGATGCTGAGCGTCCTCGCGAACCGCACCTACCGGCACCTGTTCGCCGCGCAGGTCATCGCCCTGATCGGCACCGGCCTGCTGACGGTGGCCCTCGGCCTGCTCGCCTACCGGTTGGCCGGGGCAGAGGCCGGGGCGGTGCTGGGCACGGCGCTCGCCATCAAGATGGTGGCCTACGTGCTGGTGGCGCCCATCGCGAACGCCTTCACCGGGCAGTTGCCCCGCCGCGCTTTCCTGGTTGCGACCGACCTCGTCCGGGCCGGCGTCGCCCTGATCCTGCCCTTCGTCGACCAGGTCTGGCAGGTCTACCTACTGGTGTTCGTGCTGCAAGCCTGCTCGGCGGCCTTCACGCCGACCTTCCAGGCGACCATCCCGGACATCCTCCCGGACGAGCGTGACTACACCCGGGCGCTGTCGCTCTCGCGCCTCGCCTACGACCTGGAGAACCTGCTCAGTCCGACACTGGCCGCCTTGCTGCTGACGGTCATCGACTTCCACTGGCTGTTCGGCGGCACGGTCGTCGGATTCCTGTGTTCGGCCGCCCTGGTCGTCTCGGTGGCGCTCCCGTCCCCGACGCCGCCCGAGCGCCAAGCGGGGGTGTACGAGCGCACCACGCGGGGGCTGCGGATCTACCTCGCCACGCCGCGGCTGCGCGGGCTTCTCGCCCTGAACCTCGCGGTGGCGGCGGCCGGCTCCATGGTCATCGTCAACACGGTGGTGATCGTGCAGGCCCTCCTGCAACGGCCCCAGAACGACGTCGCGGTGGCGCTCGGGCTGTTCGGGGGCGGCTCGATGCTGGCGGCCCTGCTGCTGCCGCGGGTGCTCGACCGGCTGCCCGACCGCACGGTCATGCTCCCGGCGGCGGCGTTCCTCGGCGTCGTGCTGCTCGGCTTTGCCGCCACGACCTGGGGCGGCGTCATCGGCTGGCCTATGCTGCTGGCCGCCTGGCTGGCGCTCGGGATCGGCTACTCCGCCGCGCAGACCCCGACCGGACGGCTGCTCCGGCGCTCCGCGACGCCCGGCGACCGCCCGGCCGTGTTCGCGGCCCAGTTCGCGCTCTCGCACGTCGCCTGGCTCTTGACCTATCCACTTGCCGGTTGGCTCGGCGCGAAGGCGGGCATGCCGGTCACGCTGGCGGTGCTGGGCGCGCTGACCTTGGTCGCCATCGCCGCGGCGGCGGCGCTCTGGCCGGCCTCGGACCCGGACGTCGTCGAGCACGCGCACCCCGACCTCGAATCTGGCCATCCGCACCTGGAAGGCGTCGGGACGCGCCGGCATGCCCACGCCTTCGTCATCGACGACCTGCACCAACGCTGGCCCGCGGCCCGGCCGGGTTGAACCGAGCCGGATGTTCGTCGGGCGCTTCGGTCACGAGGCCGTGGATGCCACGCGCCGCGGCTTCGATCGAATGGCGAAGGTGCGGGGCGATGCGCCGCCGGAACCCCGCCATGCGGGTCTTCGCGGTGGCAGCCCGGTAAGTCCGTCGGCTTGACCCACGCGTCCTGAGGCTCAACCGGTTCGCTCCGAGCGGGCAGCCGCGTCCATCTCGCCTAAATCCGCCGATGCACCGGCGCCTCGACGGCTGTGGGCTTTCGCGGCGAGGACCGGCGGGGCGACCAAGCCCGCCGGGACCGCGCTTACGATGGGCTGACCGATGGGACGATCCCGACCGCGTGCGCCGCGGGGTCGGGATGGATGCCCTGCCAGCCAAGCCAGCCGGTGTAGAGGCCGACGAGCACGATCAGGGCTGCCGAGGCGTAGGGCGCCCGACGGGCGAAGGCACCGAACCCGGACCACCGCGACGCGACGTGCTTGACGCTGAGGGCGGCCAGCACCCCGGCCGAGACCATCGTGACCGCGAGGCCGATGCTGAAGCAGACGACCAGCGCGAAGCCGAGGCTGAACTGCTTGAGCTGGATGCACAGGAGCAGGACGGTGATGGCGGCCGGGCACGGGATCAGGCCGCCGGTCAGCCCGAACAGCACGATCTGTCCAGTCGTCACCTGACGCCCGGCGAAGCGTCGCCGGATGTCCTCCGCATGCGCCCGGGCATGGGCGTCGTCCTCGTCGCCCAGGTTCATGTGACCGTGGTCGTGATCCTGCTCCTCGAACGCGACCTCGTGAGTTTCCGCACCCTCGGACCCGTCAAGGCGCAGTCGCGCCGTGAAGGCGTGCGGCTCGGGGATCTCCTCCAGGCTCTCCAGGAAGTCGCCCCCATCGGCGAAGGCGAACGTCTGCCGCCCGCCGTCCGGACGGACCGTCTCGACGGTGACCGCACCCGGCGCGGGCAGCGGACCCGTCCCGGCCCGGAGGCGCCAGCGCGGCGGCACGCCGTCCTCGTACACCTCCAGCGTCAACCGGCTGTCGCCGGTCACGACGTGCCGGTGCTCGCCATGGTGATGATGGTGACCGTGGTGCTGCTCGCGCCAGGTCCGCCACGCCATCCAGAGCGCGATGCCGACGATGAGCACCGCCGACGCCAGCTGGAAATACGGCTCGGCCGTCTCGCCTCCCCATTCCTGGCCGAGATACTGTCCGCCCAGCGCGATCACCCAGACGACCGCGGTGTGCGAGAGCGTCGCCGCCAGCCCGAGCAGGACCGCCTGCGTGACCGTGCCCCGGACCGCGATGATGAAGGCGGCCATCATCGTCTTCGAATGGCCGGGCTCCAGGCCGTGCAGGGCGCCGAGCAGGATCGCGCTCGGCACGAACAGCCAGGCATGCGCGGTCCCCTGCTGCAGCAGGTCGGCGAACGGGGTCATGGGGCGGCTCTCGTCATTTGAGGTAGGTCCGCACCACCTCGATCAGCTCGGCGGCGCCCCGGGCGCGCTCGGCGTCCGGCTCGGCGTCCGGGTTCACGACGTGGTGGCGGATGTGGTCTTCCATCAGCTCGGCGGTCAGGCCGTTGATGGCCCCGCGCATCGAGGCGACCAGCATCAGGACGTCGCTGCAGCCGAGCTCGGCTTCCAGGGCCCGCTCGACGGCTTCCGCCTGTCCTTTGATCCGGCGCACCCGCGCCAGCAGCTTGGTCCTGTCCTTGATCGTGTGAGCCATGAATGGCGTCCTCGTACTCGCAATATATAGGGGGGTACCCTATCTGTGTCCAGCGACCGATGCGTCGCGTGGCGGGGAGGCCCTAGCATGAGGAAGGACGACCCATGCATCGGGGTTTGCCAGTGGGATGGGCGGACCGGCTGGTGCCTCGGTTGCGGCCGCACGGTCCCGGAAATACGCGCGTGGCGGAAGATGACGCCTTACAGGAAGGCCGCCCTCGCTCGCGAACTGCCGCGGCGCGTTCAGCAGGTCGCCGTCGCGCAGGTCGAAGTCGAGCCCGGCAGGACCCCGAGCCGCTCCTAGATCGCAGGATCCGCAGGGCGGAACGGCGGCCCCGGTCAGATCGTCCCCGACATGGGTTTCGTCCAGCCGGACGCCCCGTCAAGCCACGCCGGTGTAGCCGAGCCGGAATCGAAAGGCGTCGTGACCGGTGACCGTCACCGCCGCGATTGCGTCCGGCACGTCGGGCGGCATGCGTCGGACGATGCGCTCCATCCCACAGCAGCAAGCCCGGCGGACGAGGACGGCGAGCCCCGATCCGTTTCCGGCGGTCGCGGTCGCCGTCTTATTGCGCCGGGACACGCCGGGCCAGACCACGAGGCTCACCAGCCCCGCCGCTGCCGATGCCCGAGGCGCGAACCGAGCCCGCCGGCGTCGATGGGCAGGTGCAAGCCTGACCGCGAGGGTGGACGTCGGCACCGTCTCGGCCTTGCAGGCCGGCGGTGACCTCATAAGCGCGTTGGAGGCCGAACCCGAGCGGCGGCAGGACGGAGATCCAATCCAGCCAATGCCGGGCGATCCGGCAGGTCGCCGCCTGCAGCGCCGCCAGCACCGCGACGCCGGTCGCACCGAGGACGGATCCGAGCGCGAGGCCGCGCCAGCCGAACCGATGGGCCGCCGCGATCACGGTCGCGGCGATGATCCAATCTGTTCACGTCCCCTGGAAGGCGACGGGGTCCCCGAACCAAGACGGCGTAACATCCTTCCTCGGTCGACGCCCCGCGCAGATCCTCATCGCCCCGCTCATGGCTTTGCGCCGACGGCGCTCGCGCGGAACGGCGGTCCCGGCGTGCTCCTAGGGTCGCGGCGCGTGGGTCTTGGCGATGCGGCGCCGAAGGTCCGTCGGGACATCCATCCGGCGCCATACCGTCGTGGTCTTTCGGCATGTGATCGCGAAAGCTGGCCTGACGCCGGCCCGATCCAAGGCTTCCCGCACCCACCGCGCGCCGGATCCCATCTCCCTGGCGAGCGCACCCGTGGTGGCGTACTCGGCCTCGTAAGCCGCGAGCGCATCGTCCCGCACGAGGATCTCCCCGCACGGCATCGCTGTCCCCGCCATGAGGCCCGCCCGGACGATCAGGCCGACGCTGTCCGTCGGGACCGTGAGCCGCCGGCCGACCTCTTCGAGGGTGAGACCCCCACCTTCGCGCGAACGCCGCGCGACCCTGATGTCCTCCGGGTTGACCAGGAAGCCCGCGAGGCCGGGTACGTCCCGCAGGACCGCCCTGACCCGAAGCTGGCCGGCCAGGATCATGTCGCAGGTGCCGCGCACGCCGTCGACCTTGCCGTGCTGGCTGGCTCGCGCGAGCGGAAGGAGGCCGGCGGGCGTGGCCCCGACGGTCGGCGCCGAGCCACGGATCCGGGATAGCACGGCGGCCACGGCATCCCGGTCGAAGACGTCGGCCTTGATGCCGGCGCGCGCGTGGATCTCGGCGGGTGGGACGATTCGCGCCGCGACCAACATCCGCGTCTGGCGCTTCGCCAGCCCGAGCGCCGCCGGCAGATCCTCCGCGCGGAGCGCGCGGTCGAGGATCGCCCGGATCTGGGCGGCGGTCTCGCGGGCGATGCCGATGGGCGTACCCCTCCTCGTCCGTTGCGGCCAGGCGCCCAGGGCCTTGACGTAGCCGGCGATGAACTCCGGCCTTCGGCCGCATTCCGCGGCGATGTCGGCGAGGCTGACCAACGGGACGTCGGCATGCCGGATCACCACCGAGGTCTTGTGAACCGGGCCCCGACCGGCGTGATGCGCGTATAGGGCCGCCCGAACCGCATCCCCGCTCGCTCCCGCCGGCAGCCGCTTCGCCCAGAGATACAGGTAGCCATAGACCTGTTCGGCCCCCCAGGCGCCGAGGCCGACATGGTCGGCTCGGGCCATCCCGTCGAGCAGGGCGTCGAAGGCGTGCGGCCAGTCCCGGGCGGTGGCGAGACCGGCCGAGAACACCTCCGGATGGCGCTCCGCCGGAAACTTCGAGAGGGCCCCGTCGGCGCCCCCGAGCAGGGCGACGCCGAACCGCTCCATGGCGTCGCAGGCCTCGGCGAGCGTCAGGCCGTCGAGGAGGGGCACGCTGGTCCGGGCCATGCCGCCGAGGCGGCCGACCACGTAGGCGTCCGCCAGCGTCGTCGCGGGCGGGACCCTGGCGCCGTCGCAGGCGAGAAGGGAATGGCCGTTCCTGCAACGGGTCAGCGAGCCGGCTTCCCAGGTGACGCCCGTCCGGCAAATCGGGCAGGACGCCTCCAGGCGGACATGATGGAGGGGACAGGTGCCGACGGCGGCCACGTCCCACCAGAAGCGCCGGTGGATGTTCCAGTGCGCGTGTCGTCCCGACGGCGTCCTGCGAAGGTCGTCCTGCCAACAGCAGGGGCACCACCGCCGCACGTTCGTCGTCCAATCGTCCCGGTGGACCACCTCGTCCGCGATCACGACCTTTTTCTTGGTGATCTCGGTGGGCGTCCAACCCCGGAACGCGTCCTCGCCACGGCCGAGCCGATCCGCGAGGGGGCCGGCGGCGCGGCCCTGCAGGATGTCGCTCATGGAATGGCCCGCGGTCCTGAGGCGTTCGCGGCTCCACGGCTCGCCGTTGACGTCGAAGGCGCGCAGCAGGTGGGCCGCGGCGGATTCCCCGTCGATGACGGGCGGGATGATGGTCAGCCGCATCGGTTTCCCCCTACGCGTCGTCGGCTTGCGTCTCGACCCCGGCCTCGGCGGTCCCCGTCAGGCGCGTGAGCCTCTCGAACTCGATCTCCTTCATCTTCGGCAGGGTCGAGATGTCGACCACCAGGAACGGGTTCCTGCGCGGACCGAGCTCGAAGATCTCCTCGAAGACGAAGCCGAGGTGGTCGACCTGCCCGATGCTCGGCTTGCCCGACTGGATGGCGCGGAAGGCCGCCTTCTTGACGAGGTGCATCATGCGACCGGTGTAGCCGTTCGAAGCCTTGAGCATGCGCTGAACCATGTCGTGCTCCGACAGGCCGCACGCGGCCGGGAAGCCGAGCCTTGCCTCGACCAGCGACAGGAATTTCGTGGCCTTCTTCACGCAGGCTTCCGAGTGACCCAGCGGCTTGATCGGCTTGAAGACGCAGCGCCGGAGGAGCTGGAAATCCTCCTTCAGCACCTTCTTGAGCCAGGGCATGCCCGAGAGCACGAGGGAGACGGGGCGCAACTCCGCACCGGGCGGCCGAAGCGGATCGTCCGGATCCGGGATGACGAGGTTCTTCAGCGTCTCGACCAGGGTGCGCCGCTCGTCACCGGTGCGTCCGCGGAAGGCATGGTGGAATTCGTCGATCATGATGATGGAGACGAGTTGGGCGTGCATCTGGTGGCGCACCCGGGTCCAGATATCGTGCTCCTTCAGGTTGGCGCTGAGCTCCTTCTCCGTCATGGCGAGGTACAGCGCGAGACCCAGCGTCTTCAGCGTGCAGGGGCTCGGCGCCTTGATGTAGACCAGCGGCCGCACGGGGCCGAACTCGTCGCGGAACGGCACGAGCGCCGGGCGGAGCTGCAACCGGGCGAGCAGATGCGACTTCCCGGCCCCGGAAGCGGCCGGGATGACGAGGCACTGACCCTCGACATCGTCGCCGAGGTCCTTGAGCATCTCGTCGAAGCGCGCGACGGTCTTGATCACGACGTCGGTGTTGACGTGGATGGTGTCGACGCGTCGCTTCCAGGCCCGCCGTTCGAGGTCCTGCGGGCTCAAGCGGATCGCGAACCGCTCACGGCGGACCGGGGCGGCCTGGGGGCCGGGAAGGATGGTGACGTCGGGGCGGAAGATCTCCCCGTCCTGGCTTTGCGGCATGCGATGGCCCTCACTCGGCAGTCCAGTTGTCAGGATCGTCGGGGTCGAACTCGGCGCCGACATCCGCCGTCACGCTCCGCGGATCGGCCTCGGCGGCGACGGGCCTCGGACCGGCCGGTCGGGCCGCCGGCGCGGCGTCCTGCGGGGCTTCCTGCGGGGCGCTGGCCGGGCGCGGGGCGGTCTTGCGGCCACCCTGCCCGACCCGGGGCGCGGGTGCCGCGTCGGCCGCGGCCGGCGGCGCGGCCTTCCGCGGGCGTCGGGTCCGCAGCCGCTCTTCCTCGTGGGCGCCCTCGTCCGCGACGTCCCAGGCGACCTCGAACATCGGGTCGTCGGCGTGGTCGCGGAACCAGTCGACGTCGGCGCTCGCCAGGCGCTTCGGCTTGACGCCGGCCTTGCGGCATTCGGCGCGCAGCAGCTCCATCGCGCGGACGAGCGTCGCGCGAGCGACGCGCTGGCCTTCCTGCGTCATCCGACGCGCCGTGCGGACCACGTCTCGCCACTCCGCCAGAGACGTCCCGTCGGCCAACCCGTCCTCGCAGGGGACCTTGATCCAACCGGCCTCCTCGTCCACCAGGACGAGGAGGTGGCCGAGATCGGACGCTTCGGCCTTGACGAGGAATTCGTCGCCGAAGTGGAAGCCCTTCCTGCGACGGACGCCCTTCAGTTCGTCGGACTGGTAGGTGAGGCCGAGGAAGGTGATCCCGTTCCGCTGGATGGTCCGCGGGACCACCAGGGCGATGAGCGGGTCGAGGTCGTCGGCCGACGGCGGCAGGCGCGTGCCATAGCCCGCCAGGTCCTGCCAGCGCAGCAGGGGCGTTCGTCCGAGCAGCCCGCCATGCTTGCGGTTGTGGTAGATGTCGACGACCCAGATGGTGAAGAACTCGACGAGTTGGGCCAGGGTCAGGGCGGCCTGCCCGACGCTGTCGTAGTCGCCGCGCTCGCGCACGTCGCGGAAGGTCCGTCCGGGAAGGTAGGCGCAGAAGTCGCGCGCGATAGTGCCGAGGGCGCGCTCGACCTTGCCCTTCAGGTGGGGCTTGCGCCGGGGCATGTAGCGGAGCTCAAACCGCAGCTGCCCGGCGGCCGCCTTCATCGACCGGGAGTGGAATTCCTTCCCGTTATCGAGCTTGACCACTTCCGGCACGCCGAACACGGGCCACGCCGTGTCGACCCGGATGCCGGTCAGGTCCTTCGGCAGCACCGCCATGCGCAGGCAGTGCATCACCGAAGTCCAGGAGGGACGCTCGTCACTGAGGTGGAATCCCACGATCATGCGGGTCGCGGCGCAGATCGCGACCGTGAGCCAGACCCGCCTCGTGCGCTTGTCCTTGCGGCGCCGGTCGCGCGCCGGCGTGCCGTCGCCCTCCAGGACCAGCACGTCGAGGGGCGTGTGATCGACCTCGACGATTTCGAGCGGCCGCGTCGCCTGGGGGGCCTTCTTGACGTGCCGGAAGGCCTGCTCCGCCGCCGCGGGGCCCTCGCGATGGTAGATCACGTCGAACTGGCTGACGTTCGCCTTCACCCAACGCCGGATCGTCATGCCATCGGGCACGTCGAAGGGCACGGTGCGCGTCTTGTTCTCGCGCTCGATCCTGCCCTGGATGAAGACGATGACATGGCTCAGCGGCGGTCCGTTCCGGGTGAGCCAGTCCTCGCGCACGCGCTCCGCGATGATCATCTCGACCTCGGGATCGAGGCGGAAACCCGCCCGTCCCTTCAGGTCGTCCAGCGGGATCAGCGCCACGATGGACTTGCCGCCCTTGCGCCAGCGCCCGTACCAACCCTTCAGCGAGGAGCCGCTCACCCGTTCGAGCGGCACGTCGTCGGGATGGGAGCCCTCGTTCTCGATGGCCCGCTGCCGGCGCTCGGCCGCGACGAGCCTCGCGATATCGGCGTAGCCCTTCGGGACCTTCCTATGGGTCCGCTCGGCGAAGCACCGGTCGCAGGCCTGCACGTAGTCGAGGCGCATCAGCGCCGCGTCCTGCTGGCGAACGTCGAAGGTGTCGATGTTGCGCAGGAGGTTGTCCCTGACGCCTTGGGGGAGCCCGGCGGCGGTGTCCTCCACCAGTTGGAGCCGCCTGGGCTCGCCGAAGTAGAGGTCGGCCAACTCGGCATGGGTCTTCGTGACCGTGACCGGCCTCGCCCCGAGGGTGCGCAGCGTGACGCCGGCCTCGTCGCGCGAGAGCACCTTGTGGTAGACGCCCTCGACGATGACGAGCGCGTCCGCTTGGAGACGGATCTGGCACGCGCCCATGGTCAGCGCAGCCCCCCGCATGCACCGGGTCCCGCCATGCGCACCCTCCCGCCGCGGTGGAGGTCCACCAGGACGGCGTCGCTCAGCACGACGGTCTCGGAACCGCCCGCGAGCCTGCGCAGGGCGAGGCCCGCCCGCTCGCGGGCGACGGAGGCGTAGGGGACGCCGTCGACGACGACGACCGCGCCGATGGGAAGGCGGAACTGCTGGTCGAGCCTGTTCAAGGTGCACTCCTGAGGTTCGCGGGGCGGCGGATCATGGCGTGGTCGTCGAAGGGTCGGCCGGGGTCGGCCAGCTCGGCCTCGCCTCGCGCGACCAGGGCCACGACGGCCCGGAAGGCGCGGGCCTGGAGCCCCGATGCCGCCCGGAGGTCCCGGACGAGGCCCTGGCCGCCGAAGCGGTCGAGAACGACGCGCATGGTGTGCTGCTCCGCCTCGTCGGCCACGAAGGTGCGCTCGCTCGCGACGAGCGCGGCGTTCGCGACGCGGAGCGCGTCGACCTCGACCTCGGTCCAGAGCTCGAAGCCGTCGTAGCCGGCGGCCTTGGCGCCGGCTTCGATGCGGGGCCGGATCCCGTCCCAGCCCAGCCTGATCACCCTCTTCCGCGGCTTGACCTCGACGGCGATGCGCCGCCCGTCGTCGATCTCCACGGCGAAGTCGGCCGTGTAGCGGCGCCACCGGACGCCGTCGTGCCACCGGAAGGGAGCGGGCTCCTCCTGGTAGCGCAGGACGGCATCGTCCTGCTCCAGGATCAGGATGAAGTCCCGCGCGAGGAGGCCCTCGTAGGCCACCATGCGATAGCCCATCCCCACCTTGCCGGAGGGGACCTCGCCCGTGATGCAGTCCCGTCGGCCGGTGACGACCGGGCGCGACGGGCTCGGCTTGCCGACATGACGGCTTCGCAGGGTCGCCGGCATCAGGGCCGCCGCCGGGTGTCGCGGCCGTCAGGCCCCTCGGCTGCGTCGGCGCCACCCGATTCCTCGCCGGTCCGGATCGCGGGAGCGGCCCCCGGCGACAGCCGGATGGGATAGCGAGCGACCCCCTCCTGCCAGCGGTCCAGCGGGGTCCGCCGGTCCGCTCCGGAGCGGCGGAAGTCCAGATCGGCGAGCCAGGCGTGCGCCCCCGCCATCAGGCCTCCTGCGTCCTCGACCGCCTCCCCCCGGGCCGTCAGCCAGCGCTGCAGGCCCGCTGCCCGGCAGGGAGCGCCCGGATGGTCGACCCCGGCGAAGTGCAGCCGGATGCCGAGCGCCGCCGCGGAATGCTGGAACGTGGCGCCGAGGAAGGCGGGATCATGGTCCAGCACGATCACCTCCGGCAGCCCCATGCACAGGCGGGCGGCGCCGAGCGGCTCCGCGGCAGCCGTCGCGGTCCGCGCCCCGAACAGGCCGAGCAGGTCCTCCCCGTCCGGCGGCGCAATGCCGAGCGCCGCCGCCACGATCACGCCGCTGTAGCTGTCGCGTGCGGTGACCAGGTGGACGCGGTCGGCGCCGAGTTCCGGGATGGCGAGCCGCAGGACTTCCCGGGCGACGACGACCTCGGCGAGAGGACGCCCGCACGAGAGCTGCCGGTACCGATACGCCTGCTGCAGGGAACGCAGACGGTCGCCGACCATCCGCACGAGGGTCCGGAAACCGGGAACGTGGGCGGCCGCGCCGCCCCGCGCAGGCGCCGCTTCCAAGCACCTCGCCTGTGCGAGGCGGGCCATGGCCGTCAGCGTGACGCCCAGGCGCGGGTCGGCCTCGGCCACGACCTGGTCGACAAGCTCGCCGATCCACGGGGCCCAGTGGGTCTGCTGCCGGGGCAACCGCGCCATCCGCCGGTCGGCGAGGCCGGCCGGGTTGCCGCCGGCCTCCCTAAGCCGCGCTTCCCATGTCCTGACCTGGCGCGGCGTGGGCGGATCGACGTCGTCGCTCAGCTCGCAGACGGCGCGGATCGCGGCCCGCAGGTGGCGGTCACCCCGCCGTCCCTGCGGGAGGTCCTCGACCGCCCGCACATAGCGGTGGCGGCGCAGCGCGGCGGCGCGCTCGCGCTCCGTCATCTCGTCGAGGGCCTGGATCTCGGCCCGGAGACGGTCAGCGTCGGCAGTCGTCGACGGAAAAAGTTCGAGCTGCTTCATGGTCGTATGGGTCCTTGAAAGGCGGACGGGGCCAGCCTTGTTGATTGGATGGGATGGGATGGGATGGGATGGCGGCCCCGGCCCGGAGGCCGGGGCTTCGTCGGCGGCTCAGAACTCGGTGGGCTCGCTGGCCTCGGTCTCCCGCTCGAACGTCCCCCGCGGGACGCCGAGCAGCGCGGCGACGTCCCCGTCCCAGGCATCGAAGGCTCGGTCGATCAGGGGGGCGAGGGGCGGCTGGAAGTCGGCCGTGAGGGGCTCGACGCGGTACGGCTCGTTCATGATGCTCTCCTCGGATGGGGTCGCGCGGGGCCGGTCCGGATCCGTCGCGGGGACGGTCCGGGCGCGGCCGGCTTGGGCCGGCGGATCCCGAGGAGGCGGAGCGCAGCCCGCTTGCTTTCGCAGGCGAGAGCTGGCATACGTCGTCGGTCTCGAATGTCGGCCTTGATCCCGGTGGTTGGCCGGTCTGGTTTTCGGCAATCGTGATCACGAGGTCTGGCAATGACGCGGTCGAGAGGGCTCAAGCTCTCGGCCGACGGGCCAGTCCTAACCTGCTACGGCTTCGCAGCTCGGTTGCGGGCAAGCTCAAAGCGTGCGGTCCGGATCGGACCGTGCGCTTTTATTTTGCCGCTCCGATCACTTCCCGATCCGGTGGGTCGCGCGAGCGCGCGCGGAGGGCTGCGCGAGATATGTTGCGCATTGCCATTCTCCTCGATGATTGATGAGTTGTTGGATCTAGACTGGTCTTATGACGCCGAGGCCTTCGTTGGATCTTTCAGATACCAATGTTGTGCCTTGCGATCATGGTAAACGAGGTTTTTATTCTTAAGGCGGGTCTTGTTTTTCTCCGAGGCATCGAGCGTGAAGCCGGCGTCCCGAACCGCGTCATTGACTTCGCTTCCCGACAGCCCCTTGGCGCCCGCCTTCGCGAGTGCGTCGACGATGACTTGGGCGACCAGGCCCGAGACTTGCGGCACCGGCTCCCGCTCGGCCCCGCCCGAGACCGGCTCGTCGGCCGGCAGCGGCTGGGCCGGCGCTTCCGTCTCGGCCTGGTCGGCCGCCGGCGTCGGCTCCGGCGCGTAGGCAGCCCCCTGCCGCAGGGTCGCGATCACCTGGTCGAGGCGGGCCGCCTTGGCTGTCTCCGCCGCGATGGCGCTCACGTGTTCCAACATGAGCTCCTGAAGCTGCCGCGTCCTGTCCGCGGCGGCTTGCCGGGCCCGGTCGCGCTCCTGGCACATCTGAATGATCACATCCATTCGGCACCCCCGACCAGGTCCAGGTCCGCATCCAGGTCCGGAGTAGCTCCGCGACCTGCTGATCGGACCATAGACCGGGTGCCCGCCAGGCCGCAAGTTCTTTCGCCCAGGTCCACCGGACGTGGTAAACGGAACCTCACCCGGTCGGCCCGGTCGACCGGGTGAGTGAAACCGGATCGCGCACCCGGCCAATCTTGTCCGTCGCGTCCCCGGGTCATCCTCCGGCGGAGTGTCGCGTGTATCGAACGGCTGGCGACCATCGAAGTGACCAAGGGCGCCCGCAAACGCCACGTCCGCGTTCGTCGATCTTCAAGTCGATGAAGCATTCATTCGAGCACAGGCCGCCGTACCAAATGTCGGTCTGCGTATTCTAATCAGCATCTGCGCCGAGACGAAGGCGTATGCCGCAGTTCATCAAGCTGGCCCTCGGGGGTCAGCGGGTATCGCGACCCTCGCACTGGCCGAGCGGCTTTGCCGTCGACAGGGCCCCCGAGCCGGTCGGCGACCCGGCCGTCCCGGACCTGGTCGTCATGGGCCTGGCCGACCGGTGGGTTGGGCCGGGGCGCGGATCAGGCACCGACCGGCCGGCCCGTCGTGCCACTCGAAGCCGATCTCGACCAAGCCGGACGCCAGCACGAGGTCGCGGACCGGGTCGAACCTGACGGCGCTTCCCTCCTCGTCGGCGGTGCGGACAAGCTCCTCCAGCAACCCGGCATCCTGCGTCCGAACCGCCTCAGGAGCGACCTGGAGCTCGCCGGTCCCGTTGACGTGCATGTGGAGGATGGGCGCGCGGTCCAGCCGCGAGAGGCGGCGCATCGCGCGATGTGCGGGTGTGTCGAGCTCGTCGGGGATGGACGCATCGAGGAGTGCATCGGTGTCTTCGGGCGCGAGCGTCGTCGGCGCGCCGTCCGACGAGACGACCGCGGAGGATTGCTCGAACCGCCCGGCGGCGACGTCGAAGCGGACCGTCAGGAGCAGCCTGACGCCGGCGCGGGACAGGGCGAGGTCTAGCCGGCCTCCGTGTCCCTCTTGCCGGGCATAGCGGGCGTCCCCGATCTCCAGGCCGGCATGCCGGCGCAGCAGTCGACCTGCGGCCGGCGCGAGCGCCTCGTCTATCAGGTCGCGGGAGAGCGCGCCGGCGAGGCTCCGGCGCCATTGCGGACCGCCCCGGTCCGATGTCCGGGCGCCGCGCGCGGGCGGCGCGAGGAGCGCGGCGGCCGTCCAGCGCAGCGCGGGGACGTCGGCCGCGGCCGGGGGGGCGCGGTGAACCAGGTCGGCCAGGTCGCCGATCAAGGATGGAAGGCCCGGCGACAGCGCCGCCCTGAGCCGGCGCTGGACCAGTGCGGCGGCGTCGGCAAGGGCCGCGGAACCGGGTCCGGACGCGGGGCGGCCCGTTCGAGTGGCGCCCGGCGCGAGGTCTTCGAGGTCGGCGAGGGCCTGCAGGATGAGCGGCAGCATCCGCAGGTACTCGAAGGCCCGCCCGAGGTGCGCCCGCGTGCCTTCGGCATCCTCGGGGACCCAACGGGCGATCCGTTCCAGGGCGGCCAGCACCTCGGCGTGGGCCCTCAGGGCGAAATCCTTCGGGATCGCGTCGAGCACGGCGCGGTCGGCCGGATGGCGCGACCGGGCGAGGGGGGCGACGATGCCATCCATCCAGGCCTGCCTGACGTGTTTGCGGATGGCGCTCTGCAGCCCGGGGATCTTGGAGACCTGGAGACCGCCCCCGGAGAGCGCCGCATGCAGGGTGCCCATGGCCGTATCAACGATGGGCCGCGTGTCGGGATGGGCCAGGGCGGAGATGGCCTGCCGCGCCCGCGCGAGTTCGTGCACGTCCGCCCGCGCCGGGCGGACGCCGGCGGGGGAAACCGGGAATTCGGGGTCGGGATGCATGGCCGGACGGTGCCCCAGGCGCGCGGGCGTCCGGTCGAGGCGCACGGCACGACCTCGCACCGGGACTGTGCGCGGAGGCCGGGCCGGGTCGGTCCTGTCCTTGGACGGCGCCCGGGATTCGGGCGCACAGCCCATTGTGCGAGGCGCGCGGCAAGGCACAAACGCCGTCCCCGACCCTGCCGGGACGTGCCGCCGCGCCGCCGCGCCGCCGCCGGCCGCGACGTTCCCGACGGCGACCCCGGTGAAGTTCCGCTCGCGCGTTCCGCCATGTCCCGCCTCGACATCCAGGGGTTCTCGGGGACCGGGCCGCCTCAGGCGGCACGGCGCGAACGCATGGGGCGCCGGACCGCGGCGCGCCGCTTCGGCATCCGTCGCACGACGGCGCCCGCGGTGGGCGTCACCGGTCCGGGCGCGTGCGCCGGCGGCCGGTCCGGTGTGCCGGCGACGCCGCGCGGCCCGGGCCCGAGACGCGGCGATCTGGACCGGGGCCCCGAGCCCGATCCGGGTGCCGCGCCCCGCGCCCCGCGACCCGGGAGGACGGGACCGGGACCCGAGGGCGAGGGTCATCCGCCCCGGCGGTCCCTGTCGACGACGAACGCCGGCCGCGTGTCGGACAGGCGTCGCCAGGCATCGAGGTAGGCGCCTAGATGCGGTCTGCGGGTCCGCTCCAGCTCCAGGTAATCCTGGAGGCCTGCGATCGCCCTGTCGTGGGCCGCGGCGTCGGTCCGGCCGGCGAGATACGCATGGCGGACGTAGATGCCGAAGGTCGTCATCGTGTCGGTCTCGCAATACGCCCGGACGCGCTCGATCTCGCCGGCGGCGACCATGTCGGCCACCAGCGACCCGTGCTCGCCGAGTTTGCCCGGCATGCCGACCAGCGCGGCCGCCTCCTCCAGGGTGAGCCGGCTGGCGCACCCGAACCCGGACATCTCGTCCATGACGTCGACGTGGGCGCCGCCGTACCGGTTGCCGTAGCCCGACCAGCGCGTGCCGCGCCGGAACCAGGCTTCCGCCGAGATGCCGTGGAGCATCGTGCGGTGGAGCAGCGTCGGCATGTCGAAGCCGCGGCCGTTCCAGGTGACGAGCCGGAATCTGCCGGAGGCGAAGTGCCGCCAGAAGCCGCGCAGGATGCGGGCCTCGTCCCAGCCCGCCTCGCCGCCGCTCCTGCAGGCGGTGACCCGATATTCCTCCAGTCCCGTGTCGCCGTCGCGCAGGATCTCCGCCTGCACGAAGCTGACCGCGACCACGGCGTGCCACGCGCATTTCGGAAACCTGTCCCGGGCCCACACCTCGGGCGGCGGCATCAGCGTTTCGTCCGGCACGGTCTCGATATCGACGACGAGGAGCGCGTCCGCTTCCGCGCCGGGTTCCGCCGCCGGCCGACGGTCGTGGCGGACGGCGGAGCGCGCGCCGGCCGCGGGTGCGCTCGCGTCGGACATGGAGGGGAGCCGAAGCCGGGGCGACGGGGAGCAGGTCTCGTGCATGGGGCGGTTCTCCGGGGCGGCTGTCAGACCAGGATCGTGCGGCTGGCGTCGAACCCGTTCGTCGGGTCGTCCGGGTCGTAGGGGTTGCTCACGACGCGCGTGCGCCCGAGCCGCAGGTCGCAGGCCTGCGGCACGTTCCCGTGGATCCAGACGGCCGGGGCGCCCCACCCCTCCATCACGGGGTCCAGGGCGGAGGCGTGCCAGCAGACCCGCCACGGGTCGAGCACGGGCCTCGCCAGGGTGGGCGGCAGGCAGGACCGTGATGGGGCGAAGCCGGTGACGACCGCGGCCCGGTCGCCCGGGCCGATGTCGCGCAGGACCGGATTCGGCATATGGCCGTACGGGCCGGCACCGACGGCGACGGCGTTGAGGGCGTCCTCGATAAAGGCCCGCGAGCGGGCGTGCGCGCCGGCCGCGTCGTGCGGGAAGAAGGGCACCCCGGGCGCGCTCGCCGCCCTGTCCGTCACCGTCCAGCGGCTCCGGGCGTGGGCGCGGGCGGTCCGGGCGTTCTCGACGCCGTCGAGGGCGAAGTCCGTCCAGAGCGTCGCCCCCAGGATGACCAACCCGGGCCGGAGCGGATCGCCGAGGCGAACGGCGCCGTCGTGGAGCACGGTGATGCCCAGCGCCGCCCCGAGCGGCACGGCCTCGGCGAGCGCCTCGCCCACGGGTTCGCCGTCGAGGTACTCCGCCGGTCCCGGGACGAGGACGACCGGCCGCCGACCCTGGCGGCCGCCGAGCGCGTCCGCAAGCCAGCGCACGGACCGGCACAGGCCGGGCGCGATCCCGCCCGGGACGAGCAAGGCGTCGAAGTCCGGCAGCGGGTCCGGCAGCACGTGGGGCGCCCGGTCGACCCTGAGGTCGGACAGGGTCCACAGACGGAACGGGACGGGCTCCGACGGGGCGGACCGCGCCCCGGGGGCGGCCGGCACGGCGGACGGGCCTTCCGTCGGTACCGGTGCATGCACCTCGGTCCGGGCCACCGGATCGGGAACGTGGAGCGTCACGGCTGTCCTCCGTCCTGCGCGGCGCGGTGTTGGTCCGCCTCGGCGATCAGCGCCCGGAGCGCGTCGCCCGAGACCAGGCGCCGCGCGATCAGCAGCTCGGCGACGGCCGCCACGGCGGTGCGGTTCGCCTCCATGACGGCCAAAGCCTCGCCGCTCAGCCGGTCGAGGTCGCGCTCGACCGCCCCGAGAAGGGCGGGGTCGAGCGACAGCGCGACCGCGACCTCGTGGGGGGCGCCGCGATACGTCAACCGGTCGCCGAGGCCGAGCGAGGCGTGGTTGCCGGCGAGCAGGGTCGTCACGCGCGCGAGGTCCGAGCGGCTATCGCCGCCCGCCCCGGCGCTCGGCTCCCCGAGGAACAGGATCTCGGCGGCCCGTCCGCACAGGAGCGCGACCGCGAGGCCCTCGATCTCCGCGCGGGTCGGCGACTGGCCGAGGCGGGTCGCCACGGAGGTCGCGCCGAGCGAATCCCGGCGCGGGACCAAGTCGACCTGGGCGACGCGGGCACCGATCCGCTCGAACGCCACGGCGTGCCCCGCCTCGTGGTACGCGCTCCGACGTCGGTCCGCCGGGCTCCCTTGATCCGGCGGCGCGACGCGGCCGAGCAGGTCCTCCGGGCGCATCGGCCGTCCGGCGGCGCGCGCGGCGGCACGGGCCTCGGACACCCACCCGGCGACCTGGGCGCCGCTGGCGCCGAGCGCAAGCGCGCCGAGCGGCGCGAGGTCCATGTCGGGCACCTCGCCGTCGTCGAGGTGTTGCCGGAAGATGACCGCCAGGTCGGCGGCCGAGGGCGGCTTGATCTCGATCACCCGGCCCAGCCGTCCGGGCCTGATCAAGGCGGGATCGAGCCTGTCGCCGTGGTTCGTCGCCGCGATGATGCACACCTCGGGGGCGCCGGGCGCGTTGAGCGCATCGAAACCGAGCAAAATGCTCGTGCACAAGGGGGTCCACCACTCGCGCGCGTGGTTGTCCATCGTGGCTCTGTTAGGAATACTATCAGCCTCATCTAGGAACAAAATACTAGGCGCCAGCGCGCACGCGTGCGTGTACGCGGCATCCCAGGCGCGGAGCACGCCACCCAGGTGTCCGTCGGATCCGGTGAACCAGGCGCCGACCGAGGTCGCGACCAGCGGCAGGCCCGCGGCCTTCGCGAGCGAGCGGACGAAAGATGATTTTCCTAACCCCGGGGCGGAACTGAGGGCGACGTGCCTGTCGAGCCGCTGGAACGCGGGCGCGCCGCCGGAGGCGCGCCAGGTCGCGATCTCGTCGATGAGGCGCGTACCCCAGGCATGTGCATCGCCGAAGCCGACCAGGGTCGCGAAATCGGGCGCCGACCCGACGGCGGGATCCGCGGTGGCCTTCGAGCGCGCCGCCGCGGCGAGGCGCGCGACGCAGGACCGCGCCGTCGTCCCGCGCACCGCGGCGGCGATCTCGAAGAAGTCCAGCCCGCGGGCGATCCCGGGCGGCAGGGTCGGACGCCGCCCCGTGGCGGCCCGGACGACCCGCGCGATCACGGCGTCGGTCGCGCCAGGGAGCCGAACGTGCGGGTCCGCCGCGGCGACGAGGGCCGAAGGCAGGTAGCGCGCAGGCGATTGCGAGACCCCGAGCACCCGGTCGCCGCGGGCGAGCCGGTCCGCCACTCGGTCGTTTCCGCGGTCCGCACGGTCCTCGCTTCTCGAACCGCCGTTGCGCGCCACCACGTGACCCCACGCCGCCAGGCGCCCGCACGCCTCGCGGACCGGCTCGACCCAGTCGGCGGCCGGAACCTGGACGACGAGGGCGAAGGCGGGGTCGGCGGCGATGCGGCGGCGCTGGGCGGGCGAGAGCGCCGCTTCGAGCGCGAAGGCCGCGAGCGTCTCGGTCGCGGGACGGCGCTCGTCGGCGGCGACGTCCCCGGTCTCCGCCTCGTTCAGGTCGTCGCGCAGGAATGTCAGGTGGGGCATGGTCGCCTTGCTCCGAGGATGGGTCGAGGTCCGGGGCCGGGTCACGTCGGGCCCGGGTCGCGGCAGGCATCCGCCGGCGACGGCCTACGACGGCACCTCGACGACGCAGGCGGGGTCGAAGGCGGGGTTCTCGCCGTCGTAGCCGAGGGGGTTGCACAGGATCCGGGTCGGACCGATCCGGTGGTCGCGGCTGGCGTGGACGTGGCCGTGAAGCCAGAGGTCCGGGCGGCTGGCGGCGATGAGGCCGCCGAGGTCGCTCGCGAAGGCCGGGTTCAGCACGCTGCCGGCGAAGCTCGGGTCGAGCGAGGCACGGGCGGGGGCGTGGTGCGTGACCACGACGTGCGGTCGCGCCCGCGCGCCCGGCGGGTCGACCTCCAGCAGCGCGCGTTCCAGGAAGGCGCGGCTGGCGGCGTGCAGGGCCGCCGCGTCTTCCGGCCGGAAGGTGCGCCAGCCCGGGTTGCGCGTCGTCGCGATGCAACGGTGATCGTTGAGGCCGGCCTGCGCGGCCGCCACGGCCCGCCGGCGGTTTCCCGCGCCGTCGAGGCCGTAGTCGGTCCAGAGCGTGCCGCCGGAGAAGGCGACGCCGCCGATCTCGACGGTGTCGTCGTCGAGCAGGGTCACGCCGTGCCGTTCCGCGGCCCGGCGTCCGAGCGCGCGCTCCTCGTCCACGGCCGAGCCGTAGAATTCATGGTTTCCCGGCACGACCACGACCGGCATGATCGGTCGGATGGCTTGGCCCAGCCAGAGGATGGTGTCCGCCAGGCCCTGCCCAACATCGCCTGCGACGACGGCGACGTCGGCGTCGGGGATGTGCCCGGGCGTCCACGGCGCCCGCGACAGGTCGCGGTGCAAGTCGCTGAAGGTCCAGATCCGCACGTGATCGACTCCTTGGTTGTCGGGATCGTCCCGTTGTTCGGGATGCGGCGGTCACCGCCGCGGCGGGGGGCGGCGTCCGGGCCGCCGCCTTCCGGGTCGGCCCGGACGCCCGCCGCGCACGTCCGGCGGCAGGCCGGCGAGGACGTGGGCGAGGACGGTGCGGGCCGCCGCATCGCCCCGCCAGGCGGCGACGAGCACCGTCGAGAGCGCGAGGTCCACGACGGCGGGGTCCGGTTCGGCGCGCCGCGTTAGGTCGAGCGTGACGGCGATGGCGGCCGCGGCCTCGCCCCTCCGGGCCGCGGGCCAGGACCGATGATGCAGGCAAACGCCGCCGGCGAGAGCTCGGCGGACCTCCCGGATCGCGGAGGCCTCGATGTCCGGAAGCCGCTCCGTGCGCCAGAGCGCGAGCGGATGGCTTCCCGCGGGCGGCTCGCGGCGCGGGAGGGTCCGGTCGCGGGGATGGGAATCGTCGCTCGCGCGCATGCGTCCTCCGGGCTCGTGACGGGCAAGACGGACCCGCTCCCGCGCGCCGAGGCGCGCGGGCGGGGTTCGTTCGGACGGGATGGCGGTGGCTAGTGCCGGTCGAGGCGCTCGGCGCCCGTGTCGGGTTGGCCCAGGACGAAATACCTCGACAGGGTGCGCGCCCAGCGCCGGCCATCGGACGCGTACAGATCGCTCGTGGTGATGCGGCGGCCGTCGGGGAAGTTCGGATGCCCGTGGACCTCGCCGGTGAGCACTCTCACGGACCGGGTGGAGGCCCGCCACCGCTCAAGGCGCGGGGCGCCGTGCAGGTCCTCCCGCGTCGGCTTGACTTGGTCGCGGATCCCCTGGAGCTCGTCGGCGAGGTCGCGCAGCCGGTCGCCGGCCTCGCGCTCGTCCGGCGCCCGAGCCTGTTCGACGTCGACACCGAGGTTCGCGGCGAACGCGGCGGGGTCGACCTCGGCGGCATGTGGGTTCGCGGCGGCGGCGCGCAGGGCGGCGAGCAGCGTGACGGAGGCCCCGAGGCTGCGGCTCGTGCGATCCCCTTCGGCGATGCGCTGTGCCTCCCCGCGGCCGAACGCCGGCACGACCGTCGGCAGGGTCCGGACACGGCCTCGACCCGGCACGAGCGCCTCGTGCCCACGCATGACGCGGCCGAACGCGTCGGCAGCGGCGGCTCCGCCGCTGCGCCCGCACCCGAGGAGCCAGGGCGGCGAGACCACGTCCAGACCGAAATCCTCCGACGGGTTCATGCCCGCGAGCGCCGACGCCGCGGCATGCTCCTCGAAGGGGGTCGGGCCCACCGGCAGCACCGGCGCGTCGATGCGCGCCCTCAGCCCGAGGTTCCCCAGGCACGCCGCCGGCAGGTCGAGGACGAGATCATCGTCCCGCCCCACGGCCTCGGCCGCGATCTCTCCCGCCTCCCGTGCGTCGCGCGCCTCGCGCTCGCTGACGGTGAGGCCCTCCTCCGTGACCGTCCGGCCCGGCAACGGGGCCTCCTCGGGGAACCTGACGCGCAGGAGCGTGACGGGGCGGCCGAGAACGCCATAGGCGTCGGCGAGAAGGAGCGCGGCGTAGGCGGCATGGGTCCGGCCAGCGGAACCGAAGAAGGCAGAGATCAAGGGCAATCTCCATGACGGAATCCGGACGCCGGCACGCCCGGTGGAATGGCCACAGGGCGCGCGACGTCGGACACGTTGTGATTGATCCGCGAATCTTAAGGCAAAAGAGCGGAAATGAACAGCATATTCCAACTATTATCAAGAGCCATATTTTTGGAATGGTTAACGGTGGCGTGGCGTACAGTGTTGGGCGCCTCGAATTACTTACGCATACGCCCGAGGTGAAACGGCGTCACGATGCCGGAGGCCGCTCCCCGCGACCGGCATGAGGCATCGTGTGACACTTTCGAACCGCGCCCGGCGACCCGAGCGGCTACCTGCGGTCGAAGCCGGCCGGTCCTTGGATTTCCACGCCCCAGGCGGTCGTCGCGCAGACGACCCGCTGCGCCCCTGAGAGCCGGCCTTGACCGACCGTCGTGATCGCCGGTTCGGCGCGACGGTCGCCCGTTCAGGCGCCGATGCCGGGATGAGCCGGCGGCGGCGTCGCACGAGGGGACCACACCTCAGGCCTTTCAGGAATTGACGGGTGCGGATCTCGCGGGCGCTGACGGACGCGACAAGGGGCCGTGCCCACGGCCCGGCCTTCGAGGAGGGCGGGACGCCGATGGCGGTCGTCACGAGCACGGGACCGCGCGAAGCGCGATAGACAGTACGCCGGGCGCGACCAGGGATCCGATAACCAGTAATTTCTGTATTTCTAGACTTATGGAAATATAGATGGCAAGATTCCCTCGATGCATCGGCCCAAAGGAGGACGCCGTGATCGCGACCATCCATTCCAACGACCGCACCGGCCTCCTGGCCGCAGCGCTGGTGGCCGGCGGCCTGACCGCCGCCGGCACCCGTCCGACCGTCGTCGCCGTCGGCGCCAACGGCGCCCAGGCCTGTGGCCTGGCACGCCTCTCGGGTTCGTTCGACCTGCTCCGCCCCGATCCCGGCGACGCGGCGGCCGTCCTCTCGGGACTGGCGGCACGGTCGGAAGGCGACGTGATCGCCGTCCTGCCGACGGACCTGCTTCGCGAGGGCGGTCCGGGCGAACCCGGGCACCTTCGCGTCGTGGCCACCGCGTGCCGGCTGACCGCGGCCCAGGCCCTGCACGCGACCGCGTCGGGGGCGTGGCACCTTCGCTGCGACAGCGGGCTCGGCCAGCCGGCCTGGCGGATCGCCCCGCGCGTCCTGCCGCTCCGGCTGCCGAGGCTCTCGCCGCTGGAACAGATGCGGCTGCTCGCGGGGGATCTCGGCGGCGGCATGCGGTACGCGGCGGTCGCGCTCGCCGCCACCCTCCTCGCCGTTTCGGCGGATCCGGACGCCGAGCGCTTCGAGGCGGGTGACCTGGCCGCGCTCATGTCGCCGCTCTCCCCGGCCCGGGACCGTGCCCTGCACGAGCGGCTCCTCGACTGCGCCGCCGCCCTGGGCGACCCGCTTCTCCGGGACGCGCCCGTCGGCACCGCCGAGGCCGTCGGCGACCGCGTCCGCAAAGCCCGCCCGACGCCGGTGGCGACCGCTCGCCTCCGCGCATTGCAACCCGCCCGCCTTCGCGCCTGACGGAAAGGACCAGAGCGATGATCGACCGCACGAAACCGAACCGCGTCTCGCCGGCACCCCGGCCGCGCGTCGCCTCGCCCGGGACCGTTCGTCCCGGTCGCTCCGGAAGCGCTCGCCGGGTGCGCGCCGGGGCGGGCTCCTCGCGCGCCCGGATCGGTCAGGGCGACCTCTCCCGCGACCGGGCGCCGACGGCGGCTCCGCACCGGGACGCGAACCCCTACGAGGCGTTCTACGCCTTGTCGGCGGACGGGGTCGGCCTGCTCGACCCCGGTTTCGACGACTGGGACTTGGACCCGTGCGTTCTCGTCGGCCTGTCGCCGTACCGCGGCGACGAGCCGGACGACGCTTGACCGCTTCCCAGGCGGCCCACGGCAAGGGCGCCCGGAGGATGCGAGCCGACGAGGACCGGCTTCCGCTTCGCAGCGCGAGCCGGCGCACGTCGAAAGACCGGCGTTCGAAGCCTCGGAAATCGTCCCGGACGCGCCCTCTCGACGAACGTGTAACGGGTATCGTTATGCGTAACGCGTTACGGGTGGCCGACTCCCGGCATAATCGGCAAGCCGGGACACGGGGGTTGCGCCATGGTCAGGGAACGGTCGATCGAGCTGCCCAAGCTTTGTCCGGGAGGGACGAGGCGACGGCGCATCGGGGATGCCGCGCCGCTGCCGGACGCCCGGGCAGGCGGTGCCGCCGGAGACGGTTCGGGTTCGCGTGCGTGCCGGAAGATTGAGCCGGTTACCGTGGTCACGCGCCTCGCGACCGATCTCGGCGCCGGTGGCGATGGATCCGCTGCCCCACGGCATCGCGCCGCGCTGATGGGGTCGGGCATCCGAGCGTGAAGGGGCGCAGCGGTCGGTCGCGAGGGAGCGGAACCTCCCTGCGTCGGCGCGCGTGGTCGAACGCCCATTCCGCGGCGATAGTTCTAGATATATAGAAATAAGGGTTGCGCACCCCGTCCCGCGTCTTCATGGTGCTTCCATGGAGCTCGAACTAGCGGCACGACAGTTGGAGGCGCTCGGCAATCTGACCCGCCTGAGGGTGTACCGTACGCTCGCGCGGGCGGGCCGAGACGGCCTGCCGGTCGGTGCCCTCCAGCAGCGCATCGATGTCCCGGCCTCGACGCTCTCCCATCATCTCCACCGTCTGATCCAGACCGGTCTGGTCGCCCAGGAACGCCAAGCCACGACGCTGGTCTGCCGGGCGGTCGATCCGGCGATGAACGCCCTGATCGGCTTCCTCGCTGAGGGGGGGCACCGGAAGTGGTCGGCCGGTCCCGGTTCGGTGTCGGCCTGATGGACCGGGCTCGCGACCGGGCATGGAACCGCCGCCCGAACGGCGCCGTCCCGACCGCCGCGACCTGTCCGGGCCCGCGCGGCCTTGCCCGGCAGAGGCGCGCCGCTGAGACTTGCCGACGACAGCGCCGACCGGGGCGGCGATGGTATGCTCCGGCCCGAATCCGGATTTTGGGAATGCCGCGCCGATGCGCCTGACGGAAGAGACCGGGACGGATCACCGCCCCTCGGACGACGCCTGGATCGGCAACCTGATCCGGCATTGGCGCGAGGACCCCGGCGCCTCCTATCGGACCTGGTTCCTGTGGGAGGAGCGCATCAAGAACTTCCGCTCGATCCGGCGCGGCCTCCAGGCGGTGATCGACGAGATCCGGGCCGACGCGTTCGGCAACGCCTATCGCGGTTCGTCCTTGGAAACGGTGGTCCACTCCATCGCGGAGCAGCGCCAGGTCTTCAAGGGCGCCGACCACGCCTTCCTCTGGAAGCCTAAGCTGCGCATCCCCGACATCTACGAAGACCGCGCCAACCAGGTTGCGTTCGGCCGGTTCCTCGACGCCTGCCTGTGCTGCAGCGCAGAGGACGGGGTGCTGGCCGCCATCCACGCCCTCGACCGGCAACGCATCAAGGGGCTGGGTCCGGCCGCGGCGAACCTGCTGTACTTCCTGCACCCCACCCTTGTGCCCCCGTTCAACACGGCCATCGTGAAGGGCTACAACGCCGTCGCCGGCGCCAATGTGAAGCTCGGCAAGTGGGACGAGTACCTCGCCATGCGCCGGGGCATCGTCGCCCTCAACGCCGCCCATCGCGGCCTGCTCTCCAACGATTACGGCGCCATCGCGGGCTTCCTGTTCGACGTCGGGTCCGGGCGATACCCGCTGCCGGAGCGCGACGGGGCCGCCGCGCTGGCCCGCTGGCGCGAGGACCTCGACCGCGTGCGCGCGGAGGCCGCCGACACGGCCTCCAAGGCCGCGCTGGCCGCGCGTGAGGCCGACCACACCCACACCGAGGTCCAGGGCTGGCTGCGCGACCTCGGCCTCGCCCTCGGCTTCGACGTCTGGATCGCGTCGAACGACGGCAACCGCCCCTACGCCGCGGGCCGCCTGTCCGACGGCTGCCTCGACCGCCTGCCCGGGCGCCTGACGGCGAACGGGTCGGCCGAGACGGTCCGGCTCATCGACGTGATCTGGCTGGACAAGTCGGCCGGAGACGTCGCGGCCGCCTTCGAGGTCGAGCACACGACGAGCATCTACTCGGGCATCGTGCGGATGCTCGACCTGGCGCTCGGGGTCGAGGGCGGGGCCGCGCGCAACTTCTTCCTGGTGGCGCCCGACAACCGCGAGGAGGACGTGCGCGCGCAGTTCGCCCGGCCCGCCTTCTCGCGTGTGGCCGAGCTCGACCTGCGCTACCTGCCCTACAGCGAGCTGCGCGGGCACCGGGAGACGATCGCCCGCTTCGGGAGCGGCCTGAAGGGCGTGCTCGCCATCGCTAAGCCCGTCGGGCGTCCGCGCTGACCCCGGTGACCGGCGCGACGAAGCCGGCCGGAGGGATTCGGTCGTCATTCCAGCGGCTGGCCGAGAGCGTCCGGAGGTCGCGCAACCGCATCGGCCTCCATCGCGCCGTCCTCGACGAGGGACCGACCAACCACCACGCCGACGCCCTGGACCCGACCCGCTGGTGCCGTCCGACCATCGCGCGATGGGCGAGCACCGTGTCACGGGTGGCCGCCGTCGTCATCGGGCGTCCGGCCGCGGGCGCGGGTTCCGAGGGCGCCGGACCGCACGCGCAGATCCCGACGGTCGCCGAAGACGTTCGCGGCGCGGCCGATGCCCCGCCGCCGGCCGGGATGCCGGTGGCCCCACGACAACGAACCCCGCCGGTGCGGCCGGACCCCGCGGCGTAGCCTGCGGGCGGGCGTCGGATAAGTCGGCTGTCGCGCCGCGGTGGCCCCGCTCGCCGCGGGCCTCGGCCGCGGGCGTCGTCCGGCCCTCGCCGCCGGGACCCCGGCCGGGCTCTCACCGTCCCAGGGAGCTTCGCCCACGAGGGCGGCGAAGCGCCCATCCGGGAGTTCCTCGAACGGCCTCCGCTCCGCTATGCGCTGGCGCAGCTTCCACCGGAGCAGCCGGGGCGTGATCCTCTGGAAGCGCCCCGTCGCCGCGACCAACTCAGGATCCAGGCCGCCGAGGATGCCTTCCGCCGTCTGGGCCCCGCTCCTGGCGAGAAGGGCGTGGACCTCCCGCATGAACAAGCGCCAGAACGGCCGCTTCCCCATCGCCGCGACCGCCTCGGCGAGTGGCGGCTCGGACGTCGCCGCGACGTCCGGCTCGGGCTCGGGCTCGGCCAGCCCGAACCGGTGGCCGACGAGGGTCAGCCCGTTGCCGTCCTGCACCAGGCGCAGGAGGTGATAGCGCAGCCACGCCTCTGTGAGCGGGAAACCCGCCCGCTCGCCCTCCTGCTTGAGCCGGGTCGAGAGCGCTCTCAGGAGCGGGTGGACCGCCATGGGGCCGCGTTGGCGCACCGCCGCTTCGACCGCGTCCCGCACCTGTCCCCAGAAGTCGTTCGCCTCTCGCGCCAGCTTGAGCCCGTGCGCGGTATCGACAAACCTGGGCCCGGCGCGACCCTGCGCGAGGGAGTCCGCCTCACCCGCGGCGGAAACGGGCGGCGCGGCCCCGCCGGCCTGAGTGCCGACGGCCCGCACCCGGTCCAGCTCGGCCTGCAATGCCGCGACCCGCTCCTCCAAGAGATCGACCCGGTCCAGCGCCTCGTCGAGCAGATCCCTCGCCGCGGCCCTGCAATCCTCCGCTCCGACGAAGTCCGCCAGACCCGCCCGGGCCGCTTCGACCCGGGCCATCTCAAGCAGCTCCCGCCCGATCACCGTGAGCCGCCTCTCGAACGCCTCCGGCAGGTCCGCCCGCTCGATGGCCGGCCGGTAGTCCTCTCTGTCCTTCCACTTCCTGAGCTCGCGAGCGATGTCGCCGAACGACCCGCCGCCGAGTTCCCTCCGGACCGTGCGGACCGAGACCCGCTCCTTGGTGCCACCGGGCGGTGCCGGCCTGGCCCGTATCCGATCCGCGGCTGTCCAGACCCCGTTCTCCGTCACCATGCCCGCCATCCCAAGCCGTTACCGGTATCATCGCCGCGAGCGGTGAAGAAACGGTCGCGGTCCGCGTGGAGGCTCGGTGTGGGCGCGAGAGCGAGCCGGACCCGAGGGCGACCGGACAGATAGGCCGCGGGAGGCCTTCGGATTGAGGAACGCCCAGTCGGCGAACGCCCCCGTCGTGTAACGCGTACGCATAACGTTACTCATTATGCGTACGTCTCTGAGTCGCGTGCCAACCGCCGGCGGCAGCAGCCGCCATCCCGCCTTGAGCCGCCGGAAACCTCGCTACCACCGAAGACGTACTTCGTCGGCCTGCCCCGCCGCACTACGAAGGCATTCAGGACCATCGCGGTCGACCAGAGGGTGATCCTGTCGGCCCGTACGCAGAGGCCTCACCGAGGTGCGGCGGCCCGCGAGATCTCGGCACGGGACGGGAGGGGCGCCCATGCTCTTATCCAAGTGCGGTTGCTGCGGGCGGACGGTTCGCACCGAGGCGACGAGGTGCCCGAGCTGTCGCGCCGCCACCGGGGCGGGCATGCGCCCTGCCCCGAACGAGGCGGCATACCGGATCTGCATGCTCGCGACCGCGTGCGCCGTCCTCTTCTGGCTCCTCGTGATTCGCCGATAGGCGCGGACCGGCCTACATCCGCTCCTTGATGCCGGAGCCGACGAGCCACCAATTCACCGGATAGCTGGTCAAGAATCCCGCCACCATCGCGACCTGCATGGCGAACCAGAACTCGACCGAGTTCACCGGCGCGCGCTGGCCGGTCAAGTGCGGGAACAGGAAGAATTGGGCGAACGCCATGAAGCCGTACATGCCGACCTGCCAGGCGATCAGCGAGACGGTGTCCGCCTTCACGGCCGCCACCAGACCCTCGCCGGGAGAGAGCCCGCGCATCGGCACGATGGCGTAATACTGGAACGCGATCCCGAGCGCGTAGGCGAACACGAAATCCAGCACCCAAACCGCGTACATCTTCTCCTCGAACAGGGAATGCCAGCCGAACCAGACGGCGACGCCCGGAACCAGGAAAGCGAGCCACTCGGCGGCGACGTCGCCCAGCATGCAGCCGCTGCCGCAGTGGAGCGCGCCCTTGCCCACCATGACCGGGAACGGGGTCTGCGTCATGTTCGGCGGCTTCTCGCCGCGCTCCTTGGCGTTATGGTGCGCCTCCATCGTGGCTAGCCGTCCATAGCGGTAATACGCCCAGACGACGACGAGCGTCCCGAACAGCGCGCTCACCGGCCAGACGACGTTCATGACCGTCATGTGCTGCGGTTGCCGGATCACCTGCACCGACAGCAGCAGCGAGCACGCCGCGCCCAGCAGCAGGGCGCAGACGGACAGGATGTGGAACCACTCCGGGAACATGCGGCACCCCCACGGAAATGCCGGTGCAACATACCCCCTAGGGGTAAGGTTCCCCGACGCGGTGCAACCCTCCCATGCCGGCGGTGGGCGGATCAGCGCGGCGGGTCCCAGGAGTACGGGAAGCTCAGGGAGTGCTGCAGGCCGGCCGTGACCCGGAAGTCCTGCCGGCGGTCGCCGCCGAAGCCGACGCCGACCGCCCCGACCAGCACCGTCTGCGGCGTCGCCATGTAGCGAGCGCCGATCTCGGCCAGGTTGACCGCCCGGCCGCGCTCCCGGTCGGTCTCGCGGTAGACGTCGGCGACCAGCACGACGGAGTTCGAGACCGGCTGGCTGTAGGCGACGCCGACCCGGTAGCGGTCGCGCCGCTCGGCCTCCCGGCCGGTCGTCGGGTCGTAGTTGTGGAACCACGACGCGTTGAAGTGAACTTGGCGCGGGACGTAGGAATACGGCGACAATCCCTCCGGATCGGGGGTGCCGAGCGACTTGGTCGCCAGGAACTTGAGTTCGGTCTCCGTGCCGCCGGCCATATGGCCGTAGGGCGTGTTCACCCCGAGCGCGACCGCCATGGCGGGCAGGACTAGCCCCTCCTGGTTGAAGTTGTAGAACCCCTGCGCCAGGAATTCGCCCTGGTCGGTGTCGCTCGCGTTGCCGAGCCGGTACGGGGCCTCGACCGAGAGCTGGAAGTTCTTGAACGCGCCCCATTCCAGGCGCGGCACCGCCATCAGGCTGCTGGCGCCGCGCGGGTCGTTCCGGATGCGGTTGTACTGGAAGTAGGACTGCACTTCGAGGCCGTTCTCCTTGATCGGGTAGGCGTCCTCGATGGTGATGGGCAGCCCCTCCTCCAGGTTGGAGTGGTCCGCGGCGATCGCCGAGCCAGCGGAGAGGGCGAGGAGGGCCGCGAGGGCGGTGCGGACGAGCTTCGGCATGGCGCGGCTCCTCAGCGGACGGCGACACGGGCCGGGCCGAGGCTCGGCTCGACGGTCATGTCGATGGGCGCCACGTCCGGGATGCCGGCGGCCTTGGCGTTCCAGGCGGAGAGCATGTGCTCGACCATCATGGTCGGGGTCTCGCCGGGTTCGGTCGAGCCGGGCATCATCCGCATGCCGGGGGCGACCTGCATGAATGCGTCGTGGAGCGAGCCGGGGATCTCGCCGGGCTCGATCCCAAGCCGCCCGTTTTTCATCATCTGCTGCATGATGGCGGCGTGGGATGCCTTGGACAGGCCGCCCGGGTACATCATCGGCAGCATCTCCATGAGCATGTCCATCATGATCATGCCCATGGCGCCCTGGGGCGAGCGCACCCACGCCGGATAGGTCCTCGGATCGAATTCGGGATGGGGCTCCCGGAACCTGCGCGTGTAGGCCTCGTCGCCGGGCTGGTAGCCCATGGCCTCGATGACCCGGTACATTTCAGCCCGCTTCTCCTCGATGGACCAGCCGGGATAGGCGAGGATCGAGTAGGCGATCCCGTGGAGCATGTGCAGGTTGTCGAAGATGTTCGCGCTCTCGGGACTCATCCGGGCGTAGCGCGGCATGATCTCGCGCGAGAGCAGCATGCGGCCGGGCCGGTCCGCCATCACCTCGCGGTACATGAGGTCGATGGTCTGGGCCATCGCGGCCTCCTGGTCGCTGTTGCCCGAGATCATCTGCGTCTCGTACGCGGCCGGGTGCCACCAGTGGGCGACGTAAAACAGGCTCTGGTCGAGCGGGTAGAAGTTCCGGAAGTAGTTGAAGTATGGCTTCATCATGATGCCCGCCCGCCGCATGGTCAGCTCCAGCGGGGCGACGCTGCGGGGCACGCCCGGCGTCTGCATCGTGAGATAGTATCTGACCGCGCGGTCGGTCCACGCCTTCTTCTCGGCCCACGGGATCTCGCGGAACGCCATCACGTCGTAGGTCTGCTCGTGATGCATGTGCGTCCAGTCGATGGTCCGGAACAGCGTGTGCATCGCCCGGTCGACGTAGTTGGAGTAGTACGGCATCTCCGGCTCGATGGCCGGCGGATCGCGCAGCCATTCCTGCGCCTCCTTGTCGAAGCGGGCATCGACCCCGGCGCGGTCCTCGAACCGCGTGTGCTGCAGCAGGTCGTGCTGCTTCGAGTGGAAGAAGTGCATCCCGGCGCCGATGCGGTAGGCCTTGTTGAGCCGGTAGTAGAAGGCGAGGTTGTAGGGCCCCCTGAGGAAGCTGACCTCGTCCCGCCGCTCGATGCCGTCCAGGGCTCGCGCGGCGGTCCCTGCCAAGGGGGCCGAGGCCGCCGACGCCAGGGCGCCGGTGAGGAATGTCCGCCGTCCGATCATGCCACCCTCCGACTCGATACCCCTTAGGGGTATTTTGGTCGGGCGGATATTGGAAGGGTCGGTCGGGCGAATGCACGCCTTGGACAGGCTTTCCGCCGCCGGTGTTGCGGAAGAGCTACTAACGCGCTTCTGAAGCCCCGTATCATCCCAGCCGACTGCAACTGCGGATACCGGAAGCAAGATTTACATCCATCTCCGAAGACCTCGGGCCGTCGCTCGGCGCATCAACCCGATGGAACGGCGCCGTCATCCTGCAAGGAGGGCTTGCATCGCCTCCGACGACTTCCGCGGAACGCTGGCCGCATACCGCTTGGCCAAGCTCGTCAACCGAACCCTTGGCTCTGTCGACCGACACCGGTCCCGCGACCCTGCGGGCAGGGATCATGATTCCAGCCAAGACATACCCGGCACCTTCGACCAGGGCGTCGCGGCGATGCTGGCCGCCCCGACGGGAGGCTCGCCAGCGCAACGTCGACTTGGCGTCGGCGCCTGAGCTGCGCCACCTCCTGGACGGTGCGGAATCGGAATTCCTTCGGTACGGTCCCGGAGAGCCACGGTCCTTCGGCACCGCCCTCCGGGTCGTTGCGCACCAGTCCCTCGACCCGAACGTCACGCCAGACGCGCGAGCACCTTGGATGGCGCGTCGCAGGCTGCGAGCATGCCGTTGTACCAGATGGCGAGGGGCGTCGCGGGGTCCAGGCAGGTCTCGAATTCCCGGGCAGCCCTGAGATCCGCGACCGTTTGCGGGGCGGAGTAGCCGAGGGCGCGCATGGTCCTCGGCTCGGTCAGGAACGTCCGGACCATCTCGTCGACCATGGCGTTGGGGCCTCCGAGATCGGCGCCGCCCATCGTCATGGCGTCGTCCCGAGCGAAATCGATGATGGCGACCGGGCGGTTCCGTGCATCCCGGAAGCCCTCGAAGGCCACTGTCAGATGCTCGTCGCCGAACCCGTACCCGGCGAAGAGCACGGCGTCGCAGCCGGCCACGAGGCGGTCGAGTTCGGAGTAGTAGGTGCGGAAGGGCCGTTTCAGGATCTGGGTCGTCTTGCCGTATCCCGCGACGATGACCGAGGTCGGGAAATCGATGCCCTCGACGTGGGAGCGCGTGCTGCGGCCACCGGCGTTCTGATGGAAACGGCCGCGGATATCCGGCTGCCAGCGGATCTCGTGCATGTCTCCGGTCGGGCCGGGCTGCATGTCGAAATGGACGGACCCGTGGAGGTGCAGCATGCATGCCCAGCCGGACCGCCGGAGGATGCGCTCCTGGTCGAAAATGCCGGTCGCCGGGTCGAAGCCGGTCTCGATCCCGGGAAAGGCGCGGTACATCACGTTGTCGTAGTTCAGGGTGACCACCGCGACGTCGAACTCGGCCTGCAGCGCGGCGACCAGCACTTGAAGCCTTGCGAACTCGGACGCCTTGTCCGCCTCGCTGGCGGCGCAGCGCTCGCGGAACGCCTCCACGACGGCATCAACCGACGCGCGGCCGAGATCGCGCAGGGTGTCCGGCCCGACCGGCGTGGCGTGCCGACCGAAAAGCGAGACGTCGGGCATCCCCTTGGCTGTCACGACCGCGCCCAACGCCGAGGTCGCGGCGCCAGCGGGGTAAGCCGCGGCGACGGCGAAGATGGCGTACAGCAAGTCCTCGTAGTGCGGCTCGCGGCGCAGGAACTCGGGCACCGTCCGCTGCCAGTGGGTCCTGACCAAACCCTCGACATGCTCGTAAAGGTTCGTCGCGGGCTCGGCGAGCAACGGGTAGCGAACCTGGATGGCGTCGTTGATCATGGCCCGAACCCCTGCGACCGGGGGCATCCCGAATTCGAGGGACGCACCGGCGCCGACGACAAGCAAAAGTTTTCTTCTCGGCACGGCGCTCCTCCCCCTTCAGACCACCTTGGCGATCAGGCGGCTCATCTCGTCGGCGAGGCGACCCCGCTCCTCCTCGGGCAGGTTCCCGGTTAGCGTGGCCTGTACCAGCGCCTGCAGGTGGTCGCGCAGCATGTCGGACTGCACCCGCCGAAGGGCCGCGATGACGGCGTCGGCCTGGTGGGCGACGTCGACGCAGTAGCGCCCGTTCTCGATCATCTGCTGCAGGCCGCGGACCTGCCCCTCGATGCGGCGCAGCCGGGCGATCTGGCGGGTATGGTCCACGGCCACGCCGCCGTGTCTGTCGTCCGGTTCGCTCATCTCGGGCCCGTGTTGCGACTGCCAAGATAGGCGCTCGGGCGCGCCGCCGGAACCCCGGGGCGCGCATTCAGGGCAGGGACAGCCCGTCCTCCGCCGTCGCCTCGACGAAGGCGAGCGCGTCCCTGCGGCGTTCGTCCTCGTTCAGGTACAAAGCCGGCACGTCGGGCGTGCGGCGCAGGCGCAGCGCCTCGTCGATGATCCGCCGCCAGCGTTCGTCGAGAGCGATCAGGCCGTAAAGACCGGCCTCGGACTTCGAGGGTATGCGCCGGAGCGCGAGCAGGTAGTGCAGCCGGCAGGCGCCCAGCACGGCCTCGTCGACCTCGGCCGTCCCAGCCGAGTCCCGCAGGGAACCGAACGCCTCGGCCGCCCACCCGTCGACCCCGGGCACGTTCAGCCAGCCCGGCGGCGGACCCCGCAGGGTCAGCCCGTGCTCGGCGAGGGCGAGCCTGTCCACCGGGCGGCGCCTGTGCCCGGACAGCGGCTCGAAGCGGCCGACCCGGACCGCCGGACCCTTGTCCTCCGGTCCTTGCCGGTCCGCCGCGGCGACGTAGATCCCGTCGAGGGCGGGGCCGCCCATCGCGCCGAGGCCCTCGTGCAGGTCCGCGAGCCGATCCAGCGCGTCGGCCCCCGGGGGCCAGGCGACGACGGCGACGAAGTCGAGGTCGCACCGTCCCGGCACGAAGTCGTCCAGCGCCGCGGAACCGACCACGTGGAAGCCCGAGACGAGGCCCGGCAGCGCCGCGTCGACCGCCGTCAGGTACCGCTCCGCCGCCGCCGCGGCGAGCGGGTGCATCACAGCCGTCGCGTCCAGGAGTTCGGTCACGCGGCCCGTCTCACAACCGGGCGGCCCGCAGGCGCAGGGCGTTGCCGATCACGCTCACCGACGACAAGGCCATGGCGGCCGCCGCGATGACGGGCGAGAGCAGGATGCCGAGGAACGGGTAGAGGATGCCCGCCGCCACCGGCACGCCGGCCGCGTTGTAGACGAAGGCGAAGAACAGGTTCTGGCGGATGTTGCCCATCACCGCCCGCGACAGACGCCGCGCCCGCACGATGCCGAGGAGGTCGCCCTTGAGCAGCGTCAGGCCCGCGCTCTCGATGGCCACGTCCGTGCCGGTGCCCATCGCGATGCCCACGTCGGCCGCGGCGAGCGCGGGGGCGTCGTTCACGCCGTCCCCGGCCATCGCGACCACCTGCCCTGCCGCCTTGTGGCGCTCGACCACGGCGGCCTTCTGGTCGGGCAACACCTCCGCCTCGACCTCCTCGATGCCGAGCCGACGCGCCACCGCCTCGGCGGTCGTGCGGTTGTCGCCGGTCAGCATCACCACCCGGATGCCCTCCGCCCGGAGCGCCGCGAGCGCCTCGGCCGTCGTCGCCTTGACCGGGTCGGCGATGGCGAGGACGCCGGCGACCCGTCCGTCGACGCCGGCGAAGATCGCCGTGGCGCCGTCGCGCCGGAGCTCGTCGGCTTCGGCGTCATGGGTCGATACGTCGACCCCTTGCTCGCGAAGGAAGGCGGCGTTGCCCAGCGCCACGCGGCGGCCCTCCACGGTTCCGAGCGCGCCCTTGCCGGTGGGGCTGTCGAAATCCGTGACGGGAGCTGTGGAGAGCCCGCGCTTCCCGGCCGCCGCCACGATGGCCAGGGCGAGCGGGTGCTCGCTCGCGCGCTCGACGCTCGCCGCGAGCCGCAGGAGCGTGTCCTCGTCGAAGCCGGCCGCCGCCACGATCCGGGTCACGGCCGGCTTGCCCTCGGTCAGGGTGCCGGTCTTGTCGACCACCAGGGTCGTGACCCGCTCCATCCGCTCCAGCGCCTCCGCGTTCTTGACGAGCACCCCGGCCCCGGCGCCGCGGCCGACGCCGACCATGATCGACATCGGCGTGGCGAGGCCGAGCGCGCACGGGCAGGCGATGATCAGCACCGCCACCGCGGCCAACAGCGCGAAGGTGAAGCGGGGCTCCGGCCCGAAGGCCATCCAGGCGGCGAAGGCGAGAACCGCCACGCCGATGACCGCCGGCACGAACCAGCCCGCGACCCGGTCGGCGAGGCGCTGGATCGGGGCCCGGCTCCGCTGGGCCTCGGCCACCATCTGGACGATGCGGGCCAGCATGGTGTCGCGCCCGACCTTGGTCGCCTCGACGACGAGCGAGCCGGACTGGTTGAGGCTGCCGCCGATGACGGGGGCGCCGGCCTCCTTGGCGACCGGCATCGATTCCCCCGTCACGAGGCTCTCGTCCACGGAGCCGCGGCCCTCCACCACCGCACCGTCGACCGGGACCTTCTCGCCGGGGCGCACGCGCAGGCGGTCGCCGACCCCGATGGCATCGAGTTGCACCTCCTCGTCCTCGCCGTCCGGCCGGATGCGGCGGGCGGTCTTCGGCGCGAGGTCGAGGAGCGCCCGCAGCGCGCCGCCGGTGCTCTCGCGGGCGCGGAGCTCCAGGACCTGCCCGAGCAGCACAAGCACGGTGATCACCGCCGCCGCCTCGAAGTAGGCCGGCACCGCCCCGCCGTGCCCGCGCAGCGCCTCCGGGAACAGCCCGGGGGCGAGCGTCGCGACCACGCTGTAGAGGTAGGCCGTGCCCGTCCCGAGGGCGACCAGGGTGAACATGTTCAGGTTCCGGGACAGGACGGAGTGCCAGGCCCGAACGAAGAAGGGCCAGCCGGCCCAGAGCACGACCGGGGTGGCGAGCGCGAACTGGATCCAGTTTGAGGTCTGCTGGCCGAGGCGGTCGGTCAACCCGAGCAGGTGGCCGCCCATCTCAAGCACGAACACCGGAACGGTCAGCACCAGCCCGGCCCAGAACCGGCGCGTCATGTCGACGAGTTCCTCGCTCGGACCGTCGTCCGCACCGACCATCGCGGGTTCCAGGGCCATCCCGCAGATCGGGCAAGCCCCTGGCCCGACCTGGCGCACCTCCGGGTGCATCGGGCAGGTGTAGATCGAGCCCTCCGGCACCGGCTCGGACTTCGCCGCGGGGGAGGCGGGGTCGACGTAGCGGACGGGGTCGGCCTCGAATTTGGTCCGGCAGCCGTTCGAACAGAAGTAGTACGGATGCCCGTCGTGCTCGGCCTGGTACTTCGTCGCGTGCGGGTCCACCGTCATCCCGCAGACCGGGTCCTTCACGCGGAAGGCGCCATCGGACGAGGCAGGTGCGGCATGGCTGTGCGCACGGTGGTCGTGCCCGTGGCCGTGCGCGTGCGCGGAATGATCGTGGCCGCCGACACAGGCGTGGCCTCCCGCAGATTGAGGATGTCCCTGCGACGCGTCGCTCATCACCGCTCCTTCCGTATGGCCGAGGGCCTGGCCGCCAGACCGCGAACGGTCCGGCGGCGCGCGGCGCCTTACCGGTTGCCTTCCTTCTTCGCGTTCTTGTCGAGCCAGGCGACGAGCTCCTGAATGCTCTTCTCCTGCTCACCGATGGTCTTCTCGGCGAGGCGCTTGCTCTCGGCGTTGTCGGCGCCCTTCAGCGCCGCTCGGGCCATGTCGATGGCGCCCTGGTGGTGGGGGATCATCGTGCAGACCCACGCGACGTCGGGATCGCCCGCCATCATCCCCTGCATCATCGGGCCATTCATCGACATCATCGCCCGCTGCAGGCCCTTCTGGGTCTCGGTCATCTGACCGCCCATGCCCTGCATGGCCTGGGACATGTGCGCCTGCATGTCCTTCACCATCGCCTCCTTGCCCGCCGAGGCCGCCTTGCACGCTTCCGGCAGCCTCACGGCGGATTGCATCGAGCCGTGGTCGTGATCGTGGTCATGGTCGGCCGCAACGGCCGCTCCGGCGCCGGCGAACGCCATGGTCGCGGCAAGGACAAGGTTACGAACGAGCATAATTGCCTCCTCTCATCTTGTGGAAGGGGCAGCCGTCGCCGGCCGCCCCGATTGGCTCAGGCGGCCATCTTGCGGCAGCTCTCGGCGCATCGCCGGCACCGCTCGACGCAGTCCTGCATGTCGCCGACCTGCTCGCAGCTCCTGGCGCAGGCCTCGCACACCTCGGCGCAGGCGCGGCAGGTATGCTTGTGCTCGGGGGTACCGATCAGCATCAAGTGAGCCGAAGTCCGGCACGTCTCCGCACAGGCTAACATCAGCCGGAAATGCGCCGGCTCGACGTGCTTGCCGCCGGCCGGAAGGCAATGGTTCGAGGCCATGCCCATGCAGGTCTGATAGCAGCGAAGACACTCATCGATGCAGGACTGCATCTCGTTCGACATCGTATGCATTCCGAGTCTCCATTAAGACGGTTCACACTGTTCGATAAACCGAGATTTACGCTAAAAAGCGATTTTATTTCTCAGCACAGCGCAGTCATAAAGATAGTGAACTGACGTCTTGTTCAACGCGAAAGACGAAAATCTTTCGCGGCGACGTTCGAGTTTGGAAAGTCGGTCCCGCGGCCATCGTGGACCGGTCCCAGCGCGCCGGGATCGTCCGATCACGAACGACCCGATGGGACGCCGCCCTTTCGAGCTCACGGTTCGGCGCGTCCCGCCGGGGCGACCCGAAGCGGCGCCGCCGCTCCTGAGGCGACGATTGGGCAGATCGACAGGGGATCAGTCTCGACCGGCGACGAAGCGGGCGCAGGTCGTGGCCGCGGGCGCACCTCAGGCGTTGCGCGCCCAGGTGCGCATCACCTCACGCGACGGTTCGTGGCGGCTTGCGAAGCGCCTCGGGGCCTGCGCCCTCGTGCCCTGCGACGTCGTCCGGGACCATCACGACGGCCTTGAAGAGGGGGGCTGACAAGGATGTTGGGGCGGCGGGAATACCGAGGGTGCCACAAACGGCCGTCCCGCAGCGGCAGCGCTTGCAGGCGCCGGGGCAGCAACCCTCGTCGGCATCGGCGGCTTTGAGCGAGGCCGTCGCCCGAACCGGCAGCGTCCGGAGACGCGGTGCACCGCGAAGCCATCCCATGAACCCTGGGACGTGCAGCGAGGTTGCGAGGGCTGGTCCAGCAAGCGGTGCCTTCGCATCGACCATTGCCGCCGCGCGCCGATTGTGACCGCAGTGGACATGGCCATCGTGAGCCTCGACGGCGGACGGCGCGACGTAGGCGATGATCGCGAGGATCATCGCCGCTATCGAACGCACCACATGCCGCCTGAAAGCCATCCCGGTCGCTAACCCCGATCTTGCATGTCGCGACGAAGTCGCACCTTTGACGAGAATGCCTGCATCCGCATTTGGTTGCCGGCTCGTCCCATCACGCGGTCGCGCGTACCTGCTCGGCCGGGTAGCCGGCGGCGGTGACGGCCAGTGCGATGCGGTCTGCCGGCCCGACGGCGCCGGACACGGTCACGAGCTTGGCCCCGAGGTCCACCGCGACCTGGGCGTCCGGCTCGATGTCGATGATGGCCCGGGCCACGGACTTGACACAACCTCCGCAGTCCATCTTGTCGACCTTGAAACGATGCATGACGCTCTCCCTATGACGGCGTCACCTTCAGATAGGGCTTCCCATGGTGGGAAGGTCAAGGGTCGGGGAGCGCTCCGCATCGGGCTGGAGCGCGTTCGCTGCAGGCGACATGGCCGTCGTGACGCTGAAGCCGGTCGATCCTCGACATCGTCGACCGGTGCGGCGACGCTTGGCGTGGTTCCATCGCTTAACCCTGAAGCATCATGTCCATCGGCCTGCGCACGTGCGCTTGAACCCTTGATCGATGGGCATCGCGGTGAGGAGGGACCTGGTCCGAACGATCACTCCCGGCCAACCTCCTGGTATTGCGCCTTGAGAAAGCGATTGCTTTTGGTGAAAGATGCCACGACGCTCTGCTCAAGCTCGTAATACCACACCTCCTCCCGTGCATGCTCGATGCGGTCGACATTGAGCGTCAGGATGTACTGCTTGTTCTCGTCGAGTCTTGCCCGAGTGAGGATGAACTCCAGGCTTTTTCGTAAGGTGTCGTCGTCGACGTCGAAGATATTATCGTGAACCAACAGCCCGGGGTGACGGGATTTGGTGTAATCGTTCAGCAGCAGCGCGATGTCGTATATGAAGACTTTCTCCCTCTCCACGCTATGACTGCCGTCATCGTCGATCCGCAGGACGATATCGACGACGTGCTTCCTGGGGGTGGTTCGCACCTCGAAGGAAGCCTTGCGGTTGCCCTGGATGAACTGATGAATGGCGAGGATCGTCCGTTCGAACGACCGCAGCCGATCCGCGGCGGCAGAGATGCTGGCCTGCAATGCCAGCCTTTCGGCCTCGATCTCGGACTTCTTGGTCTGACGTTCGATCAGCAGTTGGTCGTAACGGCTGAAGAAGCTTTTGAGCTGTCCAAGTTCATCGCTCTTCGCCTGGAAGGAGGCATAGGTCTGGCGTAGGTTGCGCAGCTGCCCTTTCTGATCGAGAACCGCCACCAGCTTTGCGTACCGCCTATCGAGTTCGGCGAGCTGCTTGTTGAGGTTCCGGATCTCGACGTCCACCACCCTCGACTTCTCGTCCAGCAGGTGGCGCTGGAACTGCTCGATCTTGGACTTGAAAGTAATTACCTCCGCGAGTTCGCGGACGATGCTGGTGCCCAGGCCGGCACGAAGCTGGTCGTAGAAGTCGCGGATCTCGCCGCTGTCTATGCCGGGTTCCAGGGCAATCGGTGCCAGGTTTGCAGCGCGCTGGACGAGCACGTCCTTGCTGCGGCGCAGGTCCGACATCCGGTCTTCGATATCGAGGATCTCGCCCTTCACGATGTCGTAGGCCGGGGCGTTCTCCAGGGCATCGATGCCTTGCCGGATCGTCTCGACCTCCTCGTCGAGGGCGTTGAGGTCGGACCGGGCGTCATCCAGATCCTTCTGGCGGACGAGCCTCACGCTGTCCTTGATGCGAGCCTCCTCGGTGGCGATTGCGTCGAGTTCCCTCTGTATGCCCTTGATGGCACGGTAGATGCCGAGGTCGATGCCGAGGAGCATGAGGTGCGGCGCGTAGTTGTCCGGTATTCGGGCCTTGGTGTCGAAGCAGCCTACAATCGACTTGAACTCGGATCGCTCGTCCCGGATCAGCGGCCCCAGGATCTCCCGGAACCCGACCTGCTCATCCTGGTCGGGGAACAGCCTCCCCGTCAGGAAATCGGTCGCATCCTTGAGCTTGGCGTAGACCGTCTCGCGCCCGTCGACGATGATCCGCGGGTGCTCCGCCTCTTCGAGCGATCTCTTGATGGTGTAGCCGATCCCGTGCAGCCGGAAGTCGACGCAGATGAGGTTGCGCGGATCGAAGCTCTCCTTCGGGATTCTCGCCACGCGACTTTCCGTTTTGCGTTTGAGCAATGCGAAGTTCAAGAATTCGATGCAGAGCGACTTGCCGACGCCGTTGTTCTTGGAGCTGGTCACGTCGCTCTCACCCAGGATCACATTGACCCCTGCCGTGAAGACGATGGGATCGATGGTCGCGGGCTCGGTGTAGAGACGCTCAATCAACATCACGGACGATCAGGTATGGTTCTTCGAAATCGACCAGGCCAACGGCGTATAGGAAGGTGATGCCATAAAAGAACGAATTCCACGCGAACCAACTCTCGCGTTTGAAGCGCTCCACCACGTCGAAGATACTGACACGACCCTTGCCCGACTGCCTGATGTACCGCGCGATCTCGAAACCGACGATTGGCGGAGACTTGTCGAGTGCCTCGTCTTTGAGGAAGATGCTAGGCATCGAGCGCGCGCTTGTTCGGGAACACGTTGCAGGCAATCAGCTGATCGACAAGGTAATATCGAATGGCGCAATCGTCGAATGCGACGGCGCTGGTGCCCATCATCCGAAGGACCTTTTCGGTCAGCGCATCGAGGGCGGCTTTGGGATCGCCTCCATATTCCGTCAGGACACGGTCGCTCCAATTCATGAGGTAGACCTGGAGCTTGCGCACACGCACGTGCCCGAGGTCGGTATGCCTGTTCACTTCCGCCAGCGCACGTCCATATATCTCGTGCAAGTCGACGTACTGCTGTTCGAGGAAGGCGGCGTGATCCGCGAATCGGTCGCGGATCTTCCTGTCGGGATCGGGGTCCTCCCGGTTGTCGCCGACCGAGATCCCTTCCTCGGCGGCGCTGAGAACCTCGATCAGGCGGATCAGGGTACCAACCTCGTTGGACTGCCGGGGCTCGGGGATCTTCAACTCGTCGCGCAGGAACTCGCAGCAGCGCTCAAGCCTGTCCAAGCGAAGGTCGCCGACCTTCCTCAGGAGCTCGGGAATGTCCCAGACGTCGTCCACCAGGGACATGCTGAACACGCCGTCGCCGCCTAGGGACGACTCCCGGTACCTGCGCTTCTCTCCGATGATGAGAACGACCAGGCGGTCGTATCTGCCGTCGAGGCCGCTCGCCACGAAGCCCTTATGGGTGTGCTTGATCTTGTCCAACTCCGACGTCGACGTCACCTGGATGGCGATCCGTTCGTCCTCGTCGCCCAAATCGATAGCTCGCGCGTTCCTCTCTACTATGTTGATGTTCTTCAGCTTATAGTCAAACACCAAGTTCAGAAAATCTCGAAAGAACGCTTCCGCATGGACGTTGACGTCTTGTAGGTTGAGGCTATTGAGGTGCCCGACCGACATCCTCAGTTGCGTCAAATAGTGCAAAGCGACCCCGATGAGGCTTGCGCGATTCATGGTGGTGACGAGACTCTCTCGGATCCCCCGAGTCCTAGCGTTGCGGCGTCCCCTTCGCCACTCCGATCTTCATGCCGCCGGGGCGAGTCTGTGAACCGAGTTCCCGCCCACGCTAAGCCCGCCTTCGGGGGATGTCCGGGCACGAAGCGGGGCGTCGGCTCTTGCGCGGCGGCGCGACGACCGTTGACCACCGTGGACGGCGACGGCGATCATCCGCACGTCGGCCGCGCTCAGGCCGGTTCGCCGCCACGATAACGGGCGAAGGTGTCTCGCCCCTCGGGTCCGAACAGGATCACCGCGTAGGCGCCGGGATCCCTGCCCTCGACCTCCATGCCGGGCGAGCCGGCCGGCATGCCCGGAACGGCCAGCCCGGTTCCGTTCGGGCGCTCGGCCAACAAGCGCCTGATGGCGTCCGCCGGCACGTGTCCCTCGACCACGTAGCCGTCAACGAGAGCGGTGTGGCAGGAGGCGAGGTCCCTCGGCACGCCGAGACGCGCCTTCACCGGGTTCACGGGACCCTCGGTCACCGTCACCGTGAAGCCGGCCTGTCGCAGGTGGTCCACCCACTTCGCGCAGCAGCCGCAACTCGGGTCCTTCGTCACGGCGACGGTCGGCAGGCTCTCCCCCATCACGGGTCGTCCGAGGGACACTCCCGCCGCCAAGCCCGCGAGCACGGCACGCCGGGACGGCATCATGTCTGACTTCATCATTCGCTCCTGTCGATTCCTCATTCGGCCGCCAGAGGCATCCGTGCACCCTCCGCGGCGGCCTCCGGCAACCCGCGACCTTTCACCAACGCGTAGACGGCCGGAATCACGACGAGGGTCAGCACGGTCGAGGACACCATCCCGCCGATCATCGGCACGGCGATGCGCTGCATGACCTCGGAGCCCGAACCGGTGCTCCAGAGGATGGGCAGGAGACCCGCCATGATGGCGACCACCGTCATCATCTTGGGCCGCACCCGCTCGACGGCGCCGACCATGATGGCCTGCCGCAAGTCCTCGCGCGTGAGGGGGCGTCCCTCACGCCGGCACCCTGCCCGGACCTCGTCGAGGGCGTGGTCGAGGTAGACCAGCATGATCACGCCGGTCTCGGCCGCGACGCCGGCGAGCGCGATGAAGCCGACCGCCACCGCCACCGACATGTTGAAGCCCATCCACCACATCAGCCAGACGCCGCCGACGAGCGCGAACGGCAGCGAGAGCATGACGATGAGGGTCTCGGTCAGACGGCGGAAGTTCAGGTAGAGGAGCAGGAACACGACGAGCAGCGTCAGCGGCACAACGATCCTGAGGCGGGCTTCGGCGCGCTCCAGGTACTCGTACTGCCCGCTCCACTGCAGCGTCGTGCCCTGGGGCAACCTGACCTCCCTGTCGACCGCGGCCCGGGCGTCGGCCACGTAGCCGCCGAGGTCGCGCCCAGTGAGGTCGACGAAGATGTAGACCGCGAGCTGGCCGTTCTCGGTCCGGATCGAGGTCGGCCCCCGGGTAAGCTCGACCTTCGCGACCTCGCCGAGCGGCACCGTCCCGCCGGCCGGCAGCGGCACCTGCACCTCGTCGGCGATGGCCCGCGGGTCGGAGCGGAAGGCGCGCGGGTAGCGTACGTTGACGGTGTAGCGCTCGCGGCCCTCGACCGTGTTGGTGACGCTCTGCCCGCCGAGAGCCGAGGCGACCACGTCCTGGACGTCGCCCACCATGAGCCCGTAGCGGCCGAGCGCCTCCCGGTCGGGCGTGATGTCGAGGAAGTACCCGCCGATGACCCGCTCCGCGTAGGCACTCGACGTGCCCGGCACGTCGCGCACCACTGCCTCGACCTGACGGGCGACCTTCTCCATGGCGCCGAGGTCGGTGCCGAGCACCTTGATGCCGACCGGCGTCCGGATGCCGGTCGAGAGCATGTCGATGCGGGCCCGGATCGGCTGCGTCCAAGCATTCGAGACGCCCGGGAACTGCAGCGCCCGGTCCATCTCCGCCTTGAGGCTCGCGAGCGTCACGCCCGGGCGCCACTCGGCCTTAGGCTTGAGGCTGATGATGGTCTCGGCCATCTCCATCGGCGCCGGGTCGGTCGCGGTGCTGGCGCGCCCGGCCTTGCCGTAGACCGAGGCGACCTCGGGGAAGGACTTGATGATCCGATCCTGGGTCGCCAGCAACTCGCCCGCCTTCGTCACCGAGATGCCGGGCAGGGTCGTCGGCATGTACATCAGCGTCCCCTCGTCGAGTTCCGGCATGAACTCCGAGCCGAGCTGGCGCGCCGGCCAGACGGTGACCGCCAGGACGCCGAGGGCGAGCAGGATGGTGGGCAACCGCGCCCGCAGTACGCCTGCGATGACCGGGCGATAGAGCCAGATCAGGAGCCGGTTCACCGGGTTGCGATGCTCCGGGACGATCCGTCCGCGCACGAACAACACCATCAGCGCCGGCACCAGGGTCACCGACAGGAGCGCCGCCGCCGCCATGGCGAAGGTCTTGGTGAGCGCGAGCGGCCCGAACAGGCGCCCCTCCTCGCCCTCCAGGGTGAAGATGGGCAGGAAGCTCACGGTGATGATGAGGAGTGAGAAGAACAGCGAGGGGCCGACCTCGCCCGCCGCCTCGACCAAGATCTCGACCCGCGGCTTGTCCGGCCGCGCCCGCTCCAGGTGCTTGTGGGCGTTCTCGATCATCACGATGGCCGCGTCGATCATGGCGCCGACCGCGATGGCGATGCCGCCGAGCGACATGATGTTGGCGCCCAGCCCCAGCGCCTTCATCCCGGCGAACGCCATCAGGATGCCGACGGGCAGCATCAGGATGGCGACCAGCGCGCTTCGGACGTGCAGGAGGAACACGATGCACACGAGGGAGACGACGACGCTCTCCTCGACAAGCGTGTGCCGCAGCGTCTCGATGGCCGCGTCGATGAGTTGCGAGCGGTCGTAGACCGGCAGGATCTCGGTGCCGGCCGGCAGGCTTTTCGCCACCTCCGCGAGCTTCGCCTTCGCGTTCTCGATGACGGTCAGGGCGTTCGCGCCGAACCGCTGCAGGACGATGCCGCCGGCGACCTCGCCGTCACCATTCATCTCGGTGATGCCCCGCCGCTCGTCAGGCCCGAGTTCGACCCGGGCGACGTCCCGCACCCGCAGGGGAGCACCACCGGTGGTCTTCAGGACGATGTTCTCGATGTCGGCCACGCTCCGCAGGTAGCCGCGTCCGCGCACCATGAACTCGAACTCGGAGAGCTCGACCGTGCGGCCGCCGACGTCGGCGTTGCTCGCCCGGATCGCGTCCCGGAGCTTGTTGAGCGAGATCCCCTGCGCCCGTAGGCGGTTCGGGTCGACGACGACGTTGTACTGCTTGACGAAGCCGCCGACGCCCGCGACCTCGGCCACGCCCTCGGCCCGCGACGCCCCGAAACGGACCACCCAGTCCTGGAGGGAGCGCAATTCCGCGAGCGTGCGCTCCTTGGCCACGACCACGTACTGGTAGACCCAGCCGACGCCGGTGGCGTCCGGACCGAGGGTTGGGGTCACGCCCGCCGGCAAGCGGCTGGCCGCCGCGTTGAGGTATTCGAGCACGCGCGAGCGGCCCCAATATGGGTCCGTGCCGTCCTCGAAGATCACGTAGACGAAGCTGACCCCGAAGAACGAGAAGCCGCGCACCACCTTCGCCTTCGGGACCGTCAGCATGGCGGTCGTGAGAGGATAGGTGACCTGATCCTCGACCACCTGCGGGGCCTGGCCCGGGTATTCGGTGTAGACGATGGCCTGCACGTCCGAGAGGTCGGGGATGGCGTCGAGCGGCAGCGTTCGCAGCGCCATGACGCCAGCGGCCACGGCGAACACGGTGCCGACCAGCACCAGGACGAGGTTGCGGGCCGACCAGCCGATGAGGCGCGCGATCATGGCTTGCCCTCAAGGTTCGAGGCCTGCCGGTCGCTCGCCTTCGGGGCGGACATGGACTGAAGCGCCGCCTTCAGGTTGCTCTCGGCGTCGATCAGGAAGTTCGCCGCCGTGACGACCCGGTCGCCGGCGGCGACGCCGTCGCGGATCTCGACGTAGCCCGTGCCGCGAACCCCGACTTTGACCTCGCGCGGCTCGAAGCGCCCCCCGCCCCTGTCGAGCAGCACCACTTGCCGCGCACCTGTGTCGATGACCGCGTCGTCGGGCACCGCCACGACGGGCTTGCCCGCCCCCGTGGCGATCTCGACCTCGGCGTACATGTCGGGCAGGAGCGCGCCGTCCGGGTTCGGCAGCTCGATGCGCACCCGCGTGGCCCGGGTGTCCGGGTTCACCTGCGGATAGATCACCCCGACCTTGCCGGAGAAGGTCCGGCCCGGGGCCGAACGCAGGCGCACGGTCACGGCCTGTCCGGCGCGAACCCCGGCCAGGTCGCGCTCGGGCACGTCGGCCAGCACCCACATGACCGAGATGTCGCCGATCCGGAACAGGGTGTCGCCGGCCGCGGCTTTCATGCCCTCGACGGCCGAGCGCTGCAGCACCACGCCGTCCCGGGCCGACGACCAAGTGATGGCCATCGGCACCTTCCGGGTGCGCTCCATGTCGTCGATGACGGCCTCGGAGACGTTGAGGTTCTGCAGGCGTCGCCGAGCTCCGTCGAAGCCGGGGTTGGCGATGAGCTGCGCGGCGGCGGCGTTGATTTCGGGGGAGTAGATGTGGACCAGCGGCTGGCCCTTGCGGACGCGGTCGCCGGTGGTGACGTCCTCGACATGGTCGACGTACGCGTCCGACCGGGTCGCGATGACCGTCACGCGCCGCTCGTCGAGGGCGACGGTACCGGGCACGCGCACCGGCTGCGCCACCACCCGCCGCTCCACTGTTTCGGTTCGGACGCCGGTCCGCTGGACCTTGCCGGGGGAGACCGTCACGACGGCGCCGCCCTCGTCCTCGCCCGCGTAGACGGGGATGTAGTCCATCCCCATCGAATCCTTTTTCGGGGTCGCCGAGGTGTCCGGCAGCCCCATCGGGTTGCGGTAGTAGAGCAACTTGCGCGTGCCCCCGTCGGGCTTCCCGGCCGCCGCCGTTCCATGCGCCGCCATGCCGTGCCCGGTCACGTCGTGGCCGGCCATGTCGGGGGATGTCGTCTCGCTCCCTTGTGCCTGGTCGAAGCGCACGTCCTCGCTGGCCCGAACCGCCCGGAAGTCGTGCCCCTCCGCAGTCGTTCTCGGCGACGCGGAGTAGACCGGCTTCCCATCCGGATCCTGGTAGTAGACCACCGGACCCGTGACCTTCGCCGGCGCCGGTGCCTGCGGACCCGGCATGCCGGTCGGAAGCCAGTGGGCGAACTCGGTCCGTGCGCGCTCGACGAGGACCGGAACGGGGCTGCCATCACGCCCCGCCCAGTACCCGGTGCCCCCCGCCGCCAACGCGGCGAGGATCCCGGCGAGCCATGCCGAGCGGCTCACTTGACGGCCTGGAAGACGAGCCTGTCCTCGACGGTGCCGGTTTCGCCCTGGACCTTCGCCCCCAGCGAGAGCCGCCAGCCCCCGGCCATCGTGAGCTTCGCCTTGAAGCGGTAGAGGGCAGGCTCCGTCGACGGGACCTGCTCGATCGTCGAGGTCATCTCGTCCATGCTGTCGGGCGCCATGTCGATGCGCTTGGCGAAGATCACCGCGTCCGGAACGGGCTTGCCGGTGCGCTTGTCCATGAGTCGCACCGAGAGGATGGTCTCGCCGACCTTCGCCTCCGTCCGGATCAGCACGAAGGCGTAGTCCTTGATGCCGGCGAGCGCCGGCAGGGCCGGGACCGACAGGGCGGCACCGAGCAGCGCGGCACCGAGGGCGCGCGCGAAGGGGTACGTGGTCACGGATTTCGTCTCCTGAACGCGATGGATGGCCACGCGTGGACGCGCGGCGTCGTGCCGGCGTTCACGCCGGCGTCATCGGGCTCAGGCTCGGGGGGGCTCAGGTAACGGGCGGCCGGACACGCTGGCGAAGGACGCCGCATCGGGCCACACCCGGCTCGTCCGCGTCGCCACCGGGGCCGGGACGGACGCCGCGGTCGGCAGGAGGGAGGCGACGCTGGCGAGGCAGAGCGCCAAAAGCGGACAGCCGGCCTTGGCGCAGTCGGGCTTCGCCGCCTTCCCGGGCGGGCAGCACGGCATGTCGGCCATGTCCGCGTCGCCCACGTCCATCCCCTCCATCTCGGCATGGGCAATGGCCGAGGTCGCCTCAGGCGCGGCTTGCGCCATGATGAACGCGCGCATCCCCGCGGCGGCCGCGGGCGCGGCCACCGGCGTCAGGGCGAGGCTGAGTACCGCCAGGAGCGGCAACAGTCGCCGAAGGGCGATCAAGAACGTCACGCAGGTACGATGCCAGCTTTTCGATCCGGGCGGAAGGCCAGTGTCACGGGAGACGGCGCGTCCCAAGTCTTGAGGGTCAAGGTTTCGTTCCGTCGGGCGGCCGATCCACCGACCGACCTCGCCGGGCGGGCGTCTCGGCGACCCGTTCCTCGTGGGCCCGCCGGACCGCGCCATGGCGCGTCCGGCCTGCCGTGCAATGGCCGTCCCCGAACGGCAGGCAGAGGCCGGATCGAGGCCGCCACCCATGGAAGCCGCATCGACACCGTCGGTCCCCTGGCAAGCCCCCGGACATGGAGTGGCCGTCTGCCGAGCGCGCAATCTGGAAGGCGGTCAACAGGGGAATGGTCGCGTGCATCGCAGGCGTGAGCCGGTCGTCGTTCTCGGGCTGTTGCGCTGGCCGCCCATCGCAAGGGCGCAGGTTCCGGGCTCCCGGCATCCGCGCGCGTGCTGTCCGGGCATCTGGGAAACCTACCGCACACTTGACCCTCCGCGCGGTAGGCGGTGCAGGGCGGCGCGCCGAACCTCACCCCGTACCACCCCAATCGGCCGGTCCGGCGGTTCGGACCCCGCGGGAGGTTCAGAAGTGCTGGGCGGGGGGGGCCGACCGGGCGGCGGCAGGGCGGCGGGGCACCGCGCTGATCGATCCGGTCGTCAGGCCGACGTCCGGAGCTTCGACCTGAGGCGTTTCGGTCCGTTGCGATTGATGCGTCTGGGGCAGGAAACGGGGTGGGACGTTGTCCATCCATCCCGCGAGCGCGTAACCCGGCAGTCCGGCGAGCATGGCGATTCCTGCAAAGGCGGGGATGATCTTGCTTTTCATGGCGGAAACCGTTGATCTGACGAGAAGCTTGCCGCTCCTTGTCTTTAAGTCCGGATGTCTTGGACGTACCGTTACAGCGCGCTGCGAACCTTTGTGGGGTTGGGCCGGGGTCGCCCGGCGCGGCGCCTCGCTCACCGGGGGGATAATCCTGCAAGCGATTGTGGGATGCGCGACGGCCGCATTGCCTCGCGCGGCCGGGCGGGTGGGAGGGTCAGGCCAGTCGTCGTGCCGGATCCCATCCGCGGCGTTACCGCGACGAGGCCCGTGACATGAAGCGTCGGCCGGCGACAGGCCCCCAAGCCGTCGCGTCGCCCCTCGAACCCCGGCAGGCGATCCGGAGGATGTTCCGAACCGGCTCGCTACCAGCGAAGGAGGCGCGGTCCCAGGAGCGCTCCGACGAGCGTGCACATCGCGATCGTCCCCCCGTACCATACGGCGACGAACGGTACGGTATCGTCCATGCAGTGCAGCGAATAGCCGAGCGCGCTCACGGCTCCCGCGGAGAGGCCGACCAGGGCACCCGCCCGCACGAGATCCGTCGGCGCTCCGAACCGTCGAACCGCCCACGTGACGACGGCGAACGGCACGACGGCGATCACGGGGATCGAGATGAGGCATTCGAGCCAGGTGTGACCGGATACCATGCCGTGCCAATGTTCGGTCGGCGCCATCAACAGGCTCACGCACGCCAGCGCCGCGACCACGAGGAACGGCAAGGCGGCGACCCCGAGATGGACGCGGCTCTCGCCGCCGGGCCTGGCCGCCCTGACGAGATACCGGAGCGCGAGACCCCCGACCGCGGCCGCAAACGAGAACTTGAACGCGAGGAACAGGAGCGGCCGGACCTCGGTCAGGCCGGGACGCAAGCCCAGAAACGCCAGCGCCAGGCACAGCGCGGCCGTCGCGCCGACCGCGACCGCCAGCGCGAGCCGGCGGGTCATCCAGGGGGCCCCGACCGGTTCGCGCTCGAAGCTGGCGCCCAGCAGGCCGATGAGTTCGTCGGTCTTCATCTCGCCTTGCCTCCCACGAGATTGGCCAGGGTCTTCAGGCCGCGGTGGACGCTCACCTTAATCGCGGTCTCGGACATCCCGGCACGTTCGGCCGCCTCGGCGGCGCTCAGGCCCTCGACCTTCGTCGAGAGGATCGCGTTCCTCATCTTGGGCGGTAGGTGCGCCAGGAGGCGCTCGACGTCGAGCGAACTCTCCGCCGCGACATGATCGTCGCGAGCCACCAGCACGCCGGCATCCTCGACAGGGACGTCGGCCGCGGCCGTACGCGTACGCCGAAAATGGTCGATGAGCTTGTAGCGGGCGATGGCGTGGATCCACGGCGTCACCGGTTGCGTGACGTCATAGGTGTGCCGCCGCACATGGATCACCATCAGCGTCTCCTGGACGAGATCCTCCGCCTCGGTGTCGGTACGGCCGGAGCGAGCCAGTTTGCCTTTGTAATACGCGCGCAGGTGCGACCCGAGCCGCCCCAGGAAGCGCCGGTAGTCGGCCGCGCTGCCCGCAAGGCTGGCGATAAGCAGCGCGCGCAGTTCCTCTTCCACCTGCAGCACCGGGACTAGGCGGGCCGGTTCGTAGCCGCTGAGCGGATGCCAGAGATACGTCGCATGTTCCGCCACCCCACCGTGTCCTCACGACCGCAGCACCATCCTGCAGGAGCGTGTCGTACGGCGATCCGCGCCCTGAGGCTCGTCGGCCGAAGGCGACGTATGATCGGCCGCGCCGCTCGGAGAACAATCCGCAAGCGGCCGCCGAAACGTTACAGCGCTCGCGGCATGCCCGGGAGCGTAGGCATGTGCCGCCCATAATTGCCAAGCCTATGCCCCGATCTTAGACCCAGCCGGACCCAACGCCACGCGCCGGGCGGGAAGCCTCCGGAGCCTCGCCGCCCGCGCTCTCCCTTCGCATGGAAAGGCCTGCCGAGAGCGCCGCCGAGAGGGCGGTCTCCGATCCGGGGACGACGGCGGATTCGTCCCGGAGCGGGCGTTCGGCGCCATCGCTTTTCCCCTCACCGGGGGCGGTCCGGGCAAGAAGCCGGCCCGTCCCGCCATCGACGTTTCCCTAGGAGCATGATCATGATCGAGGTGATACCGAACTGGCATCCGGTCGCGGTCCATTTCACGGTCGCCCTCCTCATCACGGCCAGCGTCCTCTTCGCCGCGGGGACCCTGTTCAGGAAAGCGGCATCGGGTGGCGCGCTCACGGCCGCCGCCCGATGGAACCTCGCAATCGGCGCGGCCGTCACGGTCGCGACCCTCGCCACGGGTTGGTCGGCGTACAACACCGTCGCCCACGACGCGGCCTCGCACGCGAACATGACCGTCCACCTTCGCTGGGCCATCGCCACCGCGCTCGTGTTCCTCGCCGCCGCCGGCGTCGCCTGGCTGGAGCGCCGGAAGGTCGCAGGCGCGGGCGTCGTGCTGCTGGCGCTCCTCGCCGGAGGTTCCGGGGCCCTCGTGGTCACGGGCTGGCTCGGCGGCGAGAACGTCTACCGTTACGGCCTGGGCGTCATGGCGCTCCCGAGATCGGGCGACCACGTCCACCCCGCAAGCGGCGGCCATCCCCACGAGCACGGCCACGACCACGAGACCGCGGACGCCCCAAACACGCCCGATGCCGCCGCGGGCAAGGTAGAGACGCGCCCGGCGCCGGACGCCCCCTCCGCACCGCACGAACACGCTCATTGACGGACGGGCCGCGGTGATACCCGTCCCGGGTACCCCCAAGCGCCCGTCGCATGAACGCGGCGGGGGTCCTGGCACCGGTGTGGCGGTCAATCCGCCGAGTGCGGCTTCGCCGTCGACACCGGCATGTGGCGAACTTCCAACACGCTGAGTTTGTGGGACATCGGTCGAGCACCACGGATTGCAGCTTCCACCCCGGCGTGAGAATGTCCGCGAAGATTAGGCAGGGGCCCTGATCAGTGAAAGTCGTGCGCGCATTGCTGCTTGCCGTACTCGCCTTGGCCTTGGCCATCGCGCCGGCAGCGCCGTGCACCATGGGCCGGCAGTCGACGGCTCACCGGCACATAGCCGCCGCCGCGGCGACGCATCTCGCGCACGCCGCCGGCACCTTGGGCAGCCAGAACAAGCCGGACGAGGCTGGGATACGGGGGACTTCCCTCGCCTTGCCGGCTGCGGCCGCCGACGAAGGATGCCCCGGCCATCGGCATCGCCCCAAACATCCTCCCTGCCCGGCTACCTGCTGCCCGCTCGCGTGCCAAGCCGCGCTTCCCACCCTGCCATGGGCGAGCATCACCCTGGAATTTCATCCGTCCGAGCGGGTCCTGATCGTCCAGGTGGACGGGGCCGTCGACGCGCATCCGCTACGGATCGAGCGGCCGCCGAGGCGCCAAGCGTGACGCGCGGGCGGATCTAGCGCCCGCCCTCGGCCGCTCCGACAGGACGGCCTCGCACACCCACAACGAGCCGACGCCTTCGCCGGGCGCGACGCCGTCGCCGCTCGACCCGCGGCCCGTGCCACGCCTGGGCCTGCCTTCGGCCGTCCGCCTCACCTCGGGAAATCCAAGATGTTCAAGTTGCCGAGACCGGCCGCGCTCGCGGCGGTCCTGCCGCTCGCCGGCTGCATGCCCGCCGCCGTTCCCGCCGGGCTCGTCCTGCCCTCGGAGCCGGACATCCCGGTCCGGCCGCCCCGCTACGCGAAGGTGACGCAGGGCGTGAAGGATTTCGGCGTCGTCGACCCAAAGGATTGGCGCGAGCTCAATCGCCAGGTCGCGCCGAAGGCCGGGTCCGGCGGTACGGGGGGCATGCCGGGCATGGACGGGATGCCCGGCATGGGCGGCAAGCGCGATTCGGGGGGCCGGTGATGGCCCGTCGCTGTAACCAAACGGGCGGCGGCGCCGGACTACCGGGCATGAGTGGCACGACGACCGCGCCGGGACACGCCGGTACGAGCGCGCGACCGCCGGACGAGGCCGTCCGGGGGCGGTTCGTGCGCGTGGCCGCGAGCATCACCGGCCTCGGCCTCGCCTTGGCAGGCTGCGCGAGCTTCTCGCCGGACGCGGGCCTCTCCGTGGCCGGCGGCTACGCGGCGCTTGAACTGCGCAAGGACATCGTGAAGGCGGACGACCAGGGCGTCGCGCCGAGCGCGGACGCCCGCGTGGACGCGTTGCTGCGCCGTCCCTTGACCGCCGACGGCGCGGTGCAGGTCGCGCTCCTGAGGAACCGGGGCTTGCAGGCCGCCTTCAACGACCTCGGCGTCTCCGAGGCGCAGTACGTGCAGGCCACGCTGCCGCCCTCGCCGCGCCTCTCGATCACGCAATGGGGATTGGGTTTCAACACGGAGATCGAGCGCTCCGTCGCCGCCAGCGTGCTGGAGTTGGCTACGCTCCCGGTGCGCGCCGAGATCGCGCGGCAGCGGTTCACGGCCGACCAGTACAACGCGGCGGAGCAGGTCCTGCGGCTCGGGGGCGAGGCGCGCCGGCAATTCTACCGTACCGTCGCGGCCAACCAGGCGACCGCCTTCCTCGAACAGGCGCTGGCCGGCGCGGAATCCGCCTCGACGCTGGCCAAGCAGCTGGGCGAGACGGGGGCTCTGAACAAGCTGGAACAGGCGCGCGAGCACGCCTTCTACAGCGAGTTGGGCGCGCAGCTCGCTAAGGCGCGGGTGCAGCAACGCGCCGAACGGGAGCGGCTGACCCGACTGCTCGGTCTCTGGGGGCGGGACATCGATTTCCGCCTGCCCAACGGCCTGCCGCCCCTGCCCGGGAGGCTCGTCGACGGGCACGCCATCGAGGCCGAGGCGATGATCAAGCGGGCCGACGTGCAGGCAGCCCGCTTCGAGCTGCAATCGCTCGTGGGGCAGTTCGGGCTGAACCAGGCCAGCGGCTTCGTCAGCGTCTTCGATGCGGGCTTCGCGAACCGGTTCTCGCGGTCGAGGACCGCGGGGGGCGAGGGCGGTGCCCCGAAGGTCGACAAGGCCAGCCTGAACGGGTTCTCGGCGGATCTCGTCATCCCGATCTACGACTTCGGGGCCACCGCTGTCCGGGGGGCGCAGGAAAGCTACCTCGCCAGCGCCAACCGCCTCGCCGAGCGCGCGGTCAACGCCCGCTCCGAGGTGCGCGAGGCTTACCAGCGCTATCGCGGCCAGTACGACATCACTCGGCATTACCAGACGAGCGTCCTGCCCCTGCGGCGGACGATCCAGGACCAGGCGCTGCTCCAGTACAGCGGCATGCTGCTGGACGTCACGACGCTGATCGTCGACGCCCGGGCCAGGATCCTGAGCAACATCCAGGCGATCGAGGCGCAGCGCGACTTCTGGATCGCGGCGACCGACCTCAAGGCGGCGACCGTCGGCGGCGGGTTCTCGGGGGGCAACTTCGGCGGCGAGGCCGCCGGGGGCACCCCGGGCACGAGCCTCGCCGTCGCGACGCCCGGCGGCTGAGGTCGGGGGCCCGCGCCGCCCATGACATTCGGAGGGAAACCATGACCGACATCTCGCGCAGAGGGATCCTGGGAGCGGGCGGCCTCGTGCTCGCCGGCACGTCGATGATCAGCGGGCGCGTCCAGGCCGCGGGCCTGCCCGAGGCCCCGATCATGGACAAGGCGACCATGCAGCCGCCGCTCTATCCGACGAGCGGGCCGGACTACCAGCCGGTGGTGACGCTCAACGGCTGGACGCTGCCGTGGCGCATGCGCGGCGACTGGAAGGAGTTCCACCTCATCGCCGAGCCGGTCGTGCGCGAGATGGCGCCCGGCATGGACGCGCGGCTCTGGGGCTACAACGGCCAGTCGCCGGGACCGACCATCGAGGCGGTCGAGGGCGACAAGGTCCGCATCTTCGTCACCAACCGCCTGCCGGAGGCGACCGCCGTGCACTGGCACGGGCAGACGCTGCCCAACGGCATGGACGGGGTCGCCGGCCTGACCCAACCCGGCATCCCGCCGGGCAAGACGTTCGTCTACGAGTTCATCCTCCGGCGCTCCGGCACCTTCATGTACCACCCGCACTCGGACGAGATGGTCCAGATGGCGATGGGCATGATGGGCTTCTTCGTCGTGCATCCGCGCGACCCCGCCGAGCGGCGGGTCGACCGCGACTTCGTCTGGCTGCTGAACGCCTACGACATCGAGGCCGGGTCCTATGTGCCCAAGGTCAACACGATGCTCAACATGAACATGTGGTGCTTCAACAGCCGGGTGTGGCCGGGCATCGATCCGATGGTCGCGCGCCAGGGCGACAAGGTCCGGATGCGCTTCGGCAACCTGACCATGACCAACCACCCGATCCACGTCCACGGCGTCGACTTCAAGGTCACCGGCACGGACGGCGGCTGGATCAACGAAAACTATCAGTTGCCGGAGGTGTCGGTCGACGTCGCGGTCGGGCAGATGCGGGCCATCGAGTTCAACGCCGACAACCCGGGCGACTGGGCGATCCACTGCCACAAGTCGCACCACACCATGAACGCCATGGGCCACAACGTGCGGACCTACATCGGCGTGAACCTGAAGAGCACGGCCAAGCAGATCCAGAAGATCGCCCCAGGTTACATGCCGATGGGTTCGACGGGCGGTGGCATGATGTCCGAGATGGAGATGCCGCTGCCCGAGAACACGCTGCCCATGATGACCGGCGCGGGCCCGTTCGGGTCGGTCGAGATGGGCGGGATGTTCACGGTCCTGAAGGTCCGTCCGGGACTGGCGGCCGGCGATTACCGCGACCCCGGTTGGTACAGGCATCCGGAAGGCACCCTCGCATACGAGTGGACCGGCGAGCCGATGCCGGAGCCGGCCCGCGCCCCGGACACCCCGAAGGCCCGGCGCGCCCGGCAGACCGACCTGCGGGTCGTCGATCCGCGGACGCGCCGCACGGCCTCGAACGCGGGCGGCCACGAGCACTAGGCGGACGCCCACAACGCGCCAGACGGCCTGCCGGAATCGCCACGAGCGAGGCAGGCGAACCCGTTCGGAACGGGAGCGATCCCGTCCGAAGTCCGCCGCGCCGGTCGCCGATCCCCTCAACGGCGCCGGCGTGGCGGTTCAATCGACCTGAGGAGAAGAAACCATGAGAAGCAAGTTCCCGCTCGCCGTCCTTTCGGCGGCCTTCCTGGCGATCGCGGCGCCTGCATGGGCGCAGTCCGTGAAGGGGACGGTGACGAAGGTAGACCCGGCCGCGGGCAAGGTCACGCTCGACCACGCGGCGATCCCGAAGCTCGACATGGATGCGATGACGATGGCGTACCCCGTCAAGGATCCCGCGATGCTCAAGGATCTGAAGGCCGGCGACAAGGTCGATTTCGACGTCGCGGAGGCCGGCGGCGCGTACACCGTCACGAAGATCCAGAAGACGAAGTAGCGCCCTGGAGGGAAGCCCCGTGCGGCTTCCGCCCGGTCCCGCGCGAGGGCTTCGGAGCCCTGAGATGGAGCAACCATGCGACGCCTGATCCTGTCCACCGCGCTCGCGGCCGCGCTCGTCGGCCCGATCCCGCAGCACGCCGGCGCGCAGCCCGCCAAGGGCGCGCCCGCAGCCCTGGAGCGGGCGCGCGAAACGATGTCGAACCGTTTCCGGGACACGAAGCTGACCGGCGACCCGGACCGGGACTTCGCGGAGCTGCTGATCGCCAGCTACGAGGAGACGTTGTTCCTGGCCAAGACGCAGCTCGACTACGGCGGAGACCGGCAGCTGCGCGAGCTCGCGCAGAAGATCCAGGACGAGCAGCAGGCCAAGATCGACGCCCTGAAGCAGTGGCAGGTCCGCAGCCGCGAGGCCGGCTACCGGCCGCAGCCGAACCAGACGCCGTCGGGCGAGGGACCGTTGGACCGTCGAGCGAAGGGCGACCCGGCCCAGGGTCAGCCGGAAACGCCCCCCGCGGAGAAGGCGGCCCCGCAGCCGGCTCCGCAGGCGACGCCGTCGAACGCCCCGCTCGTCGCCGGAACCGTCAAGAAGGTCGACGACGCCGCGGGCAAGGTGACCCTCGACCACGAGACCATCCCGAACATCGGGATGGACGCGATGACGATGGCCTACAAGGTCCAGGACCCGGCCATGCTCAAGGGCCTGAGGCCCGGCGAGCGGGTGCGGTTCTCGGCCGACCGCGTGAACGGTTCGATCGCCGTCACCCGCATCCAGAAAGCCAAGTAGTGGGATACGGCCGGAACGTCCCACGCCCGGCGGCACCTCGCGCCCTGGGCGTCCTCCTCGGCCTCGCCGCCGTTGCCGGCGCCGGGGCGGCCGCGGCGGAGGGCACCACGGGACCATCCGCGACGGCCACGGCCCCCGGGAACGCCAAGGCCCGCGGTCGCACCGCCTATGGCGAACTCCTCATGCGGGAGGCGACGGCACGCGGGGTCCCGCCCGCGCTCGCCGAGGCGGTCGCGTTCGTCGAGAGCGGCTACGACGCCGGGGCGGTCGGAACGGTCGGCGAACTCGGGTTGATGCAGGTCCGGCCGGCCACGGCGGCGATGCTCGGTCATCGCGGGCCGGCCGCGGAACTTCTCGACCCTGCCACGAACATCCGCTTCGGCGTCGCCTACCTCGCACGGGCCTGGAGCCTCGCGGGCGGCGATGTCTGCCGTGCCCTGGCCAAGTATCGTGCCGGCCACGGCGAGGAGCGCATGACGCCGCACTCCGTCGATTACTGCCGGCGCGCCCACGACCGGCTGGCCGCCATGGGGTCGCCGCTCGCGGCGGTCGCGGCGACGGCCGGTCCCGGCATCCCGCGGACATCCGCATCGAAAACCCGCGCGGCGCCGACGGCCGTCATGTTCCTCGCGAACCGGTTCTGGGCCGCGCACGTCGCGCGCGTCCGGGCCGTCGAGATCCGGACCGCCCGGATCATGGAGGGCGGCTGATGCGGCCCGAATGGGCGGCGCTCCCGCCGCTCCCCTGGGTGCGCCGGAAGGCGCCGGTCACCCGTGCGCGTCGACGCATGGCCGCCCTGGTGCGCCGGCGGCGAATGGAGGGAGGCTCGGCATGACGTTCAAGCCTTACCCGCACGCGCGCGGCGACGGCTCCCTCGGCGATGGCTTGGCGATGCTGCGCGCCAGGGTGGCCCGGCGCATCGCCCTGGGCCCCTACTCCAGGCGGGTCTCGATAGGTTTTGGGCGGAACCTGTCGGTCGCCATCGAACCGCCGGTCGCCAAAATCCCGGTGCGATTGCGCGACTTCCGGCCGGACGACCTCGCGGCCCTCTTCCCCTCCGGCGGCGACGAGGCGGCGAAACGCGAACGCGATGACGTCGAGTGGCGATTGCGTGCCGCCGCGCACGGCGTCCTGCCGAGCCGCTGCTACGTGCTCGAAGAGGTCAGGTCGGGCCGCCCGTGCCACGTCCAGTGGCTCACCGACCCGGGTTACGGCGACGCGGTCCGTCGGTCCGGGGCCCTGCCGGTTCTGGCAGCCGACGAGGCCATGCTGGAGAACGCCTTCACGCCGAAGGGCTTCCGCGGCCTGGGCGTCATGGCCGCCGCCGTGTACCTGATCGCCGAACGCGCCCGGTCACTGGGCAAGGGACACTTGGTGGCCTTCGTCGACGCCGACAACGCCGCCTCCCTCAAGGCGGTCGAACGGGCGGGCTTCAGACCCTGTTCGATCCGCACGAGACGCCAGTTCGCCTTCGGGACGTTCCGAACCGTCCGATTCGAACCGCGGGCGGGGGCCGTGGGTCGCGGCGCGCGCGCCACGCCGCGGGACGAGGGCTACGGCGCTCACCCAGGGGACGGCATCCAGTCGGAGGTGGACGCACGAGAGGCGGAGCCGCCGGATGCCGACTGAGCCCATCAATCACGCCGGGCCGCGAAGCGCGCCCTCCCCTCCCGGACATTCGGACCGATCCGCCCCGTGACGGCAATCGAAGCCATCCACGCACTCGCCCACAGGCTCACGGGCCTCGACTACCCACACGGCCACTGGTGGATCGTCGCCGATGCCCTCCTCGTCTTCGTCGTGGCGCCTGTGTGGACCGCGTGGCTCGTCGGCCGCGCCGCGCTGCGCCGCCGTCGGCGGACGGCGGATGCTGTCGCCGCGGCGGGAGCCACCGATGCCCTGCGGGACGCCCCGTCCCGTGGCCGTCGGCATCGCGGCTTCGCGCTCCGGCCGGGACGGCGCCTGGAGGCATACGTCCTGGGTGCCACGGCGGGCATCCAGGTCCGCTTGGTCTTCCTGTCTCTCGCCACGCTGCCGGCCGCATGGCTGACCCTTGAGATACCCAAGCACATCGTCAACCACACGCTCGACGACGCGCGGGGCGACGGGCATCCCGGCATGACGTTCCTGGGACTCCCCCTCGGCCGCACGGAACTCCTGTTCGCCCTGTGCGCCGGCTACCTCGCCGTCCTCACCGTGAACGGCCTCCTGAAGTACGCGGCGAACCGGGTCCGCGGACGCGTCAACGAGCGGGTCGTGCGACGCCTGCGCCTGGCCGTCCTGCGGCGCGTGCGGACGGAGCGCTCGGTCGAACGCCGCACGACGCTCTCCGCCGTGGCGGTCCAGGAAGTCGAGCCCATCGGCTACTTCGGCGGCAGCCTCGTCGCGGTCCCCATCGTGCAGGGGGGCGTGCTGGTCACGAGCGTCGCCTTCCTCCTGCTCCAGGACGTCGCCCTTGCCTTCGCCGCGCTGATCATGCTGCCGGTGCAGCTTACGGTCCTGCCGCGCCTCCAAAGGCGTCTGAACGCGAAGGTCCGGCAGCGCGTCCTCGCCACGCGGACGCTGGGCGCCCTCGTCACCACGCCCGAGGTCGCCGGGCGTCCGGGCCTCGCCCCTTCCGCGGCGGAGCGCGATGCATCCGCCTCGTCGTTGCGGCGCCACATGGCGCACGTCGAGGAGCTTGAGCGGCTCCGCGTCGCCATCAACGACATGAAGGGCGGCATCAAGAGCCTGTACAATTACACGTCCAACCTCACGCCGTTCTTCTTCTTCCTGATCGGCGGCTATCTCGTCGTGCAAGGCCGCCTCACGCTCGGCGCCCTGGTGGCGGCGCTCGCGGCCTACAAGGAGATCGCGCCCGCCCTCAGGGAGCTGTTCGATTTCGCCCAGGATTGGTCGGACGCGGCGGCGCGCTTCGCCGAGGTCACGCGGGCCGTCGACCTTCCGGCTGCCGTTCAGCCAGGCATCACGAGGTCGGTTTCGGCACGGGAGGCGGCCTAGCCGACGGGCGCCCAACCTGTGCCGTTCCCCGACCGCGGCCTCCCCCCGCTCCGCCTCCCGGGGCCCGCACCATACGAGGTCCTGGCGCGGCCGCCCCCGGTAGCGAAGGCGACCGCGGCCCTCGGGGCTCCACCGTCGGTGCTTCCGGCCACGGCGACGTCGCGTGCCCTAAGGCCGTCCGGCGCGGCTCGGCCGGCGGCGATGCGAGCACGCTCCGGATCACGCCGGCGTTCGAGCCGAGCGAAGCGGTCGCGGGGCCGGGTCGGTCGCGGCGTCCAGACTCATCCGGGTGCGCCGACGTGCCTCGACGGAACTAGGAGTGGGGCGATGAGGATCGGGGAGGTGGCACGCGCCTGCGGGATCTCGCCCAAGATGATCCGCTACTACGTGCGGACGGGCCTGATCCCGACACCGACCCGGTCGGTGTCGGGCCTTCGGGTTTACGCCGAGGACGAGGTGCGCAGGCTGCGGTTCGTGCACGCGCGGCATCCGTCGATAGTCGCGCCGCCGCTGGCTGCCATGGGGCGCGCGTGCGCCACGTTCACAATCCTACGATTCTGGGCAGGTTTCTGGCTGCTGCGCCGGCAGTGTTTTTGTCCTTAGCGCGCCAGACTGGGACGCTTTGCATCAGGCGACCCGCACGGCGTTCGGATGGGTTTGCGCAAGCCGACCTCGGTTTTGGCGCAGCGCCGCTCACCGGGTGGGCGTGATGGAGCTAAACAGTATGGCTGCTCAGCCCTTGCAGCAGCTCGCCGGTTCATTTCGTTCCTGAGCTTCCTGGATCGGCGGGCACGGGACATCGCCGTACGAGCAGAATACACAGCAATCGCCCTTCTTCGGGCGGAGCAGAGTGCCGCAGCCAGGGCATTCGTAGAAGAACTGGCAGGCGTCGGTCGGCATCGTTTCCGAAGCCCGGTGCCCACAATGCGGACAGGTCAGGATCGAGATCAGCTTCATCAGGCTGTCCGTAGCATCTTGATCAGGGCGGGCTCAAAGTAGCTCCCGGCCGCAGCGGCGGCGATGAACAGCGTGGCGAGGCTGAGAAGCACCAGGGGGGCGGATGACCGACGCGGAGCTGGGCATGATCCATCCGGCCCGCAAGCAGCCCGTCGCCGCCGCGCGTAGAAGAACCAGCCGGCGATGACCGCCAGGACGCTGACGAGCATCAGCGGCGTGCGAAGAGAGGCGAGCACGCCGAGGACCGTGAAGACCCCAGCACCGATCCCGAGGCCGCCCAAGACTATGGGCAGCACGCAGCACGACGAGGCCGCCAGGGCACCGAGCCCCGTGATGGCGCCGAGCGCAGCGATGCTGCCAACGCTGACCGCGGCCGGTTCGTGGACGGGTCGTTCGGCAGGCGGTGTCTGATCGAGGGTCATGTCTCGTATCCATCGTGATCCTCGGCTACCCTGCATCCTGTAGCCACTACAGGATCAAGGGCGATCTTCATGGGTACGGCTAAGGGGGCGCGAAGCGGGGCCCTGACCATCGGTCAATTGTCGCTGCGGACCGGCGTCAACATCGAGAACATCCGGTACTTCGAGAAGGTCGGCCTACTCCCTTCGCCCCCGCGCACCGAGGGTGGCCATCGGTCCTACGGCGTCGAGCACGAGCGCACCCTGGCCTTCATCCGTCGCGGACGCGAACTTGGCTTCACGCCGAACGAGGTTCGGGCGCTGCTCGAACTGCGTCGGCCTGGTAAGGCAACCTGCCGCGAGGGACAGGGGATCGCGAGGCACCACCTTGACCGGGTGCGTGCGAAGATCGCGGACCTGTCAAGGCTCGAACGTCTCCTGGCCGAAACCATCGAGCAGTGCCCCGGTGGGGCGGCTCCTGGATGCCCGGTGCTCGATATGATCGACCCCGCCGAGTGAGCTTCGGAGCACCCATCCGACGCCTGCATCCTCGGTAGACCCAGAGGCCCCCACCGTCGGTCCGCTCCGGCCGCGAACCAGAGCGGTTACAGGAAGCGGTCCTGGCATTCGGTTGCTTCAAACCTCGAATGTTCGGAAGTCCCAATCACGGCTGAGCCCGGCCCTCCCGAAATATCATGTCGTCTTCCTGATCGAATGTCGACGACGATGCGCTCCGGGGCCGGGCTCCCTGCTTCGCTTCCGGCCTTGTGGGACGCCGGCTCCGGGTAGCGCGGTGGCCCTCATCCTCGCAGCAGGCATGGTCCGAGAGGACCTCGATGACACGGCACTCGCCGACCCGGCCTTGGCCGCACGCGTCGGTCATGCGGGCGAGCTCGCCCTTCAGGGCCATGAGCCGCTCGATGCGGCGCTCGACCTCGGCCATGTGACGCCGGGCGATCTTGTCGACCTCGGCGCAGGAGCGGTCGGGCTGGGCGGCCAGCGCCAGTAACTCACGGATGGCGTCCACCTCGAAGCCGAGCTCGCGCGCGTGGCGGATGAAGGCCAGGCGCTCGATGTCAGCCCGCCCATAGCGGCGGCGGCCGCCTTCCGTCCGCGGCGGCGGCGGCATCAAGTCGGCCGTCTCGTAGTAGCGGATGGTCGTGGCGAGCACGCCGGTACGCCGCGACAGCTCGCCTATCGACAGCTCCATTTTTCCGCTTGCTCCTCTAGTCGCTGGAGGAAGTAGGCAGTCGTCCACGACTTGGAAAGGAGGCGTCATGGCCAAGGAGTGCTGCGGCTCGACCGTTGGCTGTCAGGCATCGAGGGCGGAACGTGCGCATCCGGCGGCGCCGCCGCAGCTCGTCGCGGGGGGCGATTGCGGCACGGGGGATGCCTGCGGCTGCTCTGGGGGCGTGCCCGTCTTCGACGGGGTCGACCCGCGCTACAAGCGCGTGCTGTGGACGGTCATCGCCGTCAACGGCGCCATGTTCCTGACCGAGATGGCCGCCGGGCACCTTGCCGGCTCGCAGGCGCTCCAGGCCGACGCCCTCGACTTCCTGGGCGACACGGTCACCTACGGCCTGAGCCTCGCGGTCATCGGAGCGTCCCTCAGGGCTCGGGCCACGGCGGCGCTCGCCAAGGGGCTGTCCCTCAGCGTGATGGCAGTCTGGGTCTTTGGCTCGACTGCCTACCACGTCCTGGTGCTCGGGGTGCCCAAGGCCGAGGTCATGGGCGTCATCGGGCTGATGGCCCTGGCAGCCAACCTCGGCTCGGTACTGCTGCTGCGCCCCTACAAGGACGGCGACGCCAACGTGCGCTCGGTCTGGCTGTGCTCGCGCAACGACGCCATCGGCAACGTCGTGGTGATGGTGGCTGCGCTCGGTGTCTGGGGTTCCGCGTCGGCCTGGCCCGACCTCGCCGTCGCGGCGGTGATGGCCGGCATCTTCCTGACCTCGTCGGTGCAGATCCTGCGGCAGGCCTGGGCGGAGTATCGCGAAGGCGCCGTCACGACGCGAACCGCGGCGTCCGGATAAGGCGCGCACCGATCCGCGTACAGACCAAGACGGATACAGGGACGACCATGACATCACACGACGCACGCGCAGGACATGATCACGGATCGCATGACCACGACGGCGAGGCGGGTCACGACCATGCCGGGCATTCCCATGGGCCAGGGCACAGCCATGCCCCCGCAAGCTTCGGGACGGCATTCGCCATCGGCATCGCGCTCAACGTCGGCTTCGTGGCCGTCGAGGCGACCTACGGGGTCCTGGCGAACTCGGTGGCCCTGCTCGCCGATGCCGGCCACAACCTCTCGGACGTGCTCGGCCTCATCGTGGCCTGGATCGCGACGGTGCTGGCCAGGCGGGCCCCGAGCGCGCGGTTTACCTATGGGATGAAGGCCTCGTCGATCCTGGCGGCCCTTTTCAACGCCGTGTTCCTGCTGGTCGCCGTCGGCGCCATCGCGTGGGAGGCGATCCAGAGGTTCGGTGAGCCCGTCCCGGTCGCAGGCAAGACCGTGATGGTCGTGGCCGCAATCGGCATCCTGGTGAACGGCATCACCGCGTGGCTGTTCGCCTCCGGGGCCAAGGGCGACATCAACATCCGCGGGGCGTTCCTGCACATGGCGGCCGACGCCGCCGTCTCGGCCGGGGTGGTCATCGCCGGCCTCGTCATCCTCTACACCGGATGGACGTGGCTCGATCCGGTGGTGAGCCTCGCCATCGTGGCCGTCATCGTCTGGAGCACGTGGGGGCTCCTGCGAGACAGTCTTACGCTGTCCCTCGCCGCCGTCCCGCCGGGCATCGACCCGGTCGCCGTACGCCGCCACCTCGAAGGGCTGCCCGGCGTCGCGGCCCTGCACGACCTGCACATCTGGGCGATGAGCACCACGGACACCTGCCTCACGGCGCACCTCCTCATGCCCGGCGGCCGTCCCGACGACGCCTTCCTGATGGCGGCGGCCACCGGCATCAGGGAGCGGTTCGGCATCGGCCACACGACCCTCCAGGTGGAGACGAGCGAGGCCACCGCCTGCGCCCTGGCTCCGGACCACGTGGTCTGAGCGCGGCATGCAAGCCTGGTCCTATACCCTGATCCCCGCCGCGGCCGCCGTCGTCGGCGCGGCGGTGGCGGTCAACCTGCGGCCGGGCCCCGTCCTGGTCAGCGCCATCCAGCACTTCGCCGCGGGCGTCGTCTTCGCGGCGGCCGCGGGCGAGATCCTGCCCGACGTCAAGCATGCCGGATCGCCCTGGGCCATGCTGGTCGGGGGCGCGCTCGGCGTCGCCGCGATGCTCCTCGTCCGTATCCTGGAGAAGCGGGTGAAGGGGCCGGCCGGGCTGATGTCGGTCACCGGCATCGACATCCTGGTGGACGGCCTCGTCCTCGGCATCGCCTTCGCGGCCGGGGCGAAGGCCGGCATCCTGCTCACCGTCGCGCTGACCATCGAGGTGCTGTTCCTGGGACTAACCGTGGCGAACGAACTCGGCGAGGGCGGCGCGTCGAAGGGCAAGGTGGTCGGCCTGACGGCCGCCCTCGTGCTGCTGCTCCCGCTCGGAGCCCTGCTCGGCGGGCCCGTCGGCTCGCTGCCCGCCGCCGTCCAGGCCGGCTTCCTCTCCTTCGGCCTGATCGCCTTGCTGTACCTCGTGACCGAGGAACTCCTCATCGAGGCGCACGAGACCGAGGACCGCCCCTGGGTGACGGCGATGTTCTTCGCGGGCTTCCTGCTGCTGCTCCTGCTCGACGGGATGATCGGCTAGGCTGTATCCGGAATGCTTGCCGCGGGCGAAACCAGGTCCCTCCCGGACGAGGCCCACATCCTGCTCGTCGAGGACGACGACGGCATGCGCGTGCTCGTCGGCCGCATCCTGCGGGAGAGCGGCTTCCGGGTCACGGGCTGCCGCGGCGGCGCCGAGATGTGGTCGCTCCTGCCCGACACGCCGGTTGACCTCGTCCTCCTCGACGTCATGCTGCCGGGCGCGTCCGGGTTCGACCTGCTCAGGGCCCTGCGGGCGAAGGGCACCGTCCCGGTCATCATGCTGAGCGCCCGCAACGAGGAGGCGGACCGGGTGCTCGGCCTGGAACTGGGCGCCGACGACTACGTCGCCAAGCCGTTCGGGCGCCCAGAACTCCTCGCCCGGATCCGGGCGGTGCTCCGCCGGTCGGCGCTCGCGCCGGTGCCGAGCGCGGCGTCGCGGCCGGAATCCCTCGCCTTCGCCGGCTGGCGGCTCGACCTGCGCAGCCGCGCCCTGACCGATCCCGAAGGCGCCGCCGTCGACCTGTCGGGCGCCGAGCACGACCTGCTGCTGGTGTTCCTGGAACACCCGGGCCGGGTGCTCGGCCGCGAGCAGATCCTGGAGATGGGCCGCGGGCGCCTCTCCGCGCCGTCGGACCGCAGCGTCGACACCCTGGTCAGCCGGCTGCGGCGCAAGCTCGAACCGCCCGCGGGGACGGCCGCCGTCATCAAGACGGTGCGGGGCACCGGCTACATGCTGGCCGCCAAGGTCGAGCGGGCATGAGGGGCGTCCTCGGCCTCGCCCGCAGCCTGGAGGGGCGCACCGTCGTCGTCCTGCTCCTGGCCGTGCTCCTCGTCCATGGCGGCGCGCTGGCGATCTACCGCCTCTCGGCGGCGGCCGCCGCCGACGAGGCCTTCGCCACCGAGGTCGCCCGCCAACTCGTCATCGCGCGCGAGGCCGTGTCGCGGCGCCCGCCGGAGGAGCGGGCTGACGAGGCCGAGGCCCTCTCGTCGAACCATTTCGAGATCGGCTGGGACGCCCCAGCGCCGGCTCGCCCCCCGGGGGCGACCGATCCCGCGCTCCGGGACCTGCGCGACCGCCTCCTCGCCCTCGAACCGGTCCTCGGGGCGGGGCTCGCCCTGAACCTGGAGGCGCCGGACGAGCCGCTCCACCGGCAGGACCTGCGCGGGATCATCCCGCTTCCGGACGGGAGCGCGCTGACCTTCCGGTCCGCGCACGCCCCGAGCCTCGTCCCCGTCGCGCCCTGGGCCTCGCTCGCCACCGCCATGGCCATCCTCGTCGGGGTGGCCGCGGTCGTCCTGATGCATCGGATCGCCGGCCCCTTGCGGGAGCTGACCCGGGCCACCGGACGGATCGGCCACGGCGCCCCCGTCCGGGTTCCCGAGATTGGTCCCGACGAGACCCGAGGGATCGGCCGTGCCCTCAACGCGATGCAGGAGCGCATCCACCGGCTGGTCGGCGAGCGGACGCAGGCGCTCGCCGCCGTGTCCCACGACCTGCGAACGCCCATCACCCGGCTCCGCCTGCGCCTCGACCACGTCGAGGACCCGGCCGGGCGCCGCGCCATGGCCTCCGACCTCGACGACATGCAGGCGATGGTCGACGCGACGCTGGCCTACCTGGGGGGCGACGCCGACCCGGAGCCGCGGCAGGTCACCAACGTCGCGAGCATTTTGATGGGGGTCGCCGACGCCTCCGCGGATGCCGGCCGGGCGGTCGCATACGGAGGACCCGGCCGGGCCCTGGCGACGGTGCGCCCAGTCGCCTTCCGGCGGGCGCTGGAGAACCTCGTGGACAACGGCGTGCGCTACGGCGCGCGGGTGCGCATCGCCCTGGCGGCCGAAGAGACAGCGCTGGTCTTGCGCATCGACGACGACGGGCCCGGCATCCCGGCATGCGACGTCGCCTGCGCCTTCGAGCCCTTCACCCGCCTGGAGGGGTCGCGCAACCGAAACACCGGCGGGACCGGACTCGGCCTGACCATCGCGCGGCGGGCCGTGGAAGCGGAGGGAGGCACGCTCATCCTGACCACGAGGCCGGAGGGCGGATTGCGGGCCGAGATCCGCGTGCCCCGGGCTGGGCGCGGCGGCTGACACACTTCGTCACGAACGCGGCGTCCCGGAGACAAACGGCTTGGCTATCTCGGACTTCGAAGCGGCCGACGCGGTCGGCGCCGAACAGGAGACCGACAGTTGAAGCGCACGCTCGCCGCCGTCCTCGCCGCCGGGATGCTGGCCGCGGCCACGGGGTCCGCCTTCGCCGTGGACAGCCACGGCAATGCCTCGAACCCCGAGCGCGCCGTCCCGAACACCGGTGGCGTGTCGGGCGGCCCGGCCCATCGCGACGACCCGCGCGTCAGCGAGGCCCGTGAGAAGCGGCCCGACGGCAAGCCGGCGCATTCGGACAACGACGGGCATGCCCACGGGCACAGCCACGACAAGCCCGGCAAGAAGTGAGCTCGCCGGGCAGGCCGCGGGGGCGGGAGGCGCGGACATGCGGATGCTGCCCCTGCTCGTCGTCTTCGCGCTCCTGGCCGCGGTGATCGGCTACGCGCTCGCCGAGCCTGCTCGGCACGTCGTTCACGATGCGCCGACCCCTCGCGCGTCGTGATGCGCCCGCACCGGCGCGAGCCGGTGCGGGCGACCTCTTCTCGACGCCAGGCGGCGACCTCAGTCGTCGAAGTCGTGATGGTGATGGTGCCGCTCGAACCGGCCCGGCCCGTAATCCTCGCGGCGCGGGTGATGGTGCCGGACCACGACGTCGTCATGGTTGCCGTGGCGGTAGACATCGACATGGTCGTGCGGCCGCCGCTCGCCGTAGCCGTAGCCGCGCTCGTAATACTGGGCCGAGGCCGCGGCCGGCGCGAGGAGGATGGCCGCCGCCATCAAGCCTGCTAGGTGCCGTCGCATCGCTGTCTCCTCCGGGGATTCCTATTGCGGCGGTTTGCGCGGCGGCCGTTGAACAGGTTCTGAGACCGTCGTTCAGGAAGCCGTCACCCCAGGTTCGCCGACGTCCTCGAAATGCGAGGGGCCGGGCCGGACGTCGCTGCCCCCGGCCCGGCCCCGTCGCGATGTCAGCCGCTCAGTGGCGGTGCTCTTCCACGACGGTCTTCTCGTGATGGTCGTCATGATGTTCGTGCACGACCGGCCGGTCGCGATGGTTCTCCTCGACGGTGGTGTGCGTATGGTCGACATCGCGGCGGTGGCCGTCGCCGTGAACCCCGACTCCGCCGGGGCCGACGTCCACGTGCTGGGCGAGCGCACCGACCGGCGCGAGGGCCAGGGCGGCCGCGGCGGCGGCGGCGAACATGATCTTCATCCAAGGATCTCCATGTTTCGCGGTCGGCCGGGAATGCGGCCCCCCGCGAAACCGTTCCCGGATTTTCCTCGCCCGGTATTCGTCTCGGCCGAGCGAGAAACGGCTTGGCCGCTTTCGCGTCGTGACCGCGGCTGACCTTGCATGGCGGCCACAAAATCTGTTCAGACCGGGTTCAAGAGGCCAGGACGATGCCTTGTCCGATCCGGGATAAATCGCGCATAAGGCCGGAGATGGGTTCAGGACGCGGGCATAGCCGCAGGTGGGCGGCACGGGGATGGTGGGCGTTCGCCGCACGCCTGCTCGCGCTCGCCCTCGCCCTGTCCCTCGTCGCGCCCGCCGCCGGCCTCGCCGCCGACGTCGCGTACCACGATGGCGGCGGCAGGCACGTCACGGAGATCGCGAGCATTGAGGCCGCGCCCGACACCGGCGCGACCGACCCCGGCATGGCCTGCCACCTCCATTGTGGCTGCCACCAGGCGGCACCCGCCGTGGCGGACTTCTCGGAGCCGGTCTTCGGGGTCGCCCGGCTGGCCTATGCGCATTTGAGCCAGACGGTTTCCTCCGTCTCGCCGGACCGCCTGCCGAGGCCCCCCCGCGCCTGAGGTGACGCCGCAGAGGCGCGTCCCGAACCCGGAGCCCGCGCTCCGGGCCACTCCTCACGCCACAGAAGCGGGACTGCCGCGTCCGTCCGAACGGCGCCCGATCCCGGCCGAGCAGGTCTCATGCGCATCCTCATCACCGCGGTCCTCGTGGCCGCCGGCATCGTCGTCGGCGCCGCCGTCCCCGCCATATCCGCGTTCGTCCGCGGCCTCCTGACATCGGCCGGGCTGCCGCCGGCCATCCTCACCTTCGCCGCCGGCCCGCCCCCTGGCGGGAAGGCGCCGAAGGACGAGGCCGACCATGCCGAAGGCGACGGCCACGACCACGGCAAGGCCGCCGCGCCGAAGGCCGAGGGAGCCCACGCTCACGGCGAGCACGAGCATTCCGAGGCGGAGGGCGAGGAAGGCCACGTCAAGATGACGGCCGAGCAGGTCGAGGGGCAGGACATCGGCGTCGCCAAGGCCGAGGGCGGGACGCTCTCGCGACACGTCCTGGTGCCCGGCACCATCACGCCCGATACCGACCGGATCGCCCGCGTCCCCGCCCGCGTCGTCGGCACGGTGTCCGAGATGCGCAAGCGCCTGGGCGACGACGTCAGGAAGGGCGAGGTGGTCGCCCTCCTCGACAGCCGGGAAGTCGCCGACGCCAAGAGCGAGTACCTCACCGCGATGGTCCAGTCCGACCTCCAGAAGATCAACTTCGAGCGCCAGCAGAAACTCTTGGCGTCGGCGGCGGCATCCCAGGCGGCGTTCGACAACGCCAAGGCCGTGTTCCAGGAGAACCAGCTGCGCGTCGACCTCGCCCGCCAGAAGCTCTCGGCGCTGGGCCTGAACGCCGCCGAGGTCGCCGCCGCGCAGAAACGCGACGAGGCGACGCCGAACGCCTCGACGCTGCGCCAGTACGAGCTGCGGGCGCCCATCGCCGGCCGCATCGTGGAGCGCAAGGTCGATGTCGGCACGGCGGTGGGCAAGGAGGGCGACCCTGCCGACGTCTACACCGTCGCCGACCTCTCGACCGTCTGGATCGAGCTCGCGGTCCCCACCTCCGACCTCGCCGAGGTCCGGGAGGGCGCGCGGGTCACCGTGAACCGCGGCGGCCGCAGCGAGCAGGGCAAGGTGGTGTTCGTCAGCCCGCTGCTGAACGCCGACACCCGGTCCGCCCGGGTCGTGGTCTCGCTGCCCAACAAGGACATGGCCTGGAGGCCCGGCACCTACGTCACCGCCGAGGTCGAGACCGCGACGGACCAAGTGCCGGTGCGGGTCGCCAAGTCGGCGCTCCAGACCGTCGAGGGCAAGCGCGTCGTCTTCGTGCGCACGGACGAGGGCTTCGAAAAGCGCGAGGTCGAGCTCGGGCGCTCCGACGACGACGGCTTCGAGGTCGTCTCGGGCCTCAAGCCCGGCGAGACCATCGCGGTGGCCAACACCTTCCTCCTCAAGGCCGAGCTCGGGAAGAGCGAAGCCGACCACGACCATTGAGGAAGCCCGACATGATCAGCCGCATCCTCGACTTCTCCGTGCACCAGCGCTGGCTGGTTCTGCTCCTGTCGCTGCTGGCCGCCGGCTTCGGCGGCTACTCGGTCACCAAGCTGCCGATAGACGCGGTGCCCGACATCACCAACAACCAGGTGCAGATCAACACGACGGCGCCGTCGCTCTCGCCCGTCGACATCGAGAAGCAGGTCACCTACCCGGTCGAGACCGCGCTCGCGGGCATCAAGGGGCTCGAATACACCCGCTCGCTCTCGCGCAACGGCTTCTCGCAGGTCACCGCGGTCTTCGCGGAGAAGCTCGACATCTACTTCGCCCGCCAGCAGGTCGCCGAGCGCCTCGCGCAGGTGAGGCGGGACCTGCCGCCCGGCACCGAGCCCAGCATGGGGCCGATCTCGACCGGGCTGGGCGAGATCTACATGTGGTCGATCCATTACGCGAAGCCCGGCGAGCGCACGGTCTCGAAGGCGGGCAAGCCCGGCTGGCAGCCCGATGGCAGCTACCTGACCCCCGAGGGCCAGCGCCTGAAGACCGAGCTGGAGCAGACCGCCTACCTGCGCACCGTCCAGGACTGGATCATCCGCCCCCTAGTCAAGACCGTGTCCGGCGTGGCCGGGGTCGACGGCATCGGCGGCTTCGAGAAGCAGTACCACGTCCAGCCCGACCCGACGCGGCTCGCGTCCCTCGACCTGTCCTTCTCGGACGTCGCCCGGGCGCTGGAGGCCAACAACGCCAACCAGGGCGCCCGCTACCTGGAGGACAACGGCGAGGGCTACGTCGTGCGCGCCGCCGGCCGCCTGGAGAGCATGGACGAGATCGGCGACGTGGTCGTCGCCACCCGGGGCGGCGTGCCGGTGCGGATCAAGGACATCGCCGAGGTCCGCATCGGGCGCGACCTGCGCACGGGCTCGGGCAGCGAGGACGGCCAGGAGGTCGTCGTCGGCACCGCCCTGATGCTGATCGGCGAGAACAGCCGCACGGTGGCTGCCGCGGTCGACGCGCGCATGGAACAGATCCGCAAGAGCCTGCCGCCCGGCGTCGAGGTCCAGACCGTCCTCGACCGGACCCGGCTCGTCGAGGCGACCGTGAAGACGGTGGTGAAGAACCTGTCCGAGGGCGCGGCTCTCGTCATCGTCATCCTGTTCCTGCTGCTCGGCAACATCCGGGCCGCCATCATCACGGCCCTGGTCATCCCGGTCGCCATGCTGATGACCATGACCGGCATGGTCGAGGCGAAGATCTCGGCCAACTTGATGAGCCTCGGCGCCCTCGATTTCGGGCTGATCGTCGACGGGGCGGTGATCATCACCGAGAACGCCCTGCGCCACCTCGCAGAGAAGCAGCAGGAGCTGGGCAGGGGGCTCGACACCGAGGAGCGCCTCCAGACGGTCCGCGCCTCAGCCGAGGAGATGATCAAGCCGTCGCTCTACGGGCAGGCGATCATCATCTTGGTCTACGTCCCGCTCCTGACCTTCACGGGGGTCGAGGGCAAGATGTTCGAGCCGATGGCGCTGACCGTGATCATCGCGCTCGTGGCGGCCTTCGTGCTGTCGCTGACCTTCGTGCCGGCGCTCATCGCCATCGTCATCACCGGCAAGGTCACGGAGAAGGACAACCTCATCATCCGGGCGCTCAAGGCCGCTTACCGCCCGGTGCTCGGCGCGGCGGTCCGGGCGCCGTTCGTCTTCGTCGGCGCGGCGCTCCTGCTGCTCGTCGGGGCGGGCATCCTGTTCACCCGCCTCGGGACCGAGTTCATCCCGCAGCTCGACGAGAAGAGCATCGCCCTCAACGCCACCCGAATCCCATCGACCTCCCTCACCCAGTCGCAGGCGATGCAGCTCAAGGTCGAGAAGGTGGTCTCGAAATTCCCGCAGGTGGCCTACGTCTTCTCGAAGACCGGCACCGCCGAGGTCGCCTCCGACCCGATGCCGCCGAACTCCTCAGACACCTTCGTCATCCTGAAACCCCAGGAGGAGTGGCCCGAGCCGAGCCTGTCCAAGGCCGAGTTGCAGGAGCAGATCGAGAAGGCGGTCGGGGCGCTCGCCGGCAACGTCTACGAGTTCTCCCAGCCGATCCAGCTGCGCTTCAACGAGCTGCTCGCCGGCACCCGGGGCGACCTCGCCGTGAAGGTGTTCGGCGACGAGTTCGAGCCGATGCTGAAGGCGGCCAACCAGGTCGCGGCGGTCCTGAAGGGCATCGACGGCGCCGAGGACGTCAAGGTCGAGCAGACGGCGGGCCTGCCGTTCCTGGAGATCAAGATCAACAAGGCCGAGGCGGCGCGCTACGGCCTGAGCACCGGGGCGATCCAGGAGGTCATCGGCGCGGCCATCGGGGGACGGGACGCCGGCGTCGTGTTCGAGGGCGACCGTCGCTTCCCCATCGTCGTGCGCCTGACCGACAAGGTCCGCGAGGACCGGGAGGCCCTGGAGAACATCCCGGTGCCGCTGCCGGCGGGCCCGAACGGCCGGGCGAGCTCGGTCCTGCTCAAGCAGGTGGCGAGCTTTTCGGTCACCGAGGGACCGAACCAGATCTCGCGCGAGAACGGCAAGCGGCGGGTCGTGGTCACGGCCAACGTGCGCGGGCGGGACATCGGCTCGCTCGTCGCGGAGGCGCAGGCGAAGGTTGGAAGCCAGGTGCAGCTGCCGCCAGGTTCCTACCTCACCTGGGGCGGGCAGTTCGAGAACCTCGCCTCGGCCAAGCGGCGGCTGATGGTGGTGGTACCGGTCTGCTTCTTCCTGATCTTCCTGTTGCTGTACTCGGCCCTGGGCTCGCCGCGGGACGCGCTGCTGGTGTTCAGCGCGGTGCCGCTTGCCCTCACCGGGGGCATCTTCGCGCTTTGGCTGCGCGGCATGCCGGTCTCGGTACCGGCGGCGGTCGGGTTCATCGCGCTCTCGGGCGTTGCGGTCCTCAACGGCCTCGTCATGCTGACCTTCATCAAGCAGCTCGTGGCGGAGGGCCGGCCGAAGCGCGAGGCCATCCTGGAGGGCGCCATGACCCGGTTGCGGCCGGTGGCGATGACGGCGCTGGTCGCCTCGCTCGGCTTCGTGCCCATGGCCATCGCCACCGAGACCGGCGCCGAGATCCAGCGGCCGCTCGCCACCGTGGTCATCGGTGGCCTGATCAGCGCCACCCTGCTGACCCTGATCGTGCTGCCGGCCCTGTACGCCCGGTTCGGCAAGGTTGTCGTCCCGAAGGTCGCGGAGCGGCCGCGGGAGCCGGGGCCACGACACCTCAAGGCGGCGGAGTAGACGAGATGCGACGCGTCCCAACCTGGTTGGCGGCTCCTTTCGCCTTCCTCGCGCTGACGGGTGCGGCTCCGGGCGCGGACGGAGGCGTCGGCGAGGCTCCGTTCGGCCTCGCGTGGGGGCCCGTCGCCGACGTGCCGCGCCCGCTCAAGGCCGACCGCGAGGCCAACCTGACCGCGCTGTACTACCCGCGTGGCTGGCGGCCGGCCGTCGGGTCGGCAACGGCCGAGGTCGTGCTGGTGGTCTGCCGCGAGGAGGGTCTGCAGGAGGTCGTCTGGGTGGGGCTCCCCCTGGCGGGCGAGGAACTCGCGCGCGTGCGCCGCGCCATCCACGACGAAGGGGTGCGCCGCTACGGCGAGCCGACACCGGGGCCATCGGCCGATTCCGAGCTCTGGCCCGGCGGTCGGGCTCTCCTGGCCAGCCGCGAGGCTCCGGACGGGCGGCACGAGCTCGTCATGGCGGCGTTCGGTCCCGGCTACGCGGCCTGCTCGGCCGCCCACCTCGCCGCGACCGGACACCCCGCCGGCGCGCACGTGGCCGAGCTCATCGGCTCCTCCGGCCCCTGAGGCGGCCGGTCCGGGACGGCAACGAAAGACTGGGAGCGACATGGGACACGGACACGCGCACGGCGGCGGCCACGGGCATTCGCACGGCGGCGGCATACCCGCGGGCTCGGCGGCGGGCAGGAACAAGGGGCGCCTAGCCTGGGCGCTCGCCCTGACGCTGACCTACATGGCCGCGGAGGTCGTCGGCGGCCTGCTCACCGGCAGCCTCGCGCTGCTGGCCGATGCCGCCCACATGGTCACGGATGCCGGCGGCCTCGCGCTGTCGCTGCTCGCCATCCACTACGCGGCCAAGGCGCCGTCGCCGGGCAAGAGCTTCGGCTACATGCGCTTCGAGATCCTGGCGGCCCTCGCCAACGCCGTCGTGCTGCTCGGGGTGACGGCCTACATCCTGTACGAGGCCTACCGGCGCTTCTTCGAGCCGACCGAGATCCTCGGCTGGCCGATGATGCTGGTCGCGTTCGTCGGCCTCGGGGTGAACCTCGCCAGCATGAGGCTCCTCGCGGGCGGATCGTCGGAAAGCCTCAACGTCAAGGGCGCCTACTTCGAGGTCTTCTCCGACATGCTGGGTTCGGTCGGCGTCATCGCTGCGGCCCTCGTGGTGATGGCGACGGGCTGGCGATGGGTCGATCCGCTGGTCGGCGCCGGCATCGGCCTGTTCATCGTGCCGCGCACCTGGCGCCTGTTGAGCGAGGCGCTTCACATCCTGCTGGAGGGAACGCCTCTGGGTGTCGATCTTGCCGCGCTACGAACGGAGATCGAGGCGATGCCTGGCGTGCGGCGCGCCTACGACCTTCATGCCTGGACGCTGACCTCCGGCTTCGACGCGATGAGCGGCCACGTGGTCATGGACGACGTCGCCGCCGGACCCGACCTCATCCGCGCGGTCCGGCGTCTGGTGAAGGAGCGACACGGCATCGAGCACGTCACCGTCCAGGTCGAGGACGAGGCGCTTTCGGCCGAGGCCGCGCGCCTGCCCGTGTGACGGCGAGCATCCGGCATGAGTAAGAAATCGGCGCGGCTGCAGACCGAGTGGGCGCCAAATCCTCGGCGCAAGCGACGGGTCAGGCCATACGTCCGCAAAGCCGCGGATCGAATGATGATAGCGATCTGTATCGGATTGCCTCTGGCCGTATTGTTTCTCCAATACTTCAAGCACCTCAGGAAGTGATGCCTGAGTAATGATGCTTGACTATGCAAGGTGTTTTCAATGAATGATCTACAAACGCACCATTTTGCCGTGACGACAACGGCGATGCTTGCGGTTGTGAGAACATCGACCATCGCCATGATGACCCTTCTCATGCAAAAACTTTCAGCACCTGAACGGGAAGAGGTTTTCGCAGAGATCGCGGCGACAATCGGTGAGTTGCCCCCGGATTATTCCCAGGCAGGCCCCGTGGGGACCAAGTTCTACGAAGAGGTGGTGGCCGAGGCGCCGGCGCTCGCGAAGGCATTCGTCCAAGATTTGCGTAGATCTCTTGGTTGAAATCCGATGAGACCATTTATCAGTTATCGAGTGTTGGTGACGGAGAGCAGAGGTCCCGCGGACCTGACGCGCCTGTCGCCTTTTCTGTGCTCGGTGCCCGGCCCGTCACTGAGGCTTAGGCGTCTCCGTATCGAGTGCCAACTGGGCATGGCGGATCTTCCTGGCGACACCGCGCCTGCGCGGGTTGCTCGCCCTGAATTTCGCCGTCGCGGCGGCCGGCGCCATGGTCATCGTCAATACCGTGGTAATCGTCCAGGCCCTGCTCGGACGCCCCCAGCACGACGTCGCCCTTGCCCTTGGACCCTTCGGCGCGGGCTCGATGGCCGCCGCCCTGGTCCTACCGCGGGTCCTGGACCGCCTGTCCGACAGGGGTGTGATGCTGCCGTCCGCGGCCTTCCTCGGAGTCGTCCTCGTCGGGGTCGCTGCCCTGACCTGGTGCGGGGCCATCGGCTGGCCCGTACTGCTCGGGACCTGGCTCGTCCTTGGGATCGGCTACTCCGCCGCCCAGTTCGCGCTCTCGCACGCGTCGTGGCTCCTCACTTACCCGCTGGCGGGCTGCCTCGGCGCTGCCGTCGGGATGCCCGCGACCCTGGCGGCACTCGGCGCCCTGACCGTCGCGGGCGTCGCGGCGGCGGCCATGCTTTGGCCTGCATCCGACCCGGACGTCGTCGCACATGCCCACGCGGACCTCGACCCGTCCCACCCCCACGTGCGGGGGATCGGTCAGGGCCGGCACGAGCATGCTTTCGTCATCGACGACCTGCATCGGCAATGGCCGTCCAGGGCGAATTAGGAACCACACGGCGAGCGTTGGAACGGCGACGCTCAGGGGGGGGCGTCGGGTGCCGGACATCCCTCATCCGATGGTCTGTCGGGGGCCGTGAGGATTGCGTCGCGGCAGGTCCGCATCGAGGGGAACACGGCATGAGGACGTTGCTCGGATCCTGGCAGCTGTGGGCGCTGCTTTCTGCCGCCTTCGCGGCGTTGACCGCGATCTTCGCCAAGGTCGGCATCGAGAACGTCAATTCCGACTTCGCCACCTTCATCCGCACGGTCGTCATACTCTGCGCCCTCGGCGCCATCCTGGTCGGCACGGGCCAGTGGGTACCGGTCGGGTCGGTCTCGGCCAGGACCTACGTGTTCCTGGTGCTCTCGGGCCTCGCCACCGGCGGCTCATGGATCTGCTACTTCCGCGCCCTCAAGCTCGGCGAGGCCAGCCGCGTGGCCCCGGTCGACAAGCTCAGCGTCGTGCTGGTGGCCGTCTTCGGGGTCGTCTTCCTCGGCGAACGTCTATCTCCACCGAATTGGCTCGGCGTCGCCCTCATCGCCGCCGGGGCCGTGCTCGTCGCCTATCGAGGATGAAGCCGGCGGGAAGGGATGCGTCGCGGCGCAGTCCAGGGCGAGGGCTCGAAACCGGACGGACCGACCGATGCGCGTGCTGTTGATCGAGGACGACCGGATGATCGGCGAAGGGCTGTCGAACGGCCTCTCGGCCGAGGGCTATTCCGTCGATTGGGTCCGCGACGGCGGCGAGGCCGAGACGGCCCTGCTCAACGGCAGCCACGCGCTCGCGCTGCTCGACCTCGGCCTGCCGGGCGGGGACGGACTTCGGGTGCTTCGATCCGCCCGGGCGGCCGGGATCGACACGTCGGTGCTCATCATCACGGCGCGGGACGGCCTCGAAAGCCGCGTCGCAGGCCTCGACCTCGGGGCGGACGATTACCTGGTCAAGCCGTTCGAGATGCGCGAGCTGCTCGCCAGGATGCGGGCCATCCTGCGCCGTCGGGCCGGGCGGGCGAGCGCGCGGCTCGTGGCCGCCGAGACCGAACTCGACACGGAAAGCCACGTCCTGTCCCACGCCGGGACCGTCGCGGTCCTGTCGGCGCGCGAATACGCCCTCATGCACGCCCTGATGGAGCGACCGGGGCGCATCCTCTCTCGTGCGCAGATCGAGGAACGCATCTACGGGTGGGGCGAGGAGGTCGAGAGCAACGCGGTGGACGCCCTGATCCTCACGGTCCGTCGAAAGGTCGGCAAGGGCGTGATCCTGAATGTCCGCGGCGCGGGCTGGATGGTACCCAAGCCATGAGGGCCGCCTCCCTGCGCCGCACGACGCTCGTCTGGATGACCGCCCTGCTCGCCGGAATCGGCTTGGCCGCGATGGTCGCGGCCTATGCCCTCGCGCGGATCGAGGCGGCCGATTTCCTCGACGGGCAGTTGCGGCAAGTCGCCCTCAACGCCGGTCCCGGGCTAACGGACGCGGACGCGCCGCCCGCCGCCGACCAGGACCCGGAGGACCAACTCGCCGTCACCATCTGGAAGGACGGGCAGGTCCTGCGCGACGACCGCGGCGTCGACGTCCGCCACCCCGGCCGCACGGGATATGCGAACGTCGTCATGGGCGGCGAGCTCTGGCGCACATACACGACCGCCAACGGCACAACGACGGTCCGGGTCGCCCAGCGCGACGTCGTGAGGGCGGAGTTCGCACGCAATGCGGCGCTCGGTGCCGTGGCCCCCCTGCTGCTCCTCGTCCCGCTGTCGTGGATCGTCGTCGGCTGGGCGATGAACCGGGCGCTCGGGCGGCTCGACGGCTTGGTGCATGACCTCGCCGGGCGCGGCGCCGCCGCCCAAGGCCCCTTGCCGACGCGCGGCGTGCCGACGGAGGTGGCGCCCCTCGTCGAGGCCATGAACGGGCTCATCCTTCGCCTGCAGGCCGCTCTGGCCGCCCAGAAGCGGTTCGTCGCCGACGCGGCGCACGAACTGCGTACGCCGCTCGCCGCGATGCAGATCCAACTCGACTCCCTCGGCGGGCCTGCCGGTGGCGGGAGCGACGCGCGGCGTACGGCGCTGGCGGACGGCCTCCGGAGGGCGAACCGGCTGGTGGATCAACTGCTCCGTCTCGCCCGGCTCGACGACGGTGCCGAGGCGCGTCCTGCATCCGTCGACCTCGGCCAGCTCCTGCTCGACTGCGTCGCCGACCACGTCGTGCTCGCCGAGCGCAAGGACATCGACCTGGGCGTGCATATCGAGACACCCGCGACGCTTCACGCGTCGGAGGACGAGGTCCGCGTCCTGTTCGCCAACCTCGTCGACAACGCCCTGCGCTACACGCCGTCCGGAGGCCAGGTCGACGTCCGTCTGCTGAACCGGGACGGTGCGTGCGTCGTCACGGTTCGGGACACCGGCTGCGGGCTGCCGCCGGGAAGCGAGGGCCGCCTGTTCGACCGCTTCTTCCGGGCCGCGCCACCGGAAGTCGAAGGCACAGGGCTCGGGCTCGCCATCGCCCGCCGCATCGCGGAGCGCAACGACCTCGGCCTGACGGTCGAAAACCGACGTGACGGGCAGGGGACCCTCGCAACCGTCAGACTGCCGGCCTGAGGCCGAGCCTGCGGCTCCTTTGGACGAAGCTCATTCTGCCCTCATTCTGGCTCGCTATCACCGTGCCCGACCATGACGGACGGGAGACGGGGATGAGCGAGATCCAGCGCCAGGTCTTGAACAAGGTACCGGAGGTCTCCGCGGCCTTCTGGGTCATCAAGATCCTGTCCACGACCGTCGGCGAGACCGGCGCGGACTACCTCGCGGTGAACGTCGGCCTGGGTGCCGCCGTCACCGCCACCGTCACGGCCGGCCTCCTCGCGGCCGTCCTCGCCCTGCAGGTGCGCGAGCGGCGCTACGTGCCCTGGACCTATTGGTCGACCGTCGTCCTCGTCAGCGTGGTCGGCACGCAGGTCACCGACATCCTGACCGACAAGCTCGGCGTGAGCCTCTTCGTCAGCACCGGCGTGTTCGCGACCGCCCTCGCCGCCGTGTTCGCCCTCTGGTACGCGACCGAGCGGACGCTCTCGATCCACGCCATCGTGACCCGACGCCGCGAGGCGTTCTACTGGCTCGCCATCCTCCTGACCTTCGCGCTCGGCACGGCCGCGGGCGACCTGGCCACGGAGGCGCTGGGGCTCGGCTTCAATCTCGGCGTCGTCATCTTCGGCACGATCCTGGCCGCCCTCGCCCTCGCCTGGCGCCTCGGCGCGAACCCGGTGACGACCTTCTGGCTCGCCTACATCGTCACGCGCCCCCTCGGCGCATCGCTGGGCGATCTGCTGTCGCAGGCACGGGAATACGGCGGCCTCGGCTTCGGCACGGCCTCCACCAGCCTCGCCTTCTTCGCCGTCATCGTCGCCCTGGTGACGTCCCTGAGCCTCGTCTCCGGACGCCCTGGCGAGCCGGCCGGACAGCGGCGGGCCTGACCGTCCGCCGCCTCCCGCATCCCCATCCTCCAGTCCTTCCAACGCCGCACGACACGGAGCGAACGACCATGCGAAACATCCTCCTCGCCGCCATCGCCGCGACGGTCATCGGTGCCACGGCCGCCCCCCTGGGCCTGCTGGCGATGCAGGACGCCGCTGTCGGAGCGACGCCCAAGGCGATGGCGGCCTCGAAGCTTGGCGACCTCTCCAAGTTCCGGTCCATCGTCGTCGACGTGAAGGCGATGACCGACCGGGGCGACCTCGCCGCCGCCAAGACGCACATTAAGGACCTGGAATTGTCCTGGGACGCGTCCGAGGCCGGCCTGAAGCCGCGAGCCGCCGCCGACTGGCACGTCGTGGACAAGGCCATCGACCGCGCCCTCGACGCGCTGCGGGCGTCGAACCCCGATCCGGCCGCCTGCCGTCGCGCGGTCGACGACCTGCTCGCCATCATCGACCAGACCCACACCGCCTGAGCCGGCACTCGCTTTCCCACGGCAGCCCGATGCAACCGACCGAGCGACCCGGACACGTCGAACCCGCCAAGGTGCCTGAAGCCACCGCCGGGTTCTGGGCCATCAAGATCGTGGCCACGACCCTGGGCGAGGTCGGCGGCAACGCCGTCACGTTGACGCTCGGCCTCGGCTATCTCGCCGGCACGGCGATCTTCGGGGCCGCCCTGGCGGTGCTGCTCGCCGCACAGGTCCGGGCGGACCGCTTCCAGCCGCTCCTGTACTGGGCCGTGGTCACCGCGACGACGCTCGCAGGCACGACCCTCGCCGACTTCTGCGACCGGTCCCTCGGCATCGGCTACGCGGGCGGGTCCCTGGTGCTGCTCGGATCGGTCGTCGCGACCCTGATCCTGTGGAAGCGCACGCTCGGCACGGTCGCCGTGGAGACGGTGCGGTCCCCGCGGGCCGAAGGTTTCTATTGGGCCACGGTCATGTTCTCCCAGACGCTCGGCACCGCGTTGGGCGACTGGATGGCCGACAGCAGCGGGCTCGGGTACAACGGGAGCGCGCTCCTCATCCTCGTCGCGCTGGCCGTGGTCACGGCCCTCCATCTGCGTACGCGCGTTTCCAGGCCGATGCTGTTCTGGACGGCGTTCGTCCTGACGCGGCCGCTCGGCGCCACCCTCGCCAACTCGCTCGACAAGCCGGTCGCTTCCGGCGGCCTGGGCATCGACGACATCACGATCTCCGGCGTCCTCGCGATCGTCATGGTCGGGCTCGTCCTCCTCATCCCGCAGCGTGCCGGTCGCCGGGCGGCCTGCGCCGACGCGCCGTCAGGTTTCCCCTCGAAGAAGGAGCAGGTCCGATGGACGACCGTTACGAACGCGCCCTGAGCAAGGTACCCGAGGTCACGCTGGGCTTCTGGATCGTCAAGATCCTGGCCACCACGCTCGGGGAGACCGGCGGCGACACCGTCACCATGACCCTCGATTGGGGCTATCTCGCCGGCACCGCCCTGTTCGCCGTGCTGCTGGTCGGGCTCGTGGTCGCCCAGATCATGTCGAAGCGGTTCCACCCGGTCCTGTACTGGTCCACGATCGTCGCCTCGACCACCTTCGGTACGACGATGGCGGACTTCGCCGACCGCTCGCTCGGCATCGGATACACCGGCGGATCGACCCTGCTCCTCGCCTGCCTCGCGGCCGTGCTCGGGCTCTGGTATGCGACCGAGGGCACCGTGTCGGTGGACACGGTTTCGACCCCGCGGGTCGAGGCGTTCTATTGGGGGGCGATCACCTTCTCGCAGACGTTGGGCACCGCGCTCGGCGACTGGCTCGCGGACACCGGCGGCCTCGGCTACGAGGGTGGCGCCCTCGTCTTCGCGGCGGCGCTCGCGGTCGTCATCGCCCTGTACTACCGGACCTCCGTTTCACGGGTCACGCTCTTCTGGGCGGCGTTCATCCTGACCCGCCCGCTCGGGGCCACGGTGGGCGATTTCCTCGACAAGCCGGTCGCCGACGGCGGGCTGAACCTGAGCCGGCCGCTCGCCTCCGCCGTGATCGGGGCCTTCATCGTCGCGCTCATCGTCCTCCTCCCGCAAAGGGCCGGTCGGCATCCGACAGAGGGAGCGCAGGCGTCGCGGTGACCCGGACGTTCCCGTGCGAGCGCCGAACGGCCACCGTGCCTTGCCCGCAGCTTCCGGATCGCCACGTCCAAGCGTATGAGGAGGGGGAACCTCTAGGGCCATAGCATGCCCGCTGCGTTACGCGACGACTTCATCGGGCTGGATGAGTACGAACGCCTTTGCGAAGCGGCGGAGGAAGGGGAGCGGCTGGAGTACATCGACGGGCAGGTAATCCGCATGCTGGTCGGCGGCTCCATCGCCCACGATGCCTTGACCCGGCCCCTCGATGACCTGACGGTACGACCGCGGCGGGAAATGGCTCGAATACCAGACGCTGCCGGACCTCATGCATTTCGTCCTTGTCGCGCAGGACCAGCGCCGGGTTGATTTCTTTCACCGTCAGGGAGACGGATGGCACTACGAAGTCCAACAAGGACCAACGCCGTCCTCCGGCTAGCGGCCATCGGGGTCGAGTTGAGGCTCGACGATCTCTACTCGTCCATCCCGATGCTCGCCCTGGAGGACGGCGACCTTGCTACCCAAGCCACGTTCGCCCCCGCTCAGGTATCGGGCATCGCGGGGATGAAGGGTCTTCCACGCTCGCCGGACATCTACGCCAAGGTTACGGAGATGGACGCCGGCGAGTGTGAGGCGGCCGTAGCTGCCATCGTCGGCTTGGTCGGTACGCCCGCGATGGTGGACTGAGAGTCCGTACTGCCGGAGCGGTTGCAGGACCGGCTGGATGCTGTTCTGAGCGCCAGCACTTACAATGAGGCAGTCCTTTCAGGAGCCGGGCGGCTTAATCATAACCGAAGGGGGGCGGCCCCATGAGGGCTTGGGCCTCCTCCGACGCCCGGTCGACGTTGCGAGGGTGTTTGCCCGCTCTGGCACCCGCCGCGACGACCAACGCCGGATGGAACCCCGTCTTCCTTACCCACTCCGAACCTAAGCGGTCCGTACCCCGACGGCTTCGGCGGCCATGGCGCTCAGCAGGTAACCATCCCCGAAGCGTTGGATCTCGGTCACCAAAGGGCACTGACGAAAGCTCGATGTTGACAGCGGAGAGCATCTCTGAATCAATGCTCTACCGGCCTGAAAACCGGCCGATATGCCGGCGAGGTCAGGCTTCTCAGTAAATCGGTCCACATAACTCGCTTCCCGGGATATGTTTTACTGAGAAATTACATAGCGGGCGCTACACGTCCAGGTTGGCGACGCTCAGCGCGTTGTCCTGGATGAACTCGCGCCGCGGCTCGACCACGTCGCCCATCAGCTTGACGAACAGGTCGTCGGCGTCGGTCGTGTCCTTGACCTTCACCTGCAGAAGCGAGCGCACCTCGCGGTCCAGCGTCGTCTCCCAGAGCTGCTGGGCGGTCATCTCGCCCAGGCCCTTGTAGCGTTGGAGCTGAAGCCCCTTGCGGCCGAAAGCCATCACCGCCTCGAACAGGGCGACGGGCCCGTGCAGCACGGTCTCGTCGGTCTTGCGCATCAGCGTAGCGGGCTCGCCGTAGATCTCGCGGAACGCGTCGGCGCGCTCGGACAGGCGCCGGGCCTCCTGGGACGAGATCAGGCTGGCATCCAGCGTGGCGACCTGCTTCACGCCGCGGAGCGTCCGGGTGAGGCGATAGCCGCCCTCGTGGGATTCGCCCTGCCAGCCCTGCTCGATCTCGTCGGCGATCAGGTCGAGGCGGCGCGCGGTCATGTCGGCCAGCACCTCGGCCTCGCCGGGCCGCGTGGCCGCCTCGGCGTCGAATGCACCGGCCAGCACCGCCTGCTCGACCACCGACCGGTCGTAGCGGGTGTGCAGGCCCTGGAGCACGTTGCGGAAGCCGCGCGCCTCCTCGACCAGGCTCTTGAGCTGCGGGCCGGTGAACTCGGCGCCGGTCGACAGCCGCAGGATCGCCCCGTCGGTGCCCTGGTCGATCAGGTAATCCTCGAGGGCGCGTTCGTCCTTGAGGTAGATCGCCTTGCGCCCGCGCTCGGCTTTGTAGAGCGGCGGCTGGGCGATGTAGAGGTGGCCGCGGTCGATCAGCTCCGGCATCTGGCGGAAGAAGAACGTCAGCAGCAGGGTGCGGATGTGCGAGCCGTCCACGTCGGCATCGGTCATGATGATGATGCGGTGGTAGCGCAGCTTCTCCGGGTTGAATCCCTCGCGGTCCGTGGACGAGCGGCCGATCCCGGCGCCGAGCGCCGTGATCAGCGTGCCGATCTCCACCGAGGACAGCATCCGGTCGGCGCGCACGCGCTCGACGTTGAGGATCTTGCCGCGCAGCGGCAGCACCGCCTGGAACGCCCGGTCGCGGCCCTGCTTGGCCGAGCCGCCGGCCGAGTCGCCCTCGACCAGCAGGATCTCGCATTTCGACGGGTCGCGCTCCTGGCAATCGGCGAGCTTGCCGGGCAGCGAGGCTATGTCCAGCGCCCCCTTGCGGGTCACGGTCTCGCGGGCCTTGCGGGCGGCCTCGCGGGCGGAGGCCGCCAGCACGACCTTGCCCATCACCGAGCGGGCCTGCTGCGGATTCTCCTCGAGCCAGGTGGACAGGCCCTCGTTGAGCACGTTCTCCACCGCTGGGCGGACCTCGGACGAGACCAGCTTGTCCTTGGTCTGCGACGAGAATTTCGGATCCGGCACCTGCACCGAGATGACCGCGGTCAGGCCCTCGCGGCAATCCTCGCCGGTGAGCGAGACCTTCTCGCGCTTCGAGACGCCTGACGAATCGGCGTAGCCGGTGATCTGCCGCGTCAGCGCCGCCCGGAAGCCAGCCATATGCGTGCCGCCGTCGCGCTGCGGGATGTTGTTGGTGAACGGCAGGACCGTCTCGTTGAACGAGTCGTTCCACCAGAACGCGACCTCGACCCGGATGCCCTCACGCTCGGCGCGGACCACCACGGGGCTGGACATGCCCTCGATCGGCTTGCGCGAACGGTCGAGGTAGCGGACGAACGCCTCGATGCCGCCCTCGTAGTACAGCTCCTCGCGCTTGTGCTCGGCATGGCGCGCGTCGGTCAGCACGATGCGCACGCCGGAATTGAGGAAGGCGAGCTCGCGCAGCCGCTTCTCCAGCGTGCCGTAATCGAACTCGATCATCGTGAAGGTGTCGGTGGAGGGCAGGAAGGTCACTTCCGTGCCGCGGCGTCCGTTGCCGGGGCCCACAACCTTGAGCGGCGACACGGCATCGCCGTGGCGAAACTCCATGGCGTGCTCCATCTCGTTGCGCCAGATCCGGAGCTTCAGCCAGGACGACAGCGCATTGACCACGGAGACGCCGACGCCGTGCAGGCCGCCGGAGACCTTGTAGGAATTCTGGTCGAACTTACCGCCCGCGTGCAGCTGGGTCATGATGACCTCGGCCGCCGAGACGCCCTCTTCCTTGTGGATGTCGGTGGGGATGCCGCGGCCGTTATCGGACACGGTGACCGAGCCGTCGGCGTTGAGCTGGACGGTGACGAGATCGGCATGGCCGGCCAGGGCCTCGTCGATGGCGTTGTCCACCACCTCGTAGACCATGTGGTGGAGGCCCGAGCCGTCGTCGGTGTCGCCGATATACATGCCGGGGCGCTTGCGGACGGCGTCGAGGCCCTTCAGCACGCGGATCGATTCCGCGCCGTACTCGGCGGGCTCGTTCGGGGGGATGTCGGCCATGAAATTCCTCGGGCAGGCGGACCAGTTCGCGACGGAGGGACTCGCGCCGTCGGGCGCCCACGCCTGCGCTCTCGCTTGGTCCGCCTGATATAGGGGTTCCGCGTTGAGATTGCACGATTTTACGGGCTCGCGCCGGACCCGTGCACCCGCTTTTCTGAGGCCCGGCGCTTAACGCCGCGTTAGCCCTGGATTCCGCCCGCGCTGGCCGCGTCCAAACGGGCGATCGCGTCCGCCGACAGGGTCAGCGCGGCGGCCCCGAGCAGGTCGTCGAGCTGCGCCACCGAGGTCGCGCTGGCGATCGGCGCGGTGATGCCCGGCCGGGCGATGATCCAGGCGAGCGCCACCTGGGCCTGGGTGGCGCCGTGGTCCCGGGCGACCGAATCGAGGACGTCGAGGAGCGCCAGGCCGCGCAGGGTGAGGTACTTCGCGACCCGGTTTTCCCGGGCCCGTCCGGCCGCATCCTGGGCAGAGCGGTACTTGCCGGTGAGGAAGCCCGCGGCGAGGGAGAAATAGCCGATCACGCCGATCTCTTCCGCCCGGCACAGGGGGGCGAGCTCGGCCTCGAAGCCGCGCTCGGCGAGGCTGTAATCCGGCTGGAGGCATTCGTAGCGGGGCAAGCCGGAGGCGGCCGAGATCTTTAGCGCTTCGGCGAGCCGCGTGGCGCCGTAATTCGAGGCGCCGATCGCCCGGACCTTGCCGGCGGCGATCAGGCGCTCATAGGCCCGCAGCGTCTCCTCCAGCGGCACCTCCGCATCGTCGACATGCGACTGGTAGAGGTCGATCCGGTCGGTCTGGAGCCGCCGCAGGGAGGCCTCGCAGGCCGCCTCGATATGCCGGGCCGAGAGCCCCTTGCCGGCCTCGCCCATATCCATGCCGACCTTGGTGGCCAGCACGATCCTGTCCCGCGCGCCCGGTCGCGCCGCGAACCACTTTCCGATCACCGCCTCGGATTCGCCGCCCTGATGGCCGGGCGCCCAGCGCGAATAGACGTCGGCGGTGTCGACGAAGTCGAAGCCGCGCTCCACGAACCGGTCGAGGATCGCGAAGGAGGTCGCCTCGTCCGCGGTCCAGCCGAAGACGTTGCCGCCGAGGCAGAAGGGCGCGACCCGGAGGTCGGAGCGGCCGATGCGGCGCTTGTCCATGCTGTCAGCCCTGAAGGAATGGGTTGGAGACGCGCTCTTCGCCGAGCGTCCCGGTCGGCCCGTGGCCGGGGATGAAGGCGATGTCGTCGCCGAGCGGCAGGACCTTCTCCTTGATCGCCCGGATCAACTGCTCGTGGTTGCCGCCCGGCAGGTCGGTGCGGCCGACCGAGCCCTTGAACACGACGTCGCCGACCAGGGCGAAGCGCGCGTCCCGGCTCACGAACACGACGCTGCCGGGCGAGTGGCCCGGGCAGTGGAGGATGTCGAAGCCGAGTTCGCCCACCGTCACGGCGTCGCCGTCGTCGAGCCAGCGATCGGGGGTCAAGGCCCTGCCCTCGCCGATCCCGTAATTGGCCGCCGTCTCCGGCAGGGAATCGAGCAGGAACTTGTCGGCGAGGTGCGGCCCCTCGATCGGCACGCCGAGGCGCTCGCGCAGCTCGTCGGCGCCGGCGGCGTGGTCGACATGGCCGTGGGTCAGCAGGATCTTCTCCACCCGCACGCCCTGCTCCCGGATGGCGGCCTCGATCCGGTCGAGGTCGCCCCCGGGATCGACGACCGCGCCGACCTTGGTGGCGTCGTCCCAGATCAGCGTGCAGTTCTGCTGGAAGGGCGTGACCGGGATGATCCCGGCGCGGGGCGTTCCTGGCATGGGGTTCCGCGAGTTGGCTGCGCCGCCGCCGGCGCTCTCGGTCCGGTTCTAGCGCAGAAGCGTCCGGGCGGCACCATCGCGGCGCGGTCAGGCCGATCCATCTTTCGGGCGGCGCAGGCTGTCGTGGAGCGCCAGCATCTCGGCCATGCCGAGAGATCGGCTGCTCCAGCGGGTCTCGGCGGTGTTCACTTTGGTGAACCGGTCGTGGGACCGCCCGCCATAGGCGCCGAAGATCGCGACACCGGCCTCGGTCGCGCCGTCCTCCGCGGGCGTCGCGGACGCGTCCGGCCGGTCGATCCGGTAGGAGGGCGCGGTCGCCTTGCCGGTGACGCCGATCCGCACCCAGGCATCGCCGTAATGCTTCTGGCACATCCGCATCGTCACCAGCACCTGCCGGAGATAGCCCTCGGCATCCTCGAGGCTGGGCAGGACGTCCGCGATCGTCGCGTCCGACGGGTAGTGCTTCGACCGAACCATGTGCAACCTCGCTTCGGGGCGAGCCTTACCGCGCCGGCCGGGCCAGGGCGAGGCGCCGCCCGTCAGCCCGGCGTCCGCCTCAGCAGGGCGTCGAGCCCGCCGACCCGGAACCAATGGTAGCCGTAGCCCTCGAGGAACAGGCAGTGCTTGCCGTCGGGGCCGACCTCGCTGCGCGACCCGGTCAGCACGTCGATCAGGATGTCGTGCTCCGGCTCGGCCGCGCCGGATTCGAGCGCGACCTCGACCGGTTCGGATGCGAGGTTGTGCACGCACAGGACGGCATTGCCGCGCCACGTGTAGCGCAGGGCCAGGACCGAGTTCAGGCCGGTCGGGACCGCGGTCACGTCGCCCCAGCCGATCTCCGGCGCCTCCTTGCGCTGGCGGATCAGGCTCTGCATCCAGTTGAGCAATGAGCCCGGGTCGTGGCGCTGGTCGGCGACGTTGACATGGGCGTAGCCGTAGGGGCCGTGATCGATCGGCGGCAGCACCGTGCGCTCCGCCTTGGTGAAGCCGCCCTGGTGCTCGGCGGTCCATTGCATCGGCGTGCGGGCGCAGTCGCGCTCCTTCAGGGCGAGGTCGTCGCCCATGCCGATCTCGTCGCCGTAGCGCAGCACCGGCGTCCCCGGCAGGGTGAACATCAGCGAGTAGGCGAGCCGGATCCGGCGCGGGTCGCCGGCCAGCATCGGGGCGAAGCGGCGGCGGATGCCCCGGTCGTAGAGCTGCATCCGCTTCTCGGGGCCGAACTCCGCGAACACCGCCTCGCGCTGCTTCTCGGTGAGCCGGCCGAGGTCCAGCTCGTCGTGGTTGCGCAGGAAGATGCCCCACTGGCACGAGAGCGGGCGCGGCTTGGTCCGCTCGATCGCTTTCACCAGCGGTCGCGCATCGTGCGCGGCCAGGGCGTAGAAGGTCGATTGGTTGACCTGGAAATTGAACATCATGTGCATGCGGTCGGCGTCGTCGCCGAAATAGTCGAGATCCTGCTTTGGCAGGATGTTGGCCTCGGCCAGGATGATCGCGTCGCCCTTGCGCCATTGCAGGAACTCGCGGAAGTCGCGCAGCATGTCGAATTGCTCGCGCGGCTTGCCGCCGACATCGGCGCCCTTCTCGGCGATGACGAAAGGCACCGCATCCATGCGGAAGCCCGAGACGCCGAGCTCGATCCAGAAGCCCATGATCTTCAGGATCTCGGCCAGCACCTCGGGATTGGCGGTGTTGAGATCGGGCTGGAAGTCGAAGAACCGGTGGAAGTACCAGGCGCCGGCCTTCTCGTCGTAGGTCCAGGTCGTCTCCTGCACGCCCGGGAAGACCATGCCCTCATCGGTGGTGGCCGGGCGCTCCTTCGACCAGACGTACCAGTCGCGGTAGGGCGAGTTCGGGTCCAAGCGGGCCGACTGGAACCAGCGGTGCTTGTCGGAGGTGTGGTTGACCACGAGGTCGATCAGCACCCGCAGGCCCCGCTGCTTGGCCGCGTGCGCGAAGGCGACGAAATCGCCGAGCGAGCCGTAATCGGGGTCGACCCCGTAATAGTCCGCAATGTCGTAGCCGCCGTCGCGCTTGGGCGAGGGCTGGAACGGCATCAGCCAGATCGCGGTGGCGCCCAATCCCTGGATGTAGTCGAGCCGCCGTTCCAGCCCGGCGAAGTCGCCGATGCCGTCGCCGTTGGCATCCATGAAGGTGCCGACCGACAGGCAGTAGATGACCGCATTCTTGTACCAGAGATCGGTGATCATGCCGGTCCTCGTCTTTGCCGCGCACGACGAACGTCAAGCCTCACGAAAGCGTTGCCGTGGGCTGTCTCAAATCAGCCGCGTTGTGGAGCGCCTATCCACCAGCCCCGGCGTAGCGCTATCCCGGCCGGGCCCTGACTCGCCCCTCGAATCCGGACCGCATGAACGCCATCCTGATCAAGCTGTTCGCGACGGCCCTGACGCTGAGCCAGGTCACCACGCGGCCGGACGCGGTGCGGACCCAGTTCGATCCGTTCACCGACCAGGCCGAGGTCGTGCGCCTGCTGCGCGACGGCTGCGCCCACATGCGCAAGGCGTTCGACATCGAGGACATCAATCTCGATGAATTGATCACCACCGCCATGGAGGATCCGTCGAGCGTGGCCGGGCCGGCCGCGCCGAAGATCCTGCACGGGCTGAACCTCGACGAGCTGAACACGAGCTACAAGCAGTTCTGCAAGGGCGAGAACCCGGCGATCTCGCCGTTCAACGCCCGAGAGGTCATCGAATTCTACGACAACGCCACCAAGGACCTGCCCACCGCCGAGGCGCTCCGGGACAAGGCCCTGCCGGGCATGACCCGGATCCTCGACGGCGCCGGCAAGCCCTTCGCCGAGACCTTCGAGCCGAACGGCCGACGCCTCGTCGTGCCGATCACCGCGGTGCCGAACCTGGTGCAGAAGGCGTTCATCGCGGCGGAAGACAAGCGCTTCGAGAGCCACCACGGCATCGACGAGCGCGGCGTGATCCGCGCGTTCATCGGCAACCTCGCCTCGCCCGGCCGCCCGGCCGGCGGCTCGACCATCACCCAGCAGGTGGTGAAGAACCTCTCGGTGGGCGACGACGTCACCTACGAGCGCAAGATCCGCGAGATGATCGTGGCGTCCCGCCTGGAGCGGATCCTGACGAAGCCGCAGATCCTCGGGCTCTACCTCAACGGCATCTATCTCGGTCGCGGCGCCTACGGCATCGAGATGGCGGCGCAGAGCTATTTCGGCAAATCGGTCGGGCAGCTGACCCTGCCGGAGGCGGCCCTGCTTGCCGGCATGCCCAAGGGGCCGAACTTCTACAGCCCGGACAAGTACCCGGAGCGGGCGCGCGAGCGGCGCGCCTACGTGCTCGCCCGCCTCAAGGAAGAGGGCACGATCACGGAAGCCGAGATGAACGCGGCGGTGAACGCCGATCTCGGGCTGAAGCCGGTCGACGCGACACGGCGGGATTCCGGATTCTACGTGGTCGATTACCTGAACCGCGAGGCGCGCACCTTCGCGGGGGTGGATTCGCTGACCGCCGGGTCGTTCACCGTGCGCTCGACCATCAATGCCGGGCTCCAACGCGCCGTCGAGTCGGCCTTGCAGGACGGGCTGGCCAATTATGAGCGGTCCACCGGACGGCAGAGCTATACCGGCCCCGAGCTCAACCTCGCCGACAGCATCCGCCGGATCCAGGCGGCGACGCCCGCCCCGGAAGGTGCGGTCCAGGCCGCCCCCGGGGTGACCGGCGCCCGGGTGGAGCCCGCCAAACCCGAGGTGAAGCCGGGCGCGAAGGCGACCCGGCCGAAGGTCGCGGCCGCTCCGCAGGCCAAGCCCGTCTGGCTGCGGGCCCTCGAGAGCTCCCGGCCGACCCTGTACGACGTGCACTGGCCGGTCGCGGTGGTGCTGGAGGCCGGCCGCGGGCCCGTGAAGGTCGGTCTCGCCGACGGCCGTACCGCCATCCTCGACCCGGGCATCGCCCGCAACCGTCTGCAGCTCTACGACGTGGTGCGGGTGAAGCTGACGGAGGGCCGCGGGGCGGCCCGGGCGCAGCTGCGGGTCCGACCCAACGTTCAGGGCGCGGCCCTCGTGCTGGAGAACCAGACCGGCCGCATCCTGGCGATGGCCGGCGGCTTCTCCTATCCGATGAGCCAGCTCAACCGGGTCACCCAGGCGGTGCGCCAGCCCGGCTCGACCCTGAAGCCGCTGACCTATCTCGCCGCGCTCAATGCCGGGCTCCAGCCCAACACCCTGGTCCTCGATTCCCCCGTCACGCTGCCGCCGATCGGCGGCGCCGGGGATTCCTGGTCGCCGAAGAATTACGAGGGCGGCGGCTCCGGCCCGACGACCCTGCGGCGTGGCCTGGAATTCTCGAAGAACCTCGTGACCGCCCGGCTGCTCCAGGGCGGCATCGCCCCGAAGGCGCCGGCCAGCCTGAAGCGCGTCTGCGACATCGCCCTCGAAGCGCAGATCTACGCCGAGTGCGAGCCCTATTACCCGTTCGTGCTCGGCGCCCAGCCGGTGCGGATGCTGGATCTCGCCGGCTTCTACGCGGCGGTGGCCAACGAGGGCGCCCGCCCGGCATCCTACGCCCTCGAATCGGTCGAGCGGGACGGCAAGGCGCTCTACACCCACGCCCCGCGCGAGCCGGTGCGGATCGGCTCGGCCGACCGGGTCGCGTTCTATCAGCTGAAGACCATGCTGCAGGGCGTGACCCAGCACGGCACCGCAGCGGCGCTCTCCAAGGTCTCGGCCTATGTCGCGGGCAAGACCGGCACCTCCGAGAACGAGAACGACGCCTGGTTCGCGGGCTTCACCAACGAGATCACCGTCGTGGTCTGGGTCGGCTACGACAACGCCGACGGCAGCCGCAAGACGCTGGGCCGCGGCCAGACCGGCGGCCATGTCTCCGTGCCGATCGCGTCGAACATCCTCCAGGCAGCCTGGGCGAACGGCGTCCCGAAGACGCCGCTGCGGGGCCCCTCCTCCGAGGCCCGTCCGTTCATCGCCGACCTGCCGATCGATCCCCATAGCGGCCAGCGGGTCGCGGGCGGCGGTTTCCTCGAGCATTTCCGCACGAGCGGCGACGGCAAGATGGCCGACACCCAGTTCCGCCTGGTGCCGCGCGAGACCCTCTACGCCATGCGGCCCGATGCGGAGGACGGTGACCTCAACGGCGCCGAGGACGGGGCCAGCGTCGCCGGCGATTACTACGGCACCATGACCGGCGAGCGCCCGGCGCCTGATCCCCTCGACCCGTTCGGCGAGCGCCAGCCGCCGCGCAGCCGCCGTGCGCAGGGCGATCTGGATTCCTACGGCCAGGACGCCTACAGGCCCTGGCCCGGCCAGACCGCCCGCTCGCCCTTCGGGGACGAGGAGGTGCGCCGGCCGCGCCGCCGCGACCCGGATTACCTGTTCGGCGAAGACCCGGGCTACTGACCGCCCCTCGATCGATGAGATACCCGTTGCGCAAGCCGTTCCCTGCCGCCCTCGCCCTCGCCCTGACGGCCGCCCACCCGGTCTGCGCGCAGACGCCCGCCGCCAGCCCGGCGCCGGGTTCGGAGCGGATCAAGGAGGTGCCCTCGGTCACCGCCCTCGATCCGGCGACGCTCAAGCCGGGGCAGATCCTGTTCACGGATCACCGCGACAACCCCACGGCGCCCGAGAACGGGCTGATCCCGTATCTCGACTGGCTGAAGGCCCGCCCGGCCGAGGCCGCGGTGCTGGCGCCTTTCCCCGGCTACAAGGAGCCGGACTACACGGTGACGGTGAACGGCGTGACCAAGCCGCGGCACGAGACCCTGAAGGTCTACGTGGCCGAGGGGCGGTTCGTGGTTGCGCGGCCGGCCGAGGCGATCGACCTCCAGGCTTTCGCCAATCTCGGCTTCGTCCAGAAGATGGACCCGGCGATCAAGCACAAGGCGATCACGGCCGGCGAGGTGACGCCGAACAAGGACCCGGCCGCCGCCTTCGCCAAGCGCCCGGACCGGCCCTGGTGCGAGGGCGCCGGCGCCTGCATCGAATCGCGCTACGATCTCGAAGGCAAGCTGCCGCTCGGCGTGAAGCTCGCAAACAAGCTCGAGGAAGGCTCGGCCAAGAAGATCGCCGAGTATGTCTCGTTCCAGAGCGAGCTGCGGGTGCTCGGCCCCGACCAGGGCGCGCCGCTGAAGGCCCTGACCAAGATCGACACGCCGGTGACCGGCGGGCTGGAGCAGACGATCTTCTGGGTCAACCAGATCCTGCGCTTCGGCAAGTTCCTGGCCGTGTTCCAGCCGATGCCGAACGATCCGACCAAGACGGTGGTGACCACCTACATGGCGCTGGCGATCAAGGCGGATGTCCTGGACCGCAAGGCCGAATATGCCCGGGTGCCGGTGCTGAAGAACCTGCTCCCCGCCCAGGTGCTGATGGGCAATTCGAGCTTCAACACCGGCAACTCGATCAGCGCCGGCCTGCCGGTCTACGCCCGCAACCGGATCACCACCTTCGCCGACGCGATGGCGAAGCGCTGATCGTCGCGAGCGCCGCGTCCCGGATCCCGGACGCGGCTTTCCGGGCCGGGGATCAGAACCCGCGATTGCCGATCGAAGGCAGGGTCGGCTGCGTGTAGGCCCGGTTCACGTCGCGCCGGGTCTGGGTGCCGTTCGTGTCGTTCGAGGCCCGGTAATTGTCGAGCCGGAAGCTCTCGGCGAGGCCGCTGCGCCCGTCTGGGCTGTCGGTGTTGCAGGCGCAGAGCCCGCCCACCGCCAGGAACGAGACCGCGAGAAGGGTAAAGCGCATGATTGATCCTGGGCGATCCCGAGCCGGGCGAGGGATTACTATCCGCCGCCGAATCGCAGTTTGAAAGGCCGGTGAGGGCATGGTCAGGGCGGCGACAAGTCCGTCAAGACCGGCGGCGAGGCGTAAACCGATTCTGCCGCCTCCGATGCGCGGCGGCCACGGAAAATCTACCTTTCCACGCGTTAGCGGCGGATAGGGCCCGCCAATTGGCGGAAGTGCGGCCCCTCCCCCTGGCGAATCCGGGTCCTTTCGGGCCAGAACCGTCGGCGATGAGCAACGTCCTGCCCTTCCGGCCGCGCCCGACCGTCACCCGCCTCGCCCGCTGCGAGGTGGTGACCGTGGCCGGCGACCTCCTCGCCCTGCTCGAGCAGCTCGAGGATGTGAGTGCCCGCGCCGCGGCGATGGGCCGTCCCACGCTCGAGGTGGAGCGCACGGTTCAGCACCTCCTCGACGCGGTCAGCGCCGTGGAGCGCGCCCTCGACTGCATCGGCGAGGGCGAGCAGATGGCGCCGGCCTGAGCGGCACCATCGTGCCGTAGCGCTGCCCAGGCCTTCGGTGCGGCGGCAGCTTGGCGACGCGCGGCATCGGGCGTGGTCCCGACCGGTCCGTGTGTTCCGGACAGTGTGGAATCTCCCTGCGGACCGGTTGTGGTCGTCGGACGACGGGCGAGCCGGCCGAACCGGTTTTGCACAATAGATCCGGTGGTGATTCGGTCTTAAATGACACGCACAGCGTGGTTCTTCGAACTACGCTTACAAACCTCCAATATTCCGGAACCCTCTCGCGCAGCTTGCGGTTGAAGGTCCGGCGGTCGAGATCGGCGCCGGTGCCGGAGGATGTTATGAGGTTTCGTACGGGCAGCACGTTGGCCGTCATCGCCGCCGCCGGGCTTCTCGCCGGAACCGTGATCCAGGCCCAGGCGGCCGAGGTCGGGTTTCTCGAGATGCTGTTCGGAGCCCGGCCGGCGCCCGCGCCCCAGCAGGCGCCGCAAGCGCAAGCGCCCCAGCCGGCGCAGGACCGCGCCGTGTACCGGCGCGCGACGCCCCGCCTCGGCAGCGCCCGCCACCGTCTGCAGACGCGCTACGCGGCGCTCCCGGTCCGGATCCGCGTCAAGGAGATTAAGGAGCTGGAGGTCAGCCCCCGTCAGACCGCGATCGACATGAAGGGTGGCGCGGCTGCGGCGCTGCTGAAGGACGAGACCCTGCTGCCCGGCGACATCGTCGTGCTCAACACCGGCGCCAAGGTCTTCACCGGCAATCCGGACAAGCGCCACGCCCTGCGGGATTTCGAGTCCGTGCAGACGTCGCGCTTCGTCAGCAAGGGCACACGCAAGCAGCTCGCCGGCCTGTTCACGCCCGTCGGCGCGACGCCCGCGAGCGAGGCACGCCGGGTCGTAGCGCGCGGACCGCAATCGACGCCGCCGATCGCCACCCCGATCCCGCCGCAGCAGACCGCCATGCGGGTGATCAACGTCTGGAAGACCGCGCAGTAATCGGTTGCGGCCTTCGGCTCAGAAGAAGCGCTCCTTGACCACGATCGTGTCGCCCGGCCGGACCGAATAGGTCATCGGCACGATGCCCGACACGAGCCCGCTGCCGGTATCGCGGGTGAGCACGGCGTAGTCCCGGGCCGCCCGCGGCCCGAACCCGGCGGCGATCGCCACCGCCGTCTCCACGGTCATGCCGTTGACGAACGGGTACTGTCCCGAGGTCGTGACCTCGCCGAGGATATAGAACGGCCGATAGGTATCCACCTCGACGGTCACGTGCGGCTCGCGCACGAAGCCGGCGGCGAGCTTCACCTCGATCGCCCGGGCCGCCTGACCGGTGGTCTGGCCGCCGACCTGGACGGTGCCGATCAGCGGCATCGCGATCTTGCCGGCGCCATCGACCGCGTAAATGTTCGACAGGTTGTCCTGCCCGAACACGATCACCCGCAGCTTGTCGCCCGCCGAGAGCGGATAGCGCGCGCCGATCGATCCGGTGCCGGTGGCATCGAGCTGGTCGGTGCGGAAGCTCGGACGCAGGCAGCCGCCGAGCGTCAGAGTCGAGCCAAGAGCGAGGAGCAGAGCGCGCCGGTTCATCACCATCGCCGTCATGGGTGCCAAGTCGGCGTGGTGTAGGCTGTTAAGGTTAACGAACCTTGATCATTCCGATGACCAGTCCCGTCGGGCCGGTGCGCAAGCTTTCTTAACGTCCAAGCAACCTTAACGACCTCTAATAGCGCCCGGATGGCATCGCGTGCCGTCCCGTCGGCCTTCGCGTTCAGAGCGTCTCATGTCCCGTATCAGCCTGCGCTCGCCCCACGCCGTACCTGCCACGCGGTCTAGCGCCCGGGACGGCGTCGGCCTGGCGCAGGTCCCGCAGATCCTGCGCCGGTCGATCGGCTGGATCGTCGGCCCGGCCCTGGTTGTCGCGCTGGGCGCGGGCATCTTCGTCAACGTGGTCAGCCCGCGCTACACCGGCGAGGCCAAGCTGATCCTGGAGAGCCGCGATCCGGCCTTCGCCCGCACCGCCCAGGAGCGCACCGACCAGCTTGCGCCGATCGACGAGCAGGCGGTGGCGAGCCAGGTCCAGGTGGTGATGTCGCGCGACCTCGCCCGCGAGGCGATCCGGCGGCTCAAGCTGGTCGGCAATCCGGAATTCGACCCGGGCTCTAGCAGCATCGGCCCGGTCCAGCGCGTGATGATGATGCTCGGCATCGGCGCCAACCCTCTCGACCGTCCGGCCGAGGACCGCGTGCTCGATTCCTATTTCGAGCACCTGCTGGTCTATCCGGCCGGCAAGTCGCGGATCCTGACGATCGAGTTCCGCGCCAAGGACCCGAAGCTCGCCGCCGAGGGCGCCAACACCATCGCGCAGCTCTACATTTCCTCGCTCGAGGCCGACAAGGTCGATACCGCGCGCTACGCCTCCTCCTGGCTGGGCGGCAATATCGACGGGTTGCGCAAGCGCGTCGCGGAAGCCGAAGCGAAGGTCGAGGCGTTCCGCGCCAAGAACGGCCTGGTCGGCAGCGGCGGTGCCACCGGCCAGCCGCTGACGACCCAGCAGCTCGGCGAGCTGTCGAGCCAGCTCTCCCAGGCCCGGATCCTGAAGGCCGACCTCGCCGGCCGAGTGAAGGCGATCAAGGACCTGATCAAGGACGGCCGCGCCTTCGAGATCACCGAGGTCGCCAACAACGAGATGATCCGCCGGATCGTCGACAACCGAATCGCCGTGCGGGCGCAGCTGGCGTTGGAATCGCGCACGCTGCTCCCGGCCCATCCGCGGATCAAGGAGCTGCACGCCCAGCTCGAAGACCTCGACGCCCAGATCAAGACCTCGGCCGAGCGCGTCGTGCGCACCCTGGAGAACGACGCGAAGATCGCCGGCTCCCGGGTCGAGAGCCTGCAGGCCGCCGTCGATGGCCAGCAGGACGTGGTGGTGAAGGGCAATGCCAGCGAGATCCAGCTCCGGGCCCTGGAGCGCGAGGCCAAGGCGCAGCGCGAGCAGCTCGAATCCTACCTGTCCCGCTATCGTGAGGCCGCCGCCCGCGACGGCGAGAGCGCCACGCCCGCCGATGCCCGCATCGTCTCGCGCGCCGTGACCCCGGAACTGCCGTCCTTCCCGAAGAAGCTGCCGATCGTCGGCTTCGCGACCCTGGTGACGCTGATGCTGGCGGTCGGCGGCGTGCTCGCCAGCGCCCTCCTGGCGGAAGGAAGCCGCAGCGAGCGGGACTCGGACACCGCCTTCGACACCTCGGACCGGCGGACCCGCCTCGAGCCGGAGCTCGCGCGCCCGGGCTTCGCCTTCCCGGAGGCGATGCCCCCGGCCCATTGGTCCGAGACCGCCGAGGGCGCCGAGCCGGCCGGGCCCACCGCGCCACCCGCCCCTACACGCCCGCCCGCCGAGGCCTACGATCTGGCGCCGCTGATCGCCCGGATCTCCGCGGTGGTGCGCGAGCCCGGTGACCGCTCCGGACGCAGCGTCCTGGTGATGGAGACGGAAGCGTCGCACGGCGACCAAGCGCTCCACGATGCGCTGGTGCGCGCGCTCGGCCGCAAGGCCAGCCTGGTCACGGTCGATCTGAACGCTGCGCGCGGTCGCTCCGACGAGCGCGGCTTCACCGATCTGATCGCCGGCGATGCGGCCTTCCTGGATGTGATTCAGCCCGCGCGCGATACCGGCCTCCACCGGATCGGCGCCGGCCGGGCCCCGTCCGAGGTGCTGTTCGACGGGCCGGATGCGCTGAGCCTGACCTTCGAGGCCATGGCCGAGGCCTATGATTGGGTGGTCTGCCGGCTTCACGCCGCGCCGGGCGCCGTCGACCTGCTGGAACTCGTCGCCGGCTACATGGACAGCGTCATCATCGCGTCGAACGCCGCCGCCGAGGATCCGGCCCTGGCCGATCTCTACGCGATTGCCGAGGATGCCGGTGCCGGCCAGATCCTGGTCGCGCAGGATCGCTCAGCCGAGCACGTCACAACGGCTGATCTGGCCGGTCCCGAGCTCCGGCTCAACGCCGCCTGAGATCACGACCGGCGCGTCAGCTTCCGCAGGCGCGCCGCGACCGCGTAGAGCCGCGGATCGCGTTTGATCCGGCGCTTCGTCCGAGTGAGCGCCATCCTGGCGACGCCATAGGCTCGGCCGCGCAGGCTCACCGGCACGATCGTCTCGACCAGCCCGATCGTCTCGTCGCAGATGCTCGCCTTGTAGCGGGCCTCGCCGACGCCGAGATCGAAGCCCCGGCGGCCCCTTGCGGTCTGGTCGCCGACGAGATGCTGCAGCAGCAGGTCCCCCGGGCTGAACCGGGCGATCTCCGGGTCCGGATCGAACGCCGTCATCATGCCGCTGAAGCGGTGCTCGCTCACCGCGCCCCCGAAGGTCGCGAGCACACGCCCGCTCTCGGCCAGGCACAGGGCGTAGATCTCCATCGCCGGGTCGGCACCGGAGGCAGCCGCGGCGAGGAATTGTCGGATCGGCTCGGGGGCGTAGGGGTCGGCGACGCCCATCCCGGCAAACCGCAAAGCCTTGTGGCCGAAGAACGCCGCAAGATACCGGGCCGCCTCCTCGGGGGTCTCGGCACGACGATACGCGAGGGCGCCCTTGGCCTCGACCAGGCGCTTCTCCTTCGAGCGCAGCTTCTTGCGCGCATCGGCGCTGAACACACGACGCACGGTCGCGTCGGCATCGGGACCGAGCATCAGCCCATAGGCATCGCTGGCTTCCGGCTCACCGGTCTCCGCGAACGGATTGGCCGCGCCGTCCCACATCCGGGGCTGATGCTGCAGCGCGTAGACGTCGATGCCGGCCGGGCGCCCGGCGCTGATCAGCGCCGCCGTGATCTCGCCCGGGGCGATTGCGGCGGCGTCGCGGGTGGCGAAGAGCGGCAGGTGGTAGTTCGCATGCGTGTCCCCGACGACCCGGGCCACCGTCTGGCCAAAGCGTTGCGTGAGCACCAGCGGGAGCAGGATCCTGGCGCGGCCTTCCGCGTCCCGCAGGACCAGGATGCGCGCCGCCGCCGCCGTGCCGGTCGCCCGCAGGTAGGCCGAGACCCAGTCGAACCGCTGGTAGGGCGTGTGCAAGCTCGCCGGATTGGATTCGAGCCGCCGCCACAGGGCTTCCACGGCGGCGAGATCGGAAAAGACCTCCGCGGTCAGCGTTCCGGACGCGCGTGCACCGATCATGTCCGTTCCCGCCACCTGGACGCCGGTCGCCATACCCGGATCTCTCCGCCGAACCGGGCCGAGCCCGGAGCCAAGCGCCGACCTTGCCGGAGGCGCGCTGAATGAGCCGTGACTCGCGGAGCAGAGTATCCCGACCCAACACTGCAAATCGTGGCTTTGGCTAATACAATCTTCCGGCGGAACTTCTGATCGGGCGGCGATTGTGGGTTTCTTTACCCCGGCCGGTGATCGCTGTACCCGCCCGGGCCGAGCGGCCCGATCGGGTCCGAGTCATGATCTCGTCGCGTGCCAAGCATCGGGTCTTCGCGTCCGGCTTCCGCGCGATCCAGGCGCTCGGCGCCGACCGCTGGCTCGCGCCCGCCGCCCGCGGGCTCGGCGTGATCCTCACCTTCCACCATGTCAGCCCGGACCCCGTCCCGGCCTTCGCGCCGAACCGGCTTCTGAGCATCACGCCGGACTTCCTCGACCGGACCCTGCGCGAGCTCGACGCCCGCGGCTTCGAGGTGATCGGGCTCGACGCGGTGCCGGAGCGGCTCGCTGCGCCGGATTACGGGCCGCCCTTCGCGGTCCTGAGCTTCGACGACGGCTATCGCGACAATGTCGAGCATGCCCGCCCCGTCCTCGCGCGCCACAGCGTCCCCTGGACCCTGTTCGTCACGAGCGGCTACGCCGACCAAAGCGGCCGCCTGTGGTGGATCGAGCTGGAGCGGGCGATCGCGCGGCTCGACCGGGTGCGGATCGCCATCGGGGCACGGAGCCTCGACCTCCCGGCCCGCAGCCCGCAGGAGAAGGCCTTGGCCTTCGAGGCGCTCTACCGCGACCTGCGCCGCGGCACCGAGGCCGACCTGCTGGACCGGATCGCGGATCTGTGCCGGCAAGCCGGCCTTGCGCCGGGCGCCGTGGCGTCCGAGCTGTGCCTGTCCTGGGCCGAGCTGCGCGATCTGGCCCGGGACCCGGCAGTCACCATCGGCGCCCACACGGTCAGCCACCCGATGCTCGCCAAGCACGATGCGGCGACGGCCGCGCGCGAGATCGTCGAGGGCCGCGCCCGGATCGCGGCCGAACTCGGCCGGGAGATCCGGCATCTCTCCTATCCGGTGGGCGATCCGAGTTCGGCCGGTCCCCGGGAATTCGCGCTGGCGCAGGCGCAGGGCTTCGCGACCGCGGTGACGACCCGGCCCGGGCACCTCTTCGCCGAGCATGCCGGCCATCTGCACGCCCTGCCGCGCGTCTCGATCAACGGCTGCCATCAATCCCGGGCGGCACTCGCGGGGCTGCTGTCCGGCGTGCCGTTTCTGGCCTGGAACCGGGGGCGCCGGCTCAACGTCGCCTGACAATCGCTATCGAGGTCGTACGGCGCGTCAGTGGCTGCGTTGCGATTCAACGCCGCCGGCGGTGCCGATAGCTGGTCGAGAACGAAGCGTATTGCCGGCCGCCGCGGCGCGAGCGGTAGCGGCCCTTCCGGCTGGGCGTGTTCTCGACGGCGTCCTCGGCCTGGGGCAGCGCCTCGGCCAGGGCCGGGGCGGCGGCCGCGTCGGCCGAGGCGTAACCGCCCGCCACGTTCCGGGCAGCCGGTCCGAACATCGCCAGGCACTGGTTGTAGGCCAGATCGTTCTTCAGGCGCTCGCACTCGCCGATCGAGCGCGGCGTGCCCTGCGCGAGGGCGGGAAACGGCGCGACCAGCACGACGAGTGCGGCCAGATGCTTGAGACGCATGGGCAAGCGATACACGAACGGGGGATCTCGAAATCGGGTCGGACGCTTCTGGCGACCGAGTGCGGCGAAATCGAGGGGTCTGCTCAGCTGTCCGGCCGTTCCATCCAGCGGATCAGCGGCATCAGCGGGAAGATCCAGGCGATGCCGAGGATCGAGTAGAGCACGGCCTGAATGGCCGCCGGCGTCTCGGCGATGCGGCTGTCGGCCAGCGCCATCGCCAGCGGTCCGTAGAGGCAGACGAAGGCCAGCATCGCGACCGTGCCGATCAACGTGCGGGTGCGGCGGCGCATCACTTCTACAGCCTCGTCTCTCCCTGACGGGAGACGGCTACCGCTCGCAGGCCCGGTTGGCAACGCGCGCAGCGCCGCGGGCTGCGGCGCCGCCGACGTTGCCCGCATCCCGCGCTTCCCCTAACGCGTCGCGAGGGCCGGGACATCCCGGCAACCGCGGAAGGGATGCGCGTGGTGATGAGAGTCTCGGGCGACCATCGATCGAGCACCGTGCGGGCCTGGCTCTACCTGGTGGCCGCCCTCGTGGTCGCCATGGTGGCGGTCGGCGGCGCCACGCGCCTGACCGGGTCCGGCCTGTCGATCACCGAATGGCGCCCCGTGACCGGGATCGTCCCGCCCCTGTCGGAGGCGGACTGGGCCGCCGAGTTCGCCAAGTACAAGGACACGCCGCAATACAACATCCTCAACCAGGGAATGGGGCTGTCGTCGTTCAAGGTTCTGTACGGTTGGGAGTGGGGCCATCGCTTGCTCGGGCGGCTGATCGGCCTGGTGTTCTTCCTGCCGCTGGTCGTCTTCTGGTGGCGCGGCATGATCAGCCGTCGCCTCGGACTCGGCTTGCTCGGCCTTGGGATCCTGGGCGGGTTCCAGGGTGCGATCGGCTGGATCATGGTCGCCTCGGGCCTCCAGCCCGGCATGACCGCGGTGGCGCCGCTGAAGCTGGCGCTCCACCTCACCATGGCGAGCCTGATCCTGGCCGGCCTGGTCTGGCTCGCGGCCGGTCAGCGCGACGACACCATCGATCCGGCGCCCGACCGCATCCGCGTCGTCGCATTGCTGCTGCCGGCTTTGGTGCTCGCGCAGATCTTCCTGGGCGGCCTGGTCGCCGGGTCGCATGCCGGCCTCGTCTACAACACCTGGCCGAGCATGGATGGCGCCCTGATCCCGCCGATAGACAGCCTGTTCGCGATCCAACCCTGGATCGAGAACTTCGTCGACAACCACGCCCTGGTCCAGTTCGACCACCGGGTGACCGCCTACCTGATCGTGGTCGTCGCTGTCCTGCACGCGATCGACGCCCGGGTGAGCGGACCGGCCGGCGCGGCCGGGCGCGCCGCCGGCGTCGCGGTCCTGGCCCTGGCCCAGGCCGGGCTCGGCATCGCGACCCTGCTTCTGGCCGTCCCGCTCTGGGCTGCGCTGGCGCACCAGATCCTCGCCATGGCGGTGCTGACCATGGCGGTGGTCCATGCCCGGCTGAGCCGCGGCACCGGCCTCGCCCGGCCGGCCGCGCGGGAGCCGGCGCTCGGTTTCGAGGGATTAGTCGGCCGCGGGGCGTGAGGTTGGCTGTGGCGATGTAGCCGCGGGCAACAACACTTTTACCACGCGGCACTAGAACCTTGGGATAAACTCCGCATCAGCACTTTGCATAGGGAACGGTTGAGCGCTTTTAAGCTTTAGGATGCAGGCGTAGCAGGAGGCTTCATGATGTCTCTCGCGGAGGATGGTCGCCCGCTGACCCTGACGTGGCATTACACGCCGCGCGAGATCGTGGCGGACGGTGTGATCCACGGCCTCGGTGTCGTCCTCGGCCTCTCCGGCGCGGTGGCGCTGGTGGCCACGGCCCTCACGGCCCATCTGGGCTTCGGCGAGCGGGCCGCCGTCGTGCTCTACGCCACCGCTCTGGTGCTGATGCTCGGCGTCTCGGCCGTGTACAACCTTTATCCGGTCAGCCCGCGGAAATGGCTGTTGCGCCGGGCCGACCACGCGCTGATCTACCTGATGATCGCCGGCACCTACACGCCGCTCGTGGCGCTGGTCGGCTCCGGGACACGCGCCTACCTGCTGCTGGCGGTGATCTGGCTGGTCGCCCTGGTCGGGATCGCGATCAAGCTGTTCATGCCCGGCCGGTACGATCGCCTGTCCATCGGCCTCTACCTGATGCTCGGCTGGAGCGGTTTGCTCGCCTACGAATCGGTGATCGCCGCCCTGCAGCCGACCGCCCTCTGGCTGCTGGCGATCGGCGGGATGCTCTATTCGGTGGGCGTGCTGTTCCACGTCTGGCGGACGCTGCCGTTCCAGAACGCGATCTGGCACGGTTTCGTGCTCGCCGCGACGGCCTGCCATTACGGCACGATCTGGGCCAGCTTGAACGGCCTCGCGCTGACGTGAATTGATACACGGCAGTAAAACTCCGCTTACCTTCCTTCTGAAAAGGCCGGTTGAGCGGAGTTCCGTTTAAGTTTACTGCGACGGTTGCTGCACCACACTCCTGGGACTGTTATTCCCGGGAGCGATACCGTGGCTGCGAAGCCGACCGAGACCCGACCAGCCCAGCGCCACCGCATCCTGCACGTGTTCCGCGCGCCGGTCGGCGGGCTGTTCCGCCACGTACTGGACCTCGCCCGCCTCCAGGCCGCGGCGGGGCACGCGGTCGGCATCGTGTGCGACGCGACCACGGGCGGCGAGCGCGGTGCCCGCGCCCTGGCCGACCTGGCGCCGTCGCTGGATCTCGGCCTTCTCCGGATCCCGATGCGGCGCAACCCGCACCTGTCGGACTGGACCTGCCTGCGCGCGGTCGCGCGCCGGGCCGGCGAGGTCGGCGCCACGGTGCTCCACGGCCATGGCGCCAAGGGGGGCGCCTATGCGCGGCTCGCGCCGGCCTCGGCGATCCGCGCCTACACGCCCCATGGCGGCAGCTACAATTACCGGCCGGGCAGCGCGCTGCACCGGACCTACATGGCCGCCGAGGCCGTGCTAGCCCGCCGCACCGACGCGTTCCTGTTCGAGAGCGCGTATGTCGCCGAGCGGCACCGGGCCTTCGTGGGCGGCCCGGAGCAGGTGACGCGCATCGTCCATAACGGCATCGCCGAGGCGGAGTTCGCCCCGGTCCCCCTGGCCGCCGATGCCGCCGACCTGCTCTATGTCGGAGAGCTGCGCGAGGCGAAGGGCCTGCCCTACCTGCTCGACGCTCTGGTCCGGCTGCGCCAGGAAGGTCGGCCGCTGCGGCTGCTGATGGTCGGCTCGGGTCCCGATGCCGAGAGCCTGCGCGCCATGGTCGAGCGGCTCGGCCTGTCCGACGCGGCGTCCTTCGAGCCGCCGCAGGCGATCCGCTCGGTCCTGGCCCGGGGCCGCATCCTGGTCGTGCCGTCGCTCGCCGAATCCCTGCCCTACGTGGTGCTGGAGGCCGCGGCCGCTGCCCAGCCCCTCGTCGCCACCCGGGTCGGCGGCATTCCGGAAATCTTCGGCGCCATGGCTGGCGATCTCGTCCCGTCCCGCGACGCGGACGCGCTGGCCGGCGCGATCCGCCGGGTGCTCGACGAAGCCCCGGACGTGCTGGCCGCGCGCGTCCGCGCGCTCAGCGAATCCATCCATGAGCGCTTCTCCCTGGAGCGGATGGGGGCCGACGTCATCTCGGGCTACGCCGCGGCGTTCCAGGCCCGCGAGACCCGCCTCAGGGTCGGATCGGGCGCGGCCACGCAGGAACGGGCCGCCGCGATGCGAGCCACGCGAACGTGATCCCCAAGGCGAGAACGCGTCTCGGGACGTAGACCCGGGCGAGCTCGCCTTGACAGTTTTCTATACCGGCCCGTGCCAGGGTCCAGGCTCAGTAACTCATCTGTTTCCGATGATCGGAAAGCGGTGAGACTCCTACAGACCCGGGGGCCTTGCCTCGGGAGGAACCGATCGATGAGCGCGTTCGACATCCGCGACCTTCTCGAGGCCACCGGCCCGCTGGACGGCCAGGCCGCCGTGGCGCGCCTTGGCGGTTCGGTTCCGCCCGCGGACCTGCAGACGCACGCGCCGACGGCGATCTCACCGGTCGTCGTGGCCGGGCTGGTGCGGGCCGCCGAACTCGCCCTGATCTTCGGTCTGGGCGCATTGCTGCACCTGCTGATGCTGCGTGGCCGGGTGCCGTTCGGGCTGACCTATGCCGGCGTGATCGCGCTGGTCGCCGGCCTCACCGTGGCGCTGGTCCAGGCCGCCGGCGGTTACCGGATCTCGTCCTTCCGGGCCTTCCCCAAAGCGGCGATCCGGTTGGTCGCGGCGTGGTCGATGACCTTCCTGATGGTCGCCGCCATCTTGGTGCTGGCCAAGGTCGCCGATCATTATTCGCGCCTGTGGCTCGCGGCCTTCTACGGCACCGGGCTCGCCGCCCTCCTAGCCGGCCGCTTCGCGTTCGCCCGGGTGATCGAGGTCCAGACCCGGGCCGGCCGGTTCGACCGCAGGACCGCGATCGTCGGCGGCGGCAAGCCGGCCGAAGAGCTGATCGCCGCCCTCGAGAAGCAGAGCGACAGCGGCATCCGCATCGTCGGCGTGTTCGACGACCGCAACGCCGACCGGTCCTCGGACGTGGTCGCCGGCTATCCGAAGCTGGGAACGGTCGACGATCTCGTCACCTATGCTCGGCATGCCCGGCTCGACCTGATCGTGTTCACGATCCCGATCACCGCCGAGGCGCGGATCCTCCAGATGCTCGCGAAGCTCTGGGTGCTGCCGATCGACATCCGCCTGTCGGCCCACGCCGCCAAGCTGCGGCTCCGCCCGCGGAGCTACTCGTATCTCGGCTCGGTGCCGGTGCTGGACGTGTTCGACCGGCCGATCGCCGATTGGGATGTGGTGCTGAAGGCTTTGTTCGACCGCTGCGTCGGCCTGATGATGCTGCTGGCCCTGTCGCCGCTCATGATCGCGGTGGCTCTGGCGGTGCGGCTGACCTCGCGCGGGCCGGTGCTGTTCCGGCAGAAGCGCCACGGCTTCAACAACGAGCTGATCGAGGTCTTCAAGTTCCGGTCGATGTATGTCGACCAGTGCGACGCCGGCGCCGACAGGATGGTCACCCGCGGCGACCCTCGGGTCACCCCGGTCGGGCGCTTCATCCGCAAGACTTCGCTGGACGAGCTGCCGCAACTCTTCAACGTGCTGAAGGGCGACCTGTCGCTGGTCGGGCCCCGTCCGCACGCGCTGCAGGCCAAGGCTGCCAACACGCTCTACGATCAGGTGGTCGACGGCTATTTCGCCCGTCACAAGGTCAAGCCCGGCATCACCGGCTGGGCGCAGGTCAATGGCTGGCGCGGCGAGACCGACACGTCGGAGAAGCTGCAGCGGCGCGTCGAGCACGACCTGTTCTACATCGAGAACTGGTCGGTGCTGCTCGACCTGCAGATCCTGATCACGACGCCGTTCGCGCTGTTCAGGACCGAGAACGCGTATTGAACGCGGGTCTTACACCCGTACTTCCGACCTCTCACCCCGGGATGGGGTGAGAGGTCGGAAGATAGCGCGGCCTCGCCTGACGTTCAGCCAAGACCGCTGCCAGATGGACTCTGAGACAGACTACGGCAGGGCGCCGGCCTTCTCCTTGGCCTGCATGATCGTGTTGCGGCAGGCCTCGGCATTGCCGGCCTTGTCCTCTTCCGCGGCCTTGGCAACCAGGCGCTTGGCCTCGTCGACGCCCGAGGCGGTCGGCTTCACGGCGGCGTCGCTCTTTGTCAGGGCCGGCGGGGTCGCGAGCGCCTTGTCGGAATGCGACGAGGTCGTGCCGCCGGGCGGGGTCGTGCCGGTCACCGAGGCGGCGCCCGCGCTGTCGAGGCGCTTCTGCAGCGTGGACACCTCGTCGGCGCAGGGGGTCGCCCAGGCCGGGGTGGCGGCTGCGAGAGCCAGGGCGGCGACGGCGAATCTCATCATCATCGGGGCGTTTCTCCACGTCGTTCAGGGCGCGCCCGGCCGCGACCCGCGGGGATCGCCGGGGGCCGGCCGGAGCGTCGATCGCTCCCGGAAGAGACGCGGGGGGCGAAGGCGCGTTCCTGAGACGTGAGGCCGCACGGCGTTCGGTCTCGGGGCCCCGGAAACGCGAAGGACGCCCCGCCCGGTCCGAAGACCGCGCGAAGCGCCCTGCTTTGATGGAATGGTGCGTCAGTACTTGCGGATGATCGGCTCTGCCGACATCGGCACCGGGTCGGCCCCGAAGGCGTAGCGGATGCCGGCATAGACCGAGAAGGGCTGCGACAGGGTCGTGGTCCGCGGATCGCTGATCCGTAGGTTGCCGGCCACCGCGCCCGGCTCGGCGAAGGTGCCGAACGTGGCGTAGCGGTTGTTGGTCAGGTTGGTGATGAGGCCGAAGACCTCGAGGTTCTTGGTGACCTGATACTTCGTCTGGAAGTTCATGACGTAGTAGGGCGGCAGCTTGCGGTTCAGGTTCGACTCGTCACCGCGGAAGTAGGACGACGAGAAGGCCTGGAGGTAGAGGCCGAACTGCCAGTCGGGGGTGATGAAGTAATCGAACCCGGCCTTGAACTGGTGCGTGGGCACCAGCGGCACGACGTTACCCTTGCGGACCTCGATCGCCCCATCATCCGAGAGCGGGTTGTTGGGCGAGGAGAGCGTGCCGTTGAACTGGAAGGTGGCGTCGATCAGCGCGTAGTTGGCGTAGACCCGCAGGTAATCGGCCGTGTACTCGCTGCCGACCTCGATGCCCTGACGCTGGGTCGAGGGCACGTTCACGAAGTAGGCGCGGGCGGTGTTGCCCGGGGTGGCGAGCGACAGGATGTCGTTCGACAGGTCGGTGCGGAAGGCGCCGATCTTGTAGCTGATCACACCGCCGTCATAGGTGTTCGGCAGCGCGCCGCGGAAGCCGACCTCGTAGGTCCGCCCGGTCACCTGCTTGAGCGGCGGATCGGCCACCAGCGAATTCGGCAGGAGGCACGGCCGGTCCGGGTTCGAGCAGGCCAGCTCCAGCGGCGTCGGCGCGCGGTTCGATTCCGAGTAGCTGCCGTAGAGGTTCAGCGCGTCGGTGAAGCGGTAGGTCAGGCCGGCGACCGGGTTGATCTTGTTGTAGTAATGCGTGCCGGTCACGTCCGGCGAGAAGCCGGTGAGGTCCTCGCTCTGGATGCGGGCGAAGTTGAGCCGTGCGCCCGCCGTCAGCGACAGCCGATCGGTCACGTCGAGGGTGTCGAGGGTGTAGAGGCCCATATACAGGTTCGAGCCGTTGACCGAGCTCGGGGCGATCCCGAGCGCCCCGGCGGTCCGGAGCTGGGTCGTGCCCAGGCCCGGGATGTTGCCGTAGAACGGGTTGCTCGGATCGGTGGTGATCGACAGGTTCGGATTGATCACGCCCAGGGTGCTGGACGACTTGAACGAGTAGTTCGCGGCATCGATGCTGCCGCCGACCACGAAGGAATTCGGCAGGCCGAACACCCGGTCGCGGTTGGCCGCCTGGATCGATCCGCCGAAGCCCGTGGCCTCCGTGTTGGTCACGTCGAGCGTGCCGTACGGGATGCCGGACCGGAACGGGATGCGCTGATTCTGCTGGCCCAGCATCAGGAACTGATTGCGGAAGGCGAGCTGCGTCTGGCCGGCGGCCGGGCTGAAGCCGTCATCCTCGAAGCAGAGGTTGCCGCGGAAGCTGGAGCGGGTGCTGCAATTCTCGAAGTTGCCGTCGTTGCCGTCGACATAGGTCTGGCTGAAGCGGCGGAAATAGGCGTTGCCGGCGAGATCCCAGGTCGGCGACACGTCGACCCGGCCGGTGAGCTGGAGGGTGCCGACCTCGGTGGTGGTGGTCTGCGGGTAGGTGAAGATCGCCCGCGGGTCGCGGTGAGTGAAGTCCACCGGCGTCGCGGCGGCGGCGCCGAAGAAGCTGCGGGCGGCGAGCCCGATCAGGTGGAACTCCGAATCCTGCGAGCGGTAGCCGATATCGCCGTAGAGCCGGCCGATCGTGCTCGGGCTCTCGTAGCGCCAGCCGCGGTCGTTCAGGCCGTCGCCAGTGAAGTAGACGCTCCACGGGCCGGAGACCTTGCCGTACTCCACGTAGCCGGCGGTGCGGGCATCCGAGCCGCCCCAGGCCGAGATCTCGGTGCCCTGCCAGGTGAAGCCGTTCTTCATCTGGATGTTGACCGCGCCGCCGAGCGCGTTGAGGCCGAAGACCGGGTTGCCGGTCACCACGTCGATCCGCTGGATCGCCTGCGGGGGGATCAGGTCGAAATTGACCGTGTCGCCGAAGGCCTCGTTGATGCGCACGCCGTTCTGGTAGACGGCCAGGCCCTGCGGCACGCCCTGGACCGGCGAGACGGTGAAGCCGCGATAGGTGACGTCGGGGCGGTTCGAGTTGCCCTGCGAATCCGACAGGTTGAGGCCGGGGGTGCGCCGGGCGAGGGTCGCCACGACGTTGTCGGTGCCGCGATCGACCGTGATGTCGCTGGCCGTGACGGTCTCGACCGTGCTGGGGATCTTGTAGAGCGGCTGCTCGCTGCCGCGCAGGCGGACCGGGCCGATCGGCGGCGGGGCCGAGCCGGCGGGCTCCAGGCCGCCCGGGCCGTTCAGGTTCTGGACGCGGCTCGAATTGCCGCCGCCCGACCCCACCGGCGTGGTCGAGACGACACTGATCTCACCCAGCGTCACGGCATTCTGCGCCTGCGCGGCGCAGGGCAGCATCGCCCCGCCCAGAACCGACGCCGACGCGACCAGGCTGCTCCGAAGCGCCCTCAGTGACATCCCAATCCCCTTGCCGTGAACCCGCGCTCGTTTCAGCCGAGCTTGAGGTCACTCTTGGCGGGCAAAGGAAAAGGACACAATTGATCGGACACCACGCGCGGCCGGTTTCAGCAACCTTTCGGAAATACCGATATCGAACGCCGGTGCACGTGATTTAACGGCAACAGTTTCGATAACGATTTCAGAGGCTTAGGGAAGTTTCGGCAAGCATCCTGGGATGAATCGGCAATCCGCGCATGCCGGTCCGGCGCCGCCCTCAGAGCCGCGCCTGAATCATCCGGGCGATCTCCCCGAGCCGCTGCTCGAGCAGCTGCGGCACCTCGCAGACATAGGTCAGCGACTGGCTGCGCTCCTGGAAGATCCGCCGATCCCAGGCGAACTTGGTCTCCAGCTCCGACTGGTCCTTGGGCAGCTCGGTGGCGTCGGTGGCGCTCGGCGCGTCCTTGGTCTGGCTGATCTTGTCCGCCTCGTCGCGGATCCGCTCGGCCATCCGGCGCTGGCCCTGGGCGTAGCGGGCGATCCCGCCCATGACCTTGTCGCGCTCGCCGTTGATGACCTCGAAGACGCCCGCGTAGACATGGGTCAGCGACTTGGCCTTCGCGTCCTTGTCGGCCCCGAGCTTCGCCACGAAGGCATCGAGCAGCGGCCCGACCTCGGACAATTCGGTACGGCGGGACGCGATCTTCTGGGCGAGCACCGCCGCGTCGTTGTCGCTGCCCCAATCGCCGGCCGCGGCGATATCCGGCCCGGTCCAGAACTGGCCGGGGCTCAGGGTCGCGACCTTCCGCTGGACGCAGGGCCAGTCCGGGTCCTGCCGCGGCTGGGCGAGGACCGGCCCGGCCGTCAGCGCGAGGCCGAGGGCGGTGGCGAGAAGGCGGGCGGGAATACGGGTCATCGAAGGGTTTCCAAAATCATCACGCGATCATGGGAGCTAGGTGTTATCGCCGGCCGGACCGCCGCGGCGGGCCATGATGCCGCGACCGGGATCGTAGGCGACGACCGCCATCCCGAAGAACGCGAGGGCCACGCCCACGACCACCGCGCAGGCGACCGGCTCGAACTGGACGTAGAGGGCGAAGCGCACGAGCTGGACCGCGTGGCTGAACGGGTTCAACTCGCAGATCCAGTAGAGCGTTTCCGAGGATTCCCGGATCCGCCACAGCGGGTAGAGCGCCGAGGAGGCGAAGAACATCGGGAAGATCACGAAGTTCATCACGCTGGCGAAGTTCTCGAGCTGACGCACCAGCGACGACAGGAACAGGCCGATCGCGCCCAGCATCAGCCCCGAGGCCAGGAAGGCCGGGAGCGCCGCCAGGTATCCGAGCGGCGGAATGTCGGTCTCCCAGAAATACGCCACCGCCAGGAACGCGTAGGCCTGCACGATCGACACCGAGACACCGGCGATCAGCTTGGCGAGCAGCAGCAGCCAGCGCGGATAGGGCGAGGTCAGCAGCACCTTCATGGAGCCGACCTCGCGGTCGTAGACCATCGAGAGCGAGGATTGCATGCCGTTGAACAGCTGGATCATCACGGCCAGCCCCGGCACCACGTAGACCTCGTAGAGCACGTAGGTCTGGTAGGGCGGCTCGATCGAGACCCCGAGCGTGTTGCGGAACCCCGCCGCGAAGATGAACAGCCAGACCAAAGGCCGGACCAGGGCCGAGAAGAACCGCTCCTTCTGATTGAAGAAGCGCAGCAATTCCCGCCGGACGATGCCGCCGAGGCAGATCAGGTAGCCGACCGCATCGAGCCGGCCCATCCGGGCGGTTTTCTGGGACGGGGTTGCCGGGACGGCCGTGGCGAGGGGAGGCGTCATGTGAGCTGACCCATGCACAGGCAGGCGCCTTCGATCTCGTAGCGAGGGCTACGGCCGGAAACACGCGCCTGCCCCTCCCCCCTCTGCGGGGGCCGGCCCACCCTCCCCCGCAGAGGGGGGAGGGAGTGCGCGCGTATCGTCCGGTCGTCCATCACGCCGCCGCCCTCCCCGGCTCGGCGACGAGGCGGCGGAAGGCGTCGGCGAGGTTCTCGCCCGGCGCGCCGATATCCCCGGCCCGGCCCCGGGCGACAATGCGGCCCCGGTGCAGCACCACGGCGTCGTCCTCCGGCGCGATCTCCTCGAAGATGTGGGTCGCCCAAAGGACGGATAGGCCCTCCTCGCGCACCAGGGCGCGGACGATCGCGACGATGTCGGCCCGGGATTCGAGATCGAGCCCCACCGTGGGCTCGTCGAGCAGCAGCAGGTCCGGCCGGTGAATCAGCGAGCGGGCGATCTCGATCCGGCGCGACTGGCCGCCCGAGAGCGTGCGGACCTTGTCGTGGCGCCGGTCGGCGAGGCCGACGCGGTCGAGCAACTCCCCCACTCGGAGCTTTCCTGCCTTGCGGGCGATGCCGTGGAGGCTGGCGTGATAGAGCAGGTTCTGCTCGACGGTGAGGTCGGTATCGAGGGTCCGGGCCTGGAACACCACGCCGAGCCGAGCCAGGGCCCGGGAGGGCTCGCGGTCGAGCCCGTGGCCGAAGATCGAGACCCGGCCGCTCTGGTTGTTGTAGAGCCGGGTGATCACCGAGAACAGCGTCGTCTTGCCGGCGCCGTTGGGCCCGAGCAGGGCCGCGAACCGCCCGCGCTCGACGGTGAGCGAGACGTCATCGAGCGCCGCCCGCGCGCCGAAGCGGTGGCCGACATGCTCGACCAGCAGCGCCGCCTCGCTCATCGGCCGAGCGCCCGGCGGGCATCCGCGACCGCGTCGAGACACTCGTCGAACTCGCCCTCCTTCTGCTCGCGCTCGGCGACCCGGAGGGCTTTTTTCAGTTTTGGCAGAGCAGCCTCGGACGGGTTCGCCGCGAGCGCATCGCGGATCATCGTGATGCCTTCCGCGCAGGAGGACGCGTCATCGGCCGCGTAGGCGGGCGTGGTTAGAAAGATGCTGAGGAGTGCGAGCGCGAACCCCCTCCCCCCGCAGAGGGGGGCGGGAGATGCGGCGGCAGCCTCGCGCCAAATTCTGAATTCGGCGCCCATCACTTCACCGTCAGGGTGCCGGTCATGCCCTTCGCCTCCAAGCCGCGGGCCTCCCACTTGTAGGCGCCCGGCTTGATCGCGACGAACTCGACGGCGATCTCACCGGGATCGTCGAACTCCAGGTGATCGGGGGCGCCGCCGCCGTGGATCTCCTTGTGCTCGATGACGATCTGGTTGAGCCAGATGTAGCGGAAGAACTCGGGCGCGTAGAACTTGTATTCCTGGCGGCCCTTGGCCACGATCCGCAGCCGGTAGGCCTTGCCGGATTCGAGGGTGATATCCTTGTTCTCGACCGCGAAATCGTTGCCCTGATCGTCGCCGAGGACGAGGTCGGGCAGGTTCTCCCGCTTCTTGGTCAGGTCGAGGGCCGCGGCGGGACCGGCCGCGAACAGGCCGGCCAGGGCGAGGGTTGCGATCCGAAGCGTTCGCGTCATGTCGTTCCTATCCCTGTGCCGCCGTTCACGTGGCGATGCCTTGCGTCATGGGCCTTCGATCGGGTTACAGGCCCCGATCTGCCGCCCGTCCTCGCGTGACAATCAGTTCGGGGAGATGGCCACGCCCCAGGGCAGCAGGCCGACCGGGATGCTTTTCACCACCTTCTCGGCGGCTACATCGATCACCGAGACGTCGTTCGATGTGCCGTTAGTGGTGAACAGCATCTTCTGGTCGGGCGTGAAGGCGAGCTGCCAGACGCGCTGGCCCACCGGCAGGTACTTCTCGACCGCGTAGGACTTGGCGTCGATGACCGCGACCCGGTTGGCCGGGCCGAGCGCCACGAACGCCTTGGTACCGTCCTTGGTGATGCGGATGCCGACCGGCTGGATCGCCTCGTCGTTCACGCTCGGGATCTTGAAGGTGATCTTCTTGATCACCCGGCGCTGGGCCACATCGATCACGCTGACCGTGCCGCCGACCTCGGCCGAGACCCACAGGAACTTGCCGTCGGCGGTGAACTCGGCAAAGCGCGGCCGGGCATCCACCAGCACGTTGTCGATGACTTGGAACGTCTTGGTGTCGATGAAGTGCGCCATGTTGGTGGTCTCGGAGGTGTTGACCAGGATCTTCCCGTCCGGCGACAGGCCCATCCCCTCCGGCTCGACCCCGACCGGCACCTCGGCCAGGACCTTATTCTTCTCGATGTCGATGATCGTGACCTGGCTGTCATCCTCGTTGGCGACGTAGAGCGGGTTGCCGGAGGCATCGAGGATGAACTGCTCGGGGTCGGGGCCGGAGCGCAGCGAGCGCACGACCTTGCCGGTGCTGGTATCGAGCACGTCGATCCGGTCGTCGTCGCTGGCGCAGACGAAGACCTCCTTGCCGTCCTTCGACACGGTGACGCCGCGCGGCCGGCGCCCGACCTTCCAGGTCGCGGTCACGGCCATCGTATTCGTGTCGATGACGCTGACGGAATTGCCCTTCTCGTTGGTCACGTAGGCGGTGAAGGCGACGGCCGGCCCGCTGAGGGCGAACCACGCTCCGAGGGCGACCACACTCAGACCTGCCTCGACGCGGCGGCGCATACGCATTCCTTCCCTTGTGACGTCCCGGCGTCCTCGGAGGACGTTCTCGGAGGTGGATTGTAGAGCATCGCCCGCGCGTTGCGAGGGCGCGGGCCCCTCGCCAACGCCGCAGGCGGCGCCAAGCCTCATTTGAACTTGCAGGTGGTCTCCGGCAGGTCGACCCCCAGCGTGTCGAGCGGGGTACGCTGGTGCAGGAAGCCCTGCTCGGGCGCGACCGAGACCAGGGCCTTCGGCTGGACCACGATCACCGGCTGGCGCAGCTGGTGATCCCAGGGGCGGAAGGTCAGCGACACGCCCTTGTAGGCCGGCAGGTTGAAGGCCGGGTCGACCAGGTATGGGGCCAGAACCGCCGGATCGTTGGTCTTCTTGGCGGTGACGGCGTCGCCGACGGTGCGGACCGCGGCCCAGACCTGGTAATCGAGCGGGCGCATCAGCCGGGAGGCGAGCCGCCGGAAGCGGTTCTGGGCCTGCGCGGCGCCCCAGGTCTCGAGGACGGGCGACCAGCTCGTGGAGGTGAGCGCCTGGGTGCCGCCCACCGGGCGGGGATCGACGGTGCGGTAGGAGACGTAGTCGCCCCAGTCGCCCTCCTCGTCGGCCACGATCGCCATGTCGTAGTCGAGGCCCCGGGTGAAGACCATCGCCTCGGCCCGGGTCGGGGTATCGCCGCGCGCCTTGGCAAGCGGCCCGAAGGTCCAGGGCTTCTCCGCGGTGATCTTGAGGCCGAACTTGCGGGCGGAGTTTCGTACCGCGTCGGCATAGGCCTTGTCGGCGTCGGTCGGGCCGACGATCAGAAAGATCTTCCGCCAGCGCATCACCGTCAGGTACTGCGCGACGGCATCCGTCAGCATCGCCCGGGACGGCAGGATGTGGAACACGTTGGCCCGGCAATCGGCGCCGCGCAGACGGTCGTCCGGGGCGCCGGCATTGAGCACCACCGCGCCGGTCTCCTTGACCGCGTCGGCCACCGCCAGCACCGCGTCGGCCGGCAGGGCAAGCACGAGGTAGTTCACGCCCTTGGCGATGAGCTCCTTGGCGGCCGCCACGGCGTCGGGCTTCTCGTCGCTGAGCGCGATCTCGTCCAGCGCGAAGGTCTGCTTGGTGAAGCGGCCGGTGGTGTTGTTGTCGGCGATGCCCATCTTGGCGCCGGCCAGCCCCTCGTCCTCCGGGGCGGCCTCGGCATCGTAGGAGGACGGCGCCGGCTGGGGCCGGTAGATCAGCCCGATATGCGTGTCGATCGGCGGCGGCGCGGGCTGCTGGGCCAGGGCCACGAGCGGCGCCAGCACCCCGCAACCAGCGAGAACGGCCCGGAGGCGGGCCCGATACCGGGCGGGCCGGGTGATGCGCTGGACCGGGGCGTGTGCAGGATCGTGCATGTGCGCGGGCTCTAGCAGCTTCCGATCCGGCCGCTCAACCGCGGCTTCTTGGCGAATGATCACGTTCGCGTCGTGGGCCAAGCACGCGACGATGTACATTGCCAATTTGTCCCTTCGCCCGAGCTATAGGGACGCGAATGCGCCGGATGACACGGCATCGATCATCGTGAGGGAGCCCCGAGGATGCGCCACCTGTTCGCCTGTGCGGTGACCGCCTGCCTCCTCGCCGGCCCCGCCGTCGCCGCCGAGAAGGCTGCGATCTTCCCCGTCGAGCTGTTCGACCCCGGCGCCAGCTACGGCACGCGGGTTCGGCCGGTGGACACGAAGAAGCTGGCGTTGGTGACTGACGAGCTGCGCAACGCCCTGCACAATCAGGCCGGCCTGGAGATCGTCGATACCGCCCCGAAGGCCGACGTGGTCGCCAAGGAAGGGCCGCTCTACAAGTGCAACGGCTGCGCGGCCGACATCGCCAAGAGCCTGGGTGCGGATCTCGTCGTGACCGGCTATGTGGAGAAGGGATCCGGTCAGATCTTCAACCTGAACGTCACCATCGCCGAGGCCGAGACCGGCAAGATGGTGCGCGGCGGCCAGGTGACGATCCGGGCCGATACCGACGACACCTGGGCGCATGCCATGCGCTGGGTGGTGAAGAACCGCCTGCTCGCCGAGCCGCTGCCCGGCAAGTCGTGATTGCGTGCCGCACATCTTCGAGAGATCCGTGTCCGCGTTCCCCGTTCCGCCAGCCCCCCTGCCCAGCCTCCTCGTCAGCGTCCGCGACCCGGCCGAAGCCGAGGCGGCCCAGCTCGCCGGGGCCGACCTGATCGACGCCAAGGATCCGGAGCGCGGGGCGCTCGGCGCCCTCGACGTGGGCGTGGTGACGGAGATCGTCGCCCGGATTGCCGGCGCGGCCGTGACCAGCGCGGTGGCCGACCCGGCGCCCGACGCCGTCACCGCGATGGCCGCGACCGGGATCGACTGGGTGAAGACGGGCCTCGACGCCCGGGACCGGCGCGACAAGGCCGCGATGGCCGCCTTGGCGGCGGCCGCCCCCGGCCGCCTGATCGCGGTCCTGTTCGCCGAGGACGGCCCGGCGGCCGATCTGGTCCCGGCCCTGGCCCAGGCCGGCTTCGCGGGGGCGATGATCGACACCGCCGGCAAGTCCGGCGCGCGGCTGACCGATCTCGCCGAGCCGGAGGCGCTGGCGGCGTTCACGGCGGCCTGCCGGACGCACGGGCTGATGAGCGGGCTGGCGGGCTCCCTCCGGATCACCGACATCCCGGTCCTGAGCGCCCACCGACCGGATTATTTCGGCTTCCGCGGCGGACTGTGCCGGGACTTCGACCGGCGCAACGGCATCGATCCCCTGCGGGTCGCCGAGGCCGTGCGCGCCCTGCGGCCGAACCATCGGGACGCCGCGTGACGACGGTCCTCAAGATCGGCGGCAGCCTCGAGGCGGATCCGGCGCGGCTGCGCGCCCTGCTGGCGGAAGCGGTCGACGGCGCCCACGGGCGCTGCGTCGTCGTGCCGGGCGGCGGGACCTTCGCGGATGCCGTGCGGGCGGATCAGATCCGCGACGGCTTCGACGATGCGGAGGCCCACCGCCGCGCCCTCGACGCGATGAGCCGCATGGCCAGGTTTTTTTGTGAGCAGGAGCCGCGACTGATCCGTAGCATCGAACCCTGGACCGACGATGCCGCGGCTTGCATCTGGGACCCGGCGAGCCTGCGCGCCGGCCATCCCGATATCCCCGAGAATTGGGACGTCACCTCCGACAGCCTCGCGCTCTGGCTGGCCGCGCGCCTGCCTGCCCGCCTTTGCGTGCTGGTGAAGTCCGCCGATGCCGCGCCGGAGGAAACCCTGGACGCGCTGGCCGGCCGCGGGCTGGTCGATGCCGCCGTCCCGGATTTCGCGCTGCGCTACGGTGGCCCGATCGCGATCTGGGGGCCGACCCGCCGGGTGACGCTGCAGCAGCGGGTGGCCGCGTGAGCGCCCCCGAGCACATCGTCTTCGTCACCGGCCGCCTCGCCCGGGCGCGGCTGGAGAAGGTCGCGGCCGGTTTGCCGGCAACGATCCGCTGGAGCATCGCGGATGCCGGCGTGAAGGTCGCCGCGCTGATGACCGAGGAGATCATCCGCCGCCGGGTCGAGATCCCCGAAGGTGCGACCCGGATCGTCCTGCCGGGCCGCTGCCGGGCCGATACCGCCCGGCTGGCCGAGCATTTCCACCTGCCGGTGGAGCGCGGGCCCGACGAGGTGGTGGATCTGCCGGCCTGGCTCGGCCTCGCCGGCCGCAAGGTCGATCTGTCGAAGCACGATCTGCGGATCTTCTCCGAGATCGTCGACGCGTCGAAGATGACGCCCGACGAGATCCTGGCCAAGGGCCTCGACCTCGCCCGCCGCGGCGCCGACGTGATCGACCTCGGCGGCCTTCCGGACACGACCTTCCCGCATCTGGAAGAATCCGTCGCGGCCCTGAAGGGCGCGGGCCTCAAGGTCAGTGTCGATTCCTTCAACCGGGACGAGCTGGCCCGGGGCGCCCGCGCCGGGGCCGACTACCTGCTCAGCCTGAATATCGACACGCTCGATCTCGCCTTCGAGACCGACGCGGTGCCGATCCTGGTGCCCCTGCGCCCCGACGACCTGCCGTCGCTCGACCGGGCGATCGAGCGGATGCTGAAGGCCGGGCGTCCGTTCCTGGCGGATCCGATCCTGGAGCCGATCCACCACGGCTTCGTGGATTCGATCAGCCGCTACCGGGACACCCGCGCCCGCTGGCCCGACATCCAGATGATGATGGGCACCGGCAACCTCACGGAGCTGACCGAGGCGGATTCGCTCGGCGTCACCGCCCTTCTGGTCGGGATGTGCTCGGAACTGTCGATCGGCAACGTGCTGATCGTGCAGGTCTCGAACCACACCCGCCGCACCGTCGAGGAGCACGACGCCGCCCGCCGGGTGATGTACGCGGCGAAAGTCGATTCCGCCCTGCCCAAGGGCTACGGACGCGCGCTGCTCGCCCTTCACGACAAGCGCCCCTTCGTGCAGACCGCCGCGGAGGTCGCCCAGGCCGCCGCCGAAATCCGCGACCCGAATTACCGGATCGCCGTCGCCGAGGATGGGATCCACGTCTACAACCGCGACGTCCACAGGGTCGGCACCGACGCGATGGCCTTCTTCCCCGACCTCGACGTGAAGAGCGACGGCGCCCACGCCTTCTATCTCGGGGCCGAGCTCGCCAAGGCCGAGACCGCCTGGCGGCTCGGCAAGCGCTATGTCCAGGACGAGCCCCTCGACTGGGGCTGCGCGGCCGATTCCGATGTCGAGGATTCCACCGCCTTCAAGAAGGCCGGCCATACCCGCCATTCCGGCCCCGACGCGCCGCCGCCCGGCACCCGCGACGCCCGGCTGGTGAAGCCGGAGGCGGATGCCGACGCCCCCGAGACGATCACGGAATCCGAGGCCCGGGACGAGGTGGCGCCCGAGACGGCCCAGCCCGCGACCAAGCTGGTCTGCGGCCGGTTGGTGCCGGCGGACGAGGCCTGAGCCATGCCGCTGATCCTGGAGACCATCGTCACCACCCTCGCGCCCTCTGGCGAGCTGCACCTCGTGCCGTTCGGGCTGATCGGCGAGGCGGACGGCTACGTGCTGGCGCCGTTCCGGCCCTCGCCGACCATCGCCAATCTCGAGGCCAACCCGTGCTTTGCAGCCTCGAGCCCGCGGGACATCCGGGTGATCGCCGGCGCGGTGACCGGGCGGCGCGACTGGCCGACCGTGGCCTGCACGGCCATTCCCGGCCGGCGGCTGGCCGACAGCTTCGGCCATGCCGAGTTCGCGGTTGCCTCGGTGGAGGAGCGCGAGACGAGGCCGCGCTTCCGCGGCCGCATGGTCCATTCCGCCGCCCACGCGCCGTTCATCGGCTACAACCGCGCCCAGGCCGCGGTGCTGGAGGCGGCGATCCTCTCGACCCGGCTCCACATGCTTGAGCCGGACAAGGTGTTGACGGAGATGGCCTACCTCGCCATCGCCATCGCCAAGACCGCGGGCCCGCGCGAGCGCGAGGCCTGGGGCTGGATCGAGGACAAGGTCGCGGAGGCTCTCGGCCCCGAGGCACGGGTTCTCGATCGGGACGCACGCTAGACCCGTATCCGGGCGTTCGGATGCGGGCCTGACACTCACTTGTGACACGCTCTGGAGCGCCAAACCGGTATTCCCCTGACCGGAATGCGCCCTGGAGGCGGGAGGAGCAGGACACGATGAAGAAAATAACCCTGGCCCTGGCGGCCACGGCTGCCCTGGTGGCGGCGACCGCGCAGGCCCATGGCCCGACCCGGCGCAAGATCACCGAGTCGATCGAGATCAACGCGCCGGCCGACAAGGTCTGGGCCGTCGTCGGCGACGTCAAGAACGCCGACTGGATGGAGAACGTCACCAAGACCGAGGTCAGCGGCGACGTGCCGACCAAGTTCAAGCGCACTCTGACGCTGAAGAACGGCAACCAGATCCAAGAGACCAGCAACAAGTACAAGCCGGACGAGAAGCTGTTCTCGTACTACATCGAGAAGGTCGACGTGAAGGACCTGCCGGCCAACGACTATTCCGCAACGATCACGGTCGAGCCGGCGGGCGACGCCAAGTCCAAGGTCGAGTGGAAGGCCGCCTTCTACCGCGGCTACATGAACAACGATCCGCCGCCCGAGCTGAACGATGAGGCCTCCGAGAAAGGCGTCGGCGCCTGGATCAAGGCGAGCCTCGCCAACCTGAAGGCCAAGGTCGAGAAGGGCTCGTGAGCCTGAACAGGCGCGGCGCGGCGCTCGCCGCCGCCCTCGCCCTCGTCGCGACGCTGGCCCGCGCCGAACCGGCGCGGGAGGCGATCGTGACGGCCCAGCTCGGCGGCACGGTCGAGATCGTCGACCTCGCCGCCGGCAAGGTGGTGCGCAGCATCGCGCTCGACGGGGCCCCGGCCGGGATCGCCCTGTCGCCGGACCGCAGGCGCGCCTACGTCACCCGGCCCGAGGGCCACGGCCTCGCCGTGCTCGACCTCGAGGCCGGCCGGGTCGTCGCCGAGGTGCCCCTGCCCGGCGGACCGCTCGGCGTCGCCGCCGATCCGAAGGGCGGCACGGTCTACGTGGCGGATTGGTACGGCCACCGCCTGTTCGTGCTGACCGAGCGCGACGGTACGCTGGTGCCCGACGGCGAGATCGCGGTGGGCGCCTCGCCCTCCGGCATCGCGGTCTCGCCCGATGGGGCGACGCTCTACGTCGCGAACCGCGAGGCGGATACGGTCTCGGTGGTGGACGCCAAGGCCCGCAAGGAAACGAAGACGATCCCGGTGGGCCAGCACCCGTTCGGCATCACGCTCGATGCCGCGGCCGGGCGCGCCTACACGGCCAACGTCACGAGCGACGACGTCTCGGTGATCGACCTCGCGGCGGGGCGCGAGATCACCCGGATCCCCACCGGCCGGCGGCCCTACGTGATTGCGCTGACGCAAGGCCGCGGCTTCGTCACCGACCAATATGCCGGCAGCGTCACGGCCTTCGACCTCGCCACGCTCAAGCCGATCGCCGACATCGATGTGGGCGACCATCCCGAGGGCATCGCGGCCGATGCGGACGGCCGGCTCTACGTCGCCAATTGGGGCGACAACTCGCTCAGCGTCCTCGACGGCCGCACGCTCAAGGTGTTGACGACCATCCCCACCGGCAACGGCCCGCGGGCCTTCGGCGACTTCCTGCGGTAACGATCGGGGTTTCGGCGGGGGCGGCGCTATTTCGCAATCCAGCGTTCGTCGGCCCAGACCTCCCCGTGCAGTTCGGACGCCAAAGCATTGCCGATGGCCTGCTGCGCCGCCTCCGTGTTGAGATCGGAGGCGGTGCTGTCGTCCTCGCCTTCCGTATCGGCGCGGCCCGAGAGCAGGACCGGCTTCGGATCGGCGTCGACGAGCTTCGCATCGAGCGGTCGCAGCCGGATGTAGTATTTCGATGTGTCGCGGACGTCCTGCCAGACGAAGGCACGCAGCGTGATGGCCTCCTGGATCCCGACGGCGGCAAAGTCGGGCAGCGCCCTCCGGAACGCCACGCGGACCTCGCCCCGGTTGGGATCCTTCTCCGACGACACCGTCGACAGGCCCGGAATCGCCTTCTGCGCCGCCTTGCTCAGGATCGACGCGAAATCGGCCTCGTTCGGCTTCGCCTTGAGCCGGATCAGCAGCGCATGATCCAGCACCGTCCCGAACTCCGCGTTGGTGACGCCCGGGCCGGCCCGGACCTTGTCCAACAGGGCGGCGGAGCGGCTCGGATCGACCTCGATCGAGGCCGTCGCGCGTCCCGATCTCAACGTACTGCATTGGGGGATGAGGCCGACCGGATCGAGCCGTCCGCCCTCGGCGCGAACCGTCCGGATCAGATCGGTGAGGTTGGCGATCTTGACCGTCGCGAGGACCTTGCTCGGATCGGTGACGGAAGCACCATCGTCGGGATCCTCCTCCCCGGTCCCATCCGGTTGGGCGGTCGACGCCGTGGGATCCTCGTTCAGCGCGACGAGATCGGATTGCGCGATCCGGATCGTATGCCCGGGCAGGGTCAGGGTGCCCTCAAGGCCGAGAGAGTCCTTCTGCCCGGTGCGCTTCAACGCCACCGCCACCTGACGCCCGCCGGCGCTGACCCCCGAGCCCGACAGGGTCGAACCTTGCACCTGCAGCGGGATCGCCAGCCGGTCGAGCCTGAGGGACAGGCCGTCGGACGGAAAACAGACATCGAGACCCGATGCCGTGATTTGGTTGCCGCTCTGGGTGAGTTTCAGAACCCCGTCGATCTGGACCGAGGGGACACCGTCGATGGAGCCTTCCGAGAACGGGAGGAACTTCGAGACAGGCCGCGGCGCCGAAGGCTTCTTGCCGTCGCTCTGGGCGGCGGCCGTCCCGCATGCCAGCGAAAGAAGAAGTGCGGCCCCGATGCGTCTCATGCGATGCCCCTCAAGCTTATCGCTCCCATATTCCAACTTGGATGGCGCGGCAACTCGATTTTATACTGTCGTAAATGCTCAACAGGCGCGGACAAAAGCAATGTAACGCACCGCCATTAGCAACCTTGAGAGATCAGGCGGGACCCGCCGCCAGTAACGGCCAACGATAGCACCGGCTCCAGCCGCGTTTTCCATCCCGCCTCCGCTGCGGCGCACCGGATTGACTGCCCGTCTCGGGAGGCAGGCGTCGCACACAACGAAAAAACCCGCGCCGGCGAACCGGGCGGGCTGAAGGTGGATCGGATCGGGCGATCCCAATGCGCGGATCGTATCGCGACGGCACCGGGTGTCACCTCACAAGGGCGAGATGTCGTGCCAGGACGATCGGCAAGGCTGCGACCGCGAGCGGTCGTCATGGCGATTTCGGGAACCGCGGAACCGTCGGGCCGCTTGCTCCGCCATGCCCGAGACGAAGCCCCCGAAGAAGAAACGAGCGGCCAAGCCGAAGCCGGTCGAGAAAGCGCCCGCCAAGGTCGGCAAGGCCACGCAGCTGGCCGCGATCCAGGACCGCTACCGCCGAGCCCTGATCACCGCCCTCGATCACCCGCATCGCGCGCAAGGCGACCGGATCCGCGCGGCCCTCGCTGCCCTGCTGGCCGAGAAAGCCGCGCTCGGCGTGAAGGACGGCGAAGAGGCCGCCGAGGCGTCGGAATAGCGCCCGCAAGCGCGACACGGGGCTCGCCGGAGCGAGGCGCGCGGTCAGTCCAGCTGGCGATGTGGAGCCCGGCGATAGGCCACCCGGGCGGCGACCAGGGCGCCGCCGATCTGAAGGAAGCCGGATTCACCGAGATCCGGCGGCGCACCATGCGCCTGGATGAGCAACCGCGTCAGCGCGTTCAGCGCGAGCAGGGTCAGGCAGAAGGCCGCTGCGGCGAGCAGGCTGGCGACGAACTCGGGCATGGCATCATCCCCCGTGTCGAACACGGGCAGCGTAGCAAGCCCTGCGCCAGGGGGAAGCCCGCCCGGGGCGCCGATCAGCGCTTGCGGGTATTCGCCGCCGGCGTCCCGGCCTGGGCGGCGGGCGCCGCCAGCCGGGGCGTCTCGACCGAGAGCCGCTTCACGGGCCAGCCGTCGCTCCAGCGCTCCATGTCGGCGAGCCGCGGGTTGTTCTTCATCGCATTCGCGTCCGACCCCGCGAAGGCCGCGGCCGCCGCGATGTCGAACGTCTTCCAGAAGCCCAGATAGTCGAGCGCGTCGACGCGGGCGATGTTGATCTGGGAGACCAGGGTCTGCTGCTCGCCGGTGAGCGCCATGTCGGCCGACCAGCGGAACGGCGGCGGCTTGGGGGCATCCTTGGCCGTGTCCTTCGGCTCCGGTCCCGGCTTGATCGCGCCGCCGTCATAGGCCGCGTCGGTGCCGGCGGGCGCCGCGAGGGTGGCGGTGAGCGCCGGGAAGCCGTGGTCGTCCGAGAGCGCGCGGACGAACAGCTTGCGCTCGATCGGGACGGCGCTGGCCTCGCGCAGCAGACGCTTCGCGGCGAGATCGGCCGCGCGCGTGTCCTTGTCGCCGACCATGGTGATGAGCAGCGTCGACGGGTCGATGCTGGACAGCTCGCTGAGCGTGATGCCCCGCGATTTCGGGCCGCTGGCGATGCCGCCCGGCGCAGCCGCGAAGATCAGTTTCGGGACCGGCAGCCCCTGCTGCTTGGCACCGGCGGCCATGTCGAAGGCGATCGGCGCGCCGGCGAGATGACCGATCAGCGCGACCCGGGAGAGATCGGGCTTGGCGTCCGGATCGGAGGCGAGGTCGGCGAGCGCGGCCTTGACCAGGGTGTCCGCGATGCCGGGCGCGTCGGCCGGGCGGGTCCGGTTCACCTCCTGGAAGCGGGGATAGAGCACCAGCCAGCCCTGGCGGGTCAGGTGGTCGATCCAGCCGCCGTAGCTCTGCGGATTGACCACGCCCCAGCCGTGCAGGAACACCGCCACGGGCCGGCCGGCCTCGGGCGCTGCGCCGCCCGCGTGGAACGCGAAGGTGGTCGCGGTCCCGCGCCCGAGCAGGCGCTTCACGATCGTCGCCTTGCGGTCGCCGACGCCGCCGGGGCCCTCGGCCGGCTGCGCCGGCGGTGTGGCGGCCTGCGCGCCGGTGATCCCGGCCAGCGCCAGGATCAGGCCGGCAGCGAGCGAACCGCGAAGAACGTTGAGACGCATGAGGGGCTCGGCTGAGAGACGCGATGCGCCGGCAGGTCAGGGCCCGCTGAATAGCAGATTCCCTCGCCTTGGCGACTCGCCCGGGTCGCTCAGCCGGCGAAGGTCGGCTGCGCCACGTGTCCGTCGAGCCGCATCGCCAAAGCCAGGATCTCGGCGGGCACGTCGTCGGTCGCGGACTCGTAGTGGATGCGCAGCTCATCGGTCACGCTATCGACGACGCGGATCGCGTTCCGGTCGTCCGAGAGGTTCCGTCGCAGAGAATCGGCGTGGTTGGCAGCCACGATGCGCATGATTGTCTTCGGGGTTGTTGGCGTTGCAGGGATTCGGGCGTCGCGCGCCCTTGAAGTGCCGTACAACCCGGAGTTGGCCTCAGGTTTCCAGGCCCGGCGTAATTAATTTACCACCCGGCCCGATCACCGCAGGACCCGTCGTCCCCGAGGGGCGACCCGCCGCCTGCTCGACCCAGGCCAGGATATCCTCGGCACGCCACGGCTTCGGGATGAAGGTCGCCGACATGCGCAGGTCGCTCGGCTGGTCGCCGGCATCCCCGGAGGTGAGCAGCACCCGGACCCGCGGCCAGGTCACGCCGATGATCCGCGCCAGCTCGAAGCCGCCGATCGGGCCGGGCGTCCGCACGTCGGAGAACACGACGCTGACTTCGTCGGCCCGGTCGTTGAGGATGGCGAGCGCCCGGTCGGCGGTCTCGGCCTCGATCACCGTGAAGCCGGTATCCTCCAGGAGCGTGGCCGCGAGGAAGCGCTCGTCGGGTTGGTCCTCCACGACGAGGATCACGGGCTTCTGTCCGGGCTGTACCGAATCGCTCATGGGCCGGGACACTCTACAGGGGCTGAACGGCGGTCGCGACGATCGGTTCAATGCCCCGGTCGTGACGATCGGCCGGACCCGCGCGGGCACAGATCCACCCGCGACCCTTGCATATTCGACAAGTTGTGGCCGTGTCCCGGGAAGCACAGCCACCCGAGAACATCCTGACAAGACCGGCGAGAGCCCCTGAATCAGCCGACGCCGTGGGCTTTCAGGAAGGCAAGCGCGCGGTTCCAGCCATCCTCGGCCGGCTCCTTGCGGTAGCTCGGCCGGTAATCCGCATGGAAACCGTGCGGCGCATCCGGATAGATCACCAGTTCGACGGTCATGCCGGCTTCCTTCGCCTTGTCGCGGGCTTCCTCCACCGAGGCCGGCGGAATGCCGGTATCGGCGCCGCCGTAGAGCGCGAGCAGCGGGGCGTGGATCTCGGCCGCGACATCCCCGGCTGTGCGCGGCTGGATGTCGGTCCGCTCGCCCCCGATCGGGCCATACCAGGCCACCGCCGCCTTCAGGTCGCGACGATGCGCCGCGTAGAGCCAGGCAGCGCGGCCGCCTCGGCACCAGCCCATAACGCCGAGCCGGGCGGGATCGCCCTTGGCCGCGGAAGCCGCCCAGGCCGCGGTGGCGTCGAGATCGCCGATCCACTGCGCGTCCGGCGTCTTGGAGATGACGTCCCGGATGATGATTTTGGGATCGGTCATGGTCGAGAGATCGCCCTGCCGGGCGTAGAGCTCGGGGGCGACCGCGCAGTAGCCGGCCTTGGCCAGGCGTCGGCAGATGTCCTTGATATAGTCGTGGACCCCGAAAATCTCCTCGATCACCAGCACGATCGGGAACGGGCCGGCGCCCTCTGGGACCGCCCGGTAGGCCGGCATCGGGCCGTCGGCAGCGGGGATCTTCACCTCCCCGGCCTCGATCCCGGTGGCATCGGTGTGGATCACCTGCGCCTCGACGCGGGTCGTTGCGACGGTCAGGCCGCTGATCAGGCTGGTCATCACGAAGCCGCGTCGCGACAGCGGTGACGTGATCAGGCCGTCCAGCCCGGCATTATCAGCATTCGCCATGATCATCTCTCCCGCATTCTCGCGAAGAGGGCTATCCGGCGAAGACGGCCGCGGTCAAATGACCGGACGGATCAGGCGCCGGCCGCGGCCAGCGCGCGCGCCGGAGCCCGGGCGGCGACCCGGACCGTCTCCGGGGCGGTGCGAGGCCTCAGCACGTCGGCCAGGGTGACGAACGTGTCCGGTGCCGGCGCCTCGACGGCCCGGATACCGTAGCCCAGCGCGAAGGAGCGGGTGAGGCCGGCATCGCGGGCGATGCCGAACTGTGCCAGCGCGTTCAGGAACGCCTCGCGGAACAGGCTGGGCCGGCACCAGCTCTTCTCCGCCATCTGGAGCGGCCATTCCCAAAGGCCCTCGGCCCGGCGCGCAGCCACGGCGTCCCGGCCGATGAAATAGCCCGTCCCCCGGTGCTCGAGCCCGTCGGCGCTCACCGACCAATCGTCATTGCCGAACAGCTCGGCATCGGCCACGTCGCTCATCGGGTCCTCCGCGCTGTGCCGGCATTCCGAAGCACCGGAACAATGCCGGAACATTGGCGCGGAACATCGCAGCGGTCAAGGCGATTGTTCCCGCTGCGTTCGCGAAAGGGCCCGTCGACTCAACGCCCCTTGAACAAAGGGTGCTCGACCCGGTCGCCCGACTGGATGCCCAGCTTGGCCGCGGTGCCGGCATTGAGCTCCAGGACGGCCGAGACCGGGCCGCCGGACGCTATGATCGCCGTCGACAGCGGCTCGGTATCGGCCGCGATCCGGCTCACGGTGCCGTCCTTGCGGATGAACAGCATGTCGAGCGGCAGGTAGGTGTTCTTCATCCACATCGTCACGGGCTCGCTGCGCTCGAAATCGAACAGCATGCCGTGATCGGGCGCCATGTGGCGGCGGAACATCAATCCCCGGGTGCGCCCGGCATCGTCGCGCATCACCTCGACGTCGAACCGCTTTGGACCGGCCTTGGTGACGATGGTGAGCGGCTCGGTCTTGGCGGCGCTCTCGCGTGCCGCCTCCTGGGCGATTGCGGGACGGAGGGGCGCGGACGCGGTCAGGACCAGGCAGGCGATCGTGGCCGCCTGCGCGGCACGGGTCAGGATTCTCACGGGCACTGGCCTCTCGGGAAACGCGATTGCGGACGGGGACATCCGCCGCGGGTGCAGATAGCGCATCGCGCCCGGAGCGGGGGACCGGCTTTTGCGAAAAAGACGAGGCCACCCGATCGGCGCGGGTTCGCGGCGCGCCGTCAGTGCGAGGTCGGCAGCGCGTCGTCGATCAGGCGGATCTCGGCGGCCATCACGCCCTTGGAGCCGTCCCCGTAGCGCACCAGCACCGCGTCGCCGGGCTTCAATTCGGCGATGCCGTAGCGGCGCAGGGTCTCCATGTGCACGAAGATATCGGGCGTGCCGTCGCCACGGGTGAGGAAGCCGAATCCGCGCAGCCGGTTGAACCACTTCACCACCGCGGTCTCGAGGCCGCTGGTCGGGGTTACCGAGACATGGGTGCGCGGCATCGGCATCTCGGAGGGATGCAGGGCCGCCGACTGGTCGAGCGAGAGAACCCGGAATGCCTGCCAGCCCCGCGGCCGCTCCACCGCCTCCACGACGATGCGGGCACCCTCGCTGGCGGCCTGGAAGCCGTCGCGCCGCAGGCAGGTGACGTGCAGCAGGATGTCGGGGGCGCCGTCATCGGGCACGATGAAGCCGAAGCCCTTCGACACGTCGAACCACTTGATGCGGCCGGAGACCTCGACGAGGTCGAGCGCCTCGTCGTCGCCCGGCGCCCCGTCGGCGGTCCGGGCATCCTCGATCCGACTGGGGTTCTGCGGCCCGGAAGCGCGTTCGTCAGACATGGCCGAGCAACCTACACCGAATCACGCCGCGCGCTCTCGCAGCAAGATTAACGAAGTCCTGATTCCCGGAAAGCCCATATGACCGGCATCGGAGCCATCCCGAGTTGCAATCTTGCCCGGGGGAGGCAGGCTCGCAACAGTCGATCGGTCGCAGGGGGAGCGGGGTTACGACGTTTTCACGCCGATGGAGCCGTTTGGATTTCCTCAGCCACGCCGTCCAGTCAGGTTTTCGCGACCGGCCCGGACGCCCCTTCACGTTTTCGAGAGCTCTCGGGAATGCCGCCCGGCGCCACCATGGCGCCGACGCCCCCCGGTGGCGTCCCGGGCTCCGGCGTGGTTTGAGCCCTCGCCATGGTGTCAGCTGTTCTCCGCTCCGAGCCGTCACACGCCGCCCCGAACGCCGCGCGGGCCCGATACCCGATCATCGACGCGGTTCGGGGGGGCGCCCTGCTCGCGATGGCGAGCTACCATTCGCTGTGGGACGTCGGATATCTCCGGCTGACCGCCGAGAACTACGCCCTGACGCCGACCGGGCATCGCGCGGCCGAGGCGATCGCCGGCACGTTCCTGACGCTGGTCGGCGTCGGGCTGGTGCTGATGAACGGGCGCGGCATCCGCCTGCGCCCGACCCTGATGCGGCTCGCACGGATCGGCGGGGCGGCCCTGCTGGTCACGATCGGGACCTGGTTCGCCTTCCCGGATTCCTACGTGTTCTTCGGGATCCTGCACTGTATCGCCGTGTCGAGCGTGCTGGGCCTGCCGTTCCTGTTCCTGCCGGTTCCGGTGACGGCCCTGGCCGCGGCCGCGATCTTCGCCGCCCCCGTCCTGGTGCATGCGCCGGTGCTCGACGCGCCGGTCCTGTACTTCCTCGGGCTCGGTGCCGGGACGCCGCGGACCAACGACTACGTGCCGCTGTTCCCGTGGTTCGGCTTCGTCGTGACGGGGATCTTAGTCGGGCGGCTCGGCCTGCCCTGGCTGGCGCGCTCGCGCCTGGGCGCCTGGGCGCCGCGCTCGGCGTTGGGCCGCGTCGCAGCCTTCGCGGGACGCCACAGCCTCGTCGTCTATCTCGTCCACCAGCCGGTGCTACTGGCGCTGTTCACCGGCCTCGTCGCCCTGACCGGACCGAACCCCCGCGCGGGGGTGCGGGCCTTCCGCGCCGATTACGTCACGATCTGCACCCGCACCGGCGGCGAGCCACCGCTCTGCCGAATCGCGGCCCGCTGCACCTCGGACGCGCTGATCCAAGAGGATCTTTTCCGGGAGGATGGACGGCCCTTCAGCCCGCAGGAGCGGCTGCGGGCGCAGGCCGTGTCCCAGGGCTGCTACGGGGCGATCGAGGCGGCGTCTCGAGCGCCGCGGTGAAGGAGGGGTTTGCGTCGCCTTCCTTCATCCACGCCCTCATCCTGACTTGCGAGGGCAGCGTGCCGCGAAGGAGGTCTTCAGGCCGCTCGCGATGCTTGGAGGCGTCCTTCGAGGCCTCCGCGTCGCTCCGGCAGCTGAGAGGCTGTGAGTAGTCCAATCCGTCGAGGATGGAGCGTGACAGGCCCCCTCTCCCGTGCGGGAGAGGGGACCCGCGCTTCGTCCTAGCCATCCAGGCCCGCCTGTCGATCGAAAGCCTCACAGACCGTCAGGCTGAGAGCGCGGGTGGGATGGAGTTTCCCGCCCGCGCGACTGTCGTCCCGCGGCGAGAAACCCCCAAAAAAATCAGTCTTTGGCGCGCTCGACGTAGGCGCCGTCGGCCGTCATCACGACGACGCGGGTGCCGGCGGCGATGTGCGGCGGGACGGTGGTGCGCACTCCGTTCGAGAGCGTGGCCGGCTTGTAAGACGAGGAGGCGGTCTGGCCTTTGAGCACCGGCTCGGTCTCGGCGACCTCCAGCGTCACCCGCTGGGGCAGCTCGATGGTCAGCGGCACGCCGTTATGGCTCGACAGCATCACGGCCATGCCCTCCTGGAGATAGGGGGCGGCGTCGCCGACCACGTCGGCCGGCACGGCGACCTGCTCGTAGCTCTCGGGATTCATGAAGTGGAACCCTTCGCCGTCGCTGTACAGGAAGGTGTGCTCGCGATCCTCCACGAAGGCCCGCTCGACCTGCTCGGTGGTGCGGTAGCGCTCGGACACCTTCACGCCGTCCGTGATGCGGCGCATGTCGAGCTGGGTCACCGGGGTGCCCTTGCCGGGGTGGATGTTCTCGGCGAACAGGATCACGTAGAGCTTGCCGTCCTTCTCGACGACGTTGCCCTTACGGAGCGTTGAGGCGATCACCTTCACGGAATTAGGTCCTGCATTGACAAGGCGGGTCGGCACGCGCCAAGCGCGTGCACGGGATCTAGGCCCCGGCACTATCGCATCTGCGGCGCCGTTGCCAGCGGGCGGGCCTCAACCGAAGCGCGTGGGCTCGATGCGCGCGCCTCCCAATCCGGGGAACCCGTGGCCCGTTCGGAGGCCCGGACATCGTGAGGCCCGACCGGGAGCCTGTCAGGATCGTGCGATGACGACTCCGAGGATTGCCTTGCCCGGCCGAGACCGCCCCCGCCCGGGGATCGGGCTTTGAACGGCGCGCCCTCGCCCTGGTGGACGCCCGGTCGCCACGCCGACCGGCGGCCGCGGCTGCTCCTGCGCAACCGCATCCTGGCCGCCTTCCGGGCCTGGTTCGCCGCGCGCGACTTCGTCGAGGCCGAGACCGCCTGCCTGCAGGTCTCCCCGGGCAACGAGGCGCATCTCTCGGCCTTCGCCACCGCGGCGATCGGCGCGAGCGGGGCGCGGACACCGCTCTACCTGCACACCTCGCCGGAATTCGCCTGCAAGAAGCTCCTGGCGGCCGGTGAGACGCGGCTGCTCAGCGTCGCCCGGGTGTTTCGCAACCGCGAGCGCGGCCCGCTGCACCATCCGGAATTCACCATGCTGGAATGGTACCGCGCCGGGGTACCCTATACCGACCTGATGGCCGATTGCGCCGATCTGCTCGCGCTGGCCGCCGAGACCGCCGGCACCCGCCGCTTCCGCTATCGCGACCGGGAGGCCGACCCGTTCGCCGAGCCGGAGCGCCTGACCCTCGCCGAGGCCTTCACGCGCTTTGCCGGCATCGACCTGTTGGCCACGATCTCGCCCACCGGGGAGACCGACCGCGACGGGCTCGCTGCCGCGGTGTCGGAGGCCGGCCTCCGGGTCGCGCCGGATGACACCTGGGCCGATCTGTTTTCCCGTGTGCTGGTGGCGCGGGTCGAGCCGCATCTCGGCATCGGGCGCCCGACCATCCTGTGCGAGTACCCGATCAGCGAGGCCGCCCTCGCTAGGCCCGCCCCGGACGATCCGCGAGTGGCCGAACGGTTCGAGCTCTATGCGTGCGGGGTCGAACTCGCCAATGCCTTCGGCGAATTGACCGATCCCGCTTCCCTCCGCCGGCGCTTCGCCGGAGAGATGGCGGAGAAGCTGCGCGTCTACGGAGAGACGTACCCGATCGACGAGGATTTCTTCGCCGCGCTGGCGGTGATGCCCGACGCCTCCGGGATCGCCCTCGGCTTCGACCGCCTCGCCATGCTGGCCTGCGGAGCGAACCGGATCGACGACGTCCTCTGGACCCCGGTCGCGGAGACCCTGCCGTGAACCGCACCCTGCGCAACGCCGCCGACCTCGCCGCCGCCGGCCTGCTCTCCGGCCCGGAGGCAGACGCCCTGCACGCTGTGCTGTCGCGCTACGCCGTCTCGGTCACGCCGGACATGGCCGAGCTGATCGATCTGGCCGATCCGGCCGATCCGATCGCCCGCCAATTCGTGCCGCAGGGTGCGGAGACCGTGGTCGCCCCGGAGGAACGGGCCGACCCGATCGGCGATGCGGCGCACGCGCCGGTGGTAGGCATCGTCCACCGCTACCCCGACCGGGTGCTGCTGAAGCCGCTGCACATCTGCCCGGTCTATTGCCGCTTCTGCTTCCGGCGCGAGATGGTCGGGCCGGACGGCCTCGGCTCGCTGACCGAGGCCGAGCTCGACGGCGCGCTGGCCTACATCGCGCAGGATCCGCGGATCTGGGAGGTGGTGCTCACCGGCGGCGACCCGTTCGCGCTCTCCGCCCGGCGCCTCGGCGCCATCGCCGAGCGCCTGTCGGCCATCGAGCACGTCCGGGTGATGCGGATCCACACCCGCGTGCCGGTGGTGAAGCCCGATCTCGTCGACGCTGATCTGGTGACGGCGCTCAAGCGCTTCGGCCGGGCGGTGTTCGTCGCCCTGCACGCCAATCACCCGCGCGAATTCGCGCCGGCGGCCCGCGCCGCCTGTGCCCGGCTGGTGGATGCCGGCATCCCGATGGTCAGCCAATCTGTCCTGCTGCGCGGCATCAACGACGACCCCGCGACCCTCGAGGCGCTGATGCGGGCCTTCGTCGAGAATCGGATCAAGCCCTATTACCTCCATCACGGCGACCTCGCCCCGGGGACTGGCCATCTGCGCACGAGCCTGACCGAGGGGCAGGCGCTCATGCGCGCCCTGCGCGGGCGCCTCTCCGGGCTCGCGCAGCCGACCTACGTGCTCGACATCCCCGGCGGCCACGGCAAAGTGCCGGTCGGGCCGGGCTACCTGCGCGACGCGGACGGCGAGACGCGGGTGACCGATCCCAACGGGTGTGAGCACGCCTACCCGCCGAAGGCGTAGCGGAGACGGTTCGTGACGATGCGTAAACTCTGGGGCCGGCTCACCTCGGTCAACGTGCAGAAGGCAGTCTGGGCGCTGGACGAGGCCGGCCTCGCCTATGAGCGGATCGATGCCGGCGGTGCGCACGGCGTCGTCCACGATCCCGCCTATCGCGCCATGAACCCGAACGGGCTGGTCCCGACCCTGGAGGAGGACGGGTTCGTCCTCTGGGAATCGAACGCCATCCTCCGCTACGTCGCGGCGATGGCTCCGTCGCTCACTTCGCCTGCCGATCCGCGGGCGCGCGCCCATATCGAGCAATGGCTCGATTGGCAGGCCACCTCCTTCACGCCCGCGATGCGGGACGCGTTCTGGCAGCTCTACCGGTCGGCCAATCCGGACCGCGCCGTGATCGACGCTTCGGTGAAGCGCACGGAGGCGTTTGCCGCCATCCTGGACGCGCATCTGACGGGTCGGGACTACGCAATCGGCGGTGGTTTCAGCATCGCCGACATCGCCCTCGGCTGCGCGGCGCATCGCTGGCTGAACCTGCCGGCCGAGCGCATCGAGCGGCCGGCCCTGCGTCGCTGGTACGACCGGCTCGCGGCCCGGCCCGGGGCGGCGCGGGCTTTGGGCGAGCCGATCTCCTGAGTTCGCGAACTTATCCCCGGACGCTGGCGAGCATCTTTCGGGGCGAGGCGGCAAGCGCGGCCTTGTCGGCGGGCCCGGGCGATCCACCTTGAGCCAACTCGCCGATCCGTCCGGCGCCCGCCTTTCCCGGAGCCTCTGATGGCGATCGATCCGACCCTGCGCGACGCGCTCTCCGCCGTGACTCCGGCCAGCCTGGCCCGGGCCTTGTCACGCGCGGGTGTGAAGGCGTTCAGCCCGCGCGGTCTGACTGGCCCCGGCGAGAGCGCCATCGGCCCGGCCTACACGATGCGGATGGTCCCGGCCCGCAACGACGCGGCCGGTGACCTCGCTGCCGCCATCGATGCGGTCCCGGAAGGTGCCATCCTGGTGATCGACGCCGCCCGTTCCGGCCTTGCCCTCCCCTTCGGTTCAATCGTGGCGGCGCGGCTCGCGCAGCGCAGTGTCGCCGGCCTCGTCACCGACGGCGCCCTTCCGGAGGCGGTCGGTCTGCCGGTCTGGTCGGCGCCGGAGGCCGGGAGCGAGACGCTGGCCCTGGTCGGCACCCAGGAACGGGTCTCCTGCGGGGGCGCCGCGATCCATCCCGGCGACATCGTCGTCTGCGGATCCGGCGGGATCGTCGCGCTGCCGGCCGAGCTCGCCGAGCGCATCGCCCTCGAAGCCGTCGAGCAGCAGCGCCTGGATCTCTGGATTCAGCGCGAGGTCGAGAGGGGCGAGAGCCTCGCCAGCCTGCTGCCGCCGGACGCCGCCGCCCTGGCCCGGTTCGAGGCCGAGACAAAGCCGGCCTGAGGCGGCCCGGTGTTCTTCCCGCTCTCGAAGGTGGTCTATTTTCTGATCACCCCGTCGAACCTGTTCATCTTTTCGGCACTTGCCGGGTTCGTCATCCTGGCTGCGACGCGCCTGCGCCGAACCGGCCTCGCGCTCGCCGCGCTCGGGCTGCTGGGACTGGCCGTCGGCGGTTTGACCCCCGTATCGGAGATCGCCCTCCTGCCGCTGGAGGAGCGGTTTCCGCCCTACCCGGAGGATGGGCCGGCTCCCGCGGGCATCATCGTGCTCGGCGGCGGCATCGAGGCCGGGCTGTCCGAGGCGCGCGATCAGGTGCTCGGCAACGATGCCGGCGAGCGGCCGGTCTACCTCGCCCACCTGGCGCGCCGGTTTCCGCAGGCCCGGCTCGTCTTCTCCGGCGGAAGCGGCTTCGTCGGCGGCGGCATTGCGGAGGCCGATATCATCAGCCGCCATGCCGACGTCCTCGGCCTGCCCCGCACCCGGCTGATCCTCGAGAACCGGTCACGCAACACCCAGGAGAATGCCGCGTTTACCGCCGCTCTGGCCCAGCCGAAGCCGGGCGAGCGCTGGCTGCTGATCACCTCGGCCTGGCACATGCCCCGCGCGATCGGCTGCTTCCGGGAGGCCGGCTTCACGGTCGACGCCTTCCCGGTCGATTACCGAACCCGCGGCTGGGGCGATGCCGCCCGGTTCCACGGATTCGCCTCGGACGGGCTCCTCCAGCTCGATCTCGCGGTGAAGGAGTGGATCGGCCTCGTGGTCTACCGGCTCGCCGGCTACACGCCGGATTGGCTGCCCGGGCCAGAACCGGTCGCTTCGCCCGGCAGCGTCAGCCGGTAGATTCCGCGGAAATCGTCCGGATCGACCGGCTTGCCCTTGCGCAGGATCGCGACCCGGCCGGCATGGGCGAGCCGCACCGCGACCCGCCGCACCGGCTGCATCAGCGGTCCCCATCCGTCCGGGTGCGGGCCGCCCAAGGCGCGGGCGACCTCCGACGGGCAGATGGTCTTGCCGGCGCCGCGCTCGGCCACCAGCCCGAGGAGAGTCTCCTCGATCGCCGCCTCGTCCGCCTTGGTCGTATTCATGTCCGTGCCTCCTCGGCGGGGGCCAGGAGCGGTCCCTCGTGCGGCCCCTCACCGGCCTCCAGCAGCGCCTTGCGGATCTCCGAGGCGAACTGTCGACGCCACATGATGACGACCACCGCACTTGTCGAGGCGATCAGCACATACGGACTCACGAACCAGCCCAGATAGGCCAGCGCGAAGAAGAAGGCGCGCTGGCCGCGGGCGAAGTGCCGGCCGGCGCTGACATTCATCGCCGCGAGCCGGCGGACCGCCCGCATCACCTCGGTGTCGCTCACGCCCGAGCCCTTCGGCGGCACGGCGCCCAGCAGGATCGCCGCATAATTGAACAGCCGGTAGGCCCAGGCGAATTTGAAGAAGGCGTAGACGAACACCACCGCGAGGCCAGCGACCTTCAGCTCCCAGGTCGTGCGGTTCGCCACCGTCCCGAACGGAAGGGTCGCGAACAGGTTGAGCACGTCGTCGCCGGAGCGCGACAGGGTCAGCACCGAGCCCAGTGCGATCAGCGAGGTCGAGGCGAAGAAGGCGGTGCCGTTCTGGAGGGAGGCGTTGATCTGCGTGTCGACGACCCGGTTCTCGCGCCCGATGATCTGCCGGGCCCAGTTCGACCGGTGCACGTTCATGATCTGGCTGAGCGAGATCATGCGCCCGCGCAGGCGGCCGACCGACAGGCCGTACGCGACCCAGGCGACGATGAAATAGGCCAGCGCCCCGAGATCGAGGGGCGAGAAGGCGGCACTGCCTGCGGTCAGGTCTGTCATGGTCTCGGAGTGCCGGGGATCGGAACCGGTAGCGGCCCGAGGCCATACCAGTCCCGTTCGCCCCGCAGAACCCGTCCTGCCTCTCGCGACGGCCTCAGCCGCGCAGGATCTCGAACCGGCCCGTCTCCGGAGCCTCGCCGCCCTCGCGCAGAGTGACGTCGGTGACCCGGGCCGCCGGCGGCCCGGACCGGCACAGGGCCACCATGTGGTCGACGGCCTCGGGCGGACCGCTGAACAGCGCCTCGACAGAGCCGTCGTCCCGGTTGCGCACGTAGCCGGACAGGCCCCGGGCGCGGGCTTCGGCCTGGGTCCAGGCCCGGTAGGAAACGCCCTGGACCCGCCCCTTGACGATCACGGAGACGGTACGCGTCGCGCTCATCGGATCGGCACCGTCCCCAAAGGCCCGTGCGGAAGCACGGGCCGCTCAACCTCACTCGGCCGCCATCGGACGACGGACGCCGGCACCGATTGGGGCCGAGCGCGTCTCACCCGTGCGGACATGGGTCGAGTAGAGCATCAGCCCGGTGAAGGCGAGACCGCCGACGATGTTGCCGAGCAGCGTCGGGATCTCGTTCCACAGCAGGTAATCCATGACGGTCAGGTGGCCGCCCATGAGGATCGCCGACGGGAACAGGAACATGTTCACGACCGAATGCTCGAAGGTCATGAAGAAGAACACCGTGATCGGCATCCACATCGCGATCACCTTGCCGGGGACCGAGGTGGACAGCATCGCGCCGATGACGCCGGTGGAGACCATCCAGTTGCACATCATGGCGCGCACGAAGAGGGTCAGCATGCCGGCCGCGCCGTACTTCTCGTAGCCGAGGGTGCGCGCCTCGCCGATACCGGCGATCGCCTTGCCGACGGCGTTCGGCTCGGTGGCGAAGCCGAAGGTGAACACGATCGCCATCATCAGGGCGGTGGTGAGGGCACCGGCGAAGTTCCCAAAGAACACGAGCGTCCAGTTGCGGGCGATGCCGGCCACGGTGACGCCGGGGCGCTTGTCGATCAGGGCGAGGGGCGTGAGCACGCAGACGCCGGTGAAGAGGTCGTAGCCCAGCAGGTACAGCATCGAGAAGCCGACCGGGAACAGCAGCGCCCCGACGAGGGGTTGGCCGGTGGTCTGGTTAATGGTCACCGCGAAAGCCGCGGCGAGCGCCAGGATCGCGCCGGCCATGTAGGCCCGGATGAACGTGTCTTTGGTGGCCATGAAGACCTTCGACTCGCCGGCATCGACGGCCTTCTTCACGAAATCGGCGGGCGCCAGATAGGACATGCGAACCTCTCCCTCGCACGCGGCCGCCGATCGCCGTTGACCGAATGGCACGCTGCGCAAACATCACAGCTGGCCGAGGCGCATGATGGTGTCGCCGCCCCGGTCGATCGCGAGCAAGCAGGTTGCGTACCAATTGCCGGATGGTCAGGCGGGCGGGCCGCGCATCCAGGTCCTGAGTTCGCGAATATAGGCGGGCGGCAGCTGCGCGGCATGCGCCGCCGCGACCACGGATTCGAGGTAGCCCGGACGCGGCCGGCCGGGCGCGGTGGACCGGCCGAGATAGATCAGCGCACGCTTGACCCCGCCGGCCGTCGTCACCGGCAATGTCGCCTTGGTGTAGAGGCCGCCGGCCACGCCCTCGTAGCGATCGAGGGCCGGAATATCGTCGCGCGCCAGCTCCCACAGGACACCGTGAACAGCCCGGCCAGGATCGCGCAGCACCGAGGCATAGCCCTCGCGCATGATGATGAAACGGTGCGCCGGCAGCCGCCCGCCGCCGATCAGCCGCGAGACCGGGCAACGCAGGGCCATCGCGGCGGCATCCATGTTCGCGCCGTAGGCGAAGTAGAGGGGCATGCTCTCTGTAGACGCGTCCGGGATCCGGCCAGACGGATCACTACTCGCCGGGCGGATGATCGAGGCGGCGCGCCGAACGTTCATTCGCGCGCACGGCCGCATACGCCATGGCAAGCGTGATCGCCGGGATACCGAAGGTGATGAAAAGCCAATCGTAGTTCATGGCTTCAGGCTCCGCAGGCAGCGCCTCGCACCGTAATGTAGTGCCGCGCCGGTACATAACCAAACCACCGTGAAGATCGCTCGGTTGAGTTGCAGGATCGGAGCGGTGGCGGCCCCGAAGCTCGCCGCCGTCATCGGCGTCACGAAACCGATGACGACGTAAGCCACCGCGATGTTGTTCAGCGCGGTGGCCAGAAGCTTCGTTTGCTCGTTGTGGACCGCACTCACGACGGCCGTCGGCTACGATCAGGCGAATTCCAGGATCACCGCGTCCACCGCGAGGCTGTCGCCTTCCTTGGCGTGGATCTTCGCCACCGTCGCGTCGCGCTCGGCGCGGAGCATGTTCTCCATCTTCATCGCCTCGACCACCGCGATGGGCTCGCCGTTCTTCACCTCCTGGCCCTCGGTGACCAAGATCTGCTTCACGAGACCCGGCATCGGGCAGAGCACCTGCTTGCCGGAGCCGGCCTGCTCCTTCACGGGCATCAGCGCGGCGAGCTCGGCCTCCCGGCGGGTGTAGACCCGGGCCTCGGCCGCCGCGCCCGCATGCTGCAGGAACACGCCGTTCAGCAGGCCGCGCACCTTGATGGCGACGCGCTCGGCGCCGATCGTGCCGATCCAGACCGGCTCGCCCGGGCGCCACGCGCTCGCCACCGAGAGCGAGGTGCCGTCGTCCCGGGTGACGATCAGGTCCTCGCCCTCCGGCTCGATGGTCACCGGGTAGGATTGGCCGGCCAGGATCACGACCCGGTCCCGCTCGAACGCGAACAGGCCGGGGGCGCGCATCTGGCCGGAGATCCCGCGCTTGCGCTGGTTGAGCTTGTGGTCGATCGCCGCCGCGGCGGCCATCATGCGGATCGCCACCGCGCCCGCGGGCTCGGGCGCGACGAAGCCGTTCGGGAATTCCTCGGCGATGAAGCCGGTCGAGAGATTGCCCTCCTGCCAGCGCGGATGGGCCATCAGCGCCGAGAGGAACGGGATGTTGTGGCGGATGCCATCGATCGCGAAGGCGTCCAGGGCATCGCCCTGCGCGGCGATCGCCTCGGCGCGGGTCGGCGCCCAGGTCACCAGCTTGGCGATCATCGGATCGTAGTGGATCGCGATCTCGCCGCCCTCCTCCACGCCGGTATCGTTGCGCACGATCGCGGTGCCCTGGCGGCCCTCCTCCGGCGGCCGGTAGGTGGTCAGCCGGCCGATGGAGGGCAGGAAGTTTCGGGTCGGATCCTCGGCGTAGACGCGGCTCTCCACGGCCCAGCCGTCGAGCGTCACCTGCTCCTGCGTCAGCGGCAGCCTCTCGCCGGCCGCGACCCGGATCATCAGCTCGACGAGGTCGAGACCGGTGATCATCTCGGTGACCGGATGCTCGACCTGGAGCCGGGTGTTCATCTCCAGGAAGTAGAAGGACTTGTCCTGGCCGGCGACGAACTCGACGGTGCCGGCGGAATCGTAGTTCACTGCCTTGGCGAGGGCGACGGCCTGCTCGCCCATCTTCCGGCGGGTCTCGGGATCGAGCAGCGGCGACGGCGCCTCCTCGATCACCTTCTGATTGCGGCGCTGGATCGAGCACTCGCGCTCGCCGAGGTAGATCACGTTGCCGTGCTTATCGCCGATTACCTGGATCTCGATATGCCGCGGGTCGGTGATGAACTTCTCCACGAAGACCCGGTCGTCGCCGAAGGACGAGGAGGCCTCCGACTTGGCCCGGGCGAAGCCCTCGGCGACCTCGCCCGAGGAATGGGCGATGCGCATGCCCTTGCCGCCGCCGCCGGCCGAGGCCTTGATCATCACCGGGTAGCCGATCCCGTCGGCGATCTCGACGGCGTGCTCGGGGCTCTCGATTACGCCGAGGAAGCCCGGGACGGTGGAGACGTTGGCGGCCGCGGCCGCCTTCTTGGATTCGATCTTGTCGCCCATGGCGGCGATGGCGCCGGGATTGGGACCGATGAACACGATGCCGGCGGCTTCGAGCGCCTTCGGGAAGGCCTCGCGCTCGGACAGGAAGCCGTAGCCGGGATGGACCGCCTGGGCGCCGGTCTGCCGGCAGGCCTCGACGATCTTCTCGATGACCAGATAGGACTGCGCCGCGGCGGCGGGGCCGATATGGACCGCCTCGTCGGCCATGGCGACGTGCACCGCGTCGCGGTCGGCATCCGAATAGACCGCGACCGTCCTGATGCCCATCTTCCGGGCGGTCTTGATGACCCGGCAGGCGATTTCGCCCCGGTTGGCGATCAGGATCTTATCGAACATCGCTGGCGCATCGCTCTCGAGATCGCCGGATTGCACACCGGCTTGACTGTCCCGATAGATCAGATGTGCCGCGGACGGAAGCTGCGCCTTGGTCGTAGTCTCAGGCGGCCAGGGCGAAGGTGACGCGCGGAGCCTGGGTCGCCTCGCGGGTCCAGCGGTTGGCGTCGAGGGCGAAGGCCATCAGGGCCTCGGCGCTGCCCTGCGCCTCGCGGACGATCTCCATGGCGATCCGGGCGCCGACCGGGGTCGGGCCGTCGCGGCCGCTGAGCGAGCTGGCGAGCCAGGCGGCGACGTCGCGGTCGATATAGCCGGTCGGGCGCAGGCCCCACACGGCGAAGTCGACCACCGAAGCGACCAGGAAGTCGGCGAAAGCGTCGGAGCCGATCACCGCGCGCTCCAGGGCGATCAGCATGTCCGCCTCGTCGCGGCTCATGATCCCCTCCGGCAGCACCTCGCGCTTGAGGACCAGGAGGTCCTCGTCGCTGATCGCGCCAGTCGAAACGGCATGGTTGCAGAACTGTTGAACGGAGATCATGGTCATGACTGCCTGCTCCTCCGACCTTTGCTGCGGTCGGTGCTTGTCCCGGTGTGATTTGAACTTACGGGACGGCTCCCCTGCCGGAAGTTAACGGCAAGATCTGAACGGAAGTTCAGGTAAACACGGACCGAGCAAGCAGGCTTATTGGGACGTTGATCAGTTGCGTTACCGGACGATGACCGTGGCCCCGACGGGCACGCGCTCGAACAGGTCCACCACGTCGATGTTGCGCATGCGGATGCACCCGGAGGAGACCGCCTGGCCGATCTTCTCCGGCTCGTTGGTGCCGTGGATCCGGTAGAGCGTGTCCCGGCCGTGATCGGCCAGGTAGAGGGCCCGGGCGCCGAGCGGATTCATCGGGCCGCCCTGCATGGCGTGGACGTGGGGCCAGCGCTTGATCATCTCGGCCGGCGGGTTCCAGGCGGGCCATTCGGCCTTTCGGTCGATCGTGGCTGTGCCCGTCCAGCCGAAGGCCTCATCGCCCACGGAAACGCCGTACCGGATCGCCTTGCCGTCCGGCAGCACGAGGTAGAGCTGGCGCTCCTTGGTCTCGACCACGATGGTGCCCGGGGGCTGCCCGGTCGGATCGCTCACCTGGTATCGGGCGAAGTGCGGATCGAACTCGGCCTCGGGCACCAGCGCCATGAACGCGGCATCGCGGGCCGAGACCTTCGGGTCGGGGACGGCCTTGAACGTACAGCCTGCGAGCCATGCGGCGCAGGCGATGACGGGGATGATGCGCATGCGCCGGTCCTCGGACGTCTTCCGCGCGCCCGGACATGCGACCCGTTCGGGACTCGTCCCGTGGAAGATTTGAGCAACTATAACGAGGCCTGGCACCCCGCCGTAGTCCGCGCGTTCCGCCCGTGGCACATTGCCGGCTCCTGTTGCAGGTCCGCGACAGGACCGCACCCGGGAGCGATCGTCGTGACCACCCTCTACGTGAGCCATCCGGCGAGTTTCGACCACGAGGTGCCGGAGGGCCATCCGGAGCGCGCGGCGCGAATGCGGGCCATCGAGCGTGCCTTGGAAGACGAGCGCTTCGCCGGCCTTGTGCGGGTGGCCGCGCCGCGGGCGGAGATCGAGGTCGCGACCCTGACCCATCCCCGCGAATACGTCGATGCACTGGTCGCTGCCGTGCCGGAGCACGGCATGGTCGGGATCGACGCCGACACGATCCTGTCCGCCGGCAGCCTGGAGGCGACGCTGCGAGCGATCGGGGGCGCCAACCACGCCCTCGACGCTGTGATGGCGGGCGAATGCCGCAACGCGTTCGTGGCGATGCGCCCGCCCGGCCACCATGCCGAACGGACCCGGTCCATGGGCTTCTGCCTGTTCAATCACGCCGCGATCGCCGCCCGCTACGCCCAGCAGAAACACGGGGCCGAGCGCGTGGCTTTGGTCGATTGGGACGTCCACCACGGCAACGGCAGCCAGGACATCTTCTGGGACGATGCGAGCGTGCTCTACGCCTCGACACACCAGATGCCGCTGTTTCCGGGCAGCGGCGCCGCCTCGGAGCGCGGCGAGAAGGACACGATCGTCAACGTGCCGCTGCGGCCCAACGACGACGGCGAGGTGTTCCGCGAGGCGTTCGAGGCCGGCATCCTGGCGCGGCTGGAGACCTTCCGGCCCGACGTCATCGTGATCTCGGCGGGTTTCGACGCCCACCGCCTCGATCCGCTGGCGAACCTCCGTCTGGAGGCGGAGGATTTCGGCTGGGCGACCCGCAAGCTGATGGACTTGGCCGAGCGTTGCGCCGGCGGCCGGATCGTGTCGGTGCTGGAGGGCGGCTACAGCCTGGAGGGGCTGGCGAAATCCGTATCGGCCCATGTGGACGCGCTGATGGGACGGTGAGCGAGGCGATCGGTTTCGGCTTGCGGGCACCGCGACGCCCGGCATGATCGACCGATTGCGAATCCATCGGATTCAGGCCGCCGGTGAAACGCTGCGCCCCGCCCCCGTGGATGCGTCTCTCTGAGACGGTCGCGCCTTCGGTCCAGTCCGGGGGTGGTCGATGACGCTCGCCGGCTTTCTCACCTACGCGCTGGCCCTCTGCGTCGCCGCCACCGTGCCCGGCCCGGGTGTCGTCGCCCTGGTGGCGCGGGCGCTCAGTTCGGGCTTCCGGGCCGCCATGGCCTTCTCGGCGGGGCTGATCCTCGGCGATCTGACCTTCCTGTCCGCGGCCGTCTTCGGACTGGCCCTGATCGCGGAGACGTTGGGCGAGGTCTTCGTCGTCGTCCGGCTCTGCGCCGGCCTGTATCTCGCCTACCTGGCGGTGCGCCTCTGGCGCGCGGCCGGACAGACGGACCGGATCGAGGGCGGCCCCGCGGACCGCACCCTATCCAGCTTCATCGCGGGGATCACCATCACCCTGGCCAACCCCAAGACGATCGTCTTCTACCTCGCCATCTTGCCCACGATCGTCGACCTGCGGACGGTCACGGCGGGCGATTTCGGTATCCTGGTCGGACTGACGGCGCTGGTGCTCGCGGGGGTGGTGACGCCCTACGCCGCCCTGGCGGCGCGGGCACGGGAGTCTTTGCGCAAACCCGTGTTCCGCGCCCGGCTGAACCGGAGCGCCGCCGCCATCATGGCCGGCGCGGCGATCTGGACCGTCGCGCGCCGCGCCTGACGGGTCAGCCCTCCAAGGGCACGTCGCCCAGAAGCTCGATGCCGAAGCCGGAGAGGCCGACATAGGAGCGGGCCGAGGTCGCGAGGTTGCGGATCGAGACGACGCCGAGGTCGCGCAGGATCTGGGCGCCCAGGCCGACCTCGCGCCACTGGCGGGCGCGCAGCGCCTCCGTCCCCTCCTCCAGGGCGCTCTTCAGCGGAACGCCCGCAGTCCCGTCCCGGAGATACACCAGCACGCCGCGCCCCTCGGATGCGAAGCGCTTGAGAACGGCGTCGATCTGCTTGCCGCCGCCGATCACGTCGGCCGCGACGTTGGAGCGATGGAGGCGCACCAGCACGTCCCGGCCATCGCCGATCTCGCCCATCACGAAGGCGAATTGCTGGATTGCCTCGAACGGGGTCGAGAAGGCGTAGGCCGTGACATCCCCGTGGCTGGACTGGACGGTGAAGTGCCCGACCCGCTCCACCAGCCGGTCCCGGGCCTGCCGATAGGCAATCAGATCGGCCACCGAGACGCGCTTCAGCCCGTGCTTCTCGGAAAACGCCTCGATCTGCGGCCCCTTCATCACGGTGCCGTCGTCGTTGGCGAGCTCGCAGATCACGCCGACCGGCGGCAGCTCGGCCAGCTTGCACAGATCGACCGCGGCCTCGGTATGGCCCGACCGCATCAGCACGCCGCCATTGCGGGCGATCAGCGGGAAGACGTGGCCGGGGCGGACGAAATCGCCCGCGCCCATATTGCCGTTGGCGAGCGCCCGCACGGTGTTGCAGCGCTGCTCCGCCGAGATGCCGGTGGTCAGCCCGTGCTTGACGTCGACCGTGACCGTGAACGCGGTGCCGAGCGGCGCGTCGTTCGAGGCCACCATTGGGTCGAGATGCAGCCGCCGCGCCTCGTCCTGGGTGATCGGCGCGCAGACGATGCCGCAGGTGTTGCGGATGATGAACGCCATCTTTTCCGGCGTGCAGAGCGAAGCCGCGACGACGAGGTCACCCTCGTTCTCACGATCGTCATCGTCGGTGACGACCACGATCTCGCCGCGGGCGAAGGCCGAGATGGCCTCTGTGACGGTGCAATGGGGCACGGATCGCTCTCTCGTCTCGCATCCCCCACCCCGCGAGGGAGGAAGGGGGCGGCTCGCTCAGCACCGGACGGAGAATGGTCCGGTATGAGCGAGCCTGTGAAAATCTCTGGTCCCGGAGTTGGGCCGACCGCGATCGGCTCCCGCTCCGGCGGGTCAGGCCACGCCCACCTGCCCGCGATGGCGTAGATAGTGATCGGCCAGCACGCAGGCCATCATGGCTTCCGCCACCGGCACGGCACGGATGCCGACGCAAGGATCGTGGCGGCCCTTGGTGATCAGGTCGACCTCGGCACCGTCGCGGGTGACCGAGCGGCGCGGGGTCAGGATCGACGAGGTCGGCTTCACGGCGAAGCGCACCACCACCGGCTCGCCGTTGGAGATGCCGCCCAGAATGCCGCCGGCATGGTTCGCCAGGAAGCGCGGGCGCCCGTCATTGCCGGCCCGCATCTCGTCGGCATTGTCCTCGCCGCGCAAAGCCGCGGCCGCGAACCCGTCGCCGATCTCCACGCCCTTCACGGCATTGATCGACATCATCGCGGCGGCGAGATCCGCATCGAGCTTGCCGTAGATCGGAGCGCCGAGGCCCGGCGGCACGCCCTCGGCCACCACCTCGATGACGGCGCCGACGGAGGAGCCGTCCTTGCGGATCTCATCGAGATAGCGCTCGTAGAGCGCGGCCGCCTCCGGGTCGGGGCAGAAGAACGGGTTGTTGCCGGTCTCGGCCCAGTCCCAGCGGGTCCGGTCGATGGCGTGCGGTCCCATCTGGACGAGCGCGGCACGAATGGTGACGCCTGGGATCACCTTGCGCGCCACCGCGCCGGCAGCGACGCGCGCCGCGGTCTCCCGGGCCGAGGACCGGCCGCCGCCGCGATAATCGCGGATCCCATACTTGGCGTCGTAGGTGTAGTCGGCGTGGCCCGGCCGATAGCTGTCGCGGATCTCGGAGTAATCCTTCGAGCGCTGGTCGGTGTTCTCGATCATCAGCGCGATCGGGGTGCCGGTGGTGAACTGGCGGCCACCGGTGCGGTCGTCAGAAAACACCCCCGACAGGATCTTCACCTGATCCGGCTCGCGCCGCTGGGTTGTGAAGCGCGACTGGCCCGGCTTGCGCCGGTCGAGTTCCGCCTGGATCTCCTCGGCCTCCAGCGCCAGCCCGGGCGGACAGCCATCGACAACGCAGCCGAGCGCGACCCCGTGGCTCTCGCCGAAGGTCGTGACGCGGAAGAGATGGCCGAACGTGTTGTGAGACATGACCCGGCCCGTCTAGCGCGGGAGCGCCGGAGGCACAAACCGTCTTCCTCCGTCAGATCCTATGCCGGCTCCGAGCCGGCGATCGGCTGCACGCTGAGCCTCAGCCCGATCGCTTTCAGGACTCCGATCAAGGTGTCGAGTTGCGGATTTCCCTTGTCGGATAGTGCGCGATACAGGCTCTCGCGTGATCGTCCCGTCTCGGCCGCGATCTGCGCCATGCCGTGCGCGCGGGCCACGTCACCGATGGCCGCCGCAATGAGGGCGGGATCGCCATCCTCGAGCACGGCCTCGATATACAGTGCGATGCGTTCGGGCGTATCGAGGTGTTCAGCAACATCCCAGGACCGGGTTTCGACGGTCATCGCTGTTTCTCCTGCCGGTTGAGCGACTGGGCCTCGCGGATGTCTCGATCTTGCCTGCGTTTATCGCCGCCACACAGGAGCAACACGATCTCGCTGCCGCGTTGCGCGAAATAAACGCGATAGCCCGGTCCGTAATCGATCCGAAGTTCGCTGACCCCTTCACCGACGGGCTTCACGTCCCCCGCGTTACCCAGGGCAAGGCGCTTGATGCGAACGTCGATACGAGCCCGCGCACGCTCGTCGCGCAATCCAGCAAACCATGCTTCGTAGATGGTGGTCTGACGTATGGTGAGCATGGTGCGCCCGTAGCTTAAAAGCTACTTAATCGCCTCCACATGTCCTGTCGAAACAGTCAGCCCACCCCGCGCTTTCAGCGCCCGGTAAGCCGCCACCCCGACGGAAAGGTCGGCGCGCAGGCGGCGCTCATCGCCGAGAGCATCCAGATCGTAGGTCAGGCCAAGGATATGCGCCGCCTCGTAGCCCTCCGGCAATTCGCCTGCGCTCCCGAGGGTGATGGACTTGTTCGGGAGGCGCCCTGCGAAATCGGACAGACGCGACCGCAACGCATCCCCGCTGCTGCGCAGATAAGCTTCGGCGTTCGGCCCGTGCGCGCGGATCGCCGCGACCGTTCCCTGGGCCAGCGACAGATGGACGACCTCGCGATCGGCCGGAAACAGGTAGACAAGGTAATAACCGCGGGTCGCGCTGGTGGTGATTGCGGGGTCGAACACGGCAAGCCAGGGCACCGCCGCCCAATGGCTGCCGCGGCCTGGGCTGCCCTTCACCAGGAACGAGCCCTCTTCGGATTCCAGGGCAGCGCGCAGCTCATCCGGCGCGCCGCGCCGGATCACCGCCGCCAGGGGATGCCCGGCCGGCGGGTCGAGCCGGGCGAGCGGGTATTCCTCGACGATCCGGCGCAGGGCGTGGCCAAGGCTCACCCTTAGGCCGGCACCTGCTCGATGGCGGTCGGCTCCGTCTCGGGCGTCTGGTTGCGGCCGTGACGGAAGCTGGAAAGGGCCTGGTAGGTCTTGAGCCGCGCCCGCATCAGCGAGCCGAGTGGGCGGTGCGCCGCCAGGCTATGGGCGGGCCGGAAGGACAGGACGTCGTCGGCGTAGCGGGTCCGGGCCTCGGACTGGGAATCCTGCGCCGGCAGGACCAGGCGGGCGACGGTGCGATAGGGGCTCGCCGCCTCGTCCCAGCGCTTCGAGGCATCCTCGACCGGCATGTCGTCGAGATTGGTGCAGAGCTGCACGCGAATCTCGAACATCGCCGCGTCGCCGGTGAAGTAGGCGGCCACCGCGTGCCGGAACGCGTCGGGATCCTCGCCGGGATGCAGATCCTCACCGGCCAGCGCGACCTGTTTCGCGCCGGTCGGAAAGGCGGCGATCTTGGCGATGTGGTCGCCGTAGCGGAGCGCGGCCTGCGAATAATACGGCTCGGCCAGCGGGTGCAGCGGCGCGTGGCCGAAGAAGTCGAGGAGCGGCGAGCTCTCGCCGGTCACGGCCTTGACGATCGTATCAGCCGCGCGTGCCGTCCGTGAGACGGCGGCCTTGAGCGCCTCGGGGGCCTTCGTGCCGGCCTCCAGCTGCTTCATGCTGCCCAGGAAGCCCTTGGCGTCCGGGTTCGGAAAGACCGGCCCGGTGGCGAGCACGAAATCCTGGGTCTCCGCGCCGTGGCCCTGCAGCTTCTCGCCGGCGACACCCAAAACCTTGATCGCCATGCCGCGATGGGTGGAGACGCTGTCCTTCAGGCGTTCACCCGGCCCCTGCGCGAAGCGCACGATCACCGGATAGGTCCCACCCCTGGCGAACAGGCCCTGCTTCAGTTCGCGCGGGAGGTCGTCCGGCACCTGAAGCTCGCCCGTCACCACGCCGCTGATTTTCGCGTGCGACGCGCGCACCGCGTGGCCGTAGCGCTTGGCCGTGGTCTCGCTCTCGCGGGTCATCGACGCGATGATCGCGTCGATCGTCTCGGCTTCATCCGGGGCCGGCGTCTCGACGCCGTCGTGGTAGCGCAGGTAGGTCTCGGCCAAGGTATCAATTCCGATCGCGATCCGAACGGAGCCAACCGGCAAGCCGTCCGCCGGTTGCCGATCGGGGATCAGGCATTCGGTCGCGCCAGCACGCCGCCGGCCATCGGCTCGCGCACCCCCGTGGTGGACGGGAACGTGATCGGCAGGCCCCGGAGCGAGCGCACCGCAAGATACGCGAAGGCCTGCGCCTCAAGATAGGCCGAGGACCAGCCGATGGCGTCCGCGGTCGTGATCTCGGACCGCAGATGGTAGTTCAGCAGCCGCACCAGCTCGCCGTTGCGCGCGCCGCCGCCGGCCACGATCCAGCGGGTCGGGATCTCGGGGGCGTGGTCCAGGGCCCGGGCGACGGCGCGGGCCGTGAAGGCCGTCAGCGTGGCGGCACCGTCCTCCGTCGAGAGCTGGCCGGCGAGCTTGTGCGAGAACCAGTTCCGGTCGAGGGATTTCGGCGGCCGGCGGAAGAAAAACGGATGCGTCAGCAGCCAGGCGAGCAGCGGCTCGTCCGGGCGGCCACGGGCGGCGGTACGCCCGCCATCGTCGAGGTTCTTGCCCTCGCGCTCCTGCATCCACTCGTCGATGAGCGCGTTGCCGGGGCCGGTATCGAACGCGATCACCCCGCCCTTCGAGTCGATCAGCGTGGCGTTGGCGACGCCGCCGATATTCAGGATGCCGAACGGGCCGTCGAAGCCCGAGGCCTCGGCCAGGGCCTTGTGGAACACCGGCACCAGCGGCGCGCCCTGGCCCCCGGCCTCGATATCGGCCCGCCGCAGATCCGAGACCACCGGGATGCCGAGCCGGCTCGCCAAGGCCTGCCCGTCGCCGATCTGGATCGAGATGCGCTGGTCCGGCCGATGGATCACGGTCTGGCCGTGGAAACCGATCACGTCGATGGCGTCGGCGCTCAGGCCGTTCTCGGCGAGGAAGCGCTCCACGGCCTCGGCATGGGCCTGGGTGACGAACGCTTCGGCCTCGGGCAAGCGCCCGGGGCGGTCGCCCGGATGGAGCACCGACTCGGCATCCTTCGTGGCGACCCGCAGAAGCACCTTCTCCTCGTCCGAATAGCCGCGATAGCCGGTCGGCCCCAGCGGCTCGAGAAAGTTGTTCTGGCCCTTGACCACGTGGACCCGCTCGCCGTCGGTCTCGATCAGCGCGATGTCGACGCCGTCCAGCGAGGTGCCGCTCATCAGCCCGATCGCGCGCATCATCGCCATTCCGCCTGACCCCGTGCCTTTCGGCGAACGCCCTGCTAAGAGCGCGCCGTATCCTGAACCCCAGCGCGAGCTAGCACGCAGAGCCTCGGCCTGTCGCGCCGGCTCGCGATCCGAGACCGCAGCCATGACCGCCGAGAGCTTCGCGCCGAAATCCGACTTCCTGCGGATCCTGACCGAGCGCGGCTACATCCACCAGACCTCGGACCTCGCCGGGATCGACGCCGCGGCCTCCGAAGGGCGGCTGACGACCTATGTCGGCTACGACTGCACGGCGCCCTCGCTCCATGTCGGGCACCTGCTCTCGATCATGATGCTGCACTGGCTGCAGGCGACCGGCGGCAAGCCGATCGCCCTGATGGGTGGCGGCACCACGCGGGTCGGCGACCCGTCCGGCCGCGACGAGACCCGCAAGATCCTCACGGTCGAGCAGATCGACGCCAATAAGGCCGAGATCCGCAAGACCTTCGACCGGTTCCTGCGCTTCGGCGAAGGCGCCGGCGACGCCGTGATGGTCGACAATGCCGAGTGGCTGACCAAGCTCAACTACATCGAGATGCTGCGCGACATCGGCCGCCATTTCTCGGTGAACCGCATGCTGTCGATGGACAGCGTGCGCCTGCGCCTGGAGCGCGACCAGGAACTCTCGTTCCTGGAATTCAACTACATGATCCTGCAATCCTACGACTACGTCGAGCTGAACCGCCGCTACGGCTGCATCCTGCAGATGGGCGGCTCGGATCAGTGGGGCAACATCGTCAACGGCATCGATCTGGGCCGGCGCATGGGCACGCCCCAGCTCTACGCCCTGACCTGCCCGCTGCTGACCACGTCCTCCGGCGCCAAGATGGGCAAGACCGCGGCCGGCGCCGTCTGGCTCAACCCGGACATGCTCAAGCCGTACGATTACTGGCAGTTCTGGCGGAACACCGAGGATGCGGACGTGGCCCGCTTCCTCAAGCTGTTCACGCTCCTGCCGATGGACGAGATCGCGCGGCTCGCGGCGCTCGCCGGCTCCGAGATCAACGCGGCCAAGATGGTGCTCGCCACGGAGGCCACGGCCCTGATGCACGGCCGCGAGGTGGCCGAGGCCGCCGCCGAGACCGCGCGGAAGACCTTCGTGGAAGGGACGCTCGCCGCCGACCTGCCGACCGTCACCGTTCCCGCCGCGACACTCGAAGCCGGGCTCGGCGTGCTCACCGCATTCGGCCCCGAGATCGCCAAGCTCGTGCCCTCGACCAGCGAGGCGCGCCGCCAGATCAAGGGCGGCGGTCTCCGGGTCAATGATGCGGCCGTGACGGACGAGAAGGCGATGCTCACGCCCGCGGACCTGACCCAGGACGGGGTGATCAAGCTGTCCTTCGGCAAGAAGCGGCACGTGCTGCTGCGGACGGCGTAGCGCCCGACCGGGTTCCCAAAAGGCCTCCGGCCCTTTGGCGGGGTTCGGGGCGCGCAGCCCCAATTTGCCAGGGCTCCACCCTGGACCCGCAAAAGGTCCGAGACCTTTTGAAACCCGACCTCGTCCGTCCGGTCCTTACGGATCCAGCCCTTCCGCCGCCCGTCGGGCCGCGCGCATCTTCTCCACGCGCGCCACGGAGAAGACCGAGGCCTCGTAGAGGATCAGCATCGGCAGGGCGAGCGAGAGCTGGGAGATGACGTCCGGCGGCGTCAGAACCGCGGCCACGACGAAGACCAGCACGATCGCGTAGCGCCGCTTCTCGCGCAGGAAGGCCGCGTCGATGATGCCGATCTGGCCGAGAAGGGTCAGGATCACCGGCAGCTGGAACGCGATGCCGAAAGCGAAGATCAGCGTCATGATCAGCGAGAGGTACTCGTCGACCTTGGGCAGCAGCTTGATGGTCGGCTCGCCGGCCACGCCGACCTGCTGGAGCGAGACCGAGAACTTGATCAGCAGCGGCATCGCCAGGAAGAACACCACCAGGGCGCCCAGCACGAAGAAGATCGGCGTCGCGACCAGGTAGGGCAGGAAGGCCTTGCGCTCGTTGCGGTAGAGGCCCGGCGCCACGAAGGCGTAGATCTGCGTCGCGATCACCGGGAAGGCCAGGAACGCGGCGCCGAAGACGCTAAGCTTGATGTTGGTGAAAACCTGCTCGAGGAAATGCGTCGCGATCAGCTCGGCATTCTGCGCGCCCACGATCGAGACGTAGGGATAGACCAGGATGTTGTAGATATCGCGCGAGAAGAAGAAGCAGCAGAAGAACATCGCCACGAAGGCGATCAGCGACTTGATCAGCCGCGACCGCAATTCGATCAGATGTTCGAGCAGCGGCGCCCGGGACGCTTCGATCTCGGCCTCGTCGGCGTCGCTGATCATCGGGCTGTGGCGCCGTTCTTCGGGTCCATGGGGGTGTCGTGCGCGGTCTTGGGCTCCGGCGGCGGCCCGTAGGGATCGTCGACCGAGCCGGGGATCGGGAGCGGCGCGTCGGGCGGGGCGGCGTGCTCGAGCGGATCGGCATGCGCCGCGTGATCGGTCGCGACGGGCGACGGCTCGGGGCCCGCCGGCGCAGTCGCGTCCTGCTCGGCCTTGAGCTGCGCCGTGGCATCGGCCAGCGAGCGCGTATCCGCGGCCGGCTTCTCGGGACCCAGCGGCTCGGTGCCCTGCCGCGCGGCGACCCGGCCCTCGACCGCACCCTTCAACTCGTCCCGGATCGTCTGGACCGGGTTGAAGCCGGAGCCCGCGGACCGGACGGTGTTGCGGATGCCGTCGACCTCTTTGCGGACCTCGTCGAGCTCGGCCTCGCGGATCGCCTCGTTGAACTGCATCTGAAACTCGCCGGCCATCCGGCGCAGCTTCGTCGTGATCTGCCCGACGGTGCGCAGCGCCTTCGGGAGATCCTTCGGCCCGATGACGATGAGGGCGACGCCGCCGATCAGCATCACCTCGCCCCAGCTCATGTCCAGCATGTCGTCGACGGTCCTGCTGCCCTGGGAGCCGGACCTAAGTCCGAGCCCCCGTCAGGCTCTACACCACAGCGCGCGCCCTGACAGGCTCTCAGACCGGCTTGCGCTCGCCGCCCGGCAGATGGCTCGCCGGGACCGCGGTGCCGGGGCTCGTCTCGGCGGTGTGGGGGATGGTGCGGACCGGCTCGCTCGGCGCGACCGGCTGGCTCGCCGGCGGCGTCTCGTCCTCGGCCATGCCCTTCTTGAACGCCTTGATGCCCTTGGCGACGTCGCCCATCAGGTCCGAGACCTTGCCGCGGCCGAACAGCAGCATGACGATGACGGCAACGATGACCCAGTGCCAGATACTCATGCTGCCCATGGCAACCTCCTGCGTGCGTCCACCTGCCTGCGCCCACCTGTGGGAGCGTGACGCTACGACCGGTTGAAGATTTCCGGGCGAACCTAGGGATCGCACCGCCCGAACACAAGCAGAGGCGGCTTCAGGGACGGTGGATGCCCGCGGTGGAAGGCCGCGGGTCAGGCCGCACTGGCCATCGCCGCCGCGAACCGGGCCCGAGCCTCGGACAGATCCAGCGCATCGCCCGCCCTATCCAGGCGTGCGAGCGCGGCGGCGGCCCGCCGGGCAGCCGCGCCCGTCAGGAACGGGGCCGCCTCGGCGACGGCCCGCATCTCGTCCATGGCGCCGTTGCAATGCAGCCCGACATCGACGCCCGCCGCGAAGGCGGCCTGTGTCCGGTCGCGGAACGTGCCGGTGAGTGCGTGCATCGACAGGTCGTCGGTCATCAGCAGCCCGTCGAAGCCGATGGCGCCGCGGATCACATCGCGGATGACGCGCGCCGACTGGGTGGCCGGACGATCGGGATCGATGGCTGTGAAGACCACGTGGGCGCTCATCGCCATCGGCAGGTCGGCGAGCATCTGGAACGGCCGGAAATCCTGCGCTGCGAGCGCTTCGAGCGTCGCTTCGACGACCGGCAGCCCGTGATGGCTGTCGCAGGCGGCGCGGCCGTGGCCGGGGACGTGCTTCATCACCGGCAGGACGCCGCCGGCCATCAGGCCCTCGGCGACGGCGCGACCGATCTCGGCCACCGAATCGGGATTCGAACCGTAGGCCCGGTCGCCGATGATGTCGTGCGATCCCGGTGCCGGCACGTCGAGCACGGGCGCGCAATCGACGTTGATGCCGACCTCCGCGAGATCGTGCGCCATCAGCCGGGCGCCGAGCCGGGCGATCGCGGTGGCGCTGCCGTTCAGACGCCCATAGCGCCCGCCCGCCGGATAGGACGGCCAGTGCGGCGGCCCCATGCGCTGGACCCGGCCGCCTTCCTGATCGATCAGGATCGGCGCCGTGTCCGAGCCCAGGCAGTCCCGCAGCGCGGCCGTCAGAGCGCGCACCTCGTCGGGCGTGCCGATGTTGCGCTTGAACAGGATGAAGCCCCACGGCCGCACGTCGCGGAAGAAGGCGGCCTCCTCGGCGGAGAGCGTCTTGCCGGCGCAGCCGAGGATCAGGGCACGGGCGGTCATGCGGGCTTCTCGATGGCCGCGCGGGTGCGGCGGAGGAAACGGCGACTCGATGCCGGCAGAGTCGGGCGGGAACAGGGAGCCGGCAAGGCGAAACCGCGTGCCCGCCCCGTTCGGCGTGTCGACGGGGGCCGGGTGTTGCGGGGCGGACTCGCGTTCGAGGCGGATCCGCCCTCCCCCTGCTTCAGGACGAGACCGGATGATCGATGGCTCAGTTCTTCGCCACGAAGCACTGACCGCCCTCGCCCTGCAGGGCGCTGCACAGGCTGGCCGCCTCGTTCTTGGCCAGCGGCCCGACGCGGACGCGGTAGATCGTCTTGCCGTTGACCTCGGCCTGGCGGATCAGCTCGGGCTTGCCGGCGAGCTGGCTATACTTCGCCTGCATCTGCTTGAGGGCGGCCTTCGCCTCGGCGGCGCTGCCGCGCACCCCGAGCTGGACCGAGAACCCGCCGACCGAGCCGGTCTTCACGGTGTCGTCGACGGCCTCCGGCGCGTCCGCGGCTGGGGCGGCCAGGGAGGCGACCCGCTGGGCGGCCTTCGGCGGCGGCTTCACGGCGACGGGCTTCGGCGGGGCGGCTTCGGCCGGGGTGGGCGGCGGCGGCGCCTGGACCGGCTCCGGTGTGGGCGCCGGCAGGGACGCGGCCGCCTGACGGCCGGGCTTCGGCTTCGCCTGCTGCGGCGGCTCGTCGGTGGGCAGGACCATGGTCGGGATCGGGGCCGGCGCGCCCTCGGCCTGCGCCTCGCGCTGGACCGGTGCGGGCGGGGCTTCCGGCTTCACCGCCACGGTGCGGACCCGGCGCGGTTCGCCGAACGCCTCGAACGGGCCGTTGCCTGGCGTTGTGCCGCTCTGTGCGCCGCCGGCCGGGCCGGTGCCCTGCGCCGCGCGGGCCGCCTCGGCCACGTCGATCGGCTGCTCCTCGCGGTTCACGATCTTGATCTGGCCTTCCTTGGCCTTGCCCTTGGTGTCGTAGATCTGCCGGTTCTGGTCCGGGATCTCGACGCCGTCGGCGACCTTCGGGGCGACCTTCAGGGGCGTTGAATCGGCCTGGACGACGGGGACGCCGCCGCCGCTGCTCGAGCCGTGAAGACCCTTGTAGGTGAGCGCGCCGGTCACGGCGACGGCGACGATCGCGATGCCGGCGCCGACCGAGGCCAGGCGGCGGCGCGGGTTCACCCGGCGCAGCGAGCGGCCATCGGCGTAATCCGGGCCGGCGGCTTCCTGGGTGCCCGCCGCTTCCGCGCCGTAGGGCACCGGCTCCTCGTGCGTGTCGCGCTCCACCGAGGCGAGATATTGGTCGAAGGCGTCGGCCGGCGTGGATTTCGGCGGCTCGGGCGCGAAGCTCGGCTCGACCCGATGATCCCAGCTGGGCTCCGGCTGCGCCGTGGCCGCGCCGCGCATCTCGTCACGCGCCGCGAGCAGCGCCCGGAAGGGGTCATCCTGACCGACGATCCGCGCGAGCTCGGCCAGGGGGTCGGGCTTGCTGCCGCCCTGCGTGCCGCGACCCTGCTCGTGACGCAGATCGCGCGCGAGGGCGTCCAAATCGACCTGAGCGCGCGAAGCGTTCGTCATGGCAGCATCCTCACATCAGGGCCGGTCACCGGCCCGATGCATATCGAGCCTATCGCATCTCGTCCGGCGCGGTCACACCGAGAACCGCGAGGCCGGCCGCGAGGGTACTCCGAAGAGCCTCGACGAGCGCCAGCCGCGCCCAGGACGACTTTCGGTCGGTTGCATTAACAAACCGTAATTGCGGCAAGTCTTTGCCCTTGTTCCAGAAACTATGAAGTGCCGAGGCCAGTTCATAGAGGTGGAACGCGATTCGGTGCGGCTCGTGCGCCAGCGCCGCGGATTCGAGGATCCGCGGGTATTGAGCGATCAGGCGCATCATCTCGATCTCGCCCGGATCGGTCAGGACGTCGAACGCGGCCTCGCGCAGCAGGGCTTCGGCGGAGAGGTCCGCGTCCGGGAAGGCCTCGCGGGCCTGCCGCTGTACCGAGCGGACCCGGGCATGGGCGTACTGGACGTAGAAGACCGGGTTGTCCTTCGACTGCTCGACCACCTTGGCGAGGTCGAAATCGAGCGTCGCGTCGTTCTTCCGGTAGAGCATCATGAACCGGATCGCGTCGCGGCCGACCTCGTCGATCACGTCGCGCAGGGTCACGAACTCGCCGGCTCGCTTCGACATCTTCACGGGCTCGCCCGCGCGCAACAGCCGCACCAGCTGGCAGAGCTTCACGTCGAGCGTCGCCTTGCCGCCGCTGACCGCCTTCACGGCCGCCTGCATCCGCTTGACGTAGCCGCCGTGGTCGGCGCCGAGCACGTCGATCAGCTCGGTGGCGCCCGCGAGGTACTTCGCCCGGTGATAGGCGATGTCCGAGGCGAAGTAGGTGTAGGAGCCGTCCGACTTGAGCAGCGGCCGGTCGGTGTCGTCGCCGAAATCCTTGGTGCGGAACAGCGTCTGCTCGCGGTCCTCCCAATCCTCGGGCAGCTGGCCCTTGGGCGGCGGCAGGCGGCCTTCGTAGACGAGCCCCCGCTCGCGCAGCTCCTGGAGCAGCGCCTTCACGGCGCCGCTCTGCAGGAGCGTCCTTTCCGAGAAGAACACGTCGTGGCGGATGCCGATCGCCCCGAGATCGGCCCGGATCATGTCCATCATCATGCCGAGCGCAACTTCGCGCACCACCGGCAGCCAATCAGCCTCCGACTGGTCGAGAAGCGCCCGGCCATGGGCCTCGGCGAGCTTGGTGCCCACCGGCTTGAGGTAGTCGCCCGGATAGAGCCCCTCGGCGATCGCGAACGGCTCGCCCAGAGCCTCGCGGTAGCGCTGGTAGGCGGAGCGGGCCAGCACGTCGACCTGGGCGCCTGCATCGTTGATGTAATATTCGCGCGTCACCTGGCGGCCGGCCGCCACCAGGAGGTTGCACAGGGCATCGCCGAACACGGCGCCGCGGCCATGGCCCACATGCATCGGCCCGGTCGGATTGGCCGAGACGTACTCGACGTTGATCGGACCGCCCTGCAGCCGGGCGCGGCCGAACGTCTCCGGGTCGGAGAGCGCGCTGCGGACCACATCGTGGAAGATTTCGGGCGCGAGGCGCAGGTTGATGAAGCCGGGACCGGCGACGCTCGCCTCCAGGATGCGAGGATCCGTGCGCAGCTCCGCCGCCAGCGCCTCGCCCAGGGCCTTCGGGTTGGCGCGCGCCTCCTTGGCGAGGACCAGAGCGGCATTGGTGGCGAGATCGCCATGCGTGGTGTCGCGCGGCGGCTCGACGACGACCCGTACGAGGTCGAGGCCCTCCGGCAGCTGGCCGGCGCGGGTCAGCGCCTCCACGGCCTCGCGCACACGCGCCTCGAACAGGGCGAAGATGTTCATCGGTCTCGATCTCGCTCGCGCGGGTTTGCTTCCGCCCGGCCGTCTCGGCCTGCGCCCGCTCGGAGCCGTCTAGCAAGGGGGCGGGAGGGTGTCACGGCGGCGGCGATTCGCGGCGCCCCCGCGCCGCAAGCCGCCGTTAACCGCGTGGCCGAAACAACCTGGCATTCGGGCAGGCGAGCGCAGTTTATCCCCATGCGACGACTACCGATGCGCCGCTACGCATCTTGTCTTGGCCCGCGTGTATCTATGTGATCGACCGGATCGCAAAATTCTCGAGTCCGGAGATCTTGATGAAGACCTTGATGATGGTGGGCGCGGCTCTCGGCGCGCTGGTCCTGACGGTGCCGGGCGCCGAGGCCCGCGGCTTCCGGGGCGGCGGGTATCACGGCGGGTATGGCGGCCATTACGGCGGCTTCGCCGGGCGGGGCGTCTACGGCCGCGGCTACGGCTACGGTCGCGGCTACGGCTATCGCGGCGGCTACGGGCGCGGCCTGGGCTACGGCCTGGCCGGGGCGGGTATCGGCCTCGGCCTCGGGCTCGCGGCCGGCAGCCTGTACGGCGGTTACGGCTATGGCGGCGGCTACGGCTACGGCTACCCCGCAGCCTACGGCGGCTACGAATACGCCTATCCGGCCGCCTATGGCGGATACGGCTCGGGCGGCTGTTACGGCAGCTTCACCTGCGGCTGCGGCTGCTGATCGCGGACCGCCCCTCTCCGGCTCTCACGGGTCGGTGAGGGGCAGGCCCCGGCTCGGCAATTCCCAGTACAGGTCGGGGGTCGTCGCGTAGAGCTTGCGATGCGCCAGCACCGCGTAGGTGTCGGTCATGCCGGCGATGTAGTCAGCGACCCGCCGGGCGATCCGGCTCTCCGTCGCATCGGCGAGCCCGGCACTCCATTCGTCCGGCATCCGGGACGGTGCGGCGGTGAAGGCCGTGAACAGGTCGTTGACGATGGCGTCGGCCTTCTTGCGCACGGCCACGACGCCCTGGTGCCGGTACATCCGCGCCCAGAGGAAGCGCATGATCTCGGCATCCGCCTCCGCGATCGGTCGCGAGAACACGATGACCGGCTCGGCGGCGTTCCGGATATCCGCGACGCTGCGCGGCGCGAGCGCGGCGATCCGGCGGCCGCCCTCGCGGATCACGTCCTCCACGAACCGGGTGATCACCCGACGGGCCAGTTCGTGGATCACCCGGGACGGTTCGAGGCCTGGATGCAGCCGGTCGATCTCGTCGAGCAGATCGGCCAGGAACGGGACCGCGCGCAGCTCCGGAATCTCGAACAGGCCCGCCCGCAGGCCGTCATCGAGGTCGTGCGCCGCGTAGGCGATGTCGTCGGCCAGCGAGGCGGCCTGAGCCTCGGGACCCGCCTGGCTCCACAGGTCGAGCGGGTTCAGAGCATCGTATTCGAGGATCGCGGCCGGGATGCCGCGCTCGGCATAGCGTGGGGTCGGCTGCCCGTCCCGGTCGAGCAGGGGGCCGTTGTGCTTGACCAGCCCTTCAAGCGTCTCCCAGGCGAGGTTCAAGCCGTCGAACCCGGCGTAGCGCCGCTCCAGGCGGGTCACGATGCGCAGAGCCTGCGCATTGTGGTCGAACCCGCCATGGGCCGCCATGCAGGAATCCAGCGCCTCTTCGCCGGTATGGCCGAAGCAGGTGTGGCCGAGGTCGTGGCTCAGCGCCAAGGCCTCCGCCAGATCCTCGTCGAGCCCCAGCGCGCGGGCGAGCGCCCGGGCGATCTGGCTGACCTCCAGGGTGTGGGTCAGCCGGGTCCGGTAATGGTCGCCCTCGTGATGCACGAAGACCTGGGTCTTGTGCTTCAGGCGGCGGAACGCCGTCGAATGGATGATCCGGTCCCGGTCGCGCTGGAAATCGCTGCGCGTCGGCGACGATGCCTCGGCGATCAGCCGACCGCGCGTGCGCGCCGGATCCGTGGCGTAGGCCGCCCGCCAGCGCTCACCGTTCGCCCGCACGGCGTCCGCTCTCGATCTCGCGCAGCCTGATCATGACCCCTCCCCGCCCGGCGCGTTGCGGCGCGGGCCTCGAGCCCATATCTTGTGGGCCGAGGCGGGCTCGGCAACGGCCGGGCGGCGCCATCCACCGGACACTTGCGTGGCCAGAGCTAACGATGGCTGAGATCACCCTGACCCCCCGCGCCGCCAAGCGCATCAACGAGATCATGGGCGCGGAGCCCCCGGGCTCGTCGCTGCGCATCAGCGTGAACGGCGGCGGCTGCTCCGGATTCTCCTACGCGTTCGACATCACCCGGTCCCGGGAAGCCCAGGACGTGGCGATCGAGCGCGACGGCGCCACCGTGATCGTCGATCCGGTCTCGCTGGAATACATGTCCGGCTCGACCATCGACTTCGTCAACGACCTGATCGGCCAGTCCTTCAAGATCGAGAATCCGCTGGCGACCGCCTCCTGCGGCTGCGGCACGTCGTTCTCGCTCTGATCCGGGCGCGACGGCCCGCCGCCTCGGCGGGGCCGTTGCCCGTGTACGACACTGGAGCCGGCTCACGGCTCGTGCAGCCCATGCGCGATTGCCTCGACCGGTAAAACGCGGCACCCATGCGGCTAGCCAGCCTGAGCCGTGATCCGGACCCTCCCATGATCCATCCGAAGGTCCGATCCCGCCTGCGATCGGCTTTGGCCGCGAGCTGCGCCATCCTGTGCCTCGCCGGCGCGGCGGCGCCCGCGCCGCTGGCGGCCCAGGAAGGCGCTGCGGCGGTTCAGGACGTCACGATCACGGATGTCATGCTGCCGCTCGGCGGCACGCTGCTGCGGGCGCCGAAGCTGACGGCCAGCGGCACGCGCCTGTCCAAGGATGAGCTCGCGGCGATCCTGAAGTCGGATTCCTCCGAGCCCTGGGAGGCCCGGCTGGCCCGGCTCGATGCCGGGAGCCTGACCATCCCGGTTCTGAGTTCCGAGCACGCCGGCCCCGGCGACGACCGCCAGACCGTGACCTACCGGGACGTGGTCGCCCGCGACGTGAAAGCCGGCCGCGTCGGCGAGCTCACCGCCGCCGGCGCGACGGTTAGCGCCGTCACCGGCCCGAACCGCGGCTACGGCACCTATGGCCGGGTCCGGGCGACCGATCTCGACCTGGCGGCGCTCAACCGGCTCTACACCGTCCCGGGCGATGGCAAGGGACCGGTGCAGAAGGTCTACGGCACGATCCAGGTCTCGGACGTGACCTATTCCGACGCGCGCGGCACGACCGTGAAGATCGCGCACCTGAACGGGCGCGACCTCGGCGGCCGGCAGATCCCGGACGGCTGGAACGGCGCGTTCGAGATCGTCGCCGCGGGCTTCCAGGGGCCCAACGACCGGCGGACCTTCGCGGCCTCCGCCGCCGACCTCATCGAGGCGACGGCCCTGGGCAGCCTCGACATGCAGGGTCTGAGTGTCAGCAACACCGACCCGCAAGGTCCGGTGCTGTTCGAGATCGAGCGCGCCACCTATGCCGCCGGGTCGGAATCCGGCACGAATCTGGAGAACATGACCGTGTCGCGCGGCAGCCTGCGCGCGCATCTCGGACGTCTGGCCCTCTCGAACGTCTCGCTCGGTCCGACGGTCGAGGCCCTGCGCAAGGCCGCCGCCGGATCCGAGAACCGGCCCGGATTCAGCGACGCCGAGATGCGCAGCATGACGCCGGCGCTGGGCGGGATGACGCTCACCGACCTGAGCATCGACCTGCCACTGGACCCGGAGCCGCCCAAGGCGGCCCCGCAGGATCCGCGGCCGGCGACCCGCGGTCCCGCGCCGGGCAGGCCGGGCTCGGCCAAGCCCACAGAGGGCAAGATCGTGGAGGGCAAGATCGCGGAAGCGAAGCCCGCGGATGCCAAGGCGCCCGACGCGAAGCCCGGCGACCCGCTCGCGGTCACCATCACGCCGCCGCCCACCCGTCGCATCGCCCTGCGCGAGGCGGCCCTGTCCTTCGGCCCGCCGCAGGACGGCGTCCCGACCGCGAGCCGGCTGACCCTCACGGGCCTGAGCCTCCCGGCCGACCTGGTTGCCGGCGCCCCGATCATCGGTGCGCTGCCGGCCTACGGGTATCGCGAGCTCGACCTCGATGTCGTGGCCGATGCGGCGCTCGACGGGAAGGCCCGCGATCTGTCGCTGCGCGACGTCACCGTCACCGGCCGCGAGATCGGGACCGTCCGGCTGACCGGCACCCTGGGCGGCATCGGGCCCGAATTGTTCAACGGGACCCTGCCGGCCGCCACGATGCTGATGTTCTCCGGCAGCGCCAAGAGCCTCGACCTCACGATCGAGAATGCCGGGCTGTTCGAGCGTTTCCTGACAGCGCAATCCAAGGATTTGAGCCTCAAGCCCGACGAATTGCGCAAGGAATACGTCACCGCCAGCCTACTCGGCGTCCCGGTGATCCTGGGCAATACCGCGGCCGCCAAGGGCATCGGCGCCGCGATGGGGCAGTTCGTGATGAAGCCGGGCAAGCTCGTGCTCCACGCGAAGTCGAAGGAGCCGGCCGGCATCGGCTTCATCGATATCGGTGCGGCCCGCTCGCCGGCGGCCTTGCTCGACCGCCTCGATGTCGAGGCCAAGGCGAACTGAGCCCGGCCTAACCCTCTCACGCGGCGCCGCCGTCTATTCCGCGATGATGCCGGGATGACGGGCGGCCAGGGCGGCCCGCGTCGCCTCGGCCCAGGCGCGGTCGCGCTGCCCGCGGGGACGGTCGAGCGGTACATCGGCCATCAGGGTGGCCGGTCGCTTCGACACCAGCAGCAGCCGGTCGGCGATCCCGATCGCCTCGGCGACGTTGTGGGTCACCATCAGGACGCTCATGCCGGCGGACTCGACCGTGTCGACGACCAGGCCGCGCAGCTCGGCGGCGGCATTGTCGTCCAGGGAGACGAAGGGCTCGTCGAGCACCAGCACCCGCGGCGCATCGGCGAGCGCGCGGGCGAGCGCCACCCGCCGCTGCATCCCGAGCGACAGCGCCTTCGGGTAGCTGCCGCGCCAGGGCGTGAGGCCGAGCTGGGCGAACAGGCCGTCGAGATCGCGTCCGCGCCGCGCCCGCGGCAGACCCAGCCGGACATTGTGCTCGACGCTGCGCCAGGGCAGCAGCCGCGGCTCCTGGAACACCATGCCGGCCTGATCGGCCCCGGAAACGCGGCCCTCGAAATCCGTATCGAGGCCGAGCAGGATCCGCAGGGTCGTGGTCTTGCCGGCACCCGACGGGCCGATCAGGCAGACGATCTCGCCGGCGCCGACGCCGAAGCTGAGATCGCGGACCGCCTCGACCGGCTCGGCGCCCCTGGACCGATAGCGCTTGGCGGCGATCGCGACCTGGAGAACGGGTTCAGCGCCAGCGGCGGACATGCGCTTCGAGCCGCTGCAAGAGGAGGACGTCGATGCCGATCATCACGGTCATGAACACGAGGCTGTAGCCGATGATGGCGGCGACATCGGTGCTCTGGACGAAGTAGTAGTTGATCGCGAAGCCGACGCCGTCGGGGCGGCCGAGCAGCTCGACCACCAGCACGATCTTCCAGGCGAGCGACAGGCCCGAGCGGGCCGCCGTGACCACGTAGGGCTGGAGCTGCGGCACCAGCACGTCCATCGCCCAGGTGCGCCGGTCGAACCGATAGGCGCGGGCCATCTCGTCGAGGCCCGGATCGAGGTTGCGCGCGCCCTCGCGCACGATCACCGCGACGTTCGGCAGCTTGTTGAGCACCACCGCCAGGATCGCGGCCGTCTCGGTCAGCCCGACCCAGACATAGGCCAGCACGGTGATCACCAGGGCCGGGGTGTTGAGCAGGACGAGGAGCGGCGTGTCGAGGGTCAGGTCGGCGGCCTTCGAGCGCCCGAGGGCGACGCCCAGCAGGATCCCCAGCACCATCGCCACCGCGAAGGAGATCGCCACCCGCAGCAGGGTGACCCCGACATTGTGCGCGAGGTCGCCGCGCTCGGCCTCCTCAAGGATGAAGCGCAGCACCGCCATCGGGGCCGGCAACAGCCGCGAGCCGGCCTCCAGCGCAGCGAACTGCCAGGCGGCGACGAGCACGGCGAGCGACGCGATGCGGGTCAGCGCGCCCATGCGGTCCCGGCGATCGCGATCCCGGATGCGGGGACCAGCCAGACGGGCCGCTCAGCCATTGCGGCCGGCGTCGTAGTAGAGATCCGGCGGCAGCCCGGCGCCCTTGCCGACCAGGCGCGGGCCGCCGAGGCGCGACATGACGGCGTAGAGCTTCTCGGCATCGGTGCGCTCGGCCGCCACCGGGCGGCGCGGGATGCCGGAGAGGAAGTCGCGCTTGAGCGCCTCGAAGGTGGCGTCGTTCTCCGCCGCCATCAGCGGGCGCACGACCTCCCAGGTCGTGGGATCGGCCGCCAGCATCTCCTTGGCGGCGCGCGACGCCCGGGCGAATCCGGCCACCGCCTCGGGCTTCTCCTTCACGGTCGTGTCCTGGAACAGGTAGCCAATCAGGGAGACGTCGCCGGCGACGCCGAGCGCGTGCATGATGTCCTCGGCGCCGACGAGCCGGCGGAAGCCCTTGGCCTCGAGCCGAGCGCAATAGGTCCAGTAGGTCAGGGCCGCGTCCAGGGCACCCTGTTCCAGCTTCAGGGTGATCAGCGGCGGGGCGCCGTAGGCGATCTCGGCGGCGTGCTCGAGATCGATTCCGGCGGCGTCCTTGGCCTGCGCCCGCAGCAGGAGCCAGTTCTTGTCGAGCGGCCCGCCGGCGACGCCGAAGCGCTTGCCGTCGAGGTCCTTCAGGCTCTTGATCGGGCTGTCGGCCGGCACCATCACGGCGCCCTCCGAGGTCGAGTACGGGATGAAGCGCACCGCCTGGCCGTCATTGCCGAGGCGAGCGGCCCACAGGAGGTCGCCGATGATCGTGTCGACCTGCCCGCCAATGAAGCTGATCCGCGCCGCGTCGTTGCCGGCGAGCTTGACCGCGTCGAGCTGGAAGCCGTTGGCGGTATCGAGGCCGCGGGCCTTGATCACCGCCGCCTCCCAGGTGGAGGTGCCGAACGGCAGGCTCCCGAGGCGGATCACCGGCACGTCCGCTCGCGCCGCCCGCAGGCCGAGGCCGCCGAGCAGGCCGCCGGCGAGCATTGCGCGCCGTGACAGCATCACGCCTTCTCCCATCGTATTGCGCGGTCTTGAGAGATCGCAGACTTGGGCGTGGACTTGTCCTGCCGCCATTGGAAAATGGTCATAGGGCCCGCATGGCACGCCGTCCACCGCGGCGAATTCCCTTGTGCGCTTGCGCGGCGCCGGTGCCACGGGCACCCTCGCCCTCTGATACGAACCGAGAAGGATGAGGCGGATGAGCGAGCGGCGCGAGGGCGTTCTGGACGAGGCGACCGTGGAGGCCCGGCTGAAGGCCGAGCTGCCGCATTGGCGGCTCGAGGACGGCTGGATCCGGCGGACCTACAAGACGGCGGGCTGGAAGGGCACGCTCATGGTCATCAACACCGTGGGCCACCTCGCCGAGGCCGCCTGGCACCACCCCGACCTGACGGCATCCTATGCCTGGGTGGAGGTGCGGCTGATGAACCATGCGGCCAAGGGAATCACCGAGAAGGACTTCGCGCTCGCCAAGAAGATCGAGGAGGTCGTGTCCTGGCAGCCGGCTCTCGACGGACAGGGTCTGGAGGGAACCCCGGCCGACCCGCGCTTCGCCTACATCAAGTACGACAAGTAGCCGGGCGCGCCCGGTCACTGCGGTTCCTTCACCCGGCGGCACGCGGTCTTGAGATAGGCGGACTTGCCGATCTCCTCGCGCCGCTCGGTGCGGGCGATGATCTCCTGCCAGCCTGTGGCGCAGCCGAGCTCGTTGGCGACCCGGACCTTGCGCACTTCCAACGCCTCGGCATCGGTGCAGGCCTCCTGGGCGAGACCGTTGGCGCAGACCAGGACGACGGCGATGAAGGCGTTCATGCGGGTGGGGTTCCTCGGTTCTCGTCCCGCTTACGTGCGGGGACGGTCCGGAGTTTCCGCCAGCATCCTGCGAAACGAATCACGGTCGGCCCGCCCTGAGGGGGCGGAGGGGCGGGCCGACCGCTCACCGCAGCGTGGGGCCACGCTGCGATCGGTGTCGCCGGTCGCTCAGGCGGCTTGCGCCGGAGCCCGGTCACGGCTCTCCGGTCGGATCCGGTAGCAGCCGACATAGAGGGCGGGCAGGAACAGCAGCGTCAGGAAGGTCGCCGCCAGGATGCCGCCGATCATCGCGAAGGCCATGGGCCCCCAGAACACCTCCCGGGCGATCGGGATCAGGCCCAGGCTCGCCGCCGCGGCGGTCAGCAGGATCGGCCGCATCCGGTGGTGCGTGGCCTCGTAGACGGCATCCCAGGGCGCCATGCCCTCGGCCCGGAACTCCTCGATCTGGCTCACCAGGATCACGGCGTTGCGGATGATAATGCCGATCAGGGCCAGGATGCCCAGGATCGCCACGAAGCCCATCGGCTTGTCGAACAGCAGCAACGCCGGCACGACGCCGATCAGGCCGAGGGGCGCCACCGTGAAGACCAGCAGCATCCGGCCGACGCTCTGGAGCTGGACCATCAGCAGCAGCGCCATGGTGAGCAGCATCACCGGGACGACCGCCGCGATCGGGCCCTGGCCCTTGGCCGATTCCTCGACGGCACCGCCGGTCTCCAGGCTGTAGCCCTCGGGCAGCGCCTTCGCGAAGGCGTCGATCCCGGGCTGCAGCCCAGTGACGATGGTGGCGGGCTGCGTGGTGTCGCGGATCGTCGCCCGCACCGTCACGGTCGCCAGCCGGTTCCGGCGCCAGACGATCGGCTGCTCGAGGTCGTAGCCGATCCGCGCGAAGGAGAGCAGCGGCACGACAGAGCCGTTGGCAAGGCCGACCTGCAGGGATTGCAGGGTGTCGAGCGAGGAGCGCTCGGCGGCCCGCGCCCGGCCGACCACGTTCACGAGGTAGATCGAATCGCGCACCTGCGTGATCGCCTGGCCGCCCTCGATGCCGTTGAGGATGCCGGCGATGTCCTGGCTGGTCACGCCGAGCTGGCGCGCCTTGTCCTGGAGGATCTCGACCCGCAGCACCTTGCCGGGCTCGTTCCAGTCGAAGGTCGGCACGTCGAGGCGGCGGTCGGCGGCGACGACGTTCCCGAGGTCGAGGGCGAGGCGGCGCACCGTCTCCATATCCGGCCCGCTGAGCCGGTACTGGACCGGGCGCCCGACCGGCGGCCCGAGGCTGAGCGGCTGGACGAGCACGTCGGTGCCGACGAAGTCGCGCCGCCCGATCGCCTGGAGCCGCGCCATCACTTGGTCGCGGGTCTCCAGGGATTTCGTGACGACCACGATCTGCCCGTAGAACGCGTTGGAGAGCTGCTGATCGAGGGGCAGGTAGAAGCGCACCGCGCCCTGGCCGACATAGGACGACCAGCTCGTCACGTCCGGATCGTCCTTCAGCTTAGCCTCGAACCGGTCCATCTGCGCCTTGGTCTCGGCGATGGTCGCGTTCTGCGGAAGGGTAAGGTCGACCAGCAATTCGGAGCGGTCGGAGGACGGGAAGAATTGCTGCTGGACATGGCCCATCCCGACGATCGCCACCGCCATCAGCCCCAGGCAGAGCACGACCGTGGTCCAGCGCCAGGCCATCGCGAGCCGGAGCATGGCCAGGAACAGCCGGGTCAGGAAGCCGCGCTTCTCCGCATGGTGCTTCACGGTCTTCGGCAGCAGGGCGACGCCGATGAGCGGGGCGAACAGCACGGCCACCACCCAGGAGACCAGCAGCGAGGCCGCCAGCACGACGAACAGCGAATAGGTGTACTCGCCCGCCCCCGAGCCGTTGAAGCCGATCGGCAGGAAGCCCGCCACCGTTACCAGGGTACCGGTCAGCATCGGGAAGGCCGTGGAGGTGTAGGCGAAGGTCGCGGCCTTGCGCAGAGTGTCGCCCCGCTCCAGCCGGGCGACCATCATCTCGACTGTGATCATGGCGTCGTCGACCAGCAGGCCCAGCGCGATGATCAGCGCGCCGAGCGAGATGCGCTGCAGCGTCACGTCCATCATCTGCATGACGACGAAGACGATCGCGAGCACGAGCGGGATCGACACGGAGACCACCAGCCCGGCCCGTACGCCGAGGCTGACGAAGCTGACCGCCAGCACGATCACCACGGCCTCCACCAGCGCCTCGGTGAAGCCGCCGACCGCGTGCTCCACCTGCTTGGGCTGATCGGAGACCAGGTGGACGCCGACGCCCACCGGCAGCGTCGCCTCGATCCGGCGCATCTCGCCCTTCAGGGCCTCGCCGAAATGCAGCAGGTTGGCGCCGGGCCGCATGGCGATGGCGAGACCGATCGCGGGCTTGCCGTCGACCCGGAACATCGGCGCCGGCGGATCCTCGTAGCCGCGGCTGATCTCGGCGATGTCGGCGAGCCGGAAGAAGCGGTCGTTGACCCGCAGGTTCACGTCCTGGAGCGAGGCCTCCGAGGTGAAGGAGCCCGTGACCCGCAGCGACACGCGCTCCGGTCCGGCCTGAACCACGCCGGAGGCCGAGACCGCGTTCTGGGCCTGGAGCGCCTTGATCAGGGCCTGGAAATCGATGCCGTAGCCGGCGAGCTTGCGGGTCGAGAAGTCGAGATAGATCGTCTCGGCCTGGGTCCCGATCAGCTGGGTCTTGCCGATATCGGGCACCCGCAGGACCTCGGTGCGGATGCCCTCGACGTAGTCGCGCAGCTGCCGGTAGGTCAGGCCGTCGGCCGTGAAGGCGTAGATGTTGCCGTAGACATCGCCGAACTCGTCGTTGAAGAACGGCCCCTGCACGCCGTCCGGGAACTGGCCCTTGATGTCGCCGAGCCGCTTGCGGACCTGATAGAAGGCCGGCTGGACCTCGGACTTCTTCAGCGTGTCGCGGAACTGCACGAAGACCGTGGACGAGCCCGGCGTGGTGTAGCTGCGGACGTAATCCAGCGCGTTGAGCTGCTGCAATTCCTTCTCGACCCGGTCGGTGACCTGATCGAGCGTGTCCTTGATCGTCGCGCCCGGCCAGGTCGTCTGCACGACCATGGTCTTGATCGTGAACGGCGGATCCTCCTCGCGGCCGAGGCGGCTATAGGCCATCACGCCTGCGACGAGCGAGACCGCCATCAGGAACCAGATGAACGAGCGATGCCCGAGCGCCCAGTCGGAGAGGTTGAAATCCTTCACGGGAAACTCTCGTTCGACCGGCTCAACGGGCATCGTCGGTCAGGCGCACGGCCTGGCCCTCGCGCAGGGCATGGACCCCCGCGACGACGACCCGCTCGCCCGGCTCGATGCCGTCACGGATGGCGACGCGCCCGCCCTCGACCGTCTCCGGGGCGGAGGCCACAGTCACGTCTCGGCGCGTCACCGACTTGCCGTCCGGCGTGACGATCCAGACCGAACGGCGCTCACCCTCCACGAGCAAAGCGGATTCGGGCAGGAGGAAGCGGCGGGGGACCTTGCGCGTGAGCGACACGTCGATGGTCGCACCGAGCCGGAAAGCGGGGCCCGGATTGTCCAGGGTGATCCGGATGCGCCGCGAGCGCGTCCCGGTCTCGGCGAGGGGCGCGATCTCGCGGACGCGGCCCCGGGCGGTCAATTCCGGCGCGCTCTGGAGCGAGACCGTGAACACCCCGTCGGCCGGCAGCGCGCCGACATATTGCTCCGGCACGTCCACGACGGCCTCGCGGATCTCCGGCCGGGCGACGGTGACGACGCCCTGTCCGGCGCTCAGCACCTGCCCGACTTCGGCCAGGCGTTGGGTGACGACGCCGTCGAACTCGGCCTTGAGCTCGGTGTAGCCCATCTGATCCCGGGCCTTCTGGAGGCTCGCGGCGGCCTGATCGACACGCGCCCGGGCGGTGTCGCGCTTGGCGACCGCCTGATCGAGGGTCGCCTGCGAGACGTTGTTGCCCGACATCAGGCGGCGGCTGCGGGCCTCGGCGGCCTCCGCGTTCTCGGCCTGCGCGCGCGCATCGGCGAAATCGGCCTCGGCCCGCGTCAGGTCGAACCGCGTGACCACGGTGTCGAGGGCGGCCAGGCGCTGGCCCTTCTTGACGATGTCGCCGACGGTCACGTCCCGCGCGACCATGCGGCCGGGAATCTGGAACCCGAGCTGGGACTGGTAGCGCGGCTCGACCGTGCCGGCGAAGGGCCCGAACGTGATCGTGTCGCCCGGCACGGCGACCTGCGTGAGCACCGGGCGCACCGGCGCCGCGGCATCCTTGGGCGCGTCGTCGTGGCCGCCGCAGCCGCCGAGGAAAGCCGCGCAGGCGGCCAGGATCAGAACCGCGCGCGTCTTCATGGGTTGCTCTCGACGAGGGCGGCCGCAACCTCCTGCCCGGGACGCAGAAATTGAATGCCCGCGATGACGACGCGCTCGCCCGGCTCGACGCCGCCCCTGAGGGCGATGACATCCGGCCCGTACCGGTCGATGTCCACGGGGCGGACCGCGACCGTCCGGCGGCCGGTATCGTAGATCCAGACCGCCGGGTGCCCGTCGTAGCGATACAGCGCCGACCAGGGCAGGATCACCGCGTCGTGGGGGGCGAAGCGACCATGCCCGATGACCACGGCGCCCAACCCCATGGCGGGCGGGGTGTTCTCCAGACCGATCTTCACCCGCACCGTTCCGCTCGACGCGTCCACGGTCGGCGAGATCTCGCGCACGGTCCCGCGGACCGTGATCGCCGGATTCGCCTGCAGCGAGACCGTAATGGTCTTGTCCCCCGGCGGTCGCGCGGTCAGCGATTCGTAGACGTTGAACACCGCGTCCCGCGGTCCGTCCTGCGCGATGACCAGGACGGTCTGGCCGGACTGGACCACCTGGCCGACCTCGAAGCTCCGGCTCGTCACGATCCCCGCGACGCCGGCGCGCAGCTCCGTGTAGGAAAACTGCTCCTGGGCGGTCCCGAGGGCGGCCTTGGCGGAATCGACCGCGGCCTGCGTGGTCCGGACTTCCTGCTCGGCATTGTCGTAGCTCGGCCGCGTGGTGTAGCCGCCGGCCAGGAGCTGCTTCTGGCGCTCGTAGGCCATCTTAGCCTGGGTCAGCAGCGCTTCGGCCGACACCAGGGCGGCTTTGGCGTTGTCGAGATTGGCCCGCTGGGTGAGCGGCTCCAGCACGGCCAGCACCTGGTCGGCCTCGACATGGTCGCCGACCTCGACCCGCCGCTCGGCGACCTTGCCGTTCGTCCGGAACGACACGTTGACCTGGGCCTGGGCCTGAATATCGCCGGTCAGGACGACCTCGGACGCGACAGAGGTGCGCCGCGCCTCGACGATTCGGACCCGGGCCAGGGACGAATCGGGCTCGTCCGCCGGTTCGGCGGCCCGCGCCGCGGACGCGAAGGTGATCGTCGCGAGCAGCAGGGCTGTGTATCGAGGAACGATCATGAGAATCTTGCCGTCAGCCGTCGCGGCAAAATCGGGCCACCGGCGTGACGTCCTCCTACTTCATCGCTTACATACCGTCCAGTCGGTTTTTAATTTGGTGACCCATGCGTGTCAAACGCCAGCGGCTGGCTGAACGGCCGGAGATCATCCTGGAGGCGGCCGACGCGGTGCTGCGCAAGGGCGGCGCGCGGGCGCTGACGATCGACGCCGTCGCGGCCGAGGCCGGGTTGAGCAAGGGCGGGGTGCTGCATCACTTCGCCTCGAAGGATGCGCTGATCCTGGCGCTCGTCGCCCGCAAGCTTGCCGCGATGCGCGCGGATATCGCCGCCTGCGAGGCGGCCATCCAGCCCGGACCGGCGCAGCTTCCGCTGGCCATGGTCGAGCATGTCCGGAAGCATTATTGCGACGAGGACGAATCCTCGCGCGCCCTGCTCCTCGCCTCGATCGAGTATCCCGAGGCCCTGAACGATTACCGTGCCTTCGTGACGGGCCAGCTCGAGCGGCTCGCCGGGATGAACAGCGCCTGCCCGGGCGAGGGTTCGATCCTCTTCTTCGCGATCCTGGGCGTGATCATGGGCCGGACCCTCGGCTTCCACCAATTGGACAAAGCTGAGTTGGAGCCGATGTTCGAGGCGCTGGAGCGGATCGCCCGGAAGTCTGAAGGGTAAGTCCGAGCCACCGAAAGTCGCGTCGGCTCTCAAGACCCGATGGACCTTCCGCACCGGCAGCGGGATCGGCGAAGATGTCGCGATGGATCGACAGCGACCGGTGCGTAAAGCCTGCGACGGCGTCTTTACAGGATGGCCGGAACGACCGCGCACGGTAAGAGTCGTGCGTGTCGGATCGTCAGGCCATCGGACGAATGCATGGGCGTGACGATGGCCCCCGCCTCGATACCGGATCGTCATGCGCCCATGGCTCCTCCGGCTGCACAAGCGCGTTGATTGCCGTCCCGTTACTCGCCGCCAGCGTAGCGTCATGAATGAACACGTCGCGACTTCGCCTGCCGACGACCTGCGCCGTGCGGTGGCTCGGTCGCTCTACGAACATGACGGATCCGGGATCGCCGACCATCCGGCCTGGGATGGTCCGGCCCTGGACAGGGACCATCCGGGATTGCGCGAACGCTATCTCCACCTCGCCGACGCCCTGGCGGACGGGCCCCTCGCGGGACTGATCGCCGCCGCGGACGATCGCGCGGCGCGCGACGAGGAACTGCGTGTCCTGCGGCGTCAGCGCATGGCGCCGGAGCGCGAGCGCGAGTTGCTCGAGGCCAACAACCGCCTCCTGGCACGCGCCCATGCTGCGGAGGCTGCCCAGGAGGCTGCCGAGGCGGCTCTCGCCGTCGCGCAGCGGGAACGGGACGTCGCCCGGGAGGCGGAGGCGTTTTGGCAGCATTTCGCCTTCGACGCCGACGAATTGGCGACCCGGCGGCTGATCGAGCAGACCGATGCCCGGGCGGAGGCCGAACGCACCGCGATCCGCGAGCGGTGCCGGCGGGAGCGGGCCGAGAGCGCGCTTCGCCTGTTCGCGGACCGGGCCGAGGTGATGCCGAAGGAGGGCTGGGCGTCGGAATTGACGAAGGCCAACCGCGACATCCCGCTCTGGTGGTTCCACGCCGCCCGGGTCGCGCTGGAAGCGATAGAGCCGCCGGCCAAGGCCGAACCGGACCGTTCCTGAATCAGCTCGCGATCGGCCAGCCCTCGAACACGCGGCAGGATGCGCCCGCACCCTTCAGGCGCGGCGCAACCGCCGAAAAACGGGATTCACGCTGCAGCCGGCCGCGCCGCATCCGCGGGCGGCTCCCGGAACAGGGCCGTGCAGCCCGAGCCGCGATGCATGCTGAGAATCGAGGCCCGGTCGATCTCGGGATGCGCCTTCAGGACCTTCTGCACGCAGCACAGCACGCGGTCGTACTGCGCGGCGTCGAAGTTCGGCTCCAGCGGGCTCACGGCGATGTAGGTCTCGACCACGAGCACGCGCTCCGCCCGGTCGCGATCGACATCGACGGCGATCCAGGAGGACTTGATCAGGCTAGTGCTGGCGAGCATGGGCGTTCCTCGTTCAGCGTTGTTGCGCGGTCTTCCGCGTCGCGGAGTACCGATTTTGGCGGAATGATGGACTGCCTTGAGACGTATGCCAAGGGGGCGGGACCCGGTTCCCCCTGTGCTCTGGCCCATCCGCGTTGAGCCATAAAACTCTTGGGTCTAAGCTGACGCGCTGACCACAACCTTCGCGAGAGTTTCTTTGTACTCGCTTCCCGCTAATGGCATGTGGTATACAAACAGGAAGGCCCGCCTGACCGGGCCAAGGTGACGGAACCGCGATTCAACGGGGCCGCGTATCGGGAGAGAGTGTCGGCATGGTCCGTCCGCAAACACCAGACGCGCGTCCTCGGTCGAAGCGCCGCGCAGGCCCCAGGGTGGCGCGGCGCCCGTGAGACCGACCTGAACCGCCTCCCGACCCTGAATCCCGAAACCCGACCCGAGATCCGAGACCGACCATGAGCAAGGCCCTTGAAGGCGTCCGCATCCTGGACTTCACCCACGTTCAGTCCGGCCCGACCTGCACCCAGCTCCTGGCCTGGTTCGGAGCGGACGTGATCAAGGTCGAGCGGCCCGGGGTCGGCGACGCCACCCGCCAGCAGCTCCAGGACATTCCGGATGTGGACAGCCTCTATTTCACGATGCTGAACCACAACAAGCGCTCGCTGACGCTCGATTCGAAGAACCCGAAGGGCAAGGAGGTGCTCTGGCGCCTGATCGAGGAATGCGACGTCCTCGTCGAGAACTTCGCCCCCGGGGCGCTGGCCCGGATGGGTCTGACCTGGGAGAAGATCCACGCCAAGAACCCCCGCATGATCCTGGCTTCGGTCAAGGGGTTCGGGCCCGGCCGCTACGAGGAATGCAAGGTCTACGAGAACGTCGCGCAATGCGCCGGCGGCTCGGCCTCCACCACCGGTTTCCGGGACGGCATCCCGATGGTGACCGGCGCCCAGATCGGTGATTCCGGCACCGGCCTCCACCTGGCGCTCGGCATCGTGACGGCGCTCTACCACCGCACGCAGACCGGGCTCGGCCAGAAGGTCGACTGCGCCATGCAGGACGGCGTGCTCAACCTCTGCCGCGTGAAGCTGCGCGACCAGCAGCGCCTCGAGCACGGCCCGCTGAAGGAATACAGCCAGTTCGGCGAAGGGATCCCCTTCGGCGAGGCCGTGCCGCGCGCCGGCAACGATTCCGGCGGCGGACAGCCGGGCCGGATCCTGCGCTGCAAGGGCTGGGAACAGGACCCGAACGCCTACATCTACGTGATCACGCAGGCCGCGGTCTGGGAGCCGATCTGCGACATCATCGGCGAGCCGGACTGGAAGACCGATCCGAACTACGCCTCCCCGAAGGCGCGGCTGCCGCATCTCAACGAGATCTTCACCCGCATCGAAGCCTGGACGATGAAGATGTCCAAGTTCGAGGCCATGGACACCCTCAACGGCCACGACATCCCGTGCGGCCCGATCCTGTCCATGAAGGAGATCGCCGCGGACGAGGCGCTGCGGGCGACCGGCACGATCGTCGAGGTCGATCACCCGACCCGCGGCCGCTACCTCTCGGTGGGCAACCCGATCAAGCTGTCGGCGAGCCCGACCGAGGTCGCGCGCTCGCCCCTGCTAGGCGAGCATAACGACGAGATCCTGCGCGACGTGCTCAAGTACTCGGCCGAGGAGGTCGAGGAGATCGCCGGGTCCGGCGCGATCGGCGCCGTCCAGAAGATCGCCGCCGAGTGACGCCGACGGGCGATCCCGGGCCACGCGTCCGGGATCGCCGCAACCGATCTGCACGACCACGCCGTCCAACCAGAACGAATCCGTCCCCGCTTCGGGGCCGGACGACGCCAGGGATTTCCCATGCGCATCGCCGTCATCGGTCAGCAGGATTTCGGCAAGGCCGTCCTGGACGCGTTCCTGACGCGCGGGGATACCGTGGCGGGGGTGTTCTGCGCGCCCGAGAAGGCCGGCGCCAAGCCGGACGTCCTGAAGACCGCCGCCCTTGAGAAGGGCCTCCCGGTCTTCCAGTTCCCGAGCCTGAAGAGCCCCGAAGCCGAGGCCGCGATGCGTGACCTGAATGCCGATCTCGGCATCATGGCCTACGTGCTGCAATTCGCCCCGCAGAGCTTCGTCACCATCCCGAAGCACGGCACGATCCAGTACCATCCGAGCCTGCTGCCGCGCTATCGCGGCCCGTCCTCGATCAACTGGCCGATCGCCAAGGGCGACCTGCAGACCGGGCTCACGATCTTCCGCCCCACGGACGGTCTCGATGAGGGCCCGGTGATCCTGCAGAAGACCTGCGAGATCGGCGCCGACGCGACGCTGGGCGACATCTATTTCAATAACCTGTTCCCGATGGGCGTCGAGGCGATGCTGGAGGCGGCCGATCTGGTCGTCGCCGGTGAGCATATCGAGATCGACCAGGACGAGGACGCGGCGAGCTACGAGGGCTGGTTCCGGGCCGCGGAAGCCGAGATCCGCTGGTCGGCCCATGCCGATCAGATCTACAACCTGATCCGCGCAGCTAACCCGGCCCCCGGGGCCTGGACCACGCTCGACGGCAAGAAGCTCCAGATCTTCGACGCGCGCCTGCACCCGGTGCGCCGCCTCGGCGACGTGAAGGGCAAGCCCGGCGAGGTCATCGCCGTGGATGCGGACGGGTTCAGCGTCTGCGCGCAGGGCGGCCGGATCGAGATCCGCAAGGTCAAGCCGGAGGACGGCAAGAAGATCGCGGCCGCCGAGTTCGCGGCCTCCGGCGGCATCGCGCTCGGGCAGGTCCTCGGCCGCTGAGCGGGGCGGATTCGCGTGTTCCCCGCCCCATAAGGGCTACGGGCTACACAGGTCTGAAGCACAAGCGCTGTTGTAGGCTGCGACGTGCCCCCTCTCCCGAACGGGAGAGGGTTGGGGTGAGGGATGCGACCTCTCCGGAAAAGCCTGGTCCCTCACTCTGTCCCTCTCCCGCACGGGAGAGGGGACCCGCGCCTTCTGCGCCGACGGGTTGATCACGGTTCCGGTCGAAACCTGTGTAGCCCGTAGCCATGAGGGGGAGGAGAGCGCGTCACGCTTTGGACGGGCCGTTGCGTGAACGTTGCAGGTCGTCCGGGCGGCGGTTCAGCCTTTGTCGGCGGCGTTCAGCCCGTAGCCGCGGAAGCGCTCCACGGTGCTGTTGATCTCATGGTCGGACAGGATGTTCGGGGCGCCGACCTGGAGCGCCACGGCGTAATGCCAGCACAAAGTCTCGAGCTCGACGGCGAGCCACAGCGCCTTCTCCAGGCTCTCCCCGGCGGCGATCATGCCGTGATTGGCGAGCAGGCAGACGTTCCGGTCCTTCAGCGCCACCAGAGCGAGTTCGGATAGCTCGGCCGTGCCGTAGGGCGCGTAGGGCGCGCAGCGCACGTTCGGGCCGCCGAAGGCCGCGATCATGTAATGCACCGCCGGGATCTCCCGGCCGCACAGGGCGAAGGCGGTACTATGGATCGGGTGGGCGTGGACGACGGCGCCCATCTCGGGTCGCGCCGCCAGGATGTCCCGGTGGAAGCGCCATTCCGAGGACGGCTTGAGCCCTGCCGGGTGGGTCCCGTCGAAGGCCAGGGGCACGATGTCCTCCGGGCGCATGCGCGCCGTGGGCAGCCCCGAGGGCGTGATCAGGAGGCCGTCGCGGAACCGCACCGAGACGTTGCCCGAGGTCCCGCGGTTCAACCCCTGCGCGTCGAGATCCCGCGCCGCCGCCACGACGCTCGCGCGTGCGTTCCGCTCGTCCGTATCCATGCCCGATCCTCGGATGAACCCGGTACCGGGTACGCACGAAGGCCCGGCGCCGTAAAGCCGGCGCCGGGCCTCCTGTCGATCGCTCGGATGCGCCTTACTGGGCGAGCACCGGCGCGAGGTTCGTCTGCGGCGCCTTGGTGTAGGCCGCCCGCATCGGCTTGAGCACGAACAGGGCCAGGAACGCCGCCAGGATGTTGAGCCCGGCCGCCACCAGGAACACCGTGTGCCAGCTGCCGGTCATCGTGGTGAGCACGCTGGTATAGGGCACGATCAGCGCCGCGGTCCCCTTGGCCGTGTACAGCAGGCCGGCATTGGTCGCCGCGTATTTCGAGCCGAACGTGTCGCCGCAGGTCGCCGGGAACAGCGAGTAGATCTCACCCCAGGCGAAGAACACCAGGCCGGTGAGCAGCACGAAGGCGATCGGGTTCTCGCCGAACTGGCTCAGCGCGTAGATGCCCAGGCCTTCGATGGCGAAGGAGATGAACATCGTGTTCTCGCGGCCGATATGATCCGAGACCCAGCCGAAGAACGGCCGCGTCACGCCGTTGAGCACCCGGTCCAGCGTCGCCGCGAAGGTGAGCGCCGGCAGCGTGATCCCAAGCAGCGAGACCGGGACGTCGGCGATCTTGAAGTCCTTCGCGATCGGCCCGAGCTGCGCAGTCGCCATCAGGCCGCCGGCGGCCATCATGACGAACATCGCGTACATCACCCAGAAGATCGGGGTGCGCACCATCTCGCCCGGCTTGAAGTCGCGCTTGGACTGGCTGACCCGGGCGACATCCGGGACTTGGCCCTTGACCGGCGAGCGCAGGAACAGGGCGATCAGCATCACGATCAGGCCCTGGCCGATGCCGAAGTAGAAGAACGCGGCCTCGTAGCCCTGAGACTTGATCATCGCCTGGATCGGCACAACCGTGAGCGCCGAGCCGGCGCCGAAGCCCATCGCGGTGATGCCGGCCGCCAGACCGCGCCGGTCCGGGAACCACTTGAGGGAGTTGCCCACGCAGGTCCCGTAGACTGCGCCCGCGCCGGTGCCGCCGATGGCCGCGGCCACGTACAGCATCGTGAGCGATTCCGCGTAGGAGTTCATCACCCAGGCGATGCCGCAGAGCAGGCCGCCGAACAGGGTGACGATCCGCGGGCCGTACTTATCGACGAACCAGCCCTCGATCGGCACGAGCCAGGTCTCGGTGACCACGAACAGCGTGAAGGCGACCTGGATCGCGGCGCGGTCCCAGCCGTGCCGCTCCTGCATCGGGTTCACGAAGAACGTCCAGCCGTACTGCATGTTGGCGATCATGCACATGCAGACGACGCCGAATGTCAGCTGGAGCCATCGGCCCCGCCCAACCGGTTTGGTGGTTTCGGACATACGCTTCCCTCCAGATTGGATTTATTATTTTCTCTCGAACGCCGGCTGTGTTTATGGCGCGGCGGAGCCGCCCTTGGCAGTACAAAGCGCGCGACGTGCTTTGAAAAATTCTTGTCTGGCGGACAAATGAAGTCTCGGCGGTTCCGCCCTTCACCGCCGAAAGGTCTCTCTTGCACCCCGCTGGTCTACGGTATGCCAGCAGAATGGTGCTGAGGTCCGGCGAGTCTGTCAATCGATCCTGCACAAAAATACACGAATACGCCGCAGGATTACCGCGTCTTGTCAGACGTGGGGCGGGTTTTCGGCATTACCGTTCCGGAAAGGGCCGATCATGGTCGGCGTGTCCGGGAACCTGCCGACGAGCGCTCTGTGGAGTCGCCGCGCATTTGGCTAGGATCGGGAAAAGGTTTGGGCTAGTTCGTTTTATGAGCGCACGACAGACAACACGTGCGAGAAATTATGGGCATGGGCCGACTGGACGAGGCATGTCGAACTCTGAACCGTTGAGCGTTAAACCGATCGTGGCCAGCTCCAGTTTACGGACCCTGGCTTATGAAGCGCTCAAGACTGCTATTACCAACATGGACATCTACGGGCGGCCCGACGAGGTCCGGCTCGACGAGCGGAAACTGTCGCAGGATCTCGGGGTCAGCCGCACGCCCGTGCGCGAGGCGCTCACCGTGTTGGAGCAGGAAGGGTTCGTCCGGTCGGAAGCGCGGCGCGGCGTTTTCGTCATCAAGAAGAACAAGCGCGAGATCGTCGGTATGATCCACGCCTGGACGGCGCTGGAGAGCATGGCGGCCCGCCTCGCCTGCACCCGCGCCACCGACGCGCAGCTGCGCGCCCTGCGCGAGTCGTTCCCCGAATTCTACGAGGGGCAACCGGCCGAGCACATCGACGAGTATTCGGACGCCAATATCCGTTTCCATCAGCGGATCATCGCGCTGGGCCATTGCGAGCCGATCGCCGAGCTCACCAGCAACCTGCTGATGCATGTGCGGGGGATCCGCAGCACCGCGCTCCGCCAGGGCGATCGGGCCGAGCGGTCGATCCGCGAGCACGTGGCGATCATCGCGGCCCTGGAAGCGCGGGACGCCGACAAGGCCGAGCGGCTGGTGCGCGAACACGGCCTCGGCCTGGCTCAGCACGTGGACACCTACGGCGACTACTTGGACTGAGCACCGCGCCCGGCCGGAGCCTTCTGCGTCGAACCCCGGATGCACCGCCGGCGACGCCGATACGGCGCGTGCACGGCCGCGCTTGCAGCGCACCATAGGCCGGCGAGGCTACTAACCGTTTTGTGCAGGCGGCAATCGGGTTTCGGGCCAGGGTCGGGCACCGAGGCCGGGCTTTCGCCCATGGTTCCCGTCGCTTATGCGTCCGAAACATGAGTGGCATTCGGCATCTGGTATACCAGTTTGCAGTGCGAGATGGCATCTCTGGCATCGCAACATCGCGTGGCCATTCGGGCCGCACCGGAGCCTCACCATGATCGCCAGCTTCCTCGTCGTGTTCGTCGCCCTCGCCGCCTGCCAGGCCCTGCTGGCCGTCAAGCTGGCCGACGTCCTGAGCCCCGCCTCCGATGCCGGCAAGGTCGCCACGCAGCAGACCCGTCAGGACGGCGCCGTCAGCCTCGCCTGAAGATTGCTATTCCGGCGTCTATACGCTGGCAAACTGCGTAGGGTTAACGCTTTCCTCAAAGGTTCCCGCTAAGGTCAACGGATCGTTGACCATGCGGGCGAGGGAGCAACCGCGTTGGCCCTCGGCACCTCTTCGCGGACCACGAATGGTCCGTTCGTCCTGCTGATCTCGGATCGCCCCACGGAACGGGCCGCCCTGGAACGGGCCATCGCTCTGGTGATGGACTGCCGGGCTGTCCCGGCAAATGCGGCGCTTCCACAGGGCCGCCCCCATCTCATCGTCCTGGATCTGCATCCGGCCCAGGCCGCGGCCCTCGAGCCGGCGCTGACCCATCGCGGGCTTCCGGTCCCGCGCCTCGTGCTTGTCCGCGGCGAGCCCGCCAAACCGGCCCCACACCTGCGCCAGCTGCCCGCCGCGGCCCCGCGCCAGGTGGTGCTGGCCAACGTCTTCGCGATGATCGAGGCGGTCACCCGCTCGGCGGAGACGCGCCGGCAGAAGCTCGTCGGGCAGGTCTCGGATGCCACCGCGATCGTGTCCGAGCTGTTCGACAGCGCGGCCCTCGCTGCCGGCTTGCAGCGTGCCGATGTCGAGCGCGGAACCGATCTGGTGCTCGCCGCCGTCTCCGAAGCCGGGATCACGGCGTGGCTCGCCGAAGTCTGGCGCCACGACGTCGGGGTCTACCAGCACACGCTCGGGGTCGCCGGCCACGCTGCGAGCTTCGGTGCGCAGATCGGGCTGGGCCGGGTCGATCTCGGGCGGGTGGTCCGCGCCGCCCTCCTCCACGATATCGGCAAGTGCCGCATCCCGGGCGAGATCCTGAACAAGCCCGGCCATCTCGATCCCGAGGAGTTGCGGCTCATGCAGCGCCATCCCGTCATCGGGGCCGACCTGCTTCGGGCGCAGGGCACGTTCGAGGACGAGGTCATCGACGTCGTCCTGCATCATCACGAGCGTCTCGACGGGACCGGATACCCGGATCGGCTCTCCGGCCGGGCGATCTCCGATCTCGTGCGGATCGTGGCGATCTGCGACGTGTTCTCGGCTCTGACCGAGCGCCGCGCCTACCGGAAGCCCGCGAGCCCCGCCGAGGCCCTGGCGATCATGACCGACGGGGTGGGCCATCTCGACCCCGACCTCCTGCGGGTCTTCGCGCCGGTCATGCTCGGGGGCGACGCTCTGGCGGCGTAAGCGCCGTGGCCGCGGCGCCACGGTCCGGCGTCGCGGCACCGGAGCCACCACCGGCGCCGCGGTTTCGCCGCAACCGAGCCGGAGGGAGACCCATCCCCTCCGGAATCCCTGTCCCCGTGTCGAAAATCCTCCCCGCCCTCGCCGCCGCCCTGTCGCTGTCGCTCGCCGGTTGCGGCGGCCTGTCCTTCACGCCCGAACCGACCGTGGAGAACGCGACCCATACCGCGATCCTCGACGAGGTCGCCGCCGCGGCCGCGATCTCGGCCTACCGGGTCCAGCACGGGCTGAGCCCGGTCATCGTCGATACCGGCCTGGTGAAGGCCGCCGCCTTCCAGGCCGGCAACAATGCCCGGCACGGACAGCTCAGCCACGATGTCGGCGGCAGCTTCACGTCACGCATGGCCTCGGCTGGCCTGGCGCGGTCCTACGCCGCCGAGAACCTCAGCGCCGGCTCCGAAACCTTCGAGCAGGTGCTTGCCCGCTGGAAGGCCAGCCCCGAGCATAACAAGAATATGCTGCTTCCGCAGATCCGGCGGATCGGCATCGCCCGCGTCGATGCCCCGAATACTCGCTACAAACGGTTCTGGGCGCTGGTCATGGCCGGCGGCTGAGCGGTCAGCCCTCGGCCGGCGCCAGATCGATGATCCGCAGTTGCGCCCGCTCGGCACCGCGCCAGCGGTCGCAGGACAGCGTGCCGGCCACATGCATCTCCTGGCCGATCCCTTTGAGAAGAGCCTGCCCGAGCGGCCGTTCGGCCGCCCGGAAGCAGATCGCGCCGACGGCCTGACCGTCGCGGCTGCGCAGCCGAGCACGCACATGGCTCGACCCGACCACCGCGGCATCGACCAGCCGGTGCCGGCCCAGCGCGAAGACCGGCTCCGGCGCCCCCTGCCCGAACGGGCCGGCCCGCTGCAGCAGCCGGACGGTCTCGGCGGTTGCGCCGCCGGCGCTGAGGCCGCCGTCGATCATCAGGGCGTCGGCCGCCCGCGAGACCGCGACGCTGGCGCCGAGCAAAGCGGCGAGATGCGTCTCGAAACGCGGGATGTCATCGGCCCACAGGGTGACGCCCGCCGCCATGGCGTGGCCGCCGCCCTTGCTGGCGAGCCCGGCCTCGACGCAGGCACGGACCGCGAGGCCGAGATCGGCGCCGGGGATCGAGCGGCCCGAGCCGGTGGCGGTGCCATCCGGCCGGATCGCAAAAGCGAAGGCCGGCCGGTTGAAACGCTCCTTGAGCCGCGCCGCGATCAGCCCGACGATGCCGGGATGCCATTCGGCATTGCCGGTCACCAGCACGGCCCGCGCGGGGTCGAGCGTCAGGGCGCGGTCCATCTCGGCCTCGGCCTCGGACACAGCATGGGCCTCGATCGCCTGGCGCTCGCGGTTGAGACGGTCGAGATCGGCCGCGATCCGGGTCGCCTCGACCGGATCCGCCGTGGTGAGCAGGCGCGCGCCGAGGGCCGAATCGCCGATCCGCCCACCCGCATTGATCCGCGGCCCGAGCACGAAGCCCAGATGCCACGCCTCGGGGGGCTCGCTGAGCGAGGCGGCGTCGAGCAGGGCGGCCAGACCGGTGCGCCCACGGTGGCGCATCACCGTCAGGCCCTGGGTCACGAAGGCGCGGTTCAGGCCGATCAGCGGCACCACGTCGGCCACCGTCGCCAGGGCGACGAGGTCGAGGGCGTCGGTCAGGGGCGGCTCCGGGCGATCCGGCCCGAAAAAGCCCTCCCGGCGCAAAGTGCGGTTGAGGGCGGCCAGCGTGAGGAACACGACGCCCGCGGCGCAGAGATGCCCGAGCCCCGACAGGTCGTCGAGCCGATTGGGATTCACTACGGCCCGGGCCGGGGGCAGGAGCTCGGCGGCCGCGTGGTGATCGAGGACGATCACGTCGAGCCCCAGCTTCTCAGCCTCCTCCAGCGGACCGTGGCCGCTCGTGCCGCAATCGACGCAGACCAGCAGGGTCGCGCCCTCGGCCGCCAAAGCGGTGATCGCCGCGATGTTGGGGCCGTAGCCCTCGGTGATCCGATCGGGGATGTGGATCGGCGCCCGGAGGCCGAGCTGACGGAGATAACCGGCGAGCATCGCGGCGCTGGCCGCGCCGTCGACGTCGTAATCGCCGAACACCGCGACCACCTCGCCGCGGCGGATCGCGCGGACCAGCCGGCGCACCGCCGCATCCATGTCGAGCAGCGTGTCTGGATCCGGCATCAGATCGCGCAGCCGCGGCGCCAGATGGCGAGCCGCCTCGTCCGGCGCCACCTGCCGGCCGGCCAGCACGCGCGCCAGCAATTCCGGCAGGCCGTGCGCCTGGACCATCTTGGCGATGTGATTCTGCACCGCCATGCCGGCGCAGCGCTCCTGCCACCGCCGGCCGGTCACGGAGGCGGCGACGCCCAGGAACGGCGGCGGATCGGCGAGCAACGAGGCGGCGGCGGCGGACACGGGCGGCACTCTACACCGGGTCGGCGGCAGAATCGCGGGCGCCACGGCAACAACGGCGGCGCTCGACGCGGGGCCGGCAAAACAAAAGGGCGGGCATCGCTGCCCGCCCCCTGCCCCATCCGATTTTCGACTGGTCTCAGAACGCCTTGAGGATGTTGTCGACAACCTTCTTGGCATCGCCGAACAGCATCATGGTGTTGTCGCGGAAGAACACCTCGTTCTCGACGCCGGCATAGCCCGAGCCCATGCCACGCTTGATGAACAGCACGGTCTTGGCCCGCTCCACGTCGAGGATCGGCATGCCGTAGATCGGCGAGGCCTTGTCGGTCTTGGCGGCCGGGTTGGTGACGTCGTTGGCGCCGATCACGAAGGCCACGTCGGCCTGCGGGAACTCGCCGTTGATGTCCTCCAGCTCGAACACCTCGTCGTAGGGCACGTTCGCTTCGGCGAGCAGGACGTTCATGTGGCCCGGCATGCGGCCCGCCACCGGATGAATGGCGTATTTCACGTCGACACCCTCCTTCTTCAGGAGGTCGGCCATCTCGCGCAGGCTGTGTTGCGCCTGCGCCACCGCCATGCCGTAGCCCGGGACGATGATCACGCGCTCGGCGTTCTTCATGATGTAGGCCGCGTCGTCGGCCGAGCCCTGCTTGACCGGGCGCGTCTCGACCTGGCCCGGGCCGGCCGCGGCGGGGTCGCCACCGAACCCGCCCAGGATCACCGAGACGAACGACCGGTTCATCGCGTGGCACATGATGTAGGACAGGATCGCGCCCGAGGAGCCGACCAGGGCGCCGGTGATGATCAGCGCGAGGTTGCCCAGGGTGAAGCCGATGCCGGCCGCGGCCCAACCCGAATACGAGTTCAGCATCGACACGACGACGGGCATGTCGGCGCCGCCGATCGGGATGATCAGCAGGCCGCCCAGCGCGAAGGACAGCAGCACGATCAGCCAGAAGATCGCCTTGCTCTCGTTGCCGATGAACAGGACGAGCAGCAGAACCAGGGCGACCGCGAGGCCGATATTGATGAGGTGCCGCTGCGGCAGCATGATCGGCTTGCCGGACATCCGCCCGTCGAGCTTGGCGAAGGCGATGACCGAACCGGTGAAGGTGATCGCGCCGATGGCCGCGCCGAGCGCCATCTCGAACAGCGACTGCTTGTGGATGTGGCCGTTCTCGAGGATGCCCACCGCCTGCGGGGCGTAGAGCGTCGCCGCGGCGCCGGCCACGGCCGCCAGGCCGACCAGCGAGTGGAAGGCGGCCACGAGCTGCGGCATCGCCGTCATCGGCACGCGCTTAGCGATGACCGCACCGGCGCCGCCGCCGATCCCGATGCCGAGGATCACCAGGATCCAGGCGCCGAACCCGGCGGGCGGATGGCCGACCAGGGTGGTGAGCACGGCCAGAGCCATGCCGATCATGCCGTAGAGGTTGCCCTGGCGCGACGTGGTCGGGTGCGACAGCCCCCGCAACGCCATGATGAAGAGGACGCCGGCGACGATGTAGAGAAGGGCGGAGACGTTCTGGGACATCGTCTCAGGCCTTCTTCTTGTACATGCCGAGCATGCGCTGGGTGACGAGGAAGCCCCCGAAGATGTTCACGCTGGCGAGCACGATGCCGAGGAAGCCGAAGGCGCGGGCCCAGCCGGTGCCCTTCTCCAGCAGCGGAACGCCGGCCGCCAGGAGCGCGCCCACGATGATCACCGACGAGATAGCATTGGTCACCGACATCAGCGGGGTGTGCAGGGCCGGGGTGACCGACCAGACCACGTAGTAGCCGACGAAGATCGCCAGCACGAAGATCGCCAGCTGGAAGACGAACGGATCGACGGCGCCGCCGGTGGCGGCGCTCAGCCCGTGGCCCATGCCGGCGGCGATCGCCTGGGCCTGGTCGGCGGCGTTGCGTGCGACCTCGGCCGCGGCACGCGCGGCATCGGCCAGCACGCGGGTCTGATCAGCCGCCTGATCGGGAGGGACGACGACGTTTGCCATTCTGCTTCTCCTCTCGACCGATCTTCAGTGCGCGCCCGACGGGGCCGGGGCGGCCTCGGCCTTGCCGGTCTCCGACTTCGCCAGGCCGACCGCTGCGGCTTCCGAGGCCGGGCCATCGGTCTTCGCCTGGAAGGAGGCGTGAACCACGGAGCCGTCGCGGGTCAGGTTGGTCGCCTTCACCAGCTCGTCGTCCCAGTTGATCGCCAGCGCCTTGGTCTCCTTGTCGAACAGCGTCTCGACGAAGGCGTAGAGGTTGCGCGCGTAGAGGCTCGAGGCCGTGGCGGCCAGGCGCCCCGGGACGTTGGTGTGGCCGACGATCTTCACGCCGCGATCGGTCACCACGACCTCGCCCGGCTTGGCGCCGGCGACGTTGCCGCCGCGCTCGACCGCGAGATCGACCAGGACCGAGCCCGGCTTCATCGAGGCGACCATCTCCTCGGAGACGAGCTTGGGCGCCGGGCGGCCGGGGATCAGCGCCGTCGTGATAACGATGTCCTGCTTGGCGATGTGGCCCTTCACCAGCTCGGCCTGCTTGGCCTGATAGCCGGCGGACATCTCCTTGGCGTAGCCGCCCGCGGTCTCGGCCTGCTTGAACTCGTCATCCTCGACGGCGACGAACTTCGCGCCGAGCGATTCGACCTGTTCCTTGGTGGCGGGGCGCACGTCCGTGGCGGTCACGACCGCGCCGAGGCGCCGGGCGGTGGCGATGGCCTGGAGGCCGGCGACGCCGACGCCCATGATGAAGACGCGGGCGGCCGGCACGGTGCCGGCGGCGGTCATCATCATCGGCATGGCCCGTCCGTACTCGGCGGCACCGTCGACGACGGCTCGATAGCCGGCCAGGTTCGCCTGCGAGGACAGGACGTCCATCACCTGGGCGCGGGTGATGCGCGGCATCAGCTCCATGGCGAAGCCCGAAACCCCGGCCTCGGCCATGGCCTTCAGCGCGGCCTCGTTGCCGTAGGGATCCATGATCGCGATCACGGTGGCGCCGCGCTTGAGCAGCGACAGCTCCTCGCCCGCCGGGCGGCGGACCTTGAGGACGAGATCGGCATCGCGCGCCGCATCGGCGGCGCTGCCGGCGATCTCGGCCCCGGCCGCTTCGTACTCGCTATCGAGGATCCCGGCCTTCAGCCCGGCGCCCGCCTGCACGGTGATGTCGGCGCCGAGCCCCTTGAACTTCTTGACGGTCTCCGGAACCGCAGCGACCCGCGATTCCGCAGAGTCCGTCTCGGACAGCACAGCGATGCGCATGCGAGGCTTCCCCTGAATAAGCTTGGCCTCTCGAATGCGCGAACCGGCACGGCTTTTCGAGACGCGAATGAAGGTTGCGCTGATGGAACCAGAGCGAATGTAACCCGTGGCACGTCGCTCAGACTGCCACGCTTCAATGCGTCATCGGACCGCTCGACCGCCGGGCGCCGCATCGCGCCCTGAAAGCCGGCAACCGCCTTTCCGGAGGAGGGCCAGGGGCGAGCGGCCGGTCCCGCGGCCTCAGGCGAAGGCGAGATAGAGGAAGAGCAGGATCCCGACCACGAGGGGGCCGCGCCAGCCGATGGCCGGGGCCAGGGCGCCGACGGCGCCGGCCGCACCCGATACGATCACGCTGAGAATCGCGAGCAGCCAGGCTTCGCGGATACCGCCCACGGCCAGCGCCAGGACCCAGCAAATGACGACGCCCGTGCCGATCTCGACGAAGCGAACGAAGCCGCGGTAGGTCTGCTCGTGGGTGTTGGCGTCCATCGCCGGGCTGTAGGTGTGCCCGGCCACCGTCTCACTGTCGGCCATCGTGCGCTCGTTTCCCTTGGATGCGACTTCTTGTGGTCACCCCGGGATGTAGCTCAAGCGTTTTCCTGCCGCAATCGGACGCACGCAAGTTGATCGCCCTCTCGGTGGACTTCCGGGGGGCGATTACGCCGGTTTCGGCAATCCGGCCTGGGCCAGGATCTGGCTTTGCCGCTCGCCCAGCGTCTCCAGCGAAAAATGCTCGATCTCGGCCTCGAACAGGCGGTGGTAGTTCAGCTCCGAGCGCAGATGCAGGAACACGGCGCCGAGGCCGACGGCGGCGCGATCCATGAACACGAATTCCTGCGGCACGGTCACCGGGCCGCGCTCCTTCAGAGCCTGGTGCACCTGGAACGCCTGGCGCCGGCCATATTCACCGGGCTTGACCCCGTCCGCCACGGTGCGGGTGCGATCCTCCAGGAGCGGCCCGTAGATGAAGCGCGCCCAGATGTTCAGGATCTCGATCTTCTCCTTGTCGAGATTCTTGAAGCCCCAGACCTCGTAGGCATGGACGATTCTGGCCGCGTCCTCCTCCAGCAGGCCGCGATACAGGTCGACCACGCCGCCGACGAAGCGGGGATGGAAGATCCGCACGCAGCCGTAATCCAGCAGGTTGATGCCGGCCGCCTCGCCGCCCTCCGAGAAGACGGTGTAGTTGCCGAGATGCGGGTCGCCGTGGATGACGGCGGCGCGGCTGAACGGGTGCCACCACGCCTTGAACATCGCCTGCGCGATGCGGTTGCGCACCTCCACCGGCTCCTCGGCGAAGCCCAGGATCTTGTCGCCGTCGAGCCAGCCGAGGGTCAGCAGACGCTTGGTCGACAGATCGGGAAAGACCCGCGGCACCCGCACCGCATCGATATCCTTGAGCACCTCGCCGTAGAGGCTCGCATGCTTGGCCTCGCGCTCGTAATCCAGCTCCTCGCGCACCCGCGCGCCGATCTCCTTGGCGATCTCACGGGTGTCGAGCCAGCTGTTCATCCGGCGATGAAGCGCGAAGGCGATCTCCAGCTGCTTGAGGTCGGCCTCCACGGCCGATTGCATGTCCGGGTACTGGAGCTTGCACGCCAGCCGCTCGCCCTCCTTGGTGGAGGCGCGATGGACCTGGCCGAGCGAGGCCGCGGCGGCGGGTTTCAGGTCGAAGCTGCCGAACCGGCCCTGCCAGCCCAGTCCCAACTCGGATTGCATCCGCCGCTTGACGAAGGCCGCGCCCATGGGCGGCGCATCGGCCTGCAGCTTCTGGAGCTCGGCGGCATATTCGGGCGGCAGCAGGTCCGGGATCGTGGCGAGCAGCTGCGCCACCTTCATGATCGGTCCTTTCAGGCCGCCGAGCGCCTGCGCCAGGGCGGCGGCGCTGGTCGTGCCCTCTTTGCCGAACAGCCGGGACATGGCCATGCGGGCGGCGACGCCGCCGACATTGGCGCCCACGCTGGCGTAGCGCCCCGCGCGCGCGGAGAAGCGATTGGCTTCGCGATCGGTCTCGGCCATTGTCCAGGATCTTCCTCGATGCTGGTCCGGACATAAGCGTCTGCGGTCGGCGTACCAGACCGCCGGGTCGCTGCGCCGCGGCAGCTCAGCCGGCGGGCCAGTTGTCCCGGATCCACCGGGTCAGGCCGGATTCGTCGATCTCGCCGGCGGCGAGGCCGAGGATGACCGCGGTCGCCTCGGCTTGGTCCGGAGCGAAGGGGACGCCATTCAGGATCAGGAAACCGAGCATGGCCAGGAAGCCCGCCCGCTTGTTCCCGTCCATAAACAGGTGATTGCGGACGATGCCGAAGGCATAGGCCGCCGCGAGCTCGGGAAGCTCGGCACCTTCGTATCGCCAGCGGTTGATCGGGCGACCCAGAGCGGATTCGAGCGCGCCCGGATCCCGGAGCCCAGGGGCTCCGCCGAAGATACGAAGCTGCTTGGCATGTGCATCGACGACGTCAGCGACAGTCAACCATTCCGGTTCGTCCGCAGATTCGTCATCCGTCATTTCGCCAACTCGGCAAGCGTATGTCGATACCGATTGATGATACCGTCCATAATGGACGCGACCTTCTCGGCATGCCCGTTGTTCGGCTCCGCGGGCAATTCCCAGATCGTACCCGATTTGACGAACTTGGCCTTCCGCACACGGCCGCGACGCTTCTCGCCACGGGCGTCGCGGGCGACCCTGAAGCCGCGTGCCGTCAGCAGATCACCGATCAGCGCGCCTGTTGACTGAATCGCATGATTGCGCATCGCCGGATCGAACCCTTCGATGATCGGCTCGATATCCCAGATCACGGCCTGTACTGCCGGGATCTCCAGGCGGCTCAGAAGCTCGTATTGTGGGATTTTCTCCGGTTGTGTGAGGATCTGCTTGAGCGCGGCAGCTTCAGGCCGCTCGAAGAAGGCAGCGTGGCTCGCATTCATGGGATTCTCCTCCACTCCCATGTATCGCCTCCGTCGGAATTGTCAACGTTGCACAATGCAACGTTGACAATTCGCGGTTGGAACTATTCCATCCCCTCCAGCTCGACGATCATCCCCTCGATCATCCCGAGGCCGATCTGCCAGAAGCCCGGGTCCTTCGCGTCGAGCCCGAACGGGGCGAGCAACTCCCCGTAGGGCTTCGAGCCGCCCGCCGCGAGCAGGGCGAAGTAGCGATCGACGAAGCCCGGCTCCGCCTGCGCGTAGACACCGTAGAGCGAGTTCACCAGGCAATCGCCGAACGCGTAGGCGTAGACGTAGAACGGCGAGTGGATGAAGTGCGGGATATAGGCCCAGAACGGCTCGTAACCCGCATCCAGCGTGATGGCCGGCCCCAGGGATTCGGCCTGGACCGACAGCCACAGGGCGTTGATCTGGTCGCTGGTCAACTCACCCTTGGCGCGGGCCAGGTGGACCTTCCGTTCGAACGAGTAGAACGCGATCTGGCGCACCACCGTGTTGATCATGTCCTCGACCTTGGCGGCGAGCATGGCCCGGCGCTGGGTCGTGTCCGTGGTCGCCGCGAGCAGCTTGCGGAAGGTCAGCATCTCGCCGAACACGCTGGCGGTCTCGGCCAGGGTCAGGGGCGTCGGCGCCATCAGGGCGCCGTTCGGTCCGGCCAGCACCTGGTGGACGCCGTGGCCCAGCTCGTGGGCGAGCGTCATCACGTCCCGCGGCTTGCCCTGGTAATTGACCAGCACGTAGGGATGGACCGACGGCACGGTCGGGTGCGCGAAGGCGCCCGGCGCCTTGCCGGGCCGGGTCGGCGCGTCGATCCAGCTCTCGTCGAAGAAGCGCTTCGCGATGCCGGCCATCTTCGGCGAGAAGGCATCGTAGGCCGACAGGACCGTATCGCGGGCCTCGGTCCAGGGAATGGTGCGCTGCTCGACCTTCGGCAGCGGCGCGTTCCGGTCCCAGTAGGGCAGCGCGTCCTGCCCGAACCATTTCGCCTTCAACCGGTAATAGCGGTGCGAGAGCCGCGGATAGGCCTCCCGCACGGCATCCACCAGGGCCGCCACCACCCCCGGCTCGACCCGGTTGGCGAGATGGCGCGCGTCGGCGACATCCTTGAAGCCGCGCCAGCGGTCCGAGATTTCCTTGTCCTTGGCCAGGGTGTTGGTGATCAGCGTGAACACGCGCAGATTGCTGCGTAGAACCTCGCTGATCGCCCCGGCCGCCTCCTTGCGGACGGCGCCGTCCGGGTCCTGCAGCTTGTTCAGGGTCGGCTCGAGGGGCATCTGCTCGCCCTGGACCGTGAAGCGCAGGCCCGCGATCGTCTCGTTGAACAGCCGGTCCCAGGCCGCGTTCGCGGTGACGGATTTTTCGAGGAACAGCTTCTCGGTGCGGTCGTCGAGCTGATGGGGCTTCTCGCGGCGCAGGTCCTCGATCCAGGGCGCGTAATGGGCAAGCGGTCCCTGGGCCATCGCCGCATCCATCACGGCGTCATCGATCCGGTTCAGCTCGAGGGCGAAGAACAGCAGGTCGGCCGAGGCGTCGGTCAGGCGCTCGCGGGTGTCGCCGTAGAACTTGGCCCGGGCCTCGTCCGTGGTATCCCCGGAATAGACCAGACCGGCGAACGACATCAGCTTGCCGAGCAGATCCTCGATCCCCTCATAGGCGCGGACCGCCTCGGCGAGACGCTCCGACGCGTCCGGCGCGGAGGCCAGCGCGGCGATGCGGCCGGCATAGGTCTCGGAGAAGCGCCGGCATTCCTCCTCGGCCCGGGTCATGTCGGCGGCAAATTCCGGCGCCTCGATGCCGGGATAGAGGTCGGACAGATCCCATTCCGGAAGATGGCCGAGGTCGACGGCCTTGGCGGCGGCGCGTGCGGCGCTCACGCCCTCCGGCAGACGGACGTTCACCGGCGAAGCGGTGGTGCTCGGCATCATGTCTCGCGATCCTTTTGGGGGGTGTCAGACCCGTACCCTGATATCGCTCGCGCGGCCACGCGTTCAACGTGGCCGGTCGCCCGGACGCATCCGGCGCGGTGACGACACGGCGCAAACGTCGTTAAGCGCCACTTTACGTCTCTGGGTCACCCTACGGTTCGAAACGAAACACTCGCCGACTCAGGCGGTGCGGCGCGGGCCGGTCCCGCGCCGTATCGGGCCTGACGCGCCGTGCAGGGAGCCGCCATGTCCACCACAATCCTCATCGTGGACGACGATCCGGTTCAGCGTCGCCTCGCCGAGGCGGCGGTGCGCCGGTTCGGCTTCAACGCGCGGGTTGTGGAGACCGGGGCGGAGGCCCTGACGGTGCTGAAGACCGAGGGCGCGGACGTGGTGCTTCTCGACTTGGTGATGCCGGGCCTCGACGGGCTCGGGGTGCTGGCCGAGATGCGCAGCGGCGGCCTCGACACCCCGGTGATCGTCCAGACCTCGAACGGCTCGATCGACGCCGTGGTCACCGCCATGCGGGCGGGGGCCGTCGATTTCGTGGTCAAGCCGGCCGGCGCCGAGCGCCTGCAGGTCTCGATCAAGAACGCGCTGCGGGTGGACGTGCTGGAGGAGGAGGTGCGCCGCATGCGCCGCCGCGCCTCCGGGGCGCTGACCTTCAAGGACCTGACCTCCAAGAGCCCGGACATGGAGCGGGTGATCCGCCTCGCCGAGCGGGCGGCCAAATCCAACATCCCGGTGCTGATCGAGGGCGAGTCCGGCGTCGGCAAGGAGGTGCTGGCACGCGCGATCCAGGGCTCCGGCGACCGGCGCGGCAAGCCGTTCGTCACGGTCAATTGCGGGGCGATCCCGGAGAACCTCGTCGAGTCGACCCTGTTCGGCCACGAGAAGGGGGCGTTCACCGGCGCCACCGAGAAACACGCCGGCAAGTTCGTCGAGGCCTCGGGCGGCACCCTGTTCCTGGACGAGATCGGCGAGCTGCCCCTCGACGCCCAGGTGAAGCTGCTGCGCGCGCTCCAGGAGGGCGAGGTCGATCCGGTCGGCGGCAAGCGCTCGGTCCGGGTCGATATCCGGCTGATCTCGGCCACGAACCGGTCGCTCCTCGACCTCGTGAAGGAAGGCAAATTCCGCGAGGACCTGTATTATCGCCTCAACGTCTTCCCCATGACCCTGCCGCCCCTGCGCGCCCGCCGGGAGGACATCCCGGATCTGGTGCGCTCCTTCTGCGCCCGGTTCTCCGCCGAGGAAGGCAAGCGGGTGCGGGCGATCGCCCCGGAGGCGATGGCCCTGCTGACGCGCTATCCCTGGCCGGGCAATGTCCGCCAGCTGGAGAACGCCCTGTTCCGCGCCGTCGTGCTCGCCGATTGCGACGAGCTGACCGTGGCCGAGTTTCCGCAGATCGCCGCCCAGGTCGATGGCTTCGATGTCCGCATTCCGGCGGCGCCCACCCAACCGCAGATGCCGGCCTACGCACCGGAACCGGTGCGCGAGATCGTCCGCGTCGAGGTTCGCGATCCCCACGCCATGTCGCTGGTCACCGAGGAGACCGGCGAGATGAAGACCATGGATGTGCTGGAAGCGGAGATCATCCGCTTCGCGCTGCAATTCTACCGGCAACGCATGTCGGAGGTGTCGCGCCGCCTCGGAATCGGCCGATCCACCCTCTACCGCAAGCTGAAGGACCTCGGTCTGGAGGGCGACGAGAAGACCGAGGACGTCGCCTGAGCGGCCGGGTGTGCTAGCGCACCGTGCCGTTCGGGACGCGATGGCGTTCGGAACACCTCCGCGGATCTGCCGATCTCGCGGCCACGACCAATCCATTACGCTTCGTGTGGCATTTCCATGAGATGTCACAACATCAGAACTGAATTTAACCTGACGAAGACTGCAGTTGCTCAACGCCACGCTTGAGCGGATAATCACAATCTGAGCGTGCGGCTCTGCCGCCGCGTCCCGGGAGATCACGATGCGCGTCCCGCGCTCCAGCCTCGTCGCGCTGGCCGCCCTTATGACCGGAACGCTGGCCTCGGCAGGCGCGCTCAGCGCCGAAACGGCGGCGCTCGATCCGGCGACCCTCGGCACCCCGGCGAGCCCGCCCGAGCCCGCGCCTGTACCGGCCTCGCAGCCGGCTCCGCAGCCGGAGCCGGCCGGGGCCGATCCGGTCTCGACCGCGCTGCCCGACTACAAGCCAGAGGCGCCGAAGGCCGAGCCGGCCCCGGCCCCGGTGGCGACGACACCGGTCGTTCCCACCGATCCCCTGGCCGCGGCCGTCTTGGCGCGGTTCGGCGAATCCGCGCCGCTGCTGCTGCGGCTCACCGGCAAGGACCGCGACGGGATCCGGGCCTTCTATGAGGCCCGCGCCTACAAGCCGCTCTGGATCGCCGACGGGGCCTGGACGGAAGCCGCCAAATCGGTTTCGGCGCGCCTGGCCGCCGCCGGCGAGGATGGGCTCGATGCCCGGGCCTATGCGGTCCCGAACCTCGCCGAGAAACCCGACGAGAAGGCCGTGGCCGATGCCGATCTCCGCTTCTCGGCGGCGGCCCTGGTCTACGCCCGGGACGCCCGCGGCGGCCGGGTCAACCTCGCGTCGATCTCCCGTCTCATCACCCCGCAGCTCGACCTGCCGAATGCCGACGCGGTGCTGACCAAGCTCGCTGATGCCGGCGCGAAGGCGGGCGACGCCTTGCAGGGCTACAACCCGGCCACGGCCGGCTATCTGGCCCTCAAGGCGCGGCTCGCGAGCTTGCGCGGGCCGGCGCCTGCCGCCGCCGTGAAGCCCCTGCGCCTGCCCTCGGGTCCCGCGCTGCGGGTGGGCATGCGCGATCCGCGCGTGCCGCTGCTGCGCGCGCATTTCGGCCTCGAGACGCGCCCGGCCGGCACCCTCGACCGCCCGCCGGGCGAGCCGGAGGAGTACGATTCCGTCGTGTCCGACGCGGTCGCCAAGTTCCAGCGCGGCCGCGGTCTGCCCGGAAACGGCGTGCTCAACGTCCAGACCGTCCTGGCCCTCGCCGATGCCGGCCGCCCAGCGCGGGCGAGCGGCAGCGAGGCCGAGCTGATCGTCAACATGGAACGCTGGCGCTGGCTGCCGGGAGACCTCGGATCGGACTACATCCTGGTCAACGTCCCGGAATACCGCCTGCGCGCCTATCGCGGCGGCAGCCTGCGCGACGAGGCCCGGGTGATCGTCGGCAAGCCGGAATCGCGCACGCCGCTCTTCTCGGGGCTGATGGAATACGCGGTGGTCAACCCGTCCTGGTACGTGCCGCCCTCCATCCTCAAGACCATGGCGCCGAAGCTCGCGGGCTACGGCGGCAAGACCTGGGGCGGCTACGAGGTGGTGCGCCGCGGCGGCCACGTCTCGTTGCGCCAGCCGCCGGGGGAGCGCAACGCGCTCGGCTTCATCAAGTTCATGTTCCCGAACCAGCACGCGGTCTATCTGCACGATACGCCGAACCGCTCGCTGTTCTCAGCGGCCAAGCGCGACTTCAGCCATGGCTGCGTCCGCGTCGACGATCCGTTCCGCCTCGCCGACGCGGTCCTGCCGGACTGGTCCGAGGCGCGTCTGAAGAAGCTGATCGGCAAGGGCGAGCGCACGATCCGGCTGCCGGCCAAGCTGCCGGTGCACCTCGCTTATTTCACCGCCTACGTGGACGATGGCGGCACGTTCCGCACCCTGCCGGACCTCTACGGCTACGACGCCCCGATGCGCGCGGCGCTGGGCCTCCCCGGCGGTGGCGGGCCGGCGATCGCCAAGCTCCCGGAGGAGAAGGCGCGCCGCAAGCCCGACGCTGCGCCGGTGGCCCAGGCCCGTCCGGCGCCCCGCCGCGAGGCCGCACGTCCACGCCGTTACGCCGAGCCGGAGCCGAGCGCGCGCTACGACGATTACGACTCGCCGGGTCGTCACGTCCGCCGGGCGGCCCGCGCCGACAGCGCGCCGGAATACGGCGAGCCCGGTCTGTGGACGCCCGCGCCGGCGCCGGTCTCGCGGGGCTGGTGGTAGGTTCACTCGAAGCCTGCGCCCTCAACTCTCGGGTGCGCAGGCGCACAGCCGGGCACGATTTCGCCACGGTCCAGCCTTAGCCGTTTCCCTCGCACATTCGGCGAAGGGACATGGCTTCGGCCCCGCGGGCCGACCGCCTCGACCGCATATCCGCCGCATGCCCTTCGCGGGTTCGGGAGAGGATCAGGACCATCGTGCCGAGCCTGCGCAGAACCGCCCGACACCTCGTCCTCGCCCTGTGCGGCGCGACGCTCGGCCTGATTGCCGGCGCGGCCGAGACCGAGAACGCGGTGGCCAACGGCGATACCCGCTCGCTCACGATCTTCCACACCCACACCAAGGAAAGCGCGACCATCACGTTCAAGCGCGATGGCCGCTACGACCGTGCGGCGCTCGAGCAGCTGAACTGGCTGCTGCGCGATTGGCGGGTGAACGAGCCGATCAAGATGGACCCGCGCCTGTTCGACACGGTCTGGGAGGCCTACCGGCAGGTCGGCGCGACCCAGCCGATCCACGTGGTCTCGGCCTATCGCTCGCCCGGCACCAACGCGATGCTGCGGCGGCGGTCGCGGATGGTCGCCGAGTTCAGCCAGCACATGCTCGGCAAGGCGATGGACTTCTATCTGCCGGAGGTCTCGATCGACCGGATCCGTGAGGTCGGGCTCCAGATGCAGCGCGGCGGCGTGGGCTGGTACCCGCATGCCGGCACGCCCTTCGTCCATCTCGATGTCGGCTCGGTGCGGATGTGGCCGCGCATGACCCACGACCAGCTCGCCCGCCTGTTCCCGGACGGCAAGACGGTCCACCTGGCGAGCGACAACCGCCCCTTCCCCCGCTACGAGGAGGCGAAGGCCGAGATCCTGGCCCGGGGCGGCACCGTGGCCGGCCTCACCACCCAGATGGCGAGCGGCGAGGAGGAGGACGGGCCCGGCCTGTTCGGGTTCCTGGCGAGCCTGTTCGGCGGCGGCTCCTCGGCACCCGAGCCGGCCGCGGCACCGCCGCCCGCGCCGGTGGCGAAGCGCGGCCGGCAGGCCCCAGTGGTCGCCGTGGCGAGCGCCGATCCGCAGGATCCGGTCGGCACCCGCGCCGCCCTGGCCTACGCGGCGCCGACCGCCGACGACACGCTGCGCAACACCCTCGCCCGCCCCGATCAGGCCAATGCCGGCGCGAGCCAGCCGGTCGATGCGCGCGCCCTGCTCACCGTCGAGAAGGCCGCCGCGGACGAGGTCGCGTCCGCGGTCCTGGCGCCCCTGCCGCCCCGTCGGCCCTCCGATTTCAGCGCGGTCGCGGCCGCCGCCATCACCATGCCGCTGCCGCCGCCGCGTCCGGTCCAGTTCGCCGCGCTCGATGGCGGGATGGCCAACCTGGCCGCGCCGGGCGCAGGCCGCGCGCTCATCCGCGACGTGCCTGCCGAGCCGGCGCCGCGGCGTCCGCTGGTGGCCGCCGATGCCGACGCGAAAGCGCAATTGCGCTCCCTGTTCGAGGCCGCCTCCGCCGGCCCTGGGGCGGCTCCGGCCGGCCGGGGCGTGCCGGTACGGGTCGCGGCCACCCGTATCCGCGAAGCGGCCCCGGACGCGGTCGTGGCGGCGAAGCCCGGACCGGTCGCGACCCGGTTCAGCGCGAAGAGCCCCGGCGACGAGCTCACCGCCGCCCGCTTCACCGGCTCGGCGACGCGCGGGACGCGTTGAAGGTGGGAAGAGGCCGCGCTTAGCGAAGCGGCTTGGACAGGTTGATCGCCAGGGCGGAGACCAGGGTCGCCGCGTAGCCGTCATCCTGCGTGTCGGCGATGCGCTCGGCCTCGCCGCCGCTATTGGCCGCCACCGACATCATCAGCATCACGGCGGTCACCATCGCGCCGAGGCCCGCGACCGTTGCGAGATAGGCCCGCAAGGCGGCGCGCGGAACGGGGGCCGCGTTGGCGGTGCCGGCATAGAGCGGAGCGGAGCTGCGTGGAATCATGGCCGGTGATTCTGGCGCCTGACGCTGGGCCCGGGACGGAGCGATGGGCACCGCACGCCGCCTGTCGGCTCGATCAATAAACGTGCAGCTGTGGACCGAGTTCAACCGTCGACAGCAATTATCAACGGCCTTTCGTCTAGGCTTGGTTGATTGACGGTATCGGGGGCGGGAAACCGCCCCCGATATCCGTGCATCCGGTCGGCTCAGCCTTCCTTGCCGAGCACCTTGCCGAGCGCGGCCTGGGCCGCCGCGAGGCGGGCGATCGGCACGCGGTAGGGCGAGCAGGACACGTAATCGAGCCCGACCTCCTGGCAGAACCCGATCGAGGCCGGGTCGCCGCCATGCTCGCCGCAGATGCCGAGCTTGATGTCCGGACGGGTGGCCCGGCCGCGCTCGACGCCGATGCGGACCAGCTCACCCACGCCCTCCTGGTCGATGGTGATGAACGGGTCGGCCGCCAGGATGCCCTTCTGGGTGTAGGGCCCTAGGAAGGTCGCGGCGTCGTCGCGGGAGATGCCGAGCGCCGTCTGCGTAAGGTCGTTGGTGCCGAACGAGAAGAACTCGGCGGTCTGCGCGATCTCGCCGGCCTTCAGCGCCGCCCGCGGCAGCTCGATCATGGTGCCGACCTGGTAATTCAGGGTGGCGCCCTTCTCCTCGGACACCGCCTTGGCCATGGCGTCGATCCGCGCCTTGACGATGTCGAACTCGGTGCGGGTGAAGACCAGCGGCACCATCACCTCGGGGGTGACCGGGCTGCCGGTATCGGCGGCGGCCTGGACGGCGGCCTCGAAGATCGCCCGGGCCTGCATCTCGGCGATCTCCGGGAAGGCGATCGCCAGGCGGCAGCCGCGGAAGCCGAGCATCGGGTTGTGCTCGGACAATTCCCGCATCCGGTGGCGGATCTTGTCCTCCGAGACGCCGGTGGCCTTCACGACCTCGGCCACCTCGGCATCGGTGTGCGGCAGGAACTCGTGAAGCGGCGGATCGAGCAGGCGGATCGTCACCGGCAGGCCGGACATGATCGTGAACAGCTCGACGAAGTCCTGCCGCTGATAGGGCAGGATCTTCGCCAGCGCCGCGCGGCGGCCCTCGGCGTCGTCGGCCAGGATCATCTCGCGGACCGCGATGATGCGGTCACCCTCGAAGAACATGTGCTCGGTGCGGCACAGGCCGATGCCCTCGGCGCCGAAATTCCGCGCGGTGCGGGCGTCGGTCGGGGTGTCGGCGTTGGCCCGCACCTTCATGCCGCGGAACTGGTCGGCCCATTCCATCAGCGTCGCGAAGTCGCCCGACAGCTCGGGCTCGAGCATCTTCACCTCGCCCTGGATCACCTGACCGGTCGAGCCGTCGATGGTGATCCGGTCGCCGGCCTTCAGGGTGGCGTCGCCGACCTTCAGGGTCTGCGCCTTGTAGTCGATCCGGATCGAGCCGACGCCGGAGACGCAGGGCTTGCCCATGCCGCGGGCGACCACGGCCGCGTGGCTGGTCATGCCGCCGCGGGTGGTCAGGATGCCCTCGGCGGCGTGCATGCCGTGGATGTCCTCGGGCGAGGTCTCGATCCGCACCAGGATGCACTTGCGCTCGGCCTTGCGCAGCGCCTCGGCATCCTCGGAATTGAACACGATCTCGCCGGTCGCCGCCCCCGGGGAGGCCGGGAGTCCGGAGGCGATGACCTTGCGGTCCGCCTTCGGGTCGATCGTCGGGTGCAAGAGCTGGTCGAGGGCCGAGGGCTCGACCCGGCCGATCGCCTCCTCGCGGGAGATCAGCCCCTCGCCGGCCAGATCCACGGCGATGCGCAGGGCCGCCTTGGCCGTGCGCTTGCCGTTGCGGGTCTGGAGCATCCAGAGCTTACCCTTCTCGATGGTGAACTCCATGTCCTGCATGTCGCGGTAATGCGCTTCCAGGATCCCGTAGATCCGGGTCAGCTCCGCGTAGCTCTCGGGCATGGCCTTCTCCATGGAAGGCTTGTCGCTCTCGGCCTCGAGCCGGGCCTTTTCCGTGATGTTCTGCGGCGTGCGGATACCCGCCACCACGTCCTCGCCCTGGGCGTTGATCAGGAACTCGCCGTAGAGCGCCTTCTCGCCGGTGGAGGGGTTGCGGGTGAAGGCGACGCCGGTCGCCGACGTGTCGCCCATATTGCCGAACACCATGGCCTGGACGTTGACGGCAGTGCCCCAGCTCTCCGGGATGCTGTTCAACTCGCGGTACTTCTTGGCCCGCGGGATCATCCAGGAATTGAAAACGGCGCTGATCGCGCCCCAGAGCTGGTCTTCCGCGACCTGCGGGAAGTCCGAGCCGTGCTCGTCGCGGACGATCTTCTTGTAGGTCTGGATCAGGGTCTTCCAATCCTCGGCCCCGAGTTCGGTGTCGAGGTCGTAGCCCTTGCCTTCCTTGTAGTGCTCCAGCGCCTCCTCGAAGGCGTGGTGCTCAACGCCCAGCACCACGTTCGAGTACATGGTGATGAACCGGCGGTAGGAATCGTAGGCGAAGCGCTCGTCGTCGGCCTCCTTGGCCAGCGCCAGAACGGTCTGGTCGTTGAGGCCGAGGTTCAGCACCGTATCCATCATGCCCGGCATCGACGCCCGGGCGCCCGAGCGGACCGAGACCAGCAGCGGGTTCGACGCATCGCCGAACTTGCGGCCGGTGAGGTTGCCGATCTGGGTCAGCGCGGCGGCGACCTGGTCCTTCAGCTCCGGCGGGTAGGCCTTGCCGTGATCGTAATAGTAGGTGCAGACCTCGGTGGTGATGGTGAAGCCGGGCGGCACCGGAAGGCCGAGGTTGCACATCTCGGCCAGGTTGGCCCCCTTGCCGCCGAGGAGGTCGCGCATCTGCGACTTGCCCTCCGCTTTGCCGTCGCCGAAGGCATAGACCCACTTCGCGCTGCCGGTCGCCATATCGAACCCGTCCGTATCTGATGCCCGGCACAGGCCGAGCTGATGGGCGCGGGTTGGACCATCCCGCAACGCAACGCAAGATGAACGCATTGCGGGCTTGTGCGCACGCGGCTGACGCGCAGCGCAGTCTGTCAGGATTCGCGCCGGTGAATCGACTTTAGGTAAGGCCGCGCAGCAGCCCGAGACCGATCACGCCGACCACGATCAGGTAGATCGCCACGATGTAGTTGAGCAGACGGGGCGCGATCAGGATCAGGATCCCGGCCAGGATCGCGATGAGCGGCTGCAGGTTCGAGATGGTGATGGTCACGGGCGCCTCCAGGGCCGAGCTCGGCCGTTGACGGTCGACGCCCGTAGCGTATCGCGGTTCCCTGTAGCTGGCGCATGACGAAGCGCCGGATCGCTCCGGCGCTTCACAGAATCACCTCACGGCTTCGACGGCTTGAGGGCCGGCATGGTGGTGCCGGGGATCGGATCCTTCGCCTCGCCGGTCGGCAGGCTCGCCTCGATGGTCGGGTGGGCGAGCTCCGGATAGGGGCCGATCACGTTGGCGCCGTTGAGCGGCTTGTTCGCGCCGTTGTGGCAGGTGGCGCAGTTGATCTTCGGCACGTCGCCCATCGCCCCGAGCCGGTTGCGCGGGAAGGTCGAGGTGAGCGGCTCCATGAAGTCCTGATTCAGGTCGCGCACCATGCGGATGCCGTACCAGGCATGGACCCGGTTGGGCGTGCTGGTGTCCCATTGCGCCACCGACCGGGTGTTGTGGCAGAAGGTGCAGTTCACCCCGAGCGATTGCGACATGCTGATCATGATCGCGAAGGTCTTCTCCGCATCCTGGATCGGCTTGCCCTTGGTCTCGGGCAGCACCGTGGTCGCGTTGACCCGCACCGCGTCCTCCGGCGTGTCCTTGTGCTGGTAGAAGGCCTGGTAGACGTCGTAGGGCAGCGAGGTGTTGCCGACCTCCGCGGACGCCACGTTCTGGCTGTTGTTGCGCGGGATGAACCGACCCTCGCCCTGGATGGGCCGGTCGAACCAGATGTTGGCCGGCACCGGATTGCCCCGGTGGCAGGTGTAGCAGGTCACGCCCGCCTCGTGGACGTGGTTCTCCTTCCAGGACGCGTTGATCGTCTGGGTCATCTGCAGCATCCGCCGGGCGACCCGCTTCTGGTACAGCTCGTCGGAGGCCATGTTCTCGGTGCTGTGGCAGTAGGTGCAGCCCTGCTGGGGCGCCACCCACTCGGTGATCGACACCATCAGCCGGTTGAACTGCTCGGCCGAGAGGTCTCCCAGAACCTGCACGTTCTCGTAGACCGCCGAGGCCTTCTCGCCGCCGGCCTCGGCCGGGTCGGCGGGGGCCGGGGCGACGTTGGCCGCCGCCAGCGCCGCGTTGCCGGACCGGGTCCGGATCAGGTCCATGCCGGTGCCGCGAAAGCCGGTCTGCTTGGCCGCCATGGGGGGATGGGTCCAGCCCGCACCCCCGAACATCGCGATGGTGAGGAACAGGGCGAGCGCCCCGCCGACCACCGCCAGAATCGTCTTCATGACGGCCTCCTCACGGCTTCATGCCGGGTGCGAGATGGGCGGGGTCGACGATCGGGCCGTAGACCTGCGGATAGGACGGGGCGACGCCGTGCTTGACCGCCCAGAGGTACCAGTTGTCGACCACGGTGCCGGTGAGCAGGATGCCGATGCCGCCGGTCAGCGTCGTGAGCACCGCGAACCACCAGGCCCAGCGGTGGATGGATTCCATCGTGGCGTTGAAGCCCATGGTCCAGCGCCAGAACAGGGCGGCGCGCTCGGTGGCGGTGCCGCGGTCGACGATCTGGTCGATCTCGCGGTCGGCGCCGTAGCGGGAGCAGGCCAGGATGGTGCCCCCGTGCATCGCGAACAGCAGCGTCGATCCGTACAGGAACGTGATCGAGAGCATGTGGAACGGGTTGTAGAACAGGTTGCCGTAGCGGAGCGAGAACGCCGCGGTCCAATCGAGATGCGGGAAGATGCCGAACGGCACCGCTTCCGACCACGAGCCCATCATCAGCGGCCGGATGAAGCCGAGGACGAGGTAGAGCCAGATCGCCGACGCGAAGGCCCAGGGCACGTGGGTGCCCAGCCCGAGCGCCCGGGCCCGGCGGTAGAGGTGGACCCACCAGAGCAGGATCGAGGCCGTCAGGAAGAAGCCGGCGATCAGCCACCAGCCGCCCTCGTTGAGCGGCGGCAGGACCTTCAGCCCGTATTTCGGCAGGGGCGGCTCCAGGGCGAGCCAGGGCAATTGCCGGGCGAACTGCACCGGATCCCAGTTCACCGAGGCCCACATATTGAGCCCGATGATCTCGAAGGCGATCAGGCCGCAGACCATCGACAGGGCGGCGACGTAGCCGATGTAGATCGGGCCGACCTGGCTGTTGCCCAGCAGGCCGAACAGGTAGCTGTTGAACGGCCGGCCGACCCGGTCGTTCGAGCTCACCGGGATGCCGTGCTCCGGCTCCAGCGGGCGGACCTGAACCTGGGTGAAGATGTTCTGGTAATAGGCCATCGCCCGCCCTCCCCGCGGCGTGCCGCACGCGTCGTGCGGCGCCGGCTTGGATCATTGGTGTCGCTTCGCCCGATTCTCGGCGGGCGACGGGTGTCTCAGCGCCAGACCGGCAGGTTCAGCCACCAGCCCCACCATTGCGGCCAGCCCTGCGTCCAGAACGGCCCGCTGATCACGATGCAGACGGCGCTCCAGAAGCCCGCCGACAGGGCCAGGAACAGGCCGAGCCGGTGGATGCCGAGCGTGCCGATCGAGTAGCCGATCGTGTCGCGGAAGAAGGTGTCCTCGTGCTCGGGGGTCTTCACCGTCTCGCCCGGCTTCGGGTTGGTCGCCGAGAGGATCAGGCCGCCGTGCATCGCCAGCGCCAGGGTCGTCGTGAAGAAGAACGTCACGGCCAGCATGTGCGCCGGATTGTAGTGGAAGTGTAGGTATTGGTATCCGGTGTTCGACACCCAATCGAGGTGACTGAGGATGCCGTACGGGAACCCGTAACCCCAGGCGCCCATCAGGAACGGCCGGATCACCACCAGGGTGAAATAGGCGAAGATCGCCACCCCGAAAGCGAAGGGCACGTGGTAGCCGATGCCGAGCTTCCGGCAGATCTCGACCTCGCGCATCATCCACGACAGGAACGAGCCGAGCGCGCACATCGTGATGATCTGCCAGAGCCCGCCCTCCTTGAGCGGCGCGAGCTTCAGCCCGTAGGTGATGTCGGGGGGCGCGATGTTGATCTGCCAGATGTTCCAGGTCGGCCCGATCGCCGCCCCGTAGATCACCAGCGCGGTGCCGAGCACGGTGAAGAACAGACCGGTGACGCCGAAGAATCCGACGAAGAACGGTCCGACCCAGAAGTCGAACAGGTCGCCGCCCAGCAGCGTGCCGCCGCGGATCCTGTACTTTCGCTCGAAGCTCAGCATCGCCATGGCGGACACTCCTCAGCCCGGCCGGAACGGTTTGTGGTTTTGGGACCGCGGCCGTCGCGTGCCGCGGTCCCGGCCGGCCTGGATCAGGCGGGCATGCTCGGCAGCGCGAGCGTGATGTTGCTCGCGGCCTTGTTCTGCCGCGGACCTTCCAGCCAGTTGAACCGGTCGGTCGAGAGCAGGATGAAGTGGATCAGCAGCGCCAGGATGAAGAGGAAGGTGAACAGAGCCACCAGAGTGCGCCGCGGATCGAACAGTAACCAGACCTTGTGCATCCGATCCTCCTCAGCCGATCAGCGTGACGACGGCGCGGGCCGCATCGCCGACGCCCTCGAGGGAGGCGTAGCCCTGCGGTCCGGGAAGCCACGGACGCCACAGCCAGACGAGGATGTGGGCGACCACGGCGATCGCGGTGAAGATCAGGAAGCTCGTCAGGAAGATCGCGTGGAACTCCTTGGCTTCCGGTTCCGTCAGCCCGGACAGGCTGCTCGGTCTTTCTGTTGCAACGGGTCCACCGGCCATCGTTCAGACCTCCGTGTGTTGGCCGCGCCCCCGGAGGAAGCGCGACGGGTTCTGCCGTGGCGCGCGCGGCGGTCACGGCTTGACTTCCCCCGCGTCACCGGACGGAAGCGTCTCGATCAGGGCGTTCAGCCCATGAAGGCGAAGGGGATCGCCTGGACCGCCATGGCCCGGGCCTCGCCGAACACCGAGCGGCGCGCCGGCGCGAGGCCGGAGCGGGACGCATCCCGGGCCGGCTTGAACCGGGCGAAGGCGGCGGCGGCCAGGAAGCACGGGTAGGTGGCAGCCAGGATCAGCCGGAACTGAAGGGCTTCCTGGTGCAGGCGGGCGGTCGGGACCATCGTGCGCATCGGCAGGTCTCCTCTGGGGGGAACGGAAAGGCGGCTCATGCGGGGATCCCGCCGGCGAGATCGGCGCGAGCGCGGGCCACATGGGCGGTGGCCACGGCGGCGGCTTCGGCTGAGCGAGCGGCGCGCTCGGCGGCGTCGCGCAGGCGCTTGGCGGCGGAGATCCGGGCCAGCACCGGCTGCGCCTCGACCAGCTCGTCGAGGGCCGCGCGCGCGGCCTCGTCCCAGGGCAACTCGCGGTGGTGGCGCGCCGGGGTGGCCTCGACCGCGTCCATGTCGCGGGCGAGCGGCAGGATGTGGAAGAGCGTGTCGAACAGGGCGTTGCAGACTTCCTGGACCAGGTAGGTCGCGCCCGCGAACCCCATGAACGGCGTGCCGGTGTGGCGCCGGATGATCGCACCGGGGAACGAGGCCGGGATGTAGGTCGCCCGGGCCCCACACTCGGCGAGGTACATCCGCTCGTTGAACGAGCCGAACAGGACCAGCGGCGGCTTCTCGGCGACGGCCCTGCGGACGGCGTCGTTGTCGGGCTTCTGCCCGGCCGACCGGCTGAACGCGAAGGTGCAGGGCAGGCCCATTTCGTCTTCGAGGAAGTGCCGGACGCCGCGGGCGTAGGTCTCGGTCGCGACGATCCCGAAGCTGGCGGTCCCGAAGAAATCCTGCGTGACCGAGCGCCAGAGGTCCCAGACCGGCTTGATCGTGGTGTGGCGCTCGCGCTCGATGAACGGCTCCGGATCGAGGCCCAGGATCTCGCCGAGGGAGCGCAGGAACTTGGTGGTCGAGAGCACGCCGATCGGCGCCTGCAGGTAGGGCCGCTCCAGCGCCTCGCAGAGCAGGCGCCCGAACTCCCGGTAGAGGCAGATATTGGCGTCGGCGTTAACGAGCTTGGGCACGTCCGCGAGGTGCGAGCCCAGCGGGAAGGTCAGGTTGACCTCGGCGCCGATCCCCTCGACCAGCCGCCGGATCTCGGCGAGGTCCGAGGGCATGTTGAAGGTGCCGTAGGCCGGCCCGATGATGTTGACCCGCGGCTTCTCGCCGGGCTTCTTCTCGGGCCGGGTAGGGATGCCTGTCTTGGCGAACTTTCGCGCCCCGTATTCCTGCCAGAGCCAGCGCATCGCGCGGTCGGCGGCTTGCCACTGATCCTCGTCGATGGTGCGCGGCAGGAAGCGCTGCAGGCCAGTGCCCTCGGGCGTCACGCCGCCGCCGATCATCTCGGCGATCGAGCCGGTCACCACCACGCTGGGCAGGCCCGGATCGAGGGTGGCATGGGCGCGCTTCATCGCGCCCTCGGTGCCGTGGCGGCCGAGCTCCTCCTCGGCCAGCCCGGTGACGACGATCGGCAGCTCGTGCGGCGGCAGCGCGTCGGTATAGTGCAGCACCGAGGTGACCGGCAGGTTCTCGCAGCCGACCGGGCCGTCGATGACGACCTGCAGCCCCTTGATCGCCGTGAAGACGTAGACGGCGCCCCAGTAGCCCCCGGCCCTGTCGTGATCGAGGATCAGCATCACGCCATCTCCCCGATCGGCTTCTTCGGGCCCTCGATCTTCGGGCCCTGCCGCCGCTGCGGCGTGTCCTGCCAGACGCCGGCGGCGTGGCCGGTGCCGACACCCTCGAAGAAGTCGCGCATGGCGTCGAAGCGGGGCTTGTTGGCCAGCGCGCCGTTGATCACCCGCGCCAGGGAGCCGGCGCCGGCCGCGCCCATGAGCGGGCGCGCCGAGATCAGGTTGGTGAAGTAGAGGGCGGGCGTTCCGCGCTCCTTGGCCCGCTGCACCACCGGCGTCGTGCCGATGGCGAGATCCGGCTTCAGAGAATCCAGCGCGTAGAGGTCGTCCTCCAGCGAGGCGCGGTACTGCACCTGCGTCCCGCGGGCCTCGAGCCAGTCGCGGTCCGCCTCGGACCACGGCGTGCGCGGGCAGGCGGTGCCGACATACGGCACCTCGGCGCCGCTCTCGACCAGCAGGCGCGCCACCAGCAATTCCGAGCCCTCGTAACCCGAGAGCGTGATCCGGCCCTTGATCGGCATGGCGGCGAGCGCCCCGCGGATACCGGGCAGAAGCCGGTTCTTGGCCGCCTCGACGGTGGCTCGCGCGACGCCGCAGGCCTCGCCGATCCGGCCGAGCCAATCCGCTGTGCCGTCGACGCCCACGGGGGCGGAGCCCAGCACGGGACGGCCCGCCGCCTCGAACTCACGGATCGCGGCGGTGTAGAACGGGTGGATCGCCGCCACCGCGGCGCAATCCAGGGCGGCGTAGAGCTCGCGCCATTCGCGGGTCGGCACAACCGGCCCGGCAGCGAGGCCCAGCGGTTCCAGCAAAGCGCCGATCACAACCGGATCGGCCGGGAAGATCTCGCCGAGCAGCGCCACGCTCGGGCGTTCCGACCGGCCGCCGCGCGGGGTCGCGACCGGGCCCTGCTCGGCTTCGGTGCGGGCGACCTTGAGCATGGCGCCGGCCAGGACGTCCTTGGCCTCGGCATGGGTCGGCACGCCGAACCCGGGTACGTCGATGCCGATCACCCGGACGCCGTCGATCTCCTTGGGGAGCAGGCGGAGCGGGACGCCCGAAGCGGTTGGCACGCAGAGATTGATGACGACGACGGCGTCGTAATCTTCCGGCTTCGCGGTTGCGTGGACCGCCTCGCGGATGTCCTCGAACAGCTTGCCGGTGACCAGCGTCTCCGAATTGAACGGCACGTAGCCGACGCTGCGCCTTGCGCCGTAGAAATGCGATGTGAAGGTCAGGCCGTAGACGCAGCAGGCGCTCCCCGAGAGGATCGTGGCGGTCCGGCGCATGCGCAGGCCGACCCGCAGCGAGCCGAAGGCCGGGCACATGCTCTGCGGCTGGTCGTGCGGCCCCTGCGGGTAGTCGCTGCGCAGCTGCGCCAGGGTCTCCGACATGCCGGCCGCCTCGGCGGCGGCCCGCATCGCGTCCTTGCCGGCATGGCAGCCGAGCCCGTCGCCCTTGGTGGCGGCGAGGTCGACGGGCGTGGCCGCCTGGCGAGCCCGCAGATCGGCGATGTCGAGGGAGACGGCCATGCCCTAGACCTCGTCGTAGACGACTTCGAGGGACGGCTTGGCCACGTGCGCGACGCCGCACATGTCCTCGTGGGTCGCCGGGACCAGGACCACGTCGCGGCCGGTCACGTCGCTGGAGAACAGGCCGAGCAGCCCGTCCTGCGTCAGCGGCGTCGGCCGGTGCGGGGCCGCCTCGGCGACATTGGCCGCCAGGTCCGAGAACAGGCTGCCCCAGCGGCTCTCTGGCCGACCGATGATCTCGTAATTGGCGCTCTTGCGGCGGATGTCGTCGTCGGCCGGGATCGAGGCCAGGACCGGGATGCCGGCGGCGGACGCGAAGGCCTCGGCCTCCCCAGTGCCGTCATCCTTGTTGATCACCAGGCCGCCGACGCCGACATTGCCGCCGAGCTTGCGGAAATACTCCACCGCCGAGCAGACGTTGTTGGCGACGTAGAGCGATTGCAGGTCGTTCGAGCCGACGACGATGACCTTCTGGCACATGTCCCGGGCGATCGGCAGGCCGAAGCCGCCGCAGACCACGTCGCCCAGGAAATCGAGCAGGACGAAGTCGAAGCCCCATTCATGGAAGCCGAGCTTCTCCAGCAGCTCGAAGCCGTGAATGATGCCCCGCCCGCCGCAGCCGCGCCCGACCTCGGGCCCGCCGAGCTCCATGGCGTAGACGCCATCGCGCTTGAAGCAGACATCGCCGATCGCCACCGGCTCGCCGGCGAGCTTCTTCCGGGTCGAGGTCTCAATGATCGTCGGGCAGGCCTTGCCGCCGAACAGCAGCGAGGTCGTGTCGCTCTTCGGGTCGCAGCCGATCAGCAAGACCTTCTTGCCCTGCTGGGCCATCATGTAGCTGAGATTGGCGAGCGTGAACGACTTGCCGATGCCGCCCTTGCCGTAGATCGCGATGATCTGCGTCTCTTTCGTCACCGGGGCGGTCGCGACCGCATCCGGCTCGATCGCCGCCTCGGCGCGGAGCTGGGTGGCCTGGTCGAGGGCGGCCTTGCTGAGCTGCACGTTCACGCGGCGTCCCTCCAGTCGAGAATCATCTTCAGGCAGGCGGGATCGGCGAAGGCGGTGCGGTAGGCGTCCTGGGCTTGCGCCGCCGGGACGCGGTGGGTGATCAGCCCGTCGAGGGAGAGCCGGCCGCCCTCGATCAGAGCCGTGACGGCGGCGAGATCGTCGGGGCGGAACTCGGCCGAGATCCGGATTCGCGCCTCGCGCATGAAGGCGGGCGGGAAGGCGAAGAACAGGGGCGCCTCGTAGAAGCCGGCGAGCACGATCTCGCCGCCGGGCGCCAGGCGGGCGATCAGGCCGTCGAGGCCGGAGGCGTCGCCGCTGACATCGGTGATGACCGCGTAGTCGCGCCGGGCATCCTCCTCGGGCGCCAGAACCGTGTAGCTGGGGTCACCCTCCCGCCGGGCGGGGTCCCGCTCCCAGACGGTCGGCTCGGCGCCGGCCGCCACGGTGAGACGCGCGAGGAGCCGCCCGAGCACCCCGTGCCCGACGATGAGCGGCGTCGCCCCGGGACGAAGGCCGCCGAGCGCCCGGTAGGCGGTGGCGGCGAGGGCGATCAGGCAGGCGCGGTCGCCGAGCGCGGCATCCACGGGCACGAGGCGGGCCGCCGGGGCGACGAGGTGCGAGGCGGCGCCGCCGAACAGGCCGCGGACAGCGCCGAAGCAGCGCGCGCCGGGGACGAAGACAGTCTGGCCGACCCAAACCGCAGCATCGGCGCCGGCCTCGACCACCGTGCCGACGGACTCGTAGCCGGGGACCAACGGGTAGCCCATCCCGGGAAAGGGCGGCATGCGGCCGGACCAGAGGAGACGCTCGGTCCCGGTGCTGATCCCGCTCCAGGCAATCGCCACGACGGCGTCGGCGGCGGCGGGCGGCGTCAAGGGCAGGCGGTTGAGCGCCAAGCTTTCCGGACGTTCGAGGATGACGGCAAGAGCGTCCATGACTGGAATGTTCCGCCCTGTGTCTCGCGACTCTCGCCGCTCTGGGGCCGCCTTGTGTCATCCTAGATAGACACAAACCTGCGTCAAGTTATTCTTACACTAGCGGGCGTCTTTCTGCGTGACGATCAGGCGGGTCAGGAGCGGTCTGCGCGTCGGCCGCTCCTTGGACGCGGTGAAACCGGCCTGGCGCAGCATCTCGTGCAGTTCCTCGGCGCGACGCGGCCGGCCCGATCCCATGGCCAGGAGGTAGAAGCCGAAATACGCATCGCCGACCGGCTCGGCGCCGGGCGTGCCGGCCATCGGCTCGGCGAGGATCAGCGTGCCGCCGGGGGGCAGTGCCGCGTGCGCGGCCGCGAGGAGGGCCTGGGCCGGGGCGTCGTCGTGATCGTGGAGGATGCGGATCAGCGTGATCGTGTCGGCGCCTGTGGGCAGGCCATCGTGGAAGCTTCCGCCGCGGCAGGCGATCCGCTCGGCCAGCCCGATCTGCGCGAGTCGCTCGGCGGCGCGGTCCGCGACCGCCGGGAGATCGAAGAGCGTGAGGCCCAACGCGGCGTGACGGGCCGCGACGGCCTGCAGGAAGGCGCCCTCGCCGCCGCCGACATCCATGAGGTGCCGGCTGCGGGACAGGTCGCAGGCATCGAGCACGTCGTCCGCGATCAGCGCCTGCGAGGCGCCCATCAGGCCGCCATAGGGGGCGACCGACGCGGCATCGCCGATCGCGCCGGACGCGTAAGGCCAGTAGCCCGCCAGCCGGGTCGGTCCCGCCGCGCCGCGCAGCAGCGCGACCGGATCGGCGAGATCGGCATAGAGCAGCGCGTGGTGCTCGACCATCGCGGCGATCCCGGGATTGCCGGTGAGCGCGGCGCCGAGATCGGCGAGGCCGAAGCGGTCGCCGGGCAGCGCCCGGACGAGATCCAGCGAAGCCGCGGCGCGCAGCAGGCAGCGCGCGTTCTCGAGCGGGAGATCGAGCCGGCGGGCCAGCACCTCGAGGGGCAGCGGCCCCTCGCTGAGGATCCGGAACAGGTCGAGCCGGATGCAGGCGGTCAGCACCTGGGCGTAGACGAAGCCGGCGCAGAGATCGAACAAAGCCCGCGTGTTCTTCCGGGCGATGCCCCGGGTCAGCGGGAAACCCGCCGCCCAGCGCTGGAAACGCGGGCTCGCCACGAGGCGGTTGCGCCAGCCGAGCCAGCGGTCGCGCAGCGAGGCCGGCGCGGCCAAGGTCGCGCCGGAGCGGGGAACCGAGCCGGCGGTCAGGCCGCCACCGCGCGCAGGCTCGCCGGCAGGAACAGCCGCGCCTGCGCCTCGATCTCGGCCTTGAGCTGCGCCAAGCCCGGGCAGGCCGGGATCGCCGCCACCGCGTCGCGGGTGAGCCGGGCCAGGCGGTCGAGGGCGCCGTCGGTGCCGAGCAGGGCGGCGGCGTTGGGGCGCCCGAGGGTGGCGTCCCGGCCGGCGGGCTTGCCGATCTCCTCCTGGCGGCAGGCGACGTCGCGCAGGTCGTCGGCGACCTGATAGGCCTCGCCCAGGCACTCACCGAGGCGGCGCCAGGGCTCCGGATCGGATCCGGCGGCGGCGGCCCCCAGCACGGTGGCGGCGGCGAACAAGGCGCCGGTCTTGGCCTGCTGGTAGTCGCTGAGGCTGATATGGGCCTCCGATTCCCAGGCCTGCCCGGCCGCGATCCCGCTGGGCGAGCCGGCGGCGCGGCCGAGAAGGCTGACAAGGCGCCCGAGCCTGACCGGATAGGGTCCGGCGGCGCGGGCCAGGGTCTCGAAGGCCAGGACGATCAGGGCATCGCCGGCGAGCACCGCGATCGGCTCGCCGTAGGCGACGTGGACCGTCGGCTTCTGGCGGCGCAGGGGGGCGTCGTCGAAGCAGGGCAGGTCGTCGTGGACCAGGGAGGCGCAGTGCAGCAGCTCGATCGCGGCGGCGGCGGCCTCTGAGGAGGCCGGGTCGTCGTCGCCGCAGGCCCGGGCGACCGACAGGCAGAGGCGGGGCCGGATACGGTGCCCGCCGGGGAAGACGGCGTAGCGCAGGGCCTCGGCCAGCAGGGGCGGCGCGCCCGGCGCCTCGGCATAGGCCACGGCGCGGTCCAGCGCCTGTTCGATCCGCCGGCCCGACTCCATGACGCGCCTCCCGTGTTATCATCGGTTGTCAGCGACAAGTGTCATTTCTTATTGACACTTGTCGGGCCGCAGATCAATCCCGATGGTGCGGTTGGAGGCGGGGTTCAGCGTGGCGCAGGAACGCGTCGTCGTGATCGGGGCCGGGATCGGCGGTCTGGCCGCCGCCTTACGGTTGGCCCATGCCGGGCTGGACGTAACGGTGGTTGAGCGGGCCGCGCGGCCGGGCGGCAAGATGGCGAGCGTCCGGGTGGGCGATTCCCGCGTCGAAACCGGCCCGACCGTGTTCACGATGCGCTGGGTCTTCGAGGAATTGTTCGCCGAATCCGGCGCTGCCTTCGAGGAGCACGCGACGCTAGCGCCCGCCGGACTCCTGGCCCGCCACGCCTGGACGCGCGACGAGCGCCTGGACCTGTCCGCCGATCTCGACACCTCGGCGGCCGCGATCGAGGCCTTTGCCGGGTCCCGGGAGGCCGAGGGATACCGCCGGTTCTGCGCCCGCTCCGCCGAGGTCTACCGGACCCTGGAGGGGCCGTTCATTCGCGAGGGTCGCACCAGTCCCACCGGGCTGGCCCAGCGAGTCGGGATCTCGGGGCTGGGCGATTTGTGGCGGATCCAGCCCTTCGCCACCCTGTGGTCGGCGCTCGGCACGTTCTTCCGCGATCCCCGGTTACTGCAACTGTTCGGGCGCTACGCCACCTATTGCGGCGCCTCGCCGTTCACCGCGCCGGCGACCCTGATGCTGGTGGCCCATGTCGAGCAGGCCGGAATCTGGACGGTGGCGGGCGGCATGAGCGCCCTCGCCAAGTCGGTGGCCGACCTGGCGGCGCAGCGCGGGGCGACGTTCCGCTACGGCGCGCATGTGGACCGGATCGTCACCGCGGGCGGTCGGGTCTCGGGCGTGATCCTGGCGGATGGCGAGACGATCTCCGCCGACTGCGTCGTCTGCAACGCCGATGCATCGGCTTTGGGCACCGGTCTGTTCGGCCAGGAGGCGGCGCCGATGGGCGAACGCCTGGCGCCTTCCGAGCGCTCGCTCTCCGCGCTGACCCTCGCGGCCGTCGCGAAGCCCAGCGGCTTTCCGCTGGCCCATCACAACGTGTTCTTCTCGGGCGATTACCGGGCCGAGTTCGACACGATCCTGCGCCGGCGGCGCCTGCCCGACGACCCCACGGTCTACCTCTGCGCCCAGGACCGGACCGAGTCCGGTGCGGAGCCCACCGGGCCGGAGCGCCTGCTCCTGCTCGTCAACGCCCCGGCCGACGGCCGGGACCGCCCGCCGACGCCCTCGGAGATCGAGACATGCGCGACGAATCTGAGCCGCCGCCTGGAAGCCTGCGGTCTGACCTTGGCGATGGCCTCGCCCCCGGTCTTGACCGATCCGGCGGGGTTCGAGAGCCGGTTTCCCGGGAGCGCGGGAGCGCTCTACGGGAGGGCGCCGCAGGGCTGGGCGTCGACCTTCAAGCGCGCGGGGGCCCGGACCGCCCTGCCCGGCCTGTACCTGGCGGGGGGCTCGATCCATCCCGGCCCGGGCGTGCCGATGGCGGCGCAATCGGGCCGGCTGGCGGCGGCGGCGATCCTGCAGGACCGCGATTCGACGGCCCGGTCGCGCAGAACGGCTACGCGTGGTGGTACGTCGATGCGGTGAGCGACGACGGCCGCCAGGGGCTGACGATCATCGCCTTCATCGGCAGCGTGTTCTCGCCCTATTACGGCTGGCGCGCCGACAAGGACCCGTTCGCGCATTGCGCGATGAACGTCGTGCTCTACGGCGACCGGACACGCTTCGCCATGACCGAGCGCGGCGCCGCCAGCTTGTCCCGAAGCCGGCATTCCATCGCCATCGGTCCGAGTGCCATGGCGTGGGACGGCACGACGCTGACGATCCAGATCGACGAGCGCGGCGCCCCCCTCCCCCGGCGGGTGCGCGGCACGGTGCGGCTCACCCCGCGCGGCTTCACCTCCGGCCCGTTCCAGCTCGACCCGAACGGCCGGCACCGCTGGTGGCCGATGGCGCCGTCCTCCCGCGTCGAAGTCGAGCTCGACCAGCCGAACCTCCGCTGGACCGGCAGCGGCTATTTCGACACCAATGACGGCGACGAGCCGCTGGCCGCGGCCTTCACCCGCTGGACCTGGTGCCGGGCCGACCTGCCGGACGGCGCCGCAATTCTGTACGACGTGCGCCACCGCGACGGCGGCGGCCAGAACCTGTCGCTGCGCTTCTCTCACGACGGCAACCGCCGGGAGATCCGCCCGCCGCTGGCTGCCCCCCTGCCGTCCACATCGTTCTGGCGCATGCCCCGGGAGACCCGCAGCGACGACGGCCGCGCCCGGGTGCTCACCACCTTCGAAGACACGCCGTTCTATTCCCGCTCCCTGCTCGCCTCGACGCTCGCCGGCGAGCCGGTGCGGGCGGTGCATGAGAGCCTGTCGCTCGATCGCTTCCGCAACCCGCTGGTGCAGCTGATGCTGCCGTTCCGCATGCCGCGGCCCTATGCGGGGTGAGGTTTTGGGTTTGGAACAGCCTGTCGCCGTCCCTGCGTTGTCCGGGTTCGTCGTCGCTCAGGCGCAGCCCATCGGCTTCGAACCTCCCACCCTCCACCTCATCCCCAGGTGCCGCGGCGACGCGAAGGCCTCAGGATGGGGGCGGGGGTTGGACTCTGCGTTGAATTTCCGAGCAAGTTCGAAAATACAGCGGCTTACGATACTAACATCAGGCGCATCAAAATTTCACCGTAGTACCGGTCCGCGACTTTCAGTGCTCGCTCTTCCAGTCCATATTCTTCAAAGCCGGCACGTCTGTAGAGACTAAGCGCCTGATCGTTAGACGCTTCGACCGCCAAGGTCAGTTCCTCCACCACACCGCCGGCGTGCTCGATAACCCGGGCCAGGAGCGCCGACCCGAGGCCCAAGTCGCGAGCTTCGGGCCGGACATACATGCCCCAGAGCACACCCTTGTGCCGGGTTTTGATCCCCTCCGGAATGAACAGCCCGGCGATGCCGTCGAGAGGGGGTAAGTTATTTCGGCGCGCGCCGAAGACGATGCCGTTCTCCAAGCGACGCCGCGAATCGTCGAGCGTTTGACGCACCTCTTCCTCGTAAGACGCCCCGAAGGCTTCGGGATGCCTGCGCAGACCGTCCAGCCGAAGCTCACGAAAATCGGTCGCGTCTGCACCGCTCAGGCGCATCACGGCGAAAGGCGCGCCGGTCATGCCGCCAACGTGCGCCCCCGCGCCGCCGCCAGCACGGTGTCGGCCGGGACGTTCACCCACAAGTCCCCATCGGGCGCCGGACCCGCCGCGAGCCAATCCCCGACGATCCGGTATCCGAGCGTGTAGCCGAGCCAGCGCGGGTAGCGCCCGCCTGTCCCGTAGAACCACGCGGCATGATCGTAATCCGTCGCCGCCAGCGCAGCGGCATCGGGACGGTTGGCCGCCAGCACGGCGTCGGAGACGGCGCATTCCCACGGTTCGAGCGGCGTGCCGAATAGGTGGCTGGCGAACCGGCCGGCCAGGCCCTCGCTGACCAGGGTTTCGCCGAGCGTCGTGCCGTAACCCGGCCCGGTCATGCGCAGGCAGTGATGCACCTCGTGCACCATCGTCCGGCGAATGTCTCCCGTGCGCAGGGACGTTGCGAAGTTGGCGTTGTCGGGATCCAGGGTCAGCCAGACGACGGTCGGACGATGGGCCTGGGCCGCCGTGCCGATCTCCGGGATGACCGCGTCGGAATTGCGATCCACCACGATGTCCAGGGCCGGCGGGGGCAGGACGCGGGCGATGGCGTCGCGGGCGATGGCGATCTCCGCCGCAATCGTCTCGCGCCAGGGCCGCAGATCGCCCGAGGCCTCAAGCCAATGTACTTGCCAGGACATCGCCATACACCGCTCGGATGCGCCGTCGCCTCATCCCAATCCCGTCACAGGTGACCCAGAACCTTCGCCTGCGGCTCGTGGAGGCTATTCCACAGGGAGACGCCCTTGGACCAGGACGGCATGTCCTCGACACGGATCGATGCGCCGTCCTGGGCGTAGCGCTTCGCCTTCTCGGCCTCGCCGTAGGCTTTGACGAAGTGGTTGACGACGGGATTGTCGGTCTCGGCGCTCACGGCCGCCCGTCCCTGGTGCCGCTCCTTGGCGAGGCCCTGATACTGGACCTGCGCGGCGGCACGTTTCTGTGCCCAGTCCAGGGAGGCTTTCTCCTCCGGGCCGGCGCCGTCCAGCACGGTGATCGTCGCCTTGGCCGCCCCCGCCGCATCGGTGCCGCGCGGGTTGGCGGCCCGGGACGCGCGCGCCTCGATCGACGCCACCTCGGCCTTGGCCGCCTTGACCTCGGTCGCCGAGAACAGGCCGCCGTGATTGGTGGTGATGGCGTAGAGCGCCCGGCGGTCCAGCGTCTGGATCCGGATGGCGCCGTGCCATTCCTGGTCGGAGGTGCCGGCATCGGCGACCTTTCCGAGCTTCTGGTAGGCGGCATCCAGGAACTTCCGGGTGTCGACCGCCACCTGGGAGAACGACTTCTTGTCCGCATCCGCGGTGGCGGCCGACCCCGTGGATGTCGCCCGGCCGGACCGATCCGAGATCGACGCGGCCGCCGATCTCGTCGCCTCCGCGTGGGAATGATAGGATCTGCCGACGTATTTCACGAATGCCGAGAACATGCCGATTCCCCGTCGATGATGCTTGGACTAAAAATATGCCGGCGCCGCGATTATTTTGCGTCCGTATTCAATGAGTAATCTAAGATAAAATTTGCAATTGAAACGGATGTACGCCGATCTGGCCCCGTAAACTGGCTGACATCCGGCCATGACGTGGCGTCGGTGTCAAGCAAAGCGCCCCTCACCGCTTCACCGTGCTTGCTACGGGCAAAACAGGTCGGACCCTTCATCGCTCCCGGTCGCGGGAGGCCAACGCTTTGTCTGGAAGCGAAGGCAAGACCGATACGGGCACGCCCTGCTATCCCCGGATCCGCGCAGTGGCGCCCGTGATCCAGAACCCCCGACGCGATAGGCTCGTCCACCGACGGCGTTTCCGGATTGCCGCCTCTGGCGGCCCCTTCGGGTCCGGGCTCAGCTGCGGCGGCGCAGAATGGCCGGGGCGTTCTCTCGAACGCAGCCTCACGCCGGGATCGATTGCCGCCGGCGACAAAACCCCAGGGGTTGGATCCGGTCGACGATGCAGGCCAGGGTGGCGAGGCCCAGCATCAGCCCGAGCGGGAAACCCGTGAGGCCGGCGCCCTCGCGCAGGAGCGCGAACAGGGGTGTCGCCAGCAGAAGCGCGCGCTCATGGCGGCGCAGGCCGCCGGCGCTTTGGGCCGTAAGCACCAGCAGCAGCGTCGCCGGGACGAGCGGGACGAGATCGTAGACCGGCAGGTAGGGCGAGAGCAGCGGCGCGGCGGTCAGCAGGGCTGCGGCGCGCAGGGCGGGCGCGGCGGGCCGCGTCCAGGCGCGGATGGCGACGGCGAGGGCCAGAGCGGCGACGAGGGCCTGGAGCGCCCAGGCCGCTGCGATCGGGCCGCCGAGCAAACGCACGGCCCCGAAGGCGCTGGCATTGAGTTCGAGCCCGGCCGCGGCGTTCTCCAGGATGATCCGGTTGGTCTCGCCCAACGTGCCGAGGAAGCCGAGCCAGGGCGCGGTGCCGAACAGGACCAGCGAGGCCCCGCACAGGCCGAGAACGGTCGCGAGGCAGGAGGCCAGGCAGGCTCTCCGGCCGGTGATCAGCAGGAGCAGCGGCGCCAGGGCGGCGAAATGCGGCTTGTAGGCGAGCAGGCCGAAGCACAGGCCGGCGAGCCAGGGCCGGCGGTCGACCAGGAGCGCCCCGAACGTCAGGAGCGCGGCGGTGAAGAGGCCGTTCTGGCCGTAGGTCAGGTTGCAGAACACCAGCGGATGGGCGAGCGCGATCCAGGCCGCGTCGCCCCGGCCGGCGGCGAAGCGCATCGCCCCGGCGAAGACCGCGAGCGACAGGGCGGTCCAGAGCCAGAAGGCCGGCTGCGGCTCCAGGCTCGCGAAGGCGGCGGCCGGCATCAGGAAGACCGGCGGGTAGTGCCAGGCGAAGCGGCAATCCGGCCCGAAGGCGGCCTTCAGGTTCGCGAGATGGACGGGCAGATCGTAGGGCTCGCCGCCGCGCCCTTCTAGCGCCGCCAGACCGGCCACCCAGATCTGGCTGAAATCGTTGCCGAGCATGTCGCCGTACCAGTTCCGGCGCGGCTCCGGGCCGGTGCCGAACACCACCGCGACGACGGCGAGGGTCAGCGGCACCAGCACCCAGGCGGCCAGCTTGGCGAAGGCGAACAGCCGGGCATCGCTGCCGGCGAGGTCCTTCAGGTCCGCCCAGAGCGCGGTGGGGCGGGAGGCCGGCGCTTCGATCGGGATGGGCGCGGACATGGCGGCTTTCGGCGATGCGGTGCCGTTTCAGCCTAGGCGAGGCCGGTTCCGGCGCCGTTAACGTGGGGTTTGCCCAACGGCGCGGCTTGTGCGAGAGGGGCGCGGCTGCGACATTCGCGCCGTCAACGGGGGCGGCGATGACGATGCGAGCGGACGAGGTCTCCCCCGCGCCCCGTATCCTGATCTACAGCCACGACACGTTCGGGCTCGGCCATCTGCGCCGCTCGCGGGCGATCGCCAACGCGATCGTGGCCTGCAACCGCGGCGCGCGGGCGATGATCATCTCCGGTTCGCCGGTGATCGACCGCTACGCTTTCGCGCCCGGGGTCTACACCGTGCGGTTGCCGCCGGTGACCAAGTTCGCCGACGGCAATTATGCGAGCCTCGACGGCACCACGCCGCTGGCCCACACGGTGGAGCGCCGGGCAGCGATCATCGCCCGGACCGATGCCAGCTTCGCCCCCGACCTGATCCTGGTCGACAAGGAGCCGGCGGGCTTCCATGGCGAGCTGATGCCGGTGCTCGAATCCGCCTCGGCCCGGGGCACACGCCTGGTGCTCGGCCTGCGCGACGTGCTCGACGATGCCGACCGGCTCGTGCCCGAATGGGAGCGCAAGGGCGCGGCCGAGACCATGGCGCGGTTCTACGACGAGATCTGGGTCTACGGCCTCAGCCGCATTCACGAGCCCCTCGCGGCCCTGCCGATGGAGCCCGAGATGGCGGCGCGGATCGCCGGGCGGCTGATCTACACCGGCTATCTCCGCCGGGAGGTGCCGGAGATGTCCGCCGGCCGTGAGGAGCCGGCCATCGCCCGGGGGCCGTTCGTGCTGGTCACGCCCGGCGGCGGCGGCGACGGCGCCGCCCTGATCGACTGGGTGATCGCCGCCTACGAGACCGATCCGGGCATTCCCCTGCCCTCCCTGATCGCCTTCGGGCCGTTCCTCGACGGGGCGACCCGGGACGGCTTCGCCGCGCGGATCGACCGGCTGGGCGGCAGGATCGCGGCGATCACCTTCGACAGCCAGATCGAGTTCCTCATGCGCAAGGCGGCCGGGGTCGTGGCGATGGGCGGCTACAACACCTTCTGCGAGATCCTGTCCTTCGACCTGCGGGCGATCCTGGTGCCGCGCACCGAGCCGCGCCGGGAGCAGGCGATCCGGGCGCTGGCGGCCGAGCAGCTGGGCCTCGCCCGGGTCCTGCTGGAGGCCGACGGCCGCGCGCCCGAGCGCATGGCGGCGGCGCTCCGCGCCCTGCCAGGCCAGAGCGAGCCGTCCCGGGTGCTGGTGCCGGGCCTGCTCGACGGGCTCGACGCGGTCGGCCGCCGGGTGCGGGCGCTGTCCGCCGCGGGGACGATGGGCGCCCGCGCCCGGGCCTTCTCGTGACGGACATGCCCGTGACGGGCAAGCGGATCGCGGTGGTGCTGAAGGGCTACCCGCGCCTGTCCGAGACCTTCATCGCCCAGGAGCTGCTGGCGCTCGAGCGGTGCGGCCTGCCCCTGGAGATCTGGTCCCTGCGCCGGCCCACCGACCGCGCCCGCCACCCGATGCACGCGGCGATCCGGGCGCCGGCCGCCTATCTGCCCGAATACCTGCACGAGGCGCCGCTGCGGGTGCTGCGCGGCCTCGCCGCCGCGCTGACGCGGCCGCGCCTGCCGGCGCTGCTCGCCCTGTTCGCCCGCGACCTTTGGCGCGATCCCTCGGCCTCGCGCCTGCGCCGGCTGGGTCAGGCGCTGGTCCTCGCGCGCGAGCTGCCGGCCGAGGTCGCCCATATCCACGTGCATTTCCTGCACACGCCAGCCAGCGTCGCCCGCTACGCCGCGCTGCTGACCCGGCGGCGCTGGAGTTTCTCCGCCCACGCCAAGGACATCTGGACCACGCCCGCCTGGGAGCTCACCGAGAAGCTGCGCGACGCGGCCTGGGGGGTGACCTGCACCCGAGACGGGCTCGCCCGGCTCGAATCCCTGGCGCCGGGCCGGACACGGCTCGCCTATCACGGTCTCGACCTCGCCCGTTTCCCGGCCCCGCCCCCGCCGCGCGAGCCCCGGGACGGGACCGATCCGAACGCGCCGCTGCGGCTCGTCTGCGTCGGCCGGCTTGTCGCCAAGAAGGGCCATGACGACCTGATCGACGCCCTCGCCGCCCTGCCCCCGGGCCTGCACTGGCGCCTCGAGCTGATCGGCGGCGGCGAGCTCCGCGGCGCCCTCGAAGCCCGGATCCGCGATCGGGGCCTGTCCGAACGCGTGACGTTCCGGGGCGCCCTGGCGCAGCCGGCCGTGATCGCGGCGATGCGCGCGTCCGACCTGTTCGTGCTGCCGACCAAGCCCGCCCCGGGGGGCGACCGCGACGGGCTGCCCAACGTGCTGATGGAGGCCGCGAGCCAGGCCCTGCCGATCCTGGCCACCGCCTTCGCGGGCACGCCGGAATTCATCACCGACGGCACCCACGGCATCCTCGTCGCCCCGGGCGATCCGGCCGCGCTCGCGGCTGCGCTGGCCCGCCTCGCCGCCGATCCGGCCCTGCGCCTGCGCCTCGGCGCGGCGGCGCGGGTGCGCCTGGTCGAGGATTTTTCCGAAGCCGCCGCCGTCGCGCTGATCGCGGAGGCCTTGCGCGCCTCGGCCGGCCTCCCGCCGCCGGTCGTGGCCACGGAACCGGAGCTGGCCGCGTGCGCGTCCTGATCGCGGTCACGCATCTCCTCGGAGCCGGCCATCTCACCCGCGCCGCCGCCCTGGCACGGGCTTTCGCAGCCGCGGGCCACGAGGCTCTGCTCGTCTCGGGCGGAAGGCCGGCCCCGATGGTGCGGGCGGAAGGCCTGCGCTGGGTGCAGCTGCCGCCGCTCCATGTCGCCGGCACCGATTTCGCGCGGCCTTTGGGACCGGACGGTGGCCCGGCCGATGCGGCCCTGTTCGCGCAGCGCCGCGCCCTGCTTCTGGACGCCCTGGCGGATTTCGCCCCCGACGCCGTGATTACCGAGCTGTTCCCGTTCGGCCGCCGGGCGCTGGCCACCGAGTTCCTGGCCCTCGTCGAGGCGGCGCAGGCACGCGGGCCACGCCCGCTGGTCCTGGCCTCCGTGCGCGACATCCTGGTCGCGTCCGCCAAGCCGGAGCGGATCGCGCAGGCGCATGCGCGGGTGGCGCAGCTCTACGATGCCGTGCTCGTCCACGGCGACCCGGCCCTGGTGCCGCTGGACGCCTCCTGGCCCCTCGACGCCAAAACCGCGCAAAAGCTCCGCTACACCGGCTATGTCGACGAGGGCATGGCGGCCGTTCCGAAGTCGGTGCGAAGCGGCGTGCTGGTCGCGGCCGGGTCCGGGCCGGCGGGGCTCGGCCTGCTGCGGGCCGCAGCGGAGGCGGCCCGGCTCCAGCCGGGGCTCGGCTGGCGGATCCTGGCAGGGCACGGCGTGCCCGAGGCTGACCTGGCCGCCATCGGCCACGACCTGCCGGACGGCACGATCGAGCGGGCCCGCCCCGATTACCGCGCCCTGCTCGCCGGCGCGGCCCTGTCGGTGAGCCAATGCGGCTACAACACCGCCATCGATCTCCTGGCGAGCGCGACCCCGGCCGTGCTCGTGCCGTTCGAAGCTGGCGGCGAGACCGAGCAGCGGCTGCGCGCCGAATGCCTCGCCGGGCGCGGCCTCGCCCGGGTGCTTCCGGAGGCGGAGCTGACCGCGGCATCACTCCTGCAAGCGGTGGACGCCCAGCTCCAGGCCGCGCCGCCGGCGCCGCACGGGATCGATCTGGGCGGGGCAGCGCGGACGGTCGCGATCGTCGAGGATCTTTTCGTGCAGAGCCGCATGCCGCCGGATCGGGCGCGGGTGCCCTCTCCCGTGCGGGAGCGTGCGCATCCCGCTTTCGGCCTCCTCCGCAACGCCCTCGACGAAGCCGGCACCCGCTTCCAGCGCGTGCGGTTCTGGTGGCGGGACGACGATGCCGTCGCGGCGTCCCCGGCCCTCGACCGGCTGATCGGTCTCGCCGAGGCCCATCGCGTGCCGATCCTGCTCGCGGCCATCCCGGCCGGGATTGAGCCGTCCCTCGGCGCCCGCCTGGCGTCCGCAAAAGCCGTGCGCATCGCCGTCCACGGCCTGGCCCACCACAACCACGCCCCACCGGGCGAGAAACAGGCGGAGTTCGGCCCGCATCGCCCGCTCGACGCGCTGCGCGACGATGCCGCCGCGGGCCTGCGGATCGCCCGGGAGCGCCTGCCCGGATCAGCGCTGCTGCCGGTCTTCGTGCCGCCCTGGAACCGGCTCGCTCCGGATCTCGCCGCCGCCCTGCCGGGCCTCGGCTATCGCGGCCTGTCGTCGGTGCCCGGGCCGGCGATCCCCGGCCTCGCCCGCGCCGACGCGACCCTCGACCCGATCGACTGGCGCGGCACCCGGTCGCTCCGCGATGCCGAGGTGCTGCTCCGGGACGTCGCCGCCGACCTCGCGTCCGACCCCGCGCGCCCGATCGGATTGCTGACCCACCACCGCGTCCACGACGACGCGATCTGGTCCTTCATCGGCGATCTGCTGTCGATCCTCGTCGCCCATCCGGCCGTGACGCTTGTCGATCCGCAAACTCTATTTTCCGCTGCCGCAGTGGACTCCGGCGCGGCGGCATCTACTCTTCCCGGCTCATCCGCTGTGAGGAATGGTTGAGTTCCCTCCTGTCCATCCGCGACCTCGCGGTCGCGTTCCGCACGGAGACCGGACCGTTCGAGGCGTTGCACGGGTTGTCGCTCGACGTGATGCGCGGGCGGACCCTGGCGCTGGTCGGCGAATCCGGCTCGGGCAAGTCGGTCACCGCCCAGGCGATCATGGGCATCCTGCCGAAATCAGCCGCGATCACCCGCGGGCAGATCCTGTTCCGCGACGGCCCTGCCGAGACCGACATCGCCCGGCTGGATACCGAGGGCGCGGCCATGCGGGCGATCCGCGGCCAGCGGATCGCGATGATCTTCCAAGAGCCGATGACCTGCTTGTCGCCGCTCCACACGGTCGGCGACCAGATCGGCGAGGCCCTGCGGATCCATACCGGCGCCGACCGGAAGGAGGCCGATGCCCGCACCCAGGAGGCCCTGGCCCGGGTCGGGTTCCCCGACCCGAAGCGCGCCCTGAAGACCTACCCGTTCGAGCTGTCCGGCGGCCTGCGCCAGCGCGCCATGATCGCCATGGCGCTGATTTTGAAGCCGGCCCTGCTGGTCGCCGACGAGCCGACCACGGCGCTCGACGTGACCACCCAGGCGCAGATCCTCGCCCTGCTGGCCCGGCTCCAGGACGAGACCGGCATGGCGATCCTGCTGATCACTCACGATCTGGGCGTCGTCGCCAACATCGCCCACGACGTCGCCGTGCTCTACCGGGGCCGGCTGGTCGAGGCCGGGCCCCGCGATACGGTGATGCGCGCGCCGGGCCACGCCTATCTCCGGGCGCTGCTGCACGCGGTGCCGCGGTTCGACATGGCGCCGGGCGAGCGCCTGACGCCGATCCGCCCGGCCCGGGCCGAGATCCCGCCGGTCCAGCCCCAGGCGAAGCCCGCCGGGCCGCTGCTGCGGGTCGAGGGCGTCAGCAAGAGCTACACGCTCCGGTCCGGCCGCTTCTGGCAGAAGCCGCGGATCGTCCAGGCCGTCTCCGACGTGTCCCTGAGCCTCGCGGCCGGGGAAACGCTCGGCCTCGTCGGGGAATCCGGCTCGGGCAAGACCACGGTCTCGAAGATGGTGATGCGGGCGCTAGAGCCCGATTCCGGCCGGATCCTGTTCGACGACGGCAGGGGCCCGCGGGACGTCCACGGGCTCTCGGGCGACGCTCTGTTCGCCTACCGGCGCACCGTCCAGTTCGTGTTCCAGGACCCTTACGCGTCGCTCGATCCGCGCATGACCGTGCGCCAGATCCTGTCCGAGCCCATGGAGATCCACGGCGTGCCGGCGGCCGAGCGGCGCGCCCGCTGCCGGGAACTGATGGCGATGGTCGGGCTGGAGGCCAGCGGGCTGGGCCGCTACCCGCACGCCTTCTCGGGCGGCCAGCGCCAGCGGATCGGCATCGCCCGGGCCCTGGCGCCACGGCCGCGGCTGCTGGTGCTCGACGAGCCGGTCTCGGCGCTGGACGTCTCGGTCCAGGCGCAGATCCTGAACCTGCTCAAGGATTTGCAAGCGGCCCTCGGCCTGTCCTACCTGATCGTCTCCCACAACCTGGCAGTGATCGACTACATGGCGGATACGATCAGCGTGATGTGCCGGGGCCGGATCGTCGAGGAGGCGCCCCGCGCCGCCCTGTTCCGCCGCCCGGTCCATCCCTACACGCGCGCGCTGCTCGCCGCCGTGCCGGATCCGAGCCTCGACCATCCGCTCGATTTCGCCGCGATCACCGGCGACCAGAACGATCCGACCCGCTGGGCGGCGCCCTACCGGCTCGGCCCCGACGAGGCCGGCGCCATGCGGGCGATCGAGCCGGGCCACCGGGTCCGGTTCTCCGCCGCGCAGGACGCGGAGGCCGCCTGATGCAGCCGCGCCCCCCCGTGATGCTGGAACGCCTGCGCCGCAAGGTGCTGTCGCCCCTGTTCGACCGCCTCGGCTACGACCTCGTGCCGGCCGCGCCCGACTGGAGCCACCGCCCGACCTCGCCGCGGGAGGTCGCCACGCTGCTGGAATCCGCCGCCGCGATCCTGGAGCGCGACTTCGCTGCGTCCGGCATCGTGCCGGATGGCGATCTCCTCGACAGCGTCCGGGCCTTCTGGGATCTGATCCCCACCGCCCCGGTCCGGCAGCGACGGGGCGGCAGCGGCTTCAACGGCGCGCTGCAGCTCTACGTGGCGATGCGGGCGCTGAAGCCGGATTTTGTGATCGAATCCGGTGTGTTCCGCGGGCTCACCACCTGGGTGATCCGCATGGCGCGACCCTCGGCACAAATCTTCTGCCACGATCCGGACCTGTCCGGCCTGCACTACCGCGATCCCCAGGCCCGCTACAGCACCGCCGACTGGTCCACGGCCGACTGGTCCGGGATCGATCCGGCCCGAACGGTGGCGTTCTTCGACGACCACGTCGCGCAGGGGCGCCGGGTCGTGGAGGCCCATGCCCGCGGCCTGACCCGGCTGCTGTTCGACGACGACGCCGCCGGCCACCGGATCCACGCCCATGGCGGCCCGGCGCATCCGACCATCGCGATGATCACCGGCCCCGCGCACAGCCCGGAGCCGATCCGCTGGACCCGCAACGGCCGCCACTTCGAGCAGCCGGCCAACGACGCGCTGGTGCGTCAGGCCGCCGGGCTGATCGCCCGCGCCCACGCCTTCGACGATCTCCACCGGGCCACCGGGTATTCGCCGGCACGGCTGACCTATGTAGCGCTGCATCCGGCGGGGGGCGGGTCGTGAGCGATTTCGAGACCCGTGGCGACTTGCCTTCGTTTCTGAGGCCGGGATCGCCCGAAAACCTCGGCGAACGAGGCGCGGGTCCCCTCTCCCGTGCGGGAGAGGGACAGGGTGAGGGGTACAACTTTTCCGGAAGACCCTGGTCCCTCACCCCAACCCTCTCCCGCACGGGAGAGGGAGCCCGTCGCGGTCAGCTTCACCCGAATTGCGATCCCGATGTGGGGCGGGAAACCGGCATCTCCCGCCGCGCCCTGATCGCCGGCCTCGGCGCCGCCGCGCTGCTCTCCCGCCCGCGCCATGCCCGCGCCGACACGCCGCCCGCGGACGCCCCCGCCCCGCCCGAAAAACCGTTCGTGATCGACCTCGCCGCCCGGGGCCGCCGCACCGGCACCGCCGGCGGGACGATCCGGACGCTGATCGCGAAGGCCCGGGATGTCCGCTACCTCTCGGTCTACGGCTATACGCGGCTGGTCGGCTACGATGCCGACCTGCAGCTGCGGCCGGACCTGCTCGAGCGGGTCGATGTCGAGGGCGGGCGCTTCACCTTCACGCTGCGCCAGGGCCACCGCTGGTCGGACGGGCACCCGTTCACGAGCGAGGATTTCCGCTACTACTGGGAGGACGTCGCCAACGAGAAGGCGCTGAGCCCCGAGGGGCCGCCGGCCTTCTTTCTGGTGGACGGCAAGCCGCCTCAGGTCGACTTCCTCGACCCGGTGACGATCCGCTACAGCTGGGACCGGCCGAACCCGATGTTCCTGCCGGCGCTGGCCGCGCCGCGCGATCCGCTGATCTACCGGCCGGCGCATTACCTGAAGACCGTCCACGCCCGCTATCTCGGCAAGGAGGCGGCGGACGCCAAGGCCAAGGCGTTGAAGCTGCGCGGCTGGGCGGCCCTGCACAACCGGCTCGACGACAATTACGAGTTGAACAACCCGGATTGCCCGACCCTGCAGGGCTGGGTGCCGCGCACCCGCTCGCCGGCGACGCGGTTCCGGTTCGAGCGCAACCGCAGCTACCACCGGGTCGACACCGCCGGCACGCAGCTGCCCTATGTCGACACGATCGTGATGGATGTCGCCTCGCAGGGGCTGCTGGTCGCCAAGACCAATGCCGGCGAGGCCGACCTGATGTTCCGCGGCCTGTCGATGCCCGACATCCCGAGCCTCAAGGAGGGCGAGAAGGCCCACCAGTACCGCACCAACCTGTGGCCCGTGGCCCGCGGCTCCGAGATCGCCCTCTACCCGAACCTGACCACGCAGGATTCCGGCTGGCGGGCGCTGAACCGGGACGTGCGCTACCGCCACGCCCTATCGCTCGCCATCGACCGGCGCACGCTCAACAACACGCTGCTCTTCGGCCTGGGCACCGAGGGCAACGACACGATCGTGTCCGACAGCCCGCTCTACGCGCCGGAGCTGCGCACGCTCAATGCCGGCTACGATCCGGCCAGGGCCTCGCATCTGCTGGACGAGATCGGCCTGACCGGCCGCGACGGCTCCGGCATCCGCCTGATGCGCGACGGTCGCGCCATGGAGCTGGTGGTCGACAGCGACGGCGAGGCCGAGATGGTGCTCGACGCCCTGCTCCTGATCACCGAGTTCTGGCGCGAGATCGGCATCCGCCTGGTGACCAAGCCGCAGGAGCGGACCAACCTGCACCGCCGCTCGGTGGGTGGCATGACCGTGATGGTCGCCGCGCAAGGCCTCGACCTCGCGGTGCCGACCGCGATCATGCCGCCAACCGAGCTGAGCCCGGCCCAGCCCGAGCACTACACCTGGCCGCTCTGGAGCGCCAACGTGGAGAGCCGGGGCAAGTCCGGCGAACGCTGCGACATCCCGGAGGTCCAGCGCCTGCTCGACCTCGACCGTCAATGGCGCGACACCGACGATGCGGAGAAACAGGCGGCGATCTGGCGCGAGATGCTGATGAACCATGCGCAGAACACCTGGGTGATCGGCACGGTGGCGGGCGCGCTCCAGCCGGTGGTCGGAGCCGACCGCCTCGTCAACCTCCCCAAGCGCGCCCTGTATTCCTGGGATCCCACGGCGTTGATCGGCGTGCAGCGCCTCGACGAGGTGTTCTGGGACAAGGCTGCCGACACGCGCGCGGAGGTCCGGTGATCGTCCAGATCCTCCGGCGCGTCGTCACGATGGCGCTGACGCTGCTCGTCATCTCGGCCTTGGTGTTCTTCATCATCAAGCTGCCGCCGGGCGACTACCTGACCAACCGGATCATGGAGCTGCGCGCCAGCGGCGAGGCGGGCTCGGTGGCGAAGGCCGAGCTGCTCATCCGCCAATACGGCCTCGACCGGCCGGTCTGGCAGCAATACCTGATGTGGATCGGCCTGATGCCCGGCCCGGTCGGGTTCTCGGGGCTCCTCCAGGGCGATTGGGGCTGGTCCTTCGAGTACGACAAGCCCGTGGCCGACGTGGTCGGCGACGCCCTGTGGCTGACCCTGCTGATCAACCTCACGGCCGTGGTCTTCGTCCACGTGGTGGCGATCCCGGCGGCGATCTATTCGGCGACCCACCGGCACACATTCGGGGACGCGGTGGTGACCCTGCTGGGCTATGTCGGCCTCGCCGTGCCCGGCTTCCTGCTGGCGCTGATCCTGCTGTTCTACGCCAATCGCTGGTTCGGCCTGTCGATCGGGGGCCTCTACGATTCGGCGCTCACCAACCAGCCCTGGGACTGGACCAAGATCCGCTCGCTCCTGGCGCATCTCGTGGTGCCGACCCTGGTGATCGGGCTCGGCGGCACCGCCGCCATGATCCGGCGGATGCGGGCCAACCTCCTCGACGAGCTGGCAAAGCCCTACACGGTCACCGCCCGGGCCAAGGGCCTGCCGCCGATGCGGGCACTGCTGAAATACCCGTTCCGGATGTCGTTGAACCCGTTCGTGGCGGATATCGGCAACCTGCTGCCGCACCTCGTCTCGGGCTCGGTTCTGGTCTCGCTCGTGCTCAGCCTGCCGACGGTCGGCCCGCTGCTGCTCGAGGCCCTGCGCAGCCAGGATCAGTTCATGGCCGGGTTCATCCTGATGTTCGTCGCGGGCCTCACGCTGGTCGGCATGCTGATCTCCGACCTGATCCTGGTCTGGCTCGATCCGCGCATCCGCATGGGCGCGCGGTGACGGGACCGATCATGCCAGAGACGGCCCGCGGCCACTTCGTCGATCCGACGCCGTTCGAGCCGCAGGCGCTCGGCGAGAACCCCGCCGGCAGCGCCTCGGCGTGGCGGCTGATCGTTCGGAAATTCCTGCGCCACCGGATCGCCGTGGCCTCGGCGCTGATCCTGCTCGCGCTCTACGCCACGGTGCCGTTCGTCGAGATGCTCGCACCCTACGGGCAGGCGCGGCGCAACGGCGACTTCCTTCACGCACCGCCCCAGGGCGTGCACCTGTTTCACGATGGGCGCTTCCTCGGGCCGTTCGTCTATCCCTACCGGGCGCAGCTCGACCTCGACACGTTCCGGCGCGACTACGTGGTCGATGCCGGCAAGCCGCAGCCCCTGCGCTTCCTCTGCCGCGGCGACGGCTATGTCTGGCTCGGCCTGATCCCCACCGACCTGCACCTCGTCTGCCCGCCGAAGGACGGCACCCTGTTCCTGCTCGGCACCGATCGGCTCGGGCGCGACCTGTTCTCGCGGATGATCTACGGGGCGCGGGTCTCGCTCACCATCGGCCTGGTCGGTGTGGCAATCTCATTCACGCTGGGCATGCTGTTCGGCGGGATCGCCGGCTATTTCGGCGGGATCGTCGATGCCGGCGTCCAGCGCCTGATCGAGGTGGTGCGCTCCCTGCCCGAGCTGCCGCTCTGGCTGGCGCTGTCGGCGGCCCTGCCGCCGAACTGGAGCCCGCTGCTGGTCTTCCTCGGCATCACCGTGATCCTCGGCCTGCTCGACTGGCCGGGGCTCGCCCGGGCGGTGCGCGGCAAGCTGTTGGCCCTGCGGGAGGAGGATTTCGTCCAGGCGGCCGAGCTGATGGGCGCCTCGCCGGCCCGGGTGATCGGCCGCCACCTGATCCCGAACTTCATGAGCCACCTGATCGCCTCGGCGACCCTGTCGATCCCGACGATGATCCTGGGCGAGACCGCCCTCTCCTTCCTCGGCCTGGGCCTGCGCCCGCCGGTGACGAGCTGGGGCGTGCTGCTTAACGAGGCGCAGAACCTGGCGGCGGTGCAGCTCTATCCCTGGCTGCTGCTGCCGGTCCTGCCGGTGCTGGTGACGGTGCTCGCCTTCAATTTCATGGGCGACGGCCTGCGGGACGCGGCGGATCCGTATCACTAGCGAGCGGTATCGGGTTTGGAACGCCGATCCCATCCACACCTTCATCCCGGCGTGCCCGGTGATTGAAAATCCCGGGGCCGCGAATCGTCCTCCCGGTTATTCCGGACCGGCAGGTCAGCGCCCGTACAACGGACGCTGCCGAGGAAGACTGAACCCAACAAACATACGATCCGTCAGATCCCATTCATGTTGCGAAGCCTTAAATCAATTCGAAAGGCTGGGTATATCCGAGACGGCCGAGCAAAATCTCGAGAACCTTTCTTCTCTCGACATTCCCAATGATTTTTGATTGACGAATCTCAGCATATCACGAGGGATCATCCATGCGCGCATTGATCGTTGCGACTCTTGCGGCCGTTTCGGGAACAGCTCCAGCGCTGGCATATGATTTCGATAGAGAGCGTGAGTTGAATGTCTTGAAAGACATCGCGTCGAGCCAGCGGGAGCAGGTTGCGTTGGCGCGCGAGCAAGCACAGCGCGATCGCGAACGGACGTGGCGCGAAGGCAATGACCGTGTGAATGCCAGTCAAGCCGCGCAAAGCTCCCCCTGCGGCGATCGGCACTGATCGCCCCTCCCTCCGCGAATCCTGCTGCGGTTCGGTACGCCGCCTATGCGCAGCCCGCGGATGTCTTCCCATCGCGTCGCGCCGGGTCAAGACGCCCTCTCCAAAGCGGAAAAGGGGATTCGTGCCACGCCGGCGGCGTGGTCGCGGGCCTACCCAGCCAGCGGCAGCGGCGCGATCCGGGCCGGCGCCGCGGCGCTCTTGCGCTCCAGCAGGCCCGGCGGCGGGACGGGCGCGTCGATCGTGCAGATCACGCCGGTCTCCTCGTAGGTCAGCGTCACCTCGCCAGCCAGCTCGCGGGCGAGGCTGCGCTCGATCAGGCGGGAGCCGAAGCCGGTACGGGTCGGCTTCTTGACCGGCGGGCCACCGCGCTCGGCCCAGCGCAGGTACAGGCGGATCTCGGCTTCGCGCCGCACGGTCCAGGAGATCTCCACCGTCCCGCCCTCGATCGACAGGGCGCCGTATTTCACCGCGTTGGTGCCGAGCTCGTGCAGTGCCATGGCGATCGACAGAGCGAGCCGCGGCGGGAGCCGCAAGGCCGGGCCGACGACCGAGAAGCGCGATTCGTGACCGTCGCCGGATTCGAGCGGCCGGATCGCGTCCGCCACCACGGCCGACAGCTCCGCCCCCTCCCAGCTCTCCCGGGTGAGCACGTCGTGCACACGGGCGAGCGCCAGGAGCCGCGCCTCGAACGCCGCCCGGGCGGCGTCGGCCTCCGGGCCTTCGAGGTTGCGCAGGGACTGGCCGGCGATCGACTGGACCGTGGCCAGGGTGTTCTTCACCCGGTGGTTCAATTCGTGAATCAGGAGCAGCAGGTGCTCCTCGGCGAACTTCGCGTCGGTGATGTCGATGTTGCAGCCGGTATAGCCGAGGAAGTTCTGGTCGTCGTCGAGGCGCGGCACGCCCTCGCAGCGAAGCCAGCGCACGGCCCCGCCCCGGTCGATCACCCGGACCTCGGTGCGGAACGGCGCCCGTGCCTCGAACGCCTCGGCGAAGGCCGCGCGGAAGCTCTCGAGGTCGTCCGCATGGACGATCCGCTCCCAGCCCTCGTTGGTGAGATCCGCCGCCGGGATCCCGAACATGTGCTCGAAATGGAGGTTGGCGAAGCTGACGCCGCCGCTCTCGTCGGTCATCCAGATCAGTGCCGGCGCGGAATCGGCCATGTGCCGGAACCGGGCCTCGCTCTCGCTGAGCGCCGTGAGCCCGCGACGGGTGTCGGCGAGCGCCCGGTCGCGCTCCGCCTCGCGGGTGCGCAACCGCAGCGACGCGTCGGACAGAACCGCCCCGAGCCGCTGAATCTCGTGGACCGGCGACGGCACCCGGGGGATCGCCTCGCCCCGCGACAGCGCCGGCCCGGAGGCCGCCAGCAGCCGCAGCGGGCGCGAGACGCGGGACCAGAGGTTCACCGCCAGCACCGACGAGGTGGCGAGCACCAGCAGGCCGAACCCCGCGAAGGCCCAGACCCACCGGCGCACCCGGGCATCGACCAACGCCTGCGGGATGCTGGTGGCGACCATCCAGCCGGTCAGCCGCGAGCGCGCCTCGATCACCACCACCGGCTTGTGCTGGCGGTCCTGCCCCTCCCAGACCCCCGGCGTCGCCGTCTGGACCTGGCGCAGGCTCGCGAGGCGGGGCTTGCCGACCACGGAATCCGGGTCCGGCAGGCGGGCGAGGACGATCCCGTTTCGGTCCGAGATGCCAGTAGTCCAGCCGGGTACCACCTCCCGGGACAGGATGCCCTGGAGCCGCGACAGCGGCACGGTGAAGCTCAGGATGTAGGCGACCTCGCCCTCGACCATCACGGGCACGCCGACCGCGTAGGTCGCCTCGGCTGGGGTCGGGCCCGGGATGTAGCCGCTGACCATGGCGCGCTGGGCGCCCTTGGACAGGTCGGTGTCGAACGGCAGCGGCATCATCGGCATCGGCGCGCCGCGGGGCACGCCGGTATTGACCACCTCCTGCCCGTTCGGCCGCCGCAGCAGCACGTCGAGGTCGATCGACTCGCGCACCAGGCGGGCCTGCGCGTCGAACGCCTCGAAATCGCCCTGGCGGATCCGCGGCGAGGTCGCCAGCGTCTGCAGCACCGAGACCAGGCCGGCGGTGTCGCGATCCAGAGACAGGCCGATGCCGCGGACATTCTCGCGGGCATCCTGCTCGAAGCGGGCGCGCTCGGCCGAGGCGTAGCGCATCAGCAGGATGCCGGTGAACAGCAGGCCCGGCCCGATCAGGGCGATCACCAGGGCGATCAGGTAGACCTGGGTCGAGAAGCCGTTGCGGCCGAACCGGTAGAGCCGGCGTGCCAGCCATGATCGGCGTGCGGGTTGGATCGCCGGGACGTTCACACCCTCGGCCTCCTGCTCCGGGCTCAAGCGGCGCCCGTCCCCGGCACGCGGTGCCCCGCGGGCTCCTCGCCGTTCCCTCGCTTCATGACCGGTCGATATGGCCGAGATCGCGCTCCGGGTCGAGGTGGTCGCGCACCCTCTGCTTGAGGGCCTTCACATCCGGAAACCCGCCGTCGCGGACCCGCTCCCACAGCAGCACGCCCGCGATCTCGATGCGGAACGCGCCGCCGGTGGCGGGCACGAGGGCGACTTCGCCAAGGTCGTCGCGGAAGGTCGAGAGCAGCTCCTGCGCCATCCAGGCGGAGCGCAGCAGCCAGTTGCACTGGGTGCAGTAGGTGATCGCGACGCGCGGCCGTGCCGTGCGCGCCGCGCCCTCCCCCGTCACGTCGCTGTCGGGCCGCACGGCCGCGTGCTCCTCGTGCATGCGGCCACAGCGCATTGCGGCGCGGTTCTTGTCAACCTCGCAAGCAGTGCTTGACGTTTCGGGTCGGCACGCCCTAGAAGGCCCGGCATCCGGTCGCCGCCTGCTCCAGGCGTCGCCGACCGCGTTGGTTCCGCCCCCGGGTCTCGACCCTTGGCGGCACGGACGGTTAGCACAGCGGTAGTGCGTTCCCTTCACACGGGAAAGGTCGCAGGTTCGATCCCTGCACCGTCCACCATTCTCCTCCCTCCCCCCGAAGGTCCGACGCGCGAGACATTTGCGTCGGTTTGCCACCCGAAACGCCCGTGCTAAGGCCGCGTGATCGGTGAACGCACAAGCTTCGACCCGGCATCAACCGGGCTAGGGCGGCACGAGCAGGGTAAGGGCGGGAACAGCCATGAAGGACATCCTCGACAAGCTCGCGGAGCGACGGGCCCAGGCGCGCCTGGGCGGCGGCGAGAAGCGCGTCGAGGCCCAGCACAAGCGCGGCAAGCTCACGGCGCGCGAGCGGATCGAACTCCTCCTCGACCACGGGTCGTTCGAGGAATTCGACATGTTCGTGCAGCACCGCTCCACCGATTTCGGCATGGAGAAGCAGAAGATCCCCGGCGACGGCGTGGTCACCGGCTGGGGCACGATCAACGGCCGCACGGTCTTCCTGTTCTCGAAGGACTTCACGGTGTTCGGCGGCTCCCTGTCGGAGGCCCACGCCCAGAAAATCGTGAAGGTCCAGGACATGGCGCTGAAGATGCGCGCCCCGATCATCGGCATCTTCGACGCCGGCGGAGCCCGCATCCAGGAGGGCGTCGCGGCGCTCGGCGGCTACGGCGAGGTCTTTCGCCGGAACGTGATGGCCTCGGGCGTGATCCCGCAGATTTCGGTGATCATGGGCCCCTGCGCGGGCGGCGACGTCTACTCGCCGGCCATGACCGACTTCATCTTCATGGTCCGGGACACGAGCTACATGTTCGTGACCGGCCCGGACGTGGTGAAGACCGTGACCAACGAGGTCGTGACCGCGGAGGAACTCGGCGGCGCCAAGGTCCACACCACGAAATCCTCCATCGCCGACGGCTCGTTCGAGAACGACGTCGAGGCGATCCTCCAGATCCGTCGCCTGCTCGACTTCCTGCCGGCCAACAACATCGAGGGCGTGCCCGAGATCGAGAGCTTCGACGATGTCGATCGGCTCGACATGTCGCTCGACACCCTGATCCCCGACAACCCGAACAAGCCCTACGACATGGGCGAACTGATCCGCCGGGTGGTCGACGAGGGCGATTTCTTCGAGATCCAGGCGGCCTATGCCCGCAACATCATGACCGGGTTCGGCCGGATCGAGGGCCGGACCGTCGGGTTCGTCGCCAACCAGCCGATGGTGCTGGCCGGGGTGCTCGATTCGGACGCCTCGCGCAAGGCGGCGCGCTTCGTGCGCTTCTGCGACGCCTTCGCGATCCCGATCGTCACCTTCGTGGACGTGCCGGGCTTCCTGCCGGGCACCGCGCAGGAATATGGCGGCCTGATCAAGCACGGCGCGAAGCTGCTCTTCGCCTATTCGCAGGCGACGGTGCCGCTGGTGACGATCATCACCCGCAAGGCCTTCGGCGGCGCCTACGACGTGATGGCCTCGAAGCATGTCGGCGCCGACCTCAACTACGCCTGGCCCACCGCCCAGATCGCCGTCATGGGCGCCAAGGGCGCGGTGGAGATCATCTTCCGCAGCGAGCTCGGCGACCCGGAGAAGATCGCGGCGCGGACCGGCGAGTACGAGGACCGGTTCCTGTCCCCCTTCGTGGCGGCCGAGCGCGGCTACATCGACGAGGTGATCATGCCGCACTCGACCCGCCGCCGGATCGCCCGGGCGCTCGGCATGCTCCGCACCAAGGAGATGGAGCAGCCCTGGAAGAAGCACGACAACATCCCGCTCTGAGGCGGGGATACGGGCGGACCTCAACGGGTCCGCACATGTCCCGACCGAGCGCGCGCCCTCTCCCATGCACGAGAGGGCGCGCGTCGCGTCTGAGCCAGCCTTGTGGAGGACCCGTCGCGCTTCAGCTCCGGTCGCTGTGCTCGATCACCGCGCAGAGGGTCAGCGGCCCCTTGTCGGGCGAGACCATCGCCGAGCAGGTGATCCGGGCGCCGCCGAGATCGACGTTGCTGTGCCGCAGCCGGACGGCCGCGGCCTGGGCCTTGCGCGCCGCCTCCGTGATGGTCGCCGCATCGATGCCGGTCACGGCGTGCCCGGCCCGGCCGAAGGTCTCGTAGTAGACGTCCGGCGGGCTGGCGCCGCGATACTGGGCCCCCACCGAGGACAGGTCCGGCGCACCGCAGGCGAGGCTCAGGGTCATGTCGGGGCCGGCGGTGAAGTTGGCGTAATCGCTGCGCCGCTCGGTCGCCTTCGCGGCCGTCTCCGCGGTGACCTTGTCGATCAACGTGTCGCAGGATTGCGCCCAGGCGGAATGTGATCCGGCGCTGAGGACGGCCAGGGTGAGGACGGGGAGGAGTGCACGCATCCCGGCGAGGTAGCGCCGGGCGACGCGAAAACGAGCGGCGCGGCGTTCAGGCGCGGGGCGGCTCGCGGGGGATATTGATCGCGGATGGCCGGACTGCCATCGTCCCGGAATCAGACGGAGGGAAGGACCATGGCGTCGATCACCATCCGCAATGTCCCCGACGCCGTTCATCGTGCATTGAAGGTCAGAGCGGCGCGGCATGGCCGCAGTGCCGAAGCCGAGATTCGCGCCATCCTGGAACAGGCCGCGCAGCCTGAAGGCCGCGTGGCGCTGGGTTCGCTCCTGACATCCATCGCACGCGATGCGGGCGAGCTGAGCGATGCCGAGGTAGAGCAGATCAACGATCTGCGCGACACGCGTGCGGCGGAACCGATCCGCTTCGAATGATCCTCCTCGACACCAACGTCATCTCGGAGCTGTGGAGGCGCGATCCTGAACCGAAGGTGCTCGTCTGGACCGATGCTCAAGTCATCGAGACGCTCTATCTATCGGTCGTGACGATTGCGGAACTGCGGCTTGGCCTGGCGATCATGCCGAAAGGTCGGCGGCGTACGACCTATCAAGAGCGCTTGGAAAACGAGGTCGTGCCGGCCTTCGCAGATCGCATCCTGGCATTCGATCTGAACGCGTCAGAGGCTTATGCGGAGCTGATGGCGCGCGCCAAGACGCAAGGACGCGCGATCGGCATGGCGGACGGTTATATCGCCGCCACCGCCGCGTCTCGGAACATGATGGTCGCCACGCGGGACCTCAGTCCATTCGAGGCCGCCGGTGTTCAAACGATCAATCCGTGGGACGGCCGCGCTTAGCGGATCGCCGACGGATGAGGCCGGACAGACGGATCACTGGCCGCTCAGGCGGCGGCGCCGTCCGGGCCCGATCCGCCCAGTTCCAACAGAACGATCTCCGGCGGCACGCCGAACCGCACCGGGATCCGGCTCATGCCGAAGCCGCCGGACACGATCAGGTGGCGCCCGTCCTGGATGACGTGGCCGTAGGCGTAATCGTGGCCGCGGACCCGCCGGATCGCGGGCGAGTGCCCGAACAGCCTGACCTGCCCGCCATGGGTATGGCCGGCGAGCGTCAGGGAGACCCGGTCGGGCACGTCGGCGAAGATGTCGGGCTCGTGGGCCATGAGGATCACCGGCGCCTCGTCGGTGATCGTGCCGAGGGTCGCGGGCAGGTCGTCGAGCCCCTGGTCCCAGCTGTTGAAATAGGGCTGCTGGTCGGCGAGCCCGGCGAGCCAGAAGGGCCGCCCGTCCTTCACCAGCCGCACGGCCTCGTTCTCCATCACCGGGATGCCGCGTGCCTCCAGCAGGTGCTTGACCGCCGGCGAGCCGCGCCGGGAGCGCTGGACGGCATGGTCGTCCCACCAATCGTGATTGCCCAGGATCGCGTGGGTGCCGAGCGGCGCCTTCAGGCCCTCGACCATCCGGGCGAATTGCTCGAGGGGCAGCTTGCGCCAGGCGATCTTGCCGGCCGGGTAATCGCCCAGCATCAGCACGAGGTCGGGCTTCAAGGCGTTGGTGGCGTCGATGATCTCGGCCACCCGATCGAACGGCATGTACGGCTCGCAGATGTGGAAATCGGCGAGCACGGCCACGCGCAGCCGTAGGGCCGGGTCCCAGCGCGGCAGCGTCGGCGCGTAATGCGTCACCACCAGCCGGTGCAGCGGCTCGACATCGACGGCGTAGACCCCCGTCGCCGCCACGAGGCCGGCGCCGGCCCCGAGTCCGGTGAGGAACTGCCGTCGGCTCGGCACGATCAGCATGGGGCGTCCAGAAGCTCTCGAAGTGACCTGCACGGCGCTAAGCGCGCAGTCCGGCGAAACCGGGGCGGCACCAGCCTGACATGCGGACGCTTCAGCGAGTCTGAATCCCGCACCCGGCGATGGCCTGCGGCCGCGGGCGGGCTATAACGCTCGGACAACGCCGCAAGAAACGTCCGGACCCCCATGTTGAACCGCCCCCTGCGCATCGGCACCCGCGGCAGCCCGATGGCGCTCGCCCAGACCGGGATGGTGCGCGACAAGATCGTGGCGGCCAATCCGGGGCTCGAGACCGAGCTGGTGGTGGTGACCACGGTGGCCGACAAGATCCTCGATCGCCCGCTCTCGGAGATCGGCGGCAAGGGCCTGTTCACCAAGGAACTCGAGCAGGCGTTGTTTTCCGACGAGGTCGATGTCGCGGTCCATTCCATGAAGGACGTGGAGACCTGGCTGCCGGACGGGTTGGCCATCGCCTGCATCCTGGAGCGCGACGACCCGCGCGACGCCTTCCTGTCGCCGCACGCGGACGGGCTCGCGGGCCTGCCGGAAGGTGCCCGGGTCGGGACCTCGTCTCTCCGGCGCGGGGCGCAGGTTCTGATGCACCGGCCGGACCTGAAGGTCGTGCCCCTGCGCGGCAACGCCAACACGCGGATGCGCAAGCTCGAATCCGGCGAATGCGACGCGACCCTGCTGGCGCTCGCCGGGCTGCAGCGCCTTGGCCTGCAGGACATGGCCCGCAGCATCCTGTCGGTGGACGAGATGCTGCCCGCGGTGGCGCAGGGCGCACTCGGGATCGAGTGCCGGGCCGACGACGCCGCGATCCGCGACCTGCTGGCGCCGATCGCCTGCGCCCGCACCACCACTGCGATCGCTGCGGAACGCGCGCTGCTCGCCGAACTCGACGGCTCCTGCCGGACGCCGATCGCAGCCCTGGCGCAGATCGACGGCGACCAGCTCAAGCTCGACGGGCTGCTGTTCCTGCCCGACGGCAGCCGGCACTGGGCCGTCTCCCGGCAGGGCCCGGCGGCGGAGGCCGAGCGCATCGGCCGCGAGGCCGGCGCCGTGCTGAAGGAGGCGGCCGGAGAGACCTACACGCGCCATCTGCAGTGAGGAGCGGCTGATGCCGGCGGTGACCCTGGTCGACGTGTTCACGCATGACGGACGGGGCGGGAATCCCTGCCCGGTGATCGCGGATGCGCGGGATCTCGATGCCGACGCCATGCGGGCGGTGGCCGGGCGCTACGGCCACGAATCCGGCTTCGCGCTCCCGGCGGAGGATGCCGCGCACGATCTGCGCTTGCGCTTCTTCGTACCGAACCACGAGATGGAGATGTGTGCGCACGCGACGATCGGCGCGCTCTGGGTGCTGGCCCGGGAGGGCCGCTTATCGGGCGAGACCGTGCGGATCGCCACCGGCAGCGGCTCGGTTACCGGCTTCGTCGCGCCGCGCGCGGACGGCCAGTGGACGGTGGAGATTACCCAGCCGGCGGGGCGGGTGACCCCGCTCGCGCCCGAGCCGGAAGCGGCGGTGCTGGCGGCGTTTGGCCTGAACCGGAACGCCCTCGCCGACCGGCCGATCCACAACGCCGTGACATCCCGGGTGAAGACCCTGGTGCCGATGCGCGATCAAACCGCGCTGAACGCCCTGGCACCGGACCAAGCCGCGGTGGAGGCCGCGTGCACGCGGATCGGATCCACCGGCCTCTACCCCTACGCAGTGCTCGACCGCGATGCCCGAACGTTCGAGGCGCGGCAATTCCCTCGTTCCTCCGGCTACCCCGAGGATGCCGCAACCGGCATCGCGGCGGCCGCCCTGGCTTTCGGGCTGCTGCAGGATGGGCTGATTGCACCGGACGACCGGCCGATCCGGATCTTCCAGGGCCGAGCCATGGGCCGCCTGTCCGAGATCCGGGTGCGCCTGGGCTTCGCGGACGGCCGCGCTATTGGGTGCCTGCTCGCCGGCGACGTGGCGCTTGCTGAGGTGCATCAGGCCCAGGCCTGAATGCGTGGGCCAATCGCGACCGTCTCGCTATCGCGACGAGATCACTCCCGATCGTCACCCTGAGCGCGATCCCGGCGGATGCTGCGTCGGACGGCGATGAGCTGCCAGAGGCCGATCCCGAGGGCCAGGGCGAAGACCAGCCCGATATCGAAAGCCGCGAACAGGCCGTCGCTCACGTGCCGGCCTCAGGACGGTGCGGAGCGGCCGAAGGCCTCGCGCTCGCGCATCCGCTCGATCAGGTCCAGCACGTGCACCACCCGGCCGCCCACGTCCCACCAGGGCCGGAGCGCCGTCCGCCTGCGGTCGGGAACCGGCACATGCGCCATCACCGCGTCGATCAGGAACGCCACTTCCGGCAGGGGCGGTGCCGCGAGGCCCGGCGTCGCAGCACCGGAGCGCAGGGCGCGGGCGATCAGGGCGAGCTTGCGGGTGGTCCGGACCCGGGCGCGGTTCGAGACGGAATCGTGGTCCTGCCGGGCCACGACCCGGCCGATCTCGGCATAGATCAGCGCCGCCGCGCGGATCGCCGGGCGGCAGGGCGCCGGCAGCGCCGCGATGCCGGCCTCCGCTCGCCGGTAGAGCCCATCCGCCTCGGCAAGCAGCCGGGCGACGACGCCCGCCAGCGCCGGGCTCGGCCGCGGATCGGCGAGGAATGCGTCGGGGTCGAGCCCGGCCGCGACCATCCAGTCGAGGGGCAGGTAGAGCCGGCCCATCCTTGCATCCTCGCCGACATCGCGGGCGATGTTGGTGAGCTGCATGGCGGCGCCGAGATCGCAGGCGCGGGCGAGCGCATCCGGGGCGCGCGCGCCCATGATCAGCGCCATCATGGCCCCGACCGAGCCCGCGACCCGGGCGGCGTAGCCGTGCAGCGCGGCCAGGTCCGCGTAGCGCCGCCCCTCCGCGTCCCAGGCGAACCCCTCGATCAGGGCGTAGGGCAGCGCTTCCGGGATCGCATATTGGCCGACGATCTCCGAGAAGGCCCGGTCGGCCGGCGTATCGGCGGGTGCGCCCGCATAGGCCAGTGCGACTCGGCGGCCGAGGCGCGCGACCGCGTCGCGTCGGTCGGAGGCGTTGGGCGCCTCGTCGACGAGATCGTCGGAGAGGCGGCAGAAGGCGTAGAGCCCGTAGGCCGCCTCGCGCACCTCGCCGGGCAGCAGCTTCCCGGCAGCGAAGAAACTCTTCGAGCCGGCGCGGATCGCAACCCGACAGGCGGTGCGATCCGCGGCTCTGGCGAATTCAGGCGGAAACGCGGGCATCCGGAACCACCAGATCGAGGATTCGGGCGGAGGAGAGCACGCCGGGCAGACCGGCCCCGGGATGCGTGCCGGCCCCGACGAGGTACAGGTTGCGCACGTCGCTCGACCGGTTGTGCGGCCGGAACCACGCGGATTGGGTCAGCACCGGCTCGAGGCCGAAGCCCGACCCGCGATAGCTCTGGAAATCGTCCTGGAATTCCCGGGGCGTCGTCACCTTCGAGGTGACGATGGCGTCCGACAGGCCGGGGAGGACGCTCGATTCGAGCATCTCGGCGATCCGGCGCCGGTACGGCTCGGCGAGGGCGCGCCAATCCTGGCCGCCGGCCAGGTTCGGCACCGGGGCCAGCACGTAGAAGGCGTCGCAGCCGGGCGGCGCCAAGCTCGGATCCGTGGCGGTGGGCCGGTGCAGGTAGAGGCTCGCATCCTCGGCCAGGACCTTACGGTCGAAGATATCGGCGAGCAGCCCGCGATAGCGCGGCCCGAGCAGGATCATGTGGTGGGCGACATCCGGGTAGCGCCGCTTCGTGCCGAAGTACCAGACGAACAGGCCCATGGAGGAGCGCGCCCGCCGGAGCCGCCCGGGGCTCCAGCGCCGGGGTTTTGGCAGCAGCCGCGCATGGGTCACCGCCGAATCAGCGTTCGAGACCACGAGGTCGGCCGCGATCGTCTCGCCGCCCGCGAGTTCGACCCCGGTCGCGCTCCCGTTCTCGACCCGGATACGGGCGACGTCGACGCCCAGCCGGACCCGTCCGTTCTGGCTGCGGATCAGCCGGACCAGCCCCTCGACCAGTTTCCCGGTCCCGCCCATGGCGAAATGGACGCCCCAGCGCCGCTCGAGATCCGCGATCAGGCAGTAGATCGCGCTCGCCCGGAACGGGTTGCCGCCGATCAGGAGCGGGTGGAAGCTGAACACGGTGCGCAGCCGCTCGTCGCGGATGAAGCGCGCCACCACGGCATGGACCGAGCGGTGGCCCGACAGGCGCAGCAGGTCCGGGGCGATCTTCAGCATCGAGCCGACGCTGCCGAACGGAACGTGGCCGAGCTGCTCGAAGCCGATCCGGCAGACCGCGCGGCTATGCGCCATGAACCGGTCGTAGCCGGCGACGTCGTCGGGGGCGAAGCGCGCCACCTCGGCGCGCATCCGCTCGGGATCGCCGCTATACTCGAAGGTTGCGCCGTCGGCGAAGCGGATCCGGTAGAACGGATCGATCGGGACCAGCGTGACGTCGTCGGGCAGGCGGCGGCCGGCGAGCTGCCACAACTCCTCGAAGAGCTGCGGCGCGGTGACGATGGTCGGCCCTGCGTCAAACGTGAAGCCGTCCTGCCGGTGCACCCTGGCGCGGCCGCCCGGCTGCTCCAAACGCTCCAGCACGGTGACCCGGTAGCCCCGGGCCCCGAGCCGAACGGCAGCGGCCAAGCCGCCGAAGCCGGAGCCGACGACGACCGCGTGGGGCCGCCGATCCGTCTCCTGCCGTTCCGACTGCTCGACCGCGAGTGTCAACATAATTTGACACTATGCCGGGGATTTCTCCGTAAGCAAGGGCGAAACGTCGATCCGCCCCCGCCGATGTCTCAGCCTCAGAATTCGCCGGCTAGACCGGCCCGGACGCCGACATTGCTCTCGCCCGCGTAGGCGACACCGGCGGTCACGGCGATCGGCACACAGCAGGTCGGCAGACGGTGCGCGACGGCGACGCCGCCGGCCCATTCCCCGCGATAGGTCGCGCCGTTGGTCGCCCAGGTGGTCTTGCCGGGAGCGGACGGCATCGGCGCGGTCGCCATCGCGATCGCCATGGCCACGCCCTGACGGGCTTCCTTACGGGTCTGGACCGCGTAGCGCTGCATCGTGTCGGTCTTGGCCTCCAAGTTATTCACCTGGGCTTGGACCGAATCGATCCGGTTGCCGAGGCCGGCGATGGTGGAGGGGCCATAGGCCGAGGCGGCGAGATTGCCGGCGGCGTCGGTGGTCACGAAGTTGGTCGCACCGCTCTGGGCCGCGGCGCTCGCCTGCGAGGCGACGCCCGCCAGGGTGTAGGTGTTGGCGGCATTGCCGATCGCCACCTGGTTGGCCTGGGTCGTCTTGACGTTGGCGCCGATGGCGATGGTGTTCGCCTGGTTGGCCGCCGCGCCATTGCCGAGCGCCACGCTGTTGTTGCCGGCGGCCGAGGCCGCCGCACCAATCGCCGTGGATCCCGTGCCCGTGGCGCCCGCGACGAAGCCGAGCGCCGTGCTGCCGGCTCCTGACGCCGCCGAGGCCGTACCGACCGCCGTGCCGCCGAGCCCCTGGGCGCTCGCCGCGTAGCCGACGGCGACGCTGCCGGTATTGACCGCGGCCGCCCCGGTGCCGACGGCGGTCGAAGCCGTCCCGGCTGCGCTCGATCCGAAGCCCACCGCGAGGGCGTCGGCCCCCACGGCGCTCGGTGCGGCCTGACCGCTGGTGTTGTTGGCAGCGACACCCGTGGCGCTGGAGAGCTGGGAAAGGCGCAGATCGGCAATTAAGGTCTGGCCCTGGGACTGCGTGACGTTGCCGGTCACGATATAGATGCCTTGGCCGTTGCCGCCGCTGCCACCGCCAGCAGTCCCGCCCGCGCCACCGGCCCCGCCGGCGCCACCCGCACCCCCAGCACCGCCTGCTCCGCCGGTACCGCCACCGCCGGTGCCGCCACCGCCACCGCCGCCGGCGCTTCCGCCAACTGAGCCGAGGTACAGGCCGGTCCCGAGCAGGCCCTCACCGGGACCCGTGGTTCCGACCAGAAGGCCGGTCCCAAGGACGCCGCCGCTGGTGCTGCCGACATTCAAGCCCGTGCCGAGGACGCCGGTGCCGGGATTAGTGGTGCCGACGGTCACCCCGGTCCCAAGAACACCGCCGCCGGTGGTACCGACGTTCAGGCCGGTGCCGAGGATGCCCGTCCCGGGATTGGTGGTGCCGACCGAGATGCCGGTTCCCAGAATACCGCCTCCGGTTGTATCGAGGGCACCTCGGAGAAGTTGTGCCTGTGCCGGCGCAACCATCGGAAGCGCGAACAACGTGCTGGCGAGCAGGGGGGCGATGCGGCCGGCCGACCAGGGCAGGATAGCATTTGAGATCCGCTGCCCCGTCAGGGCGTCGGTCAGTTTACGCATCTGGAGACTCCATTGCCGTGCGGCCCTGCAGATCCCGCCGCGGTCCTGAAGTCCGGCGGGCGCTAGGCTGGTACAGACACAGCTTCTGGTAGAATGCTTAACACCAACTTTCGGTTGTATTTGTAATCGCAATTTCGCGTCTCGCGCTGCATCTCCTGCCGCGCTGCGGCGGCGGGTCCGCCCGCCTCAGAAAACGCGCCTTTTCGCAGCGATATCGGCTCCGACCGGGGGTATAGGGGCCGAGCGAGCGCCGGCCGGAGAGAATGGACGCGTGATGGACGGGCGGGACAGGACCATCTTCGTTGCGGGGCACCGCGGGATGGTGGGGTCGGCGATCGTGCGCCGGCTGCGCGAGCTGGGCTACACGCGGATTCTCACGGCGGACCGGCAGGCGTTGGATCTGCTCGATCAGGCCGCGGTCCGGGCCTTCTTCGCCACGCACCGGATCGACCAGGTCTACTTCGCCGCCGCCAAGGTCGGCGGCATCCACGCCAACAACACCTACCCGGCCGAGTTCATCCACGAGAACCTGCTGATCCAGTCGAACCTCATCCACGCCGCACACACGAGCGACGTCGACCGGCTGCTGTTCCTGGGCTCCTCCTGCATCTACCCGAAGCACGCGGAGCAGCCGATGCGCGAGGACGCGCTGCTGACCGGGCTGCTGGAGCCGACCAACGAGCCCTACGCGATCGCCAAGATCGCCGGGATCAAGATGTGCGAGAGCTACAACCGCCAATACGGGCGGCGCTACCGCAGCGTGATGCCGACCAACCTGTACGGGCCCAACGACAACTTCCACCCGCAGAACGCCCACGTCCTGCCGGCGCTGATGCGGCGCCTGCACGAGGCGAGGCAGGAGGGCCGCCCCTCCGTCACGGTCTGGGGCACGGGTCGGGCGATGCGCGAGTTCCTGCATGTCGACGACATGGCCCGTGCCGGCGTGTTCGTGATGGAGCTGGACGACGCGGTCTACGCGGCCAACACCCGGCCGGACTTGTCGCACATCAATGTCGGCACCGGCGCGGATTGCACCATCCGCCAGCTGGCCGAGGCCCTGGCGCGGGTGATCGGCTACGAGGGCCGGCTCGAGTTCGACGCGACCAAGCCGGACGGCACGCCGCGCAAGCTGATGGACGTGTCGCGGCTGCGCGCCATGGGCTGGCAGCCGGAGATCGGCCTGGAGCAGGGGCTGCGCCAGACCTATGGCTGGTTCCTCGAGAACCACGCCACGCTGCGCGGCTGATCACGGCCACGGCGCGACATCCCAATCGGGCAGGAGAACCAGCATGGCCCCGCGGGCCCCTGACGAAGCCGAGCAGGCGCGACGGCGCAAGTTCCTGCGCGACTTCCACACGTTCGATTCGAACATTCGCTTCCCGGCGCCCTACACCCAGTTCGCCGGCAAGCCGCTCGCGTCGGCGGCGGGACAGGGCTGGCGGTACGACGCGCTCGGCTACCGGAACGACAGCCATCCCGAGGCGCGCCCCGCCTCCGAGACCCTGCGCGTCTTCGTCGTCGGCGACAGCACGCTGGTCGACGGCCAGGTCTTCGCCGACACCATTCCGGGCCGCCTGGAGACCGGGCTGAAGCGCCTCCACGGCGAGGGCGCCCGGGTCTACAATTTCGGCGCGACCTCGGCCTGCCTGAACCAGATGATTGCGCTGATCACCACCCGGCTGATGGACCTTCAGCCGGCCGTGATCTTCGTGCTGGGCGGCGCCACGGACATCTTCCAGCCGTGGAGCTTCGATCCGCGTGCCGGCTATCCGTACAATCACTTCGCCCAGGAAACCCTGTACGACTACTTCTTCAACACGACGAAGGTGAATGCGGAGGCCGAGGATCTGTCCTACGACAGCCTTCAGGCGCTGATCTTCGGCCGGCTCGACAACCTGCGGGCGCTGACGAACTGGCAGTCGGACATCTGGGAATGGGAGGTGGTGCGCCAGTTCGAGCTGGCGCTGAAGCGCCTCGCCCGCCTCTCCGGCGGCATCGGCGCGCCGGTGCGGTTCCTCCTGCAGCCGGCGGTCGTCCGCAAGACCGAGTGGATCGGTGACGAGCAGAGCGCCGCCTCGGGGGAATTCCTCGCCTATCTCGACCGACAATACACCCGGATCGAGCAGGTGCTCGGCCGGCTCCAGGCGGATGGCCTGACGCAGGGATTGTTCACGACACGCGACCTCAGCCGGATCTTCGAATCCGACAGCCGCTTCCTGTTCACCGACATCGTGCACGTCACCTCCGAGGGCCGCCAGATGATGGCCGACCGCTTGGCCGCGGAGGTCGCGGACGTGCTCGGCCTTCCGTCCGAGGGATAGGCCTTGGTGACGCCGATCGTGTTCATCGGGGACTCGATCACCGAGGCCTGGGGCTTCCACCGCGCCGCGACCTTCGCGGCCCACGGCCTGATCCCGCGGGGCGGGTCCGGCCAGACGGCGCGCTGGATCACCATGCGGTTCCGCCGCGACCTCGAGGAGACCGGCGCGCAGGGTGTCCATCTCCTGTGCGGGGTCAACGATATCGGTCGCAACGAGGGCTTCTTCGTCCCCGCCGACGAGATCGCACGGACGCTGGCCGGCATGCTCGACGAGGCCCAAGCGATGGGCGTGAAAGCCTGGGTCGGGTCGATCATGCCGGCCGCCCGGATCCCCTGGAACCCGGAGGTCCCGGATGCCCCGGCCATGATCGCCGCCGTGAACGCGTGGCTGCGGGACCACGCCCACGAGCACGGCGCGACCTTCATCGACTATCACGCGGTGCTGGCCGACGAATCCGGGGCGCTACGCCGGGCCTACACCACCGACGGCCTGCATCTCAGCCCGGCCGGCTACCAGGCGATCGAGCCGCTGATGCTGTCGGCTCTGGGGCGGGCGCCGGCGGTGGATTTGGCTCGGGCGTCCGGCGGTGGGAGGCTGCTGCGATTGAAAGGCCTACGCCTTGCGATGCTGGCGACCGTGGCGGCCATCGTAATCGCCGGCGTGGCCCTCATGCTGGCGCTGCGCTGACTAGAACGGGTCCGATCGCGCATCTGCAAAGTGCAGCACCGCTCAAGCTTCGAACCCGTCATTCCAGGGCCGCGAAGCGGAGCCCGGGATCCATAACGGCCGACGGCTCAAGTCCTGCACCGATCGCGGCTCTGGATTCCGGGCTCGCCTGCGGCGCCCCGGAATGACAGTGCTTTTTAAGCGAAGGCCGCTGCCTTCAGGATTGTCCGGCCAGGCAAACAATCACACCCGCCGCACCGCCCCGTGGGCCGCGCTGGTGGTCAGCATCGCGTAGGCGCGCAGCGCCGTGCTGACCTTGCGCTTGCGCGGGCTCGCCGGTTGCCAGCCGGCGGCATCCTGCTCGGCGCGCCGCTGCTCCAGTTCGGCGGGCTCGACGTCGAGGCGGATGCTGCGGGCCGGGATGTCGATGGCGATGGTGTCGCCGTCGCGCACGAGGCCGATCAGCCCGCCCTCCGCGGCTTCGGGAGAAACGTGGCCGATCGACAGGCCGGAGGAGCCGCCCGAGAAGCGCCCGTCGGTGACCAGCGCGCAGGCTTTGCCGAGGCCCTTCGATTTCAGGTAGCTCGTCGGATAGAGCATCTCCTGCATGCCGGGGCCACCGCGCGGGCCCTCGTAGCGGATCAGCACGACCTCGCCGGCCGTGACCTTGCCGTTGAGGATGCCGTCCACCGCCGCGTCCTGGCTCTCGAACACCCGGGCGCGCCCCTCGAAGGTGAGGATCGAGGCGTCGACGCCCGCGGTCTTCACGATGCAGCCCTGCTCGGCAAGGTTGCCGTACAGCACCGCGAGGCCGCCATCCTGCGAATAGGCGTGGGCGGCGTCGCGGATCACACCGCCCTCCCGGTCGAGATCGAGTTCGTCGAAGCGGGATTCCTGGCTGAACGCCACCTGGGTCGGCACGCCGCCAGGCGCGGCGCGGTAGAAGTTTTGGACCGAGGCGGCCGGTTCGCCGCGGACGTCCCAGCGGGCGAGCGCCGCGCCGAGGGTCCCGGCCGAGACATTGCCGGTCTCGGTGTCGATCAGTCCGGCCCGGTCGAGCTCGCCCAGGATGGCCATGATCCCGCCGGCCCGATGGACATCCTCCATGTGGACGTTGGCCACCGCCGGAGCGACCTTGCACAGGACCGGCACCCGCCGGGACAGCCGGTCGATATCGGCCATGGTGAACGCCACCTCGCCCTCGTGGGCGGCGGCCAGCAGGTGCAGCACCGTGTTGGTCGAGCCGCCCATGGCGATGTCGAGGGTCATGGCGTTCTCGAAGGCCGTGAAGCTCGCCACCGCGCGGGGCAGCACGCTCGCATCGTCCTGCTCGTAATGGCGGCGGGCGAGGTCCACGATCAGGTGGCCGGCCTCGACGAACAGGCGCTTGCGGTCGGCATGGGTCGCCAGCACCGAGCCGTTGCCCGGCAGGGCGAGCCCGAGGGCTTCGGTCAGGCAGTTCATCGAGTTCGCGGTGAACATGCCCGAGCAGGAGCCGCAGGTCGGGCAGGCCGAGCGCTCGATCACCTCGACATCGGCGTCCGAGATCCGGTCGTCGGCGGCCGCGATCATCGCGTCGACCAGGTCGACCTTCTTAGCGATGCCGGGCAGCTGGACCTTGCCGGCCTCCATCGGGCCGCCCGAGACGAACACCGTCGGGATGTTCAGCCGCAGGCAGGCCATCAGCATGCCGGGGGTGATCTTGTCGCAATTCGAGATGCACACCATCGCATCGGCGCAGTGCGCGTTGACCATGTACTCGACGGAATCGGCGATCAGCTCCCGGGACGGCAGCGAGTAGAGCATGCCGTCATGGCCCATCGCGATGCCGTCATCGACCGCGATGGTGTTGAACTCCTTGGCGACGCCTCCGGCCTTCTCGATCTCCCGGGCCACCAGCTGGCCGAGATCCTTCAGGTGGACATGGCCGGGCACGAACTGGGTGAACGAGTTGACCACGGCGATGATCGGCTTGCCGAAATCGCCGTCCTTCATGCCGGTGGCGCGCCAGAGGCCGCGGGCGCCGGCCATGTTGCGGCCATGGGTCGTGGTGCGGGAACGATAGGCAGGCATCGCGCGGTTCAATCGGTTCAGAAGCGAATCTTTCAAAGGTAGGGGCTTCTGCGCCCGCCGCGCCGCCGCTGCAAGCGTCGCGCAAGCGGGTGCGACCGTGTCATGCTCCCGGCGGATACCGGGACGCGAGAGAGGCGAATCGTAGGATGAACCGAGTGGATTTCCTGCGGCGGGCCATCGACCAGGGCCAGGGCCGGACCGAGGCGGATCTCGTCCTCAAGGGCGGCCGCTTCCTCGACCTCGTCACCGGCGACCTCGTCGCGTCCGACATCGCCATCTGCGGCGACCGGATCGTCGGGACCTTCGGCGGCTATCGCGGCCGGCGTGAGGTGGACGTCTCCGGCAAGGTCGTGGTGCCAGGCTTCATCGACGCCCACTTCCACGTCGAATCCTCGCTGATGCCGCCGCAGGAATTCGAGCGCTGCGTCCTGCCCCACGGCGTCACCACCGGTCTGTGCGACCCGCACGAGATGGCCAACGTGCTCGGCACCGACGCCTTCCGGTGGTTCCTGGCCTCGTCCGAGACCCTGGCGATGGATTTGCGGGTCCAGCTCTCCTCCTGCGTGCCGGCCACCGACCACCTCGAGACCTCGGGCGCGCGGATCGGCGCAGCGGACCTGCTGCCCTTCGCCGACCATCCGAAGGTGATCGGGCTCGCCGAATTCATGAACTTTCCGGGCGTGCTCGCCGGGGACCCGGGTGCCCTGGAAAAACTCGCGGCGTTCCAGGGCCGCCTGATCGACGGCCACGCGCCGCTGCTGCGCGGCACCGCGCTCAACGGCTACATCGCGGCCGGTATCCGCACCGAGCACGAGGCGACCACGCCCGAAGAGGCGATGGAGAAGCTCTCGAAGGGCATGACCGTGCTGATCCGCGAGGGCTCGGTCTCCAAGGACCTGCACGCCCTGGCGCCGATCCTGACCGAGCGCACGGCGCCGTTCCTGGCCTTCTGCACCGACGACCGGAACCCCCTCGACATCGCAGAGGAGGGGCATCTCGACTACGTCATCCGCACGGCGATCGCGCTGGGCGCGCCGCCGCTTGCGGCCTACCGGACGGCGTCGTGGTCGGCGGCCCGGGCGGTCGGGCTGCACGATCGCGGGCTCGTGGCGCCGGGCCAGCGCGCCGACCTCGTCGTGCTCGACGATTTTTTGGAGTGTCGCGTCGCGCAGGTGTTCAGCGCCGGGCGGCTCGTGGAGGAAGCGTTGTTCGCGAATCGGCCGGCCATCCAGCCGATCGGCCGGGGGAGCCTGCGGGCGCGCCGGGTGACGGCGGCCGATTTCGCGGCCGCCGGCTCCGGGCCGTCGACGCCGGTGATCGGTGTGATGCCGGGCAAGATCATCACCCTGAGGCACGACCTGTCGCTGCCCTATACGAACGGCGAGCGCCGGATCGACCTCGACCAGGATGTCATCAAGGTCGCGGTGGTCGAGCGCCACGGGAAGACCCCGCCGGGCGAGCGCGGCATCGGCGTCGCCTTCGTGAAGGGGTTCGGCCTCAAGCGCGGAGCGATCGCCTCCTCGGTCGGGCATGACAGCCATAACGTCACCGTGGTCGGCGCCGACGATGCCGACATGGCCGTGGCGGTGAACCGGCTGGGCGAGATCGAGGGCGGCTTCGTCGTGGTCGAGGGCGGCCGGGTGCTCGCCGAGATCGCCCTGCCGGTCGCCGGGCTGATGAGCCTGCTGCCGTTCGATTCGATCCGCGCCGCGCTCGTGACCCTGCGGGCGTCGGCGCGCGGCCTCGGCGTGGTCCTGCCCGAGCCGTTCCTGCAGGTGGCGTTCCTGCCGCTGCCGGTGATCCCGCACCTGAAGATCACCGACAAGGGCCTTGTGGATGTCGACCGTTTCGCGCTGATCGACCCGTGAAATAGATTGCGCACAATCTACATCGGGACTATGCGTTGGGTGCGCCGGCCCTAGATGCCGACTCTCTTTTTGTAACCGGAGATCGCCATGTCCGTAGACGTGAAGTACCGCACCAGTGCGACGGCCACCGGTGGCCGCGATGGCGCTGCCAAGACCGCTGACGGCAGCTTCGAGGTGAAGCTCGCGACCCCGAAGGAGCTCGGCGGCGCCGGCGGCCCGGGCGCGAACCCGGAGCAGCTCTTCGCCTCCGGCTACTCGGCCTGCTTCCTCGGCGCCATGAAGGCGGTCGCCCCCTCCCTGCAGCTCAAGGTTCCGGCCGACACCAGCGTCACCGCCGATGTCGGCATCGGCCCGCGCTCCGAGGGTGGCTTCGGCATCACCGCCGACCTGACGATCAGCCTTCCCGGCCTCGACCGCGCCGACGCGCAGAAGCTCGTGGACGCCGCCCACCAGGTCTGCCCGTACTCGAACGCCACCCGCGGCAACGTCGATGTCGGCCTGAAGCTCGCCTGAGCCGGGCCGTCTTTCGGCCCTTCTCCAACCCTCCCGCTCATCCTGAGGTGCGCGCGCGAAACGCGCGCCTCGAAGGAGCCCTCCTTCGAGGGCGCCACCAGGCGGCGACACCTCAGGATGAGGTCGCGGGTGGGTTATCTATGGGTCGGCAGCGCCCTTCCCGTCATTGCGAGCGCAGCGAAGCAACCGAGGAAGGCGCTACCGTCCGAGATCGCGCGCTGCACTGGGTCGCTTCGCGACGCTCGCGGTGACGACGCGATTCGACCCCAAAAGTGGACGGTCTTAAAAAAGCTCTCAAGTCGCCTGCGCCCGCATGCAGACATGGCCGGCTTCATCCAGGGTCACGCCCTCGAACCCCTCCCCTGTCCGCCGCCCGCAGACCCGGAAGATCTGGTTCGCGGTCATCGGCGAGACGCCGCGATACGTGAAGCGCCGCGGCACCTGCCCCTGCAGGGTCGCGGCGAGGTTCATCAGCAGCGTCGCCTGGATCGGGCCGTGGACCACGAGGTCGGCGTAGCCCTCCACCTGGGTCGCGTAGGGCTGGTCGTAGTGAAAACGGTGGCCGTTGAAGGTCATGGCCGAGTAGCGGAACAGCAGCGTCGGCGTCGCCGGCACGGCCCAGACCTGCTCGTAGCCGGCCGCGTCGTCGCGCTCGGCCACTGACCCCGCGCCGCTCTGCGCCCCGGCGGCCTCCCGGTAGACGATGTCCTGCCGTTCCCGGATCGCCGGCCCGCGCGCCGTGGCGACCGCGTGCTCGACGGTGACGAAGCAGAGCCGGCCGCTGCGCCCCTCCTTGAAGGCCACGTCGCGCACGGTCTCGGTGCGGGTGACGAGGTCGCCCTCGCGCAACTCCGACAGGGTCTCGACCTGACCGCCGGCCCACATCCGTCGCGGCAGCGGCACCGGCGGCAGGAACCCGCCCTTGGCGGCGTGGCCGTCCGGCCCCAGCGCGTCGGCCGGTGGCGTCTCCGGGGCGAGGCACCAGTGCAGAGCCGGCGGCGCGGTGCCCCCGGGGCTCGGCGCGAGATGCGGCGCGAAGGTCGCGCGGAACTCGGCCAGCAGCCGCGGCGTGACGAGGTCCGAGGCCTCGCGGCTTCGGCCGATCCAGTCGGTGAGCGCGGTCATGTTAGTACGACCGCGGCAGGCCGAGGACGTGCTCGGACAGGTAGGCGAGGATCAGGTTCGTGGAGATCGGCGCGACCTGATAGAGCCGCGTCTCGCGGAACTTGCGCTCGATGTCGTATTCCTCGGCGAAGCCGAACCCGCCATGGGTCTGGATGCAGGCATTGGCCGCCTCGAACGAGGCGTCGGCGGCGAGCATCTTGGCCATGTTGGCCTCCGCGCCCGGATTGGCGCCAGATTCGTAGAGGGTCAGGGCCTCCCGGACCATCAGCTCGGCGGCGCGCATGTTGGCGTAGGCTTTGGCGATCGGGAATTGCACGCCCTGGTTGGCGCCGATCGGCCGGCCAAACACTGAGCGGTCCGACGCGTAGGCCCTCGCCTTGTCGATGAACCATTTGGCGTCGCCGACGCATTCCGCGGCAATCAGAATCCGCTCGGCATTCATACCGGACAGGATGTAGCGAAAGCCCCTGCCCTCCTCGCCGATCAGGTTCTCGGCTGGGACGCGGAGGTTGTCGAAGAACACCTCGGTGGTGGCGTGGTTCATCATGGTGCGGATCGGCCGGATGGTCAGGCCGTTACCGATCGCCTCCCGCATGTCCACGAGCAGCACCGACAGGCCGTCGGTGCGCTTCATGCCCTCGGCTCTGGGCGTCGTGCGGGCCAGGAGCAGCATCAGGTCCGAATGCTCGGCGCGACTGGTCCAGATCTTCTGGCCGTTGACGACGTACTGGTCGCCCTCGCGCCGGGCGGTGGTCTTCAGGCTGCCGGTATCGGTGCCGGAGGTCGGCTCTGTCACCCCGAAGGCCTGGAGGCGCAGGCGGCCCTCGGCGATGGCCGGCAAGTAGGCCGCCTTCTGGGCCTCCGAGCCGTGCCGGAGCAGCGTGCCCATCGTGTACATCTGCGCGTGGCAGGCCCCGCCGTTGCAGCCCGCCCGCTGGACCTCCTCCAGGATCGCGGCGGCGGCCGAGAGCGGCAGGCCGGAGCCGCCATATTCCTCCGGGATCAGGACCGAAAGGTAGCCGCTTTCGGTCAGCGCGTTCACGAACTCGGTCGGGTAGGCCATCTCCCGGTCGAGCGCGCGCCAGTACGGGCCGGGGAACCCGGCGCAAAGCTTGGCAACCGCCTCGCGGATCTCGGTATAGGCTTCCATCGCGCGCCTCAGGCGGTGCGGCCGCCATCGACCGGCAGGTCGACGCCGGTGATGAATTCGGCCTCGTCGGAGGCCAGGAACAGCGCCGCGGCGGCGATGTCCTCGGCCCGCGACATCCGCCCGAGGGGGATCGTCGCGATGAACCTTTCGCGGTTCTCCGGGGTGTCGGGCACGCCCATGAAATGCTCGAGCAGGGCGGTCGCGCCCATCACCGGGCAGAGCGCGTTCACCCGGATCTTCCAGTGCGCCAGCTCGAGGGCCAGCGACTTCGAGGCGAGGCTCGCCGCCCCCTTGGAGGCGTTGTACCAGGTCAGCCCCGGGCGCGGCCGGAGCGCCGCCGTCGAGCTGACGTTGAGGATCACGCCCCCGCCCTGGTCGCGCATCAGCGGGGCGATCGTCCGGACGTAGTGGAAGATCGACTTCACGTTCACCCGGAACACCCGGTCGAACTCGCCCTCGGTCACCTCCAGCAGCGGCTTGTTGCGGTGCGTGGTGCCGGCATTGTTGACCAGGATGTGCGGGATGCCGAACCGCTCCCGGGTCTCGGCGACGCTGGCCTCGACATCGGCGGCCGATCCGACATCTGCGGCGATCGCGATGGCGTTCGCGCCGATGCCCGCAGCAACCCGCTCGGCCGCCGCCCGGTCGATATCCACGCAGGCGACCCGCGCCCCCTCGGCGGCGAACCGCTCGGCGATACCCGCGCCGAACCCGCTCCCGGCGCCTGTCACGAGCGCGATCTTTCCGTCGAGTCTCATGGCTTCCTCCCGAATTTTTGTTTCAATTGATGAACAACGCCAGACAAGATCAGTCGATATGATCGGTAAGACCATCCACGACAGATAGATCGATCAGTCGGCATCGCAACGTCAGGCCTATAAGGCACGGTGTCATTTCGGGGCGGCCCCGGCGAACCCGGAATCCAGAGCCGCCGCCTGTGCAGAACCATAAGCTGTCGGTTTTTATCGATCCCGGGGTCCGCTGCGCGGCCCCGTGATGACAAGGCGGGTGTTTGGACGGCGGCAGAACGCCGAAGCTGAGACGGGGAAACATCTTCGGGACGCTATTGCCCCCACTCCCGAGCCCCGAACTCCCGGCGGACCCGAGCGCTGTGCTCGCCGATATCCGGCACCCGGCCGAGCGCGCGAACCTCGCCGTCGATCAGGACCGGCGGCGCGACGATGTGGGCGGTCCCCGCCGAGGTCTCGACCTCGGCGCGGACCAGGGCCGGATGGGTGGCGAGGTCGGCGAGCGTATTGACGAAGCCGTAGGCGGTGCCGGCGGCCTTGAGGCGGGTGGCGGCCTCGTCGCGGCTCAGCCGCACCAGGGCGGCGCCGACCCGCAAATCCACGGCGGCGCGGTTGGCCACCCGATCGTTGTTCGACGCGAAATTATCCGCCCGGGCGAGATCCGGCTCGCCCAGGACCGAATCGCAGAAGCGCGCCCATTCGCGCTCGTTCTGGATCGAGATCAGCACGAGGCTGCCGTCGGCCGTCGGATAGGCGCCGTAGGGCGAGATCGACGGATGGGCCAGGCCAACCCGCTTCGGCTCCCGGCCGGTCCCCTCGAAGTAGAGCAGCGGCACGTTCATCCAGTCAGCCGCGCCGCTGAACAGGCTGACCTCCAGGGCGCAGCCTTCGCCGGAGATGGAGCGGGCGATCAGCGCCTCCAGCACAGCCGCATGGGCGTTCATCCCGCAGGCGATGTCGCAGACCGAGACGCCGACGCGGCCCGGGCCGGCCGGGTGTCCGGTGATGCCGGCCATGCCGCTCTCGGCCTGCACCAGCAGATCGTAGGCCTTCATGTCGCTGTAGGCGTTGCCTGCGCCGTAGCCCGAGATATCGACCGTGATCAGGCGCGGGTGGCGCGCCCGCAGCTCCGCCGAGCCGAAGCCGGCGCGGGCGGCCGCGCCCGGGGCGAGGTTCTGCACGAACACGTCGGCCTCTTCGAGGATGGCGTGCAGCAGGCGGGCATCGTCCGGGTCCTTGATGTCGGCGACCAGGCTCTCCTTGCCGCGGTTCAGCCAGACGAAGTAGCTCGCCAGCCCGTTGACGGCGGAATCGTAGCCGCGGGCGAAGTCCCCCTCCGGCCGCTCGATCTTGATCACCCGGGCGCCGGCATCGGCCAGCCGCGAGGTGCAGTAGGGCGCGGCGACCGCCTGCTCCAGGGCGAGAACGGTCAGCCCCTGCAACGGCCGGTTCACGCGCATCCCGGTTCCTCAGCATCCCGAACGCCCCGCTGGGCGGGACCGGAGCGGGGAAACTGGGTCGGCCGGGCGCCGCGCCAAGCGGGTACGGCTGACATCCGGCGTCGAACAGCCCCTACTCGGCGGCCCGCAAGGTCTGCTGTCCGTGGGCTTCCGGATCCGGCTCGGCCAGCAGCGCGTCCACCGCCTCCGGCTTGTCCCGGAAGGAGAAGCGGTGCGCCAGCCGGTCGAGGTAGACGTAGATCACCGGCGTCGTGAACAGGGTCAGCATCTGGCTCACCGCCAGCCCGCCGACCATGGCGTAGCCCAGCGGCTGGCGGATCTCGGAGCCGGTGCCGGTGGCGAGCATCAGCGGGATGCCGCCGAGCAGAGCCGCCATGGTGGTCATCAGGATCGGGCGGAACCGGAGCAGGGCCGCCTTGCGGATCGCCGCCTCCGGGTCGAGCCCCTCCTCACGCTCGGCCACGATGGCGAAGTCGATCAGCATGATGCCGTTCTTCTTCACGATGCCGATCAGCAGGATGATGCCGATCAGCGCGATCAGGCTGAAATCGAACCCCGCCCACATCAGCACCGCCAGGGCGCCGACGCCGGCCGAGGGCAGGGTCGAGAGGATCGTGATCGGGTGGATGAAGCTCTCGTAGAGGATGCCGAGGATCAGGTAGACCACGAACAGCGCGGCCAGGATCAGCAGCGGCACGGTCGAGAGCGATTGCTGGAACGCCTGCGCGGTGCCCTGGAAGCCGGTGACCACCGTGGGCGGCACCGCGAGCTCCTTCATCGCCCGGCCGATCGCCTCGGTGGCCTGGCCCAGCGCGACGTTGGGGCCGAGGTTGAAGCTGATCGTCACCGCCGGGAACTGGCCCTGGTGGTTGACCGCCAGCGCCGCCACCGGGTCGGTGGTCCAGCGCGCGAAGGCCGCGAGCGGCACCTGCCCGCCGCCGATCGGGGCCTTGATGTAGATCTTGTCCAGGCTCTCGACAGAACCCTGCAGGGCCGGGAGCACCTCGAGGATCACGTGGTAGCTGTTGAGCTGCGTGAAGTACTGGGCGATCTGCCGCTGGCCGAAGGCGTCATACAGCGTGTCGTCGATGAGCTGGGGCGTGATGCCGTAGCGGGAGGCGGCGTCGCGGTCGATCGCGAGCGTCAAGGTGGTGCCGCGGTTCTGCTGGTCGGTGGCGACGTCGCGCAGCTCCGGCAGGGTCTTCATTGTGTCGAGGATGCGCGGCGCCCAAGCGTTCAGCTCGGCGAGATCCGGATCCTGCAGGGTGTATTCGAACTGCGTCCGGGACGTCCGGCCACCGGTGCGCACATCCTGCGTCGCCTGGATGTAGGTGCGGATCCCCTCGACCCGCTCCAGCTTCGGGCGCAGGCGGCCGATGATCTGGAATGCGTCGGCCTCGCGCTCCTCGCGGGGCTTGAGGGTGATGTACATGCGCCCGGAATTCAGCGCCTGGCCGTTGCCGCCGAGCGACATGCCCACCGTGGCCACGTCCGGATCGGCCTGGACGATGGCACCGACCTTCTCCTGAAGGGTCTTCATCGCCGAGAACGAGATGTCCTGCCCCGCCTCGGTGACGCCGATCATGAAGCCGGTGTCCTGCTGCGGGAAGAAGCCCTTCGGGATGACGATGAACAGGTGGATCGTCAGCGCGAGCGTCGCGAAGAAGGTCAGCAGCGTGATGAAGCGGAAGCGCAGGGCGAGGTCGAGGCCCTTGGCGTAGGAGGACAGCAGCCCGTCGAACACCGCCTCGCTCGCCCGGTACAGGCGGCCGTGATGGCCGGTGCCGTGGGGCTTGAGCAGGCGCGCCGCCATCATCGGCGTGAGCGTCAGCGCCACGAAGGCCGAGACCGCGATGGTCATCGACAGGACGACGGCGAATTCCCGGAACAGGCGGCCGATGATGCCGCCCATCAGCAGCAGCGGGATCAGCACGGCGATCAGCGACACCGAGATCGACACGATGGTGAAGCCGATCTCGCCCGCGCCCTTGAACGCGGCCTCCATGGGCCGCATCCCCTCCTCGACGTAGCGGCTGATATTCTCCAGCACGACGATGGCGTCGTCGACCACGAAGCCCACCGAGATGGTCAGCGCCATCAGGGACAGGTTGTCGAGGGTATAGCCGGCGAGCCACATCAGCGCGCAGGCGCCGAGCAAAGCGAGCGGCACGGTCACGCTCGGGATCACGGTCGCCCAGAAGCTCCGCAGGAAGACGAAGATCACCGCGACCACCAGGACGATGGTGATCAGCAGGGTGAACTGCACGTCCTCCACGGAGGCGCGGATCGTCTGGGTGCGGTCGCTGAGGATGCCGATCTTGATGCCGGCCGGCAGGGTCGCGGTCAGGCGCGGCAGCTGCGCCTTGATGCTGTCCACCGTGTCGATGACGTTGGCGCCGGGCTGCTTGAAGATCACCAGGAACACGCCGCGCTGGCCGTTGGTCCAGCCCGCCTGCTTGGTGTCCTCCGGGCCGGCGATTGCGGTGCCGATGTCGCGCACCCGCAAGGGGGCGCCGTCGCGATAGGCGACGATCACGTCGTTCCAGTTCTGCGCCGTGGTGAGCTGGTCGTTGGCGTAGATCGTGTAGCTGTGGCTCGTCCCGTCGATGCTGCCCTTCGGGTTGTTCACCGTGGTGAGCGACAGCGGCGCGCGGATATCCTCGAGCGACAGGCCCTTGGCCACCAGCTTGGCCGGGTCGACCTGGATCCGCACCGCGGGCTTCTGCTGGCCGCCGATGAACACCTGCGCGACGCCCGAGATCTGGCTGATGCGCTGGGCGAGCTGCACGTCCACCGCGTCGTCGACCTCGATCAGCGGCATGCTGTCGGAGGTGGCCGAGAGCAGGAGGATCGGCGAATCGGCTGGGTTCACCTTGCGGTAGGTCGGCGGGCTCGGCAGGTTCTTCGGCAGCTGGCCGCTCGCGGCATTGATCGCCGCCTGGATGTCGCTGGCCGCGCCGTCGATGTTGCGGTTGAGGTCGAACTGGACCGTGACCGTCGAGATCCCCAGCGAGCTGGTCGAGGTCATCTGGGCGACGCCCGGGATCTGTGAGAATTGCCGCTCCAGGGGTTGGGCCACGGAGGAGGCCATGGTCTCCGGGCTGGCGCCGGGCAATTGCGCGGTGACCTGGATCGTCGGGAAATCCACCTGCGGCAGCGGCGCGACGCCGAGCAGCGGATAGGCCACCATCCCGAGGAACAGGATGCCGACCATGATCAGCGTGGTCGCCACCGGGAAACGGATGAAGGGCGCCGAGATGCCAGCCTTCATTGCAGCCCCTCACACGGCATCGCGGCCGCTCCGGCGACGCGCATGTCCATCACGGCTCGGCCCTGGCCGACCGGCCCGGGGCCGCCGTCTCGGCCTGCGCCGTATGGGCGGCGTGCGGGTCGGCCACGAGGCTGCCGTCCTGGACCTTGTACTGCCCGGCGGTGATCACCCGATCGCCCGGCTTGAGATCGCCCGCGAGCACCTGCGTCCGCCCGGAATCGGAGCGCCCGGCCTTCAGGGCCCGCTGATGCGCGTGGCCGGACTCGTCGATCACGAAGGCGAACAAGCCGTCCGGACCGTGCTGGACGGCGTCGTCCGGCACCGTCGTGGCCGCCGCGACCGTGCCGACCCGCATCTTGGTCGAGACCGACAGGCCGGGCCACAAGGCGTGGTTCTGGTTCTGGAACACCGCCTTCAGGCGGATCGTGCCGGTGGCGGTATCGACCTGGTTGTTGAACAGGGCGAGCTTGCCGTCGGCCAGCTTGGTCAGCCCGTCCGTGGTCCAGGCCGAGACCGGCACGTCGCCGGTCCGCAGGGCCCCGCCGATCGCGGGCAGCTGGTCCTCCGGCGCGGTGAACACCACGAAGATCGGCTCCACCTGCGTGATGGTCACGATCGGCGACTGGCCGGCCGCGGTGACGATGTTGCCGATATCGACCTGCCGGAAGCCGGTGACGCCGTCGATCGGCGCCCGGACGGTGGCGTAGCCGAGCTGGGTCGTGGCGTTGTCGATGGAGGCTTGGTCGGAGGCGACCTGCGCGGTCAGCTGGGCGACCAGCGCCGTCTGCGTCTCGGTCTGCTGGCGGGACGCGTAGGCGCCGAGACCGGTGTAGCGCACCAGATCCGCCTTGGCGTTGTTGAGGTTGGCGGTGTCCTGGTCCTTCTTGGCCTTCGCCTGGTCCAGGGTCGCCTGGTAGGGGCGCGGATCGATCTGGACCAGGACGTCGCCCTTGCGGACGTTCTGCCCCTCGCGGAACGCGACCTGCTGGATCTCGCCGTCGACGCGGGTCCGCACCTGGACCGTGTTGTAGGCCTGGACCGTGCCGAGCCCGTTCAGCAGCAAGGCGAACGGGCCCTGATCGACGGTCCCGAGGGTCACCGGCACGGGCGCCGCCGTGGCCACCTTCGCCTTGGCCGCCGGCCGCTGGGTCGTGCGCACGTAACCGTAGGCGCCGCCGCCCAGCAGGGCGAGGACCACGATCGTCGTCACCAACCCGCGGGACCGCCGCGGCTTCTGCTCACCCTTCATCGACCGCGGCCCCCTCCGCCGTGGAACGCGCCCGTCTCGTCCGATCGAGCCGCGTCGCGCTGGCTGTCATCCTCGCCCGGCATGCCTAACTGGCCCTTGCGCCATCAGGGCGCGAAGCGCTCCGCGCGCTTCCACCCGGGCGCATCGCGGAGCCCCGTCGACGGATATTGCATTCCCTAGCATACAATCGACGCGGCAACATCAAGGCAGCGCCTCCGGTGAACGCCGCTAGCGCTCGGCAAACGGTCCCGCCGGCTGCCGATCGTGCCCGTGGCAAAGGCTTCGCACATGGGCCACAAGCCGGTGTGACGGCGCGTGGCGAAGCGCGGCGAGGCGAAACCAGAACACCGGGACCCCGCATGGCCGAGACTGTGGAACTGGACGGCTTAAACGAGCTGCGAGCGGCCCTTCTCGAAGAGCGGCAGACGATCGTGGCGTCGGTGCGGAAGCTGCGCGACACGCGCCGGCAGAAGGGCACCTTCGTGCTCGGCGATGGCGCCGCCGCGGGACCGCGGCTGGTCGCGGTGCAACACCAGATCGACGTCGTCGAATCCATCATCGCCACGCTGACGAAGGTTTGAGGGCGGCCCGGCCCCCCGCGCGAATGCGCCGCCGAGCCGTTCGGACAGGTGCCACGTCTCCGTGTCCGCTATGTTTCTGCAGTTCGTGACATGGCCGTTGAGAGCGGTGACCGCTTAAGGGCAAACGATCCGCTGGCAACGCTGGACAAGCGCCTTGCCCAACCGGGAATATTCCAATGTCGGCGACATAAATAGGCTCGCGCGACACTCGATCATCTGGGAATGTGAGTCGATATGACTGCGTATTATCTTTCAGACCGGCTTTTGCCGGTTGAACGCACTGCGATCCGCCCCTGGCAATGTCATCCCGGCATCGGACCACCCCACCCGGAACTGTGCGGCCAAAGCCGGGGGCGGCGGCAAGCACGGCCATAGGTATTCTGCCGCGCTCCAGTCCGACGCTTCGAGAGACGGCCTCTGTGCACCGCATTGCCTTCTGCAATCGCCACGGTGATCAGACTTCGGCTCGCGGTCAGCGCATCGTACGGCTCGGGCACAAGCATCGGTCGGCCGCATCACGCAGCGAAGATCTGATCCGGCGTGACGAAGCCGGCCGGTTGTACAGGACATGCCTGTATTTGAGGCTGGACTGCCGAACGGATGTGCTGATACCGGACCGCAGCTCAAGGCGCGGGACGGCACGACATGGACGCCTTCGATCAGACCCATACCGAAACCGACACAGCGGCCGCGTTTCCGGACAGCACGGAGGCGGCAACGCTCTGGGCCGCCATCCAGGCCGATCTCCGGGCGCGTGACGAGCGCACGGCCCGCCTGCGGGCCATGCGCCTCATCGCCGGGGACGACGAGACGGCCTGACAGCCCGCGACGGGTTCAGGGCTTCCCGGTCAGGTCGAAGGCCGGGAGACGGGACGCCAGTGCAAATCCGACCGCCATCGCCATGGCCTCGGCCTGGGCGATCAGGTTCGGATCGCCGCTATCCCGGGCCGCCTGAAGCAACCCGACGGCGTGCTGGCCGAGCCTGCGGTCGATCGTGTCATCGACGCGGGTGCTCCGGTGCGTCTGACGTTCGTGCGGGCCGGGATTGGTCATTGGCGTGCCGCGGGTCTCGACGGAACGGGCATGGGCTTGAACGGCGCGGACGCCGTGATCCAGGATTGCGTGTCCATGACATCCGCGAAGACGCGCATGACCGCGCTCACCGAGCGATGGATGTCGTCGGCCGCGATGCCTTCGAGATCGTGGCTGGCGGAGGCGTCGGACAGGAACGTCACCTCCTGCCCCCGGTGGAAGCCGTCGATTGCGGTGGCGAGGCAGGCGGCCTCGCCGGCAAAGCCCGCGATGACCAATTGCGCGCCGCCGCGCTCCATTGCGTCCGCGAAGGCGGGGCTGGCGTAGCAGGACGGCCGGTCCCGATCGAAGATCATGTCGCAGCCATGTGGCTCGAATCCCTCGATCCAGCGCGCGAAGCGCGTTCCGGGCTGGAACAGCGGCGCCCCGATCCAGCGCACATAGGCCACCGGAATGCCGCTCTCCCGGGCGTGATCCAGGGCGAGCCGGCACTTGGCGAGGGCGGGCGCAATGCCCGCGAGGGCCAGAGGCCGTCCGACGATCTCGTATTCCTGCTGCATGTCGACCAGCACCAGAACCGGGACGCTGCTCGGCCGGCGGTAGAGCGCCGGGTTCACGTGCCGGGTCATCGCGCCGCCTGCTGATCGACGGAGGGCCGGGTGACGGCGCGACCGCGCGACCGGTCCAGGGCGCCGGCCTTGTGCCATCGGCCCTCGGGTCGGATGATCACGTAGGGGTCGACGCCGATGCCGATCGCCTCCGGATGCGGCTCCGCCTCCATCAGCATCTCGACATAGTCGAAATCCGAGAACACGAGTTCCTGCGCACCCTCGAACACCCGGAACCCGAACCGGCTCCAGAACCCGACGAGGCGCTTCTGCGCGTGCCCGTAGAGGCGGCGATAGCCCTTGACCCGGGCCAGCTCGATCCCGGCCCGGACCAGCGCGAAGGCCAAGCGGGTGTTGCGGTACTCGGCCCGCACCGCCAGCCGCTCGATCTTGGCGAAATCGGCGAAGAAGCGGATCCGCAGGCACCCCGCCGGCTCGTCGCCGACATAGCCGATCAGGTGGGTGGCCGAGAGATCGTTGCCGTCGAACTCCTCTTCGTACGGGCAGGCCTGCTCGGCCATGTACACCGCGGCCCGCAAGGCGATGACGCGGGAGAGATCCTCGAAGCTGCGCGCCACGGCGACGCTGACGCCGGTGAGCCCGGGGCGATGGCTGTCGTAGGGGGGCAGGCGTTCAGCCGCCTCGGACCGGACGAACATATGCAGGCTCGGCGCGCGCAGCCCCCGCCACGCGGCACCTTTGGTGAAGCCGATCCCTTCCAGATAATCGGCCCCCTCCGGCGTCGCCGCGCGCGCATAAAGGTCGACGTCGCGGCACAGCGGCGTCGAGATCCGCTGCAACATCAGGGCGACGGCGGCTGCGAGCCGGCGACGGGCGTGGATCACCCACAGATAGATTCCGGCCGGGCGCTCATGCTGCCGGGCGATGAAATGGGACGCCGGATTCGTCGGGTCGAACTCGCCCGAAAGGAGGGCCGTCATCCCGGCGTCGTTCAAAGGTAGGACTGCCGTAAGGCCCTCGCCGCGCGGGGATTGCGCGTCGTAATCCCCGCGTTTGGCAATCGCGAAGACAGTATCGGGATTGATGGTCATCACCCGACGCACCACGGCGAGGTCGGCCAGACCGGGCAGAACGCTCCGTGTCTCCTCCAACAGACGTTCGAGGTCGGCCGGCGTCGGGGTAAACAGCACGAGATGGCGGGCGAGGCGGGCAGCCCTCAAATCGATGATGTCGTGGCGTGCCTCTGATGCGGCCGCATGAGGATGCCGCGCGTAATCGGGCGGCGAAACGTGGACGGTCATCGCGTCAGCTTTCGCGGGTGATTGGTAACGAGCACCGGCTTCGCATGGTGAACTTCCCGCGTCTGTGCAAAAATTGAAGTATGGGAGGTCCACAGATGGAACACGACTCCGTTGTCGCTGCCGGCATGCCCGATTGGCAGGATCTGCGGCTGTTCCTGGAGCTCGAGCGGCGGGGCAGCTTTCGCGCCGCCGCCGCCGCGGTCGGCCTGTCGATCAACACGCTTCGTCGCCGCATCGAGGACCTCGAGGCTCAACTCGGCGTGACGCTGCTGACCCGCCACACCGACGGAATCCGCCTGACTGCGGAAGGCGAGAAGATCCTGTCGGCGACACGAACGATGGAGAGTGCGGCCTACTCGGTCCTGCGCGCGCGGGACGCGGCTTCGGCGACACCGGACGGCGAGGTGCGCATCGCGGTCACCGAAGGTCTCGGGACGTTCTGGCTGGCCCCGCGGCTCGTCGAGTTCCAACGCTCGAATCCGCGCCTCGTCGTGGACTTACGCTGCACCATGGACCCGGCGGATGTCGCCCGCCTGGAAGCCGATGTGGCGGTCCAGCTCGTGCGGCCGGTCAATCCGGATCTCAAACTGGTGAAGCTCGGGCGGCTGCATGTGATGGCCTTCGCAGCACGCAGCTATCTCGACATCTACGGGATGCCTGGCGGCGTCGAAGACGCGATCCGTCATCGGCTGGTCCTCCAAGTCTCCAGTCAGACGGTCAGCATGGCCGAATATGCCCGCCACACGCCCGGGCTCCCGCAATCCGGCTATGTGACGCTCAAGACCAACGTCAGCAGCGCCCATTACTGGGCGGTGGCCAACGGCGCCGGTATCGGCTGGCTCCCGACCTACGCGAGCGCGATCGGCGCCCGCGTCGTCCCAATCGACGGCCTCGTCCAGGTCGGGCTCGACATCTGGCTGACCTATCACCCCGATGCTGAGCGGATCGAGCGAGTCCGGCGGTCGATCGACTGGATCCGCGCCAGCTTCGATCCCGGACGATATCCCTGGTTCCGGGACGACTTCATCCATCCCCGCGACCTTCCAGCCAAGCTGAAGGGCTCGACGGTGCCGGAGATGTTCGCGGGGTTCGCCGGGATGGAACGGTAGAGGGCACCACGGATCCGTCTTGACCCCACGCCGAGCATGATCCTTGCTCCCGTCGCCGCGACGACGAGGTATCCCGTGCTGCTGACGCCCCGCGAGAAGGACAAGCTGCTGATTGCCATGGCGGCGCAGGTGGCGCGCAACCGGCTGGCGCGCGGGGTCAAGCTCAACCATCCCGAGGCGATCGCGCTGATCACCGATTTCGTGGTCGAGGGAGCCCGCGACGGGCGCAGCGTCGCCGAGCTGATGCAGGCGGGGGCCAACGTGCTCACGGCCGACCAGGTGATGCCCGGCATCGCCGAGATGATCCCCGACATCCAGGTGGAGGCGACGTTCCCGGACGGGACCAAGCTCGTGACCGTGCATCACCCGATCCGGGGAGCGGCGTCCGCGGACGTGCCCGGCACCGTCACCACGGTTCTCGGCGAGATCGTGTTCAATGCCGGTGCGGACCGGACGATGATCGAGGTCGCCAATACGGGCGATCGGCCGATCCAGGTCGGCTCTCATTACCACTTCTTCGAGGTGAATCCGGGTCTCGTCTTCGAGCGCGAGAAGGCGCGCGGCCGGCGCCTCGACATCGCGCCCGGCACGGCGGTGCGGTTCGAGCCGGGCTCGACCCGGGAGGTCGTGCTCGTGCCGCTCTCGGGCGGACGCACCGTGTACGGGTTCCGGGGTGACGTGATGGGCAAGCTTTGACCCCGTTTCGCAGCGACGCGCCCCGTTGGTTCAGGCTTGCGGACGCTTCGGACACCTCCTTACTCATGAGCGATGTAGTAAGGAGGCGGACATGAAAGCGGCGGAAGCCAAGATCACGTCGAAGGGTCAGGTGACGGTGCCGGCCGCGCTTCGCAAAGCCCTCGGCGTGAAGACAGGCGACAAGCTGGTCTTCACGCAGGATGCGCAGGGGCGCTTTCTCGTCGAGGCGCGGACCGACGCGCTGGCCGCATTGCGCGGCATCGTCGGCCGTCAGGATTGCGATCCGATCGAACCGGTCGACAGGGCGCGCATTCCGAATTGGATCGCAACAAGCCGCAGTGCCCGCTGGAATCGCACGGACGACGCGCCCGAGGATGACGAGGCGTGATCGGGCTGGACACGAACGTCCTGCTGCGCTGGCTCGTGGATGAAACGGTTTGGCCGGACGACACGCCGGAGCAGACTGTGCTCGCCACGGAGGCCCTGAGCCGGCGCGACGCCCAATTCTTCGTCAACGCGGTGGTGCTCGCGGAAACCGTCTGGATTCTGGCGCGGCCCTTGCGCCAGAAGAAGCCCGCCCTTGTCTCGGTGATCCGTCGCTTGCTCAACGCATCGAATGTCTTTGTCGATCATCGCGAAGCGGCCGAGGTAGCCTTGTCGGCCTGGGCCGGCGGCCGCGGTGACTTCGCCGATCACTTGATTCGCGCCATCAACCGTTCGGCCGGCTGCAAGACCACGCTGACCTTCGACCGGAGAGCCGAACCCGCGGACGCTTTTACCCAATTGCGCCGGGAGCCCTGACCGTCATGGCCAACTTGCCCAAGCCCGCCGCCCTTCCTCGCGCCGCCTATGCCGACATGTTCGGCCCGACCACCGGCGACCGGATCCGCCTCGCGGATACGTGCCTCGAGATCACGGTCGAGCGCGACTTCACCACCTATGGCGAGGAGGTGAAGTTCGGCGGCGGCAAGGTCATCCGCGACGGGATGGGCCAGAGCCAGGTCACCAACGCGGCCGGCGCCGTCGACACGGTGATCACCAACGCGGTGGTGCTCGACCATTGGGGCATCGTGAAATGCGATGTCGGCATCGTGCGCGGGCGGATCTTCAGGCTCGGCAAGGCCGGCAATCCCGACGTGCAGCCCGGTGTCGACATCGTGGTCGGCCCCGGCACCGAGGTGATCGCCGGCGAGGGCAAGATCCTCACGGCCGGCGGGTTCGACAGCCACATCCACTTCATCTGCCCGCAGCAGATCGAGGAGGCCCTGTGCTCGGGCGTCACCACGATGCTGGGCGGCGGCACCGGGCCGGCGCACGGCACCTTCGCCACCACCTGCACGCCCGGCCCCTGGCACATCGCCCGGATGATCGAGGCGGCCGACAGCTTCCCGATGAACCTGGCATTCGCCGGCAAGGGCAACGCCTCGCGGCCGGAGAGCCTCATCGAGATGGTCCGGGCCGGAGCCTGCGCGCTCAAGCTTCACGAGGATTGGGGCACGACGCCGGCGGCGATCGACACCTGCCTGTCGGTGGCAGATGCCCACGACATCCAAGTCATGATCCACACCGACACGCTCAACGAGTCGGGCTTCGTCGAGGACACGATCGCGGCCTTCAAGGGCCGAACGATCCACGCCTTCCACACCGAGGGGGCCGGCGGCGGCCACGCGCCGGACATCATCAAGGTCGCCGGGCTGCCCAACGTCCTCCCGTCCTCCACGAACCCGACGCGGCCCTACACGAAGAACACGATCGACGAGCATCTCGACATGCTCATGGTCTGCCATCACCTCGACCCGTCGATCCCCGAGGATCTCGCCTTCGCGGAGAGCCGGATCCGGCGCGAGACCATCGCGGCCGAGGACATCCTCCACGATATCGGCGCGCTCTCGATGATGTCGTCGGACAGCCAGGCCATGGGCCGGGTCGGCGAGGTCGTGATCCGCACCTGGCAGACCGCCGACAAGATGAAGCGCCAGCGCGGTGCGCTGGCGGGCGACACCTCCGGCACCGACAACCTGCGCGCCCGGCGCTACGTCGCCAAGTACACGATCAACCCGGCCATCGCGCACGGCGTGTCGAAGCATATCGGCTCGGTGGAGCCCGGCAAGCTGGCCGACCTCGTGCTCTGGACGCCGGCCTTCTTCGGGGTAAAGCCCGATCTCGTGCTGAAGGGCGGCAGCATCGCGGCCGCCCCGATGGGCGACCCCAACGCCTCGATCCCGACGCCGCAGCCGGTCCATTACCGCCCGATGTTCGGCGCCTACGGGCGCGTCCCCTACGCCACGGCCCTGACCTTCGTGTCCCGGGCGGCGGTGGAAGACGGGTTGCGGGAGCGGCTCAGGGTGCAGAAGCAGCTGGTGGCGGTGGAGAATGTCCGCGGCGGCATCTCGAAGAAGGACATGGTGCTGAACGACGCCACGCCCGTGATCGAGGTCGATCCCGAGACCTACGACGTCCGGGCCGACGGCGAACTCCTGGTCTGCGAACCCGCCGAGGTGCTGCCGATGGCGCAGCGCTATTTCCTGTTCTGAGCTATCCTGGCGCGGACGGACAGGAGGCCGGGCATGGCGAAGGCCGCGTTGAAACCACCCCCGAAGGACGATCTCTACGAGACCGATTTCTTCCTCTGGACCCAGGCTCAGGCCGCTCTGCTGCGCGCCCGCCGTTTCGACGAGCTCGACCTGGACCATCTGATCGACGAGGTGGCGAGCGTGGGCGCCAGCGACAAGCGCGAGATCCGCAACCGCCTGACCGTTCTGATCACCCACCTGCTCAAGTGGAAGTATCAGCCCGGGTTCCGATTCAGCAGCTGGAAAGGAACGATCGCCGAGCAGCGCGCCGGCCTCGCAGAGCTTCTGGACGCCAGCCCGAGCCTGCGCCGCTATCCCAGCGACGTCTTCGCAATGTGTTACCTGCCCGGCCGCCGCAAAGCCTCGGAGCAGACGGGGATCGATTTCACCCTCTTCCCCGAACACCCTCCGTTCACACTGGAAAACGCGCTGTCCGATGGCTTCCTGCCGAAGGAGCCCGATCTCATTGACCAATCCTGACGTCATGATCCGCGCCACCCGCATCCTGCGCCGCGAGCACCTGTCCGGCGGCGAGATCGTCGACCGGGTCGTTCTGGAGTCCGGCGAGCGCCATCGCCGCCGCATCGCCCTGCGCGGCGCCGGGGGCTTGGGCTTCCTCCTGGATCTGCCGGAGGCGGCCGTGCTGGACGACGGCGACGCCCTGGTGCTGGAGGATGGCCGGCTGATCTGGGTCGAGGCCGCGCCCGAGCGGCTGCTGGAGATTCGCGCCGCGAGCGACCACGCCCTCAAGCGGCTGATCTGGCATATCGGCAACCGGCACATCCCGGCCGAGATCGGCGCGGAGGCGGTCTGGATCGCCGACGACCATGTGCTCGCCGACATGGTCCGGGGGTTGGGCGGCACCGCGGAGCCGGTGGAGCGCCCGTTCCGGCCGGAGGGCGGGGCCTATTCCGGCGGTCACGGTCATGATCACCCGCATGGCGGGCATCATCACCACCACGCCGATGGGTGAGAGCCTTGAGGCGTTGCGGCTAATGGCATGGCTGTCGCCGGGCTACCCGGTGGGCGCCTATGCCTATTCGCACGGGCTGGAATGGGCGGCCGAAACCGGGGACGTTCGCGACGAGGCGAGCCTCGCCGCCTGGCTCGCCGATGTCTGCGCGCATGGCGCCCTGCGCAACGACCTGATCCTGGCCGCCCACGCGCAGCGAGCGGTGTCGTCCGCCGAACCGGCGCGGATCATCGCGATCAACGACCTCGCCCTGGCCCTGGCGCCGTCGCGCGAACTGCATCTCGAGACCAGCCAGCAGGGGCGCAGCTTCCTCGACGCGACGCTCGGCGCCTGGCCCTGCGACGCCCTGACGGCTTTGGCCGCGCAGCTGTCAGGACCGGTCGCATATCCCGTGGCGGTCGGCGCGGCCGCGGGCGCGCACGGGATGGCATTGCAGCCCCTGCTCGCCGCCTACGGCCTCGCCTTCGTCCAGAACCTCGTCTCGGCGGCGTTGCGGGCGGCGCCCGTGGGACAGGCCGCCGGCACACGGGTGATCGCCGCCCTGATACCCCGGCTCACGCGGCTGGCCGAGGCGGCCGGCGCGGCCGATCTCGACGCGATCGGGTCGGCCACCTTCCGCCTCGATCTCGGCTCCTTCCGGCACGAGACGCAATATTCCCGCATTTTCCGATCCTGAGGCTGAAGCATGACCTCCTCGAACGGCCCGCTCCGCGTCGGCATCGGCGGCCCCGTGGGCTCCGGCAAGACGGCGCTCATGGAGCAGCTCTGCAAGCGCTTCCGTGACCGCTACGAGATCTGCGCGATCACCAACGACATCTACACGAAGGAGGACGCCCGGATCCTGACGGTGGCCGGTGCCCTGCCGGAGGAGCGCATCCTCGGCGTCGAGACCGGCGGCTGCCCGCACACGGCGATCCGCGAGGATGCCTCGATCAACCTCGCCGCGGTGGCCGAGATGAGCCGGCGCTTCCCGAAGCTCGACCTCGTGCTGATCGAATCCGGCGGGGACAATCTCGCGGCGACCTTCTCGCCGGAACTCGCCGATATCACGCTCTACGTCATCGACGTGGCCGGCGGCGAGAAGATCCCCCGCAAGGGCGGCCCCGGCATCACGCGGTCGGACCTGCTGATCGTCAACAAGACCGATCTGGCACCCTTGGTCGGCGCCGACCTCTCGGTCATGGAGGCCGATACGCAGCGGATGCGCGGCACACGGCCCTACGTGTTCGCGTCCCTCCGGGGCGGCGACGGCGCCGATGCCGTCGCTCGCTTCATCGAGGAAGCCGGGGGCCTCGGCCGCTGACTCCCACCGTCCGCTCCTCGATCAGAACGGCCTCAGCGCCCGGCTTCGGCCGAGCGCGACCGCGGGGACGCTTTCGGCGATAGGCCCATCAGCGCATCGAGGCGGCTCATCCGGGCGTCGAAATCTCTCAGCACCGATTCGCGTGCCTTGATGGCGGGATTGGGTTGCGGTTTGGCGTGGATTCGGGCCGAGCGGGCCTCCGCCGCAGATGTGCTGAGGAGAGCGGCCAGGGATAGCAATGTCAGAGCACGAATCATGACGAGACTCCCTCACGACGTCGCTGCGCTGGGCAGCGGGTTCGTCACGAGGGTATGATCACCCGAAGCGTGACTGCGTGCGCGAGCGCACGTCGCGTGTGCAGGATCACGGCGCCGGCCGGATGAACGGCGCTCAGACCCGGGAACGCCGAGCCGTGAGCCACGAGGCCAGCAGCACGAAGACGCTGACCAGAACCACGAGCAGCGTCGAGGCGGCATTGATCTCCGGATTCACCCCGAGCCGAACCTGGCCGTAGAGCCGCATCGGCAGGGTGGTCGAGCCCGGCCCCGAGACGAAGCTCGCGATGACGAGGTCGTCCAGCGACAGGGTGAAGGCCAGGAGCGCCCCGGCCAGCACGGCGGGCGCCAGCAGCGGCAGCGTGATGGTCAGGAAGACCCGCATCGGCCCCGCGCCGAGATCGGCGGCCGCCTCTTCCAGGCCGCGGTCGAGCCCGCGCAAACGCGCCGCCACGACCACGGCGACGAAGCCGGTGCAGAAGGTCGCGTGCGCGATCACGAGGGTGACGATGCCCCGGTCGACGCCGATGCCGATGAACATCAGCAGGAGTGACAGGCCGATCATCACCTCGGGCATCACCATCGGCCCGAAGATCAGACCGGTGAACAGTGATCGTCCGCGGAAACGGCCGTGGCGCTCCAGGGCGAGCGCCGCGAGCGTGCCGAGGATCGTGGCGATCGTGCTCGCGAGCAGCGCCACCTGCAGGGAGACCCAGGCCGCCGCCATCAACGGCGCGTCGGCGAGGAGCGCGCCGTACCATCTGGTGGAGAAGCCGCCCCAGACGGTGACGAGTGCCGAGGCGTTGAACGAGTAGGCGATCAGCACCAGGATCGGCGCGTAGAGGAAGCCGAGCCCGAGCATCAGGGCGGCACGGGTCACCCAGGTCACGGGCGGCCCTCCTCGCCGGCACGTAGGCTGTCGCGGAACAGCACCACCGGGCCGATGATGAGGGCGAGGATCAGCACCGCCACCGCGGAAGCGAGCGGCCAGTCGCGGTTCGAGAAGAACTCGCTCCACAGCACGCGGCCGAGCATCAGGGTCTCTGAGCCGCCGAGCAGATCCGGGATCACGAACTCGCCGACCATGGGGATGAAGCAGAGGCCGGCGCCGGCCGCGATCCCGGGCAGGCTGAGCGGCAGGGTCACGGTCCAGAAAACCCGGGTCGGCGAGGCGCCGAGATCCGCCGCAGCCTCGCGCAGCGCCGGGTCTAGGCGGTTCATCACCGCGTAGAGCGGCAGGACCATGAAGGGCAGGTAGGCGTAGACCAGCCCGACGATCACCGCCGCGTCGGTGTTCAGGAGGATCAGCGGCTTCGCGATCACGCCCGACCGGAGCAGGACGAGGTTCAGCAGGCCTTCCGGCTTGAGGATCGCGATCCAGGCGTAGACCCGGATCAGGAAGCTCGTCCAGAACGGGACGACCACGAGGGCGACGAGGAGCGGCTGCCAGCGGGCCGGAGCCCGGGCCAGCGCGTAGGCCAGTGGCGTACCGAGGGCCACCAGGATCAGGCTGGCGGCCGCTGCGTAGGCGAGCGAGCCGAGAGCCGCGTCGCAGTAGAGCGCGTCGGAGGCCAGCGTCGCGTAGTTGTCGAAGTTCAGCGCCTCGAGAAAGGCCGACCAGCCCTCGAGGCCGCCCTGCCAATCGAGCACCGGCAGGTAGGGCGGGATTGCGGTCGCCGGCTCCGACAGGCTGATCTTCAGGGTGATCGCGAAGGGCAGCAGGAAGAAGGCCGCCAGCCAGAGCAGCGGCGGCAGGCGCACGAGCCGGTCGAACAGGCGCCCCGGCGCCCCTGCCCTCATGGCCGCCGCCCATCGGAGCCGGCCATGACGCGATCCGTGGGTGCCGGCCGCGTCATGCCGGCAGGATCACGGCGTCGGCTGGGGCGAAGCCGAGGCGGATGTCCGAGCCCACGGGATCCTGCGCGTCACCCGGTCGTCCGCTCGACCGCAGCACGGTGCCGTCGGGCAGGCGCAGGGTCCGACGCAAACGGTCCCCGAGGAACACGGTATCGGCGATCGTGACCGGAAGGCCTTCGGTGCCGAGGACGATGTCGTCCGGGCGCACCGCGACGACGACCGCGGTGCCCTCCGGCAGCCCCGTCGCGGAACCGCGGACGATCCCGTGCGCGGTCTGCACCGCGCGGGTGTCGCCGGCCTCGGCCGAACCGAGGCGGCCGGCAATGAGGTTCACGTCGCCGAGGAGGCCCGCCACGAACCGGCTGGCCGGGCGGCGGTACAGGTCGGCGGGCGTCCCGACCTGCGCGAGGCGGCCGCCCTGCATGACGCCGATGCGGTCGGCCAGCATCATCGCCTCCTCGGGGTCGTGGGTCACGACCACGAAGGCGGTACCGAGGCGGCGCTGGACGGCGCGCAACTCGGCCTGGGTCTCCTCGCGCAGGCCGCGATCGAGGGCGCCGAGGGGCTCGTCCAGCAGGAGCAGCTTCGGCTCGCGGGCGAGCGCCCGGGCGAGCGCTACCCGCTGGCGCTGCCCGCCGGAAAGCGTGTCGGGCCGACGATCCCCGAAGCCCTCGAGCTGGACGAGGCGCAGAAGATCGGTCACCCGGGCGGATGCGGCGGCCCGGCCCAGACCCTTCAGGCCGTAGCCGACATTCCCGGCCACGCTCATATGCGGGAACAGGGCGTAGGACTGGAACATCATGTTCACCGGCCGCCGATGGGGCGGCAGGGCGGTGAGGTCCTGCTCACCGAGGCGGACATGGCCCGAGCTCGGCGCCTCGAAGCCGGCGATCATGCGCAGCAGCGTGCTCTTCCCGCAGCCGGACGGCCCGAGCAGGCAGAAGAACTCCCCGGGCTTCAGCGCGAGCGTCACCGCATCGACGGCGACATGGGTGCCGAAGCGTTTGGTGAGGTTGTCCAGGCGCAGCGCGGGTGCGTCCGGCAAGACGTCAGGAATCCTCGCGCAGCGCCTCGGCCACGCGGGCCTCGAGCAGGTCGGGCCGGCGCAGAACCAGGGCCCCGCGGGTGCGGTCGACCAGCCCCTCGGCCGCCATGGCGGTGAATTCGCGGGTGACCTGCTCGCGGCGGCAGCCGATCCGGGCGGCCAGGACGTGGTGATAGGGCGGCGGCGACACGACCCGCTCGCCGGACGTGCCCGACCGCGGCACCGAGAGGCGCAGCAATTCGGCATAGAGCCGGTGCTTCAGGTCGAGGAGCGCGTGCTCCATGAGCCGGGTGTTGAGTTCGCGCACGCGCTTGGCGAGCAGCCGGAACAGCCGGTCGGCGATCGCCTCGGAGGCGAACACCATCTGCCGGAACACCGCGGCCGGGACGACGCAGACCTCGCCGCGGGTCAGGGCCGTGACGTTGGCAGAACGGCCGATCCCGTCGATGGCGGCGAGCTCGCCGAAGAAGGCCCCGCCGCGCATCTCGCCGAGGATCACCTCCTTGCCGGACTGGGTCCGGTTGAGGATGCGCACTTCGCCCGACGCGATGAAGTAGACGTCCGTGGAGATGTCGTCGAAGTCGACCAGCACCTCGTTCTCGTCGAAGCGGCGCCAATGGCAGCGGGTCTCGAACGGACCGAGCTCAATGCCCGGATCCTTGAAGAAGGGTATCGTCCCCAACCGCGCCATCGATCCTGTCCCTTCGGCCCCGGCCTCCGTCCCTGCCCTGACGGGGGCCGACCAGCAACTCTGGGGACGGGAGTCACCCGCATCTCGGAGCAGCGCACCGATCCGGCCGCGCTCGATCGATGAGGCGGATTTGATCGTGACGGTCACGCGCGGGCCGGTCAAGCCGCGCTTGGCTGAACAGGAGTTTATTAGCGTGGATCGGTGAAGAGGGATAATTTCCCGCGCTGCGGCGCCCGACGATTCCCGATGCACCAAGATTTCACCATCGCAGGTTTGAACTTCGGCACGGTCACGCCGATCGGCCGGTGCCAGGCGACATTGGCCGATGCGTTCGAGCGCTCGGGCCACAGCCTGCACTCGGGCCGCTATGCCACCGTTCGGGTCTGCCCGGCGCCGGCCGGCCACGGTATCGTCTTCCGCCGTCGCCTGAAGACTGGGCAAACGATCGACGTGCCGGCCCTCTGGCCCTATCGGGTCTCGCAGCCGCTCTCCGCCGCGATCCAGCGCGAGGGGGCGCTGGTCCGCACGATCGAGCACCTAATGGCGTCCCTGCACGCGCTGAAGGTCGACAACGTGCTGGCCGAGATCGACGCCGACGAGCTGCCGATCTTCGACGGCAGCGCGATCCCCTGGTGCGACGCGATCCGAGGGGTCGGCCGCGTCGAGCAACCTGCCCCCTGTCGGGTGCTGCGGATCCGCCGCATGGTGGCGGTCGAGGACGGGCGACGCCGGCTCCAGATCGAACCGGGCACGGGCCTGCACGTCACCGGGCATGTCTCGCTCGCCCATTTCGGCTCGCTCGACTGGTCCGGCGCGATCACGCCCGAGAGCTTCGCGCGGGAGATCGCGCCCTCGCGCAGCTTCGGCCGGTATGTCCGGGCCATGGCCGGTCGCGCCTACGGCTGCGCCACGGGACGCGACTTCCTGCAGGGGGTCTCGCCGCGCTCGGCGGCGCTCCTCTGGCGCGGGCGCGTGCTCGGCGGGATGCGCGTTCCGGAAGAGCCGGTCCGTCACCGGATCCTCGACCTGATCGGCGACCTGCTGCTGGCGGGGTATCCGGTCGAGGGCCGCGTGTCCGCCTTCCACACCGGGCACGAGCTGAATCACGCGCTGGTCGGGGCGCTGATGCGCGAGCGCAGCGCCTGGGAGCTGGTCTGACGGCGCCGGTTCAGACCGGGACGCGAAGGTTCGGCTGCTCGCACGCGACGGCGACCTGCCGGAACGCGCGGACGAGATCGGCATCGAGCTTGGGGCCCATCTTCTCGAGGATCGCGTAGGCCTCGCGGATCGGCTTCGGCGCCTTGTAGGGGCGGGCCTCGATCAGCGCCGCGAAGATATCGCAGATCGTTATCAGCCGGACGAGGTCCGGGATCTCGGCGCCCCGCAGCCCGTCCGGATAGCCGGACCCGTCGAGATATTCGTGGTGCGAGCGCACGACCGCGAGGGTTCCGGCCTCGTAGCCGCCGTCGAGCAGCATGGCGTGGCCGATCGCCGGATGTCGGTCCATCTCCACGCGCTCCGCGGGGGTGAGCGGCGCCGGCTTGTTCAGGATCGCGAGCGGGATCCGCGCCTTGCCGATGTCGTGCAGGAGCGCGCCCTTGGTGAGATGATGGGCGTCGGCGTCGTTGAGGCCGAGGCTCCGGGCGAAGGCCGCGGCCAAGCCGGCGACCGCCAAACAATGCCGATGGGTCACGTCGTCGAAGCCCGCAACGACGTTCAGCCAGTCGCGGACCTTCGATTCGCGGATCGCCCGGTTGACGATGGTGGTGCCGGCATCGACGATCTCGGGCGGGGGCGCCGCGTCGGCACGAAAGATCGCCGCGAAGGCGGACCGGGCCTCGTCGGCGCAGCGCCGCAGGTCGACGGATTCGTCGGGTTCGCGGAGGGGCGTGCTCAACGCGGCGATCGCCTTGGCGAGCATCGCGGTCGCCGTCGCCGCCGGCATCACGCGCGTGGCCCCGAGGGCGGTCGCCTGGATCTCGCCGCGGCCCAGATTGCCGTGGATCAGCGCGAGGAACGGCGTCGCGCTCTTGCGCGTGACGGCCAGGGTCCGGCGCAGACGGAGCATGGCGTCGGAGGTCAGCGCGCCGACGTCGCTGATCACCAGTTCGACGTCCCCAGGCGGCTCGGCATCGCCGTAGAGATCGTGGAGGACGAGGCTCGGACCGCCCCCGAGATTGCGCATCAGGCGCTCGCCGCGGCCCAGATCGTCGGTCAGGATCACGGTCCGACCCAAAACGCCTCTCCCATCACACGTCCTCCGTGGGGCGTACCAACCGGCGAACCAGCCTTGGCTGCGATGCCCGGCACCTGCGAACGTCGAATTTTCCGGAGCCCGTCATCGCGCGGCACGACCAGTGTCCGCCGCACAGGCGTCAGAGACAAGCCGAACAATCGACCCGGAGTGATGCGATTCCGTTAAAGCGACTGTCGGCGCATCGGCATTTTAGCGCGGTAATAAAGATACCGGCCCTGGGCCGATTGCCGAACGGGTGCCGGGATGACGGGCCCGACACGGCGCTTGCCTCCCCGCGCCTGGACCGCCAGAACGCCGCCATGCTGCGCGTCAATGACCTCACCTACCGCATCGGCGATCGCCTGATCCTCGATTCCGCGAATTTCTCGATTCCCGAGGGCGCGCGGGTGGGCCTCGTCGGGCGCAACGGGGCCGGCAAGACCACGCTGTTCAAGGCGATCCTCGGCGACCTGCCGGTCGACGCGAAATCCGTTTCCCTGCCCAAGGGCATGCGGATCGGCGCGGTCGCCCAGGAAGCGCCGGCCGGCCCGGAAACCCTGCACGCCGTGGTCCTCGCGGCCGATACCGAGCGGTCCCTGTTGATGGCCGAGGCCGAGCATGCCGACGGCCTGCGGCGCGCCGAAATCGAGACCCGGCTCGTCGATATCGGCGCGCATTCGGCGCCGGCGCGCGCCGCCGCGATCCTGCACGGTCTGGGCTTCGACGCGGCCGCGCAGGCTCGGCCCTGCTCGGACTTCTCCGGCGGCTGGCGGATGCGCGTGGCGCTCGCCGCCGTGCTGTTCTCCGAGCCCGACCTGCTGCTCCTCGACGAGCCGACCAACTACCTCGACATCGAGGGGACGCTCTGGCTCTACGACTATCTCGAGCGCTACCCGCGCACCGCGATCATCATCAGCCACGACCGCGACCTGCTCGACACCAGCGTCGACCACATCCTGCATCTCGACCGCGGCAAGCTCACGATCTACCGCGGCGGCTATACCAGCTTCGCCAAGCAGCTCTCCGAGAAGCGCATGCTGCTCGCCAAGGCCAAGGTGAAGCAGGATGCCGAGCGGGCGCATCTCCAGAGCTTCATCGACCGGTTCAAGGCGAAGGCGACCAAGGCCCGTCAGGCCCAGTCGCGCGTGAAGCGGTTGGCCAAGATGGAGCCGATCACGGCGCTGATCGAGGACGACGTGCCGGTGATCCACCTGCCGAGCCCGGAAAAGCCGCTGTCGCCGCCGATCGTCTCGATGGAGCGGGTCAAGGCCGGCTACGGCGACCGGATCGTGCTGACCGGTCTCGACCTCAGCTTGGCGCCCGACGACCGGGTGGCGCTGCTCGGCGCCAACGGCAACGGCAAGTCGACCTTCTGCAAGCTGATCGGCGGCCGCCTCGGCCCGATCGCCGGCGAGGTCCGGCGGTCCTCCAAGATGGAGGTGGCGTATTTCGCCCAGCACCAGCTCGACGAATTGCGGCCCGCCGAGAGCGCCTACGCGCATGTCCGCACCCTGATGCCGGACGTGCCGGAGGCGAAGGTGCGCTCCGCCACCGCCCGGCTCGGGTTCGGCGCCAACAAGGCCGACACGCCGGTGGAGAAGCTCTCGGGCGGTGAGAAGGCGCGGCTGCTCATGGGTCTTGCGGCCTTCCACGGCCCGCACCTGCTGATTCTCGACGAGCCGACCAACCATCTCGACATCGAGAGCCGCCAGGCTCTGGTGGAGGCGATCAACGATTACGAGGGCGCCGTCATCCTGGTGAGCCACGACCGCTTCTTGGTCGAGGCCTGCGCGGACCGGCTCTGGCTGGTGGCCGACGGCACCGTGAAGACCTTCGACGGCGACATGGACGATTATCGCCGATTCGTCCTGTCCGGCCCCGACCGCGAGGACGAGCGGGACGCCGAACCCGCGGGCGGCCAGAAGGCCGAGGCGCGCCGCGCCGGGGTCGAGCGCCGGGCGGCCCTCGCACCGCTGCGCAAGCGCCTGGAGGCGATCGAGGCGCGGATGGCCAAGCTCACCGCGGCGATCCAGAAGATCGACGCGGCGCTGGAGGACGGCACGGCCTTCCGGGAGAACGCCGCCAAGGCCGGCGAGATCGCCAAGATGCGTGCGGACGCCGCCAGCGCGCTGGCCGCCGCCGAGGAGGAATGGCTGAATGTGAGCGCCGAGATCGAGGCGGCTTAACCTGGAGGCGCGCTTCGCGGGCGCGCGCCGGCACGTCCGCTCCCGCACTGATCTCAAACGGTCAGGGCCAAGGCCGCGCCATGCAGGCGGGAACAGGCGCCCGCGCGCATGGCAAAGATCCGCAATCTCAACCGCGGCGAAGCGGGCCGCGGGCGCCCATAGCGGTTGGCGCCGGGCAACCCGGCCGGCCAACGCTCACGGATCAAGCTCCGAAAGCCATCGCCTCAATCCGCCGACGCCGCTCGCGACAGGCCCGACCCGCGCCGACAGCGGGTCTTACCGCGGCGCGAACCACTGATCCGTTATCTTGGGCCAAACCGAAACGATCTTCTTGTTGTCGACGTTGATCCAGTGAATGTCCACACTCGGATGCGCGGACTTGAAGTCCTGATAATGCGTGTTGTTGCACATCAGATAGAAGCTGATCGCGCTCATCAGGCTGCTGTCGGCATGGGCGATGCTGTAGAGATACGCATCCCACTTCGCCGCCTCTTCGACGCGGCGGATCGCCTTGGTCTCGAGAGCTGCGGCGTTCGGGTCCGACGGACCCGCAGCATTCGCCCCACCGCCCTGCCCCTGCGAACTCGCAGCGACCGCCTCGTCCGCACTGACAACCGCGCCTGAATTGCCGGCGAGCGCGGGCGGCAGGGGAGCTGGGCCGCTCCCGACCTGCGTGGGCTCCCCCCAGCGCGGGAACGGCGCCATCATCTCCGGGGCGGGCGCACTCGTCTGGATGAGGGACAGGACGGCATCCGCCGTCTGCGTCGAGAGGGCGTGGGTCGACCGGGGATCCAGCGCAGCGGGCGCGGGGAGCGCACTGGCCATTACCGCAGCGACCCGCTCCGGCGTATCAACCTGTTGCGCCGTAACTACAGCCACAGGGGACGGCGCTACAGGACTCACAGCGAACATCTTACGCACTCCGCTCGATTGGCTCCACGCCATTCCACATCAGTTCGAACCTCGACGAATTCCACCCGTCCATCTGGTCTTCGTCCGATGCCGCTTCCGGCAATCATCGCTACGAAAGTCCGAATCCACAGACTGACGGCGTGGCGTTATCTTCCTCCCGGACTTCGAGCACGACTCATTCAGAGCTTTGGATAGGCTTGCCACGCTGCCAGCCACATCGGCTGGCAGCGCTCCAGTTCGACATCCGAAATACTGCGCACACGTAAACACATGGAGCCAAAGCGGCGAACATGCATCGGTATTTGCAATGCAGCAGACTTACAAAGCCGATTTTATCAGTTTTGAAAATTTAGCGCCCACGCAACGTGAGCGGTCTCTTCCGAAGGCTATCATGGCCGGGAAGAGCTTGACCCGGCGTGTCATACTCCGGGCTTCGGAATAAACCCATTATGGCCTTGATCTGTCAACACGCTTGCCGGCCAAGCAACTGACACGAAAACTTACTGACATGCGACGCCGATATTCTGCCCGTTGGTTCGAAGGAGCACTGACGGCGCTTCATCATTGGGCAGATCGGACGATATTGATCACATCGGGCAATTGGCGCGGCATCTCCACTGTGTCGTAAACTGCCGCGATGCCACAAGAATTTCACACTGCGGCGGGTCGCCGGCCCCGCGGGAGCGGCGAATCGCGGTCGGAGGGAGCTTTTTCGGGGGTTGACGCCGACACAGCGTCGGGTCCGCAAGCGAATCGCCGACGGCCTCACGCGCGCGCCGGCGCTGCGGCCTGGGCGCGGCCCCGTCCGAGGCCGATAACCAGAAGGCAGCCCAACCCCGAGAGGATCACGAGCGGCAGCAGGCCCAGCGGGTAGCTACCGGTCGCGTCCTTGATGACACCGAGCAGGTAGGTGCCGACGAATCCGCCGATGTTGCCGATGGCGTTGATCTGCGCGATCCCGGCGGCCGCCGCGCCGGCCGAGAGCCATTCGGTCGAGAGCGCCCAGAACGGGCCCTTCACGGTGTAGGTCGCGGTGACGGCGAGGCACAGGATCAGGATCGTCGGCAGCAGATGCGCGGTGGCGATCGAGGCCGCAAGGCTCAGCGCCAGCAGGCCGAGGGGCAGCGCCGTGTGCCAGACCCGCTCGCGCTTCCGGTCCGAGGAGCGCCCCCAGAGGATCATCAGCACCGAGGCGATCCCGAACGGGACCGAGTTCAGCAACCCGGTCTCCAGGTTCGTCAGCCCGAAGGATTTGATGATCTGCGGCTGCCAGAGCGACAGGCACTGGCTGGCGCCCGAGGCGCCCGCATAGATGAGTGAGGCGGCCAGCACGTAGCGGTTGCGCATCACCTGCCAGACCGAGAGGTGCCGGGCCGGCGCCGCCTGGCTGTCGACCACCGAGGCGCGCTCGGCGGACAGCCGATCCTGAAGCCAGGCGCGCTGCTGCGGAGCAAGCCAGCGCGCCTGAGCAGGCCCGTCGGGCAGGATCGCGAACGCGATGACACCGAGCAGCACGGCCGGGAGCGCTTCGAGGATGAACAGCCACTGCCAGCCGCGGAAGCCGAGCATCCCGTCGGTGTTGAGGATCGCGGCCGAGATCGGCGAGCCGAGGAAGCTCGAGATCGGGATCGCCACCATGAACACGGCCACGATCCGCCCCCGATAGGCGCGGGGGAACCAGTAGGTCAGATAGAGGATCACGCCGGGAAAGAAGCCCGCCTCGGCGGCGCCGAGCAGCAGGCGCACCGCGTAGAACGAGACGGGCCCGACCACGAAGGCCATGGCGGCCGAGACGAGGCCCCAGGTGATCATGATCCGGGCGATCCAGATCCGGGCGCCGAACCGCTCCATGGCGAGGTTGCTGGGCACCTCGCACAGCACGTAGGACACGTAGAACAGGCCGCCGCCCAGCCCGAACTGCGCTGCCGACAGGCCGATATCGTGGTTCATCTGCAACGCGGCGAAGCCGGCATTCACTCGGTCCACGAACGCGATGAAGTAAGCGAGCATCAGGAACGGCAGGATCCGCCAGGTGACCCTGCGCAACGTCGCCCGTTCGATCTCCGGCACCGCATCCGGCACGTTCGTGGGGGCCATCGTAATCCTCCGGGCTCGATCGATTCCGGCATGGAGGAGCGGCGGCCCAGCCACCAGTCCCGGAACACGACAACTTCGCTCGACTGTCATAGTCGGTCATCGCACTGGGTTGGCGGCGGGCGATACGCGCCAATAGCGGCCTGATCGCTGCCGGTGCGGTTTGCCCGCGGACCGCGGACATGCGAGAGAAGCCGCATGTTGACGGTCGATAGCCTTTGGCGCGTGCGGCACCGGCTCGCGCAGATCGGGAAGAAGCGGACGGGCTCGCCCCGCATCCTGGTGGTCGGAGTCTGTCAGGCGGGCTCCATGGCGAAGGTGCTGCGATACCTTCTGCCGGACGCGCAGGTGGATTTCGTCTCGGCCTTCACGGCGAACCGCCGCTTCCCGAAGCTCGTCGACCTGATGGCGCATGCCGACGGCTACGATCACGTCTATTCCAGCATCTACCTGCCGCGGTTCAAGGACGGCGGCACGATCGACCGGTTCCGGACCCACCCGAAGGTCCGGCTGATCCCGACCATCGTGTTCGGCGCCTACCATCCCGACCTGATCCATGTCGGCGTGCAGGATGCCGTCTCGCTCAACGGCCTCATCTCGGGGCCGATGGGGCATTCCCACTCGGCGATCACGCTCTACGCCTATCTGGCGGGCTTCTCGCAGGCGCAGGCTCTGCGGCTGTTCGCGGAGCCGGTCTTCGAGCGCCTGGGCTATTTCGACCTCTGGAACGAGTCGGTGTCCTACCTGCGCGGGCTCGGCGCCCAGGCGCAGTACGATCTCGACACGCACCTGACGCGCTGGGCGCGGCGGGGCTGCTTCATGCACTCGATCAACCACACGAAGCTGTATGTGGTGGCCGATCTCGCCCGCGGGCTCCTGACGAAGTCCGGCGTGCCCTATCCCGAATGCGACCTCGACGCGTTCGTGCCGGACGATCTCGGCGGCCAGGGCAGCTGGCCGGTCTATCCCGAGATCGCCGCGCATTACGGCGTTCCCGGAAGCGCCCTGTTCTTCAAGGCCGAGACGCGCCGCTCGGGCCCCGCACGCACCATGACCCGGGCGGAATTCGTGGCCGCGGCCTATGCGAATTACGACCGGCGCCCGCGCGAGGCCCTGGTTTCGCAGCGGGTCCAGGGCTGGCGCAACGATCCGGCCACGGTGGAGTTCTTCCGCGAGGCGGCGGGTCGAGAGATTAGCCCGATCCGCCCGGCCGAACGGGTACCCGCCCTGGCTTCGGGCAGCCTGGCCGGCCATACATCCTGATACGACGGCACATTCTCCCCTCCTCGGGCGCCTCGCGCTGTCCGGGCCGGGATCTACCGAGGTTTGGAGCCCGATGAGCCGTCAACCCCGCGAGAAGGGTCGCGCCGGTTCCTACGGGATCGCGGCTTTCCTGACCTTCCTCGGCTCGGCCGCCGGCCTGGTCGGGTGGAGCCGGTTCGCCATGAACCGCCGCATGGACCTGCCCCCCGCCCTGCCCGGCCGGCTCGAGACGCTCGCGACCGAGCGTGCCGGCGCAATCGCGCTCTACGGTTCGCGCGAGCAGGAGGGCGTGCCGCTGCTCCTGATCCACTCGATCAACGCGGCTGCGAACGCCTATGAGGTCCGCCCGCTCTACAAGCATTACCGCGACTCGCGTCCGGCCTATGCCCTGGACCTGCCGGGCTTCGGCTTCTCCGAACGCTCGCGCCGGCGCTACACGCCGCGCCTGATGGTCGAGGCGATCCATGCGGCTGTCGCCGAGATCCGCGGCCGGCATCGGGGCGGCGCGATCGACGCCATGGCGCTGTCGCTGTCGTGCTCCTACCTGGCTCGTGCCGCCGTGGAGCGGCCGGACGATTACCGCAGCCTCGGCCTGATCAGCCCGACGGGTTTCGACGCGCGGCTGTCCGGCGAGGGGCCGCCGGACGGTCACCGCGGCCGCGACGCCCTCCGCAATCTGCTCGACCGGCCGCCCTTCGGCCGGCCCCTGTTCGACGCCCTGGCCTCGCGGCCCAGCATGCGCTTCTTCCTGCAGAAGACGTTCGGCTCGAAGGACATCGACGAAGGCCTGTTCGCCTACGACCATGCCTCGGCGCACCAGCCCGGCGCCGAGCATGCCCCCTATTGCTTCATCGCCGGCCACCTGTTTCCGACGGATTCGACGCGGCTCTACGAAGAGCTGCGCCTGCCGGTCTGGATGGTGCACGGACGCCGCGGCGACTTCGTCGATTACCGGTTGGCGCCCCGGGTCGCCGGCCGGCCGAACTGGCGCGTCTTCAGCCTGCCGACGGGCGCGTTTCCGCATTTCGAGCGGCTGGACGACGTCACCGCGGATTACGACGCGTTCCTGGAGAGCTTGAGCCCGGTCACGCATCGGCCACAGGCGTGATCCGGTAGCGTAGCCACACGACGCCCCCCAGCAAGGGCTCGCAGGATGTCAGAGCGAGCTTGCACCGGCCACCCATGGAATCGGCCTCCTCCCCGGGGAAGTCGAACAGGGCCGGCGTGCCGGAGACGCCGTCGACGGCAGGCGCGAGCAGCAGGCTCAGTTCGTCGATGACGCCGGCCCTCAGCATCGAGCCGTTGATGCGGCCGCCGCCCTCGACCAGAAGCCGCTCGATCCCGAACAGCGCGCGCAGCTTGGCCAGCGCCAGCGCGAAATCGACCGTCTTCTCGCCCGCGAACAGGTACGATTGGCCGCCGGCTCGGAGCGCCCGCAGATGCGCGTCCGGCACCGATTCCGTGAGCACGACCACGACGTGATCGCCCTCGATGTCGTTTCGCGCGCCCCAATCCAGGCGCCCCTGCGCGTCGAGGGCCACGGCATAGCCTGACGCATCGCTCTTCGCGACGTGGTCATTCCGCGGAACCGGGCTCGCGTCGTCGCGAACCGGCTCCGGCAGCGGAGCGGCGCTGTCGGCATAGCCCTGCATGGTGACCCGTCCGCACATCCAGGCGTCGCCGTTCAGTTCGCCGTGGACGCGTTCGTAGTGGCTGTCGGCGTCGAGGGTCTTCCAGCGGCGGACCTTGATCCGGCCGTCCACCGAGGTGGTCATGTGGCAGATGACGTAGGGGCGCTGTGCGTCGGCCATGATGCGTTCCGGATGGTGGGTCCGGCCGAAACGATAGGCGCGAGACGCCGTCCGGCAACGCGCGAGCGTGGATCCGGAATGTCAGCGCAGCCGCAGGCGGGCGCGCAGCCGGTCGATGAGGGTGGGGTTCAGTTCCCGCCGCACCCGACGCTCGGCGAAGGCGTCGACGGAGAACCGGTCGGTCGGCACGCGCCGGAGGAAACGCTCGGCGATCTCGTAGACGACGAGGTCGGGCTTCACGGTGGCGACGTAGGCCCAGTCGATCTCCGCGGACCAGATCGCGTGCACCTCCCGGAAACTCTCGGCCAGCATCGCGGTGAGGCGCGGCCCCTGGTCGAACACGTAGGAATCGCCGAACAGGACCACGCGCCTTGGATCCGCAGCCTCGGGGTTGCGCATCACGGCGCGCGACCCGACGAAGAAGCCGCCTCGGCCGGCGACGCGGCCGGTCTCGCGCAGCTGGACCAGCGCGTTGGCCTCGCTGCGCTGCGCGCGGCGTTGAAAGGCGTGGGCGAAATAGGCTTCGTCCACCGGCGGCTTGAGCTTGCCGCCGAGGTCGAACACGAAGCGCGCGGTCTCGCCGGTCGCCTCGAGAACATGCCCGGCCGGGGTGACGCCGAGCGCGGCACAGAGCGCTTGATAGGCGGCGATGTAGCCCCGATGGTTCCAGTGCGTGTCGGTCTGCAGGTAGACCGGCCCCTCGGCGCGTGCCGCCTGCAGGGGCTCGTAGAGATCGACCAGCCGGGCTTCCGTTCCGGATGATAGGAGCCGGCCGAGCCGCAGGCCGGGCGGGTCGGCCAGGTTCGGGAACGGCCGGTCCAGCGTGTCCGCATGGATCGCGATCTTCTCCGGCACGATGGCGTGGACGTAGGTCGCGCCGAGCGCGCGCGTCCGCCGGACGCGGGTTTCGACGAGCCTTACCCAGCGGCGCAGCAGGCGGCGAGAGGCCGGGGAATCCGCATACAGATCGACCAGCTCGTTGGTCCGGCCGACCCAGAAGAGCCATCCGTCCCGCCCGACCGCGATACCGCGCGCGCCTGTCTCCGACAAAGGTCCGCCATCTCCCGTGAACGCCTTGCGGCGGCGTCGAGACATGCCGCCCGCCGGGGCCGGAGACAAGCGGGAAACACGGCGCTGCGGCGGCTTGGCGGTCTCATCGGGGACGCGGGCGGGACCGGGACCCGAGATTCCCTACACGAGGTGGAGAAGGATGCCCCAGCACAAGACGGTGATCGTCGAGATCGCCGTCGAGAGCGCGACGATCAGGGATGCCGCCGCCACGTCGCTGCGCAATTGGGCCGCGAAGACCACAACATTGCCCGCGACCGGCAGGAGGCCGAGGAGGCGCACGGTGTTGAGGTTGTCCGGCGCGATGGGGGCCCCCAGAGCGGCGAATAGGCCGATGACGGCGATGATCGCGAAGACCGATGCGATGTGGCGCCAGATCACCAGCTGCAGCGTTCCGCGGATCGCGGCGGCGGTGAAGCGGACCTGACTGGCCCCCAGCCCGACCACCATCATGCCGCAACCCGACATCAGCAGGGTCACCACACGGAACGGTGCATCGGCGCCCGGCGGCAGCAGGTCGCGCAATCCGAGCGCCTGACCGGCAAGCCCGGCACCGAACGCATACAGGGCCGGAGTCGTCGCGACCTTCCAGAGGCTCGTCGGGACCGAGAACCGGTCGCGCGCCACGAAGTAGAAGCCCACCGTGTTGCCGAAGATCAGCCCGCCGACATAGGCCATCACCAGGATCGGCAGGCTGTCGGGGCCGAACAGGGCCAGCCCGGTCGGGATCCCGAACCAGCCGATATTGGTGTAGCTGAAGGCGCAGAACGCCAGGCGGCGGGGAACGTCGGTCTTGCAGCGCGGCACGATCAGCGCGGCGCATAGCACCATGACCGTGCTGAAGGCCATCGACAGGGCGACGTTGCCGATCGCCGCGCCGACGTTCAGCGCCAGGGCGTTCTTGAACACGACCAGCGGGATCAGGACGTACATCAGCAGGCTGGAGAGATGCCGGATCCAGTCACGACCCGACAGGCGGCCGACACAGAACCCGGCGGCGATGGCCCCGTAGGCCGGGAGCATTCGCGAGATAAGATCACCGGCCAAATGTGCAGCTGCGTACATTTTTTATCGCTCTAATTTATTGCGGTTTGCTTTATTTTTGATGGGTAAGACTGAATATTATCGGTATTAATTGGCTATTCAAATTGATGCGCGCAGTTCGACATCGTCGTTCAACGCGAATCGCCTGCAACAAGATCAGAGACCTATGCATCACGTCGAGGCCTGACCGCGTGACACGCCGTGTCACGACTTTGCGCCCCCGCAGGCTCGCGGCCTGCCGTCGGCTCTCAGCCCGAAGATCGGCGATCACCGCCTGGACCGGGCCGTTTCATGCGACGGCCGGAGGTCCGCGACGGCGGTCCGCTCGAAGCCGGGTGCCGCCCGCATGGTGGACCGGCCCCATCCCGATCCTCTAAACGTGAGCGTGCCGCCCGGAGCGGCGACAGCCCGTGGAATCCGATGATCGACCTGACGCTCGAGGCCGCCCGCAGCATCGTGGACACCGCCCTGCGTGAAGCCCGGACCCGCGGATTGAAGCCGATGGCGGTGGTCGTGTACGACGCCCGCGGTGCGCTCAAATCCGTTTCGGTCGAGGACGGCACGTCGCTGCGCCGGGCCGAGATCGCCTGCGGGAAGGCCAACGGCGCCCTGGCTTTAGGCCTCGGCTCCCGGGCGATCCATGCCCGGGCCGAGGCGCAGCCCTATTTCGTCGCCGCGGTGAGCCACGTCGCCGGCCCGGCCGCGCTCGTGCCGGTCCCGGGCGGCGTGCTGATCCGCTCCCGCGAAGGTCGGCTGCTCGGCGCAGTCGGGATTTCCGGCGACACCTCCGACAACGACGAGATCTGCGCGGTGGCGGGGATCGAGGCGGCCGGCCTGGTGCCCGAGACCGGCGCCTGAGGATGGCGATCCGCCGGCGCGCGTGGCTGGCCGGCGCCGCCGCCCTCGCGGCCGTGCGGCCCACTCATGCCGGCGAATCCGGGCTCTACCGGCGCGGCAACGACGCCGATCCCGAGACCCTCGACCCGCACCGCTCGTCCACGGTGGCGGAGGCGCATATCCTCCGGGACTTGTTCGACGGCCTGGTCACGTACGACAATCACGGGACGATCATCCCGGGCGCCGCGCGATCCTGGACCGTCTCCGAGGACGGCCTGACCTTCCGGTTCGACCTGCGCCCCGACGGGCGCTGGTCGACCGGCGAACCGGTGACCGCCGACGATTTCGTCTACGCGTTCCGCCGCATCCTCGCCCCGGCCACGGGGGCGAAATACGCCGAGATCCTGTTCCCGATCCGCGGGGCGGCGGGGGTCAATCGCGGGCAGACCGGAGACGACGCTCTCGGGGCCATCGCGGAGGGGCCGCTCCGGCTCACGATCACCCTCGAGCAGCCGACGCCCTACTTCCTCGAGCTTCTGACCCACCAGACCGCCGTGCCGGTGCACCGGGCCTCGGTCGAGCGCTACGGCGACTCCTTCACCCGGCCGGACAACTTCGTGACCAACGGCCCCTATCGGCTGGTCGACCGGGTGCCGGGCGGCGGCATCACCCTGGAGGTCAATCCGCACCATCCCGAGGCGGGCGCGATCGCAATCCGGCGCGTCGCCTTCCTGCCCATGTCGGACATGGCGAGCGCCGTCCGGCGCTTCGCCGCGGGGGAACTCGACTCGCTGTCCGATCTGCCGGTCGACCAGATCGCCGACCTGCGCCGCCGCTTCGGGACCCAGGTCGTTCTCGGCCCGTCGCTCGGCCTCGAAGTCCTGGTCGTCAACACCCACAAGGCCCCCTTCTCGGACCGGAGGGTCCGCCGGGCCCTGTCGTTGCTCATTGACCGCGAATACCTGGCCGACGGGCTCTACGGCGGCACCATGAGCCCGGCCTACTCCATCTGCCCGCCGGACATCGACAATTACCGCACGCCCCCCGAAACGGAGGGTCGGCAGGGCCTGCCGATCGAGCACGAGGCCGAGGCGCGCCGCCTGCTGGCGGAGGCGGGCTTCGGCCCGGGACGGCCGCTGCGTGTGGAGTACCGGTTCAACGTCAGCGACAACAACCGCAACACCGCGGTGGCAATCGCCGAGATGTGGCGCGACCTCGGGATCGAGACCCGGTTCGTCTACACCGATGCCAAGACCCATTTCGCGTATCTGCGCGACGGCGGCGCCTTCGATGTCGCCCGCTACGCCTGGATCGCCGACTATTCGGACCCGCAGAATTTCCTGTTCCTACTCCAGACGGGCAATGACGGGCTGAATGCCGGCCGCTGGTCGAACACGGCCTATGACGCGCTGCTGGCCAGGGCCGGGTCGGAACGCGATCTCGGGCGCCGCGCCGACCTGATGTACGAAGCCGAGACGATCGCGCTGCGCGAACTCCCCTGGATCCCGCTGATGCATTACCGGTCGAAGGCGCTGATCGCGCCGCGGCTGCACGGCTACACACCGAACGTCCGCAACGCCGCGCCGACCCGCTTCCTGAGGCTCGACGCGTGATCCGCTTCATCCTGCGGCGGCTCGCGCAATCGGTACCGACGCTGTTCGCGGTCGTGGCCGTCAGCTTCTTCCTGATGCGGCTCGCGCCCGGCGGCCCGTTCGATCTGGAACGTCCCCTGGCGCCGGCCGCCATGGAGAACCTGCGCCGGGTCTACGGCCTGGACCAGCCGCTGCTCGCGCAGTTCGGCCGCTATCTCGCGGCCCTGGCGCGGGGCGATCTCGGACCGTCCTTCTCGTTCCGCGACATGAGCGTCCTCCACCTGATCGCCCGGGGCCTGCCGGTTTCGGCGACGCTGGGGGCGCTGGCCCTGGCGTTGGCCGCCTGTCTAGGTGTCGGGCTCGGGACCGTGGCGGCGCTCCGGCGGGGCGGTGCCCTCGACCGGCTGCTCGGCCTCGGGGCGGCGCTGACCCTGTCGCTGCCGAGCTTCGTCGTGGCGCCGCTCCTGCAAATCGTGTTCGGGCTGACCCTGCGCTGGTTGCCGCTCAGCGGCTGGGAGGGCGGTGCGCCGAGCCACCTGGTCCTGCCGGTGGTGACCCTGGCGCTGCCGCAGGTCGGCGCGTTGGCCCGGCTGACGCGGGCCTCCCTCGGGGAGGTCCTGCGCACCCAGCCGGTGCGGACCATGCGCAGCCTCGGCCTGCCGCCGGCGCGCATCACCCGGCACGCCCTGCGCGGCGCGCTCCTGCCGGTGGTTGCCTACCTGGCGCCCCTGGCGGCGGCGCTGCTCACCGGATCCGTGGTGGTCGAGACGATCTTCGGCCTGCCCGGGATCGGGCGCTACTTCGTCGAGGGCGCGCTCAACCGCGACTACACGCTGGTGATGGGCACCGTCCTGCTGGTGGCGGCGCTGGTGATCGCCCTCAACCTGATCGCCGACCTCGCCTGCGCCTGGCTCGATCCGCGCCTGCGGCGTGCCGCATGAGGGCTGGCCGTCTCTTGGCCGGGCCGGCTGCCCGGACTCTGTCGCGCCTTGCCCGCCAGCGCGTCGCGGTGGCCTCCCTGGCCGTGCTGATCCTGATTGCCCTGGCCTGCCTGTTCGGTCCGGCGCTGACCGGACACGATCCGACGCGCGCCTATCCGGATCTGCGCCAGCTCCCGGCCGGCCTGGCGGCGCAGCCCGATCCGGACCGTCTGCGCCCCGCCCTCGAACGCCTCGCCTTCCGGATGCGCGCCCGCCTCGACGACGTAGCCCGCGATGGCGACGCGCTGCGGCTCACGCTGAGCGCCGAGGCGGGGGTGGACCGGCGCAGCCTCGTCTACCTGCCGCGCTCCGACCTGTTCGGGGAGCCGCGGGTGATCGCCGACCCGGAGGGCGGCCACCGTCTCGTCGTGGCGGTGCCGGTGCGGCACCTGTATTTCCCGCTTGGCACCGACGTGCATGGCCGCGACCTGCTCACCCGCTGCCTCGTGGCCGGACGGGTCTCGCTGCTGATCGGGCTCACCGCCACGCTTGTCGCGCTGCTCATCGGCGTCGGCTACGGCGCCACCGCCGGCTTCATCGGCGGCGCCGTGGACGCCGTGATGATGCGGCTGGTCGACGTGCTCTACGCCCTGCCCTTCGTGTTCTTCGTCATCCTGCTGCTGGTATTCTTCCGGGCGAGCCTGACGCTGATGCTGGTGGTGATCGGCGCCGTCGAATGGCTCGATATGGCCCGCATCGTCCGGGCGCAGACCCTGTCCCTGCGCGAGCGCGACTTCGTGCGCGCCGCCCGCGCCCTCGGGCTCGGCACGCCCCGCATCATCCTGCGCCATATCGTGCCGAACACGTTCGGGCCGGTGGCGGTGGCCGCCACCCTGCTGGTGCCGCAGGTGATCCTGCTGGAGAGCTTTCTCTCCTTCCTCGGGCTCGGCGTTCAGGAGCCGCAGACGAGCTGGGGCGTCCTCATCGCCGAGGGCGCCCGATCGATCGAGTCGGCCCCGCATATGCTGGCCGGCCCGGCCGCCTTCCTGATCGCCACCCTGGTCGCGCTGACGCTGCTCGGCGACGGCCTCGCCGATGCCCTCGACCCGCGGTCCGACTAGAATCAGCCCAGCACCCTGATCGGGGAACCGGCGAGATACGCCTCGATATCCTCCACGGCCTGGGTGAAGAACGTGCGGTAATTGTTGCGTGTGACGTAGCCGACATGCGGCAGCGCCAGGGCGTTCGGCAGGCGCCGGAACGGGCTGTCCGCCGGCAGCGGCTCGGTCTCGAACACGTCGAGCCCAGCCCCCGCGATCCGGCCCTCCTCCAGGGCCCGGACCAGGGCGGCCTGATCGACGATCGGCGCCCGTGACGTGTTCACCAGGATGGCGCTCGACCGCATCCGGCGCAGCTCCGCGTCCCCGAGAAGCCCGCGCGTCCGGTCGCCGAGCACCAGATGGATGGAGACGACATCGCTGGCTTCCAGCAGGTCCTCCTTGGTTTCGGCACGTTCGACCCCGGCGGCGGCGGCCCGGGCGTCGTCCAGATTCGGGCTCCAGGCGATCACCCGCATGCCGAAAGCCCGGCCGATCCCGGCGACCCGCGTGCCGATCTTGCCCAACCCGAGGAGGCCGAGCGTCGCCCCGGCGAGATCGGTCCCCACCGTGCTCTGCCACGGTCCTCCGTCCCGCAGGTTCCTGGTCTCGAGCGGCAGATGGCGGGCGAGGCCGAGGATCAACGCCCAGGTCAGCTCGGTCGGCGGGGTCGGGCTCGATTCCGTGCCGCAGACCGTGACGCCGCGCGCCCGCGCCGCCGCCACGTCGATCGCGAGGTTGCGCATGCCGCTGGTGACCAGCAGCTTCAGGCGCGGCAGCCGCTTCAGCAGAGCCTCTGGGAAGGGCGTGCGCTCGCGCATGATCACCAGGATCTCGGCCTGATTGATCCGGGCGACGAGAGCGTCCTGATCGGCGACGTGATCGGTGATGGACGAGACCGCGACACGGTCGGACAGGCGCGCCCAATCGGCGAGGCCGAGCGCGGCGTCCTGGTAATCGTCGAGGATCAGGCAGGTTTGCACGATGGTCTCGCTTGAGGCCTACGGCTCGCAACGCTCCTGACGAGCGCCGTGTTCGTTGAGGCTCGGCCGTAGATCCGGGAAGCACGAAACGCGCTGGGTCGGTTGCCACCCGGCACGGACGACGCTGCGTGCGTGTGGTGAATCCTCACCCGGCCGCCGCCAGCGCCTCGAACGCCGCCGCGACGCCGGCCGCGCCCGGATCCTCCACACCGGCGAGATCCGCAGCCGCGAGGTAGCTGGAACGGCCGGTCGCGGCCCGGTCCATCCGGGCCGTGGCGGCGGCACCCGCGCGGGCCGCTGCGGCGGCGGCGTCGAGCCCGCCGGATTTAAAGGCGTCGAGCGCGGGGATCAGAGCGTCGAGCATCGTGCGGTCGCCGGGGCCGGCGCCGCCGTAATCCCGCACCCGGGCCACACCCTGGGCCAGGGCATCGGGCCAGGCCGCCCCGTCCGAGAGCGATGCAGCGGTGGCAGCGAAGAAGATCGAGGCGAGCACGCCGCTCGAACCGCCGACCGCGCGGCCGATCCGTTCGGCGAGCGCGCGGCACAGGGCAGGCGGATCGGCCTGCGGCAGCCGATCGAGATCCGCCTCGACCGCCCGGGCCGCGCCCGCGAAGGTCGTGCCGGTGTCGCCGTCGCCGACCTTCGCGTCGAGGGCGTTGAGCGCGCCCTCGGCGGCGATGAGAGCCCGCGCCACGGCGGCGATCCGGGCGCCCGCCACGGCATCGTGCGACGGCGCGAAGGTCTCGCCAGCCAGCCCTTCGGGAAGCGGGCGCAGGACCGGCGGCGCGATGCGCGTTGCGCCGGGCCAGGCCGGCATGGGTACCGGGGCAAGCAACGCCGGTTCGAGCGCGTCGTCCAGCGGCAGGATCGACAGCGACGCGCCGTGCATGTCGAGGGCGGTCATCAGCGGCGCCGGGCCGAAGAGGAGGCGCACGCGGCGTCCGAGCTCCGTGGCCAGGACAGCCTGGGTCAGGACCTGCATCTCCAGGGCCGTGGCCGAGCCGAGATTGTTGACCAGCAAGGCCAGCGGCCCGGCGCCCGAAAAGCGCTCGGTCATCAGCCGTGCCAGATCGCCCGCCTTGGGCAGCGCGATCCGCTCGACCCCCGGTTCGCCATGGATGCCGAGGCCGAGCTCGGCCTGACCCTCGGCAAGGCGCTCGCTGCGCGGCGAGCCCGGGATCGTGGCGGTCGAGACTGCGATGCCGAGCGACTGGGCCGAGGCCGCGACCCGCCGGGCCAGGGCCGCCACCGTCTCCAGCGGCGCGCCCGCTTCCGCGGCATGGCCCGCGATCTTGTGGACGAACAGGGTGCCGGCCACGCCCCGGGGCTGCTTGGCCTCCGGCAGGGCGATGTCGTCGGCCACGATCACGGTCTCGACCTTCTTGCCGAGCGCCCGGGCGCGCTCGGCGGCGAGGCCGAAATTCAGCCGATCGCCCGCATAGTTCTTGATGATCAGCAGGCACCCGGCCGGCCCGGTCACCGCCAGGATGCCGGCCAGCACCGCATCGACGCTGGGCGAGGCGAAGACATCGCCGCAAACCGCCGCGCTCAGCATGCCCGGCCCGACGAAGCCGGCATGGGCCGGCTCGTGGCCAGAGCCGCCGCCTGAGATCACCGCGACCTTGCCGGGATCCAGCTCGGACCGCAGCACGACGCGGATTCCCGGATCGCCGTCGAGCCGCGCGAGGCGACCGCCGCCGGCGGCCAGAAGCCCCGCGATGGCGCCGGTGACCAGGCTGGCGCGGGTCTCGATGAAATGGGCCATGGCTTGACCTTCTGCGATCTCCGTCCGCAGCTTTCGCCGCGCGGTTTCACAGCGGATTGTCTGTGCAATCGTGGCCGGCGGCGCAACGGCCGCCGCCGGGTTTCCCACGCCCCGAAGCCGCGCGGGCTATTCCTTCACGGCGCCGGTGAGCGCGGAGACGTAATACTCGACGAAGAACGAGTAGAGGATCACCAGCGGCAAGGAGCCGAGCAGGGCGCCGGCCATCAGCGAGCCCCACTTGTAGACGTCGCCGTCCACGAACTCGCTGACCACCGCGATCGGCACGGTCTTGTTCTGGGTCGAGGACAGGAAGGTCAGCGCGTAGATGAACTCGTTCCAGCACAGCGTCAGCGAGAAGATCCCGGCTGAGATCAGGCCCGGGAAGGCGAGCGGCAGGATAATCTTGGTCAGGATCTGCCACCGGCTCGCGCCGTCCATCAGCGCGCATTCCTCCAGCTCGTAGGGAATCGTCTTGAAGTAGCCCATCAGGAGCCAGGTCGAGAACGGGATCAGGATCGTCGGATAGGCCAGGATCAGGGCGATCGGCGAGTCGAACAGGCCGTAGGCCTGGACGATCGTGGCAAGCGGGATGAACAGGATCGAGGGCGGCACGAGGTAGGCCAGGAAGATCGCGGCGCCGACCCAGCCCGCACCGTTGAAGCGGATCCGCACGCAGGCATAGGCGGCCAGAACGCTGGCAAACAGCGAGAGCACGGTGGCGGCCACGGACACGTACATCGTGTTCCAGAGCCAACGCGGATACTGCGTCTCGAACAGCAGCTTGTTGATGTGCTTGAACGTCGGCTCGACCACCCAGAAGGGGTTGAACCGCTCCATGTCGATCAGCTGCTCGTCCGGTTTGATCGCCGTCAGCGCCATCCAGTAGAACGGGAACAGCAGCACCACGAGGATGATCACGAGCGGCAGGTAGGTGGTCACGAGCCGCCGGGGCAGGCGCTCGAGATAGGCCATCCCCTCGCTGTCGTCGGTGAGCCCGGCCGGGCGCGCGGCGATGACGGGCGCGAGGCGCGGGTCGGCATGGGCGGGCGGAGCGGGCGCGCTCATCGGTCGGTTCCCCCGGATTGCCAGGCCCGGCGCTGCAGGCCGAACCACGAGATGCCGATTGCGGCGAGCAGGAACGGCACCATCGCGGTGGCGATCGCGGCGCCCTCGCCCAGCGTCCCGGAGAGGATGCCGCGCTGATACGACAGGGTCGCCATCAGGTGCGTGGCGTTGACCGGGCCGCCCCGGGTCATCGCCCAGATCAGCTGGAAGTCGGTGAAGGTGAACAGCACCGAGAAGGTCATCACCACGGCGATGATCGGCGTCAGCAGCGGCAGGGTGATGCGCGAGAAGATCTGCCAGTTCGAGGCGCCGTCCAGCGTCGCGGCCTCGTAGAGCGAGGGCGAGACCGTCTGCAGACCGGCCAGCAGCGTGATCGCGATGAACGGCACGCCGCGCCAGATATTGGCGAAGATCACGCAGGCCCGCGCCATGCTGGGCTCGCCGAGGAAGTCGATGTTGCCGTCGATGATGCCGAGATGGCGCAGCGACCACGAGATGATCGAGAACTGGCTGTCGAAGATCCACCAGAACGCGATCGCCGACAGGACGGTGGGCACGACGAACGGGATCAGCACGATCGACCGGATGATCGACTTGAACGGCATGTTCTTGTTCAGCAGCAGCGCCAGGTAGAGGCCGACGCCGAACTTCACCACCGAGGCCACCACCGTGTACAGGCAGGTGTTGAACACCGAGAGCCAGAAGACGTCGTCGTCCCAGAGCCAGGTGTAGTTCTCCAGACCGATGAAGACGCCCTCGCGACCGATCCGGGTGTTGGTGAAGGACAGCCAGATGCCCTTCAGCAGCGGATAGGCGAGGAACAGGCCGAGGATCAGCGCGGTCGGCAGCATGAACCAGAAGCCCGCCCAGCCGCGGCTCGCGCGCAGGCGCTGCCAGGCCGAGCGGGTCGGCATCGCCAGCGGAGCGGGCTGTGTCAGGGCCGTATGCGCCATGGATTCGCCTCGGGGTCGTGGCCGCGGGCAAGCCCCGCGGCCCACCGCGTTCAGGTGTTGCGGAAGATGCGCTGGGCGGCGCGCTCGGCGTTGCGGATCGCGGTCTTCACGTCCTCGCGGCCGGTACAGTGGCTGGCGAACATGTCGACCACCACGAAGTCGGCCAGGACCGCGGCGACGCGCTCGCTGACGGGCGCCAGGCCGCCGGCCGCCCGGGAACGCCGTCCGGCTTCCGCGAAGACCGCGTTCTTCGGATCGCTCGTCCAGATCGGGTTCTTCGGGTAGTTCGACAGCGGCTCGCACAGGTAGCCCTGCGCGGCTTCCAGCCAGGGATTGTAGTTCGACGCCTCCATCATGAAACTGATGAAGGCCTTACAGGCATTGGGCGCCTTCGAGTATTTGAACGCCAGGATCGGGAATGCGAGCTGGAACTCGGTGGGCTTGCCGGCGGGGCCGATCGGCCAGACCGCGTGGTCCATATCCTCGGCGAGCTTCGGATTGTCCTTCTTGGCGGCGGCGTAGATCGAGATGCCGTTATGCGTCAGGTACAGGTCGCCCGCCAGGAACGCCTTGTTGTTGGAGGAATCGTTCCAGGACACGGTCCCCGGCACGAAGGTCTCGTACATCGCCTTGACGTATTCCAGCGCCTTGGCGGTTTCCGGCGAGTTGATGACGATCTTCTCGTTGGCGTCGACCAGGTTGGCGCCGTGGGACCAGAGCGCCCAATGGCACCAGGTGTTGGCGTCGCCGGTGGCGTGCCCGAGGGCGAAGCCCGCCGGCGTGTTGTTCTTCTTGAGCGCCCGGCACAGTTCGAGGAAGCCGGCGGTATCCTCGGGGAACTTGCTGAACCCGGCCTTCTGCATCGCCGAGATGCGGTAGTTCGGATAACCGCCGTTGAAGCCGACCGGGATCGCGATCCACTTGCCCTTCACCTTGCCGTAGGCCTCCGCCGACGGGAACCAGGGGCCGTATTTCTTGGCCAGCGACTCCGCGACATCCTCCAGCGGCAGGCACTTGTCGGGGAAGAGAGCCGGGAACGAGAACAGGCCCCAGACCATGTCGGGCCCCTGCCCGGTATTGGCGGCGACGGAGGCCTTGGGCTGGATGTCGTCGAAGGATTCGTTGGTCACCGACACCTTGACGCCCGTCGCCTTGGTGAAGGCGTCCACCATCCGCAGGAACGCCTCGTCCTCGCTGGGGATGAAGCGCTTCCAGCGCAGGATCGACAGGCTGGCGCCGGGCTCCGGCTTCCACTCAGCGGTCTGGGCCCAGGCCCGGGCGAAGCCGAGGAGGTCGGCGCCGGCGGCGAGGCCGGTCGCGGCGGCCCCCGTCAGGAGGGAACGGCGGTCGAGTTTGGGCATCGTGGCGTCACTCCCTGGATGGATCGGCCCGCCGGGAACGAAGCGGGTCCGGCTCGGCGACGGGGATCGGGTGCGGTCAGGTCGGCAGGCGCCGGCCCGTCTCGGCATCGAAGAAGTGCACGCGGTTCGGCCGCAGGTGGACGGTCTCGCCCGGCCCCTCGCTCACGCGCTCGCGCAGCACGCAGGTGAAATCCTGGCCCTGGGCCCGCACCGCCAGCATCGTCTCGGAGCCCGTCGGCTCGACCACCACGACCTCGGCGGCGATCCCATCGGGTGCCAGGTCGAAATGCTCCGGCCGCATCCCGAGGACCAGCTTGCGGCCCGCGACGCCCGCCGGTGCTTGAATCAGGGGAATGATCAGCCCCGTGTCGGCGGCGAAGACCAAGTGGCCGTTCCGCCGGACCGTCCCGCTCACGAAATTCATCGCCGGGGACCCGATGAAGCCGGCCACGAACAGGTTGTCGGGCCGGTCGTAGAGTTCCAGCGGCGGGCCGATCTGCTCGACCACGCCGTCATGCATCACCACGATCCGGTCGGCCATGGTCATGGCCTCGATCTGATCGTGGGTGACGTAGATGGTCGTGGTCTTCAGGCGCTGGTGCAGCTCCTTGATCTCGGTGCGCATCGCCACGCGCAGCTTCGCGTCGAGATTCGAGAGCGGCTCGTCGAACAGGAAGACCTGCGGGTCGCGCACGATCGCCCGGCCCATGGCCACGCGCTGGCGTTGCCCGCCGGAGAGCTGCCGCGGATAGCGGTCCAGGAGATGGGTCAGCCCGAGGATCTGCGCCGCCTTGCTGACGCGCTCGTCGATCTCGGCCGCCCGCGCCTTCCGGATCCGCATCGAGAACGCCATGTTCTCGCGCACCGTGAGGTGCGGATAGAGGGCGTAGTTCTGGAACACCATGGCGATGTCCCGCTCCTTGGGCGGGACATCATTGACGACACGCTCGCCGATACGGATCTCGCCGCCGGAGATATTCTCCAAGCCGGCAATCATCCGGAGCAAGGTCGATTTTCCGCAGCCCGAAGGCCCGACCAGGATCACGAACTCCCCGTCCCGGATGTCCACGGACACGCCGTGCAGGACGTTCGTCGACCCGAAAGCCTTGCGGACCTCGCGGATTCCCACCGAGGCCATGCTTCCTCCCAATCAGGGACGCTCTGACGGCGACTCCTGTCCAAACAGTACAATAGAGCCCATGCCGGAAAGCAAGTCGGCAGAACCTGAATTTTGAATCATATCGCGCTTCTGTCAGCCGCTTTCCCGTGTGAAGCTGGAGGGCGGGGACGACGGGTGACGACACCGCCGGCATGAAACATCCTGCCGGGACCCGAATCGATAGCGGGTGCTAAAGCGGGCCCGTATCGGCCCCGCTGAGCCGGGCCTTCCGGCAGGGACCGGTCGGGACGTGGCGCAGCGATAGGCCCTGACGCATGAGGACAGCATGGCATTATCCGGTCTGACCGCCCGCGAGATCCTGCCCGAGGATGCCGGTCGCGGGGCGCTGGTCGGGCGGGTGTGGCGCCCGGATGTCGGGGGTCCGAGCGTGGTGGCGATCCGCGCGGCTTCGGACGGCGATCTGCGGGCGATCGACGTCACCGCCCGGTTCGCGACGGTCAGCGACCTGTGCGAGACACCGGACGCGGCCGCCGCGCTGCGGGCCGCCGAGGGCGCGGATCTCGGAAGCCTCGACGCGATCGTGGCCAACACCCCGCCGGACGGCCGCGATCCCGGGCGGCCCTGGCTGCTCGCCCCGGTGGATCTCCAGGCGCTGAAGGCCGCCGGCGTCACCTTCGCGACTTCCATGCTGGAGCGCGTCATCGAGGAGCGGGCCCGGGGCGATCTCGCGGCCGCCGCAGCGATCCGCGCAGAGGTCGAACGGCTGGTCGGCCGCGACCTGCGCCGGCTGAAACCCGGCTCGGCCGAGGCGATGGCGCTGAAGGACGTGCTGGTCGCCCAGGGCGCCTGGAGCCAGTATCTCGAAGTCGGGATCGGGCCGGACGCCGAGATCTTCACCAAGGCGCAGCCGCTCTCGGCGGTGGGTTGCGGCGCCGATGCCGGGCTTCATCCGGATTCGCACTGGAACAACCCCGAGCCCGAAGTTGCCCTGGCCGTCTCGTCCCAACAAAGAATCGTCGGGGCGACGCTCGCCAACGACGTGAACCTGCGCGATTTCGAGGGTCGGTCGGCGCTGCTCCTCGGCAAAGCGAAGGACAACAACGCCTCCTGCGCCCTGGGCCCGTTCCTGCGCCTGTTCGACGAGACCTTCAGCCTGGACGATATCCGGCGCACCACCGTGACCCTCGAAGTGACCGGCACCGACGGGTTCCGGATGGAGGGCACCTCGCCGCTCGCCGAGATCAGCCGCGACCCGGAGGAGCTGGTCGGCGCCCTGATGGGGCGCACGCACGATTACCCGGACGGGGCGATCCTGCTGCTCGGCACGATGTTCGCGCCGATCCAGGACCGGCACGGGCCGGGGCTCGGCTTCACCCATGTCGAGAACGACCGCGTCGTCGTGGCGAGCCCGGAGCTCGGCCGGCTGGTCAACCGGATGCGCCCCTGCGACACCTGCGAGCCCTGGACGTTCGGCGCCCGCGCGCTGATGCGCAACCTCGCGGCCCGCGGGCTTTTGTGACAGAGGCTCGCGTTAAAACCGCCTGCCCGACGTGGCGCCCGCCGCAGAGACCGAGCCGATGACAGCCGCCGATTCCCTCCTCGCGCGTCTCACCGACATCGTCGGGCCGTCCGGCCTGGTCACCGGCGAGGAGCTGCGCGGCCGGTCCGCGAACTGGACCCGGCCGACCGAGCCCTGCGCGGCACGCGCCCTCGTCCGGCCGCGCGATACCGCGGAGACCAGCGCCGTGATGGCCGCCTGCCACGCGGCGGGGGTCGCCATCGTCCCGCGCGGCGGCGCCACCGGGCTTGTCGACGGGACCCTGTGCTCTCCGGACGAGATCACGCTCTCCACCGAGCGGATGACCGCGATCGAGCCGGTCGATCCGCTGGGGATGACCGTGGTGGTCGGCACCGGCGCCACCATCGAGAGCGTGCAGAACGCCGCCACGGAGCGCGGCCTGTTCTTCCCCCTCGATCTTGGCGCCCGCGGCTCGGCCACGATCGGCGGCGCGATCTCGACCAATGCCGGCGGGCTGCGGGTGCTGCGCTACGGCATGATGCGCGAGATGGTTCTGGGGCTGGAAGCGGTGCTGGCCGACGGCACGGTGGTCTCGTCCATGCGGCCGCTGATCAAGAACAACACCGGGCTCGACCTGAAGCAGATCTTCATCGGCACCGAGGGGACCCTCGGGATCGTCACCCGCGCGGTCCTGCGCCTGCGCCCGGAGCCGGCCGGCTACGCCACCGCGCTGATCGCCTGCCCGGGGGTCGATGACGGCGCCCGGGTCCTGCGCGCCGCCCAGAGCGCGTTCCAGGGGCGGGTCTCGTCCTTCGAGGGCCTGTGGCCGGACTTCTACCGGCTGATGACCGCCCCCGGCCGGGCGACGCCGCCGCTGGGCTACGATTACCCGTTCTACGCGATCATCGAGGTCGAGTGCGTGCCCGAGGAATCCGACCGGTTCCTCGGCCTGCTCGAAGGCCTGATGGGCGAGGGCACGATCCTCGACGCGGCCGTGGCCTCGTCGGAGGAGCAGCGCCGGGGGATGTGGCGCATCCGCGACCGGGTCGAGCACCTGAACGCTGACGGGATCGAGCGCGCCTTCGACGTCAGCGTGCCGCTCTCGAAGATGGATGGCTACGTTCGCGGGGCGCTGGACGGTCTCGCGGCGATCCCCGGCTGCCGGGCCGTCGTCTACGGGCATATCGGCGACAACAATTTGCACTGGAACACGACCCGCCTCGACGCCGCCGGCAACGCCGCCATCGACGCCGCGATCTACGCGCCGCTCGCCGAGCTGAACGGCTCGGTCTCGGCCGAGCACGGCATCGGCCTAGAGAAGCGCGGTAAGCTGCCCCTGTCGCGCTCCCCGGAGGAGATCGGCGCCATGCGTCTGGTCAAGCGCGCGCTCGACCCGGACAACCGGCTGAACCCGGGCAAGATTTTCTGAAAGCCAGTTCGATGGCGGCGATTCGGCTGGCGGTCCGCCTCACGCCGCGCGGCGGACGCGATGCGGCGGATGGCTGGGCGCGAGACGAGAAAGGCCAGCCCTACCTCAAGGCGCGGGTTTCCGCGCCGCCGGTCGATGGCGCCGCCAATGCGGCGCTGGAAAAGTTGATCGCCAAAGCGCTCAAGATCGGCCGCAGCTCGGTTCGAATCGCCGCCGGCGATCAAAGCCGGCTGAAGATTCTGGAGATCGACGGTATCACCCAGGCCGATCTCGACCGTGTATTCGGCTCACCCGATTAAACGACGGGCCGAGATGGATCCTCTCGGCCCGAACGCGCTCAGAACCCGACCTTGTCCCCGCCCTTCAGCGCCAGCATCTCCCGCGCCTCGTCGGGCGACGCGATGGCGAGGCCGAGGCCCTCGATGATCGAGCGGACGCGGCGGACCTGCGCGGCGTTGGTCTCGGCGAGCTTGCCGGGGCCGTCCCACAGGCTGTCCTCCAGGCCGACGCGGACGTTGCTGCCCATCGCGGCCGCCATGGCGGCGATATTCATCTGGTTGCGGCCGGCGCCCAGGACCGACCAGCGGTACTGATCGCCGAACAGCCGGTCGGCGGTGCGCTTCATGTGCATCACGTCGTCCGGATGGGCGCCGATGCCGCCCTGCAGGCCGAATACGGTCTGGATGAACAGGGGCGCCTTCACCAGCCCGCGGTCGAAGAAGTACTTGAGATTGTAGAGGTGGGCGGTGTCGTAGCACTCGAACTCGAACTTCGTGCCGTTCGGCGCGCAGGTGGTGAGGATGTGCTCGATCTGGCCGAACGAGTTGCGGAAGATGATGTCCTTGTTGCCGAGATAGTCCCGCTCCCACTGGTGCTTCAGGTCCTTGAAGCGATCGAGCATGCCGAACAGGCCGAAATTCATCGAGCCGAGATTGAGCGAGGCGACCTCGGGCTGGAAGGTCGCGGCGGGGCGCACCCGCTCCTCGATCGACATGGTCGGCGCGCCGCCGGTGGTGAGGTTCACCACGCAGCCCGAGCGCTGCTTGATCACCGGCAGGAACTTGGCGAACGCCTCGGGCGACTGGTCGGGCTGCCCGGTCTCGGGGTCGCGGGCGTGCAGATGGATGATCGCCGCCCCAGCCTCGGCGGCACCGATCGCGGCGTCGGCGATCTCCTCCGGCGTCACCGGCAGATGCGGCGACATGCTGGGCGTGTGGATCGCGCCCGTGACGGCGCAGGTGATGATGACTTTCCGCTGGGGGGCCATGCTCAGTCCTTCTGTGAACGCTTGTGGGCCCGCAGGGCTGCGAGCCGGTCGTCCCGGCGGCGCATGCGGGCGGGCAGATCCGCGGGCGCCCGCCACTGCGCCAGGATCGCCGCGGTGGCCGGCGCCTCGTAGACCGTGGGCGGGGCGGGATCGGCGGCGAGGCTCTTGTAGAAGCCGGTGTAGCGCGCGCAGTAATCGGCGATGCCGCCGGGGGCATTCAGCTCGATCGTCTCGAACGGCCCCATGAAGCTCCAGCGCAGGCCGAGCCCCTCCGCAACGGTCTTGTCGAGATCCTGCGGCGTCACGTAGCCCTCCGCGGCGAGACGGAAGGCCTCCGCCAGCAGCGCGCCCTGGAGCCGGTTGAGGATGAAGCCCTCGATCTCCTTCAGCACCGTGATTGGCACCTGCCCGATGGCTTCGTAGGTCGCTCGGGCGCGCTCCAGGATTGCCGTATCCGTCCAGGGTGCGCCGGAGATCTCCACCAGCGGGATCAGGTGCGGCGGGTTCACCGGATGCCCGATCAGGCAGCGCCCGCGGCCGGGCAGGCCTTCCGTGAACAGCGAGCAGCGGATCGCCGAGGAGGATGAGGCGATGATCGCGTCGGGGGGCGCCAGCGCGTCGAGCTCGGCGAAGAGAGCCTGCTTCACGTCGAGCCGTTCCGGCCCGTTCTCCTGAACGAAGCCGACACCGTCGAGGCAGGCGGCGAGGCCTTCCGGTGCGCGGATGCGGCCCGCGGCCCCTTCCGGATCGGGGCAGAGCCCGTGCTCGGCCAGAGTCCGAAGGCCCTCGGCGCAGAGCGGGATCGCGGCCTGGGCGACGCCGTCCACGGCATCGAACAGGCGCACGTCCCAGCCGGCGCGGGCGAAGATCATCGCCCAGGCCCGGCCGATCAGGCCGGAGCCGATGATCGCGACGCTGTCGGTCATAGCCACAAAACCTTCCGCCGCAGTTCCTGATCGTCGCGCAGAAGGCGCGATTCGCCGGTCCATTGGACGCTGCCGCGCTCCAGCGCGACCGTACGGTCCGAGAGCGCCAGCGCGAGGTCGAGGTGGTGGTCGACCAGGATGATCGCGATCTCCCGGCGCAGACGGTCGAACGCCTCGAACAGTTCCTCGGTCACCGCCGGCGACAGGCCCTCGAACGGCTCGTCGAGCAGCAGGAGCCGGGTGTCGCCGGACAGCGCCCGGGCCACCGCCACCATCTGCTGCTCGCCGCCCGACAGGCGCGCGGCGTCGACGGTCCAGCGCTGCTTGAGCCGCGGGAAGAACTCCAGGACCTTGTCCTCGTCCCAGTGGATGCCGGCGCCGGTGAGCCGCCGCAGCCGGCCGAGTCCGAGATTCTCGGCGACGCTCATCCCGGAAAACAGCGCCCGGCCCTGCGGCACGTAGCCGATGCCGAGGCGGGCGATCCGATCGGGCGTCAGCCCGGCGATGTCCTGGCCGGCCAGCACGATCCGGCCGGCGGCCGGGGGCGCGGTGCCGATCAGCGTCTTCAGCAGGGTCGACTTGCCGGCGCCGTTGCGGCCGAGCAGGGCCACGACCTCACCCTTGTGCACGGTGAGGTCGACGCCGTTGAGGATATGCGACTTGCCGTAGAAGGTATCGACGCCGGCCATGGAAAGCAGCGTCTTGGGCGCCGCTGCGCTCGCCCGGGGCTTGGCGGCGATCGCCTCCGTGCCCGAGCCGAGATAGACCGCCTGGACCCGTTCGTCGTCCCGGGCATCGGCCACGGAGCCATCGACGAGCACGGCCCCGTCGGCCATGACGGTGACCCGGTCGGCGAGGCGGAAGACCCGATCGATGTCGTGCTCCACGAGCAGCACCGGGATGTCGGCCGAGAGCGCCTTGATCAGGTCGCCGACGCGCTCGCGCTCGGCGGCGGCGAGGCCGGCCAGCGGCTCGTCGAGCAGCAGCACCCGGGGCCGCGTGGCCAAAGCCAAACCCATATCGAGGAGGCGCTGCCCTCCGTAGGAGAGGCTGCCCGCCTCCGCCTTCTCGATCCCGGCGAGGCCGGTCCAGCGCAGCAGCTCGGCCGTGTCGTCGGCGATCTCCCGGACGCCGAGGGCGTCGCGCCAGGGGCTCATATGGGCCGGATGGCGCGCCTGGACCGCGAGCCGGACATTCTCCTCGACGGACAGGCCCGGGAACAGGTTGGTGATCTGGAACGAGCGGCCGAGCCCGGCCCGGGTGATCGCGTGCGGCTCGAGCCCGGCGATCTCGCGCCCGTCGAGGAGGATCCGGCCGGCATTCGGCCGGAACAGGCCGGAGAGCAGGTTGAACGCCGTGGTCTTGCCGGCGCCGTTCGGCCCGATCAGCGCGTGCAGGGTCCGGTCGGCCACCGCGAAGGACACGCCGCGCACCGCCGCCACCGGCCCGAAGCTCTTCCGGATGTCCTCGGCGACCAGGACCGGCCCGTCCGCGCGGCCCTCCGCGATAAACCGCGGGGGCACCCGGCCGGAGGCGCCGGCCCGGCGCGCGGACATGGCGGCGCCCTCGCTCGGCAAGCGGCGGAACGGCCGCATCAGCCGGGCGGCGATGCCGACGAGCCCGTCCGGCGAGAACACGATGAAGGCGACGAACAGCAGCCCGAAATACAGCAGCCAGTCGGCTGTGTAGATCGACAGGAATTCCCGGAACAGGATGTAGAACAGGGCGCCGAGCGCCGGTCCGAGGAACGAGCGCATCCCGCCGATCACCACCATGGCGAGCAACTCGCCCGAGAACGCGATGGAGATCGGGTCGGCCGAGGTGAAGCGGTGGCTGTAGGCGGAGAGCGCCCCGGCGAGCCCGGTGATCGAGGCCGAGATCACGAAGGCGGCGAGCTTGTAGCGGTTGGTCGCGTAGCCGAGGAAGCCGGCGCGCTGCTCGTTCTCCCGGATCGCGACGAGCACGGTCCCCATGGGCGAGCGCCGGAACCGCCAGAGCCCGACCAGGACCAGGAAGGCGATGCCGGAGACGGCCGCGTAATAGGCGCCGGGCTGCTGCAGCGCCTCCCAGCGGTGCGAATTGCCGATGCCGTTCTCGCCGCCGGTGAGGTCGGTCCAACGGAACGCGATGGCGTAGAGCATCGCGGTGAACGCCAGGGTCAGCAGCGAGAAGTAGACACCCCGCCGCCGCAGGATCAGCGCGCCGCCGGCCAAGGCGGCGAGGCCGGTGATCGCCAGCGCGCCGACGAGCGGCACGGCCATGTCCCCGGGCGCCAGGCGGGTCTGCAGGATCGCCACCGCGTAGGCGCCGATCCCGAACCACGCCCCGTGGCCGAAGGAGACGAGGCCGGTCCAGCCGACCAGGATGTTGAGGCCGAGGACGGCGAGCGCGAAGATCACCACGTCGGTGGCGGTGATGAGCGTCAGGCCGATCGCGTCCAGCGCGAAGGGCAGGACGATCAGGGCGGCGAGCGCGGCCCAGAGCTGGCGGCTCTCTCGCAGGATCAGGCCGCGCTGGGGCATGGCCAGCGGCAGCGGTTCGGCGGTTCCGGACATGGAGCTGCTCCCGCTCACTCGAATCGGGCGATCTGCTCGCCGAACAGGCCGCGCGGACGCAGTAGCAGGACGAGCACCATGAGGCCGTAGACCGCGGCCTCCGTGGCCGGCGGGTAGGCGTAGGCGGTGAGCCCCCGGACAACGCCGACGATCAGCGCCGCGAAGACGACGCCCCAGAACGAGCCGAGCCCGCCGATCACCACGACGACGAAGGCGAAGGTCAGGATCTCGGCGCCCATGGCGGGATGCACGCCGGTCACCGGCGCCATCATGGTGCCGGCGAGCGCGGCGAGACCCACGGCGATCGTCACGACGGCGGTCATGTAGGGCCGCAGCGAGATGCCCAGCGCCGCGACCATATCGGGGTTCTGGACGCCGGCCCGGACCACGCGCCCGAAGCTCGTGCGGGTCAGGAGCAGCCACAGGCCGCCGACGCAGGCCAATGCCACCACCAGGATGGACAGCCGGTAGCGCGAATAGATCAGGTCGCCGATGAACACCTGGCCGCGCAGCCAGCTCGGGATCCCGTAGGGCAGCGGCGCCGCCCCGAAGGCCATGCGCAGGGCCTGCTCGGCCACCATGGCGAGGCCGAAGGTCAGGAGCAGGCCCAGCGTCGGATCGCCCCGATAGAACCGCCGGAGCAGGAACCGCTCGATCACGAGGCCGAGCACCGCGACGAGCAGCGGCGAGGCGACGAGCGCGCCGCCGAAGCCGATCGTCGGCGTCAGCATCACCGTCAGGTAGGCGCCGATGGCGTAGAAGGCGCCGTGGGCGAGATTCACGATCCCGCCGAGGCTGAAGATCAGCGACAGGCCCAGCGCGATCAGCAGGTACTGGACGCCGATCAGCAGGCCGTTGAGCACTTGCTCCAGGATGAAGACGAGCTGCATGGCCGCCTCACGCCGGGAAGGTGCAGGCGTTCTCGTCGCGGGTCGTCGCGAGGACCTCGAGGTTCTCGCCGGCACCGGGCAGCGGCCCGGTTGCCGTGAAGATGTCGTAGGGATTCTTTACCTGATCCGCCGGCAGGGCGGTGATCGCGTACATCTCCTGCATCAGCTCGTGATCCCAGGGACGGAAGTAGCCCTCCCGGGTCTTGGCGATGTCGAAGGTCGCGCCCTTCTCGAGATGCTCCACGATCTTGGTGGAATCGGTCGATTTGAGCTCGTTCATGGACTGGGCGACGATCTTCATCGCCGTGTAGTCGCCCCAACCCTGGTTCTCCGGGGGCTTCTTGTACTTGGCCCGGAACGCCGCCACAAATTTCTGGGCCGAGGGCGAGTCGATCCGGTGATGCCAGATCACCGGCCAGGTGCCGAGGAAGTTGCCGGGTCCGGCGCCCCAGGCGAGCGCCGTATCGAACCCGAAGCCCGCGACCGGGAACGGCAGGCCGAACTCGCTGTACTGCTTCAGGAAGTTGGTGATCTGGGCGCCCGCGAGGTTGCAGATCACCAGGTCCGGCCGACCCTGGCGCAGCTTGAGCAGGAAGGGCGAGAAGTCGGTCAGCTCGGTGGGGATCAGGTCCTCGCCCGCGATGGTCGCCTCGTTGGCGATGAAGAACTTCTTGGCCTGCTTCAGCAGGTCGTGGCCGAAGGCGTAATCGGCGGTGAGCGCGTAGACCTTCTTGCCCTTGATCAGGCCCTTCTCGACGAGCGCGCGGCCGGCCGCGCGGACCATCATGGTGTTCTGCGCCTCGACATGGAACAGGTAGCGCTTGCAATCCGCGCCGCGCAGCGCGTCCGAGTTCGCGCCGGTGTTGATGAACAGCACCTTCTCCCGCTGCGCCACCTGGCTGATCGCGAGCGCCGAGGCCGAGTTGATCTCGCCGACCAGGCAGGCGACGCGGTCGCGCTGGACCATGCGCTCGGCCTTCGCCGAAGCGGTCTGTGGATTGACGCTGTCCTCCGACAGGAGCTCGACCTTGCGGCCGGCAATGCCGCCGCTCGCGTTGATCTCCTCCACGGCGAGTTGGGCGGCCTGCACGGCAAACTCGCCGAGCGGCCCGAGGAACCCGGTGCGCGGGGTCAGGTGGCCGATCCGGATCACGTCGGACTGTCCCTGGGACAGGGCTGGGCTCCCGAGCGCCGGGGCGATGAGGGCCGCGCCGCCGGCCCGCAGAAGGCTGCGGCGTGAGAGAGAATCCCCGAACCGATCCGTCATCGTTCCGCTCCCGTGCGTTTCCTCCAGCCGGGCATTTTTGATGGGCTCTGGCGGCCCGCACCCGAACTGTGATCACAGATCACTAGCGCGATAGTGCCGGATTCGTCTAGTGTCGGCACATGAGTTCCATGTCGGCCCTGGCCGAACTGCCCCAGCTCGAACGGCGCACCCTCGCCGACACTGCCTACGAGGCCCTGGCCGACCTGCTCGCCTCCGGGCGGCTAGCGCCCGGCGACCGGCTGTCCCTGCGCCAGAGCGCGGCGGCGCTCGGCGTCTCCGTGATGCCGGTGCGCGAGGCGGTGAGTCGCCTCGTGGCCGACGGCGTCCTCGAAGTCGCGGCGACCCGGGCGATCCGGGTGCCGATCATGACGGCGCAGGATTTCCGGGCGCTCGCCGAGACCCGCATGGCGATCGAAGGCATGGCCGCCGCGCGCACCGCCGAGCGCCGGAGCGAGGCGGACCTCGCCGCGATCCGGCGGGCCGAGGCGGCGTTTCGCGCCGAGGCCGAATCGGCGCGGCCCGACAGCGCCCAGGCCGTCCGGCTCAACCGCGACCTGCATTTCGCGATCTACGCGGCCTGCGGGCTGGCGCCCCTGCACGAGATCATCGCCCGGCTGTGGCTGAAGGCGGGTCCGGTCATCAACCTCGACCTGCGCGCCCATCCGGAGCGGCTGCTCCAGGGTTTCGCGCTGCGGCGGCACGCCGAGGCGCTGGCGGCGATCGAAGCCGGCGACGGGCCGGCCGCCGCCGCCGCGCTGGCGGCCGATATCCGCGAGGCGGCCGAATTCATCATGTCCCGCGGCGGCCTGCGGGACACGTAGCTTTGGGTGCGCATCGTCCCGAAACCCGGCAACCGCCGTTCGGGACGATGCCGAGATGGGAGGGACGATATGGATCTGGGAATCGCCGGCCTGCGCGTGCTCGTGACGGCGGGCGCGGCCGGCATCGGTCGCGGCATCGTCGACGCGTTTCTCGAGGAAGACGCGCGGGTCTTCGCCTGCGACATCGACGAGGCGGCGCTCGCGACGCTGCCCGCCGAGGTCGGCCGCAGCCGGACCGATGTCGCCGACCGGGGGCAGGTCGCCGCCATGATGGATCAGGCGGTCGATCATCTCGGCGGCCTCGATGTGCTCGTCAACAATGCCGGCATCGCCGGGCCGACCGGGCGGGTCGAGGAGATCGCCCCCGAGGAATGGGACCGCTGCCTGACGGTCTGCCTCACCAGCCAGTTCAACTGCGCCCGGCTCGCGGTGCCGCATCTGCGCGCGAGCGGCAACGGCTCGATCGTCAACCTGTCCTCGGCGGCCGGCAAGTTCGGCTTCGGCCTGCGCAGCCCCTACGCGGCCGCGAAATGGGGGGTGATCGGCTTCACCAAGTCCCTGGCGATCGAGCTCGGCGAGGCGGGCATCCGGGTGAACGCGATCCTGCCCGGCCTGGTGGCCGGCGACCGGCAGCGCCGGGTCCTGGAGGCCAAGGCGCAGCAGCAGGGCACGAGCTTTGCCGAGATGGAGGCCCGCGCCTTCTCGTTCGTCTCGGTCAAGGATTACGTCACCGCCCGCCAGCTGGCCGACCAGATCCTGCTGCTCTGCTCGCCCCGGGGCCGGACCATCTCGGGGCAGGCGATCTCCATCGACGGCGATACCCGGATGCTGTCCTGATCGGCCGCGCGACACGTGACGCCGCGGTGCGGATCGCGGCAGATTGAGACCGGAGCGGCACCACGACCGCGAGACTGGGAGGATCGGGAGATGCGTCTTTCGGGCAAGACTGCCTTGGTCACGGCCGCCGGCCAGGGCATCGGCCGGGCGAGCGTCCTGGCGATGGCGCGCGAGGGCGCGCGGGTGCTGGCCACCGACGTCCGGGCGGAGGTGCTGCGGACTTTCGACGGCGTGGAGAACGTCACCACCGCGCCCCTCGACGTGCTCGACCGGGCGCAGATCGAGGCGGTGGCCGGCACGCTCGACCGGATCGACGTGCTGTTCAACTGCGCCGGCTACGTCCATGCCGGCACGGTGCTCGACGCCAGCGATGCCGATTTCGACTTCGCGGTGAACCTCAACGTCCGGTCGCAGTTCTGGACGATCCGCGCGGTCCTGCCACGGATGCTGGAGGCGGGCGCCGGGAGTATCGTCAACATGGCGAGCGTCGCCGGCTCGCTGCGCGGCCTGCCGAACCGCTTCGTCTACGGGCTGACCAAGGCCGCGGTGATCGGCCTGACCAAGTCGGTGGCGGCGGATTACGTGGGCCGCGGGATCCGCTGCAACTGCGTCTGCCCGGGCACGGTGGACACGCCCTCGCTTGCCGACCGGATCAACGCGTTCGACGACCCCGTGGAGGCCCGCAAGGCCTTCATCGCCCGCCAGCCCATGGGCCGGCTGGCCAAGGCCGAGGAGATCGCCCCGCTGGTGGTTTTCCTGGCGAGCGACGAGGCCGCCTTCGTGACCGGCCAGAGCTATTCCATCGACGGTGGCATGACGATCTGAGGATTTCGACCATGAGCGAGAAGCGCCGCGTGACCCCCGCCGACCTGCGCTCGAAGGCGTGGTTCGACAATCCCCATAACCCCGGCATGACCGCGCTCTATCTCGAGCGCTACCTGAATTTCGGGCTCACACCCGCCGAGCTGCGATCCGGCAAGCCGCTGATCGGTATCGCCCAGACCGGCTCCGACCTGTCCCCGTGCAACCGGCACCATCTGGAGTTGGCCAAGCGCGTCCGCGACGGCATCACGGCGGCCGGCGGCGTCGCCTTCGAGTTCCCGTGCCATCCGATCCAGGAGACCGGGAAACGGCCGACCGCCTCCCTGGACCGGAACCTCGCTTACCTGTCCCTGGTCGAGGTCCTGTACGGCTATCCCCTCGACGGGGTCGTGCTGCTCACCGGCTGCGACAAGACCATGCCGGCCTGCCTGATGGCGGCCGCCACCGTGAATATCCCGGCGATCTCGCTCAATGTCGGGCCGATGCTCAACGGCTATTTCCAGAAGGAGCTGACCGGCTCCGGCACGATCGTCTGGAAGACCCGCGAGCGTCATGCGGCCGGCGATATCGACTTCCAGCAATTCATGGACATCGTCGGCTCCTCGGCGCCGTCCACGGGCCATTGCAACACGATGGGCACGGCCTCGACCATGAACGCGCTCGCCGAAGCGCTCGGCTTGGCGCTTCCCGGCTCGTCGGCGATCCCCGCGCCCTATCGCGAGCGCGGCCAGGCGGCCTATGCCACCGGCCTGCGCATCGTCGACATGGTCTGGGAAGATCTCAAGCCCTCCGACATCCTGACCCGGGAGGCGTTCGAGAACGCGATCGTGGCCAATGCCGCCATCGGCGGCTCGACCAACGCGCCGATCCACATCAACGCCATCGCCAAGCATATCGGCGTGCCGCTGACCTGCGACGACTGGGAGCGGGTCGGCTTCGAGATCCCGCTGCTGGTCGACATGCAGCCCGCGGGCCGCTGGCTCGGCGAGGAGTATTTCCGCGCGGGCGGCCTGCCGGCCGTCTTCGCCGAGCTGATCGAGGCCGGGAAGGTTCACACCGAGGCGCCGACCTGCAACGGGTTGACCGTCGGCGAGAATTATCGCGGCCGGCACAGCTGGAACCGCGAGGTGATCCGGGCCTACGAGACGCCGCTGATGGAGCGGGCGGGCTTCCTCAACCTTAAGGGCAGCCTGTTCGATTCGGCGATCATGAAGACCTGCGTGATCTCGGAGGAATTCGCCGCCCGCTACCTGCGCAACCCCGAGGACCCGATGGCCTTCGAGGGCCCCGTCGTCGTGTTCGACGGGCCGGAGGATTACCACCACCGCATCGACGATCCGGCGCTCGGGATCGACGAGAACACCGTGCTGATCATGCGCGGCGCCGGCCCGGTCGGCTATCCCGGCGCGGCCGAGGTGGTGAACATGCAGCCGCCGGGCGAGCTGATCCGCCGCGGCGTGACCTCCCTGCCCTGCATCGGCGACGGCCGCCAATCCGGCACCTCGGGCACGCCCGCGATCCTCAACGCCTCGCCGGAGGCGGCGGTGGGCGGCGGCCTGGCGCTGCTCCAATCGGGAGACCGGGTCCGCATCGACCTCAACACCCGCCGCGCCGACATCCTGCTCCCGCCCGAGGAGCTGGAGCGCCGCCGTTCCGATCTGGCGAGCCGGGGCGGCTTCCCCTACCCGGCGACCCAGACGCCCTGGCAGGAGATCTACCGGGATCAGGTGTCTCAGCTCAACGAGGGCATGGTGCTGAAGGGCGCGGTGAAGTTCCAGAAGGTGGCGCAGACGTCGGGCGTGCCAAGGGACAATCACTGAGGCGGGTTTGCGGCTGAAGAACGTTCGGCGACAGCAGGGACGACTACGCTGCTGCGCAACCGGGGCATTTCCCAGCTCTTTACGGGCTGAGATTTTGTATCCGCGGCAGGAGCGATCACTGTGTCATTCCGGGCCTTGCCATGCGGCCCCGGGATGACAGGGTGGATTGCTTGGGCGTCGAGACACGCCGCAGGCGACGACATCGACAGGGTGTGCCCAAAGGTCCCTCCCTCAACCACCCGTTCCCTCTTCGTTGAATTTTGAATACAATTCTCCCGACGGGCGGGGACGCGCCCTCGGGAGGGATCGGCCGTGACGCAAGCCAAGGCTCGAAGTGCGGCCTCGCCGCGCGCGGCGGCGCGTCTGGACGGGGGCTTGGCCCGCAAGCTCGCGGAGCAGTTGCAGGGGGAGGCGCGGTTCGACGCGTTCACCCGCGGCCGCTACAGCACCGATGCCTCGATCTACCAGATCATGCCGGCCGGGGTGGTGCTGCCGCGCTCGGCCGCCGACATCGCCGCGACCCTGCGGATTGCCGCCGATCACGGCGCGCCGGTTATCCTGCGCGGCGGCGGCACCTCGCAGAACGGCCAGCCGATCGGCTCCGGCCTCGTGGTCGATTGCTCGCGCCACTTCAACGGCATCCGCGCCTACGACCCGGAGGCCGGCACCATCACGGTCGAGCCCGGCATGGTGTTGGAGCGGCTGAACAGCCGCGTGAAGGCCGATGGCTGGTTCTTCCCGGTGGAACCCTCGACCGCCACCCGCTGCACCATCGGCGGCATGGCCGGAAACAATTCCTGCGGCGCCCGCTCGCTGCGCTACGGGAAGATGAGCGACAACGTCCTGGCGATGGAAGCGCTGCTGCCGGGCGGTGAGGCCTTCAGCTTCGGCCTGACCGGCAATGCGAGTTCGGGGGTGACCGGCTCGGCGCACGCGGAATCCTTGGCCGAGCGCATGCGCGCCCTCGCCGTGCTTCACCGCGACGAGATCGAGGCCCGCTACCCGAAGGTGCAGCGGCGCGTGGGTGGCTACAATCTCGACGCCCTGGTCGAGCCGCGCCCGAACCTTGCGCATCTCCTCGTCGGCTCCGAGGGGACGCTTGCCGCCACGACCTCGGTTACCCTCAAGCTGTCGCGCCTGCCGGCGCACCGCGTGATGGGTGTCTGCCACTTCCCGTCGTTCCGGGCCGCCATGGAGACGACGCAGCACATCGTCGCCCTCGACCCCGTGGCGGTGGAGCTGGTGGACAACAACGTGCTGGTCCTGGGCGCCGACATCCCCCTGTTCCGGACGACGCTCGCCGACATCACCCGCGGCAAGCCGAACTGCCTGCTGCTGGCGGAATTCGCCGGGGACGACCTTGCCGTTCTGAAGCGCGACCTGAAGCGCCTCGATGCCTGCATGGCCGATCACGGCTTCCCGGACGCCGTCGTGGAGATCCTGGAGCCGGCGCGCCAGCGCTCCGTCTGGGAGGTGCGCGAGGCCTGCCTCAACATCATGATGTCGATGAAGGGCGACGCGAAGCCTGTCTCGTTCATCGAGGATTGCGCGGTGCCGCTGGAGCACCTCGCCGATTACACGGACGCGGTGACGGACGTCTTCACCAAGCACGGCACCCGCGGCACCTGGTACGCCCACGCCTCCGTCGGCTGCCTCCATGTTCGACCGATCCTCGACATGAAGGACGGAGGCGACGTGAAGCGGATGCGCGCCATCGCGGAGGAAACCTCCGAGCTGGTGCGCCGCTACAAGGGCTCCTATTCCGGCGAGCACGGCGACGGGATCTCGCGCTCGGAATACATCGCGCCGCTCTTCGGCCCGGTCCTGACCGGCGCCTTCGAGACCGTGAAGGACGCGTTCGACCCGGAGAACCGGCTCAATCCCGGCAAGATCGTCCGGCCCCTGACCATGGACGACCGGAGCCTGTTCCGGTTCAAGCCCGACTACGCCGTGACCCAGCCGCTCAAGCCCGCCCTCGACTGGTCGGATTGGGGCGGCTTCGGTGAGGCGGTCGAGATGTGCAACAACAACGGCACCTGCCGGAAGCTCGCCGGCGGCGCGATGTGCCCGTCCTACCGGGCGACCCGGGAGGAGGAGCACCTCACCCGCGGCCGGGCCAATTCCCTGCGCCTCGCGATCTCGGGCCAGCTCGGGCCCGACGCCTTCACCAGCAAGGCGATGAAGCGCACCCTCGACCTCTGCGTCTCCTGCAAGGCCTGCCGCCGGGAATGCCCGACGGGCGTCGATATGGCCAAGATGAAGGTCGAGTTCCTGCACCACTACCATGCCCGCCACGGGCTGCCCCTGCGCGACCGGATCATCGGCCTGATGCCGCATTACGCCGGGATCGCCGCCAAGCTCGCGCCGCTCCTCAACCTGCGCGACCGGCACCCGGCGCTGGCCGCCCTGTCGGAGCGGATGGTCGGGCTCTCGGCCAAGCGCTCGCTGCCGCGCTGGCGCCGCCCGTGGAGCGAGCAGGGCGAGGCGGCCCATCCCGGCGACGTCACGGGAGATTTCCGCGACGTCATCCTGTTCGGCGACACGTTCAACCGCGCCTTCGAGCGGGAGAATCTGGAGGCGGCCGAGCGGGTTCTCCGGGCTGCGGGCTACCGCATCCACCGGGCCTACCCGACGCGCGGGCGGCGGCCGCTCTGCTGCGGCCGGACCTGGCTGGCCTCGGGCCAGACCGACCGGGCCCGCGCCGAGGCGCGCCGGACCCTCGACACGCTGCTGCCCTTCGTCCGGGCCGGCGCCCGGGTGGTCGGCCTGGAGCCGTCCTGCCTGCTGACCTTCCGGGACGAGTTCTCCGCCTTGCTGCCGGGCGAGGACACGGCGCTGCTGGCCAGGCAATCCGTGCTGTTCGAGGAATTGCTGGCCGGCGACCTCGCGGCCGGCCGGATCGTGCTGCCGTTGGCCGACCAGGGCGGCCGGGTCGCGCACCTGCACGGGCATTGTCACCAGAAATCGTTCGGCGTGATGGGCTCGGTGGAGACCGTGCTGCGGTCGGTGCCGGGCCTCGACGTGCGGGTCATCGAGTCGAGCTGCTGCGGCATGGCCGGCGCCTTTGGCTACGGGGCCGAGACGATCGAGACCTCCTTCGCCATGGCGGAGCTGTCGCTGTTCCCGGCGCTGCGCGCGGCCGGGCCGGACGACCTTGTCGTGGCCGACGGGACCAGCTGTCGCCACCAGATCCATGACGGCTTGGGGCTGGAGGCTCAACACGTGGCGCGCGTTCTCGATGACGCTCTCGTGCACGCCCCCCTGCCTCGACACTGAATTGTCGTGCACCTACACATGCCGGACGGGTTGCTTTGACCTTGCGTGCACCGTCGGCTCATGAACAAAATCGACACCGGCATCGGAATCAGCCGTCGCTATCTCCATGACGAGGTGGCCGATCGGATGCGGGAACTGATCCGCTCCGGGGAGATGGAGCCCAAGGCGCGCATCAACGAGGGCGAGCTGACCGAGCGCTTCGGCATCTCGCGCACGCCCCTGCGGGAGGCGATCAAGATCCTGGCGACCGAGGGGCTGCTCGAGCTGCTGCCGAACCGCGGGGCGCGGGTCGCCAGCATCTCGGAGACGGAGCTCGAGGAGATGATGGAGGTGATCGCCGGTCTCGAGGCCACCGCCGGCGACCTCGCCTGCCGGACGATCTCCGAGGCCGAGATCGACGCGATCGAGGTCGATCACAACGCGATGGTGGCGGCCTGGAAGGGCGGCGACGAGGCCGGGTATTTCAGCTACAACCGTCGGATCCACGAAGGCATCATGGCGGCCAGCCGCAACGGCGTGCTGGCCAACATCTACGAGAGCCTGTCGGGCCGGATCCAGCGGTCGCGCTACTCCGCCCGGCAGACCCCGGACCAATGGGCCCGGGCCGTGTCGGAGCACGAGCGCATGATCGCGCTGCTGCGCGCCCGGGACGGGGCCGCCCTGGCCGTGCTGATGCGCGAGCACATCCGCGGGAAGAAGTCCGTGATCGCCGCCAATTACGGGGTCGCGGAGGCCGGCTGAGCGGTCATCTCGAACCAGAACGAGGCGCCCGGCGTGCGGGAATCGTTCGGGTAGAGGAACGGGATGTCGGGGCCGGCCCCGCGGGCGGCGAAGACCGTCCTCACCCGGGCGCTCATCGCCGGATCCTGGCAGAGATACATCACCGGGGCGGTCACCCGGAACGGCGGGGCGCCGCATAACAGCATGGCGGCCAGCAGGTACTGCTCGTTGTAGAGGCGGCAGTTCCACGCGGCCGGGTAGTCGTCCGGGATGAAGATGTCGTGGATCTGGACGATCACGCCCGGCGCGAGACGCGGCATCACTTCGAAGAAGAACACCGTCACGTCGGAATTCGCGAAGGAGCGGTGCGATCCGTCGAAGAAGACGATGTCCCCGGCCCGCAGCTCTTCGAAGAGTGTGAGGTCGCAGCCTTCGAGGGGCGCGCGAAGGGTCCGGTCGCAGATCGCGTCGATCTCCCGCCGAGGCATCGGGTCGATCGAGGTGATCGTGGTCGGCAGGTTCAGCGCGTCGGTCGTGTAGCGGGCAAAGCAGGTCGAGCAGCCGGAGCCGATCTCGAGGTAGCGGGCAGGCCGTTTCCAGGCCAGCATCGTCATCAAGGCGGCCGCGTCGAGCGCGGTGAACCAGGTGTTGTCCCAATGCGGCGTCACAGGGTCGGCGAGGCGGGATTCGTGCGGGACGCTGTGGAGCAGGTCGGCCTGGCCCTCCAGCGCGTCGAGGAAGGCTTCGTAGGCCACGCTCTCCCGGGCGAGGACCGAGCGGAGCTGGCCGTGCGGCGGGCTGCCGGGCGTCCAGCGGGAGGACGGCACCACCGGGTGGTAATCGTGGACCGTGTGGCTCCAGCGGAACGGCTCCGTGCTCGCCCGGAAGATGTCGACGCCGGCGCGGCGCCCCGCGCTTCTCACGATGTCCTTCAGCATGCCCGTCCTCGCTCTCACGAGGCGACCTTGCTCAAGCTGCAACTTCTAGTCGAGTCAGAACGCGGGGCTACGCAATCGTCCCGGTGCGCACGATAGGGCGCGCATCCGCCGGCTCAGGCGGCGTTCGGCGCCCACAGGCCGGCGACCAGATCGGTGAAGCGGTCGCCCTGGACGATGACGTGGCTGCGCAGGGCCTCGGCCGCGCGGATCTCATCGCCGGCGACGATCGCGGCGACGATCGCCTCGTGCTCGGCGAGCGATTGCGGGAGTCGCTGGCGGACCCGCAGCTGCAACCTGCGGTAGGGCGCCAGGCGGCGATGCAGCGACAGGGCCTGCTCGGCCAGGAAGGCGTTGCGGCTCGCCCGGTAGACCACCGTGTGGAACACGTAATTCTCGGCGTAGTAGCTCTCGGTATCCTCCTGGGCCATCGCCGCTTTGCAGCCGGCGAGCGCGACCTGAAGGGCCTCGGCATCCTCCGGAACCAGGCGGCGGGCGGCGAGCCGGCCGCAGGCGGCTTCCATCTCCGCCATGGCCTCGAACATGGCGAGCAGCAGGTGCGGTTCCGGCGCGCTCACGATGGCGCCGCGCCGCGGCTTGGCCTGGACGAGGCCGGTGGCCGCGAGCTGGAGCAGCGCCTCCCGGATCGGGGTGCGTGAGACCCCGAAGCGCGCCGCGAGCTGGTTCTCGTCGAGCCGCGACCCGAGGGCGAGCTCGCCCGAGACGATCTCGTCCTCGATCCGCTGCCGCAGCCGCTGGGCGTGACTCATCCCTCCGGTCCCTCCGCGCCGACAGGCCGGCGCCGCATCTGCCCGGTTCCTGGCTGACCGCCGGGCTTGATGCCAATCACATATGCTCCACCGTTGACAAAATATACAAGACGGTTTTTCTTGCATACAAGCACTGCAAGACAATATTGCGGCGCACAAAATCATTGCCGCCAAGAGTGCGGCGCGGGAGAGAGCAATGACGCCGACACGTCGCACGCTGGTCGCGGCCGCCCTCACGGCGCCCGCCATCCTGAGATTCGGCCTCGGCGCCGCCCAGGCCGCCACGACCCTGAAGCTGTCGCACCAGTTCCCGGGCGGGACGATCGACGAGGGCGATTTCCGCGACCGCATGTGCCGGAAATTCGCGAAGGCGATCAACGAGCGCTCGCAGGGCGCCCTGGAAGTCCAAGTTTATCCCGGCTCGTCGCTGATGAAGACGAACGCCCAGTTCGGCGCCATGCGCAAGGGCGCCCTCGACATGTCGCTCTACCCCAGCCCCTACGCGGGCGGCGAGGTGGCGGAGCTGAATATCGGCCTGATGCCGGCGCTGGTGACCTCCTACGCCCAGGCGGTGGCGTGGAAGTCGGCGCCCGTGGGCCGGAAGCTGACCGAGCTGCTGGAATCGAAGGGCATCGTCCTGGTCTCGTGGGTCTGGCAGGCCGGCGGCGTCGCCAGCCGCGAGCGGCCGCTGGTCGCCCCGTCCGACGCCAAGGGCATGAAGGTCCGCGGCGGCTCCCGTGAGATGGACCTGATGATGAAGCAGGCCGGCGCCGCGACGCTCTCGATCCCGTCGAACGAATCCTACGCGGCCATGCAGACCGGCGCCTGCGACGCGGTGATCACCTCGTCCACCAGCCTGATCTCGTTCCGGCTGGAAGAGCTCTCGAAGGCGCTGACCTCGGGCCGGGAGCGCTCCTACTGGTTCATGCTCGAGCCGATCATGATGTCCAAGACCGTGTTCTCCGGCCTGCCGAAGGACCAGCAGGACCTGATCATGGCGGTGGGCGCGGAGCTCGAAGCCTTCGGCCAGACCGGGGCCAAGGAGGACGACACCCGGGTCGAGCAGATCTTCTCGAAGGCCGGTGCCAAGGTCTCGCAGCTCGACGAGCAGGTGCTCGGCCAGTGGCGCGAGCTCGCCCGCGAGACGGCCTGGAAGGACTATGCCGGCCGCAACGCGAGCTGCGCGGAACTGCTGAAGCTCGCGGAGCAGGTCGCGTGAGCCACGGCTTCGACGCGGCTACCGCGATCCCGGATGCGAAAGGTGCGGAGGAGCCCCGGCTCCCCGGCCTGCTCGGCCTGTTCGACCGGGCGCTGCGCGGCATCAACCGCGTGATCCTCGGGCTGGGCGGGCTCTGCCTCGTCGCGGCCTGCCTGGTGCTGAGCCACAGCGTCGTCGTCCGCTACCTGTTGAAGGAGCCGACCGACTGGCAGGACGAGATGGCGGTCTTCCTGATCGTCGGGGCGACCTTCTTCTCGGCCGCCGGGGTCCAGGCCAAGCGCGGCCACGTCGCGATCGAGGCGCTGACCGGCCTGCTGCCGCCGGCGGTCAACCGGATGCGGCTGATCTTCGTCGACGTGGTCAGCCTCGCCTTCTGCACGTTCTTCGCCTGGAAGAGCTGGACGCTGGACCACGAGGCCTGGATCGACGGCCAGACCTCGCAATCGACCTGGGGGCCGCCGCTCTGGATCCCCTACACGCTGATGGCCGCCGGCATGAGCCTGCTGTGCCTCCAGTTCATCCTGCAGATCGCCGAGGCGCTGCTCTACGGGCCTCGGGCGGCCGGCTGGGCCAAGCCGAAGATCGGCATCGGCGCCGACGTCAACAAGGACATGCACGGCGCGCCCGGGGTCACGCCCCGGGGGCCCGATCCGATGGGCCAGACGATCGACGCGAGGGTGAAGTGATGAGCACGGCGGCGATCGGCTTCCTCTACGCGGGGGCCACCCTCGGGGCGATGCTGTCGGGCATCCCCATCGCGTTCGCGCTCGGCGCCGTGGCCCTGGCCTTCATGGTCGTGTTCATGCCGGGCGCCTCCCTCGATACGGTGGCCCAGAACGTCTACGAGGAGATGGCCTCGATCACCCTGCTGTCGATCCCGCTGTTCATCCTGAAGGGCGCGGCGATCGGGCGGTCCCGGGCGGGCCAGGACCTCTACTCGGCGATGCATGCCTGGATGCACCGCATTCCCGGCGGTCTCGGCATCGCCAACGTCTTCGCCTGCGCGCTGTTCGCCGCCATGGCGGGTTCCAGCCCGGCGACCTGCTCGGCGATCGGCTCGGCCGGCATTCCGGAGATGCGCAAGCGCGGCTACTCGCCGGGCTTCGCCGCCGGGATCATCGCGGCCGGCGGCACGCTCGGCATCCTGCTGCCGCCCTCGATCACCATGATCCTGTACGCGGTCGCCTCCGAGCAATCGCTCGGGCGCCTGTTCCTGGCCGGGATCGGGCCGGGGCTGCTGCTGGTCGCCCTGTTCGCCGCCTGGGCGATGTACCGGTTCCGCTCGGAATTCTCCGCCGCCAAGGCGGTGCTGGAGCGCGGCGGCCCGGCCTCGCCGATCCTGGCCGACGAGCAGTACAGCATGGCCCAGCGCTTCTCGACGCTGCCGCGGGTGCTGCCCTTTGTGGTCCTGCTCACCGGCGTGATGGTGGCGCTCTACGGCGGCTACGCGACCCCCTCGGAGACCGCCGGCCTCGGCGGCCTGCTGGCGCTCGGCCTGATCGCGGCGATCTACGGCGTGTGGCGGTTCCGGGACGTCAGCCCGATCCTGGTCGCGACCCTGCGGGAATCGACCATGCTGATGCTGATCATCGGCATGTCGCTGCTCTACGCCTACGTGATGAGCTACCTGCACCTGTCGCAATCGGCCGCGGCCGCGATCGTGGCGATGCAGCTCTCGCCCTGGGTGCTGCTGGTGACGATCCTCGCCCTGGTGATCGTGCTCGGCTTCTTCCTGCCGCCGGTCTCGATCATCCTGATGACCGCGCCGATCATCCTGCCGCCGCTCAAGGCCGCGGGCTTCGATCTGGTGTGGTTCGGCGTGGTGATGACCATCACCATGGAGATGGGCCTGATCCACCCGCCGGTGGGCCTGAACATCTTCGTCATCAAGAACATCGCCCCCGACATCCCGCTCTCGGACATCATCTGGGGCACCCTGCCCTTCGTGATGCTGATGGCGGTGGCGATCCTGATCCTGTGCCTGGTCCCAGGCATCGCCATGTGGCTGCCGGACCTGCTGCTGGCGACGACGCGGTAGGAAAGGCTTCCCCGCGAACGGCGGCGCCGGTAACCTTGGCTGCGTGACCGGCGCCGCCGCCCTATCTATCGACGATGACCGACCTTCAGACCATCCAGATGCTGCGCACGGCGAACGTGATCGCCGAGGACGAGATCGACGCCAGCGTCGAGGCGTTCCTGAGCGGGGCGGTGTCCGAGCCCTACCGCTTCCGCAGCGGCCACCGCCTCAACCTGGTCAAGGCGGTGCGCAGCCATCCCGGGGCGCAGGAATTCGTCGGCCGGGCGAATGTCGGCACCCTGTTGAAGCGGCCATTCGTGCGGGCAGCGATTTTGCAGGCACGGCCGATGAAGGGGTGAGCGCGCGTCTCCCGCGCACGATCTCATCCTGAGATGCGCCCGCAAAGCAGGCGCCACCTCAGGATGAGGGGAGCATCTCGGATCTCGCCCGCTTCGACAGCGCCAATCCCGTCATTGCGAGCGCAGCGAAGCAACCCGGGGCCGCGGGTGTTCTTGGACCGCAACGGCGCCCCGGGCTGCGATCCGGCTCAGCGCCCCTCGGACCGCTTCACAACCGACGCGACGGTGTTCTTCTGGGACGGGGCCGCGGCATTCATCTTCGGCACCGGCTTCTTCGGCTTCTTCGTCTCGCGGTTGCCGCGTTGCTTCTCGATGCTCATGGGGCCGTCCTCCGGAGCGTGACCGCGGCTTTTCGCGCCGGGCCGACCCGTACGGCCGCCCGTCACAGGCGGGGACCTCCGATCCGCAGTCACCGGAGCCTGAAGCCGCCGTTCCGGTAATGCGGTGAGCCTGCGCCCGAACGACCGCAAAAGATAGTGTCCTCACCACGCGAAGCCTGTTCGGCCGCAACCCTTTCGAACGGCTCTGGCGGACGGCACAAGCTTTGCCATAATGCGTGGCTGATCTGGCGCGCATCGCCGCTCGGGCCGCCTCGATTTCAGGGACACTTGCATGAGCCTCGAATCCGTCCGGGCGTTCTTCGCCGAGAGGGCGCCCGACCTCGCGGTGATCGAGCTGACCACCAGCACCGCTACCGTGGCCGAGGCCGCTGCCGGCCACGGCGTCGCCCCCGCGCAGATCGCCAAGACGCTGTCGATCCGGATCGGCGACCAGGTCGCCCTCGTGGTCACCCGGGGCGACGCGCGGCTCGACAACAAGAAGGCCAAGGCCGTGTTCGGCGGCAAGGTCCGGATGCTCGACCTCGCCGAGGTCGAGGCGGCGACCGGCCACCCGGTCGGCGGGGTCTGCCCGTTCGGGCTGATCGCGCCGCTGCCGGTCTATTGCGACGTGTCGCTGAAGGCCTTCGACGAGGTCGTCCCCGCGGCCGGCAGCACCCACAGCGCGGTCCGCATCGCACCGGACCGCATGGCAACGCTGACGGGAGCCGCGTGGGTCGATGTCTGCCAGGAGCCGGGGTGAGCGGCGGCTCCTAGCGCCCGCTCCAGGCCGGGGTGCGCTTGCCCAGGAACGCCTCCATGCCCTCGCGGAAATCCTGGCTCATGTAGCACATCAGGATCAGGTCATCGCCGGGATGCGGGGCGCCGTCGGCGGTCGGCTCTTCCTCGGCGAGGCGGCGCAAGCCTTCCTTGGTGGCCTGCATGGTCAGCGGCGCGTGGCCGGCCAGGAGCTGCGCCAGGGCGTCGACCCGGACGGTCAGCGCCGCGCAATCGTCCACGACCTCGCCGACGAGGCCGATGGCCAGCGCCTCCTCGGCGCCCACGAGCCGGGCGGTGAAGATGATGTCCTTGACCCGGGCCGGGCCGATCAGCCCGGAAAGCCGCTTGAGATTGCCCTGGCTCAGGCAATTGCCGAGCGTCCGGGCGATGGGGAAGCCGAACCGGGCGTCGCGGGTCGCGACCCGCAGGTCGCAGGCCGCCGCGATGGCCGCGCCGCCGCCCGTGCAGGCGCCCGCGATCGCCGCGATGGTCGGCACCCGCAGCCGCTCCAGGGCGCCGAGCACCCGGTCCATGAAGCGCTCGTAGCCCAGCGCGTCGTCGGCGGTCGCGAAGCTGCGGAACTGGGCGATGTCGGTGCCGGCCGCGAAGGCCTTGTCGCCGGCGCCGGTGATGATCAGTGCCTTCACGGCCGGGTCGGCGGCGATCGCCTCGCAGCAGGTGATCAGCCCCTGGTACATCGCGAAGGTGAGCGCGTTGCGGGCCTGCGGCCGGTTGAGGACGATCCGGGCGATCCCGGCCTCGTCGGTGGTGAACAGCAGCTCGTCGGTGGCGGGCGTGGCACTCATCGCAGGTCCTCTGGGGTTCAGGCCACGGTCTCGCGGACCACGCCCCGGTCGATCAGGCCGTCGATCTCGGAGGCGGTGTAGCCGGCTTCCGCCAGGATCGCCCGGGAATGCTCGCCGAGCAACGGCGCCGGGCCGTGGACCCGGCCGGGCGTGTCCGAGAACTTCACCGGCAGGCCCAGCGTCTTCATCCGGCCGACCCGGCTGTGCTCGACCTCCACCACCATCGCGCGGGCGAGCGTCTGCGGATCGCGGTGCATGGCGTTGACGTCGAGCACCGGCCCCGCCGGGACGCCGCCGGCTTCGAGGCGGGCGAGCCAGGCCTCGGACGTCTCCGCCCTGAAGATCGGCGCCAGGGTCGCGGCGAGGTCGTGGCGGTTGGCCATGCGGTCGCGGTTGAGCACGAAGCGCGGATCTTCGGCGAGCGCCTCCGAGCCGATCGCCTTGAGCAGCCGCAGCCAGTTGGTCTGGTTGGCCGCCCCGATGGTGATCCAGCCGTCCGCCGTCTCGAACGCCTCGTAGGGCGCGTTCAGCGGATGGGCCGAGCCCATCGGCCCCGGGGCGATGCCGGTCGCCATGGCGATGGCCGATTGCCAGTAGGTGTGGGTGATCCCGGCCTCGAACAGCGAGGTGTCCACCGCCTGGCCCTGCCCAGTCTTGAGCCGGTGGGCATAGGCCGCGAGCACGCCCATGGCGGCCAGGATCCCGGCGGTGATGTCGGTCACCGGCGGCCCGCACTTCATCGGCGGCTGGCCGGGCCCCTCCCCGGTCACCGACATGAGCCCGCTCATGCCCTGCGCGACCAGGTCGAACCCGGCCCGGTCGGCATAGGGCCCGGTGCGGCCGAAGCCCGAGAGCGAGCAATAGACCAGGGCCGGGAATTCCTGCCGCAGGGTCTCGTAGCCGATGCCCAGCCGCTCCATGGTGCCGCCGCGGTAATTCTCGATGAGCGCGTCGGCATTGGCGAGCAGGCGGCGCAGCACCGCGACGCCGTCCGGGTTCTTCAGGTCGAGGCTGAGGCCGCGCTTGCCGCGGTTCATCATCATGTAGGCCGCGCTCTCGCCCTCGAGCGCCGGCGGGACGGTGCGACGGGTGTCGTCGCCCTCCATCTTCTCGACCTTGATCACCTCCGCGCCCATGTCGGCGAGCATCAGCCCGCAGACCGGGCCGGCCATGATGTGCGCGAGCTCGATCACCCGCACGCCGGCGAGCGGCCCCGAACGTCCCGTCTGTTCCGCCATCGCGGCGCTACTCCCCGGCCGGCACGGTCGCCACGGGGCCGACCGGCCCGGTGACGGGATCCACGAATTCGCGCTCGGGATGCATCGTGAAGGCCAGGGCGGCGCCGAGCAGGCAGAGCCCGACCGAGCCGACGAAGGGCAAGGTCCAGCTGCCGGTGAGGTCGACGATCAGCCCGAACACGATCGGCGAGACGATCGCCGCCACCGCCGAGCCAGTATTCATCAGCCCGCTGGCGGTGCCGGCATATTTCGGCGCGATGTCCATCGGCACCGACCAGATCGGACCGATCACCAGCTCGGCGAAGAAGAAGCCGGAGGAGAGCAGCAACGCCACCAGGGTCAGGTCGCGGGTGAGGAAGACCCCGGCCAGGCTCGCGGCCGCGCCGAGGAAGCCCACCACGATCACCGACAGGCGGGCGAGCTTCACGTTGCCGGTGCGATGGAGGATCGAGTCGCTCAGCATACCGCCGACCGTATCGCCGACGACGCCGGCAAAGAAGACCCCGGAGGCGAACAGGGCCGAGTTCTTGAGGTCGAGGCCGTAATTCTCCTTGAAGAAGCTCGGCAGCCAGCCGAGGAACAGCCACAGGGTCCAGCCGTAGCAGAAATACGTGATCGTCACCGGCAGCATGCGCCGGGTCAGCGCGCCCCACGGCACCGATTGCTTGGCCCCGACCTTCTTGGGCGGCGGCAGGGCCTCGAGCTCCTTGGCCGTGATGGTCGGGTGATCGGACGGGTCGTCGCGGAAATACAGGTACCAGATCGCGACCCAGACGAAGCTGACCCCGCCCAGGATCACGAAGCTGGTGCGCCAGCCGAAATGGTACATCAGGAAGGCCACGATCGGCGGCGCCACCGCGTTGCCGAGCCGGGCGAAGGCGTGGGTGATGCCCTGGGCGAAACCGCGCTTGCCCGGGGCCGTCCAGTTCTGCATCGCCCGGGTGGCGGTCGGGAAGGTCGCGCCCTCGCCGAAGCCCAGCAGCACCCGCGCCAGGAACAGGCTGATCAGCCCGCCGACCAGGCCGGTGAGGATCGTGGCCGAGGCCCAGATCATGCCGCAGACGAGGAGCGTGCGCCGGGCGCCGAACTTGTCGCCGACCGAGCCGCCGATGACCTGGAAGATCGCGTAGGGATAGGCGAAGGCCGAGAGGATCAGGCCGAAATCGGTCTTCGACATGCCGAATTCGCGGATGATCTCGGCGCCGGCGGTCGCGATGTTCACCCGGTCCAGATAGGTGATGAAATACATCACGCAGAGCAGGCCGAGCACGCCATTGGTGGCGCTCATGCGCTTGAGCATCGACGGTTCCTCCGCTCTGACGGCGCCGCGTTTTCCGGTCGCCCGGCGCCTCATCACGGGGACGGGCGCTCTTTGGTATTCGTTATTCAAACGCCTCTTGCACCGGAAGGCAACCGTGCGTCGAGGGGGATGGGCACGAATTCAATCTGTCGGCGGAACCGCGAAACGGGAGCCGTGGGGCTCCCGTTTCGGTTTATCGATCGAAGAAGTGCAGATGCTCGGAGCGGGTCCGAACGCGCCCTCTCCCACCGACGATCTTATCGGGCGGCGCCGCATCCGAGCGCCCCCTCCAGCCAGCCGTGCGATGTGTGGATGCTCTGCCCGTTGGGGTGTTTGCGTAGGCTGTCGTGCATGGGGCCGACACCAAACCCTCGCAGAGGCAGCTCAAGCACCACGCCGTCATTCCGGGGCCGCAAAGCGGAGCCCGGAATGATGGGTTCGATGCTGAAGCCTCAGGACGAAGGGGAGGCGTGGATCTCCACGACTTCCCCTATCAGGATCCTGCTCAGACCGTGGCCGGCTGCAACTGCCCGGTCTCCGTCTCGGTGCCCAGCGCCTTGCCGCGGGGGCCGACCCAGCTGCCCACCCATTTGCGCTGCCAGAGCATCAGGCAGCCGAGCACCGCGGCGGTGAACACCGCGTAGCCGATGAAGCCCAGCGAGAACGAGCCGGTATATTGCTTCGACAGGCCCATGACGTTCGGCAGGATCGCGCCGCCGAGCGCCCCGACCTCGCCGATCATCGAGCCGGCGACCGCGGTGTTGGTCGGCCAGCGCAGAGGCACGAGCTGGAACAGGGCACCGTTGCCGGCGCCGAGGGCCGCGAAGCACAGCATGAACAGGAGCGTGGTCACGGCGAGCGAGGGCGTCGCCATCAGCGACAGGAAGGTGGCGATCGCCGCGAGCAGCACCACCGACAGGACCGCGATCCCGCCCATCCGGTCGGCGTAGTAGCCGCCGACGATCCGGATGCCCGAGCCCATGAAGGCGGCCAGCATGGTCAGCCGCCCGGCCTCGACCTTCGTCACGGAGAATTGCTCGTAGAAGAAGGTCGGCAGGAAGTTCGACAGGCCGACGAAGCCGCCGAAGGTGATCACGTAGATCAGCGAGAACGCCCAGCCGTCCTTAGTGAACAGGCAGGAGACATGCTCCTTGAACGACTGGTGGGCGTTGTCCGGCGGCTCCTTGGCGAACACGATCATGACCGCGAGCGGGATCAGCATCACCACGCCGGCGAAGGCGTAGGTGGTCTGCCAGCCATAGGCCTGGGCCAGCGGCGGGGCGAACAGCACGGCCAGCACGGTGCCGGAATTGCCGGCGCCCGCGATGCCCATCGCCAGCCCCTTGTGCTCCGGCGGGAACCAGCCCGAGCCGAGCGACAAAGCCACCCCGAAGGAGGCCCCGGCGATGCCGAGCAGCACGCCCATGGCGAGCACGTCGTTGTAGGACGACACCACGAAGTATCCGTAGGCCATCGCCATCATGATCACGGTCATCTCCGTGATCGCCGCGTTCTTGCGGCCGATATACTGGGCCAGGATCCCGAGCGGGAAGCGCATCAGCGCCCCGGCGAGGATCGGCAGCGAGATCATGAACCCGGTCTGGGCCGGGGTGAGCTTGTAGGTCTCGGTGATGAACGGGCCCATGGCGCCGTTCAGGACCCAGATCGCGAAGCAGAAATCGAAGTAGAGGAACGCCGCGAACAGCGTCGGGGGGTGACCCGACTTCATCGCCGTCTTGAAGCTGGCCATAGCAGGTGCTCGTCTTATGAGAGGCGAACCGCCACGCGGTCGCTCATGCCGGGGATCCGGACTCACACCGTCCGCTGTTTGAGAGCGCCGTTGCTCCACCGCCGCAGCAGGCGCGGCCTGAACCGCAATGCAGCATGCGTGCCAGCTTCGAAGGATCGGAGGCGGCCCGAGCGTGGCCCCCAATCGCCTCACCCGTCCTTGCGCGCAGCGAAGCAACCCAGTGATGCGCAACGTTCTGAGCGCGCGTGCTGTTCTGGGTTGCTTCGCTGCGCGCGCAAGGACGCGGCGGACGGCAGCCCGCGCCGCGCACGACCCGCGCCCTCCCCCCTTTCCGAGGCGCCGCAGCGCGGCAGAGGCCTCGGAGGAGAGCTACGCTTCGCGACACCACATCAGGATAAGGCGGCGCGTGGGATAGTCAGGCAAATTTTCGTGAAGCCCTCTCACCTTCGCGCGACGGCACAGCCCGCCGTCAAACCTGATCACGCCCGAAAGCGGGATTGCCCGTGATCCAGGCAGCATTGCTTGGGAATCGGGCGTGCGAAGAAAACGTCCCGATCACCGGCACGACACGACGGTGCGGACGATCCAGCCTTCTTGCGGCACCCAGAACTTGCGGCGGGCGCGGCCGCAATCGCGCTCGGGCTGGGTTCCCGCGGTCCAGATCCCGGCCGGCGCGGCGGCTTTCGGCGGCTCGGCCGTGGCCGCGCGGCGCGCCTCGGCGCTCGGACCGAGAACCAGGGCGGCGGCCAGGATCGCCGCGCCCCACAGGATGTTCGCACGCACGACCGAGATCCCTCGCACGGCGGAGATGCCGGCCGTCGCCATCAACCTTGCGTTGAGGGACGAAGCAAGCCCGAACCGCTCCGGACCCGGCGCCGTCCCGTCCGTTCCTGCGGCAGGGTGAACGGCGGCGCAACCGGTAGAGGCAGGAACGCAACACAGGTGAAGAGAAGTACCAGACGAGACATCGGACGACGGTCATAGGGGACTTCCGCAACTTGGCGATGCCGCGCGATCCTTGCTAAGGCCTGGAATGAGCGTGGCCTTGTATTCGTGTCGGTCAGCTCGATCGCGCGCCGCCGCACGATTTCGGTGACGCCGCGCCATCCAGGGAAAACCGAGCCATGTCCGCCCCGATCCGCCGCCTGTTCCTGGCCGGCTTCACCGTCCTCGCGCTCGCCTCGGCAGCGCACGCCCAGGGCCGCGGCCCGGTCGCCGAGTCCGGCATCGATGGGTTCGGCGACGACGGCCAGCTCTACCAGGACCAGAACGGCGCGCTCTACGTGCGGCGCGGCGACCGCTACCTGCCCTATACCGGCCGGGCCCCGGTGGTCCGCCCCGCACCGCAGGCCGCTCCGGCGCCGCAATCCGCCCCGGTCTACGCCCCGGAGGACGAGGATCCGACGGTGCAGCGCCGCCAGGCCGGAGCGCCTCCGGCCGAGGGCCTGTCGCCGATCGAGGCGGCCAAGGCCAAGGCCGTGCTGCGCGCCCCCGATGACGGGCCGATCGACTATGCCAAGGCCTACGGGCCCATCACTGACGACGTGTTCCCGATCCAGGCCTTCAACTACAAGAAGATGAACCCGGCCTTCCTCCGGCAGGAGATCGCCTATAACGGCCCCTACGAGCCGGGCACGATCATCGTCGACCCGCGCGCGCACCAGCTCACCCTGGTGGAGCCGGGCGGGCGGGCGCGCCGCTACGGCGTCGGCGTCGGCAAGCAGGGTTTTTCCTGGTCCGGCACCGCGACGGTGAACTCGAAGCAGGCCTGGCCGGACTGGTACCCGCCCAAGGAGATGATCGCCCGCAGCCCGAAGCTCGCCAGCGAGGTCGACAAGCTGCAGAGCGGGCTCGGCGTCGCCGGCGGCCTGCGCAACCCGCTGGGCGCCCGCGCCATGTATCTCTGGCAGGGCAACAAGGACACGCTGTTCCGCATCCACGGCACCCTCGAGCCGTTCTCCATCGGCAAGAGCGTGTCCTCGGGCTGCATCCGGATGATCAACCAGGACGCGATCGACCTGTTCAGCCGGGTCAATGTCGGCTCGAAGGTCGTCGTCCTGAACTGATCCGGTTCGGGACCCGGGGGCGCCGTCAGCTCAGGCCGCGGCGGTGCTCCCCCAGGATCCGCCGGACCGTGCCGGCTTCCGAGCGGTAGACCACCGTCTCGGTCTGGATCCGGTCGGGCCGGAACCGGACGCCGCGCAGCAGCGCGCCGTCGGTGACGCCGGTGGCGGCCACGATCACGTCGCCGCTGGCGAGATCGACCAGATCGTATTTCCGGTTCAGATCCTCGATGCCCATCTCGGCGGCGCGCCGGCGGCGCTCCGGCGTGTCGAGGATCAGCCGTCCCTGCATTTGTCCGCCGATGCACCGCATGGCGGCGGCAGCCAGCACCCCTTCGGGGGCGGCGCCGGTGCCGAGATAGATGTCGATGCCGGTCTCGGCCGGGCTCGCCGTGAAGATGATCCCGGCGATGTCGCCGTCCGAGATCAGCCGCACCGCGGCACCGGCCGCCCGCACCTCGGCGATCAGGCCGGCATGGCGCGGCCGGTCGAGGATCAGCGCCGTGATCTGGTCGGGCTCGACGCCCTTGGCCCGGGCGAGCGCCGCGATGTTGTCGGCCGGGCTCGCGTCGAGATCGACCAGGCCTGCCTTGTAGCCGGGGCCGATCGCGATCTTCTGCATGTAGACGTCGGGGGCGGCCAGCAGCGAGCCGCGCTCGGCCATGGCCATCACGGCGATCGCGCCCGGCATGTCCTTGGCGCAGAGGGTCGTGCCCTCGAGGGGATCGACCGCGATGTCGACCTCGGGCCCCTCGCCGCGCCCGAGCTGCTCGCCGATGAACAGCATCGGCGCCTGGTCGCGCTCGCCCTCCCCGATCACCACGGTGCCGCGGATCGGCAGGCCGTTGAGCTCGTCGCGCATCGCGTCGACCGCCGCCTGGTCGGCGGCCTTCTCGTCGCCCTTGCCGCGCAGCCGCGCCGCCGCGATGGCGGCCCGCTCCGTCACGCGGGCGAGCTCGAGGGCGAGCGTGCGCGGAACGCCGCGCGGTTCGGACTTGGGGGCCACGGCCATCGCTTCCTGCCTGTGTCCGGGCCCGATCTTGAGGTCGGATCCCGGTTGGATCGTCGTCGACCGACGCCTGTCGGCCTACGCGTGCCGCAAGAATATCACTTATCTTGCATCAGGCGTGAGGCGCAACGCGCGGAGATTGCATTCTTATTCACGCTCGATGCGGATCACCTGGGGCGGCTCGGCGAGCAGCCCGTCGGCGCCGATCGCGTCGAGGGCCGCGCGGATGCTGCCCTCGGTGGCCGCGTAGGTGATCAGCACCAGCGGCACCGGCCGGCCGGACCGCCCGCGCGGATCGGACCCAGCCCCCTCGGTGCGGCGCTGCAGGATGCTCTCCAAAGAGATCTCGCGCTCGGCCATCCGCTGGGCGACGCCCGCGGCGACGCCGGGGCGATCATGCACGGTCAGGCGGATGTAGTAGCCGCCCTCGTGGCGCTGCATCTCCACGCGCTCGCTGGCGCGCATCGCGGCGGCCGGCACCCCGAAGGTCGGGCGCACGATCCCGCGAGCGACGTCGGCGATGTCGGCCACCACCGCGGAAGCGGTTGCCTCGCCGCCGGCGCCCGGCCCGATCAGGGTCAACTCGCCGACCGCGTCCGCGTCGATCGTGACCGCGTTGGTCACGCCCATCACCTGGGCGATGGCCGAGGATTTCGGCACCATGGTCGGGTGGACGCGCTGCTCGATCCCGGCCTCCGAGGCCTGGGCGACGCCGAGCAGCTTGATCCGGTAGCCGAGCTCGTCGGCCATGCGCAGGTCGAGGGGCTGGACCCGGGAGATGCCCTCCACCGAGACGCCGTCGGCATCGATGGCGGTGCCGTAGGCCAGGCTCGTCAGGATCGCGAGTTTGTGCGCGGTGTCGAAGCCCTCGACGTCGAAGGTCGGGTCCGCCTCGGCATAGCCCAGGGCCTGCGCATCCTTCAGGCAGGCCTCGAAGGTCAGGCCCTCGCGCTCCATCCGGCTGAGGATGTAATTGCAGGTGCCGTTGAGGATCCCGTAGACGCGGGCGACGGCGTTGCCGGGCAGGCCCTCGCGCAGGGTCTTGATCACCGGGATGCCGCCGGCCACCGCCGCCTCATAGGCGAGCGCGACGCCGTTCGCCTCGGCGAGGGCGGCGAGCGCCGCGCCGTGCCGGGCGAGCAGGGCCTTGTTGGCGGTCACCACCGTCTTGCCGGCCTGGAGCGCCGCCTCAACCACGGCCTTGGCCGGACCCTCGGCGCCGCCGATCAGCTCGACCACGCAATCGACCTCGCCCGAGCGCGCCAGCGCCACCGGATCGTCGAACCAGGTCACGCCGGCGAGATCGAGCCCGCGGTCGCGGCTGCGGTCACGGGACGACACGGCGGCGACGCGGATGTCGAGGCCGGAAGCGGTCAGGGTGTCACGGCGGCGGGCGATCATCCGGACGACGGACGCGCCGACGGTGCCGAGCCCGGCGACGCCGATGCGGTAGCTCACTGTCATGATTCCTTCCGTGCCGGGCGCCCGCAGGTGACCGGGCCTCCGATGCGCCGCATCTCTGCAAGAATTCCGGCCCGCCCGCAAGAAAACCGCCGGCTTGGTCAGCCCAGGACGGTGCGGTGCCGAACCGCGGTCGCCACCAGGGCGTAGAGCACCAGGGCGTTGAGCAGGTGCCAGAGCGCGTGCGTCCCGGTGGGCAGCACCGCGCAGGCGGTCCGGTCGATGGTGCGCGCGGTGAGCGAGATCAGGAACAGCACGCCCACGACCAGGAGCCGCCGGCCGGTCCCGACGAACCGCGTCTCCGGGCGGTCGAGCGCCGCCACGGTGAACAGCGCCAGCACCGCCGGCAGGTAATCGATCGAGCCGTTGGTAAGGGCGGAGACGTCGGACCCGGTCAGCCCGTCGAGGGTCGGCACCAGCGTGAAGCTGAACAGCACGAAGCCGGCGGTCGCCGCCTCGACCCGCAGGCGCGGCAGCTTCAGGAACCGGTGGAGCGCCAAAGCCAGGTAGGCGACGATGAACAGCGTGATCGGGATGACGTCGGCATACATCGCCCAGGTCACCGCCAGCGTGTGGAACAGAAACGAGCCGATCCCGACCACGGCGATCAGCCCCGCGAGCCCCAGGCAGGCGCGATCCGGCGGATCGGCCGCGCGGGCGCGGCGCGCGGACGCCGCCGCCGCCGCCAGGAAGGCGACGTTCGACGCCGCGTTGAGCGGTTCGGCCCAGAAATCCGGCCCGGTCCGCTCGCAGTAAGCCATGACCGGCTCGAACCACCCCATCGTCATTCCGGTGCCTATACCTCCCCAATCTTGCGCAGTCGTGGCCTTGTCAGCGCGGCGCGAAGCGCGGATGACGGCCGGGTGGCGACCGGAAGCGAGGCGATGCGGATCACGACCTGGAACGTCAACTCCATCAAGCAGCGGCTGCCGCATCTGCTGGGGTTTCTCGACGAGGCAAAGCCCGACGTGGTCTGCCTGCAGGAGTTGAAGTGCCAGGACGACGCGTTCCCGCGCGCCGAGATCGAGGGCGCCGGCTACGCGGTCGAGACGCTCGGGCAGAAGGCCTATAACGGCGTGGCCCTGCTGGTGCGCGCACCGCTGGCCATGACCGAGATCCGCCGCGGCCTGCCGGGCGACGAATCCGACGAGCAGTCCCGCTACATCGAGGCGCTGATCTCCGGCCCCGACACCAAGCCGGTGCGGGTGGCCTCGATCTACCTGCCGAACGGCAATCCGGTGGACAGCCCGAAATACCCCTACAAGCTCGCCTTCATGGAACGGCTGCGGATCCACGCCCGCGCCCTGATGGAGGACGAGAAGGCCGTCGTTCTGGCGGGCGACTACAACGTCATCCCAGACCCCGCCGACGCGGCCGATCCGGAGGCCTGGCGCTCCGACGCCCTGTTCCTGCTCGGGACCCGGGCGGCGTTCCGGGCCATCCTGGCCGAGGGCTACACCGACGGCCTGCGTGCCTGCGATCCGCGCGACGGGCTCTACACCTTCTGGGATTACCAGGCGGGCTGCTGGCAGCGGAATGCCGGCATCCGCATCGATCACCTGCTGCTCTCACCGCACGCCGCCGACCGCCTGGTTTCGGCCGCCGTGCAGAGGCACCTGCGCGGTTTGGACAAGCCGTCCGACCATGTCCCGGTGACAGTGGAGCTGACGGCGGGTTAGCGCGCGGCCGCGAGGGAGCGATCGGGCTTCGGCACGCGATAGATCCGCCGCGCGAATGGATCTTGGATCGTCGCTCGTCGGAACCGCGGGTCGCCCCAGGGCGGGTTGAGACGCGCTTCATCGCATTGTGGAGGTCATTGCAACGGCGCCCCTCCCGCCGCCGGCACGACGATGCTGGCGCAGCTGCTTGTGCAGGCCGCGACACGCCCCCTCTCCCGTGCGGGAGAGGGTTGGGGTGAGGGATCCGGTTTGCCCGGAGAGGTCGCCCCCTCACCTTGTCCCTCTCCCGCACGGGAGAGGGAACCCGCGCCTCAGCCCGGATGGCTCGCGTCCCTCCCGTATGAATCGACGATAAGCGCATCCACCAGCGGCTGACAGCCGCCTCACCGCAACGGCGAGGCACCCTGCGGCAGCGCGATCATCGAGGTCGCGTCCGCGATCTGGTCGGGGCCGCCCTTCGGCGGCCAGACGCCGGCGCCAATCGCCTGAGCGCGCAAGTCGGCCCGCTGCTGCAGGCTGTCGAAGGCCCAAATATGCGTGATCCGTGGCGGCCCATCGAGGGCGTACAGGTTCACGACGAGATGCGCGGTGTAGGCCTGAGCCGGCGCGATCGCGGCCTCCCACGCCGCCAGCGTCGGCGCGAGGCCGCCGGGCTTGAGGCGGTAGGTCCGGACCTCGTACACCCCGCCGCGATCCCCGGTGCGGATTGGCGGCAGGAACGGGAACGGCGCGTAGCTGTCCATCTCCAGCGCCGTCACCACGTTCCCCGCATTGAACGGGTTGGCACTGAGCAGGGCGCGTCGGCGCTCGGCGGTCATGTCCTCCGGCGCCGCGAATCCCCGCAGCACGATGAGCCGCCCCAGCGCCCCGAACTCCGTTCGCCAGCAGCCCAGGAGCTGTCCCTTGGCCTCGGCGTCATCCATCCAGGCATAGACGCCCTCGGATGCCTGCGCGAGGGCAAGCAGCGGGCAGGAGAGCGTGGCGAGTTCGTAGAGCATGGGCACCTCGGCGTGTTCGAGCCTCCAAAGCTCGGGCGGCCGTTCGGTTGCCCGCAAAAGCGCCCGGCGACCCAGCCGCATCCGCCGAAACCGGTTGACTGCGCCCCGCGGCTCCGGTGGAGGACAGGGGCGCCCCGCACCCACACAGGTGGACTGACCCGACATGCCGGCCCGCCCCCTCATCCTGTTTCCCGATTCCCGGCTGTCGCGACCGGCCAGCCCGGTCGACGATTTCGGGCCCAGCCTGAAAGCCATCGCCGACGATGTGCGGGACACGCTGCTCGCCGTGAGCGCCATCGGCCTGACCGCTCCGCATATCGGCGTTCCGGAACGCGTCGTGGTGATCAGGCTGTCACCGGATGAGGACCTGCGCGTCTACGTGAACCCGGAAATCCTCTGGGCGTCGCCCGACACGGCGATGCATGACGAGGGCAGCGTCAGCATGCCGGGCGTGCGCGAGCGGATCGCGCGGCCCGCCCGCCTTCGCTTCGGCTATCGCGATCTCGACGGATCGACCCACGAGGAGGAGGCGGACGGCTTTCCGGCCGCAGTGATCCAGCACGAGATCGATCAACTCGACGGGATCTTCTGGATCGACCGCCTGTCGCGATTGAAACGGGACCGTCTGCTCAAGCGGCTCGAGAAGAAGAAATCGACGAAAGCAGTATAACTTATCGGCGTTCCGTCAACTCTCAGGTTGAAACAAAGCCTTTGGATAGCTGTGATTGCAACGCAGCCGGTCACGACCCTAGAAAGGCACCGACTATCCGGGGGATTCGGTCATGATCATCTACGGCAGCAGCATCTCGCCCTTCGTGCGCAAGGTCCTTGTAGCCTTGAACGAGAAGGGCATCCGTTACGAGCACCGGCCGGTGGCGCCGCAGGCGGAGGATGCCGATTTCCGGGCGGCGAGCCCCATGGGCAAGATCCCGGCGATCGACCATGATGGCTTCCGGCTGGCCGATTCCAGCGCAATCCTCGACTACATCGAGCACCTGTCGCCGCAGCCGGCGCTGATCCCCGCCGACGCTCAGGGCGCCGCCCGCGCCCGCTGGTTCGACAAGTTCGGCGAGGTCGAGCTCTATCGAGAGCTCTCCGTCGTGTTCACGGAGCGCTTCCTGAAGCCGCGGCTGTTCAAGGTGCCGGGCGACGAGGCGCTGGCGCAGCAGGCGCTCGACACACATCTGCCGCCGCTGTTCGACTATCTCGAATCCCAGATCTCCGGCCCGTTCCTGGTCGGCGGCGCCTTCGGGATCGGCGACATCGCGGTCGCGGCGCCGTTCCACAATCTCCGGCTCGCGCAGGTCGAGGTCGATGCGGCGCGCTGGCCGAAGCTCGCCGGCTGGGTGGCCCTAACCCTCGACCGACCCGCCTTCGTCACGGCGATCGCAGCCCCGGTCCGGTGAGCCGGCGCGGTCTTTTGCGCGAACGCTGTGCACGGCCCGGTCGGCAGGAGGCCGATCGGCCCTATCTTCATCACCCTGGACCGACGGATCGACATCCGCCGGTCCCCTCCCCGATGGAAATGTGATGATCGTCTACGGTACCGGCTACTCGCCCTACGTCCGCAAAGTCCTGGTCTCGCTCGCCGAGAAGAACGTGCCCTATGAGCACAGGCCGGTGATGTTCCACGCGCCCGACGCGGATTTCCAGGCCGCGAGCCCGCTCGGGAAGATCCCGGCCATCGAGGATGGCGGCTTCAAGCTCGCGGATTCCTCGGCAATTCTCTGGTATCTGGAGCGCAAGCACCCGACGCCGGCTCTGGTCCCGTCCGACCCGCAGGCCCTGGGCCGCGCGGTGTGGTTCGACAAGTTCGGCGACACGGAGCTGTTCGCCAAGCTCGTGGTGCCGTTCGTCGAGCGGATCCTGAAGCCCAACATGATGGGCAAGCCCACGGACGACGCCGCGGTCGCGAAGGCGCTGAACGACGATCTGCCGCCGCTGTTCGACTGCCTCGAGCGGGAGATCTCCGGCCCCTACCTGGTCGGCGACGCGTTCAGCATCGCCGACATCTCGGTCGCCACGGGCTTCTACAATTTCCACCTGGCCGACGCGCAGGTCGATGCCGGACGCTGGCCCAAGCTCGCGGCCTACATCGCCGAGACGCTGGCGCGCCCGTCCTTCAAGACCGCGCAGGACGCCAAGAAGGGCTGAGCCCGACCGGCGGCGGCTTCAGTGCCGCCGCCGGATCGAGCCGACGGTCTGGAGCTGGCTCTGGGCCTCGGCCCGATCGTCCTCGTTGGCCGCCGCCCAGTTCTTCTCGTAGAGCGCGACGATCCAGTCGTCCTTGCGGCCCTCCGCGCCCTCGCGGGCGAGCGACAGCCACATCAGGCCCTTCACCCGCTGGACCGGCACGCCGCCCAGGCCATTGATCAGCATGTCGCCGAGCAAAGCCTGCGCCGGGTGATGGCCCTTCTCGGCCGCCAGGTTGAACCACCGCGCCGCCTGACGGGGATCGGCCTCGACACCGGTGCCGTCGAGGTAGAGCCGGGCGAGATTGTACTGGGCGTTGGGCTCGCCGTAATACGACGCCGCGTAGTTGAACATGTCGTAGGCGCGCTCAGGGTTCGGGCGCACATAGGTGCCCTTGATCCCCTCCAGGAAGTAGGTCCCCAGCGCCGTGAACGCGCTGCCGGTCACGGCCGAGTTCTGCGGATCCGGGCCATCGTCGGTGCTGGCATCGGCGATCCGGGAGAAGAACTCGAACGCCTTCAGGTCGTCATGGGGCACGCCGTCGCCCTCGGCGTACATCCGGCCGAGCTTCCACAGAGCGAGGGCGTGGCCCTGCCCGGCGGCATATTCGAGGGCGCGGGCGGCACCCTGCTTGTCGCCGGCATTGTACTCGCGCACGCCGGCCCGGAGCGCGTCCTTGGCCGAGCGGTAGCTCTTATCCGCCACCGGCACCTGGACCGGCGCGCGCACGCTCGCATCGAGCGCCCGCGGCGCGTCGGTGGGCAGGGCGAGCAGGACCAGGACGCCGGCTGCGGCCGCGATCTGGCTGAGGAAGCGGGACCGACCGGGATCGGCCCCGGCCGGCGCCCTGCGCCGGCTGAGGTCAGTCCTAGACGTCCGCATAGCTCTCCGTCTCCTTGGCGCCGCCCGGATGGGTGACGGCGCCGTACAGGGCCGGGCCGACGCCCTGCGCGTATTTCCACAGGTAGCCCGAGGTCGCGGCGTTCGTCCGCGGTGCCCAGGCCTTGCGGCGCTCGGCGAAGTCCTCGTCGGACAGGGCGACGCTGAGCGTCCCCTGGATCGCGTCCAGGGTGATGATGTCGCCGTCCCGGATCAGGCCGATCGGGCCGCCCACCGCCGCCTCGGGGCCGACATGGCCGACGCAGAAGCCGCGGGTGGCGCCGGAGAAGCGCCCGTCCGTGATCAGCGCGACCTTGTCGCCCATGCCCTGGCCGTAGAGGGCCGCGGTGGTGGACAGCATCTCGCGCATGCCGGGGCCGCCGCGCGGACCCTCGTATCGGATGACGAGCACGTCGCCCTCCTTGTAGGTCCGCGACTGCACCGCCTCGAAGCAGGCTTCCTCGCCGTCGAACACCCGGGCCGGGCCGGTGAAGACCTGCTTCTCGGCCGGCATGCCGGCGACCTTCACGATCGCGCCCTCGGGGGCGAGGTTGCCCTTGAGGCCGACGACGCCGCCGGTGGGGGTGATCGGGCGGTTGGCCGGGTAGACCACGTCCTGGTCCGGGTTCCAGGTCACCCGGTCCATGTTCTCCGCGATGGTGCGGCCGGTCACCGTCAGGCAGTCGCCGTGCATGAAGCCGTGGTCGAGCAGGGTCTTCATCAGCAGCGGGATGCCGCCGACCTCGAACATGTCCTTGGCGACGTAGCGCCCGCCGGGCTTGAGGTCCGCGATGTAGGGGGTGCGCCGGAAAATCTCGGCGACATCGAACAGGGTGAACTCGATGCCGCACTCGTGCGCGATCGCCGGCAGGTGCAGCGCTGCGTTGGTCGAGCCGCCGGAGGCGGCCACCACGGTGGCGGCGTTCTCGAGCGCCTTGCGGGTGACGATGTCGCGCGGGCGGATCTGCTTGGCCAGCAGCTCCATCACCTTCTCGCCGGCGGTGGCGCAGAACTTGTCCCGGATCTCGTAGGGCGCGGGGGCGCCGGCCGAGTAGGGCAGCGCCAGGCCGATCGCCTCGGAGACGGTCGCCATGGTGTTGGCGGTGAACTGCGCGCCGCAGGCGCCCGCCGACGGGCAGGCGACCTGCTCCAGCTCGTCGAGGTCTTCGAGGCTCATGTCGCCGACCGCGACCTTGCCCACGGCCTCGAACAGGTCCTGGACGGTGACCGGCTTGCCGCGGAACGAGCCGGGCAGGATCGAGCCGCCGTAGATGAAGATCGACGGGACGTTGAGGCGCACCATCGCCATCATCATGCCGGGCAGCGACTTGTCGCAGCCGGCCAGGCCGACCAGGGCGTCGTAGGCGTGGCCACGCATGGTCAGCTCGACCGAGTCGGCGATGACTTCGCGGGACGGCAGCGAGGCCCGCATGCCGCCATGGCCCATGGCGATGCCGTCGGTGACCGTGATGGTGCAGAATTCGCGCGGGGTGCCGTGGGCGGCGGCGACGCCCTTCTTCACCGCCTGCGCCTGGCGCATCAGCGAGATGTTGCAGGGGGCGGCCTCGTTCCAGCAGGAGGCGACGCCCACCAGCGGCTGGTGGATCTGCTCCCGGGTCAGGCCCATCGCGTAGAGATACGAGCGATGCGGAGCGCGGTCAGGCCCCTCCGTGACGTGACGGCTGGGCAGCTTCGACTTGTCGTTCAAACGCGTGTCCATCTACCCGAACCAAGCCTTCGCGCCGCCAGTCCCGAGGGTGCAGGAGACCGCGGCGCGTCGCCGTTCGCGATGCGCCGGGAGGGCCGTCCGCGTGCTCGGGAAATCCTCGTTTCGAAACGGTAAATCGTTGTCGAACTTGCCGTTTACCGCGGTTGTTGAGGTGGGCTCGGACTATGGCGGGATCGCGGCGTTTGCGGGCAGGTCTCAGGGCAGACCCGGGATCGTTTTACGGTGTTGCGACCCCGCCACAGCCACGCTTTGGGTCGATTGCCGGCATGAGATTAGGTTAAGGATAATCCTTCGGCTGCTTAACGCGGCAGATCAGGCTTAAACCAGACGGGTTCCAAGGCTTAGAGACGCGCGGTACCACTGGCGCCACGCAGCCGAGATCCCGCCGCCGTCATTCCGGGGCGCCGCAGGCGAGCCCGGAATCCAGAGCCTCCGACGGCGCAAGATTCTGACCTGTCAACGTTTCTTGATCCCGGGCGCCGCTACGCGGCCCCAGGATGACGGGTTTGGTCAATCAAATGTTGAGACGACGGATCGGGCCTTGTGCCGGTCGCGAAACAGTCACGGCGGGTCAACGACGTTCCGGCTCCGGCAGGGCCGGCGCCGCAGCGCCCGATTCCAAGGCGCGGTCGCTCTCGTCCTTCAGCGTGACGCCGCTCAAGACCAGGGTGAGCGCGCGGGCGAGCAGCCAGTGCAGCTTGAACGCCGCTTTCTCGTGGGTGAGGCCGGCGGCGCGCACGTTCGAGATGCAATTGCGCTCCGCATCCGAGCGGCCAATCTGCGGCCCGAAGGTCAGGTAGATGCCGAGGCTGTCCGGGGAGGACAGGCCGGGCCGTTCGCCGATCAGCACCGCCACCGCCCGGGCCTTCAGGGCCTCGCCGATCGCGTCGCCGAGCGCCACACGGGCCTGGCTGGCGATCACCACGGGGGTGAGGCGCCAGCCGGACTGCTCCGCCAGAGGCTTGAACGCCTTCAGCAGCGGCGCCGCGTTCTCGTGCACCGCCCGGGCCGAGAGACCGTCGGCGACCACCAGGGCGAGGTCGCTGGGCTCGGCCGCAGCCTGGAGCTTCGACATATCGGCCGCGTCGAGCCGGCGGCCGAGATCGGGGCGGCGCAAATAGGTCGCCCGGTCGGGGGCCTGGGAGGCGACCGGGATCGTGGCGAAGCCGAGCGCCGCGATCGATCCGGCGAGCGCCTCCGCATCCATCGGCGCGTGCACGGCATCCCGGGCCTGGGCGTGGTCGAGACCGAAGCGCAGCACCTCCCGGGTCGGCAGGCCGCTGCCGGCGCGGCCGAGGCCGATCCGGGCCGGGGTCAGCCCCGCGAGCCTGGCCCAGATCTCCCGGGGGTCGCTCATGCGGCGAGATCCGGAGCCGCGGCGAGGAGCGGCGCGCCCGATCCCGGCAGCAGCGCGCCGGATTCGTCGGTGAGGCCGATGCCGTGCAGCCAGGCCTCGAATTCGGGGGCGCGCTTCAGGCCCAGCACCTCGCGCAAGTAAAGAGAATCGTGGAACGACGTGGATTGGTAGTTCAGCATCACATCGTCGGCCCCCGGGATGCCCATGATGTAGGTGCAGCCGGCTGCGCCCAGCAGCGTCAGCAGCGTGTCCATGTCGTCCTGATCGGCCTCGGCATGGTTGGTGTAGCAGACGTCGACGCCGAGCGGCACGCCCATCAGCTTGCCGCAGAAATGGTCCTCCAGCCCGGCCCGGATGATCTCCTTGCCGTCGTAGAGATATTCGGGCCCGATGAAGCCCACGACGGTGTTGACCAGGAGCGGCCGGAACGACCGGGCCACCGCGTAGGCCCGGGCTTCCAGGGTCTGCTGGTCGATGCCGTGATGGGCATCGGCCGAGAGTGCCGAGCCCTGGCCGGTTTCGAAATACATGCAGTTGTCGCCGAGCGGACCGCGCTTGAGCGCCAGCGCCGCCTCATGGACTTCCTTGAGCAGAGCGAGCGTCACCCCGAAGCCGGCATTGGCCTTCTCGGTGCCGGCGATCGACTGGAAGACGAGATCGACCGGCAGGCCGCGCTCCATGGCGGCGAGCGTGGTGGTGACGTGGGTGAGCACGCAGGCCTGCGTGGGGATCGCGTGCTTCTGGATCACCCCGTCGAGGAGCTGGAGCAAGTCGCCAAGCGCCTGGACAGAATCGGACGCCGGGTTGATGCCGATCACGGCGTCGCCGCAGCCCAGCGTGAGCCCGTCGAGGATCGCCGCGGTGATGCCCTTCGGATCGTCGGTTGGGTGATTGGGCTGGAGTCGCACCGCGAGCGTCCCGGGCAGCCCGATCGTGTTGCGGAAGCGGGTGACTACACGGGCCTTGCGCGCCACCGAGATCAGATCCTGGTTGCGCATGATCTTCGAGACGGCCGCCGCGATCTCCGGCGTGACGCCGGGGGCGATCCGGGTGAGCACATCCGGGGTGGCGGTCAGCAGGAACTCGCGGAAATCGCCCACCGTGAGATGGGCGATGTCTTTGAACGCGCCGGCGTCGTGCGTGTCGAGGATCAGCCCGGTAACGTCGTCCTGCTCGTAGGGGATCAGCGGCCGGGCCAGGATGTCGGCGAGCGGCACCTCCGCGAGGCACCAGCGCGCCGCGGCGTTCTCCTCGGCGGATTCGGCCGCGATGCCGGCGAGCCGGTCGCCCGAGCGGACCGGCGTCGCCTTGGCCATCAGCGTGGCCAGGTCGGCGAAGACGTGGGTGCGTGGGCCGACGACGTGGCGGTAGGCCATGCGGTTTCACCCCGTGCGGGATCCAAGGATCAGGATCACAGGATACCGTGATCCGGTGCGAATGTCCGGTCAGGCCGCGCCGGCATTCGGCGCGGGCACTTCCGTGGAGATCGCGTCCACCGTGCGCGGCATCGGGCTGCCCTGCCCGTCGGTGCGCTGGATCCGGACCTGCTGGTTAACCGGCTGCATGTTGCCGAAGGGCGTCGAGAAGGCGATCTCGGCGGCGTCGCGGCCGACGCCGATTCGGACCAGCCCGTCGAGATCGGCTTGCCGGGTGGCGTCGAACAGCCACCAGCGCCCGTCGAGATAAGCCTCGAACACCGCGTGGAAGTCGCTCGGCACGAGGCCGTGGGCGTAGCAGCTGACGAACCGGGCCGGGATGCCGAGCGCCCGGCAGAAGGCCGTGCCGATATGCGCGAAGTCGCGGCAGACGCCGGCCCGCTTCAGCAGCGACTCGTCCGCCGTGGTCTCGCCGTCGCTGGTGCCCGGCTTGTAGGTGATGTGGTCGTGGATCCAGTTGCAGATCTGGTTCACGCGCTGATGGCCCTTGGGCAGCGCGCCGAACTCGGCCTGGGCGAAGGGCGTCAGCCGGTCGGAGGAGACGAACCGGCTCGGCAGCAGGAACGGCAGGATGTCCAGCGGCAGCTCGCCGATCGGCGTCTCGTTGATGGTCGCCGGGTCGGCCCGATGGACGGTCAGCTCCACCTCGGCGTTGTACTCCAGGGCGAACTGGCCCATCGGCACGTTGACGCCGAGATAGCGGTTTAGCAGGTCCGGCGTGGTGTAGACATCGCGCTTGAGGTTCGGCGTGAGCACCAGGCTCTCGTTGAGGATCTCGACGCTCTTCAGCTTGGCGACTTCCAGGTTGAAGATGAAGGTCGTGTCCGAGAGAATATTGTAGGACAGGCTGCAACCGAGGGTATAGCGCATCGGATCTCCTTGCCGGGCGACGAGATGATCGCTGCCCAAGCAAGCGGCGCGCCCGATCGCGGTTCCCGGTCAGCGCGGCAGCAGGAGCACCGTCAGCGAGCGCACGCCCTGCGCCCCGTGGATGAGCACGCCCTCGATATCGGCGGTCGCCGAGGGTCCGGTGTGCAGCACCGCGTAGGCCGAGCGGTCGAATTCCGGGCGCTTGTAGGCCGCCTGCACGTTCGGCAGGATGTCGGCGGGGTCGAGCAACACGATCAGGTGCTGGGCCAGATAGGCCACCGCGTTCACGATCAGCTCGCCTTCCGTGAACAGAACCGAGCCGGTCTCGGCGATGCCGAACACGGCGCGCACCACCGCCACGTCGACATCCTCGACCTCCTGCGGGTAGCGCACCGCCCGCAGGTCGCGGTTGCCCTCGATCTCCGGGACAGCGGAGGCGATGACCTTGGCCTCGGCCAGCCGCTCGCGCACGCCCGCCAGGGGCTCGCCGGTGCGGCCGTCTTCGATGCGGCCGCCCATGCGCTTCAGCCGGTCGCCGAACTCCTCGACGAGGTCGTCGCCGACCAGCGGCGTGAAGGTCGGGACGCTCGGCAGCGGATACTCGCCCGCCGGGCGGTTGGCCTTGAGCGCCGCCAGGATGCCGTCGCGCGCGCTCATCGGGCGGAGTCCTTCATCCGGTTCTGCTTGTACCAGGCGTGGAAGGTCTGGCGCGGCGCCTCGGGCATCTCGCGCTTCTTCCCCCAGGTGTTGAGCGGGTTGTAGACGGCGAAGCGCGGCAGCACCTTCAGGGCCGAATCGGCGGCGCCGATCGCCGCCCGGTAGGCGGCCGGCCGGGACAGGACCGCGCCCGCGGCCTTCATCATCCCCTGCTTGAGCGCCGGGATGTGGTGCTCCTCGACCAGCACCTTGCGCCAGGCGAAGATCTGCTCGTGGATGTTGATCTTCACCGGGCAGACGTTGGTGCAGGAGCCGTTCATCGTCGAGGAGAATGGCAGGGTCGAGTATTTCCGCTTGTTGAAGGTCGGGTCGATGATCAGCCCGATCGGGCCCGAATAGGTCGCCCCGTAGGAAAGGCCGCCCGAGCGCCGGTAGACCGGGCAGGTGTTCATGCAGGCGCCGCAGCGGATGCATTTCAGCGAGGTCCAGAACTCTTCCAGGCCGAGCCGGGCGGAGCGGCCGTTATCGACCAGCACCATGTGCATCTCGGTGCCCTTGCGGGGGCCGCGGAAATGCGAGGTGTACTGGGTGATCGGCGAGCCCAGTGCCGAGCGCGACAGCAGCCGGATGAACACCCCGAGATGCTCGACCTTGGGGATGATCTTCTCGATGCCGATCGAGTGGATCTGCAGCGGCGGGACGTTGCCGGAGAGGTCGGCATTGCCCTCGTTGGTGCAGGTGACGACCGTGCCGGTCTCCGCGATGGCGAAGTTGCAGCCGGTCATGCCGGCATCGGCCTTCAGGATGTAGGGCCGGGTGGTCTCGCGCTGGCTCTCGGCGAGGTAATGGGCGTCGTCGTTGTCCGGGTCGGTGCCGAGCGTCTTGGCGAAGACCTCGGCGACGTCCATGCGGGTCTTGTGGACCGCGGGCGCCACGATGTGGCTCGGCTCCTCGTTGTCGAGCTGCTGGATGCGCTCGCCGAGATCGGTCTCGATGATCTCGATGCCGTTGGCCGCCATGTGGTGGCGGAAGCCGCATTCCTCGGTGAGCATCGACTTCGACTTCACCAGGGTCTTGGCGCCGCGGCTGCGCAGGATCTCCAGGACGATGCGGTTGTGGTCGGCGCCGTCCGCGGCCCAGTGGACCTGGACGCCGTTGGCCTTCGCGGCGGCCTCGAACTGCTCGAGATACTGGTCGAGATGGATGAGCGTGTGCGCCTTGATGGCGGAGGCCAGCTCGCGCAGCTCCTCCCATTCCGGGATGCCATGGGCCGAGGCGTCGCGCTTCTTGCGCAAGTCCCACAGGCGCTCGTCATGGGCGGCCTGGTGCAGGGGCGCGGCGAGGAAGCGCTCGGCGGCCTCGGCCTGGTCGATCGGGCGGTCGCCGCGGATCTTGGCGCCGCGCGGCTGCGGCTCGCGGGTCTGCGGCGCCCGGATCGGCTTGGTCGCGGCCTCGGCGTGCTGGAGGCGACCACCGTCCTGGCCGCGCTCGCTCTCGTCGTCGGCGGCGCGGACCTCGGGGTGGATGATGCCCTCGCGGGCGCGGGGATTCAGGTCCTCGACGCTCATGCGGCGGCTCCGTTCAGCACTTGCGCGATGTGGATGTAGCGGAGCGGCAGGCCGAGGCGCTCGGCGCAGCCCTTCTGGTGCATCAGGCAGGACGAATCCGCCGAGACCACGTATTGCGCCCCGGCCCGGTTCTGATCGGCGACCTTGTCGTAGCCCATCTTGGCCGAGACCGCGGGCTCGAACACCGAGAAGGTCCCGCCGAAGCCGCAGCACTCGTCAGGCCGGGCGAGATCGACCAGCTCGACGCCCTTCACCAGGCGCAGAAGGTCGAGGGGTTTAGAGAAGTACGGCTTCACGATCTCGGAGGGCCGGGCGTGATGGATGCCCCGCAGCGCGTTGCAATTGCCATGATAGGCGACCTTGTGCGGGAATTCGGCCCAGGGCAGCGCCTCGACCTTGAGCACATCGTGCAGGAACTCGACCAGCTCGTAGGTGCTGGCGCGGACCTTCTTGACCTCGTCCGTCTGCGGGATCGCGGTCAGGTGCTCGCGGACCTGGTGCACGCAGGAGCCCGAGGGCGCCACCACGTAGTCGAAGCCCGAAAAATTCTTGACGAACAGGGCCTCGGTGGCGGCGGCCTCGGCGTGGCAGCCGGTATTGGCCATGGGCTGGCCGCAGCAGGTCTGGTCGAACGGATATTCCACCGTGCAACCGAACCGCTCCAGCAGCTCCAGCGTGGCGATCCCGACTTCCGGCTCGAAAGCGTCGACGTAGCACGGCACGAACAGGCCGACCCGCATGGTCCGGAACCTCCCTGGATCGCCCGCGCCGTCGGTCTGGAACGGGTCTAGATTGCCCGGGCAGGTCTACCGGATGAGGTTGGTTTTGGCGAGGTCGAGAACTGCGTCACCGCGCCCGTCCATCACGGCCCGCAGGACGTAGAGGCTGAAGCCCTTCACCTGCTGCCCATCGATCTTGGGCGGCATCGAGAGCTCGTTGCGGGCGGTGCGGACATCGAGCAGCGAGGGCCCGTCGAAGGCCAGGAACTCGCGCATCGCGCCGGGCAGCTCGGCCGGATCTTCGACCCGCAGGGCGAAGATGCCGGCCGCCCGTGACATCGCGGCGAAGTCCGGATTGTCGAGCGCGACGCCGGTCTCGAGATAGCCGGCCGCCTTCATCTCCAGCTCGACGAAGCCGAGGGTGCCGTTGTTGAACACCACCACCTTCAGCGGCAGGCGGTGCTGGCGCAGCGTCAGGAAATCGCCCATCAGCATGGCGAAGCCGCCATCGCCGCAGAGCGCGATCACCTGCCGGTTCGGCTCCGCGGCCTGGGCGCCGATGCCCTGGGACAAAGCGTTGGCCATCGAGCCGTGGACCCAGGAGCCGAGCAGGCGCCTCTTGCCGTTCATCGCCAGGTAGCGCGCCGCCCAGATCGTCGGCGTGCCGACATCGGCGGTGAAGATCGCGTCCTCGGCGGCCGACTCGCTGATCGTCTTGGCGAGATATTGCGGGTGGAGCGGGCCGCCCGGCTTGGCTGTGGCAAGCTCGTCGAGGCCGGTCCGGGCCTTCGCGTAGTGCTTCAGGCTGGCATCCAGGAACGACCGGTCGGCCTTGGGCTTCAGCCGGGGCAGCAGCGCCCGGATCGTCGCCCCGACATCGCCGACGAGCCCGTGCTCGATCCGGCAGCGGCGGCCGAGCTCGGACGGGCGCAGGTCGACCTGGGCGATCTTGGCGTCCTGCGGGTAGAACTGCTTGTAGGGAAAGCCCGTGCCCAGCATCAGCAGGGTGTCGCAGGCCATCATGGCGGCGTAGCCGGATGAGAATCCGATCAGGCCGGTCATGCCGACATCGTAGGGATTGTCGAACTCGACATAGTCCTTGCCGCCCAGCGCATGCACGATCGGGCTCTTCAGCGCCTCGGCGAGTTGGATCAGCTCGGAATGGGCGCCGGCGCAGCCGCGACCGCAGAGCAGCGTCACGCGCTTGCCGGCGTTGAGCAGCGCCGCCAGCGCGTCCAGCTCGGAATCGGCTGGCCGCACGACGGGCTTGGCCGGGATCAGGCCGGCATGGGGGGCGAGCGCGCGCTTGGGCGCGTCGCGCAGGGCGACATCGCCCGGGATGACGATGACGGCGACGCCCCCCTCCCCCACGGCGGCGCGGATCGCGTTCTCCAGCACGAACGGCATCTGCGACGGGTCGGAGACCAGCTCGCAGTAATGGCTGCATTCGCGGAACAGCTCGGTGGGCCGCGTCTCCTGGAAATAGCCAGAGCCGATCTCGGCCGAGGGAATCTGGGCGGCGATCGCCAGGACCGGGGTCCGGCTGCGATGCGCGTCGTAGAGCCCGTTGATCAGGTGCAGGTTGCCCGGGCCGCAGGAGCCGGCGCAGACCGCGAGCTTGCCGGTGACCTGCGCCTCGGCGCTCGCCGCGAAGGCCGCCGCCTCCTCGTGGCGGGTGTGGATCCAGTCGATCCGCCCGCGGGCGCGCAGGGCCTCGGTGATCCCGTTCAGGCTGTCGCCCACCACCCCGTAGACGCGCGCGACGCCCGCTTCCTGAAGGGTCTCGGCGATCAGATCGGCGACGTTCTCGATGCGCATGGTTCGGCTCCGCATTTTCGGGTCGGAACCGCATGGCCGCCGACGATGTTCCGCCGCCGGCAACCCCATGGTGCAATGCACGCATGTGCGTCGCGACGGTCATTCCGCGGCTGCGCGTGCGCGCGCCGTGCCCGAACATGATGGAGTCGGGCTCGGCTCTAAAGTCTCGTGGTGATGCGCTCGCTCGCGTCGAACCGGAACACTTCGTCGGAGCGCGCTCTAGTGACGGACCGCGTCGACGTCGCGGGCGACGACCGCGAACAGGTCGCCGAGGGCCGCCAGGCTCGCCGCCTGCAACTGCGCCGCCGGCACCACCGAGCCGTCCGGCGCCGGGAGGTCGCGGGTGGCGGTCGCCGAGGCGATGACGGTGGGCTGGAAGCCGAGATTGAAGGCCGAGCGGGCCGTCGAGTTGACGCACATATGGGTCATGAAGCCGGCCAGGATCAGGTCGGTCACCCCGGCGCGCTTGAGTCGATCCTCCAGGTCCGTCCCCACGAAGGCGCTGGGGAACGCCTTGGTGAGCACCGCCTCGCCGTCCTGCGGCACGACCTCCTCGCAGATCTGCCCGCTCGCCGCCGTGATGTCGAAAGGCGAGCCCGGCCCGGCATTGTGCCGGATATGGATCACCGGCGTTTCGGCCTCCCGCGCCCGCCGCAGCAGGATCTTGGCCTGCGTCACCGCCGGCTCGACCCCGGTCAGGCGCAGCACCCCGTCGCGATAGGTGTTCTGGATATCGATGAGGATCAGCGCGGCCTTCTTCAGGCTCGCAGGCTCCGGGCTGAGCCCGGACAGGCCGCGAAGGGTCTTGAGATCGCTCACCCGTGTCTCCCTCACCCGTGTCGCCCAATGCGCGTTCCGTCGATCCGCTGGAAAGCCCCGAAGGGCGGCGAGAATCGCCGCAGCGGAACGACCGGGGCGCAGAGCTTACCGCTGTCCTGCGCCACCGCCTACGAGGCCACGGCGCGCAACGCGGCGCAAGGCCGGCCCGGCGATTGCCGGTCCCGGGCCGACCGAAAGGTCCGGGTTGCGGTTTGCCCGCGAAGTCAGGACCCGCGCTTGATTTCCGGCGGCTCAGAGTCGAAGGACGTCTGGAAACGTTCCGAAGAGATCAGCGCCATGGAAGAATTGCTCGCCCGCGTCACCGCCCGCACCGGGCTCGACGCCGCGACCGCACAGACGGCCATCGGGCATATCCTGGCCTTCCTGCAGAAGGAGGGTCCCGAGACCGAGGTCAATCAGCTCCTGGCCGCGCTGCCCGGTTCTGAGTCGCTGATCGCCGAGTCGAATGCCGGCGAGAGCGGCGGTGGTGGCCTCATGGGCATGCTCGGCGGCATGATGGGCGGCGGTGGCGTCATGGCGCTCGGCCAGAAGCTGATGGCGGCCGGCGTGCCCATGGGCCAGATGCAGCCGCTCGGCCAGGAGCTGTTCGCCTTCGGCCGCGAGAAGGTCGGTGAGGACGCGATGGGCCCGATCATCGGGTCGATCCCGGGGCTCAACCAGTTCGTCTGACGATACCCGCGTCCCGAAAGCGGCAGACCGCCTTTCGGGGCGCGCCTCCGGCCAGTGCTATGTGTGCCGTCGCACTGTTTTCGGGCCGCGCCTGGACAATCGTAAAAAAGTGGTTTCGCCGCGAAAGCTTAGCGGAACCCGTCCACGCGATCCCCGTTATTCGGGATGCGATCCGGGCCACTGCCATCGGCGGATGACCGGCTCGCACTCAAGCAGGCCGGCCATGCCCGTCTTCGAAGCCAAAAACCTGGACAGCGCGTTCGAGGGCCAGGCGCTCCTCGCCGCGATTCTGCATCCGACCCGCGCGGCACAGACCCGCGCCCTGCGTCACGGCCGCCGCCGGGCCGAACGCGCCGCTGCGATGGCCGACCCGCTGTCGCTCGAGCCGCGGTTTCCGACCCCCAGCGACGAGCTCGCCTCGGCCACGCTCCAGGGACGCTGAGCCGTCCTTACCAGGGCTGGGGCGTGATCAGGCCTTGGCGCGTCACCACCACCCATTCGCGGCCGCGGCGCTCGACGCCCTCGACCCGCCCGACGCCCGGGAGCGTATCGCCCGGCCCGACCTCGACGATGCGCCGCCGCCGGTTCTCCAGGATGGCCGCGCCGTCATAGACGTCGCGCACCGCCCAGCCATCGATCACCGACGGCTTCTCCGCGACGGCGGGCTTCGGCTTGACCTCCGCGGGCTTCGCCTCGACGGCCTTGGCATCCGTAATCTTCGCGTCCGACGTCCGCGTCTCGGCGAGGCTCCCGGTCTGGGTCGGCTCGGCCTTCACAATCGCCGCGGCGGATGTGCGGCGCTCGAGCTGCGCGGCGAGGTTGGCGATCCGGCCGCTCTGCTCGCGCTCCACCTGTTCGAGGCGCTCACCCAGGGCCGCCGTCTTGGCATTCAGATTCTTGTCGAGCTGCGCCAGGCGTTCGCCCAACGCGGAGCTGCGCGCGCCGGCTTCCTTGCGGGCGGTGTCGGTGGCGGCGCGGAGATCCGCGAGGACCTGGTGGAGCTGCGCGATGTCGGCGCCGAGACGCGCGGTCTCGGTCCGTCCGGCATCGACGGTGGCGCTCAACGCCACGACGGCATCGCTCGGGACGCTGCCCGAGCCTGAGCGGGCGGCGACGCCGGCACCGACCAGCAGGCCGACCGCGAGGGCGGCGCCCGGAATCGCGTAGCGGCGCAGGTCGATCCCGGCGAGCGACGGCATCGGAAAACGCGGCGCGGCCGGGGCCGGCTCGGGCTTCGGATCCGCCTTGCCCGCCACGACGGCCTTGAGCAGCTCGTCGGGAGAAAGGGCCGGCTTGGCTTCAATCTTCGTCATCGCCCCCAACTCCGCCTACAGGGAATCCCTGCAAGCGTTCGTTAAGGACGTTTGTTTACGAAACCCTTACCGGCCGCCCTCGGGTCAGGCCGCGAGCCCCCGCTTCTTCAACAGCGGCGCGATGCTCGGCATGCGGCCGCGAAACGCCGTGTAGGCGTCGCGCGGGTCGCGCAGGTTGCCGGCGCCGTACACGTAGGTGCGCAGGCGCTTCGCCGTCTCTGGATCGAAGATGTCGCCGGCCTCCCGGAACGCGTCGAAGGCGTCGGCGTCCAGCACCTCGGACCAGAGGTAGCTGTAGTAGCCGGCCGCGTAGCCGTCGCCGGAGAAGATATGGGCGAAATGCGGCGTCCGGTGCCGCATGCTGATCTCGGCCGGCATGCCGATCCGCTGCAGGGCGTCGGCCTCGAAGGCCGGCACGTCGAGGCCCGATTCGCCGCCCGCCGAAAGGTGCAGGGTCATGTCGACGATCGCCGAGGCGGTGTATTCCACCGTGGCGAAGCCCTGGTTGAAGGTGCGGGCCGCCAGGAGCTTGCGCAGCAGCGCGTCGGGCATCGGCTCGCCGGTCCGGTGGTGCCGGGCATGGGCCTGCAGAACCTCCGGCTGCTCCAACCAATGCTCGTAGAGCTGCGACGGCAACTCGACGAAGTCGCGCGACACCGATGTCCCGGAGAGCAGCGGATAGGTCACGTCCGACAGGAGCCCGTGCAGGGCGTGGCCGAATTCGTGGAACAGGGTGCGGGCGTCGTCGAAGGACAGGAGCGCGCTCTCGCCGGCAGGCGCCTTCGCGAAGTTCATCACGTTGACGATGATCGGCGTGACCGTGCCGTTCAGACGTTCCTGCGAGCGGAACGCGCTCATCCAGGCGCCCGAGCGCTTCGACGACCGGGCGAAGTAATCGCCCAGGAACAGGCCGACCTCGGACCCGTCCGGGTTGCCGACCCGCCAGACGCGCACGTCCGGGTGGTAGCGCGGCACGTCGGACAATTCCTCGAAGGTCAGGCCGAACAGGCGTGAGGCCGTGTCGAAGGCCGCCTGGATCATCCGGTCGAGCGGCAGGTACGCCTTGACCTCGCTCTCGTCGAGGTCGTGCTCGGCCCGGCGCAGCTTCTCGGTGTAGTGGCGCCAATCGTGCGCCTGAAGCGCGAAATTGTGGCCCTCCTGCTGGACGAGCGCCTGGAGCCGCTCGCGCTCCTCGCCAGCCCGCGCCCGGGCCGGGGTCCAGACGTCGCGCAACAGCTCCATGGCGGCATCGGGGCTCGCCGCCATCGTGTCGTCGAGCTTGAAATGCGCGAAGCTGTCGAAGCCCAGCAGCCGGGCGTGCTCGGCGCGCAGCCCGATCATCTCGACGATGATCGCCCGGTTGTCGGTGGTCCCGCCGTTCTCGCCGCGCTTCGTCCAGGCCGCGTAGGCCTTCTCGCGCAGGTCGCGGCGGGTCGAGAACACCAGGAACGGCTCGATCAGCGAGCGCGACAGGGTGATGACGTGGCCCTCCAGCCCGCGCTCCCGGGCCGCGCTCTCGGCAGCGGCGCGCAGGAACGGCGGCAGGCCGGCGAGATCGTCCTCGCCGGAGAGCGGCAGGGTGAAGCTGCTCTCGTCGGCGAGCAGGTTCTGGCTGAACTGGGTGCCGAGCTCGGACATCCGCGCGGCGATCTCGGCGATGCGCGCCTTGTCGGCCGGACCGAGATCGGCACCGGCGCGCCGGAAGCGGATGCGGTAGCGGTCGAGGACCCGGCGTTCCTCCGGCCCCAGACCCTCCGCGTCGGCGTCCACCGCCGAGATGCGCGCCCAGAGCTGCGGGTTGAGGTAGATGGCGCTGCCGTGCCGGGCGAGCTTCGGGCCGATCGTCCGCTCGATCGCCTGCAACTCCGGGTTCGTGTGGCTGCCGGTCAGGTTGTAGAATACGCCGGCGACCCGCTCGAGGGCCTGGCCGGCGCGCTCCATCGCGGCGACGGTGTTGGCGAAGGTCGCAGGCGCCGTGTCGGACGCGATGCCCGCGATCTCGGCAGAGTGGGCAGCGAGCGCCGCCTCGAAGGCCGGCATGTAATGCTCCGGCTCGATCCGCTCGAACGGCGGCAGGCCGTGCGGCGTGTTCCACTGCGCGTCGCGGAAGGGGTTGTCCTGCGGCAGGCTCGGGAGCCCGGCATCGGCGACATCCGGCATTCGGTCCTCGGTGGTGCGTTGGTCCGACGGGTCGTGCGGCCCGTCATCCGGGCCGCGAGATGGGGTCCGCGGCCCTTTGACGGAAGACAGAGGCCCGATCGGCAGCCCCGTCAACCGGGCCGATGTGATCCGAATGCGGTTCCGTTCGTTTCCCCCGGCCTATGCCCGCGCTTCGAGGTCCCATGCCGCCCCACCGACCGACGATCTTCTTGGCCTCAAGCGCCCTCGCACTGGTCCTCTGCGCATTGGCGCCCGCGCCGGGCTCGGCCGCGGAGGCGCCCGCCGTTCCGGTGCCGCCGCCGCTTCCGCCCGAGCGGCCGAGTGAGCTGAAGCCGGCCCAGCCGGCGGAGCAGAAGCCTGCGCCGACAGCCGACACCGGTAAACCGACGCCCCCGGCGCGTCCTGTCGAGCCGACCCCGCCGGCCAAGGACGGTGCCGCGGAGGCTCAGAAGCCCGGGATGCCGGTGCCGCCCCCGACCCCGCCGGAGCGCCCTCCGGAATTGTCCGGCGAGGCCGCGCTCGCCCTCAAGGTCTCCCCCCCGGACGACACCGCCTGCCGGGTGCGTCTCAAGCGCCTCGGCGTCGAGTTCGAGCCGCTGCCGCCCATCGCCGAGGGCCAATGCACGGCGCCGCTGCCGCTGAAGGTGACCAAGCTCGCCGACGGGATCGCGCTGCCGGGGGGCGCGACGCTGACCTGCCAGGTCGCGGAATCCTTCGCGCGCTGGGCCACGGAGGTCCAGGTCGCGGCGGACCGGACGCTCAAGCATCCGCTGACCGGGGTCGAACTCGGTGGCACCTATGTCTGCCGGGGGCAGAACCACGATGTCGATGCCAAGCTCAGCGACCACGCCTTCGCGGCGGCCGTCGACGTGATGGGCTTCACCTTCGCCGGTCGCGCCGGCATCCCGGTCAAGGCGATGCCGGCGGGATCCGAAGAGGCGGAGTTCCTGGCCTCGATCCGGGGCAAGGCCTGCGGCTTCTTCCGCACGGTCCTGGGGCCGGGCAGCAACGCGGCCCATGCCAACCACTTCCACCTCGACGAACGTGAGCGCAACGCCGGGCATCGCCTGTGCGAGTAGCCCGGGCCCGGCGGCGGAACGTTCAAGCGCGCTCGATACTTGTGCGACCGGAGCGCGCCTGCTCCCGGAGAGCTGTACGTCCATGATGCGGAGATCCTCGCGGCCGGTTTGCGCGGCTCTGCTGGTGTTGAGCCTGGCGGCACCGGGGGCCGCCCTGGCGCAGCCCGACAAGGCGCCCGCACTGACCGCCGAGGCGATCAACGGCGCGACCTTCAAGGCGCCGGAGCCCGACAAGGCTGCGAAGAAGGCGGAGAAGAAGTCCGGCAAGAAGGCCCGGGCCGCCAAGAAATCCGACGACAAACCCGACGCGCTGATCGTGAAGGCGCAGATCCTGCTGGATCGCGCACGGTTCTTCCCGGGGGCGATCGACGGTCTGAAGGGCGAGAATTACCAGCAGGCGCTCTCGGCCTTCGCGGTGGCGCAGGGGCTGCCCGCGACCCGGGACCTGACGCAGGAGCTCTGGGACAAGCTCCAGGCGACGAGCGACAAGCCGGCCGTGTCCGACTACGCGATCACCGACGCGGACGCGTCCGGCCCCTATGTCGAGAAGATCCCGCCCAAGATGGAACAGCAGGCCGACCTCAAGGAGCTCGGCTACACCAACCCGCGGGAGATGCTGGCCGAGCGGTTCCACATGAGCCGCGACCTCGTCAGCGCCCTCAATCCGGACAAGCCCCTCGACAAGGCCGGCACGTCGATCATCGTGGCCGCGGTCGATCCGATGGGCCTGGACAAGCCCAAGGGCAAGGACCTGCCGCAGGAGCCCAAGATCGAGCGGATCGAGGTCGACAAGACCAGCCACGACGTCCGCGCCTTCGGGGCCGACGGCAAGCTGCTCGGCTATTACCCGGCCTCGATCGGCAGCACCGAGAAGCCGGCGCCGAGCGGTGAGACCAAGGTGAAGGGCGTCGCGTTCGACCCGGACTACACCTACAACCCGAAATACGCGTTCAAGGGCGTGAAAACGCAGCAGAAATTCTCGATCAAGCCGGGGCCGAACAATCCGGTCGGCCTGGTCTGGATCGACCTCGCGATCCCGAGCTACGGCATCCACGGAACGCCCGAGCCCGAGAAGGTCGGGAAAACCGAGTCCCACGGCTGCATCCGGCTGACCAACTGGAACGCCCGCGACCTCGCGGCGCATGTGAGCCGCGGCGCCAAGGTCACGTTCAAGGACGAATGATCGGTCGCGTCGCGCGATGCCGGGCCGGAAACCGGCAAAAATGTATCGTCGGTTAACATCGACGCGGTCATTCACCCGGGAACGGCAAGCGAACGCTTGACACGTCCGGTATTCCAGGCGACGCCACGGGTGGTCTCGCGGACCGCCTGGCGATGCCGCCCGGCGCTTCTCAGCGCTGCTCCAGCGGCTCGCGAGGCGATACCAACCGCACGGCAAGATCCCCGGTTCGGGGGTGATCGAAGGGAAGACGGCCCGGCGTGACTGCTGACCCCAACGATGACGTCCTGAACGGCGTCCGCGTGCTCGTCGTCGAAGACGAAGCCGCAATCTCGATGCTCCTCGAGGACATGCTGCTCGACTTCGGCTGTGCCGTGGTCGGACCGGCCGCACGGCTCTCGACCGCGCTTGAGATGGCTTCGCAGGAGACGTTCGAGATCGCGATCCTCGACGTGAACGTGGCCGGCGAGCCGATCTACCCGGTGGCCGAGGCGATCGTGCAGCGCGACCTGCCGCTCGTGTTCTCCACGGGCTATGGCGGCGCCGGCATCCGCGAGCCGTTCCGCGACCGGCCGGTGGTGCAGAAGCCTTTCAGCCAGGCCGACCTCAAGCGCACGCTGATCGGCGCGATCCGCGCCGCCCGGGGCTGAACGCCCCTCCTACAAGCCTTCGATGGTGAAGACGTCCGGCAAATGGGCCGGCCATTCGCTGGGGCCGACGAAGACCGCGTCGGCCCGCAGGGTCATCCCCGCACACCAGGGATTGCGGCCGATCCAGGCCCGCACGGCGCGCGAGAAGCGCCGCCTCTTGGCTGCGTCGATCGCGACGCGGGCCTCGTCCAGGCTGGACCGCGCCTTCACCTCGACGAACACGATGGTGCGCGGACGGCGGACGATCAGGTCGATCTCTCCCCCGGCGAAGCTCACCCGGCGCCCGATCGGCCAGTAGCCCTTCAGCAGAAGGGCCGCCATCGCCAGCCACTCGGCCCGGTGTCCGCGCAGATGGGCGGCGCGCCGCCGCAGGGCTTGGTCCGGCACGGTCTCGCTCACCCCTGGCTGTCCCGGGCCAGGGCCAGCGCCCGGGTATAGATGGCCCGGCGCGGCTGCCCGGTCTCGTCCGCGACGAGGCTCGCCGCATCCTTGATCGAGTGCCGCTCCAGCGCGGCGCGGATCAACCCGTCGAGGGCGGCATCCCCCTCGACCGGGCGGTCCGGATGGGTCGCGGCGCCGATGATGACGACGATCTCCCCCTTCGGCGCGCCCTCCTGGCCGAAGCGCTCGCTCAGGGAGCCCAGCGTGTCCCGGCGGATCGTCTCGTAAAACTTGGTCAGCTCGCGGGTGACCGCGGCCGGACGGTCGGCGCCGAGCACCGCGGCGGCATCCGCCAGCATCTCGGGCAGACGGTGGGGCGACTCGAACAGGACCAGCGTACCCGGGACCTGGGTGAGGGCTTCGAGGCGGTTGCGCCGGGCGCCGGCCTTCTGCGGCAGGAAACCCTCGAAGAAGAACCGGTCGGTGGGCAGGCCCGCCGCCACCAGCGCGGTCATGACGGCGGACGGCCCGGGAACGGGGGTGATCGCGATCCCGGCCTCGATCGCGGCCTGGACCAGCTTGTAGCCGGGATCGGAGACGAGGGGCGTGCCGGCATCCGAGACCAGGGCCAGGGCCTCGCCGGCCCGGAGCCGCGCCACCATCCGGTCGCGCACGGTGTCGTTCGAGTGCTCGTGATAGGCGAGCAGCGGCGTGGTGATGCCGTAATGGGCCAGCAGCGTCCGGGTGACGCGCGTATCCTCGGCCAGCACCGCGTCGGCCGCCGCCAGGGTTGCGAGCGCCCGGATGGTTATGTCGCGCAGGTTGCCGATCGGCGTCGCCACGATGTGCAACCCGGGCGATAGAGGCTCGGTCTCGCTGGCCAGCCCGAAGGCCGTGAAGGTGGTGTTCCGCGGCCGGTCCGCACCGGGCTTCTGCGCAGGGGGCGTGGCGGTGGGTTTGGTTGAGATCGCGGGCCCCGGGGCATCGAATCGACGTGTCATCGCGGGCGATCTTGCCACACTCCACGCCCCGCGTCGCGGCGGCGCGTCGAGACCGGGGGCAAACCGGCAGCGCCGCGTTTACATTTGAAAACGGCCCGGTCAGGTTGGCCGGACATGCCCGAAGGAGCCCGCGCCATGGTGCGTCCGAAGTGTGGGCGGACCCGTCTCGCGCGTGTCGCCGCCCTGACCGCTGCCCTCAGCGCCCTCGCGCTTGGCGGCTGCGTCGGCGGATTCGGGGACGGGCATGCGGCCCGCCGCGGCGCTCCGGCCCGGGCGGAGCTGTCGCCGCCGGCCGAGGTCCCGCTCGGCAACGCGCCCGCCCCGTCGGCCGGCGCTCCGCTGACCCCGGCCGCTGCCGGGGGCAACCGCATCGGCGCCGGCGCCGTGAAGGTCGCGCTGGTCCTGCCGCTCACCGGCACGGGTGTGGCGGTCGGCGGCGCGATGCGCAACGCGGCCCAACTCGCCTACGACGAGTCGCAGCAGCCCGACCTGACGATCCTGGTCGAGGACGATCACGGCAGCGCCGACGGCGCCCGGGACGCGACCCAAGAAGCCCTGAAGCAGGGTGCCGACATCGTGCTCGGCCCGGTCTTCGCCGCCAACGTCCAGGCCGCCGCCGTGCCCGCCAAGGCTGCGGGCAAGCCGGTGATCGGCTTCTCGACGGACGCCTCCGTGGCGGCCCGGGGCGTCTATCTCCTAAGCTTCCTGCCGCAGCCGGAGGTCGACCGGATCGTCGACGATTCCGTGGCCGCCGGCCGCCGCTCCTTCGCGGCGCTGATTCCGGAGACGGCCTACGGCAACGCGGTCGAGGCGGAATTCCGCGAGGCCGTCGCCCGCAAGGGTGCCCGGGTGGCAGCGGTCGAGCGCTATCCGTCCGGTGCGCCGGGGCCGGCGGTCGAAAGGCTGGCCCGGGTGATCACCGGGGCCGGCGCCACCGCCGACACGTTGTTCATCCCGGAGACGGCCGAGGCCATGCCCGCGGTCGCCGCGTCCCTCACCAAGGCCGGCTACAATCCCGCCCGGGTCCGGCCGATCGGCACGGCCCTCTGGAACGAGCCGGCCCTGTTCGCGCTGCCGGCGCTGCAGGGCGGACGGTTCGCCTCGCCCGACCGGACCGGCTTCTCGAATTTCAGCGGCCGCTATCAGGCCCGGTTCGGCGCGGTGCCGCCGCGGGTCGCCTCGCTGGCCTACGACGCCGTGATGCTGTCGGCGGCGCTGACGCGGCAATACGGCTCGCAGCGCTTCGCGGAGACGACGCTGACCAACCCGTCGGGCTTTGCCGGGACCGACGGCACCTTCCGGTTCCGGCCGGACGGGCTGAGCGACCGGTCGCTGGCGGTCTACGAGATCCGCAACAACGCCGCGACCCTGGTCAGCCCGGCCCCGCGCGTCCTGGCCAAACCCGGGACCTGATCAGGCCGCGAGTTCGGCCACCAGGGCGTTGAGCACCGGCGCGCCGCGCGGCGTCGCCGCGATCCGCCCGCCGGGCAGGCGGTGCAGCAGGCCGTCGCCGACCAGCATGCCGATGCGGTTGCCGTTCAGCGGCCGACCCTTCAGGGCGGCGTAGCGCTCGGGGTCGATCCCTTCGGCGAGCCGCAGGCCCATCACGAGGAACTCGTCGGCCTGGTCCGCGGCCTGCAGCGTCTCGGTCTCGACGATGCCGTGTCCGTCGTGCTCGACCCGGGCAAGCCATTCCTCCGGGCCGCGCTCGGTGACGGTGCCGATCCGGCCCGCCGGGGTGACCAGCCGGCCATGCGCGCCCGGGCCGATGCCGGCATATTCGCCGTAGCGCCAGTAGAGCAGGTTGTGCCGGGATTCGGCGCCCGGCCGGGCGTGGTTGGAGATCTCGTAGGCGGGCAGGCCCGCCTGGCCGCAGACCTCCTGGGTCACGTCGTAGAGGACGCGCCCGGTCTCGTCGTCCGGCGTCACCAGCTTCCCGGCGGCGGCCAGCCCGTGGAACGGCGTCCCGGGCTCGATGGTGAGCTGGTAGAGCGACAGGTGTTCGGCGGCGCGGGTGAGCGCTTCGCTCAGCTCGGCCCGCCACAGGGCGGGGGTCTGGTCGGGCCGGGCATAGATCAGGTCGAACGAGGTCCGGTCGAACACCGCCTGCGCGACGCCGATCGCCGCGAACGCCTCGGCGGCGTTGTGCAGCCGCCCGAGCTTCTTCAGGGAGGCATCGTCCAGGGCCTGCACGCCGAGCGACACCCGGTTCACCCCGGCGGCGCGGTAACCGCGGAACCGGTCGGCCTCCACGCTCGACGGGTTGGCCTCCAGGGTGATCTCGGCATCGGGCGCCACCGCCCAATGCCCCGCCACCGCGTCGAGCAGGCCCGCCACCGTCGCGGGCGCCATCAGCGAGGGCGTGCCGCCCCCGAGAAAGATGCTGGTGACCGTGCGGCCGGGGGTGCGGGCGGCGTTGTGGGCGATCTCGGCCCGGAACGCGTCGAGGAAGCGCGGCTGGTCCACGCCGGCGTGCCGGACGTGGCTGTTGAAGTCGCAATACGGGCACTTCGCGGCGCAGAAGGGCCAGTGCAGGTAGATCCCGAAGCCCGCGTCGCGGGTCGGATGGTCCGGGCCGGTCGAAGTCATGATTGCCGGGATGTGAGCGTCCCGGCCCGGTTTGGCAATCAGGAAGCCGGCGCCAGGCAGGCGCGACTCAGCAGCACGAAGGCCCGGGCCCGGTGGGACAGCCCCTCGCCCTTCTGCCAATCGCCCCCGTGCTTTCCCTCGGCGGTCATCTCGCCGAAGGTCTGGGCATGGCCGTCCGGCTGGAAGATCGGATCGTAGCCGAAGCCGGCATCGCCGCGCGGCGGAACGAGCGTCCCGAACACGCGCCCCTCGAACAGCTCGGTGTGGCCATCCGGCCAGGCGAGCACGAGGGCGGAGACGAAATGCGCCTTCCGATTCGTCGCCCCGCGCTGCTCCAGCTCCGAGAAGACCCGCGCCATCGCGGCGGAAAAGTCCTTGGTCGGGCCCGCCCAGCGGGCGGAGAAGATCCCCGGAGCCCCATCGAGGGCGTCGACGCACAGGCCGGAATCGTCCGCGAAGGCCGGCAGCCCGGTGGCCTGGGCGGCCGCGTGGGCCTTGATCGCGGCGTTCTCGGAGAACATCGTCCCGGTCTCATCGGGCTCGGGCAGCCCGAGATCGCCGGCCGAGACTGCCTCGATCCCGAACGGCGCCAGCAATGCGCGCATCTCGGCGAGCTTGCCCGCATTGTGGGTGGCGATGACCACCTTGCCGGTGAGACGGCGGCTCACGCGATCGCCTCCTTCTGGAGCGCCACCAGCCGGTCGGTGCCGGCGCGGGCGAGGTTCAGCAATTCGAGGAGCTGATCCACGGAGAACGGCTCCATCTCGGCGGTGCCCTGGACCTCGACGATGCCGCCTGTGCCGGTCAGCACGAAATTGGCATCGGTCTCGGCCGCCGAATCCTCGGCATAATCGAGGTCGAGCACCGGCGTGCCCTTGTACAAACCGCACGAGACCGCAGCAACGTGATCGCGCAGCGGGTCCACCGAGATGATCGAGCGAGTGCGCATCCAGGCGAAACAATCGTAGAGTGCGACCCAGGCGCCGGTGATCGCGGCGGTGCGGGTGCCGCCATCGGCCTGGATCACGTCGCAATCGACCGTCACCTGACGCTCGCCCATGGCAGGGAGATTCGTCACCGCCCGGAGGGAGCGGCCGATCAGGCGCTGGATCTCCTGGGTGCGGCCCGACGGCTTGCCCGAATTGATCTCCCGGCGCGTCCGGTCATGCGTGGCGCGCGGCAGCATGGCATACTCGGCCGTGATCCAGCCCTTGCCGGAGCCGCGCAGCCAGGGCGGCCCGCGCTCCTCGAGGGAGGCGGTGCAGAGCACGCGGGTGTTGCCGAAGCTGACGAGGCACGAGCCCTCAGCATAGCGCGAGACCGCGCGCTCGAGGGTCACGGGCCGCAGCTCGTCGGCGGCGCGCTTCGAAGGCCGCATCGCGGGCCCTTTCTGGTGAGAGAGTAAGGGCCGGGCTCTTAGGCCGCCGGGCCGGCGCGGGCAAGCATCGCCGGATGGATTGATCCCGCGACACCGGGCGGACATGATCGGACGACAGGATGACCGCGTGACCGACCTGAACCCCAACATTCCACAAGGCCCATCGATGCAGGCGCTCGACGCCCTCAACGAGCGCGCCCGCGAGATATTCCGGCAGATCGTCGAGAGCTATCTCACGACCGGAGAGCCGGTGGGCTCGCGCAACCTGGCGCGCATCCTCCCGATGGCCCTGTCGCCGGCCTCGATTCGCAACGTCATGGCGGATCTGGAGCATTCCGGCCTGATCTTCGCGCCCCACACCTCCGCCGGCCGCCTGCCGACCGAGCTGGGCTTGCGCTTCTTCGTCGACGCAATGCTGGAAGTCGGCGATGTCGGGCAGGAGGAGCAGGCCCGGATCGAGGCGCAGATGCGCGCCGCCGCCTCCGGCCACACCTTCGATTCGGCTCTAGCCGAAGCCTCGACCATGCTGTCGGGCATCTCGCGTGGGGCCGGCGTCGTGCTGACCACGAAGGCCAATGTCCACCTGAAGCATATCGAGTTCGTCCGCCTCGACCCCGCCCGCGCCCTGGTGGTGCTGGTCTCGGATGACGGCTCGGTGGAGAACCGCCTGGTCGACCTCCCCCCCGGCCTGCCGGCCGGCGCGCTCCAGGAGGCGACGAACTTCCTCAACGCCCGGCTGCAGGGCCGCACCCTCGGGACCCTACGGGCCGAGATCGAGGCCGGCCGCAAGGCGATGAAGCGGGAGCTCGACGCGCTGACCGAGCGCCTGGTCGATGCCGGCCTTGCCACGCCCGTGGGTCCGAGCGAGGCGCGGCAGCTCATCGTGCGCGGCCAGGCGAACCTGCTCGACGACCTGCGCGCCGTCGAGGATCTCGAGCGGATTCGCCTGCTGTTCAACGATCTGGAGACCCAGAAGGACGTCATCGACCTCCTGGCCCGCGCCGAGGGCGGCGAAGGCGTGCGGATCTTCATCGGCTCCGAGAACAAGCTGTTCTCGCTCTCGGGCTCCTCCTTGATCGCCGCGCCGTTCCGGGACGGGTCCCAGAAGATCGTCGGCGTCGTCGGGGTGATCGGCCCGACGCGGCTGAACTACGCCCGCATCGTGCCGATGGTCGATTACACCGCCCGGGTGGTCTCGAAGCTGCTCGACGGAGCGCGCTGACGGCTCACGAACGGGCCTGGCTCAGGCGGCCCGTACGGTGTGCAGGAAGTCCGCGACCTCCTGAGAGAGCTGCGCCGATTGCCGCGACAGCGCGGTGGCGGCGTCCAGCACCTGATGCGCCGCCGCGCCGGTCTGCTCGGCCGCCTGGGCGACGCCGGTGATGTTCGTCGTCACCTCGTCCGTCCCGCTGGCCGCCTGGCTGACGTTGCGCACGATCTCCTGGGTCGCCGCGCCCTGCTCCTCCACCGCCGCCGCCACCGCGCCGGTCACGTCGTTGATGTCGCGGATGCGCGTCACGATCCCGCCGATCGCCTGGGCGGCGTGATCGGTCGAGCCCTGGATCCGGGTGATGTAGCCGGTGATCTCTTCGGTGACGCGCCCCGTCTGGGCCGCCAGCTCCTTCACCTCGGAGGCCACGACCGCGAACCCCCTCCCCGCTTCCCCGGCCCGGGCCGCCTCGATCGTCGCGTTGAGCGCCAGCAGGTTGGTCTGGCCCGCGATGCTGGAGATCAGACCGACCGCATCGCCGATCTTCGACACCGCCTCGGCCAGCTCCTGCACCAGATGCCCGGTCTGGTCCGCCTCGCCGACGGCGGCCTGCGCCAGGTTCGCCGAGCCTTCGACCTGGCCGGCGATCTCCCGCACGCTTGAGCCGAGCTGCTCGGCGGCCGCGGCGACGGTGCGGACATTGGTGGCGGCCTCTTCGGCAGCTGCCGCCACGCTGGTCGATTGCGCCGCCGCCTGGGTGGCGCTCGCCGTCAGGGTCTGGGCCGTGGCCTCGAGCTCGGTGGCCGCGGACGAGACCATGCCGACGATCGCCCCGACGGCCCGCTCGAACCCATCGGCCAGCGCGATCATCGCGCGCTTGCGCTCCGCCGCGGCGGCCTCGTCGGCGAGGCGTCGCGCCTCGGCCTCGTCGCGCGCCTTCTGCGCCACGAGAGCCTTGATGCCTTCGACCGCCCGGCCAACCATGCCGATCTCGTCGCTGCGGCGCGCCTCGGCGATCTCGGCATCGATGGCGCCCCGGCTCATGCGCTGCAGCGCGCCGACCAAGCGGTTCAGCGGACGTGCGACGGTGATCGTCATCAGCTGACTGACAACGATCCCGAGCGCGAGCAGCACCAGGAGCGTGGTCACCACCAAGTCGTGCGCCAAAGCCGAGATCGGTGCGAGCGACGCGGCGCGGTCGACCGACACGGCGACATACCATTCGAGCGTCGGCGGCAGGTTGGGGACCCGGGCGAACACTGTGAAGGTCTGCCGGTCGCCCTCGCGCGTCTCGCTCAGGCCGCCACCGACCTTCGGCTGCGGCCCGGTGAACAGATCCGATAGCGATTTTCCGATCAGCTCGGCGCGCGGATGGACCAGCACCGTGCCGTTTCCCGACACCAGATAGGCATAGCCGCTGCTGCCGGTCGCGACCCCCGCGATCATGCGGGCCAGGGTGTCAGCCTCGAAATCGCCGCCGCCGACACACAGCAGGGTACCACCCGCATCGCGTACGGTCGCCGCGGCGGTGATGACCAGGGCGCCCCGGCTGGCGGAGGTGTAGGGCTCGGTCAGGACCGGGCCATTGGCGGCCACGGCCTCCTTGTACCAGGGGCGTTGGCGGGGATCGTAATCGGGTGGCACCTCATCCTGCGGCACCATATCGTAGGAGCCGTCCGGACGGCCGACATAACTGACATAGAACGTCTCCCGGACGGCGGGGGCACCGATCACGGCATTCGCCGCTGCCCCGGCGGTCGCGAGCGATGCCTGCTGGGCCATCAGTTGAGTCAGATCGAGCTTACCCCGCAGCCAGTTGCCGACGCTTTGCGCGGCGGAGGCACTGAGACCCGACATCTCGGTGTCGATCTTCGTCCGCAGCGCCGAGGCTTGTGTCCTGTAGAGATAGGCTGAGCTCGCCGCGAAAGAGATGCACACGACCGCCAGGATGAGCAACGTCGCCCGGCCGGCCAAACCGAGGCGCGACCGTGCGGTTTGCTCTATTTCGACCGACCCATCATTCGGCTTCGACACGGCGCAATCCCAAGCACTGAAAGAGTATCGACTTCCATTGCACTTCACGCACTGAATATCTACGATGTAACTTTATGAATAACCCAAGTTGTATATATCACTATATGGCAAAATGGAATTATGTTCGTATGAACTTGATCGATTTTGAGACGATTATTTAAACATTGAACTGTTTTAATTTAATTCCGCCGAGTTCAAAACGGCTGCAGCTGCGCGCAGGAAAAATCCTCCTGCGCGCAGCGCTGTAACGACGGCGCGGCTTACGCCGGGATCACGTCGACGATCTCGTAGGTGTCGGGATCGACGATCACGATGTCGTCGCGTACCAGGATGAAGTCGTAGCCCTCGTATTCCGGCACGATCTCGACGATCGCCGGCGGCAGCCGGTGCAGGCTGACGGAGCGCGGGATCGCGGTTCCGACCGCCAGCCCGAACGCCACGTCCCGCAGCGGCGAGACGCCAAGGCGGGTGATCGAGCTGCGGAACTCGGTGCGCTGGCGGGTGTCGAGGCGCGTGACGGCGCCGCGGGCGGAGCCGCCGCGGCCACCCCGGACTCCGTCGCGTCCACCGCGGTCGCCACGCTCGCCTGCCGCGCCGCGATCGCCGCGCTGACCCGCACCGGTCTCGTCGCGCCCGTTGCGGTCGCCGCGCTGGCCCGGGCCGGTCTCGTCACGCCCGCCACGCTGCTCGGCCGGGCCGCCGTCACGGCCGCCCCGCTCGGCGGCACCGGGATTGCCGCCAGGACCGTTCCGATCGCCGGCGCCCGGACCGGCACGGCCGGGTCCTTCGGCACCGCGGCCAGCCGGACCGCCGGGCTCCGCGCCGCGCCCACCGCCATCCGCGCCGCCGCGCATCCCGCCGCCCTCGGCACCACCGGCGCCGCCGCGCATTCCACCGCCGCCGGCCCCGCTAGGCCCCGCG
>NZ_JAJALK010000019.1 GCF_020523825.1 Methylobacterium brachiatum | reverse complement strand
ACCGAGATGGTGATGCCGGGCGACAACGTGACCATGGACGTCACGCTGATCGTGCCGGTGGCCATGGAGGAGAAGCTACGCTTCGCCATCCGTGAAGGCGGCCGCACCGTCGGCGCCGGCGTCGTCGCCGCCATCAACGACTGAGGTCTCGCCCGGCCCGACCCGTCGGGCCGCCGGCTGACCGTCAAGCGACCGGCGCCGGTCTCCGTCCCCGCGGAGGCCGGCGTCGTCGCGTCGGGCACTCGCCCGCCGAGCCCGTCATCGCCGCCGGTTTGGCCACCGGTTTCGGGCCTCAGCCCCCTGAAAGTCCTGCCAAAGCGATCGCAAACCTCTTGCAAGCGGCGCCGCGATCGGGCATTTGGCGGGACGCTAGGAGTGTAGCTCAACTGGTCAGAGCGCCGGTCTCCAAAACCGGAGGTTGCGGGTTCGAGTCCCTCCACTCCTGCCAGATATCTCACCCAACCCCGCGCGGTCGCCCCGGTCGACAAGCCGGCGGAGTTGCGCTAGAGCGGGCGCAATCCGAGATCTGAAGCGACCGTCGGTGCGGGCCCGTCCAGGCCCTCGGCGCCGGATGTTCGCGTTCCCGGAAGCAGGCCCTGCCTCGGGCTCGCGCACGCAAAAAACACTGGCGCCATGGCATCGAACGAAGCGACCAAGAAGGTGGATGTGGCGCGCGGCGCAGCTCGCGGTCCCGCGAACACGCCGCCGGCCCGCCCGGCCACGCCCGCCAAGGTACCGCAGAAGCGCGTGACCCCGGGCGAGTTCTTCTCCCAGGTCCGCGACGAGGCCCGCAAGGTCACCTGGCCGTCCCGCCGGGAGACCACGATCACCACCATCATGGTGTTCGTGATGGTCGTGGTCACCAGCCTGTTCTTCACGGTGGTCGACCAGGCCCTGCGCTTCGTGGTCGGCCTCGTGCTCGGCCTCTGAGGGGCGATATCGATCGGGGGAGACCTCGCGGACTTGTCGGAGTTGAACGGAACCGTGTCGAAGCGCTGGTACATCGTCCACGCCTACTCGAACTTCGAGAACAAGGTCGCGCAGTCCATCAAGGACCAGGCGGCCCAGCGCGGGCTGACCGAGCTGTTCGACGAGGTGATGGTCCCGACCGAGAAGGTCGTCGAGGTGCGCCGCGGCCGGAAGGTCGATGCCGAGCGCAAGTTCTTCCCCGGCTACGTCCTGGTGAAGTGCGACCTGACCGACGAGGTCTACCACCTCATCAAGAACACCCCGAAGGTCACGGGCTTCCTCGGCGCCGACAAGTCGAAGCCGGTTCCGATCCCCGACGCCGAGGCCGAGCGGATCAAGGGCCAGGTCGCCGAGGGCGTCGACCGGCCGAAGCCGTCGATCGCGTTCGAGATCGGCGAGACCGTCCGGGTCGCCGACGGCCCGTTCGCGAGCTTCAACGGCACCGTCGAGGAGATCGACGAGGCCCGCTCCCGCCTCAAGGTAGCGGTGTCGATCTTCGGCCGCGCCACCCCGGTGGAACTGGAATACGCCCAGGTCGAGAAGGCCTGAGCGACATCGGAATTCGGCGGTCGGTCTCCGGCCGCCCATCTTCTTCCGGCCGGTGCTGAGCATCGGCCGCGAAGCGGCCGCACCCCGCGCGGGGGCGGTCTCACCCGCGGAAGATCTGCCCGGCCTCGCCTCCGGGATCCACGGATCGCACCGCGACCTGCAATCGTCCGACCCGCCCGCGCTTAGGCAGCCCGGCGGCGGACGCAGTTTGGGAGTCATCCCATGGCGAAGAAGATCACGGGTTACGTGAAGCTTCAGGTCCCGGCCGGCGCGGCGAACCCGTCGCCCCCGATCGGTCCCGCGCTCGGTCAGCGCGGTCTCAACATCATGGAATTCTGCAAGGCCTTCAACGCGAAGACCGCGCAGATGGAGAAGGGCACTCCGATCCCGGTGATCATCACCGCGTATCAGGACCGCTCCTTCACCTTCGAGATGAAGCAGCCGCCGGTCACCTTCTTCCTGAAGAAGGCCGTCGGTCTGAAGATCGGCAAGAAGCCGGCTTCGGGCTCGAAGACCCCCGGTAAGGGTCCGTCCGTCGGCAAGATCTCCGAGGCGCAGCTGCGCGAGATCGCCGAGAAGAAGATGCCCGACCTCAATTGCGACTCGGTCGAAGCGGCCGTCGCCATGATCCGCGGCTCTGCCCGGGCCATGGGCCTCGAAATCACGGCCTGAGGGAGGACATCATGGCACGCGAAGGAAAGCGCATCCGCGCCGCCCGCGAGGGCATCGAGGTGACCAAGCTCTACCCGCTCGACGAGGCGATCAAGCTGGTCAAGGAGCGGGCGACCGCGAAGTTCGACGAGACCGTCGAGGTCTCGATGAATCTCGGCGTCGATCCGCGCCACGCCGACCAGATGGTCCGCGGCGTCTGCAACCTGCCGAACGGCTCCGGCCGGACGGTCCGCGTGGCGGTCTTCGCCCGCGGCGCCAAGGCGGACGACGCCAAGGCGGCGGGTGCCGACATCGTGGGCGCCGAGGATCTCCTCGAGATCGTCCAGAGCGGCAAGATCGAGTTCGATCGCTGCATCGCCACCCCGGACATGATGCCGCTGGTCGGCCGTCTCGGTAAGGTGCTGGGCCCGCGCGGCCTGATGCCGAACCCGAAGGTCGGCACCGTCACCATGGACGTGAAGAGCGCCGTCGCCGGCGCCAAGGGCGGCTCGGTGGAGTTCCGCGTCGAGAAGGCCGGCATCGTCCATGCCGGCGTCGGCAAGGTCTCGTTCGACGCCGACAAGCTCGTCGAGAACATCAAGGCGTTTGCCGACGCGGTCGCCAAGGCGAAGCCCGCGGGCGCCAAGGGCACCTACGTCCAGCGCATCGCCGTCACCTCGACGATGGGCCCGGGCGTGAAGGTCGAGCCGAACACGGTGCTGACCGCCTGAACCTCGACTCATCGTTATCACGAAGCGCCCGGCCGGAAACGGCCGGGCGTTTTTCGTGCGCGAGGCTGAGGCCCGGTCTCCCGGCGGTGGTTGGATCCATCACGTTATTCTCAGCATTGAAGGGGGGCGCCATCCCGCACGGCTGTGCTAGATAGGCGCCATGCGCAGCACTGTCTCCGTCACGACCCGCCGACGCATCCTGTGCGTCTTCCCCGCCTACACGCCCTCGTTCGGGACATTCTCGCACGCCTACCCGCTGATGGGCGGCGTCAAGGCGTTCATGCCCCCGCAGGGCCTCCTGGTGATCGCGGCCTACATGCCCGAGAGCTGGGAGTACCGCTTCATCGACGAGAACATCCGGCGCGCCTCCGCCCAGGATTTCGCCTGGGCCGACGCCGTGTTCGTCTCCGGGATGCATATCCAGGAGGGCCAGATCCACGATATCGGCCGCCGCGCCCATGCGGCCGGCAAGGTCGCGGTGCTGGGCGGCCCCTCGGTATCCGGGGCGCGCGAGAAATACCCGGATTTCGACTATCTCCATGTCGGCGAGATCGGCGACGCCACCGACCGGCTGATCGAGCGGCTCGATGCCGACGTCGCCCGGCCGACCCAGCAGGTCGTGTTCGAGACCGGCGAGCGGCTGGCGCTCTCGGACTTCCCGGCCCCGGCCTACGAGGCGGCCCCGCTCAAGCGCTACCTGATCGGCTCGCTCCAGTTCTCCTCTGGCTGCCCGTATCGCTGCGAGTTCTGCGACATCCCGCAGCTCTACGGCCGCCAGCCGCGGCTGAAGACCCCCGAGCAGATGTGCGCCGAGCTCGACGCCATCATCAGCCAGCCCGGGCATCCGGCGGTGGTCTACTTCGTCGACGACAACTTCATCGCCAACCGCAAGGCGACGCGCGAGATGCTGCCCCATCTTGTGGAGTGGCAGAAGAAGAACAACTACCCGCTCCAGTTCGCCTGCGAGGCGACCCTGAACATGGCCAAGCAGCCCGAGATCCTCGAGCTGATGCGCCAGGCCAACTTCATGACCGTGTTCGTCGGCATCGAGACGCCGGAGGCGGACGCGCTCAAGGGCATCGACAAGACCCACAACGCCGCCGTGCCGATGTACGAGGCGATCGAGACGCTCAATTCCTACGGGCTCGAAGTGACCTCGGGCATCATCCTGGGCCTCGATTCCGACAGCGACAAGTCGGAGCAGAACCTGATCGACTTCATCGACAAGTCGGCGATCCCGGTGCTGACCATCAACTTGCTCCAGGCCCTGCCCAAGACCCCGCTCTGGGACCGGCTGGAGCGCGAGGGCCGGCTGGTTCACGACGCGGCGCTGGAATCCAACGTGCTGTTCAAGCGCCCGCACGACACCGTCGTGGCGAGCTGGCGCCGGGCGATCGCCCACGCCTACGAGCCGGAGCAGCTCTTCTCCCGGTTCAAGCACCAGTGCCAGACCACCTACCCGAACCGGATCAAGACGCCGACCAAGGGCAAGCTCACCTTCACGAACCTGCGCCGCGGCCTGATCCTCGGCTTCAACATCATCACGCGGGTCGGGCTGCTCTCGGATTACCGCAGGCCGTTCTGGAGCGCCGCCGGCTACGCGCTCAAGCGCGGGCAGATCGAAGCGGTGTTCAATATGGGCTTCGTCGCCCACCACCTGATCCGCTTCACCCGCGAGGCCCTGCGGGGCGAGCACAACGCCTCGTTCTACGCCGCCAAGGCCGCGGAGGCCGAGGATGCACGGCGGCGCTCGTGGTGGGAGAATGCCCGGCGCAAGCTGGCACCGGAGCGCGAGGCGGCCTAGCATAACGGGTCGCCTGTGCGGGGCCTCGCAGCCCCACCGACATCGATCTCGATTCGATCCTGGAGCGCCGGCGCTCCAGGATCGGGCGTTTGCCTAGGATGAGGGGCCGAGCTGAACCCGACTGACCCTGCCTCCAAAGCCGATCTCCCCCACGGGCCCTTGCCTGCGGCGGAAAAGTCGCGCTTCGGCCCTTGGCAGGCGGCGTCCTAGCCTCTATACACCGCGCCTTACGCATTTCATCCTCACGGAAGGAGACGGCCAATCGGCCGGTTTCCGCATGAAATGTCGCCCGGGCAACCGGGTGGCAAAGGCCGGCAGGATCCAGAGGGCGCCAAGCCCTGCGGAGCCTTGTCCGGCCATGTCCTGTCCGAGACTGCAGGTGCCGGTTCGCCGGCTTAATCAAAGACCAGCCTGCACAGACGGGGAAGACCGAACTTAGGAAAAGCCTCGCTCCGGCAAACGCCGTAGAGAGGTGTCGGTTTGAACCAACTCGCCCGAAGCGGCCCCCAGGGGCACGTGCGGGGACAGGGCCGCGAAGCGTCGTTCGGACGTTCCCGGTCTCTTGAAGGCCGAGACGACGTCCGGGCGGCATGTGCAACCGGCGGACCCGAGACCGGGTTCCGCCAACCGGAGAGAGCCCAGTGGACCGGACAGCAAAAGCTGACCTCGTCTCGACGCTCAACGGCGTGTTCAATCAGAGCGCCGTCGTCGTCGTGGCCCACTACAAGGGCCTCACGGTGGCCGACATGCAGAAGCTGCGTTCGCAGATGAAGCAGGCCGGCGCCACCGTGAAGGTCGCCAAGAACAGCCTCGCCGGCATCGCACTCGATGGTACGGACGTCGCCTCCATCAAGCCGCTCCTGAAGGGCCCGACCCTGCTCGCCTATTCCGGCGACCCGGTCGCAGCCGCGAAGGTCGCGGTCGATTTCGCCAAGACGAACGACAAGCTCGTGATTCTCGGCGGCGCGATGGGGAAGACAACCCTGAACCCGGACGGCGTGAAGGCGCTCGCCTCGCTCCCGTCCCTCGACGAACTGCGCGCCAAGATCGTGGGCCTCGTACAGGCGCCCGCGACCAAGATCGCCCAGGTCGTCAATGCGCCGGCGGCCAAGCTCGCCCGCGTGTTCGGGGCCTACGCCACCAAGGACGAGGCCGCTTGAGGCCCTTCAAAAACCAATCGTTCGAACCGATATCTGAGAGGAATTGAAAATGGCTGATCTTGCCAAGCTCGTCGACGACCTGTCCTCGCTGACCGTTCTCGAGGCCGCCGACCTGGCCAAGATGCTCGAAGAGAAGTGGGGCGTCTCGGCTGCTGCCGCCGTCGCCGTCGCCGCTGGCCCGGCCGCCGGTGGCGCCGCCGCCGCCGTCGAGGAGCAGACCGAGTTCACCGTCGTGCTCGCTGCCGCCGGCGACAAGAAGATCGAGGTCATCAAGGAGGTCCGCGCGATCACCGGCCTCGGCCTCAAGGAGGCCAAGGATCTGGTCGAGGGCGCTCCGAAGCCGGTCAAGGAAGGCGTCGCCAAGGACGAGGCCGAGAAGCTCAAGGCCCAGCTCGAGAAGGCTGGCGCCAAGGTCGAGCTCAAGTAAGTCGACGATGGGCCGGTTCCGGCCCATCACCCCACGGAGGTCCGCTTCGGGCCTGTCGTGACTGGAGCCCGCGGGTGCAGCACCCGCGGGCTTTAGGCCGCTTCGGCGGAGGGCCCTGAAACGGGCCAGAGAGATTCGGTTCGGTGGCGCGGTCCGGCGGGGCGCGCGTTACGGCCCGGCGCGGGAGGTCCCTTTCGGGAACGCTTCCCCGGGCGCGAGGCACGCGGGATGGAGCGAGTTCACATGGCCAACACGCTGGTCGGTCGCAAGCGCATTCGGAAGTTCTTCGGCAAGATCAAGGAAGTCGCCGAGATGCCGAACCTCATCGAGGTTCAGAAGGCATCCTACGACCAGTTCCTCATGGTCGACGAACCGGAGGGCGGCCGCGGCGATGAAGGCCTCCAGAGCGTGTTCAAGTCGGTGTTCCCGATCTCGGACTTCGCCTCGACGGCCCTGCTCGAATTCGTGCGCTACACGTTCGAGCAGCCGAAATACGACGTCGACGAGTGCCGCCAGCGCGGCATCACCTTCGCGGCCCCGCTGAAGGTGACCCTGCGTCTGATCGTGTTCGACGTCGATCCGGACACCCAGGCCAAGTCGGTCAAGGACATCAAGGAGCAGGACGTCTACATGGGCGACATGCCCCTGATGACGGAGAACGGCACCTTCATCGTCAACGGCACCGAGCGCGTCATCGTCTCGCAGATGCACCGCTCGCCGGGCGTGTTCTTCGACCACGACAAGGGCAAGACCCACTCCTCGGGCAAGCTCCTGTTCGCCGCCCGCATCATCCCGTATCGCGGCTCCTGGCTCGACGTCGAGTTCGACGCCAAGGACATCGTGCACGTCCGCATCGACCGCAAGCGCAAGCTGCCGGCGACGTCGCTGCTCTACGCGCTCGGCCTCGACGGCGAGGAGATCCTGTCGACCTTCTACAACCGCGTGGTCTACGACCGCGACGGCGCCGAGTGGCGCGTGCCGTTCGACCCCGAGCGGATGAAGGGCATGAAGGCCACCGTCGACCTGATCGACGCCGATTCCGGCGAGGTCGTGCTCGAGGCCGGCAAAAAGCTCAACGCCCGCAACGCCCGGCAGATCACCGAGAAGGGCACCAAGTTCCTCAAGGCCACCGACGAGGATCTCGTCGGCCAGTACATCGCCGAGGACCTGGTCAACACCGAGACCGGCGAGATCTGGGCCGAGGCCGGCGAGGAGATCTCCGAGAAGCTCCTGAAGAGCCTCGAAGAGGTCGGCATCACCGAGCTGCCGGTGCTCGACATCGACCACGTCAATGTCGGCCCCTACATCCGCAACACGCTGGCGGTGGACAAGAACTCCAACCGCGAAGGCGCGCTGTTCGACATCTACCGGGTCATGCGGCCCGGCGAGCCGCCGACGCTCGACACCGCCGAGGCGATGTTCCACTCGCTGTTCTTCGATTCCGAGCGCTACGACCTCTCCGCGGTCGGCCGCGTGAAGATGAACATGCGCCTCGACCTCGACGCCGCCGACACGGTCCGCACCCTCCGCAAGGAGGACATGCTGGCGGTCGTCAAGGCGCTGGTCGAGTTGCGCGACGGCAAGGGCGAGATCGACGACATCGACCACCTCGGCAACCGCCGGGTGCGCTCGGTCGGCGAGCTCATGGAGAACCAGTACCGGCTCGGGCTGCTCCGCATGGAGCGCGCGATCCGCGAGCGCATGAGCCAGGTCGATATCGACACGGTGATGCCGCAGGACCTGATCAACGCCAAGCCGGCGGCGGCGGCGGTGCGCGAGTTCTTCGGCTCGTCGCAGCTCTCGCAGTTCATGGACCAGACCAACCCGCTCTCCGAGGTGACGCACAAGCGCCGCCTCTCGGCGCTTGGCCCGGGCGGTCTGACCCGCGAGCGCGCCGGGTTCGAGGTGCGCGACGTGCACCCGACCCATTACGGCCGCATCTGCCCGATCGAGACGCCGGAAGGCCCGAATATCGGCCTGATCAACTCGCTGGCGACCTTCGCCCGGGTGAACAAGTACGGCTTCATCGAGACCCCGTTCCGCCGCGTGCGCGACGGCGTGGTCACCGACGAGGTCGCCTACCTCTCGGCCATGGAGGAGGCGAAGTACTACGTCGCCCAGGCCAACGCGCAGATGGACGAGAACAAGAAGCTGACGGAAGACCTCGTGGTCTGCCGCCGGGCCGGCGACGTGATCGTCGTGGGTCCGGAGCGCGTCGACCTCATGGACGTCTCGCCCAAGCAGCTCGTGTCGGTGGCCGCGGCGCTGATCCCGTTCCTCGAGAACGACGACGCCAACCGCGCCCTCATGGGCTCGAACATGCAGCGGCAGGCCGTGCCGCTGGTGCGCGCCGACGCGCCGTTCGTCGGCACCGGCATGGAGGCCGTGGTCGCCCGCGATTCCGGCGCGGCCATCGCGGCGCGCCGCTCCGGCATCGTCGATCAGGTGGATGCCACCCGTATCGTCATCCGGGCCACCGAGGAGGCCGACGCCACCAAGCCGGGCGTCGACATCTACCGCCTGCAGAAGTTCCAGCGCTCCAACCAGTCGACCTGCATCACGCAGAAGCCGCTGGTCCGCGTCGGCGAGCCGGTGAAGAAGGGCGAGATCATCGCCGACGGTCCGTCGACGGAATTCGGCGAGCTCGCCCTCGGCCGGAACGTGCTCGTCGCGTTCATGCCGTGGAACGGCTACAACTTCGAAGACTCGATCCTGCTCTCCGAGCGGATCGTGAAGGATGACGTGTTCACCTCGATCCATATCGAGGAGTTCGAGGTGATGGCCCGCGACACCAAGCTCGGGCCGGAGGAAATCACCCGCGACATCCCGAACGTCTCCGAGGAAGCGCTCAAGAACCTCGACGAGGCCGGCATCGTCTATATCGGTGCCGAGGTGAATGCCGGCGATATCCTGGTCGGCAAGATCACCCCGAAGGGCGAGAGCCCGATGACGCCGGAGGAGAAGCTCCTGCGCGCCATCTTCGGCGAGAAGGCCTCGGACGTGCGCGACACCTCCCTGCGGGTGCCGCCGGGCGTCACCGGCACGATCGTCGAGGTCCGGGTGTTCAACCGCCACGGCGTTGACAAGGACGAGCGCGCCCAGGCGATCGAGCGCGAGGAGATTGAGCGGCTCGCCAAGGACCGCGACGACGAGCAGGCGATCCTCGACCGCAACACCTACGCCCGCCTGGCGGACGTGCTGATCGGTCAGGCGCCGGTGGCCGGCCCGAAGGGCTTCAAGAAGGACACCACGCTCACCCGCGAGCTGATCAACGACTACCCGCGCTCGCAATGGTGGCAGTTCGCCGTCATCGACGACCGTCTCATGACCGAGATGGAGGCGATGCAGAAGCAGTACGACGAGTCGAAGAAGCGCCTCGAGCAGCGCTTCCTCGACAAGGTCGAGAAGCTGCAGCGCGGCGACGAGCTGCCGCCCGGCGTCATGAAGATGGTCAAGGTCTTCGTGGCGGTGAAGCGTAAGATCCAGCCGGGCGACAAGATGGCCGGCCGTCACGGCAACAAGGGTGTCGTGTCGCGGATCGTGCCGATCGAGGACATGCCGTTCCTGGAGGACGGGACCCATGCCGACATCGTGCTCAACCCGCTGGGCGTGCCCTCGCGCATGAATGTCGGCCAGATCCTGGAGACCCATCTGGGCTGGGCGGCTGCGGGCCTGGGTCGCAAGGTCTCCAAGGCGGTGGATGCCTATCTGAAGACCCAGGACATCACCCCGCTGCGGGAGGAGATGACGGCGATCTACTCTCCGGGCGAGCTCGATGGCCTGACCGACGAGGAGCTGGCCGAGGCCGGCAACAACGTCCGTCGCGGCGTGCCGATGGCCACGCCGGTGTTCAACGGCGCCAAGGAGGCCGACATCGAGCAGATGCTCGAGATGGCCGGCCTCGACCGCTCGGCGCAGTCGACGCTCTACGACGGGCGGACCGGTGAGCCTTTCGACCGCAAGGTGACGATGGGCTACATCTACATGCTGAAGCTGCACCACCTGGTGGACGACAAGATCCACGCCCGGTCGATCGGCCCGTACTCGCTCGTCACCCAGCAGCCGCTGGGCGGCAAGGCGCAGTTCGGCGGTCAGCGCTTCGGCGAGATGGAGGTCTGGGCGCTGGAGGCCTACGGCGCGGCCTACACGCTGCAGGAGATGCTCACGGTGAAGTCGGACGACGTGGCCGGCCGCACCAAGGTCTACGAGGCGATCGTCCGCGGCGACGACACGTTCGAGGCCGGCATCCCCGAATCGTTCAACGTGCTCGTCAAGGAGATGCGCTCGCTCGGCCTCAACGTCGAGCTGACGTCCTCCAAGAAGGCCGCCAACGACCAGCTCGAGCCGCCCGCCGACGCCGCCGAGTAGCGGCGTCGCGAACACCTCCCGTGGCGGCCTCGGGTCGCCACGGTCGAGCGGGGAGGGGCGGGGCCTCCGGTGACGACGGTCAGCGGCGCTCGAACGGGGCGCGGCGCCGGATCTTTTTCAGGACACGGGGGCCCGGCGCGGGGCAACCGGCGTCAACAAGGAGCGGATCATGAACCAAGAGGTCATGAACCTTTTCAACCAGCAGGCCACGCCGGTCAGCTTCGATCAGATCAAGATTTCGATCTCGTCGCCGGAGAAGATTCTCTCCTGGTCATACGGTGAGATCAAGAAGCCCGAGACCATCAACTACCGGACCTTCAAGCCCGAGCGCGACGGCCTGTTCTGTGCGCGCATCTTCGGGCCGATCAAGGACTACGAGTGCTTGTGCGGCAAGTACAAGCGCATGAAGTACAAGGGCGTCATCTGTGAGAAGTGCGGCGTCGAGGTCACCCTCGCGCGCGTCCGGCGCGACCGCATGGGCCATATCGAGCTGGCCGCCCCGGTCGCGCATATCTGGTTCCTGAAGTCGCTGCCCTCGCGCATCGGCCTGCTGCTCGACATGGCCCTCAAGGACCTCGAGCGCATCCTGTACTTCGAGTCCTACTGCGTCATCGAGCCGGGCCTCACCCCCCTGAAGGAGCGTCAGCTCCTGTCGGAGGAGGAGTACCTGCGCGCCCAGGAGGAGTACGGCGAGGATTCGTTCACCGCCATGATCGGCGCCGAGGCCATCCGGCGCATCCTGCAGGAGCTCGACCTCGACAAGATCGCCAACGATCTGCGCGAGGAGATCGCGGTCACCACCTCTGAGCTGAAGCCGAAGAAGCTGCTGAAGCGCCTCAAGATCATCGAGGCGTTCCAGATGTCCGGCAACAAGCCGGAATGGATGATCCTGACCGTCGTCCCGGTGATCCCGCCGGACCTGCGCCCGCTGGTCCCGCTGGATGGCGGCCGCTTCGCGACCTCCGACCTGAACGACCTCTACCGTCGCGTCATCAACCGCAACAACCGCCTCAAGCGGCTGATCGAGCTGCGCGCGCCCGACATCATCATCCGCAACGAGAAGCGGATGCTGCAGGAGGCTGTCGACGCGCTGTTCGACAACGGCCGCCGCGGCCGCGTCATCACGGGTGCCAACAAGCGCCCGCTGAAGTCGCTCGCCGACATGCTGAAGGGCAAGCAGGGCCGGTTCCGCCAGAACCTGCTCGGCAAGCGCGTCGATTACTCGGGCCGTTCGGTCATCGTGGTCGGCCCCGAGCTGAAGCTGCACCAGTGCGGCCTGCCGAAGAAGATGGCGCTCGAGCTGTTCAAGCCGTTCATCTACGCGCGCCTCGACGCCAAGGGCTTCTCGGCGACGGTGAAGCAGGCCAAGAAACTGGTCGAGAAAGAAAAGCCGGAGGTCTGGGATATCCTCGACGAGGTGATCCGCGAGCACCCGGTGATGCTGAACCGCGCGCCGACGCTGCACCGCCTCGGCATCCAGGCCTTCGAGCCGAAGCTGATCGAGGGCAAGGCGATCCAGCTGCACCCGCTGGTCTGCGCCGCGTTCAACGCCGACTTCGACGGCGACCAGATGGCCGTGCACGTCCCGCTGTCGCTCGAGGCGCAGCTGGAAGCGCGCGTCCTCATGATGTCGACCAACAACATCCTGCACCCGGCGAATGGTCAGCCGATCATCGTGCCGTCGCAGGATATCGTGCTCGGCCTCTACTACCTGTCGATCGTGGCCGACGGCGCGCCGGGCGAGTTCAAGGCCGACAACGCCAAGAACCCGATGCAGGGCGTCTTCGGTGACATGGGCGAGCTCGAGCACGCGCTCGCGGCCAAGACCGTGTCGCTGCACACCAAGATCAAGTGGCGCTGGACCGGCATCGGCCCGGATGGCGAGCCGTTGACCAAGACCTACGACACCACCCCGGGCCGGGTCATCCTGTCCGGCGCCCTGCCGAAGCACGCCAAGGTTCCCTTCGACGTCGTCAACAAGCTGATGACCAAGAAGGAGATCTCGGCGATGATCGACACCGTCTACCGCCACTGCGGTCAGAAGGAGTCGGTGATCTTCTGTGATCGGATCATGGCGCTCGGCTTCAACCACGCGTTCAAGGCCGGCATCTCGTTCGGCAAGGACGACATGGTCGTGCCGGACAACAAGTGGTCGATCGTCGACACCACCCGTACGCTCGTGAAGGACTACGAGCAGCAGTACAACGACGGCCTGATCACCCAGGGCGAGAAGTACAACAAGGTCGTGGACGCCTGGGCCAAGTGCTCGGACAAGCTGGCCGCCGAGATGATGAACCGCATCTCGAGCGTCCAGAAGGACGAGCACGGCGCCGACAAGCAGGTCAACTCGATCTACATGATGAGCCACTCGGGTGCCCGTGGCTCGCCCGCCCAGATGAAGCAGCTCGCCGCCATGCGTGGCCTGATGGCCAAGCCCTCGGGCGAGATCATCGAGACGCCGATCATCTCGAACTTCAAGGAAGGTCTGGACGTGCTGGAGTACTTCAACTCCACGCACGGTGCCCGTAAGGGCCTCGCCGACACCGCCCTGAAGACCGCCAACTCCGGCTACCTGACCCGCCGCCTCGTCGACGTGGCCCAGGACGCCGTGATCCGCGAGGTCGATTGCGGCACGACCAACGGCATCAAGATGCGCGCCATCGTGGATGCCGGCCAGGTCGTGGCGACGCTGGCGACCCGCATTCTCGGCCGCGCCACGGCCGAGGATCTGGTCGCGGCCGACGGCACGGTGATCGTCAAGACCGGCGAGACCATCGAGGAGCGGCACCTGCCGGCCATCCAGGCGGCGGGCATCCAGGAGGTGAAGATCCGCTCCGTGCTGGTCTGCGCCACCAAGAGCGGCGTCTGCGCCACCTGCTACGGGCGCGATCTCGCCCGCGGCACGCCCGTCAACATGGGCGAGGCGGTCGGCGTCATCGCGGCGCAGTCGATCGGCGAGCCGGGCACCCAGCTCACCATGCGCACCTTCCACATCGGCGGCGCCGCGCAGATCGCCGACTCGTCGTTCATCGAGTCGAGCTTCGAGGGCACGATCAAGATCCGCAACCGGGCTATCGCCAAGAACTCGGACGGGGACCTGATCGCCACCGGCCGGAACGTGGCGGTCGTGATCGTCGGGTCGGACGGGGTCGAGCGGGCGGTCCACCGCCTGCAATACGGCGCCAAGCTCCGGGTCGACGAGGGCGACAAGATCAAGCGCGGCCAGCGGATCGCCGAGTGGGACCCCTACACCCGTCCGATCCTCACCGAGGTCGACGGTATCGTGGCCTACGAGGATCTGGTCGACGGCCAGTCCATGACCGAGACCACCGACGAATCGACCGGCATCGCCAAGCGCGTGGTGGTCGATTGGCGCGGCTCGGCCCGGACCTCGGATCTGAAGCCCGCGATGGTCGTGGTCGACAAGGAGGGCAAGGCGCTCAAGCTGCCGCGCGGCTCGGACGCCCGTTACTTCCTGCCGGTCGACGCCATCATCGGCTTCGATCCGGGAGCGAAGGTCAATGCCGGCGACATCCTGGCCCGTGTCTCGACCGACTCGGCCAAGACCCGCGACATCACCGGCGGTCTGCCGCGGGTGGCGGAGCTGTTCGAGGCCCGGCGCCCGAAGGACGCGGCGATCATCGCCGAGAAGTCGGGCACCATCGCGTTCGGCCGCGACTACAAGAACAAGCGTCGGCTCACGCTGACGCCGCATGACGGCTCCGAGGCGGTGGAGTACTTGATCCCGAAGGGCAAGCACATCCACCTGCAGGATGGCGACGTGGTGGAACTCGGCGATTACATCGTCGACGGAAACCCGGCCCCGCACGACATCCTGGCGATCAAGGGCGTGGAGGAACTCGCGGCCTACCTCGTCAACGAGATCCAGGAGGTCTACCGGCTGCAGGGCGTGTCGATCAACGACAAGCACATCGAGGTCATCGTCCGGCAGATGCTGCAGAAGGTCGAAGTCACCGACGGTGGCGATTCGGACATCCTCGCGGGTGACCAGATCGATCGGACGGAGCTGACCGAGTACAACGAGAAGCTGCTTGCCGAGGGCAAGAAGCCGATCCAGGGCGTGCCGGTTCTGCTCGGCATCACCAAGGCGTCGCTGCAGACGAAGTCGTTCATCTCGGCGGCCTCGTTCCAGGAGACGACCCGGGTGCTCACCGAGGCCGCGGTCAACGGCAAGATCGACCATCTGGAAGGCCTCAAGGAGAACGTCATCGTCGGCTCGCTCATCCCGGCGGGCACGGGCTCGATGGTGGCCGACATCCGCGCGGTGGCGCGCCGTCGCGACGCGATGATCCTGCAGCAGAAGCAGGCCGGCAGCGCCGCGGATCCGATCGAGGAGCTGCCCCCCGCCGCCGAGTGATCGGATCGGGAGCGACAGACGCAGGAGGGGCGGCCGTGAGGCCGCCCTTTCTTTTTGCCGGCTCCGGTCAGCCGGCGACGAAGACCAGCACGGCGGCCTTGCGCCCATCGAGCCGGCGCAGCCGGTGCGGCAGCCCGGCCGCGTAGGTGGCGCAATCGCCGGCCCGCAGCGTGAGGAGCCGGTCCGCCACCGCCAGCTCGACCGCGCCCTCCAGCACGTAGGCGATCTCCTGGCCGGCATGGCTCGGCCGGTCCTGGGTAAGGAACGCGTCGCCCGGCTCGACGATGTAGAGCGAGCCGGCCCGGCCGTCGGCCCCGGGTATCAGCGCCTGCACCCCGTAGGCCGGGTCCTGGACCACGGCCCGGTCTTCCCGCCGCACCACGACCAGGTCGGCGGCCCCGGCCGATTCCCCGAACAGCTCCGCCATCTGGGCGCCCAGCGCCTGCGCGATCGCCTCCAGGGTGCCGACCGAGGGCGCCTTCTCGCCCCGCTCGATCCGGGACAGGTGCCCCTTGTGGATGCCGGCGGCGGCCGCGAGCGCTTCGAGGGTCAGGCCGCGGCGGTGGCGGAAGGCGCGGATGCGGCCGGCGAGGATCGACATGGCGGGACCATGCCGCTTGCCCCCGATACGGGCAACCTTTATGCCTCTGGACAACAGGTTGTCCGAGTCGGGGCGTCCCGGGTCGGTCACAAACCGGGTGGGGCCATGCGCGAAGCCGTCGTCATCCGCCACGTGGCGTTCGAGGATCTCGCCGCCTTCGCGGATCCCATCGAGCAAGCCGGCTACGCGATCCGCTACCGGGATGCAGGGATCGACGATCTCACCCCCGAGCAAGCCGGGGGCGCCGACCTCCTCGTCGTGCTCGGCGGTCCGATGAGTGCCGACCAGGATGACCTTTACCCGTTCCTGCGCGCCGAGCGGGAAGCCCTGCGGGTTCGGCTCGCCGCCGGCGCACCGACCCTCGGGATCTGCCTCGGTGCGCAGCTCATGGCCGCCGCCCTCGGGGCCCGGGTCGCCCCCGGCCCGGGCAAGGAGATCGGCTGGGCGCCGGTGGCGCTGACCGATCGCGGCCGCGCCGGCCCGTTGCGGCATCTCGACCATGTGCCCGTGCTGCACTGGCACGGCGACGCCTTCGATCTTCCGCCCGGCGCCGAGCGTCTGGCGGCGACGCCGCTCTGCCCGAACCAAGCCTTCGCGCTCGGCCGGCACGCGCTGGGCTTCCAGTTCCATCCGGAGGCGGACGGGCAGGGTTTCGAGCGCTGGCTGATCGGCCACGCGGTCGAGATCGCGGCGACGCCGGGCGCGTCGGTGCCGGCCCTGCGGGCGGATGCGCGCCGGCTCGGCCCGGGCGCCGCCGAGGCGGGCCGGCGCTGCCTCGCCGAATGGCTGGGCGGGCTCACATGACCGACGCCGTGACGGAGGTCGCGATCGACGCGGTGCTGGTCGGGCCGGTCGCCCCGCTCGGCCTGTCGGGCTCGAGCAGCGGCATCGCCAAGACGCCCCGCCTCCACCCGGTCGCGGTCGGCCTCAATGGGCTCGCCGGCGACGCACAGGCGGATCTCCGCCATCACGGCGGCCCCGAGAAGGCCGTGCACCATTACGCGTTCGATCATTACGCCGGCTGGCGGCGGGACGTGCCGGAGGCCGACCCGTCCCTCCTCGCGCGGCCCGGCGCCTTCGGCGAGAATCTCTCGACCCTGGGCCTGACCGAACACGATATCTGCGTCGGCGACCTGTGGCGCGTCGGCTCGGCCCTGCTGCAGGTCAGCCAGGCCCGGCAGCCCTGCTGGAAGCTCAATCACCGGTTCGCCGCCGCCGACATGGCCCGCCGTGTCCAGGCGAGCGGGCGGACCGGCTGGTACTACCGCGTCGTCGAGCCGGGGATGATCGCGCCAGGCGACCGCCTGCGCCTGATCGACCGGCCCCACCCGGCTTGGCCGCTCACCCGGCTCCTGCGGGCCTTCTACGTGGACCGGCTGGATCGGGATGCCCTCGCGGGGATCGCGGCGCTCGAGACGCTGTCCCCCTCCTGGCGGGCGCTGGCCCGGCGGCGTCTCGAACGCGGCGTGGTCGAGGATTGGGCGCCCCGCCTCGAATCGCCGGACAGCTGAGAACCGCTGGAGCGAGAGCGCCGTCCTGGTTCGGACGCGCCCGCGCGGCCGCGCTTAACCCGACCTCAACCATACCGGCCGATAAATCCCGGGCCGCACCGGAACCGCCGTCTTCGGCGCCCAGGATCGCGGATGGGGTTGGTCGGAACGGGTCTGTAGCCGTGCGTGCGAGACGAGGACGACGGGAATCGAGCCTGCGCTGGCTCTCGGCCGCCTTCACGCCCTGGCTGGCGGGGCTCGGCCTGCTGGTCTCGTTCACGGCCGATGCCGGGACCGAGAACGCCATCGGCTCGAGCCGGCTCGGGGCGATCGATGCCTTCACGGTCCCGGCCCTGCCGCCCGGCACGGCGCTGATCGGATCCGCCCTGCGGCGCAGCGCCGACGAGCCGCTCCAGGCGGTGCTCAAGACCGGCGCGCACGTCTTCCCGGTGGTACAGCGGGACGGCAAGGGCGACCCGTCCCAGCCGCCGGCCGCGAGCTTCGCCCGCCGTGCCGCCGCGTTGCGCGAGACCGGCGCCGCCCTGGTGTTCGGCGACGTCACCGGCAGCGTCAGCGGCGTGCTGAGCGCGGGCTCGGCGGTCTGGGATCCCGAGGCCGAGCCGGAGGCCGGCTTCGTGCCGGTGCCCGATCTCGGCCTGACCACGGGGTCCGGCAGCGCCGCCTCCACGGGGGAGGGCAGTGCCGACCTCACCGAGGACGGCGAGACCGAGCGCCGCTTCGACGGCTCGACCCCGCCCGTGCCCCGGGCCGTGGCCCTGTCCTCGACCACGCCCGCGCCGGCCGACGCGATCCCGATCGAGGTTGCGGCCGCGAGCCTGGCGCTGCCCGATTTCGCGATCCGTGCCGATCGCCCGGACATCCTGCAATCGGTCCCCGAGGATGCCCGCCGGCGCTACGCCGACCTGATCGATCCGGAATCCCTCGACAAGGAGCAGCGCTGCCTGTCGGAAGCGGTGTATTTCGAGGCCCGCAGCGAATCCGAGGCCGGCCGGGCCGCCGTCGCCCAGGTGGTCCTCAACCGCGTGAAGAGCGGCCTCTATCCGAGCAGCGTCTGCGGCGTCGTCTACCAGAACCGGCACCATTACATGGGCTGCCAGTTCTCCTTCGCCTGCGAGGGCAAGTCCCTGCGCATCACCGATGCCGGCGCCTGGGAATCGGCGACCCGGATCGCCCGCTCGGTGATCGAGGGCCGGACCTACCTGGCCGAGGTCGGCGCCGCCACCCACTACCACGCCGACTACGTGCGGCCGGGCTGGGCGCGCCGCCTGCGCAAGATGGATGTGATCGGGCGGCACATCTTCTACCAGCTCAAGCCCGGGCAGACCTGAGCGGCCTGCATCGGCAGGGGGTTCCTGCATTCGCGCGGGGGTTTGCATTCCTGCGCATCGGTCCACATAATGTGGGCGAGAGCCCGCGGGGGGCCACCCGCGGACCCTCTTGTTGGGTAGCCTGGCAGCTACGTGTTACGCGAGCCCGAGCGTGATGGTCACAGACCACTCACCGCTCGGGTTTCTCGTAACGGTGATCCGCAAGAGCGGAATCATCAACACATCGCTCACCCCCTTCCCGTCTGCCTACTCGAACGACAGCGGTCGGCTAATCCGCCGTAAGCGCCGGTGGCCCGGTGCCTTCGTGACGGGAGGGTGCGCCCAACGGGGCTACGGTAGCGGGGGCATTTGCAGCTGTCACTTGCCTAAGGGCGGCGGCCGATATCGACCCTGAATCCACGCCATGTTGCCGTGCCGCCGAGGCGGACGGCCTCTCGATCATCGTGCGCCGGGCGATCCAGTAGATTGGAGAGATTTACCTAAGCATTCAGTAACTACGCAATCGGGACCGAGGGTAATTTTACCTTCCTTTTGAACTCTGCTTGCGAGTCGGGCAACGAGTCTGGCCTGTAGTGCGTCGAGACGAGCGCCGCCTTTGCGCAGCATCTCGCCCGTACCGCGTACCAGAGGACCTCCATGACCGCGCCGGTCGCACGCTCCACCCTTCTCGCCGCCGTCTTCGGCGGCCTGCTGTTCGCCGCCCCCGCGCAGGCCGGCGGTTGCTACGGCTCCGAATGCTACCGCCACGTCACGTCCCCGCCGGTCTACGACACGGTGCAGGAGAACGTGCTGGTGCGGCCGCCGCGCACGGTCTACCGCACCACGCCGCCGGTCTACGACACCGTGTCCGAGCGCGTGATGGTCTCGCCCGGCGGTCGCGTCTGGCAGACGAGCCGCGGTCCCGGCGGCGAGCTGATCGGCTGCTGGGTCACCACGCCGCCGCGCTTCGCCCTGCGCACCCGGACCGTGCTGGTGCGGCCCGCCCAGTCGATCCCCGAGACCATCCCGCCGGAATACGCCACCGTCTCCCGGCGCGTCCTGGTGGCGCCGGCCCGCGCCGGCTGGGTGCCGGTCCGCGGCGGCTATGGCGGCGGCTACCGCGCCGCCTCCTATGGCGGGCCCCTGGTCGGGTCGATCCCGGACGCCGTCGGCATCACGGGCGCCAGCTCGGCCGATATCGGCGTCGGCCTCGGCTTCTCCACCGGCAGCCGGTACGACGGCTACTGATCCGGCCGCCTTGATTCCGGACGTCCCGGCGACACCTCACGGCGCATGCATGGGAGGTGGTGATGGGGACGTTCAAGGCCTGGGTGATCGACAAGGGCGAGGCCGGGCAGAGCCTCGCCTTCCGGGATTTCGACGATGCCGACCTGATGGAGGGTGACGTCACGGTCCGGGTGACGCACTCGACCCTGAACTACAAGGACGGGCTCGCGCTCACCGGCACGTCGCCCGTGGTGCGCCGCTTCCCGATGATTCCCGGCATCGATTTCTCCGGGATCGTCGAGGCCTCGGATCACCCGGATTACAAGCCCGGCGACGCGGTCGTGCTCACCGGCTGGGGTGTCGGCGAGACGCATCTGGGCGCCTACGCTGAGCGTGCCCGGGTCAAGGGCGACTGGCTGGTGCCGCTCCCCCAAGGGCTGACCGCCGAACAGGCCATGGCGATCGGCACGGCGGGCTACACCGCGATGCTGTCCCGGATGGCCCTCGACGCGCACGGGCTGACGCCGGCGCAGGGGCCCGCGATCGTCACCGGGGCGTCCGGCGGCGTCGGCTCGGTGGCGGTGGCGCTGCTGGCCCGGGCCGGCTGGCACGTGATCGCCTCCACGGGCCGGGACGGCGAGGCCGACTACCTCAAGGGCCTCGGCGCTGCCGAGATCCTCGACCGGGCAGAGTTGTCCAAGCCCGGCAAGCCGCTGGGCAAGGAGCGCTGGGCGGCCGGCATCGACGCGGTGGGCTCGACCACCCTGGCCAACGTGCTGGCGCAGACCCGGTCCGACGGCGCGGTGGCGGCCTGCGGGCTGGCCCAGGGCATGGACCTGCCGACCTCCGTGGCGCCGTTCATCCTGCGCGGCGTCTCGCTGCTCGGGATCAACAGCGTCACCACCCCGCAGCCCAAGCGCCGCGAGGCCTGGGCGCGCCTCGCCCGGGAACTCGATCTCGACACGCTCGCCCGCATGACCAGCCGGGTCCGCCTGGAGGAGGTCGGCCGGCTCGGCCCGGAGATCCTGGCTGGCCGGATCCGGGGCCGCACCGTTGTGGAAATCGGCTAGAGCGCTCGATGCTCCGGCCCTTTCCGGGCCTGGAGCAGGTAGCTCAGCGGCAGCAGCCGGCCGGCCGAAAGGGGCTCGTCGGCGGTGGTGCTGATGTTGTCCGGGAATTCCTGGAACCGCTCGATCGCGAGCCCCGCGCCGATCAGGCTCTCGATCACCCGGCTCATGGGATGCACGTACCAGTAATGCGGCCCGACCTCCGGTGCCGGGCCGTCCCCGTACACGATGGCGGTCTCGCCCACGAAGGGCGCGTCGCGGAAGTAGGAGTGCCGGACGAGGAGCGCCGGCTCCTGTTTCGGCTCGAACACGTTCGTGATCGGGTGCTCCTCGTGGATGAGGATCCGGCCGCCCGGGCGCAGCAGCCGCGCGGGAACCGCCATGAACCGGGCGAGGTCCGGCATCCAGCCGAACACGCCGATCGTGATCACCACGAGGTCGAAGCTGGCGTCGTAGTGCGGGTCGATGGCGTGCACGTCGCCGGCGACGAACTGGCAGGCGCGCCCGGCGATCCGGGCCAGCTCCCGGGCCTGGTCCAGGAACGCCTCCGACTGGTCGAACCCCACCGCCGCCCGGGCGCCGAGATTCATCAGCGACACGGTCTCCCGGCCGTTGTTGCAGCAGAGATGGGCCACCGTCTTGTCCGCGAGCCCGATCTCCTGCAGGGCCGCCTGCATCGGCGGGTCGAACCAGGAGAAGTTCGGGTTGCTGGCGAAGTGACGGGTCAGTCGATCCCAGGTGGGATCCGCCCGGTGAAACGGAGCGGAAGCATCCCAGGCCTTGCGGTTGGCCGCGATGGCCTCGGAAAAGGGTGGGGACGACATCGGCTGCTCCGGAGATCCTTCGAAGAGCCGGCCTTGTGCACGAATGTCGCGCGTCGCGGAACGCCAAGCCTTCGCCGTCTTCGACGGATCGCGCCCGATGTCTTCGCAGAGACGCGGGCGGTGACGGCTGGAACCTCCGCCGTTCCTGCCGCATTACATTCCTTATGAGCGTCGCATTCGTCAAAGAGACCGAAGGTGGAGAAGCCTTCGAGAACCTGCCCGATCGTCCGATCTCGCCGCACGCGAACTTCGTCACCCCGGAAGGGCTGGCGCAGATCGAGGCCGAGGTCGCGCGCCTGGAGAAGGAACTGTCCACCCTGGACCACGCCGACAAGGCGGAGGATTCCCGGATCGGCCGGGACCTGCGCTACTGGCTGGCGCGCAAGAACACCGCCCAGGTGGTCGAGCCGATGAGCGGCGACACCGTGCATTTCGGTTCCACCGTCACGATCCTGCGTGAGGACGAGTCCGGCAAGGAGACTCGCCAGACCTTCCGCATCGTCGGCGAGGACGAGGCCGACCCGCACAAGGGCACGATCTCCTACGTGGCACCCCTGGCCCGGGCGATCACCGGCAAGAGCGTCGGCGACGTCGTCGAGGTCAACGGCAACGAGGTCGAGGTGGTCGAGGTCCGCGCCTGACCGTAGCTACCGGCCCTCGAAGCGCGGCCGCAGCGGCAGGATCGCTTCGGCCAGGTGATCCATGAAGGCCCGCACCCGCCCGGCATGGCGCAGGTCGGGATGCGTCAGCATCCAAAGATCGGCGCCGATCTCCGGATGCGGGCCCGACAGCCGGCGCAGCGTCGGGTCGGCATCGCCCTCGAAGCAGGGCAGCGGGCCGATCCCGATCCCCGCCGCCACCGCGGCGGTCAAGCCCGTCACCGTGTTGATCCGCAGCCGCACCCGCTCGACGGGCGCACGGGCCGCGACGAACGGCGTGAACAGGGAGGCCGCGACCGCCGAACCGGGGACCACCCAGTACGCGTCGGCGAGGTCCCCGTAGGTCTGCCCGGCCTGCCCGTAGACCGCCCAGGCGATCCCGGTCAGGCGTCGCCCGACCAGCGTCTCGCTCGGGTTCCGGCTGGCGCGGATCGCCACGTCGGCGTCCCGGCGCGACAGGTTCAGCGCCTCCTCGGCCAGGATCAGGTCGAGGCGGATCTGCGGATAGCGGTCGCAGAAGGATGCGAGGATCGGCATCAGCAGGGTCGAGGCGAGATTGACCGGCGCGGTCACGCGCAACTCGCCCGACGGCGTCTGATCCTGGCCGGCGACCGTCCGGGAGAAGCTCGCGACGTCGGTCTCGATCCGGGCCGCCGCCTCGATCATCGCCAGCCCGGCCGGGGTCGGCACGTAGCCGGTGCGCAGGCGCTCGAACAGGCGCACATCGAGCCGGGCCTCGATCGATCCGAGGCGCCGGAACGCCGTGGAATGGTTGATGCCGAGCTGCGCCGCAGCCGCGGTCAGGCCGCCCCGGTCGGCGACCGCCTTCACGAAGCGGAACTCGTCCCAATCGAGCGACACGCGAACTCTCTTGCATGGCTGCAAGCGCACTCTTGCGCCGAAGGGCATTTTTGCAAAGCACAAAACGCGCGATGGAAAGGCGATCGTGCCGTCGGGGAAGCCCGGCGGCACTCCGCAACCCGAGACGGGAGATCGCGCGATGGCCAAGGTTCTGGTGCTGTACTACTCGACCTACGGACATGTGGAGCAGATGGCCTATGCCGTCGCCGAGGGCGCCCGCGAGGCCGGGGCCGAGGCGGTGGTCAAGCGCGTGCCGGAGCTGGTGCCCGAGGAGGTCGCCCGGCAGAATCACTTCAAGCTCGATCAGGCCGCGCCGATCGCCACCGTGGATGAGCTGCCCCAGTACGACGCCATCATCTTCGGCACGCCGACCCGCTACGGCAACATGGCCTCGCAGATGAAGCAGTTCATCGACCAGACCGGCGGCCTGTGGATGAAGGGGGCCCTGATCGGCAAGGTCGGCTCGGTCTTCACCTCCACGGCCTCCCAGCATGGCGGCCAGGAGACGACGCTGACGAGCTTCCACACGGTGCTGTTCCACCACGGCATGGTGGTGGTCGGCCTGCCCTACGCCTTCCCGGGCCAGACGGGCGTCGAGGCGGTGAAGGGCAACACGCCCTACGGCGCCAGCACGATCGCGGATGGCGACGGCTCGCGCCAGCCGAGCGCGGTCGAGCTGGACGGCGCCCGGTTCCAGGGCCGCCATGTCGCCGGGATCGCGGCCAAGCTCGCCTGATCCGGCGCGCCATCCGCCAACGGGGGCCGTCCCGGTCGCAGCGCGGCTCGGGACGGCGCAAGACAAGAAAAAAGGCTCGGATTGCTCCGAGCCTTGAAGGAAAAAGGCCATTTGGGGGCTGAGAAGGCCTTCGTGATCAATGAACGATCCATGCCGCGGTCTGTTCCACGGCGATGATAAAAATACTTTTCTGTCAGCGCGGGGCGGCCGCTCGGGCTAGACGGTCGCGGATCGCCTCGCCCAGGCCCTCCGCTCGGATCGGCACGACCGCAATCGTGGCGGCCCCGGACGCGTCGAGATCGCGCAACGCCCCGAATAGGCGGGACGCCGCCTCGGCCGGATCGCCCGCCGGGCTCAGGTTCAGCACCGCCCGCGCCCACTCGTGACCCTCGGGCCATCCATCCCCGAACAGCAGCAGCGCCTCGCCGGGCTCGATGCGCTCCACGTCGAGCCGCACCCGCGCCCGGGGAGCGTAATGCGAGGCGAGCATGCCGGGGCCGGCCGGTTGGTCGGCATCGGCCGCCTCGGGGGCGGCGGGGTCGAAGCCCAGGACCACGCCGAGCGCCGCCCGGGTGATCCCGCCCGGCCGCAGCAGGCGTGGCGGTCCGCCTAAGCAGGCCACCACCGTCGATTCGACCCCCACCGGCGTGTCGCCGCCGTCGAGCAGGCCGGCGATCCGTCCGGCGAGGTCGTCGAGGACGTGCTCGGCCCGAGTCGGGCTGACCCGACCCGACCGGTTGGCCGAGGGCGCCGCCACCGGCCGGCCGACGGCCTCCAGCAGGGCGCGGGCGACCGGATGCCCGGGGACCCGCAGGGCGACGCTGGGCAGCCCGGCCCGGGCCAGATCGCAAACGCGGGTGCCCGCATGGGCCGGGACGACCAGGGTCAGGGGGCCCGGCCAGAACGCCTCGGCGAGGCGACGGGCGGCCTCGTCGAAGCTGCCCTCGGCGAGAGCGGCGTCCCTGTCGGCCAGGTGGGCGATCAGCGGGTTGAAGCGCGGCCGCTCCTTGGCGGCGAAGATCCGCGCCACGGCGGCGGGGTCGGTGGCGTCGGCGCCGAGCCCGTAGACCGTCTCGGTGGGGAAGGCCACGAGCGCGCCGGCCCGCAGCAACGCGGCGGCCTGCGCCAGGCCGGCCGCGTCGGGATCGAGCCGCCGGGTCGCGGCCGGGACCGTTGACCCGGGATCGTTCATGCGGGAAGCCGTCGCGCGAAGTGATGGCGGCGCGCGCCTCGCGCGCCTATCCTGGGGCCGCCGTAGCCCCGGTGCCCGGGCGCGGTCAAACCCGCCCCGGGCCGAACGAGCGGGCGGGCCGAGAGGAGCGACCACCCGATGAGCTACCGCGCCCCCGTTCCCGAGATGCTGTTCACCCTCCGGCACGTGACCGGGCTGGACGGGGTCGAGCCCGAAGACGCCGAGGCGATCCTCACCGAGGCCGGACGGATCGCCGCCGGGGTGCTCGCGCCGCTGAACCGGGTCGGCGACCGGCACGGCACCCCGTTCACGGACGGGCGCGTGACCACGCCCCCCGGCTGGCGCGAGGCCTATCGCACTTTCACCGAAGGCGGCTGGAACGGCCTCTCGGCCGAGTCTGACCATGGCGGCCAGGGCCTGCCGAAGCTGATCGAGGCCGCCTGCACCGAGATGTGGAACGGCGCCAACCTCGCCTTCGGCCTCTGCCCGCTTCTGACCCAGGGCGGCATCGAGGCGCTCGCCGCCCACGGCTCCGACGATCTGAAGGCGCGCTATCTCGAGAAGCTCGTCACCGGCGAATGGCCCGCCACCATGAACCTGACCGAGCCGCAGGCGGGCTCGGACCTCGCCCTGCTGCGCAGCCGCGCCGAGCGCGCCGGCGACGGCACCTACCGGATCACCGGCTCCAAGATCTACATCACCTACGGCGAGCATGATCTGGCGGACAACATCGTCCACCTCGTGCTGGCGCGCCTGCCCGATGCCGCCGCCGGCACCCGCGGCATCTCGCTGTTCCTGGTGCCGAAGGTCCTGCCCGACGGAACCGCCAACGACCTGCGCTGCTCCGGTATCGAGCACAAGCTCGGCATTCACGCCTCGCCGACCTGCTCGATGGCCTTCGGCGACCAGGGCGGCGCCGTCGGCTGGCTGATCGGGCAGGAGAACAAGGGCCTGGCCTGCATGTTCACGATGATGAACGCGGCCCGGCTCAATGTCGGCCTGCAGGGGGTCGGCGTCGCCGAGGCCGCGACCCAGCGGGCGCTGGCCTACGCGCAGGAACGCCGGCAGGGCCGGGCGGTCGGGGCCGCGGAGGCCACGAGCCCGATCGTCGCGCATCCGGACGTGCAGCGCATGCTGCTGACCATGAAGGCCTCTACGGCGGCCGCGCGCGCCATCTGCTACCTCACGGCGGCCGCCCTCGACGCGTCCCGGGGTCCGGAAGGGCAGGGCGCTTTGGACCGCGCCTCCCTGCTGACCCCGGTGGCCAAGGCGTTCTCCACGGATCTCGCCAACGAGGTGACCTCGCTCGGCGTGCAGGTCCATGGCGGCATGGGCTTCGTCGAGGAGACCGGGGCGGCCCAGCTGATGCGCGATGCCCGAATCCTCGGCATCTACGAGGGCACCAACGGCATCCAGGCCATCGACCTCACCGCCCGCAAGCTGCCGCTGAACGGCGGCGCCACCGCCCGGTCGCAGATCGCCTGGATGCGCCGGGCCGCGGAGGGCCTGCTCAAGGCGGGCGATCCCGCCTTCGGCCATATGGCGGCGCGGCTGCGCGACGGGATCGGCAACCTCGATCGGGCGACCAGCCACCAGCTGGCGGCGCTGACCTCGAACCGCCCGAACGCCGCGCTCGCCGGCGCGACCCCGTATCTGCGCCTGTTCGGCCTCGTGCTCGGCGGCGCCTGCCTGGCGCGCGGCGCGCTCGCGGCCTCCGCGGCCGTGAAGGCCGGCGAGACCGACCCGGCCCATGCCGCCCGGATCGCGCTGGCCCGGTTCTACGCCGAGAATCTCCTGGTGGCCGCGGGCGGCCTGGAACAGAGCGTCGTCGCTGGCGGCGCCTTCACGGACGACGCCGCGCTGGCGCTGGCGGTTTGAGGGGGGCAGACATGGCCGAGACCGTCACGATCACCGATCTGGAGGGCGGCGTCCGCCTGATCACCCTGAATCGCCCGGAGAAGAAGAACGCGCTGACTGGGGCGATGTACGACGCGATGCGCGAGGCCCTGGCGGGGGCCGACGCCGCTGACCGGACCGGTGCCGCGGTCTTCGCCGGGCAGCCCGGGATGTTCAGCGCCGGCAACGACCTGGCCGACTTCATGGGCGGCGCCGCGGGCGGCTTCAGCGCCTCGCCGGCCCTGGCCTTCATCCGCCAGCTCGCCCGGACCCGCACCCCGATGGTGGCGGCGATCGACGGGATCGCGGTCGGCATCGGGGCGACGCTGAGCCTGCATTGCGACCTGGTCTATGCCAGCCCGGCGGCGCGGCTGCGCATGCCCTTCGTGGAGCTCGGCCTCGTGCCCGAGGCGGCGTCGAGCTACCTGCTGCCCCTGCGGGTCGGGCGGCTCAAGGCGACGGAGCTGCTGCTCCTATCGCGGCCCCTCGATGCCGACGAGGCGCTGGCCCTGGGTCTCGTCAACGCCGTGCTGCCGGCCGACATGCTGCTGGACCAGGCCATTGCCCAGGCGGCCAAGCTCGCCGCCCTGCCGCGAGGCGCCCTGGCCGCGTCCCGGGCGCTGATCCGCGGCGATCAGGCCCAGGTCGAGGCGGCCCTGGAGGCGGAGGCGCGGGCCTTCGACGCGCAACTGCGCTCGCCCGAATCCCAGGACCGGCTCGCCGCCTTCCTGGCGCGGTCGAAACCCGCCTCCTCGGCGTGAGCAGCCCCCCCGATCTGTCCCAAAAAATCTGCCTGGTGGCCGGCGCCTCCCGGGGCGTCGGCCGCGGCCTGGCCCGGGCGCTCGGCGAGGCCGGGGCGACCGTGATCGTCACCGCCCGCTCCAGCGAGACCGGCCCGCGCACCGAGATGCGGCCGGAATCCATCGAGGACACCGCCCGCCTGGTCGACGCGGCCGGGGGGCGCGGCCACCATTACCTCTGCGATCACCGCTCCGAGCGGGCCACGGATTCGCTGGTCCATTGGGTGCTGCGCCGCTTCGGGCGGATCGACGTCGCGGCCTGCAGCGTCTGGGGCGGCAACGAGGGCTATGACGGCGAGCGCTACCCGGACGGGGCCGGCTGGGGCACGCCGTTCTGGCGCCGCTCGGCCGAGCCGTATCTGGGCTTCCTGCAGGCCGGGCCTCTGCCGGCGCTGCTGCTCGCCCGCGCGGTCGCACCGTCCATGGTGGCGGCGCGGTCCGGCCTGATCGCCCTGGTCTCGTTCGGGACCGAGGATTACCTCGGCGACCTGTTCTACGATTCCGCCAAGGCCGCCACCAACCGGCTGGCGCTGGCCTTCGGGCGGGAACTCGCGCCCTACGGCGTGACCGCGCTCGGCCTCTCGCCGGGCTTCGTCGCCACCGAGCGGGCGCGCGATCTCGGGCAGGACGCGCAGGCCACCGAGGGTCCGCTCTACGCCGGCCGGGCGCTCGCCGCGCTGGCCGCCGATCCAAACGTCGCCGCCCGGGCCGGCGCGGTGCTCCATGCGGGCGATCTGGCCCGGATCTACGGCTTCACCGATGCCGACGGCACCCAGCCGGAGCGCTTCCGCGTCGGGCCCTGACCGCGCCGGAAACCGGTTTGGCGCACTTCGGGAGCGAAAAACGGCCTTAATTGCCCCGCAGGTTGGACCGTAATCGTGTGCTCGGCTCTACGGTGTTTGAGCCGGCTCACTTATGGGCGACGAGGAAAACAAGCATGTCGGATGCGAATATGGCCCCGCGCGTGCTGATGGTATTCCCCAAGTTCTACGAAAACTCGATGTGGAACTTCAAGGAAGCCATGGAGCTGCAGGGCGCCCGCGCGCCGGCGCCGCCGCTGGGCCTGATCACGCTCGCCGCGATGCTGCCCCCGGCCTGGCAGGTGACCCTGGTCAACCGCAATTGCGAGGACCTCACCGACGCGCAGATCCTGGCGGCCGACCTGGTGATGACCGGCGGCATGCTGCCCCAGGAGCCGGATTGCCTGGTCGTGATCGACCGGTGCGCGGCGCTCGGCGTCCCGGTCTGCGTCGGCGGCCCGGCCCCGACCTCGACCCCGGAGATCTACGACAAGGCCGATTTCCTCGTGCTGGGCGAGGCCGAGGGCATCCTCGCCACCTTCGTGGAGGCTTGGGAATCCGGCGCCCGCCGCGGCCGGTTCACGGCGGAGAAGTTCAAGGCGGACGTCACCACCAGCCCGATCCCGCGCTTCGAGCTCCTGACCTTCAGCCACTACCTGTATATCGGCGTCCAGTTCTCGCGCGGCTGCCCGTTCACCTGCGAGTTTTGCGACATCATCGAACTCTACGGTCGCGCGCCGCGGACCAAGACCACGCCGCAGATGCTGGCCGAGCTCGACCGGCTCTACGGCCTCGGCTACCGCGGCCATGTCGACTTCGTCGACGACAACCTGATCGGCAACAAGAAGGCGATCAAGCTGTTCCTGCCGCATCTGATCCAGTGGCAGGAGGCGCACGGCTACCCGTTCAAGTTCTCCACCGAGGCCTCGCTGAACCTCGCGGACGACGACGAGCTGCTCGGGATGATGCGGGACGCGAATTTCTTCGCCCTGTTCACCGGGATCGAGACGCCCGACGAGGCGACGCTGATCCAGACCCAGAAGAAGCAGAACACCAAGCGCTCGATCGCCGACAGCGTGCACAAGCTCTACGAGCACGGCATGTTCGTCACGGCCGGCTTCATCGTCGGCTTCGACACCGAGAAGGACAGCATAGCCAAGGCGATGTCCCTGTGCATCAGCCAGACCGGCATCCCGATCGCGATGGTCGGGCTGCTCTACGCAATGCCGAACACGCAGCTCTCGCGCCGCCTGCGCAAGGAGGGCCGCCTGTTCGAGAACTTCGCCTACACCACCGCCGAGCAGGGCGACCATTGCACGCAAGGGCTCAACTTCGTGACCCTGCGCCCGCAGCAGGACGTGCTGGCCGATTACCGGGACGTGCTGGCCGAGATCTACGATCCGCCGAACTTCTTCGCCCGCATCCGCGAGATCGGACGCCGGGTGAAGCGCCCGAAATTCGCCGCGCACAAAGTCAACTGGCGCCACGTCGCCCGTGATCTGGGGTCGCTGCTCCGGATCTGCTGGCGGATGACCGTGCGGCGGCCGGAGCTGGCCAAGCATTTCTGGGGCGCGTTCCTCCAGACCGCCCGCCACAACCCGGCGGCCCTGGAGGCGGTGGTCACCAACATGGTGATCTACCTGCACGTCTACCCGTTCTCGCGCTACGTGATCCGCGAGATCAACGGCCGAATCGCCGAACTCGAGGCCGGCCGCTGGGTGTCGCCCCCGATCCTGGCCCCCGAGAAAGACAGCGGCGGCAAGGCCGTGCCGGTCGGCAAGGTGGTCGCCCGCGCCGAGGTCAAGCACCTCGCCGCGGTGGCCTGACCGGCCGCACCGGGCTCAGGCCGCGCGCACCGTCTGCAGGAAGTCGCCGATCTCCCGGCGCAGGGCCTCGGACTGGGCCGAGAGGCTCTCGGCCGAGGCGAGCATCCTGGTGGCGGCCGAGCCGGTCTCCTCGGCGGCCCGGGCGACCGCGTCGATCGTGCCGGTGACCGAACCGGTCCCGGCGGCCGCGTCGGCGATGTTGCGGGCGATCTCCTGGGTCGCCGCCCCCTGCTGCTCCACGGCGGCCGCGATCGAGGTCGCCACCCCGTCGATCTCGCGGATCCGGCCGGTGATGCCGTCGATGGCGCCCACGGTCTGGCCGGTCGCGCCCTGGATCCGGCCGACCTGTCCGGTGATCTCGTCGGTCGCCTTGGCGGTCTGCGCGGCGAGCGCCTTCACCTCGGAGGCCACCACGGCGAAGCCCCGGCCCGCCTCGCCGGCGCGGGCGGCCTCGATCGTCGCGTTCAGCGCCAGCAGGTTCGTCTGCCCGGCAATGTCGGAGATCAGACGGACCACGTCGCCGATCCGGCCCGCGGCCTCGCTCAGCTCCTGGACCAGGCCCGCGGTCCGGCCGGCCTGATCCACCGCGCCCCGGGCGAGGTCGGCGGAGCCGTCGACCTGCCGGCCGATCTCCTGGACCGAGGCGCCGAGTTCCTCGGCCGCCACCGCCACCGTGCCGACATGGGCGGCCGCCTCCTGCGCGGCGCTCGCCACCGCGGCCGAGCGCTCGGCCGTGCGGGTCGCCGTGCTGGTCATCGCCTCGGCATTGGCCCGAAGGTCGAGGGCCGCCTCCGTCACCGCCGCCAGCACGCCGCCGATCGCGGCCTCGAAACCGTCGGCCATCTCCTGGACGGCGCGCCGCCGCTGCGCCTCGGCCCCGGCCCGGGCGAGCGCCGTCTCCTCCTCCAGCGCGCGGGTGTGGATCAGGTTGTCCTTGAACACCTGCACGGCCGCCGCCATGGCGCCGATCTCGTCCCGGCGGCCGGTGCCGGGGATCGCCACGGTCGCGTCGCCCTCGGCCAGGCGGCCCATGGCGCCGGTCATCCGCTGGATCGGGCGGGCGATGCCGAACAGGGCGAACAGCATCGCGGCGGCCGCGACCGCCAGCGCCACCGCGGTGGCGACCAGGGCGGTAAGCTTGGCCGAGGTCGCGTTGTCGGCGGTGGCCATGACGTTCGCGTCGGTCTGCGACCGGGCCAGATCGATCGCCTCGGTGAGGCTGGCGACCGCCGCCTCGTTCTGGGCGCCGGTCTCCGGATCCAGGACCAGCTTGAGGGCGCCGCTCGTGTCGCCGGCGATCATCAGCTCGACCACCTGGAGCTGGATGTTCTGGTAGGCGTTCCAGGCGCCGGTGAAGCGCTCGTAGGTGTCGCGCTGCCGCGGGGTCGACAGGCGGTCCTGATAGGCCTGGCGCAGCTCGGAGAGCGCCCCGAGGCCGTCGGTCAGCGCCGTCTGGTTCTTGTCGAGGGTCACGAAATCCGGCGAGCCCGCCACCAGCTTGTAGAGCTTCAGCCGCACGTCGCGCACCGCCATGCCGATCGCCTCGGCCTGGTTCTGGGCGGGCAGCCAGACCTGCGAGACGGTCTTGGCGTCCCGCTCGATCTCGGTCAGCCGCATGACGCTGACGACACCCTGGCCCGCGGCCGCGAGGGCGAGCAGGCCGATGGCCCCGGAGAGGATCGTCTTCAGGGAGAATCGCATCGGAGCTTCCGTCGTCGCGGACAGGCCGCGCTTCCAGGCTCCAGGATCTCTACGAGAGGTCTTAACGTTCTGCTGCGCGACTATAAATATTGACGACTAGAGCCACTTCTTCCAACGGAAGAAAACGTAGGGCAGGATCGCCGCCACGAACATCATGACTACCGCCATCGGGTAACCATACGGGAGTTCTAGTTCCGGCATGGACTTAAAATTCATGCCGTAGATCGAGGCGATCAGCGTGGGCGGCATGAAGACCACGGCCATGACCGAGAACAGCTTGATGATGTTGTTCTGTTCCAGGTTGACCAAGCCGAGTGTCGCGTCGAGCAGGAATTGAATTTTCGTGGAGAGGAACGTGGCGTGCTCCTCCAGCGACTGAAGATCGCGCAGGGTCGAGCGCACATCCTCCCGCAGGTCGCGGGGTGCCTTGTTGGTCCGATAGGTCGCCGACAGCGACAACAGGATCCGCTCCATCGAGACCAGGCTCTCGCGCTGCTTCGAGATCAGATCACCGTGGCGCCCGAGCGCCCGCAACGTGTCCTGCAGGGCGGTGTTGCGGGCGGAGGGGTCGGCCTGCACTTCGAAGATCTTGCCCGACAGGCGGTCGATACGCTCGCCCTGGAGCTGGAGCACGTCCGCCGCCCGGTCGATCACCGCCTCGATCAGCCCGGCCAGGATGGTCTCGCCGGAGACGGCGGAGGCGCTGCCGTTGCCCGTCGTGCGGCCGGCCCGCTGGGTGTACATCCGGAAGGCCTGGGGCTCCTCGTAGCGCACGGTCACGAGCCGGCTGCCGCGCAGGATGAAGGTGATGCCGGCCAGTCCCGGCTCCTCGGCGTCGCTGACCTTCGAGAGCACGCGCCCGGTCATGTAGCGCGCGCCCTCCTCGACATAGAGCAGCTCCGACGGCTCGATGTCCTTCATCTCCTCGCGCGTCGGCACCTCGATGCCCGCGAAGGCCTCGACCTTGAGTTCCTCCTCGCGGCTCGGGCGGATCAGGTCGAGCCAGACGGTGTCCTCGGGGATCGTGTCCTGAAGGTCGACGATTCGGCGCTCAAGCAGCGAGGATCCGGCGCCGGTTGCGGGCTGGTGGATGAAAATCACGAAGCGGTCTCGGGTGCGAAACGGTCACAAGTCGGCGCAAGGTCCGGTCCGCATCCGGCACGGCGGCTCCAAGCGCAAGCTGTGCCGCGGGTGTGGCGTTGTTTTCTGACGCTTCCGTGACATCGCGGCCCGCCTCGGCGGCGGGGCGCCGCGCGGTTCCACGCTCAGTTGCAACCTTCGCAGACGCTGTCCTCGATCTTGTCGGTCAGGGCGCGCTCACGGCGCTGCTCCCGCCGCGACGGGACCTCGCCCGGTCCCAGCGACGTGCCCGGGGGCTTGGTCACGCCGAGGCTGTTGGTGTTCGGCGCCGTGATCGTCGAGGTCGGCCCGCCGCCGGTGCCGGTCTGATCGGGCGCGCGCGGCTGCGCCGATAGCGCCGTGGGCAGGGCGACGCTCAGCGCGGCGCAGAGAAGCGTACGGATCGAGGCTGCAATCATGACACCTCCAGTCCGTGAAAGAGGGTCAGATTCTCCGAAAAGTTGCAAGCCTCCAGGTTGCAGGCGTCAGCGCCGGCGCGCGGCCTCGCGCCGGAACACGCCGATCATCTCGACATGGTCCGAGTGCCGGAACTGGTCGACCGGCGTCACCGATTCGAGCCGGTAGCCGCCGGCCGTGAGCGTTGCCGCGTCCCGAGCGAAGGTGCCGGTATCGCAGGCGACGCCGATCACCACCGGGACGCGCGCGGCGGCGAGCTGGCGGGCCTGGGCCTCCGCGCCGGCCCGGGGCGGATCGAACACCACCGCGTCGAACCCGTCGAGCTCCGTGGGCAGCAGCGGCCGGCGGAACAGGTCCCGGCGCTCGGTGGTGATCTGGCGCAGGCCGGTGGCCGCCCGGGCCGACCGGTCGAGCCCGGCCAGGGCTGCCGCATCCGCCTCGACCGCGTGGACGGCGGCCTGGCGCGCCATCGCCAGGGCGAGGGGGCCGCAGCCGGAGAACAGGTCGGCGACCCGCCGCGGACGGCGTCCCAGGGCCGCGACGGTCAGGTCCGTCAGCGTCGCCTGCCCGGCGGCGGTCGCCTGCAGGAAGCCGCCGGGGGCCGGATAGAGGCGGCTGTCGCCGGAGGTTACCGAGACGGGCTCGGCCTCCATCAGGCGCTCGCCGTGCAGCGACAGCCGGGCGAGGCCGAGTTCGCCCGCGATCCGCACCAGCGCGGAGGCGACGCCGCCGCTCACCGGCCCGTGGCCCCGCAGGTCGATGTCGAGGCCCTGGTCGGTGGCGGTCACGGCCACGTCGAGGGGCTTGCGGCCATGGCCCAGCGGGGCCGCGAGGCGCCGCGCCACGGCGGGCGCCGGATGCAGCGCCGGCACGGTGATCGGGCAATGGTCGATCGGCACCAGCGCGTGGCTGCGCGCCGCCATCAGCCCGGCCTCGCCCTGTCCGTCGATCTCCCGGACATGCAGGGTGATGCGGCGGCGCCCGGCCCCGTGCGCGTCGACGGTGGGCCCCGGCTCGACCTCGAGACGGGCCTGCGACAGGGCCTGGGCGACGAGGCCGCGCTTCCAGGACAGTTCCGCCGCCGTCGCGAGATGCTGCGTCCGGCAGCCGCCGCAGCGCATGTAGTACGGGCAGAACGGCTCGACCCGGTCGGGGGAGGGCTGCTCGATGCCGAGCAGCTCCGCCCGCTTGCCCTCCCGGCGGATCGTCGCCCGCTCCCCGGGCAGCGCGTAGGGGACGAGGATCCCGTCCTCCGCGATGCCGTCGCCGCGGGCGCCGAGCTCCCGGATCGTGACCGTTTCGCTCATGGTAGCTTTGCGCCGATCAAGAATTCGGAATTGCCGTCGCCACCCGGCACGGGCGAGTCGATCAGGCCGAGGATCGTGGCGCCGAGCCCTTCCAGCACGCCGCGGATGGTCGCGCAGACCTCGGCGTGGACGGCCGGGTCGCGCACGAGGCCGCCGCGCCCGACGCGCGCGCGCCCGGCCTCGAATTGCGGCTTGATCAGCGCGACGATCCCGGCGCCGGGCGCGAGCAGGGCCGGCAGGGCCGGAAGCACCAGGCGCAGGCCGATGAAGCTCACGTCGACGCTCGCCATCGCGGGCCGCGGCACGAGCCGCGCCGGGTCGAGGGCGCGGATATCGGTGCCCTCCAGGCTGGTGACACGGGGATCCGCCGCCAGACGCGGATGCAGCTGGCCGCGGCCGACATCGACCGCGTGGACATGGGCCGCGCCCCGGGCGAGCAGGACGTCCGTGAAGCCGCCGGTCGAGGCGCCGACATCGAGGCAGGCGCGGCCGGCCGGATCCAACCCGAACGCGTCGAGCGCCGCCGCGAGCTTGAGCCCGCCCCGGGAGGCGTAAGGGTGCTCGGGCACGGCCTCGATCCGCGCACCCGGCGGGATCGATTCCGAAGCCCGCGCCAGGAGGCGGCCGTCGACCCGCACCAGCCCGGCCCGGATCGCGGCCTGCGCCCGCGCCCGGCTCTCGAAATGGCCGTGCTCGACCAGGAACAGGTCGGCCCGCTTCGGCGCAGGCGCGCGGTGCACGGACGCTCCGCCGTCCGGTATGGGCCGGTCTCCGGTCATCAAGGCTTTACGGGCTCGGGGCAGGGATACGGCAAAGGTTTCGGGGCCGGCCCTGTCGAAGGGGCGGCTTGTATCCTACCTAGACCGGGCTGGAGAGGAGAGCCACCGTATGACACGCATCCTGCCGCTGCTCGCGCTGCTGGGACCCTTCGCGGCGAGCGGCGCCCTGGCCCAGGAGCCGGCAGCCGCCAAGCCCACCGAGACGTTCCAGGCGCCGGTGAAGAACGCCAAGGGCGACACGATCGGCACGATCGCGATCCGCGACGGCGCCAACAGCCTGGTGCTGCGCGTCGCGATCCAGCCCGGCGGGTTGCCGCCCGGCTGGCACGGCATGCATTTCCATGCGGTGGGCGATTGCTCGGATCCGAAATTCCTGAACTCCAAGGCCCATGTGAATCACGACCAGAGCAAGCACGGCCTGCTCAACCCGGACGGGCCGGACGAGGGCGACCTGCCGAACCTCTACGCGAGCCAGGACGGCTCGGCGAATGCCGAGGTGACCAGCGAGACGCCGCTCACCGGCGAGGGCGGCCTCAAGGACGGCGACGGCTCGGCGCTGATCGTCCACGCCAACGAGGACGATCACACCAGCCAGCCGATCGGCGGCGCCGGCGACCGGGTCGCCTGCGCGGTGATCAAGTAGGGCCGGTCAGACCGGGTTGGGCGAGGGCACCAGGGGCGGGATCGGGCGCGGGCGCCCGGCCTCGTCGATCGCCACGAAGGTGAGGGTGGCCTGCGTCACCCGTTCGCGGACCTGGGTGCAGAACCGCCGCGCCCAGGCCTCGACCTCGATCTTCATCGAGGTCCGGCCCACATGCGAGACCCGGGTGTAGACGCACAGGACGTCCCCGACCCGGACCGGCCGGATGAAGGTCATCGCGTCGAGGGCCACGGTGACGACCCGGCCCTGGGCCCGGTCGACCCCCGCGATGCCGCCGGCCTGGTCCATCTGCGTCAGCACCCAGCCGCCGAAGATGTCGCCGTTGGCGTTGGTGTCGGCCGGCATCGCGATGGTCCGGACTGTCAGATCCCCCCGCGGCAGGTCCGCCTCGGGCGCCGGCGCCCGCTCGCCCTCGCCATTCGCGCGTCCGACGTGCTGCATGCCGTCCATCCGCCTGTCTCGCGCGCCGTCAGGGAAGGAGGCCGGCGAGCTTCAGTCCCGCCGCCAGAACGACGGTGACCGCGCCCAGGATGCATTCGAGCGGGATCGATTGCCAGAGGTCCGGCGTCGCGGCCGTGGACTCGGCGCGCTGCGCGATATCGTTCATCGGAAATCCTCCCGGGCGGGCCGGTCCGCCGCCGGCGCCGCTCTTTCCTGCATTATACGGCATGGAGCCCGGCCGCGCATCCCGAATCAGGGCATGAAAAAGCCCGGCGCCTCGTGTGAGCCGCCGGGCCGGTCAGGATCGGGAAGAGCTTAGTAGAAGAACCGACGGCGGTAATACGGACGGCGGTAGAACGGCCGCGGGCCGTAGTAGAACCGGCGGCGGTAGTAGGGGCGGCGGTAGAACGGCCGCGGGCCATAGAACCGACGGCGGTAGTAGTACTGGGCCTTCTGGGCCACGGCCGGCGCGGCATCGGCCGGCAGGGCGATGCCCGGGCCGACCGGCGCGGCCGACGCGCCCTGGGGCGCAGCAGCCGCGAAGCCCAGCACCAGCAGGGCCGCGAGCAGGAATTTCCTCAGCACGGTCTCGACTCCCTTCGCGTGATCACGTCTTGGACGACGGACCGCGAGGCACGAGCAACCTCCCGGCGGTCCGAAACGCTGCAACGCACGGGCGATGGCAAGCGTTGCAGCGTAACCGCTACGGATAGGCGAAAGGGTTTATTTTCGGCAGCGGCCGCCGGCCGGCCTGTCGGCCCGCCGGACTTCGTCGCGCTGCATCAAGAGCTTAGATCTTCAAGCGCGCGGACGCTCAGGCGATCTGGGTGGTCATATCGACGAGGCGCGCCTCCGCGCTCTGGCGGACGAGGGCGATGCCGTGCTCGCAATCCTCGCGGCGGAGGTAGCCCTCCCCGGAATCCGCGATCACCTCGCCGTTTTGCGCCCGCAGGCGCCAGCGCCACTCGCCCTTGGCATCCCGATAGAGTTCGAACCGCATGGGGCAGGCTCCTGTCTGACCGTCCGGTCAGATGGGATGCCGCGCCCAAAAAAGAAGCCGCCCCGGAAGTCTCCTCCCGGGGCGGCTTTTTTGTTCTCAGAAAAATCTTGGTTTCAAAAGGTCCGGGACCTTTTGCGGGTGCAGGGCAGCGCCCTGCTTGTCCTCAGGACCGGGGCGACCGCTCCAGCCAGCCGATGTTGCGGCCCTCGCCGGCGCCGCCGGCGCTGCGCGGGCGGGCATCGGTCCGCTGGGGGCGGCTGTCGCGGGCCGGGCGCGCCTGCTGCTGGGCCGGACGCTCGCCCTGCGGACGGGCGGGCCGGTCCGACCGGGCCTCGCGTCCCTGGGGGGCGGGGCCGCGACCGTCACCGCGACCGTCCTGCGGACGGCCCTGGCGCGGGGCACCCTGGCCCTGGCCGCCGCCGAAGCCGCGGCCGCCTTCCGGGCGTCCCTGCTGGGGACGGCCCTGCTGCGGGCGGGACCGCTGGCCGGGACGGCCGCCGGCCGGACGCTGCTGCTGGCGCTCGGGCCGGCGCTCCTCCTCGCGGGCGATGTCGGCCGCCTCCTGGCGGGACGGGGGCGTGAAGCCCTCCGGGAAGCCCGCCACCGGCACGCTCTGGCGGGTCAGCCGCTCGATGTCGCGCAGGTAGGCCCGCTCCTCGTCGTTGCAGAACGAGATCGCCAGACCGGTCGCCCCGGCGCGCGCGGTGCGGCCGATGCGGTGGACGTAGCTCTCCGGCACGTTCGGCAGGTCGAAATTGACCACGTGGCTGACGCCGTCGACATCGATGCCGCGGGCGGCGATGTCGGTGGCCACCAGCACCCGGCAATCGCCGTCGCGGAAGGCCTGGAGCGCCCGCTCGCGCTGCGGCTGGCTCTTGTTGCCGTGGATCGCGGCGCCGGCGATCCCAACCTTGTCGAGGCCGCGCACGACCCGGTCCGCCCCGTGCTTGGTGCGAGTGAAGACCAGGACGCGGTCGATGGCCGGATCCCGCAGGATATGGGCGAGCAGCGCCTGCTTCGCGCCGGTATGGGCGAAGATGACCTTCTGCTCGACGCGCTCGGCCGTGGTGGCCACCGGGGTCACGGCGACCTGCACGGGATCCTTCAGGTACTGGCTGGCCAGGCCGGCGATGTTCTTCGGCATGGTCGCCGAGAAGAACAGGCTCTGGCGCTGGGCCGGCAGCATCTTCACGATGCGCTTGAGGGCGTGGATGAAGCCGAGATCCAGCATCTGGTCGGCCTCGTCGAGGACGAGGATCTCGACGCCTTCGAGGGTCAGCGAGCGGCGCTCGATCAGGTCGATGAGCCGGCCCGGGGTGGCGACCAGGATGTCGACGCCGGGGGCCAGGGCCCGCTCCTGGCGGCTGATCGTGACGCCGCCGAACACCACCGTGGTGGTGTAGGACAGGTGCCGACCGTAATCCGCGAAGGACTCGGCGATCTGGTTGGCGAGCTCGCGGGTCGGCGAGAGCACCAGCACCCGGCAGCCGCGGCGCGGGGCCCGGCGGTCGGAGAGCGAGAGGCGGTGCAGGATCGGCAGCGCGAAGGCCGCGGTCTTGCCGGTGCCGGTCTGGGCGATGCCGCAGAGGTCGCGGCCTTCCATGGCCGGCGGGATCGCCTGGGCCTGGATCGGGGTCGGCGTGACGTAACCAGCCTCGCCGAGCGCCCGGAGCACGGGCTGGGCAAGGCCGAAATCGGTGAATTGGGTCAAAGAGATATCCGATGCAGCAGGGCCGGCCGGGCGCTTCGCGTCGTTTGCGAGCAGCGCGGTATACAGGTCGGTCCGTTGGCAGGGGGCAGCCCGCGTGATGGGGCGGCCCGGGTGCATGCACGTTATGAAGAGGGGGGCCGGATCACGCCGGAAGGCGCCCGATCCGTCACGCAGCCCCCTCAAGCGGGCCATGACGGCCGCTGACGCTGCATCGCCGATATGCGGGTGTGCGGCTGCGAAGTCAATGCATGGCTGCGACCCGGATGACATGGCACCGATCGCGTGGGTGCACGGCTCGGCGATGCGTCTCTGTCCGCGACGTCCTGACGACGGGCGCGGGCCGGTGTGGTAGATTGAGCTGTGAAGCTGAGGATCCTGCGATGCGGTTCGTGACCGACGCGAAGGTGGCCGCCGACGGCCGCATGGTTCTCCCGCAATCCGTCCGCGAGGCTTTGGGCGTCACGGGCGAGACCCGGCTCGTCGTGACTGTCGACGGCGACGAGGTGCGCCTTTCACCGGTGAGCCGCGCCGTCGCGAAGCTTCAGGCTCTCTACCGCGAGAACGTTCGGCATGATGCCGATTCCTCCGCCTTCCTGAAGGAGCGCCGCGCCGAGGAGGAAAGCCAGGATTCGATCGTGTGAGCGCCGTCGTCTTCGACACCTCGGCCGTCATCGCCCTTCTACGCGATGAGCCCGGAGCCGATTTGGTCGCCCGTTACGTCGGCCAGGCGGCGATGTCCGCAGTGAACCTTCAAGAGCTCATCAAAGCTCTTCTTCTGCGGGGACTGGATCTGCCGGTCATCGAGACGTTGCTGCAGAACCTGCGGCTCGACATACATGCGCATGACCGCGAGGCTGCCTTCGCGGCCGCATTGCTGACGGGCGCCACGCGATAGTTCGGGAGCGGGATCGGTGACCGAACCTGCATGGCGCTCGCGGTGAAGCTTCGTTTGCCGGTGCTGACGACCGATAGGGCATGGGCCAAGGTCAGCGTGCCCGGGCTGACGGTCGAACTGGTCCGCTAGCGCCGCGCGATACGAAAGCGGGGCATCCGGCTCGCGTCAGCCCACCAACCGCCGTGTCTGTCGGTAGAGCCCCGCCGTCAGGCCCACGAACAGCACCAGACCGCCGATCAGCGCCGGGCCGCCGAAGCCGTCGCCGACCAGTGCCAGGGCGGCATCGTCGCCCGAGACGTAGACGATTAGCGCGAAGGCGACGCCCCAGAGGCTCTCGCCGACGATCAGCCCCGTGGCCGTAAGGGTGCCCAGCCGGATCGCACGCTCCGGGTCGGCCTGGCGGCGCGCCCAGCGCTCGTAGACCGTGCCGATCAATGCGCCGGCCACCAGGGGCGCGATCAGCTTCATGGGCAGGTAGATCCCGAAGGCGGCGGCCAGCGGCGGGATTCGCAGGCGCTTCAGCCGGCCGAGGGTCTCGTCCAGGGCGACCAGCCCCACGCCCGCGGCCGCGCCCCAGCCCAGCATGCGCCAGTTGCCCTCGCCCGAGAGCACGCCCTTGGCGAGGGTCGAGATCAGGCCGGCCTGCGGGGCGGCCAGGGCGTTCGGGCCGGCCCCGGGCGTCCCGACGAAGCCGAAGCTCGTCGCCAGCACGTTCAGCACCGGCGGGATGATCGCCGAGCCGAACACCACGCCGACGATCAGGGCCGTCTGCTGCTTCCACGGGGTCGCCCCGACGAGCTGGCCGGTCTTGAGGTCCTGCAGGTTGTCGTTCGCGATGGTGCAGATGCTGAACACGATGCCGGTGACGGTCAGCACGTAGGCGACGAGCGCCCCGCTGCTCTGCGCATCCGCGTCGCGGCCGAGCAGCCCCAGCAGCATCGCCGAACTCGCCAGCGCGGCCAGGATGCCGATGCCCGACACGGGCGAGTTGGAGGCGCCGATCAGCCCGGCCATGTAGCCGGTCACCGCGGCCACCACGAGCCCGATCACCCCGACGAACAGCAGGCCGCCCGCGACCAGCAGCACGCCGTGACGCTCCAGGCTCGTGCCGGCGAGGACGTCCCACAGAAGCCAGCCGATCGGCAGGAGCAGGCTCACCGAGACCAGAAGGACCACCGTCACCGGCAGGTCGCGCTCCTCCAGCACGAGCGTCGCGCCGGCCTGACGCGCCCGCCCGGCCGCGAGGGCCGAGCGGATGCCGCCCAGCACCGGGCGGGCGATCCGGATCAGCGTCCAGATCGCCGCGACGCCCATCACGCCGGCGCCGAAGAACCGCACCTCCTGCCGGAACACGGCGCCGACCCAGGCCTCGACCGACACGTCCGGCATCGGCTGCTGTGCGGTCAGGATCGGGGCCAGCACCACCCAGGCGATCACCAGCCCGAGCGCCATGGCGGCGCCCACCGACAGGCCGACCAGATGGCCGACGCCGAGCAGCGCGAAGGATAGGTTGCCGGCGATGCCGGTCGCGCCGGCGCCGACGCGGAACCAGGTCGCGGCGCTGTCGAGCACCAGCCGGGTCTGGGCCAGGATCGCGAAGCCGGCCGAGGCCAGGCTGTTCCAGATGAGGATGCGCAGGCCCAGCGCGCTGTCGGCCTGTCCCGCGGCGCCCTGCGTGCCGAGCGCCAGCACCTCGGCGGCGGCGCGCCCCTCCGGATAGGGCAGGTCCGAATCGACCACGAGGGCGCGGCGCAGGGGCACGGAGAACATCACGCCCAGGATCCCGCCCGTCGCGGTGATCCCCGCGGTGGTGAGCCAGGGGAAGCCGTGCCACCAGCCGATCATCACCAGGCCGGGCAGCACGAAGATGATCGCCGAGAGCGTGCCCGCCGCCGACGCGACGGTCTGCACGATGTTGTTCTCCAGCACCGTGGCGCCGGGCAGGTGCCGCAGCACCGCCATGGAGATCACCGCGGCCGGAATCGATGTCGCGAAGGTGAGGCCGACCTTGAGTCCGAGATAGACGTTGGCGGCGGTGAAGAGCAGCGTCAGCGCGCCGCCGAGCAGGAGGCCGCGCCAGGTCAATTCGGCGGGCGTGGTGCCGCTGGACATGCGAATCGGGCTCCGGGACCTCATCCGCCGAGTTTATCGATAGGCGGCTGAGGGACACAACCGGCGCGCCCGCGTATCATCCCGGTCTAAGTCGGCGTGCGGCCCATGTTTCTATCGACGCGACACCCGCATTCTGGATGAAAAGCTCATCTCAACGATCGTGTTGTTCGGATGTGGATATCTCGGGCCGTGAAACTTGCACGGCTCGCCACCTGCGCTTCAAGCTGGCGGCGATGCAGGCGCGCGATGCTCATATCCGATGATGCAGATCGACGAAGAGCGCATTGACGAGACGGTGCTCGCCCTTCTGTGGCTGACGCTCCACGGCGAGCGCCGGGCCTGGAAAGGGTTCGACTGGGCGACGCTGGGCCGCCTTCACGCGAAGGGGCTGATCGGCGATCCGGTCGGCCGGGCCAAGTCCGTGGTGCTGACCGAGGAGGGCTTGCGCCGATCGGAGGCTCTGTTCGAAGCCCTGTTCACCCGCAAGGATTGACCGCCCCGGCTTTCGGGGGCTGCCCTGCCGGGCTCCATATCGTGTGATCGAGAAAAGATTGCTTCCCGAACCGATGATCGCGGCCTCACGCCCAACGATCCGTTTGTGAGGAAGAGCACCACATCGAACGTGTGGTGCGGCCAAGAGGACTCGAACCTCCACCCCTCGCGGGACTAGCACCTCAAGCTAGCGCGTCTACCAATTCCGCCATGGCCGCATCGGACGCGAAGATCCGCCCGTTCGCCCGCACGCTGCGACCTCCGGGAAACCCCTCGGGTCGTCGTCATGTCGGGCGGCGCAGCGGATAACAGATCGATCCGCCGCCGACAAGCGCCCCGCTCAAACGGAAGCGTAGTCGTCGTCCAGGAATGGCGTCGCGCTGTCGCCGATGGTGGTGCCGGGCTCGACGATCGCCGCCGCCTTGCGGATCAGTTCCGTCACCTCGACGGAGATGCGGTCGCCGGTCACGACGATCTGCCCGCGGGCGATCGGGTGATCGTTGGCCAGGATCTCGACCATGTCGCTGTCGCTGGCCTCCAGCTCGATCACGGCGCCGCGGCCCATGCGTAGCAGCATGTGCAGCGGCATCCGCGCCCGGCCGAGCACCACCGTCAGATCGACCTTCAGGGTCTCGAAGACCGCCACCGCTTGCCCATCCCGTCTCGCAGCCGACCCGGAGCACGCAAAACCTTGCCACCGCCGGCCGCGGATGTTGAAGGCTTCGACCATCGACGCAGGATGGTGAACCCTTGGTAAACGCGCCCCGCCTCACGGTCTCGCCCCACGCCTTTCCGAAGCGGCCCGGCTCGGATCCGGCCGCCGGTCCGGTGGGCTGGCGCGTGAGCGACGCGCCCGTGGGCTACGCGGAGGCGGTGGCCTGGATGGAGGCGCGCGTGGAGCGGATCGCGCGGGGCGCGGCACCCGAATGCGTCTGGCTGCTCGAGCACCCACCGCTCTACACGGCCGGCACCTCGGCGAAGCCCGAGGACCTCGTGGCCCCCGGTCGCTTCCCGGTCCACGCCACCGGCCGGGGCGGCCAGTACACCTATCACGGCCCGGGCCAGCGGGTCGCCTACGTGATGCTGGACCTCGACCGCCGGAGCCGGGACCTGCGCGCCTATGTGGCGAGCCTGGAAGGCTGGCTGATCGAGACGCTGGCGGCCTTCAACGTCCGGGCCGAGCGCCGGGAGGACCGGGTCGGCGTCTGGGTGCGCCGCCCCGAGAAGGGGCCCGGGGTGGAGGACAAGATCGCCGCCATCGGCATCCGGGTGCGCCGCTGGGTCAGCTTCCACGGGATCAGCCTGAACGTCGAGCCCGACCTGTCGCATTTCGCCGGCATCGTGCCCTGCGGCGTGCGCGAGCACGGGGTGACGAGCCTGGTCGATCTCGGCCTGCCGGTGAGCCTGGCGGAGGTCGACATGCAGCTGCGCGCCGCCTTCGAGGAGATTTTCGGGGCGACGGCGATCGAGACGGCGGAGTAGCTACCGGCGATCAGAAATCCGCGTGCAGCCGCGACGCGAAGAAATGCGCCGGCCCGCGGTCGCGGTTGTAGCCGGGATTGGCCACGAACTGGTAATCGAAGGTCAGGGTCAAGAACTTCGTGAGGTTCAGGGCGTAGTAGGTCTCCACGGCCCGCTCGCTGCCGTAATTGAGCCGCCCGTCGCCGATCAGCAGGCCGTAATAGCCGGCCGCGAAGGCGGCGCGGTGCGAGGGCGAGAGCCGGTTCATCGCCGCGCCGAGGCCGATCGTGTCGTCCGGGCGGTCCCAGGCCTTGCCCTTCAGCGACAGGCCCCCGGAGAAGCTCTGGTCGATATCGGTGAAGGAGATGTTCTCCGTGCGCCCGTCGTTCAGGCTGGCCCGGGCGAACAGGCCGAGCTCGGGGGTCAGCGCCTGCTCCAGGTTGATGTAGCCGCCGGTCTTGCGGCGCGGCTTGCGGGTCGCGAGAGCGGCGTCGCTGCCGTTGTCGAACAGGCCGAGCTGCGTGAGGGTGACGAGCTGCCGGTTGTTGGCCGAGACCCCGACATTCGAGAACAGGCCGATGCGGATCTTGCCGGGCTGCTCCAGCCACGGGAGGATGTGGCGCTCCTCGAACTCGGCGTTCAGGCCGGCGCGCCGGAACACCCGCGGGTCGAGCACGTCGCTCGACGGCTCCTTGGGCACCTGCGTGTAGGCGGCGCGGATCGCGAAGTCCGGCCGATTGTATTCGGCGTAGACGCCCTGGGTGAAGCCCGGGAGGTTGGCCGGGAAATCCCAGGCCGAGGCGCCCCAGAGCGACCAATTGAAGAAGTCGACCCGCGGGTCGTGGGCGTAGACGTTGCCATCGAAGAAGTCGCCCAGCGCGAACTTGCCGGCGATCAGGGTGATCCGCTCCGCATCGTACCGGGTGGCGACCTGGTTCGGCCCGTCCGGCACCTCCACGGTCTCGCCGCCGAGCCCGATCGTCTGCTTCACGTAGTAGCGGTTCGAGCGCAGCTTCGGGAACGGGGCGCCGGCCTTCTGCGCCTCGCCGTTGACGAAGCCCGCGACGCCCAAAGTCCGCGACAGGCCGAAGCCCTGGCTGAACTCGGGATTGTAGTACAGCTCGGTGCTGTCGGTGAGCTTGAGCCCGAGGAAGATCGTGGCCGTGGTGGTCTGCCGGGCCTGGTGCGGGATCAGGCTCTGCGCCCCCTCGTAGGGCGAGCGGAAGCCCGGCACGCCCTGGGCGATCAGCGTCGTCTGCCCGTGCAGCGAGAAGCGCCCGGTATCGCCGTTGTCGGGATCGTGCGGGGCGGTCTCGTCCGGATCGGCCGGCACCTTCAGGCCGTCCGGGAACCACATCAGCCGCGCGAACAGCTGGTTCGAGGTGAAGCTCGCCCGGGACGTGACCGGGCCGCCATTGTCCCCGGGCACGCTGCCCAGCGAGAAGCGCCGGCTGCCGCCGAGATCGATGTAGCGGTAGTCGATCCCGAGCGCGAGCGAATCGCTGATGGCGTACTGGATGCCCGCGCCGAGGGTGAACCCGAGATAGCCGATCTCGCGCCGTGCCGTGTTCTGGCCGCCGGCGTCGAGATCCGGATAGTTCGCCAGGAAGCGGGCATTGGCGCCCGCGAACCCGAAGGCCCCGTAGACCAGGTACCGGTCGAAGCTGTAGCCGATCCGGGCCCGGAGGGTGCCGTACAGGTCGGTCTTGGCGCGCACGATGTTGAAGGCCGGGTCGACCTCCGCGTAGCCGAAGCCCGCGATAGTCGAGGGCACGGGCCGCTTCAGGTTCGCCGCGTCGAGGGAGGCCTCGACGCCGTAGACCCAGGGGCCGGCCTGCCAGTTCCAGCCGCCGAACACGCCCCCGACCGCCGTGGTGGCGTTGCTTCCCTGGTCGCTGCGGCCGGTCGAATCGCCGCTCTTGAACGAGGGGACCGCGCGGCCGCCGATCGCCGTCGGGCCGAAATTATAGGCGCCGTAGGAGCCGCTGGCGCTGCCCTCGAGGCCGATGAAGCCCCCCGACCAGTCGGTATAGGCGGGGATGTCCGTCGCGGGGCGACGCGCCGCAGGGTCGGCGGCCGTCGCGGGAACGGACGGGATCAGGGGCGCGGCCAGGACGAGGGCTGTGGCGCGGAGGAGGGGCGCGAAACGGAGGGGCATCGGACTCGCGGAAAAGATATAGCACTTGCTATAATGGGAATTGCGGACGCGCAAGCCGTTCCGGATCGTCTCGAACACAGACCGCACCATTTTCTCGTCCTGTGCGACCTTGTCGTCGGCTCGCATGGCAACGACGTGACGATCCCTACATCCATCCACCGGTCAAGATACGCCCGGCCACAGCGGGCGGAATAACTTCCGCCCGCACACCACAACTCGGCGATGTGGCAGGTAAAGACCAAGAACTACCATTCGCCAAGGCTGTAGAGGTATTAGTTTAGAATTGTTATGATTTGATCGGCGGCGGGTTGCCTCTTTGAAACTTCTGCCGAGAGCGTTATGTGCGACGCCATGCGCGCTTCGACTCTCTTCCCGATTCTCCGCGGCCTCGCCGCGGCTGCCCTTCTCGCGACCGCGGGTGCCGCCTCCGCCAAGGAGGTGCCGATCGGTCCGCACGTGACCAAGAACGGCCTGGAGGTCGCGGCCGTGTACCTCCAGCCGATCGAGATGGACCCGCCCGGCATGATGCGCGAGGCCGCGCAGTCGGACCTGCATCTCGAGACGGATATCCGCGCCGCCAAGGACAACCGGAACGGCTTCGCGGAAGGCGATTGGGTGCCCGCGCTCGAGGTCCGTTTCGAGGCGGTGAAGCTCGACGGCGACAAGCCGACGGACCAGAAAGTCTCGGGCATGCTGATGCCGATGGTCGCCAATGACGGCCCGCATTACGGCGACAACGTCAAGCTGTTCGGCCCCGGCCGCTACCGCCTGAAGGTCACGGTCGCACCGCCCGGCAAGGACAGCCATTTCGGCCGCCATGTCGACAAGGAGACCGGGGTCGGCCCGTGGTTCGAGCCCTTCGACGTCACCCAGGATTTCACCTTCGCCGGCGTCGGCAAGAAGGGCGCCTACTGAACCGAAGGGATATCCGTGTCACGCTCGTTGCGCCCCCTCCGGCTCGCCGCCGCCGCTCTCCTCGTCGCCTCCTGGGCGGCGACCTCCGCGCGTGCGGACGACATGCCGGTCATCAAGGTCGAGATGCGCGACGGCGTGATCCTGCCGGCGGTCATCGAGGTGCCCGCCAACACGCGGTTCAAGCTGGAGATCTCGAATACCGGCCAATCGCCGGTGGAGTTCGAGAGCACGGAACTCAAGCGCGAGAAGGCGCTGGCGGCGGGCTCGACCTCGGCGATCGTGTTCCGCACCCTCGATCCCGGCACCTACCAGGTGTTCGACGATTTCCATCCCGAGGCGAAAGCCACCCTGGTGGCCAAGTGAGCGCGTCCTGACGGTGGCGTCCCAGACCTTCCTCGCCGAGGCGCCCTCGCGCCGGGACATGATCGACGAGCGGCTCGCCCGCTTCGGCGACTGGCTCCGGCTGCACGGCTGGATGATCCGCGCCGTGCAATGGGTGATCGTCGGAATCTACGGCGTGCTGGTGATCGTGCCCGCGCTGCTGCCGCTGCCCGACAACACCGCGCATATCTGGACCAACCTGACGCTCGCCGCGCAATTCGCGTTCTGGGGCATCTGGTGGCCGTTCGTGCTCCTGAGCATGGTGCTGGTCGGCCGGGCCTGGTGCGGCGTGCTCTGCCCCGAGGGGGCGCTCAGCGAGTTCGCCAGCCGCTGGAGCCGCGGCTACGCCATACCGCGCTGGATCACCTGGCAGGGCTGGCCGTTCCTGGCGTTTGCCGGCACCACGGTCTACGGCCAGATGACCAGCGTCTACGGCTATCCGAAGCCGGTGCTCGCCGTGCTCGGCGGCTCGACGCTTGCAGCGATCGTGGTCGGCCTGCTCTACGGGCGCAACAAGCGGGTCTGGTGCCGCTATCTCTGCCCGGTCAACGGCGTGTTCGCGGTGCTCTCGAAGCTCGCGCCGATCAGCTTCCAGGTGGACCGCGCCGCCTGGGCCGCCTCGCCCAAGCCCGTGCAGGGAACCGAGCATTTCAACTGCGCCCCCCTGGTGCCGGTGAAGGCGATGCGCGGCTCCGGCTCCTGCCACATGTGCGGGCGCTGCAGCGGCCATCGCGGCGCGGTGCGCCTCGCGTTGCGCTCGCCCAACCACGAGATCGTCCACGTCGCCGGCCAGGAGCCGAGCCTGGAACAGACCGTGCTGATCCTGTTCGGCATGCTGGCCCTGGCGGTGGGCGCGTTCCAGTGGTCGTCGAGCCCCTGGTTCGTCGAGGCCAAGCAGGTCGCCGCCACCTGGCTGATCGAGCACGGGATCACCTGGCCGCTGGAGATGTCCGCGCCGTGGTTCGTGCTGACGAACTATCCCGACCACAGCGACGTGATGACCCTGCTCGACGGCGGGTTGCTGCTGGCCTACATCGGCGCCGCGACCGTCATCCTGGGGCTCGCCCTGTCGGGGATCGTGGCGCTGGCGACCGTGGCGCTCGGCGGCTGGTCGCTCTCGCGCTTCCACCACCTCACGCAGACGCTGATCCCGGTGGCTGGCTGCGGCGTCTTCCTGGGCCTCTCGGCGCTGACGGTCACGTTTCTGCGCGGCGACGGCATCCACATCCCGTACGTGTCGGAGATCCGCGCCGCCATGCTGATCGGCTCCGGCCTGTGGAGCGTGTGGCTCGGCTGGCGCGTCGCCGGCCTGGCAGCGGGCGGCCTGCAGCGGGCCGCGGCCACGGCCTGCATCGCCTCGGCGGTGACCCTCTCGGTCGCCAACTGGGTGCTCCTGTTCTGGGTCTGGTAGCGCGGTCCGCGTTCAACTGAGGAGAACGCCATGATCGGCGCCTTCATCATCGCCTTCCGCGAAGTCATCGAGGCGGGCCTGATCATCTCGATCGTGCTGGCCGCCACCCGGGGCATCCCGGGCCGGATGCGCTGGGTCCTGCTCGGCGTCGCCGGTGGCCTCGCCGGGGCCGGCCTCGTGGCCCTGTTCGCGGAATCGATCTCCGACGCGTTCGAGGGCAGCGGCCAGGACATCCTGAACGCCGCCGTGCTGATCGTCGCGGTGCTGCTGCTGATCTGGCACAACACCTGGATGAGCAAGCACGGGAAGGAGCTCGCAGGCGAATTGCGGGCGACGGGCGAGGCCGTGCGCTCGGGCGAGCGCGAGGCCGCCGCCCTCTCGATCGTGGTCGGCGCCGCGATCCTGCGCGAGGGCGCGGAGCTGGTGCTGTTCCTCTACGGTCTCGTGGCGTCGGGCACTTCGGGCGCGGATATCCAGTTCGGCGCCTTCGCGGGCATCGGGGCGGGCATCCTCCTCTCGGCCGTGACCTATTTCGGCTTGGCCGCGATCCCGAGCCGGTACGTGTTCTCGATCACCAGCGCGCTGATCATCTTCCTCGCCGCGGGACTGGCGTCGCAGGCCGCCCAGTTCCTGTCCAATGCCGGCGTCGTCGATGTCCTCGGCCAGACCTTGTGGAACAGCTCCGGGGTGATCGCCGAGAATTCCTGGCCGGGCCGGGTGCTGCACGCGCTGGTCGGCTACACCGACCGGCCGACCGCCCTGCAGGGCCTGGTCTATGTCGGCACCATCGCGGTGATGGTCGGGCTGATGCAGTGGAGCGCCGCCGACAAGCGCCGCTCGGTGCGCACGGCTTAAGTCAGGGTTTCCAAAGGGCCATGCCCTTTGGCGGGTCGTCAGGGCAGGGCCCTGACATGCGCGCTCAAACGCCCGTCGCGACCGGGCGCGCCGTGTCGGCACCCCATTCCGACCACGACCCGTCGTAGAGGCCGCGGGCCGGCCGGCCCATCGTCTCCAGCGCCAGGGCGATGATCGCCGCGGTCACGCCCGAGCCGCAGGTGGTCACCACCGGCCGGTCGGGATCGATGCCGGTCTCCGCGAACAGACGCTCCAGCTCCTCCGGGCTCTTCAGGCGGCCGTCCTGCTGGAGGGACGCGTAGTGCAGGTTGTGCGCGCCCGGCATGTGCCCCGGCCGCACGCCCGGACGCGGCTCCGGCTCCTCGCCGCGGAAGCGGGTGGCCGAGCGGGCATCGACCACCTGGGCCGAGCCGGTCTCCAGGGCCCGGGCGACGTCGTTGGCGTCCGCCACGGCGCCGTGGTCGAGGCGGGCGGTGAAGTGGCGCCGCTCGCGCGGGGCGGGGTCGCCGTCCTCGGTCGGGTAGCCGGCCGCGATCCAGGCGGGCAGGCCGCCATCCAGCACCAGCGCGTCGCGGACCCCGAAGGTCTTGAGCATCCACCAGACCCGGGGGGCCGAGAACAGGCCCTGGCCGTCATAGACGACGATCTGCATGCCGTCGCCGATGCCCAAAGCCCGCATCCGCGAGGCGAACACGTCGGAGCGCGGCAGCATGTGCGGCAGGCTCGATTCGGTGTCGCTCATGGCGTCGAGGTCGAAGCGCAGCGCTCCGGGGATATGGGCGGCCCGGAACTCGGCGGCCGGGTCGCGACCGGCGGCCGGCAGGTACCACGAGGCATCGAGCACCACGATGTCGGGCGCATCGAGGCGGTCGTGCAACCATTCGGGGGGCACGAGGGGCGGGTGGGCCATAATCCGCAATCCGGCTCTGTTCGCGTGAGCGCCCACCAAACCACAGCCAGGGGCCGGTTGCACGCCCGGTCGCGGGCTGCGGCGGCGCGTTCCGGCGGTTTCGTCAGGCCCTGCGGATCGAGGCCGAAGAGCCGCGACTCTGTGCCCAGCTACGCACCCCGCACCGTGGTCCGATGCAGCGAATGCACGCTGGTCTTGTTTTCAATCGTTGTAACCCCAGTTACGACAACACGATGACGCTCACCGCGCCAGCCGTCGAGGCCGGCTCGGGCGGGTCGCCCCCGATGCCGCTCCGCGAGACGCAAGTCCCGGACACGCGAGACGGGGCCGCCGCCTGAAGGCAGGGCGTTCAACCCTCCCTCACTGCCGAGGCGCCCGCGCCGACCGTGCAGATGCTTATTGAGCCGATCACCGCCATGAATCAACTCGTCCGCATGTCTCAGATCGGCGATGCCGAAGGCGTCCAGGAGCCGTCGGCGGACCTGCGCGTGCCCTTCGCGCAGTCCGGGGCTTTCGTGTGCAAGTACATCATCGGCGAGCCGAACGACCGCGCGATCTGCTGCGGTGCGCCGGTCTCCGACGGCAAGAGCTGGTGCGCCTTCCACCGCCGGATCGTGTTCGAGCCGACCCGTCCCGGCCGCATCCGCTGAGCGGTCACCGGGTCGCGGGCACGGCCGTCACTGCGTGCGCATGACCTGGATGACGGCCGGCGTGATGATGACGACGAACAGCACCGGCAGGAAGAACAGGATCATCGGCACGGTCAGCTTGGGCGGCAGGCTGGCCGCCTTCTTCTCCGCCTCGTTCATGCGCTGGTCGCGGCTCTCCTGGCTCAGCACCCGGAGCGCCTGGCCGATCGGCGTGCCGTAGCGCTCGGCCTGGATCAGCGCGGTCGCCACCGATTTCACCGGCTCGAGCCCGGTCCGCATGACGAGATTCTCGTAGGCCTGGCGCCGGTCGGGCAGGAACGACATCTCGGCGGTCATGAGGGCGAGCTCCTCGGCCAGCACCACCGAGGAGGCGGCGATCTCGGTGCTCACCTTCCGGAACGCGTTCTCGATCGCCATGCCGGATTCGACGCAGATCAGCGTCAGGTCGAGGGCGTCCGGCCAGGCCCGGCGGATCTCGGCCTGCCGCTTCTTGGCGGTGTTGACCAGGAACAGTTCCGGCGCCTTGATGCCCGTATAGGCCGCGCCGATCACCATCCCGATCCGCATCAGGTAGGAGGCGTCGATCACCTCCAGCACGAACAGGTAGAACGCGGACCCGATCACCGACGCGACCGGGACGACGAAGCGGAAGAACAGGAACGTGGTCTCCGCGCCCTGGCCGCGATAACCGGCCATCATCAGCTTGCGCTTGGCCGTATCGGTACCGAGCCAGCGGTGCAGCTGGTACCGGTCGACGATCGACTTCATGTAGGCCTTGGGCGCCACGCGCAGGGTCGCCCGCTCGTTCGGCCGGGCCCGGTCCGCCTGGCGCTCCCGCCGCCGGATGAGCTCGCGCTCGTCGCTGACGAGCTTCATCCGCTTGGAAAGCTTGTCCGATTCGAAGAAGGGCTGCGCCACCGCGAAGGCGGTCGCGGCCGCCGCGATGGCGGTCAGCAGCGTGCCCATGAAGCGGGGATCGAACAGCTTCTCCGCAATGGCGTCGATCATGGAACGGGGTCCGAATCCGGGCGGGCTCAGAAGTCGAAGGCGATCATCTTGCGGATCGTGAAGACGCCGAGCGACATCCAGATCGCCGCCCCGACGAGGGCGATCGTGCCGACATCCGTCGTCCAGAGCAGCGAGATGTAATCCGGGCTCGTCAGCGTGGTGATGCCGGCCACGCCGAAGGGCAGGCACGCGATGATCGAGGCCGAGGCCTTGGCCTCCATGCTCATCGCCTGGACCTTGCCGCGCATCTTGGCCCGGTCGCGCAGCACGACCGAGAGGTTGTTCAGCGCCTCCGACAGGTTGCCCCCCGATTGCTGCTGGATGTTGATCACGATCGCGAAGAAGTTCACCTCGGCGGTCGGCACCCGCTCGAACAGGCGCGAGACGGCCTCGCCCAGCGAGAGGCCCATCGCCTGGGTCTCGATCACCGTCCTGAACTCGCTGCGCACCGGCTCCTCGGCCTCGCGCGAGACCATCCGGAAGCAGTCCCCCACCGGGATGCCGGTGCGGATGCCGCGCACCACCACGTCGACGGCGTTGGGCAGTTCCTTGTTGAACTTCGCGATGCGCCGGATGCGCAGGTGGCGCAGCATCCAGGCGGGCAGGCCGAAGCCCCCCGCGAAGGCGGCGCCGGCCGCCGCCACCGGGCTGTCGGTGATCAGGAACAGCAGTAGGCCGAGGACGCCGCCGCAGCCGCCCGAGATCGTGTAGAAGGTCCGCTTCGTCCAGCTCAGGCCGGCGCGGGCGAGCTTCAGCTCCAGCGTGGCCTTGTTGGCGTTCTTGGCCTTCGCCTCGATCTCGCTCAGCGTCTTGGCGACCTGCTCGCGCCGGTTGACCGCGACGCCGCGCACCGCCGCCCCGGAGGCCGTGACGCCGATCGCTTTCAGCCGCCGGTTCGCCCGGCGCTGGCCGCCGAGCAGCGGCAGCACCGCCACATAGGCGACGGCCGCCACCGCGACGCCGATCAGGCCGGCGGCAAGCGGCATCTGGGACGCATCCGCCACGGTCACGCCCCGTCGACGATTTCGGCGGCGTCGAGCGCCTCGCCGAGGCGGCGCTCCAGGCCGTAATAGCGGGCCCGCTCCCAGAATTTCGGCCGCCCGACCCCGGTCGAGCGATGGCGCCCGATCAGCTTGCCGTTCGGATCCTCGCCGACGATGTCGTAGAGGAACACGTCCTGGGTGGTGATGACGTCGCCCTCCATGCCCAGCACCTCGGTGATATGGGTGATGCGCCGGGAGCCGTCGCGCAGGCGCATGGCCTGGATCACCACGTCGATCGAGCCGCAGATCATCTCGCGCAGGGTCTTCGATGGCAGCGTGAAGCCGCCCATCGAGATCATCGACTCGATCCGCGACAGGCATTCGCGCGGGCTGTTGGCGTGGAGCGTGCCCATCGAGCCGTCATGGCCGGTATTCATCGCCTGGAGCAGGTCGAAGGCCTCGGGTCCGCGGACCTCGCCGACGATGATCCGCTCGGGCCGCATGCGCAGGCAGTTCTTGACCAGGTCGCGCATGGTGACCTGCCCCTGGCCCTCCATGTTCGGCGGGCGCGTCTCCAGGCGCACGACGTGCGGCTGCTGGAGCTGCAACTCGGCCGCGTCCTCGCAGGTGATGACCCGCTCGTCGTGCTCGATGAAGGCGGTGAGGCAATTCAGCAGCGTGGTCTTGCCCGAGCCGGTGCCGCCCGAGATGACGACGTTGCAGCGAGACTGGCCGATGATCTTCAGGACCTCGGCGCCCTCGGGGGAGATCGCCCCGAAGCGCACCAGCTGCTCCAGGGTGAGCTTGTCCTTCTTGAACTTGCGGATTGTGAGCGCCGGCCCGTCGATGGCCAGCGGCGGCGCGATGACGTTGACGCGGGAGCCGTCCGGCAGGCGCGCGTCGCAGATCGGCGAGGCGTCGTCCACGCGTCGCCCGACCTGGCTGACGATCCGCTGGCAGATGTTCATCAGCTGCTGGTTGTCGCGGAAGCGGACATTGGTCAGCTGGATCTTGCCGTCGACCTCGATGAAGGTCCGGTTGGCGCCGTTGACCATGATGTCGGCGATGTCGTCGCGGGCGAGCAGCGGCTCCAGCGGGCCGTAGCCCAGCACGTCGTTGCAGATGTCGTCGAGCAGCTCCTCCTGCTCGGCGATCGACAGGACGATGTTCTTGAGCCCGATGATCTCCGTGACGATGTCGCGGATCTCCTCCCGGGCGGTCTCGGCGTCGAGGCGCGCGAGCTGGGTGAGGTCGATCGCCTCGATCAGGGCGCCGAAGATCAGGCTCTTGGTCCGGTAGTAATCCTCGGAGCGCAGGTTCTCGACCACCACCGGGGCGGCGGGCTTGGGCGGCTTCGGTGCCGGCGCGGCGTCGCGCAGCACCGGCGCGGCCGGCAGGGCGGCCCGCATCTGCGGGACCGGCGCGGGCGCCGTCGGGGCGGCTCCGGATTGTCGCCTACCGAACATGGGTCAGATCCCCGCGGCCCGCGTGAGGCATCGTCCCGGCGAAGGTCCCGCGCATCACGAGGCCTTGCGGCCGGCGAGCTTGGCCAGCAGCGGCTCCAGCAGGCTCGACCGGCTGCGCCGGGTCTCCGGGCGCCCCAGGGTGACCGCCGCCAGGTCGTTGAACAGCTCCGCCACCTTCGAGCCGGCCTGAATCTCGGCGATCATCTGGCCGTTATTGGCGGCCGTGCCGAACAGGGTCGGCTCGAACGGGATCGTGGCCGTGATCGGCGCGTCGAGGGCCTTGGCGAACTCGGCCGTGCCGATTTCCGGCCGCTTGGCCATGCCGACGCCGTTGAGCAGGACCCGGGGCGGCTGGTCGTTCGGGCGGCCGTGCTTGAGCGCCCCGAGCAGGTTCTTGGCGTTGCGCAGGCAGGCGAGGTCGGGACCGGCGACGATCAGGATCTCGTCGGCCGCGGTGAGCACGCGCTTCGACCACGCGCTCCACTGGTGCGGAATGTCGAGGACCACGCAGGGCACGCTCGCGCGCAGGTACTCGATCAGGGAATCGAAGGCCGGCTCGGACAGGTCGATGGTCCGGTCGAGGCTCGCCGGGGCCGAGAGCAGGCTGAGGTTGTCGCTGCATTTCGACAGCAGCCGCTCGACCAGGGCCGAATCCAGGCGCTCGGGCGCGAACACCGCCTCGGCGATGCCCTGCGGCGGGTCCTGGTTGAAGTTGAGCGAGGCGGTGCCGAAGGCGATGTCGAGATCGGCGATCACCGTCTGCACGCCCTGGTTCCGGGCCACCGACCAGGCGAAGTTATGCGCCACCGTCGAGGCGCCGATGCCGCCCTTGACCCCGTAGACCGCCACGGTGCGGCCCACCGGCTTGACGCCGGGCGCGGTGAACAGGTCGGAAATCGCCGCGATCAGGGTCAGCGGCTCGACCGGCGCCATCAGGTAGTCGGAGACGCCGCGCTGGATCAGCTGCCGGTAGAGGGTCACGTCGTTGACGTGGCCGATCACCAGGACGCGGGTGCCCTCGTCGCAGACCTCGGCCAGGGCATCCAGGCACTCGACCGGCTTCGAGCGGACGCCCTGCGTCTCGATGACGATGACGTTGGGCGTCGGCGCGTGGCGGTAGGCCTCGATCGCCGCGGCGCCGCCGCCCATCCGGACCTTGACCTGCGCCTTCTGCATGCGCCGATCGAGGGACGCGCCCTCGATCATCGCGGCGGTCTCGCCGGTCTCGCAGAAGGCCTGGATCGTGATCCGGGGCACCGGGGCGATCGTGCGCTCGGATGTCTCGGACAGGTCCGCCATGACGACACTTTCGGGTCCGTGCTCGGGTCGCGGCGTGAATGGTGGGGACGGGGGGAGTGGCACCGCCTGTCCTAGTTGCTGACCTGGGACTTGACGGCGTTGGTCCCATCTTGCCGCCATGTGGTTGACGGATCCTTGCCGTCCCGCAACTGGCCGATGTCCCGGACGCGCTTGACCGTGTCGATCCGGCCCTCGGGCCGGCCGCGCACGAGGTCGACCGGGTCGGCCACCTGGGCGGCCACGGTCGCCTGCGTCGCGCAGCCGAGGTTCCAGCTCGGCCGGTTGCCGTAGTCGGAGGCGAAGTTCGAGGTGCCGAGATCCTGGGGCCAGAGCCCGCACTGGTCGGCGACCTTGGCCTGCATGCGCTGGAAGCTCAGCCGGATCGGCGCGGCCAGGCCCGGTGCCGCCACCGGGTAGGGCGACTGTGCGATCTCGCGGGCGCCGACGCCGTCCTCGGCGCCGCGCCGGCCCACGGCCGCGGCGGTGCGCGCCACGGCGGCGGCCTGGGCGGGCGGCAGGCCCTGGGGCACCTCCATCAGGATGCCGCCCCGGCCGTAGCGGCGGTATTCCAGCATGAAGGCGTCGATGTCGCCGGCCTGGCGCGGGTCGAGATGGCCCGGGCCGGTGGCGAACACGTCGAGGCTGCGGGTGCCGTCGGCCAGCACGATCGGGTGCCGGGCGCGGTAATCGGACAGGTCGATGCCGCCCGTGGTGGCGGGCTCGCCCTTGCAGGCAGCGGCCAGCAGGCCGAGCGCGCAGGCGGCCAGGAGGCTGGCTGGCCGGCGGGATGGGGCGGGCGGGTGACGTCGGGTCATGGATCCGGTCCTGGAAGCGCGGCGCTACTCGACGATGAAGCCGACGCGGCCGCGATAGGTGCGCCCGAGCGGGGCGGCGCCGACCTTGCCGTAGAGGCGGTTGACCTGCCCGAGCAGCACCGCCTGCCCGTCGGTGGCGTCGACGAAGTTGTCGTCGGGCCGGGTCACCTGCTTGGGCTCCATCGCCCGGGCGATGTAGGGGGTGCACATGATCATCAGCTCGGTCTCCATGCGCTGGTAGTCCCGGGACCGGAACAGCGCGCCGAGGATCGGCAGATTGATCAGGCCGGGCAGGCCGGAAATCGCCTGTCTGTTCGTCTGCTGGATCAGGCCGGCGGTCATCATCACGCCGCCGGAGGGCAGCTCGACCGTAGTCTCGGAGCGGCGCACCCGGGTGCCGGGTACGGCTACCGTCGAATTACCGAGAGTGTAGCTAAAGCTCTGTTGCGGATCGATCTCTGTGACGTCCGTAGCAACGCGGATCGAGATCCGGTTGTCGGCGAGCACCACCGGGGTGAAAGACAGAGCCACGCCGTAGGGTTTATATGTGATGCCCGGCGTGCAAGCGCCAATGGTGCAGGAAGCCGAGGAAGGGACCGGGAACTCGCCGCCGGCCAGGAATTTGGCTGCCTCTCCAGAGATCGCGGTCAGTGTCGGCTCGGCCAGGATGCGCGACACGCCCGCCTGCTCGAAAGCTTTCAGCGTTGCTTGCAGTGAGAACCCGGCGCCTCTCGCGGAGGCTTGAAACTGGTTACCGTTGCCCAAATCACCGTTGATTGGGAACGGCAGGCTGTTGGCAAGCGACGGGCTGTAAGAACCCGCTGGAGCGTTGGATACAAGCCCAGTCGCGAGGTCCTTTACGGTACTGACAGGATTCAACGCCGACCAATTGCCGGTCATGTTGATCCCGAACTGCTTCAGGACGTTGCGGGACACCTCGACCACGGTGACGCGGAGCATCACCTGATCCTTGTTGCGGATCGTGAGGTTGTTGATCACCGCGCCGCGCGCGCCGGCCGAGACGCCGCCGCTCGGCGCACCGGTGGCGGCGGCTCCGCCGCCTAGGCCGACGAAGGCGTTGGCGATGTCGATCGCCTGCTGGGCGTCGGAGGACGAGTTCACCGAGCCGGAGAGCAGCACCGAGGCGCCCGAGGAGCGCACGTCGAAGCGGCCGCCCGGGATGCTCTGGCCGAGCAGCTCGCGCAGCGTCCCGAGGTTGAGGTCCCGGGCCACGGTCACGTCGAGGGCGGCGATCTGGCGGCCCTCGGCATCCATGATGAAGATCGAGGTGGCGCCGTCCGCCATGCCGATCACGAACACCTTGCGGGTCGAGCGGACCACCGCGTTGGCCACCGCCGGGTTGGCGACGAACACCTCCTTGGCGTCCCGCGGCAGGTCGACGATCACCGAACGGCCCGCGGTCAGCTCGACCCGGCGGGACGAGGCGGCTTCCGCCGAGCCCACCGTGAGCACCGGGGCCGGGCCGAGGGCCGGACGCTCCTGCGCCAGGAGCGGGCCGGCATGGATCAGCGTGAGAAGCGCCAGCGCGCGCGCCGGGCGGAGGAAACGCGGCAGGGCAATCATGGGGATCACGGCGTCTGCTGCCGCGCGACGCCGAAGCGCACGACGGTCAATCCGGGTTCGGGCATCTGCGCCATCGCGGCATCGACCGGCTGGGCCTCGACCGGTCGCCCCGCATCCGCGAGGCTGCGCAGCGAGAGCGACAGCGAGCCGACCTTCTGGGCGAGCGTCAGGGTCTCCGCCTGGGCGGGGGTGACGGCGAGCGTCGCGGTCTCGCCGGTGACGACGTTGGTGCCGTTCTTCTCCTGGATCAGCTGACCGATCGCCAGGACGCGGATGTCGGTCAGGATGGTCTGGGAGAGCTGCACCTCGCTGTTGTTGGCGCGGGAATTGGCATCGTCCCGGAAGGTGCGGATCACGTCGACGCGGTCGTTGGGCAGGATGAAGCCGCCGGCCGAGTTGGTGCCGCGGCTGTCGGTGACGATGGCGACCGCGCGCATCCCGGCGGGCAGGATCGCGGCCATGAAGCCGCTGTCGGGCCGGACCAGCTTCTGCGCCCGGATCGGCTCGCCCGCGAGGAAGCCCGAGCGCACGGAGGCGCCGACGGTCTCGTCCAGCGCCTTCGCGTTGTCCTTGCGGCTGATGTAGCCCGCCGTCATGGCGCCGTCCGGCCAGGGCTGCCAGCGCAGGTCGGCGGCCCGCAGGACCTGGCCCATCGGCATGTCGGCGGCGGCCACCAGCACCTCGGTCATCGGAGGCGGCGGCAGCTCGGCCTTGGGGGCCGGCGGCGGCGGGGGCGGATCGCCACCGCTCATCAGGAACGCCGCCCCGCCGCCCGCTGCGAGGGCGATGCCGAGGACGGCGAGACGGGCTGGATTCATCGCATCGCCACGCGCCGGAGACGGCCGAATTGCCGTCCATCACCAGACCCTGCGCGGCCATTCGTGTACTTATGGTTAAGGTATTATAACTGCGCCGGCTGGATACGGTCCGGAAACGGGGCGGTTGCCGGGACGCGTCACAACCGGCGCAATCTCTCAATCTCGACCCAATCCTGGCCGTGGCGCGGGATCCGCACCTGCAATATTCTGCCCCCGAACCCGCGTCAGAATCGGGTGCTCGGATCATCCGGGCAAAACATGCCGGGGAGTGACATGATCAGACGAATTGGCGGTGCGGTGCTGGCCACCGCCCTGGCGGGCACGGTGCTGAGCTCGGGCCCGGCCTCCGCCCAAGGTGCCGCGTCCGGCGCTTTCTCCGGCAACGCCCTGCGCATCGGCGTGCTTAACGACCAGTCCGGCCTCTATGCCGAGTTCGGCGGCCAGGGCTCCATCGAGGCCGCGAAGATGGCGGTGGAGGATATGGGCGGCAAGATCGACGGCGTCCCGATCGAGATCCTCTCGGCCGACCACCAGAACAAGCCCGACATCGCCTCGGCCATCGCCCGGCAATGGTACGACCGCGACGGCGTCGACGCGATCATGGAGCTGACCACCTCCTCCGTGGCTTTGGCGGTCCAGGGCCTGTCCAAGGAAAAGAAGAAGATCACGATCACCACCGGGGCGGCTTCCAGCGACCTCACCGGCAAGGCCTGCACGCCCTACGGCTACCACTGGGCCTACGACACGCGGGCGCTCGCGGTCGGCACCGGCGGCGCGCTGACCCGGGCCGGGGGCGACACCTGGTACTTCCTCACCGCCGACTACGCCTTCGGCTCGGCCCTCGAGGCCGATACCAGCCGCGTGGTGCTCGCCAATAACGGCAAGGTGCTGGGCAGCGTCCGCCACCCGCTCTCGAACCAGGACTTCTCCTCGTTCCTGCTCCAGGCGCAGGGCTCGAAGGCCAAGGTGATCGGGCTCGCCAATGCCGGCCTCGACACCTCCAACTCGATCAAGCAGGCGGCCGAGTACGGCATCGTCGAGGGCGGCCAGAAGCTCGCGGCGCTGCTGTTCACCCTCTCGGAGGTGCACGGGCTCGGGCTCAAGGTGGCGCAGGGCCTGACGCTCACCGAGGGCTGGTACTGGGACGCCAACGACGAGACCCGGGCTTTCGGGCAGCGCTACATGAAGCGCACCGGCCGCATGCCGAACATGATCCAGGCCGGCACCTACTCGGCGGTCCTGTCCTACCTGAAGGCCGTGAAGGACGCGGGCACCGACGAGACCGAGGCGGTCAACGCCAAGCTCAAGGCGCTCCCGGTGGACGACGTGTTCGCCCATGGCGGCATCGTCCAGCCGAACGGCCGCATGGTGCACGACATGTACCTGTTCGAGGTCAAGAAGCCGGCCGAGTCGAAGGGCCCCTGGGACCTCTACCGGCAGCTCGCGACCATCCCGGGCAAGGAAGCCTACGCCACCGCGGCCGAGAGCGGCTGCCCGCTGACGGCGAAGTAGAGCGGCTGCTCGAGTATCCCGAGCTTCGGGATACTCGAGTCGAAGGCATTCCAAGTGGCGAGGTGAAACTTCGCCAATGAGCCACGCTTCCTGTGGTCGTCATTGCGAGCGGAGCCGAAGCAACCCAGTGCAGCGCGCGATCCCGGACCTTGGCGTGTCCCTGGTTCGCTTCGCTACGCTCGCGATGACGGCGGAGATCGGACGGTCGAGCGACGCGATCGGAAACCAGATCAGCCGAAGACCTCGCTGTGGGACCCGAGCCGGGCCAGGCGCAGCGTGTCCGCGTCGGGTTTGCGATAGATCAGCACGAGATCCGGCTTGAGCTGACAGTCGCGATAGCCTGCCCAGGTGCCGCTCAGCGCATGATCCCGATGCGCGCCTCCAGCGGATCATCGCCGGCGAGGGCTCGGAGAATGGGTATCAGATTGGCATCGAGGGTCGCGGCATGGCGTCCCTTCGCTTCGCGCTTGTAGTGCCGCTTGAACTGCGCGGAACGCTCAATCGTCCGCATGCAGGTCGGCCATCAGCGCGTCGACATCGCCGATCCGCGCGCCCTTGCCGGCCTCCAGTTCGGCGATGGCCGCGTGGGTCGCCGCGTTCGGGACCCTGACGGCGAACGGCAGGCGTTGCTCGTCCGCGATCCGCACCATCAGCAACCGGATCGCGTCCGAGACCGAAAGCCCCATCGCGTCCAACGCCTTCGTCGCACGCTCCTTGGTGGCGAGGTCGATGCGCGCGCGAACGACCGTATCTGCGGGCATGATCTTCGGCTCCCGATGTGGGCCGAATGTAGCTACGCCCGGTAGCGATGGCTAGGGCGCCATACCCGCCTAGTCCCGGCCGGCCTTACGCCGCCCAGACCCGCCGATACAACGCCTGGATCTCCTCGGCCGTCGGCTCGACCGGGTTGTTGGCCGGGGAGCCGGAGGCCAAAGCCTGGGCGGCCATGGTCGGGAGCAGCGCTTCCCAGCGGGCCGGGTCGATCCCGTATTCCCGGGGACCGGGCACGTCGAGATCGTCGTTGAGGGCTTCGAGTTCCGCCACCAGGGCGTTCACGGCGGCCCGGTCGTCGCCGTCGACCCCGGGAATGCCCATGGCCCGGGCGCAGGCGGCGTAGCGCGCCACCGCGGCGGGGGCCGAGAAGGCGGTGACCACCGGCAGCAGCATCGCGTTCGAGAGCCCGTGCGCCACGTGGAAATGCGCGCCGATCGGCCGGCTCATGCCGTGGACCAGCGCCACCGAGGCGTTCGAGAAGGCGATGCCGGCCTGGGTCGCACCCAGCATCATCGCCTCGCGGGCCGCCCGGTCGCTGGGATCGGTCCAGACCCGGCGCAGGTTCGGGGCGATCAGGTGCATCGCCTGGAGGGCGAGCCCGTCCGAGAACAGGTTGGACTTGCGCGAGACATAGGCCTCGATCGCGTGGGTGAGCGCATCGATGCCGGTATCGGCGCTGAGGCGCTTGGGCTTGGTCAAGGTCAGCTCGTAATCGACCAGAGCCGCCACCGGCAGGTAGGCCAGCCCGATGCAGAGCATCTTCTCGTCCGAGGCCTCGTCGGTGACGATGGTGAAGCGGGTCGCCTCCGAGCCGGTGCCGGCGGTGGTGGGGATCGCCACGATCGGCAGGCCGGGCTCGTCCTGCAGGCGGGGCGCCTTGTAGTCGCGCATGTGGCCGCCGTGGCGGGCGAGAACCGCCACCGCCTTGGCGGTGTCCATCGGGCTGCCCCCGCCGAAGCCGACCACGCAGTCGAACTCGCCGGCCCGGAGCGCGGCGAGCGCCGCCTCCACGGAGGCCACGGTCGGGTCCGGCACAGTCTCGGAGAAGATTGTTCCGCGGGCGCCCGCGCTGTTGAGCCGCTCGAGCAATGTGTCGGTGCGGCCGCTGCTGACCAGGTACGGGTCGGTGACCACGAAGGGGCGCGACAGGCCGAGCTGGCCCAGGATCTCCGGCAGCAGCCGCGAGGCGCCGGCGCCGATGCGCATCAGCCGGGGCAGGGCGATCGAGGCGACCATCTGTTGATCCTCCCACCCGGCGCTTTGTCTCGTCGGCCGGTCTCCGCCGATCTTAGGCCACGGCGCCGGCCCGCGAAACCGCCGCCGCTTACACCGCCGGCCCGGCGAACAGCGCGCCCGCCGCCTCGACCTCGCTGGCGATGAAGCCCGCCACCGCCCGGATATGGGCGGCCTTCCGGTGATCCTCGTGGATGTGCATATGGAACGAGCGCGTCAGCGACACCGCCCCGGGCAGGACCGGCGCCAGCCCGGGATGGGCCGCCGCGATGAAGGCCGGCAGGATGCACAGGCCGGCGCCGTTCAGGGTCGCGTGGACCTGGGCCAGCAGGTTGGTCGAGCGCAGCCGCGCGGAGACCGCGGGCTCCAGCGCGCCGAGATAGTTCAGCTCGCGCGCGAACAGCATGTCCTCGATATAGCCGACGAAGGGATGCGCCGTGAGGTCCGAGACGGCGGTGATCGGCGCCGCCGCGGCGAGGTAGGCTTCGGCCCCGTACACGAACAGCCGGTAATCGGTGAGCCGGCGCGCCACCACCCGGGCCTGCTGCGGGGTCGAGAGGCCGATGACGATGTCGGCCTCGCGCTTCGACAGGCTGAAGATCCGGGCGGTCGCCATTATCTCGACCTCCAGCCCCGGATGGCGCTCGGTCAGCCGGTGCATCCGCGAGGCCAGGAACACGCTGCCGAACCCGTCCGGGGCGCCGATCCGCACCGTGCCGGAGACGGATTGCGCGCCGGCCTGCGTGGCGGCGCTGGCCGACAGGAAGGCGCTCTCCATGGTCTCGGCCACGGCCAGCAGGTTGGCGCCGTCCTCGGTGAGCGCGTAGCCGAGGTTGCTGCGGTGGAACAGGCGGGCGCCGAGCCCGTCTTCCAGGGCGCGGATCCGGCGCCCGACCGTGGTGTGCTCGGTGCCGGTCCGCGCTGCCGCGGCGCTCAGGGTGCCGGTGCGCGCCACTGCCAGGAAGAAGCGCAGGTCGTCCCAGTTGCGCCCCGTCCGGCTCATGATCGCAAACCCGCTGTGCATCGATGCACGGCGGCTGTAAGCGCATCCGGCTTTATCGTTCAAGCGATCCTGTTAGGCTGCGCCAAAACCAAATCGATAACGACAACAGGGAGGCGCTGATGCGCACGATCGGACACTTCATCGGCGGCCGTCTCGTCGGCGGCGAGAGCGGGCGTTTCGCCGACGTGTTCCACCCCTCGACCGGCGAGGTCCAGGCCAAGGTCGCGCTGGCCAGCAAGGCCGAAATGCGCGCCGCGGTCGAGAACGCCGCGGCGGCCCAGCCGGCCTGGGCCGCCACCAATCCGCAGAAGCGCGCCCGGGTGATGATGCGCTTCCTCGAGCTCATCCGCGGCGAGAACGATTCCCTGGCCGAGCTCCTCGCCTCCGAGCACGGCAAGACCGTGCCGGACGCCAAGGGCGACATCCAGCGCGGCGTCGAGGTGGTCGAGTTCGCCTGCGGCATCCCGCACCTGCTCAAGGGCGAGTACACCGAGGGCGCCGGGCCCGGGATCGACGTCTATTCCCTGCGCCAGCCGCTCGGCGTGGTCGCCGGCATCACGCCGTTCAACTTCCCGGCCATGATTCCGCTGTGGAAATGCGCCCCGGCCATCGCCTGCGGCAACGCCTTCATCCTGAAGCCGTCCGAGCGCGACCCGAGCGTGCCGCTGCGCATCGCCGAGATCTTCCTGGAGGCCGGCCTGCCGCCGGGCATCCTCAACGTCGTGAACGGCGACAAGGAAGCGGTCGACGCGATCCTCGACGACGAGGACATCAAGGCGGTGGGCTTCGTCGGCTCCTCGCAGATCGCCGAGTACATCTACGTGCGTGCCGCCCAGACGGGGAAGCGCGCCCAGTGCTTCGGCGGCGCCAAGAACCACATGATCATCATGCCGGACGCCGATATGGGCCAGGCGGTCGATGCGCTGATCGGCGCCGGCTACGGCTCGGCCGGCGAGCGCTGCATGGCGATCTCGGTGGCGGTGCCGGTGGGCGAGGCCACGGCCGACCGGCTCATGGAGAAGCTGATCCCGCGGGTCGAGTCGCTCAAGATCGGCCCGTCCCATGACGGCTCGGCCGATTACGGGCCGCTGGTCACCGCCGAGGCGGTCCGGAAGGTCGCGGGCTATATCGACCAGGGTGTCGCCGAGGGCGCGCATCTGGCCGTCGACGGCCGCGGCTTCAAGCTCCAGGGCTACGAGAACGGCTTCTACATGGGCGGCTCGCTGTTCGACCGCGTGACCCCCGACATGATCATCTACAAGGAAGAGATTTTTGGCCCCGTCCTCTCGGTGGTGCGGGCCCAGAACTACGAGGAGGCGCTCGCGCTGCCCTCGACCCATCAATACGGCAACGGCGTCGCGATCTTCACCCAGGATGGCGACGCGGCCCGCGACTTCACCGCCCGGGTCAATGTCGGCATGGTCGGCGTCAACGTGCCGATCCCGGTGCCGATCGCCTACCACACCTTCGGCGGCTGGAAGCGCTCCGGCTTCGGCGACCTGAACCAGCACGGGCCGGACTCGATCCGCTTCTACACCAAGACCAAGACGGTGACGCAGCGCTGGCCGAGCGGCATCAAGAGCGGGGCGGAGTTCTCCATCCCGACGATGCGGTAGGGGCGAGCGTCCTGGCGGCAGAAGGGGCCGCGCGGCTCTATGGCTGAGCGCGGGTCTCCTCTCCCGTGCGGGAGAGGGACAGGGTGAGGGATGCGCCCTGTCCGGAAAGACCTGATCCCTCACCCCAACCCTCTCCCGAACGGGAGAGGGGGCACGTTGCGCCTAACGGCAGCCGGTGTGCGACCATCGTGGCCAGTGCGGATGAGGAATCTGCGCTGGCTCGGCGATGAACTTGGAGGAAGCGCCCATGAGTTTCGGGCTCGATGAGGATCGGACCGCGATCCGCGACATGGCGCTCGGCTTCGCGGCCGAGCATATCGCGCCGCACGCTCTCGACTGGGACCGGGACAAGACCTTCCCGGTCGAGACCCTGCGGGCCGCGGCGGCGCTCGGCATGGCCGGCATCTACGTGCGCGAGGATGTCGGCGGCTCGGGTCTGTCGCGGCTCGACGCCGCCCTGATCTTCGAGGCGCTGAGCACCGGCTGCCCGACCGTGGCGGCGTTCCTGTCGATCCACAACATGTGCGCCTGGATGATCGACGCCTATGGCGACGCGGACCAGCGCCAGCGCTGGATCCCGGCCCTGATGGGCATGGAGACGATCGCCAGCTACTGCCTGACCGAGCCGGGCTCGGGCTCCGACGCGGGGGCGCTGCGCACCCGGGCCGAGCGGGATGGCGACCATTACGTGCTGACCGGCGAGAAGCAGTTCATCTCCGGCGCCGGCGTCAGCGACCTCTATGTCTGCATGGTCCGCACCGGCGCGGCGGGACCGAAGGGCATCTCGGCGATCGTGGTCGAGAAGGGGACGCCCGGCCTCTCCTTCGGCGCGGAAGAGCGCAAGATGGGCTGGAACGCCCAGCCGACCCGCTCCGTGCGGTTCGACGGCTGCCGTGTGCCGGTGGCGAACCGCCTGGGCGAGGAGGGCCAGGGCTTCCGCATCGCCATGAGCGGCCTCGACGGCGGCCGGCTCAACATCGCCGCCTGCGCGCTGGGCGGTGCCCAGTCGGCCCTCGACAAGACCCTGGCTTATATGGGCGACCGGCGCGCCTTCGGGTCCCGGCTCAGCGACTTCCAGGCGCTGCAGTTCCGGTTGGCCGACATGGCGACGTCCCTGGAGGTGTCGCGCACCTTCCTGCGCCACGCCGCGTCGGCGCTCGACGCCAAGGACCCGGCGGCCACTCAGCTCTGCGCCATGGCCAAGCGCCACGTCACCGACGCCGCCTTCGAGGTCGCCAACCAGGCCCTGCAGCTCCACGGCGGCTACGGCTATCTCGCCGAGTACGGGATCGAGAAGATCGTCCGCGACCTCCGCGTGCACCAGATCCTCGAAGGCACCAACGAGATCATGCGGGTGATCATCGCCCGCGCGCTGACAGGGGGACGCTGATGGCGGATGTGATCGTCGAGCGCGTCGGCGCCCTGGGGCGCCTGCGCCTCGACCGGCCCAAGGCCCTGAACGCCCTGACCCACGGCATGGTCCGGGAGATCGACGCGGCCCTGAACCAGTTCTCCGCCGATCCCGGCCTCGCCGCGGTGCTGCTCACCGGCGAGGGCGAGCGCGGCCTCTGCGCCGGCGGCGACCTGCGCGGCCTGTACGACAACCCTGGCACCGCCTTCGCGGAAACCTTCTGGCGGGACGAGTACCGCCTGGATTCGCGGATTGCGGCTTACGAAAAACCGTTCGTGGCGGTGATGGACGGCATCACCATGGGCGGCGGCGTCGGCCTCGCGGGGCATGCCGCCCACCGGATCGTCACCGAGCGCTCGCGCGTCGCCATGCCGGAGACCGGCATCGGCTACCTGCCGGATGTCGGCGGCACCTGGCTGCTGCCGCGGGCGCCCGGCCAGGTCGGCACCTATCTCGGTCTCACCGGCGAGCCGGTCGGCGCCGCCGACGCGCTCTATTGCGGGCTCGCCGACGTGATGGTGCCGTCCCAGGCCCTGCCGGACCTGATCGACGCGCTCTCGGCGCTGCCGCCCGATGCCGGGGATGCCGGCGTGCGGGAGGCGATCGACCGATTGGCGCGCGATCCTGGCGCGCCGCCCCTGGCACAGCATCGCGAGACCATCGATCGCTGCTTCGCCTTCGACATGATCGACGAGATCCTGTCCGCCCTGGCGGCGGACGGTTCCGAGTTCGCGGCGGCGACCCGCAAGACGCTGCTGACGAAATCCCCGTCGAGCCTGGTCCTGACCCTGTGCCTGCTGCGCCTCGGCCGGCGCTCGCCCAACCTCGAAGCCTGCCTGGAGCGCGAGTTCCACGCCTCGCTGGCGCTGCTGGAGGAAGGCGATTTCCGCGAGGGCATCCGGGCGGCGGTGATCGACAAGGACAAGAGCCCGCGCTGGAACCCGCCGAGCCTCGACGCGGTCGACCCGGCCCGGATCGCCCGCTGGCTGGAGCGACGGGCGGAGCCGGTTTTCTCGCAAGGCCGTACGGGGCCGGTGTGATGTGAGCGGCGTCTCCCGACCACGCCCTCATCCTGAGGTGCCCGGCGATCCATAGGATCGGCGGGCCTCGAAGGAGCCCTCCAGTCGCCGCGCGATCCCTGGAGCCCTCCGTCGAGGCGGCTTCGCCGCACCTCAGGATGAGGGGATGGTTGGGAGGGGCACGAACAAGCGAATGGGAGGGGTATGATGGCACAGACCATCGGGTTCATCGGTCTCGGCAACATGGGCGGTCCCATGGCGGCCAACCTCGTGAAGGCGGGGCACACGGTGCGCGGGTTCGACCTGGCGCCGGCCTCCCTGGAGGCGGCCCGGGAAGCGGGGGTCGCGGTGGCGGGCTCGGCCCTTGAGGCGGCCGAGGGCGCGGAGGTGGTGGTCACCATGCTGCCCGCCGGCCGGCACGTGGTCGAGGTCTGGACCCAGCTCGCCGATGCGCTGCCCGCCGGCACCCTGCTGATCGATTCCTCGACCGTGGATGTCGAGTCTTCGCGCAAGGCCCACAACCTCGCCGAGGCGCGGGGCTGCCTGTCGGTCGATGCGCCGGTCTCCGGCGGGACCGGCGGCGCCAAGGCCGGGACGCTGACCTTCATGGCCGGCGGCACCGAGGCCGCCTTCGGACGCGCCGAGCCCCTGCTGAAGGCCATGGGCAAGAACGTGTTCCATTGCGGCGCGGCCGGTGCCGGGCAGGCGGCCAAGATCTGCAACAACATGATCCTCGGGATCTCGATGATCGGCGTCAGCGAGGCCTTTGCGCTGGGCGAGAAGCTCGGCCTGTCGCACCAGGCGCTCTACGACGTCGCCTCGGTCTCCTCGGGCCAGTGCTGGTCGCTCACCACCTATTGCCCGGTGCCGGGCCCGGTGCCGACCTCGCCGGCCAATGCCGGCTACAAGCCGGGTTTCGCCGCCGCGCTGATGCTCAAGGACCTCCGGCTGGCGCAGGCCGCCGCCCTCGCCTCGGGGGCTGCGACGCCGCTCGGCGCGGAGGCCGCGCAGATCTACGGGCTGTTCGAGGGCCTCGGCCACGGGGGAGAGGACTTTTCCGCGATCATCCGTATGCTTCGCGGCCCAGGGAGTGAGTCGTGATGGATGCGTACGAGACGATCCTGACGGAGACGCGCGGGCGCGTCCTGCTGATCACCCTGAACCGCCCGAAGGCGCTCAACGCCATCAACGCGCAGCTCACCCGCGAGGTGATCCAGGCGGCGACCGAGGCGGATGCCGATCCGGGCATCGGCTGCATCGTCATCACCGGCTCGGCCAAGGCCTTCGCGGCCGGGGCTGACATCAAGGAGATGCAGCACGCGACCTACGCGGAGATGTATGCGCAAGACCGCTTCGCCGACTGGGAGCGGTTCACGGGGGTGCGCACGCCGATCATCGCCGCGGTGGCGGGCTACGCGCTCGGCGGCGGCTGCGAGCTCGCCATGATGTGCGACTTCATCCTGGCCGCCGACACGGCGCAGTTCGGCCAGCCCGAGATCAAGCTCGGCGTCATGCCGGGGATCGGCGGCAGCCAGCGCCTCACCCGTTTCGTCGGCAAGTCGAAGGCCATGGAGATGTGCCTGACCGGCCGGATGATGGATTCCGCCGAGGCGGAGCGCGCCGGCCTGGTCTCCCGGGTGATCCCGGCGGACCAGCTTCTCGACGAGGCGCTGAAGGCCGCCGAGACCATCGCGTCCATGTCGCTGCCGATCGCCATGATGACCAAGGAGGCGGTCAACCGCTCCTACGAGACCACCCTCGCCGAGGGCGTGCGCTTCGAGCGCCGGGTCTTCCACGCGATGTTCGCCACCAAGGACCAGAAGGAGGGGATGGCCGCTTTCGTGGAGAAGCGGCCGGCCCGGTTCGAGAACACCTGAGCTGGGGCATGGGCGATGGACGTCCTGGACTGCGATAGCGAAGCCCGCTTCGAGATGGCCTTCCCGCGCGCAATCGTGGCCCAGAAGGCGCGCGGCCGAGAGGAGACCATCAACGCGCATTGCGTGACGCTGCTGGCCTTCGACGTGGCCCCGGAGACGCGTGCGGTCTGGCGCAAGGAGCTGCTCCGCCACGTCCGGTTCCTGGCGGCTTTGCGGGTCAAGCCCGGCGCAAGCCTCGTCCCGGCCCGAGACTGGTGGACCTGGCTCTACGCCGACCCATTCGAGAACAACGAGACCGGCTACACCGCCGGCCTGATCGGGCTCAACGCCGACGACTTCCCCCGCAACGGCCGCGCGGTGGAGGCGATCGCCGACGAGATCCGCCATTTCCACGCCGGCATGGTGCAGCGCCTCGCGCGCGGCGCGGACGGCGAGGATCTGATTCCCGCCTGAGGGGCGGGATGGGCCGGGTCTTCCGGCCGGACAAGAACGACGGGGGGAACGACCATGCCCAGCTTCCGGGAGGCCCGCGATCTGCTGCTGGCCCATCGCACAGACTACGCGGCGGCGGTTTCGGCCTTCACCTGGCCGGACCCGGTGCCGTTCAACTGGGCGCTCGACTGGTTCGACGCCGAGCTCGCCGGCCCGGAAAGCCGCGACCGCACCGCGCTCCACATCGTCGAGGCCGCCAGCGGCGCCGAGCAGAGCCTGACCTTCGGGCAGATGGCGCGGCGGTCCAACCAGGTCGCCAACCACCTGCGCGGGCTCGGGCTGAAGCGCGGCGACCACCTGCTCCTGCTGCTCGGCAACGTCCCGGCCCTGTGGGAGACCATGCTGGCGGCGATGAAGCTCGGGGCCGTGGTCATCCCGGCCACCACCCTGCTCACCGCGGACGAGCTCGGCGACCGCCTGGCCCGCGGCCGGCCCCGGGCGATCGTCGCCGGCCCGGAGCAGCTCGGGCGCTTCTCCGGCCTCGAGACCGGCGGCGCGATCCGCATCGTCACCGGCCCGGCGACGGAGGGCTGGAGCGCCTACGACGACGCGTTCGGCGCCTCCGAGACCTTCACGCCCGACGGGCCGACCGCGGCCGACGACCCGCTGCTCCTCTACTTCACCTCCGGCACGACCGCGAAGCCGAAGCTGGTGCGCCACAGCCACCGCTCCTATCCGGTGGGGGCGCTCTCGACCATGTACTGGCTCGGGCTGCAGCCCGGGGACGTGCATTGCAACGTGTCCTCGCCCGGCTGGGCCAAGCACGCCTGGTCGTCGTTCTTCGCCCCCTGGAATGCCGGCGCGACCATCCTGGTGATCAACCAGGCGCCGTTCAACGCGGCGGCGCTGCTCACGCAGCTTGAGCGCACCCGCGCCACCACGCTGTGCGCGCCGCCCACCGTCTGGCGGATGATCATCCAGGAGGACCTGACCGGCCGGACGCTGGCTCTGCGCGAGGTCTGCGCCGCCGGCGAGCCGCTGAATCCCGAGGTGATCGAGCGCGTGAAGGACGCCTGGGGCGTCACGATCCGCGACGGCTACGGCCAGACCGAGACCACGGCCCTGATGGCCAACACGCCCGGCCAGCCGGTGGTGCCCGGCGCCCTCGGCCGGCCGCTGCCGGGCTATCGCGTGCGCGTCCTCGACGCCGACGGCGAGCCGGCGGGCGAGGGCGAGGTCTGCCTGGAACTCGGCGCCCACCGTCCCGCCGGCCTGATGCAGGGCTACGACGACGGCAGCGGCAACCTGTCGGGCGCGGATGGCGCGCTCTACCACACCGGCGACGTCGCCTTCGTGGACGATCAGGGTTGCTACACCTTCGTCGGCCGCGCCGACGACGTGTTCAAGTCGTCGGGCTACCGGATCAGCCCGTTCGAGCTGGAGAGCGTGCTGATCGAGCATCCGGCGGTGGCCGAAGCCGCGGTGGTGCCGATCCCCGATCCGATGCGCCACACGATCCCGAAGGCCTATGTCTCGCTGGTGGCCGGCGCCTCGGCCGGCCCGGAGACGGCGCTCGACATCTTCCGCTTCACCAATGCGCGGCTGGCGACGTTCAAGCGCCTGCGCGGCCTCGAATTCGTCACCGAGCTGCCCAAGACCATCTCGGGCAAGATCCGCCGTGTCCAGCTGCGCCGCCTGGAGCATGACGGCGTGACCGAGGATCCGCACCGGGGCCGGGCCTACACGCAGTCGGATTTCCCCGAGCTGAAGGGTGAGACGGAGCGCAAGCTCGACCAGACGGCGGGGTGAGGGAGGCCGTCGATCCGGCTTCCGCAGCCGGATCGACCCGCGTCTCAGGCGCCTGTAAGCCCCTTGCCGTCCCGCTGGGGAGTCCTCAGGTTATTGTAGCTGGAACGCTGAGGAATCAGGGCCGATGGCCGACACGTCCGCTCCCGACTCGCTCGATCTCGCCGAGCAGGTCACGCGGGTGCTGCGCGCGATCGAAGAGTCGCAGAAATTCGTGGCCGAGCAGAAGAAGCTGATGGCCGAGGCGGCGAAGCTGGAGCGCGACCGCGCCCTCGCACCCTGGCAGATCGGACTCGCTGGGATGGCGGCCGGTGCCGCGTTCTTCGGCGCTGGTGCCGCCTTCGTGAAGCTGCTCGGCCCCTGAAGGCGCCCTCAAGGTTTCCGGTTTCCGAACCGGAAGCCGCGGATTTGCCGGGGTTCCCAAGCCCCCCGTCGACGTTGTCGCGCTAGACGCCGCCGCCATCGGCGAATCGATAAAATTGCGCCGATCCGCTTCAGCGCCGCGGAGGCTCTGCGGCGCAATCCTGTCCTCAACAACGAGGACGGTTCGATGGGCGCGGGGCTTCTCAACACGGTTCGGGTGACGCTCGCCGGCGCGCTGGTGCTGCTCGGCCTCGCGGCGACCGCCGAGGCCCAGACCCTGGCGAGCCTGCCCACCGAGGTCGGTGCCAAGGTGCTCGGCGATGCCCGCCCGATCGCGGCCTGGGTGACGTTTTGCCAGGCCTACGCGGCCGAATGCACGGTCGACCGGAGCGAGCCGGCCCGCATCAGCCTGACCCCGGCGATCTGGGCGACGATCGTCTCGGTCAACCGCCGGGTGAACAAGTCGGTCGAGCCGATGACCGACATGGAGCATCTCCGCGTCGCCGACCGCTGGGACCTCGCCGAGGACGGCATCGGCGATTGCGAGGATTTCCAGCTGCTCAAGCGCCACCTGCTGGCCGAGGCCGGCCTGCCCCGCCGGGCGATGCGCATGACCGTGGTGATCGACGAGAAGGGTGAGGGCCACGCGGTGCTGACCCTGATCACCGACCGGGGCGACCTGATCCTCGACAACAAGACCAACGTGATCGAGGCCTGGCACAAGACCGGTTACGTGTTCATCAAGCGCGAGAGCCAGGATGCCACGGCCTGGGTCTCCCTCGGCGGCGTCACCTCGCCGGTCACCACCGCCAACCGCTGATCCGGTCCTCGATCTCCAACCGATCACGGTTTTCGAGAAGGCTCGGCCTTTTGGCGGGCTGGGGATGCGGGAGACGCATCGCAAAGCGATCCTTCCACCGTAGCAGCCTCCACCCCGGGGCGCTGAAGGCGAGCCCGGGATCCAGAGCCGCCGACGGCGCAAGATCCTGATGTCACGGTGGTTCTGGATCCCGGGCTCCGCTGCGCGGCCCCGGGATGACGGGACTGGTGTCAGGATGGCCGCGCGTCGTCGCGTAGGCGGGACAGTGAACTGCCCGCCGCCTTCCCCAAAACCTCGAAAAGTTCAGGCTCTGGACCTTGAAACCCTGATTCTGCGAGGCCTGTTCAGGCGGCGCGGCTCAGCGAGGGCTGCGCGAGGTTCGCCACGAAGGTCTCGACCCGGCCGATGAAGCCGGCGAGGTGCGGGGCGATGCCCCGGAGGCTGGCGAGGTCGCGGACCAGGATGTCGCGCGACAGGGCGCGGTCGCCCTCGGTGGGCGAGCCGGCGAGATAGGCTTCCACGGCGTGCTCGGCGATGCCGATTGCACCGGCCCGACCATCCTCGGCGAGCGCTCTGATCACCTGCTGGATGGCGGGCTGCATCGTGAAATCCTTCTCTGGCCTGAGGCGATCCCGCGCGGGGATGGCCGAGTTCTTGCGAAACGATCGATCCACCCGCGAATCCACGCGCGGGCATCCCCTGTCTCAAGCCGGCAAAGCTGGTTCGAATCAAGCTCTTCCGTGAGCGGGCAGGGCGGGCATTCCGCCAGCGCATACGCCGAGCGGCAGCAACGCGGATGCAACACTCCTTTAAAGCGGAACCGATACGCGGCCTCGGGCGTTTGTTCCGCCCTCCGTGCCATTGTGCGTCGCACGCCCGCGTGTCACCTTCCCGTCATCATCGGTCGATGGGGCGTGATCCATGCGGCACGCGGATGGTGGGATTCCGGCTCTCGCGCTCGTGGCGCCGCACTGGCGCGGATGGGCCACGCCGCTGCGCCGAGCCCGGCAGGCCGCGAGCCTCGCCCTTGTCGGCACGATCCTGATGCTGGGCGGCGCCAACACCCACGCCCATGCCCGCTTGACCCTGCCCGATGGGGCGCCGGCCCACGAGGCCAACGGCCCGATCAGCCCGATCGCCGGCTGGACCGCGTTCTGCGCGCGCATGCCCGAGGAATGCGCGCTCGATGTCGCGGAGCCCGCCGTGATCCCGCTGACCGTGGCGGTGTGGCGGACGCTGCGGAGCGTCAACCACCGGGTCAACACCCGCATCCGGCCGATCACTGACCAGGCGCATTGGGGCGTCGTCGACCGCTGGGACTTTCCCGATGACGGGTTCGGCGATTGCGAGGATTACCAGCTGCTCAAGCGCCGGATGCTGGCCGAGCGCGGGCTGCCCCGGCGGGCCCTGCTGATGACCGTCGTGATCGACGAGACCAATGCCGGCCACGCGGTGCTGACGGTGCGCACCGACCACGGCGACTTCATCCTCGACAACAAGACCGACGCGATCCGCCCGTGGCGGCGCACCGGCTACAGCTTCATCAAGCGCGCGGGCCAGGACGGCCAGGCCTGGGTCTCCCTGGAGGGCCGGGACGGCGCCGCCCAGGTGGCGACCGCGGAGCCCTGATGGGACGTCAGGCGCCGACCAGCATCGCCGCTAGGTCGAGGGCGACCCGGCCCGAGAGCAGGCCCCAGCCGCAGGCGATGACGGTGGCCAGCATCACGAACGGCATCGGGCGGCCCTCGATCTTGCGGCCGCGCAGGGTGTTGCGCAGGATGATGAACGGGGCCGAGAAGGCCAGCATCGGCAGGGCCGCCACCGCCGGCAGGCCGCCCCGCTCCAGCAGGCTGAAGCTCGCGCGGCGCGCGGCAAACAGCTCGAACGCGCTGGCAATCAGCCCCGAGAGCGCCAGACCGATGCACAAGGTCCGGATGGATTCGAGGGCGGCGGGCGTGAGGACCATTATTCGCGCTCCAAAAAAGGTTGGGCGCAGTTTAGCCACACGATTTACCGGTTGTTAAGCAATCACGCCGGTTAGCCTTAACCCGTGCACAGGCGCGGGCCGGCGGAACCCGGCCCGCGACGCGTGCGTCAGGCTTCTTCCTCGAGGTCGATGTCGAGGATCGCCATGCGGAAGACGAAGGAATCGTCGCCGTCCTCCTTGTCGTCGGCGATGACGCCGATCGACTCCTCGCCGATGAACACCTCGGCGGAATCGCCGGTCTTCATCGCGGTCAGGCGGATGTTGTTGTTGGCGAATTTGCGGCGCAGGTAGTCCTGTAGCTTCGCGGTCTCGGCTTTGGTCACGCTGTCTGGCCTCCCCTGTCGGCGCTGACGCCCGGATCGGCGGAGGGCTTGCCACGCCCACGGCGGAGCGGCAAGCGCGGCCGCGTCGGGGTCAGATCCCGTCGCCCACATGGATGAACTGGTCGAGGGCGACCAGTTGATCCATCGCGCGGGCCGGATCGTCGCAGCCCGCGGTGCCGACGACCCGCGCCGGGACGCCCACCACCGTGGTGTTGGCCGGGACGGGCCGCAGCACCACCGAGCCCGCCGCCACCCGGGCGCAGGCACCGACCTCGATATTGCCCAGGATCTTGGCGCCGGCGCCGATCATCACGCCCCGGCGGATCTTGGGATGCCGGTCGCCGCGCTGCTTGCCGGTGCCGCCCAGCGTCACCGCGTGGAGGATCGACACGTCGTCCTCGATCACCGCGGTCGACCCGACCACCAGGCCGGTGGCGTGGTCGAGGAACACGCCCCGGCCGATGCGGGCGGCCGGGTGGATGTCGCACTGGAACACCTCGGAGACCCGGCTCTGCAGGTAGAGCGCGAGGTCGCGCCGGCCCCGGGTCCAGACGTGGTGGGCGAGGCGGTAGGCCTGGAGCGCGTGGAAGCCCTTGAAGTACAGGACCGGCTCCAGCGCCCGCAGGGTCGCGGGATCCCGGTCGATCACCGCGCCGATATCGGCCCGGAACGCCTGCCCGATGGCGGGATCGGCGCCGATCGCCTCGTGGAACGCGTGGGCGACGAGCTCGGCCGGCAGCGACGGATGGCCCAGCCGCGCCGCGACCCGGTGGGCGACCGCGCCCTCGAGGGTGGCGTGGTTGAGGATCGTCGCGACGATGAAGGAGGCGAGTTGCGGCTCGGTGCGCAGCACGTCCTCGGCCTCGGCGCGCAGCCGCGACCAGACCGGATCGCAGACCGAGAGGTCGGCCGAATCGTGGTTGAAGGCCGGGCTGAGGGCTGGACTGGCGCTCATGGACGATGGCTCATGATCGAGTTGTCGGGCTCGCACCACGCTGTTCCGACGACGGGTCCGGCCGGCGCTGCAGCAAAGCTCCGGTGCAGCCACCAGCGAGGTGAAGGACCCCGCCGTCGCGGGTCATCCTAGCACATCGTCCTACACGCGAAGCCATGCGCGAGGCGCTTGGTCTCATGCATCGTGCGTTCCGCAGCCCGGCCGGCCCCGTCGGGATGAGGTCATAGCGTGGTGCGCCGCAATGCGGTGATCAAGGGTATGGGGGCTGCCGGGGATGCCGCACCGGCGGCGCTGTCACCGGTTCCGGGCGCGGTTCAGCCCGCGACCGCCGTCTCGCCGAACCGCGCCTCGATCGCCGCGGTGAGCCGGTCGACCATGGTCTGGAGCGGGATGTCGGAGGTGTCGACCGTGGCCGAGGCCCGGGCGTAGAGCGGTTCCCGGCTCGCCAGCACGGCGCGCAATTCCTGCATCGCCGAGGCATGGTCGCCCGTGGTGGCCAGGTGGCCCTGCTCGCGCACCCGGCTCATATGCTCCTCCGGGCGGGCGCGGAGCCAGATCGTGTAGAACGCCTGGAGCAGCAGGTCGTAGGTCAGCGGCTCGGCCACGATGCCGCCGCTGGTCGCCAGGATCAGCGGGCCCGGATGCTCGGTGAGGCGGCGCAGGGCCGCCTGCTCCAGCCGGCGGTAGCCCTCCTGGCCGTAGATCGCGAAGATCTCCTGGACCGACAGGGCGTTCTCGCGCTCGATTTCGGCGTTCAGCTCGACGAAGGTCCAGCCCAGGCGCTCGGCGGCGAGCTTGCCCAGGGTCGACTTGCCGGCGCCGCGCAGGCCGATCAGCGCCACGCGCAGGCGGCCGCTCGATTCCGGGCGGCTGCCGCCGGACAGGGCTTCCTTGGCGGCCGCGATCTGGGCCGGCGTCGCCTGGCCGAGCAGGTCGCGCACCACCGGCCAGTCGGGCAGGCCGTCATTGCCGGTGATCAGGTCGTCGAGGCGCACGCCCATGGCGTTGGCGACCCGCCGGAGCAGGATGATGGACACGTTGCCCTGGCCGCCCTCGAGCTGCGCGATATAGCGCTCGGACAGGCCCGAGGTCTGGGACAGGACCTTGCGCGACAGACCGCGCACGGTGCGGGCGTGCCTGACGCGGCGCCCGAGATCCGTGAGAAAGAGTGATTCCTGTTCCAACACGCCGGTCATGGCGTCGTCCGCTTTCCTGCCAGCCCGAAAGCAGAGTGCTTGCCCTGCATGTCTGCCACTTCAAGATGAATTCTGCTTCGCAACCTGGGATCGAGCGGGTGCTTGCCCGACCGTTCGTGCGAAGCCTGGCGAGTCCTGCCCTGAAGTCTGTATTGCGCCGCCTGTGTCCGGCCGCCTCGACCGATCGACGGACCGTTGCGGCGGCGATCCAACCCTGTTGCTGGCGTGGCGCCTATGTGTTGCGGAACGGCCCGGTGGTCAAGCCTTGAGCAGGATCCTCGTGTGGGCAGATGTTGGACAAGCGGTGGTTGTCCGATGGCCCATCTGCCGCGTGCGGCATCACTCGACGGGAATCGCCGTGGCCTCGCGGACCGGCGCGGCCGCGGGGGCCCGGCGCGGCGTCGCGGCGGCGAGCAGCTGGATCGACGGCCGGCGCGGCGGCAGCGGCACCTCGACGGTCTCGGAGATCGGGGCGGCCTGCGGTGCCGCGGCGGCCTCCGGCTGCGACGTCAGGCGCAGCTCGGCGAGCTGGGCCGGGGCGGCCTCCGCGACGGCGGTGCCGAGGCCGGCCGGGCGACGCGGCGGCAGCGGCACCTCCACGGTCTCGACCGCGGCACTCTGCACGGCGGCGCTCGGCGCCGGGCTCGCGGAGGCGGGCTCGACGGAGAGGCTCGCGTAATCGACCGCCGCGCCGAGGGCGGCGGGACGCCGGGGCGGCAGCGGCACCTCGACCGTCTCGGTCGGCGCGGCGGCCACCGTGGCGGCGGTGGGCGCGTAGGCCAGGGCCGTTGAGGCGGCGCTGGAATCCGTGACGCCGCCGCTGAACAGGCTGGCCAGGGCGCTGGCCGAGGCCGCCACGGGGGCCACCACCGAGGCGACCTCGCTGGAGATGCCCCGGCGCTTGGCGGCGTAGTAATAGCCGCGGTTGTAGTACTGGTACGCCTGGCTGACGTTGCCCTGCGCGGTGCGATAGGCCCCCGCCAGATAGGCGACGCCGTAGCGCAGGTTGGTCGCGGGATCGAGGAGCCCGGCGGCGTCGCCGGTATAGCCGAGGCTGCGCGCCGTCGCGTGCTTGATCTGCATCAGGCCGAGTGCGCTGCCGCCCTTGGCGTTCGGGTTGTAGTTGCTCTCGCGCTTGACCACCGCGTGGACGAAGCTCGCCGGGACACCGTTCGCCTTGGCCTGCTGCTCGATCAGCGCGTCGATGTTGTCGCGCGGGGCCTGCCCGAAGGCGGCGACGGGCGCGACCGCGAGAGCGGCAGCCAGGATAAGGCGATGCATTCCGAGACCCGGTCCTGCTTGTTCTGTGGTCAAGCTAGGTCGCGGGGAAATGAGGCCGGAAAGCGGCCCGGATTCGGCAGCCTGTGGGCGACTGCCGCCCGGCGCGCGTCTGTGCCTCGCCGGCCACAGGCGCGCGCCGTCGGTTAACCATCCCGGTTATCCACAGGACGCTGCGAAGTCGGACCCGTCAGGGCAGGATGAATCGCGCGACCCCGTGAGCGAAGCCGTCGGCACCGTTGCTCTCCGTGACGGCGCTGGCTGCGGCCTTCACGGCCTCCTCGGCATTGCCCATCGCCACCGAGAAGCCGCTGCGGGCGAACATCGGACGGTCGTTGCCGGCATCCCCGAAGGTCGCGATCCGCTCGGGCGGGATGCCGAGATGGCGGCTCATCCAGATCACGAACTGTCCCTTGTCGAGGCCGGGGGGCGTCACGTCGAGGTAATAGGCCTGGGAACGGTGCACCGTGGCCCGCTCGGCGAGGGCCGCGCCGATCCGCGCCTCGCAGGCGGCGAGATGGGCGTGATCGCGGCTGACCCCGACGATCTTCGAGGCCGCGCCCATGAGCGTGCCGAGATCGGCGACCACGCGCGGCTCGGCGCCGATCGTCCGGCGCTCGAGGTCGGTGTAGGGGCCGTACGGGTCGCGCAGGAACCAGGCCCCCTCGGCGAAGACCCAGGCGTCGAGGCCCTCGGCCTCCAGGCGCTGCAAGGCCTCGCGGGCGGCGGCCTCCGGGATCAGCCGCTCCTCGATCGTCGAGAGGTCCGGCCGGACCACGCTGGCGCCGTTGAAGGCCCCCATCGGCAGGTCGAGCGCGAGTTCGGCGGCGAGGGCCCTCAGGCCGACCGGCGGGCGCGCCGACGCGATGCTGAACCCGATCCCGGCCGCCCGCAGCCGCTTCACAGCCGCGATGGTCGAGGCGGCGAGGCTCTTGTCGTCGGTCACCAGCGTGCCGTCGACGTCGGAGATCACCAGGGCGATCCCCGAGGCTTTGCGCGATCCCGCATCCATGGCTCAGGTCCTTCCGGCAGTGGTGCGGGCTTCTTCGGCGAGCTGCGCCGCGACGCGATCGGCGATCGCGTCCGGCGGTTCATCGATCCCCACGACGATCGGGCGCTCATCGGGGCCGGGGGCTTCGAGGGTCGCGAACTGGCTGTCGAGCAGGCGGGGCGACATGAAATGGCCGTGGCGCTCGGTGAGGCGCTTGGCGATCAGGGCCCTGTCGCCCTCGAGATAGACGATGCGCACGCGCCGGCTGCCGCGGGTGAGCACGTCCCGGTATGCCCGGCGCAGGGCCGAGCAGACCACCACCCCGGATTCCCCGGCCTCGAGCCGGTGCTGGATCCAGGTCGCGATCCGGGCGAGCCACGGCGCACGGTCTTCGTCGTCCAGGGCGTGGCCCGCATGCATCTTCGCGATGTGCTCGGGGGTGTGGAAGCTGTCGCCGTCGACGAAGATCCAGCCGAGCCGTTCGGCGATCAGCGCGCCGACCGTGCTCTTGCCGGAGCCCGAGACCCCCATCACCACGAGCACCTGCGCCGTGCGGGCGGCCGCGCCCGCCTCTTTATGAATCCGCCTCTCCGAGGTCATCCGGACCACCGTGTTCAGGGGCGCAACCGTGCGCCGGCGCCTCATCAATAGGATCGGGGATCGGGAAGAAAAGGTTTCTGGGGAACACCGGGCCGCACCCCGACATCGCCCGGAACCCCGGGAGAGGGCGCCGCGTTCTCGATGGCGAAGACGGAACATTTCAGGAACGGGAATCCCATGGCCAAGGCAGCCGACAAGCACGACACCACCCAGGAGAACCCGAAGACCGATCCGAAGGACGTGTCGAATCAGATCAAGGATCCGGATCAGTGGACCACCGGCGGCGAGCCGATGACCGGAGCACAGGCCTCGTATCTCAAGACCCTGTCGGAGGAGGCCAAGGAGCCGGAGGCGTTCGACGCCGATCTCGACAAGGCCGAGGCCTCCAAGCGGATCGACGACCTGCGGCACAAGGCCGGCCACGCCTGAGGTTTCTCCGGGGTCTCGCCGTTCGGCGGGGCCCGGTTCACGCCGATGCATCCGCGAGGGTCGGGACCTGTCCAGGTTCCGGCCCTTCGCCGTTTCGGGGCCGGGCGCCGCATGCGCCGCGTTTCGGAGATTCCATTAAGCCGGCGGCAATGGGACCGGGCTAGACTTGAAGCCAGCGCGTAAGGGCCGGCCGGACGCGGCGGATGTCGGAGTCACGGATGGGCGAGCCGAGCTGCGACAGGTCTGGGGCGCCCGACGGACGATCCCGCCTCCGCGCGACCGGCCGGGCCATGGGGTTCGCCCGCGATGCGAACGGCTCCACGGCGATGGAATACGCGCTGATCGGCGCGCTGATCTTCATCGTCGCGGCCGGCAGCATCCGCTATTACGGCTCCCGGATGATCCCGATCTACAACCAGATCAGCGCCACCGTTACGCAAGCCGACTGAATGGGGCGATCCGGGGCCGCCTCGATCGGTCGCCGCCGCGGCGCGCCGGCGGGCCGTTTGCCGAACGCACCAGGCACGTTTCCCTGATTCGCCTCGAAAAAGCTGTGCTTAGCGAGGATGAAACCGTCCTCTCGCCCGTCGCGGGCGAAGTGTGGCCCACCCGCTACGGACACCCTAGCCGCTATGGGCTAGGCACGGGCTCGGCAAAACCGATGGGCAACATCTGGATGCGCAAACTCCCCCTCGCTCTGCTCGCCATGACGGCGATCTCGGGCTGCACGTATCTGCCCGCGGCGGGACCGACGGCGAGCGCGATCGAGGCGGGCGCGGAAGTCGCGACCGCCGACGG
>NZ_JAJALK010000018.1 GCF_020523825.1 Methylobacterium brachiatum | reverse complement strand
GGCGTTCCGCATGCGCAACCGCGACCTCGTCTACGTCTCCAACGCGCCCTTCACCGAAGTCTCGAAGGTGCTGTCCGTCTTCACCTCCGTGACCGGGCCGGTCTCCTCGGTGGCGACCGCGTACTACTACGCGAAGTAAGGGCGGGACGACTTCCCCAACGGCGGCGGAAAACAATCGCGTTTCGCCGCGGCCTCGCGTATGGGCTTTGCGTGCGGTGCGGGAGCGCGTGTACGGAGCCGCATCCCGCCCTCGTCGGTGGCTGCCTCGCGCAAGGATGCCTAGAAGAGCCCGATGAAGATCGGACGCGTCGTCTCCGCCCGCGGGCTGTTCCGGCCCCCGCTATTTTCCCTGAGCCTGTGTCTCGCGCTCCTGTCGGCCGGGCCGGCTTCGGCCGATGTCGTGGTCGGCGTCGCGGTTCCGCGCTCGGGCCCCTACGTCGCCGTGGGCGAGCAGGTGCTGCGCGGCGTCGAGGCCGCGGCCCGGGACGCCAACGCCATGGGCGGCCTCGATGGCCAGCCCGTGACCCTCGACGTGCAGGACGATGCCTGCGACTCGAACACCGCCACCGCGGTCGCCAACCACTTTGTGCGCGCCAAGGTCCGCCTCGTCGTCGGGCATGTCTGCTCGAACGCCTCGATCGCGGCCTCCGACATCTACGCGCAGAACGGCGTGGTGATGATCAGCGCCGCCTCGGTCTCGGCGCGGTTGACTGACCGGGGGCTGCAGAACGTCTTCCGCGTCTGCGGCCGTGACGACGACCAGGCCCGGCTCTCGGCCGCCGTGCTCGCCGAGCGGTTCCGCGACCGCAAGATCGCGCTGATCCAGGACCCGACCCCGGCCTCCCGGACGCTGGCGGCGGCCACCAAGGACAACCTCAACCGGATCGGCATCAACGAGACCTTGTCCCTGTCGTTCGCGCCGAGCGACGCCGACGATGCCGCCCTGGTGGACCGGCTCAAGGGCGCGGGGATCGAGGTTGTGTATTACGGCGGCGACGCCACCGAGATGGGCCGCCTGGTGAAGGTCGCGGCCGATCGCGGCTACCGCCCGCAATGGTTCGGCACCTCGGCGATCGCGACGCCGGACTTCGCCAAGGTCGCGGGCTCGGCCAGCAACGGCGTGCTGATGACCTTCTACCTCGATCCGAGCCGCCAGCCCGCCGCCGCCGCCGTCGTTAAGGCGTTCAAGGCCGAGGGCGGCGACCCCACCGGCTCGACGATCTACGGCTATGCCGCCCTGCAGGCCCTGGTCGCGGCCGGCAACTTCGCCCATTCCGCCGAGCCGAAGCCGATCGCCCAGGCGCTCCATACGGAGCGGTTCGACCTCGTACTCGGCACGGTGGGGTTCGATTCCAAGGGCGACGTCACCGCCCAGGGCTACGTGCTCTACGTCTGGAAGGACGGCAGCTTCACGCCCGCCGGCAAGTGAGCGCTCGGTTCTGACGCGCACCCGACGGCGCCCTAACCCCGCTCGGCGGCATCGACCTCGGCGCCGCGCCCCAGCCCGCGCAGCAGCTCGGCGAGATGCGGCCGCACCCGCAATTGGAGCGCGTGGAGCTGGCGGACCGCCTCGCTGAGGCGGCCCTCGCGGCCGAGCATGGCGTCCGCGAAGCCGATCATCCGGGCGTTGGGCCAAGCCGGCTCGCGCACGGCGTGGAGGCGCGCGACCAGGGCGTCGGGGGATGTCTCCGGCTCGGCCTGGGCGAACAGCATCAGCAGCGCCGCCGTGGAGCGCGACAGGCCGTAATGGCAATGGACCAGGAGATGACCGGCGCCGTCGAGATCGCGCCCGAAGGCCAGGATCGCCGCGACGTGCTCGGGCTCGGGCGGGACGAGGCCGTCACCCGGGCCGAGACAATCGTGGAAGTGCAGGGTCGTGCGGGCATGGGCGCCGTAGGTGCCGAAGGCCTCCGGCTCGGGCGTGCCGGGATCGAGCAGGGACAGGACGTGCGTCACCCCGCTCCCGCCATGGCCCGCCAACTCCTCGAGGCCGCAGACGGTGTGCAGGGTGAGGTCGGGGAGGGGCGCTTCGGGCTCGGATCGCATGGCCGGGCGCCTAACACGGGCGATCGGCGGTTTCGAGGCGCCATGGCGCCACGGCGGCGCCATCCGGAGACGCTTTCGAGAATGGGCGCGGACGTGCTACCTGCGCGCCGGCCGGATTGGACACGCTCAGACGAGATGCCGTTGGACGAGCCTCATACTGCGCCCCCACGCGCTGCCGGACCGCGCCGCCGCGCGGTGCTGACCGCCGGCCTCGGCGCGGCGATCACCGCGCCGTTGGCCGCGCCCGCCCGAGCCCAGGGCGCCCCGGAGCTGCGCTGGCGCCTGTCCTCGGCCTACGCCAAGAACCTCGATATCCTGTTCGGCGCCCCCGAGGCCCTGAGCCGGATCGTCGCCGAGGCCACCGACGGCCGCTTCCAGATCCAGGTGCTCGGCCCCGGCGAGCCGGTCCCGGCCGAGACCCTGCTCGACGCCGTGTCGGCCGGCACCGTCGAGATGGGCCACGGCCCGGCGACCCTCGGCCAAGCCAAGGACCCGACCTTCGCGCTGGCCACCGCGATCCCGTTCGGGCTCAATGCGCGGGGTGCCGCCGCCTGGTGGCAGGCCGGCGGCGCGGCGGAGCTGTTCAGCGAGGTCTTCGCCAAATCCGGGCTGGTCTGCCTGCCCGGGGGCAATACCGGCGCGCAGATGGGCGGCTGGTTCCGGCGCGAGATCAAGAGCGTCGCCGACCTCCAGGGTCTCAAGTTCCGCATCGGCGGCATGGGCGGGCAGGTGCTCGCCAAGTTCGGCGTCCAGCCGCAGGCGACGCCCGGACCCGAGATCTACCAGGCGCTGGAATCGAAGAAGCTCGACGCCGCCGAGTGGATCGGCCCCTACGACGACGAGCGGCTCGGCCTGCAGAAGGTGGCGCCGGTCTACCATTACCCGGGCTTCTGGGAGGGCGGCGCCATGCTGCACTTCTGGTTCAACGCCGAGAAGTGGAAGGCGCTGCCGAAGGCCTACCAGGCGATCCTGCGCGCGGCGGCCGCCGAGGTCGGGGCCGAGGTCCAGGCCAAGTACGATGCGCGCAACCCGCAGGCCCTGCGCCGGCTGGTCGCCGGCGGCGCCCAGCTGCGGCCGTTCCCGCAGGACGTGATGGAGGGCGCGCTCAAGAACGCCAACGACGTCTATGCCGAGATCGCCGCCAAGAACGCCGATTTCCGCCGGGTCTACGAGGCGATGCGCACCTTCCGGAACGAGGAATATCTCTGGTTCCAGGTGGCAGAATACACCTACGATAACTTCATGATTCGGGCCCGGGCACGGGGCTGACGCGACGGCTCGAACGAACCCCGCGGAGGGACGGCATGATCGGGACGCTGAGACTCGGCCTGGCACTGCTCGGGACGGCGCTGCCGCTCCAGGCGCTCGCGCAATCGCCCGCCAACCTCACCGCGCTGCGCGGCCTGGCCCCGGTGGCCCGGCTGCAGGGAAGCCCGGCGGGCAAGGCGGCGCTCGACGCCAACCTGCGGGTGACCGGCGATATCCAGACCGGCGCCCTCAAGCAGCCGACCTTGCTGCCCTTTCCCGAGCAGCAGCAGCTGGCGCTGCGGGACTGCTTCATCACCGACGGCAACGCCACCGGACTCGCCGACGGCCTCGGCACGGCCCTCGCCACCGCCTATCAAGGCCGGGCGCGCTACAGCGACTACAAGACCTTCACCAGCGTCGCGCCGACGGTGGCCGACCTGATCGGCTATACCAACAACGTCACCAAGTCGGATTCGAATTCGGGCAAGTACTTCTTCGGCAACGCCACCACCAACGGCAAGCAGGCAATCTCGGCCGAGGCCAGCGCGCTCCTCACCGACGGCACCGTCACCGACGTGTTCGGCAAGGCCTATGGTCGGCCGGCGGGCAGCCCCGGGGCCGACCGGTTCGGCAATTCACGCCCGTTCCAGACCCTGCCGCATCTCCAGGCCTACCGGGGCGCCGATTATTTCGGCGAGGCCTCCCACTCCCTCGACTGGCTGCGCGGCCCGAAGCAGGATCTCGTCGACAGCCCGTCCTATCCCAGCGGCCACACGACCTACGGCTACACCGAGTCGCTGATCCTCGCCCTGCTGGTGCCGGAGCGCTACCAGCAGATGGTCGCCCGCGCCGCCGAGTACGGCAACGACCGGATCATCGTCGGGGCGCATTACGCCATGGACGTGATCGGCGGGCGCGCGACCTCGCTCCACGCGGTGGCGCATCTGCTCGCCAACGATCCGGCCTATGTCGGCCAGATCCGGAAGAACCCGGCGGTGATCGACGCGAACGCGACCGATGCGGACAAGCGCGTCGGCGTGACCGATTACCGGGCGCTCCTGAAGGAGGCCCGCGCGGCTATGACCGACGCGCTCAAGGCCGGCTGCGGCGACACGGTGGTGGCTTGCGCCGCGCAGGATACCGGCCGGTTCAAGGACCCGGCCGCCAACGCGGCCTTCTACGAGGCGACCCAGACCTACGGGTTGCCTGTCGTGCACGACGCCACCGCCAACGCCCGGGAGGATGTCGGCAAGATCGCCCCGGAGGCCGGCCACCTGCTGACCGCGGCCTTCCCGGCGCTCACGCTTGAGGAGGCCAACGCCATCCTGACCGAGACGCAGGGCCCGGGCGGCGGCTTCCTGGACGACGGCTCGGAATTCGGGGTGTATTCCCGGATCAACCTCTACGCGGCGGCCGGGAAGGCCGCGGCGCTGGCGGCGAGCCGGGCGGGGGCGAGCGCCGCGCGCTGACGGGCGCGATGCTCGCGAGCCCCTCTGAGGGCCTGCTTGACGTCGCGCTCTTGGCCGGTGGACGGTTCCGAGTGACGGCACTCCCAATCACCCCCTCATCCTGAGGTGCCGGGCGATCGCAGATCGCTTGGCCTCGAAGGAGCCCTCCAGAGCTCGCTGAGCCATCTGGCGCGCTCCTTCGAGGCCCGCTGGTGCGGGCACCTCAGGATGAGGTCGAGACCGGGAAAACGGGGCAGGCACGGTCTTCGGCGCCTGTTGTCCGTGCTGTCAGAACACCGCGTGGTCGCCACGCTCGGCGACGGCCTCGCCCCGGACGACCCGGGCGTAGTAGGCGAACAGCGTGTCAGAGCCCGTCGAGGGCGTGGCGCCGGCATCGTAGCGGCCCGTCGCCGGATCCAGCACGAGCATCGATTCCGTGGCGTAGTAGCGCCCGATGCGGGCGAGCTCGGCCTTGGCGGCCAGGGCAGGGACCCACCGCCCGAGCGTGCCCAGGACGGCGATGATCGCGTCCAGCAGCGCTACCGGTACGTGCCGGAAGCGCGGCGCGCGCCCCAGCAGGGCGAACAGGTGCTCGCCCTGCGCCTTCGGGGTGATCGCCTCACCCGGGCCCCCGATCGGGAGCACGCGATTGCGCCGGTCCGCGTCGTCGATGCAGTCGGCGAGGTAGCCGCCCAGGTCGTCGTCGCTGATCGGCTTGCAGGCGGTCAGCATCCCGTCGCCGAAGACCAGGAACGGCTTGCCGCGCCGCACGCGGTCGATCTGCCCCGAGAGTGATTTGAAGAACGCGGTCGGCCGCACGATCGTGTAGGCGAGGCCCGATTCCATCAGAACCCGCTCGAAGGCCAGCTTGGCGTGCTGGAAGGCGAGGACCGGCTTCTGGACGCAGATCGCCGAGAGCAGGATGACCTGCGTGACGCCGGCCGCCCTGGCGGCCTCCAGCGCGTTCACCTGCGCTCGGTAATCGATCGCCCAGGCGTCGTCGGGCAAGCCGGTGCGCGAGGCGAGACACGAGACCAGGACGTCGAACGGCTCGCCGCGGATGCCGTCGCGCGCGAGCGCGGCCGGATCGGTCACGTCCGCGACCCGCGCGGTGACGCCCGCAGGGAACGGGGCGGGCCGCCGCACGAGGCAGACGACCGCGTGACCGCGCGCCGCCAGCGCCCGCACCGTCGCCCGGCCGATCGTCCCGGTGCCGCCCAGGACGAGGACGCGCCGGGGTGCCGTGCCGTCCGGCCGATCCGCCGTCACGGCACCCGCTTGCGCAGCACGAAAGTCCCCACCGCCAAAAACTTCTGCGCCCGCTTGCCGGTGTCGACCTCGGTGGTGAACACGTTGCCCTTGGAATCGACCGCGAGATTGTGGACCCAGTGAAACTGGCCCGCCATGCGGCCGTTGCGGCCGAAGGCGCCCACCGTCGCGCCGGTGGCGCGGTCGAGGGTGCGGACCTCGTTGTTGGCCCCGTCGGCGTTGAGCAGGTAGGTCTCGTCGGCATCCGGCCAGAGGGCCAGCTCCCAGACCGAGCCGTTGGCCCGGGTGTCCTTCTCGACGACGAACTCCTTCACGAAGCTGCCGTCCTTCTGGAACACCTGGATCCGGTTGTTGGTGCGGTCGCAGACATAGACCAGCCCGTCATGGGCGATGCGCACGCAATGGACCGGGTTGGCGAATTGCTGGCGCGGGGCGGCGGCCGGATCGTAGGGGCCGAGCTTGTCGTCGGTGGGCGGCTTGCCGTAGGCGCCCCACATCCGCTTGAACGCCCCGCTGTCCCGGTCGAACACGATGATGCGGTGGTTGTAGTAGCCGTCCGCCACGTAGACCTCGTTGGCCGCCCTGTCGAAATCGACATTGGCGGGCTTGCCGAGGCGGCTGGTGTCGCGGCTGTCGGTCTGCGGGCCGGACTTGCCGATCTGCAGGACGAACTTGCCGTCGGGCGTGAACTTCAGGAGCTGGCCGTCCTGGTCGCCGTTGCCGGCGATCCAGACGAAGCCCTTCTCGTCGATCTGGATGCCGTGCTCGTTGGTGGGCCAGTCGTAGCCCTCGCCGGGGCCGCCCCAGCTGCGCAGCAGCGTGCCGTCCTGGGCGAATTCGAGCACCGGCGGCGCGGGCTTGCAGCACTTGCTGCGCGGCGGATCGAGGCTCGCGGCCTTCTCGTCGTCGGTGAGCGTGCGCGGCCGCTGGACCACCCAGACATGGTCCTGCGCGTCCACCGCGACGCCCGCGGCCTGGCCCAGGATCCAGTCGTTCGGCAGCGGCTTCGGCCAGGCCGGATCGACCTGGAAGCGCGGCGCATCCGCGGCCGTTGCGGGCCCCGCCAGGGCGAGCAGGCAGGCGAGCGCCGGCAGCGCGCGCGAAAACATCCTCATGGCGTATCCTCCGGCGCCTGTCCCGGCGCTCACCGCGAGCATGACGCGCCGCGCGGTCCGGGACCAGCGCTCCGGCCGCGCTTCGGTGACAGAGGCGGGCGGACAAGAAAAAAGGCCACCCCCGAAGGAGCGGCCCGAAGTCTAGGGAGGAAACGCCCAAGAAGGGCAGCGGGATCGCGACGCCATCGCCATCCCGCGCTGCACAATCTGCGCGCATCGCGAAAAATTACAAGGGCGTTCGGACAGAAAGGCTGTCCTTTTATACGGCTCAGGACGGATCACGAACCGGCTGTGTCGAAAATGTCGCAGCCGTTTCGGGGTGCCGGACAACAGATCTGATGCGCGATCGGCCGACAAAACCGGACGTAAACCTTTGAGAAACCCTGGTTTCGCTGCGCCGTGTCGGTTGCCGGCTGATGATTTCACTGCGGCATTTCACGACGGCCGGCTGGACGGACGAATTCGTCGCCCGCTCTAGGTTTCCGGCCAAGTCTCTTGTGATCCAAGTGAAGAAAGCGTGCGTGCGAATATGGCGATCCAGGGCGAGCGGATCCGGGTTCTGAACGATGTCGAGCCGCGGGCGGACGGGCGTTACGTTCTGTATCTCCTTCAGCAGGCCAACCGCGCCCGGTTCAACCCGGCCCTCGAATTCGCCATCGAGGAGGCGAACCGGCTCGACCTGCCGGTGATCGCCTGCTTCGGGCTGCTCGACGGTGCCAGCGGCTTCCCCGAGGCCAATGCCCGCCACTACGCCTTCCTGCTCCAGGGTCTCGCGGATGCGAAGGCCGGTCTGGAGAAGCGCGGCGTCGGATTCGTGATGCGCAAATGCGCGCCCGCCAAGATCGCCATCGACCTGGCCGAGGAGGCGGCGCTGCTGGTGCTCGACCGGGGCTACCTCGCCATCCAGAAGGGCTGGTACCGGGAGATCGCGAAGGCGGTGAAGACCCGGATCGTCCAGGTCGAGGGCGACGTGGTCGTGCCGGTGGAGACCGCCTCGAACAAGCACGAATTCGCCGCCCGGACGCTCCGGCCGAAGCTGAACCGGCTCTGGGACCCGTTCATCGCCGACCTGAAGCCCCGCAAGCTCAAGCATGCCGCGACGGACGTGACGCCCGAGGGCGAGATCGACGTCTCCGATCCGGAGGCGGTGCTCGCCGGGATGAGCCTCGACCGGGTGGTCGGGCCGGTGAAGCGCTTCACCGGCGGCGAGACCGAGGCGCGCAAGCGCCTGAAGGCGTTCCTGGCGGACGGGTTCGCGGGCTATGGCGCCGGCCGCAACATGCCCGAGGCGGCCGCCGCCTCCCACATGAGCCCGTTCCTGCATTTCGGCCAGATCTCGCCGGTGGAGATCGCCCTGGCGGTGCGGGAGGCCAAGGTCGGGGACGACGACGACCGCGGCGCCTACCTGGAGGAGCTGATCGTCCGGCGCGAGCTCGCCATGAACCACGTCTTCTACACGGAGGGCTACGACGATTACGACAAGGCGGTGCCGGACTGGGCGCGCAAGACGTTGGCCGAGCAGGCCGAGGACGCGCGCCCGACCCTCTATTCGGAGGCCCAGCTCGCGGCCGGCGAGACCCACGACCATTATTGGAACGCCGCGATGCGGGAGATGCGCGAGACCGGCTACATGCACAACCAGCTGCGGATGTACTGGGGCAAGAAGATCCTGGAATGGTCGCCCTCGCCCGAGGAGGGCTTCGCCCGGACGCTGCGGCTGAACAACCGCTACTTCCTGGACGGGCGCGACCCGAACTCCTTCACCAACGTCGCCTGGGTCTACGGCCTGCACGACCGCCCCTGGCAGCGCCGCCCGATCTTCGGCACCGTCCGCTACCAGAGCGAGAACTCGCTGAAGAAGTTCGACGCGAAGGGCTATGTAAAGGCGGTGGAGCGGCTCTGTGCGGCGGAGGGGTGAGCGGCCTGTTCGGACCCAGCCTGCTCCCACCAGACCCCCTCATCCTGAGGTGCGGCCGCGCAGCGGGCGCCTCGAAGGAGGGCTCCAGTTGCCCGCGCGATCGCTGGAGGGCTCCTTCGAGGGCTGCGCTGCGCTCCGCCGCCTCAGGATGAGGGGGTGACTTGGAGATCCGCCATGCGGATGGGTCTTCTGGGTGATGCCCCATTCCCCGCGCGCCACGCTATACCGCATGCTCCGGCTTTGCGGACGAAGTAGCCTGTCATGACCGAGATGCGGGACGCACCGACGACGATCGAGCCCGCGGGCTCGGGGCCGAGACGCTCCCGCTACCGCCGCTCGATCACCCGCCTGCGCTCGGCCTCGCTCGAAGCCTATCCGCTGTGGCGGGGGCGGTTGCTGTTCCTGGCCGGCGGCATCTGCGTCGGGTTGGCCGCGGTGCTGATGGCCAAGGGCGCCGACCTGGCGCAGGAGGGGTTCCGGCGGTTGACCGCGCCGTCGCCGCTGATCGCCCTGGTGCTCACGCCGGCGGGCTTCGCGCTGGCCGCGCTGCTGGCCCGGACGGTGTTCCCGAACTCGCAGGGGTCCGGCATCCCGCAGGTGATCGCGGCCCGGCACGCCCGCGATGAACGGTTCCGGTTCTCGCTGATCTCGCCACGCGTGGCCTGCGGCAAGGTGCTGGTCCTGTTCCTCGGCCTGCTGTGCGGCGCCTCGGCCGGGCGCGAAGGGCCGACCGTGCAGGTCGGCGCGGCGATCATGGCCGCCTTCGGCCGCCTGACGCCCGACCGCCTGCCGGGGCTGCTCCTCGCGGGCGGGGCGGCCGGGGTCGCGGCGGCGTTCAACACCCCGCTCGCCGGCATCGTGTTCGGCATCGAGGAATTGGGCCGGGCCTATGAGGCACGCTCGTCCGGGCTGATCGTCGCCGGGATCGTGGCTGCCGGCCTCACCTCCCTCTGGCTGCTCGGCAACTACACCTATTTCGGCACCAGCCAGGCGGAGCTGCCGCTGGCCGCCGGCTGGATCGTGCCGCTGCTCGCCGCCCTGGGCGGCTTCGCCGGCGGGGTGTTCAGCCGCCTGGTAATCCTGTTCGCCCGGGGCCTGCCGGGGGCCGCCGGCCGCCTGATCCGGGCGCGGCCGGTGGTGTTCGCGGCAGCCTGCGGCCTGTGCGTGGCCCTGTGCGGGCTGGCCTCCCAGGGCACCGCCTACGGCACCGGCTACGAGGAGGCGCGGGCGATCCTGCACGGCGACGCCACGACCAGCTGGACCTACGCGCCGCTGAAATTCGCCGCCACGGTGCTCAGCTCGGTCAGCGGCATTCCGGGCGGCCTGTTCGCCCCGTCGCTGGCGGTGGGCGCCGGGATCGGCGGGACGGTGCACGGCTTGCTGCCGGACATGCCGGTGGGCGCCCTCGTGCTGATCGGGATGGTCGCCTACCTCACCGGCGTGCTCCAGGCGCCGATCACCAGCTTCGTGATCGTCACCGAGATGACCCAGAACCACACGATGATGATCCCGCTGATGGTCGCGGCTTTGATCGCCGACGCGGCCTCGAAGGCGGTCTGCCGCGGCGGGCTCTACCACACGCTCGCCGAGCTGATGCTGGCGCGGGCCGACGTCCCGGCCCAGCCGGTGACGAAGACCGCCTGAGCCTTGCGAAACGCGGGCCCCGCCCTGCGGCGGAGCCCGGTTCGTGCGGGTCTACGCGGCCCGCACGGTCGCCAGGAAGTGCCGGACCTCCGCCGTGAGGTGCTCCGACTGGCGCGACAGCTCGGAGGCCGAGGTCAGCACCTGGGCGGCCGCCGCGCCGGTCTCCTCGGCGGCGCCGGCGACGCCCGCGATGTTGCTGGTCACCTCGCCGGTGCCCATCGCGGCCTGCCCGACATTGCGCACGATCTCCTGCGTCGCCGCCCCCTGCTGCTCCACCGCCGCGGCGATCGAGGCCGCCACGGTGCTGATCTCGCGGATGCGGCCGCTGATGCCGCCGATCGCCGAGACCGCCTGGCCGGTCGCCGCCTGGACCTGCCCGATCTGCCGGCCGATCTCCTCGGTCGCCTTCGCGGTCTGGTCGGCGAGCGCCTTGACCTCGCTCGCCACGACCGCGAAGCCCCGGCCCGCCTCGCCGGCCCGGGCCGCCTCGATGGTGGCGTTGAGGGCCAGCAGGTTGGTCTGCGAGGCGATGCTCTGGATCATCGCCACCACGTCGCCGATCCGGGCGACCGTGCTGCTCAGCTCCTGCACCATCGCGGCGGTCTGGTCCGCGTCGCTGACGGCGGCGCGGGCGAGATGCGACGAGCCGTCGACCTGACGGCCGATCTCCTGGACGGAGGAGCCCAGCTCCTCGGCGGCGGCCGCGACCGTGTTGACGTTGCTGGCCGCCTCCTCGGCGGCCGCGGCCACCGTCGTCGATTGGCTGGCCGTCTCGGTCGCGGTGGCGGTCATGGTCTGGGCGGTCGCCTGCAGCTCGGTGGCCGAGGACGAGACCATGCCGACGATCCCGCCGACCGCCTGCTCGAAGGCGTCGGCCATCTGGCGCATGGCCGTGCGCCGCTGCTCCTCCGCGGAAGCCCGGGCCAGGGCCGTCTCCTCCTCCAGGATCCTGGTGCGGACCAGGTTGTCCTTGAACACCTGCACGGCGCCGGCCATCGCGCCGAGCTCGTCCCGGCGCGCGGTGCCCGGCACGGACACGGCGAGATCCCCCTCGGCGAGGCGCCGCATCGCGCCCGCGAGACCCAGGAGGCCGCGAACGACGCGAACCTGCATGATCAGGATCGCGGCCGCCGCCAGGCCGCCCGCGAAGACGATGACCGCGAGGGCCGAGACGAAGTCGCGGTTCGCGGCGGCCGACGCGGAGGTCGCACGGGCCACCGCAGAGTCGATCACGGCCATGGCGACGTCGACGATCGCCTTCTGGCCGGCGACGACGCCTTCATCCCAGGTGCTGACCGGGAAGGGCATCGGGCGCCCCTCGGAGACCGCCGCGAGGGCGGCCTTGCGCATCTCGCCCACGGGCCCGGCATAGTAGAGCTGGTCCGCCCGGTCGTAGGCCTCCTTCACCGAGGCGTCGAAGCCGTTGACCCGGATCATCCGCCCGACGAGCTGCCAGGCCGTCCGGTTCTGGGCGTCGGCGCTGTTGAGCTGCCCCCAATCGGCCGGGCTGGCGGCGCGGTCGGCGGCCAGGATCTGGCTCACGACCAGGGCGGCGCGTCCGTCGGTGGTGCGCGCGAGCCACGTCGTCGCCCTTGCGTCGATGAGGCTGCCATAGGCCGGATCGAGGGCCTGGATCGCGCGCTCGGTCGCGTCGGAGGCGGCCTCGAGCGCGGCGAGCAGGCGGTTGCCGAGCTCGTCCATGCGCTTGCGCAGGGCCGGGTCGCGGCTCGCCGCCGGCTGGTCGAAGGCCGCATCCAGGGCCCGGCGCAGCTGCCGCCACTCGCCCACGAGGGCATCGAGCTCGGTGCGCTTCGTTTGCAGGGCCGGGTCCGCCACGCTGCTCAGCTGTCCGAGCGCGATGTCGGCCGCCGCGTTGAACGGGGCGCGGGCATCGAGCGAGAGCTGGCGATGCGCCCGGTTGGTGTCGGGCTCCTTGACCAGGGCGGTCAGCCCGTAACCGCGCTCGATCCGCACTTGGGTAAGGCTCGCGAACAAGTTGCGATCAATGACCATGAAGGCGGTCACCTGATCAGCTGTATCCATTCGCGACTTGCTTTTGAGGATTTGTATTCCCGCCAGGCCGATCGCGAGGAGACCAAGCATCGCGACGAGAGAAATAACTACAGTTCGGATCGAAAGCGCACGCACCACCAGTACCCCTGCCTAATCGCCGGGACGATGTGTCCGAAACATATTCCGAACGGTTAATTCGCTACCGTCGAACGCTTCGCGTGCGGAACAATGATCTTCATCTGTAGTCGTGGCGCCACGTGCGCGTCGGGCTGCGCAGGTTCATCGACTGGGCATCTCACCTGCAAGTCGAGATTCTGATGGGCAGCCGCGGCGCAGGTCTTCGGCGCGCAGGCCACTCAATCGCTCGGCGGAACGCCGCCGTTAAGAATAAAAGGCTGTTGGAACCGCGCGGCCGCGGAACGGTCTCGCTTGCAGCCGGTTGAGCATGCGATTGTTGTTCGCCCGTGCCGCGGGCGCTTCCGGAGTGACGCGATGACCTTGCTGAAATGGGCCCTCATCTGCTTCGTGATCTCGCTGATCGCGGGCGGCCTCGGCTTCACCGGCATCGCCTCGGGCGCGGGCTCGCTGGCCCGCATCCTGTTCGGCCTGTTCCTGCTGGTCGCCATCGTGATCGTGGTCATCGCCTTCGCGGTCGGTCAGGCGGTCTTCTGAGCCGCATGGCGGATTCGATGCGGAACAGGGTCTGCCTCGTCACCGGGGCGACCAACGGCATCGGCTACGAGACGGCCCTAGGACTCGCGCGCAGAGGCGCGCGGGTCGCCATCGTCGGCCGCGATCCGGAGAAGACGCAGACCTCAGCGGAGCGGATCCGCGAAGCCGTCCCGGGCGCCGTGGTGGACCCGCACGTCGCCGACCTGTCGGCCCAGGCCGAGATCCGCCGGCTCGCCGCGTCTCTGCGCGCCACCTATCCCCGCCTCGACGTCCTGGTGAACAATGCCGGGGCGATCTTCGACCGGCGGGAACTCACGGTCGACGGCATCGAGCGCACCTGGGCGCTGGACCATCTCGGCTACGTGCTGCTGACGCTTGAGCTCCTCGACACCCTCAAGGCCTCGGCGGCGGCCGGGGCCAAGCCGCGGATCGTCAACGTCGCCTCGGCGGCGCATTATCGCGGCCATATCGACTTTTCCGACATCGAGGGCGCCCGCCGCTACGGCGCCATGCGGGCCTATGCCCAGGCCAAGCTCGGCAACGTGCTGTTCACCTACGCGCTCGCCCGGCGGGTGAAGGCCGACGGCATCACGGTCAACGCCCTGCATCCCGGGGTGGTCAAGACCGGCTTTGCCAAGAACACCGGCGGTGCGTTCGGCGCCGTCTGGTCGCTGATGCGCCCGTTCCTGATCCGGCCCGACAAGGGTGCCGCGACCTCGCTCCACGTGGCGACCGCCCCGGAGCTCGACGGCGTCACCGGCCGCTATTTCTCGCATTCCCGGCCGAAGCAATCCTCGGCCGAGAGCCGGGACGAATCCGTGCAAGAGCGGGTCTGGGCCTTGAGCTTGGCGCAGGTGGGGTTCGGGAGGTGATCGTTCCGCCGGGCGGCGTGCTTCAGAGACTGAGCGCCGACACGAGGTCCGTCCGGGAGAAATCCCGCACCTTGAAAAGGATCGGTACGGAACTGCTGGCAGCGCAGGCGTAGGATAAGCAATCGGCAAAGTTGAGCTGGGCTGGTTGGCCCCGTCCTTTGCCGTAAATCGCGAAGGCATCGACCGACCGGCGTGCAATCACATCACTGATCGGGACCACGATGATCCCGGCCGCCGCGAGAAATGCATCGTACATTTCCTGGGCATCCGGCACCGCAAGGCCGAGGATGCGCGCGAGATTGATCGTCGCCTCCAGCCGAACATGCGCGCCGGTCTCTCGACGCTCAGCGGCCTCTATCCTGGTGAGAAAGGCAGCCGCCTCGGGTTCGTCGGCCAGGATCGCGACGACGGCGGACGTGTCGATAAACATCACGCGCCCCAGAGGGCGTCACGTTCGGCTTCGCTCAAGGGAGGCTGCGGCGTTCCGGTCGCCTTCGCCAAGGCTTTTGCCCGGATAGCGGCCACGCGCTGGGCTAAAGGAACCGCTTCATCGGCGCGCCGAATCTCATGCTGCAGCGCGAGCTTAATTGCCGCCGTGAGATTGGGAGCACCGCTCTGCCGCATCACGGTTTCCGCCAGGGTGCGCACTTCCTCGTCGCGGATGCTCAGCATGCCACTGTCCCGTATAGACACGACATGTATGGGTGCATGGACGTGCCTTGTCCACGCCGCAGCAGGCCCGTCCTACCGAACACGATTCCTCCTCACGCCGCCGCGCGCATCGCGTGGTCGGCCTGGGTCTGAATCTCGATGAACACCCGGGTCACGTCCGGGTTGCGCTGCTTCACCGCCCGGTCGAGGCGGGTCACGAGGCTCTCGACCTCGCCGGCGCTCAGGTCGTCGGCCATGTCGATGCTGACATTCACCAGGATGTCGGAGGGCCCGAGATGCTGGGTCAGGACCTCGTTGAGATGCAGCACGCCGGGTTCGGCGCGCACGAGCTCTGCAATCGCCGCCACCACGGCGGGGTCGGCGGCCTCGCCGATCAGCAGGCCGTGGGTCTCGATCATCAGGAACACCGCCATGCCGACCAGCACGAGGCCGATCCCCACCGAGGCCCAGCCGTCGAGGCTCGGCATCTCCAGCCAATGGGCCAGGACGACGCCCGCGAAGGCGATCAGCAGGCCGATCAGCGCCGCGGTGTCCTCGGCCAGAATCGTGAACAGGGTCGGATCTTTGCTGCGGCGGATCGCCCGCATCGCCGAGTTCTTGCCCTTCTCGGCCCAGAACTGGCGCATCGCCACGACCCAGGACACGCCCTCGGCCACGATGGCGAAACCCAGGATCGCGACGTTCACCCAGATCCCCGGCAGCGTGTAGCCGAACAGGTGGGCGTCCGCGTCCGGCGAGGGGTGGCGGACCCGCTCGATGCCTTCGTAGACCGCGAACAGGCCGCCGCCCAAAAAGATCATCAGCGCGACCACGAAGGCGTAGAAGTAGATCTCGCGCCCGTAGCCGAACGGGTGGCGGGCATCGGCCGGCTTCTTGGCCCGCTTCATCCCCAGGAGCAGCAGCACCTGGTTGGCGGTATCCACCACCGAGTGCACGCCCTCGGCGAGCATCGCGGTGGAGCCGGTCAGCGCCCCGCCGACGAACTTCGCCGCCGCGATGGCGAGGTTCGCCCCCGCCGCCGCATAGATCGCCCCCGTGCTCTCGTGCGCCATCCCGGCCTCCGTGTCCGCCGCGACCTAAGCGCTACCGTGCGGCGCCGGTTCCCGTGTGGACGCGCGCATGTGCCCTGTGCAAGCTGAGATCAGTCCGGAAGGCTCGGAGGAAACATGGCCGACGCGCAGTACGACCCCGACAACATCTTCGCCAAGATCCTGCGGGGCGAGATCCCGTGCCACCGCGTCTACGAGGATGCCGACACCCTGGCCTTCATGGACGTGATGCCCCAGGGCGAGGGCCATACCCTGGTGATCCCGAAGGCGCCCGCCCGCGGCCTGCTCGATGCCGACCCGGCCTCCCTGGCGGCCCTGATCGTGAGCGTCCAGAAGGTTGCCCGGGCCGTGAAGACGGCGTTCCAGGCCGAGGGCCTGACCCTGTTCCAGTTCAACGAGCCCGCGGGCGGGCAGACCGTGTTCCACCTGCACGTCCACATCATCCCCCGGCGCGAGGGCGTGCCGCTGAAGCGCCACGAAGGCGGGATGGCCGACAACGCCGTGCTGGCCGACCACGCGGCGCGGATCCGGGCGGCGCTCGAAGCGCAGTAACGCGGGGGCGCGGCTTCATCGGGGCTCCGCGCCCCCGAGACCCCGCCCAAGGGCTTGGCCGTCGGGAATCCGATTCGGGACGCTCAGGCCGCGCTCGGCTGGGCCATGCCGCCCAGGAGCCGGCGCAAGGCGGCGTTCTCGGCCTCCAACTCGGCGATGCGCTGCCGTAGGGCGGCTTCGGTCGCGGCCGGATCGGGTCTCGCCGGGGCGGCGCCGGCGGAGTCCGTGAAGGTGACGCCGATGCCGTCCTCCCGGCGCCAGCACAGGGTCGACCGGTAGGTCCGGTCCTTCTGCGGAATGTAGAGGTCGAACACCTGCGGCAGGGTCGTGGCGTCGCTCAGGACCAGGCGGGCGCCCGAGGCCGAGAGGTCGCGCACCAGGCAGTCGAAGCTCGACGAGCCGTTGTTGAAGACGATGCGGCCCTTGAGGAACACCCTCTGGCGCGTCTCTTTGCGATGATCCGTCATGCGGATCAGTTTGCCCGCCAGCTCTTAAGAATTCCTGGCGCCAATACGGTGATCGTCCCTATTCACAAGGATCAGGCGATGAAACGCCGGTCCATCGTCTGGAACAGGTAGAAGCCGTTGAAGCGCACCGCGGTGTCGGCGGCCCGGTCGTCGAAATCCAGGGGCTGCCGGCTGTCGCCGTCGAGCTTGCCTCCGAAGGTCCAGCGGCCGGCGCCGATGAAGGGCGGGACGGTGCTGGCCTCCGGCACCGCGCAGCAGAGGCCTTCGACGGCCTTGAGCTGGAACAGGTTGTAGCTTCGCATCGGAGTCCCTCCGCTTGGCCGCCCCGACCGTCGAACCTGTCCAATACCAGATCTGGTACCGGGCAGATTCGCCTTGACCGTGCTCATAATGGCACAATCGGTCGAGTTTGTGACGGTCAAGTTTCAGGGACGTTTCGGGTCAGCTCCTCGATCCAGATCCGCGCCGAGCCGTCCGACGGCGCGCGCCAGTCGCCGCGGGGCGACAGGGAGCCCCCGGCCGAGACCTTCGGGCCGTTGGGCAGGGCCGAGCGCTTGAACTGGCTGAAGCCGAAGAACCGGTTGAGGAACACCCCGAGCCAGCGCCGGATCTCGGGGAGGTCGTAGGCGACCCGCTTGGTCTCGGGGAAGTCCGGCGCCCAGTGGCCGCGGGTTTTGTCGCCCCATGCATGCAGCGCCAAAAAGGCGATCTTGGAGGGCCGGAACCCGTAGCGCAGCGTGTAGAACAGGTTGAAATCCTGCAGCGCGTAGGGGCCGATCGTGGCCTCGGTGCTCTGCGGGCTGTCGTCCTGGTCCACCGGCACCAGCTCGGGGGAGATCTCGGTGTCGAGGATCGCCTGCAGCGTGTGGCTCGCCTCGGGCCCGACCTCGCGGTTGCTGATCACCCAACGGATCAGGTGCTGGATCAGGGTCTTGGGCACGCCGGTATTGACCGCGTAGTGGCTCATCTGGTCGCCGACGCCGTAGGTGCACCAGCCGAGCGCCAGCTCCGAGAGGTCGCCGGTGCCGATCACCAGCCCGCCCGCCTGGTTGGCCAGGCGGAACAGGTAGTCGGTGCGCAGGCCCGCCTGCACGTTCTCGAAGGTCACGTCGTAGACCGCCTCGCCCCGCGCGAACGGGTGGCCCATATCGGCGAGCATCTGCTTGGCCGCCGGGCGGATGTCGATCTCGGCGGCTTTGCAGCCGAGCGCCTTCATCAGGGCGTGGGCGTTGGTCTTGGTGGCGTTCGAGGTGGCGAAGCCCGGCAGCGTGTAGGCCAGGATGTCCGAGCGCGGATAGCCCAGGCGGTCGAACGCCTTGGCGATCACGATCAGCGCGTGGGTCGAATCGAGGCCGCCGGAGACGCCGATCACCGCCTTGCGGGTGCCCGTCGCCTCCAGCCGCTGGGCGAGGCCGGCCACCTGGATGTTGTAGGCCTCGTAGCAATCCTGGGCGAGGCGGGACGGGTCGGCCGGCACGAACGGGAAGCGCTCGAGCCGCCGGATCAGCCCGAGATCCTGTTCGGGCGGGTCGAGCCGAAAGGGGACGCGGCGATAGGGGAGGGGGCCGCTGCCGGTGTTGTCGTCGAAGCTGCCGGCCTGGAGCCGGTCCTGGGCGATCAGGTCGAGGTCGATATCGGCCAGCGTCGCCACCGGGCCGGTGGGGAAGCGCTGCCCCTCGGCCAGCCGCACGCCCAGCTCGTCGATGCTGGTCTGCCCGTCCCAGGACAGGTCGGTGGTCGATTCGCCCTGGCCGGCGGCGGCGTAGACGTAGGCGCAGGCGCCCCGCATCGCGGCCGCGCGGGAGAGCAGCGCCCGCGACTCGGCCCGGCCGACCGTGATCGGGCTGCCCGAGAGGTTGGCGAGCACCGTGGCGCCGGCGAGCGCCGCCCGCATGCCGGGCGATTCCGGAACCCAGAGGTCCTCGCAGATCTCGACCCCGACCACGAAGCCGGGCAGGTCCTCGGCGGGAAACAGCAGGTCGGTGCCGAACGGCGCCTCGTGGTCCGCGACCCGGATCGTCTCGCCCAGGATCCCGGCTCCGGAGGCGAAATGGCGCTTCTCGTAGAACTCCCGATAGTTCGGCAGGAAGGTCTTGGGGACCACGCCGAGCAGCCGGCCGCCCTGGATCGCCAGGGCGCAATTGTAGACCCGGTGGCGCCAGCGCAGGGGCGCCCCGACCAGCAGCAGCGGCCGCAGGGCCGCCGATTCGGCGATCACCCGGGCGGCGGCGGCCTCGACCGCGTCGAGCAGGGTCTGCTGGAGCAGCAGGTCCTCGATCGCGTAGGCCGAGAGCCCGAGCTCGGTGAAGACCGCCAGCGCCGCCCCGGCCTCGTGGCAGGTCCGGGCGAGGTCGAGCACCGTGTCGGCGTTGCGGGGGGGATCGCCCGGATGGCTGCGCCCGGTGCAGGCCGCCACCCGGGCGAAGCCGTGACGGTACAGGGACCGGAAGCGCGCCTTGAGGTCGGCGGAAGGCTCGGAATTGGGCTGGGTCACGGGCGCCTGTCCGGGTGAGGGGTGGCTGCCGGTATCATATGGTGCGCCGCGGGGCTCCGGCGACGCGTACCCGTCCACCGTCATTGCGGGCGCAGCGAAGCAACCCGGGGATCCGCCGCCTGCGGGACACGCGCGCTGCCCTGGCTCGCTTCGCTCTGCTCGCAATGACGGTGTTGGATTGGCCCCCGCTCACCCCGGGGAACAGGCCGAAAATCCCAACGTGGTTGCCGGTCCGAGGGGGCGCGACAAGCCTCCGTTAACGACAATTGGCCTAACTCGGGGCAGCCCGCCGGCCACCGGCGGATCCCTGTTTCGAGTATCGTTCGAGAACCCATGCGCGCATCGGGACGGCCTCCGTACTCTCATCGTGATCCTGCCCGCCCGGTCCGCGGCGGCGACCGTTCGGGCCTGTCCCTCGGCGCCCTGGCGCACCGGCTGATGGCCTTGCGGGCGAGTCTCACCCGTCGCCTGTCCGGCTCCCCGGCCGGGCTGCCCGCCCGTCCGGCCTACGGCGTTGCCGGCCGCCGGGCGGAGCCGAGCTGGCTGACCGCGCCGGCCGCCATGGTCGGACGCGAGGGCTTCGAGCGAGGGCCGCGCGCCAGCGCCTCGGCGCCGCCCGAGCATGTCTGGCCGGACCAGGTGTTCGACGACCGGGCGAGCCTCGACGCCCTCGACGAGCCGCGCTTCGAGAGCCGGATCGACCGCAGCGCCTCGACCCCGGGCGTGCTGGTGCGCCAGCCCCGCCGGCCCGCCGCGATCGCCCCCGAGGGCGCGCTTCCCGCGGCCCCGGTCCAGGCCGCTGCCCCGGCGGCGCGCTGGACCCGCACCCCCGATTCGGTCCTGCAGGAGCGCCGCCAGCGCGCCCTGGAAGCCGAGCGCGTCGCCCTGGAGCGCGCCCGCGCCGAGGCGCAGGCGGCCGCGCTCGCCGTCGAGACCGAGCGGGCCGCCCGCGAGCAGGAGGCCCGGGAGCGGGCCGAGCGCGAGCAGGCCGAGCAGGCGCGGCTCGAGGCCATCGCCGCCATGCCGGCGGTCGCGATGCCCGAGGCCGTGCCGACCGAGGTCGCGGAGGACGGGGAGGCGGTGCCGCTGTGGCGCCAGCCCTTCGTGGCGCCCCCCGGCGTCCGCTACTTCCGCACCCCGGACCGCCGCCCGGTGCGCCCGAGCGTCGAACTGGCCAACTCCACGGCGGCGATCGCCCCGGTTGCGGTCGCGGAGCCGGTCATGGCTGAGGCCCCGGTCCAGGCTTCGGCCGAGGCCGCCGCCCGCGACTGGTCCGACCTGCCGGATTGGTCCGAGGCCCAGCCCTGGTTCGACGGCAGCGACTGGAACGTGGGCGACTGGTCGTCCGTGGAGGCCTGGGCCGCGCTGGCGTCCCAGCCCGCCCATGCCGGCCTCGAGGCGGCGCTCGCCGCCGCACCGGTGATCGAGGCGGTCGACGCCGTCGCCGACCTGCCGTCCGTCGAACTCGGCACTTCGCCGATGCAGGACGCCGCGAACCCGCAGCCGCCGCGGCCGGTCTACGTCCTCGACCGGCTCGTGCGGTTCGACCAGCCGCCGCGCCCCGCCGACGGGCAGGATAACGGCCAGACCGACGGCCAGCCTTCGGACCTTCAGGCCGACGCGAGTGCCGCGATCCGCGACGCCTTCCTGCCGGCCAAGCCCGCCCTGGCGCTGGTCTTCGGCCCCGGCAGCGCCGCCACCGAGCCGCCGCCTGCCGCGACGCCGTCGGCCGCCGCGCCCCGCCGCGCTCCCGCACTCTGCGCCATGGCCGCCCGGGCGGCGATCCGCGCCGCCGGCCAGCCGAGCCTGCCCGCGCCGGCGGTCCCGGCCGCGCCGGAGCCCGAGCCTGCGCTTCGGCCGGAGACGGCTGCCCCGATGGGAGCCGACGTTGCTCGGTCCGCCTCTGAGGCCGACCGGGTGGTGATCCCGATGACTCCGCGCACGGTCCTGCTGCGCGGTAAGCTGGCGCCGCAGCCCGAGCCCGCCCCGGCGGAGCCCGAGCCCGTGCAGGACGAGCCGGCCTTCGAGGAGCCCGTCCTCGCGGCGGCCCCCGCGCCGGAGCCGGTGGAGGCGCCCGCCGCCCAGCCGGTCGAGGCTCCGCCAGCCCCGGCCCTGCCGATGGTCGCCCCCCGGGCGCACCTGATCCCGGCCGGCCGCCATCTGGAGATCGCCAGCGTCGAGAACGCCGATTACGAGCTGCCCTCGCTCAGCCTGCTCGCCCTGCCGGACGAGAACGGCGCCGAGGAAGTCGACGCCGACGTGCTGGAGCAGAACGCCCTCAACCTCCAGCAGACGGTGCAGGATTTCGGCGTGCGCGGCGACATCCTGGCGGTGCGCCCCGGCCCGGTCGTGACCCTCTACGAGCTGGAGCCAGCCCCCGGCACCAAGTCCAGCCGCGTGATCGGCCTGTCGGACGACATCGCCCGCTCGATGTCGGCGGTCTCGGCCCGCGTGGCGGTCGTCCCCGGCCGCAACGTCATCGGCATCGAATTGCCGAACGAGACCCGCGAGACGGTCTATCTCCGGGAGCTGCTCTCGGCGCCTGACTTCTACGAGAGCAAGCACAAGCTCGCCTTGTGCCTCGGCAAGAACATCGGCGGCGAGCCGATCATCGCCGACCTCGCCCGGATGCCGCACCTCCTGGTCGCCGGCACCACTGGCTCGGGCAAGTCGGTGGCGATCAACACCATGATCCTGTCGCTGCTCTACCGTCTGAAGCCGGAAGAGTGCCGTCTGATCATGGTCGATCCCAAGATGCTGGAACTGTCCGTCTATGACGGCATCCCGCACCTCCTCTCCCCCGTCGTCATCGACCCGAAGAAGGCGGTGATCGCCCTCAAATGGGCCGTGCGCGAGATGGAGGAGCGCTACAAGAAGATGTCCAAGATCGCGGTGCGGAACATCGACGGCTACAACGCCCGGATGAAGGAGGCCCGCGAGCGCGGCGAGGTCATCACCCGCACGGTCCAGACCGGGTTCAACCGCGAGACCGGCGAGGCGGTGTTCGAGCAGGAGGCGATGGACCTCTCGGCGCTGCCCTACATCGTGATCGTGGTCGACGAGATGGCCGACCTGATGATGGTGGCCGGCAAGGACATCGAGGGCGCGATCCAGCGGCTCGCCCAGATGGCGCGCGCGGCCGGCATCCACCTGATCATGGCGACCCAACGCCCGTCGGTGGACGTGATCACCGGCACGATCAAGGCGAACTTCCCGACCCGGATCTCTTTCCAGGTGACCAGCAAGATCGACTCGCGCACGATCCTGGGCGAGATGGGCGCCGAGCAACTGCTCGGTCAGGGCGACATGCTGTTTATGGCCGGCGGCGGGCGCACGACCCGCGTGCACGGGCCGTTCTGCTCGGACAGCGAGGTCGAGAGTGTGGTCGCCCACCTCAAGCGCCAGGGCCGCCCCTCCTACCTCGACGCCGTCACCGCCGACGATTCGCCGGAGGAGCCGGTCAAGGAGGGCAAGTCCGGGCGCGGCGCCAAGGCCGAGAAGGTCGAGCGCTCCGAGGAGCCCGACGAGGAAGCCCCGGTCTTCGATATCGGCGCCTTCGCGGCGGCGACCGGGGGCGAGTCCGACGACCTGTACAAGCAGGCGATCGAGGTGGTTCTGCGCGACCAGAAGGCGTCCACCAGCTACATCCAGCGCCGGCTGCAGATCGGCTACAACCGCGCCGCCTCGATCATGGAGCGGATGGAGATCGAGGGCATCGTCGGCCCGGCCAACCATGCCGGCAAGCGCGACATCCTGGTCGCCGGGGCGCCGCACGCCTCGAGCGGGATGTACGACGACGAGTGAGGCCGCTGCCGGGCCGCGATCCGAGGGGTCGCGGCCCGGCGCGTCGCATCTTCGCCACAGGGCGGGGCTTTAAGCCCCGTCCGTTCCCATGTCTGCCGGATCGCCCGCCCGGGCGCCCAGGAGGTTCTGCCGATGATCGGCCGCCGCACCCGCACAGCCGGCTCCCTGATCGCCGCCGGGCTGTGGCTCGCCCCCGCCGCCCCGGCGCAGGCGCAGGTCGGCGCGTTCATCGACAGCCTGTTCGGCCGCAAGGAGGAGCCGGCCCCGGAGCCGGATTCCGCCCCGGCCGCGCCCGCACTGGCGCCGAAGAAGCCGGCATCCAAGCCCGCCAAGGATTCGGCCGCGAAGGACGCGCCGAAGACCGGCACCCCCAAGCCGGGCACCAAGACGTCCGACAAAGCCGACCATAAGGCGACAGAGCCAAAGGTCGCCGCCGTGGGCGGCCCTGCGGCGCTGGCCGCGTCCGAGCCCGCGGACGCCGCCACGGTGCTCGCGCAGGCGAATGCGTATTTCAACGGCATGAACACCCTGACGGGCAACTTCATGCAGATCGGTGCGGACGGGCGCCGGATCGGCGGCAAGCTGACGCTCGCCAAGCCCGGCCGCCTGCGCTTCGACTACGACCAGCCCTCACCGCTGGAGGTGGTGGCCGACGGCACCTCCGTGGCGGTGCGCGACCGCAAGCTCGCCACCCAGGACCTCTACTTCATTGCCCAGACGCCGCTGAAATTCCTGCTGCGCGAGAAGATCGACCTCGCCCGCGATCTCACCGTCACCGACGTCACCAACGATCCGGGCGGCGTGCGCATCAGCCTGGAGGATCGGGCGACGCTCGGGGGCACCTCGAAGATTCAGCTGTTCTTCGATGCCGAGATGAAGACCCTGTCGCAGTGGCGGATCACCGATCCGCAGGGCTACATCACCACGGTGCAGCTCTCGAACCTGCAGAAGCCCAAAAGCGTCGATGCGGGCCTGTTCTTCATCAATTACGGGCGCGCCGAGGACAAGGCGATGCAGCAGCAGATCCAGCAATCGCAGCCCAACTGAGCGATCGGCGGGGGCGGGTTAGCCGGCTGCCGTAACGCCTGATCGAACTCCCAACCCGAGACCCGACCCGTGCGCCTGTCCGTCACATCCTGGAACATCAACTCGGTGCGGCTGCGCATCGACCTGGTCCTGCGCTTCCTGGCCGAGCACAAGCCGGACGTGCTCTGCCTCCAGGAGACCAAGTGCCCGGACGACGCCTTCCCGCTGAAAGCCCTGCGCGGCTCGGGCTACGAGCACGTGATGTTCGCCGGCCAGAAGGGCTATAACGGCGTCGCGATCCTGTCGCGGTTCCCCCTGCACACCCGCGGCGTGATGGGCTTCTGCGAGAAGCCGGACGCCCGCCACATCTCGGCGGTGCTCGGGCCGGAGGCGGGGGCCGCCGCCGGTATCGTGCTGCACGATTTCTACGTCCCGGCCGGCGGCGACGTGCCCGACCGCGACCTCAATCCGAAATTCGCCCACAAGCTCGATTTCCTGGCGGAGCTGCGCGCCTGGGGCGGCAAGCGCGTCTCCGGCCCGGCGATCCTGGTGGGGGACCTCAACGTCGCGCCGCTCGAGCACGACGTCTGGTCGCACAAGCAACTCCTCGACGTGGTGAGCCACACCCCCGTGGAGACCGAGGCCCTGGAGCTGCTGCGCGGTGAGGCCGGCTGGATCGACACGGCCCGCCACCTCACCCCGGAGCCCGAGAAGATCTACACGTGGTGGAGCTACCGCTCGCCGGATTGGTCGGCCGCCAACAAGGGCCGGCGCCTGGACCATGCCTGGGTCTCGCCCGACCTCGCCGGCACGGTCCGCTCTGTGGACGTCCTGCGCGACGCCCGCGGCTGGGAGCGGCCCTCGGACCATGCCCCGGTGACGCTTACCCTTGAGCTGTGAGAGCGGCGCGGAACTGCCGTGACCCTTACGCATTGCTGGTTCACGAACCCGCGATGCGAGCCGGCCCGATGCGCAAGATCCTGATCGCCCTCCTTCTCCCGAAGGTCGTCTCCTTCCTGCGCCGCCGCTACGGCGGCCCGCACGCCGCCCGCGACCGGGCCTTCTGAGGCACGCTTCAGCATCGGGGGCGTGTCTGTGACGGCCGGGCCCGGCACGCGGCCCCAACGCCCTTGGCCCGGTCCTGCAGGAAGCCGCCCCCGATGACCGACGATCCCCGCGAGGCCGGTCCCCGGCCTCCGTTTCCCGGCGACCAGCAGCAGGAGCGGCCGGGCCTCACCTCCAAGATGACGCCGCGGCCCGACCACGGCGAGGAGAGCTATGTCGGCAAGGGCCTGCTCGCCGGCCAAGCCGCGCTGATCACCGGCGGCGATTCCGGCATCGGCCGGGCGGTGGCGATCGCCTATGCCCGCGAGGGCGCCGACGTGGCGATTTCCTATCTCGACGTCGAGCAAGGGGATGCCGAGGACACCAAGGCCTGGGTCGAGAAGGCCGGCCGCCGCTGCCTGCTGCTGCCCGGCGACATCCGCGACGAGGCCCAGTGCCGGACGCTGGTGGACCGGACCATGGCCGCGTTCGGACGGCTGGACATTCTCGTCAACAACGCCGCCGCCCAGGTGGTGAACGAGGGCCTCGACGACCTCAAGGCTGCCGATATCGAGGGCTCGTTCCGGGCCAACGTCTTCGCGATGTACTACCTCGCCCAGGCCGCCGTGCCGCATATGAAGCCGGGCGGGGCGATCGTGAACTCGACCAGCGTCCAGGCCAAGGTCGCGGGCCCGAACATGCTGATCTACGCCGCCACCAAGGGCGCCATCGCGAGCCTGACCATCGGCCTGTCGAACCTGCTCGCCCCCAAGGGCATCCGGGTGAATTGCGTGGCGCCCGGCCCGGTCTGGACCCCGATCCAGCCGATCGTGAAGAGCCCCGAGGAGCTGGAAGAGCTCGGCGCCCAGACGCCCCTGGGCCGCGCCGGCCAGCCCGCCGAGCTCGCCCCGGCCTACGTGCTGCTCGCCTCGCGCGAGGGCAGCTTCATGTCGGGCGCCCTGGTGCCGGTCACCGGCGGCATGCCGATGCTGTGAGGCGCACGCCTCACTCCACGTAGACCCCCGCGCCCACCAGCGCGGGGGTGCCGTCCACGCTCGTCCCGCAGACGTAGCTCCACTTCACCTCCGGCGTGCTGCGCCGGGGCCGCGGGAACATGTAATCGACCCAGCCGGAGCCGGATTCCCGCACCACGGCGATGAAGTCCTTGTGGAACTGCTTGCCGGCCGCGTCGTGCTCTTGGAGCAGGTCTCGGCCCTCGCGGTTCGGATGGGCGGCGTTGAACAGGACGACCCCGTGCAGGTCGACCACGAACAAATAGACGTCGCCGTAGCGCCAGGGCGAGTTCTTCCGCTGGAACGCCGGGAAGGCCGTCCTGCCCTGGCTCTCGATCAGGTCGGCGGCCTTGTTGACCAGGGTCTCGATCTCGTCCGCCTGATGGACCGGCGCACGCTGATCCCGCCCGGCCACCCGCCTCGTCGGCAGGAGCATGATCAGGACCAGGATCGGCAGGCACCAGATCACGATGCGCTTGGGCATGGTCGCGCCCCTGATCGTCCATTCCTATCGGGCCCGCCGCCGCTGCAGGGTCGGGCCCGTGGCGGCGTCGCGCGCCCGGCCCGATCACCGGCGAATCAGCCGGCGCGGCGCCGGAAGACGCGGCCCTCGCTCGCCGGTCTCGGGGCGAGCCACCAGAACAGCCGCGGCTGGCCGGGCATGACCGGCGCCGGCAACGCGTCCGGTTCGGCCTCCTCGCCGGTCCGGTGGGTCTCGATGATGCGCTTCAACCGCTTCATCGCGGCGATATACATGCAGGCGCGCAATCGCCGGGCCTCGCTCGACCGGACCTCTTCGAGCTCGTTCAGGATCGCTTCCGCGTTTCGGATATGTTGCTCGGCTTCGGTGATGTAATCGGCGATCGCACAAGGATCTGACATCTTCCGGCTCCCGGATTCGATCGAGACATCGACGCTGTCACGCTCCGAAATCTGGCGCAGGCGAGCCGCCCCGCAGGGTGGGCGCGCCGCAGACACGTTCCCGAGATCAAGGACCCGTCCGACCCCCGGGTTGGTCCCGGTGTTGTCAGTCTCGTGATCGAACGGCTCAGCCGTTGATCAATGCTCCAGCGATCCGGGTCTTGTCGCCGCCGGAAAGCCACATCCGCCAGGGTGGATGTACAATGCGACGTGCAGTAAATCCATATCGCATGCGGAGGTCAATCAAAAATTATCAATATTCGGTGGTGTCGTTGAGCTGTCTATCGCGCCGGACCGCGTTGCTGCACGGTGTAGCAGGCGCTTGCCTGATCCTGGCCGGCGCTGCTCCGGGCCATCCCCGTCATCCTGAGGCGGGAGCGCAGCAGGCCTCGAAGGAGCCCTCCACGGAGCGCGCGGCGGCCTCTGGTCGTTGCGGGTCCAGCAAGCCGCGCATCCCCATCGAGCGGATCGGCGTGGCGCTGTCGCGGCATCTCCCGTGATGGCGGGGGCCGGTCATGGGCCGGCGGGCCGGTGCCCTGAGCGGCGCAGATCGCGCCCATGACGCCGTCACCGTCCTTGCGCGCGCAGCGAAGCAATCCAGGGCGACGCGCGATCTCCGGACGTGGCGTGTCCCTGGGTTGCTTCGTTGCGCTCGCAAGGACGATGGGGCTGCGTTCAGCGCTCGAAGCCTCGCTGGGCTTCGAGCGTTGCGCCCCCCGATATCTGCAGGGTCGCGTCGATCTGCTCGCGCTCGCGGATGAACTCGGCCAGCAAACGGCCGCCCAGGTCGCGGCCGGCGGCGAACGCTCGGCCGCACGCCGGAGAGCGCTGAAACAGAAAGGACCAAGGCCGAGGCCTTGGTCCTGAACACGCATCATCGGGTCGCGATGCTTATGCCGCCCCGGAATGCGGACGCGGCCCTGCGGGACTAGAACGGGATATCGTCGTCCAGGTCGTACCCGCCGCGGGCGCCGCCACCGCCGCCGCCGGAGGCCGGGGCCGGACGTCCGCCACCGCCGCCGCCCTGGGCGCGGCCGCCGCCGAAATCACCGCCGCGGTCGCCGCCCCGGCCACCGCCCGAGTCGCCGCCGCGGCTGATCTGGCCGCCGCCCTCGTCCTCGCCGGCGAAGTCGCCGCCGCCACCGCCGCGGCCGTCGAGGATCGTCATCTCGCCGCGGAAGCGCTGCAGCACCACCTCGGTGGTGTACTTCTCGACGCCGGAATTGTCGGTCCACTTCCGGGTCTGGAGCTGGCCCTCGATATAGACCTTCGAGCCCTTGCGCAGATACTGCTCGGCCACCCGGGCGAGGTTGTCGTTGTAGATCACGACCGAGTGCCACTCGGTCTTCTCCTTGCGCTCGCCGGTCGCCTTGTCCTTCCAGGACTCGGAGGTCGCCAGCCGCAGGTTGCAGACCGGGTCGCCCGAGCCGAGGCGGCGCATCTCCGGGTCGCGCCCGAGATTGCCCACCAGGATCACCTTGTTGACGCTGCCCGCCATCGCTCTCTCCTCACCGTACGGATCTCACTGGGCCTTGGCCCGGCGGCCGGCGACTCATGCGCCCGGGCCGTCGGGGCGGCAACCTGCGGTGCGGGTTTGTGCCCGCTATCCGCAACCTGCCAAACGTGGATGTTCTATCTCTGTTCTGATTTCGCGGCAAGCCGCGCTCAGGCGATATGCACAACCAGCTTGCCGAAATTCCGGCCCTTGAGCAGGCCGATGAACGCCTCCGGGGCTTTCTCCAGGCCCTCGACCACGTCCTCCCGGTAGCGGACCTTGCCGGCCCGGATCCAGTCGCCGACCTCGCGCCGGAAGGTCTCGGCCTGGTCGGCGAAATCCCAGACGATGAAGCCCTGAATGTGCAGGCGGTTCGTGAGCACCGAGCGCATCAGGGCGGGCAGCCGGTCGGGGCCGGGGGGCGCCTCGGTGGCGTTGTAGGCCGAGACCAGGCCGCAGACCGGGATCCGGGCGAAGGGGTTCAGCAACGGCATCACGGCGGCGAAAACCGCGCCGCCGACATTCTCGAAATAGACGTCGATGCCCTTGGGGCAGGCCGCGGCCAGCGCCCCCGGCAGGTCGGGGCCGCGATGGTCGACCGCCGCGTCGAACCCGAGCTCCTCCGTAAGGTAGCGGCACTTGTCCGGCCCGCCCGCGATCCCCACCGCCCGGGCGCCCTTCAACTTGGCGATCTGCCCGACCAGCGACCCCACCGGCCCGGCGGCGGCGGCCACCACCACGGTCTCGCCGGGCTTGGGCTGGCCGATATTGAGCAGCCCGGTATAGGCGGTCATGCCCGGCATCCCGAGCACGCCGAGCGCGGTCGAGGGCGGGGCGGCCTCCGGATCGACCCGGCGGGTGCCCTTGCCGTCGGTGGCGAAATATTCCTGCCAGCCCGCGAAGGCCGTTCGCAATTCCCCGACCGGGATGTCCGGATTCTTCGACGCGACGACCTCGCCGACCACCTCGGCGGTGATCGGGTCGCCGATCTGGACCGGAGTCGCGTAGGATTTCGCGTCGCTCATCCGGCCGCGCATATACGGGTCGAGGGACAGCCAGCGCGTGCGCAGCAGGATCTGGCCGGGCCCGATCTCCGGCACCGGCACCTCCTCCAGGCGGAAATTCTCCGGCTTCGGCTCCCCGTGCGGGCGCGATGCCAGGACGATGCGGCGGTTCACGGCATTCATGAAAGGCTCCCGGATGCTCTGCCTGCGACCCCCGATCTGGGGCGCGAGACGGTGGCGGCCAATGGGGCGCCCCGCGCGTTGACCGGGATCGGCTTCAGACGGAGGCGGCATGCGCACCACCCTGATCGGCCTCGGATTGGCCGCCCTGACCCACGGCGCCGCGATGGCCGGACCGCTCGATGCCTATCGCTGGCGGTCCCGGGTGCTGGTGCTGTCGGCTCCCGATCCGGCGGACGCCGACCTGCGGGCGCAGCGTGCGGCCCTGGGGCCGATACGCGGCGGCGTGGCCGAGCGCGACCTCGTGGTGGTGGAGGCGGTCGGGGATACGCCCGAGGCCCGGGCCCTGCGCGCGCAACTGTCTCTGCCGGCGGGCGAATTCCGGGCGGTGCTGATCGGCAAGGATGGCGGCGCCAAGCTCACCGCCGCGGCGCCGATCCCGCCCCAGAAGCTGTTCGCCACGATCGACGCGATGCCGATGCGGCGCGGCGAAATCGAGGGCGCGCGATAGGGGGCGGAGCGCCCGGTTTTGCGGGGATGGCGGGGCCTGCGGACACCAACGGTTAAGCCTACCGGCCTATCACCGAGCGGTGTCGGCGGCCGTATTTCGGCCGTCCGTTGAGGCCCGCCAGGACGCTCGAACGAGACGCTCGCATCGATGACCCGAGAACAAGTCGCCACCGCCATCCGCCGCGTCGTCAGCCTCCAGGTCGAGGATATCGAGCGCGCGGTCCGCGATGGCCACAAGACCATCGCGCTGAACGAGCTGGCGGATCTGAACCGCCAGCTCAAGGCCTTCGCGGCCGCGCTCAAGAAGGCCCCGGCCCGGATCTGATCCGGGGTCGTCCTACCAGCGGGGCCCGCCCCAGCGGCGGGGCGGGTCATCCTCGGGGGGCGGGGGCGGCGGGGGCGGCCCGCGCTCGAAGGCCGGCTCGTCGCAGATGCGCACCCGCCGCAGAACCGGGGCGCCGTCCGGATCGAATCGGCGCCGGACGAAGTCGCGGCACGCCTCGGGCGGGGCCGCCGAGAAATGCGGGCGCCGGAATTCCGGTTCGGGGGGCGGAGGCGGTGGGGGCGGTGGCCGCCGCTCGCGCTCGTAGCCCTCGGCCGGGCCGCCATAGCCGTGCGGCGCGTAAGGGCCGTCGAAATCGGCGGCGCGCGCCGGGGCGGCGGCGAGCAGCAGGGCGCAGAATCCCGCGCGTCCGATGACATCACGGAGGGGCACTGGTGGGCCTCGGCAGGGACAGGCGGCGGGGATCGCGGCCATCGATGCCGGAGATTGCACCGCGCCGGCTGAACCCCTGCCGCGTCCCCGGTTGCCCGCCGTTCAGCCGGCTTCCCGGTTATCGCTCTCGCGCAGCGGGCCTCAGTTCTGCATCGCGTTGATCTCGCACTGGGCGTATTCCCCGCTCGCCTTCACGTAGGCGTTGAGCTTTTGGACATAGGCCTCGGCGATCGGCCGGAATGCCTGCGCCTGCAGATTGTAGGCCTTGACCGCGTCGTTGAAGCTGTAGGCCTCCCAGCCGGGGCAGCCGCCCCTGGCGTCGAGGCAGGCCGGCTTCTCGGGCAGGGCGGGCTTGACCGGCCGCGCCGAGGCCGGCGGCGGCTCGGGCGGCTTGCAGGCCGTGGCCGCCGGGGCTGTGGCCGGCGGCGGCGCGCCCTTGTCCGGGGCCGCCTTGGGCGCCGCCAGCGCGAGGGTCGGCGCGAGCATGCCCGCGATGAGGAGAAGCCTGCCGCGCATAGCCCGTGTCACTCCGCTGCGGCCCGAGACCGCCGGTGGCGGGTTCTGCGGCATCACGCGGACGGCGACAAGGGTTCCGACACCGCGGCTCTGGTGGGGGCGGTACGCGGCGCGGCCACGCGGTCCCGGCCCGATCCGCCCGGCTTGGCGGTCCGCCCCGTGGCGCGCGCGCCGCGCAGGAGCGCGAGGGCGGGCATCAGCAGCCCGGTCGCCAGGACCCACCAGGCCGGGCGGATCGGGCCGGAGACGTCGAGATTGGCCGCCAGAACGAGGCTGGCCGGAACGCCGCTGGCGAGCCCGTACCAGGCCGCCTCGAGCCCGGCCGTGGCGAGGCCGCCGAGGATCGCGAGGAGGAGCAGCGACCACGGCCGCTCCGGCAGCTTGAACCGCCGCATCGCGCGCCAGCCCATCAGCAGCAGGAACAGCCCGGCGGAGAAGACCGGGTCGCTGACATCGATCTTCGACTGCAGGAAGTAATGGACCAGAGCCAGCACCGCGATCGTGTAGACGAGCCGGTGCAGCCGGTGCCAGTTCGGCCCCAGCTTTCGGATCGCCGCATCCGTCGAGGTCAGACCCAGCGCGATCAGCCCGATCAGCGCCACGAAGCCGATGGTCAGGTAGAGCCGCAGGGCGATCTCGCTGGCGACCTTGGTCAGGACCAGGTTCTGATCGACCGCGTAGAGCGCGAGATGCGCCACCGCGTAGGCCATCACGGTGATGCCGAGCATGCGCCGGACCACCAGCACCTTCCCCCAATCGGCGATGCGGCGCAGGGGCGAGATCGCGAGCGAGAACAGCAGGAAGCGCACCGCCCATTCGCCGGTGGCGTGAATCAGCGCGGTGATCGGCTTGGCGCCGAGCGCGTCGAGCCGGAACGCGGCCGCGAGGTACAGGGCCGGCGCGATGCAGGCCAGGAACACCGCGAGCTTCAGCCAGGAAAGGCGTCCGGCCCGGTCGAGCCAGGGGAGAGGAACGGCCAGGCGGTCGATCATCGTTTTCGGACTCGGCCTTCTGACATCGTGAGCGACGTGGGGAGCGACGTGCCGCTCGGGCCAGGATATGGAGAGCGAAACCGGCGCTTGTGCGGATGGCTCCGCGAACGGGTCGGTTCGCCGCGGTTCGCTCCGGGTTACGCCGGACCGGTTGACCTCGCCGCCCCGGTGCCGAGATAGCCGATGGACGGACACCGGATGGATCCCATGCAGTACCGCAATCTCGGCCGCTCCGGCCTCAAGGTCTCGCCGATCTGCCTCGGCACGATGATGTTCGGCGGGCCCACCGACGAGGCCACGGCCGGGCGCATCGTCGGGAGTGCCCGGGAGGCGGGCATCAACTTCATCGACACGGCCAATGTCTACACCGAGGGCCGCTCGGAGGAGATCACCGGCCGGGCGATCAAGGGCGACCGCGCCGCCTGGATCCTCGCCACCAAGGTCGCCAACCCGACCGGCCCGGGCGTCAACGACCGCGGCCTGTCGCGCGTCCACGTCATGAAGGCCGCCGAGGACAGCCTGCGCCGGCTCGGCACGGATGTCATCGACATCTACTACCTCCACAGGGAGGACCACGACACGCCGCTGGCCGAGACCGTGCGGGCGATGGCCGACCTCGTGCGGGCGGGCAAGATCCGCCATTTCGGCGTCTCGAACCACCGGTCCTGGCGGGTCGCCGAGATCTGCCGGCTCTGCGACGAGATCGGCATCGACCGGCCGGTGGTGAGCCAGCCCTATTACAACGCCTTCAACCGCATGCCCGAGACCGAGCACCTGCCGGCCTGCGCCCATTACGGGCTCGGCGTCGTCCCGTACTCGCCCCTCGCCCGCGGGGTGCTGACCGGCAAGTACGACCCGGACGCCCCGCCGCCCGCTGAATCCCGTGCCGGCCGTCAGGACACCCGGATGATGCAGACCGAGTGGCGCCCGGAATCCCTGCGCATCGCCCGGACCCTGAAGGAGCATGCCGAGGCCCGCGGCATCACGGCCGGGCAATTCGCCACCGCCTGGGTGCTGAACAACCGCCTGATCACCGGCGTCATCGCCGGGCCACGCACCGAGGCGCAGTGGCAGGAATATCTCGGCGCCCTCGACTACGCCTTCACCCCCGAGGACGAGGCCCTGGTGGACGGCTTCGTGGCCGCCGGGCACCCGACCACCCCGGGCTACAACGATCCGGCCTATCCGCTGGAGGGGCGGATCCCGCGGAACGTCTGATCGGGGAGGGTGGTGGAACCCGGTCGGCGCCCACCCGGGCCGCGATCGCTGCCTCTCCCACCCAGCCCTCTCATCCTGAGATGGGGCCGAGCCTGGGAAAACCGGCCCAACAGGCTCTCACGAGGTCGTTCCCGGCACGCGGGTCGAGCGTGAGTTCAGCTTGCCCAGGCTGACGGCCAGCTCGGCCGACGCCTCGGAGACGGCCTGCGCGCCGGCGACGAAGCCGCGCGCGTTCAGCGCCTGCGCCAAGTCCGCGAGTTCGGCCTCGAGCTGGCGGGTGAGCACGTGCTCGCCGAGGCTCGATAGGGTGCGGTTGGCGACATCGGCGAGCCGGTCCGCCGTCGGCTGCCCGACATGCCGGAGCAGGATCGCCAGGGTCTTCACCGCCTCCGTGAGGGTCTGGGACTGGATCGACTCGGAGGCCACCACGATCACGGCTTCGAGGGCGTCGGTCGCGATGATCGGCGCGGCATCCGCGTAGACGATGCCGGATGTCGGATCTTCGAGCGGCCGGGTCTCGTCCTCGCTCCAGTGCGCGATGATGTCCCGCAGGGCCTGGATGACCGAGAGGCCGGGGCTGGGGTTGGATTTCGATGTCGAGACCGAGGTCCAGGCGATGGTCGAGAGCTGGTGCAGGCCGTAGGCGGCATCGTGCTGCAGGTCGCGTCCGTCGTCGTAGCTGAGCGCCGCCAACGTATCGCCGACGAGGCGCTCCCGCGCTGCCGGGTCGAGCGTCGTGCCGGGCCTGCATCGCAGCCGGAACAGGGGATCGTTGACGGCGCGATAGGTCCCGACCGGGATGACGCATTCGATCTCGGCCGCCTCGCGGCCATGCCGCTTCACGGCCTCTTCGATGCGCGGGAGGTCGAGGCGGACGACGTAGCCGCTCTCCCGGGAGCGGATCAGCGCGGCCACGGGCCAATCCTGCCGCGCCGTCCTCCGGGTCGCCGCGAGCATCCGGAGATCGTCGTCGCGGGCTTCCAGAACCCGGTCGTGGATGAACTGGATGATCTGCGCCGGCCGCATCTGATCGATCGTGTTGTAGATCATCACGATGATGAGGCAGAGGGCCGAGGTGGTCAGCAGCAGGGCGAGCGTGGTCCCGAAGACGGGCCGGTGAAAGCCCGTGTTCGTCACCAGCGTCATCAGGACGAAGACCGACAGGCCGACGAAATACCCGAAATAGAACTGGTTCGTGCGCCGGGCCATGAACTGGTCGGTGACCTGCGCGGTCAGGGCGGCCGCCCCCTGCTGGACGGCCAGGAGCAGGAGCGAGAAGGTGATCGAGGTGACGGTGATGATGCTCGATGCCACCGTGGTCAGGAGGCTTCCCAGGGCCGCCCTGTCGCCGAGCAATTCACCGAGCCAGCGGAATCCCGCCGGCGCATCGCCTCCAGACCAGAACCGATCCGCCAGATAGACCAGGGCGTTCAGGCCCACGAAGCCGACCACGGTCGCGAGCGGCAGAGCGAGGAACTGCCGGAAGGACCGCCTGACGGCGCTGACGAAGCGGCCCGGGACCGACTTGATCGTCTTCATGCTGCGCCATCACCCGGGATCGATTGCTATCCGGGTGATGTATAGCAAACTTGACCGAGCCATCGCGCCGACATCGACCCCGGACGGACCCGAACCTAGCGCATGGACTCCGGCAGGTGCTGGATCGGGTTCGTGCGCGCGGGCGCACCCTGGCCCTGCACGGTTCCGTCCGATTGCATCACGTCGGTCGAGGATTGGATCGCGCTCGGTGGGGAGACCTGGCCGCTCCCGCGGGCCGCGCCGTCACGCTCCGATGCCGGCGGCAGCGTTGCCGGTGTCGGTTGGTCGATCCGGCTGGCGGCCGACTGAGACAGGGCCGGAGCGGTCAAGCCGAAGCTCCCGGACACGGCACCCAGGACGAGGGCTCGCCCGATCCAACGAGAGTACCGTCCGGGAGAGGGGGTTCGGGTCGTCATCGCTCGATCCATCCGTTCGAAGCAGCGCGCCGGCGCTTTCACGTTCGGTCGGCAATGCACCCGCGCCACGGGCGTTCCCCCGCCTCGCCACAACTCCGAGAGAGCACCGGAACCTGAAGCGGCGAAGCGGGTCGTGCGAGCGTCTGCGCTCCGCGTTACGGTCGAGATCTGCGCGTTTGGAACCTCGCACCAACTGCTCCGCCGAGGGGGATGCGGAAGGGTCGCGCGTCCCGGCTCATCAAGCACAGGCGGGCGAGAGCCGGCATTCCGCGATGGCCACCGAATGCAGCCATGTTCCCGCGCGGACCCGACAGATCGCTGATCTACCTTGCGCTCGGGACTGACCGCGGCTATCTATCCCTCCAACAGTTCTGATGGCAGTCGAGAGGCTGCGGTTCGGGAGTGGGCCCCACCGGGTCCGCTCTTTTTTTTCGCCGCGTCAGGTTTGATCGCGCGAGGACCGCAGGCCGGGACGTGCCGCCCAGGACGCCGCAAGGGTTGCGCGCTGATATCCATGTCGTCCGAGATCGAAGCGGATCTGTCCGAGAAGCGCCTCGTCCGCGAGAGCGGTGTCGCCGCTCGCGTGGTGCAGGTGATCGAGGGGCCGGTCCAGGGCCTCGGCTTCCGGCTGGTCCGGGTGAAGGTGACCAACACCAACGGCTGCACCGTCCAGATCATGGCGGAGCGGCCGGACGGCACCTTCTCGATCGACGATTGCGAGGCGGTGAGCCGGGCGATCTCGCCGGTGCTGGACGTCGACGATCCGGTGGGCACCGCCTACAACCTAGAGATCTCGTCTCCGGGGATCGACCGGCCGCTGGTGCGGGTCTCGGACTTCGCCCGCTGGGCCGGCTACGAGGCCAAGGTCGAGCTGAGCCCGCCGCTCGACGGCCGCAAGCGGTTTCGCGGCATCCTGGGCGCGCCCGACGTCGAGAAGCTGACCGTCCCGATCGACCTGCCCGACGTAAAGGAAGGGCTGCCGAGCCGGGTCGACCTGCCGCTGCGGGACCTTGCCGAGGCGCATCTTGTCCTCACCGACGAGCTGATCCGCGAGTCCCTGCGCCGTGGCGGTCCGCCGGCCGACGGTGCGGACGAACTGGACGAGGATGACGAGGCCGAGGACGACGCGCCGGCGGCCCCCGCCCGGCCCGCGCCGAAGCCGCAGGGTCCGAAGGGCAAGGCCGCCAAGGCCGACCCGAAGGCCCCGAAAGAGAAGAAGCCGCCGCGCACCGGCCCCAAGAAGCCGGTCGTGTCCAAGGCGTCCCGGCTCAAGAGCCGCGACGACCTGCATTGAATTGAGATTTGGGCTCGGTCGCCCGCGGGCGACCGGCACGAAGCCTTGACGGAAGAGAAGGACCGACACCGATGGCCGTCGTCAGCGCCAACAGGCTCGAACTCCTCCAGATCGCCGACGCGGTCGCCCGCGAGAAGGTGATCGACCGCTCCATCGTCATCGACGCGATGGAGGAGGCGATCGCCAAGGCGGCGCGCTCCCGCTACGGCGCGGAGACCGACGTTCACGCCGAGATCGACAACAAGACCGGGGCCCTGCGCCTGTCGCGGCACCTTCTGGTGGTCGATCAGGTGGAGAACGACGCCCGCGAGATCACCCTGGAGCAGGCCCGCCGCTACAACCCGGGCGCGCTGGTCGGCGACGTGATCTCCGACACCCTGCCGCCCTTCGATTTCGGCCGCGTCGCCGCCCAGTCGGCCAAGCAGGTCATCGTCCAGAAGGTGCGCGACGCCGAGCGCGCCCGCCAGTTCGACGAGTACAAGGACCGGATCGGCGAGATCCTCAACGGCATCGTCAAGCGGGTCGAGTACGGCAACGTCATCGTCGATCTGGGCCGGGGCGAGGGCATCGTCCGCCGGGACGAGATGATCCCGCGCGAGACCTTCCGGCCGGGCGACCGGATCCGCTCCTACCTGTTCGACGTGCGCTCGGAAGTGCGCGGGCCGCAGATCTTCCTGTCGCGCTCGCACCCGCAATTCATGGCCAAGCTGTTCGGCCAGGAAGTGCCCGAGATCTACGACGGCATCGTCGAGGTGAAGGCTGTGGCCCGCGATCCGGGCTCCCGCGCCAAGATCGCGGTGATCTCCCGCGACGGCAGCATCGACCCGGTCGGCGCCTGCGTCGGCATGCGTGGCTCGCGCGTCCAGGCGGTGGTCGGCGAGCTCCAGGGCGAGAAGATCGACATCATCCCGTGGTCCGAGGACGAGGCGACCTTCATCGTCAACGCCCTCCAGCCCGCCGAGGTGGTGAAGGTCGTGCTCGACGAGGAGGCCGACCGCATCGAGGTGGTGGTGCCGGACGACCAGCTGTCGCTGGCCATCGGCCGCCGGGGCCAGAACGTGCGCCTGGCCTCGCAGCTCACCGGCTGGGACATCGACATCCTGACCGAGGCCGAGGAATCCGAGCGGCGCCAGAAGGAATTCGCCGAGCGGACCCAGGTGTTCATGGAGGCGCTGGACGTCGACGAGACCGTCGGCCAGCTGCTGGCGGCCGAAGGCTTCCGCAACGTCGAGGAGATCGCCTACGTCGACATCCAGGAGCTGTCCGGCATCCAGGGTCTCGACGAGGAGACCGGCGCCGAGATCCAGGCCCGCGCCCAGGATCACCTCGCCCGGATCGAGCAGGAGCACGATGCCCGCCGCACCGAGCTCGGCGTCGCCGACGAGTTGCGCGAGATCGAGGGCATCACGACGCCCATGATGGTCGCGCTCGGCGAGAACGACGTGAAGACCGTCGAGGACCTGGCGGGCTGCGCCACCGACGACCTTGTCGGCTACACCGAGGGCCGCGGCCCGGACGCCGTGCGCCACGCCGGCTATCTCGACGGGTTCGAGCTGTCGCGGGCCGAGGCCGAGGGCCTGATCATGGCCGCCCGCCTCAAGGCCGGCTGGATCGAGGCGCTGCCCGAGCCAGAGGCCGAGGAGGGTGCCGAGACCGACGAGAGCGAGGAGACCCCCGAGCCGACGGCCGCCACCCCGGCCGAGGCCTGAGCGGGAGGCTGCGGCGGACGCGCTCATGGCCGAGGTCGACACGACCCCGCCCGATGAGGGGCAGGATCCGGGGCTTGATCCCGGGGGGCTCGACAGCGGCCCCGGCCGGCGCGTGCCGCAGCGGACCTGCATCGTCACGCGCGTGGTCCAGCCGCCCGAGGCGATGATCCGGTTCGTGCGCGGCCCGGACGGCAGCGTCGTGCCGGACCTGCGCGCGAAGCTGCCCGGTCGCGGCGCCTGGATCAGCGCCCGGCGCGACGCGGTCGCCACCGCGGTGCGCAAGAACCTGTTTCCGCGGGCGTTCAAGGGACCGGCCCAGGCCGGCCCCGACCTGCCCGACCGGATCGTCGTCGGCCTGCGCGAGGATCTGCGGCAGGCGATCGCCATGGCCAACAAGGCGGGATGCGTGGTCGCAGGCTTCTCGAAGGTCGAGGCCGCGATCGGCGGTCAGCCCGGCGCGGTGGCCCTGATCCATGCGGCGGAAGCCAGTCCAGACGGCCGTCGCAAGATCGCCGCGGCCTTGTACCGGCGGCACGGTGAGGCCATGTCAAGGATACCGATCATCGACGACCTGTCCGAAGATGAATTGGACATGGCCTTAGGTCGGGATCATGTGATACACGCTGCGCTCGTCGCAGGAGCCGGAGCTGCCGGCTGCCTGTCGCGTTGGCGTCGGCTACGCTCCTTCGAGGGCGCCGCCGCGGCGACCGAGGAGCCCGATCCAGCCCGAATCGGCGGGGTCGACGAAGCCTCACGTTGACGACGCACCAGGACGAATTTGGCCGGCGCCACCGGGCGTCGGTTCACGGGACGATGGAAACCCTCAGGGTTCAGGCTGAATGAGCGACACGAACAACCCGGGCGACAAGACTCTGAACAGGACTTCTCCGAAGCCGCTCTCCCTCAAGCGGCCGATCGAGGCAGGCACCGTGCGTCAGAGCTTCTCCCATGGCCGCTCCAAGCAGGTCGTGGTCGAGACGGTCAAGCGCCGCGGCGTCGGCGCGGCCCCGGCCGCCCCTGCCCGTGAGCCTGCGCCCGCCCCGCGCCCGGCTCCGACCGCCGCTGCGGCCCCGCCGCGCCCGGCCCAGCGCTCGGCGTCGGGTGTCGTGCTGCGCACGTTGAGCGAGCAGGAGAGCGCCGCCCGCGCCGCTGCCCTCGCCGACGCGAAGCGCCGCGAGGCCGAGGCTCGTCAGAAGGCCGAGGCCGAGGCCGAGGCGCGCCGCAAGGAGGCCGAGGAGCAGGCCCGCCGCGAGCGCGAGGCCGCCGAGGAGCGCCGTCGCGAGGAGGAGGCCCGCAAGGCCGCCGCCGCCGAGGCTGCTCGCGCTGCCGAGGAGGCCGCCAAGGCCGCCGCCGCCGCGAATGCGGCCGCCGCTGCCGAGGCCGCTGCGCCCGCACCGGCCGCCCCCGCGGCTGCTGCCCCCGCCGCGCCGGCGAGCCCGGCCGCCGCGCCCGCTCGCCCGTCGGCGACCCGTCCGATGCCGGCGCGTCCGAGCACCGTCGCTCCGGCCCGCCAGCCCGAGGCTGCCCGTCCGGCCGCCCCCGCGTCTGCGCGTCCGGCCGCTGCAGCGCCGGCCGCCCCGGCGGCGCGTCCGCCGCTGACCGCCCGTCCCGCCACCGGCGAGCCGCGCAAGACCATCACGGCCGATTCGCGCAAGCCCCGCGACCTCAACTTCATGGCGCGGCCCGCCCCGGCGCCCGAGCCCGAGAAGAGCGCCACGCCGACGACCGCCGCGCGTCCCGCCGGTGCCGCCGCAGCGGCGCGTCCCGCCGGCCGCGGTGCGCAGACCAACGAGGACGAGTCCGAGACCAAGCGGGTGATCCGCCGTCCCGGCATGCCGCTCAAGATCATCGCGCCGCCCAAGACGCCGAAGTCGCCGGGCGGGGACCGCAACCGCGGCCGCCTGACCATCGCGACGGCGACGTCCGGTGAGGACGAGCGCACCCGTTCGGTCGCCTCGTTCCGCCGCCGCCAGCAGCGCATGAGCGGCCGTGGCCAGGTCGAGCAGAAGGAGAAGCTGTCCCGCGAGGTGACGATCCCCGAGACGATCACCATCCAGGAGCTCGCCAACCGCATGTCGGAGCGGGCCGTGGACGTGATCCGTCTGCTGATGAAGCAGGGCGAGATCCACAAGATCACCGACGTGATCGACTCGGACACCGCCCAGCTCATCGCCGAGGAGCTCGGCCACACCGTCCGCCGCGTCGCCGAGTCCGACGTCGAAGAGGGCCTGTCGTCCGACGAGCCGGATCTGGAGGAGGATCTCGATCCCCGGCCGCCGGTGGTCACCATCATGGGCCACGTCGATCACGGCAAGACCTCGCTGCTCGACGCGATCCGCAAGGCGAACGTGGTGGAGGGCGAGGCCGGCGGCATCACCCAGCATATCGGCGCCTACCAGGTCGCGGCGCCGTCCGGCGACATGATCACCTTCATCGACACCCCGGGCCACGCGGCGTTCACGTCGATGCGCGCCCGCGGCGCCAAGGTCACCGACATCGTGGTGGTCGTGGTGGCGGCCGATGACGGCGTGATGCCGCAGACGATCGAGGCGATCCAGCACGCCAAGGCGGCGGGCGTCCCGATGATCATCGCGATCAACAAGATCGACAAGCCGGATGCGAACCCCCAGCGGGTCCGCACGGAGCTGCTGCAGCACGACATCCAGGTCGAGTCGATGGGCGGCGAGACCCTGGAATTCGAGGTTTCGGCCAAGACCGGCGACGGTCTGCCGGAGCTGCTGGAGGGCATCCAGATCCAGGCCGAGATCATGAACCTGCGCGCCAACGAGAAGCGCGACGGCGAGGGCACGGTCATCGAGGCCCAGCTCGACCGCGGTCGCGGTCCGGTGGCGACCGTGCTGGTCCAGCGCGGCACCCTGTTCACCGGCGACATCGTCGTGGCCGGCGCCGAGTGGGGCCGCGTGCGCGCCCTGATCGACGATGTCGGCGAGAACGTGCAGTATGCCGGCCCGTCGGTGCCCGTGGAGGTCCTCGGCTTCAACGGCACGCCCGATGCCGGCGACCGCGTGACCGTGGTGTCGAGCGAGGCTCGGGCCCGCGAGGTCACCGAGTACCGCGCCCGCCAGAAGCGCGAGCGGCAGAATGCCCGGACCGGCGGTGCCAACCGCTCGCTGGTCGACATGATGCGCGACCTCAAGGAAGGCGCCGGCCGCAAGGAGCTGCCGGTCGTCATCAAGGGCGACGTGCAGGGTTCGGTCGAGGCGATCGCGGGTGCCCTGGAGAAGCTCGGCAACGGCGAGGTCGCGGCCCGCATCCTCCTGTCGGGTGTCGGCGGCATCACCGAGTCGGACATCACCCTGGCTCAGGCGTCGAAGGCGGTCGTGATCGGCTTCAACGTGCGCGCCCTCAAGGAGGCCCGCGAGGCCGCCGAGCGGGCGGGTATCGATATCCGCTACTACAACATCATCTACGACCTCGTGGACGACATCAAAGCCACGCTGTCGGGGATGCTGCCGCCGACCCTGCGCGAGGAGCGCCTGGGCGAGGCGTCGATCCAGGAGGTCTTCGAGGTCTCCAAGGTCGGCAAGGTCGCGGGTTGCCGCGTCACCGACGGTATCGTGGAGCGCGGCGCGCATGTCCGCCTCATCCGCGACAGCGTCGTGATCCACGAGGGCAAGCTCAAGACCCTCAAGCGGTTCAAGGACGACGCGAAGGAAGTCACCTCCGGCCAGGAGTGCGGCATGGCCTTCGAGAACTTCGAGAACATGCGCGCGGGCGATGTCATCGAGTGCTACCGGGTCGAAGAGATCCGTCGCACCCTCTGAGATCCCGGACCTCGTCCGGACAGGGCGGTCGCGGCCTCAGCCGCGGCCGTCTTTTCTTTTTCGCGCATCTCTCTTTTGTTGGACGTGAACCGGCCGCCCCGCGGCGTCGGCCCGAGACAGAATGGCCCAGAAACCCACATCCACCGGCCCCTCGCAGCGCCAGCAGCGCGTGGCCGAACTCGTGCGTCACGCCCTCGCGGAGGTGCTCCAGCGCGGCGACATCCAGGATCCGGTGCTCAACACGCATGTCGTGACCGTGCCGGAGGTGCGGATGTCGCCGGACCTGAAGCTCGCCACCGCCTACGTGATGCCGCTCGGCGGCGTCGACGAGGCGCCGGTGATCGCCGCGCTGGATCGTCACCGCAAGGTGCTGCGCCAGGAGGTGGCCCGGCGGGTCAACCTGAAGTTCGCGCCCGAGCTGCGCTTCCTGCGCGACGAGACCTTCGACGAGGCGGCCCGGATCGACAAGCTGCTGCGCGACGAGCGCGTCAAGCGCGACCTCGTCCCCGAGCGGGACGGCGACGGGCCTGAGGACGACGAACCGGAGACCGGTCGGGGGCATTGATCCCCGACGGCACACGGACAGGAACGGGGCAACGACCCCGGGGGACACGAGGACATGACGGTTTCCATCGAAGATCATCCGCCGGCCGAGCGCGCGGCTTCCGGTCCGGGCGCCGAGCGCCGGGGCCCGGAGGAGCGCCGCCCGCAGCGCGGACCGCGGCCTGATCGGCCCAAGCGCCGGGACGTGTCGGGCTGGGTCATCCTCGACAAGCCTGTCGGCATGACCTCGACCCACGCCGTCGCGGTGGTGAAGCGCGCCTTCAACGCCAAGAAGGCCGGCCATGCCGGCACCCTCGACCCGCTGGCCTCGGGCATCCTGCCGATCGCGCTGGGTGAGGCGACCAAGACCGTCCCGTTCGTCATGGACGGCCGCAAGGCCTACCGGTTCACCGTGCAATGGGGTGTCGAGACCGATACCGACGATGCCGAGGGCCGGGCGGTCGCCACCAGCGACGCGCGTCCGGAGCGGGCGGCGGTCGAGGCGGCTCTGCCGGCCTTCGTCGGCGCGATCGAGCAGGTGCCGCCGCGCTATTCCGCAATCAAGATCCAGGGCGAGCGTGCCTACGATCTGGCCCGCGAGGGCGAGACCGTGGAGCTGGTCGCCCGGCCGGTGCAGATCGACCGCCTCGCCGTGGTCGAGCATGACGGCGAGCGCACCGTGATCGAGGCCGAGTGCGGCAAGGGCACCTATGTCCGGGCCCTGGCGCGCGACCTCGGCCGGATGCTCGGCTGCTACGGCCATGTCTCGGCCCTGCGCCGGACCCGGGTCGGCCCGTTCTCGGAAGCCGAATCCTGCGCCGCCGCCGGCCTGACCGAGGGCGGCCCCGAAGCCGCGCTCGCGCATCTTCGGCCGGTGGAGACCGCGCTCGACGCGATCCCCGAGGTGGCGGTCTCCCGCGACCTCGGCCTGCGCCTGATGCGCGGCCAGTCGGTGATCCTGCGCGGCCGGGACGCGCCCGTGGAGGGCAAGGCCTTCGCGACCTGCGGCGGCATCCTGGTCGCGGTGGGCGATGTCGAGCGCGGCGAGCTGGTCCCGCACCGGGTGTTCCATCTCGGCGGCACCGCGCCGGTGCGCAACGTCTGACCGGCGGGTTCCCCCTGAAGCGGGGGACACGCTCACGCCGCGGCTTATCCGGGCCGCGGCGTGGCCCCCTCCCGTGGGGGCGACGGGTCAGGCCGGTCGATTTCCAGCTCGCCCTGACGCGGAAAGCTCGGTCTTGCTCTCCGGTCGAAGGCTGGACCGCTGCCGCCCCACGGCGGAACCCGGGATTCGGAGCCGCCGACGTGCCAAGCGGTTGACCCGGCAGCGGTTCTGGATTGACGCCATGGGCGTCCGCTCCGGGTCCGGGCTCGCCTGCGGCGCCCGGGAATGACGGCGCGGGTTATCGGGTCTGCGGTATCGATCCTCGGAAGAGCGTTCTTCCAATGGGCCCGCCGCATCCGAACCGCATTGCCCGACCAGCCCGTCCGAGCCCGTTGGTGGCTCAACCTGAGGCGCGTCGGCGCAGGCGGAACGAACCTCAGCGATGAAGCTTTGGCCCCGGCGACCGGCCCGGGGATACGATGAACGAACGCAGCTGTGATGTGGCGGTGATCGGGGCCGGGACCGCCGGGCTCGCCGCCTACCGGGCCGCCACCGAGGCCGGGGCGAGCGCCGTCCTGATCGAGCGCGGCCCGGGCGGCACGACCTGTGCCCGGGTCGGCTGCATGCCCTCCAAGCTCCTGATCGCGGCGGCCAAGGCCGCCCATGCGGCGCGAAACACCGACCTGTTCGGCATCCGCGTCGCCGGCGTCGTGGTGGATGGGCGCGCGGTGCTCGAGCGGGTCCGCGCCGAGCGGGACCGGTTCGTCGGCGGCGTCCTCGACGGCGTAAATGCCCTGCCGGAGGCGGCGCGCATCGCCGGCAGGGCCCGGTTCGCGGATCGCGGCAGCCTCACGGTCGACGATCACACCCGGATCACCTTCCGCGCCGCCGTGATCGCCACCGGTTCGAGCCCCACCGTCCCGGCGCCCCTGCGCGGGCTCGGCGACCGCCTCCTCACCACCGACACCCTGTTCGAGATCCCCGACCTCCCGGATTCGCTGGCCGTTCTGGGTGCGGGCGCGGTCGGTATCGAGATTGCCCAGGCGATGAGCCGCCTCGGAATCCGAGTCACGGTGATCGATGCCGGCGATACCGTCGCCGGCCTGTCCGAGCCGGATCTCGCCCGCCAGGCCGCCGAGATTTTCCGTGCCGAGCTCGCGCTGCATCTCGGGGCGAAGCTCGACTCCGCCACGCCCGACGGGGACGGTGTGCGCTTCGCCTGGACCGACCGGGATGGGCGGGCCCGGGAGACCCGGGCCGACCGGGTTCTCGCGGCGACCGGCCGCGCGCCCAACCTGGGCGGGCTCGGGCTCGACGTGACGGGCCTGCGCCTCGGCGAGGGCGGCATGCCGGAATTCGACCGACGCAGCCTGGTCTGCGCCGGCGCGCCGATCCTGATCGCGGGCGATGCCGATGCCTGGCGGCCGGTGCTGCACGAGGCGAGCCGCCAGGGCAGCATCGCCGGAGCGAACGCGGCGGCGCTGGCCGCCGGGCGCGCTGTTACGTCGCCGGAGCCCTGGACCCGTCTGACGATGGTCTTCACCGACCCGCAGGTCGCCGCGATCGGCGCGCCCTACGCGGCCGACGCCCCCGGACGCGTCACCGGAACGGTCGATTTCTCGACCCAGGGTCGTGCCCGGGTCGACGGCGCGAATCACGGCGGGCTTCGAATCTGGGCCGACCGGGAGGGCCGGCTGCTGGGTTCGGAGATGCTCGGGCCCGCGGTCGAGCATCTGGCGCATCTGCTGGCCCACGCGATCGGCGACGGGAAGAGCGCCGCGGCCGTGCGGGACCAACCCATATACCATCCTACAGTTGAAGAAGGATTTTCCACCGCATTGTCTGAAATCACACAGTCAATTTGTCAGTCTTAATCTGGCTCCGACGCCATCGTGATATCGAGCTGATCTTGCCGCGTGCGGAAGCATTGCACTTCGCCCCTGCCCCAGTCATATCAACCGAGATGAGCGGGGTTCTTTCCTGATGCCGCCGAAGCAGGCCCCCGAACGCGGCGTCGACCTCGACGTGCTCGCGCCCGACGCGTTGGATCGCCTCGACAAGGGCGTGATCGGACTCGATTCGGACGGTACCGTCGTGGTGTTCAGCGAGGGCGCCAGCGCGCTCTCGGGCCTCTCGCGCGAGGCGGTGATCGGCCGCAACTATTTCCGCGAGGTGATGCCGGGCACCAACGTGCCGAATTTCCGCGGGCGCTTCCTGTCGGGGAGCCGCCGCGGCGCCCTGGACGAGAGCTTCGACTACGTGTTCGGCCGGCTGCCCCAGCCCCTGCGGGCGCGGGTCCACATGCGCCATGGCACCGCCGCCGAGACCGGCCCGGTCACCTGGCTGACCATCGACCCGATCGAGAGCCTCGGCGCCGGCCTGCCCCGCGAGGCCGTGATGGCCGCGATCGGCCGGCGTGTGCGCGCCGAGCCGGTGGATGCCAGCCATTGCGAGCGCGAGCCGATCCACATCCCGGGCTCGATCCAACCCAACGCCGTGATGCTCGCGGCCGATGCCGAGACCCTGCACGTCCTGGCCTACTCGGCGAATATCGAGGAGATCGTCGATCCCCAGGATCCGCCGCTCGCCGGCCGTCCCCTGGACGACGTGCTGCCCCGCGACTTCGTCGAGGCCATCCGGGCGCGCCTGACCGCCGGCACCCTGGAGAACGGCCAATCCGCCCGCCGCCGGCTCACCCTGGCCGGCCGCGCGGCGCCCTATTACGCCGTGGCCCACGCCCATGCCGGGCGGGTGATCGTCGAGTTGGAGCTCGAGCCCGAATCGGCCGACGACTTCCCGACCGCCAGCCAGGTCGATACCGAGCTCGCCGTCGGGCGCCTGCGCGCGGCCGAGACCCTGGTCGAGGCCGCCCGGATCGCCGCTTTGGAGATCCGCGCGCTCACCGGCTTCGAGGCCGTGCTGGTCTACCGGTTCGACGCCGACTGGAACGGCGAGGCGGTGGCTGAGGACAAGGTACCCGGCTGGTCGCGCAGCCTGCTCGGCCTGCGCTTTCCCGCCTCCGACATCCCGGCCCAGGCCCGCGCCCTCTACACCCGGGCCAAGAACCGCTTCGTGATCGACCGCGACAGCGTCCCGGTCGGCCTGGTGGCGGCGCCCGGCGCCGGCAACGGCCCGATCGACCTCACCTTCGCCCAGCACCGCACGCTGTCGCCGATCCACCTCGAGTACCAGCGCAACCTGGGCGTGAATGGCTCGATGTCGATCTCGATCATGGTCGAGGGCCGGCTCTGGGGCCTGATGATCGGCCATCATCGCCGCCCGCATTACGTCACGCCCGAGACCCGCTCGGCCGCCACCGTGCTCACCGACGCCTTCGCGATGCGGGTGCAGGAGATCGAGTCGCGCCGGCTCTGGGAGGAGCGGCAGGCCCATCTCGCGGTCGAGAGCCGCCTGGTGCGCGAGCTGACCCGCTCCGACGATTTCGTGGCCGCCCTGACCGCCGGCAACGCGACCCTGCTCGACCTGTTCAGCGCCACCGGCGCCGGCATCGTGGCGGGCGAGCGGGTGACGCTGATCGGCCGGTCGCCCCCCGCCGACATGGTCGGCCGGATCGCCGCCTGGCTGCGGGACCGGCTGCCGGCCGGCGAGACCCAATACAGCAGCAGCAGCTTCACCGCCGAGTATCCGGAGGCGGCCCCCTACCGGGAGATCGCCAGCGGCCTGCTCGCCGCCTTCGTGGACGAGTCCCGCGAGAATCTGCTGCTCTGGTTCCGGCCGGAGGTGCCCAGCACGGTGACCTGGGGCGGCGACCCGCGCAAGCCGGTTCTCGCCGGCAGCGGCCCGGTGGCCCTGCTGCCGCGCCGCTCGTTCGAGCGCTGGGTCGAGGAGCGCACTGGCTTCGCCGCCGACTGGGCCGAATGGCAGGTCCATCTCGCCGGCTCGCTGGCCGAGGCGGTCGAGGGCGTGGTGCTGCGCCAGCGCCGCAAGATCGACGAGCTGACCAGCCTGCTCGCCGAGAAGGAGCGCCTGCTCGAGCAGAAGGACCTGCTGACCCGGGAGATCGACCACCGGGTCAAGAACTCCCTGCAGATCGTCTCGGCCTTCCTGCAGATGCAGCGCCGCCAGATCTCCGACGGCGAGGCCCGGCAGGCCTTCGCCGACACCTCGGCCCGGGTGATGAGCGTCGCGCGGGTGCACGACAGCCTCTACCAGGCCGAGCGCTTCGACGAGGTCGATCTCGGCCAGACCATCGAGAACCTGTGCAACGACCTCGCGGGCCTGGCCGGCGAGGGCCACGCCGTCGATCTCTCGGCCGAGCCCGGCCTGATGGTGCCCTACCGCAAGGCGGTGGCGCTCTCGCTGATCGCTACGGAGCTCGTGACCAACGCGTTCAAATACGCGGCCAACCCCACCGGCGGCGGACGCGTCGAGGTCAGCGTCTCGGCCTCCGGACCCGGCGAGGTCCAGCTTCGGGTCTGCGACGACGGTTCCGGCCTGCCCGACGACTGGGCCGAAGCCAAGGTGCGCGGCAAGGGCACGGGCCTCGGGATGAAGCTGATCCGGGCGATGCTCGACCAAATCAACGCCCGTCTCGACGTGGCCAACAACCCGGGCGCGTGCTTCACCATCACGGCGTGATCGAAGCCGCTGCCGTCATGGCGCGCGCAGCGAGGCAACCTGGGGCGGCGCGCGCTCTCGGATCGTAGCGTGTCCCTCGGTTGCTTCGCCCCGCGCGCAAGGACGGGGGGAGCTTATGCGTCCGCCTCCGCCAGCAGCCCGTCGACGAACTGCGCCAGGCCGGTGCGGCGCGCGCGCTTCAGCCGCTCGGCCGAGAGAATGCCCTGGAGCGCCTGGAAGGCCGCCTGCAGATCCTCGTTGACGATCACGTAATCGTACTCGCTCCAGCGCTGGATCTCGGTCCGGGCGTTGGCCAGCCGCTTCTCGATCGTCTCGGCCGAATCCTCGGCGCGGCGCTCGAGGCGCTGGCGCAGCTCGGCCATGCTGGGCGGCAGGATGAACACCGTCACGACGTCCTGGGCGAGCTTGGCCCGCACCTGGCGGGTGCCCTGGTAGTCGATGTCGAAGATCATGTCCCGGCCCGAGCCCAGGACCTTCTCCACCGGGCGGCGGGGCGTGCCGTAATAGTTGCCGTGGACCTCGGCCCATTCGAGCAGGTCGTCGCGGCTGCGCAGGTCCTCGAACGCCTCGCGGTCGATGAAGTGGTAGTGCCGCCCGTCGATCTCGGAGGGCCGGCGCGCCCGGGTCGTGACGGAGATCGACACGTCGAGCGCCCAGGTCGGATCCTGCGCGATCGCCCGGGTCAGCGTGGTCTTGCCCGCCCCCGAGGGCGAGGACAGGATCAGGATCAATCCGCGCCGCGCGATGGTGTCGGAGACGTTCTTCGCCGGTCCGCTCATCCGCGTGGCTCCGTCGCGTGTCGCATGTGGGGGTCCCAAGGATTCATTCGATGTTCTGGACCTGCTCGCGGAACTGCTCGACCACGGCCTTGAGGTCGAGCCCGATCCGCGACAGGCTGATGTCGTTGGCCTTGGCGCACAGGGTGTTGGCCTCGCGGCCGAATTCCTGGGCCAGGAAATCCAGGCGCCGGCCGATCGCGCCGCCGGCGGCGAGCAGCTCGCGGGCGCTGGCGACATGGGCGTGCAGCCGGTCCAGCTCCTCGCGCACATCGGCCTTGCCGGCGAGCAGCATCGCCTCCTGGTGCAGGCGGTCCGGGTCCAGATCGGTCACGCCCAACGCCTCGATGGCGGCGGCCAGCCGGGCACGCACCGCCTCGGGCTTGCGCGCCGGGTTGTCCTCGGCCGCCTGGGTCAGCGCGGCGATCCGGTCGACCTGCGCGGTGACGACCTCGGCGAGCTGACGCCCCTCGGCCCGGCGGGCCTCGACCAGGTCGGCCACCACCCGGACCACGCCCTCGGCGAGATCCCGCGCGAAGGTCTCGGTCTCGGCCCCCGCCTCGTCCTCGACCTCGATCACCCCGCGCACGCCGAGCAGCCCGTCCATCGTGGCCGGTGCGACGCCCTCGGGCACCGGCACCCGGGCGACCGCCTGGGCGAGGCTCGCCAGCAGGCCCTCGTTGATCCGCACCCGGGCGGCCTGCTCCGGCTTGGTCAGCGTCAGGGTCAGCTGGCACTGGCCCCGCGACAGGGTCTTCTGCAGGGCGGTGCGCGCGGTCTCGCCGAGCCCATCATAGCCCGCCGGCACGCGGATGCGCACGTCGAGGCCGCGCCCGTTGACGCTCCGGACCTCCCAGGCCCATTGCACCGCCCCGGTGGTGCCCGCCGCCCGGGCGAAGCCGGTCATGCTTGCGATCTGGGCCATGTCGACCCCCGTCCTCGTGAAGATCCGGGCCTGTAGCACGGATCGCCCCGGGGGGAAGGGGTGGTGCGCTGGAGTCCGATCACCACGCGGTCCTCGCGAGCGGAGCAATCCGGTGATGCGCGCCGTTTTGCGATCGCGCTCTGCCCTGGGTTGCTTCGCTGCGCTCGCACTGACGGAGAGCGCTGTGGGCCGCCCTATGGCGCGTATCCCACTCTCTCACCGCAGGATGAGGCGGTCGACGATCGCAGATCGCCGGGCCTCGAAGGAGCCCTCCAGAGATCCCGCGGCTAGCTGGAAGTCTCCTTCGAGGGCTTCGCTTCGCTACGCCACCTCAGGATGAGGGTGCGGTTGGGAAGCCCGTTCGGTAGCGCTGGCTGCTCTGCAACGCGCGTCTATCGCCGCCCGCGCGGGGCCGGCGTCGGGTCGGCCAACGCTGGCACGGTCTTGGGCGAGCCCAGATCGTAGCTGCGGTTCTTCAGCGGATCGAGGCGCGTGCCCTCGGAGGCGTCGAAGGCGCGGGTGCCCGGCGTGCCGCTGTCGAGGGCGAAGGCCGCGTTGGTGTTGGGCGTGCTGGTTCCCGGAGCGCCGCCCGGGGCGAAGGCCGAGGCGCGGCCGGGGACGCTCGGATCGGGGCCGGGCTCGACCTTGTCGACCGCGTCCGGCGGTGCCTGGCGGCTCTTCTCGACCGCGCGCCAGCGGGCGACGTTGCGCTGGTGGCCTTCGAGCGAGTCGGCGAAGGCGTGGCCGCCGCTGCCGTCGGCGACGAAGTACAGGTCCTTGGTCCGGGACGGGTTGGCCACCGCCTCCAGGGCGGCCCGGCCGGGATTGGCGATCGGCCCCGGGGGCAGGCCCTCGATCGCGTAGGTGTTGTACGGGGTCGGGCGCTCGATCTCGGAGCGCAGGATGCCGCGCCCGAGGGTGCCGCGCCCGCCCACCAGCCCGTACACGATGGTCGGGTCGGATTGCAGCTTCATCCGCTTGTTCAGGCGGTTGATGAACACGCCCGCCACCCGGGGCCGCTCGTCGGCCCGGCCGGTCTCCTTCTCGACGATCGAGGCCAGGGTGACCATCTCGGCCGGGGTCCGCACCGGCACGTCGGCGCTGCGCCGGAGCCAGATCTGGTTCAGCACCTCGCGCTGCTTGGCCCGCATCAGGTTGACGATCTGCTGGCGGGTGGCGCCGCGCTCGAACTTGTAGGTGTCGGGCAGGAGCGAGCCCTCCGGGGGGATCTCGTTGATCTCGCCGGTGAGGATGTCGTTGTCGTTGAGCCGCGTGACGATCTGCTCGGAGGTCAGGCCCTCCGGGAAGGTGATCGCGTGCTGCACCTGCCGGCCGGTGGTGACCGTGTCGAGGGCGTCGGCGATGCTCGCATGCGCCTTGAACATGTACTCCCCGGCCCGGAGCGCCGGCCGGCCGCCGAAGCGGGCGGCGAACTCGAACAGGCCGGTATGGTCGATCACGCCCTCGCGCTTCAGGGTCTCGGCGATCTCGCCGGTGCCGCTGTGGGGCGGGATCACCACGACCTTGTCGGTGGCGAGCGGTCCCGGCTCGCGAACCTGGCGCTGGAACAGCGTGATCCCGATCATCGCCGCGATGGCGATCACCACCGCGAAGGTGAGGGCGCCGCTGATGATGCCGACGAGGCCGCTGCGCTCGCGCACCGGCTTCTCCGGCGGGGGCGGGGCGGCGGTCGGCTTGATCGCCTCGCCCGGGGAGCGCGGCGACAGGCGCTGCGGCAGGGCGGGGCCGTCCGTCGGATCCTGCGCGATGGTCTCGGGCGCGGGCGTCTTTGAGCGGCGGAAGAACATCGCGTTCCTGTCACGAGCATCATCCCGAGCGCCGGGCGCCGGCTCTCGGGAAGACAATGATGCAAAACCAGCGACCTGACGCGTCGTCCCGGATCCGAGACCCGGGACGACGCGTCAGGCCCGCGCGACCCGTCTCGCGCCGCGGGCCGGGACTGGCTGCCCGCAACCGGATGCGCGCGTCGAGATCCGCGACCCTAGCCGGGTTTGTGGCGAAATTGCCGTTCTGCGGTGCGAGAGCGGCCCGATCAGACCGGCGGCTGGCAGGTCGCGCAGAAGAAGGTCGAGCGGTTCGCCTGCACGATCCGGGTCACCGAGCCACGGCAGCCCGGGTGGCGGCAGGGCTCGCCGACCCGGTCGTAGACCCGGAACGCGTGCTGGAACGCCCCGGCGGTGCCGTCGGTGTGGGCGTAGTCGCGCAGGGTCGAGCCGCCGGCCTTCACGGCCTCCTCCAGCACCTGCACGATCGCCTTGGCCAGCGCGTTGGCCTTGGGCGTCGGCCGCCCGTCGGGCTTGACCAGGAGGCCGGCGGGGGTCTCCGGGTGGAGCCGGGCCCGGTGCAGGGCCTCGCAGACATAGATGTTGCCCAGGCCCGCGATCAGGCGCTGGTCGAGGAGCGCGGCCTTGAGCGGCGCGATCTTGTGGCCGAACAGGCCGGCGATCACCGCCCCGGTCAGCCCGTCGAGGGGCTCGACCCCCATCCGGGCGAAGTGGCGGCTGCTCGCCAGGGTCTCGCTCGGGACGAGGTCCATGAAGCCGAAGCGGCGGGCATCGTTGTAGGTGATGGTGGCGCCGGTGCTCATCGCCATTACGACGTGGTCGTGCTTGGGCGTGCCCTGCGCCCCCTCCAGATAGAAATCCCCGGGCGACAGGTTGCGGCCGTCCGGCAGGGCGACGTCGAACCGGCCGCTCATGCCGAGATGCATGATCAACGTCTCGCCCGAATCGAGCCCGGCGGTGAGATACTTCGCACGGCGGGCGAGATCGGTGACGGTGCGCCCCTCCAGCCGCGCCGCGAATCGCTCCGGGAACGGGAAGCGCAGATTCGGCCGCCGCAGGGTGACCCGGCTGAACCGGGCACCGACCATCGCGGGCACCAGGCCGCGCCGCACCGTCTCGACCTCGGGAAGCTCCGGCATTTTTCTTCGGGACTTTTTCGTGGGACCATGCGTGAGGTCTGGATATCGACACCTTCGACCAGAACCGCAACGGTGAGCACCCGTCGCGGTTTGACGCCCCGCTCCGAAGGCCGGCGGTCAACGTCTGCGAAGTCTGACGTAGAGCGCGCCGCCGCCGCCGTGATGCCGGGCCGCCTCCTCGAAGCCCAGCACGATGCCGCGTAGCTCGGCACCGCGCAGCCAATGCGGCACGCTGCGCCGGAGCACCCCCCGCTCGGCGAAGGCGTCGGGATAGGCCGAGCCGCCCTTGTCCGCCCCGCCCTTGCCGGTGACCACCAGCACGTAGGCATGCCCCGCCGCCCGGCACCTCAGGAGGAATCCGGTCAGCGCAGCATAAGCTTCGGCCTGGACCATGCCGTGCAGGTCGATCCGCGCTTCGACTGCGAGCCGCCCCCGGCGCAACCCGACCTTGGCCTGCCGCTCCAGTCCCGATGGCGGCGCATGGCTCTGCGGCGGCGCCTGATAGGGCGCGGCGGTGACCTTGAGGGCAGGGGGCGCCGACGGCTTGGGCGGCGGCTTCGGCCGGGGCTTCTTGGCAACCGGACTCGCCGACGGTTTCAGGATCGGCGCCGCCAGCGGCGGCATGGTCGCGGTGGGTGCCGGCGGCGCCTCGGGCGGCAGCGTCGCCCGGCCGGCCAGCGGCGTCACCAGCTTGGCGATCTCGCTCCAGAGCCTCGCCTCCCCGGCGCTCAGCCGGCGCGTGCGGCGCGGCGGCCTCACGGCGCGACCCCTGGTGCGGGCTTGGGCAGCAGCACCACGAAGCCGACGGCGTCGCGCAGGTTTCCGGCCGCGATCCCGGCCTGCGCCCCGGTTCCGACGAACAGGTCGCCCCGGGCCGGCCCGACGATCGCCGATCCGGTATCGGCGGCGATCACCAGGCGCCCGGCCTCGCCCGGCGCGGCACCGGGGAGTTGCCCGACGAGCCAGAACGGCAGGCCGTAGCGCCACAGGCCGCCATCCACCGCGAGGCTGCGCCCGGGCGTCAGCGGCGCGTTGGCGGTGCCCGGCGGGCCGAGCGCCGGATCCTCCACCGGGGCGATACGGAAGAAGATGTAGGAGGCATTGGCGCGGATCAGGCGCCGGGCGGTCTCCGGATGCGCGCGCAGCCATGTCGTCCAGCGGGCGAGCGTCAGACCCTCCAGCGGCAGGTGGCCTTCCTGCACGATCAGCTTGGCCACCGCCGTGTAGGGCTGGCCGTTGCGCCCGTCGTAGAGCACGCGGACAGCCCGCCCGTCGGGCAGGCGGACGCGGCCCGAGCCCTGGACCTGCAGCACCAAGAGATCGACGGCGTCGCGCAGCCACAGGATCGGCCGCGCCTGCGCGCCCAAAGCTCCATCCTCGATGGCTGCCCTGTCGGGGTAGGGCGCAAACCCCTCCCCGGTGGCGCGCGCCGCCCGCAGGGCCGGGTCGAGGCCGGGCCGGGTCTCGCCGGGCGCGAGCGAGACGAGATCCGAGGGCCTGGCGAGCACCGGGGTCGGGAAATCCGGTCCCTGGCTCAGCGCGCCTTCGAGTTCCGGCTCGAAATAGCCCGTCAGGAAGCCAGGCCGCTCGGCCGCCGGCCGGACCACCCGGAAGGCGTCGAACCGCTGCCGGAAGAACGCCTCTGCCGCTTCAGGCGCGACATCCGCTGCCGCAGCGCAGGCCGCCGACAGGGCTGCCGGATCGCCGGTCACGCCAGCGGGCTGCGGTGTGGGCGGCGTCGGCGCCGCGCAGACCCGCCGGAACGCTTCGAGCGCCGCGGCAGGATCGGGGCCGGGAAAACCCGGCAGGGCCTCGAACGGAACGGGGGTCAGGACCGCGCCGCCGATCTCGGCGGGGGCGGCCAGTGCCGAGCCGGCTAAGAGCGTCGCGAAGAGGGCGGTCGGGAGCCGTCCGGACCGGGCACGCAGGTTGGGCACGGCAACGGAATCACGAAATCAGGCGCCGGCCTCGGTGGCCACGAGTTGCCAGTTCGGATCGCGCGAGCCGAGGGTGCGCGCGAAGGTCCAGACATCCGGTACCTCGACCACGGTCTCGGCGCTGCCATCGATGACCTTGCCCTCGGCGTTCCGGGTGGCGGTGATGAGGTTCGAGAGGAAGCGCACGGTGATCTGCGCCACGCGGTTGCGCACCTCGATGGCGACGATCTCGGCCTTGTCGATCGACACGAAGGTGGTCTCCAGCGTCTGCCGGTTGCGCTCACGCTCGGTGATCGCCCGCTCGAACGCCTCGCCGACCTCTTTGGAGAGGAGCCCCCGCAGGGTCTTCCGGTCGCCCTTGGCGAAAGCGATCATGATCGTCTCGTAGGCCGCCTTGGCCCCCTCGATGAAGGCGCGCGGGTCGAACCCGGGCTCCGCCTGCACCGCCGCCTCGAGGCCGCGGGCGATCTCGGAGCCAGGCTCCGCGATGCCCCGCCAGTCGCGCGCCGTCGCGGCGGCCGGGGACGGCGCGGCCTGGACCCGGTCGGCGCCGGGCAGGCGCACGACATTGTCGCCCTCGGAGCGGGCCTGCGGCTCGGTGCGGCTTCGATCCACCGGCTTGAACGGCGAGCGCTCCGCGCCGGTCTTCTGGCCGAGAACCGAGCGCAGGCGCCAGATCACGAAGACTGCGAGCGCGAGGAAGATGATCGTCGTAACGTCGAAGCTGTCCTGCATCACCGATCCGATGGTGGCCGCGGCGGGACCTCGTGCCCCTTGCCGAGGTCGTGCGCGGTGCGGCGCCGGCAAAGCGCTCGCGGGTCTAGGCGACTCATAACTGACCAACGCGCAAGGAGCGAGCCGGTTATACCGGTGCGGAACGCCGCGATCCCCATGCGTCAACCGATATGGGGGTCGGACACCGCCGCCGCCAGCGCCACGCCAGCCTGCTGCTTGTCCGTGCTCGGCGCGCGTGTTAGCGGCGCTGCCTTCCGGGCCGCTCCGCGGCGCCGTTCAGCGGCTCCTGCCGCGACAACCCGGGCCGGCCGTGCCGGCCGATCGAGAAGGATGATCCGCATGGCCGACTCCCCGGCAGCCAACGGCAACGGCGGCGGCATGCCGCAGGGCGACGCGCCGACGATCAACGCGCTGGCGCAGTACACGAAGGACCTGTCCTTCGAGAACCCGAACGCGCCGCGCTCGCTCCAGCCCAAGGAAGGCCAGGGCCCGCAGATCAGCATTCAGGTCAACGTCACCGCGCAGCAGCTCTCGGATACCGATTTCGAGGTCGAGCTGACGCTGGAAGGCGATGCGAAGATCCAGAACGAAGTGCTGTTCGCGTTCGACGTGAAGTATGCGGGCGTCTTCCGGATGGTCAACATCCCGGCCGACCAGCTGCATCCCGCCGTCATGATCGAGTGCCCGCGCCTGCTGTTCCCGTTCGCCCGCCAGATCGTGGCCGAGGCGGTGCGCAACGGCGGCTTCCCGCCGCTCTACATCGACCCGATCGATTTCGTCGCGCTCTACCGCCAGAAGGCCATGGAAGCGCAGGGCGCCAGCGGCCCCCTCGCCTCCTAAGGCTTAGAGACTGTCCCGGCGCGCCCGTCAGCGGCCGCCGGGACCCCGATAGGCCGCCGCCAGCGTGCGCAGCGCCTCCGCGGGTCGCCCGGTCAGATGCCGGGACCGCAGCTCGATCCAGGTGAGCGGCAATTCGGGCAGGCCCAGCCGCGCCCCGACCTCCACGGCGCCCGGTGGCACGGTACTCGGTGCCAGGGCGGCGATGGCGAGGCCCGCCGTGACCGCGGCGCCGACCGCGAGCACGCCGCCGCCGACGAACACCTCCGTCCAGGGCAGCCCGGCGGCGTCGAGGGTACGGGCCGCCGCCGCCCGGACGTTGCACGGCCCCGACAGGCCCGCGAGCCGCAGGGGCTCGCCCGGCGGAGGGGCCGGGAAGTCCGGTGCCGCGAACCAGCCCAGACGCTCCTGCGCCAGGACGGTCCCGCCACGCTCGGGCATCTCCTCGGTCCGCAGCAGCACCGCATCGTAACCGCCCTCGCCCGGGGACTCGAAGGCGGAAGCGAGGTCCCGTGAGGGGACGATCCGCACCTCGGTGATCAGACCCGCCGTGTCGAGGCCGAGACGCCGGAGCAGGGCCGGCAGGTTCGGACCGGCGATATGATCGCTGATCCCCAGGCAGAGCCGCGCCGGGACATCGCCCGCGATCTCCGACAGGGCGCTCTCATGCGCCTCCAGCAGCCGCCGGGCCGCCGACAGGAACAGCTCACCCTTCCGGGTCGTGGCCACGTGCCGGGGCGTCCGGTCGAGCAGGCGCGCCCCGAGCCGATCTTCCAACCGCTTGAGCCGGAGGCTGATCGCCGCCTGTGAGGTGTCGAGGGCTTCGGCCGCCCGGGTGAAGCTGCCCAGATCGACCACCCGCACGAAGGCCAGCACGCCGTCGAGATCGAGGGGGCGGGGCACCATCACAAGCATCCGTTATGAGAGATATAGCCCACGATATCTGGCTCATATGGCTGCCCCCTGCAATCGTCCCGCTGCAACCCAGGAGGGGACGATGCTCGTGGCCCGTTACCGGCATCGCTTGCCGGCAGATTATCCGATGGACCGAATTCGTGCGCGGGTGGCCGAACGGGCGCCCGCCTGGGACGCGATACCGGGCCTCATCTTCAAGGCCGTCACCGTCGAGGAGCGTGTGCGCGGAGCGGCGGCGAACGCCTACAGTTCCTTCTATCTCTGGCGCGACGCCGGTGCCGCCGCCGATTTCCTCTCCGGGCCGGGCTTCCAGGCCGTGATCGACGGTTTCGGCCGGCCACAGGTTGAGACCTGGCTTCCGTTCACCGTGACGCTCGGCGCCGCCGCGACCACGCTCACCCTGTCCGAGGAGACGCGGCAGATCGGCCCCGACGAGGATCTCGCCCGCTTGCGAGAGACCGAGCAGGTCCGGGGACGGGACATCGCCGGGCACCCGGGTGTCCTGGCCACTCTGGTCGGCCTCGACCCCGCCACGTGGCGGCTGACGCGCTTCACGCTGGAGGCCGACCGCGTCGATGCAGAGTCCGGCACCGAGGTCGCGCATCTCGCCGCCCCCGGCCTCGCGGCCCTGCGCAGTCTCTGAGCGCGGTAGACGTCGATGCCCATCATCCGCATTTCCCTGCGTGCCGGCACGCCTCCGGCAGACCGCAACACCCTCGTGGAGGGCGTCTACGCGGCCCTGCGCGAGACCTTCGCCGTAGCGGAGGGCGACCTGTTCGCCTTCGTGCATGAGCACCAGGCGGCGAACTTCCACTACGGGCCGGACTATCTCGGCATTCATCGCAGCGACGACCTTGTCGCCATCCAGATCACCGCCAACGCCACGCGGACCACTGCCCAGAAGCGCGCGCTCTACGCCGCCATCGCCCGCAACCTCGCACGCGAGCCGGGCGTGAAGCCGGCCAACGTGCTGGTCAACTTGGTCGAGGTGGCTCCCGAGAACTGGTCGTTCGGCGATGGGCTGATGTCGTACGGGCCGGCGGATCCGTGACGGCGGGTGCGGCCGAGCCGAGCCGGGCTTGACCGTACGCGGGACGACGTTCAGGTGCGGGGCCCGCCGCCAGACCTGGATCGCATGAGTCCCACCGCACATCTCGCTTTGATCAACCTGTTCACCGGGGACATCCAGGGAGGGCTCGGCCCGTTCCTGGGCACCTGGCTGGCGCAGGCGGCCTCTTGGAGTCCGGCGCGGGTCGGCTTCGTCATCACCCTGGTGGGAATCGGGACGCTGTTCCTGAGCGGCCCGTTCGGGGCCCTGGTCGATCGCTTCCCGCGTCCGCGCCTGCTGGTGGCGTTGGCCTGCGCGGCGATCCTGGCGGGCACGCTTCTGCTCCTGCCGGCGCGCAGCTTCCCCGCGGTGCTCGTGGCGCAGCTGCTGGCCGCCGCCGGCGGCACGCTGCTGCTGCCGGCCGTCGCGGCGCTGACCCTGGGGATCGTCGGCAAGGACGGGTTTCCCAAGCAGCAGGGCCGCAACCAGGCGTTCAACCATGTCGGCATCCTGGTCGCCGCCGGTGGCATCAGCCTCGGCACCGGCACGTTCGGCCCGGCCATCGCCTTCTGGGTGCTGGGCGGCATGGCGGTCGCCGCGATCGTCGCGACGCTGACGACGCCGGCCGGCGCCTGGAACCGGCGCCGCGCCGTGGGCTGGAAGGAGGGCGAGGACGAGGAGCCGCAGCGCAGCGGCATCCGTCAGGTTCTCGGCAACCGGCGCCTGCTGGTTCTCACCGTGGCGCTGACGCTGTTCAACCTCGGCAACGGCGGCATGCTGTCCCTGCTCGGTCAGAAGCTCGTCGCCACCGCCGCCGATGCCACGACCTGGACCGCCCGCTACGTCATGGTGGCGCAGCTCGTGATGGTGCCGGTGGCCCTGTTCGCCGGCTCCCTGGCGGATCGGCGCGGACGGCGCCAGCTCCTGATGGTGGCGTTCGCGGTGTTGCCGGTGCGGGCTCTGCTGTCGGGCCTGATCGACGATCCGGTCTGGCTCATCAGCGCGGAAATCCTGGACGGCGTCGCCTCGGGCATCGTCGGGGTGGCGGTGCCGGTGGTCGTCGCCGACCTGACCTGGGGCTCCGGACGCACCCAGACGGCGCTCGGCAGCGTCAACGCGGTGCAGGGCGTCGGCGGCGCCCTGTCGGGCTGGTACGGCGGCCTCTCCTACGGGCTGTTCGGCTGGACCGGCGCGTTCCTGGCCCTCGGCGTGCCGGCGCTCATTGCCCTGGCGCTGGTGATCTGGCTCGACGCCACCCCCGAGCCCGGCCGCCGCAGGCGCCGGCGGGAGCGGCAGGGGGCTGCGATCCAGGGGGCGTAGGGCGACCTGGGGGACGCGTCTGCCGAGCGGGTTGCTCCTGCCAGGAACGCGAAAAGCCCGGCCTGTGAGGCCGGGCTTGTTGGAACGATCGAACCGTCTCGCGGAACGTTCAGCCGATATGCGGGCTGCCGGTGGCAGCGGGGAAGCGGTCGGCCAGGGCGCGGCGGAGCTTTTCCAGGGCGCGGTTCTCGATCTGGCGGACGCGCTCCTTCGAGATGCCGAGGCGCTGGCCCAGGGCCTCCAGGGTCGCCTGATCCTCGGCGAGGCGGCGCTCGCGCAGGATCCGCAACTCGCGCTCGGACAGCACCGTGAGCGCCTGCTGCAGCCAGCTGAGGCGTCGCTCGCCGTCGACCGTGGCACTCACGGTCTCGTCCGGCAGCGCGGCGCCGTCGACCAAAAAGTCCATCCGCTCGGAGGACGCGTCGTTGTCCTCACCGACCGGCGCGTTCAGCGACATGTCGGGGCCGGAGAGGCGGGCATCCATCAGCGCCACGTCGTCGCGCGAGACGCCGATGGCGGTCGCGATGCGGCGGTGGATCTCGTCGCCGACATGCTCCTCGGTGGATTGCATCAGCCGAGCGCGCAGCCGGCGCAGATTGAAGAACAAAGCCTTCTGGGCCGAGGACGTGCCCCCGCGCACGATCGACCAGTTGCGCAGGATGTAATCCTGGATCGAGGCGCGGATCCACCACGTCGCGTAGGTCGAGAACCGGACATCCCGCTCCGGCTCGAAGCGCGCGGCGGCTTCCATCAAGCCGACATGCCCCTCTTGCACGAGGTCGGCCATCGGCAGGCCGTAGTGACGAAAACGCCCCGCCAGGGCGATGACGAGGCGCATATGGGCTGAAATCAGGCGGTGCAGCGCCCGCTCGTCGCGGTTGTCCTTCCAGCGGACGGCGAGGCCGCGCTCTTCTTCCCGTGCCAGGAAGGGCGCCTCCATGGCAGTCCGAATGAACTGCCGACGAATTCCAGCGATATCAGCCATCCCGCCTGCCTCTTGTTGCCGAGTGCTGTTGCGGCGCCGAACGGAGCGTCCAACCCGCAGGGCGTCACCGAACGGCGGCGCCAGGCAACCGACAACGGAAGGCAAAACGCGAAAGTTCCGCCGCATCCCTTCGCAGTGCGACAGCCGGACGGCCACGTTTTCGTGTTCCGTCCGGATGACATGGGTTTCGGCGCCCCGCCGTCCAGTCCCCGACCCTCCGAAGCGGTGTGGAAAAGGCGCCGGCTGGTTCGGCCACGATCGATCGCGCCCGGCGCGAGGGCATAAAAAAACCCGGCCACCGGGGCCGGGCTTTGCAACGTCTCGAAGGGATGGACGCCTCAGGCGGCCACTTCCTGGATGTCGTCGCCTTCACCCTCGGCTTCCGCCTCCGGCTCGGCCTCGCTCTTGGCGCGGCGCGGCGACTTCGCCAGGCTCTGCTCGATGAGCTTCAGCGCCTCGGTCTCGGTGATGCGGTTGACCGAGGAGATCTCGCGCACGATCCGGTCGAGGGCAGCCTCGTAGAGCTGACGCTCCGAGTAGGACTGCTCGGGCTGAGCCTCCGAGCGGAACAGGTCGCGCACCACCTCGGTGACCGCGAGCAGATCGCCCGAATTGATCTTCGCCTCGTATTCCTGGGCCCGGCGCGACCACATGGTCCGCTTGATCCGGGCGCGGCCGGTCAGCACGTCCAGGGCCTTCTTCACCAGATCCGGCTCGGCGAGCTTGCGCATGCCGACGGAGTTGGCCTTCGCGGTCGGGACGCGCAGGACCATCTTGTCCTTCTCGAACGAGACGACGAACAGCTCAAGCTTGTAACCCGCGATCTCTTGCTCCTCGATCGCGGTGATGCGACCGACGCCGTGGGCCGGATATACGACGGCCTCACCGGTCTTGAAGCCTTGCCGGCCTGCGGTCGTCGTCTTCTTGGCTGTGGTCATGCGAGAAGGGCCTCCACTGGCGCGCGACGCTCCGCGCCGCGCAAAACCGTGTTCTTCCGGGCGGGATACCCGGTTTGCCTCGCCGTTCCCGGGATGACCCGCCCCGGAGGACGAGCACCCGGGCGTTCCCCGGCGCGACCGTGCAAACACCGGAACATCCGCCGAAGTCACCCTCGGCGGTCGTTCGCGTGCCACCACTCCTAATTCACGAAAGCGAAAGGCGTTTCGGCCGGAGGGAGCACGTCTGGCGCGAGCGACGGCAGGCGGATTGTGTATCACAATCCAGCGCACAGATCAAAGCATCCCTGAAGAAGCGCGCGCGGTCCGGGCGTCGCCTCGAAAGAGTTTTACACCGGCTCGGCCGGAGAGGAATGACATGCCTGCGGCCCAGGGCTTCGCAGGACGCACGTCGTGAACGGTTTGGATCGCGATCGACAGGGACCGGGTAACCCGACGACAGATCGCAACATCGTGAGGCGATCCGTTATCCAGTTTGTGCAGCGTCACGGCGGCATTTAAAGCCCCGGCGCCGCATCGACGACCAGCCCTGCAGCCGGTTCTAGTCGCCGGAGCCGGGGTTGGCCGAGAAATGCGCCTCGAGCTTGCCGGCGACGCCGTCCCACTCCTTGGCGTCGGCCGGAGCGTCCTTCTTCTGGGTGATGTTGGGCCAGCTCTTCGCGTAGTCGGCGTTGAGCTTGAGCCACGTCTCCAGATTCGATTCCGTGTCGGGCTTGATCGCCTCGGCGGGGCATTCCGGCTCGCAGACGCCGCAATCGATGCACTCATCCGGATGGATGACGAGCATGTTCTCGCCCTCGTAGAAGCAGTCCACCGGACACACCTCGACGCAGTCCATGTACTTGCACTTGATGCAGTTGTCGGTGACGACGTAGGTCATCGGCTGTCTTCGTCCTAAAAATTCTGGTCTGCCCGGGCGGAGCCTCGAAGGCCCGCACGCCCCGGTGGCGCTGCGATCGTGCGCCGCAAAACCCGGCGTCGAACCGGGTCTTTCGGAAGCCGATGGCTCTAGACCCTGCCTTCCGGGCTGACAAGCGCGCCGGTGTCCCAGGGCGCCCGCGATCGGGTCCTCGACCGGCCGCTGTGGCGCCGGCTCATCACTCGGACGGGTCGACCGCGATCGGGATGCCGGCGAGGTCCTCGTAGAGAAGCCGCGCCTCCGGGGCCGGCCCCCGTCGCTCGCCGAGGCCGCGCACGCGCACCGCCAGGGTCGCGTGCGGGGCGGCCACCGTCACGACATCCCCGATCACGATGCCCTTGGCCGGGTTCTCGGCCCGGGTTCCGTTCACCCGCACGAAACCGTCCTCGGACAGGCGCGCGGCCAGGGATCGGGTCCGCGCGAAGCGCGCGAACCACAGCCATTTGTCGAGCCGCTGCCGACCCTCCCGCATGCGGGCGCGTCAGCGCTTCCCGCCGTCGCCGGCTTCGAGCTGCGCCTTCAGCGCGGCCAGCTTGGCAAACGGCGAATCGGGGTCGGGAGCCCGCTCGCGCCGGGGCGGACGCTGGTCGGGCCGCGGCGCCGCATGACGCTGCTCGGCGTTGCGCTGGTCGTCCCGGCGCTCCGGCCGGCCGCCCTCGAAACGGTCCCGACGGGGACCCCGATCGCGTCCGGTACGCGGACCGCCCTCGTTGCCGGGGCGATCGCCGCCCTCGGCACGCCGCTGCTCGGGTCGCGCGCCTTCCGGGCGACCCGGACCCTGGTGCTGACCCGGCTGGCCACCGTCGCGCCCACGACCCGCCCCGCGCGGACGGTTCTGCGGCCGGGGATTGGCCGGACGCTGGTGACGCTGCAGGCGCCAGACCTCGATCAGGACCTGCTCCGCCGGGGCCTCGCCCTCGGCACCGGCGGGCGCAGCCTCGGTCGCTTCCGACGCGTTCGCGGCAGCCGTTTCGGCGGACGGAGGCGTACCCGCCTCGGATGCGTCCTCGGTTGCTTCGGCAGCCTGCGCAGCCTCGGCCGGAGCCTCTTCCGGCACAGGCTCGGCTTCGGCAGCCGCCGCGACGGGCTCGGCCTCCGCCGGGGCTTCGGGGGTGGCGGCACCTTCGGCCTCCGGGCTGGATTCGGCCGAGACGGCCGGCTCGGTGCTCTCAGCGGCGTCCGGGCTGTCGGCAGCCGAAACCGCATCGCCGGAGGCGTCCGCGGCCTGAGCGACGGCATCCGCCTCGTCGGCGCCGGCCTCGCCCGCTGATTCGTGGCCCGTCGTCTCCGCCTCGCCCGACGGCGGGGTGACCACGGCGGGGGCGGTCGCGGCGGCGGGCACCAGAGGCACCGTGATGGCCGGGCCGGGACGAGCCTCCAGCGTGTAGCCCAGGGACTTCAGGATCGAGGCGAAATCCTCGCCCGAGCAGCCGACCAGCGAGGTCATGCCGACCGTGGCGACGAACGCGTCGCCGTCGGCCGTGCCGTCCGGCGGGGCGCCCGGCGTCGTGCCGGGGCGATAGGCGATCGCCGGGCGAATCAGGTCGGCCAACCGCTCCAGGATGTCGACCCGCACCGCCCGCTCGCCGCTGACGCGGAAGCCGGCCGCCCGGTAGAGCCCCTTGGCGATCTCGCGATCGACCTTGATCGAGGTCCGGCCGGAACCGGCCAAGTGGGCGATCTCGTCGAGGCCGCGCTGGTCGAGCCCGCCGTTGCGCAGGGCCCAGAGCTGGGCCGCCAGCGTCCGCGGCGCCGGCTTCAGCAGGGCCGGCAGGAAGATGTGGTAGGCGCCGAAGCGCACCCCGTGCCGGCGGAGCGCTCCGCGCCCCTCCTGGTCGAGGCTGCGCATCTCCTGAGCGACCTTGGAGCGCTCCAGCACGCCCAGGGCCTCGACCACCTGATAGCCGATGCCCTTGGCGAGGCCGGTGAGGTCGCCCGCGGTCTCGAGCTCCATCAGCGGGCCGAGCAGGCGCACGATCATGGCCTTCAGCCAGGCATCGAGGCGCGCTTCGACCTTCTCGCGATGCGCGCCGGTCAGGCTGTCATCGGCGAGGAGGCGAATCTGCGGCGCGAACAGCTTCTCACCGGGGGTCAGCTTCGCCACCGGGGCGCCGGTCCAGCGAATCATCCCGTCATGCGCGAGCACGAGCGTGGAATCGGCCGTCGCCGCGAAGCGGTCGGCCCGGGCCTCGATCTCCCCGGAGAGCGCCTTCTCGGCGGCGCTCCTCAGAGTCTTGGCCTCGTGCCCCTCAGCGCTCGCATCCGGGACGAATAAGAATCCATGCAGGTGACCGACATGCTGACCCTCGACGGTGACGTCACCGTCGGCGGAAATTTGGGCTTCGAGCATCGTGTTCTCTCTCAGGCGCCGCATCAGGACGCTTGTGCGCCGGTCGACGAAGCGGCTCGCGAGGCGTTCGTGCAGGGCGTCTGACAGCCTGTCCTCTACCCGACGTGTCTCGCCCTGCCAATGTTCAGGGTCGCGCAGCCAATCGGGGCGGTTGGCCACGAAGGTCCAGGTGCGTCCCTGGGCGATCCGCCGGGACAGCGTATCGATGTCGCCGTCGGTGCGGTCGATCATCGCCATCTGCTCGGCGAACCACGTGTCGGGGATGCGTCCGGCCATGCCCTTCATGAGGAAGCGGTAGAGCTGCGCCACGAGGTCGGCATGCACCTGCGGGTGGACCTTGCGGTAGTCGGGCACCCCGCAGACGTCCCAGAGCCGCCGCACCGTGGACTGGCTCCGCGCCATGTCGCGGATGTCGTCCTCGCGCATCAGGATCTCGAGGGCCTGCTGGTCCTGCCCCATCGGCGCGCGGGTGAGGCCGGATTCGCGCGGGTGCTCGTCGAGGCTCGCCTGAAGCGCTTCCAGGGTCCCGAAGCTGAGATCCGGGTTGCGCCATTGCAGGATGCGCAGCGGATCGAAGTCGTGATTCTCCAGCCGCTCGACCATCTCGGGCTCGAAGGGCGGGCAGCGGCCCGTGGAGCCGAAGGTCCCGTCGGCGAGGTGGCGCCCGGCGCGCCCGGCGATCTGGCCCATCTCGGCGGGGGTCAGCTTGCGGAACCGGGTGCCGTCGTACTTCCAGTTCGCCGCGAAGGCGACGTGGTCGACGTCGAGATTGAGCCCCATGCCGACCGCGTCGGTGGCCACGAGGTAATCCACGTCGCCCGCCTGGTACATCTCGACCTGGGCGTTGCGGGTGCGAGGCGAGAGGGCGCCCAGCACGACCGCCGCGCCCCCGCGCTGGCGCCGGATCAGCTCGGCGATCGCGTAGACCTCCTCGGCCGAGAAGGCCACGATCGCGGTGCGCCGGGGCAGGCGCGACAGCCGCTTCTCGCCCGCGAAGCTCAACTTGGACAGGCGCGGCCGCGTCGTGGTGTGGACGTTCGGGATCAGCCCCTGGACCAGCGGCAGCATGGTCGAGGAGCCGATCAGCAGCGTCTCCTCCCGGCCCCGCACGTAGAGGAGGCGATCGGTGAAGACGTGGCCGCGGTCCATGTCGGCGGCGAGCTGGATCTCGTCGATGGCGACGTAGGCCACGTCGAGGTCGCGCGGCATCGCCTCGATCGTGCAGATCCAGTAGCGCGGCCGATCCGGCTTGATTTTTTCTTCCCCGGTCACGAGGGCGACCTTTTCGGGCCCGACCTTGGCGACCACGCGCAGGTAGACCTCCCGGGCGAGCAGCCGCAGGGGCAGCCCGATCATGCCGGTCGGGTGCACGAGCATCCGCTCGATCGCGAGATGCGTCTTGCCGGTGTTGGTCGGTCCGAGGACCGCCGTCACGCCGCGGGCGCGGACGTCGCGCGGCAGGGACCGGCCGGGGAGGGGGCGGAGCGGCGCGTCGATGGTCGGCGGTTCCTTCGGACGGGAAGGCCGGCGCGGCGCCGTCTGGCGCGGGCAGGGGGTTCGGGCGGCCGGTCGCGTCAGGGACGATAGGGCCGCGTTGATCCTCCCCCATATGGGATATCACCCGGGCCGCTGCCAACCTGCGGCATAATCAGCGGATAGACCTCGATCTGCGTCGCCGGGGATCCGGGCTGGGGCGCGAGATCCGCGCAGAGGGTGTCGGGGACCGAGACCAGCGGACCGTGCCGCGGCGGCCGGTGCTCGATCACCTGCGCCGACGAGAAGGCGTCGCCGCCGCAACCGGGATCGGCCGATCCCGCGGTCAGGGGCTGGGCCGCAGCCGGCCCGGCGAATGTGAGCGCCGCGAGGGCGAGGGCGATTCGGGGGCGGTGCGGGCGCATGTACGGATCATCGCAGGGAAGATGAAAGATTTGATCGCCGCCGCGCCTCACCCCGAGCGCGGGGACCCCGGGTGGACGACGGATGCAACGTCGGCAATCGGGCCGAAAACGCCTCAGATCCTCAGCGACCGTATTCGGCCCGGCCGGAGCGCGAGGCTTTGATCGATGCGACGACGTCCGACAGGTAGCGCCGCGCCGGTTCGTCGTAATAGCGCAGGACCAGATAGCTCACCGCGATCGTCGCGACGAGGAACGTCGCGCATTCGAGGACGATGCCCCTGCTGCCGGTCACCTTCTGATAGATCCCGTTGATCCAGCAGAAGATCGGATAATGCAGGGCGTAGACCGGATAGGAGAGGTCGCCCAGCACGCGCGAAGCCCGCTTCGGCAGACCCTGGAGGGTGACGACCGATCCGCTCAGCACCAGCAGGGGAGCCAGGACGAGTTTCCAGGCGAGCCGTTCCTGAAGAGTGAGTTCGAACGACGAGAACAGGATCGCGATCATCACACCGGACAGCGCCACGAACAGAAAGGCATTCGCGCGACTCGGCCGCATGGCGCGGCCGAACTGATAGACCAGCACGCCGACAAAGAACGATGACCCGACGTGAGCGAAGCCGAGCAGGAAATTATCCGCCGTGTCGCCGCCGATGCCGAATCGGATGACCGCCGCGCTCGACAGGGCATACAGCCCCAGCGCCAGATAGGTCTGGTCGACGAATCGCAGCAGCCACCAGACATAGTTCGCCGCGAGCTCGAAGAAGAGCGAGAATTGCGGCCCGTTGAGCGGAAATATCTGTGGGCCGCCGATCTGGGGCGGGGCGTTGAAATAAGGGATGTTCAGGATTCCCAGCATGATCGCCAGGACGATCGTGGCCGATTGGGTCTCGGTGCTCAGCAGATAGTTTCTGGCGAGGACGTAGGGGGCGCTGATCACGATCGACAGCAGGATGATCGGCAGCAGCCTGATGACGCGGAGGGCCATGAATTCGGTCACGGATATATTCCGTGTCCGGCGGGCATAGGCGCGGGCGAGGACATAACCGCTGAGCGTGAAGAAGGTATCGACCGAAAGCCCCCCGTTCACTGCCAGGAACGGGATGTCTAGCCATCGACCCAAATGGAACAAGAGTACTGATAGCGCGGCGATCCCTCGAATGCCATCGAGGGCTACGCAATGCGTGGTCGGCTTCGACGGGGCCGGTGTTCCCAACTTTATCCAGCCATGTTATAGTAATCGCAGACTTTAATTCTGCCGATAGAGTTGGCATACTGCGCTTGATGTCGATTCGAGTTTTTGATTTTAGAATGTGGGATGTCAAGGCCAGTGCGCATGGATGCTGCAGACAAAACGGTTTCGGTGGTTATCGCTACGTATAATGGCTCAGTATTCATCCGCGAGCAGCTCGAAAGCGTCATTAACCAGAATTTCAAGCCGGTGGAGATTATCGTCTCTGATGACGGATCAACGGATGCAACTCTGGATATAGCAAGGTCGATTGCCGAAAGATCGAAGATACCGTTCAAGATAAATATCAACCAAACCAATCTCGGATTTCGTGACAACTTCCTGAATGCGGCTTTGTCCGCCAAGGGAGACTTCGTCGCGTTCTGCGATCAGGACGATATCTGGGATCGCGAAAAGCTCGAACGTGTGGCCACCTATTTCGGCAATCCGAATATTTCCATGATCGTGCATGCGGCCGCGAGCTTGGACCAATCAACCGGTAAGCTGGTAAAATTCACTCAGGGCATTCAACGCACCGGCATCAAGCCGCCGCTCAGTTACGATCCCTGGCTGACCTTCTTCGGATTTTCGATCGTTTTCCGCAGGGAACTTCTGCATCTGGCCGATATCGACGGGCGATTCCGGGACTTCATCGTGCCCAAGGAGAAGATCGCTCACGACCGGTGGATCGTGTTTCTCGGTCAGGTGGTGGGCGAGACGGCGGAACTGAACCTGCCGCTGGTCACCTACCGGCAGCACGCGACAAACCTGTTCGGGGACGGCCGCCGCAGCCACAAGGCGCAGGCCCACGATCCGATCAAGGAGCTCGACGACTACATCGCTGCGACCGCCGACATGATCGCGGTGATCCGCGATCTCCCCGACGCGACGGTGGCGGCTTTTCCGCTCTTCGATCGCGGAAAAGCGATCCACTTTTTCCAGCGGGCCCTGCATCAGCTGCAGCAGAGGAAGCGGGTCTACGTCTCGCGCAGCCGGCCCCGGGGCGTGTGGGCGGTGATCCGGAACATCCGTGGCGGCGTGTATCGGTCCGTCCACCACGACGCCATTCGGTGGCGCTCGATCGCGCGCGATCTGAAATACTGCGCGATCCGCTCGTAGCTCCTGCCGATTACGGCCCCGCCGGGGGCAGCCCGAGATAACCGAACACCGCGCGCAGGACACGCTGCTCCAGCGCGTCGCCCGCCCGCTCGCCGCGCTCGCCCGCAGCATCCACCATGCCCCGCAGCAGCGCGAACAGGTCGCCCGCCGCAACCTGCGCCTCGACCGGCGGCGCGGGTTCGAGGCGCCCCAGCAGGGCCAGCAGCGCGTCCGAGATCGCCCGGGTGACCGCATCCAGGCTGTCGGCGAGCTGGAGCCGGCTCTCCTCCCGGTCGAGCAGCAGGGCGAGGCGCGGCCGGGACATCTGGTGGGCGACGGCCGCCTGCACGATCCGACGCAGGCCGAGCTCCGGCGTCGCCGCCGCGGCCGCGTCCCGCACCGCCGCGATCAGCAGGCCGGTCTCCCGCGCCACCAGGGCCGCGGTCAGCGCCTCCTTGCCCGGGAAGTACTGGTAGACCGAGCCGACCGAGACGCCGGCCCGCTCGGCCACGGCATTGGTCGTGTAGCCGGCCAGGCCGCGCTCCTCCAGAACGCGAGCCGCACCTTCGAGAATCGTCCGCACCGTCTCGGCGGAGCGGGATTGTTCCGGGTTTTTCCGGGGCTTGAGCGCCGGCCCCCGCGCCGTCCGGCCGGTCATGAACGCGAGTTCGCCGCCGGCCCGCCCGGGGGCATCATCGCCGGGTCCCAACAGACCCACGGAGCGGTCACATCCATGTCCGACCAGACTTTCAATCCCAAGCTCACCGTCTTCATGCTGGTGAAGACGTCACCCGAATGGCTCGCTCTCTCGATCGACGAGCGCTTCGCCCGGTTGCGCGCGGTGTTCGAGCCGATCCTGCGTCGCCACGCGGATTCCGTGAAGCTGCGCTTCTACGACGCCGAATTCTACACGGCCCGCGTCACCGATCTCTGGGTGTGGGAGGCCAGCGACCACCACGCCTACGAATGCGTCGTCGAGGCCTTGCGCGAGACGGCGTTCTGGGACCGGTGGTTCGCGATCGTCGAGATCATCCCGGCCGTGGAGAACGCGTACGCGACCCATTACGGCCGGGCGCCGCTCGCCGCCTGAACCGGCCGGTTCAGGCGGCGCCTTCGACCAGCACGACCTCGCCGATCCCGGCCGGCAGGCGCTTCGCCTTGGCGGCCTGGTATTCCGGCGAGACGTAATAGGCCCGCGCGGCGTCGTAGGATTCGAATTCCAGCACGACGTTGCGCGGCCGGGCCTCACCCTCGAGCGCCTCGTAGCGCCCGCCCCGCACCAGAGGTTTGGCGCCGTAGAGCCGCATCGCCGCGGAGGCCATCTCGGCATAGGCCGCGTAGGTCTCCGGATCGGTGACCGTCATCCGGACGATGATGTAGCCCTTCGGCATGGTCCTGCACCTCCCTGGCTGCCGCGCTTGCCCCGCACGGGTGCCCGGAAAGAGGCCGGCGGTCAAAGCCGGATCCCGCGGCGGGTGCTCACTGCGCGGGGAGGCTCGCCTGGGCGACGCTGGCGCCGGCGGTCTCGGCGGCGCCCTGGGTCCAGCGCGTCGCCTCGATGATGTTGGTGCCGATGGTGGTGAGCACCGAGATGCGCAGCGGAATCAGGGCCCGTGTCCCCTCGACGGGGGCGAGCCAGACCGACATCTCGCGGTTATCCTCCATGAACTTCACCCCGGGGCGGTCCGGCCGGTGCCCGGCCACCGCCTGGTAGCGGGCGGTGCAGACCAGGACCGGTCCGACATAGCCGGGCTTCTGTACGGGGCGGGTCTCGGCGTAGCTCAGCACGACGTTGAACCGGGTCGCGCCGTCGAACACCGGCAGGGTCCGGTTGCAATTGGCCGGATCGAGCAGTTCGCCCCGCCCCTGGGCCGGCATCAGCAGCGCGCTCACGGGATCCATGATGCCCCGCTTGTGGGCGGCCGTGACCGGCACCCGGTCCTGCATGTCCACCAGCGGCGGCGTGATCTCGGCCTGCACGACGTTGCCGTGCGCGAGCGCCATGCGCACCGCGATCCCCGAACTCGCCGTATGGGTGGCGATCGAGAAGGCGGCGGGCTGCGGCGCCACCGAGAAATTGCCGGAGGCCCGGGCCGAGCCCTTGCCACCGGTGATCGCCCCCACGAGGCCGGTCAGCGTCGCCGAGACGTCCATCAGGTAGCGATCGCGCTCGAAGCTGCCCGCGAGCCGCGCGGTCCCGATCGGCAGGCCGGCGAGGTTGATGCTGTAATCCACCGTTACGGTGGCGGGCGCCGCGGCGGCGGCCCGCCGGGCGCGGGCGGCCGCATCGGCCGGGGCACCGAGCGCCGCGATAGCGAGCACGGTCCCGAGAAGGCGCGTCGTCAGCGGCTTGATCGTCCGACGGACAGGCGTGGCGCTCATGATCCGGATCGCATCCCAGGAAACGCGGGCGAAAAATATCTTGTGCGAGACGATCTCGCGAGACGAGGTCTCGACGTGCGGTGCCGGCGCGGCGCCGGCCTTCGTCGAGCCGATGACGGTTATATCCCGGCATCGTGGTTAACAGACCGTTGGGTGCCCGACCCCCGCTCGGGGCACCTTCGACCCGGCGGAGCTTGACGCATCGGGGGCAGGTCGCCTATAGGCTCGCGCCTTCAACAGGACTCCGCTGGACCTGGAATACGTATCGGGCGCCGCCCGCTGCGACGATGATCGCGCCGCTTGCGATCGGGTCTTCACGGGCGGAACGAGACGGGAATTTTAGTCATCATGGCGCGCCGCTGCGAACTCACCGGCAAGGCCGTTCAGGTCGGCCACCTCGTGAGCCACTCGAACCACAAGACCAAGTGCCGGTTCCTGCCGAACCTGTGCAACGTCACGCTCCAGTCGGACGCGCTGGGCAAGCGGGTGCGCCTGCGCATCACCGCGCACGCCCTGCGCTCGGTCGAGCACCGCGGCGGCCTCGACGCCTTCCTGGTGAAAGCCGGCGAGGGCGACCTGTCGCAGACCGCCCGGCTGCTGAAGCGCGAGATCCACAAGAAGCTCGCCGAGACTCCGGCCGTCGCGGCCTGATCTCGGGCGCTCAGCGCCTTCTACGCCTCAGACGACGCAAACCGCCGCGGCAGGGCATGCCGCGGCGGTTTGCGCTTGCCTGCGCGGACAGCATTGTTCCGGTCGGTTTTGAGCGTGCGATTCGCGTCGACCCTTGGCGATGGCGCGAGGTCAGGCTTGGGGCATGCCGTCGGCCTGACCTGATGATCAGAAATCCACGCTGGCCGAGATGAGAACGGTCCGCGGTGTCCCAGGCGCGAGGAGCCCGCGACCGGTCGTGGCCCAGTAATTGTTGCCGGTCACGTTCAGGATGTTCGCCTGCCAGGTCACCGGCCGGTCCTGGAGGATCGTCTTGTAGCGCAGGCCGAGATCGAGGGTGGCCCAGTCCGGAATCGTCTGGCTGTTGGCCTGGTCGTAATACTGCGCCGCCGTGTAGATCACCCGGCCGGTGACGGTGAGCCCAGGGGCGAGCCAGGGCAGATCGTACTCGCCGTAGAGGTTCAGCTGGACCGCCGGGACACCGATCGCGACGTTGCCGTTGAACTGGCCGCCCTGCGTCTTCAGGAGCCGGCCGTCGATCAGGCTCACCCCGCCGACCACCCGAATGCCGACCACCGGCTCGCCGAAGGCCGTGAATTCGAGGCCGCGATTGCGCTGTGTCCCGTCGATCCTGAACCGATTGCTCGAATCCAGGAATCCGAACGGCTGCTGCAGGTCGTAGGCGGCGAAGCCGAGACCAAGGTTGCCGAAATCGTATTTGACGCCGGCCTCGATCTGGTCCGAGCGGACCGCTCCGAAGGGCTGATTGGCGTTGACCGCCGTCACCGGCACGGAAGGGGCCGTCAGGCCCTCGCTGTAATTGGCGTAGAGCGACAGCGCCTCCCAGGGCTTCACCACCAGACCGGCACCGGGCGAGAAGGCGCCGCTATCCGCGAGACCGGTGGTGGATCCGGTGCGTGGATCGAGGCTCTTGACGGTGATGCTCTGCCAGCGCCCGCCCAAAGTGAGCTGCACATGGCCATCCAGGATGGACAGCGTGTCGGCTACGGCGACGCTCTGATTGCTGCGGGCCGTCGTCGGCGGCATGGCCCGCGTCTGGCCGATGGCGCTGCGCGGCGGGACCGTGACCGGCGCGTAGATGTTGGAGACGATGGTCGATCCGACCGGGTAGCTGATCTGGCTCTGGTCGTACCACAGGCCGGTCGCCGCGATGCCGAATTCATGGCGCACCGGTCCCGTATCGAGCCGCCCGCGCAGGCCCGCTTCCGCGGTGTCGGCGTTGGAAATGTAGGGCAGGTAGTTGATCGGCTCGCGGAAATCGCCGCGCGCGTTGAAGATGGTCAGGACCGCGCCGAAATACTCCTGGTAGAATTGGCTGTGTCCGTAAGCGGCGTAGAGCGTGACTGCGTCGTTCAGATCGTACTCGGCGCGTAGCGCCACCGACTTGTTGTCGCTGTCGCGGTATTCCCAGCTCTGCTGCGGGTTGATTCGCAGGTCCGGCGCCCGCGGGATGGGAAAGCCCGAACTGACCGACCGGGTGCGGAAGGCCGCATTGAGATCGGTCTTCTGGTAGCCGAGATCCGCCGAGACACGCAGGTTCTCGCCGCGATAATCGAGGGCGAGAGCCGCGACGCCGAATTCCAACTGCTGCAAGTCGATCGGCGTCCTGCCGAACTGGTAGGCGCCGTTGAACCGGAGCCCCCATTCGTTCGACGGGCCGTAGCGCCGGCTGAGATCGAGGGCGGTGTAGCTCTGGGCGTTGGAGATGTAGCCCTGGGTCACCCGGGTCAGTGGCGCATCCAGGGCGCGCTTCGGGATCAGGTTGATGACGCCGCCGATATTGCCGAACAGCGGGGTGCCGGTGAGCAAGGTTCCCGGGCCATGGAGCACCTCGACCCGTTCGATCGGCTCGATCGCCGGGTTGAAGGCGTCGGACACGCCGTAGAGGCCGTTGAACGCGATATCCTGAGCGAAATACGGGAAGCCCCGGATCAGGAAGCCCTGGATGCCGCTGGACGGCGGCACGTTGGTGCGGACGGCCGGATCATTGTTGATCACGTCCTGAAGCGTATGGGCCTGCTGGTCGCGGATCAGCTGATCGGTGAAGCTCGTCTGGCTGTAGGGCTGGTCGAAGCTGCTCCGGTTGCCCAGCAATCCCAGCCGCGAGCCGGACCCGACCTGGCCGCCCGCGTAGGCTGGCGGCGGGGGGCCAACCACGCCGACGGAGGCGCCGTAGCTCTTCGGGGCGCCCCGACCCTGGGTCTCGACGCTGAGCTCGTCGAGCTGGACTGCGTCTTCTGCCCGAGCCGCACCGGCGGCACAGAGAAGGGCTCCGTTCACCACCGCCCACACGATCGCTTCGAGCGCCGGGGCTTTCCGCATCCAGAACCGCATGACTCACCATCGGATGCCGGCCGAGGCAGCCGGTTCGCTTGTGCGCGAGAAGTGAGTTGCTGACGGAGGGGAGGCAATCGCGGGCCAGAAATTACCGCCGCTATCGTTCTGTGACGTGTCGCGAGTTGTGTCCGCGCAACGGATTAGATTTATTCTTGATCTGGTATAGCTATTTGAAGATGATGCGCTTGCCGAACTTCAACTTCTGGCGGCTCTCTTCCCGAGAAAGTCGGCGCGTTGCTGCGCAGACGGGGCGCCGTATCGTACGAGAACGAATCAGGGCGTGCCGCTTTCGATCGGGCGAAGCGAATCTTGCCGGCGCAGCCGTTTGGTGCCGGCGAGATCGCATTCTCACCACGTGACGGCGGATCGATGTTTCGGCCGCGTCGAGGGGTTTTGCCCCCGACGCCGCGCGCGTCAGCGCCGCCCGCCGGCGGCGCGCAGGGCTCGGCCCACGGGGGCCGGGGAGCCGTTCTCCTCGAACAGCTCGGCCAGCTTCTCCGTCATGGCGCCGCCCAGTTCCTCGGCGTCGATGATCGTCACGGCCCGGCGGTAATAGCGGGTCACGTCGTGGCCGATGCCGATGGCCAGGAGCTCCACCGGCGAGCGGGTCTCGATCTCTTCGATCATCCAGCGCAGGTGCCGCTCGAGGTAGTTGCCGGCATTGACCGAGAGGGTCGAGTCGTCGACCGGCGCGCCGTCCGAGATCACCATCAGGATCTTGCGCTGCTCCGGCCGCCCGAGCAGACGCTTGTGCGCCCAGTCCAGGGCCTCGCCGTCGATATTCTCCTTGAGGAGACCCTCGCGCATCATCAGCCCGAGATTCTTCCGGGCCCGGCGCCAGGGCGCGTCGGCGGACTTGTAGACGATGTGGCGCAGGTCGTTCAGACGACCGGGGTTCGGCGGCTTGCCGGCGGCGAGCCAGGCCTCGCGGCTCTGGCCGCCCTTCCAGGCCCGGGTGGTGAAGCCGAGGATCTCGACCTTCACGCCGCAGCGCTCTAGGGTCCGCGCCAGGATGTCGGCACAGGTCGCCGCCACGGTGATCGGCCGGCCGCGCATCGACCCGGAATTGTCGAGGAGCAGCGTGACCACGGTGTCGCGGAAATTGGTGTCCTTCTCCTGCTTGAAGGAGAGCGGCTGGTAGGGGTCGATGACCACGCGGACGAGCCGCGCCGGATCGAGCTGGCCCTCCTCGAGGTCGAAGTCCCAGGCGCGGTTCTGCTGGGCCAGCAGGCGGCGCTGCAGCCGGTTGGCGAGACGGCCGACGACCCCCTGGAGGTGCGAGAGCTGCTTGTCGAGGTAGCTGCGCAGGCGCGACAGCTCGTCGGCATCGCACAACTCCTCGGCGTGGATGATCTCGTCGAACCGCGGGTTGAACACCCGGTATTCGGGCCCGCGCGCCTCGTTGCCCTGGCGCGTCGGCGGACGCGACGCTTCGGAGGCCTCCTCGGATTCCGCGTCCTCGGATTCGTCGGGCAATTCGCCCGACGGCGCGTCGGCGGATTCCTGCGCGCCCTCCTCGATCTCGTCGGAGGCTTCCTCCGAGGTCTCGATCTCGGCGCGCTCGCCCTGGCTCTTCTCCTCGGAATCGCCCTCGCTCGGGTTCTGCTCGTCGTCCTGGGCGTCGTTCTCGTCGTCGTTCTCGTCATCCTCGGCGTCGAACGGCGTCTCGTCCGACATGTCGAGGGAGGTCAGCAGGTCGCGCACGGAGCGGGCGAACTTGCGCTGGTCCTCGATCGAGCCGATCAGCCCGTCGAGGTTGGGGCCGGCCTTGGCCTCGATATGCTCGCGCCACAACGCGACGATCTTGGCGGCCGCCTCGGGGGGCTGCTGCCCCGTCAGGCGCTCGCGCACCATCAGGGCGACGGCGTCCTCCATCGGGGCGTCGGCCCGGTCGGTGATGGTCTCGTACTTGCCGCCGCGATGGTAGCGGTCCTCCAGCATCGCGGTGATGTTGCTGGCCACCCCCGTCATCCGCCGTGAGCCGATCGCCTCGACCCGGGCCTGCTCCACCGCGTCGTAGACCGCGCGGGCGGCGGCATTCTCGGGGGCGAGCCGGCGATGCACCGCGATGTCGTGGCAGCCGAGCCGCAGCGCCATGGCGTCGGCATTGCCGCGCAGCACCGCCACGTCCTGCGCCGAGAGCTTGCGGGGCGGCTCGGGCAGCCGGGCCTTGTCGCCGGTCAGCGCCGGACGGTCGGTGGCGTAGGTCACCTCGACCTCGGACCGGCGGGCGATGGCGCGCAGGCACCCGGCCACCGAGCGCTTCAGGGGCTCGGCCACGGATTCGCGACGCTCGCCGGGCTTGCGGTTGGAGATGGACATGCGGGGGGCTACCGGTCGGCCTCGAATTCGAAGGGGCGATTCAGGATGTCGTCCCAGGTGAAGGGACACTCCTCGGGGAATGTGTTGGGCGAGCGCTTTATCTCGCGGGCGGCTCGAAGCCTGCCGAGCCGATAGCCGTCAGTGATAGCCTCGACGATACGTGACTTGAGGCCCGGGTTCCGGCGCAGCTGCTTGTCGATCCGCACCCGCTGCTCGGCGATCGTGAGCGACCAGCTTCGGCTGCGCCGTTCGGGCTGATGGTCCCATTTGAGCATATGGGCCAACAGCACCTCGATCGCGCTCTCAAGCTTGTCGTATTGTTCCGAGCCCACGTCGCTCAATTCCTCGGCGATGTTGTCGAGGTCGAGCGCGTCCACCTGCCCGGCGCGGAGCAGGGCGACCTGCTCCTGAACCCAGGTGTAGACATCGTCCGCGTAGCGCGTCCGCCCTCCGGCATGCTGAGGCGCCGGAGCGTCCTCGCGTGTCGGAGCCGGATGCACCATCGCGTCCTCCATGCGGTCAGCTCAGGGCGACGTTCAGCGCGCTCTCGGGCAGTTCCTTGCCGAAGGCGCGCTGGTAGAACTCGGCCACCAGGGTCCGCTCGAGCTCGTCGCACTTGTTCAGGAAGGTCACCCGGAACGCGAAGCCGACATCCTTAAAGATATCGGCGTTCTCGGCCCAGGTGATGACCGTGCGCGGGCTCATGACGGTGGAGAGGTCGCCGTTCATGAACGCGTTGCGAGTCAGGTCCGCCACGCGCACCATCCGGTTGACGATGTCGCGGCCCTGGTCGTTGCGGTAATGCACCGCCTTCGAGAGCACGATGTCGACCTCGCGGTCATGCGGCAGGTAGTTCAGCGTGGTCACGATCGACCAGCGGTCCATCTGGCCCTGGTTGATCTGCTGAGTGCCGTGATAGAGGCCCGACGTGTCGCCGAGGCCCACGGTGTTGGCGGTGGCGAACAGCCGGAAGGCCGGGTGCGGGCGGATCACGCGCTTCTGGTCGAGCAGCGTCAGCCGGCCCGACAGCTCCAGCACGCGCTGGATCACGAACATCACGTCCGGCCGCCCGGCATCGTACTCGTCGAACACCAGGGCGACGTTGTTCTGCAGCGCCCAGGGGAGGATGCCGTCCTGGAAGGCGGTGACCTGCTTGCCGTCCTTCAGCACGATCGCGTCCTTGCCGACGAGATCGATGCGCGAGACGTGGCTGTCGAGGTTGATCCGCACGCAGGGCCAGTTCAGCCGCGCGGCGACCTGCTCGATATGGGTCGACTTGCCGGTACCGTGATAGCCGGTGACCATCACGCGGCGGTTGCGCGCGAAGCCGGCCAGGATCGCCAGCGTGGTCTCCCGGTCGAAGATGTAGTCCGGATCGAGATCGGGGACGTGTTCCTCTCGTTCGGCATAGGCCGGAACCTTGAGGTCGAGGTCGATGCCGAAGACCTCGCGGACGGAAACGGTGCGGTCGGGCAGCGCGGCGGGCGTGTCGTCAGAGAGCATTCGGGACCTCGTGAGGCGCGGGAACTCCGGCCCGAGGGCATGGAGCTTCCGCACGGAAGTAACGTCGAGCCGGGCATCCGCCGCGGGGCGGACTCAATCTTTAAACGGCAGCGCTGTGCGGCGCCACCGACCGGCACGAGCCTCATATAGGGCTGCGCCGGGCAATTTGCCTTATCCTAGAGCGCTCGACGACGAAGGGGGTTCCGCTGCGGCCTCACGGCGCTCCGGCGATCCGGCCTGCATCGTTCGTGCCGCTCAGCAGAGACCGGCGGCACGCAGAACGTCGTGGGCGCGGATGATGTCCCGCAGCCGCTCCTCGAACGAGCGGTCGCCGCCATTGGCGTCGGGGTGGAAGCGCTTCACCAGCGCCTTGTACTGCGCCTTGATGGCGGGCCCGTCCGCGCCTTCTTCGAGCCCCATCACGTCGAGGGCCCGGCGCACCGTGGCGGTGCGGCGGGGCTTCTCCGGCTCCGGCTGGCGGGCGCGGCGGCGTCCCTCGACGCCGGCACCGCGCAGGATGCCGAGCGGATCGACATAGGCCCAGTCGCGGGTCGGCTCCTCGGCGGGCTTGCCCTGGCCGGCCGGGTTCACCCCCATGGCCCAGGTCGGGCGGTGCCCGATGATCGCGTCCTTCTGATAGGCCTGGACGGCGGCATCGTTCATGCCGTCGAAATAGTTGTAGCTCGCATTGTAGGCGCGGACGTGGTCGATGCAGAACCGCCAGTACTGGCCTTCCGCCTTGCGGCCCTTCGGCGCCCGGTGCAGGCCCGGCTGCGTGCAGCCCGGGCTCTCGCACGTGCCATCGGCCGCAGGCTTCGGCTCGTCGCAGGACGGTTTTCTGATCCGGATGCTGTCGAACAGGCGCGAGTTGAGATCCATGACGGGCCGATTATGAGGGGGCAAACCGGAGACACAAGGGCACTGGGCCTGATGACGCATGCGCGGGATCGGGCTTGACGGATGCCGACGATATCAGGTGAGGGCGCGATGGCTGACGGGACTGGTGACGACGGCACCCTTCGGGGCTGGATGGAGGCGAAGCTGCGCGCGGAACTCGCGCCGGCCCGGCTCGACGTGATCGACGAATCACACCTGCATGCGGGCCATTCCGGCGCGCGGCCCGGGGGTGAGACCCATTACCGGCTCGACATCGTCGCCTCGGCTTTCGAGGGCAAGAGCCGCGTGGAGCGGCACCGCCTGGTCAATGCCCTGCTGGACGATGCGTTCAAGCGCGGGCTGCATGCCCTGGCTTTGCGCGCCCGGACCCCGGCCGAGGCCGCCTGAGCCCGGCATCGCCGGCCCGGCGCGGCCGTCCGCCGGTACGAGAGGATATGGCGATCGTGGCTCCGGTTCGCACCCACAGGATCGCCGCCCCAGCGCCGGAACCGGTGTTCCAGCGCACCCGCGGTCGGCCTCGGTCGAGCGCGTTCCGCGACGCGGGCCGGAGGTCGCCATGCCTCTGCGGGTGAACGCGCGGATCACCATCGAGGATGACGAGATCGAGCTGTCGTTCATGCGCGCCTCGGGGGCGGGCGGGCAGAACGTCAACAAGGTCGAGACGGCGGTCCAGCTGCGCTGGTCGATCCTGGCCTCGCCCTCGGTCGATGAGCGAGTCAAGGCGAACCTGTACAAGCTCGCCGGCCGGCGTCTGACCAAGGACGGCGTCCTGGTCCTGTCCGGGCAGCGCCACCGGACCCAGGAGCGCAACCGGGCCGATGTGCTGCAACGGCTGGTCGAGCTCGTGACCGAGGCGGCCAAGCCGCCGCCGCCCATCCGCCGCGCGACCAAGCCGACGAAGGGTTCGAAGGAGCGGCGCATCGGCGCCAAGAAGAGCCGCGCCGTGATCAAGCAGGGGCGGGGCAGCTACCGGGATTCCGACAGCTGAACCGCCCTGTCGCCGTGCCGGGCGAGCCGCCGGGGCGGCCTCAATGGATCGCGTCGATCACCTCCGCCTTGGGGCTGGCATCGGGGGCCGGCGCCGAGCCGGCGACCAGGGTGCTGCCGGGCTTGGCGATGGTCAGGGCGATCGCCACCAGGGCCAGGATCGCGGCGAGGCCGGCCGGGAACAGGAAGGCGGATTCGCCGTAGCGCATATCCAGCAGGCCGCCGACGACCGCGCCGGTGCTGAGGCCGGCCCAGAGCGGCGCCTGGATCCAGAACGAGGGCGCCACCGTGCCGAGCAGCAGGTTGGCGCAGCCGGTGCCGAAGCGAACCACCGCGCCGGTGACGTAGGTCAGCGCGAGCGAGCGCCCGCCCTCATCCTGCAGGGTCGCATTCTGGAGGCCCAGGGCCAGCACGATCGGGTAGGCGTGCAGCGGGTAGGCGAAGGTGCCCCAGGGCATCAGCAGGCCGCCGGCGAGGAGCAGCGCCTGCAGCGTCAGCAGGACGGCCAGCCGCCAGCGTCCGACCCAGGCCGCGATCAGCGTGCCCAGGAAGGCGCCGAAGCAGAACAGGCTGATGGTGCTGGCGACCCGGGTGACGTTCTCCCAGTCGCCGTTGGACACCGCCACGCCGAAGCGCGTGGTGTTGCCCGACATGAACGACATGAACAGCTGCGAGAATTCCAGGAAGCCGATCGAATCGGCGCAGCCTGCCAGCGTCGCCAGCGCGATGGCGAAGGCGATGCGCGTTCGGGGATCGGCCGGGAAGGAGCGATCCACGGGCGGGTCGGGCTTGCGCTCAGGTGCGCGCCCATCGTTCCCGCCGCCGAAATCCGCCATGCCTGTCCCCGATTCCATCGCCGCGCCGCGCGCAGCCGACAGACAATGGACGAATGCCCAAGCAGTTTCATGCGCGGCGAATCATTGGCGTGTGCGGTGCAGCACGACGATCCGGCCCGGGACCGGCCGACCGCCTTCGCGCCGCACATCGGCGGGGCGCAGCATCAGGATCTCCAGGCCGGCACCGGACGCCGCCTCCGTGATGTGGGAATCCGCGTGGGCGTAGCGCCCGTCGGCGCCCAGGCGCGCACCGTCGCCGTCATGGGACTGGACGGTGAAGGCCGCCAGGCCACCCGGACGCAGGACCCGGGCGACCCGCTCCAGGACCGGGCCGAGATCCGCCACGTAGATCAGCACGTCCGCGGCGAGGCACAGATCGGCGGAGTCCGGCGGCTCGCCCGCCAGGAACGCCATGAGATCGCCCTCGGCCAGGCGGTCGTAGAGCGGACGACCGTGATGCCTCTTGGCTCGGGCGAGGGTCAGCATGCCGGGCGAGAGGTCGACCCCGGTGAGATGTCCGACCCGGTCGCGGATCGCCGCGCCCATCAGGCCCGTGCCGCAGCCGAGATCGAGCGCCGCCTCGAACCGCTCCGGCACGGGCGGCAGGGCATCGCGGACGAGCTGCGGGCCGACATAGCCCAGCCCGTCCACGAGGTGGCGCTCGAAACGCGGCGCGTAGCCGTCGAACAGGGCCCGGACATAGGCCGGTGACAGCGCCGGCAGGCCGGCGCCTTCGCCGAGGCGGACCAGATGCGCGCGCACGCCGAGGGTGTCGTCGGGGTCGATGTCGAGGGCGCAGGCATAGGCCCGCGTCGCCGCCGCCCGCAAAGCCGGGTCGCCGTCCTGCACGGCCAGCCCCTCCCGGGCGCGGCCCAGCAGCAGCCAGGCCGGCGCGTAGCGGGGCGCGATCTCCAGCGCCTGCTCGGCGAGATCGGCCGCCCCGGCATGGTCGCCGTCCGCCAGGCAGGCTTCCGCGTAGCGATAGCGGCGGTCGGCGAGGAGGTCGCCGGAACTGTGTTGCGTGGCCATGCGTCTGCCGGGTCGGGGCCGCCTATATACCGGGGCCACCGGCGGACTCCACCGGCAGCAACGGACCCGATGCCGACACGCGCGAGCGATCTCCTCACCCTGACCCGCGAGGGCCTCTACTGCCCGCTCGGGGGCTTCCACGTCGATCCGACCTGGCCGGTGGAGCGCGCGCTCATCACCCACGGCCATGCCGACCATGCGCGCGCCGGCCACGGCCACGTGCTGGCGACGCCCGAGACCCTGCGGATTATGGCGGTGCGCTACGGCGAGGATTTCTGCCGCCAGCGGCAGGAGGCCCGGCTCGGCGCGGCTTTGCGCGTCGGCGACGTCACGGTGCGCTACGCCCCCGCCGGCCACGTGCTCGGCTCCGCCCAGATCGCCATCGAGCGCGACGGCGTCCGGGTCGTGGTGTCGGGCGACTACAAGCGGGCGCCGGACCCGACCTGCCTGCCCTTCGAGGTGGTGCCCTGCGACGTGTTCATCACCGAGGCGACCTTCGGCCTGCCGGTCTTCACCCATCCGGACACCCGCGACGAGGTCCGCAAGCTCATGGCCTCCGTGGCCCTGTTCCCGGAGCGGGCCCACATCGTCGGCGCCTACGCGCTGGGCAAGGCGCAGCGGGTGATGGCGCTGCTGCGCGAGGAGGGCTGGGACCGGCCGATCCACCTGCACGGAGCGATGGAGAAGCTGACCGAGCTGTACAAGCGCGAGGGCATCCCCCTGGGCGAGACCCCGAAGGTCGTGGCCGCCGACCGCAAGGACCTGCACGGCGCGATCGTGCTCTGCCCGCCCAGCGCGATGCAGGATCTGTGGTCGCGCAAGTTTCCCGATCCCGTGACCTGCTTCGCCTCCGGCTGGATGCGGGTCCGCGCCCGCGCCCGCCAGAAGGGCGTCGAGCTGCCGCTGGTGATCTCCGACCATTCCGACTGGCCGGACCTGTGCCGCACGATCCGGGACACCGGCGCCGGGGAAGTGTGGGTGACGCACGGCCAGGAGGATGCCCTGGTCCATTGGTGCGGGACCCAAGGCATCAAGGCCAAGCCGCTGCACCTGCTGGGCTATGGCGACGACGGCGAGGCGGAGCCGACCCCGGCCGACGCTCCGGAGCCGGAGGTGGCGGCGTGAACGATTTCGCCCATCTCCTCGACCGCCTCGCCTACGAGCCGCGCCGCAACGCCAAGCTGCGGATGCTCCAGGATTTCTTCGCGCGCACGCCGGATCCGGAGCGCGGCTACGCGCTCGGCGCCATGACCGGCACGCTGAGTTTCCGCGAGGCCAAGCCGGCCCTGATCCGCGGCTTGGTCGAGGAGCGCATCGACCCGGTGCTGTTCCGCCTGTCGCACAATTACGTCGGCGATCTCGCCGAGACCACGGCGCTGATCTGGCCGGCGCCGCGGGATCTTCCTTCCCCCTCTGCGGGCTCCGGTCTTCACCCGGCGCCGGATGAGGCGCGGGTCCCCTCTCCCGCACGGGAGAGGGGGCATGTCGCGCCTCATGCTGACCGATCTGCGAACCTCGTAGCCCCCGCAGGGGGGGGAGGGGATGCGCGTGTGGGGATCGGCCACAACAACCCGCCCCCGCATGTCCCGACCCTCGCCGAGGTCGTGGAGACCCTGGCGACCATCCCGAAACGGGAGCTGCCCCAGCATCTGGCCGAATGGCTCGACGCCCTCGACGAGACCGGGCGCTGGGCGCTCCTGAAGCTCGTCACCGGCAACCTGCGCGTCGGTGTCTCGGCGCGGCTTGCCAAGACCGCGGTCGGCGCGCTGGGCGGCCACGAGGCGGATGCGGTCGAGGAGGTCTGGCACGGCCTCACGCCGCCGTTCGAGACGCTGTTCGCCTGGGTCGAGGGGAGGGCCGAGCGACCCGAGACGCTTAATCCGGCGCCGTTCCGGCCGCCGATGCTGTCGCATCCGATCGAGGAGGAGGCCGATCTCGAGAAGCTCGAGCCGGAGGCGTTCTCGGCGGAGTGGAAATGGGACGGCATCCGCGTCCAACTCGTCGGCGGGCGCGACCGGGCCGGCGCCCAGGTCGCCAAGGTCTATTCCCGCACCGGCGAGGACATCACCGGGGCGTTCCCCGATCTCGCCGAGGCGATCGGCTTCACAGGCACGCTGGACGGCGAGCTGCTGATCCTGCGCGAGCGCCGGGTCCAGAGCTTCAACGTCCTGCAGCAGCGCCTGAACCGGAAGGCCGTGACCGCCAAGCTCCTCGAAGAATTCCCCGCCCATGTCCGGGCCTACGACCTCCTGACGCTCGACGGCGACGACCTGCGGGCCGAGCCGTTCGCGACCCGCCGGGAGAAGCTGGAGGCCCTGGTCACCCGCCTCGACCATGCCCGGATCGATATCTCGCCGCTGGTCCCCTTCGCGGATTGGGAGGCGCTCGCCGCCGCCCGGGCCGACCCGGCCTCGGTGGGCGCCGGGGAGGATGCGGATGCGATCGAGGGCGTGATGCTCAAGCGTCTCAACAGCCCCTACCTGCCGGGTCGCCCGAAAGGCCCCTGGTGGAAGTGGAAGCGCGAGCCCCATATCGTCGATGCGGTGATGATGTACGCGCAGCGCGGCCACGGGAAGCGCTCGTCGTTCTACTCGGACTACACGTTCGGGGTCTGGCGGGAGGCCCTCGAGGGCGGGGACGAGCTGGTGCCGGTGGGCAAGGCCTATCACGGCTTCACCGATGCCGAGCTCGCCAAGCTCGACCGCTATGTCCGCAACAACACCACCAAGCGGTTCGGGCCGGTGCGCGAGGTCGCCCATGGGCTGGAAGCCGGGCTCGTGCTGGAGATCGCCTTCGAGGGCGTCCAGCGCTCGACCCGGCACAAGTCCGGCGTGGCGATGCGCTTCCCCCGGGTCAGCCGGATCCGCTGGGACAAGCCGCCCGCGGAGGCCGACCGGATCGACGTGCTGGAGCGGATCCTCGCCCGCGGCGAGCGCGAAATCGCACCGGGTGCAACGCTGACGGAGACGGATGCATGAGGCAGGGCAAGATCGGTTCAGTCGAGCCTCTGGTATCAGGCGCGGTGGCGCGCCACGCGAGCGGCCGCCTGACCATCGCGACCCCGGGGCAGGGTTTCACGGACTTCACCGGGGCGGTGGCGGAGTTCGTGCGGGGCAGCGGCATCCGGGACGGGCTCGTCACTCTGTTCTGCCGGCACACCTCGGCCTCGCTGACCATCCAGGAGAATGCCGACCCGGACGTGCAGACCGACCTGATGACAGCCCTCGACGGCTTCGCGCCGCGCGGCGCCTCTTCCGTCCACGGTGCCGAAGAGTCGGACGCATTACAAAGCCAGCCACTTTACGTACATTCGGCAGAAGGCCCTGATGATATGCCCGCCCATATCCGGGCGATGCTGACCGATTCGAGCCTGTCGATCCCAGTCATAGAAAGGCGACTCGCGCTCGGCGCGTGGCAGGGCATTTACCTCATTGAGCACAGAGACAGGTCGCACCAACGCGAGATCTTGCTTCAAATCATGGGTGCTTAAAGGCGCGTCCACCTAATTGTACTGAAACGGAAAGTGACATATGTACTAAAGTATTGATACATTGCGCATCGAACTAGCCGAAAAGTGCTGACTGTTCGTGAGGTAGTCTTCCCTCAAATGCCAATACGTCCTCCAAAACAATCTTCCAGACGCTTGCCCCGTCAGGGGAGAATCCCTTGATCGTGATGGATGGCCGAGCCAGCGGATAGGAATTGTTGTACGACAGCGTAGAGCCGTCAGAGCATGTTTGAGTCACATTGATTTTATATTCATTATTAAAAGGCCTTCTTCCGCGGGGTAAGTGAAAATCTATCGTAAGCTTGTCCTCAATGAAGTTCAATTCTCTAATGTACAAGCCCCAATGCATGAAAATAGATCGATTTACGGTTTCTGTTCCTCGAGGATAGCCGCAGGTCGATCCAAGTTTTCCGAGAAGGTAATTGAAGGTCAGCAGGTCAGAAGGCGTACGAAATACGACCCACCTAAGATAGTTTTCGAGCGGCAGAGCTTCCGGAATCATAACTTCAGCCATGCGACGATCATGAATATATTCTTTGTCGTGCGCGCTGACTGCATCATCGTGATAGATGGCATTGAAATCTAGCGTCGAGAAATGCTCGTCTGTGCTTAACTCGACGTTTTTACCACGCTGGATGTTGCCGGCAGTGAATACCGTTCCGGCGCGAGTAAGAATTTTCTCTGCGTCGAACAGGAACATCACCGGAATCGAAGCTTGATGTGCCAGTCTGTACGGGTCGCAGATTGGCTTTATGCCTTCGGTGCGGAGATGGTAGGGATTTTTCGGGCGAGAATAAAGTCGAGCGTACTTGTGGGAGCTTTCGTAAGCCGCAAGGGCACCCTGATTGGCGACATCATGGAAATCGATGCCGGCCTCTCTGGACCCCAAGAATCCGTCGCGAACGATCCCTACCGCGTTCGTTACATGAGTAGCGTGGTAGAGAAATCTAGGCCAGAAACCCCTTTGGGAACTAGTAGAAAGCCGACTGCATTGCGTGGCTACATGCGCTGCGGCTACCAACTCTGAGATAGGCATAGCTGTGCGTCAGCGTTAGAATTTAAGTTCAACAATGCTCGTCCTTCGATAGAGGACTTTCGCTTGAAGTACAATCCGAGAGCGATTTTCTCGTCGCCCCAGCGAGGCTTTGAGATCTCGGCCGCTTGCACATATGGAAGATGAATCAGAAGAGAGAAAAGGTATTGCGCAGCCTCGCGCGCGTCTTGGCTAGGAAATTGTTGAAGTGTCAGTACCCCTGATTGTAGAGCACTCCACGCCCATTCCATGTAGTCCGGCTGGATATAAACTCTCCGATCCCCTGCTCGGATTTCAATTCCGGCATCACTGTTGGCGGAAGCGTAGAACTCGGTGCCATCAAACGACAGGCTGAATTTCCGGACCCCGGATGCAACTAAGGCTATCACATCGCCCACAAATGCTTCATACATGGCGGGTGTTTCATGCACACCATCAATGTGCTCAGGAACAAAATTTACAGGCACCTGACGATCATGAATGTATACCGTGATCTCCAGTGGTTGGAGGAAGTTCTCCATAAGCGGCTTGACATCCCACCAGTCGAGATTTCCGTTGCCGCAACCGAGCGGCGGAAAGGCGACCGAAGAGATGCCCATCTGCTTGTAGGACTTCGAGAAGGTTTCGAGGCCTCTTTCAAGATAAGCAATCTTGGATGGCTGCCGCCACGTGGTTTTAGTTGGAAAATTTAAGATCCAATGATCATTGCCTCGCCACAACTGGAGGCGGCCGATGGTTAGCTCCCCGTTCATGCAGACGCGGCGGTACTCAGCATACATGGCAGGATAGCGGTCTTTGAATTCCTTCGCGATGCCTTTGCCCATCACGCCAACCGTATTCACGGTATTGACTAGCGTTTGCGCGGGCGATTCAAAGAGGCTAGTGCGGAGGTATGTGATCATGGCGGCTTATTATCCGAACAGACTGCCTAAGCGTGTGGTCCGCTATCTCCAGACCGCCTCTGTCGCTCCCGATTACCTCGGTTCAGAACGCCTCACACGGTCTAGCTTCTCAACGCTTACGAAGCGTTACCAATGGAACATAATGGGAACATAGGCCATAATATGCCCATTATCCACTGAAAAATGCTTTTTGGACATAACCGATGCGCGGGAGTGGCAGGGGTGGATTCTGCCTGCCGACGCAGCCCCACCAGCTGTTTGGTAGAATCTCGATTTCCGATCGGAGAGGAGTTCCTGACTTCATGGGCCGACCACATCGGTGAGGTTTTCGGGAGCAGGCGTCAGCCACCCCGTCATATGCGAACTCATAGAGTCTTTAGATTGGGCATGAAAGCAGGATGCCGGACGACATGCCGGCTCATATCTGCACCCCCGTCACGGATTCTACCTGACCGAGCACCGCGACCGGCAGCACCGGCGGGAGATGATCGTGAGCGTGATCGGGAGTTGAGCCGGGGACCCGAGGGCGGTCCCATTACTGAACAGCAACATTCGCTGACACACCGCCGCTTAACCATGCTGCGCGTCTATAGGCCTGTCTAGGATCGGTTTTTCGGGCCGGTCTGGGGACGGGAGACCCCGATGGGCTTGTACGACGCGCTCTCGAATTCGGTGGCCGGTGCCTCGGCGCAGGCCTTCGCGCTCAACAACATCTCCGGGAACATCGCCAACACCCAGACGGCGGGGTTCAAGACCACGGAGACGAGCTTCGCCGACATGCTGGCCCAGACCACGGCCAGGGCGCAGACGAGCGGCGGCGTCTCGACCAGCACCCGCGACACCCTCGGGATCCAGGGGGCGATCCAGTCCACCGGGGTCGCGACCAACCTCGCGATCTCGGGCAACGGCTACTTCGTGGTCCGGTCGAACACCGGCACGCCGGAGAGCCCGACCTTCACGGGCGAGACCGCCTATACGCGGCGCGGCGATTTTTCTCCGGATTCGAGCGGCTACCTGGTCAACGGCGCGGGCTATTACCTGTTCGCCGGCCCCTTGGCGACCGCGCCGGTCCAGGTCCCCATCGGGGCGGACACCCTGGCGAGCCTGACGGTCTCGCCCGCGGGCACGCTCACCGGCACGGGCGCGGATGGCAGCACGCAGCCGCTCGGCGCGCTGACGCTGGCCCAGTTCGGCGGGCAGGACAACCTGACCTCGCTCGACGGCGGCACCTACGTGGCCAACGGCCGGTCCGGGACGCCGAGCTTCGGGCTCGCGGGCGCGACCATCGACGCTGGGTCGGTGGAGCAGTCGAATGCCGGCATCTCGGACCAGTTCTCCAAGATGATCGAGACCCAGCAGGCCTACACGGCCAACACCAAGGTGATGAGTGCCGCCGATCAGATGCTGCAGGACGCCATCGCGATGGATGTGTGAGGCCGGGGCTAGCCTCTAACGATCATCCAGGATCGCAATAGCGATCAGCATCAGGACGATGCCCGGCCAAGGTTTGACCAGAGCGCCAAGGGGATCGAGCCACAACTCCGGCGCGACGAGGGTCGCGACAGCCATGTAGGACAATGCGAGCGCGGTCCCGGCGAGCAGCGCGCCCCGGCAGGTCGGCCGGATGGCGATGGCCAGGCCGATGGCGACATCGCACAGGCTGGTGACGATGGTCGCCGCTCCCGCCCAGGCCTCCGGCATTCCATGAGCCGCCAGGATCGCCGTGGCCGCCTCGAAGGCCGGAACGAGGCTGACCAGCCCGGACGCGATCCAGAAGACGGCGAGGCACCCGAGGATCAGCGGCTTCAGGAGGTAGAGGCGCCCGAACCAGCGTTCCTGGATGCCGGGCGCGATCTCGGCCAGCGCCGCCGCGCAGGAGGCGGGCTCGATCCCGAGCGCCGACGCCCAGGGTTCAGGATCGCCCACCACCCCGCGGCGCATCTCGCACAGGGCCGTGCTGCGGATCGGCGGCCGCCATCCGAGCCGCGCCGCCGCGTCGCCCGCGCGGGCCCCGAAGGTCATCAGCCAGGATGGCAGGCTCAGCAGCGGCTTCGGGCTGCCGATCCAATGCCGGAACGACGCGACGACATCCCCGACCGTACCGGGATGCCGCTCCATCACGTCCCAGACGGAATGCCAGTGCCGGTCGCCGGCCCGCCAGCGCTTCGCGAGAGCGGCCACCGTTCGGCCAATATCGGAGACAGCCGTCGCCGCGAAGGGACTGCCGGCCTCGCGCGGCGGCAACCGGAACGGCATCGCCGCGAGGGCGCGCACGAGGGCGCTCCCGCCATAGGCCGCCGGCGCGATCACGAAGCCCGGCCGGAGGATCGCGAACGGCACCCCAGCGGACGCGATCAGCCGCTCCGCGGCGCGCTTCGTCCGGCTGAACGGGGTCGTATCCGCTTCGGCATCGCCCGGAATGGACAGATGCACCAGCAGGCCGGGCGAGGATCGCCCGTCGAGTGCTTCGAGGAGGCGCGCGACGAAGCCGCAATGGACCGCTTCGGTATCTCCCTGCACGCCGTCTTGGAGGATGCTGACGCAGTTCACGACGATGTCCACCGCGTGCGCGTCGAGCAGGGACCGGAGACCCGTCGTGTCGAGCGTCATGAACCTGGTCTCGACCGCAGCGGCGCCGAAATCCCGCGCTTGGGCCGCGGTGAACCGACGCGCCATCGGGACCACCGAGAAGCCGGCCCGGATGAGATATCGCGCGACCGCCTGACCGATCAGGCCGGAGGCGCCGAACACCGCGATGATTGGGGTATCACCGCTCACAGGCCCGGCTTCGCGACCATAAGCCAGAGGATCAGCATGACCGAGCCGAAGCCCGGCACGCCGCAGGCGAACCACCATCGGAACAGCCGGTGATAGGCTTCGGGGAGCGCGCGCCCGGCTCGGGCTGCCTCGCCGGCTAGAGCGTTTTCGGTTTAATCTGGGTCGTATCCTGCGGCAGCGAAGAAGTTGGCGCACTCGTCTGGGGTGACA
>NZ_JAJALK010000017.1 GCF_020523825.1 Methylobacterium brachiatum | reverse complement strand
AGTGCGCAATGAATCAGCCCAACAGCCCCGCGTGAACCCCAGGCATCCGACTCAGCCCAAACCGAAAGTGCTCTAGCTTCCCCCCGCGTGTGGTTCGTGAGAACGTTGGATCTCAGGCACTTCGCCATACAGGGTCGCGTGACCGAAACAGACCGAAGGGCGAGTGACCAAGCGGGGTGGGTGTCGGCTGATCTGCTTCTAAGCGGCACAAGCATCAAGACAGATCTTGGATTTTTGCCCGCTCTCGCCCCTCGTCGAATGTTGAGGTTGGCTGTTTTAGGCCAGCATCACCCCAGGTTTGCCCCGCTCTCGTCCGCCCACAGGGGGAGGGGCATGGGGATCGAGGTGGTTAGAATTCCACCCGATTGGCATCATCCCGTTGATGAAGCCGGGAATTTTGTCATCGGCGCACATCGCGAGCCGCGTTACGCCTGGGACGCAAATTCCCGCCCTGCTTTCCAGCGATACGAGAACGTCACCGAGGATTCATCCATAAGCCCGGTCCTCGACGAGACCGGCGAGTTGTGGACGTGGATGACGTGGAACGGCTGGTCCGAAGAGGCAGTGGAATTTCTGTTATCGAACAGGCATGCGCCGAGCTTGATCATCCGCCAATCTTGAGAGGCCCGCGATCAACTTCCGAATTGAAGTTGCTCGAAGATAAACGAATAGCTGCTTTCGCGATGCGCCGATGGCATTCGGCGCGACCGCAGGGATTGATTTCTGGCCGTCTGCTGTCGAGTAAGCGCTCTCCACACATCCTCCCACGACGTCATTCTCTGCTCGGTAATCCCTCGGATGGCGATACCAGCCCCGCCCCCAGGGCGATCCAAACGAGGTGCGCATCGGTGCGCGCGCCGAGCTTGGTACGGATCACCGATAGGTTGTTGTGTACCGTCTTCAAGCTCAAGCACAGCATCTCGGCCACGGCCTGGGCGGTCATCCCCCCGGCGGTCAAGCTCAGGATTTCGAGCTCTCGAGAAGTCAGGTCGTCGAGACCGGCGCGGCCACCCGCCACCTCGTCCTGTGCGATCGCACGCGCGATGTCGGCGCTCATCGCCCGCTCGCCGCGGAGAACGGCGGACACCGCCGTCAGCAACTCGCGGGGAGGGCTCGCCTTGCTGACATAGCCGGACGCGCCCGCCGCGAAGGCTTGGCGCGCGACCAACGCCCCTGTGCGCATGCTGAACACTAGGATGCGGGCTGTTCCGTCCCATTGGCGGATGTGACGGATGGCCTCGATACCGCTCGGGCCTGGCAGCGACGGGTCGAGGATAACGAGATCCGGCGCATGAGCCCTGTATTGACGATAGGCCGCCGCCGCGCTCTCGGCTTCCGCAATCACCTCCCAGCCCTGCTGTCGCTCGATCAGGCGGCGATAGCCTTCCCGTACGACAGGATGGTCATCGACGAGGAGAATGGACGTAGCCATGACGCGATCTCACCCGATGGTTGGCACCGATGCGCAGGCACGGATGCCGTTGCCGGTGCCGGTGAGCGAGAGGCTTCCTCCGAGGGGGGCCAGCCGCGCTCGGATGCCGACGAGGCCACGGCCTGTGTGGGTCGCCGTTTGGGGCACATTACCCCCACCATCGTCGTCCAGGGTCAACGTCACCGTTCGTCGCCCGACTTCAGCCCGATCGAGCCGCATGAAGATCCGGCTCGGTCTGCCATGGCGGAGGGCGTTCGTCAGAAGTTCCTGTGCGATCCGGTAGACGCTCACCGACACGTTCACGGGGATGTCGGTGAGATCGCCAGCCACGTCGAGATGGAGAGCCGGGCTGGACCTGAGTTGCCCCCGCCAGGTCGCAATGAGGCCGCGAAGGGCATCATCCAGCCCGATGCCAGCGAAATCGGGGAGTTCGAGTCGGGCCAGAGCTCCGGGCAGGCTCTCCCGCATGGTGGAGACGACGGCCTCGATGCCGCGGGCGTCCTCGCGCAGGTCCTCCCGGTCCGAAGGAGCGGCCAGCTCGATCGCGGCGGCGCGTGCGCCAGCGGCGGCGAGGCATTGGCCGAAGGCATCGTGAAGGTCCCGGGCGAGCGCCTGCCGCTCCTCTTCCTGAACCGTGACGAGGCGCTGCATCAGGCCCGCGCGCTCGGCCTCAGTGCGACCAAGCCGGTCGGCGAGCCCATTACAGGCAAGCGCAATCCGGTCGAACTCGGCAGCGGCGAAGCGTGGCAGCGGCGATCGCATGCCGGTCGTGTCAAGGTTCTCCAGCCCTCGCACGATCCGTCCGACGGGCGCGACGAGACGCATGACGGCGAGCCAGCTGAGAAGCACCGTCGCCGCCGCCAGCCCAAGGGTAAGGCCGCCGGCAAGGCGCATCCGCCGCCAGACCCGGGCCGCTGCAGCCATCGGCTCGGGCCAAGCCGTCACGCTGCCAATGGAGCGCTCGCGATAGACGATCGCCCGGATCGTCGGTTCGGCGTTGGCCTCCCACGCAAGCACCTTGCGAAACCATGCGGGGGCGGCGTCGAGGCCGTCCCAGTCACCGCAGAAGCGGCGGGGCAATTCAACGCCGAGATGGATGTCGGCGCAGATCCCCAGCAGGAGCGCGAGAATAGCCGGCGCGGTCTGCGGAGCGGTTGCGGGTATCGCGGCCGGCCCGGCACTGCCGAGGCCAGGCTGGCGCGCAGATTGAGCGGCAATCCGATTGGCCGAGGTCGTAGCCTCCCAGCGGAGGCTCGCATGGGCGTCCCACGCGATCTATGTGACCGCTCCCGCCAGGCACAGTATGGCGACGACGATGAGGCGTAGGCCGAGATGCGCGGGCAGGCTCATGGGTGAAACAGCCGGGCTTGAAGCGAGGTTCTGAATTGGCATCGGGAACGTCCCGGCGCGCAAGCTGTGTCACGCAAGGTCGGGAAGAATGCCCGGGCATTGGCGGGAGGACTTCCCTGGCTCGGTCCCTGCGCGATCCGGAAGATGGCACTGTCTCATCTCCATAGAGCCGGCCATGTCCTTTGATCTCTCCCGCCGCGGCCTGCTGGCCGCCTCCGCCCTGCTGCCGCTTGGCCTGCGATCGACCACGGCCGCGCCCGTAGCTGGTTCCTATAGGGTCGGGACATTCACAGTTACGCCGCTGCGGGACGGATTGTTTCCGCTGGAATCGAGCATGATCCCGGCCGCCGAGGGCCAAGCCGGACAGGATTTGTTGAGGGAGGCCGGACTACCGGCGAAAGGTCCCTCGCCGGAGCCGGTCAATGCGTTCCTGATCCGGCGGGAAGAACGGCACTGGCTGCTCGACGCGGGCTGCGGCACCGTCCTCGGTCCGGGGTTCAACCGGGTAACCGCGGCGCTGGCGGCAGAAAGCGTGCGGCCGGATCAGGTCGAGACCATCTTGCTGAGCCATCTTCACGCCGACCATGCCGGCGGCCTTCTGACTCCGAGCCGCCTCGCGCGGTTCGCGAACGCCGAACTCGTGCTGCAAGAGCGCGAGGTGGCCTACTGATCGGATGCGGGTACCCGGGCTTCCGCTCCGGCCGCGTTGAGCCCGATGTTCGATACGGCGCAGGCGGTGCTGGCGGCTTACGCGGATCGGATCCGGCGTGTCTCCGGCGAAGCCGAACTCGCGCCGGGTATCCGCGCCCTCCCGCTGCCCGGCCATACGCCGGGACATATGGGCGTGCTGATCGCGGACGCCTCCGAGCGGCTCCTGATCTGGGGCGACATCGTTCACTCTTAGATCCTGCAGATGCGACACCCGGACTGGACGGTGATCTGGGACACCGATCCAGCGGAGGCGATCGCGACCCGACGGCACATCCTCGATCGGGCGGCGACGGAGGGTTTGAGCGTGACCGGAATGCACCTGGCCTTCCGCGGCAGGATCAAGCGTGCCGGTGCGGGATACGCGCTAATCTGAGTACGCCCGATCTTCCTGGGCCGCGCCGAAGGGCAGTCGTCGCCAGATCGAGAACCGGGCCGCGCTGACCGGGATCCTGTTCGTGCTGCGCTTGCGCCTGCCCTGGAAGATGCTGCGGGCCGAGCTGGGCTGTGGCTGCAGGATGAGTTGCTGGCGGCGTCTGCGCGACTGGCAGAAGGCGGGCGTCTGAGCGCACCTGCATCAGGTTCTGCTAGAGCGCCCGCATGCGGTCGGGCCAATCGACTGGAGCCGGGCGAGCCTAACAGTGCGTCTGTCGCGCCGAAAAAAAGGGGCTCTGCCACCGGCCCGAACCCGACGGATCGGGGCAAGCCGGGCACGAAGCGCCGCCTCATCACCGATGCGCGCGGGACGCCCCTCATGGTGAGCCTGTCGAACCATCGGCTTCTGCCTGAGTGAGGCCAACCGACACGACAGCCCGATGCTGGCCCCGCCGCTCGACGCTATCCCACCCCTGCGCACCGGACGGCGTGGACGCCTGCGTTGGCGGCCCAGTAGGCTGCACAAGGCCTACGATGCCAAGGTCCGACGCCAGGAGGGCCGGGCGCGGGATCGTGCCGCGCATCGCGCGCAAAGGCATCGAGAGCAGCGAAAAGCGCGGGCTTCACCGCTGGGTCGTCGATCCTTCGACACACTCAGGATGAGGGCACCCACGCCTGGTTCGATCGCTTCCGCCGCCTGTCGATCCGCTACGAGCGGCGTGGCGGCATCTACGAGGCCGTCACCAGCCTCGCCGCGAGCCTCATCACCCTCAACCAGATCAAACGGTTCCGTTCGGCGCTCTCAGGATGCTGAGCGAGGTGGTCCACCGCAGCGCGTCGAGCGACAGCGCCGCGATCCGCGCCACACCAATGAGCGTTGCCGCCATCCGAATCGCGCCACCAGCCGACAGCGCCATCACGACCATCAATCGCCTGCGGCCCGGCTCGAGCCGTTCCTGTACCGGGCTCGGCGCCTTCCGGGACCGGGCGGCGGATCCCGGCGCGATGGCAACGTCATGGGGCGCCACATGGGACGCCATGGGGCACGCTTCGCGTCCGTCGATCGCATCGAGGGCGGGCGGCCCGCCATGGATGCCGGGGGCTCACGGGTGACACCAGGTGGCGAGGGCGCGGGACGCGCCACCCGGTGCCGATCATCGTCAGAAGTGCAGTCTCACGCCGCCGCCGACCTCCAGCGGAACCAGCATCGCCCCGCTGTAGCCCCGCGTCGTACGATCGAAACTCCTCAGGGTCGGCACCCGCGTATCGAACAGGTTGTTCGCGTAGAGGAACAGCTCCTGCTGCTCGGCGAGCGCGTACGAAACCCGGGCATTGGCGACGGTATAGGCAGCGATACGCAGCTCGGGCGTATTGGCATCATCGGAGAAATAGCCATCGCTGCGGCGAACTTCAGCCGAGATCGTCAGCTTGGGGATGAGCTTCCAATCGACGCCGGCCGAGACCATGTAGCCGGGCGCCCGGCCAAGCTTGTTGCCGCGGAAGACGCTTCCCCGTGCATCCTCGAATTTGCTGATTTCAGCGTGCAGGAGACCGACACTGCCCCGGAGGCTGAGGCTTTCCAGGATCTGATAGTTCGCAGCCAGCTCCGTGCCGTAGGTTTCCACCAGGTCGGCATTGACGAGGATCGAGCCGAATGGCCGTCCATTGACGTAGTCCTGAACGGAGGCCTGAAAGTCTTTGTATTCCGTATAGAACAGGTTGGACGTCAGGAAGAGCGTGCCGTCCAAGAGGCTGGAGCGCGCGAATAGTTCGTAGTTCGTCGCGTACTCGTCCTTGAATGTGTAGTATCGATGCCCAGTGAAATTGAGTCCGGTTCCGCCCGGGCTGAACCCTGTGCTGATCAATCCGCCGACGGTCAGTTGCTCGTTCACATCATAGCTCAAGGCGACTTTCGGAAGGATCGCACCGAAGCTCTTGTCGTAGGCGTAGTCGACGTTCGGCACATAGGTCGAGTTGCCGTTCTGCCGGATGCGATCATTCTGATAGCGAAGGCCGCCCGTCAGGCGCCACGGGTCCGCGAAACGCCAAGTCAACTCGGAGTAGAGGCCCAGGCTGTCGTGTCCCAGGCGTGCGTCGGCCTTGCCGAGGGCATTGTTGAGGATGTTGCGGGCCGTCTCGTCCGAGTAGAAGATGCCGGCGACGCCGGACCACTCCGAGTTGACCGTTCCGAAATTGAGCCGTGTTTCCTGCTGGTAGGTGTCCGTCCCGCGCTTGGCGATGCCCGCGAACGGCGGCGCGAAGTAGAAATCGTACAGGGAATGTCCGGCGACCGTCTGATTGGTCAGACGGATGTTGTTTCCGAAGTCGTAGCTGAGATCGACAATGCCAGCGTCGGAGTCAATGCGCTGATTGTCGTTGTACGTCGCGAAGCTTCTGAGCCGCCTGACCGGATCGCTTGCGATCTCGTTGCTCGGACGCCCCACATGCGTGTGGGCGAAGGTCGCTTTCGCCTCGAAGCCGGAGAAATCCGTCGGTCGCCAGAGCGCCTTGAACCGGGCGTCCAGATTGTCGAACCCGAAATCCTTGTCGTGAGCCGTGAAACTCGGATTGACATACGTGATGAACGTATCGCGACCACTGTAGTCGACGGCGCCGCGGATGGCGAGTTCGTCGCTGACCGGACCGGACACGACCGCCGAAGCGCGCATCCGTCCGAAACTCCCGTACAGAACCTGCCCTCCGGCCTCGGGCGTGAAGGTCGGATCGTTGGTCGTCACGATGATCGCGCCGGCGATGGCGTTCGCACCCTGGGTCGTCGTCTGTGGTCCGCGGAACACCTCCAGGGACTTGAGGTCCCAGATCGGAGCGCTGCCGATCCCGAACTCGGCTGCGGTGAGATAGCGGCCGTCTATGCTGATCGTCGCCCTGGGTATCGGGCGGGACAGGAATGCGTTGCCGCCGATGAGCGGGCCGTTCGAGTCGATGCCCCGGATGACCGGAGCCGAGGTCGTGCTGGTGAAGTTGAGATTGGGCACGCCGAATTCCAGAAGCTCGCTGGTCGTGCCGGCATAGGGCTTGTTCCTGGCTTCCTCGGCTGTGATGACCGTCACGGAACTCGCGGTTCGCCGGAGCGTGCGGTCGATCTTCTCGCCGGTGACGACCAACTCGTCGAGCATGATGGCCTGCTGACCGTTGCCCGGCTCCTGCGCGAAGGCGGATGGCCCCGCAAAGGCAAGTGCGGCGCCGATGAGTGTTGATCCGATCGCAACTCTCGCGACGCCTGCGTTGCCGCTGCCTCGATCCGACATTTTTCTCGCTCGCCCAATACAACTTGCACGTAAAAAATGCCTCGAATCTTGCTTCGTCTTCGGGTTAGGTCAATCCGATCCGAAGTTATCTCGGCAATTTTACGCAAAAGTTGCGAGATAGTTACATTTTAGAATTGCGATAATAAACAAATGCAGTGTTTCCTGTTATGTTTTTTACTGCTTATACTGATATTTACACGGAATTTAATGATGTTATGTCATAATAAATGTGGCATGATCGGCAGAATAACGAATTAGCCGATAAATAAATTCTAGGAACAGGCGCGACGCCACGGCCTCATCAGGATGAACGTATGCTCACGAAATTGTCATTACGGCTGAGCTGGACGAAAGGGTCTGCGTCCCGGAGCTGCCCGTGCCAGCGATCCCGCCGAACACCGAGCACGCGGATCGTCCGTCGAACCCCGGTGATTCGCCACCCCGCGACTGTCATGCTAAAGTAAAGAATCACAATGTCGAATTAGATTGCTTGCCGTCGCAGTGAACACCGGCTCGTCTCTACCGGCTACACAGATTTTAAGCACCAGACTTACGAATGAATGCGAACGGCCACCTCACCCGTGGGGGCGGGAATGTATGGTCCCGGGATGAAGTGATGCAAATTGATCCTGAACCGGTCTGGGTCGTTGGTCCAGGCGTGACAGTTGGTCTGAAACGGGGTCGTCCGACGGAGCGCCTTGAGGTGCTTGGCGAAATTGTAGGCTGTGACGAAGACCAGGACATGCGCTCTCAGGCTCTTCAGATCGTTGTAGTGAAAGACCTTTACGGTCGCATCCTTGATCGTGCGGTTCATGCGCTCGGACCCTCATCCTGAGCCTGTCGAAGGGCCCATTGGTCCAGGGATGGTAGGGCTTGGTCAGGCGATGCTCGATGCCGTGCTCGATACAGACGCGATCGAAAATGTGCGGTCCGAGAAACTGTCGGCTTGGCCCAGTCCTGTTCTTCGGCAGATCGGCGAAGGCCATGCCGTTGTCGGTCAGCACCGTGGGAATTTAGTAGAGGAAGGCAGCCACGACGGTCCTGAGGAAGGCTGCTTCCTCCTTCTTTCCCGCTCTATCGTAGAATTCGACGTATATAAACTTCTAAGTTGGGCCGATTTCCAGGAGTATGACCAACTTGCCGTCGGCGTGGCGCAGACTACAACTGTTGATATGCACGTAGCCAATCTCGTAGATCTTGAAGCGCTTGCGCGTCTGCGTCGTCTCGTCGGCCGGAAGGCGGGAGATGCCGTGCCGTTGCAGACATCGATGCAGAGCGGAGCGGCTCAAGTTGGGGATCGTGTCGCGCAGGCAGCCCAGGACACCGTCGAGCGGCAGAAGCGTCCGACGCCGAAACACGACCACGATGGCCTCCTCGGCCGGCGTCAGGACCGTGCTCTTAGGCTTCTTCGGGCCCATCGGAGCATCGCTCGTCAGAGCAAGCCCACGCCATTTGGCGACCGTCTTCGGGTTCAGCCCGTACGCGGCGGCCAGGGCGCGGCTATTTTCTTGCGACGCTTGGAGCTCAGCTCGAATACGCGGCGTCGTTCGGGCGCTGCCGTGAAGAACGCTTGCCATAGGCCATCCTCCTCCTGACGCGTCAGGATTGATGATGCACCATCACACTCCGGGACTGCACAACTTAGAGCGGACGCGCCGCGTTCGGCCATTTGCGGGCGAAACGAAACACCGAACCGCGCATGCAGCCCGCGGGATCGGGCTTGACGCTGGGTTGTAGCCCGTGCCCTCGTAGCGCTCATAAAAAGAACCGTTCCGCGGGAGGTCTATCATGGCGCTGATCCGCAATTGCGTCCTCGCGGCCGCGATCGCCTGCAGTGCCTTGGCCGGGACAGCCTCCGCCGAGCCGATCCGCCTGAAGGTCGGCGTCCTCAACGACATGTCCGGGGTCTATTCCGACACGGGCGGGCCGGGGTCCGTCGTCGCCGCGCGGCTCGCGATCGAGGACTTTGCCAGGGACTCCGCCACGACCGGCGCCGAGGTGCGGGTCGAGCTCGTCGCCGCCGACCACCAGAACAAGCCGGATGTCGGCGCGGCCATCGCGCGGCAATGGTACGACCGCGACGGCGTCGACGCGATCTTCGACGTGCCGACCTCCTCGGTGGCCCTGGCGGTGAGCCAGGTCACCCGCGAGAAGACCAGGATCTTCATCGATTCCGGCGCCGGCACCACGGACCTGACCGGCAAGGCCTGCTCGCCCAACACGATCCAGTGGACCTACGACACCTACGCCTTGGCGCACGGCACGGCCGGCGCCATGCTCAAGCGCGGGGGCGGGACCTGGTACTTCCTCACCGCCGACTACGCGTTCGGGATCTCGCTCCAGAACGAGGCCACCGCGGTCGTCCAGAAGGGCGGGGGCCGCGTACTCGGGGCCGCCAAGGTTCCGTTTCCGGCCGCCGACTTCTCGTCGTTCCTACTCCAAGCCCAGGCTTCGCAGGCGAAGGTGGTCGGGCTCGCCAATGCCGGCGGCGACACCATCAACGCCGTCAAGCAGGCGCACGAGTTCGGCCTCATGGACAGCGGCCAGACGCTCGCTGCGCTGCTCATCTACGCCGTGGACGTGCATGCGCTCGGCCTGCAGACGGCCCGCGGACTGGTGCTCACCGAGTCGTTCTACTGGGACCTCAACCCGGACACGCGCGCCTTCTCCGAGCGCTTCGCGCGGCTCCACAACGGCAGCATGCCGACGATGAACCAGGCGGGCGTCTATGCCGGACTCCTGCATTACCTAAAGGCGGTGGCGGCGACCAAGTCGAAGGACGCGCAGACGACGATGGCCTGGATGAAGGCCAACCCGACGGACGACCCGCTGTTCGGCAAGGGATCCGTTCGGGTCGATGGCCGCAAGCTGCACCCGATGTACCTGTTCGAGGTGAAGGCACCGGCCGAATCCAAGGGCGCGTGGGACCTGTACAAGCTCCTCGATACCATTCCCGCCGAGCAGGCGTTCCGCCCCCTCGCGGACGGCGGCTGCCCCCTAGCCGGCAAGGGCTAGAGGACGAGGGAGAGGGGCACCCGATCGATGCGCCCGGTCATGGCCGCGACCGGCACGGGACACCTGGGAGATAGCTCGACATGCTGCGCGATATCGAAGGACAGGTCGCCTGGGTGACGGGCGCCGGGTCCGGCATCGGACAGGCCGCCGCGGTGGCGCTGGCCCGGGCCGGGGTGCGGCTCGCCCTCACGGGACGCCGGGCGGAGGCCCTGGAGCAGACCGCGGAACAGGTCCGCGCCGTGGGTGGCGAGGCGTTGGTGGCGGCGGCCGACATGGGCTGCGCCGACGCGGTGGAACGCGCCTGGGACGCGGTCCACGCGGCCTACCGGCGCTGCGACATCCTGGTGAACTCCGCCGGGCTCAACGTGCCGAAGCGGAGTTGGAGCGAGATCTCGCCCGCCGACATCGACGCGGTCATCGGCGTCGATCTCAACGGCCCCTTCTACGCCTCCCGGGCCGTCCTGCCGACGATGCGCGCCCAGGGCGGCGGCCTGATCGTCCAGGTCTCGTCCTGGGCCGGCCGCTACGTCTCCAAGCTGACCGGGCCGGCCTATTCCGCGGCCAAGCACGGACTGGTCGCGCTCTCCGAGAGCCTGAACCAGGAGGAATGCGGCCACGGCATCCGCTCCTGCTGCATCTGCCCGGGCGAGGTCGCGACGCCGATCCTGGAGAAGCGTCCTGTTCCGGTCACCGCGGACGACAAGGCGCGCATGCTGCAATCCGAGGATCTCGCCGAGACGATCCTGTTCGTGGCGCGGCTTCCGTCGACCGTCTGCGTCAACGAGATCCTCATCAGCCCGACCTGGAACCGCGGCTATCTGGAAGGCGTGAGGCTCTAGGCCGCCGGGACGCGAGCCTGCACGCGTCCGGCCCCGAGGCGAAGGGCGTATTCGGTGGCATCGTTCTGGATGCGCCGCCGAATACGGCTGTTCGGCCAGGAGATTCCGGTCACGGCCATCCGGACAGTGCCCCCCGCTCAACGTGGCCCGGAATAAAGGGCATAAGGCTTGCCAAGACGGGCTCCGGGAGCCTGGCCGTCCACGAGACCGATGATGCAATACCGACACGACGCGATCTACGCTTCCCGGCGCTCGCCGGTCTTCGCCCGGAACCTCGTCGCCACCTCGCAGCCCCTTGCCACGCAGGCCGGGCTGAGGATGCTGCACCAGGGTGGGAACGCCCTCGACGCGGCGCTGGCCGCGGCCATCGCGCTGACCGTGGTCGAGCCCACCGGCAACGGCATCGGGTCGGACGCCTTCTGCATACTGTGGCACGAGGGCCAGCTGCACGGGCTCAACGCATCAGGGCGCTCGCCGGCCGGCTGGACGCCGGAGCGCTTCGCCCAGCACAGTGCGTTTCCGCATCGCGGCTGGGACACCGTCACGGTGCCCGGCGCGGTCTCGGCCTGGGTGGAGCTGTCGCGGCGGTTCGGACGCCTGCCGTTCGCGCGCCTGTTCGAGCCGGCCATCGGCTACGCGGAGGAGGGCTTCCTGGTCTCGCCGGTCATCGCCGAGCTATGGCGGCGCGGCGCGGCGGAGCTGAAGACCCAGCCCGGCTTCGCGGCGACCTTCATGCCCGACGGGCGGACGCCGGCCGCCGGCGAGCTGTTCCGGGCCCCCGGCCATGCCCGGACGCTCCGGCTGATCGCCGAGACGCGGGGCGAGGCCTTCTACCGGGGCGAGCTGGCGCACCGGATCGCGGATTTCGCCCGCCAGCACGGCGCCGCCCTCGACGAGAGCGACTTGGCGGAGCACAGCACGGATTGGTGCGGCACCATCCGGCAGGATTTCGGCGGCGCGAGCCTGCACGAGATCCCGCCGAACGGGCAGGGCATCGCGGCCCTGATGGCGCTGGGGATCCTGCGCTCGACCGGCCTCGCGGACCTGCCCGCGGACAGCCCCGACGCGCTCCATCTGCAGATCGAGGCGATGAAGCTCGCCTTCGCGGACGTCTACGCCTACGCGGCCGACCTGCGCTACATGACCAAGGTCACCCACGACCACCTGCTCGATCCTGCCTATCTCGCCTCCCGGGCGGCCCTGATCGACCGCCGGCGCGCGCAGGTCTTCGGCCACGGGGCGCCGAACGAGGGCGGCACCGTATGCCTCGCCACCGGCGATGCCGACGGCATGATGGTCTCCTACATCCAGTCGAATTATTCGGGTTTCGGCTCCGGGGTGGTGGTGCCGGAGACCGGCATCAGCCTGCAGAACCGCGGCTACGGCTTCACCCTGGCCGAGGGCCATCCCAACCAGGTCGGCCCGCGCAAGCGCCCGTTCAACACGATCATCCCGGGCTTCGTCATGCAGGACGGGGCGCCGCTGATGGCCTTCGGCTTCATGGGCGGCCCCATCCAGGCGCAGGGGCACGTGCAAGTCCTCGTGCGGACCCAGCTCTGGGGGCAGGACCCGCAGACCGCCGTGGATGCGCCCCGCTGGCGCCACGTCGCCGGATTGCAGGTCGCGGTCGAGACCGCCTTCCCGGCCGCGGTGCTGGGCGAGCTGGAGGCACGGGGCCACGAGCTCGTGCGCGAGCCGCCGGATTCCGCCTTCGGCTTCGGCGGTGCGCAGCTCGTGCGCCGGATCGACGGCGGCTACGTCGGCGGCTCCGACCCCCGCAAGGACGGCCACGCGGGCGGTTTCTAGAGCCCTCGCCACCGGAATGGACGACGGTTCGGCGCCTGCGAGCACGCCGGACAGCAACCTTTGTCGCCCCGCACCAGCATCAGGTTCATCATGTCAGCAGCGGCCGCGCGCGCAGCACCCTCCCGCGACGCGTCGCAGATGTACAAGGCCGTGATCGCCTCCTCGATCGGCAACGCCCTCGAGTTCTACGACCTGACCCTGTACCTGTATTTCGCGGTCACGATCTCGAAGCTGTTCTTCCCGAGCAGCAACCCGACCACCTCGCTGCTGCTGGCGCTGGGCAGCTTCGGCATCTCCTATCTGATGCGTCCGCTGGGTGCGATCGTGCTCGGCCTGTACGCCGACAGGGTCGGCCGCAAGCCGGCGCTGATGCTGTCGATCCTGCTCATGATGATCGGCACCTTCATGATGGTGGTGATGCCGTCCTACGAGTCGATCGGCATCTTCGCGTCGATCGGCGTGCTGGCCGCCCGGCTGATCCAGGGCTTTTCCGTCGGCGGCGAGTTCGGCGCCTCGACCGCCTTCATGGTTGAGCACGGTCCGGCGCGGAAAGGGTTCTTCGCGAGCTTCCAGTTCGCCAGCCAGGGCCTGGCCAGCGTGATGGCGGCCCTGTCCGGAGTGATCCTGAGCGCCACGCTCAGCCCGGACCAGATCGCCTCCTGGGGGTGGCGCCTGCCCTTCGCGTTCGGATTGCTGATCGGGCCCGTCGGCCTCTACATCCGGCGCAACATCGCGGAGACCCCCGAGTTCGAGGACTCGACCGAAGGGGAGGCGACCAACTCGCCCATGCGCGACCTGTTCATGCAGCAATGGCTGAACATCCTGCTGGCGACCGGGCTCGTGGCGACCTCCACGGGGCTGAACTACATGATCAGCTACACGCCGACCTACGCGGTCAACCAGCTCGGCCTGCCCTCCTGGATCGGCTTCGTCGCCTCGTTCGTCGGGGCCGTCATGCTGATGACGGTAGCGCCGCTGGTCGGGCACTGGTCGGACAAGGTCGGGCGGACGCCGATCATGCGGGCCGTGGTGATCGCGGTCTTCGTGCTGATGTTTCCGGCCTTCGCGCTGCTGATCAGCTATCCGGCGCTTCTCGTCATCGTACCGGTGCTCGCGCTGATCGGCGCCCTCAAGGCGAGCTACAGCGCGGCGCTTCCGGCGCTCATGGCCGAGATCTTCCCGACGCGCACGCGCAGCACCGGCATGAACATCAGCTACAATGTCGGCGTGACGCTGTTCGGCGGCTTCGCGCCGTTCTGGATCGAGAGCCTGATCGCGATCACCCACACGGCGCTCGCCCCGAGCTTCTTCCTGATGTTCGCGGCCAGCGTCAGCCTGCTCTGCATCGTCTTGGTCCGGCGGACATTCGGGCTGCGCTAGAGCGTGCCTTAGTTTGATCGAATCGGGGCTTTCAGGCATCGGGTCATCTGATCCTCCGTTGCGTCGGCGCTTGGAGGGAGGGTGACGCGGCCTTACGCGGACGACCTGCGGGCCCGTGCGGTGGCGCGCTACGAAGCTGGCGAGAGTATCCGGCCGATCGCTGCGGCGCTGCAGATCAGCCCGTCCTGCGTGTCGAAGTGACGGCGGCCCGCGGCGTGAAGACGGACAGCCGCGCGGTCTTCCGGCGCTGCGTCACCGGACATCTTCGTCCCGACACTCGCGCCGGGCGATGTCGGTCATCTTGGAGAAGTGTCAGGTAGCTGACGGAGACGGAAGAAGTTTTCCTGGGCAGAACCTAGGTCTTTGTTAACCGACGAAGCGCTTGATTGAACTTGGCTTTCCGGAACACATCCCGGGACAAACCGGGGATATATGGCCCCCAGCGCCGCGGTGACCCGATTGCCTCGCAAGCCCGATCCGAAGAACGCCCACTTGGAGCTCCACGACGGGCACTACCGCGTAACCATGTGGGTGCCTGCCGCGCTCCGACCCCAACTCGGGAACGGCCTGAAGCGGTGCCTGCAGACCAAGTCGTTGCTCTGGCCTGCTGCCGGTTTGGTGGACACCGTCCTAAGCTAACTTGGCTCGGTTTTCGAACTGGACAGGGCTGAGGTAGCCCAAGGTCGAGTGCCGCCGCGCCAGGTTGTAGAAGCGCTCGATGTAATCGAACACGTCCGCGCGAGCCTCGTCCCGTGTGCGGTAGGTCCGCCGGGCCGTGCGCTCTGTCTTCAGCGACGAGAAGAAGCTTTCCATCGCCGCGTTGTCCCATACGTTGCCCGACCGGCTCATTGAGCAAGTCACATCGTGCTCGGCCATTAGACGCTGGAAGGCTTCACTCGTGTATTGCGAACCCTGATCCGAGTGATGCAGCAAAGCATCCGGCTTGCCCCTGCGCCAGATCGCCATGACGAGCGCATCCGTGACAAGTTGCGCCGTCATGCTGGTCTGCATCGACCAGCCCACGACACGGCGTGAGAACAAGTCGATGACGGCGGCGACGTAGAGCCAGCCCACGGCGGTCCAGATATACGTGAAGTCGGCGATCCATTTTCGGTTCGGAGCATCGGCCGCGAACCGCCGCTCCAGAAGATTGGGTGAAGTGGTCGCCCGCTCACCCTCGTCCTTCGGCAGCCCGCGTCGGCGTGGCCGTGCCCGCAAGGCGTTCTGGCGCATGATCCGCTCGACGCGGTGCAGCCCGCACGAGATGCCCTCGGCCAGCACGTCGCGCCAGACGCGCCTTGCCCCGTAGGTGCGGTCGCTGGTCACGAAGCTGGCGCGGGTCTTGACCAGGATGACTTCATCCTCCCGTGCGCGTTGGCTGGGCGTCCGGGTGAGCCAAGCCTGGAATCCCGAGCGCGACACGCTCAGTGCCGAGCACATCCAGGCCACCGGCCAGACGGCGCGATGCTTTGCAATGAAAGCGAACTTCATATCGCTTCCCTCGCAAAGTAGGCGGCTTTTTTTAGGATATCACGCTCCGCCTTCAGACGAGCGACCTCCTTGCGCAGGCGATCAATCTCGATCTGCTCGGGCTTCATCTGGCCCTGACCGGGAAAGGCGTGCTGCGGATCGGCCGTCGCCTGCTTCACCCACCGGTGCAGCATCGTCTCGTGAACGTCGAGGTCACGCGCCGCTTGCGCGACACTGACACCACGTTCGCGAACCAGTCGAACCGCCTCGATCTTGAACTCACGCCCGAACTTGCGACGCTGCATGGAGCACCTCCGGCTTCACCATCACACCTAAACCGGGTGTCCGTGAAACCGGCAGCAAGCCAAGTAGAAGATTTCTTGGCGCAGGCACTCGTCACGAAGCTTGCCGTTGAAGCTCCCGCAATACCCGTTCTCCCACGGCGATCCTGGAGCGATGTACTGGATCTGCGGGCCGGTCTTCGCAACCCATTTGCGCAGCGCCTTCAAGATCATCTCAGGGCCATTGTCGCAGCGGATGTGTTCCGGGATGCCGTGTAGGCACATGGCGTCGGCCAGCGCCTCGATCGCGCCCACGCTGTTGATGCGTCGCGCCACCTTCAGCGCCAGACAAGCCCGGCTATGCTCGTCGATCAGCGTCAGGATCCGGAGCGAGCGTCCGTCGTGGGTCCGGGCCTGGACGAAGTCAAAACTCCAGACGTGGTTGCGATGGAGCGGGCGCAGCCGCACGCAGGATCCATCGTTCAGCCACAGGCGACTGCGTGGTCGGTGCTTCTGCGGGACCTTGAGCCCCTCGCGACGCCAGATCCGCTGAACCCGATCCTTGCCCACCTGCCATCCTGCTGCCTGCAGCAGCGCGGTGATGCGGCGGTAGCCGTAGCGCCCATACTCGGACGCCGAGGCGATGGTGGCCTGGGTCAGCGCATCCTCGTCGGCCGGCAACGTGGACACGTAGCGCTGCGTGCCCCGATGCTGGCCGACGATCCGGCAGGCGTGACGTTCCGTGAGGTCGTACTTCGCCCGGATGCCGTCGACCGCCTGCCGGCGTCGCTCGGGGGCTACAAGTTTCCCGAGGCGACGTCCGCCAGCACCTGTTTCTCCAGCGATAAATCGGCTACCAGGCGAGGAAGCTGCGCGTTCTCGCGCTCCAGATCGTTCATCTTCTTGGCCCGGTCCACATTCAGCCCGCCGTACTACTTACGCCAGCGATAATAGCTCCGCTCGGAGATTTTCACCTCCCTGCATGCAAGGGCTAAATTCTTGCCCTGATCTGTCTGAACCTCGATATGGCGCAGCTTGAGCACGATCTGCTCCGCACTCGTCTTCTGACCTCGCCGCATGTCCAGCTCCTCCGGTCCTGGCTGATCCTCTCAATCAGCCCGGTCCAAAGCCCGCCGGTCAGGTCAGCAGACCTCGACCCGTTGTTCGAGGCCGTCGCGGACGGCATCGACCAGGCGATCATTCACGCCCTCTGGCGAGCCGAGACGGTGACCGGTCGAGCCGGCCACAGGCGGCACGCGCTGACCAATCTCCTGCCCAGCTGGATCGACAACCTCGGAGACTGAGCAATGCGCGTTCTGATCTCGACAGACATCGAGGGCGTCGCCGACGTCTTCAACCGGGTGCAGACAACGCCGGGAAATCCCGACTACGAGCGCGCGCGGATGCTGATGACGCAGGAGGCCAACGCGGCGATCGCGGGTGCCTTCGACGGCGGCGCCCGGGCGGTACTGGTCACCGACTCGCACGGCAGTTTCCGCAATATGCCGCGCGATCGCCTCGACCCCAAGGCGCAAGCGGTACAGGGCAACAGCGTCCCCTCGGGATGATGGCTAGCCTGGACCAAGACATCGATGCAGTCTGTCTCGTCAGCTACCACTCGAGGGCGAGCGGGCGCGGTATCCTCGCCCACACGATCAACAGCTTTGCCTTCGCCCGGTTGGAGATCAACGGCCAAGAATTTGGTGAGGCCGGCCTCTATGGCGCCCTGGCCGGCGAATACGGTGTGCCGATCGTCATGGCGAGCGGCGACGACGTATTCATCACGGAGAACCAGGCTCTGTTTGCCGGGACTCGCTTCGTTCAGACCAAGCGCGCGACGGGGCAAAACAGTGGCATCAGCCTTTCGCCTCCGCAGGCCTGCGCGGCGATCCGCAAAGCCGTCGCAGCGGCGCTCCAGCCGAGAGCGGTGCAGCCCTTCCGTCTTGATGGCCCCTTCGAGATCCGGATACGAGCCCAGACTCCCGCTCTGGCGGACCTATTCTGCCAATGGCCGACGCTGCGGCGGGAGGAGAGCAGTGCGTTCGCGTTCCTGGCGACCAGCCTCGAAGAGGCGATTCAAATGATCAACTGCCTATCGGCAATGTAAAGCGCGCTCCGGTGAGTGGTCGCAGGCCTTACCGTCACGTCATGCAAGGGCCCGTTGCCCGAGAACCACAGGTGTCTCCGACGGCTACGTCGCGCATCGCCCGTCCGCCGATCGAAGCTGTGGAGATCGTTGGGACGTCCGTTTCCGTCCCGGAAATTTCCGGATCCGCTACGGCTTTGCCAATTACTGCATGCAGATTGGCTGGATAGGATCCGCGCTTCCGCTCTGCGCCCAATGTCGCCGTCCATCCAAGGCCGGTAGCAGCTCGAAAGCGGACGCTGCGGCGAACCTCGTGAGCTGGATCCTGCCGATACCGATTCCATGTTTTGCAGAGCGTATGTGGATGCCGCGTTGCAAGGAATATCATGAACAAGGTGGTATATTATATATTATCCCAGTTTTACCGTCCCAAAAACTGAATCTGGCACTCAAATTTATTCAGAAGGGTCAAGAAACGCCCGCACGGTATCGCGGAGAAAGGCCGCATCGGCCGGATTGGTTGAGGGATTGCCGGCGCGGTGGCCCCAGATGCTCGGGATCGGCCGCAAGATGGCGTCGCGCAGGTGGGGCAGCTCGGCCGCGTTGTCGGCGACGCGGAAGTAGAGATCCGTCTCCCCCGGCATAAGCAGCAATCGGGCTGTGATCGCGCTGAGAGCCTGCGCGAGGTCGCCACCGTAGCGCAGGTCGCGGCTGATGTCGCCGGCGTCCCAGGTGCAGAGCTGCGCGTAGAGGTCGGCCGCGGGGCGGCGGGCAAACCGCTCCTCCCAGTCGGTGCGCAGGAAGGTATCGAGGTCCGGGGCGCCGAGCGCGGTGCGGTGCAGGTCCGCCCGGTAAAAGTCCTGGCTGAGCGCCCAGCCTGCATAGATACGCCCGAAGGCGCGAAGCGCTGTGGCGGGCTCGGCCGAGAAGCGGCCCGCGCCGCGATGCTCGGGCGCCGCCTCCAGCACCGCCATCAGGCCCTTCAGGAAGACGCGATTGTGGGTGGCCGTGCGGGCGCTGCCGCAATTGATCACCGCCCGGGCGACCCGGTCGGGGAACAGGGCTGCCCAGTGATAGGCCTGCTGGGCGCCCATGGACCAGCCGTAGACGGCGTGCAGGTGCTCGATCCCCCAGGTCTCGGCGAGCAGGCGGCGCTGGGCTTGGACATTGTCCCAGGCGGTGACGAGGCTGGGCCAGTCCGGCGTGTTCGACGGGCTCGACGACAGGCCGTTGCCGAACATGTCCGGGATGACGATGAACCAGCGCCCTGGATCGAGCACGCCGTCCGGGCCGATCAGCCATTCGAGATCCGGGTGCTGGGCCGCGTAGCTCGTCGGGTAGAGTACGACGTTGTCGCGCCCGGGCGAGAGGGTCCCGTGAGCCTTCCAGCGCAGATGCGCGCCCGGCAGCACGGCGCCCGACTGCAACGGCAGATCACCGAGTTTGAAGGTTCCTGTGGCCGTCGGCCATCCGGTCATGGGCGCAGCGTCCGGACGAATCCGACATGCCATTTCGCGTAGCCGCGCTGGAGCACGACGAGCCGCTCGCGCATCGCCGCGTGGGCGTCCGGCAGGCGGTGGAACGGGATCGACGGGTAGAGGTGGTGCTCGGTGTGGAACGGCATGTTCCACATGAGCAGACGCATCAGACCGTTGGTCAAGGTCGTGCGGGTGTTGGTCAGGCCGTTGTCGTCCATCGTGCAGAGCGTGTGCTCGGTGAGCAGGTAGAGCCGCAGGAACGGCTGCCCGAGGAGCTGCGGTCCGATCCAGAACACCAGGGGCGCCCACCAGCCGACCAGTACCATCGCGAGCACCGAGCCGCCGAGCATCAAGGCGCACATCAGCCGAAGCGACCGGATGATGCGCGGCGCGGCGCGCTCGGTGATGAAGGGGTAGGCCGAGAGGTCGCCGCGCAGGCCGGCCCAGGCCACCTGGAGGCGAGTGCGCCAGTAAGGCAGCGCGAGCACGCGCCACACATAGGCATCAAGGGTGGAGGGCGGCAGCAGCGCGAGTTCCGGATCGTGGTCGGGATCCTGCGTATAGCGGTGATGGGCCAGGTGGAAGGCCGTGTAGAAGTGCCAGTTCAGGAGCGACGGGCAGGCCACCAGCCAGCCGACGACGGCGTTGGCCCGGCGCGAGCGGAACGCGGTCAGGTGGATCGTCTCATGGATCGGCGCGAACAGGGCCGATTGCACGATTCCCAGCAGAAACATGGCGGGCAGCAGCGTCCATGACCCGGAGCGCCAGACCAGCCAGCCGGAACCGGCCAGCATCAACACATGCGCACCCAGGCGCAGCGCGCCGCGCAGGTCCGAGCGCTGCGACAGCGCCTTGACCTCCGCGCCCGTCAGAATTCGTCCGCTCGCCGAAGCCATGGATCTCCCTAAGGGTTGTAGACGCCGCGAAAACACACGTCAGGTGCATTATCTATGCCGGGGCCGCGGCCGCTCTCAGGCGGTCAGCGCCTCGGGCGCCGGCGCGTCGAGACCGCCGAACAGGCGGCGACCGGGCATCGCCGCCATGAGGCCGCGCGTGTAGGGGTGCTCGGGCGCGGCGAAGAGGGCCGCGGCCGGTCCCGTCTCGACGATCCGGCCCTGCTGCATCACCGCGACCCGGTCGGCGATCCGCGCGGCGATGCGCAGGTCATGCGTGATGAACAGCATCGCGAGGTTGTACTCGGCGCGAAGCTCTGCCAGCAGGTCGAGCACGCGGGCCTGGACGGAGACGTCGAGCGCCGAGACCGCCTCGTCGGCCACGAGGATGCGCGGCTTGAGCGCCAGCGCCCGGGCGATGCAGATGCGCTGGCGCTGGCCACCGGAGAATTCGTGCGGGAAGCGGTCGGCCGCGCCGGCCTTCAAGCCGACCCGGTCAAGCAGCGCATGCGCCTCGGCGACGGCCTCGGCCTTCGGCACGCCGTACGCCATCGGGCCGCGGGCGATCGCCTCGCCGACCCTCTGGCGCGGGTTCAGCGCCGCGAACGGGTCCTGGAACACGATCTGGATGCGACGGCGCGCCACCCGCAGGGCCTCGCCCCGCAGGGCCAGGAGATCCCGGCCCTCGAAGCGGATGCGGCCCGAATCCGGCTCCGCCAGACGCAGGATCATCTGCCCGAGGGTCGACTTGCCCGAGCCGGACTCGCCCACCACCGCCACGGTCTCACCGGCCGACAGCGTCAGCGAGATCGCGTCCGCCGCGACCACGCGCCGGGCCGGACGGAACCATCCTTGCCGCGTGGTGAAGGTCTTGGAGAGCGCCTCGATCTCGAGCAGCGGCGGCGTCGCCCGCATGTTGGGGGAGGCGCGCCCCCGGGCATGGGGCACCGCGGCGATGAGCGCCCGGGTGTAGGGGTCGCGCGGCGCGGTCAGGACCGCCTCGGCGCTGCCTTGCTCGACGACCCGACCGTCGCGCATCACCACGACCCGGTCGGCCATCTCGGCGACCACACCGAAATCGTGCGTGATCAGCAGGACTCCCATCTGCCGCTCGCTCTGGAGCCGGCGGATCAGCGCGAGGATCTGGGCCTGCGTGGTCACGTCGAGAGCGGTGGTCGGCTCATCGGCCACCAGCAGGGCCGGGTTGTTGGCCATGGCGATGGCGATCATCACCCGCTGGCGCTGCCCGCCCGACAGCGCGAACGGGAAGCTGGCGCGGATCCGTTCCGGGTCGGGCAGGCCGACGGCCGCGATCAAGGCGTCCACCCGCGCCCGGATTGCGGCGCGGGGCGTCGCGGGGGCATGGGCCCGGACCGCCTCGGCGATCTGCTCGCCGATCCGCTTCAGCGGGTTCAGGGCGCTGAGCGGCTCCTGGAAGATCATCGCGGCGTCGCGGCCACGGACAGAGCGCATCTCCGCCTCGGACGCGGTGGCGATGTCGCGCCCGCGCAGCGTGACCGCGCCGCCGGTCACGGTCACGCCCGGCGGCAGCAGGCCCAGGATCGTGTGGGCGATCATCGACTTGCCGGACCCCGACTCGCCCACGAGGCAGACGATCTCGTTGGCCCCCACTGCGATCGAGACGTCACTCACTGCCTGAGCCCGGTCGGCGCCCCGCGGCAGGCCGACGGAGAGGTTTGTAATCCTCAGGACCGGTTCGGTCATGCGCCTCTCCCCCGGGCGAGCCGCGGGTTGAGCGCGTCGTTCAACGCCTCGCCGACGAGATTGATGGCAAGCACCGTGATGAGGATCGCGGCGCCGGGGAAGACGCTCGTCCACCAGGCCTGCCGGATGACCGTACGGGCGGCGCCGACCATGTAGCCCCAGGACATCAGGTTCGGATCGCCGAGCCCGAGGAAGCTCAAGGCGCTCTCGATCAGGATCGCGGTGGCCACGGTGAGCGAGCCGGTGACGATGATCGGCGCCAGGGCATTCGGCAGGATGTGGCGCAGGATCAGGGCCGCGGGGCGCTCGCCCTGGCAGGCGGCGGCCCGCACGAAGTCCCGGCCCTTCAGCCGGAGGAACTCGCCTCGGGTGAGACGCGCCAGCGGCGGCCAGCTGATCGCCGCGATGGCCAGGATCTCGTGGGCGAGCGACGGCCCGAGGGTCGCGACCAGCAGGACGGCCAGGATGAAGCCGGGAATCGTCTGGAACAGCTCGGCGATCCGCATCAGCGCGGCGTCGACGAGGCCGCCAAACCACCCCGCCGTCGCCCCGATCACCACGCCGACCAGCACGGCTGCCAGCGTCGAGGCGAGGCCGATCGCCAGCGAGACGCGGGCACCGTGGGCGAGGCCGGCGGCGATATCCCGGCCCATCGTGTCGGAGCCCAGAGGCAGGTCCGGGCTCAGCGGCGGCTCGAACGGGGCGCCGACCATCTCCCAGGGATCGACCGGGACGAGGAGCGGCGCGAAGATCGCCACCGCGATCACCCCCACGAGGAGCACGAGGCCGATCATCCCGCCGGGATTGCGCAGGAACGCCCGAACGAATCCCATCACGCGGCCTTCGCGGGGGCGGCGATCCGCGGATCGATCAGCCGCGAGAGCAGGTCGGTCAGCATGTTGATGAGGATCACGAGCACGGACATGACGAGGAAGATCCCGAGCAGGACCGGGTAGTCGCGCTGGCTGAGGGCCTCGAACACCAGCCGGCCGAGGCCCGGCCAAGCGAAGACGGTCTCGACCACCACCGAGCCGCCGACCAGTGCGCCGGCCTGCATGCCGGCTACCGTCACCACCGGCAGAATCGCGTTGCGGATCATGTGGTCGCGGATCACGCGTCCGCGGGTGAGCCCCTTGGCCCGGGCGGTCTTCACGAAGTCCTGGGCGGCCACCTCGACGATCGAGGTCCGCATCAGCCGGGCATAGACCGCGAGATAGACGGCGGCGAGCGACAGGACGGGCAGGATCAGATGCGCGAGCACGTCGCCGACCTGCCCGAGCGGCGAGAGGGTTGCGCCGACGGTGCGGTAGCCGAAGGCCGGCAGCCATTCGAGCTGGACCGAGAAGACCAGTACCAGCATCAGGCCGAGCCAGAAGACCGGCATGGCGTAGAGCACCAGCGAAACGAGGCCGATCAGCGTGTCGGACCAGCGGCCCGCCCGCACGCCCGACAGGGTGCCGAGCAGGATCCCGGATCCGAGTGCTAGGGCGAAGGCCGTGCCGGTGAGGAGCAGGGTCGCGGGCAGGCGCTCCAGGACCAGGCCGAGGACCGGCCGCTGCTGCCGGTAGGAATAGCCGAGATCGAGCCGCAGGACCCGGCCCAGATAGGTCGCGAGCTGCACCGGGTAGGGTTTGTCGAGGCCGTACTCGGCCCGAAGCTGTCGGAGGAGCGTCTCGTCCGAGGCGCCGGACTGGCCGGCGATGACCTGCGCGGGATCCCCGGGGGCCGCGTGGACGAGGGCGAAATTCACGCTGGCGATGACCAGGATCACCGCCAGCGTCCGCGCGATCCAGGCGGCCAGTCCGGCCAGCATCCTCATGCGCGGTAGGCCCGGGCGAAGGTGTCATTCACGCCGCTGCCGGTGACGACGAGGTCCTTGATGTGCTTGTTGGTGAAGGTCGGGAAGTCGAGCTCCATCAGCCACGCCACTGCGGCGTCCTCGACCAGGATCTTCTGGACCTGGCTGTAGAGATTCTGCCTTGTGGCGTCGTCCTGCGCTACGGCGGCCGCCTCGAACAGCCGGTCGACCTCCGGGTTGCTGTACCCGGACGTGTTGGAGAACAGGATACCCTTGCGGATGTTCGAGGAAATGTAGGAGCGCGACACGCCGAGCGCCGGATCGCCGTACTGGTAGGTCCAGGGCGCGGACATCTCGAATTCCCAGTTGCCGCAGCGCGCCGCCCAGCCGCCGACGTCGATGCCCTCAAGCACGATGTCGATCCCGACCTTGCCGAGGGACTGGCGCACGTATTCCGCCACCCGCTGCCACATCTCGCCGTAGGGCGGCACGAGGTACTTGAGGCTCACCCGCTTGCCGTCGGCGGCGGGCTTCAGCCCCATCGCGTCGAGGAGCGCCACCGCCTTGGCGGGGGCGTACTCGTATTTTGGCACGTTCGGCTCGTAGAACCGGGTCTTCGACGAGACCGGGCCGGTCGCGACCTTGCCGAGGCCGAAGAACACCCGCTTGCGCAGGGCCTCCCGATCGACGGCGTAGAGCACCGCCTGGCGGAAGCGCTTGTCGTTCATCGGCGCGATGCGGGTGTTCATCTCCAGCCAGAGATGGGGCGCGTAGAACTCGTAGCCCTTCGTGGTCATGTCGAGGTTCGGCAGCGCCTTGAGGCGCGGCACGTCGAAGGCCTCGACATCGTTCCACTGGGTCAGCTGGATCGTGCCGCTCTCCAGGGCGACCGCCCGCGAGGCGGCGTCCGGAATCACCCGGTAGTAGATCTCGTCGAGATAGGGCTCGCCTTTGCGGTAATAGCCCTCGTGGCGCACGAGGTGGATGTGTGAGCCCTTGACCCACTCCTTGAGCTTGAACGGTCCCGTTCCGATCGCCCGAGCGTTGTTCGGGTTCTGCCGCAGGTCGGTGTTCTCGTAGAGCGCCTTGGAGATGACCGGCGCGGTCGTCGCGTCGAAAGCGTGCAGGAACGGTGCGAACGGCTCCTTCAGCCTGAACACCACCGTGAGCGGGTCTGGGGCCTCGGCCGACGCCAGGCGCGAGAAGGTGCCGCGCGCCCGGGCATGGGCCTCCATCAGCGCCTTCGTGACCGAGAACACCACGTCTTCCGCGGTCATCGGCGACCCGTCGTGGAAAGTGATGCCGGGAAACAGCTTGAACGTGTAGGTCAGGCCGTCCGGGCTGCGTTCCCAGCTCTGGGCCATGCCGGGCTTGGGCGTCAGGTCGAAATCGTAGGTCAGCAGGCTCTCGTAGATCTTGCCGCACACCGTGAGCGTGGGCGCCTGCTGATTGAGCGCCGAGACCAGGATCGGTGGCTCGGGCTGGATCACGGTGTTGAGCACGCCGCCCCGGGTCTGGCCCGCAGCGCGGGTGATGCCGAAGGGAATCGGCCCCGCCGCCCCTGCGGCGAGCATAAGCTTGGCGAAATCGCGACGATTCATCCGTGACCTCTCCAGCACCCCGGAACGCCGATCGGGCGATCTCGCGATCCGCGCGGCAGATCGGGGCCGTTCCAGCCGAATGCATCGAACAGGCCACTTGTGGTGCTGTGGATGAGGCAGCCCACCAAGCGCGGACGATGACGCCAGCGCGCTGCCGTCGCGAAGCGCACCGAGGGGTCCGAACCGGATGGCCGTATTAATACTGGTATCCAGCTTGCTTATCAGGCCCTGACACAGGGTGAATACGCATGAGACGATCCTGGCTTCCCAGGCTGATTGCAGCTGCCGGGGCGCTCCTCGCGCCCGCACCGGCCAGCTCGGAGACGACGGTGCGGGCCGTGCTCGAAGCCGAGATCGTCACCCTCGATCCCTATTTCACCACGGCCTACATCACGCGGACCTTCGGGTTCATGGTCTACGACACGCTGTTCGCGCCGGACGCGAAGGGCCAATTCAAGCCGCAGATGGTCGACACGTGGTCGGTGTCGGACGATCGCCTGACCTGGCGCTTCACCCTGCGCGACGGTTTGCGCTTCCACGACGGCACGCCCGTCCGAGCCGCCGACTGCGTCGCCTCGCTGAAGCGCTGGGCGGCCCGTAGCGCGCTCGGCGGCCGGCTCATGGACGTGGCGGCCGCCCTCGACGCCGTGGACGACAGGACGTTCGTGCTCACGCTGCGGGAGCCGTACGGCCTCGTGCTCGACACCCTTGGCACCACGTCGAGCCCGACGCCCTTCATCATGCCTGCCCGGCTCGCCGCGACGCCGCCCACGACGCAGCTCACGGAGGTCATGGGATCCGGTCCCTTCGTCTACGACCGCACCGTGCACATCACCGGCGACCACATGCTGCTGCGCAAGAATCCCAACTACCGGCCGCGTTCCGAACCGGCCGATTTCCTCGCCGGCGGCAAGGTCGTGAAGGTCGACGCCCTCGACATCCGCGTTATCCCGGACGGTGCGACCGCCGTCGGGGCCCTCGGCGCCGGCGAGATCGATCTCATGCAGTACGCGCCCTTCGATCTGATCGAGCAGATCGAGCGCAACAAGAATCTGGCGGTGATGAACTTCACCGGCCCGCACCGTTTCACGGGGCATTACAGGATCAATACGGCGGCCAAGCCCTTCGACGACCCGGCGATCCGGCGCGTGCTGCTCCGCCTCGTGGATCAGCGCGAAGTCCTGGACGGGTTCGGCCTCGACCCGCGCTTCTCGCAGACCTGCGACGCCTTCTTCATCTGCGGCTCGCCCTACGAGACGCATGTCGGGGCCGAGCTCCTGCACGATCCGTCCGTCGCGGCGGCGCGGGCTGCCCTGAAGGCGACCGCCTACAAGGGCGAGCCGGTGATCGTGATGGCGGCCAACGACCTCGAGGCGGCGCGCGTCTCCTCCACGATCCTGGCCGACCGGCTGAAGCAGGCCGGCTTCACCATCGATCTCCAGGTCATGGATTGGGCGGCCCTGCTTGCCCGTCGCACCAAGAAGACCGGCTGGGGCGTTTTCGGCATTCACGCCCTCGGCCTCGATCTCAGCTCGCCGCTGACGAACTCGGCGATCAACTTCACCTGCAAGGATGCGGCGAGTTCCGGGTTCATGTGCGACACGCGCATGGTCAGGTTGTTCGATCGGTTCGCCCGCGAGCCGGATCCGGACAAGCGGCGTGACATCGCCGGCGAGATCCAGTCCATCGTCTACGGCGAAGGCCTGGTCGTACCCTTCGGCCAGTTCGCCCAGCCGGCAGCCTACCGGACCTCCCTGACCGGGCTGATCCCGTCCGCCATCCCGCTCTTCTGGAACGTCGAGAAGCCATGAGCGCTGCCGTGTACGATGTCATCGTCGTCGGCGCCGGCTCTGCCGGTGCCGCCCTGGCCGCGCGCTTGTCGGAGGATCCCGGCCGCCGGGTGCTCCTGCTGGAGGCGGGCCGCGACTGGCGGTCCGCAGATGCCCCGCCGGCCCTGCGCTCGGCCAACATCGTCCCGTTCATGTACGATCCGAGCCACCAGGCGGACTGGCAATGGCCGGGGCTCATGAGCCGCCGAACCCGCGCCCAGGAGCCCCGCTTCTACTGGCGCGGTCGCGCGCTCGGCGGCAGTTCAACGGTAAACGCGCAGATCGCGATCCGCGGTGTCCCGGCTGCCTTCGATGCCTGGGCGGCGCAGGGCTGCACGGGTTGGTCGGCAGAGGACGTGATGCCGCTCTTCGACCGGATCGAGGACGACGCCGAATTCGCCACCGAGGCAGGGGCCCGTCGCGGCGGTCCGCTGCCGGTCTACCGCGCCCCGCTGGACGCGTGGGGCGCCGTCGACCGCGGTCTGAGGGAGGCCGCACTGGCGGACGGCTATGCCTGGAAGGCGGATCTCAACGCGCCGCAGGGCGAGGGCGTGTCGTGCAACCCGATCAACAGTCGCGACGGGCACCGGGTCACCACCAACGACGGCTATCTCGAACCGGCCCGCAACCGGCCGAACCTCGAGATTCGCTGCAAGGCGCTGGTCGATCGCGTCCTGTTCGAGGGGCGCAAGGCCGTCGGGCTCCGCGTCCGCTTCGGGACGGACGCCTGGACCGAGCTCCACGGCCGCGAGATCGTCCTCTGCGCCGGCGCCGTCCACAGCCCGGCGATCCTGATGCGCTCCGGCATCGGCCCCGCCGAGCCGCTTCGCGCCCTCGGCATCCCCATCCTTCACGCGCACGAGGCGGTCGGCGGTAATTTCATGGATCACCCGATCCTGAGGGCGACGATGGATCTGAAGCCCGGCCGCCGGGCCCTCGGGCCGGATGCCCGCCATACCAATTGCTGCGTGACCTATTCGAGCGGTCTCGCGGGCGGCGGCGAGCGCGACATGATCGTCGTCGCCTACAATCACCGCGGCCTGACCGGTCTGGAACCGACCCCGCAGGGTGCCGTCGGCGTCGGTCTGTACGACGCCTTCTCGCGCGGTTCCCTGCACCTCACATCGGCTGATCCCGAGATCAATCCGGTCATCGAGGAGAACATGCTCGACGATCCGCGCGACCGTCTGCGGCTGCGCGATGCGGTGCGGCGGCTGGCGCGCCTGACGACGCATCCGGCGCTGGCCGACCTCGCGACGGCGATCCGGTTCGGCGAGAGCCCCCTCGCGCCGGGCGAAGCTGCGCGCCTCCCGGATTCCGAACTCGACGACCTGATGCTCGCGGAAGCGGGCGACATCCAGCACGCGGCCGGCACCTGCCGCATGAGCGGTTGGCAGGACGCATCCGGCGTCGTCGATCCCGATCTGAAGGTCCGCGAGGTCGGCGGCCTGCGGGTCTGCGACGCGTCCATCATGCCCAGCGATTGCAGGGCGAACCTGCATTTCACCTGCGTGATGATCGGTGAATATCTCGCTCGGCGCATGAGCAATCATTAGTTTGTAGCGGCTATCGACAGTGAATTTCCTATCCTCTTAAGAGCATCGCTGGCTCGACATGGCCTTTAAGGCTTGAGATCAGCATATTCGTGCGCGTCTTTGCGGTTGTTGATTTGCGGCGGCCGCAAAGACTGGCGCTGAGGAAGCCTTCGGGCGCCAAAGATGGGCTAATCCCTCTGATTTTGACACTGGATATGGCCAGTGGTCTTTTTAAGCTGAGTATCACCGCAGATACCAATCTACTCTTGGATGAAAAGGAATCGCGTTTCGCACCACCGTGACGGATCAGTCGGCGGGCGCCAACGGTATCCGCGGCCGAGTAAATCCGTGTCGCGCTTCGAAGCTCAAGAAACCAGGATGGTCAGTCAGAAACCGAAGCACGGTTCATCGCTGGATAAGCGATGCCTGCTGGTCTCCTGGACGAACGGCCTCGGGGAATGGTGAAATCGTTGTCGCGCTGCCGGTCCGCTTCTTGCTCGCCCCGCTCTTGGGCTTCAATCGAGGCCGGTGAATCAGGAGATCCTGCATGCGCCGATCCCTGCACACGGACGAGGAGATCGCGTTCCTGCTCGCGGAGGCCACGCGCGGCATACCGGTTGCCGAGATTTGCGCGAGCGCCCATGTTTCGCTCGGCACCTACTACCGCTGGCGACGGCGGCTCGGTGGGCTGAAGCCTGCGGGTGTGGCCCGGCTCGATCAGGTCGAGCGGGAGAATGCCGGACTCCGGGCAGAGGTGCAGCGGCTCCGCGCCGCCCTGCTCCTGCAGCCGGTGCGGGCAGAGCCGATCCGGACGGCCGTGACCGAACGCACGGCCCCCCACCAGGGACCGCGCCATCGCGGCGCGGCCGCCTGTGTCGGCCGCTTCGCCTTCGGGCGAAGCGCGAACTGATCTCCCGAATCCTCGCCGCCTCAGGCGGACATGGCGGGAGCCGTGCCCAGGGCGGACTCAGAGTGTGGGACAAAACTGGGCCGAGCGGGTTGGGAGGGCATGGACGCCCTCGTCCCTGACGACCTCTGGGCGGCGGTCGAGTTGCTTCTGCCGACTGAGCTCGAGAAGCCGAAAGGCGGTTGGCATCATCCTGGTGCTGCGCACCGGCCTGCAGTGGAAGCACCTCCCGCGTTCTGAAGTGGGTTGCACCGGCAAGACGCGTTGGCGACAGCTCGGGGTATGGCAGGCCGCCGGTGACTGGGTGCCGCTGCATCGCGTGATGCTGGAGCAGCTTTAAGATGCCGACCCGCTCGACTGGTCGCGGGCCGCTCTCGACAGCGCGCGCCGGCCCGCGGCAAAAGGAGCCCCGCGACGGGCTCGAACCCGACGGATTGGGGCAAGCCGGGTACGCAGCGCCACCGCGTCGTGGACGCCAACGGCACGCCGTTCGGCCTGACCCTCACCGCAGCCAACAGCCACGACAGCCGCATGCTGGCCGCCACGCTCGACGCGGTGCCGGGCGTGCGCACGGGTCGGCGCGGTCGCTCGCGGCGCAGACTCGACAACCTGCACGCCGACAAGGACTACGACCATCGCCGTTGTCGGCGCGAGTGCAGAGCCCAAAGCGTCACGCCCCGGATCGCCCGGCGCAGCGTCGAGAGCAGAGAATGGCTCGGCCGCTACTGCTGGATCATCCAGCGCACGCTGGCGTGGCTGGCCTGTTTCCGCCGCCTCACCATCCGCTACGAGCGCGGTGCCGACCACCATCTCGCCTTACCACGCTTGCCTGCGCCCACATCTGCCAAGCTCAGGTCAAACGGTTCTGTCCCTGATTTTAAAGCGACTTGGTGAAGTCAGTTTGCTTGCGCCGTGCCGTTGACACAGACCGACGGTTCAGCTCGACACCAGTCACGTTTGTTCGACACGGAGAATAGGCGGCCCATGAAGGGCCGCCATGCTTGTTGTCGAGGATCTTAGGATCCCTCCGGACAGTCAGAGGTCACGCCGAGTTTGAGCAAGCCGCAATTCCAGTTTTGGACATCAGTCCGAACACTTACGGGCGAACTGTCCCGCTTGCGTCACTGATGTGACGTGCAGCAAAGTCCTGCCATTTTATGTTTCGCAAGTGCCTTTCGGGCCCGTCTTTCTTGAGCCCAATTGTCCTCAAGTGCGCGGGGAAAACCAGGCATAATGATGCCAACATCTGGCGAGGCCGCTAAAATACGTTATCGATCAGACGGTTGGCTGTTCAAACAGGAAGGGGCCGGTTTATCGAGACTGCAGGCGGCTCGCTTGTCCCGGCTGCAAAGGCGGCTCGATTTCGACCCGGCCCGGCTCGTCGTCATGGTCGCGACAGCCGCAACCACGAAGATGGCGCTACGCTACCGACGCTTCCCGTGTCGCGGATGCTGCCGCGTCGCGATGCGCATTGCCTCGCCTGAAACGCTCCCGGATGCCGGGTCGTTGCCTCATCTGATTTGCTCCCCGTGCGGGTTCGGCGGTGGGGGTGGCGATGAGGCGGGTGAGTATGGCGACGCGCGATGAATTGCTTGCCGCCGTGGCGGTTCGCTATCGAGGCTGCGGACGGTCAGAGAAGTCCCGTATTCTGGACGAGTTTGCGTCCGTGACCGGCCATCACCTCAAGCACGCGATGCGGCTGCTTCGGTCCGTTTCCGCGAAGCAGGCCCCGGCCTCCCGACCGGGGCGGCGGGTCTACGACGCGGCGGTGCGCGAGGCGCTGATTGTGCTGTGGGAGGCGTCCGACCGGATCTGCGGCAAGCGGTTGAAAGCGATGATTCCGACTTTACTGCCGGCGATGGAGCGCCACGGGCATTTCGACCTGGTTCCCGAGATCCGTGCCGCACTGCTTGGCATGAGCGCAGCCACGATCGACCGGGCTCTTCGTCCGCAGCGCGCGTTCTGGAAGCGGTACGCGCCGCCGCAAGGCGCCATCAGCACTGCGGAGTTCGATCCCGGTGCGGACGTTCTCGGACTGGAACGACCCGCCGCCTGGGTTCATCGAGGTCGACCTCGTCGCGCATTCCGGTCCAGTCGCCTCGGGCGCCTTCATCCAGACGCTGGTGCTGACCGATATCGCCACCGGCTGGACCGAGTGCGCCCCACTTCTGTTCCGGGAGCAGACGCTCCTTGTCGGCGTGCTGCGCGAGGTGTGTGCCCGGATGCCGTTTCCGCTGCTCGGGTTCGACTCGGACAACGACAGCGTGTTCATCAACGAGACGGTCCGCGACTACTGCCTGGCCGAGCGGATCGAGTTCACCCGCTGCCGGCCCTACCGGAAGAACGACCAAGCCCACGTCGAACAGAAGAACGGCGCGATCGTGCGCCGCATCGTTGGTTATCGGCGGTTCGACGGCATGGCGGCCGCCCGTGAGCTGGCTGCTCTCTACGCGCGAACGCGGCTGTTCGTGAATGCCTTCCAGCCTTCGTTCAAGCTCGCCGAGAAGGAGCGCGACGGAGCGCGTGTGCGCAAGCGCTATCATCCGCCGGCGACACCCTTCGACCGGCTCCTGGCCGGTCCACGCACATCCGATGAGGTCCGTCGGCGTGTCGAGGCGCTGCGCGTCGACCTCGATCCCGTGCAGCTCCTGGCCGAGATCCGAAGCGGTCAGCAAGCCCTCGTTGCGATCGCCGACAGCTCGGTCGCGCTCCCGGTCGATACACCGGCTTCGTCCATCCCGGTCGCCGACTTCCTGGCCGGGCTGCGCACGGCCTGTCGGATGGGTGAGGTGCGACCGACGGCACAGCCTACACTGAAGCCGAAGCGGGGACGCCGCCGCCCGGATCCCCTCGTGGCGGTCACCGACGAACTGCGCTCCTGGTTCGAGGCGGACCCCGCACAGACCGGGAGCGAATTGCTGCTGCGCCTCCAGAAGTCCGATCCCGATCGCTACCCGGACGCACTGCTGCGCACGGTGCAGCGCCGTCTCAAAATCTGGCGCCGCGAGATCGCCTCCCGGCTCGTGTGCGGCATCCCGAGTCAGACGCCAGCGGTCTCGATCTCGGGAACATATGCGTGAGGCAACCAGCCCGACCTTCGGGAGCATTCCTCAATGAGGCAATACGGGCTCTCATCCAGATCGTCGCGCTACAGGATCGTCGGCAGCAGCCGCGCATCCTCGGGTTTCCGGTAGGGGCCTCGCGGCCGAGCAGGTCCTTAGGCGCTCGGTCAGGTGTGAGCGGGCCACGCCGAGCATGTCGGCGACCGCCTTCACCGCGAACCGCCCGTCGAACCGCCCCAGGAGCTGAGCGGCGAGATCGGTTTTTTTCTAGGACGGCAAAGCTGGCTGTCTGGTAGCTTGCGGACCTGGAGACGCCTGATGGAGGCGCTCCCTGTCCCGCACCCAAGTTCGCGTTCCCGATCGTGAGCGGACGCTGGTGCCGCTTCGCCGGCTCTGCCCAGGCTGCGGAACGAGCATGCGCATCCGCTACGAGAACCGCCGCACGCTGGTGACGCTCTCCGGCACGGTGCGGCTGCGGCTGAAGATCCGTCGCTGCGAGGCGGAGGGCTGTGCCCGCCTCCACACGCCCTACCGTCCAGAGGCCGAGGGCGCACTCGCCCTACCGCAGCATGAGTTCGGCCTCGACGTCGTGGCGCTGGTGGGTGCCCTGCGCCACCGCGAGCACCGCTCAGTCCCGGAGATCCACGCGATCCTGCGCGGGCGCGGTGTCGGGATTGCCGAGCGCAGCGTGATCAACCTGCTCGACCGCTACGACGAGCTGCTGGCCGCCCAACTCGGCGACCCTGTTCACCTGCGCCGGCAACTGACCGGGCAGGATCGGATCGTCCTCGCCCTCGACGGCCTGCAGCCTGACATCGGGCATGAAGTGCTCTGGGTCCTGCGCGACTGCCTCTCGGGCACGGTGCTCCTGGCGCGCAGCCTGCTGTCGAGCACAGCCGAGGATCTCGCTATCCTACTTGCGCGGGTGGTCGAGGCTGTGGGCCGACCGATCACGGGCGTGATCAGTGACGGCCAGCACTCGATCCGCAAGGCGGTGGCCGCCGTGCTGCCAGGCGTGCCGCACCAACTCTGCCACTTCCACTTTTTGCGGGAGGCGGCGCTGCCGATCTTTGAGGCTGACCGGCACGCCAAGAAGGAGCTGAAGAAGGGCGTGCGCGGGGTGCGCCCGATCGAGCGGGCGGTGGAGGGGCGGACCGATCCAGAGGCGGAGTTGGTGCGGGGCTACGCGGCGGCCGTGCGCAGCGCGATCACCGACGACGGCCGTGCTCCGCTCGACGCGGCCGGCCTACGGTTGAAAGGCCGTTTGGAGAAGGTGGCCGGGAGCTTGGAGCGGGTGGGTTTAAAGGGGGGCATCGCGCCCGCTCGCGCTCCTGATCGAGCGAGCGCTCGCCGGCACGGCGCCGCTCTGGCCTGCGGTGGAGCAGGGCTTCGTCTTCGGGCACGCTGCCGCGCGCCTCTTGGCCAATCCTGCCGAGGAGACGGGAGCCAAGGTCCGGCGCCGCTTCGATGGTCTCTTGGCATCGATGCGGCGTCACCGCCACCGTGTCGGCGATCGCGGGGTCGCCCTCGACCACTTCCGCAAGGTGGCGCGCAGCTACTGGCCCGGGCTGTTCCACGCCGCCGACCGGACCGACCTGCCGCGTACCAATAATGCTCTGGAGCAGCTGTTCGGTTCGCAGCGCTACCACGAACGGCGTGCCACCGGACGCAAGACGGCTTCGCCCGGCGCCGTGGTGCGGGGGGCTATAAGGCTCGTCGCCGGCATCCGCGCGCGGGCCGAGACACCATCCGGACGCGACCTCGGCCGGGTCAATCCGTTGACGTGGCGGGCATTGCGCAGATCCCTCGACCGCGGACGACAGGCTCGCACCGCACGCACCCGCTTCCGCCGCGATCCCGACGCCTACCTCGCCGCCCCGGAACAACAGGCCCAACAGCCAGCTTTGCCGTCCTAGTTTTTTTGTGCGCGCGGGATCGAGCGCCTCCTTCAGGATCTCGACTTCCATGGTCTTGCGTCCGAGCAGGCGTTCGAGGTCGCGTACGCGCCGCTCCAACTCGCGCACGCGGCTGGTGCCGACGACCTCCTCGTCGGCGTGCACGGCCTTATGGCCGCCCTCCAGCATGCGCCGCTTCCACGAGAACAGCAGGCTGGGCGAGATGCCGTAGCGGCGGGCGACGAACGACACGGACGAGCCGGGCTGCTGGCTCTCCTCGACGAGGCGGATCTTCTCAGTGGTGGACCAGCGCCGGCGGCGCTGAACGCCGGTCAGGATCTCGCCGTGCACCGGCGGGGCGGGCGGATCGGATGACATAGCCTTACCCATAGGCCAACGCCTATGCCTTCGTGAGCTATGCCGCCTGTCCGGTCAAAACAAGGCGCGGTTCACCAAGCCTATCCCACGTGACGAGTCAGCCCGCACAGTAGGGAACCTCTTGGACACCATCAAACGCGGGTTCGGAGGTTTCTCGTGAATGGAGTGCCGAAACTGGCTCGCAGCCGCAGGTTACGATGCATGTGACCTGATCTGATCGGTTGCGGTTTTAGCCGAGGACGATGGTGCGGAGCCTCTGAGGGGCGAACTGTCGGCGCGCCCACCGGACAAGAGCCTTATTATGCGATGCCACCCGCACATTTGAGTTCCTCAAGATGTCGGTATCTTCGACGACGACCCTAATATTATTGTCGCCGTATCGCGGCCGCGCCTTCGGCGAAGGCGCCGCCGCCATCGCCAGTTCGAGGCGCTCGCCCACCCCAGTCAAATCGGGCGCTTCAAAGATTGATTTCAGTCGTTGCGCATAACCCTGGACGCGCAGCTCCCGCTGAGCCTCGCCGATATCGCTGACATCCTCCATGCCGAGGTTGACTACCCGGCCCGGCACAGAAGCGTTGTCGAGCCGGCCGATCTCCCGCAGATCCGGTATCGGAAATGGTCGGGGCCGGGCCCCCTCGACGAGGAACGCGGCGATGTCTGCCAACAGGTGGCAGTCAGCTCCCGAGATTACGAGCACGGCACCCGACACCCAGGCCAGGAACGGCTGCAGCAGGAGTTCCGTGAGGTAGGCATGGCTCGCACCCATGCTAGCGCGCTGCAGGCTGCGCGGACTGTCGTCGTCGATCCAAGCATGCGGCGCACTGAGATCATCCAGCGTAGCCAAGGACCGTTTAGAATAGCTCCCCAAAAAGTCCACCGCCTTCACGAGCCCGACCGCGTCGTCGTATAACTCGGCCCACGCCTCTCTCGGGAGAGCCATGCCGGGCGCGAAACTGGGGTCTTTGCGGAGAAGCGCGGCTTGGCTTTCCTCGATCCTATCTTCAAAGGGATACCAGTCCGGTGCCGTCACGACAGTGCTGCTGAGAGCGGCAAGTGTCGCAGCCCGATGGAAGAGGAGCCTATCCTTTTCGGGCAGTGCCTCGTTGGCACGTGTGTCCGCAATGTGATCCTGCCCCTGTGCGCCGCAAGCAAGCGCATTTGCGTATACGCGGTCGAACTGCCCGGCCAGAACGATTTTCATCCCGTTAAACCTCGTGATTTCCGATCTTCGCTTCAATCTGTGTGTGGCTGCTCGGCGCACCAGGCGCACCACGCGTAGTGAACTGCGAGCGGTACGACCGGAACCTTGACCCGGACGACGAAGTCACCCGGCAGGATTGTCTCTTGCAGCATGATCAAGCCGCGCCTCTCGAGCGCCGCGAGCGTCGCAGGCGCGTGGCCCTGATCGGCACCAGTGGCGATCCGCTCGAACGCTTCGATCTGAATCCGCGTACAGCCTTTCTCGACCGCGGGATGCCGAGCTTTTGTCGACATGATACTTGCTCCTTACAGGGGGCACACAGATGACTTGAGCACGTCCTTTATTGAAGACGGCATCGGAGGCTAGCTATGCTGCGATGACAGCGATTCGTACAAGCTCTGCTCGCAGCGGCGATTAGTCGTTTTTCTGTCGCGAATGTAGTGTTTCGTAGACAGATTCTTGCTTACCGTTCTTCGGCTGGCCGGGCCCGCGTCCGGGACGATGATTCTCGCAAGTCTGCCCTGCCGCATCGGGCCTCCCCGCCGATACGCTATAAATGGTCAAGGAAGGCGACGAGCAGTGCACGGACCGCGTCGCGCGTCACCTCTGGATAGGGGAGCGGCGTTTCATCGTGAAACGGAGCGGCGCCCGTGTCGACCTCGTCCAGTTCCACGTGAGTGCGCACGGCCCGAATCTGCGCACACCCATAAAAGGCGACAAAGGCAGGCGGCCAGACCCAGTCGACGGTCGCGATCCGGGGCGGACGGCGACTGCAGTAGAAGCGGATGCCCGGTGTGGCGAATGGCGCCAAACGGTCGAGATCGTCGTCGCGGACGACAGAGACGTGCCATCCGCGCTGCATCACCTCATCGGCAACCTCGCGCATCGCAGGCTCGATCACCGTGCGGGTCAGGACATCGAAGCGTGCGGCTTCCGATGCCAGCGCGGCAGATAGGCTGGGATCGGTGTCCGCGATGTAATGCAGAAAGCGCTGTTGTCGCGCTCGTGCGGCGGTGCGCCCGGCTATCAGGACCTCTTCAAACGGCCAAGCGTCTTCGTGAGCATCGTGCTCATCTTTGGATTTGGTCATGATCTCGATGTCCTTTAGGGCTTTAGTTTCGAACGACAGGCTTTAACCACTTTAATGAACGCGATTTCTTTCGAACTGTCTCTCGTCGGCTTGATCGGTCGCGCAATCACTGACGGGCCGCGCCGACTTGCAGAGAATATAAATCACCTCCGCCGAGCTATTTGGCCAAGCGGAGTTGATCTCGCGAAGGTCTGCGGTGTTTCACGCCGCTTCCGGTCGGCGGCGCGCCGATCCTGACCCAACTGCGCCGCACGCCATCAGCCCAAGCTCCGTGAGCTCGAGAGCACGATAATGTGCATCTTCGGTTTGGACGGCTTTCGGTTCGCCCATTTGAAGGGGTCGATCTTGACGGCGTCGAGGTCGACGGTATCGAGGGTCCGGACGCGGGCCGACGTGAGCGTGATGTCGGCCGGCGCCTCACGGATGCGCGAGCTGCTCCTGCGGGCTTCTTCCAAGGCCGCTCTTAGCAGAATCCCGACGTTTACCGTTCGACCCTCCGAGAGGCGGCTCAGCCGGTGCTGATATGTTCGAATCGCGGAGTCCTCTAACATCGCGTTGAGATCGTTGTAGTCGCCCGGCTCGAGGTTGGCGATAACGCCGGACGTCCTGCTATCGGATGATTGCATTTTGCGAAGGTCGGGGATGCCGTATGGCAAGGCGATGCCATTGGCGATCACGCAGTTCAGTAATTCGACGAGAACCTGCCGATCGCAGTCCGCCAATACGAGTGTCGCGCGGGCTTGCCATGCATGTAGGACGTTGAACAAAATGCCCTCTACATGATGAATTAGGTTCGCCCTGTGCGGATCACCGGGCGCGCGCAGGCGCATCATCTCCGCCGTCGCGTCCGAAAAGGCCTCCGCTGCCACGGAAATCTTGGCCAGGCGCAGCGCGTCATCTTCGAGTTCGGCTCGAAGGATCGAGTCGTAGAGCCGACCGTCTTCGCCACGATGGGAGACGATAGTCTCGCCGGGCGGCGAACGATCCAGATGGCGTACGAGGGCGGAACTCAGAGCCACCGCCATCGCGGAGCGATGAAAAAACGACCTGTACGCATCGAACGCATCCGCGTGCGGCGAACCCGCGCGTGTCAGCGGCGGACGGAAGCGGTCCGGCTTCCCTCCGAGTAAATAAGCCCGGTCGAGATGACCTGCGAACATGAGATTCATTAGGAGCTCACAGCAAATGTCGAAAGTTGTTGATAGATTTCCGCCTGTAACGTAGACGATGTTGCGTACATCCGTTAAGCACGTTCAGATTGAGACAGCGCGACCACTGGCGAAGGATGGAACGTACGGCCGTACGACGGCGTTCGTTCGCTCGAAAATTTATCTGCGTGGATATCGCAGGAGACATGCACCGAACAGGCGATGACGAGAGCCGTTGCAGTGGCGCCGTCCTCAAGAGCGAGATCGTCGCCAGGCGCCTTGAGACAGAGGCAGCTCCCGCACTTCGCTTTTTGCGCGCGCCTTGGCCGAGCTTCGCGCAATCCGGCCGTCGGCGCTCGGCCTCTAAGAGGCCTCTTTATCGCCGAGAGACGCCACTTTGAGGCCGTTACCCTGCTTCCGCTCCGATGGCAGATGAAAGAGTACGGTGTTCTCGCCAGTCGCCACACTGGTCGTGTTGCCCCGACTGCACTCCTGGGCCGTCGGCCCTGGCTCTCGTCTAAGATCGTCACTCATGGGGTTCTCGTCGAAGTCTGACACTGCTCTCAACTGAAATTTTGCGGTGAATGAAGCGATTCACGCAAGCCCGGCCTTAAAGACCGAAATCTTTTCTCATTTCCTGAGAGATGCTTTGTTGCGCGGTCGACGTTGCGACCTTCACTATTTGAATTCGGCTCGTTCTGCGCTTTCAGGAGACGAGCAGCGATCCTCACCCACAAAGATGTGCTCGGGGCGGCGCTCAGTTGGGCTAAAGGCCGGACCTGCGCCGTCCGGGTTTGACGGATAGCCGATGAACTTCATGAAGGTCGTGGCGTCGCGGGTTCCCGGCTCCAACGCAAGGTTGCGAAGTCCGGAAACCCGGCCGAGGTCCTGGCGCAGGTTTGGCTGTTCAGCCAGCATCCTGCGCCCACCCGGCTTTGCCGGGTTGGTCGTCGAAGCGGACTGAGCGGTTGGATTGGTCCAGGTCGGTGACGGTACGGCGCGACCCGCGCCGGATCGGCCTCCAAAACAGTCGGATAACGCACACCCTCTAGGCGACGGTCTCTACATAAGTTCCTCGCTTCGGCGATCTGGTCCGTTATTAGGCCGTGCGAAGCGGGTGGTCCTAGAGTTGCACTGCCCTTGATCGCACGCCCATGTGGTTCGGGCCGCAGAGGAGCGAAACTACATCGCGATCTCCTTCATGGTAGATGCAAAGAACAACTCAGCTTTAAGCCTAAGTCAATAACGATACGCCGTTCGCACACCGCGGCGGGCTCGAACTGGCCGTTCTCTTATCTTGCCGTTTACTCGGAAATTCCTCAGAAATGACCTAGATCTGTCGAGAACTGGCGAAGATGATGCAAGAAGGGTCCAAGAAACGACAACGCTCAGTTTCGCCGGACTAAATGCCACTAGACTGAGCCGATTTGACGCAGCTGCACGTGACCTAACGGTGCCGCGCCGGACGCGGAGGCGGTCAATCTCGCCAGCTAAGCTTAGGTCACGGGATTGAGCGAGAGGAGGGCTCAACGGTTCTTCGACACTCGAGGTTGATGATCCCATAAGAGGTTTAGAAGGGGACAGTCGCCTTTAGGCGTAGGGGGAATGCGGCTCGGCGATTGCTCCTGAGAACAGATCGGGTACGTTCTGCCTGTGGCGTTGAGATCGTACGAATACCGGCTCCGGCCCAATCGCGCGCAGGCCGCGGCGCTCGACGCCATGCTGCGAGACTTCTGCAGCCTGTACAACGCTGGGCTTCAGCAGCGCATTGAGGCGTTCCGCCGTCGACGTGTCAGCCTGGGCTACGCGCAGCAGGCAACCGAACTCAAAGCCTGCCGCGCAGCCGATCCCGACGGTCTCGGACGCTGGTCATTCACCGCCTTGCAGCAGGTGCTGCGCCGGCTCCAGCAGGCCCACGCCGCCTTCTTCAAGCGCGGGCACGGGTTCCCGCGCTTCCGCGCTGCGGCCCGGTACCATGCCGCCACGTTCCGGTTCGGCGACGGGCTGACCGTGCGGAAGGACCGCCGCCTCGGCGTGGTCGGCGTGCCGGGCGGGAATCAAAGCCGTCTGGCATCGGGACCTGCCCGAAGACGCGACGCTTGCCACCGCGATCGTGACCCGTCAGCAGGGCAAGTGGTACGTCGTGTTCTCGGTCGAGGCGGCTTTCGTCGAGACCTGCGGGACCGGAACCGTGGGGATCGATCTCGGGCTGAACAGCCTCGTCGCGAACAGCGATGGGGAGACCATCTCGGCTCCCCGCTACGCCCGCCAAGCCCACAAGGCCCAGCGCAGGCGACAGCGCCAACTCGCCCGATGCAAGATCGGGTCGAAACGTCGACTGAAGGCCAAGGCCCCCCTCGCGGCAGCATCGGCGAAGATCGCGCGCCAGCGCCGCGATCACTTGCACAAGCTTTCGCGAGCCCTGGTGTCGCGGTACCATGGCATTGCCTTTGGGGAACTCAATCTCACCGGGCTCAAGAAAGGTATGCTGGCCCGGTCCGTTCATGATGCCGCGTGGAGCACGCTCGTCCAGTTCGTCCGGTTCAAGGCTGCAAGCGCCGGAGCCGAGGTCGTCCTGGTCGATCCGCGCGGCACATCGCAGGCGTGCCCGTCATGCGGCGCGATCGGGCCGAAGGCGCTCAAGGAACGCCAGCACCGCTGCACCTGTGGCTGTGTCTTGGATCGTGACGTTGCCGCAGCCAAGATCGTGCATCGGCGGGCCTTCGGATAAGGCCGGGACATCCTGCCTTCAGGACTTAAGCGGGCGGGTTGCCGCGGAGCTGTCCTGAGAAGCCGCCTGCTTCAGCAGGCGGAGTTGTCACCGTTTCGCCACCAGCTTTCACGGCTGTGTCGTGGATCAATGCAATTGGACACTGTCACACTGCGTCGAGGATCTCGCGCTCAAAGCCGCGCTTATGGGCGACGTTGAGGCCCGGCTCGTTCGCCGGGACAGCGGCCGAGCCCGGCGAGTTTCGGGTCCGGAGTACAATAACGACCGGCGCGAATGGCCGTGCGAGGGTCGCGCTGACGTCGTGCAGCCAATCGTGCCGCTGATCGGCAACCCGGCGCGCCGTTTCCTTGCGCCGCCGGTGCAAGCCTTTCAGGTACCGCGCCGGCGGTACGTGGACACACCGTAGCGATTAACCCCCCCGCTCCGGAGCTCTCGTAAGAGCGAGCGACCGGAGCCCGGGCGGCCTGAGTTGCGCGGGCTCGGAGATGCATGGCGAGCATCAGCGAGCCTTCCTGGCAGCACGGTGGACCGCGCTCTCGGACCGCTGCGCATACACCTTGATTGCCCAACACGCCGCATCGCAACGACGTTCCGCAACCAAAGAGTCAGCAGACCACCCTGCAGTCCTGACTGCCATCGGGCTTGGTTACGCATTCCAAATGGCAACCAACGAGTCCCAACGTGGTTGCAAGTTGACCGTCCTCGTGAGCAGGTCTCTTTTTGAAACGCACCGCTTCGAGATCGAAACCCAGTTGCCTGGCCTTAGCGATCGCCGGCTTCAGGGACTCATATAACTCTGCCTCGAGCTCAGCCTTAGTCATTGCAGGCCTCCCATATCCTTTTGCAACTACAATATTGCTCTGACTGTGGTGGTCGCGGAAGTGTTCGAAGGCTTGGTCAGCACATTTACAAGTTGTCGAAGAACGGCAAAAATAATCTTCGTGTTATTAGCTTCCAACGGAACGCAATACCGGTTCCCGATATACGTCGTGGAAGTGAAGCACCCGTCTTCCTGCTGCGTAACCGTCACCAGACTGTGATCCCCTGTCGAGGCGGGCAAGACGTCAAGCAGGTTGATGCGAGTTCGGAGTAAGGATCCGAGGAACGTATAGATCCCGTACACCGAGCGCGTCTGTATCTGATAGGTCGTGCCATCCGGAGCCCGAATTGCCTCGCGTAATAGATGAGCTTCGCGGCTACATTTTGGGCCAAACGCTGGTATCTCTTTGCCAAGGTAAGGTGGCGGCGGAAGCGAAGGATCGAAACATAGCCCGTAGCTGAGAACTCCTGCTTTCGGGCTGAATGTCTGGGTTGTTAACCCAGCGGTGAGCAAAGTCGCCAGCTGTCCATATGCGTCATTAAATGAACCAGAGTCCGGCGTATTGATAAAATATTCAGTTCTTCCGGTTTTTGTCACTTTGATGCGCTCGATCATCAAAGTAAATATTAACTCACGTGGGTATCCCTGTCTGAAAAATAAATCTATATATTTCGGCTCGACTGGATTAGTTAGCGCCCTATATGATTCCGGATCATCCAGAAGGTTCACATCAAAGTCGTTTTTGAGCGAAGCCCCGATTGTGGATCCGCCAACGGATAGGGATGCAGATGCGGTAGGGAACAATGTTGCCGAGGGAAGGGCGACGAGAAAGTCGTCATGGCCGGTGAATTTGCTGAATGAGGCGAAACTGAGAGGCTCAAATTTTTCTGCGCGAATAATATTTATTAAGACAGACTCATTGGCATAACGCCCAGCGCTGCGGTTGACCAAACCAGCTCGTGAGCCAACATCGTCGATCGCCACACAGCCGGCCAACAAGGCCGCCAAGACTACGATCAACAAGGATTTTTTTGCCATCCTGCAACTCGGTGAAGCAATGTCTCACCTCCTCAAGCTTCAGCATTCTACGGTTCGTTGCAATCGGGGTTTGTCCAGTTTCCGGTGGAAAGTGCTTCTGCGACAAATCAGTCACATCAGGCATTTGCAAACAAGTGAACGTCGAACAGGTAGAGGGCGGCAACGAAGACTGGGCCGGGCTCCTGTCCCGAGCTTGAGCAAGCCCCACTTGGTGCCGGGATTGCATCGGCCGCAGTTCCCACCAACCGCGCGCTTTCCTGACCTCCAAGACGAAGCTCGCCGGAGTGTCGGTGTTAGCCCTTGAACCCGCCTACACGGGCCAGTCGTGCTCGTGCGGCGGGTGTCTGGGCTTACGGCGGGGTAAGGTCATCCGCTATGTTGCGTGCCGCCATGGGGCTGACGCCGATCAGCACGCGGTTCGATAATCTGCGTCCAAAGGGGGTGAGCTTACCGTCTTCCCCACTCTGCAGGACGGGGATTTTCGGGGACTGTGAAATCTCGTCCAGTTGACGCTTCGTCGGGCTGCCGATGCACACTCTCCAGGTCCAGCAACGGTATGTTCCACCGCCGTTTGATGTCGATCGCCGCGTGATGTCGGCGTGATCGGTGTAGCGGCAACCGATACAAGAAAAGTGCGCTCGACTCTCGCGGCGCTTCGATCCGACCACACCGCACGTCGCGGAGGTTTGCGACGTGAACAGGGCGGTCCACCGCCCATCTGTCCGCCTTGTCGCCCTATCTTGAGGTCGAGTGTGGACCCGAAGAGGGACCAGCAGGTGTGCAGAATCACCCGCCAACAAGCTTTCGGAGCTGTCGGTTCGGCTGGACCGGGCGCTCCAGTGAGAGACCTCAACCCGCGCGTGCTCGCTCGTGGCGGCGCGCCGGCACGAGGTTGCGCCGCATGTGAGCGAGGTCGTCGCGACCGATTGGTGCGTCCCGAGTACACGGAAGTGTGCGGCGTGCGGCTGCGTCGGAGCGAAAAAGGCGCTCTCCGTATGGATCGGAGCCTACGTCACCTGCAGTGTCACGCATGACCGGGACGCCGACGCAGCGCAGAACCTCCTGGCCGCGAGCTACGAGGTAAGAGCCGGGTCTCAACCCCGGCGATGGCCTGTGAAGTGTACGTTAGACACGCCGAGCCTGGGGCGCAGCCCCGGCGAATCCGGGACCTATTACATAAGAGCACAAGCGGACGCGTCTTCCGCACCGACCAATCCCCCGCCGGTCCGGTCGCTGGCGTGACAATCAATTTCCTCTATTTCGACTTCGAGCTCTGAGGAGTTTACACGTGAGGCCATCTCGGCGTGACAGCAGGAGCTTCGGTGCCCCTCACGCCTGGCGCCCCCCACTCAGCGACAATTTTCGCCACCTGATCAGGCGCCCTGAGCGTCGCGCTGTGAGGATAGTCTTGGAGCGGAGGCGGCTCTGATACGGCGCCCGTTGAAGACGGCGGATAGCTAGCCTCTCGATCAGAGTGGCGGCGCTTGACCCCCATGGCTTGAGCGCAAGGCCCGGTTCCGGATCTCCGGGCCGGCTGGACGCGCGGCGTGCCAAGTAAGCGATGTGGCGTCTAGGCCGCGCGTGGTCTCATTTGGTGCCGGCTAGTTCGAACATCGGTGTCGCGCTCGACTGCGGTTCAGTGCGCAATCCGAATCGTCAAAACTACAGCGCGCGTGCTTCTGTCATGCCTGGAGCGGCACAACTGCCGGAACAGCCAAAAGGCAGAGACGTTCTTGGCCCACGCACCACCACTTCAAGGAGCGTGCAGGGAGATGACCATGCCAAACAAGTTTTTCATTTTGAGCATTCTAGTAGGTTGTGCGCTCGGGATAAGTTTTGACGCTTTCGCTCAAAATACAATTGGTTCTTCATCGAATTCTAAATCGACAGCGAGTGGCTCGTCCGCGGATTCGACGAGCATGAGTGCGACAACCTCGAATAAATCCGGCTCCAGAGACGAAGGAAAAGATCGATTGAGCCCTGGAAAGCCGAATACCAACCCGAGTCAACCCGGATGGACTTCCGGTAGTCAGCCAGATAGCAGAAAAGATTAAGGCTGCTACTCACCACAAGGACGGACACCTTTCGTGATTGGGAACTAACGCATGGTGTCGTCTGTCCGGCATGTCGTCCGGAGGATCTGACGACCGGCACCCGGCAACGGCAATCCCGTTACGGGGTGCTCGTCGGCTCTCGAGGACCCGGACTACACGTATGTTTGTGTTCGGCTGCGCGACCTGCGAACGGTGCTTGGACTCCGACGTATCCAGTTCTGCGTGTCCGGGAGCGCCTCGCGCTCTGAACCAGCGGCCGCCGAAGCGCGCTCTGCGCCCGACACCGCGATGCTGCTAGAGCCGCATCCCGTCCGGTCGCGATCGGATGGCGCTCTCAGCATGTTGTGACGCGCACACATGCACCAAACCGGTCTCTACTTCGGCGGCGAGCGGTGTAGGGCCGCCAGGAGCGAGAATGGCGCGGTGCGGGTCCGAACTGATCGAGTTGGCGGCTCCGCTGCTCAGCGAACCGCTGTTGATCCCCGCCTCAAGGCATCGCGACCAGGAAGGCTGAAACGTTGCACCGCCACGAAAGGCATGCTTGAACCCTGTTATATCGCCTTCCGGAGGGGCCGATGCAACGATCCTGGAAGCCCCTTCCCGTAGGAAGGGAAAGCTTCCGGTGATAGGTAGCGATTTCTCGAGCCGCTCAGAAAACCAGATGCCTGACCTCGTCCAGGATGCCCCCTCAGCCGTCCTCGAGCAGGGCGTGTTTCTGGACCATCATGCTACGACCCCGCTGGACGGACGCGTGTTGGAAGCCATGCTGCCCTACTATGGCGCACAGTTCGGCAACCCTCACTCCGTAGGATACGCGCGTGCGGAAATGTCCCGCGTGGCGGTCGAGAAGGCGCGCTGGCAGGTGGCGCAGTTAATCGGAGCAGAGCCGGAGGACATCATCTTCACCGCGGGTGCGACAGAGGCCTGCAACCTGGCTCTGCGCGGATTGTTTGAGCCGCGGGAGAAGGCCGCGAAGGGCAAGCCTGTCACCCGCCTTCTGTACAGCGCGATTGAGCACAGCTGCGTGCGGGAAACGGCCCACGCGCTTCAGGCGGAGGGGGTCGAGGCTCTCGAACTCCCGGTCGATGCGGACGGTTTGATCGACCTTGATGTGGTCGAGGACAGGCTTGCCTGCGGTGCGATCGTCACCTCGGTGATGGCGGCGAACAACGAGGTCGGGACACTGCAGCCTCTCTCCGATCTGGCCGCGCTCTGTCACCTTCATGGCTGTCTTTTCCATACGGATGCGGCTCAAGCTGTCGGCAAGGTGCCGCTCGACGTCCGGGCGACGGGTATCGATCTGCTCAGCCTGTCCGGGCACAAGCTGTACGGTCCGCAGGGCATAGGCGCCCTCTACTGCAGCGCGGGCGCTCGCAGGCGCCTCAGACCTGTCGTTTTCGGGGGCGGACAGGAGCGCGGCCTTCGTCCGGGGACGTTGCCGCTCGCGCTCTGCGTTGGGCTCGGTGAGGCCTGCCGCATTGCGGCCCAGGAGATGGCCGCCGAGGCCCGGCGCCTGAGCCATCTGCGCGATGCGCTGTTGGAACGTCTACGTCACGCGATACCCCAACTGACGGTCAACGGTAGCCTCGATCAGCGTCTGCCCGGAAACCTGAATGTCAGCCTTCCCGGCGTTGAGGCCGACGCACTCGTGTTGGCGCTCGGCGACGTTGCCATCTCGACGGGGTCGGCCTGCGCGTCGGGCGCTCTCGCGCCTTCGCATGTCTTGAAGGCTCTCGGTGCCGACCCGCGCCGCGCACAATCGGCGATCCGGATCGGGCTCGGTCGCTTCACAACCCAGAACGATGTCATTCGAGGCGCAGACCGAATTATCGAAGTCGCCCAGAAACTTGTGGCATAGAACTCGATGCGCTGCGTCGCAAAAGCGGTGGGTCGTGGCCTGCAGGCCCTTGTTGGCGACCGCGGCGGCGACGATCATAGGGCCCGTCCCCAAAGGCTGTGCCGGATCCGAGAGTGCGTATGAGCGTGCGTGAAGCCTACTCCGGCCATGAGAGCTTCGCGTTGCGCTATGGGTGGCTGCCGAAGCTGTACGACGCTGTCGCCGACGACTCCAAGTTGTTCGCCGACGAAGACGCGGCCATCGCCCGGCTTGGATTGGGAAAGAACATGGTGCGAGCCCTGCGTTTTTGGGGCGACGCTTTCGGATTGCTGGCGCCAGACGGGCGGGCCGTTCACCCGACACCGCTGGCGACCGCGATCCTAGATCCCGTGCACGGGCGCGACCGCTATGTTGAGAAGACCGAGACCCTCTGGCAGCTGCACTGGGCTTTGACGACGCGGGGGCATCTCGGCGCTTGGAACGTGGTGTTCGACGAGATCTCCGATCCTGAGATCTCGCGTCGGCACCTCACCAACATGGTACGCCAACGGGCTATGCGGACTCGCGGTGAGATCAGCCCGGCGACCCTCAGCACGCACGTCGCGGTGTTCTTGCAGTGTTACGCGGGTTCGGACCAAAGTGAGCTCGTCTTGGAAGATACGCTCGGCTGCCCTCTGCAGGAGCTGCGGCTCTGCCGCTTGGTCGAGGGGGTCGGTGATCAGATCGTCAAGATGCCGCGCGGACCGAAGCCTGGCCTGACCGTGGCGGCCTTCGCGCACATTCTGCTCGACCATTGGCGAAATCGCTTGGGCGAGAACCGCACCGTCTCGCTTCGAGCCTTGCTGCACGAGCGCTTTGCCCCGGGTAAGGTGCTCAAGCTCGACGAGGCGGCGCTGCTGGACCGGTTGGAAGCGATGTGCCGCGCGGTGCCAAGTTTCGCGGTTCGCGAGGACGGCGTCGGCGGCATGCATCTCGTGGCCTTGCGCGAAGATGCCCTGTCCCATCTTCAAGAGGCTGCCGCGTGACCGACCTGTCCTGCATTGCCGACCGGATCGCCGTCGCGCGCCGTTACGTTCGGTCGATCGACGTCCTACGCGATCTCGACGACTCAAGTGCCCTTGAAGGCTATGTGCCGACGCCGACGGTCGACGACACGCTGCACCGGCTTCTTCGCGGCTTGGCCGTTGGGTCGACCCATCGCGCATTTCGGATCACCGGACCCTACGGGGCGGGAAAATCCGCATTTCTCCTGTTCCTCGCCCGCCTGTTCTCGGAGAAGGAGCAGGCCGCCGCGGCGACGCGTCTGCTTCGCGCGCGCTGTCCGGACCGTGTTCCCGAATTGAAGGCCACGCGCGCCTACGAGCCGCTCGTGATCGTTGGGCGGCGCGCACCCCTCGCGGATCTGATCCTCGAAGCGCTCGCGCGCAAGCTCGACGACTGGCGCGCTCCAGGTCGGCGGCCCGCTGTCTTCGAAACGGTCGCGCGCCTCCAAGGCGAGCGCCGGGACGGACGTTGCGAGGACGCAGAGGTTCTCGAGACCCTGCGCGAGTTCGCGCGGTACGTCGACCGCTCGCGGGATGGGGGAGGAGGCGTCCTCCTGATCATCGATGAAATGGGTCGGTGCCTTGAGTACGCCGCCTCGCGGAGGGGCGGAAGCGATACGACGTTCTTTCAGGCCCTTGGCGAACTCGCTGCCGGGTCGGGCGAGGCGCCGCTTGCGATCGTCGGCGTCCTCCACCAGCGCTTTTCCGAGTACGCCTCAGGCCTGGGGCAGACGGTTCGCGAGGAGTGGTCCCGTTCCGCAGAGCGCTTCGAGGACCTGCCGTTTCAGGAATCGGTCGAGCAAATGGCCTTCTTGCTGGCGGAGGCCATTCAGGTACGCGGCAAGCACAAGCCGGCCATCGTAGCCGCGGCTGATGCGGTCTATGAGCAGGCGGCGCGTCTCGGCCTCTTCCCTGGGCGAGGAGCCGAGATCGGCGCGCTGGGACGCCGCCTCTATCCGCTGCATCCGACATCCGTGGTGGCCCTTGCGGCAATGGCCCGGCGGTTCGGACAGAATGAGCGGTCCGCTATCAGTTTCCTGCAGAGCTCCGAGCCGAGCGGCTTTCAGGATTTCGCCGCCAATTCTGCCTATACGGCTGACAACTGGTACCAGCTCGGCCACCTCTTCGACCATTTGGCCGCTCGCGGGGAGGGGGGACCGCGCGACGGCCTGCTCGCGCGCCGCTGGCGTTTGCTCTCCGACACGTTGACGGTCCACCGCGATATGCCGGCTCTCGAGGCGGCTGTTCTGAAATGCGTCGGCCTGCTCAGCATCCTCGAGCCGCTCCCAGGTCTGCGAGCCGACGCCGAGAGCTTGGCGTTCTGCCTTGATACCCAGCCTCGCGACGCCGTTCTCGAAGCCCTCGACGCGCTCGTTCGACGCCGGATGATCTACAGACGCCCGCACCGCTCGGACTACTGTCTTTGGGCCAGCAGCAGCGCCGATCTGGATGGATGGTTGGAAGAGGCTCGCCGTCAGGTCGCGGGCGTAACGCGCGTCACCGCCGTCCTGGCCGCGCTTCCAGCGCCTCGGCCGATCGTCGCGCACAAGCATTATCACGAGACCGGTACGCTGCGGGCCTTCGGAGTGCGGTTCGCGCTTTCGGACGCGACACAAACTCTGCCGCCACCGGGCATTGACGGTTGGGTTGTCGTCCATCCGGTCCATCCCGACGAGGACCTGACAACCGCGGTGAACGCCGCGATGGCTGATGCCGGTCCAGCCATCGTGCACTGTGTGCGCCAGGTTTCCCCCACAGTTCTCGCCGCGGCGAGCGAACTGAAGGTCTGGCAGTGGGTCGCGGACAATTGCGAGGAGCTCGCCGTCGATGATCTTGCCAGGCGCGAGGTGCGCGAGCGGCTCACGGAGGCGGGTGCCGCGCTGGCCGATGCGCTCGCGCCGCTCACCGGCCCGGCCTCCGACGGTGACGCGTCAGCCATCTGGCTGCATGCGGGACGCGTCGTCACCGTTCCGGATCGTGCCGCCTTGCACAGGTTGCTCAGCGACGTTTGCGACGCGGTCTTTGCCGGTGCTCCGATCGTCCATAACGAGCTGATCAACCGCTCGAAGCTGTCGTCGGCTGCTGCCAGCGCCAGGATGCGCCTGCTCGAACTCATGGCCACGAACGGCACGGACCCCAATCTCGGCTTGACGGGCACTCCGCCGGAGCGGGCTGTGCTCCTCTCCGTTCTCCAGGCCGGTGGATTGCACCGGGCGAATGAGCGTGGCCAGTGGGCGTTCGCGCCGCCCCCACCCGGCCACCCGGCGCGCTGGGCAGCCGTGTGGCAGGGCTTGGAGACGATGCTGGCGGATGCCGCAAAGCCCATCGACCTCGAGACCGCCATGATGCGGCTGGCGCAGGCACCCTACGGCCTTCGGCAGGGGGTCTCCCTTGTGCTGCTGACCGCCTTCATCCTCGCCCGTCGTCAGGATGCCGCCCTGTTCGAGCGCAACAGCTTTGTACCCGAGGTCACGGGCGCGCTGCTGATGCGCGTCGCACGCAATCCGCGGAATTTCGCCGTCCGCCTCGTCGCTCGCGAACCGAGCAGGGAGTGTGTCCTAAACCGTCTCGCCTCCGATCTCGCGATCTGGCGAAATACGCAGCCCCTTCCGGAAGCGGCCAGCATCACCGAAAGCCTGATGCGCTGGTTCCTGGCGCTGCCCGGGTACACGCGGGAGACGCGCTCAATCGGGCCGCTCGCCCAGGCTGTCCGCGCGGCTCTCGAGAAGGCACGGGACCCGATCGATCTCGTCTTTGAAGCGCTGCCATCCGCTTGCGGCCTGGCGCCGGAGCCGGGGACGGCTCTGAACGCTGAGCTGTACGCCACGCTCCTCGACGACTGTCTTGAGGAGATCGGGGCGGCTTACGAGCGGCTGAGGGCCGAAGCCACCAAGATCCTTGTCGAAGCCTTCAGCGCGCGCGATGTCGGGCGTGTGCGCGACCTTGTGCGCCTCGAATATCTCCCGTTCGAAACTGCTTTGACTGACTCGCGGATGCGCGCCTTCGTGCGACGTTCGGCCGACCCGGGCATGTCGGACGAGGCCTGGATCGATTCGATCGCGAGCCTGCTCACGGGCCGACGCCCTGACGCGTGGCGGGACCGGGACCTCGATGTCTTTGCCTTTGAGGTGCGCGCACTCGTCCCGCGCTTGGCACGCTGGCTGGCCGCGGCTCGAGCGGGCGCCGCCGCCAAGGCGCCGGTTCTCAGCGTTCACGTGGTCTCACCTGATGGTGGGGAGGCCTCTCTCGTCGTTCATCCCGATCCCGGAGGCCGCGAAGAGCTCGCGGACCAGATCCGGGCCCTGCTCCAGGGCCGTGGGGATGCGGCGTTCCTGCTCGGTCAACTTCTGAGCGAGGAGGTTCACACCCGCGCGACAAAGGACAATCTCCATGCCTGACGCGCCGCCCCGTCACGTCTTGAGCTTGTCGGGAGGCAAAGACAGTGCCGCGCTCGCCCTCTACATGCGCGAGCGGATCCCGCAGATGGAGTACGTCTTCAACGACACCGGTAAGGAGCTACCTGAGACCTACGCGTACCTCGATCGCATTCAGGATTATCTTGGAAAGCCAGTGATCCGACTGAACGCTGACCAGGGGTTCGATCATTGGTACGACGTTTACGGCGGGATGATTCCCTCAAATCATCGCCGCTGGTGCACCAAGATGCTCAAACTGAAGCCATTCGAGACATTCATTGGCGAAGAGCCGGTGCTGAACTATGTCGGCCTGCGTGCCGATGAGGAGCGATCCGGGTACATTAGTCACAAGCCGAACATCACGCCCGTCTACCCGTTCCGGGAGGACGGCCTGAAGCTCGCCGACATCGAGCGCATCCTCCGCGATTCCGGCGTCGGTATGCCCCCTTATACCGAATGGGGGCGGACCCGCTCGGGTTGTTTCTTCTGCTTCTACCAGCAGAAGATCGAGTGGTTACAGCTCAAGGATAAGTATCCCGATCTTTATGAGGCCGCAAAGGTCTACGAGCGCCCGTATCCTGGCAGTGGAAATGTCTTCACCTGGAGTCAGGGAGAGAGCCTCGAGGAGTTGGAGCGCCCGGAGCGCGCGGCAGCGGTCCGGCGGGAGGCTGAGCGCCGCCGCGCCAATCGCGAGGAGACACGCGCCGACCTGACCTTGGCGGAGGTCTACGCCAATCGCTTCGCACCACCGAGCGAAGACGACGACGCGGCGTGTGTCATCTGTACGATTTGATCGGCGGCACGCCCGGGCTACGGGGCCTTGTGCGATTCGGTTTGGGGAGCGAGTCTGAAGCATCTGCAGTCCAGGTTGAGCCGGAGCTCGAGCGCGCGGTTACCGCGGCCCATCGGCAGCACCAGGCGCTTCGCCAGCAAGTCGTAATTTACGGCTTGAGCCGACCAGGGCAGGGGCTGGAAGCGCTTCTCACGTTAGGGAATTCGCAACCAACGCTGCGCCCCAGGCCCGCGGGCGGCGCGTACGGACAGCATCGACGTTGGCGATGAATCGCGCGACGATCGACTGGACCGTTTGGCTATTCAGGCCATACCGGCCGCCCTTCGTCTCAGCGCGAAGTTCGGTCTCAGAAGGCCACGGCTCATTCACCTGTCGGCAAAGATGGTGATAGCCGGCAATATTGTTCCACAGCCGCGCGACCTCCACCTGCGCCGAGCGCAGGCGTTCGCGCAAATCGACGGAGAGACCTCGAGAGGATAGATCGAGACCGATGTTATCCTCGCGCCACTTAACCTTTTCCTGCCGGGTAGCGGTGACGCAGCGATGCGTCCCCGCTACCCGGCAGGAGGTTCTATCAAGACATCCCGAGGTACTGTCGTGAGTACCGCACCCTCGATGGCTCGATCAACTCACGCGGTTCAACATCGCGCGATCGGGTCCGCTGCGTGCACAAAATACGGTCTTCTGAATTTTTTGTCCCGCCGCGTTTTCCCCGGCGGCTCTCAAATCCAGAACAGGCCGAGCAACACGGTCGCTTCGGCGGCGACGAGGCCGACGATCAGGCATAGCGAGATCCTGTCGACACCTAAGGTCGGGCCGGTCACAGCGTGGTCGAGCACGATGGATCTCCTCGGATGAAACGCCCGGTCGGCCTGTGTGGTTTGTTGCAGGAGGACTGTACGACTGAGTGATACAACGGATTTTTTCCTGCGATTGCACTTATGTTTCTCGGAAATGCCAAATTTGCTGCGAAGCTGTGGCGGCCGGCAGCGGCTCTGACGCCTGTTGGGGTTGGATACAGGCCGGGCAGTCGTTCAAACCAAGCAGAAACCGCGCTAGCGGCCAGCGCTGACGGAAGGTCGAGGTTTGGCCGGGCCGGACATCGATCCAGGTGCGACCCTGGCAAAGGGGGCACGGGCCAGCGGCGGCAGTTTTCACGCGCTCGTCCTTTCTCGCCCGCAGCGGCTTGCGCAGACGCATTCTGGGATTTGTCGATCTCGCTGAGGGTGACCGCCGTTCGGCGCTGGCCCGACGAGCCATTCTTCCTCAACGGCCAAGGCTCAACCGCGGATCGACGTGCGCAAGAACGGTGCCGGTCGCGGGATGAACAGTCGTCGGAACAAAGGCGGCGGGCACCGGTTCTTTGAATGCACAGTACGCATGGTGTGCAATCTTCAATCCCGCTCTTGGCGCGAGCTGCTCTTACCTCAGAGAGCAGCTCGTTCCACGTGGGGTATGGCCGGCGACGATGATCGTCAGGCGGGGGCGGGGCCGCCCGCGTGCTCGAGGTTGCACGCATGTGCGGCGAGCACGGCGCGGAGATCCCGCAAGGCGGCATCCGCGTCAGCCAAGTCGCGGTCACGCTCGGCGAGGTGGCTCAAGAGCCCGGTGAGCGCATCGGTCAGGTTACTTGTCAGAAGACCGGCATCTCAATCGGCAGCGCACCCCATCCGGTCCCAGGTGGTAGTCGACCTCGGCCTGCAGCGCGTAGGGCAGCGCCTCCTGGATCAACTGCGTGCCGTGACCGCCTCTAGGCTTCGCGGACTACGATCTGCCGCTGCAGGACGCGGTGATCGTGGCCGGTATCGTCAGCAACGACCTTGTGGAAGGCGACAAAATAGGTGCGCATCAATCGGCCTCCGCTCCATCGCAGGCAAGTTTGGATGCGACGAAGCGCTGATGGCTTTGATCTAGCGCAAGGACGTCCGGCCGCAGGCATGAACCCAATCGAAGCAGCGCTGCGAAATGACCTTCGATGCCTCGAATGGTCTAGTTCATAGCCGTCGAAGCGGCTCGCCTCCGAAGCCGACTGAATGAAGCGTTCGTTTGGAAGTCTGGGCTGACAGAGGGGTGAGGCATTGAGTGAGAGCATCCAAGTAGAGGCCCGCTTTCACTCTGGTGATCTTCGGGCTGAGGCAGGGAGGGACGGCGTCACGTTGACGATGCATGGGGACGAGGAGCACGCCTACGCTGATTTCGACTGGAACGCTGCCCTCAAGCTCGGCGGGTGGTTGGTGGCTCAGGCGCGCAAGCACGGGATCGAGCCAGTGGGCGGACCGAGGCCGCAACTTGGTGCGGCAGCCGTCGAGCCATCGCCAAAGACGTGACGTCTCCCCGCCTTGAAAGGCGGGCTTCCATGCTGGGACAGGCACGGCGTCTCACACCCAAAATGGGCGATATTCAGCGCGGCGCTCTGGTCACGGTCGTGACTTCGGTGACCCTGGAGCTGCCCATGGGTCCGCAGCACATTGCCGACGACCTCGAGGCCTCACCCCTGAGACGGTGAGCCGGACGCTGACGGCCTCTCGACTGCTCGAAGGTAATCCTGATCGTGCCCGGCAGGATCCGCCTGCTCGATCGGACCCAGCTCGACCGCCACGGCGGATACCACTCCCGATGGGCCTGCGGAAACGGACGCCCCGCTCCTCGGTGCAGTTGCCTTGATCTAGAACAAGGACCCGGTCGCCCGACAAGATCAGCTCGACGGCATTGGTCCCGGAGAAACCGATGCCCGACACGCGAGCTCAACCGCCCCAGCCATCTCCGCGCAAGCCCGGCTTGTCGTAGGCGGCGCCGGGCACCGCAAGTCAGCTGCCCGCTTCGGTAGCCATGTCGACCCGCCCCGGGGCGCGGCTGCAAGCTCGTGGCCGATGCTCCATGCATCTTATCTCACGCAGGTCTCGGCCAGCGCGCCTGCCTGCTGTCACCTTCAAGGATTAGACCGGTGTCGACCGAGATCTGCGCGGACTGCCCCGTCCGCAAACACGCGCTGTGCAGCAGCCTCGATGACGAGGGCGTGATCACCTTCACCGGTCTGTGCCAGCGCCGCTGCATCATGGCGGGCGAGACCGTGATGTGGGCGGGCGACGAGAGCCGGATCTGTGCCAATCTGCTGTCGGGCGTCCTGAAGATGGTCGCCGCCACGGCCGACGGACGAGAGCAGATCGTGGGCTTGTTCTACCCGGCGGACTTCGTCGGTGAACCCTACGCAGAAGAGCACGCCTTCACCGTCACGGCCTTGACCAACGCGGAACTGTGCACGATCCAGAGACGGCCCTTCGAACACTTCCTGGAGGAGCACTCGCGGATGGAGAACCTCCTGCTCCAACGTACCTTGCGAGCGCTGAAGGAGGCGCGCCGCCGCATGCTGTGCTTGGCGCGCCTCTCGGCCGGCGAGAAGGTGGCCGGACTCCTCATCGACATGGCTGCACGAGCGGAGCGATGTGCCCGCCGATCGGGACTGAACCAGCCGGTGACCTTCGATCTGCCGATGACCCGCGGTCATATGGCAGACGTGCTCGGGATGACGATCGAGACGGTGAGCCGACAACTGACGAAGCTGAAGGGCGCCGGCGTGCTCGCCCTCTCGGGCAATCGGACAGTGACGATCAAAGATGCACATGCCCTTCGTGCTCGGGCGGCGGCCCGATAGGCGTCAACTCGCCCGCCGGCAGAGGCTGTCGAGGAGCAGGGACTCGCCGCTGGCCGTCAGGTGATCGCGGCCGAGTGCCAGGACCGCAAACTCCTCCAAAACCATCGATTGGCGGCCCGCCGCGAAGAAGCAGCGGAGCATGTACCCGAACGTCTCGGCCGAGATCCTGCCGTTCGGCACCGGCCCTACTTGCAGCGCGGAGATCAGGTCCTCAGCGTGCACGAGGTCATCGGTGTGGCGGGCATCGACGTGGCGCATCAAGGCCGCCGCCAGCGGATCCTGCAACCCGCACCTGAAGACCCTGGCGATGAACGCATCGCCTTCCCGCTCTCCCTCGACGAATGCGCCGAGCGCCAGGCGCAGCTGTTCAGCCTGGGTGTCTGTCGGCCAGATGGGCAAGCTGTCGGCACAGGCTTCCAACAGATCGCATAGGCACGCCACCTGCTCGTGACGTTTCACCATGCGATTCAGGTCTGCTTCCTGAATGCCGCACGACCGTCCCGAGGCGTGTATCGGGCTGTCGCTGGATGTATCTGGCGCCATCATCAAATTCTCCTGACTCACACTCGTGTGGTCATGTCGGCGTCGGCGGCTTCATAATTGATGAGACGGGTGCAACTCGGCCGCTGTTGGAAGTCTATCCCGTCACGGCCGCGACCGACCAGCTCAGCGCATCGTCGAGGTGGCGCTATCCGGCATCGGCATCATGTTCGCGTTGAGGTGGTACATCACCCAGACCGAGCCGCCGATCGTCAGCACCACGATCACGGCCGTGAACAGGAAGGCGAGCAACGTCCAACCGCCCTCGGACTGCGTGTCGAGGTGCAGGAAGCTGACGACGTGGACGACGATCTGGACGAGGGCCAGGGCAAAGATGATCGCCGCCGTGACCGCCGGATCGGGCAGCGCCCCGGACATGACCAGCCAGAACGGGACGACCGTGAGGATGATCGAGAGCACGGCGCCGATCCGGTAGCCGCGGCGGCTGCCGTGCCCGCGCGCGGACCCCTGCGGCCCGGGCGCGGCGTGGAGGGAGTGGGTGCTCAACGGATCACTCCATATAGATAGACGAAGTTGAAGACGCCGATCCAGATGATGTCCAGGAAGTGCCAGAACATCGACAGGCACATGACCCGGCGCCTCATCTCGCCCGTGAGCCCGTGCTGGCCGATCTGGATCAGCATCGTCGCGATCCAGATCAGTCCGACGGTGACGTGCGCGCCGTGGGTGCCGACCAGGGTGAAGAAGGCCGACAGGAACGCGCTGCGCTGCGGACCGGCCCCCTCGGCGATCAGGTGCGAGAACTCGTAGAGCTCGATGCCGACGAAGGCGGCGCCCAGCAACCCCGTGACAGCGAGCCAGAGCCGCGTAGGGCCGATTCGACCCGCCTCCATATGGGGCATGGCCTGCCCGAAGGTGATGGACGAGGCGAGCAGGAGCGCCGTGTTGAGGGCGACGAGCGGAAGGTCGAAGATCTGCCGCGGGACGGGGCCGCCGGCATAGCTGGTGCTCACCACGCCGAACATCGCGAACAGCGAGGCGAAGATGAGCGCGTCGCTCATCAGGTAGATCCAGAAGCCCAAGACTGTGGCACCGCCGCCATGGTCGTGATCGTCCGGATCCAGGTGGTGCCAGGTGATGGCGGCCCCGGGGGCGTCCGTTACATGGTCGGTCATGTCACGCCCCCACGATCAGCGGCTGCCGCGCGCGCTCCGTCGCCGCGACCTCCGCGGCCGGGATGAAGGTGTCGCGCTTGAGGTTGAAGGTGTGCCCGATCGCCACCGCGAGCAGGCCGATGAAGCTCAGGGCGGCGAGCCACCACATGTACCAGACCATGCCGAACCCGAGGGCGAGCGACAGGCCGGCGAGGATCACGCCCGTGCCGGTGTTCTTCGGCATGTGGATCGGGCGGAAGTCGCCCTCGGGGCGTTCGTATCCGCGCGCCTTCATGTCGTACCACGCGTCCAGGTCGTGCACGACGGGCAGGAAGGCGAAGTTGTAGGCCGGCGGCGGCGAGGAGGTGGACCATTCGAGCGTCCGGCCGTCCCAGGGGTCGCCTGTCGTGTCGCGCAACTCCTCGCGCTTCACGAAGCCCATGACGATGCTCATCACGAACCCGAGGATGCCGACCAGGATGATGAGCGCGCCGATCGCGGCGATGACGAAGTAAGGCTGGAAGGACGGATCGTCGAAATGCCGGATCCGACGGGCGGTGCCCATCAGGCCGACCACGTAGATCGGCGTCCAGGCCACCCAGTAGCCCACGACCCAGCCCCAGAAGGCGACCTTGCCCCAGAACGGGTCGAGCTTGAAGCCGAACGCCTTGGGGAACCAGTAGACGATGCCGGCGAACAGGCCGAACACGACGCCGCCGATGATCACGTTGTGGAAGTGCGCCACGAGGAAGAGCGAGTTGTGGAGCACGAAATCCGCCGGCGGGATCGCGAGCAGCACGCCGGTCATGCCGCCGACCACGAAGGTCAGCATGAAGGCCACCACCCATTGCATCGGCAGCTCGAACCGGATGTCGCCGCGGTACATCGTGAACAGCCAGTTGAAGATCTTGGCCCCCGTGGGGATCGAGATCACCATCGTGGCGATGCCGAAGAAGCTGTTCACCGCAGGTCCCGCGCCCATCGTGAAGAAGTGGTGCAGCCAGACCAGGTAGGACAGGATGGTAATGACCACCGTCGCGTAAACCATCGACGTATAGCCGAACAGGCGCTTGCCGGTGAACGTCGAGGTGATTTCCGAGTAGATGCCGAACGCGGGCAGGACGAGCACGTAGACTTCCGGATGCCCCCAGATCCAGACCATGTTCCAGTACATCATCGGCGCGCCGCCGAGCTCGTTGGTGAAGAAGTTCGTCCCGACGTAGCGATCGAGCATCAGCAGGAAGAAGGCGGCGGTCAGCGCCGGGAAGATGGCGATCGCCAGCACGTTCGAGCACAGCGCGGTCCAGCAGAAGACCGGCAGCTTCATCATGGTCATGCCCGGGGCGCGCATCTTGATGATGGTCGCGACCATGTTGATGGCCGACAGCGTCGTGCCGACACCCGCGATCTGCAGCGACCAAAGATAATAATCGACGCCGGTATCCGGGCTATACGACAGCTCCGCCAGTGGCGCATAGGACAGCCAGCCGGTCCGGGCGAACTCGCCGATGAACAGCGAGGTCATCGTAAGCACCGCGCCGGCGGCGGTGAGCCAGAAGCTCAAATTGTTCAGGAACGGAAAGGCGACGTCGCGCGCGCCGATCTGGAGCGGCATGACGAAGTTGATCAGGCCGACTACCAGCGGGATCGCCACGAAGAAGATCATGATCGTCCCGTGGGCGGTGAAGATCTGGTCGTAGTGGTGGGCGGGCAGGTAGCCCTCGTTGGCCCCGAAGGCGATCGCCTGTTGGGCCCGCATCATCAGCGCATCGGCGAAGCCGCGCAGCAGCATGATGATGCCGAGGATGATGTACATGATGCCGATCTTCTTGTGATCGACGCTCGTGAACCACTCCTTCCAGAGATAGCCCCAAAGCCGGAACCACGTCACCGCGCCGACGATGGCGACGCCGAGCAGCGCGACGACGATGAAGGTGCCGAACAGGATCGGCTCGTGGATCGGGAACGATTCCCAGCCGAGGCGGCCGAAGATCGTCTTGAGTGTTGTTTCGGTCATGACGGGCCCGATGGCGAAGGGTCAGGCCTGTCCCGCGCGCCGGGCGCCGGTGACAGGGTGGGGTTCGATGGCGGACTGGTCGCGGTTCCTCGCGTCGCCCGGCTTGGTCTGGCCGGGGGGTTCGGGCGCGACCGGCTTGGTGACGTTCGGGCTCGTGCCCTTCTCGTCCGGCGCCTTCTGCAGCGCGGGTTTCGGCTTGGCGCCGGTCAGCGGCTCCGCCTCGCGGCCCGGCGGCATGGCGGGAGCGGGGTGGGAATGGTGCGGATGTCCGCCGCTCGCTTGCATGTCCTGGCGCATGATGTCGATCATGCACGGCTTGCCGGGCTCGATGCAGCGGTTGACCGCACGGTCGAACAAGCCATCCTGAACGGTGGCGAAGTGCATCACCGGCACCTTCTCGCTCGGCTTGATCAGCTCGACGAGGGTGGACAGCTCCAGGCCGCTCCCGACCGCCTTCACGTCCGCCACCCAGCGGTCGAAATTGGCTCCCTCGACGCCGCGCAGCTTGAAGCGCATGTCGGAGTACCCGCGGCCCGTGTAGTTGCCCGAGTACCCCCAGCTCTCGCCGGGCTTGTTGAGCACCGCGTTCAGTTCCGAACGCATGGTCGGCATGGCGTAGATCATGCCGGCGAGTGTCGGTGCGTAGAAGGTGTTGAACTGGTCCGTCGAGGTGATCGAGAAGCGCACCGGCACATTCACCGGCAGCGCCAGCTCGTTCACTGTCGCGATCCCGAGATCGGGATAGATGAACAGCCACTTCCAATCGAGCGCCACGACCTGGACGTTCAGCGGCTTGGCGTCGGGCGGGACGGGAACGCCGGGCGCGAGGCGCTCCAATGGTCGGAACGGGTCGAGCAGGTGCGTGCTCGTCCAGGTCACTGCGCTCAGCGCGATGATGATGAGCAGTGGGCAGGACCAGATCACCAGTTCGAGCGTGGTCGAATGGTCGAAGCTAGGATCGTAAATCTTGTTCGGGTTGCCGCGCCGGTATCGGTAGGCGAACAGCACGGTCAGCACCATCACCGGCACGATGATGAGCAGCATGACCCCGACCGAGAACAGGATCAGGTTGCGCTGCTGATAGGCGACATCGCCGGTCGGATTCATCACCACCATGTCGCAGCCGCCGAGCAGCAGCGACAGGGCGAGGAGTGGGAGGCCGGCGGCCCGTCTCATAAGGCTGGAATCTGGGCTGGGCATGGCCCCTCGGATAGCCGCCGAGCTTCCGGTCGACTTTGACCGCGGTCAAACCGCGCCGGATTTTCAGCCGCTATGGTCGGCGGCCGGCCCTGATGTCGCGCAGGCGCACGGAGTGATGCCCCGCGGCGGGGTTGAGGAGAGGATCGAACGAATGGCAGCCACGACCGCAAGTGCCGCGAACTCGACGCCGCTGGAGCGCGACGCCCGCCTTGTCAACGCGCGGGAGCATCGGATCCGGCCCGGCGAGATCGCCGTGGGCGTCATCATCGGGCGATCGTCGGAGTTCTTCGACTTCTTCGTCTACGCGATCGCCTCGGTGCTGGTGTTCCCGTCACTGATCTTCCCCCACGCCGACGCGCTGACCGGCACGCTGTACTCCTTCGCGATCTTCTCGCTGGCATTCGTTGCTCGGCCCTTCGGTGCGCTCGCGTTCATGTGGGTCGACCGCAGGCACGGGCGCGGGGTCAAGCTGACTGCAGCGCTGTTCCTGCTCGGGGGATCGACCGCCGCCATGGCGTTCCTGCCCGGCTACGCGCAGGTCGGAGGTGTCGCAGCGGTTATCCTGGCCGTGTTGCGGATCGGGCAGGGCTTCGCCCAGGGCGGCACCTGGGATGGGTTGCCCGCGCTCCTGTCGCTCAGCGCACCGCCGGAGCGGCACGGCTGGTTCCGGATGATCCCGCAGCTCGGCGCGCCCATCGGGATGTTCGTGGCGAGCGCCCTGTTCGCGTTTCTGCTCGTCACGCTAAGACCGGCGGACTTCCTCGACTGGGGCTGGCGGTACCCGTTCTTCGTCGCCTTCGTGATCAACGTCGTGGCGCTGTTCGCCAGACTGCGCCTGATCTCGACTCCTGAATTCGAGCGCCTGTACGAGAGCCGCGAGTTGCAGCCGTCCCCAGTCGCCGGTCTGTTCCGCGAGGAGTGGCGGACTGTGATCCTCGGCGCATTCGCTCCTCTTGCGAGCTTCGCGCTGTTCCATCTCGTCACCGTGTTCCCGCTGTCGTGGGTGGTCCTCACGTCCAGCGACGCGCCGCTGCACTTCCTGGTGATCGAGCTTGTTGGGGCGGCCGTTGGGTTGCTGACCGTCGTCTTGTCCGGGCTGATCGCCGATCGGATCGGCGGCCGGACGGTGCTCGGGTTGTCCGCCGTGCTGATCGGCGCCTACAGCGGCTTCGCCCCCCAACTGCTCGACAGGAGCGTAGCGGGCGAATGGACCTACGTGCTGCTCGGCTTCGGGCTTCTGGGGCTGGCCTTTGGTCAGTCCTCGGGCGCGCTGAACGACAGCTTCTCGTCTAAGCATCGGTACACGGGCGCGGGCACGACGGCGACGGCCGCGTGGTTCATCGGCGCCGGCTTCGCGCCGCTTGTCGCCCTGCTGCTGGCTAGCAACTTCGGGCTGATCTCAGTGGGGGCCTACCTCCTCTCTGGAGCGGTCTGCACGCTCCTGGCGCTGGCACTCAACGGGAGCGGGGGGCGTACATCGTAGTGGCTCGAAGCTCCCGCTGCGTGACAGAAACATCTTGGTGCCGAAGCGCCGCGATCCACCCCGTCTGCTTCACGCCACTAATTGCTAGAAACCGGACAAACAGCTTTCGGCCGGCTTCGGTCGGCCCCTTCGCGCCCGTCTCATACCAACTTTCACTGATCAGAACTCATGGGTCCAGGCGCGCAGGCCGATGGACATGATGCGCCAGGGCTGGTCGATGAGCTTGTTCCAGGCATCGCAGCAGTGGTCGAGGATGGCCTCGTATGAAGCAAAGATCCGGTTGCCGAGCCAGTTCTCGCGGATGAACTGCCAGAGGTTCTCGACTGGGTTCAGTTCGGGCGAGCGGGCTGGCAGCGGCAGCAGGGTGATGTTGGGCGGGATCACGAGCTTCCGGGTCATGTGCCAGCCCGCCTGATCGAGCAGCAGCACGGCGTGCGCGCCGGGGGCGACGACCCTGGCAATCTCGGCCAGGTGCAGGTTCATCGCCTCGGTGGTGCAGCGAGGCATGACGAGCCCGGCTCCCGTGCCACGAGCCGGGCAGATTGCGCCGAAGAGGTAGGCGGAGGCGGTGCGCTGGTCCTTCGGGGCTGAAGGCCGTGTACCCCGGCGTGCCCAGCGGCGCGTGATGGTGTTCTTCTGCCCGACCCGGGCCTCGTCGCAGAACCAAACCTCTATCGGCTTGCCACCCGTAGCCCGCGCGATCTCTGCCAGGCGGGCGGGGAAGGCTTTTTAAAAGCAGGGATGGCGTCCTGATCTTGAGCGTGATGGCGGGGACGGGCTGAGAGCTTCCGGTAGCCCATGCTCCGCAAAACTCGGCTCAGCGTCTGCTCGGAGACCGAGACCCCGTGGTCCTCGAACAGGATCTGAGCCAGATCGATCAGCCGCCAACGCACGACCCCGTGCGCGGCTGGCACCGGACCTTGCTCGACCAGGGCCTTCAGCACGGCACGCAGATCCGCGTTCAACCGCGGGCGGGCACCGGGAGCCTTGCCGCCGATGAGCCCATCTGGCCCATCAGCGTTGAAGGCGAGCACCCAGTCCCGCACCGTCTGAAGCCCGACCCCGCCGAGAGCGGCCGCCTCGGAGCGCGAGCCGCCTGCATAGATCGCCGACAGAGCCAGCAGGCGGCGGGTCTGATCCGGGTCGCGCGAACGCTTCGCCAGGACACGCAGGGCCTCGGCATCGTAGTCCGGCCGTAGTGGCACAGGAGCGGCCATCCCATCCTCTCAGGCTTCAAACCCGAGGACAGAATCACAGCCCCTTCCGCACCGCTACCCAGCGTGAGTCCGGCTCAAAGAGACTTGGTATCAGTCGGCAAATCCTGAGGAGCGGCGTCGCCCTCGTAATTGCCGAGGATGCCGAACGGCGGGTCTGTGAACCAGATCGATCCGTCAGACTTGCAGACAATGTCGTTGGGCGAATTCAGCCGCTTGCCGTCGTAGCGGTCGGCGATGACGGTGGTGTTGCCGTCCGGTTCGAGCCGCGTCACCCGCCGGCCACCATGCTCGCAGGTGAGCAGCCGGCCCTGGCGGTCGCGGGTGTGACCATTCGGATAGCCAGCCGGTTTCCGGGACTCATCGACCATACCGGTGGTCTCGTGCCAGCGCAGGGTGCGGTCGTTCGGAATATCCGACCAGATCAGGCAGCGCTGGTCTGCCATCCAGACGGGTCCCTCGCTCCAGCGGGCCCCGGTCCAGAGCCGCTCCACCCCGCCGGCGTCCAACCGGTAGCGGGCGAAGCTCGGGTCGAGGATCTCGAAGGCCGGGTCGGGGTAGCGCACCGTGTCGTCCCAGCGCGCGGCCGTTGGCCAGGTGGCTAGGAGCGAGGCGGCTCCGACCGCAAGCGTTGCGAAGCCTCGGCGTGTGGATGTCGTCACCGTCCCGTCTCCCTGTCCATTCATGCCCAGGATGCCCTGATCAGGCTCACAGCAACGCGCGCCGCTCTTCCTCCGACAGTGCCATCAGCGGCGGGCAGAGGCGCAGCCAGCCCTCTTCGCCCGTGGCCTTCGCCAGCAGCGCCTTGATCGAAGCCATCTGACGGGGTCCCACCGTGCGCTCGCGCTCGGCAACCACGCGGGCCTGCGCCGCGGCGACGGCGTCCGCCTGTGCCGGATTGGCATAGTTGCGGTAGACGAAGGCGAGATCGGCCGCACAGAGATTCGACGTGGCGGTGATGCAGCCCGCGACGCCCTTCGGCAGCAGAGGCAGCAGCAGCGGGTCGGCACCGGTTAGCACCGCGAAGCCGGGGAAGCGGTCGATCATCGCCAGGTGATTGGCGAGGTCGCCGGACGAGTCCTTGATGCCGGTCACGGTCTCCGGGTAGCGCGCCCGCAGCCCCTCGATCAGGTCGTGGGAGATCGGCACGCCCGAGACCTGCGGGATGTGGTAGAGCACGACCCGAAGCCGCGCATCGCCGATCCGCTCGATCACCTCCGAATAGGCCGCGAACAGGCCGTCATCGGTGACACCCTTGTAGTAGAACGGCGGCAGCATCACCACGCTGGTCACGCCGTGAGAAAGGGCGTGCCGGGTCAGGTCGATCGTCTCTGAAATCGCCGCGACGCCCGTGCCGGGCATGAGCTTCTCCGGGCCGACGCCGCCCTCGACGCTGGCCTCCAGCAGCGCCTTGCGCTGAGAGAGCGACAACGAGTTCGCCTCGCCAGTCGTGCCGAGCAGCGCGACGCCGTCGCAGCCCTGGGCGATCAGTCGCTTGGCATGGGCCACGAACAGCCCGTGATCGGGCGCGTAATCGGCCGTCAGCGGCGTGGCGGCGGCGCAGAACACGCCGCGGGGGTAAAGGGCGGTGGTAGTCATCGCGGGGGCCTTCAGTAGGCGGCTCGGTAGAGCGCGAGGATGTCGGCGCGGCTCATGTCGCGCGGGTTGTTGTCGAGGAGCCGGCGGATAGCGTGGGCTTCGCTCGCCATCTCCTCCAGATCACCCTCCGGCAGGCCGATACGCGACAGGCGCAGCTCCAGGCCGAGGTCGGCGCAGAAGCGGGTGGCATGCTCGCGCACGGCGGCTTCGTCGGCGCTGGCCGGGGCGCCTAGAGCTTCAAGCACAAGCTTCGTCCTCTCCGGGACGGCGGGGGCGTTGAAGGCCAGCGTGTGCGGGAAAATCGCCGCGCAGGCGAGTCCGTGGGCGATGTGGTGTCGGGTGCCGAGCGGATAGGCCACCGCATGGCCCGCCGTGGTGTTCACCGGCCCGAGACAGAAGCCGCCGTAGAGCGAGGCAAGCGCCAGCCCGGCGCGCGCCTCGCGGTCGGAGCCATCGGCCACCGCCCGGGGGAGGTAGCGCCCGACGAGGCGGGTGCCTTCGAGCGCGTAGAGGTCGATCGTCGGATGCGATTTGCGGCTGGTGAAAGCCTCGACGCAATGGGCCATGGCATCGACGCCCGTCGCGGCGGTCACGGCAGCCGGCACGGTCATGGTTAGGTCGGGGTCGATCACCGAGAGGTCGGCCAACATGTGGCGGCTCTGCACCGCGAGCTTGGCCTGCGCATCCGGATCGGTGACGAGGGAGCGGGTGCCGGCCTCGCTGCCAGTTCCAGCGGTGGTCGGGACCTGCACGAGGCCGGTTTGGCGGCCCGCGACCTTCTCTGGCCCGACCACGTCCCGCAAGCTCTGGCCGCTGCCCGGCAGGACCGCGACGAGCTTGGCGAGGTCCATGGCGCTGCCGCCGCCAAAGCCGACGACGAGATCGGGCCGAACCTCCTCCGCGAGCGCCAGGGCGGCCTCGAGGTTTGGGATATCCGGCTCGGGCTTCACAGAGCCGAATACGGCCACCTCGCCCGGCAGCCCGAGCAGGTCTACCCGGCTAGCGTTGAACGCATCTGCCACCACGAGAGGACGTCGGTAACCGCGCTCAGCGGCGAACCGGGCGACGCGAGACAGCGTGCCCGCGCCGAAGGCGATCTCCTGCGGCCGGATGAGGTCGATTGGTGCGGCGATGTCCATGGCGATCCTCAAGCGGCTTGGCGGTTGGCGGCCAGGCGCTCAGCGAACTCGATCGCCTCGATCAGGCTGCGCTCGTTGGCGATGCCCGTGCCGGCGATGTCGAAGGCGGTGCCGTGATCGACCGAGGTGCGGATGATCGGCAGGCCCAGGGTGATGTTCACCCCCGACAGATCCATCCACTTGCCGGTCGCCGGGTCGATCTCGAAGCCGAGGAGCTTCACCGGGATGTGCCCCTGATCGTGGTACATGGCGATCACCGCATCGTACTGGCCGGCGCGCAGCTTCACGAACACGGTGTCGCCCGGCACCGGCCCGTGGATGTCGAGCCCGTCGGCGTTGGCCGTCTCGATCACCGGGGTGCCGACATCGATGTCCTGGCGCCCGAACAGGCCGCCCTCGCCGGCATGGGGGTTGAGCGCCGCCACGGCGATCTTGGGCTTCGCGAGGCCGAGCCCCTTGAGGGCCTTGTCGGTGAGGTCGATGACGAGGCGCAGGCGCTCCGGGGTCAGGCGCTTCGGCACGTCCTCCAGCGCCACGTGGGTGGTGACGTGGGAGACCCGCATGTTGCCGTGGGCCAGCATCATCACCGAGCCGCGCACGCCGGTCAGCTCCGCCAGCATCTCGGTGTGGCCGGCATAATGGTAGCCGGCCTTGTTGAGCGCCTCCTTGTTGAGCGGCGCCGTGACGATGCCGCCGATCCTGCCGGCCATGGCGAGGCGCACCCCGGCCTCGATCGCCTTGTAGGCGAAGCGCCCCCCATCGGCCGAGAGCCGGCCCGGCTCGATCGGCGCGCCCTCGGCATCCGCCTGGAGGCAGCACAGGGCCGGCCAGTCGCCGTCCTCGGCGACCTCGGGGATCTGCTCCGGCAGGAGCTTCAGCGCGGCCTCGGCGCGGCGCAGGGCCGGGGCGCTGCCGATGACCATCAGGCGCAGGTCGCCCGCGGCGATCCGGTCCTTCAGGCGGGCCGCGGCCTTGACGATGATCTCCGGGCCGATGCCGGCCGGATCGCCCATGGTGATGGCCAGGTGTTGGGTCACGTGCCGCTCCTGTCGTGCGGGAAGCCGTTCTGGTGAAGGAGGTCGCGCCAGACGCCGGGCGCGCCGAAGGCGCCCGATTTCGACACCACCGCGAGCCCATCCCAGCGGCCGCCGCGGAGCGTCGAGCGTGGAAGGCCGGGTGCGATCTCCCCGGTCACGTCGAAGCAATCGACGGACAGGCCCAGGCAGAGTGCCTTGAGCGTCTCGCCTCCGGCGACGAGAAGGGTCCCCGGCCGAGGGATGCCTTCAGTCAGTCTTGCGAACGCGCTCCCGATCTGGCCGCTGGCAGCCTCGCGGGTCGTGCCGTGGGGCAGTTCGAGGCTCGCGAGCACCGCCCCGTCCCGGGCCAAGCGGTCCATGATCAGATCCGGATGCCTCGCCCTGTGCGGTAGAATAAGCCGCAGGGCGCCGCAGGCCGCGAGCTGCACCTCAGTCTCATCCCGGTCGGAGCCGAACAAGCCGAGCACCGGGCCTTCCAGGCGTGTATCGCCTGGTCGCTTCGTCCCCCTGGCCAGGGCGGCGGCAAGGCCGCCGCTGCCGCACCACAGGACCGGGCCGCTCGCCGGCAGGGCCGCGATGGCGGCGAGGTCTTCGTCCGTCCGGGCATCGTAGACGGCGACGCCGTCCACGGACCCGTCCTTCACCGACGCCCGGCGGGCGGGGAGACCGGCCTCGCACAGGGCCTGCGCGATGTCGGCCGAGACCGGGAGCCAATCATCGGCCTGCCTTGCCTGCTGCCGGCTCTCCACCGTCACCCGACCCTGGTAGGGGAAGGCCGGAGCCACGATGCAGCGCTGCCAGCCCCCCGCCTTCACCGTGGCTGCGAGCTCAACCGCCCAGGGACCGCGCAAGAGGCTATCGAGCTTCTTGAAGGCGATGTCCGCACCGTCAAGCAGGGGGAGGAGGCCGCCCGTGATCCGCACGGCCTCCTCCGGTCCGCGCTCGCGCGTTCCGGAATCGACGGCCAGCGACCCCGATGCACGATCTGGCAGGATCTCCGGCCACACGACCGGGATGGTGCCACAGAGGCCAGTGAGCCCGGCCGCCGTGTCCAGCGTCCCGGTCAGATCGTCGGCGATGAGGCGCAGGGTCGGCATCGGGCCCTGCGTCAGGCCTTAGAGGGGTTGGCGCCAGCAGCCAGGACTTCGCCCTCGGCCTCGTCGTCACGGCTCTTCAGCGGCGCGATCTCGCCGACGATGAACAGGTACGAGCAGGCGCCGACGATGCTGAGCGTGCCCGCCACCGCCAGGGGAACCACGAAGGATCCCTTGGTGATCGAGACCATCACGCCGGTGAAGGTAGTGAGCGCGATACCCGCGATATTCGAGGCGAAGTTCTGGATGCCGGAGATCGAGGCGACATGGGCCGGCGTCGGAGCGACGTCGCCCGGCAGCGTCCAGATGTTTGCGCCGGCGAAGGCGAGACCAGAATACGAGATCGCCAGCAGGGTCAGGGCCGCCGCGTCGCCCGGAACGAGAGGAGCCAGCGCCACAATGGAGGAGGCGAGCAGGCCGCCGACGAGGCAGGTCTTGCGGGCGGCGGTAAGGCTCCAGCCCCCCTTGAACAGGCGGTCGGAAAGGTAGCCGCCAAGCCAGCCTGCCGGGATCGCAACGAGGCCGGGCAGCAGCCCAAGCGTGCCGAGCTTGGCCAGCGAGAAGCCACGGGACTCGGTGAGGTAGGATGGAAACCACGTGGTGTAGAAGTAGATGACGAAGTTCAGGCAGAAGAACCCGATCATCATCCCCCAGATCGTCCGGTAGCGGAACAGTTCGGCGTAGCGGATCTTCTTGACGCCGGCCTTCACGGCATAATCGGCCTCAAGGACGGCGAGCTGCTCGGCCGAAACGGCGGAATGGTTCTTCGGATCGCGGTAGACGAGATACCACACCACCATCCACACGACGCCGATGCTGCCGGTGACGAGGAAGGCCTCGCGCCAGCCGAAATTGGCGATGAGGAAAGCTACGAGCGGCAGGGTCATGGCCGAGCCGACGCGGGAGCCGGAAGCCCAGATGCCGGTGGCGAGGCCGCGCTCGGAGCGGCGGAACCATAGAGACGTAACCTTGGCGTTCACGGGGTAGCAGAACGCTTCGCCGATCCCCAGCACCATGCGGCAGGCTATAAGCGAGGCGACACCGCCCGCGAAGGCTGTGGCCAGCGTCGCCACCGACATGATCAGCGTGGCGACCGTGTAGGTCAGGCGCGAGCCGAACTTGTCGATCAGCCAGCCGCCTGGCAGCTGCATCAGCACGTAGGACCAGAAGAAGGCTGACAAGATTAGGCCCATCAGAGCCGGATCGATCCCATACTCCTTTTGGATCATCGGCACGGCGACGCCGAGGTTGGCGCGGTCGATGTAGTTGATGGCGACTGCCAGAAAGCACATCAGCACGATGAGCCAGCGCTGCTTCGGCAGCGGAAGCGATGTCTGTCCCGTCACGGCGTGCTCCTCCGTCTTATCGTTGTTCGGCGCTTCAGATCTGCTCGGCCTTGTCCATCAGAACCTTGCCCGGGTTCATCAGCCCGCTGGGGTCGAGGACGCCCTTGATCGCGCGCATCAGGTCGAGTTCCAGCGGGTCGGCCACGCGGGCGAGACGGCCTCGGTTGGACAGACCGATGCCGTGCTCGGCGCTGATCGCGCCACGCTGGAGACGCGTTTCGTCGTCGACGATGCCGTTTATGAGCGCCACAAGCCTCTCGGCCTCGGCGCTGTCCGCGATTTTGGCGCGGTCGATCAGCGCACAGACATGGATGTTGCCGTCGCCGATATGGCCGTGCATTGCTACGCGGGCGTGCGGCACCGCCTCTTGGATCCGCTTTTCGACCTTGACGGCGAAGGCAGCTTGCCGGTCGAGCGGCACGGCGCTGTCGTGGGAGACGACGAGGCCGGAGCGCTTGTTGCCTTCCGAGACGCTGTGGCGAACCCGCCAGATCGCCCTGGCCTGCGCCTCGCTGGAGGCGACCAGCGCGTCGGAGATCAACTCCTTCTCCAGGGCCTCGCCCAGTGCCGTCTCAAGGGGCGTCGTGAGGTCCGCGCCAGCCAGCGTGTCGGTGAGTTCGATGATCAGGTACCAGGGCGCGTCCAGGCTGAACGGGATCGCGGTGTCCGGAACATGGTCCCGGATTGCCTCGATCTGGCTCCGGGACATGATCTCCAGTGAGCCCAGCCGATCTCCGACATGGGAGCGCAGCAGGGCCATGGTCTCCAGCGCCTGCTCGACGCCCGGCAGCATGGCCAGCGCGGTGACCGAGATACGTGGCTTGGCGAAAAGCTTGAGCACGGCGCCCGTGATGATGCCAAGCGTGCCTTCCGCGCCGATGAAGAGCTGCTTCAGGTCGTAGCCGGTATTGTCCTTCCGCAGGGCGCGCAGGCCGTCGAAGATCCGGCCGTCCGGCAGCACCGCCTCGATCCCGAGAACCAGTTCACGCGTCGGCCCGTAGCGCAGGACGGCCGTGCCACCCGCGTTGGTGCCGATGTTGCCGCCGATCTGGCAGGAGCCCTCGGCCCCGAGGCTCAGGGGGAAGTAGCGGTCCGCCGCATCGGCCGCGGCCTGGATGTCGGCCAGCACGCAGCCGGCCTCGACGGTGATGGTATTGGCGAGCGGGCTCACCGCACGGATCGCCCGCATCCGATCCAGCCGGATCACGATGTTGCGGCCCGGCGCCGTTGGGGTGGCGCCCCCACATAGACCGGTATTGCCGCCCTGTGGGACGATAGCGATGCCCTCGCGTTGTGCGAGGGCGACGACCTGCGATACCTCGGAGACGTTGCCTGGCTTCACCACTGCATCGGCGTGGCCGTGATAGCGCTCGCGCCAATCGGTGATGTAGGGGGCGAGGTCGCCTTCCGGCCCGATCACGTTTCGCGGGCCGACGATGGCGGCTAGGCGATCAATCAAGCCCTGAGCATCACTCATGGCGACCTCCCATTGAGCCAGGGTCTGCCCCGGCGTCAAACCTGTTATAGAGTTGTAAGTCGATTACGCGGCCTTACAGAACAGGTCAAGGAGTTTTGGCCGCCAAATTCCAGACAGGTTCACGGAGCCAGTGCACGCTTCGAGATGGCAGTTACGGATAGCCGATGCTGGGAGCGGGTCCTTGCGGGTCCGCAGCAATCTTACATCTCTTTTACAAGTTGGATGACTGGGGCGCCGGGATATGGCAGATTGGAGCTTCCTCGAACCGATGGGCTGCCCTTGTGGCAGTGCGGGAACGGCTAGACAGTGACAGCACCCTTAGCCTCAGCACCGGAGGCGCTAACGCCTCGCCCGACGAGTCTGGTGGATACCGTCTACCGGGCGCTCCTCACCGGCGTGGCGGACGGTACCTACGCCCCGAATGATCGTCTGCCGAGCGAGCATGATCTGGCAGGCCAGTTCCGGGTCTCGCGCCCTGTGGTGCGCTCCGCCCTCGATAGATTGAGGCGCGAAGGCACCATTGTGTCCCGGCGCGGTGCGGGAAGCTTCGTCCGGTCAGCTGAGGCGAAGCAGGTTCTGGGATACGCGCCGGTGGAGAGCATCGCCGACATCCAGCGCTGCTACGAGTTCCGCCTGACCATCGAGCCCGACGCTGCCTTCCATGCCGCGCTGCGGCGGGACAATTCAGCACTCAGGACCATCGAGGCCGCCCTAGACCTCCTCGCGGCGGCGACGCGCCAGGAGCAGCACCGGGAGGATGCCGACTTCTCGTTCCACCACGCGATCACGGAGGCGTCGAACAATCATTATTACGCGGCCTCGCTCCAGGCGCTGCGCTCTCACGTCGCGGTCGGCATGAAGATCCACGGTCTGTCTTTGCTCGGACCGAGTTCCGGCCTGAAAGGCGTGCTCGAAGAGCACGAAGCCATTTTCCGTGCGATCCGGGATGGTGAGGCCGAGGCGGCGCGCAACTCTATGGCCGCGCATATCTGCACATCGCGGGATCGCCTTTTCGAAGGACGCTTGCTTGACCTCTCGCTGTGAACTCAGGGCGCCTGTCCAGCGGATCAATACTATGGAGTGAGATGCCCGAGCCGAGTCCATAAGGGCTCGTCCGCTTTTGCGGCAAACCTTCTCCGAAGCGGACGGGCTGCAATCGGCCATACTACGCCACGCTAAATCTCCGGAGCTCGCAAGATCAGATATTCGGCCTTGCGACCATTTCGGTCATCCGAAAGGATTAAGGCATTTCCTGAAAACGAACACAGGCTGGAAAGCTGTCATCTCAAGAATTTCTCTAGTTTCGTTCAGTTGAAGCCGTAGAGCGTTGCAGGATTGTCGACCAGAACCTGCGTTCGTGCATGTTCGTCGGGTACCCATTCGGCCAGAAGATCCAGCAGCCGAGCGTCGTCGGGCATGTGCTTCTCGCCCCTGTGCGGCCAGTCGCTGCCCCAGACCATCCGTTCCGGGACGGCCGTTGCGAAGGACTTCGCGACTGTCGTGGCATCGGCATAGGTGGGCGGTCCGAGCACGGTGTTAAGGTAGGCGCCCGACGACTTCATCCATGTCCGGCAGCCGTCGAGCAGCCGGCGCACGACGGCGTAGGCGGGATGACTCACACCCTAGACCGGCGGGAGCCGCGCCAAGAGGTCGATGACGAGGGGTGTCGGCAGACGCCGCAGCACGGGCTCCAGTCCCACAATCTGTTCGCCGGTCGCGTAGATCTGGACGTGCCGGCCGAGGGGCCGGACCTTGCAGGCCATCGCCTCCAGACGCTCGGCGGTAGTCGCGCCCCAGGATTGCGGCGTGCCGAAGTTCACCCGGATGCCCACCGCGCCCTGTGCCGCCATCACTCGGAGTTCGGCATCGGTGATGTCGAGATCGACCACCACCGCGCGGGCCGAGGAGTCGAACTGCGCCACGCTGTCGAGGGTCGCGCGGTTGTCGGTGCCGTAGGTCGAGGGTGTCACCACCACCCGGCTCGTCCCAAGGCGCGCCTGCAGGCGGCGGTAGGCGGCGACATCACTGTCCAGCACCGGCTGACCCTACCAGTGAGGCGAGGCCGAGAAGCGAGTCGACAGGATGTGGATGTGGCAGTCGCAGGCACCCGGTGGCACGCGGATCGAGGGCGGCTCCGTTCCCGTAGAGAACGGGATGTCGACCCCGACGGCTGCCGAACGGCCACGGAAGCTTTAGACCGCGGTGAGGGTGAGAGCGCTGCCACTCTTCAGGATGCTCCAACGGGTTCGGGGGCTTGATCCATCGTTGTGGCCCTCGGCGAGTACGAGCGCGTTCAGAAATCGTAGAGCTTGGCCGGGTTGGCTACGAGAATCCTGTTTCGCACCGCCTCGTCCGGGGCCCAGTTCGCTAGAAGGTCGAGGAGCACGGCATCGTCAGGCTTGGCATCGGCAGGCGAGGTTGGATGCGGCCAGTCGGTCCCCCAGACGAGGCGCTCGGGGGCGAGCTGCACGTAGGCGCGGGCGAGGCGGCCGCGATCTGCGTAGGTTGGCGGTTCAACCTTCGAGGCGATGTAGGCGCCGGTGAGCTTCACCCAGGCTCCGTGCTTCTCGATCAGGTCGGCGATGACCTTGAAGCCCGGATGATCGGGCCCGGCAGGCTCCGGCAGGTGGCCCATGTGGTCGAACACGACCGGGACCGGCATGCCCTTCAGGGTGTCGGCCAGCTCGACGATCTTGTCGCCGTCGGACACCAGCTGAATGTGCCAGCCGAGGTCGGCGATCTTGAGGGCGACCGGCACCATGTCGGTGATCAGCGCACCGCCCGGCAAGCGCGTCCCGAACCGCACGCCGCGGATGCCGATTGCGTCCCCGATTTTGGTTTCCGCTTCAAGCTCTGGCCTGCTCACGAACGCCAGCAGGCCGATGAACAGGCTCATTGTGAACCCACGGACACCCACAGCAGTGCAAAGCCGTACATGCCACCCCACGTCACCGTTGCGGGGCGCTGAACCAGCTCAAGGATGGTTACTCTATATTAGCTAGCGGGTTGGTCCGTCGCGGACGTTGATCTTACAGTCCAGGGCGAGCATGCGCCTTGAGCTGTCATGGCCGGCCGTTAGTCTGCCTGGGCTGACGCTAGACTCGCATGTCGATCGAGAAAGCGCTTCAATACCGTCGCGCATTCGCGTCCGTGAGAGAACGGAAGGCCGTGGCGTGCGTGCGCGAATACCTGCATTTCTGAATTATGCAGCCGACCATGCAGGTCAGCCATCAGCGCCACGGAGATAAACGGGCTCGAATCGGGGTGTAGTAGAAGCACGGGCATGGACAATCGAGATACTTCCGCCGCGATGTCGACCGCAACGAGGGCCTTCAAGGTCTCTCGAATCGCGCCGGACTCACAAGCCGCCTGCTGAGCCGCAAACCATAACTCCATGTCGGGCGGCAGCGTGTCCGGGAAGAAACGCTGCTCCATCATATGATTTGACCACGCCTGCACGCCGCCTTCGCTAAGAAGGCGCTCCCAAATGCCTGTGGCAGCGATGGAAGAGCCCACATGGGCCGCATTTGAGATCGTGAGTGTCTCGACACGACCGGGCGCGCGGAGGGCTACCATGAGAGCGATCGTGCCCCCGTACGACTCCCCGACGAGATGGAAAGTCCTCGCCTTGACGGCATCGGCCAACGCGAGGACGTCGTCAACGCGGCTTGGCGCCGACCAACTCCTCTCGTCCTCGGTTGCTGGGAACGCGCCCCAGCCGAACATGTCGAAAAGGATGATCCTGTGGGCGCCCGCAAGGATTGGGATCCACTGCCGCCATAGATGCCGGTCTACGCCGACGCCATGATGGAAAATGATCGTTCCCGCGCGCGTGTTCCAAGGCGGAACAAAATCCACGATCTCGTAGTCTAGGGTGCGCCCATCATTCCGCAGCTTCGGCAACGCGCCCTCTCATCCGCTCTTGGTGTAGGTGCGTCGGGGCTGCTCCGGAGAGGCAGTCCATCGCGCGAAAAACCCATCTACTGTGGCGAGATTCCGTCCTAGTGTTGTCGGGACAGATACCGCCGCGATGAACAGGAGATCATACAAGATCACAGCAAATAACGCCGTTGCACTCGCCAGCGGCCTTACCGCCTAAAGCTAGTCGATAAAGGTCGGGAGGAAGTCCGTAGCGGTGATCGCGCCGGTGACACCCTGAGCGCCGGCGACGATGATTTTTCTCTCCTGCTCCATCCAGGCATCAGCCGTTCGCCTCATGGCTTGTCGCGCCCGCCGATGAAGGCTCGTACCGCATCCCGATGCTCGGGCGTCGCGGTGACGACCGCGTAGTGCGACGAGATCAGATCGAGGTTGGTGCGCAGGTCGTTGCGCATGCCCTGGTAGACCGCGCGCCTGATCAGGCTCAGGGTCAGCGGCGGCGCCTTGGCGATCTTGCGCGCCAGTGCCGCGACGGCCGGCATCAGGTCCGCGTCGGCGTGGACGCCGTTGACGAGGCCGATCCGCAGGGCCTCGTCGGCATCGACGAAATCGCCGGTGAAGAACAGCTCCAGCGCCTTCGCGGTCCCGACGAGGCGGGGCAGGAAGTGGGCGCCGCCCGCGCCCGGCACCAGGCCGACGCGCACGTAGGTCTCGGCGAAGCGGGCGCTCTTGGCGGCGTAGCGCAGGTCGCACATCAGGGCGAGGTCGAGGCCCGCGCCGGTGGCCACCCCGTTCAGGGCGGCGATCACCGGCTTATCGAGATCTTCCAGCGTCAGCGGAATGCGCTGGATCCGCCCGTGGAGCTCCTCCTTACGCCGGGCCGGCGGCTGGTCGAGGCGCTCGCCCATCTCGACGATGTCGCCGCCGCTGCAGAAGGCCGAGCCCGCCCCGGTCACGACGACGACGCGGATCGCTGTGTCGGTGCGGCAGCGCTGCAGGGCCGCCGTCCAGGCTTCGATCATCGGGAAGGTGAAGGCGTTCTTCCGCTCGGGCCGGTTCAGCGTGATGGTCGCCACCCCGTCGGCGACGGAGAACAGCAGGTCCTCGCCCCCGCCGTGGGCCTTGGTCTCGGCATTCATCGGGCAGCCTCCAGGGGCGCGGTGTCGGGATCGTCCGGCGTGTCGATCAGGGCGGCGATCTCCGCCGGGTCGAGCCCGGCCTCGGCCAGGACCTCGGCGGTGTGCTCGCCATGCCGGGGGGCGTGGCGGCGGATCGCGAAGCGGCTGCCGCTGAACGAGACCGGCCGGCGCATGGTGCGGTAACGCCCCTCGCTCGGGTGCTCGGCGCTGCCGAAGAAGCCCACTGCCTTCAGGTGCGCGTCCTCCGGCAGATCCTCCAGACCGAGGACCGGCATGCACGGGATGCTCACCGAGTCGCAGAACGCCACCCATTCGGCGGTGGTCCGGCGCGGCGCCTCCTCCTCGACCAGCGCGTAGAGGATCTCGATGTTCTCCACCCGCACGGCGAGCGGCGCGAAGCGCGGATCGTCCACGAACTCGAGCCGGCCGGTATGGATGAAGAAGTCGCGCCAGTTCCGGTCGGAATAGGGCAGGATGCAGGCGTAGCCGTCCCGGGTCTGGTAGGGCTTGCGCTTCGGGCTCAGCACCCGGTTGAAGCCCGGCGGCCCCAGCGGCGGCTCGAAGGCGTAGCCGACCATGTGCTCGACGAAGTTGAACTCCACCATGGTCTCGAACATCGGCACCTCGACCGCCTGCCCGCCGCCCCCGGCCCGGCGCTCGTAGAGGGCCGCGAGGATCGCGCAGGCGATGGCCTGACCGGCGATCTTGTCGCACAGCACCGTGGGCAGGTAGCCGGGCTGGCCGGTGACGGTTGTCTGCAGGGCCGCGAGGCCCGAGCCCGCCTGGATCAGGTCGTCGTAGGCCGCCTTGTGGGCGTAGGGCCCGTCAGCCCCGAACCCGTAGGCGCCGCAGAAGACGATGTCGGGCTTGAGCGCGCGCACGCGCGTGTAGCCGTAACCCAGGCGCAGGATCGCGTCGGGCCGCATCGAGTGGACGAAGACGTCGGCCGTGGCGATCAGGCGGTCGAGGGCGGCCCGCGCCGCCGCCCGCTTCAAGTCGAGGCGGACGCTGCGCTTGTTGCGGTTGAGGTGCAGGAAGTTGCCGCCCATCCCGGTGCCCCGGGCCGGCCGGTAATGCCGGAAGGAATCGCCCTCCGGCGTCTCGATCTTGATCACGTCGGCTCCGAGATCGGCGAGGATGTGCGTCGCCGAGGGCCCCATGATCACGCTGGTCAGGTCGACGACCCGCACGCCCGCGAGCGGCCCGGCCTTGTTCGTCTCGGCGGAGTGATCCGGCACGCACAGCTCTCCCATCTCAGCCGGCGCCGCCCCGGAGCCGGACCAGCATCGGCCAGAGGGCCGCGCCGCCGCCCGCGCAGACCGCGCGCCCGATCCGCTCCTGCCAGAGGGCGTCGGATCCGAACTCGTCGCGCCAGGACCAGAGCCGCCGCGTCGCGCGGTGGAGCGGGTGCTCCTGGGTGAAGCCCATGGCCCCGTGGATCTGGTGGCCGATCGCGACTACGTGGCCCGCCGCCTCGCCGCAGCGCGCCTTCGCGATGGCGGTGGCGAGGACGAAGCGCGGGTCGCCCCAGCAGGCGGCCGCGAGATCGGCGGCCGCGCTCGCCGCCGCGACGTGGCCCGCGGCCTCGGCCAGCATGTGCTGGATCGCCTGGAACTTGGCGAGTGGACGCCCGAATTGCTGCCGCTCCTGGGCGTGATCGAGGGCCGAGCCGAGGCAGGTCTCCAGGGCGCCCACCATCTGCTGCGCCCGGACCCAGGCGCCGACAGATTCGACGGACGACACGCCCGCTCCGGTCGCCCAGACCGGCGCGGCGCGGACATCCTCGGCGGCGACGGTGCAACCCGTCAGGTCGAGGGTGTCGCGCGGCTCGCCCGCAAGATTGTGGTGCGTGTCGCAGATCGTGCCGGGCCCGGCGATCCGCACGAGCTGCGGGACACCCGCCGCATCGACGGCGTCGAGGAGGAGGGCGGCGACCGAACCGCCCCAGGGCACCTGCGCGACCCTTCCGTCCAGGACGAAACCGTCGCCTTGGCGCACTAGCCGCACGGTGCTGCCGCCCGGGACCAGAGCCACTGCATCCTCGTTCACGTTCCCGTCCACCGAGGCCCAAAGCGCCGCGCCGACGATGGTCTCGGGCAAAGACAGGGGCAGGGCGGCCCGGCCGCAGCGTCGGATCAGCCGGGCGACGGTGGCGGCCTCTAGGCCGATCCCGCCGGCCGCCTCGGGCACCAGCGCCAGCGGCAGGCCGCTCTCAGTGAGCGCCGTCCAGAGACCCACGGGCCAGGAGGCCGCTCCCGCAGCCCCGTCGCAAGCCGCCAGCAGTGCCGGCGTGAGGTGCTGGGCGAGCAGCCGCTCGACCTGATCCAGGATGATCGCAGCGAGCTCGTCGCCGAGATCGTCCGCCGCGTGTCCGGTCCCGCTCATCGCAGCCCCAGCCCCCGGGCGATGACGCCGCGCAGGACCTCGCGGGTCCCGCCTCGCAGCGTGAAGGACGGCGCCCGCAGGGTTACGCCGCCCAGCGCCTCGCGGAAGGCGTCGCCCTGCGCGGTGAGGCTCGGCTCGACCGGCACGAGGCGCCGGGCGATCTCCGGCACCGCACGCTCGAAGCCGTTGCCGACATCCTTGACCAGAGCCGCCTCGACGCCCGGCACGATGCCCTGGTCGAGGAGGCGGGCCACCGAGGCCGACATTCCCAGCAGCGCCGTGAGTTGCGCCACCATCCGCCCAGTCTCGACCGCCTGGAACCGGTCCGGGTCCGGCCCGATCCGGTCGATGAGCTCGACGAGCAGCCGGTAATCCGACAGGAAGCGGTCGGGTCCCGAGCGCTCGAAGGCGAGCTCTTCCGTGACCAGATCCCAGCCCGCGCCCTCCGCGCCGACCCTCATCGCGTCGGGGACGCGGTAGTCAGTGAAGAACACCTCGTTGAACTCGTGGTGGCCCGACAGGTCGAGGATCGGCCGCACCGTCACCCCAGGTACCGCCATGTCGACGATGAACTGGGTCAGCCCGCCGTGCCGGTCCGGCCCGGGCTCCCCCGTCCGGACCAGGGCCAGCAGGTAGTCGACCTGATGGGCGTTCGTCGTCCAGATCTTGGAGCCGTTGATCACCCAATCGTCACCGTCGCGCACCGCGCGGGTCCGCACGGCGGCGAGGTCGGAGCCGGAATTCGGTTCGCTCATCCCGATGCCGAAGGAACATTCGCCGCGGCAGATGCCCGGCAGGATCGCCCGCTTGGCCGCCTCGGTCCCGTGCCGCAGGATCTGCGGGCCCGACTGGCGATCGGCGATCCAATGCGCGCCGCAGGGTGCGCCAGCCGCTAGCATCTCCTCGGTGACGACGAAGCGGACGAGCCCGGAGCGGTCGTGGCCGCCATATGCCTTCGGCATGGTCAGGCCAATGAACCCGGCCGCCCCGGCGCGCCGGCTGAAGCCGGCGTCGAAGGTCGTCCACGAGGTCCGGTGCGGCACGAAGCGCCCGGCCTCCAACTCGCCGTCGAGGAAGGCGCGGATGGCCACGCGGGTCTCCTCGGCCTCGGCCGGCAGCTTTTCGGCGCTGAAGCGAAAGCTTTGCATCAATGCTCCGTAGTCTGTCGGATCAGCGGTCGCCTGAGCGGCTCACTCAGCTCCCGTCGCGATCCTTGAGCGCCGGGAAGAAGATCTCCTGCCAGTCGGTCGGCAGCTTGCGCAGGAATCCCTGCGCCGCCATCGCCTTGGCGAGGTTGACCATGCCTTTTGGGGCCACGTCGTAGATGATGGACCCGTCGGTCAGGATCGTCTCGACCTGGGCCCGATCGATCTGAACCTGCTCGGAGGCGAGATAGATCGACGCCGCACGCTTCGGATCGCTGCGGATCAACGCCACTGCGTCCTCCATGCCGGCGAGGATCGCCTGCGCGACCTTTGGGTTCGCCTCGACGAAGCCCTGCTTGGCGTTCAAGGTCGCGGCGGTAGGGTCGCCGTCGCCGATCAGGCCGGTCGAGGTCATGATCGCCCGGAGCTTGGGATCCGCCCGCAGGACCTGGGTGAACGGTGGCGTCGAGAAGTAGCCAGCAATCCCTTGCCCAGCGCGCATGGCCGCGGTGGCGTCGGGGTGGGGCAGGCTCACCATCAGCGTATCCGCTCTGGCCGGATCGCCGAGCTGCTGGGCCGCTGCGACCCGCAGCAGGATCGCCTGGGGCGAGTTGAAGGCCGGGACCGCGACCTTGTCGCCGAAGGTGAAATCCTTCAGCGCGGCGACGCCGGGCTTGCCGGTGAACAGCGTGTAGACAACCGAGCTCAGGGCGGTGAGGCTCTTGATCTGCTGGCGCCCGCGCGTCTTGTCCCAGGCTATCAGGGCACCGGCCGCCCCGAGTGTGCCGAGCTCAACGCTGTCGGAGAGCAGCGCGTCGTTCATCGCCGTCGAGCCGCTGAAGCGGGTCAGCGTAACCGACAACCCGTCGAGCCCCGCCGCCTTGGCGCGCTTGTCGAACAGCCCCTCGCTCTGCGCGATCATCACCGGCAAGTAGACGAGGCCGTATTGGAGGCCGATGCGGACTGATGTTGTCTCGGCGCGAACCGCACCCCCGACGACCGGAAGCATCAGCACGGCGATGAGGAGGCGCACGGAGACGGCCGCGAGGCGGATCGGCATCGACATTCCTCCCGGACGGGGCTGCGCTCGTCGCGCGGTTTCCAGCACTGGCCGCACTCGCCGCCCGCCGCTGGTGAAGATTAGGGCAGAGGCTTTATCGAGCTTCAACCGTCATCGCAGATGTGGCAATAAATATCACATATGTGATGGAAAGGATAGCCATCATATGTGTAATATTGCCGAGCAAGTATGGAATACGGCTCCGACGCGATCATAGTGAGCAACGTGAGATCGGGTCGCAGACGCCCGGATCACGCGAGTCGAGGAAACGCTCATCTGGAGTGCGTCGCGATGACTACGGCAGCCCTCACCGCCTCTGCGCCGGCAGACGGCGACACTAGCCTCACAGCCTTCTACCGCGACATGACGGTGCCCGAGCGACGGACCTTCTGGGCCTGCGCAGCGGGCTGGGCGCTCGACGGCATGGACTACATGATCTACCCACTGGTGGTCGGCACGATCATCCAGCAGATGGGTGTCGACCGCGGCTCGGCAGGCCTCGCCGTGACGGCCACGCTGCTCGCCTCCGCCCTGGGCGGCTGGCTCACCGGGTACTTCGCCGACCGGGTGGGCCGAGTGAGGATGCTGCAAATCACCATCCTGTGGTTCTCTGCATTCTCGCTGATCTGCGCCTTCGTGCAGACCTTCGAGCAGTTACTCGTCGCGCGCGCCCTGCTTGGGCTCGGCTTCGGCGGAGAATGGGCGGCCGGGGCTGTCCTCATGGGCGAGGCGATCCGAGCACAGTATCGGGGACGCGCCGTTGGCTCCGTTCAGTCTGGTTGGGCCGTTGGCTGGGGACTCGCCGTTCTCGCCCAGGCCGTCCTGTTCTCGCTACTGCCACCCGAGAATGCGTGGCGGTGGATGTTCGCGATCGGCGCGCTGCCGGCCTTGCTAGTGTTCTACCTGCGCCGCTACGTCGAGGAGCCGCAGGTCGCAGCCGAAACCCGCGCCGCCGCGGCTGCGATCGGTGACCGGCCGAAGATTTGGGAGATCTTCGGTCCCGGCGTCCTGCGCACCACGCTGCTCGCGGCGATGTTCGGCACCGGTGCTCAGGGGGGTTACTACGCGGTGACCACATGGCTGCCGACCTATCTTCAAGTCGAGCGCAAGATCTCAGTGGTCGGCTCGACCGGTTACCTCGCCTTCCTGATCCTCGGTTCGTTCACCGGCTATCTCGCCGGGGCATGGATCTCAGACCGGTTCGGGCGGCGCAAACTGTTCGTCGGGTTTGCCGTGGGCGCGGTCGCGACAGTCCTGGTCTACACGCAGGTTCCGATGTCGGCACAGTTCATCTGGCTACTCGGCTTTCCCCTCGGCTTCTTCGCCTCCGGCTACCTCTCAGGCGTGGGGGCCTTCTTTACTGAGCTGTTCCCGACCCGGATCCGCGGCTCGGCGCAGGGTTTCTGCTACAACGCTGGCCGCGGTCTCGGCGCCTTGTTCCCGACGCTTATTGGCTATTTGTCGTCGACGCTCTCGCTGGGAACGGCGATCGCCGTGTTCGCGTGCGGTGCCTATGCGCTGCTGCTGGTCGGTGCGCTGCTCCTGCCGGAGACGCGCGGGCGCATACTCCACGCCGCATGAGGAGACGTAGGGATGTACCCGCCTCCAGAAATCATCGCGGCCAGACCGTTCGCCAGCTTGCCTGAGCGCTTCAAGGGGCGCCGCGACAGCAGCTGGGGCCGGATCAACTTCGCCGCTCACGCCCTGACCTCGTTCCTCGAAGGCCCGAGCTTCGACCGAAGCGGTAACCTCTATGTCGTCGATATTCCGTTCGGGCGTATCTTCCGGATCCGGCCCGACGCCGCGTGGGATCTCGTCGCAGAGTACGACGGTTGGCCGAATGGGCTGAAAGTCCATCCCGACGGCTACCTCGTTGTGGCTGATTACCGCCGTGGGATCCTCCGGGTCGACCCGGCGACGGGCGCCGCCGAGACGGTGCTGGACAGCTACCGCTGCGAAGGGTTCAAGGGATGCAATGACCTATACTTCGGTCCTGACGGCGCGCTCTACTTCACCGATCAGGGTCAGACCGGCCTCCAGGATCCGACGGGTCGCGTTTACCGGTGGAGCGAGACGCGCGGGCTCGACTGCCTCATTGGCACCGTTCCGAGTCCGAACGGCCTCGTTTTAAACCGCGCTGGTACGCACCTCCTCGTGGCGGCAACCCGTGCCAACGCGGTCTGGCGTCTACCGCTGATGCAGGACGGAGGCGTGTCGAAGGTTGGTCTGTTCGTGCAACTATCCGGGGGCGCGGCCGGGCCGGACGGTCTCGCCCTCGACATCGAGGGCGGCCTGTGCGTTTGTCACGTGGGCATCGGCGTCTGGCGCTTCGATGCGCGGGGCCGACCGACACACTTGGTCGAGGCGCCGGCCGACTCACTCTGGACTAACATCGCCTTTGGCGGCGCGGATGGCCGCGAATTGTTCATCACGGACTCGGGTCGCGGGACGGTCCTGAGCGCACTGATGCCGTATCCGGGGCAGCCGATGGCCTCCCACGCAACGCGGAGGCACGTGTGACAGAGCTTGGCCGTCCTGCACGCGATCGGGCCGGCGAACTAGGCACCGATCTAACGGTGGGCGCCGACGCGGTCGGTTCCAGTCTGGCTCTCGTGAAGTCGGCGGGGCGAGTGCTCCAGATCCTAGAGATGTTCGACGAGATCCAGCGCGAGGCCAGGGTCTCCGAGATCGCCGAACGGCTGAACTTTCCGCAATCCTCGACTTCGGTCCTTCTGAAGTGCCTCGCCCAGATGGGCTACCTCGATTACGACGCCGGGAGCCGCAGTTTTCTGCCATCCCCGCGCGTTGCGCTGCTTGGCGCGTGGCTTGACAAGGGGCCCGTGCGGGACGGGAGCCTCGTGCGCATGCTTGAGCACCTGTCGGAGCGCACGGGCGGCACGGTGATCCTTGCCGCACGCAACGCGATCTTCTCGCAGTACGTCCACGTCTTGCAGGCGCGCACCGCTATGCGCTTCCACGTCCCGACCGGCACGCGCCGCCTCGTTGTGTGGTCGGCTACAGGCACTGCGCTCCTCGCAGACAGCCCCGACGCCGAGATCAGTCCGCTCGTGCGCCGCACGAATGCGGAGGCAATGGCCGAACAGCCGCCGATCCAGGTAGCCGCCGTCATGGCTAATCTGGCGCGAGTGCGGAGAGACGGGCACTTCTTCTCCCGCGGTCTCGTCACACCCGGCGCCGGATCTATTGCAGTGCCGCTGCCCAAGCGCATCGACCGGAAAGGCCGGCCTCTCGCTGTCGCGATCTCCGGATTGGTCGACGAGTTCGAGCGACGGGAGGCTCACATCGTCGCCACGATCCAGGATGCGATCGCCCGCTTCCTGGTGCATATGGATTAGCGGAACGCGCGCCAATCCCTCTTCCTTCAGGGAGAGGATGTAGGCGCGCTCGCGGCGACAGCCGCGATCAGCGATCTTGGTTCTCGATGTACTGCTTCAGGATCGAGAGAGGGGCGCCGCCCACCGACCCGGCGAAGTAGCTCGGTGTCCACAACACGCCCCGGCTCTTCCTGACAGACCAGAACGAGGCGATCTCGGGGAACTCCTTCTTCAGCAGGCGGCTCGACACGCCCTTCAAGCTGTTGACCAGTTCCGAGAGCCGAACCTTCGGCGGATAGAAGACCAGCAGGTGAACGTGGTCCCGCTCGCCGTTGAACTCGCGCAACTCGACCTCGAAGTCCGCACACACGCTGGCGAAGATCGCTTGGAGCCGGTCGAGGTGCGCACGGGTCAGCACCTTGCCCCGCCGCTTCGTCGTGAACACGAGGTGGGCGTGCAGGGTGAAGACGACGTGCCGCCCGGTGCGAAGCTCCATAGACCAAACCGTCTCGATGCCCTATATCAAGAGCGTGACCACCCTGACAGACCAAACGGGTCTGAAGACCTTCAGCTCTCGCGTCAAGGACGCGACGAGCGGCAAGCGGCTGATCGCGCTCGGCGATGCGGTCAATACGGTCTGGAACTACGTCAACGAGATCAGCATGCGCTCGGCACAGCGTGGTCCGATCTGGGCGGCCAAGAAGCAGCTTCGCGACCTGACCAAGGGCAGTGGCAAGCTGCTCGGCCTTCCGTCGCAGGTCGTGCAAGAGGTGATCGACGAGTTCGTCATGAAACGGAAGGCTGCGCGCCGTCCGAAGCTGCGCTGGCGCGCGAGCCGTGGGCCCAAGCGGGCGCTCGGGTGGGTGCCGTTCACGAACCAAGACATCTAGCTCGACGGGGCAACCGTGCTCCTGCGTGGCCAGCGCTTCCGCCTGTGGCTGCACCGCACCGTCGAAGGCCGGATCAAGTCAGGCAACTTCTCCCAAGACGCGCGGGGCCGCTGGTACTGCAACCTCGTATGCGAGGTGCCCCGTTCGCAGCGCCGCGGGCGCGATGACATCGGCATCGATCTCGGGCTGAAGTCCGTGGCGAAGTGCTCGGACGGCACCGAACTCGAACAGGCCCGGTTCTATCGCGACCTCGAACCGAAACTAGCCGAGGCCCAGCGTAAGAGGCGCAAGCGGCAGGTGAAGTCGATTCACGCCAAGAGCGCCAATCGGCGGAAGGATGTCCTTCACAAGTTCTCACGGGCGCTGGTGGATCGTGCCCGCAAAATCACGGTCGGCGATGTGTCGGCCTCGGCGATGACGAAGACCCGGATGGCGAAGAGCGTGCTCGACGCCGGATGGTCGATGTTGCGCGGCATGCTACGGTACAAATGCGATCACGCAGGAGTGGCCTATGCCGAGGTGAACGAAGCCAACACGACCCGGACCTGCTCATCCTGTGGCTGCCTCAGTGGCCCCACCGGACTGATCGGTCTCAGTGTCAGGCGGTGGACGTGCAGCGAGTGCGGAGCGGAACATGACCGCGACCAGAACGCTGCTCGGAATATCGCTCGTCTCGGATGTGAGACGCCGTGCCCGTCCGGGCATGAAAGCCCCGGCTTTTAAGCCAGGGAGACATCACTATGGCCAACCGCGTCTTCGACTGAATAGACTCGGCACCGCTGCTCGGTCCAAACGGCCTCGCTTGCGTCGATGGGAAGCTCTGGGTCACGGAGCAGGGGTCCAAGTCCATCGGCCGCCACGACCCGGCCACGGGCCGGATCGACTGAATCCTGGGCACCGGCCAGGACACCACCCACATAATCCACGTGACGCCGGACGGGAAACGCGTCTACGCGACCAAAGTCGGCTCCGGCACCGTGAGCCTCCTCGCCATCGAACTCCTGCAGCCGGCCATGCCACCAACGGGCGTGCTGCCGCCAAGCGCCAAGCCTCGCATGGACTGGGTCCAAACGGTCCTGCCCGTGGGCAAGGCCGCCGAAGGGTTCGACGTCTCGCCTAGTGGGCGGGAGCTCTGGACCGCGACGCCCGATGGCACCTTGTCCGTCGTGGATTTGCAGACGAGCACGGTGACGGGCTTCGAGGAGACCGGGCTCGGCGGCGCGCTCACCGTCTGGCCGTCACCGCGGACGGCGGGCACGTCCTGGTCGTGAGCGTCAAGACGGGCGACCTTGCCATCTTCGAGGTCGCCTCCCGCAGGGAGGTGAGGCGGCTCCGGATCAGGTGAAAGACCGTCGCCTTGATGCCGCGGCGTCCGCAGTCTCGGGGTTGCGGCGGAGGCCGCCGACGCCAGGAAGCACTTTGGTCCTGCCTGACAGCTACCGCGCAGCATTTCGCGAGTCACCTGAGATGGCGGCCCGGACGCCGAGGCACGGATGCCCACCGCACCGGCAACAATACTTGCACTTGATCAACGCCACCCAGGCGCTAAATTGTGATTACAAAAGTTTACCTTGTCTTCTTGCCACAAAGACAAAAACGAGAATCAGCGCAAGGCAGAACTGAGCCCTGTGCCGAAGGTTCAGACGATGCAGGAAGGATCGCGGATCGAGAGTTTGGCTTGCCGCCGCGGTCCGATCTGCCCGACTCGTCGCGATGTGGGATACCACTTTCGCGACAGCCGGGTCTGGGTGTCTGGACAGCGTGCGGGCGATGGCGTCGCGTGCATGTGGCGTGGCAAGGGCCACCGCCCGCTCCAGTTCGCACATCGCCACCTCCTTGCGACCAGCATCAAGCGCCAGGAGGCCCAGATTCAGCGCTCCCCAGCAGTCGCCACCCTCGGCCGCCAACTGGTAGCATCGTAGTGCGGCCGCTCGATCGACCGGTGTGCCCCAACCCTCCTCATGACAGCGCCCAAGTAAACCGAAAGCTTTGGCTCGCGCCTCTGCGTGACCGGCCTCGGTCGCTGCCATGAAATGGCGAAATGCCTTGGCGTGATTGCGCTCAGCCTTACCGTAGAGAAGGAGACAGCCGACGTTGTACAAGGCCCACGGGTGACCGGCTGCTGCGGCTTTGCGGTAATGGGTCATCGCCGCCGCGTGGTCGGCCGTCACCCCCCAGCCGAACTCATGACACCTCCCGAGCATGTTTCGCGCGTCGAGGCTGCCAATGCGCGCTGCTCTCTCGAACCAGCTGTAGGCAATCACCGGGTCGCAGGAAACGCCACGACCATCCAGGTGCATCTGACCGAGCACAAGCTGCGCGGTCTTGAAGCCTCGCTCGGCCGCGAACTGTATCCAGCGAACGGCCAGCTCCGGGTGGCAGTCAAGGATACAGCGCCAATCGGCTTCGCTGTTGTGATGCAACTCCCAAACGTCGGGCTCTGCCGCTGTCGGACCAGGCACCCGGCTAGAGACATGCGTTACGTGGAGATCAACTTCAGAAATCATTCCATCCCACGCTGTTTAGAATAGGTTTAATGTAGGACTCGGGAGTGCCTAATCCCGTTCTTTGAACCGTTTTAGATTGTTGCAAAGGCGCACCATCAGCAAAGAACTTAGGACGATCTATTGCATCACGCGGATGTGAGCGTCTATGCCCGAATGGATATCGGAGACCGGTGATGCGTACAGAGTTGTCTTTGAGGGACGCGGGCGGAGTAGGCTCGATCGGCGTTGGCCTCGCTGCGACCCTTGGAGCATTCATGCCCCTCGACGTCATCGCTCAACAGCCCGCCCCTCAAGACGGCGAGCCAGCGACCATCGCGCTCGGTGAGATCAGCGTTGTCGGGTACGACGGGCGCCAGCCGAACACGCTGAACGCCGATCTCGGGCTCTCCCGCTTCCCAGGCCGCGTGCAGGACACGCCACAGGCCATCTCAGTCGTGCCGGGCGAGGTTATCCGCCAGCAGCAGGCCACAACCCTTGAGCAGGCCTTGCGTAACGTCCCCGGCGTTACCCTCTCCTCCGGGGAAGGTAACGGCGGCCTCAACGGTGACCAGTTCCGCATCCGCGGCTTCCAGGCCAAGAACGACGTCTATCTGGACGGTCTGCGCGATTTCGGCGTCTACGCTCGCGACAGCTTCAACATCGCAGATGTCGTCGTCATCAAAGGGCCGTCCTCAGAGTCCCTTGGCCTCGGCACGGCCGGCGGCGCGATCAACATCGTCTCGAAGCGCGCCCAGCCCTTCGATTTTACCTCCGTGGACGTTCTCGGTGGCAGCGGCCCTACCGCGCGCGGCACCTTCGACGTCAACCGCAAGATCGACGAGACCACTGCAATCCGCATCACCGGGGTCGCCAACCGGCAGGACATCCAGGACCGCGACTACATCAAGTCCGACCGCTACGGCTTGGCCGCCTCGCTCGGCTTCGGTCTGGGAACCGACACGACTTGGCACTTGAACTACCTGTTCCAGCGTAGCGAGCGCACACCCGACTACGGCGTCCCGGTCGTGCTCCGGCCTGGTGACCGCTACGCAAAACCGATCACCGAGTTCGGCCTTGACCGCTCGACGTCCTACGCCCGCGCGACCGATCGCGACAACGCCAACGTCCATCTCGCGACGTCGCTGATGAAATGGACGGTCACCGACTGGCTCACCGTGACCAACGACACACGGCTGTCGTTCTACTCGCGCAACTTTATCTCGACCCCATCCAGCTGTGCCGGTGCCTGCATCAGCGGCTTCTTCGGCGGCAGCAATCCGCTGATCGCCTACACGGCCGGCGGCGGGTCGGCCTTCGATCAGGACGCCTGGGGAGCCCAGAACGTCACGACGGCGATCGCCAAGTTCCATACCGGCTTCCTGCGCCACGAGGTCGTCGCCGGCATCGACGCCTTCTATCAGAATGACGACCGCACCAACTTCGCGGTTCTCGGCACGCGACCGACCCAGCGTCTGCTAACGCCCGATCCTCGGCAGATCGGCTACGCGTATTATCGGAACTTCAACAGCCGCCGGGTCGGCGATGGGGCTGATCTGGCGGGCTATTTCAGCGATCGCGTCTGGCTGACCGATCAATTCTCATTGCTGGGCGGCGTCCGTGTTGACCGCTTCGTAAGTTCATACGCCACCACGAACACCACCACCGGCCTGTTCGGCTCGACCATCATGGCCGCCTCAACCGGCGTGAGCCCGAAAGGCTCTGCGATCTGGCAACCGACGCCGGATCAGACCTACTACATCACCTACGCCAAGGGGTTCTCACCCCAAGGTCAGTACGTGGCCAACTCGACCGGCATCGAGATACCGAGCACCGCGGCGCTGAAGCCCGAGGAGACCGACCTCTACGAGATCGGAGGCAAGGTCAGCGTCCTTGATGGACGTCTCGGACTGGCCGCAGCCCTGTTCCGCGTCGACAAGAGTAACAGCTTCGATATCGATCCCGTCACCGGCGGCCTGATCCTCGGCGCGCTCGACGCGGGCGAACGGCGTCGCGTGGACGGTTTCGAACTCACCGCGACAGGGCGCATCACGCCGGACTGGAGCATTCTCGCCGGCTACACGCATCTGGAGGGCAAGGTCCTATCGGGCGCGAACGTCGGTAAGGTCGCTCCCTACGTTCCCGAGAACGCGTTCACGATGTGGACGACCTACGATATGTCCGCTTACACGCGGCAATGGTGGGACCTGCCTGGTAAGATCACCATCGGTGGTGGCGTCAGCTTCGACGACGGCTACTTTCCCGCCAGCGACAACATCACACGCATTCCTGGGACGTTCTCACTCGACACTCTGATCTCCTATGAGACCGAGAACTACCGGGTCGCGGTCAACGCCTACAATCTCACCGACGAGTTGAACTACGCCGGTGCATTCTCGACGCGGGCGATCCCGACCTCGGGCCGTACCGTGCTCGTGAGCCTCGGCACGCGGTTCTGATCATGATCGTTCACATCCGTGGGGTCCTGACACCCGAGGAGATCGCCCATTGCCGCGCCCGCCTTGAGGCGGGGGACTGGGTTGACGGGCGGGTCACCGCCGGAGCGCAGGCGGCCCGCGCCAAACGCAACCTGCAGATCCCGGAGGATGCGCCCGTCGCGCGTGAGCTCGGCGAGCTCATCCTGCGCGCCCTCGGGCGCTCGGGGCCGTTCAACGCGGCGGCGCTGCCCTACCGGGTGCTTCCGCCGCTGTTCAATCGTTACGACGTGGGCATGGGTTTCGGCGCCCATGTCGACGGCGCGGTGCGTATGATACCGCGAGCCGGCATCCGCATGCGGGCCGATGTGTCCTCGACGCTGTTTCTCACCGATCCTGCTGACTACGATGGCGGCGAGCTGGTGATCGAGGACACCTTCGGGGCTCACGCCGTCAAGCTGCCGGCCGGCGACATGATCGTCTATCCGGCGACTTCCTTGCACCGGGTCGAGCCGATCACCCGGGGCTCACGCTGGTCGGCGTTCTTCTGGTCGCAGTCCATGATCAAGGACGACGGCCAGCGGGCACTGCTCTATGATCTCGACCGAGGCATCACCGGTGTGCGTGCGGAGCTGACCGACGATCACCCGTCGGCGATTGCGTTGACCAGCACCTACCACAATCTGCTGCGGCGCTGGGCCGAGCTGTGAGTGCGGAGGGTGCGGCCGCGGCAGATGCTGCCCCGCGTAAGGCAGCTCGCGCGCAACGCGCGTTCTGGCTGAAGCAGCTCTATGCGTGGCACTGGATCAGCTCCGGCCTGTGCCTCGTTGGCATGCTGCTGTTCGCAATCACCGGCATCACCCTGAATCACGCTTCCGGTCTTGAGAGTCGGCCGAACACGACGAGCAGCGAGGCGCGTCTGCCGGCCTCCCTGAGCGGTGAGCTGTCTGCTCTCCCGAATGCAGGGCGGGCTTACCTGTCGGTCGAGCTCGTCGCCTGGCTGAACGATGCACTCGGCGTCGACGCGGATGGACGGGAAGTCGAACTGACGCGCAGCGAGGTGCTGCTCTCCCTGCCGCGCCCGGGTGGCGACGGTTCCGTCAGCTTCGATAGACGCGGCGGGGCCGTCGTGCACGAGGAGACGAGCCGCGGCTGGATCTCCTACCTCAACGATTTGCACAAGGGCCGAAACACCGGCCCGGCCTGGGCCCTGTTCATCGACCTGTTTGCCAGTACCTGCCTCGTGTTCTGCCTGACCGGGCTCGTTCTCCTGTACTTCCACGCCGGACGCCGGCCCATGACGTGGCCCGTCGTCGGGCTGGGGCTCCTCGCGCCGCTTCTCGTGGCGCTGCTGTTCATCCACGCCTGAAGGATCGCTCATGCGCCGCACCGTGACGGCCCTGTTCTCGACCATGCTCGTAGCGCCCGCTTGCGCCGGCGAAGTCGTCGTCGGGATCCAGATCCCGCGGCTCGACGTGTCGGAGTATCACCGCCCCTACGTCGCTGTGTGGCTCGAAGGCCCCGATGGGCAGGCGGTGGCCAATCTGGCCGTCTGGTACGATTTGAAAAAGCGCGGGGGCGAGGGGACGAAATGGCTCAAGGACCTGCGTCAATGGTGGCGCCGCATCGGCCGGGAGACGGACCTTCCTGTAGACGGCGTGAGCGGTGCGACCCGGCCTGCAGGCGAGCACCGGCTGAGTTTCGACACAGCAACCCCGCCGTTCGCTGACCTGAAGCCTGGTACCTACGAGGTTGCCGTCGAAGCGGCGCGCGAGGTCGGTGAACGCGAAGTGCTCCGCCTTCCGCTCACATGGCCGGCAGCCCCGAACGCCGCTGCCGAGGCGAAGGGCACCTCCGAACTCGGCACCGTCACCCTAAGCGCAAAGCCGTGAGTGTTGCCATGTACCGTACACTGTCTGCCCTACTGCTCGCCAATCTCGCCCTTGGCGGTCCAGCACAGGCGCACAGACTGTGGATGCAGCCCTCGGCCACCGTTCTCTCCGGCGTCGAGGCCTGGGCGACTGTGGATGCAGCTGTCTCGAACGATCTCTTCGTTTTCGAATTCAATCCACTGCGTCTCGATGGGCTGACGGTCACCGGACCGGACGGAACTCCAGTGAAGATCGAGAACCCGGCGACAGGCCGGCTACGCAGCACCTTCGATCTGCACCTCACCAAACCTGGCACATACCGCGCGAGCGAGGCCGGCGAGTTCCTGTTCGCGAGCTACCTGCTTGACGGTCAGCAGAAGCGGTGGCGTGGCCGAGCGGAAGAGTTAGAACGCGTCGTCCCGAAGGAAGCGACCGACGTACGCATCACACAGGCCCAGAACCGCACGGAGACCTTCCTGACGTTGGGAAAGCCGAACACGGAGGCACTCAAGCCGACAGGCAGGGGTCTGGAGCTGCGCCCCGAGACCCACCCAAACAATCTCGTGGCGGGAGAGGTGGCGCGCTTCGCGCTGCTGCTCGACGGCGCACCTGCGTCAAATGTCGATGTCGAAATTGTGCGCGGCGGCGGTCGCTATCGGAACAAGATTGGCGAGATCAAGCTCAAGACCGGCGCTGATGGCACCTTCAGCGTGACGTGGCCAGAGGCCGGCCTCTACTGGCTTGGGGCGGAAGTGCAGGACGACAAGGCTACCGTTCCGAAGGCGCGCCGCCGTGCAGTCTACAACGCCACCCTCGAAGTGTTGCCCCCGTAGAAGTCTTGCGTCGCGTCATACTTCCCGCAGTGGTCGCGTCAGCGTCGAGGCTGCCTTCAGGTCCGGTCGAGACGCTGGGCGGTTGCACGATGGGCACCACCTGGAGCGTGCGCTTGGCGGGCGCGCACGGCAGGACGGCATCGCTCGGCGCCGCGATCGCGGTTCTTCTCGACCGGCTCGTGATGGACCTGAGCCACTGGGAGCCGGCCTCGGCGCTGTGCCGCTTCAACCGGTCTCCATCCGGCACCTTGCATAGCCTGCCGGGGGCGCTCAGGGAGGTGCTGGAGGCGGCCCTTGCAATCGCGGAGGAGACGAGTGGTGCCTTCGATCCGACGCTCGGGGCCCTCGTCGACCTCTGGGGCTTCGGTCCTCAGGGCCCGGTTCCCGTACCGCCGGATCCTGAAGCCTTGGCCCAGGCAGCGTCCTGCTGCGGCTGGCAGAAGCTTCGATTCGATCGCACCAGGGGCGATGCCTGGCAGCCAGGCGGCCTCAGCCTCGATCTGTCCGGCATCGCGAAGGGCTACGCCGTCGATCGCGTCTCAGCGCTCCTAATAGAGAGAGGTGTACCGGACCACCTTGTCGAGATCGGCGGCGAACTGCGAGGCTCTGGGCTGAAGCCGGATGGCAGCCCCTGGTGGGGCGCCATGGAGAGTCCCGACGCCACTGTTCCGGAGATGGTCGCTGCCCTGCACGGCCTCGCGGTGGCCACGTCCGGGGAGTATCGCCGCTGCTTCGTCAACGCTGGGCGCCACTTCGGCCATACGCTCGACCCGCATCGAGCAGAACCGATCGACACAGGCCTCTTGGCCGTGAGTGTGCTCCATTCGTCGTGTATGCTGGCGGACGCCTATGCCACCGCGCTGCTGGCACTCGGTTTGGAGCGCGGCTCACGACTGGCAACGCGGGCGAACTTGTCGGCTCGCTTCCTGTCGAAGAGGTGTCCCCAGTCCGTCGAGGTTCTAAGCCCGAGCTTGCGTGCAATGCTCGACTAGATCAACGGGGCTGTCGCACATATGTCTTCTTCCCTGGGGCGCGTGCTCCGAAGCGGACCGGCGGCTTTCGGCCGATTGTGTTGAAAAACTCGGAGGCAGCGCCTCAGGCTTAATCCAAAGCGTCGAACTGGGGATATTTAGGTTATTCGGTCATTCGTGATTTGGGGTTGATGGCGGGTAGGACGACTTGACGGGTTCGCGATCTGTTCCGTAGCGTCGCCTCCGTGATCCTGACGTACCGCTAGAAGCTGCGCCCGACCCGGGCGCAGCACCGCCTGCTCGACGAGCGGCTGGAGCGGCAGCGTCTGCTCTACAACGCGGCGCTTCAGGAGCGCCGAGATGCTTGGCGGCTCGCGAAGAAGCCGATCACGCGTCTCGATCAGCAGAATTCGCTGACGGTCATCCGTGCCGAGGACCCGGCGGGTCACGGCGCGGACCCAGTGACGATGGGTCGATGGACCTTGGCCCGCATCGAGGACGCGTTCACCGGATACTTCGGCCGGATGAAGCGCGGGGCCGGCAAGGCCGGCTTTCCCCGCTTCATGGCCAAGAGCCGGTGGCGGAGCTTCGGACTTTACGAGATCACAGGCCTACGGCTCGATCTGCGGCATCAGCGTATCCGCCTGAAAGGCATGGATCGACCGATCCGGCTCTGCCCGGATCGGTCGCTGCCCGAAGATGCGCGCCTCCTGGGCGCGACCTTTACCAAGGTCGGTCGCGGCTGGTACGTCGCGCTGATCTTCGAGAGCGCCGGCCGCGCCCGCCGCAACGCTCGCGCATCATCGTGGCGGGACGTTCCGAGCAGAGTCCCCGGTGACGTCCTTCTCTCTTGAGATCGAGGAGCCCATCGACTGGACGGGTTTCGGCCTCTGGCTGACCATGCTCCTCGACCGACACGGGGAGAACGTCTTCCGCGTGAAGGGCATCATGAGCCTGGAGGGTGAGGAGCGCCCGGTGGCCGTGCACGGCGTCCAGCGTCTCGTCCATTCGCCAATCCATCTGGAGCGCTGGCCGGACGGTCGCAGGACGTCGCGCCTCGTCTTCGTCGTGAACGGGCTGGACCATACCCGGATCGAGGCCTCGTTCTACGCCTTCCAGGCGATGTCGCGCCGTGTCGCCGGTCGAGGGACCATGGCGTGAGCGATAGCCCGAGCGGGCCGCCGCCACCTCTGCAAGCCGATGCCCGCGAGGGCGCGTCGACCGAAAAGGCCTGCAGCAGTAATCGCGGATTGTTCGGTGGCCGCCGCCTCACATTCGCGGCAGCGGCCTCAACCTTTGCGGATGCACCCCTTAAACGTCCCGTCACCGGTCGCCCAGCGAGGCCGGGATGATCCGGATCAGCCCCGCGCCCACCAGCATGCAAGCGGCCACGGCGTAGAGACCGATTGCCGGATCACCTGTAAGCACGTTCAGGCCGCCAACCATGTAGGGAGAAACAAACCCGGCGAGATTGCCGATGCAGTTGATCGTCGCGATGCCAGCCGCTGCCGAGGTGCCAGCCAAGAACGCGCAGGGAACACCCCAGAACAGCGACAGCGCCGACAGCATGCCGGCCGTGCCGACGCAGAGGCATGCCACCGCCGCGGTTGGGCTCTGGCCGACATAGCCGGCAAGCGCCAGGCCGACGGCGCCGGACGCCAGAGCAACCGCAAAATGCGCCCGTCGCCGGCGGGTACGGTCGGCGCTGATGCCGGTGAGGATGATGGTCGGGATCGCGACGAGGTAGGGGATCGCCGAGAGCCAGCCGATCGTCGCAACGTCTTTGATGCCGGATTCTTTGACGATGGACGGCAGCCAGAAACTGATCCCGTACAGGCCGATAATGGTCATGAAGTAGACGCCGCTGAGCTTCCAGATCCGTGCGTCCTTTAGAGCCCGTCCGAAAATGGTCTGAGGCGGGGTTGAGTGGCCGGGATGACGATGCTTCCAGGAGGGTGCTGAAGCC
>NZ_JAJALK010000016.1 GCF_020523825.1 Methylobacterium brachiatum | reverse complement strand
CTCGTCAGGCTCATAACCTGAAGGTCACAGGTTCAAATCCTGTCCCCGCAACCAAATCTCTTTCGATGACTCGACCCATCGGAAAACCCGGCTCACTAACGCGAGCCGGGTTTTTCGTGTTCGGGGCCATGCTTGCCAAACGGGCTGATCGAGGAGACGGTTCAGACGTGGGATGATCCTGCATCCTCGCGTAAAGCTGCTCCCATGCCCCCGACCTTAAACCTGCCCCAGGCCGCCCGACGCTCCTTGGTCGATTCCGCGATCGAACTTATCCGCACGCAGATCGAGACCGGCCGCTGGAAGGTCGGGGCACGCATCCCGAAGGAGGCGGAACTCGCCGAGATGCTGCAGGTCGGGCGGAACACCGTGCGGGAGGCCGTGCGGGTGCTCTCGCATGCCAAGGTCCTCGAGGTGCGACAGGGGGACGGGACCTATGTCCGCCTCAACGTCGACCCGGCGGAGGTCATGCGCCGGGTTACCCATGCGAGCCTGCGCGACCATTTCGAGCTGCGCGCGCTGCTCGAGACCGAGGCCGCACGCCGGGCCGCGACCCGGCGGGACGCGGACGACGTGCGACGGCTCGAGGAGCTGCTGGCGGCGCGCGGGGAGCGTCCCCAGGACGGCGATCTCGCGGGCTTCATCGAGCGCGACATCGCCTTCCATGTCGCGGTCGCCCGAAGCGGCGGCAACGCCGCCCTCGTAGAGCTCTATCGCTACTTCGCGCTGGCCTTGCACGGCAGCACGAGCGCGGCGCTGGCCGACCGGACCTTGCCCGAGCCGGACCTCGCGGCCCATCGCCGGGTCGTCGATGCGATCCGGGACCGCGATGAAGCCGGTGCCGCGGAGGCCGCCCGGGCGATCGTCAGCCCGATCCTCGACGCGCTTGAGCGTGACGGGCCGGCTGCTGCCGATCGCTGATCGCGCTCCGTTCAGCCGGTCGCGCGCAGGGCCTGCCTGGCCAGCGCGACCGCCTCCTCATCGGTGGCGCAGGCGGCCTGCGGTGTACCGAAGGCGCGGACCAAGCCGGGGAAGGCCGCGTCCAGAGCCGCGCGCCGATCTCGGTCGGGCTCGACGATGATCAGGGCGCGGCAGCGCTCCGCCAAGGCGTCCTTGTTCCGCTTCAGCCACAGCCCGCGGGCGACCCGGTCGTCGTGCGGCTCGTCGTTTTGGCGCCCCTCATAGATGAGCACGAAGGGGGTGTTGCGCCCGAGAAGCGCGTCCATCTCTCGGCACCAGGCCGGTGCGTAGCCGGGCGTGCAGGCATCCCCATTCCGCATCCGCACGACGGGAAAGGCCGAGACGTCTTGAAGGGTGAAGGCCGCACGGTCCATGCTCCGGACTCCTTGGAATTGCGCTAAAAGATAGTTTCATCCAATCATCCTACCTTTGTTGACCGGCGGCGGCAATCGCCGTAGCGCTGGGCTCCCCAGACAGGAGCCCGACCATGTCTCCGCGCCCGCAGGATCCGCACGCCGTCGCCCCAATCGGCCAGAAGCCGCGCGCGAACCCCCGATCGTCCAAAGCGACATGCGTGCTGGCCGTGATCCTGTCCGGCTCCCCGGCGGCCCTCCACGCCGAGGACCATGTGCCCGGCGCGGGGCAACCCGGCGTCGCGTCGAGCCGGACCGCGGCACCCCGCCACCGAGCGGGCGCGGCAGCCGAAGCGGAGAGGGCGGCCGTTCACGAGCGCCCCGGGACCGATGCCGCCATCGCCCTTCCGGCCTCACGGTCACCGGCCACGGGATGACCGGGACGGATCCGGTCCCCGGCCTCGTGGCGCGGGTCTCGGCCACCGGGACGAAGACCGACACGCCACTCCTCGCGGTGCCGCAGGCCGTGTCGGTGATCCCCCGGGCGCAGATCGACCAGCAGGCGGCCCGGAGCGTCGGCGATTCCTTGCGCTACACGCCGGGCGTGTTCGCGGACACGCGGGTCGGCGGCGTGCTGGAAAGCGTGTTCCTGCGCGGCTTCGGGGGCTTCGCGGCGGGCGCGACCAACCCGCAGATCCTCGACGGCCTGCCGCTCGTCAAGGGTGGGAACTGGGCCGCGCAGGTCATCGACCCGTCCGTGCTGGAGCGCGTCGAGGTGCTGCGCGGACCGGCCTCGGTCCTCTACGGGCAGGCGAGCCCGGGCGGCATCGTCAGCATGGTCAGCAAGCGACCGACCGAGCAGCCTTTCCGCGCGGTCACGCTCACCACCGGCAACCGCAACCGGGCCGAGGCGGCCTTCGATCTCGGCGGGCCGATCACCGCGGACGGACGCTGGGCCTATCGCCTGAACGGCCTCGGCCGGCGGGTCGACACGCAGGTCGATTTCTCACGGGAGCAGCGGCTCGTGCTGGCGCCGGCGCTGGCCTGGCGGCCGGACGACGACACGCACCTCACTCTGCTGGGCTTCTACCAGAACGACCCGCACAACAACTTCGCGGGCTGGCTCCCGGCCGAGGGGAGCCTGTTCCCCAGCCCGGCCGGCCGGATCCGGCGCCGCTTCTTCCCGGGCGAGCCCGGCTTCGATGCGTACGACCGTCAGCAGGCGATGATCGGCTACGCCTTCGAGCACCGCTTCGACGAGACCTGGACCGTCCGCCAGAACCTGCGCTACGCCCATATCGATACGCGCTTCGAAGGCGTGGCGATCAATTACTTCGCCCCGTTCGGCGCGATCGCGCGCCTGCTCGAACGCTCGGCCTCCTGGTCGCGAGAGGCGGTCGACGGTGTGTCGCTCGACAACCAGACGCAGGCCGATTTCGCCACCGGACCGGTCGGCCATACGATCCTGCTCGGTCTCGGCTATCAGGGCTCCCGGGCGGACGTGAACGCCTCGGGCTTCGGCCCGGTGCCGCCGATCGACTTTACGGCGCCGGTCTACCGCCGGCCCTTCGCCCTTCCGGCTGCGCTCCCGCGCACCCGTCAGGACTGGAGCCGCGTCGGCCTCTACGCCCAGGACCAGATGCGCCTGGACCACTGGGCGGTCACGGTCGGGGGCCGGCAGGATTGGTCCCTGCTCGATACCGCCAACCGCCTGACGGCAGGGAGTTCTCGCCAGGACGACGAGGCCTTCACCGGCCGGGTCGGTGCGGTCTACCTGTTCGACAGCGGCCTGGCGCCGTATGCGAGCTACGCGACATCGTTCGAGCCGACCCTGGGCACCGGGTTTTCGGGTGCCCCGTTCAAGCCGACCCATGCGCGGCAGACCGAGGCCGGGGTGAAGTATCAGCCCCCCGGCCTGGACAGCTTCGTCGCCGTCTCGGGCTTCGACATCACCCAGGACAACGTCGCCGCCGCCGATCCGGCGCATCCGTTCTACAGCGTCCAGACCGGCGCCGTGCGCTCGCGCGGCATCGAGTTCGAGGCCCGGGCGACCCTGTCCGACAGCCTCGATCTGATCGGCGCCTATACCTATCTCGACACCACCGTGCGCCGGGACAGCAACCCGGCGCTCGTCGGCAAGCGCTTCGTCGCCGTGCCCGACCAACTGGTGTCGCTCTGGGCGCATTACCGGTTTCCGGGCGGGCCGCTCGCGGGCCTCAGCCTCGCCGGCGGGATCCGCGTCATCGGCCGGAGCGCCGGCGATCCGGCCAACAGTTTTTCCGTGCCGGCCGTGACCCTGGTCGATGCGGCGATCCGCTACGATCTCGGCGCCGCCGATCCGGGGCTCGCGGGCTGGCAAGCCTCGATCAACGCCGCGAACCTGTTCGACCGGACCTATGTCGCCTCCTGCTTCGCGGCGGGCGGCTGCTTCTACGGGAACGGCCGGACTGTCATCGCCAGCCTCGGCTACCGCTGGTGAGGGGTTAAGTCTCGATGGTGCATCATCTTCTCCCGAAAGCCGGCAACCGCCTTTCGGGATGATGCGCTACCGGGTGCCCGCCCGGCGGGTGCGGCGCTCGGCCTTGCGGGTCGCGGTCTCGCGCAGATGCTGCTCGATGGCGTCGTTGGCGCGGCCGCGCATGTGCCGGATCGCCTCGACGTCGTCGAACGTGTCGGGGAAGCGGCGCGACAGCCACAGATAGGCGCTGGCGAGACGGACGGTCCGCTCCTGGTAGTCGAGTTCCCCGGTCAGGCTCGCCCGCAGGGCCGGGACCGTGGTGCGCGCCGCCCGGGCCTGGCTCCAGCGCTCGAGCATGCCCATGGCGATCTCGTCGCGCCGGTTGATCGGGCAGACCGAGAAGGCGAATTTTTCCTCGATCGGCAGCCGCGCCCGGTCGATGACCCGCGCGACCTCCAGGATCTCCTCCAGGGCCGAGGGCTGGAACGGCGAGCCGGCATAGAAGGTCGCCCGGGCGAAATGCGTCAGCACCTCGTGGAGGCTCTGGGTCTGCATCTCCTCGGCGACCGAGCGGATCGCGCCGAGATCCGGCCGGACGAAGAAGCGCGAATCGGCCGCCGGCGCCGTGGGGGCGCCCGACAGGGCGATCCGGATCGGCTCGATGGCGACCGCGTCCGTCGCCGCCACGTAGCCGACATCCTGGTGGCCGTAGCGGCCGGCCCGGCCGGCGATCTGGCGGATCTCGGAATTGGTCAGGCCGCGCTCCTTCGTGCCGTCCCACTTGCGCACGGTCGAGAACACGATCCGCCGGAGCGGCCCGAGATTGAGCCCCATGCCGATCGCGTCGGTGGTGACCAGCACGTTGGCCTCGCCGGTGCGGAAGCGCGTGGCCTCGGCCCGGCGCACCTCCGGCGACAGGGCGCCGTAGATCGTCGCCACCCGGTGCCCGCGGGCGACCAGGATCTCGCGGTTCTCGTGCACGGCCCGGCGCGAGAACGCCACGACCGCGTCCCCGGGCTCGACCTTCTCCAGGGGGACCGGCGTGTCGAGCAGCAGCAGCGGCGACTTGCGGGTGAACGGGATCACCTCCAGCGACTCACCGGCGGCCTCGGCGGCGCGGCGGACGTAGGACAGGGCGTCGTCGGAGCCGCACACGACCACGGTCCGGGCGGGCACGCCGAACAGGGCGTTGGTCCAGGCCCAGCCGCGATCGGGATCCGACAGCATCTGGATCTCGTCGATCACCGCCACGTCGATCGGGCGGGTCAGGTCGGCGGTCTCGATGGTGCGGGCGGTGTGGGTCGGCTCCGGCTCGCCCAGGACCTCCTCGCCGGTGACCATCCCGGCCCGGAGCCCGCGCTCGCGCAGGGCCTCGTAATTCTCCAGGGCGAGCAGCCGCAGGGGCGCCAGATAGGTGCCGTTGGCGGCCGCCGTCAGCATCTGCAGGGCCGCGTAGGTCTTGCCGGAATTGGTCGGTCCCATGTGGAACAGGATCCGGCGGTTCAGCCGGCGGGCGGCGGCGAACCGCTCGATATAGGCGCCGAAGCCGACCTGATCGCGCAGGCGGCGCAGGCGCGAGCCCTCGCTCGCCACCGCCTTGGCGTGGCGCCGGACGGGGGTGAGGGTGTCGTTCAGGGAGCGCGCCAGCTTCGGCCCGTAGGTGAACACGCGGGAGCGCAGCGAACGGTCCAGATGGGCGATATAGGCGGCCGCGTCGGCCCCGACCTCGCGCAGATCCTGGATGATCTGTGCCCGCAGGCGCTCGACCGGCTTGCTCAGGGTCCGGGTGACCTCGCCGGCGCGTTCCGCCACCGTCGCCCGCAGGGTCTCGAGGCGGTGCGCCGGATCGTTCCGGGCCGCCATGCGGGCCAGGATCTCGGCCGCCGCCGGGTCCGGGGCGCTGTCGATCCGCAGGTCCAGGCGGCCATTGTCGAGGAGCGGAATCTCGGTCCGGATGGTCCAGATCACCCGGCGGTCCCGCAGGATGGCGGCCCTGAGCGCGGGGATCGCCTGTCGGACCGCCGGGACGCCGGTCTCCGCGAAGGCCCGGGCCTTCTGGCGGGCGCGCAAAACGTCGGCGATCCGCTCGTCGTCGACCTCGGCACCGAATTCCGGGAGTTCGAGATCGGCGCGCAGAGTCTCCAGATCGATGGAATCCGGGGAAAGCCCGAGCCGCGCCACGGCCTCGGACAGGTAGACGGTCGTGGGACGGAGACGCTTGCGCGCCATGAACTCACCTTCGGCCGCGGCGCTCACCGGTCGGCGCTGGACCCCGCCGTCGAACGCGTTCCTGACAAGCATCCTTGCCCGACAACCATCCTTGCGCCAGTCCGACCCCCGACGCCATCCCCGGCGCGTCAGGCTTCGTGCGCCGCCTCGGTGAGCCAGGCGCAGAAGGCGCGCACGGTCGGGTCCTCGGCCCGGGCCTCCGGGACGTAGGTGTAGTAGCTCCGCGCCGGCAGGGACGGGCCCGCGAAGGGGCGGGTCAGGCGGCCGGCCGCCAGGTCGTCGGCGATCAGGCGCTCCGGGCCCATGGCCACGCCGAGACCGTCGAGGGCGGCCTGCAGGGTCAGGTAGAAATGCTCCAGGGTCACCGAGGCCTGGGGGACCAGGTCCGGCACCCCGGCGGCGCGCAGCCAGTGCGGCCAGACCTCCGGGAGCGTCGCCGCGTGCAGCAGGGTGTGGTGACGCAACTGCCCCGGCTCCTGCAGGGGCAGGCGCTGCAGCAGGGCCGGGCTGCAGACCGGGATGCGCCGCTCGGTGAGGAACGGCTGCGCGACATGGCCGGGGCGTGTTTGCGGCCCGCCCCGGATCGCCACGTCGAACGGGTCGGCGAGGTTCGCCAGCGGCACGTTGGAGGTGGTCAGCCGGACCTCGATGGCGGGATGGGCGACCTGGAAGCCGGACAGCCGCGGGATCAGCCAGCGCAGGGTGAAGGTCGCGAGCGCGTTGACGTGCAGCAGGCGCGGCCGGCCGCGCTCGACCTGGCGGGCGGTCGCCAGGGCGACCCGGTCGAGGGCGGCGCCGATCTCGGCGGCGTAGCTGCGCCCGGCCTCGGTGAGCACCACCCGCCGGTTGTGGCGCTCGAACAGCGGCACGCCGAGCCAGCCTTCGAGCATCTGGACGTGCCGGCTCACCGCCCCGTGGGTCACGCGCAGCTCCTCGGCGGCCCGGGTGAAGCTGGCGTGCCGGGCCGCCGCCTCGAAGGCCTTCAGCGCATTGAGCGGCGGCAGGCGGCGGTGCATCGCTGTCAGGTTTCCTCACGCGAGCGTCAGCATAAGGCGTTTGTCAGCCGGGCGCGAGATCCGCATCCTGTGGTGGCCGCACAAGGATCCCAGGATGGCCCGCGCCTCGGACTTCACCGCCCCGCTCGACGACGCCCCGGACCGGGCGGCCAAGCGCATCGACGACAAGCGCACCCTGGTGATCGCCGGGATCAACCACGCCCTGCACGACGGCTACACCGACCTGATCTACGTGCTGCTGCCGGTCTGGCAGGCGGAGTTCGGCCTCGACTACGTCGCGCTGGCGCTGCTGCGCTCGCTCTATAACGGCGCGCTCGCGGCCCTGCAGATGCCGGCGAGCCGGCTCGCTCAGGCATTCGGCGCCCGCACGGTGCTGGTGCTCGGCACGCTGCTCAGCGCGGGCGGCTACGCGCTGGCCGGGGCATCGGGCGGCCTGATCGGCCTCTGCGTCGGCCTGCTGCTCGGGGGTGCCGGCAGCAGCACCCAGCACCCGCTGGCCTCCACGGTGATTGCCCGGGCCTACGGGGCCGCGGCGCGCGGTCCGCTCGGCACCTACAATTTCGCCGGCGATCTCGGGAAGGCGGCCGTGCCGCCGCTGGTCGGCTTCCTGCTGACCCTGTCGGGCTGGCGCACGGCGCTCTGGGTGATCGCCGGGCTGGGCGTCGCGGTCGCGCTCGGCGTCGGCCGCTGGCTGCCGCGTGAGTCCAGGTCACGCACGAAGCGGGCGAAGGCCGCAATCGGCACCCGTGACGGGGCCGGCGCCCGGCCCGGCTTCGGCCTCCTCGTCGCGATCGGCACCCTCGACAACGCCGCCCGCCCGGCCTTCCTGCTCTACCTGCCGTTCCTGCTGCAGGAGAAGGGCGCGGCCCTGACCACCGTGGGGCTCGCGCTCTCGCTGGTGTTCATCGGCGGGGCGCTCGGCAAGGCCGTGTGCGGCCGGCTCGGGGAGCGCCTCGGCGTCACCCGGACCGTGCTGCTCACCGAGACCGGGACCGCGGCCGCGATCCTGGCGGTGATCGCCCTGCCGCTCGCCCCGGCGCTGATCCTGCTGCCGCTGCTGGGCGTGATGCTGAACGGCACCTCGTCGGTCCTGTACGGCACGGTGCCGGAACTGGCCCCGGGCGGCCGGGTCGAGCGGGCGTTCGCGGTGTTCTACACCTGCACGCTCGGGGGCAGCGCGCTCGCGGCGCCGCTGCTCTACGGCCGGCTCGGGGATGCGGCCGGCCCCCGCTGGGCCGCCGTGGCGGCCGCCGGGACGGCGCTCGCCGTGGTGCCGCTCATGCTGGCCCTGTCCCCGCATCTGGCCCGGGGGAGGGAGGCGCGGAGGTTCTGACTCCGGCGGGGGCGGGGCGGGCCATCCGACCCTGCTTCCGTCCGTGTGTGCAGCCGATGTCTCCGGGAAACCGTATCCATCACGGCGCGGCGGGGCAGAGCACCCCGAGCGTGCTCACCCGGACCGGCTCGGACCGGCCCTCGACCGGGATCTCCCGGATCGCCGTCGGCGCGGTCTTGGCCGCGCGATAGACCGCCTCCGAGATCACGGCGACGCAGCCAAGGACCTTGGTCAGGCCCTGCAGGCGCGAGGCGACGTTGACGGTGTCGCCGAGCGCGGTGAAGCGCGCATCGGTGGCGTCGCCCATCTCGCCGACGATCGCCAGGCCGGCATGGACGCCGATCCCGTACCGGAGGGTGTGCTCCAGGTCGGCGGCCAGAAGCTCGTTCAGGGTGGCGACGTGCTCGGCGATCAGCTCGACCGCCCGGAGCGCGTCGCGGGCCGCCGGCTCGGGGTCGGTCTCGAGGCCGAACAGGGCCAGCAGCCCGTCGCCGAGGAACTGGTTGGTCGAGCCGCCGGCGTCCCGCACCGCGTCGCCGACCGCCCCGAGGAAGCGGTTGATGATGAACACCGTGTCGTAGGGCAGGCGCTCCTCGGCGAGCCGGGTCGAGCCGCGCAGGTCGACGAACATCGCCACGATGAAGCGCTCCTCGCCGGATTGCGCCCGGTCGAGCAGGTCCGCCTGCCGCACCCGCGGCGGCAGCGGGAACAGCGGCACCACAGCGAGGTCGGCCTCGGGCCGGAACTGGCAGGCGAGGCGCACCCCGGGCCCGGCGGCGATCCGCTCCAGCACGGCGCGCTCGGCCCGGCCGGCGGGGGGCGTGTCGGCGCTGCCGTCGAGCACGCGGATCCGGCAGGTCGAGCACCGGCCGCGGCCGCCGCAGACGCTGGCATGGGGGATCCGGTTGCGCCGGCTCGCCTCCAGCACGCTGGTGCCGCGGGGCACCCGGACCACCTTTCCGTCGGGATAGCTGAGCCGGATCGTCCCGCGCTTGACCTCCGCGAGGGTCCGGACGCCGCGGGCGGCGATCACCGCGGCGACCAGGCCGGCATAGGTCAGCAGCATCCCGTCCCGGATCGCGCCGAGCCGCGCCACCTGGTCGGGCAACCCGACATGGACGGGCTTGAGCGCCGCGGCGCGCCAGGCCGGGTCCTGCGCCAGGGCGAGGATTGTCCGGCCGCCCTGCACGAAGCCGAGCAGCGCCAGGACCGGCACCAGCACCGCGACCGCCAGGAGCCAGGGCGCGGCGCGCCCGAAGGCGGGCTTCAGCTGCAGCCAGAAATACAGTCCGGAGCAGCCGTGGATCCAGGCGATGACCAACATCGCCGCCTGCATCGCGCCCTGATGCGGCGCCGCGACCCAGAAGGCGTAGAGTTCCTGCGCGTAGCCCTTCTCGAGCCCCTCGGTGGCGAAGGCGATCCGGGTGCCCACGACGTGGCTGACCAGCAGCGGCGGGATCAGCAGACCGGAGACCATCTGCACGACCTCGCCGGGACGCCAGCGGAAGTAGCGGGCGGCGTAGAGCGCCTGGAGCCCGAGCAGCAGGTGGATCACCAGCGCGCCGTAGAGCAGGGCCAGGCCCAGCGGGTTGAGCCACAGCGCGGAGGCGACGCCGAGGCCGTCCTCCATGGCGTCGAGGGAGACGTTGCCGAGCGCGTGGTTGGTCAGGTGGGTCAGGATGTAGGCGAACAGGACCAGCCCGCTCCAGAGCCGGAGGCGGCGCAGGGTCAGGCCGGGCCGGATCCGGGCGCGCAGCGGGATCGGGGCGGCCTGCGAGCCTCCGGCGGAGGTTCGGAGCGTCGCGATCGACGAGGTGCGCGTCATGCTGGAGGTCCGACGAGATCGGCAGCGGGCCCGGTCTGGCCGGCCTGTCCTACCAGCAAACCGCACCCGCGGCCTCCGTTGTATTTCTACTTGCCGGCGAGTTTCGGGCCGGGACCGGTCTCGGCATCCGGCGTGAAGCCTTCGAAGAGACGGAATGGAGCCGTGCCGTATGCCGGATCCCGTCGGCGGATCGCCCCGCCTGCCCGCCGATTCGGCGCCGGGTCCGGGGCGGCAGCCGCGCGTGCAAAAAGCCGTCACCCGAACCGCCCGCCGGGCGTTGCCCAGGCTGGATGACACCCGCCGCACGACACCCGGACAGACCCGATGCCCGACCCGTTCTTCGCCCGGAGCGCCGCCGCGGTGGCCGCGGACCTGATCGGGGCGGGGCTCTGGGTCGGCGAGGCGGGGGGCATCATCGTCGAGACCGAGGCCTACGACCGGACCGATCCGGCCTCCCACAGCTTCGCCGGCCCGACGAAGCGCAATGCCAGCATGTTCGGGCCGCCGGGGCACGTCTACGTCTACCGGTCCTATGGGCTGCACTGGTGCCTGAACCTGGTCTGCGAGCCGGGCAGCGCCGTGCTGCTGCGGGCGATCGAGCCGAATGCCGGCCTGGCCGCCATGGCGGAGCGCCGGGGCACCGACGATCCGCGGCTGCTCTGCGCCGGGCCGGGCCGCCTGTGCCAGGCGCTCGGCATCACCGGGGCGATGGACGGCCTGCCGGTGGCACAGGCGCCGTTCCGGTTCGCGCCCCGGACGCAGCCCGTCACGGTCGCGGCGGATCGGCGCATCGGGATCACCCGCGGCGCCGAGACGCCCTGGCGATTCCTGCTCGCCGGCTCCCGGTTCGTCAGCCGGCCAGTGCGGCGGGTCGACCGGAATGCGGGGTGAGAGGCGGGCCCCGGACGGGGCGCGCCGTGTGTCGGAACCGGACGGACCGTGGAAAGCCCTGCTCTGCGCTTGGCCGGCACGGCAACCTCATGTATAGGTTTGTTCCGTGTGGACTGCATTTTTTGCAACTACAGGTCGGGAAGATTTCAGAAATACAAGCATTCGGACTTTCGGTGAGCCAGGACAGCCAGAAGGCTTTTGATATCGTCAGCCGCCTCAAGCTGGCGTCGAAGATTCCCGACATCCTTCGTGAGATGAGAGCGGCGGGCGCGTATTTCGGATACGACGCCTTCATCATCACCAACCTGCCGGCGGAGCACGAGATCTCCACGCAGGGCTGCGCGCTCGTGCCGGCCTGGCCCGAAGGCTGGCGGAAGCGCTATTTCGAGCGCGATTACCTGCGGATCGACCCGGTGGCGAACCACGTCAAGCGCACCACCGAGCCGTTCCTCTGGAGCGAGGCGCCCTATCGGTCCGACGAGGTCGCGGCCGCCCGGGTCATGGGCGAGGCGACCGAATTCGGGCTGTCGGAGGGGTTCTGCGTCCCGATCCACCACCTGGCCGGGCCGGGCGGCGGCGTCAGCTTCGGGGCGCGCCGGCTCGACCTGTCCGAGGAGGCCAAGGCCGCGCTGCATCTGGTCTCGATCTACGCCTACCAGCGGGCCGAGACCCTGATCCGTGAGGGCGGCCGGACGCCGCTGCGCAAGGCACCCCGGCTCACCGCGCGGGAGATCGAGTGCCTGCGCTGGACCGCGGCCGGCAAGACCAGCTGGGAGGCCTCCGAGATCCTCAGCACGTCGCAGCGGACCGTCGAGTTCCACCTCAAGAACGCCGCGCGCAAGCTCGATGCGGTGAACCGCGTCCAGTGCGTCGCGGAAGCCATGCGGCAGGGCATCATAGCGTAGCCGCGCGGCGGCTGTCGACCTCGTAATTTTACGAGGCTCATTCGGACCGGCGGCCCGGCATCACTCCCCCGACAGGGGGAATGATCCATGGTTGTGGTTATCGACGACGACAATATTTCTCAGCACGGGGCGTTGCTGGAGAAGATCTATCGGTTCCGGCACGCGCTCTTCGTGGACCGGCTCAACTGGGAGGCGTGCCGCCGGCCCGATGGCCGCGAGATCGACCAGTTCGACGGCCCCGGCTGCATCCACCTGGCCTATCTCGAAGGCGGCGAGATCACCGCCTATACGCGGCTCCTGCCGACGACCCGGCCGCACCTGCTGACGGAGGTCTATCCGCACCTGGCGCAGCGCGGGCCGGCGCCGCGGGGCGCCACCGTCTACGAGTGGACCCGCTGCGGCACGCTGCCGGCCCGACGCGAGGGGCGCACCGGCCTGATCGACCCGGCCACCGCTGGGATCTTCACCGCCGCGGCCGAGGTCGCGCGGGCGCGCGGCCTCGACGGATTGCTGGCGCAGACGCACCCGATCCTGGTCAACCGGCTGATGTCCTGCGGCTGGGACGTCGAGCCGCTGGGGCTGCCGACCCGCTACAGCGGCCACGCGATCCTGGCGGTGTACGCCCGGCTGATGCCCGACACGGTGGCGTCCTCCCGCGCGTTCTTCGGCCTCCAGGCCTCGCCCTTGCACGAGACGTCCCTGCACGCCCCGCGGGCGCCGGCGGTCCGGCTGCCTGTGCCGGCCGAGCGGAGGCTGCACGCATGAGCGTATCCGACATCCTGAACCGGGCCTGCCAGAGCGAGGGCGAGGAGCCGGCGATCGTGCGCCTGGGCCACCACGCGATCGAGCTGTGGCGCGCCGCAGAGGAGATCGGCGATCCGAGCCTGCTCGCCGCCCTGCGCCCCCTGGTGGAGCATATCGGCCGCGCCCTGGCGCGCGACGTCGCGGACGAAGCCTGCATGGACGACACGCTGCACTGAGGAACGCAGCGACGGGCTGCGGGCGAGGCCGACGGGAAGCGACGGATCCCCCGCCCGCGCCGCCACCTCAGGATGCGGGAGCGGGTGGGGGATCCGGCCACGGCCCGCAGGGTGCCGGAATGGCGGGCGGGCGTGAATCCGGCGGTGAAACACCCGAACATCCGTCCCCGGTGCGACAACCTAAGAGCCCCCGAGGGGCTTGCTGGTCCCCGGCGGGATGTGGTCAGAAATCCCGCTGTCCGGATCGCAGGAGCGAACGTGCGGATGCCACGGCCCTGATGCCCCTCGCCGACGAGCCTGCGCCGGGTCTACCGGGTGTGTCGCCGTTGCCGATGCTGCCGGTCGCGGACTTGTCCGGCCGGATCCTCGGGCTCGGCGCCGGGGAGCGGCTGGTCCTCGTCGGCATCGGTCTCGACGGAATCGGACCGTATCTCGACGCCTCCGAGGCCGCGCACAGCCTGCTGGTGCTGCGCATCGCCGGGCGCCGCAGCGCCGCCGCGATCCTCGACGGGCTGCTCGACGACCTCGCGGATCTCACCCTGGCGCGCTGGCCGGACTGGCAAAGTCCGCCGCACGCGCCGACCGCCCCCGAGCCGCACGGCCCCTGGCTCAAGGCCGCGGCCAAGCACGCCGCCGCGGGACGCCCGCCCCGGTTCCGCCGGGCGGCCCGGAGCCTGGAACTTGCGCAGCTGATGCGGGCGGTGGCGCCTTCGGGCCTCGTGCTGGTGGCCGAGCTCGATCCGGCCGCCCCGGAGCGCGCCGCTCCGGTCATCGAGGTGCTCGAATGGTGCCGCCGCCACGGCACCGCCGTCGCCGCCCTGTTCCCGAGCGCGCCGCCGCCGGTGCCGCCCTACGACCGCGCGCTCTACGGCGCCCACGCGGTCCAGCGGCCCCCGGCTCCCGTGGAGGCCCGGTTCCTCGCCCCGCCCTCGCGCGCCCATCCGGCGAGCGCGGTCGAGAAGCGCGTCGAGGCGGCCCTGCGGGCGGATGCGGAGCTCGGCCCCCTGTTCTCCGGCAACGCGACGGTGGCGCTGCCCCGGTTCGGCACGCGGCCGCGGGTCGACCTGCTCTGGGCGGCGGGCCGCGTCGTGGTCGAGCTCGACGGCCCCGAGCACCGCCTGGACCCGACATTCAGTGCCGACCGCCACCGCGACTACGAGCTGCTGGCGGCCGGCTACCTCGTGCTGCGCATCACCAACGCGCAGGTCGAGACCGACCTGCAGCGCGCGGTGGAGAAGATCCGCGACGTGGTGCGCCTGCGCCGAACGTCCGAGGGAGCGATGATCCGATGAGTGCGCCGACACCTGCCCAGACCCTGATCCTGTGGTGCCTGCTGGCCCGGCACGGCCGGGCGCCGCAGGGGGAGGTGGTGCCGGCGGTCAAGAAGGCCGACCGCGAGGCGCTGGCCGCCGCCGGGCTGATCGCCGTCGAGAAGAGCGGGCGCTCCTTCGTCCTCTCCGTGACCGACCGGGGCTGGCACTGGGCCGGCACCCATCTCGACGCCGCGCTGCCGCCGGCCTTCCGGGTGATGCAGGACTGGCTGGCTCGGCTCGGCGGCCATCTCGAACAGAGCGGGCGGACGCTCGCCGACTTCATCGGCGCCCCGCCCGAGCCGGCTGAGCCCGCCGAGACGGCTCCGAAGAAAGCGTCGGCCAAAAAAGCCCCCGCCAAGAAGGCTGCCGGCGAAAAAACCGCCCGGCCGTCCGCGAAGAAAAAACCCGGGGCGGCCGCCCTGCGCGCCCGGATCGAGGAGGCCTATCTGGCCCTCACGGGCGGTGCCCGCGCCCGGGCCGTCCGGCTCAGCGACGTGCGGGCGCAGCTCGCCGAACTCGACCGCGCCACGGTCGATGCCGGCCTCGCCCGCATCCTCAAGGGCGACAAGACCGCCCGGCTGAGCCAGCTCAGCGACCCGAAGGCCCTGACGGCGGCCGACCGCGAGGCCGCCTACAGCCCGGCCGGCGAACCCTTCCACCTCCTCTGGATCCAGGCATGACCGACGCCCTCGACGCCCTGCGCCGGGTCGATTTCGACTGGGTGCGCACCCTCGACAGCGTCTGGACCGAAGCCGAGCCCACCGGCGGCCCGAACGAGGCCCTGGTGCCGCTGCTTGTCGGCCAGATGCATGACGAAGCCCGGACGGCCGGTCAGCGGGCACCCGCCCGCGTGCTCGTCGGCCAAGCCGGCATCGGCAAAACCCATCTCGTCGGCCAATTCCGGCACGCGGTCTGGAATTCGGGCGGCTGGTTCGTGCTGCTGGACGTGCTCGGGCTCACGGATTTCTGGCGCAGCGCGGCGCTCAGCTACCTCACTGCCCTGCTGCAGACCATGCCGGACGGGCGCCGGCAATCCGACGCGGTCCTGGCCGGTGTCGCCCGCCGGTTCAAGGTCGAGGCGCAGGTCGAGGCGGCGTTCAACACGCCCAACATGGATACCCGCCGAATCGTCGACCTGCTGGTCATGGCGCTGATGAAAGTCGATGCCGCACGCGCCTTGCAGCATCAGGACGTGTTCCGGGCGCTCTGCCTGCTGCGCGCCCAGGATCTCGGTACCATCGGCCTCGCCCATGCCTGGCTGCAGGGCTACGACGCCGACCCGGCCGAGCGGGCAGCCCTCGGCTTCAAGACGCCGCCGCCGGCTCCGGTCGATCTCGTGCGCGGCATGGCCTGGATCATGGGGCTCGGCGGCCCGACGCTGGTCGCCCTGGACCAGATCGACGGCGTCATCGACGCCAGCCGCCTCGCCGCCACGGACGACCTGGACGCCACCGTGAGCCTCACCGAGGTCTTGGCCGCGGGCATCCTCGAATTACACGAGGTTGGCGGCCGCGGCATGACCCTGATCAGCTGCCTGCCAGACTCTTGGTCGCGCCTGGAGGAACGTGGGCTCAAATCCTTCCGCCACCGCCTCAAGCCGCCGATCGCGCTCCAGGGGATGAACGACAAGGTCGCGGCCGCCGCGCTGATCCGCGGCCGTCTGGCCCCGGCCTATCGGGCCGCCGGCTTCGTGCCGCCGCATCCGGAATGGCCGTTCAGCCCCGCGGCGATCGCCGCCGCCGCCGAGGCCGGGATGATGCCGCGCACCCTGCTGATGCGCTGCGACGCCGTTCGCCGCGCCTGCCTGGCCCGGGGGACCGTGCAGGTCTGCCACGATCTCCTCCACACCGAGACCGGGCAGGCCAAGGCACCGCCGGAGAACGAGTTCAACCTCGACGCGGCCCGCAAACACGCCGGGATCGACGGGCTGCTCGACGACGAGGGCGGCCTCGGCGACCTGCTGCGCGCCGCCTTCGACCTCTACGCCCTGGAGGACGACCCGGAGGATGCCCTGGATGTGGCCAGCAAGGGCGAGCCAGAGCAGCGGATTCCGCCGCTGCACGGGCGCCTGACCTTCATCCACCGGGACGAGAACGACCGGGAGCGGCATGTCTGCTACCGGGCGCTCCAGCACCAGAACGCCATCGCGTTCCAGGCCCGCCTGCGGGCGGCGCTGACGGCGTCGGGCATCTCGACCCGCATCCCCGACCGGGAGTTGCTGATCGTCCGGCGGGGCCCGGTGCCCGGGGGCGACAAGACCCGGCACCTGGTCGACACCTTCAAGGCCGCCGGCGGCCTCCTGATCGACCCGGACGAGGCGGATCTGCGCACCTTCGTGGCCCTGCGCGACCTCAAGGCCAAGGCCGACGCGGAGGACCGCCGCGACCGGTTCGAGGCCTGGCTGCGGGCTCAGAAGCCCGTGCGCGCCACCGCGCTGTTCCACCAAGCCGGCCTCGCCGAGCCGGCCAAGGTTTCCGCGCCTGCGGCGTCCGCCCCGGCGACGAAGCCTGCGGACCCGGCGCCCAAGAAGGTGCCGACGGCGCAGCCCGCGGCGGTCCCCAAGGATCCCGTCAAGCCGCAGCCCGAGAGCCGCGCTGCGCCGGAGGCGATCCCGGTCGGGCGCCGGATCAACGCCGACGCCCAGCCGGTGAGCCTGCCGATCCGGCTGCTGCCGCGGCACACGGCGATCATCGCGGGCTCGGGCTCGGGCAAGACCGTGCTGCTGCGCCGGCTCGTGGAGGAGGCGGCGCTCGCCGGCATCCCGGCCATCGTGATCGACCCCAACAACGACCTGTCGCGGCTCGGCGATTCCTGGCCCGAGCGGCCCGCCGCCTTCACCGACGCGGATGCCGCCCAGGCGGCGGCCTATGCCGAGCGGGTCGAGGTCGTGGTCTGGACCCCCGGGGTGAATGCCGGCAACCCGCTGTTCCTGTCGGTCCTGCCCGACTTTTCCGGCATCGGCGCGGATCCGGACGAGCGCCAGCAGGCGGTCGAGATGGCCGCCGAGACGCTCGGCCCGCTGGCCGGCGCCAGGAAGGGCCTGCAGCGGGGCGTGCTGGCCGACGCCCTGCGGGTCTTCGCCGAGCGCGGCGGCGGCAGTCTGGGCGACTTCATCACCCTGCTGGCCGACCTGCCCGACGGGGTGAGCGACATCGGCGAGGCCGTCAAGCACGCGGCCAAGATGGCCGACGAGCTCCGGGCCGCGGTGGCGACCAACCCGCTGCTCAGGGTGAGGGGCGCGGTGCTCGACCCCAAGCTGCTGTTCTTCGGGGCCGATCCGGCCCGCACCCGGGTCTCGGTGATCAACCTGTCGGGCCTCGGCTCGGAGGCGGCGCGCGAGGATTTCGTGAACCGGCTGCAGATGACCCTGTTCGGCTGGATCAAGCGGAATCCGAGCCCGCGCGGCATGCTCTACGTGGTCGACGAGGCCCAGACCTTCCTGCCGGCCCAGCGGGCGAGCCCCAGCCTGGGCAGCGGCATCAAGCTGGTGGCGCAGGGGCGCAAATACGGGCTCGGGCTCGTGGTGGCGACGCAGGTGCCCAAGGGCCTGCACAACCAGATCGTCTCGAACTGCACGACCCAGTTCTTCGGCCGCCAGAGCGCCCCGGCGACGATCGCGGCCGCCCAGGAGATCATGGCGGCCCATGGCGGCGCGGCCTCCGATATCGGCCGATTGGGCGCGGGCGAGTTCTACTTCGCCACCGAGGGCTCGGGCCGCCCGGCCAAGCTCACCACGCCCCTGTGCCTGAGCTACCATCCGGCGAACCCGCCGACCCCCGAGCAGGTGGTCGCGGCGGCCCGGCGCTCGGCGGGGGCGTGACCCCGGGCCCGAGCGGATGACGGGCCTGAGCCGGGGCCCTTGCGGGCGCGCATCCCTTGATTAAGTGTACCGGCGTACATTTAACGGGGGATCGATGGCGCGCATCGACGAGCCCGCCGGCTGCGTGAGGAAGCGCCCGCGCGGACGACCGACCCGGGACCGGCCGGATGGCCGGCAGGGGCTGCTGCGGGCCGCGACCTACGCCTTCGCGGCCCACGGGTTCGACGGGGCGGATATCCGCAGCATCACGCTAGCCGCGGATGTGAGCCCGAACCTCGTGCGGGTCCATTTCGGCAGCAAGGCCGAGCTCTGGGAGGCCTGCCTCGACGCCATCGTGGCGGCGGCGCAGCCGACCATGGCGGAGGTCGCCGCCCTGGCCGCGGATCCCGGGCAGCCGCTCTACGACAGGCTCCGGGCCGTGATCGGCCGCGTCGCCGCCTTCTACGCGGCCCATCCCGACGTGCGCGACTTCGTCAGCCGGCACGGATCGGAGACGCCCGAGCGTGCCGCCCTGCTGACCGAGCGCCTCCTCCGGCCGGCCTACGAGACCACGCGCGCGCTGTTCGCCGCCGGCATCGCGGCCGGGATCGTCCGCAGCAGCCATCCGGCGCTGTTCTTCGCCCTCGTCAACAACGCGGTGAGCCAGCCGCCGGCCTTTCCGACCCTGCTGAACAGGCTCGCCCCGGAGATCGACCTCGCCGAGGCCCGGGCCCGCATGACCGAGACGGTGATCGCGAGCCTGCTGCACCCGGCGACCGACTCCGCACGCGCCCCCGCCACCCCCGCTCCAGAGACAGGACCGAACGAATGTCCCGCTTCCTGACCAAGCTCAGCCTCGCGACCTGCGTCCCCGCGCCGGAATCTCGCTGAGCGCCGGGCATCGCCGGCGCCCGGACCCGCCGCGCCCCACACCCCGGACGAAGCCAAGGATCTGTCCCATGGCACCGACCGCCTCCATCCCGCAGCCCCGTCCCCTGCCGATCGTCGGCAACCTGCCGGAGATCGACCCGAACGCCCCCGTGCAGAGCCTGATGCGCCTCGCCCGGGCGCACGGGCCGATCTACCGCCTGTCGCTCGGCGGCCGGAGCCTCACCGTGGTGAGCGCGCAGGCGCTCGTGAACGAGCTCTGCGACGAGGACCGGTTCGAGAAGAAGCTGCACCGGCCGCTGGAGATGCTCCGCGACCTCGGCGGGGACGGGCTGTTCACCGCCCGCAACGACGAGCCCAACTGGGGCAAGGCCCACCGGCTGCTGATGCCGGCCTTCGGGCCGCTGGGCATCCGCGCGATGTTCGACCGGATGGAGGACATCGCCGACCAGATGCTGCTGCGCTGGGAGCGGTTCGGGCCCGAGGCGACCATCGACGTCGCCGACTCCATGACCCGGCTCACCCTCGACACGATCGCGCTCTGCGCGTTCGATTACCGCTTCAACAGCTTCTACCAGAACGAGATGCACCCCTTCGTGGCCGCCATGGTCGGCGCGCTGGAGGAGGCGGGCGCCCGCGCCCGGCGCCCGGAGGTAGCCACGAACCTGCTGCTGCGCACCAAGCGGCGCTACGAGGCCGACATCGCCCTGATGCACCAGGTCGCCGACACGCTGATCGCCGAGCGCCGGCGCGACCCGGAGGCGGCCACGCGCCACGACCTGCTCAACCTGATGCTGGAGGGGCGCGACCCGGAGACCGGCGAGCGCCTCTCGGACGAGAACATCCGCTACCAGATGGTGACCTTCCTGATCGCGGGTCACGAGACGACGAGCGGCCTGCTCTCGTTCGCGCTCTACCTACTGCTGCGCAATCCGGACGTGCTGCAGAGGGCGCGGGACCAGGTCGACGCGGTGCTGGGCGACGGTCTGCCCCGGGTCGAGGACCTGCCCCGGATGCGCTACGTCGAGCAGATCCTGCAGGAGACGCTGCGGCTGTGGCCGACCGCCCCGGCCTTCGCGGTCGCCCCCAAGGCGCCTACGGTGATCGGCGGCCGCTACCCGGTGACGCCCGCCGACACGCTGCTGATCCTCGCGCCGATCCTGCACCGCGACCCGGCGGTCTGGGACGACCCGGAGGCGTTCCGGCCTGAGCGCTTCGCCCCCGAGGCTGCCGAGAGGCTGCCGCCCAACGCCTGGAAGCCCTTCGGCAACGGCATGCGCGCCTGCATCGGCCGCGGCTTCGCGCTCCAGGAGGCGCATCTGGTGCTCGCCCTGATCCTGCGGCGCTTCGAACTGACGGAGGCGGATCCGGGCTACACGCTGGAGATCGCCGAGACCCTGACGCTGAAGCCGCACGGCTTCCGCATCCATGCCCGCCGGCGCGGGGCCGGGCGACCGCGCAGCGCCGTCCCGACGGCACCGCAGCGGCCGATGACGGCCGGCCGCACCGGTACGTCTATGCGGGAGGCGACCACGCCGCTGCTCGTGCTCTACGGCAGCAACACCGGCTCCTGCCAGGCCTTCGCCGAGCGCATCGCGGGCGAGGCCGCGGGGCAGGGCTACGCCGCCACGTCCGCGCCGATGGACGACTACGTCGAGCGGCTGCCGAAGGAGGGCGCCGTCATCGTCGTCACCGCGTCCTACGAGGGGCATCCCCCCGACAATGCCAGGCGGTTCCTGGCCTGGGTCGAGGGGCTCGGACCCGAGGCCCTCGCGGGCGTGCGCTTCACCGTGTTCGGCTGCGGCAACCGGCAATGGGCGCGCACCTACCAGGCGATCCCGAAGCGCACCGACGCGGCCCTCGCCAAGGCCGGCGCGCAGCGCGTCCGGGAGCGCGGCGAGACGGATGCCGGCGGCGATTTCTTCGGCGGCTTCGACGCCTGGTATGCCGGGCTCTGGGCCGATCTCGGCCGGGCGCTGGGGCAAACGGGCGGCCGAGGGGGCGATCAGGAGGCGGCCGAGCCGGCCGGGACCGGCCTCGACGTGGAGATCCTGCGCTCCGGCCGGGAGACGGCCCTGCACCTGACCGACCTCAACCCGGCCCGGATCCTGGAGAATCGCGAGCTGGTCGACACGGCCTCGCCGCTCGGCACGTCCAAGCGGCACATCGAGATCGCGCTGCCGGCGGGCATGAGCTACCGGACCGGCGACTATCTCGCGGTCCTGCCGCGCAACCCGCGCCCGGACGTGGAGCGGGCGCTCCGGCGCTTCGGCCTGGCCGGGGATACGCGGATCCTCATCCGCAAGGGGGCGGGCACCGCCACCGCCCTGCCGGCCGGCTACCCGGTCTACGCCGCCGAAATCCTGGCCGATTACGTCGAGCTCGGCCAGCCGGCGACCCGGGCGCAGGTCGGCCAGCTCGCCGCGGCGACCCGCTGCCCGCCCGACCGCGAAGCGCTGGAAAAGCTGGCGCAGCCGGAGGCCTACGCGGCCGAGGTGCTGGAGAAGCGCGTGAGCCTGCTCGACCTCCTGGAGCGCGTCCCGGCCTGCGAATTGGCGTTCGGGGCGTTCCTGGCGGCGCTTCCGGCGATGCGGACGCGGCAATACTCGATCTCGTCCTCCCCTTTGCGCGATCCCGCGCGCTGCTCGCTGACCCTTTCGGTGCTCGACGCCCCCGCGCGGGCTGGCGGGCGCCGGCATCGCGGCGTCGCCTCGACCTACCTCGCCGGCCTGGAGCCGGGCGCACGCCTCTCGGTGGCGGTGCGGCCCTCGCAGGCCGCCTTCCATCCGCCCGAGGACCCCACCGTGCCGATCGTCATGATCTGCGCGGGCAGCGGCATCGCGCCGTTCCACGGCTTCCTGCAGGAGCGGGCGATCCAGAAGGCGAATGGCCGGCCGGTGGGGCCGGCCCTGCTGTTCTTCGGGGCGACCCACCCGGACGTGGATTACCTCTACCGCGACGAGCTCGCCGCCTGGGAGGCGCAGGGCGTCGTCTCGGTCCGGACGGCCTTCTCGCGGGCACCGGACGGCGACGTGCGCTACGTCCAGCACCGGGTCTGGCGGGACCGGGCCGACGTCGCCGACCTGTTCCGGGCCGGCGCCACGGTCTTCGTCTGCGGCGACGGCGAGCGGATGGCCCCGGCGGTCCGGGCGACCTGCGTGCGGATCTACCAGGAGGCCCGGGCCGTCACGCCCGAGGAGGCGGAGGCCTGGGCCGACACGGTCGAGCGGGAGACCGGCCGCTACGTCGCCGACGTCTTCGCCTGACCGCCCGCCGGAACCCTCGGCAGTTGCGGCTTGCGCCGCGCGGTGCTTCATTCCCGTCGAAACGCAACGGGAAGCACACGATGGGGCCTCGGCAAGTCGATCCGGGCGCTCTATCCAGCCGTCGCGTGAGGGATTCCCAGACGAACGCCGGGGTCGAGCAGCATCCATGCGTCTGTGCCTGATCGGAGTGCTCAGTCTCGTCTTCGCGGCCTCCGTGCAGGCCGCGACGCCGGCGGGGCCGTACTGGATCGTGGCCGGCTCGTTCGCGAATCCGGACTACACCCAGGTGCAGGACGCGGCGGTCCAGCGCGCCTCGGCGGCGGTCGCCCGGTGCGGGCTGGAGCCGTTCAACGATTTCTCCGGCAAGTTCGTGGGCTTCAGCAAGGGATTCGATGTCGTGGTGGTCGGCGGCTACGCGACCCGGGCCGCGGCCGAAGCCGATCTCGCGCGCCTGCGCCCCTGCGTGCCGACCGCCTACATCCGCCAGGGGCGCTATGCCGGCGAGTGAGCGCGACGGATCGGGGCTCCGCACAGGCGGGAGGAGGGGGGACAGGATGCCGGCGGCAATCCTTCGGTGCGGCCGTATCGTGGCCCTGGCGGCCCTCGGCCTCGCGGGCGCCGCGCCGTCTGCTCGGGCCGGCTGCAACTGGGCCGACGTCGTGAAGGCCGACGAGGCCCGGGCATCGACCGTGCGGGCGGGCGCGCTGCGCACCTACTTCGTCGAGGGCGACCCGAACAAGGGATGCCCGGACCCAAGCCCGGCCTGCCGGGGACGCGCCTATCTCACCGACGGCGACGCGGTGCTGACCAGCCGGAGCGCGGGGGGCTTCACCTGCGCCGGCTTTACCAGCGCCAAGGGCGTCCTGACGACCGGCTGGCTGCCCACCGGCGCCCTGGCGGCCCTGCCCGAGACGGCGGTCGCTCCCGCGGACCTCGTCGGGCACTGGATCGGCCAGGACGCGGACCTGACCATCGCGCCGGGGGCGGGGGACGCCCTCGCGGTCAAGGGCGAGGCCTCCTGGGGGCGGAGCGATGCGCGCCGCGGCGGCGAGGGCCCGTTCCATATCGGCGCGGTCGCCGGCACGGCGCGGCCCGAGAACGGCGTCCTGGCCTTCACGATGGGCGAGGACAAGACGCTGCCCTACGCGGCCGGGGATCCGGACGATTGCCGCGTCCGGCTGTGGCGGCGCGGCCCCTATCTCGTGGTCCGGGACAACAATGCCTGCGGCGGCGCCAATGTGAGCTTCACCGGCCTCTATGCCCGCCGGAGCGCGGCCCCGCCGCCGCGATGAGCGCCGTTCGATCCGCCTCGGACACCGCGTGCCCGGCGCCGCAATCAAGGGATCGCCCGTCCATGGTTCTGTTCCGAAGCCTGTCGCTCCTCGCCCTCCTGGCCCTCGCATCCCCCGCGGCGGCGCAGGGCCTGGACGTCCCGGTGACCGTCGGCGGCGAGGCCGAGCTGGATGCCTGCGACGCGGTCGGCGAGATCGTCGGCCTCGACCCGCGGGGCGACAACTTCCTCTCGGTGCGCAGCGGCCCCGGCGGCACGCCGTACCGGGAGATCGACCGGCTGCACACCGGCGACAAGGTCCGCCTGTGCGAGGCCCGCGGGCCCTGGAGGGGCGTGGTCTATGCCCCGCGCGACCGGACCGGCGGGGCGGAGTGCGGCGTGTCCTCGTCGATCCCGCGGCGCGCGCCCTACGCGGGCCCCTGCCGCGCCGGGTGGATCCATTACCGGTACGTCCGGAGCATGGCCGGCTGATCCGGCTCCTCGCGGCGCCGAAGGCGGACAGGACAACATTCTGTTGACGCGCCGGTCCGAGAAGGTAGAAATCCTGTCGCGCTGCGAAGAACACATTGAATTGTGCCCGACCTTTACGGGCGCAGGTCTGAAATCAAACGCTGCAATGTCTGTCAGGCCGTCCGTTCCGTCGTCGATCATCTTCCCGTTCTTGCGTCGCATCACCCCGGATCCTGTGCGCGTCAGGAGATGACCATTTCCGAGCCGTCGAAGCCGCCGCAGGCGCGGTCACGTCCCAGCGCCGTCCTGAAGCTCGTCGCGGCCACCGTGCTGCTGCCGCTCTGCCTCATGATGCTCGGCCTCTGGGAGCGGGAGCGCGGCGCCGACGACTGGGCCGCCTTCGCGGCCGAGGGCCGGCAGCTGGACCGGATCGTCGCGGATCTCGAGGCGCGCGCGCCCAAGGACGGGCGCATCGACTGGAGCATGCAGTTCCGGCGCAACGGCCAGCTCTACGGCGGCCCGCTCGCCCTGGACCAGGCCCGGGCAGCGCGGAACGAGGTCGCGACCCTGACCACCGTGATGGAATGGCGCCGCCTCCTGCCGCCGGTGGTGATCGTCGGGGGCGCCATCGCGGCCGCGCTCTCGATCCTGGTGCTGCTCGCCGGCACGCTGCTCGGCCAGGTCGGGCGGACGTCGCGCGATGCGCTGGTGCGCGGCTTCTCGCTGATGCGACGGGTGATCCCGACCGCGCTCTCGGCCCAGATCCTGGCGGCGACCGCCGGCTTCGTCGCCGCCGTGACGTTCGAGGCGGGCATGCTCGTCCAGACCGGCTTCAGCGCCGGCGCGCTGAAGCTCCTGGGGCTCGCGGTGGTCGTGGTCGGCGGCGCGGTGGTCGTCGCGGGCAGCACGGTGCTCGGCCTGCGGCGGGCGCTCAGCGCCTTCGAGCCCGATCCCCTGCCGATCCTCGGGCGCGTCGTCACGGCCGCGGAGGCGCCCGGCCTGTGGCGGCTGACCGAGGCGCTCGCCGACCGGCTGGGGGCGCTCAAGCCCGACGCGGTGGTGGTCGGCCTCGGCGGCGGGTTCTTCGTCAGCGCCGGCCCGGCCGAGCTGGAGCCCGGGGGCCAGCGTCTCGAGGGCCGGATCCTCTACCTGCCGCTACCCTACCTCGCCCTGATGCGGGTCGACGAGACGGCCACGATCCTCGCGCACGAGCTCGCCCATTATGCCGGCGGCGACACGGCCTACAGCCAGCGCTTCCTGCCGATCTACGCGGGCGTCGGGCGCTCCCTCGACGCGGTGGCGGCGGGCCATCACGGCTCGTTCAGCCTGCTCGGCCCGTCCCTGCGCCTCGGCGTCTTCGTGATGGAGCGCTTCCACCTCGCCGTGCGCCACTGGAGCCGGGCGCGCGAGTTCGCCGCCGACGCGGCGGGCGCGGGCGCCACCTCGGCCGAGGCCGCGGCGCGGGCGCTCCTGCGCACCGGCGCCGTGCAGCCGCGCATCGCCGAGACGCTGGACGCCGCCGCGCAGGCCCCCGATTCGGCGCCCGCGGACCTCGTGGCGGCCGTGCTCGACCGGGTCGCCGCCCAGGGGCTCGACGATCCCGGGGCGCATCTGGAGACCGAGCAGCCGCACCCGACCGACACCCATCCGACGACCCGCGACCGCGTCGCCGCCCTCGGGCTGACGATTGACGCGAACCTGATCGCCGCCGCCGCGGCCCGGCCGCCCTCGGACGCGCCCGGGCAGCTCGCCGCCTATTTCGCCGATCCGGCCGGGCTGTGCCGGGCCGCCACGGCCGATTTCCTCGCGGCGGTGCGGGCGCAGGATGCGGCGTTCCGGGCACATCTGGAGGCGACCGCCGCGGAGATCGAGGCCGACGAGAAGGTGCTGCACGAGAACCGCCGGCCCCAGGCCATCGTGTTCGTGACGGCGGGCATCCTGTTCGGCGTCGCGGCGCTGGCGCTGGCCCTGTTCGGCCTCCCGGGTCTCTCGCCGCAGGAGGCCCGGATCGTGGCCGCCGTGGCGCTCGTCTGCGGCGTCGCCCTCGGCGGCCCCGGCCTCTACCGGCTCCGGGACGGCGAGCGGGTCATCATGGCCCTGCGTCCCGAGGGGCTGCACGTGCCGGGCCTCGACCGGGCCATCGCCTGGGACGACATCGCCGACCTCGACATGACGCTGGACCGGCTCACGATGGTCACCCGCCTGCTGCTGCCGCCGGAGGTCGCCGTGCCGCAGCGGATCCCGGGCGGGCGCGGCATCAAGGTCGATCCGAAGCGCCGCATCGTCACGCTCAAGCACGGCCTGCCGCGCAAGATGAAACCGCAGGACTTCGCCGACCTGATCGGCCGCTATCGCGACGCCGCGCAGGCCCGGCGGATCCTGGCCGAGATTGCCGCCCGACCCGTTCCTCACGAGAGCCAGGTTGCCTGAGGCTGCATGACCGCGTCCCCGAACCGCTCCGAACCCTTGCGCCTGCCGCCCCAGGGCAACGGCTGGAGGGGCGCCCTCCGGGCGCTCATCGGCTTCGTGGCGCTCGGCGGTCTCCTGGTGGCGTGCCTCGTCCACACCACCCCGACCCTGCTGACGGATTGGCAGGTCCACGCCCGGGCGCGGGCCGTCCCCAACGCGCAGGTGAGCGCGGGCACGTGCAAGACCACGGTGATCGTCCATGTCTGCGACGTCACCGTGAGCCTTCGGACGCCCACCGCCACCGTGACCCGGGAGGTCAACTACCTGTTCACCGGCCTGCATGTCGGCGATTACAGCATCGCGGTGATGGCCGACCCGGAGCGTCCGGACCTCGTCACCACCGATCTCGGCCTCGATCAGCTCTGGAACCGTACGATCACCGTCTTGGCGATCGTGCTCGGGCTGGCCGGGATCATCGCGGCGGCCGGGTTCGCGATGATCCGGAACAGGCGGGCGGCGTCGGCTGCCGCCGCGGCGTGAGGCGGAGCGGTCCGTGGCGATGCGGAGTCCCATTCCGGCGGGGCGGCCTCAGGCCCCCGGGCTCGACCGGGACGCGCCGGCCGGCCTGTCGCGGCGGGCGCTCCGGTACCGCGTGAGGAGAAGCCGGCACGGCAGGATTGCGGCGAGACAGGCCATCCAGGCCGCGAGCCAGATCTCGTACAGAGCGGCGTCCATCGCCGATTCCCCGTCGAGGCCGAGCAGGGTCGCGAGATCCTGCGGGATCCCGGGATCCGTCAGGATCACCAGGCGCAGGGCCAAGGGCGAGAGCAGCGTCGCCGCCAGGATGAGGCAGCCCGCCCGGTACAGCGGGCGGCCGGCGCCCTCGAGGGCGCCGGCAAGGCCGCCCAGCAGCGCCGCGCCGAGCCAGAGCGCGGCCGGCAGCAGGCCCGAATCCTGCTCCGGCCCGGCGGGCAGGGCCGGAAACAGCAGGAAGAACGGCGCGAGGCCCAGGCCGAGCAGCAGGGCCAGGGGCGGGGCCCGGAGCAGACGCATCACCCGGCGGCGCGCCGGATCGTCGGCGTCAGCCATCCGGGTCGCGGGCCCGGTCGAGGGCGCGCAGCACCGCCGGATCGCTGCGGTAGCGCTGCCGCAGGCGCCGCTCGTCGGCCGCGACGGCATCGCAGGTCAGGGTCTTCACGGCCGCCGCGCCGGCGGGCTTTACCGGCTCGGCCCGCGGGGGCGCGGCCTGCTGGGCGACGACCGGGGCGGCCAGGAGCGCCGGTCGGATTGTCCGTACGATCATCCCACCCCGCCATCGAGACGCTGCACCGCCTTCACCGCGGGCGTTCCCGGCCGCGCCGCGTCATCGAACCATCACCCCCGGGCGGCAAGCCAAGGCCGCCCCAACCTGCAGAAGGACCCCACCGCATGATCTCACGCCGTCTCGCCCTCGCGGCTGCCGCAACCTGGCTCTGCGTCCCGGCCGCCTGGGCCGAGCCGACGGTCGGGCTCGCCGAGCGCCGGGCGATCGCCGCCTATCGTCAGGACCGGTATCCGGCCCTGGAGAAGGCGATCCAGGAGGCGGCGGGCTTTCCCGTGCCGGTCGAGGTGGCCTGGGACCAGCTGACGATCCCGGGCGACGCGCAATACTACGCGGACGACGCCTATTTCGGGAAGACGATCTTCGAGCCGCTGGCCGCCGGGTTGAAGGAGATCACCAAGGACCAGATGGGCCGCGATGCCCTGCACAAGGCGCTGAAGTCGATCCGGGTCCGCTACGACGAGGCGAGCGCCCGGGGCTCGAACTACGCGCTCGGGCTGAAGTTCGAGGGCGGAATCCTCGACGTGAACTGGCGTCCCTTCGCGAACGTGGCCGACTTCAAGCCCCGCGTGGACGCGGTGGTCCAGGTTCTGGAGAAGGGCCTCTGAGGGCGCGCGGCGGGCCACGCGGCCACCTCCGGTAGCCCGATTCCGGCGCCGTTCCGAAAGAGGATCCGGACTTGGGCACACGGCCCCGCGACCCGCCGCGCATCATGCCTGCGGGACCCGAACCGAGCGTCCGTTCCCGTGGGGCTCCGGCCCGCCTGATCGCCGCGCTGGGCGCCATGATCCTGCCGGTCGCGCCCGCGCCGGCGCGGCAGGAGCCGGCCGCCTATCCGATGGCCTGCCACTATGTCCGCACCGAGCTCGACCGCCATGCGCATTGCGCCCGCCGCGCCGGCGCGATGATACGCCTGGCCCCGGCCCACGCCGCCCGCCTGTCGTTCCGCCACGGCCTGGCCGAGGTCGCGATCCCCGGGCTCGGCTGGCTATGGGTCCGCCCCGACGGTCTGGGGCTGCCGGTCTTCACCCTCGACAACGGGCCCGATCCGTTCGCCCAGGGGCTCGTGCGCGGACAGTACGCCGGAAAGGTCGCTTTCTACGACCGGCGCCTGCGCCGCATGCTCGCGACACCCTACGATTGGGCCTACCCGTTCAACGCCAGGGGCCAGGCCCTGGCCTGCACGGGCTGCCGCTCGGACGGCCGGGTGCCGGCCTCCATGGTGGGCGGCCTGTGGAGCCTGATCGACCGACACGGCAGGGTCCTCGAGCCCCCCGCGGCGCGCGGCGGACGAGCCTTCACCCGATATTTCGGCCACTGAGCGCCTGGTTGCGCCGCGCCGGGATGCGATCGAGGCCGGGCGGCATCACCGGCCGCCGCCCGCCGCGGCCGGACGCAGCCGATCGGAGGAGGGCGTTCTGGAGCGATCGCGGATGCCGGGCGCCTTCGGGTCGTCCGGATGGATTCTCCGCAAACCGGGCGGCACGGCTCCGATCGGAGGCGGATGGCTGTAAGCGTCCGTATGGCAGGCCCGATCGTCCCGGGGCTCACGGCACGATCCAGCGGCTGGTGAAGCGCGCGCCCTGCTTGTAGCGGGCGAGCTTGGGGCCGGCCTCGTCGCAGAGCTCGCCGAAGGGTTCGCGGGTCACGTTGAATTCGGCATCGTTCACGAAGCCGGTGACGTAGCAGACGTCCTGGTACTCGCCCTTGATCCGGTTGCGCATCTTGATCCGGGTCGTGGCCAGGGCGGTCTCCAGCGGGCGATCCTTGTAGACGGCCGTGCCGTAGTCGAGGACATGGGTCTCGGCCGACATGAACTCCCAGCGGTCGTCGCGCTGCGCCTGATAGTGCCGGGCCAGCCTTGGATGGAGATCCATGAAGGCGGCGGGCTGGACACCGGTCGCGAAGGCCCGGGCCGCTTCGCCGAGCGTCTGCTCGAAGAACCGTGCGCGCTCGCCGTACTGGGCGCGCAGGGCCTGCTCCTGCGCTGCTCGCCGGATGCCGTCCTCGTTGGCCTTGATCTGATCGAGCTTCTTGCGCTCCTCCAGTTCGCGCTGCCGCTTGAACTGCTGCTCGGCGGTGCGCGTCTTGTCCTGCTCGATCGTGTCCCGGGTCTGAGCGACCTCGGACGGCTCGATCCAGAGCGGCAGGTAGCGGTGGGGGAGGCTGTCCCGGTTCATGGCCTCGTCGAGCGCAGCGAGGTCGGCGGTGGCGGCGTAGACTGCCCCGCACGCACCGCGCTTCACCGCGATGAACGCGCCGTCGGCCGAGGTCGGAGTGACGACCGGCCGGCCCGGCAACTCGTCCCCGATCCGGTCATTGAGGCGCGCGAGGATCGCGGCATGGGCCTCGGCATCCTGCGCGGTGACCTGGCAGAGGACGCTCGACGCGTTCGAGGCGACCATGACGCCGAAGCCGTCTCCGGTCCGGCCGCGGACGCGCGCCTCGACCTCGTTCGCCCTGGCGGCCTCGGCCTGTTTCGCGGTGGCCAGCGCGCTCGCCTCCACGATATCGAGCCGCGCGAACAGGTTGCCGTTGACCGCATCGACCAGGGTGATCACCCGATCGACCGGCTCCCGCAGCAGGCGCTCGCGCTCGGCGAAGATCAGATCCTGTTTGGCGAGATCGTTCGCACCGCAGGCGGCGAGCGGCAGGTCGGGCCTGGCCCCCAGCATCGCGCTCCGGTCGCGGATCTGGCGGTTCAGGAACACGTCGGACAGGGGCGCGTGGTACAGGCAGGCGGCGGCCCGCCCATCCTCGAACACCAATTCGCCGCGCAGGTTGCGCACGACCGAGGGGGCCTTTCCGCTGTCGTTGTACAGGATGATCAGGTCGCCGCGGTCCCCCTCCATCAGGAAGCGGCTCTTGGCCGTGACCGCTCGGGCGAGCCGCGCCGCCTCGTCGATGCGGCCGCGCTTCCCGGCATAGGCCTCGGCGAGCTCCTTCAGCCGCGTGTCGGGCGTCTCGGGGGCGATGGCGGCGACTTCGGCGACGAAGCCGCTGAGAAAGGTCTGCAAATCCTGCGGGATGCCGCCCCTCTGGGTGACCTCGGCCTCGTTCTGGTCACGCTTGAGCCGCTCGATCAGCGCCGTCCGGCTACGCTCGGCCGCCTCTTGCTCGCGCCGGCGCGCATCCTGCTCCCGATCGCGTCGTTGGGCGGCATCCTGCTCCGTCAGCGCGACCTGCGCCTTGGCGACCGCCTCCGGGGCGATCCAGATCGGCAGATAGCGGAAGGTGACGCCGTCGCGGGCAAGCCCCTTCACCAGGACGGCCAGATCCTTGGCGGTCCCGTAGACGGCCCCGCATTGGCCCCGCTTGATCGACAGGAACGCGCCGTCGGCGCTCGCCGTCACATGCGTGGTCGCCCCGCGCAGCTCGGCCCGCAACAGGCCCTCATGGGGCTGGAGCAGCTGGTCGTGCAGCGCCTTATCCCCGGCAGCGATCCGGCAGATCGTGCGCGATCCGGGGCCGAAGGCGAGCACGGCCAGACCGTCCGATGTGCCGCGTGCGACCTTGGTCTCGGCCTCGGTCGCGCGGATCCCCTCCGCCTGTCGCGCGGCCTCGATATCCGACTTCGGCACGGTTCCACCGAGCGTGAAGACGCCGGTATCGACCGCCGAGGCGATGGTGCCAAACAGGCCGGCCTGCGCGCGCAACGCCCCCCGCTCGAAGACCAGGAGGTCGGCGCTCTGGTGCTGGGCGGTGGTGCAGGGCGCCAGCGCGTCCTTGACCGGCGCACCGAGGCTGCGCGCCTTCGCGACGAGTTGCTCCAGGGCGATCCGGTCGGCGGGGGCCTCCGGCACGGCGCAGGCGACGGTCCGCTCGGGATCGAAGACGAGGTTGCCGTCGAGACCGCGCACCACCGCGGCCGCGCGGGGCGAGCTGTTGTAGAGCAGCAGGAGGTCGCCGGACTCGCCCTCCACCAGGAAGCGGTTCTTGTCGGTCACGGCCCGCTGAATCGCCTCGGCCTCACGCACGCGCGGCTCGATCTGCGTGAAGCGCTGCTGGATCGTCGCGGCGATCCTGGGCAGATCCCGCGGCGGCGCGGCATCGGCCTGCTGCAGAAGCACGGCGAGTTCCGGACGCAGATCCTCCGGCATCGGGCCGTTCAGCAGCGCCTGGACGCGCTTGCGCTGCTCGTCGAGCTGACGCTGCGCCTGCAGCCGCGCGGACCGGTCCCGCTCCTCGACGCCGAGGTCCGCAAGGTACGTCTCATAGCGCCGCGCCACCGCGTCGATGCGGGCGGGCAGGCCTGGATCCGTCGCGAGGATCGCGCTCGGCGCAGGGGTCGTGGTGCGGCCGAGCTTGGCCGCGATCCCGTTGCCGAGAAAGCCGTCGCCCGACAGGCCCGCGGCCTCTGCGAACGCCACGATGGCCCGGCGGGTGACGCCGCCGTAGACGCCGTCGGCGGTCGCGTCCGCGGGGAGGTAGCCGGCATCGCGCAGCCCCTCCTGAAGGCGGACATGCTCGTCGATCGACCGGTCGATCTCCTGCCGTGCCGAAGCCGGCCCGTCCCGGCCGACCCGGGCCGCCCAGGCGTCCTTCTGGCGCTGGTAGGTCGCCGCGATGCAGGGGACGGCCCTGGCCCGCAGCGACGCGGTGACCTTGCCGCTCTCTGGAATGCGGCAGGTCTCGAGCGTGCGCTTGACCAAGTCGTTCGACTCCGCCTTCAGCTCCGCGCCCGCGTCGGGCTTGAGATGCCGCAGCGCGTAGAATGCCCGCGCCATCTCCAGATCGACCCGGCGGAGGCCCGAATCCTCGCAAATGAGAATCGGCAAAGGTGTGTTCGCCCGCTCGCAATCGAAGGACGGCCCGAGATCCCGCGCCGCGGTCGGGGTCTTGGGCGGCGCCAGCGGACGCGGCGGCTCCGAGACCGCCGCGGCGTCCTTGCGCAGGTCGCTCAGGCGCTTGCGCAAGCCTTCGGGGGCATCGGGCCTGGTGCGGGCTTCGGCCTGGGCACGCAGGCCACCCATGCGATCGAGCGCGGATATGCGCAGGGTCTCGGCCTGGGACAGGGCGCCGAGGCTGCCGATCTCGCGGTTGATCGCATCCGTATCGGGCGCGGACGGGCCCGTGCGCGCCGCGAGCTGCTGCTCGATCCGACCCTGGAGCCGGGCGACCTCGGCGCGGACGACGGGCGAGGGATCGCGCAGGTAGTTCGCCAGCGACCCTTTGAGCACCTGGAGCTGCTCGGCCCGCCCCTGGGCCTCCGCCCGGGCCTGGCGCAACGCGCGTGCTTCACCCGTCTCGACATCCGCGACGATGATCCGCGTGCCCGAGAAATGCAGGTCGATGGCCTCGCTCGGCTCGACGGCCAGGACGCGGTTGTTGCCGTCGCGATAGGCGAACGACTGATTGCAGGTGGTGGTGACCGACCAGCCGTTCTCGTCGGGGGCCGTGCAGCTGAAGCCGCGCCGCAGGTTCGGCTCCGTGAACCGCCGGCACTCCGTGACGAACCCACCGAGACGATTGTCGTCCGGGCCGATGCCCCGCTGGATCAGGCCGGCAATGTCCGCATTCCGTCGTGCCAGGGCACGATCGAGGCAGGAGCGATCGGCATTGGGCAGCCGGGCCCTGGCATCCCGCGCCGCTTGAGCCTGGGCCGCGCCGAGGAGACCGCCGAAGATGTCGAGCGGCGTGATCTGGGCGCCGGCCGGGCCAACGGAAGCGGCCAAGGCCGCGAGCAGCAGAAAACCGCGCAGTCCGCCCCGGGCCATGTCCGCACCCTGCCGCCCCATTGTGATCTGTGTCGCCGGAACTGTCGTCCCATTCAAGTTTGCAAACGACACGCAGCACGGGATTGTCGCGTCTTCGTAAACGGCATCCAGGCTTGCTTCGGAATTGAGACTTGGTGAAACCGTAAGTCGCTGCACTGCCGCCGATGACAGCCATTGCACGTGCGGAGCCGGTGCACGATGACGCGACCACAGGCGCAGGCAATCGCGCTGATCGAATCGAGGGCCCGCTCCGGGGTTGTGCAGGATCCGCGCTGACCGAGCGGTCCGGTTCCGGCCGGATGTCCGGCTCGCGGTTGACGGGCTCGGGATGTGCACAACGACGGTTTCTGCAGACGACATGCCCCGCGGCACGCGGCCGAAGGCAACCTCGGACATGCTTACGCGGTCTTCTGCGCCCCTTCCGGTATCCGCGTTCCTCGCCGAACGGATGCGGATTTCCTTGCGGTGAGCGTGTCGATCGTCGAAGCGATCGACGCCGGTGTCGGTGCTTGTGGCGGTACCAGGGGCCGGCCCAGGGTGGTGGGAGACACGGCCGCGGCTGGTCTCGTGTGCCCTGGACTGTCACGGCCGAACGTAGGGCGGTGAAAGCATGCGGCCCTACTCAAAAAAACCCGGCTACGGTGCGCGCGCGCTGCGGGACCCGGCGCCACCAATCGTGTGCTTGCTCATACCGGTTCGCGAATCGGAGGACCGTGGCCTCTGCGAAGGGCCGGGCGGCGATCTGCAGGCTGATCGGTAGGCCGCGCCGGTCGAAGCCGCAGGGCAGCGCGATGGCGGGGAGGCCGGTCAGATTGAACGGATAGGTCAGGCGCCAGGATGCCGCGAGGACGCTCTCCGGCCGCCCCGCGAGCGCAACCGTCGTCTCGTCGGTCCGCCACGCGGTCAGCGGCGTGGTGGGGGTGACGATCACGTCCGCCTCGTCCAGCGCGGCGGCCATCTCGGCCATGATCAGCCCTCGGGCCTGCTCGGCCCGGAGGTAGTCCGGACCGGTCACGAACCGGCCCATCTCCACCAGGTCGCGGACGTCCGCGGCGAAGCCCGCCACGTGGCCCTGCGCGAGGTTGCGGTCGTGGTAGGCCGTGGAGGAGGCCAGCTCGATGGCGTAGATGGCGCCGAGCCCGTAACGCAGGGCGGGCACCGTGACGTCGCGCACCGGACAGCCCTGCCGGGCGAAGAAGCCGATCGCATCCTCCACCGCCGCGGCAACATCCGCGTCGATGGCCTCGAAGAAGTGGTTGCGGATCACCGCCACGCGCAATCCGCGGACCGGCGCGTCGAGCCCGGCCGTGTAGTCCGGCACGGGGGCGGTGGCGGCTGCAGGGTCGGCCGGATCGGGGCCCGCCAGGACCTGGAGCAGAAGCGCCGCGTCGGCCACCGTCAGGGTCAGCGGCCCGGCATGGTCGAGGGACCAGGAATGCGGGACGATCCCCGAGCGGCCGATCCGTCCGTAGGTTGGCTTGAGGCCCACGACGCCGCAGAGGGCCGCCGGGATGCGGATGGAGCCGCCCGTGTCCGAGCCGAGCGCTGCCGGACACAGCCGGGCCGCCACCGCCGCCCCCGAGCCGCCGCTGGATCCGCCGGGCACCCGCGCGAGATCCCAGGGGTTGCGCGTCGGCGGCGTGACCATGCCCCAGGCGAATTCGTGCATGCGCAGCTTGCCGAGGATCACGGCGCCGGCCGCCCGCAGCTTCGCCACGCAATGGCTGTCCTCCTGCGGGAAGGTCAGAGCCCCGACCGAGGTGCCCGCCCGGGTCGGCAGGTCGGCGGTGGTGTAATTGTCCTTGATGCCGATCGGGATGCCGTGGAGCGGCCCCCGCGGTCCCGTCCGGGCGATCTCCTCGTCCGCCGCCCGCGCCGCGTCGAGGGCGCTGGACGACAGGCATACGAAGCTCTGGAGGTCGCCGTCGAGGCGCCCGATCCGGTCGAGGTAGGCACCGACGAGCTCGACGCTCGACAGCTCCCGCGCCGCGATCCGCCGGGCGAGCTCCGTGATCGGCAGGGACCAGATGGCGTCACTCATCCAGATGGCGTCACTCATGGGGCACCCGGCGATAGGGAAGGCTCGGGTCGAAGACGACCGGGGGATGGACCGCCGCGAGGTCGAGGTCGCGCAGGGTTCGGATCTCGGCCAGGACCGGCGCGAATTGCGCATGCAGATGCGCGACCCGTCCGGCCGCTTCCGGGGGCAGGCCGGCGATCGCGTGCAGCGAGTCTATCGCGCCTGGAGCGACCGCGCCGGGCCGCTCCGCGGGCGGCCGCAGGAGCATCGCGGCGACGTCCTCCGGTAGCGCGCCGGCCGGACCGTCCCTCCGCGGCATCCCGGCCACGAAGGGCACGAGCTGCCGCCGGGCCACGGCGAGGATCCGGCGCAGCTCGGCGACGGGGGCGGCGTGCTCGTCGACGCGCAGGTCGAGGCACGGATAGTCCTCGCGCGCGACGATTCTCAGCGCCGCCGATTGCTTGCCGCGCCGGTCGCCGCCCGCGTCGTCGCCGGCCTCGAGGGCGCGCATCAGCCGTTCGTCGAGGTCGCAGCCGGCGCCGTTCTCGAAGGCCCGGGCCATGGCGTCGATCACGCCGGGGGCGGCCAGCATGTTGCCCTGCACGGCGTAGCCCGGTCCGGTGCGGTGCCCGGCCTCTGCCGTGCAGCCGGCGCCGGTCCAGGCCGCGGCGGCCCCGCCCGCATCCACGAGCCCGATCTGGCGCAGGTCCGACCGGTCGTCGGTCTCGAGCGCCGCGGCCAGGGCCGCGTCCGACGTCTGCCCTCCCGCAAGCCCGTCGAGGATGCGCAGGGCGAGGTAGGGGTTCACCCAGGATTGGGTGGTCACAGCCCCGATCCCCGCACGGATGTACGGGCAGAGGCCGCCCACAGCCGGCACGGCGCTCGCCACTGCGACGCCGAGCTGCCCGGTCCGGGAACAATGGGCGGCGATGGAGAAGGTGTTGAGTTCCATCGTGCCTCACACCGCGAGATGGTCGATGACGCGGGCCTGCGCATCCGGGGCCTTGGCCGAGCCGCTGTCGACGATCTCGCCGAGCTTGAGCACGGCGTAACGGTCGGCGAGGCCCAGCGCGAAGGCGACGTGCTGCTCCACCACCAGCATGGACAGGCCCGTTGCCCGCTCCGCCAGGAGCACGGCGCGCAGGCGCTCGACCATCGAGGGCTGCACGCCTTCGGAGATCTCGTCGATCAGGAGCAGGCGCGGGCGCAGCATCAGGGCGCGGCCGAGGATCAGCATCTTCTGCTCGCCCCCGGAGAGCGTGCCGGCGCGCTGGGCGAGCCGGTCCTTCAGGAACGGGAAGTGGCCGACCAGGCGCTCCAGCGCGTCCGGGAGGTGGCGGTCGGACGGGACCGCCAGGCGCAGGTTGTCGCGGATCGACAGGTCCTGGAACAAAGGCTGCTCCTGCGGCGCGTAGCCGACGCCGAGCGCCACGAGCTTGGCGGGGGAGAGGCCGGAGAGCGCCTGCCCGCCGATGGTGATCCTGCCGCCGCGCAGGGTCACCATTCCCAGGACGGTCTTGAGCAGGGTTGTCTTGCCCATGCCGTTCTTGCCGAGAAGGGCGACGATCTCGCCCGCGCCCACCGCCAGGGACACGTCCTTCACGATCGAGACGGCGCCGTAGCCGCTCGACACGGCATCGAGGGTGAGGGCGGCTCCCGCCGGCTCGGTGCGTCGTGCGGCCTCAACCATGGGCGCCTCCCGAATAGATGGTCCGGACCAGCTCGGAACCGACGACCGCGTCCACCGTGCCGTCGAGGACCAGGCGGCCCTGGTGCAGCACCACGATCCGGGACGAGATCTCCCGCACGAAATCGAGGTCGTGCTCGACCAGCACGGCGGCGATCCGGCGTCCGGCGGTCAGGGCCTTGAGGACGGTCCCGATGGTGGTGCGCTCGGCCTTGGTCAGGCCGGCGGTGGGCTCGTCGAGCAGGATCAGCCGCGGCTCCAACGCCACCACCATGGCGAGTTCCAGCGCCTGCTTCTGGCCGTGGGACAGGAGGCGCGCGGGCTGCGTCAGCAGGCGGTCGAGGCCGGTCATCCGCAGGACGTCGAGGGCCGCCTGCGGAAGGCCCAGCGTCGGGTCCCGGCCGACCGGGTTCAGCCCGTCATGCGGGGCCCGCGCGAGCCGCAGGCAATCGGCCACCGACAGGCTCTCGAACACGCTCGCAACCTGGAACTTGCGCCCGACCCCGAGCCCGACGATCCGGTTCGGCGTCAGCCCGGTGATCGCCGTGCCGCCGATGGCGATCGCGCCGGTGAAGGGCTCGGTGCCGTCGCTGAGGCAGCGCATCAGCGTGGTCTTGCCGGCACCGTTGGGGCCCACGAGGCTGACGAGCTCGCCCGCGCGGATCTCCAGATCGATGCCCTCCAGCACGGTCAGGCTGCCATAGGCTTTGGCCAGGCCGTCCACTTTGAGGATCGGAGCATCCGTCGCTGCCGCGGCGGCGGTAGCCTCCCGTGCCATCAGGACGGGGGCGGCGCGCTCGGGCCGGCCGAGCGGCAGCGCCCGCCACAGCCGGCCGGCGAGGTCGGCGAGCCCGCCCGGTAGCAGGATGATGATCGCCACGAAGGCCGTCCCCAGCAGGAGCTGCCAGAGGAAGGGCAGATCGCCGGAGAGATTGGCCGCGAGGTAGTCGATGGCGATCGTGCCCAGCACCGGGCCGAGCAGCGTGCCGCGGCCGCCGAGCGCCACCCAGATCACCAGTTCGGTGCCGAACAGGAAGCCGGCATTCTCGGGGGCGACCACGCCGGAGGCGTTGGCGAACAGGAAGCCCGCGAGCCCGGCCACGGCGGCGAGCGCGGCGGTCAGGAGGATCTGCAGGCGCCGGGGATTGAGGCCGAGATAGGCGCAGCGCGCCTCGTTGTCGCGCAAGGCCACGAGGGCGCGCCCGGCATCCGACCGGACCAGGATCCAGGCCGCCAGCGTGACGGCGATCAGGGCCAGCGCCGCGAGGCGGAAATAGCCCTCGCTCTCGAAGGGCAGCACGTCGAACCCGACGAGGCCGCTGCTGGAGCCGGTCCATTCCCCGCCCGAATAGATGAGCTGCACGACGACGATCGGGACGACCAGCGAGATCACCGAGGCGTAGAGCGGCGTCGAGCGGTGGTAGAAGGACAGCCAGCCGACCGCGAGCCCGAGCAGGGCCGACGCGACCAGCGCCGCCGCGATGGCCGCGGCGATCCCCAGCGGCGTCGCCCCGTAGGCGGCGAGGATCATCGCGGTGGCGTAGGCGCCGATGCCGAAGAACGCCGCCTGCCCGAAGGTCAGGATCCCCGCGAAGCCCCAGAGCAGGTCCACCGTGACGGCCAGCACCGCGTAGATCATCGAGCGGGTCAGGACGTTGACCGCGAAGGTGTCGAGGAAGAGCGGCGCGATCCAGAGAGCCAGCGCCGCCAGGGCCGCGGCCACGAAGGGCGCGGCGCGGGACAGGCGGCGTCCGCGGGGCGCCGCGGCGGCGCGCTCGGCGACGGGAAGGGTCTCAAGCACGGGAGAAACCTTTCGGGCTGATCCGCAGCACGAGAGCCGCGAGCACCGCGACGGCGATGCTGCCCAGGATCGGGCTGATGAAGGTGCTGATCAGGACCTGCGCGGCTCCGAAGACGAGGCAGGCGGCCGCGAGCGCCAGGAAGGACGCATCGGCCACCATCACCAGCATGAAGGCGCCGATCAGCCAGCTCACCCCCATGTTGGGATCGACGCTGGTCAGCGGCGTCAGGAGGACGCCGGCCAGCGCCGCCAGGCCCGCGCCGATCATGAACACGACGAGGCGCACCCGCCCGGTATCGATGCCGAGGCTGCGGGCCAGGGTCTCGTTGATGATCACCGCCCGGGCCGACAGGCCGAGCCGCGTCCGCTCGATGGTGAGGGCGAACAGGATCCCGATGACGAGGGCGATGCCGAGGGCCACGAGCCGGTAGGCGGAGTACTCGACGCCCAGGACAGCGACGGTGCCGGCATAGAGGTTCGGGGTGAGCTGGACGTCGCGGCCGAAGGCCAGGGTGATGAGCTGGCCGACGACGATCCCGAGCCCCCAGGTGGCCAGGATCGCGTCCAGCGGCCGGCGGTAGAGGGGGCGGATGATGAAATGCTCCGCCAGCCCGCCGAGGGCCGCGCCGACCACGAAGGCCAGGGGCAGCGCCGCCCAGGGATTGAGCCCGAGCTTGGCCGTCACCACGGCGCAGTAGGCGCCGACCGTCAGCCACGCCCCGTGGGCGAAGTTGATGATCTTCAGGACCCCGAAGATCGCGAGCAGGCCGATCGAGACGATGAACAGGATCGCCGCGGTGGTCAGGATGTCGAGGGTGAGGAGCATCGGGGTTTCCGGGTGCGCGGGATCGGCAGAGGGCGCGGCGGGTGACGAGGCGCGCCCTGCCCCGCGGAGGCTACGATGATCACGGATCTCCGGTGGACGCCGGCAGTGGTGGCAGGGCGCGACCTGCCCCCTCTCCCGCACGGGAGAGGGGACCCGCGCTTCATCTCGGAGCCGCGTAGCGGCAGCGAGAACGGGGAACCGATTGCCTCCGAGAGGGCTGGAGATCGTCGGATCCCTCAGCCCCCGCCCTTCAGGGCAGCTTCGGGCACTGCTCGCCGGGATCGACGTCCTTGAAGGTGCCGGCGACCTTCACGGTGCCGTCCTTCTGGATCTGGCCGAGATACATGGTCAGGGGGGCGTGATGCTGCTTGCTCATGCGGATCGTGCCCCGCGGCCCGGTCACGCTCACAGCGGGCAGGGCCTCGAGCACCTTCGCCGTCTCGGTTCCGCCCGCCTTCTCCACGGCGGCCTTGTAGAGGTAGATCGCCTCGTATTCCGGCACCGAGAGATCGTTGGGCGTGCGCAGCTCGGCGCCGAACTTCGCCTTCATGGCGGCCAGGAAGGTCTTGTTCTCCGGGCTGTCGATCCCGGTCACGTAGGAGGCCGAGAGGTAGACGCCCTCGGCGTCGGCGCCCATGCTCTTGGCGGTGCCCTCGTCCAGGGCGAGGTTGGCGAAGGGCAGCAACACGCCGGCGCCGCGCAGCTGCTTGGTGAGCGTGACATTCGGCGCGCCGCCGGCCGTGGAGGTGATCAGCGCGTCGGGCTTGGCCTCCTTCAGCTTGGAGATGATCGCGGTCCAGTCGCTGCCGTCCATCGGCAGGTATTCCTCGCCCACCACCTTGCCGCCGGTCTTCTCGGCGTAGCTCTTGGCGAAGCCGAGCATGCCGCGGCCGAAGGCGTAATCGCTGCCGATGAGGAAATAGGTCTTGGCGCCCTTGGCCTTGAAGGCGTCGACCACCGGCGGCACCTGCTGCTCGGGCACCCAGGCATTCACGAACATGTTCTTGTTGCAGGAATGCCCCTCGTAGAACGAGGTGTAGATGTACGGCACGCGACCCTTGGTGACGGCGGGCAGGCCGGCGTTGCGGGCCGCGCTCGTCTCCATCGAGATCAGGACGTCGACCTTCTTCTGATAGATCAGGCCGTCGAAGGCCTTCTGGGCGCCGGCCGCGCCGGAGGCGTCGTCGGCCACCTCCAAAACGAGCTTGCGGCCGAGCACGCCGCCGCTCGCATTGATCTCCGCGACCGCGAGCTCCGCCGATTGCACCACCGAGGGGGCGACGACGCTGTTGGCCCCCGACAGGCCGATCGGCACGCCGATGACGATCGGCTTGCCGTCGGCGGCCTGCGCGGCCGAGGCCGCGAGCACGAGCGCGGCGGCGGTGCCGATGAGAGAACGTGTCACCATGAATGGGCTCCTGGAAAAGACGATGCGGGGCGGGGTCAGCCGTAGATGTCGGTCCGGCGGTCGCGCAGGAGAGAGTTGAACGCGTTCAGGTCCTTGCGGCCGGCCTCGTCGAGATCGACCAGGGCCGAGAGGGTCTCGGTCCGGTCGCGGCTCGCCGGGCCGGCCAGGGGCCAGCCCTTGGGGCCGATGATCAGGCTCTGGCCCTCGAAGGGCTGGCCGCGCTCCACGCCGACCCGGTCGGCGCAGGCGATGAAGAGGCCGTTCGTATGGGCGGCGGCCCGGTGCAGGGTGTTGGCCATGGCGGCCTCGCCCGCGGGCTGGTCGGGCATCGGCACCCAGTTGGTCGGGATGCAGACGATCTCGGCGCCCCCGAGGGCGAGCTGCCGGAAGGTCTCGGGGAACCAGCCGTCGTAGCAGATCGCGATCCCGATCTTGCCGAGCGCCGTGTCGAAGACCGGGAAGCCGAGATCGCCCCTGGCGAAGAACACGTTCTCCTGGTCCCAGAGATGCGCCTTCCGGTAGGTGCCGATGTAGCCCTGCGGCCCGACGATCACGGCGGCGTTGTAGAGGGTCGCGCCCGCGCGCTCGGCGATGCCGGCCACGATGTGCACGCCGAGTTCCGCCGCGAGCGCCGCCCAGGCCCGGGTCGTCGGCCCGTCCGGCACCGGCTCGGCGAGGGAGGCCGCCTCCGCGTCGGATTCGAACACGTAGCCGGTGCTGGCGAGTTCGGGCAGGACGATCAGGCGGCTGCCCTCCGCCGCGGCGGCGCGGATGAGATCCGCTCCCCGCGCGATATTGGCCGCCACGGCACCGAATTGCGGCTCGAACTGGATGCAGGACACCCGTAACGGCGGGCGTGCGGGATCGCTCGCTTGGATCATGCTGGCTCCAAAACGCAAAAAGCCCCTGGGCGCGGACATCATCCGCGGACCAGAGGCTCCAAAGCCGAGATGTGATGCAGCAATCCTGCTGCGGGGCAACCTTGCCCGGTAAGACTACGATACGCGCCTGAAGACGCGCCGCAAGGCGATATTTGCGGCACGATGCTGCAGTCAGGTCTTTTCCGCCAACGCGATGCGCAGGCCGAGGCCGCTCATCGCCTCGTGGGCCGAGACCACGCTCTCGGCCACGCTCGCCATCGGCACCCGTGAGGCGGTCGCGCGATCCCGGAGCATCCTGTAGGCGGCCTCCTCGTCGATCCGGTTGAGCTCCACCAGCAGCCGGACCGCCTTCTCGACGGTGCGGCGGCCCTTCATGGTCTCCTCCAAGCGGTTGATCTTGCTGGTCAACCGGCCCTCGTAGCCGCGCCGGTAGCGCGCCAGGGCGAACTGGGTCAGCACCCCGCGCGGGTGGAGCGGCTTGTTGAGCACGCCGTGGGCGTTGACGTCGGCGATCGCCTTCAGGGATGTCGGGCTCTCGTAGGCCACGATGGCGATGACGGCGGGCTCGATCTCCTCGATCGACGGCAGGAGGTGCATCACCTGCGCGTCGTCGAGCTGGATGAACAGCGTGTCGATGTCCGGCGGCAGGGCCGCCGGCGGCGGCCAGACGAGGGAGACCGCGCAGCCGAGGCGCCGGAGCTGCTCCAGGAGCGCGGCGCCCTCCTCGTCGCTCGGATGGATGACCAGGGCGCGAGCCCGCCTCAGGTCGTCCAGGATCTTGCGGGCGGGCGCCGTCACGCGGCCATCCCCTCGTCGAGCCAGTTCGTCTCGAACCGGGACCAGGCGAGGTACGGATCGGGCCGCACCGGCCGGCGCGCCCGCCAGACCACGTCGAATTGCCCGTCCGGGCGGGCGATGCCGATCCCGGGGGTGAGCCAGATGTGGCGCGTCTCGCTGTCGAAGGCGAGTTCGCCCTCCGGTGCCGCGAGGCGCTGCCGCAGGGCCGCGGCGCCCAGGCGCCCGGCATCGAGGGTGCCGGCCTCGGCCAGCGCACGGGCGAAGAGATGCACCTGCGCGTAGGCCGTTTCCGACCACATGCTGGTCGGGCGCCCGGGCCCGAACCGCGCCTCGAAGGCTGCCCGGAAGCGCCGGTTCTCCTCGCCCGCGAGGGCCGCGAAATACGAGGCGGCCAGGACGTGGCTGCTGCACAGCTCCGGGCCGATCGCCCGGATCTGTCCCTCCGCCAGGGTCAGGCTGGCGATCGGGCAGCGCGCCCGGTCGATCCCCGACGCCGCGTAGGCCCGGTAGAGCCGCTCGGCGCCGCGCCCGACCACGGTCGAGAACACCGCGTCCGGCGCGGCGTGCCGGATCTCGGCGATCATCGCAGCGTGGGCCGCGTCGTCGGCGTCCAGCGGCGCATAGCGTTCGCCCACGATGCTCCCGCCCTTCGCCTCGATGAGATCGCGCATCACCCGGTTCGACTCGCGCGGGTAGATGTAGTCGGACCCGATCAGGAAGATCCGCGGGCCATGCTCCTGCAGGAGGTAATCTGCCAGCGCGAAGACGTTCTGGTTGAGGGTCGCGCCCGTATAGATGATGTTCTCCGAGTACTCGAAGCCCTCGTAGATCGACGGGTACCAGAGCAGGCCGTTGTGCCGCTCGACGGTGGACAGAACCGATTTGCGGCTGGCCGAGAGCGAGCATCCGAAGATCACCTCGGCCCCGTCCTCGGCGAGCATCCGGCGGCCATAGGACCGATACGCGTCGTTGTCGCCGGCCGGATCGTAGCAGATCGGTTCGATCGGCCGCCCGAGCACGCCGCCGGCGGTGTTGATCTCCTCAATCGCGAGGGCGGTGCCGAGGAAGTGCTCGGTCTCCGTGATGCCGCTGACCCCGCTGCGGGAGAACAGGACGCCGACCCGCCATGTCGCCTCATCCTTGCCTGCCATGGCATCCCCACCCGCCCCGAAAACCCGCCCGACGGGCGGTCGCGCGCACGCCGTCCTATCGCAGTCGCGACAGCCTGGGAAACCGACGTGATGGGGCGGCAGGTACGATGGCAGGGCACGGTGATAGCGCACGGCGGATATTCGACGTGCTTAAAGCATCAGATCAGAGATAGACGCCCCTCAGACCAGGATGCGAGCGTGCGCGCTCGCGCCGGGACGAGGGCTGAGTCATCCGGATCGACGCGGATCCGGCCGCGAGCGACCGCCATCCAGACCTTTGACGCGTCCGAGACGCGCGGCCCTGTGGCCAGCTGCCGGGTCTTTGTGCATCAGACGGTCCCGGTCGTCGCCGCGGCCCGATCGCGCGGAGACGCCGGTCCGGCCGACCGGGCGATCGGCATCCGCCGCTCGGGGTATGAGAATGACCACGGCCTCCTACGATGCGGCGCTGGCCGCCACCGGCGTCGGCGCGTTCCAGAAGCGATTGTTCGCCCTGTTCGGCCTCGTCTGGGCGGCGGACGCGATGCAGGTGCTCGCCATCGGCTTCACCGCCCCCTCGATCGCCGCCGGATTCGGCATCCCCGTCCAGCAGGCGCTGCAGACGGGAACCGCCCTCTTTCTCGGCATGCTGGTCGGCGCCTTCCTGTTCGGCCGCCTGGCCGACCGTTTCGGGCGCCGGCCTGTCCTGATCGCGACCGTGCTGATCGACGCCGCCTTCGGCCTCGCCTCGGCCTTCGCCCCGAGCTTCGGCTGGCTCCTGGCCCTGCGGTTCCTGACCGGCCTCGGGGTCGGCGGCACGCTGCCGGTGGACTACGCGATGATGGCCGAGTTCCTGCCCGCCGATCGGCGGGGCCGGTGGCTGGTGGCGCTGGAAGGCTTCTGGGCGGTCGGCACCGTGGTGCTGGCGCTGGCCTCGCTCGCCGCGCACGGGACGCGACCGGAGGAGGCGTGGCGGATCGTGTTCATGATCACCGCCGCGCCCGCGCTGGTCGGCCTCGGGCTGCGCATCCTGATCCCCGAATCGCCGCTCTTCCTCCTCCGGCGCGGCCGCACCGCGCAGGCCGAGGCCGTGCTCGCGAGGGTCGCGCGCACGAACGGACGCCCCGCCAGCGCGCCGAACCTGTCGCAGGCTGCCCGATCGCTCGGGACACCGAGATCCGCCGGCTCGATCTTCCGCCCGGACCTCCGGCGGCGCTCGGTGCTGATCCTGGCCGTCTGGCTGCTCGTGTCGGCCTCGTATTACGGCGTCTTCGTCTGGCTGCCGGTGCGGCTGGCGGGACAGGGCTTCGGCTTCCTGCGCGGCGAGGCCTTCCTCGTGCTGGTCGCGCTCGCGCAGCTGCCGGGCTACGCGCTCGCCGCGTACGGGGTGGAGCGCTGGGGGCGACGTCCGACCCTCATCGCCTTCCTGCTCCTCAGCGCGTTCGGCTGTCTCGCGTTCGGCATTGGATCGTCGGTCGGCTTCCTCGCGGCGGCGACGCTCCTGATGAGCTTCGCGCTGCTCGGCACATGGGGGGCGCTCTACGCCTTCACGCCCGAGCTCTATCCCACGGAACTCCGCGCCACCGGCATGGGCAGCGCCGGCGCGGCGGCCCGCCTGGGGGGCCTGCTCGCACCGTCCGTCCTGGCGCCGGTGCTGGCGAGCGGCTTCAACCTCGCGCTCGGTGCCTTCGCGGCGCTGCTCGCGCTCGCCGCCGCGCTCACGCTGCTGATCGCGGTCGAGACCCGGCGGATGCCGCTCGGGTGACGCTTGTGTGGCCGGCGGGGCTGGCTCTGCCGCTGACGGTGGACTGTCCCGCTTGAGAGGCGCTCGATGCCTTGGTTGCGGAGGCAACCAGAGCCTCGACGGCCTGATGATGGCCCGGAGGTCGCCGCGCGCCCGCATGAACGAAGCCGCGGGCGACATCTCCCGATCAGGCAGGCTGACCGGTCACGCCGGTTTCGCAGCCGTCGGCCGCCTGCAGGTGGAGCCGTCGAACGCCTCACGATCTCTGGCACGGACAAAATTCGGGCCCAGTCCTTTCTGAGGCCGGGCATGCCATGAACGAGAACCTGACCGCTCCAGCCCGGCTGAACGCCCGACCTCGGGAAGGTCCGATGTCTGGTGGGCGAGACAGGTGTGCCGGTGAAACCACCATGAACCGGTATTCGCGAGGCGCCTCAATCGATCGTGCGGGCGCCGGCGATGGCCAAAAGACCGTCTGCGAGCGCGCCGCGCCAGACCAGATAATCGTGCCCGCCGGCATAGTCCCGGCCCGTGACGGGGTAGCCCCGGCTCTTGAGGCGCTCGCGCAGGCGCCGGGTCGTCTCCAGGATGCCGTCCGAGCCCTGATGGGCGCCCTCGAACAGGCCGGCGCTCATGTGGAAGCGCAGGTCTCGGCGCGTCGCGCGGGCGACGAGCTCCGCCAGGCGCTCCGGATGCCACCAGAACGAGCCCGACATCGCGATGACGTTGCCGAACAGCTCGGGATGGGTCAGCGCCACGGTGGTGGCCGCCAAGCCGCCATAGCTCGATCCGGCCAGGATCGTGCGGGCGGGCGGGATGGCCGCGCGGCTGCGCGCCTGGATGGCCGGCAGCAGGTCCCGCGCCAGGAAATCCGCGAAGGCCGGGTTGCCGGGGAGTTCCCGGGTGCGCGTCTCGGCATCGATCTCCGAGACGAACACCGCCAGCGTCGGCGGCAGCCGCCCGTCGGCCGTGAGGGCGTCGAGGATCCGGGGCGTCGGCACCTTGGTGAGATAGGCCTTCGCGTCGAACAGGATCAGCAGCTGGTTGCGCCGGTCCGCCGGGTCGAAGCCCGCCGGCGTGTAGAGCGTGATGCTGCGGGTGTTGCCCAGGCCCGCACTCGACAGCCGGAACCGGGTGAAGGTGCCCCGCGGGGCCGAGAGGTCCTCGAGCCCCGGCTGGACCGGTGCGGCGGGCAGCTCCAGTGTCGATTCCTGGTTGAACGCGTCCGGCGCGTCCGCCGGCCAGGGGTGATGGTTCAGAGGATCGGCGGCCGCCGTGGCGAGCAGGGCGATGCGGCGCTCGCGGTCGCTGCCAGGAGGGGCCGGCACGTCGGGGGCGATCCGGTAGGACAGGCGTGTGTCCGGAGGAACCGTGAAGCTTTTGAACCAGACATCGCTGCCGGCGAGGCGGCTCAGCCATTCATGGTCGCCCGACGGCGCCCCGACGAGCCGCACGTTCGTCCGGTTGCCCCGCGCCAGGAAGGTGAGGATGACCTGGCCGTCGCCGCCCGCCTCGACCAGGGGCGTGCCGCGCCGCGCCACATCGGCCCAGAACGCCTCCGTGCCGCCGCCTGCCTCGACGCTGCGCGCCAGGGCCGCCATGACGGGGCTGGTCAGCCGCGGCGGCGGCGACACCGCCTTCGGCGGGGCGACGATCGCCTCCGTGGTGAGATGGGCCGTCCCGTCTTCGAGGGCCATGAGCACCAGGCGCGCGGGCCCGCCCGGCGCCACGAAATGGACCACGGTGCGGCCTTCGACATCGTCGGCGAGGCGGCGGATCGGTCGGCCGTCGTCCGCCACGAGGTCGAGTTGGAAGCGACCGGCGCCGACCGCGAGCGTGCCCCGCACATAATCGCCGGGCTGGGCAACCAGCACCAGGGATCGCACCTGGCCGGCGGCCAAGCGGTGGCTCGCAACGGTCTCTGCAGGCTGCGTCCCCGGAGGCGGCGCGCCCTCGGAGTGGGGCGCGGACATCCCGAGGACCAAGCCGGCCATGACCAGGGCCGCGAGCGACCTCACCACCGGTATTTCAGCGCCCCGGTGACGGTAAACCCGTCTCCGTAGAAGCAGGCCCCGGCGCCCTGGCACGACGCCACGTAGGTCACATTGCCGATATTCTTGGCGTTGAGCTGAAGGGCGGCGCCGTCGAAGCGGCGGTCCAGAACGCCGAGATCGTAGCTCAGCATGGCGTCGACCAACGCGTAGGACGGCACCTTCACGGTGTTGGCACTGTTGCCCCAGCTCGTGCCTAGGTAGCGAATACCGGCGCCGAGCTGGAGGCCCCTGAGCAGTCCCGTGTCGAAGGTATAGGCCGCCCAGAGCGAGGCCATGGTACCGGGGATGCGCGGCGGCGTCTTGCGGAACTCGGTCGGATCGCCGGTCCTCTCGATGATCGAGTCGATGTAGGAATAGCTGGCGATCAGGGAGAGATTGGCGGTGATGTCGCCCTGGGCGGACAGATCGACGCCCTGGTTGTGGACGACGCCGATCTGCTTGAAGATGAACTTTCCGAACGTGTCCGAGTAGGCGCTGACCACCCTGTTATTCTGCACAATGTCGTAATAGGCGGCCGTGAGCAGAAGGTGCGTTCCCTCCGGGGTGTACTTGATGCCGCCCTCGAACTGGTCCGCCGTAGTCGGTTTGAACGGCGTGTTGCCCATGGGCGGCTGATCGAGGACTGGCTCGAACGAGGTGGCGTAGCTCACATAGGGTGCGATGCCGTTCGGCAGGGTGTAGAGCGCACCCACGCGATAGGTAAAGGCACTGTCGTCGTAGCGCATGGCGGTCCGCGGCACGGAATCGGTGGTCGACGTCTTCGCCCAATCCTCCCGGAGACCGGCCAGGAGGTGGAGATCACCGATCGTCATTTGGTCTTGCAGGTAGACACCGACCTGGCTGGCAGACGTGTTCAGGTTTGAGTCCGGCTCGAGGACCAAGCGCGAAAAATCGTAGCCGTAGATCGGACGGGCTAGGCTGATGCTGGGCACGTTCTTCCGGTTGAAGCCCCAGTGATAGTCGCGGGTCCGGTCGCGATAGTCGAGGCCGGCCAGGATCGTGTGTTCGACTGGGCCGGTGGCGAGCTTCAGCTCGACCTGATTGTCGTTGGTCAGCGTGCCCCAGGCGTCTGTGCCACCCGATGCGGAACGACTAATGAGCGTCTTCGCGCCGGTTGCCGAATCGAGACTGGTGCGCCCCCAGGTGAGCGTCCGCTGCTCGTAATCGACCCAGGCGTAGCGCAGCTTCTGACGCAGCGTGAGGGCGTCGCCGATCCTGTGCTCGAACTCGTAGCCGATCCAGGCCTGTGTGCGCTCCGCCTTCTCGAAGTTGGGGTCGGAGACGAAGAAGTCTCGCCGCACGTAGCCGTAGTCTTTGATCGGCCGGATCGTCCCATCAGCATCGAGGAAGTTGCGGAAGCCGAAATTCGGTTCCCACTGGTAGCCGGACAGGATGGTCAGCGTCGTGTCCGGGCTGGGAGCCCAGCTGAGCGAGGGGGCGACCGCGATACCCTGTTGACGGGTGAAGTCTTCCTGCAGGTGCGTGGTCAGCCCGGTGCCGACGAGGCGGAAAGCGAGGGACTCCGTGCCCGACACCCGGTCGGAGATGTCGAACGATCCTTGCAGGAACGCCCTATTGCCGACGGTCAGCCAGATCTCGCGCAACGGCCCCGAGAACAGCGGCTTCTTGCTCACCATGTTGATGAGGCCGCCGGGATTGACCTGGCCGTAGAGCACCGAGCCCGGGCCGGAGAGCAGCTCCACCCGTTCGAGCAGATACGGGTAGACCTTGGAGTAATCGACGTCGCCGCCAAAGAGCATGCCGTCGAGGTAGCGCGGCACGTAGGAGAAGCCGCGCACGAACACCTCGTCCCGCACGTTAGAGGCGCCGCGATAATCGGCGATCACCCCGGGCGAGTAGCCGAGCGACTCGGCGACCGATCGGACCTGCTGATCGTCCATCTGCTGCCGACCGATCACAGTGATCGATTGCGGCGTCTCGGCGATCTTCGCGCTGGTCTTGGTGCCGGAGAAGGTTTGCCGAGCCACGTAGCCCCGCACCGGGCCGTCACCGCGCTCGCCGCGGCCTTCCACCGACAGGGTGTCGAGCGCGACCGCAGCGATGGGCGCCGGTCCGCTGACACTTTGGGCCAGCGCGGCGCTGAGGGCGATCGTGCTCGCCGCCCCGGTGAGAAGGATCGAGAGGGCCAGACGCAGGGACGTTCCGGAACAGATGTGCGACCGCATGGACGAGACCTTGGCAACACGCCGCGCATGATCCGTCGCGCGAGAGCACGTGATGCTGAGCGCTCCGTATAGGCCCCAGCATTCCGAAGCTCCACGAAGGTTAGCGTTGCCACAGCGGCGGATTTCTTTGTAGGAACGGCGCGCCTTGCGTCGGAAATATCGTTTTAACTTGTATCTTTTCTAAAGTGATTGGCGTATGAATGCTATGGATCATCTGTCCGTCAGCGTGATCGACGGGCGGACAGGCTGCGTATGCGACGCAGCCGTCAGCGAAATCAGCCCAGGTTTGCTCGTGATGGTCTTGTCTGAGGGCGCGCATCGATTGTTCATCGACGGTCAGGCGTTGGATGTGCAGGGAGGCGACGAAGGGGGCGACGGAACGGTGGTCCTGCTCAACACCACCCGTGCGTCGCGCCTGCACCATGATCCCGGCGAGGCGGCGCCCGTCCGGTCCGTGACGATCGCGGCGCCCCATGCGTGGCTGGACGGGCTGAGGCGCGCGACGACCGAGACCGACCCGGTCCTCCAGGATTTCCTGTCCACGCATCGCGCGCAGCTGACCGTCCCGGCGAGCCGGCAGATCCGCCATCTGGCGGATCAGATCTACGACCCGCCGCCGACCCTGGGCGGCGCGATGCGCGCCCTTCATTGCAAGGCGCGGGCCCTCGACATCCTGTGCCAGGCCTGTGCGGCCGTGAGAGAGCACACGGGCGAGCGCTCGCACCCGCACCTCGCAAGCCGCCGTCGTAGCGAACGGGTCCGGGACTACGTGCTGGCCAATCTCGGCGCGAATCTCACCATCGAGAGGATTGCCGCGGAGATCGGGGCGAGCGTGTCCTCCGTCCAGCGCCACTTCAAGGAACACTTCCGGATGACGGTGTTCGAATTCATCCGCAGCGAGCGGCTCGCTCAGGCCTGCGCGGCGCTGGAGCGGGACGGCGTCACCATCGCCCAGGCGGCCTACGTGGCGGGCTACGCGGATCCCTCGAACTTCACGGTGGCGTTCAAGCGGGCCTACGGCGTCCTGCCCAAGCACAAGCGGCGGTGACGGCGCCCGCTCATGCCCAGAGCGTGGCGCCGCCATCGACATAGAGGTCGGCCATGGTGACGGGACCGGCCCTATCGGAGGCGAGGAACAGCAGGGCGTTGTTGACGGCGGTCTCGTGTTGGGCGCGCGGAAAATCGTTGACCGCGAGGAACGGCTCGATGGCGCGCAAGAAAGCGTCAGACACCGTGAGCAGGCCGTCGATAGGGGCTGAATGCCACACACGCTGATCGGCGCGTGCCGCCCGCCTGCATCAGGGCTTCGCGACTGATGCGCTGGATGGCGTTGAAGTGGTGCTTCACCAGCACGCTACCGCCCGATGCCAGCCGAATCGGACCTATGCCGGGCCTGTACGCCTCGAAATCTGGCGTGCCTGGGCCGGAGCAGAGGGCCGTGCCGGTTCCAACCCACCGCGGATCTGTCAGGCTCGCGGCTTAAACCACGCTTCCGTGGGGAGATCCGGCGAGAAAGCCTGGGGATTGTTCCATAAGTTCTTGCCACCCATCGCTTTTCCGAACCGAAAAGTGAGTGGTGGTGCGGGTAGTCGTGATCAAACACGTCTCTGTGCGTGATTTCCCTGTCTATGCGGAAATTACAGGGAAAGACTTCGGAAAAACGAGCTTCGTACGCATGCACACTCGGGACTTCGCAGCAGGTGCAGGAGCTTAGCGGCATTTTCCCTACGTGATGGTACAGGGAAGCGAAACAGCGTGTGCAGGGAAGCGCAGAAGGCGCTCAGAGTGCGGGATTTGCAGCATTTCTGTGGGCTTGGGAATGGCCTTTTGCCAAAAGCAAACTGAAGGCTCAGCGCCCATCTCGGTCGCAGAAGGGGCTGTCTTATGGCAACGGTCTGATAGGGCTCGTTCGATGGGACGGCCATGCTGGAACAGCTTGACCGTCCAAGAAGGCGGCGTTCCACTAAACCGAGCTCTAGCAAGACGGCCTATTTTCAACGGCCCTAAAAAATTTCTGATTTTGTTTTGTCTATGCTTCCAAGCTATCCACCTTTACGAATTTGACTTCTACATATCTGTCTTTTCTTTGAGGGGTAATGCCCTCTGTTATGAATGCAACTCCAGAGCTTGAAACTATCGTTTTTTCTAAAGTGTAATGACCGACATGAATATGCTCGGCTTCAGTTTGCGTGCAATGTCCGTGATGTATTATCTGGACTTTATATAATGACGGCAAGCAATTCATAAGATTTTGCGCTTTTTCATCAAAACAGCAAACACGTCTTTCTCTGTCATTCCAGCTACGTGCAGATCGGCCGCCCTGTGTTTCAAGTGTAGGCTTTTTTTCGCCCTTTCTTTCACTACGTGGTCACGATCACCACTGTTCACGTTTACCTTTCGTTCCAAATCATTGGATATATTATCAAATAAATGCTCGAGCATGTTGTCCGAAGTATGTTTTTTATAATTTACGCCAGTTATTCCATCGTTTTTAGGTATCATTTTTATGACATTCAATTCGAGTGGGTTACTTAATTTAAACGCTTTGATATGAAGAAATGCACCGATTATATGGTTTTACCGGTTCGATTTAAGTATTAAGATGACGTATAGAGTGAGCGGTCTGACGGCCCATACAGGTGGGATTGGCGAGCGCGGGATCAGCTTTGAGACGCTGGCGCGGCACCATCTCGGCCGAGAGACCTTTGAGCACGCACTGACGGCGACTGTTCTAGACCGCATTGAAGCCGCGCAGCACTATCTCCAGGTGGGAATGACTGTAGAGCGTGATACCCAGCACCTCCCGCTGAACGCAACCGTTGGAGCGCTTGACCATGCCATTGGTCTTCGGCGTGTAGGGGCGCGTCATGCGATGCTGTACACCGTGCTGTTCGCAGGCGGCCTCGAAAGCATCGGCTGTGAAGCAGGAGCACCGATGGGTGACCCGGAAGGGTAAGGCGCCGAGCGCGTCCGCGAGGAAGGCGCTGGCAAAGACTATGGTCTCGTCATCCTTGACCGCGAGGTGCACGTAGCGGAAGGCGCGGTCGATGGCGACGTACCGGTCGCGTTGACAAGTGGTGCCGTCACGGTCGCGCAGTTTGAGCAGGTGCTTCACGTTGACGTTGATGAAGCCGACTTGGTAATCCTGGAAGGTGCCGTGCGGCTTACGGGCTTGCTCGGCGGGCGGCAGCCGGTTGAGGCTCTCCACCCTGAGGATGCGGTAGCTGGCGTCCCGGTTCAGGTGCGACGGGAAGTGGCTGACCACGAAGGTCAGCGCGTCGAGACGGAAGCCGGTGGAGACGCCGTAGCGCTTGGCCAGCACCCCGGAGCTGTCATGCGAACGGGCGATCTCGGCGCGAACCGCCGGAATGTTGCGGGCTTGGGTATGGATGGCGATCATCACCGCGCCCTCCTGGCAGCGCGGCGGCGCACCCCCTCGAACCGCCAAGCCCAGGCTTTGATCGCCCAATGGGCCACATCTCAACGACGTTCCGCAACCAAACAATAGGCTCTCAGAGCGAACTGGCGATCGAACCAAAACCCATAGCCCGAGCACGCGCGCGAACCAGAGCCTTCTGATCCTCCCGCAATTGTTCGAGCAGCGGGCGTGCTGCCGAGTAGACCCGCATCCCCGTGCCGATACCAAAGGCGTCTTTTGGATCTTGGCCGGCGCGGACCATCGCTGTCTGCTGCGCGCTGATCTCCAGCAACGCCTGTTCGACTGGAATCCAGTACGGCTCCTGCTCGCGTGTGAGCCGTAAAGCCATGCGCATCCGCCGGATCTCGACGAGGGTCAACAATCCGTCGGCGCGCGGTTGCGCGGTGAGCGGAGCGGTTTGAGCAGGCGGGGCAGCCTGGGGCGGATGGATCGAGGGGCGGGGCAGAGATTTCGGGTCTGGCCTATGAATCTGCAGCGCCCCAGGCCTGACGAATTCCTTTGTTGGCCCGCCGACAGGGGCGTCAACCCGGTCGCCGGGCGACAGGGTCGCCGACTTTATCGCAGGTTCAGACTCAGCCAAAGGAGCAGGCTCGCTACGCCGCGTATCGGGTGCGAGCACCATGGTTTGAGCGCTCGGCCGCGACTGGCGTGATGGGGGCGCCGACGGCACAGCAGCCTCGAAGGGCTTGGTGACGGTCATGCCTTCCATCAACAAACTTTGTTGCGTTTCCGACGTGGGCCTGCGCTCGTCGGGTGACAGGCTGACGATCACGAAAGCCCCGATTGTCACGGCGGTGACAAACGCTGCCGCGCCGCCGACCACAACTGGGAGCTCCCGCGCCACCATCCCCGTTCCTCCAAGCGCCACGGATTGTTCTGGCTCCTCCGGCATGATGGCAGAGGCTCGGCTGCTGTGCCCATCATCGCGAAAGATTGTCTTCGTGCATAGAGCATCGTTTTTGAAATCGAGGTGGGGATGATATTGAAGACTATCGAGTCGGCGCCGTCTTTTCCGAAAAGCGGAGACAAGCCTTCGGGGTGTTGCTTCGAGGGCCACCTCATGATTGGACGGGTGAGGAGACAAGCGTCATGTCTTGGCTGCGGCACACGCGGTGATCGATTTGCGTGCGATGAGCCGCTGCAAGCCCCTCAATCGGCTGCCTCGGCAGCGTCTGCTTCGGGTGTCGCGTCCGTCCGCACGAGAGGCCTGAGAACGCGCTCCCCCGCGGTCAGGAAGCGGAGCGGATCGAGCGGGTTGCCGGACAGCCGCGTCTCGTAATGCAGATGCGGTCCGGTCGAGCGTCCGGTCGATCCGACCGCTCCGACCACCGCACCCGCAGGCACCGCCTGACCGACGCTCACGCCGGTGGCCGAGAGGTGTGCGTAGCGGGTGACCAAGCCGTTCCCGTGATTGACCTCAACCAAGTTTCCGTAGCCGCCGCTTGGGCCCGCGGTGATAACGCGGCCGCTTGCAGTGGCGTGCACCACGGTTCCGACCGGGCTGCGAAAATCCATGCCGGCGTGCATCCGGCGCTCGCCGGTGAACGGGTCGGAGCGCGTCCCGAAATTGCTGGATCGGCCGACCTCGCCCTCGATCGGCGGCCGCAGCGGCACGGTCTCGGCCAGAGCCCGCCAACGCACGGCCTCCCCGAGCGCGGCGTCGGCGCCGGCCAGCGCCAGAGCGAAGGCTGGGCGCGGGTCCGACGCGGGGCGGGACGGGGGGCTCACGGGTTCTGGAGCAAGAGCGAGTTGCAACTCGGCGAACGCCCCACGCACGCGCTCGATCCGCGCACGCGCGAAGGCAAGAAAATGCTCAACGGTGCCAAATTGACGGGTCTCAACCCGGCCGAGTCCTGTCTCGATCTGGTCGAACTGCTCACGCAGTGTCTGTCCCGCGAAGGTGCGCTCGGTAGCCGACCCCTTCCGCATCGGCGGCTGTCGGGCCGAGTCCTCGGCTCGAGCCGGCGCATCGGGCGGGGGCGTCGCAGAGCCGGCGAGCGCGCGCTCTAGTGTGGATGCGAGCGCTGCGTCGCGGTTCTCAAGCTCGACTTGGCGCGTGATGATATCCGTCAGCCGCTCGGCCAGTCCGTCCTGCTCCAGCATTTGACTGCTCGCGACGCCAACCAGCCTGCGCGTCAGGGCCCGAACCTTGCCTTCGTGCTCTGCCTGACGGATGGCAGCCTCGTCGGTCAGCCGGCCGATCGTGCGCGCTTGAATCACCCCATAGCCGGTGGCGACGAAAGCCCAGCACGCACAGACTGCGAGCAGCGCCCAGGGAAGCGGCCTCCGGGACGGTTCCGCGGGCCGCGCGGCGCGGGTCAGCGGGCGCCTGTGGCTTCGGCTCAAGGTCACGCGTGCGGCCTCACATGCCATCGTCAATCGAAGGGTGCCGCTCGGTGCGAGCTCGGAGACATCCCGCGGCTAAGGCAGCGACGTTAACACACATCCGGGTCGATTTCGCAGCTGGAGGTTGTCTCAACGCGATGCGGTCCCGCGATCGGCCGATCGCTCGGCGACCCGTAGATTGTATTGACCTCGGCCAGCGCGCCAGCAACATTCGATGCCGAGTGTCGCCTGCACCTGCGACAGGCGCCCCGGTCAGGCGGAGGCCATGATGGACGGCGTCGGATCTGGCGGGCCGGCAGAGTTGACCCTCGACGACGCGCTGGAGATCGCCGCGCGTGCGCATCGTGCGCGCGACGTCCCGGTGGCCGAGGCGCTCTACGAGCGGATCCTGGCTGCCGCGCCCGACCACGCGGCCGCGCTCCACCTCTACGGCATGCTCCTCCACCAGACGAACCGGCCGCGCGAGGCAGTCCGGTTGATCCGCCGGTCCATCGAGATCGAACCGGAGGACCCAAGTGCGCACATCAATCTCGGCAATGTGTTCTTCGAGCTCGACCGGCCCGACCTTGCGATCGAGGCCTACGGCACGGCGATCACGATAGAGCCCGGCGAGATCGACGCACGCAACAACTTGGGCGTGGCCCTGCGCGTGCTGCGCCGGCCGGAGGAGGCGGAGGCGGTCTACCGCGAGGCGATCGCCCTCGATCGCGGGCACCGCGACATCTGGAACAACCTCGGACGGCTGCTGGCGAGCCAGGGGCGGATCGAGGAGGCCATCGCCGCCCATACGCGGGCGCTGGAGCTCCAACCCGCCGATCCCGGGACCCGCCGGTTCCTCGTGGCGGCCTACGCCGCGACGCGGGAGCACGATCGGGCCCTGGCGGTCCTCCGGGACTGGCTGCGGGACGACCCGGACGACCCGTCCGCCCAGCACCTGTTCGCAGCCATCTCGGGGAAGGACGTTCCCGAGCGCGCGAGCGACCGCTATGTGGCCGCGCTGTTCGACGGGTTCGCGGCGAGCTTCGACCACAAGCTGGCGCTCCTCGATTACCGCGCGCCGAGCCTGGTCGCGGCGGCGGTCGACGCCGCGCACGGCCCCGGGGCCGATCTGATCGTCCTCGACGCCGGGTGCGGCACCGGGCTGTGCGGCCCGGCGCTCCGGGCGCATGCCCGCGAACTGGTCGGCGTCGACCTGTCCGGGCGGATGCTGGACAAGGCACGACAGCGCGGCTGCTACGACCGCCTCAACGCGGGCGAGCTGACGCGCCATCTCGGCGACCGGCCGGCCGCCTACGATCTCGTCGTCTCCGCCGACACGCTGTGCTACTTCGGCCCCCTCGACGTGGTCTGCACGGCCGCAGCCGGTGCGCTCCGGCCCGGCGGGCGCTTCGTGTTCAGCGTCGAGGAGAGCAAGGGCGAGGGGTTCTCGCTCCACCCGCACGGCCGCTACAGCCACGCGCGCGGCTACGTCGAGCGCTGCCTCGCCGGTGCCGGCTTCTCGGTGGAGGTGGTCCGCCACGAAGCCCTGCGGATGGAGCGCGGCGAGGCTGTCCGCGGCCTCGTCGTCACGGCTCGGAGAGGTTGAAATGTCTGACCGGGGATGCCTCCCCGCCTGTAGCAACGTTTGAGGGGCTTTCAGGCTGTTTTCGCGACACGTCCGGCCGCATCGTATATTTGAGCTCGGCCGATGTTTAATTTTTCGAGCTCTTTTTCGGCTTTTCGAAGATTTCTTTTTATGCCAGCTTCTATCGATTGCGCTTCCATTTGACCGGATTTGCCGCGCTCGATGGATTGATACAAGGCCAGTGTGTCCTCAGCCAAGCCGACTATGATGTTCACTCCAGGAACGAAATCTGGAGCTTTCTTCTTTACGCCTTCTAGTAGAGATTTTTTCAAAATGTCTAAGGCTTTACTGGCGTGTCCATCAGTTCTGGTTCCGCTCTTGGCAGTTTTAGAATATATCTCTGTTACAAGGAGCTTGTATAAACCATTCGCAGTCTTCAATTCGAAGGCATTGATGATGATGTTCAATGGAATTATCATCGTGTTCATTGCGACTTCGAAATCATTCCAGAACTTCATCTTATCCCTGGAAATGGATAGGCCCGTTTGTGCCTGCTTGAGAAGCTCTATGCCTTCACTGACCGCGAACGATTTGTTATTGGTTATTTCAAGTTTTTTCTTGAGTGAGTCGGAAGCGGACATCGGGATTGCTCAAGCTGACGTGTTTAAGATATTTGTGGTATGGATGATTTGATGTACCGGGTCGTCTGAATCTACACTGTGGGCGAGATAGCGCTAGAGGGATGTGCGTCCGCCTCGGACGAAACCGTGTCCCAGCGATGGGCCAGTAGCTTCGCACCCACGGAGGCCAATATCTTCTGAACCCGAGCCCATCGACATCTTCCCGTTCCTACCGCAGCTTCGGACAGTTCTCGGACCGATCCGTAGCATCGCCTCCGTAAAACGCGTAACCTGTAATCGTCGGACGACTGAGTCCGCGCATGGACAGTCACGGCCCCAATGGGAATGCCCGCCGCCCGCATCACCGACATGCACACCTGCCCCATGGTCACGGTGCTGGTGCCCCATGTCGGCGGTCCGATCGCCGCGCCCTGCTGCCCGACCGTGCTGATCGGCGGCCTGCTCGCGGCGCGGGTCGGTGACACGGCCGGCTGCGTCGGGCCGCCGGACGCGATCGTCCAGGGCTCGCCGACCGTGCTGATCGGAGGGCAGATGGCCGCGCGGATCGGTGACATGACCGCCCATGGCGGCGTGATCGTCGCCGGCCTGCCGACGGTGCTGATCGGCTGAACGGCCGGCCGCGGCCGGACGGCGCGTCGCAACGTTTCAGCTGCGCCGCGGGGATATATCATTTTCCCGTCGCGACCGGCACGATCCGCGGCTCCGGCGTGTTCGGCACGCTCACAGCCTTCACGCTGCTGTAGCGGTCGAGGCGCAGGGAGATCATCGTCTCGAACTTGCTGCGCACCTCCGAGACGGACAGGCTCTTGCCGCCGCCACTACCGTAGAAGATCGGCTTATTGGCCGCTGCGGGCTTCGGCAGCAGTTCGGCCGCCACCGTGTCGGGCTTGCGCGTGACCTCGTCGATCATCCGCTCCGCGCCGTCTGGCCCGAGGAAATGGACGAGGTAGACCTCGCCGCCGGTCAGGTTGCGGCCGATGCGCTTGGCGATGCGCAGGCTGTCGCGCTTGAGCATCTCCGCGGCGAGCACGGCCGAGAGGTAGGGATCGCGCCGTAGGTCGAGGATGCGGATGCGCTGCGGACTGGTGACGTCGCCCCCCGCGAGCAGCGCCGCCTCCTGCTCCAAACCGTAGCGCGGGCCGAATTCGCGCACCACGCCGAGCCAGGTCTTCTCGATGAACTGGTACAGGCCGGAGGCGGACGAGGTCTGGGCCTGCACTTCGGTCTTGAAGCTCGACTCCTTGTCGGCGATGGCCATGAGGAGCACCGGGTCGACACTCGTCGCCCGCGAAGCCCGGACGATCTTCTCGACGAGGTAGCGCCGGATGCGCATCGGCCCGAAGGTCAGGAGCTCATCCGGGTTGCGCGGGCCGTTGCCTTCCAGTTCGCGCGCCAGCGCCGTGTAGGCGGCCAACTCCGGCCGGTTGCCGGCGTTGGCCCGCACGGCGCCGATGTCGCCCTCGACCAACGACTTGGCGGCACCGGCCGAGAGCTTCACCGCCGGCGGTGCCAGGGCCTGCGCACCGGCAAGTCCCGCGGAACTGCCCTGACCCGACTGCGGCGCGACGCGGATGGAGGGCGCGAGCGGCGAGTTCGGATCGGCGTCGACATCGGTGACGTTGTAGAGCTGTGCTGCGAGGTCCGCACTCACGATGATGACCGGCTTGTCCTCGCCCAGCGTCAGGGTGGCGGTGGCCTGCTCGACCTCCTCGTCGGGCTCGGGCGCCTGCGGCACGATCAGCCAGCCGACCCCGACGCCGATCAGCATCAGCGCGGCGACCGCGCCGAGGCCGAGGAACGGCAGGTGCCGGGTCGAGGCGGCGGATGTGAGCGCGCCCAGGGATTCCCATAGGGTCTCCCGGTCGACCGCTGCAGATTGCGGCGTTGGCTGCGCCGACGCACGGTGGCGGGCGACGAAGGCGGCGATCTCCGGGAACCAGCGCGCGTCCGTCGCCGGGTCGGCGGCGGCCTTGAGGCGCCCGATCCCGGCCTCGATCTCGCCTGCCGTACGCCGGTCGAGCCTCAGGCGGCGACGCAACGCCCCCGCGCCCGCCCCTTCCCGTGCGGCGAGGTCGACGGCGTGGAACCACTGGACCAGCATGGGTCGGGACTTGGCGAACGGCGTACCTTGGCAAGGGAAGACCTTCATGCCGCAGGAACGGCAGGAGAAGGCCCTGTTGCGGCTCTCGCGCAGAAAGCCCTGGCGGCCGCCACAGGCGGCGCAGGGCGCGTCGGCGAAGTGCAGCCGCATGACTTCGTCGAGGCAGGCTTCCTCGGTCAGCGGAGGTTCGGCTGCGCCGCGCATGGCTCAGTTCCCGACCTTGATCTGGTGGACCGCGAGGCCGAACCCGGATCCCGGCCGGTCCATCGCCTGCCGGAGCTCACTGAAAGCCGGGATCGAGCTGTTGGCGCGCGGCACGGTGATCGGATCCCGGCTTCCGGCGGCGACAACGAGCTGCGCGCGGCTTGCCCCATAGGGGGGGATCTCCAGGCGCACCGCGAAGCTCGCCTGGCGGCCCGACCGTTTCACGTAGCGCGCGAGGTCGTGCACGGAGCCGTCGCGCTCGACCAGGAAGAGCGCGACGTTCTGGGCATCGCCGAGGTCGACGGTGCCGCGCAATTCCTCGCCGTCGCGCAACCGATCCCTGTCGAGTCGCAGTTTCGGGACGTTGGCGGGTTTGGTCTGCGCCTGCCGCGCGAGGAGATCCACAACAACGCATTGGTCGGGCTCGACCTGCCGCAGCTGGATCTTGGCCTCGAACCCGAACGCCTTCTTGAAGGCCGCGTCGAAATCGGCGAACGGCCGTGCCGTGGTCCCATAGGCCTCAATGACCGCCTCCTGCGCGCTGACCGCGGTCGGGCTCAGGAAGAAACATTCGCCGCCGCGATAATCGCGCACATAAGCGGCGACCCGCTCCATGGTCGGCTGGGCCGGGGGCGGCGCGATCGGTTCGAAGTCGGGATCGGGAGCCCGCGCGCGTTCGGGCTGCCGCGGCGGTTCGGACGGGATCGGTGCGACCGGAGGTTCCGCCCGCTGCCGCCCGATCTCCGGCTGTGGCACGGCATCCGGAGGCGCGCGCGTCGCGTCCGGCCGGGGCTCGGACGGTGGCGGGACCGGCTCGGGGGGCGGAGCGGGCCGCGGCCTTTCCGTGAGGATCGGCCCGGTCTCTTCGGACGTCGGTTTGGTCTCGGGCCACAGCAGGCTCGCGGCACCGATGCCGAGCGCCAGAGCGGCAGCCGCTCCGCCGACCGCGATACCGATCCGGCCCCGCTTCGTCGCTTTGACCAAGCCCCTCGGCGGTGGCGCGACGCGGGTCGTCGGTGCGACCCACGCTTCGACTTCGACCATGCTCTGCGGCCGCATCCGCGGGTCCGGCCGCAGCATGCTCTCGAGCAGCGGGACGAGCCGGGAATCGACGCCGGCGAGGTCCGGGACGGCGGTGCGCTTGGCGATGAAGTCGACGTGGCCGCCGCCCATGTCGAGGGCGCGGCCGCGACTCGCCTCCGCGAGGACGAGGCCGAGGCTGTAGATGTCTGACCGCGGCGTTATCTCGCCGCCCTGCAGGCCGCACTGCTCGGGTGAAACGTAGGCGTACTTGCCGGCGAAACCGTCGCCGATCACCGTCTGCGTCTCGGCGAGGCGCGCGATCCCGAAATCGATGAGCTTGGCCCGGCCTGGTTCGCCCGCCGGGAGGATGATGTTGTCCGGCGTCACGTCCCGGTGGACGATTCCCGCCTCGTGCGCCGCTCCAAGGCCACCCGCGAGGCGCCGCCGGAGGGTATCGACGGCCTCGTAGCCGAGCGGTCCGCGCTTGAGCAGGTCGGCCAGCGATGCGCCGGTGACGTACTCCATCGCCAGGAACGGCAGGCCGAGCCGGCGATCGACCGAGAACACGAAGTAGCGGACCACCGCGCCGTGGTGGACGTTGTGGAGCGCCGACGCCTCCTTACGGAACAGGGCCAGCGCGGTGGCATTCTCGGCGAACTCCGCGCGCATGACCTTGATGGCGACAGTGTCGCCAGTCTCGATCGCATGCCCGCGAAAGACCTCGCCCATGCCGCCGACGGCGATCGGCTCGTCGATCTCGTAGAGGTCGCTCAGGCGGGTCCCGGGACCGACCCGGGCGCCGGCGCGCGCATCGACGACGGTTTGTCCCTCTCGCATCAGGAGCCTCCCGCGGCGGGACGGCCGGGTCGAATCAACGTCGACCCGGTGCCGGCGATCGGACCGTCTTCCCGATCGCCCTGGTAGCCGCACCGGATGACGACCACGGTAACGTTGTCGGTGGCGCCGCGCTCCAGGGTGAGATCGAGCAGCGCGTCGCAGGCCCATTGCGGCGCCGAGGTGCCGGCGGCCTGAAGGATGTCGCGGTCCCCAACATGGCCCGTGAGCCCGTCGGAGCAGATCACGAAGACGTCACCCGGCAGCACCGCACCCTGCTCCAGCTCCATTCCCGGACGCTCGTGGACGCCGACGGCCCGGGTCAGAACGTGCCGTCTCGGCCACGCCGCCATCTCGGCCGCGTTCAGGATGCCGCGCTCGAACAAGTCGCGGCCCTCTGTGTGATCGCGGGTGAGCTGCTCGATGGCCCCATCGCGGATGCAGTAGATGCGGCTGTCCCCGGACCATACGCAAGCAAAGTCCCGCCCGAAGACCAGCAACACTGCCACGGTCGACCCGATCACGCCGCCGCGGACGGCACCCGTCGCCCGCAACTCGGCATTGGCGCGCAGTATCCTGTCCTCCAAGCGTGCCATCAGGTCGGCCGCCGATACGGCAACGCCGATCGAGGCCAGGGCGCCGATCACGGTGGCGCTCGCGAGTGCTCCGTCTTCATGCCCGCCCATCCCGTCGGCGACGGCGAAGACGCCAATTTCCGGTGCGACGAGGAAGCCGTCCTCATTGTGAGATCGCACGCGGCCGGGATGGCTGACACTGCCGCTGTCGAGGCGCAGCAGGTCGATCGGGAGGCTCCCGTTGGCGGGATCGGGATCAGGTTTCGTGGGCATCGAACCGCCCCGTGAGGAAGCCGGAGAAGAGGTGGGGATCGGGCATGCCCCGGCAGGTGAGCGCGAGCGCCGGGAACCCCGCGCCGCCAGCCGTCCACCAGTAGCTCATGCCCGCATACAGTCCGGAACGAGCGAGCGGGCGCACACGGCTGAGAGCCGCCGCGACGTCGCCCGCCTCGACCGGCCCGGCCCACGCTTGGCCGCGCAGCCGAAAGATTCCCGCGACCGATGCGGGCAGGCCTGGGGGGAAAGCCTCCGGCAGGGCCGCGAGGCCCGCCGTCACTGCTTCGAAGGCCACATCCTGCGAGAGTGTTGACAGCAGAAAGGACTCGGCCGATCCGAACCAGCTCTCGAATGGCTCGACCTCCGGCGGTGGCAGACCCTCGGGGTGGTCCGCACGGCAGAACAGAGTCAGTGGGAAATAGCGCCCGACCCCATCGGCCGAAGGCATGAGGGCCCCGAGCAGAGCTTCGCCCGCGATGTCGGCACCGAGCCAGAACCGCCAGATCGGCGCACGCAAGTAAGCCGCGGTCCAGCCAGCGCCCATCCCGTGCCGACTCGCCGAGATGGCGCCCTGAAGCCACGGCTCCCAGGCATTTAGGACGGCATGCGGCATCGCCATTGCGATGAAATCGCGCCGCGCCGGGAGTTTGCCGTAGAGGCAGCAGGGCACGTCAGATCCCCGTCGGGCAGCGGAACTCGCGCAAGGCCGGCAGCGCGAGCGGATTCTGCGAGGTGTTCACTTCAAACTTGTACGAGACCTGCCGCGTCCCGGCGGCCAGGGTAGCAACGACGGCGTCTCCCTGTTTGAGTACAGACCCCGAATCGAGCAACCGGAACAGCGACCACGCGCCAGTCCTCTCGGCCACGGTACTTGGTCCGCTCGAATTGCCGAAGAAGCTCGGCGGTCCTTCCACCTGAAGCACCGTCCTGCCCGGCACCGCTGGACCCGGCCACTGCACGGCCGTGGCCGGGGCGACACCACCCTGCATGGTGACGACGCTGCCGTTCACATCGAGCTTGATCTGTCCGGCCTCGCCGGCAAGCGTCAGGGGCGTCACGGAGAAGGTGACCGAGGGCATCGTGCCGCCCGTAGAGAAGAAGGTCTCGCGGATCTCCGCGGCCCGCTGGAACTCTCGCAGCGTCGCTGCCGAAAAGCTGCGGGCGACCTGATCGTCGATCCGCCACGTCCATTGCGGCCGCGAGCGGTCGGTGCGGTTGGCGAGATTCTGCGTGAAGAATTTGTCGAATGCGCCGTTGGGACCGAACAGTTTGGCGAAATCGGCGAGCGGCACCTCGCGGTCGCTCGTGCGCGCGAACGGGTAGCGGTTCATCGCAATCTGGGCACAGTCGCGAATCACCTCGTCGGCCAGCGACTTGCCGATCTGCGACACGGCAGCGCCCGCCGCGCTGCCCTCGAACTCGGCCGCGATCTGGCGGATCATCGCCTCAAACGGAGCAGGGAAGCGCGCGGCGAGGGCCCGGAGGGCTGCGGTCTGGGTAACAAGCGTATTGTTGGCGACCGCCGCTTGGTTCGGGTTCGTGGCCTCCAGCGCGGCGTTCTTAATCTCGTTGAGCACGTTGACGAGCGCGTCCGTGGTGCGGCGGCCCGGATCGCCCTCGGTCAGGACTTGGAACGGCCGGAAGGCCGCCTCGATGTTGGCCCCGGGCGCTTGATTTGCCGGCATCGCGAAGCGCTCGACCGGTGCCATGCCGCTGGCCGAGATTGCGGTGCCGGCCACATTCCGTCCGAGGGCGACGACCGCGTCGCCGGTGCCCATCGGCATGGCGGAACCGACGCGCTGCTCTAGGGATTTCGCCACCGCGCTGGCCGCAGCCTTGGTGTGGTCTATGGCTCCCGCCGGCCGTTCGCGCGTCAGCCGCGTCTCGTCGCGGATCGATTCGAGGATTTGCCGGAACGGCGAAGTCGGAGCCGCGATAGCCTGGAGGGCGACGTAACGCGGTTTGTCGGCGGCGAGCGGGCGGACTTTCAGCCGCCGCAGCGCGCCGGTCCAGGCCTGCTGGAATTCGCGGGCGTAGACCTTCATGAGGTCACCGAACAGGGAGCCATATTGGGCTCGGACGGATTGTTGCTCGCCGGCTGGTCCCAGGACCCAACGGTCGCGCTCAGCGATGTCCTGAGCGTCGCCGAACCGGTCGATGAACGCGTTGAGGAACCCGTCGTAAGTGAAAAAGAACGGCACCCGTACGCTGTCGAGGTCGGCCCCGCCGGCAGCTTCGAAGACGAGACCGGCATCGGGGCCGGCGGCCTTCGCTGCCGTCCAGTCGCGGGCCGTCGCCGGCCGCGCTTCGGACTTAAGGACTTCGTAGGTGCGCTCGGCGACGCTGAGCCGGGCGAGCGTACGCTGGCTGTCCTCGATCAGGGCTTGGTTTACTGTGACGAGGGGCGTGCTGCCGTCGTCGAGGTCCAGCATCGCTTGGAGGTGATCCTCCAAAAGCTGCCGGCCTCGCGCAAAGCCTGCGCCTGGATAAAGGTTCTCGGTCCAGTCCCGCCGGAACCACCCCACGACGAGGTTCCTGTCGAGCGGCACCTCGGCGCGGCCGCCCAGCATCAGGTAGACCTTCAGCGCCTCGTAGATGAAGCCGGGATTGGCGCGATTGGCCTCAAGCTGCTCCTCCAAGCGGAAGATGAGGCGTGGTCGGAACAGGCGCTCAAGGCCCGCCCGGTAGGCCGTCTCGGCAGCCGATCGCAACCGCGGCCGCTGGCTGAGGCCGAAGGTCGCCATGATCGGCTCGCCTTCCCCCCGGCTCGCGTAGCCCGTCGGCAGGTAGCGCAGCGCGTTGAGCAGCGGCAAGACCTTCGAGAAATTGCGGTCTGCCACGACCGGCTCGCGCAGCGTCTCGGTGGCGTCGGCGCGGTACTTGCTCGTCAGGCTGCTGGTGAGTGTGATCAACTGTCCATTGCGCAGGAAGCTCGTCCACCACAGCCCAACAAGCAGCGCAGCGCCGAGCGCCAAGCCTGCGTAGGTGCCAAGCCGCAGAAGGTTCGCCCGGCGCATCGCGGCGCGGTTGGTCGAGACCCAGCCCGCCTCGCCGATCACGACCTTCCTCAGAAGATCGGTCAGGAAATAGCTCCGACCGCGGCCGGAATAAGCCGCGGCGCTGACGTCCTGCGAGCCGAAGCTGCGCGAGAGCGCACCGATGAGTTGGTCAATCGGCGTGCCTTCTTGCGTGCCCGACGTAAAGTAGAATCCGCGCAGCGTTGCGTTGACGTGGAAACGGCTCGGCTCAAAAACCCGGCCGAGGAAATCGACCACCCGTCCGCGGATCGCTGCCATCTGGCTCGGGAAGCCGAACAGGACTACCCGGGCGGTCGGCGCCACCTCGTCCTGGAGGCGGTCGGGCATCCATTCGTTGAGGCGCTCGACCAGAGCATCAAACTCCGCCGGCACCTCACCGACCATGTTGCGCGTCTTGTCGGCCGTCTGGAAGGTATGGCCCCAGACCATCTGCCGCTCGGCTTCGGAGAGCTGACCGAAGAATTCGCTGAAGCCGGCGATGAGGTCCGCCTTCGTGAAGATTACGTAGACCGGGAAATCGACCTTCAGGTGGTTGTGCAACTCGATCAGGCGGGCCCGCACTGCGGAGGCGTGTGCTTCGACGCCGTCATCACCACCTATCAGCAGATCCTCAATGCTGATCGCGACGAGGACGCCGTTGATCGGTTGGCGCGGACGCGCACGTCGGAGCAGATCGAGGAAAGCAAGCCAACTCGACCGATCGCCCTTGGGGGAGGAATCCTGGGTGGTGTAGCGTCCAGCCGTATCGATCAGTACGGCGTCCTCGGTGAACCACCAGTCGCAATACCGCGTGCCTCCGATGCCGGCGACGGCCTCCGGGGTCCGCCCCTTCGCCAGCGGAAACTTGAGGCCGGAGCGGACAAGGGCGGTGGTCTTACCCGCTCCAGGCGGCCCGATGATGACGTACCACGGCAGGTCGTAGAGATAGCCGCTCTTGCCGCCCCGCGCCTTCTTCAGCGTCGCGAGCGCATCGCCCATCCGTTCCTGGAGGACCGTTCCGTCGCCGGCCTCGGCCTCGGGACTGGCGATCTCGGCCTGGAGCGCGCGCGTTGCCTTCCGGCGCGAGTGCCAATCCCAGCCCATCGCGGCGGCCACCCCACCTACGACGAGCGCACAGAGGAGGGCGCGGGGCCACGCCGCCTCCAGGGGGCGCGCATCGGCGATGGCCAGGAGCGGGCCTGCCCACCAGATCAGGGCCGACAGGCTGAGTCCGCCAAGAACCAGGGCTGCGCGCCATATCCACGCCTGTAACGTCATCACCCCGAAACCTCGATGCGGCCCCGCACCAGAGCCTCCCGCCGGACAGTGTCCCGGCCCTTCTCTCCCGCCGCGTCCCGCACAACGGCCTCAGCGCTCGCGCTGGACAACGATGTCCACGCGCCGATTGCGGGCTCGGCCCTCCGGCGTCTTGTTGCTGGCGATTGGCGTGTCCGCGCCCTTGCCCTCGACCGCTAAGCGGTCGGGTTTCGACAAACCGGACCTGAGGACGGCGGCGACCGCCTTCGCTCGCGCTTCGGACAGGACGAAGTTCGACGGGAACAGGACCGTCTTGATCGGGATCGCGTCGGTATGGCCCATGACCTTGATCGAGCCCGCGCCCTTTTCCAACAGGCCGGCGAGGCGTTGCAGCAGGGGGACGAACGTGGGCTTGACCCGGGCGTCCGCTGGCGGGAACAGCGCCGCGGCCACGCGCAGGACGATTTGGTTGCCGGACTCGATCACGGCGATTGCGTTGTCGTTGATCTCCGCCTTCAGCGCGTCTTGGAACCGGCCGGCCTGACTCTCCGGCTGCGGTGGGGGCGGTGGGGGCGGTGGGGCGTAGACCCGCCGCTGGATGCTGATCTCCGTCATCGGGTGGAGCAGGGTGAGTTCCGCGGCGGCGCCTTCAGCGTTCCCGACGAGGAGCAGGCGTAGGAGCAGGAAAAGGCCGAGCAGCACCGCGCCGACGACGGAACCCGCGGCCCAGAGCGGCACGTGGAAGCGTTTGGCCTCGGGCGGAATGATCTGCCCCTGCCAGCGCGGCGAGACCTCGCGATCGACGCTGCGGGTCCGACGGAGCAGTTCGTAGAGCTCACGCTGGATCCGCTGGAGGTTCGCTGCGCCGCCTCCGCCCGTGCGGTGAACGCCCTGGAAGCCGATGCCGAGGCATGCGTGGATCAGCTCCAGCAGGTCGTAGTTGCCGATCGGGTCGACCTTGGCCCTGTCGAGTTCCTCGAAGAAGCGCACGCCGCCGACGCGCTCGCCGAAGAAACGGCTCAGCATGCTGTACTGGGTCCAGACGTGCCGCTCGTCGGTGGGGATGTTCTGAACGATGTCGTCGGCGGTGGCGCAGACGATGTACTTCGCGGCACGCACCTGCTCGGCGGATACCCCGGCCGCGCGAGCATCCTTCTCGAGATCCTCGATGCTGGCAGCAACCTGCTCCATCAGGTTCGAGAACGAGGCTGTGGAGAGCTGCACGCGCAGCCGCCCGAGCAGCAGCATCAGGGGAGCGGCCGCGCGCAGGAGCGGGTTGGCGTTGGGCGCCACCACCACATCCCGCTTCATGACCAAAGCGCGCCCGGATGGCTCCGCGGGCGGGCGGCGGGCGGAGAGATCGGAGGTTGCCCAGTCGTCCTGTGGCGGTGCCGGCGCCTGCGGCCGGTAGGGGGCGGCCTGGAGGGGAGGGGCCTGATGGGGAGAGGCCTGGCCCGAACGGGCCGCCGGAGCGGCGGGCATCGGATCGGGCACCCGCCCGCGCCCGCCTGGGTCAGGCAGGATAATCGTCCGATCGCTCCGGCCGAACGGATCGCTCATCGCCGGACGTCCAGCACCGCCCACAGCTCCAGTTCGAGCTGTGGCCAATCACCGGAGAAATGCATCCCGATCGAGCTTGCCACCGAGAACTCGGGCCACAGCGGCGATTGCCGGTCGAGCAGGAAATATACGTGATCGGTGATCGCCCGGATCTGCGGCGGCGGAGTCGGCAAGTGCACAAGCGGCACACCGGGCAGGTTGGCGTGCACGATCTCGCTCATCTGCGTGTTCGGGCCGACCTTGAACAGGTGCGGAAACTCGGACTGGATCTCGGTGAGTGGCCGACGCGCTGCGACCTCGAGGACGAGGCTCGCGTTGCGGAACAGGTTGCGGTCCCGGATCATCGAGACGAAAGCGTTCGACGCCCGCTCGACGATCGGCAGCCGGATGGCCCTGCGGCCGAGCTGTGCCGAGAGGAAATCCTGGATGTCGCGCAGGACCGGCATGAACACGGTCTCTAAGTCGTCGTGATCGTAGGCCGGGTAGGTACGGGCGCGCCGGTCCGCGGTGGTGAAGGTTGCGAGTTCGCCGGCCAAGCGCAGCAACTCCTCGTAGAGCCGCTCGGGGTGCACGAAGCGGGACGCTGCGAAATGCTGCAGGACCGGGATGTGCCGGTTGAGCAACTGCAGGATGAAGTAGTCCGCGCTCTGCAGGCCGCCGCCCGCGGTCGGGTCGGCGGCGTAGCGTGCGAGTTCCTCCAGCTTGTTCTCGACCCAGCCTATGACTCGCTCGATCCAGCCATGCACCACCGGATGGCTCGAACTGGTAAGGACCGGCGGAGCGAAGGTCTCGTCGAAGACGATGGCCCGGTCGCGCACCTCGACGATGCGAGCGATCGCCAGGGCGACGTAGCCGGGTTTGGCGGTTTTGCGGAGTTCGTAGGCGAGGCGTGGCTGGGCTACCTCGATCTCCTCCTCGATCCGCAGGGCCGAGGTCGTGTCGATCAGTCGGACGTTGGCGGGCACGAAGCGGCTGGCGCTGTCGGCCTCGGCGCTCTCGACCTCGCGCGTATTAGGGGCGCCCACCGGCAGGGTCAGCCAGACCAAGTACTTGCCGGCACTTTCTGGAACCTCGATCGGGGGCGGCGGCGGCATCTCGGCTGGGATGTCGAAGGGGGTGCCGTCCGGCATGATCCCGGCAGCACGGCGCACGGCAAACCGGCTCTGCTGTGCGAGGTCGCGGTCTATCTCCAGCGACGAGAACCCCCAGGGGTACGGGGTGACGTTGCGGGTCCTGCTCTCAACCAGGCCCTCGACGTACCGGTCGTGCTGCTGAAGATGATGTGGTCGAAGGAACAGCCCTTCGGTCCAGATCACCTTGTTGCGCCAGGACATCGCCGCCCGCTCTCCCAATGCGCCCCGGAGCATCGGGCCGAAAACCCGGACCGGGGCGATGCTCCAGATTTTTGACTCTGCGTAGTTTGTCCCGAGAGCTGGTGAACGCTTTTCGGGACGATGCTCCAAGTGCACCAGCGAGTCGCTCACATGGGTCCGCTCGGTTCGCTGCTTGGCGCGAAGGCAGGCATAACGACTTTTTACGTCAGGGCCAATGCTCTGGTTCCCCTAGGACTATCGATCTCGGATCCGTAAGTATCACATCCGCCATATATCCCCATGATTTCGGGGCGCCTGTGTACTTCCGGTCACGGCACGAAGGACGGCCGTCCGCGCCCGCCCAGCTACCGAACCTTGTCGTAGCAGTCCGCGAAGAACACCATGAAGGCATCGACCATGCCCTCGTCGTGCAGCGAGGCCAGAGCATCCCAGCGCGTCGTGTAGATGTCCCAGAGGCGCGCCTTGCGCGAGCCGAGCAGCCCACCGAGGCCACGGTCCTTCTCGTCGGACGCCACGATACCCTCGGGGCTCAGTTCCTCCGCCAGGAGGCGGAGGGCGTTCTGCATGGCCGCGTAGGTCTTGATCTGATGGGTCTTGAGGTCGCGGAAGCTCACCTCCATTGCCCGCCGTGCTTCGAGGTAACCGCTCGACGGGCGGCCCATCATGATGCGCAGGGCGTCGTCGACCGTCGGCGAGAACTTCAGAGGGTTGTTGTCGAGCGCCTGGATCGTCGTCTGGTTCGCGGCTCTGGCCGCGCGCTTCGATTCGGTCCGAGCGGCCAGCAGCTGTTTCACGTTCTCCGCATTCAGGCGCAGAATTGCGCCCGCTTCCTCGGCGAGGTCCCCAGCGTCCTGCCACGCGAGGATCTCGGGCGGGATGCCGAGGCCGGCGGCGAAGCGCCGGACGAACGTGTCGGCGTCGAGGTCGGCACTCCCAGACCTCGACGGTTCCGCGGCGGGGGGCGAGGAGGGCCCCGGTGCACCCGCAAATCGAGCCCCGTCGGACACGGCCCAGGGATCGCTCGCAGACGGGATCTCTGGGGGTGAGGCCGGGGCTACGCGGACCGGAGACGTGGGACTCTGGGGTGCGACCACCGGAGGATCGAAAGCGGGCGTCGGGAAGGGTGGCTCTGGGGGGCGCCGCGGGACGGGTAACGGCGTGGGTTTCGGAACTTCCCAATCCGGCACTGCGCCGGGCCCTTCCGATGGGCGGGTGCCGGCCAGGCCCGCGGGCTCCGGGAGGTCGACCAGCCAATCGACAAAGTCGGGGCGGACGGGACGAAGCGCGTCGGGCGACCTGAGGTGATGACTCGGGACCGACGGAGTTTCGGCGGCCACGTCCCAATAATCCTGTGCCGCGGCCGGGCGCACCGAAGGCGAGGCCTGCGCGTGGGCGGCCGCGCCGTCGATCCGGGCGAGGATAACGTACTGGCCGATCTGAATGCGGTCCCCGTCCTTCAGCTGGTAGGCTTCCTGCAGGCGCTGCGCGTTGCGGTTCACGAACACGCCGTTGCGAGAGACGTCCCGCAGCCAGAAGCCTCCGTCCCGGTGGCGTATCTCGGCGTGTTTGCCGGAGATTACGCGGTCCGGATCGGGGAGCGTCCAATCGAGGTACTGATCGCGGCCGATGTCGATCCCACGCTTGCCCGACAGGCTGATGCTGAGCGGGCCCCCGTCGGGAAGGACGGTAAAATTCTCAATCTGAAGGGTGAGTGTCATCGTCCGTTCCGATGGCCACACTGGGCCACGCGCAGCGCGGTGCAACTCGCGTTCCCTGTTCCTACCACACACAGCCGCGACGAAGCGGGGGAACTCGCACGTCGCACCGGGTTGCCTCTGGGAGCGGATTGCTCCGGATGGCGTCCAGTGTGCCACCTTCGCGCGACCGCGGCGAGGGTGGTGCGCATTCACGCGCGGGCTCGGCCCGTGCGGTCACCGAGTCCCACGGTGCATCAACGATACGCCGAGGTCGATGCAAGCCTGAAGATGGTTCGAACGGTCCCGCGCGCTGACAGTCGCAAGCGCTACGAGGACCGCTGTCCGAACGGCCCTTGGGGTCATCTCCGGGGTCGCCTGCACGATAGCCTGAGCGCTCGGCCCGACATTGCCGCCCGACCAGCCCGCCGCGAGCGCCACCCAGGGCGTGGCGAGTCGCTGGTTGCTCGTCATGCCCAGGCGCAGCGCCTCGCGGCGCAGCAGGTCGTCCGGGTCGCGGACCCAGTTCTCGGCAGCCTGCAACGGCGCATCCTCCTGGCCGACCGCGATCCGACAGAGGAGGCGCACGCTCTGGGCACCCCACCAAACCGCCTCGCGGCGCCCGAGGGCGTAGGCCAGCAGGCTGACCCCGTCCTCCGGCGTCTCGCTGTGCCGCACCCGCTCCAGGAACGGAAGTGGCGGCTCGTCGGTCGGCCCTGCGGTAAAGTCGCGCTCTGCGCTCGGGAACGCGGCGAACAAATCCCGCGCGGTGCTGAAACGGCTGCCTGCCACGGGGGACCATTATATCTTGAGGACCGTCACGTACGGGGGCTCAATTCAGCGTGATGAGAGGCGCCTTCTCTTCGATCAGCGCCGTACCTTGCAGCTTGATCATTCCGGCCTCGATAGTGATCGAGGCCGGGTCCATGGTGATCTTGCTCGCGCCGCACTCAATCACGACCTTGGTCCCCGCCTTGATGTGCACTTCCTGGGCAACGTCGTTCTTCCAGTTGCCGCTCTCGACCTTGAAGCTGTCGTCCCCGTTCTTGATCACCGTCGTGCGCGAGGGCTTTCCGCTCGGCGTCTCGAAGGCGACGCCGACCTCGCGGGTCTCGGCGTGGCGCACCACCGCGTCCAGGTCCTTCTCGGCACGCACGTCGATCTTCTCCGAAGATTTCTTATCGTCGAACGTCAGTTGATTGTATCCCCCGTGCCCCTTGGTCGAGTCGGACTTCATGCCCGAGACCGTTTTTTCGCTCGGCAGCTTGAAGGGATAGGGGTATTCCTTATTGTACACCGTCCCGACCACGAGCGGATGATCCGGGTCCCCCTCCAGGAACTGCACCACGACTTCCTGGCCGACGCGCGGGATGACCTGGAAGCCCCAGGACTTGCCTGACCACATTTGTGCCACGCGCACGGGGCGGGAGATCCTGTCCTTGTCCCGGTTCCAGTGGAACTGCACGAAGATCCTCCCCTCCTCGTCGACATCGATCTCCTCGCCTTCCTTGCCCTTGCGCGCGGTCACGAGGGCGGTCTGTGGCCCCTGCACCCTCGGACGAGGCGTGATGAGCGGCGCGCGGTAGGGTCGGTCGATCGGCTGCAACTCATAGGTGCCGTGGTACAGTGCGCCCGCGCCCGAGCCAGTGCCGCTGCGGTAAGCCTCTGGACTGATCACGTGGCGGGCCGAGACGACGAGGTACTGCCCGTCATCCGAGGGGTGGTTCCGAATCGTCACAAGCGCTCCGGGGTAGAGGCTCGCAGCATCGCCGGTGGCGCTGCGGCGGTGGTCGGGCGCCTGCTCGGCCTCGAGCTGCACCTTTGCGCGCTTCTTTCCGAGATCCCGCTCCGTGTAGCGGCCCGGAAAGTCGTAAGCCTCCAGGGCCGCCTTCTCGTACCGTTCGGAACCGCTGGAATCCGCCTTCAGGTTGGCGGTTGGCTTCATGTAATCGAAATCGTTCGTCGCGAAGGTGCCGGTGCGGAATCGTCGGTCGGCGCGCCACGCCGAGACGTGCTCGCGTTCGCGCCGGTCTCGCTCAGTCAGTGGGATAAACGGTATGGCGCCACCGCCCGCCTCGACCGGCCGATGACAGGATCGTGAATCGGCAAGAATCAGAAGATGTTTGTTGGCGCTGTGCTCGTAGAACGTGTACAGACCCCACTCTTCGAGTAGGCGACTGACGAAATTCAGATCACTTTCGCGATATTGCACGCAATATTCGATTTTTTCATAGTCGCCGCGATTGGCCTTGACCTCGAAATCGCCGAAGCCGGCGCCCTTGAATACGTCCTCGACGATATCCAGGACGGTCTTGTCCTTAAAGATGCGGCAATCCGACCGGCGGCCGAGAAGCCAGAGCCAGGGACGGAGCGTCAGTCTGTAGGCATGTAGATCCTGGTGGACGCCGGCCCATTGCGCATCCACAACGATACCGTTGTAGTATCTATCGACGTCATCGTAAGATCGGAAACGAATGTGCGCATTCCGACCGAGTAGCTTGTCAAAATCGTAATTCGGATCCTCGCACAGGGCCTCGACTCTATATTCGAACAGGCGGTCGAGGCCTTCTTCGGCGTCCAAATGAACGAGCACAAACTTGTCGCGACCGGCGGTCGTTACGATTTCGGCAATGCGGCCTTGCTGCGAAGGGGCTCCGTAGTCCACGATCTGATCCGCGCTGGCGTTACTGCCCTATCCGCGTTAGACTAGTTCTCACGCGATCGCTAGTTAATCATCGATCGGCCCCGTTTGAGGTGTCAAGTCTCATATCATGAGTGCTTCGATCCGGCGCCCTGCCCGCATCCTGACCCTCACGCTGTTCGCGGCTGCCGTTTCTGCGGCGACGGCGGCCTGCGCCGATCCGGCCTATAAGGCGTCGGACATCGTCAAACACTTTGCGCCGGCCAAGCGTGCCGACCTCGGGGAGACGCGCGCACTCTGTATCGGCACGGAGAGCGAGTGTGCGAAGCAGGTCCAAGACCGCTCAAAGCCGGTCGAAGGCTTCGACCTGCGGGTGAATTTCGACTACAATTCGACCAACCTCACGGCATCCGCCCGGTCGAACCTCGACGAGTTCGCGCGTGCCCTCAGCGACCCAGCCCTGGATAGGGCGCAGTTCGTCGTCGAGGGGCACACCGACGGGACCGGCAGCGACGCGTTCAACCTCGATCTCTCAATGCGTCGAGCGCGGTCGGTCGTGGATTTCTTGACAGCGCACGGCATCCCGGCCGCGCGGCTGGAGGCGAAGGGCTATGGCAAGCTGAAGCCCCTGGTCCAGGACTCATTCTCCAGCCAGAACCGGCGGGTCGAGACACGTCTGAGGGCGGATTAGGCGCTCGCCTCTTATGGCACTCGACATCAATCCGGATCGGTTCCTCGATCCGATTACCGAGGCCTTGCCCTGCGGAGACGACCTCGATGAGGCCGGGGATCCCGATTTCCTAAACGGCGTCGCGCGCGCCGAGAGCCGGCTGCCGTCCTTCTACCTCTACCGGGAGGGGGGCGAGCTGAAGATTTTCGATCGCTCCCACATCGATTTCGCGCGAGAGTCAGAGCTCCTCCTCGACCTTCTGGATCGGACGCGCGACCTGCGCCTCTTCGCACTGCTCGGCAGGCTGGCCATGCTCGACCGCGATTTGCGCGGATTTGGGCAGGTTCTCGCAGCGGTCGCGGGGCTCCTCGAAGCACGATGGGACGGCGTGCATCCGCGCGGCGCAGGAGACGATTACGATTTCCGCGCCGCCGTCCTGCAGGCCCTCGAAGACAATCCGACCGTCATCCTGCCGCTCCAGCACACGACGCTGTTTCGAAGTCGCCGCTACGGACCGATTACCTTCCGGAACCAGATGGTGGCCACCGGCGAGGTACCGCCGGCCGGCCAGGATCCGGGGCCCGACCGCGCCGCGATCACGCGTGCGCTTGAGGACGCGGAACCGGACACACTGGCGGCGACGCGAGTCGATCTCGCGACGGTCGCCGATGCAATCGGCCGGATCGGGGCCGCCACCCTGTCCCGCGGCGGCGGCGGAGGCGCCGTCGACCTGGGGCGGCTGAAGGAGCTCATCGCGCGCATGCGCGAGTTCGTCGGCGCTCCCGATGGGGTGCCGGCCACACCACAAGCGGGGGCGCAGGAGCCCGCTCTCGCGGTGCCCGCGTCCGTTCACGTGCCGTCCGTCGGCGCAATCACGAGCACGTCTCAGGCCGCGTCAGCCCTTGCGGCAGCGGCGCTCTATCTCCGGACGCATGAACCGTCGAGCCTTGCCGAAGTTCTCGTGCGGCAGGCTCAGACCCTCGTTGGCAAGTCCTTCGTCGAGGTGATGCGCATCCTGATGCCGGATCAAGCCCCCGAGGTTGCCATCGTGCTCGGTGCCGGGCGCAAGTTGCGCCTGACGTTCGACCAACTCGCTGCGGTGCCGGACGTCGGAGGGGTGGACCAAGCCTCGGATCCGACGCTCGATCAGAGCCAAAATGCTACGGAGGCGTCGGACGCGTCCGCACCCAAGTTCCGCGCGACGACGAGGGGCGAGGCCGTCGCGCTGCTACGCGAGACAGGACACTATTTCCGCCAATCGGAGCCCGCCAGCCCGATCCCGCTCCTACTTGAGAAGGCCGCAGCCCTCGCGGACCGTGATTTTCTCGCCGTTCTCAAAGATGTGCTTTCGGATCCGGGGGCGGATTAACCCCTCGTTCGCAGTTGATCCGTCGGGCGCACTGGGCTGCGGACGCCGCGGCGACATCCAAGAAGCTAAACTAGTCAAATTTAGTCTCTATTTTTACTCGATTAATTGGATTGTTTGACAGCAAGTCCTTGATTGAATTAATGTGCCGCTTCTGGGGTACATCTGACCGATAATAGCGTTCTCGGTAGCATCCGCCTCTTGCGTGGTGGTGGAAAATCTGTACGACTGCCAAGCATAGCGTAGGGGCTGGAATCTATGGACCCCGTGCTGGATACCGGTCTAAGTCCCGGTTTTCTGTATTGATTCCATCGAAAGAAGCGCTCTGATGGCCGATTCGAGTCAAAAGTTCATCAAGCGCAACCGACCTCCGCGCGTGCACATCACGTATGAGGATCCCTACGACGCGGAGCGCAAGGTCGAGTTGCCTTTCGTCATGGGTGTGCTGGCCGATCTGTCGGGCAACGCCTCAACGGTCGAGAAGCCGGACATGGCCGATCGTGATTTCCTTGAATACGATATGGACAACTTCGAGAAGCGAATGGCTGCCGTCGGGCCCGCGGTGCGCTTCAACGTCGAGGATCGGCTGACGGGCAGTCAGGACAAAATGTCGGTCGAGCTGCATTTCCGGAAGATGGACGATTTCGGTCCTGCCGCGGTGGCGCGTCAGGTTCCCGCGCTCGCCAAACTGCTGGAAGCGCGCGAGCAGCTCTCCAACTTGCTTCGCTACATGGATGGGAAGGTCGCGGCGAGCGATCAGATCAAAGCTCTCCTCAAGGATCCGGCCCTGATGGAAGCCTTAGCCCAGCGGCTTGTGCCGACCGCGTCGCCTGAGTCCTCCGAGTCCTGAGGCGACGCGCGCCTCGCCCCTCACTCCATTCCGAACCCTGAAAGGCGCATCGATGGCCGCCGGAAATCCCGAGTTTGCGCAAGGCGCCGCGTCCGCGGAGCAGCAGACGGCGGACGCGAGCGAGTTCGCGGACCTGCTGAAGCAAAGCTTCAAGCCGCGCACCGAACGCGCGGCGACAGAAGTCGAGAACGCTGTCGGTACCCTGGTTCGAGAAGCCCTGTCGAACACTGCGCTGATCAAAGAGGACGTCCTCGATACGATCGAGGAGATGATCGCCCGCATCGACGAAAAGTTGACCGCACAGGTCAACACGATCATCCACGCGCCTGAGTTTCAGAAGATCGAGAGCGCATGGCGTGGGCTGAACTATCTCGTGTTCAATTCCGAGACGGATTCTACGTTGAAAATTAAGGTTCTGAACGCTTCGAAGCAGGAAGTGTTCAAGAACTTACGCCTTTTCACCGGCGCTCGTTGGGATCAGAGCCCGCTATTTAAGAAGGTTTACGAGTCCGAGTTCGGTCAGCTGGGCGGTCAGCCTTATGGATGTCTGGTTGCTGATTACGCTTTCAGTCACCTGCCGCAGGATGTACAATTGCTGCGTGAGTTTGGGAAGATCGCGAGCTCCGCACATGCGCCGTTCTTCGCTGCAGCCGATCCCACCCTTCTCAGGATGGACGCCTTTACAGAACTCGCCAACCCGCGAGATTTAGGGAAGATCTTCGATACGCCCGATTACGCCCAGTGGAAGAGCCTGCGCGAGTTGCCAGACTCTCGTTACGTCGGGCTTTGCATGCCGCGAGTGCTTTCCAGAGTCCCCTACGGGGCCAAGACCGAGCCGGTCGAGGAGTTCGCGTTCGAGGAGGAGACGGACGGTCATTCCGGCGAGAAGTATGCCTGGATGAGCGCGGCCTACGCCATGGGCGTGAACATCAATCGAGCGTACAAGGATTGCGGCTGGACTGTGCGGATCCGCGGGGTTCAGTCGGGTGGGGAGGTGATCAACCTGCCCTGCCACACCTTCCCAACGGATGACGGTGGCGTCGATCTCAAATGCCCCACCGAGATCGCGATCAGCGATCGTCGCGAGGCGGAGCTGGCAAAATCCGGATTGATTCCGCTGATCCACCGCAAGAATACCGATAAAGCCGCCTTTATCGGTGCGCAGTCACTATACAAGCCCGGGTCGTATTTCGGTCCGAACGGTGTCGATCAAACCGCGTCCGACAATTTGTCGTCGCGCCTCCCCTACATGTTCGCGGTGTCGCGCTTCGCTCACTACTTGAAGTGTATGGTCCGCGACAAAATCGGCTCGACGAAGGAAAAAGACCAGCTGACCCGCTGGCTTCAAGAATGGATCAACGAATACGTTGATGGCGATCCAACGAATTCGAGTGAGCAGACCAAGGCTCGCAAGCCCCTCGCTGCTGCCCGGGTTGATATAGTCGCTGACGAGGAGAACCCCGGTTATTACTCGGCAAAGTTCTACCTGCGGCCACATTATCAACTCGAAGGCATGGATATCGGTATGAGCCTCGTCTCGCGGCTGCCGCCACTCCAGCAATGACAGCGCTTGGGTCAGGCATGGCTCAGATACGAGGCATGAAGATCTAGCCTTTTCCTCTCGTGATTACCCTCTGCCGCCCCACGACATGTGGCGCGTTTTGAAGTCAAGTCAGATACATTTACAGATCTCGGACAGGAACGGGAGGAACCTGAGTTATGGCCGTCGACATTTTTCTGAAGCTTGAGGGGATCAAGGGCGAATCGCGCGACGATAAATACAAAGACGAGATCGATGTCTTGGCGTGGTCCTGGGGCGCCGCTCAGTCTGGCACCACGCATGTCGGGTCGGGGTCCGGCGCCGGCAAGGTGAGCGTTCAAGATCTCAGCATCACGAAGTACATCGACAAATCCAGCCCAACTCTCTTCCAGCATTGCTGCGCCGGCAAGCATATCAAGAAAGGCAAGCTGATCGTCCGCAAGGCTGGCGATAAGCCGCTCGAGTACCTCACCGTTGAGCTTGAGGACATCATCGTCTCTCATCTGTCCATGGGCGGCTCCGGCGGCGAAGACCGGCTCACCGAGAACGTGACGCTGAATTTTGGCACGTTCCATGTGAAATATGCCGTCCAGAATGCCGACGGCAGCAAGGGAGCCGAAACTGAGCACAAGTGGCACATCGCTAAGAACGTCGCCGGCTGAACCTCGTTCGGCACCCCACTCCGGCCTGGCGTGCGGTGCCGGGCCGGAGGGAGATGCTGGTGCCCGAGTGCGTCGACGCTGCCACGACTCACTGAAACGGGCGCATCAGGAGCGATGGTATGAACGCCAAGACCGCAGGAGGTCGAGCCCGCAACCCGTTGATGGACGTCTTCCGCACCGCTAACAGCGCCCGGGACGCACGGCTGCGGATCGAACGCCGTGACGCGTCCGGTGGGCGCATCGTTTCCGGACACGGGGCGCATCCTCGCTCCGCCATCAACGCCGGCGATCTCCAGCGCAGCGTCTCCACCGACCTCGAGCGTCTGATGAACACCGTTCATCTCGCGGCGGACATCGACCTCTCGGCCTTCCCGCATGTCCGTCGCTCGATCCTCAACCATGGCTTCGTGGATATCGCCCGCATGTCCATCGACGACGCCGCCGTGAATGGCATCGCCATGGAGATCGAGTTAGCTTTGAGGACCTTTGAGCCGCGGCTGGCGCCGAGCTCCATCGTGGCGCGCCGCGACGATGCCGCCGATCCGAACGAGCTGAAGCTGCGCTTCGTTGTACGCGCCGAGATTCGGGCCGACCCGCTCAACGTCCCCGTGGAGTTCATCGCCGACCTCGAGCGCGACACGGGACGCATCAAGGTCGCCCGGCGATGAGCCAGGCGCGTCCGAATGGGCCGGGGCACTCCGCATGAATCGTGAGTTCCTCGACCTCTACAATCGTGAACTTGGTTTCTTGCGCGAGCACGCGCGCGAATTCGCCGACGAGTTCCCGGGCATCGCCGAACGCCTCGGCGGCTTGGTCGAGAATCAGGCTGACCCGATGATTACCGGGCTGCTCGAAGGCGCCGCTTTCCTCGCCGCACGGGTCCAGCTCAAGATCAAGGATGAGTTTCCCGAGTTCACGCAGAACCTCTTGGAACAGCTCGTCCCGAACTATCTCGCGCCGACGCCATCGATGATGCTGGCGAAAGTCAACCCCGCGTTCGGCGACCCGGGACTGCGCGACGGCCCGCTCATTGCCCGGGGAGCCAATCTCGACGCGACCTACCGCGAGCGCGAGCGGCAGACCGCGTGCCGCTTCCGAACGACCGACGACCTGCGGATCTGGCCGTTCGACATCACCGCCGCCGACTATTTCGGCCATCCTGCCTCACTCCAGGCGCTCGGGATCGGCGGTGGCGATGTCGCCGCGGGGCTGCGGCTTACCCTCGTCCACCGCACCGGGCAACCAGAGAACGAGGCGACGAAGCCCTCGGAGGATCCACAGACGTGGTTCTCCGGTTGCGCGCTCGACACGTTGCCTGTGCACCTCGTCGGGCCCGAAGCAGACGCGGTGGCGATCTACGAGCAGATCCTTGCCGACCGCCTAGGCGTTTACCTTCGCTACCTGGACGGGTTCGGCGATCCGGTGCTCGTGCCCCTGCCCCTGGACGCGGTGGAGCCGGTCGGCTTCGGTCCGGGCGAAACTTTATTCCCGAAGGACAATCGCCTCTTCGATGGCTTCGACCTTTTGCGTGAGTACTTTGCTTTCCCGCGCAAGTTCCTTGGCTTCAAACTGACGGGCTTGAACCGGGCGCTGCAGGGGGTGCGCGCACGCGTGCTCGACGTCGTTTTCACCTTCGACGAGGCCAACCCTCGCCTCGGCTCGGCCGTACGCCCGGACGCCTTCGCCCTCTACGCCGTGCCGGCGGTCAACCTGTTCGAGATGAGTCTGGATCGGGTCCCGGTGCGGCCGAACCAACACGAGTACCACCTGGTGGCCGATCGCAGTCGGCCCCTCGATTTCGAGCCCCATCGCATACTCCAGGTCTACGCCCACCAGCCGGAACGGACGGGCAAGACGCCCGTCCGGCCCCTGTACGCCCCCGCACAGGCGAGCGAGACTACGGGGCTGTTCTACACCGTGCGGCGCATGCCCCGGCGGCGCACGAGCAAAGAGCGGCAATACGGATCGACCTCCGACTACACCGGCACGGACTTGTTTTTGTCGCTGATCGAGCCCTCGGGGATCGACGGCGACGGCGCTGTCGCCGAACTCAGCGTGCGCGCCCTCTGCTCGAACCGGCACTTGGCTGATTTGCTGCCGGTTGGGGAGGCCGGCGCCGATTTTCGCCTCGCCGACAACGGTGCCTTGGACGTGCTCTGCCTCGCCGGACCCACGCGACCGCGTGAGCCGGTCGTGGCGCAGATCCGCGGCCGGTCTGAGACCTTGTTCACCGGCGCCGTATCGTGGCGGCTGATCAGCCTGCTGAGCCTCAATCCGCTGGGCCTCGTCGAACCGCGCGCCGGGCGAGGGGCGGAGGCCCTGCGCGAAACCTTCATGCTGTTTGCCGACCTCGCCGACAGCGCCGTCGAGCGACGTATCCGCGGCGTGCGCAGCGTCGACAGCCGTCCCGTGGTGCGGCGGCTCCGGCAGCGCACTGGCACCGGCGCCGCCCGCGGCACAGAGGTGACAGTGACCCTCGACGACAAGGCGTTCGAGGGCACCGGCCCCTACCTTCTAGGCGCGATCCTCGATCGGTTCTTCGCGGAATACGCCTCGCTCAACCACTTCACGCAGACGGTGATCCGGACGGCCGAGCGCGGGGAGATCCTGCGCGGTCCGCCCCGGGTCGGTGGCCGGAGGCTCTTGTGAGCTTCGCGGACCGCCTGCTGGCGGAGCCCTGGGCCCACGACTTCCTGGCGACCCTGCGGCGGGTCGAGCGCAGCTTTCCGGACCAGCCGCGGATCGGCGACAGCGGGAGCCGGCGCGACGACCGCGTGACGCTCGGACAGGACCCCTACCTTGCGTTCCCAGCCTCAACCATCGCCGCGGCGGAGCGTGACGCGGCGCGGGGCCTGCACCTGCGCGTCTGTTTCTTCGGACTGCTCGGACCGCAGGGCGCCCTGCCGCTCGCCCTCACCGACGAGACCTACGGTTGGCTGCTGGAGCACGATGACGCGCTGCCGCGCTTCCTCGACGTGATTAACCACCGCTTCATGCAGCTCTTCTATCGCGCCTGGGCGGACGCCCGCCCTATCGCGCAGCATGAGCATCCCGGAGCGGACCGTTTCGAAGGCTATGTGGGGGCTGCAGCAGGGCTCGGCTCCGCAGCATTCCGCGGCCTCGACGCGGTTCCGGATGCGAACAAGATCGCCTTCGCGGGCCTGCTCGGTCCAGCCGCCCGCTCCGGCTCCCGCCTGCGCAACGCCGTGGCGGGCCTTTTTGGCATCGCAGTCGAAGTCGAGGAGTTCGTCGGTACGTTCCTCGAATTCGAGCCCGGCGACCGCTCCCGGCTGGGCGGCGCCAACGTCGGGCTCGGGCAGGACCTGCTGCTCGGCAAGAGCGTGTTCTCGGTGGAGGACCGCATCCGCCTGCGCATCTACGCGGTCGACCTCGCCGAATACGAGAGCCAGCTGCCGGGGGGCGCGCGCTGCCGGCAGCTGGCCGACTTCATGCTGTTCTATCTCGGCGACGAGCTCGAGTGGGACGTAGAGCTCGCACTCCCGATCGCCGCCGTCGAGCCTCTGCGTCTCGGGGCCTGCGGGCGCCTTGGCTACACCAGCTGGCTCGGCAGCGGAACCGACCCCTCGGGCGCCCCCCACCGGCGCGACGCCCGTTTCCACCCCGCCGAGCGCGCTGGCCGCACGGATTACCGCGCAGGGAGCGCATCGTGAGCGACATCAGCAACGAGACCGTCACGGGCAAGCTCAACCGCGTCGGCTATGACTGTTTCTTCCAGGCGTTCCAGCGGGCGCGCGCATCTGGCCACAGCAACGTCGAACTCGCCCATTTCCTGGCTTGCCTGCACATGCAGGACCGATCGGACTTCGCTCTCACAGCCGACAAATACGGCCTCGACCGTGGACGGCTGGGCGCCAACCTCGTCAAGGCGATCGATGCTCTGCGGCCCAAACAGACGGAGATGCCCATCATCTCCGACGGCATCATCGCCTTGCTCGACCGCGGCTGGCATTACGCGACGCTGATGTTCGGCGAAACCCAGATCCGCTCCGGGCACCTGCTTGTCGGTGCGCTCAAGACGGACCATCTGCGCCGCGCCCTGCTGTCTCTCTCGCCCGAATTCGGGCGGATCCCGATCGACACGCTGACAGAGGAGCACCGCACGATCTGGGCACGCTCCGACGAGGAGAACCTTCGACCGATGGACGGCGCTGGGGCAGTCGCAGCAGGCGCGGCAGGGTCGAGCGCACCGAGGGGCCAGACCGCTCTCGATCGCTTCTCCCAGGACCTCACCGCCCGGGCGGAAGCTGGCGAGATGGACCCGATCCGCGGCCGTGACGAGGAGATCCGCCAGCTCGTTGACGTGCTGATGCGCCGCCGCCAGAACAATCCGATCCTCACCGGCGAGGCTGGCGTCGGCAAGACCGCGGTGGTGGAAGGCTTCGCCCAGGCGATCGCCTCAGGCGCGGTGCCGCCGACGCTGCGCGGCGTACGCCTCCATGCTCTCGACATCGGATTGATGCAGGCGGGCGCCGCGATGAAGGGCGAGTTCGAGCAGCGCCTGCGGTCGGTCATCGACCAAGTGCAGTCCTCTCCGACGCCGATCATCCTGTTCATCGACGAGGCGCACACCCTCATCGGCGCGGGTGGGCAGGCCGGGACGGGCGATGCGGCCAACCTCCTCAAGCCGGCGCTGGCGCGCGGCACCCTCAAGACCATCGCGGCCACAACCTGGGCCGAATACCGCCAGTATTTCGAGAAGGATCCGGCGCTGACCCGCCGCTTCCAGCCGATCCAGGTCGGCGAACCCGGGGTTGCGCAGGCGGGCGACATGCTGCGCGGCCTGCTGGCGCCGATGGAGAAACACCACGGCGTGCGCATCTCGGACGCGGCGGTGGTCGCGGCGGTCAACCTCTCCCACCGCTACATCCCGGCGCGACAACTCCCCGACAAGGCGGTGAGCCTGCTCGATACCGCGAGCGCCCGGGTGGCGATCAGCCAGACCGCTGTGCCTGCATTGATCGCGGACGCCCGCGCGGCGATCCGCGCCAAGGCGAGCGAGCGTGTCGCGCTCGACGCCGACCGCGACCTCGGCATCGACGACCCGGACAGGATCGCGGGCCTCGACGGCGAGATTGCCGGCCTGCGCGAGCGCCTCGCCGAGCTTGAGAGCGCCTGGCACACCGAGACGGCCCTCGTAACCGAGATCCGGGCGCTGCGAGCGGCGCTGGCAGCCGAGTCTGGCGCCCTCGATGCCGCGGCTACTCGACAGGCAACCGAGCCGGTCGGGGCGGCGCTGGAAGACGGGCGTTCAGAGGGCGGGCCTCCCCCGGGTCCGCCGCAGCCCCAGGGAGCAGAGGCGTGCCGCGCCGCGCTCCGGGACAAGGCCGCCGCGCTCGAAGCGATCGAGCCCGAGGCGCGCATGATCTACGATCACGTCGACGAGCAGGCGGTGGCCTCCGTCGTCTCGGACTGGACCGGAATCCCGGTCGGCCGGATGGTGCGCGACGAGATCGCGACGGTGCTGCGTTTGCCGGAGATCCTGAACCGGCGCGTGGTCGGCCAATCGCATGGGCTCGCGATGATCGCCAAGCGCATCGAGACCAACCGAGCCAAGCTCGACAACCCGAACAAGCCGATTGGCGTGTTCATGCTCTGCGGCCCTTCCGGCGTGGGTAAAACCGAGACGGCGCTGGCGCTGGCCGAGGCCCTCTACGGGGGCGAGCAGAACATGATAACCATCAACATGAGTGAGTTCCAGGAGGCGCATACCGTCTCGACACTCAAGGGCGCGCCGCCCGGCTACGTTGGCTACGGCGAAGGCGGCCGGCTCACCGAGGCAGTGCGGCGCAAGCCCTACAGTGTGATCCTACTCGATGAGGTGGAGAAGGCGCACGGCGACGTGCATGAAATCTTCTTCCAAGTGTTCGATAAGGGTGTGATGGAGGATGGCACCGGCCGGCGGATCGATTTCAAGAACACGCTCATCATCCTGACCTCGAACGTCGGCACAGATCTGATCATGCAGTTCGCGCAGGACCCGTCCTACGTGAGCGACCCGGAAGCGCTGGCCGTGGCTTTGCGCCCACAGCTCCTCAAGGTTTTCCCGGCGGCGCTCCTCGGCCGGATCGTGACGATCCCGTACTTCCCGCTCTCGCCCGACATGCTCGGCGGTATCGTCCGCCTCCAGCTCGACCGTATCGGCCGGCGCGTACGCGAAAACCACGGCGCGGCGTTCACGTATGATGAGGCCGTGGTCGCGCACATCGTCGCGCAGTGCAACGATCCGGATTCGGGCGGGCGGATGATCGACAACATCATCACGAATACGCTGCTGCCGGAGCTGTCGCGCGAGATTCTGATCCGGTCGCTCGCGCAGAAGGAGGTGGCAGCAATCGGGGTTGGGATATCGGAAGGACAGTTCGCCTACCATTGGTCGGAGACCGATATGTCGCCGAGCGTGGATCAGCGGCCTCCAGCGCCGTGAGTTTCGATGGAGAACCCTCTCGACGGTCAGGCATGCGGCCGCCTCGTTTTGCAGGCACCATCGAGGTTCGGTCGTCCCGCCCGGTGCGAACGACTGGGGCGCCCTCCGACTGTTCAACGCCCTAACGCTCGTCCTGGCGGGCTGACGCTCAATGTGACCTGACCCGCCAAACCGGCTCACGCCGAGCGCAAGATTTTCGGGCATCCTGAACCTTGAAGGAGGGTGGGTGCCAGGCCTCGCAAACGCTTCGCGAATGAGCGGATCGCCTTCGCGGTAGGCGGAGAACGGCGCCTCGGTCGACAAGGTCTGTCAGAAGATGGGCGTGCCGGAGCACCACAAGCGTACCTACCGGATCTGCCGCGACGAGGAGTTGTCGATCCGGTTCGAGCTGCCCAAGCGCTAGCGGGCTCGTCGCTATCGCCAGGGACGGCCGGCCATCGGTGGGCCGAACGAGGTCTGAGCAAAGATTTCATGTCGGACCGCCTCTTCGACGGGCCCCCGTTCCAGATCCTTAGGGGCCAATGCACCTCATCAGAGCCTCCCCGGTTGCGCGTCCGAGCCGCAAGCCCAGCTCTCAGGCTGTGGCGGATTAAGCACAGCCTGCCATTCTTGGCCGTGCTGGCTCCGCCAAATACCGCATCCATCCGGAAACGTGGTAGCTTAACCGCATGAAATCAGTGTAAGTCGCAATTGCTTGCAGTCGATAGTTGTGCTGCTGAGCCGATGTGCCAATTCTGATAAAATTACACCGACCTTAGAACGCTGTGGCGTGATGTGCTTGCAAAATCGGGGTCGACTAAGTAATTTTTAACGATATCGGCTAAAGCAATAAGTTCAATCTCAGTATTCGACATGTGTTTTCGGCTTTCAACGAGTTTGGACTGGGCGACTAAGAATGCCTGACTCTCGGCTTTACTCTCGCCGAACGGCCGGACGCGGCACGCCTCTGGCACGATCTGCGCTCCTCTGGATGGCGATCGGGTGCGCCGGCGCGGGGCACGCGGCGGCTCAGACGGCCAGCCAAGTCACGCCGTCGACTTTCCAGCCGGCCCAGACGGGACGCGGCGGCGGCCTTGTGTTCTCAGGCCAACCCGGGCTCGGCACGCCAGCCGGCGCCGAGCGCCTGAGCGTGCGCCTGTCCGGCGTCACAGTCGAGAACGCGCCTCCGGGCTTCGGCGCCGAAATCCAGGCGCTGGAGGCTCGTCTCGCTGGGCGCACGATTCTAGCGTCCGAAATCTTCGCCGCGTCGCGCGAACTTGAGGCGGCAATCATCCAATCGGGCGCGGTGCTCACGCGCGTGATCCTGCCCGCGCAGACGCTGCGCAACGGCCAACGCCTCCGGCTCGTCGTCGTGAACGGCTATGTTGATCGGATCGATTTCCAGAACGTGCCGGAACCCGTCCGGGCGCGCGTGACCGTCTTGCTCGAACCGCTCATCGGACGGCGTGACCTGCAACTCGGCGAGATCGAGCGCCGCCTGCTTCTAGCCGGTGATACTCCCGGCACTGCCCTGCGCTCGACCTTGGCGCCGAGCACGGCTCAGGGAGCGACCACCCTCGTCGTCGAAGCGCTCTACAAGCCGGTCACCGGCTTCTTCGGCGGAGACAATACCTTCGGCTCTACGCTCGGCGGCTTCTCGCTCAACGGAGGCTTCGACTTTAATACGGTCTTCGGTCTCGGCGAAACGATTTACTTCCGCAGTTTCGGCTACCCAGGCGGAAACGACACCCGTGGGACGGGCAGCCCGTTCGGCGAGTACCCTCGCCTGCGCACCTTCGCCGGCGGCTTCATCCTGCCGTTGGGGACAGACGGCCTGACCTTCAACTTCGAGGCGGTCAAGAGCCAGACGACGCCGCGCCTCACCAACAACGTCCAGACGGCGAGCGACTTCGAGCGCTACTCGTTCCGCTTGCGTTACCCGTGGCTGCGAAGCCGAACGGCCAACTTCTACACGGAAGGCGCGCTCGATGTGACGCGTGACGAACTCGGCTTGCTCAATCCTCCGGTCAACACGCCGATCAGCCTCGATCGGCTGCGGATCGTCCGTTTGAGCGGCCTCGGCGACATACGGTTCGAGAGCGGCGGCTTTCTCGCCGGCAGCGCCACACTGTCGCTCGGGATCGATGGACTGGGCGCCCGCTCCGCCGCCGACGCAACGCCCACATTGCCCCTGTCCCGGATCGGCGCCAACGCGGACTTCCAGAAGTTCGACGCGCTGCTCTCGTACACCCAACCGTTATTCGACCCGCTGATCCTCAACCTGTACGCCCGCGGTCAGACCTCGTTCGGGCAGGCGATGCCGCGGAGCGAGCAGATCGGCTTCGCGTCGTTCTCGGAACTTTCGACCTTCGACGCCGGTAGCTTGGCCGGCGACAGTGGCGTCGTGTTCCGCAGCGAGCTGGCCGCCCCCTTCGCCTTCCGGCCGGAAGGCATCCCGCTCTCGGTCGCGCCCTACGTCTTCGGCGCCGTGGGCGCGCTTTACCTCGAGCGGCCGTCTGCTGTTGAGAAGCAGGCCGGCCTGGCGGCCCTCCACGTCGCCTCCCTGGGCATCGGCGTGCGCTTGGTCAGCCAAGCCGCTCCGACAGACACGCTGACCTCTCTCACGCTCGAGTTCGGCCGGCGGTTCCGCGACGACACACTGCCGGATGCCAACCGCTTCACGGTCGTCGGCTCGATTCGCTACTGAGCCCGCTCTGCCGCCACGCAGCCGTCTTCCTGAGTCCGCCCGATGAACCGCACCTGCAAAACCCTGATCCAGGCGCTTCTGGCCGGCACTGCGCTCACGCAGCCGGGTCCAGTGCGCGCCGGCGAATTGCCCAGTGGCGCGACCACGGTCCAGGGCAGCGTCGGCATCGCGACACCGTCCGCAAATCAGATGACGATCCAGCAGACGACGCAGAATGCGATCGTGAACTGGCAGAGCTTCTCGGTCGGCGCGGGTAGTCGCGTCGACATCACCCAGCCTTCGACCTCGTCGGCGCTGCTGAATCGTGTCAGCGGATCGGCGACCTCGACGATCGCGGGCCAGATCAACGCGAACGGCCAAGTCTACCTCGTCAACCCGAACGGCATTGTGATCACCCCGACCGGCATCGTGAGGGCGGCGGGCTTCGTGGCCTCGACCCTCGATATCGCGGACCAGGACTTCGTAGCGGGTCGGCGGGTGTTTCGCGGCAACGGCCAGTCGGCGGCGGTCACGAACCAGGGTACGATCGAGATCCAGCGGGGCGGCTACGCCGCGCTGCTCGGTGGCCGGGTCGAGAATTCCGGACTCATCAGCGTTCCAATGGGCCGCGTCGGCCTGGGCGCTGGCGAGCAGGCGACCCTCGACCTGTCCGGCGACGGCTTCCTGCAGGTTGCGCTTCCCTCGAAGGGTGATGGCTCCGATGCGGCGTTGATCCAGCACAGCGGCCGGATCGCGGCCGCGGGCGGTCAGGTCGTCATGCAGGCAGCCACCGCCCGCGACGCGGCACGCAACGCCATCAACCTGTCCGGAGTCGTCGAGGCGCGCAGCGTAGGTGGGCGCAACGGCGCGATCGTGCTTGGCGGCGGCGACGGCGGCAAGGTCACGGTCTCGGGCCGGCTCGATACCTCCGCACGCACCGCCGTGGCCCGGGCGACCGCTCGGCCGCCGGGACGCGGCGGCACGATCACGGTGACCGGCGACGACATCCAACTCAAGGGTGCGGCCCTGCTGGCTGATGGTCAGGCGGGCGGCGGCACGATCAGCGTCGGCGGCGGCTTCCAGGGCCAGGGGCCTCTCCAACGGGCGACCACCACCACCGTGGACTCAGCCACCACGATCAGCGCGAATGCCGGGCAGACGGGCAACGGCGGCAACGTCGTGCTCTGGTCGGATCACCGGACGGATTTCGCCGGCCGGATAAGCGCGACGGGCGGGGCGCAGAGCGGCGACGGCGGTCAGGCCGAAGTGTCCGGCAAGATGCTCCTCGCCTACACTGGCTCGACGGATCTCACCGCCGCCAAGGGCACATTCGGGACGCTCCTGCTCGATCCCTACAACGTCACGATATCGAGCGGGGCCTCAACGGGGACAGGCTTCACAGCCACGGGCAATGACTCGGTGATCAATGCCACGACCCTACAAAACGCGCTTCGCAGCGCCAACGTCACGGTGACGACCGGTGGCTCAGCCAGCCCCGGCACGCAAGCCGGCGACATCACCGTCGCGGCGCCCTTGACCTGGGGCAGCGGCACCGGCGGGACGGCGACGACGCTAACCCTCAACGCCTACCGCTCAATCCTCGTCAACGCGAACCTCACGGTGAACGGCGACGGTGGGCTATCGCTCAACACGAACCAAGGCGGGACAGGCGGTTTGCTGAGCTTCGGCACCGGGGCGAGCGCGTCGTTCACTGGGGCGAACGCCAGCCAGACCCTGCAGGTCAACTTCCTATCCTACACGCTGGTGAGCAACGTGACGCAACTCGGCGCGTTGCTCCTCAACCCCAGGACGGCCGGTAGCCGGGTTGCCCTGGCGACCGATTTCGACGTGAGCGGCGCCCTACCCTTGTCCGCGCCGGTCAACACCTTGCCAAACGGCACCAGCGTTGATTTCTCGGGGATGCTGCAAGGTCTAGGTCACACGATCAACGGGCTGACTGTCAACGCGTCGGGTCCCTATGCCGGACTGTTCGGCCGCGTGCAGAATGCCACGATCAGCAACTTGAATTTGACCAATCTAAACGTCACCAGCACCTATGGGGGTACCGGAAACGTTTTTGTCGGAGGATTGGTCGGCGAAGCGGTGAACTCCAACATAAGTGGAGTTACCGTTAGCGGAAACATATCCGGTTCCACGCGGTCGGCATCGGCTGGATTTAGCTATGTGGGCGGCTTGGTCGGAATTAATTCTGGCCAGATCACGCAATCCAGTTCGAGCGGCGTCGTCAGGGGCGGTGTCGCCATTGAGGCCGAGACCGGCGGCCTCGTGGGCCGAAATCTGGATCCGGGTTCGATCGTGCAATCCTTTTCGTCGAGCAACGTCATCGGAAGCGCAGCGTCCGGCATCAGTGCGGACACAGGCGGCTTGATCGGGTGGAACACCAGTAGTGGGGCGGTCCGACAGGCGTATGCGACCGGTACCGTTAGGGGCGGCGACGTTTCCGGCGATGGCAGTTCAAGCTTCACCGGTGGACTGATCGGCTATAATACGGGCAGCGGTGTTGTTCAGCAGGCATACGCGAACGGCGCGGTGCAGGGGGGCAGCGCGACGCAGACGAGTGCGACCGGCGGCCTCATTGGAAATCTGTCCGATGGCTCGCTCGATCAAACATTCGCCACCGGACGCGTTACGAGCGGCAGCGGCTCGACTGTATCCACCGGAGGGCTCATCGGGTTTGCGGGTTCGAGCAACGTGAGCGCATCGTACTGGGACTTGACGAGCACGGGTCAGACGGCCGCGGCAGGCAATGCCACCAGCCTCTCCGGTGCGGCCGGCCTCACCACCACAGACTTCCAGAACGCGTCCACTTTCGTGCAACGTGCCACCAACCAGGGTTACGACTTCCAGACCGTCTTCAATCCGCCGAGCACAGGGGCATACCCAACCCTGCGCGGCGTGCCACGCACCACGACTACCACCGCGAACAACGCTACCCGGGCGAGCGATCTCAATAGTGCGAGCGTTACTCCGAACGTCACGACGATCGTATCGGGCTCCACCACGCCGACAAGCACACCCAAGGACTCGATCGATCTTGGGGGAGGAAGCTCGTCGAAGCCCGTGGCGGCGGCGCCGGCAGCCTCGGGCGGAGGCGGCAGCGCGACGCGAGCCACGGCCCTGAGTACGCTCACCAACGTCGTCTCGGCATCGAGAGTTCTTGAATCGAAGTTTGGAGGCTGCAATAACTCGGGTAGTGTTGGACTGGGTGGGGCAACGAACTGTTTCGGCAACGCCCTCGATGCCTTCGCGGACGAGCTGGACCTCCAGGCCCAGCAGCTGCCGCCCGCCTTCCGCGGATTGCCGGCCGTAATCCGCCAAGCAGCGAGGCAAGTCAGGGCAGCCCGCACAGTGACCGAAGCTCGGGCGGCCGTGCAAGTGGCCTTGGTGGCGGTGAAGAAGGCCATCTCGCTCGTCCGGGCGGATGATCCAGCAGTAGCGCGTATCCAGGTCAGACAAGGCAATGCGATCTACACTGCCCTTCAAGTGGCCGACAATCGCCTCTCGCGGGCTGTCGGACTCTGATCGCTCCGGGGGGAAGCTCGGTCTCAGCCGAGTGGTCGGCGTCCTCGCCTTGTTCGGGACGTTGACCCTCGGTGGCGCTTCAGGGGCGACCGCAGCCGACAAGCGCGTGGCGCTCGTGATCGGAAACGCCGCTTACGCGACGTTCAAACCGCTGAAGAATCCAGCAAACGACGCAGTCGACGTCGCAACGGCGCTGAAGCTCCTCGGCTTCAAGGTGATCAAGGGTCAGAACCTTAAGCGGGGCGAGATGCTGGAGCTTCTCAGGCAGTTCCAGGCCGAGGCCAAGGATGCCGACGCGGCGGTCTTCTATTACGCAGGGCACGGCTTCCAGGTCGATCAGAAGAATTATCTTGTCCCAGTCGACGCCGTGATCACGAAGGCGGCCGATGTGCGGAGCCAGACGATTGATCTGCAAGACCTCACAAAAGGCCTTGAGAGCGACCGATCCAACCGTCTAATTTTCCTCGACGCTTGCCGCGATAATCCGTTGCGGGGAAAGCCCGGCGAGGCCGGTGCATCCGAGACGGCGCAAGATGGGCTTGCGCGTCTCGGAAGCGCGGCAGGCTTCCTGTTCGCCTACGCAACGCAGCCGGATAACACCGCCTTCGATGGTGGCGGTCGCAACAGTCCCTTCGCGCAGGCGTTTCTCAGCCACCTGTCTATGCGAGGGCAAGACCTCAGCACAATGATGATCGAAGTTCGGAAGGACGTCATCGCGGCCACCGGCGGGTATCAGGTTCCCTGGGAGAACTCGTCGCTGACGACCCAATTCTTTTTCTTGCCTGGACAGCCTGCTCAAATCTCGCCTGAGACGCAGCTCTGGCAACTTGCTGCTTCAAGCCGCGACGCAAGCCTCCTGCGCGTCTACCTCAGCCGCTACCCGGAGGGGGCGCACGTCAACGAAGCGCAACGGATCGTAAAAATCGCATCGCTTGAGCCGGACGGCGTGAGTGCACTGCGGAGCACTTCAGATGTCGCCAGCATTTCCGATGATCGGTTGTGGGACCTTGCTCAACGTTCACGGATCCGGGCGCTAGTCGAGTTCTACGTCGACCGCCGGCCGGATGGCCGCCACGCGGTCGCCGCCCGTGAGTTGCTTCAGACCCTCCCTAGCGCCGAGGAGGCAGATCTGAAGCCGGAGGTGGTCTGCGATCGTAGCGCAACCCATCCGCGCGACGCGACTGCCGACACGCCCGGCGTACCGTTGGCGGATTTGGCCCGCAATGGTGATGCGGCAGTCGCAGCGTGCCGCGCGGCTCGTGAGGCGCATCCCGAGATGCCGCACTATGCGGCGCTCCTCGCACGCGCGCTCGCCGCCACCGGACAGCGCAGCGATGCTATCGAACTGTATCGGACCGCTGCCGCACAGGGGGATCTGCGCGCCATGGTGAGCCTCGGTCTCATCCTCGAGACTGGCGACGGTTCGCCTCGCGACCCAAAGGCTGCCTACGACCTCTACACGCGAGCGGCCGAGCGCGGTAGCCCGGACGGCGCCATCAACCTGGCTGTCGCACTGATGGAGGGCACCGGGATCCCCCGGGATCCAGCCCGTGCCATTAATCTGTTGCAGCGCGCCTCAGCGGCAGGATCCGCGATTGCCACCTACAATCTTGGTGTGCTTACCGAACGCGGCGTCACAAAAAGCGGCTCGGCCCTGCGATATTTCGTGCGTGCCACCGAACTCGGCGATCCTCGCGGATTCCTCTCAGCCGCGATCCTGCTCGATGAGGGCCGAAGCGTCGCAAAGAACCCAGCTGATGCCGCCGAGATGCTCCTGCGCGGCGCCGCCGCCGATACAGGCGAAGTGATTGAGCAGATGGTGCGGCGCTCTCGGACATGGTCCCCCGACACTGTGCGCGTCCTCCAGAGTAAGCTGCGGCAGGCCGGCTACTACAGCGGTCCTATCGACGGCCAAGGCGGCCCCAAACTGCGTCAACCCCTGGAAAAGTGGCGCCTTACAGGAACGCTCTTTCTTCAATAGAAAGTATAGATCCGATCTTCATACGATACTATCTTGTTACAGCCGCCATTCGGCTGGTAATTACCCACGCGTCTGATGGCAGGGTTCAAGCGCCGATAGTTTTGAGGATTGCGCCGAAGGGACTGCTGCCTGTGATGCGCGCCGCGGTGTCGACGACGGTGCGGATGGCGGCCTCGCCCTCGGCCGCCCACATGGCGCGATAGCCGTTGGTCACTTTCCGTTGGACGACAGCCGGACGAAGCAGCCGCTCGGAGCCGTTGTTGGTCGGCTCGGCCTTTCCGGAATAGGCGAGGAACACCAGGAGCTGATCGCGGGCGCGGCTGATTTTGGCCTGCAGATCGTGGGTCAGGTCACAGCGGCTCGACGTGGCCAGGATGGCGCCGAGTTGCCGATCCAAGGTCCGACGCTTGGCCGAGAGGGTCGAGGCAGCCAACTCGGTGACGCGCTCGGCCAGGGCGAACATGCTTCCCAGCCAGAGCTGCAGGCGCCAGGGGACGGGATCGTCGCTGACCTCAACGACGTAGGCGACGTCGCGCGCCAGATGCGCCAAGCAGGTCTGGTGCTCATCCGCGTGGCCTTGTTGGGCCGTGTAGCGATCCGAGATCCACACCGCGGGCCGGTGGCCATCCATCATCTCCCGCACCACGACGGCGCCGCGCGTCGGCGAGGCGGTGTGCACCACGGCTTGCGCCCAGTGGAGCACTTAGTGGTAAGCGTTCGAGCCCTCGATCCGCACGCCGAACTCGTCGCAGGCGACGACCTCGGCCTTGCGCAGGGTCGCGATGGCCGCGTCGCGACCCGGGTCGAAGCGGCCCTGCGCGCGGCGGAGCAGGTTCATCAGCCCGCCCTGGCTGAGCGTCAGGCCGAACAGGTCGGAGAGCGCCGCCTGCAGCCGTTCGTACGAGAGCGCCTGGAAGGTCTTCAGGTACGTCGCCACCGCATGCAGCCGTGGGCCGAAGGGCGTGCCGCGCGCCGCCTCCGGCACCGGTGCGATCACCCGCTCCCCACAGCTCGGGCTCCGTTCGGGCACTGAAAGACCACCACCGTCACGGCCGCGCCCTGCGCACCAGCGGCCTGATCGCCACCACGCTGGTCGATGGAGCCACGAACGGCGAACGCTTCCGCACCAATGTCACTGACACTCGGGTCCCGGTGCTGAAGCGGGGACGACGCCGTCATCCTCGACAACTTCCCAGCCCACAAGGTGACCGGTGCGCGCGAAGCCATCGAGGCTGTCGGTGCCAAGCTCCTTTACTTGCTGCCTTTCAGTCGATTTTAATCCGATAGAGAGTAAGCGCTGTTTTTAGGCCACGCGCCCGATGAATGCCGAAACTACCTTACCGCCACAGGATACGGTGCTTATGATCCAGCATGATCGGATGGCGCTCTAGGAAGGTAGGATGGGGCCGAGCCAAGCGGTCCGGACGCGCATCGGGGGCGCGTTTGCCCCATTTGCGGATGATCTCGGTGGACACGCTGCATCGCTTGGCCAGCAGCATAAACTCGGACGGGTGATGCAGGATAGTTTCTCTAAATTCCTGCGGTTCCAATTCAATCCTCGCTCTAACTTGTTTAATTTCAATGTGCCTTTAAAATTGAATTTTACTATTGACGGGACTAAAAAATATTAATTCAAACTTGTCTTACCAAAATATCACCCAGCGCTATGGTGACGATAGAAGTTGATCCATTAGCGGCCTTATCTCCCAGCCCTGGAATGAATATTTGTGTGATCGTGGGCGGGGGCACCCAAAGCGGCTGGTCGGCACTAGGAGAGACTCTCTCGTCATCTTTTCGCATGTCCTGAATGGTGCCGGGCCCTATGAAGGCAGTCAGTGATCCTACCACCTTTGCCTTGACGACCAGATCACAGGAGCCCCCCCATTGACGTGCAATTGCGCCGTATTGACGCCAAACTTCTGATAGCGCTGAACCCGAAGCGCAAGCGCGACGGGATATTTCCTCAAAATCTGCTTCAGAAATCCACCAAGGTGAAGTTAATACTTCATCATCGCTCAATACGCGGCCCTTTACAGTTCTATGGCCGATTTTATATATTTTTGTACCAGCTGATAGCTCTATCTTTGATCTTACGATCATTCCACGACTTGGTCTCTTCGCGACATGTTCATTAAGCGCAGGCATTGTGAATACCCTTAAATTTAATTAATGTTTTGAGGTCTTGCGTGGTGCAATGCGACAACATCGATTAAGTCGGGCACGGCATAGTGATGCCGCAGTTAAATCTGACGATAGTCGATTTTCGAGCATGATTCTGATCCGGTCAACCTAATTAGTGCGCGAAGTTCGGATGGAACGGCAAAATGCTTAAGTTCTCTAAAGGGTGTTTTTCACGTCTGGTCGAGATTGCGCTAATTTAGCGATTTTTACATAGTATGTGATGCTAAAAATAGACATCATATGTGCCATTTTGTGCGAAATATTGACGCAACAAAGTATTTTGTTTTGTATCTACCAAGCATTTTATTTCTTGCTATCTAAGTTTGGCTAGCATCCGGAAGTGGGTCTCGACCATGCCGAGCGGCTTGAGGAGAACATTCTCGATAACCTTTTGCAGGTCGGCTTCGCCGGCTACCTCCATGACGCGGCCGAGTACGTCCGTGGCGTCTGGGTAGTGCGAGATCGTACCTGATTGGTGCTGCGGCGGCAGTCGCGCGATCCGCTCGGCGAAGGCGGCGTTGTCGAGAACCTGGCTGAGCAGGCCGTCGGCCTCGTAGGCCCGGCGCGTCAGCCCGTCGCCGAGATAACCGTAGGCGATCCCGGCGGTGTGGCGCAGGAGGTCGTGCACGGTCGGCACGGTCGTCGCCGGGACGCGCGTACCGTCGGAGCCCGACAGGTAGAGTTCGTCGAAGGCGGGGATGAAGTCCGCGACCGGCTGGTCGAGGCGTAGTTCGCCGCGTTCGGCCAGCACGAGGGCGGCCACCGAGACCACGACTTTGGTCATGGAGTAGATGCGCCAGATCGCGTCGGTCCGGAGGGGATCGCCCGCGACGGGGTCGCGAAAGCCCGCAGTCCGCCGCCAGATGTCGGTGTCGTGGCTACCGATCAGCAAGTCGGCACCGGCGATCGCGCTCGCCGCGACGTCAACTTCCAGCCGGTCACCGAGGCGATCGAGAAGCAGGAGCGAGAAGGTCGGAGGGCTGCGCATGGAGCCTGTATAGGGCGCCCGGCGGCGGCGGCGAACAGAACGGGGCGGGAGCGTCGACCATCGCCAACGCCCCCACCCACCGCCTCGGACCTAGGTGCTCGCAGTAGAGGCCCAGTTCGGTGTCTTAATCGTCGAAGGAGCGGATGCGCGGACCGGCGTCGAGGTCGTCGCGGGCCCAGATCAGGAACTGGCTCATGCTGTCGACCTGATCGTCGTGCCGGCCGTGGGGGAACGCCAGGACCTCCTTCTCGAACTCGCCGAGCCAGGCTGCCTGCTCGGGCAGCAACACGCGCCCGCCCTCGATGCTCGCCGCCTGCGAGGACGCCCGAACGATCTTGTCGCCCTGCGGCTGGACCGCGATCGCGAACACCTCCCCGGAATACCGCAGGTCTTGGACGAGGTGCTCCCCGGACGCCTTGTCCTCGATGAGCACGCCGTTCGGGCGCCAACGCGCGTTCATCTCGATGATCTTCCGGCGCAGGTCGGGGTAGCCCAACCGATCCCGGAACACGTCGAGGAGATAGTAGGCGCCGCCGCGCACCAGCCACGTCGTACATACCGAGTAATCGTTCAGTTCGCCGGCCTTCGAAGCCGTGTCCCAAGATTGAAAAACCTGATCGTCGCCGTAGGAGCCCGGCGCCGGCATCGCGCCGAAGCGCGGAAACCACGCCAGGTCGAACATGTTGCCCCCGGGCGGCACCGGTTCCTGCTGATACTGGGCCGCGAAGTTGAAGCTTCCCATGGTCCGCCGCTGCTCCTCGAGCACGGCCAGCGGCTCGCGCTCGGGGTGAAGCACCTCGCCCCTCCGGCGGTGATGGACCCGCCCCTGACCGATGGGGATGAACTGATCGGCCTCGGCGATGGCCGGAAGGTTGAGGACCGTCCAGCCGCCCTGCTCGAGCAGGTGACCGGTCAGATCATCGACGTGAAGACGCTGCATCACCAGGATGATCGCGCCGGTGGTCTTGTCGTCGAGGCGCGAGAGCAGGGAGAGGTCGTACCAGTCGTTCGTGGCGCTGCGGACCGCCTCGGACAGCGCGTCGGTCGGCTTGATCGGATCGTCGAGGATGATGATGTGGCCGCCGCGGCCGGTGAGCACGCCGCCGACCGAGGTCGCCATCCGGGAGCCGCCGCGGGTGGTCTCGAACTCGCTCTCGGTGTTCTTCGCCCCGCCCAGGCGGGTGCCGGGGAAGAGGCGCTCGTACCAGGGCGCGCGCATCAACATGCGGGTCTGGTTCGAGAGCTTGACCGCCAAATCCTGGGCGTAGCTCACGCAGATGATCCGCCGGGTCGGGTCGCGGCCGAGCATCCAGGCCGGGAATGCCACCGAGGCGCACAGCGACTTGGCGCTGCGCGGGGGCACGTTGATGATCAGCCGCCGGATACGGCCGGCCATCACTCCCTCAAGGTGATGGGTGATCGCGTCGAGGTGCCAGTTCGACGCGAAGGTGTCGCCCTGGACCACGGTGCCGAAGGCCTTCTGGAGGAAGAAGCCGAGATCCTCGCGCAAGAGGTGATCGAGCAGGGTGGGCGGTGTCACGCTGCATGGTCCTCTTGGTCAGAGATGCAATTGGGGGTGAGATCGAGACCCTGGGCGGGATTGGCGTTGACGGCGGGCGCGCTGGCCCGCTCGCGGGCGAGGAAGCGCGCGACGATCGCCTGGTCCTCGGCGGAGAAGGGCGTTGCCGCCTCGAGCGCCTCGGCGGTCGGGGGCGGCCCCTCCAGCAGGCCGAGCCGATGGGCGAGCGCCAGGAGTTCGCGCAGGGAGCGCGCTTCGCCCTTGGCGGCCTTGTTGACGTTGGTGATGACGATCAGGTCGAGCTTGGTCAGGGTGCGGGACTTGCCGCCCTCGACGACGGTGACCGTCTGCGAGAACTCCCGCTTCATGGCCTCCTCGATCACGGTCTTGACGTCGCGGGCGCCCTTGGCCCGCCCGCGCGGGTTGCCGGACTGGCCGGGCTTGAACCGGGTGTGGGCTGGCGGCCGGCCGTAGCCGACCTCGTAGTCGCCGGTGGGCTTGGTCTTACGCGGCATCGCGGTCCTCCTGGTCATGGTCGGCATGGGTGGCGGTCTCAGCCCCGTTCGCCGCGCGGAGAGCTGCGAGTTCGGTGAGGGTCTGGCCGGTGGCGGCGAGACGCGCGGGCTCGCCGGTCAGCCGCTCCAGGCGGCGCAACGCGACGTCGACGTAGACGGGGTCCAGTTCGATGCCGCGGCCCTTGCGCCGGGTGCGCTCGGCGGCGAGCAGCGTCGTGCCCGAGCCGCAGAACGGGTCGAGCACGACCTCGCCGCGGGCCGAGACGTCGCGCAGGGCGTCGGCCACCAGAGCCACCGGCTTCACGGTAGGATGCGCGGCGAGATCGGCGGCGCGGTCGCGGTGAAAGGTGTTCTGGCCGGGATAGTCCCAGACGTTGGTACGGTTGCGCCCGTGCTTGCCCAGCTCGACGTTGTTGCGGTGAGGCGCCCTACCGGCTTTGAACACGAAGACCAGCTCGTGCTTGGAACGGTACAGCGAGCCCATGCCGCCGTTGTCCTTGTTCCAGACGCATAGGTTCTTCAGTTCGTAGAGCTCGTCGGCGGCCGCGAGCATCTCGCCCATGTGCCGCCAGTCCATGCATTGGAAATGCACGGACCCGTCGGCGCTGTGGGCGACCAGATGTTTGAAGGTGGCGCGCAGGAACTCGGTGAAAGCCGATGTCGTCATCTCGCCGGAAGCCATGGCGAACTCGGCGTGGCGAGCCTTGCCCAGCCCCGAGACGTGACCGCCGACCTTCACGTTATACGGCGCGTCCGCGAACACGACTGCGGCGCGCTCCTCACTCAGTAGGGTGGTGTAGGACGTGGCCTCCAGCGCCGAGCCGCAGAGCAGGCGATGGGCGCCGCAGATCCAGAGGTCGCCGGGGCGACTGATCGGCTGACCGGTCCCGGGGTCCGCTCCCTCATCGTCAGGATCGACCAGGCTCTGGCCAGGATCCAGGATGGCCTCGATCTCCGGGACCTCGAAGCCGGTGATCTCAAGATTGATGTCGAGATCCTGCAGGCTCTCGAACTCGATGCGTAGGCGGTCGGGATCCCAGGTGGCGAGTTCGGCCTGCTTGGTGACGGCGAGGCGGTAGATCCGAGCCTCGACGACGCTGAGATGGTCCAGGCAGATGGTCGGGACTTCGGCGAGACCGATCTGCCCGGCGGCTAGGAACCACTCGTGCCCGACGATGATCAATCCGGTGGAATCGACTTGAATCGGTACGAGGAAACCGAAGGTGCCGATTACTTCGGCTAGAGCACTTTCGGTTTGGGCTGAGTCGGATGCCTGGGGTTCACGCGGGGCTGTTGGGCTGATTCATTGCGCAC
>NZ_JAJALK010000015.1 GCF_020523825.1 Methylobacterium brachiatum | reverse complement strand
CACTGTCACCCCAGACGAGTGCGCCAACTTCTTCGCTGCCGCAGGATACGACCCAGATTAAACCGAAAACGCTCTAGAGCTGTTCCCGATCAGGTAGCGACGGCCAAGTCGTTCTCGTAGCCGGCTGCGGCGATGTAGTTGCGGCACTCCTGCGGAGTGAAGCGCGTGAAGGCCTGACGGATCGCCGCCCAGAGATCCGGGATCGTGCGGGCTGCCGCGCTGCGTAGCAGCGCCTTCAGCTTTGCGAAGGCCTGTTCAATCGGGTTGAAATCAGGGCTGTAGGACGGAAGGTAGAGCAGCCGCGCTCCTACGGCCTCGATCGCATCCTGCACACCCGCGACCTTGTGGGCTGGCAGGTTGTCCATGACGACGATATCGCCAGGGTGCAGCACCGGGACCAAGGTCTCGGTGACATAGCTGCAAAAGCGCGTGCCGTTCGTGGGGCCGTCCAACAGCGCGGTCGCGCACAGCCCGCTCGTGCGCAAGGCGGCCGTGATGGTCGTGGTCTTGTAGTGGCCAAACGGAGCCGCAAGCCGGCAGCGCTCGCCGCGTGGGGCCCAACCGGAGCGCCGCACCATGTTGGTGGCGGCCGCCGTCTCATCCAGGAACACCAAGCGGTCCGGGTCGAGCTCGGGCTGGGCCTCGAACCACGCCTCGCGGGCCGCTCTTACGTCTTCACGCTCCTGCTCAGCTGCGTACGTCGCCCCTTTTTCCAGCTGATCCCGTGCCGCTGGAAGAAGCGCGATAGACCGCTCGTGCTGGTCTGGACGCCTTGCTCAGCCAGTCGGTCGCGCAACTCGCGCAGGAAGAGGCGCGGCTCCTGCTTGGAAGTCGCCAGGATCAGTGCGGCATGCGCCTCAATACGCTTCGAGGTGTGATCGCCGCCCATAGGTTTGGGCGCGACATGGCCCTCTTGGTGCGAGCGCTGCGACCAGCGGCTGGCGCTCGACACGCTGACCCCGAAGCGCCTCGCGGCGCGATGGCAGGAGGCACCGGCCGCCACGGCCGCCACGACACGCTCGCGCAGATCCACAGACAGAGGTGAAGGCATCGGAATGCTCCTTCACCCGTCAACGCGCCACCTGCTAACCTGTCTCAAGCGGCGCGGGACCGGCTCTAGCGTCGAATTAAGCGACGCAGCGGGCGGAAACTCCTCTTCTTTCAGCCCAAGCTGGGTCAACCTATAATCAATTTCTCTTCGCAAAAGTGAGAATTTGATGGGATCGAGTGTAAAGCATGCAAGGACCAACTCATATGTCTTATATTTTCTTGAGGCTTCACGAGGACCCCTGATTAAAACACTATAGTATGATTCAAATTGAGTGTATCTCGTCATAGCCACCTGATGTAAACTTTTTTGAACTTGATCCTTATTGATTGTCAGCTTAATTTTTCTTATTTTTCAGAATGTTCAACCCCTTCAGCAGTCAATAGCGCCAGACATGTCTGCTGAACGATAATTGGGAGCCCAGCTGCCTCAACAGCAATCAATGACCTAACTGATTTGGCAGCTTTTACCTCTAAATGGTCGAACCCCAATTCCGATATTCTCTCTAAATCTTTATGCTCCCAATGACCCACGTCGACTTGAACAATCCTGCCAAGCAAATCTTTATTACTGTTCGCAATGTCGACAGCGCGATGCGTCGTGCCTAATAAAATAACCGAAACTTCATTATCGATAAATTGTTTCCACTGTTGAAATATGAGAATTTTCTGCAATTCATCTAAATAGTGGAAATCTTCGATCACGAGCGTACAATTCGTTTCCTTCAAAAGAGGGATGAGTAGTTCAGGCCCGGGCTCGGCGAGCACTCTCCTTCGAGCCTCGTTTTCACTGCGCTCGTATCCGACCGAGCCTTTGATCTTGGCGCTTATTTCTGCAAGCCAAGCCCAACCTAACTTGGGGGTCAGCTCAAGCTCCCCTGAAGTCTTCTTTGCTGTATTGATTGTTTTTAGCTCAAGGCGGTCAAACTCAACAGACTTTAGTGCCTGCTTCCAAATACCATCACAGGTCTTACTTTTATCACACCTTACAATTAAAGGAATCTCATTCCTATGCTGCAACACCTCTCGGTACAGCGTCGTCTTACCTGTCTTAGAAGGCCCAGTGATCAAACAAAGCACGCCCCTTTCGTTCAGGGCATTATTTAGTTGAGTCTCAAGCCTCCCGTTTGCCCGCTTAACATATGTGATCGTGGGCTGTCCGACAGTCTTGAAAACGTCAGATAATTTTTCCTTCGCCATAAATTTATGATCCAAGTAGGCTATTGTCGGAAAGGATTTTTGCTTGTCAAAAATGTTTGCGGCTTCCAGATGAGTAGCATGTGGGCGTGTTCGTCGCATACCAATTTTCAAAAAGATGCCCAGATGCTCCGGTGAATAATCTCACTGGTAAAGCTAAAAAGATGCTCCGCCTGCTCATCGCCGACGGCAACGATCGGGCGGCCCGCGACCGGCATGTCGCGGCGACGGGCCGGACCTCGGCCGAATCCTACGCCGTCGTGGTCCACGACCTCGCCCCCGAGACCGCCTGCCGCTTCCTCAACCCGGCCGATGCCGACGCGGACCTGCCGCAGGACCTGTCGGATTTCGACGGGCTGATCTTCACCGGATCGACCCTGAAGGTCTCCGAGGCGACGCCGGCGGTGACCCGCCAGCTCGACCTGATGCGGAGTGCCCTGAAGGCGGGGCTCGCGGTGTTCGGGTCCTGCTGGGGCGTTCAGGTCGCCGCCACCGTGGCCGGCGGGCACGCGGCCGAGAACCCGCGGGGCCCGGAATACGGCTTCGCCCGGGCGATCACTCCGACCCAGGAAGGCCGGAGCCATCCGCTGCTGGCCGGCCGCCCGGCGGTCTGGGACGCGCCGGCGATCCATTCGGACGCGGTGCTGGAGCCGCCGCCGGGGGCGCGGGTGCTTGCGGGCAACCGGGTGCTGGGCGTCCAGGCCATCGAGATCCGGCACGGGGCCGGCTGGTTCTGGGGCACGCAGTACCACCCGGAACTCGACCTCGAAGAGGTCGGCGCGATGCTGCGCCTCTGCGATACGGCGATCGTCGAGGCCGGCCTCGCCACGGATCCGGACGCGGTGGCGGCCTATGCCGACGAGATCGCAAGCCTCCAGGGCGACGATCCCGAGGCGGCGCGCCGCCTCGCCTGGCGCCACGGCCTCGGCCCGGAAGTGCTCGAGGCGCCCCTGCGCCGCCGGGAGATCGGTAACTTCCTGGCGCAACTGTCCACAGACAGGGCCTGAACGGCCGGTGCCGCGACCGGGTGGCGCGTTGACCCGCCGGGTCTCGCGTCTAGCTTCGAGATGCGGGCAACGCTGTGACGGGCCCGGGGAGCGACCTATCAGGATGAGCCAGGATTCGACGGTCGCCGTGATCGGCAGCGGGCTCGGCGGACTCGCGGCCGCGTGCGTGGCCGCGGCGCGCGGTCACCGCGTCACGGTCTACGACAAGAACGGCTGGCTCGGCGGCAAGGCGGCGGTCCTGCACGAGGGCGGCTTCCGCTTCGACATGGGCCCGACCATCCTGACGGTGCCGCGGGTGCTGGAGCGGATCTTCTCCGAGGCCGGCCGCTCGGTCCACGACTACATGGACCTGCGCCGTCTCGACCCGCAATGGCGCTGCTTCTTCGACGACGGCTCCCACATCGACCTGATGCAGGACATCGAGCGGATGGCCGGCGACATGGATCGCTTCGCCCCCGGCAGCGGCGACGGCTACAAGAAATTCCTTTCGATCTCCGAGCACCTGCACGGCGTCTCGGAAAAGTTCTTCTTCTGGAAGCCGGTCGAGGACCTGTTCGACACGATCAACATTCGGGCGAACATGAACCCGGGCACCCTGCGCGACGTGCTGTCCCTGCGCATGCACGCCTCGGTGGCCTCGACCATCCGGGGCAAGGTCAAGGATGCGCGCCTCGCGCAGATGCTCGACCACTTCGTGCAATATGTCGGCTCCTCGCCCTACGGCGCGCCGGCCGTGCTCTGCGCCATCGCGCACATGCAGACGGCCGACGGCGTCTGGTACCCGATGGGCGGCACCCGCGCGGTGGCCGAGGGGCTGGCGAAGCTCGCCCAGGAACTCGGCGCCACCTGTAAGACCGACACCGAGGTGACCGGGATCGAGACCGCCAACGGCGCGGTCCGGGGCGTGCGCACCGCCGAGGGCGTGACGCCCTTCGACGCCGTGATCTCCAACATGGATTCGGTCCGCACCTATCGCGAGCTCGTCGGCGGCGCCGCCGGCAAAGCCTACGAGAAGAAGAACCCCGAGCCGGCCTGCTCCGGCGTGGTGCTCTATCTCGGCCTGAACAAGCGCTACGAGCACCTGAACCACCACGACTTCGTCTTCTCCCGGGATCCCGAGGAGGAGTTCGACTACATCTACAACAAGGGCGAGCCGGCCCCGGACCCGACCGCCTATCTGGCGGCCCCTTCCTCCACCGACCCGAGCGTGGCCCCCGAGGGCGGCGAGGCGCTCTACGTCCTGGTGCACACGCCCTACCTGCGCCCGCACCACGACTGGCGCCCGGACGGCCCCCTGTTCCAGAACTACCGCCGGACCATCCTGGACAAGCTCAAGCGCACCGCCGGCATGCCCGACCTGGAGGAGCGCATCGTCGTCGAGCGCCACCTGACCCCGCAGGACATCCACGAGCGCTATCGGGTGCTCAACGGCGCGATCTACGGCCTGGCCTCGCACGGCCGGGTGATGGGCGCGTTCAAGCCCGGCAACCGCTCGCGTCAGGTGCGCGGCCTCTACCTCGCCGGCGGCGCCGCCCATCCCGGCCCCGGCATGCCGATGGTCATGATGTCCGGCTGGATCGCCGCCGACGCGCACGATCAGGACGCGCGCGGAACGCTGCGCGCCTCGGCGTGACACCTGCACCGCCATCCCCTCCCCCCTCTGCGGGGGAGGCGACGGGGTTCACCTATCGCTGCCGGATCAGGGCAAGGGCCGTGCTCAGGCGCGTCTCCCTCCCCCGCAGAGGGGGGAGGGAGCGCGCGCGTCCACGGCGTGAAGAATTCTCATCCAGCCCGGGAAGATCCAGACGTCCTTCCGAGACCTCGCTCACCCGCACGGGCGGGCAGACCCGCGGCGCATCCGGCCATCCGCGGAGGCTCGGCTAGTGACCTCCTCGCCCCCCGATCCCCTGCACCCGGTCTCGCCCCTGATCCGCCGCTTCATGGAGGCGTGGTTCGAGCGCTACCTGCACCGGCACTTCGACGCTTTGCGTCTGCCGAATTGGTGCGCGCCGCCGTCCCAGGATCATGCCGGCCCGCTGGTGATCTACTGCAACCACCCCGCCTGGTGGGACGCCGCGGTGATCATCGTGCTGTCCGGCCGGCTCTATCCGAACCGCGAGAACCGGGCGCCGTTCGACGCCGCCATGCTGGCGCGCTACCGGGTGTTCGAGCGGATCGGCGCCTTCGGGGTCGATCTCGACAGCCCGAGAGGCGCCGCCCAGTTCCTGGCCGCCGCCCGGGCGATCCTGACGCGCTCCGGGACGGCCCTCTGGATCACCGCGCAGGGCCGCTTCGTGGATGTCCGGGTCCGCCCTCTCGGCCTGCGCCCGGGTGTGGCCCGGCTCGCCGAGATCGCCCCCGACGCGCTGTTCGTGCCGCTCGCCCTCGAATACGCGTTCTGGGACGAGCGCGGGGCCGAGGCCTTCGCGGCCTTCGGGCCAGGGATTCCGGGCGCCGAACTGGCCGCCCTGCCGCGGGCGGACCGGCTCGCCCGCCTGGAGGGCGACCTGACCGCGACCCTCGACCGCTTGAGCGCCGACGTGGTCAGCCGCGAGCCGGAGCGCTTCCGGGCCCTGATCGCGGGCCGCAAGGGCGTCGGCGGCGTCTACGATCTCTGGCGGCGCCTGTCCGCGCGGCTGGCCGGGCGGCGCTTCGATCCGGCCCACCGGGCCGGCGACGGGCAGCCCGAGCGATGAGCGACCCGATCCTCACGGCGCTGGCCCTCCTCTGCCTTCTCGCCGCCGCCCTGCCGGCAATCCTGACGGCGGTGAACCTGTTCGCCCTGCGCCGGCCCGCTCCGGAGGCCGATCCCGGCCTGGTCTCGATCCTGATCCCGGCACGCAACGAGGCGGGCAACATCGCCGGAACCGTGCGGGCCGCCCTCGCCAGCACCGCCGTGCCAGTGGAGGTGATCGTCGGCGACGACCATTCCACGGACGGCACCGCCGAGATCGTGCGCGGCCTCGGCGACCCGCGCCTGCGCGTCGTCCCGGTGCCGCCGCTGCCCGAGGGCTGGACCGGCAAGAACCACGCCTGCGCCCACATCGCCGGGCTCGCCGAGGGCCGCTACCTGCTGTTCATCGACGCCGATGTCCGCCTCGAGCCCGAGGCCGCGGCGGCGCTCGTGGCGCGGGCCCGGCGCGCGGATGCGGCGCTGGTCAGCGGCGTGCCCCGGCAGTGCACCGGGACGCTCGGCGAGATGCTCACCGTGCCGATGATCAACTTCCTGCTCATCGGCTTCCTGCCCGTGCCGCTGATGCGCCGCCGCCCCGACCCGGCTTTGGGCGCGGCCTGCGGGCAGCTCATCCTGTTCGAGCGCGCGGCCTACGCGGCGATCGGCGGCCACGGCGCGATCCGCGGCTTCCTGCACGACGGCGTGCGCCTGCCCCGGCTCCTGCGCGCCGCCGGCTACCGCACCGACCTCGTGGCCGGGGCGGGGCTCGCGACCTGCCGGATGTATCGGGGTTTTTCGGAGGCCTGGGCGGGGTTTTCCAAGAACGCGCACGAGGGCATGGCGACGCCCCGCGCCCTGCCGGTCTGGACAATGCTCCTCGGCTGCGGCCAGGTCCTGCCGCCGCTCCTGGTGGTGGCTGGCCTGTTCGGCCTGATCCCGCCCCTAGCCCTGGCGGTCTCCGCCGCGGCCTGCGCGCTGTCGCTGGCGAGCCGGGCGGCGATCACCCTGGCGGTGCGGGCGCCGCTGGCGACGATCCCGCTCCACCCGGCGGCCGTGCTGGTGGCTTTGGCGATCCAGTGGAACGTGCTGCTGCGGGGCGGCCGTGCCGGTGCGGCCACCTGGAAGGGCCGCACCTACCCGGTCAGCGGCGCCTGACTTTTTTTCGAAGGTCCGGCGGAGCCTGTCCGCCGGATGGCTCGCGCAAGCGTCAGGCGGGCCCGGCCCTCACCGCGCGGTCGGCTGGCACGGATCGGTCGAGCGCTTGCCCGTGCGGGGCTTCAGCGACACGATCAGCTGGACGTTCGGCACGTCGCCGACCTGGCGGGTGAGGTGCCCGACATGGCCCTCCGGCCCCTGCGGGGTTGCTCCGGTATCGGCGTTGAACTCGACCTCGCCCGGCCCCTGCTCGAGCACGGAGCCGTCCGTGGCCTCCACCGACCAGCGCCCCGACAGGGTGATCACCCATTGCGGGCCGGGGGCGGTGTGCCAGGTGCCGACATAGCCGACCGGCAGGATCGCGTACTTGATCGAGGCCACATCCCCCGGCGGAAAGCCGACATACTGGGGCGCAGCCGGCGGCGCGTAGCTCTTGAAGAGGAAGTTCTTCAGGTCGCAATACTGGACGTGGCTCTGGCCCTTGGCGTCGGCGTAGAGGACGCCGTAGCGCAGCGCCGGCGGGTTGGCCGCCGTTAGGCCAGCCGGGCCCGACGGGGCCGGCTCGATGGTCATCAACGGCTCGCTCGCCTTGCCGCCGGCCGCGAAGGCGCACGTCACGCCCGCGCCGGACGCCAGCAGCACCATCGCGATGCGGCTGGCGATCTTGAATGCCTTCATGGTCTCGACGTCCCCGAACCGATGGCGCCGAAACAGCGCCAGCGCGCTCATAGTCGTTCGGAGACGTGCCCACAACGCATTGAACTATAAATCTGGATGCTGTGCTTTTAAATACAGCCGAAAACAGCCATTTATCATCAAGTCGGCTTTATGAAACAGGATGTGTTTTCGAACACATCGGAACGACAACAGGATTTTCTTCCAGTCGATCGGTTGCTCGACACCGCGCGGATCTATCCACATCTCGTTGGCCCGCGTCGCACCCCGCCGCGGGGGGACCGTCAGGGCGCGTCCGTCGCCCGGGCTCCGAACGATCTCAATTCCACGTGTGCAGCACCGTCCGCCAGCCGTCCGGCTGGCGTTCGAGCACGTTCACCCAATTGCCCTCGAAGGTCTTCTTGGCGCCCCCGTCCCCAGGGCCGGTCATCTGCCAGCGTCCCGAGACGATGAGCAGCTTGTCCTTGGCCACGGCGGTCTTCACCGTCGTCTTGTGATCGTCCCAGCCCTTGGCCTTCAGGCCTGAGAAGAACTTCGGGATGCCGTCGCGGGTCTGCGTCCCGCCCTTGGTGACCACGAGGGCGTCGGGCGTGTAGAGCTTGCCCAGCGCATCCATGTCGTTGCGGTTGTACGCCTCGTCCCACTTGGTCGCCGCGCTCTGGGCGTCCGCCTCCAGGGCGTCCGCACGGCACAGGCCGGGCATCAGGGCGGCGGCGAAAACCAGCGCCGACAGACCATACATTCGGGGCATGTCGTCCTCCCTATTGAGCCAAAGATCAGGGGTATTTTTCCCAGACCAGCGTGATGACGCTCAGCTTTCCGTCGACGTTGAACTTGAACGGCGTGGTCGTATAGATCAGTTGCCGTCCCGTCTGCTCGACCTGCCGGACCTGAGACGTCCCCGTCCAGGCCTCGTTCCAGGACGTGTCGATGGTGTGGGTGACGTGGTCGGCGTCGACCTTGTACGTCCCCGCATAGGCGAAGAAGGTCTTGTGCAGGTGGATCCTGTCCGCGTCGGACATCGCGTCGTTGGCGGCGGGACGCGTGCGTCCTTCGAAGGCGCAGACGACCATCATCCGCCCGTCGCGCCCGTAGCTGATCCAGCCATTGGGCCTGGGCCCGCCATAGGCGTCGATGACCTCGCCGGTCTCGACGATCGTCCGCGTGGCGGTGACGAGGCGCCAGGTTCCGACCACCGCGTCGGCTTCCAGGGCTTGCGCAGCCGGGAGGCCGAACCCGATCGCAAGGATTGCAATCAATCCTCTCATCGCGCGCACCGCACGTCACGGCGCCGTATTCGATTCACGGCACCGCGGTAATGCAGCATCGAATTTTTATGAAGTCAATTGTTATCGGCGCAGATTGGCGGACATACGGTGGCGCGCCGCAATGAATGCCTTGAAGGGCTGTATTCGCACCCGCACAGGCTTCGCCGCAGGGCAGTATCGCGGCGGCGATCAGGCTGACGGCGGCGCCGCGAGGGTCGCGTCGGCTGGCTGCGTCTCGGCCAGGATCCAGGCCGCCGTGTCGGCATCGGCTCCGGCGACCGGGAGGTGCAGGATGATCGGCGTCTCGTAGGGGTGGCGGGCCTTCAGAGCGGCCGAGAGGATGTCCGCCAGGCCCTCGCGGCTCTTGAGGATCGCGGCGACCTCCTCCCCGCGCTCCACGGCTCCCTTCCAGCTGTAGACCGACTGCATCCCGGGCAGGACGTTGATGCAGGCGATCAGGCGCTCGCGCACCAGGGCCTCGCCGATATTCAGCGCGGAGGCGGCATCGGGAAAGGTGGTGTAGACGAGGAGCGGACGCTCCATGCTATGCCTCCGGGATCGCGCATGTGCCCGGCGAGTCAGACGCATGCGGGGCACCGACGTCAACCGGGCGGTTCGCTCATCAGATTGGAGCCGTGACGTGACCCCCGACGCGACCTCGACGCGCCTGCCAGGCACCGCCTGACGCCATGCCGACATTCAAGAAGATCGCATTCGTGGCGAGTCCGACCGGCTACGCCCGGGAAGCCGCCGCCGCCCTGATGCGGCGCTACGATCACGTCCCGCCGGAAGAGGCGGATGTCGTCGTCGCGCTGGGCGGCGACGGGCTGATGCTGCAGGTGCTGCACCGGTTCATGGATCACCCGAAGCCGATCTACGGGATGAACCGCGGCACGGTCGGCTTCCTGATGAACGAGTTCCGGGACGACGACCTGCTGGAGCATCTGGAGGCGGCCCAGCGCAGCGTCATCCACCCGCTGGTGATGGATGTGGTCGATACCGAGGGCCGCAGCCACCGGGCTCGGGCGATCAACGAGGTCTACCTGCTGCGCCAGACGCATCAGACCGCCAAGCTCAAGATCGCCGTGGACGGGCATGTCCGGCTGGACCTGCTGATCGCCGACGGGGTGCTGGTCGCCACGGCGGCCGGCTCCACCGCCTACAACCTCTCGGTGGGTGGACCGATCCTGCCGCTCGACGCGAAGCTGCTGGCGCTCACCCCAATCTCGGCCTTCCGCCCCCGGCGCTGGCGCGGCGCGCTGCTGCCGGATTACGCCAAGATCCGGATCGACGTGCTCGACGCCCCGCACCGTCCCGTGGCGGCGGTGGCCGACCACACCGAGTTCCGCCGGGTCTGCACGGTCGAGACCTCGCTCGACCGCGCCACCGAGCTCGTGCTGCTGCACGATCCCGGGCACAGCCTCGACGAGCGCATCCTGCGGGAGCAGTTCGGGTGAGCCTGGAGATCCGGCCGGCAAGGGCGTCCGACCACCCGGCGATCGCCCGGATCATCCTGCCGACCATCCGGGCCGGCGAGACCTACGCGCTCGATCCGGGGCTCAGCGAGGCCGAGGCCGTCGCCTACTGGACGGGCGCGGACCGCGAGACCTTCGTGGCGGAACAGGATGGGGTGGTGCTCGGCACCTACTATCTGCGCGCCAATCAGGCGGGCGGCGGAGCCCATGTCGCCAATTGCGGCTTCATGACCGGCGCGGCCGCAGCCGGGCGCGGCATCGGCCGGGCCATGGGCGAGCATGCCCTCAATCGGGCGCGTGAGCGCGGCTTCTCGGCGATGCAGTTCAATTTCGTGGTTTCGACCAACCAGCACGCCGTGAAGCTCTGGCGGAGCCTCGGCTTCGCGGAGGTCGGCCGGCTCCCGGGGGCCTTCCGGCATCCGGGTCTCGGCGTCGTCGACGCCCTGGTGATGTTCAGGACGCTCTGAGACGCGGCTCGTTCAGAGGGAGCTGACCGCGACCAGCTCGCTCTCGCGGATCGCGCGCTCGCCGGCTTCCGTCCGGATCCGGTAGGAGCGCTCGCCGGTCTGATCCTCCGGCATGAGGCGCAGGATCTCGAACACCTCGCCGCCACCCTTGTCGCCGGGAAGTCCGAGCTGCACCCGGCAGACGCGCTGGCCGATCTTGAATTTGTGGGTCATGCCAGGGCTCCTGGGGCGTGGTTTCGAAGGGGCGGCGCCTCCGGGGCAGCGTCCGACCGCGAGGCGGCCGGAGACGGCTCCGAATCGATGTTCTGGGGCGCCCGCTCGCGCCGAACCGGGCTTCGGTTCGGCCGCAAACGTCCGAGAGCACCTCACAAAACTCCCGGTTCCCGGGAGCCCTCCCTTCGCACGCGACGGTGCGGCGGGAGTTTTGTGAGAGGCCCTTAGCGCCGCTTCTGCGCCTTGGCCTTGCGAGCGAGGTAGCGCGCATCGCGCTGGAGCTTCTGCTCGGCCTGCAGGGCCTTGGCACGCTCCTGGGCGGCGAGCTGCTCGGCGAGCTTGCGCTCGGCCTCGGCCTGACGCTCGGCCTCGGCCTGGGCGGCGGCACGGGCGAGTTCCGCCTCGCGCTGGGCGGCACGCTCGGCCGCGCGGGCCTCGCGGGCATCGACCACGGCGCGGCGCGCGGATTGACGGGCGAGGACGGCCGGATCATCGGCAGTCGGGCGAGCCCGGAAGCGGGCCAGCATCTCGGACCGCGCCTTAGCAGCGGCCTCCAGTCGATCGACGACACCTTGCTTATTCGGAAAGCTCACAGACACTCCTGTGTTGGGCGCGGCGGGCCGCCGTCGTCCCGAAATCGAATGTAGATACGAAGAAGCCGCTCCCTCGAGAGCGGCTTCGACAATGGCCGTCGGAGCGGCGATCAGACCGTCTGGAGCTGGCCAGCGGATTCCTTGCCGCTGCGGCGGTCGGTTTCCAGCTCGTAGGAGACCTTCTGGCCCTCGTTCAGGCCACGCAGGCCGGCGCGCTCGACAGCCGAGACGTGAACGAACACGTCCTTGCCGCCGTCATCCGGCTGGATGAAGCCGTAGCCCTTGGTCTCGTTGAACCACTTGACGGTTCCGGTGCTCATGGAATTCCTCGATCTTCGCAGGCGTAGTGAGAGATGGCAGCCGCTCGGAAAGCGGATACCGGTATCGACCGATAGCGATAGGAAAGTCAGAACCGCCCTGCGAAGGCGTAACGGTCCAAGATATCCGGACACGTGCCGATAAAACTGGGATAGACCTTCATCGACGCATTGGCAAGTCCGAAGAAATATTTCGACGGATTCCAAGATCGACGCGGCGCCGGCTTTATCCCGGACAGTAGAAGCGCGACGGGCTGGGAAGTTGCGCGTCGTCAGACAGATAGCCGGGGCCGCGCAAACCCGGATGACCTGGCGGCGTCCTGCCGCCAGCCCGGCCCCGGGTGCCGGTCAGGCCTGAACCAGACGCAGCACCCCTTCGCCGCGGCGATGGCCGATCGTCGTCACCGCCACCTCGCGGGCCGATCCGGCGGCGACGAGGCCGGCCGCGAGTGCGGCTCCGAACGGGGCGACGACCTCGAGCCCGTGCCCGATCACGTCGCCGAGCGCCCGGATCCGCGCCGCCGGCGCGAGCCGCCTCAGCGTCGCGTGCTCCTCCGCGGTGATCGGCGCGACCCCGGTGGCCCCGGACAGGACGCGATCCGGTGCCGACAGGCCGGCCTGCGGCCAGAGGGTTTCGAGGCTGCCGGCGACGCTCCCGGGGGTGCGCCGCGTGCGATCGCTCGCCACCCGGTCCAGCCGGGCGAGCGCCCGGGCCCCGCGGGCGGCCGCGTGGTCCTCGGATTCTAGCATCAGGAAGGCCGCGCAGCTGCCGAGGATGAAGCCGGTATCCCCATCGCCCGCTCCGCCGCGCTCGAATACGGGGCGATAGGGCGATCGGGCGAGGTAGCCGCCCATCTCGTGGATCACGAGCACGTCCGGCCGCTCGGCGCTGTAGGAGCCGCCGACCAGGATCGCGTCGATCTGGCCCGACGCGACGCGCGCCTGCGCGATCCGCAGCGCATCCACCCCGCACGATTCCTCGCCCATGAAGGTGCGCGAGGCGCCCGTGACCCCGTGCACGATGGCGATGTTGCCGGCGAGCAGGTTCGAGAGCTGGGCCAGGAACAGCGTCGGCCGCAGGTCGTTCTGCAGCCGCTCGTTCAGGTAGGCGCCCGGATCGGCCGCATCGCGCAGGCCGGTCAGGATCGCGCCGTCCACCGCGTAGTCGCGCTCGCCGCCCCCCGCCGCGACCACGAGGTGGAGCGCCTGCTTGAGGGCGGCGTCGTCCTTCACGCCGGCGGAGTCGAGGGCGAGGCCCGCGGCGTAGACGCCGAGCCGCTGCCACGCCTCCATCTGGCGCTGATCGCTGCGCTTCGGGATCTGCCCGTCCCAGGCGATCGGCGGCGCGGGATGCACACAATAGGGCGCGAAGGTCTCGGTGTTGGTTTGGGGCGCCGCGTCACTGTCGAGGGCCGCGAGATGGGACGCGATCCCCTCCCCCGCGCAGGAGACCAGGCCGAGGCCGGTGACGAGGACCGGGCGGGTCATGGCTGCACCGGATCCGGGAACAGGCCGATGGTCCGGGCGCGCTCACGCATCGGCGCGTCGAGCCCGTCCGGGAACGGCATGGTGCGGAAGCGCAGCTCGGCGTCGCAGAGCGGCTTGCCGGCATGGCTGATCGCGGCCTTGGTCACCGCGTAGCCCGAGCCGTCATGCTCCAGCGTGGCGGTGACGACCAGCTCCGCGCCGGGCCCGACGAAGGACCGGAACCGGGCCTTGTCGACCCCGGTGAGGAACGGCATCCGGGTGAAGTCGAGATGGGCGAGCACGAGGTAGCCGGAGGCCTGCGCCATGGTCTCGGTCAGGAGCACGCCCGGCACCAGCGGATGGCCGGGAAAGTGCCCCTCGAAGACGGGGCTCTCCAGCGGCACCCGGGCGAGCGCCTCGATCCGGCCGGCGGCCCGGTCGAGGTGCCGCACGGCATCGATCATCTCGAAATATTCGAGGCGCATGGGGGGCGTCGGGCTCTAGCGCGTCAGACCTTTGCGGCCTTCTCGGCCACCAGGGCGTCGATGCGCGCGCACAGGTTCTTGAGGACGAAATACTGCTCGGCCGGGACCTTGCCCTCGTTGACCTCCTGGGTCCAGCGCTCGAGCGGCAGCTTGATCCCGAAGGCCTTGTCGACCGCGAAGGCGATGTCGAGGAAGGCCAGGCTGTCGATGCCGAGGTCGTCGATGGCGTGGCTCTCCGGGGTGATCTTGTCCCGCGGGATGTCGGCGGTCTCGGCAATGATGTCGGCCACGCGCTGGAAGGTGGCGCTGCCGTGGGCGGGCTCGTCGGACATGTCTTCTCGCGGGCTGTTCGGTTTCCGGATCGGTCGGGCGGGGAGCCCCCTCGATGCCGGGCGACCCGGCGCTCACGCCCCGCGCGGCCACCAATACGCGTACGGGGCTCGCGCTGCGGGCCCGTCGGACGGCCGCGACCTCTACACGAGGGGGTCGGAAGCGGCAACCGCGGCGGTTCCCGGCGCGTTGCAGCGCTGGTTCGCGGTCCTGAACGGACTTCTTCGCAGCGACGCGATCTCTTGCGCCCTTCCGCGGACGCTCCCTGCGCGCGGCCTTCAGGAGACGAAACGGATGTTACCCACGGCCCATCCCGTCCCGCCTCCGGCTCATATCGGTCCTCCGCCCCCGCCGGAGCAGGCGCGCTCGCAGGGCGCGGCCCGGGTCGTGCTCGTCCTGGCGCTCTCCGCGCTCGGCCTGTGGATCCTGCACGGCTTCCTGCCGGCCCTGGCCTGGGCGGTGGTGCTGGCGATCGCCCTGTGGCCGCTCTACGCCCGGCTGGAACGGCGCTTCCCGCCGGGCCGGCACAACCTGTTGCTGCCGACGCTGATGACCGCCGCGGTGGCCCTGGTCTTCCTCGCCCCCCTGGCGATCCTCGGCGTGCAGGCGGCCCGCGAAGCCCATGACGTCGCCGAGTTCGTGCGCAACGCCGAGGCGAACGGCGTCCCGGCCCCCGAATTCCTCCAGCACCTGCCCTACGGCGCCGCCCAGGCCACCGCCTGGTGGAACGACAATCTCGGGCACGCCCAGGCCGGCTCCGAGCTGCTGCACCGGTTCGAGAACCACTCGGTGGTCGGCGCCTCGCGTAATTTCGGCCGCGAGGTGTTGCACCGGATCGTGCTGTTCGGCTTCAGCCTCGTGGCCCTGTTCTTCCTGTTCCGCGATTGGCGGACGGTGACGGAGCAGGCCCGGGTCGCCTGCGACCGCCTGTTCGGCCCCCGGGGCGAGCGCGTGGCGCGGCAGATGGTGGCCTCGGTGCACGGCACCGTCGACGGGCTCGTCCTGGTCGGCCTCGGCGAGGGCTTCATCCTCGGGGTGATCTATTATTTCGCCGGCGTGCCGCACCCGGTGCTGCTCGGGGCCTTCACGGCGGTCGCCGCCATGATCCCGTTCGGCGCGGCGCTCGCCATCGCGATCGCGGCCCTGCTCCTGGTCGCGGCGGGGTCGGTGAAGGCGGCGATCGTCGTGGCGGTGGCCGGCTTCGTCGTCACCTTCGTGGCCGACCATTTCGTCCGGCCGGCCTTGATCGGCGGCACCACGAAGCTGCCGTTCCTGTGGGTGCTGCTCGGCATCCTCGGGGGCGTCGAGACCTTCGGCCTGCTGGGCCTGTTCGTCGGCCCGGCCGTCATGGCAGCCCTGGTCCTGCTCTGGCGGGAATTCACCGAGGGTCGCGACAAGACGGCGTGAGCGGGCCTAGTCGGCCGCGCTCGCCCCGGCCGAGGCCTCCATGCGGCGGCGGTCCTGGCGCCAATCGGCCGGCTTCTCGAAGGTCCCGGCCCAGAGGCCGCGACGCGTCGCCCAGGCCTGGCCCTCCTGGCGGGTATAGGCGGGCGTCACCTGGCGGCTCGCGAGCGCGTAGCCCTTCGCCACCATCCAGGCGGACAGATCCTCGCCATGCGCGAGGCAGAGCCCGGCCAGGCCGCCCGCGGCCGTGCTCTCACGACGCTCGCAGGTGACGACGCCGCTGCCGATATGGGCGCTCAGCGCCTGCGCGGCCTCACGGCCGCAGCGGTAATCCTGCCCGGTCACGGTCTGGCAGCTCTGCGCCGTCTCTGGCGCGTCGATACCGTAGAGGTTGATGCGGGTGCCGTGCACCTCGATCGTGTCGCCGTCGATCACCGTCGCCGGCCCGCTGATCGTCCCGGCCGCAGCGGCGGGGCTACAGAGGAGAAGCAGGGCGAGCATCGATCTTGTCATCAGAAAGCTGTCCACGAAGGGGCGGCAAAACTTGTCAGGAGCGCGCAGGATCGGCGGCCATTGTGGCGTTTTTGCCAGCTAAGCTATGCGCCTGAGGCCGCCCGGGGCGTCCCGTCGGACCCGATGCGCCCGCGATACCGGCGCGTGCAGGCTCACCCGAGGGTGGCGCCGATAGGTTGCGAAAGGGTTCCCGGCCGATACGCCGCAAATGGCGCTTGGCAGAAGCGTTCAGCGCGGCCCGGATCGCCGCAGCGTCGGGCTTTCGGCAGCGGACGCTTCGCATCGTCGCCTGCCCGATAGCTGCGATTTTCCGCCGGGATCGCGCGCGTTCGGGAAATGACGGCGGGGCCTGCGCTGTCCGAAGCGCAGGCCCCGCGATGATCGGGCGTCAGACCCGGTACTTGCCGTTGCGCTTGACCAGCACCCGGGCGCCCACCGGCACGCGCTCGTACAGGTCGGCGATGTCCTCGTTGAGCATCCGGACGCAGCCGGACGACATCTGCTCGCCGATGCTCCACGGCTCGTTGGTGCCGTGGATGCGGAACAGGATGTCGCGGTTGCCCTGGTACAGGTAGAGGGCGCGGGCGCCGAGCGGATTGTCGACCCCGCCCTTGCGGGTCCGCGGCAGGTCGGGGTTGAGCGAGACCATCGTCACAGTCGGGCTCCAATCCGGCCAGACACCCTTGCGGCCGACCCGCGCCTCGCCCTTCCAGGAGAAGCCGGCCTTGCCGACGCCGACGCCGTACTGCATCGCGGTGCCGTCCGCCTGGACCAGGAGGAGCTGGCGCTGGTCGATATCGACCAGGATCGTCCCGGGCTTCTCCGGGCCGTTGTAGCTGACCTGCTGGCGGCGGTACTTCGGGTCGAGCTTGGACGTGTCGACCAGGGGAATGTCGTAGGGCTTGTCGGGCTTCGTCCCGATGTACCAGGCCGCTTCATCGTCCTGCGCGAGCTGGGCCTGGCGCGTCTGGCAGGCCGCCAGCGGCGCGATCGCCACCACGGCGAGCAGAATTCGCGAGAGCAGGAGCCGGCGAATTCGGCTCCAGGCCGATGGGCGTGTTGCGATCATGGGTCCTGACATGCGGGATACGGTCCTGGACCCTATGCCTACCGTCTCCCCGTCGGCGGCGATGTAGCTTTTGCGCCGCAGCGGCGCGCGAGCGCCCGCTGCCGCGGCCACGGTTGCGCCCTAATTGAGAATGCGGGACCGGGGGCCATCCCGGCCTGCGCGGAGGTGAGTCATGGCCGAGACCGAGACGCTTGCGACCGACGCGGCGGTCGCGCCCGAGGTGCCGCTGCGCCCGGCGATCCACCTCGATCATTGCGTGATCCACGTCACCGATTGGGCGCAGTCCAACGCCTTCTACCGTGATGTGGTCGGGGCCGAGGTGATCGCGCGCGGGAACGGCTTCGCCTACCGGTTCGGCGGCGTTCAGCTCAATTGCCACGGCCCCGGCGTGAAGGCGGAGCCGGTGGCAGCCAAGCCGGTGCTGCCGGGAAACAGCGACCTGTGCTTTCGCTGGTCCGGCCCGATCGAGGACGCGATGGCGCATCTCGAGGCCGCCGGGGTGGCCGTCGAACTTGGCCCGGTCGAGCGGCACGGCGCCGCGGGAGCCGGCCTCAGCATCTATTTCCGCGATCCGGACGGCTCGCTTCTCGAATTCATCACCTACCCGACTGCGTGAGGTCAGCCCCGGCTCTCGGCCAGCGCCTGGTTGGTCTGCTCGAGCCGCAGCGCGAGCACCCGCATCAGCGCGATGCTGATCTGCGGGAACTGCGCCAGCAGCTCCAGGAAGACGCCGCGATCGATGCGCAGCGCCGTCACGGCCGATTCCGCCGTCACGGTGGCGGAGCGGGGCTGGTCGGCCAGGATGCCCATCTCGCCGACCAGGGCATCCTGTCCGAGCAAGGCGAGCCTGACCGGGCCGGCCGGGCCGTCGATGCTCACCTCGGCACTGCCCTTGAGGATCACGTAGGCCGCATCCGCCACGTCGCCCCGGGCGAAGAAGCGTTGCCCCGGCTCGAAATGCACGCGCTCGCTCGTGAAGGCCAGAAGCTTCAGGCGCGCCGGCTCCACCTCGCGGAACAGCGGAACCTGCCTTAAAGAGGAAACCTCGGTATCGAGGGTCATTCGCGGGCTCCGCGAGGGGTTTCACGCCCTCGCGGGCATGGATGGTCTTCAGATGGCCGCACCGGCCCACACATCCATGCGGTTCGTCAAGCGCTTGTCCAGTCCCAGCCCCGGCGCAGACCGGGCCATCCGCAGCCTGATCGCCGCCCTGCTCACGATCCTGGGCGGGCTTCTGGTCGGTCCGGTGCCGGCCCGCGCTCGGCTGGTCCAGGCCGATCTGGCCCGCGTCGCGGTCGCTCCCCCGCCGAGTGCCAGGGTCCCCTTGGAGCTCGCCGTCACGGATGCCCGGACCGGGCGGGCGACGACGCTGGGGCAGGCCCTCGGCGGGCGCGCCGCCCTGTTGCTGCCGGTGGATTATACCTGCGGCAATGTCTGCGACCCGATGGCGTCGATGGCGGCCGACGCCTTGGCGGCCACCGGCCTCGCCGCGGAGGACTACGCATTCGTGCTGGTCGGCATCGATCCGCGGGACGATGCCGCGGCGGCGCGTCGCATGCTCGCGGAGACGTTGGGCGACCGCGCGGCCGGCATCCGCCCCCTGCTCGTCTCCGATGCCGCCCTCGCGGCCTTGACCGGCGCCCTGGGCTACAAAGCGGTCTACGATGCCGGGACGGACAGCTTCGCCCATCCCGCCGCCGCGATGCTAATTGCCGGCGACGGCCGGGTCGCCCGCGTGCTGTCGCCGCTGGCGCTGACCGGGCGGGATCTTCGCCTTGCCCTGACGGAGGCCGGCGAGGGCCGGGTCGGAAGCCTGGCCGATCGCCTCACGCTGCTCTGCTACGGCTACGATGCCGCACGCGGCCTCTACACCCCCCTCGTGCAGCGGATCCTGACGGTAGCCGGGATCGCGACGATCCTGGGGATCGGTCTGCTGATCGTCGGCCTGACCCGCCGGACGCGCCTGCGCGCCGGCTGAGGCCGAGCCGGCTCAGCGCTTCGTCGACAGGCCCTGCTCCCCGGGACCGGGGGCCGGACGCTTCAGGCTGGCATTCAGGTGCGGCGAGTCGACCGGCTCCTCGCGCGTCGTCGGCGTCGGGGAATCCTCGGGGGCGGGCATCGGCGGCAGCGGAGGCGTGTTCGGCTCGACGCTCGGCGCCGCCCCGGGCCTGATCTTCACCATGTCGCGGTTCGTCATCACCCAAAACCCTTTTTCCCGACCTGCATCGCAGATCCCCGCGGGCGCCCTTCGAGAGAAGGCCGGCCCGTGGCGGCGCGCCTGAGGCGCCCGTGGCGGTGCGCGCAGATCAATCCCGGATCAACGCCGCACACAGACGGCGGTTGCTGCCAAGCTTAGCTTTGCCAAACTTGGCCAGGTCTCGTCACAGGAACCTTGGTTATTGCTGAAGGTTGTTGCGGGGTGAAGCGAAGCCTGAGGAGGAACTGATGGCATCCGGGAATTCAACCTCGAAGCGGGGCTTTGCCTCGATGGACCTGTCGCGGCAGCGCGAGATCGCCAGCAAGGGCGGACGCAGCGTGCCGGCCGAGAAGCGCTCCTTCTCCCAGGACCGTGAGCTGGCCTCTTCGGCGGGCCGCAAGGGTGGACAATCGACCGGGACTGGCCGCGCCGAGTGACGCACCAGAACCATCGTGTTGCGTAACGGCGCCGTGTCCTCAGACCGGCGCCGTCCTTGTTTTCAGAGCCGTTTCAGACAACCGCCCCAAAGCAAAAGGCCCCGCCGGAGAGACGGGGCCTTTTGCTTTGGGGCGAATAGGCTTTCGGGATCAGGAGATGCAGCGGCCCGGGGTCATGCGGCGCGCCTCGGGACCGACCAGGGAGCTGAGTGCGGTCTCGCAGCCCTCACGGACCAGACGGCGCGGCTGCACCGGCGGCTTGAGGATCGGCCGGATACCGATCTCCTGGCCCTCTTCCGCGACCGGGACCGGGCGGCTCTCGGTGCGCTGGACGCCGGCGACGCGGGTCGGGCTTAGCGCCAGGGAGGCCGGACGCATCCCCGGCAGCGATGCGGGCGCGGACGCCGTGGCGGCGATGACGGGCGGCGACCAATTGTCGGCCGTCTCGCGAACCACCGGCTGCAGGAGCACGGTGAGAAGAGCCGCGGGAGCACTCACGCCCAGAATGAAACCAGACCGCAGCATTGCCCCGACCTCATCACGAGAGCTTGACAGGATGTTCGAACAACGCGGCCTGCAATCGCAGGTTCCACAACAGTCCCGTTCCTTTGATCACTGAGTATTCGTCAACGAGCTGGCTGTTGGTGCGGCGGCGCACCCCGGCCATCCACAACCATCCCCTGTGCTGAAAATGGCACGCTCGCGCAAAAAGCGCATTTTCCGGAACATCCCGAGGCCGCGCTCGTTACATCGAGACCCGGCCACCTGGTCCTCCCCGCATTCCCCTTGTGCATCGGCCGGAACCTCTTCGACGGGCTGGAGCCATCTCCGGCCCGTTTTTTTGTGCGCGTTCGCGCCGTAGGTGGCGCAACAAAAAACCCCGGCTCGCGCCGGGGTTTTTTGAGTTCGATCAGTCGGTCCGGAGCGGCCAGCCGCTCCGGTACCCTCAGGAATCAGGCGGTCTTGGCTTCCCGGCGACGCGCGGTCTGCTGGAAGAACAAGGCCTGGCTGATCACCGCCGACACATTCGCCGGCTGGAACGGCTTGGCGATGAGGAAGGCCGGCTCGGGGCGCTCGCCCGTGAGGAACCGCTCCGGATAGGCGGTGATGAAGATCACCGGCACCTCGAAGGTCTTCAGCAGGTCGTTCACCGCGTCGAGGCCCGAGGAGCCGTCGGCCAGCTGGATGTCGGCCAGGATCAGACCCGGGCGCTTGCCCTCGCTGGCGATCTTGATCGCCTCGGTCCGGGTGCGGGCGACGCCGATGACGTTGTGGCCGAGGCCCTCGACCAGCGCCTCGAGATCCATGGCGATCAGCGGCTCGTCCTCGATGATGAGGATTTCGGTGGCCATGTCGGCGGCGAGCTCGCGGCCGGCCTCGTCAACCAGGTCACGGACCTCGGAGACATCGACGGCCAGGATGATGGCCGCGTCTTCCTCCGAGAAGCCCTCGAGGCAGGACAGCAGGAAGGCCTGCCGCGGCAGCGGGGTGATCTGGCCGAGGCGGACTTCAGCCGGCAAATCGTGCTGGACCTGCTCGCTGCGCCCGTTCACCGACAGGGAGTTCCAGATCCGGGTGAAGACCCGGAACAGATCCGCCTTGATATTGGTGCTGCGGCCGAGCGTATCCGGCTCGTTGACGAGGGTTTCCAGGGTGGCGGCGACATAGGCGTCGCCCGCCACTTGGCTCCCCGTGAGCGCCCGCGCATAGCGGCGCAGGTACGGCAGGTGCTGTACCACGAGTTGCGATGTCGACATTCGATCCCCTGTGCCTCGCCGTGTTGCCCGGCCGCGATGCCTCGGTCCTCGACCGAGGTCGTGCCGGGGCCGGCTTGTATCCTGCGCAGCCTACCGCCCAACGCGGAGGCCCGCACTCCGTTCCGCCCCCAGCGGAACCGATCCGGCGGGCGGGCGTTGCAGCCGCAGCCATGGCGTATGTCGAGCCGCAGTACAATGCGGCCCAGCGGACTTCGGCAATAAGGGGCGTGTGAATGGCGGACCAGGGCAAGGATGCGGACCTCCGCGCCGGAGATCCGTGTGCCGGAACCGCTTCAGCCCCTTCGGCCCAAGCCCCGATGACTGCATCGGGCGATCCCGCGGATGCCGCCCCCGCGTCGGGAGACCGGCCCGGCGGTCGCGGCGCCCTGAGCGATCACACCCGCAACCGCCTCGCCGCGCAGCTGCGCGCGATGTACGACACCGTGGCGCTTCAACCGGTGCCCGATCGCTTTGCCGAACTCATCGCCAAACTCGATGGCGGGGATCGCGAGAAGGCGTGAGCGGCGGCCGACGGTCTTTAGGCCTTCGAGAGGCCTCGAAGATGGAAAAGCCGCCGTGGATGACGGCGGCTCTCCCCAATTCGGTCCACAGCCTGGCGCCAGCGCCAGTGGTTACGACCGCTTTACAGAGTTGGCGAGCGGCCGCGCATCAGGCCGACGACGGCCGAGATCGCGAACAGGACGATCGCAACGAAGAAGACCAGCTTGGCTGCTTCCATGGCGGTCCCGGCAATACCACCGAAACCGAGCAGAGCGGCGACCAGAGCGACGACGAGGAAGGTTACGGCCCAACCGAGCATTGTGCGGATCCTTTAAAAGTACCGGCGCGGGTGGCCGCGTCGTTCTGGACTCGAAAACGCCAAGGTTTCGCTCTGGTTCCGCGCACTTGACAATGGAGGCGCGATTCGTCTCGCTCGCGGATCTGCCCGCGACGTTGCGTGACGGAACGGGAGCCTGACGGTAGCGTTCGATGATAGGTTATTAGGTCCGAACCGGGATCCGCGATGCTGCAAGCTGCAAAGAGAGCCGTTCGATCCAAGGTCGCCGCGCTGGCGACGCGCGTGACGGAGATCGTCGATGGGGCTGCCGATGCGGCGCGGGCGGCGGCCCTCGGCCTCGGCGTCATGCCGGCCCCCGTGCCGGTGCCTGTCCGCGTCCGCGCCGGCCGGTCCCACCGGGCTGGTTGATTCGCGGCGCGACGAGGGACGCGGGGGCTGACCGCCCACCGGCTGGGACTCAGCCCACACCCGTGGGACGATGGGCTGAGCCCCGAGACCGCGGCGCGTTCAACGGAGCCGTCTAAGGTTCGGCCCCGTTTGCACCGCGGTCGGACGCGGCTTTAGAACCACCCCCGGACAGGGACGGGGTGGTGATGGCGGGTGAGGACGAGAGCAAGCCGACCTTCGATCGGTCGCTGCCCGAGAGCGGGCGAATGGAGCAGGTCGCACCGCTGATCCGGCGGCGAATCGCTCCGAATGGCGGACCGTTCACGGCGACCGGCACCTGCACCTATGTGATCGGCCACGGGCGCGTCGCCATCATCGATCCCGGCCCGGCCGAATCCACCCATATCGACGCTTTGCTCGCAGACCTCGGCGACGAACAGGTCGAGGTCATCGTGGTGACCCACACGCATCGGGACCATTCGCCCGGGGCGCGGCTCCTGGCGGCCCGGACCGGCGCGTCGATCGTCGGTTGCGGCCCCCATCGGGCGGCCCGGGCCCTCGCGGAGGGCGAGGCCCCGATGTTGGATGCCAGTTCCGACCAGGCCCACGCCCCGGCGCGCGTGATGGCGGAGGGCGAGACCGTCTCGGGTCCGGGATGGACGCTCGTGGCGGTCGAGACCCCCGGCCATACGATGAACCACCTCGCCTTCGCGTTGCCGGAGGGCGAGGCGCTGTTCTCGGGCGACCACGTGATGGCCTGGAACACGACGATCGTCGCCCCCCCGGACGGTGAGATGCGGGCCTACATGGCCTCGCTCGAGAAGCTGCGCGGGCGCAGCGAGACGATCTACTGGCCGGGACATGGCGGCCCGGTCCGCGAGCCCGCGCGCCTCGTCCGCTGCCTCCTCGGCCATCGCCGTCAGCGGGAGGCGGCGATCCGCGCCCGGCTGGCCGCCGGGGATTCACGCATTCCGGAGGTCGTCGCGGCGATCTACCAGGGGCTCGACCCGCGGCTGCGGGGCGCCGCCGCTCTGTCGGTGTTCGCCCATCTGGAAGATCTCGTCGGGCGCGGGCTCGTGGCCTGCGATGGGCCGCCGCGCCTCGACAGCGCCTACGCCCCGGCCTGACCGCGCTCGCCTACTTCACCGCCAGCGCGAGGTTGGCGACGTCGTCGAGATAGGCGCGGATGCGGTCGGCATTGCTGCCGAAATCCCGGCCCCCGATCCGCGAGGCCGAGCGCACATCGATCCGGGCGCCGTCGGCCCGGGGACGGATCCGCACGGTCACGTCGTCGGGCAGATTGAGGATGAGGCCGCGGGCCGCGGCTTCGATCCGGCCATTGCCGGTGCGTCCCCCCGGGCGGATCGCCTCGACGATCTGCCAATGCCGGTTAAGCGCCGCCTTGCGCGCAAGCTCGAACGCCTCATCGGCGCCGATATCGAGGGTCAGGGGCGCGATCTGCGGATAGGCGCCGCGCTGGCGCTCGCGGATCGCGGGGCCCGGATCCGGCGGGTAGCGCCCGCCCCGCGCCGCGAAGGCGGCCCGCGAGCGCGAGAAGGCCGGCGGGTTGTCGATATCGGTGGTGATGTCCGACAGGGCCGGCAGGCGTAGGCCGCGCAGGCCGAGATAGGCCGGGTAGCCCAGCAGGAGGAGCGCCAGAAGCAATCCGGCTAGCGCCGCCCCCAGTCCCCGCGCGCCCTCGCGCCAGACATGCACGAAGGCGAAAACCGCCGCGACCGCGGCGGCCAGGGCGACGCAGAGCCCGGCCGCGAGCGCGACCAGCGCCGCGTCGGTATCCGCGCGCGGGTCGCGGACCACGATCAGAGCGAGCCCCGTGGCGATGATGGCGAACACCGCGAGCTGCCGCGACAGCGGCCCGGCGCGGGTGATCGGTTCCTCGAGTGGCAGGCGGCGCATGGGGGTCACGAACAGGTTTGAAGCCGGAGCTTAAAAGCGGGTACGAACGGACGCCATCACCGGCGTCACGGCGCGTAGGCGCGGGCGTTGCCGCTCAGCCCGAGCGCGGCGGGAACCTTGAACGGGTCGGGCAGCATCGCCTCGCCCTGGGGTACGACCTGCGCGGTCGGCGCATCCCATGGACCCGAGACCTCGAACAGGAGCCCGCGGGACGGGTCGGATACCGCGCGCAGCGCCAGATCGCCCCGGGCCTCGATCCGTCGCGTCGGCAGCGAGACCCGACCTTGCAGGCTGGCCCCGACGCTCGGCCCACGCAGGCCCGATTCGGCGAATTCACCGACCCCGTCGGCGAAGCGCAGGGTGATCGCGGCGCGCTCGAAGGCGGTCCGGCCGTTGCGGCGCGCGAGCGCTCCGGCGGGGACGACGCCGTTGCGGTGAACGAGCTCGGCCAAATCGAGACCCGCGATCGCACCGCCGTCGACCGACAGCGTCGCGCGACCGCCGAGATGGGCGAGCAGGCCGGCGCTGTCGCGGGCGCTCCCCTCAAAGGAGAACTGCCCCTGCAGCGGCCCGCTCATCCAACGCCCGGTCCCGATCTCGCCCAGCAGGGTGCTGAGATCGACCCGATCGAGGCTGCCCTGCATCCGCACCTCGGTCTCGGCCGGATCCGCACCGCTCACCAGGGTGACGCGCCCCTTGAGCGTGCCGTCCTGAAGGCGCGCGCGGTTCACCGCCACTTCCACGGCGGCATCCCGGACGAGGATGCTGGCGGCTAGGTCCTGGACCTGAACCAGCCCGATCCGGCCCTCGGCCGCCGACAGGCGCAGATCGAGATCGCCCCTGGTGAGCGGCGCCAGCGCCAGGGGCGTCGGCTCCGCCTCGAACAGCTTGACGAGATCGCCCATCAGCGGCGCCAGGTTGAGCGTCTCGGCCGCCAGGGTCGCCTGGACCGAGAGGCGCTGCGGGGTGCCCGGACCGAGGGCCACGGCACCCGCCCCCTCCAGAACGTCGTCGCCGAGGCCGACCCGCAGGCTCGGCCAGGACACGGATTTGTCCGACGTCTCGAAACGTCCGTCGAGCGAGAAGGCGCCCGCGAGCGATACGAGCGGTGCGTCGCGCCCGAGCCAGGCCAGGGTTTCCGGGAGCGCGCGGCTCTCGAACCGGGCTCGCCCGGCCAGGGCCGGCATTGTGCTTCCATCCGGCGGAGGTCCCGCCGTCCCGTCGAGCGCGAGGCTGCCATCCGGCCAGGTCACCCAAGCCGTGAACGGTGTGCGCAGCCCCTGTGCGATGTAGGCCGGCAGAAGATGGGTCAGCGCCACCCGCATCGGCACGCCCCGCCAGGTCAGGCTGGCATGGGCCTCGGCGGAGGCGCTCCAGAACGGCCAGGCGAGGTCGATTGCGATATCCCGCGCGTCCGCGCCCCCGTCGATGCGGGCCCCGCTCAGGGCGATCCATCGCGGACGCTGCGTCAGACCCGAGCGCATGCGTCCGGTCAGCTGCGTGAGCGGCTCGCGCCAGGCGGATGCATCCGCGGACAGGCGTGCATCCTCCAGCCGGAGCCCGCCCAGATCCGCCCGCCCGACCAGCAACCCGAGCGGATCGAGGTCGATGGTCAAGCGGCCACCCTCCGCAAGGGTCGGCCCGGTGGGTCCGGCGGCAAGGCGCACCTGTCCGAGGGTCAGGCGCGGCAGGGGCAGGAGTCGGAGTTGTGCGGTCCCCTGCGTGGTCAGCGCGAGTCCGTAATCGTCCAGCGCATGGGCCGCGAAACGCGTCGCCCGGCGGCCATCGACCGACCAGTCCTGAAGGCCGAGGCCCGCGAGGATGAGGCCCGCGAGGGCGAGAGCGAGGATTGGGCGGCGCGGCGACATCATGCTCCGGATGGGCGAGCCGCAGATGCGGCCGAAGGCCGGGTGCGGCGCCAGCCCCCTCAAGCCGTCGCGGCCCGGTAGGGTCTGCTCGTCGAATTCATCTCATAGCGCGCTCAGGCCGCCTTGTCTGCGGGGCTCCGGCGCTGCGGTCGGGCTCTCCCCAGGGCGGCGCGGGTTACGGATCGCCCCGGACACCATGTGGGCCGGGGATCGCGGTACTGGATTTCGGTCGCGGAATCGAGGACAGCAAGCCCGAGGAAACGCGCTTCCCAAGATTTCGGCCGGGCCAGACCGGGCGGGAAAAGGACGGTTCGATGAAGAAGGTCTACACGGATCCCACCGCGGCATTGGCCGGCCTGCTGCGCGACGACATGATGGTGATGTGCGGCGGCTTCGGCCTCTGCGGCATCCCCGACGAGCTGATCGAGGCGGTGCGCGCTTCGGGGGTCAAGGGCCTGACCATCGTCTCGAACAATGCCGGCATCGACGGCGTCGGCCTGGGCAAGCTCCTGGACACGCGACAGGTGCGCAAGATGATCTCGTCCTATGTCGGCGAGAACAAGGAGTTCGCCCGGCAGTATCTCGGGGGCGAGCTGGAGATCGAGTTCAACCCGCAGGGGACGCTCGCCGAGCGCATCCGCGCGGGCGGCGCCGGCATTCCGGCCTTCTTCACCAAGACCGGCGTCGGCACCAAAGTCGCCGAGGGCAAGGAGGTGCGGGAGTTCGACGGCGAACAATACGTGATGGAGCGCGGCCTGTTTGCCGACCTCGCGATCGTGCACGCCCATACCGGCGATACCGAGGGCAACCTCCGCTACCGGATGACCGCCCGCAACTTCAACCCGATGATGGCGACGGCCGCCACGATGACGGTGGCGCAGGTCGAGCATCTCGTGCAGCCGGGCGAGATCGACCCGGACACGATCCACACGCCCGGAATCTTCGTGAAGCGGATCATCGAGGTCGGCGTGCGCGAGAAGCGGATCGAGCAGCGCACCACGCGCAAGCGCTCCGAGACCACGCCCGCGGCCGCCGCCGGCGGCGGCACGCACTGATCGAGGGAAGGGAGTAGAACGATGGCCTGGACCCGCGAGCAGATGGCGGCGCGCGCCGCCAAGGAGCTGGAAGACGGCTTCTACGTGAACCTCGGTATCGGCATCCCGACGCTGGTGTCGAACTACATTCCCGAGGGCATGTCGGTGCAGCTGCAATCCGAGAACGGCATGCTCGGCATGGGCCCCTTCCCGTACGAGGGCGAGGAGGACCCGGACCTGATCAACGCCGGCAAGCAGACGATCACGGCCCTGCCGACGACCAGCTACTTCTCCTCGGCGGATTCCTTCGGGATGATCCGGGGCGGGCACATCAACCTGTCGATCCTGGGGGCGATGCAGGTGGCCGGAAACGGCGACCTCGCCAACTGGATGATCCCCGGCAAGATGGTGAAGGGGATGGGCGGCGCGATGGACCTCGTCGCCGGCGTGAAGCGCGTCATCGTCGTGATGGAGCACGTCGCCAAGAACAAGGACGGCACCGAAAGCCCCAAGCTGCTCAAGGCCTGCGACCTGCCGCTGACCGGGACCCGGGTGGTCGATCTCGTGATCACCGATCTCGGCGTCTTCGAGATCGACAAGAAGGGCGATGGCGGCATGAAGCTGATCGAGCTCGCCGACGGCGTCTCCGAGGCGGAGATCCGCAAGAAGACCGAGGCGGATTACACCGTCGCGCTCGCGGCCTGATTGCGCATCATCCCGGGAGCCGACATCCGGCTTCCGGGATGACCCGGCCGATCGGTCGGGGCCGCCTCAGGCGGCCCGGATGCCATTGAGGAAGCGGGCGACCTCGGCATTCAGCAGCCCGGACTGGTCCGAGAGCGCCGCGGCCGCCCCCAGAACCTGGGCGGCGGCGGCCCCGGTCGCCTCGGACGCCTCCGCGACCCCGACGATATTGCTCGTGACCTCGCCGGTGCCGGAGGCGGCCTGGGCGACGTTGCGCACGATCTCCTGAGTCGCCGCGCCCTGCTCCTCGACCGCCGCCGCGATACTGGCGGTCACCCCGTCGATCTCACCGATCCGGTTGGTGATCCCCCCGATGGCCGCCACAGCGTTCTCGGTCACCGCCCGGATCGCGCCGATCTGACCGGTGATCTCGTCCGTGACACGGGCGGTCTGGCCGGCGAGTTCCTTCACCTCCGAGGCGACGACGGCGAAGCCGCGCCCCGCCTCCCCGGCCCGGGCAGCCTCGATGGTGGCGTTCAGGGCCAGAAGGTTGGTCTGGCTGGCGATGTTGGCGATCAGCCCGACCATCTCACCGATCTCGGCCGATGTCTGGTTCAGCGCCTGCACGAGCTGGGTCGTCTCGCCGGCCTCCTGGGCCGCCGTCCGGGTCAGCGCGGCCGATCCGGTGACCTGGCGGCCGATCTCCTGGACCGAGGTGCCGAGTTCCTCGGCGGCTGCGGCGACCGTCTGGACATTGGCGGCGGCTTCCTCCGCCGCCGCCGCGACGGTCGCGGCCTGCATCGCCGCGATGCTGGCGGTATCGGTCATGCCCTGGGCGGCCGTCTGCAGCTCGACCGCCGAGCTCGACACGGCGCCGACGATGCCGACCATGGCCTGCTCGAAACTGTCGGCGAGTTCGGCCCGGGCGCGCCTGCGCTCGGCCGAGGCCGCGGCATCGGCCCGGCGCCGCATCTCGGCCTGCTCGGCCGCCTCCGCGGCGACCATGCGCTTGATCCCCTCGACCGCGCGCCCGACGGCGCCGATCTCGTCACCACGGGCGGCCTCGGCGATCTCGCTGTCGATCTCCCCGTGCCCCATGCGCTCGAGGGTCCGGACCAGGCGTTTGAGGGGCGCCGTCACGCCGAGGACGACGACGGCGACGCCCGCCCCGATGGCGGCGACGAGCCCGCTGGACGCCGCCGCGACCAGCGTCAGGGTCGCGCGGGCCGCGGATTGCTCGGACGCGTCGCGCTCCTGCTGCAGTTCGGCCGTCAGCACGTCGATCCGCGCCTGGGCCAGCTCCCAGAGCTTCGCACGCAGCGGATTGCCGTCGCTCAGCAGGATGTCGCGGCCGAGTTCGCTGTTGCCCTCCTCCGCGCTGGCGATGACCCGGTCGATGACCGCCCCGAGCGCCGTCAGGGTCTGACTCAGCTCCGCGTTGGCCGCGCGCCGCTCGGGCGTGTCAGCGAGCTTTCCGAGAGTGTCGATCTGGCCGAAGGCATGCGCCTTGGCCTGCTTGATGCGCGTCTCGTATCCCGCCAGCTGCGAGTCCCGCGTCTCGAGGACGAGGTTCCGGGCCTGGACGGACATCTCGCTGACATCGATCTGGAGACCGAGGATCAGCGCGAGCCGCTTGGCCTGCACGTCGATGATGTGACGCGTCTGCTCCGACTGCGCGATCAGGCTCGCGCGGGCGTAGAGGATGAATCCACCGGCGGCGAGAGCGACGATCAAAAGTGGGATTGCAAGCTTCACGAGAATTTTTGCGTCACGCAAGAACTTCATCGCGCCGGCCCCGCATCGTGCAAGCTAGATCCCTGATCCTCCAGCTTGACCACGGAAACATCGATGGCGAAAGCCCTGTGCGCTACCCTGCCGACAAACCATACAGGCGCAGACCAATTTAGTATCAAGATAAATCGGTTGTGTATATTACTAAAATAAGACATAATATACTATGAAACGTAAAATAGGCCGCAAATCTACTTTCCTCATGCGCGATATCACGCGCTTGTTCGGAGCGTTGCAGAACTCGACCCGAGTCTGCGGCCTGCGCGAAGCGCCCGATCATGCCGAGGATTTGTGCAACTGCGTGCGTCGTCCTCGCGGACAGAGCAGGATGGCGGGCCCAACCCCGGGCTCCGGACGCGAAAACACAGGCTTCGCGAAGGCGGCCACGCCCCGGGAACGGCCCTGCCGACCCCGGGGCGCACGTCCAAACCTTACATCGGCGGGGTGAGGCCGTCCTTGCCGACCGCCACGAGCTTGCCCTCGGCCTTCGCGCCGTCCTTGGCGACGACGGCGAAGACCTTGGAGCCGGGGGCCAGGATCGTCTTATCGGCCGGCTCGAAGGCGACGATCGGCGCTGAGGACGGCACCACGATCTCCTTGGACCCGTCCTTGCCGTAGCTCACCGTCAGGGTGCGGGCACCGCCGGCGGCACTCGCGTCGGCCTTCACGGTGCCGTTGGTCATCGCGCTCTTCACCTTGGGGGCGTTGGCGGTCTCGGCCTTCACGGTGCCGTTGGTCATGGCACTCTTCACCTTGGAGCCGGCGCCGCCGGTCTGGTCGGTGATCGTGTCCCAGCCGTAATGGCCTTCGCCGGTGCCGCGCATCGACTCGGGGAAGAGCACGACTTCGAGGGCGGTCATCGGGTTCTCGCCCTTGGTGGCGGTGCCGATGAAGAGGCCGTCCTTGATCTGGTCGAGGCTCGACGGAACCACCCAGGCGAACTTGGCGCCGCCGACATCGACGGTCTCGGACTTGCCGTCCTCGGTCTTGATCGTGAGCGTGCTGCCCTCGGCCTTGTCGATCGTGCCGCGGACGCGCTCGACCTGCGCGGCGAAGGCTGCGCTCGACAGCAGAGCTGTCAGTCCGGCGGCGGCGAGGGTCTTGCTGAGATGCTTCATCGGGTTCCGGTCCTGCTTCGGGAGCCGGGTTATGGGGCGCCGCGGGCGCGAAACAAGGTTGTGCGCAAGACAATTCCGTCAGGATGCGCAGCCTGACGCCGGGCATGAAAAAGGCGGCGCCGGATCGGCGCCGCCTCGATACGGTTCAGGCGACCCTGCCGGGGCCGCCTGGCCGAGGGTTCAGGCCGCGAGCGAACGCAGCACGTAGGGCAGGATGCCGCCGTTGCGGAAGTATTCCAGCTCGTCGAGCGTATCGATCCGGCAGGTGAGCGGCACCTCCTTCTTCGATCCGTCCGACGCGGTGATCTCCGCGATCAGGGTCTGGCGCGGCTTCAGCTCGCCGGACAGCCCCCTGATGGTGACGGTCTCGTCGCCCTTGAGCCCCAGGGACGCCCAGGACGTGTCGCCCTGGAAGACCAGCGGCACCACGCCCATGCCGACGAGGTTCGAGCGGTGGATACGCTCGAAGCTCTCGGCGACCACGGCCCGGATGCCCAGGAGCTTGGTGCCCTTGGCCGCCCAGTCGCGCGAGGAGCCGGTGCCGTATTCCTTGCCGGCGAAGACGACGAGCGGTGTGCCCTGCGCGGCGTATTTCTGCGCCGCGTCGTAGATGAACATCTTCTCACCCGACGGCTGGAACAGCGTCCAGCCACCCTCGACCACGTTGCCGGACGGGTCCCGGACCATCTGGTTCTTGATGCGGATATTGGCGAAGGTGCCCCGCATCATCACCTCGTGGTTGCCGCGCCGCGTGCCGTACTGGTTGAAATCCTGCACGCGGACCTGGTGCGCCTGCAGATACTCGCCGGCCGGCGAGGCCGCCCGGATGTTGCCCGCGGGCGAGATGTGGTCGGTGGTGATCGAGTCGAGGAAGAGCCCGAGGATGCGGGCGTTCTCGATGTCCTCCACGGGCTTGGGCGTCTTCTCCATGCCGACGAAGTACGGGGGGTTCTGCACGTAGGTGGAGCCGGGGTTCCACGCGAAGGTCTCGGCCTCGGTGACCTCGACGTTCTTCCAGTTCTCGTCGCCGCCGAACACGTCGGCGTAGCGGCGCTTGAACAGCTCCGAGGTGATGTTCTCCTCGATGAACTGCTGGACCTCCGCCGAGGACGGCCAGATGTCCCGGAGGTAGACCGGCTTGCCGTCGGAGCCCTGGCCCAGCGGCTCGGTGGTGATGTCGATCTGCATCGAGCCGGCCAGCGCGTAGGCCACGACCAGCGGCGGCGAGGCGAGGTAGTTCGCCCGCACGTCGGGGTTCACCCGGCCCTCGAAGTTGCGGTTGCCCGAGAGCACCGCGGCGGCCACGACGTCGTTGTCGTTGATCGCCTTGGAGATCGCCTCCGGCAGCGGGCCGGAATTGCCGATGCAGGTGGTGCAGCCGAAGCCGACGAGGTTGAAGCCCAGCGCGTCGAGGGGCTCCTGAAGGCCGGACTTCTCGAGATACTCGCCGACGACCTGCGAGCCGGGGGCCAGCGAGGTCTTCACCCAGGGCTTCGAGCGCAGGCCCTTGGCCACGGCGTTGCGGGCGAGCAGGCCCGCGCCGATCATCACCGACGGGTTCGAGGTGTTGGTGCAGCTGGTGATCGCCGCGATCACTACGTCGCCGTGGCCGATGTCGAAATTCGTGCCCTCGACCGGGTAGCGGCTGGCGAGATCGGCGGCCTTCTTGAACTCGGTCTCCATCGAGGTCGCGAAGCCGGGCTTGGCGGCATCGAGCAGAACCCGGTCCTGTGGGCGCTTCGGGCCGGCGAGCGAGGGGCGGACCTCGCCCATGTCGAGATGCAGCGTGTCGGTGAAGACCGGGTCGGGCGTCTTGGCGTCGCGCCACATGCCCTGCGCCTTGGCGTAGGCTTCGACCAGGGCGATCCGGTCGTCGGAGCGGCCGGTGACCTTCAGGAAGTCGATGGTCCGCTGGTCGATCGGGAAGAAGCCGCAGGTGGCGCCGTATTCCGGGGCCATGTTGGAGATGGTGGCCCGGTCGGCGACCGCCATGTCGTCGAGGCCGGGGCCGTAGAACTCCACGAACTTGCCGACCACGCCCTTCTTGCGCAGCATCTGCGTGACGGTGAGCACGAGATCGGTGGCGGTGGTGCCCTCGGGCAGCTTGCCGGAGAGCTTGAAGCCCACGACCTCGGGGATCAGCATCGAGAGCGGCTGGCCGAGCATGGCCGCCTCGGCCTCGATGCCGCCGACGCCCCAGCCCAGCACCGCCATGCCGTTGACCATGGTGGTGTGCGAGTCGGTGCCGACCAGCGAATCGGGATAGGCGACCTCGGTCCCGTCCTCGGACTTCGTCCAGACGGTCTGGGCCAGGTATTCCAGGTTCACCTGGTGGCAGATGCCGGTGCCCGGGGGGACCACCGAGAAGTTGTCGAAGGCCGACTGGCCCCACTTCAGGAAGGTGTAGCGCTCGCCGTTGCGCGAGTATTCCAGGGCAACGTTGTCGGCGAGCGCCTTCGGGGTGCCGAACTCGTCGACGATCACCGAGTGGTCGATGACGAGATCGACCGGCACCAGCGGGTTGATCTTCTGCGGGTCGCCGCCGAGCGCCACCATGGCGTCGCGCATGGCCGCCAGATCGACCACGGCCGGGACGCCGGTGAAGTCCTGCATCAGCACGCGGGCGGGCCGGAACGCGATCTCGACCTCGGCCTTGCCCTTCTCGGCGAGCCAGCCGACCGTCGCCTCGATGTCGGCCTTGCGGACCGAACGATCATCCTCGAAGCGCAGCAGGTTCTCCAGCAGGACCTTCATCGAGAAGGGCAGCGCGGTGGCGGAGGCGAGGCCGTTCTTCTCGGCCTCGGGGATCGAATAATAGGTGTAGGTCTTGCCGCCGGCTTCGAGCGTCTGGCGGGCCTTGAAGCTGTCGAGTGATGGCACGGCTGGTTCTATCCTCGCTGCGGGTTGTCGAACACGCGCAGGCAAGACCTGCGCTACGAAGTCTGTGTTCGGCCTGTGTAGCGCCCGACGGGCGCGCGCCGCCCCGGGAGTGCCCGGGCAGGACGATGCGCGGGGGCGATTTGGACGCCCGTGGAGCCGCGCGGCGCAGCCAGGAAGCGATATAGAACTTTTCGAATCTGGCCGCTACCGGGTTGCGATGACAGCCGCGCGGCCCTGTCGGGCTTGCGGGGGTGCCTCGATAGTGCGGTGCATCCTGAGACGCGGACGGAGCGCGTCGGCGCCTCTGCCATCAGCCCTGGATGCGGCTCGGGCGGCGATCAGCCCTGCTGCGGCGCGCCCGGCAGCGTCTTGAAGCGATTCGGCTGGGCGGCGAGCTTGCGCAGGGACGCGACGTTGGTCGCGGCCTCCTCCGGGCTCATGTCCCGGCGCAGAATCGCCTCGGCATCGGCGAATCGACCCTTGAGGCCGAGCACGAGGGCGAGGTTCGCCCGCACGCGCGCATCGGCGCCGGGCTGGTCGGCCGCGAGCCGCAGGGTCTGCTCGGCCTGATCGAGGTTGCGCGACAGGGCGTAGGACAGGCCGAGATTCGACAGAAGCGAGGGCTCGTTCGGCCGGATCTTCAGCGCGGCCTCGTAGAAGCTCTGGGCCCGGGCCTGCTCGCCGAGCTGCGCGGAGGCCGAGCCCTGGGCCGAGAGGATCCGCCAATCGGGCGAGGCCGGGGAATGGGCGTTGGCGAGGACGTCGATCGCCTCGCGGTAGCGGCCGGCCTCGACCAGCGACTTGCCGTAGGCGCCGAGGATGAACGTGTCGCGCGGGTTGCGCAGGGCCGCCTGCTGCAGCACCGCGGAGGCCTGGGCCGCCTGATCGTTCACCCGCAGGGCGCGGGCATACGCGATGGCCGCCCGCCCGTCGCCGGGATTGGCGTTGAACCGCTCGGCCAGGGCCTCGAGATCCTGGCGCGAGGGCGCGTCCTGGCGCGCGGCCGTCTGGCGCCCGCCGAGATCGCCGATCGAGCCGGTGGTCTCGGGCGAGCGGGTGTTGCAGCCGGCAAGACCCAGCGCCGTGAGGGCCGCGGCGGCGAGGCCTGCCCGGCGGACGTTGGAAGCCAGGGTTCGGGAGACCCGGATCGGGGCCGTCTTCATGATGCGCTCCGCCGGCACAGGCCGGGCGGGCTCTGGCTCGCGCTTCACGCTCCCGGCCGGCCGGTGATAGAGCGTTAACCCTAACCACCGGTTAAGCCGCTGCCGGCCCGACCGCCCCACGAGAGGCACATGACCCAGGCCGACGCTTCCGCGACGCATCCCGCCCTTCTGCCCGGCGACACGCCCGCCGTGCCGGTCACCCTCGTGACGACGGCGTCCTGGTCCGAGGCCGAGGCCGCCCTGGACCCGGCCCACAGCAGCTTCGCCCGTTCGCTCGGCTTCAAGCCGAAGGCCGGGAGCCTCGCGCTGCTGCCGGGCCCGGACGGCAATCTCGCCCGGGTGCTGTTCGGCCTCGGCGATACCGCGGCGCCGGCCTATGACCGCCTGATCGCCGGGAAGCTGCCGGGCCTGCTGCCGGACGGAAACTTCCGCCTGGAGAACGCCCCCGACCCCGCCGAGGCCGCGCTGGCCTGGCTGATGGGGAGCTACCGCTTCGGCCGCTACCGCTCCGCCGGCGGCACGAAGGCGCGCCTCGTGGCGCCCGCCGGGATCGACAGCGACGAGATCGGGCGGATCGCCGCCGCGGTCGCGATGGGCCGCGACCTGATCAACACCCCCGCCAACGATCTCGGACCGGCCGAGATCGAGGCCGCGGCCCGGGCCCTGGCCGAGCGCCATGGCGCCGCGATCGCGGTGACGCAGGGCGACGCGCTGGCCCGGGAATTCCCCCTGGTCCACGCGGTCGGCGCCGCTTCGCCGCGGGCGCCGCGCCTGATCGACCTGAGCTGGGGGCCGGAAGAAGCGCCGCGCGTGACCCTGGTCGGCAAGGGCGTCGCCTTCGACACCGGCGGGCTCGACATCAAGCCCTCCTCCGCCATGCTGCTGATGAAGAAGGATATGGGCGGCGCCGCGGTGGCGCTGGCCGCCGCCGACATGATCATGGGCGCCGGCCTCAGGATCCGCCTGCGCGTGCTGATCCCGGCGGTGGAGAACGCGGTCTCCGGCAACGCCTTCCGTCCCAGCGACGTGCTGCCCAGCCGGGCGGGGCTCAGCGTCGAGATCGGCAACACCGACGCCGAAGGCCGGCTGATCCTCGCCGACGCGCTGGCGCTCGCCGACGCGGAGGGGCCCGAGCTGATCCTCGACTTCTCGACGCTGACGGGCGCGGCCCGGGTGGCGCTCGGTCCCGATCTCCCGGCGTTCTTCACCGAGGACGAGGGCCTGGCCGCCTCCGTCGCGGAGGTCGGGCGGACGGCGATCGACCCGATCTGGCGGATGCCGCTGCACGCCCCCTACGCGAGCCTGCTCGACTCCAAGGTGGCGGACCTCAACAACGTGTCCGGGGGCCCGTTCGCCGGCGCGATCACCGCGGCGCTGTTCCTGCGCCGCTTCGCGCCCAAAACGAAGGCGCACGGCCATTTCGATCTCTACGGCTGGAATCCCTCGACCAAGCCGGGCCGGCCGGAGGGCGGCGAGGTCCAGACCGCGCGCCTGACCTACGCGCTGCTCAAGGCCCGCTACGGGACCTGAGCGGCGCCCGTCAGGCCAGGCCCGACAGCCGCAGCAGCATCCCGGCCCCGGCGCAGAGCGCCAGGGTCGGCAGCGCCCCGAGATTCAGCCGGAAGACCGCCAGGACCGCCAGCAGCGTCAGCACCAGGGCGGCGGGATCGAGGCTGGCGAACACGGGCACGTCCAGGCGCAGCGGCCCCAGCGGCACCGTCCGAACCGCGCCGAACAGCGTCCGCAGCCCGAACCAGACCGCGAGGTTGAGGATCACGCCCGCCACCGCGGCGGTGATCGCCGAAAGGGCCCCGGCGAGCAGCCGGCTCCCGCGCAGACGCCCGATCAGCGGCGCTCCGGCGAAGATCCAGAGGAAGCAGGGCGCGAAGGTGACCCAGGTGGTGAGCAGGCCGGCCAGCGTTCCGGCCAGCAGCGGCGGCAGGGTGCCGGGCGCCCGGTAGCCGGCCAGGAAGCCGACGAACTGGAGCACCATGATCAGCGGGCCGGGCGTCGTCTCGGCGAGCCCCAGCCCGTCGAGCATCTCGCCCGGCCGCAGCCAGCCGTAATGCTCCACCGCCTGCTGGGCGACATAGGCGAGCGCCGCGTAGGCGCCCCCGAAGGTCACCACCGCCATCTTGGAAAAGAACAGCGCGACCTGCCCGAAGACCGGGGCCGGGCCGGGCAGAACCAGCAGCGCCACCACCGGCAGGAGCCAGATCGCCAGCCAGAGGGCGCCGACGCGCAGCGAATCCGCCGGTCCGGCGCGCTCCCGCGGCAGCATCGCCTCGCCGATCAGGAATCCGGCCTCGCCCGCCGCCGCGGCCTCCGCGGGGGTCGGAGCCGGCGCGGGCTTCCGGCCCAGCACGAGGCCGAGCACGCCCGCCACGACAACCACCATGGGGAAGGGTACGGCGAGGGCGAAGATCGCCACGAAGGCGGCGCCCGCGATGAGGCGGTCCGTCCGCCCACGCAAGGCCCGGCCGCCGAGGCGCCAGAGCGCGTGCAGCACGATGGCGAGCACCGCTGCCTTGAGCCCGAAGAACAGGCCGGCGACCAGATCGATCGTGCCGTACAGGACGTAGAGCCAGCTGAGGCCCATCAGGGCCAGGAGCCCGGGCATCACGAACAGCCCGCCCGCGACCAAGCCACCGGCGGGCCCGTGCATCAGCCAGCCGATATAGGTCGCAAGCTGCTGCGCCTCCGGGCCGGGCAAAAGCGTGCAGAAGCCGAGCCCGTGCAGGAAGCGCCGCTCGGAGATCCAGCGTCGCTCCTCCACCAGGATCCGGTGCATCACGGCGATCTGGCCGGCCGGCCCGCCGAAGGAGAGGGCCGCCACCCGCAGCCAGACCGGGACGGCCTGCCTCAGGGTTGGATTCGGAAGGCCGGGGGCGCCCGCCGGGCTCACGCCGTCAGGGGCAGCGCCGTCTCGATCAGACGCGCCCACAGCGAAGCCCCGTACGGGGTCGCGGCGTCGTTGAAGTCGTAATGGGGGTGGTGGAGCGAGGCACTGTCGCCGTTACCGATGAACATGTAGGCGCCGGGGCGGCGGCCGAGCATGTAGGAGAAGTCCTCCGCCGTCATCATCGGCGCGACGGTCCGGTCGACATTCTCCGGCCCGACCAGCGCCTCGGCCACGCCGGCCATGAAGTCCGTCTCGGCCGGGTGATTCTCGGTCACCGGATAGCTCGAGCCGTATTCCACGACGCCCTTCGCGCCGAAGCCGCCGGCGATCTCCGCCACCAGGGTCTCGATCCGCGCCTTGATCTGGCTGCGCACCGCCTGGGACAGGGTGCGCATGGTGCCGCGCATGGTGACGCTCTGCGGCAGCACGTTGAACGCCTCGCCGGCATCGAGCGCGCAGACCGAGACGACGGCCGATTCCAGCGGATGGAGGTTGCGCGACACGATGCTCTGCAGGGCGATGATCACGTGGCTGGCCACCAGCACGCTGTCGACGGCGTTCTGCGGCAGGGCCGCGTGGCCGCCCCGCCCCTCGATCGTGATGGTGAAACGATCGGTCGAGGCCATGATCGGCCCCGGACGGATCGCGAAGGTGCCGACCGCCATCCCGGGGATGTTGTGCATCCCGTAGACCGATTCGATCCCGAACCGCTCCATCAGGCCGTCCTCGACCATCGCCTCGCCGCCGCCACCGCCCTCCTCGGCGGGCTGGAAGATCAGCACCGCGGCGCCGTCGAAATCCCGGGTCTCGGCGAGGTACTTGGCCGCCCCGAGCAGCATCGTGGTGTGCCCGTCGTGGCCGCAGGCGTGCATCTTGCCCGGCACCGTGGAGCGGTAGGGCAGGTCCCGAACCTCCTGGATCGGCAGGGCATCCATGTCGGCGCGCAGCCCGATGGCGCGGTTCGAGTTCCGGCCGTTGCCGCGGATCACCCCGACCACGCCGGTCCGGCCGATGCCGGTCTCCACCGAATCGCAGCCGAAGTCGCGGAGCCGATCGGCCACGAAACCCGCGGTCCGCTCCACGTCGTAGAGCAGCTCGGGATGGGCGTGCAGATCGTGCCGCCACGCCTTCATCGCGTCGGCGAAATCGCGGATCCGTTCGAGGACGGGCATGAGTCCGGGCTTTCGTGGCCTTCAGGTCGGTGCCGGACCAGCAAAGCCGGGGCCAGTCGCGCCGTCAACGGCCACGCTTGTCGCGCCGGTGGGCCGAGCGGGGCCCCAGAGCCGCCAGGGGTGAGGTTTGCCGGCGCGGCGCAGGCGGCCTGTCCTCCGTCGCGAGGTCGTCGAGAATCGGGCATTCGGGCCGGTCGTCGCCGCAGCAGCTCTCGGCCAGGCGCTCCAGGGTCCGGGCCATGCCCTCCAGCTCGGTGATGCGGCGACGCAGATCCGCGATCTGTTCCTCGGCGATCGCCTTCACGCCGGCGCTGGGCCGGGCGCGGTCGCGCCAGAGCGCGAGCAAATCCGCGATGGCCTCGACGCTGAAGCCGAGGTCGCGGGCCCGGCGGACGAACCGCAGGGTGTGCAGATCCGCCTCGGCATAGTGGCGGTAGCCCGATTCGGAGCGGGTCGCCGGCGGCAGCAGGCCGGTCGCCTCGTACCAGCGGATCATCTTGGCCGAGACGCCCGTGCGCCGCGCCGCTTCGCCGATCGTGATGGCTCCCTCGCTCATGCGGCCCTCGGCGCCAGCGCCGGCTGCTCGGCGGGTGCGGGCCGCCCGCCGGCCCGGCGCAGCCGCAGGGCATTGCCGAGCACGAAGACGCTCGAGAAGGCCATCGCGCCAGCGGCCAGCACCGGCGACAGGGCCGGGCCGCCGAACGGCACCAGCAGCCCCGCGGCCACCGGGATCAGCGCGGCGTTGTAGGCGAAGGCCCAGAACAGGTTCTGCCGGATGTTGGCCATCACCGCCCGGGACAGGGCCAGCGCCTCCACGAGCGCCTGCGGATCCCCCGACATCAGCACCACGTCGGCGCTCTCGACGGCGATGTCCGTGCCGGTGCCGATGGCCAGGCCGACATCCGCCTCCGCGAGGGCCGGGGCATCGTTGATGCCGTCGCCCACGAAGGCCACGGGCCCGTGCGCCGACCGGAAAGCCCTGACCGTCTCGACCTTGCCGCCGGGCAGGATCCCGGCCGCGACCTCGGCGATCCCGAGGCTCGTCGCGACCCCGGCGGCGGTGTGAGGGTCGTCCCCCGTCACCATCGCCACCACGAGGCCTTGCGCCCTCAGCGCGGCCACGGTCTCGCGGGCACCGGCCTTAACCGGGTCGGCCACGGCCAGAAGGGCGGCATGGCGACCGTCGAGGGCGAGATGGATCGGGCTCTTGCCCGCGCGCGCGAGGCGCTCGGCCCGGGCCGTGAGGTCCGGATCCCGGGCGATGCCGAGCCTGTCGAGATAGCGTGGCGCGCCGAGGGCGAGGCTCCGCCCGGCGACTTCGCCGGAGACGCCGAATCCGTCCAGGGCCTCGAAGTTGGCCGGATCGGCGATGGTGAGCCCCCGGGCCCGGGCGGCGGCCACGACGGCGCCGGCGAGCGGGTGCTCGGACCGGCTCTCGAGCCCGGCAGCCAGGGTCAGCACCGCATCCTCCGTGAGGCCCGGCCCTGCCACGACATCCGTCACCCGCGGGCGGCCCTCGGTGAGGGTCCCGGTCTTGTCGAAGGCCACGACGCGCACGTCGCGCAGGCGCTGCAGCGCCGCTCCGTCGCGGAACAGGATGCCGCGACTCGCGGCGCGGCCGGTCCCGACCATGATGGCGGTGGGCGTGGCGAGACCCATGGCGCAGGGGCAGGCGATGATCAGCACGGCCACGGCGTTGACCAGGGCCGGCCCGAGGGCGGGCGCCGGGGCGAGGACCAGCCAGCCCAGGAAGGTCGCGAGGGCGATCCCGATCACCGCCGGCACGAAGCGCCCGGTGACGCGATCGACCAGCGCCTGGATCGGCAGCTTGCCGCCCTGGGCCCGCTCGACCATGGCGGCGATCTGCGCGAGCACCGTGGCGGCGCCGACCGCATCGACCCGCAGGTCGAGGCTGCCGCGCCCGTTGAGGGTGCCGCCGACCATCCGGTCTCCCGGCCCCTTGCGCACGGGAACCGCCTCGCCCGTGACCATGCTCTCGTCGACGTGGCTCGTGCCGGACAGGACCGCGCCGTCCGCTGCGACCCGCTCCCCGGGCCGGACGCGGACCACGTCGCCGATGCGCAGCTCCGCCAGCCCCACCTCGACCTCGGTACCGTCGCGGACGACGCGGGCGGTCTTGGGCGCCAGATCCATCAGCCGCGCGATGGCCTGGCCGGTCCGGCCCCGGGCGCCGGCTTCCAGGGTCCGCCCGAGCAGGATCAGCGTGACGATCAGCACGCTGGCCTCGAAATAGAGATGCGCGGCACCTGCGGGCAGCAGGCCCGGCGCCAGGGTCGAGACCAGCGAATAGAGGTAGGCGGCCCCGGCCCCGAGGGCGACGAGGGCGTTCATGTCCGGATGGCCGCGCAGCAGCCCCGGTACGCCGCGCAGGAAGAAGCGCCGCCCGGGCCAGGCGAGGACCAGGGTGGCCAGGGCGGCCTGGACCAGGGCCGTGACCGAGCCACCATGGAGCTGCGGCAGGATGTGGCCGCCCATATCGAGGACGACCACGGGGGCGGAGAGCAACGCCGCCGCGATGGCGTCGCGCCGCAGGGCTCGGCCCTCGGCCTCCTGCCGGGCCGCAGGGTCGATCCGCGGCCCGTCATCGAGCAGGCGCGCCTCGTAGCCGGCGGCCTCCACCGCCGCGACGAGATCGGAGGTCGCCACCAGCCCCTCCGGATGGCGGATCGCGGCCTGGCCGGTGACGAGGTTGACGCTGGCGCCGCTCACGCCCGGCACGGCCGCGAGCGCGCACTCGACCCGACCGACGCAGGAGGCGCAGGACATCCCCTCGACGGCGATCACGCTCTGCGTCTCCGGGACCGGGTAGCCGGCCTCGGCCAGAACCGCGGCGGCGTCGGCCGGGCGCGCACCACCGTCGAGGACGAGGGTGGCGCGGTGGGTGGCGAGGTTGACCGCCACGTCCCGGGCGCCGGGCAGGGCTTTGAGGGCGCGCTCGACGCGGCCGACGCAGGACGCGCAGGACATCCCCTCGACGGGGAAGCTCAAGGAGACGTGTTCGGGCACGGTGGCGGTTCCGATCGGGGCATCCATGCCGGCTCAGATGGGGCTTCCCATGATGGGAAGGTCAAGGGCCAGCCGAATCGCATTGCCAAATCGCGACGCGCCCGACAGATTTCCTGCGCACCACGCGCGAGAGATCCGATGACGGAACCCCTGACCCTTTACGGCGATCCCGGCTCCGGGAATTGCCTCAAGGTCAAATGGGTGGCCGATCATCTCGGTATCCCGTCGGTCTGGCGCACCGTCGATGTGCCGGGCGGCGGGACCCGCGACCCGGCCTTCCTGGCGCTGAACCCCGCCGGCCGGGTCCCGCTCCTGGTGTTTCCCGATGGCGAGACGCTGTCGGAGTCGAACGCGATCATCCTCCATCTCGCGGAAGGCTCGGGCATCATCCCCGAGGCGGCGCGGGCCCGCGCCCGGATGCTGCAATGGATGTTCTGGGAGCAGTACAGCCACGAGCCCTACATCGCGGTCCGCCGCTACCAGCTCCATTACCTGAAGCGGGCGCCGGACACGCTCGATCCGAGGCTGGCTGAACGCGGCGCGGACGCCCTTCAGCTGATGCAGGGGACGCTCGAACGCTCCGCCTTCATGGTCGGCGACGCGCTGACGCTCGCCGACGTGGCCCTGGTCGCCTACACGCGCATGGCCCACGAGGGCGGCTTCGACCTGGCGCCCTACCCGGCCCTCCGCCCCTGGATCACCCGCGTGGAGACGGCGCTCGGGATCGGCCCCTACGTCTGATCGGCCGCGCGCGGCAGCTCGGCGGTGGCGCCGTATTCCGGCAGGCTGACGCGTACGGTGGTCCCCTGCCCGACCGTGCTGTCGATCGCGAGGCGGCCGCGGTGGCGGTTGAGGCTGTGCTTGACGATGGCGAGGCCGAGGCCCGTCCCGCCCCGGGCGCGGCTCGAGGCCACGTCGACCCGGTAGAAGCGCTCGGTCAGGCGCGGGATGTGCTCGGGCGGGATGCCGGGGCCGTCATCCGTCACGGACAGGACGATCCGGCGCCCGAGCCGGGGATCCTCTTCCCGGGACAGGCTGACGCCGACATGGCCGCCCCCGTATTTCACGGCGTTCTCGATCAGGTTCTCGATCACCCGGGCGAGCTCGTCGGCATCGCCGGGCACCGGATACGGCCCGGCCCCGTCCTCGAACTGCACCGTGGCGCCCCGCGCCTCGGCGGGCGGCCCCTGCGCGTCGACCATCTGGCGGGCGAGCGCCCCGAGATCGACCACGGTGGTGGGCGCGACGTGCTCGCGCAGCTCGATCCGCGACAGCGACAGCAGGTCGTCGATCAGCCGGGTCATGCGCAGGGCCTGGACGCGCATGATCTCCAGGAACCGCTCGCGGGCCTGCGCATCCTCGCGGGCCGGCCCCTGCAGGGTCTCGATGAAGCCGATCAGCGTGGCGAGCGGGGTGCGCAGCTCGTGGCTGGCATTGGCCACGAAATCGACCCGCATCGCCTCCAGGCGCCGGGCCGAGGTCAGGTCGCGCAGGAACAGCACGGCGCTCACCCCCGATCCGTCCGGCATCGGCAGGGCGCCGATCTGGACCTCGAAGGTCCGCTCCAGGGGCACCCGGGTCGCCAGGGGAACGCGGCGGGGCATGCCCGAGCTGAGGACCGCTTCGACCCCGTCGAGGACTTCCGGGCTGCGCAGAGCGAAGGACAGGGGCCGCGCCTGATGCAGGGCCGGCAGGAGCGCCCGGGCCGCCGGGTTGGCCTCCACCACGAGGGTGCGGCGGTCCACCAGGATGACCGGGTCGGGAACGTGGGCGAGGAGCGCCTCGGCGATCGCGTGTCGCTGGGCGGTCGCCGCCGGTCGCGGACGCGGCGCCTCCTGGCCGCGGCCGCCGAGCCAGCCGCCGATGCAGACGGCACCGAGGCCGACGAGGATCAGCGGGAGTTCGAGACGGCCGGAGAGTGCCACGGCGATGCCGAACAGGCCGACCGCGATCGCGGCGCCCATCCAGGATTGGGAACTGCGCGGACGGTCGGACATGGTCGAGGGCGTGCCGGACCGGTTACCGGGATCCGGTGTCGTCGGGCCGCGGCCGCCCGGACGGGCCGGCAATCCCCTCCGGCGGCCCGGGATCGCGCGCGCCCCCGGCCCGCTTCACGATCTCGTAGAGGCCGAGCATCGCCAGGGCGGTCATGAACGGCACGATGTAGTAGCAGCCCCGGAACAACAGCAGGGAGGTCAGCACCTCGTTGCGCGGCAGGCTCGACAAAGCGAGCAGGATCGTGGCCTCGAACACCCCGATCCCCCCGGGCGCGTTGGATGCGATGCCCAGCATGGCGGCCAGCACGTAGATCGCCAGGAAGGTGGTGAAGCCCAGCGTCGTCTCCTGCGGCAGCAGGACGTAGAGCACGGCCGCCGCCGCGCAGACATCGCCGATCCCGACGAGCATCTGCCCGATCGAGACCGAGGCGCCGGGCAGTTCCAGCCGCCACTGCTTGACGGTGATGCTGCGCTTCTTGGCCGAGACCCAGGCGAGGTAGCCGAGCACCAGGGCCAGCGCCGCAAGCCCGACGCCCTGGTTGATCCGGATCGACGTGAAGGCGAGCCCGGCGAGCTGGCCCGCCTCGATGATCAGGCTGAGGCCGAGCACGACGCCCATGCCGAGCCAGAAGGTGAAGCCGGCGATGACCGTGAGCGCCGCGATCTTGGCCGTGGACAGGCCCTGCCGGGCATAGATCCAGTAGCGGATCGTGCCGGCGGTCAGCAGCGGGAAGCCGAGGGTGAAGCTCACCGCGTAGCTCGTGAACGAGGCGAGCGCGGTGATCCGGTAGGGCACCTTGATCCGGAGCTGACGCAGGGCCAGCGCGTCGTAGCCCGTGAGGAACAGGTAGCTGATGCCGACGAACAGGAAGGCGAGGCCGAGCTGCTCGGCGGTCGCCGCCGCCACGGCCGCGCGGACCTCCGCCCAGCTCACGCTCTGGACGAGCTTCCACAGCACGCCGAGCGAGACCGCGAACAGCACGATGCTGGCGGCCGTGCCGATCCAGGCATACCGGCCGCGCCAGCTCTTCCGCGAGGTGCCCGCGGCAGCGTCGTGCTCGACCGGCTCGACCGGCTTTGCCGGTCCCCGGTGCTGTCCCTGAAAGTTCATGCCGTTCGGCGTCCGCCCTTCCGGCTGCGCGGCCCGGCCGAAGGCCTGCGCCCGTGCCGGATGTTCCCGGACCGCGGCCCGTTGCCCCGCATGTAGGCCGAACCGGCGCTCAAGGCCAGGGAAGGCCGGGCGGGGGCGGGCACGCTCTGCTCACGGATCGGTGCGGCGCAGGAGCGCCGCGGCCTCCGACAGGCCCTGCCGGATCCGAGCGGGCACCTCCGGCGAGGTGCAGACATAGGTCGGACTCGGATGGGGGATGGCGATCAGCGGCAGGCCGGGGCGCAGGGCCGCGATCGCCGGAGCCGCCCCGCCGGCGAAGCGCCCGGCCAGGACCGCCACGCTCAGCCGCGGCAGCAGGTCCAGCAGCGGCGCCAGATAGGGCGCGGCCGCGGCGACCTCCGCCCGGCGCGGCGCCCGGTTGAGTGCGCCCGCGGCGTGGATCAGCCAGGGCACCGCGTTCCAGATCAGGGTTTCGGCTCGCGGGATTCCGGCCTCCCGAAGGAACCGGAACAGGTTGGCGGCGGTGCCGTTCGCGCTGTCGCGGGTGACGAAGCCGGTGCGCAGCACCGCCGGACCCGGCGTCTCCAGGAGCAAAAGCACCCGCGCCGCGACGCCGCCGTCGAGGGGGTCGGGCACCGGAACCGGCGCGCCCCGCTCCGCGGAAATCCGCTCGGCCAGGGCCCGGATCGGGGCGATATGCGGCGCGGTGATCAGGGCGCGGCGGGCGGCCAGCGCCTCCGGGTCGGCCAGGGATTTCGGCGCCTGCGGCTCAGCCGGCATCGAGGCCGGGGATCGGCGTTCCGAGCCGGCCCGCGAGGCGGAAGCCCTCGATCCCCTCCTCGCGGGCGAGCCGCGCGTCGAGACCCGCCACGCCGCCGAACTGGAAGCCGATCTGGCTCGTATAGGCCGCGCAGGCCGCGCGTTTGCGCGCCCGAGCCCCGGGATCGAGGGCGATCCGCCGCACCGGCAGGGTAGCGAACAGGTCGGCCAGGGGCTCCCTGGGCGTGGCCTCGCGGACCGTGTAGGGGAAGTCGCGCCACCACAGGATCGGGATCGGCACGGCGAGGCTCGTCAGGGCGCGGACCGCCTGGACATGGTCGACATGGCCGCCGACCGCCTGCGGGGCGAGGATGAGGTCCGGCCTCTCCGCGGCGACGAGCTCGGCGAGGGCCGGCGCCAGATCAGCGGCGATGCCGTCATCGGCGCGGGGGGCGGAAAACAGCTCCGGCGCGGAGCCGTAGCCGCGGTGCGGCGCCTCGCGGAACGGCAGGTGCAGCGGCGGCGCGATCCCGAGTTCTTCGACGGCCCGGACATCCTCGGCCCGGCGCAGAGCCATGTAGTCGATCTCGGCCGGCAGGCCCTTGTCGAGCTGGCAGGCGAGCGCGAACCCCTTCGGATCGACGACGCTGCCGGTGAACAGCGTCGCCATCACCACCCGCCAGCCCTCCCCGGCCAGGCTCGCCAGCAGCCCGCCGCAGGAGAAGGCCGCGTCGTCGAGATGGGGCGAGAGGGCGAGGGCTGTCGGCACGCGGCGCGGCTTCTCGGTCAGAGGAGATGCGGTTCGGCGCGGAACCGGCAGGTCGGGTCCTCGGGCAGGTCGACGGAGAAATCCGTGGCCGGGCGCTCGTGGCGCACGCGCTCGTAGACGCCCATGATCTGCCGGCCGACGGCGCTCCAGGAATAGACCCGCCGGCATTCCTCGAGCCCCGACTCCGCCAGGCCGCGGCGCAGCGCCGTGTCCGTGACGATGCGGGTGAGCGCGCCAGCCAGCGCCGGGATGTCGCCCGGATTCACCAGCAGGCCGTTCTCGCCGTCGCGCAGGCAATCCGAGACGCCGACCGCGTGGCAGGAGACCACCGCGAGACCGGCCGCCATGGCTTCCAGGATCGTGTTGGAGAAGCCTTCCGCGTAGGTCGGCGAGACGAACACGTCGGCCCGGCGATAGAGGTCCGGCACCTGGCCGTACTCGGCATAGCCGGTGAAGGCGATCTCCCGCGGGGAGAAGGCGAGGTCGGCGGCCATCGCCTGGGCGGGCTCCACGTCCGGCCCGATCCCCGAGATCGTGGCCGCAAAGGGCGTGCCCTGCTCGCGCAGGATCGCCAGGGCGGCGATGAAGTCGAGCACGCCTTTCCGGCGGTCGACCCGGCCGTGATAGAACAGCCGCACCGGTCCGATATGCGGCGTCGGCAGCCCGTCGGGCGTGCCTTGCGCGAACCGTTCGGTGTCGACCGCGCCGGGCACGATGGTGAAGCGGGCGGGATCCGAGCCCAGCCGCTCGCAGACCTCATCCACGAACGAGGCGCCGCCGATCAGCAGCGCGTTGGCGTGGGCCAGCACCTCGCACATGGCGACCCGGTGGGTCTCGCAGCAGGATCCGACCCAGTGGCCGTCGCCGCCCTGGATCGAGACCACGCTCGGCACCCCGAGTTTCCTCGCGGCGAGCAGGACCGCCCAGCCCGTCGGATAGCCGTATTGCGCGTGCAGGACGTCGAACGGCTTGTCGGCGTGCTCCCGGCAGATCGCATCGACCATGGTGGCGATGTCGCGCTCGAAATCGCCCGAACTCTGCTCGCCGAGCTGCTCCAGGCCGATCACCCGGACGCCCGGCACCGGCGGCGGCGGCCCACCGCCATAGACGCGGGTACCGAAGGCATCGCCCCGGTACTGCGAGATCATCGTCACGTCATGGCCGGCCCCGACCAGCTCGCGCAGCAGGTTCTGCGCATAGACGCTCATGCCCGAAATCGCCGGGAAGTAGCGGCGGCTGAGGAACAGGATTCTCATCGGGCAGCACCGGACGGCCAGGATCCCCTCCCCCTTGCGGGGCGGGGTAGGGGTGGGGGTGGCGCAGACGGCACCGGGGCGCTCGATTGTGCACCACCCCCACCTCCGGCTTCTCCCCGCAAGGGGGAGGAGAGGTGCGCGCGTCCCATCACTGCCATTGCCGCCGCGTCTCCTGCTCGCCGGCGAGTTCCGGGCCGGGGCGGCGGCAGCCGCGCAGATATTCGAGGGCTTGCGGGATCATCACGTCGGCCCGGTGGCTCTCGCGGGACAGCTCGACGCAGACCAGCTTGCCGAAGCCGACCTCTTCCAACGCCGCGAGAACGCCCGGCACATCCATGTCGCCCTCGCCGAAGGGCAGGTGGATATGGCTGCCGCGCTTCATATCCTCGATCGCCACCGTGCCGATCCGATCGGCGAACTCGCGCACGGCCTCGGCCGGGTCGCGCTCGCCGGTGACGAGGCAGTGGCCGGTATCGAGGGCGAGCTTGAGGCCCGGCACATCCAGCGCAACGAAATCGTCCAGGGTCTCGATCAGCATGCCGGGCTCGGGCTCCAGGCAGGGCACGATTCCGGCCTGGCTGGCGAAGGCCGCGACCTCGTGTAGCCCCTCGGTCAGCCAGCGGCGCGCTTCGCCATGGTCGACACCGGGCTTCGGCACGCCGGCCCAGAACGACACGGCCTCGGCCGACAGCATCGCGCCGATCTCGACCGCGCGCTTGAGGAAGCCGACCCGGCGGGCCCGGCCCGCCGCATCGGCGGTCACCAGGGTCGGCTCATGCTTGGCGGTGGGATCGAGCAGGAAGCGGGCGCCGGTCTCGATGACGCAACCGAGTTCCAGCTTCTCCAGCAGGCTCGCCACCCGGCCGGCCTCCGCCGCCCAGGTCTCGGCGAAGGGGTCGAGATGGTGGATGTCGAGGGTCAGAGCGACGCCGTCATAGCCCGCCGCCTTGATCAGATGGAGGGCGTCGTCGAGGCGGTGGTTGGCCGCGCCGTTGGTGTTGTAGGCGAAACGGAGGGTCACGCCGCCCTCCCCTGCTTCTGCGCGAGCCGGAACGGCGCGTGATGCGATTCGGGCTCGCGATAGAGCGGATAGTGCCGGCCGACGATCTGCTCGGCGAGCGCCGTGTCGAACAGCGGCTGGCCGCCGAACCGCTCCAGGGCCTCCGGGGTGAGGCGCACCGGCCGCAGGGTCTCGCTCTCGGTGCCGAAGCGGATCAGCGGGTGGTCGCGGTCGAGGAGCTTGCGCGTGTTGCGCTCGCCGATCCGGTAGTAGCTCATGGTCTCGACCTCGAGCCCGGGCACGATCGCCTTGACCACGCCGACGCTGCCGCCGAGCGGCGAGCAATCGACGTAGAGCAGGTCGAACCCGGCCTCGGTGAGCCGGTCGCAGGCGATCTTACCCCGGGCATGCCCGTCGGCCGCCTCGGTGGACGGCAGGTCCGAGAACCGCTTGGTGCTGCGCTCGCTGTACACGGTATCGGCGAGCACGCTCCGGAGATCGGCGGCCGGCAGCTCGATCCAGGCGAGCATCGCCTGCAGGGCGCGGCTCTCCTCCAGGTCGAGGCTGGGAAGCGCCTTCTGGATGAAGGCATCGACGTAGCCGGGCGGCGTCACCGTGGCGGCGAGGTCGAGCGGACCGTGCCCGAAGGTCTTGCGCACCCGGGCGGCCTGGAATTCGAGCAGCGCCTTGCGCAGGGCCCGCTCGCGGTCCGGATCGCAGGCCTCGCCGCAGGCCGAGAGGGCGATCGGCGCCGGCGCCCGGGCGGGATCCTCGTCGTAGCCGACGACGTAGAGATTGGTCAGGCCGAATTGATCGGTGGCGAATTTCGGCAGGGCGCGGATGCCCAACTCCTTCAACCGCGCCAGCATCGCGGCGTTCTCCGGGCCGATCCCGTCGAGATCGAGCATGACGCCCTGGTCGAGGGCCCGGAACAGCAGGCCGTTGCCGTCGCGCTGGAGCAGTTCGAGCACGCCGTGGCCCAGCGCGAAGGGCACGTCCGGCCCGGCGCCGAGGCCGTTGGTGATCAGGTTGGTGAAGGGCCGGTAGCCCTCCGACAATTCGAAATAATCGGTGGCGGCGACATCGAGCGGCATCAGCACGATCTCGCCGGTCCCGTGCCGGACCGCCGGCGTCCATTCGAGCACCGTGTCCCGCCCGACCGAGGAGCCCGCCGGCAGGCACAGGGTGAGCGGGTCGGCGACCGATTTCGGCCCATAGACCCGCACGAGGTCGGCGTAGCTCGCGCGCTCCTTGGCCCGCGGCAGGACCGCGAGCGAGGGCATCAGGTTCTCGGCGATCTCCGCCACGGCGCCGATCAGCGCCTCCTCGTCGGTGGCGCCGTAGCCGATGCCCGACGGCATCGCGCCCACGAAGAACGGATCATCGAGGAACAGAGCGACGAACCAGACCGGCACGCCGGTCCGGTCCAGCGGCGCCAGCGGGAATCCGACGATGCGCCCCTCCGGCAGCACGTCGAGATAGGCGCGCACCGGATCGGGCAGCGCCTCCGGCAGGCCCTCGATCCGGCGCTTGGCGCCGAACCGATAGGGCCGCGGCGCTTTGATCCGCTCGTGGCGGGCGCGGTCGTCCTGGTCGTGACTGGGAGCTGTGTCGGTCAAGTCGTATTCCCGTCTGCCTTGAACCGCTTTGCCGCCCCATCCCGCCCGTCTCCCTCATCCTGAGGTGCCGAAGCGCAGCGACGGCCTCGAAGGAGGCTTCCAGAAAGCGCAGGGGTCTCTGGAGGACTCCTTCGAGGCCCGCTGACGCGGGCACCTCAGGATGAGGGTCGGGGTGGGAGATCCCGGGGTTTGGCTCGGCGGTCGATCATCCTGTCTTGGGGCCGCTACCCCTGCCCGTAGGCACGGGCGACGAGTCGCATCGTGTGGAGGTCTCGGGAGGCCGAATAGGCCGCGCGCTCCTCGGGCCGGCGTAGCGCCGAGCCGAAGGCCCGCACCTGCTCGGTGAAGGGCGAGCTGTCGGTATCGAAGGCCAGCGGCTCCGCGCGTCCGCTCGCGCCGTCGGTGAAGGTCAGGGACCCGCCCGCCGTCTGGCCCATCGTGTCGATGGCGGTGAGCTGGCCCTTGGTGCCGACGACTTCCAAACGGCGGCGGGGCAGCGCGTCGGGACAATTGTAGGCAACGTGCAGGCTCGCCAGGGCGCCGCCGGCGGTGCGACCGATCAGCAGGGCGCCGTCATCGACGGCATAATCCTGGGCGCGGATCTGCGTCAGGGCCGCGATATCGGCGAGCGGCTCGCCGAGCAGGAAATCCACGAGGTCGAGGCCGTGGGGGGCGAGATCCATGAGCGCGCCGCCGCCGGCCTGCGCGGCGTCGATCCGCCAATTGGGCTGGCCGGCCTCCGACCAGTCGCGCCCGAGCCAGCAGGCATAGACGATCCGGACCGCCGTCACGGTGCCGAGCCGTCCGGCCGCGACCTGCGCGCGGATCGCCCGGTGGGCCGGGTGGTGGCGCTGATCGAAGGCGGTGCCGTAGAAGATCGTCGTGGACTCCACCGCCCGCACGATCGCTTCGGCGTCGGACAGCGTCGCCGCCATCGGCTTCTCGCACAGGATCGCCTTGCCGGCGGCGGCGAGCGCCTCGACGGCGCCCCGATGGAGGTGGTTCGGGGTCGCGACATAGACCGCCTCGACCTCGGGCTCCGCGAGGAGACCGGCGAGGTCGGCATGGGCGCGGGCGCCCTCGCGCTCGGCCGCCGCGCGGCTCTCCGGGTTCGGGTCGCTGACCGCCACGAGCCGGTGCCCGGCGGCCCGGATGCCGGGGGCCATGTAATCGCGGGCGACCCAGCCGTAGCCGACGATGCCCCAGCCGACAGCGTCCATCACCAGCGCTCCGGCAGATCGACATATTCGCGGGCGCGGACGCGCTGCGTATCGGCACCGTCGATTCGGCCGTCGAAGGTGAGCTGTTCGGGACCCGACGACTGCATCGGGTAGGTCGCGCGGGAGGCGTATTCCTCCCGGTAGCGCTCGGAGGGCCAGCGGATCGCGTACCCCTCGCCGTCGGGCTGATAGAGCGGGTTGAGCCGCACGACCGTGCCGGCCTTGGGCAGGGTCAGGCCATCCACCACCGCCCGGGGCGCCGGGCGCATGCCGGGGCCGGCGACCACCGAGAACGCCTCGCAGGTCCTCAAGGCGGCCGGCTCCTGGGGGACAGGCGCCCGGGCCTCGACCAGGGCGCGGGTCAGCTCGGCGTCGTCGTACACGAGGGCGTCGGGAAAAAGCTCGGCGATGTCCTCGGCGGTGACGGCCCGGCCGGCCGAGAAACCGGGGCACTCGCGATTGTGGATGTGGCTCAGGGCGAGCCAGCCATCGTCGCCGGCATTCTGGCGCAGGTTCTCGAGCAGGGCCGTCTTGTCGTCGAGGAAGTAGAAGGCGTCGTTGCACACCACCAGATCGACCGGCGCGTCGGGGATCGGCCAATGCGGCGAGCCGGCGTCGAAGCAGACGAGCTGCGGCTTGGGCCCCACGACCCAGTGGCGGGCGACCCAGAGCTTCGCGAAGACTACGTCGGCCCCGGCAGTCTTGCAGCCGCGGCGCTCGAGCTCCCGGAGGTAGTGGCCGATGCCGCAGGCGAATTCGAAGACGCAGCGCGGCTCGTTCCAATGGGCTTCGAGCAGGGTCAGGCCGGCCAGGAAGGTCGGATCGCTCCAGCGATGCAGGAAATAATCGCCGACGCGGCCCCAGCCGAGGCGGTGGACCGCATCCCGCAGGGTCGCGTCGCGGCGGTCCTTGATCAGCCGGATGATCTCGGCCGGGTCCGCCGGGGGGCCGTTCCACCAATCGTCCTGATCGACCAGCAGGGCGGCCAGGGCCTCATCGGGCTCGCCCGCGTCGAGATGGGCCAGCACCCGCTCGACCAGCGCCTCGCGGCCGACCCGCAGGTACGGGATTCCGTCGATGACGGGCCAGCGCGCCCCGGTGCCGGCGTCACGCAGGGCGTGCGGCGCGTCGGGCTTCAGCGGGTTGCCGGTCTGCGGCGATCTGAGTTCGAACGGGATCATGGGCTCTCGGGACCGCCCCGTCAGATGGGCGACCGGGTCTGACGGACAACGCGAATCTGGTCCTAAGGGATGCGCATGTCGCGCAGGACACGGTCGTGGAACCCCTTCACCGGCCCGGCATGGACCAGCTCCCACTCATCGAGCACCGCCGCCATCGTGGTCGAGGCGCCGCGCAGATGCTGGGCGATCTGCAGGACCCGGTCGACGCAATCTGCCGCGTGGAAGGCACGACCCTCCGCGGTGGCGTCGTCCGGCAGCACCGCCCGGGCACGCTCGACGTGACCGCGCAACGGCGCGTCGAGCTCGGACATCGCCCAGCCGGTGGTCACGGCCATGATCGGGCCGAGATGGTCGCCAAGCAGCATCTCGCCGGTGAAGCCGGCATCGGGCATCGCGGCATTGTGGAAATGGTGGGCCATCGCGGCCAGGAACACAGTCCCGGGATCCGCCCGATAGAACGGGCTCAGGCAGACCCCGTAGACCGCCACGATCAGGCAATGCTCCGCGTGGTTCTCCGGCGGCTCCAGCAGGATCCGGGCGCGACCGGGGCAGGTGACGCCCGCCCGGGGCTGCTTCGCCAGGGCCGCCACGAAGGACGGCACCGGTCCGGGCCGGCCCGGCGGGCGCGGCGTGAGCCGTGCGCGCAGGCGATCCCGAAGGTCCGGGTCGAGGTCGCCGGTCACGGCATCGAAGCCCGCGACCAGCACGGCGGAGGCCGCCGCGTCCGAGAGCCCCGTCGCCGCCAGGAAGGCGGCGTCAAGGTCGCAGAGCCGGGTCGCGGCCAGCGTCGTGGCGGTGATGTCGAGGGCGACGTCCTCCGGGGAGGCCCCGCCGGTAAGCAGGCCCCACCCCTGCGCGAACAGCCGTTCTGCGATCGACCCGTCGCGGCCCGCCGAACGGACGCGCTTGAGATCGTTCATCTCGACGAAGAGTTCGCGCAGAGCGGCCGGCGCCGCCGCGTCGGACATCAGTGAACGCCGAGCCAGTCGAGAAGCATCGCTTCCTGCTTGCCGAAGGCGTGCTCCGGCCCGTGGCCGTTCTTCACCATCGGAGCCTTGAAGAAGGTCGAAAGCTGCTCCTGCACACCGCCGTCGCCGCGCTTCTTCGCCAGATCGAGCACACGGGCGATCTCGATCACCAGGGGCGCCGCCAGGATCGAGTCCTTGCAGAGGAAGTTGACCTTGATCTGCATGCGCTGGCCCATGAAGCCGGTGACGTCGATGTTGTCCCAGGCTTCCTTGTCGTCGCCGCGCGGGCGGTAATAGTGAATGTGCACGAGGTGGTCCTCGACCGGGTAGCCGAGGATCGAGTCGAGCACCGTGCCCTTCGTGTTGAGCTTCGACTGCAGCGAGTTCGGGTCGTTCAGGGCGAGCCCGTCGCGGTTGCCGAGGATGTTGGTCGAGAACCAGCCGTCGACGTGGAGGGCGCGGGCCTTGAAGGCGGGGGCCAGCACCGTCTTCATCATGGTCTGGCCGGTCTTGCCGTCCTTGCCGGCCACCGGAACGTTCATCTCCTTGGCCAATTCGAGCAGGGCCGGCACATCGGCGGCGATGCTCGGGGTGAAGTTGGCGTAGGGGACGCCGCTCTTGATCGCCGCATAGGCGTAGAGCATCGCGGGTGAGATCGACTCGTCGCTGGAATCCAGGCCCTTCTCGAAGGCGTCCGAGGAATTCAGGGTCGGGTCGGATAGGTCGGGCCAGCGCTCGGTGGAGGCGAGGTTCACGACCACGACCTCGTCGAGGTTGCTCTCCTGCTGGAAGCGCCGCAGGTCGCTGGCAATGATCGAGACCGCCTCGCGGTGCCCGGCGGCGACGATGCGGTTGCTGCCGTCGATGTTCTTGCAGAACTTGGCGCTGCCGACCGCGGGCCAGGGCGTGATGCCCTTCAGCGCCTTGGCGCCGTCCTCGATGTCGTCCTTCGACAGCACGCCGTGGCCGGCCGCGGCCGAGGCGAGGTCGTCGCCGTTCAGATCCCAGCCGCCGAACACGAGGTCCTTGTAGTCGGCCATGCCCGCCACGGAGAGGCCGGCGAGCGGCAGTCCGTCGAGCCGGTTCGATCCGGATTTGATCATTTCGATGCCGGCGATGGCGGTGGTGGCGACAGCGCCACCCATGCCAACGAACGCGACGCCGACGCGGCGACCGGTCTGCATGCTCATCGGAAAATACTGTCCTTGTGGGGACGCGCGTCGCGTCTGGGGAAAGAGTAGTCGACCCCCCCGGGGCGATATCTAACTGGCTCAACCGTGGCCCGTTCCAAGTCGAATGCGACAACTTTGCGCCCAACCGACGTGAAGCGCGGCCGGATCACGGCGTTAACGCGGCCTCAAAAAGCAGGGTTAACCCTTCGTTGACCGTGCCACGGTTGAATCACGGGGCCGTCCCATTCTGGTCACGGCCGGTGCCGATAGGGCCGCCGTCTGAGAGAACCCGGCCGCCAGACGCCGGGCCGACGCAAGGGACAATCTAGAGAAGGACCAGTGATGGGGGTTTTCCCGGAGCCGGCGCAGTGCGCCGACGACGTGAGCCGACTCGTGCCCAGCGCGAGCTTTTGTGAGACTGAGACCGTGGCGTGGCTGCCGCGGGCCGGACGCGGGAACGGGCGCCGGTCACTTCGCCGCATGGGCCGCAACGGCCTGCGCCGCCTCACCGGGACCTTGGCCCTGGGCGTCATCGCCGGGTTCGGTCTGCCGCAGGCGGCCTTCGCGCCGGCCGTCTTCGCGCCATCCGCGCAGGCCCATGACCGGATCGACACCAGCCCACGCGCGGCCCGGGCGCTCGCCGCCGGCAGCGAGTCCGGCTGGATGCAGGCCGGCGGCTCTGAGCAAGACCTGCGCGCCGGTTTCACGGACACGCCCCCGGCGGAGAGCCCGGACGCCTGGACCGGACTGCCCGTCGAGGACCAGGAGCCCGCGACCACCGCGCTCATCCAGGACGATCTCGCGACCCTGCCGCGGGTGACCCAGGAGCAGGGCGAGGATGCGGTCCGGTTCGGCGAGCGCAGCGTGCCGCGCAAGGTGGTCGACACGATCGTGAAGGCCTCCGACGAGGCCGGCGTCGACCCGGTCTACATGATGGCTCTGGCCGACAAGGAATCGAGCTTCGACACGGATGCCAAGGCCGGGACTTCCTCGGCGCAGGGCCTGTTCCAGTTCGTCACCCGCACCTGGCTGGAGATGATCCGCGATTACGGCGCCCGCTACGGCCTGGCCGAGGAGGCCGCCGCCGTGAAGGGCCGCGGCTCCGCGATCACCGTCGCCGGCCCCATGCGGGCCCGCGTGCTCGGCCTGCGCAACGATCCCCGCGTCGCCGCCCTGATGGCGGCCGAGCTGATCAAGCGCGACCGCGAGCGGATCGAGGCGAAGGTCGGGCGGGCGCTCACCACCACCGAGCTCTATCTGGCCCATTTCCTGGGCAGCGCCAGCGCCGGGCGCTTCCTGTCGCTCTCCTCCGAGAAGCCCGACGAGGTGGCCGGACGCGAGTTCCGCAGCGCGGCGCGCGCCAATCGCAGCCTGTTCACCGCCAAGACCGGCGGCAAGCGCCGCAGCCTGACCGTGGCCGAGTTGCACGGGCGGATCGACGACATGATCGACCGCCGCCTGACCCGCTACCAGGGCGTCGCCGCGGTGACCGGGGCGGTCATTGCCGACAAGTTGCCCGCCCCGACCGAGACCGCGTCCAACGCGGTTGACCAGGCGCCGGACAACCGTCGCGTCGAGGTGACGGAGGCGCTGCCCCCGGACGGCGTCTGATGCCAACCCGCGTCAGTGCCCGCCTGCCGGGGCACCGCCGCCGAGCTTGACCGATTTCAGGCTCAGCGCGAGGGGCACCGCGCAGGCGGCGACCAGGCCCATCACCCAGAACACGTCGATATAGGCCCAGTAGGCCACCTGCGTCTGCAGCACGCTGCCGATCCAGGCGGTCGCCTGGCTCTGGGCCTCGACGCCGGCATAGCCGTGCTCGGAGAAGTACTGCGTCGCCTGCCGCATGGTCTCCTGGTAGGCGGGCGCGGCCGGGTTGACGCTCTCGACCAGCCGGCTCTGGTGGAACTGGCTGCGATAGGCCAGCATGTTCTGGGCGAGCGACACGCCCATCGAGCCGCCGACGTTGCGGGCGACGTTGATCAGCGCCGAAGCCTGGTCGGTCTGGTCCTTGCGCAGGCCCTCGTAGGAGGCCGAGGTGATCGACAGGAACACCATCGGCAGGCCGATGCCGATATAGACCCGCGACCACGCGAAGAACGAGAAGGTGGTCGTGCCGTTGAGCCGGGTCAGGTCGTACATGCCCAGCGCCACGATGGTCATGCCGGCCGCGATCAGCCATTTCGGCTGCACGTAAGCCGAGACTCGGCCGGTGAGGAACATCATCACCACCGTGACCATGCCCCCGGGGCCGAGAACGAGGCCCGACAGGGTGGCGGTGTAGCCGTAATATTCCTGCGTGATCTGCGGGATGAACTGCGTGGTGGCGATCAGGATCGCCCCGGTGAACATCATCACCAGGAAGCAGGAGCCGAACTGGCGATTGCCGATCAGGCGCAGGTCCACCGCCGGGTTCTTCCGGGTTAGGAGCCAGGGGATCATGGCGATGAACGAGACGACCATGAGCAGGCCGGAGACGTTCATCAGGGTCGACGTGCCGAACCAGTCCTTCCGCTGCCCCTCGTCGAGAATGACCTCCAGCGAGCCGAGGAACACGGCGACCAGCAGGAAGCCGACGATGTCGAACCGGATGCCCTTGCGCACCAGGGCGCGGCGCTCCTTCTTGGCCGCGTCGCTGTCCTCGATCAGCCAGTACATCAGCCCGAGCGCGATCACGCCGATCGGACCGTTGATCAGGAAGCACCAGTGCCAGGAGGCGTTGTCGGAGAGCCAGCCGCCCAAGGTCGGGCCGATCACCGGCGCGACCACGATGGCGACGCCGTAGAGCGCGAAGGCCTGGCCGCGCTTCTCGGGCGGGAAGGAATCGGCCAGGATCGATTGCGCCAGCGGGGCCATGCCGCCGCCGCCGAGCCCCTGCAGCACCCGGAACAGCAGCAGCGATTCGAGGCTCCAGGCGAAGCCGCACAGGATCGACGCGATGGTGAACAGCGCCACCGACCACATGAAGAACGCCTTGCGGCCGTAGCGCTTGGCCAGGAAGCTCGACGCGGTCAGCGTGATCGCGTTGGCCACGAGGTAGCTGGTCACCACCCAGGCCGCCTCGTCGGGCCCGACCGCGAGACCACCGGAGATGTAGCGCAGGGCGACGTTGGCGATGGTGGTGTCGAGCACCTCCATGAAGGTCGCCAGCGCCACCACGCAGGCGATCAGCCACGGATTGTGCCCGCCCGGCGCCTTGGCGGCGGACGATTTGCCGGCGGAAGCCCGGCCGGTCCCGGCCATCGCGGTCACCGCACCGTGACGGTGGGGACGATTGACATGCCCGGGCCGATCGAGACGTCCGTCGGCCAATCCTTGACCACGATCTTCACCGGGATGCGCTGGGTGACCTTCACGTAATTGCCGGTGGCGTTCTGGGCCGGCAGCAGGCTGAAGGCGGTGCCCGAACCCGGCTGGACGGAGGCCACGGTGCCGTGGATCGTGCGACCCGGATAGGCATCGATCACGAGGTCCACCGGCTGGCCGGGACGCATGTCGGTGATCTGCGTCTCCTTGTAGTTCGCCGTGACCCAGATGTCGTCCGGCACGAACATCGACAGGCTCTGCCCGGCCTGCGCCAGCGCCCCGATACCGCCCGTCAGCCGCACGACCCGCCCGGGCTGCACCGCCCGGATCGTCGTGTAGCCGAGGTTCAACTCGGCCTGCTCGACCTGGGCCTTGTCCCGGGCCATCTGCGCCTGGGTCGAGGCCTTCTGGGCCTGGAGCGAGCCGATCTGCTTCTGCGCGGCGACGACGCTCGCATTCGCGCTCTGCACCGAGGCTTGGCGCTGCTGCAGCGTCGAGGTCGCCGACTGGGATTGCTGGACCGAGCCCGAGCCCCGCTCCGCGAGGTCCTTGTAGCGGGCCGCATCCTCCTGGGCGAACTTCAGGGCCGCCTCGGCGGTCGCGACCTGGGCCTTCGACACGTCGATATTGGCGTACTGGGCCTGGATCTGGGCGTCGATATTCGTGATCGCCGCCTCGTCGGCCGCGACCTGAGCCTTGGCCTGCTCGAGAGCGATCCGGTAGTCGCGCTGATCGATCTGGAACAGCATCTGTCCGGCCTCGACATGCTGGTTGTCGGTGACCGGCACCTCGACCAGGTATCCGCCGACCTTCGGCTGGACCGCGATGCTGCGGGCATCGACGAACGCGTCGTCGGTGCTCTCATAGGGATGCATGTACAGGAGCCAGTAGAAGAACACGCCGACGCACAGCGCGACCACCGCGAGGCCTCCGAGCAGGAAGGCCCAGGGGTGGCGCCGCAGGATGTTCGGACGTTGCTCCTCGTCCTCGGGCTCGTCCTCCTGTCGGGCAGCGTCGTCCTGGCCCTCCGCGTCGGAGGAACCCGGATCGTCGTCTTCTGTGTCGGGCTTGCGCGCGGTCTCGCGGCTCTGGCCGGAGGTGTCGCGGCCGAGATCCAGAATGTCGCGCTGGGGCGCCTCGGGCGGTCCCTCGACCGACAGCGGACGTGATGCGGGCTCGGCGGCCTGCCGCTGCTCGTCAAACATGGCGTCTCATCACCACTGGATGGACCGGCCGCCGCACGGCAGCCGGGCTGTACGCGTGCCCGCCTCGGTCAGCAAAAGTCAGGGATTGCGCCAAGGTTCCACCCGGCCCGTGGCCGGCCTCAGGAACGCTTGTCGCAGTGCAGCGTTCTGCGGGCGGATTGACCGGGCCGGCGGGCCCGGCGCGTTTCGGAGTTCCGCCATGACCAGCACCCAATCACCCAACCCGCAGGGCTCAGGCTCCGGCTCGACCGCGACATCGCCCTCCGGCATCCCGCTCACCGGCAGCGCGCGCCTCGATGCGATGAGCGCGGCGCTCGCCCGGAACTGGTGGCTCATCGCCCTGCGCGGCGTCGTCGCGATCCTGTTCGGCATCGTCGCCTTCGCGGCGCCCGGGGCCTTCGTGCTCTCGCTCGTGCTGCTGTTCGCCGCCTACACCCTGGTCGACGGCGCCTTCGCGATCGTCGGCGCCGTACGCGCCGCACAGCGGCACGAGCGCTGGGGCTTCCTGCTGCTCGAAGGCCTCGTCGACATCATCGTGGCCGTGGCCGCCGTGCTCGTCCCGGGCGCGGCTGTCTGGGCGTTCGTGCTGCTGCTCGCCGCCTGGGCGCTCGTGACCGGCGGCCTGATGATCGCGGCCGCCTTCCGGCTGCACCTCCATTACGGACGCTGGTGGCTCGGCCTCGGCGGCCTGGTCTCGATCCTGTTCGGCATCGCGCTGGCCCTGGAGCCGGGTATGTCGGCCCTGGTGCTCACCTGGTGGATCGGCGCCTACACGATCGCGTTCGGCGTGCTCCTGCTGATCCTGGCCTTCCAGCTGCGCAGCCGGCACACGGCCGCGGGGCGGTAAGCCGCCGCCCGCCCGCGGTTCGAGACCGGACCGCGTGGCGCGCGTCACACGCTCGGGCGCGATCGTCTCCGGCAGGCCGGCCTCATCGCTTTGTCGGTGGGACTCGCAGGCGAATGCAGCTTAGAACCCTCCGTCGATCGGATCGGCCGGTCCCGGAACACGTATCGCGATGACGCCAGACGCGCCGGAGCGCGCCCCGACCGACCCGGATCCCGCGCGGAGCCCCGGGGCGGACACGTCGGACCCGCGTAGGGCGGCGCGCGAGGCCGGGCGGGCCGCCCGCGACCTGTTCCGCCACCTGTGGATCCTGATCGCCGCCGGTGGACGCGCCCTCCTGCGGCTCGGGCAATCGGCCTTCGCCCGGCTCGCCGCGAGCCTCGCCCGTCGGCGCGATCGCGTGCGGCCAGAAGCGACGGAACAGCCGGTTGGCGCCTCACCTACCCCCGCCTCCGCGCGTTTCGCGCGCCTGAACCGCAAGCCGGTGCGGCTCGCCGTCGGTGCGGCGATTCTGCTGCCGGTCCTGGCGCTGGCGATCTACCTGCTCGTCGCCCTCCTGACGCTGCCGCCGCTCGGAGGCGCTGTCGTCGATACCGGCCAGCGGGCGATCACCGTCGAGGCGGATGACGGGCGGGTCTTCGCCACCCGGGGCAGCTTTCGCGGCCAGAAGCTCACCGCCGCCGACCTGCCGCCGAACCTCGCCAAGGCGATCGTGGCGATCGAGGATCGCCGCTTCTACAGCCACTGGGGCATCGACCTGCGCGGCCTCGGCCGTGCCGCCTGGCGCAATGTCGCGGGCGGCGGCGTGCGCGAGGGCGGCTCGACGATCACGCAGCAATATGTCCGCCTGACCTCGCTCAACCAGGAGAAGACGCTCTGGCGCAAAGTCCAGGAGGCGTTCCTGGCCTTGCGGGTCGAGTCGACCATGAGCAAGGACGAGATCCTGCTCGGCTATCTCGACGCCGCCTATTTCGGTGCCGGCGCCTACGGGGCGGATGCGGCGGCGCGGCGCTATTTCGGCAAGCCCGCCAAGGCCCTGACCCTGCCCGAGGCGGCCATGCTGGCCGGGCTGGTGCGGGCGCCCTCGCAGCTCGCCCCGACCCGCAACCTCGGCGGCGCCAAGGAACGGGCCGACGTGGTGCTGCAGGCCATGGTCGAGACCGGCGCGATCACGCAGGGAGAGGCCGACGCCGCGCGCAAGCAGAGCGTGAGCCTGGAGTCGCCCCCCGAGGCGCCCCCCGGCACCAACTACTTCCTCGACATGATCGCCGGCGACGTGAAGCGTCTGGCCGGCACCGACGGCGACATGACCGTGCGCTCGACCCTCAATCTCGACCTGCAGAGCCTCGCCGAGGGCGTCGTCGCCCGCCGCCTCGACAAGGACGGCGCCAAGCGCAAGGTCGGCCAGGCGGCCATGGTGGTGCTGTCGAAGGCCGGCGCGATCCTCGCGATGGTCGGCGGGCGGGATTACGAGGACAGCCAGTTCAACCGCGCCGTCCAGGCCAAGCGGCAGCCGGGCTCGCTGTTCAAGCTCCTCGTCTACCTGACGGCCTACGAGCAGGGCCTCACGCCCGAGACCGTGATGGACGATCGCCCGGTGCGGATCGGCGACTGGGAGCCCGAGAACGACGACGGGCGCTACCGCGGGCCGGTGCCGCTGCGGACCGCCTTCGCGCTCTCGATCAACACGGTGGCGGCCCAGCTCGGGCAGGATGTCGGTATCCCGGCGGTGATCGCCACCGCCCGCAAGCTCGGGATCCAGTCCGAGCTGCCGAACGTGCCGAGCCTCGTCCTCGGCTCCGGCGCCGTGAGCCTCCTGGAGATCACCCGCGCCTACGGCTCGGTGCTCTCGGGCCGTGCCCCGCTCCAGGCCTTCGGCATCCACGCGATTCGCGGCGCCGCCCCGCAGCCGCTCTACGTGCGGGCCGATCCGGCCCAGACCGCCCCCTTGGCGCAGGAGCCGCGCCAGATGATGCTCGATTCGCTTCAGGCGGTGGTCGAATCCGGCACCGGCCGGGCGGCGCGGGTGCCGGGCCAGATCATCGGCGGCAAGACCGGCACCAGCCAGGATTTCCGGGACGCCTGGTTCGTCGGCATGACCCCGGACCTCGTGGTCGGGGTGTGGATCGGCAACGACGACGACAGCCCGATGAACCGGATGTTCGGCGGCGAGATGCCGGCCGGCATCTTCCACGATTTCGTCCAGCGCGCCTCGGCGCAGCTGGCCAAGGGCAAGCCCCGCCCTTCGGCGGAACGGGCCGAGCCGGCGCCGGCCGCCGCCTCGGCCCCGCCGGCCCCGGTCGCGTCCGCGGAGATCCGGGGCGTGCCCGAGGTGATCGACACCGGGACCCTGTCGCTGCGCGGGCGGACCGTGCGCCTGCTCGGCGTCGTCGGCGAGCGCGGCCATCTCGCCCGCCAGCTCGCGAACTACCTGCGCCGCCGGGAGGTGGTCTGCAGCCTCTCCGACGGGGCCACGGCCCGCTGCCGGATCGAGGGCGACGACCTCGCCGCCCTGATCCTCACGGCCGGCGGCGCGCGCGCGGCGGAAGACGCCCCGCCGGACCTGCTCGGCGCCGAGGAGCAGGCCCGGGCCGAGCGCGTCGGCCTATGGGGGCGGTGACCCCCTAGCCCCCGCCGAGCTTGGCGAGCGTCAGCGGATCGGGCTGGCCGTCGAAATACCGCGCCAGCGCCTCGGCGAAGAGCGGCTCCTCCGGCGCGGCGCGCGTGAACAGCGTCATGCTCGAGCGGAACTTCACGTCGTCGGGCGAACCGAAGATCGCGTGCGCCGAGCGGGCGGTGACGCCGTTCACCGCCGCCGTGCAGGCGCGCAGGCGGTCGCCGAGCACGGGATGGGCCAGGTACGCCTTGGCCTCGTCGAGGGAGCCGATCGCGTAGCGCTGGGCCATCGGGCTGGAGCCCAGGCCGGCGATCTGCGGGAAGATGAACCACATCCAGTGGCTGCGCTTCTCCCCGGCGCGCAGCTCGGCCAGCGCCCGCTCGTAGACGCCCTCCTGCGCGGCGACGAAACGCTCGAGAGTGTACGGTTCGGCCATGGTCCCGCTCCGGTCTGCAGGGGATCAACCCCGCGGCCGGCATTCGGATGCGCGCGGCCGACGCCGGGCGGCGGATCGTGTAACCTCACCGGATGCTCGACGCGCTCCTCGGCTTCATGATCGCCAACCCGGCGACGAGCCACGCCCTCACAGCCCTGCCCGAGACCGCCGGCGTCGCCGCAGCGATGATCGGGCTGCGCGCACCCCGTCCCGAGGCGACCGCGGCGCTGGTGGTCTCGACCTACTATTTCGGCCGCGAGGCCGGGCAGCGCGAGCACGACATCAAGCATGCCGGCTGGGACGCGGTCCAAGCGCATCTGGGCGCCGAATTCCTGTACGGCTGGTCCCTGCCGAACCTTCAGCAATGGCTCGCCCCGACCTGCGCCGCCTGGGCAATCGCGGCCGCGATGATTCTGGTGCGGCGCCGGAGCGTGCGGGGGCGCTGATCGGGCGCGCACGCGCGACCTATCTGGGCGGATGACGCGCAAAGCCGAACACGGAGACGTTTGATGCCGCAGATCGCCGTCCGGGGGCTCGAACTCCGCTACGTTCTCGAAGGCCCGGACGACGCGCCCGTCGTGGCTTTCTCGAACTCGCTGGGGGCCACCCTGGAGATGTGGGACGCCCTGCTGCCGGCCCTGGCCGGCCGCTTCCGGACCCTGCGCTACGACACACGCGGCCATGGCGGCTCGGAAACGCGCGACCGGCCGACCGAGATCGCGGATCTGGCGGGCAACCTCGCGGGACTGCTCGACGCCCTCGGGATCGGCCGCGCCCATCTGGTCGGCCTCTCGCTGGGCGGCATGACCGTGCAGGCGCTGGCGAGCGCCGAGCCAGAACGTGCCGTGAGCGCGACCCTGATGGCGACGGCAGCCCATCTCCCGACTGCGCAGACCTGGAACGCGCGCGCCGCGACGGCCCGGAGCCAGGGCACCGGCGCTCTGGTGGACGCCACCCTGGCGCGCTGGTTCACCCCGGCCTTCGCGCAGCATGCGCCCGAAACCGTCCAGGCGGTCCGCGAACGCTTCATCGCCTGTGACCGGGCGGGCTACGCGGTATGCTGCGAGGTGATCGGGCGCATGGATCTGCGCCCGGCCCTGTCGGCGATCACGGCTCCGACCCTGGTGATGGCCGGGCGCGACGACCCTTCGACGCCGCCCGCCATGGCGGAGGAGATCTGCGCCGGCATCGCCCAAGCGGAACTCGTCGTGCTCCCCCGGGCGGCGCATCTCCTCGCCGTGGAGCGCGCCGACGCGGCCGGCCTCTACCTGCGCGCCTTCCTCGACCGTATCGAGACAGCCCGCCTCTGAGCCCCTCAGAGGCCGCCATTCGGGGCGACGTCCAGACGCCGCTCCCGATCGCGCCCGCCGACGCCGAGCCAGTGGCCGCTTCGGCGCCGAGCGCTCTAGTGGCAGGGAATGCCGGCATCGGCCGGCGACATGCCCCGCGCCAGCCGGCGCCCGACATGGAACAGCACCTTCTCGATCAGCGCCACGGTGAGCGGATCGCCGTCATGCTTGGCCAGCTGATAGGCCACGAGCAGGTTGTCGCTGATATCCCCGAGCAGATCCGACGAATCGATCGGAAACTCCACGGGCTCGGCTTCCGAAGCCGGCGCCAGGTCCTCGGCCGGCTGGTCGCGCGTGGCCTGCGACACTTCGATGACCTCGCGCGCCGCGTCGATCATCGCCCGCATTTCCGCGAGCAGTTCCAGACTCGTCGCGTCTTCCGGCGTGTCGTTTCGCATGGTGTCGGCCCCCCAACCTACCCCAAACTGCACCTACAGGTTGCGATCCGTCAACCGCCAACCTGCACATCTTCCGCGCATCTGTAGATTATTGCCCATCCGTCGCACGGTCGATCTCTTGGCAACGCAACCGAATGCAACATTCAAGATTCGATGCATACAACCGAAGGGTGATAAGCACGCGCCTGCAAGTTCTGCGTATCGGCCTCATATTCGCGACTGAAACGCAAGAACGCCCCCGTGGATACATCCACGAGGGCGTTGCCGTTCGTCGATACGGGCAGGGTGTGCCCGCGAAACGTTACTTGATCAGGGCGAGCAGCGCCTTGCCGGCCTTGGAGTTCAGCTCCTTGGCATCGAGGGTGCCGTCGCCATCCGGGTCGGCCGCCTTGAAGCGGTCGGCGACGGCAGCGAGGTACTCGTTCTTGTCGATGGTGCCGTCGTTGTCCGGATCGGCCTGCTTCAGGCCGGCCTTGCTGAGGCGGCCCTTCAGTTCCTTGGCATCGAGGGTGCCGTCGGCATCCTTCTCCAGGCGATCGAAGGTGGCGGAGGCCACGGCCTCGACTTCCTTGAGATCGACGGTGCCGTCGTTGTCGGTGTCGATCATCTTCACGGCGCTGGCTCCGCTCACCGGCTTGGCCAGGGCGGCGGGGACCGAAAGGCCGGACACGGCAAACGCAACCGCCGCGAAACCACTGATGAAACGAAGGGTCATTGCCAAATTCTCCCGAAACGTGATGCGCGATCTTCCTAGTCGCGCGCCAGCGCTGCTGCAAGTGCGAAGTTTGGCGGTGCAGCGCAGCTTCCAACGCCAGGCGCGATGAGAAAAGGGGCCGGCACATGCCGACCCCTTCCAAAATCATGGCGCCCTACAAGGCGGTCAGCCGGCTGACTCAGTAGCCGTAGCCGCGACGGACCACGGGGCGGTCGTCCTCGAAACGCTGCCGGCGATACATCCGGTCCTCGTCATCGGCCCGGTCGCGATCCCGGCGATATTCCTCGCGCCGGAAGTCGCGTTCCCGCTGACCGCGCGAGCGCAGGTCGACGCTGGGACCGTCGGGTCCGATATCGATGCGCTGGGCCGAGGCCGGGACGACGGTCGCGAGGGAGGCGGCCAGGATGGCGCCGGCGAGCAGGGTCTTCATGGGACACTCCTTCGTGCGTTGGGGTCCCAACACAGTCTCGCGACGATCGTTCCTGATTCGCCCAGGCTTTCCCCGAACCTCCGCATGGATTGAGGCGGTCTCAGGCCAGCATCGAGAGATCCTGAAACCAGTGCTGAGCCTGCACGTAGTCCTTCACCCGCGGCGACAAGGCGTGGGGATTGGTGTCGTGGACCACCCAGACCTGCACCGCGTCGTCGACGATGATTTCATGGATGCGGGCCAGCAGTTTGTTCTGCTCATCCGGATCCAGGCTCGCCTTCACCTTGTCGCAGAGCGCATCGACCTCCGGGTTGCGGTAATGGCTCCAGTTCACGCCGCCCGGGGCGATCTGCTTCGAATCGTAGAAGCGCAGGATCGCGTAGAACGGGTCCGAGGTGACGTAGGCGATGTTGCCGGCGGTGATGCCCTTGAGGCTGGGATCCGCGGCGCCCTGGCGCCAGGCCGTGTAGGCCACCTCCAGTTCCACGGTCTTGAACTCGACCTGGATGCCGATCTCGGCCCAGCTCTGCTGGACGAATTCGTTGATCGGCAGGGACAGCATCTGCCCGGTGCCGCCGGTGGGAATCATGATCGTCGCCTTCACCGGGTTCTGCACCGAGAAGCCGGCCTCCTGCACGAGCTTGCGCGCCTGATCGACGTCGGTCTTGATCTGGAAACTGGGCTTGCCGAACCACGGGCTCGAGGCCTGCATCTGACCGGCCGCCGGCTGGGCGAGACCGCCCAGAAGCTGGACGACGCCCTCGCGATCGATGGCGAGGTTGGCGGCCTTGCGCAGGCGCAGGTCCCGCCAGGGGGAGCCCTCCAGCATCGACAGGTGGTAATTCCAGACATGCGGGGTGTCGTTGCCGACGACGCGGATTCCGGACGCCTTCAGGCGGGGCACCGCGTCCGGGGCCGGCGCCTCGATCAGGTCGACATTGCCGGAGAGCAGCGCGTTCACCCGGGCGAGATCCTCGGGCACGCAGGTCAGCGTCAGCTTGGCGAGCTTCGGCACCCGCTTCGGGTTCCAGTAGCCGGCATTCGGCAGGAGCTCGAGGCGGACCCGGGGGACCAGCTGACCCATCTTGAACGGGCCGGTGCCCGAGGGCTGGAACGCGAACTTCGCCCAGTCACGCCCGACCGCCTCGTATTGCGCCGGCGAGGAGATCAGGAACCACAGCATCTGATAGGGGAACAGGCTGTCGGGATTCTTCGTGGTCACCTGGACGGTCTTGGCGTCGAGCTTCCGGTAGCTCGCGACACCCGGCAGCCTCGGCCGGACCTGGGCGGCCTGCCGCTGATCGAAATGCGGCGCCTCCTTGTTGAGGACCTTGTCGAAGTTCCAAATCACCGCGTCGGCATCGAAGGCCGAGCCGTCATGGAATGTCACGCCTTCGCGCAGGTGGAAGATCCAGACCTTCGGATCCGCCTTGTCGACCTCCCAGGACGCGGCGAGGCCGGGGATCATCGTGCCGGGCCGGTCGGCGATGCCGAGATCCCAGGCGACCAGGGGATCGTAGAGCGTCAGGCCGGTGAACTGGTAGCCGCCGGCGCCCCGGTCCGGCTGACCGGTGGTGAGCGGCAGGTCGGTCATCGAGATGCCGTAGGTCAGGCTGCCGGCACTTCCGCCCTGGGCGCCGGCCCGGCCGACCGTGCCCAGGGCCGCCAGGGCCGCGCCCCCGGCCATCAGCGCGCGGCGTGTCGGCTTGATCGAGTCCATCGTGTCTCTCGGCAGTAGGGGACGCGCTGCCGGTCAGCGCCGCCCCCTTCGTCGAGAGGCACCGCGCGCAGGCTGCATACGGCATCTTGCATGCATCGTGCCCAACGCCGCGGCCGCCGGTATTCCGACCCTCAGCCGGCCCAGACCTGTCCGGGCCTCAGGGCCAGGAACCGCTCGGGGGCGATGCCCTGCGCCTCCAGCGCCGCCGTCAGCGCCTCTACGGGCCGCTCGATCCCCTCGTCGGTGAGCTGGAACGTGCCCCAATGGTGGCCGAGCGCCTGGTCGGCCCCGAGCAGCGCGAAGGCCTCGACCGCCTCGGCCGGGTTCACGTGCTGGGCCTGCATGAACCAGCGCGGCTCGTAGGCGCCGATCGGCAGGGTCGCGAGCCGGGGCGCGCCGAACCGGGCGCGGATGTCGCGGAAGAGGCCGCCATCGCCGAAGCCGGTATCGCCCACATGGTAATGGACGCCCTGGGCCGCGGTGAGCACGAAGGCGCACCACAGGGCCATGCGCCGGTCCTGCACGCCGCGGGCGGACCAGTGATTGGCAGGGGTCAGGTGGACGGTCAGGCCGTCGCCGAGATCCACCGACTCGCCCCAGTCGCGGGTCTCGACATGCATCGTGTCGTCGTAGTTGCGCAGGATCGTGTCGTTGCCGAGCGGCGCGACGATCAGCGGTTGGTGGGCCTGCCAGATCCGGGCGAGGCTCGGCCCATCGAGATGGTCGTAGTGGTTGTGGGTGATCAGGACCGCATCGATCGGCGGCAGGTCGCCGAACGCGATCCCCGGCGGGTTGACCCGCTTCGGGCCGGCGAAGCGGACCGGGCTGGCCCGCTTGGCGAAGACCGGATCGATCAGGATGTTGCGGCCGGCGACCTGGACGAGATAGCTCGCGTGGCCGATCAGCACGACGCGCAGCGCGCCGCTGCGCTCGGGCGGCCGGTCAGCGGGGAACGGGCTCGGATAGCTCTTGGGCCAGGGCTCGCGCTGCCGCTTGGCCTGCCAGCGCAGCACGTCCGGCAGCGACTTGTCGGTGGCTTGGTCCGGCAGGAAGAACCGCAGCCCGTCGAAATGGTCGGATTTCGGACCGCGATAATACGGGTTCTTGCCCCGGCGGTGGGCGGCATAGCCGACGCCGCCGAGCGTCATCACCGTGGCCGCACTCGCGACCGTGAGCAGGCTGCGCCGTTTCATGGAGGGGAGATGGCCGGCCCGGCGCCGTGGTCAAGCTCTCCCGGCCGCGACGGGGAGCCTCAGGGTCGTCTCGGCCTCACTCGACGGCTTCCGCCGCGAGCGACAGGCGCGCACGAAACACCACCTTGCCAACCGTGTCGCGCACGCAGGCGACGTAGTCCTGGCGCTCCACGTCGGGCAGCATGTCGCGGGCGATCGCCGACATGATCCGGGTGACCTTGGCGCGTGCGGCCGGCAGGTCCGGGAGGTCGAAACCGACCTCGTCGCGGACTGGCTGGGAACCGTCATGGAGGTCGATGAAGTAGCGGGGCATCGGCGCGCGGCGTCTCGAGGAATACTAATTCGCCGATATCCGTACGCAAATTATAGTTAATGATGCGTTAACCGCCCCGAATAGTGATCTATACCGGCTCTACAAATCACGAGCGCCAGCGCAGTTCGCGCTGTTCCAGCGGATTCACGAACGGGCGTCCGGCCCGGGCCGATTCCAGGGCCTCGCGCTTGAGCCGGAAATACCATTGCGAGGGCAGATCGCCCTGGCCGAACAGCACCATGGTCGGCTTGCGGTCGAGGCCGTCCTGGGCGTGCTGGAGCACCTGCTGGTCCTGGGTGAGGAACTGCCGCATCAGCGGTCGGGCGACGGGCTTGAGCAGGTTCAGCGCCGGCATGCTCCAGTAGAGGGCATTGGTGAGCAGGGTGCGATCCGGCGTGAGCGGGGTCGCGAAGGTGTAGTTGGCCACGCGCTTCGCGCCGGCGCGGATCCGCTCCAGCCGGACCCCGGGCAGGCGGAACTCGATCTCGACCTCCGGCACGCCGCCGAGCAGGCGGTAGACCGGCGCGCTGGTCGTGGTGGCGTGGCTCGTCATGACGAAGCCGTGCGGCACCGGCTGGAAGGTCTTCACCTTCTCGCGCAGCTGCTTCGAGGGGCGGAACCACCAGCTGTCATGCACGAAGGCGACGTGGCCGGGATCGACGAGGCTCAACGTCGTGAGGTCGTAGGAGGCCTCGACCACGAGCTCGACGACGAGCGACCCCGCCGGCTCGAAATCCAGCTCCGGCACCGCGGGCACCGCGCCGGAAGCAGGGCCGAGATGCGGGTTCACCCAGAGGAACCCCGCGCTCTCGCGGACGGGGAAGCGCTGCACCTGGATGCGGGAGAAATCGGCGGCGTCGTGCTCGGAGAGGGTCGGAACGTCGCGGCAGCGCCCATCCGTGCCGAAGCGCCAGCCGTGGAACGGGCACATCAGCGTGTCGCCGTCGAACCGGCCCTTGGACAGGGCCATGCCGCGGTGCGGGCAGCGGTCGCGCAGGGCGAACGGCGTTCCGTCGGGAGCGCGGCCCAGCACGATCTGCTCGCCGTTCAGCTCGACGGCCCGAAGCCCCGTGCGCCCGAGGCTGCGGGACTGGCCGACGCAGTACCACGCGTTGCCGAGCGGCTGGCGCATGGCCTCGGGATCGAGGGCGGCATCCTCGGCGGGACGCGGCAGGGACGTGACGGGAGCGGTCAAGGGTTTTCGGGCTGGCCTCGGTGCGCCCGTCATACGCCCGGCAGCCCGGGGGCGGAAGCGGCCTTCCCGGGGAGGACAAACGGGCGCAGCCGCGGGGCTTCACAAGCGGCCGTGAGCCACCTACCTTCGCTTCACCCGCAACGAACGAAAGGAGGTGATCCAGTGTCTCATTGTCATCAGCCGTCAGCCTCGGCTTACCGGACCTGGACCGTCGCCTCCGGCGCGTCGCTCTAAGACGCGTCAGAGCCCCGATTTCGGGACAGTTCCGCCGGACATGACGGTTCGGCAATGGAAGGGCCACCCTCACGGGTGGCCCTTCGGCTTTTCGGGACCTGAATTTTCAGCGCTTCGGCGACTGGAACAGCGGCTGCGCCAGGGCCTCGGTCCGCGCCCGCCACAGATCGCGCTCCTCGCGCAGGGCATCGCGCTCGGCCGCGATGGCGTGGCGCTCGGCCCGCAAGGCATCGCGCTCGGCGACGGCCCGGTCGCGCTCGATCCGCATATGCTCGCGCTCCTGCCGGAACCGCTCGCGCTCGCTCCGGAACTCCTCGCGCTCGGCGCGAACCTCCTCCTGCTCGGCGCGCAGATCCTCGATCGAGCCGATCTCCTCGCGGATATGCTCGCGCAGGGTCCGGATCTCCTCGGCCAGGATCGCCTGCAGCTCGTCCTGGCGGTCGGCCTCCAGGCGCAGCTTGGCCTTGAGCATGAGGTTCTCGGCCATCAGCTCGGACACATCGGCGTCCTCCGAGGCCGCCCGGGGACCGTCCGGCGGGGAGACGAGCCGGGGCGACCAGGCCGCCTCGGCACCCCGGGGCGTCCTGGCATCGGGCTGGGCCTCCTGCGGCCGCGCGTCGCCGCGCGGCTCGGCCGGGCTATGGGTCTTCATCGTCGCGAGCCAGTCCCGCAGCGGACCGGGGGCGGCGCGGCTGCCGGCCTCGTGCGGCGGAATGGTGCGGGCGGGTTCCGACATCGGCGGTCGTCCTGAACGGGTGCTGCCGGATCAGAGACCAAACATGCTTAACGATCCGTAAAAGTTAATGGGCGGTCTCAACCCTGGGGTGGTTCGCGGACGAGGACACCGAAAATTGACTTTTGCGGCCGCTGCCGCTACCCCCCGCGCTTCCGATCCGTAGCAGATCGCGACGACACGAAGCCGACCGGTCCCCGAGGCCGGAGGTCAACGCCCGACAGCGCGTCCGCGCCCTCGGGCGCGATCTGTGTTGGGTCGATCCGCTTCGCCGGACTCCGCCGGTCGAGGCCTCCGCATGCCCCAAGATGCCGTGACTCCAGCCGCATTGAACATTGCGGACGCGATCAACGAGACCTGCCCCTGGTCGGGCAAGCCGATTTCGGCCGACTCGCTGACGCTCTATAACGGCGCCGTCGTCGGCTTCTGCAATCCGGAATGCCGGGACAAGTTCGCGAGCGCCGTGCGCAGCTTCGAGGCCGCCCTCCAGGCGCGCCGCGTCGAGCGCGCCGGCCTCGAGCAGTAAGCGCGGGTCCGAAAAACCATGTTCGAAGGCCTGTCCGACCGCCTCTCCGGCATCCTCTCTGGGCTCACCCGCCGGGGCGCCCTGACGGAAGCCGACGTCACCGCGGCGATGCGCGAGGTCCGCCGCGCCCTGCTGGAAGCCGACGTCGCCCTGGAGGTCGTGCGCGGCTTCACCGACCGGGTGAAGGAGAAGGCGGTCGGCGCCGTCGTGCTCAAGTCGGTCACTCCCGGCCAGATGGTCGTCAAGATCGTCAACGACGAGCTGGTGGCGATGCTCGGCACGGATGCCGAGGTGATCGACCTCAACGCCCCCGCCCCGGTGCCGATCCTGATGGTCGGCCTCCAGGGCTCGGGCAAGACCACCACCACCGCCAAGATCGCCCGGCGCCTGTCGGAGCGTGAGAAGCGGAAGGTGCTGCTCGTCTCGCTCGACACCCGTCGCCCGGCCGCCATGGAGCAGCTCGCGGTGCTGGCCAAGCAGGTCGGCGTCGAGAGCCTGCCGATCGTGGCCGGCCAGTCGGCGGTGCAGATCGCCAAGCGCGCCATGGAGGCGGCCCGGCTCGGCGGCTTCGACGTTGTGATGCTCGACACCGCCGGCCGCACCACGGTCGACGAGGCCCTGATGGTCGAGGCGGCCGAGGTGAAGGCCGCGACCCGGCCCCACGAGGTGCTGCTGGTCGCCGACGCGCTGACCGGCCAGGACGCCGTCAACACCGCCCGCGCCTTCGACGAGCGGCTCGGCGTCTCCGGCATCGTGCTGACCCGCATGGACGGCGATTCCCGCGGCGGTGCGGCGCTCTCGATGCGGGCCGTCACCGGCAAGCCGATCAAGCTCGTCGGCACCGGCGAGAAGGTCGACGCGCTGGAGGAGTTCCACCCGGCCCGCGTCGCCAACCGCATCCTCGGCATGGGCGACATCGTCTCCCTGGTCGAGAAGGCCGCCGAGACCATCGACCACGAGCAGGCGCTCCGCACCGCGGAGAAGATGCGCAAGGGCAAGTTCGATCTCGAGGACTTGTCCATGCAGCTCGCCCAGATGGAGAAGATGGGCGGCATCGGCGGCCTGATGGGCATGCTGCCCGGCATGGGCGCGATCAAGAAGCAGGTCGAGGGCGCCAACCTCGACGAGAAGATGTTCAAGCGCCAGCGGGCGATCATCTCGTCGATGACCCCGCAGGAGCGCAAGAACCCGGACCTGCTGAAGAATTCCCGCAAGAAGCGCATCGCGGCGGGCTCGGGGGTCGACGTCTCGGAGATCAACAAGCTCCTGAAGATGCACCGGACCATGGCCGACATGATGAAGGCGATGGGCTCCGGGAAACGCGGCATCGGCCAGGCGCTCGGCTCGATGTTCGGGCTCGGCGGCGGCGGCATGGGTGGTGGCATGGGCGGCCTTCCGCCCGGTATGCCCGAGCCGACGCCCGAGCAGATCGCGCAGATCGAGAAGCAGTTCGGCGGCAAGCTGCCGCCGATGCCGCCGGGCCTCGGCGGGGGCGGGCTGGGCGGGATGCCGAAGATGCCGGGGCTTCCCGGCCTCGGCGGCCCGAAGCTGCCCGGTCTCGGTGGCTTCATGCCGGGGAAGAAGAAATGAGCGTGCTGGCGGCCCAAGCGGTCGATCCCGAACTCGCCCGCCTGCGCGACAGCATCGACAATTTCGATGCGGCGCTGATCCACCTGCTCGCCGAGCGCTTCCGCTGCACGCAGCGGGTCGGCGAGCTCAAGGCCCGAAAGGGGATCCCCCCTTCCGATCCGGACCGGGAGGCCCGTCAGGTCGCCCGGCTCCGCAAGCTCGCGGTCGAGGCCAAGCTCGACCCCGATTTCGCCGAGAAGTTCCTGGCCTTCGTGGTCAAGGAAGTCATCCGGCACCACCAGACGATCGCGGCGACGCACGAGTCGGCGATCGACAACGAGAGAAAGTCCTAAGACAATGGCCCTGAAGATCCGTCTCACGCGCGGTGGCGCCAAGAAGCGTCCGTACTACCGCATCGTCGTCGCCGACGCCCGCGCCCCCCGCGATGGCCGCTTCATCGACAAGGTCGGCGCCTACGACCCGATGAAGGCCAAGGACGACCCGGCCCGGATCCAGCTCGACGCCGAGAAGATCCAGGGCTGGCTCGCCAAGGGCGCGCAGCCGACCGACCGGGTCCTGCGCTTCCTCGATCAGGCCGGCCTGGCCAAGCGCCCGACGCGCAACAACCCGCAGAAGGCCGAGCCGGGCGAGAAGGCCAAGGAGCGCGCGACCAAGCGTGCCGAGAAGGCCGCGGCGCCCGCCGAGGACGCCGCCGCGTAAGGCGGCTGCGCCATGGCGCGCCGCCCCGCAGGTTCATTCTCCCGCGACGGCGGTCGCCGCGGCCGCGCCGGCACGGCTATCGGCGCCATCGCGCCGGAAGCCGCAACCTCGCCCAAGGCGCCGGCCCCCAAGCCGGCGGCTCCGCCCGTGCCGCCCGACCCGAACCTCGTCCTGCTGGGCGAGTTCGGGCGGGCGCATGGGCTGAACGGCGAGATCCGGCTCAAATCCTACACCGGCGATCCCCTGGCGATCGCCGGCTACGGCCCGCTCCTGACCTCGGACGGGCGTACGCTGACCTTGTCCGGGGTGCGCACCGCCCCCGGCTCATCTCCCGACATGCTGATCGCCCGGGTCAAGGATATCGGCGGCCGCAACGCCGCCGAGGCGCTCAACCGGGTCGCCCTGTTCATCCCCCGGGACCGTCTGGCGGAGCCCGAGGATGACGACGAGGTCTACGCCGCCGACCTAGTCGGCGCCACCGCGGTTGACGAGGCCGGGACCGTCGTCGGCACGATCGTCGCGGTTCCGAATTACGGCGGCGGCGACCTCCTCGAACTCCGCCCCGCCGCGGGTGGCGCCACCGCGCTCCTGCCGTTCACCAAGGCGTTCGTGCCGGTGCTGGATCTCCCGCAGCGGCGGGTGACCGTCGTGCTGCCGGACGATTTCTTCGCGCCGGTGGGCGATAAGCCCGCCGACGAGCCGGACTGACAGCCGCATGCCGACCCTGGCGTGAACCGCCGGCTCACGGTCTGTCGAGGCCGGGCAGCTCGGCCAAAGCGGCCGCCAGGGCATCGACCACCAGGCGGACGCGCTTGATGCGGATGCGGCTGGGCACGACCAGGATCGAGAGCGGGACGGGCTCGGGCGCGTGGTCCGGCAGGACTTGTTCGATCGCGCCCGCCGCCAGGAGATCGTCGACGAGCCAGACATGGGCGGCCGCGATCCCGCGCCCCTGCGCCAGGGCTTCGCGCGCGGCCAGGCCGTGATCGACCAGCAGGCGGCCGCCCACGGGAATGCGCGCCGTGGCGCCGTCCGGCCCGTGCAGGCACAGCGTATCGCTGCCGGCGACGTTGCTCATGCGGATCGCCAAATGCCGCGACAGGTCGGCCGGATGCTGCGGCCGGCCGTGATCCGCGAGATAGCCCCGCGACGCCACCAGGATCCGGCGGGAGCGGCCGATGGCCTTGCGCTGCAGGCTGCTCTCCGCCAACGGCCCCAACCGGATCGCGACATCCGTCGCCTCGCGCACGAGGTCGATCCGCTCATCGGTCAGGCTTAGATCGATGCTGATCCCCGGATAGCGGTCCTGGAGCACGAACAGCGCCCGGCAGACATGGCGCACGCCCAACGCAGCCGTGCAGGACACGCGCACGGTCCCGGTCAGACCACCCCCGGCGTTCCGGACCCCGTCCGTCGCCTCGTCCACCAGCCGCAGGATGGTGCGCGCCTCCGCGTGGAAGCGCCGTCCTTCGTCGGTCAGGGTGAGGCGCCGCGTGGTCCGGTTCAGCAGGCTCGCCCCCAGGGCGGCCTCGAGCTCGGCCACGTGCCGGCTGACGGTCGATTGCCCGACGCCCTCCTCCCGCGCCACCGCGGACAGGCTGCCGCGCTCGACCACGCGAACGAAGCTGCGCATCCGCTCCAGCGTGACGCTCGATCTATCCATGGCGCGGAACAATCCTATCCCGCCCTGCCGTCTACCGGATGGATCGGCGGCCGCCTAGCTTCGCGGCTCCCTCCCCCCGTGAGCCCGCACCATGAAGATCCTCGTCGTCTCAGCCCATCCCGATCCGGCCTCGCTGACGAACGCGTTGCGCGGCGTGGCGGTGGAGCAATTGGAAGCGGACGGACACGAGGTCCGCGTCACCGACCTCTACGCCGCGGGCTGGAAGAGTGCCGTCGATCGGACCGATTTCCCGGCCCTGCCGGAAGCGGCGCGCCTGCGGGTCCCGGCCGCGTCCAGCGCGGCCTTCACCACCGGGACCCTGACCGACGACGTCACGGCCGAACAGGCCAAGCTGCTCTGGGCGGACGCGCTGATCCTGGTGTTCCCCCTGTGGTGGTTCTCCATGCCGGCGATCCTGAAAGGCTGGGTCGACCGGGTCTACGCCTACGGGTTCGCCTACGGCGTGGGCGCACACAACGAGACCCGCTGGGGCGACCGCTACGGCGAGGGCACGCTCGCCGGAAAGCGCGCGATGCTGGTGGTGACGGCCGGCGGCTGGGAGACGCATTACGGCCCCCGAGGAATCAACGGGCCGATCGACGACCTGCTGTTCCCGATCCAGCACGGGGTGCTGTTCTACCCGGGCTACGCCGTGCTCCCGCCGTTTGTCGTCTACCGGGCCGACGGCCTGACCGAGAGCGGATTCGCGGCCACGGCGGAGGGCCTGCGGGCCCGGATGCGCACCCTGTTCAGCACGGCCCCCATCCCGTTCCGACGGCAGAACGGCGGCGATTACGCGATCCCGTCCATGGCGTTGCGCCCGGATCTCGCTCCGCATCGCACCGGTTTCGCGGCCCATCTGGACACGGCGCAGCCGAGCACCGGCGGCGCGCCCTGAACGCGCGCCGAACCGTTCAGCGGGCCGTCGCGGTATCCCGGCAGGGGCGGATCGCCTCCGGTCGCGGGCGGTCCTCCGGGGCGGGGGCCGCGAACACCGCCAGATAGGCGCCGCCCTTCAGCGGATGAAAGCCGGTCTCGCGGTAGCCCGCGGCGGCAAGCTCGCATCGCAGGAGCGCCGGCGGGGTGCCGTGCCGCGACGGGATGTCGTCGGCATCGACGATGCCGACCCGACCGCCGGGCCGCATCGCCGGGGCGAGATTGTGCAGCAGGCCGAAGGGCTGGGCGATCTCGTGATACATGTGCACGAGGATCGCGGCATCGACGGAGGCCGCGGGCAGGCGCGGGTCGTGGGCCTCGCCGCGCACCACGGTGACGTTGTCGAGGCCCTTCACCCGCCGCTCCAGGCTCGCCAGGTAGGCAGGGGTGACGTCCTCGGCCAGGACCTTGCCGCCGGGCCCGACCCGCGGGCTCAGACGGGTCACGTAGTAGCCGCTGCCGGCGCCGATATCGGCCACGGTCTCGCCCGGAGCGATGCCCATCCCGCGGGCGACCGCGTCGAACTCGCCGGCCTTGTCCCGCGCGGCCTCCGAGGACCATTGCGGCGCCACGATCTCGGCCACCGGCCGGTCGGGCTTCGGGAACGCGCTCGCGGGCGCGCCCGGAGGCGCCAGCGGCTCCGCCGCGAGGGCCGGTCCCGCCAGCAGGGCGGTGAGGAGGAGGATGTGCCGGATCATCGCCGACAACCCGCCGCGGGGTCGAACGGTGCCCGGGCCGTTGACCGTGCCGCACCCCGCGCGCGATCAAGCGCCATGACGCGCGCGGAAACGCCCTGGCGGGCCACGATCCTCACCCTCTACCCGGAGATGTTCCCGGGGCCGCTCGGCGTGTCCCTGTCGGGCGACGCCCTCGCCCGGGGCGACTGGAGCCTGGAGGCCCGCAACATCCGCGAGCACGGGCTCGGCCGCCACCGGGCGGTGGACGACACGCCGGCCGGGGGCGGGGCCGGGATGGTGCTGCGCTGCGACGTGCTCGCCGCCGCCATCGATGCCGCCGCCGGGCCGGACGACCCGCGGCCGCGGCTGCTGATGTCGCCGCGCGGAAAGCCGCTGAGCCAGGCCCGGGTGCGGGAGCTCGCCGCCGGGCCGGGGGCGCTGATCGTCTGCGGCCGGTTCGAGGGGGTGGACGAGCGGGTGATCGCCGGCCGCGGCCTGGAGGAGGTCTCGATCGGCGATTACGTGCTCTCCGGGGGCGAGATCGCCGCCCTGGTGGTGCTCGATGCCTGCGTCCGGCTCCTGCCCGGGGTGATGGGCAAGGCGGAATCGGGGATCGAGGAGAGTTTCGAGGGCGGGCTCCTCGAATATCCGCACTACACCCGGCCGCGGGACTGGGAGGGGCGGGCGATCCCGGAGGTGCTGTCGGGCGGCAATCACGGGGCGATCGCCCGGTGGCGGCGGGCGGAGGCGGAGCGCATCACCGCCGAGCGGCGGCCCGACCTTCAGGCCGGTTCCAGGTCGATCACCGGCCCGTCGACATCGTAATCCACCGGATCGAGCCGCAGCGGCTGCGGGATCGGACGGTCGAGGCGTCCGGGAAAGCGGGTGCGGGAGGCCGCGGCCAGGATCACGGCAAGCAACAGGAACCAGATCGCCACGAACGCGGCGCTGTCGACAGACATCGGCGTACCTCGAACGCAACTCGGCACGCCGTCGAACCTAGCCGCGCAGGCTTAATCGACTGTTCCGTCCCTTCGGCGGATCTGTCCCGCCCCGGGTGCGGCCCGTCGCAGGCTCTTCGCATTGTCTTGCCAGCCAGCGGGTTTCGGCGCATCCCCGGCCCGGGACACTCCTCCCCGTCGAGGAGCGCCCATCTGCAAGGATGGATCCGACGATGAGCCGACCCGACAGGCGCCCGCGCGTTCCCCATTTCTCGTCCGGCCCCTGCGCCAAGCGTCCGGGCTGGACGCCGTCGGCCCTGGCCGACGCCGCGCTCGGCCGCTCGCACCGCTCCGCGATCGGCAAGGCCAAGCTCGGCCGGGCGATCGACCTGACGCGGTCCGTGCTGCAGGTGCCCGACGCGTACCGGATCGGCATCGTGCCGGCCTCCGATACCGGCGCCGTCGAGATGGCGATGTGGACCCTACTGGGCCCGCGGCCCGTGGAGGTCGCTGCCTGGGAGGCGTTCGGCAAGGAGTGGGTCACCGACGCGCTCAAGCAGCTCAAGATCGCGCCCAGGATCCACCAGACGCCCTACGGCGTGCTGCCGGACCTCGCGGCGATCGACACCCGGAACAGCGACGTGGTCTTCACCTGGAACGGCACCGCCGCCGGGGTGAAGGTGCCGGACGGCGACTGGATCGCCGCCGACCGCGCCGGCCTCACGATCTGCGACGCCACCTCGGCGGCCTTCGCGCAGCCGCTGCCCTGGGACAAGCTCGATGTCGTCACCTTCTCCTGGCAGAAGGTGATGGGCGGCGAGGCGGCGCACGGCATGCTGGTGCTCTCGCCCCGGGCGGTCGAGCGGCTGGAGAGCCACGTTCCGGCCTGGCCGCTGCCGAAGGTGTTCCGGCTCACCAAGGACGGCAAGCTGATCGAGGGCATCTTCAAGGGCGACACGATCAACACGCCCTCGATGCTCGCCGTGGAGGATTACCTCGACACCCTGGACTGGGCGGTGCGGATCGGCGGCCTGCCGGCGCTCCACGCCCAGGCCGACGCCAACGCCCGCGTGATCTACGACTGGGTCGCCCGGACCCCGTGGATCGCGCCGCTGGCGGTCGACCCCGCGACCTACTCGAACACCGGCGTCTGCCTGGTGATCGCCGACCCGGACGTGCTCGCCCGCGGCGACGCGGCGGTGGCGGCGCTCGCCTCGGGCATCGTCGCGCGCCTCGACCGCGAGGGCGTCGCCCTCGACATCGGCGCCTACCGCGACGCCCCGGCGGGCCTGCGGATCTGGTGCGGTGCCACCGTCGAGACCGCCGATCTCGAGGCGCTGACGCCGTGGCTGGACTGGGCGTTCGCCGAGGAGAAGGCGGCGCTGAGCCGGGCGGCGTAGCGCTTCACCGCCCCCACCGCCGCACTTTGAAGTGGAGGCGAAGGCGCGCTTCGAAGGAGCTCTTCTTCGAGGCCCGCGCTGCATCGCTTCAGGATGAGCGGGAGCGAGCGAAACATCCCTCGGGATAAACGCTGCGCTCCCGTCATTGCGAGCGGAGCGAAGCAACCCAGTGCTGCGCGCGATCCCCGGATGTGGCGTGTCCCTGGGCTGCTTCGTTCCATCCGCAATGACGGCGTGAGCGGAAAAACGAAAAACCCCGGCCCTTACGGAGCCGGGGTTTTCCATGTCCGCGGCGCGGCCCCGGAGGGACGCGCCGGTCGCTCTCAGTAGTTGTAGGCACGCTCGCCGTGATCGGCGATGTCGAGGCCCTCGCGCTCCTCTTCCTGGGTCACCCGCAGGCCGATCGTCAGGTCGACGAGCTTGTAGAGGATCGCCGAGCCGATGCCCGACCACAGCAGGGTGAGGCCGACCGCTTCCGCCTGGACGATGAGCTGGCTCATCATGTCGTAGGCGCCCACGGCCAGCTCGCCCGGCTTCGAGGTGTAGTCGGGGATGCCGACGCCGCCGAGATTCGGGTCGACCAGGATGCCGGTCGCCAGGGCGCCCAGGATGCCGCCGACGCAGTGCACGCCGAACACGTCGAGCGAGTCGTCGTAGCCGAGCGCGTTCTTCACGGAGGAGCACATCACGAAGCAGACCACGCCGGCCACCAGGCCGAGCACGATCGAGCCCATCGGGCCGGCGAAGCCCGAGGCCGGGGTGACGGCCACGAGGCCGGCCACCGCGCCCGAGAGCATGCCGAGCAGCGACGGCTTGCCCTTGAGCGCCCACTCGGCGAACAGCCAGGCCACCGCGGCGGCGCAGGTCGCCACGAAGGTGTTGAGCATCGCCAGCGCGGCGGTGCCGTTGGCCTCGAGGTTCGAGCCGGCGTTGAAGCCGAACCAGCCGACCCACAGCAGCGAGGCGCCGATCATGGTCATGGTCAGCGAGTGCGGGGCGAGCAGGTCGCGGCCGTAGCCGATGCGCTTGCCCATGATCAGGCAGCCGACGAAGCCGGCGATGCCCGCGTTGATGTGCACCACGGTGCCGCCGGCGAAGTCGAGGGCGCCCTTCTGGAAGAGGAAGCCCGCATCCTTGTTGACCGCGTCGAGGGCCGCCTGGGCGGTCGCCTTCGAGGCGTCGTCGGTGGCGGCGGCCAGCACCTTGGCGGCGTTGCCGACCGCATCCGGGCCGCCCCAGTACCAGACCATGTGGGCCATCGGGAAATAGATCAGCGTGACCCAGAGGATCGTGAACACCACCAGGGCAGAGAACTTCATCCGCTCGGCGAAGGCGCCGACGATCAGCGCCGGGGTGATCATCGCGAAGGTCATCTGGAAGCACAGATAGACGTATTCGGGGATCACGACGCCGTTCGAGAAGGTCGCCACCGTCGAGTTGGCGTCGATGCCCTTCAGGAACGCCTTGGACAGGCCGCCGACGAAGTCGTTGATGCCGCCGCCATTGGTGAAGGCGAGGCTGTAGCCATAGAACACCCAGAGCAGGCCGACGATCGAGACGATCGCGAAGACCTGGGTCAGGACCGAGAGCATGTTCTTGGTGCGCACGAGGCCGCCGTAGAACAGGGCCAGGCCCGGCACGCTCATCATCAGCACCAGCGCCGAGGAGATCAGCATCCAGGCGGTGTCGCCCTTGTTGGGCAGCGGCACGGCCGTGGCGGCCGGCGCCGCGGAGGCGGCTTCCGGCGCCGGGGTCTGCGCCAGGGACGGCTCGATCAGGAGGGCGGCGAGCGCCGCGCCTCCCAAGCCGAGCATCAGGGCATTACGGACTTTCATGGACAGGTGGCTCCGGTCACGATTCGTTGCGCGTTGCGTAAAGGTTGAAGCTGTCGGCGGGCCGGCTCAGAGGGCGTCGGCGTCGGTCTCGCCGGTCCGGATGCGCACCGCCTTCTCGAGGGGCAGCACGAAGATCTTGCCGTCGCCGATCTGGCCGGTGCGCGCCGCACCCGCGATGGCGTCGATGACGCTGGAGGTCAGGTCGGAGGCGACCGCGACCTCGATCTTGAGCTTGGGCAGGAAGCTCACGGCGTATTCCGCGCCCCGGTAGATCTCGGTGTGGCCCTTCTGGCGGCCGTAGCCCTTCACTTCCGTCACCGTCAGCCCGTGGACGCCGATGCCGGTGAGCGCGTCGCGCACCTCCTCCAGCTTGAACGGCTTGATGATGGCCATCACGATCTTCATGGGCGGCGCCCCCTTACCGAGTCCCTGGGAACCGATGCCGTCGCCCGATCCACGCGGCGACCCATCGGGCCGCCCGTCGAGCCGGGCTGGCCCGCGGTTGAGCGGGGCTATTCAAGGACTATGCCATCCCGCCGGAACCGGGAACTTTTCGCGCAGGGCCCGTTATGCCCAGGAAATAACCGGATCGGGCGAAGCCTTGGGCATGCGGCGCGGCGTAGGTGCCCAGGCAGCGCGCAAACGACCGAAAAATAGGCACTCCGCGGCGGTGCAATTCTGCAACGCACGTCGGACAAGGCATTCTAATCCGGGGGCGATGAGCGATATCGTCGACCGCAGGGTCTGAGGGAACGCCATCGCATTCTGCACCTACCCCGCCTTTCCGCGGCCGCGAAGCGGAGCCCGGGATCCAGGTGCTTGCCCTGGCATGGTCGGCGGCTCTGGATCCCGGGCTCGCCTTCGGCGCCCCGGGATGACGGTGCGGGTCAGCCCGCCGACGCCGCGCGGATCGGATGAGGAGCCGTTCCGCGCCGTGACCTCATCCCCCGTGCGGCCGAATCAGGCCCTCCTGCGCCACCGAGGCGACGAGGTTGCCGGCGCGGTCGAAGATCTGGCCGCGGGCAAAGCCACGGGCGCCGCCGGCGGCCGGGCTGTCCTGGGCGTAGAGCAGCCAGTCGTCGACCCGGACGGGGCGGTGGAACCAGAGGGCGTGGTCGAGGCTCGCCGCCTGGATGTTCGGATCGAACACCGAGCTGGCATGCGGGATCAGCGACACGTCGAGCAGGGTCATGTCGGACGCGTAGGCCAGCACCGCCCGGTGCAGGGCCGGATCGTCCGGCAGGGCCGAGGCCGCCCGCAGCCAGACGTTGAAGACCGGCTCCGGCGGGGCCCCGTCCTTGCGGCGGGCGATGTAGCGGTCGAGATCGACGGGGCGCAGCTCGATCGGGCGCTCCCGGCCGAAATAGGCGGCGACCGCCTCGGGCATGCCGGTGGCGCCGGAGGCCGCCAGCGCCTTGCCGTCGAGGAGGCCGTCCGGCCCCGCGACATCCGGCATCGCCGGCTGGTGCTCGAACCCGCCCTCGGAGACCTGGTAGGATATCGTGGTGGCGAAGATCGCCCGGCCGTGCTGGATCGCCTTGACCCGCCGCGTGGTGAAGCTGCGGCCGTCGCGGATGCGCTCGACCTCGTAGACGATCGGCGCGCGGGGATCGCCGGGGAGCATGAAATAGGCGTGCAGCGAATGGGCCGGCCGGTCGTCCGGCACCGTGCGGGTGGCGGCCACCAGGGCCTGGGCCACCACCTGGCCGCCGAAAACCCGGCGCCAGCCGGTCTTGGGGTTCTGGCCGCGGAACAGGTCGACCTCGAGGCGCTCGAGGTCGAGGATGGCGATGAGCTCGGCGACCGCGTCGGTCATCGCGTCGGTGGTAGCGTCGGTCATGAGTCGCGGGGTTTCCGTTCGTCGTCCAAACGCGACATAGGCCTTTCGGGCGGAGCGATCCACGCGCTCGGCCCCCAGATCGGAGATCCGTGACGATGACGGCCCAGACGCCCCGCCCCGGCAGCCGCAGCCTCCTGATCGCAGGCGGCGGCCTTGCCAGCCTCGCCCTGGCCTTCGCGCTCAAGCAAGCCCACGGGCCGGCGCTCGCGGTGACCGTGATCGACCCCCACGGCGCCGATCCTGCCCGGCACCGCGGCCGTGCCTACGCGCTGGCGGCGGGCGGACGGCGGATGCTGACGCAGCTCGGGCTGTGGGACGGGATCGCGGCCGCCGCCGAGCCGATCGCCGAGATGGTGATCTCCGACAGCCGAATCGCCGACCCGGTGCGGCCGGTCTTCCTGACCTTCGGGCGGGAGGAGGAGGACCAGCCCGACCGGGCGGTGGGCGAGCCCTTCGCCCACATGGTCGAGGCCGAGCCCCTGGCGCGGACGCTCTCCGAGGCCTGCCGGGACGCGGGCGTCGAGATCGTCACCGGGGGCGTGGTGCGGGCGGTGCCGGAGGGCGCGGCGATCCGGGTGGAGCTGACCACCGGCGTGAGCCTCAAGGCCGACCTGCTGGTGGCCGCCGACGGGGCGCGCTCGCGGCTGCGCGAGGCGGCGCGGATCGGCTGGGTCGGCTGGTCCTATCCGCAGGTCGGGATCGTGGCCACGATCGGGCATGCTCGGCCGCACCGGGGCCGTGCCTTCGAGCACTTCCTGCCGGCCGGCCCCTTCGCGATCCTGCCCCTGCGAGACGGCGGCTCCCTCGGCCACCGCTCCTCGATCGTCTGGACCGAGCGCGCCGACGAGGCCGACGCGCTGCTCTCGGGCGAGCCCGACGAGGTGCTGGCCGAGATCGAGCGCCGGTTCACCCTCGACCTGGGTAAGCTGACCCTGGAGCACGGCCCGAGCCGGCATCCGCTGGCCTTCGGCATCGCCCGGGCGTTCCGGGCCGAACGCCTGGCGCTGCTGGGGGATTCGGCGCACGTCATCCACCCGATCGCCGGGCAGGGCCTCAATCTCGGCCTGGCCGACGCTGCGGCGCTGGCCGAGGCGGTGACCGGCGCCCTGCGTCTCGGCCTCGATCCCGGCAGCCCGGACGTCCTGCGGGCCTACGAGCGCGCCCGCCGGTTCGACAGCTTCGCCATGGCGGCGGCGACCGACGGGCTGAACCGGCTGTTCTCCAACGACGCCCTGCCGCTGCGGCTCGCCCGCGATCTCGGCCTCGGGATCGTCGACCGGCTGCCCGGCCTCAAGCGGTTCTTCATCGGCGAGGCCGCGGCCTCCCGGGGCACCCGGCCCCGGCTGATGCGCGGCGAGGCGCTGTGACTCAGGCGGGCCGGCGCTCGCTCACCCAGCGGGCCGCGTCGGCCCGGGGGGCGACCACGTCGGTGTCGGTGCGCAGCTGCGGGCTGTAGGCCGGGTCGTCGGTGAGGACGTCGTGCCAGCGGCGCAGGAAGCGCGAGATCTGCGAGCCCGGGGCGAAGCTGGTCTGCCGGGAGGCGCTCTCGTGGTGCGCCATCTCGGCGAATGGCGTGTAGACGATGCGGTAGCCGAGCATCCGCAGCTTGAAGCACAGGTCGACGTCGTTGAAGTCGAGGGCGAAGCTCTCGTCGAAGCCGTCCACCGCCTCCAGCACCGCCTTGCGGGTGGCGAACAGGGCGCCGGTCACCGACGAGCAGTCGCGCTGCGCCAGCGCCCAGTCGCCGTAGGTCGGCTCGGCCGCGTCGCGGTTGTACCAGGGATGGGCGCAGACATCGAAGATGCCGCCGAACATGCCGGCATGCTGGATCTTGCCGCTCGGGAACAGCAGCCGCCCGCCGACGCCGCCGACGCCGCGGTCGAGCGCGAAGGTCAGGAGCGCCTCGATCCAGCCGGGGCGGCGCACCACGAGGTCGTCGTTCATCAGGATGACGAGGTCGGTCTCGGCGGCGCGCCAGAGGGTGTTCATCTTGGCCGCGTAGTTGAACGGCGCGCCCTCGGGCCGCGTGGTGAGCAGGCGCGTCACCGCGAACCGGTCGGAGCGGCCCCGGTAGATCGCGTCGTCCGCCTTGTCGTCGCCGATCAGCACCCGGATCCGGTCGGCCGGGTAGCTGCTGCGGTCGAGGCTGTCGAGCAGGTTGACGATGTGGGGCTTTGCCCCGTCGACCGCGCGCCCATCCTCGCCCCGGGGCCGGCTCTGGTTGGTCGGCACCACCAGGGTCACGGGCGGGCGCGCATCCAGGCTGCGGCGGATCTCCAGCGTGTCCGGGGTCAGGCCGGGGGCGGTGCGCAGGGGGGAGCCCGAGCCCTGGAACCAGCGGTCGAGCACGTCGGCCCGGGCGGCGCGCTTCGCCTTCGGGCGGGCGAGCGGCGAGGCGATCAGCGTCTGCGGGATCCGGTCGATGCCGATGCCCGCCGCGATCGCGTCGAGCAGCAGCCGGAACCAGGCGGCGTTGCCGGTGCGCCGGCCGAAATCCGGGGTCAGGCTCGCCAGGGCCGAGACGCGGATCACCAGCGGGAAGCCGATGTAATCGTCGGCCATGAGCAGGGCCGGGTTGAAGGCCGGCTTGCAATGGACGCTGCGGACCTGGCCCGCGCCGTCCACCACGGCGTCGTCGCCGTAGAAGATGCCGATATCCGGCCGCTCGGCCATCGCGGCGAGGATCGGTTCGAACAGGTCCGGATGCAGCTCGGACGCTGCCGGGGCCACGAACACCGCCCGGCAGGCGGGAAGCGCGCCGGCGGCGACCTGACCGAGCTTGCGCTCGTCGATCGGGTGGAAGCGCTCGTCGAGGGGCAGCGGCAGGAGCGCGTCCGGCCAGGCGCGCGCGCTCCACGAGGCCGACGGGGCCGGGACCGGTTTCTTGTTCAGCACGGATCGCGTCTCCCGGGCGTCAAATGCGTTCGGCTGCGAGGAGCCGGCTGACGCTCGCCTCCATGGCGGCGGCCACCGCGCCGATCGACAGGCGCTCGCGGATCCGGGCGCGGGCGGCGGCGCCGATCCGCGCGGCGTCGCCGCTGTTCACCGCCCGGGCGGCGTCGGTGAGCGCGCGGGCGAGGTCGGCCTCGTCCACCTGGCCCCATTCGGCGCCGCGCAGATACGGCCCATAGGTCTGGTCCAGGGCGGCGATCTCGGCCTTCACCGGGAAGCCGCAGGTGGCGTCGAGGAAGTCGCGGCTGCCGCCGTAATCGGTGGCGACCACGACCTTGCCCATCTCCATCGCCTCGGCGATCGTCAGGCCGAAGCCTTCCGAGGAATGTGACGAGGCGTAGACCGCGCAGAGCTCGAACAGGGCGCCGAGCTCGTTCTGGGAGAGCGGCTGGTCGACCATCACCACGTCGCCGGTCTTGCCGACGAGGTCGAGCAGCTTCTTGCCCTCGTCGGGCAGGTCGAACACGTGCTTGGTCTTGAGCACGAGCTGCCAGCCGGATTGCGCCAGCCCCGCGGCCCGGAACGCCCGGATCAGCGCGTGCGGGTTCTTGCGGGCGAGGTAGCTCGACCCGTCGAAGGCGTAGAGAATGATCTTCTTGGCCGGGTCGATGGAGAACGTCTTGCGCAGGTTGGCCTTGGCGGCCGCGCTCGCCGGCTCGCCGGGCTCGTTCTCGACCACGTAGGGCACGACATCGACCGGGATGTCGGTGATCTGGCGGAAGATCGCGGCGCAGAACTCGGTGGGCGCCCAGATCGCGTCGAGGCCGTCCACGGTGGGCAGCCAGCCCCCGGGCACGTGCGAGGTCTCCCAGACGAACAGCCCGATCTTGAGCCGGGCGCTCGCGGCGATGTCGAGCTGCCGCGCGCTCATCAGCGAGTGCCAGCTGTCGCCGTTGAAATGCACCAGGGCGACGTCCGGCGCCCCCGAGAAGGTCCGGGCCTGCCAGCCCGGCCCGACCCGGGCATGGACGTGGAACGACCGCTCCATCGGATGCACGTTCAAGGCGAAGGGCGCCCGGTGCAGCGCCCGCACGTAGCTGCGCGCCGCGACGCCCAGCCCGTTGGCGTAGTTCATCGGCGAGACGTAGGAGACCCGCAGCGGCCGCTCCGGTGCCTGGGGCCTGCGCAGGTCGGCCCAGATCTTGGGGCCGGGATAGGTGAAGGTCTGGTCGAGCCGGTCGAGGTCGAAGCCGCGCTCCTCGATCGCCGGGCGCACCGCCGCGCCGCCGATCGCGGCGTGCTCGCCCAGAAGCGAGCGCTTCACGAACGGGAAGCCCTGGCTGAGCATGTTCTCCCAGTCGAAAAGGGTGCGGTTGTTGCGCGGGTCGTTGACTAGCGTCATGTGCTTGTTCTGGGCCGAGAACAGGCTGCGCATCCCGAGCCCGGCAGCCCGCATCCGCCCGGAGAAGGTCAGCTCGTACTCGGTGATGACGCTGTTCTTGTCCGGCCAGTTCGCCACCGACTGGATGAAGTGGTTAAACGCGTAGGAGGACAGGCAGCGCTTCTTCAGGGCAAGGAAGAAGCTCTGCAGGTGGTGACTGTAGTAGAAGTTGTCGGCGAGCCCGATCACCGCCTCCGGGTAGGACTCGATCTTCGCCAGCAGCCCGGCGAAGTCGCCGCTGTCGAGGGGCCCGACCAGGCTGTCGTTGGCGAGATACAGGGTCTCGGAATCGAGCAGGTCGTCGTCCTCCAGGAGGACATGCGCCCAGGCCGCGAAATCGAAGCCCGTGTTCTCGCGCAGGTAGGCCGAGGCGCACAGGTTCAGGATCGCCTCCGGCACCACGGTCTTGTGCTGGTCGGCCGCGACGATCAGCACGATGTCGATGCCGTTCTCGGCAAACGCCCGCAGGTAGGGCTCGACATGGCCGCGGATGCGCCCCTCCGGCGCGTGGGTGATGAACAGGGCCGTGCGGCCGTGCCGGCGCGGCTCCCGCTTCAGGCAGGACAGGCGGGCATCCGCGGCCTCGGGCACCGCGGCGCCGGCGACCCGGCGGGTCAGGCGCCCCGCCTCCAGCCCGGTCGTGACGTAGTCGACCAGGGGATTGAGGCCGAGCGCGGCGACCTTCGGGTAGCGGGCGAGGTACCAGGGCGCGTCGAAGCGCGGCGACGGGCTCGTGCGCCGGCCGTTGTCGGCCAGGAAATGCGCGAGCGGGTTCGCCTCGGTCTCGTCGTCGGCGAGGTAGGTCTTCGTGTACCAGCGCGTGTCGAACCAGGGGCCGGGATCCAGCCCCTCGCGGGCGCCGTGCTCCAGGAAATGCACCAGCGGGTTGAGGCTGTCGGCGCGCACCGCCGCCGATTGCGCCGCATACCAGTCGGGATCGAACAGGGGATGCGGGGCGTAGCGGCGATAGCCGCCGGCCATCACGTAATGCTCCAGGGGCTCGAGCCCGCTGGTCTCGGCTTCGGGGCAGCGCCCGCGATAGAACTCGGCGTCGAAGATCCCGGAGCGGCGGATCAGGTCGACATGCCGCGACAGCCCGGCGAATTCCTCGGGATTGCGCAGGTAGCCCTGCTTCCGGCCGGTCTCGTAGTAATGCGCCAGCGCGATGCCGCCCGCTTCCCGGGCATCCGGGTAGCGCGACCGGTACCAGGCGGAATCGAACAGCGGCGACGGGTCGGTGTCGGGGCTCTTCACGAAGTGGAAGAACGCCCGGGCGCGGGCGTCGGCACCGCCGAGATAGCGCTCCGCGTACCAGTCGGGGTCGAACAGCGGGTTTGGGGCGATGCCGGCATCGGCGCCGCGCTCGACATAGTGGATCAGCGGGTTCACGCCCTCGGCGCGCAGGCCCGGGACGGCGTCGAGATAGCGGTCGCCGTGGAACAAGGGCGACGGCCAGCGGCCCTCGCGCCCGCCATGGACCGCGTAGTGGACGACCGGGTCGATCCCCTCGCCGACCACGTCGGGATAGCGCCTGGCGTACCAGGCCGGATCGAACAGGCCGGAGGCCTTCACGGCCGCCACGAGATCCGCCTGGCGGGGCTCGTTCGTCCGCCGCCGCTTCAGGCGCCGGGCCAGCGGGCGCGTGAGGGACCGCGCGGGCCCGGCGACGAACACATCTCGAAGGCGCATGGTGTGTACCGGATACGCGGGAGGCCCGCTGTGCTGCCTACGCCGCAATCCGCGAGAGACATCAGGAGGTTCAGCCGGCCGCCCCGGCTCGCGCGCCTTCCTAATGGTCCGGCCGGCCCGCGCCAAGGGCCGTGTCGCGGGGCCGCCGCGCGGCGGCGTGAAACCCCGGGGTTCCGGGCGTCGAAACCGCGTGCGGCGATCCCGACCTTGCCAGCCCGGTGCGAACGGCCCCACATTGGCCGGATGACCGACGGGGTTCTCCGGAGCCCCGGACAGGAGACGGACAACCGCATGACGCAGGCGATCAGCCCGGCCACCAGCCTCGACGACGGCATCGTGGCGACCGCGGAGACCTGCCTCGCCGCGGTGGGTCAGGCGCGCGACGCGATCCACGGGGTGATCTTCGGGCAGGAGAAGGTCGTCGACCTCGCCCTGGTGACGATCCTGGCGGGCGGCCACGGCCTGCTCGTCGGCCTGCCGGGGCTTGCCAAGACCAAGCTCGTGGAGACGCTGGGCACCGTGCTCGGCCTCGACGCGCGGCGCGTGCAGTTCACCCCGGACCTGATGCCCTCCGACATCCTCGGCACCGAGATCCTCGAGGAGGATGCCGAGCGCCGCCGGGCGTTCCGCTTCGTGCAGGGGCCGGTCTTCACCCAGCTGCTGATGGCCGACGAGATCAACCGGGCGAGCCCGCGCACGCAATCGGCTCTGCTCCAGGCGATGCAGGAGGGCCACGTCTCGGTGGCCGGCGCCCGCCACGACCTGCCGCGGCCGTTCCACGTGCTCGCCACCCAGAACCCGATCGAGCAGGAGGGCACCTATCCCCTGCCCGAGGCCCAGCTCGACCGCTTCCTGCTCGAGATCGACGTCGGCTATCCCGACCGCGCCGCCGAGCGCCGGATCCTGATCGAGACCACCGGCGTCGACGAGGTGCGCCCGCACGCGGTGATGTCCACCGAACAGCTGCTCACCGCCCAGCGCCTGGTGCGCCGGCTGCCCGTGGGCGAGGCCGTGGTTGAGGCAATCCTCGACCTCGTGCGCGCCGCCCGGCCCGACGGCGGCGATCCGTTGGTCAAGGACAAGCTGCTCTGGGGTCCCGGCCCGCGCGCCAGCCAGGCGCTGACGCTCGCCGCCCGCGCCCGGGCGCTGATCGAGGGCCGGGTCGCGCCTTCCGTGGCCGACGTGAAGGCCCTGGCCGAGCCGGTGCTCAAGCACCGGATGGCGCTCAGCTACACCGCCCGCGCCGACGGCGAGACCATCGAGGGCCTGATCGGCAAGCTCGCGGAGAAGCTTTAGCCTTGGTCGGGACACACGCCCTCGGCTCCGAACGGCGCACGCCCGGCAGGCGCGAGAGCGAGGGCGCGACCGCCCTATCCGAAAAAATGCCCCGCCTCGTCCTGGAGGCGCGGCGGGTTTCGAGCCTGCTGGCCCATGGCCTGCACGGCCGGCGCCGGGCCGGGCCGGGCGAGAGTTTCTGGCAGTTCCGCCCCTTCGTCACCGGCGAGGCCGCCGCGCGGGTCGACTGGCGCCGCTCCGCCCGGGACGACCGGCTCTACGTGCGCGAGCGCGAATGGGAGGCCGCCCACAACATCTGGCTCTGGATCGACCGCTCCGCCTCGATGGGGTTCGCGTCGGACCTGGCCTCGGCCTCCAAGGTCGAGCGGGCCCTGGTCCTCGGGCTGGCGCTCGCCGATGCCTTCGTCGAGGGCGGCGAGCGGGTCGGGCTCCTGGGTCTCACCCGGGCCACCGCCTCGCGGGGCATCGTCGAGCGGATGATCCAGGCGCTGGTCGCCGACAAGGCCGGATTGGCGCAGGACCTGCCGCCCCGGGCGAGCCCGGCCCGGTTCGACGAGGTGGTGCTGATCGGCGACTTCCTCGCCGATCCCGACCGGATCGCGACCGCCGTGCAAAGCCTCGCCGGGCGGGGCAGCCGCGGCCATCTGCTGATGGTGGTCGATCCGATCGAGGAGACCTTCCCGTTCACAGGCCAGGCCGTGCTGCACGACCTCGAAGGCGGGCTCAGCCTCGACATCGGCGATGCCGGCGCCTGGGGCGACCGCTACCGCGCCCGCATCGCCGAGCACCGCGCCGCCTTGCAGGGAATCGCCCGCCAGCAGGGCTGGACGCTCACCATCCACCGCACCGACCGCCCGGCGAGCGAGGCGGCCCTGCGGCTCGCCACGCTGATCGCCGCGCGCGGCCCGGAGTGAGGCCGCCATGCTAGGTCTGACCTTCGCGGCGCCCCTGGCGCTCGCCGCCCTGATCGGCTTGCCGGCCCTGTGGTTCCTGCTGCGGGTGACCCCGCCGCGCCCGCGCCGGATCGCGTTTCCGCCGCTCAAGCTCGTCGCCGACCTGATCCCGCAGCGGCAGACGCCGGCGCGCACCCCGCCCTGGCTGCTGCTCCTGCGCCTGCTGATCGCCGCCGCCCTGATCCTCGCCGTGGCCGGCCCGGTCTGGAACCCCGGCGGCGTCGGGGCCGGCGGCGGGCGCAGCGCGCTCCTCGTCCTCCTAGACAACGGCTTCCCGGCCGCCCACGATTGGCGCGACCGGCTGCGGGTCGCCACCGACGCGATCGAGGGCGCGGCCCGGGACGGACGGCCCGTGGCGGTGATCGGCCTCGCCGAGCCGGCCGCGGCCTTCGAGGCGAAGACCCCGGCCGCCGCCCTGGAGCGCCTGCGCGCCCTGGCACCGCGCCCGATCGTGCCGACCCGCGACGCGCATCTGGCCAGCATCGGCGCGTTCCTGGAGAAGAACCGCGGCGCCGGCCTCGTCTGGATCAGCGACGGCGTCGCTGGCGCCAGCGACGAGCGCTTCGCCAAGGGCCTGGCCGACCTTGTCGGCGGCAGCGGCGCCGCCCTGACCGTGCTGCGCGCCGACAGGCCGCCGGCCCTGGCGCTGACCGCCACCGAGTCCGGCGGCACCCTCACGACCCGGGCGCAGCGGGCGGCGCCCAATGGGCGCGACACCGGTGTGATCCGGGCCCTCGACCAGAAGGGCCTGCCGCTCGCCGAGCGCGATTTCGCCTTCGCGGGCGACGCCACCGAGGCCACGGCCGCCTTCGAGATGCCCGTGGAGCTGCGCAACAGCATCAGCCGCCTGGAGATCGCGGGCGAGCGCTCGGCCGGGGCCGTGGTGCTCCAGGACGAGCGCGGCAAGCGCCGCCGGGTCGGCCTCGTCTTCGGCGGCACCCTCGACCAGGCCCAGCCCCTGCTGGCGCCGACCTATTACCTCGCCCGGGCGCTCCAGCCCTTCGCGGACGTGCAGGAGGCGCGCGGCGCCAAGGGGACGGCGGAGTCGATCAACCAGCTCCTCGACAACCAGGTCTCGGTGCTGGTGCTGGCCGATGTCGGCGCGCTGGACGAGCGGACCACCGCCCGGGTCGAGAGTTTCGTGAAGGCCGGCGGCATGCTGCTGCGCTTCGCCGGGCCGCGGCTCGCCGCCGGCAACGACCCGCTGGTGCCGGTCCGCCTGCGCCGGGGCAACCGGACGCTGGGCGGCACCCTGTCCTGGGACAGCCCCAAGACCCTGGCACCGTTCCCGCCCGAGAGCCCCTTCGCCGGCCTGACCCCGCCGGCCGATATTGGCGTGCGCCGCCAGATCCTGGCCGAGCCGGACGGCGATCTACCGAATCGGACCTGGGCCTCCCTGCAGGACGGCACGCCGATCGTCACCGCGCAGAAGCGCGGCCAGGGCACGCTGGTGCTGTTCCACGTCACCGCAGACACGACCTGGTCGAACCTGCCGCTCTCGGGCCTGTTCATCGACATGCTCCGGCGCGTCGTCGGACTGGCCGGGACTTCGGCGCCGCCCGCGGGCGAGGCCAATCGCGCATCCGCCGTGGTGCTCGCCCCCCGGGCGACGCTGGACGGGTTCGGCGCCCTCGGCTCGCCCCCCGCCTCCGCCACCGCGGTGGCGGCCGACTATGCCGACCGGGGGAATGCCGAGCACCCGCCGGGCTTCTACGGGCCGGCCGATGGCGGCATCAGCGTCAACGCCCTGAAGCCCGACGACCGCCTGAAACCCCTCGACACCGCGGCGCTCGAGGGCGCCCGGATCGGAAGCCTCGCCGGAGCCGAGACCCTGGACCTGCGCCCGACCCTGTTCACCCTGGCGCTGCTGCTGCTCGCCCTCGACACCCTGGCGGGCCTGTGGCTCGGCGGCTTCTTGCGCCGATCCGCCTGGGCGAGCCGCCTGCGCGGACGCCCGGCGGCGCTGGCCGTCGCGGGCCTCCTGCTGTTCGCCGCCCTGCCGGCGCAGCCCCTGCGCGCCGAGGAGCCCGCGCCCAACCGGCCGAACGGCATCGAATCGGCCCTGGTCACACGGCTTGCCTACGTGATCACCGGCGACGCCGCCGTGGACGAGGCCAGCCGGACCGGGCTGACCGGCCTGACCCAGATGCTCGCCTCGCGCACCGCCCTCGAACCGGGCGAGCCCGCCGGGATCGACCCGGCCAAGGACGAGCTCGCCTTTTACCCGCTGATCTACTGGCCGATCGCGCCGTCCCGGCCCCAGCCCTCGGAGACGGCGATCCGCAAGATCGACGCGTTCATGCGCAACGGCGGCACGGTCCTGTTCGACACCCGCGACGCGCTCACCGCCCGCCCGGGCGGCCCGCCCTCCCCCGAGGCGGCCTACCTGCGCAAGATGCTGGCGACCCTCGAAGTGCCGGAGCTGGAGCCGGTGCCCCTGGACCACGTGCTGACCAAGGCCTTCTACCTGGTCGACAGCTTCCCCGGCCGCTACGCCACGGGGCAGACCTGGGTCGAGGCCCTGCCCCCCGCCGCGGAGGGCGCCGAGCGCCGCCCGGCCCGGGCCGGCGACGGCGTCAGCCCGATCATCATCACCGGCAACGACCTCGCCGCCGCCTGGGCGGTGGGCCGCCGGGGCGAGCCGCTCTACCCGGTGGTCGGCGGCGACCAGCGCCAGCGCGAGATGGCCTTCCGGGGCGGCGTGAACATCGTGATCTACACGCTGACCGGAAACTACAAGGCGGACCAGGTCCACGTGCCCGCGCTGCTGGAGCGGCTGGGACAGTGATAGGCATCGACACGTTTCCCGGGCAACGCTTGCTCCCAACAGATCCCCTCATCCTGAGGTGCGGCCGCGCAGCGGGCGCCTCGAAGGAGCCCTCCGGCCGGCTCGGCGATCCCTGGAGCCCTCCTTCGAGGCCGCTGACGCGGCACCTCAGGATGAGGGGGTTTGATGGGCTGACGGCCACCCGCACGCGCATCTTGGAGGCTTGCACGCCATGCTGAGCCTCAGCTTCACCCCCCTCCTCCCCTGGCCGGTCCTGGCCGCCCTCGGGCTGATCGTTGTCGTCCTGGCTCTGCTCGCCTTCGTGGCCCGGGGCCGGACGGCGCTGCTGCGCGCCCTGGTGCTCGCCCTGGTTCTGGCGGCCCTCGCCAACCCCGCTCTGGTGCGCGAGGATCGCGAGCCCGTGAAGGACATCGCGGCGATCGTGGTCGATCGCTCCGGCTCGCAGGCGCTCGGCGACCGGCCGCAGATGACCGACGCGGTGCGGGCCGAGCTGCAGCGCCGCTTCGGCGCGCTCACCAATATCGAGCCGCGCTTCATCGACGTGCCCGACGCCAAGGACGGCGACGACGGCACCAAGCTGTTCACGGCGCTGGGCCAGGCGTTGGCCGACGTGCCGCCCGAGCGGCTCGCCGGCATCGTGATGCTCACCGACGGCGTGGTCCACGACATCCCGGCCGCGATGGCCCAGCTCGGCATCAAGGCGCCGCTCCACGTCCTGGTCACCGGCCATCCGGACGAGCGCGACCGGCAGATCAAGCTCCTGGAGGCGCCCCGCTTCGGCATCGTCGGCAAGGATCTCACGATCCGCGCCGAGGTGATGGAGCGCGGCGGCACCGGCCACGCCGTCGTCACCATCCGCCGTGACGGCGAGGAGATCGGCCGGCGCGACGTGGCCACCGACAAGCCGTTCGCGCTGACCACCCGGATCGAGCATGGCGGCCCGAACGTCGTCGAGATCGAGGTCGAGCCGCTGCCGGGCGAGCTCACCACGGTCAACAACCGCGCGGTGCTGCCGATCGAGGGCATCCGCGAGAAGCTGCGGGTGCTGCTGGTCTCCGGCGAGCCGCACCAGGGCGAGCGGACCTGGCGCAACCTCCTGAAGTCCGACGCCAACGTCGACCTCGTGCATTTCACCATCCTGCGCCCGCCCGAGAAGCAGGACGGCACGCCGATCTCCGAATTGTCGCTGATCGCGTTCCCGACCCGCGAGCTGTTCGTCCAGAAGATCAAGGACTTCGATCTGATCATCTTCGACCGCTACGCCAACCAGAGCGTGCTGCCGCAGGCCTATTTCGACAACATCGTCCGTTACGTCCGCGAGGGCGGGGCGCTGCTCGTCGCCGCCGGCCCCGAATATGCCGGGCCGGCGAGCCTCGCCCGCACGCGGCTGGCCGGCATCCTGCCGGGCGACCCGGACGGGCGCGTGGTCGAGCGTCCCTACAAGGCGACGCCGACCCAGGTGGGCCAGCGCCACCCGGTCACCCGCGACCTGCCGGGCTCGGACGCCAACCCGCCCGCCTGGGGCGACTGGCTGCGCATCGTCCAGGCCCGCACCCGGCCCGGCATCCAGCCGATCCTGTCCGGCGCGGAAGGGCTGCCGCTGCTCGCCCTGTCCCGGGAGGACAAAGGCCGCGTCGCGCTGCTCCTGTCCGACCATGCCTGGCTCTGGGCGCGGGGCTACCAGGAGGGCGGCCCCTATCTCGATCTGCTGCGCCGCCTGGCGCACTGGCTGATGAAGGAGCCGGCCCTCGAGGAGGAGGCCCTGCGCGCGCAGACCACCGGCCGCGGCCGGGAGGTCCGGGTCGAGCGCCAGACCATGGCCGAGCAGGTCGAGCCGGTCACCGTCACCGGCCCGACCGGCAAGGTGACGACGCTCACCCTCAAGCCCGGCGAGCCCGGCCTGTTCACCGCCACCTTCGACGCGGAGACCCTCGGGCTGCACACCCTGCGCTCGGGCAACCTCGTGGCCTTCGTCAGCGTCGGCCCGGCCAATCCGCGCGAGCTCGCCGACGTGTTCAGCGACACCGAGCGCCTGAAGGCGGTGGCGGAGGGCTCCGGCGGCTCGATCCGCCGGGTCGCGGATGCCGGCGGCACCACCCAGGTGCCGCGCCTCGCCACCGTGCGCAGCGGCCGGCTGGCCGGCGGCGACTGGATCGGTTTCCGCCCGAGCGACAGCGCCAACATCCGCGGCGTCGAGGTCTACCCGCTGGCGCTGGGCCTCGCCGCCCTGGCGGCCCTCGCGGCGGCCGTGCTCGCCATGTGGCTGGTCGAGGGACGCCGCGGGCGTGCGGCTTGAGTTTTTCCGAGTTGGGGGGCTCGGCGAGGAGCGTTCTGGGCTCACCCGCATCCAACAGCCGCGACGCTTTCCCTCCTCCTCCGCGGGGGAGGGAATGGCGCGGATCCGGCCCGCTTCAAGAAGCCCCGTGCCGGGCGTCACGCCGCGTTCGCGCACCGACCGGCAACATGTGACCTCGACGCCCGGGCCACGCCCGGCCTAAGACCCTTCGGACACCCCAATGCCCGCACCGTACGGTGCGCCGACATGGAGATAGCCTGCCTGTGACTGGACGCCTCCTCGCCGCCACGCTCTGCATCGCCTGCCTCCAGTTCGCCCCCGCCCGCGCGCAGGAACCGGCCGCGAGCGCGGCCGCCACGGAGGCGACGATCCCGGCTGCCACCGGCCAGTGGACCCACGCCATCACGTTGATGGGCGAGCCGAAATACGGCCCGGGCTTCAAGCATTTCGACTATGCCGACCCGGCCGCGCCCAAGGGCGGCCTCGTCCGGCTGGGCATGCAGGGCGGGTTCGACAACTTCAACATGATCGTCTCCGGCCTGAAGGGCGATCTCGAGGGCGGCGTGCTGCAGCTCTACGATACGCTCATGACCGAATCCTCGGACGAGCCGTTCACCTCCTACGGCCTGCTGGCCGAGGCGGTGCGGGTCGCCCCCGATCTCGGCTCGGTGTCGTACCGCCTGCGCGAGAATGCCCGCTGGCATGACGGGAAGCCGATCACCCCCGAGGACGTGGTCTGGTCCTACGGCGTGCTGAAGGCCAACAGCCCGTTCTACGCCGCCTATTACCAGACCGTCGCCAAGGCCGAGGCGACCGGGCCGCACGAGGTGACCTTCACGTTCAGCGAGAAGGGCAACCGCGAGCTGCCGCAGGTGATCGGCCAGCTGCGGGTGCTGCCCAAGCACTGGTGGGAGGGCAAGGACGCCAGCGGCAAGCCGCGCAACCCCACCGAGACCACCCTGGAGCCGCCGCTCGGCTCCGGCCCCTATCGGTTGGCCAAGTTCGAGCCCGGCCGCAGCGTCACCTACACCCGCGTGCCGGATTATTGGGGCAAGGATCTGCCGGTGAATGTCGGGCGCTACAACTTCGACACCGAGCGCCACGAGTATTTTCGCGATGGCACCGTGCTGGTCGAGGCGCTGAAGGGCGACCTCTACGACTTCCGGTCCGAGAACATCGCCCGCAACTGGGCGACCGCCTACGACGACTTCCCGGCCGTGAAGGAGGGACGCCTGATCAAGGAGGCGTTCCCGGAGCGCGGCATGGGCATCATGCAGGCCTTCGCGTTCAACACCCGCCGGGACAAGTTCAAGGATCCGCGGGTGCGCCGGGCCTTCAACCTGGCGCTAAACTTCGAGGAGATGAACAAGAACCTGTTCTACGGCCTCTACAAGCGGATCGACTCCTACTTCTTCGGCTCGGAACTGGCCTCCTCGGGCCTGCCGGAGGGCCAGGAGAAGGCGATCCTGGAGAGCGTCAAGGACAAGATCCCGGCCTCGGTCTTCACTACGCCCTACGCCAACCCGGTCAACGACACCCCGGACGCCGTGCGCAAGAACCTGCGCGAGGCCGTGGGGCTGCTGCGCGAAGCCGGCTACGAGCTGCGCGGCGGCAAGATGGTCAACAAGGCGACCGGCGAGCCCCTGACCGTCGAGTTCCTGGAATTCCAGAACGCCTTCGAACGGGTGATCCTGCCCTTCGCGGCGCAGCTGAAGCTCATCGGCATCGATGCCTCGATGCGGGTGATCGACGCCGCGCAGTACCAGAACCGGATCCGCGACTTCGACTTCGACATCACCACCAACGGCTGGGGCGAGTCGCTCTCGCCGGGCAACGAGCAGCGGGAATTCTGGGGCTCGGCGGCGGCCGACAAGCCGGGCTCGCGCAACCTGATCGGGATCAAGGATCCCGGCATCGACGCCCTGATCGACAAGGTCATCTACGCCCATGACCGGGCCGGCGTGATCGCCGCCACCAAGGCCCTCGACCGGGTGCTGCTCGCCCACGAATACGTTGTGCCGCAATGGTCGGCGAGCGAGCAGCGGACCCTGCGCTGGAACCGGTTCGGCCACCCCGCCGTGCTGCCGCGCTATGCCGGCTCCGGCTTCCCGACGACCTGGTGGTACGACGCGACGCGCGCCGCCAACACCGGAGCCCCGCGGTGACCGGCCGGCCCTGGCGGCCGAGCCGGCGCGGCCTCGTCCTCGGCGCCGGCGCCCTCGCGGCGATCCGTCCCGCCCGGGCCGCCGGCGAGGAACGCCACGGCCTGTCGAGCTTCGGCGAGCTGAAATACGGCCCCGGCTTCGAGCATTTCGACTACGTGAACCCGATCGCCCCGAAGGGCGGCCGGTTCTCGACCCAGCTCGCCAGCACGACCGGCAACCAGGCGCTCAACACCTTCAACACGCTGAACATCTACGTGCTGCGGGGCGACGGCGCGGCCGGGCTGGACCTGACCTTCGACAGCCTGATGGTCCGGGCGCTGGACGAGCCGGATTCGGTCTACGGGCTGGTGGCGCGCGCCGTGACGGTGAGCCCGGACGGCTTGACCTACACCTTCGCGCTGCGCCCGCAGGCCCGCTTCCACGACGGCTCGCGGCTGACCGCCCGGGACGCCGCCTTCAGCCTCAAGATCCTGCGCGACAAGGGCCATCCCTCGATCTCCGAGGTGATCCGGCCGATGACCGACGCCCGGGCCGAGGGCGACGATACCCTGGTCGTCACCTTCGCGGAGGGCCGAGCCCGCGACCTGCCGCTGTTCGTGGCCCAGTTGCCGATCTTCTCCGCGTCCTACTACGCCAACCGCGACTTCGAGGCCGCGAGCCTCGAGGCGCCGCTCGGCTCCGGGCCCTACCAGGTCGGCGCGGTCGATCCCGGCCGCTCGATCGGGCTCGACCGGGTGCCGGATTACTGGGCGGCCGAGCTCGCCGTGACGGTCGGGCAGAACAATTTCGACGCCATCCGCTACGAGTACTTTCGCGACCGCACCGTGGCCTTCGAGGCGTTCAAGAGCGGCGCCTTCACGTTCCGCGAGGAATTCACCGCCCGGGTCTGGGCCACCGGCTACGACTTCCCCGCCGCCACCGAGGGGCGCGTCATCCGCCAGACCGTGCCGGATGCGCGACCGAGCGGCACCCAGGGCTGGTGGATCAACACCCGCCGCGAGCCGTTCCGCGACCCGCGCATCCGTGAGGCGATCGGCCTGTGCTTCGACTTCGAATGGTCGAACCGCAACCTGATGTACGGCGCCTACACCCGCACCGCCTCGTTCTTCGAGAATTCCGACCTCAAGGCCACCGGCAAGCCCTCGGCCGAGGAGCTGGCCCTGCTGGAGCCGTTCAAGGACCTGCCGCCGGAGGTGTTCGGCGAGGCCTGGATGCCCCCGGTCTCGGACGGGTCCGGCCAGGACCGGGCGCTGCTCAAGCGTGCGGACGCGCTGCTGCGCGAGGCCGGCTGCACCCGCCAGGGCGGCGGCCTCCTGCTGCCGGGGGGCAAGCCCCTTTCCATCGAGTTCCTGGACGACGACCCGGTCTTCCAGGCGGTGACCCAGCCGTTCATCCGCAATCTCGGCCTGCTCGGGATCAAGGCGAGCCACCGAACCGTCGACCCGTCGCAGTACCAGGCCCGGGTCAACGATTTCGACTTCGACGTCACATCGCGCCGCTTCTCCGGCGGCGTCACCCCGGGCACGGAGCTGCGCGAGCTCTACGGCTCCAAGGCGGCCGCCACCCCGGGCTCCAACAACCTCTCGGGCGTGGCCGACCCGGCCATCGACGCCCTGCTCACTGCCATCGCGGATGCCCGGTCCCGCGCCGCGCTGACCACAGCCTGCCAGGCCCTCGACCGGGTGCTGCGGGCCCGGCGCCTCTGGGTGCCGATGTGGTATTCCGGCGCCCACCGCCTTGCCCTGTGGGACATCTACGGCCGGCCCGCCAACCCGCCGAAATACGACCTCGGCGCCCCCGGTACCTGGTGGTACGAGGCCGACAAGGCCAAGCGGATCGGGCGGGACTGAGACGATGCTCGGCTACATCCTGCGCCGCACCGGCCTGATGATCCCGACCCTGTTCGGGATCATGCTGATCACCTTCACGATCGTGCAATTCGCCCCCGGCGGCCCGGTGGAGCGGGTGCTGTCGCAGATGAAGGGTCAGGGCGACGGCACCCTGTCGCGGGTCACCGGCGGGGGCGGCGACCTCGGCGGCGGCGGCCGGGCGGCAGGCGGCGGCGAGGGCAATTCCCGCTACCGCGGCGCGCAGGGGCTGAGCCCCGACTTCATCGCCAAGCTGGAGAAGCAATTCGGCTTCGACAAGCCGGCCCCGGAGCGCTTCGCCAAGATGCTCTGGGACTACGTGCGGTTCGATTTCGGCCGGAGCTATTTCCGCGACGTCACGGTCATCCAGCTGATCAAGGAGCGCCTGCCGGTCTCGATCTCGCTCGGCCTGTGGATGACGCTCCTCTCCTACGCGATCTCGATCCCGCTCGGCATCCGCAAGGCCGTCAAGGACGGCGAGCGCTTCGACCGCTGGACCTCCTTCGTGGTGATCATCGGCTACGCGATCCCGGGCTTCATGTTCGGGCTGATGCTGATCATCCTGTTCGCTGGCGGCTCGTTCTACCAGTGGTTCCCGCTGCGCGGCCTGACCAGCGAGGGCTGGGAGACCTTCTCCACCTGGCACAAGCTCACCGACTACGCCTGGCACCTGGCGCTGCCGCTCACCGCCCTGGTGATCGGCGCCTTCGCGACCTCGACCCTGCTCACCAAGAACTCGTTCCTCGACGAGATCCGCAAGCAATACGTCCTGACCGCCCGGATGAAGGGCCTGTCCGAGCGCCGCGTGCTCTACGGCCACGTCTTCCGCAACGCCATGCTGATCGTGATCGCGGGCTTCCCCGGTGCGTTCATCTCGGCCTTCTTCACCGGTTCGCTGCTGATCGAGACGATCTTCTCCCTGGACGGCCTCGGCGAGTTGTCCTTCCGGGCGATCGTCGGCCGCGACTACCCGGTGGTGTTCGCGACCCTCTACATTTTCTCCCTGCTCGGGCTGGCAGTGAACCTGCTCTCGGACCTGATCTACGTCTGGATCGACCCGCGGATCGACTTTTCCGCGCGGGCGACGTGACGGCCGGACGCGTCCGGTTCTCGCCTGGGGCTTGCAACAGGTGGAAGCTCCCACTCCACGGACATCCGGATCGCCGGCTCATCCTGCGGGGATGGGTGAGACCTCTCTGCTCTGCGGGGAGACCTGCCCGGTCAGCGACCACGACTGCACTCGGACGCGCGACATCCACCCCGGCATCCCGGGCTTCGCTTCGCGGCCGCGGGATGAGTGGGTTGTTGTCCGAGCGGTCCCTGCGAAGAACCTGCGCCGTCGCGCGAGCGGAACAATCCGCTGCCCCCATTCGGAGCCCGCGCCCAGGACCCTGCCCGGGCAGGTCCGGGTCGACCGATTGTCACCGCGCGGACCCCACCGTCATTGATCCCGTTCACGATTGCGATAGCACTGCGCGGGCCGTGCAACGCGGAATCGTGCGGCGATCGTGATCGGAGCACCCATGCGTCTCTCGACCCTCCTCGTCGGCCTCTGTCTCGGAACCGCGCTGCCCGGCGCCGTGCTGGCGCAGGCGCCCCAGAAACCCGCGCCGGCCGCCGCCCCGGATCCGGCCCTGCTGAAGGTCGCCCGGGAGACGGTCGCGCAGATGCAGGGGGATCGCGCCGCCACGCTCGGCTCTATGGCGGCCCCGATGGTCGGCATGATGCAGCAGATCGGCATCAAGGAGCCCGAGAAGGCGCAGGTCCTGGTCCAGGAGGTCGTGATGCCGACCCTGTCCGAGCATTACGACGAGCTTCTCGACATCCAGGCGCGCGGCTTCGCCACGATCCTCGGCAAGGACGACCTGCAGGCGATCGCGGCGTTCTACGCCACGCCCACCGGCAAGCGCCTCGCAGCCGCCCAGCCGCAGCTCGCCCAGATCCAGCTGGCCGGCATGCAGCAATGGATGCAGGCGGTGGCGCCCGAGATGCAGGCCAAGATCGTCAAGGCGGTCCAGGCCCATGGCTGGGGTCCGGGCGGCCAAGCCAAGCCGAAGTGACCGGCTGATCCGGTTCGACGGAGAACCGCGCGGGCGGCCTACGGCGGTCCACCGCCGCCCAGCACCCGCGCCACCGTGCTCCGCAAAGCCTGCGCGCTCCGGTAGCCCACCGCCGCCGCCACGGCGCCGGGCGGGCGGCCCTCGGCGGCGAGCGCGAGCGCCCGGATCACCCGGGCCCGCGCCCGCCAATCGCCGAAGCTGAGCCCGGTCTCGGTGCGGAACCGGCGGGTCAGCGTGCGCCGGCTCGCCCCGGCGCGGTCGGCCCAGGCATCGAGATCCTCCGCGGCGGCGGGATCCGCGATCAGGCCGAGGCAGACCCGGCGCAGGCGGGCATCCCGCGGCGGCGGCAGGGTGAGCGGCGTCTCGGGGGCGCGGCCGATCTCGTCGAGCACCAGGGCGGCGAGGTGGCCGCCGCGGCCGGCCTCGTCGTACAGAACCGGCTCCTCCGCGAGGGCGGTCAGGGCCGAGGACAGGAGCGGCGAGGCCGCGATCACCCGGCAGGAGGCCGGAAACGCCGCCACGGCGGCGGGGTCGAGATAGGCCGTGCACAGGGCCACCGGCCCATGGGTCACCGTGGCATGCGGCAGGCGTGGCGGGATCCAGAGGGCGTGCCCCTCCGGCACGACCCAGGTGCCGTCCTCGGCCGAAGCGCTCATCAGCCCGGCCGTCGCGTAGAGAAGCTGCGCCCGGACATGAAAATGCAGGCCGGTGCCGCTCCCGGCCGGCAGCGGCTTGCGCACGACCGCGACCGGCCGCGGCACATGCTGATAATCGGCCGCGGCGGTCGACCGCGGCGCCACCACCGATTTTGGCCCGTTCGCATACATATCCGGCCCGACGTCTCCATCGGGCCAGAGTATCAGGGGGCGATCCCGGAGGATAGGTCGCGATGGATTCCGAAACCCTCTCCCGACGCACGCTGCGCTTCGTCAATGTCGCGCACGCCCTCGACCATTTCGTGCTGCTGATCTACCCGACCGCGGTGATCGCCATCGCGGCCCAGACCGGGCTCGGCTACGGCGAGCTGATCGGGCTGGCCACCGGCGCCTTCGTGGCCTTCGGCCTGTGCTCGCTGCCGATGGGCTGGCTGGCGGACCGGTTCGGCCGGCGCAACATGCTGGCGGTGTTCTTCCTCGGCTACGGCCTCTCCTGCCTGGGGGTGGCGAGCGCCACGACGCCGCTGAGCTTCGCGCTCTGGCTGTGCGTGCTCGGCCTCGCCTCGGCGATCTACCACCCGGTCGGCTCGACCATGCTGGTGACCCACGCGCGCCGGCTCGGCCGCGACCTCGGGGTCAACGGTGTCTGGGGCAATCTCGGCGCCGCCTCCGCCTCGGGGGTGACCGCGCTGCTGGCCGCCAATGTCGGGTGGCGCGCCGCCTTCGTGGTCCCGGGCCTCGTCTGCCTCGCCTGCGGCGCCGCCTTCCTGGCGCTGGTCCCGGGCGACGGCGAGGCCGGCGGCAAGAAGGCCGGGGGCGCGGCCGCGATCGCGGTGAGCCGACCCTGGATGCTGATGGGTCTCTACGCCCTGGCGATCTTCGCCGGCGGCGTCACCTTCAACCTCACGACGATCAGCCTGCCCAAGGTGATCGACGAGGGCGTCGGCCAGGCGCTGCCGCTGACGCTGATCGGCTCGCTCGCGACCGTGGTCTTCCTGTTCGGCGCGCTGATGCAGCTCGCCATGGGCCGGCTGATCGACCGGTTCAGCCTGCCGTCCCTGTTCGTGACCCTGTCGGTGCTGCAGCCGCTGGGCCTCGGGATCGCGGCGCTCACCACCGGCCTGCCGCTGCTCGTCGGGCTGATGCTAGCCATGACGGCGATCTACGGACAGGTGGTGATCAACGACGCGATGATCGCCCGCTACGTGCCCCCGGCCTACCGGGCCCGGGCCTACAGCGTGCGCTACTTCGTCGGCTTCACCGCCAGCGGCTTCGTGGTCCCGGCCATCGCGGTGCTGCATGATCGCGGCGGCTTCGCGCTGGTGCTCGGCATCGCGGCCGCCTGCGGCGCGGTGATCTGGCTCTCGGCGCTCGGCTTCCTGAAGGTGACGCAGGGCGGCCCCAGGGCCGAGCTGGCGGCGGCGGAATAGGCCGGCGGTTTGCCGCCCCGGGCCTCCGCTGCTACGCGGCCACGGTTCCGAGCCGTGAGCCCGCCGTGACCACACTCTCCCTCGTCATCCGGCCCGAGCGGCCGGAGGACGCCCCCGCGATCGACCGGCTCCAGGCCCGCGCCTTCGGCCCCGGACGCTTCGCCCGCACCGCCTACCGGTTGCGCGAGGGCGCGGCCGAGCGGATGGATCTCGGGGTCACCGCCTCGGTCGGCAGCTTTCTGGTGGGCTCGGTGCGGATGGGGCCGGTGCGGGCCGGACCGTCGGCCTTCGTCATGCTCGGGCCGCTGGCGGTGGATCCGAGCTTCGCCGGACGCGGCATCGGCGGCACCCTGACCCGCGCGGCGCTCGAGGCCGCCCGGCAGGCGGGCGAGGGCCTGGTGATCCTGGTGGGTGACGCGCCCTATTACACCCGGTTCGGATTCGCTCCGGTCCCGCCCGGCCGCCTGACCCTGCCGGGACCGGTAAATCCCGCCCGGCTGCTGTGGCTGGAGCTGCGGACTGGGTTCTGCGCGGGCGTGTCGGGCCTGGTCGAGGCGGTGCGCGCCTGAAGCTCCGCGCCGCGTGCTAGGCCTGCGGCTCGGCGCGTCCCTCGATCAGGCGCGCATATTCGGCCTCCGCCACGCCGTAGCTGTCCCCGGCATAGTCGAGCAGCCCATCGCGATCGGTGATCTCGACGCTGCCGCGGCGCTTGCGCACCGAGCCGGCCATCTCCAGGCTTCGCAACGCCGCCGTCACGCCCGGCCGCTCGACGCCCAGCATGAACGACATGAAATCCTGCGTGACCGTGATCTGGTCGCCATCGACGCGGTCGTGGCACATCAGCAACCACCGGGCGAGGCGGGTCGCGGTGTTGCCCCGGGCGTTGACGAAGGCCGTCTGGGCGGTCTGGACGAATTGCGCCTGGATGAAGCGCTGCAGGAGCCGCCGCAGCGCCGGGCGCCGCTCCACCTCGGCCCGCAGCCGCGGCACGTCGATGCTCAGCATGTGCCCGGCCATCTGCACGAAGTGGGTGTGCGGGCTGCGATCGTCATCGAGCAGGATCGGGGCGGCACCGACCAGACCTTCCCGGCCGATCAGCCCGATCTCGACCCGGCCGCTGGGCGCATCGCTGGTGATCGAGACGAACCCGTCTTCCGGGAAATAGACCGTCTCGATCGTCGTGTGGGACGCGATCAGGACATGCCGCAGGCGCATCGCCTGGGCCCGCAAAGCCGGCTGCAGGACCGCGAAATCCTCCGGCGGGAGAGCCCGGAGGAGGCGGTTGCGGATATCGGCTTGCTGGAGGGGGGCCATGAGGGTCGCCTGTGGGGCAAGAGCACACGGCGTCCCTCAATCACCAGCGCCCGAACCATGGCCGGCGATGAAGAGAAAATGGTATTTGCCACGAAAACCGCAAGTGTTGCTCAAAAAACGCAAGAATATTACCGCCGACTGAAAACTGATCTCGATCAATACTACGCGTACCGGCGACGCCCGTTAGAGACTCCGCCGCCTATCGTTCGCGATGACCGTCGGACTGCGCCTTCAGGACTTCGCGGACGCAGGCGAACACCGTCTGGCGATCCTCGGGATTCCGGATCGCGAGCCACATCTGGAGAAGCTGAGCCGTCTGGCCGGTCGAAGGCCCGTCAGAAGCCGCGAAGAACAGATCCGTCGAACAGCCGAGCACCTCGGCGAGGTCTTGGAGCTTCCCCAGGGCCCGGGGGCTTGCGGCCGAACCCGGGATGGTGGGGGTCTTCATGTCCATCGCAGCGGCTCCATCGATAATTCGCCCCCACATCAACGATGAACAGCTCTTATCACCACAACATCGGTTGCAATACGGTAATAAAAATACAATTATTCGAGTGAAGGCGACCGGAATGTAAAATTTTTACAATCCGCAACCCGTCTTCGACATGTTAGACGTTGGATATGCAATGAGTCGGGCCACCGATCTGGATGCCGTGGCGGATGCGTGTATCGCCGCCTACGCCGTCATCGCCGATCACGGCACGCCGCAGATGAAGATGCTGATCCGGGTGCTGCTGCACATCGTCGGCCGGGAGATCGTGCAGGATCTGGAGCGAAGGGAGCGCGCGGACGACGGGACGCCCGAGGGTTCACCGGAACGCGACACGGGGGCCTGATCGTTTCGAGGCCCGGCCGGCCAAGGCCAGTTTACGCGACGCGACCGCGCAGGGCTCGGACCCGCGATCGGCCGCCACCCCAGACAGTCACGCCCGCCGCAGCGCCAGGGCGGCGATCAGCCCGGCGGTGAGCAGCGCCAGGGCCACGGGGGTCGCCGAGGTCGCGGGCCAGGCCGAGGCAGCGGCCGTGAACAGGGCCCCGAAGGTCATCTGCGTGAAGCCGTAGAGGCTGGAGGCCGAGCCCGCCGCATGCGGATCGACGTTCATCAACCCGGCCACCGCGTTGGGGCTCAGCAGGCCGACCCCGACCGCGTAGGCGAAGAGCGGCACGATCAGGCTGACGACGCCGAGCATCCCGGTCCGGTCGACCAGCAGCAGCGCCAGGGCGGACGCGATGCAGAGCAGGTTGCCGCGGCGCGCCGCCTTGCGGATCGGCACGCGGCTCGCGAGCCGGCTCGCCAGCACGGCACCCCCGACCATGCCGAACACCACGATCAGGCAATCGAACCCCACCTCCTGCGAGGAACGCCCGAGCCGGTCGACCAGCAGGAAGGGCGCCACCGCCAGGAAGGCGTAGAGGCTGGTGCCGCCGCAGGACCCGGCCACCAGGTAGGCGCGGAAGGCCGGGATCTTCACCAGCCGGAGATAGCCCGCCAGGATCGCCACGAAGCCCGGCAGCGCCACCTTGTGCCGGTTGGTCTCCGGCAGGGTGAACACCACCAGGGCACCCAGCAGGGCGACGATCCCGGCGAGCACCACGAAGACCGCGCGCCAGCCGAACACCTCGTTCACCACGCCGCCGATCGCCGGGGCCAGGGCGGGGGTGAGGGTCATGGCGGTGGTGAGGATCGCGAGCTTCTTGGCCGCGTCCTCCCGGGTGGAGACGTCGCGCACCATCGCCCGGCCGATCACCAGGGAGCCGCAGGCCCCGAGCGATTGCAGCACCCGCGCCACCAGCAGCACGCCGATGCTCTGGGCCGGAATCGCCAGCAGCAGCCCGGCCAGGTAGAGGCCGAGCCCGCCGATCAGGATCGGACGCCGCCCGAACCGGTCGGAGAGCGGGCCGTACAGGAGCTGGCCGCCCGCGAGCCCGATCAGGTAGACCGTGATGGTGAGCTGGGCGGCGGCCGTCGTGGTGCCGAGGTCGGCGGCGGCGGTGGCGAGCGCGGGCACGAAGATGTGCAGCGCCACCGTGCCGGTCATGGTCACGGCAACGAGCAGCGGCAGGGGCGCACGGCGCCCCTCCGGATCCAGACGTCGATCGGGCAAGCGGATTCCTTCGCGGTGTCTGACCCGGACGGACATCGGGTCGCGGACGCCTAAAGGCAAAGGCCGGGCCTGAGGCCCGGCCGGTGCGCCGCCGCTACTCCTTCGGCGTCGGCAGCGGCGCGTTCAGATCCTTGGTCGGGCCGTCGACCTCGAGGTTCTTGGCCCGGTCTACCGCCTCGGGATTGGCCTGGGCCGGCGGCTCCTTGGCGGCCGGGGCGGACGGGGCCGTCGGCTCGGCCGGGATCGCGCTCGACGGCGTGCCCTGCTGGTCGCCGTCATGGGCGCCCGCCGGCGGGGCCGGGGCGTTGCGGTCGCTTGATTCGCTCGGCGCACGCGGGCTGCCGGCGGATTTCTCCTCGACCGGCTTGGCCGTGTTGACGTCGGCGGGCTTGGCCGGGCTGTCCTTGCCCTCGGAGCCCTTGCCGGCGGCCGGCTTGGCGGCGGTGGGCTTGTCCTCGGCGGCGGGCGCGGGCGCAGGCTTGTCCTCGGGCTTGGCGGCCGCCGGAGCGGCCTCGGGCTTCGCCTCGGTCTTCTCCACGGCGGGCAGCGGCTTGGGGCTGTCGGCGTTCTTGTTCAGGTAGGCGATGACGTTGGCGCGCTCCTGCGGCGAGGCGATGCCGGCGAACGCCATCTTGGTGCCCGGGGCGTAGCCCTTCGGGCTGGCCAGGAAGGCGTCCAGGTCATCGTAGGTCCAGGTGCCGCCCTTGCCCTTCAGGGCCGCCGAATACTCGAAACCGGCATGGCCGCCCTTCGGGCGCTCGACCACGCCGTAGAGATCCGGGCCGACCTTGTTCGGGCCGCCCTTCTCGAAATTGTGGCAGGCCCGGCAGGCCTTGGTGCCGGCCTCGCCCTTCTCGACGTTGGCGCTGGCCAGCCGGACGGCGATCGGCTCGACCTTGGCCTCCGGGGTCGCGGCGGCGGTCTGCGGCTCCGGCTCGGGCAGGTCGTAGCCGGCTTTGCCCGCAGGTCTCGGATGGTAGATCAGCTCGGCGACGAAACCCGATCCAGCCGCGAACAACAGGGCACCGAGCACGGCACCAAGCACTTTGTTCACTTCGAACGAGTTCATGCTCTTCTCTCGATCTGCCCGTGCCGTCACAGGCAGACACGCCGGGACACAGGACCTTGGAAGATTTCAAGGGTGCTTAGCCGTTCCGGCACGATCTTGACAATGGTGGTGGGGGGATCCGTACCGTCGCGGGGCAAAACCCCCGTGCCAAATCGCCCAGCTTGTCACCCAGCGGCATCATTTTGCCGGATCGCGAGACGCGGAGCCCCGCCCGCGCCAGGGACGACAACCGCCGGCAGGCCTGTTAAGCAGCCGCGCTCCGCCGCGAGCCCCCGCCCGATCGCCGATCCCCGATGTCCGATCCCCTCGTCCTGATTCCGGCCCGCCTGGCCGCGACGCGCCTGCCGAACAAGCCGCTGGCCGAGATCGCCGGCGAAGCGATGATCGTCCATGTCTGGCGCCGCGCCATGGAGGCCGGGATCGGCCCCGTGGTGGTGGCGACCGACACCGCCGCGATCGCCCAGGCCGTCGAGGCGGCCGGCGGCATCGCGGTGATGACCCGGGCCGACCACCCGTCCGGCTCGGACCGGCTCGCCGAGGCGCTGGAGACCATCGACCCCGAAGGACGCCACGACGTGGTGGTCAACGTCCAGGGCGACCTGCCGACCATCGACCCGGCGATCATCGGCGCCTCGATCGGCCCGCTCTCGGACCGGACCGTGGACATCGTCACGCTCTGCGCGCCGATCACCGACGCGCACGAGGCCGACAACCCCAACGTGGTCAAGCTCGTGGGCCACAGCGTCGGCCCGGGCCGCCTGCGCGCGCTCTACTTCACCCGCGCCCGCGCCCCCTGGGGCGAGGGTCCGCGCTGGCACCATATCGGCCTCTACGCCTATCGCCGCACCGCGCTGACCCGCTTCGTCGCTCTGCCCCCCGGGGAGCTGGAGACCCGGGAGAAGCTCGAGCAGCTGCGCGCGCTGGAGGCCGGCATGCGCATCGATGCCGTCATCGTCGACGACCTGCCGCTGGGCGTCGACACCCCCGCCGACCTGGAGCGCGCCCGCGCCCTCCTCCAGGCCCGCCGCCTGAACTGAACCGCATTCCCGATGACCGACCGCACCATCTCGTACCAGGGCGAGCCCGGGGCCAACTCGCACATCATCTGCGCCGCGGCGTTTCCGGACTGGACGCCCCTGCCCTGCCCGACCTTCGAGGACGCCTTCGCGGCAGTCACGGAGGGCCGCGCGCAGCGGGCGATGATCCCGATCGAGAACTCGATCGCGGGCCGGGTCGCCGACATCCATCACCTGATCCCGACCTCGCCGCTGCACATCGTGGCCGAGCACTTCCTGCCGATCCATTTCCAGCTGATGGTCCTGCCGGGCACGAAGTTGGAGGCGGTGCGGACCGTGCACAGCCACGTCCACGCGCTCGGCCAATGCCGGCGGATCGTCCGCCGGCTGGGCCTGAAGGCGGTGGTGGCCGGCGACACAGCGGGCGCGGCGCGCGAGATCGCCGAGATCGGCGACCCGAGCCGGGCCGCCCTGGCGCCGGCGCTGGCCGCCGAGGTCTACGGCCTCGAGATCCTGGAGCGCGACGTCGAGGACGAGGCGCACAACACCACCCGCTTCGTGGTGTTCTCCCCCGAGCCGGAGCCGGTGGAAGCCGGGACCGGCCCGTGCGTGACCAGCTTCGTGTTCCGCGTGCGCAACATCCCGGCCGCCCTCTACAAGGCGCTCGGCGGATTCGCGACCAACGGCGTCAACATGTCCAAGCTCGAGAGCTACATGATGGACGGGGAGTTCACCGCCACGCAGTTCTACGCCGAGGTGGACGGCCACCCCGAGGATCCAGGCCTCGCCCGGGCGCTGGACGAGCTCGGCTATTTCTCGCGGGAATTGCGGGTGGTCGGCACCTACCCGGCTAATCCGTTCCGCGAGGCGGCGCGGCCGGCGGCGGAGTAGGCTCCTGAATTCAACGGTCGGCCGCGCTGACCAAGGCCGCCTCGATGAAGGCCGACCGGCTGAGGCCTCTCTCCTCGGCCGCCTCGTCCGTCAGGCGCAGAAGACCCTTGTCGATCATGATGTTGACGCGCACCCGTTCGCCTGGGACGCGCCGCGGTACGATGAGTTGGACCATCGCGCCTTCCAGATCTTCTGCAAGGGTCGGGTCAGCACGGAGTTCGGCCAGCGTCCGGGGGGATGGGGGTGCCACTCCATCCGAGGCCAACATGGCGAGATGCCCCGACAGCGCTTCGCGGGCGGACTCAACGGCGGCCTCGAAGCTTGGGCCGCCGGAGGTGCAACCCGGCACGTCCGGGAATGTGACACCCCACTCAGAGGTGCCGATCGGCGGATGGATCAGGCCAATATATGGGGTCATGTCCCTGATTCCTCGTCGAAAGGAGGGTCCGATCACAGGCCGGCAGCCCGGAGGATGGATCTCACCGTCTTGGGATGCATATCCTTCTTCGGGTGAGGGATCGTGATCTTGCCGGGCTTCACCGGGTGCTTGAAATGCCGATGGCTTCCGGTGGTTGAATGCCAGATCCAGCCATCCGCCTCGAGCATGCGGATCAGATCACGCGAATCCACGAGCACCATCCCAGCGGGAACCCAGAGCGCGCGCGCGGGCGGCATCGCCACTAAAATGTGGAACGCGTGTGTAATTTTAGCAAGCGGTGGACGATCAGGAGCGCCCCGCCCGATCACTCCCGTCGCAGCACCTTGTCGGCGGCCAAGTCCGACCAGAATCCCGGCCGGAAGTCGCGCTTGAGCGCCTCCGGGTCATAGATCGTCTCGACCCAGGCCAGGAAATCGATGCCCTTGGCCTCGCCCTCGACCAGGTAGCGGGCGAAGAACGCGTCGAGGATGCCGGTCTTGGCGAAGCGGAGATGGCCGTAACGGGCCGAGAGCTGGCGGGCGGCCTCGGCGACCGGGCGGTTCTCGTGCAGGATCAGGTAGAGGGCGGAGGCGAGCCCGGCCCGGTCGGCGCCCGACTTGCAGTGCATCACCGCCGGGTACTGGATGCCGGCGAAGAAGTCCTTGGCGGCCAGCAGGGTGGCGCGGTCGGGGGCCTCGCGGGAGCGCAGGACGAACTCGACCAGGGTGAGCCCGTGGCGCTCGCACGCCTCCCGCTGCAGCGGCCAGGAGCCGTGCTCGCGGCCGCCGCGCAGGGAGATGATCGTGCGCACGCCCTCGGCCCGGAAGCGCGCGAGCTGGTGCGGCCCCGGCTGGGCCGAGCGCCAGAGCCGACCCGAGCCGACCCGGTGGCGGTTGAGATAGGCCAGCCGGAACACGCCGTGATCGATCAGCAGCATGTTCGCCCAGGCCTTTAGCCGGTCGCCGGGGCCGGCGATCGGCCGCTCGAACCGGGCGATCCGGGCCATGCGGCGGGCGTAGCGCGTCTCGGGCTTGAGGAAGCGGTTGAACACGTTCAGGACTGCCGCGGAATTGGGAGCTGGCTCTAACAGCCGCCCGGAAGCCCGGCAATTCGCCTGTCGGGCCGGCATCCACGCCGCGTTGCCGCCGACCATCGGAATGTTCCGAAAAACCGGCGCCGATCTTGCCTTCACTCTGCCCGGATCGGGATCGAACCTGGGCGGGCCGCGCGGGTTATCCGACGGTCGACGGGGGAAGGCCGGAAGCCCATGAGCACGCGCACCACGAGCATCCGCCGGGCTCGCGAGGCCGATCTCGGCAGCCTGTCGACGGTGTTCGATGCCTCCTGGCGCGAGGCCTATCGCGGCATCATTCCCGGGGTGGCCCTCGAGCGGCTGATCGCCGGGCGCGACCGGGCCTGGTGGCGCAGCGCCCTGCGCCGGGGCCGCCCGATCGCCCTGGTCGAGACCGGGGAGCGTGTGGTCGGCTACGCCGCCTACGGGCGCACCCGCAGCCGGGCGCTCGGCACCGAGGCGGAGATCGACGAGCTCTACCTGCTGCCGGAATACCAGGGCGTCGGCCTCGGTCGCCGCCTGTTCAAGGCGGTCCGCAACGACCTCGCCGATCACGGCCTGACCCGGCTCGGCGTCTGGAGCCTGGAGGACAACGCCCGGGCCGGCGCCTTCTACGAGGGCCTGGGCGGCCAGGCCGGGCCGCGGGTGCTGGACCGGGTCGCCGGCGTCGCGCTGCCCAAGGTCGGATACCTGTTCAGCTAACGTTTCCTGGGACTCGTCGCCGGCCCCGCGCCGATACTGATTTGCATCGCACGGCCAGGCATCTAAGAGGTCGGGGAAGCGGTGCAAGCCGCATCCCGGAAGCGATACGCCATGAACATCGACGCCATCCCGCTCGGCAAGAAGCCCCCGCACGACGTCAACGTCATCATCGAGGTGCCGCTGGGCGGCGAGCCGATCAAGTACGAGATGGACAAGGAATCCGGCGCGCTGGTCGTCGACCGGTTCCTCTATACGCCGATGTTCTACCCCGGGAACTACGGCTTCATCCCGCACACCCTGTCGGGCGACGGCGATCCCTGCGACGTGCTGGTTGCCAATACCCGGGCGGTGCTGCCCGGCGCGATCATCAGCGCCCGCCCGGTCGGCGTGATGGTGATGCAGGACGAGGGCGGCGAGGACGAGAAGGTCATCGCGGTGCCCTCCCGCCACCTGACCAAGCGCTACGACCGGGTCGAGAACTACACCGACCTGCCCGACATCACGATCCAGCAGATCCAGCACTTCTTCGAGCACTACAAGGATCTGGAGCCCGGCAAGTGGGTCAAGTTCGTCCGCTGGGGCGACAAAGAAGAGGCCCACCGGCTGATCGAGGAAGCGATCGAGCGGGCGAAGGCCAAGAAGTAAGATCGACCGGCAGGCCGCTCCCGTTCGGGGCGGCCTGTTTCGTTCACCCGTCGATGCGGCGCAAGCCGGCCTTGTAGCGCCGGGCGTTCTCGACGTAACGCAGGGCCGCCTGGCGCAGGCCCTCCACGGCCGCGGCATCGAGGGTGCGCACGGCCTTGGCCGGGGCGCCAACGATCAGGCTGTGATCCGGAAATTCCTTGCCCTCGGTGACCAGCGCGTTGGCCCCGACCAGGCAACCGCGGCCGATCCTGGCGCCGTTCAGCACCGTCGCGCCCATGCCAATCAGGCTGCCGTCGCCGATCGTGCAGCCATGGACGATCGCGCCGTGGCCCACGGTGACATCCGCGCCGATCACCAGCGGGAAGCCGGGATCGACATGCATGATCACGCCCTCTTGCACGTTGGTGCGGTCGCCGATGCGGATCGGCTCGTTGTCGCCGCGCAGGGCCGCGCCGAACCAGATGCCGACATCGACGCCGAGATGGACGCGGCCGATCACCTGGGCGTCCGGGGCGATCCAGACGCGATCGGGATCGGCCAGGTCCGGCGCGTGGTCGTCGAGGGCGTAGAGCGGCATGGCTGGCTTTCCGTCCCGGGGCTGATCGGTCGGCGTCGAGGCCGACGAGGCACATCGTCTGTCGCCGGAATGGCACAGGTCCGGCCCGCCTGCCAATGTAGGGTCACCGGCGAATCGTGAGCGAGGCGCGGCGTGAAGCGGATCACGGCATCGATCGGCCTTGCGGCCCTGTTGCTGGCGCAAGCCGCCACGGCGGCGGATTGGCACGACGGCGCGCCGGCCGGCGGCTTTCGGGCCACTTGCGAGGACCTCGCCACCTTTTGCTTCGCCGATGCCTGCGGACGCGATCAGATCACGGCGGCCCAGAGTTGCCAGGCGCGCTGCCCGAGCGCCGTGATCCTCAGCGTGGTGCCGGCCGCCTGCCGCATCCCGGAAGCGCCGCTCGGGCCCATCCTCCGGCGTCGCGGCTGAGCGCCCTGCAAGATCCACCGCGTCATCGCGGATGGATCCCCAGATGAGGCCGAGAAAAAAATCATCGCCCTGCGGCAACGAAACGCGGGGCGCAGCATTGACCATGCTCGAACGGCTCTAAAGCGAACAGGTCGACATGGACCGTTGCTCGCAAAGGCGCGAGACCGGAAGTCATATCATGATCAACGATGATCTTATGCCGCCCAAATCGGGCCTGAATGCTGACCCTGTTCTCTACGGCGTCGCCGCCGGCCTGGCGGTCCTGTTCCCGCCGGTCATGGCGCACGCCCAGGATGCGGCGCGGCCGAGCGCATCATCCGAAGGCGACGAGGACGCGGAGACGCAAGACGCGGAATGACCGGGGCCCACTGAGGGTCGTGCCGGACGCACGAGCGTCAGACGGCAAGTCGCGCGATCAACAGCAGGGTCGCCAACACCGGCGCCGCGGCCGCGAGCCAGAGCGCACCGGCATGCACGGCGGGGGGTGCGCTGAACCGCAGGGGCCGCGCCACGCCGGGGCGCAGGGGTTGCTCGCGCCCGAAACCGATCCCGATGGCCATCCGCCGCCTCCTCGATGCACGAGGAGGAAATCGCGGCGGCCCTCAAGGCCGTCTGAATCGACGGCCGGGTTCGTGCGGCGTGGTGAATCCGCCCTTAAGGCGGCTTCCGGCCAGGGATCTCTTGCCTCAGAGCGCCCGGTCGAACTTCAGCTCGCCGTTCGGGCTCTTCAGCACCAGCTGCGAGCCGACCAGATCCCACACCGCCGCGGTCCGCAGGGCGACGAAGAACGCCTGCTCGGAGGCCGCGAGGCTCTTGTCGCAGCTCTTCTTGGTGAGCGCGAGCGGGCCGACCGCGAGGTGCTGATCCTTCAGCGGGAAAGCGGTGGCCGCGAAGGTGTTGCAGCCGCCGTAACCGCGGGCGCGGTACTGCTTGTCGATGATGAAGCTCGGCCGGTCGCCGCCGGTGAACGGCTTGCCGTTGAGGCTCACCGCCGTCCAGGTCGAGTCGAGCGGGAAGATCTTCTCGCTCGCCTTGGTGCCCGGCACGTATTGCGGCTTCTTCTCTTCCTCGCCGCCCGGGCGGCGGTTGCCGCGGCCGAAGCCCGTGGGCGCGCCACCGCCCATCTGGGCCTGGGCCTGCGTCGCTGCGGTCAGGTCCACGGCCATCACGGCACAGGCCAAGGTGGCGATCAGCACCGCTCTCATCGTTCTGCCCCTACTCTCGCGCGCACGGCGCTCAGCTCGTCGTCCATTCGGCGGCGCATCATGCCCCCGACGCCCACGATTCGCGCGTCGAGGCCGCCCCGAATCCATACACCCCCGCGGATGCGACCGAATTTCAGCACAATTATGGTCACGGCGCATCCGGCGGCGCCCTGAACCGATCGGCGGCCGTTATCGTTGTCGATCATCGTACAGTGACGAGCGACGGAATGGAGGACGACGTGGCGGGATCGGACGAGAGCGGCCAGGCCGGGGCGAGCGCGCTCGCGATGAGCCCGGCGCAGTCGCGGGCGGCCCGCGGGCTGCTCGGATGGTCCGAGGCAGACCTCGCCACCAAGGTCGGCCTGGACGAGCAATTCGTGCGCGACTTCGAGAGCGGCTACGGCGATCCGCCGAGCGGGCAGATCGAGGCCCTGCGCAGCGCCCTGTGCACCGCCGGCGCGGTGTTCGACGACACGCCCAATCCCGGCGTCCACCTGGCCGCCCAGGCCACGGCCGACGAGGGCGTCCGGCTCGGCGCCCTGACCACCGAGAACGATCGGTAGGGCCTGCCATGGGCGGTCCCGGTCATGACGCGTTCAGCCGCCGGGGCCGATAGCCGGGGGGCTCGATCCGCACGTCGTCCCAGGAGGGATCCGTGACCGTTCTTCTCGACCGCCCCATCCGAACCGGGGCGCACGTCATGGCGGGGGCACGCTGATGCGAGCCGACGCTTTCCTGGCGGCCGCCGACGCGCTTCCGGTAGCGGATCTCGACTGCCTGGTGGCGCGCGGTGGCCTCGTCGTGGTCGCGCCCCATCCCGACGACGAGAGCCTGGGCTGTGGGGGCCTTATCGCCGCGGCGCGCGCCGCCGGCCGCGACGTGCGCCTCGTGGTGGTCAGCGACGGCTGCGGCTCGCACACCCATTCCCGGCTCTACCCGCCGGACAAGCTGCGGACTTTGCGCGAGGCGGAGACGCTCCGGGCCGTGGCGATCCTCGGCCTCGCCGCGGATTCCGTCACCTTCCTGCGCCTGCCCGACGCGCATGTGCCGAGCGCAGGGCCCGAGGCCGAGGCCGCCGCCCATGCCGTCGTGCAGGCCGCCACCGCCTGCGAGGCCGGCGCGGTCTTCGTGACCTGGCGGCACGATCCCCATTGCGACCACAAGGCGTCCGCCGCCATCGTCGGCCTGGCCCGGCCGCTCATGCCCAAAGTTGCGGTCTACGAATACCCGGTCTGGGGCTGGACCCTGCCGCCGGAGACCGAAGTCGGGCCGGCGCCGGACGGCCTGCGCCTCGACGTGTCGGCCTATCGCGCGGCTAAGGCCCGCGCGGTCGCGGCGCACGAATCCCAGACGACCGACCTGATCGCGGACGATCCCACGGGCTTTCGCCTGGAGCCCGCGATGATCGACCGGCTCTGCGGCCCCTACGAGCGCTTCGTCAGGATCCCCGCATGAGCCGGGCCACGGAGACCATGCCGGCCGATTACTTCGCCGGCATCTACGCCAGCGATCCGGATCCCTGGAAGTTCACGAGTTCGGCCTACGAGCGCGACAAGTACGCGGCCACTTTGGCCTGCTTGCCGCGGCCGCGCTACCGCGCCGCCTTCGAGCCGGCCTGCGCGATCGGGGTGTTCACCCGGGCCCTGTCCGAGCGCTGCGACCGCCTCCTGGCGAGCGATCTGATCCCGGCCGCCGTCGAGGCCGCCCGGGCCCGTTGCGCCGACCGGCCGACGGTTGAGATCCGCCAGGGCGCCGTGCCGGCGGACTGGCCGGAGGGGCGGTTCGACCTGATCGTGCTGTCCGAATTCCTGTATTTCCTCGCCCCGCCCGACCTCACCGAGCTGGTCCGACGTGTCGGCGGGGCGATCGAGCCCGGCGGCGACCTCGTGCTGGTCCATTGGATCGGCGAGACCGACTATCCGCAATCGGGCGACGAGGCGGTCGAGAGCTTCATCGCGCAGGCCGCGCCGTTCGCCGGCCTGCTGCATCAGGACCGGACCGACAAATACCGGCTCGACGTGCTGCGTGCGGGAGGTGCCGCGTGAGCACCACGGTCATCACCCTCAACAAAGGCCGGGGCGCGCATCTCGCCCGGCTGCTCGAAGGCCTGGGGCGCGGCACGCCACCCGAAGCTTGCATCGTCGTCGAGATCGGCGGCGACGACGCGCCCCTGCCGGATCTGCCGTTCCCGGTCGAGCGCGTCCCGTTCCCGCGGGACGGCCTGCCGCTCGCCGCCGCGCGCAATGCCGGGCGCCGGGCGGCGCGGACCGACACGCTGGTCTTCCTCGATGTCGATTGCATCCCGTCCCGCGGCCTGGTCGCGGACCTGTCGCGGGCGGTCGCCGAGCACGACGCCCTGATCTGCTGCGAGATCGGCTACCTGCCGGCCGGCGCGGTCACGGATGGCTGGGACGAGGCCGAGCTCGACCGGCTCGGCCATCCGCACCCGGTGCGCACCTTCCCGGCCCCGGGCCGGGTCGCGCCGGCACCCCAGCCCGGCCTGTTCTGGTCCCTGGCCTTCGCGGTGCGGGCCGCGACCTACGACCGGATCGGCGGCTTCGACGAATCCTTCTCCGGCTACGGGGCGGAGGATACCGACCTGGCGTTCCGGGCCGACGCGGCCGGCGTGCCGATCCTGTTCCTCGGCGGCCCCCGGGCCTATCACCAGCACCATGGGAGCTACGACCCGCCGCTCCAACATTTTCGCGACATCGTCGCCAACGCCGCCCGCTTCCACGCCCGCCACGGCTTCTGGCCGATGGACGGCTGGCTCGACGGGTTCGCGCGCCTCGGCCTGATCGCACCGGACCGGTCGAACGGAATCGTGGTCCATCGCGACCCGACTCCGGCGGAGATGGCGGCGGCGCGGCTGCCGGACGCGCGGCCGTTCTGAGCGGATCGCATCGCGACCGGTGATCCCGGCCGCGACGCGAAGTTGGGCCGCCCTTCTCCGCATGGAGAAGGGCGAGGCCTCTCACGCCTTCATGGCGTCCGCCTTCTCGATCAGCGCCTCGGCCATGCGGATCGACGCGATGTCGATCAGGCGGCCGTCGAGGGAGACGGCGCCGCGGCCGGCCTTGGCGGCCTCCTGCATGGCCTCCAGGATGCGGCGGGCCTTGGTGACCTCGGCCTCCGACGGGGTGAACACCTCGTTGGCGAGGTCGATCTGCGAGGGGTGGATCGCCCACTTGCCCTCGAAGCCGAGCGCGGCGCAGCGCTTGGCCGCCGAGCGGTAGCCGTCCGGATCCGAGAAGTCGCCGAACGGGCCGTCGATCGGGCGCAGGCCGTAGGCGCGGCAGGCCACCAGCATGCGGTTCTGGGCGAACAGCCACGGATCCTGCCAATGGGTCTGGCGGTTGCCGGCCTCGTCCTTGTCGGTGAGCACCGAGAAGTCGGGGTTCACGCCGCCGATGACCGTGGAGCGGGCGCGAGTCGAGGCCGCGTAATCGGCCACGCCGAAGGACATCGCCTCCAGGCGCTTCGACGACTGGGCGATCGCCTCGACATTGGCCATGCCGAGGGCGGTCTCGATCAGCACCTCGAAGCCGATCTGCTTCTCGCGCTTCTTGGCCTGCTCGATCTGGGTGACCAGCACGTCGATGGCGTAGACGTCGGCCGGCACGCCGACCTTGGGGATCAGCACCATGTCGAGCCGCGGGCAGGCTTCGACGATGTCGACCACGTCGCGGTACATGTAGTGGGTGTCGAGACCGTTGATGCGGATCATCATGGTCTTGTTGCCCCAATCCAGGTCGTTGAGCGCCTGGATGATGTTGGTGCGGGCCTTCTCCTTGTCGTCGGGCGCGACCGCATCCTCGAGGTCGAGGAAGATCACGTCGGCCGCCGACTGGGCCGACTTCTCCATGAAGGTCGGGTTGGAGCCCGGGACGGCGAGTTCGGAGCGGTGCAGGCGCGGCTTGGCCTGCTGGATCAGGGTGAAGCTCATGGGTGTTTCTCTCTCCTGGTAACGGTTCTGATGCCGCCGGGGTGCGTGTGGATCGCCCTCCGGGAACAAGATGGGTCACGGGTCGGCGGGCGACAGAGCGGCGCGCCTCACCCGGTCGAGCCGAAGGCGACCGCGATGCAGTTGATCGACAAGAGCAGGGCGGATTTCACCGCCTCGCGCCGGTCCTCGTCGGTCTCGGCCCGGTAGCGGGCCAGCAGCTCGACCTGCTCGCGCCCGACCTGGTTGATCGTCGGCAACCGCCCCTTCAGCCGGTCGCGGAACAGCGGGAAGCGCTCGGCCAGCTCGGTTCCGCCGCTCACCCGCAGCACCATCTCGCGGGTCAGCGCGTACTCGGCCTCGATCATCGCGAAGATCCGGTCCCGGACGCCCGCGTCGGGGACGAGGCCGGCATAGGCGCGGGCGATGTCGAGATCGACCATCATCAGGGTCTTCTCGACCTCGTCGAGGACCAGGCGGAACACCCGCGACTCCTGGAACAGCCGCTTCAAGGTCGCCTCGCCGTCCCGGCCGCGCACCTCGAGGAAGCTCGCCAGCCCCGAGCCGACGCCGTACCAGCCGGTGATCACGTGCCGGTTCTGCGACCAGGCGAACACCCAGGGGATCGCCCGCAGGTCCGACAGCGAGCGGGCGCCGAACCGGCGCGCCGGGCGCGAGCCGATATTCAGGAGCGCGATCTCGTCCAGCGGACTCGCCGACTGGAAATAGTCGACCAGGCCATCGGTCTGGAGCAGGCGGACATAGGCGGCCCGCGAGGCGCCGGCGAGCGCCTCCAGGGCGTCGTCGTGGCCGACACTCGCCCGCTCGCCGTCGCCCGCCAGGGCGTGCTCGAAGACCGAGGCGGCGAGCAGTTCCATCTGATAGGCGGCGGTGCCGCGGTTGGCGTATTTGAACGAGACGACCTCGCCCTGCTCCGTGGTGCGGAACCGGCCGCGGATGGAGCCCGGCGGCTGGGCCATGATGCCCCGATGGGTCGGCACGCCGCCCCGGCTCACAGAGCCGCCGCGGCCGTGGAAGAACGCGATGCCGACGCCGAGCTCCTGGCCGAGCCGGGTCAGCTTGCTCTGCGCCTTGTATAGCTCCCAGTTGGCGGCGACGAAGCCGCCATCCTTGTTGGAGTCGGAATAGCCGATCATCACCTCCTGCACCCCGCCCTGCCAGCGGGTCGAGCGGCGCACCACTGGCACGCCCAGGAGCTCGCGCATGATCGCCGGGGCGGCGCGCAGGTCGTCGATCGTCTCGAATAGGGGCACGATCGCGAGCGGGCAGATTTCCGGACGGATCTCGGGGCCCGCCGCGTCGAGGAACACGCCGGCCTCCTTGGCGAGCAGGTAGGCCCCGAGGATATCCTCCACCGACCGGGTCATCGACAGGACGAAGGCGCCGAACGCCTCCCGGTCGAGGCATTCGCGCATCTCGGCCACCAGCGCGAAGGTCGCCAGCGTCTCGCGGGCGGCGTCGGGCAGGCTCTCGAAGGAGCGCTCCGGATCCCGGGGCCGGACCAGCTCGGCGTCGATCCATTGCCGCCAGGCCGCCGAGCCCAGCGCCGGGGGCTCGCCCTCGCCGTTGCGCTGGCGCCAGAGCGCCTGGAGCGTCTCGGTGGTCCGGGTGGTGTTCTCGCGCAGGTCGAGCCGGACCGTGGAGAAGCGGAAGATCTCGACCATGCGGCGGACCGGCCGGACCAGGTCGCGGCCGAGCGCGCCGCACTTGGCGTCCTCCAGGCCCCGCTCCAGGGTGCGCAGGTCCTCGATCAGGCCGTCGGCGCTGGCATAGTCGGGCCCGGACGGGTGCTCGCCCTCGTTGCGGGCGATGGTCGCGTCAAGCTTGCGCAGGACGCAGGTGAGATACTGGCGATACGGCTCGCCGGGATTGCGCCGGGCGATGGCCCGGGCCTGACCGCTCTCGGCGAGCTGCCGGTCGAGCTCCTGGCGGAACGTCTCCGGCAGCGGCAGGGCACGCTCCGTGAGCGAGAGCGTCCGGCCGAGCTCGTGCACGCCGTCGCGGTAGCGGTTGAGCGAGGCCAGCGCGTTCCGGTGCAGGGCCTGCCGGGTGACCGCCGCCGTGACGTAGGGATTGCCGTCCCGGTCGCCGCCGATCCACGAGCCGAACTGGAAGAACGGCGGCACCTTGAACGAGGTGCCCGGATAGGCCTCGGCCAAGGATTCCTCCAGGGTGTCCATGGTCTCGGGCAGCATCTCGAACAGGGTCTCGTCGAAGAAGTGCAGCCCCCAGGCGACCTCCCGCTCGACGGTGGCCTTCTCCAGGTGTAGCTCGCCGGTCATCCAGACCAGCTCGATCTGATCGCGCAGCTCGTTCATGAGCCCGTTGCGCTCGCGGTCGGTCCAGCGCGGCATCTCCAGCTCGCGCAGCACGAGGTAGATCCGCCGGAACTTCTCCAGCACCGTCACCCGCTTGCCCTCGGTCGGGTGCGCGGTGAGCGTCGGCCGGATGCGCAGGTCGGAGAGCAGCGCCTGGATCTGCGCCGGCTGGATCCCCTTGGCGCGGGCTTCGGCGAACACTTTCGCGAACGACCCGCTCAGCGCGGCCCGCCCCTCCGTGCGCTCGACGTGCCGGCGCCGGCGCATCGCGGCGTTCTGCTCGGCGATCGAGATCAGGTGGAACCAGATCCCCTGCACCTGGAGGGCGCGCGCCAGCATCTCCGGCGAGAAGCGCGAGATGTCGGCCGTGCCGTGCAGCACCGCCTCGAGATCCGGGTCGTGCCGGCGGGCGACGTCGAGCAGGGCCTGGAACAGGATGTCGAGGGCCTGCTCGGCCGAGGTGCCGGTGATCACCGGCGGCGCGAAGGCGCTGGCCTCGGCGAGGCCGGGGGATGCGTGAAGGGTACGGGTCATGGAGCCACCTCGTGGCGCACGTTTTTAGAGAAGCCGCCGCGATGTCCCCTCCCCCCTTTGCGGGGGAGGGTGGCCCCTGCATCAGCAGGGGTCGGGAGAGGGGAGCGACGGTGCCGGAGAGGTCGCGACGGGCCTCGCATCCTGAAGCGTCGCGCTGCCCCTCTCCCGCCCCGCATCCGCGGGGCACCCTCCCCCGCAGAGGGGGGAGGGTTGAGACAGCTACGCCGCCCGGGCGAGCACGTCGGCGACGGTCTGGCCGAAGGAGCCGGGATCGGGCGCCACGGTCAGGCCGTAGGAACGCATGATCTCGGCCTTCTCGGCGGCGCTGTCGCCGGCCGCCGAGATGATCGCCCCGGCATGGCCCATCCGGCGGCCCTTGGGGGCCGTGAGCCCGGCCACGAAGCCGATCACCGGCTTCGACATGTTGTCCCGGATCCAGGCCGAGGCCTCGGCTTCCTGCGGGCCGCCGATCTCGCCGATCATCAGCACCGCGTCGGTGTCCGGATCGGTCTCGAACAGGGCGAGGTGGTCGAGGAAGGACGAGCCGTTGATCGGGTCGCCGCCGATGCCCACCGAGGTCGAGATCCCGAGGCCGAGCTCCTTGAGCTGCGAGGCGGCCTCGTAGCCCAGGGTTCCCGAGCGCGAGATCACCCCGACATTGCCCTTGAGGTAGATGTGGCCGGGCATGATCCCGAGCATCGCCTTGCCGGGCGAGATGATGCCGGCGCAGTTCGGGCCGACCACCATGGTGCGGCGATCCCGCGGGTAGCGCATCAGGTAGCGCTTCACCCGCATCATGTCCTGGGCCGGGATGCCGTCGGTGATCGAGCAGACCAGCCGCAGGCCGGCATCGGCCGCCTCCATGATGGCGTCCGCCGCAAACGGCGGCGCCACGAAGGTGATCGAGGTGGTGGCCCCCGTGGCGGCGACCGCCTCCTTGACGGTGTTGAACACCGGCAGGCCGAGATGGGTGCGGCCGCCCTTGCCCGGGGTGACGCCGCCCACGACGTTCGTGCCGTAGTCCAGCATCTCCTTGGCGTGGAAGGTGCCCTTGTCGCCCGTGATGCCCTGGACGATGATCGGGGTGGTCTCGTCGATGAGGATGCTCATGGCGTGGTCTCCCCTCAGCGGTTCTTCTTGGCGGCGTCGCAGGCGTCGACCGCCTTGCGCGCCGCGTCCGACAGGGTGTCGGCGGTGATCAGGTCGAGGCCGCTCTCGGCCAGGATCTTCTGGCCGGCCTCGACATTCGTGCCGGCCAAGCGCACCACCAGGGGCACGTCGATCTTCACCTCCCGGGCAGCCTGGATCACGCCCTCGGCGACCCAGTCGCAGCGGTTGATGCCGGCGAAGATGTTGACGAGGATCGCCTTCACGTTGCGGTCCGACAGCACCAGCCGGAACGCCGTCGCGACGCGTTCCGGAGAAGCACCACCACCGACATCCAAGAAATTCGCCGGCTCACCGCCCGCGTGCTTGATCATGTCCATGGTCGCCATGGCCAGCCCGGCGCCGTTGACGATGCAGCCGATCTCGCCCTCAAGCCCGATATAGCTGAGGTTGTGCTCGGCGGCCTGCGCCTCGCGGGGATCGCCCTGCGACGGGTCGTGCATGTCGGCGATGCCCGGCCGGCGGAACATCGCGTTGTCGTCGAAGCTCATCTTGGCATCGAGGGCCAGAACGCGGTCGTCCTTGGTGACGACCAGCGGGTTGATCTCCAGCATCGTGCCGTCGCAGTCGCGGAACGCCCGGTAGGCGTTCATGATGGTCTTCACCGCGGCCGAGACCTGCTTGATGTTCAGGCCGAGCTGGAAGGCGATCTCCCGGGCCTGGAATTGCTGCAGGCCCACCGCCGGCTCGACGACGATCTGGATCAGCGCCTCCGGCTCGTTGGCGGCGATCTCCTCGATATCCATGCCGCCGCGCTGGCTGGCGATGACGCGCACGCGCTCGGCTTTCCGGTCCAGCACGTAGCCGAGATAGAGCTCGCGCTCGAACGGGTCGGCGGTCTCGACATAAACCCGCTGGACCGGCTTGCCCTCGGGGCCGGTCTGCAGGGTGACGAGGCGCTTGCCCAGCAGCTCCTTGGCGGCGTCGCGGACCTCGTTGTAGGTCCGGCACAGCTTGATGCCGCCGGCCTTGCCGCGGGCGCCCGCATGGATCTGCGCCTTCACGGCCCAGAACGAGCCGCCGAGCTCGGTGGCGGCGTAGACCGCCTGGTCCGGGCTGAACGCGATGGCGCCCTTCGGGACCGCCACACCGAAGCTCGCAAGCAGCTCCTTGGCTTGGTACTCGTGGACGTCCATTCGGCGCCTCCTCCGCGGTCGTTGCCGCCGTTTGTCGCCGTCTACTTTAGTTGAGTGGGAAGATTACGCCCGTCAAATTTTTTGATCCGCCGGTTCAGGCGGCCTTTTTCGCGGATGCAAAACACGTCGGCGCCACTATTGCACCGCAGCATTTCGGCAAAAAGAAAGGCCGGGCGCCCAATGCACCCGGCCTCGACTATCGATCCATTTGCGGCACCCGTGGCGGGTGCGGCTCGGTTCAGTTCACCTTGGCCTTGACGACCCCGTAGACCTTCTCGGTCAGCGCGCCGGCCTCGGCCAGCAGGCCTTCGAGTTCCTGGAGCCGCTCGTCGGCAAAATCCCGGTCCTCGATCCCCTTGGCGTTGACGTAGACGTTCAGCGCCGCGCTGCGCAGGCCGGCATAGGCTGAGAGCACCGCAACGCCGGCATCGGAGACGACGTTCAGATTGCCCTTCTCGGCGGTGATCGCCGCGAGGTCGATCACCGTCCGGCAGGCCCGGCAGCAGGAAAGCGGCACGTCGGTGGCCGTCTTCAGCGCCGCCTGGATCGCCGTGGCGCGGGCCGCCTTCTCGTCGTCGGTGCCCTTGGGCAGGCCGTAGGCGCCCATCACGGCGTCGAAGGCCTGGACGTCCTCGCCGATCATGCCCGTGAGCACGACCCGCAGGCCCTCGGACCGGGCGAGCACGTCCTTCAGCTCGGCCTCGACCTCCACGTACTTCTTCTTGCCGATGGTGAGGTTGCAGACCATCGAGACCAGGGCCGCGCCCATGGCGCCGGAGATCGCCGCCGCGCCGCCGCCGCCGGGGGTCGGGGCGGCGCTCGCCAGCCCCGTCAGGAAGGTCTCGATGCTGTCGGTCTCGGGGGGACGCGTGTCGGTCACCGGCGCCTCCTCAGGCCATCGACTTGGCGAGCGCGTAGATCTCCTCGGCATCGAGCACCTGCTCGGTGCTCTCGAAGAGCTGGCCGACGCAGGCCCGGTGCAGCTTGAGCTTCAGGCCGCCGATGCCGAGCGCCCCGAACGCCTTCTTGCCGTTACGGTCCTTGCCCTTGTCCATCACCTCGATGCCGCCGATCCCGGTCGGGGGCTGGGCATTGTAGTCGGCGACGATCTCGACCGCCGGATCCTGGGCCCAGGCGGCCTCGGGCAGCAGCTCGACCCCGATGGCACCGGCCGTGAAAATGAGGTTCTTGCCCTTCACCAGGGCGATGCGGGAGGCCTCGTCCGGCGTCGCGGCGGCCTTCACGTTGACCTTGAAGCGCGCATTGATCGCGTCGGCGGCGGCCTGGGTCTTGTCGAGGGCGCGGCCCGCGATCGTCACCTCGGCGCCCTCGCCGGCGAGCAGCGCGGCCGAGCGCATGCCGACCGGGCCGGTGCCCGCCAGCACGACGGCCGTCTTGCCCTGAAGCGAGCCGGCGGCCTTGGCCACAAGGGCGACGCCGGCGGCTGCCGTGGTGTTGGAGCCGTTGGAATCGAGCATGACCGAGACCCGGAACGGGCCGAAGAAGCGCTTCTTGACGGCGGTGAACAGCTCCTCGCCGGCCGCCATGCTGCCGCCGCCGACGAAGATCGCCGTCGACTTCTTCTCGGAGCCGCCGCGGGTGTAGATCGTGCCATCGACCAGCGCGCCGACATTGTCCGGATTCACGCCGCCGTAGCCGGTGATGTGGTCGGCACCGCCATCGTAGCCGACGACCGTGTCGAACACGTTCGGCACGGCATCGGTGTCGAACAGGAACAGCAGCTTCTTTGTCATGCTTTTTGGACCTTATCCGTCGCGCCTGTGAGGCGCCGTCGTGATGTCTTCTCGATCCGTTCCCAATCTCGAGGGGAGCGGACGGCCTAAATGTCAGAACTCGGCTCCGCGCGTCTCCCTCCCCCCTCTGCGGGGGAGGGTGGCCCCTGCGTCAGCAAGGGGTCGGGAGAGGGGAACCCGGCTTCCGGAAGAGGCGCGACCGGCATGAGGGGCGCAGCCCGCTTCGGCGCCGTCGCTCCCCTCTCCCGACCCCCTCCGGGGGCCACCCTCCCCCACAGAGGGGGGAGGGAGAGCCCGAGCCCTACTCCACCACGTTCTGCGGCTTGCCGGCGACGAACGCCTCGACGTTGTCGACGAGCTGGTCGGCCAGGATCTGCATCGCCTCCTTGCTGGCCCAGGCGACGTGCGGGGTCACGATCAGGTTCGGCAGGTCGGCCTCGCACAGGATGTTGCCGTCTTTCGGCGGCTCCTGCGCGACCACGTCGAAGCCCGCCCCCGCGATGGTGCCGTCCTTGAGCGCGGCCAGCAGCGCGGCCTCGTCCACCAGCCCGCCCCGGGCGGTGTTGATCAGGATGGCGTTCTTCTTCATCCGCTTGAGCTCGGCGGCGCCGATCATCCCCTTGGTGTCGGGGGTGAGCGGCACATGCAGCGTGATCACATCGGACTGCGTCAGGATCGTCTCGAAATCGACCAGCCCGTCCTGCGGGAACACGTCGTAGGCCAGGACCTTCATGCCCAGCGCCTCGGCGCGCTTGCCGATCGACTTGCCGAGCGCCCCGTAGCCGACGATGCCGAGCGTCGAGCCCGCGATGTCGTAGATCGGATAATCGAAGTAGCAGAACTGCTTGGACTTCGCCCAATCGCCCCGCTTCACGGAGTTGGCGTAAGGCACGATCGCCCGGCGCAGGGCGAACATCAGCCCGACCACGTGCTCGGGCACGGTGTTGAACGCGTAGTTGCGGATGTTGACGACGGTGATGCCCTGGGCCTTGGCCTGGGCCTTGTCGACCACGTCCGTGCCGGTCGCGGCCACCGCGATCAGCTTCAGGTCGGGGAGCTGCTTCAGGGTCTCGGCCCGCATCGGGACCTTGTTGATCAGCGCGATCTCCGCCCCCTGGAGCCGAGCCACCGTGTCCTCCGGCGTCCAGGTCGAGTCGTGCTCGACATATTCGTGCGGGAAGCTGAACGGCCGGACCGTCGCGTCGAGGGACTCACGGTCCAGGAACACGATTTTCTTCGTCATGGATCCCCTCTCGGGCGACGGGCGGTTTCCTCGGGATTCTTGTTCTTACTTGCGCGTCGAAGCGGAGCCGGCAAGCCGACCCCGCTTCGACGACGGGCGTGAATTACGCCTTGTGCAGCGGATTCTCGCGCAGGTAGCTCGATGCCGCGGCGACGCCCGAGCCCGGCGTGACCTTGATGCCGCAATCGAGCATCGCCATCTCGGCGCCCGCGATAGCGCCGAGCAGGGACAGCTCGTTCAGGTCGCCCAGGTGGCCGATCCGGAACACCTTCCCGGCAACTTTCGACAGGCCGGCGCCCAGCGAGAGGTTGTAGCGCTCGTAGGCATGCGTGATCACCTTGGCGGCGTCGGCGCCCTCCGGCACCACGATCGCCGTGACCGTGTCGGAGTTCCACTTCGGCTCCTTGGCGCAGGGCTTGAGGCCCCAGGCCGCCACCGCCTGGCGGGTCGCCTCGGCGAGGACGTGATGGCGGTGGTAGATGTTCTCCAGCCCCTCCTCCTTCACGATCGCCAGGGCCTCGCGCAGGCCGTAGAGCAGCGGCAGGACCGGGGTGTAGGGGAAGTAGCCGGTGGCGTTGGCCGCGAGCTGGTCCTTCCAGGCGAAGTAGGCGTGGCCGAGCCGGTCGTTGCGGCCGGTGCCGCCCTCGGCGATCTTCAGCGCCTTGGGGCTGATGCAGATCAGGCCGAGGCCGGCCGGCAGCATGAAGCCCTTCTGCGAGCCCGCGATGGCGCAATCGACCTTCCACTCGTCCATGTAGAACGGCAGCGAGCCGATCGACGAGATGCCGTCCACGAACAGCAGCGCCGGGTGGCCGGCGGCGTCGAGCGCCTTGCGCACGGCGGCGATGTCGCTGGTGACGCCGGTGGCGGTCTCGTTGTGGACGACCATCACGGCCTTGATGGCGTGGTCCTTATCGGCCCGGAGCGCCTCCTCGATTTTCTGCGGATCGGCGCCGGTGCCCCATTCCTCCTCCTGGACGATCACGTCGAGGCCGAGGCGCTGGGCCATGTCGACCCAGAGGTGGCTGAACTGGCCGTAGCGGGACGTCAGCACCTTGTCGCCGCGGCAGAGGGTGTTGGACAGGGCCGATTCCCAGATGCCGGTGCCCGAAGACGGGAACAGGATGACCGTCCCGGCGGTCGAGCCGAACACGATCTTGGCGTCCTGCAGCAGCGGCTTCACCAGCTCGGGGAAGCCCGGCGAGCGGTGATCCTCGGACGGCACGTGCATCGCGCGCAGGACGCGGTCCGGGATGTTCGTGGGGCCGGGGATGAAGAGATGGTTGCGACCGGGGCGCCGGGTTGCGGCCATGGTGTTTCCTCCAAAAACTCTGTTGTGCGCGGGCGGACCCGCGCCGGTTCGTTCGAACGTCCTCGGCGGCCGTGTCGGGCATCCTGCGAGCGGCGCCGGTGGCCGCGGCAGACCGCAGCGTCCCGAACGTCATCCGCGTCATCCGTGGATCGGGGGGCTCAGCGGAGCGGCAGGCGGCCTCGTGCCGCTCGCGTCGCGGCGCGCCCCCGCGCGCCGGTCGCCTCCGAAATGCCGTCCCGTTCTACGGCGCCTCGTCTCAAGGCACCCTGGCCGCCTTCCAGTACGCGTCCGGCCCGGCTCACGCCGAGCCACCGGTTATCTGGTATTATGAGGCGGCGAAGCTCGGAAGCAAAACCGGAAAAACTTCGGGATCGCGGTAAAAAAATTTTTTGTGCGCCGCAACGCCAGCTATTCGGGCTTGAGAACTTCCGCTGCAGCGCACCACAACACCCACAGCGATCCACCCCCGCGTCATCAAACTGAGACGTGATCGCGCTCTGGATCCCGGCACCGTTCGACCGCCGGGAGGGTGACGTGGCCGAGGATGAGGAGATGCCGGTCCGGGTCCGCACGCTGTTCCTGTCGGACCTGCATCTCGGAACGCGCGGCTGCCAGGCCGGGCTGCTCCTGTCGTTCCTGCGCGATTACGACGCCGACACGGTCTACCTGGTCGGCGACATCGTGGACGGCTGGCAGCTGCGCTCCGGCTGGTACTGGCCGCAGGAACACAACGACGTCGTCCAGAAGCTCCTGCGCAAGGTGCGCAAGGGCGCCCGGATCGTCTACCTGCCGGGCAACCACGACGAGTTCCTGCGAGACTACGTCGGCACCAATTTCGGCGGCATCGAGATCGCCGAGACCGCGATCCACGAGGCGGCCGACGGGCAGCGCTACCTGGTGATCCACGGCGACCAGTTCGACATGGTGGTGCGGCACTCGCCCTGGCTCGCCCATCTCGGCGACGGCGCCTACACGCTGGCCCTGACGCTCAACACCGTGATCAACCGGATCCGGCGACGGGTCGGCCTGTCCTACTGGTCGCTCTCGGCCTGGGCGAAGCTGCGGGTGAAGAACGCCGTCAGCTTCATCGGCCGGTTCGAGACGATCCTGGCCGAGGAGGCGCGTCGCCAGGGCGCGAACGGCGTGATCTGCGGGCATATCCACCACGCCGCCGACCGGGCGATCGGCGATTTGCGCTACCTCAACACCGGTGACTGGGTGGAATCCTGCACCGGGCTGATCGAGCATTACGACGGCCGCATCGAGGTGCTGCACTATCCGAGCATCCTGCGGGCGCGCGAGGCCGAGGCTGCGCCGCGGGCCGTGACGGGCCGGCGCGCGGTGGCGTGAGGGATCGCTCGGTGAAGCTCCTCATCGCCAGCGACGCCTGGCATCCGCAGGTCAACGGCGTGGTCCGCTCCCTGGAGCAGATGGTCCGCCGGGCGCCCGAGCACGGCTTCGAGACGGCCCTGCTCTCGGTGGCCGATTTCCGTTCGCTGCCCCTGCCGGGCTACACGGAGATCCGCCTGGCCCTGGCCGGACGGGACCGGGTGGCGGCGCGCTGGGCCAAGGAGCGGCCGAGCCATGTCCATATCGCCACCGAGGGGCCGATCGGCTTCGCGGCCCGGCGCCACTGCCTGGCCCACGGGCTGCCCTTCACCACGAGCTATCACACGCGGTTTCCGGAATACCTCGCGGCCCGGCTGCCGGTGCCGGAGGCGTGGTCCTACGCCTATCTGCGCAGCTTCCACGGCGCGGCCCGGGGCACGATGGTCAGCACCCCGACCCTCCAGGCGGAGCTGGAGGCCAGGGGTTTCACCCACCTGATGCGCTGGACCCGCGGGGTCGACACCGAGCGGTTCCGCCCGGCCGCCCCCGGCGAGCCGCCGCCGGCGGAACTGGCACAACTGCCGCGGCCGCTGTTCCTCTATGTCGGCCGGCTCGCCGTCGAGAAGAACCTCGCCGCCTTCCTCAGCCTCGATCTGCCCGGCACCAAAGTCGTGGTCGGCGACGGGCCGGACCGGGCGCGGCTGCAGGCCCTGGCTCCGGAGGCGCGCTTCCTCGGCACGCGGACCGGCGCGGCGCTGGCATCGGTCTACGCCGCCTGCGACGCCTTCGTGTTCCCGAGCCTCACCGACACGTTCGGCATCGTGCTCCTGGAGGCCATGGCCTGCGGCCTGCCGATCGCCGCCTTCCCGGTGCCGGGACCCAACGACGTGCTGAGTGGGACCCGGGTCGGGATCCTCGACCACGACCTGCGCGCGGCCGCGCTCGCGGCGCTCCGCCTGTCCCGGGCCGAGTGCCGGCAGGAGGCCCTGCGCCGCGGCTGGGACGTCAGCGCCGATCAGTTCTTCGGCAACATCATCGAGGCGCATGGCGGCGAGCGGGGCACCCGGAACGCCGCCTGAACCGTGACGACGGCCGCGCGGGATGGCAGGACGGCCGCATGCCGCCCGTGAAGCGAACCAGATCCATCCTCACCCCGCCCTTCGACCCGGCCCGCGCCAAGAATTACCCGCCGGTGATCGGCTGCGACGAGGTCGGGCGCGGCGCCCTGTGCGGACCGGTGGTCGTGGCCGCGGTCTGGTTCGACCCGAATGCGATCCCCCCGGCCCTGCTGGGCGCCCTGGACGACAGCAAGCGCGTGCCCGAGCCGGTTCGCGCCCAGCTAGCGCCCCTGATCCGTGCCCATGCCCGGGTTGCCGTGGCGGCGGGCTCCCGGGCGCTGATCGACCAGATCAACATCCGCGCCGCGACCCTCGACGCCATGGCGCGGGCGGTGGCACGCCTCGGCATTGCGGCGCCGGTCCTGGTCGACGGCCGGGACGCCCTGCCCGGCCTGCCGGGCCGCGCGGTGGTCGGCGGCGATGCCCTGGTGCCGCAGATCGCCGCCGCCTCGATCGTCGCCAAGGTCTTCCGCGACGACCTCATGCGCCGGCTGGCCGAGCGCCATCCGGGCTACGGCTGGGAGCGCAATGTCGGCTACGGCACGGCCCTGCACCGCGCTGGCCTGACGGCCCTGGGCCGGAGCCCGCACCACCGTCTCAGCTTCACCCGCGGGTTCGGCTAGGTTTCAAAAGGTCGGGACCTGCGGGTGCAGGGCAGAGCCCTGCTGTCGGGCTTCGACCGATGCATCCAGGGGCTCCGCCCCCGAACCCCGCCAAAGAGCCAGCCCTTTGGGAACCCCGATTTTGCCGTCTTCGAACCGGATCACTTCGATCCGGAATCGGCGGGCAGCGCGTAGGCGACCACGTAGTCGCCGCGGTCGGGGGACTGGCGGGCGCCGCCGGCCGTGATCACAACGTATTGCCGACCGGTCTTGGGCGACCGGTAGGTCATCGGCGCCCCCTGGCTGCCCACCGGCAGGCGGCCCTTCCAGACCTCGCGGCCGGTCGCGGCATCGAACGCCCGCAGGTAGTAATCCTGGGTGCCGGCGAAGAAGATCAGGCCCGAGCCGGTCACCAGGGACCCGCCGAGCGAGGGCATGCCGATCGGGATCGGCAGGTGCATCTTGATCCCCAGCGGCCCGGTATCCTCGACCGTGCCGAGCGGGACCTGCCAGGCGATGCGGCGCGCCCTCAGGTCGATGGCGGTCAGCGTGCCGAAGGGCGGCTTCTGGCACGGCACGTTCAGCGCCGACACGAAGCGGTTGCGCAGGGAGACGTAGGGCGTGCCGCGCATCGACGACAGGCCCATCTCGGTGCCGGCGGCCTTGCCGGTCTCGACCTGTTCCCTCGGGATCAGCCGGTTCCACAGGCCGAGCCGCATGTCGTTCACGATCAGGTAGTCCCGGCTCATGTCGATCGCGGTGCTGCCCCAGTTCATGCCGCCGAGCGAGCCCGGCATCTGGAGCGCGGTGTCGAAGCCCGGCGGGGTGAAGGTCCCCTCGTGGCGCATGGTCTTGAACTGGATCCGGCACAGGAGTTGGTCGAACGGCGTCGCCCCCCACATGTCGGCTTCCGTCAGGGTCTCTGTGCCGATCGACGGCATGTCCGAATAGGGCTGCGTCGGCGCGTAATGCTCGCCCGGCACATTGCCTTGCGGCACCGGCCGCTCGGTGATCGGCGCGATCGGCGCCCCCGTCGCGCGGTTCAGCAGGAAGATCTGGCCGTGCTTGGTGGCGGCGATCAGCCCCGGCACGGTGCCGCCGTTGCCGTCGGGCAGGTCGTAGAGCGCCGGCTGGGCCGGCACGTCGAAGTCCCACAGGTCCTTGTGCACGAGCTGGACGTGCCAGCGCGGCCGCCCGGTCGCCGCGTCCAGCGCGAAGATCGACGAGTTGGTGGCATCGTCCTGCGCGGTGCGGTGGCCGCCGAAGAAGTCGGGCGTCGCGTTGCCGGTGGGCGCGTAGATCAGGCCCAGGGCCGAATCATACGCCATGCTGGTCCAGACGTTGGGCGTGCCGCGCGTATAGGTCTCGCCCGGCGGCGGCAGGCGGGTGGTCGCCGGGTTGCCCGGGTCCCAGGCCCAGCGCAGCTCGCCGCTGGCGACGTCGTAGGCCCGGACCACGCCGCCGGGCTCCCCGGTCTCGATATTGTCGGCGACCCGGCCGCCCACCACCACGAGATCGCCGGCGATCAGCGGCGCCGCGGTCTGCGTGTAGTAGCCGGATTTGACTTCACCCATGTCGGTCTTGAGATCGACCGTGCCGCCCGTCCCGAAATCGGTGCAGGGCTGGCCGGTGGCGGCGTCGAGGGCGATCAGGCGCGCGTCGATCGTGGCGAGCAGCAGGCGGCGGGGGCAGACCTTTCCACCCTCCGCGGCACCCGCATCGTGATAGCCGAGCCCGCGGCACCGCTGCCATTGCGGGGCGCTCGCCTTCGGATCGTGGCGCCAGCGCTGCGCGCCGGTATCGGCGTCGAGCGCGATGACGATGTCGTTGGGCGTGCAGACATAGACGGTGTCGCCGATCTGGAGCGGCGTGGTCTGGTCCTCGGCGCCGAAGCCGTTGCTCACGGCGATGTCCCCGGTGCGGAAGGTCCAGGCCGGCTGGAGTTGGGCGACGTTGGTGGCGTCGATCTGGGTCAGCCCGGCGAAGCGTGTGCCGGCATTGGTGTTGCCCCAGGCCGCCCAATCGACCTGCGGCCCCGCCTGGGTCGCCGGATGCACCGCCGCAACCTCGGTCGCGGCGATGATCGGCGCCGGCTGGAACGCCCGCAGCGTGGTCGCCACCAGGGCGAGTGCCACAGCGGCGGCGAGGCCCAGGGAGGCCCGGCGCCACGCGACGCTGCCGGATCGATCGAGCAGCGGTGCGACCAGGGCGACCACGCAGGCGAGCACCGCCAGCGCAAACAGCCGCGAGACCAGCGGCCAGAACGCGAACCCGACCTCCCAGACCGCCCAGGCCCCGGTGAGGACGAACGCCGCCCCGTAGAGCAGCGCGCCTTCGCGCCGGCGCTGGGCGACCAGGATGCCGGAGACAAGCATCGCGGCGCCCATGACCACGAAATACCAGCTGCCGCCGAGCCACGCCAAGTATGCCCCGCCGGCCAACAGGGCCAAACCCATCGAAGCCACGACCGATCCAAGCAGGATCGACACCAAATCGGCCAATGCCCTGGGTCGGCTCATCGAACAACCTCAACCGTGCGAGATGAGCGTCTGTTTATCTCGGATCGCGCAGCCGTAAACGATGTTGTTCTGCGCTTTTACCATGCACAATTTTGCAAGACGGCGATTATTTATTTCTTGACACGAGCAAATTTGTGCCTTGAGCCGCGCGCTATTGCATGACGGACCGCGAAACAATCACCGGACCGCTTCGGCGCGGGGAACAGGCCGGCCGAATCTGGTCTCGTAACCTGTGCGTCGTCTCGGAAGGGTAGCCCCGACGCAGCGCGACGCCCGCCCGGATTCAGGCGGCCCGGACATTGGCGAGGAAGCGATCCACCTCGGCCGCGAGTTGCTCGGACTGGCGCGACAGCCCGGTGGCCGAGGCGAGGACCTGCTCGGCCGCCGCGCCGGTCTGCCCGGCGGCCTGGGCCACGCCGGCAATGTTGCCGGTGACCTCCTGCGTGCCCGCTGTCGCCTGGGTGACGTTGCGGACGATCTCCCGCGTCGCCGCGCCCTGTTGCTCCACCGCGGCCGCGATCGTGGTCGCAACGGCGTTGATCTCCCGGATCCGGCCGGTGATCGCGCCGATCGCTCCCACGGCCTCGCCGGTGACGCCCTGGATCCGGCCGATCTGGCTGGCGATCTCTTCGGTCGCCTTTGCGGTCTGGCCGGCGAGTTCCTTCACCTCCGCGGCCACCACAGCGAAACCCCGTCCGGTCGCGCCAGCCCGCGCGGCCTCGATCGTGGCGTTGAGCGCCAGCAGGTTGGTCTGCGCCGCGATCGAGGCGATCAGCTGCACCACGTCGCCGACCCGGGCGGCGGCGGCGCTCAGCTCGGACACGAGGGCGGCGGTCTGGTCGGACTCGCCGACCGCCCGTTGGGCCAGGGCCGTCGAGTCCTGCACCTGGCGGCCGATCTCCTCGACGGTGCTGCCGAGCTGCTCGGCGGCGCTCGCCACGGTGTTGACGTTGGAGGCGGATTGCTCGGCCGCCGCCGCGACCGTGCCGGACTGGCTGGCGGTCTGCTGGGCGCTCGCGGTCATCTGCCAGGCCGTGGCCTGCAACTCGGTCGCGGCCGACGAGACCTGGGTGACGATGCCGGCGACCGCGGCCTCGAAGGTCTCGGCCATCTGGCGCATGACGGCCCGGCGCTGCCCCTCGGCACTGCGGCGCGCCTCCTCCGCCTCGGCTTCGAGCTGCCGGGTCCGGAGCAGGTTGTCCTTGAACACCTGGACGGCGCCGGCCATGGCGCCGATCTCGTCCCGGCGCTCCCGGGCCGGAACCACGACGGAGGCGTCACCGTCGGCCAGGGCGCGCATCGCTCCGGTCATGCTGCGGATCGGCCGCAGCACCCGCCGAACCACGATCAGCGTGCCAAACCCGGTCAGCAGCAGAGCGGCGATCAGGAACAGGGCGGTCCGCAACAGCGCGGCACGCGCCTCCTCGGTCAGCGCCTGGGCCCGATCGACCAGCGCGTCGAGCGCGGCTGTGGCCAGGTCGGCGATCGTGTTCACCTCGGCGGTGTGCCGGATGCGCAGGTCGTCGATGGACAGGCCGGTCGGCCGGCCCTGCGAGAGCGCCTCCGTGGCGGCCCGGCGGCGCGCCTCGGCCTCGCCCTCGAAATTGTCGGCCTTCGCCTTGCGGAAGGCGGCCCGGACCGTGTTCGACGGCTCATCGGCGGCGGCCGCGACGACGCCGGCCCAGGCGGCGGCCAGCCGACCGCGCTCCTCGGCCGCGGCGACGACATCCGCCTGCGACCACGGGGTGCCGGCGGCGACGGCGGCTTCGATCCGCACGACCACGCCGCCGATCAGGGCCCGCGACGCCCAGGCGGCGCGTTTCAGGTCGAGATAATGCGCAAGGCTCGCATCCCCGCGCGGGATGACGGCGTCGACCGCGTCGTTCGTCGCCAGGAAGGCGTCGAGCAGCGCTTGCGACGCCTCGGCGATGGCCGGCAGCGTGCCGGCGGGCCGCTGCGCCGCCGGAACCGCGAGAGCGGCATCGACCTGTGGGCGCAGCTTGAGCGTGGCCTCGTAGGCCCGCTGCAGCGGCTCGACCTTCGCCAGCACCGTGGGCGCATCCACCTCGCGGGCAAGCGTCGCGAGCTGGGCGAGACCGGTCGCGATGGTGGCGCGCTGGGCGGCGATCAGCGCCGCGTCCTTACCGGGAATCGGCTCGGCGGCCTTCAGGGCCTGGAGCGTGCGGCCCCGCTCCATGCGGATGGCCAGGAGATCCTTGAGTAGCGTCCGGCTCGCCTCGGTCAACGCCACCACGCGATGGCTCTGGTCCGCCTGGACCTGAGCGTCACGCAGGGTCGAGACCCCCGAGGCGATCAGCATGACGCTCATCGAGAACAGGGTCGCGCACAGGATCTTGCCGATCGTCAGGGTCGTGAGCTCGAAGCCGGCGAACGTGAAGGGTTGCCCACGAGACATCGGAAGCGGTTCCATCAAGATGAAAATGTGTTGCCGGATGATTTTCGATCCTATTTTAGAAAAACTCTAAAGATCTATCAGCGGCATAATCTCTCTGGATCCGAATCACGACGTTTGCAACACGAATGTGTGACACTTTCCATTGGTAAATACTGTACCGCAGGAATTGCTTTTCCCTGGAAATGCGCTCGCTATCTCACTTGAGACGGATGCCGGCACGGCCATCATTGCGTGGCCCATCGGCTGAGATCTGATTCTCCCGGCGGAATCCGCGTCGGGAGCGAAGGTCGACTTTCGTGCGGCCGGTACCGCACCGGCAATCGCTCCCGCGGATCCCGGGCGAGCGTCCCGTCAGAACAGCGCGAGCTGCGCCCCCGGCTTGCGGAACGCCGCCTCGTTCAGGGCCATCCGCCCGAAGGCGAAGCCGAGCCGGCCGCCGGCGAGGCGAACCCGCTGGCCGATCATCTCGGCATAGGCCCCCTCCCCGCGGAAGCGGTGGCCGAATCGGGGATCGTTCTCGCGGCCGCCCCGGGCCTGGCTCAGCAGCGCGAAGGCCCGGGCCCGGCGCTCGGGATAGTGCTCGGCGAACCAATCGGCCACGAGGTCGGCGACCTCGCCCGGCAGGCGCAGCAAAGCATGGCCGATGCGGCTCGCGCCGTTCTCCCGGGCGCAAGCCAGGATCGCCTCGATCTCGTGGTCGGTCAGCCCCGGGATGATCGGCGAGACGTTGACCATCACGGGCACGCCGGCCTCGCTCAGGCGCCGCATCGCGGAGAGCCGCTTCTCCGGCCGCGGCGCCCGTGGGTCGAGCCGCCGGGCGAGGTGCGGGTCCAGCGTCGGCAGCGAGACGGCCACCAGCACGAGGTTCTCGGCCGCCATCTCGGCCAGGATGTCGAGGTCGCGCAGCACGAGGTCGGACTTGGTGGTGATGCCGACGGGATGGCGGGCCTCCCGCAGCACTTCCAGCACGGCGCGGGTGATGCGGTGCTCCCGCTCCACCGGCTGGTAGGGATCGGTGGCGGTGCCGAGCGCGATCGTCGCCGGCCGGTAGCCCGGCGCGGCGATCTCCCGCGCCAGGACCCGGGCGGCGTCGGGCTTGGCGACGATCCGCGATTCGAAGTCGAGCCCCGGCGACAGACCGAGCCAGGCATGGGTCGGCCGCGCGTAGCAGTAGATGCAGCCGTGCTCGCAGCCGCGATACGGGTTGACCGACCGGTCGAACGGGATGTCCGGCGAGGTGTTGCGGGCGATGATCCGCGCCGTGCGCTCGCGGGTGACCTGGGTGCGCAGGGGGGCGGGGGCAACCGCCTCCCAATCGCCGTCCTGGAAGACCTCGCGCGCGGCGTCGTAGCGACTCGTCTGGTTGGCGGTGGCGCCGCGCCCGCGCCGAGCCTCCGGAGGCCGCGCGCTCGGGCCGAGGCGCAAAGACGCCTCGGGAATGGATCCGCTCGGACTGTCTGCCATGTTGCGCCGCCTGGTTCCTCGATCAGAACATAGCGCGAACGGAGACGCGGCCAACGCCTTAATTTCAGGCAAAGCCGCCCGCGCGGCAGCTTCAAGGCCCGGCATCACCTCCGAGACGCGGCGCAGCGGTTTACCGCCGCGCAGAATCGTCTATGGGCGCGCTCATGCTCTCCGCCGTGACCTATCTGGCCGACCCGGCCGATCCGGACGCGATCGACCGCCTGGCCGACACGCTCAGCGTGCTCGTTTCGGGCGTCGCCGGCGGCCTGATCGGCGACGCGGTGATCGTGACCGGCCGGGAGAGCGAGGCGGCCGCCGCCATCGCGGACGCCACCGGGGCGACCCTGGTGCTGCATCGTGGCGCGAGCCCCTATGCGGCCGGCGCCGCGGCGGCCCGGCGGGACTGGGTGCTGTGCCTGGAGGCCGGCGACGTCCCGGCGGAGGGCTGGATCCGCACCCTCGACCGCTTCGTCGGCACGGCCCGTCCGGAGACCGGGCTCGGCCGCCTGCACCGCCCGGCCGCGGGCTGGATTGCCGGTCTGGTCGGCCGCATCGAAGCCGTTCTCGGCGCCCGGCGGGCCCGGCCCGGCGACGTGGTGCGGCGGGACGCGCTGCGGGCCGGCGCGGTGTTCGCGCCGCGCCTCAAGGTCAGGCCGCTGATCGCCCGGATCGACCGGCCCTGATCGACAGAATGTCGCAGCTCGACTTGCCGTTATCCGCGCACGCGCGGTGAAATTCCCTGGTGCGATGGCAGAAAACTTGCTGAACTGGCGCTTATAGGCGAGCGCCGCACCCGTTGCGCCGCAGGGAAGGATGCGCCGATGGACTCCTCGGGCCTGATGGGGCGGAAGTCCGTCGACGACATCCTGGAGAGCGGCGAGGGCGAGCAGCAGCTCTCGAAGACGCTCGGGGCGCTCTCGATCACCGCGATGGGGATCGGGGCGATCATCGGCGCCGGCATCTTCGTGCTCACCGGCACCGCGGCGGCGCAGTATGCCGGGCCCGGGATCATGCTGTCCTTCGTGCTCGGCGGCATCGCCTGCGCGTTCGTCGGCCTCTGCTATTCCGAGATGGCCGCGCTGATCCCGGTGGCCGGATCGAGCTACACCTATACCTACGCGACGCTGGGCGAGTTCTTCGCCTGGCTGATCGGCTGGGACCTGATCCTCGAATACGCCATGGGCGCCGCCACGGTGGCGGTGGGCTGGTCGGGCTACGTCACGAGCCTGCTGAAGGATGTCGGCATCGTGATCCCGGCCCGGTTCGCGCACGCGCCGGGCACGGCGATCGACGGCGGCGGCACCGCCCTGTTCAACCTGCCGGCCGTGGTGATCGTGGCGCTGATCACGATCCTGCTCATGCGCGGCACCAAGGAATCGGCGCGGTTCAACAACATCATGGTGGCGGTCAAGCTCACCGTGGTGGTCGCGTTCATCGCGCTGGGCTGGGGCCATGTCGACATAGCGCATTGGAGCCCGCTGATCCCGCCGAACGAGGGCACCTTCGGGCAGTACGGCTATAGCGGCATCCTGCGCGGCGCCGGCGTGGTGTTCTTTGCCTTCATCGGCTTCGACGCGGTCTCCACCGCCGCCCAGGAGGCGCGCAAACCGCAGAAGGACATGCCGATCGGCATCCTCGGCTCGCTCGCCGTCTGCACCATCCTGTACGTGCTCGTGGCCGCCGTCCTGACCGGGCTGGTGCCGTACAAGGAGCTGAACGTTCCCGACCCGATCGCCAAGGGGGTCGATGCCATCGGCATCGGCTGGTTCGCGTTGCTGATCAAGCTGGGCGCGCTCACCGGCCTGACCACGGTGATCCTGGTCCTGCTCTACGGCCAGAGCCGGATCTTCTTCACCATGGCCAATGACGGGCTGCTGCCGAAGCTGTTCGCCCATGTCCACCCGACCTACCAGACGCCCTATCGCAGCCAGGCGCTGATCGGCGCCGCGGTCGCCCTCGTGGCGGCGCTGGTGCCGATCCACATCCTCGGCGAGATGGTCAGCATCGGCACCCTGGCCGCCTTCATTCTGGTCTGCGGCTCGGTGATCTACCTGCGCCGGACCGACCGGCACATGAAGCGGCCGTTCCGGGCCCCGGCCGTGCCGGTGGTGCCTATCCTCGGCATCCTGTTCTGCCTGCTGCTGATGGTCGGACTGCCCCTCGACACCTGGCTGCGCCTGGTGATCTGGATGGCGATCGGGCTGGTCATCTACTTCTTCTACGGACGCAGGCACTCGGTGCTGCGCCGCAAGGAGGGCAACGCCGTCACGCCGTGATGCTGGCGCCGCGCCGCAGGTGCTCGTCGAGCCGCGGCATGATCTCGACGAAGTTGCAGGGGCGGTGCCGGTAATCGAGTTGCTGTGCCAGGATGCCGTCCCAGGCGTCCCGGCACGCCCCCGGCGAGCCCGGCAGCACGAACACGTACGTCGCCTGCGCGACCCCGGCCGTGGCCCGGGATTGCAGGGTCGAGGTGCCGATCTTGTCGTACGAGATCCGGTGGAACACCGCCGAGAAGCCGTCCATCCGCTTCTCGAACAGCGGCTCCAGCGCCTCGGGAGTCACGTCGCGGCCGGTGAATCCGGTGCCGCCCGTGGTGATCACCACGTCGACCGCCGGATCGCGCAGCCATGCCTCGACCTGCGCGCGGATCGCCGGGATCTCGTCCGGCACGATGGCCCGGGCCGTGAGCCGATGACCTGCGTCGGTGAGGCGCTGGCTCAGGGTATCGCCCGAGCGGTCATCCGCCATGCGACGGGTGTCCGAGACGGTGAGCACCGCGATTCCCAGCGGGATGAAGCGGCGTGTATCGGGCTGATCGGCCATCGTGGGTTCTCCGGACTCGAGCCGGGATATGGGCCGCCGCCCCGCGCTTGTCGCCCCCCTGGGCTGCGGGCTGCCGCATCGGCAATGGGGATGTGGGCGCCTCTCCCGGGGCCGATTTCACGAGGCCTCCGCCCGGTGCGCCGAACCGTTGCGGCCTGTTCGCCCGCTGTCGTCTGCGCCGGCATCGCGCCTATGAACCCGGATTAGCCGGCAAGCGCTCCGGAACAAAGCGTGAGCGTCGCACGAAGATATTTTTTGAAAGAAACTATCTTTAGCCGATCCGGTCAAAGAAACTCAATCACGAAATCGTGCGCCTTGTGGAAAGATGATACATCTCTCCATCAATACTGCGCAACCCATCCCACAAAACCGCAGCCGAGACTGCATCCGTCGGGCGCGCTCCATTCAAGCGGCATGCCGCGGCGCCATGCCAAGTCATCGCCCGAACAATATAGTATTAGACACAAACAGCTACAAAATCTTTGATTTTTCCCGCGACTCAGACCACTCTCTTTAGGCGACGGCGTCCGGACGAGTCACCGCCCGGTGGAGACTGACATAGGTCAGTCTTCCGCGTGCCGACGACGAATCGAGATCGTATTCCGGCCTCGAACCAACGACACCCCTCATGGAGTTTCGCGCGCGAATCGTGTTCTGACCTTCGCCTCGCCGCTCGAACATATCGAGCCTGGAACGATGCCGTTCCGGACACGGGTCTTTGCTTTATCCGCGCCTGATACGCGCTCAGGAATTCGCAGGTTTCGCCACCGGACCGACAGGGAACGGCCGATGCTTGCACAGGTTCCTGGGCCCGAATGTTTCATCTCGGCCGAACGAACATCCACGACGCCAAGCAGGAGGGCGCGAGATGACCACGACATCAAGACGATTGGGGGTCCTCGGCGGCCTGAGCCGGCGTTCGACGATCGAATGCCACCAGATGATCAACCGTCACGTCTTGAGTCTAACCAATAACCGTGCCGCTGCGGACCTCGTGACCTGGAGCCTCGACCCGGACACGATCATTCATCTGCTCTCGAAAGACGGCTGGCCGTTGATCGTCGACCAGATCAAGGAGGCCGCCGCGAACCTGCTTCTCGAAGGCGTCGATGCCCTGATGATCGCCAGCGACACGCTTCAATGCGCGCTTGCGGAGGAACCGATCCATTTCGGCGTGCCCGTCATCCCGGTTCATGACGCGCTGGCCGATGAGATCCAGCGCCTGTCCTTGAGAAAAGTCGGCCTCGTCGGTACCTCGGCGACCATGAGCGGGCCGTATTACCAGGATCTCAGACAGGGATCCTGCAATCTGGATGTGGTGCTTCCGAGCCAGAACCTTTGGGTCAATATCGACTATTCAGTCTGCAATCGCATCTACAACGGCGAGAGCACAGTGCTCGAAGTCGATACCTACCAACAGATCATGTCCCAGTTCGAGGCGCAGGGCGTTGACGGGATCATCGTCGCCTCGCCGGAAATCGCCCTGGCCTTCAACAAGCCCGATCCCGTGCCCGTTCTGCACACGGCCCAGATCCATGCCGCCGCCGCAGCGCGCTGGTGTGTCGCCGGCCGCGACATCCTGCGACCCGATATGGCGCGCCACGACGAGGCCGGGCGCGCGTCGGCGGCATCCACCGACGCGGCTTCCAAGGACACGTCGAAGATTTCGTTCGAAGCGCTGCAGCCGCGCGATCTTCGCCGGAAACGCAAGCGGAAGGCCGGACGGTTGTCGGCTGCGGCCGCATCGGTCTCCGCCGGACAGCAGACGCGCAACTCGTAGCGCCGGGTGACGACCCGCGGGACATGACGTACCCGTGCAGTTCCTGGCCCGTGGACCGAGGCGAAAATCTGCAGACGCCTCGACTTGCCGCGGGCGCCGAACTGCGGTGTCTTCGTGCCTATCGGTGCCGAAGACACCGCAGTCCGGAACTCCTCCCATGCACATGTACGGCAATTGGCGCTCGGCGGCGGCCTTCCGGGTCCGGATCGCTCTGAAACTGAAGGGCATCGCCTACGAGGAGACCTTCATCGACCTCGATGCCGGCGACCAGCACAAGCCGGAATTCCGCACGATCAACCCGCAGGGCGCGGTGCCGGCGCTGTACGACGGCGACGGTCCGCCGCTGACCCAATCCCTGGCGATCCTCGACTATCTGGAGGAGACGCAGGGCGGCGTGCGCCTGCTGCCCGAGGAACCGCGAGCCCGCGCCCGGGTACGCTCGCTCGCGCAGGTCGTCGCCTGCGACACGCATCCCCTCTACGTGCCGCGGGTGCGCACCTTCCTGATGGAGGAATACGGGCTGCCCCGGGACCGGATGCTGGCCTTCCTCCGCAACGCCTTCGAGACCGGCCTGAAGACCCTCGAGACCCGGCTCGCCACCGAGCCGGGGACCGGCCGCTTCTGCCAGGGCGACGCGGTGAGCCACGCCGACCTCTGCCTCGTCAGCCTCTGGGTCGGGACCGGGATCTTCGGGGTCGAAACGGCGGCCTACCCGACGGTCGCCCGGATCGCCGAGGCCTGCCTCGCCCTGCCGGAGGTCGCCGAGGCGCATCCCCTGCGCCAGCCCGGCGCCCCCGCGGTCTGAGGCGCGAGCCCGGATCCCGCCCCTGCGCGGATCGGGCCTGCCCGATCGGGCGTGCTCTTGCTCGATCGGGCGTGCTCTTGGCAGGCAGATGTGGCAATCGGACGTCCGAGGCGTTTAATCCGGCCGGGGCGTCAATCCAGGCCCGTGGGGGAGAAAGGGTGTCGATGGTACCCGTCGAGAACGAGTCCGGCCTGCATCGCGTCGTCGTGGTCGGTGGCGGTGCCGCGGGGCTCCAGTTGGTGACGAAGCTCGGCGACAAGCTCGGGCGCGGCAAGCGCGCGCATATCACTCTGGTCGACCGCGCCCGGACGCATATCTGGAAGCCGCTGCTGCACGAGGTGGCGGCGGGGAGCCTCGATATCGGCCACCACGCCGTCGATTACCTGCACCACGCCCATATGCACGGGTTCCGCTACCGCATCGGCAGCATGACCGGCCTCGACCGCGAGGCCCGCACGATCCGGCTCGCCGCGAGCCACGACCCCGAGGGGCGCGAGGTCACGCCGGAGCGCTCGGTCCCCTACGACACCCTCGTGATGGCGGTGGGCTCGACCACCAACGATTTCGGGACGCCCGGCGTCGCCGAGCACGCCATCGCGCTCGACACCCAGGACCAGGCGGTGCGGTTCCACCAGCGCCTGGTCAACGCGTCCCTGCGGGCCCACACGCAGGATGGGCCGGTCCGTCCCGGCCAGCTCCACGTCACGGTGATCGGCGCCGGCGCCACCGGCACCGAGCTCGCCGCCGAGTTGCACCGGACCTTCCGCCACGTGGTCGCCACCGGGCTGGACCGGATCGACCCGAGCAAGGACATCCGCATCACCCTCGTCGAGGCGGCCGACCGGATCCTGCCGGCGGTGCCGCAGCGCCTCTCGGTGGAGGTGATGCAGCTCCTGAACAAGATCGGGGTCGACGTTCGCGTGAAGGCGCGGGTGACCGAGGTGCGCGCCGACGGCGTGCAGCTCGCCGACGGCACCTTCATCCCGTCGGAGCTGGTGGTCTGGGCGGCCGGCGTGAAGGCGCCGCCCTTCCTGCAGGGCATCGGCGGCCTGGAGACCACGCGGACCAACCAGCTGGTGGTCGCCCCGACCCTGCAGACCACCCGCGATCCCGATATCTTCGCGATGGGCGACTGCGCCTATCTGGTCGAGGCCGGCTCGGACCGGCCCGTGCCGCCCCGGGCCCAGGCCGCCCACCAGCAGGCCAGCCACCTCATCGGCCAGATCCAGGCCAAGATCGACGGCAAGCCCTTGAAGCCGTTCAAGTACAAGGATTTCGGCTCGCTCGTGTCGCTCGGCGAGTACTCGACGGTGGGCAGCCTGATGGGCTTCGTCCGGGGCAAGAACATGCTCATCGCCGGGTTGTTCGCCCGGATGATGTACCGCTCGCTCTACAAGATGCACGAGCGCGCGCTCCACGGCACCGTCAAGACGGCGCTCGACGCCATGGCCCGGGCGCTCACCCGCCGCACCGAATCGCGGGTGAAGCTGCACTGAAGCACCGTCCCGGATCCGATATCCGGGGCGATGGTCTGAGCGTTGGAGCGGGCATCATCTCTTTCCGAGAGCCGGCGATTGCCTTTCGGGATGGCGCCCTATGGTTTTACCGGCACCCCGGCGATACGGGGGCCGCAACAGGGAGGATGACCGCATGATCCTGGTCAGCGTGATGTATCCGGCCGGCCCGAATTTCGACATGGGCTACTATCTCGGCCACCACATGCCGCTGGTGCGCGAGCGCTGGTCGGCCCTGGGCCTCCACGACGCGAAGGTGGTCAAGGGTGCCGGAACCCCGGACGGCGGCGCAGCCCCGTTCCAGGTGATGGCGCTGCTGACCTTCGAATCGGCCGACGCCTTCAAGAAGGCCGTTGCCGCCCATGGCGAGGAGATCTTCGCCGACATCCCGAACTTCACCACGGCCCAGGCCCAGGTGCAGCTCAACGACTTCGCGGAGAGCCCGTGATCGACATCGTCAAAGCGGTGCAGCAGGCCGATCCGAGCCTCGGAACCTACGTGGTCGTGCTGCGCGCCGACGCCCGGGCCCTCGACGGTCCGGAGCGGCTGACCCCCGACGCGCAGGCCTGGATCGACGCGAACGCCCCCGGCGGCCGCCTCGCCCGGGTGCGCGTCCTGCTCGCCCCCTATCCGGGAGCGATGCCGGCCGAGCGGGACGTGACCGTCGCGGCCTTCGCGGATGCCCGCCAGCTCGCCGCCTTCGCGACGACCTGGACCGGTGATCCGCTGCCGGAGGCGGAGGAGCCGTAGGGCCGGCTCAGGCCGCCCGCAGCTGGCGGATGGCCCGGAGGGCCGTGGCCCGCTGCACCTCCAGGCGCCGGATCAGCGGCATGAGGTCGGCGCCCGCATGGGCGGCGGCCTCGACCTCGCGGCACAGGCTCGACAGGCCGACGAAGCCCAGCAGCCCGGCCGCCGCCACCATGGCGTGGGCGTCGTGGGCGATCTGAAGGCGGTCGGTCTCGCTCGGCCGGAACCGCTCGGACAGCTCGTTGGCCAGGAGATCCAGCAGCGCGCCGACCTGGTCCGTACCGAAGCTCATCTCCATGTCGCTGAGCACACCGGCGTCGAGCACCGCGGGATCGACCGGCACCCGGCGCCGTGTCGCCTCCTGGCGTGCCGGTCGGCGGGCCCCGGGAGCGGTCCAGCGGCTGATCGTGGCGAACAGGTCGGCCCGGCGGAACGGCTTGCCGACATGGTCATCCATCCCGGCCTCGCGCAGCTCCGCGACCTGTGCCGGCAGGACGTTGGCGGTCATCGCCACGATCGGGACGTCGCAGGCCGGCGGCGCCAGGGCGCGGATCCGGCGCGTGGCGGTGAGCCCGTCGACACCCGGCATCTGCACGTCCATCAACACGAGGTCGTAGGGCCGCCCCTCGGCCACCGACAGGGCCACGGCCGTGATCGCGGCGCCGCCGTCGCCGGCCACCTCCACGCTGTAGCCCTGGGATTCAAGCACGGCGCAGGCGAGTTCCTGATTGAGCGGCACGTCCTCGACGAGGAGCAGACGCAGCGGCGCCCGGGCCGGAAGCGCCCGGGACGTCTTGGCCGGCGGCGCGGATGCGGCCGCCGTCCCGGCGAGACGGAGCGTAACCGCCGCCTCGGCGCTTCGCGGCAGGATCAGGCGGAACCAGAAGGTCGAGCCTTCGCCTTCCCGGCTCTCCATGCCGATCTCGCCGCCCATGAGCGTCACGAGGTGCCGGGAAATGGCGAGACCGAGACCGGTGCCGCCGAAGCGCCGGCTGATCGAGCCGTCGACCTGGCTGAAGCGCTTGAACAGGCGCTCCTGCTGGGCCGGCGCGATGCCGATGCCGGTATCGGTCACGGTGAAGCGGACGACGTCGCCCGGGCCGCCATCGGGCGCGAGGCCCTCGCCCTCCCGCCGCACCGTGAGGGTGACCGAGCCTTCGGGGGTGAACTTCACGGCGTTGTTGAGCAGGTTGAGCAGGACCTGCCGCAGGCGGCCCGGATCGCCGACGACGACGCCCGGGAGCGCCGGGTCGATCTGTGCCTCGATGCGCAACCCGCTCCGGAGCGCGCTGCCACGCACGATCGACACCGTGTCGTCCACGATCTGGACCAGCGGGAAGCTGACCGGGTCGAGGGTCAGCTCGCCGGCCTCGATCTTGGAGAAGTCGAGGATGTCGTTGACCACGGTGAGGAGCGCCGCCCCCGAGCTGTGGATCAGCTCCAGGCGCCGCCGGTCCTCGTCCTGGATCGCGCTCTCATCGAGCAGCAGGTCGGCGTAGCCCAGGATGCCGTTGAGCGGCGTGCGGATCTCGTGGCTCATCGCGGCCAGGAACTCGCTCTTGGCCGCGCTCGCCCGCTCCGCCTCGGCCCGGGCGGCTTCGGCGTCGCGGGTGGCCTCCCGCAGGGCGGCCTCCGCGGCCTTGCGCTCGGTGATGTCGAGATGGAGGCCGACCATGCGCTGTGGCTGGCCCTCGGGGCCGAACTGCGTGCGCCCGCGCGCGTAGATCCAGCGCTCGCCCACCCGGAACTCGGCGACGAAGGGGCACGAGGTTTCCACCGCCCGCCGGATCTCGTTCCAGACGTCGCCGGCATCCTCGGGATGCAGGAGCGCCGTCCAGGCCGCCGCCGACATGGTGTGCGACCGGCCGGTATCGGGCAGCCCGTGCATCCGCGCGCTCTCGAGGCTCAGGGTGGCGAACCCCGTGCGCATGTCCCAGTCCCAGGTGCCGGCATCGGCCGCGTCCAGGGCGATGCCCAGGAGCCCGCGCGCCTCCTCGACGGCGAGCCGGGCCGTGACGATGTCGTCGACGTCGAGGGCGGTGCCGAGCCACTCCACCACGGCGCCGTCTTCGGGGTCGAGATAGATCGGGATCAGCGAGATCTTGTGCCACCGATAGGCACCGTCATGCCGCCGGATCCGCCACTGGCCGCTATAGCCGATCCCGGTCTCGATCGCCTCCTGCCAGGCCGCCTCCATGGCGGCGGCATCCTCCGGGTGGTTGCGGGCGAGGCGCTGGGCGCGGTCCGGCCCGATCGGCCCGTAATAAGCGTGGAACTGGGCGTTGGCGTAGGTCGCCTGCCCGTCGCCGACCCGCATGGTCCAGATCAGGAGGGGCAGGGTCTCGGCGAGGCCGCGATAGCGCAGCTCGCTGCGGCGGACCTCGTCCTCGGCGCGGCGCCGCTCGGTCACGTCGATGAGCACGCCGATGAGGCCGGTCACCGCGCCCTCGCCGCGGCACAGGCCGCGCACGACAACGTCGCGAACCTCGCCGTCGGGCCGCAGCAGCCGCGTCTCGAAATCGAAGCTGGCGCCGCGGGCCACCGCATCCGCGACGATCCCTTCGAGCCGCTCCCGGTCATCCGGGTGATAGATCTGCGCGAAGGCGGCCTGCGGGGGCGCCGGTCCGCCGGGATCGCGGCCGGCGATCGCGTAGAGGCTCTCCGACCAGACCGGTTGCCCGTCGGCGAAGTCCACGCGCCAGTTGCCGACGCTGGCGAGCTGCTCGGCCATGGTGAGCTGGTGGTTGGCCGCCGCCTGGGCCTCCGCCCGGGCGTTGATCTCGCGATGCTGCTCCCGGATCAGGGCCTCGCGGACCGCCGCCTGCGCGATCTCGTGGCTGCGCTTCGCGTTGGCCTCGGTCAGCCGCAGATGGGCGATCACGATCTCGGCGAGGTCGCGGAACGCTTCCGCGTCGGATTCCGAGAGCCCGTCCCGGGGCTCCGGGTCGATCAGGCAGAAGGTGCCGATCCGGATCCCCGGCGTCAGGCTCAGGGGAATGCCGGCGTAGAACCGGAACCCATCGGGCGCGGCGACCCCGGGCAGGTCGCGGAAGCGGGCATCGAGCCGGGTGTCGGGCACGACCAGCATGGCATCGCTGCGGATCGTGTGGTCGCACAGGCCGAGTTCCCGGGGGCTCGACGTCGGGACGTCGATGCAGGGAGTCTTCAGCCAGAGCTGGGTGTCGTCGATGAAGCCCACGAAGGCGCTGCGCACGCCGAACAGGCGGCGGGCGGTGCGGCACACGGCGTCGAAATGCGGCTCGGGGGACGTGCCGACGATGCCGAGGGCATCCAGGGTCGCAAGCCGCGCCGCCTCATCGTCCGGATGTACTCTCACTGCCGTCTCCGGGAACGGATCCGCCGTTCGCCAGCGTCCTCGCAGGAGCGATGCCGCGAGTGCGGCCACGTTTCAAGCGGGCCCTGGGTCGCGCGCGATCACGTTGCCCTGACGCGCGCCCCCGAAGGCGCCGATCCGGGCATGCGCAGCCGGGCGGCTTCCAGGGCCCAGACCATGCCGAGCATCATGTAGACGTGGCGCCACTTCTCGATGTCGATCTGGAACGCCTGCAGGAAGAACATCAGCAGCGCCGGCCAGACGATCTGGGCATGCGCCCGGAACGGCGAGGGCCGCACCAGCAGGCGGAAGCCGACGAAGCTCGTGGCCAGCACGAGACCGATGAACACCGCGCCGCCGAGCCAGCCGCCATTGGCGAAGGAGCCGAGATAGGAATTGTGCGGCTCCAGCCCGAAGACGAGCCGCCAATGCATCGGCCCCATGCCGAACGGGCGCTCCAGCAGCATCGCCAGGCCGCGGATCTGGTTGCCGAAGCGGCCGGTCTCGCCCTGGTCGTAATCCTGGGCCAGGGAAGCCCGGGTCTCGAACATCTTGTGCACGTGCTCGACCGAGAGGAGCCCGATCACCGCGATCGCGCCGAGCACCAGGGTGGCCAGGGTCAGGAGCACGATCCGGCGGCGCAGGCGGATCGAGCCGCTGCCGGCATAGACGGAGCCGACCATCAGCAGCACGGCCACGACGCTGCCGCCCCAGGATCCGCGCGAGAACGACAGGAAGATCCCGGCCATGATGATCAGCAGGCCGGCCAGCGCCACCAGCGGGCGCCGCGCGCTGCCGGTAAGCAGCCCGTGCATCAGGTAGAGGGCGCCGAGCGTCAGGAACGAGCCGAACACGTTCGGGTCCTGGAAGGTGCCCGAGGCCCGGTCGTACTTGTAGAACAGGTCCTCGATCCCGAGCCATTGCAGGTAGCCGACGATGCCGAGCGCGGCCGAGAACACGCAGCTCACCGTGTAGGCCTTGAGCGCCAGCTCCATCCGGGCATGCGTGTCCTCCGAAAAGAACATCGCGAAGAACACGCACGTGACCACGAGGTAGATCAGCTGGATCGTCCAGGTGACCGGGAATTCCTCGTTCATGTACGGGAACAGGGCGGTGACGATCGCCACGAGGTAGAGCAGCAGGAGCGCCAGCAGCGGCACCGCCCCCCGGTGCAGGCGCACGCCTAGGCAGAGCCACAGCAGGATCGTCGGGATCGCCACCGCGTCGTAGGGCGAGGTTTCCGAGAATGCGAAGCAGGCGAAGAAGATGAAGGCCGCAAACAGCGCCTTGGCCAGCCCTCGGACGAGCCCGATGAGCGGGATCCCGGCGGCGAATCCCGACGGGATCGGGATTCCGGGCGCTGCGGTGTGAGCCATGGATACGCGGACTCCGCGGGCCGGTTACGCAGGCCCGCACGTCCGGTATCCATGACAGCCAATGGTTGAGAATGGGCTTCGCGGCGCCCCGTCCTCAGGGGCTCAGACGCGGCAGCTCTCGAACCCCTCGCGGATCGCCACCGGATCGAGGTTGCGCCCGATGAAGACCACCCGGGACACCCGGGGCTCGTCCGGACGCCAATCCCCCTGGACGTCGCCGTCGAGGATCATGTGCACGCCTTGGAAGACGAAGCGCTTCGGCTCGTTCGGGAAGGCGACGATGCCCTTGCAGCGCAGGATATCGGGCCCCTGGACCTGGGTCAGGTTCGAGATCCAGGGCATGAACTTCTCCGGATCGACCTCGCCGTCGATCCGGGCCGAGACCGACTGAATCTCGGAATCGTGATGGTGATGGTGGCCCTCCTCCAGGAAATCGGGCTCCACCTCCAGGATGCGGTCGAGGTCGAAGGCGTTGCGCTCGAGGACGGCTTCCAGGGGCACCGCGCAGTTCTGGGTGCGGTGGAGCTTGGCCAGCGGGTTGATGCCGCGGATCTCGGCCTCGACCCGGTCGAGGTCTTCGGGCGAGACGAGGTCGCTCTTGTTGAGCAGGATCACGTCCGCGAAGGCGATCTGGTTCTTGGCCTCGGGGGCATCTTTCAAGCGGTCGGACAGCCACTTGGCGTCGGCCACCGTCACCACGGCGTCGAGGCGGGCGGCGTCGCCGACATCCTGGTCGACGAAGAAGGTCTGGGCGACGGGGGCCGGGTCGGCCAGGCCCGTGGTCTCGACGATGATCGCGTCGAACTTGCCCCGGCGCTTCACCAGCCCGTCCATGATCCGGATCAGGTCGCCGCGCACGGTGCAGCAGACGCAGCCGTTGTTCATCTCGAACACTTCTTCGTCCGCGCCGACGACGAGATCGTTGTCGATACCGATTTCGCCGAACTCATTGACGATCACGGCGTAGCGCTTGCCATGATTTTCCGTGAGGATCCTGTTGAGCAGCGTGGTCTTGCCGGCACCGAGATAGCCGGTGAGCACGGTCACCGGAATCTTGCCGGCGGTCGAACCCGATGGGGCGGAAGCAGAACTCATGTCGGTCATGGCGGATTCTTCGATCGGATCTGCGGGATGGGTCGGGCGAGCGGCCCGCGAGCGTTGTCATATTGTAACAAATCCCGGCGAAGGAAGATGGAGCCACACGGTTTCGCGACCTGGCCCCCCGATCGATTGCGGATCAGCCAAGCTTTGCTCTAGGCACGTGGTGCAGTCTGGGTCCTCCGCCCGGACGGCACGCCTCGACAAGCGACTCCGATCACCATGAAACGGCCGGGGTCCGGGCCGAAGCATGCCCTCGTCAGCCATCACGGTCCTTCGCCCGGACCCAGAAGACCAACCACATGGACGCCCGCAACCCGCTGGAACAGGACGAGGCTTTCGCCGCGTCCACGCACAGGCGCCGCCCGCCGCTGCTCCTGATCATCCTGGTGCTGCTCGTGGCTGCGGGCGGCCTGGCGCTCGCGGTCTCGGACCGCGCCCGCGAGTCCGTTTCGGGAATCGCCGCCGCGCTGTTCGGATCGAGCAAGCCCGATGCGGGGATCGAGGCCGAGAAGGCCGGCGCGGTCGAGCGGGTGTTCCGCCCGACCAAGGAGCAGCGCGCCGCCTTCGAGATCCTGCCGGTGGCGACCCAGGTGTTCCGCCCGGAGGGCTCCGCGGAAGGCCGCATCGCGCTCAACGACGACGACAACGTGCCGGTGGTCTCGCCCTACGCGGGCCGGGTGACCAAGGTGCTGGCCCGGGCGGGCGACGACGTGAAGGCGGGCGACGTGCTGCTGACGCTCGAGGCCACCGACATGGTCCAGGCGCAGAACGACTACCAGGCGGCCCTCAACAACCTCCAGAAGCAGCAGGCGCTGCTGAAGCTCGACCAGACCATCGCGGCGCGCCAGCAGGAGCTGTTCCAGGCCCATGCGGTGGCGCTGAAGGATTACCAATCGGCCCAGAACGACGTCATCGCCGCGCAGAGCGATCTCAAGACCGCCGAGGCGGCCCTCGACGCCGTGCGGAACCGCCTGCGGCTCCTGGGCAAGTCCGACGCCGAGATCGCCGCCTACGAGAAGAACGGCCGCCTGAGCCCGGAGACGCAGATCCGGGCGCCGATCGCCGGCACGATCGTCCAGCGCAAGGTCGGAACCGGGCAGTTCCTCTCGGCCTCGAGCGACCCGGTCTTCGTGATCGGCGACCTGTCCACCGTGTGGCTCGTGGCCAACGTGCGCGAGAGCGAGATCCCGAAGATCCGCATCGGCCAGGAGGTCGAGGCGAAGGTGGCGGGCTTCGGCGCGCGGGTGTTCAAGGCCCGGGTGAACTACATGGCCGCGAGCCTCGACCCGGCCACGCGGCGCCTCGCCGTGCGCAGCGAGGTCGACAATCCCGACCGCGTCCTGCGCCCGGAGATGTTCGCCACCTACACGATCATCACCGGCAAGGGCGAGCCCAGCCCGAGCGTCCCGCTGGCCGCGATCGTGTACGAGGGCGACCGCACCCATGTCTGGGTGGCCCGCCAGGACGGCGCCGTGGAGGCGCGCGACATCAAGCTCGGCGTGATCAACGGCGACAACGCGCAGGTCGTCGACGGCCTGCACGCCGGTGAGCAGATCGTGACCCGGGGGGCCCTGTTCATCGACCGGGCCGCCACCGGCGACAAGGCGTCCTGAGCGGGAATCCCGGGCGATGAACAGCCTGATCGTCTTCTCGCTGCGCCAGCGCGTGCTGGTCGTGCTGCTGTTCGTGGTGATGCTCGGCATCGGCTACGGCGCCTACACGCAGCTCAACATCGAGGCCTATCCCGACCCGGTGCCGCCGCTGGTCGACGTGATCACCCAGAACCCGGGGCAATCCGCCGACGAGATCGAGCGCTACATCACCATCCCCCTGGAGGTGGCGCTGGCCGGCATCCCCAACGCCCAGGTGGTGCGCACGATCTCGCTGTTCGGCCTGTCCGACGTGAAGGTCCAGTTCAACTACGAGTACACGTACGACCAGGCGCTGCAGCGGGTGCTCAACCGCCTGTCGCAGGCGCCGAGCCTGCCCAACGGCGCCACCCCGCAGATCTCTCCGACGAGCCCGGTGGGCGAGATCATGCGCTACAAGCTGGTCGGCCCGGCGGGCTACTCGCCCATGGACATGAAGACCCTGCAGGACTGGGTGCTGCAGCGCCGGTTCAAGGCGATCCCGGGCGTCACCGACGTGACCGCCTTCGGCGGCAAGGCCAAGGAATACGAGGTCGCGGTCGACCTGAACCGCCTCCAGGCCCAGGGCCTGACCCTGGTCCAGCTGACCACGGCGCTCAACAACGCCTCGATCAACGTCGGCGGCCAGACCCTGAATGTCGGCCAGCAATCCGCGGTGGTGCGCGGCATCGGCCTGATCCGCGACATGGACGACATCAAGGACACGATGATCAGCCTCGTCAACGGCACCCCGGTGCTGGTGCGCGACGTGGCCGAGGTGCGCGTGTCGAACGCCCCGCGGCTCGGCATCGTCGGGCACGACGACCAGTCGGACGTGGTCGAGGGCATCGTGCTGATGAGCCGCGGCGGCCAGAGCCTGCCGACGCTGCAGCGCGTCGAGGCCGAGATCGACAAGATCAACAACTCGACGATCCTGCCGCCCGACGTGAAGATCGAGCGGATCTACGACCGGTCGGGCCTGATCCACACGACGACCCACACGGTGATGCACAACCTCGTCTTCGGGGTGGTGCTGGTGTTCATCGTGCAGTGGCTGTTCCTCGGCTCGCTCACCAGCGCGATCATCGTGGCAGCCACGATCCCGTTCGCCCTCGGCTTCGCGATCCTGATCCTGGTGGTGCGCGGCGACTCGGCCAACCTGCTGTCGCTCGGCGCGATCGATTTCGGCCTGATCGTCGACGCCACGGTGATCATGGTCGAGAACGTGTTCCGCCACCTCGCCGAGCCCGAGCATACCGAGGGTCAGCAAGCCCCCGGGGGGCTCGAGGGTCGGCTCGGCACCATCGCCATCGCGGGCGTCGAGGTGAACCGGGCGATTTTCTTCTCGGCGATCATCATCATCGTCGGCTTCCTGCCGCTGTTCACGATGAGCGGCGTCGAGGGCCACATCTTCGGGCCGATGGCCAAGACCTACGCCTACGCGCTGGTCGGCGGCCTGCTCGCGACCTTCACGGTCTCGCCGGCCCTGTCGGCGCTGATCCTGCCGAAGAAGCTCGAGGAGCGGGACACCCTGATCGTGCGGGTCCTGCGCGCCGGGCACGAGCGCGTCCTGGCCTTCGGCCTGAAGAACCGGGTGCTCGCGCTATCGGTGATGCTCGTGGTGCTGCTCGCCTCGGGGCTGGCCGCCCGGAATCTCGGCCTCGAATTCCTGCCTCGCCTCGAAGAGGGCAACCTCTACGTGCGCGGCACCATGCCGTCCTCGATCTCGCTGGAGGCGGGCAACGCCTATGTCCAGCGCCTGCGCAAGATCTTCCAGGAGGTCCCGGAGGTCGTCACGGTGATCTCGCACCAGGGCCGGCCCAATGACGGCACCGACGCCACCGGCTTCTTCAACGTCGAGATCCTGGCCCCCCTCAAGCCGATCGACGAGTGGCGCAAGGGCCTCGACAAGGACACGCTGATCCACGACCTCAGCAAGAAGCTGGAAGCGGAGTTTCCCGGGATCGAGTTCAACTTCTCGCAATATATCGAGGACAACGTCCAGGAGGCGGCCTCGGGCGTGAAGGGCGAGAACTCGGTCAAGATCTACGGCAGCGACCTCGCCCAGCTCACCAAGACCGCCAACGCCGCCAAGGCGGCGTTGGCCACGGTGCCCGGCATCACCGACCTGGCGGTGTTCGAATCGCTCGGCCAGCCGACCGTGCGGATCGACGTCGACCGCCACAAGGCGGCCCGCTACGGCCTGTCGATCGGCGACGTCAACACCACGATCCAGGCGGCGATCGGCGGCCAGACCGCCGGCGACCTCTACGAGTACGGCTCGGACCGCCACTTCTCGATGCGGGTGCGGCTGGCCAAGGAATACCGCTCGTCGCTGGCCGGCATCCGCAACATCGCGGTGGGCGCCCAGAATCCCAATGGCGGCGTGATCCAGGTGCCGCTCTCCGAGATCGCCGACGTGGACCTCGTCTCGGGCGCCTCGTTCATCTACCGCGAGGACCAGGAACGCTACATCCCGGTCAAGTTCTCGGTGCGCGGGCGCGACCTCGGCAGCGCCGTGATCGAGGCCCAGCGCAAGGTCGCCGAGGCCGTGGACCTGCCGCCGGGCTACCGGATGGAGTGGGTCGGCCAGTTCACCAACCTCAAGGACGCCGCGACCCGGCTCAGCCTGGTCGTGCCGGTGACCCTGCTGCTGATCGCGCTCCTGCTGTTCATCAACTTCTCCTCCCTGGCGGACATGCTGCTCACCCTGTCGGTGATCCCGATGGCGATGATCGGCGGCATCTTCGCCCTGTCGTTCACCGGCACGCCGTTCTCGATCTCGGCGGCGATCGGCTTCATCGCGCTGTTCGGCATCTCGACCATGGAGGGCGTGATCCTCCTGGCCTACTACAACCAGCTCCTCGACGAGGGCTGGCAGCGCAAGGAGGCGGTGTGGAACGCCGCGGTCGTGCGCATGCGCCCGGTGATGATGACCTGCGTGGCCGCCTGCGTCGGCCTGCTGCCGGCGGCGATCTCCACCGGCATCGGCTCGCAGGTGCAGAAGCCCCTCGCCCTGGTGGTGGTCGGGGGCATCATCCTGGCGCCCAACCTGATCCTGGTGGTCGTGCCGGTGCTGATCTCGCTGTTCTCGCGGCGGCACCCGAACCCGAATGCCCGGGCCCGGACCGAGCATCGGGTCGCGGCATGAGCCGGATGAGAGCGGTGCGGGCCGGGAATCGTCACGTGGCCGGGGCGCCACAGCGCGGCGCCGGCACACAGCATCGGAGCGCCGGCGGATTGACTTGGCCGTCAGCCCGGACGCTCTACCGAGGGAGGGGTTTCGGGGGCATGATGGTGGAGTTGGCGCCGATCCGGTGCGGTCGTGCGGCCGCCATGCTGGCGGCCGCCCTGTCCCTGTCGGCCTGCGCGGTCGGCCCGAACTACGTGCCGCCCGAGGCGCCGCCGGTCAGCCGCTACACCAAGGAGCCGCTGAAGGACCCCTCGGCCGCCGACAACATCCGCACCCGTCAGGGCGGATCGGCGGATCAGAGCTTCGTCTCCGGCGCCGACATCCCCGGCCAGTGGTGGACCCTGTTCCACTCCAAGGCTTTGAACCAGCTCGTCGAGCAGGCGCTCGCCAACAACCCGACCCTGGAGGCGGCGCAGGCCTCGCTGCGGATCGCGCAGCAGAACGTGCTGGCCCAGAAGGGCACACTCTATCCGAGCCTGACCGCGACCCCGCAGGTGCAGGGCATTCTCGCGCCCGGCCTCGACCTGCAATCGCCGCTCAACAACGAGAGCCGGTTCCTCTACAGCCTGTCCACGCCGCAGGCCGTGGTCGCCTACAATCCCGACGTGTTCGGCGGGAACCGGCGCCAGATCGAGTCGCTGGAGGCCACCACCGAGAACCAGCGCTTCCAGCTCGAGGCCGCCTATCTCAGCCTCACCGGCAACGTCGTCGCCGCCGCCATCCAGGAGGCGGCCCTGCGGGCGCAGATCGACGCCACCCGCAAGGTGATCCAGGCGCAGACCGAGGTGCTGCAGCTGTTCAACAAGCAGCTCTCGCTCGGCCAGATCGCCGGGGCCGACGTGGTCCAGCAGCAGGCGGCCTTGGCCCTGTCGCAGCAATTGCTGCCGCCGCTGGAGAAGCAGCTGGCGCAGCAGCGCAACCTGCTCACCGCGCTGGCCGGGCGGCTGCCTTCCGACGAGATCGCGGAGACCTTCCAGCTCTCGGCCCTGCGCCTGCCGACCAAGCTGCCGGTGAGCCTGCCCTCGCGCCTCGTGCAGCAGCGCCCCGACGTGAAGGCGGCCGAGGCCCTCGTGCAGCAGGCGAGCGCCAGCGTCGGCGTCGCCGTGGCCAACCGCCTGCCGCAATTCAGCCTGACCGCCACCGGCGGCTCCAGCGCCGTGCGGCTCGCGCAGGTGACCAATCCCGGCGCGGCGTTCTTCACGATCATCGGCCAGGCGACGGCGCCGATCTTCGACGCCGGCACCCTGTTCCGCCGCCAGCGGGCAGCCGAGGAGACGCTGACCCAGGCACAGGCGCAGTACAAGGCGACGGTGATCACCGCCTTCCAGAACGTCGCGGACGCGCTGCGGGCACTCCAGGCCGACGCCAAGGCGGTGGCCGCCGCCGACGCCGCGGTCAGCGCCACCAACCAGAGCCTCGGGCTGATCCGCAAGCAGTACACGGCGGGCGCCGTCACCTCGACGCAGGTGCTGATCGCCCAGCAGGGCTACCTCTCGGCGCTCGTCACCTCAGCGGGTGCCCGCGCCACCCAGTACGCCGACAGCGCGGCCCTGTTCGTGGCGCTGGGCGGCGGCTGGTGGAACCGCAACGACGTGGCCCCGCCCCCACCCGAGACGGACCCGCTGAAGTTCCTGTGACGATCCCACGGACGGCGTGACCTACCTGGTCCTGAAATACGCCCACATCCTTGGGGCCGTCGTCCTCCTGGGAACCGGAACCGGGATCGCCTTCTTCATGCTGATGGCGCATCTGAGCCGCGACGCGGCCTTCGTGGCGCGCACGGCCGGGACCGTCGTCCTGGCCGACATGCTGTTCACCGCGACGGCGGTGGTGGCGCAGCCGATCACCGGTTATCTGCTAGCCCACGAGAGCGGCTTCGCCCTAACGGAAGGCTGGCTCGGCGCGTCCCTCATCCTCTATGGCGTCGCCGGATTGGTCTGGCTGCCGGTGGTCTGGATGCAGGTGCGGATGCGTGACCTAGAGCACTTTCGGTTTGGGCTGAGTCGGATGCCTGGGGTTCACGCGGGGCTGTTGGGCTGATTCATTGCGCACT
>NZ_JAJALK010000014.1 GCF_020523825.1 Methylobacterium brachiatum | reverse complement strand
ATCTGGTCGTAGGCCGTGAACGTCGCCCCGCCCGTCTCCGCCAAAACCTTCGTGATCGCCGCCGTCAACGACGTCTTGCCGTGGTCGACGTGACCGATCGTGCCAATGTTGCAGTGCGGCTTGGTGCGGGAGAACTTTTCCTTGCCCATGATTCCCATTCCTGCGGCGGGGACCACGCTGTTCCCCGGATCCTGGTCGGCCGCCCCGAACGTGAAGAGGGGCGAAAAACGCGGTCCGCTTAGAGGCTCGGCCGCCCGCGATCAAGGTCCGGCGCGCACGAGGCCCCCGGTGCGACGCCGTCTGTCAAGCGCCGAGCCGCCACATTGGACGACGCGGATACTGATGCTCACCACTTCCGGTGGACACTTTCGAGACACAGTGTGGCTTGCAGGGCATAGCGGACCTGAAGCGGCCGAGCTTAAGTGGCGACAACCACTGGTCACCCGGGTCCCGCAAACATGATGAAGAAGTTCCTCCTCGCCACCGCCGCCACGGCGCTGGTCTCGACGGCCGCCGTCGCTGCCGACCTGCCGCGTCGCGCCGCGCCGCCGCCGGTCTTCACTCCGGTTCCGGTCTTCACCTGGACGGGCTTCTACGCGGGTCTCGAGTCGGCCTACACCTTCACCGACAACCAGCGGATCACCACGATCGGCGTCCTGCCGGGCAATGCGAATAACGTGCAGGCCGGACGCCGCCCGTTCCTGACCTCGACCTCGCAGGACGGCATCGCCAACATCGGCGGCACCGCCGGCTACAACTATCAGTTCACGCCCGGCTCCGGCATCGTGGTCGGTATCGCCAACAGCATCGACTGGACCGACATCACCAAGAACCGAGTGGTTGTCGGCGCGCCGAACGCCGGCGGCACGATCCCCAACATCAGCCAGTTCCGCCAGAGCCTCGACTGGCTCGGCACCCTCACGGGCCGCGTCGGCTACGCGTTCGACCGGGTCCTGGTCTACGGCATGGGCGGTCTCGCCTACGGCAACGTGTTCCACGATGCCAACTTCTACCGGCCCGATGGCGCCCTGCAGTTCGCCGGCCGCTACGACGACTTCAAGACCGGCTTCGCCTATGGCGGCGGCATCGAGTTCGCGATCCCGACCGACAGCTTCCTGAACAACTTCGCGGTCGGCAAGTATCTCGGCATCAAGTATGACGCCGTGACCATCAAGGCCGAGTACCTGCACTACGACCTCGGTAGCCAGAGCGTCCTCGTCTCGGCCATACCGGGCCCCGGCAACAACGGCGCCTACATCTCGCGCTTCCGGACCGAGGGCAGCATCGTCCGCGCCGGCTTCAACTACAAGTTCGGCGGCTTCTAGGACCGAGCCGACAGGCGCAGCCCGGGAGCGAACCGCTCGGGCTGACATTCGCGGGCGCGTGCCGGGATCGGCGCGCGCCCGTCTTGTTTTCGGGCTGTCGCGCGGCGAGCCGCCCGGCGCGAGACGGCCTAGCAGGCGCGCAGATGCGCGATCAGCCGGGCCGCCGCTTCGTCCGGCGTGCCGGTGTTGAAGATGGTCAGGTCGGCCCGGACCCGGGCCTCGCGGGCCAGGCGCGCGGCGAGGTCGCCGTCCTCCGGCCGATTGCGGGCCGCGATGCGGCTGGCCAGGATCTCGGGGGGCGCCGTAACCTCGACCACGCTGACCGGAACGGTGCCGCCCCGGGCCTCCTCGACGATGCGGCGTGAGACGTTGCAGACCACGACATGCCCGCCCGCGGCGAGATCGGCGGCCTGCGCGGGAATCGCGTAACCGAGGCCGTGGGCGCGCCAATGCAGGGTGAAGGCGCCGGACGCGCAGCCGGTCTCGAAGGCGGCCCCGTCGATCTCGTCGTTGTCCTCGTCGCCGGAGGGCGGCCGGGTCACGAGGCGGCGGGGGAAGACGTAACGCGGGTCGCCCGCCAGCTCCGCCCGGGCCAGCCGGATCAGCGTATCCTTGCCGGCGCCGCTCGGGCCGACCACCAGGACCAGGCAGCCCGCCATCAGGCGACCCGCAGGCCGGCGCGCCAGACCTCCCGGACCACCGGCACCCCTTCCGCGCGCTGGACCCGGACCAGGTCGGCCCGCAGGCCCGCCTGCAGGGCGCCGCGGTCGGTCAGGCCGGTGGCGCGGGCGGGATTGGCCGTGACGGTGGCCAGCGCCTGCGGCAGCGAGATCGCGGGCGCCTGCTCGGGCAGCAGGAAGGCCGCCATCAGCAGGCTCGCCGGCACGTAATCCGACGACAGGATGTCGAGATGGCCGGCCTCGGCCAGCGCCAGGGCGGCGACGTTGCCGGAATGCGAGCCGCCGCGGATCAGGTTCGGCGCGCCCATCATCACGGTGATCCCGCGCCCGTGGGCGGCCTCGGCGGCCTCCAGGGTGGTCGGGAACTCGGCCAGCGCCACGCCCTCGCCGGCGGCGAGCTCGACATCGGCCAGGGTCGTGTCGTCGTGGCTCGCCAGGGGGATGCCCATCTCCTGGGCGAACTGGACCAGAGCCGGACGGTTGCGGCCGTTCAGCGCCTGCCCCTCCCGGATCTTGCGCTCGGTGTTGACCCGGATCTCCTCCAGGGTGCGGCCGCCCCGCGTGGCGTAGGTGTAGTACTTCTCCATATCCCGGAACTGGCGCTGGCCCGGGGTGTGGTCCATCAGCGAGATCAGGCCGATCGGGTAGCGCGCGTTGAAATCCGCCACCGTGTCGAGCACGTCCGCGGACGGCAGCTCGCAGCGCAGATGCGTGTAGTGCTCGGCCCGGAACAGGTTGCCGGCGCGCGCGGTCTCGATCGCCGCGGCGAGCTGCTTCAGTTCGGAGCCGAGGCCGCTTCCGTCGGGGTCGCTGCCGGCGCGCAGGGAATCGAACACCGTGGTGATGCCCGAGGCGGTGATCTGCGCGTCGTAGGCGAGCACCGCGCCGAGGGGATGCCAGCGGACCTTGGGCCGGGGCGCGAAATGGCTCTCGAGGTGATCGGTGTGCAGCTCGATCAGCCCGGGGATCAGGTGGTCGCCGCCGAGGTCGAGGCCGCGCTCGGGCGCGCGCCCGGTGCCGATCTCCGCGATGAGGCCGTCGGTCACGGCGAGCCAGCCGTGCTCGACCCGGTCCGGCAGGACCAGGATCGCGTTCTCGAGGATCAGGTCGCTCATCGGAACTCCTCTACAGCCTCGTCCCGCACGGTGACATCCAGCGTTCGGAAAAAGACGAAGTAAATCAAAAGTCTAGCGCGTCGTGCCGGCTCCGATTCCCGCCACGCCGCGCTAGGCCGCCCGGGCTTGCGCGAAGCGCGTCACGTCGACGATTCGCGTCGCCACAGCATCGCGCATCTCGCTGTCGTGAAAGATGCCGAGTACGCCGGCCCCGGCGGCCAGCTTCTCGCGCACGAGCGCGGCCACCACGGCGCGGTTGCTGGCGTCGAGGGAGGCGGTGGGCTCGTCGAGCAGGAGCAGCGGCCGGTCGGCGATCAGCCCCCGGGCGATGTTCACCCGCTGCTGCTCGCCGCCGGAGAAGGTGGCGGGCGGGAGGCTCCAGAGCCGCTCGGGCAGGTTGAGCCGGGCCAGCAGATCCTTCGCCCGCGCGCGCGCCGCGTCCTCGGACAGGCCGCCCTCGCGGCCGGCGGCCTCGACCACGTCGAGGGTCGAGACCCGGGGGATCACCCGCAGGAACTGCGACACGTAGGCGATGACCCGCGCCCGCAGGGCCAGCATCCGGCGCGGATCGGCCCGCACCACGTCCACCACGGCGTCCCCGTCGCGGACCAGGATCGCGCCGGCATCGCAGCGGTAATTGCCGTAGGCCATCTTCAGGAGCGAGGACTTGCCCGCCCCGGAGGGGCCACCGAGCACCACGCACTCGCCCGGCGCCACCGAGAGGCTCACCCCGCCCACCACCGGAAGAACGACGCCGCCGCGCAGGTGCAGGGTGAAGCTCTTGGCGACGTCCTGGAAGGTCAGAAGCGCGGTCATGCGGCGAGCACCGAGGAGACGAGGAGCTGGGTGTAGGCGTGCTCGGGATCGTCGAGCACGCGGTCGGTCAGGCCGGTCTCGATCACCCGGCCGGCACGCATGACGATGATCCGGTGCGAGAGCAGCCGCGCCACCGCGAGGTCGTGGGTGACGATGATCACCGCCAGGCCGAGCTCGGCCGAGAGCCGCCGGATCAGGTCGAGCAGCCGGGCCTGGACCGAGACGTCGAGCCCCGAGGTCGGCTCGTCCATCAGCACCAGCCTCGGGCCGGTGACGAGGTTGCGGGCGATCTGCAGGCGCTGGCGCATGCCGCCGGAGAAGCGCGTGGGCGGATCGTCGATCCGGTCGGCGGCGATCTCGACCCGGCCGAGCCAGTCGAGCGCCTGCCCGCGGATGCGGCCGTAATGGCGCTCGCCGACCCCCATCAGGCGCTCGCCGACATTGCCGCCGGCCGAGACCGTCATGCGCAGGCCCTGGGCCGCGTCCTGGCGCACGAAGCCCCAGTCGGTGCGCATCAGCGCCCGGCGCTCGGCCTCGCTCAGGCCGGCGAGGTCGCGCAGCACGCCGTCGCGCATCCGGTAGGAGACCGTCCCGGCATCCGGCGCCAGCTCGGTGGCGACGAGGGAGAGCAGCGTCGACTTGCCCGAGCCGGATTCACCCACGATCGCCAGCACCTCGCCGGGATCGAGGTCGAACGACACGTCGGCGCAGCCGAGGCGCGCGCCGTAGCGCTTGGTCAGGCCGCGAACCTGCAGCAGGGGCTCGCTCATCGGGTCACCTCTGCGGCGTCGGGCACGAAGGGCGGATCAAGGCGGAAGCTGTAGCCGTAGCGCTCGAAGCCGAGGCTCTCGTAGAAGGCGTGCGCCGGCTTGGCGTCGACATTCGAGGACAGGGCGAGCTTGTAGCAGCCCCGGGCCTGGGCGATGCGGAACGCCTCGCGCATCATCGCCCGGCCGAGGCCGCCGCCGCGATGCCCGGACGCGACCACCACACTCTCGACGAGGGCCGACGGCATGCCCCAATGGGCGATGTTGTCGAGGATGATGAGGCAGAAGGTGCCGACGATCCCGCCGTCGACCTCCGCCACGTAGACCCCGTAATCGGGATAGGCCGTGACGATCCGGTCGAGGAGCGTCTCGGCCTGATCGATTGTCGCCACCCGGCCGGCGTTCAGCTCGGCGTAGAGGGCGAGGACAGCCGGGAGGTCGGGCTTTCCGGCCCGGCGGACCGTGAGGCCGGTCATACCGCGTCTCCCGTGCCGACATGGCCGTCCGCGCGGCGCCCCTCGCAATGGTCGGTGTCCGAGCAGACGAACATCCGCCGGCCGGCATCGTCGAGGAGCATCTCGTCCAGATAGACGCCCTCGGCGCCGCACAGGGCACAGGGCTGGTCGAATTGCTGTACCCGGAACGGATGGTCCTCGAAGTCGAGGCTGCGCACCGAGGTGTAGGGCGGCACCGCGTAGATGCGCCGCTCGCGCCCCGCCCCGAACAGCTGCAGGGCCGGGCAATCATCCATCTTCGGGTTGTCGAATTTCGGCGTCGGCGACGGGTCCATCACGTAGCGGCCGGCGACCTCCACCGGGTAGGCGTAGGTGGTGGCGATGTGGCCGTGGCGGCTGATATCCTCGTAGAGCTTCACGTGCATGGCGCCGTACTCGCGCAGGGCGTGGAGCTGGCGGGTCTCGGTCTCGCGCGGCTCGAGGAAGCGCAGGGGCTCGGGGATCGGCACCTGGTAGACCAGCACCTGGCCCTCACGCAGGGGCGTCTCCGGGATGCGGTGGCGGGTCTGGATGATCGTCGCCTCGGTGGTCCGGGTGGTGGTGGCGACCCCGGAGGTGCGGGCGAAGAAGCGCCGGATCGAGACCGCGTTGGTGGTGTCGTCGGCGCCCTGGTCGATCACCTTGAGCACGTCCGCGCGCCCCAGGACCGCCGCGGTGACCTGCACGCCGCCGGTGCCCCAGCCGTAGGGCATCGGCATCTCCCGGGAGGCGAACGGCACCTGGTAGCCCGGCACCGCGATGGCCTTGAGGATGGCCCGGCGGATCATCCGCTTGGTGCCCTCGTCGAGGTAGGCGAAATTGTAGCCGGCTTCGGATCGGCTCGGCTCGATCATCGCTGTCGCGCTCACTCGGCCGCCTCCTGCACGCTGTCTGAATCTCGAAAAAACTCCGCGCGCAGGCGCCGGACCAGCTCCAGCTCCGCCTGGAAGTCGACGTAGTGGGGCAGCTTCAGGTGCTCGACGAAGCCGGTGGCCTGGAGGCTGTCGCAATGGGCGAGCACGAATTCCTGGTCCTGGGCCGGGCTCGTCACGGGCTCGCCGAGCTCCGCCGCCCGCAGTGCCCGGTCGACCAGGGCCATGGCCATCGCCTTGCGCTCGCTCTGCCCGAAGGTGAGCCCGTAGCCGCGGGTGAATTGGGGCGGCGTCGTCCCGGAGCCCGTGAACTGGTTGACCATCTGGCACTCGGTGAGTCGGATCCGGCCGAGCGGCACCGGGAAGCCCAGCTCCTCCGGCACGAACTCCACCGCCACGTCGCCGACCCGGACCTCGCCCACGAACGGGTGGGTGCGGCCGTAGCCGCGCTGGGTCGAGTAGCCGAGGCCGAGGACGAAGCCCTCGTCGCCCCGGGCCAGGGCCTGGAGGCGCAGGGCCCGGTCGGCCGGGTAATCCACCGGCTCCCGGGTGAGGTCGCCTACGGGGGCGCCGTCATCCGGAGGCGAAGGCTCGATCAGGCCGTCCTGGGCGAGCAAATCGGTGACCCGCGGGCAGGTGCCGGCATCGTCGCGCGGCTCGGCCTCGGCGGCGGGCTCGACCGTGCCCGCGGCGGCGAGCGCGAAGTCGATCAGCCGGTGGGTGTAGTCGAAGGTCGGCCCGAGCACCTGGCCGCCGGGCAGGTCCTTGAAGGTCGCCGAGACCCGCCGCGCCACCGCCATGGCGCCGGTATCGACCGGCTTCGAGGCGCCGAACCGCGGCAGCGTCGTCCGGAAGGCGCGGACCAGGAAGACCGCCTCGACCACGTCACCGCGGGCCTGCTTGAGGGCCAGCGCGGCGAGGTCGGGATCGTAGAGCGAGCCCTCGGCCATCACCCGGTCGACCAGCAGTGTCATCTGCTCGCGGATCTGCGCGACGGTGAGTTCCGGCACGGCCGGGTCGCCCCGGCGGGTCTCGGCGAGCAGCCGGTGGGCGTTGTCGATGGCGGCCTCGCCGCCCTTCACAGCCACATACATCGGTCAGCTCTCCGTGACGGCGGTGGAGCGCGGGAGGCCGGCGACGCGGCCGGGGGCGGTGAGGATCAGGTCGATTCCCAGGGGGAACCCGGCGCGGTTCTCGGCCAGCTGCCCGACGAACCGCTCCGGCAGGGGCGCGAGCGCGATCCGCGTCGTACCGTCGATCCCGGGACCGGTGAGACGCAGCCCCTCCCCGGCCGTGATCGTGTCCAGAGCCAGCACCAGGGTGGTCGAGGTGTCGGGATAGGCCGGCGTGCCCGGCGCGAAGCGGACGAACGGCGGGCATCGGGCCGGATCGCGGATCAGCGCGAAGGCCGCCCGGGCCGGGTCGTCGGTGAGCGGCGCCCCGGTGTGGAAGCGCAGATAGGCGGCGACCTCGGGCGCGGCCGCGAGGCCGGCATCGAGCCAGACCGGCGTGTCGGCATCGGTGAGCGCCAGCGCGATGGCGGCGAGTTCCGGGGTCAGCGGCGCCGGGGGTTCCAGCCCGGCCTCGAGGCGCCGGGGCAGGCCCGGGCGGGCGAGCGCGTCCATCACGGCGCGGAACGTCCCCTGCGCGTCGTGGACCGGATCGGCGAAGCCGGGTGCGAGCATGCTCAATCCTCCCCGCGGGCCAGCGTCAGGAAATCGACGCGGGTGGCGGCGGTGCGACGGGCCGCCCGATGGCGGGCGGCCTCGGCCTTCTCGGCAGCGGACCGGAGCGCGTCCTCGACCCGGGCGCGGCGGGACGGATCCTGCCAGAGCGCGTCGAGGGTGGCGGCGAGCCGCGCCTTCATGCGGTCGCGGCCGAGATGGTAGGCGAAGCCGGTGGCCCCGTCGGGGAGCCGGATCGCCGCCCGGGTCACGCTGACCTCGCCGAGATTGAACGGCCGCCCGTCGCCGCCGATTCGGCCCGTGGCCATCACCAGCCCGGTCTCGGGCGGGCGCAGATCCTCGATGGGCGGGGCTGCGAGGGTCTGCAAGGCGGCGTCGAGGTCGTCCCGGCTCGCATCGGCGCAGAGCGCCATCACGGCCCGGCGGGCCGCACTCTCATCCCGGCCTTGGTGAAGCGGGCTCGTCGCCATCGCGAATCCCTCTGTCGAGCTGTTGTCTAGTCGTGTAGACAACTAGCGTGCCGGGCGCAAATGAAGTTTGGATGACAGGATGGATGCACAGGAGCAGGCGCCCGGCCTCGTCCGGGGAGAGGGGCTGACGGCGTGGCGGCAGATCGCCGACGCGCTGACCGCCGATATCGCGGCCGGGCGTTACGCGCCGGGCCAGCAGATGCCGACCGAGGCGGCGCTCGCTGCGCGCTTCGCGGTCAACCGGCACACGGTGCGGCGGGCGCTCGCCGCCCTGGCCGAGGGCGGCCTCGTGCGCGCCAGCCAGGGGCGCGGCACCTTCGTGGAGGAGGCGCCGCTCGCCTACCCGATCGGCCCGCGCACCCGCTTCTCCGAGATCGTCACCGGGGCCGGGCGCGAGGCCTGGGGCGACCTGCTCGCCTCGGCCACCGTCCCGGCCGGCCCCAAACAGGCGGCGGCGCTGGCGATCGAGCCGGGCGCGCCGATCCTCGAATTGCTGACGATCCACCGGGCGGACGATGCCCCGATCTCGACCGCGCAGACCTGGCTGCCCCTGCCGCGCTTTTCCGGCTTCGCCGCGGCTTACGCCGAGCGCGGCTCGATCACCCGCGCCTTCGCGGCCTGCGGGGTCCACGATTACACCCGGCTCTCGACGCGGATCCGCGCCCGCCCGGCCGATGCCCAGGAGGCGGAGCGCCTCGACATCGCCCCCGGGCGGGTGGTCATGGTGGTGTCGAGCGTCAACATCGACTCCGCGGGCGTGCCGATCCAGGCGAACCGCACGCTGTTCGCCGCAGACCGGGTCGAACTGGTGATCGGCGGCTGAAATCGCTCAGCGCGCCGCCGGCCCGATGATCGCCCGGCGCAGGCGGGTCGAGACCCAGTCGATCGCCGCCACGGTGGCGAGGATCATCAGCACCAGGAACGCGACCTGCTGCAGCTCCAGGACGCGGATCAGCTCGGTGAGGTACTGGCCGATGCCGCCCGCCCCGACGATGCCGATGATCGTGGCCGAGCGGGTGTTCGATTCGAAGAAATACAGCACCTGGCTCGCCAGCACCGGCAGCACCCCGGGGATCAGCCCGAAGCGGATGCGGTGCAGGGCCGAGCCGCCCGAGGCGACGACGCCCTCGCCCGGTCGCCGGTCGCAGGTCTCGATCGCCTCGGAGAACAGCTTGCCGAACGCGCCGAAATCCGAGCACGCGATGGCGAGCATCCCCGCGAAGGGGCCGAGGCCAACGACGTTGATCCAGATCAGCGCCCAGATCAGCACGTCGACCGAGCGCATCACGTCGAGGCCCCGGCGCACGGCGAAATGCGCGAACGGGTTGGGCACGACGTTGCGGGCGGCGAGCAGCGCCACCGGGAAGGCCAGGATCGCCGCCGTCAGGGTGCCCAGGAAGGCGATGCCCAGCGTCTCGCCCAGGGCGTGCACAAAGGTGCCGAGATGCCCCTCCGGCGATGGCGGCAGCATCAGCAGCGCGAAGGAGCCGAGGCGCCCGAGCCCGTAGAGGAGGCGCGCGGGCGACATCTCGAACTGCCAGGCGCCGAAGCCGGCCAGCCCGATCAGGCCGCCGAGAAGCAGCGCGGCGCGCAGGCGCGCGGGCCAATCCGTCCGGAACTGCGCCGGGTAGCGGGCGCGCAGGCGCGCGAGCTCGGCCCGAGCCTCGGCCCGCAGGGTTTCGGAGCGGGCCTTGCTCATCGGGCCTCCTCGGTGCCGGTCAGCCGGTGGCGGACCTGCTCGGTGGCGAGGTCGATGCCGATGACGGTGAGGATGATCAGGCCGAGGATCGCGCTGACATCCGCGTAGTAGAAGTTGCGGATCGCGGCCAGAAACTCCTGCCCGATGCCGCCGGCGCCGACGAAGCCCAGCACCGCCGCCCCGCGAACGTTGATCTCGAAGCGCAGCAGCGCGTAGGAGGCGAAGTTCGACAGGACCTGCGGCAGCACGGCGAAGCGCACGGTCTCGATCCAGCTGGCCCCCGAGGCCGACAGGCCCTCGACCGGGCGCATGTCGATATTCTCGACCACCTCGGAGAACAGCTTGCCGAGCGCGCCCGTGGTGTGGACCGCCAGGGCCAGCACGCCGACCATCGGGCCGAGCCCGAAGGCGATGACGAACAGCAGCGCGAACACCACGTCGGGAATCGTGCGGCACACCTCCAGGAAGCGTTTGGCGACGAAACGCACCGTGGGCGACCGTACCAGGTTGGCGGCGGCCACGAAGCTGAGGGCGAAGCCCGCGAGTCCGCCGAGCAAGGTGCCGAGATAGGCCATCAGCACGGTCTCGCCGAGCAGGGCGAGCCATTTGGGCAGGCCCCAGTACCAGGCGCGCACATCCTCGAGCGGATGCTCGAGACCGACCGGCGGCCAGATCTGCGCGAGATAGGCGGTGAACTTGCCGATATTCTCGGCGAAGACCAGCGGCCGCACTTCGGCGGCGAGGGCCGCGAGCAGCGCCAGCACCGCCACGACGGCGAAGCTCGCGAGCGTGCGGCGGCGGGCGGCGCCGCTCGCCGCCGCGTACAGGCCGGAGAGGGCGGCTTCCCGCTCCGGCGGCAGGGGTGTCAGGCCGCGCAAGGCGGGGGTCCGATCAGGCTTGCGATCAGGACTTCTTGCGCTGCTCGTCGTTGAACTTCAGCATGTCGATGATCGGCTGGTAATCCTTGAGCGTCACCGGGGTGAGGCTGAGATCCTTGCCGTCGGACAGCTTGTCGAACGCCGCCTTGTCGGCGGTCGGCATGTCGAGGAAGGCCTGGCGGATCTTGGCCTTCAGGTCATCCGGCAGGCTCGCCAGCACGGCATAGGGGCCCTCCGGCAGGAAGTCGGACTTGAACACCACCCGTAAATCCGACTTCTGCATCGGCGTGCCGTCGGGCTTCTTCAGCATGCCCTTCGTGATCATGCGGGTCACGATCGAGTCGGTCTCGGAGTTCCACAGGTTCGCGGCGGCGTCGACGGTGCCCTGGGTCAGGGCCAGGACGGCATTCTCGTGGCTGCCGGCAAACACCGCCTTGGCGAAATGCTTGTCCACGTCGAAGCCGGCCCGCTTCAGGAAGAAGCGCGGCGCTTGGTTGCCGGAGGTGGAGTTCGGATCGACCAGGGCGAGGTTCTTGCCCTTGAGGTCTTCGATCGTCTTGTACGGGCTAGAGGCCAGCGTGTAGATCACCGAGTAATAGCCCGACGCGCCGGTCTCGTGCTGCGGGTTCACCATCGGATCGACCTTCACGCCGGTCATCACGGCCCGGGCGAAGGAAGCCGGCCCGTAAAACGCGATGTGGATGTTGCCGGCCCGCTGGCCCTCGATCACGGCGGCGTAGTCGCTGGCGACCCGCAGCTTCACCGGCATGCCGACCGCCTTGCTCAGGTAGTTCGCCAGAGGGGCGTAGCGGTCGTTGGTGCCGCTGGCATTCTCCATCGGGATGACCGCCAGGGTCAGTTCGGGATACTTGGCCTTCCAGTCCTGGGCGGCGGCCGGCAGGCCGAGGAGGGCGAGCGCCGCGGCCGCGGCGGCGAGGGTGCGTCGGGTGATCATCGTGTGGTCCTCGGGTGATGGATCGGCCGGCCGCCGGGCGGCGGCATGCCGGTGGTGAGGCGGTGGCGCCCGCAACGCGGCGCGAACCGGGTGAAAGCCGGGATCAGGAGCGTTTGCGCTGCTCGTCGTTGGCCTTCAGCATGTCCATGACCGGCTGGTAGTCCTTGAGCGTCACCGGGGTGACGCCGAGATCCTTGCCGTCGGAGAGCCGGTTGAACGCCGCCGTGTCGGCCTTGGGCAGATCGACGAAGGCCTGGCGGATCCTGGCCTTCAGGTCGTCGGGCAGGGTGGCCAGCACGGCGTAAGCGTCCCCGGGCAGGGCGCCGGACTTGAACACGATGCGGAAGTCCGACTTCTGCATCGGCTTGCCGGCGGCGTCCTTGACGACGCCCTTGGTGAGCATGCGCGTGAGATTGCTGTCCGTCTCGGAGTTCCAGAAGTTCGCCGCCGCATCCACGGTGCCCTGGGTCAGGGCCAGCACGGCGTTCTCGTGGCTCCCGGCATAGACGGCCTTGCCGAAATGCGTGTCGACGTCGTAGCCAGCCTGCTTCAGGAAGAAGCGCGGCGCCTGGTTGCCGGAGGTGGAGTTCGGATCGACCAGGGCGAGCTTCTTGCCCTTGAGGTCCTCGACCGTCTTGTACGGGCTGGAGGCCAGGGCGTAGATCACCGAGTAATAGCCCGCGGTTCCGGTCTCGTGCACCGGGCTCACCATCGGCTCGAGCTTCACCCCGGTCATCGCGGCACGGGCGAGCGAGGCCGCCCCGTAGAACGCGATCTGGATGTTGCCGGCGCGCTGGCCCTCGATCACCGCGGCGTAGTCGCTGGCGACCCGCAGCTTCACCGGCACGCCGAGCGCCTTGGTCAGGTAAGCGGTCAGAGGCGCGTAACGGTCGGCCGTGCCGCTGGCGTTCTCCGCGGGGATCACCCCCAGGCTCAGCTCGGGATACTTGGCCTTCCAGTCCTGGGCGGCGGCCGGCAGGCCGAGCAGCGCGAGCGCTGCCGCGGCGGCGAGGGTGCGTCGGGTGATCATCGTGTGAGTCTCAGATCCGTATCAGGCGCTGGATCGGCCGACCGCAATCGGCACACCAAGCCAGGCGCTTCCCCGCCCCGTCGTTTTTAGCGTTTTGGTCCCGACGCCGCCGGCTCAGGCGCCGATGGCGGCCTCGCGGATGGGCTGGACCGGCACGGGGCCCGGGAGCCCCGGCATGGCCGCCCGCTGCTCCGCCTCGCGCACGGCGGAATCGTCCAGCACCTCGCCGGCCTCCAGGCCGTAGAGGCGGCGCGCCACATCCTCGGTCAGGTCGAACGGGCCGCCATCGAACACCACCCGGCCGGCGGCGAGCCCGACGAGGCGGTCGCAATAGGCGCGGGCGAGGTCGAGGGAGTGCAGGTTGCACAGGACCGTGATGCCGTAGCGCCGGTTCACCGCGGCCAGCGCATCCATCACCAGGCGGGTGTTGCGCGGATCCAGGGACGCCACCGGCTCGTCGGCCAGCAGGATCTCCGGCTCCTGCACGAGGGCCCGGGCGATGGCGACGCGCTGCTGCTGCCCGCCCGACAGGCCGTCGGCCCGCTGGCCGGCGAACTCGCCCATGTCGAAGCTCTCGAGGGCGGCGAGCGCCATGGCCCGGTCCTCGTCGGACCACATCCGGAGCAGGGACCGATGGGTCGGCACATGGCTGAGCCGGCCCATCAGGACGTTGTTCATCACGTCCAGCCGGCCGACCAGATTGAATTGCTGGAAGATCATGGCGCAGCGGGTGCGCCATTCCCGCAGGGCCCGGCCCGTCAGGCCGGTGACGTCGCGGCCGTCATAGAGGATGCGGCCCGAACTCGGGTCGGCAAGCCGGTTGATCAGGCGCAGAAGTGTCGATTTGCCAGCTCCAGACCGGCCGATCACGCCGACGAAGGTCCCGCGTTCGATCTGCAACGAGACACCGTCCACGGCCCGGCGGCCGCCGTACTGACGCGTGAGATCCTCGACGACGAGCATTCATGTCCATCCGCTGCGGAATGCGCGCAGCTAAACGCCTCTTCGACGACGATTGGATGACGAATACCATCCGATTTACTTAGTCGGCACACCAAAGCGGCGGCCGCGCAGAGCGCTGTGCTCTATGTCCCGGACCAACTTGTGTACCGCTCCAGGAAATCCTCGATGGGAAGCGCACGAAAATCCGGCAGCGCCCGGCGCAGGCGCTCGTGGTCCCAGTCCCACCAGGCGAGGCGTTCCAGGCGCTCGGCGATCGCCTCGGGAAAGCGGCGGCGCACCGGCCGGGCCGGGTTGCCGACGACGATCGTGTAGGCCGGCACGTCGCGGGTCACGATCGCCCCCGCGCCGATTACGGCGCCGGTGCCGATGGTGCGGCCGGGCAGCACGACGACCCCGTGGCCGATCCAGACATCGTGGCCGATGGTCACCGGGTTGGACCGGCGGCGCTCGAAGAAGGATTCCTCGTCCACCTCCTCCGGCCAGTAGGCATGGGCCCGATAGGTGAAATGCGCCTGGCTCGCGCGCTCCATCGGGTGGTTGCCCGGGTTGATCCGGACGTGGGACGCGATCGAGCAGAACTTGCCGATGGTGGTGTAGATCACCTCGCCGTCCTGGCTGATATAGGAATAATCGTCGAGGACGGTCTCGGTCAGGCGCGTGCGGGCGCCGACCTCGGTGTAGCGGCCGAGATGGCACTCGGTGACCCGGGCGCTCGGGTCGATCGCGGGCGTGAGGCCCAGATAATGCTCAGCCATGGGCGCCCCCGAAGGGCAGGCGCGCTAGGAGCCGGAACGGCTCGGACCCGTCCTGGGACAGGAGGCACACGGCGTCGATCACCACGGGTTCCGGGCCGGAGGCGGCGTAGGCGTCGGTCAGCCGGCGCAGCCAGGCGGCGCGGTCGGGCTCCGGCAGGGCATCGGTCAGCGTCATGTGGAACCGGAAGGCTTCGAAGACATACGGGTAGCCCCAGCGGGCCAGGAGCGCGCGGCCGCGCGGATCGAGGCGCTCCGGGCGGCGCTTGGCGCGCTCGGCCTCCGAGAGCGGCGCCCGCAGCGGATCGAGGGCGGCGACGCATTCGGCGGCGAGCAGGCCGAGCGCCGGCGGCGGGGCTTCGGGCACCAGGGCGAGGAACGGCCCGAGCGCCGCGACCCGCAGCGGGCCGAGCGAAACCGGCGGGTGCCCGGCCGCGAGGTCCCGGGCGGTCGCGAGAAGGTCCGCCTCCTCGGCCGCCGGGGCGAGGCGCATCGGCGCCTTGAGGGTCGCGTGGAATCCGTAGATCCGGGCCCCCGCGGTGACCGCGGCGAGGTCGCCGAGCCCGTCCGGAGGCGGGACCGGGGCGCCGGCGACGTTGTCGTAGCCAAGCACGGCATTGCCGAAGGCAGCGAGCCCCGAGCCGGGCGCGGGGAGCCAGTAGAGGGCGTAGCGACGCGTCATGTCCCGACCTCCGGCTCCCGCGCGGTCACGCCGTCGGCGCGCAGGCGCGGTCGACGCTCGCCCGGCGCGGGCGCACATCCATGGCGTTGCCGCGCCACACGATGGCGCTCTGCACCCAGGCCCCCAGCCAGATCGCCGGGATCAGGGCGTCGCGCACCAGGAAGGCCGCCCACATCCGCGGCCCGCGATGCCAGCCCGCGCGGGCCGCGAGCCGGTCTTCGGCGCCATAGCACAGCCCGGCGAGGGCCGCAGCGCCCGCGAGCCCGGTCAGGCTGCCGGCCCAGAGGGCGATCAGGAGCGCCGGCAGCAGGACGCCGCTGCCGATCTCCGGGGCGAAGAACAGCGGGAAGGTCACCCGCCGCAGCCGGGCCCAGCGCAGCTGCCGGGCCCAGACCTCGCGGAAGCCGCGGGGGCCGAGCGGCTGCTCGAACGGGCTCGCGACCAGGTGGACGCGCTTGCCCGCCGCCCGCACCAGCTTGGTGGCGGCGGCGTCCTCGGCGATCTCGGAGGCCAGCGCCTGCAGGCCGCCCTGGGCCTCCAGGAAGGGCTTGTGCCAGAGCATGCTCTTGCCCTGCGCGAAGCCCAGGCCGAACGCCTCGGCGGCGTATTGCCAGCGCGCCTGCAGCGTATTGAGGAAGGCGCATTCGACCTCGGCCATGAAGCTGCCCGGACGGGCGCCCGCCGGGGTCGAGCAGACGAGGCCGGTCTCGTCCCGCCAGGCCGCCTGGAGCCGCTGGAGGTAGTCCGGCGGCATGGCCACGTTGGAATCGGCCAGCACGACCCAGTCATGCGCGGCGGCGCGCCAGCCGCGCAGGCAATTGTTGAGCTTCGGATTGTCGCTGATGCGCTCGTCGCCGAGGATCAGCCGGGCCGGCACCTGCGGGTGGTCGGCGATCAGGCGCTGCACCCGCGGCACGATCGGATCGTCGGGATCGGCCACGCAGAAGATCAGCTCGTAGGCCGGATAGGCGAGGTGGAAGCTGCGGGCCAGCATCTCGTCGCTGAACGCCTCGATCCCGTGGAGCGGGCGGACCAGGGAGACGGGGGCGCCGGCCGGGAAGGTGGAGGCGCCGCGGACCTGGCCGATGCGCCGGCCCGCGATCGCGATGCTGGCGATCTGGACGAGGGCCAGCATCGCGCCGAGGGACAAAGCCGACACCGTGGGGTCAATCATGCGGATCCCTCGTGTACGCTCGTGATCGGCCCGGCTCGCCGGCGAGCGCGCGTCGCATCAACGACTTAGAGCCGCACCCAGTCCGGGCGCGGCTCTAGCGGCCGGACCGCGTCAGTCGTGTGACAGAGCGCCCATCAGAACCGGAGGGTGAAATTGCCCTTCACGGCCTGGTCCTGGGCGCGGGCGCCGACCTGGCCGGTATAGGCCACGCCCAGGCTGGCGTTGGGCGCCACCGCCAGGTCGAGCCCGGCGCCGGCCACCAGCGCGTCCCGGTCGATCGGGACGCCGGCGCTCAGGAAGGAAGGCCCGCTGCCGAAGCTCAGCAGAGCCGTCGGCACTACGTCCCCGAATGCCCGCCGGTAGCCCAGCTGCCCGTGCGCCGTCAGCGGAAGCCCGAAGCCCAGATCCAGGCTGGTCTGCGCCCGCACCCCCGCCGTCACCGCGCCGAGGTCGTAGTCGCGCGCGTAGCTCACCAGCGCCGCCGCGCCCCCGGTCTCCGCGAACCCGTCGCGCCGGATGCCGATATAGGCCCCGCCCACGAACGGCTCGATATACGAGGCCGCCACCGCCGGCCCGTCCTTCGAGACCAGGGCCGAGGCCGCGCCGAACGCGAACCGGTAGCCGATCTCGCCGAACCCCTGGACGGTGTGGCCGCCGCCATGGCCGGTCGGGCTGTCCGACAGGCCGTAGAGCACGCTGCGCCGGGTGCGGGTGTCGGTATCGGCGTAGAGGGCGCCCAGCCGCACCGAGACCGGGCCGAACGCGTAGCCGCCGTAGACGCCGCCGAAGCCGCTCTTGAGCGTCGCGCTCTCCGCCCGGGCACCGCCGCCCTGCCGGCCGGCGCTGTCGAGGTTGGTCTCGGTGTAGCCGCCGACCAGGCCGAACCGGACCCCGCTCGGCAGCCGGATGTCGGCGCCGAGCGCGAAGCCGGCGATCTGCCGGTCGAGGTCGAAGGCGTTGCCGCCCCCGCCCGCCGTGCCGAACGCGCCGAAGCCCTGGCCCCAGAGGCCGAACACCTGCGGGTCGAGGGTGCGCACCGGGACCTGGGCCACCGGCGGCGCCCGGCCGGGCAGGTCGGCGGTGTAGGCCGCCGGGACGGTGCCGTAATCCAGGCCCGGGGCGTCGCCCCCCCGGCGCAGGCGGTCGAGCACCGCCTCGCGCACGAAGAACGCGGTCTCGTAGGCGGCCGAGACCGTGCTGGCATGGATGTCGCCCGAGAGCGCCCGGAAGCCGTCGGCGGCCTCGTCGGTGGTGAAGGCCAGGGCGGCGTCGTAGGCCCGGCCGGCCCCGGCCGCCTGGATCGCGTTGGCGGCGGCGATGCCGTTGCGGCCGGTGGCGCCGGCGGCGAGCGGCACGTCGTTGCGGGTGAGGGTCAGGTCGACCTCGTTGGGGCGGTAGCGCAGGCCCGGGGACAGGAAGGCGAGGTTGGCGCTGACCCCGTCGAACCGGCCGGAGACGCCGCCAGCGGCGGTGAGGATCGCGTAGGTGGTGCGCGGGTTGTAGGCGCCCGAGGCCGCCTGCACCTGCACGGTGCCGCCGGCCAGCGTCGCGGCGCCGCCGGCGGCGATCCTGTCGGCCTGTCCGGCGGCGTTGGCCTCGACCCGGTAGGTCGAGCCCGGGGCGAAGGCGACCGCGCCGGCGACGGTGAGCGTGCCGATCGAGTTGCCCGGCGCCACCGCACCGCCCGACAGCGCGTTGACGCCCCCGACGCTGCCCGAGCCGCCCAGCAGGCCACCGGCATTGACCGAGACGGTGCCCGCGATGGTGCCGTTGGCGTAGAGCGCGCCGCCATTGCCGATGCCGACATCGATGCCGAGGCGGTCGGTGGCGTCCATGCGCAGGGTGCCGGTGACGTTCCCGAAATAGCCGGCGGCGGCGTAGAGGTCGATGCGGCTCCAGTAGCTCAGCGGGCTGCCGTAGAAGGCGGCCAGCGCGTTGGTCTCGGTGTTGACGACGACCTGGTTGATCGTGTCGGTCGAGAGCTGGCCGTAGAGGCCGCCCTGGGGGGCGAGGGTGCGGGCGGCCGCGGTCGATCCGCCGTAGAGCGGGGCCAGCAGGATCGAGGCGTCGGGCCCGCCCGCGGGGGCGGCCTCGCGCGGGGCCTGGGCGAAGGACAGGGTCGGCAGGCCGTAGGTCAGGCGGGCCTGGTAGGCGGCCTGGTTGGCGGCGGAGGGGATGTAGGGGTTGCCCGTGATGTTGGGCGCCCCGGCCGCGCAGGCCGCGACGGTGTTGCCGCACTGGGCGGCGAGGTAGGCCTGGATCTGGCCCTGGGCCTGGACGAACTGGTTGGGTAGGTTGAGCGCGACGCCGGTCACCGCGGCGTTGTTGATATAGGCCGGGTTGGTGAAGGCCTGGGCGAGGTCGTAGGCCGAGAGGGCCCGGCTGCCGATGACGTCGAGCGGGTAGTGGACGCCGAGGACGATGCGGCTCTCGCCGTACTCGGAGGCGCGCAGCAGCAGGCTCTGGTATTGCTGCGGCACCAGCATCGCCAGCAGGTAGCCGCTGGTGAACGCGTAGGTGGTGTGGCCGCTCGGAAAGGACGGGTTCGTGGCGATGCCGTTGAGCGCCGTCGGATCGAACGCGTTGAACCGCTTGGGCGCGACCTGGACGGGGCGCGAGGATCCGTAGACGTCCTGGCCGGGTTGGGTGTTGTTCACCCCGTAGGCGAGATCGTAGACGCTGTTGGTGGTGTTGGGCAGGCCGTTATAGGTCGGCAGCGTGTAGCCTGCCGGCGCGACCGCGGGCACCGCCACGTAATTGGCCGGGGTCACGCTCGGATTGTTGGCCGCGCCGTTGGCGAAGTAGTTCTTGGCGACGCCCAGGTTGTTGCCCGTGAACGTGTTGGCATTGACCAGCAGGTTGACCACGCTGCCGAGTGCGCCGGCGGCGCCCTGGGCGACCCCGCGCTGGTAGATCGGTCCGAGCTGCGTGCCGAGGCCGCCGACGAGCTGCTGCGGGACGATGCCGTTGATCGGCGTCTGCCTGGGCAAGCCACCGCCGATATTGGCGGCGACGCCGTAGATGCCGAGCCCGACCGAGGACAGGTTGTTGCTGGCCGAAGCGAGGAGGTTCTTGTCGCTGATCGCCAATTGCTGCCGGGCGAGCCCGGCACCGTTGTTCAGCGCCGCCGTCTGCGACAGGTTCTGGTCCAGCGTCGCCTGCCCGGTCGCCGTCGCGTTGAGCGACAGGAACGGCGACAGCAGGTTGAGGACGTTGACGTCGGAGGCCGTCGTGTTGACGGTCTGCGCCTGCACACCCGAACCGCATGCGGCGACCATCAACGCCGCGATCGAGACCCCGTAGCGAAACGTCATTCCCGGCCCCCAAGCCTGCGACCATTCGGCCCGCGGCGGGACATTTAACGAATTCTACGGATGCGAATGCGTCATAATCCATTCACATTGCGCTGAATCACGGGCTGTATCTCCCGCGCAACAGGCGCTTATCTTAGCCGGCATAAATTTTCCGGTTTCGTTGCTTGCACGTTGCTTCATGCATGCCAGCCGCCGATGACCAAAGCTTCCCACGACTGGTCGAGCCCGTGGCATCGCCCAGCGGACGGCTCGCGTTATCTGCGGACAGATGTCAGTCCTCGGCATCCGCAGTGGGGGCCGCCGTATCAGTAAACACACCAGCCCTGAACTACACGAGGACCGACTGAACTTGGTCCCAATTGATAGCTTCGTATTATCGGCCATAGACGCGCGAATATAATGCTGCCGTGAATCGGCCCGGTAAAACGTCACTGAACCGTCATCGCGTAATCCTAATCCCGCCCCGCTTCCGAAGACGATTCAACGCGAGGGCCCATGTCCGATTCCGCCGTAATGCCGCAGCCGGTGGTGGGAGGCAGGCCAGCGAGCGGTCCGCGTCTCGACCACGGGATGCATCTGGGTGGCGTGGTCGCCTTCCTGGCTGTCCTGGTGGCCGGGCTCGGCTACGCGGTGGTGAGCCTGATCACCGACATGAACGCGGTCGGCGAGGCGCCGCTGGCCTACGGGGCCTTCGCGCTGCTCGGGCTCGCCCTGCTGATCGCCCTCGCCTTCGAATTCGTGAACGGGTTCCACGACACCGCCAACGCGGTGGCGACCGTGATCTACACCCACTCGATGCCGCCGCTGGTGGCGGTGGTCTGGTCGGGCTTCTTCAATTTCCTGGGGGTGATGCTGTCCTCCGGCGCGGTGGCCTACGCCATCGTCACCCTGCTGCCGGTGGAGCTGATCCTCCATGTCGGCTCGGGGGCCGGCTACGCGATGATCTTCGCGCTGCTGCTGGCCGCCATCATCTGGAATCTCGGGACCTGGGCCTTCGGCCTGCCGAACTCGTCGTCGCACGCGCTGATCGGCTCGGTCCTGGGCGTCGGACTGGGCAACCAGCTCATGAGCGGCGGCACCGGCACCGCCGGAGTCGATTGGGGCCAGGCGCTCAACGTGTTCAAGGCGCTGCTGTTCTCGCCGGTCTGCGGCTTCGTCCTGGCCGCGGCGCTGCTGCTCGTCCTGAAATTCCTGGTGCGCCGCAAGGACCTCTACGAGGCCCCCAAGGGTGAGGCGCCGCCGCCGATCTGGATCCGCGGCATGCTGATCCTGACCTGCACGCTGGTCTCGTTCTTCCACGGCGGCAATGACGGCCAGAAGGGCATGGGCCTGATCATGCTGATCCTGATCGGCGCCGCGCCCACCGCCTACGCGCTGAACCGGACCATGTCGGACGACACGACCCCGGCCTTCATCGAGGCCTCCACGTCGGCGAGCCAGGTCTTCGCCGCCCGCGCCGCCGGCGCCCCCCAGCCGGATGCCGTGCAGGCGCGCCGGACGGTGACGGACGCCCTGAAGACCAAAAACCTGAACCAGCCGCCGGTCTACGCCGCCCTCTCGGCGCTCGCGACCGACATCGCCGCCAGCGTGAAGAATTACGGCGCGATCCGCACCGTGCCGGCCGCCCAGACCGAGAACATGCGCAGCGACATGTACCTCGCCGCCGACGCGGTGCGGCTGCTGCCGGGCGCCGGGGTGGAGTTCTCGGACCCCGAGAAGGCGACCCTGAAGACCTATACCGGGCTGCTCAACAACGGCACCCGCTACATCCCGGGCTGGGTGAAGGTCTGCGTCGCCCTGGCGCTCGGGCTCGGCACGATGGTCGGCTGGAAGCGCATCGTCGTCACGGTGGGCGAGAAGATCGGCAAGACCCACCTCACCTACGCCCAGGGCGCCTCGGCCGAGATCGTGGCCGCGGGCACGATCGGGCTCGCCGAGCTCTACGGCCTGCCGGTCTCGACCACGCACATCCTGTCCTCGGGCGTGGCCGGGACGATGGCGGCCAACGGCTCGGGCCTGCAGATGTCGACGGTGCGCAACATGGCGCTCGCCTGGGTGCTGACTCTGCCGGCCGCCATCACGCTGGCGGCGAGCCTGTATTTCCTGCTGCGCCACGTCTTCTGACGGGGCCGGGCTCGCGGTGCAGGATCCTGCGCCGCGGGCCCGGAAGCACGCAGCGCGCTGTCGAGACGGACAGGGCCGTTTCCGTGGTCGACGGAAACGGCCCTGTCCGTTCTGGTCCCGATGTCTCGGGTGGTTACGGGCGCGCCATGGCGCGCACGAAGGCCAGGCAGGTGCGGCGCGCGGCGACGGTCTCAATCGCCATGAAGGCCGTCACGAGATCCGCGGCCTGAGCGACCGTCTCGCCCGGTGCGCGCTCGTCCGGGAAGAACGCGTCGACCGGCAGATGGAGCGTGTCGGCGATGCGTTCCAGGATCGCCGCAGAGCGATCCGCCTCCGGATGCCGGCAAACCGGCTGGGTCATGGCGCGGGCCGCCATTCAATCCACCTGATGACCGAGCTGGATCGCCCGGGCGATCTCGGAGCGCCGCGCGGCGTAGCCGGGGGCGACCATCGGGTAGTCGGCGGGCAGGCCGAACTTGGCCCGGTAGCGCTCGGGCGTCAGGCCGTTGGCGGTGAGGTGACGCTTGAGCGTCTTGTAGGACCGACCGTCGATGAAGCTGATCAGGCCGTCCCGGCCGATCGAGGCCTCGATCTGCTCGGCGGACGGGCCGGTCCAGCCCGCGGCGCGGCCGGTGGGGTTCTTCTGCAGCACCGCGATGGCCGTGTGGACCTGGTCGATCAGCACCGGCAGATCCCCCGCCCCCACGGGGTTCCGCGACACATAAGCGGCGACGATCGCGCCGACTTTCTCGATCAGGAAGGAAGAGCGGGGTTCGGTTTGATTGATCATGTCAGGTGTCGCTGTTCAACATTTCGTTACTAATGGCCCGCGTTGCCGACCGACGGCCCGAAGATCCGCCCCAGTGATCGACATCCGCCGGACACCCCACCGACGGTGAGTTGCCACGCGAACCTCAAGTTGCTTGAGTGCATCTCTTGAGGTGAGAAACAATATACAATATGTGCCCGACGGCGCTTGTCTGAAGACGCGGATCCCTTGTCCTCGACGCGCGAAATGCCGGTCGATAAAAAAATTTACTAATGGAAGCACTGTTTTCGACCGAGGGCCTTAACCCATTGCACAGCTTTCGGCAGTGGCGGGATGCAATCTCTGGGTGGGGCGTGCCCCTCGAACAGTCGCGCCTCGGCGACGGGCCGTTCACCGGCAAGCTCGAGGCCGCCCGCCTCGGGCCCCTGTCGTTGATGCGGATCACCAACAGCGCCATCCGCAGCGAGGCGACGCGCGAGCAGATCCAGCGCAACGGCAAGGACGGCACGGTCGTGGTGATCTTCAAGCTCGCCGGCGTGTCGATGCTCGGCCAGGATGACCGGTCGGCCGTGCAGCGACCCGGCGACATGGTGGTGATCGATCATCGTCCGGCGACCCACGAATCCCATGCCGGCAGCCAGGCGCTGCTCCTGGAGCTGCCGCGCGAGCGCCTGGAGAGCGTTCTGGGATCCACGCGCCTCTATACGGCCATGGCGATGGGCGCGGACGTCGCCTCCACCGCGGTGACAGTCAAATTCGTCCACGAGCTGGTCCGCCTGCGCGCCCAGCTCGATCCCGAATCGGCCGCCCGGATGGCATCGATCGGCGTCGACCTGATCGTCGCCAGCATCGCCGAGCGCCTGGCGCTCGAAGTGTCCCGGCCGATGCAGGGGACCGTCGTGGTCCAGCGCGCCAAGGCGTATGTCGAAGCCCATCTCGGCGACCCGACCCTGGACCCGCCGCATCTGGCGGCCGCGGTCGGCGTATCCTTGCGTCGGCTCCAGGAATTGTTCCACGCGCGCGGCCAGCATATTTCCGACTGGATCTGGCACCGCCGGCTCGAGGTCGCGACCAAGCGCCTGACCGACCCGGGCTGCGTCCACCTGTCGATCGGCCCGCTGGCCTTCGGCTGCGGCTTCGCCAACCAGGCCCATTTCTCCCGCCGCTTCAAGGAACGCCACGGCATGACTCCCCGCGAGTATCGTCAGGCGGCCCTCGTCAGCACCCCGTAGGCCATCGCGCCACCCGGCCCCGCCAGGGAACAGCACCCGTGCAGCCCGTATTCACGACTGACGGCCTCCATCCGAAGAACAGCTTCCAGATCTGGCGGGAGGTGCTGTTCGAGCGGCTCGTGCCGATCGAGATCGAGCGCCTCGACGACAGGCCGTTCGCCGGCAAGATGGAGGTCGCCAGCGTCGGCTCCCTCAACATGAGCCGCGTCACGCAGGGCGCCCTGCGCAGCGAGACGACGCCCAACGCCGCGCGCCATCACGACAGGGCCGGCATGGCCGTCGTGCTGTTCAAGCTCGCCGGCACCTCGACCTGCCTTCAGGACGGCCGGGATTCGGTACAGAAGCCCGGCGACATCGTCGTGCTCGATCACCGGCCGGCCGTGGTGACGACGAGCGCGGGCAGCCAGTCCGTGTTCCTGGAACTGCCGCGCGAGCGCCTGGAGAACATGCTCGGGCCCACCCGGCTCTACACCGCGCTGGCGATGGGGGCGGAACTGGCCTCGACCAGCCTCGCCGCGACCTTCTTCCGCGAGCTGGTTCAGGTGCGCCACCGGCTCGACCCCGACGCGGCCGAACGGATGTCGGCGATCGGCGTCGACCTGATCGTCGCCTGCATCGCCGAGCGGATGGCCAAGGAGGTGCCGCAGCCGCTGCACGGGACCGTCGTGGTCCAGCGCGCCAAGGCGTATGTCGAGGCCCATCTCGGCGATCCGACCCTGGACCCGCCGCATCTGGCCGCCGCGGTCGGCGTTTCGTTGCGCCGGCTCCAGGAATTGTTCCACGAGCGAGGCCAGCACATTTCCGACTGGATCTGGCAGCGCCGGCTCGAGGCCGCCGCCAAGCAGCTGGCCGATCCGAGCGGCGCCCATATCCAGATCGGAGCCGTGGCCTTCGGCTGCGGCTTCGCGAGCCAGGCCCATTTCTCCCGCCGCTTCAAGGAGCACCACGGCATGTCCCCGCGCGAGTACCGGATCGCGGCCCTCCTGGGCACGCCGTAGGGGCGTCCGCCCCATCGCGGCGGGGCGCGGGCCGCAACGGACGCCCGCATGACCGCACGATGCCCGGGCGTGCTGCAGGGCGGCCACGGCATGTGTTGCCCCCCCGCAGGATGCTTGGTGGCCCATGAAAAAGCAGAGTGGCATTTGCATCGGCAGGGGAAATTTTGATATAGGCCCCTGCAACACCTTGCTCAGGTGGCGGCGAGCCCGGTCGATATTTGATCTAGATCAATATAAATGCCGCCAAGCAATCAAATATCCAAAACAATACTTCAGAACCACATAACGCGATGACCCCGCACATCATATTTGTGAAAACGGAATTATCTTTATGAGACTATTGTTTTCAACCGACAATCTTCCTGTCAATACCAGATTCAAACGGTGGCTGGAGACACTGGAAGAGCAGCGCCTGCCCCTCGAGCAGGAGCGGCTCGGCTCCGGTCCGTTCGAGGCCAAGCTGGAGAGCGCCACCCTCGGCCCTCTGACGATGACGCGGGTCTCGGAGGGCCCCCTCCGCAGCGAGGCGACACCGCGCGCGATCCGTCGCCTGGGCGACGAGGGCTGGATCAGCGTGGCCTTCACCCTCGCCGGCGCGACGACGGTCGGGCAGCGGGATCGGACATCGAAGCAACGCCAGGGCGACCTGGTCGTGATTGAGCATCAACCGACGGTGATCACGACGAGCCCCGGCAACCAATCACTCTACCTGAAGATACCGCGCGAGCGCCTGGAGAGCGTGCTCGGGCCGGCCCGCCGCTACGCGGCCCTGACCGTGGGCGCCGAGCTGGCCACCGCGACCCTGGCGATGAGCTTTTTCGAGGAGCTGAGCCGCATGCATCACCGGCTCGATCCCGTCACGGGCGCCCGGATGGGGTCGATCGGCGTTGACCTGATCGTGGCCAGCATCGCCGAGCGGATCGCCCTGGACGCGCCCCTGCCGGCCAGCGGCGACATCATGGTCCAGCGGGCCAAGGCGTATGTCGAAGCGCATCTCGGCGACCCCGCTCTCGATCCGCCCCGGCTCGCGGCGGCGGTCGGCGTCTCACTGCGCCGGCTCCAGGCGCTGTTCGACGAGCGCGGCCAGCACGTCTCCGACTGGATCTGGCAGCGCCGTCTGGAAGTCGCGGCCGATCGCCTGGCGGACCCGACCTGCACCCACCTGACGATCGACACCCTGGCCGGCGGCTGCGGCTTCGCCAGCCGGGCCCATTTCTCCCGCCGGTTCAAGGGCCGGTTCGGCCTGGCGCCCAGCGACTTCCGGCGCGCCGTCGGGCTGGGTCTGCAATAACGGCCCGGCGCGCCCCGCTCAGGGGCCGCGATCGCTCCGGCGCAGGCTCGCCGGCATGGCGAACAGCAGGAGGCCGGCCGCCACCAGGCAGAGCGAGCCGATGACGTAGAGGGCCGGCGTCGTGGATCCGGTCAGGTCCTTGACCCAGCCGACCATCACCGGGCTGACGATGCCGCCGAGCTGGCCGAGCGTGTTGATCAGCGCGATGCCGCCCGCCGCGCCGACGCCGGTCACCAGCTTGGCCGGCAGGGTCCAGAAGGTCGGGATCGAGGCGACGATCCCAGACCCCAGCAGCGCCAGCGCGATCATCAGGGGCACGATCTGCCGGTCGAACAGGCCCGCGGTGAAGAAGCCGATGGCCGCGGCGATCGCCAGCGCGGCGACGAATTTCGGCCGCTCGCCCGAGGCGTCGGACAGGCGCCCGACCACCACCATGCTGATCGCCCCGCAGATATACGGGACCGCGGTGAGGAAGCCGACATAGGCCGCACTGCTGCCGCTCGCGGTCTTGATCAGGTCCGGCCCCCAGAAGTTCAGGCCGTAGGAGCCGATCTGGAGCAGGAAGTAGACCAGCCCGATCATCAGGAAGCCCGGCTGGCGGAGCGCGCCGAGGAGCGAATGGTCGCCGATCTCGCGGTTGTGGTGGGCGATCCGGGCTGACAGCAGGTCCTTCTCCGGCTGCGAGAGCCAGCGCGCGTCGGAGATCCGGTCGTCGAGGCGCATCAGCACCAGGGCGCCGAGCAGGAGGCAGGGCAGGCCGCCGGCCAGGAACAGCCATTGCCAGCCGGCGAGCCCGGCGACGCCGTTGAGCCCGCCGAGGATCAGGCCGGCCACCGGCGCCCCGACGATCCCGGAGAAGGCCGAGGCCACGAACAGGAACGAGGTGATCCGCCCGCGATGGGAGGCTGGGAACCACAGGGTCAGGTAGTACAGGATGCCGGGCGCGAAGCCCGCCTCCATGGCGCCGATGAGGAAGCGCAGGGTGTAGAAGTGCCACTCGGTGCGGATGAAGATCATCAGCGCGGTGGCGATCCCCCAGGAGATCATGATCCGGGCGATCCAGCGGCGCGCGCCGACCCGGTACAGGAACAGGTTCGACGGCACCTCGAAGATGACGTAGCCGACCACGAACATGCTGGCGCCGAGCCCGTAGGCGACGTTGCTGAAGCCGAGGTCGCTCTGAAGCTGGAACTTGGCGAAGCTGATGTTGATCCGGTCGAAGAACGCGAACAGGTAGCAGACCATGATCAGCGGCATCAGCCGCCACGCGACCTTCCGGACGATTCCGGTCTCGGTCACGTCCTCTGGGCGCGCGGGCGCGCCGGTCACCGCGATGGCCATCGTGTTCCTCCCTGGAGAAGTCCGGCCGCCCCGTCGCGGAAGGGCCGGATGCGCGGAGCCGCCTTCGATGGGCGGCTTTGTCGCGCGGCGTTCGTCGAGACGTCAGGCGGCCCGGGGGACCGGATGCAGGTCGCAGGGCCGGCCGGCCTTGGCGACCTGGCCGGGCACCTCGTGGCCGACGAGCCGCGGCAGGTCCCGGGACAGGGCGATCAGGGCCGGCAGGTCGAGGCCGGTCCGGATCCCCATCTCGTGGGCCATGCTGACCAGATCCTCGGTGCAGATGTTGCCGGTGGCGCCCGGCGCGAACGGGCATCCGCCGAGACCGCCGAGCGCCGCGTCGAAGCGGCGGGCGCCCGCCTGCCAGGCAGCCAGCACGTTGGCGAGGCCGACCCCGCGGGTGTTGTGGAAGTGCAGGGTCAGATGCTCGGCCGGGACGATCGCCAGGACCCGGGCGACGAGCCGCTCGACCTGGCGCGGGTTGGCCATGCCGGTGGTGTCGGCGAGCGTCACGCCGGTGATGCCGAGCGAGCGGTAGCGCTCCACCTGCGCGATCACCTTGTCGACGGGCTGATCGCCCTCGAACGGGCAGCCGAAGGCGGTGGCGACCGTGGCGTTGGTCAGGACCGACGCGCCCGTCACGGTCTCCATGATCCGGGCGAATCCCGCGATCGAGTCGTCCGGGCTCATGCCCATATTGGCGCGGTTGTGGGTCTCGCTCACCGAGGCGACGAGGTTGATCTCGTCGACCTTGGCGGCGAGCGCCCGCTCGGCCCCCTTGGGGTTCGGGACGAGCGCCACGTAGACGGTACCGGGCCGGCGGCGGATCCCGGCGAACAGCTCGGCGGCGTCGCGCAGGGCCGGTACCGCCTTGGGCGAGACGAAGGACGAGACCTCGATGCGGGAGAAGCCCGCATCCGAGAGCGCGTCCACCAGGGCGATCTTGTCCGCGGTCTCGACCCAGGCGGCCTCGATCTGGAGGCCGTCGCGGGGCGCGACCTCCTGGACCAGCATCGTGGCGTCGCTCATTTCACGGCTCCCGCGTCGCGCAGCGTCCGGATCGCGGCCGGGTCGAGGCCGAGATCGGCCAGGACCGCGTCGGTATGGGCGCCGAGCGCCGGGCCTTGCCAGCGCACCGCCCCGGGGGTGCCCGAGAGTTTCGGCACGATGCCGGGCATCTTCACCTGGGTGCCGCCGGGCAGCTCCGCCTCGAGGATCATGTCCCGGGCCTGGTAATGCGGGTCGGCGACGATGTCGGCCACCGAGTAGATCCGCCCGGCCGGCACGTCCGCGGCGTCGAGGGCGGCCAGGGCGTCGGCGACGCTGCGGGCCTTCGACCAGTCGCCGATCACGCCGTCCAGCATGGGCGCGTGCTGCGAGCGGCCCTCGTTCGAGCGCATCCGGGGATCCTCGGCGAGGTCGGGGCGGCCGATGGCCGTCATCAACCGGCGGAAGATCGGATCGCTGTTGCCCGCGATCACGACGTAGCCGCCATCCTGCGTCGGGTAGGTGTTGGACGGGGTTATGCCGGGCAGCGCGCCGCCGGTGCGGGTTCGGATCTCGCCGAGCAGGTCGTATTCGGGGACCAGGCTCTCCATCACGTTGAACACGCTCTCGACCAGCGAGACGTCCACGACCTGCCCGGCGCCACCATTGACCTTGACGTTCAGGATCGACATCAGCGCTCCGATCACGCCGTGGAGCGAGGCGAGGGTGTCGCCGATGCTGACCCCGACCCGGGCCGGGGGGCTGTCGGGGGAGCCGGTGGTGTAGCGCAGCCCGCCCATGGCCTCACCGATGGCGCCGAAGCCCGGCCGGTCGCGATAGGGCCCGGTCTGGCCGTAGCCGGAGATCCGCACCATCGTGAGCTTCGGGTTGAGGGACGAGAGCACGTCCCAGCCGAGCCCGAGCTTCTCCAGGCCGCCGGGCCGGAAATTCTCGACCACGACATCGGCGCTGGTGGCGAGGCGCTTGACGATGTCGAGCCCCTCCGGCGTCTTGAGGTTGACCGCGATCGACTTCTTGTTGCGCGACTGGAGATACCACCACAGCGAGGTGTCGCCGTGCATCTTGCGCCAGGTGCGCAGGGGGTCGCCGCCTTCCGGCGCCTCGACCTTGATCACCTCGGCACCGAACTCGGCCAGAAGCTTGGTGGCGAAGGGGGCGGCGATGAGCTGGCCGAGTTCCAGCACACGGATCCCGCTGAGCGGACCTGACACCGTTATTCTCTCCCTGTCTTTGCCCGGAGGATACGACCGGCTTCCGGGCGATGTCCAAACGCGATGCGCCAGCCTGCGTTCTCCTGATGCGAACGCAGGCGCCTCCTACCCGCCGGCCGTGCGCAGGTGATCCAGCAGCAAGGCGGCAGCGGGCGGCAGGGCGCCGGGCCGGACCACGAGGGTGAGCGTCCGCGTGGCCCAGGGATCGGTCAGCGGCACCGCGGCGAGATGCAGCTGCGGACCGAGCAGGGCGAAGACCCCCTCGGGGATCGTGCCGAGCCCCATCCCGGCCTGCGCCATCCGGCAGATCCCGTCGAAGCTCGGCACGTGGATCCGCAGGCGCAGAGGCCGCCCGAGCCGCCGGGCCTCATCCCGCAGGGCGGCGTGGATCGAGCTCTCGACGTGCAGGCCGACATGGTCGTAATCGAGGGTCTCGGCGAGGGCGATGGCGGTTCGCCCGCTCAGCGGATGATCGGCCGGCATCACCAGGACCAGGCGGTCGCCGCGATACGGATAGGCCGTGAGCGAGCGGGTGTCGGTGCCGCCGGCGCAGATCCCGAGATCGGCCGCGCCCTCCTCGACGCCCAGCACCACGCCGCCGCTCGGCCGTTCCGCCAGGTCGACGCGGATCCGCTCCTGCGCAGCCAGGAAGGTCTGGAGGTCCTCGGGCAGGAATTGGACGATGGCCGAGAGGTTGGCGAGCATCCGGACGAAGCCGCGCACCCCGTGCGCGTGCTCGGCGAGTTCGAGGGCCATCTGCTCGGCGCTGGCCAGCATCCGGCGGGTGTGGTGCAGCAGGGTCTCGCCGGCCGGCGTCAGGCGCATCCCCCGCGGCTCGCGGGTGAGCAGCGTGCAGCCCAGGGCGTGCTCCAGCTCGGCCAGCCGCTTGCTCACCGCCGAGGGCGCGATCGAAGCCCGCCGGGCCGCGCCGTTGAGCGTCCCCGCCTCGCAGATCGCCGCGAACAGGCGCAGCGTCTTGAGGTCGAGACGGCTGACGGTCGCCGCGGTGGGGAGCGTCTCGCGAATGCTCAGGATCCTTTCTTCGCGGCCTCCTGCGGCCCGCGCCAGTCCCGCGCGCCGACCGGTTGGCCATACGCGCCGTGGCCGAGCTTGGCGCCCTGCCGGTTGACCAGGCCGAAGCGCAGGACCGCCTGCTCCAGATAGTCGATCGCGTCGACCAGATGGGCGCGGGCCGCCGCGATCGCGTCCTCGCCCTCCTCGACCGGGGTCTCGGCGAGGTTCACCGCGGCGATCAGCACCCGGTCGCGCTCCTCCTCGATCCGCCGGTCGCGCTCGACATGGCCGCGGACGCGGGCGTCGAAGGCTTCGATCACCGACCAGGGCAGCGCGTCCTTGTCGACCGGCGCCCGGAAGGCCAGCGCGTGGCGCCGCGCCGCCGCGGCGGCCGCCCTGACGTGATCGGCGAGTTCTGCATCCATCCGGGTCTCTCCGTGGGGTCTCTGGTTCGGGTCGGGCCGATGCCCGCACATGCTGTCTCGAACGCGCGCCCGCCAGGCCCGTTGCCGGGCGGCCGATCGGGTCGCAGCCCGAGCCTTCCAAACCGGAATCGCGCGAAGGCCTTACCTTGACAAGGCGAGGCCTTATCTCTCGGAAGTGTGATCCGTGTACCGGGCCCCGCCCGGAAGGGAGCTACCCTGAATGGTCTCGATGCTGAACGCCGGCGCGCTGCGCCCGACATCCGCGGCGGCGCGCCTGCTGAGCGCGCTCACGATCCTCCTGGTCGCCACCGGCCTGTCCGGCTGCGGCGCGGTCAACCGCGTGCCGACCCTCGAGGAGCAGGCCAAGTCGTCCTGGAGCGAGGTGCAGAACCAGTACCAGCGCCGCGCCGACCTGATTCCCAACCTGGTCGAGACCGTGAAGGGCTATGCCCAGCAGGAGAAGGACGTGCTGATCGGCGTCACCGAGGCCCGGGCGAAGGCGTCGAGCGTGAAGGTCGACGCCTCGACGGTGAGCGATCCACAGAAATTCAAGGAGTTCCAGGACGCGCAGAACCAGCTCTCCGGCGCGCTCGGGCGCCTGCTGGTCACGGTGGAGAAATACCCCGACTTGAAGTCCAACCAGAACTTCCTGGCCCTGCAATCGCAGCTCGAAGGCACCGAGAACCGCATCGCCGTGGCGCGGCGCGACTATATCGGCGCGGTCCAGGCCTACAACACCGAGCTGCGCACCATCCCGGGCCGCTGGATCGCCGCGATCCTGTATCCCGAGGCCAAGCCGATGGAGACCTTCTCGGCAACCCCGAACGCCGACCGGCCGCCGAACGTGAAGTTCTAGAAGCGGCACCATTAAATGCGGTTCATGGGCCTGAGCACCGGGACGCTGGTGCGGCTGTTCCTGGCGCTGGTCGTCCTGTTCGGGTGTCTGGCGGTCTACGCGGTCGGGGCGCTCGCCGCCGACCTGACCTTCCCGCCGCTCACCGGACGCGTGGTCGACGGCGCGGGCATCCTGACGCCCGACCAGCGCGCGGCCCTGGAGGCCAAGCTGAAGGCGCACGAGGACAAGACCTCGGACCAGGTGGTGGTGGCGACCGTGCCCAACCTCCAGGGCACGACCATCGAGGACTTCGCCAACCGCCTGTTCCGGGACTGGAAGCTCGGGCAGGCCAAGACCAACAACGGCGCGCTGCTGCTGGTGGCGCCGAGCGAGCGCAAGGTGCGGATCGAGGTCGGCTACGGCCTCGAAGGGGCGCTGACGGACGCGCTCACGCGGGTGATCATCGCCAGCGCGATCACGCCACGCTTCAAGACCGGTGACTATTACGGCGGGATCAATGCCGGCATCGACGGGATCCTGGGGATCCTGTCGGGCGATGCCGAGGAATGGCAGCGCAAGCCGCAGGTCCGGGCCGACGAGGTGGATCCCCGGCAGGTCGCGGTCTTCGTCATCCTGTTCCTGGTCGTGCTGTTCGTGGCCTGGCGCATGAGCCGCGGCGGCGGGGGCGGCCGCGGCGGGCGCGGCGGCGGCATCGTGTTCCTGCCGGGCCCCGGCTCCGGCGGGTGGAGCGGCGGCTTCTCGGATGGCGGCTCGTCGGGCGGCTTCGGCGGCGGATTTTCCGGCGGGGGCGGCTCGTCGGGCGGAGGGGGATCCTCGGGTGACTGGTAGGATCGCCGACATTCTCCCGCCCGCGGCCTGCGAGCGCCTGGCCGCGGCGGTGTCCCGGGCCGAGGCCGGCACGTCCGGCGAGATCGTCGTGATGATCAGCCGGCGTGCGGGCGCTTACCGCTCGGTGGTGCTGCTGACGGCGCTGATCGCCGCGCTGATCCTGCCCTGGCCGCTGATCGTGCTGACCGGATGGAGCGCCACCACGATTCTGCTGGCGCAGGCGGCCCTGGTCGCGGCCATCCTGGCGGCCAGCCAGAATGCGCGGCTGCGGCTTGCCCTGGTGCCGCGCCGGCTGCGCAGCGCCCGGGCCCGCGAGGCCGGGCAGCGGGCCTTCTGGTCCCGCGGCCTGAGCCGCACCCGGTCCCGCACCGGCGTGCTGCTCTACCTGTCGCTGGCCGAGCGCCATGCCGAGATCGTCACGGATCTCGGCGTGCTGAAGCGCATCCCGGCCGAGTCCTGGGACGGGATCCTGGCCGAGCTCGGCCGTGCCCTGGCGGGCGGCGACATCGAGGGCGGGCTGACCGTCGCGGTCGAGCGGATCGGCGCCATCCTGGCGGAGCATCTCCCGGCCGGCCCGCACGATCCGGACGAATTGCCGAACCGGGTGATCGTCGCGGATTAGCCTCGCGTCCCAGGACGGAATACATCAGGGCCTGCAGCGCCGATCCATCGATCGAGCGCGGTGACGGACTTGGTGCGCTGCCGCACGACCCCGATCCGAGACCGGTAACCCGAGGGGTCCGCTCGCGATTTGACCGCATGGGACTCGGGGCCGGGCCGCGTTCGCGCCCGGCACCGAGATCGAGACGAGGCGCGAGGCCGCCATTTCGGCCTCGCCCAAGGAGGCCGTCATGAAGATCCTGATCGCCGCAACGCCGCTCACCGGCCATGTGAACCCGATGCTCGCCATCGGCCGCGCCGCGGCAGCCCGGGGCGACGACGTGCGCATGCTCACCGATCCGGCCTTCCAGGCGAAGGTCGAGGAGGCCGGCCTGCGCTTCACGCCCTACGCGGACAACGAATCCGCCGGATATCTCGAGACGGAGCTGCCCGCCGGGCCAGAGCGCTTCCGGCACGAGTTCCAGCGCCGCTTCATCGATCCGATGCCGGTTCAGACCGCGGCTTTGAAGGCGCTGATCGCCGCGGATGCGCCGGACGTGATCGTCGCGGGCAGCATGTTCCTCGGCGTGCTGCCGCTGCTCCTCGACACCGCGCCACGGCCGCCGATCGTCACCGCCAATATCAGCATCCTGTTTCTCGACCGGCCGGACCACGCCCCGGTCGGGCTGGGCCTCCCGCCGGCCCGCGACCAAGCCGAGCTCGCGCGCTACGCCGCGCTCAAGGTCGGGATGGATGCAGCCTTCGCCAACCCGGTCCGGGCCTACGCGGACGCGCAACTCGCCCGGCTGGGCGTGTCCCCGCTGCCGGCATCGCTGCCGCACTCCGTCGTCGTGCTGCCCGACCTGTTCCTGCAGCCGACCGTGCCGGGCTTCGAGTACGATTACGGAACGCTGCCTCCGGGCGTGCGCTTCATCGGCCTGCTGCAGCCGCCTGCCCCGCCGGCCCCCCTGCCGGATTGGTGGCCGGAGCTGGAGCGGGCCAACGAGGCGGGCAAGCCCGTGGTCCTGGTCACCCAGGGCACCCTCGCCAACGCGGATTTCGGCACCTTGGTCGAGCCGGCGCTCGCCGCCCTCGCCGACCGGGACGATCTCCTGGTCCTGGCCACCACGGGCGGCCGTCCGGTCGAGGCCCTGCGCGGGCCGATCCCGGCGAACACGCGGGTCGCGCGCTTCCTGCCGTTCCGCGAGTTGCTGCCGCGGGTGAGCGTGCTCGTCACCAATGGCGGCTATGGCAGCGTCTCGCTCGCGCTGTCGAACGGCGTGCCGATCGTCTCGGCTGGCCTGACCGAGGACAAGGCGGAGGTGAATGCCCGCATCGGCTGGTCGGGCGTCGGCATCAATCTCGCCACCAACACGCCGAGCGTCGACGCCCTGCGCGAGGCGGTGACGCGGGTGCTCGACGAGCCGAGCTTCCGGAACCGGGCCGGAATCCTGCAGGCCGCCTTCGCGGCGCGGGACGCGATGAGCGGGATCCTGGGCGCGATCGACGACCTCGCCCGCTCTGGGCCCGTGCGCCGCGCCGGGACGGGCGCCGCGGTGTCCCGGGCGAAGTCGGCCTGACCGGTCGGGCCTTGACCGTCTTCGGCGATCCGGGTGGGTCGCCATACTGATTGCGAAACCGTGAAGCCCAAAATGTTTCCCGTGAAACATTTTCGGACAGGTGACTCGGCCCCGGCGGGCGGAAGCGTCCCGCCGGGGCGTCTTTCCGGCTTGGTCAGCGACGCACCGGCACCGGGCCGTTCATTCCCGGCCAGTCCGAGTAGCCGTTGGTGCCGCCGCCATACCAGTAGGGCTTGGGTGCCTCGGCCAGGGGCGCGCCGCTGGCGAGACGACCGACGAGGTCGGGATTGGCGATGTAGGGCCGGCCGAAGCTGAACAGGTCGGCCCGGCCCTCGGCCAGCTCCTTCTCGGCGAGATCCAGGGTCAGCTGGTTGTTGCCGATATAGGCGCCCTTGAACCGGCGGCGCAGGTCGAGGAAGTCGATCCCGTCCGGCACGTCGCGGGTCTGCTGGGTCACGCCCTCGATCGTGTGGACGTAGAGCAGGCCGAAGCCGTTCAGCGCATCGACATAGGCGCCGTAGGTGGCGTGCGGGTCGGAATCGAGCGGCGTGTCGCCGGGCTGCGTGGTCGCCGGCGAGAGCCGGATGCCGACCCGGGCGCCGCCACCCCAGACCTCGGTGACCGCCCGGACCACCTCCAGGGGAAAGCGCAGGCGGTTCTCGATGGAGCCACCGTAGCGGTCGGTGCGCGTGTTGGTGGAATCCCGGACGAATTGCTCGAGCAGGTAATTGTTGGCCGAGTGGATCTCGACGCCGTCGAAGCCCGCCCGCTTGGCGTTCTCCGCAGCCCGCCGGTAATCGGCGACGATCCCCGGGATCTCGTCGGTCTCGAGCGCTCGCGGCGTCACGTGGGGCTTCATGCCGTCCTGCGTGAAGGCGGTACCCTCCGGCTTGATTGCGGAGGCCGAGACCGGGAGCTCGCCGCCGGGCTGGAGCTCGGGATGCGAGATCCGGCCGGTATGCCAGAGCTGCAGGAAGATCAGCCCGTCATTGGCATGGACCGTCTTCACGATCCGCGACCAGGCCTCGACCTGCGCGTCCGACCAGATGCCCGGCGTGTAGGCGTAGCCGACACCCTGCGGTGAGATGTTGGTCGCCTCCGAGATGATCAGGCCCGCATTGGAGCGCTGGCCGTAGTAATCGGCCGCGAAATCCGGCGGCACGCCCTCGTTGTTGGAGCGGCTGCGGGTGAGCGGCGCCATCACCACGCGGTTCTTGAGGGTGAGGTCGCCGATGGTGACCGGCTGCAGGATCGGGCTGTTCGGCATGAAACCTCGGTTGGGACGTCGTGGGCGGCGGAACGGCCCCGGCGAAGGGCGGGCCTCGCGGAGCTGGCACGCGCAAGAGGGATGGTCGTTAACAGGCCGAGGTCCCGCCCCGGTTCCACGGACACGTTCCGATCCGTCCGAGCCCGGCCGGGCGACGGCCGCGGCGCGGAATGCCGCGGGAACCGGATTCCGGCGCGTGTCTTGGCTCCCCAGCGACATCGCGAGCGGCAGGACGCCCCGTGCATCTGCGCGGAATCTGGCCGCATCGCCCGGGATTTGGCCCGGCGAGGCCGCGTCCCGCCTCTGCGCTCCCCCGCGATCTGGAGAACCGACGCCATGAAGGCACTCTGCTGGCACGGCAAGAACGACATCCGCTGCGACACGGTCCCGGATCCGGTGATCGAGGATTCCCGCGACGTGATCATCAAGGTGACGAGCTGCGCGATCTGCGGCTCGGATCTCCACCTGATGGACGGCCAGATGCCGACCATGAAATCCGGCGACGTGCTCGGCCACGAATTCATGGGCGAGGTGGTCGAGGTCGGCCAGGGCTTCACCAAGTTTCGGAAGGGCGACCGGATCGTCGTCCCGTTCAACATCAATTGCGGCGCCTGCCGCCAATGCAAGCTCGGCAACTGGTCGGTCTGCGAGCGCTCGAACCGCAACGGCGAGATGGCGGCCGCGCAGTTCGGCTACCCGACCGCGGGCCTGTTCGGCTACTCGCACCTCACCGGCGGCTATGCCGGCGGCCAGGCCGAATACGTGCGCGTCCCCATGGCCGACGTGGCCCCCATGAAGGTGCCGGACGGCATGGATGACGAGTCGGTCCTGTTCCTCACCGACATCCTGCCCACCGGCTGGCAGGGCGCCGAGCATTGCGAGATCCAGGGTGGCGAGATCATCGCGATCTGGGGCGCCGGCCCGGTCGGCCTGTTCGCGATCCAATCCGCCAGGATCATGGGCGCCGGGCGCATCATCGCCATCGACACCGTGCCCGAGCGGCTCGCCCTGGCGAAGACATCCGGCGCCACCGACGTCATCGACTTCATGAACGAGGACGTGTTCGAGCGGATCCAGGAGATCAGCAAGGGCCAGGGCGCCGACGGCGTGATCGACTGCGTCGGCATGGAGGCGAGCGCCGGCCATGGCGGCCTCACCGGCGTGCTCTCGACGCTCCAGGAGAAGCTGACCTCCACCGAGCGCCCCTACGCGCTGGCCGAGGCGATCAAGGCGGTGCGGCCCTGCGGGATCGTCTCGGTGCCGGGCGTCTATGGCGGCCCGGTGCCGGTCAACATGGGCTCGATCGTCCAGAAGGGCCTCACCCTCAAGAGCGGGCAGACCCACGTGAAGCGCTACCTGGAGACGCTCACCAAGCTGATCCAGGCGGGCAAGTTCGACATGACGTCGATGATCACCCACCGCTCCACCGACCTCGCCGACGGCCCGGACCTCTACAAGACCTTCCGGGACAAGGCCGATGGCTGCGTGAAGGTGGTCTTCCACCCGAACTGAGCCCGCGCGCCGCGCTCGATACCGCTGACACGACCCCGGTCCGCCCGGACCGGGGCTTCGTGACCATCGCCCCGATCCCAGGATTGCTCCCGTATGACCAACCCGGCTGCCCGTACCCTGCTGCCTCTCCTCCTCTGCACCGTCGCCGGGCCGGCCCTGGCGCAGGAGCCCGTCGCCGCGACGTCGCCGCCGGGCGGATCATCGGCGCTGACGCAGATCGCCCGGTTCCAGCATCAGGTCACCGGCGTGACCGTGGCGCAGGACGGCCGGATCTTCGTGAACTTCCCGCGCTGGACCGAGGATTCCCCGGTCTCGGTGGCGGAGCTGAAGGACGGGAAGCCCGTCCCCTACCCTGATGGGGAGTGGAACAGCTGGCGCAACGCCCGCAAGGACGCGGTCGACCCCAAGACCCATTTCGTCTGCGTGCAGAGCGTGGTCGCCGACAAGCAGGGCCGGCTCTGGGTGGTCGATGCCGCCGCCCCCGCCATGGCGGCCGTGGTCAAGGACGGTCCGAAGCTGGTGGCGATCGACCTGAAGACCAACGCGGTCGCCAAGACGATCGCGTTCGACCCATCGGTGGCCCCGCAGGGATCCTACCTGAACGACGTGCGGATCGCGCCGGACGGGAAGACGGCCTACCTCACCGATTCCGGTGCCGAGGGCGCGCTGGTCGTGGTCGATATCGAGTCCGGCAAGGCCAAGCGGCTGCTGGCGGGCGTGGCCGCGACCATGCCCGACCCGGCCGTGACCGTGACCTATGACGGCAAGCCGCTCCGGCGGCCAGATGGACGCGGCGTGGAGTTCTCGGCCGACGGCATCGCCCTCTCGCCGGACGGCAAGACGCTCTACTGGCAGGCGATCAAGGGCAAGACGCTGTACAGCCTGCCGACCGACACGCTGACCGGCTGGCTGACGGCCCCGATGATGCCGGAGGCGCTGGCCGACAAGACCCTGGCCGGCAAGATCGTCACGGTCGGCGAGAACGGCCCGGCCGACGGGCTGCTGATCGATCGCGACGGCAGCCGCCTCTACGTGACCTCGCCGCAGGATGATTCGATCAAGGTGCGCGACCTCGCCGCCAAGCAGACCGGACTGACGACGCTGGTGCAGGATCCGCGGCTGCGCTGGCCGGACACGTTCAGCCAGGGCCCGGACGGGACCCTCTACGTCACGACCTCGCACATCCAGGATTCGGCCTTATACAAGGAGGGCGCACCGATCGCCCTGCCGACCGAATTGTGGAGCTTCAAGCCGGCGACTGCGCAACGCTGAGGTCGCCGAGGACCCGCATCCCCGGTCAGCACGATCGGCCGGGGGTGCGATCGGGCTCGTCCCGGACGTGCCAATACCAATATCGCTCAGGCTTATCGGTCGGTTACAGGGGCTCCCGGCACGCGTCGATAAGAATGATTCTAAATTACGTTTAACAGACTTCAGAAATATTCTGATCTCATTAATACAATACATATCGATTATTGATGATAACAAGAAATTTTCGGATCCATACAGATGGCACTTGACTCAAGGCCTTAGCGTTCCGTTAACGGCAAGATGTCATCGTCTTTTCGCAGATTCCCGTCCGGCTCGCGCCAGACCTGATCCACTGCCGTTGAGACATCACCAGAGACCCGACCGACCCATGGGCATGCTGTTTTCGAGGGATCTCCACGCGAAGGTGGAGGCGCTGGACCGGTCCCAGGCGGTTATTGAATTCGCGCTCGACGGCACGATCCTCACGGCCAACAAGAACTTCCTCAATGCGGTCGGCTACAGCCTCGACGAGCTCCGCGGCCGGTCTCACGCGACCCTGGTCGACCCGGCCTATCGGGAGAGCGACGCCTATCGCGCGTTCTGGGCGGCACTCCGGCACGGCGACTTCCAGGCGGGCGAGTTCAAGCGCATCGGCAAGGGGGGCCGCGAGATCTGGCTCCAGGCGACCTATACCCCGATCCTCGGCCGGGGCGGCAAGCCGATCAAGGTCGTCAAGTTTGCGAGCGACGTGACCGAGCAGGTCATGCGCACCATCGGGTATGAGGGCCAGATCGCCGCGATCAACCGGTCGCAGGCGGTGGTCGAGTTCGCGCTCGACGGCACGGTGCTGACCGCGAACGACAACTTCCTGACCACGTTGGGGTATCGCCTGGAGGAGGTCCAGGGCCGCCACCACAGCCTGTTCATCGACCCGACCGAGCGCGACAGTGCCGAATACCGGCGCTTCTGGGACAGTCTGGGCCACGGCGAGTACCAGATGGCCGAGTACAGGCGGCTGGCCAAAGGCGGGCGCGAGGTCTTCATCCAGGGCAGCTACAACCCGATCTTCGACCGGGACGGACGCCCGCTTCGGATCGTCAAGTTCGCCACCGACGTCACCGCCACGGTGCTGGAGCGCCGGCGCCGGGCGGCGTTGCAGGACACGATCGCCCACGACCTGAACGCCATCGCGGACGCCGCCTCCGGCGTCTCGCAGCAGGCCGGGCAGGCGGTCCAGGCGTCGGCCCATGTCTCCGGCGACATCCAGACGGTGGCCTCGGGCGCCGAGGAGCTCGCCGCCTCGGTCGCGGAGATCAGCGCGCAGGTCACGCAGGCATCGGAGATCTCCGGGCAGGCCGTGGGCCAGGCCCGGGAGACGCACCGGATCATCGCCGGCCTCAGCGCGTCGGCGGCCCAGATCGGCGAGGTCGTCGCGCTGATCCAGAGCATCGCGGCGCAGACCAACCTGCTGGCCCTGAACGCCACGATCGAGGCCGCCCGCGCCGGCGAGGCCGGTCGCGGTTTCGCGGTGGTCGCCGCGGAGGTGAAGGAACTCGCCAACCAGACCGCCCGGGCCACCGAGCAGATCGGCACGCAGATCACCGGGAGCCAGGACGCGACCCGGGGGGCCGTGGAGGCGATCGGCTCGATCCAGGGCACGATCGTGAGGCTGAACGAGGTCGCGACCGCGATCTCGAGCGCCGTCGAGCAGCAATCGGCGGTCACGCGCGAGATGTCGGCCAGCATGCAGACGGCCGCTCAGGGTGTCGGCGCGATCACCACCAACCTCGAACGGATCGCCCAATCGGCCGAGCAGGCCGACAGCGCCACGCAGCAGCTGCGCACCGCCGCGCGGGATGCCGCCTAGGGCGCTCGCCGCGGACCTCGCAGCGCGGATTGCAGCCGCTCAGGCCACGGTGTCGGCCGCCAGGGTCGCCGCCACCTCCCTGCCGAGCATCATCAGGAGCGAATCCACCGCGAGCAGTGCCGCCGACGGTGCGGGGCCGGCCGCCTGCAGGGTTCGGCGGGCGGCCAGGACCAGCTCGATGCTGGTGAGGAGAGCGGCGCTGTCCGGTGCGGATTCCGCATCGTCGGCGAGGGTGAGGACGAGGCCGTGGCCGAAGCGGGGACGTCCCCCCTCCCCCGCCTCGAAGCGCCCCTGCATCAGGACCGTCCGGACCGTTCCGGCCACCGGCGCGGTCCGGAAGGTCGTGCGCAAAGTCCCGCCCGCCTCACGGAACAGCCGGATCGCTGCGAGGACGGCGTGGCGATCCTCCGGATGCACGAACGCCGCGGCGTGCCCGAGCGGCAGTCCCGGGCTTCGATCCGCCGCGGGAATCCCCAGGATCCGGGCCGCTTCGCGGGAGAACCGCAGATGCGCGCCATCGTAGCGCCAGAGACCCGCCTGCGCGGCGCGCAGGGGCGACCGTTCGACGGCACGAGGGTGCTGCGCGTCGGCGTCGGAGCGGATATCCGGCAGCTGCGGCATGGCGCGTCCCGCGGAAGGCTTCTTCGGTTCGAGCCGCGGTCGTAGGGAAGTCCTCGGTCGGGACGCACGCGCGCATCCACACAACCGATCGACCGCTCGCCGGAACTTGCTAATCTATATCAGTTTAGACTCGTGAATATCTGCATGCCGTACTTGTGATGCTGAGAAAAGAGCCCGGCGCTGCGACGAAGCGGCGCTGGTCGTTTCGTCGCCCCGCCGTCCCGATCGAGCCCTCACGAGACCGCCATGTGCAACCTCTACAGCCTGCGCACCGGCCCAGCGCAGCTGCGCCGGGCCTTCGGGATCGTCCAGGACCGCACCGGCAACCTGCCGCTGCTGCCGGCGATCTTTCCGGACCAGATGGCACCGGTGGTCTGGAACGGGCCGGATGGCCGGGAACTCGCCCTGATGCGCTGGGGCATCCCGGGCCCGAAGGCGTTCGGGGAGCATCCGATCACCAATGTCCGCAACGCCGCGAGCCCGCATTGGCGCCCCTGGCTCGGCCCGGCCCATCGCTGCCTCGTCCCGGCGACCGCCTTCAGCGAGTATGCCGACACCAAGCCGCGCAAGACGCCCGTGTGGTTCGCCCGCGACGACGACCGATCGCTCTTCGCCTTCGCGGGCATCTGGCGGCCCTGGACCGGCGTGCGCGGGACGAAGCGTGAGAATCCGGACCGCGTGGCGGAGGAGCACCGCCTGTTCTCGTTCCTGACCACGGAGGCGAACGGCGTCGTCGGCCCGGTCCATCCCAAGGCGATGCCGGTCCTGCTCACCGAGCCGGAGGAATGGGCGGCCTGGCTGGAGGCGCCGACCCCGGAGGCGCTCAAGCTGCAGCGTCCCTTGCCGGATGCGGCGATGCGGGAGGTAGCCCGAGGTCCCCGTGCGGACGGGCCCGAGACGGAGGCCGAGCCGGAGCGGTGAAGGGAGGGTCGGGCGGTTACTGGAGCGAGCCGCCGTTCCGCGCCTGAAGCAGCCGCAGGGCCTCTTCCAGCACCGCGTGGAGGTCCGCCGCCCCCTGCGCGCTGAGCGGCAGGCCGACCCGCTGGCCGTGGATCGTGTCGAGGACGATCATGGCGAGGTCCTCGCCGATCAGCAGGCTGGGCTTCGGCAGGCAGAGCGGCAGCACGAAATCGCCCTCGCGCTCGCCGAGGGCATCGACCGCCTCGCCGGGGCGGAAGGGCTTGGTCTTGTCGCTCATCGCGGGCTGTCCTCGCGGGCATGTCCGGTATGATGCAGAAGGCTACGCCATCGGGCGCCACCCGGCCAGCCTCGGGCGCCGACGACCGCCGTCCGATGACGCTTCAGCGCGTCCCGTCCGGCCGGCGCAGCGTCCGGACCGTCAGCGTATCGATCTCCAGGGATCCGACCTTCAGGGACCCCACCTCCAGCACGCCGACCCGGGCGCGGCCGACCGAGAGCCGGCCGATGGCGAAGGCGCCGAGCGCCACCGCGCCGAAGGCCACCGCGCCGAAGGCCACGGCCCCGATCGCCAGCGCTCCCAGCGCCGAGGCGCCGACGGCCCCGGCTCCGAGGGCCCCGGCCCCGAGCGCGGCCGCCTCGCTGGCACGGGCGGCTCCGGGCTCGGCCAGGCGGCGGCGCACCGCCTCGGGTCTGTGGGATTCGCGCATGCGGGACCGTCTCGTTGCGGAGCCTCGGGCATCGTCCTCCCTCCGGAACGCGCCAGGGCCGGATCGGGTCCGGATGCGCGTGGACCGAACGGCAAGCGCGGCATCACGGCGGCAGGGTCGGCCGATCCATGCCGGCCGATGCGGCCTCTCAGTAGAGCCGCGTGCGGTAGGATTCCGCGATCCGCCCCTCGGCCTCCGCGACTCCGGATGCGGCGGTCTGCTCGGCCAGGATGCGCCCGAGGCTGGGAAAGGTGTCGCGGGCGACGTGGCGCGACCGGTCCCAGAGCTGCGCGCGCATCAGCGCCTTGCCGCAATGGAAGAACGCCTCCCGCACCCGCACGATCAGCCCGATGGTCGGCACGGTGCCCCGGGCGCCCAGGGGCTCGAGCAGGGTGCGGTCCTGCGTCACCGCCGCGGTGCCGTTCACCCGCAGGGTCTCGTCGATGCCCGGCACGAAGAAGATCAGCCCGACACCGGGGTTCTCGATGACGTTGCGAAAGCTGTCGATCCGGTTGTTGCCGCGCCGGTCGGGGATCACCAGGGTGCGGCTATCGGGAACGGCCACGAAGCCCGGCGCGTCGCCCCGGGGGCTCGCATCGGCCTGGCCGGCCGCGTCGGCGCTCGCCAGCACCAGGAACGGCGCGAGCGCGATGAACCGGCGGGCGTAATCGTCGAGGTGGTCGAGCACCTTGGCGGCGGCGAGCGGGCCGACCGCGCCGAACTGCGCACGCAGCTCCGCCCCATCCCGGATCGTCGCGGAAACCCCGGTGTCTGCGTCCATGCGATCCTCGCTGCGGCGGTGATGCCTGAGGCGGCTGAATCTCGCCCGTCGAGCGACAGCATCGGCGGGCAGGATGGCTTGAGGCTTTCGGAACGCCCGGGTCAGGGCCAGACGCGAATCGCCACCGGGCGGCGCAGCAGGTCCCGGTCGGAGGTGATCGTGCAGCCCTCGATCCGCAGGCTCGCGTAGGTCAGGAGCGCCCGGTCGCCGACATCGTCGAAATTGCGCCCCTGCGCCGCAGGATCGAGCAGCGACGGGTAGGCGATCAGCGGCGCGGTCGCCTTGCACGGGTCGTCGTACAGGGTCGCGCCGTCGAGGAGCAGGCGGGGCGTGTCCCAGGCGATCAGGTCGCGCGAACTCGTCCAGTAGAAACCGGACCGGGCGAAGCCGTCGCCGGCCTTGGCCATGAACACCGCGATCCAGGCGCCCGTCGCGCGGTGGCGGACCACGGCTCCCACCGGCCCCGGGAACGGCCCCACCGGCCGGCAGGTGGCTGCGGGCGAGACGGGCTTGCGGTAGGGGTCCGGGAAGGCGGCGGTGAAGCCGGTGCCGGTCCAGGCGCGCCAGCGGGCCGGGTCGGCCGGGTCGTCGCTGCGGAACAGGCAGAGTCCGGCCGCCTGGTCGCTGCCGGGGCGGTCCCAGCCGGTGGTGGAGACCAGGACGTAGCGCCAGCGCCCCTCCGCCACGATGTTCGACGGGTTGAAGAAGCCGCGATGCCGGCCCTGATCGACCTCCTGGCGGAACGGGGCTCCGGCGACCACCACGGGCGGGTTCCGGCGCGCGAAGCTGCGCCCGCCATCCGCGGAAGCCGCGGCCGTGATCGTGTTGTACCAGCACGCCATGTAGGAGCCGGCCGGGCAGCGGCCGGGATGCTCGTTGGCCTGGTATTCGTGGTGCAGCAGCGCGGCGACGTGCCGGCCGTCCTCGGTCCAGGTGGCGGTGATCCAGGACCGGTCGTCATAGGATGCCGGATCGGGCTTCTCGCCCGAATCGAGCACCACGGCGCAGTCGAGCTTGAGGTGGTCGAGGTCGGGCCCGCGCAGGGCGCGGTTGCGGTAATGCATCCCGAACAGGGCCACCGCCCCGGCGGCATCCCGGAACGCCCGGGCCGGCGCATCCGGCACATCGGCCCCGTCGCAGGCATCGCGCCCGGCCTTGAACACGATGGCGGGGGGCCCGACCAGGGTCAGGGCCGAGAGCGGCGGCTCGGCGGCGGCTTGGGCTTCCGGGGGGATGAGGAGGAGCGGCACGAGGGCAGCTGCGAGCAGGGCGAAACGCTGCCGGATTCCGCGCCGCACATAGGGTCTCAAATTTACAGATTGCCCGGTGAAGGCCGCGACACGCCCGCTCTCCCGTTCGGGAGAGGGTCGGGGTGAGGGACCAGGATCTTCCGGATAGGTCGCACCCCTCACCCTGTCCCTCTCCCGCACGGGAGAGGGGACCCGCGCCCCGTCTTGAGATCGGCGAACACCCGCCCCCGCGGAGGGGGAAGGGAAACGCGGCGTCGGCGCACGCCCTGTTCCAGCCATCCTGTACGCCAAGCCCATCGCGGAGATCCGGGTGCGTCCCGGCTACGCCTGGACAAAGCGCGCCAGATTCGCTTGAGAACCGTTACAGAGTACTTGCCGCCCGGCCGTCGCCCGAAAGTCTTACATGCTCCTCCTGATCCTCGGGCTCGTGCTGTTCCTCGGCACGCACGCCTTCTCCATGGTCCGCTCGCAGCGCGCCGCGATCGTGGGCCGGATCGGCGAGGGCCGGTTCAAGCTCGGCTACACCGCCCTGTCGCTGCTCGGGCTGGTGCTGATCGCGGTCGGCTTCCACGATTACCGGCTCGCCGGCTACATCCCGGTCTGGGATCCGCCGGTCTGGACCCGCCACCTCGCCCTGACGCTGGTGTGGCTGGCCTTCGTGTGCCTCGCCGCCGCCTATCTGCCGGGCCATATCCGGGCCAAGGCCAAGCACCCGATGCTGCTCGCCGTGAAGATCTGGGCGACCGCCCACCTGCTCGCGAACGGCGATCTCGGCTCGATCCTGCTGTTCGGCGGCTTCCTGGCCTGGGCGGTGGCGGCGCGGATCAGCGCCAAGCGCCGGGCGCTCGCCCCCGGGGCGGTGGTCGCCCAGCACGGCGGCCCGGCCGTGGCCCCGCATGGCTGGCGCAACGACATCCTGGCCGTGGTGATCGGGACGGCCGTCTGGTTCGTGTTCGCCCGCTACCTGCACTACCCGCTGATCGGCGTGCCGGTCTGGCCCGGAACCGCCTGAGACCCACCGCCGCCTCAAGCCCGCTGTCGCCAACCCGGCGCCCGTGTGTTAGGCGCGGGGCTCGATCGCTGTGCAAGGTGGCCCGCGGATAGACGCGGGCCGGGAAATGATGGCCGAGAACAACGAGTTCATTCGCGAGGTCGACGAGGATTATCGCCGCGACCGGATCCTCCAGATCTGGAAGCGCTACAGCGGCGTGATCATCGCGCTCGCCGTGCTCCTGGTCGTGGGCGTGGCGGGCTGGCGCTACTGGCAGAACCAGCAGCGCGTGGCCGCCGAGGCCGCCTCGGTGCAGTTCGACGAGGCCAACCGCCTCGCCCGCGACGGCAAGGTCGCGGAGGCCGACAAGGTTTTCGACGCGCTGGAGGTCCAGGGCCCCGCCGGCTACCGCCTGCTCGCCCGGTTCCGCTCGGCCGCGGAGGCCGGCAAGCGCGACGCGGAGGCGGGCGCGAAGGAATTCGACACGCTCGCCGGTGACACCGGCCTCGGCGACGGCCTGCGCGATCTGGCGCGGCTGCGCGCCGCCCTGCTGCGCCTCGACAGCGCGAACCCGGACCCGGCTCTGGCCAATCTCCAGGGGCTCGCGGCCGGCACGCCGTTCCGCCACACCGCCCGCGAGATGCTCGGCCTCGCCGCCCTGAAGAAGGGCGATTTCGAGGAGGCCGGCCGCTGGTTCGACCAGCTGGTCGCCGATCCCGAGACCCCCCGGAACCTGCGTGAGCGGATCGAGGTCTACGCGGCCCTCGTGGCGGGCGGCCCGGTCACCGTGACCGAGGCCAAGCCCGAGGTCGCCGCCCCGCCCCCGCCGATCACGCGCTGATTTTTCTTCGACCACTTCGAGACATACCATGGACATGCCGACCGTCGCGATCGTCGGGAGGCCGAACGTCGGCAAGTCGACCCTGTTCAACCGCCTCGTGGGCAAGAAGCTCGCGCTCGTGGACGATCGGCCGGGGGTGACCCGCGACCGGCGCGAGGGCGATGTCAGATTCGGCGGCCTCCATTTCCGGGTGATCGACACCGCCGGTCTGGAGGAATCGGACGCCGCCACCCTCATGGGCCGGATGCGGATGCAGACCGAGGCGGCAATCCTCGCCGCCGACGTGGTGCTGTTCGTGATCGACGCCCGCGCCGGCGTGCTGCCGGCCGACCAGCCCTTCGCGGAACTCGTGCGCCGGGCCGGCTGCCCGGTCATCCTGATCGCCAACAAGGCCGAGGGCGGCACCGGCCTCTCCGGCGCCTACGAGGCCTTTACCCTCGGGCTCGGCGATCCGATCCCGTTCTCGGCCGAGCACGGCGAGGGCCTGGGCGAGCTGCATGAGGCGCTGAAGGGCGTCCTGCCCAAGCCCGACCCGGAGGACGACGAGGAGGACGAGGACGCCCCCGGCGGCCGCTCCCTGAAGGTCGCCATCGTGGGCCGCCCCAATGCCGGCAAGTCCACGCTGATCAACCGCATGCTCGGCGAGGACCGGCTGCTGGTCGGCCCCGAAGCCGGCATCACCCGCGACTCGATCTCGCTGGACTGGGAGTGGCGCGGCCGCAAGATCAAGCTCCACGACACCGCCGGCATGCGCCGCCGCGCCCGGATCGACGACAAGCTGGAGAAGCTCGCGGTCTCGGACGGGTTGCGCGCGGTCCGCTTCGCCGAGGTGGTGGTGGTGCTCCTCGACGCCACGATCCCGTTCGAGAAGCAGGACCTCACCATCATCGACCTGGTCGAGAGCGAGGGCCGGGCCGTGGTGATCGGCCTCAACAAGTGGGACCTCGTCGCCGACCAGCCCGGCCTGCTGAAGCAGCTGCGCGAGGATTGCACCCGCCTGCTGCCGCAGGTGCGCGGCGTCGCGGTGGTGCCGCTCTCGGGGCTCGCCGGCGAGGGCCTCGACAAGCTGATGCAGGCGGTGGTGCAGGCCGCTGAGGTCTGGGACAAGCGGATCTCGACCTCGCGCATCAATGACTGGCTGAGCGAGGCGACCTCCCGCAATCCGCCCCCGGCGGTGTCGGGCCGGCGGATCAAGATCCGCTACGCCACCCAGGTGAAGAGCCGGCCGCCGCATTTCGCCCTGTTCGGCAACCAGCTCAACGCCTTGCCGAAATCCTACACCCGCTACCTGGTGAACGGCCTGCGCGAGGCGTTCGAGCTGCCGGGCACGCCGATCCGGCTGAGCTTGCGGACCTCGCAGAACCCGTTCGACAAGGGCTGAGGCGTTTCCCGCCAAACGATCGCGCCGTCATTGCGAGCGCAGCGAAGCGACCCAGGGCAGCGCGCGATCCTCGGGTGTGGTGCATCCCTGGGTCGCTTCGCTCCGCTCGCGATGACGAAATGGGGGCGAGCAGAGCGGTCACCGGGCCGCGTCGGCGATCCAGTCCACCGCGGCCGACAGCGCGGCGCGCTCGTCCTTTCCGTCAGCCAGAGCCGCCTCGAACGCCCCGACCTGCCCGTCCGCGCTGGTGCCCTCGGCCACGATCGCCCGGGCGCGGGCGACGTCCGCCGCGCAGCCCAGCGCATCCGCATCCTCCGCCACCAGGGCGAGGACCGCCTCCAGCGCCGCGGCGAACGGCACCGCCTCGGCCTTCGCCTCGTCGATCAGCGTCGCGCGCACGCCGCTGTGCTGGGCCCGCCACAGGTTCTCCGAAGCCAGCGACCGCGAGACGCCGTCGAGCCCGGCATTCAGCTCGGGCCGGCGCACGCAGAGCCGCACCAGGCAGCGGTACAGGGCGGCGACGCAGAGCGAATCGTCGAGCCGGGTGCAGGCATCGGCGATGCGCAGCTCCAGGGTCGGGAACTTGATCGAGGGCCGCAGGGACCACCACAGGAAGCTTGCATCCGCGATGGCGCCGGAGCGGGTCATGATGTCCACGAACCGGGCATGGGCGGCTGCGTCCAAGAAAAGCTCGGGCAGGCCGGTGCGGGGCAATTCGCCGAAGACGCTGAGCCGGTAGGCCATCAGCCCGGTCGCCTCCCCCTGCCAGAACGGCGAGGAGGCCGAGAGCGCCAGCAGCAGCGGCTGGAACGGCAGCAGCCGGTTCATGAGGTCGACCCGCGCCTCCGGGTCCGGCACCTCGACATGGACATGCATGCCGCAGATCAGCGCCCGCCTCGCCGCGATGCCGACATCCGACAGGATGCCCTTGTAGCGCGCGCCGTCGGTGGCGGTCTGGCGGGACCAATGCGCGAGCGGATGGGTGCCGCAGGCGAGCAGGCTCAGCCCGCTCTCGGCCGCGATGCCGGCGAGCTGCGCCCGCTGGCCACCGAGATTCTCACGGGCGGCCTGCGCATCGTCGAGCGGCGGCGTGCAGACCTCGACCTGCGCGGCGACCAGCTCCCGCCCGGTCTCGGGCAGCTCCGCCTTCACCCGGGCATGAAACCCGGCGAGGTCCCCCCGGGGCGTGCCGCGTGTCTCGGCATCGGCAAGGAAATACTCTTCCTCGATGCCGAAGCGGTAGCTATGGGCGTTCATCGACACTCCGGACGCACGACACGCACGCCAACGCGCCGGGCCGCCCGAAGGTGCCGGTCGTTACGGCCGCAGCGCCCCGCCCACCAGCCAAGCCGGGTCGAACCAGCGGTCGGCCTCGCCGTCATAGGGGAGGCGCGTGATGTCCCAGTTCTGGATGTACTTGGCGTAGACGTTCCACACCGCGATGCCGCCGCCCACGAAGATCCGGCGGCCCGGGTAGCGCTTGAGCACCTGCTCCGGATCCTCGTGGCTGCGGATCACGTCGATGGTGCGGTCCTTAAAGGCGAAGTCCGGGACCGAGGCCACGGTCTTCGGCCCGGCGATCAGCACATGGCCCATGGTGAGCGCGAAGAACCGCGTCACGTCCTCTACGAAGAGCGGGTCGGTGTTGCCCTCCCAGGGCAGGTGCCCGTTCAGGCCGAGCTGGCCGCGCAGGCCGATCGCACAGATGCAGCGGACGTCGATCATGAGGTCACCAGATGTGAGAGACGGGAATCACCCGGCCGATCCCACCCATCCCCTCATCCTGAGGTGCCCGGCGATCGCAGATCGCTGGGCCTCGAAGGAGCTCTCCAGAGGCCTCTGCGATCCCTGAAGGCCTCCTTCGAGGCTGCTGCGCAGCACCTCAGGATGAGGGTGGATCGGATGGATTCACCCGGTCGTAAAAGGGCGCTGTCCGTCACTCGGGCGCGCGGAACTGCAGCACCCGGTCGGTGGGGAAATCGTAGAGCTTGCCGGTCTCGGTCCAGTCCGGCGCGGCGAGCCGCACGAAGTGGGGGACGAGATCCTCGGGGGTCTTGAGGGTTTCGGGATCCTCGCCCGGCATGGCCGAGCGGCGCATGCCGGTGCGCAGCGGCCCCGGATTGAGCAGCATCGCCCGGATCGCGGTGGTCTCGTTCTCGGCCGCGTAGGTCCGCACCATCGCTTCGAGCGCCGCCTTCGAGACCGAGTACGGCCCCCAATAGGCCCGGCATTTCGAGGCTGCGCCCGACGAGACGAAGATCGCCCGGCCGGCATCGGACATGCGCAGCAGCGGGTCCAGCGAGCGGAGCAGGCGCCAGTTGGCGGTGACGTTGACCTGCATCACTTGGTCCCAGACCTTCGGGGTGATGTGGCCGATCGGCATGAGCGCGCCGAGGATGCCGGCGTTGCCGACCAGGATGTCGAGCCGCTTCCAGCGCTCGTTGATCGCCGCGCCCAGCCGGTCGATGGCGTCGTAATCGGCGAGGTCGAACGGCACGAGCGTGGCGCTGGATCCGGCCGCCCGGATGGCGTCGTCCAGCTCCTCCAGGGCGCCGACCGTGCGGGCCACCGCGACCACATGGGCCCCGGCCCCGGCCAGGGCCAGGGCGGCCGCCCGCCCGATGCCGCGGGACGCCCCGGTGACGACCGCGACGCGGCCTTCGAGCTTTCTCTGAGGATCAGCCATGCCCAGGACCTAGCGCATTTCCGCGCCAGGGGGATCCAAAAATTCCGGTTTCAAAAGGTCCGTGACCTTTTGCGGGCTCAGGGAAGAGCCCCGCGAAGATCCCAGGGGCGCCGCCCCTGGACCCCGCCAAAGGGCTGAGCCCTTTGGGATCCCCCGCTCAGTCCGCTTCGGCCAGCATCGCGAAGCGCTTCGGACCGGCGATGGAGAGGTCGGTCAGGCCGGTCGGGTACTCACCCGTGAAGCAATGGTCGGTGTATTGCGGGCAGGCCGCATTGCGCTCCTCCTCGCCCATCGCCCGGTAAAGGCCGGGGATCGACAGGAAGGCCAGCGAGTCCGCGCCGATATATTTGCGCATCGCCTCGAGGTCGTGGGTCGCGGCCAGAAGCTTCTCCCGCTCCGGCGTGTCGATCCCGTAGAAGTCCGGGTAGGTGATCGGCGGCGAAGCGATCCGGAAATGCACCTCGGCGGCACCGGCCTCGCGCATCATCCGGACGATCTTCACCGAGGTCGTGCCGCGCACCAGGCTGTCGTCGACCAGCACGATGCTCTTGCCCTCGATCGCCGCGCGGTTGGCCGAGTGCTTCATCCGCACGCCGAGCTCGCGCACCGACTGGGTCGGCTGGATGAAGGTCCGCCCGACATAGTGGTTGCGGATGATCCCCATCTCGAACGGGATGCCGGTCTCCTGCGCGAAGCCGAGCGCCGCCGGCACGCCGGAATCCGGCACCGGCACGACGACGTCGGCCGCGACGGAGGCCTCGCGGGCCAGTTCCCGGCCGATCGCCTTGCGCACCGCGTAGACGCTCTTGCCGTTCACCACCGAATCCGGCCGGGCGAAGTAGATGTACTCGAAGATGCAGGGCCGCATCGGCACCGCGTCGGCGAAGCGGATCGACTCGATCCCCTCCTCTGAGATAACCACGACCTCACCGTTCTCGACGTCGCGCACGTAGCGCGCGCCGATGATGTCGAGGGCACAGGTCTCGGAGGCCAGCATGTAGCGGCCGTCGAGCTCGCCCAGCACCAGCGGGCGGATGCCCAGCGGGTCACGGGCGCCGATCAGCTTCTTGTTGGTCAGCGCCACGATCGCGTAGGCACCCTGGATCGCCTGCAGGGCGTCGATGAACCGCTCGACGATCCGCGGCTTCCGCGAGCGGGCCGCGAGGTGGAGGATCACCTCGGTGTCGGAGGTCGACTGCGTGATCGCGCCGTCGCGCACGAGATCGCGGCGGATCGACAAGGCGTTGGTGAGGTTGCCGTTATGGGCGACCGCGAGGCCGCCGCTGGCGAGCTCGGCGAAGAGCGGCTGCACGTTGCGCAGGATCGTCCCGCCGGTGGTCGAGTAGCGCACATGCCCGATGGCGGCGCGACCTTTCAGCCGGGCGATGGTGTCGCCATCCGAGAAGGAATCGCCCACGAGGCCCGGGCGCCGCTCGGAATGGAACACCGAGCCGTCGAAGGAGACGATCCCGGCCGCCTCCTGGCCCCGGTGCTGCAGAGCGTGCAGCCCGAGCGCCACGATGGCCGAGGCCTCCGGGTGCCCGAAGATGCCGAAGACGCCGCATTCCTCGCGCAGCGTATCACCGTCGAGGTCGAAATCGGAGGCGTAAGCGTCGGATTGGGACATGCTGCGATCGATCACTTCACGAGTCCCGGCGGCGACGGGCCGGCGCGCCGGTCGTCGCGGATATCATCCGATCGTCTCCGGAACCGCTATCTAGGCGTTCCACGGAGAGCGACCAACGGCGCGCGCCGCAGGTCAGCGTCGCGTCGGGGTCGGCGCGGTCTCGGTGCGGCGCTGGGGCGCCACATCGGTCTCGGCGGGGGCGTCGGCCGCCTCGTTGGGCGGCGGGCCGGCCTTCGGCTTCTTGAACTGCTTCAGGAAGCCCTCCGGATTCTCGGGGAGCTGGGCCACCAGGGCGTCGCCGGATTTCTCCAGCATCGGGCGCGTGCGCGCCTGCGCCGCCCAATCCGGCACCTTGCCCTGCACCAGCCAGGACAGGAACACCCAGCCGATCACGCAGATCAGGAAGCCGCGGCCCGCCCCGAACAGGAAGCCCAGCGACCGGTCGACCGCGCCGATGCGCGAGTCGAGCACCACGTCCGAGATCTTCACGGTGATGATCGAGACGATGATCAGCGTGCCGAGGAAGATCGCCGCGATGGAGGCGACCAGCGCCACGGTATCGCTGTTGACGTGCTGCTTCACCAGCGGAAGCAGCATCGGATAGAACGACCAGGCGACGGCGGCGGCGGCGACCCAGGCGATGATCGCCAGCACCTCGCGGGTGACGCCACGCACGGCCGCGAGCAGCGCGGAGACCGCGACGATGCCGAGCACGACGAGATCCAGAACGGTAAACGGCATCTGTGAGCTTTTAGGAACCAGAGGGGATGCCGCGGCGGCCATGCGGCTCCCCGGGACCGGGGCCGAAGTATACCAAGCCGAAACTCGGCCGTCACCCTCGGGCGCGGACTGCGCGTGCGGCCTGTGCCGTCCGTGCATCAGCCCGCGCCGATCGTGAGTGACGAGAGGGCTTCCACCGGCCCCGTTTACCTCGTTCCGATCGCCGGCCTGTTTGGGGCGGTGCTGATGATCTCGCTGGTGCTGGCGGGCAAGATCGTCTGCGTGGGCGGCCTGACCTTCACGGCGGCGGTGATCGTGTTTCCCGCCTCCTACCTGTTCGGCGACGTGCTGACCGAGGTCTACGGCTATTCCAGCACCCGGGCCGTGGTCTGGACCGGCTTCCTGGCGCAGGCGCTCTGGATCCTGGCCTACGGGATCGCGGCGGCTTTGCCGCCCGCGCCGTTCTGGCCGCACCAGGCGGCGTTCGAGGCGGTGCTCGGCGCCACCCCGCGGCTCGCGCTGGCCGGGCTCGCGGCCTATCTCACCGGCGAGTTCCTGAACGCCTACCTGCTCGCCAAGCTGAAGCTGCGCTTTCGCGGCCGGGGACTGCCCGCGCGGCTCGTCGCCTCGACGCTGGTCGGCCAGGGCATCGATTCGGCCCTGTTCATCGGTCTCGGCTTCGGCGGGCTCTATCCCGCCGCGGATCTCGTCCGCCTCGCGCTCTCGATCTGGGCGCTGAAGGTCGCCTGGGAGATCGTGGCCCTGCCCCTCAGCGTGCCGCTGATCGGCTTCCTGAAGCGCGCCGAGGGCCGCGACGCCTTCGATACGGATACGGATTTCAACCCGTTCCGCTTGCGGGGGTGAGGGATGTTGCGGCATCGAAAAGGTGCTACCTTTGTAGCACTTTCCGGAGGAGCGTGACCATGCCGGCAGCCAAGCGAACGCCTGGCGTGACGAAGAGCGCCAAACCGCCGACTCAAGCGTCACCCACGGCGGTTGTGACCGTTCGGCGCCAAGGCGGAGCCCGCGTGATGACGCTCCCCCCCGCCGTTCTGGCCGCGATCGGAGCCGATACGGGCACCGACCTCACACTCGCCGTACAGGACGGCGCTCTGGTCGCGACACCGGTCGCGAAGCGAAAACGTCGCTATACCCTGGCGGAGCTTCTGGAAGGGGCCGAGCATCTGCCGGCCTTGTACGCGGATACGGCCAAGGCTCTGGAAGGCCCTCCAGTGGGCAATGAGATCGGGTGATGGGCCCGCGGCCGAAAGTTCCGAAACGTGGCGAGATCTACTCGATCAACCCCAACCCGGTCATCGGCCGGGAAATGCGCGATCGACATTACTGGATTGTCCTGACGCCGGAGGCCGTGAACGTTCACGGCACGGCAATCGCCGTGGTGATCTCCACGGTGGCGGCGGGCGCCCGCGCCGCGGGCCTCACAGTCCCCGTCACGGCGGATGGCGTGACCGGCGTGGCGGTCTGCACGCAGGTCCGCAGCTTCGATCTCCGGGCGCGCCTCGCCGATGGCAGTGCGAGCCTCGCCGGTATCGCGGATCCGGACACCGTGGGCGAGATCGCCGCGCGGGTTGCCAGTCTCGTCGACCCCTGAGAGCAATGCCGCGAACCGACTCGCCTCACGGGTCCGCATCGTGCATCCGTCCGCGGGGAATCGAGGATCGGGGGCGCTTCGGTGGCGGGTAGGCGATCGGTGACGGAATCCGGAACAGATATCGGCGCCCACGGCGCCCGGCTGACCATCGATCTCGGGGCGATCGCGGCGAATTGGCGGATGCTGGCCGCCCGGGGGACCGATTGCGCCGCCGTGGTGAAGGCCGATGCCTATGGCTGCGGCATCGCGCAGGTCGGGCCGGCCCTCTGGGCCGCCGGGTGCCGGACCTTCTTCGTCGCCCACCTGTCCGAGGGCGTCGCCGCCCGGGCCGCCCTGCCGGAGGCCGCGATCTACATCCTGAACGGCCTGCCGCCCGGCGCCTGCGCGACCTTCGTGGCGCACGACCTGCGCCCGGTGCTCGGCAGCCGTGAGGAGATCGCCGAATGGGCCGCCTTCTCGGGCGGGGGCCGGCCGTCGGCGCTCCATGTCGATACCGGCATGAACCGACTCGGGCTGCCGGTGCCGGAGGCGCTGGAGCTTGCCGGCGATCCGGGCATCGCGGCCGCCGGCATCGACCTGCTGCTCAGCCACTTCGTCAGCGCCGAGAAGCCGGAGGATCCGGTCAACGCCCGGCAGATCGCCGATTTCGCCCGGGTCCGGGCGGCCTATCCAGGCCTGCTTGCCTCGCTCGCCAATTCCTCGGGGGTCTTTCTCGATGGCGCCCGGCACGACCTGCTGCGGCCGGGCTACGCCCTGTTCGGCGGCAACCCGACCGCCGAATCCGCCAACCCGATGCGCCCGGTGGTGCGGCTGGAGGCCCTGATCGCCCAGGTGAGGCATGTCGAGGCCGGAACCAGCGTCGGGTATAACGGCCGCTGGACCGCGCCCGCCCCGAGCCGTCTGGCGACGCTGTCGCTCGGCTATGCCGACGGCTTCCCCCGGTCGATCAGCGGGCGCGGGCAGGCCCTGGTCGGGGGCGTGCCCTGCCCGATCCTGGGCCTCGTCTCCATGGACCTCATCATCCTGGACGTCACCGCGGCCCCCGCGGCCGGGCGCGGCGCCAAAGCCGTGCTGATCGGCGACGAACTCGACATCGACACGGTCGGCCGCGCCGCCGGGACGATCGGCTACGAGATCCTGACGGGGCTGGGTTCGCGTTATGTTCGAACCTATGTAGGGTGATCCGACCCCTTCTCGAATGCCGGACCGGCGGCACGCGGACCCGAATGGCCAAGATCCACCAGACCTTCGTCTGCCAATCCTGCGGGGCGGTCTACAACCGTTGGCGCGGTCGCTGCGAGGCGTGCAACGGCTGGAACACGATCGTCGAGGAGGCGGCCGCCGCGCCCGGCCAGTCCGGCCCGGTGGCGACGCGGCCGTCCCGCGCCCGCGGCCGGGTCTTCCCCCTCGAGGGGCTGACCGGCGAGACCAAGGAGGCGCCGCGCATCCCCTCGGGAATCGGCGAGCTCGACCGGGTCACCGGCGGCGGCTTCGTGCGCGGCTCGGTGATCCTGCTCGGCGGCGATCCCGGCATCGGCAAGTCGACCCTGCTGATGCAGGCTTCCGCCGCCATGGCGGGGACGGGCGAGCGGGTCGCCTACATCTCCGGCGAGGAGGCGGTGGGGCAGGTGCGCCTGCGGGCCGAGCGGCTGGGCTTGAGTTCCCGCCCGGTGGATCTCGCCGCCGAGACCAATGTCGAGGACATCATCGAGACCCTGAGCCAGGGCCGGCCGCCGGCTCTGGCGATCATCGATTCGATCCAGACCATGTGGACCGAGACCGTGGAATCGGCCCCCGGCACGGTCACGCAGGTGCGCTCCTCGGCTCAGGCGCTGATCCGCTTCGCCAAGACCACCGGCACGGCGGTGATCCTGGTCGGCCACGTCACCAAGGACGGGCAGATCGCCGGCCCCCGGGTGGTGGAGCACATGGTCGACGCGGTCGCCTCGTTCGAGGGCGACCAGGGCCACCATTTCCGCATCCTGCGCGCGGTGAAGAACCGCTTCGGGCCCACCGACGAGATCGGCGTGTTCGAGATGACCGATGCGGGGCTCGCCGAGGTGCCCAACCCTTCGGCCCTGTTCCTGGCCGGGCGCGACCATCAGGCCGCGGGCACCGCGGTCTTCGCCGGGATGGAGGGGACGCGGCCTCTGCTGGTGGAGATCCAGGCGCTGGTGGCCCCCTCCTCGCTGGGCATGCCCCGACGGGCGGTGGTCGGCTGGGACCCGAACCGGCTGTCCATGGTGCTGGCCGTGCTGGAGGCCCATGGCGGCATCCGGCTCGGCACCCACGACGTCTATCTGAATGTCGCCGGCGGCCTGCGCATCACCGAGCCGGCGGCCGACCTCGCGGTCGCCGCCGCCCTGGTCTCGTCCCTGTCGGGGGCGGTGCTGCCGCCGGAGACGGTCTATTTCGGCGAGATCGGCCTGTCGGGAGCGATCCGCCCCGTGGCCCAGGCCGGATCCCGGCTCAAGGAGGCCCAGAAGCTCGGATTCGCCAAGGCGCTGATCCCGCAGGGCCGCGGCGAGGGCGACAAGGCCCTTTCGGTGGAGACCCTGCGGCACATCGCCGATTTGGTCGCCGGGATCAGCGCCGGCGCGCCGCGGAAGGGCTCCGGGCAGCGCGGGCGGGCGCAATCACGCTACGCCGATGAGGAGGTTTAGGCTTGGCTGTCGCTTTGCTCGCGGCGACGGACGAGGCAATTTGAAGCGCGCGGCGGCTTGTGAAGGCCGCGACATGCCCCCTCTCCCGTGCGGGAGAGGGCTGGGGTGAGGGATCAGGACTTTCCGGAGAGGTCGCACCCCTCACCCTGTCCCTCTCCCGCACGGGAGAGGGGACCCGCGCTTTCCGCCTCCACGGTACAATCACAACGACGATCGAATCCTGTTGCGCCCGTGGCTCCCAAGGGGAGGAGAACGCGTTGCGCTACCCGCCGGTCACGCTCATGTGCCGGGGCACCGCGGCCGGGCGCTGACGCTCGATGACGAAGTCGTGGCCCTTGGGCTTGCGGGTGATCGCTTCGACCACGGCGGCGGCCAGCACGGCATCGTCCGGGGAGGCGCGCAGCACGGCGCGCAGATCCGCCGAATCCTCCTGGCCGAGGCAGAGGTAGAGCTGGCCGGTGCAGGTCAGGCGCACACGGTTGCAGCTCTCGCAGAAATTGTGGGTCAGCGGCGTGATGAAACCGAGCTTGCCGCCGGTCTCCTCGACCCGGACGTAGCGCGCCGGGCCGCCGGTGCGGTCGGACAACGGTGTCAGCGTGTAGCGGCTCTCCAGGCGCTGCCGCGCCACTGAGAGAGGCAGGAACTGGTCTGTGCGGTCGGCCTCGATCTCGCCGAGCGGCATCACCTCGATCAGGGTCATGTCCATGCCGAGCCCGTGGGCCCAGGCGATCATGTCAGGGATCTCGTCGGCGTTGACGTCCCGCAACGCCACCGCGTTGATCTTGACCTTCATGCCGGCCTTGCGCGCGGCCGCGATGCCGTCGAGCACCACCGGCAAATCGCCCCGGCGGGTGATCGCCCGGAATTTGCCTGCGTCCAGCGTATCCAGCGAGACGTTGATCCGGCGCACGCCGAGGCTCGCCAGCTCGTCGGCGTAGCGCGTGAGCTGCGTGCCGTTGGTAGTCAGCGTCAGCTCCTCCAGCGCGCCCGAATCGAGGTGGCGCGACAGGCGGCGGAACAGGTGCATGATGTCGCGGCGCACCAGGGGCTCGCCGCCGGTGATCCGGAGCTTGCGCACGCCCCGGGCGATGAACACCCCGCAGAGCCGGTCCAGCTCCTCCAGGGTCAGCAGGTCGCGCTTGGGCAGGAACTGCATGTTGTCCGACATGCAGTAGGCGCAGCGCAGATCGCAGCGATCCGTCACCGAGATGCGCAGATACGAGATCGCCCGCTGGAACGGATCGATCAGCGGCGCGGGCGACGGCGCGCGGGGCGCCTCGGCCGTAAACCCCTGCGGCGTGCTGGAGATGTCATCGAGCATGATTGAGCATATGATGCCCGATACGGTCGTGGGCAAGCCGACCCCGGGCCGCAATCCCGGAATGCTTGAGGAGTGTGACCTGTGAACGAGGATCTGTGGCCCACCGAGATCCGCCTGTCGGCCGATCGGCGGGTTCTCAACGTCGCCTTCGAGGACGGGTCGCGCTTCGCCCTGCCGGCGGAGTATCTGCGGATATCGAGCCCGTCGGCCGAGGTGCAGGGCCATTCGCCCCTGGAGCGCAAGGTGATCGGCGGCAAGCGCGCTGTGGCGATCCTGGCCGTAGAGCCGATCGGCAACTACGCCGTCAAGCTCGGCTTCGACGACATGCACGACACCGGGATCTACGGCTGGGAATACCTGCACACGCTGGGCCGCGAATACGAATCCCGCTGGCAGACCTACCTGTCCGAGCTGGCCGAACGCGGGCTCGACCGCGAGACCGCGCGTTCCGCCCCGGCCAAGCAGAGCGGCGGTTGCGGCTCGGGCTCGTGCGGCTGCCATTGAGCGCGAATGGTCAGAGGCTCGGAAGCTTCCGAGCCAGGACGACTTCTCTCGGCAATGATTCTGACGCACGATGACGGCATGACCGAGCTTCTCGACCGAGCCATCGCGCGCGTACGCACGCTGCCATCCGAAGCTCAGGACGAGTTGGCCAGCGTTCTCCTGCGCCTCGCCGGGGAGGAAGAGTCTGTCTACCGGCTCACCCCGGAGGAAGAGGCGTCTTTCGCGGACTCACGCGCCCAGGCAGCACGCCGTGATTTCGCGTCCGATGAGCAGATCCGGGCGATCTGGGCGAAGCACGGGCTTTGAGGGCCGACCTCACCACGGCTATCCAAACCGCCCCCTCATCCTGAGGTGCCGAAGCGTAGCGAAGGCCTCGAAGGAGCCCTCCAGGATTCGCCGAGGCTTCTGGAGGGCTCCTTCGAGGCCCGCTGACGCGGGCGCCTTAGGATGAGGGGGCGATTTGGATCTTCGTTGATCGACAGCACCAGCCCCGGAGCCATCATGGCCTTCACCTGCACGATCCCCGCTCTGCCCACGGTCCAGCAGGACGATGCCACGGTCCGGATCACCCGCTGGGACTTCCCGCCCGGGGCGGTGACCGGCTGGCACGAGCATGGCTGGCCGTATTTCGTGGTGATGCTGGTGGCCGGCGTGCTGCGCGTCCATGACGGGGCGGCGGTCAGCGAGACCGCGCTCGCGGCGGGGCAATCCTACATGCGCCCGGCCGGCATCCGGCACGACGTGATGAACGGGTCGGAGCACCCGATCGCGTTCATCGAGATCGAGGTGAAGCGCCCCGACGCGCTGGTCACGCTGCCCGACGCCTGAACGCAAAAGGGCCGACCTCGCGGCCGGCCCTCACCGAAACGGTCCGAAAGAAATCAGCGCTGGACGACGACCTTCGTGCCGACCTTGGCGCGGGTGTAGAGGTCGGTCACGTCGTCGTTGGTCATGCGGATGCAGCCCGAGGACACGGCGGTGCCGATGGTCTCCGGCTCGTTGGAGCCGTGGATCCGGTAGATCGAGCCGCCGAGATACATGGCGCGGGCGCCGAGCGGGTTCTCGATGCCGCCCTTCATGTAGCGCGGCAGGTCCGGCCGGCGGCGCAGCATGGTCGACGGCGGGCGCCAATCCGGCCATTCGCGCTTCATCGTGATGGTCTGCACGCCGCCCCAGGTGAAGCCCGGGCGGCCGACGCCGACGCCGTAGCGCAGGGCCTGGCCGCCGCCGAGCACGTAGTAGAGCCGCCGCTCGGCGGTGGAGACGACGATCGTGCCGGCGCCGTAGGGGCCGTTATAGGCGACCGTCTCGCGCGGGATCGCCGACATCTGCGGCACGGCCGCGTCGAGCGGGTCGGCGGGGTTGAGCGAGGCGTTGGCCACCGGCACCGCGACGGTCTCGACCGCCTGCGGGCGCACCCGCACGGTGAGCGCATCGTTCAGCGGCTGGCGGGTCAACGGATCGATCTCGTAGGCCAGTGCCGGCGCGGCGCAGGCGGCCGCGCCGATGAGCCCTACGAGGGCGGGAAGGAAACGACGCATCAAAGCCTCTCGGGGCAGGCGCGAAATGGGTTGGGAACGCGGCGAATTACCGGGGCACGATGCCGTGCCGATCCTCGCCAAGGGGTAAACGCTCGCGTCCCAAATCCAAGCCGGAAACCGCCACGCTTAGCCGGTTCCGCCCCTCCGTGACGGGATGGCAACACTGTGGCAGCTTAGCCATAACCGCGGGATTGCTCTGGGCGGTCGGGCGTGTCCCGACCTGCCCGGCCGCCGAGACCTCACGCCTCGTCGGCGGCGAGCCAGATGGCCGGTTCCAGCGGTGCCGTGCGGATGAGCGCGGGGACGGCGGGCAGGCCGCGGATCTGCGCCAGCTCGGCCAGTTCCGGAGCCTGCGCGGTGTCGTCGGCGGTGAGGAACAGGCCCCGGGCGCGGGCGGCGCGGCCAAGATCGGCCCGGCTGGTCCAGACGCTCTGGGCCGGGCTCGCCAGCAGCGCGAGGGCCAGCGGGGCCAGCCACAGGCCGAGCCAGGCATTGCCGGCCCAGACCAGGGCGAAGACGATCAGCGCCCCGACCACCACGGCGTCGGCCTGGAGCCGGAACGCCTCGGCCCAGGAGACCTGCCGGTCGTCGCGATCCTGGGTCTCCCAGCGCACCACCCGGCCCAGGAAGGTCGAGACCACGGCGCCGGCGGTGAACAGGGTGAGGACCGGCCACAGGAACACCCACACGACCTGCTCCAGGGCGGCGCTGGCCAGGAGCGATCGGGCGCCGCCGAAGGAAGCCCGGCGCTCCGGCGAGACCAGGACATGGCCGAGGCTCAGGACCTTGGGCAGGGCCAGCACGGCGAGGCTGAGGACGGCGAGGCCGTGTGCGGCCGCGCCGTGACCGGTCAAGCCGTAGGCGAGCAAGCCGAGATCGCCGGTCCGGGCCGCCTGCCAGGAGGCCAGGCCCAGGAAGGCGATCCAGAGCGGCAGCATGCCGTAGGCCAGGATGCCGACCGCGAGGTGCCAGCGGCTCGCGCCATGCAGCCCGGCCCAGGGCAGCACCCGCAGGTGCTGCAGGTTGCCCTGGCACCAGCGGCGCTCGCGTCCGAGCAGATCGATCAGGTTCGTGGGCATCTCCTCCCAGGTGCCGCCCATCTCGGGCAGCAGGCGCACCTCCCAGCCGGCGCGGACCATCAGGGCGCCCTCGACGATGTCGTGGCAGAGGATCTCGCCGCCCAGCGGCGCCCGGCCCGGCAGGACCGGAAGCTGCGCGTTCTCGGCGAAGGCCTCGATCCGCAGGATGGCGTTGTGGCCCCAGTAGCTGCCCTCCGGGCCCTGCCAGGTCTCCAGGCAGCGCAACGCCAGGGGCGCGTAGAGGCGCACGGCGAATTGCTGGATGCGGGCGAAGAGGGTGTCCCGGCCGGCCGCGTAGGAGACGGTCTGGATCAGGCCGGTGCGGGGGCTCTCGTCCATCAGGCGGACGAGCCGGGTCATGGCGGCGCCGGTCATCAGGCTGTCGGCATCCAGCACGATCATGTAGGCGTAATCCGCACCGTAGCTGCGGCAGAACTCGCCGATATTGCCGGCCTTGCGGCCCGTATTCTCGGTCCGGCGCCGGTAGCGGATCCGCGGCAGGGCCGGGTCGGCCTCAGCCCAGGCCTGGATGCGGGCGAATTCGTGCTCCTCCACCGCCGCGATCGCCCCGTCCCGCGTGTCGGACAGGACGAAGATATCGATGCTCTGCGCCTGCGCATCGGCCAGCGAGCGGGCCATCACCCGCAGCCGGGCGAAGACCGCCACCGCGTCCTCGGCATGGATCGCCACCACGGCGGCGGTGCGCCCGGCCCCGGCGGCGGGTCGCAGGGCGGATTCGGACCGGCGCTCCAGCACCGACTTCGCCCGGTCGCCCAGGAGGGCGGCCACGAGCCCGTAGACGTATTGGCAGGCGACGAAAGCCTGCCAGCCCATCACCAGGGCGAACAGGATCAGGATGGTCCAGGCCAGGGGGCTGGCGCCGGCCGGGTAGGCACGATCGGCCAGCCATGCGAGACCGCCGGCGGCGGCGAGGCTCGGGATTGCCAGGGCGAGACGCCGGGCCAGCAGGGCCCGGCTGCCGCCGGCCCAGGCCTCGGGTTCGAGCGGCGTGGCCGGACTCGTCACGATCTCGGGATCGGGAGCGCCCGGATGGGCGTTCCGGTGCGGCCGCTCGGCGGAGGAGGTGACCCGTGAGGACATGGCGCGAGGAACTCGACCGTGGAAGGCTGCCGGCTGCCTCGCCGCGGGCGGGCGGGAACCGATGAGCGTGGACACCGATATGCGGGACGAGGACACGCAGCCGACCCGGCCGCACAGGCAGCCGGAGGCCGAACGGATCGATCCCCCCTCCCGGCGCCGCGTTCTCAGAACCGTCCTGACCGCGGCTGCCGGCAGTATTGTACCTAGCGCTATAGATCTGAATGGCGCCCGAACATGGGCCGGGGCGGCGCTTCAGCCGCAGGGCCCGGCGCCCGGGGCCGCGCAGGACGGTGCGATGACCTTCGAGACCCTGTCGGCCGAGGCCGAGCGCCGCGCGGCTGCGCCCTACGCGGCCCCGCCCACCGACCTGCCCCCGGCGCTCGCGGGCCTCGACTACGACGGCTATCGCCACATCGTCTTCCGGCCCGCCGAGAGCCTCCATCTCGGCCGCCATTTCAGCGCGCAGCTGTTCCACCGCGGCTTCCTGCAGCGCAAGCGCGTGGCGCTCTACCTGCAGCCGCGCGGCGGCCCGGCCCGGCCGATCCCCTACGAGAGCCGGCTGTTCGATTTCGGCGGGCGGCTCGCCGGCCAGAGTTTTCCGGCCGATCTCGGCTTCGCGGGCTTCCGCCTGCACTACGCCTTCCCGGAGACGCCGGCCTGGCGGCCCAAGGGCTTCCAGGAGGAGTTTCTGGTGTTTCTCGGCGCCTCCTATTTCCGGTTGCGCGCCGCGGGCCAGGAATACGGGCTCTCGGCCCGGGGCCTCGCCATCGGCACGGGCGCACCGGAGGGGGAGGAGTTTCCCGATTTCACCGCCCATTGGCTGTGCGAGCCCGAGCCGGAGGCGCGCAGCCTCACGGTGCTGTCGCTCCTCGACAGCCCGAGCGTCTCCGGCGCCTACCGGTTCGTGATCACCCCCGGCGACCCGGCCCGGATCGCCGTCACGGCGGCGCTCTATCCCCGCAAGCCGATCCCGCGGCTGGGGCTCGCGCCGCTCACCAGCATGTTCCTGTACGGCCAGAACGGGCCCGGCGCCCGGGACGCCAAGCCGTTCGACGATTTCCGCCCGCAGGTGCACGATTCCGACGGGCTCTGCGTCGCCACCGCGGCCGACCGGCTGTGGCGGCCCCTCATCAACGGCCGCAAGCAGCCGCAGATCTCGGCCTTCGCGGCGAAGCCCCTCGGGGGGTTCGGGCTGCTGCAGCGGGAGCGGAGCTTTGCCGCGTATCTCGACGTCGAGGCGCGCCAGGAGGCCCGGCCGGGCCTGTGGGTCGCGCCGGAGCCGGGCGGCGCCTTCGCGGAGGGCGCTGTGCAGCTCTACGAGATTCCCTCGGCGGAAGAGTACATGGACAACATCGTGGCGGCCTACGTGCCGGCCGCGCCGGTGCAGCCCGGCGCCGCCCTGCGCCTCGGCTACACGCTGACCACCGTGGGGGCGGAACCGGCGGAGGCGATCCCGCAACCGGCATTGGCCCGGGTCACCGAAACCCGGTTCGGCTCGGCCGAGCGCCTGCGCCCGACCGACCCGCCGAACCCGGCCCGGCGGCTCTGCGTGATCGATTTCGAGGGGCCGTCCCTGCCCAAGGGCGCGGACGAGGCCGTGGCCGCCGAGGTCTCGGCCAGCGCCGGCACGCTCCACGAGCCGGTGGCCAACTTCGTGCCGCAGACCGGCGGCTGGCGCATCTACGTGGAGTGGCGCCCGCCGCAGCCGATGCCGGCGGGGGATATCGTCCTGCGGGCGCGGCTGGTGCGCGGGACGACCCCGTTGAGCGAGACCTGGGACGCGGTGGTGTGACCTACAGCGTTCGCGTATCGGTCCGTTCCGATCGCGACGCGCCCCCTCTCCCGTGCGGGAGAGGGTTGGGGTGAGGATCAAGACCTATCCGGAGAGGTTACACCCCTCACCCTGTCCCTCTCCCTCCAGGAGAGGGGACCCGCGCCAATCTCGCGAACGATCCGCCGGCGCGGGGCCTAACACCCCTCAGGCGCTGCGCCGCTCGCGCTCCAGGCGCTTGGCCAGGCGGGTGGCGCCGTAGACCTCGCTCAGGCGGCGGCGGGCGGCGTAGACCGGCGGCGCCTGCCGCTCGACATGGGCGGCCGCGATGACGCGCAACGCGGAGTCGACCGAGCGCTCCAGGCGGCGTTCGGCCGAGACGGCGAAATCCTGCTTCGAGTCCAGCATGCGATGATCCCTCGTGCGAGGCCGGGCCCGCCCTCTCGCGGGGCGGTGACCGGCGGCATGGGGCAGCTTCGGCATCCGGCTTGACCGCATCAAGGCAGCTTGGCCGTAAGCCGGGGCGCGGTGTTACCGCAGCTCCTCGTGCCAGGTCCGGCCGTCGCGCTCGATCAGCGCGATGGCGGCGGTCGGCCCCCAGCTCCCGGCCGGATAGGGCCGCGGCGCCTCCGGGCGGTCGGCCCAGGCCTTGAGCACGCCGTCGGCCCAGGCCCAGGCGGCCTCGACCTCGTCGCGGCGCATGAACAGGGTGGCGTTGCCCCGGACCACGTCCATCAGCAGGCGCTCGTAGGCATCCGGGTAGCGCTGCTTGAAGGTCTCCTCGAAGGAGATGTCGAGGTCGGTCGGGCGCAGCCGCAGGCCGCCGGGGCCCGGATCCTTGGTCATCACCTCGAGCTTCATGCCCTCCTGTGGCTGCAGGCGGATGACGAGGCGGTTGGGCTCGCGGCCGAACGCCTCCTCGGGGAAGATCGAGAAGGGCGAGGCCCGGAACTGGACCACGATCTCGGACAGCTTCTGGGGCAGGCGCTTGCCGGTGCGCAGGTAGAACGGCACCCCGGCCCAGCGCCCGGACTGCACCTCGAGCTTCATCGCCACGAAGGTCTCGGTCCGGCTCTCGTGGCCGAGCTCGGTCAGGTAGCCCTCCACCGGCTTGCCGTCGACGGCGCCCGCCACGTACTGGCCGCGCACGGTCACGGTCTGGATGTCGTGGGCGGTGATCGGCTTGAGGGCGCGCAGCACCTTCAGCTTCTCGTCGCGCACGGAGTTCGCTTCGAGGTTGAGCGGGCTCTCCATGGCGGTCAGGCACAGGAGCTGCAGCATGTGATTCTGCAGCATGTCGCGCATGGCGCCCGACGTGTCGTAATAGCCGGCCCGGCCCTCGACCCCCACCGTCTCGGCCACGGTGATCTGGACGTGGTCGATCACGTCCGAGGTCCAGAGCCGCTCGAAGATGGTGTTGGCAAACCGCAGGGACAGCAGGTTCTGCACCGTCTCCTTGCCGAGATAGTGGTCGATCCGGAAGATCTGCGATTCGGGGAAGACCTCGCCGACCGCGTCGTTGATCGCCTGGGCGGATTTTAGATCCTTGCCGATCGGCTTCTCGAGCACGACCCGGGATTTCGGCCCGATCAGGCCGTGGTCGGCGAGGTTGCGGCAGATCGAGCCGTAGAGGTCCGGCGAGGTCGCCAGGTAGTAGGGCCGCACCTGGTCGGGCCGCTCGCCGAGCTTGGCCGCGAGGTCGGCCCAGCCGCTCTCGCCGGCGCCGTCCACCGCCACGTAATCCACGTGGTCGAGGAATTTGTGGAGCACGTCCTCCGTCAGGTCGGAGGCGGGCACGAAGCGCTTGAGCGCGTCCCGGGCGTGCTCCCGGAACGCGTCGGCCGACAGGTCCGAGCGCGAGGCGCCGATGATTCGGCTGGTCTCCGGGATCTGCCCGTCCCGGAACCGGTAGAACAGGGCCGGCAGCAGCTTGCGCGCCGTGAGATCGCCGGTGGCGCCGAACACGACGCAGTCGAACGAGGCAACGGGGATGATCGTGGCCAAAAGAGCGGCTCCCTGGTGTCGTGCGCGGTTGCAGCGCGGCGCGCCGCACTGACCTAACCTGGGTGCAAACGCTTCGCCAGACGAGGGGCGGCCGTCAGCAAGGCCCGCGGCGCATGCCTTTGTGGAACGGTCGCGGCTCGATGCACCGGCCGTGAACCGCGCCCCGTCATTGCGAGCGCAGCGAAGCAACCCAGGGAACCGCTGCGCATAAGAGCGTCACGCAAGGCCGGGATACAAATCGCACCAATCCGGGTTCATCGCCTCGATCAGGGCGAGCTTCTTCTTCCGGGAGCCGCCCTTGATCTGCTTCTCGCGGGCGATGGCCTCGTTCATCGTCGGGTAGCCCTCGTACCAGACCAGGAGCTTGCATCCGTAGCGGCGCGTGAAGCCGGGATGGAGGGATTCGCGGTGCTCGTAGACGCGCCGGGACAGGTCCGCGGTGACGCCGGTATAGAGCGTCCCGTTGCGGCGGCTGGCCATGATGTAGACGGCCGGCGCGCGCATGGTGGCAGTCCCGTCCAGCAGAACGATCGGCCGCGCGGTTCCCTGGGTTGCTTCGCTCCGCTCGCAATGACGGGGTGGGCGTCATAGCGCGTCGCGCGAGGCGTTTCAGGCTTGCGCTGCTGCGCGAGCTTGCCGCCGCTGGATTGCGCCACGCTGGTGGGTTGGGTTCGGCCCGGGGGCGTTCAGGAATTTCTTGGTGGCGTGAGAGCATCCACCGTCATTGCGAGCGCAGCGAAGCAACCCAGGGCTCCGCGCGGCACATCGCTCCGCTCGACGGAACGGATGCGGAGAGGCGCAGGTGAGATGCGAGGTGGAGCGCTCCCGCCGACAGTGACGCTGCCCCAAAGCGGGATTTCAGTACGATCCGTCTTCCATCCTCGCTCGAAACATCTTCGCTCGCGAAGCCCTGGGTTGCCTTGCTCCGCCCGCAAGGACGGTTGCGATCACCCCGCCATGAACCGCTTGAACGCCTCGGAAAAGTCCGGATGCCAGCGCGACAGGGCGGGCCGGTTCTCGATGATGTCGCCGGCGGCCCAGGCGATGCGTTTCTCGTCCTGCGCCCGGGTGGTCTCGTTGTCGGGGCAGAGGATGTAGAAATCGCCCGCCTCCAGCCGCTCCAGCATGAAGGTGACGGTCTCCTCCGGCGTCCAGGCGCCAGCCGGCTTCTCGGCGACGCCCCTTGCCTTGGTCAGGCCGGTATAGACGAAGCCCGGGATCAGCAGGTGCGCGGTGGTCCGGCAGCCCTCGCGGGTGCGCAGCTCGTGGGCCAGCGCCTCGGTGGCCGCCTTCACGGCCGCCTTCGAGACGTTGTAGGGCGCGTTGCCGGGCGGCGTGGTGATGCCCTGCTTCGAGCCGGTGACGATCACCGCCCCGGGCTTGCCCCCCGCGATCATCCCGGGCGCGAAGGCGTGGATGCCGTTGACCACGCCCCCGAGATTGGTGGCGAGGATCCGGGTCCAGGTCTCGGCATCGGAGAAGAGTTTTCCGCCGGCCTCGATCCCGGCATTCAACATCACCACCGCCGGAGGGCCGGCCTTGGCGACATGGGCCGCGAGCGCCTCCACGGCCTCCCGGTCCGAGACGTCGGTGGGTAAAGCCCGGACCTCGACGGCGGCGAGCTCGGCGACCGCGCCGTGGGCCTCCTCGAGGGCCTGGCCGGGCAGGTCGGCGAGCCAGACATTCATGCCGGCCCGCGCGAAGGCTTTCGCCGCCGCGAGCCCGATGCCGCTCGCCGCCCCGGTGACGACCGCGCTGCGGCCTGGGCTGATGGCGGGATGCTGGCTCATGGGTCGGTCCTCGGCTGGATGGCGTCCCGAAGATGGGGCGGGTCGGGGCCGAAGGCGAGTTGGAACCGGCGTGATCGGTCCGCTGCCAGCGCCAATGGCAACTGGGGCGATCGCATAAGGAAATGGTATTCCTCCGGGCGTTGATAACGCCCGCGGCGAACGCTCCCTCGAAGCCCTCGAACCGAGAACCCGGCATGACCCCATCCCCCGGCCTGCCGAGCCGCCGGGCTCTCCTCGCCGGGGCGGCCTGCGCCGGCCTCGCCACGGCTGCGGGGGCTGCGCCCTCCGGCTTCGGGCCGCTCGGCAAGCCGTCCTGGTCGGCCGACAGCCTTCAGGCCACTGCGGCCGCCAAGGGGCTGCTCTACGGCTGCGAGGTGCCGTTCCATCGGTTCGACGCGACGCCGGCCTACCGGCAGGCCGTGGCCCGGGAATGCGGGATCCTGGTCTGCGGCACCGAGATGAAGATGGAGGAGGTGCTGCCCGCCCCGGGCCGCACCGATTTCGCCCGCGGCGACGCGATCCTGCGCTTCGCGCGGGCCAACGGCCAGCGGATGCGCGGGCACACGCTGGTCTGGCACGCCGCCCTGCCGCCCTGGGTCGTGCCGCTGCTCGGCCGGGCGAGCCCGGTCCAGGCCGAGGATTTCATGCGGCGCTGGATCGAGACCGTGGCCGGCCATTACCGCGGGCAGATCGTCGCCTGGGACGTGGTCAACGAGATTTTGGGCAACGAGGCCGATCCCGACCGGGGCGGGGGCCTGCGCGATTCGCCCTGGCTCGCCGCGATGGGGCCCGGCTACGTCGACCGCGCCTTCCGGATCCTGCACGAGACCGACCCGGCGGCCGCCGGCACCTGGAACGAGGACGCGGTCGAGCAGGGCGCGCCCTGGATGGAGGCCAAGCGCACCAAGGTGCTGCGCCAGCTCGAGGCGATGCGGTCGCGCGGCGTCCCGATCCGGCGGTTCGGGCTGCAATCGCACCTGACCAGCACGGTGCCGATCGACCAGGGCCAGCTCCGGCGCTTCCTGCACGAGATCGGCCAGATGGGTCTGGGGATCGCGGTCACCGAGCTCGACATCGACGACCGGGCCTTCCCGTCCGACGTGCCGACCCGGGATCGGATGGTGGCCGATTTCGCCCGCCGCTACCTCGACGTGGTCCTGGCCGAGCCCGCCCTGCTCGACGTGCTCACCTGGGACATCTACGACCCCGACACCTGGCTGAACGATCACGTCTACCGCAAGCGGCCGGACGGGCTGCCCCAGCGGGCGCTGCCGCTCGACGCGCAGTTCCGGCGCAAGCCGCTCTGGCACGCGATGCAGGCCTGTTTCCGTGCGGCGCCGGACCATGCGGCCGCGCGCGAAAGACTCAGGCGGGGGTGATGCCGGTTCGGTTTTGCCGGTCTTCAGAGGTTAGTGGACCACCCGGAGGCGCCGGACGAGGCGCGGGTCCCCTCTCCCGTGCGGGAGACGGACAGGGTGAGGGACGTGCCCTTTCCGGAAGATCCTGATCCCTCACCCCAACCCTCTCCCGCTCGGGAGAGGGGGCCGTGTCGCGCTCCGCATGGGATCGTGTGAGCGCCCCACGGTCCCGAGAACGGGCTCCGGCGGGCGGTCCGCCAGCAGCCGGCGGCGCAGGCGGGCGCAGGGGCGCTCGACCAGCCCGTACATCCCCCAGCACCAGAGCAGGGTCAGCGGGAAGGCCGCCAGCATCAGCGTCAGCCCGTGCAGGCCCGGCGCCAGGTGCAGCACCAAAGCCACCACAGCCATGTGGGCGAGGTAGAAGCTGTAGGACCAGAGGCCGAGCTGGCGCATCGGCCGGGCGGAGAGCCACCGCACCGCCCAGCCCTCCCCGTGCAGCAGATAGGCGAAGGGCACGAACAGGGCCGCGCTCTGGAGCGTGTAGCGCAGGGTCTCGCGGAAGGCGGGATCGCGCACGGCCAGGGTCAGCAGGATCACCGCGAGGCTCGCGGCGACAGGCCAGAGCGTCGGGCGCCAGGCCCGGTCGGCCGGGATCACCGGGTTGTTCCACAGGCCGAGGCAGCAGCCGAACAGGATCGCGTCGATGCGGGTGTGGGTCCAGGAATAGTTCAGGCTGTAATCGGGGAGCCGCCAGACGTTGACGCAGCGGATCGCCAGCACCGCCGCGCAGATCCCCAGGCAGGCCAGCGCCGCCCAGCGCGGCTGCAAGCGCCCCAGCCACAGGAGGTAGGCCACGGGGAAGACCAGGTAGAAATGCTCCTCGATGGCGAGGCTCCACAGCGGCACCGGCAGCACCGCCTCGGTGCCGAACAGGCCGGGATAGTTGGTCAGGAACAGGACCTGGCCGAGCACGGCCGCCGGCTCGACCCGCATCCAGTCGAGCAGCCTCGCCGCGTAGAGCGCCCCGGTGGCCGCGAGCGTCAGGTAGAGCGGCGGCAGGATCCGGAGGCTGCGCCGCAGGTAGAAGGCGGCGAGCGAGACCGTGCCGGTGCGCCCCCGCTCGATCCGCAGCAGCGTCGTGATCAGGTAGCCGCTGAGGAAGAAGAACACCGTGACGCCGAAGCCCCCCGGCACCAGGTGGCTGTAGCCGCAATGGGCTGCGAACACGATCAGGATGGCGAGCGCCCGCACCCCGTCGAGTTGGGGCAGGTACGGCATCGCACTCGGGACGTCCCCGGTGCGCTGGGATCCGGAATCCGGCATGGCGGCGGCTGATCGTCCTTCACGGCACGGCCCCGCAGGGTGCGCCCTTTCCGCGCCAACCGATATCGGCGGACGGCTCCGGGCGCAGCGCCCCTCGCCGGATGGTGAATACCGGTCCCGGCCAGCGCGATCCATCGGAGGAGATTGGTAACCGTACCGCCCCATCATCCCGCCCGACCGCGCCGCCCCGGGCGCCGTCGGGAGTGTTGTGTATGGTCCCGGCCCGTTTCCGCCTGTCCGCCCGCCTCGGCGCGGGTCTCTCGGTGCTGGCGCTACTCGGCGGCCCCATCGGCGCGCTGGCGCAGGGGACCCCGGCCGGACCCGCGGCTGCGCCGGCCCCGCCGCTCGCCGTCCCGGTGGCGGTGCCGCCGGCCCCCGATCCGTCGAAGAATGCCGAGCCCAAGCCCCAGGATTCGGCGAAGAATCCCGAGCCCCGTCCGATTGAGGCGAAGAGTTCCGAGGCCAAGCCGCCGGAAACGCCGAAAAAATCGCGGGAGCCGGCGCCGCTGGTCTACGCCAAGGTCTCCACCGACCCGACCCCGACGCTCACCGCCCGCACCTTCCTGGACACGCTCAAGGTCGCCGACCGCTACGCCGCCTTCGCGGAGGCCGGCGGCTGGGAGCGGCTGCCCGACGACCTCATCCGCCTGAAGCCCGGGGAGCGCAGCCCGGCGATCCCGTCGCTGCGCCACCACCTGACGCTGACCGGCGACCTGCCGGTGGACGCGCCGCCCAGCGACCGGCTCGACCCGCCGCTCATCGCCGCGATCGCGGCGTTCCAGGCGCGCCACGGCCTGCCCGACAGCGGCATCCTGGGCCGGCTCACGATCAACGCCCTGAACGTGCCGGCCGCCACCCGCCAGCGCCAGCTCGCGGCTTCCGCTTCCCGGCTGATGGGGTCGAAATTCCCGTTCGGCGAGCGCTACGTCGTGGTCAACATCCCCTCGGCGAATGTCGAGGCGGTGGAGAACGGCGCGGTGGCGCGCCGCTACGTCGCCGTGGTCGGCTCCCCCGACAAGGCGACACCCACGGTGGAGACCCGGATCACCGACATCAACTTCAACCCGACCTGGACCGTGCCGGCCTCGGTGGTGAAGAACGAGATCATTCCGCAGATGCGCAAGAACCCGGGCTATCTGGCCCGGAACCACATCCGCATCCTCGGCCCCAGCGGCGAGGTCGATCCGACCAAGATCGACTGGGCGGGCAACAAGGCCGCGGCCTACACGCTGCGCCAGGATTCCGGCTTCGACAATTCGCTCGGCCAGGTGCGGATCGACATGCCGAACCGCTTTGCCGTCTACATGCACGACACCCCGGCCAAATCGCTGTTCGCCGCCGCCGTGCGCTTCCACAGCCACGGCTGCGTCCGGGTCGGCCAGGTCAAGGAGCTGGTCGGCTGGCTGCTGCAGGGCACCGACGGCCCGAACGGGCCCGGCACGAGCTGGGGCCCGATCGAGATCGAGACCGGCATCGCCGACGGCGAGCGCCGCGACATCAAGCTGGTCAAGCCGGTGCCGGTGACCTTCGTGTACCTCACCGGCTACGCTACCCCGGACGGGAAGGCGCATTTCCGCGACGACATCTACAACCTCGACACGCCGCCCCCGGCACCGGAGCCCGCCGCCACCGGGGCGATCCCCCCGGCCGGCGCCGCGCAGCCCGCGGCGATGCCCAAGCCCGCGGCGGTCAAGCCGGCTGTGCCCAAGCCGGCCGCGGCGAAGCCCGCTCCTGCCAAGCCGGCGGCCAGCAAGGTGACGGCGGTGAAGCCGGCACTGGAGGGCCTGAACCCGGACGCGTCCCAGCCGCCGCGCTGAAAGGCGGCTCATTCACCGGGCAACTTAGGAAGGCCGTCGCGGTGATACACCTCACGCGGCCTGGACAGCAGCGCGCTGACCGGACAGGACTTTTCCTTTCGCGCCGTCATCGGGCATCATGGCGGCGCGCGGCAAGCGTCCGGCGATGCGGACGGGATATGTGTCGGGCCGCGATGCGGAATTCGGCATGGCTTCGCAGTTGGCAAAGATCGAGGCTGACGGGACGCTCGTCATCCCCGCCGATTTCCGGCGGGAACTCGGGCTTTCGATCGGTGACACCGTCATGGTGGAATTGGCCGAGGACGGTCTGCGGGTCCGCTCCTTGTCTGCAGCAGTCAGGGAAGCGCAGGCTATCGTCCGCGACTTCGCCCCGGCCGATCGGAGCTTGGCCGACGAGCTGATCGCGGAGCGTCGGGCCGAGGCGGCGCGTGAGTGAAGCCTTCGTCCTCGACGCCTCGGCGATTCTCCAACTCAACCCCCTCATCCTGAGGTGCCCGGCGATCGAAGATCGCTGGGCCTCGAAGGAGCCCTCCAGAAACCTCTGCGATCCCTGGAGGGCTCCTTCGAGGCCTCCGCTCTGCTTCGGCACCTCAGGATGAGGGATGGGGGGTGGGATGAACCGTGCAGCGTATCTCAGCCTGCATAGCCGGTTCGCCCGATCCTCTTCACTCGCCATGCTACTATGGCCCGTGCCGTCGCGACCGGAAACGGACCGAAGGGTCCAATCCGAAAAGACGATGCCGATCGGGCGCTACCCCCCTACCCCACCCCAAGCTCCAGCTTCACAGTCACAAGCCCCGGATCCTCCGGGTCCCGCCCCTGCGTGAAGCCGAGCCGGCGGCAGACGGCCAGCATCGGGCGGTTCTCGGCGAGCACCATGCCCTCGACCCGGCCGATCCCCTCGGAGCGGGCCCAGTCGATCATCAGGCGCATCAGCGCGAAGGCGAGCCCGGTGCCCCGTGCGTCGCGGCCGACCGCGATGGCGTATTCGCCGCTCTCATGGTTGGCGTCGGCGTGCAGCCGGACGGCGCCGAGCATGCGCTCGCCGCCTTGCGGGTCGACCTCGGTGGCCACGAAGGCGATGGCCCGGGCGTAGTCGAGCTGGGTCAGCCGGGCCAGGAAGGCGTGGCTGAACTCGCGCACCGGGCCGAAGAAGCGCAGCCGCAGGTCCTCCGGGTCGAGGCCCTTGAAGAAGGCGAGGAACAGGCCCTCGTCCTCGGGGCGCACCGGGCGGACCCGGATCGTCCGGTCCTTGAGCTTGAGGGTGCGGACCCATTCGGCCGGATAGGGACGGATCGCGAAGCGCGGGTGGCCGCGGCCGTGGCGACCCCGCTCCGCGCGCCCGATCCGCACCCGTGCGTCCAGCGCCAGCACGCCGGTCTCGTCGGCCAAGAGCGGGTTGATGTCGAGCTCGCGCACCTGCGGCAGGTCGGCGGCGAGCTGAGACAGCTTCACCAGGGTCAGGGCGATCGCCCCGATATCGGCGGGCGGCACGTCGCGGTAGCCTTCGAGGCGCCGGGCGACCCGGGTGCGGCCGATCAGGTCGCGGGCGAGCGCGAGGTCGAGCGGCGGCAGGCCCAGCGCGCGGTCGTCGATCACCTCCACCGCCGTGCCGCCCCGGCCGAACACCACCACGGGGCCGAACACCGCGTCCTCGGCAAGCCCCGCGATCAGCTCCCGGCGCTGGCCCCGGCGGACCATCGGCTGCACCGCGAAGCCGGTAACCCTTGCATCCGGCCGCTCCCGGCGGGCGCGGGCCAGGATGCTGCGCGCGGCCTCGCGGACATCGGCCTCGCTGGTCAGGTCGAGATGGACGCCGCCGATATCGGATTTGTGCACCACGTCGGGCGAGACGACCTTGAGCGCCACGGTGCCGCCCGCCGCGATGATCGGCCAGGCGGCGGCCGCGGCGGCGTCCTGATCGGGGGCGAGGGTGATCGGCACGGTCGGGATGCCGTAGGCCTCCAGCAGCCCGTTCACGGCAATCGGATCGAGCCAGGCGGCGCCCTGGCGCAGGGCGGCGGCGATGATCGAGCGCGCCCGGGCCATGTCGGGGGAAAAGTCCCGCGGCAGCGAATCCGGCGTGCGCATCAGGTCGTCCTGCGCCTCGCGGTAGCGCACGAGATGCAGGAACCCCTCGATCGCCTCGGAATCGGTGGTGAAATGCGGGATGCCGGCCTGCGCGAAGGCCGCACGCGCGGCCTCGGCATCGCCGAGCGACACCGCGAAGACCGGTTTCTTGCGGGTCTGGCCGGCGCGGGCGCGCTTGACCGTGTCGGCGATCGCCCCGGCCACCGCGCCGGCATCGGACCGGACCGTGGGGACGTGGATCGCCAGCACCGCGTCGCTCGCCCGGTCGGCGAGCAGCGGTTCCAGGGCGGCCGAGAAGGCCGGGCCGCCGGCATCGATGCCGAGGTCGATCGGGTTGCCGGGCGCCCGCCCCTCGATCTCGGGGATCTGCGCCAGGATGCCGGCGCGCTCGGTCAGCCGGTCGGCGGCGAGCAGGCCGATGCCGCGGCCGTTGGTCAGGATCGCCAGCCGGTCCCCCGGGAACGGCCGCTGGCGCCCCAGCGCCTCGACCGCCGAGAACATTCCGTCGAGATCCTGCACGGCCAGCAGGCCGGCCCGCCGGAAGGCCGCGGCATAGACCGCGTCGGGCCGGGCGAGCGCGCCGGTATGGGTCACGGCGGCCCGGGTGTCGGGGCGGTGCCGGCCGGCGCGCAGCACCACCACGGGCTTGGCGCGGGCGGCCGCCCGGGCCGCCGACATGAACCGGCGGGCATCGGCCACCCGGTCGAGGCAGAGCAGGATCGCCCGGGTCCGGTAATCGGCGGCGAAATAGTCGAGGCAGTCGGCCACACCGATATCGAGGACGCTGCCGAGCGACAGCACCGCGGAGAAGCCGGTCCCGTGCCGGGCGGCCCATTCGACGATGGCGGCCGCCACCGTGCCGGATTGCGAGACCAGCGCGAGGTCCCCCGCCGCCGGGGCGTGGGCGAACAGGCTGGCATCGAGCTTGGCGCCGGGCACCGCCAGGCCGGCGCTGTCGGGTCCGAGGAGGCGCAGGCCCTGCGCCCGGGCGATCCGGTGCGCGACCGGGCCGGGATCGTCCGGCCCGCGGCCGAGCCGGGCGGTGAGGATCACGGCCGCCCCGGCGCCGATTGCGGCGGCCTGGGCAACCACCTCGGGCACGCTCGGCGGCGGCACCGCGATCAGCACGAGATCCGGCACCATCGTGAGGTCGGCCACCCGCGGCACGCAGGGCAGGCCGTCCACGGAATCGTGATCGGGCTGGACCGGCAGGATCGCGCCGGGAAAGCCCGCCCGGCGCAGGCTGTCGAGCACGCTGCGCCCGAGGGAGCCCTCCCGCGCCACGGCCCCGACCAGCGCGACCGAGCGCGGCGCCAGGAGCTTGTCGAAGCGGTAGGTGCTCACGGCGCCGAAGGCTTGAATCTGTGCGCGCGCATGGGGTGCCCCTCGCCCGGGGTGACGCGCGCGGCCGGGGCGTGCGGCGCCCCGCCCGCGGGCGCACCCGTCGCCCTACCAGATGGCACAATCTCCCGCGCGTGCAACGCCCGGATGCACCGATACCGCGGCGCCCACTGGGCACCGGAACCGATCCGGGCCCCGATGCGACCGGGTTCGGCGCCAAACCCGTGTTGCGACGCGTTCGCGCGCCGGGCCGGCCTCCACTTGGGCGGCGAGCCTTCTAGCCGGCTCTGCACAGTATACGACAAAGCACGCCGCGACCAGGTCGGCTGTTGTGAGGACTTATAATTTGGTCTTGCCCTTATATTGATCGCACCATAGTACCTGCGCCTTTATAGGCCTGTATCAGCCTCAGCAGACACAGATTCCGGCCGGCACACGCCGAACGATGGCGGCCGAGACGAAGCGATGGGAGGTTTCGGAATGGATGCCACGGTCGGAGAGGACCTGGATTATCTCACGTTGTCCGTCGACATCGTGTCGGCCTTCGTGAGCAACAATCCGGTGCCCGCGCCGGAACTGCCCGGGCTGATCGCCGCGGTCCACGCGACCCTGCACGGCCTGAGCCAGCCCGCGGCCCCACCGGCGGAGGAACTCCGGCCGGCCGTCTCGGTCCGGCGCTCGATCCAGCCCGACTACATCGTGTGCCTGGAGGACGGGAAGAAGTTCAAGTCGCTCAAGCGGCACCTGCGCACCCACTACAACCTGACGCCCGAGGCCTACCGGGAGAAATGGGGCCTCGCCCCCGACTACCCGATGGTGGCGCCGAACTATGCCGCCGCGCGCTCCAGCCTCGCCAAGAGCATGGGTCTCGGCCACCAGCGCCGGAAGGGCCAGACGGGCTAGGTAAGCGGGCCGGCATCCACAGCTTTCCCGCCGGGATTCAGCATCGGGCAAGGGGCGCTTGCCAGGGTCGACGGGCTCATCCGCGACCCGAGATCCGATGCCCGGCAAGCCCAACCCCGTCGCCCGCCTGTTCTGGACGGCCGCGATCGGCTGCCCGTTCGGGCTCTGGTACGGACCGCCTGCCTTCGCGGCCACGGGGCTCGCCCTCGCGCTGGTGCTGATGCGCCATCTCGGGCGGCCCCGGCGGTTCCGGGCGCGGGTGCGCCGGATCGCCCGGGCCCATGCCGAGACCCTCGCGCTGCGGCGGCGGCAGGAGAGTTTTTGCGACGCCTACGGCAACCGGATCGAGGATGGCTGGCTGCGGGAGCGCGCGTATTTCCTCGACCGTACCGTCCTGCCGCAGATCGGGCCGCATTTTGCCGACCTCGCCGAGTCGGAGCGCCCCCGGATGCTGGCGATCGTGGAGGCGGAAGCGGCGGCCGTCGCGCTGCCCGAGGAGGACGAGGCGCCGGGCGACGGGATCGATTACGAGCGCTACTGCGCCGAGCGCCTGGCCCGGGCGGGGTGGCGGGCGCATCGGACCCCGCCGAGCGGCGACCAGGGCGCCGACATCGTGGCGGTGCGCGACGGCCTGCGCCTGATCGTGCAGTGCAAGCGGCTGGCGAAACCGGTGGGCAACGCCGCCGTGCAGGAGGCGGCGGCCGCCCTGCGCTACTGGGCGGGCGACCGGGCCGCGGTGGTCTCGAATGCCGGGTTCACGCCGGCGGCGCGCCGCCTGGCGGCGGCGACCGGCGTGCTGCTCCTGCACCACGACGCCCTGGACGACATCGACCTCGCCGGCGCGCACCGGAGCTAGCGCAATCAGGTCCCGGGATCCCGAAGGGCCGAGGCCCTTTGGCGGGGATCGGGGCGGGGCCCCGACGACCTCAGAGAACCTTGAGCAGCGCCTCGGCGCCGGAGACCTCGGTCTTCGACGGGGTCTCCTCGATGTTGAGGATCTTCACCACGCCGTCCTTGACCAGCATCGCATAGCGCTTCGAGCGGATCCCGAGGCCGAAGCCGGTGCCGTCCATCTCGAGGCCGATGGCCTTGGCGAAATCGGCATTGCCGTCGGCCAGGAATTCGAGGCCCTCCGCGCCGCTCGCCTTGGCCCAGGCGTCGAGCACGAACACGTCGTTGACGCTGGTGACCGCGATGGCGTCGACGCCGCGGGCCAGGATCTCGTCCTTCTTGGCGACGAAGCCCGGCAGGTGGTTGCGGTGGCAGCTTGGCGTGAACGCGCCGGGCACGCCGATCAGCACCACGCGCCGGCCCTTGAACACGTCGTCGGTGGTGCGGGCGATCGGGCCCTCGGGGCCTGTCACCCGGAAGGTCGCCTGGGGCAGGTGGTCGCCGACCTGGATCATCGCGGGTCCCTTCAGCTGACGCGCGCTCGGATCGCGCGCTGAACAATCGCGCCTGACCTAGCGTGGCGGGCCGGGCCTGTCGAGGACGGGGCGGCGGCGGTCGTCACGCGCCGAGCAGCCTGATGAAGGCGGCGCCGGCGCCGAAGAAAGCCGCGCCGTGAGCTTGGCCGCCGCGGCCATGCGCTTGCGCTGCCCGGTGGATCCGGGCGGCTGCGCCGCGCTGCCGAAGGCGGCCGGTGATGCCGCTTCCGCCAGGGAACGCCTCCCTCTCACGGCCGGATCGGGCCTGCGCGCGGTCCAAGGCCCGAAGGCCGAGAAATATAGCGATCCGTCCGCAGATTCGACAGCGCCTTTCGGGGGCGGCGCCGGCAACGGGCCCGCGCGCTTTGTCCGCTGGACAAGGCCCGGCGGCCGCGTAGCATACGCGCATGCCGAACCCAGCGTCGCCCACGCATTCCACGCTCACCGGCTCGAGCTTCCTCGACGGCCAGTTCCTCGTGGCGATGCCCGGGATGGCCGACGAGCGCTTCGCCCGCTCGGTGATCTATGTCTGCGCCCATTCGGCCGACGGCGCGATGGGCATCATCGTCAACAAGGCGGCCACCGACATCAGCATGCCGGACCTGCTGGTCCAGCTCGACGTCGCCCCGGAGGCGGACGCAATCCGGCTGCGCGAGCGGGTCGGGCACATGCCGGTGCTGATGGGCGGCCCGGTGGAGGGCCGGCGCGGCTTCGTGCTCCACACCGACGATTTTCACATCCAGCAATCGACGCTGATCATCGACGACGGCATCTGCCTGACCGCCACGGTCGAGATCCTGCGGGCCATCGCCAGCGGCGAGGGGCCGGCGAGTGCCGTGCTGGCCCTGGGCTATGCCGGCTGGCAGGCGGGGCAGCTCGAGAGCGAGATCATGGCCAATGGCTGGCTCAACTGCCCAGCCGACCCGGCGCTGATCTTCGACACCGACCTCGAGGCCAAGTACGAGCTGGCGCTGCGGGCCAACGGCATCGACCCGGCCATGCTGTCGATGAGTGCCGGGCGGGCCTGAGGCGGCGTCCCGAACGGGCGACCGCCGGCTTTCGGATCGGGACGATGCCCTGACCGGCCGCTATTCCGGCGGCATCTCGCCGGCCGTGTCCGGGTTCACCCCGTCGACGGCGGGTTCGGCGGCCGGCTTCGGCCGGGACCGGCGCGGGGCGACCGAAGCGGTCGGCACCGCGGTGTTGGCGCCGAGCCGGGTGGCGAGCGCCAGGGCCCGGTTCTCGGTGACCCGGAGGTGGCAGAAGCCGTGCGTGCCCTCGCGGGCGTAGCCGCGGCAGAGCTGCTCCCGGTCGGCCGAGAAGGCCGCCTGCTCACTCACGATCGGCCGGACGTCCTCGCGCCGGGCGCGCTGGGTCATCAGCTTGTAATTGTCGCGCACCGCCTTGTCGGCGACGCCCCGGGCGGTGTCGAACTCCCCGGCCCGGGGGATCAGCGTCGCGCCGGCCGGGCCCCAGAGACCCACGGGTGTCGTGGCGCAATCGGCGTTCGAGAAGGTGCAGACCGGCCCCTGGCCCAGGGACGAGACCAGGATTCCGCCCTCGACCACGTCGAAGCGCAGCGGGCACTCGGCCCCGGCGGCCTCGAAGCGTGGCGCACCCTCGGGCTTGCCCTCGGAGGACAGGGTGATGGGATTGCCGTTCGCGAGCGGCACCGTGCAGGATTCGGCCGGCTGGGAGATCTTGGTGCCGGGCAGCTTGATCCGCGCCGTCACGGATGGGCCGGCCCGCTCCAGCTTCAGGGTGCCGGACGTCCCGTTGAGCTGCAGCTCCTGCCCGATCACGCCGTCCTCGGAGGGAGCCTTCAGCACCACCGGGCGCGCCGGGACCGGCGCGGGCCGGGGCGCCTCGGGACCCGGGGCCGCCGGGCCCGGCTCCCCGGGGGCCGGGGCGGCGGGCGGGCCCTCGGGCACGCCGCGGGGCGGCACCGGCGGGCGCTCGGGCTTAATGCCGAACAGGCGCTCGAAGAAATTCTGGGCCTGCGCCGGCGGGGCGGCGAGCGTCGCGGGCAGCGCGAGGGCGGCTGCCAGAAGGGGGAGCAGGAGGCGGCGGGTCCGTGGCATCGGGCTCTGACGGGAAGACGAGGTGGCGGGGCCACGCTCAACCCCTTGTCGAAGTGTTAACACGCCATCGATGGCCTGGACGTGGCAGCGGAGCAACAAAATGCGGCGACGCCATCGGGCCAAACCCGGCCTCACGGCGGGATTTTTCAGGCCGGACAAGGCTTTGGCGAAAAACGCGCCGGCCGGCGCGAACGGGCCGGCTTCGCCTTGCGAGCCCGTCCGGGGGTTCTTATATCGCCCTCGACGCGGGATTATGCGCTGGATTTCAGCCGTTCACGGCCCTTGATCCGGCCCGGGTCCCATACTCACATCACACTCAACCCGCCATGGGCCGAGCTGCTTCGGGGCTCGGCGGTCTGCTTGAACGCGACAGAAGAGGGATCCCACCATGGGTAAAGTTATCGGTATCGATCTGGGCACCACGAACTCCTGCGTGGCCGTCATGGAAGGCACGCAGCCCCGGGTCATCGAGAATTCGGAAGGCGCCCGCACCACGCCGTCGATCGTCGCCTTCACGGATGACGGCGAGCGGCTCGTCGGCCAGCCGGCCAAGCGCCAGGCGGTCACGAACCCCGAGCGCACGTTCTTCGCCATCAAGCGTCTCGTGGGCCGCACCTACGACGACCCGATGACCCAGAAGGACAAGGGCCTCGTCCCCTACAAGATCGTCCGCGGCGACAACGGCGATGCCTGGGTCGAGGCCGACGGCAAGAAATACTCGCCTTCGCAGATCTCCGCCTTCACGCTGCAGAAGATGAAGGAGACCGCGGAGTCGCATCTCGGCCAGCCGGTCACGCAGGCGGTCATCACGGTCCCGGCCTACTTCAACGACGCCCAGCGTCAGGCGACCAAGGATGCCGGCAAGATCGCGGGCCTCGAGGTGCTGCGCATCATCAACGAGCCGACCGCGGCCGCGCTCGCCTACGGCCTGGACAAGAAGAAGGCCGGCACCATCGCGGTCTACGACCTCGGCGGCGGCACCTTCGACGTCTCGATCCTCGAGATCGGCGACGGCGTGTTCGAGGTGAAGTCGACCAACGGCGACACCTTCCTGGGCGGCGAGGACTTCGACAACCGGATCGTCGAGTACCTGACGGCCGAGTTCAAGAAGGAGCAGGGCATCGACCTGACCAAGGACAAGCTCGCCCTCCAGCGCCTCAAGGAGGCCGCCGAGAAGGCGAAGATCGAGCTGTCCTCGGCCACGCAGACCGAGATCAACCTGCCCTACATCACGGCCGACCAGACCGGCCCGAAGCACCTCGCGCTGAAGCTCAGCCGGGCGAAGTTCGAGTCGCTGGTGGACGACCTGGTGCAGCGCACGATCGAGCCCTGCCGCAAGGCGCTCAAGGATGCCGGCGTCTCGGCCTCCGAGATCGACGAGGTGGTGCTGGTCGGCGGCATGATCCGCATGCCCAAGATCCAGGAGGTGGTGAAGTCCTTCTTCGGCAAGGAGCCGCATAAGGGCGTCAACCCCGACGAGGTCGTGGCGATCGGCGCCGCCGTGCAGGCCGGCGTGCTCCAGGGCGACGTCAAGGACGTGCTGCTCCTGGACGTGACCCCGCTCTCGCTCGGCATCGAGACGCTGGGCGGCGTGTTCACCCGGCTCATCGACCGCAACACCACGATCCCGACCAAGAAGTCCCAGACCTTCTCGACGGCCGAAGACAACCAGAACGCCGTCACGATCCGGGTCTTCCAGGGCGAGCGCGAGATGGCGGCCGACAACAAGCTGCTCGGCCAGTTCGACCTCGTCGGCATCCCGCCGGCACCCCGCGGCATGCCGCAGATCGAGGTGACCTTCGACATCGACGCCAACGGTATCGTCAACGTGACGGCCAAGGACAAGGCGACGAACAAGGAGCACCAGATCCGCATCCAGGCCTCGGGCGGCCTCTCGGACGCCGATATCGACCGGATGGTGAAGGACGCCGAGGCCAATGCCGAGGCGGACAAGAAGCGCCGCGAGCTGGTTGAGGTGAAGAACCAGGGCGAGAGCCTGATCCACGCCACCGAGAAGTCGGTGACCGAGTTCGGCGACAAGGTTCCGGCCGCCGACAAGGGCGCGATCGAGACCGCGATGACCGCGCTCAAGACCGCGCTCGAGGGCGACGACGTCGAGACCATCAAGGCCCGGACCACGGACCTGATGCAGGCCTCGATGAAGCTCGGCGAGGCGATGTACAGCGCCAACCAGGGTGCCGGCGCCGAGGCCGGTGCCGAGGCCGGAGCCTCCGAGAAGAAGGACGACGTCATCGACGCCGACTTCCAGGAGGTCGACGAGAAAGACCAGAAGAAGCGCGCCTGAGGCGCAGTTTCGACAGAACCGAGCGGGGCCGGAGCGATCCGGCCCCGCCTCTGCTTGAGACGCGCTGTTGCGCGGGTGCCGCAGGAACCGGATATCGTCCGCCGTCAGCGTCGGGCCGGCCGGCTCATGCTAGATCGGCGGGATCGTCATGATCGCGACGATGCCTCGACCCGCTCACCCTGCTCAAGACCTGCCCCGAGGGACCCGCCGCGGCGGACCTGACGGGCCCAGGGATCGCAGCGCCTTCTGATTGTCCGGAGACTGGGTGGGATGTCGAAGCGGGACTATTACGAGATTCTGGGGGTCGCCAAGACCGCCACGGAAAGCGAGCTGAAGGTCGCTTTCCGCAAGCTCGCAATGACCTATCATCCCGACCGCAATCCCGGCGACAAGGAAGCCGAGATCAAGTTCAAGGAATTGAACGAGGCCTATCAGTGCCTCTCGGACGGCCAGAAGCGCGCGGCCTACGACAAGTTCGGCCATGCCGCCTTCAGCCAGGGCGGGGGCGGCCCCGGATTCGGCAACGAGTTCGGCGACTTCATGTCGGACATCTTCGACAACTTCTTCGGCGACGGCCGCGGCGGCGCCCAGCGCGGGCGCGGCGGTGGCGCCCCGGGTCGCGAGCGCGGCTCCGACCTGCGCTACAACCTCGAGATCACCCTCGAAGAGGCCTTCATCGGCAAGGCCGAGACCATCCGGATCCCGACCTCGGTGACCTGCGAGGCCTGCGACGGCTCGGGCGCCAAGCCCGGCTCGAAGCCGCGGACCTGCCCGACTTGCGCGGGCTACGGCCGGGTGCGGGCCGCGCAGGGCTTCTTCGCCATCGAGCGCACCTGCCCGAATTGCCACGGCCGCGGCGAGATCGTCGACGATCCCTGCACCACCTGCCAGGGCGCCGGCCGGGTCAACCGCGAGCGCACGCTCTCGATCAACGTGCCGGCGGGCGTCGATGACGGCCTGCGCATCCGGCTCGCCGGCGAGGGCGAGAGCGGCCTGCGCGGCGGTCCGCCCGGGGACCTCTACGTCTTCCTCTCGATCAAGCAGCACGAGTTCTTCCAGCGCGACGGCGCCGACCTGTTCTGCCGGGTGCCGATCTCGATGGTCACGGCCGCGCTCTCGGGCGAGATCACCGTTCCGGTGATCGACGGCTCGCAGACCCAGGTGCGGATCCCGGCCGGGACGCAGACCGCCAAGCAATTCCGGATCAAGGGCAAGGGCATGCCGGTGCTCCGCTCGCGGGAGGTCGGCGACCTCTACATCCAGGTCTTCGTCGAGACGCCGCAGAACCTGACCAAGCGCCAGCGCGAGCTGCTCCAGGAGTTCGACCAGTCGGCCTCCCCGGAGAACCACCCGGAATCGGCGGGCTTCTTCGCCAAGGTCCGGGACTTCTTCGGCAGCGCCGTCCGGCCATGAGGCTTTGATTGAACGCGCTCGCCGACGCCGAACCGGCCTCCCCTTCGGCTGCGCGCGCTCCAAGGCCGGATCCGAACCCGTGCACGCCCGTTATGCATCGGGCGAGCGTGGCATGCTTACCCTAGGCGCCGGGCCAGCTTGACTGTAAGACGGCGCGTTGCCTTAGCCTTCCATTCCCATCGGCTTCGAGGAATTCAGGACTTGCCGCCGCTCCGCCGTCCCAGCGCGAAGGCCCCTGCCGCCAGGGGTGACAGTCTTGGGCCGCGGCGCGACCCTCTCGAGGACGAGGCCCGCTTCCTGCGGTCCTGGTTCGAGCGGCCGCTCGTCACCGGCGCGGTGACGCCCTCGGGCAAGATGCTCGCCCGGACCATGGCGTCCTATGTCGATCCGCGCCGCGAGGGCCCGGTGGTCGAGCTCGGCCCCGGCACCGGCCCGGTCACGGAGGCGCTGATTCGCCGGGGCATCGCGGCCTCACGGCTGATCCTGGTGGAGTTCAACCCCGATTTCTGCCGCCTGCTGACCCGCCGCTTCCCCGGGGTCACGGTGATCCGGGGCGACGCCTACGACATGCGCGCGACCCTGAAGACGGTGCTGACCCAGCCCGCCGCCGCGACGATCTCGAGCCTGCCGCTGTTCACCAAGCCGCTCGAGCAGCGCCTCGACCTGCTCAACGCCGCCCACGACCTGATGCAGCCGGGCGCGCCCTTCGTGCAGTTCACCTACGCGGTGGTGCCGCCGATCCCGGCCCGGTGCGAGGCCGGCAGCTACACCGCCGACCGGTCGAACCGCGTCTGGCTGAACCTGCCGCCCGCGCGGGTGTGGGTGTACCGGCGGCCCTAGGGCACCACCGCTCGGCGATACCGGATCGCCCTCACCGTCATTGCGAGCGCAGCGAAGCAACCCAGCAGCGCGCGATTCCCTAACGTGGCGGATCCCCGGGTCGCTTCGCTGCGCGCGTGATGACGGCGTGGCTGGAGGGATCCCAACCACGCCCATTCCGCTCCTCGCCGAACCTGAACAACGCCTGAGGGCCAAACTCACGTCAGCGTCAACTTAAAGGCGTCACACCGGGGGCACAGCCGGTCGCGGCAGCGCGACCGGAGAGGCACAGGAGGACGCCGATGTTCACCAAGACCGCACGCCTACGCCTGGCCGCCGCCGCCCTGGCGCTCGGGGGGATCACCCTCGGGGCGCCCGCGATGGCCGCGCCGCTCGGCCTCGACACCGGCCTGCATCAGGGCGCCGGCGACATCGTGGATGTCCAGTACGGCTACGGATACGGCCATCGCCACGGCTTCGGCCCGCGTCACGGTTTCGGACCGGGCTTCCGCGGCCACCACCATCACGGCTGGGGCCGCGGACGCGGCCATCATTACGGCTGGGGCCACCATCGCGGTTTCGGCCATCACCGTCACGGCGGCTGGGGTCACCGTCACGGCTACGGCCGCTGGTAAGGCGGACGGGGCCGGGTCCTACCCGGCTCCCACCCGCTCGATGATCGGCGGCCGGCCGGATGGCGCTTCGCCCATCCGGTAGGCCGCCCGCAGACCCGCCTCCGCCCGGTCGGCGGCGGCCGCGTCGGCCGCATGGACGATCCCGAGCAGGCCGGACGCATCCCCGGGACCCGCGAGATCGGTGAACCCGACCCGCGGGTCGATCGCGTCCTCGGGCCGGGTCCGGCCGCCGCCGAGCCCGATCACCGCCAGCCCGATCGCCCGCGTGTCGATGCCTGCCACCGTGCCGTCCTGCCGGACCGGCCGCTGCACCGGCGCCGCGGGCAGGTAGCGCGCCGGCGCCTTCAGCAGATCACCCGGGCCGCCCAGCGCCACGACCATCTTAGAAAAAATCTCGGCCGCCCGGCCGGAGGCGAGAGCCGTCTCCAGGCGCTCGGCCGCCGCGTCCCGGTCCGGCGCGAGGCCGCCGGCGACCAGCATCTCGGCGCCGAGGGCCAGAGTGACCGCGTGGAAGCGCGGCTCCCGGCGGGCGCCGGTCAGGTAGTCGAGCGCGTAGGCCACTTCGAGCGCGTTTCCGGCGGCGCTGGCGAGCGGCGCATCCATGTCGGTGATCAGCGCGGCGGTGCGCAGGCCGGCCCCCTCGGCCACCGTCACGATGCTCTCGGCCAGCGCCCTGGCCTCGTCGAGCCCGGCCATGAAGGCGCCGGAGCCCTGCTTGACGTCCATCACCAGGCCCTGGAGCCCGGCGGCCAGCTTCTTCGACAGGATCGACGCGGTGATCAGGTCGAGGGATTCGACCGTGCCGGTGACGTCGCGGATCGCGTAGAGGCGCCGGTCAGCCGGGGCCAGCTCGGCGGTCTGGCCGATGATCGCGCAGCCGACCTCACCGACGACCCGGCGGAATGTGTCGAGCCCCGGGGTGGCGTCGTAGCCCGGGATGCTGGCGAGCTTGTCGAGCGTCCCGCCGGTATGGCCGAGGCCGCGGCCGGAGATCATCGGCACGAAGCCGCCGCAGGCCGCCACCATCGGGGCGAGCGGCAGGCTCACCGTGTCGCCGATGCCGCCGGTGGAATGCTTGTCGAGAACCGGGCCCGGCAGGTCCCAGGCGAGGACCCGGCCGGATTCGGCCATCGCCCGGGTCAGCGCCACGCGCTCGGGCAGCGCGAGGCCGCGGAAGAACACCGCCATGGCGAAGGCCGCCGCCTGCCCCTCCCCGACCGCGCCGTCGGTGAGGCCGCGGACGAAGGCCGCGATCTCCTCCGGATCGAGCGTCAGGCCGTCCCGCTTGGCCCGGATGGTTTCTTGCGGCAGGCGCATGCCCTCAAGACTCCCGTGCTTGCATCAGGGCGCCGAACAGGCTGCTCGCCCCGAGCCGGAATGTTTTTGCGCTCACCCAGTCGGCCCCCATGATCCGGTCGGCCAGCGCGAGATAGGCGCCGGCATCGGCGACGCTGCGCAGGCCGCCCGACACCTTGAGGCCGGCGGGGCGGCCGCTCGCCCGGATCTCGGCCAGCATCGCCGCAGCGGCCTCCGGGGTCGCCGAGACTGGGCTCTTGCCCGTGGAGGTCTTCAGGAAGTCGGCCCCCGCCGCCAGCGCCAGGCGGCTCGCACGCCGGATCGCGTCGGGATCGGCGATCTCGCCGGTCTCCAGGATGACCTTGAGGGATGCGGCTCCGCAGGTGTCGCGCACCGCCTCGATCATGTCGCGGGCGGTGTCCGCATCGCCGCGCAGGAAGGCGCGATAGGGCAGGACGAGGTCGATCTCGTCGGCGCCGTCGCGCAGGGCCTCGGCGGTGTCGTCGGTCGCCCGGGCGCAATCCTCGCCCCCGGCGGGAAAGTTGATCACCGTGGCGACCCGGATGCCGCTGCCCTTGAGCGCCCGGGCGCCCTGCGCCACGAAATGCGGCCAGACGCAGATCGCCGCGACGCCGCCGCTGCGCGCATCCCGGCACAGGGCCTCGATCTTCGGCTCGGTGCAGGTCTCGGTCAGGTCGGTGAGATCGAGGAGCGGCAACGCCCGGCGGGCGACCGCACCGGCATCGGGTTCATCCATGTTCGGTCTCCTCGGCGGGCAGGCCGGCCACGAAGGCCCGGAGCAGGCGGCCGAGATCCGCCGCGGCGCGGGCCGCCACCGCCTTGGTCTCGGCGTGATGGGGGGCGCCCCCGGCGATCCCGGCGGCGAGGTTGGTCACCACCGACACGGCCGAAACCGGCAGGCCGAGGAAGCGGGCCAGGATTACCTCGGGCACGGTGGACATGCCGACCAGATCGGCCCCGAGGATGCCGGCCATCCGGACCTCGGCCGGGGTCTCGAAGCTCGGGCCGGAGAACCAGGCGTAGACGCCCTCCGTGAGCGGAAGCCCGCAGGCCCCCGCAGCCGCCCGGAGCTGGGCGCGCAGATCCGAATCGTAGGCCTCGGTCATCGGCACGAAGCGGGCGTCGCTCGCCTCGCCGATTAGCGGGTTCATCCCCGACAGGTTGATGTGGTCCGCGAGCAGGACCAGGCTGCCGGGGCCGAGCTCCGGCCGCAACGACCCGGAGGCGTTGGTCAGGAGCAGGCGCTTTGCGCCGAGTCCGGCCGCGCAGGCGAGCGGCACCCGCATCGCCGCCGCGTCGCCCCGCTCGTAGGCGTGCGCCCGGCCCTCGAACACCAGCACCGGCCGGCCATCGAGGCGTCCGCGATGCAGCCGGCCGCCATGGCCGCTGACGCCGGCGCCGGGGAAACCGGGGATCCGGCCGTAATCCAGGGCGGTCGAATCCTCGAGTGCGGCCGCGATGCCGCCGAGCCCGGTGCCGGTGACGAGGGCGCAGGCGTAGCCGCCGCCGAAACCCGCGGCCCGCAGCGCGTCGAGGGCGGCGGCCTCAGTCACCCAGCGTCTCCGGCCCGAACGATTCGGGCAGCAACGCCGCCAGCGTGAAGGTCTTGGCGACGCGGTCCGGCCCGGCGGCGTGGATCGGCGTGTCCGGCCCGGCGAATTCACGGATGCGCTGGCGGCAGGCGCCGCAGGGCGTCACCAGGCCCGCGCCGTCGCCGCAGACCAGGATCTCGGCGATGCGCCGGCCGCCGCCCGCGATCATCGCGGCGATCGCCCCGGCCTCGGCGCAGGTGCCGACCGGGTAGGCCGCGTTCTCGACATTGCATCCGGCATGGATCGCGCCGTGCTCGTCGCGCAAAGCCGCCCCCACCCGGAACCGGGAATAGGGCGCATGGGCCCGTTCGCGCACGGCCCGCGCGGCCTCGAACAGGGCCGTCAGCCCGTCATTCCGTTGTGCTGAATCGGCTGCCTGCATGGCCGATCTTTGGCACCCGGCGGGGCGCCCTGTCGAGGGCCGGGTGCGCGGGCAGGTCTTCCGGTGGGACGCGCCGGCTCACAGGCGTCGACAGCCCAACCCCGTCATGCCGGGCTCGCCTACGGCGCCCCGGAATGACACGGCCGATGCTCAAGCGTCCCCGCGCGAATCGCTCAGCGCGCGGCCGCGTCGGCCCCGAGCAGGCCGGCGGCCTGACGCAGCACGGCGTCGTCCTGCGGGCCGCTCAGCGCGTAGGCGGTGTCGCCGGCGTTCCAGGACAGGAGGGCGCCGTCATCCGAGCCCGTGAGGGCGGCCGGACCGCCGCGCAGGCCCCGGGTCGCGAACAGCGAGGCCTCACCGAAGGTGCCGGCCTCGAAAGCGATCTCGATGCCGGTACCGTGGCGGCCGGGGAAGATCTGGATGTCGCGCACCTGCCAGCCGGCCGGCAGCGGCGGCAGGTCGATGCCGGTGACCGATTGGAGGCGGGCCCGGTCGTAGGCCGGATGGTCGCCCTGGTTGGCGATGCTCTTGCGCAACTGGGCCACGGCGCGGGCCTGGCGGGCATCGGCGATCAGCGCCGGATCAGGGGTCGCCGCCAGGGTGTCGGGCACGCCGAAGCGACCGATCTCGTCATGGGCGAGCCAGCCCGCGCCGACCAGCACCGCGATGGCGGCGGCGCGCTTGAGCCGCGAGGCGACCCGGTGCCAGCGCAGGTTGCGGTCGAAGCGGCGCGCCAGGACGACGTTGCGGTCGGGTCCCGGCCCGGGCAGGCGCCCGAAGGCGGCCCGGAGCGCGTCGCGATCGTGCAGGTCGGCCATCACCTGGGCGGCGGCCCCGGGATGGGCGGCCAGATGCGCCTCGACGTCGAGACGGCGCATCGGGTCGATCTGCCCGTCGACGAAAGCGATGAGATCGTCGTCTGTGATCGGATCCATCATCGGTGAAGTCCTCGGTTCCAGCGTGCCGCCGGGGCGGATCCGCCGGTCGTCATCGTCATAGGTGCCGGCTCTGCGATGCCGGCCTCGTGCGGGCCCGATGCCTCAGGCATCACCCGCGGCGCGTTTCAGGGGCGGCCGGTCCCGCGACTCGTCGGAGGTGACGAGGCGCAGGCCGGTGAAGGTGCCGCGCCGCGCATCGGGCCGGCTCGCCTCGGTCTCGGCCTCGGTCTTGGCCCGGCTGCCCTCCTCGAAGGCCCGGAGCGCCGCCCGGCCGCGGCCGAGGCGGGACATCAGCGTGCCGATCGGGATGCCGAGCACCGCGGCGGCGTCGGCATAGGCCATGCCTTCGAGTGTCACGAGGTGGAGCGCGGCGCGCTGCTCCTCCGGCAGGGTCAGGAAGGCCTGCCGGATCTGGGCGAGGCGCACCCGGCCCTCCTGGGCGGGGGGCGCCATGTCCTCGCTCATCCGCACCAGCGCGTCGGCGTGCCGCGCCTCGACCTGGCGGCGGCGCTGCTCGTCGATGAAGGCGTTGTGCAGCACCGTCATCATCCAGGTGCGCAGGTTGGTGTTCGGGCGCAGGGATCCCTGCATCTCCAGGGCGCGCACCAGGGTATCGTGCACCAGGTCGTCCGCCCGCAGCGCGTCGCGGGTGAGCGAGCGGGCATAGCGCCTCAGGGGCACCAGCAGATCGACGATGTCCGGATGCTTGTGCTTGTCTGATGCCATAGGGTGTGAACGCGGCAGGCCGGGCGTTTAATCCCGGGCCTCCGCTTTGCGGCCGCGGGACCCGGTCAGGCCTGATCGAGGGTGGCGGCGATGCCTGAGACCATCCGGGGATCGGTGGGCTCGACCTGCGTGGCGAAGGCGGCGGCCAGCGAGCCGTCCCGGGCGATCAGGTACTTGTGGAAGTTCCAGCGCGGCGTCTCGCCCGGCCGCTCCGACGCCGCCCATTGGTAGAACGGATGAGCGCCCGGCATCTTCACCCGGGTCTTGGCGGTCAGCGGGAAGGTCACGCCGTGGTTCTTCCGCGCGGCCTCCGCGATGGCCGGCCCGTCGAGCGGTTCCTGGTTGCCGAAATCCGGTGACGGCACGCCGATCACCGTGAGGCCCCGGTCGCCGAAGCGGGTCCACAGGGTCTGCAGCCCGGCGAGCTGCCCGGCATAGCCGCAGGCGGTGGCGGTGTTGACCACGAGGATCGGCCGGCCGGCATAGGCCGAGAGCGGCATCGCGCCGCCCTCCGGATGCTCGAAGGCGAAGTCGGTCGCCCGCCCGGAGGCGGCGCGGGCCGCGCCGGCAATCCCGGCACCGAGCCCGGCACCGAGCAGGATCAGGGCCTCGCGGCGCAACAACGTCATGGCGGCCTCGCAGGGTCACGGGCGCTGGCACGCCCGAGCAGGATCTAGGGCGCGCCGCGGAAGATCCCAGCACCGGGATCCCGAAGCGCCCGCGGCCCTTCGGCGGGGTTCGGAGCCCCGCGCTTCGCCTAGGCGGCCCGCACCGTGTCGAGGAAGCGGTGGACCTCCACGTCGAGCCGCTCGGCCTGGACCGAGAGCTCGGAGGCCGAGCCGAGCACCTGGGTGGCTGCGGCCCCGGCCCCCTCGGCGGCGCTGGCGACCCCGGCGATGTTGGCCGTGACCTCGCCGGCCCCGAACGCCGCCTGCCCGACGTTCCGGACGATCTCCTGGGTGGCCGAGCCCTGCTCCTCGATCGCCGCGGCGATCCCGGTGGACAGCCCGCTCATCTCGGTGATGCGGCCGACGATGACGCCGATCGCCTCCACGGTCTCCCCGGTCCAGGACTGGATCTCGCCGATCTGCCGGGCGATCTCGTCGGTGGCCTTGGCGGTCTGTCCGGCCAGTTCCTTGACCTCGGTGGCGACCACCGCGAAGCCGCGACCGGCCTCGCCGGCCCGCGCCGCCTCGATGGTCGCGTTGAGGGCCAGCAGGTTGGTCTGCGAGGCGATGCCGCTGATCAGGTCGACCACGGCGCCGATCTTGGCGGCACGGTCGCGCAGGCTGCGCACCAGCTCCGCGGATTTCCCGGCCTCGGTCACGGCGGCGTCGGCGAGGTCGGCCGAGGCCTGGACCTGGCGGCCGATCTCGTTGACCGAGACGCCGAGTTCCTCGGCCGCCGCCGCCACGGTGTTGACGTTCGAGGCCGCCTCCTCGGCCGCCGACGCCACCGTGGTCGACTGGGCGGCGGTCTCCGTGGCCGCGGCGCTCATGGTCTCGGCGGTGGATTTCAGATTCGTCGCGGCCGTGGTGACGGCGCGCACGATGCCGCCGACCGCGCTCTCGAAGGAGGCGGCCATCTCGCGCATCGCCGCCTTGCGCTGCGCCTCGAGCCGGGCCTGGGTCTGGGCGGCCTCCTCTTCCAGGGCCTTGGCGCGGGCGAGTCCGTCCCGGAAGACCTGCACGGCCCTCGCCATGGCGCCGATCTCGTCGCGGCGCCCGACCGCCGGGATCTCGGTGGAGAGGTCGTTGGCGGCGAGCCGGGTCATGGCCTGGGTCATCTGGTGGATCGGCTTGCCGATGCCCTTATGCAGGGCCAGCGACCCGACCAGGGCGGTGACGACGATCAGGCCGAGGCCGATCAGGTTGGCCGCCCGCGACGACGCGATGGCGGTCGCCGAGGCGGCGCTGCGCACCTTCAGCAGGTCCTGCTCGACCTGCGCGATCTCGGCCGCCTTCGCGCGCACGGCGTCCATCACCGCCTTGCCGACCCCCGAGCCTTCGAGGCGCCGCGCTTCCTCCCGGGTCGCCGGATCCTTCATCAGGGCAAGCTCGCGGTCCGCCACCTCGGCGCTCCAGCGCTCGACCAGCGCCTTCAGCTCCATGAGGCGCGCGGGCTGGGTGGGGTTGTTGGCCGTGAGCTTGCGCGCCGCCTCCCAGGACGCCGCGAAAGCCCTCCGCCCGGCCTCCTCGGGCTCGAGGAAGCGCGGATCGGCGGAGATCAGGTAGCCGCGCAGGGCGGTCTCCCGGTCGATCATCGCCACGACCGTCCGCTCGACCTCCGCCAGCACCTCGTGGGTATGGACGGTCCAGGCCTCGGCGTCCTCGATCAACCCGATGTTGCGCAGCGAGATCGCCGAGGCGCCGGCGGTGATCGCCAGCATCAGGGCCATGATCAGCGCGATCTTCACGCCGGTCTTGAGGTCGATCAGACGAAATCCCACGGCCCGTCCTCCCAGGAACAAGAATCACCGCGCCCTGTCGGTCTTCGGTGAAAGGTCCGAGCTAGCGCAGCTCCATGAAAGATATCTTACGCCCGGGAATTTCTGCTTTATGGCCGCAAATCAGACGGGCAATTAAGCGCCATATGACGCGAATATACAGCACTTATTGAACACCGGCCCTCAAATCGACCGCACCGACACCTGACAAAACTCGATCCCAGCGCCGGAGATACGGATTTTTACTGATACGCATCCCGCAGATTGAGCGTACAGGCCTGGCCGATCGTCCCGTAGGTCTCGGCGAGCCAGGCCTGCGCGGCCGCGCGGCCCTTGTCCCGCAGGCGCTTGAACACGGTCCAGCGCGCGTCGAGCTTGGAGGCGGCGTTGTAATCCTCCAGCGCGTCGGTCCCGTCGATGCGGTGCACCAGGACCCGGCGGTAGCCCCCCTGACCGAGGGTGCCGTCCTCGATCAGGCCGTCGATGAAGTCGATCGCCCGCAATTCCCGCATCAGGTTGGCGTTGAAGGTGATCTCGTTGAGCCGGTCGCGGATCTCGCTCTCCGTGCGCGGGGTCTCGCGCCGCTCGACCGGGTTGATCTGGACCAGCACGATGTCGCGCGTCTGGGCGGCCCGGTGCAGCGGGTAGAGCGGCGGGTTGCCGAGATAGCCGCCGTCCCAATAGGGCACCCCGTCGATTTCCACGGCCTGGAACACCGTCGGCAGGCAGGCCGAGGCCATCAGGTGATCGACGGTCAGGCGCTCGCGCTCGAACACCGCGAGCTTGCCGGTCCAGACATTGGTCGCCGAGACGAACAGGCCCGCGGTCTCGGCCTCGCGCAGGCGCTCGAAATCGATCTGCTCGGCCAGCGCCTTGCGCAGCGGGTTGATGTTGAGCGGGTTCGACACGTAGGGGCTGGGCGAGAGCATCTTGGCCCAGAATTCGGCCACCGGGTTGCCCTTCCACAGGTTGAACAACCCGCTGACGAAGTTGCGCTGCGTCGGCCCGAGATCGCCGTCGAGGCTGACCTCGCGCCAGAACCGCTCCAGCCCCTCCCGGGCGCCGTCCGGCCCGCCCTTCAGCCAGCCGTCGACCATCACGACGCCGTTCATCGCCCCGGCGCTCGCTCCGGTCACCGCCTCGAAGGCCAGGCGCCCGTCCTCGATCAGCGCGTCGAGCACGCCCCAGGTGAAGGCCCCGTGCGCGCCGCCGCCCTGCAGGGCCAAAGCCACCGGCTTCTCGGCGCGGGGGCCGGCGAGGAGCTGGTGGGCCGGCTGCACCGCCAAGGGCTCGATCCCATCCGAGACCGGAATTTCGGGGACGGCGGTCGCCGGGTTGTGCGGCTCACCGCCGTGGGGGTGCTCGCTCATGTCGGCCTCCAGGAACAGGATCCCGTAAATGGGATGCTGCACTGCAACATCAACCGCGCCGGGGCCGCCCGCCGGTCCGAGACCCGGCCGGACCGCGCGATTCGGCAACAGGGCGAACGAAAACCGATGTCGCGCCCTCGGCAAACTCGACATCCGCGGCCAGATACGACATGACAGCCGCGATGCTGTCATGCGTGGCGTCGGCTTGACGCTGCGCGGCGTCGTCCGCAGCTAAGTGCGGTCGGCCCGCAGCCCCGAAGCTCCGGCGAGGCGCGCGCCGCGAAACGCCCGGCCGGCCTCGAAAGGCTCCGGCGCTTCCGCAAAGCGCGCCCGCGAAGGTCCACGATGGAAGTCATGGAAGCCATCCGCTCCGAGAATCCCGCCCCCGAGTCCCTGCTGACCAGCGGTGGTCCGGAGATCGCCGGCCCCACGCCACGCCACCGCACCGTGGGCGTTACGGTCGGCGAGGGTGAAGGCGCGGTCACGGTCGGCGGCGGCGCCCCGATCGTCGTGCAGTCGATGACCAACACCGACACCGCCGACATCGACGCGACGGTGGCGCAGGTCGCCCAGCTCGCCCGGGTCGGCTCGGAGCTGGTCCGCATCACGGTCGACCGGGACGAGGCCGCGGCCGCGGTGCCGAAGATCCGCGAGCGCCTGGACCGGATCGGCGTGCACGTGCCGCTGGTCGGCGACTTCCACTATATCGGCCACAAGCTGCTCGCCGACCATCCGGCCTGCGCCGAGGCCCTGGCGAAGTACCGGATCAATCCCGGCAATGTCGGGTTCAAGGAGAAGAAGGACACCCAGTTCTCCTCGATCATCGAGCAGGCGATCAAGTACGGGAAGACCGTGCGGATCGGCGCCAATTGGGGCTCGCTCGACGGCGAGCTGCTCACCCACCTGATGGACGAGAACGCCAAGCTGCCGCGGCCGATCGATGCCCGCGCGGTGATGCGCGAGGCGATGGTGCGCTCGGCGATCGGCTCGGCCGACCGGGCGGTGGCGCTGGGCCTGCCGCAGAACAAGATCATCCTGTCGGCCAAGGTCTCGGCGGTGCAGGACCTGATCGCGGTCTACCGCGAGGTCGCCCGCCGCTCGGATTACGCGATCCATCTCGGCTTGACCGAGGCCGGCATGGGCTCGAAGGGCCTGGTGGCCGCCTCGGCGGCGATCGGCGTGCTGCTGCAGGAAGGGATCGGCGACACGATCCGCTACTCGCTGACCCCCGAGCCGGGCGGCGACCGGAGCGTCGAGGTCAAGGCGAGCCAGGAGCTCCTGCAGACCATGGGCTTCCGCACCTTCGTGCCGATGGTCGCGGCCTGCCCCGGTTGCGGGCGCACCACCTCGACCACCTTCCAGGAGCTGGCCCGGGACATCCAGAACTGGATCGTCACCTCCATGCCGGAATGGAAGAAGACCTATCCGGGCGTCGAGGGCCTGAACGTCGCCGTGATGGGCTGCATCGTCAACGGGCCGGGCGAATCGAAGCACGCCGATATCGGCATCTCCCTGCCGGGCACCGGCGAGACCCCGACCGCCCCGGTGTTCATCGACGGCAAGAAGGCCATGACCCTGCGTGGCGCGACGCTCGCCAAGGACTTCGAGAACGTCGTGATCGACTACATCGAGCGCCGATTCGGCCAGCAGGGCGGCGGCACGCGCACCGCGGCCGAGTAGCGCGACGCAGGTCGCGCCGGGCGGCTGGGCGATCACATCAAAGAACGGCAGCGAAATAAATCACCCCGTCATCCCGGGGCGCCGCAGGCGAGCCCGGGATCCAGATCCGCTGACGGCGCAAGATCTTGCTGCACCTATGTATCTGGATCCCGGGCTCCGCTTCGCGGCCCCGGGATGACAAGGTGAGTGATTGAAGGGTGGGAGTTTCCTGAGACCAAGGAAGAAGGATACTTGCTTCTGCCGAACGCCCACCAAATCCGAAACTGCGACTGAGCCGGTCGCCTCCGCGTCCACCCAAACCCCGATCTTCGCAATGCCCCCGGTTCCCGGCCGCCCGAGGCCGTGATAGCAAGGCCGCACGATCCCGTGAGTGGTCGGCCTGGTGGCCGGCCCGCGTGGTTCGGCGGAGTTTTCGCGTCCTCCTGCCCGGCCCCACCAGGCCCCTGAGCCGACCCGCGAAACGCCGGCCACGCCCGAGCCTCCGACATCCCGCATGAGCCAGACCTTCGCACCCGGCGTAGCAGCCCAGCCCGTGCCCGCGGCCTCTGACGCCCCGCCCGATTCCGCCCCGGCGGTCGGCGAGACCGGCGGCACCGGCCCGGCGCAGGGGCCCGCGCCCGGCGGCGCCCTCGACGCCCCCGAGAAGGCCGAGACCCGCCACGGCCATGCCGGCTTCTGGACCCTGCTGGTCGGCTCGGTCGGCGTCGTCTACGGCGATATCGGCACCAGCCCGCTCTACGCCTTCCGCGAGGCGCTGGTCCCGGCCCGCACCGACGGCATCCTGCTGCCCGAGGAGGTGATCGGCACCGTCTCGCTGATCCTCTGGGCGCTGTTCCTGATCGTGACGGTCAAATACGTCCTGATCCTGCTGCGCATGGACAACAACGGCGAGGGCGGCATCCTCTCGCTGATGGCGCTGGCCCGGAAGGCGCTCGGCGGCTCGCGCATCGTGTTCATGCTCGGCCTGCTCGGCGCCTCGCTGTTCTACGGCGACGCGGTGATCACCCCGGCGATCTCGGTGCTCTCGGCCGTGGAGGGGCTGAAGCTCGTCACCCCGGCGCTGGACGATTACGTGCTGCCGATCACGGTGACGATCATCGTCGCCCTGTTCCTGGTGCAGAACCGCGGCACCGCCAAGGTCGCGGCCTTCTTCGGGCCGATGACCATCGTGTGGTTCCTGGCCATGGCGCTCGCGGCCCTGCCGCATATCGGCCTGCACCCGGAGGTGTTCCGCGCCGCCAACCCCTGGTACGCGGTGCATTACCTGCTCGGCCACGGCACCGGCGCGCTGGTGGCCCTGGGCGCGGTGTTCCTGGCGGTGACCGGCGCCGAGGCCCTGTTCGCCGATCTGGGGCATTTCGGCCGCAAGCCGATCCAAGTCGCCTGGGTCTGCCTCGTGTTTCCGGCGCTCGCCCTGAACTATCTCGGCCAGGCCGCCCTGGTGCTGGAGAAGCCCGACACCGCCGACCCGTTCTTCCAGCTCGTCCCGGCCTGGGGCCTTCTGCCGATGGTGGTGCTGGCGACTTTGGCCACCGTAGTGGCGAGCCAGGCGGTGATCACCGGCGCCTTCTCCCTGTCCCGGCAGGCGATCCAGCTCGGCCTGCTGCCGCGCCTCGAGATCCGCCACACCTCCGAATCGCATGCCGGGCAGATCTACCTGCCGCAGATCAACGCGCTGCTGATGATCGGCGTCGTGCTGCTGGCGGTGCTGTTCAAGACATCCTCGTCGCTGGCCTCGGCCTACGGGATCGCGGTGACCGGCACGATGCTGCTCACCGCCTCGATGACCTTCCTGGTGATCTGGCGGATGTGGGGCTGGTCGCCGGTGGCCGCCGCCCTGGTGATGCTGCCCTTCATCGTGGTCGAGTTCCTGTTCCTGCTCTCCAACCTGATCAAGGTGGTCGAGGGCGGCTACGTGCCCCTGATCCTGGCCGGCGGCCTCGTGATCCTGATGTGGACCTGGGTGCGCGGGGTCACGATCCTGTTCAACAAGACCCGCAAGACCGACGTGCCGCTGGTCGAGCTGGTCGGCATGCTGGAGAAGAGCCCGCCCCACCATGTGCGCGGCACCGCGGTGTTCCTGACGAGCGACCCCGAGATCGCCCCGGCCGCGCTCCTGCACAACCTCAAGCACAACAAGGTGCTGCACGAGAAGAACGTGATCCTCACCGTCGAGACGGTGGACACGCCGCGCTCGAACGAGGCCGACAAGGTCCGGATCGAGCCGGTGGGGCCGCATTTCTTCCGGGTGGTGATGAAGTTCGGCTACATGGAGACGCCGAACATCCCCAAGACCCTGGTGCTGCTGCGCCGCCAGGGCTTCAAGTTCGACATCATGGCGACGTCGTTCTTCCTGTCCCGCCGCTCGATCCGCCCGGCGACCCATTCGGGCATGCCGCTCTGGCAGGACCGCATCTTCATCACCCTGGCCAAGAACGCCAACGACGCGACGGACTTCTTCCAGATCCCCACCGGGCGCGTGGTCGAGGTGGGCACGCAGGTGACGGTGTAGCGCCGGCCCTGGTGTAGATCTGCGCGTGCGATTATCTACATCGCTCGTCGAGGGCGAACCGGCATGCCGATCATCGTCAACAATCCCGAAGCCGATGCGCTGACGCGCCAGTTCGCTGCCCTGGCGGGAGTCGGCATCACCGAAGCGATCGTCATCGCCATGCGGGAGGCGATCGCGCGCAGGCACCAGGGGGAGACGCCGCAAGCGACCGCCGCACGGTTGCGCGAGAAGCATGGAATCACCCTCGGCGAGGCCGCCCGGACGCCCCTCCCGCGTGATGTCTACGACGCGATGTGGGAAAGCCGCTGATGTTCGTGGATGCCTCCGCGCTCGTCGCCCTGCTCGCGGACGAGCCGGAGGCCGGCCGGATCTCTACCGCGCTCGCCTCGGCCAACCGGTGCAGGATCTCGCCCGTCGCGATCCTGGAAACGGTGCTGGCCCTCGCGCGGCCCGACAAGTTCGACATGACGGTCGAAGCCGTCGGGCCGATCGTCCTCGAATTCCTCGAAGCCCGAGGCATCGAAATCTGCGATCTTCCCCCCGCCAACGCGACGACGGCCCTCGCCCTGTCGGCGGCGCATCGATACCGGGCAGGCCGTCACGGTCTCAATCTCGGCGACTGTCTCCACTACGCCGCAGCGCGGTTCTTCAACGTGCCGATCCTCGCCACGGCCGACGAGTTCCGCAGGACGGATCTGGAGACGGTCCCGTAACGCTCCGCCAATGGCGGTGCCGGGTTTCCAAAGGGCTCAGCCCTTTGGCGGGGTTCGGGGGGCGGAGCCCCTGTGTGATCGGCAGGGCTCTGCCCTGCACCCGCAAACGGTCACCGACCTTTTGAAACCCTGATCGTCACGGCGGCGCGAACAGGTTCTCCGCCATGAAATCCACGAAGACGCGGATCTTCGGCGCGAGCTGGCGGCTCGACGGCCAGAGAATGCGGAAGGTGCCGCAGCGATGCACCGCACCGTCCAGCACGCTCATCAGCGTCCCGGCCTCGATCTGCGCGCGAACCGCGAAATCCGGCAGGCAGGCGATGCCGAGGCCGCGCTCGGCCAGGCAGACCAGCGGCTCGATGGTGTTGGACGTCGCCGCGGTGCGCAGCTCGATCGGATCGCCCGGATCCGGCAGCCAATCCTCCAGCCGGCCTGTGGTCGGGAAGCGATGGCGCAGGCAGCAATGCCCGGCGAGGTCCCCGGGCGATTCCGGGATTCCGTGGGCCGCAAAATAGGCCGGCGCGCCGACCAGCTTCAGGTCGTAGCTGCCGAGCACCCGGGTCATCAGCCGGGAATCCCGGGCCTCGCCGGTGCGGATCACCGCGTCGAACCCCTCGTCGATCACGTCGACCAGCCGGTCGGTGAAGTCGAGGTCGAGCTCGATCTCCGGCCAGGCTTCCATCGCGCCCGCATGTGCGCCGCCGCACGCGGCATGTCCCCGGCGCGGGCCTCCGGCGGCGTGCCGCATCCACCTTGCGTTGCACAAGACTCCCGGGGTGGATTAGAATTCTTCCTATTCTGAACCCAGAGGCCCGTTCGTCGGGTTAGCCCGCACAGGCGGATGCGTGGACCGGACGACCGGTCGGCGCCTCTGGCTCGGCTCGGACCCGACTGAACGCCGTCCCGGCGTCGCCAGACAGGATATTTCGATGATCAAACTCACCGTGAACGGGGCTGCGCGCAGCTTCGACGGCGATCCCGACATGCCGCTGCTGTGGTACTTGCGCGACGAGCTGGGCCTCACCGGCACCAAGTTCGGCTGCGGCGTGTCGCTGTGTGGCGCCTGCACGATCCATCTCGGCGGCGCGGCGACCCGGGCCTGCATCACGCCGATCTCGGCGGCCGCCGACCAGGAGGTCGTGACCATCGAGGGCCTGTCGCCCGACGGCAACCACCCCGTGCAGGTGGCCTGGCGCGACCTCAACGTCGCCCAGTGCGGCTACTGCCAGTGCGGCCAGATCATGCAGGCCGCCGCGCTGCTCAAGGACACGCCGAAGCCGTCCGATCAGGACATCGACGACACGATGAGCGGCAACATCTGCCGCTGCGGCACCTATCCGCGGATCCGCGCGGCGATCCATCAGGCCGCCGGCCAGACGGCGCCCGCCGGCAAGGGAGAGCGCCTGTGATTCACGACGCCCAGATGATGGCCGAACTGGCCAACGCCAAGCCGACCGCCAAGCCGGTGCTCGCCAATGTCAGCCGCCGCGGCATCCTCGGCGGCGCCGGTGCCCTGGTGCTCGCCCTGTCCCTGCGCGACGCCCGCGCCGACGAGGGCCAGACCGCCGAGCAGAAGGCCCAGAAGTTCGGCGCCGACGGCATGCCGCATGGCTGGCGCGACGACCCGAAGATCTTCGTGTCGATCGCCCCGGACGGCACCGTCACGGTGACCAACCACCGCTCCGACATGGGCCAGGGCGTGCGCACCTCCGTGGCGCTCACCGTCGCCGACGAGCTCGAGGCCGACTGGCCGAAGGTGAAGGTGGTCCAGGCCTGGGGCGACGAGCAGCGCTTCGGCAACCAGGACACCGACGGCTCGCGCTCGCTGCGCCACTTCTTCCAGCATTTCCGCCATGCCGGCGCCGCCGCGCGGCTGATGCTGATCGAGGCCGCGGCCAAGCAATGGGGCGTGCCGGCCTCCGAGGTGACGGCGGCCAACCACACGCTCACGCATGCCAAGTCCAAGCGCAGCCTCGGCTACGGCGCCGTGGCGCAGGCGGCCTCCGAGCTGCCGGTTCCGACCAACGTCACGCTGAAGAACCCGAAGGATTTCCGGTACATCGGCACCGGCAAGATTGGGCTGATCGACAATCTCGACATCACCACGGGCCGGGCCGTCTACGGGCTCGACACCAAGCTCGACGGGATGCTGTACGCGATGGTCGCCCGTCCGGCGGTCTATGGCGGCAAGGTCAAGTCCTTCGACGACACCGAGGCCAAGAAGGTCCCGGGCGTCGTCAAGATCTTCAAGATCGACGGCGGCGAGATCCCGAGCGAGTTCATGCCGCTCGGCGGCGTCGCGGTGGTCGCCAAGAACACCTGGGCTGCCCTGAAGGCGCGCGACGCGCTCAAGATCACCTGGGATGACGGCCCGAACGCCGGCTACGACACCGACGTGTTCCGCAAGGAGCTTGAGGCCGCCGCGCGCAAGCCCGGCAAGGTGGTGCGCAACCAGGGCGACGTCGACGGCGCGATGGCCAAGGCCAAGACCAAGGTCGAGGCCGAGTACTTCGTGCCCCACCTCGTCCAGGCCCCGATGGAGCCCCCGGCCGCCGTGGCCCGGGTCAAGGACGGGTTCTGTGAGGCCTGGGCCTGCACGCAGGGTCCGCAGGCGGCTAACGATCGCCTGATGAAGGCGCTCAAGCTGCCCGACGACAAGGTCAAGGTGAACGTCACGCTGCTCGGCGGCGGCTTCGGGCGCAAGTCCAAGCCGGATTACGTGGTCGAGGCCGCCCTGTGCTCGCAGGCGGTGGACGGCGCGCCGGTCAAGCTCGCCTGGACCCGCGAGGACGACATCCACCACGGCTACTACCACACGATCTCGGTGGAGCGCCTGGAGGCCGGCCTCGACGAGAAGGGCATGCCGGTGGCCTGGCTGCACCGCTCGGTGGCGCCGACGATCGGCTCGATCTTCGCGCCCGATCCGAAGCACGAGCTGCCGTTCGAGCTCGGGATGGGTCTGGTGAACACGCCGTTCAACCTGCCCAACGCCCGGATGGAGAACCCGGAGGCCGCCGCCCATGTCCGGATCGGCTGGTTCCGCTCGGTCTCGAACATCCCCCACGCCTTCGCGATCCAGTCCTTCGTGTCGGAGCTGGCGCATGCCGCCGGCCGCGACCCGAAGGAGTACCTGCTGGACCTGATCGGCCCGGCCCGGACAATCGACCCGACCTCCATCGGCGACGTCTGGAACCACGGCGAGGATCCGAAGCTCTACCCGATCGATACCGGCCGCCTGCGCGGCGTGATCGAAGCCGCCGCCAAGGGCGCCGGCTGGGGACGGCAGATGCCGAAGGGCCGCGGCCTCGGCATCGCCGGCCATTACAGCTTCGTCACCTATACGTCGGTGGCGGCTGAGGTGGAGGTCGACGACAAGGGCCAGGTGAAGGTCCACGCCATCGACATCGCGGTCGATTGCGGGCCGCAGGTGAACCCGGAGCGCATCCGGTCGCAGATGGAAGGCGCCGTGGTCATGGGGATGGGGCTCGCCCTCACCTCCGAGATCACGTTCAAGCAGGGCCGGGCCCAGCAGAACAACTTCGACGGCTACGAGATCATCCGGATCGACGCCGCCCCGAAGGTTGTCCGTGTGCACCTGGTGCCGACCGGCTCCTATGACGGCCCGCTCGGCGGCGTCGGCGAACCCGGCGTGCCGCCGGTGGCGCCGGCCATCGCCAACGCGGTCTTCGCCGCCACCGGCCGGCGCGTGCGGCAATTGCCGATCCGCGACCAGCTGAGCGCCTGAACCGCACTCCCTCGCGATGCGTTGGGGGACTGGGGACCTGATCCCCGGCCCCCCGACATGAGAGAGTTCGACACGATGATGCGTCCCGCCGCCTTCACGGTTTCCGTCACGGTGCCCCTGGCCCTGGTCATGATGGCGGCCCCGGTCCTCGCCTCCCCGTGCTCGGACAAGATCGACGCCCTGTCCAAGCGGGTGACGTCGGAGGCGACCGCCTCGATCTCGGCCTCGACCAGCGGCCAGGGCAACGCCGCCAAGCGCGGCGGCGAGGGCATGACCGGCACCGAGGGCGAGCGCGCCAACGAATCCCCCCAGGCGCCGCCCGAGAAGTCGGCCCAGGCCGGCGAGGGCGCGGATGCCGCGCAGCAGGCCAAGGTCGCCTTGGATGAGGCACGGACCGCCGATTCCAAGGGCGACGCGCAGGGCTGCGAGGCCGGCGTGGCCCGCGCCGAGAGCCAGCTGAAGAAGGCGCCCTGAGGCGCTGCCGGTTCGGCGTAGCACCGGTGCGATGATGCCGTGGCCGCCCGGGAGGCGGGCTGGCTGCGGTGCTTGCAGATCTACCTAGGGACGGGGCGCCGTGCCCCCTCTGCCGTGCGGGCTAGCGGGTTCACAGAACGCGGTCCGGACGGTTCTAGGCCGCAAGAGATGTCTCTCCGAGGCCGACACACACCTTCCCTCCCCCCTCTGCGGGGGAGGGTGGCCCCCGAAGGGGGTCGGGAGAGGGGAGCGACGCGGCAGAACAGGGCTTTGCCCGTTATGCCCGTCATGCCGGCCGCGCCCTGTCCTGAACCCGGGTTCCCCTCTCCCGACCCTCGCTCACGCGAGGCCCACCCTCCCCCGCAGAGGGGGGAGGGAGGCGCGCTTGGGGCTAGCCTCGGCCTGTATCCGGCAGCGATGTGTGAACATCGCAGCCCATCCGGGAGACGAGACCCGTGCCTCGTTCGGAACCGGGTGGATCCCCGAGGTCCGCGGGGATCGGCGCCGCGTCCCGATCGGTGAAACGCGGTCGGGGATCGCTCCGGCGGCGGCATCGCTCATCTCGGAGGTCACGATCCCCGGTCCCGGCGGCTAGGCGGCCGGGACGATCCGGGGCGGCGCGAAGCCCGCCCCGCGCGGCGACCTCAGGCGGCCGCGGCGGCGAGCGCGTGGGGGTTGCCGTTCAGACCGGCGCAGAGGTCGTCGATCTCGGCGAGATCCAGGGCGTCCCCGGCCCGGGACGCGATGGTGTCGATCAGGTGGTCCTGGCGGGGGTCGAACGGATGCCCCTGCATCCGGTAGAACTGATAATAGCGCAGGGCCGCCAGGACGGTGTCGCGCTCGCGGGCGGTTACGGTGAAGTGCTGCATGGGTCTTTGTCTTCCCCTTGTGGCTTCAACGAACGCTTGGGCGGGCCGCGACGCCGAACCCAAGCTTGACCGTTGTAACCGGTGGGCAACTGTCCGACCAGTTCTTGACAGCTCGCGCGGATGTGATTCGCATCATTTAAGACTCTGGTCCTGTCGCGAGGGACGGGCTCCCGAATCGAAATCGTTTACCCTCTCAACGGTTTGCAGCGATCCGGCGGGTCACAGCCCGAGATCGGCGAGAAAGCGCGGCAGCGCCATGCTGGCCGGCCCGTAGCGGGCATCGTCGAACGCATCGGCGTTGTCCGAGGGCTCCAGGTTGATTTCACAGGTGGGAATGTTGCGGGCCCGAGCCTCCCGCACGTAGCCCGCCGCCGGGTAGACCGCGCCCGAAGTCCCCACGGCCACGAACAGGTCGGCGGCGGCAAGCGCATCCTCGATCGCGTCGAGATGCATCGGCATCTCCCCGAACCAGACCACGTCCGGCCGCATCCGGCCGACGCCCCCGCAGGCCGGGCAAATCGAGGCCCGGTCGAGGTCGTCGCGCCAGGGCGTGACCGTCCCGCAGGCGGTGCAGCGGGCCTTGAGCAGCTCGCCATGCATGTGGACGACCGCGCGCGATCCCGCCCGCTCGTGCAGGTCGTCGACGTTCTGCGTGCACAGGAACAGGCGCCCGCCCCGCGCGGCCAGCCGCGCCTCGGCCCGGGCCAGGGCGACATGCGCCGCGTTGGGCTCGGCCGCGATCACGCCGCGGCGGCGATGGTCGTAGAAGTCGAGCACCGTGTCGGGATCGGCGGCATAGGCCTCCGGGGTGGCGAGCTTCATCGGGTCGAACCGCGCCCAGATGCCGCCGCGGTCGCGGAAGGTACCGAGCCCGCTCTCGGCCGACACGCCCGCCCCGGTCAGCACGAAGATGTTGTTCGGATCGCCCATGCCGTATCCTCCGTGTATGGCCGGATATGTCCGCTGGTTGGCTGTACGGTTTCTTTCGTCCGCCCTGTCAGAGCGTGATCCTGCCGCTCGCTTTACCAAGCGGGAGACACGAAATGTCCGATGTTGCGTTGCTGGTCATCGATGTCCAGGAGTCCTTCCGTCACCGGCCGTTCTGGAGCGAGGCGGATGTGCCGCGCTTCACCGAACGCCTGCAGGCGCTCATCGACGGCGCGGTCGCGCGCAAGATTCCGGTGCTGCAGGTGTTCCACGTCGCGGAGACGGGTCCCTTCTCGGTGGAGTCCGGCCATGTCCGCACCCTGGAGCCCATCGTGATCGCGCCGGACGCCATCTTCCACAAGCGCCGGCACAGCGCGCTGGTCGATACCGGGCTGGCGGGCTGGCTGACAGAGCACGGGATCCGCCGGCTGATCGTGTCGGGGATCCGCACCGAGCAATGCTGCGAGACCACTACCCGCCACGCCTCGGATAGCGGCTGGCAGGTGGATTACGTCACCGAGGCGACGCTGACCTTCGCGATGACCCACCCGGACGGCCGCCGGTTCATGGCAGACGACATCAAGGCCCGCACCGAGCTGGTGCTGGTGGACCGCTTCGCCCGCATCGCCACGGTGGAGCAGGCGCTGGCCGGCCGGGACCTGCCGGTCGCCGCATGAGCGCGGCGGCGCGGCGCATTCCGGTCCTGGTGGTCCTGCCGCCGCGCACCCTGCTGCTCGACCTCGCGGGGCCCATGGAGGTCCTGCGCATCGCCGGGGCGGCCCAGGAGCGGGTCGCGTTCTCGGTGCGCTACGTGGCGCCGGCCCCGCGCACCCGCTGCTCGATCGGGCTGGATCTCGGCGGGACCGAGCCGCTGCCGGATTCGATCCCGCCGGGCACCGTGGTGCTCGTGCCGGGCGCGGCGTCCCGGGTGCTCGGCGGCGCGGCCGATCCGGACGATGCGGCCGCCCAAGCGCGGATCGTCGACTGGCTGCGCGGCGCGGTCCGGCCGGGCCACACCCTGGTCACGGTCTGCGAGGGCACCCTGCTGGCGGCCCGGGCCGGACTGTTCGACGGCTATGCCTGCACCACCCACCACGCCAGCTGCGCCCGGCTTGCCGCCCTGGCGCCCCGGGCCCGGGTGCTGGAGAACCGGCTGTTCGTGCAGGACCGGGACCGGTTCAGCAGCGCCGGCGTGACCGCGGGCGTCGACCTGATGCTCCACCTCGTCGCCGAATGGGCCGGCCCGGCCGCGGCTTTGGCGGCGGCCCGGACCCTGGTGGTCTATATGCGCCGCGGTGCCGACGACCCGCAGCTCTCGCCCTGGCTCGAAGGCCGCAGCCACCTGCATCCTGTGGTGCATCGCGCCCAGGACGCGATCACGGCCGAACCCGCCCGCGCCTGGTCCCCCGAGATCCTCGGCCGCCTCGCCGGAGCGAGCCCGCGCAACCTCGCCCGGCTGTTCCGGATCCATGCCGGAATGACCGTGACCGATGCGGTCAACCGCGCCCGGATCGCGCTCGCCCGGGACCTGATCGCCCAGACCGACCTCGCCCTGGAGCAGGTCGCCGACCGCGCGGGCTTCGGCTCCGCCCGGCATATGCGTCGGGTGTGGCGTGAGTTCCACGAAGCCGCCCCCTCGACTCTCCGAACCCGAGTCTCGGTTTCGAAAGGTCCGTGACCTTTCGCGGGTCCAGGGCAGAGCCCTGGTGTCGGGCTTGGCCCGATGCATCGGGGCTCCGCCCCCCAAACCCCGCCAAAGGGCTGAGCCCTTTGGGAACCCATGCCGTGCGCACTCTGGACCCTGCCGGATGGCTGTGCCCTCCTCGCAGCGTCCGAATCGGCGCGGACGATGCATCCGTCCGTTCCGACAGGCGCCCGTGGGCGCGGAGGAGAGCGCATCATGCCCGAATTCGACCTGGCGATCCGCGGCGGCACCGTGGTCACCGCGAGCGACACGGTGCGGGCGGATGTCGGCGTGCGCGGCGGGCGCATCGTGGCTGTGGCCGAGGGCATCGCCGACGCCGCCCGGGTGATCGACGCCTCCGGGCTGCTGGTGCTCCCCGGCGGCATCGACAGCCATGTCCACATCGCCCAGGATCCCGGCCCCGGCATCGTCATGGCCGACGATTTCGCCAGCGCGACCCGGGCGGCGGCCGCCGGCGGCAACACCTGCGTGATGCCGTTCGCGGTCCAGCCCCGGGGCGGGTCGCTGCGCGGCGCGGTCGACGCCTATCGCGCCAAGGCCGAGGGCCAGTGCCACGTCGACGTGGCGATCCACATGATCATCGCGGACCCGAGCGAGGCGGTGCTCGGCCAGGAGCTGCCGGCCCTGGTCGCCGACGGCTACACCTCGTTCAAGGTGTTCATGACCTACGACGACCTGGTGCTCAACGACCGCCAGCTGCTGGACGTGTTCCACGTCGCCCGGCGGCAGGGCGCCCGGGTGATGGTCCACGCCGAGGGCTACGACGCGATCCGCTATCTCAGCGACCGCCTGGAGCGGGCCGGCGAGACCGCGCCCTACGGCCACGCTCTGTCCCGGCCCGAGGTGGTCGAGCGCGAGGCGGCGCACCGGGCGATCAGCCATGCCGAGCTGATCGATTTGCCGATCGTGATCGTCCACGTCTCGGGCCGCGAGGCCACCGAGCAGATCGCCTGGGCTCAAGGACGCGGCCTGAAGATCCGGGCCGAGACCTGCCCGCAATACCTGACCCTGACGGCCGAGCACATGAAGGGGCTCGGCCTCGACGACCCGATGGCGGGGGCGAAATACGTCTGCTCGCCGCCGCCCCGGGACGAGGCCAGCCAGGAGGCGGTCTGGTCCGGCATCCGGCGGGGCATCTTCGACGTGGTCTCCTCCGACCACTCGCCGTTCCGCTACGACGACCCGCAGGGCAAGCTGAACCCGCGCGGGAAATCGTCCTTTCGCTGGATCCCGAACGGCATCCCGGGGGTCGAGACCAGGCTGCCGGTGTTCTTCTCCGAAGGCGTCTCGAAGGGCCGGATCAGCCTCAACCAGTTCGCCGCGCTCACCGCGACGAACCACGCCAAGCTCTACGGCCTCTATCCGCGCAAGGGCTCGATCGCCCCGGGCTTCGACGCCGACCTGACCCTCTGGGATCCGAACAAGCGCGAGACGATCCGCCAGGCGATCCTCCACCACGGCGCCGACTACACCCCCTGGGAGGGGTTCGCGGTCACCGGCTGGCCGGTGATGACCATCGCGGGCGGGCAGGTGATCGCCGAGGACGGCAGGGTCCTGTCCGAGCCGGGACGCGGCCGGGTGCTCGACCGGGCGGTCGATCCGGCGGAGCGGCAGGGCGCATGACGCCTCCTGGCCCGGCCCTTGCTCCGCCGTCTGGGGCTGTGGGCGATCAGGCTGGATCAAGGCCGCCGACATATCCTCGGCCGGATTGGGCGCGGATCCCTCTCCCGTACGGGAGAGGGACAGGGTGAGGGATGCGACTTCTTCGGATGGACCTGGTCCCTCACCCCAGCCCTCTCCCGCACGGGAGAGGGGGCATGGCGCGGCCTTCACGCGCGATGATGTCTCGACCGTGTGTCGCGCGGAGCGGGCGGCGGGGGAGCCTCGCATGAATGTCGAGCTGATCGGCCTGACCAAGCGCTACGGCGCGGCGACCGCGGTCGACGCCATCGACCTGAAGGTGCCGTCCGGGGCCTATTGCTGCCTGCTCGGCCCCTCCGGCTGCGGCAAGACCACGACGCTCCGGATGATCGGCGGGCACGAGCGCGCCAGCGCCGGCGACGTGGTGATCGGCCCGAAGGCGGTGGGCGACGCGACGCCGGCCGAGCGCGGCACCGCCATGATGTTCCAGAGCTACGCCCTGTTCCCGCATCTCGACGCGCGGGACAACGTCGCCTTCAGCCTGCGGATGCGCGGAATCGGCAAGGCCGAGCGCCGGGCCAAGGCCATGGCGATGCTGGAGCTCGTGCAGATGGGCCACCTCGCCGGGCGCCTGCCCGCCCAGCTCTCGGGCGGCCAGCAGCAGCGCGTGGCGCTCGCCCGCGCGCTCGTCACCGGCCCGAAGGTGCTGCTCCTGGACGAGCCGCTCTCGGCGCTCGACCCGTTCCTGCGGGTGCGGATGCGGGTCGAGCTGAAGCGGATCCAGACCGAGCTCGGGCTCACCTTCATCCACGTCACCCACAGCCAGGAGGAGGCGATGGCGCTCTCCGACCTCGTGGTGGTGATGAATGCCGGGCGGATCGAGCAGGCCGCCGACCCGCGCACCGTGTTCGAGCGGCCGGCCACCGCCTTCGTGGCCCGGTTCATCGGCGGCCACAACGTGATCCGCCGGCCCGACGGGATGATCGCCGTCCGGGCCGACCGGATGCGGCTGGGCGAGGCGGCCGGCCCCGGCGCGCTCGCGGCCCGGGTGGTCGCGGTCGAGTACCAGGGCACCAGCGTCCATGTCGGGCTCGATGCCGACGGGCTGGAGCGGCCGCCCGAAGCCCTGGCCGAGAGCCCGGCCGCTCTGACCGCCGTGCTCAGCGATTCCGCCTTCGCGGCCCGCCCGCTCCGTCCGGGCGACACGATCCCGGTCGGCTGGGACGCCGCCGCCGCCCACCGCCTCGACGCGTAGACAGTTGGAGACGACCATGGACCCGTTCTCGAAGCCGAGCCGGCGCACGCTGCTGAAGGGGGCTGCGGCCCTGGCGGCGACGCCGGTGACCGGCTTCCCGGCCGTGCACGCGGCCGAGCCCGTGACCCTGCGCTACCTCGGCACCGCGGTGAGCCAGTCCGCCGACATCGCCCGGAAGGTGAAGGAGGATCTCGGGATCACCCTCGAATACATTCCGGTGGTCACCGACGAGGTGACCAAGCGGGTGGTCACCCAGCCGAACTCCTTCGACCTCGTCGACACCGAGTATTTCAGCCTCAAGAAGATCATCCCGTCGGGCAACCTCAGCGGCCTGGACGCCAAGCGGATCAAGCTCGCCGACAAGATCACCGGCGTGTTCACCCGCGGCGAGGTGAACGGCAAGCGGATCGGCGACCAGGGCACTGCGCCCCGGAAGGTGTTCTACCTCGAGGGCCAGACCGCCAAGACCTTCGCCTCCGCGCCGACCGAGTGGCTGACCCTGATCCCGACCACCTACAACGCCGACACGCTGGGTATCCGGCCCGACCTGATCAAGCGGCCGGTGGAGAGCTGGAAGGATCTGCTCAACCCCGAGTTCAAGGGCAAGGCGTCGATCCTGAACATCCCGTCCATCGGCATCATGGACGCCGCCATGGTGGTGGAGGCCACGGGCGATTACACCTACGGCGACAAGGGCAACATGACGAAGCCCGAGATCGACCGCACCATCAAGGTGCTGATCGAGGCCAAGCGCGCCGGCCAGTTCCGGGCCTTCTGGCAGGACTTCAATGAATCCGTGAACCTGATGGCGTCGGGCGAGACGGTGATCCAGTCGATGTGGTCGCCCGCCGTCACCAAGGTGCGCGCCCAGGGCGTGCCCTGCACCTACCAGCCTCTCAAGGAGGGCTACCGCGCCTGGGCCCAGGGCTTCGGCATCCCGAAGACGCTGAGCGGCCGGAAGCTCGACGCGGCCTACGAGTTCATCAACTGGTTCCTGTCCGGCTGGGCCGGAGCCTATCTCAACCGCCAGGGCTACTATTCCGCGGTGCTGGAGACCGCGAAGGAGAACATGCAGCCCTACGAATGGGCGTTCTGGATGGAGGGCAAGCCCGCCGAGAAGGACATCCTGGGCCCGGACGGCACCCTGATCGAGAAGGCCGGCGCCACCCGCGACGGCGGCTCCTTCGACCAGCGCATGGGCGCGGTCGCCTGCTGGAACGCCGTGATGGACGAGAACACCTACATGGTGCGCAAGTGGAACGAGTTCATCGCCGCGTGAGCGGGCTGGCGCTTTCCTTCCCCTCCCTCCTCGGTGTGGGAAGCTATGGCCCTCGCGCTGTTCCGGACGCGGCGCGGGTCCACTCTCCCGTGCGGGAGAGGGACAGGGCGAGGGGTGTGACCTCTCCGGAAAGATCCGATCCCTCACCCCAGCCCTCTCCCGCACGGGAGAGGGGGCACGTCGCGGCCGCTACAAGCCTCGGAGTCCAACGCTGGCAGCCGGGTGCCGCGGCATCGTCGAGGCCGATCCGATGAACGACCTCGCCCTCCCCCGCACCGCCGAAACCGTTGCCGCGCCGATCGCGGCCGCGCCCCGGCGCCGGCGGACGAGCCTCGCCTATCTCCAGGCGGCGCCCCTCGCCCTGGTGTTCCTGGTCTTCCTGGTGGTGCCGCTGCTGCTCACCGCCGTGGTGTCGTTCTGGGAGTACAACGAGTACGCGATCACCCCGGCGCTGACCCTGCAGAACTACGCCGACGTGTTCGACGGCTGCCTCTCCGCCGACCTGTGCACCACGGTTCGGACCTATCTCTCGACCCTGAAATTCGTCGCGCTGACCCTGGCGATCACCCTGCCGCTGGGCTTTGCCATCGCCTACTTCCTGGCCTTCCACATCCGCTCGGACACGGTGCGGATGGGCCTGTTCCTGCTCTGCACGATCCCGTTCTGGACCTCGAACGTGATCCGCATGATCTCGTGGATCCCGCTGCTCGGCCGCAACGGCCTGGTCAACGACACGCTCCGCAGCCTCGGGGTGATCAAGGCGCCGATCGAGGGGCTGCTCTATTCCGACTTCGCGGTGGTGCTGGCCTTCGTGCACCTCGACACGGTGTTCATGATCGTGCCGATCTTCAACAGCCTGGCCCGCATCGACCGGTCGCTGATCGAGGCGGCGCGCGATTGCGGCGCGTCCGGGTTCCAGACCCTCTGGAACGTGGTGCTGCCGCTGGCCAAGCCCGGCATCGCCATCGGGTCGATCTTCGTGGTCACCCTGGTGATGGGCGATTTCGTCACCGTCGGCATGATGGGCGGGCAGCAGATCGCCAGCGTCGGCAAGGTGATCCAGGTGCAGATGGCCTACCTGCAATTCCCGGCGGCGGCCGCCAACGCCGTGGTGCTGCTCGCCGCCGTGCTGCTGATGATCCTCGGGCTCACCCGGATGATCGACCTGCGCAGAGAACTCTGAGGATGGAGCTGTAGGATGGACCGGCCGCGCGGCTTCGCCTTCTACGGGCTCGCCGGAATTTTCGCCCTCTACGTCCTGTTCCTGTACGGCCCGACCCTGACGATCCTGGCCCTGAGCTTCCAGGGCCCGTCCGGCGGCCTGACCTTCCCGATGAACGGGGTCTCGATCCACTGGTTCGCCAAGCTGTGGGAGGGGGTCGGCGTCGTCGACATCTGGGCGGCGCTCCGGCGCTCGCTGATGCTCGGGCTGGTGGTGATGGCGCTCACCGTCACCCTCGCGTTCTATGCCGGGCTCGCCTTCCGCAAGGGGTTCCGGGGGGCCGGCGTGGTCTTCGCCCTGGCGGTGTCGAGCCTGATCGTGCCCTCGATCGTGGTCTCGCTCGGGATCGGGCTGGAATTCCGGCTCCTCGACGACGGGATCAAGGCGCTGGCGGAGGCCACCGGCTGGGGCTTCCTGCAGGATCACGGCACCCTCATGGGCCTCTACAGCTCGGCGCTCGGGGCGCATCTCACCTGGACGCTGCCCTTCGGCCTGCTGATCATGTTCGCGGTGTTCAACCGGTTCAGCCCCGCCTACGAGGAGGCCGCCCGCGACCTCGGCGCCACCGGGGCGCAGACGCTCCGGCACGTGGTGGTGCCGATCCTGGCCCCGGCCCTGGTCGGCGTCGCCCTGTTCGGCTTCACCCTGTCCTTCGACGAGCTCGCCCGCACCAGCCAGGCGATCGGCGGCCGCAACACCCTGCCGCTGGAGCTGCAGGGCCTGACCACCACGGTGACGACGCCGGAGATCTACGCGCTCGGCACCACCACGACGGCCTTCTCCGCCCTGGTGATCGGCACCGCCCTCGGCCTGACCGTGTGGCTGCAACGGCGCCGGGCCCGGCGGGCGCTGGCGGGGCTGCGGCCGTAGGGGTTAAGACCACCGGTACGCTACGCGCCGCGCTTGGCCGCTCTTATGCGCTCGGCGTGATAGGCTCGTAGATCGGCCAAGACCTGCTCAGCCGGGATCGCCAGGCGCGGATCATTGAGCGCCTCCTGAACCCGCTGCCGCAGAATGGCACTCAGCGCAGTCTCTTCACGGTCGAGGGCTCGCAGACCGGCGTGGATTTCAGTGATACGATTGCTGGTGCGCACGGATCGCCTGTCCTCTTACTCGTGCCCGCATATGATCACAGCACATGACGACGACACATGATGACATGATAATGCCATCTCATCCACTTACTTCTTTCCATTTGCAGCGACCATCGATGTTCATTAATTTCCCCCACGCTCTCGATTGCAACGAAACCATTCATCGAGAACTAGGCAATTATTGGCCCACAGAAGGTCAAAATCGAATTTCGGAGACAATTGATGACTATGCATCTCACGCAAGCCGCCTTATTATTTTACATTGTTTCTGCATCTAACTTTCTGCTCAGCATTGAAACATTCGCGAAGGCCGAGCCTCAGGATCGCCACTCGACCTGCGACGGCTCGAATGAGCCGAACGTGAGCGCGTCTCGCACTAGCGTCGATCTCGGATGGAGCGGAGGCAGCTCCATCGATATCAATATTCCAGTTCAAGTTGAATACCAGACAAGCGCGAAATTTAGTGCTATAGTAATTGGGAACTCAGATGTTATAAGCCATGCACGCATGCGCGACAGTAAACTCATGTGGGACAGAGAAGACTATCGCCCCTGCGCAAATCCCTCCGATATCGTCGTACACATTGTGGGCCCCTCGGTCACAGCATGGACGCTGAATGGTCCGGGACGGCTTAATCTAAATACTATCAGCCAAGAAACGCTGAAGATCACAAGTCATGGCACCGGAAGCGTCACAGCAGACGGATATGTCAAAGACGTCGTGCTCAGAAGCAGCGGTCCGGCGCGCGTAGATCTGAGCAAGCTTGAGACCCAGCGTGCGTCGGTTCAGATTCGCGGCAGCGGTGAAATCGACATCGCACCGCGCGAGGATGCAGACATCTCGACTTCAGGACCTGCTGTCGTAAAAATTTATGGGAGTCACGCGAAACTTCACGTTCGATCCCACGGCTCGGCGCAGGTCATACAAGTTCCGTAGCGCGCTGTAGTAGTTGGCGGACGATGAGATAGAGGATATCGCGGCGCCTTATCCGACCGGAGCGGCTAGGCCGGAAAGAAGCGCCCGGCATTCTCCGCCGCGGCGTCTCGGCTGCGTGACGGCCCCACCCGAACATTGCCAATCCGCCCCCGTCCGTGTATGCGCACGGCGCGCCCCCCGACACCCTTGGAGGCAGGGGCGCACCGGGAAGGTCACAGCCGTCCGCGTCGGGCGGCTTTTTCGTTTTCCGGGTCCAGCCATCTTTTGAAGGATCACGCCATGAGCGCAGTCAAGACGCTTGAGGCCGTGGCACGCGACCGGGTCGGCAAGGGGGCCGCCCGGGCCGTTCGTCGCCAGGGTCAAGTTCCCGCCGTCGTGTACGGAGGCGGCCAGCCGCCGCAATCCATCGCCATCGACCTCGTCCGTGCCCGCACGCTGATCTATGCCGGCGGCTTCAAGACCACGCTGTTCGAGATCAAGGCCGGCGGCAAGACCGTCCGGGCGATCCCGCGCGACTTCCAGCTCGATCCGGTCAGCGGCGTGCCGCTGCATGTCGACTTCCTGCGCGTCGTCTCCGGTCAGACCGTGACCGTCGAGGTGCCGGTGCACTTCATCAACGAGGCCGCGGCCCCCGGCATCAAGAAGCTCGGCGGCACCCTCAACATCGTCGCCCACACCCTGACCCTCGAGGTCGCCCCGGACCAGATCCCGGACGCGATCGAGGTCGACCTGACCGGCCGCGAGATCGGCGACGTGATCCACGTCGCCGACATCAAGATCCCGGCCGGCAGCCACACCGGCGAGCCGACCGACCCGGTCGCCAACATCGTCCCGCCGACCGTGCTGGGTGCCGAGGTCGAGGCCGAGGAGGCCGCGATCGCCGAGGCGCAGTCGGCCGAGTCCGCCGAGGAGAAGGCCGAAGAGGCTTCCGAGGACGGCGAGAAGAAGGACGGCGAGGAGGCCTGAGCCTCGTCGCACGTCACCGATCAAGCCTGAGAGCCCCGGCCCCCGCCGGGGCTCTCTTCGTTTCAAGGGTTCCCAAAAAGGCTCAGCGCTGTGGCGGGGTTCGGGGGCGGAGCCCACGAGGTTCGCAGGGCTCTGCCCTGCACCAGCACAAGGTCTAGGACCTTGTGAAACCGGGACTTCGCTACGGATACAGCCGCGCGCGGCTCCAGCCGTCGCCGGTGCGGGTGAACCGGACCCGATCGTGCAGGCGGTAATCGCCGTTCTGCCAGAATTCCAGCGACACCGGGGCGATGCGGAAGCCGGTCCAGTGCTCCGGCCGGGGGATCGGGCCGTTCTCGTAGCGGGCGGCGAGCTCGGTCACCTCGGCCATCAGCGCGGCGCGGTCGGCGAGCGGGCGGGATTGCTGGCTGGCGATGGCGCCGAGGCGGCTCTCCCGGCGGCGGCTCTCGAAATAGGCGTCGGCCTCCTCCGGCGTCACCGGCGAGACCGGCCCGCGCGCGCGGACCTGCCGGCGCAGGCTCTTCCAGTGCAGCACCAGGGCGGCCTGCGGGTTCTGGGCCAGCTCCTCGCCCTTGGCGGACTGGACGTTCGTGTAGAACACGAAGCCGCGCTCATCGAAGCCCTTCAGCAGGACCATGCGCACGTCCGGCAGCCCGTCCGAGCCCGCGGTGGCCAGCGCCATCGCGTTCGGATCCTCGGGCTCGGCGGCCTCCGCCTCGCGCATCCAGGCGGCGAACAGCGCGAACGGATCCTCGCTCAGGGTAAAGTCCGAGGTCGGGGCAGGCGCGCCGGCCTTCGGGTCATCGGTCCTTAACTGATCCACGGCAAGACTCCTGCCTGCCGCGTCAAGGGCCTGAGGGGGCACCGACATCGGCATGTTCGGTCGAGCGGATAGCCCGTCGTGAGTCAGGTGTAATGCGGCGATGCGCGTGTAAAGAGCCAAGTCGACGGTTGCGCGTCCCTGTGGCGATGGCAGCCCTGTCGCTGGCGATGGTCCTGTGCAGCTGCAGCCAGCCGCTGCTCGTCTTCCGGGGCGAGCCTGCGGCAGCCGCGCCGCCCGTGGCCGAGGAGCCCGTGGTCACCGGCAGCATCGAGAAGCGGCCGGCGAGCTTCGGCAACGATCTCGGCGAGGAGGACTGGCGGCGGGCCCGCGCGGCGCTGTCGGTCGCCCTGGACCCCCAGGGCAACGGCCGTCCGGTGAAGTGGGACAACCCCGAGACCGGCCTGCACGGCGCGGTCAACCCGACCGGCCTGCCTTACGTCGCCGACGACCTGATCTGCCGGAACTTCTTGGCCTCGGTGATCGGCCCCGGCCGCAGCCGCTTCGTGCGCGGCACCGGCTGCAAGCCGTCCGGCGGCCATTGGGTGCTCAAGAAGGTCAAGGCCGCCGGATCCGAGCGGTCCTGACGCGCCCGCCGGGCCTCCCGTCGGGGGTCCCGGCAGGCACGAGGTCGCTCAGTACGGATACCCGTAATACGGCCGCATGCGCAGGCGCGGCTGGGCGGCCGGGGGCGTCGCGGCGCGGGCCGCAGCCTCGGGATCGTAGGCCCGGATATAGGGGTCGAGGGCCGGATCGCGGTAATTGCCGTTGTTGACGCCGGCCGAGCGATCGTTGCCGCTCAGCGCCGCGTAGGGCGAGAGCCCGCTGCCGCTGTCACCACCGCCGCCACCACCGCCGCCCCAGGCGAAGGCCGCGCTCGGGAGGCCGATGAGCAGCATCGCGGCCAGCGGCATCATCTTGCGTGTCATGTCGTGTCTCCGCATCACGTCTAACGGGCGAACCGCCAAGCCAATCCGCGAGTTCCCGCTTTGCGCCGGGATGGCCGCGCGGCATGGTATCACGGCCGCGCGGCGACGGGTTATCGCGCTGCGTGAGACGCGGTGCTTTTGTTCATCAACAGACTCCGATCCGGATTAACCGCCCGGAACGGTGGAGAGGCGGCCGGACTTGTTGGATTGCGTCGCAAAGCGATAGCATTCGTTCAGGCGACGACCGTATCGTCGGTCGTCTTCGAGGTCCCTCAAGGTCTGGATTCGCGGTGAGCGGCGCTACGGGATTCGACACGCCGCACGGGACCCCCTCCCTCCGAACCGGGACGGCCAGCCTTCGCGACGCCGCCTCAGCGAAGACCGACAGCGTCGTCCGCCTGATGGAGCGCTCGATCGGAGGCGCGGATCAGCCGGCAATCGGGAGCGGCCGCGGACCGGTCTGGCCGGAGCCCCGGACACTCGACAGCCGGCCGGTGGCGCGGCAGATCACCGTGCGCCTCGACCGCCGGACCCTGCGCGGCTGGCACATCCGCCTTCTCGACCAGCTCGGCCAGCGGCCCGACCGGCGCCTCCAGGTCGAATGGGTCCTCGGCGCGCATGGCCTGCCGCCCAATGCCGAGCTGCTGTTCCGCCTGGAAGCGGCGATCCACGGCCTGCCCCGCCCGGGCCTGGCCACGGCGGCCGAGCCGATGGCGTTCGGGACCTACGGGGCGGAGGTCGCGGCGGGCGAACCCGACCTCGTCCTCGATCTCTCCGGTGGCCAGGTCGAATCGGACGCGGTCGCGGACCGGGGACAGCCGGTCTGGCGGCTCGATTTCGACGGCATGCCGGGGGAAGCCGGCCTGCTCGCCGCCCTGTTCGCCGGCCGCGCCCCGGTGGCGGCCCTGCGGGGGCCGGACGGAATCCCGGTGGCGGTCGGGCGCCTCGGCGCGGAATCCCACACGGTGATGCTGGTCGCCTTCGAGGATTACCTCGCCCGCAGCATCACGCTGATCGCCGCGGCGCTCGACGGCGCCGCCTCGACGCACCTGCCGGACGGGACCGCGACGGCCCTGCAGCGGCAGGCCTCCTTCGACCTCGGCGGCCTCGGCGTCAGCCGGCGTGCGGCCAGCGGGCTGGCCCGGCAAATTGCCCGCCGGCTCTACGCGCTCTGCTTCCACAGCCCGCAATGGCGGGTCGGCTGGCGGCGCATCGTCGGCCCGGACCTGATCGACCTGCGCCGCCACCCCGAGGGCGGCTGGACCGACCTGCCCGATGACGGACGGCGTTTCTACGCCGACCCGTTCGCGATCGCGCATGGCGGGTCCGTGACCCTGTTCGTCGAGGAATTCGACTATCGCCGCGGCAAGGGCGTGATCTCCGCCCTCGGCTTCGACGCGACGGGCCCGCGCGGCCGCCCGGAGCCGGTGCTGGAGCTCGAGACCCACCTCTCCTACCCGTTCGTGTTCGAGGCGGACGGGGCAGTCTGGATGATCCCGGAATCCCACGCCTCGGGCACGATCGACCTGTACCGGGCCACCGCCTTTCCGGGGGGCTGGGTCCACGAGGCGGTGCTGGTCGACCACGTGGTGGCGGGCGACGCGACGCTGCTGCACCACGACGGGTGCTGGTGGATGTTCGCCACCGTCCGGGCGGGCGGGGGCAGCTATTCCGACACCCTGCATCTCTGGCGCGCGCCGCATTTCCGCGGTCCCTGGACGCCGCATCCGCGCAACCCGGTGCTGATCGATGTCGGCTCGGCCCGGGCGGCCGGGCCGATCGTGGCCCGCGACGGCGCGCTGATCCGGCCGGTGCAGGATTGCCGCCGGGGCTACGGCGCGGCGCTCGGCCTCGCCCGCATCCTGCGGCTCGACGCGGAGGGCTACGAGCAGCGGGTCGAGACCCGCCTCGGCCCCGGGGCGGCCTGGCCGGGCTCGCGCCTGCATATGCTGAGCGCGGCCGGCGGCTTCGAGTTCATCGACGGCTCGCGCCGGGCCCGGTCGCGGCTGCTGGGGTGATCCCGGGCGCGTGCCGTGAGGGCTTCGCATTGCGGAGCCGGAAACGCGTGCACGATCAGCGCGACGCGGCTCCAGAAAAGGTCCGGCCGCATGTTGGACGGGACAGCCTGTGGGCGCCCCAAGCCGGGCCCCTAGCGACCTCGCCTGACGCAGGCCGGAAATCCGAGCGGATCGCTATCGCGTCGCTTCAGGAGAGGCGAGACGGCACGTCCATACGCTGATGCAGGACGCGGATGACATCGATCCCGGCCTCTGTCCGCCGGTAGAAGATGACATGCGATCCGACCGCGTATTTGAGATAGCCGGCGCGGATCTCGACGGGACGGCCGACCTTCGCGCCGGTGGCGAGTTCGCCGGCCGCGTCCACGATTGCCTGGTGGTAGCGATCGGCCTGGTCCGGTGACCACCGGCCGAACGTGTAGCGCCAGATCTCTTCCAGGTCGGCACGGGCGAGGGGGGTGAACCGGGCGCGGGGGCTAGCGGCCATACTTGGCGCGCATCTCCCGAAGGAAAGCAGGGCTGTCCAGCTCCTCTGCGGGACCGGACTCTTCCCCGGCGATCAGGGCTGCCTGAAGCGCGGCTATCCTGACCTCGTGCTCTTCGAGCAAGCGCAGGCCCGCGCGGACGACCTCACTGGCCGATCCGTAGCGCCCGTCCGCAACCTGGCGATCGATGAACCCGGCGAAATGGTCCCCGAGCGACACGGATGTGTTCTTTGCCATGGCAACCTCCTGATACCGGAATATACCATATTTTGGTATAGCGCACCCAAATCTCCTGTGAGGCTGGATGGGGCGAGCGGGTCGGGCTGGGTTGCGTGTGATCCGAGATTTTCCGCGCCGGGACATCCGGCCGGACGTGCCGAACAGACCCATACGATCTGAATCGCCATCGGCGCGAAAACCCGCTTGTGCCGAACGGCACCCCTGCACATCTCGCATCGCGGCGCCGCGCGCGCTAAGCCGGGGCTGCGCCCCGCGAACCCGAAGATATCCGCCGAGAAGATCTGCATGGCGAGCCCCGTCGAACATGCGAGCTTCCTGCCGCCGGTCCTGACCTTCCTGGCGGCCGCGGTGATCGGCGTGCCGGTGTTCCGGCTGATCGGCCAGAGCGCCGTGCTCGGCTACCTGGTGGCCGGCGTGCTGATCGGCCCCTCCGGCCTGTCGCTGATCGCCGAGCCCGACACCGCGGCCAGCGTCGCCGAGATCGGCGTGGTGTTGCTGCTGTTCATCGTCGGGCTGGAATTGCACCTGTCGCAGCTCGTCTCGATGCGGCGCGACATCTTCGGCCTGGGCGCGGCGCAGCTCGTCGCCTGCGCGCTGGTCCTGGGCGGCGTCGGGCTGGCCGCCGGGCTCAGCCTCGGGGCGGCCTCGGTGATCGGCATCGCGCTCGCCCTGTCGGCCACCGCGGTGGCCCTGCAACTGCTGGAGGAGCGGGGCGATCTCGGCAGCGCCTACGGCGGCCGGGCCTTCGCGGTGCTGCTGTTCCAGGACCTGTCGGTGGTCGGCATCCTGGCGCTGATGCCGCTGCTCGCCACGGCGGGGGACGCCACCGGCGGTCCCTGGCTCGGGGCGGCGGCGATCTCCACCGGCAAGGCGGTGGCGGCGATCCTGGCGGTGGTGCTGGTCGGCCGCTACGGCCTCAACCCGTTCTTCCGGCTGCTCGCCGCCAGCGGCGCCCGCGAGGTCATGACCGCGGCGGCGCTGCTCGTGGTGCTCGGCACCGCGCTGCTGATGGAGCAGGTCGGCCTGTCGATGGCGATGGGCGCGTTCCTGGCCGGCATCCTGCTCGCCGAATCGAATTTCCGCCACCAGCTCGAGGCCGAGATCGAGCCGTTCCGCGGCATGCTGCTCGGCCTGTTCTTCATGAGCGTCGGCATGTCGATCGACGGCAGCTTGGTGCGGGAGGTCTGGCCGGCCCTGTTCGGGGCGACGCTCGGGGCGATCCTGGTCAAGGTCGCGCTGGTGGCCGGCCTGTTCCGGCTGTTCGGCTCGGATACCCTTGGGGCGCTGCGCGGTGCGGCCGTGCTGGCCCCGGCGGGCGAATTCGCCTTCGTGCTGCTGCCGCAGGCGGAGGATCTCGGGCTCACCGGCCCCACGGCGACGCGCTTCGCGGTGGCGCTCGCGGCGCTGACCATGCTGATCGGGCCGATCGCCGCCAAGGGCCTCGACAAGCTGATCGAGCGCCGCACCGCCCGCGAGCAGGTCGACGTGTCGGAGCCGTCGGCGGAACTCGCCGAGAGCGGCGAGGCGCGGGTGCTGGTGATCGGCTTCGGCCGGTTCGGGCAGGTGCTGACCCAGGTGCTACTCGCCGAGGGGATCCCGGTGACGGTGATCGACAAGGACGTGGAGCAGCTGCGCGCGGCCTCGCGCTTCGGCTTCCGGATCTATTACGGCGACGGCACCCGCCTCGACGTGCTGCGCGCCGCCGGGATCGGCCGGGTCGAGCTGGTCTGCATCTGCGTGGACGACCGCGCCGGCGCGCTCAAGATCGTCGACATCGTGCACGAGGAATTCCAGAACGTCCGCACCTTCGTGCGCGCCTATGACCGCCTGCACGCCGTCGAGCTGATGAACCGGGACGTGGATTACCAGATCCGCGAGACCGCGGAATCGGCCCTGGCCTTCGGGCGGGCGGCCCTGGAGGGGCTCGGCCTGTCGCCCGAGGTCGCCGCGGCCCGGGCCGAGGACGTGCGCAAGCGCGACATCGCCCGCCTGGTGCTGCAGCAGGCCGGCGCCCTGCCGGAGGGCGCCGGCTGGATGCGCGGCGCCGCGGCGGAGCTGAAGCCCGAGCCGCTGACCGAGCCGGTCCGCCCGGCCCGCGCCTTGAGCACCGAGACCCGCGACCTGATCGGCAACGACCGGCGCGAGGCGGCCGAGCGGCTCCTCGAGAAGCCCGCCCCCGCTCCGCAGGAGTCGGCCGAGGCCGAGATCGAGGTCGATCACGAGCCCGAGCTGGAATCGGAAGGCACCGCCCGGGATGCGTGACCGTCCCGATGCCTGACAGCGCATCCCCGGCCCAGGCGGGCCGGTTCGTCACCGGCTCGATCCTCCGGCACGTGGTCGTCATGGCTGCCACCGGCTCGGTGGGGCTGATGGCGATCTTCGTGGTCGATCTGCTGTCGCTGTTCTACGTCTCCAAGCTCGGCGACCCGAAGCTCACGGCGGCGATCGGCTTCGCGGCGATCGTGCAATTCTTCGCCACCGCGGTGAATATCGGCCTGATGATCGCCGCGGGCGCCCTGGTCGGGCGGGCAGTGGGCGCGGGCGATCGCGCGGCGGCGCGGCGCCTGTCGAGCTCGTCCCTGGGGCTCGCGAGCCTCGCCGCCGGGCTCATCGCCCTGTTGATCTTCGCCCTGTCCGAGCGGCTGCTGAGCCTGATCGGCGCCAGCGGCGAGACCTTGCGCGTGGCCGAGCTGTTCCTGACGATCACGTTGCCGTCGAACCTGCTGCTCGCCGCCGGCATGCTGTTCACCGGCCTGTTGCGGGCGGTCGGCGAGGCGCGGCAGGCCATGATGGTGACGCTGGCCGGCGCCATCGTCACCGCCTTCCTCGACCCGCTGCTGATCTTCGGCGCTGGCCTCGGGGTGGAGGGCGCGGCGATCACGATCTGCGTGGCGCGGGCGACCTTCGTGGTGGTGGGCCTGCGCGGCGTCAGCCGGCACGGGCTGCTGGGCCTGCCGCGGGTCGCCGACATGGTCGCGGACGCCCCCGTGCTGGCGGGGGTCGCGGGGCCGGCGGTGCTGACCAACCTCGCGCCCTCGGTGGCGAGCGCCTTCCTGGCGCGTCTCTTTGCCAGCTACGGGGCCGACGCGGTGGCCGCCGCCGCGGTGATCGACCGCCTGACCCCCGTGGCGTTCGGCGGCCTGTTCGCCCTGTCGGGGGCGATCGGGCCGATCCTGGCGCAGAATTGGGGCGCGGGCCGGTTCGACCGGATGCGCGGGGTCCTGCGCGAGGCGATCCGGGTGACGCTCGCCTACACGACCCTGGTCTGGCTGGTCCTGGCGCTCGCCCGCGAGCCCCTGGCGTCCCTGTTCGGGCTGCAGGGCGTCGCACGCGACCTGTTCGGCTTCTTCTGCCTCGCCGGCGGGGCGATCTGGTTCTTCAACGGGCTGCTGTTCCTGGGCAATGCCGCCTTCAACAATCTCGGCTTCCCGATCCGCTCGACCCTGCTGAACTGGGGCCGGGCGACGCTGGGCACCGTGCCGCCCGCGATGCTCGGCGCCGCGCTCTACGGGCCGCGCGGCGTGGTGGCCGGCATGGGCCTCGGCTCCCTGGTCTTCGGCATCACCGGCATCCTGCTCGCCCGCCGCACGGTCGACCGGCTGGAGACCCGGGGCCGGCGCGTCCGTGCCCCGGAGGAGGCCCACGCGGCCGCGCAGCGCGAGGCGCCCCTGCCCGCCGGCCAGCCCCATCCCGGCCCGGTGAGCTGAGCCGGCCGCGGCCCGCAATACCGTCCGATCGGGCCGCCGGAGCGCGCTGAGCACAAGATCCTCGCGCGGGAACTGGTATTTCGCCGCGCAACCGGTCACCATGGTCCGTCCCGGCCGGTCCGACCGGGACGGGGACGAGGCGTCATGTTCAACCCGCTCGAGATGTTCCAGGCCCAGGGCGAGGCCGGGATCCAGGCAATGGCCCAGCAATTCGGCCTGACCCCCGAGCAGACCGCCCGCGCCTTCGAGGCGCTGATGCCGGCTCTGACCCTCGGTCTCCAGCGCGGCGCCGGCCTCGACCCGAACGCCTTCGCCCGGATGTTCGGCATGCCCGAGGTCGCCCGCGCCGCCGCGCCCCAGGGGCTCGAAGCCCTAACCCAGATGTTCGGCTCCGCCCAGCTGATGCAGGCGGTGCTGCGGCAGGCCTCGGCCACCAGCGGCGTCGGCGCGCAGGTGCTGCGCCAGATGCTGCCGATGATGGCGGGCGCCGTGGTGGCCAGCATCGTCCACGTCATGCTCAACCAGCCCCAGGCCGAGCCCGCCCAGGCCCGGCCGGCGGCGCCCCCGCCCCCCGTGCCGTTCCCGTTCGGCCCCGCCTGGGGCGAGATGGCCAAGGCGTTCATGCCCGGCGCCACCGCGACCCCGGCCCCGCCGCCGAAGCCTGCCCCCAAGGCCGCCTCCAAGACCGCCGGGGAGAAGGCCGGCGAGGCCGGCTCCGCGATGATCGAGCAGATGATGCGCACCGGCGCGGAGGTGCAGGGCCACAACATCCGGGCGATGCAGGAGCTGTTCGAGACCCTCTGGCCGTCCTCGGGCAAGCCCGCGGACCCCGCCCCGCAGAAGCCCGAGCCGAGCCCGCACAAGCCCCGGCGCGGCCGCGGCCCCGAGGGCGGGACCGGTTGACGCACGATCTGGGTCGCCAGGGCCGTTGACCCGGCGCGGCCCGAAGGCATCTCCTGCGGCGACGGAGAGAGCCCGATGACCGACCACCTGACCGCCTGGGACGCCCGCGCAGAGACCGTCGCCGCCAACGGCGTCGCCAAGCGCATGATCCCGGGGGCCGGGGCGAGCCTCGTGCGGGTCGTGGTGCCCGCGGGCGTCTCGGCGGGGCGCCACAGCCATGAGCACGAGCAGTTCGTCCAGGTAATCTCCGGCTCCGGATTCCTCGAGACCGAGCAGGGCCGCACGCCGTTCGCCGCCGGCAGCGTGTTCCATTTCCCCGCCGGGACGTGGCATGCCGCCGCGTTCGAGACCGAGACGGTGCTGGTGGAGACGAATCTCGTCTCCTGACCGCGGGCGACGTTCGCCCGATCCGGACTCAGAGGGACGTGTTTCTGCTGAACTGCGCCTCGAGCCTTGCGATGCTGGCCACCGTGTCGTGGGCATAGCGAATTGCGGCCTCAGCAGTCAGCAGTTTGTCCTCCTGCGGGTCGAAGGCGATCCCGCCCGTTAGCCTGAGACCGGCGGCAATCGCGATCCAGGTACCCGCGCAGGCCGGGAACGTCGCGAAATAGAAGGCGTACGCGCAGGCCCATGGTCCCCCGAAATCCGTTTCGGGGTAGGTCTCCGCCAAGTCGGAGAACGGAATGACCGAGCACTCGAAGCCTGCCTCACGCCCCTGCCATGTGGCGGGAAGGTGACCTGATACGGCTGGCGGAATTTGATCTCCTTCGAGCTTCAAGTCGAATCCTATCGCATCGATGGCGGCCTGCCATTCCGAGATGCTGGAATGGGCTGCGTGCAAAGGGCATAGGCTTCCATGGTCATGCGTGTGCTGCCCCAATAATAAAATTGTAAAACATATGGTTTTTTACGGTGATGCCGCGATCGATATGAAGTTCGATGACAGGAACGCTGCCATCCACGCCGACGGCGTCCCTCAATTCGCCAACTCGTTTTGACGTCAGTCTCGCTCGACCGGTCTTGAGATCCCAGATCGCCCTCATGGGTGCGGCGCTGGTTCTGCCATCGTGGTATATAATATCTGTCCGGACGCTCCCATCCAAACCGTAACGCACGGTATCGCCAGCGCTGAAGCTCTGTTGTACGCCATGCTTCCCGATGCCGAGAAGATCGAGTTCTCGCATGCGCGCCGCAGCCTTGGCGTGGATCTCAATGCCGTAAAGAGCTCCCTGCCCGGGATCGCTGCTCTCGATGACCTCATTCAGAACATCGAGACTCTGATCTGTCTTTGCATCGATTCGCGGATCGCCAGTGTTGTCTTTTTGCGTGACAATGATCGATCCGCCGCCGCCAGACCATCGGCCTTTATCGTTTCTCGGTTGATCCTGCCGGAAGCCAGCTTTTATCTCGAGAATAGCCAGAGCAATGAACGCAAGGCTAACGCGAAGCCCAGCGATGTGATGATTTAAGCTCCAATCTCGATCAGCACGTCACATGGCAGCACGACTCGCTAAAAGTTTGTTCATGTTTTATTCTAGGATTATATTCCTTTTGTCCAGCGATTCGATCGCGTCAGAGGGAGGCTGCCTGCCGGCTCAGGTCGGCCAGCTTGCGCTCACCTGCGGCAAATTATTCTTTGCGCCGATCCAAAATGCCTGTGCTTGGCGGCACGGGCCGGCCCGTGTAGGAATCCCGCTCGAATGCCCGCCCGTGCACGCCGACGAAAGGCCGGGCCCCGCCCCTACCAGAACAGAGGCAGACCATGAGCGCCGGTACCGCCGCCGACAAGCACTTCTCGAACAGCTTCTTTGCCGCCCCGCTGACCGAGGCCGATCCCGAGATCGCCGAGGCGGTGTCGAAGGAACTCGGCCGCCAGCAGCACGAGATCGAGCTGATCGCCTCGGAGAACATCGTCTCCCGCGCCGTGCTGGAAGCTCAAGGGTCGGTGCTGACCAACAAGTACGCCGAGGGCTATCCGGGCCGGCGCTACTACGGCGGCTGCCAGTTCGTGGACATCGCCGAGAACCTCGCCATCGAGCGCGCCAAGCGCCTGTTCGATTGCGGCTTCGCCAACGTGCAGCCGAATTCCGGCTCGCAGGCCAACCAGGGCGTGTTCCTGGCCCTGATGCAGCCCGGCGACACCTTCCTGGGCCTCGACCTCGCGGCCGGCGGCCACCTGACCCACGGCGCCCCGCCCAACGTCTCGGGCAAGTGGTTCAAGCCGGTCTCCTACACCGTGCGCCGGGATGACCAGCGCATCGACATGGAGCAGGTCGCCCAGCTCGCGCAGGAGCACAAGCCGAAGGTGATCATCGCCGGCGGCTCCGGCTACCCGCGTCACTGGGACTTCGCCAAGTTCCGCGAGATCGCCGATTCCGTCGGCGCCTACTTCATGGTCGACGCCGCCCACTTCGCCGGGCTGATCGCGGCCGGCGTGCATCCGTCGCCGTTCCCGCACGCCCACGTGGTCACCACCACGACCCACAAGACCCTGCGCGGCCCGCGCGGCGGCATGATCCTGACGAACGACGAGGCGCTGGCCAAGAAGTTCAACTCGGCGATCTTCCCCGGCCTCCAGGGCGGCCCGCTGATGCACGTCATCGCCGGCAAGGCGGTCGCCTTCGGCGAGGCCCTGAAGCCCGAGTTCAAGATCTACGCCCGCCAGGTGGTGGAGAACGCCAAGGCGCTCGCCGACACCCTGATCTCCGGCGGCTACGACATCACCTCGGGCGGCACCGACAACCACCTGATGCTGGTCGACCTGCAGCGGAAGGGCCTCACCGGCAAGGCCGCCGAGGCCGCCCTGTCGCGGGCCGACATCACCTGCAACAAGAACGGCGTGCCGTTCGACACCCAGAAGCCGACCATCACCTCGGGCATCCGCCTGGGCACCCCGGCCGGCACCTCGCGGGGCTTCGGCGTCGCCGAGTTCAAGCAGATCGGCGGGTTCATCGTCGAGGTGCTGGACGGCATGGTGGCCAAGGGCGAGGCCGGCGATCCGGAGGTCGAGGCCTCGGTGAAGAGCCGCGTCCACGCGCTGACCGACCGGTTCCCGATCTACGGCTGAAGCCTGTGCCCGGCGGCCTTCCGGCCCGCCGGCGCGTAGTCTAGGAAACGGCCGCGGACCAGACCGGTCCGCGGCCGTTTCCATGCGTCGAGTACAGATCCCATGCGGTGTCCCTATTGCGGCGGCTCCGAGACGCAGGTGAAGGATTCCCGGCCCTCCGAGGATGGCGCCGCGATCCGCCGCCGCCGGGTCTGCCCGGATTGCGCCGGCCGCTTCACCACCTTCGAGCGGGTGCAGCTGCGCGAGGTCGTGGTGCTCAAGCGCTCGGGCAAGCGCGTGCCCTTCGACCGGGACAAGCTCCAGCGCTCCATCGACGTGGCCCTGCGCAAGCGCGCCGTCGACCCGGAGCGGATCGAGCGCCTGGTCAGCGGCATCACCCGGCAGCTCGAGAGCGCGGGCGAGCCGGAGGTGACCTCCGAGGCGATCGGTGAGCTGGTGATGGCCGGGCTGAAGGGCCTCGACGACGTCGCCTATGTGCGCTTCGCCTCGGTCTACAAGAATTTCCGGGAGGCCAAGGATTTCGAGGCCCTGCTCGGCACCCTGGGCGACGGCCTGCTGACCGTGGGGGCCGAGCCGGAGCCGCCTCCCGAGGAGCCGGAGCCGGACGCGCCGCCCCGCCGCCGGACCGCCCGCTCATGAGCGACGATGCCAGCTTCATGCGCCTCGCCCTGGCGCTCGGACGCCGCGGGCTCGGCACCACCTGGCCGAACCCATCGGTCGGCGCCGTCGTGGTCGAGCCCGGCACCGGCCGGATCCTCGGGACCGGGGCGACGGCGCCGGGGGGCCGGCCGCACGGGGAGCCCCTGGCGCTCGCCGAGGCCGGCGCGGCAGCTAAAGGCGCGACCCTCTACGTCACCCTGGAGCCGTGCTCCCATCACGGCCGCACGCCCCCCTGCACCGACGCGATCCTGGCGGCCGGCATCGCCCGGGTGGTCAGCGCCGTGGAGGATCCGGATTCGCGGGTGGCCGGGCGGGGCCACGCCCTCCTGCGCCGGGGGGGCGTCACCGTCGAGACCGGCCTGATGGCGGAGGCGGCGGCCCGCGACCATATCGGCCACATCACCCGGGTCGCCCGCGGGCGGCCGGCCGTCCACCTCAAGCTCGCCCGCACCCGCGACGGCTTCTGCGCCAGCGCCGGCCCGGAGCGCCTGCGGATCACCGGCCCGGTGGCCGACGGGGCGGTGCATCTCTGGCGGGCCCATGCCGACGCGATCCTGATCGGCATCGGCACCGCCCGGGCGGACGACCCGTCCCTGACCGTCCGTCTGCCGGGTCTCGGCGCCCGCTCGCCCCTGCGGATCGTGCTCGATTCGCACCTGATGCTCTCGCCGGCCAGCGTGCTCGCCCGGACCGCCCGGGACACCGCCACCCTGGTCCTGACCACCCGCTCCGCCCCGGCCCATGCCCGGCGGGCCCTGGAGGCGCTCGGCGTCGAGATCGCCATCCTGCCGGCGGATGTGGCCGGCCGCGTCGACCTGCCGAATGCGCTGGCCCATCTCGGGGAGCGCGGTTTGACGCGGCTGTGCAGCGAGGGCGGCCCACGCCTTGCCGATGCCCTGGCGCGGGCCGATCTGATCGAGGCCTGCACGCTGGTCACGGGGCCGGCCGAACTCGGGGCCGTGGGCGGCCTGAAGGCGCTGGGCCCGGATTTGACCGCTGCGCTGGCAGACCCGAACAACTTCCGGCTGGCCGAGCGGCTGCAGCTCGGCCCCGACGAGGCCGCCACCTACGAGAAGGTTGTTTAGAGATGTTCACCGGTCTCGTCAGCGACGTCGGCACCATCGTCTCGATCGCGGGCGAGGGCGACCTGCGCCGGATCACGATCCGCACCTCCTACGACCCGGCCACCATCGCGCTCGGCGCTTCGATCGCCTGCTCGGGCCCGTGCCTGACGGCGGTCTCGGTGGAGCCCACCGAGGGCGGCTGCGTCTTCGCGGTGGACGCCGCCGCCGAGACCCTGGCGCGGACCACGGTCGGGCGCTGGGTGGCCGGGGCGCGCATCAACCTGGAGCGGTCCCTGAAGATCGGCGACGAGCTCGGCGGCCACCTCGTCACCGGCCATGTCGACGGCGTCGCCGAGATCCTGGAGCGGGAGAGCGTCACGGCCGGCGCCTGGGGGCCGAGCGACCGCTTCACGCTGCGCGCCCCCGCGGGCCTGTCGCGCTTCATCGCCGAGAAGGGCTCGGTCTGCCTCGACGGCACCTCGCTCACGGTGAACAGCGTCGACGGCGACGTCTTCTCGGTGCTGCTGATCCCCCACACCCTCCAGGTCACCACCTGGGGCGAGCGGCGCGCCGGCGACGGGCTGAACCTCGAGGTCGACCTGATCGCCCGCTACGCCGCCCGGCTCACCGAGGCGCGGCCGAGCGCCTGACCGCGACGCCGGCACATGACGGGGCTGGCTTCATCGTGATTGGCGTCCCCCCAATCCATTCTCCCTCATCCTGAGGCGCCGGAGCGAAGCGAAGGCCTCGAAGGAGGCCTCCAGGGATCGCGCGCCTGGCTAGAGGGCTCCTTCGAGGCTCGCTTCGCTCACACCTCAGGATGCGGGGATGGGTTGGAGAAGCGTCGATCAGGACCGGACCGCCATGTGTGTCCGCTCCGCCGACCACCCTGCTTAGGGAGCGTCATCCGGCTCTAGCGCGGCGGGATCGCGTAGGTGCCGGTGGCGTGGCAGACGAGGTCGGCGCTGCCCGGGGCGGTGATCCCCACCTCCCCCACCGCCAGCCGTCGCCCGAGCTTGAGCAGCCGGCATTCCGCCAGCAGGTCGCCGGGAGCGGGCTTGCGCAGGAAGTTGAAGGTGAGGCTGGCGGTCACCGCGAGCGCCACCGGGCCGATCTGGGCCAGGATCGCCGCGTAGAGCACGTAATCCGCCAGCGCCATCATGGCCGGCCCCGACACGGTACCGCCCGGTCGCAGGAACCGTTCCTGCCCCTCCATCCGCATCCGCGCCGAGAGCGTCCCCACCGCCTCCAGATGAAACGCCCGCCCGCCGGCCTGCATCTGCGGGAATTCCCGGTCGAGGAAGTCGCGCGTTTCGGCGAGGGTGAGGATCGGGGCGCTCATGCCTGGTTGCAGCATGGGTTGGGGGATGGGGCAATCCACCGGTGATCCAATCCACCCCCTCATCCTTCGAGGCCGGCCGATCTTCGATCGCCCGTCACCTCAGGATGAGAGGGCGGGTGGGAAGACGCCCCGAAAACCTCAAAAGAAGATCGGCCGCGCGCTGGTGCTGATCTCGCCCAGCACCGTGCCGGTGGCGGGCTCGATCTCCTTCAGCACCACGTCGTAGCCCCAGAGGTCGGCGAGGTGCTGGAGCACCCGTTTGGCGTCGTCCTTCTGCAGGGTGATCCGGTTGATCGCCTTGTGGTGCAGGATCAGGCGGCGGTCGCCCTCCAGATCCACGTCCACCACCTCGATATCCGGGTCGAGCCAGGCGACATCGTACTGGCGGGCGAAGGAGCGGCGCATCTTGCGGTAGCCGCGCTCGTCGTGGATCGCCTCGACGCGCAGTTCCGGCTCGTCGGGGTCGTCGACCACGTGGAACAGGCGCAGGTCGCGCATCAGCTTGGGCGACAGGAATTGCTGGATGAAGCTCTCGTCGCGGTAATTCGCCCAGCAATCGCGCAGCACCGCCATGGCGTCGCCGGTGCCGGCGATGTCCGGGAACCACTCGCGGTCCTCGGCGGTCGGCTGCTCCACGATCCGGGCGATGTCCTGCATCATCGCGAAGCCGATCGCGTAGGGGTTGTGGCCGCCATAGGAGCGGTCGTCGTAGGTCGGCTGCCGGATGACGTTGGTGTGCGATTGCAGGAACTCGAGATAGGCGGCCTCGGTGATCAGCCCCTTCTCGGACAGGGAATTCATGATCCGGTAGTGGCTGTAGGTCGCGCAGCCCTCGTTCATCACCTTGGTCTGGCGCTGCGGGTAGAAATACTGCGCCACCAGCCGGACGATCCGCAGGATCTCGCGCTGCCAGGGCCGCAGCCGGGGCGCGACCTTTTCGAGGAAATACAGGATGTTCTCCTGCGGCAGTTCGAGCAGGGCCTTGCGCCGCTCGGCGGCCGCGTCGGAGCGCACCGCGCCGGTCTTCTGCGGCAGGGTGCGCCAGAGGTCGTTGTAGATCTGCTCACCGTGCTCGATCCGCTCGCGCTCGCGGCGCTGCTCGGAGGCGAGGTCCGGCCGCTTCTTGCGCGGGTAGCGGTGGACGCCCTGGCTCATCAGCGCGTGGGCGGCGTCGAGCACCTGCTCCACGGCCTGGTGGCCGTAGCGTTCCTCGCAGCGGGCGATGAAACCCTTGGCGAAGTCCAGATAGTCGAGGATGCCCTCGGCATCGGTCCATTGCCGGAACAGGTAGTTGTTCTTGAAGAAGTGGTTGTGGCCGAAGGCGGCGTGCGCGATCACCAGCGTCTGCATCGTCGCCGTGTTCTCCTCCATCACGTAGGAGATGCACGGGTCCGAGTTGATGACGATCTCGTAGGCGAGCCCCATCAGGCCGCGCCGGTAGCCGGCCTCGTGCTGGGCGAAGTGCTTGCCGAACGACCAGTGCTTGTAGAACAGCGGCATGCCGATCGACGCGTAGGCGTCGAGCATCTGCTCGGCCGTGATGATCTCGATCTGGTTCGGATACCAGGACAGCCCGAGTTCCGGCCCGGCGATGCCCTCGCAGGCGTCGTGGATGCGCCGGATCGTGTCGAAATCCCAGTCGTTGCCGGTGAACAGGGGTTTTTGGCCGCCGGAGATTGTCTGGGGCGTCCGTGCCTTGACGAGCGTCATGCGGCCTCCCGTGTCTTCGGACCCTGCCCCGCACCGGCGCGGGACGGGTGGTCTTTCCCCTCGCGGAGGCGAGCGGGTCCACCTGCATCAAGGTGGAGCGCGGGTCCCCTCTCCGGTGCGGGAGAGGGACAGGGTGAGGGGCGTGCCCTTTCCGGATGGACCTGATCCCTCACCCCAGCCCTCTCCCGTGCGGGAGAGGGGGTGCTGCGTCGCGGTCCGGGCGGACCGGTCAGGGTCATGCCCGCGCGTCCCACCTCACGCCTCCGCCTCGGCCCGGGCGTCCTTCCGGCCGAACAGCTCGCGGAACACCGGGTAGATCTCCCGGCGGTGGTTGACCTTGCGCATGGCGATCGGGCCGCCGGCCTTGGCGATGGCCTCGTAGGTCCGCCACAGGGTGGTGCGATGCTCCACGAACCCGGCCCGGGGACCGTTCTCGTCGCCGACCTCGAGATAGGCGAAGTGCTGGCAGGCCGGCAGGATGTGCGCGCGCAGCAGCTCCGTCGAGGTCGGGCCGTCGGAGGAGACGTTGTCGCCGTCCGAGGCCTGGGCGGCGTAGATGTTCCAGTCGTTGGGGTCGTAGCGCTCGGCGATGACCCGCTTCATCTCGACGAGCGCCGAGGAGACCAGGGTGCCGCCGGTCTCCCTTGAGCCGAAGAAGGTCTCCTCGTCCACCTCGGTGGCCCGGTCGGTGTGTCGGATGAACACGATCTCCACGTGCCGGTAGCGCCGGGTCAGGAAGATGTGCAGCAGGATGTAGAACCGCTTGGCGAGATCCTTCATGTGCTCGGTCATCGAGCCGGACACGTCCATCAGGCAGAACATCACCGCCTGGGCGATCGGCCGCGGATAGGGCTCGAACCGGCGGAAGCGCAGGTCGATCGGGTCGACATAGGGGATGCGCTTGGCGCGCTCGCGCAAGCGCAGGAGCGCCTGCTCGACGTCGGGCCGGCCCGGATCCGACTCGCGCATCGCGGCGAGCTGTGCCTCAAGCGTCGCGACCTCCTCGGGCTTCGGACGCTTGAGGGCGATCCGCCGCGACATCGAGTTGCGCAAGGTTCGGGTCAGGGCGAGGTTGGCCGGCGAGCCGGTCACCGTGTAGCCCGCCCGGCGCAGCCCCTCGGTCTCGACCACGGCGAGGCGCCGCTTGGCGAGATCCGGCAATTCGAGATCTTCAAGGAAGAGCTCCAAGAACTCCTCGCGGGTGAGCACGAAGCGGAACGCATCCTCGCTGTTCTCGCCGCCCTCCCCGCCCTCGCCGGAGCCGCGGCCGCCACCGCCGCCCGGGGGCCGCTCGATCGTGTCGCCTTCCACGTAGGTCTTGTTGCCCGGCAGGATGTGGTCCTGCAGGCCGGTGCCGGGCTGGCGGGAGAACCGGGGCTCGCGCACGCCGTCGACGGGCACGCTCACCCGGCCGTCCTTGCCGAGATCCTTGATGTCCTTCTCGCGGGCGGATTCGCGTACGGCGCGCTGGGCCACGTCCTTCACGCGACGCAGGAAGCGCTGCCGGTTGGGGAGGCTCTTGCCCCCTGGATTCAGGCGTCGGTCGACGATGTGCATACGCTGCGAAAACCCTCGTCCCGCGTGCTCCGGCCGGTTCTAGCCTCCCGTTATACCATGCTGTCGTCCGAAAGAGGCTTCCCCCTTTCGCACAGTCTGGTCTAACGCGCCGCTGCCGCATGATGTGTTCGGAAAAGCGGGTTTTCCTTGTCCCACATCATGCTTGCGAGCCTCTCCGGCCGGTCGTCCGAAACTATGGCGGCGGAGGGTCGAAACTGGGCCGCCCGGGCTCGACCCCGGGCGGAGTCTTCGTCCCTCAGCCGGCCTGCTTCACCCGCATGTACCATTCCACCAGGCGGCGGACCTGCCGCTCGGTGTAGCCCCGGGCGACCATGCGCTCGACGAACTCGCCGTGCTTCTTCTCGGTGTCGCCGTCCTTCTTGGAGCCGAAGGAGATCACCGGCAGCAATTCCTCGACCTGGCTGAACATGCGCCGCTCGATGACCTCGCGCAGCTTCTCGTAGCTGGTCCAGCTCGGGTTGCGGCCGCCGTGCTGGGCCCGGGACCGCAGGGCGAACTTGACCACCTCGTTGCGGAAGTCCTTCGGGTTGGCGATCCCGGCGGGCTTCTCGATCTTCGTGAGCTCCTGGTTGAGGAGTTCCCGGTTCAAGAGCTGCCCGGTCTCGGCGTCCTTGAAGTCCTGGTCCTCGATCCACGCATCGGCGTAGTCGATGTAGCGGTCGAACAGGTTCTGGCCGTAATCGTGGTACGATTCGAGATAGGCCTTCTGGATCTCGTGGCCGATGAACTCCGCGTAGCGCGGGGCCAGCTCGGTCTTGATGAATTCCAGGTACTTCTTTTCGGTCTCGGGCGGCAGCTGCTCCCGGCGGAGCGACTGCTCGAGCACGTACATCAGGTGCACCGGGTCGGCCGAGACCTCGGTGGTGTCGTGGTTGAAGGTCGCCGCCAGGACCTTGAAGGCGAAGCGGGTCGAGATCCCGTCCATGCCCTCGTCGACGCCGGCGGTGTCCTTGTATTCCTGCATCGAGCGGGCGCGGGGATCGACCTCGCGCAGCGATTCGCCGTCATAGACCCGCATCTTCGAGAACACGTTGGAATTGGCGTGCTCGCGCAGGCGCGACAGGACCGAGAACCGGGCCAGCATCTCCAGGGTGCCGGGGGCGCAGGCGGCGTCCGACAGCTCCGAGCTGGAGATCAGCTTCTCGTAGATGTGCTGCTCCTCCGTGACCCGGAGGCAGTACGGGACCTTGATCACGTAGATGCGATCGATGAAGGCCTCGTTGTTCTTGTTGGTCTTGAAGGTCTGCCACTCGGATTCGTTCGAGTGGGCCAGGATCACGCCGGTGAACGGGATCGCGCCGATATTCTCGGTTCCGACATAGTTGCCCTCCTGCGTCGCGGTGAGCAGCGGGTGCAGCATCTTGATCGGCGCCTTGAACATCTCGACGAATTCGAGAACGCCCTGGTTCGCCCGGTTGAGGCCGCCCGAGTAGGAATAGGCGTCGGGATCCGCCTGGGAGAGGGTCTCCAGCCGCCGGATATCGACCTTGCCGACCAGCGAGGAGATGTCCTGGTTGTTCTCGTCGCCCGGCTCGGTCTTGGCGATGGCGATCTGCCGCAGCCGCGAGGGCCGGACCTTGATCACCTTGAAGCGCGAGATGTCGCCGTTGAACTCATCGAGGCGCTTGAGCGCCCAGGGGCTCATCAGGCCGGTGAGCCGGCGGCGCGGGATGCCGTAGCGCTTCTGGATCTCCTCGCCCATCGTGTCCGGCTCGAACAGGCCCAGCGGGCTCTCGAACACCGGCGAGACCTCGTCCCCGGCCTTGAGCACGTAGATCGGGTGGACCTCCATCAGCGCCTTCAGGCGCTCGGCAAGCGACGACTTGCCGCCGCCGACCGGGCCGAGCAGGTAGAGGATCTGCTTGCGCTCCTCCAGGCCCTGCGCGGCGTGGCGGAAGAACGAGACGATCCGCTCGATCGTCTCCTCCATGCCGTAGAATTCCCGGAAGGCCGGGTAGGTCCGGATCGTCCGGTTCATGAAGATCCGGCCGAGGCGGGAATCCTTGGCGGTGTCCACGAATTCCGGCTCGCCGATGGCCGCCAGGATGCGCTCGGCGGCCGAGGCGTACATCAGCGGCTCGTCGCGGCAGGCCTCGAGATACTCGGAGAGCGTCATCTCCGTATCGCGGCGGGCCTCGTACCCTCGGGCGAAGCTCTGGAAAAGGTCGTTCGTCGCATGCATCGACATTCGATAACCCTCTCAGACCCTGACAGCTTCATCCTGTCTCGGCTCGGATGCAACCGACAGGCCCGCTTTTGTCGCAGCGCGGCGAACGCGCAGCCGGCCTGTCGATTGCTTGCAACACTCATCTGGCCAAAACCGAGCCTAGACGTGCTCCAACGTTGATTTCAGTCTCCTTCGAGCGAGCATTTTAGGATGAAAAACTATGCACGCGCCAGGGTTTCCTGCCTCTGCTTAGAGATCCGTGCCTTCTTTCTTGGCATCCTCCCCGGATTTTGACCCGGTCGCCCCGACGGTGATCTTGATGTTCTGGGTCTGGACTTGGCCGTCGGCGCCCTTGACCTCGAAGGTCACCTCGTCGGAGCCGGTGAAGCCGTTGTTGGGCTGGTAGAATAGGGCCTGCACCGCGGCCTCCTTGTTGGGGCAGCGGTAGCTCGCCGGCGTCTTCAGCTTGCCGACCTTGGTGATCACCGAACCGTTCTTGGGCGCACCCGAGACCTTGAATTCCGGCATCGGGCCCGGCGTGCAATCCTTCTTGAGATTCGGGGCGATCTCGAGTCGCACGGTCTTGCCGGGCGCCACCGTCTTCGAGCGGGTCACGGTGGTCTGGGCGAAGGCCGGGACCAGCGCCGGACCTGCGAGGATCAGGCCGCTTGCGAGCAGCGTGGCGAGCGGGCGAAGGGCGGTCATGACGGCGTCTCTCCGGTGCCGATCCGGGGTCGGATTCCGGGCTCACGGCCGGGCGCCCCTTCCATCGGTCGAGCAGCATGTGGGGACGCCGGGCACGGCCGTCGAGGGTTTTGGGATCGCTGTCCCGTCCCGGACAGAGCCGGGACGCCGAATGTTTTCCGGAACCGATCCTAGTCCTGCAGCACCGCGGCGACCACGCCGGTGACCCGGGCGATCTGGGCGGCGTCGAACTCCCCGGCGAGGGCCACGGCGAGCCGCGCCTCGACCCGGGCGCGCTCGCCGGCATCGGCGATCGGCACCGGCGGAATCTGGTCCTCGGGCAGGCGGCAGACCCGGCGGATCGTCTCGGCGGCCGCCAGCAGCTTCTCCCGATCCGGGGGGCCCATCTCCCACAGGGGATTGCGCAGGCGGCTGATCACCCGCTTGGCGTCCCGGTACTCCCGGTCGATCGAGGTCGCGGCCTCGATCTGGCTGACGAGGAACATCAGCTCGAGGACTTCGGAGGCCGCATCCGGACAAGAGCGGACGATCCGCATGAGGCGGGCCATCAGCTCCTGGCTGGGCGACAGCTTGGATTTGGGCGCGGCCATGCGGGCGTCAACGCGGGCTCCGGCAGGAAAGTTCGCCCGTTCCGCAAGATGCGTGCACGATGCACGTCACACGGCCTGCGCGAGGCCGCGGCGAGACTCACACGTCCCGGTCGTAGGGCCGGCGCAGGGCATCGAGCAGGGACCGGCAGGCATGCAGATCCTCCAGCACGCCCAGAAGGGCGGCGCGGTCGGGGGTGTCGGCCCGGATCCCGGCATCGAGGCCGCCCTCGACCTCCTGGATTTGAGGCTCGGCGGCCTTGGCCTCGCCGCGGCCCACCGCCTGGACGAAGCGGATGCCGTTCTCCTTGAGCACCCGCTGGGCGCCCGCGATGGTGTAGCGCTGCACGTAGAGGAGCTGCCGGATGCCGGCGACCAGCTCGACATCCTGGGGCCGGTAATAGCGCCGGCCGCCCGCTCGCTTCACCGGGCGGATCTGGCCGAATCGGGTCTCCCAGAACCGCAGGACGTGCTGGGGCACGTCGAGCTCCTCGGAAACCTCGCTGATCGTGCGGAAGGCGCCGGCGCTCTTCTCGCCGATCGGTTCGAGCGGCGTGTCGGCGGCGAGGGCTGGGGGCATGGCTGTCTGACGATCGGCGGGGAGTGGACGATCTTGCCGGCCCGCGCGGCCGGGCTCAAGCCTTACCGGGGGTTGAAAGAATATTGTTTATCGTCTCGGAGCGACAGAAGCCCGATCCTCGCGCCTCCCTCCCTCCTCTACGGGCGACGGAGAGCGCGCCATCGCCGGAGAAACGGCCGCTCAGGCGTCCTCGTCGTGCTTGTCCAGCCCGTTGATCGCCTGGCCGTTGATCTTGGCCTTGAGCACGTTGGAGGGCTTGAACACCATCACCTGGCGGGGCTCGATCGCCACCTCGACGCCGGTCTTGGGGTTGCGGCCGACGCGCTTGCCCTTGCTGCGCACCACGAAGGAGCCGAACGAGGACAGCTTGACCGTCTCGCCAGCGGCCAGGCAGGCGCAGATCTCCGACAGCACGGTCTCGACCAGCGCGGCGGATTCGGTCCGCGACAGGCCCACCTGGTGGTAGACGGCCTCGCTCAAGTCGGCGCGCGTCACCGTCTTGCCTGCCATGCCGTGTCCCCTCGCCCGCTCTTCTCTTCCGGCAGCCCACAGGGGCGGCGAACCTCGCCGCACCGTCAGCTGAAGGTGTATCCCTATGATCCGGCACGCTAATCGGCGCCCGCCGCCCGGTCAACCGCGGGGAGGCGTGGAATCGCTCCAGCCGCTCACCAGCGGATCAGCGCCGCGCCCCAGCTGAACCCGCCGCCGATCGCCTCGATCATCACGAGGTCGCCGGGCTGGATCCGGCCGTCCCGCCGGGCGACGTCGAGGGCCAGCGGAATCGAGGCCGCCGAGGTGTTGCCGTGGCGGTCCACGGTCAGCACGATCTTCTCCCGGGCGATGCCGAGCTTGTCGGCCGAGGCCTCGATGATCCGGCGGTTGGCCTGGTGGGGCACGAACCAGTCGAGGTCCTCCGCGGTCAGGCCGGCCTGCGCGAAGGCGGCGGCGATCACGTCGGTGACCTGCCCGACCGCGAAGCGAAACACCTCGCGCCCCTCCATGCGTAGCCGCCCGGTGGTGCCGGTGGAGCCCGGCCCGCCATCGACGTAGAGCTTGTCCCGGTGCCGCCCGTCCGAGCGCAGGCTGGCGCAGAGCACGCCCCGGTCGCCCGCATCGGCGCGCGCCTCCAGCACAACCGCGCCGGCGCCGTCGCCGAACAGCACGCAGGTGGTGCGGTCCTCCCAGTCGACGATGCGCGAGAAGGTCTCGGCGCCGATCACCAGGGCCCGGCGGGCCGAGCCGGTGGTCAGGAACTTGTCGGCGGTGGAGACCGCGAACACGAAGCCGGCGCAGACCGCCTGCAGGTCGAAGGCCGCCCCGTGATGGATGCCGAGCGCCGCCTGGATCTGGGTCGCGGTGGCCGGGAAGGTGTGGTCGGGGGTCGAGGTCGCGCAGATGACGAGGTCGATGTCGTCGGCGGTCAGGCCGGCATCGTCGAGGGCGGCCTGGGCGGCCCGGGCGCCGAGGACCGAGGTGGTCTCGCCCGCATCGGCGATGTGGCGCTGGCGGATGCCGGTGCGCTGGACGATCCACTCGTCCGAGGTGTCGACCCGCTCGGTCAGGGCGGCGTTGGTCACCACCTGCGCGGGCAGGCTCGACCCGGTTCCGACCACCACCGAGCGCAGCGCCTGCGGAGAATCTGTGCGGAGGGCTGACATCGCTTTCCTTCCCGGACGGTGGGCTTGGACATTCCCGCCGGCCGTCAACGCCTTGACCATGTTACGCGAATCGCCCTCCCCTCGCGGATCTGGGAGGCATACGCGGTCGTGTTTTGTTTGAACGCCCCAGACCGGATGGCGGGTCCGCCCCTGTGTCAGTCGGTTTGCGGTCGGATCACCCGACCGACGATCCCATCCGTCATTGCGAGCGCAGCGAAGCAATTTAGGGATACGTCCCCTTCGGGGATCGCCCGCTGCACCGGGTTGCTTCGCTGCGCTCGCAATGACGGGGACGGCGCTACGCGTCTCTTGAACGGAAGCTTCGTCAGGTGCGCTCGAAGAAGGCCCGTTTCCATCTCGTACTTCTGCGGACGCTCAAGCCGGCGCTAGGACCGCCGTCTGGTCGAGCATCTCGCGGATCGTGCGGATCATGTCCTGGCGGGCCATGTCGTGGGCCAGGTCGATCGCCGCGGCGAAGCCCTGCGCGTTCTCCGAGCCGTGGCTCTTGATCACGATGCCCTCCAGCCCGAGGAACACGCCGCCATTGGCGCGGCTCGGATTCATCTTGTCCTTCAGGGCCTTGAACGCCTGGCGGGCGAACAGCGCGCCGATCTTGGCCGCGAGCGTCCGGGTCATGGCCGAGCGCAGATAGCTGCCGATCTGCTTGGCCGTGCCCTCGGCGGTCTTGAGCGCGATGTTTCCCGTGAAACCTTCCGTGACGACCACGTCGACGGTGCCGCGCCCGAGATCCGTGCCCTCGACGAAGCCGTGATAGGTCAGACCCGGGCTGTCCATCTCGCGCAGCAGCCGCGCGGCTTCCTTGACCGCCTCGTTGCCCTTCATCTCCTCGGTGCCGACGTTGAGCAGGCCGACCGTCGGCTTGTCGAGGTCGAACACGATGCGGGCCATGGCCGAGCCCATCACGGCCATCTCGACGAGGTGCTCCGCGTCGGTGCCGATGGTGGCGCCGACATCGAGCACGACGCTCTCGCCGCGCACGGTCGGCCACAGGCAGGCGATGGCCGGGCGCTCGATACCCGACATGGTCTTCAGGCAGATCTTCGACATCGCCATGAGCGCGCCGGTGTTGCCGGCCGACACGCAGGCATCGGCCTGCCCGTCGCGCACCGCCTGGATCGCCTGCCACATCGAGGACTTGCCCCGGCCCTGGCGCACCGCCTGGCTGGGCTTGTCGTCCATGGCGACGGCCACGCTCGTATGGCGGATCTCGACGCAATCCTTCAGCCGCGGCTCCTTGGCGACCAGCGGGGCAATCACCGCCTCGTCGCCGAACAGCAGGAAGGTCATGCCGGGATGGCGCTCACGGGCCAGCGCGGCGCCGGGCACGACGGTCGAGGGCCCGTGGTCGCCGCCCATGGCGTCGAGCGAGATGCACACGCGTTGGGACATGTCTTTGCGGGTCGCGGTCTCGGCAGGGGGAACGGCGGCGGAACGGACGAGAGCCGCCCGCCAAGCGCGGCGGACCATAGCGATACCGGCCCGCCGGGCAAATGAAATCGGGCCGGTCGGGTCGGGCAATTGTTTCGGGGCGGGCGGGGCTGGAGCTTTGCGGGGGGATCCGGCCCCGGCGCGCCCCTCCACTCCCCTTATCCTGAGGCGCCCGCGCAGCGGGTCACCAGATGGCTATGGAGTCCCCGGACGGCTTCTTCGCGGCCTCCGCTACGCTCCGGCTTCTCAGAATGAGTCGGCGGATGGGACGTCCGGAATCCTATCGGCTTTCCAGACCGGCGTATCAGCCAGTCGGCCTTCGATATCACTCTATCGCATGGCGCGCTCGCCCTCGGCGTCTCCGATCCGCCGAGTCTCACCCGCCCATAGTTCCAAAACCTCGAGGATGATCCCACCCCCTTGAGACGTGCGCTCGCGCACGGACCGCGCCCCGGTGCTGCGCTGCACCCTGGCATCACCGCGCCGCGACGCCACCTCGGCGTCTGACTGACGGGCGGCGCCGCCGCACCAGCACGAGGTTTCCATGCCGTCCCTGCTAGACCCGATCCGCATCGGCGCCATCGAGGCGAAGAACCGGATCTTCATGGCCCCGCTCACCCGCGGCCGCGCCACCCGTGAGCATGTCCCGACCGCGCTCATGGTCGAATATTACGCCCAGCGCGCCGGCGCCGGCCTGATCCTCACCGAGGCCACCGGCATCTCCCAGGAAGGCCTGGGCTGGCCCTACGCGCCGGGCATCTGGTCCGACCAACAGGTCGATGCCTGGCGGCCGATCGTGAAGGCCGTGCACGATCGCGGCGGCAAGATCGTCTGCCAGATCTGGCATATGGGCCGCCTGGTCCATCCGGACTTCCTGGGGGGCGCCAAGCCGGTCTCGGCCTCGGCCACCACGGCCCCGGACCAGGCCCACACCTATTCCGGCAAGAAGCCCTATGCCGAGGCGCGGGCCCTGGAGGTCGCCGAGATCCCGCGGCTGCTCGCCGATTACGAGCGGGCCACCGCCAACGCCATCGCGGCCGGGTTCGACGGGGTGCAGATCCACGCCGCGAACGGCTACCTGATCGACGAGTTCCTGCGCGACGGCACCAACCACCGCACCGATCAGTATGGCGGATCCATCGCGAATCGCGTGCGGCTGCTGCGCGAGGTGACCGAGGCGGTCGCGGGCGTCGCCGGGCCGGAACGTACCGGCGTGCGTCTGTCGCCCAACGGCGAAATCCAGGGCTGCAACGATTCGGATCCGGAGCCCCTGTTCGTGGCCGCCGCCCAGGCGCTGGCCGACAGCGGCATCGCCTTCCTGGAGATGCGCGAGCCCGGCCCGGACGGGACCTTCGGTAAGGCCGACCACCCGCCGATCGCCCCGGCGATGCGCAAGGTGTTCCGCAACCCGATGATCCTCAACGCCGATTACGACGGGATCAGCGGCCAGAAGGTGCTGGATGCCGGCGAGGCCGACGCGATCGCGTTCGGCCGGACCTATATCGCCAACCCGGACCTGGTCGAGCGCATCGCCAAGGGCGCGCCGCTCGCCAAGGACGAGGCCGCGACCTGGTACAGCCAGGGACCGAAGGGCTACACCGACTATCCGACCCTGGACGAAGCCCGGGCGGCCTGATCCGGGTCGACGTGGTACCGGAGCCCGCGCGACGGGGTCCGGTACCGCGGTGGTCGCGGAGCGATGGTTTTCGAGGACGCGTCCTGCGCCGCCGTCGCCTCTCTGGCGCGCAGGGACGGGAGCGGCCGCCACCTATGTCCCGGCGCGCCGGTGCTCGCAGTGTTTCACGCGCGCCGGCCCGATCCGGTCCGATGCGCCGGTCTCGACGTCGGATTACGCTGCCCTGCGCCCCGGAAACGGGACCGTGAAAACCTTAATCTGCGGCGATGCCTATGCAGCCGCCTGTCACGCGCCTATTTGAGCGCGAGACCATGGATGCGCCGCCCCCCAATACACGCGCGGATTTCGAACCGACCGACCGGCGCTGGAGCAGAGCGGACCGGCTCGCGGAACTGCACGACCTCGCCATCCTCGATAGCGAGCCCGAGCCGCTCTACGACGACCTTGTCCGGATCGCCGCCCATGTCTGCCGGGCGCCGGTGGCCCTGGTCAGCCTGGTCGATGCCGAGCGGCAATGGTTCAAGTCGGAATTCGGCCTGGGCAAGCGCGAGCTGCCGATCGACTGCTCGGTCTGCGCCCACACGATCGAGGCCGGCGAAAGCCTGATCATCCCGGATCTCGCCGACGACCCGCGGACCATCGACAACCCGCTGGTGACCGGGGGCCCGGGCTTCCGCTTCTACGCCGGGGCGGTGATCCGGGGCACGCAGGGCATCCCGCTCGGGGCGCTCTGCGTCCTCGACCGGACGCCGCGGCCCGAGGGGCTCGACGCGGCCCAGACCGCGACCCTGACCGCCCTGGCCCGCCAGATCTCGACCCTGCTGGAATACCGGCGGACCCACGCCCAGGTCGCCGCCCGGGAGGCCGAGCTCGCCGCCAGCGAGCGCCGCTTCCGGGTCATGACCGCGGCGATGCCCCAGATGGTCTGGACCACCCTGCCGGACGGGTTCCACGACTATTACAACGACCGCTGGTACGAGTTCACCGGCATGCCCTACGGCTCGACCGACGGCGAGGGCTGGAACGACGTGTTCCACCCGGACGACCAGGAGCGGGCCTGGACGCGCTGGCGCCACTCGCTGGAGACCGGCGAGCCCTACGAGATCGAGTACCGCCTGCGCCATCGCGACGGCGCCTACCGGTGGACGCTGGGCCGGGCCATGCCGATCCGCGACGCGGAGGGGCGGATCGAGCGCTGGTTCGGCACCTGCACCGATATCGACGACCTGAAGCGGGCCGAGGCCGAGGCGCGCAAGCTCGCCGCCATCGTGGAGGCCTCCAAGGATTTCATCGGCCTCTACACGCTGGGCGGCGCCGTCACGCATCTCAACGAGGCCGCCCTGGCGCTGGTCGGGCTGCCCGACCTCGCCGCCGCCCGCCGGCACCGGATGGAGGATTTCTTCTCCCCGGAGAGCCGCCGGGTCCTGGCCGAGACCGTGCTGCCGGCGGTGCAGCAGAAAGGCTACTGGGAGGGCGAGCTCGCGTTCCGGCATTTCGGCACGGGCGAGGCGGTCGCGGTCCTGTACAACATCTTCCCGGTGCGCGATCCGACCGGCGCCGAGATCGGCTACGCCACCGTCACCCGGGATTTGCGCGAGGCCAAGCGCGCCGAGGAGGCTCGCGACCTGCTGATCCGCGAACTGTCGCACCGGATCAAGAACATCTTCGCCGTGGTCGGCGGCCTGGCGGCGCTCACCGCTCGCAGCGATCCGGCGGCCAAGCCGTTCGCCTCCGCCTTCCGGGAGCGGCTCGGCGCCCTGGCCCGGGCCCACGAATATGTCCGCCCGCATTCCCCCGACAGCGCCCCCGAGGTCGCGGGCCAGACCGTGCTCGGGCTGATGCGCCTGATCATGGCCGCCTACGAGGAGGGCGGCCGGGCCCGGGTGGCGATCTCCGGCGACGATGCCGAGATCGGCGAGCGCACCGCCACCGCGCTCGCGCTGATCATGCACGAGCAGGCCACCAACGCGATGAAGTATGGCGGGCTCTCCACCAAGGAGGGCGGCGTCAGCTTGAGCGGGCTGCGCGACGGCGAGCGCTACACTCTCACCTGGGCCGAGGCCGGCGGGCCCCCGGTGACGGGAAGACCCTCCCGCCAGGGATTCGGCACCGTGCTGGCCGAGCGCAGCGTCGCCGGCCAGCTCGACGGCGTGCTGGAGCACGATTGGGCCCCGGAGGGCCTGCTGATGCGGCTCAGCATGCCGCTGGCGAATCTCCGCCACTGACATGGCGCGCCGCCCCGGCGAGGCCGGGCCCTCTCTCGTCGTGCTCGATTTCGACGGCACGCTCGCCGACAGCTTCGCCTGGTTCTGCTCAGTCCTGAACGGCGTCGCCGACCGCTACCGCTTCCGCCGGGTCGAGGCTCACGAGGTCGATGCGCTGCGGCTTCAGGGCGCCCGGGCGATCGTGGCCCATCTCGGCATCCCGCGTTGGAAGCTGCCCTTCATCGCCCGCCACATGCACGCGCTCGCCGCCCGCGACGCGGCCCAGATCACGCTGTTTTCCGGGGTGCCGGCGATGCTGGCCGGCGTGCAGGAGGCCGGGGTGCCGCTGGCGATCCTGTCGTCGAACCGCGCCGATACGGTCCGCCGGGTGCTCGGCCCCGAGAATGCCGGCCGGATCGACGCCTATGCCTGCGGCGCCTCGCTGTTCGGCAAGGCGCAGCGGCTCCGGGCGCTCCTGACGCGCCGCGGCGTTCCGCCGGAACGGGCCCTGTGCATCGGTGACGAGGTGCGGGATTTCGAGGCCGCGCGGGCGCTCGGCTGCCCGTTCGGGGCGGTGGCCTGGGGCTACACCGATGCCGGCGCGCTGGCGGCGCTCGGCCCGGACCATCTCTTCGCCGAGCCGGCCGAGATCACGGGCCTGCTGCGCGGGCCCGAACAGGCCTGACACAGGTCGGGGTTTCAAAAGGTCCCCGACCTTTTGCGGGTGCAGGGCTGAGCCCTGCGGAAACCCCCGGCTTGTGTTCAGAGGCCGCGGTTGGCGCCCGGGACGACGCTGGTGCCCTTGCCGGTGCCGAACGGCTCGTAGCGGGTCAGGCCGCGGAACAGCTGGCTGAGGAAGGCCCGGTCGGCGCCGCTGGTCGGCGTGGTGCGCTCGATGAAGTCGAACACCCGGCCGTCCTGCAGGCCGTAGAGCGCCACGCGCTCGACCTTGAAGCCGGGGGTGAAGTAGACCGCCGTGACCTTCTGGTCCTCGACCTGCTCGCCCAGGAACATGATCGTCCGGCTGGTGTTCTGGGAGATGTAATACCAGGACTTGTTGCCCACCGTGGAGACTGTCGACGGCGTGCCGAGGATCTGCAGCACCTGCTCGGGGCTCATGCCGGGCTTGATCGTGGCGAGCGCCGCCTGGTCGATCTGGTAGCCGTGGCGCAGCTCTTCGCCGACGCAGCCGGCGAGGCCGGCGCCCGTGAGGCCGAGCAGCGCGAGGCGCGCAAAGGACTGGACGAGACGGCGCCGCATCGGGCCCCCAGAGAGCGTGTTGACGGACGAGCGACGCAGGCCGCCGCCGGTCCATGTCTCCGACGGCGCTTGCGCCTTGGGCGTGGGTTGCCGTACCGCGGGGATATGGCTTTGACAAGGCAAGCTTGGCCACAGGGCCGGCCTACCCACCGCGGCCGCGGCCGGGTTTTCCCCTCTGCGAGGCACCGATGATCGCCGGGCTGTTCCGTCGCGACAACGCCCGGCGGCGGGCCGTCGAGGGGCTGCACACGGCCATCAGCGCGGCGGCGCGGCAGCCGGGCCTGTACACGCGGCTCGCCGTGCCCGACACGGTCGAGGGCCGGTTCGAGGCCCTGTGCCTGCACGTGATCCTGGTCCTGCGCCGGCTCAACCGGCTGCCGGCCCCCGCCGCCGACGTGGCGCAGGATCTGGTGAATTCGGTCTTCACCCAGCTCGACGCGTCTTTGCGCGAGCTCGGCGTCGGCGATATGGGCGTCGGCAAGCGGATGAAGAAGCTCGGCGCCGCCTTCTACGGCCGGGCCACGGGCTACGACGCGGCGCTGGATGCCGGCGACGCCGCCGCCCTCGCCGTCGTGCTCGCCCGCAACGTCCTCGGCGGGGAGGGTGACGCGGCGGGCCTCGCCGCCTACGTGCTGGCGGCCGACGCGGCGCTGGCGACGGAACACCTCGACGGGCTGCTCGCTGCCGGGCCGCCCTTCCCGGAGCCGGACGCCTTCGCGCCGGCCCCGACCGGAGACAGGATATGAGACACCGTACGGGCCCGGAGAGCGGGCCGCTCGCGCGCTGGGTCAATGTCGAGCGCCTGCCGCAGGGCCGGGGCGCCGTCACCGTCGAGGCGAGCCCGGCCGAATGCACGGCGCTCGCCGCCGACTTCAAGATTCTCGCCATCCGCGACTTCGTCGGGCGATTCGAGATCTCGGGCTCGACCAACCGGATGACCGTGACCGGCACGGTCGAGGCCGTGGTGACGCAGATCTGCACGGTCAGCCTCGAGCCGTTCGAGGGGCCGGTCCGCGAGCCGGTGGAGGTGGTGTTCACCGATACCGACCAGCTCGCCGGTACGGACGCCGAGGATGTCGAGGTGCCCGATCCGCTGATCGGCGGCCGGATCGATTTCGGCGCGCTCACCGCCGAGTTCCTGGCGCTGGGCCTCGACCCCTATCCGCGCAAGCCCGGCATCGCCTTCGAGCCCGTGGTGGTCGGCGAGGATGCCGGCCCCTTCGACGCGCTGCGCCGGCTCCGCGACGGGGAGGGGTGAGGCGGGCCGATCCGCGCCGCGCTCGGGTCCCCGGGTTGGTGACGAGGGCGCGGGCGACGGTTTCACCCCCGCCCCCCTCATCCTGAAGAGCCGAAGCACAGCGGACGCCTCGGAATTCAGGATGGGGGTGCGGGCGGGATCAATAATGCGCCAGCACCGCCAGCAGCAGCAGGGCGATGATGTTGGTGATCTTGATCGCCGGGTTCACCGCGGGGCCGGCCGTGTCCTTGTAGGGGTCGCCGACCGTATCGCCGGTCACCGCGGCCTTGTGGGCGTCGGAGCCCTTGCCGCCGTGGTGGCCGTCCTCGATGTACTTCTTGGCGTTGTCCCAGGCACCGCCGCCCGAGGTCATCGAGACCGCGACGTAGAGGCCGGTGAGGATCACCCCGAGCAGGCTCGCGCCCACCGTGGCGAAGGCCTGGCTCTTGCCCGCGATGAGCTGGATCACGAAGAACAGCACGATCGGCGACAGGACCGGCAGCAGCGACGGGACGATCATCTCCTTGATCGCCGCCCGGGTCAGCATGTCGACCGCGCGGCCGTAATCCGGCCGGTCGGTGCCCTGCATGATCCCGGGCTTCTCCCGGAACTGGCGCCGGACCTCCTCGACCACCGCGCTCGCCGCCCGGCCGACCGCCGTCATGGCGATGCCGGCGAACAGGAACGGGATCAGGCCGCCGAGCAGCAGCCCGACCACCACGTAGGGGTTGGACAGGGAGAAATCGACGCCGACGCCCTGGAAGAACCGGTACTGCGTCGGGCTCGCATTGGCGATGAAGTAGTTCAGGTCGGACGTGTAGGCGGCAAACAGCACCAGGGCGCCGAGGCCGGCCGAGCCGATCGCGTAGCCCTTGGTCACCGCCTTGGTGGTGTTGCCGACCGCGTCGAGCGCGTCCGTGGACTTGCGGACGTCCGGGGGCAGGCCGGCCATCTCGGCGATGCCGCCGGCATTGTCGGTGACCGGCCCGAAGGCGTCGAGCGCGACGATGAAGCCGGCCAGCGCCAGCATGGCTGTGACCGCGATGGCGATGCCGAACAGGCCGGCCAGCGCGTGGGTGGCGATGATGCCGGCCACGATCACGATGGCCGGGAGCGCGGTGGATTCGAGCGAGATCGCCAGGCCCTGGATCACGTTGGTGCCGTGGCCGGTCACCGAGGCGTCCGCGATGGACTTCACCGGGCGGAAATTGGTGCCGGTGTAGTACTCGGTGATCACCACGATCAGCGCCGTGATGGCGAGCCCGATCACCGCGCAGCCGAACAGGCCGCCCGACGTGAAGGTCACGCCCGTCGAGGTGGTGAAGGCGGTGGAGAAGCCGCCCAGCAGGGTCAGGTTGACGATGGCGATCGCCGCCACCGAGAGCACGCCCGCGGTGATCAGCCCCTTGTACAGGGCGCCCATGATCGACTGGTTGGCCCCGAGCCGCACTGCGTAGGTGCCGGCGATCGAGGTGACGATGCAGGCCGCCCCGATGGCCAGCGGATAGAGCATCATCGGCTCGAGCACCGCCCGGCCGCTGCCGGTGGGGCCGGAGAAGAAGATCGCGGCCAGCACCATGGTGGCCACGATGGTCACCGCGTAGGTCTCGAACAGGTCGGCGGCCATGCCGGCGCAATCGCCGACATTGTCGCCGACATTGTCCGCGATGGTCGCCGGGTTGCGGGGATCGTCCTCCGGGATCCCGGCCTCGACCTTGCCGACGAGGTCGCCGCCGACATCCGCGCCCTTGGTGAAGATGCCGCCGCCGAGCCGGGCGAAGATCGAGATCAGCGAGGCGCCGAATCCGAGCGCCACCAGCGCGTCGATCACCTCGCGGCTCGACGGGTCGAGCCCGGCGCCGCGGGTGAGGTAGAGGTAGTAGAGAGCCACCCCCAGCAGGGCGAGGCCGGCCACCAGCATGCCGGTCACGGCGCCGGACTTGAACGCCATGTCGAGGCCGGCGCCCAGCGAGGTCGAGGAGGCCTGGGCGGTGCGGACATTGGCGCGCACCGAGACGTTCATGCCGATGAAGCCGGCCGCCCCCGACAGGACCGCGCCGATCAGGAAGCCGACCGCGACCTTGATCCCGAGGAACACCGCCAGCAGCACGAACAGCACCACGCCGACCAGGCCGATGGTGAGGTATTGCCGCTTCAGATAGGCCTGCGCGCCCTCCGCGATGGCGGCGGCGATCTCCTGCATGCGCTGGGTGCCGGCATCCCGCCGCATCACGTCGAGGATCGTGACGATGCCGTAGGCGACGGCGCAGAGCCCGCCCACGATGATCAAGGTCAAAGGGATCATGCTCTCTACCGTCCTTGTTTTTATCGTGCCTGGCGGGGGCTTGTGATTGGTGTCGAGCTTGACCGCCCGGAGACGGTCATGGGACGTGGCGCTCGATTCGGGGCATTCCTTCCCAAAGGTTCGTCTTGGCGCGACCATTGCCGACAGGGTGACCGGTTCGGCGACGTGGACGCGTCTCGGCAGAGGATTAGAATCGGACCGATCATGGCGTGATAGATCCGCCTCTAGTTGCCAAACTTCGCCGGTGAGCGCAAACGCCGCATCTGATGTTGTTGGCACTGCGGCATGCGAATGCTGCACTGCATTGATGAACGGCGCGGCTTTGCTGCGAAGGCTCTGCGACGGGACGCGGATCGCGCGGCCTCCTCTCGTCGAGGGGATGGCTGCCGATGGGACCGGATTCGTCGCCGGATCGCGGGGCTTAACCCGCGGTTAACCATACGGCGTTCTACTTTCGGTTGTATAACCGGATGGGGCTGGACATGAGCAGCGACCAAGTCGCCAAGCTGGCGGCGACGATCGAGGTGTTGACCGGAGCGGTGCATTTCCTGATCGCCGAGCGGGTCGCGGCCCAGCCGGAGGCGATCCAGGGCGAGCTGCTGCACATCCTGCAGCGGGCCCTCTCGACGCCGCCCCGCCCGGAGGAGGCGCTGACCGGCCGCTCCGCGCTGACGCCCGGCGACCTGGCCCTGTGGATGCCGATCGTGGCCGCCGGGATAATGGACGAGGTCCGCCGCCAGATCGGCCGCCAGCCCGAGGGCGTGACCCACATCGTCCTCGGCCGGACCAGCCCGGGCCCCGCCTCAGAAGTGGCTGAACGCCCCAGCCGCGAACACGCGCGCGGTGCCGTCGCCCATTTCGAAGCCGGGCGGGCCGTCGCCTGAGGTGACGGTGCCGATGGCGGTGAGCGGGATCCCGGCCTGCGCCGCCTCGGCGAGGAGGGCGTCGAGGGTTTCCGGGGCGACCGTGCAGAGAATTTCGTAATCGTCGCCGCCGGTCAGGATCGGCTCGATCAGGCCGGGCTCCGCGTCCCGCGCCCGGGCGGCGGCCTCCGAGAGCGGCACAGCCCCGATCCGGGCGGTCCGGCCGGCGCCCAGCATCTTGGCGAGGTCGCCGGCGAGCCCGTCCGACACGTCCATCGCGGCCGAGGCGTGACGGCGGATCGCGGCCGCCAAGGCGAGGCGCGGGCGCGGATGCAGGTAGCGGTCGGCCAGCAACGCCTGCTGCGCCGGATCGAGGGAGGTCGCCCAGGCCGCCTCCGGCTCCAGGCGCAGGCGCAGCCCGAGCGCGGCGTCGCCGATCGTGCCGCTGACGCAGATCCGGTCGCCGACCTGCGCGGTGCCGCGCCGGACGATGCCGCCGGACGGCACCTCGCCGAACGCGGTGACCCCGATCAAGGCCGGCCCGCCGGACCGCACCGTGTCGCCGCCGAGCAGCGGGCAGCCGGCCTCGGCCGCCGCCGCCCCGAGCCCCTCGGAGAAGCCCGCGAGCCAGGCCTCCGTCCAGTCGTCGGGCAGCGCCAGGGTCAGCAGGAAGCCCCGCGGCACCGCGCCCTTGGCGGCGATGTCGGACAGGTTCACCCCGAGCGCCTTGCGGGCGATCGAGTCCGGGGGATCGTCGGAGAAGTAGTGGATCCCGGCCACCACCGCGTCGGCGGTGACCACGAGATCGTGCCCGGGGGTCGGGGTCAGGGTCGCGGCATCGTCCCGCAGCCCGTCCGCCCCCGGCCCCGCCAGGGGGGCGAAGTAGCGGGCGATCAGCCCCTCCTCGGAGGCGCGATCCGGCCCGGCCACGGCTCAGGCCTTCTTGGGGGCGGGCTTTCCGGGGCCCGGCTTGCCGGCGGCCTTGCCGCCGCCCTTGGGCGCGCTGACCTCGCCCGGACGGACCTCCCGGGCGACCCGGTCGAGCACGGCGTTGACGAGGCCCGGCTCGTCGGCGGTGTAGAAGCTGTGGGCCACGTCGACATATTCCGAGATCGCGGCCGGGGCCGGCACGTCGGGCCGGAACAGGAGCTCGTAGGCCCCCGCCCGCAGGATCGCCCGCAGCACGATCTCGATCCGCCGCAGCGGCCAGCCCTGGGCCAAAGCCTGGTCGAGCTTCTGGTCGATCGCCCGCTGCTCCTCGACCGTGCCGCGCAGCAGGTCGCGGAAGAAGGCGGTCTCGGCCTTGGGATGCACGATCCCGTCCACCTCCTGGCCGATCCAGAAGGCCTCGAACTCGGCGAGCGCGTCGAGGACGCCCTTGCCGGAAATGTCCATCTCGTAGAGCGCCTGCACCACGGCGAGGCGCGCGCCGCTGCGCGGGCTGATGGCGCGGGCGGTCTCCTGGGCGGCGCTGTCGGCGCTGTCCGGGGTGGCGTCGTCCGGCCTGGTTTCGGTGGTCCCGGTCATGTCGGTTCTCGTTATCGCGGGCGCGCCGCCTCGGCCGCGCGCTTGAGGGCGAGCACCCCGAGCGCCGCCTCGGCCGCGCCGCCGCCCTTGTTCATCTCGGCGACCCGGGCGCGTTCCAGCGCCTGCGCCTCGGTCTCGACCGTGAGGATGCCGTTGCCGAGCGGCAGCCGGCGCTGGACCGAGAGGTCCATCAGGGCGCGGGCGCTCTCGCCGGCCACGATGTCGTAATGCCCGGTCTCGCCGCGGATCACGCAGCCCAGCGCCACCACGGCGTCGTACTCGTCCGCCAGGATCGCCACCGCGGCGGGGATCTCCAGGGCACCCGGCACCGTGACCACGGTGGCGTGCGCGGCGAACGCCTCGATCACCGCGAGCGCGCCGGCCAGCAGCTCGTCGGCGAGCGCCTCGTAGTAGCGCGCCTCGACGACGAGGATGCGGGCGCCGGCGAGCGCCGGATCCGCGGGCATCGGCGCCGTGGCGGCGCGGGTATGGGCGACCATGGCTTCGTCCGGTCGGTTTTTCGGGGGTTGGCGAGGCGCCGCGCGTCGGGCGCCCACGGGATAGAGGGACGGTTAGACCGAAGCGGCCGGCGCGACAAGCGCCGCGGGCGCTACCGCACCAGCGGCGGCAGCGGCGGCGGCCCGTCCTCGGGCAGCGCCGTGCGGGCGACGTTCATGGTCATGGCGAGCAGCGCGTAGTAGCCGTTGATGCCGGTGAGATCGATCGCGCCCTGCTCGCCGAACTGCGCGACCACGGCGGCGTAGGTGGCATCGCTCACCGCACGGTTGTGCTGCAGCTCGGTCGAGAACGCGTAGGCGAGCGCCTCCTCGGCGCTCATCGTGTCGGGGCGCCGCCCCTCTTCCAGGGCCTGTGCGGTCTCGGGCGCGACCCCGGCCTTGAGGGCGATCGGGTGGTGGATCTGCCACTCGACCTGCTGGCTCCACAGCCGGGCGACGATCAGGATCACGAACTCGCTGATCCGCAGCGGCAGGGCGCTGCCGTAGCGCAGGTACAGCCCCATGCGGCTGGCGCATAGCATCAGCTCGGGACTGCGCAGCAGCGGCACGAACGGCCCGAAGACCGGGACCCCGCGCTCGGCCCGGAACGCCTCCGCGGCCGCGGCCTGCGCCGCCGAGAGGGTCTCGGCGGGAATCTCCGGCAGGCGGTCCGTATCCGTCATGGCTTGCCCCATCTCCCGTACCGTACGCGCGTGACGCACTCTGGATTTTCGAGGCCTGTCAGCCTAGACCCGTCCGGCTCACCGGGACGACGAGCGCCCGATCCGGACGCGATCCGAAACCCCGCCAGCGAGGCTTACGGCTTTGGCCCTCCCCGTCAACGAACGCCGGCGCATCATGCTGCTCACGGGCGCGAGCCGGGGCATCGGCCACGCCACGGTCAAGCGCTTCTCGGCGGCCGGCTGGCGGGTCATCACCTGCTCGCGCCACGCCTTCCCCGAGAACTGCCCCTGGGAGATGGGTCCCGAGGACCACCTCCAGGTCGATCTCGCGGACGCACAGGACACGATGCGCGCCATCGAGGAGGTCCGGGGCCGGCTCGACGCCGAGGGCGGCGTGCTGCACGCGCTGGTCAACAATGCCGGCATCTCGCCCAAGGGACCGGGCGGCGAGCGCCTGGGGGCCCTGGCCACCGAGTTCGACGGCTGGCAGCGGGTGTTCCAGGTCAACGTCTTCGCCACGATCCTGCTCGCCCGGGGCCTGCGCGACGAGCTCGCCCGCGCCCGGGGCTCGATCGTCAACGTCACCTCGATCGCCGGCTCCCGGGTCCACCCCTTCGCGGGCGCGGCCTACGGCACCTCCAAGGCGGCCCTGGCCGGCCTGACCCGCGAGATGGCCGCCGATTTCGGCCCCCTCGGCGTGCGGGTGAACGCGATCTCCCCCGGCGAGATCGACACCTCGATCCTGTCGCCCGGCACGGAAAAGCTCGTCGAGCAGATCCCGCAGCGGCGGCTCGGCACCCCGGACGAGGTCGCCAAGGCGATCTACTTCCTGTGCACCGACGCCTCGTCCTACGTGAACGGGGCCGAGCTGCACATCAACGGCGGCCAGCACGTTTGACCCGGCGATCCGGGCGGCCGACCGCCATGCGCCACACTCCGGCCGTCGGGCGCCGGAGCTTCGCGATCCTCCTCGGCCTGAGTCTGTGCGCGCCGCTCGCCCCTGCCCGCGCGGAGGCGCCGGGCGTCCGGATCCTGGACCTGCCCTTCACGGTGCGGGCCCTGCGCGGGCCGCGCAGCGAGGCCGCGGTCTCGGTGGCGACTTCCGGCCTGCTGCCGATCGCCGGCGCAAAATCCGACCCGTCGGCGGGTGACGAGGAGAGCGCCCCGATCGCGGTGGTCTGGGGCGAGGATGGCGGCGCGGTGCTCAACGTGGTCGACGGTGCGGTCACGGTCCGGCCGATCGGCCGCGACGCCGTCGAGGGGCTGACCGCCGCCGAGACGCCGCGGGGCGCCCTGCCGGGCTCGCGCCGGGTCCTGGCCGGGGCGCTGAGCGCCTATCTCACCGGCCGCACCCGGGCGCCCGACGGGGGCGAAGCCGCCGCGGTCCTGACGATCCGCGAACGCCAGCCGATGGCAGTCAGCACCGACCCGAAACCCGTCCCGGTCGCCACCGTCACGGTGCCGGCGGGGGGCGACGCGGTGTTCGCGCCGCTCCGGCCGCGCCTGCTGCGCCTCGCCGGCCGCCCGGCCCTCCTGGCTGCGACCCTCGCGGGAGCGGATGCGGGCGGGCTCGTGCTGATCGGGCGCCCGGACGGTCAGGCGGGCTGGGCCGTCACGGCGCGCACGCCGCCGCAGCCCGGGCCGCCCCTCAAGATCGCCGGCATCGCGGATTTCACCGGTTCCGGCGGCGTCCAGGCCGCGACGGTGAGCGCCCGGGGGGTGCTGCAGCTCTGGACGCTGTCCCCCGGCACGATCGAACCGGCCGGCGAGGCCCCGGGCTACGCGGCGGGCGAGGGCGATGCCGATCTCGCCGTCGCGATCCCGGCCGCCGGGCCGCCCGAGCTCGTGCTGCCGGTGGCAGGCCGTCCGGAGATCGCCCTCGTCCAGGCCAAGGGGTCGCTGCACGAGCGCCTGCGCATCCCGCTGCCGGCGCCGGCGACCACCGGCATCGTGGCGTTGGGCGAGGGCGCGGCGACGCGGTTGCTCGTCGGCCTCGCCGACGGGCGCGTCGCCGTCATCGTCCCGGACGGAGGCAAGCCATGAGTGAGGGCGTGGCCGATGGCGGCAGCCGCCTGTTCCCGACCCGGCCGTTCGTGGGCGCGTCGATCGCCGTGATCCGCGACGGGCGCGTCCTGCTGGCGGCCCGGGCGAACGAGCCGATGCGCGGCGTCTGGACCCTGCCGGGCGGCCTCGTCGAGGCGGGCGAGGCGCTGGCCGAGGCGGCGTTGCGCGAGTTGTCCGAGGAGGTCGGCCTGACGGCCGAGGTGGTCGGTGTGCTCTCGCCCACGGAGATCATCGTCCGGGACGAGGCGGGCCGCGTCCGCCACCATTACGTCGTCCATCCGCACGCCGCCCTGTGGCTGGGCGGCGAGCCCGTGGCCGGGCCGGAGGCCCTCGGGGTCCGCTGGGCGACGCGCGAAGAGGTCGCCGGCCTCGCGACGACCCCGGGCCTGATCGACACCCTGGACGAGGCGTTCGCGCGGGTGCGCGACAGAGGGGCGCGCGCGTGAGGTTTCCGGTCATCCTGTGCCTGGCCGCGACCCTGGCCGGCCCGGCCCTGGCGCAGCAGCGCGGCACCCGCGCGGCGCCGGCCCCCGCGAAGGAGGCGCCCAAGGAATCCGCCAAGGAGACGAGCCCGCAGGCGGACGCGCCCGCTCCCTACGACCGCGACCTGATGCGGATGTCCGAGATCATCGGGGCGCTCGCCTTCCTGCGCAGCCTCTGCGCGGCGCCGGACGCTGCGGAATGGCCCTCGCGCATGAAGGCGCTGATCGACTCCGAGGGCGTGACCCCGGCGCGCCGCGACCGGCTGGCGGGCGCCTACAATCGCGGCTATCGCAGCTACGCGCTGACCTACCGGGTCTGCACCCCGGCCGCGCACGAGGCGGCCGCCCGCTACGTCGCCGAGGGCGACAGGCTGTCGCACGCCTTGGCCGGGCGATTCGGCGGGTGATGCAGAGGCAACACACCTTTCCGGCATCCCCGAAAAGCATCAACTTCGAGCGCTCGCGTTAACCGATCTGAAATTCCCGGCTGGCCGAGGCGCGGGGAGCCGCCTATCATTCTCTCGTCCGCCGGGTCCCGTGCCCGGCGCAACGGAAGTATCGGGCCCATGCAGCACATCTCTCAGACCGCCCCCATCGAGGTCGATGTCGAGGAGAAACGCGTCGCTCTGAGTTACGTCTCGGAAGCGTTCGCGGAAGGCTGCCTCGACGGGCTCGACGGTGATTGCATGGCGCAGGCCGCCCTGTTTGCCGCCTTCCAGGAACTGGTGATGACCTACGGCGAGGAGGCCACCGCGCGCTACGCCGAGGGCTTTCCGGAGCGCATCCGCGGCGGTGCCTTCACCACGACCCTCCAGCATTGAGGAGAGTGGCGTCGGGCGATTCGGACGGTTGAGGCGGGCACCCGCAGCACCTACCTCCCGGCCACGCGATCCGGAACGCCGGATCGCCCCCGTCGCGTGAGGATCTGCCTGCCATGCCCGTCGCCCTGCTGCCCGACCGTGCCCTCGTCACCGTTACCGGGCCGGAGGCCGCCGCGCTGCTCCAGGGCGTGCTGACCTGCAACGTCGAGACCCTTGAGGATGCCGAGGCCCGCCTCGGCGCCCTGCTGGCGCCGCAGGGCAAGATCCTGTTCGACTTCCTCATCTCGCGGATCCCGGACGGGTTCCGGCTCGACACGGCCATCGACCGCGCCGCCGACCTGGCCAAGCGCCTGACGCTCTACCGGCTGCGCGCGCAGGTCGCGATCGCGGTCGACCCGACCGTGGCGGTGGCGGCTTCCTGGGCGGGGGCCTCCCCGGCGGTCGAGACCGACATGGTCGCGGATACCCGCCACATCGATCTGGGCGCCCGGCTCTACGCGGCCGAGGGCGCCTTCTCGGCGGATGCCGCGGAGGCCGACTATCACCGGCACCGCATCGCACTCGCCGTGCCCGAGGGCGGGCGCGACTACGCCTACGGGGATGCCTTCCCCCACGAGGCGCTGATGGACCAGCTCGGCGGCGTCGACTTCAAGAAGGGCTGCTATGTGGGCCAGGAGGTGGTCTCGCGGATGCAGCACCGCGGCACCGCCCGCACCCGGATGCTGGCGGCCCGCTACGCCGGCGAGGCCCCGCCCCCCGGCACCGAGATCACCGCGGGCGGCAAGGCGCTCGGCACCACCGGCAGCGCCGCGGGCGCGCACGGCCTCGCCCTCGTCCGGCTCGACCGCCTGGCCGACGCGCTGGCGGCCGGTGCGACGCCGCTGGCCGGCGATCGTCCGGTGACGCTCGAGAAGCCGGCCTACGCGACCTTCGCGCTGCCGGAGGCGGCCGGATCGCCGGCGGCCTGAGCGGGCATCGGACCGCGGAGCAACGATGGCGTTCCGCTCCTGTTCTCGCTAAACCGGCGGGATGTCCGAGACCGACCTGATCGACCATCCCGACGGTTGCCCCCGCTGCTGGTGGGCCGGCCACGACCCGCTCTACGTCGCCTATCACGACACGGAATGGGGCGTGCCCGAGCGCGACGGCCGCGCGCTCTACGAGAAGCTGATCCTCGACGGCTTCCAGGCCGGCCTGTCCTGGATCACGATCCTGCGCCGCCGCGACGGGTTCCGCGACGCATTCTCGGGCTTCGATCCGGAGGCCATCGCCCGCTACGGCGAGGCCGACGTCGCCCGGCTGATGAGCGACCACCGCATCATCCGCAACCGCGCCAAGATCCTGGGCACGATCGCGGGCGCCCGCGCCTGGCTGCGCATCGAGGCGAGCGGCCCCGGCTTCGCGCCGTTCCTGTGGGATTTCGTGGACGGGCAGCCGATCCAGGGTACCGCCCGGGCCCGCGCCGAGGTCCAGACCGAGACGCCGGTCTCCCGGGCGATCGGCAAGGCTCTCAAGGCGGAGGGGTTTTCCTTCTGTGGGCCGACCATCGTGCACGCCTTCATGCAGGCCGTCGGCATGGTCAACGACCACCTCGTCGGCTGCCACCGGCACGCGCCCTGCGCCGAGCTGGGGCGCCCGGCATGAGCGAGACGCACGATCCGGCACCCCGGGCCTGGCAGCGGATGCTGTCCGGCCGCCGCCTCGACCTGCTCGACCCCGCGCCCCGGGACATCGAGATCGCCGACATCGCCCACGGGCTCGCCCGGGTCGCGCGCTGGAACGGCCAGACCCGCGGGCCGCACGTCTTCTCGGTGGCCCAGCACAGCCTGCTGGTGGAGGCGGTGGGCCGCCACATCGCCCCCGGCTGCACCGATCCCGAGGGGCTGGAACTGCTGCTGCACGACGCGCCGGAATACGTGGTCGGCGACATCATCTCGCCGCTCAAGGCCGCGATCGGCGACGCCTATCGCGGGGTCGAGCTGCGCCTGCTCGCCGCCGTGCGCGGCCGCTTCGGCCTGGCCGAGCCCGCGCCCGCCCTCGGCCGCCTGGTCAAGCGCGCCGACCGGATCGCCGCCCATATCGAGGCCGTGGAACTCGCCGGATTCACTCAGGACGAAGCGGTGCGCTACTTCGGAGACGCGCCGGACCTGCCCGAGTCCGTCCGGGCGCTGGCCGAACCGTGGCCCACCGCCCAGGCCGAAGCGCAGTTCCTCGACCGCTTCCAGGCCCTGTGCCGGGCCTGAGCCGGAGCCCTCCGCCCTCGATCCGTCACGATCCCGCGCCATGGGCCGCCGCATGCCGAGTCTTCACGTCTGCCCGCTCTCGCGCCTGCCCGAGACCGTCGCCGCCACCGGGGCGAGCCACGTGCTCACGCTGGTCAATGTCGGCACGCCGCTCGAGCGGCCGGCGCTGATCGATGCGGAGAATCACGCCGTCATCGGGGTCAGCGACATCGCGGAGCCCCGGGACGGACACGTTTTGCCGGCTGACGAGCACGTCGCCGGCATCCTGGCCTTCGCCCGGGCCTGGCCCCGGGACAAGCCGCTGGTGATCCATTGCTATGCCGGGATCAGCCGCTCGACCGCGGCGGCCTATATTGCGGCCTGCGCGCTGGCGCCGGAGCGCGACGAGGGCGCGATTGCCGACGCCCTGCGGGCGGCCTCCCCGTCGGCCACCCCCAATCCCCTGTTCGTGGCGATCGCCGACCGGATGCTCGACCGGGACGGCCGCATGGTCGCGGCGATCGCCCGGATCGGCCGCGGCGCCGAGGCGTTCGAGGGGACGCCCTTCTGTCTCACGCTTCCGTGACGGCCGCTCCCGAAACTTCCGGTTGTCGGCCCCGGCCGCCCTGCGCGCGGTCGTCCGAGGGGCATTCCGCAAGGCGCGCCGAGTGTGGCGCAAAGGCCGCCGCGTCACGCCAAAACGGTGCGGATCGCCCCGGTGCCGCCCTCGCGTGGGTTGTGGCCGCACCGGCTGCCGCCTTAGAACCGACCCAAAGGATGTGTGTGGGATGAACGCGAGCAGACCCGAGGTGGCCCAGGCCGCCGGCGACCTGCCCTTCGAGAAGGCGCTGGAGCAACTCGAGGAGATCGTGCGCAGGCTCGAGCGGGGCGATGTCCCGCTGGACGAGTCCGTGGCGATCTATGAGCGCGGCGAGGTGCTGAAGAAGCACTGCGAGGCGCTGCTGAAGCGGGCCGAGGCGCGGATCCAGCGGATCACCCTCGGTGCCGACGGGCGGCCCGAGGGCGTGGCGCCGCTCGATATATCCTGAGGCTCGGCGGTCAGACCGATCCCGTCCGATAGAGGTTGATGCCGTGGCGATTTCCCCCGAGCTGAGCGCGCTTCTCGACCGTGTCCCGGAGCCGGCTGCGCTGCGCCAGCTTCCCGAATCGGAGTTGCAGGCGGTGGCGGACGCGGTGCGGGCCGAGATGATCGACGCGGTCTCGATC
>NZ_JAJALK010000013.1 GCF_020523825.1 Methylobacterium brachiatum | reverse complement strand
CCGCAGCCTCGCTCACCTGATCCGCAATCTGATCGGCCACATCGGACATCTCAACCCTATGGTGCGGCGCAGAGGCGAGGGGGGAAACATGGGGGCCGGCCTCGCGCAGCATGGGCTCGCTTCCTGGAACGGGTGTGACGAGAAGATAGTTAATGACTCATTAATAGCCTTTTCTAACGAATTATCGACCCTGTTACAAGCTGCGCTATACCGGTAATCACAGTCTAACTTGCGTTCATATTATGCGGCTATGCAATGTAGCGAACGGGATTAGCGGCGGCATTGGCGGAAACGGCGGGGGGACGATGCTGTCATGGGCTGCAGGTTGGTATGTGTCGGTCTAGTGTCCGTATAGGCATGAGCCGGTTGAGAGCACCGCTTCCTTTGGTGCGGCGCACGCGAAGCGGACTTCCAGGGTCCGGTTTACCGCCCCTCGCTGGCCCAGACCTCGGGGGCGGCTGATGCTCAGCTTGCATGCGGGCTCGAGCGCCGGCGGCCGCGGCCGACGCGCCGCCTCGCTGAAAACTACGCACCCGCCTGAGGAGACGATGCCGGTGGTCGGCCGTGTCATCCGCGCCCGGCCAGACAGTTCTTCGTCGGGTCAGGCGTTTCGCGACGTGCGGTCGGTCCGTGCGGCGCGTGACCGGGCGCCATCCCTGCGGATCAAGCCGGCAGCGGGCCGCGCCGATGGTCGGGCCAGCCGTAAAGACGGCCTGACCGAGCGCCCCGGACCAGTGCCGATGGGCGAACCGCGACTTTGCTCTGTATAGGCGTGTCGACAAATCGAATTGTGCGGGTCGGGAGAGACGTGATGGCGGTTCTGGTGACGGGCGGGGCGGGGTATATCGGCAGCCACATGGTTCTGGCGCTGCTGGACGCGGGCCACGAGGAGATCGTGGTCCTCGATGACCTGTCCACCGGGTTCGACTGGGCCGTGCCCGAGGGCGTCAAGCTCGTGGTCGGCGACGTCGCCGACCAGGCGCTGGTCACCCAGACCATCCTCCAGCACCGGATCGACGCGCTCGCCCATTTCGCCGCCCGGATCGTCGTGCCGGACTCGGTCGCCGACCCGCTCGGCTACTACTTGGCCAACACCGTCAAGACCCGCGCCCTGATCGAGGCCGCCACCCGCGCGGGCGTGCGCCACGTGATCTTCTCCTCGACGGCCGCCGTCTACGGCGAGCCCGAGGTGGTGCCGGTGCCCGAGGACCTGCCGCTCAACCCGATCAACCCCTACGGCCGCTCCAAGCTGATGAGCGAGTGGATGATCGCCGACGCGGCGGCGGCCCACGGCTTCACGTACGTGGTGCTGCGCTACTTCAACGTCGCCGGCGCCGATCCGGCCGGGCGCTCGGGGCAGTCGACCCCGGACGCCACGCACCTGATCAAGGTGGCGACCCAGGCCGCGCTCGGGCGGCGGGCGCGGCTCGACGTCTACGGCACGGATTACCCGACGCCGGACGGCTCGTGCCTGCGCGACTACATCCAGGTCTCGGACCTGGCGGAGGCGCACCGGGTGGCGCTGGACCACCTGCGCGGGGGCGGCGAGAGCCTGACGCTGAACTGCGGCTACGGCCGGGGCTACTCGGTTCTGGAGGTGATCGAGGTGGTCAAGCGGATCTCGGGGCGGGATTTCGAGGTGCGGCTGTGCCCGCGCCGTCCGGGCGATCCGGCGCGGATCGTGGCCGAGGCCGGGCGGATCCGGTCGCGGCTCGGCTGGCAGCCCCGCCACGACGACCTCGACGCCATCGTCGCCCAGGCGCTCGCCTGGGAGGACAAGCTCAGTACGCGCAATCGGGTCTGAACGCCGCTAAAGCGTGCTAATACAGGCCACAAGACATGAATCCTGACAGAGGCCGGCTGAATGCGCGTTGCAATCGTACATTATTGGCTTGTGGGCATGCGCGGCGGTGAGAAAGTCGTTGAGGCGCTCTGCAAGATGTATCCGGAGGCCGATATCTTCACCCATGCCTATGCGCCGGATTCGATATCGCCGACCATAAAAGCCCATCGCATCCAGACGTCCTTCATCGGCCGGCTTCCGTTTTCGGCGACGCGCTACAAGTCCTATCTGCCGCTCATGCCCATGGCCCTCGAGCAGCTCGACCTGCGCGGGTACGATCTCGTGATCAGCAGCGAGTCCGGGCCGGCGAAGGGGATCATCCCGCCTTCGAACTCGACCCATATCTGCTATTGCCACTCGCCGATGCGGTACGTCTGGAACATGTTCCACGATTACCGCGAGCGGACGGGGTTCCTGAACCGGCTGCTGATGCCGCCGGCCGCGCATTACATCCGGAACTGGGACGCCATCTCGGCGAGCCGCGTCCATGAATTCGTGGCGAATTCCGCCACCGTGGCGCGCCGGATCGAGACCTATTACCGGCGCAGCGCCACCGTCATCTATCCCCCGGTCGATACCGATGCGTTCGGCGCCGTTCCCGAGCAGGAGATCGGCGATTACCATCTGATGGTCGGCGAGCTGGTGCGCTACAAGCGGCCGGAACTGGCCATCGAGGCGTTCAACCGCCTGCAGAAACCCCTGGTCGTGATAGGGGGCGGGGAAATGCTGCGGGAGTTGCGCGCCTTGGCCGGTCCGCATGTCACGATGCTCGGCCCCCAACCCTTCGCGGTGCTGAAACACCATTACGCCCGGTGTCAGGCGCTGATATTCCCCGGCGAGGAGGATTTCGGGATCGTGCCGGTGGAGGCCATGGCGAGCGGCCGGCCGGTGATCGCCTACGGGAAGGGCGGCGCCACGGAGACGGTGCAGGAGGGGCTGACCGGGACGTTCTTCCACGAGCAATCGGTGGAGGCGTTGATCGACGCGATCGAGCGGTGCAAGGCGATCGCGCCGAAACCCGCCGACCTGATCAGCCGAGCCTCCGAGTTCAGTGTCGAGCGTTTCACCGGCGCGATGACGCAGTTCATCGACGGTGTCCTCAACCGTGAGGATCACGGCCACCGTCCCGCGATGGCCGGTGGACAGCTGGATCTGTTACATTGAGTTTTAGCTGAGCGCCTTGTTTTAAAGCGAAAAGACCTTCGTTCGAAAGATTGATCTTGATGCCTGAGCCTATCGATACGGTCTATCCGATCATCCTGTGCGGCGGCACGGGGACGCGTCTGTGGCCGGCCTCGCGCGAGAGCATGCCCAAGCAATTCGCCCGCCTGGTCGATCCGCGGACCTCGACCTTCCAGGCGAGCCTCGAGCGCGTCGCGGAGGCGGGCGTGTTCGCCAAGCCCACCGTGATCGCCTCGGCCGAGGCCCGGTTCATCGTCGCCGAGCAATGCGGCCAGCTCGGGATCGCCGCCGACATCCTGCTGGAGCCGCAAGGGCGCGACAGCGCCGCCGCCGTGGCGGTGGCCGCGCTCCACGCCGCCGCGATCGATCCGCAGGCCGTGGTGCTGATCATGGCCGCCGACCACGTCGTGCCCGACACCAAGGCGTTCGTGGACGCCGTCAAGGCCGCCGCCGTGGGCGCGCGCGCCGGCTACACCATGACGCTGGGCATCGAGCCGACCCGCCCAGCCTCCGATTACGGCTATATCCGCCGCGGCGCCCCGATCCCCGAAGCCCCCGGCGCCGCCCAGGTGGAAAAGTTCGTCGAGAAGCCGGACCGGGCCGGCGCCGAGGCGCTGATCGCCGACGGCGCGCTGTGGAACTCGGGCTACTTCCTGTTCCGCGCCGACCTGATGCTGGCCGAGCTCGAAGCCTTCGTGCCGGACGTCCTCGACGCCGCCCGGTCCGCGCTGGACGCCGCCGTGACCGACCTCGACTTCGTCCGGCTCGACGGCGCCGCCTTCGCCAAGGCGCCCAAGATCTCGATCGACTACGCGGTGATGGAGCGCACCGCGCGCGCCGGCGTGCTGCCGGTGTCGTTCCCGTGGTCGGATGTCGGCACCTGGGACGCGGTCTGGCAGGTGCTGGACCACGATGCCGAGGGCAACGCGGTGCGCGGCCGGGTGTCTCTGGTCGAGACGAAGAACAGCCTGGTGCACAGCCAGGGCGGCGGCCTGACCGCGGTGGTCGGGCTGGAGGACGTGGTCGTGGTCTCGACCCCCGACGCGGTGCTGGTGGCGTCCAAGGCGCGCTCGGGCGAGGTCAAGCAGCTGGTCAACGCGCTGCGGGCCTCGGGCGAGCCGGAGGCGGACGCGCATCTGCGGATGTACCGGCCGTGGGGCTGGTACCAGCGGATCGACATCGGCGAGCGCTTCCAGGTGAAGCGGATCCAGGTGGTGCCGGGCGGGCGCCTGTCCTTACAGAAGCACTATCACCGGGCCGAGCACTGGGTGGTGGTGCGCGGCACCGCGGAGGTGACGGTGGATGACCGGGTGGTTCTGGTCCACGAGAACGAGGCGGTGTACCTGCCGATCGGCTCGATGCACCGGCTGAACAACCCGGGCAAGATCCCGCTGGAGCTGATCGAGGTCCAGGTCGGCTCCTACACCGGCGAGGACGACATCATCCGCGTCGAGGATATCTACGGACGTTGAGGCGCCCGGACGGCGCCTGCGACGCGATCGCCCCCGGGCGAGGCGGAACCTTGCGGCCTGCCGGGCGACTAACCCCCTGAGCGTGAACGCGCCGGCCCCCGTGGCCGGTCGCGGGGATCGCGGATGTGGGGAAGACCGATGAAGCACAAGCCGCTCAGCGAGCAGGTCGTGGTGATCACCGGCGCGTCGTCCGGCATCGGCCTCGCGACCGCCCGGATGGCGGCCGAGCGCGGGGCCCGGGTCGTGCTGGCCGCCCGCAGCGGCGAAGCCCTGGCGCGGATCCAGGCCGAGATCGAGGGCGTCGGCGGCAAGGCGCTCCACGTCGTGGCCGATGTCGGCAACCGCGCCGACGTCCAGGCGGTCGCCGACCAGGCGATCGCGACGTTCGGCGGCTTCGACACCTGGGTCAACGTCGCGGGGGCCTCGATCTACGGGCGCCTGCGCGAGATCAGCGACGAAGACCATCATCGCCTGATCCAGACCAACCTCTGGGGCACGATCTACGGGTCGCTGGTCGCCGTCGAGCACCTCCACAAGCAGGGCGGCGCGCTGATCAATGTCGGCAGCATCGCCTCCGACCTCGCCTTCCCGTTCCAGGGCATGTACGCGGCCTCGAAGCACGCGGTGAAAGGCTTCACCGACGCCCTGCGCATGGAGCTGATGGTCGAGGATGCACCGATCTCGGTGACGCTGGTCAAGCCGGCCTCGATCGACACGCCCCTGCCCCAGCGGGCCCGCAACTACATGGATCGCGAGCCGAGCCTGCCGCCGCCGATCTACCCGCCCGAGGAGGTCGCCAACGCGATCCTGCACGCGGCCGTGCACCCGCAGCGCGACATCTTCGTCGGCGGCGCCGGCAAGGCCTTCGTGGCCGGCAAGGAATTCGCCCCGGGCGCCTACGATTACATGGGTCCGGCGATCATCGCGATGCAGAAGCGCGGCATCCCGCCCCGCGACCCGACCGGAGCCCTGCACGCGCCGGTCCCCGCCGGCGCCACCCGCGGCGACCCGCCGGTCTACGTGATGCGCACCAGCGCCTACACGCGCGCGAGCCTTCATCCGCTCGCCACGGCGGCCGGGCTGGTCGGAGTCGGGACCGTGGCGGCCCTGGCGCTGCTCGGGACCGCTCCCGGCCGCAGGAAGCGCCTCTAATTGCCGGTCGCTGCGCATTCCCTCCCGGGGCCGGCCCGGCCGACCTCCGGGGAGCAGGCCGATCCCCGCATCGTCCCGCGCCGGTTCGTCCAGCTGCCTGACGAGCGGACGATCGCCTATGCGGAGACGGGTTCCGGCCCCGACCTCGTGGCGATCCACGGCACGCTGATGTGCCTGGAGGATCAGTGGCTCGGGCCGGTCCCGGCTCTGGCCGAGCATTTCCGGGTCGTCGCCGTCGATCGCCCGGGCCACGGGTTCAGCCTGCGGCCGCGGGGGCGCGGAGCCGATATCTGGGATCAGGCCACGCAGATCCGGGCAGCGGTCCGGGAGCTCGGCCTGGAACGGCCGGTCATCCTCGGCCACTCCTTCGGGGCGGCGATCGCCCTGGCCTACGGGATGCTCTACCCGGACGAGATCGCCGGGATCGTTTCCCTGGCACCGGTCTGCTTCCCGGAACTTCGCCTCGAGCACCTGCTGTTCGGGCCGCGGGCTTTGCCGCTCGGCGGCGATCTTCTGACCCGGATCCTGCATGCGTCGAGCGATCCGGCCCTGCTGCCGCTGCTCTGGAACGCGATGTTCCTGCCCCAGGCGATGCCGCAACAGTTCCGCCAGAACTTCCCGTTCGAGCTCGCCGGCCGGGCCGCCCAGATCACCGCCGAGGGCGAGGATGCCGGCTGGCTCTGGCCGGCCCTGACCCGCAGCGCCATGGGCTATTCCAGCCTCCGGGTGCCCACCCGCATCCTGTGCGGCGGCGCCGACATCGTGGTGAATTCCTACCTGCATGGCGTCGTCGCCGCCCGGTTGATCCCGGGCGCGAGTCTCGAGATGGTGGCGGGCGCCGGACACATGTTCCCGCATTCGCATCCCGAGGTCGTCGTAAGGGCGGCTCTGTCGCTCAGGAATTAGGTGTCCGAGCGCGGGCCGAGCAGCCAGCGCTCATCGATATCGGTGGCGTTGCGGTCGGCCAACGGTTGGGCCTCGTCACCCTCGGCGAAGATCACGACATCACCCGGCCCGACATCGCGGGTCGCGTAGAAATCCCAGCGGCGGTGGATCACCCGCGGGCCGCCGAAGATCCGGTAGGCGTTCCAGTAGCGGTCGTCCCGGAAGCCGACGTAATGGACCGACGGTGCGGACGACCCCTCACCCAAGCCAGAGGACCTTGCGCGCCTCGGCAAGCAGGACGGCGTGCTGCACGGCGGCCGGCCCCTCGTTCGGGATCGCGCTGCCCGCCTCGGCGATCAGCCGCCGGAACTTCTTGCGGTCGAGGCCGCGCCAGCTCTGGCTCGCGAGCACCGCCGCCAGCACGGTCTGGACCGCCTCCGTCCGATAATGGGCCTCCGCCAGCGCGAGCCGGGTGACGCCGGCCTGGGACGGGCGGTCGGCTGGGACGGCCCTCTCACGCGGCAGGCCCGGATCGGAGGCATCCTCGGGCATCAGGTTGATGTCCCAGCTGACATTCTCCCGAACGACCCGGGCCGGCGACCCATACGCCAACGCATTGGCCGGGATCACGCCGCTGACGATCGACTGGGCCCCGATGATCGAGCCGTCGCCGATATGCGCGCCCTTGAACACGCTGACATTGCGGCCGAGCCAGACCCGGTGGCCGACATGGATCGGTCGCGACGGGTTGATCCGGCGGCCGGATTCGAGGTCGATGATCGAATGAGCGTCGCTCACCCAGAAATTGACGCCCTCCGAGATCAGGCAATTGTGCCCGATCGTGATCGGCTTCGTCTCGTGGACGAAGATCTGGCCCTCGTTGGCGAAGGCGCTGTGATGGCCGATCAGCAGCTTCGAATGCGGGCACACGTAGATCTGCACCGAGGCCAGACGCACGCCGTGCCCGATATGCACGGTGGAGCTGGGGCCGCAGGTGAGCGACATCCGCTCGAACGCGTTGGCCCCATCCCCGATCAGGACGTGACTGCCATCGCCGTTGATGGTGATCGTCCCGTCCGAAGTGTCCAAAAAATCCTGCGCGATCTGGATCTTGTTATTGCCGTTGTTCAGCAGGCGCACAGGCACACGACATCTCCGGTGATCACTCTCGCCCCGGATATAGTGCCGGCGCGAAGCGGATCGACCGCGGTTGGTGAATCGTGCGGGAGACCGGGCCCCGGCCTGCTGGCGCGTGTCCGCTCGGCGTAAGCCGGGGACGGAGCCGCGCCGGTCTCCTTAGTCCGGATCAAGCCTAAGGCAGTGCCGCAAAGAGCGGATGATCTGCAGATCGGGCCGCCCTTTCGAGGATCCCGGAACCGAGCTGTATCGCCCTGGTGGGCGGTGAGGGACTCGAACCCCCGACCCTCTCCGTGTAAATGGGAAATCCCGAGTATTCAGGAGCGCTCGGGGTGCATCATAAGCGCCGAATTCGCTCCTGGACCTTCTCTGTGTTAGCGTCTCAGGGTTTCAGGAGGTTCCGAGAATTGCACCCCCACTGCACCCCGGATGCACCCCAGAATTCCACGGAGAGGGTCACGAATGGCACGCCGAGCCGCCGCCGATAACGTCCTCCGCATCACTCAAGCTGGGCTCGCACGTCTCGTTCTGGATCCGGGCCAGACGGATCGTGTGTGGTGGGATGCCGATCTTGCCGGGCTCGGGTATCGCCTCCGTGGCACGCGCGGGACATGGGTAGTGCGTCCGCCCCGGTTCGGTGGGAAGTCGGCCCTCATCACGCTTGGCGCCGCTGATGCCCTGAGCGTGATCGAGGCGCGCCGTCTCGCTCAGGCTCGAATCGGCATGGTCTCGAAGGGCGAAGATCCCCGAGCAGATCGCCGACGTGAGCGGAAGGCCCCGGCTCTAACCCTTGGAAAGGTTTTCGAGAGCTACACCGCCGCGAAGTCCAAGACGGAGGGTCGGAAGCCCAAGCTACGCGACTCCACGCTCGCCAACCTACGGACCCACGTCAACAAACACTTCGCCGACCTTCACGCCAAGGAAGTCGCCACGGTCACGCGGGCCGATGTCGCCAAGATGCTGCGCGACACGAGCGATAAATCCGGGGAGCAAGCCGCACTGCGCGCCCGCCGCACCCTGAGCACGATCTTCTCGTGGGCCATCGGCGAAGGCATGACCGAGACGAACCCCGTCATCGGAACGAACGCCCCGGCCGAGGATATCCGACGCGACCGGGTGCTGAGCCGGGATGAACTGATCGCGGTCTGGAATGCCTGCCCGCCTGATGGCGACTTCGGCCGAATCGTCCGCCTTCTCGTTTTGACCGGACAGCGCCGCGATGAAGTTGCCGGCATGCTGTGGTCTGAAGTTGATATCGACGCCGCTCTGTGGCGACTCCCGCCCGAGCGTACAAAGAACGGCAGGCCCCACGCCGTGCCGCTGAGCCCGGCCGCCCTCGCAATCTTGGAAGGGATGCCGCGCGTTGCCGAGCGAGACCACGCTTTCGGTTCGGGCGATGGCCCCTACCAAGGATTCAGCAAGGCGAAGGCCAGGCTCGACAAGGTGGTCAAGATCGCTCCCTGGCGGCTCCACGACCTGAGACGCACCACCGGCACCGGATTGGGCGAAATCGGCATCCTCCCCCACGTGATCGAACACGTCCTCAATCACGTGAGCGGATACCGGGCCGGCGTCGCGGGCATCTACCAGCGCCACAACTACGCGACCGAGATGCGCGAAGCCCTGATTCGATGGGCCGAACACGTCGCCCAGATCACCACGCCCTAGGGCAGGTTGTCGCAGGCAACGGGTGATTCGGTCTGATCCGTTTCGACCAATCGAAATGGCAAGTCCGATGTTTTGTCAGCATCGTCGGAGGTTTTGCTCAGTAAAAGTGCAGCTGTTTCGATTTATGCAAACTCAGATGCAGTACTAAAACGGTCTTGATCTTTCGGAACGTCGCGTAGATCTTCGTGGCGACGAAAGGATCGGCTACATGCCCTCTACTGCTTTTAGACCACTCCTGAATCCCCGCGACGCTGCGAAGGCGTTGTCGGTCTCGCCATCGACCTTGCGCCGACTCGTGGAGATGGGCCGCCTGCCGCCGCCCGTGCGTCTGTCGGAGCGCCGCATCGCGTTCCGTCCCGAAGACCTCGACGCTCTCTGCGACGCCAGCCGCGCCCCGAAGCGCTGAGCCCCACCAACGCCGATCACGCCTCTCTTCAAGGAATCATCATGACCAAGACCAAGACCGCCGCCCTGCCCGATCCCGGCACCGGTGAGCTGCACGATGACGACAAGCTTGTCATCGCGCGCTTTATCGCTGGTAATACTGATCATTCACCGTCGAGGTTGTTCGATGATCTGGTCGGAAAGATTGATGGACTGGCCGAGTTCCGCAACACCGTCGCCCCAGACCTCATCGACCAGCGTAACTACTTCCGGAAACTCCTGAGCTACGCGATTGAGATCGACGAGCCTCACGACGATGCTCGGAAGGCCCGAGAAGCCGAGCGCCGCGAACTGAAAGCCGCCGCCGCCCACTATACGCTCGATTCCGACATTCCCTTCTGAGCCTGAAATGAAAGAGGCCGGCTTGGGCGAAAACCCGAGCCGGCCAAGAGCCCGCACTCGCGATGCGGCCCCGTACACCAGCGCAGGGAACGCGCCGATGCCGATGAGTCTTACCACTATGCCCGCCGTGGCGCACCTTCGCCCGGCCTCCCCGACCATGACCACGAAGGAAGTCGCCGACCTCACGGGCAAGAAGAGTCACAATGTGATGCGGGACGTTCGCAGGATCGAAGCGGCGCTCGGAGGGGGTGGCCTCAAATCTGAGGCCACCTACTTGGATGAACAGGGAAAGGAGTTGCCCTGTTACACGCTCGACCGCAAGGCGATCATGGTCCTTGTCTCGGGCTACAGCATCCCCTTGCGCGCTTCGATTATCGACCGACTCGATGAGTTGGAGCGTGCCGCCGCCGCGCCCATGGTCCCGGTGGTTCCTCTCACCTATCCTGAGGCCCTGCGCCTCGCCGCCGACGCTTCCGAAGAGGCCGAGCGCCAACGTGCCTTGGCCGACGACCGTCAGCGGGTGATCGAAGCTCAGGCGCCTGCCGTAGCCGTGGTTGAGCGCATCCGGGCATCTGACGCCACCTTGTCCGTCACCGAAGCGGCGAAGATGCTCAAGGTTCAGACTAAGCCGCTGTTCACCTTCATGCAGGAGCGAGGTTGGATTTTCCGCAAGGGTGGTAGGGGACGCTGGCAGGGATCGTCCAAGATCCTCGCTCAAGGCTTGCTGGCGCACGACGGTTTCCCTGTCATGACCGCCACTGGTCCCGTTGAGGCTTACACGGTGAAGGTAACGCCCAAAGGCGTCGCGAGACTGGCCGCTCTGCTTGTCGGAGTACAGCTTGACCTTGGACTCGCTGCCGAGGGTGACTCCAATGCCGCGTGAAGCCGATCATCCCGACCACGGCGAAGAACTGTGCCGACTACTGTGCGACGCCCTCGATGGCGCCGGCACCGATCCCACCCGAGTCGCCCTGATGACCAAGCTGTTCATGCTCGACGCGGACGACGATCGGGATGCCGACCTTGCCCGGCTGCGTCAGTCCGGGCCGCTCGACGTGTTGTACAAGTCCTGATTTTCCTCCCGATTTATCTCGCTCGGATTTCATCGCTCTAGCGAGGCAGTTCTGCCGCCGATGTATTCGGTTCATCCATATAAACTGGATGAGGTAGGTTGACTTTTTCCGCGAATTGTGCCATAAAACGTATAAGATTCCTACTCACGCATCTGCCCAGCCCTCCGGCTAAATACCGGGGGGTTTTTTGCGTCTTTCCTCAGAAAGCCACCTACCCATGATCTCTGAAACGCTCCGGCTTCCGCCTGACGTTCGTGCCGCTTTGCGCGTACAGGCCAAGGCCCTTGGCCTCCGATACTCCGAACATCTCCGCAGTCAGCTTGTCGCCGTTTCTCGGAAGCCGATCGATATCCTGACCTCCACCCGAGAAGCCGTGACCCGATGAACCGCCAAGGCAACGACAAGCACAACCGCCCCCGCACCGAACTAAGGATCATGCTCGATCCTGTTGACTACGCCGATATCTGCTCGCTCGCCAAGGTTAGCGGTCTCGCGGCCAGTCAGTTCAGCCGACAAGTCTTGAAACGCTACCTCGCACGCATCCACGCGGCTGGCGAGACCAAGGAACAGAACACGTGACGAACCCAGACATTGCCGCGCTGAAGCGGGAGCTGGCCGAAGCCAAGGCTGAACTGGCCGCCACTCGACGCGCCCAGGCGATCACCGCCGCCATCGCCGGCCGCAAGTTCAAGAGCCCGGATGCCGTATCGGCCCTAGTCGAGAAGCAGGTCGCCTTCAACGAGAACGGGACCCTCGTCGCTGTCGATCAGGACGGTGTTTACCGCATCGGTCGGGCAGACGGCGCGTACATGTCCGTCAACGAACTGGTGGATGAAATCGAACGCTCCGGCGCCGAGACCGCCAAGACAGAGAACCGCACGACCCCGAAGCACAACCCGTTCATGGGGCCGCACAAGAACGTGACGGCTGCCATGCAGCTGTATCGCGACAACCCTGAACTGGCCCGGGAATACGCCCTGGAAGCTGGAATTAGACTGGACAACATTCGATGACTCAAGCTTCACCCACAATGACCAGCGGTTGGAAGGAGCGCCGCAACAAGGCCGACCGCACCGATTATCATGCTGAAGAGCGTGCCACCGTCCGCGCCATCCGCAACGCCGCCGCCGCAGAGAAGGCCGCCGCCGAACGTGTCGCCGTCGCTGCACGGGAAGCTGCTCTGGTCGCCGCTCGATGCGAGTGCCCCGTATGCCGGGATGGTCTCGTGACCCTCGATCTCGCCGAACGCGTCATCCGCGCATTGGCGAAGCTGCCGGCCGGCTCGCCCGTTGACCAGGACGTGCTTCAGACGCTCCGGGCTGCCATCGTGACCCACGCCGCCCCGACCGTCGATCCCGTCACCGACACGCGTGCGGCGATCACCCCCAAGGACGTGCCGATCATCGCGCAGAAGCTCCGCCGCCGGCCCTCGGCAGCCGAGATCTTCGCCGCTGGCGATGACGGCGTAGTGGACGGGCTGGACGACTGAGCGTGACGATCTTCTCCACGCTGGCGTACCTGCCCGAGACCATCATGCTCGGCCTCATCGTGGGACTGCACTTCCCCCCGTAGGATGCCAGGGCCGCCGATCCTCCCATGCCTCATTCACTGGAAGGGTGAACACACGCTCCAACCCGACCAACGAGATGGGAGTCGATGATCAGCGCCTCGCCGATATGCGGGGTGCCGGTCACCGGGAGGATCATAGGAGCATGGCGGCCCACAGCTTGGACGCCCCAACGATCTACCAGTTGGTAGGGTAACGTCCTGTCGCTCGATCGGCGTGCAGACGATCCGGAAGCGTGGAAATCCTGCCGTATCGAGACCTCCGATCGACAAAAAGGGAATTTAATTATTTTCGGATTGCTTCAAATCGAATTTGAGGCCGTCCGGACAAGCAAAAGCCCCGCATCCGGTTGGATACGAGGCTTGGCGCCGGCTGGGTTCCTATGAGGGGTTGCTGGCCGGTGCCCCTCTCTACCTCACGTGGACCTAGATCAGACCTCGATCAAGCCCACCGGGCCAACGCGGCTTCCGCTTCGACCGGATCGGCCTGCACGCGGTAGATTGTCTGCCGGGTCAATCCCGTCTCTCTCGCCACGGCAGCCACACCGGCACCCTGGCCGAGCATGCCAGAGATCACCGTGAGCTGGTCGCGCGTGTAGCTGGGCTTGCGGCCGCGGTAGGCGGTCTGCTCAGCCTTCGCTCTGGCATGGTCGATCCCGGCTCGCTGGGCTTCCCTAGTCGCCTCCAGCTCAGCTTCACCGGCCGCCGCCATGAAGGCGATCAGCGCATCCCGGATCGCCCGCTGCATCGGGTCTCTGGTGGCGCCGTCGAAGGTCATGTTGCTGATGATGGTCCGCACGATCACCCCGCGCTGCATCAACTCCCGCATGACGCCGGTCACGTCCTCATAGGACCGCCCGAGACGGTTGATCCAACGCACGACCAGAACGTCACCGGTGCGCAGCATGTCGTACAGCCGGCGCCCCTCGGGACGTTCGCGCAGAGGCTTGCGACCGCTCTCGCCATGGTCGGCCACGACAGCATCGAACACGAACCCAGCGGCCTCGGCTTGGGTCTGCTGGTGCGCCAGGGTCTGCTCAGCGGTGGACACTCGGGCGTACAGGATGGTGGACATGGGCTCGATCCGTCCGTTGAGATGGTGTACGCACATATGCATGTACGTTGACCACATGCAACCCTAACGGACAGGAAATCCGTACACTCCCACCGAGTCCGCACAGGCATGCCCTAATGGACGGCCGAAATATCGAAAAGGACCCCCAAGCCCACGTCATCTTCACCATTGGATGCGTCCACGGCTACTAGCGTCGCTCGGTGCATTGGACGAGGTCAGTAACTTGGAAGGCTTTATAGCTGCGTACCTCACCTGATCCCTAGTTCTCGGCCCCCACGCATAATTTATCCCACCATGCCCCCTAGTGAAGCCAACGTTAACCGGGCCGCCATCTGCAGCTTTCAACCCGTGGTACTGACCCCAGTAGCCATAAGGGTACCTGCCATGCGCTAGAGGTCCCTTAACTATCACTGCGACATGTCCATTTCCTGATGCTTCAAGACCTGCAATGACAAACTCGCCGTGTTCTGCGGCGTAAGCAGCATCTCGTCCCGACTGAATAACGCGCCATGGCTCGCTAGCATCCGAGATAATATTTCTGTATATTGAATTAGCATTTCCAACTACCAGAACTCCGAATTTACCTGCAACTGACTTAAGAAATCCAGAGCAGTCATTCGAAAAATTTTCAATCTCTTGATCGCATGTGCCGATTATCTGCTGAGACAACCCATCATCTGGCATATTATTTCTCCATAATACTTTCTTCTTACACTATAAAGCAGTTATAGAATCGCCTCAAGGCGAGCCTCGTACGTTGTGCCATACCTCAGCGGACGAGACATGGATCCTAGTTGGGACCAATAACCTAACGCATGGTCGGGCTGATCAATTCGGCAAGCAACCCCAAGATCATGGGTGTTCGTGCGGTGTTCGACCACGGCCACGGTCAGCACAGGCTCAGCGCGACGGCAATCAACGTGCCAGAATAATCGACCACCCCCCCTCTTTTTTATTAGACCCCCCACCCGGGGTAGCTGACACCAATATGCTGTATATCAATTTTCGCTCCGATTTACTTCTCATGAGCGCACAACGGAAAAACATTTAGGTCGGTTTCCAAATCGATCTCTGGTGTATCAAGTTTTTCGTTCGGATTTACCGGACCTAGCCCACCAATCCCGAAACAATCCGCACCGCATGCCGCGCCGATACTGAGCGCGAATGCAGCCGTGTGCCCAAACCACAGATGAAGACATGTCCGATAAAGTCGATATCAAAGTTAACCTCGACGTAGAGGTCAACGAGCTGGAGGAAGCCCGTGCCTTGCGCCGTGAGTTCGAGCTGATGGACCGGGAGCTTTCCCAGTTGGGTCGGGATCTCAAGGCGTTCGGCAACCCCATGGCGACAATCGGCCGGATGCGCGGCAAGATCGGCGCCGATGCCGTCCAGGCCGGACGAGAAGCGATCGGCATCGAAGGCGACGTGTATACCAACCTGCGCAAGCGCTTTGCTTTTGAAAAGCGAATGGCGGCCCAGCGCAAGGCACAGGACACCGACGCGGCACGACAGGTTCGGGACGACTCGAAGGAAACACAACGCGTCCTACGGGATCAGCTCGCCTTCAGCGCCCGCATGTCTCGCCAGCGCGCCCAGGCGGAAGCGGCGGCCGAAGCCGAAACAAGGCGTGAGATCTCGGCCACCGCCAAGATGAGGGATCGGGAAACCCGCAAGGCGATCTCGGATGCCAAGGCTCTAGAACGTGCTCGGACCCACGCGGCGTCACAGGCCCGTGCTGGTGCTGGTCAGATCCGATCGGGCGCCGGCCGCATCGCAGGAACCGCCGCCGCCACAGGCGCCGTCGCCGGTTACGGCCTGGAGCGTGCCGTCGAGCGGGGCGTGAGCACCCGAGCCGATATCGACGAACAGGAAACGAACCTCAAGATCTTCAGCGACACGGACGATGGCAAAGGCGGTCGCCGAAAAATCACCGACGCCGACATTCGCAAGCTTCGCCGTGGGCCTGCCGGTCTCGATCAGCTCGCCATCGGCACCGGCAACACCGTCGCGGATACCCTGCGCGCCTACAGCGAGTCATCCAAGGCCGGGTTGATCGACCCGATAGCGCAGACCCGCAACATCCTGAAGGCAGGATCTGCGCTAGAGCTGGATACCAGTAAGACCACCAAGCTCACCGGCACGCTAGCGCGCAATCTCGGCAGCAAGGCGACGCCAGACCGCATGTTTTCAATACTGAACGCCATTGGCGTCGGTGCGCGAGAAGATCCGACACAGAGTGACGAAATTGTCGAAGGCCTGAATAGATCTCAGGGCCTACTTTCAATGTCTAAGGGCTTTACCCCTGAGGACTTGGTGGCGATGGTCTCCGGAGGGCAGAGCGTTGGCGTGCAACCGGGCAAGGCCGGAACCTCGATCACAGCGCTTGCCAGCTCAATCCTCCAGGGTGGCAACAAATTTGTTGATCCGAAGAAGCGGAAGGAACTGAATTTCGCAGCCAAGAACCTAGGTTTTGGTTCTGCCAAGAATATGGCAGCCCAATTCGCAGGGGAGAACGGCAAGGCTGTATACTATCAAATCATGAAGGGCCTTCAGGGTATGGCCCCACAACTTCGTCAGCAAGTCGCAGATGCCTTGAGCGGCGGGCAATGGTCCGACGAAGATTTGCAAATCGTCCAGGGTATCGACGGCCAGATTAATACCGACCGTGAAATCCACGATCCGAAAAACGCAAACTTCATCAATGAGGCCAGCGCCGAGAAGATGAAGAGCTGGAAGATGCTCTGGCAGCAGTATCAAACTATCTTTTCACTGTTCTGTGAAAGTTTTGGCAAAGGGTTTGATGGCGTTCTTCGTGAGATCAATGGGTTTTTCCGCGATCTGCACTCAAAGTTCAACTATGACCAAGTCTCGCAATACGTTCGTGACGCTCTGGACGGCCTAAGACAAGGGCTCGGCTTTGAAAATTGGAAGCAAGCCCTGGAGGCCATTTTCCCTTCCAACATAGGGGGCCTCGGCAGGCGGATCGGCGAATTCAGCAAGGGCTTCGCATCCGGCATCCGCCAGATCGCCGGCGCAGTATCGTCAGTCGCCACCGTCTTTACAGGGTCTGGTGCCAGCGCTGAAACGGTCGGTCGGTTGGCAGGGCAGTTCCTGTCTCTCGGGGTGGCCTGCGTCGCGCTCGCCCCGGTCATGGGCGTCATCGGCGGCGTAGCAAGCCTTGTCCTCGGTATCGTCGGCATCGCCCGTGCGGCTGCCGGTGTGTTGGGAATAGGTGCGGCTGCCGCTGGTGCAGGGGGCGGTGCTGTTGCTGGCGCCCTGGCCGGCGTCGCAAAGCTGATGAGTGGCGGGTTCATCCTCGGGCTGGCCGGGGCCATCGGCTCGATGCGCGGTCCGATCTCGACGCTAATCTTGGACGCCGTTCGACCTATGGTCCAGGCGCTCTGGGACGGCCTGAAATCGGCATTCTCTCTGGAAGGGCTGAAGGCCGGCGGCAAGGCGCTGCTGAACGAGGTGATCCCCGCGCCGCTCCAGCGGTGGTTGGATGGTGACACGCCCAAGCCAACGGAGGGCACCACCGGATGGGTCGATCCCCCGACCAGGGCCAAGCCCGCAGAACAGGCCCCGGCCGAAAAGCTGAAATCGGAGCAGGAGAAGCAGACTCAGATCCTGGAGGACTCCCTCAAGGTACAGAGGGAGGCCCTGCGAAACGATAAGTCGCAAGCTCTGGCCGACAGCGCCAAGAAATCCCCTGCCAGCGCGATCACCAGTTCCATCAATGATTCCGCACGACAGGCATCATCGTCTGTCATGTCGGGAACGGTCGGCAACGTCGGCGGTGGCGGATCATCGGGCGGACCACTTGCCGATACCGGGATGCGCCGTAACGGGATCATCGGCGGTGGCGGTGCTCCCACGAACGCACAGGGTGCCGGCGGATCGGACACCGCATCTCCCGACCAGAAAAGCGGGGGAAGTAGATCTTGGAGAAACAACAACCCTGGCAATATTGAGTTCGGACCATTCGCTAAGTCTATGGGCGCTATCGGCTCAGACGGTCGCTTCGCCAAGTTCCCATCATACGAGGCCGGACGTAAAGCTCAAGAAAAGCTCTTGTTCGAGTCCAAGGGCTACAAAGATCTTACCCTTAGCGGCGCAATACGTCGTTGGGCGCCCGCCTCCGAAAATAATGTTCCAGCTTATCTAAAAGCCATGGGCGGCGATCCCGGCAAGAGAATGTCGGAATACTCCCCGGAGCAACGCGGTCGACTCCTCGACGCTATGCAGCAACACGAGGGCTGGAAGGTCGGCACGGTACGCGGCGGTGGTGGTGGTGGTGGCGGCAACGTTGCTGGATCGGCGACGCCCGGTTCTGCGGCCGGCGCCGTCGATACGATGTCTCGGTTCCTCGGCCAGAACGAATACCGGGACCGGGGCACTCTGTCGAAGTTCGTCGGCCACGACGTGGCGGGAAGCGTGAACGCGTGGTGCGCCCGCATGGTCAACGCCTCCCTGGCCTCTGTCGGGATCAGGGGCACCGGCAGCCCGGTCGCCAACTCCTACCAGAAGTGGGGAATTGGTGTTGACCCTAAGGACGTAGCGAAAGGCGACGTTCTGCTCGACACGCACGGGAAGGGCTACAACCAAACCGGTGGCCACGTCGGCATGTCGACCGGTCAGACCCGCGTCGATCCCCGCACCGGGAAGCTCCAGTTGGAGCGCATCGCGGGCAACCAGTCCGACAACGTGGCCAAGACGTGGGTGGACGCCGATCGTTTGATGGTCCGCCGCGCCCAGGAGTCCATTGCGCAGTCAAAGGCGCTGGCCCAGGACGCCGCACGATCAAAGACCCCGACCATCGGTGGCCAGTCTGCCGGCGCCGGGGTTGGCAGCTCAGGTTCTCCGGCTGGTCTCGGTCAGCTTGACGTGGCGCCGCCGAGGAGTGGCGGTCTCGGACAGTCCACCCCTCTAAGGGTCGGTGGAGGTGGTGCGGCTGGTGCTGGCGGCGGCGGCCGAGTGGGTCACACGATCAATGCGCCGATCAGCATATCCGGGCACAATCAGTCCCCGGAGGAACTTGCCAACACCGTCCAGCGCAAGCTCCAAGACTCCATGAACCGGCGAACCCACGATTATGATGGTTTCGCCTAACGCATAACTATCATGCATCCAGGACATGGCAATGTGATCTGGATGCAGCACCATACGCTCAGGTCATGTCTGAACGGTCAGTGCCCTATAGGGATGTTCCTGACGCCTAGCTCAATGAAATTATAGGCACAAGCTATCGATCGCGCTCAACACGATAAGCCTGTCTTGTTGGACAGGGCGGAACATAAGTGGTACAGGGCCTGTCGTTCGATTAATCGAATCGAACCGGCGCAATGCCCCTAACTGCGATCAGGGTACGCCGTCCGTAAAATCAGGTCAACGGAAAAATCCGTGGCCATCAGCCGCCCAAAAGGGGCACCCGGTCGCCGTCTCACTGAGCAGAGCTGACGGACGACCGGGCTGAGTCGTTGTATGCTTAAGAAACTTAGCACATGCTATATTGGTGCGCAAGGCTTCTGGGAAGATCCGGAGGCGAAGCGCGATATCCCTATGATGTTCCGGTGGGCAATGCCGGGATGCTTCCGCGATTACCGGGACCTGCCCTGGACCGGCAACGGCGACCGTGACCACGCCGTCGCGTCTATCCTGGCGGAAGCCATGTCGGTGGCCGGCACCGAGCAGCGTATCAGCGTTTCCCTGCGCAAAGAGTGGTACGTGAGGCGCAGCGGGATTGTCGGCCGGGGCTACACCTATCAACACGTTCGCGGCGCCCTGGAGAGCCTGCACGCAGCCGGATGGATCCATGTCCTGAAGGGCGTGGCGATGGAAGGCGGTTCGGGCATCCAGACGACGTTCTGGCCGACTCAGAAGCTGGTCGATCTGATCGGAGTCGAAGTCGCCCTGGTGTACGGCTTGCGCGACCCTATCGTGATGCGCGGCAGTGACGGGCAGATGATGCCGGTCCCGGATACGCGCGAGCTGGAGCGCAGGCGCCGCCATATCGAACGGCTGAACGAGGCCATGCGCGGTATAGTAGTCTCGCTCGACGCGCCGGACGTGGCCTGGACTCAGAACGCGCCGATGATGATCGACGGCCGGGTCTACGATCCGCGCCGGGATCAGGCACACGCGGTCTACAACATGACCACCCGCGCGGGCGGGAGACTGTACGGTCTGCCGTATCAGACGTTGTCTAATCGCCAGAAGGGCCGCCGGGCACAGCTCAGGATCGACGGCGCTCCCGTGGAGGAACCGGATTTCTCCGGGTGCCATCCGCGGCTGCTCTACCACCTGAGCGGCCTCGACTTCGACGGGGATCTGTACGCGGTCGCGCACCCGACCTTCGGCCGAACCGAGGCGAAGCTCGCGACCCAGATCCTGATCAACGCCAGCGGCGAGCGGTCGGGCCTGCTCGCGTTCTGCTACCGGCTCGCCACCCAGGCGGCCGGGGCGCAATTCGAGACCACCCAGATCCGCATGACCCAGGCCGAGGTCGACGCCATCGCCAAGGGGCATATGGCCGGCGCGAAGGCCTTATTCGAGGCGCTGAAGGCCAAGCACGCCCCCATCGGCAAGAGTCTGTTCACCGGGGCCGGCATCCGCCTCCAGTGGGAGGAGTCGATGATCATGACGGCGGCGGCCATGGCGTGCCTGGATAAGGGCGTCGCCACCCTGCCAATGCACGACTCGTCGATCACCAAGGCCGGGTCTGACGCCTCCCTGATGCGCGGTGCGATGCATGACGCCTACCTCCAGCGGGCCGGCAAAGCCCCCCTGATCGGAGGCCACTGAGGATCGGATGAGGCGTCGAAAACGGCCGGAAAACGGGTCCGGTCCGCGGCGCCTCATGTCGTTGTTTCCATTTATGATTTTTCCGGTTTGGTTCCACAGGTACTAGAAGGGGGGGGCCCCTTCTCTTCTCCCTTCCCTATCTCTTCTTCTCTTCCGGACCTCAGAGTTAGCCTTTGCTATACCTCTAGACTTGGCCATCGGGTTTCCTGACCTCATGACCTTCGCCTCGATCAGCTCTTGGCCCTCACCTCGGCTCAGTCTCACCTCTGGTCGGGTCGGCTCTGACCTCGACCACGGGTCTGTCGTGTCCGGTAGGGCTCCGAGACCGGCGGATTTCCTGATAATCAAGCAATATCAGTGACATAGTGGTATAATGGCCCCTACAGATCTAGGGGGCATGCCTCATGACCGACGCCGCCGACGTTTCGTCCACCTCACCGACCGGCCGGGATCTCGACCGTGCCCGCCGTGCCGCTCGTGCTCGTGCCCGCCGCGCTGCCAAGGGTGCCACGCCCCGGTCGCAGTCGTTCAAGGCGCAGCTCGACCAGATGGGGGTAAAGCCCTCGACCCACTACGCCCAACAACGTCGCCGTCGTCTCAAGCGTCTCGCTGATGATCAGACCGCCAATCCGGGGATGCACACGAATTCGTACCCCGAGATGCACACTAGTTCGTACCCCGAGGCGCACACGGTTTCGTACCCTGCACACGAATTCGTACCCGAGACCGCACCGACCACGGCTCCCGAGACCGTCCGGCTCTACTCGGATCTTTGGGGTGGTTGGGTTCCTGTCCCGCCGATCCGCACCCCGGCTGCCGCATCCGTCCAGCATGACCACGGCGTGTCCCGTGCGGACGCTCTGATCGCTGCCGTCGCCAATCTCCCTGGCGGGGATGACCCCGCTTTCCGTGCCTGCCTACGCCGCCTTGTCGAGGCCGCTGAGGCTCGCTGATCACCCGACCAAGAGGAAAACCATCATGACCACCGCTCCCCTACCCAGGCGGAAGTACGAGACGCGCCGACGCGGTTTTAAGAGCCGTCTCGACCCGAAGCATAAGACGATCGACACGAGTCAGTGGCTCCGGCCTACTTGGGTTCCGGCGCCGATCACCATGCCGACCCTGCCGGACCGGGGAATCACCGACCAGTGGCTTGGTCTCGATCCCAACGGGGCCGCCAGGGCCGAAGCCTTCCTATCCGCTGCGGTCGGGAAATGGCTCCGGGACGACGCTAAGGCTCGACAGGCTGCCCGGCTGGCCGCCTGATGCCGCACGACGCCTATGTGGCGGATTGGCAAATATTGCGGGAGCTGACCCGGATCATCGCCCGGTCCCCGCGCCGATCACCGGAAGCCGCAGTTTCGGGGGGAATCCCCCGAGAAATCCGACCACTAGACCAACCGGTAGCGCTCTCCGAACCGACCCCCGTCGACTCAGACCGTCGTGCTCACATGGGCGCCGACGATCACCATAATGCGGAAGCTTGACCGTGGTTCCCGGTGAATATGCTTTTCGCCTGAGAACCCGCTGTGCCGCCGATCAGGCGCTCGACAGCACAGCGGGGAACCAGCGTAGCTGAGGGATAAAGCTCGCCGGCCTTCGCTAGATAGCGCCTAATTAAATTGCGCTCAACCGGTCTGATTGCGGATGACCCGCATCGGCTGCCCCATTCACCCGCATGGTCGGGAATCCCCTAACTGATCCAACCCACGAATCGACCTATGACCTCGACACCCTTTGCCGCCCGCCCCTCCCGCACCGTTGGCGTTGTCCTCGATGACCTCACCCTCGATGCCGTCGATCTCATCCGCCTCGCCGATCCGTCTGAGCCCTCACGCTCAAAGGTACTGCGGGATTTGATCCAGTTCGCCCTAGCGATGGTCCTTGACCCCGCCGCAGCCGACGCGTTCGTGGCTGAGCATATCGGCCAGGACGACGATCACGCCACGACACCGCTTAAAGATGCCGTGCCAGCCGGCCGAGCCTAAGCAAAACGTCGGTATCACCGCCCTTATCCCGATTCTCAGATCCTGCCGGGTGCCGCGGGGCCAATGGTGCGTGCCACGTATGTTTTGCCTGAGCCGCCGCCGGCCGTGATCCATACTTGACCCTGATCAAGTTAGAACCCGCCGCCGACGGTTGGCCTATTCCTTGGCCGGGCCTTCTCTGTGCCTTCGGCGCTCTCGGATCTGCCGCAAGACCACCACGCAGGCTGAGACTACGCTGGCCGCCCGAGCGAGGTACGTCGTCACGCTGTCCAGATCCATCGGTCACCCCTCAGCCCATTCGATAAGGGTATCGTGACCGTGAACTCGCTAATGCCGGCTAAACCCGTTCATCATTTTTTAACCGCGCTCTGATCCCGCCCGCCGATCACTCGGATGCTGTCGGCACGAACCGGACCTTTCGCGTCCTGCTTTGTTCGGACGCTGGCGCGAACCGCACCGTGCGCGTCCTGCCATGCTCTGGGGCCGACGCGACCATCTCCTTAGTGTTCGCCACTGCTCGATCGCTCCTCCGGTCTAACCACCGCTGTTGAAGCGCTCGACGCGGTGATGCTGATCGCCCCGACCGACACGCTCGATGGAGTGGATCAGGGCATTCTGCGAGAACCGCGCCTGACGGCCATGCCGCCGGCCCGTTGGCGGGTTGCTGCCGCCTGAAATGCGGGAAATTCCCGTCTCTCGGATCGTGAGCTTTCGGGGGCATCCCCCCCCGAGAAATCGACCCTGTAGGCCAGCCGGTAACGTCCCCTGAATCGACCTTCGCCGAACCGGACTATCGTCGCTCACATAGGCGCCAATGATCCAAAACGCGTAAGCTTGGCCGTGGTTCCCAATCCACTGTCTGCAAATCTGACGGTGACAAATCTGTCACTACGGGATCTCCCCGCACAGCCCCGCCAAGCCTCCAATTCGACCCGCGACGGCGACGACTTGTTTCCGGCACCCCGAACCACCGGCCGAGACCACGAACGCCGCCAGCGGCCCGCTTATGCGCTCTCAGGGCACTACCAATAGAAATGGTAGTGGAACGCCCGCACCGGCCGCCCCCATTCACCCCCTGGATCGACAACACCGCCGGATCCGCAACCCTCACCGAATCCGATGCCCCTCCCCCTAAGTGCCCGTGCATCCCGGCAATGCTCTGTGATCCTCACCAACGACGATCTCGATGTCCTCGACAATCTCAGTGCCATGTTGGGCGTGTCGCGATCCGAGCTAATGCGCACGTTCATCCGCATGGGCACCGACCTCATGACCGATCCGATCACCGCTTTGCCGGCGCTTCTGGAAGGCTTGGAGAAGAACCTCGCGACGATAGCCAGTCTCGATGACGACGTCGCGTGACCGGCGATCCCGTCTAGGACGACCCTGTTTCTTCAGACGAATCCCCACGCCCTAAGTTATCCTGTTCCTTCCTCGAGCGGCGCTGAGCCTCACTTTAAGCCATGGCTCACGTTTCGATCACACGATATCACCCCATCTTCAAATTCGTACCTGCGGGGGCATATCGAAGGTGGCATTCACGCTTGATATAAATGGACCGCCTTATCAGATGGATCGCCTTGTCACAGACGATGCATCGTCCGTTTTAAGTCCTATCGGATATGACACCGAAGCCAAGCGTATCTATTTGGTCATTGTATCCCTATACAATTGGCAGGAGTTTGGCTGCTCCTTGATATCCCGTCGTGTCGACACAGGAGAAGAAGCCGAGTTTACTAGCGGACTTGCAACCAAATCCTTCCTGACGGGAACGGATCGCGCAGCCGTGTTGGACGTTATCCTCGCAGCCACGGATAATCTGATATGCTGGACCCAGCCTCATACCTTCAAGCGCATCACGAGCGACGCCAACCTGACAGCCGCAGCGATTGCGAAGCACGAGGCCATCGGCCGGGTCTTCACTCGGAACGGCTATCGCGTGATCGCGGAACAGGGCTTCCATGGCCAAAGGGTCTGGCGAGTTTCACGCTCTTGATTGTTGCAATTGGAGCGAGTAGAATGATCGACATTATGAAGGCGAATGTTGAAGCAGAGGCTCGCCGCAAGGCTCTTGTTGCCAGTGCTGACGCAAGGCGTCGCGCTGCCTCCAGTCGCATTCGAACCTCGGCCCCGTACAATGACCTCATGGCCAAGTATGAGGCTCAAATGGCCTCAAAGCTCGCGCATGAGCCGGCATAGAGCCGGAAACAGTTCGTGACCGATTGGCCCCGCTTCGGCGGGGTTTTTTGTTGCCGCGCGACCACTGAGGTCGGACCATCTTGCTATCCATAACGCAAGCCCCGCCATGCTTTAGGTCCGAGACGGCGGGGCCTGGAATGCCACTCAATCTGTCGATGTGAGGCGAGCTGCTTCCGCAGCCTGCATGGCCGCGAGACGACGCGCTTCGTTCTCGCGTACGAAATTCTCCCCGAACTCTAACTGCTCACGGCTCATATCTGCCGACATCGCCTTGTTGAGATCAGCCTCGAGCGAACCTTCGACGCCGGCGAATGACATGTCGTTTTGGAGGCCATTCTTCATCGCGTAGTTCAGCAACTCCCCGGATCGATTTCCGATCTCTTTGCCGTCAAGGGTGCGCTTAAACAGCCAAAGAATGACATCGATCACCTGAAGTCCTGCGCTATTCTGTTCGGTCGACATCTTGAACTCGCTGCCGAGAACCCGACCGAAGCGATATGGCCGGTCCTCCCCAGGCAAATGCAAGGGCCTCTCGTCTTTTCGCGAGCTATCACTGATGATCGCATGCCATTTGGTGAGGGTTTTTCCGAACTGGGACTGCTCGTCGTGGACAATCTGTCTGACAGGCCGATCCCATTTCTTGGAATGATGTTCGATTCCATCTAGTAGATTCGTGAACGCCACGAAATTTGGAGCGTTTAGAAGCCGGTCGACTTTACTTTTTACGAACGTCGTGAAAGCCTGCGGATTGTCTCTAGCCCACGTCAAAGCGTCCGTTGCGAGTTGTCGAGACCGAGCATCATGCAGCCGATCTACATGTTCAAGCATGGCCTCCGCACCTTGAACGAATAACTCCTTCGAGGTTCGCTCGTTCGGAGCTGTCAAACAGTCCCATACGATGCTTGCCACTTCATCAGTGACAACCGCGTGAGACAGTTTGAACATCAGCAAAAGCTTTAAGTGCTTTACCCAGTAAACATGCCATGGCACCGCGACATTCTCGCCCGCATCGAAGTATGTATCGAAAACCTTGGCAGTCGCGAGATAGCGCTTCTCGAGCCTTGAAAAGAAAAACCGCGACGGGCTCTTTTTCAGAAGACGATGGATATCCAGCGCGATGGTTTCGATTTTTGCGACGCCAAGCTCGTTCGCGTGCAAGGCATCACTGTCAACTTTGCGTGAGATTTTGAATAAAGCATATTTGTTCAATAAATCGAAGTTAGTCTTGGATATCAGGGCAGCTGTGATGTAATGAGGCTGGTTTGGGTCGAATATTTTGTTCCCAGTATTCCCGCTTTCGTCGACATACGCCCACATATAACGCCTCGTCGGTCCACCGATCTATTTCAACTGGAGCTTGTAGCGGCAGAGATCGTCAAGCGGCAAGGCGAACCCGGCCAGACCCTCGGTCTCGCGGCCTTACGCTCGATCACGGTCAAACCGCATTGATGATCAACGCGCGGCTGGACATCTTGGAAGGGGATCACGCCAGCTCCGGCGCGATATGTGGAACGCCGCCTTGACCGAGGCTGAAGAGCAGGGCGCTGCCTGAGCGGGGGAGTGTACGTGGGCCGCCCCGAATGTCACGGCTGTATGCTGTTGTCCCCTCTGAGCGTGCGCTTCACGCCCGAAAGACAGAGAATCTGATCCTGGCGAAGGTAGACCTCCTTTTGATCGAGCGCCTCTTCCAGCAGCGGCTTGCTATTTAGTTCGTTGAAGGGATTTGACCCGAACGGGACACTGCCATCCTTGGGATGCGTCGCCAGCTTCCTGGCCGTCTCGAGCGCGCAATACTCAACCCAATCCGTCCCGAGTTCGAGACGCTTTGCTTGCTCCCCAACCGCGGCCCGCACGCGCTTGTTCATAGCGATTATGGCTCGTCCTACATCGGCGCGACTAAGGTCCTGAGCGACGGACACAGCAGGAGCGGAACATAGCGCGGTCGCCGCCAGCATCAGCCGGAAGTAGGGGGGCATCATCGAATCCTTCTTCGATCGGGGCCAGCATCGCTCCATCACCCTCGCCCTCTGCCAGAAAGGGACTCAAGAGGCGAACCACAGCTTCTACACTGCCTTTCCCTGAGCGCTTCCACGCGAACCTTACGGTAGTGGCCCAGGCCCAAGCCGAATTCGAAGCGGCCGCTTCCCAGCTATCGCTCGGCATTGATCAACTGGCCAAATCGCCCCCGGATATCGATCGCTCGCGTAGCTCGCTTCCTCGAACAAGCACAGCGGCAGGGCCTAAAGCTGCGCCCTGGCAATTGTGGATCGTATGATGTGGAGCAATGCCACAGACATAGATTGCGATGAGGACACAGCCGCCTGTCGTCCCAAGATAAGCGAGTGTTTCCGTTGCTCGCCGATTTCAATCTTCACCTTATCGATGAGGAATTTACGGCCTAGTGTAAGGTCATCGAGATAGGGCCTTACGTCCGATGTTCCATTAAGGACGATCTGAGCGGACACCGTTTCGGACAGGGATAACTTGGACAGCTGCAAGCTAAGGAATCGGCATCGTTCACCGACCTGATCGCCGATCAGCGTTCCCCAAACCAATGGGTTGATATCCATTGCCTGGAGCGCCAAAGCATCGTCGCACGCCTCGGATAGAAGATTCAGAAACATCGTCGTCGATCTAGGCGGGTTGATGATCTCGAGCCCGTGATCGCCGTCAGTCGCACGGAATTCAGCGACCCGAAATTCGACTCGATCGAATAACTGTTCTCCCCCGAGCGGATTGACCACCCGCTCTGAGACCGACACTCGCTCTACGAACCTGCCCTCGACGATATCGGCGCGAGCACGATCCAAGATAAAGCCGGTTCGGGCATCCGACTTATATTCGAGCTTGCCTAGCCGGCTTGCGAGCGTCCGCATATCGATCGGCCACTGCGCTCGAATCCAACGATGCCGGATCACGGCTTATCTCCGCGCTCAGGTGGGTTAGTTTTGATATCCGCCAGAACCTGCTGAGACGCCGTCTCGATCATGCGCCATATGCTCGGTTGACGATGGACTTCCAAGGGCTTGAAGTCGCTTGTTGGATTCCCGTTCTGAAGTCGTCGAGCGATTCTGGCATTGAACCGAAACCCTGTGCCTTCTCGAGCGCGCTTAAACGACGCGTCAAATTGCAAAACATCGCGTGGTTCGGCCTGCTGCTCAGATTGCCATGTCATCGAGGTGATGAAAAATCCGCTTCGCCGAAGATTTTGATACTCCGCGGATTGGAGAAGGTTATTTCCCGAAAGAACGATGCTGTTTACACGGCCCACCAATTCCGGCGCGGCAGCAACGTCATTATCCTTATCAATGTCGATCCCTTGTTCCAGATCTTGATCATCACCCTCAGACGCAATACGCATGTTTACGACAGTCATGAGGCGATATTCTGGAAGGCTCCTGATCAGCGCTAGAAAGAAACGCGATCGCTGCTCCGAGGACAGCCCCTCAAGACTGATAGAAACTGGCGTGATGTTGACGCGCTTGAGATCTTCGATCTTCCTTGTGATTGCCGCAACGACCTCATCGGCTTTCGTGGTTGACTGACTTCGTATAATCGTTTTGCCGTTCTCGAAGCTGAACTCGATTTCCGTATCTCGTCGAGTTCTCTGCATGAGTCGCGTTTTAGAATAGTCAACCTCATCATAGGCAATGTTAACCGTCACGCCAGTAGCGCGCTTATGATGAATTGTAAGCTCATCTTGATAGCCCGGCTCACTCTTATAAACGTTCAGAACAAGGTCGAGTTCTGGGAGATCCAATTCAACAGGTAACGTCGTGAATGTTCTCTTCTCTTGCCGAGCAGGCGCCTCGCGGGCATCGATTAATCTGACAACGGAGCCGTAATCGTGCGGCAACAACGAAATTGCGTCGCATAGATACTCACGATCAGATCGCTCCGAGTATAATATTCCCCGCTCTAGGGCTATCGAACGCAGAGCCTTTTCCGAAATTCTCTGCTTTGCAGACATCAAAAGGTCGAAAAGATCTTTGTCGCTGGCGCTCCGAAACTTTAGATTATCGGGCATATTCCATTCCAATTTGTTCGTCCACAAACTTCACCGCGATGCTGTTCACTGGTTCAATAACGATTCTTCGAACCGCGGCAGCAAGACTATCAGGATCGGTGAGCGATTTTGCGACGAGTTCCGCATACTGTTGCTGCGCACTCTGAAACGTAGAGGAAGTCGCAGATCCGTTTTCAATGTATCGAATCCTGATTTTGTCGTGATCGGCCAGCATGCCATAGCGACGCATATAATCTATAAAATACAAAAAGTCGTCAACTGACGCTTCATCATCGCGATAGTAAATTATGTATCCGTTCTGACGCATTTCTTCATTACGATACCTTATTATAATCCACGGCCCCGTTAAAACCTCCAATATAGCCGCACATTTCTTAGAACCAAGAACTTGAATTCCTCTATCGCCCTGCGGATAAAAATAAGTGCAATGTTCGGCGCTGGGCAATTTGTCATCTTCTGAGCTTCCTCGTAGCCATTGCATGTCGTGGCTAACATTATGGAGCCAGCGGATCTCCATAGGTCCTAAAACGAAGATGCGGCGATTTCGCGGGATGTCTAGCCCGTCGAGTTTGAGGCGCTTGAGTTCATCGCTGAAGTCACGATCATATCCCACATCGTGGTTGTAAACAAAGAGCATGCCCACTATTTCGCTCGTCCTGTGGGCATGTGTGTAGTCTTTCTGGTATTCGGCACTTACTTCAGCGCAGCTGATCTGCTCGGCGAGGCTTCTAATTGCGGCCTCTAGCTTGGAGCGAACGATCGACCCTGTTTTATAGCTTTTAAGATCCGTCTGGACGTATGTCCTAACATCGCGATACGGTTCATCATAGAAAAAGACAACATCGGTTGGATGGGTCTCTTTACCGTGCTCGCCTTTTTTGACACAGTCCCAGTTGTGATCTGTAGGCCCACGCTTCTGCCACATGAACATCGAGAAGATCTGATTGGAGATCTTCGTGGCCATGGCTGCGATGTGAACGGTCTCGGCCATCTATCCGCTGAACCATCTTATAACAATTGCATGCACCCTGCTTTCGATCAGGGTGCAAACTCATAGTACATGGATGGGCATCTCAGGTAAGGCGGGCCGAGCGCCGAGGGCTCTTTGTGGTTGCGCAATCCACACCGGCTTTCGCCCTGAGGGCGCATCGCCGCGCGCCCCCCCCTGTAGCTCAGGCTTACCGTTGCCCCCCCCCGTGTGGCGACGATAGCAGGAGAACGTCGACTGAGGCGGTTGGTGATGCCGACCCAGGGCAAGACGGGGTTGGCCCGGCGCCCAGCGCGATAGCTTACCGAGTCAAGACCTTGTCTGTCGATCGGCTGAACCCGATCTCGAGGCCAATGACAACAGATGCGTAGAAGGGCTGAGACGATGGGTGCGGCAGCGGTACGGAAGGCTCAAGAGGCGGCCTGGCTGAACGGGCTGACGAGCGACGAGCAGCAAGTCGTCACAACCGCCCGGCGTCTGACCGAGATCCTGCCGCTCCAGGGCGCCTGCTACCGGGCCTCGCTCTTCCTGAAATACCATCTCGAGATCGTTCACGGCATCGTCGGCACGGCGGTCGTCGGTTTCGTAAACGACGGCACGGACGACATTGATTGCTCGCATGCATGGTTCGAGTTCGGCGGGCACATGACCGATCTCGGGCTTGTCCGGCCGCTCAATCCGCAGATCCAGCGCGCCGGTCCCCTGATCATCCACGGACGCGAATTCCGCTCTGGCCACCGATGGAACTACCAGCCCACACGCAGCGTCGCGGGCCTGGCGCAATTCGCTCAGCTGCTCGCCGATCCGAAATATGCAGTGAAGATGCGTCAGGCCGATCAGTTGCACCGGACGATGGTCGCGACAGCACAACGCAACGATCTAATTCGAACGTATCTGGATAACGCGCCGGACGGCGGAACCTACGACGTGATCGCCGGGCGCCTCTAACTCTTCTCGCGATATCTCCACCCGATCGGCTCGACCGATCACTCGTTGGCTTAGCCCGCGAGCTAATCCGTCGGCTTCTTGAGCACGCGACGGCGGTTGATTCGATCTCGAAAGTACCGTTCTGCGGGGAAGACAGAGGCCGATCTCTGATCCACGCCCAGACAGCACACCGAGCGCTTTGCACCCCGTATGCACCCCAAATTGAATCAGTGGAGTGCAGATACGCAGTCAAAAACCAGATAAGCGTGCGATCTGATACACTTGATGGTGGGCGGTGAGGGACTCGAACCCCCGACCCTCTCCGTGTAAAGGAGACGCTCTACCAACTGAGCTAACCGCCCGGCGGCCGACCGTTACGGCATGGGGTCGGTGCGATGCAAGGGGGCGCCGTCGGGGGCGGCGAGGCGGCGGGCCAGCGCAGGCGCGAGGCCGGTGCTTTCGACCGGAACCGGGCGCGGTGGCGGCATGGGTGGCGCCCCCGTGGCGGCCAGGACGGCCCTTGTGCCGGCCTCGACCGAGCAGATCAGCGGACACGGGACCTGCCCGGCGATGCGTGGGGCGAGGCCCGCCAGGCCGGCCCCGCCGAGGATCACCGTTTCTGCACCCGCCGCGTGACTATCCCGGCAGGCCTGCGCCAGGGCGCCCAAGGCGCGATCCGGATCCGCGGCGATCTCGCCGCCGCTCGGGGCGATCGTGGTGATCGCTGCGAGACGGTCGGCCAGGCCGATCGTGCCGACGAACTCGCTCAGCATGGGACCCCAGGCCGCGCCGCCGGTGACGATCCCGAATCGCCCTGTGGCGGCGGCCTCGTGACAGGCCGCCTCGGCCATGCCGATCACCGGGACCGGGGACAGTTCCCGCAGGGCGAACAGGCCCGGATCCCCGAAGCAGGCCAGGTAGACCGCATCGCACCCATCCCCGTGCTCCGCCAGGGCGTCGAGAGCGGCGTGGGCCGCGATGGCCGAAGCCGCGCGGCTCGCGATGTAGCGGGCGCCGAAGCGGCCGGTCACCGCCCGCAACGCGGCCCGTTCGCCGATCTGGCGGCGGACATGGCCAGCGACGAGGTCGGTCACGGCCTGGCTGGTATTGGGGTTGATCAGCAGGATGCGCATGGCGGGCTCGTCCCACGAAAAAGCCCCCGGAGCGGGCTCCGGGGGCTTGTCTCATCGGATCACGGAGCGGGTCAGTGGGCGATGAACGCCGCGCCGTCCTCTTCCGTCCGGGCGGGCTTGGCCACGGGCAGCGGCTCCTCCCACTCGATGGCGACCGGCGCACGCACCAGGGCCTTCTCCAGCACCTGATCCATCCGGGAGACCGGGATGATCTCCAGCCCGTTCTTCACGCTGTCGGGCACCTCGGCGATGTCCTTGGCGTTCTCCTCGGGGATCAGCACGATCTTGATGCCGCCGCGAAGCGCGGCCAGCAGCTTCTCCTTCAGGCCGCCGATCGGCAGGACCCGACCGCGGAGCGTGACCTCACCGGTCATCGCGATATCGCGGCGGACGGCGATGCCGGTCAGCGTCGAGACGATGGCGGTCGCCATGGCGATGCCGGCGGACGGGCCGTCCTTCGGGGTCGCCCCTTCAGGCACGTGGACGTGGATGTCGCGACGTTCGAACAGCGGCGGCTCGATCCCGAAATCGATCGCCCGCGAGCGCACATAGGATGCGGCCGCCGAGATCGACTCCTTCATCACGTCCTTCAGGTTGCCCGTGACGGTCATCTTGCCCTTGCCGGGCATCATGACACCCTCGATCGTCAGCAACTCGCCGCCGACCTCGGTCCAAGCCAGACCCGTGACCACGCCGACCTGATCGTCCGCGTCGATCTCGCCGTAGCGGAACTTCGGCGGGCCGAGGAAGACCGGAAGGGTTTCCACGTTCACCGCGACCGACTTGGTCTTGGTGATCAGGATCTCCTTCACTGCCTTGCGGATCAGGTTGGACAGCTCGCGCTCCAGGTTGCGGACGCCGGCTTCCCGCGTGTAGCGGCGGACCAGCATCATCAAGCCATCGTCGTCGATCGACCACTCGTGGGTTCCGAGGCCGTGCTTCTTCAGGGCGTTCGGGATCAGGTGCTTGCGCGCGATCTCGACCTTCTCCTCCTCGGTGTACCCGGCGATGCGGATCACCTCCATCCGGTCCATGAGCGGGCCGGGGATGTTGAGGGTGTTGGCCGTGGTCACGAACATCACGTTCGAGAGGTCGTAATCCACCTCCAGGTAGTGGTCGTTGAAGGTGCTGTTCTGCTCAGGGTCGAGCACCTCGAGGAGTGCCGCCGACGGATCGCCGCGGAAATCCATGCCCATCTTGTCGATCTCGTCGAGCAGGATGAGCGGGTTCGAGGTCTTGGCCTTGCGCATCGACTGGACGATCTTGCCGGGCATCGATCCGATATAGGTTCGGCGGTGACCGCGGATCTCGGCCTCGTCACGCACGCCGCCGAGGGACATGCGCACGAACTCGCGACCCGTCGCCTTGGCGATGGACTTGCCGAGCGAGGTCTTGCCGACGCCGGGGGGACCGACGAGGCACAGGATCGGGCCGGTGAGCTTGTTCGCCCGCTGCTGAACGGCGAGGTACTCGACGATCCGCTCCTTGACCTTGTCCAGGCCGAAATGGTCGTTGTCCAGCAGGACCTGGGCGCCGAGCAGATCCTTCTTGATCTTCGAGCGCTTGCCCCACGGGATGCCGAGCATCCAGTCCAGATAGTTGCGCACCACCGTCGCCTCGGCGGACATCGGCGACATCTGCCGGAGCTTCTTCAGCTCGGCGGTGGCCTTGTCGCGGGCTTCCTTGGTGAACTTGGTCTTCTCGATCTTCTCCTCGAGCTCGGCCAGCTCGTCGCGGCCATCCTCGGAGTCGCCCAGCTCCTTCTGGATCGCCTTCATCTGCTCGTTGAGGTAGTACTCGCGCTGGGTCTTCTCCATCTGCCGCTTGACGCGGGTCCGGATGCGCTTCTCCACCTGGAGCACGGAGATCTCGCTCTCCATCAGCGACAGCACGCGCTCGAGGCGCTGCGCCACCGTGGGGGTCTCAAGGATGCCCTGCTTGTCGGAGATCTTGACGAGGAGGTGCGAGCCGATCGTGTCGGCGAGCTTCGAGGGCTCGTCGATCTGGGTCACGGCCGAGACGACCTCCGGGGAGATCTTCTTGTTCAGCTTGACGTAGTTCTCGAACTCCGAGAGCACCGAGCGCGCGAGCGCCTCGGCCTCGACGCGGTCGCCGAGCTCGTCGTGCAGGGCTTCGGCGGTGGCCTCGTAATACTCGTCGGAGCGGGTGAAGCCCGTCACCTTGGCGCGGCCGATACCCTCGACCAGAACCTTCACGGTGCCGTCGGGCAGCTTCAGCAGCTGCAGCACGGAGGCCAGCGTCCCGATCTTGTAGATGGCGTCGGTCGCCGGATCGTCGTCACCCGCATTGATCTGGGTGGCGAGCAGGATGTGGCGATCGGTGCGCACGGCCTCTTCGAGGGCGCGGATCGACTTTTCGCGTCCGACGAACAGGGGCACGATCATGTGCGGGAAGACAACGATGTCGCGCAGGGGCAGAACGGCATAGGAGCCCGTCGAACCCGGGACGACCGGCTGGCGCGATTTCGACTGTGTCATGGGGGACTTCCTCTCAGGGACGCCCGGCTTCGGTTCCCCCGGAGATGGGGCGAACCGACTGCCAGTTGCCGACCGGGCCGCGAGGGTCGGGATGGTCGTGAACTTTGCGGCTGGCGACGCGGACCGTTCCTCGAAGGAGCGAGCGGCCACCGCGATGAGCCTGAGGTGGCTGCGGGGGGCAGCGTTTTCAAGATGTTCCCCGCAGCGCGCCCGGCCGGAGCCGGGCGCTTAACGCAACCCTACCAAGCGCTTACGCGCTCACGCTGGCGGGCGCTTCCTTGTTGCGGTCGCCGTGGATGTAGAGCGGGCGCGACTTGCCCTCGACCACCTCGGGACCGATCACGACCTGCTCCACGGATTCGAGACCCGGCAGATCGTACATCGTGTCGAGCAGGATCGTCTCCAGGATGGAGCGCAGGCCGCGGGCGCCGGTCTTGCGCTCGATCGCCTTGCGGGCGACGAGCGAGAGCGCGTCGTCCTGGAACGTCAGGTCGACATTCTCCATCTCGAACAGCCGCTGGTACTGCTTGACCAGGGCGTTCTTCGGCTCCTGGAGGATCTTCTTGAGCGCGGCCTCGTCGAGGTCCTCGAGGGTCGCCAGGACCGGCAGACGGCCGACGAACTCGGGGATGAGGCCGAATTTCAGCAGATCCTCGGGCTCCACCGAGCGGAAGATCTCGCCGGTGCGGCGGTCGTCCGGGGCCTGCACGCTCGCGCCGAAGCCGATCGAGGTCCCCTTGCCGCGCTGGGAGATGATCCGCTCCAGGCCCGCGAAGGCGCCGCCGCAGATGAACAGGATGTTGGTGGTGTCGACCTGCAGGAATTCCTGCTGCGGGTGCTTGCGGCCGCCCTGCGGCGGCACGGAGGCGACCGTGCCCTCCATGATCTTCAGGAGCGCCTGCTGCACGCCCTCGCCCGACACGTCGCGGGTGATCGACGGGTTGTCGGACTTGCGCGAGATCTTGTCGATCTCGTCGATGTAGACGATGCCGCGCTGGGCCCGCTCGACGTTGTAGTCCGAGGCCTGGAGCAGCTTGAGGATGATGTTTTCCACATCCTCGCCGACATAGCCCGCCTCGGTCAGGGTCGTGGCGTCGGCCATGGTGAACGGCACGTCCAGGATGCGGGCCAGCGTCTGCGCGAGCAGCGTCTTGCCCGAGCCGGTCGGCCCGATCAGCATGATGTTGGACTTGGCCAACTCGACGTCGTTGTGCTTCGTCGCGTGCGCGAGCCGCTTGTAGTGATTGTGCACCGCGACCGAGAGGACCTTCTTGGCGAAGTCCTGGCCGATGACGTAATCGTCGAGGACGCGCCGGATCTCCTTCGGGGTCGGGACCCCGTCACGGCTCTTCACCAGCGAGGATTTCGACTCCTCGCGGATGATGTCCATGCACAGCTCGACGCACTCGTCGCAGATGAACACGGTCGGGCCGGCGATCAGCTTGCGGACCTCGTGCTGGCTCTTGCCGCAGAACGAGCAATACAGCGTGCTCTTGGAGTCGTTGCCGCCAGTCTTGCTCATATCGGTCTCCGATTCGTCGCGTACGCAGCCGGCTAAGGGCGCACGCGCATCGCTTCAACGTAAGGGGGCCCGTTTAAAGAAACAGTATGCTGCGCGCCTTTGACCGATGGGCCCTGTCATCGGATGCAAACACGCTGCCGCGGCGGGATCAAGGCCACGCCGCGGCGGTCAGGCGACGCAACCGTCAGGCGGCTGCGGGCTCGGGACGCTTCTGGATGACCTCGTCGATGAGGCCGAACTCCTTGGCCGCATCCGCAGTCATGAAATTGTCGCGCTCCAGCGCATTCTCAATGGCCGCATAATCACGGCCGGTATGCTTCACGTAGATCTCGTTCAGGCGCCGCTTCAGCGCCTCGATCTCGCGGGCATGGATGAGGATGTCGGTGGCCTGGCCCTGGAAGCCGCCGGACGGCTGGTGGACCATGATCCGGGCGTTCGGCAGGGCGAACCGGTGGCCGGGCTCACCGGCGGTGAGCAGCAGGGAGCCCATCGAGGCGGCCTGGCCGACGCAGAGCGTGGTCACCGGGCAGCGGATGAACTGCATCGTGTCGTAGATCGACAGGCCCGAGGTGACGACGCCGCCGGGGGAATTGATATAGAAGGAAATTTCCTTCTTCGGATTCTCGGCCTCGAGGAACAGCAGCTGCGCCACGATCAGCGACGCACCGTAATCCTCAACGGGACCGGTGAGGAAGATGATGCGTTCGCGCAGGAGGCGGGAGTAGATGTCGAAGGCGCGCTCGCCGCGGCTCGACTGCTCGACGACCATCGGCACGAGTGCGTTGTTATAGACGTCGATCGGATCTCTCATCTCGTCCTGCCCAGAGTGAGGCCCGGGGCTGCCGCGAATCAGGGCAGCCCGGGCATGTCAGCGAACACCGGCGATGCTTAACCATCGCCTAACCCTATGCCCGCCGTCCTGGGACAGTGCGGGGCTCAGTCGGCCTTTGCCTCGGTCTTGGCCTCGGCCTCGGCCTTATCTGCCGGCTTCTCGCCGGTCGTGTCGTCGTCATCCTCATCGGCGAAAAGCGTCTCTTTCGAGACCGGCTCCTCAACGAGTTTGACCTGACCGAGGACGTGGTCAACCACCTTCTCCTCGAACAGCGGCGCCCGAAGCTCGGCGAGCGCCTGCGGGTTCTTACGGTAGAAGTCCCACACCTGCTGCTCCTGGCCCGGGAACTGCCGGACCCGGGCGATGAGGGCCTGGTTCACCTCCTCGTCGGAAACCTTGATATCGGCGCTCTCGCCGACCTGCGCAAGCACGAGACCGAGACGGACGCGACGCTCCGCGATCTTCCGGTAGTCGGCCTGGGCCTTCTCCTCGGTGGTGTCCTCGTCCTCGAACGATTTGCCGCGGGCCTTCAGGTCCTGCTCCACCTGCGCCCAGACGCTGGCGAATTCCTGCGCGACGAGGGTCGGCGGCAGCTCGAAAGCGTACTTGCCGTCCAGCGCGTCCAGGAGCTCCTTCTTGAGCTTGCGGCGCGACGCCGCCTCGAAATCGCCGCCGATCGCCTTGGCAATCGCCTCGCGCAGCTTCTCGAGGGATTCCATGCCCAGCGACTTGGCGAACTCGTCGTCGATCTTGGCCTCGCCCGGGGCCTGGATCTTGGTGACGGTCACGTCGAACTCGGCATCCTTGCCGGCGAGATGCTCGGCGCCGTAGGCCTCGGGGAAGGTCGCCTTCACGACGCGCTTGTCGCCGACCTTGGCGCCGACCAGCTGCTCCTCGAAGCCCGGGATGAACGAGCCGGAGCCGAGCTCCAGGTCGATCCCCTCGCCCTTGCCGCCCTGGAATTCCTCGCCGTCGATGCGGCCGACAAAATCGATGGTGACCCGGTCGCCGTTCTGGGCCTCGGCGCCCTCCTCCCGCTCGGTGAACGGACGGCTCTGGCCGGCCATGCGCTGCAGGGCCTCGTCGACCTCGGACTCGTCGGGCTTGGCCACGAGCTTCTTGAGGCTGACGTCGGAGAGGTCGGCCAGCTCGAAATTCGGCATCACCTCGAGGGCGACCTTGAAGGCCAGGTCGGCCTTAGCGTCGAGCGCCTTCTCGACCTCGGCCTGGTCGGTCGGGAACTCGACCTGCGGCTCCAGCGCCAGCTTGAGGCCGTTATCGGCCACGATCTTGCGGTTGGCCTCGTTGACTGCGTTCTGCACCACCTCGGCCATGACCGAGCGGCCATAGACCTTGCGCAGATGCGCGACCGGGACCTTGCCGGGGCGGAAGCCCTTCAGCTGGACCTTGTCCTTCATGCCGGAGAGCTCGGTCGTCAGGCGCTCCTCGAGTTCCTGGGCGGCCAGCAGCACCTGAAACTCGCGCTTCAGACCCTGGGCGTTGATCTCGGTCACCTGCATCGTCGTCGTCGCTCTTCAAAAAACCTTGTGGTCGCCGGCCGGGCCGGCGTCGTGCGGCTTGGTCGCGCGGTCCGGGAAACGACGGTGTCGGATACGGGGATGAGACGGCCCCGAGCGGGGCCGCGCCATCTCGAAGCGTCCTGGTGCGGGCGGAGGGGCTCGAACCCCCACGTCTTGCGACACTGGAACCTAAATCCAGCGCGTCTACCAGTTCCGCCACGCCCGCGCGTGCCGACACCCGGCGCGTCGCCGGCCGCCGGAAGCGCGCCCTATAGCATGGGCCGCACGGCTCGCAGCAAAAAACTTAACCTCCCGTGCCGGCGGTGGCGCGCGCCCGGGCACGCGGCTATCTACCCAGGCCCGCTGCGAGCCGCCGTCGAGACCCCATGACCTCATTCCGCCCCGTGCCGCCGACCGATCCGCGCGGCGGAACGCCGTCGCGCCGGACCCTGCTCGCCACGGCGGCCGCGTTCGGGCTGCTGCCGGAGGCGGTGCAGGCGCAGGCGACCGCGCCCGAGAAACCCGCGACGCCGGGTTCGGCACCGGCCGAGGCTGCGCCCCCGAGCCTGCCGGCCACCCCCGGCAAGGTCCGGCTGCGGCCCGAGCCCGCGGCCGAGACGCCAATCTGGTGCTTCGACGGCAAGACCGTGCCGCCGCTGGTGCGGATCAAGCTCGGCCAGCCGGTCCGACTCAAGATCGAGAACCGCACCGACAAGCCGCTGTCGCTGCACTGGCACGGGGTCCGCAACGTCAACGCGATGGACGGGGTGGGCGGCGTGACCCAGGCGCCGATCCTGCCGGGCGCAGACTTCCTGTACCAGTTCACGCCCCCGGATGCCGGGACCTACCTGATCCGCCCCCTCGTGGTCGGCGGGTCGAGCGAGCCGTCCGGCCGGGGACTCGCCGGCATGCTGATCGTCGAGGAGGCGAATCCGCCGGTGGTCGATGCCGATGTCGGGCTGGTGATGCAGGATTGGCGGCTGGAAGACGATGCCGGCCTGATGCCGTTCGGGCAGCCGCTCTTCGCCGCCACGAACGGGCGCCTCGGCAATCTCGTGACGGTCAACGGCAAGCCGGTGCCGGACACGTTCGAGGCGCGCCCGGGCGCGCGGGTGCGCCTGCGCCTCGGCAATGCCTGCAACGCCCGCGGCACGCGGCTCCGGTTCGAGGGCGTGAAGGTCTATGTCGCGGCCGTGGACGGGCAGCCCACCGATACGTTCGAGCCCCTGCGCGCGACCCTGCCGTTCCCCCCGGGCACCCGTTACGACCTTATGGTCGACCTGCCCGAGCAGGAGGGCGCCACCTGCTCGATCATCGCGCTGGTCGGCCAGGGCCTGACCCTGGCCACCGTCACCACCAAGGGCGCCAAGATCACCGAGAAGCGGCCGCCCATCGGGCCGATCGGCGAGAACAAGCGCCTGCCCGCCGAGATCAAGCTTCAGAACGCCCTGCGGCGCGACGTGGTGATCACCGGCGGCGCCTTCGTGCCCAAGGCGGCCAAGGAGGCCGCCAAAGACGCGCCGAAGGACAAGCCGGCGCCAGAGCCGGTCTACACCGGCGATCCCCAAAAAATCTGGTCGGTGAACGGCACCAGCGCGAGTATGGGCCTGCAGCCGATCTTCACGGTGAAGCGCGGGCAGGTGGTGGTGCTGGCCCTGCGCAACGAGACCGCCTTCCCGCAGGCCCTGCACCTGCACGGCCATTGCTTCCGCCTGCTCCATCCCTTGGACGACGGCTGGGAGCCCTACTGGCTCGACACGTTCCAGCTCCTTGAAGGCCGCACCGCCCGCATCGGCTTCCTGGCCGACAATCCGGGGCGCTGGCTGATCAGCGCCACGGTGCTGGAGCGGTTCGACACCGGCCTGTGGACGATGTTCGAGGTTACCTGAGCCCGGCTTCGACGAGGCTCCCGAGCGCGGCGGGCATCAGCTCCGGGATGTCCTCGGCGATCAGGCCCGGCCCATGGCGGAGCCCGGCATCGCCGTGGAGCCAGACGCCGGCCGCCGCAGCCTCGAAGGCCGGCATGCCCTGGGCCAGCAGCCCGGCGATCAGCCCGCCCAGCACGTCGCCCGAGCCTGCGGTGCCGAGATAGGGGCTGCCGTGATCGTTGATCGCGGCGCGCCCGTCGGGACTCGCGATCACGGTGTCGGATCCCTTCAGAACCACGACGGCGCCGATGAGCGCGGCGGCGGCGCGGGTGCGGGCGACCTTGTCGGCCCCCTCGGCGGTAGCTTCCGTCCCTTTGAACAGCCGTGCGAACTCGCCTTCATGCGGCGTGAGCACCGCCTGCGCGTCGCCATCCGCGAGATGGGCGGCGAGCAGCGGCGCCTGTCCGGCAAAGCTCGTCAGCGCGTCGGCGTCGAGCACGAGGCTGCGCCCGGCAGCCGCGGCCACCGCGACGCGCTCACGGGTCGGCTCGCCGGTGCCGAGGCCCGGGCCGGCCAGCACGACGTTGAGCCGCTCGTCGGTGAGCAGATCGTCGAGGTCGTCCGCCGTCTCGCAGGGGCGCAGCATGATCGCGGTGAGCTGGGCGGCGTTCTCGGCCAGGGCCGTTTGGGGCGAGGCCAGGGTGACCAGGCCGGCCCCGACCCGCAGGGCGCCCCGGGCGGCGAGCCGGGCCGCGCCGGTCTTGGTGGCCGGACCCGACAGGACCAGGGCGTGGCCCCGTGTATATTTGTGGCTCTCCCCGGTGAGCCGGGGAAAGGTTTTCGCCCACAGGTCCGGCCCGTTCCGGTAGATCGGTGGCGTCGCGGCACCGAGACCGACCTCCAAGGCCGCCGCGCCCGTCCCGATATCGGCCAGATGGCGGTGGCCGCACAGGCCCCGGCCGGGCTGGAGCAGGTGTCCCGGCTTGAACGCCACGAAGGTCACGGTCTCCACGGCCCGGATCGCGACGCCGCGCACGGCACCGGTATCGCCGTCGACGCCGCTCGGCACATCCACAGCGAGCACCGGACCACCGCCGGCATTCACGGCCTCCACCAGGGCGCGGGCCGCACCGTCGAGATCGCGCGACAGGCCGGCGCCGAACAAGGCATCGATCACGAGGTCACATGACGGCAGCGCGTCGGCGGCGGCCGGGTGCACCGGACCGGTCCAGGCCTCGGCCGCGAGGGCGGCGTCGCCCGTCAGCGCCGCGCGCTCGCCGAGCAGGAACAGGTCGATCGCATAGCCGCGCTCGGCCAGCAGCCGCGCGGCCACGAACCCGTCGCCGCCATTGTTGCCGGGTCCGCACAGGACCACGACCCGCCCGCCCGCCGGCAGCCGCGCGGCGGCGCGCCCGGCGACCGCGGCCCCGGCCGCCTCCATCAGCCGGATGCCCGGTACCCCCCCCGCGATCGCCGCCGCATCGACCTGCCGCATCGCCGCGACCGTCAGCACCCGCATGCTCATCTCCACGTCTGCCCGTGCACCGAACACCGGTGATTAAAAATGCGCCACAAATTCATCGAAAGCCCGAAGGATGTGCGTAGCCTGCGCGCCGAATGGGCACTAACGTGGCGCCCGTCGCGAAAACGGCGTGGCGGAGGCTTCACGACGATGTTAGAAATATCCGGCAGCGCAGCGCAGGCCCGAGCGGCATGAAGAAGATCGAAGCGATCATCAAGCCTTTCAAGCTCGACGAGGTGAAGGAGGCGCTCCAGGAGGTCGGCCTCCAGGGCATCACCGTCATCGAGGCGAAGGGCTTTGGCCGTCAGAAGGGCCATACCGAGCTCTATCGCGGCGCCGAATACGTGGTCGACTTTCTGCCCAAGGTGAAGCTCGAGATCGTCCTGTCGGACGCGCTCGTCGAGGGCGCCGTCGAGGCGATCCGCAAGTCGGCCCAGACCGGCCGCATCGGCGACGGCAAAATCTTCGTCTCGACGATCGAAGAAGCGATCCGCATCCGCACCGGCGAGACCGGCACCGACGCGATCTGACGGCTGATCCGCGCGGCTTCGCGCCGGCGGATCTTGTGCCCTGATCCCGGAAGCGACCAGCATTCCGACGTCCCGCGCGGGCGTTTTCCTGCTCCGCCACCGTCCTGCCTAAGAATTCACGCTGCACGAATGTCCGGCATCGACGTGCCAGGGCATGGAGTGTTGCGCCGGCAACCCCACATCCTCTGGAACGGACGGCCGATCGGCCGCCTCGAATCCATTCAGGAGGACCATGTGATGGCCGGAACCGACGGGCGTGACACCGCCAAGATCTATGAATTGTCGGCGTTCCGGCGCGCCCGACCGGCACCGCGGGCGGCGGAGAAGGCCAAGCCCGCGCCGATGCCGAGCTTCGGCGGCGCCTGGTACCACGAGGCCGCGATCCGCGACGACGAGCGCCCGCGCCGGACGTGAAGACGGCGAAGCCGGGCGCGCGGGCCCGGCTCCGGAACGTCTCATCGGAAGGCCGAGGCTCCCGTTCCGCCTTAGGCGGCGACAGCGGCCTCGGTCGGCACCGAAGAGATCGTCTTCAGCACCTGCGAGGCGATCTGGTAGGGGTCGCCCTGCGAGTTCGGGCGGCGATCCTCCAGATAGCCCTTGTAGTTGTTGTTCACGAAGGAGTGGGGCACGCGGATCGAGGCGCCGCGGTCGGCCACGCCGTACGAGAATTCGTGGATCGAGGCGGTCTCGTGCTTGCCGGTCAGCCGCATGTGGTTGTCCGGGCCGTAGACCGCGATGTGGTCCTCGCGGGCGTTCTTGAACGCCTCCATGAGCTTCTCGAAATAGGCCTTGCCGCCGTGCTCACGCATGAACGCGGTCGAGAAGTTGCAGTGCATGCCCGAGCCGTTCCAGTCGGTGTCGCCGAGCGGCTTGCAATGGTACTCGACGTCGATGCCGTATTTCTCGCACAGGCGCTGCAGGAGGTAGCGGGCCATCCACATCTCGTCGGCGGCCTTCTTGGAGCCCTTGCCGAAGATCTGGAATTCCCACTGGCCCTTGGCCACCTCGGCGTTGATGCCCTCGTGGTTGATGCCGGCGTCGAGGCAGAGGTCGAGATGCTCCTCGACGATCTTGCGGGCGACGTCGCCGACATTCGAATAGCCGACGCCGGTGTAGTACGGGCCCTGCGGGGCCGGGAAGCCGCTGGCCGGGAAGCCGAGCGGGCGGCCGTCCTTGTACAGGAAGTACTCCTGCTCGAAGCCGAACCAGGCCCCGGCGTCATCCAGGATGGTGGCGCGCTTGTTGGACTCGTGCGGGGTCTTGCCGTCCGGCATCATCACTTCGCACAGGACCAGGACGCCGTTCTTGCGGGCCGGGTCGGGGAAGTGGCGCACGGGCTTGAGCATGCAGTCGGAGCTGCCGCCCTCGGCCTGCTTCGTGGACGAGCCGTCGAAGCCCCACATCGGGAGCTGGTCGAGGGTCGGGAAGCTGTCGAATTCCTTGATCTGCGTCTTGCCGCGCAGATTCGGGACCGGCGTGTACCCGTCGAGCCATATATACTCGAGCTTATATTTCGTCATTCCGGTTCTCTCGTCCGTTGTCGATGCGCGACCTGGTCAAATCCCGGGCGACGCGAACGGCTTGCCGCCGCCTCGACGGCCGCTGCCGCCTTTGCATGGAGCATGCCAGAAACCGCCTCGCCGGACCCCGGATGGGGCCAATTCCCTCCGAACGGCGTTCACGCTATCGAGAGCGCGCGGCCCGCATGGGCCAAACCTCTCGCTCCGTGAGCGATTCCCCGTCTGCCCGGGTGGCAAGGCGGCCCCGCGACGGATATCAAGCGGCGCGGCCGGTGCGGCCCGACCCAAGGTGGACGCCCCGCGCGAGAATCCCCGACGCCTTTCCTGGAGGATGCCCACGATGACGACTGCGGCCGAGGTTCTGAAGACCATCCGGGACAACGACGTACGCTACGTGGACTTCCGGTTCACAGACCCCCGCGGCAAGTGGCAGCACGTGACGTTCGACGTGTCGCTCATCGACGACGAGATCTTCGCCGAAGGCACGATGTTCGACGGCTCCTCGATCGCCGGCTGGAAGGCGATCAACGAGTCCGACATGCTGCTGATGCCGGATCCGTCCACCGCCTGCCTGGACCCGTTCTTCTCGGCCTCGACCCTGTCGATCGTCTGCGACGTGCTCGAGCCCGCTACCGGCGAGCCCTATTCGCGCGATCCCCGCGGCACCGCCAAGCGCGCCGAGGCCTATCTGCAGCAGACCGGGATCGGCGACACGATCTATGTCGGCCCCGAGGCCGAGTTCTTCGTGTTCGACGACGTGAAGTTCGCGGCCGACCCGTACCGAACCGGCTTCGAGCTCGACTCGAACGAGCTGCCGACCAACGGCTTCACCGATTACGAGGGCGGCAATCTCGGCCACCGGGTCCAGACCAAGGGCGGCTACTTCCCGGTCCCGCCGCAGGATTCGGCCCAGGACATGCGCGGCGAGATGCTGGCCGCGATGCAGTCCATGGGCGTGAAGGTCGAGAAGCACCACCACGAGGTGGCCAGCGCCCAGCACGAGCTCGGCATGAAGTTCGACGTGCTGACCAAGCTCGCCGACCACATGCAGATCTACAAGTACTGCATCCACAACGTCGCCCAGAGCTACGGCAAGTCGGCGACCTTCATGCCCAAGCCGGTCTACGGCGATAACGGCTCGGGCATGCACGTTCACCAGTCGATCTGGAAGGACGGCAAGCCGGTCTTCGCCGGCGATAAGTATGCCGGCCTCAGCCAGGAATGCCTCTGGTACATCGGCGGCATCATCCGCCACGCCAAGGCGCTCAACGCCTTCACCAACCCCTCGACCAATTCCTACAAGCGGCTGGTGCCGGGCTACGAGGCGCCGGTGCTGCTCGCCTACTCGGCGCGCAACCGCTCGGCCTCCTGCCGGATCCCGTGGACCAAGAGCCCGAACGCCAAGCGCGTCGAGGTCCGCTTCCCCGACCCGATGGCCAACCCCTACCTGGCCTTCTCGGCCCTGCTGATGGCCGGCCTCGACGGCATCCGCAACAAGATCGATCCGGGCCCGGCCATGGACAAGGACCTCTACGAGCTGCCGCCCCGGGAGCTGAAGAAGATCCCGACCGTGTGCGGTTCGCTCCGCGAGGCGCTCACCAGCCTCGACAAGGACCGGACCTTCCTCAAGGAAGGCGGCGTGTTCACGGACGACCAGATCGACTCGTTCATCGAGCTGAAGATGACCGAGGTGCTGCGTTACGAGATGACCCCGCACCCGATCGAGTTCGTGCAGTACTACTCGCTGTGATGTGAGAGGGGGCCGGGCGTGACGCCCGGCCCTCGACTGTGAGAGGTGAGGTGGAATCGCCCGTGGCCTACTCCAAAGTCGATTGTCGAACAAAACAAGAACAAGCTTGACAAATAAGATTATTAGCCTATGAATGACCCGGTCGCAGGCGGGGTGATTCATGGTCACGAAAGAGATCGTCGTCACCCGGTTCCGGTGGCAGCTGGCAGCTCTCAGTGTTGAGGTAAAGCTGCTTCGACTCAGCCTCGTCTTTCGCGCCTACAATCCCGGCCAACCGCGGGTCCCCGCCGGACATCCGGACGGGGGACAGTGGACGAGTGACGACGGTTCAGTTCGGTCTGAGAACGACAACACAGCGCACATATATAATGTCAGCAACAAAGATAAATATCAATATAACGTAGTTTTAGAAGAAGAGGAAAAACTCGGGGGACATACAATTGAGTCACACGTCGGAAAGACCGACGAAGAGATGATGGAACGCGTGCGGAAGAGCCAATGGGGAAACCTGTTGGCTCATGGCGGACTGCAACGCGACGGCTCGTTCGACTCCCGAGAGTCAGCTAACGACCTCGTTAATCGAACGTTGGAAATCAACGCCCAGCGCGTTGATGGAGTGGCATCTGGGGAGAAAGACCGCGCCTACTTTACAACGCGGTTCGGATATCGAACTGGCCGCGAGGCATACATTACCAAAGATGGCGTGATGTACATGAGAAATACGTATGGCGTAGCCATATACATAGTCCGCGATCGACGGTCGTCGCGAGGTTATCACGTACAATCAGCGTTTCCTTACAATGAAGGAGATTAATATGGCTACACATCCAGAGTTCGACGAATTGACCGAACGCTTTTTTCAAGATGTCGATCTAATTTTTAGCACGGAAGCGGAACTTTTGGAATTTGTCATAGAGCCGTTTTCGCAAGAGCGCCGTTTATCTCTGCGTGATTATCTATCTCTTATCACAAGCGATGATTTCGACGGCAAGGAATTATTGGATATCTGGAACGACTCAAAAGCGCATTGGTTGTTCCATTCTGCACCGCCACTAAGATTGTTGCTTAATAATATTCGCGATCGATTATGATTATAGGATATCTGAATGATCATGTTATTTTTTCTAATTGTTGTATTTACTAAGCTCAATACTGATGAAGTCGATATTTTAAAACAAGCCTTCCGCCCTGAAATCATCATCCAATCGGCTTCACGTCCGTCGGTAAAATCGTCAGAATTTGACACATTCACACGTCAATTCCACCAAGATCTTATGGAGGATTTTTCTACTGAAGACGCGGTAATTCAATGGATTCTTTCCCCTTTCAAGGACGAAACCGAACGAGGCCGCCTGAAAGCCTATCTTGACACCCTCACGCAGGACGATGTCTCGGACGAGGAACTGCGAAAGCTGTGGTGGTCGTCGGAGGCAGACATCGTGTTCTACGATGGCGCCGAACTCAGAGCCTTCCTCAAGAGAGTGCGAGACAGATTGTGACGCGAAAGCAGTCGTGAGCCGGCAGAGCAAGCTGCGGAACCGGGCGCGGCGGGAATCGGGACGGATGCCTGCGACACCGGAATTCATCCGCTTCGGTGAGCGGTTCAATCAGAGCATCGACGATCAGGACGCGTCGTTCGAGGAAGCCACCGCCGCGAGTCTTGGCTGCTTCAAGGGCGAGGATCGCGCCGCTTGCGCGATTTCATAGGCGCGGTGCTGGGGAGCGACCTAACACCGGAGAAACGGATGAAATTCCGGGCCACCGCCTGCACCGACTTGCGCTTCCTTGATCCGGAGGACCTTCGACGCTTGCTTATCCAGGTTCATCTCGACCTGCGGAAGGGCATGTGACACGCGGACGTCTCGATCGTTCAAAGCGGCAGATGCACGGATGCTCACCCTCGACCACCTCGTCGTCGTGGCCCCCGACCTCGCGGAGGGCGTGGCCCATGTCCGGGCCTGCCTCGGCCTCGACATGCCGGAGGGCGGGCGCCATTCCGAGATGGGCACCCGCAACCATCTGCTCCGCCTCGGCGCATCGACGTTCCTCGAAGTGATCGCCGTCGATCCCGAGGCAGCGCCGCCGCCCCGCGCCCGCTGGTTCGGCCTCGGCGATGCGGCGCGGGTGCGGGCGGAGTGGGAGGCCGGGCGGCGGCTGCGCGGCTTCGTCGCCCGCACCAATGACATCGACACTCTGCTCGCCGCCCATCCCGACCTGCTCGGCGCGGCGGCGACGCTGACCCGGGGCACGCTGTCGTGGCGCTTCGGCCTGCGCCCGGACGGGACCTGGCCGGCAGACGGCGCCGCGCCCTACGTGATGGACTGGGGCGACCGCCCGCACCCGGCCGGGACGATGCCGGATTTCGGGGCGCATCTCGATGATTTCTCGCTCACCCATCCGGAGCCGGAAGCGGTGGCGGCGCTCCATGCGGACCTCGGCCTCACCGACCCGCCGCGGATCGAGCCTGGCCCGGCCCCGCGCTGGACAGCCCGGATCGCAACGCTGTCGGGCCTGCGGACCCTGACCTGAGGACGGACCCTCCTCGCCGGCCTGATCGGGTGGGTGACCGGCGAGGAGGGCCTGGCCGGGACTCACAAGCCCCGGCGAAAGCAACCTAGCAGCGACCGTTCGCGCTGCGGTGACGGGAAAGTCTCAGGCCCTGCCGGAATCGCCCCGCGGCCGGCAACGTTGTTCACGTATGCGCGAAGATGTCGGTCTCGGGCCAACCGTCGAGGTCGAGCCGGGCGCGGGTGGGCAGGAAGGCGAAGCAGGCGGCGGCGAGATCGGTGCGGCCCTCCCGGGCCAGCATGGCGTCGAGCCGCTCCCGGGCGGCGTGGAGATAGAGCACGTCGGAGGCTGCGTAATCCTGCTGCGCCTGCGTCAGGGTCTCGGCCCCCCAGTCGGAGGATTGCTGCTGCTTCGACAGGTCGACACCCACGAGCTCGCGGACCACGTCCTTGAGCCCGTGACGGTCGGTGTAGGTGCGGGCGAGCTTCGAGGCGATCTTGGTGCAGTAGACCGGCCCCGGCATCACCCCGAACGCCTTGAACAGGACCGCCACGTCGAACCGGGCGAAATGGAAGATCTTCAGGATTTCGGGATCGGCGAGCACGCGCTTGAGCACGGCCGGCTCCGGGCCATCCTGGGGGATCTGGACCACGTCGGCCGTGCCGTCGCCGGTGGAGATCTGCACCACGCAGAGCCGGTCCCGGTGCGGATTGAGCCCCAGCGTCTCGGTGTCGATGGCCACGGCCCGCCCGGCGTCGTAATCGGCGGGCAGGTCGCCGCGGTGGAGGCGTACAATCGGGCTCGGCATTTTTTCGGGACCTTCCAACGATTTGGCCGGTACCATCGGCGCCGAGTGGCGGCAAGCGAAGGACGGAGACGCGAATGATGACGGCAGCCGAGGTGATCGCGACCCTGGGGCTGAAGCCCCATCCGGAGGGCGGGCATTACCGCGAGACCTTCCGCGACCCGCGCACGGTGGACGGCCGCTCGGTCGGCACCGCGATCTACTTCCTGCTCGATATCGGCGAGGCCTCCGCCTGGCACCGGGTCGACGCCACCGAGATCTGGCACTGGCACGCCGGCGCGCCGCTGGTGATCACGACCAGCCCGAACGGCCACGACGCCACCGCCCAGCATCTCGGGCCGGACCTCGCGGCCGGGCAGCGCCCGCAATGCGTGGTCCCGGCGGGGCACTGGCAGACCGCCACCAGCCTGGGCGCGTGGACGCTGGTCGGCTGCACGGTCTCGCCGGGCTTCGACTTCGCGGGCTTCGAGATGGCCCCGCCGGATTGGCGGCCGACTCCGCGGAGCTAGACCGCCTTCGGCGCCGCCCGCGAGGCGCGCACCGCCGTCAGCGCGCCGGCCACGATCAGCAGGCAGGCGAGCGCCAGAGCCGGCACGGGCTTGGCATAGCCGGTCGCCACCAGGATCAGGGTCGACAGGACCGGGGCCGCGTAGGCGGTGACGCCGAGCAGGCGGACATCGCCGCGCTTGCAGCCGATATCCCAGAGATAGAAGGCGGCCCCCACCGGCCCGATCCCGAGGAGCAGCACCGCGCCCCATTGGGTGGCGTCCGCGGGCCAGATCGTCGTCTCGAAGACGAGGTGGCAGGCCAGGCTCAGGGCCGCCGTGACCAGGCAGAAACCCGCGACGGCGTCGGTCGGTACCTCGCCGACCCGGGCGGACAACACCGAGTAGGCGGCCCACACGAAGGCCGCGGCCAGGGCGGCGGCGTAGCCCGGCAACGCCCCCGCGGCGAAATCGAGATTGCCCCGGCCGGCGAACAGGGCGGCCACGCCGGCCAGTCCCAGAGCCGCGCCCGCGACATGGCCCGCGCGCAGCCCGCCCGCCCCCGGCAGCCGGGCGGAGAACAGGACGATCAGCAGCGGCCAGAGATAGTTGATCAAGCCCGCCTCGGCCGGCGGGGCCAGACGCAGGGCGCTGAAATAGAGCGCGTGGTAGCCGAACAACCCGCCGACGCCGAGGAGCCAGACCGGCCAGGGCTGGAGCAGAGCCCGGGCCCGGGACGGCCGGGCGATCCAGGTGGCGCAGCCGCACAGGCCGCCGATCCAGAAGGTCATGGCGGCGAGCTGGAACGGCGGCACCGTGCCGGAGGCCGCGGCGAACAGGGCGAGCAGCGACCACAGCAGGATCGCCCCGAACCCCGCCACGGTCGCGGCCGAGCGCGCCCTGTCGCGGGCCGAAGATGACGCTGTCTGGCTCATGAATCGCAGCTATCATGCGCGCCTTGAGTCGGCGAGGCTGCTTCACGCCCCTGTCACGGTCGCGCTCTACGGGCGCTGCAACCGGGAGATCTGTCGATGCGCGCGATCCTTGCTGTCCTTGGGCTGCTGCTGACGGGAGGCTCGGCGCTCGCCGGCGAGGGCGTGCAGCTCGGACCGCGCCCGTTCTACCTCGTCGACCAGCTGAAGCCCGGGCCGCTGAAGGACCACCTGTCCGCCTGCGGCATCGACCGGCCCTACACGCCGAGAACCTTCTCGATCTCGCACCGGGGCGCGCCGCTGATGTTCCCCGAGCACACCAAGGAGGGGCTGCTCGCCGCCTATCGGATGGGCGTCGGGATCATCGAGTGCGATGTCGCCTTCACCAAGGACCGCCAGCTGGTCTGCCGGCACAGCCAGTGCGACCTGCACACGACCACCGACATCCTGGCCCGGCCGAACCTCGCCGCGAAATGCACCAAGGGGTTCGAGCCCGCCGACCCGGCCACCGGCCGCAAGGCGTCGGCCAAGTGCTGCACCAGCGACCTGACCTTGGCCGAGTTCAAGTCGCTCAACGGCAAGATGGACGCGGCCGACCCGGACGCAACCACGGTCGCGGCCTACATGAACGCGACGCCGCACTGGCGCACCGACCTCTACGCCACCACCGGCACGCTGATGTCCCACAAGGAATACATCGCCCTGGTGAGAGGGATGGGCCGCAAGTTCACCCCCGAGCTGAAGGCGCCCCAGGTGCCGATGCCGTTCGAGGGCAGCTACACCCAGGACCAATACGCCCAGCAGCTGATCGACGAGTACAAGCAGGCCGGGATCCCGGCTTCCGACGTCTATCCGCAGAGCTTCCAGCTCCGGGATATCCTGTACTGGCTGGAGAAGGACCCGGAATTCGGCCGCCAGGCGATCTTCCTCGACGACCGCGACGAGACCACCAAGGGCTTCGATCCGGAGAAGCCGGAGACCTGGAAGCCCGGCATGGCGGAGCTCGCCGCCAAGGGGGTCAAGATCCTGGCGCCGCCCCTGTGGATGCTGGTCCGTCCCGGTCCTGACGGTGCGATCGAGCCCTCGACCTATGCAAGGGAGGCGAAGAAGGCCGGGCTCGGCCTGATCGCCTGGTCGCTGGAGCGCTCTGGGCCGCTGAAAGAGGGCGGCGGATACTACTACCAGTCGATCAAACCGGTGGTAACCGGGGATGGCGACATCCTGCGGTTGCTGGACGTGCTGCACGGCCAGGTCGGCGTGCTCGGCGTGTTCTCGGACTGGCCGGCGACCACGACCTTCTACGCCAATTGCGTCGGCGCTCCGTAGCTCAGTCGGCCCAGAGGGCGACGAGCGAGAACAGGCCGGCCATCACGACGTTAACCAGGAGGACGCAGGCGAGCATCAGGGCGAGGGTCATGGCGATCTCGAGGGCGTGAATGCGGCGGCGATGATGCGGGCGTGACCGGCGAGCCTTCGACGGATTGGGCCGGTCGTCTCGGATTCCCTGCGCGTAGCCCGCGAAGGGAAGAGGATCAGTGCGGCGACAGCAGCCGCACCACTTCGAACAGGTCGTCGACCTTCAGCGGCTCCCAACCGAGCCAGCGCCGGACCAGCGCGTAACTGGCGGACAACAGGATCGCGCAGCCGAGGACGGCCAGGCAGAACAACCCGAAGTCGCCGGTCGCGAATCCGGTCGCGGCGCCGACCAGGGCGGTGGCGACGAAGATGAGCCGGCTCGGGTTCCGCGGGCCGCGGGCGATGAGATCGGACATAGGAGTCTCTCCGGATCGGGATCAGCGGGCGCGGCAGTTCGGGCCGAACCAGGTCATGGTCCGGCGGTCCATGCCGCCATCCGAGGCGGCGCCGCAGACGGGGAAGCGCGTGTCGCCGCTGCGCTGCAGGCTCATCTGCTTGTAGAGATCCTGCTGCGCCTCCCGGCGGCGGGTCTGCTCGGCGAAGTGGGACTGCCAGTACAGGTTCCGGTTGGCCTGGGTCAGCGCGCGCTGCTGGTGGAGATCCATCATGCACTGGGCGAAGGCGTCGGTGCGGGGCTCGAACCCGAACGCGTAGCACTGGTTGCCATCCATGGCGTGCCGCTACTGCGGGGTGACGCAGGCGGCGAGGCCGAGCGCGCAGGCGGCGGCAAGGCCGAGCTTGGCGAAGGTCGAGGCGCCACGCGCACGGATCTTCCGGTCGGCGGCAAGATCTTCACCGGCAGAGCGCATGGTGAATGTGGTGTTCATCGTGTCGGGGCCTTCGTCTGTGCTGGCGTGAACAACCACGCCCGGCTGGAACGAGACCTATCCGGGACCGCTCAAATTGTTCGTGCTCCGGAGCACCTGTGCGATTTCACGCGCCCGCTCCCGCAATGCACAGATCCACACGCATTCCGACAGGATCTACGGCGCAGGAACGGATTCGTCAGACTTGCGCGGCCTGCGAAGTCTTCTTTGCTCAATGGCGGCCATCGGCCGAACGGCTGGCTAAGGTTTTGCCTGCTCGGCGGGCTGTCCGGGATCGCGGTCGCTTCCGGAGTGCCCGTTCGGGGCCTCCGCTTCGCTTGGGTGCCCCTGGATGAGGGCGTTGGGGATCGGCCGTTTCGAAACTGAGCGGCGGCGCGCGACATCCAAAAAGAAACGCCGCGCGGCCCGGCGGGGCAACGCGGCGTCGGTGATGAGCACGGCGCCCCGGCGGAACCGGGCGCGCCCTGTACACCCTAAAAAAGCGGTCAGACGAAGTGCTGGCCGCCGTTCACGGTGAGCGTCGAGCCGTTGATGAAGCCCGCCTCGTCGCTCGCCAGATACTCGACCGCGTGGGCAATCTCCTCGGCCTTGCCGAGGCGGCCGGTCGGGATCGTGGCGATGATCTTGTTGCGGATCTCCTCCGGCACCGCCATCACCATGTCGGTGGCGATGTAGCCCGGTGCGATCACGTTGACCGTGATGCCCTTGGAGGCGCTCTCCTGGGCCAGCGCCTTGGCGAAACCGATCACGCCGGCCTTGGCGGCCGAGTAATTGGTCTGGCCGGCCTGGCCCTTCTGGCCGTTGATCGACGAGATGATGATGATCCGGCCGAAGCCGCGGTTGCGCATGCCCTCGATCAGCGGCCGGGTGCAGGTGAACATCGAGTCGAGGTTGGTCTTGATGACCGCCTGCCACTTGTCGAAGGTCATCTTGTGAAAGGCGCCGTCGCGGGTGATGCCGGCATTGTTGACCAGCACCTCGATCGGCCCGACCTCGGACTCGATCGCCTTGATGCCGGCCTCGCAGCTGGCCAGATCACCCACGTCGAACTTGAAGACCGGGATGCCGGTCTCGGCCTTGAAGGCCTGGGCCGCCTCGTCGTTGCCGCCGTAATTGGCCGCGACCTTGTAGCCCTTGGCCTGCAAGCCCTTCGAGATCGCGGCGCCGATACCGCGGGTGCCGCCCGTCACGAGTGCGACGCGTCCTTGAGCCATTGTTGTTTCCTCCTGTTCGCATCACGTGATGCCGCGTGCGGATGGCGTCCGCACGCGATTTTTTCTGAGTTAGGACTCAAGTCTATATTGGTGGACAGCCGGCCGTTACAAAAGGATCAGGGCCGCTCGACACACATCGCGACGCCCATGCCGCCGCCGATGCAGAGCGTGGCGAGGCCCTTCTTGGCGTCGCGGCGCTTCATCTCGTGCAGCAGGGTGACGAGCACCCGGGCGCCCGAGGCACCGATTGGGTGGCCGATGGCGATGGCGCCGCCGTTGACGTTCACCTTCGCATCGTCCCAGCCCATATCCTTGTTCACCGCCAGCGCCTGCGCCGCGAAGGCCTCGTTGGCCTCGATCAGGTCGAGGTCGGAGGGCTTCCAGCCGGCCTTCTCGAGGGCCTTGCGGGAGGCCGGGATCGGGCCGGTGCCCATCACCTTCGGGTCGACGCCCGCGGTCGCCCAGGACTTGATCTTGGCGAGGGGCGTGAGCCCGCGCTTCTCGGCCTCGGAGGCCGACATCAGCACGAGAGCGGCGGCGCCGTCGTTCAGGCCGGACGCGTTGGCAGCCGTCACCGTGCCCTCCTTGGAGAAGGCCGGCTTGAGCTTGGCCATCGCCTCAACGGTGGCGCCGTCGCGGATGTACTCGTCGGTGTCGACGACGGTGTCGCCCTTCTTGCCGGGGATCGTCACCGGCACGATCTCGTCCTTGAACCGGCCCTCCTTGCGAGCGGCCTCGGCCTTGTTCTGCGAGCGGGTGGCGAACTGGTCCTGCTGCTCGCGGGTGAGCTGGAAGGCCTGGGCCACGTTCTCGGCGGTCTGGCCCATGTGGTAGCCGTTGAAGGCGTCCCAGAGCCCGTCCTTGATCATCGTGTCGACGAGCTTGATGTCGCCCATCTTCTGGCCGCCGCGCAGGTACTGGGCGTGGGGCGACAGCGACATCGATTCCTGGCCGCCGGCCACGATCACGGTGGCGTCGCCGTTGGCGATCTGCTGCATGCCGATGGCGACGGTGCGCAGGCCCGAGCCGCAGACCTGATTGAGGCCCCAGGCGGTGGCCTTCTCGGGGATGCCGGCCTTGATGGCGGCCTGACGGGCCGGATTCTGGCCGGCGCCGGCGGTGAGCACCTGGCCGAAGATCACCTCGTCCACGTCCTCGGGGGACACGTTGGCGCGCTCCAGGGCGGCCTTGATCGCGGTGGCGCCGAGCTCGTGGGCCGGCACCGCCCCGAAGGCGCCGCCGAACGAGCCGACCGCCGTGCGCGCGGCCCCGACGATGACGATCTCTTCGCTGCCTGCCATGTGAACGTTCTCCTCTTACGAGCCGGCGCGCCTTCCTCGATCCGGGCGCGCTCTGAAGCCTGTCCCGCGATGAAGGGCCTCGGATCGGCGAAGTCAAGGATGACGCTCAAGCCTGAAAACGCCTCGATGACGCGGCTGAGAGACTAAAATGGTCTGTGCGCGGGCCCGCACCCGGCATTATTCTGCGTTGAAGAGGCGCAGTTTGCTGTTTTCTGCGCCCGTGGAAGGCTTTAAGGATCGTGTTGCGGGCGCGAAGACGATCCCCGCCGGGTCGCATCGCGCGAGCCTGAAACGCCCCTAGAGTCCCGAGTCCAGAAAGGCCGTTCCCGATGGCGGATACCGTCAAGGCCACCCAGACCGTCATCAAGAAATACGCCAACCGGCGCCTGTATCACACCGGCACCTCGACCTACGTGACGCTGGAAGACCTCGCCACGATGGTCCAGAACGGCGAGGATTTCGTCGTCTACGATGCGCGGGCGGGCGACGACATCACCCGCTCGGTGCTGACGCAGATCATCTTCGAGCAGGAGAACAAGGCCGGCGCCGAGAACCTGCTGCCGGTGGCGTTCCTGCGCCAGTTGATCCGCTTCTACGGCGACAGCATGCGCACCATGGTGCCGAGCTTCCTGGAATTCTCGATGGCGAACTTCGCCAAGGATCAGGACGGCCTGCGCGAGAAATTCGCCCACAGCTTCGGCCCGGCCGCGTTCCAGAACGCGATCGAGCAGTCGGTGCGGACCAACATGAACTTCTTCGGCGACGCCATGAAGATGTTCACCGGTTTCGCGCCGCCCGCCGGCGGGGCGCAGTCCCCGGCCCCGCAGGCGCCGCCGCAGGGCACGCCGGCCTATTCCGGCGGCGAGCTCGACGACCTCAAGCGGCAGATGCTGGAGATGCAGCAACGCCTCGAGGCGCTCGCCAAGAAGTGACATTGGCTGGCGAAAACCGGTCACGGGGGTGCGACTACGTGTTTCCGATAAGTTGACGAACCGTTAAGGCCAGTCCCACGTTGGCGACACGGGCACGGAAACGTGCGGAGGGTGTCGCCATGGCGCGGATCGAGAGAATCGGCCGGACCGGTGCAGCCTGGAGCGGGCCGGCCCACCCTGCGGCCGCCGCCAGCGGGTCGGTCGCGTCCACGGACGCGATCCCGCCGGTCCGGGCCCTGGTGGTTCTGGATGGAGGCCGGCCGGAGCCGCGCGCGACGATCATCCCGCCGGACCGATTCGGCACAGGTGGGGCGGCCGCGGGCTTCGTCACGCACCTGCTGACCGCCAGCGATCCGACCCTCAGGCCGTCGCGGCTGGAACGCACCCGGGCAGCCGCGGCGCGCTACGCGGAGGCCGCACGCCGGCTGGCGTGATGATTCTTGATCGCCTTGCCGTCATTTCGAGCGCAGCGAAGCAACCCGGCAGACCGCTACGGCCGCAGAGCGTGTGCCGCCCTGCATAGATGCGCTCGCGATCATGGTGCCGGGATGCGCGCGTCACGCACATCGCAAGCGTTCCCCTTGTCCTGAAGTGACCGCCTCAGCGGGCCTCGAGGGGGGCCAGGGATCTTTGTGTCTTCCGGAAGGATCTTCGAGGCGCCCGCTTCGCGCGCGCACCTCAGGATGAGGCCGAGACTGGGACGTCCCGGGCCCCGAATCGATCCCGAAGCTTACGCCTCGGCCGACTTCACCTTCAGCACCTGACGGCCGCGATACATGCCGGTCTTCAGGTCGATGTGGTGGGGACGGCGCAGCTCGCCCGAATCCTTGTCCTCGACATAGGTCGGCGCCTTGAGGGCGTCGGCCGAGCGGCGCATGCCGCGACGGGAGGGGGAAGTCTTTCGCTTCGGAACGGCCATGGCAGGGATCCTTCGTGATGCCGCGGGCAAAGCGGCGCGCGGGCGGCTCCTCGATCAAGGATCGCCTCGCACACCGCGGGATACGGATGAGGGCGCGCTTATAACGCCGGCGCCCGGCCGTGGCTAGAGGCGCAGCACCACAACCGTTAAGCCGGGGTTCAAGTCGCCGGGACCTAGATCCGGGCCACGGCACCGCGCAGCGGGCCGGCCCTTCGGGAGAACCGCCATGGCTTCCTCCAAAAAGACTTTTACCGCCCTCGCCCTGCTCTCGAGCCTGTTGGCGGCGCCCGCCTGGGCGCAGGCACCCCAGACGTCGAGCCCCGCGGCCCCGACCGCCCCCGCCAAGCCGACCGCCCCGAGCGCGCCCGTGGCCGGGTCGCCCAACGCCGCCAAGGGCGCCCTGCTCGACCTCAACAGCGCCAGCGCCGCCGAGCTCGATGCCCTGCCGGGCATCGGCGAGGCTCGCTCCGCCGCGATCATCAAGGGCCGGCCCTATCGCGGCAAGGACGAGCTGGTCTCCAAGAAGATTATCCCGAAGAACGTCTATGACGGGATCAAGGACAAGGTCATCGCCAAGCAGAAGTAGTTTTTCCGCGCGCGCCAACGGGTTGCGGCCGGCCAGCGGATGCGTTGTTCCAGGTTGACCGATGCCAGGCGCGACAGGCCCTCTCCCCCGTGCGGGAGAGGGTTGGGGTAAGGGACCGGCTCTCGCTGCGTCCCGTGCGACGGGGCAACCCGTGCCCCGTCCTGTAAGCACCATCCGCTGACAGCAAGAAGCCCCCTGCCCCGCCTACTCGGCGATCGCGCCCTGGGGCACGGAGAAGCCCGGGGGCGCCTTCTCGGCCGGCTTCGGGGCCGCGCGCTTGGCCGGGGCCTTCTTCTTGGCCTGGGGCTTCGGCGCGGCCTTGACCGCGGGGGGATCCTCGCAGGCGCGGAACGCCAGCTGCGCCAGGGTCGCCCCCTCCTCGGTGACGATGGCGATCGGGTCCGGCAGGGTCGGCAAGGCCGGTTGCCAGTGGATCGGCCCGCCCAGCATCGCCTCGATGGTGGCCGGGGCGGTGCCGCGCCGCAGGGTCGAGAAATCCGGCCCGTAGGCGGTGGCGACCTTGCCGGCGATCACGACCTGCAGGACCTCGTTCACCTCCGGGGTCAGGGGCCGGAGCGGATTGGTGGTGCGCACCTGCCCGGATCGGGTCACCACCATGGCGAACCCCTTGCCGCCCTCGTAGCGCGCCGCCCGGGCCCCGCAGGGCTGCTCCACCGGTGGGGCTGCGGCGGGAGCGGGCTCCGGCGCGGGCTCGGGCGGCGCGGGCGCCGTTTGGGCCGGAGGCTGCGCAGCCGGCGCCGACAGCGCCGCCGGGGCGGCCAGAAGGGCGAGCAGCAAGCCCGCCGCGCCGGGACGCACGGCCCTCATCGGCCCGATTCCGGCGCTTCGGGAGGCGGCGGCGCGATCCGCGCGGTCCGCTCGGGGGCTGGGATTGGTTTCAGGTCGAACGACTCCACATCCAGCAGGCGCGGGTCGAGCACCTCGGCCTCGCGGTCGATCAGGCTCTGCGACGGGCCGACCGTGCCGATCAGAAGGTGCTCGTCCTCGGCGTCGAGCTCGGAGCCCATGCGCAGCGGCGCGCGCCGGCTGCGGGCCGACATGCCGACCACCGCGACCCCGGCCACGACACAGATCAGCACGGCCAGGATGATCAGCAGGCGCTCCATGAGGCGGGAAGCTCTAGCCGCCCGCGGCGGCGCCGTCACCCCGTCATGCGTGGAACATGCCTTGCCTATAACAGTAGAGGCGAGACGACCGGAGCCGGGACGGATCCATGCAGCATGAGCCGAGCCGCGAGCCCGAGGAACTGGAGAGCCATCTCCTCGGCCTGATCGAGAGTGCCCGGGAGCAGGCCCGGGAGGACCCGTTCCGCAATCCGGTCCTGGCCGTGACGCTGGCGATCACCCGCCGGTTCGACCGCAACGAGATCGCGGCGGGGGACCTCGACGGCCTGTTCGTGCGGCTGCGCGCTGCGGCGCTCGCGGCCCGGGCCGAGCGGCTGCGCGCCTATGTCGGGCTCGAATCCGGGCCGGCCGACCCGCAAGCCGCGATCCCCGCGCGCCTGGTCGCCGCCGCCCCCGGCGGCCCGGACGGTCTCGCCGCCTTCGCGGCCTTCATCCACCGCACCGCCTTCGCGGTGGTGTTCACCGCGCACCCGACCTTCGGCATGCCGAAAGCCGTGGCGGGCCTTCTCGCCCAGGCCGCGAGCCTGGCGGACGCCGCCGCCCGCGCCGACCTGATCGCCCGCGCCGCCGCGCTCTCCACCCGGCCGGACGCGCCGATCACCCTGGATGCCGAGTTCGAGCAGGCCTGCGCGGCGGCCAATAACGGCCGCCTCGCCCTCGACGGGTTCAACGGCGCCCTGCTCGACGCCGCCCGCGCCCGCTGGCCCGAGCGCTGGACCGAGCTGACGCCCCGCCCCTTCGCCATCGCCAGCTGGGTCGGCTGCGACACCGACGGGCGCACCGATATCGGCTGGTGGGACACCCTGCGCTACCGGCTGATCTCCAAGCGCATGCAGTTCGACCGGGTGATGCGCGACCTGCCCGACAGCCCCGCCTGCCGGGAGGTCCGGGCGCTCGCCCAAGACGCGCTCGCCGCGGTCAACCGCCAGCTCGCGGTCGCCCCCCGGCTCGGCGACAAGCCGTCGCTGGAATCGGTCCACCGCTTCGCCCTGGCGCTGATCATCGAGCGCGAGCGCGCCCAGACCGATGCCGGCGCCCTGGTGGCCGGGCTCACCGCCGCCCTGGAAGCCGCCGACGAGGCCGACAAGCGGGCGATTGCGGTCCTGCGCTCGGGGGTCGCCACCCACGGCCTGTCGAACGCCCTGCCGCATTTCCGGCTCAACGCCAGCCAGATCCACAACGCCGTGCGCCGGGTGATCGACCTGGAGGGCGAGCCGACCGATTCCGCCCAGCGCCGCTCGCATCTGGCCACCATCCACACGCTCCTGAACGACGTCCGCCCGGTCGCGGTGGATTTCGGCGCGCTCGCCGCCGAGCGGGCCTCCGCCGCCCGGCTGATGATGACCATCGCCCAGATCCTCAAGCACGTGGACGGCACCCACCCGGTGCGCTTCCTCATCGCCGAGACCGAGACCGGCTACACCCTGCTCGCCGCCCTCTGGCTGGCGCGCCATTACGGCATTGCCGACAAGCTCGAGATCACGCCCCTGTTCGAGACCGCGAGCGCCCTGGAACAGGGCATCCGGGTGCTCGACGACGCCCTGCGCAACCCGCATTGGCGCCAGTACCTGAAGCGGATCGGCCGGCTCACCGTGCAATTCGGCTACTCGGATTCCGGCCGCTATGTCGGCCAGCTCGCCGCGACCTTCTGGATCGAGCGGCTGCGCCTGCGCATCACCGAGATGCTGGTCCAGAACGGCCTGGCCGATGTCGAGCTCGCGATCTTCGACACGCACGGGGAGTCGATCGGCCGGGGCGCCCACCCGACCTCGCTGCGCGACCGCCTCGCCTACCTGGCCCCCGAGGATGCCCGCGACCGCGCCCGCAAGGCCGGCCTGAAGGTGCGGCTCGAATCGAGCTTCCAGGGCACCGACGGCTACCTGCTCTACGGCACCGAGGCGCTGGCCCAGGCCAGCGTCGCCCGCATCGCCGAGCACGTCTACGCCCTCGACATCGCCGAGGACGACAGCTTTTCGGACTATGCCCTCAACGACAGCCAGCAGGGCCGCGACGCCAAGGACGACCCGATCTATTCGGAGCCGGATTTCGCCCTGGAATTCTTCACGGCCGCCCGCCAGGACATGGAGGCCCTGGTCGACGATGCCGGCTACGCCGCCCTGCTCGGCACCTTCGGCCCAAGCCTGATCGACCGCACCGGCTCCCGCCCGGTGGCGCGCCAGAGCGACACGGGCGGGCCGGCCCGGATCACCCATCCCCGCCAGATGCGGGCGATCCCCAACAACGCGATCCTGCACCAGCTCGGCTTCCTGGCGAATTCCCTCCACGGGATCGGCCGGGCCGCCCAGCGCGGCCCGGACCTGTTCCGCGACATGCGCCGGGATTCGGTGCGCTTCTCGCGGGCCTTCCGGCTGGTCCAGCACGCCGCCGCGGTGGGCGATCTCGACGTGCTGCGCGCCTATATCGACACTCTCGACCCGGCCGTCTGGCTGGAACGGGCCCGGCGCACCCAGAAGGACTTTCGCCGGGAGGAGCTGGTGGTGATCGCCGGCGCCCTGGAGCGCCTCGACCTCGCCGCCTCGTTACGCGGCCTGTTCGGCCGCCTGACCCGCGACTGGCTGGCGCTCACCACCGCCGCCCCCGACCTGCCCGGCATGTCGGCCCGGCTGACCCTGCTGCACGCCCTGCGGCTGGCGCTGATCCACCGGATCTGGTTCCTGGCAGTCCACATTCCGGGCTTCCGCCCGCAGGCCGGCATCTCCCGGGAGCAGCTGCTGGAGCGTTTCCTGCGCCTCGACATCGACGGCTGCCTGAAACTCCTCGACGAGATTTTCCCGGTCACCCCGGACCCGACGCTCGGCCTCAATTTCGGCGAGCCCGCCGGCCCCCGGGATGTCGGCACCTACGAGGCCGAGCACGCCAACCTGTTCCAGCCGATCCGCCGCCTGTTCGACCAGGTGCGGGAGATCTCGGGGATGATCCAGCATGAGGTCGGGGCGTTCGGGTAGAGTCTGTGAGTGGACGACAGCCTACCGCCCGGGCTCGACCGAGGAGTGTGGGACCGGGCGGTTCATCCATGCAGCGCGGCTGCTTGCAACGTTGGGTCGAGCCCTTACGCCGCAGGTTTCAGACGAGGTTGCTTTGGGTGGATTTCTGCCGGTCCGCTTTTGGACGGCGAATGCATCGAAGCCGACATCAACGCGAGGATTGCTCTCACCCATTGCAGGGGATAGAAACGTCCGCTTCCAAGCGCTTGGCTGCTCTCTCGCGGCGTGCTCCCTTTCATGAATAGCCGATGGCTTTCAGAGGGTTAAACGCAGACGGCATGCCAAATCTCGCACAGAACAAGGCGAACGTGATCGCGTTCTACGAGCTGATGTTCAACGATTGCCGTCCGCGCGAGGCTATCGAGCGTTATGCCGGCGCCACTTACATCCAGCACAACCCACACGTAGCCACAGGCAAGGATGGCTTCGTTGCCTATTTCGAGCGCATGTCGCGTGGGTGGCCGGGCAAGCGCGTAGACGTCAAGCGGGCAATTGCTGAGGGCGATCTGGTTGTATTGCACTCCCTTCAGCACTGGCCGGGTGATCATGACTATGCGGCCATCGATATTTTTCGCCTCGATGAGGACGGCCGGATCGTTGAGCACTGGGATATGCTGCAGATCCTGCCCGATGCCTCGGCCAATCCGAACGGGATGTTCTAGATCTCGGATGCCTCATGTGCGGCAGAAGTCCGCAATTTATTTCCCATCTTGAGCCGAAATTGCCGCAGGCCGGCGAATGGCTGCTTTAGAGAAGCGGCGACGGCGATCCGCGCGTCTGGGCTGGGCCGGGAGCAGTCCTCGACAAACCCACCCGGTAGCGCCCAGCGCGCCCCTCACACCGCCTCCACCCGCAGCACCGTCCCGGCGAGACCGATCACCCGCACGCGCGCACCGGCCGGCAGGTCCGGTCCTTCGATCCGCCACAGGGTGTCGTCGAAGCGGAGGCGGCCGGCGCCCTGGCGGATCGGCTCGGGCAGCACGGCCTCGCGGCCGATCAGGCCGCGGTCGGCGCGGTTGAGGGTGGCGTCGTGGCGTCCGGCGCGGCGGTGCAGGCGGGTGGCGAGACCGACCAGGACGACGGCGAGGGCGGCAAACAGCAGGGTCTGGCCCTGCCAGGGGATCGGGATCAGCGCCGTGGCGAGGCCGGTCGCGACGGCCGCGAGGCCGAACCAGATCAGGAACACGCCCGGCACGACGATCTCGGCGCCGGCCAGAACCAGGCCGGCGATCACCCAGCTCCAGGCCGGCCCGAGGGCCGCGAGGATCGCCAGCGGATCGGCCATGGGTCAGGCCCGCGGGGCGACATCGGGCGGCGAGCCCGTGCGCCGGGGCGGGGTCGCCTCGCCGAAGACCGCGCGTGTGAGCTCGCCGATGCCGCCCAAAGTGCCGGCGAGCGCCGCCGCCTCGATCGGCACCACCACGACGCGCTGGTTCGGCGCGGTGGCGAGCGCCCGCACCGCGTCGACGTATTTCTCCGCCACCAAAAAATTCGCCGCCGCGATGTCGCCCGCGACGATCGCGCGGCTGACCATCCCGGTCGCCGCCGCCTCGGCCTCGGCGGAGCGCTCGCGGGCCTCGGCGTCGCGGAACGCGGCCTCGCGGCGCCCTTCCGCCTCCAGGATCGCCGATTGCTTGCGCCCCTCTGCCCGCAGGATCTCGGCGGCGCGCTGGCCCTCCGCCTCAAGGATCGAGGCGCGCTTCTCGCGCTCGGCCTTCATCTGCCGGGCCATGGCGCCGGCGAGGTCGGCCGGGGGCACGATGTCCTTGATCTCGATGCGGTTGATCTTCACGCCCCAGGGCGCGGCCGCCGCGTCGAGCACCCGCAGGAGCCGCTCGTTGATCTCGTCCCGGTGGGCGAGGAGCTGGTCGAGATCCATCGAGCCGACCACGGTGCGGATGTTGGTCATGGTCAGGGTGGTCATGGCGAGGTCGAGGTTCGAGACCTCGTAGGAGGCCCGGGCCGCGTCGAGCACCTGGTAGAACACCACCGCGTCGATGGTGACGCCGGCATTGTCGCGCGTGAAGGCCTGCTGGCTCGGGACGTCGACCACCTGCTCCATCACGTTCACCCGCCGGCCGATGCGCTCGACGAACGGGATGATCAGGCCGAGGCCTGATTCGAGGGTGCGGGCGTAGCGGCCGAACCGCTCGACGGTGAAGACGTGGCCCTGCGGGATCATCTTCACCCCGGCCGCCAGCGTGATCACCGCCAGCGCCGCGGCGCCGATCGCGAACGTGCTCAGACCGATCGTGACATCCATGAGGCCCCCTCCCCGGCCGCATGGAGTCCCGCGGGCGGCTCAGATGCCAGCGTACCAGCTGAATCCGAGGCCCGCGACCATGCTGCCGCGGCCGTGGCCGATGCCGTCGACGCGATCCACAGCCTCGATGCTGGTGAGGTATTTCAAGGACTTATAGCCGAGCTGGCGCTCAACCCGCAGGCGAACCGGCGCGCCGTGGGCGACCGGCAGGTCGTCGCCGTTCATGCCGTAGGCCAGGATCGTCTGCGGGTGCAGGGCGTCGAACAGGTCGTAGCTGTCCCACCAGCCGTCGACGGTTCGGATCACCACGTAGCGCGCCTCCGGGCGCATCCCGGCGGCGGCGAGCACCCGGGAGAGCGGGACGCCTGTCCACTGGCCGATCGCCGACCAGCCCTGCTCGCAGGAATGGAGCGTGATCTGCGTGCGCGCCGGCATCGCCTTCAGCTCGGCCAGCGAGAACGACCCCGGCCGCGCGACGAGGCCGGTGACCGGCAGGCGCCAGTCGGAGAAGCCGAGCGCCTTCGAGCGGCGATAGGCCGGATCGTCCGGGTCGGTGGTGTTGATCGTCGGGAACACCGCCGAGATCGCTTCGGGGCCGAATTCCCGGGCGAGCGGCTGGCGCGCCAGCAGCAGGCGCTGCCCGGCGAAGGTCAGCCAGTCGCTCAACCCGTAGGGGTTGGGGCGCAGTTGCGGCGCGCCGGGCTCGCAGCCGCCGACGAGGCCGGCCGCGCCGAACCCGGCGGTCCCGAGGATCAGGCGGCGTCGGGTCAGCGCGCTCATGCGGTCTCCTCGCCCTTGCCGCCCGATCCCACGATCATGCCGCGCATGAGCGCCAAAGGCCGGTTGGCCAGCACCTGCCAGATGTGGATGGCGAGGAACGCGACCATCGCGAAGGCCGCCAGGAAATGGATCGTCCGGGCCGATTGCCGGCCGCCGAACAGGGTGAACAGCTCCGGCCAGGCAGCGGTGATCCCGGGCGACATGGTTAGGCCGGTGAGCAGCATCAGCGGCGCCAGCACCAAGAGGACGACCAGATAGGCGATCTTCTGCAGCGCGTTGTAGCGGCCGGTGGGCGGCGCCCCGCCGCGCAGGCGCAGATGCGCCCTTATCTCGCCGGCCAGCGCCCGCGGCCGGATCTCGGCCGGCTCCGGCAGGAGACGGCGGCGCAGGTGCCCGCGCAGCAGCGCGAGAGCGAGGTAGACGGCACCGTTCAGGACGAAAATCCAGGCGGCCAGGAAATGAAGGTTGCGGGCCCAGCCGGTCTGCTCGAGATCGACCGGAAGCGGCAGGGTGATCCAGGCCGGCGCGTCGTTGGCCCCGGTCTCGCCCCAGAACAGTTTCGGCAGGGCCAGCAGGATCCCGGTGCCGCTGACCATCAGCGCCAGGGTCGCGGCCGCGCCGGTCCAATGGGTCAGGCGTACCCAGGCCGGATGGCGCACCCGGCTGAATGGTCGACCTGTCGTCTCGATCATCATCGGTTCAGACCGCGGCCCGTATGGAGGTGGGAACGCGCTGCGTCCCTCGTCGCTCCCGGCCTCGATGACGCAACGCTTGATGAAGAAAAGATGGGCATGATACCCGCCACGCTCGCTGCGGACGAAAGTCCTCTCGCCCCGCTGCGGCCGGCAAAGATCCCCACACAACCGGATGCGGTGCGCGCGTGAAGATCGCTGTCCTGGCACATCTCAAGTACCCGATCGGCCAGCCCTATGCCGGCGGTCTGGAGATGCACACGCATCTCCTCACCGTCGCGCTGAAGCGGCACGGGCACGACGTGACCCTGTTCGCCAGCCGGGGCTCGGACCCGGCGCTCGATCCGGTGATGCTCTGCGACCCGACCGGCGACGCGCTGGCCGATCCCGAGCGCGAGGAGGCGATCGACAAGGCCGAGCACGACGCCTATCGGCGGATGATGGAGATGGTCGCGGCCGGCGGCTTCGACCTGGTGCACAACAATGCGCTGCACGCCCTGCCCCTGCAGCAGAGCGCCCGGCTCGGCCTGCCCTGGGTGACGGTGCTGCACACGCCGCCCTTCGACGCCCTGGTCTCCGGCGTGGAGGTGGCCGATCCCGACATGGCCTTCCTGGCGGTGTCGCCCTCGCTCGCCCAGGAATGGGCGACGCTCGTGCCCGGCGCCCAGGTCGTCGATAACGGCGTCGACCTCTCGACCTTCGCGTATTCCGATACGCCCGACGATCCGCCCTTCGCGTTCTGGTCCGGCCGGATCGTGCCCGAGAAGGGGCTGCACCTCGCCATCGACGCCGCCCGCGCGGCCGGGCTGCCGCTGCATTTCGCCGGGCCGAAGCTCAATCCGGGCTACTGGGCGGCAGAGATCGCGCCGCGGCTCGGGCCCGACCTGATCCATCTCGGTCATCTCTCGCACCGGGAGCTGGCGGAGCATATCGGCCGCGCCCGGGTGGCGATCGTCTCGCCGCGCTGGGAGGAGCCCTTCGGCCTGGTCGTCGCCGAGGCGCTGGCCTGCGGCACGCCGGTGGCGGCCTTCCGCCGGGGCGCCCTGCCCGACATCCTCGACGCGCAATGCGGCCGCCTGGCGCTGCCGGACGATTCGCAGGACCTGTCCGTGGCGATCCGCGAGGCCGCCGGCCTGTCGCGCCGCGCCTGCCGCGACCGGGCGGAGGCGCTCTACGACGCCGCCGCCATGACCGAGCGCTACCTGGAGACCTACGACGCCGTGATGGCGCGCTGCGCCGAGCGGGCGCGGCCGACCCTGCGGGTGGCGGGGGGACGGGCGTAAAGGACATCAGCGGACGCGGCCCTTCGCCGGTGGGTCCAGGATGGTCGCACCCCGCTTTGCCGGGGCCGCGACGCGCCCCCTCTCCCGAGCGGGAGAGGGGACCGCGCATCAGCTTGCGAACGTGTATGCGCGCCAAAACCCATAACGCTCGTTCCCTGGCGATAACGGGACAGACGCTGCGGCTCGTGTGTTCGCGACGATGAGGTTGAGAAGAACCGCTATGACCCTCGCAACCGCCGCCCCGCTCGCCCGGCCCTGCGTGGTCTGCATCCCCGCGCGGAACGAAGAGGAGCGGCTGCCGATCCTGCTCGCCTCGCTGGCCCAGCAGGAGGGATTCTCGGCTGAGGCACCGCTGCGGGTCGTGATTCTCGCCAACAACTGCACCGACGGCACGGTCCCGGCCATCTGCGCCCTGGAGGACGCGGGCGCGCTCGCGAGCCTAACGCTGCGGGTGATCGAGGCGGCGCTGGAGGGCACCGAGGCCCATGTCGGCACCGCCCGCCGCATGGCGCTCGATGCCGGCGCCGCCTGGCTCGAGGCCGAGGGCGCCCCGGACGGAATCCTGCTCACCACCGACGCCGATGCCCGCCTGCCGGCCGACTGGGTCGCGGCGAACCTGCGGGCGCTGCGGGCGGCCGACGTCGTCGGCGGCCGCCTGGTGATCGACGCGGATGGCGCCGCCGATCCGCGCCTCGCCGAGCTGCATGCACGGATCGAGCGCTACTGGGCCGGCGTGCGCCGCCTGGAGGACATCCTCGACCCGCCGCCCCACGATCCGGCCCCGCGCCACGGCGACCATACCGGCGCGAGCCTCGCTGTGCCGGTGGCGCTCTACCGCGCCGTCGGCGGCCTGCCGCCCCTGCCCTGCGGCGAGGACAACGCCCTCGTGAGCCTGCTTCGCGAGAGCGGCGCCCGCCTGCGCCACTGCCCGGACGTGCGCGTCATGGTCTCGGCCCGCCACCAGGGCCGGGTCTCGGGCGGCATGGCCACCGAGATGGCGCGCCGCGCCCGGGTGCTCGACGGCGAGCCCTACCTGCTGCCCGAAGCGGCGCATTGGCAGGGCCTGATCCTGCGCCGGGCCGCCCTGCGGCGGGCGTTCCACCTCGTCGGATCGGCCCGGGCCGAGGCCTGCGCGCGGCTCGGCCTCGGCCCCGACGCATGCGCCGCGCTCGAAACCTGCCCCAACGACATCGCCTTCGTGGAGCGGGCCGACCGCATCCTCGAATCGCGCAGCCCGCCGGCGCGGGAATGCCCCCTCGACCGGGCGCTCGCCGACCTCGACGCCCTCGCTCTGTCCCTGCGGGAGGCCGCGTGACCCGCGGGATCGGCTGGTACGTCCACCACCAGGGCGCGGGCCATCTGCAGCGCGCCCGCGCGGTCGCCGCCGCCCTGCCCCGGCCCTGTACCCTGATCGGCACCCTGGCGGCGTTCGACACGAATGGCCTCGACGCGCTCGACCTGCCCGACGACCGCCCGCTCGGCGGATCGGACTTCGACGGACGGGACGGCGAGGCGGAACGGCCGGAGGCGCTGCACTACGCGCCCCTGAACCATCCGGGCGTGCGCACCCGGATGGCGCGCATCGCCGAATGGGTCGAGCGGACCGACCCGGCGCTGATCGTTGTCGACGTCTCGGTAGAGGTCGCGCTGCTGGCCCGGCTCCTGTCGGTCCCGACCCTGGTGGTGCGCCTCGCCGGCACGCGGACCGACCAGCCGCATTGCGAAGCCTTCCGCAGCGCCACGCGCCTGCTCGCGCCCTTCCCCGAAGCCCTCGACGGCGCCGGCGTGCCGGACTGGGTCCGTGCCAAGACGCATTATGCCGGCTTCCTCGGCGCACCGGCGCAGATCGGCGCGGAGGTGGGGGACGCTATCGTCGTGGTGTTCGGCCGCGGCGGCGCGGGGGGTGATCTCGCCGACCTCGCCGCCGCAGCCCGCGCCGTGCCCGACCGGCCCTGGCACGTGCTGGGCCCCGTCTCGGGCACCGGCGAAGTCCCGAAAAACCTGCACCTGCACGGCTGGGTCGACGACGTCGAGGTCCGGATCGCCCGGGCGGCCCTGCTGGTCGGCGGGGGCGGCGACGGCCTCGTGGCGCTCGCCGCCGGTCAGGGCAAGCGCTTCCTGTGCCTGCCGGAGGAGCGAGCCTATGGCGAGCAGACCGAGAAGGCCGAAGCCCTGCAAAGGCTCGGCGCCGCGATCGTCCATCCGGGCTGGCCGGCCGCCGAATTGTGGCCCGGGCTGGTCGCCGCCGGCCTGGCCCTCGACCCATCGGTGATCGCCGGCCTGCACCGGCCGAGCGCGATCCCGGATTGCGCGGCCATGATCGAGGCGCTGGTTCGGCAGCTCGGACGCGCGTGAGGCGCGGCCGTTTCCAAGATCATCGCTCCGCCGACCAACCCGCTCCGTCATTGCGAGCGCAGCGAAGCAATCCAGAGTGGCGCGCGATCTCCTGAAGTGACGGATCCCTGGATTGCTTCGCTGCGCTCGGAATGACCGTGATGGTCGCCCGAAGGCCTTCACAATCCTCGGGCGCCGCGCTCGCGCCCCGATCCCGGGCAACTCGCATCGGCCTTGACCCTCCACTGGGTGGAAGCCGTAATCGAGTCGCCATGGGAGCGAAGACGTACACGATCGGCGATCTGGCGCGCCTCTCCGGGCAACCGGTGCGGCGGATCCGGTTCTATTCGGACAAGGGACTGCTGCCGCCAACCCTGCGATCCGCAGCGAACTACCGGGTCTACACCGACGAGGATGTCGCCAAGCTCGACCTCATCCACGCGCTGCGCGAGGCCGGGGTCGGGCTCGACATGATCCGGCGGTTACTGGCGCGTCGCCTTTCGCTGCACGAGGTGCTGCGGACCCGCCTGGAGATCCTCGAAGCCGAGATCGCGGCCAAGCACCGGGTGGCCACGATCCTTCGTGCCACGCTTCGCATCCCAAACCCTGCCGATGGTGATCTGAGGAGGATTTGGACCATGAGCATTTTGAGCAATCAGCAGATGAAGGATCTGGCAGAGCAGTTCGTCGACGCTATCGCGGCGGGGACGGCGCTCGAGGGGCCTTGGCGGCGGCAGATTCTCGCCATGAGCGTGCCGGAACTGCCGGAGGACCCTACGCCGGACCAGATCGCCGCGTGGGACGAACTCTCGCGGCTGCTGGCGGATCCGACCTTCATCCGCGAGGTGCAGGAGGGGACCAAGGCATTCTGGACCGACGCGTTGGATCCGGGCAAATACCAAGTGGCCTCGCGCCTGGCCTATGAGAAAGCGGCCGACGCAACCGCGAGGGATCTGTCGCCGCGGAGTCCCGAGGCCCAGGCCATCGCGCGCACCTGGCTCGCGGACTCGGCCCATGCTCTCGGACGAACGCCCGACTCCGCATTCCGGGATTGGCATGTCGCGCAATATGAGCGGAATGCCGGGCGCCTCGGTCGATACCGCGAACTTCTGGGCGTGCTGGGTAAGGACTTCCCTATCGCCTTCGACCGTATGGTTTGGCGCTGGCTGAACGATGCTCTTACTGCCCTTCAGCTTCTGCAATGATTGTCGCCGAGCGAGCATGAAAAAGGCGCCCGTCCTGCCGGACGAGCGCCGATCTGCTGGGGCCAGCGACCGGCTGACTTAGGAAATCAGGTCCAGCTTGGCCGCCTTGAGCCCGTTGGCGCGGATCGTATCCGGCAGGGCCGAGAAGTCGCGGTATCCGGCCTCGCGCGCCATGGCGTCGAGCGCCGTCTGCTCGTCGTCGGCCGCACCGGTCCAGATGACGGCGCCGCTCTTCGTCTGCTTGATCTGAAAGATGCTCATGGACCGCTCTCCGGTGGTACGAAGACCATCGTTCTAATAACGGCGTCTTGCGCGGTCGGTTGCAGGACAATGGACGTATACCCCGACTCTTTTGAATGACCTGCGACCTGCGGCCCACGGTCCGGCGACGGAACCGCGCCGAAGCGCTATGCTGGCTCCGTCGCCTCGGCCCGCGCCATGAAAACGCCGATCTGCCCAGCGACGGAGAGACAAGACCAATACAGGGCCGCCAGAGAGGCTTCCGTTTTGCCGACTTTTTCCGGGCGCGCGTCCCGCCTCTGCCTCCTATGCGGGTTTGCGATCCTCGCCGCTTCTCCCACGCGCGCCGTGGAGACGGCTGCGGTTCCTGATGCCGCCGCGATCGCGCCGGCCGTCACCGTGGTCCCGGCCGAGCGCCGCGAGATCGTGGAACGGGCCGTGGTCACCGGCACGCTGGTCCCGCGGGACGAGATCCTGGTCGCCCCCGAAGTCGAGGGCCTGCGCATCACCGAATTGCTGGTTGAGGAGGGGGACCGGGTCACCAAGGGTCAGGTGCTCGCGCGCCTGTCGCAGGAGATGATCGTCACCCAGGAGGCCTCGAACGTCGCCGCGGTCGCCCGGGCCGAGGCGGCCATCGTCCAGGCTAAGAGCCAGATCGTCCAGGCCGAGGCGGCCAATATTGAGGCCAAGCAGTCGCTGGAGCGCGCCCAGTCGCTCGCCAAGACCGGCAACGCCACCGCGGCCGTGCTGGAGCAGCGCGTCTCGGCGGCCCAGGGCGCCGAGGGCCGCCTGGCCGCGGCACGGGGCGGCCTGCAATCGGCCCAGGCCGATCTCGCCACCGCGCGGGCGGCCGGATCCGAGATCGCCCTGCGGCGCGCCCGCACCGATATCCGCGCCCCGGAGGCCGGCATCGTCAACCGCCGCACCGCCCGGGTCGGCGCCTCCGTCACGGCGGCGGGGGAGCCGCTGTTCCGGCTGATCGCCCGCGGCGAGATCGAGCTGGAGGGCGAGGTACCCGAGACCTCGCTGGCGCGCATCACGGTCGGCGACCCGGCGAGCCTCGATCTCGACGACGGCCGCCAGCTGCGCGGCAAGGTGCGCCGGGTCTACCCGGAGGTCGACCGGGCGACCCGGCTCGGCAAGATCCGCATCCGCCTCACCGACGATCCGGTCCTGCGCATCGGCGCCTTCGCCCGCGGCACCGTCGAGGTGGCGCGCCGCGAGGGCATCGCGGTCCCGGTCTCCAGCCTGCTCTACGCCGCGGACGGCCGGGCCAGCGTCCTGGTCGCCAAGGACGGGCGCGTCGAGGCACGCACCGTGACCACGGGCCTGTCATCCGAGGGATTCACGGAGATCCGCTCGGGCGTCGCCGCCGGCGAGACCGTCGTGGCCCGGGCCGGCAGCTTCCTGCGTGACGGCGACCGGGTGCGGGCCGTTCCCCGCCCGAGTGCCGGCACACCCATGAGCGCTCCCGCGAGCCCGCCCATGGCCGACGCGGCCCCGCGGTAGGACAGAGCCATGCGCCTCAACGTCTCCGCCTGGGCGATCCGGAAGCCGCTGCCTTCGGTGGTGCTGTTCCTGGTCCTGATGATCCTTGGCCTGGTCAGCTTCCGGGCCCTGCCGATCACTCGCTTCCCGAACATCGACATCCCGATCGTCTCGGTGACGATCACCCAGTCGGGCGCGGCGCCGGCCGAGTTGCAGACGCAGGTCACCAAGTGGGTCGAGGATTCGATCGCCGGGGTGAAGGGCGTCAAGCACATCCTCTCGACCATCACCGAGGGCATCTCGACCACGACGATCGAATTCCGCCTGGAGGTGAACCAGGATCGGGCGACCAACGACGTCAAGGACGCCATCGCCAAGATCCGCCAGAACCTGCCGCGCACCATCGACGAGCCGATCGTCTCCCGGGTCGAGATCGCCGGCCTGCCGATCATGATCTACGGCGCCTCCGCGCCCGCCATGACCCCCGAGGATCTGTCGTGGTTCGTGGACGACGTGGTCGCCCGCGGCCTGCAGAGCGTGAAGGGCGTTGGCGGCGTCGAGCGCCTGGGCGGCGTCGCCCGGGAGATCCGGGTCACGCTCAAGCCCGACCGGCTGCTGGCCCTCGGCATCACCGCGGCGGACGTGAACCGGCAGCTGCGCCTGACCTCCGCCGACATGGCGGGCGGGCGCGGCGAGGTCGGCGGGCAGGAGCAGTCGATCCGCGCGCTCGCCGCCTCGGCGAGCCTCGAGACGCTCGCCAAGACCTCGATCGTGGTGCCGGGCAACCGCAAGGTCCGGCTCGACGAGTTGGCGACCCTGTCGGACACGGCCGAGGAGCCGCGCACCTTCGCGCGCTTCAATGGCGAGCCGGTGGTGGCCTTCGCGGTCTCCCGGGCGAGCGGCGCCAGCGACGCCGACGTCTCGGTCGGGGTCGCCAAGAAGATTGCGGCGCTCCACGCGGCCAATCCGGACGTGCGCTTCGACCTGATCGACACGAGCGTCGTCAACACGATCGGCAATTACCACTCGGCCATGATGGGCCTGATCGAGGGCGCGGCGCTCGCGGTCGTCGTGGTGCTGCTGTTCCTGCGCGACTGGCGCGCGACCCTGATCGCCGCCGTGGCGCTGCCGCTCTCGGTGCTGCCGACCTTCTGGGTGATGAGCGCGCTCGGCTTCTCGCTCAACGCCGTGAGCCTGCTGGCGATCACCCTGGTCACCGGCATCCTGGTGGACGACGCGATCGTCGAGATCGAGAACATCGTCCGGCACATGCGGATGGGGAAATCGCCCTACCGCGCCTCGCTGGAGGCCGCCGACGAGATCGGGCTCGCGGTCATAGCCATCACGGCGACGATCATCGCGATCTTCTCGCCGGTCTCGTTCATGGGCGGCATCGCCGGCCAGTATTTCAAGCAGTTCGGCCTGACCATCGCGGCCGCGGTGTTCATGTCGCTGCTGGTGGCGCGGCTGATCACGCCTCTGCTCGCCGCCTATTTCCTGCGCGACCACGGCCCCGACCACACCAAGGACGGGCTCGTGATGCGCGGCTACACCCGGCTGGTGGCCTGGTCGGTCAGGCACAAGTTCATCACGCTGATCCTCGGCATCGCGTGCTTTGCCGCCTCGATCGCCTCCACGGGCCTGCTGCCCGCGGGCTTCCTGCCGGCGGAGGACCAGGCGCGCACGCTGTTCGTGCTGGAACTGCCCCCGGGGGCCCGGCTCCCGGATACGGTGAAGCTCAGCGACACGATCGAGCACAAGATCCGGGCGCTGCCCGAAGTGAAGAGCGTCTTCGTCGATGGCGGGCGGCAATTGCCCGGCAAGAAGGAGGTGCGGCTCGCGACGCTGACCATCAACCTCACGCCGAAGAACGCCCGCACGCGCACCCAGAAGCAGGTCGATGCCGAGGTCGCCGCGATCCTGCGCGAGGAGCCGGATATCCGCTTCTGGGCCCTGCGCGAGAGCGGCCAGCGCGACATGGCGCTGATCATTGCCGGCCCCGACAAGGCCGTGGTGGCCGATGTCGCGGCCAAGCTGCAGCGCGAGGCGGCCCAGATCCCGCACCTCGTCAACGTCATGTCGACGGCGCCGCTGGACCGGACCGAGATCCGCATCCGCCCGAAAGCCGGCGTGGCGGCCGATCTCGGCGTCTCCACCGACACGATCGCCGAGACCGTCCGGGTCGGGACGATCGGCGACATCGGCATGAACCTCGCCAAGTTCAACGCCACCGACCGGCAGGTGCCGATCCGGGTGCAGCTGCCCGAGAGCCTGCGCGGCCGCCTGTCCGAGCTCGAGACCCTGAAGGTGCCGGTGAAGGGCGGGGCTGCGGTGCCGCTGGCGACGGTGGCCGATATCAGCCTTGGCCAGGGCCCCACCGGCATCGACCGCTACGACCGCGCCGTGCGCGTCGCCATCGAGGGCGACATGCAGGGCACCGACGCGCTGGCCGAGCTGATCAGCCAGGTGATGAACCTGCCCACCGCCAAGAACCTGCCGCCCGGGGTCACGATCAGCCAGACCGGCGATGCCGAGGTGATGGGCGAGGTGTTCGAAGGCTTCGCCCTGGCCATGGGCGCCGGCCTGATGATGGTGTTCGGCGTGCTGATCCTGCTGTTCGGCAACTTCCTCCAGCCGCTCACCATCCTGTTCTCGCTGCCGCTCTCCATCGGCGGCGCGATCCTTGCGCTCCTGATCTGCCACATGCCGATCTCGATGCCGGTGGTGATCGGCATTCTGATGCTGATGGGCGTGGTCACCAAGAACGCGATCATGCTGGTCGACTTCGCGGTCGAGCAGATCCATGCCGGCGTCGACCGCACCACCGCCATCGTCGATGCCGGCCGTAAGCGGGCGCGGCCGATCGTGATGACCACCATCGCGATGGCCGCCGGCATGGTGCCCTCCGCCATGGCGTTCGGCATCGGCGGCGAGTTCCGCGCCCCGATGGCGGTGGCGGTGATCGGCGGCCTGATCGTCTCCACCGTGCTGTCGCTGGTCTTCGTGCCGGCGATCTTCGTGCTGATGGACGATCTCTCGCGCCTGCTCGGGCGGCTGTTCGGCCGGTTCGTGGGCGAGCGCGACGACCCGCTGGACGAGCCGGGCTACGGCGAGGCGGCGCATCCGGCCAACGATGGCCGCGCGCTGCCGCCGCGGATCGCGGCGGAATAGCATCGGGCGGGCGACGCGGCATTGCGCGCCGGGCCCGGATGGGCTGTGAGTCGCGCCCGAGGAATCAACGGGGAATCGGGAAACGATGTCGGGTGGTCACGGGGCGATCGAGGGTTCGAACAAGCGCGTGGCGCTGCTGATCTCGATCCTGGCTTTGTTCCTCGCCTTCAGCGAGACCCTGGGCAAGGCGGCCCAGACGGATTCCATCGGCTCCAACGTCGAGGCCGCCAACCAGTGGGCCTATTTCCAGGCGCGCACGATCCGCTCGACCGTGCTGAAGACCGCCGACGAGGCGCTGGCCCTGGTGCCGCCCGGCCCGAACCAGGACGCGATCGCGGCCAAGCGCGCCGAATGGGCCAAGACCCTGGCGCGCTGGGAATCCGAGCCCGCCACCGGCGAGGGCCGCAAGGAGCTCACCGCCAAGGCCCGGGCCTCCGAGGAGCGGCGCGACCTGTCGCTGCTGCGCTACCACCATTACGAGCTGGCCTCGGCGGCCTTCCAGATCGGCATCGTGCTGGCCTCGGCCGAGGTGATCACCGGAATCGCCATCCTGGTCTTCGCCGGCGGGTTCCTGGGGCTGGCCGGCGCGGCGCTCCTCGGCTTCGGCTACCTGGCGCCGCACGCGCTGCCGTTCTTCCACTAAAGCACCGTCCCGTACGGGGGTGACCGGCCCCCGGTTTGATGCTCTGACTCCGTGACGGACGCGCGTTCGGCCCGAGGCCCGCCCGCCGTCACGGCTTCACCGGGGGGATGCAGCGCGATGGCCGAACAGGACGACGAGCAGGGGCGCCTGACGCGGCTCGCCAGCGGGATCTTCCTGCACACCGAGCACGCGATCTACGCGGCGTTGGGCCTGCTCCTGGCGGTCACCGCGCTCACCGCGCTGATCGACGCCGCCGGGCTGACCTGGGAGGCCCTGCGGGCGCTCGGGGGCGCCGAGAAGATCCTGGAGGTGATCGACCGGCTTCTGTTCCTGCTGATGCTGATCGAGATCCTGCACACGGTGCGGGTCTCGATGCGGTCCGGCAAGCTGACCTGCGAGCCGTTCCTGATCGTCGGCCTGATCGCCTCGATCCGGCGGGTCCTGGTGATCACCCTGCAATCCTCGGAGATCACCCACGCCAAGGATTGGTCCCCGGAGAAGCAGGCCCTGTTCAACGCGTCGATGATCGAGCTCGGCGTGCTGGCCGGCCTTATCATCACGATGGTGCTGGCGATCTTTTTGCTCCACCGCGCCCGGGACGACGGCAAGCCGGCGGGCGACGAGACGACCAGCACCGGGCGCTGACGGCGACGCGAGGACTCGACAGCGAATCGACTGCAAACGCGCGACCCGCGTGATATCGTTGATTCCATGAGCCTCGTCTCTCTCGACACGCTGGCGATCGCACGGAAGCTTCAGGCGGCCGGTTTTTCGGACGCCCAGGCTGAAGCTATGACCGGTGTCTTGCGTGATGCTCGGGAAGCCGACCTGTCGACGCTGGTGACGAAGGTCGATCTCAGTTCCGAGATTGCGCTTGTTAGGTCCGATTTGAAGGCTGAGATCGGTTTGTTGAGATCCGACCTCAGAACTGAGATTGCCGACACGAAGTACGAAATTTTGAAGTGGGTGCTTTCGGCGATCGGCTTCCAGACCATTGTGGTCGTCGGTGCCATCGTGGCGTTGACAAAAGGCCTCCACTGAGCCGTCCCGCCCCCCTCGCTCAATTCAACCGCAGGATCGCCGCGTTGAGCAGCGTCGCGAAGGCGACCCATCCGGCGTAGGGCACGAGCAGCCAGGCCGCGAGCCGGTCGAACCGCCAGGACAGGCGGATCGTCCACAGCACCATGACCAGCAGCATCGCCACCACGATCAGCCCGGTGCCGATCGCGTGGGCCGTGAAGAACACCGGGGTCCAGGCGGCGTTGAGGGCGATCTGGACCAGGAAGGCGATGAGCGCCAGCCACCAGCCCTCGCGGCTCGGCCCGGTGCGCGGCATGGCGCCGAGCAGCCGCCAGAGCGAGATGGCGATCATCGTGTAGAGGATGGTCCAGGCCACCGGGAAGACCCAGTTCGGCGGGTTGAAAGACGGCTTGGTCAGGCCCGCATACCAGCCCGGGATCTCGGCCTGGGTCGCGGCCGAGCCGATCGCCGCGGTGACCGCCACCGGCACGATCGCGGCGGCGAGCCGCAGCCAGCGCGGCAGAGCCGGGCCCTCGGGGACGTGAAGCGCGGCAGGCATGTCGGTTCGTTCTCCGCTCAAGCATCGGCTTGAAAGATGGGGGCCGGCTTTCGGCAAAGAGGAGGCCGGGTCAAGGCACAGGTTGCAGGCGCGCATGCGCCGTGGCACGCGCCTGCCTCCATCCGCCGGAATCGCCAGATGTCAGAGCCTAACGCGCCGCAACGGGATACGGATACCGGCACGCCAGCGGGCTTCTCGCGCCGCAGCCTCGCCGCGCAGGCGATGGGGCGGATCGAGCCCGAGACCCGCGCGGTGGTGATGCCGCTGCACCTCTCCACCACCTTCATCCGCGATCCCGACAACGGCTATTCCTCGGGCTACTGCTACGCCCGGCCGGACAACGCCACGGTGCGCGAGGCCGAATCCGTCCTGGCGATGCTGGAGGGCGCCGAGGCCGGCGCCCTGCTGTTCGGCTCCGGCATGGCGGCGGCCACCGCCGTGTTCGGCGCGCTGGAGCCGGGCGACCACGTCGTCGCCGGCACCGTCATGTACTGGGCGCTCAAGCGCTGGCTGCGCGAGGAGGCGCCCCGGCGCGGCCTGACCCTGACCTTCGTGGAAACCGACGATACCGAGGCCCTGCGCGCGGCGATCGAGCCCGGGCGGACCAAGCTCGTCTGGATCGAGACCCCCGGCAACCCGCTCTGGACCGTGACCGACATCGCGGCCGCCGCCGAGATCGCCCATGCCGCCGGAGCCCGGCTGGCGGTGGATTCCACCGCGGCCTCGCCGGTCCATACCCGCCCGCTCGAGCTCGGCGCCGACATCGTGATGCATTCCGGCACCAAGATCCTGAACGGCCATTCCGACGTGGTGGCGGGCGTGCTCGCGGGCGCCAAGGCGGACGCGTTCTGGGAGCGGATCCGCGGCATCCGCGCCGGCAGCGGCGGCATCCTGGGGCCGTTCGAGGCCTATCTGCTGATGCGCTCGCTCCGGACCCTGCACCTGCGCGCGGCCGCGCAATCGGCCGGCGCCCTGCGGCTCGCCGAGCGTCTGAGCCTGCACCCGCATGTGAGCCACGTCCTCTATCCCGGATTGCCGGACGATCCCGGCCACGCGGTGGCGCGCCGGCAGATGCAGGACGGCTTCGGCTTCATGCTGTCGATCCGGGTGGCGGGCGGCGAGGCCGGGGCGATCGCCACCGCGGCGCGGGTGCGGCTGTGGAAGCGCGCGACCTCGCTCGGCGGGGTCGAGAGCCTGATCGAGCACCGGGCCTCGGTCGAGGGCCCGGGCAGCCCCTGCCCACCGGACCTGCTGCGCCTCTCCACCGGCATCGAGGATACCGGCGACCTCTACGACGACCTCGACCAGGCCCTGCGCGGCGCGCACGGCGATTGATCGGCGCCGGCGTGGTGCCGAAGGCCGTCCTGGCGCGTTGTGCCGGCAACACCGCCGGCGCACGCGCCCCAGACTGCGAGTCTCACCACCATGAAGGCCCACCGGACCGCCCATTTCCGCGCGCACCTCGCCGGCACGCTCGCGCTCCTGGCCCTCGGGTCCGGATCCGCTTGGGCCGACACGGTGCCGAACCTCGACGTGGAGACGACCTGCAAGTCGGCCCAGGTCGCCAACACGTCGATCAGCGACAAGGCCAATTACGACGGCTGCCTCCGCTCCGAGCGGGAAGCCAAGCGCGAGGCCGAGAGCCACTGGGGCAGCTACACCAACGCGGCCAAGCGCCAGTGCGAGAGCCAGTTCAAAGCGGGCGGCTATCCGTCCTATGTCGAGATGGTGACCTGCCTGGAACTGGCCTCCGGCACCGTGCCGACCCAGTCCGGCCAGGGCGGCACGGCGGTCGGCGGTCCGGGCTCTCCGAAGGACGTCAAGGCGCAGCGGGAGGGCGGTGCCAACCTCACCAAGGAGCCGCCGGCCAGCCAGCGCACGAACCCAATGGAAGTTCTGGAGAACAAGTAGCCCAGAAACCCGCCCCCGGATTCGACCCGGGGGCGCAAAAGCCGGCATCGGCATGCTATGCGCGGGCCTCCACGCCCAGAGCCCCGCCGGATCCGTGAACGCCCTCGCCATCATCGCCCCGATCTTCGGGATCGTCCTGATCGGCTGGGGCGCGGCGCTCACCGGGCTCCTGTCCGACAAGGTCAGCGACGGCCTCTCGGAATACGTTTTCGCGGTCGCGGTGCCGGCCCTGATCATCGCCACGCTGACCCGGCCGGGCATGACCGGCGAGGTCGCCTGGAGCTACTGGATCTCGTATTTCGGCGGCGCCGGCCTGTCCTGGTTCGTCGGCACCCTGATCGCCCGGCGGCGCGCCGGGATCGAGCGGCGCGGCGCGATCCTGCACGGCTTCGCGGCGAGCCAGTCGAACACCGTGTTCGTCGGCGTGCCGATGATCCTGCAGGCCTATGGCGAGGACGGCGCCTTCCCGCTGTTCATGCTGCTGGCCGTCCACCTGCCGCTGATGATGGGCTGCGCCACCTTCCTGATCGAGTCCGATTCCGGCCTGCCGGTCCTCGCCCGGATCCGCGGCCTCGCCCTGGTCCTGCTCAAGAACCCGATCTTCGTGGCGCTGATCATCGGCATGGCGATGAAGAGCCTCGGCGTCACCCCGAGCGGCATCCCCAAATCGCTGATCGACGCCTTCGCCGGCACCGCCTCGACCTGCGCGCTGGTGGCGCTGGGCGCCGGGCTCAAACGCTACCGGGTGCTGTTCGATCTCAAGGGCGCCCTGGTGATCGCGGCCCTGAAGAACCTGCTGCACCCGCTGGCCGTGTGGCTGCTCGCGTTCCACGTCTTCAGGATGCCCACCGCCTATGCGGGCGTCGCCACCCTGTTCGCCGCCATGCCGGTGGGGATCAACGCCTACCTGCTGGCGGCCCGCTACCGGACCGAGACCGGGATGGTCGCGGCCTCCGTGCTGGTCTCGACCCTGCTGGCGCCGCTGACGACGCTCCTCTGGCTGACGATCCTCGGCCGGGCGTGACGCCGCGGCCCCGGCGTCACTGGGCGCGTTGGACGGCGGGGCGCATGGGTCTAGGGTAGCGCCAAGCGCGGGGCCGAAGCCCCCATATCCTGTAGGCGAGGAAACCCCATGAACGCTCCGATGCGCCCCCCGGGCAGCGCCTCCCCGTCGGCCCCGGCCTCGGCGCGCTTCGTCTGGGAAGACCCGTTCCTGCTGGAGGACCAGCTCACCGAGGACGAGCGGGCGATCCGCGACGTGGCCCAGAGCTTCGCGCAGGAGCAGCTCCTGCCCGGCATCGTCGCGGCCTATGCCGAGGAGAAGACCGATCCCGGCCTGTTCCGGAAGATGGGCGAACTCGGCCTGCTCGGCGTGACTCTGCCGGAGGAATACGGCTGCGCCGGCGCCTCCTACGTCGCCTACGGGCTGGTGGCGCGGGCCGTCGAGGCGGTGGATTCCGGCTACCGCTCGATGATGAGCGTCCAATCCTCCCTCGTCATGTACCCGATCCACGCCTACGGCTCGGAGGAGCAGCGCCAGAAGTTCCTGCCGAAGCTCGCCTCGGGCGAGTGGATCGGCTGCTTCGGCCTGACCGAGCCGGATGCCGGCTCCGATCCAGCCGGCATGAAGACCAAGGCGGAGAAGATCGACGGCGGCTACCGGATCTCGGGCGCCAAGATGTGGATCTCGAACGCCCCCTTCGCGGATGTGTTCGTGGTCTGGGCGAAGTCCGACGCGCATGAGGGCGCGATCCGCGGCTTCGTCCTGGAGAAGGGCATGAAGGGCCTCTCCGCCCCGACCCTGAAGGGCAAGCTATCTTTACGCGCCTCCACCACGGGCGAGATCGTCATGGAGGGCGTCGAGGTCGGCGAGGACGCGCTGCTTCCCAACGTCTCCGGTCTGAAGGGTCCGTTCGGCTGCCTCAACCGGGCGCGCTACGGCATCTCCTGGGGTGCCATGGGCGCGGCGGAGGATTGCTGGCACCGGGCGCGCAACTACACGCTGGAGCGCAAGCAGTTCGGCCGCCCCCTCGCTCAGACGCAGTTGGTCCAGAAGAAGCTCGCCGACATGCAGACCGAGATCACGCTGGGCCTCCAGGCCTCGCTGCGGGTCGGGCGGCTGATGGACGAGGGCAAGATGGCCCCCGAGATGATCTCGCTGATCAAGCGCAACAATTGCGGCAAGGCCCTCGACATCGCCCGCACCGCCCGGGACATGCACGGCGGCAACGGCATCATGGGCGAGTACCACGTGATGCGCCACGCCCAGAATCTCGAGACGGTCAACACCTACGAGGGCACCCACGACGTCCACGCGCTGATCCTGGGCCGGGCCCAGACCGGGTTGCAGGCGTTTTTCTGAGACTTGCTTCTAAGACTTGGGGACGGAGCGCCTCCCCCACCCCCCTCATCCTGAGGTGCGGCGCAGCCGCCTCGAAGGAGGCCTCCAGGGATCGCGCGGCCGGCTGGAGGGCTCCTTCGCGGCCTCCGCTGCGCTCCGGCGCCTCAGGACGAGGGCCGGGGGTCGGGGGTCGGATGGATCGGTGTCGGCAGGAACGCCGCTACTCGCCACCCTCCTCCCCGCCGAGCGACCATTCCAGCACCCGCGCCAGGTGGTCATACGCCCCGTACTGGCTGGCATATTGCGGGTAGGGCCGGGCCGTGTAGGCGGCCTCGCCGGTGAGGAAGCGGGCGATCAGGCCCTTCAAGCGGGTGGCGTGCTCGGCCACGATCGCCTCGACGCTGCGCTCCTCGCCCCGGGGCGGCTTCACCGGGGCCGGGACGAACGGCTTCCGCCCGCCCGAGGCGTGGACGTAGAGCAGGTCCGGCGTGGTCCTCACCGCCGGCAGGCCGTCGAAGGCGCCGTGCATAAGCATCGCCGCCTCCAGGGTGAGCTGCGGCGAGAAGCCGGAAAAGATCATCTTGGCCGAGGGCGGCGTGCCGGTCTTGTAATCGACGATGCAGGCGCTGCCGTCCGGGCGCAACTCGATCCGGTCGGCCCGGGCGCGGAGGGTGAAGCTCTCGCGGCCCATGGGGATCACCCAGCGCCCGGAGACCTCCGGGTGGATGCGCCTGAGGCCCGGTCGGCGCTCCGCCTCCCAGGCGAGATAGGCCGCGGCCATGCGCTCGTAGCGCGGCCACCACTCGGCGTAGAGCTCCGGATAGGTGTCGGCGATCTCACCGAAGGCGTTGGTGGCGATGGCGAAGAGATGCTCCTCCGGCCGGCGGGGCAGGCCCTCCGGATGGAGCCGGGCGAATTCCGCGAAGATGTCGTGGACGAGCGAGCCGCGGGTGGCGACGCTCGGCACCGCGGCCAGCGGCTCCAGGGGATCGAGCCCGAGCACGTGGCGGGCGAAGATGCTGTAGGGGTCGCGCACCAGCGTCTCGATCTCGGTGACGCTGAGCGAGCGCGGGAACAAAGCCGGGTCCGGCTTCGGCGCCGGGCGCTTCAGCCGCTTCTCGGGCGGGGCGGCGTCGAGGCGGGCGGTGAGGCCGGTGAAGCGCCGTCCGGCTTCCAGCACCGTCTCCCAACGGGCATCGCCGGACAGCGCGCGCAGGCGCTGGATCAGGCGGGACGGCACGGTCGGCGAGCCCTCGCGCTTGAGCGCCCGGGTGATCACCGCGTCGCGGCAGCCCAGCGCCTGCACGAAGTCGTGCGCCATCTGGCCGATGCGCCGCTCGGGCGGGTTGAGGCCGACCCGCTCGCGCATCGGCCGGTTGAGGAAGGCGTCGGTCAGGGTCCGCACCGGCCAGACGCCCTCGTCGAGTCCGCCGAGCACCACCCGGTCCACCGACAGCAGCCGCGCCTCCAGCAGGCCGAGGATGCGCAGGCGCGGATACGGCGCCTCGCCGGAACAGCCGACCAGGCGCTCCCGGGCGAGCGAGGTGAAGAAGGTCGCGTAATCGTCGAACCGCCCCGGCATCAGGCCGGGTTCGGCCATCTCCAGATCGTCGAACAGGGCGTCGAGGCAGGACAGGGAGCCGTCCTCGATCGCCTCCGGCGCGTCCTCCGGGCCGGCGATCAGCCAGTCGCAGGCGGCGCGGTGGAGCGCAGCGACGGCGACGAGATCGCAGTCGCCGGCTCCGTCCGGGCCGGGAAACGCGGCGAAAACCTGGTCCAGCCGTTTGAGCAGGTCTTCGGCGAGGTCCCAGTCGATATCCTTCAGGCGGCGCTTGGCCCGGGGGCGGCGCTCCGGCGGGCCGACGCGCTCGGCCGCTAAGGCATTCCGCAGCCCGGAAAAGCCCGGGGCTGGGACGGGGCCGCGCAGCAGCCCGATCTCCAGGGCGGCCGCGCCGCGCACCACGTCGGACCGGGGCAGGCCGAGGCGGACCATCGGGTGCGAGAGCAGCGCGATCAGCCGGGCCGGAATCGCGTCGGCCTGGTTGCGGGCGAGGTCGGCGGCCAGCTCCGCGGTGAGCCGGGCGAGGCGTCCGGCGGGGCTCCCGGCAAGCGCCAGCCCGGCCGAATCCTCGGCGACGATGCCCCAGCGCAGCAACTCCACCGCGACCCGGCCGGCGAGCCCGCGATCCGGGGTGACCAGGGCCGCGGTGGCGCCGGGCACCTCAAGGGTCGCGCGCAGGGCGAGCGCCGCGACCAGGGCCTCCTCGCGCTCGTCGGCGGCCTCGGCCAGAGCGAGCCCATCGAGGCCGCGCTCGGCGATCGCGTCCCGCTGGCCCGGGTCGAGATCGGCCCAGGCGTCGGTGGTGTCGGCCGGGCGCAGGGCCTGCGACAGCAGCATGGACCGGGCCGCCTGGCCGGCATCGGGATCGCCCAACGCCACGATTTCCGCCCGCGACAGGGCGAGGTTGTCCGGCCCGAGCAGCCGGTGCAGCACCGCCTGGGGATGCCCGTGGGCGATCACCCGCGAGAATCCCTCGCCGGTGTCGATGCCGGACCAGCCGGCCTCGTCGAGGTCGAGATCGAGACCGGGCAGCACCACGGCGCCCCGGGGCAGCTTCGCCACCGCCGCGATCAGCCGGGCCGTGGCGGGCACGGAGCCCAGCGAACCGGCGACGATCACGGGATCCGTCGGCGCGGTCCGGGCGAGGCGCTGGCCCTCGGCGAGGACGAGTCCCCGGGCGCGGGCCACCGGGTCGGACAGGCCGCGCTCGGCCAGGAGCTTCGGCCAGTTCTCGGCGGCGATCTTCACGAAATCCAGGGTCAGGCCGAAATAGCGCGAATACTCGGCCTCCACGGCGGCGCCGATCTCCGACCAGGGCAGGCCCTCGACGGTGAGCGCATCCATCAGCCGCTCGAGATCGCCCGCCAGCCCGACCGCGTCGGCCGGCGAGGACGGCACCAGGAACGGCACCTCGGCATCCAGCGGCAGCAGGGTGCGGTCCACGGTCTGCGCCCAAGCCTGGACCAGGCGGGCGAGGATCAGCCGCCGCTCCAGGGGCGGCATCGGCGTGCTCAGCGGATCGTTGTCCTCCAGCTGCGGCTCGGAGGCGAGGTCGAGCTCGGCCTCGTCGGCCTCGCCCAGCGGGATCATCCGGGGCAGCAGGGCCGCGTAGCCCGGCGCGCCCCTCTCATGCGCCCGCCGACCGAGCCGGTCGGCCAGGATCGCGCCGAGCGCCCGCGCGGCGCGGCGGGTCGGCAGGTAGATCGTGACCGCGGCGAGCGCCAGCGGATCCTCCGCCACCGGCCCGACCAACCGGCCGGCCAGCAGCGCCTCGGCGAGCGCCGGCAGGAACGGGACGCCCCGGGTGATGGTGAAGACGGCCTGCCGGTCTGACATGGGGCGCCTTGTACGCGCGCGCGGCGGGCCGGGACAGGGGCGTGCGACGCTGGCGAGGGGCGACCTGCACCGTCATCGCGAGCGCCCAGAAAGCGGACAGGCCCAAATTCTGCTCAGGGCCATGTTCGACCGTCGAGCCGAATTGAGGTGCATGCCCGCGTTCCGGCAGCTCGCACAGCAACCTGTACGAGTGGGTCGGGCCGCTTTTCGCCAGCCTGCCTTCAAGCAGCCGAGCTGGAGAAGCAGGCGGCCGCCGGAGACACGACATCGGCAGCCTGGCGCCCGACCATGCAGGCTCCTCAGAAGCGTAGCTGCATCCGGGCGGTCCCGGCATGCGAGAGGAAATGGTCGCCGACTTGGCCCTGATACTCGCCGGTCACCTCGATGCCGCCGCCGAGGCTGATCTGGAAACCAAGCCCCAGCTCGCCGAGGCGGTCGGGGATGGCCGATTCCGTAGAGAACAGCCCGAGCGCGCCGGTGCCCTGGAAGCTCGCCTTGCCGGTGAAGTGGTCGTCCGAGAGGAGCGTGACGCCGAAGGTGCCGAAGGGCCGGATCCAGCGCCCTTCGTCGAGGTCGATCCGCCCGCCGATCTCCAGCATCGGGCTGAACGCCACCAGCGTCTTGGCGACGGGGCGCATGTCGAGGTTGAACCCCGGGGCGCCGGTCTCGGAATAGGCCGGGCTGTAGCTGTAGAGCAGGTCGAGATCGGCATAGGGCTTGAGGTACCAGTCCCCGAACAGGACCTGATAGCTCGCCCGCAGCCTGCCGCCCGCGGTCAGGATCCCGGACTTGCTGCGCGCCGTGGCGGTGGTGCCGCCGAAATCGATCAGGCGCTTGTTGTCGGCCCAGGCATAGCCGAGATTGGCCGAGGCCGCGAGGAGCCAGGGGCCGATCTGGTGCTTGAGCGCCGCCGAGACGTCGCCGGCATCGCTCGTCGTCCCGGTGATCCGGTCGGGGTCGCTCTGGAGCGCGCGGGTATAGGCGCCGGTGAGGCCGAAGAACCAGTCCGGGGCGAACTCGGTCTGGAGCCCGCTCTGGTAGCTGAGGGCGCTCTGGTGGTAGCCGACGTCGTCGGCCGTCGCGGACTGGGTCGTGTGGGCGCTGGTGATGCGGCCCCAGACGCACTCGCCCTCGCGCAGGAGCGTGCCGGTGCCGGTGAAGGCCGGGCAGCTCATGGCCCGCTGGAGGCCCTTGCGGGTGTCGAGGGTCCGGTCGGTGAGGTTGTCCTGATTGGATTCCGGCTTCAGCTCGTCCAGGGCGGCGGCATAGGCCTTCTGGCTGTCGACCGAGAGGAAGCGCCCGTAGAGGGTTCCGAGCTTGGTGGTGTTGCCGTCCCAGGCATCCTGCAGGCCCTGGGCGACGCTGCGCTGGTCCGAGGTCAGCGTCACGCCCGTCGGCTCCGTGAACCGGGCCCTCGGGACCAGCGAGAGGCTGTCACCCGATGCAACGATCGACCAGGAGATCGGGACCGCGCCGGAATGGATACTGCCGCCGGTCGCCATGGCACTGCTCTCCATGATCCGGCCTGCCCGCAGGAAGGTGTACTGGCCGGGCAGCAGCCCGCCGATCAAATGTGGCTCGACCACGCCCTTCAGGGAGGCGGTGCCGGTCACGGTCAGGAGATCGGCGCGCAGGGCGCCCTCCGGCGCCAGGGGGGCGACGTCGACCAGCAGACGCCCGTACTCGCTCTGTGCGAAGCTGCCGGTCACCGTCGCGCGGGCGACCCGTCCGACGCCGCCAATGTCCAGGATGGCGCTGTTGTGCAAGCGGCCGTTCGGCCCCAGGGCGATGACGCCGTCGGGGCCGGTGCGCAGGATCGCCGAGGTCGCAGTCGTGTTCTGGAAACCGCCGTTGATGAAGGTGACGCTCCCCGCCTGACCGGCGGCAAGGTCCACGTCGCCGATCACGGTGCCGTAATTGTTGATCTCGCCGGCGGAGAATGCGCCGACGATGGCCCGGCCCGAAGCCGCGCTGACCACGGCGCGCCCGCCGATCACGATCGTATTGTAGCGCCCGCCGTCGATGTGGATCGCCGCCCCGGTGCCGCTGCCACCTGTGACGAGATCGTTCACTCGGAGGTTGATCCTACCGCCCCGCTCCCGGTCCGGTTCGAGGCTTCCGTCGGTGCGCTGGACGCCGGATTGGGCGAAGATCGCGTTCGCGTCGAGGCCCGACGCGATGATCGATCCGGACGCGTCGATGGTGATGTCGCCGCCCTTGCCGGTGGAGTTGGGACGGTTCTGGCCCGACGCCCCGGCGGCCGGGCCGGTCAGATCCAGGATCAGGCCGCCGCCACCGCCGAGGCTCTGGGTGAAGACGCCGTGGGACTGGGCGCCGGTCGTGCGGATCGCGCTGCCGTCCTCCAGCGTCACCCGGATGTCCCCTCCATCCCCGTTGGAGCCGTCGCGCAGCGCGTAGGGCACCGCGTAGCCCATCACCTGATGCGCGCCGCCATAGCCGCCACCGCCGCCGATCGATTGCAGCAGCAAAGCCGGTGCCGCGTCACCGGTGGTGGAGACCTGGGCACCCGCGGCGAGGCTCACCGTGACCGGACCGCCATTCCCCGAGGCGCCGCCCGCTCCGCCGATGCCGAACGTGTATTTGTGGCCGCCCGGGCCGGCCGCGACCGAGGCGAGCCCGCCGCCGCCGCCGATGCTCTGAGCCAGGATGCCGACGGCGCCAAAGCCGCTCGTGGCGATCGTGCCGGATTGCACCACCGTGACGATGCCGCCGTCGCCCGCCATGCGTCCGGAGCCGCCGAGCGTCAGACTTCCGGATTTCTCCGACACCTGGGTTGGCTTCTCCGGAGGGGCGATCCGCTCGATATCGAGCGCCGAGAGCAGGGCATCCGCGAGGGCCTGGGCGTCGCTCTTGCCCCCGCTCTTCTTCGCAGCGCCGGTCTCGGACTTGCCCTCGGACGCGCCCTTGGCGGAAGCCGCGGTTCCGTTCTCCGCGGCGGCCGTATCGGTCTTCTCGTCGTCCGTGCCGGCGGATGGCACGGAGAAGCTGCCGCCACCGCCGCCGATGCTCTGGGCGACCACGGCGTGGGCCTCGGCCCCGGAGGTGGTCACCGAGCCGCGGTTCTCGACCCGAACCCATCGGCCATTCGCCCCGGTTCCGCCGGAGCCTCCGACGGTGAGATTCAAGGTCAGGCCCTTGTTCGCGCTGCTGTTGGTGACGCTGCCGGCCACACCATTGCCGCCGCCGCCACCGATGCTCTGCGCATAGAGACCGTAGGCGGCGTCCTCCAGGGTGGCGACACTGCCGGTATTCAGGATCTTGACCGTGCCACCGGTGTTGCCGCTGCCGCCCGTGCCGCCGAGCGTCGCCGTCAGATTGGTCTTGTTTGTCGCCTCCGCAAAGGAGAGCCCGCCCTGGCCGCCGCCGCCGCCGATGCTCTGCGCGAGGATGCCGTGCGAGCCGATGCCCCGCGTCACGATGGTGCCGCCGTTCTCGACCGAGACGGCACCGCCGTTCCCGCCCTCCGCGCCGCTCCCGCCGAGCGACAGGGTGAACGAGGCGTCGGGCAGCTTGTTGGCGCCCTTCTTCTGCGCCTCCAGATAGTTCGAGACACCGGTGCTGTAGGACTTGAGCGCCTTGCCGAAATCGGAATTCTTGAGCTCGTCCGCCAGTTTCTTGTACGTGTCGCTGGTCTTGATGTCCTTCAGGAATTGATCGAGATCGTCCTTGTTTGTCTTGTCTTTCGCCCATTCCTCGTAGGCGGTGATGCCAATCGTCTTCTTGATCTGCTTCCAGATCGCGCCCACGGTGTCGGGGTTGGAGATGTCACGCGCCGCGACGCTGCCGCCCATGCCGCCGCCGCCGCCGATGCTCTGCGCGGCGATCCCGTGTGAGCCGTCACCGCTGGTCGCGATCACGCCGCCGGCGGCGTTGGTGACGGTCACGTCGCCGCCACTGCCGCCGCGGCCGCCCTTGCCGCCGAGCGTCAGGTTGACGGCGAGCTTGCCCACGGCCGATCCGGACACGGTGCCGCCATTGCCGCCGCCCCCGCCGATGCTCTGAGCCTCGATGCCGTGAGCGTTCGACCCGCCGGTCGTGATCGCGCCCCGATTCGTCACCGTCACCAAACCGCCGGCGTTGCCTTTCCCCGTCCCGCCGCCGATCGTCTCCGTCACCGAGAGGGAATCGGCGATCGGGAGCTTACCGACGAGGCTGTTGAGGGTCGTGTCGAAGGAGAAGCCGGGGGCCGCGAGGCTCGAGGCGTTGCCGCCGTTGCCGCCGCCGCCGCCGATGCTCTGCGCGAGGATGCCGACCGCGTCGGCTCCCCCGGTGGTGACGCTGCCGGACTGCGTGACCGTGACCGCGCCGCCGATCCCGGCAACGCCCGCGGTTCCGCCGATGCTCCGCGATACCGTGACGTTCTGCTTGAGGCTCAGGCTGTTGCTCGTCGCGGTCGCGCCGCCGCCATTGCCGCCGCCGCCGCCGATGCTCTGTGCCGCGATGCCGATGGCGCCGTCCCCGGAGGTGCGCACCACCCCGCTATTCTCGGCCGTCACCGTGCCGCCATTGCCGCCGCCGCCGCCCGTACCGCCCAGCGTCGAGGACGCTGAGACGGCCGTCTGGCCCGGCGGCGCCACCGCCAGCGCGTAGGCCGCCGCATCCCCGCCGATACCGCCGCCGCCGCCGACGCTGAGGGCCAGGAGGCCGATGGCGGAGTCGCCGTAGGTCGTGACCAGGCCGGAATTGATCACGCCCGCCACGCCGCCGTTGCCGCCATCCCCGCCCGAACCGCCGATCGCGGTGGAGAAGGCGAAGCTCGGCAGCGCCTGGCCGCTCGGCGTGACCAGGGGCGCCGTGATCGCCGTCGCGCTGGCGAGGCCGCCGACCCCGCCCCCGCCGCCGATGCTGAGGACGGACAGACCGTTCGCGCCGTAACCCGAGGTCGTCACGGTCGTGCTGCTCTCGATCCGGGCCTCGCCGCCGTTGCCGCCTTTCCCGCCGGATCCGCCGATCGCCCAGGACGCCGAAATCACCGCGCCGACCGCGATGCTCTTGACGTCGCCGCCCACGCCGCCGCCGCCGCCGATGCTCTGCACCAGCACGGCCGTCGATCCGTCCCCGGCCGTCTCGACCAGGCCACCGATACCGGTGAAGCGTGCGAGGCCGCCATTGCCGCCGCCGCCCCCGCTGCCGCCCAGGCCGACCGAGAAGAAGGCTCCCGCCGGGAAAGAACCGCCGCCGCTGCCGCCACTGCCGCCGATGCTCTGTGCCAGGACGCCGAAGGCCGTCGAGCCTTCCGTGAGGACCCGGCCGCCTTCGTTGATGATCGTGGCAGTCCCGCCCGCGCCCCCCGTGCCACCGGTACCGCCGCGGCCGAACCAGTACGAGATGCCCCCGGCGCCGCCGCCGGTGGTCTTGGGTGCCACCTCGAGGGCCGTGAGCGGCAGTGCCGAGAGCGCGCTGCCGCCGCCGATGCTCTGGGCGACCAGGCCGGTCGCGCCGGCGCCAGAGGTCGTCACCGTGCCGCTGTTGGTCAGGGTCACCGTCCCGCCCGGAGCGGCGTCGCCACCGCTGCCGCCGCCGAAGACGCCGCCGCCGCCCTGGCCGCCGGGGCCGCCGACCGATTGCGCGACGAGGCCCAGGGCGTAGTCGCCCTCCGTGACGACCGTGCCCCGTTGGGTCACTGTCACGGTGCCGCCGTCACCGCCCCGGCCCCCGGGTCGGCCGCCGGCATCGGGCTGGCTCCCGCCGTTGCCGCCGATGCTCTGGACGAGGCCGCCGAGGGCATAGTCGCCGGAGGTCCGGATCGTCCCGGACATGTCCAGGCGCGCGGTACCGCCCGCGCCACCCTGCGTCACGAACGGGTTGCTGAACGCAGTCCCGGACCCGCGGATCGAGCCCGCGCCGCCGATGGACTCGACGATCACCGCCGTCGCTCCGACACCGTCGGTGATCACCTGGCCGGACCGCGTCACCGTGAGCGAGGCCGGGCCGCCGGCACCGCCGCGTCGGGACGCGGTCTGGTCCGCGTCGGTGCCCCCGGCGCCGGCATTGCCGCCGATCGCGCTGACCCGGACCCCGAGGAAGGCCTGCCCCTCGGTCGATACGCGGGACGACAGGGTCAGGCTGGCCGGCCCGGCATCGCCGCCGCCGCCGACATCCTTCTGGGCGTCGCCACCGTTTCCACCTCTGGAATAGACCCAGAACCGGGGGATCGGCTTGAAATCGAGCTCGGAGACGCCGTTCCGCGTGACATAGCCGACCTGCTCGCCCTGCCCGGTCACGTCCTCCGCCAGCGTCGCGGTAACGGCACCGCCGCGTCCGCCCTGGGCACCCGGGACGGACGCCCAGGCGCGCGTGTCGCCCCGGCCGCCCCGGCCGCCCTTCGATCCGATCGCGATGGTTGCATCCGCATCGCGTCCTGCGGATGCGGGATCGACATCGATCAAACTCAAGTCGCCGCCGTTCTGGCCGGGCGTCGCCTCGACATTCGACAAGACAGCGTTGGCTTGTCCGTTCCAACCGTCCGCGCCGACCGTCACCTGCGGAACCGGTCGTTCGGCAGCGCGCGCCGGCATCGCCGCGATCAGAGCCAGGACGGCAACGGACGAGACCAGGAGCTGGCGCGGGTCGCAGGCATTCTGGCCGCAGGCCGGGACACGCAGCTGACCGTAGAAGGGCGGCATCGAAACAAGTCTCTTTGCCCGCACGGCCGTGCGGGCGCACGCATCCATCGGCGGGTGGGTCAGGGTGTTCGGCGGACCGGATCGCCATGCGTCGACGGCACTTCGACGCGGTATCGATTTCTCATCGGGATGGTTAATGAAATCCTTATGACAAAGATTCCGGCCCGCAAACGTGGCTCAAAAATACGCCCCTGCGATGCGCAAAATTCTGGTTCGCGTGAAATTATTGGCTTTAAAAACGTAAATACAACTTGTAGAACTTTAATACGATAAATCATACGAATTATTCTGGCGTCTTATCTGCTGAACGCCACATTATTCGCCGCATCCGCCCTGATGTCCTTAATGAATCGACTGCGCCCGCCCTCTTTTCGTCCCGGCCGCCTTCTGACGTGCGCGCATGGTGGTGCCGTGGAGAACCACCATGCCTTGCCGAACGCCGCGCTCCCTGCACGCGGCCGATCAGAGGTTCCCACAGCGCACCGCGCGACCGGGTGAAGATCGGCGCCGCACGCCACCACGGCCCCAGGTCTTGTAGGATCGCGCGCCATTTGGCACCGATCTGACGGCGCCACAGGATCGCCGGGCGCGTGCGCCGCAAGTCCTGCCGCAGCGTTTCCGCCTTCGGCCGCAAAGCCTTACCCAGCGACTCCGGAACAACTCAAAGCGCGTCGTTCCGCATCGTCCCTCCTCGTCGAGGGCAAAAAAGCCTCCTGAATCGGAGGATTCAGGCGACGACAGGCCCTAACCCCGCGCCGCCGCGGCAGCGCCATAACCGGCCCGGCGGCCGAAGACGACGCCGGAGGTCAGGCCCGAGCCGCCGGGATAGCCGTTGAAGAACACGCCGCCGACCATCTCGCCGCAGGCGTAGAGGCCGGGGATCTCGCTGCCGTCCTCGCGGCGGACGCCGCCGCCCTCCCCGACCTCGACGCCGCCATACGTGAAGGTGATGCCGCCGGTGACCGGATAGGCCTTGAACGGCCCGGTCTCGATCGCCTGGGCCCAGTTCGACTTCGGCAGGGGGAGCCCCTTGGTGCCGCGGCCATCCTTGATGGTCGGGTCGAACGGCACGGTGTCGTCCACGGCCGCGTTGAAATCCGTAATCGTGCGCTTGGCCGCCGCGCGGTCGATGCCGTCGAGGTTGTCCAGGAGCCCGTCGAGGGTGTCGGCCTCGACGAAATGGGCGTCGTGGAACCGGTACTCGCTGTAGAGCAGGTGATCGACCTTTGCGTCGAAGATCTGCCAGGCGACGTGGCCGGGCTGCTCCATGATCGAGCGGCCGAACTGGGCGTAGGTGTAGTTGCGGAAGTTCTTGCCCTCGTCGACGAACCGCTCGCCGTTCGCATTGAGCATCAATCCCAAAAAGTAGCAGATCTTGCGGTAGTGCTTCCGCTCGCCGTGGGGCAGGCCAAGGTTGCCGTAATCGGGGGTGTGCAGGTCCATCGGGGTGGCGTGGCAGCCGCCGTAGAAGCCATGCGGCTTGGCGCCGAGCGCCAGCGCCATCTCCAGCCCGTCGCCACGGTTGTGCGGCGTGCCGCGCACCCGGGCCTTGTCCCAGCCTGCGCCGATGAAGCGGGTGCGCAGTTCGGGGTTCGATTCGAAGCCGCCGCAGGCCAGGATCACGGCCTTGGCCCGGAACGCGCCCTGGGGCGTCTCCACGCCGACGACGCGGTCCGCCTCCACGATCAGCCCAGTGGCCGGACAGCCGTAGCGGATCTCGCCCCCCGCCTTGGTGAAGGCCTCCAGCTCGGCCCGGGCGAGGCCGAACCCCTCGTCGTGGGTGGCGAGCGTCAGGCCGCCCCAGAACACGAAGCGCCCGTCCTTCTCGAAGGATTGCCGAGAATAGATCGGCTCGAACTTCACGCCCTGGGTCGAGAGCCAGCGCAGGGCCGCGCCGCTCTCGTCGATCAGGATGCGCTGCTCGCGCGAGAGCGGCCGTCCGTCGTTGAAGCCGAGGAGGTCGGATTCGAAGGTCTCGGCCGTGTAGGCGCCGAAATCGGTGCGCGGCAGGCGCGCATCCTCCGGGTCGGCCAGCAGCGGGATCAGGTCGTCGTTGCCCTGATAGACGAACCGCATGGCGCCGGCCGTGTAGGCGGTGTTGCCGCCGGCCAGATCCGGCTCCGCCTTCTCGATCATCAGCACCGAGGCGCCGCGCTCCAGGGCGGCGAGGCCCGCGCTCATGGCGGCGTTGCCGGACCCGACCACCACGACGTCCCAGGATTCCGCGCGCCGCTCCTGCATCCCCGCCTCCGCTCCGTGATCTCGATGTCCTTAATTGTATACGCTCGCATGCAATATCCGACAAGCGTTCCGGACGTTCCGGTTTCGCGCTAAGGCCCCGATCGAGGAGAGCCGGACATGAAGGCGAGCGAGTCGGAGCGCTCCAACGGCGCCGCGGCCTATGAGCGGCTGCTGCGGGCGATCGAGGAGGGCGAACTCGCCCCCGGCAGCCGCCTGCGCGAGGCGGAGCTGGCCGAGCGGTTCGCGATCAGCCGAACGCCGGTGCGCGAGGCGCTGGGCCGGCTGGAGGCGCAGGGCCTCGTCGCGCACGAGCCGCACCGGGGCGCCAGCGTGGCGCAGCTCGATTACGGGCAGGTCAGCGAGCTCTACGACATGCGCGAGGTGCTGGAGGGGACGGCGGCCCGGCTCGCCGCGATCCATGCCAGCGCGGTCGAGACCGAGATCCTGGAGGAGATGATCGCCCGCGACCGGACGCTCACCGGAGACGCGGCGGCGCTCGCGCGCAACAACCGGCTGTTCCACCGGCAGATCCACGCGGCGGCGCGCAACCGCTTCCTGCAGGGCACCCTGGAGACGATGCGCCTGTCGCTGGTGCTGCTGCCCGGCACCACGACGCTGGCCGCCCCGGAGCGCGCCGGCGAATCCCTCGACGAGCACGCCGCGATCATCGCGGCGATCCGCGCCCGTGACGGCGACCGGGCCGAGGCGGCGGCGCGCGCGCATATCCGCGCCGCCTTCAAGGCGCGGATCCGGATCTGGCAGGGGGTGTAGTCCGGCGCCCTGAGAGGCCGTGAGAATTTAGCGTGTTCGACCCGTGACATGCCCCCCTCCCGTGCGGGAGAGGGGTGGGGTGAGGGATGCGCCCCATCCGGAGGAACCTGTCCCCTCACCCTGTCCCTCTCCCGCACGGGAGAGGGGACCCGCGACCCATCCGGAAGCGCAGGTCACTCCGCGGCTGCGGTAGCGCTCCCCAGCGTGGGTCGATGGATAGCCGCTCAGGCGTGTGCCGGGACCCGGGCCTCCCGCGGGCCGCCCCGGAACAGGGCGAGCGTGGCGACGATCCCGCAGGCGGCGGCCGCCATGAGCCAGTAGCTCGGCGCGGCGCGGTCGCCGGTCTGGTCGATCAGGTAGGTCGAGACCATCGGGGTGGCGGTGCCGAACAGGGCCGTGGCGAGGCTGTAGGCCAGGGAGAAGCCGCTGGCCCGGACATGGGCCGGCACGACCTCGGACAGCGCGACGATCATCGCGCCGTTATAGACCCCGAAGAAGAACGACAGCCACAGCTCGACCCCGAGCATCTTGCCGAAGGTCGGATCGGCCACGAGCCAGTGCAGGGCCGGATAGGTGGTCAGCAGCGACAGGACCGAGATCGTCAGCAGCACCGGCTTGCGCCCGACCGCGTCCGAGAGCGCCCCGCCCACGGGTAGCCAGATGAAGTTGGTGATCGCCACGCACAGGGTGACGATCAGGCTGTCGGTCTCGGTGAGCTTGAGGACGTTCTTGCCGAAGGTCGGGGTGTAGACGGTGATCATGTAGAAGGTCACCGTGGTCATGGTCGACAGCATCATGCCGAGCAGCACGGTCCGCCAATTGGCGGCCACCGTGGTGAGGATCTCGCGCGTGCTCGGATGATGGGTCCGCCGGGCGAATTCCTGCGTCTCTTGCAGGGAGCGCCGGATGAAGAAGATGAACGGCACGATCAGGCAGCCGATAAAGAACGGGATCCGCCAGCCGAAATCGCCGATCTGCTGCTTGGTCAGGTAGGCGTTGAGCCCGTACCCGATCACGGCGGCGAACATGATCGCCACCTGCTGGCTCGCCGACTGGAACGCCGTGTAGAAACCCTTCCGCCCGGGGGTTGCGATCTCGAACAGGTAGATCGAGACGCCGCCGATCTCGACGCCGGCGGAGAAGCCCTGCAGCAGGCGCCCGGCCAGCACGATCAGCGGGGCGGCGAGGCCGATCGTCCCGTAGCTCGGGCAGAAGGCGATCAGCACCGTGCCGCTCGCCATGATCGCCAGGGTGACGATCAGCCCCTTCCGGCGCCCGATCCGGTCGATATAGGCGCCGAGCACGATCGCCCCGAGGGGCCGCATCAGCGCGCCAAGCCAGAAGGTCCCGAAGGTCAGGAGCAGCTCGGTGGTCTCGTTGCCCGAGGGGAAGAACGCCCGCGAGATGTAGCTGGCGTAGAACCCGAACAGGAAGAAGTCGAACATCTCCAGGAAGTTGCCGCTCGTCGAGCGGAGGATCGCACCGATCCTGGATTGCAGGTTCGCCTCCACGGCACCCGGATCACCGGCCATGACGCAACGCTCCGGAGTTCAAGGTCATACGCCGATCCATTTCATCGCGATGATCGTCCCGGTCACGGTGAGCGCGCCGCCGATCCGGGTGGCGATCTGGGCGAACGGCATCAGCGCCATGCGGTTGGCCGCAGTGAGGATCGCCACGTCGCCGGTGCCGCCCTGGCCGCTGTGGCAGGCATTCACGATGGCGGTCTCGATCGGGTACATCCCGAGCGCGCGGCCGACGAAGAAGCCGGTGACCATCAGCGTCGATACGGTCGACACGATGGTGATCAGGTTCACCAGGGTGAAGGCCGCCATCAGCTCGTTCCAGGGGGTGAGCGCCACCCCGATGGCGAAGAGCAGCGGGTAGGTCATCGAGACCTGGACGAACTTGTAGACCACGAAGCCGCCGGCCTGGAGATGGGGCGACACGGCGCTGCCGAGCTTGGCGAACACCGCCAGGAACAGCATCGCCACCGGCGCCGGCAGGCCGACGAGGTGGTGGGCGATCACCCCGAGCAGGTAGAGGGTGATGGCCGTGAGCCCGGCCGCGCCGATCGTGGCGGCGTCGATCTGGCCCCGCGCCGCCTCGGAGCGGGCCTGCGCGTCGCTCGATTCCATGCCCTCGTGGCCGGGCTGGAGCCGGCCCTCGCCGGTGAGGTGCGGATAGCGCTTGCCGACGGCGTTGAGGGTGCCGGAGAAGATGATCGCGGTGAGCGAGCCCAGCATCACCGGCGGCAACACCTGGGCGAAGACCACGCCCTGTTGCTGGCCGAGGATCGCGGCGTAGCCGATGGAGAGCGGGATCGCGCCCTCGCCGACGCCCCCGGCCATGATCGGCACGACGATGAAGAAGAAGGTCTTGTAGGGCCCGAGCCCCAGGGCCGTGCCGACCAGGGTGCCGACGATGGCGGCCGCCACAGAGCCGGCGGCCAGCGGGGCGAAGATCTTGAGGAAGCCCTTGACCAGGACGTCGCGATCCATGCCGAGGATCGAGCCGACGATGATCGTGGCGATGTAGATGTAGAGGAAGTTGGTGAACTTCGTGAAATCGAAGATCGCCTTCTCCATCTGCGGCGGGATCAGCTTGTAATAGACCAAAGCCGAAGGGATGAAGGTCGCGAAGATCGCGCCTGCGCCGATGTTGCGCAGGACCGGAAGCCGCTTGCCGATCTCGGCGCAGGTGAAGCCGCCCATGACCAGGACGGCGATCATGGTCGGCCCGTCCGGCTTGACCTCGCCCTCCTGGACCAGGACCACAAGCAGGATCGCCAGGATGACGTAGAGCGGCAGCGGGATGATGCCGATCTTCATGTCGACCAGGCGCCACCAGCTCTCGGGCCAGAACCGGCCTGCGCGGCGCGCGGCGCTCACGGTCTCAGCCGGCGCCGGCACGGGGCTGGTCGAGGCGGAACTGGTCATCGGCTTCCTCCGGACTTCCGACCACGAACGGGCCCTTCCGGCCTTCGCCGCGCGGCCCCGGTCGCCCCGACGGTCGCGACCTGGGCCGCGCGGTCGGCGGAGATAAAGTCGAATCCGGCGTATCAGCGCCCGCACAGGGCGGCAACGCGATCAACGGAACAAAGCGCGCCACCTGTATTGGGGACGGGGATTAAACCGGCACCTCCTTTCGTCGCCCGGACATACGCTCGAGACCGGCGCCGGGCTCGAGGCCCCGCGCCGGCCTGTCGGATCAGAAGTCGCGCTGCACGCGGAAGCGGACGTGGGTCATCGAATCATGCGTCGCGGTGCGCGGCACGAACGTGCCGGCGTTGATGCCAGCGACATTCGCGTAGGCGGTCGGGCTCTTGTCGGCGTCGATCACCCGGCCGCTCCGCACGCCGATCTGGGTGTAGAAGGCCTCCACGCCGATATCGAGATCGGTCACCGGCGACCAGATCAGGCTGCCGCCGAGCACGAACTGGTAGGTGTCTCGCAGGGCCTGGCTCAGCTGGTAGAACCGGGTGCCCGGGACGCCGACGGCGTTGCTGCCGAACACGGCGGTGCTGCTCGGGCTCACGAGGCTGTAGAGCGCGCCCTGGGCCAGGCGGGCACCGGCCGAGAAATCCTGCTCGCCGTAGGAGCCGAACAGTGCCGAGCGCCATTCCGGCGACCAGTAATGCAGGTACGACGCCACCGCCGAGAAGCTGGTCGAGGTCTGGAGCTGGCCGGTGAACGGGTTGATCGACGCGTCCGCGAAGTATTGCTCGAACTTCTGGGTATCGAAGCCGGTGTTGGACTGCCGGTAGCAGCCGGCGATCATGCAATAGCCGGCGTAGCTCTGCGCGCCGTTGGCGTAGGCACCCTGCAGGTAGAGGGTATCCCCCGGGGCAATCGACGGCAGATTGAACTTCACGCCCCCCTGCACGGCCCAGCCCTGGACCGCGTTGGTGTGCGGGATCCCGGTCAGGACGCCGCCGGTCCCCGCGGCCGGCGCGGTGCTCAGGTTGCCGACATTGATCTCGTGCGTGGCGGCCGAGAGCTGGGCCGAGCCCCAGTCCTGGTCGATCCGCAGGACCCCGACGAAATCGGGCAGCCGCGAGCGCTGGATGGTGTCGACGTTGCCGTAGCGGGACGGCACGCCGTTGGTGTAGCCGACGAAGACGGGCGTGACCGCGGCGGCGTTCGTGAACGGCGCGAAGACCGGCGAGCGGGTGAAGACCGGATCCTCGATCGACACGGTCGCCGACAGGCCGTTCCCGAAGGTGCCCGTGTAGGCGAGCAGGTTGGTCGACGCATTGTCCGAGCCGGACGTGGCGCCGTAGAACTCGAAGTCGTGCGCGTAGAAATCGTAGAACGACGAGGCGCGACCGGCGGTGAGGCCGGCGAACTGGATGAACGCCTTATCGACGTTCACGTATTGCTGCACGCGGCCGGCCTCATCGACGCCGGTGGCGCCGTAGGCCTGTCCGATGCGCAGCATCGTGCCGGAATGGATGACGCCCGTGCGCGAGGCGGCGTCGAGGCGCGCGAAGGCGCGCAGGGTGCCGTAGGCGGTCTGGGTGCGGGCATCGAGGTTGAAGCGCGCCAACCCCCGGTAGCCCGACGTGTCGCCGGCAGCGCCCGGCTGGCGGCTGGACGAGGTCTGGTAGGCCCCCTCGAACCGGGCCCGGCCCGAGATGCGCAGGCAGGTATCGGTCCCCGGGATGTAGAAGAAGCCGGCCCCGAAGGCGGAGCAGACCCGGACATACGCGATCGGGGCCGCCTTCTTGACCGGCAGGTCGGCGGCATGGGCGGATCCAGCCGCGGCGAGCGCGGCGGCAGAACCCAGCAGGGAACGCTTCAACACATTCATCAAGACCCCCAGAAGTTTGAAGCCGAGGACGGCAACGCTTCCCGTTTTCCCTGCCGAACGCAGGTTTGATTTGATTTTCTTATGTGAGATGGAAGATTTTTCCGGAGCAAAACGCCCGAGACTCATCTTTCGCGGATCATTCTGCGATCCGTTCTTTTAGCTAGCAACGTTCATTCCACGACCGGCACACACATTCATCATCTTGTTGCGGATCTGCAACAAAATACATATGGCTTCTTGTTCGAAAATATTCGACATAATTCGAAAATAATGGGTCAGTTCGCGTCGAATGCGAACTTATATATCTTAGAACTATGCAATAACGCTCGCGCGATATTCGGATGACATTCGGCCGACGCACGGGCACGCCCGCCCATCGCAAAGGCCAGCCGAGCCCGGCCGGCGACGGAGCCAGGTCTGGGCGGACGCTCAGGCGGACCGGATCCGCGGACGGGGGCCGCGCGAAGCGGCCCCTCCGGCGAAGAAGGCCCGGCGCTGAGGGATCGAATCAGAAGTCGCGCTGGACGCGGAACCGGATCTGCGAGACCGAGTCCTGGGTCGCGGTGCGCGGCACGAAGGTGCCGGCGTTGATCGCGGCAATGTTGGCCGCGGAATAAGCCGTCGGGCTCTTGTCGAGGTCGATCGCCCGGCCGCTCTTCAGGCCGATCTGGGTGTAGTAGCCTTCGAGGCCGATATCGAGGTCCTTCACCGGCGACCAGATCAGGCTCGCGCCGGCGACGAACTGGTAGGTGTCCCGCAGGGCCTGGCTGAGCTGGTAGAACCGCGTGCCCGGCGCGCCGACGGCATTGGCGCCGAAGGGGTTGCTGCCGGCGAGCGTGCTCGCGACGTTGAAGGCCGCGCCCTGGGCGAGACGGGCGCCACGGCCGAAGCTCTGCTCGCCGTAGGAGCCGAAGACGGCCGAGCGCCAGTCCGGCGACCAGTAATGCAGGTACGACGCCACCGCGGTGAAGCTCTGCGAGGTCTGCAGCTGGCCGGTGACCGGGTCGATCGTCGCGTCGGAGAAGAACTGCTGGAATTTCTGGCCCTGGATCGTCGCGGGGCTCTGGCCGGCCGAGCCGCTGAAGGTCGAATAGCCGGTGTAGAATTGTGCGCCGTCGGCATAGGCGCCCTGCAGGTAGAGGACGTCGCCCGGCGCGACGAACGGCGCGTTCAGCTTCACACCGCCCTGCACCGCCCAGCCCTGGACGCTCTTGGTGTGCGCGACGGCGGCGTTCGCGCCGGTGCCGAGCGCGATGTTGCCGACGTTCAGCTCGTGCGTGGCAGCCGAGATCTGGGCCGAGCCCCAGGCCTGATCGAGGCGCAGGACGCCGACGACATCGGGCAGACGCTCGCGCTGGATGCTGTCGATGTTGGCAAAGCTCGACGGAACGCCGCGCGTGTAGCCCACGAAGACCGGGGCGACCGGCGACGTGCCCCCCGATGGCGCGAAGATCGGCGTACGCCGGAAGACCGGATCTTCCACCGACAGGGTCGCCGACAGCCCGCCGCCGAAGGTCGCCGTGTAGGCGAGCAGGTTGGTGGAGGCGACATCCGAGCCGGCGGTCGCGCTGGAGAGCTCGAAATCGTGGGCGTAGAAGTCGAAGAACGACGAGGCGCGGCCGGCGGTGAGCCCGGCGAACTGGATGAACGCCTTGTCGACATTCATCACCTGCTGCACGCGGCCGTTCTCGTCGACGCCGGTCCCGATATAGGCCAGGCCGAGACGCTCCTGGGTGCCGGAGCGCCCCACGCCGGCCGCCCCCGCCCGGCTGCCGGCATCGAGGCGCACGAAGGCGCGCAGGGTGCCGTAGGCGGTCTGCGTGCGGGCATCGAGGTTGATGCGCAGCAACCCCCGATAGCCCGACGTGTCGCCGCTGTTGGTGCCGGCCTGGCGGGTATAGCTGGTGATGTAGCCGCCCTCGAACCGGGCGCGGCCGGAGACCCGCAGGCAGGTATCGGTGCCCGGGACGTAGAAGAAGCCGGCGCCGTAGGCCGAGCAGACGCGGACATACTCGATTGGCCCGGCCTTCCTGACCGGCAGGTCGGCCGCACGGGCGGATCCGGCCGCCGCGCAGGCGACAGTCGATCCGAGCAAAGCATACGCCACCAGTCTCATCAACGACCCCAATATTTTCACGTCGAACGCGTGTTGCTCCGGCCGGGCCCGCGGGTGCACGCCGTTATTCCAGCGCCACCCACGCAGGTCATGATCCAACGATGGGGATTTTCACGCCCATTCCATGATGGGCGAGACTTGTACGACAAATATCGTTTGGACAACTGTCGCAAGGAAGCTAGTCGAAATGCATTTGAATGTGTTGCAGCAAAACAACTTTTGTCTAACTGATCGTAAATTAGATAATATATATTGCTTTAATGCTCAAAACGACGCTATGCGGGATAAATCAACCCGTTATGCGATCGATTATGAGCGCTGCAACCGATATTACTGGTCTCGGCTGTCATGATCGACTTGGCGCGAAAATCCGACCTCCGTTCTGCTGCCGGAGGACCCGCCCTATCCGATCCGGGTGCGGTGAACCGAATCGGGTCGACATCGTTGCGAATGATGGCGACGCAGGGCGCGGCCGGGGCGATGCACGGCAGGACGGCTCGCGAAGCCGGTGACCGCCCGCGATCCAGCGATGCCAGGGCCGCGGGATCCGGCACGCTCAATCGCCGCCGCGATGCCGACGTAAAAAAAGCCCGGCACAGGGCCGGGCCTTGAAAGTCGAGATGCACGAGGACGGGTGCCGAGACCGAAGCCTCGGCACCGATATCGCGGACTAGAAGTCGCGCTGGACGCGGAACCGGATCTGCGAGATCGAGTCCTGGGTCGCGGTGCGCGGCACGAAGGTGCCGGCGTTGATCGCGGCAATGTTGGCCGCGGAATAAGCCGTCGGGCTCTTGTCGAGGTCGATCGCCCGGCCGCTCTTCAGGCCGATCTGGGTGTAGTAGCCCTCGACGCCGATATCGAGGTCCTTCACCGGCGACCAGATCAGGCTCGCACCGGCGACGAACTGGTAGGTATCCCGCAGGGCCTGGCTGAGCTGGTAGAACCGCGTGCCCGGGACGCCGACGGCGTTGGTGGCGTAGGGGTTGGTGTTGGTGAGCGTGCTCGCGACGTTGAAGGCTGCGCCCTGGGCGAGACGCGCCCCCTGGGAGAAGCTCTGCTCGCCGTAGGAGCCGAAGAAGGCCGAGCGCCATTCCGGCGACCAGTAGTGCAGGTACGACGCGACCGCGGTGAAGGTCTGCGAGGTCTGCAGCTGGCCGGTGAACGGGTTGATCGTCGCGTCCGAGAAGTACTGGACGAACTTCTGACCCTGGATCGTGGCTGCAGTCTGCTGGTAGGAGCCGCTGAACGCCGAGTAGCCGGAGTAGAGCTGCGCTCCGTCGGCATAGGCGCCCTGGAGATAGAGGGCGTCGCCCGGCGCAACGAACGGCATGTTGATCTTCAGGCCGCCCTGCACCGCCCAGGCCTGGACGCTGTTGGTGTGCCCGAGATTGATGCCGGTGCCGCTGCCGGTGGGTGCACCGAGCACGATGTTGCCGACGTTCAACTCATGCGTGGCAGCCGAGATCTGGGCCGAACCCCAGGCCTGGTCGAGGCGCAGGGCGCCGACGAAATCGGGCAGGCGCTCGCGCTGGATGGTGTCGATGTTGCCGAAGGCGCTCGGAGCGCCCCTGGTGTAGCTCACGAAGACGGGGGCGACCGGCGCGGTGCCCCCCGACGGCCCCAAGATCGGGGTGCGGCGGAAGACCGGGTCTTCGACCGACAGGGTCGCCGACAGGCCGTTCCCGAAGGTGCCCGTGTAGGCGAACAGGTTGGTCGACGCGTTGTCCGAGCCGGCGGTGGAAGCGGTGATCTCGAAATCGTGGGCGTAGAAGTCGAAGAACGACGAGGCGCGACCGGCGGTGAGCCCGGCGAACTGGATGAACGCCTTGTCGACGTTCACGAATTGCTGCGCGCGCCCGGCCTCATCGACGCCCGTGGCGTTGTAGGCTTGGCCGATACGCGCCTGGGTGCCAGAGGTGCCGATGCCGGAATAGCCGGTCCGGCTGCCGGCATCGAGGCGCACGAAGGCGCGCAGGGTGCCGTAGGCGGTCTGCGTGCGGGCATCGAGGTTGATGCGCATCCGGCCCTGGTAGCCCGACGTGTCACCGCCATCACCGCTTCTGCGCGAGTTGCTGGCCATGTAGCCGCCCTCGAACCGGGCGCGGCCGGAGACGCGCAGGCAGGTGTCGGTGCCCGGGATGTAGAAGAAGCCGGCACCGTAGGCCGAGCAGACGCGGACGTACTCGATCGGCGCGGCCTTCTTGACCGGCAGGTCGGCGGCATGGGCTGCCCCGACCGCCGCGAAGGCAGCGGCCGAGCCGAGCAGCGAGCTCTTCAAGAGCTTCATAGATATCTCCAAAGCTTCGAGACCAAATAACAACTACGACCCCGACTTATCCGGTCATCGCAGCGCTGATTTTTGTTTCGATCTGCAATTCTGATGGCAGATTTTAGAGATATCTCGCGTCCGAGATTCCTCTATGCCGTTTCATATGATGGAATGAGCCTTATATGGGCAACATCGATTTCATATCGCCCCGATGTTTGCTTTATGTTGTTGCAGCTTCGCAACGTCATGCAAATGTTTTGCTTTATTATTGTAGCAATTATTGCGATGTATACTAAGAGCGAATCGGATAATTATCTCTGCCGATCTTCGACATGTATCCGCGGCCGGTGATTTCGAATTCGACGACCTGTGGCAAAGGTGCGGATACCTGGCGGACGCCAATGCCGGCCCATATCGGCGCGGCGCCATCGCCTGCGGCCCGCACGAAGCCGCCTGCCTCCCGATTCCCCAGCGCTCGAATGCGGTGCGCAAAGGCCGGCGCGGCCGTGATTCGGGCGAATCGGTTCCGCGATTCGGGCGGCGCGCATCGACCCGGCAGCGCGACAGCGCGCGAGGCAGGGCCGGCACATCGCTTCGATGGAATCGCATGCCGGGAGGCGGCCGGCGTGCGGATGCCGGCCGCGCGGGGGCGGCCTCGGCCAGAAAAGGCGCTCGGGAGCTTGGGGAAGGTGGCGTCGCGACGGGTGCCCCGGGCAGCCGCTTCGTCGGCCTTCGGGTCCCGTGAGGCCGCGCGATCCTTCACGATCCCGGGGCACGCAACAGGCGGCCGACCCCTCGTGGCGTGTCAGGAGCCGGGACGGTGGCACCGCAGCCGGCCGGCTGCCGGCGGCAGAAGGTGGCTCTCAGGCTGGGGCGTATGCGCGGCGATCGCGTCTCGGAGCCGAAGGGGTCCGGATCCAGGGCGCCGGAGCCTCGGCTCTTTGCTTCGAGGCGCGCGCTGGAATCGGCCAGTGCCGCGATCGAGCTGGCGCGGCGGTAGCGGTTGCCTGGCGGCGCATCTGTTCCGCACGCCTGTCGACAACGAAAAAGGCCCAGCCGAGGGCCGGGCCTTGAGATCCGTGGAGCACGGGGTTGGGCGCCGGGCTTGGTCCCCGGCGCCGATGGAGCGGATCAGAAGTCGCGCTGGACGCGGAAGCGGAACGACGACACCGAGTCAGCCGTGGTGGTGGCAACTGCACCACCGGCGTTGATCGCGCCGACGCGGGAATAGGCGGTCGGATCCTTGTCCTTGTCGATCACACGACCGTTCTTGACACCGATCTGGGTGTAGTAGCCCTCGACACCGATATCGAGGTCCTTCACCGGCGACCAGATCAAGCTCGCACCGGCGACGAACTGATAGGTATCGCGCAGGGCTTCGCTGAGCTGGTAGAACCGTGTGCCGGGCACGCCGACGGCGTTGGCGGCGAAGCTGTTCGTCCCGTTCGGGTTGATCACTCCGAATGCCGCACCCTGAGCAGAGCGAGCACGCTGGGTGAAGTCCATCTCGCCGTACGACCCGAAGACGGCCGAGCGCCACTCCGGCGACCAGTAGTGAAGGTACGAACCGACAACCGTGAAGCTCGTGGACTGCTCCAGCTGGCCCGTGAACGGGTTGACGCTGGCGTCGTTGAAGAACTGGTTGAACTTCTGGCCCTGGATCGTCGCGGCGTTCTGCGAGTAGGAGCCGCTGAACGAGGAGTAGCCGGTGTAGAGCTGGGAGCCGCTGCCGTAGGCACCCTGCAGGTAGAGCGCATCACCCGGGGCGATGAACGGCGTGTTGATCTTGAGACCGCCCTGCACGGCGTAGCCATACGAGTTGTTGGCGTGCGGGATGCTGACGTTGGAGCCGGTTCCGGTGCCGACACCGTTCTGGACGTTTCCGACGTTCAGCTCATGCACCGCCGCCGAGATCTGGGCCGAACCCCAGGCCTGATCGAGGCGCAGGGCGCCGACGACGTCGGGCATCCGCGAACGCTGGATCACATCGACCTGGCTGAAGCGGGTCGGCGTGGCACCGGTGTAGCCGATGAACACAGGGGCCGGCGAGTTGTTCTGCGCGAAGTTCGCAATCGCCGCGTTGACGGTGACACCGCCCGGGTTGTTGGACGGCGAGTAGATCGGGCTGCGGCGGAAGACCGGGTCTTCGGCCGAGATCGTGGCTGACAGGCCGTTGCCAAGGGTGGCGGTGTAGGCGAGCAGGTTGGTCGAGGCGATGTCCGAACCCGCGGTGGCGCCGGCGAGCTCGAAATCGTGGGCGTAGAAGTCGAAGAACGAGGAGGCGCGACCGGCGGTCAGGCCGGCGAACTGGATGAACGCCTTGTCGACGTTGGCGAACTGCTGATCACGGCCGAAGCTGTCGATGCCGAGGCCCGGATAGGCCTGGCCGATGCGCTGCTGGGTGCCGGAGGTGCCGACGCCGGAATAGCCGGTGCGGGCGCCGGCATCGAAGCGCACGAAGGCGCGCAGGGTGCCGTAGGCGGTCTGGGTGCGGGCATCGAGGTTGATGCGCATCCGGCCCTGGTAGCCGGAGGTGTCGCCGCCGTTACCGAACTGGCGCGAGTAGCTGGTCATGTAGCCGCCCTCGAACCGGGCGCGGCCGGAGAGACGCAGGCAGGTATCGGTGCCGGGGATGTAGAAGAAGCCGGCGCCGTAGGCCGAGCAGACGCGGACGTACTCGATCGGGACCGCCTTCTTGACCGGAAGGTCGGCGGCGTGTGCGGCTCCGATCGCGACGAACGCGGTGGCGGAACCGAGCAGTGAGCTCTTCAAGAGCTTCATAGACATCTCCAAAGCTTCGAGACCCAATGATGCGGACATGCCCGGTTTTCCGGATCTTGCCGCACGTCTTGTAGGTTTGGCCTGCGTCTTAGGTGGCAGGCTCCTGCGGGCTCTCGCTTGGCGATGCCCCCGTGCACCATCACCATGTGCGAACGGGTTTCGCCGATCAATCAGATTTCAGCTCGGCTAAATTGGTTCCTGTGCGATGTTGCCGCCCGGCAACAATATCAGAACGCCTTAGCCGGCAACAGCTTGCCGGATGTAATGATATGCTTGCTGAGGCAGCACGGGTGCTGTCGAACCGGGCACGAACCGGCCGCCCCGGCCGCGTGAGAAGGCCGGGGCGTACGGGCAGGATCCGTGATTTGGATTCATGCGGTTTCCGGAGCGATCCGCCCCGGCTCGCCTCACATGGGCGGCGTCAGGCCGTCCTTGCCGACCGCGACGCGGCGCGCCGTGATCGTGCCGTCCTCGCCGCGCGCGGCCACCACGAACGCCTTGGCGCCGGCGGAGATCGCGGCCGCATCGGCCGGCTCGAAGGTGACCACCGGGGCCTGCGGCGGGACCAGGATCTTCATCGACTGGCCTTTGCCGTAATCCACCGTGAGCGTGCGCTCGGCGCCGGTTCCGCTCGCCTTCACGGTGCCGTTGGTCATCGCGCTCTTCACCCGGGGAGCGTCCGACGCGGGCGCGGCCGCCTTCACGGTGCCGTTGGTCATCGTGCTCTTCACCGCCGTGCCGCCGGTGTGGTCGGGGATCACGTCCCAATCGTAATGACCCTCGCCGGTCCCGCGCATCGATTCCGGGAACAGTACCACCTCCAGGGCCACCGGGGGCTCGCCCTTGGTGGCGGTGCCGATGAACACGCCGTCCTTGATGTGGTCGAGCTGGGCCGGGACGACCCAGGACACCTTGGCATCCGGCGCGAGGGTCACCCGCTCGCTCTTGCCGTCCAGGGTCTTAAGGGTGAAGCCGCCGCTCTCGACGGCCTCGATCGTGCCCCGCAACCGCTCGGGCGGTGCGGCGGCCTGGGCGGCGGCACCGAGCGTCAGCAGGCTCGCCAAGGCGAGTGTCGGAAGTCTTGCCATGCAGAGGTCCTCTCGCCGCCGGAACGATGGCGGCGTGCATGACCTGGGACTCGGCACGGCCGTGTCACCCCGGCCGGCCCGTGACATCAAGCCCTCGCGAATGGATGTAACCGGGGCGGTTCCGCTCAGGCCGGAAGCGCCAGCAGGGCCAGACCCGCTGCCGCGACGCAGGCGCCGAGCGCCGGTGCGGCCCGGGCCGCGTCGAGCCGTGCCGCGGCGATGCCGAGGCCGAGGCCAGCGGCGTGGAGCAGCGCGGTCGCCGCCAGGAAGCCGAAGCCGAAGGACAGGCCCGAGGCGGTCTCCGGCATCTCGGCGCCGTGGGCGTAGCCGTGGAATACCGCGAACACCCCGACCAAGCTGGCGAGCAGCGCCACCGGCGCCCGCAGGCCGACGATCGCGGCGACGCCGAACACCACGATGGAGAGCGCGATCCCGGTTTCCGCATAGGGCAGCGCCACACCGGCCATGCCGAGGCCCGCGCCGGCACTCATCAGCACCAGGAAGGACAGGGGCAGAGCCCAGAGCGCCCGTCCGCCGCGGAGGGCGGCCAGCAGGCCGACCGCCACCATCGCCAGGACGTGGTCGGCCCCCATCAGCGGGTGCAGGAAGCCGGCCTCCGCGCCGATGGCAGCGCCGTGGCCGGGATGGGCCAGAGCCGCCTGCGGCAGCAGCGCGAGCGCGGCGGGAAGGAGGGCCAGGGACGAGACGAGGGGAGCGGCGAGCAGGCGCTTCATCGGAAATCCTTCGCGGGTTCTGCGCAGGATGTAGCGCCGATCCCGCGGCTCCGCGAGGGCCCGCGGCTCAGAGGGTCATGGCCGCGTGGACCGCCTCCGGCGCGAACGGCTCCAGGAAGGCGGCCCCGATCCCGTGCTCGAACTGGCGGACGACCCGGGCGGCCCGGGCGCCGACCCGGATCGTCTCGCCGAGCTCCAGCGCCCGGTCGAGCAGCAGGCCGATGCCGGACGCGGAGACGTTGAGGACGTGCCCCGGGAAGGCCAGGCCGCATTCGAGCGTGATCTCGACGGTCTTCTGCGCCGGCACGATGCGGTGATGCATTCGGACCGGCTCCGGATGGCGGTTCTGCGCGCGCGCCAGCGTCATGAACTCCCGGGCCAACCCGTTGAGCGCCGCGCGTCCGCCCCGAACCCGGACGACGAAGTCCGGGTTCGCGACCTGGGTGATCCGCACCTCCAGCAGGCCGATATGGCGGATGCTGCAGGTCAGATCCTCACCGGCCGCCACGCGGGCCGAGGAGCGCAGCCGGATACCCTCCGGCGTGACGTCGGCGGTGACCGCGTAGAAATCCGGCCTGCGGACGTTCCAGCAGAGCGCCGGCAGCACGATGACGTGTCGCTGGCTCGTCGCGGCTGTCATCGGTGTTCGATCCATCGGCCCGCTTCTGCGCCGTGGAGGCCTGCGAAGGTCTTCAAAATTCCGATAAAATTGACTCGTCCGCCGGGCTCCATCCAACGGAGATTTTCGGCCGCAACGCCTGCGTGCATGGCCTATGCGAACACACGGGCCCTGGTCGGCCGCCCGGCACGGGATGTTCGTCCGCGTGACGATCCCCACCCTGCGATTGCGCGGGCACGGAGCCTGCATCGGCGCGCCTATCCGGCGCTGCGGCCCTCTTGAATACATGATACAGCGTCAACCCGCGCCGGGAGGGCGAGGCTTGGGGGCGCGCCGCCGCCTCTCCGGCCGCGCGGCGCAGAACACCGCGCGGCTCGATCGCACTGGACAGGATTTCCCGTGAGAGATTTCTCCGCACCCGGGCGCTCCCCGGTCTACGCCGCCAACGCCGCCGTCGCGACCTCGCACCCGCTTTCGACCCTGGCGGCTATCGAGGTCCTGCGCGCGGGCGGCAACGCCGTCGATGCCGGCATCGCCGCGGTGGCGGTGCAATGCGTGGTCGATCCGCTGATGACCGGCATCGGCGGCGATTGTTTCGCGCTCTACGCCCCGGCCGGCGCCAAGACGCCGATCGCGCTGGACGGCTCCGGGCGGGCACCCGCCGCGGCCACGCCCGAGTGGTACGCCGAGCACGGCGTCGCCATCACGCCGACCTCGCCGCACGCGGTGACGGTCCCGGGGGCGGTCGGGGCCTGGGACCTGCTGGTGCGCCAGCACGGCTCGCGCTCGCTGAGCGAGCTGCTCCAGCCGGCGATCGGCTATGCCGAGGACGGCTTCGTGATCCAGCAGCGCGTCGGCTGGGACTGGCAGCGCAACGTCGCCAGGGTCGCGGGCGATCCCCACGCCGCCGCGACCTACCTGCCTGGCGGGGCGGCCCCGGCGATCGGCAGCGTCTTCCGCCTGCCGAAGCTCGCCGCCACGCTCCGGCGCATCGCCGAGGAAGGCCCGCGCGGCTTCTATGAAGGGCCCGTGGCCGACGACATGGTCGGCCGGCTCACCGAGCTCGGCGGCCTGCACACCCGGGACGATTTCGCCGGGGCCCGACCGGACGTGGTCACCCCGGTCTCGACCCGTTACCGCGGCTACGACGTCTACGAGTGCCCGCCCGCCGGCCAGGGTCTGGCCGCGCTGATGATGCTGAACGTGCTGTCGCATCACGATGTCGGCGCCCTGTCGGACCTCGACCGGCTCCACCTGTTCGCCGAGACCTGCAAGCAGGCCTATCACCACCGGGACGTGCTGTTCGGCGACGCCGACCTCGCCCGGGTGCCGGTGGAGCACCTGCTGTCGGATGCCTGGAAGGCCGCCGCCCACGGGGCGATCGACATGAGCCGCGCCCAGCCGCCCGAGATCTATCCCGAGATCGCCCGGGAGATTGCAGAGGAGCGGGCCCACAAGGATACGGTCTATCTCTGCGTGGTCGACCGGGACGGCAACGCGCTCTCGCTGATCAACTCCGTGTTCCAGGGCTTCGGATCGGGCATCCTGGCGCCCGAGAGCGGCGTGCTGCTGCACAACCGCGGCCTGTCGTTCCGCACGGAGGCCGGACACCCGAACAGCGTCGGGACCGGCAAAAGGCCGATGCACACGATCATCCCGGGCATGCTCATGAAGGACGGCCAGGCCGTCGCACCGTTCGGCGTGATGGGCGGCCATTACCAGGCGATGGGCCATGTCGAGCTGCTGTCGGGCATCCTCGACCGGGGCCTCGACGTGCAGGCGGCCCTCGATGCCCCGCGCAGCTTCGCCTATGGCGGCAGTTTGGAACTGGAGGGCGGCATCTCCGACGCCGCGATGGCCGGCCTGATCGCGCGCGGCCACCCGGCGATCCGCGCGCCCCTGCCCCTCGGCGGCGGCCAGATCATCTGGATCGACCGCGCGGCCGGCACGCTGGTCGCGGGCTCCGATCCGCGCAAGGACGGGGCGGCGTTGGGGTATTGAGGGGCGGGCGAGCCACGTTCGCGGCCGCAAGAGAAGTCTCTCCGAGGCCGACACGCGTCTCCCTCCCCCGCAGAGGGGGGAGGGAGACGCGCTTGGGGTTGGCCTTGGTCCTTATCCGGCAGCGATGTGTGAACATCGTAGCTCGCACGGCAGAGGGGGGCACGTCGCGGCTCGCATGGACCGGTGTGTAAGCACCGGCGCTCCTCCCTGTCAGGACGAGCGCCGATCGCAAAACATCAATCGATGTCCTCGACCTCTTCGCCGCCGCCATAGACCCGCTGGGCCAGGGAGGCCTCCATGAACGGGTCGAGGGCGCCGTCGAGCACCGCGTCCGGATCGGTGGACTGGGTGCCGGTGCGCAGGTCCTTCACCAGCTGATAGGGCTGGAGCACGTAGGACCGGATCTGGTGGCCCCAGCCGATATCGGTCTTGGCCGCGGCCTCGGCGTTGGCCTTCTCCTCGCGCTTCTTCAGCTCGGCTTCGTAGAGCCGGGCGCGCAGCATGTTCCACGCCGTGGCGCGGTTCTTGTGCTGCGAGCGCTCCTGCTGACACGCCACCACGATCCCGGTCGGATTGTGGGTGATGCGCACCGCCGAGTCGGTGGTGTTGACGTGCTGGCCGCCGGCGCCGGACGACCGGTAGGTGTCGATCCGGCAGTCGGATTCCTTGATCTCGATCTCGATCCGGTCGTCGATCACCGGGTAGACCCAGACGCTGGCGAAGCTGGTATGCCGCCGGGCGCTGGAATCGTAGGGTGAGATCCGCACCAGCCGGTGCACGCCGGACTCGGTCTTGAGCCAGCCATAGGCGTTGTGGCCCTTGATCAGGAGCGTGGCGCCCTTGATCCCGGCCTCTTCGCCGTCCGACCACTCGACGATCTCGACCTTGTACTTCCGGCGCTCGGCCCAGCGGGCGTACATGCGCTGGAGCATGTTGGCCCAGTCCTGGCTCTCGGTGCCGCCGGCACCGGCATGGACTTCGAGATAGGTGTCGAAGGCGTCGGCCTCGCCCGAGAGCAGGGTCTCGACCTGGCGGCTCGCGGCCTCCTTCTCGACGGCGAGGATCGCGGCCTCGCCCTCGCGGATCGAGGCCTCGTCGCCCTCCATCTCGCCGAGCTCGATCAGCGTCGCGCCGTCCTCGAGGTCGCGCTCCAGCTTGCGGATGGAGGTGACCGCCTCGTCGAGCTGCTGGCGCTCGCGCATGACTTTCTGCGCGGCGTCGGCGTCGTTCCACAGGTCGGGGTTCTCGGACGCCGCGTTCAGCTCCGCGAGGCGTTTATCGACGGTATCCCAGTCAAAGATGCCTCCTCAGCAGCCCTATAGACTGCTTGGCGGCATCCGAGGCTTGCTCGATCTCGGCGCGCATTTGGTTTTTCGGAACTTGGGGTGAAGGGTCGGGCCGGGGTGATACCGTCCGGGGGCCGCCCTGTAAACGGCGGGGGCCCGCCGATGACCGAAGCGTGCGGCGCCCGACCGCAGGGATGCGTGCGAGCGACCGCGCAGGCCGCGCGTTGTCCGCCACGGATCAGGCCGGAACGCGGAGGCGACCAGGATGGCGGACGACGATCACGCGAAGACGTGGAGTGAATTCAGCGAAGCCGTCAACATGACGCCTGCGGCCCTGCGCAAGCATCTCGACGGCGCGGCGAGCCAGGCGGTCGGCCAGAAGAAGGACGGCGATGAATCGACCGGCCACGAGATGGGCCGGCGCATCCTGGCGATTAAGGACAAGAAGAAGGCGGATCTGACCGACGACGACTACGCCGCGATGCGCAAGGTCGTGGGCTACGTCCACCGCCATCTCAAGCAGGGCGGCGAGGCCCGCAAGGACCCCGATTCCCCGTGGCGGATGTCGCTGATGAACTGGGGCCACGATCCGCACAAGGATTGAGGCCCCGGCCGGGCCGGCTCAGTAGCGCGGCGGGACGATGTAGGACGGGGCGATCACGAACTCCTTCGGGCGCCGCTGCGCGCCGAACCGGCCCTCGGTGATCTGGTCGTTGTAGTAGTCGAACCCGGAATAGCCGAATCCGCCGCCGTTCATGATCTCGGCCACCGGGACCGGCGGCACAGCGAGATCGGGGCGGCCCGGCGGCACGATCACCTGGCAGCAGCCGTCGGCCTGCAGGACCGAGGGGCCGTTGGGCGCGGTGAACACGTAGGCGCGCGGCTGCGGGACACCCGGCGGGAAGGCCGGCTCGGCGGCGGCGCCCTGGGCGACGAGGCCGAGCAATCCGGCGGCGATCAGGGTCTTGGTGCTCACGCGATGCTCCGTCACGGGGCCGGCCGGGCCGGCGTCAGGCCTACACTCTAGCTTATCGCGGACGGCCTGTCCGGCGCTTGCGGGCCGTCCGGTTACCGGAACCTGGAGCGCCGGCTCAGCCGCGGGCGCGCAGGACGACCTGCGGGCTCGCCGGCACCGGCCGGCAATCCGACATGAAGGCGTTGACCGGCAAAGGCTTGGAATCGCAGGCGTAGACATCGGTCGAGCCCGGAGCCGGCACCGGATCCCGGGCGATGATCGGGTTCGGCGCACAGGCCGAGGCCGCGGCGGCGAGCAGCAGGGCGGCGATGAGGTTCAGGCGGCGCATGCAACTCTCGGGACGCGGGAGGACCCCCGCGCCGGACCCTGCGCATCGCGATCCGCTCTGACAAGCGCCGGCGGGGGATGGGCGGCCCTTTGACGGGGCCTGTCGCACGGCGGCAACAATCGGGCTGGAGGCGCTCGCAGCCGAAGCGGACATCGGTTCGGCTGCGAGCGAGCTTGTGAAATCAAGGCCTTGAAGCCGTCCCCGATCTCAGACGGCCCGGGCCATCGGCACGACGTTGTGCAGGGTCTTGTCGCCGCCGTCGAAGAACCGGCGGATGTTGCGGGCGGCCTGCCGGATCCGCTGCTCGTTCTCGACCAGGGCGATGCGGACATACTCGTCGCCGAACTCGCCGAAGCCGATGCCCGGCGCCACGGCGACGTCGGACTTCTCGAGCAGCAGCTTCGAGAATTCGAGGCTGCCCATCTCCCGGTAGCGCTCGGGGATCGGCACCCAGGCGAACATCGAGGCCGCCGGCGCCGGGATGGTCCAGCCGGCCTTGCCGAAGGATTCCACCAGCGCGTCGCGGCGCTTGCGGTAGGTCGCCCGCATCTCGTCGATGCAGTCGTCCGGGCCGTTGAGGGCCGCGGTGGCGGCGACCTGGATCGGCGTGAAGGCGCCGTAATCGAGATACGACTTCACCCGGGAGAGCGCCGCCAGCAGCCGCTCGTTGCCCACCGCGAAGCCCATGCGCCAGCCGGCCATGGAATAGGTCTTCGACAGGGAGGTGAACTCCACCGTGCAGTCGATCGCGCCCGGGACCTGCAGGACGGAGGGCGGCGGCTTGCCGTCGAAATAGACCTCCGCGTAGGCGAGGTCCGAGAGCAGGATCAGCTCGTGCTGCTTCGCGAAAGCCACGAGGTCCCGGTAGAAATCGAGGTCGGCCACGTAGGCGGTCGGGTTCGACGGGTAGCAGACCACCAGGGCGACCGGCTTCGGGATCGAGTGGCGCATCGCCCGCTCGAGGGCCGGGAACATCGCCGGGGTCGGCTCGGCCGGGACGGAGCGGATCACGCCGCCGGCCATCAGGAAGCCGAAGGCGTGGATCGGGTAGCTCGGGTTCGGCACCAGCACGACGTCGCCCGGGGCGGTGATCGCCTGAGCCATGTTGGCGAAGCCCTCCTTCGAGCCCAAAGTCGCCACCACCTGGGTGTCGGGGTTGAGGCTCACGCCGAAGCGGCGCTGGTAATAGCCGGCCTGGGCGCGGCGCAGGCCGGCGATGCCCTTGGAGGCGGAATAGCGGTCGGTCCGCGGACGGCCCGCCGTCTCGCACAGCTTGGCGATGACGTGCTTGGGGGCGTCGAGGTCCGGGTTGCCCATGCCGAGATCGATGATGTCGGCGCCCTGAGCTCGGGCGGTTGCCTTGATCCGGTTGACCTGCTCGAACACGTAGGGCGGCAGGCGCTTGATGCGGTGGAAATCGGTCATCGGCGTGTCCATCGGCGCGTCCCGAATCTGGCGTCTCTCGTTCATGGCGGGCGCGCGAACGAATCGCTCTATCAGAGATGCGCGCCGCCGCCGACTCACAAAAATCCGAGCCGGATCGGCCGTGTTATTGCGCCGCGGCGGGGGCCGGCTTGATCGTGGCCGCCGCCCCGCGCCCGGCGCTCTCGGCGGCGCGGCCGCGGCTCTGGTTGCGGCCGCGGGCGCCTTCGAGCTCGGCCTCCAGCGCCTTCTGCCCCTCGGCCGACTTGGCCCGGACGGGGCGCTTGGGCGCATCGACGCCCACCGGCATGAAGGCCGGCGGCTCCTTGCTGCGCGACTCGGTCACGAAATCCGGCGCGGCCACGACCCGGGGCCCGTAGCCGGCATCGGTGGCGAGCGTGCGCACCGCATCCCCCGAGCATGCAGCGAGCGGCGCCGCCAGCAGCGCGACGACGAGCAGCCGGGCCGGTGCCGGCGCGCCGGGCAGCCAGGCGATCGATGGGGCGGGGTTCAGGAAGGCGCGGCGCATGGGCACAAAGGTATGAGAAGAACGCGCGGATGTTTCGGCGACATGCGCGGCCGGGCTGGTGCAACCACTCGCTCGCTCCCTAATTTGTCGGAAACGAGGCTCATGCTCAGTCGAGCCGAAACACCACACAGGGAGGCACGCGTGACGAGCCCGCGGACGCAGGCGCCGGACCAGGCTGCCGCTCGGACTTCCCTGACCAACGGCGCCCTGCCGGAGGGCATCCCCACGCCTCCGATGCCGGATATCGAGGCCCTGTCGCGCAACGCGGGGCAATTCGTGGAGGCGCTCGGGCGCAGTGCCGCCCGCATGCTCACGCCCGAAGCCCAGGCCAACGGCCCGACCGGGGAGATCAACGAGGCGATCAAGACGCTCGGCCAGGTTGCCGAGGCGTGGCTCTCGGACCCGAACCGCAGCGCCGAGGCCCAGGCCAAGCTCTCCCAGGCGTTCCTGACGCTCTGGGGCACGACCTACCTGCGCCTCCAGGGCCAGAAGGCCGATCCGGTGGCGGTGCCCGAGCCCCGGGACGGCCGGTTCAGCGACGCGGAGTGGTCGAGCAACCCGTATTTCGACTTCATCAAGCAGGGCTACCTGATCGCGACCCGCTGGGCCGAGAGCCTGGTCGACGAGGCCCAGGGCATCGACGAGCACACCCGCCACAAGGCGCAGTTCTACCTGCGCCAGCTCACCAGCATGCTGTCGCCCTCGAACTTCCTGCCGACCAACCCGGAGCTGATCCGCCACACCCTCCAGGAGAGCGGCGCCAACCTCGTGCGCGGCCTCAAGATGTACGAGGAGGATCTGGCGGCCGGCGGCGGGCAGCTGCGCGTCCGCCAGACCGATCCGAGCGGGTTCGAGGTCGGCCGCAACATCGCGGTGACCCCCGGCGAGGTGGTGTTCCGCAACGACCTGATCGAGCTGATCCAGTACGCGCCGACCACCGAGACCGTGCTCAAGCGCCCATTCCTGATGGTGCCGCCCTGGATCAACAAATACTACATCCTCGACCTCAACCCCCAGAAGAGCTTCCTGAAATGGATGGTCGATCAGGGGCTGACGGTATTCTGCATCTCCTGGGTGAACCCGGATGCGCGCCATGCCGACAAGGACTTCGAGTCCTACATGCGCGAGGGCATCGAGGCGGCGATCGACGCGATCGGCGTCGCCACGGGCGAGAGCGAGGTGCATGCGGCCGGCTACTGCGTGGGCGGCACCCTGCTCTCCGTGACGCTCGCCATGCAGGCCGCCACGGGCAACCGGCGGATCAAGAGCGCGACCCTGCTGACCACCCAGGTCGACTTCACCCATGCGGGTGACCTCAAGGTGTTCGCCGACGAGGAGCAGATCCGCCAGATCGAGGCCCGCATGGCCGAGCGGGGCTACCTGGAGGGCACCCGCATGGCCAACGCCTTCAACATGCTGCGGCCGAACGACCTGATCTGGCCGTACTTCGTGAACAACTACATCAAGGGCAAGGCGCCGACCCCGTTCGACCTGCTGTACTGGAACTCGGACGCCACCCGGATGCCGGCGGCGAACCACGCCTTCTACCTGCGCAACTGCTATCTCGAGAACGCGCTGGCCAAGGGCCGGATGGTGATCGGCAACGTCCGGCTGGACCTGAAGAAGGTCCAGGTGCCGGTCTTCAACCTGGCCACCCGGGAGGACCACATCGCTCCGGCGATCTCGGTCTTCGAGGGTTCGAAGACCTTCGGCGGCAAGGTCGATTACGTCCTGGCCGGCTCCGGCCACATCGCCGGGGTGATCAACCCGCCGTCCAAGCCGAAATACGGCTACTGGACCGGCGGCCCGGTCAAGGGCGCGCTGAAGGACTGGATCGCGGCCGCGGTCGAGACCAAGGGCTCGTGGTGGCCCTACTGGTTCCAGTGGATCGAGGCCCAGGCCCCCGAGCGGGTCCCGGCTCGCCAACCGGGCGGCGACGCGCTGCCGTCGCTGGGCCCGGCCCCCGGCACCTACGTGCGGATGCGCGCCTGAGGGGAACCCGCCGGGCAGGTGCAAGGGCCGGACACGATCTCACGCGCCCCCGGCCGCGCGGGCGAGCGGATTCACACGGCTCCGGACGAAGCGCTGGTCCCCTCTCCCGGGCGGGAGAGGGACAGGGTGAGGGGTGCGCCGTATCCGGAAAGACCGGATCCCTCACCCCAACCCTCTCCCGCACGGGAGAGGGGGCACCCCGCGGCCGTCACGAGCCGATGTGTGATCACCGCAGCCGGCGCGGGCGTGGCGCCCTGCGCTCTCCGCCCGCGATGATATGGGAGGCCGAACGCCCCGCTCAGTACTTCCGGATCAGCGGCGCCGGTGCGGCCGCGGGCGGGGCGCCGAACATGTAGCGGAAGCCCACCGAGACGATGTCGGCGCTGGAATCGACCACGCCCGCGAAGGCGATGTTACTGACGTTGTAGTCGCGCCCGACTCCCGCGAGGATGCGCGAGCGGTCGAGGAAGAAGTGCGAATAGGCCAGGTTCAGGGTCAGGCGCTCGTTCCAGCGGTAGCTCGCGCCCACGGAGGCGATGTAGCGGTCGCCGTCGGGCAGCCGCACCGAGCGGTTGCGGAAGTCGATCGGCGAGGATTCGTAGGCGAAGCCGGTGCGCAGGGTCAGGTTGGGCGCCGCGTCGTATTCGGCACCGATCGAGTAGGTGTAGCCGTCCTTGTAGTTCAGCGGCAGGTTGCTGACCGGCAGGCCGAGGCGGTTCGACACGATCCCGATCGTGCCGAGCCTGGACCATTGATCCCATTCGAAGCCGAGATTGAGCCGGGCGACCGGCGAGATCGCCTGGACGAGGCCGACGCTGAGCTTGTCCGGCGTGTTGAGCTTGGCGCGGACCTGGCCGGCGAGCGGCGCCAGCGCCACCAGCGGCACGCCGATCGACCCGTCGATGTCGTGATGCACCGACGAGCGGTAGCCGATGCCGATCACGGTCCCGTCGCGGGGCGTCAGGGTGGCGCCCGCCGTGAAGCCGACGCCCCAGGATTCGCCCTTCAGGAACGAGCTCGGATACAGGGTCGGCGCGATGCCGGGGATCGGCAGCGCCTGCCGCAGGGTCAGCCGGAAATACTCGATGTTCGGGCCGGCCGCGAGCGACAGCCACTCGTTGACCTTGAAGCCGATCACCGGATTGAACGCCAGCGTGAAGATCCGGGACGAGCGCCCGTAGACCTCGCCGGCCCAGACCTGGTTCGGCTTGGTGACCAGGCCGAAGGGCGCGCCCGTGGAGAGGCCGAGCCACAGGCGGTCGTTGAGCTGGTAGGAGGTCGCGCCCGCGGGCACCACGGCGCCCTGCCCGATATCGCCGGAGCCGCCCAGACCCGCGAAGCCGGGATTGGTCCCGGGCGCGGTCCGGATCTCGGAGGAGAGACCGATATAAGTGAGGTTCTGCTCCGCGACGAAGCCCGGGTTCATCGTGATGGTGGCGGGGTTCCAGAACATCGACGAGACGCCGCCGGAACCGGCGGCCGCGCCCGCGAAGGACAGGCCCTGGGCCTGGGTGCTCTGCTCTCGGATGCCGAACGCTCCGGCCCGGGCCTCCCCGGCGCCGAGCGCCGCCACAGCAGCCGCGAGCACCACCGCGCGCATTGTCCCGCTCATCTGTCCCCCCGAACCGGTTGGTTTGCCCGGGCGTCCTGATTCGACCTTGTGTCCCGGTCCGGCGCCCTTTCCGACATCGTGCCGGTTTCCCCGGGTCGATCGCAATGACGATTTCTATTCGGACCGGCGCCAAGGCCATTGATGAAGCGAAAATCTGCAGGGCGATTTATTGCGCGCCGTCATATCGAATTCTGACTTCTCACCGGCCCGACAGTTGTTCGCGGATTCACCGGGGCAATGAACAATAAATCTATCGCCGTTGGAACCTGCACTTTTTTGCCACGATGTGACCAAGTTGTGACACCCCGTGCGGGCATCTCCGGATCCGGCGGCGCTTGCACCGGCGGTCCTGCCCGGCCATGGTCCCGGCGCCCGGCGTAGACCGGTTCCAGGGAAGGATGAGGAGTCGCGGCGATGAAGCTCTTCCGGCACGGCCCGAGCGGCGACGAGAAGCCCGGCCTCGTGGATGCGCAGGGGGGCCTGCGCGATCTGTCGAGCATCGTGCGCGACATTGCCGGCCCGGCGCTGGCGCCCGAATCGCTCGCCCGGCTGCGGGCCCTCGATACCGAGAAGCTGCCGAAGCTGCCGGACGACGTGCGGCTCGGCCCCTGCGTCGGCGGCACCCGCAACGTCATCGCGATCGGCCTCAACTTCGCCGACCACGCCGCCGAGACCAACTCGCCGATCCCGGCCGAGCCGATCATCTTCAACAAGGCGCCGTCCAGCCTGTGCGGGCCGAACGACACGGTGATCATCCCCAAGGGCTCGGCCAAGACCGACTGGGAGGTGGAGCTCGCCGTGGTGATCGGCCGCCGGGCGAGCTACGTCCACGCCAACGAGGCGCTGAACTACGTGGCGGGCGCCTGCATCTGCAACGACGTCTCCGAGCGCGAGTGGCAGCTGGAGCGCGGCCCGACCTGGACCAAGGGCAAGAGCGCGCCGACCTTCGGGCCGCTGGGCCCCTGGCTGGTGACGCTGGACGAGATCCCCGATCTCAAGAACCTCGCCATGAGCCTCGACGTGAACGGCGAGCGCCGCCAGACCGGCTCGACCGCGACCATGATCTTCGACGTGCCCCAGCTCGTGGCCTACGCATCGCATTTCATGCTGCTGGAGCCCGGGGACGTGATCACCACCGGGACCCCGCCCGGCGTCGGCCTGGGCATGAAGCCGCCGCGCTACCTCAAGGCCGGCGACGAGATGGTCCTGCGCATCGAGCGCCTGGGCGAGCAGCGCCAGAAGGTCATCGCCTTCGACGACTGGACCGCCAAGGTCTCGGCCGGCGAGCCGACGCACTGACGCGGGCGCCGCCGCCTCCGCACCGGATGGCGGCGGCCCGCAGGGCGCTTGATTTTGGCCACCGATCCCACTCAAGAAGACATCATGAGCCAAGCCGCCGACCCGCACGCCTCCGATTTCCGCCACGACTGGAGCGTGGCCGAGATCCGCGCGATCCACGATTTGCCGTTGCTTGATCTGGTGTATCGGGCCGCAGGCGTGCATCGGGCCCACAACGACCCCAGCGACGTCCAGCGCGCGAGCCTGCTCTCGATCAAGACGGGCGCCTGCCCGGAGGATTGCGGCTACTGCTCGCAATCGGCCCACCACAAGGGCACCGGCCTGCCGCGCCAGCGCCTGATGCCGGTGGAGACGGTGCTGGCCGAAGCCGCCGCCGCCAAGGCCAACGGCGCGACCCGCTTCTGCATGGGTGCGGCCTGGCGCAGCCCGCGGGACGGCGCGGAATTCGACTCCGTGCTGGACATGGTGCGGGGCGTGCGCGGCCTCGGGATGGAGGCCTGCGTCACGCTGGGCATGCTGACCGCCAGCCAGGCCGAGCGCCTGGCCGAGGCGGGGCTCACCGCCTACAACCACAACCTCGATACCGGGCCGGACTATTACGACAAGATCGTCTCGACCCGCACCTACGCGGACCGCCTGAATACCCTGGAGCGGGTCCGGGAGGCCGGCATCGGCGTCTGCTGCGGCGGCATCATCGGCCTCGGCGAGGGCGTCGGCGACCGGGTCGCGATGCTGCAGGTGCTGGCCAACCACGCGCCGCACCCGGAGAGCGTGCCGATCAACGCCCTGGCGGCGGTCCCCGGCACGCCGCTCGGCGACACCGCCACGCCGGTCGATCCGTTCGACATGGTGCGGATGTGCGCCACCGCCCGCATCGTCATGCCCAAGGCCCGGGTGCGCCTGAGCGCCGGGCGCAAGGCCCTGAGCCGGGAGGCGCAGGCCCTGTGCTTCCTCGCCGGGGCCAACTCGATCTTCTACGGCGAGCGCCTGCTCACCACCGCCAACAACGAGGCGGATTCCGACGCGGCCCTGCTGCAGGATCTCGGCATCCGGGTCGCCGAGCCGATCCTCGCCGCGGCGGAATAGCGTCTCACGCTTCCGCCAGCACGATCCGGAACCGGGCCCCGCCCTCGCCCGGATCGAGGGCCAGGCTGCCGCCGTTGATGCCGATCAGCTCGGCGGCGATCGGCAGGCCGAGCCCGGTGCCGCCCGAGCGCACCGAGCCCTGGAACGGCGAGAACAGGTTCTCCCGGGCCCGCGCCGGCAGGCCCGGGCCGTTATCGGTCACCAGGATGGTCACCCGGCCCGGCTCCTCGCGGGTGGCGGCGACCCGGACCTCGGCGTCGGGCATTCCGGCGCCGTCGAGCGCCTGGACCGCGTTGCGGACCAGGTTGGCGAGCGCCCGGGCGAGCTGCTCCGGATCGGCCTGGACGCGGCATTCGCCGGCCGCCACGGTCACGCGAACGGGATGCGACGCGAGCGCGGCGAGATCCGGCAATTCGGCGAAGAGCGGTGCCAGCGGCGTGCAGCTTAACTTCGGCGCGCGTTCAGACACGCGCCCGTAGGACAGGCTCGCTTCGCAGAACCGGATCGCCCGGGCGATGGCCGCGACCAGCCGCGGCGCCACCCGCTGAACCATGGGGTCGGCGGTATCCTCCAGCCGATCGCCCAGGAGTTGCGCGCCGGTCAGGAGGTTGCGCAGCTCGTGGCTGACCTTGCTGACCGCCAGCCCCAGCTCGGCGAGGCGCCGCTTCTGCCGGAGCTGGTCGGCCAGGATCCGCTGCATCCGCCCGAGCGCCAGTTCCGCCTGGCCGATCTCGTCGCGGCGGCGGGACGGCGCGATGATCCGGCCGGCATCCTCCGGGTTCTCCGCGAAGGCGGTGATGCTGGTGGCCAGCCGCCGCACCGGGCGCACGATCAGCACCTGCAGGACCACGAAGACCAGCCCGGCCGCGGAGGCCGCGATGATCAGCGAGGAGACCAGCAGCCGCAGGGCGTAGTCGATCATCGCGGCGCGCAGGGGCGCCTCGTCGAGCAGGACCTCGACCCGGTCGAAGCCGATGCCCCCCTCCCCGATCACCCGGATCGGCTCGCGCACGGGCGCGATCAGGGTCCGCCAGGCGCCCCGGATGGTCGACCAGGCGGTGACGTCGCGCAGGTCGACGGTGTCGGCGACCGTCTCGGGCACCGGCTCGATGGCGAGCAGCCGCTGGGCGCCGCCGCCCCGCACCGCGATCGCCCGGGCGTTGACCCCGGCGAGCAGCCGGCTCTCCACCGCCTCCGAGACCGGCTCGCCGGTGCGGCCGTCGAGGACCAGGGCGGCGACCTGCGCGGCCGCAACCCGGTCCGACATCCACTCGATCCGATAATTGGCGACCGCCGGCACGTAGGTCAGCACCTCCGCCACCACCACGAAGGCGACGGTGACCAGGAACAGACGGCCGGACAGGCCCAGGCGCGCCGGGGGCCGCTCGGGCACCTCGCGCGACGCGGCGGAAGCCGGGGTCGCCGCAGCCGCGACCGTGTCGGATTCGACGGCCACGCTCATCACGCTCCGACCGGACATTGCGGCGGGCGGGCGACGTAAGGACCGTGAAAGCTCGAGCCGTTTCCGGCCTTCGCGCGGGACATGTTCGGGACGCCATCACTTCGAAGGCGGGAACACAGGCGCATTCCCACGCGCACTATACGAGCACGATGACGCTGAGGTTGCATGTACCTTGGAACACCTCGAAGAACGTCCACGGCCGAGTTGGCGGCCAAGCGGGCGGGCACCCCGAGCGGCGCCTCGTCCTGGCGTGCCGCTCAATCGCCCCTCACCCCCTTCGGAACCGCCGGCTCAGCACCATGCTGCCCAGGGCGAAGACCGCCAGCATTCCCAGGCCCGCCACCATCTTGGGCGTGATCAGCGCCCGCAGGGTCAGGGCCTCGTCGCAGCCGGGGGCGCCGGAGGCCAGGCAGGCGGCCCGGGCGGCCTCGTGGGCGGCGACCACGTCGTCGATCCCGGCCCCTGTGGTGGCGTAGACGAGGGCACCCGGCAGCAGGCCCAGGAAGGTCGCGAGCACGAAGACCCGCATCTTCACCCCGCAGGCGGCCGGCGCGAGGTTGGTCATCCAGAACGGGAACAGCGGCAGCAGCCGCATCACCGCGATGTAGCCGAAGGCGTCGCGCCGGAACCCGTCCGTGAAGGCGGCGAGCCGCGTCCCGCCCATCCGGCGCAGCAGGTCGGCCCCGGGCCCTTTGCCGATGGCGAAGACGATCGCCGCCCCCGTGGTGGCGGCGCAGACCGCCGTGAGCGCCCCCGGCACGATCCCGAACAGGAAGCCGCAGATCATGGTCAGGATCAGCGTGGCCGGCACCGAGACCACCACGGCGGCGACGTAGACCAGGTAAGCCGCCACCAGCGCGCGCGCGTATCCGGCCTCGACGAAGCCGTGCAGCCAGGCCCGCGAGGCGAGCAGCCGGTCGAGGCTCAGGAGCTGCGCCACCCCTGAGACCAGCACGATCGCCGAGATGCACAGCAGCAGCCCCAGCGGCAGCCAGCGCCGCAACCGCTTCCAGCGCCCCTCCGGAGCGGACGCGAGCCCGGCGTCGCTCACCCGGGCTTGCGCATCCGCAGGATCTTGAAGAAGCCGCCCGGGAAGGTCGGCTTCAGCCCCAGCACCTCGACGCCGTTGCGCCGGGCCCAGGCCTCGATCCGGGTGGCCTTGAAGTCCGACGACCAGCCGATCTTGGTGCAGAGCGGGGCGACGACCTCCTCGACCCGGGCCAGCGGCCCGTCGCTCTGGCCGAAATGGTTGGCGAGCACGATGCCGCCGCCGGGCCGGACCACCCGCAGGAACTCGGACATGGCAGCCTCGGGGTCGGGCACCAGGGTGATCAGGAACTGGGCCACCACGGCATCGAAGCTCGCATCGGCGTAGCCGAGATGGCAGACATCCATCACCTGCAGGCCCTTCACATGGGACAGGTTCCGGCGCTTCACCTTGGCGCGGGCGCGCTTGAGCATGTCCTCGGAGAGGTCGACCCCGCAGACGAAGCTCGCCTTCGGGTAATAGCCGAGCGCCAGCCCGGTGCCGACGCCGGCCTCCAGGATCCGCGGCCCGTGCTCGGCCGCGGCCTCGACCGCGGCCCGGGCCGCGGGCTCGGTCAGCTTGTCGTAGACCACGTCGTAGACGGGGGCCCAGCGGGCATAGGCCTTGCGCATCAGGGCCGTGCTCGGCCCGGCCATCTGCGGCTCGCTCAGCATCGTTCAGACTATCCAGAAAGTGAGATCAGGCGGCTTCTCGGGGCCGGGCCGACAACGCGTCGACCCGGCGGATGGTGCCGCCGCCCAGCACCCGGGCCCGGGGGCCGTCGTCGCCGTAGATCGCGCAGGCCTGGCCCGGGGACACGCCGTCCTCGGGCTCGGTCAGCACGACCTCGGCGGCGCCGTCCGGCCCGATGGTCAGCGTCGCCGGGCGCGGCGGCCGGGTCGAGCGCACGCGGACGGCCACTTGCAGGTCGCGCACCGACTCGGCCGGGCCCTCGCCCAGCCAGTTCAGGTCCGAGAGGCGGATGCGGGTCGTCGCCAGCGCCGTGCGCGGGCCGACCACCACCCGGGCGGTGTCCGGCTCCAGGCGCACGACGTAGAGCGGCTCGGAGCCCGACAGGCCGAGGCCCCGGCGCTGGCCGACCGTGTAATGGACGATGCCCTCGTGCCGACCGAGGACGTGGCCGGCGAGGTCGACGATCTCGCCGGGCCGGGCCGCGTCCGGGCGCAGGCGAGCGATCACGTCGCTGTAGCGGCCCTGGGGCACGAAGCAGATATCCTGGCTGTCCGGCTTCTCGGCCAGCGACAGGCCGAGATCCTTGGCGAGCGCCCTTGTCTCGGTCTTGGACATCTCGCCCAGCGGAAAGCGCAGGAACGCGAGCTGCTCGGCCGTGGTCGCGTAGAGGAAGTAGCTCTGGTCCCGGGCGGGATCGAGCGCGCGGTGGAGGGCCCGCCCACCATCCGGCAGCGCGCGGCTCGCCACGTAGTGGCCGGTGGCAAGCGCGTCGGCGTTCAGGTCCCGGGCAAGCCCGAGCAGGTCGCGGAACTTCACCGTGCGATTGCACTCGACGCAGGGGATCGGCGTCTCGCCGGCGAGGTAGCTCTCGGCGAATTTCTCGATCACCGCGTCGCGGAACCGGTCCTCGTAATCGAGGACGTAATGCGGGATGCCGAGATGCTCGGCGGCCGCACGCGCATCGTTGATGTCCTGGCCGGCGCAGCACGCGCCCTTGCGATGGGTCGCGGCGCCGTGGTCGTAGAGCTGGAGCGTGACCCCGACCACGTCGAAGCCCTGCCGCTTCAGCAGCCCCGCGACCACGGAGGAATCGACGCCGCCCGACATGGCGACGACGACGCGCGTCTCGTGGGCTGGCTTGGGAAGGTCGAGGGCGTTCATCGCACGGGTCCGCCGCCGCCGGCTGAAAGGCGTCTCGGCTGCACGGCCCGTCTATAGCGGGAGTCCGGCCGGCTTTCCAGGGTTGGGTTTTCTGGGCGCCTGCGATGGCGACGCATCGCCCCGTGCGTGGCCGGAGACGCCCCCGGCGCCGTCACTCCGGTTCGCCGCAGGCGAGTTCGGACTCCAGAACCACCGGCAGTGCAAGAGCTTGGCGCCCCGTCATCCCGGGCTCCGCTGCGCGGCCCCGGGATGACGGGGCGTGGCGGCACCGGTCCAGCCTGGGGCTGCACAACGAGACCGAGCGTTCCGCGGTGGAGCGCGATGAATCGTCCGGCCTGTGTCACTGATGGCGGGTGCGGGAGCGGGCACCCGGCCAGACCCGGGGTTGCGTAGGCTTACCAGCCTCCGCTGGAATCAACCTTCGTATCACTGCTGTCTGCGCTTCACCTTGCAACCAGATCCAGACACTGGGCGCCCGGCAAATCCTGCCTGGCGCGCGGCAGGTTCGGCCCCGGGGGAAGCCCAGGCCTACGCGCACCTTAAGAAAAACCTTTTTTGTTCAGCCGCTTACTGGGACACGTTGATGGCCTGGCCCTTGCTCGATCCGCAGCGAGAGGAGCCTCACCATGGCGAGCGGCGCAGCGGATCGGTTGGATGTCAGCGGGTGGATTCCGGCCGCCCGCACATCGTCCACCCCGCGATCGAGCTGGGATGCGGCGGGCGTGGCGGCCCGGGCCGGCGACTCGTCACAGGACCGCTTCGGCGCTGCGCTGAGCGCGGCGCGGGCCCGGGATGATGCGGCGGCGAGCCGCGCCCGCGTGGACGCCCGGCGCGATCAGGCCGATGCGGCCCGCACCACCTCGGAGCGCGCGCGGGATGCGGCCGACACCGCCAAGGCGCGCGCCGCCGCCCGTCCGGAGGCCCGCCCCACCAATCCCGCGAGGCCGGCAGAGCCCCGCGTCGAGGCTCCGATCCTACCGCCGGCCGAGGCGCGGCCAGCCAAACCGATGGCCCGCACCGAAACGCAGGGTCCGGCGAAACCGTCGGATCCCGCCCCCGCCGCCGGCCCCGGCCGGAACACCGATCCGACGGCACAGCCGGCCTCCTCCGACGCCGCCGGCACGCCGGTGCGGGAGGCCGCGTCAGACGCGACGGCCGCCGATCCGGCCAAGGCCGACGCGGGTGCAGCCGATCCGGCCGCGCCCGAGGCCGCGCAGGCCGAGGCGGTGCCGAGCGAGGTGCCGGCCCAGGCCGCGACTCAGCCGACGGCCCCGGCCGTGCCCGGCACGGTGCAGGCCCTGCTGGCCGAGTTGATCAAGGGCGCTCCCGTCCAGACCAAGGCAGCCGATGGCCAGGACGGCGAAGTCGGCGTGACCGGCACCGCCGCATTGGGGACCGCGCTCGCGGACACCTCGGCTGCCGCGACGGAAGCCGCAGGCGGGAAACCCGGCCTCACCATGATTGGGGCCAAGACCGGCGCAGCGCCGATGGCGAAGGCCGCGGGTCCTGGTGCGAGCCCGGTCGAGGCGGTCAAAGCCGGCGAGGCCGAGCCCGCGGGTGCGGAAGCGGCGTCGGGCGCGCAGGCTGGCCCGGATTTCCTCGCCGCCCTGGCGGAGGCCGGGCAAGGCGGCGGCGCGTCGGCCGGATTGCTGGCGCCTGCCCCGGCCCCGCCTCATGGCGGCCCGGACCCGTCCGCCCTCGCCCCGCAGGCCGCGGTCGGGACCAGTCCCGGCGCGACGCAGGCCGCCGCGCCCGCTCCGAATCCGATGCAGGCGCCGCCGGATCCGGCGGTGCCGATCGGCCAGGTGCCGATGACCATCGGGCTGCGCTCGCTCGCCGGGTCGAGCGAGTTCCAGATCCGGCTCGATCCGGCCGAGCTCGGGCGGATCGACGTCAAGCTCGAGATCGACAAGGCCCGCGGCACGGTGACGACCCATCTGGTCGTCGAGCGGCCCGAGACCCTGGCGATGCTCCAACGCGACGCCGGCCAGCTGCAGCAAGCCCTGTCCCAGGCCGGGCTCGACCCGTCCGGGGGCGGCCTCAACCTGTCGCTGCGCAGCGACGGCAACGCCCAGGGCGGCGCGGGCGGCGGCCAGGGCGATGCGCCCCGGAACGGCCAGGCCGCCTGGGCGCAGGATCGGGCCGAGGCGCCCCAGGAGACCGCCCCGACGCGCTGGCTGCGCGGCTACGGCGGCCTCGACATCCGAATCTAGCGCGATGCGCGACTGCATCGAACCATCACCCGTCCGGGCTGTCCGCCCCGACGCGCCACGGGAGCGAGCCGCATGACCTCCGGCATATCCGGCGTTACCAACACATCATCCACAGCGACGAGCGTCAGCGGCAATGCCAGCGAGATCGCCGGCAATTTCACGCAGTTCCTGACGCTGCTGACCACGCAGCTCAAGAACCAGAACCCGCTCGACCCGATGGACACCAACCAGTTCACCCAGCAGCTGGTCCAGTTCGCCGGCGTCGAGCAGCAGCTCAAGTCCAACGACCGCCTCGACAGCATCCTGACCGCGTCGAAATCGGCGAGCTCGGCCTCGGCCACGAGCTATATCGGCAAGAGCATCACGGCCGACGGCAGCAGCTCGCAGCTCTCCAACGGCTCGGCCTCCTGGACGCTGACGCCCGCCCGGGCGGCCCCCAAGGCGGTGGTGACGATCCTCGATTCGAAGAACAACGTGGTGGCGACGCAGACCACGTCGCTCACGGCCGGCAGCCAGACCTACAGCTGGAACGGCAAGACCTCGTCGGGCCTGACCGCGCCCGACGGCACCTATTCGATCAAGGTCTCGGCCGCCGACACGACCGGGACGAACGTCGCCGTGGACACCCAGCTGAACGGGACCGTGGACTCGGTCGACCTCAGCGGCACGGCGCCGGTCCTGATGATCGGCTCCCAGAAAGTCCCGCTCAGCAGCGTCCAAAGCATAGGGTTGTCCACAAGTGGCACCTGACGAATCATATCCGAGTGATCCGCTTCAACATCTCTTAAGCGGGCGCAAGTACCTTCAACGCTCGACAGGTCAGTCGAGTGTAGAGCGTATCATGACCGAACCCAGCCGCCCGAGAGTCAAATACGTGATCGGGCCCGACGGCAGTCCTCTGACCATCGCGGATCTTCCGCCGCCGAGCACCCGCCGATGGGTGATCCGGCGCAAGGCAGAGGTCGTCGCCGCCGTGCGCGGTGGCCTCCTCAGTCTCGAGGAGGCGTGCAAGCGCTACACCTTGACCACCGAGGAATTCCTGAGCTGGCAGTTCTCCATCGACCAGCACGGCCTGGCCGGGCTGCGGACGACCCGGATCCAGCATTACCGGCACTGAGCCGCGATCGCGCCGAACGGCCCGATCCCCGGAAACGACACCGTCCGAAGCCGCGTCCGCATCCCGGATGCGGCTTCGTTCCGTTCCGGGACCCAACTTTACGCCCGTCCCGCGCCCGGCATTAACGCCCCGCTAACCATGGGCTGGGCAATTTCTGCCGGGCGGGGCGTCGGGCTCCGTCAGCGTCAGAGTGCAGCGAACCGCCCGTGAAGCCGGTCCTCGATCTCGTCACGAAGCTCGGACCGGCCCGGATCGCCGCCATGGCGGCGGTGACGCTGACCCTGATCGGCTTCTTCGCGTTCATCATCCTGCGGGTGTCGCGTCCCGATATGGGCGTGCTGTTCTCCGACCTGTCGATGCAGGATTCGGCCGCCGTGATCCGCGAGCTCGACAGCCGCGGCATCCGCTACGAATCGAAGGGCGATACCGGGCAGACCATCATGGCGCCCCGGGCCGACCTCGCCCGGCTGCGCATGGATCTGGCCGGCAAGGGCCTGCCGGTCCAGGCCGGCGTCGGCTACGAGATCTTCGACAAGGGCGACGCGTTCTCGTCCACCAACTTCGTCCAGAACGTGAACCACCTGCGCGCCCTGGAGGGCGAGCTCGCCCGCTCGATCCGGGCGATCGGCCGGGTCCAGGCGGCCCGCGTCCACCTGGTCCTGCCCGAGCGGCGCCTGTTCGAGCGCGACCGGGAGACCCCGAGCGCGGCGATCGTGCTGAAGCTGATGGGCGAGCTCGATGCCGGGCAGGTCCGGGCGATCCGCCATTTGGCGGCTTCCGCCGTGGAGGGCCTGAAGCCCGAGCGGGTCTCGATCGTCGACGAGCGCGGGCGCTTGCTCGCCGACGGCGCCAAGGATGCCGACGCCAACGGCGTCAGCGGCTTCGAGGACCGGCAGATCGGCCTGGAGCGGCGCCTGCGCGGCCAGATCGAGGACGTGGTGGCCGGCATCGTCGGCCCGGGCCGCGCCCGGGTCCAGGTGAATGCCGAGCTGGACCTCAACCGGGTCGAGAGCCGCTCCGAGACCTTCGACCCGGAGAGCCGGGTCGTGCGCTCAGCCCAGACCCGGACCGAATCCGCCGTCACCGGCAATGCCGACGGCCAGGTGACCGTCGGCAACGAGCTGCCCGGCGCCAATGGCGGCGACAAGCCGCCGGCCCCGAAGGACGCGACCAACAAGAACGAAGAGACCACCAACTACGAGATCTCCCGGGTCACCAAGACCGAGATCGCCGAGGGCGGCCGGATCAAGCGCCTGTCGGTCGCCGTGGTGGTCGACGGCGTCTACGCCACCGCCCCCGACGGCAAGCAGACCTACGCGCCCCGACCGCCGGCCGAGATCGAGCGGATCACCGCCCTGGTCCGCAGCGCGGTGGGCTTCGACAAGGCCCGCGGCGACCAGCTCGAGGTGGTGAACCTGCGCTTCGCCGAGGCGCCGAGCGTGCCGCAATTCAGCGAGCCGACCCTGATCCAGTCGCTGCTGGCGCCGACCAAGGACGACGTCCTGCGCATGGCCGAGCTCTCGGTTCTGGCGCTGCTGACCCTGATCGTCCTGCTCACGGTGGTGCGTCCGCTGGTGCGGCAGGTCCTGGCGCCGGTGCCGGCCGCCCCGGCTCTGGCCGGCCCCGCGACCCTCGCCGAGGCGGCCGCCGCCGCGGCCTCGGGTGCCACGGTCACCATGATCGAGCGCGACAACCCGACCGCCCGGCTGATGGAGTTCGCCAAGATCAACGGCCAGATCCAGGCCGACACGGTCCAGCGCGTCGTCGACATGGTCCGGGCGAGCCCGGCCGAGACCGTCGAGGTGCTGCGCACCTGGATCCAGGAAGAGTAGCGCGTCGAGGATCGGGGACGAACGATGGCGGCAGGACTGGCGGCGAATCTGACGAGCGAGGGCAACAGCGCCTTCGCGGCGATGCCCGGCCCGCAGCGCGCGGCCGCGCTGCTGCTCATGCTCGGCGAGGCCGAGGGCGCGCCGATCTGGCAGATGCTGGAGGAGGAAGAGGTCAAGAAGGTCAGCCACGCGATGGTCCAGCTCGGCACGCTGGAGGTCGCCACCGTCGAGCGGCTGATCATCGAGTTCGTGACGAAGCTCAGCAACAGCGGCGGCATCTCGTCGAACTTCGAGCGCACCGAGGCGCTGCTGCTGAAGATCTTCCCGTCCGATCAGGTCTCGCTGATCATGGCCGAGATCAAGGGCGCGTCGGGCAAGCGCGTCTGGGCCTCGATCGCCCAGGTCGATCCGGAGATCCTGGCCTCGTTCCTGCGCAACGAGTACCCGCAGACCGTGGCGGTGGTGCTGTCGCGGGTGCGGGCCGACTACGCCGCCAAGGTGCTCACCATCCTGCCCGAGGAATTCGCGATCGACGTCCTGAACCGGATGCTCCGCATGGAGACGGTGCAGAAGGAGGCCCTGCGCCACATCGAGGAGACCCTGCGGGTCGAGTTCGTCTCGACCATCGCCCAGACCCAGCGCCGCGACGCCCACGAGATGATGGCGGATGTGTTCAACGCCTTCGACCGGCAGACCGAGGGCCGGTTCCTCGCGGCCCTCGACCAGGCCAATCGCGGCTCGGCCAAGCGCATCCGCGAGCTGATGTTCACCTTCGAGGATCTGCTGAAGCTCGATCCGGGCAGCGTCCAGACCCTGCTGCGCGGTATCGACAATGAAACCCTGTGCCGGGCCCTGAAGGGCGCCAACGAGCCGACCCGGGCCTTCTTCATGCGGCAGATGTCGACCCGCGCGGCCAAGAACCTCACGGACGAGATGGCCTCCCTCGGCCCCGTCCGTCTCAAGGAGGTCGATGAGGCGCAGGCGAAGATGACCGAGATCGCCAAGGATCTGGCCGAGAAGGGCGAGATCATGATCGCCAAGAACAGCGCCGAGGAGGAGCTGGTCTATTGAACGTCTCGTCTCCCCAGATCGCGAAGCCGTTCCTGTTCGAGACCGACTTCCGCAGCCCGCGCCCGAGCGCGGCGGCCCAGCGCGCCGCCGAGGCGGCCGCCCGCGCGGAAGTCGAAGCCCATGCCCGCGGCGTGCAGGAGGGCCTGGTCCAGGCCGAGGCCCGGATCCAGGGCCGGCTCGCCGACGCGCTGAGCCACCTGGCCCAGGCCGCCACCGCCCTCCTCGCCCGGGCCGACGCGCAAGATGCCGCGCGCGAGGCGCAGGCGGTCGAGGTCGCGGTGCTGATCGCCCGCAAGGTCGCCGGCGAGGCGCTCGATGCCGCCCCGCTCGCCAGCATCGGCGAGGCCGCCCGCACGGCGCTCCAGCACCTGCGCGGCGTGCCTCATCTCGTGGTCCGCGTGCATGACGGCCTCGTCGAGGACGCCGAGGCGCTGGTGAGGACGCTCGCCCGCGAGCGCGGCTACGAGGGCCGCCTCGTGGTGCTGGGCGATCCCGACATGCAGGCGGGCGACGCCCGCATCGAATGGGCCGACGGCGGGATCGTGCGCGAGCGCGCCCGCATCGAGGCCGCCGTCGCCGACGCCCTCGGCCTGCCCCCGACCCCGTAAGGAGCCCGGATGTCCGACGATTTCAGCCTGCCCCAGCTCGGCGACAACGATCCCGACTACGCCGCGGGCTCGATCCGGGACGCGCCCACCACCCCGAAGACCGCTGCCGACCTCGAGCAGCTGTTCGACGTGCCCGTGATGGTCTCGGCGGTGCTCGGCTCCTCCCGGATGCCGATCGGCGACCTGCTCCGCCTCGCCCCCGGCGCGGTGCTCGAACTCGACCGGAAGGTCGGCGAGGCGATCGACGTCTTCGTCAACAACCGGCTCGTCGCCCGCGGCGAGGTCGTCCTCGTCGAGGACCGGCTCGGGGTGACGATGACCGAGATCGTCAAGGGCGAATAGTTTTCTGGACCTGTGCCGGTAGCGCCCGCCCCGCTGAGGCGGCGCCCCATCAGCGCCACGACGTTTGAGAAGGACGAACCATGCGGCTCCTGATGATCGGGCGGCTCAACGGCGAGCTGATCACCGCCTCCAAGATCGCGATGCGGCGCGGCGCCTCCGTCACGCAGGCGGACGCCATCCCGCAGGGCCTCAACGTCCTGCGCGCCAAGGGCGCCGACCTGATCATGATCGACGTGTCGCTGGCGGTGCGCGACCTCGTCGACGCCCTGGAGGCCGAGCGCATCCGCACCCCGGTGGTGGCCTGCGGCGTCTCGGCCGATGCCCAGACCGCGGTCGCGGCGATCCGGGCCGGCGCCAAGGAATACATCCCGCTCCCGCCCGATCCCGAGCTGATCGCCGCGGTGCTCGAGGCGGTCGCCTCCGACCGTGCCGCCTTCGTCTGGCGCGATCCGTCGATGGAGCGGGTGGTCAAGCTCGCCGAGCAGGTCGCCCCGTCCGAGGCCTCGGTGCTGATCACCGGCGAGAGCGGCACCGGTAAGGAGGTGCTGGCGCGCCACGTCCACCTGAAGTCGAACCGGGCCAGCAAGCCGTTCGTCTCGGTCAATTGCGCGGCGATCCCCGAGGCCCTGCTCGAATCCGAGCTGTTCGGCCACGAGAAGGGCGCGTTCACCGGCGCGGTCGCCCGGCGCATCGGCCGGTTCGAGGAGGCCAATGGCGGCACGCTCCTGCTCGACGAGATCTCCGAGATGGATGTGCGCCTGCAGTCGAAGCTGCTGCGCGCCCTCCAGGAACGGGTGATCGACCGGGTCGGCGGCACCGCGCCGGTGCGGGTCGATATCCGCGTGCTCGCGACCTCGAACCGCAACCTGATGGACGAGGTCCGCAAGGGCACGTTCCGGGAGGACCTGTTCTACCGGCTCAACGTCGTCGCGCTGAAGCTGCCGGCCCTGCGCGACCGGCCGGCCGACATCCTGGAACTCGCCGCCCATTTCGCGCGGAAATACGCCGAGGTGAACGGCGTGCCGGCCCGCCCGCTCAGCGCCGAGGCGCGGGCGCTGGTGCTGAAGAACCCCTGGCGCGGCAACGTCCGCGAGCTGGAGAACACCCTGCACCGGGCGGTGCTGCTGGCCTCCGGCCCCGAAATCAGCCCCGACGCGATCCTGTCCCCGGACGGCGAGTCGATCGCCACGGCGGGCCCGGCCGGCCGCGCCGTCCAGGCCGCCGAAGCCGCCACCCGCGGGCTGGTCGGCCGGACCGTGGCGCAGGTCGAGTGTGACCTGATCCTCGACACCCTCGACCATTGCCTGGGCAACCGCACCCATGCGGCCAAGATCCTCGGCATCTCGATCCGCACCCTGCGCAACAAGCTCAACGAGTACGTCTCGGCCGGCCTCGACGTGGCCGAGCCCGGCGCCGTCCGGGCGAGCGCGGCCTACGGGTAGGACGAGAGCGCCCGACGGCCTTCCCACCCATCTCCCTTATCCTGAGGCGGCGTAGCGAAGCGGCCGCGCCTCAGGATGCGGGGAGTTTCTGGGATATGCGGCCGCTCCTCACTGAGCTGTCGGCGCACACGGGAGAATCGCCCCGGGCCGCGGCTCCGTCAGCGCCCGTTGCGGGACGCCTTGTTGGCCTCGTTCTGGGCCGCGAAGGCCGCGTCGAGCTTGCGCAGGGATTCGTAGCGGGCGACGTCGCCCTCGACGTCGCGGATCGTCTCCTCGACGAGGTGGCGCTGAAGCGCGACGCGCGGGTCGTCGGGAGGCAGCGCCTCGCGCTCTTGCAGGCGGAGCACGGCCTGCCGCACCACGGTGTAGACCGCTTCGCGCTCCGCCCGGCTCATCGAGGGCTGGATCGCCTTCGCGACGAGATCGGAGAAATCCGACATGGCGTGTTAGACTTCGCTGATCGATCGGGAGAGGCCCGGGGTGCCGGGTCGTCTCCCTCTACAGACCGCGCGGCGCGGGATCCAGACCCCGCCCCGCCGGCTCACATCCGCTGGTCGCGGATGCCGGCGATCAGAAGCGAGGACGAACTCCAGAGCACGAAGAAGCAGAAGAACGCCACGATCAGGGTATGGCCCCGCTCGGGGTAGAGGCTGTCGGTCGGCAGGACCGGCGGCACGAAGGTCGCCAGGAAGATGTGCTGCTTGCTGGCCGAGATCCGGGCCCGGTCGAGCAGCATGTTGGCCGATTCCTCGAGCTTCTCGGCGATGGTCCGCTCGACCAGCAGGCCCTCGTACTGGAGCAGCGCCTCGGTCAGGTTGGCGCCGCCGCCCGCGGCCGCGCCGGCATTGGTCAGCTCGTCCTGCAGCGTCTTCATTTGCTGGTCGATGGCCGCGATGTTGGCAACCAGCGTCTGGATCGAGCGCGAGCGCTCATCCAGGTTTGAGCTGCGCAGGACCTGAAGATCGGTCTCGAGCTTGAGCCTCTCCTTGCGCAGGAGCGTCAGCGTGGTGAGCGTCCCCTCGGCGGTCTTGATCGGGTCGATCACGCCCCACTGGTTCCGGAAGCTCTGCACCCCGAGATGGGCCTTGCGCAGGCGCTCCTGGGCCACCGTCGCGTCCGCCTGGGCCTGCTTGACCATGTCGGCCTGGGCGCGCTTCGAGATGTCGTTGATCAGCGCCTCGGACCGGCTCACCACCTCGCGGGCGATGGTCAGGGCGTCCTCCGGCGTGAAGGCGCGTACCGACAGGCGGATCACGCCCGAGATCGAGTCGATATGCGCGTCGACGTGCTTGCGCCAATATTTGGTCAGGTCCTCGATCGGGTCGCTCGGATCGAACCGGGCCCAGAAATCCGCCTCGGACCGGGAGAACATCTTCGAGATGCCGATGCTCTTCTCCAGCGCCTCGACCAGCGTCTGGCTGGCGATATAGTCGCGGACGATGAAGCTGTCCTGGCTGTTGTGCTTCTGAATCAGGTTCGTGTACTGGCCGAGCGAGATGTTCTCCATTGGCTCGACGTTGCCGCGCACCGCGAACTGGGCCTCGGCGATGTACTGGTTGGAGGCGAAGGCGAACAGGTACAGGCCGACCACCAGGGTCGGCAGCAGCACGAACATCCCGACGCGGCGGATGATCCGCGCACCGTAGCTCGACGTGTCCTCCCGGCGACGGCCGAGACCGGGCAGCCGCGTCCAGTCGAGGCGCTCCCGCGCCGCGGCCACCAGCGCCCGGGCGCCGCGCTTCTCCGGCACCGGACGGATCGTCTCCGCGCCGTGGCGCAGCTCGGTCATCGTCGATGGGGCGAACGTCACGAGCTCGCTTTCGCGCGTGTCGTCCTTGACGTCGTCGAAGCTCATCCGCTCACTGTTCCTGGGTCTGCGCCGGATCCGCCACCGCGAAACCGGCCGGAGGACGGCCCGTGCGCAGCGCCGGAATCCCGTTCTTTTCGGCCCTTTTTAAGGCACCGCCCCGGCCGCTGCCGCACCGCGGCGACGGGCAACGTAGCCGGCCCCGGTATCGCGCCGTACAATCTCCCGATGATGACACTCCCTCGCGTCGCCCCCGAACCCGGAGACCGCCCGGCCGGTCGCCCGGCCCGGACCCAGTCGGCCAAGACCAAGATCGCCGAGGTGGTGGTGGTCTGCACCAAATGCGCCAAGCGCCAGGGGCTGCGCCCGCGCGAAATCCGGGCGCTCCTGAAGGGTGCGGCCAAGCAGGCGGTCAAGGACGGGCTGCTCACCGGGCGGACCAAGCTCTGCATCGTCGAGTCGGGCTGCCTCGGGCCCTGCCCGAAACGCGCGGTGGCGGTGGCCACGGGCGCGAGCCTGGCGGAGGGCCGCGTCGTCCTGCTCGATCCCGATGCCGCCCCCCAGGAAGCCCTCGCCGCCGTGCTGCGCCCCGTGCTACCGCGGCGCCGCGCCCCCGAATTCGGCCCCAATACATCCCTAGCGGCGGTGCCACCTGCCGAATCGCCGCCGGCTGCTTGACTGGCGCAACCTGGAGCGCTCGCCCTTGCCCGCCATCTGGCGCACCTCATCCGCGGGCCGACCGTGAGCGGCGACCGCGACCCCCGGCCCCACCGGATCGGCCTCGCCGTGCTGCGCCGGCTGCCCCTGATCGGCACGCTGATCGGCCTCGGCCTGGCGGTCTGGCTCGTGGCGACCAACGATCTCTCGGCGGTGGCCGCGGCGTTCGGGCGGATCGGGCTCGTGGGCTTTGCCGGCGTCACGCTGGTCCGCGCCCTCGTGGTGCTGGCCTGCGGCTTCGCCTGGGCGCGCATCCTCGACGGGCTGTCGCCCGCACCGGCCTCGGCCTGCCTGATCCTGCGCTTCGTGCGCGAGGGCATCAACGTGCTGCTGCCGGTGGCCTCGGTCGGCGGCGACGTGCTCGGGGCGCGGCTCCTGACCTTCTGGGGCGTGACCGGCACCCTGGCGGCGGCCTCGGTGCTCGCCGACATGCTGTTCCAGGTCGGCACGCTGGCGCTGTTTGCCGCCCTCGGCGCCGGCCTGCTGAGCCAGGTCGAGGGCCCGGCCGCCGCCGAGCTCGCTCACTGGACCCTGCGGACCCTCGCGGTGGCCGGCCTGGCGGTGGCGGCCTTCTTCGCCTTCCAGCGCACCGGGATCGTGCGCGTGGTCGAGGACCGCATCGCGGCCCTGGGCCGGCGTTTCGTGCGCGAGACGGAGGCCCGCCCGGAGCCGCCCCAGCGGATCCAGGGCGCGCTCGACACGGTCTGGGCGACGGAACGGCGCGGCCGGCTCGTCCAGTCCTTCGCCCTGCACGCGCTCGCCTGGCTGCTCGGCGCCGCCGAGGTCGCGGTCGTGCTCACCTGCATCGGCGTCGAGAGCATCAGCCTGTCGGAGATCCTGGTGATCGAGGCGCTGAGCCAGGCGATCAAGGCCGCGGCCTTCCTGGTGCCGAGCGGGCTCGGCGTGCAGGAGGGCGGCCTCGTCCTGGTCTGCGGCCTGTTCGGGATCGATGCCGGCACGGCGATCGCCCTCTCGCTCGCCCGGCGCGTCCCAGATGTCGTCCTCGGCCTGCCGGCGCTGCTGGTCTGGCAGAACCTCGAGGCGCGGCGCACGGGCGTGCGCCCGGCCACACCCAGCTGCGACCGCACGTGACCCCGATGCCCGTGACGACGAATGCGCCGACAGGCCGCCCGGTCGGGACCCGCTGCGTCCCGATCCTCGCCGCGCTGATCGGCACCCTGCTGGGTGCCGGACCGGCCCTGGCCCAGAGCCTCAGCGTCGATCTCGGCGCGGGCGGGACCACCGAGCGGGCGCTCCAGCTCGTCGCGCTGATCACCGTCCTGGCGGTGGCGCCCTCGGTGCTGGTGATGGCCACCGCCTTCACGCGGATCGTCGTCGTGCTGTCGATCCTGCGCTCGGCGCTCGGCACCCAGACGGCACCGCCGACCGCGGTGATCGTGAGCCTGGCGCTGTTCCTGACCGCCTTCGTGATGGCCCCCACCGGCCGCGCGGCCTACAGCGCCGGGATCGAGCCCCTGGTCGCCGGCCGGATCACTCAGGCCCAGGCCTTCGAGCGGGCCTCGGCGCCGTTCAAGACGTTCATGCTCAAGAACGTGCGCGAGAAGGACCTGAAGTTGTTCCTCGATCTGGCCAAGGTGCCGGTGCCGAAGGGGCCGGAGGATGTTGGCCTCGAGATCGTGACCCCGGCCTTCATGATCTCGGAGCTGCGCCGCGCCTTCGAGATCGGGTTCCTGCTGTTCATCCCGTTCCTGATCATCGACCTCGTGGTCGCGTCGGTGCTGATGGCGGTGGGCATGATGATGGTGCCGCCCGCCACCGTCGCCCTGCCGTTCAAACTGATCTTCTTCGTGCTGGTCGACGGCTGGACCTTGGTGGCCGGATCGCTGGTCCAGAGCTACGGCGGATAGATTCACTTAGGCAAGTCTATAGAGTTTCGAAGGGCGTTTTAACTCAGGTTTAGCAATCTCTCGCTAACAGAGCGCATGTTCTTCATGCGCCACTACGTTCGCGATCGAGGAGGGGCGGCAGCGGTCGAGTTCGCGCTGGTCGCGATGCTGTTCATCCTGAGCCTTCTGTTCATCATGACCGTGGCCACGATCCTGTTCATCAATCAGGCGCTGGACTACGCCACGACCCGCGCGGCCCGGCAGATCCTCACCGGCGCCGCCCAGGCGAACGCCCTCGATCAGGCCAGCTTCAAGGCCTCGCTGTGCAGCAACCTGCCGGCGACGCTGAAATGCAGCAACCTCATCGTCAGCCTGTACGTGGTGCCGCCCGGGAGCTCATCCAGCGGTTACTACACCTACGTGAAGTCCGACCTGAGCGGCCTGGCGATCCCGCCGCTGACCCCGGGTTCCGGCCAGTACACCCTCGGCACTCGCGGGCAGTTCCAGTATCTCCTGGTAATCTACCCGATCACCTTCCTGCCCTCCGCCTTCGCGTCGATGCTCGGCGGCGGCGCGACCTTCAACGGTGCCCCGGCCTACCTGACGGTCTCGACGGCGGCGTTCCGCAACGAGCTGTTCTGATGGCGCCCGGGATGCGCGGAGCATCGTCCCGTAAGGCGCGCCCCGGCTTCCGGGATGATGCGGATCGACAGGCTCGTGCGGCCTGCCGGTTCCGGGCGGCGCGCTTCCTGCGGGACAGGCGGGCGGTCTCGGCGATCGAGTTCGCCCTGATCCTGCCGGTGCTGCTGATCCTTATGCTCGCCGGGACCCAGCTCGTCACCTACGTCAATGCCAGCCGCAAGGTCGGGCTGGTCGCCCAGTCGATCAGCCAGATGATCTCGCAGGCGATGCCGCCGGCGGGCTCGACGGTGGCGACCGTCAACGCCACCGACCTGCATTTCAGCTTCGATTCCGCGCTCGTCCTGTTCCCGTACCTGATGAAGGACGGGCCGCGGCAGGGCCTGCAATGGTGGCAGGACATCGCCATCACCTACGCCGCCGTGGCGTTCACCCAGACGGCGTCGAACTGCACCGGCGGCGACCTGAGCGCCTGCTACACGGGTGCCGTCGTGTGGACGAGTTCGGGAACGACCGGGGGGAATTACCGGCCTTGCACGGTCCCCCAGCTCCCGGCCGCCGATACCGCCCCGCCGAGCCGCACGACCCTGCCGCGCTCAGTGTTCGGGCCCGGCTCGATCGTCGCGGTCGACGTGGTCTTCAACTTCAAGCCGACTTTCGGCGCGCGGTTCATCCCCGCAGTGCGGATCGCCCGCTCGATGTACGTGCAGCCGCGCTACGCCACGCTGGTCAATTTCGACCCGGCGGGCAACGATGGGATCGCCGTGAAATGCCCGGGTTTCTGAACCGCGCGCGCCGCCTCGTCGCCCGGGCGGCACCCATTGCCGGCGCGCGCTCCGGCAACGTGACGATCCTGTTCGCCCTGAGCCTGCTGCCGATGGTCGGCCTGATCGGCTACGGGGTCGATTACGGCGTGGCGATCACCGACAAGGCCAAGCTCGACGCTGCCGCGGACGCGGCCGCCGTCGCGGCGGTGGCCACCGCCAAGGCCTACATCGCCGCCAATCCGGGCCAGGCGAACGTCACCGCCAACGCCATCGCGGCCGGTATCGCCCAGGCCTCGAAAGCCTTCACGGTCAATGCCGGCACCGTGCCGTTCGCCCAGGTGCAGCTTCAGACGCCGCAACTGGAGCGCACCAGCCAGACCCTCAGGTCGACGGTCGTCTACAGCGCCACGGTGAAGAACAATTTCGGCCAGATCTTCCGGACCCCGACCACGACCTTCTCCAACACGGTCAAGGCCTCGGCCGACCTCGCGAGCTATCTCGATTTCTACCTGCTCCTGGACGTGTCGGGCTCGATGGGCCTGCCGGCGACGACGACCGGGATGAGCAAGCTCGCAAGCCAGAACAACGACATGAGTAACGACTACAAGCAGGGCTGCCAGTTCGCCTGCCATTACCCGGGCAACAACGGCTGGACCTTGGCCGCCGGCAAGATCCAGTTGCGCTCGGACGCCGTCAACAACGCGGTCTGCTCGCTAATCCAGCGGGCCGCCAATCCGTCCGTGACCAGCCAGTATCGCGTCGGCCTGTACCCGTTCATCAACCAGCTTGGCACGCTGGCCGACATCAACAGCTCGATCGCGACCCTGAACACCGCCGCCCAATGCGCCCAGTCCTGGCCCCTCGCCCTGACCGGCCTGCTCGATACCGGAACGACCCAGCTCTACACAAACAACGACCCGAGCACCGGCATCGGCTCCGGCGGCACGCATTTCGAGGTCGTCCTGCCGCAGATGAAGACCACCATCACCAATGCCGGCGGGTTCGGCGACGGCTCCAGCATCAGCGCCCGCAAGCCGTTCGTGTTCCTGATCACCGACGGGATGCAGAACGGCCAGCACTATTATATCTACAAGAACAACAAGTACTACTACCCGGGCAACCCATCCAAGTTCTCGGGCTACGGCAGCGCCGACTTCGATACGTCGACGCCCTCGCAGATCGATCCGTCGCTGTGCACGGCGCTGAAGAGTGCCGGGGCGACGATCTCGATCCTGTACATCCCCTACAACATCATCAGCTTCAAAGATTACGGCGGGATCGTCGCCGGAGAGAACAAGAAGGTGAATGCCTTCAGCCCGACCCTGGCGACGCCCCTGCAGAATTGCGCCTCGCCGGGGTATTTCTACACGGCCAACAGCCCGGACGACATCACGAACGCGCTCACCGCGATGTTCGACAAGGCGCTGCAGGTCGCGCGGCTGACGCAGTGAGGGCTGATTTCTCCAAGTCACCCTCACCGTCGTTGCGCGCGCAGCGAAGCAGCCTCGGGAAGCGACACCTTCGGAGATCGCGCGCCGGGCTGGGTTGCTTCGCTGCGCTCGCAATGACGGGTGGAGCGATTGAGGCCCAGGATCAGGCCTCGACGATGCGCACGTCCGAAAACCCTCGCCGATCCCAGGCGGCTCGAACAGGCGCGCGACCGAGCGGATGCTCGCCTCCGGGACGAACCGGTCCGCCCGCCGCTGCCGGTTCCGCTCCAGGGCAAGGTCGAGCGGCACGCGGATCCAGACGGCCTCGACAGGAACGCCGTGGTTGCGCGCGATGGCGATGAGCGGCGCCCGGTGCCGCGCCCCGGGAAGGGCGGCATCGACGTAGACGCGGCCGGCATCGTCGTGCTGCCTGGCGATCCAGGTCGATTTGCCCGCGCCCTGCAAGCCGCAGACGATCACGACCCGCGCGATGCCCCCGCCCGCCAGAGCCCGGTCCAGCGCCGCATGGGCCAGGCGCCACGCCTCGGCGTTGCGCTCCGGCGTCCAGTGGCGGCCGGATCCGGTCTCGAGGAAGCTGTCGGGGTCGATCACCAGGGCCATGGCGGGCTCAGCCCGGCGGCGTGCCCGGGGTCTCGACGCTGCTCTGGCGCTCGGCCGCCGCCGCCGCGCCGCGCTCGGGCAAGGCGGTCTCGGGGTAGCGCTTGCGGTACTCGGCCAGGAAGGCCGACAGGGTCTCGGCCTTGGTGGCGCGGGCCGCGATGGCGCGGAATTCCGGCGTCTTCGTCGGGTTGGCGCCGGTGAGCAGCGCGAAGCTGCGGGCGTCCGGGCTCTCGGCCATCGCCTCCGAGAACTTGGCCTTCAGCCGCTCCAGCCCGATCGCCTCGCCGGCGAGGTCGTAGGCGATCGCGGCGCGGATGGCGTCGGCCCGGGCCTGCTCGTCCAGGGGCCGGCCGGCGCGCCAGGCATCGCCCAGCAGCGCCTCGTGCGACTCGCCGGCCTCGCGCCAGCGGCGGGCGCCCCAGTAGATGTCGGCCCGCAGGCGCTCGATATCCGAGCCGGTCTCGCCCTCGATCGTCTCCAAGGCGAGGTCGGTGCGGGTGAGGTCCGACAGGGCGCGGGCGCGGACCAGGGCGCGGGCGCGGGTCAGCTCGCCGGGCAGCTCGGGCAGGTTGGTGGCGTCGAGCACCTGCAGCGCCCGCATCGGCTTGTCGTCCATCAGCCGGATCGTGGCGAGCCGGGCCGCCACGGCGGAGCGGGCCGGGCCGGTGAGCCGGTTGTCGATCTGGTACTGGAGCAGGTCGGCGGCCGAATCCAGCAGGTCCAGCCCGACCAGCCGGTCGGCCAGCCGGCGCACCACCTCGTCGCCGCGCCGGCCGATCGGGGCCAGCTCGCGGAAGTCGAAATACAGCGCCACCGCGTCGACGCCGGAGAGCGTGTCGCCCTTGTCGGTGAGGTAGAGGTTCTCGAAGGCGGTCCGCACCTCGCGGGCGAGCGCCTGGGTGGCCGGGTCGTTCGGCGCGTAGGCGTTGGCCCGGCGCAGGACCGTGAAGGCCTCGCGCCAGCGTCCGGCGCCGAGATAGAGCCGCGCCAGGCCGACCGAGATGCCGGTCTCGGTCGGGCCGCCGTGCCAGGTCATGGCCAGCCGCTCGAGCCGGTCGAGCGCCGCATCCGGCTCGAGCTTGCCGGAGGCGCGGGCGAGCAGCGTGCCGCGCAGCTGCGCCTCGGCCGCCACCGGCCGCTGGCCGACCTGCTCGAGGCGGGTATAGGCGTCGAGCGCCGCATCGACCTGGCCGGTCGCCTCCGAGACCCGGGCGCGGACCAGGGCCAGCCGGTCGCGGATCCAGGGCGGCAGGCCGGGCGCGTCCTCGGCCCGGGCCGCGGCGGTCTCGGCATCGCCGTTCTCGATCGCGGCCTCCGCGGCCCCGGCGCGGATCTGCTGGGCGAGGTCCGGGGGGTAGCTGTCGGCGACCGGCAGCGCCTTGAGGAAGCCGGCCTCGGCCGATTTCCAGTCGCCGAGCCCGGCAGACGCCATCGCGCGCCACAGGGCCGCTTCCGGATCGGCGGCGAGCTGGGGCACCGACAGGGCCTTCAGGGCCTCGGCGTTGCGGCCGCTGCGCGCGAGCGCCAGGCCGCGCAGGATCGCGACGTCGCGCTGGGTGGCCAGCAGCGGATCCTCGGCGGCCGCCGCCTCGAGAACCGCGAGGCCCTCGGGGTCGAAGCCGTTGGCGATGTTGGCGCGGGCGAGCGCCAGGCGCGCCGGGCCGCGCTCGGCCGGCGGCACCATCGCGGCGGTGTCGGCGAGCGTCCGCAGGGTCTCGCGCACGTTCCCGGCCCGCGCCTGCTCCCAGGGCTGGCGCGCCACCGCGAGGGTGCCGGCCTCGGCCAGGGCGGGGTCGGCCCTGCGGGGCGCCGTGGAGGCGGCGAGCCCGCCCTCCCGGCCGATCGTCACCGCGTCGAGCTGGGGGCGGACCGCGAGGTCGTCGGCGCCCGCCAGCACCGCGAGGCCGTGCCGGCTCGGCAGGATCTCGAAATCCACGAAGCGGCGGCTCTTCGGATTGCCCACGGCGCGCTGCGCCGCCGAGGTGACCACCGCGATGCGCTCGCCGTCGCGGTCGAGCCAGGTGACCGATCCGGGCCGGGCCAGCGCCAGGGCGACGGTGATCCGACCCGACGGGTCCGGCTTGCGCACCGGGTCGAGGGTGTCGCTCGGGCTCAGCGTATCGCCGGCCGACAGCTCCCAGGCCGAGCCGGTCCCGGTGGTGACGGCGGCGAGATCGACCAGCCGGCCCGGCGGCACCGCGAAGCGCAGGACTGTGACCGGCCCGGTCCGCGTCGGCGCTCCGACCGGGGTCAGTCCCTGGCGGCCCGCCGGCACGGTCACGGGCTCGGCACTCTCGAACACCAGGGTGGCGATGCCGCCGCGCTCGAACAGGGCGGCGGGCGGCAGGGTCTGGAACGGGAAGACCAGGCCGGCGCCGGCCTGGCGCTTCGGCGGCGCGTCGAGCGCAGCCTCCGGGACGGGCGGCGATTCGGCCGTCCGGACGGGGGCCGGGACCGGCGCGGCCGGCCTGGCGGCGTCCGGCTCGACCGGGCCGGGCACCTCGGCGGCCTTGGACTTGGCGCCCTGGGGCGGCGTGCGGGGCACGACGTCGATCGTGTAGGCCCCGTCCTCGCGCTCCGTGGTGAGGGTGAAGCCTTCGGCGGGCGTCACCAGGATGCTGGCCGAGCCCTCGTCGGATTCGGTGGCGAGCTTGGCGATGCCGGGCCGCGGGCGGCCGCGGGCCTCGTTCGAATCGATCGTCCAGGCGCCGGCCACGCGCAGGCGGGTGGTCGGGCCCTCGGCGGCCACGGTCGCCACCACGTCATCGGGCAGGCGCAGCGACAGGCGCGTCAGGGTCGGCAGCCGGGCGAGTTCCAGCGCGAGGGGCTTGCGCACGGGCGGGAGCGTGCGCGCCTTCAGCGCCTCCTCGGCGATCCGCGCCCGGCGGGCGAGTTCGGCCACCACCTCGGGGGGCAGCGGCGGCGGCAGGCCCGACCATCCCTCCGGCAGCAGGTCGACGAACACGCGCTCGCCGGCGGGCTGGACATTGGCCCGGAACGGCCGCTGCAGGGCGACCCGCAGGCCCGACCCGTCGGGATCGCGCCGGACCATGGACACGAAGGCCGGCATCTCCTCGGCGAGATGCTCGGGACCGGGCGCGACCCGCTCGCCGTAGCCGAGCAGCAGGATGCCGCCCGCGAGCTTCGCCTTGACGGTGACCGGCTTGTCGAAGGTGAGGACGATCCGCCCGTAGCCGCCGGGGCCGGTCCCGGCCTCGCTGCCCTTGGCGCCGATCAGCCGCGCGGCGAGCGCCGGGTCGATCGCCGCCAGGAGGGCGAGCGCGGGCAGCGACACGCGCAGCAGGGCGCCGCCGTATCGGCCGATCCGGGATCGCCTGCCCTCCGCGCCCATCGCCTCGCCGATCCGATCCCGGCGCGCGGCCCGCCCGGGCCACGGCGCCCGGCGCCACACATCGGAGGCATCCTGCGGCATCGCGGCTAACGCTGGCTTAACCGTAAGCCGGGGATTGGCGGGATCGCGGCCCGGACGGCCTCAGCCGCTGAGGGCGACGGCCCGGTCGAGGGCCTGCGGGAAGCCTTCGAGGGGCACCGTGATGGTGGCCGGCTCGCTGCCGCTCGCCTTCTGGCCGGTCACGAACAGCTTCTTGGCGTTGCGCATGCCGTCGAGCGCCACGGTCGGGAAGCCGATCGACACCAGGCAGCCGTCGGAGACGCACATCGTGTAGGGGGCGCCCTTGCCGAGAACCTGCTCGTCGAGCTTGAAGGTCACGCCGGCCTCGATGGAGAGACCGAAGGGCATCAGCACGAAGCCTTCCGAGCGGCCGTCATTCGGGGCCTGCAGTTCCACGCCGAACTTGCGGCGCCCGGTCTGCGAATCACCCTGGGACTGGGCGACGATGCAGGTCACCTTGTCGTTCGGGCGGGTGCAGGTCATCGTCCAGTCGCCGTAGCTCTCGGTGACCATGCTGGCGCCGGTGGGCCAGGGCGCGTGCGATGCGGCCGGCGCGGCGGCGGCGGCGGCCGGCTTGGCCGCAGGCTTCGGCGCGGGCGGCTTCGGCTTGGGTTTGGGCTTGGCTTTGGCCGGCGCGTCGCTGGCGGCCGGCGCTTCGGGCTCGGCATCCTGGGCACGCGGCGACGCGCACGGAACGGCAAGCAGCAGCGTCGCGATCAGGTTGAGGCGAACGACCGCTCGTAACGTCGACATGGAATCACGATCCCCCGGGGCCATTTGACGGCAAAGCCGCCTAACGTCCCAATCGGGGTGAGGCAATCGCCCGGCGACGCAGGTCCGCGCTGCCGTGACGTCTCAGAGCGGGCTGGGTCCGCCGGCGGCCAGCGCGAGGGCGCAGCGGCGGGCGAAGGCGGTCTCGGCCCCGTTGCGGACGGCGCGCGCCAGGGTGAAGGCCAGGGTGAGGATGCCGGGATCGCGGTCGGCGGTCTCGGCGACCGGGCCGGGGATGCGGGTGGCGATGAAAGCGAGCATAACGACTCCGAGGATCAGGATCCCGGACGTTTCCTCGGCCCCGATCGGCTTGTTGATCTTGTCGGAAGGCCTTTGCTGCAATGCAATATGAGCCATGCGACGACCGCCTGCCACTCGTCGCTGCGCGCGGGCCACATGCGCTGCGGACATGCTGCGGCCAGCGCGCTGTCAAGGGCGCCTTAACCGTCCATGCTGCAGCGCAGTTGACCGCCGGCGGGGGAGCCGCCATTGAGCGGCCTTCTCGACGACGGGAATCGACGAACGCGCTGGCGCAGGCCGCGCGGCGCGTGCTCTGTCGCCCCACTGTCACACGCGCGCCATAACCCGCCCGCGAGCCTCAAGAGCGGACCTCAGGCGTCCGCCAGACAAGGACCTATCGCATGACCGACCAGCCGACCCGTCACCCGATCCATGGCCGCATCAGCGGTCCCATCGTGATGATCGGCTTCGGCTCGATCGGCCGGGGCACGCTGCCCCTGATCGAGCGGCACTTCGAGTACGACCGCGCCCGCTTCACCGTGATCGATCCGGTCGACACGCACCGGGCGCTCGCCGAGAAGCACGGCCTGCGCTTCGAGAAGGTGGCGCTGACCCCGGAGAACCTGCGCACCGTGCTCACGCCGCTCCTCACCGAGGGCGGCGGCCAAGGCTTCTGCGTGAACCTCTCGGTCGACACCTCGTCGCGGGCGATCATGGAGCTGTGCCGCGAGCTCGGCGCCCTCTACATCGACACCGTGGCCGAGCCCTGGCCGGGCTTCTACTTCGACAAGAGCCGCGGCCAGGGCGACCGCACCAACTACGCCCTGCGCCAGGACATCCTCGACGCCCGCGCCCAGAAGCCGGGCGGCACCACGGCGGTCTCCTGCTGCGGCGCCAATCCCGGCATGGTCTCGTGGTTCGTCAAGCAGGCGCTCCTGAACATCGCCAAGGATACCGGCGTCACCGCGCCCGAGCCCAAGTCCCGCGCCGAGTGGGCCGCCCTGATGAAGACCCTGGGCGTGAAGGGCGTGCACATCGCCGAGCGCGACACCCAGCGCGCCAAGAACCCCAAGCCCCGGGGCGTGTTCGTCAACACCTGGTCGGTCGAGGGCTTCGTCTCGGAGGGCAACCAGCCGGCCGAGCTCGGCTGGGGCACCCACGAGACCTGGAAGCCCGCCAATGCCCGCGAGCAGGAGAAGGGCTCGCGCTGCGCGATCTACCTGCTGCAGCCGGGCGCCGACACCCGCGTGCGCACCTGGGTGCCCACCGCCGGCCCGCAATTCGGCTTCCTGGTGACCCACAACGAGGCGATCTCGATCGCCGACTATTACACGGTGCGCGAGGGCGATCAGGCGGTGTTCCGGCCGACCTGCCACTACGCCTACCACCCGGCCAACGACGCCGTGCTCTCGCTACACGAGATGTTCGGCAACGCCGCTAAGGTGCAGGAGCAGCACCACATCCTCGACGAGAACGAGATCGTCGACGGCATCGACGAGCTCGGCGTGCTGGTCTACGGCCACGCCAAGAACGCCTACTGGTACGGCTCGCAGCTCTCCATCGAGGAAACCCGGCGGATCGCCCCCTACCAGAACGCCACCGGCCTGCAGGTGACCTCGGCGGTGCTCGCCGGCATGGTCTGGGCCCTGGAGAACCCGGAGGCCGGCATCGTCGAGGCCGACGAGATGGATTTCCGGCGCTGCCTGGAGGTCCAGACCCCGTATCTCGGCCCGGTCGTCGGCGTGTACACCGACTGGACCCCGCTCACCGACCGCCCGGGCCTGTTCCCGGAGGATATCGACACCAGCGACCCCTGGCAGTTCCGCAACGTGCTCGTGCACGCCTGAGGTCGACCGGGCCGGCGGGTCATCCCGCCGGCCCAACCTTGCTTTCGGCAACACCCTGTCTCAAGCTTAGCCGTCTCGACGGAGGGTGCAGGACAGATGGAACCGACGACGCAAGAGAAGATCCTGATCGAGCAGCGCGTGACCAATGAAGGGCCAAGCATCGTCCTGGCCTACGTGCTGTGGTTCTTCCTCGGCGCTTTCTCCGCGCACCGATTTTATCTCGGGCGCACCGGCACCGCGATCCTTCAGATCCTCCTCAACTGCATCCTCGTCGGATTCATCTGGGTCGTCCTCGACCTGTTCCTGATCCCCGGGATGGTGCGCGCGAAACAGGCCAGCCTGCGCGCCCGCCTGACGCGGGACCTCGGGCCGTCCCTCCGCGCCGCCAGCGCGGCCCTGGCCCCGCCGGCCCGCATGTGAGCCTCGCCGCGGCTACTCGGCCTGGCGGCGGGTGACCAGGGTGCGGTTCGGCTCGACCTCGTCCTTGTCCTGGTAGAGCGGCACGATCACCCGCAGCCAGCCGCGGGTCTCGCGGCCGCGGTAGTTGCGCTGGACCACGTCGCGGGTGAGGTAGGCCTGCAGGTTCACCGGCCCGAAATTGTACCCGACCAGGCCGCCCACCGCGATCTGCCCCTGCGGCCGGTAGCTGGACACGCCGGTCGGAAGATCGCTCGAGCCGAACGCGACTGCGCCGACCTGCCACTTGCCGAACCTCTTCGCCGCGGTCAGGTCGAGGTTCAGGTAGTCCGGATAGAGGGCGCCGAAAGGCGAGCGCGTCTCCAGAAAGATCCCGTGGAGCAGGTTCGCCGTCAGGTTCCAGTCCTGGCCGGTATAACTGGCTGCGAAGCGGTGGGTCAGCGAGGCGGATTGGGTCAGGAAGCGCGTCTCGATCGGCAGGTAGCCGCCGAAAAAGTAGCTGACACCGACATCGTGGCCGAGATCCCAGGCGAGCTGGGCGGCGAGCAGCGGCTGGCCGATGCCGCTCTGATAAGGCGCGCCCTGGAGCGTGGCGGCCACGACCGGCTGGGTGACGAAGAATTGCAGGCGCCCGCCCGCGATGTCCCAGGGCGTGGACCAGGCGAAGGTCGGCAGGTTGACGTTGGTCGAGGTGTCGCCCGGCCGCGCGCTGCGCGTACCGAAGCTCGACAGGTTCACGAAGTACAGCCCGACGGGGAGCTGCGCGCCCACCGGCAGGCCGATGGTCTGGCCGGGCTGGGCCGCGGACGCCGCATAGGCCGAGGTTGTGGGACCCGCAGCGTATAGGGCCAGTGCAGCCGACGCGATCCCGCGTAATCCCAGGCCAAATCCGGTCATGAGAACCCCGATCCAGAGCCCCGGACTTCGGAGCTGATCAGAGGAGGACGCTCCGTCGACGCGCCCTCATCCGGGTTCTACGGCCAAGCTGTGCGGAACGACACGCCCTCGACATCACGAGCGTGCCGGCCGGGACTAATCCGGCCGACGCCCTCCAGTCCGCGCGCCGCCGTTCAGCTGCGCGGCGTCGACAGGGCCCGGCCGGCGGGATTCCAGGCCAGCAGCCGCGCCTCGACCAGATCGACCTCGCGGACGAGCTGGCGCAGGACCACGTCGTCGATCGCCCGCGACCGGCGCAGGCGGTAGAGCGCCTGGCGCTCGGCCTCGATCCCGGCGAGCCGCAGACGCCTCTCAGCGATGGCCAGCTGCCGGGCGCGGCCGCCGCCTTCCCGGCCGTCACCGGTCGGAGCCTCCAGGCCCTCGTAACGGTCCATGGCCCGGGCGCCGGCCTCGACCGCGATGGAGGCGTCCTCCTGCTCCTGGACCAGGCGATGTTGCAGGGCCTCGATGGCCGTCACGGCGTCGTGGCGCGCGGCGGCGCGGGCGGAATCCTCCTCGGCATCGTGGCTCGAATCGGCGGGCAGGCGCAGGCCCCGCAGCAGCGGCGGCAGGACCGTGCTGGCCAGCAGCAGCGAGGTCATGATCACCCCCATCGCCAGCAGGATCGCGAGATCCCGGGCCGGGAACGGCGTGCCGTCCTTCAGGGTGAGCGGCAGGGTCAGGATGCCGGCCAGCGTGATCGCGCCCTTCACGCCTGCGAGCGTGGTGGCGGCCACGAGCCGCCAGGTCAGGCCCTCGCGCCGCTCGCCCCGGCGATGCGCCTTCACCAGGACGAAGTGGAGCGAGACCCAGACCCAGGCGAAGCGGATCGCCATCAGGCCGGCCGTGATGGCCAGAACCCAGGCCACCAGCCATCCGGCGCCCTGCACGTCGGCCTGCTTGACCGCGTGGCCGAGGACCTCGGGCAGCTGCTCGCCGAGCAGGACGAAGATCGACCCGTTGGCCGCCAGCGCCACCGTGTCCCACACGGCCGTCCGGCGGACCCGGGTGGTGCCGAGGCTGCGCCCCTGGATCTCGACATAGGTCATGGCGATGCCGGCCGCGACCGCGGCCAGGATGCCCGAGGCGTGGACGTGCTCGGCGGCGAGATACGCCCCGAACGGCGTGAGCAGGCTGAACAGGATCTGCAGCCCGGGATCCTCGCCGGTCCGCCGCCGCAGGAGGTCCTGCGCGCCCATGAGCACGAAGGTCGTGGCCGCGCCGATGCCGAGGCCGCCGAGCGCCAGCCAGACGAAGGTGGTCGCCGCCTCCGACAGCGAGAAGGTCCCGGTGAGCGCCGCCGCGATGGCGAAGCGCAGGCAGACCAGGCCGGTGGCGTCGTTGAGCAGCGCCTCGCCTTCGAGGATGTGCATCAGCCGCCGCGGCACCGGGGCCTGGGCGGCGACCGACGAGACCGCGATCGGGTCGGTCGGGGACAGGACGGCCGCGAGCGCGAAGGCGACGGCCAGCGGGATGCCCGGGATCATCGCGTGGATCAGCATGCCGATGCCCAGCACGGTCAGCGCCACCAATCCCAGCGCCAGCGCCAGCACCGTCCGGCCGTTGCGGAACAGGTCGCGCTTCGGGATGCGCCAGCCGTCGAGGAACAGGAGCGGCGGCAGGAAGACGAGGAAGAAGATCTCGGGGTCGAGGGTCGTGCTCGGAAGCGGCCCCAGCGCCAGGGCCACGCCGATCACGATCTGGATCAGGGGCAGCGGAAGCGGGACCAGGCGGCCCAGGGCGCCGCTCACGAGCACCGACAGCAACAGGGCCAGGACGACGGTGACGCTTTCCATGCGTGTCTTTCAAACGAGGGGCCGCGGTCCCGTGAGGACAATGGACCGGGTGATGCGCGGGGGCCGGAAGCGGGCCTTGTAGCACCGGCCCTGCGGCGCGGTGCATCTCCGACCGATGGCGGACAGAACGGCCGCGAAGACCTGGGCTCCAAGTCAAGACGCGCGAAGGCCGGTTCAGGTCCTTCGGAGATCTCGTCGCGTCAACGGCGGACGTCGCGCGTATGAGGGTAGAAATCCAAGACCCTCATCGACTGGAAGCTGCATTCTTCCGCCGATCAGGCCCGGTGTTTTGACAGTCCCTGGACCGCATGCGACGGGCAAGCGATGTCGAGCGCCCCGATCCGCAACACCGCGCCGCCCCGCGTCCCGGACGGCACCTGCCTGTGCCGGGGCGCCGGCGGGCCGAAGGCGCGCGCCGAAATCCGGGTCGCAGCCATCCGATGAGCACGCCCGCCCCCGGCCCGTCCCTGCCGCAGGATATCCAGGCCGACCTGAGCGCCGTCGACGGCATCGCGGCGGTCCCGACCATGCTCAACGTGATCTGCCAGACCACCGGCATGGGCTTCGCGGCCGTCGCCCGGGTGACCGAGGACCGCTGGATCGCCTGCAGCGTCCGGGACGACATCGCCTTCGGCCTGAAGCCCGGCGACGAGCTGCAGATCGCGACCACCTTCTGCGACCAGATCCGGCGGAGCGCCGCGCCCGTGATCATCGACCATGTCGCCGAGGATCCCGCCTTCCAGCAGCATGCGATCCCGAAGCTGTACGGCTTCGAGAGCTACATCTCGGTGCCGATCACGCTGCCCGATGGCAGTTTCTTCGGCACGCTCTGCGCCATCGACCGCAAGCCGGCCCAGGTGAACCGGCCGAACATCGTCGGCATGTTCCGGATGTTCGCCGACCTCATCGGCTTCCATCTCGACGCGCACCGGCGCCTGGCGGCCGGCGAGGCGCTCCAACGCAGCGAGGCCTTCGTCAAAGGCGTGCTGACGGCGAGCCCGGATTGCGTGAAGGTCCTCTCCACCGAAGGCCATGTCGAGTTCATGAACGCGCGCGGCCTGGAGCTGAACCAGATCGATTCGGTCCAGGATATCCTCGGGCAGGAATACGCCGCGCTCTGGCCGGATGAGGAGCGCGCCAAGCTCCGCGACGCGGTCCGGCGGGCGAAGGCCGGCGAGGCGTCCCGGATCGAGGGTTTCGCCCCGACCGGCAAGGGCGAGCCGCGCTGGTGGGAGGTGAGCTTCGCGCCGTTCCTCCCCGAGGAGGGCGGCCCGCTCAAGCTGGTCGGCATCTCCCGCGACGTGACCGAGCGCTACCACGCCGAGCGCGCCCAGCGGGCTGCGGCGCAAGCCCTGCAGGATCTCAACGAAAGCCTGGAGAAGCAGGTCGCGGCGCGGACCGCCGAGCTGCGGCTGTCGCGCGACATCCTCGAATCGAGCGCCGCGCCGATCTGCGCCTTCGACACCGCGTATCGCCTGATCGCCTTCAACCGGGCGCACAGCGACGAATTCCACCGCATCTTCGCCCACCGGGTGGAGATCGGCGAGGTGTTCTACGACCTGTTCCCGCCGGACCAGGCCCCGATCATGCGCGGCTTCATGGCCCGCGCGCTCGACGGCGAGAGCTTCACGGTCACCCAGGAATTCGGCGACCCCGACCTCGCCAAGCCTTGCTGGGAGGTGTCCTATTCGCCCCTGCGCGACGAGAAGGGCGCGATCATCGGCGCGTTCCATTACGCCAAGGACATCTCCGAGCGCCTGCGCGCGGAGGCCGAGCTCGCCAACACGCAGGAGGCGCTGCGCCAATCGCAGAAGATGGAGGCGGTCGGCCAGCTCACCGGCGGCGTCGCGCACGACTTCAACAACCTGCTCACGATCATCCGCTCGTCCGTGGACTTCCTGCGCCGGCCCGAGCTGCCCGAGGAGCGCAAGCGCCGCTATCTCGACGCCGTGTCGGACACAGTCGACCGGGCCGCGAAGCTCACCGGCCAGCTCCTCGCCTTCGCCCGGCGCCAGGCGCTCAAGCCGGAGGTGTTCGAGGTGGGCGAGCGCCTGCGCAGCGTGTCCGAGATGGTCGACACCGTCACCGGCGCGCGCATCCGCCTGGTGGTCGAGACCCCGGGCGAACCCTGTTTCGTGAAGGCCGATCTGAGCCAGTTCGAGACGGCGCTGATCAACATGGCCGTGAATGCCCGCGACGCCATGGCGGGGGAAGGCACGCTCACCCTGCGCCTCGTCCGGGAGAGCAAGCTGCCGCAGATCCGCGGCCATGCCGGGACGCACACCGCCTTCGCGGCCGTCTCGCTCAGCGATACCGGCACCGGGATCCGGCCCGATCAGCTCGGCCGGATCTTCGAGCCGTTCTTCACCACCAAGGAGGTGGGCAAGGGGACCGGCCTGGGCCTCAGCCAGGTGTTCGGCTTCGCCAAGCAATCCGGCGGCGACGTGGACGTGGAGACGCAGCTCGGCCACGGCACGACGTTCACGCTCTACCTACCCGAGATCACGGTCGAGGCGGATGACCGGACGCTCGGCGCGGCGCCCGCCGAGATCAGCTCCCCCATCGGGGCGGGCCAGAGCGTGCTGGTGGTCGAGGACAACCTCGAGGTCGGCCGGTTCGCCACGCAGATCCTCGAGGATCTGGGCTACCGGACGACCTGGGCGGTCAATGCCGAGGACGCGCTCGAGAAGCTGGGGCCCAGCGGCAACGGCTTCGATGTCGTGTTCTCGGACGTGGTCATGCCGGGCATGGGCGGCATCGCCCTGGCGAAACGCCTGCGCGAACGGCTGCCCGGCCTGCCGGTGCTGCTCGCCTCCGGGTACAGCCACGTCCTGGCGCAGGACGGGACGGAGGGCTTCGAGCTGCTGCACAAGCCGTACTCGGCCGAGCAGCTCGGGCGCATTCTCCGTCAGCTCACCGCCAACCGGCCGCCGGCTAGCGTCCCGCCCCGACCGGCAGGCTGAAGTCGGCCCGGTAGCTCTTGCCCTCGACGGGGTTCGACACCCACCGGCAGCGGCCGACCCGCAGGTCGTGCCCGGCGTGGAAATGGCCCGAGATCCACAGATCCGGGCGCTCGGCATCGGGCAGGTCGTCGAGCGCGGTGCTGGCGTAGAAGGCCGGCACCCACCACGGCACGCCGGGCTCGTCCCGGTAGCGGTCCGCCGCCAAGGGGCTCGCCGGGTGATGGGTGACCACCACGGTCGGGCCGTCATGGCGCATGCGGAGCGCCTCGTGCAGCGCCTCGCGCTCGGCCGCATGCGCCGCCATGGCGTCCGCGGGCTGCCACGCCGCGCCGTCGGGTTTGCGGATCGATCCGAGATATTCGCGCGAGCCGGTGACCGGGTCGGTCATGCGCGCGGCGGCATAGGCCACCGGATCCTCCGGCCGATCCGGCGTGTCCGCGGCGAGCCAGCGCCCGGCCAGCCGCCAGTCGCTCCACAGGGTCGTGCCGACGAAGCGCACGCCGTCGATCACGCAGGCCTGCGCCCCCTGAAGCAGGTGGATGCGGGCGCCCAGTTGGTTCACCCGGGCGACTTCCGCCTCAAGGGCCGCCAGCAGCTCCGGGGCAGTGCGCGGGTCGCCCGTCGGGGCGTAGCGCTCGTGGTTGCCCGGCACCAGCACGATCGGTTTGCCCTGCGCCAAGTGGACCAGGGCCGCGAGCCCCCGCTCGGGATGCCCCTCGTAGAGGTCCCCCGGGCAGGCGAGGACGTCGAACGGCGCCGTGGGCAGGGCGATCAGGTCGAGCCGCCGCCGCTCCAGATGCAGGTCCGAGATCGGGAAGATGCGCATCGACATGCCTATTGTGCGGCCCGGCGCTCGGCCGCGGCGGCCCGGAAGATGTCGGCGGCGGAATCGGCGTTGAGGATCGCGATGCCGGCCGCCGCGACGAGATCCGGCCAGGGGCTGGGATGGAGGGCGGTGACCAGCCCGGCCGCGATGATCGCCAGGTTGGCGTAGGCGTCGTTGCGGGCCGAGAGATAAGCCGCCCGGGTCAGGCTGCCCGAGCCGGACCGGTGCCGGGCGAGCATCAGCGCGCAGGTGAGGTTCACCGCCAGCGCCCCGAGGCCGGTCAACGTCAGGGGCAGCGCCGCCGGGGGCACGAAGTCGGCAAACTTCTCATAGGCGGCGTAGGCCGTGGCCAGGGCCGGCACGAGCAGGATGAACGCCATGGCGGTGCCGAGCCGCGCCCGGTTGCGCGCGCTCCAGGACAGCCCGGCGAAGATCAGCAGGTTGATCGCCGCGTCTTCGAGAAAATCGAGGCTGTCGGCGATCAGCGCCACGGAGCCGATGGCGAGGGCCACCGCGATCTCGATGCCGAAATAGCCGAGGTTGAGCGCCGCCACGCGGGCGACGACCGGGCGCAGGGCGGGCGGCTCGGGACGGGCGGCAGGGTCAGCGGTCACGGGGCGCGTCATCGCCGAGTGCGGCGCGCCTGTCGAGCCGTCGTTGAGAAAACCCTGTCCGCGCCTCAAGAAAGTTCAAGGATCTTGCGCCTTTGTCCGGGTGGATTCGGCGGCGCGATCGTGCGACGCGGTCTTGTTGAGGCGGCCGCGCCAGAGTTGCGACCGGCCGGAACCGGAGGTCTGCCGAGCCATGCTGCCCGAATTGCGCGTGCTCTATTTCGAGGATCTCGAGGTCGGGTTGTCGGAAACCCTCTCGAAGACGATCGCCTCCTCCGACGTGGTCGGATTCGCCGAGATCACCGGCGACCGCAACCCGATCCACCTGTCCGAGCACTTCGCGGCGCGCACGCCGTTCGGCACGCGCATCGCCCACGGCCTGTACACGGCCGGGCTGATCTCGGCGGTGCTCGGCACCCGCCTGCCGGGCCCGGGGGCGGTCTACATCTCGCAGACCCTCAACTTCCGCGCGCCGGTGCGGATCGGCGACATCGTCGACGTGACCGTCACGGTGGCCGAGCTGATGCCGGAGCGTCGCCGGGCGCGGCTCGCCTGCCGCTGCTCCGTGGCCGGGGAGACCGTCCTCGACGGCGAGGCGCTGGTGAAGGTGCCGACCAAGGCCGAGGCCGACCCGCTGGCGGTCCGCACCGAGCGCCAGCAGAGCTGAGATGGGCCACCGCGAGGAGACGGTCGCCGCGGAACCGATCGCGGATCCCGACGACCCGCGCCTCGAACCCTATACCCGGATGCGCGAGCGCGACCTCGTCGGCCGCACCCGGCGCTTCATCGCCGAGGGCGAGGTCACCCTGCGGCTTCTGCTCGACCCGCGGGCCCGGTTCCGGGCGGAATCGATCCTGCTCGCCCCGGAGCGCTGGCCGGGCCTCGCCCCGGACGTGGCCGCCTGCCGGGACAAGCCGCCGGTCTACCTGGCCGACAAGGCGGTGATGAGCGCCGTCACCGGCTTCCCGATCCATCGCGGGGTCCTGGCGGTGGGCCGGCGCGGGCCGGAGCCCGACCCAGCGGCCCTCGTGCCGCCCGCCCCAGCGCCCGCCCTGGTGCTCGGCCTCGCGGGCCTGACCAACCACGACAATGTCGGCGCCGCCTTCCGCAACGCGGCGGCTTTCGGGGCCGATGCGGTGTTCCTCGACGCCACCAGCTGCGATCCGCTCTACCGCAAGAGCATCCGGGTCTCGGCCGGCGCCGCGCTGATCCAGCCCTTCGCCCGGCTCGCCCCCGGGCAGGACTGGCTGACGCTGGCCCGGGCGCTCGATCTCGAGGCCTTGGCGCTCAGCCCCGGGGCGGCCGAATCGCTCGACGATCTCGCCACACCCAAGCGGGTGCTGCTCATCCTCGGGACCGAGGGGCCGGGGCTCGACGCGGCCACGCTCGGCCGGGCCCGCCCGGTGCGGATCCCGATGGCCCCGGGCTTCGACTCGCTCAACGTCGCCACCGCGGCGGGGATCGCCCTGCAGGCGATCGCCTACGGCCAGGGACGGCTCGCAACCGTCGGTTAAGGTCATCCCTTTTCGTCCGCTGCCGAACGCGCGACAAAGGGCTGCAATTGCCCTGGGGCGTTGCGAGCCTAGCTTGGCCGGTAGGGTTCGGGGGTTGCGAGGGGAGTCGGCGGCGTTGCTTCAGTCTGGGGATGGTTTGCGAGCGCTGACCGGACGCCGGGTGGCCGTGGTCGGTGCCGGTCCCGGCGGCCTGGCCTCGGCCCTGCTCCTGGCGCGCGCCGGGATCCACGTGACGTTGTTCGAGAAGGACGCGCAGGTCGGCGGCCGCACCAAGACCGTGACCGCGCCGGGCGGCTACAAGTTCGATATCGGCCCGACCTTCTTCCTTTATCCGCAGATCCTCGCGGACATCTTCACGAGCTGCGGCGAGCGGCTCGAGGACCACGTCAAGCTCGAGCGGCTCGATCCGCAATACCACCTGGTGTTCGAGGGCGAGGACGGGATCACCGGCACGATCCGCGCCACCGGCGACATCGCTCGCATGGAAGAAGAGATCGCCCGCCTGGCGCCCGACGACGCTAAGAACGTCAAGACCTTCTTCACCGAGAACCGGACGAAGCTCGACTACTTCAAGCCGATCCTGCAGCAGGCCTTCCACACCCTGCGCAGCATGGCGAGCCCGGCGATGTTGGCCGCCCTGCCCCATCTGCATCCCGGCCGCAGCGTCGACCGCGACCTGAAGCGCTACTTCGCCGATCCGCGGGTGCGCCTCGCCTTCTCGTTCCAGACCAAATACCTCGGCATGTCGCCGTTCCGGTGCCCGAGCCTGTTCACGATCCTGTCGTTCCTCGAATACGAGCACGGGGTCTATCACCCGGTCGGCGGCTGCGGCGCGGTCTCCGAGGCGATGGCGGGCCTGGCTGGCCGCATGGGCGTCGACATCCGGCTGAACGCGAATGTCGAGCGTGTCGTGTTCGACGGCAAGCGCGCCAGCGGCGTCGTGGTGGATGGCGAGACCTTCAACGCCGACGCGGTGCTGATCAACGGCGACTTCGCCAAGGTCGTGCGCGCCCTGGTGCCGGAGCGGAACCGCCCGCGCTGGCGCGACGCCAAGATCCACAAGGCCCGGCTCTCCTGCTCCACCTTCATGCTGTATCTCGGCATCGAGGGGACAGTGCCCGACAGCCTGGGGCACCACACGATCCTCCTGGCCGACGGCTACGAGCGCAACATCCGCGAGATCACCGAGGGGACGCTGCCGATGCAGCCCTCCCTCTACGTCCAGCATGCGGGCTATACCGACGGCGGCATGGCGCCGGCCGGCCACACCGCCCTCTACGTCCTGGTGCCGGTGCCGAACCTCAAGGCCGGGATCGACTGGGCGGCGACCCGGGAGAGCTACCGCGCCCTGATCCTGGAGCGGCTGAAGCGGCTGGGCCTCGAGGACATCGAATCCCGTATCCGCTACGAGCGGATCATCGACCCGACCCAGTGGGAAGAGGATTTCGCGGTCCACGAGGGTGCCACCTTTAACCTCGCCCACGACCTGATGCAGATGCTGTATTTCCGGCCGCACAACCGCTTCGGGCCGGGGCTCTACATCGTCGGCGGCGGCACCCATCCGGGCTCCGGCCTGCCGGTGATCTACGAGGGCGCCCGCATCTCCGCCCGGCTGCTGATCGAGGAGCTGGCCGGCGCCCGCGCCGCGTCCCAGGCCGGCATCCCCGACACCGCGCCGCTGGCGACCTCCGGCGAGGCCTCGTGATCGGCGCGCCGGGCCGGCTGGCGCTGACCGCCGGCCTCGGCGTCCTCGCCCTGCTGTCCGGCTCGGGCGCGATGGCCGCGACCCTGAAGGTGGAGGTCGACGGGATCGAGCCCGGCGCCGGCCCGGTCCGGGTGGCCCTGTGCCAGGGCGGCCTGTCCGAACCGTTCTGCACCCGCGGCGACGAGGCGCCGGCCTCCGGGAGCCGGGCGTCGTTCACCTTCCAGGACGTGGCCCCGGGCGCCTATGCGGTGGCGGCCTTCCAGGATGCCAACGGCAACGGCCGGCTCGACAGGACCGGGCTCGGCCTGCCGCTCGAACCCTACGGCTTCTCCGGCGCCGTCGCGCGAAGGGGCCGGCCGGACTTCTCCGACGCGGCCTTCGCGCTGCAGGAGCCCGGCGCCGCCGTGCGGGTGCGGCTCGCCCGCGCCCTGCCGCGGCGGTGACGGGGTGGAGGATCCCCTCGTCAGGATCGCGGGTGTCGGCCTGGACCTGCGCGGGCGGCGGGTGCTGGAGCAGGTCGATCTCGACCTCGACGCGGCCGAGACCTTGGCGCTGCTCGGCCCGAACGGGGCCGGAAAATCTTCGCTGATGCGACTGGTGGCGGGCCGCCTCGCTCCCAGCGCCGGGACCGTGCGGGTGGCCGGCGCCGACCCGTTCCGATCCGGCAGCGCCCGCCGAAGCATCGGCTGGGTGCCCCAGGAGATCGCCCTCTACCCGCGCCTCACGGTCGCCGAGAATCTCGGCGTCTTCGGCCAGCTCGCGGGCGTGGCCCGGCGCGACCGGCGCGCGGCCGTCGCGGCCGCCCTGGAGATGGCCGACATCGCCGATGTGACGCATCGTCCGGTCGGGATCCTGTCCGGCGGCTACCGGCGCCGGGTCAACATCGCGGCGAGCCTGATGAACCGGCCGCGCCTCGTCCTGCTCGACGAGCCGACCAGCGGCGTCGACCTCGCCGCCCGGGCGGCGATCCACGCGGTGCTGGACCGGCTGAAGGCCGCGGGCACCGCGATCCTGATCGCCACCCACGATTTCGCCGAGGCCGAGCGCCTCGCCTCCCGGGTCGCGTTCCTGGCGCAGGGCCGGATCGTGCGCGAAGGGCGCCTCGCCGACCTGCTGGCGCAGCTGCGGGTCGGCGCGCCGGAGCGGGAGCTGAGCCTCGCCCTGCCGGCGGATGCGGCCGCGGAGACGGTGCTGCGCCGCGGCGGCTTCGTGCCGGCCGAGCCGGACGGCCTGGTCTGGCGCTCGGTGGAGCGCTCCGGCCTCGACGGTGCGGCCTTGCTCGGGGCGCTGCGGGCCCAGGGCGTGCCGGTGGCCGAGGTGCGGGTCCGCGCTCCGCGGCTCGAGGCCCTGTATCTCGACGCGATCCGGCCCCGGGAGGTCGCGGATCGCGGAGCTTCCGAGCCGCGCCGGGCGGGGGCCGCCGGATGATCGGCGCCGCGTTCCGGGTGATGGCGCTGAGCCTCCTGCGCGACCGCGCCGCCCTGGTAATGGCCTTCGTGCTGCCCACCGTGATCTTCGTCATCTTCGCGGCGATCTTCTCCGGGGCGACCGGCGACCGGATCCGCATCCATCTCGGGCTCGCCGACTTCGCCCGGACGGCGGCCACGCAACGCCTCGCCGACGCCCTGGTGGCCGACCCGTCCCTGCGGGTCACCCGCCTGCCGGCGACCGACCTGGCGGCGGTGACCCAGGCGGTCCGCGCCGGCGCGGTCGACGTGGCGCTGGTGCTCCGGGGCGACCTGATCGCCGCCCCGGCGGACGCGCCGCCTGGACCGGCCGACCAGCCGGTGGTGCTGGTGGAGAACCCCGCCAAGGCGCTCGCCACGCCGATCGCCCTCGGCCAGCTCCAGCGCGTGCTGAACGAGGCTCTGCCCGACGTAGTGCTCTCGCGCATCGTCGCGGATGTCGAGCGCACCGGCAAGATCGGCCCGGACGAGCGGCGCTTCCTCGACGAGGCCTTTGCCGAGCAGCGGGCCAAGAAGGAGCCGTTCAGCTTCGCCGCGCTGGTCGAGCGCCAGAGCACCGCCGCCGGCACCGCCAACGCCCGGGTGAGCTACTACGCCGGCGCGATCACCGCGGTCTTCCTGCTGTTTGCCGCCATGCAGGGGGCGCTCTCGCTGGTGGAGGAGCGGGAGACCGGCATCGCCGAGCGCCTGATGGCCGGCCCCGGCGGCCTGCCGGTGGTGGTGCTCGGCAAGTTCGGTTTCCTGACCCTCCAGGGCATGGTCCAGGCCGGGCTCATCTTCCTGGCCGCCGCGCTGCTCTACGGCGTCGAGATCGGGCCGCACTGGCCGGCCTTCCTCGCCGCCTGCCTGCTGGTCTCGGCCATGGCCGCGGGCCTCGCGCTGGCCGCCTGCGCGCTGGCCGCGTCCCGCCAGCAGGCCCACCTCGCCTCGACCTTCGGGGTGCTGCTGCTCTCCGCGGTCGGCGGCTCGATGGTGCCGCGCTTCCTGATGCCCCCCTGGCTGCAGCAGGCCGGCTGGCTCACACCCAACGCCTGGGCGATCGAGGCCTATCAGAACGCCCTGGGCGAGGGCTTCGCGGCTGCTGGGCCTGCGTTTGGTGTCTTGGGCTGCGTTGCATTATTAAGCCTGTTTGTAGCATTGCGTATCAGTAATAGATTTTCTTAATCTACATCATTTTCAGATCTCATTAGACCCAAGTTCTAGTGCCGATCTATTGATATGGCTATTCTCGGCCAAGCTTTGGATCAAAATCTCGAACATATCTAGCTGCTCGGCCTGAAATTGTTTTTCGCGGCGCCATCTTACAAAAAATAAGAATGCCGGCTCAATGATATATAATATTTCTTCGCTGGGACGCCACTCAAGAAGCTCAATACTACGGCGCTCTTGAAACTTCTTCAGCGCTCCTAGAGCACTTTCGGTTTGGGCTGAGTCGGATGCCTGGGGTTCACGCGGGGCTGTTGGGCTGATTCATTGCGCACTC
>NZ_JAJALK010000012.1 GCF_020523825.1 Methylobacterium brachiatum | reverse complement strand
CCCCGCCGATCTGTCAGAAGATGCCTCAGCGCCCGGGCCACTTCCGCGGCCGGCGCCGATGAGCGGTGTATACGCAGCCGGTTCCCGGCCGTCAACACCGATTCGCAGATTTTCCAGCGACGTCGCGGATCGGGCCCCCTCCCCTCTCGCGGCGCCGCAAATCTCCCTGCGGAATGCGCGGCGGCGGCGGAAGGCGCCTCAATCTCGACATGCTGGGCTCCGAGATGAACCGCTCGTACCTATACGGCGCGGGCGGCCTGAGCCTGAGCGGCCGCGGATCAGTCAGGCTGGCGGGAGCGCTTGTGCGCCGTCGTCTTTCCGGGACCTTCGAGTGAAGCGCGAGCGACTCAAGATCGGCGACGTGGCCGCCCTCGCCCCCGGCGTCGGGCGCGGGGTCCAGGCTCCCCTCGATCTCCTCGGCGCGGATGCGACCCAGATCGATCGGCGCGCGGTCAATTTGCGCTGGCTCTGTGCCAGCACGCTGACCGGCCTGACCGGCGCCGGCCTGATCGCGGCGGCGTTGCACGTCTCTCTCCAGGGCGACGTGTCCTTCGCGGCGATTCCCGAGAAGGCCACCCTCATGGCCCGGCCGCAGCCGAGCGAGAGCGGCGCCAACATCGCCCGCAAGGGCGACCGGCTGGTGCGCAACCTGATGATCGCCTCGGCCAAGCAGAGCTTTCGCGCGCCGGTGACCGTCCGCCTGGGCGATCGCGAGATCATCAAGGCCAAGGCCTTCGTGCGGATCACCACGCCCCTGTCGATGACGACGGGCGTCTATGCCGGCGATCTGCCCCGGTTCGACCCGATGAAGTTCGTCTCCGACGAGCCCCTGGAGCGCGCGCCCGATGCGGCCGCCGACGCGCCCGGGGCCGAGGTGACGGTGGTCAAGCGCGACCTGGCCGACGCCCCGGTCGACGCCAACGCCCCGGCGCTCACCGACGACGACGTCACCGCGCAGGTGGAAGAGGAGCGCCGCATCGCCGCCGAGGCCGGGCGCCGCGCGACCATCCCGATCGCCCCACAGATCCTGCTGTCGCGTACCCTCCAGCAGGGCGCGGGCGGCGGTGATGCGGAAGGTTCGGTCGCCAAGGACGCCAACCCGTTCAAAGCGATCGAGGTGCTGGTCGTCCCCGAGAACGTCACCAAGGTCGCCAAGGTCGAGCTCAAGCCCAACGAGGCGCCGCTCGTGGAGGAGCGCGACATCGCGCTCAAGCGCGGCGAGACCCTGGAGGGCATCCTGAAGGCCACCGGCCTGGCCGGGGACGAGCAGATCCGCGGCATCGTCGCGGCCCTGGGCGGCAAGGCCCGCACTGGCGCGCTCGCGGAGGGCCAGCAGATGCGGGTGCAGATCGCCCCCGGGCCCCGCCCCGGCGATCCGCGCCAGGTCACCCGCGTGGTGCTCTACGGCGAGAACGGCATCGAGGGCATCGCCGCGCTCAACGACCGGAGCGCCTTCGTCTCGGTGGCCCCGCCCACCGAGGAGGCGCCCTCTGCCAAGCCGCAGCCACAGGCGGATGCGGGTGAAGACGAGGACGAGGATTCGGGCTCCGGCCCCCGGCTGTACCAGAGCCTCTACGAGACGGCGGCGCGCCACGACCTGCCGCGCGCGACCGTCGAGGACATCGTCCGGGTGTTCAGCTACGACCTCGATTTCCAGCGCCGGATCAGCAGCGGCGACGGCCTGGACGTGTTCTACACCTACGACGACGAGGCCGGGGCCGATCGTCCGGACCTGCTCTACGCTGCCCTGACCCTGGGCGGCGAGACCCGCAAGGTCTACCGCTTCCAGTCCCCGGATGACGGCACGATCGACTATCTCGACGAGCAGGGGCGCTCCCTGAAGAAGTTCCTCCTGCGCAAGCCGATCCCGGACGGGATCATGCGCTCTGGCTTCGGCTACCGGCGCCACCCGGTTCTGGGCTACGCCAAGCTGCATACCGGCGTCGATTGGGCGAACCCGATCGGCACCCCGATCGCCGCGGCCGGCAACGGCGTTGTGATCCGGGCCGAGATGACCTCGGGCTACGGCAACCGGGTCGAGATCCAGCACGTCAACGGCTACGTGACCACCTACAACCACATGTCGCGGTTCGGCCGGGGCGTGAAGGAGGGCGTCCGGGTCCGGCAGGGGCAGATCATCGGTTATCTCGGCTCCACCGGCCTCTCGACCGGGCCGCACCTCCATTACGAGGTGATCATCAACGGCCACTTCGTCGATCCGATGAAGATCCGCGTGCCCCGCGGCCGCGAGCTCGACGGCCGGCTGCTCGCCGAGTTCAAGCGCCAGCGTGAGCAGGTCGACGCGACCATGCTGAAATCGAAGAGCGCGACGGCACTGGCGCAGCGGGATGCGGCCGTCCGCTGAGGCGACGGCCGGTGCGGCGTTCGGGGATCGCGCTGCTGAAGGTCGCGGCGCGGCACCGGTGAGGACGGCACCGCATGAACGGTCCGGCCGGGAGCCGGATCAGGGCCCCCTCCTCCCGGCGGCGATGTAGAACAGCGTGCCGCCCGCGGTGTGCCATCGGCCGTTTGCGGCAGCTTCCGCGATGCGATCGTCGAGGCGGAGGTAATCGGCCCAGGCGCGCTCGAAGAACGCCTCACTTCCCTCCCCAGCGAGGACGCAGCTGCGCATCTCCGCCTTGTCGAAGGGGCCGAGGCCTTCCCGTCGCCAGCGCCTCCCGGCGTCGAGAAGGGCCGCCTGTTCGGCCGTGTCGTAGGGTGGAAAGACGGCGGCAGCCCGGTCACAGAGCCAGACGCGGATATCCTGGAGGCCGGCTTCGGCGAGAAGGCCGGGCAGCGACTCGCCGATGGTTTCATCACCCAGGCCCCGGCGTGCCCGGCCGATGACGTAGCGGAGAGCGAATTCGGAGAGGCGGACGACCTCGTCCACCGGCATCACCGACATGAGGCTGGATATCGGCAAGCGCCCGACGAGGTTGTTCGGCTCGACGCACAGGATCTGACCGCCGGGCTTCACCAGGCGCTTCATCTCGCCAAGCGCTTTCGCGGGCTCCCGGAGATGCAGCAGCAGTGTCTGGCAGGTGACGAGGTCGAACGTGGCGGACGGGGCCGGGATATCGTACGCGCTCGCCTGCAGCGTGCTGACGGAGAGGCCGGCCGTTTCGGTCGTCGCGAGCGCGCGCACGAACGCGGCGAGATGCACGGCCTCCCGATCGACGCCGGTCACGGATGAGCCGGGCGACAGGCGTCCGGCGATCAGGCGCGCCCAATGGCCTTCGCCGCAGCCGACGTCGAGGATCGCGGCTGGCCGCGGCAGGCCAAGCCGCCCGAAGAGCAGATCGAGATAATCGGCGTTCCAGAAATAGTCGCGCTCGGCGCCGAAATACTCGGCCGAGTGCGGCATGCGCCGCGTCGCTTCGTCCGGCATGCGAATCCCCCGGTTCGCCTGCCATGGTGTTGGCCGAAGCTGGCTTCGGCAACGGCCATCCGCTCAGGCGAAGCCGAGACGCGCGCGGATCTGCTCGGGGGTGACGCCCGCCGCCCTCAGGTCGGCCAGGCTCTGCGAGCCCCGGGACTTCGCGAGCTTTTCGCCGTCGGGGTCGAGGATCAGGGCGTGGTGATGGTAGCGCGGCGTCGGCAGGCCGAGCAGGCGCTGCAACAGCACGTGAAGATCGGTGGCCGCTTCGAGGTCGCGGCCACGGACCACGTGGGTGATCCCCTCCTCCGCGTCGTCGTGAACCACGGCGAGGTGATAGCTGGTCGGTACGTCGCGGCGGGCGATCACCGCATCGCCCCATCTGGCCGGATCGGCCGCGACCCGGCGCGTCTCGGCCCCGTCGAAGGCTTCGTAATTGAGCGGGGCCTCGGCGCAACGCAGCGCGGCGGCCATGTCGAGGCGCCAGGTATGCGGTTCGCCCCGGGCGAGGCGTTCGGCCGTGATCCCGGGATCGAGCCCGCGGCAGGTGCCGGGATAGAGCGGTGCGCCGTCCGGATCGTGCGGGTTGCCCGCGATGGCGGCCGCCCGCGCCCGGATCTGGCCGCGCGAGCAGAAGCACGGATAGGCCAGCCCCCTCGCGATCAGGCCTTGGAGCGTGGCCCGGTAGGAATCGAGGTGGCGGGATTGATGCCGCGAAGGCTCGGGGTAGGTCAGGCCGAGCCAGGCCAGGTCGGTGACGATCGCCGCGACCAGGTCCGGCCTCGACCGGACCGGATCGATATCCTCGATCCGGAGGCGGCAGAGGCCGCCCATCCGCCGCGCGAGGTCGGCGTTGAGCAGAGCCGAATAGGCGTGGCCGAGATGGAGCCGTCCGTTCGGGCTCGGCGCGAACCGCAGGATCGGTGCGCCCGGCCTCACCCGTCTCGGTGGCGCAGGCAGTGCGGCGTGCCGGGCTGGCAGGCGATGCCGGGCAGCGAGCAGGCCGGACCCTCGGCCAAGCGCTGGCAGACGCGGCAGCCGTCGGTCCATTCCAGGCAGGCCGGGTCGTCGGCGACCGAGCGCGCCGGAGCCGGGTGCCGGGCCGGCAGCAGCTCGCCGAGCAGCACCGTCGCGATCACGAGAATCGCGATGCCCCAGGCGGCGAGGGCGCCGGTCGCGGAGCGCGGTGCAGGCGGCATGGTGGCGGCTGTCGACATGGGCTTTCTGTTGGCGCGGGGAGCGGCCGGCTGTCAACGCGGGTTCGGCGGGCCGAGCGCTTCGCCGCGAAAGGTGAGCGCTGGATGTCGGAAAGACGATGCGAAACAGAAAGCCGGCGCGTCGTGCCGCTTCCAGGGCCCGGCACGACGCGCTAAGCGGCTTGCGCGGTTCGGCGCTCCAGCAGGGCCGGGAGCAGCTTCAGATTGAGCGGCTTGGCCAGGAACCCGTCGAACCCGGCGGCGCGGGCGGCGATCTCGTCCTCGCGGCCGGCGTTGGCGGTGAGCGCCACGAGGTGCAGCCGGGTCCCCTCCCCGGCCGCTTCCGCGGCGCGGATGCGGCGGGCGGTCTCGTGGCCGTCGAGCCGGGGCATGCGCACGTCGATCAGGGCGAGGTCGAACGGGCCGCTCGATTGCAACCGCTCCAACGCCTCGACCCCGTCGACCGCGTGGACGACCTCGGCGCCGAGACGCTCCAGGGCGCGGGTCGCGAGCAGCGCGTTGATCGGGTTGTCCTCGGCGAGCAGAACCCGCAGGCCCGCTCCCGTCCGGGCCGGGGCCGGCACCGGGATGGTTGCGGATTCGACCGCCACCGGTGGGGCGAGCAGCCGCTCGAACAGTGAGCGGGCGCGCACCGGCTTGATCAGGTAGCCGTCGAAGCCGGCTGCGCCCGGCGCCCCGAAGCCGCGGCGGTCGAACGGCGAGAGCAGCACGAGGCTCGAGCGGATTCCGCAGCCACGCGCGGCATCGGCGATCTGGCGCACCGCCGCGTCGCCCAAAGCCCGGTCGGCCAGGACCGCGTCGAAGGCGGCGCCCGAGAGCGCGTCGAGCCCGTCCTCCAGGGTGCCGACGATCACGGTGGCCGCGCCGGCGCGGGACAGGCTGCGCGCCAGGTAGGGCGCCTGGTAGGGCGAATCCGCCACGATCAGGCAGCGGCGCCCTTCGAGCCGGGGCAGAGGGGCCGGACCGGTTTGGGCGCCCTCGGCTTCCGGCAGGGGCAGGACGACCCGGAAGGTCGAGCCGCGCCCGACGCGGGAATCCGCCTCGATCCGGCCGCCCATGCGGGTGACCAGGCGGCGGGTGATGGCGAGGCCGAGGCCGGTGCCCTCGTGGCTGCGGCTGGCGCTGCCGTCGCCCTGCTCGAACTCCTCGAACAGGATCGGCAGACGGTCCTCGGGAATGCCGGAGCCGGTATCGGAGACGGCCAGCGTCACCTCCCCTCCCCCGCCCTGGATGGGCGTGAAGCCGAGGCTGACGCCGACGCCGCCGCGCTCGGTGAACTTGATCGCGTTGCCCGCGAGATTGATCAGGATCTGCCGGACGCGATCGGCGTCGCCGACGAGCCCCCGGGGGAAGCTTTCCGTCACGTCGAGGGCGATCTCGATGCCCTTGTCCTGCGCCCGCGGGGCCAGGAGCTCCACGACGCTCTCGGCCAGGGCCGGCAGGTCGAAGGGCTCGGCCGCGAGGTCGAGGCGCCCGGCCTCGATCCGCGAGAAATCCAGGACGCCGTCGATCAGCCCCAGCAGGGCCTGTCCGCTGGTGCGCACGGCCTCGACATAGGTCCGCTGCTCCAGGTCGAGATTCGTGCCGAGCACCAGATCGGCCATGCCCAGGATGCCGTTGAGCGGCGTCCGCATCTCGTGGCTGACCGTGGCGAGGAAACGCGACTTCGCCACGCTGGCGGCCTCGGCGCGTTCGAGCGCCGCGTCGCGGCTGCGCAGCGCCTCGACCCGGGCGGTCACGTCGCGGCCCGCGCGCAGCCAGTGCATCGCGTCGCCATGCGCGACCGGCATCTCCACGAAGGCGAACCAGCGCACCTGGCCGTCCACCGAACGGATCTGCGCCTCCATGCGTCGGACGCCGTCCTCGCCGACCTCGATCTCGCTCCGCTCCAGGATCTCGAGATCGATCTGGGCGCCGAGCAGGTCGATGGCCGGGCGGCCGAGCAGCCGGGCGTAATCGTCGTTGGCGTACGTGATGCGCCCGCGGGCGTCGCGCTGCACGATCACCTCGGTGGTGGCCGCCACCAGGGCGCGATAGCGGTCCTCGCTCTCACTGATCCGCCAGATGCGATCCTGCAGCCGCTCGGCCTCGGCCTCGTCCGCGACGGAGCGCCGGGCGCGCCAGTGGCCGAGCGCGAGCGCTGCCGCGATCAGCAGCGCCAGCACGAGCGCGATATCGTTGACGACCATGGCTGCCTCCCCGGCTGCAGGCCGGCTCGGTGCAGGATCGCAGGCGAAGCTGAAGGCCGCGTTGGGAAAAGCCCTTAACCGCCTGTTGCACGGATCGTCGGCACCGAATGCTAAACGTCGCCGCAGCGCGATCCGAAATCCGGCTCGCGAGTTGCCTGCCAGGACAATCGGTCCGGACGGAGATAGAGCATATGCCGGGTGAGCATTACGACGTGATCATCGTCGGATCCGGCCCCGGCGGCGGGACGATGGCGTGGCGCCTGGCCCAGACGGGCAAGCGCATCCTGCTGATCGAGCGCGGCGACTACCTGCTGCGCGAGCCGCGCAACTGGGACAGCCAGGCGGTGATCGTCGACGGCACCTACCAGACCAAGGAGACTTGGCACTCCTCCGACGGCAGCACCTTCCAGCCGGGCCTTCACTACTACGTAGGCGGCAACTCGAAATTCTACGGCTCGGTCCTGTTTCGCCTGCGCGAGAAGGATTTCGGCGCGATCCGGCACGAGGACGGCGTCGCCCCGGCCTGGCCGGTCGGCTACGACGAGTTCGAGCCGCATTACCAGGCCGCCGAGGAGCTGTTCCACGTCCATGGCCAGCGCGGCGAGGACCCGACCGAGCCGTGGTCGCGCAAGCCCTACGCGCATCCGCCGGTCTCGCACGAGCCGCGGATCCAGCAGCTATTCGACAACCTGAAGAGTGCCGGCCACCACCCGTTCCACCTTCCGGTCGGGGTGCGGCTGGTGGAGAAGGACGGGCGCGCCGTCTCGACCTCGCCCTGCATCAAGTGCGAATCCTTCGACGGCTTCCCCTGCCCGACCAACGGCAAGTCCGACGCGCAGACCATGGTGGTCGACCCGGCTTTGCGCGACTGCCCGAACCTGACGCTGCTGACCCGCACCTATATCGAGCGGCTGGTCACAGACCCGAGCGGCCGCACCGTCACCGGCGTGGTCGGCACGCGCGACGACGCGCCGTTCGAGGCTTCGGCCGACCTCGTGGTGGTGGCCTGCGGGGCGCTCTCCTCGGCGCTGCTGCTGCTCCGTTCGGCAAACGCGCGCCACCCGGACGGCCTCGCCAACGGCTCCGGCCAGGTCGGGCGCAACTACATGCGCCACAACAACTCGACGGTGCTGGCGATCTCCAAGATCCCGAACCCGACCCGCTTCCAGAAGACCCTCGGGCTCAACGACTTCTACTTCGGCGATCCCGATCCGAAGGACGGCTGGGACTTCCCGCTCGGTCACATCCAGATGGTCGGCAAGTCCGACGGCGCCCAGATCCATGGGGAGGGACTGCCGGGTTTCCTGCAATGGTTCACCAACAAGCCGTTCGACTGGATCGCGAAGCACTCGGTCGATTTCTGGCTGACCTCGGAGGATATCCCGCTCGCCCAGAACCGGGTTTACTACAAGGACGGCAAGGTCCATCTCGACCTCACCGAGACCAATGTCGAGGCGCATAAGCGGCTGCGGCGCAGGCTCCAGGAGATCTGCAGCTTCACCGACATGCACCCCCACCTGTTCGACCGCTCGCTCTATCTCGGCAAGAACATCCCGATCGGCGGCACCGCCCACCAGGCCGGCACCCTGCGGTTCGGGGAGGATCCCGACACCGCCGTGCTGGATCGGAACTGCAAGGCGCACGAGCTCGACAACCTCTACGTCACCGATGCGAGCTTCTTCCCGTCGATCGGCGCCGTGAACCCGACCCTGACGATCATCGCCAACGCCCTGCGCGTGGCCGAGCACCTGATCGACCGGATGGGCGCCAAGGACGAGATCGCGCCGCCGCGCCTGTTCGACCACACCGAGCCGCGGGAGCCGGTGCCCGCCTAGAGCCGTACCCGACCACGTCGGGTCGGGCACCGCTTTAACGTCTTGGTGTAACGCGCGCTCTTGCGTCGAACCGAAGCCACGTCGTCAGAGAGCGCTCTCGCCGCGCGGCTCTGCTATGCAGCGCGACCGACCTCGAACCGATCGCCCCGACCTTGGCCATTGACCACATCGATCTCAGCCGGATCGACCTGAACCTGCTGGTCGCCCTGGACGCGCTGCTCGACGAGCGCAGCGTCACCCGGGCGGCCGCCCGGATCGGCGTCGGCCAGTCGGCGATGAGCTCGAGCCTGGCCCGGCTGCGCCGCCTGTTCGACGACGAGCTCCTCACCCGGGCCCCGGACGGGATGCGGCCGACGCCCCGGGCCCTGAAGCTCGCCGAGCCCCTGCGGGCGACGTTGCGGCAGGTCCAGGCCCTGGTCCATCGCGAGGAGCGCTTCGACCCGGCCACCGTGGAGCGCAGCTTCACCGTGAGCCTGCCCGACAGCGTCGAGGTCCTGCTCGGGCCGCGGCTGATCGCGCAGCTGCGCCGCGAGGCTCCCGGGATCCGGCTGCTCCTACGCTCGGTCGACCGCACCCGCATCCTCGACGAGCTCGATGCCGATCGGGTCGACCTCGCCATCGGGTTGTTCTCCGAGGGGCAGATCCACCACAAGCAGCGTCTTCTCTATCGGGACAGCTACGTGGTCCTGTTCAACGCCGACCTGATCGGGATCCAGCCGCCGATCGGGCTCGACGATTACCTGCGCTTCCCGCACGTCCTGACCTCCCTGCGGGAGACCGCCCACGGGGTGGTGGACGACGCCCTGGCCCTGATCGGGCGCTCGCGAATCCTCGCGGTGACGACGCCGCGCTTCCTCGTGGTGCCGTTCATGGTCCGCGCCGCGCCGGTGATCGCTACCATGCATGCGCGGCTCGCCACGGCCTTCGGCAGCGCCCTGTCGCTCGCGGTCAGTCCGGTGCCGGTGCCGCTCGACGACGTGGCGGTGTCTATGCTGTGGCACGCCTCCTACGACCGCGACCCCGCCCATCGCTGGCTGCGCGACCTGCTGGTGCGGCTCGCCAACGAGGCCCCGACCTTCGGGATGCCGTGACGGTTGCTTTGATGCGCCTCACCAACCCACCCCCCTCATCCTGAGGTGGCGCAGCGAAGCGGAGCCCTCGAAGGAGCCCTCCAGGGATCGCGCGGCTGGCTGGAGGCCTCCTTCGAGGCTGCCCCACAGCACCTCAGGATGAGGGGATGGGTTGGGATGAGCCGTCAGCGGGATGCGATCCGATCTCCTGCTTCACACCGTCATGGCGCGCGCAGCGAAGCAACCCAGTGATGCACCACGGTTCGGGGATCGCGCGCCGCCCTAGGTTGCTTCGCTGCGCTCGCGATGACGGAGAAGGCGGTATGACCTTCACCGGACCTCACAAGCAGGGATCGTCCGCCGCCTCGAGCCGGCCGCTGGCGATCGCCTCGCGAAACAGGGCGAAATCCGCGGCGTTGCGCTCGGCATAGGCCCCGGCCCAATCGGCCAGGGCTTCGCGCAGGTCCGGGCTCTTGCCGCTGCCGCAATAGCCGGCGATGGCGGCCGCATCGCCGGTCCGGGCATGCGCCCGGGCCAGGAGTGCCCCGTAGGCATACGAGAAGGTCAGGAGCGGCGGGCCGGACATCTCGGCGAGGGGGATCGCGCCCTTCAGGTTCTTCATCTGGCGTACGTAGTACGGTCGGCCATCGATGCTGGTCCAACCGAGCAGCGGATCGCCGACCGCCTGGAGCAGGCGCTGGCCGTAGATCACGCGCTCGCCCTCGTGGCCGGCATAGGGCTCGGGCATGCCGGGCAGGTACGGCGCGTGGGCCGGGCGGACCGCCTCCTTGACCTGGAGGAACAGCGCGTCCCGGTCGGAATTCCCGCAGAGCAGCGCCACGTAGGCCCGCGTCCCGACGCTGCCGACCCCGACGACCCGGTGGGCGACGTCGATGACCTGGTAGCGGTTCAGCATGAACCGCCGCTCGCGCGGCAGCGTCTCGGCGTAGCGCTCGAGCCCGGTGACGATCCTCTGCCGCGTGGCGGCGTCGACCGGGGTGAGGATCGGCGGGTCGGTCCGGAACCGCCAGCCGCCGTCGATGCGCCGCTCGGCGACCTGGGCGAGGAGGCTGCGGTTGTTCTTGCGCCGCGCCTTGTCGACCGCGCGGCGGACCACGGCGCGGGCCTCCGAATCCATGCGGATCCCGCCGAGATGGGCCGTATCCGCCGGGGTGGTCTGGTACCACACCTCCAGGGAGCCCTGCGGGGCCAGCCGCCGCATCGTGTGCTGGTATCCCGAAACCGCCGTCATCACGGCCGCGCGGCAGGGTTCCGGCGCTGTGCCGGCATCGGCCGTGGCGACCGCGATGCCCGCGCAGAGCCGCTTCAGATCCCATTCCCACGGGCCGACCGTGACCTCGTCGAAATCGTTGAGGTCGAGCACGATCTCCCGCTGCGGCGTGCCGAACAAGCCGAAATTGTCGATATGCGCGTCGCCGTTCATCACGACGTCGATGCCGCTGCGCGGGCCGCGCGACAGGTCCCAGGCCATGACGTGGGCGGCGCCCCGGAGGAACGCGAACGGGCCCGTCGCCATCCGGGCGACCCGGAGCGGGATCAGATGGGCCTGCCGGCCGTCATGGGCGGCCTCGATCAGGTCGATCGGATCGGGGCGATCCGGCTCCGAATCCAAGGACGCGTGCGCGTGGTGCGGAACGGTCGCCCGCAGGGCCTTGCCGGCCTGCCGGCGCTTGTCCCAGGGCTCGACGCCGGCCCGGAGATCGATCCGCGGAAAGTCTGCCAGCGGCGCCAGGACCACATCGTCGGCCGGGGGGTCGGAGGCCGGGAGCGGCGCCGCAGCGCGCGTGTCGTCGCTTCGCACCTGGTCCATGATCTCCCGCCGAACCGTGTGCCGGACAACCTTGACCGTACTCAGTCGTTCCGAAACCGACCAATCCCCGTACACGATAGGATTGGCCGGGCTCTGTGACCATTCAGCCCCCGGCGGGTCTTGACCCCTCTACAGGGCCGCCATCTAACCGGTCGCGTATTCGAAGAGAGTCCTTCCCGGTCCGCGCCGCGCGGATCAGACCGCGTCGGTGATGGACGGATCGGGGATGGACCGGACGGCGCCGCCAGGCGTCGCATCAGGTGGGACATCACATGCCCAAGGGCTCAGATCTTCTCGTTGCGGCCCTCGAGAACGAGGGCGTCGACCGCATCTTCGGCATCCCCGGCGAGGAGAATCTCGACGTGGTCGAATCGCTGCGCACCTCCAAGATCGAGCTGGTGCTGACCCGCCACGAGCAGGCGGCGAGCTTCATGGCGGCGACCCATGGCCGGCTCACCGGCCGGCCGGGCGTGTGCCTCTCGACCCTGGGCCCGGGCGCGCTCAACTTCTCCACCGGCGCCGCCTACGCCCATCTCGGCGCGATGCCGATGATAATCATCACCGGCCAGAAGGGCATCCTGTCCTCCCGCCAGGCGAAGTTCCAGATCGTCGACGTGATCAGCTCGATGAAGCCGATCACCAAGATGGCCCGGCAGATCGTCTCGGCCTCGTCGATCCCCACCATCGTGCGCGACGCCTTCCGGGTCGCCACCGAGGAGCGGCCCGGCCCGGTGCTGCTGGAGCTGCCCGAGGACATCGCCGCCGAGGAGGCCGAGGCCAACGTCGTGCCGCCGCATCCGATCGACATCCCGGTCGCCCATCCGGCCGCGATCGAGCGGGCCGCCGCCATGATCCTCAAGGCCAAGCGGCCGCTGGTCATGCTCGGCGCCGCCGCCAGCCGGCCCCGCGCCACGGGCGACCTCGGCGGCTTCGTGCACCGCACCCAGATCCCGTTCTTCACCACCCAGATGGGCAAGGGCACGGTCGCCAGCGGCACCGACCTCTACATGGGCACCGCCGCGCTCTCCGAGCGCGACTACGTCCACGAGGCGATCGACAAGGCCGACCTGATCATCGCCATCGGCCACGACACGATCGAGAAGCCGCCCTTCTTCATGGGCCAGGCCGACCAGAAGGTGCTGCATATCGGCTACATGCCGGCCAATGTGGAGCAGGTCTATTACCCCGACGCCGAGGTGGTCGGCGATCTCGGGCCGACCCTCAAGCTGCTCGCCGACAAGCTGGAGGGCAAGCTGCCCAACGCCGGCGCCCTGCTGCATCTGCGCGAGCACATCCTCGGCCACATCGCCGACAGGGCCGGCGAGGACCGCTTCCCGGTGACGCCGCAGCGGCTCGTGCGCGACGTCCGCCGTGTGATCCCGGAAGACGGAATCGTGTGCCTCGACAACGGCATGTACAAGATCTGGTTTGCCCGGAACTACCGCACCTACGTCGCCAACACGCTGCTCCTCGACAACGCGCTCGCCACGATGGGCGCGGGCCTGCCCTCGGCCATGATGGCGGCGATGCTCTATCCGCGTCGCCGGGTCATGGCGGTGTGCGGCGACGGCGGCTTCATGATGAACAGCCAGGAGCTGGAGACCGCGGTGCGGCTCAAGCTCAACCTGGTGGTGCTGATCCTCGACGACTCGGCCTACGGCATGATCCGCTGGAAGCAGGCGGTCGACAAGTTCGCCGATTACGGGATGACCTTCGGCAATCCGGATTTCGTGCTCTACGCCCAGTCCTACGGCGCCAAGGGCCACCGGGTCGAAGCGGTGAACGATCTGGTGCCGACGCTCGATCGCGCCTTCGCCGAAGGCGGCGTTCATCTCGTCGCCGTACCGATCGATTATTCGGAGAACACGCGCGTTCTCGTCGAAGAGCTGCGCGAGAAGGTGAAGGATTTCGAGCCGGCCGAGTGATCCCGTCGAAGACCCGATCCCGGCACGACAACAGGGCAGCGCGATGAACCCGTTCACTTTCCAGACCACCCCGAACGTCCTGTTCGAGGCCGGCGCATCCAAGAAGCTGCCGGAGATCGTCGGCACCTTCGGGGCAAAGCGCGTGCTGCTCGTGACCGACAAGGGCGTGCGCAAGGCCGGCCTGACCGAGGCCGCCGAGTCGGCGCTGGCGGCCGCCGGCATCGCCATCGACGTCTACGAGGACGTGGTCGCCGACCCGCCCTCCACGGTGATCGAGGCGGCGGCCAAGCGCGCCCGGGAGCTGGGGACGGATCTCGTCCTGTCGATCGGCGGCGGCTCGGCGCTCGATACCGCCAAGCTGGTCGCCTATCTGGCGAAATCCGACGAGGCGCTGGATTCGATCTACGGCGTGGGCCTGGCCAAGGGCGACCGGCTGCCGCTGATCCTGGTGCCGACCACCGCGGGCACCGGCTCCGAGGTGACGCCGATCTCCATCGTCACGACGCCGACCACCGAGAAGAAGGGCGTCGTCGCGCCGAAACTCCTGCCCGACTGGGCGGTGCTCGATCCCGAGCTGACGCTGGGCCTGCCGTCGCACGTGACGGCGGCCACCGGCATCGACGCCATGGTCCACGCCATCGAGGCGTTCACCAGCAAGAACAAGAAGAACCCGATCTCGGACCAGCTCGCCAAGCAGGCCCTGGCCCTGCTCTCGTCCAATATCCGCACCGCCTGCTCGGACGGCCGCAACCTCGAGGCGCGCTCCGGCATGCTGCTCGGCTCGATGCTCGCCGGCATGGCCTTCGCCAACGCACCGGTGGCGGCGGTGCACGCGCTGGCCTATCCCGTCGGCGCGATCTTCCACGTGCCGCACGGGCTCTCCAACGCCCTGGTGCTGATGGGGGTGATGCGCTTCAACCTGTCCCACGCGGAGGCACTCTACGCCGAGCTGGCGCCGATCCTGGACCCGGCCGCCGCCGACCTGCCGCCGGCCGAGGCCGCCGCCCGGTTCGTCGAATGCCTCGACGCGATCTGCCGCGACTGCAAGGTCCCGGCCTCGCTGGCCGAGGTCGGCGTGGCCCAGAAGGATCTGGAGCGGATGGCCACCGACGCGATGAAGCAGACGCGGCTCCTCGTGAACAATCCGCGCGAGGTCACCTACGACGACGCCTACGCGATCTATGCCGAGGCGCTCGGCGCGGCGCGCCCGGCGGCCTGATCCCCGGAGGGCCGCCGACCCGCGACCGCATCCTTCGAGGCCGAACGATCTCCGATCGTCCGGCACCTTGGGCAGAGGGGCGGGTTCGGGATTCGGTGGGGTCCGACCGGCATACGCTGGACTTGAACGCTCATACCGGCATCGCGAAGCCGGACCGGCCGGGAGAGACGCCGTCATGGATCAGTTCGACGCGTTCAAGGCGATGGGCGAATTCTGGACCCGCGCCGGCGCGGGGTTCTTCGCCCCGGGGGCCGCGCCGGGCTTCGCCTGGCCGAACCCGCCGCAGTCCGATCTCTCCGGCCTCGCCACGGCGCAGAGCCACCTCGCCCAGGCCTGGGCCTCGGCGACCGCCTTGTCGCAGACCCTGACCGCGTCGCTGCAGGGCGGCGCCGGCGCGCCGGACCCGACCGCCGGAGCGGTGCTGACCCGGATCTTCGACCCGCAGGCCTGGCTCGGCGGCTCGGCCGAGTTCGACGCCGCGCTGACCCGGATGGCCGAGGGCCCGCAGCTCGCCGACCTGTGGCAGACCGAGCGGCGCTACGGCGCGCTGTTCACCGCCTGGGCGGCTTTGCGCCGGGCGCAGGCCGAGCATCAGGCGGTGATGCTCAACGCCTGGACCCGGGCGGCCGGCACCTTCGCCAAGGAGGCCAACGACCGCGCCGAGCGCGGCGAGGGTTTCAGCTCCGCCCGCGAGATGATGACCCGCTGGACCGAGACCGCCAACGCCGTGCTGCTGGAGGTCCAGCGTTCCGAGGCGTTCCTGGCCTCGCAACGGGTGGTGCTGAAGGCGTCCACCGACCTGCGGCTCGCCCAGCAGGACCTCTCGGCCTTCCTGTCGGATTTCTACGGGCAGCCGACCCGGGCCGAGCTCGACGACGTGCACAAGAGCCTGACCGAGCTGCGCCGCGAGGTCCGGGCCCTGCGCCGGGAACGCCGGGAGGCCGCCCGGGTCTCCAGGACGAACGGCACCGCCGCGCCGGCAACGGAGGATGCGCATGGCTGACAAGGGCACCACCGACACGGGCACCACCGAAACGGGGGCCGCAGGCCGGGACGCCCCGAAGGCTCCGACCGCGCCGCTTCCGCTCAACCCCGCCGAGATGCTGGCCGAGGTCGCCGAGCTCGGCCGCCGGATCAGCGCGGGGGCCAAGCTGTTCTCGGACGTGCGCGACGCCGACGTGCAGATCGCGACCACGCCCAAGGACCTGGTCTGGAGCCAGGACAAGGTCTCGCTCTACCGCTACCGGCCGCTCGCCGAGAGCAAGGGCCTGCCGCCGGTGCTGATCGTCTACGGGCTGATCGGCCGCTACACGATGGCCGACCTGCAGGAGGACCGCTCGCTGGTCCGCAACCTGCTCAATCTCGGCCTCGACCTCTACGTGGTCGACTGGGGCAATCCCGGCCGGGCCGACCGCTACGTCACCATCGACGATTACGTCGACGATTACCTCGCCGAATGCGTCGCCTTCATCGGCCAGGCCGCGGGGCGCGAAAAGATCAACCTGCTCGGGATCTGCGAGGGCGGCGTCTTCACCACCTGCTACGCGGCGCTCTACCCGGAGCGGGTCAACGCGATGGTGCTGACCATCACGCCGATCGACTTCCACGCCGACACCCGCGAGACCCGGGCAGGCCACGGCTTCATCAACGTCTGGACCCGCTCCCTGTCGCCCGAGGATGTCGACCGCCTGATCGACGCCCAGGGCTCGCTGCCCGGGGCGTTCATGGGCTCGGTGTTCTCGATGATGACGCCGATGCGCACCATGACGAAGTACAACCTCGACTTGCTCGACGCCCTCGACGACAAGAAGAAGTTCCTGAACTTCCTGCGCATGGAGAAGTGGATCGCCGACCGGCCGGACCATCCGGGCGAGGCGGCCAAGCAGTGGCTCAAGGACCTCTACCAGGACAACAAGCTGGTCCAGAGCACCTTCGTGCTCGGCGGCCGCACGGTCGACCTGAAGCGCATCGCCTGCCCGGTGCTGAACGTCTTCGCCCAGGACGACCACATCATCCCGCCCGCCACCTCGCAGGCGCTCAAGGACAAGATCGGCACCGACGACTACACCGAGCTCGGCCTGCCCGGCGGCCATGTCGGCGTCTTCGTCGGTGGCAAGGCGCAGAAGTTGCTGGGCTCCGGCATCGCCGATTGGCTGGGTGCGCGTGGGTAGCTGTGTGTCATGGTCCACGGATCGGATCGGCGCGGTCCGAGTCTCGCCGAGACGCGGGCTCGCTGCCTGTGGCCGATCCAAATCTCCCCCTCATCCTGAGGTGGCGGCGCGCAGCGCCGCCCTCGAAGGACCTCTCCAGAGGCCGCCGCGATCCCTGGGGGGCTCCTTCGAGGCCGAACGATCTGCGATCGCCCGGCACCTCAGGATGAGGGGGATGGGTGGGATCGGGCGGTTGCTCAACTGCTACTTCGATGGCGGCGATCTCAACTTCCAGGCTCCGAGGGTGACGGCATGGGCAGCCTGAAGAACAAGATCGTCAGCGCCGACGAGGCGCTCGCCATCCTGCAGGATGGCGACATGGTCGCGGTCTCGGGCTTCGTCGGCATCGGCACGCCGGACGAGCTGATTCTGGCGCTTGCCCGGCGGTTCGAGGCCGGCCAGGGGCCGCACGGGCTCGGGCTGATGTTCGCGGCGGCGCCGGGCGACGGCAAGGAGCGCGGCCTCAACCGGCTGGCGATCCCGGGGCTGGTGCGTCGCGTCGTCGGCGGCCACTGGGCCCTGGTGCCCAAGCTCGCCAAGATGGCGATCGACGGCCAGATCGAGGCCTACAACCTGCCGCTCGGCGTCGTGTCGCATCTCTACCGGGAGATCGCCGCCCACACGCCGGGCCACATCACCAAGGTGGGCCTGCGCACCTTCGTCGATCCGCGGCTCGAAGGCGGCAAGCTCAATGCCGTCACCCAGGAGGATCTCGTCAGCGTGGTCGAGCTCGGCGGCGAGTCCTGGCTGCACTACAAGGCGTTCCCGGTGAACATCGCGCTGATCCGCGGCACCACGGCGGATCCGGCCGGCAACATCACCATGGAGCGCGAGGCGCTGACCCTCGACAATCTCGCCGCCGCCATGGCGGCCAAGAATTCCGGCGGCTTCGTCATCGCCCAGGTGGAGCGCCTGGCCGAGGCCGGCTCGCTGGCCCCCCGCGAGGTGCAGGTGCCCGGGGTGCTGGTCGATTGCGTCGTGCTGAGCCAGCCGGAGAACCACCGCCAGACCTACGGCACCGCCTACAACCACGCCTTTACGGGCCGCCAGCGGGTGCCGCTCGACCGGATCCCGCCGATCCCGCTCGATGCCCGCAAGGTCATCGCTCGGCGCTGCGCCTTCGAGCTGCCCCCGGGCGGCGTGGTCAATCTCGGCATCGGCATGCCCGAGGGGGTCGCGGCGGTGGCCGCCGAGGAACGGGTGCTGCGCTACCTGACGCTCACCGCCGAGCCCGGGGTGATCGGCGGCCTGCCGCAGGGCGGGCTCGATTTCGGCGCCGCGCTGAACCCGGCGGCGGTGCTGCACCAGAACCAGCAATTCGACTTCTATGACGGCGGCGGCCTCGACCTCGCCTGCCTGGGGCTCGCGCAATGCGACGCCGAGGGCAACGTCAATGTCAGCCGCTTCGGCAAGCGGCTCGCCGGCGCGGGCGGCTTCATCAACATCTCGCAGAACGCCAAGAGCCTGGTCTTCGCCGGCACCTTCACGGCCGACGGGCTGGAGGTGGTGGTCGAGGGCGACGGCATCCGGATCGTCACCGAGGGTCGCTCCCGGAAGTTCATCGCCGCGGTGGAGCAGGTAACCTTCTCGGGCGCCTACGCGGCCGAGCGCGGCCAGCCGGTGCTCTACGTGACCGAGCGCTGCGTGTTCCGCCGGACCAAGGCCGGCATGGAGCTGGCCGAGGTCGCCCCCGGGATCGACATCGAGCGGGACATTTTGGGGCAGATGGGCTTCGTGCCGATCGTGCAGGATCTCAAGCCCATGGATCCGCGGCTGTTCCGCGATGCCGTGATGGGCCTGGAACCCTGGCTCCTGGGGCTCTCCCTGTCGGAGCGGATCACCTACGACCGGGAGCGCAACATCCTGTTCTCGAACCTCGAGGGCTTCCAGGTCCGGACCATCGACGACGTCGAGCTGGTGCGGCGGGAATACGAGCGCGCCTGCCAGGAGATCGGCCGCAAGGTCCACCTGATCGCCAATTACGACGGGTTCGAGATCGACCCGACGGTGAGCGATGCCTATTTCTCGGCGATCGCTTATCTGGAGAACCGGTACTACGAGACGGCCTCGCGCTACACGACGAGCGCGTTCTTGCGATTGAAACTCGGCGCCTCGTTGGCGAGCCGCGATCTGGCTCCCCATGTTTTCGAGACAAAAGCCGAGGCGCAGGCGAGGAATACGGCCCAGAGCGCGCCCCTCAAGTCGCGGACGGAACTGTCTCAGCCGGACAGGCCGCAGCCGCCGAAGGAACCGTTGAATGCCTGAGTCCGACACACTCACCCTGAAGGACCGCAGCCTCCTGGTCGAATCCTGCCTGATCGGCGGGGAATGGTCGAAGGCCGGGTCCGGCACGATCGACGTCACCAACCCGGCCACCGGCGCCGTGATCGCCCGGGTGCCGAATGCCGGCGCCGAGGAGACGGCCCAAGCGATCAAGGCCGCTCACGCGGCCTACCCGGCCTGGCGCGCCAAGACCGCCAACGAGCGCGCCGTGCTGCTGCGCAAGCTCGCCGCCCTCGTCACCGAGAATCAGGAGGACCTGGCCCAGATCCTCACCGCCGAGCAGGGCAAGTCGCTGACCGAATCCCGCGGCGAGGTCGCGATGTCGGCGGCCTACGTGCTGTGGTTCGCCGAGGAGGCGCGGCGCGTCTACGGCGACGTGATCCCCTCCCCGTGGGGCGACCGCAAGATCCTCGTGACCAAGGAGCCCGTGGGCGTGGTCGCGGCGATCACCCCGTGGAACTTTCCGTCCTCGATGATCGCCCGCAAGATCGCGCCGGCGCTCGCGGCCGGCTGCCCGATCGTGATCAAGCCGGCCTCGCAGACCCCGCTCTCCGGCCTCGCCTGGGGCGTGCTGTGCGAGAAGGCCGGCTTCCCGGCCGGGACGGTCAGCATCCTCACCGGCTCGGCCCGGGCCATCGGCGGCGAGATGACCGGCAACCCGCTGGTGAAGAAGATCACGTTCACCGGCTCGACCGAGGTCGGCAAGGTGCTGCTGGAGCAGGCCTCGCACACGGTGAAAAAGGTCTCGATGGAATTGGGCGGCAACGCGCCGTTCATCGTGTTCGACGACGCCGACCTCGACCGGGCGGTGGCCGGGGCGATGCTCGCCAAGTACCGCAATTCCGGCCAGACCTGCATCTGCACCAACCGCTTCCTGGTGCAGGACGGGATCTACGACGCCTTCGCGGACAAGATGGCCGAGGCGGCCAACCGCCTGAAGGTCGGCAACGGCGTCGAGGACGGCGTCGCCCAGGGGCCGCTGATCGACATGGCGGCCGTGGAGAAGACCGAGGCCCATATCCGCGACGCCGTCGAGAAGGGCGGCCGGGTGGTCGCGGGCGGGCATCGCCACGCGCTGGGCGGCCAGTTCTTCGAGCCGACCGTGATCACCGGCGCGACCCCCGACATGGCGGTGGCCCGGGAGGAGACCTTCGGGCCGCTGGCGCCGCTGTTCCGGTTCCGCGACGAGGCGGAGGCGATCCGCATGGCCAACGACACCGAGTTCGGCCTGGCCTGCTACTTCTACACCCGCGACCTCGGCCGGACCTTCCGGGTCGCCGAGGCGCTGGAATACGGCATGGTCGGGATCAACGAGGGCATCATCACCACCGAGGTGGCGCCCTTCGGCGGCGTTAAGGAATCCGGCCTCGGCCGCGAGGGCTCCTACCAGGGCATCGAGGATTACCTGAACACCAAGTACCTCTGCGTCGGCGGCCTCGGCGCCTGAGCCGGAACGCCGATCCCGGGCGCACCCGGGATCGGCCCGGTCAGGCTCAGCGGGCGCTCGGCGCCGTGCTGCCGCCGGCGGGCGCGCCGGGCGTGCCGGTCCGCGGGGCGGTGGTGGAACCGGTCGTCGCGCCCGGACGGGCCGGGGCGGTCTGTTCCAGGGAACCCTGCCCGGTGCCGCCCACGGCGCCGGACTTGTTCACGTTGCCCTGCCCGGCGCCGCCGGTGGTCGGGGCCTGGGCCAGCGCCGCTCCGGAGAGCGCCAGCGTCAGGGCGGCAGCGAGGGCGAGTGTGGTCTTCGGCATGGGTGGTCCTCTGGCTGGATCGCTCGGATCCCGTGGGAGGCAAACCCCGGCGCCGGCGGAATGGTTCAGCGGGCCAGCGCCGCGCGCCACCCGGTCCAGGGCCAGCGCAGGCTCGGGTCGGGTTTGCCGTCCGCCGGGGTGATCGCCACGGTGGCGGTGCGGCCGCTGACGAGGCGGGGATCGCTCGCCGCGCCGTCGAGCGCGATCCGCACCGGGATGCGCTGGGCGAGCCGCACCCAGGCGAAGGTCGGGTTGACGCTGGCCAGCAGGTTCGAGCCGTCGGTCCGGCCGGTCTCGGCGATGCCCCCGGCGATGCTCTCGACATGGCCGCGCAGCGGGGCGCCCTCGCCCATGAGCTGGATCGTCACCGGGGCGCCGACGCGGATGCGCGGCAGCTTGGTTTCCTCGAAATAGCCCTCGACCCGAAGGGTGTCGCGGTCGATCAGCGCCATCACGCCCCGGCCGGTGGTGACGTAGGCGCCGGGGCGCAACTCCATGTTGGCGATCCGGCCGTTGACCGAGGCGCGCACCGCCGACCGCTCCAGGTTGAGCTTGGCGAGGTCGCGGTCGGCTACGGCCTGCTCGTAGGCGGCCTTGGCGTTGAGGTCGGTGGCCCGGGCGGCCTCGACCTTCTGCTGCGAGACGGCCGCGTCGCTGAGCTTGTTGTACCGGGCGTAGTCGGCCGCGGCCTGCTCCGCCATGGCCTTGCGGCCCTCCACCAGCGCCTCGGCCTGGCGCAGGCCGAGACGGAAGCGGTCCGGGTCGATCCGGAACAGCACGTCGCCCTTGCGGACGTTCTGGTTGTCCTCGACCAGCACCTCGGTGACAAGGCCGGACACGTCGGGCGCCACCGCGACCACGTCGGCCCGCACCCGCCCGTCCCGGGTCCAGGGGGCGTTCATGTAATAATCCCATAGGGCGAGGCCGACGATCGCCGCCGCGGCGACCATGCCGAGCGTGACAGCGAGGCGGCCGACGAGGGAGAGCAGGCGGGTCATGACAGGATCCGATGGGCGAGGGCGATCACGCCCCCGAGAAGCAGGACGTAGAGGGCGAGGTCGAAGAGCGGCCGGTGCCAGACTAGGCGGTAGAAGCCAGTGGCCGCGAGCAGGCGGCGCACGGGCACGCTGAGCAGGAAGGCTGCGACCATCCACAGGGCCAGGGTCGGCACGAACACGCCGTAGAGATCGAATTCGCCCCTCATGCCGCGATCTCCTGGGGGGCCGGGGCCCGATAGGCCGGCGCGTCGGGGAAGAGGCCCCGGCGCAGGCCGGTCAGGCCGATCAGCGCGGCCCTGCGCTCGGGCGAGTCCGCGGCGGCCGCGACGGCGTCGAGCCCGGCATCGAGGGCGGAAAGCAGGTCGGGGCCGGGGACGGCCGAACGGCTTCGTGTCTGCCGCGCGACCAGGGCGAGGACCTCGTCGATGCCGCGGCGCGCGGCGCCAGCGAGGCGCCGCCGGACCCGCCGGACCTCGACCAGGTTGATGCCCACCCGGACATCCGCCAGCAGGTCGCCGGCCGCCGCGGCATCGTCCGCCGGGATCGCGGCCAGACGCGGCGCGATCAGGCCGACCCGGTCGAGCATCAGGGCGGCGAGTTCGAGGCCGTGCCCCGCGCCGCCGCCCTCGGCGGCCGTGGCCAGGCTGCGCCGGTTGATCCGCAGCAGCCGGCGGGCGATCCGGCCCGCCCCGAGGGACCGGACCAGCCGGATCACGACGGCCGCGATCCACATCCCGGCCACCGAGGCGAGCACCGAATTGGCGAAGGGCGCGAACTCGCCGGTGTAGCCGTTCTGGAGCGCGATCAGGGTCGCGCCGTTCACCGCCGCGCCCATCCCCATGGGCATCGTCCGGGGCTGGGTCATCATCAGCCCGCAGAGGATCAGCGGCGGGGCGAGCGCCAGGGCGAGCATCTCGTAGGTGGTCACCACCGGCAGGACCGCGAACAGGTAGAAGCCGGCGACGAGCGCGCCGACGATGGCCGAGTTGGCGAAGCCGAGGATCGGCTGGGCCGGATCGTCCAGGGCGGCGAACAGGCAGCAGGTCACCGCCGCCATCATCGGTGCCGCGGACCCGTCGGGCCAGCCGGTGCCGATCCAGACCGCGCAGCAGACCAGGATGCTGGCGAAGGCCCCGAAGGCCGAGAGCGCCGCCAGCCCGTGATCCCGATGCCGGACGCGATGGACCTGCGCCGTGTAGGTGAAGGCCAGCGGCGTCGGCTTCGTTCCGGCTATGAGGTGACCGCGCAGCGCCCGGAGATCGAGCCGCAGGTCGATCACGTCGCGCAGCCGCGCTGTCAGGCTCGCGAGCAGCAGCGTGTTCCAGTCCGGGGCACGGCCCAGCGACGGCTCGACCGCGTCGACCCGCTCGCGCAGCCGCGCGGCCTCGGCGGCACAATCCCCCTCCCCCGCCAGCCAAAGTGCGATGTCCGATAGGAGCGCCCGGACCCGCGCCGGCAGGGCGCCGGCCCGGTCGAGGGCGCGGACGCGGTCCGCCAGCGCGGCGACGATCGGCAGGACCATCAGCATGTGCTGGCGCAACGGCGCGAAGGCGGCGGCGGCGCGCTCGGCGCCGCTCGCCTCGTTGCGCAAGGCGAGCCCGAGCCCGTCCAGGGCGATGGCGTCCGAGGCGAGGCGCAGGCGCCGGGCCCGGCTGTCGTCGCCGGCCTGCGGGGCGCGGGCGCCGTTCAGCGCGGCGAGCGTCCATTCCCGCGCCTCCGCCAGCCAGAGGTCGAGGCGGCCGGCGATGACCGGCGCGGCCGATTGCGGCAGGACCAGCGTGGCGGCGAGGCCGGCACAGAGGATGCCCAGGGAGATCTCCTCCGCGCGGGCCACGGCGGTGTCGAAGATCGTCCCCGGGTCGTCGACCGCGGGAAAGCCGATCAGGGCCGCGGTGTAGCCGGCCAGCATCGGCAGGTAGCTCGCCGGCGTCCGGTCGAGGATGGCGACGTAGAGGCAGAGCGCGACCCAGAGCGCGATGGCGAGGCTGAGCAGGATCGGGGCGTTCACCAGGTTCGGCACCAGGACGACGGTCATCGCGGCGCCGAGCACGGTGCCGCAGACCCGGTAGATCGCCTTCGACCGCGTCGCTCCCGACAGGACCTGGCTGGTGATGTAGACCGTGCCCACCGCCCAATAGGGCCGCGGCAGGTCGATCCAGAGAGCCAGGAACAGGGCGAGTAGAGCCGCCGCGCAGGTCTTGAGGGCGAAGGCCCAGTCACGCCATCCGGGAAGGGTCACGCCGCCGACTCCCGCGTCGTCTCGCCGGGATCGCGGATATGGGCCTGGAGCGCCGCGAAGACCCGGAGGCTCGCCTCCAGATCCGCGGCGCTGATCTCGGCGAAGAGGCGCGCCCGCAGGGTGGCGAGCTCGGTCTCGATCTGCGCCACCATCGCGCGCCCGCTCGCCGTCAGCGCGATCACCTTCGCGCGCCGGTCGGACGGGTCCTCGCGGCGCACCACCAGCCCGGCGGCGGTCAGCTGGTCGAGGAGCCGCACCAGCGACGGACCCTCGATCCCCACCGCCTCCGCCAGGGCGTTCTGGCGCGGCTCGCCGGCCAGCCGCCCGATCATCACCAGGGGATACGCGGTGGCGTCGGACAGGCCGTGCACCTCCGCGACCGCGTTGGCGGCGCGCCGCCAGGTGCGGGCACCGGTCTGCAGGGCATGGGTATAGGCTTGCCGCAGACGCATCTGCGCCTCGGGATCATCCGCGATCGGCATGGGGCCGGGTCTCCCGCCACGACGAGGCCCACGACGAGGCGATCGCGGGTGGTTAAGCTCGTAAGCTTATAGATAGCATCATATCGATTTGCATGCGAACGAGTTTGGTAAACCCAGGATTGCGGCGACTGCATGCCGGCTCCCGTCGCCGCCGGGAATCGCCCGAAAGCGCTTCCTTATGCTTCGGCGATTGCGACCGCTCCTTGTCACCGGGCTGATTGCGCGGGTGGGATCGCTCCAACCCGCTCGCGCCGTACCCGGATTCCTTCAGTGCTTCGGGCGTCCGGAAGAGCGGCGGACGTCACGCGTCAGGGCGCGGAGCCGTAGGATTGCCGCTCGTCGTCGCTGATCGGGCGGATGACCCGACAGGGATTCCCGGCGGCCAGCACCCCGTCCGGGATGTCGCGGGTGACGACGCTGCCCGCGCCGATGACGGTGCGGGAGCCGATGGTCACGCCGGGCAGGATCAGGGCGCCGCCGCCGACCCAGACGTCCGAGCCGATCTCGATCGGCTTGCCGTATTCCTGCACCCGCCGCAGCGCGGCGTTGAACGGGTGGAGCGGTGTCAGGATCTGAACGGCCGGGCCGAACAGCGTGAAGCTGCCGATCCGAACCCGGCAGACATCGAGGACCACGCAGTTGAAATTGAAATAGACCCGCTCGCCGAGCTCGATATTCGATCCGTAGTCGCAGAAGAACGGCGGCTGCATCCACACCGTGTCGCCGCCCGCCCCGAAGATCTGCGTGCACAGGTCCCGGCGGCGGTCCTCCTCGGCATCGCGCGTGGCGTTGAGCGCCTGGCAGAGATCCCGGACCCGGGCGCGGGCCGCGACCAGCTCCGGGTCGAGCGCGTCGTAAAGCTCGCCCGCCAGCATCTTCTCACGCTCGGTCCGCATCGGCATCCTCCCGGTCTTCGCGCTGCATCGATGCGGGGCCGGTACCAGTCGACCCGCATCGGCGCCGGTGCGGCGCTTCCCAGCGCTCCCGGCGATGCGTACATATGTACGCATCGGACGCGGATGCCAACCGTCGCCCGGCGGCGATGATCGTTTCCAGGAGTTCCGTGTGCCCCCGTCCCAGCGCCGCTACGACCCGGACCGCCGCGCCCGCATCGTGCAGGCGACCCTCGACGTGATCGCCGAGCACGGTGTCGCCGGGACGACGCATCGCCGGGTCGCGGCGGCGGCCGACGTGCCGCTCGGTTCGATGACCTACCATTTCACCGGCCTGGTCGAGCTGCTGACCGAGGCCTTCACCCTTCTGGCCGACACGGTCTCGGCGCGTTTCACGGAGCGGCTGGCCGCCGCCTCGAACCGCGCGGAGGCCTGCGAGGCCGTGGTCGACCTCGTCGTCGACGACAGCTGGGCGACCCCCCGGACCATGCTGCTGAGCTACGAGCTCTACGCCTTCGCCGCCCGCAATCCGCCGCTGCGCCTGGTGATGCAGGGCTGGATGGAGAAGAGCCGCGCGGCCCTGCGGCAGCACTTCTCGGCCGACACCGCCAAGGTGCTGGACGCCATGATCGAGGGCCTGTCGATCCACCGTTCGGTGGATGTCGCGCCGATGGACCGCGCCGAAATCCGGGCGCTGGTCGGGCGTCTCGTCGGGGCGGACGGCTGACGGGCCTCTGTCCCGGCGGCGAAATCCCGCCCGTCAGGCCGGTTGGGTGTTGTGGATCTGGTCGAAATCCAGGGCCGCCGTGTCGATCACGATCTGCGTCCGGCTGATCACCTCGAGCTTGCGCAGGATCTCCGAGACATGGGCCTTCACGGTCGAATCGCCGACCTGCAGCTCGTGCGCGATCTGCTTGTTCAGCTTGCCCTGGCGGATCATCATCAACACGCGCAATTGCTGCGGCGTGAGCCGGGCGAGGCGCTCGGCCAGGGGCTTCTTCTTGGCCTGCGGCGCTGGCGCGCTCGCCTCGGCGAGGCCCGGGGGCAGGAACAGGGCGCCGCTCATCACCTCGGTGATCGCCCGGGTCAGGGTGGTCTTGTCCATGGCCTTGGGCACGAAGCCGGCGGCCCCGTGCTGCAGGGCCTCGCGGACGATGCGCGGATCCTCGTGGCCGGACACGATCAGGATCGGGATGCGCGGGAAGCGGGCCCGGATCGTGATCAGCCCGTCGAAGCCGGTGACGCCGCGCATGGACAGGTCGAGCAGCGTCAGGTCGATGCCGCGGTTCTCGGCGAGCACCGCGCAGGCGGGCTCGATCCCGTCGGCCTCGTGCAGGACGGCGTCCGGATGGGCCAGGCGGATCGTGGCCGCCAGGGCATCGCGGAACAGCGGGTGGTCGTCGACGATCAGGAGATGCACGGACGGGGCGGTTTCTTGCTCGAGATCCAGCTTCGGGGCCCGCTGGATGCCTGAAAACTGATCGATGCGGCCCCGCGGCGCAAGCGGGTGCTGAACTTGCCGCCCCCGTGCCCCATCCCGGCCCCTGCGCGGGCCGGCTTATTCGGCCGGCGTGGAGGGTGAGGCCCGGTCGATCCAGGCGCGGGTCTGCGCCAGGACCTCGTCGGAGAGCGCCGGATCGTCGCTCATCCGGGCCAGGATCATCGCCCCGACCATGGCGGCCCAGCTCCCGATCGCGGCCTGGCGGGCGCTTTCGGGCTCCGCGGCGCCGTCGGTGAGCCGGGCGATCTGCCGACGCAGGCCCTCGGTCATCGTCGCCCGGGCTTCCGGCGCCTGCCGGATCGTGTCGCTGGCGAGCGCCGCCACCGGGCAGCCGCTCGCCGGATCGTCGCGATGGGCGGGACTGAGATAGCGCGCCGCGAAAGCCGGCAGCGCCAGGGGCCCCGGCTCCGAGGCCACGACGAGCTCGGCCAGCGCGGCGGCGATCAGATCGTCCTTCGATCGGAAATGGCCGTAGAACCCGCCATGGGTGAGGCCGGCCTCGCGCATCACCTCCGCGACCGTCACGGCCTCGAAGCCGCGGTCCCGGAACAGCCGCCCGGCCGCGTCGAGGATCCGACGCCGGTTCTCGCCCATCTGCTCGCGGCTGACCTTCATGTGCGCAATCTCACGCCTCTGGGACAGGGTCGGCTTGACCTCAATCATGATCGTCATCATGTTTGCTTTACATGATAGCGATCATGTTTAGAGATAGGGATCCCGCCCATGTCCAGCAAGCCTGCCATCCTGATCACCGGCGCCTCCTCGGGCATCGGCGCGGTCTACGCCGACCGCTTCGCCCGGCGCGGCCATGACCTCGTCCTCGTCGCCCGGGATGCCGCTCGCCTCGAGACCCTGGCCGAGCGCCTGCGGCGGGAGGCCGGCGTCGCGGTCGACGTCGTCCAGGCCGACCTGACCCAGCCGGCCGACCTCGCCGCGGTCGAGACGCGCCTGCGCATGGATGCCCGGATCGGCGTGCTGGTGAACAATGCCGGCGCCGCGTTGAACGGCAGCTTCGTCGGCCAAGGCCCGGACCAGATCGGCAACCTGATCGCCCTCAACGTCACGGCCCTGACCCGGCTCGCCGCCGCGGTCGCCCCGCGCTTTGCGGCCGAAGGCACCGGCACCATCGTCAATATCGGCTCGGTGGTCGGCTTCGCCCCGGAATTCGGTATGGCGGTCTACGGCGCCACCAAGGCCTTCGTGCAGTATCTCAGCCAGGCGCTCCACATCGAGCTCGGGCCGAAGGGCGTCTACGTGCAGGCGGTCCTGCCGGCCGCGACCCGGACGGAGATCTGGCAGCGCGCCGGCATCGACGTGAACGCCCTGCCGGCGGTCATGGACACCGACGCCCTCGTCAATGCCGCCCTGGTCGGCTTCGACCGGCGCGAGACCGTGACCATCCCACCCCTGCCCGATGCTGCGCAGTGGGACGCCTATGACCGGGCGCGGACCGCGATGATCCCCAATCTCGGCCAAGTGCAGCCGGCGGAGCGCTACCGCATCGCCGCGTGAGGCGGCTCGGGGGCGGCGCGCTCACGCAACCGCCCCGGGCGACCGTGCGCCCGTCCCTTCGGCCCGCACGGCATCGAGGAACGCCCGCAGCACCGGCCGCATCAGCCGGCGGCTCGGGTAGTAGAGGAAGAAGCCGGGGAAGCGCGGGCACCAATCCTCCAGCACGCGGACCAGCCGGCCGGCGGCGAGGTCGTCACTCACCTGCGCCTCGAACAGGTAGGCGAGGCCGGCGCCCATCCGGGCCGCCTCGGCGACCAGCCGCATATCGTCGAGGATCAGGTTTCCCGAGACCGAGACGGCCACGGCCGCGCCGTCCTTCTCCAACTCCCAGCGGAACAGGGCGCCGCCGGCGAAACGGCGGTTGATGCAGATGTGGTCGTGCAAATCCTGCGGCGTCAGCGGCCGTGGACGCTGCGCGAAATAGGACGGCGCCGCCACGATGGCCGCGCATTGGGCGGGGCCGAGCGGCACCGCGATCATGTCCTGCTCCAGGCTCTCCTCGAAGCGGACGCCGGCGTCGAACCCTTCCGCCACGATGTCGCGCAGGTCGTCCTGCGCCCGGATCTCGATCGCGACATCGGGATGCGCGCGGGTGAACGACGCCGCGAGCGGCAGCATCAGCATCTCGGCGGCCGAGTGCGGCACCGAGAAGCGCAGGGTCCCCGAGAGCCGCTTCTGCGAGGCGGTGGCGGCCTCGACCGCCTCGTCGATCGCCGCCAGCGCCGGTTCGAGCCCCGCGAGCAGGCGCCGGCCGGCCTCGGTCGGCGCGACGCTGCGGGTGGTCCGGGCCAGGATCCGGATGCCCAGGCTCGCCTCCAGGCCGTTGATCGCGTGGCTCACCGCCGACACGGACAGGCCGAGATCGCGGGCCGCCCCGCGAAAGCTGCGGCGCGCCGCGACGGCGGCGAAGATCGCCAGGGCGGGAAGGTCGGTGCGTCTCACTGTTGAGCCGGATAGGACAGGCTGCGCCGGGAAAGACGTATTATCCTATGGCGGCCCTCTGCGCAGAGTCCCGGCGGCTTCGGCCTGGGGACTCACAGGGGAATCACATGCAACAGCGTCGACTCGGTTCCGAACTCTCCGTCTCCGCCATCGGCCTCGGCTGCATGGGCATGAGCTACGCCTATGGCGGCCAGCCGGAGGCGGAGGCCATCGCCACGCTACGCCGGGCGGTCGAGCGCGGCATCACATTCTTCGACACCGCCGAGATGTACGGCCCGTTCGAGAACGAGAAGCTGGTCGGGAAGGCGCTGGCGCCGTTCCGCGATCGGGTCGTCATCGCCACCAAGTTCGGCTTCAAGATCGCCGAGACCGGCCAGGGCCGGGACCGGATCGTCGGTGTCGACAGCCGCCCCGAGCATGTCCGCGCCGTCTGCGACGCCTCGCTGCGGCGCCTCGGCGTCGCGGTCATCGACCTGTTCTACCAGCACCGGGTCGATCCGGCGGTGCCGATCGAGGACACGGTCGGCGCGATGGCGGATCTCGTGCGCGCCGGCAAGGTGCGGGCGCTCGGCCTGTCCGAGGCCGGCGCCGACACGATCCGGCGCGCCCACGCGGTCCATCCGATCGCCGCGGTGCAGAGCGAGTATTCCCTGTGGAGCCGCGAGCCGGAGGCCGCGGTGCTGCCGACCTGCGTCGAGCTCGGCATCGGCTTCGTGCCCTACAGCCCCCTCGGGCGCGGGCTGCTCACGGGGGCGATCCGCGACCGCGGCAGCCTCGCCGCCGACGATTTCCGCCGCACCCTGCCGCGCTTCGAGGCGGAGAACCTCGCGGCCAACCAGAGGCTGCTCGACGCGCTGGCGACCCTGGCGGCCGACAAGGGCGTCACGCCCGCCCAGCTCGCCTTGGCCTGGGTGCTCCACCGGGGCGACGGCATCGTGCCGATCCCGGGCGCCCGCAAGATCCGGCACCTCGAGGAGAACGCCGCCGCCGCGGAGATCGTGCTGAGCGCGGACGACCTCGCCGCGATCGACGCCGCGATGCCGCCCGAGGCGGTCAGCGGCCGCCGCTACACCGACGCCGCCCTGGCGCTGGTGGACGGCTGATCGCGGTCCGGGAGCCGGCGCCTCAGGCCGTCGCGGCTGCCGCGACGGTTTCGGCGATGGCCCGCGCCCGCGGGACGAGGCTCGCGACCTCGAGATATTCCTCGGGCGAGTGGGCCTTGCCGCCGACCGGGCCGACCGCGCAGAGCGTCGGGCAGCCGACGCTCGCGGTGAAGCCGGAATCGGCGCAGCCGCCGGCGAACTCCCCCTCGACCCGGGCGCCGTGCTGGGCGCTGACCCGCGCATAGGTCTCGAACAGCGCCCGCGAGGCGGCGTCCTGCACCAGGGGCAGGAACTCGCCCTTGATGGTCAGCTGCGCGCGGGTCTCGGGCACATGCGTGTCGGCCACGATCGCGGCGATCCGGTTCATGGCGTCGTCGCGATCGGGCGGGGTGACGTAGCGCAGGTCGATCTCGCAGGTCGCACGGGGTGCCACGGTGTTGACCGACTGGCCCCCCGAGATCAGCCCGACATTGACCGTGATGCCACGGTCGAGATCGGTGATCGCGTGGAGCGCGATGATCTTGTGGGCGAGTGCCCCGATGGCGCTGCGCCCCTCGGCGTAGTTGCCGCCGGAATGGGCGGCCCTGCCCAGGACCTCCAGATGCATGAACACGCCGCCCTTGCGGCCGGTGACGACGTTGCCGGTCGGGCGGCCGGGCTCCGCGTTCAGCACCGCGCGGGCGCCGCGGGCGGTCTCCTCGATGATCGGCCGGCAGGCCGGCGAGCCGATCTCCTCGTCGCTGGTGAACAGGCCGACCAAGGGCACCGGCGCGCCGCCGGCTCTGTGGAAGGCCGCCAGCACGAAGGCGTTCATCACCAGCCCGGCCTTCATGTCCGCGACGCCCGGCCCGTAGGCGCGGCCCTCCGCGATCCGGAACGGTCGGTGAGCGACCTCGCCCTTCGGGAAGACGGTGTCGCGGTGGCCCATCAGCACGATCGGCCGGTTGGCGCCCCCGGACCCGGCGACCTGGGCCTTGAGCGCGTCGCCGTAATCCTCCACCGGGATGGTGGTGACCGAGACGCCGTGTTCGGCCAGGAAGAACGCGATGCGGGCGCCCACCGCATCGACCCCGGCCTTGTCGTAGGAGCCGGAATCGATGTTCACCAGCTCCTCGAGCAGGGCCAGCATCGCGCCCTCCTGCCCTTCGAGCCAGCGGATCGCGGCGGCGTCTTTCTCGGTCATCGAACTGTGCTCGGCAAATCTGGCGGGTGAAAACAACCCGCGACATCCATCATTCCACGTCTGCGCGCCGGCTTGAAGCGGCGCAGATCCTGGCCGCCGGGGGCTGTCGACGCGCCACACCGGCAAGGTCCGCCCCGCCGCGCGTGCAGGGCGGGCGGCAACAAATCGACTGGCGTTCATGTCCGAACTCCGCATCGCGGGCCTGGAATGGCGGTGGGGGTTGCTGCGCTGTCGCGCGCCTCCGCTCACCGAGCCCGCGTCGACATACTCCGGCCCAGCCTTCGCCAGCCCGCGACGAGGCCGGTCAGCGCGATCCCGGCGGCGAGCAGGTTCAGGAGCCATTGCGCGGCGTCGCGCAGAGCGGGGCGGCCGGTCAGGATCGGCAGGTCGAGGCGGTGGAGGGCGTCGAACAGCCAGCGGTTGATGCGGCCCGACCGGTCGAGGCGCTGGAGGATCGTGCCGTCGCGCGGGTCGATGTGGAGCCAGGTGGCGGCCGGGTCGTCGAAGCGCAGGCGCAGGACCGGCAGGGGCCGTGGGTCCGCCCCGTGCGGGTACCAGTAGGAATCGTAGGCTTCGAGCTGCCGGGCCGCGCGGAGGTGTCCCGCGGGGATCGCCGCGATGGCGGCTTCCGCCAGGGTGGCCACGTCAGGGCCGGTGCCACCGTCCGAGGCGACGGTGCGCAGGCCGTCCGGCGCCTCGGCGACCAGCCACCAGCGGCCGCCGAGGGCGGTGAACCGCACGGCCCGGGCGTCCGGTCCGGCGAGATCGGGCAGCCGACCGGCATCGACCCCGATGGCGCCGGGCGTCCCGGCATAGGCGGCCCTCATCCCGGCGGGCGGAATGCTCGACGCGAACCAGCGGTTCGGGTTCATGGAGATCCAGCCGCTCACGATGAACGCCCCGAGCCCGAGCCCGCCCGCGAGGCCGAACAGGTGGTGCCAGCGCGCCAGCCCGCGATAGGGCGTCACGGCGCCCCTGGCGTAGCGACGGCGCAGGCGCAGGCGCCAGATCCCGATGGCGAGGCCGCTGAGCGCCCCGAGGGCGGCGAGCCCCGAGAGCCAGAGCAGGACCGTGCGCCACAGCTCCGCCCGGGCGCGCAGGGGCGTCAGGTAGATCCAGTGCGGCACCGAGCCGAGCCAGTTCCAGGCGCGCTCGAACCGGGTCGTGTCGAGGGCGATCTCGCCGGTGACCTGCGAGACGTAGAGCTCGGTCCCAGCGGGATCGCCGAGGGCGACCTTGTGGAACGGCCGGAGCGGGTCGTAGCGGGCGGTGACGGTCCACTGGTCCCGCTCCACCGGCTCGACGCGGGCGCCCGGCCGGTCCCCGGCGGCGAGCCGCAGGGCCGCCTCCGCGTCGACCGGGCCGAGCCGCGCGCCAGTCCGGCCCGAGACCGTCACCCGCGCCCCGTCACGGCCGGTGATCCGGTAGACCGGCTCGGCGCCGCCCATCTCCAGAGCGAACGCGGCCGGCACGCCCGCGACGCCCGCGGTCGCGAGCGCCGCATCTGGCGCGACCGCGACCTCGCCCCAGGCGATCGGCGCGAGGCGTGCGAGGCGCTCAGGCGGCGTGAGCGCCGGGAACGGCACGTAGAGCATCACCAGCCCGGAGCCGATCCACAGGGCGAAGAACAGGGCCGTGGCGATCCCGGCCCAGCGGTGGAACAGGAGCAGCCAGCGGCGGGCCGCCTTACCGGCCCAGCGCCTCACCAGGTCACCGTGTAGGCGAGCTCCACCGAGCGCGGCCGGCCCAGCAGCCAGTTGGTGCCGACGCCGTTCACGGCGTTGCCGCTGATCGCGTAGACCTTGTCGAACAGGTTGTAGACCCGCAGGCTCAGGCGCGAATCCACGGTCACCTGATGGTCTAGGACGAGGTTGACCAGGTTGTAGGCCGGGCGCCGGGCCGTGTTGGAGAAGTCGCTGTAGACCTGGCCGACATTCTGGAGCCCGACCCGGGCGGTCCAGTCCCGGGAGACGTCCCAGGTGAGCCAGAGATTGGCGACCCGCTCGGGCACGTTGATCGGCTGGTTGCCGGCATACGAGACGGTGGCGCCGTTCACGCTCTGGTCGAAGGCGTCGTATTGCGCGTGCAGCAGCGCGAGGTTGCCGTCGAGCCGCCAGCCCGGGGCGAAGTGCCAGCCCAGCGCCAGCTCGAAGCCCTGCGAGGATTGGCTCCCGACCTGGGTCGACAGGGTCGGCTGGCCCGGCACGGCGGAGATCAGGTTGTCCTTGACGATCCGGTAGCCGGCCACCGTCCATTCGAGGGCGCCGTCGAAGGCGAGCCCCTTGGCGCCGATCTCGACCTGCGTGCCGGTGGCGAGCTGGAACCCCGCCAGCGACTGATTGAGCGTGATGAGGCTGTTCACCGGGTCGGTGGCGAAGCTGTACTGCGCGTAGAGCGCGCTGTCCGGCGTCGGGTTGTAGACTAGGCCGAACCGGTAACCGAGGGCCCGGTAGGTCTTCTCGAACTGCGATCCGGTCTGCAGGTCCTCGCGCTGGAGCGTCGGCACGTCGAGGCGCATGCCGGTGAGGAACGAGAGCTTGTCGGACAGGATCACCCGGTCCTCGGCGAAGACTGAGGCCTGGCTGGTCTGCGTGGCGTAGGCCGGCCGCGCCCGCCCGTTCTGCGGGAAGTAGCCCGGATCGTAGCCGGTCAGTGGCACGCTGGTAGCCTGGTCGAAATAGAAATTGTTCGTGTGGCGGAAGTCGATGTGGTTCACGTCGAACCCGACCGCGAAGGCGTTCGGCAGGCCGAACAGGCTGCCCTTGACGCTGGCGTCGAGGCGATTCCCGATCTGTTCCTGGCTGTGATAGATCTCGAGGTAATCGCCGCGATCGACCAGTCCCGTCCCGCGGTTGTAGCTGTATTGCTCGACATCGAGCCAGTGCCGCCGGCTGGTGAGCCGATAGGCGGTGTTGCGCACGATGATGTCGGCCGAGGGGGTCCACTCGGTCTTGAACTGGGTCCAGTTATCCGCCCAGGTGATCTTCGCGTCGCGGACGTTGTAGTTGTTGAACCGGATCAGGTCCGGGATTCTGCCTTCGACCAGGGGCGTGCCCCAGTAGCGCGCCGGCTCCTGGTAGCCGAGATCGTGGCTCACCGTGAAGGCGAGGTCCGGGCTCGGCTGGAACAGCAGGGCGGCCGAGACCGCGAGGTTGCGGAAATCGCCCTCCGGCCGGATCCAGCCGTCGGCGCGGTTACCGCTGACGTTCAGGCGATACGCGAAGGTCTCGCCGAATTCCTCCCGGCCGAGCGCCCCGCCCGAATCCAGTGCGAGCCGCGCGACGCCGTCGGTGCCGATCACCGCGCGGGCCGTGTTGATCGGCACGAAGACCGGCTTCTTGGGCACGACGTTGATGACCCCGCCGATGGCGCCGTCGCCGTAGAGCACCGAGGACGGCCCGCGCAGCACCTCGATGCGCTCGACGTTCCAGGTGTCGAACGGGAACGTGACCGTGTTGGCGCCGACATAGAAGCGGGTGCCGTCGTAGAGCTGCTGGATCGAGTTCGGCCCCGCGAAACCGCGGGACGTGAACGCGCCGTTGCCGTTGCCCGGCGCCGCGATCGTGGTGATGCCGGTGGCGTCCTGGGTCACCGCCTCGGCGATCGTGTCCTGGCCGCGCAGCCGCGCGGTCTCGCCGGACACGATGTCGACGCTCGCGGGCGTCTCCAGCGGCGTCAGGCCGAGCCGGCTCGCGGTCCGGTCGGGGGTGCGCAGGTTCAGCCCGGTCGGGGCGGCCCGGGTCAGGCTGACGCCGCCCTCCCCCTCGACGGAGAGCTGGTCGAGGGCGACGCTCTCCTGGGACGCGGCCGGGCTCGCCAGGAGGGTGAGGAGGGCTCCGCAGAGCGGCGCGCGCCGGCTGCGGAGAGGATTTTTCGAGCGGGACATGGCGTGCGTGAATCCGTGCGCGGCGGCCGCCGGCCCGGATGTCCTATAAGCAATGTTATAACATTGCTATCCGTGCAGGCCGGGCTTCGCGCTCGTCGAGCGCAAGGGCTCGGGCGGAGGATCGGGCCGCGCGAAGACGCGGCCGGGATCGGCACGACAAGGGAGGGCATCGGGAACCGGGACGCGGGCGCGCTTGCTGTGGCACGTCACCGCGAACGAGGCCTCGCCGACCGCGCTCGCGCACGGGCGTCTCGACACCCGCCAGGACACCCCGCCCGGCGCGTTTCGCGTGTGACCACGGCTGACGGCAGGTCTCCTGGCTCGCGGGTCGCCGCCCTCGCACCGTCTTCCCGGGCCGAAACCCAGTGACGTGGTGGTGAAGGGCTCACCGCTTACAGTTGCGGGGACAGCCGCGGCATCGGGACAAGACCCCTCACCGCGTTCCCTTTTGATCCCCGAGGGGAACCGTCGGCAATCAGCTTGGCCGTGTGCCGCTGGGACGTCAAGCGTCTGGATATCTTCGGTTGTGGGCGGGTCCCTTCCGCACCGGCCTGGACGACCGGCTGCACGTCAGGGGCATTGGCGGGCTCGCCGGGCGCGGATGTGATAGCAAGTCTTTTTGCAACTCGGCTTTGTATCGATGGGTGATCTTATCAGTCATTCACCCCATGTGTTGCAGAAAATGAAACACTTACGAGAAAAATTTCTCGATGATTTGCCCGATATTGAGCATCATCACAGGTTACATAGGGTCGTTGTCGGTGGAACCACTGGTGATCTGCCGCGTATATCGGCCAAGCTGATGAAAGGGGGAGGTAACAAGATCGTCTCACGGGACGTACGAGACATCTATATAAACCGATGGTCTAGAGCTGACGTAGACGAGGGGGACGCGATGAGTATCACGTATCAACTGGAAAATCCGGGTCATCCCGGCGGTTTCGTGCGGCGCAATATTTTGGAGGCGCGCAACCTGACCGTCATGGCCGCGGCCAGCTTGCTCGGCGTGACCCGTCAGGCGCTGTCCGACTTCCTCAACGAGAAGACGGCACTCACGGCGGAGCTGGCCCTGCGCATCGAGACGGTGTTCGGGTGCAGCATGGAAACGCTGATGGAGCTGCAGACGCGCTTCGAGATCGCCAATGCGCGCAAGCACCAGGCCGAGATCCAGAGCGAACTCGCCGCCGCGCCGCGCGTCCAGGAGCCGGTCGATCGGCCCGAACCGATCGTCAAGCGCGCATACGCGATCGGGTGAGATTCGTCCTCGGCGGCGCGGATAACCTGGCCTGAGCCGCAGGGACGATCCCAGTTTCGGCGGCGGGCACGCTGCGCGTCGGCCGGGATGTCGAAACGCGCCACCCCATGAAATCTGCGCCGCGCTGGGCCGGACAGTCCGACACGGCGCCGCGCAGCTTGGCGCTCTGGAGGCCAGTGCAGGCCGTTGCGCCCCTCGGCGGCGCGGAATACCGAACCCCATGCATGTCTGGCGCCCCCCTTCGGAGATCCGCGTGAAGGCGCTCGGCCTGCCCTGGCGGGGAAGCCGGCTGCTCGTCGCCGAGGTCTATACCGATGACGGGCGCCTCAAGGGCGTGCGCCCCCTCGGGGGCAGCGTCGGGTTCGGCGAGCCGGCGGAGGCGGCGCTCGTGCGGGAGTTCCGGGAAGAGCTCGGCCTCACCGTGCGGGTTCTCGGTGCCCCGTTCGTGATGGAGAACCTGTACACGCACGAGGGCAGCCCGGGGCACGAGGTGCTGTTCCTGTTCCCGGTCGCCCTGCCGCCGAGCGCACTCGATAAGCAGGAGCGGGTGGTCTTCCACGAGGATTGCGGCACGCCCTGCATCGCCCGCTGGTGCGATCTGGAGGAACTGGATCGCGCGGGCGGGCCGGATCTGTACCCGGTCGGGCTCAAGGCGCGGCTTCTCGCCGAGGGGCGGCCATAGCCGCGAATGCGCGTCCTCGGTTCCGGCCCTGTCGGGGCCCGGGAGCCGCTGCTAGGCTGTGCGGCGTGATCACCCGCGCCGAGTCCGCGTCCGTGCCATCGACCATCGCCGCGTCCGCCCTCGATCTCATCGGCGGCACGCCCCTGATCGCCCTCGACCGGGTCCATCCCGGACCGGGCCGCATCCTGGCGAAAGCCGAGTTCATGCAGCCCGGCGGAAGCGTCAAGGACAGGGCGGCCCGCGCGATCCTGCGCGCCGCCCGGGCGGATGGGCGGCTCGCCCCGGCCGCCGCGGTCGTGGAGATGTCGAGCGGCAATATGGGAGCCGGCCTGGCCGTGGCCTGCGCCGCGCTGGGGCACCCGCTGGTCGTCACCCTTTCGGCCGGGAACAGCCCGCAGCGGGCGCGGATGCTGGAGGCGCTCGGGGCGGAGGTCGTGCTGGTCCCGCAGGTCGACGGTGTGCCGGGACAGGTGACCGGGGCCGATGTCGCGGCCGCTGCCGAGGCGGCGCGGCACACCGCCCGGGAGCGCGGCGGTTTCTACGTCGACCAGTTTCACGCTCCGGAAGGCGTCGCGATCCACCGGGATACGACCGGCCCGGAGATCTGGGCGCAATGCGGCGGGCGGATCGAGGCCTGGGTCGCGTCGGTGGGAACGGGCGCGACCTTCCTCGGGGTTGCGGCGGCGCTCCGGGCGCGCGATCCGCGCATTATCTGTGCGGCGGTGGAGCCCGAGGGCTGCCGGCCGCTGGCGGGCGAGCCCGTCGCCAAGCCGCGCCATGTCCTGCAGGGGACGGGCTACGGCAGCGTGCCGCCGCATTGGGATCCCGGGCTCATGGATCTGGCCCTCGCGGTGTCCGACGACGAGGCCGCGCACTGGCGCCGGTTGCTGGCGGCGCGGGAGGGCCTGCATGTCGGCTACTCGGCGGCGGCCAATGTCTGCGCCGCCGCATCCCTGCTCGCCTCGGGCCGCCTGCCGGCGGACGCGATCGCCGTCACGGTGCTGTGCGACACCGGTCTCAAGTACTGACGGTTGTGGCGCCGGCCACCACCGCCTTTGCCGCTGCGCCCCCGCGATGCTAGAGCCGGGCGACCCCATCGGTCCGGGTCCTCCGCGACGCCGCGGCTGATGCGCCCGGACGTTCCGTCCGAAGCGGAGACGGGTGCTGGCGGAATCATGACGACACGACCACCCCCACGCGGCGGCCCGAAGGGGCGCAAGCCCCCGGCCGGTAAGTTTCAGCCGTATGGCGAGCGCGCCCGCACCGGCCCGCGCACCAGCGCCCGCGACGCCGCCGAGCGCGCCGCCCGCAACCGCGGCGACGATGCCGGCGCGCGCGATCCCTGGACCGCGGCGGGCACGCCCCACGCCGTCGCCGCGGCCGCGGCGGCTGCCGCCAAGCCGAAGCCCCGGCCGGCCCGGGACGAGCGCAAGGATGCGCCGCCCCCGCGCAAGGCGCCGCCCCGGCCCGGCGCCAGGCCGGCCGCGAAGGCGCAGACCCGGTCCGTCGAGTCGCGGCCCGAGCCATCGGCGCCGCCGGCCGGCCCGACCCGGCGCGAGCAGCGCGCCGCCGCCTCCGCGACCCTCGCCTCCGGGGTGCAGACCCTGACGGTCGAACCGGACGAGGCGGGCATGCGCATCGACCGCTTCCTCACCGCGCGCTTCCCGTTGCTGCCCTTCACCCGGGTCCAGAGCATCGTCCGCAAGGGCGAGCTGCGGGTCGACGGCAAGCGCGCCAAGCCGAACGACCGGCTGGAGCCGGGCATGAGCGTGCGCGTCCCGCCGCTGCGCCTCGACCAGCCGACCGAGCGGCCGCGCAGCGCCGCCCGGGAGCAGGACGATGCCGAGTTCATCCGCTCGCTGATCCTCTACGAGGACGCCGACATGATGATCCTGAACAAGCCCTTCGGCCTCGCGGTCCAGGGCGGGTCGGGCACGGTCCGCCACGTCGACGGGCTGCTCGCGGCGCTGACCGGGCCGGACGGCCAGAAGCCCCGTCTCGTCCACCGGCTCGACAAGGATACGGCCGGCTGCCTGATCATCGCCAAGACGCGGCTGGCGGCCGCGACGCTCGCCAAGAGCTTCCGCTCGCGGGCGGCGCGAAAGATCTACTGGGCACTCACCGCGGGCGTGCCGCGGGTGCGGCAGGGGCGGGTCTCGACCTACCTCGCCAAGGACGAGCCGACCGATGCCGACGCGCGCATGCGGGTCGCCAAGCACGGCGACGAGGGCGCGAGCCACGCGCTCACCTATTACGCCATGGTCGATCAGGCCGCCCAGAAGCTTTCCTGGCTGTCGTTCAAGCCGGTCACCGGGCGCACGCACCAGCTGCGCGCCCACGCGGCCCATATCGGCCACCCGATCGTCGGCGACCCGAAATACTTCTCGGTGGAGAACTGGGAGCTGCCCGGCGGCATCCAGAACCGGCTGCACCTGCTCGCCCGCCGGATCGTGATCCCGCATCCGCGCACCGGCCGGCCGGTGGATGTCAGCGCGCCGCTGCCGCCGCACATGGCCCAGAGCTGGAACCTCCTGGGCTTCGACGCCTCCCGCTACGACCCGATCGTCGAGGCGCCGGAAAGCTGAGCCTGGAGCCACGGCACGATGGCCTCCGCCAGGGCGTCGGGGGCCTCCATCGGCAGCATGTGGCCGGAGCCGTCGATCACCGTCAGGGCGGCGCCATGGATGCCGGCCTGCAGCTCCCGGGCCTCGTCGAGGCTGCGCAGGCCGTCCTGGGCGGCGGCCACCACCCGGGTCGGGCAGGCGATCGCGCCAAGCCGGTCCAGGTCGCTGGTCCGGGCCTCACCGGCCTGGCGCAGGAACACCTCGCCGCCGAGCCGATCGCCCATCGCGCGGATACGGGCGATCAGCGCCGCGTCGCCGGCCCGGTCGGGATGGACCGAGCCGAGGATCGCGGCCCGGCTGAGCCCCGAAAATCCCCGGCGGCGGACGTTCTCCACGGCCGCCGCCTTCCGCCTCGCCTGGGCCGGCGTGTCGGCCCGGGCCGAGGTGGCGATCAGCACGAGCGCCCGGACCCGCTCCGGCGCGAGCCGCGCGATCTCCCGCGCCACGTAGCCGCCCATCGAGAAGCCGATCAGCGCGAATCGCTCGGGCGCCGCCGCTGCGACCCGCCGTGCCATGGCGTCGATGCCGGAATCCCGGGTGAGGTCGCCGTGCAGGACCGGGCCGAGCGGTGCGAGGCGCGGCAGCATGTCCGCCCAGAGGTCGGGATCGGTCATGAAGCCGGGGAGCAGGACGAGGGTCATGGGGCTCTCACGCGTGCCGGCCCCGATATCCCGGTGCAGCGCCGCCCGCGGCCCATAGGTCTCGCGTCCGCCACGCCTTGGCAATCGGCCGACTCGCCTCATATGCTGATCAGTGACCCGCCGTTCCGCCGCGGGGCCGATTTCCCGCGGTTCGAGACCCTGACGTATGAAGCTCGCGACGTTGGCCTGCCTCGCCGCCCTCTGCCTCGTCGGGCCGGCGGCCTATGCCGCGCCGGGCGAGGCGGCAAAGCCGGCCGCGTCGACAAATCCGGCACCGCCATCCAACGCGTCCCGGCAGACCCAGCCGGCACCGGCCACGCCCGCGCCGGCCCAGACCGCCCCCGCCGCCGAGGCGCCCCAGCAGCCTGCGCCCTCCCCCGCGCCGTCGAATGCCCAGCCTCAAGCCGCCCAACGGCCGGCCTCGAGCGCCCGGGCCGAGCGCCGGCGGCGGTCCTACGCGGCCTGCAACCGCGCCTCGCACCAGCGCGGGCTGCGCGGCGGCAAGCGCCGGCGGTTCCTGATCCGCTGCCGCCTCGGCTACGAGCGCACGCATGGCCAGCCGGCGCAGCCGAGCGCCGGCCAGCCGGTGCAGCCGGGCCGCAAGCCGTGACCGGCCGCGCCGCGCCGGGCGCACCCGGGCGATGAAGCTGATCGTCTTCGACGTCGATGGCACGCTGGTCGACAGCCAGCACCTGATCGTGGCGGCCCAGGGCCTCGCCTTCGCGGAGAACGGCCTGCCGGCCCCGGGCCGGCGCGAGGCGCTCTCGGTGGTCGGCCTGTCGCTGCCGCAGGCGTTCCGCCGCCTCGTGGGCGAGGACGGGCCGATCGTCGAACTCTCGGAGAGCTACAAGCAGGCCTACAACCGCCTGCGGGTCGATCCCGCCTACGAGGAGCCGCTGTTCCCGGGCATGGGCGAGCTGCTGGCGCGGCTGCATGCCCGCGAGGACGTGCTGATCGGCCTCGCCACCGGCAAGTCCCGGCGCGGCGTCGACCGCCTGATCGCGCATCACGGCTGGGCCGACTGGTTCGTGACCACGCAGAGCGCGGACGACGCGCCGTCGAAGCCCGATCCGACCATGCTGCTCCAGGCGATGGCCGAGGCCGGCTGCGCCCCCGAGGCGACCGTCATGGTCGGCGACACCACCTTCGACATCGGCATGGGCGTGTCGGCCGGGGCCGTCGCCGTGGGGGTCGGCTGGGGCTATCACCCGGCCGGGGCCCTCTACGGGGCGGGGGCGGTCACGGTGGTGTCGAGCGCGGGCGCGCTGGAAGGGCTGCTGTCCGGGGGGGAGCCTCCGGATTCTCACGCTTCGCCGTCATCGCGGGCGTAGCGACGCGACCCCGGGAATCGCACCGCGTGGAGAACGCGCCTCATCCGGGGCCGCTTCGCTCCGCGCGCGATGACGGTGCGACTTCCGACGAGGCTCGCCGACGAACCCGAAAGCTCCTATCTGGCATCCATGAGCGATGTGACGAACGAGTGGCTCGGCGAACCGGGCGACGGGGAGCGACCCGATCCCGTGCGGGCGGCCCGCGGCCATGCCAAGCCCGCCCTGCCCCGGCGGTTCTATCAGGAGGCCGGCTTCGCCGAGGGCCCGGACGGGTTCCGGCTGACCCTCGACGGCCGTCCGGCGAACACCCCCGCCCGCAACCCGCTGAGCCTGCCGACCCGGGCGCTCGCCGAGAAGATCGCGGCCGAATGGGCGGCCCAGGACACGGTGATCGATCCGGCCAGGATGCCGCTGACCCGGCTGGCCAATACCAGCATCGACGGCGTCGCCCCCCGGCACGCCGCCGTGGTGGAGGATCTCTCCGCCTATGCCGGCACCGATCTGCTCGCCTATCGCGCCGGGGATCCGGAGCGCCTGGTCTCGGCCCAGGCCGCGTCCTGGGACCCGATCCTCGACTGGGCGCGGGAGACTTTTGGCGCCCGGGTGATCCTCAGCGAGGGCGTGATGCATGTGGAGCAGCCGCCCGATACCGTGCGGGCTTTGTCCGACGCGGTCGCCGCGGTCGAGAGCCCGTTCCGGCTGGCCGGCCTGCACACACTGACCACGCTGACCGGCTCGCTGCTGATCGCGCTCGCGGTCCTGCGCGGCCGCCTCAGCCCGGCCGAGGCCTGGGACGCGGCCCATGTCGACGAGACCTACCAGGCGGCAATCTGGGGCAGCGACGCCGAGGCCGAGGCGCGGCTGGCGATCCGCCGGACGGAATTCGAGGCCGCGGCCGAGCTGATCGCCAGCGTCTGACCATTCGGCTGTGCCCGCCTGGCAGGGTGGATTGCGCAGATGCGCTTGCGCAACATGCCCGGACTCGCTGTCGCGAGGCCGCGTAGCCGGCTGACATGCCGCGAGGATTGACTTAGGGTCGGGCTATTCCAGTCGTCGGATCATCCATGCGCGCCGATCCTTGCCATGACAGTCGTTTCACCGGCGAATTGGCCGCGCTTCTTGCCACCAAGCAGTCTTCCGACGACGAGGCGGCGCGCGAGGCTTTGTTCGCGGCCCTGTCGCGGCTGGAACGTCAGGCGCTGATCGCCGGCGCCGCGGATTCGACCCTGGGGAAGATCGCCGAGGCCCGGTTCCTGGTCGGGATCCTGCGCGACTCGATGCGCCCGTCGCGGATCGCGCCGCTGCGCAGCCTGCTGCGGCTGGCGGCGGAGCCGCGCCGGCTCGCGGAAGCCGATCCGGTCTGAGGCGCCAACCTCCTACCGCGCCGGCTGGGCCAGCGCCGACCGCACCTTCCCCTCCAGCGAGGCCGGCTTCGCCGACGGCGCGAACCGGGCGATCACCTGACCGTTCCGGCCGACCAGGAACTTGGTGAAGTTCCACTTGATCGCCTTCGTGCCGAACAGGCCCGAGCGGGCCTGTTTCAGGTGGTCGAACAGCGGTTCGGCCTCCGGGCCGTTCACCGCCACCTTGCCGAGCACCGGGAAGCTGACGTCGTAGGTCAGCGAGCAGAACTTGGCGATCTCGGCGGCGTCCCCCGGTTCCTGCGCGCCGAACTGGTTGCAGGGGAAGCCCAGGACCGTCAGGCCCGCGTCGCGATGCGCCCGCCACAGCGTCTCCAGCCCGGCATATTGCGGGGTGAAGCCGCAGCGCGAGGCCGTGTTCACGATGAGCAGCACCTCGCCGCGATGCTGCGCGAGGGGGTACGGGCTCCCGTCGGCCGCGGGAACGGTGAAATCGTGAGTCGTCGTCATGCGCGATCACTCGGGCAAACAGGCGATCGCCGCAAGGGTGTTACGCGGCTTTGACCTTCTGCACGTCGAAGCTCGGACCCTGCGGGGTCATCCGGTCGTGCGACACGATCCGCTCGTCCGGCGCGACCACCCCGAGGCTGACGTCCCGGTCCGGCAGGACCACCGTGGTGGTCTTGTTGACGTGCACGAGCACGTGGCGGCGCAGGGGCACGGAGGCCGCCGCCCAGCGCTTGAGCTGGCCGTAATAGGGCTCCCGGCGCCAGACATTCGCCTGGCCGGGATCGACCTGCACGTTCATGTTGCGCGACAGCGGGTCGAGGGTGAGCACCATCTTGGCGCGGTCGGGCTTCCATTCCGGCCCGAGCCAGCTCTCGGTCATCCAGAGGCAGTGGAACGCCCGGCAATGGTCGGGGCGCGTCGCGTGGATCGCGCAGCCCTGGCCGGCCTTGGTGTGGCGGCACCACTGGCCCGCCACGCTCTCCACCGCCGGCACGTCGTAGACCTTGCAGCACAGGGTGCAGGCGCCGCAGGCGCGCCCGGGGGCCGGCTGCGCCACGAAGGTTTCGGGCGCCAGGACGGGCGAGGGACCGGAAGTGAGCATGAATCGTGCGTCGCGCGGGTCAAACACGGGGGCCATGCATCCGGGATGAGCCGGGCGCAGGGCCGCGGGACTACCTGCACGGGCATCGGGTCGGTAGTGTGGCGGATCCCCTGGGCATGAGGACGGTGCGAACGATGCTCTCGAATCTCGCGACCCGCGACGTCGAAACCCTGCTCCACCCCTACACCAACCTGTCGACCCACCGGCATACCGGCCCGCTGGTGCTGGAGCGCGGCGAGGGGGTCCACGTCTACGACACGGAGGGCCGGTCCTATATCGAGGGCATGTCGGGCCTGTGGTGCACGGCGCTCGGCTACTCGAACGCGGAGCTGGTCGAGGCCGCCCGGGTCCAGATGGGAAGGCTGCCCTTCACCCACCTGTTCTCCGGCCGCAGCCACGATCCGGGGATCGAGCTGGCCGAGACCCTCAAGGAGCTGATGCCGGTCCCGACCTCGAAGATCTTCTTCACGTCTTCCGGGTCGGAAGCCAACGACACCCAGGTCAAGCTGACCTGGTACTACAACAACGCGCTGGGCCGGCCGCACAAGAAAAAGATCATCGCACGGCAGAAGGGCTATCACGGCGTCACGGTGGCCAGCGCCTCGATGACCGGGCTGACCGCGAACCATGCCGACTGGGACCTGCCGCTGCCGGGCTTCCTGCACGTCGCCTGCCCGCATTTCTATCGGGGCGCCGAGCTGGGCGAGACCGAGGAGGCCTATTCGGCCCGCCTCGCCGCCGATCTGGAGCAGACGATCCTGCGCGAGGGGCCCGAGACCGTCGCGGCCTTCATCGCCGAGCCGGTGATGGGCGCCGGCGGGGCGATCGTGCCGCCGCGGGGCTACTTCGCGGCAATCCAGGCGGTGCTGACGAAATACGAGGTCCGGATGATCGCCGACGAGGTGATCTGCGGCTTCGGCCGGCTCGGCACCTGGTTCGGCAGCGAGGCGCTGGGGATCCGGCCCGACTCGATCTCCTTCGCCAAGGCCCTGACCTCGGCCTACATGCCGCTCGGCGGCGTCAGCATCGACGAGCCGCTCTACGAGGCGATGATCGGCCAGAGCGAGAAGCTCGGCACCTTCGGCCACGGCACCACCTATTCCGGCCATCCCGTGGCGGCCGCGGTGGCGCTGAAGGCGATCGAGATCTACCGGCGCGACCGGGTGATCGAGGGCGCGGCCGAGAAGGCGCCGCACTTCCAGCGTCGGCTCGCGGCGCTGGCCCAGCACGACATCGTCGGCGAGGCCGGGGGCATCGGGCTGATCGGCGGGCTGGAGATCGTCGCCGACAAGGCCAGCAAGCGCCAGTACGAGCCGAAGGCGGGCGTGGCCGCCCGCTGCGTCGCCTTCGCGCAGGCCGAGGGCCTGATCGTGCGCGCGCTCACCGGCGACCGGGTCGCCCTCTGCCCGCCGCTGATCATAAGCCCGGACGAGATCGACGCGCTGTTCGACCGGCTCGGCCGGGCGCTCGACCGCACCCGCGACTGGATCCGCGCCGAGGGGCTGGAGGCGATGCCGGGCTGAGGCGAGCCGGGACGGCTCGCCCTCCTCTCCCGCACGGGCTACGATGGTCAGACAGCGCTGCCGAACGAGAACCAAGGCCAACCCCAAGCGCGCCTCCCTCCCCCCTCTGCGGGGGAGGGTGGGCCTCGCGTGAGCGAGGGTCGGGAGAGGGGAGCCCGGGTTCAGCAGAGAATGCGACCGGCACGACGGGCAACACACTGTTCTGCCGCGTCGCTCCCCTCTCCCGACCCCCTTCGGGGCCCCCCCGCAGAGGGGGGAGGGAAAGCGCGTGTTGGCCTGGGAAAGACCACGATCGAAACCGGTTTCGACCGTCGGCACACCTCACACCGGGTCGCGCTGCGCCTCCACCTGCGCGGTGGTCTGGATGCCCGTCGCGGTCAGCGGCGTGATCCGCAGGGTGGTGATCCGGTTCTTGGCCTTGCGGATCACCTGGAAACGGAAGCCGTGGAAGTTGAAGGCCGTGCCCTGGTCGGGGATGGTCCGGGCCTCGTGGATGACGAGGCCCGCGATGGTGGTGGCCTCGTCGTCGGGCAGGTTCCAGTCCATGGCGCGGTTGAGGTCGCGGATCGGCACGCCGCCGTCGACATTGACCGACCCGTCGCCCTGCGGGCGCACGCCCGAGACGGTGACGTCGTGCTCGTCCGCGATCTCGCCGACGATCTCCTCGAGGATGTCCTCCAGGGTCACGAGGCCCATCACCTCGCCGTACTCGTCGACCACCAGGGCGAAATGGGTCTTCTTGGTGAGGAACGCCTTGAGCTGGGCGCGCAGCGAGGTCGTGCCCGGCACGAACCAGGTCTCCAGCGCCAGGGCCTCGACCTTCAGCCCCGAGGCGTCCCCGCCGGCGGCGTCGAGCGCCCGCAGCAGGTCCTTGGCGTGGAGCACGCCGACGATGTTCTCAGGGGTCCCGCGCCACAGGGGCATGCGGGTATAGGGCGAGGCCAGCACCGCCCGGACGATGTCCTCGGACGGCTGGTCGGCGTCGATCGCCCGCATCTTGGTGCGGTGGACCATCACGTCCGAGACCGACAGGTTCGACAGGTCGAGCAGGCCGCCCAGCATGTCGCGCTCGGCCTTGGCGACGCCGCCTTCCCGGTGCATCAGCGCCACCTGCCCGCGCAACTCCTCGGAGGCGGTGAGGATCGACTGGTGCTCGCCGATGGTGATGCCGAACGGCTTCAGCATCAGCCGCACGAGGTGCTCGATGGAGATCGCCGCCGGGCCCATGATGGCGACCGCGAAGGCCACCGGCCGGGCCATCAGCAGAGCCGCCTTGTCGGGCTTGGAGATGGCGAGCGTCTTCGGCAGCACCTCGGCGAAGACGATGACCAGCACCGACATGCCGACGGTCGCGTAGATCACGCCGTTCTTGCCGAACAGGGCGGTGAGCACGCTGGTGGTGAATGCCGAGGCGCCGATCGCCACGATGTTGTAGCCGATCAGCATCGCGCCGATGAAGCGCTCGCGGATCGCCAGGATCCGGTTGACGATCGCCGCGCGCGGGTCGCCCGCCTGTTCGAGGGCGTGCATCCGCGCCCGGGAGGCGGCGGTGAAGGCGGTCTCGGCGCCCGCGAAGAAGGCCGAGAGCAGCAGTGAGATCACCACGATGCTCGCGGCGAACCACAGGTCGATATGGGTGTCCATCGTTTCCAAGAGGCACGACTCGTGCGGCGGGGAGGCCGCCCATATAGCGCCTCGCGCCGGTTATTGCGCGCCGATCCGACGCACCGTCCACGTCGCCCAGTAGACCGGCCTTCCGTAGAGGGTCGAGGCGTCCCGCCCGGCCGCCGAGGGGGCGAGCCGGTCGAGCCAGGTCAGGAACCCGGCCTTGCCCGGATAGACCGCCGGAGTGTCGAGGTTGCCCTGCGCGTCGGTCATCCAGAAATGCGCGCTCCGGTCGAAGCGGCCGCTGCCGTCGCCCCCCGAGCGCAGCCCGAGATAGGACGGCGAGCGGCCGGCCTCCACCGGGTCGGCGTAGAGGGTGAGCGCCCCGATCCCGTCGAGGTTGAGGTCCGGTGTGTATTGCAGGCAGATATCGGCCACCGGGCCGCCCGGGGCGTTGGCCGGGCGCTGGCAGGTATAGGACACCGCCCAGCGCTGCATGCCCTTGGCCCGCGCCACCCGGACGACGCTCCCCGGCGGCAGCGGCCCGGCGAGTTTCCTCGCCGCGGACCAGACCTTCGCGGCCGAGAGGTCCTTCGCGGTGCGCAGGTAGAGCGCGGTGCGCCGCTTCTCGGGGGCGAGGCCGCAATCCTCGGGCAGCACGTCGGTGTAGACGTAGTGATACGTGCGGTCGACGATGCTGATCGAGCCGGACAGCCCGTGGGTCTCGAAGGCCGGGGCCGGGCAGGCGGAGGCGATCGGCTTGCCGGCCTCGTCGGCCACCGGGGCCGGGGTCGGCAGCGCGCCGCGGCCGCCGGGCACGAACGGCGTCCAGGCGAGCCCGTAGCCGTCCGGGGTGCGGGTGCGGATCTCGAAGGTCTGGAAGTCGAGGGTCCTTGCCGCGATCTGCACCCGGCGCCGGATATCGGCCGGCTGCGCCGCCGGCTCGTCCCGCTCGGCCCGGCGGCCGCGCCGCCGCCCGGTGGGCTCCTCGTCCTGATCGGTATTGCCGCCGACGCGCTCCTGGCCGAGCAGGAAGACGTAGCTGTAGGCTTCCCCGGCCCAGTCGCGGCCTGAGACCGCGATCGGGTCGCGGGGGCCGATACCCTCGAGGGCGGGGGCCGGCTCGGACGAGCCGCGCCTGGCCGCACGCTCCTCCGGGAGATCGACCCAGAACCGGTCGGCCGAGGGCGGCAGCGTCGTGGCCAGCGCCTCCGGGCTGCGGCCGGTGCGGAGCGAGCCGCCGTCGCGGCTGTCGGTGGCGCGCCGCTCCGGGCAGGGCTCGTCCCGGCGGCGCGACGGCAGCGGGCTCTGGCCCTGGAAGATCATCTGCAGCGGTCCCGGGGCTTCCGCCCGCGGCAGCCGCAGGATCTGGACGCCGCGCACGAACGCGCAGGGCGCCGGCGCGATCAGCACGCCCTCGGCCTCGGCGCCGTCGCGGCAGATCTCCAGGCCGCCCCCGCCGGTGACGTAGCAGCTCGGCGCGCTGGTCTCGGCGCCGGCGGGCCGAGCCTCGACCGGAGCCCCGGCCAGGCCGAGCGCGAGAGCGGAGGTCGCCAGAACGGCCGCGGCCCGGGCCGCCGGGCGCCGGGGCGTGTCGGTTCTGTTAGACTGCAGTTCGACGCTATCGGCAGATATCGTCGCGGCGGCGTTCAAAGATGTCACGTCTATCGCCGCTGTCGATCCGGTTGTTCGGAATGTTCGGCAGCCTCTATCCGATGGTCCGGCCACCGGGAAGTGGCGCGGACCACGCATGTTCGGCCCGCCCGCGCCACCGCCGCGTTCGGCGAGGCGAACCCGGCGCCCGCTCGCCCGTTGTCGCGGCTTGAGGGGGCGAAACGCCCGACCCAGTCAGCGTCCGGAGACCAACGCATGGATATCGCCGTCGAGACCGTCACCGACATCGTTCTGCGGCTGCGCGCCATCGAGGTGAAGGAAGGCAACACCGATCCGGATTCCGGCTCGAACCCGATCGACGACGGCTCCACCGACGTCCTCATCTCGGGCACCGACGACGCCACGGAATCCGAGGTGCGCGGCGCCATCGCCGGGCTGGACGACGACGCCCGGGCCGAGCTCCTGGCGCTGTTCTATATCGGCCGCGGCGACATGGAGCCGGAGGAGTGGGGCGAGGCGGTGCGCTTCGCCCGGGAGCGCGAATCTGTCGGCGAGGGCGCCGTGAAGGAGCTGCTGAGCGCGCCGGATGCCGGCGACCTGCTGGAGGAGGGCCTCGACGCGATGGGGCTCAGCCCCGAATTGCCGCAGGCCTGACCCCGAACCGGAGACCGGCGGCATGGCTTCCCGGGTTCGCCGAGCCGTCAACAAGGCGGTGCGGGTCCTCACCCGCCCGGTCCGCCGGGCTCAGGGGCATGGTGGCACGGGCCCGGGCGGGCTCGTGGTCGAGCCCTATCGCGGCTACGGCTCGCGCGACGAGATCTTCCTGATCGGCCGCGTGTTCCGGCAATCCCCCGGCATTCCCGGGGAGGATCCGGATTCCCTGCGGGCGCAGTGGCGGGACCTGCGCCGCCGCATCGCCCGGCGCACGGTTGCGGGCGCCGCGATCACGGCCCGGTTCGGCGGGGACGCGGCCCGGACCGAGACCGACCGCGACGGCTATTTCCGCCTCCGCCTGCAGCCGCGGGACCTGCCCGGACGCCCCGGGGCCTGGCAGACGGTGGAGCTGGTCCTGGAGGACGAGCCGCCGATCTCCGCCGAGGGTGCGGTGTTCATCCCGCCCGAGGGCTGCTGCTGCGTGGTCATCAGCGATATCGACGACACGGTGATGCATACCGGCGTCGCCAACAAGCTGCAGATGCTCTGGCGGCTGTTCGTCGAGGATGCCGACAGCCGCGTCGCCTTCCCGGGCGTCGCCGCCCTGTACCGCGCCCTGCACGACGGCGCCGGCGGGGCCGAGGGCAACCCGATGCTCTACGTCTCCCGGGCCCCCTGGGGCCTCTACGAGATGCTGTCCGAGTTCTTCCAGCGGCACGGCATCCCGGTCGGGCCGGTGCTGTTCCTGCGGGAATGGGGCCTGTCCTGGACGCACCCGCTGCCGCGCCGGGCCACCGACCACAAGCAGGCGCTGATCCGCAACATGCTGGCCCTCTACCGCGACCTGCCCTTCGTGCTGATCGGCGACAGCGGCCAGCACGACCCGGAGGTCTACGCCCAGATCGTCGAGGAGCATCCCGGGCGGGTGCTCGCGGTCTATATCCGCAACGTCTCCAACGATTCCGCCCGGGTCGAAGAGATCGTCCGGCTCGCCGGAGCGGTCGCCCGGTCCGGCTCCAGCCTGGTGCTGGCCGCCGACAGCGTCGCCATGGCCGAGCACGCCGCCGGGATCGGGCTGATCACCCCGGAGGCGGTGGCCCGCGTCGCCGACGAGCATGCCGGCGCCGAAGCCGCCCCCCGCCGCGAGACCGCCCGCATCACCGCCGAGCCCAAAGCCCCGGGCGAGGCCGCCACCGAGGCCACGATCTCCCCCGACGCCGTCGCGGACGCACTGGTCAGCGATGGAACCGTGCCCGCCACCGTGGTGGTCGAGCCGGAACACCCGGCCGCCCTGCCCCGGGTGGCCGGGTGATTCTTTTTGGGGGTGCGAGCTGTCCCCCACACCGTCATTGCGAGCGGAGCGAAGCAACCTAGTGATGCGCAACGTTCTGAGATCGCGCGTTGCCCTAGGTTGCTTCGCTGCGCTCGCAATGACGGTCCTGCGTTCAAAGGTTCGTGCAACGCCCGAACCCTAGGACGAAAAACAGGTCCCATCCCGGCCGCACCCCTGTATCCCTGACGGCCGAACGCCCCCGCCTGCAATGACGGGCCGTCGCGAAGGGCTGTTCGCTGGAGGAAACCCGATGCGCTTGAGCTTTTCCGCCCTGCTGATGATCGCACTCGGCACGCACGCCGCCTTCGGGCAAGCGGCCCCTGGGGCCGATTTCAAGGGCCTGGAAGCCGAGATGGGGGCGGCCAATGCTGCGCCCGGTCCCCGCACGGTGCCGGGCCGGGTGATCCCCGTGCCCGAGACGATCAGCCCCGAGCTCCGCAACGCCGTCGCGGCGCCCTATCGGGTGCCGGCCTGGAACGCCAACCCGCCGGATGCCGCCGGCTGGAAGGCCCTGATCGACCGGCTGGCGGCGGCCGGCGCCGCGACCCTGCCGGCGCTCCGCGACAAGCTCGGCGTCACCAGCGAGGCCACGGTGATCGGCGGCGTGAAGGTGTTCGTGGTCCAGCCGAAAACGATCCCGGAGGCCAACCGCAACCGGCTGCTGCTGCACATCCATGGCGGCGGCTACGTCTACAATCCGGGCGAGGCCGGCACCCTGGAGGCGATCCTGATGGCCGGGATCGGCGGCTACAAGGTGATCTCGGTCGATTACCGCATGCCGCCCGATGCCCCCTACCCGGCCGCCATGGACGACGCGACCGCGGTCTGGAAGGCGATGCTGGCCATGCAGAAGCCCCAGACCATGGGCGTGTTCGGCACCTCGACGGGCGGCGGCATGACCCTGGCGCTGATGCTGCGCGCCAAGCAGGAGGGCCTGGCCCTGCCGGCCGCGATCGGCCTCGGCACACCCTGGTCGGACATGACCGAGACCGGCGACACCTACCGGACCAACGAGTGGCTCGACAACGTGCTGGTGAGCTATTCCGGCTATCTGACCCCCGCCGCCAAGCTCTACGCGGCCGGGCGCGACCTGAAGGATCCGCAGCTCTCGCCGATCAACGGCGACTTCGCCGGCCTGCCGCCCGCGATCCTGATCAGCGGGACCCGCGACCTGTTCCTGTCGAACACGGTGCGCACCCACCGGAAGTTGCGTGCGGCCGGGATCGAGGCGGATCTCCAGGTGTTCGAGGCGATGTCGCACGCCCAGTATCTCGGCGCGCCGAACGCGCCGGAGACCAAGGAGGTCTTCGGCGAGATGGCCCGGTTCCTGGACGCGCATCTGGCCCGCTGAGAGGCCGGGGCTCGACACCTTGTGATGGAGCGCGTTCTCCCCATGTTGCAATGCAGCATTTCGGAGAACGCGCTTCACTTCCCGAATGGGCCTCCTAGCTTGGGTCGCTCGCGTGCCGGCCCCCACTCGCCTCGATCTCCGGAGCCCATCCGTGCAAACCTACACCCTGGCCATCGCCGACGGCGTCCTGTTCGCCTGCCTGCCCGACGACGCCGACATCTCGGCCGCGATCACGGACGCCACCGCGACCAATTACGGCTTCGGCTTGAGCCTCGACATCGTCCGCGGCGCGACGCTCACCAACGCCAAGGGCCCGGAGGACGAGGTCGTCTGGCAGGAGGGCTCGGACAGCGAGCTTTTGGACGCGGAAGGCCGCCGCTACCGCTACGCGGTGCGCCGGCATTCGTGAGGGGGACGCGGCTCGCAATCCGACGCTCCCTCCGAAACGCGCCCTCATCCTGAGGCGGCGGAGTGCAGCGGAGATCGCCGGGGCATCTCGAACCCGCCTCCGAGGCCACGGTGGCACCTTACGACAGGGCGCTGTGGGATGGGCGGTGGGGGCGCGCCGCCGCGTCAGATCAGGGTTCTCGCCATCTCCAGCGCCCGCGCCTCGAACCTGGCCTCGTCGCCCCAGTCGTCGCTTGCGCCGTAGTTCATGTGCCCGGACGGCGTGAAGCTGCACAGGAAATGGCTGCCGGTATTGTCCTCGAACCCGGGCGGGACATAGCGTCGGCGCGGTTTCGGTTCCGAGCTGACATAGGCGATCGGCGCGTCGATGCCCCGCGGCAGGATCGCGAGCAGATACGCGTATCGGATCGAGCCTTCGGCGAGGATATCGGTCATCAGCACCCCGACATGGTCGGGGCCGAGGTCATGCCGGCGGATGGTCCGCGACCGGATGACCTTCGGTGCATACATGCGTCTGAACCCCCGTCTTGGCGGCTGCGACGGCCGGATCTGTTATGCATCCGACCTTGTGATTTGATTCGTCAACTTGAATACGCTTGTCTGGGCCGTCGCCGCCCGACCGATCGGATCCCGATGCCCCCCTGCCCTCCGCCGGCCTCCTGATCCGGCGCCGCGATGGATCCGGGCGCGCGCAGCGAAGGGTGGCGGGGCGGTCTCACCCGCTTCCTGGTCCTGTACGCCGCGCTCTACGGCGCCTACGGCCTCCTGTCGCCGATCCTGCCCGGCTTCCTGGCGGCGCGGGGCCTGAGCCCCGGCCAGATCGGCGCTCTCCTCGCCGCCGCCGGTGCCCTGCGGCTCGGAGTCGGCCCCCTGGCCGGGGCCTTCGCCGATCGGCGCCGGGCCGCCCGCCCCGTGCTGGCGGCGAGCGTCGCGCTGGCGGGCCTCGCGGTGCTGGCGCACCTGCCCGGCGCGGGCTTCTGGCAGCTCCTCGGGCCGGCCCTTCTGTACGCTGCCGGGACCGCCGCCCCGCCGCCGCTCGCCGACGCGCTGGCGCTCGCCGCCGCCCGGGGTGGCACGGTGTTCCAGTACGGCTGGGTCCGGGCCGCCGGCTCGGCCGCCTTCATCGCCGCCACCGGTGCCGCCGGCTGGCTGATCGGATCGTACGGCCTGGACGCCGCCCTGGTGGCGAGCGGCCTCCTCTTCATCGCGGCGTCCGGGGCGGCCCTGGCCCTGCCAGTCCGGGGCGGTCCGGCGAAGACCGGCCCGCGGCTCGGCGAAAACTTCGCCGCGTTGCTGCGGCTGGCGCGCTTTCGTCGCATCCTCGTCGCGGCGTCGCTGGTGATCGGCGCCCATGCGCTGCACGACGCCTTCGCGATGATCCTGTGGCGCGACGCGGGGATCGGAGCCGGGACCGCCGGATTGCTGTGGTCGGGATCGGTGGCTGCCGAGGTGCTGGTCTTTCTGCTGGCCGGTCCCCCGCTCCTGGCCCGGATCGGCCTGCCCGCCGGGATCGCGGTCGCGGCCTGCGCCGGCGCCCTGCGCTGGGCGGTGCTCGCCTCCACCAATGCGATCCCGCTTCTGGCCGCCGCGGAGGCCCTGCACGGGTTGAGCTTTGCCCTCCTACACCTCGCCTGTCTCGGCCTGATCGAGGCGACCGCGCCCCCGGAGCTCCGGGCCACCGCCCTGGCGCTCTACGGCACCGTGGCGCTCGGCCTGTCCGGCGTGCTCGCCACCCTGGCCTCCGGTGCGCTCTACGGCGCATTCGGCGCTTCGGCCTTCTGGGCGATGGCGGCGCTCAGCCTCGCCGCCCTGCCCCTGGTGCCGGGCCTGCGCGACCGCTGAAGCCGCGGGTTCTTTTCCCGGCCCTGTGGTACGGACCCGGAACGGACCCGCCCGATACGCCCCGCATGCCCTTTGTCGCCGAGATCCTGATCCCGCTGGCGCTCGATGCGCCCTACAGCTACGTCGTGCCCGGCACCCTCGACCTTTCGGTCGGCGACGTGGTGCAGGTCCCGCTCGGCCCCCGCGAGATCGTCGGCGTGGTCTGGGGCCTGGCCGAGACCGCCGGCGGCTCGAACCTGCGCCCGGTCACCGGCCGCCTGCCCTACGCGCCGCTCTCCGAGCCCCTGCGCAGCCTGGTCGACTGGATCGCCCGCTACACCCTGGCCCCGAAGGGCTCGGCGCTCGCCATGGTCCTGCGCCTGCCCGACGAAGCCGCGGCCGCCGAGACCGCCCGGGTGGCGGTGCGCCTCACCGACAAGCAGCCGACCCGGCCGACCGCGGCGCGGGCCAAGGTCCTGACCGCGGCGGCCGACCGCGCGCTGCGCGGCAAGAGCGCGCTCGCCAAGGAGGCCGGGGTCTCGCTCTCGGTGGTGGACGGCCTGATCGACGACGGCGTCCTGGAGGCCGTCGCGGTCGAGCCCGAGCCGGTCGCCCCGCCGCCCGACCCCGATTTCCCGCGGACACCGCTCTCACCCGCCCAGGCCGAGGCGGTGACCGAACTGGTCGAGCCCTTCCCCTGGCTGCATCCGGAGGCCGAGGCCGCCGACAACCGGCCGATCCTGCTCGAGGGCGTCACCGGATCGGGCAAGACCGAGGTCTATTTCGAGGCGGTGGCGGCCTGCATCCGCACCGGGCGGCAGGCGCTGATCCTGATGCCCGAGATCGCCCTGACGGCGCAGTTCCTCGACCGCTTCGCCCAGCGCTTCGGGGTCCGCCCGGCAGCCTGGCATTCCGGCGTCGGCGGCAAGCGGCGGGAGCGCCTGCGGGCGGCCGTGGCGGCCGGCGAGGCGCTGGTGGTGGTCGGTGCCCGCTCGGCCCTGTTCCTGCCCTTTGCCCGCCTCGGGCTGATCGTGGTCGATGAGGAGCACGAGGCCGCCTACAAGCAGGAGGACGGCGTCCATTACCACGCCCGCGACATGGCGGTGGTGCGCGGGCGCCTGGAGGGCTGTCCGGTGGTCCTGGCCTCGGCGACGCCCTCGATCGAGACGCGGGTGAACGCCGCGCGGGGCCGCTACCGCCACGTCCTGCTGCCGGAGCGCTTCGGTGGCCGGCGCCTGCCCGACATCGCCGCCATCGACATGCGCAAGGACCAGCCCGAGCGCGGCCGCTTCTTGAGCCCGCCGCTGGTCAACGCCGTGAAGCACACCCTCGAGCGCGGCGAGCAGGCCCTGCTGTTCCTCAACCGCCGGGGCTACGCGCCGCTCACCCTGTGCCGGGCCTGCGGCCACCGCTACCAGTGTAAGAACTGTTCGACCTGGCTCGTGGAGCACCGGTTCCGGCGGGCGCTCGTCTGCCACCAATGCGGCTATACCGAGCGGCGGCCCGACGCCTGCACCGAGTGCGGCACCTTCGACAACCTCACCGCCTGCGGCCCCGGCGTCGAGCGGATCGCCGAGGAGGCCGCCGGGCTGTTTCCCGACCGCCGCATCGTCGTCCTGTCGAGCGACTTTCCCGGCGGCGCCGACCGGCTGCGCCAGGAGCTGGAGGCGGTGGCGGCCGGCGAGTGCGATCTCGTGATCGGCACGCAGCTGGTGGCCAAGGGCCACAACTTCCCGAGCCTGACCCTGGTCGGGGTGCTGGACGCCGATATCGGCCTGACCTCGGGCGACCCCCGGGCGGCGGAGCGCACCTTCCAGCTGCTCCAGCAGGTCACCGGCCGGGCCGGGCGCGGCGACAAGCCCGGGCGGGCGCTGGTCCAGACCTACCAGCCCGAGCACCCGGTCATCGCCTCGCTGCTGTCCGGGGATGCCGAGCGCTTCTACCAGGAGGAGATCCAGGCCCGCGAGGCGGCCGGGCTGCCGCCGTTCGGGCGGCTCGCCGCGCTGATCGTCTCGGCCGCCGAGCGCGAGGTCGCCGAAGCCCACGGCCAGGCGCTCGCTCGCGCCGCCGACCCGCCGGAGGGCGTGATGGTGCTGGGGCCCGCCGAGGCGCCCCTGGCCCTGGTCCGGGGCCGCTACCGGTTCCGGCTGCTGGTGAAGACCGAGCGCAACGTCGACATGCAGGCCTATCTGCGCGCCTGGATCGCCCGCGGCCCGAAGGTGCGCGGCAACGTCAAGGTCGCGATCGATGTCGACCCGCAGAGCTTTTTGTAAGACACTGGGGCACGGGCGGCGGACCCGCGGCCGGAGACCGGCGGCGGGACGCGTGCGGTTCCCGGAGGAGCGATCAGTGCTGACCTATACCAAGACGCCGGATTCGAACGTCGCCGAGATCGTGGTCGACGGCAAGATCTCCGACGAGGAGATGAACGCCGCCATGACCGCCATGAAGGCGGACCTCGACAAGGGCGGCAAGCTCAAGCTGCTCGAGGATATCCGCGCCTTCGAGGGCATGGAGCCGGCGGCCTTCTTCAAGGATCCCCGCTTCGGCATCTCGATGATGAAGAGCGTCAGCCACGTCGCCCTGGTGACCGATGCGCCCTGGCTGAAGGCGCTGGCCGAGACCTTCAACTTCGTCTCGCCGACCCAGATCAAGGTGTTCGAGCGCGCCCGCCTCGCCGAGGCGCGGACCTGGCTCGCCGGCGCCGCCTGAGGCGCCGCTCAGTCGGCCTGCGCGGTGCGGTCGTTCCTGCGCCGCGCCGTCCAGCGGCCGGAGCACAGGGAGGCGACCTTCCAGGTGCCCGAGCCGGTGCCGGCCTGGAGCCGCCCGGTCCCGGTCCCGCTCGCCGTCCCGTTGCTGACGGCGAGCCCGACGCTGCCGTCGGCACCGACATGGCCGCTCACCCGGGCGCCCGCCTCGCCCGAGACCAGCTGGACCTGACCCTGGCGGATCGCCAGCGCGTAGGAGTAGCGGGCGCTGCACAGGCCGCTCTCCGTCACGAGCTCCACCGACCACGTCCCGTTATTGGCGCCCGGCTCGGCATGCGCCGACAGCGACACGGCGGAGGACAGGCCGGCGGCGAGCGCCGCGGCGGCGACCAGCTTGATCATGCGGGAATCTCTTTCAGCAAAGCGCGCGCCGCCCGTGATGGCGCGCCGGGTCACACTCGTCGATGGAGGATGACTCCATGCTGAACGCAGGAAGCGGCAAGAGTATGGCCGCGCGGTTTTCGCGATGAGATCAGGATCCGCGCGCGACCGAGACGGGAATAGCCACGCTGCGTTTTGCGATTGCTTGGCGGTGTTGGCGGATCGGGCGGGCGTTCGCTCGAAGATCGTATTCGGATCGTCGCTGGATGAGCATGGCCGCCGGGCCCATGCGCCGCGCCCTCCCCCTTTGCGGGGGAAGGACACGCGCGCCAACGTTGGAGCGGGCTTTGTGTCGGCGCTCTAGGGGCGATGCGAAAACTGTCGTGCGAAGCCGGGTGCCCCTACCGCAAGCGTTTGAAGGCCGCCTTTCGACCTCGCGCGACCCCCTCGGCCTCTCAATCCGTCAGCGGGCGCGCCTCTTCCGGCAGCATGATCGGGATGCCGTCGCGGATCGGGTAGGCGAGCTTGGCGGAGCGGCTGATCAGCTCCTGCCGGGCGGAATCGTATTCCAGGGTGCCCTTGGTCAGCGGGCAGACCAGGATTTCCAGGAGCTTGGGATCCACGCGCGTCGCCTCGACGGTCTGTGTCAGGTCGTTGGTCATCGGTCGTGCGAACCTATTGCATCGTCGGCTCGGGCCCGGAGCCGCGAACCAGTTCCATCTGCGTGACCGCGATCAGGATCTCCGCCCGCGTCTTGAGGTCGGGCGCCTCCAGCATCGCCTGCTTCTCGCGGACGCCGAACGGGCTCATCATGCAGAGGGCGTTGACCAGCGCCTCGTCGGGCGCCTCGTCGATCCCGGCCCAATCCACCTTCAGATCGTTCGATTCCACGAAGTCGCGCAGCGCCTTGAGCACGCCGTCGCGGTCCACCTGTTCCTCGCCCGCCCGCGGCTCGAAGTCCACCGCGAACGCGTCGTAGGAGACGTGGCAGCGGCGGTAGGCGCTGGTCGAGGCGAGCTCGCTCTCGACCCGGAAGCGGCTGACCCCGGTCAGGGAGACCAGATACCGGCCGTCGCCGGTCTCGGCATATTGCGTGATCCGTCCGGCGCAGCCGACCCGGTAGAGCTTCGGATTCGCCGCGCCCGACCCTTCCGGATCGGGCTGGATCATCCCGATGATCCGGTCCGTGCGCATCGCGTCGTCGATCATCGACAGGTAGCGCGGCTCGAAGATGTTGAGGGGCATCTGGCCGCGCGGCAGCAGCAAGGCGCCGGGCAGCGGAAAGACCGGGATGACGGCGGGGCAATCCGCCGGGCCCTTGTAGCTCGCATGGGTGCTCATGGCGCCTCCCGGATGGGCCTAAAGCTGGGCCGGAAGCTCCGCCCCAGGGCGAGCTGACGCATCACGAGAACAGGAGCGCCGAGAGCTTGCGCCGTCCCCGGATCGTGTCGGGATCCATCACGCCCCACGCCTCGAAGAACTGCAGCAGCTGCTTGCGCGCCGCGTCGTCGTTCCAATCCTTGTCGCGCTTGCGCAGCTCGATCAGGTGATCGACCGCTTGGCTGCGTTCGCCGGCGGCCGCGAGGCCGAGGGCGAGGTCGAACCGCGCCTGATGCGCGTCCGGGTTGGCCTCGACCTCCCGCTGCAGGCCCGACAGGTCGCCGAGGGAGGCCGCCTGCTCGGCGAGCTCGAGGGCGGCGCGGATGCCCGCCAGCGCCGGGTCGGCGGCTTTGGCCTCCGGCACCATGGCCAGCACGCGCTTGGCGTTCTCGATCTCGCCGGCATCGAGCTGCATCTTCGCCAGTCCGGCGAGCGCCGTCACGTTGTCGGGCTGCTGCTCGAGCACGGCCGCGTAGATCTCGGAGGCGCCCGCGAGGTCGCCCTCCTCGATCAGGGCGGCGGCATCGGCGAGCGCCGCCTCGACCGGATCCTGGGCCGGGCCGGCGACGCGATCGATCAGCTCCTTGATCTGGCTCTCGGGCACCGCGCCCATGAAGCCGTCGACCGGCTGGCCCTTCTGGAAGACGATCACGGCGGGGATCGACTGGATGCCGAGCTGGCCGGCGATCGAGGGATGGTCGTCGATGTTCATCTTGACCAGGGCGACCGCGCCCTTGGCCGCCTTGACCACCTTCTCCAGAACGGGGGTGAGCTGCTTGCAGGGGCCGCACCACGGCGCCCAGAAATCGACCAGGACCGGCCGGTGCATCGACTCGGCGATGACATCCTGACGGAAGCCCGCGGTGGTCGTGTCCTTGATCAGGGCATCGGCGTCGCCGCCCGGGGCGGCGCCGCCGGCGAGGGTGTCATTCAGCATTGGCCTGGCTTCGGAACTTTTTACGTGGAGCGCCTTAGATGGGGCTTCGGACCGTGTCTGACCAGCCCAAACTCACCGTGCCGGTGCCCCCGGGGCCGCCTTCTCCGCAGGTTTGGCGGCGGTCACGAAGGTCCCCGCATAGGCATGGCCATCCGCGGTGCTGGCCTCGCAGGTGATCGCGGTGCGGCCGGGCTCCGGCGTGGAGAACCGGCAGGCGCCGATCGCCAGGGTCGGGGCGCCGTCCTTGCCGACCATCACGAGGTTGATCGGCTGCAGCGGGTCGGTCTCCTCGGTGGCCTCCTGCTGGGCGCCGTTGCCGCTGAAGCTCAGCGTCTGGCCGTCCGCGGCGCTGAAGTCGAAGCTCGTCCGGTTGCGGCTCACCGCGTTGACCAGCACGGTGCTGCAGGTGGCGGTGAGATCGCGCCCGTCGACGACCAGCTTCTCGCAGGTCCCCTCCAGCCGGAGCGCCGCCTGGGCATGCGCCGCGCTCGGCACGGTGAACAGGGCGCAGAGCAGCGCGAGGCGCAGGCGTATGGTCATGGCGGGCCGGGTCTCCTCCGTTTTCCGTCGAACTAGGCGTCTGGGGCGGCCTGTCGAGGGAGGCGCGCCGATCGGTCCGGACCGGACGGCACTCTAGCCGAACCGCAGGGCGCGGTCGTTGGGCGCGGAAAAGTCGAGATCCGGCCCCAGCGGCACGATCCGGGTCGGATTGATAGTCGGGTGGCTCTCGTAATAGTGGCGCTTGATGTGCGTGAGGTTCACGGTCGGGGCCACGCCGGGCAGCGCGTAGAGGTCGCGCAAGTAGTTCGACAGGTTCGGATAATCGGCGATCCGGCGGCGGTTGCACTTGAAGTGCCCGACATAGACCGCATCGAACCGCACCAGCGTCGTGAACAGCCGGATATCGGCCTCGGTCAGCCTGTCGCCGCAGAGATAGCGGCCGCGGTCGAGGCGCGCCTCAAGCCCGTCGAGTTCGGCGAACAGCGCCTCGAAGGCGGCGGCGTAGGCATCCTGCGCGGTGGCGAAGCCGGCCTTGTAGACGCCGTTGTTGACCCGGTCATAGACGCGCTCGTTGATCGCATCGATCCCGGCGCGCAGGTCCTCGGGGTACAGATCCGGGCCGGTGCCCCCGAAGGCGCTGTTCAGCATCCGCAGGATCTCGGCGGATTCGTTCGACACGATGGTGGCGCGCTCCCGGTCCCACAGCACCGGCACGGTGACCCGGCCAGTATAGGACGGGGCGGCTGCCCGGTAGACCTCGTAGAGACGGCTGGCGTGATGGATCGGGTCCGGCGTCGCCCCGGGCGTGTCCCCGAACACCCAGCCCTCGGAGCCCATATGCGGATCGACCACCGAGACGGTGATCGCCTCCGCCAATCCCTTCAGGGCGCGCCCGATCAGGGTCCGGTGGGCCCAGGGGCAGGCCAGCGAGACGTAGAGGTGGTAGCGCCCCGGCTCCGCCTTGAAGCCGCCCTCCCCCGACGGGCCCGGCGCGCCGTCCGCGGTCACCCAATTGCGGAAGGACGAGGCCTTGCGCTCGAATCGCCCGCCGGTCGAGGCGGTGTCGTACCATTGGTCGCGCCAGACGCCGTCGACGAGGAGGCCCATGGTGATGTTCCGTTCCAGAAGAGGATCGTGGCGAGATGGGAGCCCAGCCGCCCGCGGGAAGGGGTGCGCCCCGTCCTTGGGTTCGGTTCCGGCCCGCTTACGAGTTGTGCGCAATGCAGGCTTGCGCCCGCGCTTCTGTTGCAGTGCAACATAATCGACCATCTTCCGGTCACCCGCCCGCTGCTGCGCGTCCGCAGCGACCCCGGCCCGGCGGGAGACTGGATGGAGCTGAGAGATGTCGTTCGTGCTGGTGCCCGTCGCCGAGGCGGCCCTGTTCACCCTGGGGTGCCTGATCATCCACACCCTTCGGCGGCACGCGGACGTGGTCACGGCGACGCTGGCCTGCCTCGCGACCCTGCTCCTGCTGATGATCGGCATCGCCTGCGCGCCGGAGACGTTCGCCAAATATCAGGCGGCGAGCGTCACGGATTTCGCACGGCTGGATCCGGCGATCTACTGAGCCGGGGCGACCGTCTCGCCGTTGACCTGCGCGAGGCGCCCGCCGGTCCCGCGCTGGCCCGCCACCGCGACGTCGAAATCGTCCTTCGGCAGCCGGGCCAGGAAGCGCTCGGCCAGCTCGAACAGCAGGATGTCCGGGCGCACGCGCTCGATATAGGCCCAGTCCAGGTTCGCCGACCAGACGAAGTGCACCTCGCGGAAGCTTTCGGCGAGGAGCCCGGTCAGCAGGAACGGGTCGAAATGCGCGCAGGAATCGCCGAACAGGACGAGCCGGCGCGGATCGGCGCCGTCCGCCTCGTTCCGGTAGACGACATGGGCGCCGACATGGGCCTCCCGGTCCCGCCCCTGCGCCTCGTAGGCGGCGAGCATCGGACCGACCTCGACGCGCTTCGCGTCGCGCTGCAGCATGAAGCGGTCCAGCCGTTCCCGGGGCTTCTCGCGAAGCTTCTCGCCGAGATCCATCACCGCCTCCGAGACGACCTGCGGCCGCGCCCCGATATCGGCCGGCGGGATGGCCCCGAGGGCGCGCATGATCTCGCGATAGGCCAGCAGGCAGCCCTGGATAGTCCAATGGGTGTCGGTGCGCAGGTAGAGAGGCACCGGGCCGTCGCGCCCCGCCCTGAGCGGGGCCAGCAAATCGAGATAGGCGGGGTGCCGCGCGAGACGCCGGGCCAGGCGCCGGGTCGAGGCCTTGGCCGGGTCGTAGCGCAGCCCTTCGACCTTGTCGTCGTAGACCGAGAGCTTTTCCGGCACGATCACGTGCAGGCAGCGGATCCCGAGGCTTTCAGCCCGCCGGGCCCGGGCCGCGATCAGCCGCGTCCAGCCGCGCAGCAGCAGCCAGTGCCGCAGGCCGCCCCGGTAGCGGTCCATGACGCGGTTGCTGCCGCCGGTGAGGAACAGCCATCCGTCGCGGCCGACATGTACGCTCTCCCTGCCTGCAGCCATGGCCGTGCTTTAGAGCCGTTCCGGATCGGCTTGCAATCGGGAATGGCTCCGCGCCCCGTGCGCCGGCTTGAGCCCGACTGCGCCGGCCTCCAAGACGGCGGCGAGCGCTTCCGCCGCACCGGGCCGGGGCGCCTGGGCCGGACCCGGCGCGGCGGGCACGCGTTCGACAAGCATGTCGTCGTCCCCAGCCCTGATGCCCGCCCCGCCGGCCGAACGGCCCGATCCGGACCACCGCCCCCGTCCGGCCCGGCTCTGGCGCCCGCGCCGGGTGCTGGTGACCCCGGCGGCGCTGGATTTCGCCCATGGCCGGGCCATGGTGGCCCGGGCCGAGGCGATGGGGTTGCCGGTGGAACGGCTCTCGGCCAACCGCCTCACCGGCCTGCGCGACGCCGATCCGCGCCAAGCCTATATCGCGGCCAAGGCGACGCTCGCCATCACGGTGGCGCCGCCGACCAAGCTCAGGCTCCAGCCGATCCCGCCCTCGGCCGATTGGCGTTTCGACCTCGCGGAAGGCTGCCCGGCCCATTGCCAGTATTGCTATCTGGCCGGCTCGCTGCAGGGCCCGCCGGTGACCCGCGCCTACGCCAATCTCGACGCGATCCTTGACAATCTCGCCGCCTATGCCGGCCAGGGCGCCGTCACCTCGGTCTCGGCCGAGCGCGCGCACGAGGGCACGACCTTCGAGGCGTCCTGCTACACGGATCCGCTGGGCATCGAGCACCTGACCGGCTCGCTCTCGGCGGCGATCCGGCATTTCGGCGCCTGGGACGCGCCGGTGCAGCTGCGCTTCACCACGAAATTCGCCGCCGTCGCGCCGCTCCTCGACCTGCCGCACAACCGGCGCACGCGCATCCGCTTCTCGGTCAATGCCCGGCCCGCCGCGCGCTACGAGGGCGGCACCGACCCCCTCGACGCGCGGCTCGCCGCGATGGGCGCCATGGCGCGGGCCGGTTATCCGGTGGGCCTGACCATCGCGCCGATCATCCCGGTGGCGGGTTGGGAGGCGGCCTATGCCGGCCTGATCCGCGACGCCGCCGACGCGCTCGCCGGGATCCCCGATCTGGACCTGACCGTGGAACTCATCACCCACCGGTTCACGCCCATCTCGAAGACGGTCCTGCGTGGGTGGTATCCGGGCTCGGACCTTCCGCTCGACGAGGCCGACCGGGTCGAGAAGCGCACCAAGTTCGGCACGGTCAAGCACGTCTTCCCGAAGCCGCTGATGCAGGCGATGCGGGCGCATCTCACCGATCGCCTGGCCCGCGACCTGCCCGCCGCGCGGGTGCTGTACTGGACCTGAGCGGGTTCGGGCGCCATGTCGCCTCGCATGCATGACGCGGCCCCCCTGATCCTGACGCTCGCCTTCGACGAGCCGACCTTCGCGCGCTTCGACGGCGAGCGCCGACGCAACTTCCCCGAAGCCCTGAACTTCATCCCGGCCCACGCGACGCTGTTCCACCACCTGCCGGGGGACCGGGAGCGCGGCGTGATCGAGGCGGTGACGAGCCTGGCGCGCACGGTGCCGGCTCCCGGCGTCGCGGTCACGGGCCTGCGCTTCACCGGTCGCGGCGTCGCCTACATCCTCGAATCCCCATCGCTGGCGAACTTCCGGGCTCGCCTCGCCAGCACGTTCGAGCCTTACCTCACCGCGCAGGATCGCCAGGGCTGGCGCCCGCACGTCACGGTGCAGAACAAGGTCACCCCGGACAAGGCGCGCGCCCTCCACGCCGACCTGGCGGCCGGTTTCGCGCCGTTCCACTTCACCGCCCCCGCGACGCGGCTGTGGCGCTATCTGGGCGGCCCCTGGGAGGCCGTCGCCACGCTGGCCTTCGGGGAGAATGCCTGATGGGTGTCATGCTGACCGGGAAGGGAGCGCCATGAGGGCGCCGGTTCGACTCCAGCACAATCCCATCACCGGGCGCGCGATGGCCGTCTGGCTGCGCCTGCGGCTGAACGAGGTCGGCCCGCTGGTCGCCCTATTGGGCGTCAGCATCCTCGGCTACGGCTTCTTCTACCTCGCCCACGAGGTCGGCGAGGGCTCGACCGCGGCGCTGGACCGCAAGATCCTGCTCGCCCTGCGCAACCCGGCCGACCTCTCCGACCCGATCGGGCCGCCCTGGCTCGAGGAGACGATGCGCGACATCACGGGGCTCGGCAGCGTCTTCACGGTGCTGTTCCTGACCTGCGCGGCGGCGGCCTATCTGGCGGTCTCGGGGCGACGGCGGATCGGGCTGTTCATGCTCGTCGCGGTCGGCAGCGGCGAGCTGGTCTCGACGGTGCTGAAGCTGTTCTACCAGCGGCCGCGGCCGGATCTCGTGCCCCATGGCATGGAGGTGTTCACGGCGAGCTTCCCGAGCGGCCATGCCACCATGTCGGCCATCGCCTACCTGACCCTCGCGACCCTGGTCGCCCGGGTCGATCGCAATCGGGGCGCGAAGGCCCTGGCCCTCGGGCTCGGGGTCGGCCTGACGCTGCTGGTCGGTCTCAGCCGGATCTATCTCGGCGTCCACTGGCCGAGCGACGTGCTGGCCGGCTGGTGCATCGGCGCGGCCTGGGCGTCGCTGTGCTGGTTCGTCGCCCTCCAGCTCCAGCGGCGGGGCGAGGTCGAGGCGCCGGACCCGCCGCCCCCGGCCTGACGGGGCAATTAAGGTAAACCGGAGGTTAAGATGGACCTCCGGGTACGATCCGGACGCGATGGCGGTTGTCGGAGCGACCGGGAGCCGAGGACCATGATCGTGATCGAGCGTCGCCAAACCGCCCGCCGCCGCGTCTGCCTCGGCGGACGCGTCCGGATCGCAGCCTTCCTGCCGGAGATCGCCTGCGTGGTGCGGGATGTCTCGCTCGGCGGCGCCCGGATCGGCGTCCCGCCCACCGCCATGCTGCCGGATTGTTTCGACCTGTTCATCCCCTGCCGGAACGAGACCCGGCGGGCCTTCGTCGCCTGGCGCGCGGGCGCAACGATCGGCCTCGGCTTCGCGCAGACCCAGGCGGCGTCCGAGCCGGACGCCCTCGCCCGCCGCCTCGCCGACAGCGAGGCCGAGGTCGCGCGTCTGCGCGCCGCGCTGCTCGGCGGAAACGACCCGGCGCCGGCTTGCGTTCACTGACGGGACAGCGCCGATAGCGGACGCTCGCCCCACGTCGCGGCGATTCGGTGCCGCGGCCTGGATTCAGGGACACGGCGAGGCTCATGGCGGACGATATCCGGCTCTCACGACGCAATCTCCTGGCCGCGGGGGGCGCGCTGGCCGGCGCGAGCCTCGGCGGTGCCGCCCAGGCGGCCCAGCCCGGCCCGGCGATCCCGGCCGATACCGGCGCGGTCCAAGGCGGGCGCGTGATGTTCCCGAACTGGCGCGGTCAGGCCGACCGGCCGCCGGCGCCGAGCCCGGCACCCCAGCCCCCGGGCCAGCGCATCGGCTATTGCGTAGTCGGCCTCGGCCGGCTGAGCCTCGACGAGATCCTCCCGGCCTTCGGGGCGACCAAGCGCTCGCGGCTGGCCGCGGTGATGTCGGGCAGCCCCGACAAGGCCAAGCTCGTGGCCCGGCAATACGGCCTGCCCGAGGACGCGGTCTACGGCTACGACGAGTGGGATCGGCTCAAGGCCAATCCCGCGATCCAGGCGGTCTACATCGTCACGCCCAACAGCGTGCACCGGGACAACGTCCTGGCGGCGGCGGGGGCCGGCAAGCAGGTGCTGTGCGAGAAGCCGATGGCGGTGGCGTCGCAGGAATGCCGCGACATGATCGCGGCCTGCAACCAGGCCAACGTCAAGCTGATGATCGCCTATCGCTGCCAGTACGAGCCGCATAACCGCGCGGTGATCAAGTTCGCCCGCTCGGGGGAGTTCGGGCGCCCGCGGATGATCCAGGCGTTCAACGGCCAGACCACCGGGCTGCCGGAACAGTGGCGCCTCAAGAAGGCGCTGGCGGGCGGCGGATCGCTGCCGGATATCGGGCTCTACTGCCTCAACACCACCCGGGCGGTGCTCGGTGAGGAGCCGGAGCTGATCCAGGCTCAGATCTACTCGCCGCCCGACGATCCGAAGTTCCGCGAGGTCGAGGAGACGGTGAGCTTCACCATGCGCTTCCCGTCCGGCGTGATCGCGCAATGCACGTCGAGCTACGGCGTCTACGAGGCCCGCAGCCTGACCCTGCACACCGGCAACGCCGCGATCGATCTGCAGAACGCCTTCGCGTACGAGGGGCAGCGCCTGTTCGTGTCCCATCGCGACGGCAAGTCCGGCGCCCGCGACGAGAAGGTGCTGAGCCCGAAGAACCAGTTCGCGCTGGAGATCGACCACTTCTCCCGGTGCATCCAGGAGAACCTGCGCCCCCGCACCCCCGGCGAGGAGGGGCTGCAGGATCAGGTCCTGATGGAGGCGATCTACGAATCCGCCCGCACCGGCGCCCCGGTCAAGGTCGGCCCGCCGGCCGGGGCCGGATCCGGCCTCGACGTGACCCGCGGACCGGAGCCGGAGGAGCCGAGCTGAGCCGCGTCAGAACGGCAGCAGGATATCGACGATCTGCTGGCCGTAGCGCGGCTGCTGCACGTCGGTGATCTGGCCGCGGCCGCCATAGGCGATACGGGCCTGGGCGATCTTGGTCGAGTCGATGGTGTTGTCGGATTCGATGTCCTCCGGCCGGACCACGCCGGCCACCACCATCTCGCGGACCTCGAAGTTCACCCGGATCTCCTGCTTGCCCTCGACCACGAGGTTGCCGTTGGGCAGGACCTGGGTGACCACCGCGGCGACGTTGGTGGTCACGGTCTCGGCGCGCTGGACCGAGCCGGCGCCATCGTTGGCGGTGGCCGAGGTGGCCGACAGGAGCGCGGTGCTGCCGACGCCGAAGGACTTGCCGAGGGCGTTGTTCTCCAGGCCGAGGGCGTTCGGCAGGCCGAAGCTCTCGGTGTTGGCCCGGGAACGCTTGGTCTCGTTGCTGATGTTGGCCTGGTCGGTGACGTTGACCTTCACGGTCAGCAGGTCGCCCAGGCGCGCGGCACGCTGGTCCTTGAAGAACGCCCGCGAGCCGGTGCGCCAGAGCGAGTTCGGCGCGTAGGAGACCGGCTGCACGTCGGGCATCGGCATCCGCACCGGCTTGTAGCCGGGCTGGGTGGTGGGATCCTCGATCGCCGACAGCGCCGGGGTGGCGCCGACCTGGGACAGCCGGTCGGCGGTGTTGCAGGCGCCCAGCGCACCCGCGATCAACGCGGCGGCGAGCGGGTTCAGGACAAGGCGGCTGGCCATCGGGGAAACTCGTTCACGCATCGGATGGGCGATCAGCGCAGGGACGCCGTCGCCTGGACTTGCGGGGCCGCGGCGGCCTGCTGGGCGACTGGGCCGGGCCCGACTGAGACGCGGCCGGGTCCGATCACGGTGGCCTGGAGCACCTTCTTCGAGGCGACGTTCACGACGTTGACGACGGCGCCCATCCGGCCGGCCTCGTTGGCGAGGCCGCGCATCGACAGGCTGACGCTGGCGGTCTCGTACACGATGGTCACGCTCTCGCCCCGGGCCACGAGTTCGGGCAGGGCGGTGTCCGAGACCCGCAGCACCGTTCCGGCCGGCAGCGCGTGCTGGGCGACTTCACCCAGGACCGTGGCGGCCCCGGCCTGCGCGTCGCTGGCGACGGCCTCGCGGGGACGGCGCTCCACGACGAGGTCGCCCTCCCGCACCGGATCGCCCCGGTTGAGCGCCCGGGTCAGCACCGCCACCTCGCGCAGCTCGATCACGACGCCCGAGACCCGCAGCGAGGCCTGGCGCTCACCGAGGCTGACGAGGCCCGAGACCCGGCGCGAGCGCGGATCGTAGGTCAGGTCGAGGGCCGCAGCCTGGCCGGCGAGGTCCACCGGCGCCAGCAAGGTCGGGCCGTCGCCGTCGAAGCGCACCGCGACGCTGCGCGGATCGAGGCCGTAGCCGGATTCCAGGCCGCGCTTGAGCGCCGCCTCGAGTTCCAGCGGCCCCAGGCGCCGGGCCGCGCGCTGCACGGCGATCTGCATCCGCCCCCCGGTCTCCAGGCCGGCAATGCCGAGCGCGGCCGCGGCCTCGACGATGCGCCGGGTCTGGATCGTGCCGGTGGCGCCCAAAGCGGGCGCGCGGAACAGCGGCCGCGCGGCGAGCCTGTCCGGCGCGCCCTCGACGAGGTCGGCCAGGACCAGGATGTCGCCCCGCGCCGTCACGTCGCCGCGCAGCCGGGGCTGCGACTTCTGCGTCTCGCCCTGCTGCAGGCCGGGCTCGGCCATGGCGGGGATCGCCAGGGCGCCGATGGCCGCGAAGGTCATGAAGGCCAGCGCCGCGCGCAAGAGCACCGCGGCGCCGGGCGGCGCCACCCGCGGGCGGCCCCGGCGGACGAGCGGGCTGAGGTCGCTCTCGTCCGCAGCCGTGCTGACGAGGGGCAGGTCGGCACGGGCGCCGCGGGTCTGGAAACCGGCATACATGATCGGAGACCTGGGTTGATGGCAGGACGCGCGGTCAGCTGCGGAACATCTGCGAGGTGGTGGAGAGCATCTGGTCGGCGGCGGTCACGACCTTCGAGTTCATCTCGTAGGCGCGCTGCGCGGCGATCAGCGACGAGATCTCGGTGACCGCGTTCACGTTCGCCTCTTCCAGGTAGCTCTGCTGAAGGTTACCGAACCCTTCCGCCCCCGGCAGGCCGCTGATCGCCGGCCCCGAGGCCGCCGTCTCGATGAACAGGTTGTCGCCGATCGATTCGAGGCCGACCTTGTTGACGAAGCGCGAGAGCTGGAACTGGCCGAGCGCCTGCGGCGCGGTCTGGCCGGGCAGCGTCGCCTGGACGGCGCCGGTGGCGCTGATCGTCACGGCGGTCGCGGTCTGCGGGACGGTGATCGCCGGATCGAGCAGGTAGCCGTCGCGGGTCACGAGCTGGCCCGTGGCCGACAGGTCGAAGGAACCGTCCCGGGAATAGGCGGTGCGGCCGTCCGGCAGCGTCACCCGGAAGAAGCCCTCGCCCCGGACCGCGACGTCGTAATCCTTCTCGGTCGAGCTCAGCGTGCCCTGCGACATGACACGGGCGGTCGAGGTGGTCTTCACGCCCGAGCCGAGGGCGAGGCCGGCGGGGAGCTGGGTGTTCTGCTCCGAGGTCGAGGAGCCGGCCCGCCGCAGGTTCTGGTAGAGCAGATCCTGGAAATGGACCTGCTGGCGCTTGTAGCCGGTGGTGCGCAGGTTCGCGATGTTGTTGGAGATGACCTGGACGTTGAGTTCCTGGGCCGCCATGCCGGTGGCGGCTGAGTAGAGGGCGCGCATCTTTCAGGCCCCCTTAGGCGACGTCGGCGAGGCGGCGGATCGCCGTGCCCCGCAGGTCGTCGAGGCGGGTGATCATGCTCGAGACCATCGCGTAGGAGCGGTTGACGTCCATCAGCCGGGTCATCTCGATGACCGGGCGGACGTTCGAGCGCTCGAGGGCGCCGGATTCCAGGCGCCCCTCGATCCCGGCCGGGCGCGCGGGCTCCGGCGAGGCGTAGAGGTTGCCGCCCTCGTTGGTCAGCCGCTGCGGGTTGGCGAAGGTGACGAGCTTGATCTTGCCGCGGATGCCGAGATTGGTCGACACGGTGCCGTCGAGACCGATCGTGAGACCGGTCTCCTGCGGGTTGATGGTGATCGGCCCGCCATCGCCGGCGACCTTGTAACCGTCGCTGGTGACGAGCGCGCCCGTCGGGTCGATCTCGAAGGCGCCGTTGCGGGTGTAGCGCTCGCCCTGGGGCGACTGGACCGCGATGAACGCCGCGCCCTTCACGGCGACGTTGAGCGGGTTGCCGGTCTGCTCGATCGGGCCCTGGCCCAGATCGATGGTGGTGCCTTGGTCGATGACGTAGGAGAGCCGCCGATCGGGCCGCGCGAAGGAATCCGCGCTCGCCACCGGCATCAGGTATTCCTGGAAGCGCGTGCTCCGGCCCTTGAAGCCGGTGGTCGACACGTTCGCCATGTTGTTGGAGATCACGTCCAGCTCGCGCTGGAGCGCCATCTGGCTCGACACGCCGACGAAGAGGGCATTCTGCATCGTGGACTCTGACACTCGCGAGCCGCGGTGGCGGCAACGATCCATTCAGCATCCGCTGTGCCAACGCGTTAGGCGTCGAATTTTCTTTTAAATGTAGGGTGTTAGGTGACTGGCCGGTAACCCTGCCGACAGGCCGGAGCTGCGTGGCGGCAATCCTGGCCCGGCAGGATTTGCCCGCTTAACGACACGTTAACCGTAATGCTTCGATATCCGAGCATACCCGGCGCGCGGATATCCGCGAAAGAGCATTATTTCCCATGGCCAAGAAGCCCAAGAAGGCCGCCGAAGACGGCGAGGCCGGCGCCGACGCCGCCCCGAAGGGCAAGAAGAAGCTCATGATCATCGTGGCCGCCGCGGTCCTGGCGGTCGGCGCCGGCGGCGGCGCCTTCCTGATGATGGGCCGGGGCGGAAGCGCCGAGGGCCAGGAGGCCGCCGGGGCTGGTGGCCATGGCGGGGGCCATGGTGGCGGTCACGGTCCGGCTGCCAAGGGCGCCGGTCCCGACGGCAAGAAGCCGATCGTGTTCGTCGAGATGCGCGAGATGCTGCTGAACCTCAGCCCCGACATGCCGCAGGAGAAGGCCAAATACGCCAAGCTGCGTCTCGCCCTGGAGCTGAAGGATGCCGGGGTGGAGGACGAGGTGAAGCCCCTGATGCCGCGCATCGAGGATACCCTCCAGGTCTACATGCGCGAGCTGCGCGTGAGCGACCTCACAGGCTCAGCCGGTCTCTACCGGCTGCGCGAGGAGCTGCTGCGGCGCGTCAACGTCGCCGTCTACCCCGCCAAGGTCGAGGCGGTGCTGTTCAAGGACGTGATCGTCCAGTGATCGACCCGATGACCCCTACGGTCACCGAGAGCCAGGCCTTGAGCGGACGCGCCTGATGGAACCCGAGGACGAACTTCCCGAAGACGATTGGTCGGCCGCCCTTCTGGAGCAGGGCGCCGAAGGCGGCGACACGTCGCTCGCCGAGGAATGGGGTGCGGCCCTCGCCGAGCAGGGCACCACGCGCAACGCCGGAGACGTCGCCGCCGAATGGGCGACGATGATCGAGGACGGGGAGAGCGACAACCTCCCCGAGCTCGCCGGCAACGACCGGGTGCTCAACCAGGACGAGATCGACGGCGTCCTTGGCTTCTCCATGCGCGAGCTCTCGGCCTCAGGGGCCGGGGGCGTTCAGGCCATCGTCGATTCGGGCGTCGTCCAGTACGAACGCCTGCCGATGCTGGAGATCGTCTTCGACCGGATGATCCGGTTGCTGTCGACCTCCCTGCGCAACCTGTTCCAGGACAACGTCGAGGTGACGCTCGACAACATCACCTCGGTGCGCTTCGGCGACTATCTCAACGCGATCCCGCTGCCGACCCTGCTGGGCGTGTTCCGCGCCGAGCAATGGGAGAATTCCGGCCTCGTCACGGTCGATTCGAACCTCGCCTACGCGACCTTCGACCTCCTGCTCGGGGGCAAGCGCGGCGGCTCGTCGAGCCGCCTCGACGGGCGGCCGTTCACGTCCATCGAGATGACGCTGGTGCGCCGGCTCGTGGAGATCATCCTGGGCGACCTGGAGCAGTCGTTCCAGCCGCTCTCGCCCGTCACCTTCGGCATCGACCGGATCGAGACCAACCCGCGCTTCGCCACCATCACCCGACCCGGCAACGCCGCGATCCTGATCAGCCTGCGCCTCGACGTCGACGGGCGCGGCGGCATGCTGCAGATCCTGTTTCCCTACGCGACCATCGAGCCGATCCGGGAGCTGCTGACCCAGAGCTTCATGGGCGAGAAGCTCGGCCGCGACCATGTCTGGGAGGGGCACCTCGCCACCGAGATCTGGCAGGCCGACGTCACCATGGAGGCGGTGCTCCACGAGATGATGCTGCCGCTCAAGCAGGTGATGCGCCTCAAGGTCGGCGATACCCTGATGTTCGACGCCAAGCCCTCAGACCTGATCGCCGTGCGCTGCGGCGACTGGGCCCTGACCCAGGGGCGGATCGGCCAGGTCGACGGCAACATCGCCGTTCAGGTCACCCGGCCCCTGCGCCGCTCGCGCACGACCATCCAGGCCTACGAGGCCTCGATGAACAGCCACACTGACGTTTAGCGTGCGATAGGTCCGGATCATGAGTCTCTTCGTCACGCTCGCCGCCGACATCCTGGTCGCCGTCCTCCTGGCGGCCACGATCGTCACGTGCCTGCGTCTGTCCCGCCGGATCAGCCAGCTCAAGGGCGACGAGGCGGCGCTGCGCCAGACCATCGGCGACCTGATGGTGGCCACCGGCACGGCCGAGCGCGCCATCGCGGGCCTGCGCTCGGCGATCGACGACGGCGACCGCACGCTCACCACGCGCATCGACGCCGCCACCGCCCGCGCGGCCGAGCTGGCTGCCCAGGTCGAGGCCGGGGAGACCGTGGTGATGCGCATCGGCGCGATCGTGGCGCAGATGCGCGCGGTGCCGGTCCGCGCCGAGCCGCCGCCCGCCCCGCGGCCGGTCCCCGAGGCGCCCGTGGCGCCCGTGGCGCAACGGCCGGAACCCGCGAGCCCGAACGGCGAGCGCCTCGGCGCCGCCGCCGCGGCCGCCCTCGCGATGAGCGAGCGCGCCCTCGCCCGTGTTCGGGCGCGCGCCGCATGACCGGCGTACCGGCCCCGAAGATCCCGCCGGCCCCGAAGATCCCGCCGGCGCCCAAGCCCAAGCCCAAGCCCAAGCCCACGCCGGCGGCGCAACGGCCGGCCACGGCCCTGCGCCGCCCGCGCCTGAAGCCGGTGCGGACGATGCGGCTGCGCCTGATCGATGCCGTGGCGATCGCGGCCGGGGGCCTGCTGGTGCTCAAGCTGCTCACCCTGGTGCAGGTCGGCCTGCCGGGGGCCGGCACCCTGCCCGAGTACAGCCGGGCGGTGGCCCGCGCCCGCACCGGCTACGAGCCGATCGATCCCGTGACCACCGGCTCGGTCGGGGCCAAGGACGAGGCGCCCGCGGCGCCGGCCGAGAAGCCCCCGGAGCCGCCCGCCCCAGAGCCGGCGAAGGCGGGCTCGGGCTCCCCGACCGAGCGCGCGCTGCTGGAGAAGCTCGGCGCCCGTCGCGATGCGCTGCGCCAGAGGAACGACGAGCTGGAGTTGCGCGAGAAGATGCTCAACGAGGCCGAGCGCAAGCTCGAGACCGGGCTCGGCGACCTGAAGCAGGCCGAGGAGAAGGTCGATGCGGCCGCCAAGGCCCGGGAGGAGGCCGAGAAGCAGGGGCTCAAGAACATCGTCACGATGTACGAGACGATGAAGCCCAAGGATGCCGCCCGGGTGTTCGACCGCCTGGGGCACGACGTCCTGGTGCCGATCGTCCTGGCCATGAACCCGCGCAAGATGTCCGAAGTGCTCTCGGCGATGCAGCCGGAAGCGGCCGAGCGCCTGACCGTGACCCTGGCCAACCGCGCCCGCGGCGTCGGCGGCGCCCAGGTCCAGGCCGGCGGAGGGCTGCCGGCGAACGAGTTGCCGGCGATCGATCCGGGGCCGCCGCCGGCTCGATAGGCGGGGCGACTGCAGGGTCTTCGGAACGGTGCTGGGCGGCCGCGGAGCCTGGCCCTCTGTCCGGTCCGGCGGTGACGACGCCCGATCGCCCGGCATCCGGATCCGCGCGAAGCGGGCGCTGGTCGAGGCGCCCCGGGGCCGAGCACCTGAAGATCACAAACGTTTCAGGGCGGCCACTTGAACCACCGGTGCAGGACAGGCTCGAGCCGGTTGAGCTCTTTCCGGACGCGGTAGGGTCGTGTCCTTGACATTACAGTAAGAGCCATTATCTCGCTGCGTATACTCATGTATCTAGGCCGGATAGTGATGGCTCCAAAGGAATTGATCCTGTCTGGCGTTGCAGGTCTTGGCAACAAGCTGTTCGACAATGTCTCCGTCCAAAGACTTTTATTCAACGCTCTGCGCCTCAATAGAAAAGAGGTTCGGCGCCTCATACTGAGTCGTGATGCTGCGTTCCTCGGGTATTGTCTGGCGCGCAGGACCCGTTCGAAATCGCAGATCCTGCAGGATCTCTGGGTCTGTTTCGAGCTGGGTGAGAAGACGGGCGGTTATTTCGTAGAATTCGGTGCGACGAACGGCATCAAGAACAGCAACACGTGGCTGCTCGAGAAGACGCTCGGATGGACCGGCATTCTCGCGGAGCCGAATCCGATCTGGCATTCCGCATTGGCGGCCGAACGGGACGCGGCGATCGAAAACCGTTGCGTCTCCTCGAAATCGCACGAGACCGTGACCTTCCTCGCGACCAACGACAGCGATCCCGAATTGAGCGGTATCGCCCGCTATGCCGATGCCGATCATTTCGCTGACACGCGCAGCCGCGGCCAACGGATCGAGATCGAGACCATATCCCTGGACGATCTGCTCGATGAGCACGGGGCTCCGCAACGCATCGATTATCTGTCGATCGACACGGAGGGCAGCGAGCTCGACATCCTGTCGGCCTACAGTTTCAGCCGCAGATTCAACGTCATATCGGTCGAGAACAATCCCAGGAACGAGGCCGCGATCGACGCGCTTCTCGCGTCGAACGGCTATGTCAGGGTATTTCGGCACTTCTCTCAGTGGGACAGTTGGTATGTCTCCAAGGAGCTGAGGCAGGAGACGCCGGTGATCGTCGCGGCGCCCGATGCGTGAGCGTCGTCTGTGCTTGCGATCGGCTCGACAGATCGGGACGGGCAGCTTCCGGCAGTGTCTTCGGGTTCAACCGGCATGATTGCCGCCCGGTGGGTCGGCGGACCCGCCAAGCGTGTTCAACGGGGTCGGAAGCGGTAGTGGCCGCAGAAATAGACGGGGCGGCCGGTCAGAAGCCGGTGCAGGCTCGCCATGATCCGAGCCAGCGCGCCGCAGCGCCGGGTGATATCGACCGCCTCGATCACAGCGAGGCCGGGGGCGATGTCGCCGACGGTTTCGGGGCGTGGCACCGCCCAGCGAAACGACGCCCGGGTCTTGGCGAGACTCGGGTTTCGCCGCGACTGCCGCACCATGATCGGGGATGCGAAGTCGGCAGCCAGTTCGAGCAAGGCGCCGTTGCGCGCCGCACGGTCGACGAGCCCGCGCAGCAGATTTTCGCCCACGGACGGCAATAGATACATCGAGACGCCTTCCGCCAGAACCAGGGTCGGCCGCCCGGGCGTCCAGCCGAGCTCGTCCATCCAGGCAAGCGGTTCCGTTTCCGTGACCCTGATGGTCCGGACATTGGCGCGCCGGGCGACCAAGGCTTCGCGCAGACGGATGACGTCGGCGAAATCCGCGTCGATCCAGTCCACGGTGGCAGGCAAGCGGATCCGCGACGGGCGGTCGTCCAGCCCGGAGCCGATGCTGACGCACAGGCCCGCCGGGTGGGACGCGATGAAGGTTTCAGTGACCCGGTCGAACCATTGGGCCCGGAGCACCGACCCGCGCATGCTTCCGGTATCCCGGGCGAAACGCGCGGGATCGAAGCCGAGTGCCGTCCCGATCCGCATCGCTTCGGCGTCCTGGAACTGAAGATCCGGGTGACGATCGGGCGCGGTCATCCGGGCCGCGAGCGGGATCAGCAGTGTTTCTGGAATGGTTCCTAAAGACTGGATGTTGAGATCGTCCATGACACGCGCTGCCGTCACCTGCGAGGACGATCAAGATCGCCCCTCGGCGGCGCTGCTTGCAATGGAAGATCGCTGGCGGCGGGAACTTTTACGAAACTTTACTCTGCCGCCCGTCGGATTTCGGCAATCACGTCCCCTATGCCGGGTCGTTGCGCTGGATTAGGCCGCAGGCAAGCCGTTGCCAGAGCCCGCAACGCATCGGGCGCCGCGTCGCAGCAATCCAGCACCTCGCCCAGCAGGATGCCAACCGCCCGCACTTCGACCCGCGCCAGCGCCGCGCCGACCGCGCCCCTGGGCAGTGCCGAGGCGGCGCCGAAATCGCTGAGCACGGCCGCACCGGTCTCGGCATCCCACAAGGTGTTGTGAGCGTAGACGTCGCCGTGGATCAGGCCGCGCCCGTGCAGATGGGCCACGGCTTCGGCGACGGCGCGAGCGATCCGCAGGGCCTTGTCCAGGCTGAGCCGCAGGGCCGGATCGTAGACGTCGCGGCTGCAGGTCGTCAGGCTCGGCGGGCCGGCCAGCACGCGCCACTGCGCCGGGAGCAGCCGCAGCAGCAGCCCCTGGGCGCCGTCGGGATGGTCGACGAGCCGGCCGAGGGCGCCGGTGAGGGCCGGATGGGTGCCGGCGGCGAGGCAGGCCTCCATCTCGCGCTCCGGCAGACCGTCGCTGGTCATTGCCCCCTTGAACAGCTTGAGCGCCACCGCCTGCATGCCCGAAGGCGCGTGCCAGACCGCCCGGTGGACCCGGCCCGAGGCCCCCTCCCCGAGGAGGTCGCCGACCTCCAGCGCCGACCACGGCACGGATGTCGAGACGGAGGGCTCCGTCGCCGGCTCGGCGGGATTGCCCGCGTAGGAGATCCAGGCCAGGCGCGGCAGGCGCACCAGCCAGGGCGGGAGGGCGTCGAGCCGGTTGCAGGACAGGCGGATCAGTTCGAGGTTGTCCGCACCCGCGAGGCCGTCGGGCAGGCGCGCGATCCGGTTGCCCGACAGCATCAGCTTCTGCAGACGCGGGCGCGCGCCGAGGGCGTCGGGCAGGGTCTCGATCCGGTTGTCGGTGAGGGTCAGCCAGCGCAGATCGCGCGGCAGGGCGTCCGCCGGAACCTCCCGGATGCCGCAGCCCCGGAAGCCGAGCTGGCTCAGCGTCGGGCACGCGCCGAGCACTGGCGGCAGGCGCTCGAACGGGTTGCCGGAACAGAACAGCACGCGCAGGCGGCTCAGCCGCCCGAGATCGTCCGGCAGGTCGGTCAGACTGCCCCGGCCGAGATCCAGCACCTCCAGGGTGTCGGCGAGGCCGAAAATCTCGCGGGGAAATTCCGAGAGCCCGTCGGGCAGCCGCAGCTCTCGCATTCCCGCCAGGTCGCCGCGCCGGAGGGCCGCGAGGGTTTCGGTGCGGTCCAACAGCGTCAGCCCCGCTTGAAGAAGGCGTCGGCCGCGCCCTGAGCCGCGTGCTTGGCCGCCCGCGCCGCCTCGATCCGGGCGATCTCCGCCTGCAGCAGCGCGATGCGCGCGTCGAGGTCGGCGAGCGAGAGCGTATCGAGCGGCTGACCGATCTCGTGGGCCACGGCCTTGCGGGGCCTGTCGTCGTCGTCGCGCATGGTGCAGCTCCCTACAGGAAGACGCGGCCGGCGCCGTCCCAGGAAAGCCCGAGATGGGCCGCCAGGGTGGCGCCGATATCGGCGAACGTGTCGCGCCGGCCGATCGAACGGGGGGCGATTCCGGGGCCGAAGGCCAGGACCGGCACCTGCTCGCGGGTGTGGTCGGTCCCCGTCCAGGTCGGATCGTTGCCGTGATCGGCGGTGATCACCGCGAGGTCTCCGGGCTGGAGCGCCGCCAGGATCTCGGGAACGCGGGCGTCGAACGCCTCCAGCTCGGCGGCGTAGCCGGGCACATCCCGGCGATGGCCGTGCTCCGTGTCGAAATCCACGAGGTTGACGAAGATCAGGCCGCCTTCGGGCAGGTCGGCCAGGGCGTCGAGCCCGGCCTGCAGGCAGGCCGCGTTGGCGCCGGGCTTGATCTCGCGGCCGGTGGCGCGGTGGGCGAAGATGTCGCCGATCTTGCCGACGCTGACCACGGCCCGGCCCTCGGCCTCGGCCCGGTCGAGGAGCGTGAGGCCGGGCGGCTCAACGGCAAAGTCCTTGCGGTTGCCGGTGCGGCGGAAGCCCGTCTCCGCCGAGCCCACGAACGGGCGGGCGATGACCCGGCAGACCCGGTAGGGATCGCACAGGCGGCGCGCGACGCGGCACAGCGCGTAGAGCCGCTCCAGCCCGAACGCCTCCTCGTGGGCGGCGATCTGGAAGACGCTGTCGGCCGAGGTGTAGCAGATCGGTTTGCCGGTCCGGACGTGCTCGGCCCCGAGCGCGTCGATGATGGCGACGCCCGGCGCGTGCCGGTCCCCCAGGATGCCGGGCAGGCCGCCCTCGGCGATCAGCGCCTCGACCAGCGCGGGCGGGAAGGCCGGCCGCGTATCCGGGAAATGGCCCCAGGGCTCGGGCAGCGGCAGGCCGGTGATCTCCCAATGGCCGGAGGGCGTATCCTTGCCGGCGGCCGTCTCGACGGCATGCCCGTAGGCGCCGCGCGGCTCCCCCTCGGGCGCGAGGTTCGGCGGGATGCGGCCGGAGGCTCCGGCGGCGGCGAGGCCGAGGCCGAGTTCGGCGAGATAAGGCAGGCGCAGCGGGCCGGCGCGCAGGCCCGCCCGGTCGCCGCGTCCGGCCGCGCAGGCCTCGGCGATGTGCCCGAGCGTATCGGAGCCGGCATCGCCGTAGGCGTCGGCATCCGGAGCGCCGCCGATGCCGACGGAATCGAGGACGATGAGGAGGGCGCGGGCCACGTCAGGCGGGCTCCAGCTCGGTGGCGACATCGCTGTCGAGGGCGAAGGCCGCCTTGAACAGCGCCCGCGTATACGGCGTCTGCGGATCGGCGAAGATCGTCTCGGCGGGGCCTTCCTCGACCACCTGACCGTTCTGCATCACCACCACGTAGTTCGCGAGCGCCCGGACCACCTTCAGGTCGTGGCTGATGAACAGGTAGGCCAGGCCGCGCTCGCGCTGCAGGTCGCGCAGCAGCGTCACGATCTGCGCCTGCACCGAGCGGTCCAGCGCCGAGGTCGGCTCGTCCAGCACGACGAAGCGGGGATTGAGCACCATGGCCCGGGCGATGGCGATGCGCTGCCGCTGGCCGCCGGAGAATTCGTGCGGGTAGCGGTCCATGGCGACCGGGTCGAGCCCGACATCGGTGAGCGCCTTGGCGACCACCGCCCGGCGCTCGGCCCGGGAGCGCGCCGCGCCCTGCACGATCAGCCCCTCGGCGACGATGTCGGCCACCGACATGCGCGGCGAGAGCGAGCCGTAGGGGTCCTGGAAGACCACCTGCATGTCCCGGCGCAGGGGGCGCATCTGCCTGACGGTGAAGCCGTCGATGGCTTGGCCCAGGAACACGATCGGTCCCTCCGAGCCGGTGAGCCGCAGCAGGGCGAGGCCGAGCGTGGTCTTGCCCGAGCCGGATTCGCCGACGACGCCGACGGTTTCGCCGGCCCGGACCGTGAGCGACACCCCGTCCACCGCCTTGACGTGGCCGGTGACGCGCCGGAACGCCCCCGATTTCAGCGGGAACCAGACCTTGAGCGGGCCGGCCTCGACGAGGGGCGGCGCGTCGGCCGGGACCGGGTTGGCCCGGCCCTTCGGCTCCGAGGCGATGAGCCGGCGGGTGTAGTCGTGCTGCGGGTCGGCAAAGACCGCCCTGGTCTCGCCGGCCTCGACGATCTTGCCCTTGAGCATCACGCAGACCCGGTCGGCGATGCGCTCGACGATGCCGAGATCGTGGGTGATGAACAGCAGCGCCATGCCGAGGCGCTTCTGCAGGTCGGCGAGCAGCGCCAGGATCTGCGCCTGCACCGTCACGTCGAGGGCGGTGGTCGGCTCGTCGGCCACGAGCAGGTCCGGCTCGCAGGCGAGCGCCATGGCGATCATCACCCGCTGACGCTGGCCGCCGGAGAGCTCGTGCGGGTAGGCGCCCATGCGGCTTTCGGCGTCGCGCAGGCCAACCAGTTCCAGAAGCTCGAGAATCCGCGCCCGGGCGGCCTTGCCGGTGAGGCCGCGATGGAGCCCCAGCACCTCGCCGATCTGCCGCTCGATCGTGTGGAGCGGGTTGAGCGAGGTCATCGGCTCCTGGAACACCATGGTGATGTCGGCGCCGCGCACGTCGCGCATCTGGCGCTCCGGCAGGCTGGACAAGTCCCGGCCCTTGAACAGGATTTTTCCGCTCTGGCGCGCCGCGCCGTCGAGCAGCCGCAGGATCGCCAGGGCGGTCACCGACTTGCCGGAGCCCGATTCGCCGACCAGCGCCACGGTCTCGCCCCGGCGGATGGTGAAGCCGATCGAATCGACCGCCGCCGTCTCGCCTTCGCGGGAGCGGAAGGCGACGGACAGGCCCTCGACGGACAGGAGCGGCGGGGTTTCGGCCTCAGACATGGCACCCTTATAGCGCGGCCGGCACCCTAGCCTACCCGGCCGCGGATGCGCGATCATGCGCGTCGCCAGCAGCCCCGGGGACTCGCCATGCCGGATCTCGTCGACGCATTGGCCGCGCAGACCCGCCTTCCCGGCGCAGGCTCTGCGCAGCGTTCGCCCACCCCGCGCATCACCGGGGCCGGCGCCCTCCCCTCCGCGTTCCGGGCCACCGAGCTCGCCGCGGCCTCGATCGCAACCGCCGGCGTGGCGCTCGCGGAGGTTGCAGGCCTCGACGGAGAGGTCGCGGTGGACCGCCGGCTCGCCTCCGCCTGGTTCGCGACCTCCCTGCGGCCGGACGGCTGGCTTGTGCCGGCGCCCTGGGATCCGGTGGCCGGCGACTACCGGACCCGGGATGGCTGGATCCGGCTCCACACCAACGCCCCGCATCACCGGGCGGCGGCCGAGCGGGTGCTCGGCGCCCAGGCCGACCGGGCCGGCATGGCGCGGGCGGTGGCCGGCTGGGCCAAGGCGGAGCTGGAGGCGGCGGTCCTGGCGGAGGGCGGCTGCGCGGCCGAGATGCGCGGGCTGGAAGAATGGGCCTCCCATCCCCAGGGCCGGGCGGTTTCGGCCGAGCCCCTGGTGGCGTTCGCGCCGGGATCCGACCGGAGCGCGTCGCGCTGGCGGCCCCGGACGGAGCGGCCGCTGGCGGGGCTGCGGGTGCTCGACCTGACCCGGGTGCTCGCCGGGCCGGTGGCGACCCGGTTCCTGGCCGGGTTCGGCGCCGACGTGCTGCGGATCGATTCGCCCGACTGGGACGAGCCGGCCCTGGTGCCCGAGATGACGTTGGGCAAGACCTGTTCCCGCCTCGACCTGCGCCGGGCCGCCGACCGGGCGACCTTCGAGGCGCTGCTGGCGGGGGCGGATGTGCTGGTCCACGGCTACCGGCCCGGCGCCCTGGACGGCCTCGGCTACGACGCACCGGCGCGGCGGGCGCTCGCCCCCGGCCTGATCGACGTGTCGCTGGACGCCTATGGCTGGACCGGCCCCTGGGCCGGACGGCGCGGCTTCGACAGCCTCGTCCAGATGAGCTGCGGCCTCGCCCAGGCCGGCCAGGCCTGGCGGCAGGCCGAGGGGCCGGTGCCCTTGCCGGTCCAGGCGCTCGACCACGCCACCGGCTACCTCATGGCGGCTTCCGTGCTCCGCCTGCTGGCCCGGCGCCTCTCGGACGGGACCGGTGGCCAGGCTCGCCTGTCGCTCGCCCGGACGGCGGCGTTCCTGATCGCGGCCGGCCCGGCCGAACCGGAGCCGGCGTTCGCCCCTGAGACGCCGGAGGATCGCGCCCCGGAGGTCGAGCCGACCTCCTGGGGCCCGGCCCGTCGCCTGCGCCCGCCGCTGACGGTGGCCGGCGCCGCGCTGCGCTGGGACCGGGCCGCCCGCAACCTCGGGGATGACGCGCTGGCCTGGGCGTCGCAGCCGGGGAGCCGCGCGCGGTAGACAGCGGGTTCGCGATGGATCGGGATCGGGCCGGTGGCGCGGGCCGGCCTGCTGCCCGGCCGCGCCCGGTTCCGGCCCGTGGCGCGCCGTCCTCAGATCCCGTTTTCGAAATCCAGCCTTCGCTTCCCGGCTCCCCCGGAGAGACCGGAGGCGGACCGGACGGCGCTGGGAATAGACCTATTCGCAAGATTTTCTGGGCGCAGAGAGTTTCGAATTAACCGCCTCGTGCCATCACCGCGCGTCTCAGGTCTGTTATCGTCATGCGGCTGCGCACGCTCCTCGCCCTCATCTTCGCAGTCGGAGCCCTGTTGCTCACCGCTGCCGCCACGACCGTGGTCTCGCAATTCGTCTCCGCACGTGTTCAGATCCGCGCCGAGGCTCACGCGGCCGAGCTCGCCGAGCACCTGCGCCAGATCATCGACGCGAACATGACCGAGCGGCTCGGCGACATGGCCGTGCTGTCCTCGGTCGCGCGGACGAACGCCACGACGCCAGAGACACGGCGCGCCTGGGTGGATGCCCTGCGCCAAAGCTACCCGGCCTATGCCTGGATCGGTTTCGCAGACCAGGCCGGCACGGTCGTGGCCAGCACCGGCGGCATGCTGGAAGGCGAGAGCGTCGCGGCGCGCCCGTGGTTCCAGCAAGGCATCCGGGCGCCGGCCGTCATCGACATCCATGAGGCCAAACTTCTCGCGACGCGGTTGCCGGCGCTGCTCTACGGTGAGCCCCGACGCTTCGTCGACGTAGCGGTGCCGCTGCGCGATTCGACCGGTGCGAATGTCGGCGTTGTCGGCGGGCATCTCAGCGTGACGTGGATGCGCGAGATGAGCCGGGCGGCCATCGCGACGGCCCTGAAGCGCGAGCCGAGCGTCGAGGTGCTCATCCTCGCGGGTGACGGGACCGTCATCCTCGGCCCCGGCGACCAGGCCGGCCGGAGGATCGAGGCCGAACTGCCGACGCTCCCGGCCTTGACCGCCGGCGCCGAACTCACGAGCACCCGTGGCACATGGCCCGAAGGCGGCGATTACTTCATCGGCGCGAGCCGCGCGCGACCGTCCGTCGATCGACCGACATTGCCCTGGACCGTCCTGGTCCGTCAGCCCGTCGAGGTCGCCAAGGCGATCTCCAGTCCGATCGTCAACCGGCTGATGCTCGGCGGCGCGGCCTTCACGCTGCTCTTCGCGTTGCTCGGTTGGTGGGCGGCCGAGTACCTGGCCGGACCGCTCCGCGCCCTCGCGGGCGCTGCCAGCACGATCGGCCACGACACCGCCGAGGCTCGTCTGCCGAAGCCGCGCGGGTATCTGGAGATCTCCGAGCTGACGGGCGCCCTGACCGGATTGCTGGCGCGCCTGGGCGAACGCGATCGCGCTCTCGCACAGGCCAATTGCGATCTCGAGCGACGGGTGTCCGAACGGACCGCGGAATTGGCCCAGGCACGGGACCGGGCCGAAGCGGCACAGGCGCGCGCAGAAGCCGGTGAACGCGCCAAGAGCGATTTCCTGGCGACGATGAGCCATGAGGTGCGCACGCCGCTGAATGCCATCGTCGGGTTCGGTGACCTGCTGCGCGACGAGTCCAGCCTTACCCCGCACCAGAAACGCTGCATCGATCAGATGCGCGTGGGTTGCGAGGTCCTGACGAGTGTCGTCAACGACATCCTCGACTACGCCCGCATCGAAGCAGATGGCGTTGTGCTTGAGGCCGAGCCGTTCTCGCCGCGCGCCCTCGTGGAGGAAACTGTCGCGCTCGTCGCCGGCACCGCCGAGCGCAAAGGGCTCGACCTGCGATGCGAGGGCGACGCGAGCGACGAGCCGCGCGTCATGGGGGACAAGACGCGGCTGAGGCAGGTGCTCCTCAACCTCGTCAACAACGCGGTCAAGTTCACGCAACATGGCTCCGTGACCGTCGTTCTGACACGGACCGCGACGGCGGCGGGGATCGATCTGCGCGTCGCTGTTCGCGACACCGGCATCGGCATCCCGGTCGAGGCGCAAACGCGGCTCTTCACGCGCTTCGTACAGGCTGACAGCAGCACGACCCGACGCTTCGGCGGAACGGGACTGGGCTTGGCCATTGCCAAGGGCCTGATCGAGGCGATGGGCGGCACCATCGGCCTGGAGAGCCGGGACGGCGAGGGCTCAACGTTCTGGTTCAGCGTCACGCTTCCGCGTGAGCCGGTGGGCAGTCAGGCGCTCGATCACGTCACCGGCACGGCTCCGCCTGTTTCGAGCGCGAGCGACACGCCGCGGCGCGCGCACCTGCTTCTCGTCGAGGACGGGGCCATCAACCGTGAGATCGCCCAGATGGTTCTGGAGGCGATGGGCTATCGCATCTCCACGGCCTGCAACGGGCAGGAAGCCGTGACCATGGTCCGGGAGCAGGCCTACGATCTGGTTTTGATGGATGTCGAGATGCCGGTGATGGACGGCATGACTGCCATTCGGCACATTCGTGATCTGGAAGGGACGGCGCGCCATGTGCCGATCATCGCGATGACCGCGCACGTCCTCCCGGAGCAGGTCCAGAACCTTCTGGCAGCGGGCGCGGACGGGCACGTTGGAAAGCCGTTCGATCGCGCCCGGCTGTGCGCCGTCATCGAGCGCAGCCTCGGCGCGGGGCCCGTTCAGGAACGCTCGGCCGCATGACCGGGCGCGCCGGAGCCCGAGCGATCCATCCCGCGGCTCTCTGACCCGTCCCCTCGTCTTCAGGCGGCGAAGGCCGGCGGTGCCCGGGCAGGAGCCCTCCAGGGAGCGCGGCCGGCCTGAGAGCGCCCGGCAGGCGCGCGGGTGTTCGCGGTCGCGTGAAGGGGGGCGACGGCCCACGTCAGGTTACCCAGCATCCCCCGCGATGCGGCATCGAACCGGCGATCCGCTCCGGCGAGATCAACCACAAGTTACGGAATTTTCAGCCTCTTCGGCGGCTGTTCTGTTGGAAACAGGAATTGGCAAGGTCTAGGCCGTCAGATGGACCTGGGCGAGCCGAGGTCGGGACCCGGTGACAATCCCGCCCGTCGCTTCGCCGCACGGAGGCACGCCGTCGTTCGATGTCCCAAACCCTGCACCGAGACCGTCGTGAGGATGCGCGCCTGGGCGCGCTGCTCCAGCTCGACCTCCTCGACACGCCGCCGAGCGAGAGCTTCGAGCGCATCACGCGGATGGCGAGCCAGATCTTCAATCTGCCGATCTCCGCGGTGTCGCTGACGGACCGCGACCGGCAATGGTTCAAGTCGCGCGTCGGCGTCGACCACGGGTCGATCCCGCGGGAAGGCGCGCCCTGCGCGCAGGTGGCCGAGACCACCGACGTCCTGGTGATCCCCGATTTCCAGCAGGATGCCGCTTACGCCGACAGCGTGCTCGGCCGCTCCGGCATCCGCTTCTATGCCGGCGCGCCGCTGGTGACCCGCGACGGGTACGGGCTCGGCGCCCTGTGCGTCCTGGGAACCGAGCCGCGCTCCGTGGTCGAGTCCGAGATCGCCGCCCTCAAGGATCTCGCCGCGATGGTCATGGCGCAGATCGAGCTGCAGCACGCCTTCGGGCGGATCGACCCGCTGAGCGGCCTGCCGAGCCGGAACCAGTTCCTGGATGACCTCGCCGATCTGGCGGCCGAGCGCCCTGACGAGTCGCGGCTCGCCGTGCTGATCGATCTCGCGCGTCCCGAGCAGATCAATGACTATGCCCGCGTCATGGGCCTGGGCCGGATCGACGATCTGATCCGGGACGCGGCGCTCGGCATACAGCGGGCCATCGGCTCGGAGCTCAAGCTCTACCACACCGCGGCCACGCAATTCGCCTTCCTGGCGCCCCGGGGCGTCGTGCAGGACGAGTATGTCCGTTCCCTCACGGAGGGACAGCGGCAGGAGCAGCAGCGCTCCATCACCGGAATGCTCCTGACCAGCGCCATCGGCGTCACCGCCTTCGTGCCCCGCGCGACGGGACCGCAGGACGTGCTGCGCGCCCTCTACGGTGCGGTCCAGGAGGCGCGCTCGTCGCCCGATCTCGTCGGCATCTATTCGTCCGTGGCCGATGCCGCCTATCGGCGCCGATACCGCCTGCTGCGGGATTTCGGGCCGGCTCTGCTCGCCGGCGACCAGCTGCGCCTCGTGTTCCAGCCGCGGATCGATCTGCCCACGGGGCGGTGTATCGGCGCGGAGGCGCTGCTGCGCTGGAACCACCCGGATCTGGGGGCCGTGTCCCCCGGCGAGTTCGTCCCGGTCATCGAGCATTCGCCCCATGCGCAGGCCATGACGGCCTTCGTCCTGGAGACGGCCCTGGCGCAGGCGCGCCGGTTGCGGGCGGCGGGCCGCGCGATCGTGATCTCGGTCAACGTCTCGGCGGCCAACCTGCACGAGACGGATTTCGGCACCTCCGTCCGGGACGCGCTGCGGCGCCACGATCTCGAGCCGGCGCAGCTGGAATTGGAGATCACCGAGAGCGCGATCATGCAGGATGCCACCCATGCGCGGCGCCAGCTGGATGAGCTCGCCGCCGCCGGCATCCGCCTCGCCATCGACGATTTCGGAACCGGCTACAGCAGCCTCGCCTATCTCCAGGATCTGCCGGCCCATGTCGTGAAGATCGACCGCAGCTTCGTGCTGAAGCTCGGCGAGGGCGAGAAGGAGATGTCGCTCGTCCGCTCGATGATCGGCCTCTCGCACGATCTCGGCTACCGCGTGGTCGCGGAAGGCATCGAGACCGCCGAGGCGGTCGATCAGCTCCTGGCGATGCAGTGCGACGAGGCGCAGGGCTACTTCTTCGCGCGCCCGCTGGAGGTCGAGCCCTTCCAGGCCTGGCTTGTCGACCACGAACGGGTCGCCCGGGCCGCGGCGTGAGGCGACGTCCGGCACCCCCGGCAACGGGAGACCGGTTTCCGCGAGGATCGGGCCGCCACGCGCGATGACGGGGCGGCCCCGGGATGGGAGGTTGCAGGGGATCGGAGGCAGGCGCCCCCGGTCACGGCCGCACGGCGGTGACCTCGATCTCCACCAGCCAGCCCGGATTGGCCAAGGCCGACACCTGGACCGCCGAACGGGTCGGCAGGTTCGGCTGGGCCGCCGTGCCGAACTGCTCGCGGTAGGCCTCCATCAGGCCGGCGAAATCCATCCGCCCGCCCTTGGCCGGGTCGCCGACCAGAAACACCGTCATCTTCACCACGTCGCGCAGCGACAGGTTCCGACGCTTCAGGGCCGCCTCGATGGCGGCCAGGGTCGAGGCGGTCTGGGCCCGGGTATCCCCGAAGGCGGCGACCGAGTTCTTCTCGGCGTTGGGGTTGGTCACCGAAGGCCCGAAGCCGCTGAGATAGACGGTCGCGTGCCCGGCCGGGACCTCGACCGCCTCCGAGATCGGGAAGTCCGAGCCCGGGATCGGGTGCCGGGTGATGTCCTCGGCCAGCGCCGGCCCGGCCCACAGGGCGAGCGCCACGGCGAGCGGGCGGGCGAGCGGGATGAATCTCTGTCCGGTCATGGCCGTGCTGCCTTCACATCCTCGGGGGCGACCGCGTCGCCGTACCGGTTGCCGAATTGGGTGCGGACGTAGTTCACCACCTCCGCGACCTGGGTGTCGCTCATCATGCGCCCGAGCGGGGGCATGCCGCGCTGGCCGTACAGCAGCACCGTGACGGGATAGCCGGCGCTGGCGAGCTTCTCGTTGTGCAGGAGGGCCGGATAGGCGGCGGCGCCGGTCGCACCCTCCCCGCCCGCCTGATGGCAGGCGGCGCAGACCTGGGCGTAGAGGGCCGCGCCCCCGCTCTCGGTGAAGCCTTGGCCCTCGCTCATCGGGGGCCCGGCCGAGGGCAGCGCCGCGCTGGTGGCCGGTTCCTGCGCGGCAGCGGCGACGCCGGTCGCCAGCAGCACAGCGGCGGTTCGGGCGATCGAAGACATGTTCATGCTGCCAAGACCCTCTTGTGAAGCCGCGTGACCGCGTCGAGCGCCGAGAGGATCGCGCTCTCCTGCCAGGCGGGGATGTACGAGGCGTGCTCGCCGGCCAGCATGATCCGCCCGTCGATCGCGCAGAGGTTGTCGTAGTGCTCGGCCCGGGCCGCGTCGGTCCAATCGCCGGCGCAGCCCAGGGTGAACGGCACCCGGTGCCAGGCCACCGCGATCCCGGTCTCGAACTCGGTGCGGTATTGCGGGTGGATCTGGCTGCCGTAGGCCACCGCCCGGCGCACCCGCTCGGCGGGGCTCAGGGCGGTGAATTCGTAGGAATTCGGCCCGTTCCAGGTATAGGCGCCGAGCAGGACGCCCTTGCCGCCGGCATTGTAGCCGGTCGAGGGATAGGAGATCTGGCGGATCGGCAGGTCCGTGTAAGAGATGCCGCCGAAGATGTGCTCGTCCTCCTCCCAGAAGCGGCGCTTGAACTGCAGGCCGACCTTCACGGACGAGGCGTAGGGCACCGCGTCGATGGCGGCCTTCATCTTCGGGCCGACCTGGGTCGGGATCTGGCTGAGCACGGTCAGCGGCAGGGCGCAGACGCACCAATCCGCCTGGGCCTGCCGGATGGCGCCGCCCTGGCCGAGATCCTGGTAGGTGGCGGTGACGCCGTGGGCATCCTGGGCGAGGCCCGTGACCTTGGCGCCGTACCGGATCGTGTCCGGCGGCAGGGCGCGTGCGAAGGCCTCGCCGATCCGCCCCATGCCGCCGACCGGCTGGAACATCGTGGTCTGGAACTCGTAGAGCAGGAAATTCTGCAGGCCGCGCCAGAGCCTGCCGGTCAGGATGTCGTGCAGCGCCATCGGCTCGCCGTCCACCGGCCGGGCCGAGAGGCCGCCGCCGGGATCCCGGGCATAGCCCCGGAACTCGGCACTGTCGGGGCCGGCGCGGTAGGCGAGATCCTTGTCGAGGCCGCCGAGCGACCGCAGCGCCTCGATCAGGATCTCCTGATCCTCCTTCGAGACCTGCGCGTCGAGGGCGCCCTTGCGGGTGGCCTTGGCCAGGAGCTCGGCGGTGGCGCCGTCGAAATCGGCCTTGACGGTGCGGATCCGCTGCGGCGTGCCGTTGAAGCCCGCAGCGCTGTGCAGGAAGGCGTTGTGGTTGAGCTGGACGAACGGCTCCAGGGCCACGCCCAGCCGGCGGCAGTAATCGAGCACGCCGTGGTGGTGATAGGGAATCCGCCAGGGGCCGGGATTGAGGTAGAGGCCGGCGTCGAACTCGCAGCGTTGCGTGGCGCCGCCCAGCTCCGTGTAGGTGTCGCCGCCGCGCAGCGACCAGTTCCGGCCGCCGGCGCGGGTGTTGTACTCGAGGATCTGCACCCGGTACCCGGCCCGGTGCAGCTCCAGCGCCGCGGTCATGCCGGCGAGCCCCGCCCCCAGGATCAGCACCGAGGTGCCCTTGGGATCGCCGTCGAGCCGGATCGGCCCGCGATACGGCGATTCCTCGGCAAAGCCGAGGCTGGTCATGACCTGATAGGCGGCCGCGCTCCCGGCCGCGGCGCCGACCATGGCAATCAGGTTGCGTCGACTGAATCCCGATCCCTCTGCCATCTCGCTCCCCATCCCCCGATCCGGATGCGTTAAGGACGCGGTCGGCTAAGCAAGCCGGGGGCCAAGGCGGAGCGCGGCGAGGAAAAACGTGGTTTGCACTGTCGGGTTGAAGCTGAGCCTGCGCAGTCGGGTCAGATATAGTCGGATCGCTATCTGGGTGTTTGCTTCGGATCGCGGTTTGGCGCGCAGGATTGGCCTATCCCGTTTCTGCCGTTGTCCTGAGATGACGAAGCAAAGCGGGGACTGCGCAGAAGGGCTCCAGCCGGCTGCGCGGTTCCCGGAGGGCTCGTTCGAGGCTGCGGCGCAGCACCTGAGGATGCGGGACGCGTCGGGGAGAGGCGTGGCGCTCACCGCGCGGGCCGGCTCTGCCCGCCGCGTCATCACCCCCCAACCGTACGGATTGATCCGCCCGTGCGCCTCGCTACAAGCGGTTGTGTGATCACCCCCCGCCTGCGCTTCGGCGCGCTCCTCGCCCTCCTCCCGCTCCTTTGGGCCGGACCGGCCGCCGCGGCCCCGTCCGAGGGCGCGACCGAGACCGTCGAGCAGGCGCTCTGCCGGCTGATCGACGCTTCCGCCAAGGCGCGCGGGCTGCCGGTGCCGTTCCTGACCCGGCTGATCTGGCGCGAGAGCAGCTTTCGCGTCGGCGTCGTGAGCTCGGCCGGCGCGCAGGGCGTCGCGCAATTCATGCCCGGCACGGCGCGGGAGCGCGGGTTGCTCGATCCGTTCGATCCCGAGCAGGCGATCCCGCACGCCGCCCACCTGCTGGCCGACCTGAAGCGGCAATTCGGCAATCTCGGGCTCGCGGCCGCCGCCTATAACGGCGGTGCGGCCCGCGTGAGCAAATGGCTCACCGGCGAGGGTGGCCTGCCCGCCGAGACCCGGGCCTACGTCGCCGCCATCACCGGGGCGCCGGCCGAGGATTGGCGCGGCGGCGCCGCGGCGACGGTCACGGATCCCGAAAGCAGGGCGCCGGAGGCGAAGGCCAAGCCGGACGTCAAGTCCGAGCCCAAGTCGGACGTCAAGTCCGAGCCCAAGCCGGATGCCAAAGCCGAGACCAAGCCCGAGGCGCCGGTGACCTGCATGCAGGTCACTGCCAGCCTGCGCATCCCGTCCCGCGGCGACCGCTTCGCGCTCGGGCCGAACGAGGGCCCGGCGGCGCCCTGGGGCATCCAGCTCGCCGGAAACTTCTCGAAGGCGCTTGCCCTGCAGAGCTTCAACCGCGCCCGCAACGCTTATGCCGGGGTGATCGGCGAGGCGCGGCCGATGATCATCGGCACCCGCCTGCGCAACCGCGGCACCCGGGCGTTCTACCGGATCCGCCTCCCGGCGCAGAGCCGGCAGGCCGCCGACGATCTGTGCGGCCGCATCCGCAAGGTCGGCGGCGCCTGCATCGTGCTGCGAACCTAGCGCCGCCTCCAACCCGAAAGCCGGCCTCCATCGTTCGCGCGGCAGCGCTGATTTTTTACCTGTCGCCCCGCTCCCGTCATCAAACCGCCCCGAGCGACGCCTTGAATGGGCCAATCGGGGCAGCCGGACGGGATATGACACGACTTCTCATCGCGCTCGCCAGCCTCCTCGGCCTGGGGCTCGCGGCGTTCGGCTTCACCGCCGCCTCGCCGCTGACCCTGTTCGACGCGATCGGCCCGCGCGATGCCGGCGGCCGCCTGGCGGTGCGCGATCAGGCTTTCGGCGAGGGGCAACGGCGCCGGCTCGACGTCTACGTCCCCACGGTCGCGGTCGAACGGGCACCGGTGCTGGTGTTCTTCTACGGCGGCTCCTGGCAGAGCGGCTCCAAGGACGATTACGCCTTCGTCGGCCACGCGCTGGCCGCGCAGGGCTTCGTGACCGTGCTGCCGGATTACCGCCTGTTCCCGGAGACGGCCTTCCCGGGATTCCTCGAGGACGGCGCCGCCGCGCTCGCCTGGGTGCGCGACAACATCGCGGCCTATGGCGGCGACCCGCGGCGCATCGTGCTCGCCGGCCACTCGGCCGGAGCCTACAACGCGGTGATGCTCGGGCTCGACCCGCGCTACCTCAACGCCGCCGGGGTCGACCCCAAGGCGATCAAGGCGGTGGCCGGCCTGTCCGGCCCCTACGACTTCCTGCCGCTCGATCAGGACACCACGATCAAGGTGTTCGGCAAGGCCCCGGACCTGCCGCTGACCCAGCCGACGACCTTCGCGGGCCCGCTCTCGCCCCCGACCTTCCTGGCCACCGGCGACGCCGACACGGTGGTGAAGCCCCGCCATACGGTGAGCCTCGCCGCCAAGCTGCGCGCTGCCCACGTGCCCGTGCAGGAGCGGGTCTATGCCGGGCTCGACCACAAGGACACGCTGCTCGCCCTCTCGGTGACCTTCCGCTCCAAGGCCCCCGAACTCGCCGAGATGGCCGCGTTCCTGATGCGCCAGGCGGCCGGGCGGTCGCAGTACACGATGCGGCGCTAGCGTAAGTCTCCACCCACGGCGGTCACGCCAGCAGCGGTACGTGCGGGGCGGAAGTCCGGGGCAGGAGGCCGGTGAGCCGGGGATCGGCGGCCATTTCGACCGCGACCGCGCAGGGCGTGAAGCCGGAGCGCTGGTAGAGGCCGAGCGCCCCGGGATGGTCGAACGTGCAGGTATGCACCCAGAACCGCCGGATCGGCCGCGACCAGGCTTTCTCGATCGCCGCATTGACCAGGGGGCGGCCGAGCCCCTGCCCAACTGCACCCGGGATCAGGCCCAGGAAGGCGAGTTCGCAGGTCTCCGGCTCGCGGAAATCCAGCTCCAAAAGGCCGAGATCCGCCCCGTCCCGGCGGAGCGCGTAGATCTCCACCCGCGGGTCATCGAGGATCGCCCGCAGCGCCGCGTCCGACAGGGTCAGGCGCGAGAACCACAGCCAGTCGGCGCCCACCGCCCGATAGAGGTCGCGATAGGTCTCGCAATCGGGTCGGACGAGCGGGTGCAGCGCCATCCCGTCCGGCAAGGGTTTGGCCGGGCGCGGGACCGGCGGCCCGAGCATCTCGAGGCTGGTGACGATGGCGGCGATGTGCCCCGGCGGCACCGCCGCGAATCCGACGGGCAGCAAAGGGGCGGCTGGGTCTGTGGGCATCGGCTCGGAGGGGTGGCGACCGCGAAGGCCGCCACCCTACCCGATCCCGGCCCCTCAGATCTGGACGCAGATCTTGCCGAAATGCCGGTTGCTCTCCTGGTGCCGGAACGCCGCGACGAGCTCGTCCAGCGGGTAGACGCTGTCCACGACCGGCCGCAGGCCGCAGGCCTCGATCCCGCGGATCATCGCGATCTGCTGGCTCCGGCTGCCGACCAGCACGCCCTGGAGCCGGATCTGGCGGATCAGCGCCGGGACCAGCGGCAGCGGCCCGGCCACGCCGGTGAGGATCCCGATCACCGAGATGTGGCCGGCGACCCGCACCGCCGCCATCGACTGTTCCAGGGTCCCCGGCCCGGCGACATCGAGCACGTGGTCGACGCCCCGCCCGTCGGTCAAGCGCTTCGCGGTCTCGCCCCAGGCCGGATCGGCGCGGTAGTTGATCAGGTGGTCGGCCCCGAGGCCGCGCAGGCGCTCGAGCTTCGCGTCGCTGGACGAGGTGGCGATCACGGTCGCGCCGGCCGCCTTGGCGAATTGCAGCGCGAACAGCGAGACGCCGCCGGTGCCCTGCACCAGCACCACGTCGCCGCTCTTGAGCCCGGCATCGTCGTGGAGCGCCCGCCAGGCGGTGAGCGCCGCCGTGGTCAGGGTCGCGGCCTCGGCGTGGTCCCAGCCCCGGGGGGCGTGGGTGAAGGCGGTCTCGGGCGCCGTGACCCGCTCGCGGGCATAGCCGTCGATTCCGTCGCCCGGCACGGTGGCGAACCCCTCGACCTGCGGCGTGCCGTCGAGCCAGGTCGGGAAGAAGGTGCTGACCACCCGGTCCCCGACCGCGAACCCGTCCACCCCGGGGCCGATCGCCTCGACCTCGCCCGCCCCGTCGGACATCGGCACCCGCGGCTCGCTCGGCCCCCAGGTGCCGCTGACCACGGCATAATCGTGATAGTTGAGCGAGCTCGCCCGCAGCCGCACGGTGATCTCGCCGGGGCCTGGCTCCGGGACGGGCCGCTCGCCGAACCCCACCTTGTCGAAGCCGCCGCCGGGCTGGACGATGACCGCCCGGGATGCCGATTGGGTCATGATGCACCTGTTTCTTGCGCGGGCCGAAAGTATTGCGATGAGGCCTGGTCGGACCGGACTAACCGCCACGCCCGATGCAGGAGCGGCGGCGAGACCATTCTGACCGACGAAACGTCACATCCAAGAAGTCCTGCCGCAACGCATTCCTGTCTCAGCGGATCAGCTCGATCATCACACCGACGGCCCCGGCGATGTCCGGCCAGCGTCGCTCCGCCGTGAGAGCGGGTACGCCCTCTCGCTTCGCCAGAGCCAAGCAATAGCGGTCCCCCAGCGATAGGCCGCCTTCGAGCGTGATCGAACGTAAGAGGCCGGCGTCGTAGGACAATGCCGCATCGACGGGAAACAGGCGGATCGGCAGCGGCCGCAGCAGCATCTCGATGTCGTGGCGTCCAGCGCCGAGCTTCGCGTAGTAGCTGATCACCTCGGCGAGGTTGATGGTCGTCATGACGGAGCCGTCGAGCCCAGCCTTGACCGTGTCGGCCCCCCGCTCTCCGAGCAGGAGCGCGAGGAGCGCCGAGGCATCGAGGACGAAGCGTGTCATTCGCGCTCGGCCTCGCGGGCGCGGTCGGCCAGGAAATCCTCGACCGAGGCGCCGCCTTTGCCGCCGATCAACCGGCGGCTCATCTCCTGCGCGCGCGCCACCACCTGATCCAGAGTCCGGAGCACGATGGCGTCCCCGATGTCTTCGACGATGACCTCGCCGCCATTGCCGAGCCCATGCTTCTTGCGGAGGTCGGCGGGCAGGCTCATCCGCCCATCAGGCATCACCTTGGCCTTCATGGGGTCACTCCTTAATATGCCGTAAGCGGATCTATACGCCAGGAGGTGTTCCCATTGCCAGATCCACCAGTCTACGCCATCACCGTTGAATCTGCCCGCTAAGGTTATCGCCAGATCTTCCGCCGCAACCGCAGATCCCCCCATCGCCCCGGCGGCTGCAGCCTCTACAATGGGGAGCGCCGCAATCCGCGGCCCCGGCGGTGGAACGGCATGGCTTCGGCGGATGCGGCGATCGGGATCCCGGCCGGGAGGGTTCGGCCCGGCGCGGCTTCGCGCGACGTGCCGGATGTGCTGCGCGTGCTCCTGAACGGGGCGGTGTTCGTCCTGCTGTGGAACCATGTCTGGTTCGAGGACCTGTCCGACCGCTCCTCGCTCGCCGCCTCCGAGGCGGGCAGCCTGCTGACCCAGATCCTGTTCGTCGCGGCCGGGCTCGGCATGGCGGCGGCGATCCACCGGATCGGGTTTCGCCACCTGCGCCCGCTGGCGACCTGGCCGTTGATGCTCTGCGCCGGCTGGCTCGGGGTCACGGCACTCCTGTCGGTGGAGCCGAGCCTGTCGCTGCGGCGGCTCGTGCTGTTCGCCATCGCGGCGATGCTGTCGGCCGGGGTGCTGCTGGTCGCCCGGTCGCCGCGGCAGCTGGCCCTGACCCTGGCCGGCGCGGCCCTGGTGATCCTGATCTCGTCCTATCTGGCGGTGGCCCTGGTGCCGAACCTGGCGATCCACTCGGCCTTCGACGTGAATTCCGATCCGAGCCATCCGGGCCTGTGGCGGGGCATCTTCCCGCACAAGAACGAGGCCGGGGCCGCCATGGTGATCCTGGTGATCGTCGGGCTCTACGTCGCCTCGGCGGCGAGCCGGGTGCTCGGCTGGACGATCGTCGCTCTGGCGATCGGCCTGCTGGTGGCGAGCGGCTCCAAGACCGCGATCCTGCTTCTGCCGGTGATCCTGGCGGTCACCGGCCTGTGCCGGGTCTTCACCGGTGGCGGCCTGCGCGGCCTGCTGCTGCTCGGGCCGATCCTCGGGTTCTCGCTGATCTCCATCGGCTCGATCCTGGTCCCGGCGATCCAGGACGGGATCGGCGCGCTCCTGACCGACGCGACCTTCACCGGCCGCAGCGAGATCTGGCAATTCGCCCTCGACAACATCATGGTCCGCCCCTGGCGGGGCTGGGGCATCGGCGCCTTCTGGATGACCGAGCGGACCATGTATGGCGGCTCCGAGGAACTGACCTGGGTCAACACCGCCAACCACTCGCACAACGCCTATCTCGACACGGCCCTGATCGGCGGCTTCCCGTTCCTGGTGCTCACCGTCTGGGCCTTCGTGCTGGCCCCCGTGCGCGACCTGCAGCGCGGCGGCCGGGAACTCGACGCGGAGACGCTGCTGTTCCTGCGCCTGTGGTTTCTGGGCCTCGTCTCGGCCTCGTTCGAGACCGTGCTCTACAACGGCAACAACGCCACCTGCTGCATGTTCATGATGGCGGTGTTCGGCCTGCGGTTGCGGACGCGCTACGCGATCGCGCGGGGGTGAGGTCGGGACACCCTACGAGACCCGGCCGCGCTCCGCGAGGAAGTCCAGCAGCGCCCGCACCCGCGACGGCAGCGGGCCGCCCTGACCGAGATGGATGGCGTGGAAAGCCTCCCGATCGCCGGGATTCAAGCGTTCCAGAACCGGCACCAGGCGGCCCGCCGCGATATCCGCCCGCACGGTGAAGGCGGCGAGACGCGCGAGCCCGTTGCCGCCGAGCGCCAGGTGGCGAAGCGCTTCGCCATCGCTCGCCTGCACGCGTCCGACCGGCGCCACGACCGTCCTGGCCCCAGCCTCCGTCACCGGCCAGCCATCGACCGCGCGCGCATAGCCGAAGCTGAGCCGGGTATGGCGGTCCAAGTCCTCGCGGGTCGCCGGGATCCCGAAGCGTTCGAGGTATCCCGGGGCGCCGACGATGACCATCGCGGTCTCACCGAGCTTGCGGGCGACGAGGCGTGAGTTCTTCAGCGGCCCGGCGCGGATCGCCACGTCGGTCCGTTCCGAAAGCAGGTCGACGACCCGGTCGGTCTGCATCAGGTCGACCGCAACCTGGGGATACCGCTCCAGAAAATCCGGCCGGATCCCCGCTAGGATATGGGCTGCGTAGGACGCGCTGGTGTTGAGCCGGATGCGGCCGACCGGGTGCTCGCCGGCCCCCGCGCTCCGCTCCGCATCCGCGATATCCGCCAAAATACGCGTCGCCCGTTCGTAGAACCCGCAGCCCTCCGGCGTGAGCTGGAACGCCCGGGTCGAGCGGTTGACCAGGCGGGCGCCGAGCCGGGATTCCAGCCGCGCCACGAGCTTGCTGACCGCCGACGGGGTCATGCGGCCGGCCCTGGCGGCGGCCGAGAATCCGCCGTGTTCGACCACCTGGACGAACACTTCCATCTCGCCGGAGCGGTTGGTCTCGGCGCGGACCATGGTCGTTCACGTCACAAATGATGTTCGCTCCGGCACGCTATGTCGCTCTGCGGGCGCCGTCTATCCCGAGACCCCGTGAGCGAAGGCGGGCCGCGGAGGGCGGCTTTCGCCGGAAAAGGACGATCCCATGGAATACCGGTCTCTCGGTCGATCCGGCCTCAAAGTCCCCGTCCTGAGCTTCGGTGCGGGCACCTTCGGGGGTTCGGGGCCGCTCTTTGGCGCTTGGGGCAACACCGATGTCGCGCAGGCGTGCCGCCTTGTCGATATCTGCTTGGAGGCCGGCATTACCCTGTTCGACACGGCGGATGTCTATTCGGGCGGCGCGTCCGAAGAGATTCTCGGCGCTGCGCTCCAGGGACGGCGCGACCGAGCGCTGATTTCCACCAAGACCGGGCTTCCGATGGGCGACGGCCCGAACGAGTCCGGCACCTCGCGCCTCCGGTTGATCCGCGCGGTCGAGGACGCGCTGCGGCGGCTCGGCACCGATTACATCGACCTGCTGCAATTGCACGCCTTCGACGCGGCGACGCCCGTGGAAGAGGTGTTGTCCACGCTCGACGGACTCGTGCGCAGCGGCAAGGTTCGTTACGTCGGCGTGTCGAACTTTTCGGGCTGGCAGATCATGAAGGCCCTGGCGGCCGCCGATCGCCACGGCTGGCCCCGCTACGTCGCCAACCAGGTCTATTACGCGCTGGTCGGTCGGGACTACGAATGGGATCTGATGCCGCTCGGAGCCGACCAGGGCCTCGGAGCCCTGGTCTGGAGCCCGCTCGGTTGGGGCCGCCTGACCGGGAAGATCCGGCGGGGCTCGGAGCTGCCCAAAGGCAGCCGGCTACACGAGACGGCGCGTTTCGGGCCCCCGGTCGATGACGAGCATCTCTACCGCGTGGTCGCGGCGCTGGACCGGGTCGCCGCCGAGACCGGCAGGACCGTGCCGCAGGTGGCGCTCAACTGGCTGATCCAGCGGCCGACGGTGTCCTCGGTCATCATCGGTGCCCGCGACGAGGCGCAGCTTCGCGACAATCTCGGCGCAATCGGGTGGACGCTCACCGCCGAGCAGAGCGCCGCGCTCGACGCTGCCAGCGCCGTCACCGCGCCCTATCCGCACTGTCCGTATTACCGGCAGGAGGGGTTCGCCCGCCTGAACCCGCCGCTCGTAGCGTAGACCGTCATGCCGGCGCCCCGCCCCGGCAGCACGTCCCCGGCATCGTAAAGCCCTGACGCGCCGCGCAGGCGCGTCACATCCCGCCCGCCTCCGGCGGCACCGGTCGCGGGCGGCGGTCGTCGCCGATCGCCACGAAGGTGAAGGTCGCCTCGGTGACCTTCATGGTGGTCTCGCTCGCCCGCTCCCGCCGCCAGACCTCGACCTGGATGCGCAGGGACGAGCGCCCGACCTTGATCAGCCAGGCGTAGAGGCTGACCTCGTCGCCGACGAAGACCGGGTGGTGGAAGGTGATCGCGTCGACCGCGATGGTGGCGCAGCGCCCGCGCGAGCGCCGCGCCGCGACGTTGCCGGCGGCCAGATCCATCTGGGCCATCAGCCAGCCGCCGAAGATGTCGCCCGCCGGGTTGGTGTCGGCCGGCATCGCGATGGTCCGGATCACCGGCGCCCCGCGGTGGGTCGGCTGGCCATCCGCAATCCCGCCGTCCCTGCCCTGCTCGTGCGTCATCGTCCGGACGAATCCCCGCCGCCAAAGGCTGGAACTCCTCCAGTCAAGCCCGGTGGGCGTCAATCGGGCAGCGCGAAGACCAGCAGTGCGTCGCCGGTGCCGAACCCGGAAGCCTTGGTGAAGGACGCGCCGCCCGCCGCCACCGCCAGGTACTGCTTGCCGTCGAGCGCGTAGGTCATGGCCGGGCCGCTGATGCCGGCACCGCATTGGAAGCGCCACAGCAGCGTCCCGTCGCGGGAATCGTGGGCGTCGAGATGCCCATCCTCCTCGCCGGAGAAGACCAGCCCGCCCGCCGTCGCCAGCGTGCCGCCGGAGAGCCGGCTGCCCGAGCGCATCGTCCAGGCGATCTTGCCGCCATCCGCCAGGTCGACCGCCGTCAGGGTGCTGAAGGACGGCTCTCCCTTAGCCTCGCCGGTCTCGGTGTAGCGGATCTCCGGCCGGTCCCCGGCTGCCGGCACGGTCTTGACCGTGTAGGTGGTCGCGCCGTGGCGGACCTGCACGTAGGCGAGGCGCCCGTCATAGGCGGTGGGCGGCCACGAGACGGCGCCGAGCGGCCCCGGCGCCACCACGGTGCCCTGCGGGGTCGGCGGCGCGAACAGGTTCTTCTGCTCGATCAGCGGGGCCGAGCGGGTGAGCAGCTTCCCGGTCGCGCGGTCGTGGACGTAGATCCAGCCGGTCTTGCTGGCCGAGGCCACGGCCTTGGCGCCGTTCGGCCCATCGAGCAGGAAGGGCGGCGCGGCGACATCGTAGCCCCACTCGTCATGCGGCACCTGCTGGGAATACCAGCGCAGCTGCCCAGTGCGGACGTCGAGGGCCACGAGGCACATCGTGTAGAGGTTGTCCCCCGGGCGCGAGAGGCCGAAATTCTGCGGCGCCGGGTTGCCGGTGCCGAGGAAGATCAGGCCGAGATCCGGGTCGTAGGCCGGGGTCATCCAGAGGGAGCCGCCGCCGACCCGCCAGGCCTCGCGGTTGGCCGGCGCCGCCACCTTCTCGGCGGCGATGTCCCGCTGGAGCGGCACGCCGTCCACGGTCTGCGCGACGAAGCCGCCCTCCCAGCCCTCCGACGGGGTGACGTACCAGCGCCAGCGCTCCGCGCCGGTCTTGGCGTCGTAGGCCGCGAGCCAGCCGCGCCGGCCGTAGCCGCCCTCGATCCCGACCACGGCGCCGCCATCGAGGCCGCCGGCCTCGTCCTCGACATGCAGGCCGTAGCCCGCCCCGGTGACCCCGACGATCACCAGCCCCTCGGCCACCAGGGGCGGCATCTTGAAGCCGAGCCGGCTCGAGCCCTGCACCGCCTTGCCGCCGAGCTTGCCCGCGAGGTCCGAGGCGGTCTCGCTCTCCCCCTCTTCCGGGCGCACCGCCTCCTTGTCCCAGACCACCCGGCCGGTCTTGGCATCGAGCGCGATCAGGCGCCCGTCCATGGTCGCCTCGAACACGAGGCCGTCCGATACCGCGACCCCGCGGTTGGAGGGCGGCCCGAAGATCTTTTCCGTGCGCGGCTTGTGCGTGTAGGTCCAGAGCGGCCGGCCGGTGCGGGCATCGAGCGCCGCGACGTTGTTCTGGGTCGTAGAGAGGTAGAGCGCGCCGTCGACCATCACCGGCTGCGCCTGGAAATAGCCGGTCACCCCGGTCTGGAACAGAAAGGCCGGCCGCAACCGCCCGACGCTGGCGCGATCGATCTGGCTGAGGTCGGAGAAGTTGCGGTTGCTGTGATCGTGCCCGAAGGCCGGCCAGGGGGTCTCGGCGGCGATGGTTGGGAACGGCGCCGCCGCAACCAGCGCCGCGCAAGCAAGGCGAAATCCTCTGTCGATCCAAGTCGATTGCGGCACGGCGTTTCGGCTCCCGAACGTTTGAGATCACCCGATCCGGTGATGGGGACGGTTTGGCAAGACGATCGCCGGCGCTTGCAACGATTTGTATCTTATGGGATACAGAAGCTGTGCCCGACGTTTCCACAACGGAGCTGTTCGATCGGTGGATCGTTGGTCTGCGCGACGTTGCAGGTCGCGCCCATATCCTTCGCCGGATCGTGCGCCTTCAGGAGGGAAATCCCGGCCATGTGGCATCCGTCGGCGGCGGGGTCAGCGAGATGAAGATCGATACCGGGCCTGGATACCGCGTCTATTTTGTCGAACGCGCCAACGGTGCGATCGTGATCCTGTTGTGTGGTGGCGACAAGAGCTCACAGGTCCGGGACATCGCCCGTGCTCACAAACTCGCGCTGACGGTTTGAGGAGACTGCCTATGGCTGGTTCCGAGACATCCACCCGGCCCTTCGACGTGGCGACGTATCTGCGCACGCCCGAAGATGCTGCCGCCTACCTATCCGCCGCCCTGGAGGAGAACGATCCCGCCGCGTTCCGGCGGGCCTTGGGTGACGTGGCGCGCGCCAGAAGCATGGCGGCCGTCGCCGAGGCCAGCGGCCTCGGCCGCGAGAGCCTGTACAAGGCACTCTCGCAGACCGGGAATCCGAGCCTCGACACGGTTCAGCGCGTGGTCTCGGCCCTCGGCCTGACCCTCGCGGTCCTCCCCGTAGCGCCCGCCGAAAACTCCTGACCCCTCACCCCGCCTTCCGCGCCGCCGCGTCGAGCTGGCCCGGGGTCGCCTGGGCGCCCATGGCCCGGGCCATGTTGGCGGCGCTCTGGCCGGCGGCGTCGCGAAAATCCGGGTCGGCGCCGTGCTCGAGGAGCAGCGTCACCATCTCGGTACGGTCGAACATCGCCGCGGTCATCAGGGCCGTGCGGCTGCCGGTGCCGGTCCCGTCCACGGCGGCGCCGTGCTGGAGCAGCAGCCGGGCGACGGCGAGGTCGTTCTTGAAGGCGGCGCCGGCCAGCGGGGTCTGGCCGCGGTCGTTGGCGAGTTCGGGGTCGCCCCCGGCCTCCAGGATCACCCGGGTCGCCTCCGTCTGGCCGTTATAGGCGGCGAGCATCAGCAGGCTGTCGCCCTTGTCGTTGCGCAGATTCGCCGGAAGTCCCTGCCCGAACAGCTCGGCCAGCTCATCGGCATGGCCCATCCGGGCATACTGGAAGACCCGGCCGGCAAAGGCCAGGGTCTCGTCGTCGAGGACCGGCGGTGGATTCGTCTCGGAAGTCATCGTCGCTCGCCTGCTTCAACCGAAGCCGATCTGGGACGCGGCCGCGGCCCTGTCCAGCGTCGGCGGGAACACTTTCGCCCGCAAGGCCGTTGCAGCCGCCACCCGGGCCATCATGGCCCGATGCCGCCGGAGCGACGACCATGCCGCGCCCCTATGAGCCGTTTGCCGATGCCCTGCGCATCGCCCGTGAGATCGTCCGCGACCGGGTCGGCGCGGTGACGCGGGCGGCCGTCCAGGCGGATCCCCACGCCTATGACGAGGCCTGCAACGCCCTCGCCCTCCGGATCGCCGAGGCGATCGTGGACGAGGGCGAGGCGGTGGCGAGCCGCTATGCCGGGCGGGACGACCGGGCCGCCTGAGGCCGAAGCGCTCAGCCGCGCTTGCGGCCGCCCCCGCCCTTGTATTTCGGCTTCTGGCCGCCGAGGCCCTGGGTCGAGCGGGGCTTGGGCCGCTCCTGCCACGGTACGGCACCGGCCGGCATCTCGCGGTCGGTGCCCGGGCCCATATTGTCGAGGTCGGGCTTCGAGATCCGGGTGGGGCCGGCGCCCCGGGGCGCCTTGCGGCCGTACTTGCCGGCCTCGCGCTCGACATCGCCCTGCCGGGCCATGGGATCGTCCGAGACCAGCAACTCCGTGGCCTGGAGCCGCTTTAGCTCATCGCGCAGGCGCGCCGCCTCCTCGAAGTCGAGGTCGGCCGCGGCCGCGCGCATCCGCTTCTCCAGGTCGGCCAGCACCGCCTTGAGATTGTGGCCCACCGTGATCGCGTCCTTGGCCAGGCCGGTATCGACCTGGACGTGGTCGCGCTCGTAGACGCTGTTGAGGATGTCGCTGATCCCGCGTTTCACGCTCTGGGGCGTGATGCCGTGCTTCTCGTTATAGGCGAGCTGCTTCGTGCGCCGCCGCTCGGTCTCGGCCATCGCCCGCTCCATCGAGCCGGTAATGGAATCCGCGTACAGGATGCAGCGCGCGTCGGCGTTCCGGGCCGCCCGGCCGATGGTCTGGACCAGGGAGGTCTCGGAGCGCAGGAACCCTTCCTTGTCGGCGTCGAGGATCGCCACCAGGGCGCATTCCGGGATGTCGAGGCCTTCCCGGAGGAGGTTGATGCCGATGAGCACGTCGAAAGCACCGAGCCGCAGATCGCGGATGATTTCGATCCGCTCCAGCGTGTCGATGTCGGAGTGCATGTAGCGCACCCGCACGCCGTTCTCGTGCAGGTATTCGGTGAGGTCCTCGGCCATGCGCTTGGTCAGCGTGGTCACCAGCGTCCGGTAGCCGGCCTGGGACACCGCCTTGACCTCGCCCAGCAGGTCGTCGACCTGAGCGCGCGCTGGGCGCACCTCGATCACCGGGTCGACCAGGCCGGTGGGGCGGATCACCTGCTCGGCGAAGACGCCGCCGGTGCGCTCCATCTCCCACTTGCCGGGCGTGGCCGAGACGTGGACCGTCTGGGGCCGCATCGCGTCCCATTCCTCGAAGCGCAGCGGCCGGTTGTCCAGGCAGGACGGCAGGCGGAAGCCGTACTCGGCCAGCGTCGCCTTCCGGCGGAAGTCGCCCCGGTACATGCCGCCGATCTGAGGCACGGTGACGTGGCTCTCGTCGGTGAAGACCAGGGCGTTGTCGGGCAGGTATTCGAACAGGGTCGGCGGCGGCTCGCCGGGCCGGCGGCCGGTGAGGTAGCGCGAATAATTCTCGATGCCGTTGCAGGCGCCGGTGGCCTCGATCATCTCGATATCGAAGGTGCAGCGCTGGTCGATGCGCTGGGCCTCGATCAGCCGGCCCATCTTGGTCAGCTCCTCGATGCGGGCGTTCAGCTCGTTCTTGATCCCCTTGATCGCCTGCTGCAGCGTCGGCCGCGGCGTGACGTAGTGGGAATTGGCGTAGACCTTCACGAATTTCAGCTCGGCGATCTTCTTGCCGGTGAGCGGGTCGAACTCGACGATCGACTCGATCTCGTCGCCGAACATCCCGATCCGCCAGCCGCGATCCTCCAGGTGGGCCGGCCAGAGTTCGATCGAATCGCCGCGCACCCGGAAGGTGCCGCGGGCGAAATCCGCCTGGATCCGCTTGTACTGGAGGGCCACCAGGTCGGCCACGAGCTGGCGCTGCTCGATCTTCTCGCCCAAGGTCACGGTGAACGACATCGCCGTGTAGGTCTCGACCGAGCCGATACCGTAGATGCACGAGACCGAGGCCACGATGATCACGTCGTCCCGCTCCAGCAGGGCGCGGGTGGCGGAGTGGCGCATCCGGTCGATCTGCTCGTTGATCGAGGATTCCTTCTCGATGAACGTGTCCGAGCGCGGGACGTAGGCCTCGGGCTGGTAGTAATCGTAGTAGGAGACGAAATACTCGACGGCGTTGTCAGGGAAGAACGCCTTGAACTCCCCGTAGAGCTGCGCGGCCAGCGTCTTGTTCGGCGCCAGGATCAGGGCCGGCCGCTGCGTCTCCTCGATGATCTTGGCCATCGTGAAGGTCTTGCCCGAGCCGGTGACGCCGAGCAGAACCTGGTCGCGCTCGTGGGCCTGCACGCCCTTTACCAGCTCGGCGATGGCTGTGGGCTGGTCGCCCGCCGGCTCGAACTCGGATTTCAGGGTGAACTTGAGGCCGCCCTCGGATTTCTGCGGCCGGTCCGGCCGGTGCGGCACCCAGGTCTGGCCGTCCTTGAACAGCGGGTTGCCCTCGGTGAGCAGCCGCTCCAGGGCCGTCACGGTCGCCGAGGCGCCGCCGTCGCCGCCCGGATCCGGCAGCTCGGCGCCTTCGGGCACGGGCCCGTCCTCGGGCGGGGTCAGCCCGAGGGCCTGGGCGAGGCGCGGATCGACATCGGCCGCGTCGCCGAGCGCGTAGCCGGCCTGCGGCGCCTCGGCGAAGCCGTCGCGGGCGATCTCGACCTTGCGGGTGGCGGCCTTGCTGATCGGCTCCTTGGCGGGCCGGCCTTTCGGCTTGCCCGGCCGCGGCTTCTCGGGCTCCGGCGCGATCGGCGGCGGCCGGTTGCGGTTCAGCGCCGGATTCAGCAACGCCGCCAGATAGGTATCGAGCGGCTTCAGCTCGGGCTTCGACGCCTTGGCGGAGGAGGCCGAGACGGAGGCGGCGCGCGGTTTCTTCGGAGCGGGCATGCGATCAATATGGGCCCCGCACGTCCCGCGAGAAACCCTCTGCGGCGCGGAGTTTTCACGCTTTCACGGACGGGACCGCCGATGACCGCACCGATCCATCCGGAGACCCGCATCGGGCATGTCCACCTCAAGGTCGCCGACCTCGACCGGGCGCTGGGCTTCTATTGCGGCGTGCTCGGCCTCGGCCTGACCCAGCGCTACGGCGAGCGCGCCGCCTTCGTGGCCGCCGGGGGCTACCACCATCATATCGGGCTCAACACCTGGGAGAGCCTCGGCGGGTCGCCGCCGGCGCCGGGCACCACCGGCCTGTACCATCTCGCCCTGCTCTACCCGACCCGGGCCGCCCTGGCGGATGCTCTCCGCCGGGTCGAGGCGGCCGGCATCCCGCTCGACGGCGCCAGCGACCACGGCGTCAGCGAAGCCCTGTACCTGCGCGATCCCGACGGCAACGGCGTCGAGCTGTACCGGGACCGGCCGGAGGCGGACTGGCCGCGGGATCCGGACGGCGCCCTGCGGATGGTCACGGCGCGGCTCGACCTCGATGCTCTCCGCCGCGAAATCGGGTGATTACAACTCTTAGGTAGAATTCACCAGGCATTGGCCTCGACCATCCGGTCCGATGCTGAGAAAAAACGGTATCATCACCCGGCGAATTGGCTTGCGGTGGCCGGGGCCCACCGGTACTTTGCAGTGCAAAGCATGATGCAGCGCGGGGGCTGGAGCTCATGCAGGACCTGGACAAGGCCTTGGCCGACATCGTGGCGATCCGCTCGCAGATCGCCCGCGACACGGCGTTCCGCGGGTTGGGGGCCGCCACCGTAGCCGGGACGGGCGGCCTGGCGCTGGCCTGCGCGGTCGGCCAGGCCCTCTGGCTCGGCGACCCTTCCGTGCGGCCGGTCCTGTTCTTCGGCCTCTGGATCGCCGCCGCCCTGGTGGCCTTCGCGCTGATCGGGGTGGAGGCGGTCCGGCGCAGCCGCCGGCTCCATTCCGGCCTCGCCGATGCGATGGTCTGGAACGCGATCGAGGTCTTCCTGCCCGCCGCCGGCACCGGGGCCTGCCTCGCCCTGGTCATCGCCCGCTTCGCGCCGGCCGAGATCTGGATGCTGCCCGGCCTTTGGCAGGTCCTGGTCGGCCTCGGCCTGTTCGCCTCAGCGCGGATCCTGCCCCGGGCGGTCCAGGGGGTCGGCGCCTGGTACCTGCTCACCGGCCTGGCCGTGCTCGCCGTCTCGGCCGAGAGCCATGCCCTGTCGCCCTGGGCCATGGGGCTTCCCTTCGTGGTCGGCCAAATCTGGCTGGCCGGCATCATCCATCGCGGCGCCCGGGCCTTCGATGATGACCTCTGACCGCGACGACGGCCGCTTCTCCTACGAGGGGCTCGACCGGATCATGCACGAGCGGGCCCGGCTCAGCGTGCTGACCTCCCTGGTGGCCCATCCCAAGGGCCTGCCCTTCCCCGACCTCAAGCGCCTGTGCGGGCTGACCGACGGCAATCTCAGCCGGCACCTCGCGGTGCTCAGCGAGGCCGACCTGGTGAGCCTGGAAAAGGGCTTCGCCCTCAACCGCACACAGACAATCTGCCGCATGACGCCAACCGGGCGCAGGCGTTTCATTGGCTATCTCGGCGTGCTCGAGCAGGTCGTTCGCGACGCCGCCTCTGCGGAGGAGCGAAGTCCCGAGGGCGGGGTGCGCGGCCTCGATCCGGCCACGAAACCGGCCTGAGACCGCCGGATCGCGCAGAGATTGTCAACGCAAACCGAATAAACCTCAGCGATACGCCCATGCCGGGAGACTTTACGATGCAAAGCGAAGCGGGGCCGGGGGGGCTGCACGCCGCGATCATCATGGACGGCAACGGGCGCTGGGCGACGCAGCGCGGCCTGCCGCGGCTCGCCGGCCATCATCGCGGCGTCGAGGCGATCCGGCGCACCGCCGAGGCCTGCCCGGATCTCGGCATCGGCACGCTTACGCTCTACGCCTTCTCGGCCGACAACTGGCAGCGGCCGGACGACGAGGTCGGCGGCCTGATGCGCCTGCTGCGCTCCTACCTGCGCAACGAGACCCAGCGGCTCGCGCGCACCGGCACCCGGCTGAGCGTTGTCGGCCGGCGCGACCGCCTGCCCCGGGGCATCCCGGAGGCGATCGCTGCCGCCGAGGAAGCCACGGCGGCCGGCACCCGCCTGCACCTGCGGATCTGCGTCGACTATTCCGCCCGGGACGCGATCATCGCGGCTGCGCAGGCGCTCCAGGGCGCCGCCGCCACCCGCGAGAGTTTCGGCGCCCTGGTCGCCGGACAGATGCACGGCTCGCCGGTGGACGTCGATCTCGTGATTCGCACCGGCGGCGAGCAGCGGCTCTCGGATTTCCTGCTGTGGGAGGCGGCCTATGCCGAGCTCCACTTCACCGACCGGATGTGGCCCGATTTCGGCCCGGACGATCTCGCCGCCGCGGTGGCCGACTTCGCCCGCCGGGATCGGCGCTTCGGCGGCCTGAAGACGGCGGCGGTCCCGGCGGCGGCCTGATCCTCCGCGCCCGCTTGACGGGCGCGCCGCCTCAGGCAGAGGCTTCCCGCCATGACCGAGACCCTCGCCCGCCGCCGCATCCTGCTCGTCATCGGCGGCGGCATCGCGGCCTACAAGGCCCTCGACCTGATCCGGCGCCTGCGCGAGCGCGGCGCCAGCGTCTGCCCGGTGCTGACCGCCGGCGCGCAGGAATTCGTCACGCCCCTGGCCGCCGCGGCGCTCGCCGGTGAGCGGGCCCATACCGACCTGTTCGACCGGGCCGAGGAGGCCGATATCGGCCATATCAAGCTGGCCCGGCAGGCGGATGCCGTCGTGGTGGCGCCGGCCACCGCCAACCTGATGGCCCGCATGGCCGGCGGCCACGCCGCCGACCTCGCCACCACGATCCTGCTGGCGACCACCCTGCCGATCCTGATCGCCCCGGCCATGAACGTGCAGATGTGGGCGCATCCGGCGACCCGCCGCAACCGCGCCACCCTGGAGGGCGACGGCGTGCGCCTCGTCGGGCCCAATGCCGGCAAGATGGCCGAGGCGGAGACCGGTCCCGGCCGCATGGCCGAGCCCAACGAGATCGCCGACGCCCTCGAGCGGATGCTGGAGGAGGCCGGCGCCGAGGCGCCGGGTCTCGGCTTCCTGTCGGGCCGCCCGGGTACGGCGGCGCGCCCGCTCGCCGGCCGGCGCGTGCTCGTGACCTCCGGGCCGACCCACGAGCCGATCGACCCGGTGCGCTACCTCGCCAACCGCTCCTCCGGCCGCCAGGGCCACGCCATCGCGGCCGCCGCCGCCGAGGCCGGCGCGACCGTGACGCTGGTCTCCGGGCCGGTCGCGATCCCCGATCCCGCGGGCGTCCGCGTCGTCCGCGTCGAGACCGCCCGGGAGATGCTGGTCGCCGTCGAGGCGGCCCTGCCCGTCGACATCGCGGTCTTCGCCGCCGCGGTGGCCGACTGGCGCCCGGAGGTCGAGGCCGGCTCGAAGAAGATCAAGAAGGACGGCACCGGCCCGGCGCCGCTTCCGCTAGTCGAGAATCCCGACATCCTGTCCACCGTGTCGCATCTGGAGGCCGGGCGCCCGCCCCTGGTGGTCGGCTTCGCCGCCGAGACCGACACGGTGCTGGACCATGCCCGGGCCAAGATCGCCCGCAAGGGCTGCGACCTGATCGTCGCCAACGACGTATCCGCCGCGGGCGGCGTCATGGGCGGGACCGACAACACGGTCCACCTGATCCATCGCGACGGCGCGATGGAGACCTGGCCGCGCCTCGGCAAGGACGAGGTCGCGCGCCGGCTCGTCGTGCATTTAGCCGGCATGCTGACGCGCTGAGCCGGAATCGGACCCGCCGGACGCACCGATCGCCGTCGATTTCGCCGCCGGTGTTGCTGCGAATCCTCGCCTGTTGCGAGGCTCTTCGGGCTTTGTAAAGCCGGCTGCCGATCGGGGCGGTGCGGGCGATGTCCGATGCGAATGCGGTCACGGCCGGCATTGTCGCGGGCGAATGATCGTCTCGCATCTCTATCGGGTCGTGCGAGCTCCGTATTGATGGAAGAAATCGTATTGAAACCCGTTTGTCTGTGCGCAAAATCTGCCAGTCTTCCCAAATAAGAGAACGACATCGAATTCCAATGCTTTGTAGATTGAAGATAAGTCGACAGTAAAGGCTTGAAATCTGCGGTTTTACGAGGCTGTAAGCCCATGGCGCCGAACAGAAAACTGTCGGCTCGGGGGCGTTATGGATCATGAACCGTAGACTTCTTTCGGGATGGGCAGCCGCTTTGCTGGTCATCGGTGCAAGTCCGTGTATCGGATTGGCTCAAGCACAGCCTTCGGCACCCCAAAACGCGGACGAATCAACGATCATACCGGAGCCGAACGCACCCCAGCGGCTGCCCCTCGATCGACCGTCGACGCCCGCGCCGACCACGCAGCCCGCCGTGGGGTCAGCGGATCCGCGGAGCGTGAGCCCGAAATTCGGCCTGCTCGGCAATCTCGGCGGCGTCCGCGACACGCTCTGGGAGCACGGGATCCTGCTCAACCTCGGCTACGTCTACGAGGGCGCCACCAACGCGGTCGGCGGGACTCGCACCCTGGCGCGCGGGGCCGCCCAGTTCACCGCCAAGGGCCTGTTCGATTTCGAGAAGATGTTCGGCCTGGAGGGCGGCTCGGGCGTGGTCACGCTGAGCCAGCGGCATGGCCGCGACCTGACCCTGGACGCGCATCTCGGTACGCAGACCAGCGTCGAGGAGATCTACGGCCGCAGCCGCATCTGGCGGCTGAGCCAGTTCTGGTACGATCAGAAGTTCGGCCCGTGGGTCGACCTGAAGATCGGCCGGATGCCGTCGGGCGACGACTTCGCCGGCTTCGCCTGCGAGTTCCAGCTCAACGCCCTGTGCGGCGCCCCGACCGGCAAGATCGCCGGCAACTACATCTACAACTTCCCGGTCAGCCAGTGGGCGACCCGCCTGCGCGTCGGCACGGCGGACACGGCCTACGTCCAGGTCGGCGCCTACCAGGTCAATCCGGACAACCTCGTCGAAGGCTTCAGCTTCAACTTTAGCAAGGGCACCGGCGCGCTGATCCTGTCCGAGGCCGGATGGTTCCCGAAATTCGGGGGCTCGGGCTACGCCGGCAGCTACAAGGTCGGCGGCTGGTACGAGACCAGCGGCGGCAACGACGTCTACCTGAACGACCGGCGCCTGCCCTTCGCCCAGTATCGCGGCCAGCCGCTGCACCATGACGGCCGCAACGGCCTGTATTTCGTCGGCGTCCAGGAGGTCTACCGCCCGGATCCCGCCAACACCGTCCGCAACGTCTCGGCCTTCGTCCGGGCCGTCGCCAGCGACCGGGACACGTCGGTGTATTCCGCCCAGGTGACGAGCGGGCTCGTCTACAAGGGCTGGTGCGCGGAGCGGCCGAACGACTGGATCGGACTCGGCGTCGGCCAGACGACCCCGAATCCCCGGGCGGTCGAGGCCATCGAGCAGGGCAACCTGATCAACCGGACCAACCGCCGGATGCCGGCGCAGGAACGCTTCGTCGAGGCCTTCTACAGCATCGCCGTGACCGACAACGTCGTCGTGCGGCCCAACATCCAGTACATCACCCGGCGCGCGACGCCGGAGCACAAGCCCGACGTCGTGGTGTTCGGCCTGACCTCGCTCATCACCTTCTGACCCGTCGCCCCGCAAGCCGCCCGCCGGCTCGCGGGGGGATCGACCCCACGAGGCATCGTCGCGGCCCGGACATCCGCGACGCTGTTGTTCTTGGCGGGGCGTCGCGCGGCCTGTCAGTGCGATGATCAGTGACCCGTCGACTCGTGAAGGTAAAGGCCGCGTTAAATCGCTTTGGCCTGAAACAAAGCCGGCAAAAAACTCTGGCGATGACGCCGTGAATTCTGCAAATTTGCAAAGCAAAACACCGCGTGCGGCGCAGTTTAGATGCAGATCAAACAGGTCGCGTGTCACAACGATCGACAAATGCGGTCGTATAAGACATCACCGCGCTATCACCAGGCCGTTGGAGTTGTGCGATGATCCGCCTGCAAAATATTTCAGTCCGAACGACGATGAGCGTCGTGTTCTTCGTCTTGGGTCTGATCATCTTCACCTATGCGACCAACGCGCTCATCGCGGCGCGGACGGAGGCGGTTCAGGCCGAGGCCGGCATCTCCCTGGTGCGGGCGAGCCGGGCGCTGCTTCAGACCTTGTACGCGACGCGGCTTGAGCGTGGCGCCAGCCTGCAATTCCTCGCCGCCGACCAACCCCTGGATGCCGACACCCTGTCGGGACTCTACGCGGAGCGGCAGCGGGCGGTGGCCGGCATCGCCGAGGCGACGGCTCTGGTGGACGACCTGGATCTGCCCTCCGTGAAGGCGACGCTCGGTCCGCTCCAGGCGGCCCGCGAGCGCGTGGAACGTCTCCGCCCTCGGGTCGATGCGGCCCTGCGGGTGTCCAAGGCCCAGCGCGACGCCGGCACCGTTCCGGAGGCGCAGACGGCCTTCCAGGCCATGCTCGACACCCTGACGGCGACCACCGACGCGGTCGATGCCGCGATCCCGCGCACGGACCTCGTCCTCGAGCGTAACCTCGCTCTCAAGCGCTCGGCCTGGGCAACCCGGATGGCGCTCGGCGCCGTCGCCCTGCGGATCCAGACCTCCCTGTCGGCCGGCACCCCCTGGTCGCCCGCCGAGACCGTAGCGGCCGCCGAGGAGCGCGGACGGCTCGACGCCACGTGGAACGCGGCCACGGAGACCGCGTCCAATCTGTCCTCGAAGGTCCGAGCCGCATTCGAGAAGGCCCGCGCCAGCAACTTCGAAGGGGCGCCCCTCGCCCGGCGTCTCGCCGTCTCCAACGCGCTGGCCCGGAACGAGCCGCCGCGGATCACGCTGCAGGAGGCGCGCAAGCTCGACACGCCGGAACAGGCCACCATCGTCGACCTCGCCAGCGCCGCCCTCGATGAGATGATCGCGCGCGCCGAGGCCCTGTCCCAGGAGGCGCGCAGCGTCCTGATCCGCAACGTTGCGGCGCTGTTGGTCTCCGGCCTGCTCGTCGCCCTCGCTCTGGTCGCCCTGTTCCGCTTCGTACTGCAGCCGATCCGGACCATGACCGGGACCATGCAGGCCCTGGCCGACGGGGACGCATCGGTGGAGGTGCCCCTAGGCGATCGCGGCAACGAGATCGGCGCGATGGCGCGGACGGTGCAAGTGTTCAAGGACAACCTGATCCGCGCCCGGACCCTGGAGGACGAGACCGCCCGGGCGCGGCGCGCCGCCGAGGAGCAGCGCAAGGCGGGCATGCGCCAGATGGCCGAGGCGTTCGAGCAAGCGGTCGGCGGCATCATCGGCATGGTGTCGTCCTCGGCCACCGAGCTGCAGGTCACCGCCCAGGCGATGACCGCAACCGCCTCGCAGACCGCCAGCCAATCCACCACGGTGGCGGCCGCGGCCGAGCAGGCGGCCAGCAACGTCAACACCGTGGCGGCCGCCGCCGAGGAGCTGGGCGTGTCGGTGCAGGAGATCGGCCGGCAGGTGGACGGGTCCGCCAAGCTGGCTGTGGGGGCCGCTGCCGAGGCCGGGCAGACCGGAACCTTGGTGCAGGAGCTGAGCATGGCGGTCGGCCGGATCGGTGACGTGGTCGGGCTGATCTCGAACATCGCCGGGCAGACCAACCTGCTGGCGCTCAACGCGACCATCGAGGCGGCCCGGGCCGGGGATGCGGGCCGCGGCTTTGCCGTCGTAGCCTCCGAGGTGAAGGCGCTGGCCGAGCAGACAGCCAGGGCGACTGAGGAGATTTCCGGCCAGATCGCCGGGATCCAGGCCTCCACCGGCGGCGCCGTGACGGCGATCGGCGCGATCACGGCGCGGATCCAGGAGATCAGTGGCGTGGCGACCTCGATCGCGGCGGCGGTGGAGGAGCAGGGCGCGGCGACCCAGGAGATCGTGCGCAATGTCGGCCAGGCGGCGGCGGGCACCGGCGAGGTGACCAGCAACATCGCCGGCGTCGCGGGTGCCGCGGACGAGACCGGCCGGGCGGCGGGCCAGGTGTTGAGCGCGGCGACCGAGCTGTCGCGCCAATCCGAGCATCTCACCGCCGAGGTCGCCCGCTTCCTCGACACCGTCCGGGCCGCCTGATCGCCGATCGCCCGCCTCCCTGGCCTGGACCGGCCCGAGTCGATAGAAGGCCCCCGACGGCCGGCGCGCACGGCGCCGGCTCCAGGGAGAAACCATGCCTCGCCTGTCCCTCATCGCCGGAGCCGCGTTCATCGCCATGACAGCAGCCGCGAATGCCGAGATCGTCACCCTGCCCTCGGGCCTGAAGTACCAGGACGAGGTCGTGGGCACCGGGCCCGAGCCGAAGGCCGGCCAGCAGGTCACCGTGCAGTACACGGGCTGGCTCGACGAGGGCGGCAAGAAGGGCAAGAAGTTCGATTCCTCTCGGGACCGCAACCAGCCCTTCAGCTTCCCGCTGGGCGCCGGCCAGGTCATCAAGGGCTGGGACCTCGGCGTCGCCACGATGAAGACCGGGGGCAAGCGCACCCTGATCATCCCGCCGGAGCTCGGCTACGGCGCCCGCGGCGCCGGCGGCGTGATCCCGCCGAACGCCACGCTGATCTTCGACGTCGAGCTGCTCGGCGCGAAGTAAGGTCTTCGCTGCGCGAGCGCGAGAGAGTCCCGAAAGAATGCTGTTCGCGCAGCTGCCCGACGAGCTGTTCAAGCCCCTGGCCTCCCCGAGCCGGGGCTTCAACGCGGCCCTGCTGCTGCACCTGCACCGGCGCGTCCTCGGGGCCGAGCCGGTGCGCAAGGCCGAGTTGCTGGCCGAGATCGGCGATTTCGCCGCCGGCTGGAGCGACCCCGAGATCCTGGGCGACGAGCCGATCTCCGCCGACCCGGCCGAGCGGCGCAACGCCCTCTACCGCCGTCTCCTCGACACCGGCTGGCTGATCGAGCGGCGCGAACGCTACGTGCCGGTGGTCGAGTTCGACCCCGAGGCGCGCCTGCTGCTCGAGGAGCTGTCGCGCCTGGAGCGCGGCGAGACCCGCTCGTATGGTGGCGCGGTGCTGGAAGTGCTGGGCGGCCTCGAGAGCGCCGTCTCCGATCCGGCCAACCGATCCGAGGCGCTGTCGAATGCCGCGCGGGCGTCCGCCGCCTTCCTGGCCCATGTCCGTGGCCTCGCCGCCGGCATGCGCAAGGTCGAGGAACGGATCCTGCGCGAGCCCGACCGGGCCAAGACCTTCCGGCTGTTCTTCGAGGATTTCGTCGAGCGCCACCTGATCAGCGACTACCGGACGCTGCACACCCGCTTCAACCCGTTCCGGTTCCGGGCCAGCGTGGTCCGCGAGGCCGGCCGGGCCCTGCGTGACGCCCTCACGGTCCGGGCGCTCGCCGAGGGCCTGATCCGCGAGGGCCGCAGCCCCGATCTCGACACCGCCCAGCGGGCGGTCCGGGCGGATCTCGCCCAGATCCTCTCGGTGTTCGAGGGGCTCGACAACCATCTCGACGCGGTCGACGCCGTTGTTGCGCGGCTCGAACGGCGGATCGGCGCCGCGCTCCACGCTATGGACCGGCCGGACCCGACGGGAATCGAGCGCACCGCCGCGATGCTGCGCGCCGTCGGCGCCGCCGAGGTGGCGCCCGACGTGCCGCCGGTGGTGTCGCTGCTGCGGCCGCCGATCGGCCAGGCCCACCTGCAGACGCCCCGTGCCCGCCGCAGCGCCATCGATGTCGAGCCGCTGCCGGATGTCGATTACGACCCCGCGGTCGACGCCTTCGCGCTCGCCAAGGCCGAGTTCCGCCGCCGGACCACCGTGACGCCGGAATCCATGACCGCCTTCGTCGAGGCGCGGCTCGGCAAGGCCGTGTCGCTGCGCGGCTCGCAGATCACGATCGAGGGGGTCGACGACTTCGTGGTGTTCCAGCGCCTGCGCGAGATCGACGTGCTGTTCGATGCGCGGCTGCGCGACCGCTACGCCGTGGTCCGGCTGCCCGAGCGGCTGGCCAATGGCTGGCTGGATTGCCCGGATTTCGTGGTGGAGCGTCGCGTCGGTGCTTGAGGGGTTTCGCGCGATCATCGACGGCGACGAGCCGCCGCCGCCGGGGGCTCGGGCGCCCGATGCCGAGGAGCTGTGCCGCGCCCTGCAGGTGATGCTCAAGGGCCAGGTGATCTACGCCGACACGCCCGGCATCGGCCGCTCCTACGAGCTCGCGCGGCACTACGCGCCGTTCTTCACCGACTACTTCGCCTGCCTCGGCTACGCGCTCACGGTCTCGCACCGCGACCAGATGGTCTCGCTGAGCCCGGCCGCGGACGCGCCCCGGCACGACATCGCCTCCGAGCGCCTGCGCAAGGACGAGACCCTGGTGCTGCTGGCGCTCCGGCTGCTCTACGAGGAGGGATTGCGCGATAACCGCGCCGGCACCGACGGGATCGTCGAGTGCACCACCGACGAGATCGTGGAGAAGATCCGCGCGGTGGCCCGCAACGAGCCCCCGGAGGAGGGCCGGCTCGCCGACATCCTGCGCCTCTATGCCCGCCGCGGCGGCCTCAGGATGGGCGAGCGCGACCGGGTCGAGCGGGTGACGCCGCTGTCGCTGCTGCCGGGTCTGGCGGTGCTCGCCTCCGACGCCTGGCTGGAGCGCCTGCGGGCGTGGTCGGAAGCCGGGGAGTTCTGAGAGCAGCCCTCCCCGTCATGGCGCGCAGCGAAGCAACCCCGGGCGGCGCGCGATCTGAGAAGGTGGCGCTTCTGGGTTGCTTCGCTGCGCGCGCCATGACGGCGTGATCCTTCAGGCCGCCCGCACCGTCGCCAGAAACCGCGCCACCTCGTCCCCGAGCTGCGACGCCTGGCGGGCCATCTCGGAAGCCGAATCGAGCACTTGGCCCGCGGCGTTCCCGGTTGCCTCGGCGGCGCCGGCCACGCCGGTGACGTTGGCGGTCACCGCCTCGGTGCCGGACGCCGCCTGCGCGACGTTGCGGACGATCTCCTGGGTCGCCGCGCCCTGCTGCTCGACCGCCGCCGCGATCGCGGTCGCCATGCCGCTGATCTCGCGGATGCGGGTGGCGATGCCGTCGATCGCGCGCACCGCCTCGTCGGTCGAGCCCTGGATCGCGCCGATCTGGGCCGCGATCTCGGCGGTGGCGCGGGCGGTCTGGGCGGCGAGCGCCTTCACCTCGGTGGCGACCACCGCGAAGCCGCGCCCCGCCGCGCCGGCCCGGGCCGCCTCGATCGTGGCGTTGAGCGCCAGCAGGTTGGTCTGGTCGGCGATCGAGGAGATCAGGGTCACGACCTCGCCGACCCGGTGCGCCCCGGCGCTCAGCGCCTGGACCAGCTGCGCGGTCGCGGCCGCCTCGTGGACGGCGGTCTGGGCCAGATCCGCCGAGGACCCGACCTGGCGGCCGATCTCGTCGACCGTGGAGCCGAGCTGCTCGGCCGCCACCGCCACGGTGGTGACGTTGGTGGAGGCCTGCTCGGCCGCCGCGGCGGCGCTGGTCGACTGGCCGGCGGTCTGCGTCGCCGTGGCGCTCAGCCCCTGGGCAGTGGCCTGCAGCCGGGTCGCCGCCGCCGCGACCGAGCCGACGATGCCGCCGATCGCGGTCTCGAACCGGTCGGCCAACATGTGCGTCGCCTCCCGGCGCTGGGTCTCGGCCTCGACGCGGGCCCGGGCCGCCTCGGCCTCGAGGGCGCGGGCGTGCAGCAGGTTCTGCCGGAACACCGCGACGGTGGCCGACATGGCGCCGATCTCGTCCCGCCGGGCCGCGTAGGGGATCGCCGCCTGCGTGTCGCCGTCGGCCAGGCGACGCATCGCCCGGGTCATGATGGTGATCGGCCGCGACACGCCGACGAAGCTGTAGAGCGTCGCCCCCAGGGCGATCAGCAGCGTGACGCCCAGCATGATCACGGTCGAGCGGACGGCCTCCGCCTGGCTCCGGCGGGCGTTCCGGCCGGCCTCGTCGCCGGCCTTGATGTTCATCTCGGCCAGCGCGTGCGCGGCCCCCGCGGCGGCGACGTAATGGCCGTTCATGCTGCCGCGGAAATACGCCATCGCGGGTTCGCGCTGCTCGAGGGTGAAGCCGCGCAGCCGCTCCCAGTCGTAGTGCTGGATCTTGAGCTTGGCGAGCAGGTCGTCGAACAGGGCCTTCTCCTCGGGCGAGGCGATCAGCGCCCGGTAGGCCTCGACCTTGGCGTTCCGCTCCCGGGTGAGCGCGTCGACCTCCTTCACGGTGAGCTGCCGCTCGGTCTCCGCCGCCGCGGTGACGAAGCGGACCTGCGCGAGCCGTGTCCGGATCACCAGGGCCTCGATCGCCTGCGCCTCGTTCATCGACAGAACCGCGTGGTCGAGCAGCGTCGCGAGCTGCCGGTCGAGGGCGATCATCTTATGGATCGCGAATCCCCCCTGAAGCGCGGCGGCCAGGAGGAGCAGAGCGAAGAGGCCGCTCAATTTGAGCTTCAGGCTGGCGCGCATGATTTTTATCGATCCCCCCGGACGGGAACGATACCGGCGCCGAATTGTCTGACAAGTGGTCGATCGCGCCGGCGGTGACAGGCGGGCGCCGGCAACGCCGAAGCTTGCATGCGCGGCCGAACCCGGCCAACTGGGCCGCGCGTCTTCCTGCAGCGTCCCGGCCTCCCGACATCGTGTACGTCCTCACCGATATCGCCATCTCCAATTGGTACCTGATCCGCCGCGAGCAGATCCGCCTGCGGGGCGCCGCCGCCCTGGTGGGGCCGACCGGGGCCGGCAAGTCCACGATCTTCGACGCGGTCGGCACGGTGCTGGCCGGCAACAATGCCAGCCGGCTGGCGCTCAACGCCTCCGCCTCCGGGCGCAGCGCCCGCACGGTGCGCGACTATTGCCTGGGCTGGATCAGCGACCCGGCCGAGGGCGGCCGGCCGACGCGGGAATCCTGCGAGACCGTGCTCGCCCTGGTGTTCGAGAACCCGGCCTCGGGCCGTACCGTCACGGTCGGGCTGGCGCTCGCCGCCCGGGCCGTGGAGCCGCGCGAGACCGTGCTGTCGCGGTTCATCGCGGTCGGCCACCGGTTCGAGATCGCCGATTACGCCCGCACCGCCCCGGGCGGCAGCTACACGGCGCCGTGGAGCGAGATCGCCGCCGACCTGCGCGCCCGGGCGGCGAGCTTCACCGAATACCGCACCTCCGGCGAGCGCTTCACCGCCGACATCCTGGCCACCCTGCGGGAGGGTGCGCCCTCCCCCGAGCCCCGGCACTTCCTGCGCAGCTTCGCCAACGCGGTGGCGTTCAAGCCGATCTTCGACACCAGCGCCTTCGTGCGCGCCTTCGTGCTCGACCCGGAACCGCTGGATGTCGAGCGGGTGCGGCTGTCCATCGCCAATTGGCGCCGCCTGCTGGAGACGATCGGCGAGCTGGAGAGCCGGCTCGCCCGGCTGCGCCGCCTGCGCGACCGCTACGATGCCTGGAGCGAGGCGGTGCTGGCCGCCGCAGCCCATGAATTCCGGGCGGCCTGCGCCGAATTGCGCCGCCGCAGCCTCGACCTCACCGCGGTGAGGCTGCGCCTGCGCGAGGGCGCCGATACGCTGCGGATCGCCCGGGAGCGCGTCGCGGCGAGCCGCGGGCACGTGCGCGAGATCGACGGCGAGATCGCCGAGAAGAAGGCCCTGCTCGCCGGCAGCGCCGCGGAGGGGCGGCTCGCCGCCTCGACGCTCGGCCTGTCGATGCTGGAGCGGGACCGGAAGGAGCTGGTCGCGCGGGTTTCCGACCTCGTCGGCCTCGTGGGCCAGATGGGCAAGCTCCAGCCCGTCGCCCCGATCCTGCGCCAAGCCTGCCCGCCGGCGGCGCGGCTCGCGGAATCCTGCGCCCGCGCCGGCCTGCGCCGGGAATCCTCGCCCGAGGAGATCCTGCGCCCGGACGGGCCCCTGGCCGAGCTGATCGACGGCCTGGCGCGCCTGCCCGAATTCGACGAGGCCCTGGAGCGGGCGGCCGAGGATGCCGCGCTCAAGGCCCGCGCCCAGGAGAGCGAGGCCGAGCGCACCGCGCCCCGGACCGGGGGCGGCTCCGCGGCGCGCCTGTCCTCCGACACGGTGGCGTTCCGCGGCGAGCTGGAGCGGCGCGGGATCGAGGCCCTGCCGATCTGCGAGCTGGCCGAGATCGTCGATCCGACCTGGGGGCCGGCGCTCGAAGGCCTGCTCGGCCGCGCCCGCGAGGCCCTGGTGGTCTCCCCCGACCGGCTGAGCGAGGCCCTGGGTGTGCTCCAATCGGGCCGCGACCGGTTCCACCGCTGCATCCTGGTCAAGACCACCGACACCGCCAAGCAGCGCTCGCGCCGCTACGATGACGGGCCGCTCACCGTGATTGAGACGAGCGATCCGCACGCGGAGGCGTTCCTGGGGGTGCGGCTCGGGGGTTACGACCTCGCCCGGGACGATGCCGAGCTGGCCCGGCTGTCCCGCGCCGTGGCGCCGAGCGGCCGGACCACCGCCGGCATGGCCTATTCGGTCACCCGCAACGTCGACCTGCTGATGACCCGCGGCCATCGCGGCCCCACGGTCGACAGCCGCCGCGCGCACGAGGCCGCGGTCGCCGAGGCACGGCGGCTGCGCGGGGAGGCTGCGGTCCTGCGCGAGGCCGCCCGCACCGCCGCGGCGGTACGGGCGCGCATCGCCCGCGGCCTCGACGACATCGACGCCCTGCGGGGCGAGCTCGACGGGCTGGAGGGACGGCGGCGCACGCTCCAGACCGAGCGCGAGGGCATCGAAAAGCGCGACACTGCCGGCCTGACCGCCGAGATCGCGGCGCTGACCACCGAGCGGGTCGGCTACCTGCGGGAATTGTCCGAAGAGCTGGAGCCGAAGCTCGACCGCCTGCTCGCCGACGAGGCGGCCTTGCGAGCGCGCCTCGGGCCCGTGCGCGAGGCGGCCCGGGCTGCCCTGGCGGCGCGGCGCTCGGCCCTGCGGCAGGTCATGGGCGGCGACGCGGCGCGGGTGCGCCTCGCCCGCTCCGAACCGTTCAGCGTCGGCGTGATCGCGGAGGCGCGGGGTGCCCTCGCGGGCCTCGACGCCAAGGCCGCCGGCACGCGGGCTGCGACGGAGCGGGGCCTTGCCCGGGAGGCCGCCGAGGCGGCCCGCTCGCACGGTCGGATCGCCGAGCGCGAGTTGACCGAGGCCTGCTCGGCCTGGCGGGTCGAGAATCCGTTGAATGCCGGCGACGCCCCGGCGATCGACGGCTATGCCTGGGTCCGGCGGGAATACGAGGCCGTGGAGGGCCACGAGCTGCGCCGCTACCGCGCCCAGGCCGAGCGGGCCGAGGTCGAGATGCGCCGGCTCATGACCGAGGATCTGCTGACCCGCCTGGCCGACCGGTTCGAGCGGGTCCATGCCCGGCTCGCGGCCCTGAACGAGCGGCTCTCGGCGCGCAGCTTCACCGGCCAGACCTACGCGTTCGAGGCGGCGGTGGACCGCCGCTACGCCGCCGTCCACGCGCTGGCCACCGAGACCGCCCGCTCGCCGGAGGCCGCGCAGGCGCTGCTGGCGGGCGAGACCGAGGGGCCGATGGCGGCGGCTCTGGAAGAGATCACCGCGCTGATCGCCGGCCAGGAGGATGCGGCCCGGCTCGCCGATTACCGCAACTACTTCGTCTACGAGATCGGCATGAAGGACGCAGCCGGCAACCGCACCACCATGTCGGCGCGGGCCCTGCGCGGTTCGGGGGGCGAGGCGCAGGCGCCGTTCTACGTGGCGATCGCGGCCTCGCTCGCCAGCGCCTACTACCCGGGCGACCGGCCCGGCGACGAGAATCCGGGGCTGGGGCTCTGCCTACTCGACGAGGCGTTCTCGAAGCTCGACGTGCGCAACAGCCAGGCGCTGGTCGATCTCTACCGCGCCTGGGGGCTGCAACTGCTGATCGCCGCCCCCGAGGACAAGCGCACGACGCTGACCGAGGTGATGGACACCATCGTCACCGTCTACAAGAGCCCGGATCTGACGTCGGTGCGGATCGAGGCCGAGCATCCGCTGGAGGCGGCGCGCCGGGCGCTGCACGCGATCAATCCGGAGCAGGTCGGGATCGAGGGATTCCGCCGCTCGGACGCGGCGGAGTGAGCCGGCGGGGTACCGGGGCGGAGCCTATGGCCGCCTTCCCCGGTATCCCCGTTGTTCTCGGTATCGTGTCTCAGTTCAGGTAGGTGCGGATCCAGTTCGGGGAGAGGATCTCGCCTTCCTCGGTGATGATCCAGGGCTGCTTGGCCGGATCGGTCAGGGCGCCGGCGGCGGCGGCGATCGCCTCGCGCAGGGTGCCGTACCGCTCGGGCTGGGCCAGCGGGGTGCTCGCCGGGGCCGTGCGCCAGATCGTGAGATCGGCCGGGCGTTCGAGAGCTTCGGTTTCCATGAGTCCTTATCCTTCCGAACCGTTTGGGACCGTTCAGATCCCCGCCATCCGGTCGAGCCGGCCTGCCGCGGGGATTGAAAGGCTGAGCGTCAATGCAAGCATCTCTGCGGCAGCTTTGCGATCAATTTGGGCATTTAAGGCATCAGCATCTAGTCCTAACGCGCAGGAAAAGGTGCGGTACCGTGTTCCATGTCCAAACCGGTCGTGTCTGATCCGCCGTGAACTTGCGAGAATTGTGGCCATCGATAGATGACCATTCCGTTAGCCAATGCGCAGCGGTATCCGAGGTGCGCCAGGACACGTCAGGAGCACCGCGGCGACCGCCCTGTATCCGTGTTGACGCCCTGATCCTGAACGCGCACTTAAGACCCGCGCCCGCCCCGGGGCCCTGACTGGAGACTCGCCCTTGCCGGACCGTACCGTGCGCATCCTGGCCGCCGCGGTTCTGGTCCTTCTGGCCCTCAACGTCGCGCAGCCCTACCTGCAGCCGCTGCTCTATTCGGCGGACGCGCCGCGGGTGATCGCGGCCCGGGGCGATCTGGCACAGTCCGAGCAGACCACCGTGGCGCTGTTCGAGCGGGCGAGCCCGTCCGTGGTCCACGTCTTCGCCCAGAGCGCCGCCACCGGCCGCGACCTGCTCGACCCGGACGACGAGGGCGGCGAGCAGAGCGGCACCCAGACCGGGACCGGCTTCGTCTGGGACGGCGCCGGCCACGTCGTGACCAACACCCATGTCGTGCAGAACGCCGCGCGATCGGGCGGCTCGGTCTCCGTGCGAATGAGCGACGGCGAAGTCGTGTCCGCGACCCTGGTCGGGCTGGCGCCGTCCTACGACCTGGCGGTCCTCCGGCTCGGGCGCGTGACCAAGATGCCGCCGCCGCTGGCGATCGGGTCGTCGGATGATCTCAAGGTCGGCCAGTCGACCTTCGCGATCGGCAACCCGTTCGGCCTCGACCACACGCTGACCACCGGCGTGATCAGCGCCGTGCGCCGGCGGATGCCGACCAGCGCCGGGCGGGAATTGTCCGGCGTCATCCAGACCGATGCGGCGATCAACCCCGGCAACTCCGGCGGCCCGCTGCTCGATTCCGCCGGCCGGCTGATCGGCGTCAACACCGCGATCGTCTCGCCCTCGGGAGCCAGCGCCGGGATCGGGTTCGCGATCCCCGTCGACGTGGTCAATCGCGTCGTCCCGGAACTGATCCGGGTCGGCCGGGTGCGCAATCCCGGCATCGGCATCATCGCCGCCCAGGAGGCGGCCTCAGCGCGCCTCGGGATCGACGGCGTGGTCGTGCTGCGGGTCCTGCCCGGCTCCCCGGCCGCGCAGGCGGGCTTGCGCGGCCTCGATCCGCAGACCGGCGACATCGGCGACGTGATCGTCGGCGCCAACGACCGGCCGGTCCATCGCCTCGCCGACCTCACGGCGGCAATCGCGGAGGCCGGGCTGGGCGCGCCCGTGACCCTCAAGGTCGAGCGCGACGGCCGGATCCGGGAGATCCGGATCACCACCGCCGAGGTCGCGGAGAACCGCCGGTGAGACGCCTCGCGTTCCTCGCTCTCGCCGGGCTGATCGCCGCCGGCGCCGCGGCCGCCGAGCAGCCGGTGCGCTCGCGCCTCTGCCCGGAGGACCTGCCCGAGGGCGTGCGCCTGCCGCCGCGGCCCGGATGCGACGCGGCGGCGCCCAAGCCGCCCCCGGCCCGGCGCGGCTTCTACGACCTCGGCGGCGGCACGACGGTTCAGATCGGTGGCCGCGTCGGCGCCGAGTTCGGCGCGCGGCGATAATTGATGGTCCTGTTTGCGGTCCTTCTGGCCGGCCTCACGCTCTGGTGGCTCTCGAAGAACGACGACGGCCTCGGCCGCCGGCTCGGACGCGCCTTCGGCAAGGGCCTCGGTGCCCTCGTCGGTACGGTCCGGCCCCAGAAGGTCGGCGGCGTCCTCGCCCTCGCGGCGGCGGGGTTCCTGCTGCTGCACGGGAACTTCGTGCTCGCGGCCCTGCTCGGCCTCGGCGGCATCTGGATGATCGAGGGGCAGGCGGCGATGAACGCGCGCCTGATCCCGCTGCTCAGGCCCTTCGTCGACCGGGGGCGTCGGCACCGGACGGCGCTGATCGACATCCGGGTGCGGGCGGACGGCAGCCTCAGCGAGGGCCGGGTGATCGGCGGGCCCCGGGCCGGGGCCTGGCTTGACGCCTTGACGGTGGCGGTCTTGATCGAGCTGCTCGCGACCTGCCGCCAGAGCGACCCCGAAGGCGCCGCCCTTTTAGAGCCGTATCTCGACCGCCGGGCGCCCGGCTGGCGTGTAGACGCTGAGGGCGATCGTGACCCGCGGCCGGGACGCCCGGCGTATCCAGGGGCGATGACGCAGGAGGAGGCGTACCAGATCCTGGGGCTTCAGCGCGGGGCGACCGCTGAGCAGGTCCGGACGGCCCACAGGTCGCTGATGAAGCTCACCCACCCCGACCAGGGCGGAAGTGCCGAGAGGGCGGCGCGGGTTAACGCGGCCCGAGACAGGCTTTTGAACCGACATCGCTGAACTCCACGCGCGTTGTCAGATACTTACTGATTCGCAGCCGCGGGCAAACACAGCCGCGACTCCGCCGTGTCGGCGCACCCGTCGGGCGCGACGCTGGTTGTTGAGGTGGTTCAGCTGCGGGTCGCGAAGCAGCTGAAGCCGCTGCGCTTCAGGGCCGTGCAGGCATCCTGCGCGGCGTCCTGCTCCGAGAAGCCGGAGAAGCGGGCGCGGTAGAGCGTGGTCCCGCCATGCTCGACCTTGACCGTGTACGGCGCCGCCTTGGACAGGCTGCCCCCGGCCTTGGCGCGCGCCTCGGAGAGCATCGAGCGGGCCTTGGCCTCGTCGTCCATGGCCCCGAGCTGGATCACCCAGGCGGTGGGGACGACACGGGTTCCGGTGATCGCCTTCGGTGGCTCGTCGCGCTCCGAGGACGCCATCCGGGCCACGGTCTTCGACGCGCCGGGGAACGGCGCCTGTGCGCTGCTGGTGCCGGCATAGGCCTGGGCCGCCTTCGGCAGAGCCTGCGGGCCGGGCTTCCAGGTGCCGCCCGGCGTCGTGGTCGCCCGGGAGGGCGTGATGTCCAGGGGCTCGCCGGTGGTGCCGGTTGTCTCGACATCGTCGTCGTCGGCCGAGGCGACCTGCGTGCGGGTGCGCGAGACCGCGTCCGCCACGACCGCCGGCCGGGCGCGCTCGGCGACCTCGGTGACCGGCGGCGCCTGGCGGGCGCCGGCGAAGGCCCGCGGCAGGCTGGAGCGGACGAGGTCGGCCATGATCCGGTCGCGGCTGGCGCCCGACTTGCCGCCGAGCACGATCGCCACGATCTGGCGGCCCTCGGATTTGGCCGCCGTCATCAGGTTGAAGCCGGAATCGCGGGTGTAACCGGTCTTGATCCCGTCCACGCCCTGGACGTTGCCGAGCAGGTGATTGTGGTTGCCGATTACCCGGCCGCGAAACGCGAAGGAGCGGGTCTGGAAGTAGCGGTAATAGTGCGGGAACCGGTCCTGGATCGCCCGGGCCAGGACGGTCAGGTCCCGGGCGGTGGTGAGCTGGTCGGGATCCGGGAGGCCCGACGCATTGGCGTAGCGCGTCCGGCTCATGCCGAGCGCATGCGCCTTGGCGGTCATCATCTGGGCGAAGCGCTCCTCGGAGCCGGCGATGTTCTCGCCGATCGCGCAGGCCACGTCGTTGGCCGACTTGGTGACGATCGCCTTGATCGCGTCCTCGACCGTGATGGTCTGGCCGGGGCGCAGGCCGAGCTTCGAGGGCGCCTGGGCGGCGGCGTGGGCCGAGATGGTCAGGTCGGAATCCAGGGCGAACTTGCCGCGCTCCATCTGCTCGAACAGCATGTAGAGCGTCATGACCTTGGTGATCGAGGCCGGGTGGCGCAGCGCGTCCTCGTTGACCGCGTGCAGCGTCTTCCCGCTCTTCACGTCCACCACCATGGCGGCGTAGGGCGGGTTGTAGCCGCCGCTGGCCGCGTGGTGATGGTGATGCCGCCCGCGCCGGGCCTCGGCCGGGGCGGCCAGGGCGGTCAGGACCGCGGCGGCCGCCAGGGCGGCCGGCAGCGCGGGGATCGTCCGGGAGCGGCCTACAACGCTACGCATCACGCCTGATTGCCTCGCGAGACCGGCTCTGGCCGGTCGTATCTCTGGTGCTGGCCGACGCTGACTGCGTGGCCCCGCTGCATCGTTTGAGAATTAGGCGGGTGCAGTTACAGGCCCGTTAATGCGAACCCCGCGACTTCCGAATCGTGTCGTTCCGGGCGCGGCTTGACGATGGCGGATGCGACGCACAATCTTCGGGCAGACCCGGTTTCGCCGCCGGACTCGGCCGAGTCGGGCCGGCCCGGCGACGGCAAGCTGGAGGCCGGCCATGCAGCGATCCCCCGCCCTCCCCGACACCCACGCGATTCACACGCCGCGGGCCGGTTTTTTTGTGCGGCAAACGTCATCCCACATCGTGCGGGCTGGGCAGGATGCACCCTGGCCGGGATCTCGGTCGCGCCGACGGCGAGGTTGCCCCATCCGTACGATGTCGGATGTGGCGCGGGTCACCTCTCCAGTGCGGGAGAGGGACAGGGTGAGGCGTGCGACCTCTCCGGAAGACCCTGGTCCCTCACCCCAGCCCTCTCCCGCTCGGGAGAGGGGGCACGTCGCGGTCTGCACGAGTCGATGTCTGACGATGGGATCGAGGCAGGGAGAGGAGAGTCCGATCGCCGCCATGGCCGAGTCGGGACATGCCTGACGCCCGCGGCCGGTCCGATCAGGCGAGCCCGTCGCCCTCCCCTTCGCCCGGCGGTGCGAGGGCGATGCGCGTGGCGCAAGCTTTGCGGGGCGGACAAGTGCGCGCAGGCGTCTGGCGAAGTGGCCTCACGATCTGTAGATTAATGTCCACTGGCCCAGACGCCGCTCCCGGCAGGGTTGTGACAGGATCGGTATTGGGGGCCGGCGACGCCCGCTCCAATCGAGGGATCGGTTCGACGCACATGACACAGGTCCCCCTGCAGGGCACCGCGATATCGACGACGCTTCAACGGCCGGCGCGCTTGGCGATCACGGCCTCCGGTTCGCGCGCCCCGGGCGGCGACGACCGGTCCAACACCGCGATCATCACCCGCACCAAGCCGAAGACCAAGAAGCCGAGCCTGTACCGGGTACTCCTTCTGAACGACGACTATACGCCGATGGAATTCGTCGTGCTGGTGGTCGAACGTTTCTTCAACAAGAGCCACGAGGACGCCTACCACATCATGATGCACGTGCATCAGAACGGGGTCGGTGAGTGTGGGGTCTTCACCTACGAGGTGGCGGAGACCAAGGTGACGCAGGTCATGGACTTCGCGCGCAAACACCAACATCCTCTCCAGTGCGTTATGGAAAAGAAATAGGCGCCGTTCGCGGTAGGCACCCACACAGAGGCCAGCTTTGCCAAGCTTCTCACGCAGCCTAGAACAAGCCCTCCACCGAGCCCTGGCGCTCGCTGGCGAGCGACGGCACGAATACGCGACGCTGGAGCATCTCCTGCTCGCCCTTGTGGATGACCAGGATGCGGCCGCTGTCATGCGCGCCTGCAACGTCGAGATCGACACGCTCAAGCGCAGCCTGGTCGATTACGTCGACACCGAGCTCTCGAACCTGACCGGCGACGGACGCCAGGACGCCAAGCCGACGGCCGGCTTCCAGCGCGTGATCCAGCGCGCGGTGATCCATGTCCAGTCCTCGGGCCGCGAGGAGGTTACCGGCGCCAACGTGCTGGTGGCGATCTTCGCCGAGCGCGAGAGCCACGCCGCCTACTTCCTGCAAGAGCAGGACATGACCCGCTACGACGCGGTCAACTACATCAGCCACGGCATCGCCAAGCGCCCCGGCGCGTCCGAAGCGAAGCCCGTGCGCGGTGCCGAGGAGGAAGGCGCCGCCGAGCGTCCGAGCGACGAAGGCGATCCCCGCGGCGGCGCGAAGAAGAAGGGCGACGCGCTGGACGCCTACTGCGTCAACCTCAACAAGAAGGCGCGCGACGGCAAGATCGACCCGCTGATCGGCCGCCATTCCGAGGTCGAGCGCACGATCCAGGTGCTCTGCCGCCGCCAGAAGAATAACCCGTTGCTGGTGGGCGACCCCGGCGTCGGCAAGACCGCGATCGCGGAAGGGCTCGCCCGCAAGATCATCCAGCACGAGGTGCCGGAGGTCCTGGCGGACGCCACCGTGTTCTCCCTCGACATGGGCACGCTGCTGGCCGGCACCCGCTACCGGGGCGACTTCGAGGAGCGCCTCAAACAGGTCATGAAGGAGATCGAGGCGCACCCGAACGCGATCATGTTCATCGACGAGATCCACACGGTGATCGGCGCCGGTGCGACCTCGGGCGGCGCCATGGACGCGTCGAACCTGCTCAAGCCGGCGCTGGCCTCGGGCACCCTGCGCTGCATCGGCTCGACCACCTACAAGGAGTACCGCCAGTACTTCGAGAAGGACCGCGCCCTGGTGCGCCGGTTCCAGAAGATCGACGTCAACGAGCCGTCGATCCCGGACACGATCGAGATCGTGAAGGGCCTGCGCCCGTATTTCGAGGAGTTCCACAAGCTCAAGTACACGACCGAGGCCGTGAAGGCCGCGGTGGAGCTGTCGGCCCGCTACATCAACGACCGCAAGCTGCCCGACAAGGCGATCGACGTGATCGACGAGACCGGCGCCTCGCAGATGCTGGTGCCGGAGGCGCGCCGCAAGCGCACCATCGGGATCAAGGAGATTGAGGCGACCATCGCCACGATGGCCCGCATCCCCCCCAAGACCGTCTCGAAGGACGACGCGGTGGTGCTCCAGCACCTCACCGAGAACCTGAAGCGGGTGGTCTACGGCCAGCCGAGCGCCATCGAGGCGCTGACCTCGGCGATCAAGCTGGCGCGCGCCGGCCTGCGCGACCCGGACAAGCCGATCGGCTCGTACCTGTTCGCGGGGCCGACCGGCGTCGGCAAGACCGAGGCCGCCAAGCAGCTCGCCGCGTCGCTGGGCGTCGAGATGCTGCGGTTCGACATGTCGGAATACATGGAACGCCACACGGTCAGCCGCCTGATCGGCGCGCCCCCCGGCTATGTCGGCTTCGACCAGGGCGGCCTGCTCACCGACGGGATCGACCAGCATCCGCATTGCGTGCTGCTGCTCGACGAGATCGAGAAGGCCCACCCGGACCTGTTCAACATCCTGTTGCAGGTGATGGACCACGGCAAGCTCACCGACCACAACGGCAAGCAGGTCGATTTCCGCAACGTCATCATCATCATGACGTCGAATGCGGGCGCCTCGGACCTGGCGAAGTCGGCCTACGGCTTCACCCAGGCCAAGCGGACGGGCGACGACGTCGAGGCGATCAACCGGCTGTTCGCGCCGGAATTCCGCAACCGCCTCGACGCGATCATCTCGTTCGGCCACCTGCCGAAGGACGTTGTGGCCAAGGTCGTCGACAAGTTCGTCCTCCAGCTCGAGGCGCAGCTCGCCGACCGCAACGTCACGATCGAGCTCTCGGACGAGGCTCGGGCCTGGCTGGTGGAGCATGGCTACGACGACGCGATGGGCGCCCGCCCGATGGCGCGGCTGATCCAGTCGACCATCAAGACGCCGCTCGCCGACGAGGTCCTGTTCGGCAAGCTCAAGGATGGCGGTGCCGTCCGGGTGGTGGTGCGCAAGCCCGAGGACGAGGAGGCCAAGGCCGGCGCCAAGGACAGCCTCGGCTTCGACTTCCCGGCCGGACCGGTCACGCCGAAGCCGGAGGCGGACGTCACCAACGCGGCCAAGCGGCACAAGCGGGCCAAGCCCCGCGCGGCCACGCGCAAGAAGACGCCGAAGGACGACAAGGGCGGCGGGGGTGGTGGCGGCTCGGGCGGCGGCGTCCGCACCGTGCCGAAGGTGCCACTCGTCCGCGCATAAGGGCGCGCACGCCGGCCGGCAGGCTTCCGGACAACGGCCTGCCGGTCTATGACCGCCGCGACGCGAACGCGCCGCGGTGAGGGGGCGCCTGATGACAGAAGACCTGCACGAGGGGCCTCTATCCCCCGTCACGCATCCTGCGCCTGCCCAGAAGCTGACCCGGCGCGAGGAGCGCCGTCGGCGCCGCCAACGGCGTCGCCGCGGTGAGGAGGTTCTGGCCTGGGTGCTGGTGCCGCTGATCTGCGTCGGGATCTATCTCGGCGTGAATGCCGGCTTCGACTTCTTCGGGACCTCGCCGGGCCAGGTCTGGGACCAGCTGATGCAGGTCAAGACCATGATGGAGAAGCGCTCCGGTACGCAGGGCGCGCGCGGCTAGCGCCTCCGGGATCGGCGCGGGCGGCCCGCCCGCCCTGGGACGAGTCCCGGTCAAAAACAGCATCCGAGCGGGTACGCCATGAGTCCGACCCGACGCACGATCCTGGCCTCGGCGGTTCTGGCGGCACCGGCCCTGCGGGCGGCGGCGCGGGGCGGAGCCGTGGTCGTCATCGGGGCCGGCGCGGCCGGGTTGGCGGCGGCATCGGCGCTGCGGGCGGCCGGACAGGATTTCCTGCTGATCGAGGCGCGGGACCGGATCGGCGGCCGCGCCTTCACCGATCGGTCGCTCGGCCCGGATTGCCGCTTCGATGCCGGTGCCGAGTACATCCACTGGGCCGAGCGCAATCCCTGGGCGCCGGTGGCGCGGGCTGCCGGCGTGCGCTTCGCGCAGGAAGGCGGCTGGGCGCGCACGCTGACCATCGATGGAAGGCCGGCGACCGAGGCCGAGAATGCCAGCCGGCGCGCTGGCTTCTCCGGGCTCGACGCCCTGCTGGCGCCGAAGGGCGGCGACACCTCGCTGGCCGAGGCGGCCCGGGCCGGCGGCCCGAACGCCGAGCTGGCGGCGGCCGGGCTGAGCCGACTGTCGCTCGGCGAGGATCCCGAGCGGGTCTCGGCGGTGGATTACGATCGGCTCTGGTCCGGCACCGACCTCTGGGTCGACGGCTACGGCGACCTCGTGGCGCGGCACTTCGCCGATCTGCCGGTGCGGCTCGGCTGTCCGGTCCGGGCGATCGACTGGTCGGACAGGATCGTCCGGATCGAGACCGCGGACGGCACCCTCGCGGCGGCGGCCGTGATCGTCACGGTGCCGGTGGGGGTGCTGAAAGCCGGTGCGATCAGGTTCACGCCGCGCCTGCCCGATCCCGCGGAGGCGGCGCTGGATGGCCTCCATATGGGCGCCTACACCAAGATCGGTCTGCGCCTCGACCCCACGAAGGTCGACCCGGCGGCCCTGGGTGACGCGGTGTCGGTGATCACCGGCGGCCCGACGCTGTATTTCGAGATGGGCCCGTTCGGCCGCGCCATCGCGGTGGCCAATCTCGGCGGCGACCTCGCCCGGGACCTGTGCCGGGCGGGCGAACCCGCCGCCATCGCCCTCGCCACCGAGCGGCTCGGTTCGATCCTGGGGTCGAAGGCGCAGGGTGCGGTCCAGGCCGGACGGCTCGCCGGCTGGTGGACGGATCCCCATGCCCGCGGCTCGTATTCGATCGTCGCGCCCGGCCACGCGGAGGCCCGTGACCGCCTGCGCGATCCGGTCGGCGAGCGGGTGTTCGTCGCCGGCGAGGCCCTGGCCGGCGGCGGTGCGATGACGGTGGGCGGCGCCACCCTCGACGGCGCGCGTGCGGCGCGCGACGTGTTGAAGGTGCTGGGCGCCTAGTCCCGCTTACGGATCGCCGCCACCGCCAGGGGCGCGTCCCGGCCCCGCAGCGAATGGGCGCCGAGATCCTCGGCGATCAGGTCGGGCGGCAGAGGGCCGATCCGGTTGAGGAGATCGGCCGAGACGAGGACGTGCACGCCGAGGCTCTTCGACAGGCTCTCCAGCCGGGCGGTGGTGTTCACGACATCGCCGAAATACGCGATCTTGTGACGCTCGAGCCCGACCTCGGCCGTGACCACCGACCCGCAATGCAGGGCGGCGCGGAATTCCGGGACCTGCCCGAAGCGCTGGGTCCAGGCCTCGGATTCGTCGGCGAGCCGGGCGGCGAAATCGAAGACGCAGCGCAGGCAGGCCGCATCCCGGATGCCCCGCTCGATCGTCCAGGTGACCAGGGCCATGTCGCCGATATAATCGTCGATCGAGCCCCGCGCGTGCGAGACCGGCAGCGCCAGGGCGTTGAACACCTGCCCGAGATAGGCCTGCGCGGCCCGGTCGCCGTGGCGGTCGGCGAAGCGGGTCGAGCCGGTCACGTCGAGGAACAGGAAGATCCGCTCCTCGCTGATCGGACGATGGTAGCGGCCGATCAGCAGGTTGGCGAAGACGCCCGGGCCGATCAGGTCGCGCACGCGGAACACGAAAACCACCAGGGCCGAGATCGCGAGCGCGTAGAGCAGGCCCGATTGCGACATCAGCATCGCGTTCCGCTCGCTGTACATGAAGCGGAACAGGCGGTTCAGCACTGTGCTCGCGAGCGCGTTGCCGACGACAATCATCGCGATGTAGAGCGCCACGGTAGCGAGCAGGAACAGCGGCGTCGCGAGATGGCGCACCCGCTCGCGCATCCGCGGCCACAGGAGCCGGCGCTCGTAGAGCAGGATCGGCGTGCCGATGATCGCGCCGCGGATCGCCGAGCCGAGCAGCGGACCGACCGGAAAGATCGATCCGTAGAGCAGGCCGGCCAGGGCGCCGAGCCCCGGGGCCACGAGATAGAACCAGCGTGGGCTGAAACGCATCCGGGCGTCCTCACCCCACGCGCCGGTTCGCGGCGCCGATGTCAGTCTTGCCGGAGCGCGTGGACCGAGAACAACCCCTCCGGGTCGGTCCAGACCTGGACCCAGGTCCAGCCGGCCCGCTCCACGAGAGCCCGGAAGGTCTCGACCGTGTACTTGTAGCTGCTCTCGGTGTGGATCGTCTCGCCGGCCGCGAACGAGAAGGTCTCGGACCCGATCGCCACCTCCTGCGCGCCGTCCGAGACCAGATGCATCTCGATCCGCGATGCGTCCGCGTTGAACACGGCGCGATGGGAGAAGGCGCCGAGGTCGAAGCGTCCGGCGAGTTCCCTGTTGATCCGGGTCAACAGGTTGAGGTTGAAGGCCGCGGTGACGCCCGCGGCATCGTCGTAGGCCCGCTCCAGGATCGCGGCATCCTTCACGAGGTCGACGCCCACGATCATGTGCGCCCCCTCCCCGAGGATCCGCCCGAACCGCCGCAGCAGCTCCTCGGCCTCGCTCGGCTCGAAATTCCCGATGGTCGAGCCCGGGAAGAAGCCGGCCCGGGGCATGCCGGCGAGGCTCTCGGGCAGATCGAAGTCACGGGTGAAATCGGCCACCACCGGCTCGACCCGGAGATGGGGAAAATCGCCGCTCAGCACCTCCGCCTGGGACCGCAGGAACTCGCCGGAGACGTCCACCGGCACGTAGGCGGCGAGCTTGTCCAGGTGGCGCAGCAGGCGCCGCAGCTTGTTGGTCGAGCCGCTGCCGAATTCGACCAGCGCGGCCCGGGCCGGCAGCAGGGCGGCCATCTCCGGGCCGCTGCGATCGAGGATGCCGATCTCGGTGCGGGTCGGGTAATATTCCGGCAGCCGCGTGATCGCCTCGAACAGATCGGACCCGGCGGAATCGTAGAAATATTTCGGCGACAGCGCCTTTTGCGTCTTCGCGAGGCCGTCCTGCACGTCGGCGAGGAAGGCGAGTTCGGGTGTGTCCAGGGCGACCGGAGTCGCGTCGGAAAAGCTGGGCTTGACGGTCAAGGGAGGCTCCGGGCGCGTCAGGCGGCGTCGGCGAGGCGCAGGCCGGTGAACTGCCAGCGCTGATGCGGATAGAAGAAGTTGCGGTAGGGCAGCCTCGCATGGCCCTCGGGCGTGGCGACGGACGAGCCGCGCAGAACGAACTGGCTGACCATGAACTTGCCGTTGTACTCGCCCAGGGCCCCCGGCAACGGCCGGTAGCCCGGATAGGCCGCGTAGGCGCTGCGGGTCCATTGCCAGACGAGGCCGAACGCGTCCGGCAGGGCACCGTCCCGGGCCGCGACCTCCCATTCGAACTCGGTCGGCAGGGTCCGGCCGGCCCAGCGGGCATAGGCGTCCGCTTCGTAGTAGCTGATGTGGGTGACCGGCGCGTCGAGCTCCACGGGCCGGATGCCGCCGAGGGTCATCGTCGCCCAGCCCTCCCCGTCCCGGCGCCAATAGCCCGGCGCCTCCCAGCCCTCGGCCTGGCCGGCATACCAGCCGTCCGAGAGCCACAGCTCGGGCTTGGCGTAGCCCCCGGCCTCCATGAAGGCGAGCCATTCGCGGTTGGTCACCAGCGCCTTGTCGATCCGGCCCGGCAGGATCAGCGCCTCGTGGCGGGGCGACTCGTTGTCGAACGAGAAGCCGTCGCCCTCGTGCCCGATCCAGGCGATGCCGCGGGGGAGCTGGGCCTGGCCGCCCTGCCCCGAAGCCGCCGGAAAGCGCCACGCGGACTCGTAGACGGGCCCGAGCGGGTTCTGCGCGAAGGCGTGCAGGATGTCGGTGAGCAGGAGCTCCTGGTGCTGCTGCTCGTGATAGAGCCCGATCTCCAGGATCGGCAGGACCGCCTCCAGGGCGCTCTCCGCGGCCTGGCCGAGCAGCGATTCGACCGCCCGGTCGACATGCGCCCGGTAGGCGCTCACTTCGGCCATGGTGGGGCGGGTGATCATGCCCCGCTGGATGCGCGGCTGCCGCGGCCCGGCCGCCACGTAATACGAATTGAACAGGTAGTGCAGGCGCTCGTCGTAGATGGCGTAGCCCGGCAGGTGCTCGCGCAGCAGGAACTGCTCGAAGAACCACGTCACATGCGCCCGGTGCCACTTGGTCGGGCTGGCATCGGCCATCGACTGGACCTGCTGGTCCTCCGCGGAGAGCGGCGCGGCGCGACGCTCGGTCTCGCTGCGGACATGCCGGTAGGCGGCGATCCAGGCGGCCCGGTCGACCGGCCGGGCCGTCACGGGGGGCGGCGGGAACGCCGCTGCAGTTTGCGCGCGCGTGTCGCCGGAGCGGAGTGCCGCCGTCGCTGCCATGCGGATCTTCCCCTATTGATGCGTCTCCTGGAACCGTCTTGTCGGCGCCAGGCTTGGTCGCAGAAGATATGTCCCTGCCGAGGTCAGACAACCTCCGCTGGCGAATCCGCCTGCGCTCGGGCTCACCGGCCCCTTCGCAGGCGCGGGTCCGGAGGTTAACGGGGAGAACGAAAGGTCGCGGGTCTTTCTTGCGCCGTAGTGAGGAGGCCTTAACCCTCGGCACCGAGATTCGAGGCGCTGAGTGCGGAGTCCAGAATTTCCATGCGGATCGATCTGATGGCCGGGGCCACCCTGTCCGCCGCGGCATTCCACGTTTCGCCCGAGCCGACCATCCTGGTCTTCGACTCGGGGCTCGGCGGCCTCACCGTCCTGGATGCCGTGCGCCGGGCCCGCCCCGATGGGCGCTACGTCTACGCCGCCGACGACGCCGCCTTCCCGTATGGCCGGCTCGCCGAGGCCGCCCTGGTCGCCCGGGTGCTGGCCGTGATGGAGCGGCTTCTCGAGACGCACCGGCCCGACCTCGTCGTGATCGCCTGCAACACCGCCTCGACCCTGGTCCTGCCGGCCCTGCGCCAGCGCTTCGCGACGCCGTTCGTCGGCGTGGTGCCGCCGATCAAGCCGGCCGCCGCGGCGACGCGCTCGGGCCTGATCTCCCTGCTGGCCACCCCCGGCACGGTGGCGCGCTCCTACACCCACGACCTGATCGCGACCTATGCCGGGTCCTGCGCGGTCACCCTGGTCGGCTCGCCGAACCTCGCCGGCTTTGCCGAGGCCGAGCTCGCCGGCACGCCGATCGACGACGCGGCCCTGGCGGCCGAGATCGCCCCCTGCTTCGTCACCGATCCCGACGGACGGCGCACCGACGTGGTCTGCCTCGCCTGCACCCATTATCCGCTGCTGCTGGCGCGCCTCGAAGCCCTCGCGCCCTGGCCGGTGGCCTGGATCGACCCGGCTCCGGCCATCGCCCGCCGCGTCGTCCAGCTGATCGGCCCGGCCCGGCGGAACGCGGACCATGACGGATCCGTGCACGGCGCCTTCACGGCCGGCATCTCGCTGTCCGCACCGCTGCGCGCATCCCTGGCCGCCCGGGGGATCGGCGAGATCGCCGTCGAGGCGATGCCGCTCACGATGCAGTAGCCGGTCGCGGACCGGTTGCCGGCGGCTCGATCCTGCCTGTTCGGCGCGCGAAATCAATAATCCGCTCTTGCATAATCTGCTGACACGGTCTTTGATCGGTTCGGCTGAGCGGCTGTATTGATTTCGGGGGAGTCGTATGGCTCTGCGAACGGCGCTGCTTGTGGCAACACTGATGGGCATCGCGCAGCCGCCCGGCTCAGCTCTGGCCTGCGGCGACGGCGAGGCCCCGACCGCCTGCGATGACCCGAGCCCGAACGGTTTCGCGTCCTGGATGCTCGGGCGCGTCGCCCAGGCGCTGCGGGCCGACCCGGCCGGGGCGTTGGCCGACTTCACCGCGGGGACGCGCGGCTTCCGCACCGCCGACACCTACGTGTTCTGTGTCGGGCCGGACGGGATCATGACCGCCCATCCCAGCCCGATCCTGAAGGGTCACGACGTCCGCGACCTGCACGACAGGACCGGCAACCACTTCATCCAGACCATGCTCGGGACGGCCAAGCCCGGTCAGATCGCGGTGATCCATTACCTGTTCCCGAAGCCGGGCAGCACGGTCGAGGAGCCGAAGACCACCTATTACACCAGGGCCGGCGACCAGATGTGCGCGGTGGGCGTCTACGATACCGATCAGGCGGCGCCCGCGGCGGCGACGCCGGATGGCCGGGTCGCCCAGCTGCGGCAGACGCTCGATGAAAAGATCCCGAGCCAGGCACGGGCGGACTGGATCGCCTTCCTGGAAGCGCTCAACGCGCAGGGCGATGCGAAGGCGGCGGCCATCGCGCAGGCGCGGCGCGATATCCGGGCCGCCACGGCCGCCCTGGATTCCGCGGGCCTGCGAACGGCGGGAGCCGAGTAGGCGGCCGGATCCGGACGGCCACGCGTGGCCCTGGCGCAGCTCCTGCCGCTGACGGAGGCGGCGACCTTCACCGCCGGCTGCATGGTGCTGCGCTCGGCGCAGATCGATCCCGAGCGCGTCGCGAACGTCCTGCTCCCCGCAGCCGCCATCCTGGCGGCCATCCTGCTGATCGGGCTGACGCCGACGGAGTTCGCCGACGCCGTGTTCTCCCTGGACCCGGGCGCGTTATGGCCGCCGCTCCCCTGACGGGCGGCGCGGGCGGTGCCGGGGGCCGGCTACCGGATGGTCGTGACGGTGCCGCCCGCCTGGCCGGCGGCTTCGGCCTCGGCCGGCACGATCAGGTGGACGAACAGCATCCCGGCGGCGACGATCAGCGCGAGCGCCAGGATCCGCCACAGCTCCATGATCGGCTCTTGGGTCGTGGTCTCGGTCTCGCGCGGCATCGCTTGCGTATCCCTGTTTCGCGGTCGGTCCTGCGGACTGGGCCTCGGCCCGTCGAAGAAAGCACGGTTCGCCGGAGGTCTTGAGCGGCTTCCAACCGCTTCAGGGGACACCTGCAAGATGAACGCTTCGTAAATCATACAACCCGCATTGCCGATGCGCGTCGGGCGTCCGTCTCCGAGATGCGCCGGCTTCCGGTACCCGGTGGCTGCTCAATATGATCGGAACACCCGGCCATGCACGATCCATCAGGCGAGGCCGACGGATACTGATGAATGTGCAAAATAATCCGCGTTGCCCAGGTTTTGCCGCAATTTAGATCAGACATCATGCCTATAAGAGGATAGAGCGATCGGGAGAGCCAGATGTTCGAGAGTCTCTTCTGGGGTGCCGCGATCATCGCTCTGGTCGGATCGGCCGCGCTGGTCGCGATCGGAGCCGCCGTGCAACCGCGGATCATCCAGAAGGATGATTTGGCATCCGGCATCCTGGACCCGCGCAGGCGGTTCGGGCGCAAGCGGCGCTGGCGCCGCCCATCCCGCGTCGCGCAGCGCCTCGGCTCACTCCCGCTGCGGTAGGCGGTGCGCTCTGCGGCATCGAACAGTGAACCTGCCTGCACGAAAGACGTACATCTCCCGTCGCCATCGCGGATGCTAGGTCGTCGTCACTGCAGGACGGCAGTCAAACGGCAGCGCGAGAGGGCTCAGGACTGATGAGCGTGCGTCAGATTTGCGATCAGGTGCGGGTCACCGAACAGGCCTTCACGGCGGCGCTCGGCGCCATGAAGGCGGCGGGGCTGCGCGAGGAACTGACCCGGGAGCTTCAGGAGATGGAAGCCGCGGAGATCGAGGCCGGACAGAACGAGGCCTCGGCGCGCGCAGCCTCATGGAAGCGGGTGAAGATGCTCCACGGGCTCGGCTATCCGGTGGATTTCGGCTGGCTCCACCTCGCCGGCGCCGCGGCCGCGGTTCGATCCGCCTGACAGGCCGATCCCGAGCCTCGCGGTTGCGCGAGACCCGGGATCGCGACGGTTCTCAGGGGGCCAGGTCGTGGACCGGCGCCGGAACCGGCGTGTTGCTGCTGTTGAGCACGTTGCGGCTGGTCGGGACGGCCTTGAGCACCGCCTTGTCGATCTGCGGCGGGGCCGGCAGCTGCAGCTGCTCGCTGGTATAGGCCCATTCCTCGGCGACCCGATCCGGATCGTCGTTGAGCTTGGTGCCGTAGCTCGGGACGATCTGCTTGATCTTGGCCTGCCATTCGGGCGTCGCGACGTTCTTGGCGAACACCTTCTCGAGCACCTGCAGCATGATCGGCGCCGCCGTCGAGGCGCCGGGCGAGGCGCCGAGCAGGGCGGCGATGCTGCCGTCCTTGGCGTTGACGATCTCGGTGCCGAGCTTCAGCACGCCGCCCTTGTCCTTGTCGCGCTTGATGATCTGCACGCGCTGACCGGCCTGCCAGAGGCGCCACTCCTCCTTCTTGGCCTTCGGGAAGTACTCGCGCAGGGCCGCGATCCGGTCGTCGTCCGACAGCATGAGCTGGCCGGCCAAGTACTCGACCAGCGGGAACTCGTCGACGCCGACCCGGACCATCGGCCAGATGTTGCTGGTCGTGGTCGAGCTGAGGAGGTCGAGATACGAGCCCTCCTTGAGGAACTTGGTCGAGAAGGTCGCGAACGGGCCGAACAGGATCACGCGCTTGCCGCCGAGCACGCGGGTGTCGAGGTGCGGCACCGACATCGGCGGCGAGCCCACCGACGCCTTGCCGTAGGCCTTGGCGAGGTGCAGCGTCGCCACGTCCGGGTTCTCGTTGATCAGGAACGAGCCGCCGACCGGGAAGCCGGCATAGTCGTCGCCCTCCGGGATGCCCGACTTCTGCAGCAGGTGCAGGGCGCCGCCGCCGGCGCCGATGAACACGAACTTGGCGTCGACGCTGCGCCGCGACCCGTCCTTGGTGTTGCGGGAGGTGACGCGCCAGGAGCCGTCCGCGTTCTTGGTGATGCCCTCGACCTCGGTGGAGAGGTTCAGCTTGAAGGTTGGCTGACCCTGCAGATACGCGACGTACTGGCGGGTGACCTCACCCCACTCGACATCGGTGCCGAGCGGCGACCAGGTGGCGGCGACTTTCTGGTTCGGGTCGCGCCCCTCCATCATCAGGGGCACCCATTTCTTGAGCTGCTCCGGATCGGTGGAATATTCCATGCCGGCGAACAGCGGGCTGGCCTTCAGGGCCTCCCAGCGCTTCTTCAGGTAGGCGATGTTGTCGTCGCCCCAGACGAAGCTCATGTGCGGGGTGTAGTTGATGAAGGAATGGGGGTTCTTCAGGACGCCGGTCTTGACCAGCGAGGCCAGGAACTGGCGCGTGACCTGGAAGGCCTCGTTGATCTCCACCGCCTTGGCGATCTCGACCTGGCCGTTCTTCTTCTCGGGGGTGTAGTTCAGCTCCGCGAGGGCGGAATGGCCGGTGCCGGCGTTGTTCCAGCCGTTCGAGCTCTCCAGGGCGACCTGGTCCAGGCGCTCGACCATCTGGATCGACCAGGTCGGCTCCAGCTGATTGAGCCACACGCCGAGGGTGGCGCTCATGATGCCGCCGCCGATCAGCAGCACGTCGACCTTGCCGTCGGCGCCGTCGGCGAAAGCCAGGCTGCCGGGGAGCGCGGCCACGGCGAGCCCGGTCGCCGCCGTTCCGAGAAGCTGCCGCCGGCTGAAGGCGAGCGTGTCCTGCGGCGAGCGCTCGGACCGGGGCTTGTTCTTATCGTCGGCACGCATCGCCAAATCTCACGGTTGCGGACCGGGCAGGCGCGTCTGGCACTTCCCGGTACAGAAGGCGTCGGAGCGACGCGCCGGGAGCCCCGCGCGTCCAGCCTTCCAGAACGTTCCCCCGCAGATGGTGCGGCACGCGACGCGTGATCGATCGATCTTGTGCGATCGTTTTTTGTCTAGCGGCCGATCAGGCGCCCCGAGCACTGACAAAATCAGAGGCCGGAAGCTCTAGGCCGAATGGAAACGTCTTTTCTCAACCCGCGGCCGAGTTCGGAGCGGCCGCACCGAATAGAGAGCCAGGACCGGATACGGAGATCGCACGATGATCGGCGACCGCCGATGGTGGAAAGACGCCGGCCGATCTGGCGCGGCGGCTTGTTGCCCGCCTCTTAGAGGATGAGGTCTGAAAGGACAATCTGCGGTGTCGGACAATCACCCGGCCTATGCTCGGCCCGGACATGCGGGGCGTGCGCGCGTGGCATGCCGGTGCCCGCCCGCGCGGTCGCTAGCGGGCGCGCCGGAACCGGATGATGCTGCGCGACAGCCGGCCGGCATCCCAGTTGGGCATGATCCGCCAGGGCGTCATCACGTCCGCCTCGTCCCCGTGCAGCGTGATCGAACGGCGCTGCTCGGTGTTGACCCATTCCGGCGCCCAGGCGGTCTGGACATGGGTGATCCACTGGTCGCCCTCGATCCGGTACCGGCCGATATAGGCGACCAGGGTCTTCATCAGGGCTGCGCGGTCGGCATCGGTTTCCGCGGGCCGGCGGTCCGTGCCTTCGAGGTTGAACGCGACCCATCCGTCCTGGGTGAAGATCACCCGGCCCCGCGGGGCGCTGCCCATCGCGTCGATGAGCGCCCCGGTCTCCTTGTCCTCGACCTTGTAGGAGACGAGCTCCCAGGTCCCGACGATCTTCTCGGCGAGATCGCCCTCGTCCGTATGGGCCGGGGGCTGATTCTCGGCCCCGATGCCGGGGGACGCCGCCATGAGCAGGGCGGCCGCGAGCGTCGCGGAGAATTTCGTCATCCGGGGATTCTCCTTCCGGTCCGCCGGGGATCGGGAGCATGCCGCCGCAGGGGCATGCCATCCGCCCGACGCGGGCACCGTGGGAATACAGCGCGCAATCCTGCCGTAACAGGGCTCGGTCGCGCGAAGCTTGTATCGAAGGGGGTGATTGCGCCGTATCGGTCAACGGGGACCGGAGGGCGACTTCGACCGGCTCTCAAATCCGGTCATTCGTAAAGTCGGGGAGTACGTGTTGTGCGGATCAGCGCTTTAGGCGGCTGATGGTGCCCAGGAAAGGACTCGAACCTTCACCTCTTGCAAGACTGGTACCTGAAACCAGCGCGTCTACCAATTCCGCCACCTGGGCTCGCCGCCGGCCTTGGCCGGCGACGGCTTCGTTTATTCGGACCGACGGTGTCCGTCAATCGCGATTTCAGCCTTTATGGCCTCAACCGCGCGGCCAGTCCCGGATGTCGACGAACCGGCCGGCCACCGCCGCCGCCGCCGCCATGGCCGGCGAGACCAGGTGCGTGCGTCCGCGATGGCCCTGGCGGCCCTCGAAGTTCCGGTTCGACGTCGAGGCGCAGCGCTCCAGCGGGTTGAGCCGGTCGGCGTTCATCCCCAGGCACATGGAGCAGCCCGGCTCGCGCCAGTCGAAGCCTGCCGCCTTCAGCACCCGGTCGATGCCCTCGGCCTCGGCCTGCGCCTTCACCAGGCCGGAGCCCGGGACCACCATGGCCGAGACGCTCTCGTGCACCTTGCGACCCTCGACCATCTGGGCGACGACCCGCAGATCCTCGATCCGGCCGTTGGTGCAGGAGCCGATGAACACCCGGTCCAGGGTGATGTCGGTGATCGGCGTGCCCGGGGTCAGGCCCATATAGGCCAGCGCCTTCTCCTTCGATTGCCGCTTGTTCTCGTCGGCGATCGCCGCCGGATCCGGCACGCGGCCGCGCACCGAGATCACGTCCTCCGGGCTCGTGCCCCAGCTGACGATCGGCGGCAGGCTGGCGGCGTCGAGCCGGACCTCGCGGTCGAAGAACGCGCCCTCGTCGGTGAGCAGGCTCTCCCAGTAGGCGCGCGCCTTGTCGAAGGCCGCGCCCTTGGGGGCCTTCGGGCGGTCCTTCACGTAGGCGTAGGTGGTGGCGTCCGGCGCGACCAGGCCGGCGCGGGCGCCGCCCTCGATCGACATGTTGCAGATCGTCATCCGACCCTCCATCGAGAGGGCGCGGATCGCCTCGCCGGCATATTCGATCACGTGGCCGGTGCCGCCGGCGGTGCCGATCTCGCCGATGATCGCCAGGATGATGTCCTTGGCGCCCACGCCGGGCGGCAGCGCGCCGTCCACCGTGACGCGCATGTTCTTGGCCTTCTTCTGCACCAAAGTCTGCGTGGCGAGCACGTGCTCGACCTCGGATGTGCCGATGCCGTGGGCCAGCGCCCCGAAGGCGCCGTGCGTCGAGGTGTGCGAGTCGCCGCACACGATGGTCTGACCGGGCAGCGTGAAGCCCTGCTCCGGACCGATGATGTGGACGATGCCCTGGCGCCGGTCGAGGGCGTCGTAGAACTCGATGCCGAAATCGCGCACGTTCTCGGCCAGCGCCTCGAGCTGGGTCCGGCTCTCGGGATCGTCGATGCCCTTCGAGCGGTCGGTGGTCTGGACGTTGTGGTCCACCACCGCCAGCGTCTTCTCAGGATGGCGCACCTTGCGGCCGGCCACGCGCAGACCCTCGAACGCCTGCGGGCTCGTCACTTCGTGAACGAGGTGCCGGTCGATGTACAGGAGGCTGGTGCCATCCGGCTGGACATCGACGACGTGGTCGTCCCAAATCTTGTCGTAGAGGGTGCGCGGGCTGGTCATCGGTTTTCGTCTTCGGATGGGATCGCTGCAAAACTCTCGCGATAATGCGGGTTCCTTAGTAGGCATCGCGCGCGGTTTTCGGAAGGGGCGAGTCTCGTCCCTGTCAAATGGCCGCTCGGCGTTTCGCCCGCGGATGTCACCGCCGGAGGCCGCGGGCGGGTGGCGCCGCACCGGGCGCAGGCCCTATGCCGGATCAAACCCGTGCCGGCCGCAGAGGCGGCCGGGCGAACGAGGGAGTGTGAGATGCCCGAAGCGCCGCCCGAGATCCTGCTCCTGAAGACAATGCATCCGCTGGTCGAGACCGCCTTCGAGGGGCGGTTCACCGTGCACCGGCTCGCGGGCGCCGCGGACCCGGAGGCGATGCTCGCCGAGATCGGACCGCGGATCCGGGGGCTCTGCGTCGGCGGCCAGGTCGACGCCGCCCTGATGGACAAGCTGCCGAAGCTCGAGCTGATCGCCAATTTCGGCGTGGGCTACGACGCGGTCGACGCGGTCGAGGCGCATCGGCGCGGCATCGTGGTCACCAACACGCCGGACGTGCTCACCGACGAGGTCGCCGACCTCGCCGTCGGGCTGGTTCTGGCGACGATCCGGCGCCTCCCGCAGGCCGACCGCTACCTGCGTGAAGGCCATTGGCCGAAGGCGCCGTTCCCGCTCACCGCCTCGTTGCGCGGGCGGCGGGTCGGCATCCTGGGGCTCGGCCGGATCGGGAAGGCGATCGCCCATCGGCTCGAGAGCTTCGGCGTCGCGATCGATTATCACGGCCGCAGCCGCAAGGCGGACGTGGCCTACACCTACCATGACAGCCTGATCGGGATGGCGCGGGCGGTCCATATCCTGATCGTGGTCGCGCCCGGCGGCGACGACACCCGCGGCCTGGTGGACGCATCCATCCTGGAGGCTCTGGGACCCGAGGGGATCCTGATCAACGTCGCCCGGGGCAGCCTGGTCGACGAGACCGCTCTGATCGCGGCGCTGAAAGCCGGCACGATCCTGGGGGCCGGGCTCGACGTGTTCGAGAACGAGCCGCACGTGCCGGCGGACCTCGCGGCCCTCGACAATACCGTGCTGCTGCCGCATGTCGGCTCTGCCTCCGAGCATACCCGCACGGCGATGGCCCAACTCGTCGTCGACAATGTCGTGTCGTGGTTCGAGGGGCGTGGCCCGCTGACCCCCGTTTCCGAGACACCCTGGAGCCCACCCGCGTGAGACCCGCACAGGCCGCGCTGCTCGCCGCTTTGGCCTTGATCCCGTGGCCGGCGGCGGCGCAGGAAGATCCCGCGGCCTCTCCGGCGGCGCCCGAGCCGAGCCTGCTGAATCCGGGGACGCTGGCCGCGCCTCCGATCGCGACACCCGCGGCGCCCCCTGCCCCGCCGAGCCTCCCCGAACGGCTCAGCGAAGTGCCCGGGACCTGGGACCTGTCGCGCGACGGCACCAACCGCCGCTGCGTGATGAACCTGCGGAGCGAGAACGGCGATGCCGGCCAGAAGCTCAGCTTCCCGGCCGGGTGCCGGCGCGCCCTGCCGATCGTGAACGGGATCGCCGGCTGGCTGTTCAGCGACCGGGGCGTGCGCCTGGTGGACCGGAACGTCCGCCCGATCCTCGAATTCGTCCGGCGCCCCGACCAGCGCAGCCTGGTCGCCAAGCTCGAGGGCGGCGAGACCTACAGCCTGGTGCCGCTCGATATCGCGGCGATGCGTCCGGCCGCCTCGGCGGCGCCCTACATTGCCGGTGTCGAGACCGCACCCGCGCCGTCGCCGCTCCGGACGGCGCCGGCGGTGCCGGCCGAGCTGCAGCGGACCACGGCCGCGACCGCCCCGGCAGGACCGGGGCCCGCTCCGGGCGTCTACGCCCTCGACCGTTTTCAGGAGCGGGACACCTGCCGGATCACCCTCGACGGGGCCGGCGGTGGCGTCCACGTCGTCCCGGGCTGCCATGACGGCGGCCTGGAGGTGTTCGATCCGGTGCGCTGGCGCTACGCCAATGGCCGCATGACGCTGACCGCCAAGCGTGGCCACACCATCGACCTCGTGCCGAGCGGCGACGGACGCTGGCGCCGCGAGCCCGAGGTCGGCACCACCTTCGTGCTGCGCCAGGTCGACTGAGCTATCGGGATCCGCGCCCGTCCTGGACCGGCAGCATCCGCTCCAGCAGGCCGTCGCGCCGGATCACGAGGTGCCAGACCGTGCCGGCGATGTGCAGGAGCACGAGCGCGTAGACGAACCATTGCCCGACGAGGTGGATCGACTCGGCGATCTTTTGCGGGCCCTCGTCCTTGGTCAGGCCCGGGATGGTGAACAGCCAGAAATACGGCGTGTCCCGCCCCGACAGCGCGCTCAGCAGGTAGCCGCTGACCGGCATGATCAGGAAGATCGCGTAGAGCAGCCAATGGTTGACGCGGCCGATCAAGGTCAGCAGCCGCGGCGCCTGGGGATCCGGCGGCGCCGGCCGGACCATGCGCCAGACGATCCGCAGGACCACGATCGCCAGGATCGTCAGCCCGACCGACTTGTGGAGCACGAAGATGTTGCCCTTCAGGGGCGCCGGCGGCAGGCTCACCGCCACCCAGGCCAGCGGCAGCACCGCCAGCGCCAGGGCGGCCGTCACCCAGTGCAGCGCCTGCGAGACCGGGTGATAGCGCGGCAGGCCCGAGGCCGTGACGTAGGTGGCGGGCAGCGGCGCCGGCCTGCCGGTCTTGACGGTTGAACCTGGCATGATCCCTCGCGGATGGGCGTCGTCCACCGCGCAGCTAAACAGATGGCCATCGGCGGACCAATGCCGGGCCCGATCAAGTTTTAGAATGATCCCAGATTATTCTCGCGAAACCGGACCACGCGGGCTGAGGGAGCGGGCGCTTGATGCGTCAGGCGGCCGCGCCGGCCCCGATCACCCGGGACACGTCGAGCAAAGCGGCCAGCTCCACCGCCGCCGTGGCGAGCCGCGCCGCCACGAGCACGTCGGTGATGCGGCCGTCGGCCATGTCGTCGGGGCCGGCATAGACCGAGGTCGGCGCCATGTGGGCCGCGAAGAAGCCGAAGAGCGGCCGCAGGCTGTGCTCGACCACCAGGGCGTGGCGCAGGCCGCCGCCCGTGGCGGTGAGCACCACCGGCATGCCCGCCATCTTAGCCGGATCGACGAAGTCGAACACGTGCTTGAACAGCCCGGCATAGCCGCCCTGATAGACCGGCGTCCCGACGATCAGGGCGTCCGCCCCCTCGATCGCCGCGACCAGATGCGCCGCCGGCAAGGGCAGATCCTCCCGCAGCGCCACGCCGAGGCCCGGTCCCGCATCGATCAGATCGTAGACCGTGAGGTCGATCCGGCGCAGGCGGCCGAGCTCGGCGCCGACCGCCGCGACGAGGTCGCGGGTTCGCGAAGGTCGCTTGGCGCTCCCGGAGAAGGCGACGACACGGGGCAGGCTCGGCTTGACGCTCACGACTCGACGCTCACCAAGAGCGCTCGCCGATAGAGATACCGGTTCGGCATCGGCGAGCGCGTTGAAACAAAGGCTTTGTGCCGTGCCAGATCGCGACGCGATCGGGCCCGGCGCGGGAATGGTCTGTCAGCCGCCGTAAGGCACGCCGGACGGCGCATCGTCGCGACGCGCGCCCGTCGATCGCGGTCCAGCCGCAAGGTAGCGCATTCCGGCCGCGGATGAAGCCTCGATGCCGTAGCCGGAGCGATTGGACGCGTCATGGCCGGACCACCGTCTCAACCGTGCAACCGCCAGACGTGGCTCTGCTTGATCTCGGCATCTTCCAGGGCGCGCGAGACCGGCACCGCGTAGGTCGCCAGGCATTCGAGTCGCGCGCGCGGCAGATAGGTCCGCCCCGGATCGCCGATCAGCACCGTGCGCCCGCGCGCCTGCAGATCGGTCAGCCAAGCCGTCACCGCCCCGGCGAGGTCGCGCTCGTAGAAGACGTCGGCGGCGAGAACGAGGTCGGCCTCCGGCACCGTGCCGAGAAGGTCGCTCGAGACCGGCCGGATCTGGGCGGCGACGCCGTTGGCTGCGGCGTTGATGCCGATCGCCGCAACGGCGAACGGGTCGAGGTCGCTGGCGACGACGCTCTGGGCGCCCGCCCGGGCGGCCGCGATCGCCACGAGGCCCGACCCCGAGGCGAAATCCACCACCCGGCGCCCGTTCGCCACCTCGACATTGTCGAGGATGTAGCGGGCCAGCGCCTGCCCGCCCGCCCAGGCAAAGGCCCAGAACGGCGGCGGCAGCCCGATCTCCTGCAACTCCTCCTCGGTCTTCTGCCAGAGCTCGGTCGCCTCGTCGGCGACGTGGAGCTGGATCTCCGGGGCGTAGGGAACCGGCAGCAGCCTCGTATGGGCCTGAATGAAGCCGAGCGGATCGTCCGGGGCGCGCATGATCAGGCGTCCAGCAGCGCGCGCCACACGGCGCAGACCTGATCGGTCACGGCGGATTCGGTGAAGCCGCCCGTCGCGATCCGGGTCCGGGCCGCGGCGCCGAGGCCCGCGACCAGGGCCGGATCGCCGCTCAGGCGAACGAGCGCGTCGGCCAGGGCCGGGGCGTCGCCGGGGGGCACGAGCAGGCCCTCGATCCCGTCGCGCACGAGGCTGCGGCAGCCCGGGACATCGGTGGTGACGAGCGCCCGTCCGCAGGCGGCGGCTTCGAGCAGGCTGCGCGGAAGCCCCTCCCCGCCCCGGGACGGCAGGCAGGCGACGTGCTGGTTCGCCCAGACCGCCGCGACGTCCGCGCTCGGGCCGTGCCAGGCGACGCCGTCGCGGCTCCAATCGCGCAGGGTCGCCGCGTCGATGGAGCGGCGGTTCGACGGGTCGGGCGCCCCGAACAGGGCGAGCTCCACGGCCGCGCCCCGGCCCCGGGCCAGGCGGGTCGCCTCGACCGCCACGTCGATGCCCTTCGACCAAAGCATGCGCGCGACCACGGCGACCTTCAGTGGCGGCATCGGCGGCAGCGGCTGCGGCGCGAAGGCGTCGCCATCGACCCCTGCCCCGCCGATCACCGTGACGGAATGCTCGGACGGATCGAGGCCCAGCGCCAGCGCATCGTCCGGGTTCTCGAACAGGAAGCGGGTGCGCCCGGAGGCCAGCGGCCCGCGGATCAGCGCCCGGAGCCCGAGCCGGGCCGCGCGTCCGATCCGATCGGTGCGGGCGCCGACCAACCCGAGGCCGGTCAGCGCGTAGACCCGCGCCGGGATGCCGGCCATGGCGGCGGCGGTCCCGCCCACCAGGATGCTCCGCAGGGCGATGCAATGGACGATGTCGGCGTTCAACGCCTTCAGGATCCCGGCGAGCTGCCCGGCCGCGTAGCCGGCCGCCATCGGGTTGAGGCTCGCCCGCTCCGCTTCCAGCGGAACCACGCGCGCGCCGGTGGCCTCGATGACGGCGCGATGCGCCCGCACCCGGGTGACCACCGTGACCGCGAGCCCCATGGCGATCGCGGCCCGGGCCATCGGCAGGAAATGCGAGGCGAAGAACCAATCCTCGGTGACGACGAAGACGAGGTTCCGCATCGGGATCGGAGCGGTTTCGCGGGCGGGTTCGGCATCCATCCGCCCCCTCTAGCACGTCGCCGCGGATCGGCCTGCGGCGGATGCGCAGATCCGGAACGGTGGTCGGGCGCCGCCGGTTGATCTGCGCCTTCTCGCCGGGCGGTACCCCGGCGGCGTATCCGGGAGGGGCGGCGATGGCGGAAGTCGAGACGGACCAGAACGGTGGAAGCCTGCGCGCTGCGGCCGAGGAGGCCGGTCTCGTCTATGTGGACGACCGCCGGCCGGGCCTGACGCGCAAGCGCAGCGGCACAGGCTTCCGTTACCTCGACACGAAGGGGGCGCCGGTGCGCGACAAGCGGATCCTCGCTCGGATCCGCGCCCTCGCGATCCCGCCGGCCTATACCGATGTCTGGATCTGCGCGCGCAGCAGCGGCCATATCCAGGCGACCGGCCGGGACGCCAAGGGCCGCAAGCAGTACCGCTATCACCCCGATTTCCGGCAGGCCCGCGAGGCCAACAAGTTCTCGCGCATCATGGCTTTCGCCGATGCCCTGCCGGGGATCCGCCAGCGCGTCGATGCCGACATGAGGCGTCCGGGCCTGTGCCGCGAGAAGGTCCTGGCCACTGTGGTCCACCTGCTCGAGACCACGCTGATCCGGGTCGGCAACGACGATTACGCCCGCACCAACAAGAGCTACGGCCTGACGACGCTGCGCGATCCTCATGTCCGGATCGCGGGCGCCGAGCTGTCGTTCCGGTTCAAGGGCAAGAGCGGGAAGACCTGGGACGTGTCGCTCAAGGACCGGCGCGTCGCCCGGATCGTCAAGGCCTGCCAGGACCTGCCCGGCCAGGAGCTGTTCCAGTATATCGACGCCGACGGCGTCCAGCGTGACGTCACTTCGTCCGACGTGAACGCGTATCTGCGCGAGATCACCGGCGAGGATTTCACCGCCAAGGATTTCCGGACCTGGGCCGGGACGGTCCTGGCTGCGCTGGCGCTGCGCGAGTTCGAGAGCTTCGACAGCGAGGCGGGGGCCAAGCGCAATGTCCGCGCGGCGATCGAGAGCGTCGCGGGGCGCCTCGGCAACACGCCGACGATCTGCCGCAAATGCTACATCCACCCCCAGATCCTCGACTGCTACCTGGAGGGGGACCTCCTCCTGCAGGTCAAGGATGCCGTCGAGACCGAGCTGAGCCAGGATCTCGGCAAGCTCCGCTCAGAAGAGGCGGCAGTGCTCGGGTTGCTCCAGGCACGGCTGGCCGCATCGCAGGATGAGGCGCTTGCCGGCAAGCGGGTCAAGCCCGCCTCGACTTCGGCCCGCAAACGCAGCAAGCCGGGCGGGACGGCGTCCCGGGCCAAAGCGGCCGCCAAGACCGCGATCAAGTCCGCTTCGAGCGGGAAGACGCGATCGTCCGGGGCTGCGCGGACCCGCGCCGGGGCGCAGGCCGGCGTCGCGTGAGCGGGGCAGCCCCACCGGGGCTGCCCGCTGGCCCGATCAATGCCGGGACTGGTTGCTGCTGCCGGACCCGCCGCCGCGCCGGTTCTGCTCGCTGTCGACCACTGGAGCCAGGCCGAGCTGGCGCGCCAGCGAGACCAGATCCTTCAGCCGCCCGGTCTGCGTCTTGCGGCGCAGGTTGAGCCGGTGGGTCTCGACTGTCCGGACGCTGAGCGCCAGGCGCCGGGCCACCTCCTTGTTGCTGAAGCCTGAGCTAAGGAAGCGCAGCACCTCCGCCTCGCGCGGCGTGAGCCCGAGGCTGTCGCCCGGCTCCGCCGGCAGGGCGGCTTGCTGGTCCGGCGGCACGAGGCAATCGGATCCCTCGGCCAGGGCGAGCAGGGCCGCACACAGCTCCCGCGGCGACTTCGACCGCGCCACGAAGGCATCGGCGCCGGCCGCCAGCAGGGCCCGGAGGTCGTCGGCGGTCAGCGCCCCGAAAGCCACGAGCGTGCGCAGGTTCGGCTGCCGCTCCTTCAGGCCGACGAGGCGCGCGATCCCGTCCGCCAGCCGGATCTCGTCGAGGAAGATCAACGCGACCGTGGAGCCGGCATCGGCCCGGCCCAAGTCTTCCTCGCCGATCGTATGGAACTCCGGCATATGCTCCAGAGTGGCGCGAACAGTCGCGCTCAGGTCCTGCGGTTCATCCAGGATCAGGACGCCAACGGCCGTACTCATGACCTCGCACCTTTCGTCTCCCGCCGATACAAAGGGGCCGGGATCGGATGCGTAGTTCCAAGATCCATTCCACGAGTTTGGGGCGAATATTAAGCTTTATATTCGCGTAATCGGTCGATTCCTGTCTTCGACCCGCGAATTGGTGTGCCAATATGGGTCGCGGCCTGGCCCCGTCCCGCTTCTGGCCGTGCCAGACCGGAGCGGCTTGGCTGTCTCAGCTTGCGACGGCCAAGCCTGCATCGCCCTGGTACGGCACGACGCGGTTGCGGCCGCCGCTCTTGGCGGCATAGAGCGCGATATCGGCCCGCTTGATCAGGGCGTGGACGTCGTCGCCTTCGATCCAGGTGCTGACGCCGAAGCTGCAGGTCAGGCCGATTGCATGCTTGCTGCCGCGGATACGCAGGGCCTGGACGCGTTCCCGCAGGCGTTCGGCCCGGTCGGTCGCCTCGGCGAGGCTGCAGCCCGGCAGGACGATGCCGAATTCCTCGCCGCCGAGGCGTCCGCCGATGCCCTCCCCGGCGATCAGCTCGGCCACGGCCTTGATCGCGACATCGCCGACATCGTGGCCGTGCTCGTCGTTGATCCGCTTGAAATGGTCGATGTCGGCCAGGATCGCCGAGATCCGGCCCGGGCGCGCGTCCTGCTCCGCGGCGATGCGCGCCCGGTCGAAGAACGCGCGGCGGTTATAGGACCCGGTCAGCGGATCGGTCTCGGCCAGCCGGATCAGCTCCTCCTGCAGGGTGATCAGGCGCTCGGCCGCGCGCAGCCGGGCGTTCAGCTCCTCGGCGCTGGGCGGCTTCTCGATGAAGTCGTCGGCGCCGCTGTCGAGGGCCTCGGCGAGGCTGCGGACGTTGCGCGCGGACGACATGGTGATGACGTGCAGCGGCCGGCGTTCTTCCGCCAGAAGTCGCGCGGACCAGCAGAGTTCGAGGCCGCAGAGGGGGCGGACCTCGACGCTGGTGATCAGGACGCGGACGGAGGGCGTCGCGGAGAGGTACTGCAGTGCCTGCGCCGAATCCGTGAACGCGTGCACCGCATGACCGCGCGGCTCGATCAGGGAGGCGATGATCTGCAGGACGACACGGCTCGAATCGACGACAACGATCTGCATGGCATGGTCCGGCCCGGGTCTCGGGTGTCTACCGGACAAGACTTAACTTCGACCCAACACCGGAGCCGAATTCCAGCATGAGCGCGGTCATCACCACGCCCGACTTGCGCTATATCGTCGTCCGCGGTCGCCTGTGGCGGCGCGCCAATCCCGACCTGCCGGCAGAGCGGCGCGAGGCCCTGGTCGGCCGGCTGATGGATGCGCGCCGGGCCGTGAAGGCGGCCAAGGCCGCCGAGCGTGCGGGCGAGCCCGACGCCGCCGCCGCGATGAAGGCCGCCCGGGCGGAGGTCGACGCGGCCAAGATCGGCTTGGGCGAGCGCGGCCCGGTCTGGTGGCGCGACGGCGCCCCCGATCTCAACCGGCACCTCGTCCGGAACACGCCCTACGCCGCCTGGTTCGCCGCGCTCAGCGACGGGGAACCTGAACCGTGATGATTTGGGCGCCGGCCGTGCGGCCGCTCTCGATCGTCCGTTCGGCCCGGCGCTCGCGCGTGGACCGGGGTGCGGGGTTCGTCGCGTTGATGACCGTGATCGTCGGCATTTGCGCGGGCGGGGCCGCGATGCCGGTCACGGTCGGGACCCCGTAGGTCCCGTAGCTCCAGGGTGACGGCACGATCTCGGTCGGCCGCGGCACCCGGGTCAGCGGAGCGCCGATATAGGTGCCGCGCACGAACGGGCCGGCAAAGTCGCCCGCCCCGGCCGGGCCGTAGGGATAGACGCTCTGCGCGCAGGCCGGTCCCGCGAAGAGGAAGCCTGCGAGGGTGACGGCTTTCCGGTTTCTCATGCGGCCGGCTCCGATACTCGGGGGAACACGTCAGGAACGATCCTGGGGAACCCACACGATCACCGGCCGTTCCGACCGGCCAGCCGCGCAGAATGCGTATGGTTGGCGACGCGCTATCTCAACGGCAGGTCGTGATCCGGCGGACCACCCAGCCCTCGCCCTCGATCCACAGGCGCCGACGCGCCCGGCTGCAGCTGGACTCGTCGTCGCGCTCGACGGCGGCGACCGGGTGAACCTGCGACGGGGCGGCCTCGGCCACCTTGGTCTCGTTCGGGGCCGGCGCGGCCTGGGCGGTCGCCAGGCCAACCAGAAGCAGGAGGGCGCTGGCCGCGCCCAATGCGGTCGATCGGATCATCATGGTGGAACAGCGCCCTGCGGCCGAGTTTAAGGATTCCTCAACGGAATGCGCGGCGCAGCATTTCGGTTTCATCCGGTGCGATGGTTCTTGGCGCCCGGCCCACGGCGATGGGCGTGACGGTGTGCTGCGGCACGCACCGCGCGACGCGCTTAGACTTCGCCGGCTGCGCGTATTAGGAGAAGCGGCCGGACGCGACGGCTCCCGTAGACCCTCGATCAGCGGTCAGGCGGGCCGGTCCACGAGCGAAGGTCCATGAGCAAGCCGAAGCCCCCGACCAACGTGCTGCTGACGCCGGAGAAGCGCGCCGAGGACGTGGACCAGACGATCCGGCCGCTGAGCCTGGCCGAGTTCATCGGGCAGAAGGCGGCGCGCGCCAACATGCAGATCTTCATCGAGGCGGCCAAGATGACCGGCCAGGCCCTCGATCACGTCCTGTTCGTCGGGCCGCCCGGCCTCGGCAAGACCACGCTGGCCCAGATCGTGGCGCGGGAACTCGGGGTCAACTTCCGCTCGACCTCGGGCCCGGTCATCGCCAAGGCCGGTGACCTCGCCGCGCAGCTGACCAATCTCGAGGAGCGCGACGTGCTCTTCATCGACGAGATCCACCGCCTCAACCCGGCGGTCGAGGAAATCCTCTACCCGGCCATGGAGGATTATCAGCTCGACCTCATCATCGGCGAAGGCCCGGCGGCCCGCTCGGTGAAGATCGAGCTGCCGAAATTCACGCTGGTCGGGGCCACCACCCGGGCGGGGCTGCTGACGACGCCGCTACGCGACCGGTTCGGCATCCCGATCCGCCTCGAATTCTACGAGATCGACGAGCTCGAGAAGATCGTGGCCCGCGGCGCCCGGGTGCTCGGGCTCGGCATGTCGCCGGAAGGCGCCAACGAGATCGCCCGGCGGGCCCGCGGCACGCCGCGCATCGCCGGCCGGCTGCTGCGGCGGGTGCGCGACTTCGCCGTGGTGGCCGAGGCCGAGACGGTGACGCGCGCCATCGCCGACCGGGCGCTGAAGTTGCTCGACGTGGATTCGGTCGGCCTCGACGTGATGGATCGCAAGTACCTGACGCTGATCGCGACCTCGTTCGGCGGCGGGCCGGTGGGCATCGAGACGATCGGCGCCGCCCTGTCCGAGCCGCGCGACGCGATCGAGGACATCATCGAGCCCTACTTGATCCAGCGCGGCTTCGTGCAGCGCACGCCCCGTGGCCGGGTGCTCACCCGACACGCCTTCCGGCACATGGGCTTCGCCGAGCCGAAGCGGGAACAGAACCTGCTCTTCGATGACGGCGACGCCGTCTGACCTGCTTTTCGTCAATATCCATGCGGTCGGAACGGGGCTGGTTCACGCCCGCCTCATAGGAAACCGCATCGATATCGGGTTTCAGGCCCGCTGCCGGGCCCGGCTGCTCAGCCGGCAAAGGCTTGTCCGGTCACGGTTTTCGCACCGGACGCGCTGAGGCTATTGCCCAGCTTTTACGTAGTCGCGCCCCGGGATCCGATCACGCAAAAGCGATCCCGCCTGCGGAACAGTGGGGAAACGCGACAGTTGTGCTCGCGACCGCGCCCAGTCCGCGTGGCGCTGGCAAGATTGCGGGACTGTGGCCGCGGCCACGGAATCTCGAGAGATCTTTGAGCCATCAATAAGAACACCAAGGACCACCTTCCGATATGAAGACACTCACGCTCGCCGTCCTCGGCCTTTCCGCTGCTGCGCTCACGACGCCGGCTTTCGCGCAGGACGCGCTCCCGATCCGCATCCAGCCCTTCGCCAATCAGCAGGATGTCGGCGCCGCCGCGACCGAAACCCCGGCCTTCCGCGCCGAGGCGCTGCGTTCGGACGCCACCAGCATCGAGGCGAGCCGCATCGCCCTCCAGCGTTCGCGCAACCCGCGGGTCCGCAACTACGCCAACCGCGTCCTGGTCGAGCGTAAGGCCACCACCGACGCGCTGCTGCCGCCGAACACCTCCCTGTCGCGCAACGGCACGGTGGTCTCGGACAACCAGGGGATCAAGACGGATCTGAGCAACCCGGTCGGCTTCGTGCTGGCCCCGGTGACCATCGCGGCCAATCTCGGCACCAGCATCGTCGGCGGCGCGCTCGGCGCGGTCGGCATCGTCGACAACAGCCCGACCGAGCCGGGTCGTCGCGTGGCGCTGGGCGAGCGCGGTCAGGCCCGTCTGGCCCGGCTGCAGTCGGCCCCGAACGGCCGGTCCTTCGATCGCGCCTATATCGACCAGCAGGCCCGGTCCGACGCCCAGACCCTCGCGCTCTACGACGCCTATGCCAAGTCGGGCGACAGCGCCCAGGGCCGCCGCTTCGCAAGCGAGGCCCTGCCCTACATCGCCGACGAGCACGCCCATTCGGCGAGCCTGGCCGCCCGCATCGGCGGCTGATCCGACCGCACAGACCTGACCATGCGAGGGCCGCCCTAGGGCGGCCCTCGTCATGTCGGCCCCCCGGCCGGGCGGCAAGCCGCCGCGACTGTTCCGACGACGGGGTTTCCCCGCCTCCGCGCCATGCCGTAGACGACGCCGATGAGCGAAGCGAACCCTGCCGGTACGGAGCCTCACCGCCTGGCGGTGCGGGTCTATTACGAGGACACCGATTTCTCGGGCTTCGTCTACCACGCGAGCTATCTGCGCTTCCTGGAGCGGGGCCGGACCGAATTGCTGCGCGGCTTGGCGGGGGACCAGTCCGAGCTGCACCGGGAGGCAAGCGGCCTCGTCTTCGTGGTCCGCCGGATGACGCTGGACTTCATCCGGCCCGCCCGCATGGACGACCAGCTCACCATCGTGACCCGCACGCAGCAGCTGCGCGGTGCCTCGATGCAGCTCGCCCAGGAGGTCCGCCGGGGCGATGAGCTCCTGGTCGCCGCCGAGGTCACGGTCGCCTGCGTGCGGGACGGCCGTGCCATTCGCCTGCCGGAGGTCCTGCGCCGACTCCTGACGCCCGGCGAAACCTAGGCGACCCGCGTCGGGTCGGTGTCACGCAGGAGCTTGGCGAAGGCGTTCACGATGGTCATCGCGTCGTACTCGACCGAGACCAGCTGGAAGCCCATGGCGACCATCTCCCGGGCCCGCAGGGGCGACGGCGAGAAGGCGCAGGGCAGCTTGCCGGCCGCCCGGGTCTTGCGCACGATCTCGCCGAGGGCCGCCGTGACCGCCGCGCCGGCCGGGTCGATGGTTGTGCCCTTGGACAGGGCGATCGACAGGTCGGCGGGGCCGACCAGGATGCCGTCGATGCCCGGCAGGGCCAGGATCGCCCCCAGCGCGTCGATCGCCTCCGCGGTCTCGCACATGGCGATGGTCAGCGCCCGGGCGTTGGCGCCCGCGAGGAACTCGGTCGCATCGCTCTGACCCGACATCCACATGGCGCGGTCCGGCCCCCAGCTCCGCTGACCGACCGGCGGGTACTTGGTGGCGGCGGCCAGCGCCTGCGCGTCGGCCACGCTGTTGATCATCGGCGCGACGATGCCCGAGGCGCCGGCATCCAGCATCCGCGATGCCATGGCGAAGTCGCCCACCGGGATGCGGACCAGGCTCGGCTTGCCGGCGAGCGCCACCTCGGTGATCGCCGCGCAGCACGAATGGTAATCGTGCGCGCCGTGCTGCTGGTCGAGGAGCACGGCGTCGAAGCCCGACCGCGCGAGGGCGCCGGCAATGGCCGGGTCGGCGATACAGGACCAGCCGAGGAATCGGGCGGGCTCGGCGGGCAGCAGGCCGTGGAGGCTCGGGACGGGCAGGGTCATGGCGCTTCCTGTACTGAGACTCGCGGTGCGCGCGGCACTCTGACCCCGGGAGAATAAGGGCGTCGGTTTCGCAAGGTCCAGCCTTGTTGCGCCCCCCGGCCGATACTTCCGAATGCCTTGGGATCGCCCGGATCGAAACCGATCCTTAACCCTGTCGCGGCCTTAACGAAGACCGCGCGATGCCGTGAGTCCCGGCGCGAAGACGGCCCTTACTTTCGACAGATTCGCGGGCGATAGCATTGATATCGCTCACGGATCCGGCGGACGCGGGCCTCGCCCGGCGCATCGCGATCCGGAGCAGGAGATCTCGACGGATGAACCCAGCCGACGCGATGCAGGCCGCGCCTGTCGCCGACATGACGTTGCTCGGGCTGTTCCTGCAAGCCCATTTCGTCGTGAAGATCGTGATGATCGGGCTGCTCAGCGCCTCGATCTGGTGCTGGTCGATCATCGTCGACAAGACGCTGCTGTTCCGCCGTACCAAGGCCGAGATGGACGCGTTCGAGGATGCGTTCTGGTCCGGCCGCTCCCTCGAGGAGCTGTTCCGCTCGTTCAACGACCGCCCGGCCACGGGGCTCGCCGCGGTGTTCGTGGCCGCCATGCGCGAGTGGAAGCGCTCGTTCGAGGGCTCGGGCCGTCAGGTCCAGTCCCTGTCGCAGCGCATCGAGAAGCAGCTCGACGTCACCATCCAGCGGGAGGTCGAGCGGCTCGAATCGCGCCTGCTGTTCCTCGCCTCGATCGGCTCGGCCGGCCCGTATATCGGCCTGTTCGGCACGGTCTGGGGCATCATGACCGCCTTCACCTCGATCGCGGCCTCCAAGAACACCTCGCTCGCAGTCGTGGCCCCCGGCATCGCCGAGGCCCTGTTCGCCACCGCGATCGGCCTGTTCGCCGCGATTCCCGCGGTGCTCGCCTACAACAAGCTCCAGGCCGAGGTCTCGAAGTCGCAATCGCGGCTGGAGGGTTTCGCCGACGAGTTCTCCGCGATCCTCTCCCGCCAGATCGACGAGCGCCTCTCGCTCGCCGCCTGACCGGGCCGATCCAGGAGATTGATCCATGAGCATGGCGGCGGGAGCATCCCACGGCGGCAAGCGGCGGCGGCGCAGAGGCCGGCGCGGCGGGCCGATCAACGAGATCAACATGACGCCGTTCATCGACGTCGTGCTGGTGCTGCTGATCATCTTCATGGTCGCGGCGCCGATGATGACGGTGGGCGTGCCCCTCGACCTGCCGCAATCCAAGGCGTCGCCGCTCAATTCCGACGTGAAGCCGGTGACGCTCTCGATCCGGCAGACCGGCCAGGTTTTCCTCGGCGAGGACGAGCTGACCGACGACACAATCATCCCGAAGCTGCTCGAGACGGCCAAGACCGGCACCGAGGAGCGCGTGTTCGTACGCGGCGACAAGCGGGTCGATTACGGCCGCGTCGCCCAGGTGATGGCGATCGTGACCGGCGGCGGCTTCAAGAAGGTCGCCCTCGTGACCGAGCCTGAGCATCAGTAGGGTCTGAACCGTGGAGTTCCACTTCGACCGCAAGGAACCGGGTGTCTGGATCTCCGCCGGCACCCACGTGGCGCTGCTGGCCTTCGCGCTGTTCAGCGTGGCGGCTCCGGCCCTGCCCGAGGCGCAGGAGGGCGTGCCGGTCGAGGTGATCACCGAGAACCAGTTCTCCGAGATCACCAAGGGCGAGCGCCAGGCCGACAAGCCGATGCCCAACGCCCAGCCGCGGGCCGATCGCCAGGCCGAGAAGGTCGAGGATCGCGAGCCCGAGAACGCCAAGACCGACGCGCCGACCGCCCCGACCCGCACGGCCGAGATGAAGCTCGCCAACGCGGAGGAGATGCCCCTGCGCGCCGAGCCGGATCCGCAGGAGGTGGCCAAAGCCGCCAAGGCCGCCCAGGAGAAGCGCGAGGCCGAGAAGGCCGCCGCCAAGGCCGCGGAGAAAGCAGCCGAGAAAGCCGCGGCCGACAAGGCTGCCGCCGCCGAGAAGGCCGCGGCCGCCAAGGCCGAGGCGAAGGCGGCCGCGAAGGCCGAAGCCGAGAAGCGCGAGCAGCTCGACAAGCTGATCGAGCGGCAGGAGGCCGAAGCTGCGGCCGCCGCCGCGAAGGCCGCCGCCGCGAAAGCCGAGGCTAAGGCCAAGGCGGATGCCGCCAAGGCCGAGGCCGCTCGGGAAGCCGCCAGGAAGGCCGCCGAAGCCAAGGCCGAGGCGGAAGCCGAGCGGCAGAAGGAGATGGCCGAGGCCAAGGCCGCGCAGGAGAAGGCGGAAGCCGCCGCCAAGGCCGAGGCCGCCGCCAAGGCGAAGGCCAAGGCGATGGCGGACGCGAAGGCCAAGGCCGACGGCGAGGCCAAGGCACGCAAGCAGGCCGAGCTCGCCAACAAGTTCAACGCGGGCGACATCCGCTCGATGCTGGCGTCGAAGGTGCCGTCGCAATCCACCGGCGCGACCGGCCACACGGTGCAGAAGGTGGCGGCCCTCGGCGCCGCGACCGGCACCGCGCAGCGCCTGTCGCCGTCCCTGCGCGACGCCCTGGTCGGGTTGCTGCAGCAGCAGATCGAGCGCTGCTACTCCGCGCCCCCCGGCGCCGCCCAGGGGGTGGTCCTGCCGGTGCTCGACATCCGCCTGAACCCGAACGGCTCGCTCAGCACCGAGCCGCGGATCATGCGGGGCGGTTCGAGCGCCGTGGACCAGTCGATCGCGCAAGCCGCGCTCCGGGCGGTGCGCCGCTGCGCGCCGTATAACATTCCGGCCACCTACGCGCCGTATTACAACGACTGGAAGGCCATCAACGCGGAGTTCGAATTCACGGCGACCTGAGGTCGCCGTCCGCGCAGCCTGCCGTCATCCCCCTCCCCCGTCTGATCGTCACTCGGATCCGACCCATGCAGAACCTTCCCTCCGCCGGGCCTCTTCCGGCGCCCCTCGCCGCGCGCCTGGTCGCGCTGCTGGCGTTCCTCGCGGTCGCCCTCGGCTTCGCGGCCCCGGCCCAGGCGCAGCTGCAGCTGCGCATCGGCGGCGGCAGCTTCCAGCCGATGCCGATCGCGATCGCGGATTTCGGCGGCGATCCGAGCCTCGGCGGCCTCGTCTCCGGCGTGGTCACCAACAACCTGCGCCGGTCGGGCTACTTCACGCCCCTCGACCATGCGCGCTTCCCCGAGCAGCCGAACTTCGACGCCGCGCCGAATTTCGAGAAGTGGCGCGCCACCGGCGTCCAGGGCCTCGTGACGGGCCGCGTTTCCCGCGACCCGTCGGGTAAGCTGAAGGTCGAGTTCCGCCTCTGGGACGTGACCTCCGGCCAGCAGATGACCGGCCAGCAATACGGCACCGACACCGCCAATGCCCGGCGCACCGGCCATCTGATCTCGGACGCGGTCTACACCAAGATCACCGGCCTCGGCCCGTGGTTCGACAGCCGCATCGCCTTCGTGGACGAGAGCGGCCCCAAGGAGAACCGCCGCAAGCGCCTGATGGTGATGGATCAGGACGGCGCCAATGTCCGGGCGATCACCAGCGGCGAGACCTCGATCGTCGCCCCGCGCTACTCGCCGGCCACGCAGGATATCGCCTTCATGTCCCAGGCCACCGGGCACCAGCCCCGCGTCCAGGTGATCAACCTCGAGACCGGCGCCCGCCAGGCGCTGGGCAACGTCGATTCGATGAGCGCCAGCCCGCGCTTCTCGCCGGACGGCCGCCGCCTGGTGATGAGCGTGCAGCAGGGCGGCAACGCCGACATCGTGACGATGGACATCGCCACGAAGGCCCAGCACTCGGTGACCAACGGCATGGCGATCGACACTTCGCCGACCTACGCGCCGGACGGTTCGCAGATCGCGTTCGAATCGGATCGCGGCGGCTCGCAGCAGGTCTACGTGATGGGTGCGGACGGCTCGAACCCGCACCGGATCACCTTCGGCGCCGGCTCGGCCTCACAGCCGGCCTGGTCCCCGCGCGGCGACCTGATCGCCTATACCCGCCAGCGCAACGGCGGCTTCGCCATCTGCGTGTCGAAGCCCGACGGCACCGGCGAGCGCGTCCTCACCGAGGGCTACCACAACGAGGGCCCGACCTTCGCGCCGAACGGGCAGTACGTGCTGTTCTTCCGCGATCCGGGCGGCCAGGGCGGCGGCAAGCTGTTCATGGTCGACATCACCGGCAAGGTGGAGCAGCCGATCCCGACCCCCTCCTACGCCTCCGACCCGACCTGGTCGCCGCTGCTCGCGGGCCGCTGAGTCTTCTGGGATCTTGGAGCCCGGCTACCAGTCGGGCTCCAATCGTCGAAGGGCAGTGTTCGGAGAGAGACGTTCTCTCCATGCGGCAAAGCTATCGTTTAAGTCACTGATGGTACCGGCCTTATCCGTGCTTCGAGCCGCGGACGGCTGAATATGGATAATCGCGGGTCGCTGACGAATCGGTGGCTACCCCTGCACCAGCAACCGATCACGCGCCTTCAAGGCCGGGAAGAACCGGCCCCAGAGAAGCGCGACGGCGATCGTCGCGGCACCACCCGCCACCACCGCCGGGACCGCCCCGATCGCAGCGGCGAGCAGGCCGGATTCGAACTCGCCGAGCTCGTTCGAGGCCCCGATGAACACGGTGTTCACCGCGGAGACCCGGCCGCGCATGGCGTCCGGGGTCTCGCCCTGCACGAAGGTCTGGCGGACATAGACCGAGATCATGTCGGCAGCGCCCGTGACGAACAGGCAGGCCATCGACAGGGGCAGTGAGGTCGAGAGGCCGAACACGACCGTCGCGGCGCCGAACACGGCCGCCGCCCGGAGCATCCGCACCCCGGCATGGCGCCGGAGCGGGCGATAGGCGAGCAGCACCGCCGTGGCGACGGCTCCGAAGGCCGGCATGCTCCGCAGCGCCCCGAGGCCCAGGGGCCCGACATGCAGCACCTCGCCGGCATAGATCGGCAGGAGCGCGGTCGCGCCGCCCAGCAGGACCGTGAACAGGTCGAGGCTGATGGCGCCCAGCACCACCGGCTGCGAGCGGATGTAGCCGATGCCGGCCGAGAGCGCCGCCCAGGTGATCGGCGGCCGCTCGGTCACGGCGGCGGGCCGGAAGCGGATCAGGGCCGTCAGCAGGCTGGCGACGGCGAAGCTCGCCGTCGCGCCGCCGAACACGACCGACGGCCCGAGGGCGTAGAGCAGCCCGCCCAGCGCCGGGCCCATCACCGAGGCGCTCTGCCAGAGCGAGGCGTTCCAGGCGATCGCCAAGCCGAATTGCGGGCCCGGTACCAGGGTCGGCAGAAGCGCTTGCAGGGCCGGGTTGGCGAAGGCCCGGGCGGTGCCGACGACGATCACCAGGGCGTAGATCGGCCAGACCGCCTGGAGGCCGGCCAGCGCATAGGCGAGGAGGCCGAAGCTCGCCAGACTCTGGAGGCCGAAGGCCGCGGCGCCGACCAGGCGCCGGTCATAGGCATCCGCCACATGGCCGGTGATCAGGGCGCAGACCACCGCGGGCAGGAAGCCCGCCAGCCCGACGAGGCCCAAAGCCAGGGCGGAATGGGTCAGGTCGTAGACGAACCAGCCGATCGCCACCGCCTGCATCTGATAGGCGAGGCCCGTGAGGAAGCGGGCCGAACCGAACAGGCGGAAATCGCCGATGCCGAAGACGGCCCAGCCGGAACGATCATGCGCGGACATGCCCCCTGCTGATCCCGCCCGGGGGATTAATCAAGTCCGCCGCAGGGGCCGGATCGGAGAAACGGCCGAGCCTGTTCGCTGCACCCGCTAGTGGAGTGCCAAGCCGGGTTTGCGCGTTGCAGTGGCGGGCTGGAGGGTGAAGGGACGGCCCGCCTCACGGTGATCGAGACGCGGGCCCTCAAGAGGGAAAAGCGGGAAGGTACAGGTCACCTGGGTCCCGGCCCCGGGCGCGGTCTCAAGATGGACCCGCCCGCCATGGAGTTCGACGAAGGACCGCACGATCGAGAGGCCGAGCCCGACCCCGCGATGGCGGGTGCCCAGGGTGTGGCTCTCGAAGCGGTTGAAGACCGAATCGGCGATCTCGGGCGGCATGCCGCGGCCGTGGTCACGCACGCTGAGGACCAGATCGTGGGCCTCCCGGCGGGCCCGGACCTCGACGCGCTGCCCGGCATCCGAGAAGCCGACGGCGTTGGACAGCAGGTTGAACAGGATCTGGCGCACGCGCTTTCCGTCCGCGTGGACGCTGCCGATATCCTCCGGCACGTCCAGCGCGAGGGTGATGTGGGATTCGGCCAGCCGATCCTCGATCCCGCGCACGGCGGCCTCGATCGTGGACTGGACGTCGACCTCCTCGCGCTGAAGCTCCAGGGAGCCGGCATCGATCGAGGCGAGGTCGAGAATGTCGTTGATGATCACAAGCAGCGCCGCCGAGGAGCGCATGATGTGGTCGGAATATTCGCGCTGCCGGTCGTTGAGCGCGCCCACCGTCTCGTCGCCGAGCAGCTGGGTGAAGCCGATGATGTTGGTGAGCGGCGAGCGCAGCTCGTAGGAGACATGGTGCACGAAGGTGTCGCGCAGCTGCGCGGCCTTCTCCAGGGCGTCGTTCTTCTCGGTGAGCGCCCGCTCGACATTCACGCTCGCGGTGACGTCGATCAGGGTGAGCAGGGTCGCGCCCTCGGGCAGCGGCTGCGCGGCGCAATCGAGGACGGTGCCGTCCACCACCTCCAGGCGGCAGGACCGGGCGGTGCGGGATTCGAGGCCGACCACCGCGTCGCGGATGTCGAGCCAGGGCTCCTCGGCGGGCGCGAGCGACCGGCAGGATTCGATGACGGCATCGACATGCGGCCGCTCCTCCACGGCCGCCGGATCGAGCCGCCACACGGTGCAGAACGCCCGGTTGGCGAGCGTCATGCGGCCGTCCGCGCCGAACACCGCCACCGGCTCGGCGAGGGTGTCGAGCGTCTCCGCCTGGAGGCGGCGCAGGGCGTTGTAGCGGGATTCCGCGTTCAGGCTGTCGGAGACGTCGTCGAACAGATAGGTCAGGCCGCCCTGCGGGTTCGGGTCGGCGACAACCCGAAGCGTGCGCCCGTCGGGCAGGTACCACCAGCTCTGGTTGGCTTCGGCGGCCCGGTAGGCGGCCAGCACCCCCTGCTTCCAGCCGCGGAAATCGGCATGCTCCTCGAGCTTCCGCTCGGCCCGGAGGTGATCGAGGATCTCGCCGTCGGAGGGTCGGCTGTCCAGGAACGCCTGATCGAGGTCCCAGAGCTGCCGGTAGGCGGCGTTGTGGAAGATCAGCCGCTGCGACACGTCGAACATCGCCACCGCGGTGGGCAATTGGTCGAGGGTGCGGACGTTGGCGTTCATCTGGCGCTGCAGGTCGGCGCGGACGCTCTCCAGCTCGGACACGTCGATGGCGATGCCGACGCGGCCGCTGTCCAGGGTGGTCTCGAAGACGTCGAGCATGCGCCGGCTGCCGGCCATCACCGCCGAGAGCCGCGGGACGCTGCGGGACAGGCCGGCAGCCCGCGCCGCCTCGTCCCGGGCGATGGCCTCGCGGGCCGGACGGTCGAACAGCTCGATGCCGCGGTCCAACGTGGCCTCGCGGCTCTCCGCCTCCACGGCCGCCACGTAGGCGGCGTTGACCCAGCTCAGGCCGCCCTCGCGGTTGCGGCGCCAGACCGGCTGCGGGATCGCGTCGAGCAGGCCGGCCAGCGCCGACAGGCCGCGGCGGGTCTCGTCCAGGGTCGCGCGCAGGTCGGCGATCTCGCAGCGCTCCTGGCTGGTCTCACGCAGGCGCAGGAGCGCCCGGCCGGCCACCGCCTGCCCATGGGCGTCGATGCTGCGCCCGGTCTGGGTGCGCAGGCTCAGCGTGAAGCTCGTGCCGCGGGCCCGCAGGGTCTCGACCGCGGCCTCGACGGCGGCGGCATCCGAGGCGACCAGCCAGGTGCCGAAGGCGAGGACCCGGCGGGCATAGCCGGAGGTCGGCCGCTCGCCGTAGATCGCCAGGCTGATATCGCCCTCGACCACGGGCTCGCTGCGCCGGTCCCAGGTGACGATGATCTGGCGCTCGGCGTTGAGCAGCATCTCGGCGCGGTCATGGGCGCCACGCAGCACGTCGAGGGCGCCGGCGAGCTCGCGCTCCCGGCGGGTCCAGCGACTGCGCTCGTAGAGGTGGAGCAGCGACAGAATCACCGCGAAGGCGACGAGGCCGCCGAAGATCGCCAGGGCGGCGACGCCGTGCATCTCACGCGGCGCGTGCGCGGTCGCGGTTTCGGGCAGTTCGGCGAGCGCAGCGCTCGCCGCCGTCAATGTGAGCGCACCCACGCAGATTCGAACGTGCGCGGCACGACCGACACCCATGATAGCCCTGCCCCCACCCCTGGCGATCCGAATGCGCGTGCAACCGCGCGGCGCAGAACGCACCGTCCCCGCAGGCGATTCTCCCGAACCGTTGCGGACCCACCGATCTAAGATTCGCCCGCACCTTAACGTGCTGCGGAATCCACCCGGAAGGGGAACGAAGCGTGGCTATACGCCGACGGCTCACAATCATCCGTTAACGACACTTAGAAGACACAGTGTGTCGGGCCCGGAATGGCTTGACAAACGAAAGGGCCCGACGCAGCGCGCCGGGCCCTTTTTGGTTCGTGATCGCAGCGGCCAAAGCCGCGCCGGCTACCGTCCCGTCGGTCGGGAATTCAACTTCCGGTTCGACGGGCGTCGAACCGGAAGTGTCACCGGCCGAGGCCGGCTCAGTAGCGGTAATGCTCGGGCTTGAACGGGCCGGACTCGGAGACGCCGATATAGGCGGCCTGATCGGGGCGCAGCTTCGAGAGCTTCACGCCGATCTTCTCCAGGTGCAGCGCCGCGACCTTCTCGTCGAGGGTCTTGGGCAGGGTGTAGACCTGCTTCTGGTACTTGCCCGGGTTGGTCCAGAGCTCGATCTGGGCCAGCGTCTGGTTAGTGAAGGAGGCCGACATCACGAAGGACGGGTGACCCGTCGCGTTGCCGAGGTTCACCAGGCGCCCCTCCGAGAGGAGGATGATGCGGTGGCCGTCCGCGAAGGTGATCTCGTCCACCTGCGGCTTGATGTTGGACCACTTGAGGTTCTTCAGGCCGGCGACCTGAATCTCGTTGTCGAAGTGGCCGATATTGCAGACGATCGCCCGGTCCTTCATGGCCCGCATGTGATCGATCGTGATGATGTCTTTGTTGCCCGTGGCGGTGACGAAGATGTCGGCGCGCGGGGCGGCGTCCTCCATCGTCACGACCTCGTAGCCCTCCATGGCGGCCTGGAGCGCGCAGATCGGGTCGATCTCCGACACGAGCACGCGGCAGCCGGCGTTGCGCAGGGACGCGGCCGAACCCTTGCCGACATCGCCGAAGCCCGCGACCATGGCGACCTTGCCGGCCATCATCACGTCGGTGCCGCGGCGGATGCCGTCGACCAGCGACTCCTTGCAGCCGTAGAGGTTGTCGAACTTCGACTTGGTGACCGAGTCGTTCACGTTGATCGCCGGGAAGAGCAGCTTGCCCTCCTTAGCCAGCACGTACAGGCGGTGGACGCCCGTGGTGGTCTCCTCGGAGACGCCCTTGATGCTGTCGGCGAGGCCGGCGAACCAGCCCTTCGGCTTCTCGGCGAGCTTCTTCTTCAGCAGCGCGAAGAAGATCTCCTCCTCCTCGCTCTCCGGCTTGTCGAGGAAGGCGGTGTCGCCGTTCTCGGCGCGCAGGCCGAGATGGACGAACATGGTGGCGTCGCCGCCGTCGTCGAGGATCATGTTCGGCATGCCGCCGTCATGCCAATCGAACAGGCGCGAGGTGTAGTCCCAGTACTCCTCCAGGGTCTCGCCCTTCACGGCGAAGACCGGGATGCCGGCGGCCGCGATGGCGGCGGCGGCATGGTCCTGGGTCGAGTAGATGTTGCAGGAGACCCAGCGGATGTCGGCGCCGAGTGCCTTCAGGGTCTCGATCAGCACGGCGGTCTGGATCGTCATGTGGAGCGAGCCGGCGATCTTGGCGCCCTTCAGGGGCTGCGCAGCGCCGTACTCCTCGCGGACCGCCATCAGGCCCGGCATCTCCGTCTCGGCGATCGAGATCTCCTTGCGGCCGTAATCGGCCAGCCCGATGTCCTTGACGATATAATCCTTGGCCATGAGTCGGCGGCTCCGTGTGTTCGCGTTGCGGTTCGGGGCCAGCCCCTACCACTTCGCGGGATACGAAGCAATCAAGACATAAACATGTCTTTATGCGTTCCAGTCTGCGCGGGGGTTCCCGGCGGCTCTCCGAAGCCTCAGATCTCGATCTCGGTGCCGACCTCGACCACCTGCCGCGTCGGCACGTCGAAGAAGGCGCCGGTGCGCTCGGCGTTGCGCTGCATGAAGGCGAACAGGTTCTCCCGCCAGGGCGCCATCCCGCGCTTGTCGCTCCGGGGAATGATGGTCTCGTGGCCGACGAACACGGTCATGTCCTCGATCACGTGCGCCGGCAGGTGGCGCGAGGCGACGGCGCAGGCCAGCCCCTCCGGGATCGAGGCCTCCTCCATGAAGCCGTAGCGGAGGATCACCCGGTAGAAGTCCGGCGCCAGGATCGTCACGTGGGCGCGCTGTTCCGCCGGGACCGTCGGGGTCTCCTCGTAGAGGGCGGTGATGATCAGGATCCGTTCCATCAGGGCGCGGTTGCGCTCGACGAAGCGCGACAGGTGGAGCGGGATCCCGTGCTCGGCCGCCGACAGGAAGGCCGCGGTGCCGGGCAGGCGCAGCAACTCCCGGTGCTGGAGCCCAGCCAGGAAGGCATCCTCCGGCAGGCGCAGGGCGACCCGGGCCTCCTCGACCAGCTCGTTGCCCTTCTTCCAGGTGAGCATCATCAGGGCGACGAGGCCGGCGAGCACCAGGGGAAACCAGCCGCCCTCGAGGATCTTCACGCTGTTGGCCGCGAAGAACACCGCGTCGATGGCGAGGAACAGGCCGTTGACCGCGAAAACCAGGATCGGGTTGTAGCCCCAGCGGAGCGCGATCAGCGCGGCGAGCAGGGTGGTGATCCCCATCAGCATCGAGACCGCGATTCCGTAGGCCCCGGCGAGCGCGTCGGAGGAGCCGAACATCACCACGGCGATCAGGGTCGCGGCGGCGAGAAGCCAGTTCACCATCGGGACGTAGATCTGGCCGCGCTCCTCCTTGGCCGTCTGGACGATGCGCATCGCCGGCAGGAAGCCGAGCTGCACCGATTGCTGGGTCAGGGAGAACACGCCCGATATGATCGCCTGCGAGGCGATGATCGTGGCGAGCGTCGCCAGCGCGATCAGCGGGTAATGGCCCCAATCCGGGCAGAGCCGGAAGAACGGATTCTCGATCGCGTCCGGCGAAGCCAGCAGCAGGGCGCCCTGGCCGAAATAGTTGAGCACCAGCGCCGGCAGGACCAGGACGAACCACGCCGCCCGGATCGGCATGGCGCCGAAATGGCCGAGATCGGCATACATCGCCTCGCCGCCGGTCACCGCCAGGAAGGCGGCGCCCAGCATGGCGAAGCTCACGTGCCAGCCGGCATGCAGCATGAAGTCGACGGCGCGCAGCGGGTTCACCGCGGCGAGGATCTCCGGCTTGTGCAGGATGCCGCCGATCCCGAGCGCCGCCAGCACCACGAACCACAGCAGCATCACCGGGCCGAACACCCGGCCGATCGCCGCCACGCCCTTGTGCTGGACCGAAAACAGCGCGACCAGGATCGCGATCGTGATCGGCACGACGAAATGGCCGAGGGCCGGCGCGTCGACCTTCAACCCCTCGATGGCCGAGAGCACCGAGATCGCCGGGGTGATCGCGCCATCGCCGTAGAGCAGGGCCGCGCCGATCAGCCCGACAACCAGCAGCGCCGCCTTCCAGGTCCCGTGGCGGGCCTGTCGGGCGCCGAGCAAGGCCAGCATGGCGACGATGCCGCCCTCGCCCTTGTTGTCGGCGCGCAGGATCAACACCGCGTATTTCAGCGACACGATCAGGATCAGCGCCCACAGGATCAACGATACCGCACCCGTGGCGGCCGCCGGCACCGCGGCGCCGCCCGCGGTCGCCGCCTTCACGGCCTCCTTGAAGGCGTAGAGCGGGCTCGTCCCGATATCGCCGTAGACGACGCCGAGCGCCCCGAAGATCAGCGCCGGCTTGAGCCGGCCCTTCTGGGACGCGGGCTCGTCGCCGGCACCGGCCTGGGAACCCGGCGCCGCCGCGGGGGCAAGGGACTGACTCAACGCACGGCTCCCGCGGGATTACATCGTTCGCCCTGGCCGGACAGGTAGAGCGCCGGCCGTCGAAGTGGAAGCCGGCGTGGCCGGATCCGTTTGCGGAGGAAGAGCTTGTCCTCGACGCTCACGTCATTGCGAGCGGAGCGAAGCAACCCAGGGATGCGCAACGAACTGAGAGCGCTCGCCACACTGGGTTGCTTCGCTGCGCTCGCAATGACGGTAGAGGTATTGGCCCGGTCGATGGACGAGGCCCGGTCAGACCAGATCGGCCAACGCCTCGGGGCAGGCTTCGCCGCGCCGAAGGCCGAAGACCGGCACGCCGGCATGGCGCGTGATCGACGCGGCCACGGTGGCGAGCGGTGCCGGAGCCCCCTCGCTCTCGCTCACCGCGATGGCGAGGAGCGGGATGCCGTGGAGGCGCAGGGTCTCGCGGGCGGTGAGCGCGTGGCTGATCGCGCCGAGATAGCTGCCGGAGACGAGGACCGCCGGCACGTCGAGGGCTTTGAGCCAGTCGAGCCCGGTGGCCGCCTCGGTGACCGGGCTCATGACCCCGCCGACACCCTCGATGATCAGGGTTCCGTCACCGTGGGCGATCTGCGCCCGGCACCAGCCGATAAGGTCGGGCAGCGCCAGGGACCGGCCCTCCAGCACCGCGGCCTGATCGGGGGCGAGCGGGGCCGCGAACCGCCAGGGTGAGCAGGCCTCGACCGTCTCGTCGTCGATACCGAGGCCCTGCGCGTCGAGCAGCCGGGCCGTGTCGCTCTCCGCGAAGGCCGGGTCGCTCAGCGGCGGCACGCCGCTCGCGAGCGGCTTCAGCGTCCGCACCGGCCGACCCTGCGCCCGCAGGCGCCGGGTCAGCGCCGCGGTAACGTAGGTCTTGCCGATCTCGGTGCCGGCACCGGCGACGAAGACCGCGCGGGCGGCCATGGGGCGGGCCGCCTCAGGCCTGGAAGGTGCCGTGGCAGTGCTTGTACTTCTTGCCCGAGCCGCAGGGGCACGGCTCGTTGCGCCCAACCCGGCCCCAGGTCGTGGCATCGTTCGGGTCGCGTTCCAGCACGGCGCCGTCGGCCGCGAGCCCTTGCGCGGCGTAGCCGTAGGCCGGACCGCCGCCGCCATCGCTGCCCGAGCCGCGCCCGGCATAATCCATCTCGTTCTCGCCGGTGACCGGGTCGAGATGCTGGGCGAACATCGGGGGCAGTTCCGGGGTGCCGCCAGGGAAGGCCTGCTGGTCGGGCTGCTGGTGCACGATCTCGACGCGGGAGAGCTGCGTCGTCACCTGCTCGCGCAGGGCCGTGATCAGGTTGTTGAAGAGGTCGAACGCCTCGGACTTGTACTCGTTGAGCGGATCGCGCTGGGCGAAGCCGCGCCAGCCGATCACCTGCCGCAGGTGGTCGAGGGTCACGAGGTGCTCCCGCCACAGGTGATCCAGGGTCTGGAGCAGGACCTGCTTCTCGATATAGGCGGTGATCTCGGTGCCGTTCTTCTCGGCCCGCTCGGCATAGGCGGTCTCGGCGGCCTTGAGCAGACGCTCGCGCATCTCCTCGTCGGCGATGCCCTCTTCCTTAGCCCAATCCTCCACAGGGACATCGAGGTTGAGCACCTCGCGGACCTGCTCGTGCAGGGCGGCGACGTCCCACTGCTCGGCATAGGCGTTCTGCGGGATGTAGCGGGCGACGAGGTCGTCGATCACGCCCTCGCGCATCTCGTCCACGGTCTCGCGCACGCTCTCCTGGGCCATGAAGTCCCGGCGCTGCTCGAACACGACCTTGCGCTGGTCGTTCATGACGTTGTCGTATTTGAGCACGTTCTTGCGCATGTCGAAGTTGCGCGCTTCGACCTTCTGCTGCGCCTTCTCGATCGCCTTGTTGATCCAGGGGTGGATGATCGCCTCGCCCTGCTCAAGGCCGAGCTTCTGCAGCATCCCGTCCATGCGGTCGGAGCCGAAGATCCGCATCAGGTCGTCCTGAAGCGACAGGTAGAACTTCGAACGGCCGGGATCGCCCTGGCGGCCGGAGCGGCCGCGGAGCTGGTTGTCGATGCGCCGCGACTCGTGGCGCTCGGTGCCGATGATGTAGAGGCCGCCCGGCAGGGCCTTCTTGCGGCCGGCGGCGGGGTCGGCCGGCTCGCCCGAGGCCAGCACCTTGGCGCGGTTGTCGGCGATCTCGGCCTTGATCGCCTCGATGGCGGCGTCGCGTTCCGGCCCGTCCGGCAGGTGGCCGAGCTCCTTCTCGATCCGCATCTCGAGGTTGCCGCCGAGTTTGATGTCGGTGCCGCGGCCGGCCATGTTGGTGGCGATGGTGATCGCGCCCGGCACGCCGGCCTCGGCGACGATGTAGGCCTCCTGCTCGTGGAAGCGGGCGTTCAGCACGGCGAAGCGCTTGGTGACCCGGCCCTCGCGGGCGGCCTTGTAGACGTCGGTCAGCGCGTTCGGATCGGAATAGTCGAGCAGCGTGTAGCCGTGCTTCTTGAGCATCTCGGCCAGGTGCTCGGACTTCTCGATCGAGCCGGTGCCGACCAGGATCGGCTGGTGCCGGCTATGCGCCTTGTCGATCTCCGCGATGATGCCGTCGTACTTCTCGGCGACCGTGCGGTAGACCTCGTCGTCCTCGTCGACGCGCTCGACCTCCTTGTTGGTCGGGATGTCGACCACGTCGAGCTTGTAGATCTCGGCGAACTCGTCGGCTTCCGTGGAGGCCGTGCCGGTCATGCCCGCCAGTTTATTGTAAAGTCGAAAATAATTCTGGAAGGTGATCGAGGCGAGCGTCTGGTTCTCGGGCTGGATCGTCACCCGCTCCTTGGCCTCCAGCGCCTGGTGCAGGCCCTCCGAGTAGCGCCGGCCCTGCATCATGCGGCCGGTGAACTCGTCGATGATCACCACCTCGTCGTTCTTGACGATGTAATCTTTGTCCCGGGTGAACAGTGTGTGGGCGCGCAGGGCCTGGTTCACGTGGTGGACGAGGCTGACATTGTGGGCGTCGTAGAGGTCGCCGTCCTTGAGCAGGCCGACCTCGCGCAGGGTCACCTCGACGAACTCGTTGCCGGCTTCCGTGAGCGAGACCGTGCGCTGCTTCTCGTCGAGGTCGTAATGCTCGCGCACCAGCCGGGGCATGATCGCGTCGACCGAGACGTAGAGCTCGGAGCGGTCGTCCACCGGGCCCGAGATGATCAGCGGCGTGCGCGCCTCGTCGATCAGGATCGAGTCGACCTCGTCGACGATCGCGAAGTTGTGTCCGCGCTGGGCGAGCTGCGACAGCTCGTACTTCATGTTGTCGCGGAGATAGTCGAATCCGTACTCGTTGTTGGTGCCGTAGGTGATGTCGCAGGCATAGGCCGCCTTGCGCTGCTCGTCGTCGAGCCCGTGCACGATGGTGCCGACGGTGAGCCCCAGGAACCGGTAGAGCTGGCCCATCCATTCCGCGTCGCGGGAGGCGAGGTAGTCGTTCACGGTGACGACGTGGACGCCCTTGCCCTCCAGGGCGTTCAGGTAGACCGGCAGCGTCGCCACCAGGGTCTTGCCCTCGCCGGTCTTCATCTCGGCGATGCCGCCCTCGTGCAGGACCATGCCGCCGATCAGCTGCACGTCGAAATGGCGCTGGCCGAACACGCGCTTGGCCGCCTCGCGCACCGTCGCGAAGGCCGGGACCAGGATGTCGTTGAGGCTCTTGCCGGCGGCGAGTTCCGCCTTCAGCATGTCGGTGCGCGCCCGGAGCGCGTCGTCCGACAGGGCCTGGATCTCCGGTTCCAGCGCGTTGATCTGCGCCACGCGCGGGCGATAGCCCTTGACGCGCCGGTCGTTGGAGGAGCCGAAAATCTTCTTGGCGATGGAGCCGAGCATCGTTGACCTGCGGACGCGCGAGCCCGCCCACGGGTGAACGTGGCGGGCCGGCCTTGGCGGAGTTGGCCGGGCTTATAGAGGTAAACATCGGCCGGCGCACCTGAAAGAGGCAGCCTCAGATCCATCGGGCTCAGGACGGGTGAAACGGCAGCGCTTGCCTTCTCGTGCGACGCGCGCCACCTGTGCCGCGGCGCGCCGCCCGGCCTCACCGGGGCGGCGCCGGGACGTCAGCCGAGGACCACGCCAGCATGCCGAACACCGCCCTCCTCCGGCGCGCGAGCGCGCTCGCCCTGATGCTCGCGATGCCCGGTGTCGCGCTGGCCCAGGCGCCCCAGGCGGCCCCGGCCCAGACCTCGACGCCCGCGGCCAACACGGCCGCCCCGAGCCCCGACACCGTGGTGGCCAGCGTCAACGGCAAGCCGATCACGCAGGGCGACCTGGCCATCGCGTCGGACGACCCGGCCCTGTCGCTGCCGGGCGTCGACGAGGCGCAGAAGAAGTCCCTGCTGGTGGATTACATGGTCGACCTGCGGGTCGGCGCGCAGGCCGCCGAGGCGGCCAAGATCGGCGACACGCCGGAGTTCAAGCGCAAGCTCGCCTATTTTCGGGACAAGCTCCTGCTCGACGACTACCTGGAGCAGGAGGCCAAGCGCGCGGTCACCCCCGAGGCCGAGCACGCGATCTACGACCAGACCGTCAAGCTGATGAAGCCCGAGGAGGAGGTGCATGCGCGCCATATCCTCGTGGACAACGAGGGCGACGCGAAGAAGATCGCCGCGCGGATCAAGGGCGGCGAGGACTTCGCCAAGGTCGCCGCCGAGACCTCGAAGGACCCGGGCTCCAAGGCCGAGGGCGGCGATCTCGGCTGGTTCACCAAGGAGCGGATGGTCCCGGACTTCGCCAACGCCGCCTTCGCGATGAAGCCCGGCCAGGTCTCCGACCCGGTCAAGAGCCAGTTCGGCTGGCACGTGATCAAGGTCGAGGAGAAGCGCACCAAGCCGCAGCCGACCTTCGACGAGCTGAAGGAGCAGATCGACCAGCACCTAGTCCGCAAGGCCCAGCAGGACCTGATCCTGAAGCTGCGCGCCGACGCCAAGATCGACCGCACCGACGCGGCGCCCGCCGCAGCCCAGCCGGCGCCCGAGACGAAGAAGCCGTGATCGGGTAGGGGCGGCCGGTTTTCCCCCTCCTCCGGTTAGGAGGGGGACAAGTTAAATCACCGTGTCATTCCGGGGCGCCGCAGGCGAGCCCGGAATCCAGAGCCGCCGACAGCGCCAAGTCTGCTCAACCTGCGTTGCTGGATCCCGGGCTCCGCGTCGCGGCCCCGGGATGACAAGGAGGGTGGTCGAACGACCGGAGAACTCTCACAGTCTCAGACGTTCGGCGATTCCGGACGCCCGGATTCGTCAATACGGCCGGTCGGGATGCAGGTAGGCGGACCGGGCGGCGGCCGTCGGTGCGGTGACGCCGAGCGCGGCGAGCTCGGCCGTGCGGCGGCCTTCGGCGATCCGGTCGAGCACCGCGATCAGGAGCCAGGGACACGCGATCCCGATGAAGAACGCCATGTGATCCTCCGACGCCGGATCTGAAAACCGTCCAGCTTCGGAGGATGATAGGCCGGCCGGGCCCGACCGCAAGCGGCGTCGCGGCGCTTTCGCGTCAGAGCCAGCCCTGAAGCTCGCGGCGCACCACGTTCTCGATCACCTTCATGCCGAGATCGGAATCGTTCAGGCACGGGATGTAGGCGAAGCGCTCGCCCCCGTTCCCCTCGAAATAATGGCGATTCTCGCCGTCGAGCTCCTCCAGCGTCTCCAGGCAATCCGCCGTGAAGCCGGGGGCGACGATCGCCATGCGCTTGACGCCGGATTTCGCCAGCTCCGTCACGGTCTCGTCGGTGTAGGGCTTGAGCCATTCCTCGTTGCCGAACCGCGACTGGAAGGTCACCCGCATCCGTTCGGGCGACATGCCCAGGGCCTCCCGGATCAGACGTCCGGTCTTGTGGCACTGGCAATGATAGGGATCGCCCTTGAGCAGGTAGCTGCGCGGCACGCCGTGGAACGAGGTCAGGATCACCTCGGGCTCGAAATCGAGCTTGGCTAGGCCCTCGCGGATCGAATCGGCCATGGCGGCGATGTAGACCGGGTCGTCGTGATAGGGCGGCGACACCCGCACCGTCGGCTGCCAGCGCATGTCCATCAACGCCCGGAACGCCTGGTCGCAGGCGGTGGCCGAGGTCGCGGCCGCATATTGCGGGTAGAGCGGCACCAGCAGGATCCGGTCGCAGCCCTGGTCGAGCAGCGCCTGGAGGCGTTCAGCCACCTCCGGCTTGCCGTAGCGCATCGCCCAGTCGACCACGACGGAATCGCCCATCGCGGCTTGCAGGCGCTCGCTCTGGCCGCGGGTGATGGTCTTGAGCGGACCCTCGTTCCGCTCGTTGTTCCAGACGCTGGCGTAGTCGCGACCCTTCGGCCCCGGGCGCTTGGTCAGGATGATCAGGTTGAGGAGCGGCCACCAGATCAGCCGGGGCACCTCGATGACCCGGCGGTCCGACAGGAACTCCTTGAGATAGCGGCGCATCGGCCAGTAGCTGGTGCCCTCGGGGGTGCCGAGATTCATCAGCAGCACGCCAACGCGGCCCCAGGCCACCTTCGGGTGGTCGGCCGGAAGGCCGCCCGCGGCGGGGACGAGGGTCGAGAGGGGCCGGCCATCCGCCAGCGCGGCGGGTTCGACGCGTTCGTTCATGGCAGCGTTCCGGCGCCGCGCGCCGAGTCCTTCTTCTGGCTTCGGATACCCGGCAGCCGGCGCACGCGCTTGGGCCTGAACCGGGGTGTTCGGTATCGCGTCCGCCCCATGTAGGGTGTCCGCCCGCTCAGCGAAGGCCGGCTGCGACATGCTGGACCGTACGCGCTGGCGCGGGGCCGACCCATTCTCCCTAATCATGGCGCCGGTGCCCCGCAACCGCGGAGCGCATCGTCCGACCCGGCGAGACCCGATGACCGACACCCCCGTGGCCGCCGCGCTGGCGGCCTTCCGCGCCTCCGGATCGCCATGGCTGGCGCTGCCGTTCTTCGCCGGCGGTGCGGCCGACGCCGTAGCGGCCCGGGTCGATGCCCGGATCGCCGAGGGCGCGCGGGTGCTGCCGGCGCCGGCCGACATCTTCCGCGCGCTGACAGAGACGCCGCTGCCGGCGGTGCGCGCCGTCATCCTGGGGCAGGATCCCTATCCGACGCCCGGCGACGCCAACGGCCTGGCCTTCTCGTATGTCGGCTCCGGCCGGCTGCCCGCGTCCCTGCGCGTGATCCTCGCGGAGGCAGGCTCGGAACGGGCTGCCGGCGGCGACCTGACCCCCTGGGCCCGCCAGGGCGTCCTTCTCCTGAACAGCGCGCTGACCGTCGAGGCCGGAAAGGCCGGCGCGCATCTGCGCTACGGTTGGTCGGCTCTGACCGACGAGGCGGTCGCCGCGGTCTCGGCCCGTCCGGAGCCGGCGGTCTTCCTGCTCTGGGGCGCCCAGGCCCGCGCCCGGACGGCGCTGATCGATTCAGGCCGCCACGGCGTGTTCGAGAGCGGGCATCCCTCCCCGCTCAACCGCGCCCGGGATTTCCCGGGCTCCGACCCGTTCGGCCGCGCCAATGGCTGGCTGGCCGAGCGCGGGGTGTCGCCGATCGCGTGGCGCCTGGGCTGAACGATCACTGCGCGGGCTTGACCGGCTCCGTCGGGGCCGGGGCGCCGGTCGTCGGACCGGCCGGCAGCAGGACGTTCTTGGTGATCGCACCCTCCGGTCCGTACTCGCCGGCCACCGCGATGCAGGCCTGGTCGCGGTTCTGGGCCATCTGATTCGACATCAGGGTGAACATCGTCTGCACCCGGTTGCCGAACGGGCCCCGCGGCTGGACGTCGTCGACCCGCACGTTCTGCTTCGCCAGGAGACCCTCGAAGGCCTCGTTGCCGATCCGGTAGCCGCAGACATTCGAGGCCGCGAAGATGTAGGCGGCAAATTCCAGGGCTCGCGGGGACGGCGCGTTGCGGATCTGCGCCTGCGCCGGCAGGGCTGCAAGCGTGAGAGCGAAGGCGGCCGCGTAGGGGGCGATCTGGCGCATGGGTGGGTGTTTCCTCAGTCGGGGCAACCTCTTCCGGGTCGCCCGCTCCGAGCGGGAGATAGGCCGGCCGGCGCCCGAGGCCAATGCGACCGAATTTGCCTCCAAATCGCTCTGCCCCGTTCATCATCGATTCGGCATAGGCGCAGTCCCGGCCGTCCGGAGCCCTGAAAAACGGCCAGTGTTCCGGAGATCTGCGAACGTGAGACAGAGTGTTAACCTGCGCGCGTCACGCCAAGGTCCACCGTTTATCCAGATCCAGGCGGTTCGCAGCGTATGTTTGGCGTGAACTCCACTGTCGCAGACATTCCGGTCCCGGCGCCGGGCCCGCGTGATCCCGATCGGCGCTTCCGATCCGGGCTCGGCCTCGCCTCAGGCGACCGGCGCGCCACCCCGGCGATCTGCCCCAACCGGGTCGCCCACTGGGCTTTCGCCGAGGGCCTGCGCGCCGGCGAGACCGTCGCCCTCCTGGTCCGCGACCTCAGCCAGGCGGAGGCGATGCGCCTCGGCCTGGCGCGGATCGGGGTCCGCGTCCTCGCCCTCGACGGCAGCCGCCGCGGCGAGGCGCTGGCCGACAGCCTGGCTCGTTCCGGCGCGACGCTGGTGATCATCGATACGGCTCTGGCGGACGCCTATGCCGGCGTGATGGGCCGGCTGCCCTCCTATCCGAGCGTGTGGTGGAACGGCCCGGGCGCCGATTTCGCCAGCCTGGATCTCGCTCTCGCCGAGCAGGATTGAGGGGCGCTCTCGGCGACCTCGAAAGGGCACGCTTCGCGGTTCCGTGGTAGGCTTGTCGCAGATCCGGTCGGAGGGTTCCTCCATGACAGCGATAAAAGCCACGAAGCCCGTTGATACGAGCGAAAGCCTCTGGCGAGACCTCCTGAACGCGCGGCACGACGATGGTGCGGCGGCCCGGGAGCATCTGCAAGCCGGCTTTCCGGTCTACTACGTCGAGGGCGATACGCCCGAAGGCCTGCTCGTTAAAGAATACCCCGGCGGACGGCGGGAGCTGGTCCGATTCGACGAGGCGGGCGACCAAGTCATCCGCGATCTATGACGCCGCAGCTTTGGGTTTTTGCCGGGCCGAACGGCGCCGGCAAATCGACCCTGGCGCGCCGTTATGCATGCGGACGTATCGAGGTGGTAAGTCCGGACGACATTGCACGGGAGATCGCACGCGGCCGGGGTGGTGACCCAAGTGTGGCGGCCCGGGCGGGCCGTCTCGCCATCGAACGCCGGCAGGCCTTGCGAGATGCCCACCAGAGCTTCGGCATCGAGACGACGCTGGCTGGTTGCAGCGAGCGCGCCTTCATGGCCGAGACCCGCGATCACGGGTTCAAGGTCAATCTGGTCTTCGTAGGGATTGGCAGCATCATACAATCGCGCAGTCGCGTAGCTGAGCGCGTGAAACGCGGGGGGCATCCGGTTCCCGCCGCCGATCTCGAGCGCCGTTTTGCACGCAGCATGGCGCACCTGCCAGACGCCATGCGGATCGCTCAGCTAAGCTTGGTGTTTGACAATAGCGGCAAGCGATGCAGGCTGATCTTGAGCCGCGAGAATGACCACACAAAGCTGGTCAGCCGTAGCTTGCCGCACGGGGCCAGGGCCGCGATCCCGGTCGCCTTGAGGCAGAGTCCAGCCGAGGAAACGCTTGATGACGCATACGGCGACGCCGGATCGCAATCGGACCCCTTCGACGGCGGCCCACCGGAGCGGTGATCCGCGTCCTCCGCGGAATCGCCTTGATGCGCACCCGCGCGGCGCGCTTTAGGATATCGCCATGTCCGCAGCCCTCGCCGCCCCCAGCTCAACGGACGCGCCCGTCCTGCTGCGCCACGATGCCGACGGCGTCGCGACCCTGACGCTGAACCGTCCGCAGGCGCGCAACGCCCTGTCGATGGCGCTGATGACCGCGCTCCAGGACGCGCTCGACGCGATCCGGGAGGATCCTGCGGTCCGGGTCGTGATCCTGCGCGGGGCCGGCCCGGCCTTCTGCGCCGGGCACGACCTCAAGGAGATGCGCGCCGATCCCTCCCGGGCGGCGACCGAGGCGGTGTTCCGCACCTGCGCCCGCCTGATGCTGAGCCTGACGCGCCTGCCGCAGCCGGTGATCGCCCAGGTGCACGGCATCGCCACCGCGGCGGGCTGCCAGCTCGTCGCCACCTGCGACCTCGCCCTCTGCGCCGAGGAGGCCCGCTTCGCCACGCCGGGGGTGCAGATCGGCCTGTTCTGCTCGACCCCGATGGTCGCCCTGTCGCGGGCCGTGTCGCGCAAGGCCGCCCTGGAGATGCTGCTGGTCGGCGAGCCGGTCGGTGCGCAGGAGGCTTTGCGGATCGGCCTGGTCAACCGCGTGGTGGCGTCAGCCGAACTGGACGGGGCGGTGAACGCCATGGCCCAAACCATCGCCGGGAAGGCGCGGCGGGTCCTGGCGATCGGCAAGGAGGCGTTCGGCCGGCAGATCGAGATGGGCCTGGAGGAGGCCTATGGCTACACGGCCGAAATCATGACCCGGAACATGATGATGGCCGACGCCCAGGAGGGCATCGACGCGTTCCTCACCAAGCGGTCGCCGCGCTGGGAGCCGTGAGCCCCGCGCGATACGACGCAGGTCCCCCGCGTCGGGATACGTAGGTTCCGGGGGCGCCCTGCCCTAGGATGACGGCATATCCTGTCCTGCCGGGCTCGGCACCTCCATGCGGAACGGCTGATGAGCGCGATCGACCTGTTCGGACTGACCCTGGCCTTCGTCGGCACCATGCCGCCGCCCCGGCCGCCGCGTCCGCGTCCGGACCGCGCGACCTGGGCCGCCGCCCTGCTGTTCGGCGGCGTCTGCCTCGGCACGGTCGGCCCGATGATCACGATCTGGAGCTTCCACAGGCCCTATGCCGAGGCCAAGGCGCGCTGCATCGCGGATGGCGGCCGGATCCTGTACGCGGCGCTCGACGGCAGCGGGCCGTATCGCTGCGCCCGGCCCCTCGGAACCGCCGATACCGGCGCACAGCCGCCCCTCCGGCCGTATTAAATCCGCGCCTCGGCGTTTCCTTCAGCTATATCCGGCGCCATCTGACGCGAACCGGATGCCGAGACCTTGGAAGACGCCCTGTATCGATGGCTGCAATCCACCGCGCTGTTGCGGGCGGATGTTGCGGCGCTCATCGGCTTCGCCCTGGCGATCGGCGTCACCCTGCACGCCCTGCTGCGCAAGCGCCGGGTCAGCGTCGCGGTCGGGTGGATCGGGCTGGCTTGGCTCTCCCCGATCTTCGGGACCGCGCTCTACCTGACCTTCGGCATCAACCGCGTCTCGCGCCGGGCGCGCAAGCTGCGCACGAAGCCCTCCGACGCGACCCAGCTGCCCGATACCGACGATGCCGTGGTGCCCGAGACGCTCTGGCCCCTGGACCGGGCGATCCGGCGCATCACCGGGCTCCCGGCCTTCACGGGCAACGACGTGCAGATGTTCCGCAACGGCGACGCCGCCTATCCGGTCATGCTGGCGGCGATCCATGACGCCAAGGCCAGCATCGGGCTCTCGAGCTACATCTTCCGCGACGATCCCACCGGCCGCGCGTTCTGCGATGCCCTGGCCGAGGCGAAGGCCCGGGGCGTCAAGGTCCGCGTGATCATCGACGGGATCGGCGGCGGCTATTTTCGCGCGCCGGTCTATCACCGGCTCACCAGCCTCGGCATCCCGGCGGCCCTGTTCATGCACTCGGCGCTGCCCTGGCGGATGCCGTTCCTGAATCTGCGCTCACACAAGAAGCTGCTGATCATCGACGGATGCGTCGCCTTCACCGGCGGCCTCAACATCTCGCAACCGAACCGGGTCTCCCTGAAGCCCGAGCATCCGATCCGCGACACCCATTTCCGTCTCCGCGGGCCTGTCGTCGAGCAGTTCGCGGTGGCCTTCGCGGCCGACTGGGCTTTCGTGGACGGCGAGATCCTCGATTCCGAGCCGTGGCTCGCCGACCTGCAGCCGGTGGGCAAGAGCGTCGCCCGGGTGGTCACCTCGGGGCCGGACGCGGATGTCGAGAAGATCGAGCAGGTCATCCTCCAGGCGCTCGCCTGCGCCCGCCGGACGGTCCGGTTCGTCACCCCCTATTTCCTGCCCGACGAACTGGTGACCGGCGCGCTCGCGCAGGCCGCGACCCGGGGCATCATCGTGGACGTGATCATCCCGCGGGTGAGCGACCATCCGTTCATCGACTGGGCGACCCGGGCGCATCTCGACCCGCTGCTCCGCGCCGGGGTGCGGGTCTGGCTCGACGAGCCGCCCTTCGACCATTCGAAGGCCATGGTGGTCGACGACGTCTGGTGCTTCGTCGGCAGCGCGAACTGGGACATGCGCAGCTTCCGGCTCAATTTCGAGCTGAACGTCGAGATCATCGACGCCGACCTCGCGGCCCAGCTCGACGCCTTCATGCAAGGCAAGATGGAATCACGGCTCAGCCGTGAGGATCTCGCCGCGCGCGCTTTGCCGATCCGTCTGCGCGACGCAGCCGTGCGACTGCTGCTGCCATACCTTTGAAGCGCGCGGGCGCGTGCGCTTCCGGCGCCGGCCCGAGATGCACGACGATCGGCCGGTGGTCGGAGGGGCCGCGCGGCAGCACGGCATGCTCGTGGCAGATCATGCCGCGGGCGAGGCACCGGTCGAGCCGCAGCGGCAGCACGTCGACCATCGCGTGGGTCGGCCTCCGGGGGCCGACATCGCGGAAGCCCGGGATCAGCGCCGGGCCAACGATGTTGTAATCGCCCAGCACCGCGGCCCGCGGCGGCAGCTCGCCGACGATGCGGCGCAGCTGGCGCCGGTTCAGCATCTGCCCGTGCGACAGGTGGACGTTCGCGACGCCGAACTCGCCCAGATCGAGCACCTGGCAGACCCGGTGAACCAGGGCGCCTGAGGGGAGCGTGATCACCCGCGGCGCATTCGGAAACGGTTTCGGGCTCCACATCGCCAGGCCGTGGATCCGCCCGGGCAACGGTGCCCAGGCGTAATGGCCGCCGATCCGGTCCTGCAGGAAGCCGATCGCCCGGGTCGCCTCTTGCATGAGCAGAAGGTCCGGCTTCTCCTGCGCGACCAGGGCGACGACGTCGTCCACCGCCGCGCCGGTGCGTCGGAGCAGGTTCCAGCTCACGATCTTGAACGGCGCGTGCGCGCGCTCCACCGGCCGGATCGGAAGCGCCGTGGCGAGGCCGGAGCGGTCCGGATGGGCGAAGCTGTTCATCGGGCCGGACTCGTACCTCACCGGGTGGTTCTGGCGCCACCGCCGCGCTTCAACGCGCCGAAAGCTCGGGCGTTCGCTTGGGGGCGAGCCCGATCTGCTTTTGCGGAGGCTGGCCGCTTTGGTCGCAGCCTGGCCGTTCGAGCGTCCGTCCCGACGTCTAGGAACGGACGTTGAGCAGATGCCGGGGTGAGACAAAAGCTCGCTGGCAGAGAACGACCTGCTTCCCGGCTCGCACCCGCATGCCATTTCGAGCGCAAATTGAACGCCGGTTTCCGGCGCTTTGAGGAGGTTGCAGCACCCGATCCCCTCGCGCTTCGTTGAGCTCGCGGCCTCGGCGGTCTATGCACCGACCCCATGGACCTCCAAGCCTCCGCGAGCCGATCCCTGGCGACCCTCGCCTGCAAGGCGCCGCTTGCCAGGAAGGCGGCGCCATTCCTGCCCATGAGCCGCGCCGAGATGGACGCGCTCGGGTGGGACGCCTGCGACGTCGTCCTGGTGACCGGCGACGCCTATGTCGATCATCCGAGCTTCGGCATGGCCATCATCGGCCGGTTGCTCGAAGCGCAGGGATTCCGGGTCGGCATCATTGCGCAGCCCGACTGGCAATCGGCGGAGCCGTTCAAGGCGCTTGGCAGGCCGACGCTGTTCTTCGGCGTCACCGGCGGCAATCTCGATTCGATGGTGAACCGCTACACGGCGGACCGTCGCCTCCGGCACGACGACGCCTACACGGCGGGCGGCGAAGGCGGCCGGCGGCCGGACCGCTCGACCATCGTCTACACGCAGCGCTGCCGCGAGGCCTACAAGGACGTGCCGATCATCCTCGGCGGCATCGAGGCCTCGCTGCGCCGCATCGCCCACTACGATTACTGGTCCGACAAGGTGCGCCGCTCCATCCTGGCGGACGCGAAGGCCGATCTGCTCATCTACGGCAATGCCGAGCGCGCCGTCGTCGAGGTGGCGAACCGCCTCGCGGCCGGCGAGGCCCCGCACGATCTCGACTCCGTCCGAGGCGTCGCCCTGTTCCGCCGCGTGCCCGCGCATTACACCGAACTGCCCGCCGACGATCTCGATTCGACCGACGAGGCCGCTTCCCGTCGTCCCGGCGAGACCGTGATCCGGCTCCCCGCCTACGAGCAGGTCAAGGACGACAAGGAGGCCTATGCCCGCGCCTCGCGGGTGCTGCACCGGGAGGCCAATCCCGGCAACGCCCGCCCCCTCGTCCAGCGCCACGGCGACCGCGACCTGTGGCTGAACCCGCCGCCGATCCCGCTCTCCAGCGAGGAGATGGATGCGGTCTACGACCTGCCCTACGCCCGCGCCCCCCATCCGTCCTACGGCGACGCGAAGATCCCCGCCTGGGACATGATCAAGTTCTCGGTGACGATCATGCGCGGCTGCTTCGGCGGCTGCACCTTCTGCTCCATCACCGAGCACGAGGGCCGTGTCATCCAGAACCGCTCGGAGGGCTCGATCCTGCGCGAGATCGAGAAGATCCGCGACAAGACCCCGGGCTTCACGGGCGTGATCTCCGATGTCGGCGGCCCGACGGCGAACATGTACCGGATGGCCTGCAAGGACCCGAAGATCGAGGCGGCGTGCCGGCTGCCGTCCTGCGTCTTCCCGGATATTTGCCCGAACCTGAACACCTCGCACGACGACCTGATCCGGCTCTATCGCAAGGTCCGTGAGGTGAAGGGCGTCAAGAAGGTTATGGTCGCCTCCGGCGTGCGCTACGACCTCGCGGTCCGGAGCCCCGAATACGTCAAGGAGCTCGTGACCCATCACGTCGGCGGCCGTCTCAAGATCGCGCCCGAGCACACCGAGCGCGGCCCCCTCGACCTGATGATGAAGCCGGGAATCGGCACGTATGACCGCTTCAAGGAGATGTTCGACGCCGCCGCCAAGCAGGCCGGCAAGAAATACTACCTGATCCCGTATTTCATCGCGGCGCATCCGGGCACGACCGACGAGGACATGATGAACCTCGCCCTGTGGCTCAAGAAGAACGACTATCGCGCCGACCAGGTCCAGACGTTCCTGCCCTCGCCCATGGCGACCGCCACGACCATGTACCACACCGAGATCAACCCGTTGCAGGGCGTGCGGCGCGGCGGCAGCGAGCCGGTCGACGCGATCAAGGGGATGCGGCAGCGCCGGCTGCACAAGGCGTTCCTGCGCTACCACGATCCCGAGAACTGGCCCCTGTTGCGCGAGGCGCTGCGGGCGATGGGCCGCGCGGATCTCATCGGGCCGAGGCCGGACCAGCTCGTTCCGCTCTCGCAGCCCCCGGGAACCGGTGCCGGCGCGGGCAAGTCCGGAAGCCAGTCGCGCCCCATGCGCCATCCGGGCGCGCCGCGTTTCACCACGAAGGGCGTGCCGCTGCGGAAGTGACAGTCGGGCGCGCCTCGCAGCCGGACGTGCGACGGGCAGGCTTCGGGGTGCCATGCCCCGACGTGGACACGCAGGAAGCGACTTTCTCGGACGCCGCCAGGGCCATGCTGATCGAGTTCCGGTCCTGAGGCCGTCGCACGCGCCCCGCGCCTGTGCAGCGATGCGCCGTCGCCGCTTGAGGCCGCACGCCCCGGCGGCCTAAGACCCCGGCTCACCGATTGCTCACCGGGGGCCGATGTCGGGCTTCAGCTTCATCCATGCGGCGGACCTGCATCTCGGCAGCCCGCTCTCGGGCCTCGCCACCCGCGACGCGGAGCTGGCCCGCCGGCTCGCCACCGCGGGGCGGCAGGCCTTCGAGGATCTCGTCACCCAGGCGATCGAGCGGCGGGTCGCCTTCGTGGTCGTGGCCGGGGACATCTATGACGGCGACTGGGCCGACAACACGATCGGGCTGTTCTTCGCCCGCCAGGTGGCGCGCCTCGACCGGGCCGGCATCCCGACGATCCTGGTGCGCGGCAACCACGACGCCGAGAGCGTGATCACCCGCTCGATCACCCTGCCGCCCTCGGTGCATGTCTTCTCCGCGAGCCGCGCCGAAACGCTGCGCCTCGAATCCCTGCGGGTCGCCGTGCACGGCCGGAGCTTCCAGGCCCGGGCCGTGGAGGAGAACCTGTCGCTGACCTACCCGGCCGCCCTGCCCGGCTGGTTCAACCTCGGCGTGCTGCACACCTCCTGCACGGGCCACGCGGCGCATGAGACCTACGCCCCCTGCTCGGTGGCCGACCTCACCGCGCGGGGCTACGATTACTGGGCGCTCGGCCACATCCACGAATATGCGGAACTGTCCCAGGATCCCTGGATCGTGTTCCCCGGCAACATCCAGGGCCGGAGCGTGCGCGAATGCGGCGCGAAGGGCGCGGTCCTGGTGGAGGTCGCAGACGGGCGGGTGACCGGGGTCAGCCGCTTCCCCCTCGACCGGGCCCGCTTCGAGCAGGTCACCGTCGACCTGAGCGAGGCCGCCGACACAAGCGCCGCCCTCGAGGATGTGGAGACCGCCCTGCGGCCCCTGGCGGAGGTGGCGGCGCAGCGCCTCGTGCTGGTGCGGGTGCATCTGGCCGGCACGACCCCGGCCCATGACGCGCTCTCGGCCGACAGAGACAACGTCACCGCCGAGATCCAGGCCGCCGCCCACCGGCTGCACGAGGATATCTGGCTGGAGCGCCTGAAGATCGAGACCCGGAGGCCCCGCGCTCCGGTCGAGGCCTCCGGGGCGGCGATCGACCCGGCGGCCCTGCTCGCCGATCTCGACCGCGACCCGGATTTCCGCAGTCGGGCCAAGGCGGCGCTCGCCGAGATTGGCGCCCGCATGCCGGCATCCGCCGCCGCGGAGGCCGATCTGGAGGCCGAGTTCGACGCGCTCTGTGCCGAGGCCGAGGCGCTGATCCTGGGCCGCCTCGGCGGCCGGCATTGCTGAGGCGCGCACAATGCGGCTGATCCGCCTCGCTTTGGAGCGCTACGGCGCCTTCACCGATCGGACCGTGACCTTCCGGCCCGATGCCCGCCTGCACGTGGTGCTGGGCGCCAACGAGGCCGGCAAGAGCACGGCGCTCGCGGCGGTCACGGACCTGCTGTTCGGCTTCGAGAAGACCACCCGCTACGCCTTCCTGCACGACATGCCGCTCCTGCGCCTCGGCGCCGAGGTCGAGGCCGCCGACGGGCGCCGCCTGGCCTTCCGCCGCCGCAAGGGCAACACCCGGACGCTGATCGACGCCGCCGAGGCGCCGCTGCCCGACGACGCCCTGGCGCCGTTCCTCGGCGGCATTTCCCGCACCGTGTTCTGCCGCGCCTTCGGCCTCGATGCCGGCAGCCTGCGGGCCGGCGGGCGCGAGATGGTCGATGTCGAGGGCGAGGTCGGCGCCAGCCTGTTCGCAGCTGGGTCGGGCTTGCGCGGCCTCACGGAGCTGCAAGCCGCCCTCGACGCGGAGGCCGAGGGCATCTTCGCGCCTCGCCAGGCCAAGCACCGGACCTTCTACCAGGCGCTGGAGCGGCACGAGACCGCCCGCAAGGCGATCCGCGAGAAGGGCCTGCGCGCCGGCGACTGGCGCGCGCTGAACGACGAGATCGCGGCCGCCGCCCAGCAGCTCGATGCGCTGCGGGCCGAGCGCGAGCGCGTGGCCACCGAGCGCGCCCGGCTGGAGCGCCTGAAGCGCGCCCGGCCGATCGTCGCCGAGATCGACGCGCTGGACCACCGGATCGCCGCGGATGCCGGCCTCGCCGAGGCGGATTCCGCCTGGATCGAGCGCTTGGGCGCCGCCCTCGAACGCTGCCGTGAGGCCGAGGCCGAGGCGGCGCGCGCCGACGCCGCCCTCGCCCGGGCGCGGGGCGAGGCCGAGTCGGTGCCGGTGGAGCCGGCGCTGATCCTGCGGGCCGAGGAGATCCTGACGGCATTCAGCGGCACCAAGGAGTTCGAGAAGGGCGGCACCGACCTGCCCCGGATCGAGGGCGACGCCCACAAGGTCGGGCTCGACCTGGAGCGCCTGCGCGCCCGGATCGGCGCCCCGGATCTCGCGTCCCTGGAAGCCAGCCAGCCCACCGACGCCGCCCGCGCCCGGGTCGAGCGACTGATCCGCGACGGCAGGACGCTCGCCGCCGCGGAGGAGCAGCTGGCGCGCGACGCTGCGGCCGCCAGGGCCGAGCGCGACCGCCTGGCCCGGGAGGTCGAGGCGGCCGGCGCCACCCACGATCCGACGCCGTTGCGCGAGGCCCTGAAGCCGCTTGCCAAGCTGCACGAGCGCCTCGCCGCCCACGAGGCGCTGGACACCGCGATCCGGCGGGAGACGGCCCTGCTGCGCAACCAGGCGGCGCGTCTGTCGCCGCCGGTGGCCGACACCGCCGCGCTGGCCCGCATGCCCCTGCCCAGCGCCGACACGATCGCGCGCTACCGCACCCTGCTCGACGGCAAGCGGCGCGAGCAGGAGCGCGCCACCGACCGCCGGGACGCGGCGCGAGCCCAGGCGGACGCCACCCGGACCCGCCTGCGTGAGCGCGAGGCCGGCCGGCCGATCGCCACCCAGGAGCGGCTCGAATCCGTGCGGGCCGCGCGCGACGCCGCCTTCGCGCCCCTGCGCGACGCGCTCGCGGCCGGCCGGACCACAGAGCCCGGCACGCTCGCCGCCTACGAGCGCGCCCTGTTCGAGGCGGACCGCCTCGCCGACGAGCGCGCCGCCGACGCCGCGCGGGTCGCAGCCCACGCGGCCGATCTCGACCGCCTCGCCGCCGAGGATGCGGCGCTGGCGGCAGCCGAACGGGTGCTCGCCGGGATCGCGGACGAGATCGCCGAGGGCGAGGCCGCCTGGCGCGAGGCCTGGCAGCCCGCCGGCCTCGTCCCCGGCCCCCCGGCCGAGATGGCGGCCTGGCTTGCCGAGACCGAGAACCTGATCGAGGCCGAGCAGCGTCTGGCCGAGCAGCGGATCGAGCGGGACCATCTGCAGACCCGGATCGAATCCGCCCGGGCGCCGCTCGCCGACCTGTTCACCCGGGCCGGGCTCGATCCGGCCCCGGACGGCGATATCGGCCAGGCGCTCGAACGGCTCGAGGCCCGGGTCGCGACGCTCGCGAGCCGCTGGGAGGCCAATCTCGAGACCGGCGGCCGGCTCCGCGCCGCCGCCGCGACCGCGGAGAAGCTGCAGGCCGCGCTGGCCGAGACCGGGTCGCGCCGCGCCGCCTGGCAGGCGGACTGGGCGGAGGCGCTGAGGCCCCTCGGCCTGCCCGCCACCGCCCGCCCCGAGGAGGCTGAGGGCGCGCTGGAAGCCTGGCGCACGGTGCCGGACCGGCTCGCCGAGCGCGCCGCCCTGCAGCGCCGGGCGGCGGGGCTCCGGCGCGACATGGACGCCTTTCAGACCAAAGCGGCTGCCCTGGTCGAAGCCCTCGCACCGGACCTCGCCGATACGCCGCCCACCGGCGCGATCCGCACCCTGCATGCCCGCCTGGTCACCGCCCAGGCCCGGGAGGCCCGCCGCGCCGAGCTGGACCGGCGCTTCGAGGAAGCGGACACGGCCCTGCGCCACGCCCTCGGCCTGCGCGACGCCGCCCGATCGGACCTGACCCGCCAGGTCGCCGAAACCATGCCGGATCTGGCCGAGGCGCCGACCCCTGCCATCGCGGAGGTGTTCGGCCGGCTGAACGCCCGGGAGATGCTTCGGGCCGAGCGCCTGCGGCTGCGCGGCAGCCTCGCAGGCGCCGCCGACGGCCTGCCCGAATCCGAGATCCGCGCCGGCCTCGACGCCCTCCCCCCGGAGGCCGTGGAGGCGGAACTGGCCCGGCTCGCCATGGAGGCCGAGGAGCAGGCCGAGCGCGGCCAGGTCATCTTCGCCGACCGCGACCGGGCCGAGAGGCGCCGGGCGGAGCTCGAAGGCGGCAGCGGCGCCGAGCTGGCCGCCGCCGAGCGCAAGGCGGCGGAAGCCGACCTCCAGGCGGCGTCCCGCTCCTGGGCGGTGCTGCGGCTCGCCGGCCTGATGCTCGGCCAGGCGGTGGCCCGGCACCGGGCCGGCCAACAGGACCCTCTGGTGGCCCGGGCCGGCGCCCTGTTCCGGGCCCTCACCGGCGGCGCCTTCACCGGGCTCGCCCAGACCTACGACGAGGCCGACACGCCCAAGCTCGCCGGCCAGCGCGCAGGCGGGGGGCTGGTCGGGATCGAGGCGCTCAGCGAGGGCACCCGCGACCAGCTCTATCTCGCCCTGCGCCTGGCCTATCTGGAGGATTACGCCGGCCGCGCCGAGCCCGCCCCGTTCATCGGCGACGATCTGTTTTCAACGTTTGACGAAGCGCGAACCGGGTACGGCCTCGACGCGCTCGCGGAGATCGGTGCCAGCGTCCAGCCGATCCTGTTCACCCACCACCGCCACGTCGCCGAGATCGCCCGGGATCGGTTGGGCGATGCGGTGGATGTGCTGGAGCTGTAGGGGGCGGTTCTGACGGAAGGGCGCGGCCATCCCTCACCGCGCTCCGCTACAGCTGCCGCGACGGCGGCGGATAAACTTCTCCGTCATTCCGGGGCGCTGCAGGCGAGCCCGGAATCCAGAACCGCCGACCGTGCAAGTCCTTCAACCGTCGGTGGTTCTGGATCCCGGGCTCCACTGCGTGGCCCCGGGATGACGAGGCGAGTGATCGTTCGGTTTGTGAACCCTCAATTGCCGCAGCAGGAACGTTTCGCCCCATGAGTACCCCGCTTCGCTGAAGGAAGGCGCGCTGCCTTTGCGGAGGAGGTGCTCGTCGGGTTCCAGCCCCTGCCGTAATGGACCCCTCACCCCCCCAGATACCGCCCCTCCAGATGCGCCCGGAACGCCGCCGTCCCCAGGGGCGCGCCCGTTGCCCGGACCAGCAGATCATCCGTCCCGAGCAGGCTGCCGACCTCGTGGACGTTGGCGCGCAGCCATGTGCGCAGCGGGGCGAAATCGCCCGCGGCGAGGCAGCCCGGCAGGGCCGGCTCGGCGGCGCGGGCCGCACGGAACAGCTGGGCCGCGGCGAGCGCGCCCAGCGTGTAGGTCGGGAAGTAGCCGAAGGCGCCGCTCGGCCAGTGGATGTCCTGCAGGCACCCGAGGCGGTCCTCCGGCACGGTGAGGCCGAGGAGGTCGCGCAACCCGTCGTTGAAGGCGCCGGGCAGGTCGGCGACCGCGAGGTCGCCCGCGATCATCGCGGTCTCCAGCCGGTAGCGCAGCAGGATATGGGCCGGGTAGGTCGCCTCGTCGGCATCGACCCGGATGAAGCCCGGCCGGACCTGCGTGTTCAGGGCGTGCAGGTTCTCCGGCGACCATTCCGGCCCGGAGCGGCCGAACGCCTCGCGCAGCAGCGGCGCCAGGTAGGTGAAGAACTCCCGGCTGCGGCAGGCCTGCATCTCGACGATGAGCGACTGGCTCTCGTGCAGGCTCATGCCCCGGGCGGCGCCCACGGGCTGATGCCGCCAGGCGGCGGGGCGGCCCTGCTCGTAGAGGGCGTGGCCGGTCTCGTGCAGCACGCCCATCAGGGCGCGGCCGAAATCGGCCTCGTCGTAGCGGGTGGTGATGCGCACGTCGTCGGTGGCGCCGCCGCAGAACGGGTGCAGGCTGATATCGAGGCGGCCGCGGGCGAAATCGAAGCCGAGCGCGGTCATCAGCTTGAGGCCGAGCGCGCGCTGCGTGCCCGTGTCGAACGGCCCCTCCAGGGGCAGCGGCGCCGGGCGCGAGGACTGGATCTCCCGGGCGCGGGCGATCAGGTCCGGCAGCCAGCTCGTGAGGTCGGTAAACAGCGGGTCGATCACCGCCCGGCGCATGCCCGGATCGTAGCTGTCGAGCAGGGCATCGTAGGGGTCGAGCCCGAGCGCCGCGCCCTTGGCCTGCCCGATCTCCCGCTGGAGCCGCAGCACCTCGGCGAGATACGGCGCCAGCCGGGCGAAATCGGAATCCCGCCGCGCCTCGCGCCAGACCATCTCGGACCGGGACACGGCCCGGGAGCTCGCCTCCACGAGGTCCCGGGGCACCGCGCCGGCATGGGCCTGGGCGCGCCGCATCTCCCGCAGGTTGGCTGCATTCCAGGCATCCAGGCCGCCCTGCTGCTCGGCGGCGGCGAGCTCGTCCTGCGTCTCGGGCGCGGTCAGGATCTCGTGGGCCAGCCCGCGCAGGATCGCCAGCTGGTCGCCCCGCGCCTCCGCGGCCCCGTCCGGCATCAGCGTCTGCGCGTCCCAACCGAGGATCCCGGCCGCGCCTTCCAGGGCCGCGAGGCGGGAGAAGCGCTGTTCGAGGGTCTGGTAGGCGGTCATGCGATCATCCGTTCCGGTCGGTTCGCGATCGTTGCGGCCCCGCGAGACTGTGCCCGCCGAGGCTCGATAAGACAGTATCCCTGGTTTGTGCCGCGGGTCGGTATCACCCCGCCTGCAGCATCTCCAGCTCCAGCCACCGGTCCTCCGCCTGCGACAGCTCGGTCTCGGCCTGGGCCAGCATGGCGGTGGCCTTGTCGAACCGGGCCGGGTCGCGGGCGTAGAGGTCGGCATCCGCCAGGATCGCCTTCAGCTGGGCGATCGCCGCCTCCAGCTTGGCGATGCGGGCCGGGAGCGTCTTCAGCTCGTGCTGGTCCTTGAAGCCGAGCTTCGGCTTTCCGGCCGGCTGGGCGGCCGGAGCCGTGCGCTCGCGCGGTTCCTTCTTCGTGGGCGCGACCGTGCGCGCCTCGACCCCCTGCCCGCGCTGGACCAGCATGTCGCTGTAGCCGCCGGCATACTCGACCCAGCGGCCCGACCCTTCCGAGACCAACACGCTGCCGGCCACACGGTCGAGGAAGTCGCGGTCGTGGCTCACCAGGATCAGGGTGCCTTGGTAGTCGCCGAGCATCTCCTGGAGCAGGTCGAGGGTCTCGAGATCGAGATCGTTGGTCGGCTCGTCGAGCACCAGCAGGTTGGCGGGTTGCGCCAGCGCGCGGGCGATCAGCAGGCGGTTGCGCTCGCCGCCGGACAGCACCGAGACCGGGGTCCGGGCCTGCTCGGGGGTGAACAGGAAGTCCTTGAGATAGCCGATGACGTGGCGGCTCTGGCCGTTCACCGTGACGCTGTCGCCCCGGCCGCCGGTGAGCACTTCTGTGACGGTCATCCCGGGCTCCAGCGTCGCCCGGGCCTGGTCGAGCACAACCGGCATCAGGTTGGTGCCGAGCACGACCTGGCCGGAATCGGGGGCGAGCCGGCCCATCAGCAGGTTGATCAGGGTCGACTTGCCGGCGCCGTTGGCCCCGACGATGCCCAGCCGGTCGCCGCGCATCACCCGCAGGGACAGGCCGTCGACGATGGTCCGGTCGCCGTAGGCCTTGGAAATGTCCCGGGCCTCGACCACGAGGCTCCCGGAGGATTCGGCCTCGGAGGCGTTCATGCTGACGCTGCCCACCGGGCGACGGACGTCGCGGCGGTTCTGGCGCAGCTCGTGCAAGTTGCCGAGGCGGCGGACGTTTCGCTTGCGGCGTGCGGTGACGCCGTAGCGCAGCCAGTGCTCCTCGGCGGCGATCTTGCGGTCGAGCTTGTGCTGGTCGCGCTCCTCCTCTTCAAAGAATGCGTCGCGCCAGGCCTCGAAGTTGGAGAATCCCTGTTCAATCCGTCGCGTTTCGCCGCGGTCCAGCCAGATCGTGGCCCGCGACAACGCGGAGAGAAACCGCCGGTCGTGGCTGATCAGAACCATCGCGGCGCGGGTTCCGCGCAACTCCGCTTCGAGCCACTCGATCGCCGGTAGGTCGAGATGGTTGGTCGGCTCGTCGAGGAGCAGCACGTCGGGCTCGGGGGCCAGCGCCTGGGCGAGCGCCGCGCGCCGCCCCTCGCCGCCGGAGAGCTGCTTCGGATCCTCCGCCCCGGTCATGCCGAGGCTTTCGAGCAGGTATCGGGCGCGATGGGCGGATTCGCCCGGCGGCAATCCGGCCTCGACGAAATCGAGGGTGGTTGAGAACCCCGAAAAGTCCGGCTCCTGCGCCAGGTAGCGGATCGTGGTGCCGGGCTGGACGAACAGCCGCCCCTTGTCCGGCTCGACCAGGCCGGCGGCGATCTTCATCAGGGTCGACTTGCCCGAGCCGTTCCGCCCGACGAGGCAGGTCCGCTCGCCGGGGGAGATGGTCAGGTCGGCGCGGTTGATCAGCGGCGTGCCGCCGAAGGTGAGCGCGACGTCCTGGAGGGTCAGTAGAGGGGGAGCGGCCATGCCGGGCTTATGGCAGTGCCGGGCCTCCGGTTCAAACCGGGCCGCTCCCGGCGCTCAGGCGATCGGGTTGGCCGGCCCGGTGGGCGGGCTGATCTCCGGCGGGCCGGGATCGTTGACCGGGATTTCCGGCGGTTGGATGCCCGGCGTCTCGGCCGGGGTGTTGCCGGGGATCTCGGGACCGGGCGGCTGCGTCGGCGCCTGCGGCGGATCGTACGGGGTCTCGGGCGCCGGCATGGGCTGGGGCGGAACTTCCGGCACTTGGCTCGGATCGGCGAGGGTGAAGTCCGGCATCTTGTCCTCCAGAGGGCCCGCGGTGCTGTCCCGCACCGTTCGGGCGGCAACGAAGGCCTGCGGCTGGGGTTCCGGCGCGCTACTTCTTGGTGAGCAGGAGATTGCCTTCCTTGCTCGCCACCTTCTGGATCTTCTCGGCGAACAGGGCGAGCAGGAACGGCAGCTTCACCTCGAGGCGCACGCTCTCGGGGCCGACATCGATCGTGCCGCCGATCTTCTGGGTCATGGCCGAGACGCCGAAATCGAGGCGGTCGCCGGTCCAGGCGAGCTGGTCGATGGTGACGCCGCTCTTGGCCAGGAAGGCCCGCGCTTGGTCGGTGCCGTGTTCGAGGCGCCGCTTGGCCTCGTCGCGGCCGAGGTCATGCGGGATATCGACGATCAGGGGCTTGGGCATGGGGCGGCTGGATCCGGGCTGCTCCCACAGCACATGGGGCCTCCCGACGCCGCAGGCAACGTCGGGAGGCCGCTCGGCTTCAGGATCGGTCCGATCCGGGCGCCGTCAAGGCGCGCGCAGCCGGATCGGATCCCGATCCTCCATCGGCGATCGGGCGCAGGTGGCGCCGGGTCCTCAGTTCAGGACTTGAAGCGAGACGTAGCTCGTGCCGCCCATGCCGAGCGCGCGGGCCGAGCCCCTCGAGAGATCGATGATGCGGCCACGCACGAAGGGGCCGCGGTCGTTGATCCGCACCACCACCGAGCGACCGGTCCGGCGGTTCTCGACGCGGACCCGGGTTCCGAACGGCAGGCTGCGATGGGCAGCGGTCAGTCCGTTGGGGTTGAAACGCTCGCCGTTCGCGGTGCGAGAGCCGCTCCCGTACCAGGAGGCCGCGCCGCTCTGGGCGGCAGCCGGGAGGGTCGTTCCGACGAAGGCTGAGAGCATTCCAACGGTGGCCACGAACTTACCGAAACCAGATGTCATTCTTCCCGCATTCCCTTGTTGTTTCCGGGGCGGCGCCAGTCGTTCGAGAAACGGGCCGGAATATGGCGGGGTTTTCGGATCGGTTGACGTCACATTTTAGCCGGGTTCTGCCTGGTCATGTGGATTACAGTGCGTTCTATTTCAGTTTATTTCTGACTGTGTTACGATTTGTAAGACCGACAGTCCCCTTAGGTAATCGCCGCGTCACACAACTGTCATGTGCAGCGATCCTTGGATCGGCCTAAATTCCTAAGCCCTGCGTTGAGTGTGACCCTGCGTCCCACTGAGCTGGATGCGGGCGCCGACGAAACCCGAAATCAGTCGTGCCGGCACGGACCACAGGAATGGCGGCTCTCGGACGGTGCGCGGTCTGATCAGCCGCGTCGCGGCATAAGACGGGCGGGCTCGATGCGCCGCACAATAGGCGCTTGATCTGTGGAAGGACTGGGCGGGACGCTCTCGGCAAAAACTGCAGCCCCAGAACGGGACGGCAGCCGGGCAATTTCGACAACGCGACCTTTACCGTATCCGACGCATGGTCTGCCGGTCAGTCGCGTAACCGGTGTTTGCCATGGCTTCCCCGCGTACCGTGGCTGCCGACGCCGTCGCCCGGAAACAGGTCTCGCGTGCCGGGCGGCCCGCGTCGGCGCCACGGATGGGTCTCGTACCCACCCAGCGTCCCCTCCCCCTCGACCAAGTGTTGGTCGGGGATTGCATCTCGGCCATGAACGCGCTGCCGGCTTCCAGCGTCGACTGCGTCTTCGCCGATCCGCCCTACAACCTGCAGCTCGGCGAAGCCGGCCTGCTGCGTCCGGACCAGAGCCGTGTCGACGCGGTCGACGACGACTGGGACAAGTTCGCGACCTTCGAGGCCTACGACGCCTTCACGCGGGACTGGCTCGCCGCCTGCCGGCGCGTCATGAAGCCGAACGCGACCCTCTGGGTGATCGGGTCGTACCACAACATCTTCCGGGTCGGGAGCGCGTTGCAGGATCTCGGTTACTGGATCCTCAACGACATCGTGTGGCGCAAGGCCAACCCGATGCCGAACTTCCGCGGCAAGCGCTTCACCAACGCCCACGAGACCCTGATCTGGGCCTCGCGCTCGGCGGAGTCGAAGGGCTACACCTTCCATTACGACGCGCTGAAGGGAGGCAACGAAGACCTCCAGATGCGCTCGGACTGGTTCATCCCGCTCTGCACCGGCGAGGAGCGGCTGAAGGATGCGGAGGGCCACAAGGTCCACCCGACCCAGAAGCCCGAAGCCCTGCTCGCCCGCACCCTGATGGCGGCGACCAATCCCGGCGACGTGGTGCTCGATCCGTTCTTCGGCACCGGCACCACCGGCGCAGTCGCCAAGCGCCTCGGCCGGCGGTTCATCGGCATCGAGCGCGAGGCCACCTACGCGAAGGCCGCGATGGAGCGGATCGCCGCCGTCCAGCCGCTGTCGAAGGCCGCCCTCATGGTGGCGCCGACCAAGCGGGCCGAGCCGCGGGTGCCGTTCCTCTCGGTGATCGAGGCCGGGCATATCCGCCCCGGCGAGATCGTCACCGACGAGCGCCGCCGGTTCCGCGCCACGGTGCGTCCGGACGGCCAGCTCGACAACGGCCTGGTCATCGGCTCGATCCACAAGATCGGTGCCCTGGTCCAGGGGCTCCCGGCCTGCAACGGCTGGACCTTCTGGCACGTCGAGCGCTCCGGCAAGCCGGTTGTCATCGACAGCTACCGGGCCGGACTGCGCCAGGCGATGGCGAACGGCTGAGCCGTTCTCCCTGCTGGTCACGAGATCCCAAAGGGCTCGCCCTTTGGCGGGTGCAGGGCAGAGCCCTGCAAAGGCCTCGGGGCCTTGCCCCGAACCCCACCAAAGGGCTCGCCCTTTGGGAACCTGGTCCCTCAGAGCTAGCGACGTCGCGCGGCGCCCGGTCGGCGCGGCGTCGGCCGGGCGCGTGGCGGCGCGACGGGCGCCTCCGGCTCGGCATCCAGGAAATCGTCCATCTCCGGCGGCGGCTCGGGTGCCGGCTTGGGCCGGGGCTTGGGCACCGCGCGCACGCTCGGGCGCGGCTCCGGATCTTCCATCGAGATCGGCGCCTCCATGGCCGCGAGTAGCGGCATCGCCGGCGGCTCCTTCTTCGGGCGACCGCGCGGCTTCTTCTCGGGCTCCGGCTTCGGGTCGAAGGCGTGGGCCAGCACCTTGCGCATCAGGCCGGGCAGCGGCTCCTCGTCCAAAGCGGTGCGCGGGGTGAAGCGCATGCCGGGCGGCGTCGGGGTCGAGAGCGCGACCCGCGCCGAGAACACGGTCAGCTCTAGCGGGAAATGCGTGAAGCCGTGGCGGACGAGCCCCGGCAGGCGCTTCCAGCGGGCGTCGATCGGCGCATCCAGCAGGGCCGCCGCGACGTCGTAATCCGGCTCCCAGGCACTGCCCGGCGGCTCCGCCATGTTTCCCAGCAGCCCCTCCGGCGGGCGGGTCCGCAGCAGGACCGCCTCGTCGCCGCTGCGGATCGCCACGAAGGCCGCCCCGCGGCGCAGCGCCCCCTTGGCGACCTTGATCTTGCGCGGGAACGTGTCCTGCGTGCCGCGCGCCCGCGCCTGGCAGGGCAGCATCCAGGGGCAGAGGGCGCAGGCGGGGCGTTTGGGCGTGCAGATCGTCGCGCCGAGATCCATGAGCGCCTGCGCGAAGTCGCCGGGCCGGTCATGCGGCACCAGGGCCTGGGTCAGCCGGCGGATCTCCGGGCGGCTGCCGGGCAGCGGCGCCTCCACGGCGAAGACTCGGCTCAGAACCCGCTCGACATTGCCGTCGACCGCGGCCTCCGCCCGCTCGAACGCGATCGCGGCGATCGCCCCGGCCGTGTAGGCGCCGATGCCCGGAAGCTTGCGCAGGCCCTCGGCCGTGTCGGGGAAGCGGCCCGCAGCCGCCACCGCCTTCGCGCAGGCATGGAGGTTGCGCGCCCGGGAATAGTAGCCGAGCCCGGCCCAGGCCGACATCACCGCTTCCTCGGGGGCCTCGGCCAGCGCGCTGACGTCCGGGAACCGGGCCAGGAAACGCTCGAAATACGGTCGCACCGCTGCGATCGTGGTCTGCTGCAGCATCACCTCCGAGAGCCAGACCCGGTACGGATCGGGCGTTATGCCGGCGAGCGCGCGCCAGGGCAGGACCCGCCGGTGCCGGTCGTACCAGGCGAGCAGGTCGTCGGCGCGGGGTCCGGGGGCGGACCCGGGATCCGGGGCTGGGCAGGGCGGCATGGGCGAGGCTGCATACAAGGCGGGGCCGGACGATCATAGGGCCGCGAAACGCCGGGCTCGTGCTCCCTTCGTCAACGAAGCTGCGCTAACCTCGTGCGACTCACGTGAAGGATGGCGAGGCCCGAAGCACCATGGCGCGCGTCAAACCGTTGGCCGAGCTGATTGAGAGCTGCATCGGGCCGGCCTTCGCGGCGCAGGGCTTCGCGTCGACCGACATCCTGGCCGCCTGGCCGGAGATCGTGGGCGAGCGGCTGGCCCGCTACTGCCGGCCCTCGAAACTCGAATGGCCCAAGCGTCGCCGCAAGGATTCCGACGCACCGGAATCCGGGACGCTGGTGGTCCGGGTCGAGGGCGTTTTCGCCATCGAGCTCCAGCATCTGGCGCCGGTGGTGATCCAGCGCATCAACGCGCATTACGGTTGGGCCTGCGTCTCGCGCATCGTGCTGCAGCAGGACCGGGTCGGCCGCGGCGGCCGGCCGGCGCCGCGCACCGGCATCGATCCGTCCCGGGCCGTCGAGGTCAAGCGCGCGGTGGCGGCGATCGACGATGACGGCCTGCGTGCCGCCCTGGACCGGCTCGGGATCGCGGCCGTGGCGACTCGGCCGGAGCGCTAAGCATCAGGTTTCGGTGGCGATTGCGTCGCCTTGCCAGGACAGCCGCGCCCGAGTACCCGAACCGGGACGCCAAGCCTAAGACGCCAAGACCGACGAATTCGGCGGAGCCTGCCCATGACCACGCGACGCGACGCTCTCAAGTTCACCGGCCTCGCGCTCGGCGCCGGCCTCGCCCTCCCCTACCTGGCGCGCTCGGCCTGGGCCCAGAACGCCGACCTGGCGGCCTTGATGCAGCCCGGCCCGCTCGGGGATGTCTGGCTCGGTCCGGCGGACGCCAAGTGCACGATCATCGAATACGCCTCGATGACCTGCTCGCACTGCGCCGCCTTCCACCGCACCACCTGGCCGGTGCTCAAGGAGCGCTACATCGATACCGGCAAGGTGCGCTTCACCCTGCGCGAATTCCCGCTCGACCCGCTGGCCACCGCCGCCTTCATGCTGGCGCGCTGCCAGGGCGATGCTAAGTATTACCCGATCACCGACCTGCTGTTCGACCAGCAGCCGGCCTGGGCCTTCACGCCGAAGCCGGTCGATGCCCTGGAGCAGATGCTCCGGCAGGCCGGCTACACCAAGGACACGTTCGAGGCCTGCCTGAAGGACCAGAAGGTCTACGGCGCGGTCAACGCCGTGAAGCAGCGCGGGCTGGACGTTCTCAAGGTGGATTCGACGCCGACCTTCTTCATCAACGGCGAGCGCTACACCGGCGAGATGACGATCGACGGCATGGAGAAGGTGATCAAGCCGATCCTGGGCGCCTGATGTGTCTGTGGCACGTTGCGCGAAGCACCGCTGCCACGCTGGCCCAAAAACCGGAAAAGCAGATCAAAATCAACGACTTGCTCTGTATCGGCGTCGCCTTGACACCCAAGATAGGCGAAACTATGGTGCGCCCGCTTGATGGGGGCGTCCAGCCGGTTTCAGATCCTCCCGCCCTGTGAGTTTCAGCCGTGAACGGCGACGATTCCAGGGACGGGAACGGGACCGAGGGAACGCCGACGGACAGCGAACTCTCCGCGAGGCTCAGACGTCTCGAGACGCAGATCGAACGGAAGCGTCCGCAAGCCGCTCCCGATCCTTCCTTGCGGCCTCGGGCTGCCGGGCCCTCCTCGCTTGGCCAGGCCATGACGATCTCCACGGAGTTCGTCGCGGGCGTGATCGCGGGGGGCATACTCGGCTGGATCGTCGATCATGTCTTCGGGACGAAACCCTGGGGCCTGATCGTCCTCCTGATGCTGGGGTTCGTGGCGGGGATCTACAACGTGATGCGGGTGTCAGGTTTTGCCGGCACGCGTCCCGGACGAGGCGACGGGCAAGAGCCATAAGGCACGCCGGTCGATAGAGGTTTGAGGCGATCGACGCTGTCGATGCGCCGGATCAAGAGGGGCGGAAGCGGGAATGGCGGTCACGATCGACCCGATCCATCAGTTCGAGCTGAAGCCGCTCGTATCGCTGGGCCATATCGGCCATCAGCAACTCGCCTTCACACAATCCGCTCTGTACATGTTCGCCGCCGTCGGGGTGATCGCGCTGATCACCGTGGTGGCGACGGCCTCGCGCTCGGTTGTGCCGGGGCGGATGCAGTCTCTGGCCGAGATCTTCTACGAATTCATCGCGGATACGCTGCACCAGGCCACCGGCGACGGCGGCAAGCGGTTCATGCCGCTGGTCTTCTCGCTGTTCATGTTCGTGCTGATCCTGAACCTGTTCGGCATGATCCCCTACGCCTTCGCGGTGACCAGCCACCTGATCATCACCTTCGGCCTCGCCGCCCTGGTGATCTCGGTCGTGGTGATCTACGGCGTGATGAAGCACGGCACCCACTTCTTCGGCCTGTTCGTGCCGTCGGGCGTGCCGAAGCCGCTCCTGGCGATCCTGGTGCCGATCGAGATCATCTCGTTCATCTCCCGGCCGATCAGCCTGTCGGTGCGTCTGTTCGCCAACGTGCTCGCCGGCCACATCGCGATGAAGATCTTCGCGTTCTTCGTGGTCCAGCTTCTTCTCGCAGGTGCCTGGAGCGTGCTATCGCCGCTTCCGCTGTTCCTGACGATCGCGCTCACCGCTCTCGAGTTCCTCGTTGCGGCGCTTCAGGCCTACGTCTTCGCGACGCTGACGGCGATCTACCTCAACGACGCGCTCCACCCCGGCCACTAGGCTCACGCCCCGGCCGCTCAGCTTCACCCCGGCCTCCCCGTTTGGCCGGCTCCACCCGCCGCGAACGTCACCGCACGTTTCGATCTGAAGAGACCTCAGGAGTTATCATGGATCCCGTCGCTGCGAAGTACATCGGCGCCGGCCTCGCCTGCCTCGGCATGGCGGGTGCGGGCATCGGCCTCGGCAACCTGTTCGGTCAGTTCCTCGCCGGCGCCCTTCGCAACCCCTCCGCGGCCGACGGCCAGCGCGCCACCCTGCTCCTGGGCTTCGCCCTGACCGAGGCGCTGGGCATCTTCTCGCTGCTCATCGCGCTGCTGCTGCTCTTCGCCGTCTGATCGACGCGCTCCGGGGGCCGCGGGCGACGCGGCCTCCACCGGGCTCTCACCGCCCGACCACCAGGTGGGCGCTTCGCGAACGAGGCGTCCACCTTCTTCCGTCACCGCGTCGGCGGTGACCCAAGCGAACGGTGTCAGTGTAGCGGTCTCATGGCGCAGCCGAATCCCCTCACCACGCCGCCCCCGGGCGCCGACACGCAGCTCGTGCCCGGCCATGTCGAGCATGCCGAAGCGCATAGCGGCGCCTTCCCGCCCTTCGAGACCTCCGGATTCCTGTCGCAGCTGATCTGGCTCGCGCTGGCCTTCGGTCTCCTCTACTACCTGATGGACAAGGTCGCGCTGCCGCGGATCCAGGCGATCCTGCATGCCCGCGCCGAGCGCCTGCGCGCCGATCTCGATCAGGCCCAGGCGATGAAGGCCGAGGCCGACGCTGCCGGCATCGCCTACGAGACCGCCCTGCGCGATGCCCAGGGCAAGGCCCGCGACATCGCCCAGACCACCCGGAACGAGCTGGCCGCCGAGGCCGACGCCAAGCGCAAGGCGCTCGAGACGGAGCTGAACGCGAAGCTCGCCACTGCCGAGGCGACGATCCGCGCCCGGACCGAGGCCGCGATGGGCAACGTCCGCAGCATCGCCGGCGAGGCCGCGTCGGCCATCGTCGAGCGCCTGACGGGCCAGGCGCCCGATTCGGCGACGCTCGACCGCGCTCTCGACGCCACCGCACATTAACGGGAACCCACGATGCTGCTCGAAGCCGAATTCTGGGTCGCCGTCGCGTTCTTCATCTTCATGGGTATCGCCTGGAAGGCGGGTGCCTTCTCGGCGATGACCAAGGGCCTCGACGGTCGCGCCAACCGCGTCCGTCACGAACTCGACGAGGCCAAGCGCCTGCGCGAGGAGGCCGCCACCGTGCTGGCCGACTACAAGCGCCGTCGCGCCGAGGCCGAGAAGGAAGCAGAGGCGATCATCGCCAGCGCCCGCGAGGAGGCCAAGCGCGCCGCCGAGGAGGGCCACCGCAAGCTCGACGACTTCCTGGCTCGCCGTACCAAGGCCGCCGAGACCAAGATCGCCCAGGCCGAAGTCCAGGCCGAGGCCCAGGTTCGCGCGGCCGCTGCCGACGCCGCCGTGAAGGTGTCCGAGACGATCCTGCGCGAGCGGCTGCAAGGCGATGCTGCCCAGGGCCTGATCCGCGCCAGCCTCGGCGAGGTCCGGACCCGCCTCCGGTCCTGATCGTCCGGGAGCGGAAACACCGACCATAAGCCGCCTTCGGGCGGCTTTTTTTATGGGTGCTCCCGGTCGACGATCGGGACATCGACGCGGGCTAGAGCACTTTCGGTTTGGGCTGAGTCGGATGCCTGGGGTTCACGCGGGGCTGTTGGGCTGATTCATTGCGCACTCCAGATGAGGAGCAGAGCATGGGCCGACCCTACAGCCAGGATCTGCGTGAGCGTGTCGTGGATGCGGCAGGCTCGACTTCGCGCCGGCAGGCGGCCAAGCGCTTCGGAGTCGGTGCCGCAACGGCGGTCCGCTGGATGACGGCACTGGCCACGACCGGGACGGTGGCGGCCCGACCACAAGGGCGGGCACGCGGCTCCAAGCTCGACCCGCACGAGGCGTTCCTGCGCCGTCTGATCGCCGAGCGGGACGACATCACCCTGGAGGAGATGCGGGTCCGCCTGTTGGAGGAACACGCGCTCACGGTCGGGCTGGGGACCCTGTGGAGCTTCCTCGACGCCCGCGGCCTGACGTACAAAAAAAGACAGCTCACGCGACCGAGCAGGATCGCCCGGACGTGAAGGCTGCCCGCGAGGCGTGGTTTGAGAGCCAGCCCGACCTTGATCCCAGCCGCCTCGTGTTCCTCGACGAGACCTGGACGGCGACCAACATGGCCCGCACCCGCGGGCGCGCACCGCGCGGAGAGCGGTTGCGCTCGCCCGTGCCGCACGGCCATTGGAAGACCACCACCCTGGTGGCGGGCCTGCGCCTGTCCGGGATTGCCGCGCCGTTCGTGCTGGACGGACCGATCAACCGC
>NZ_JAJALK010000011.1 GCF_020523825.1 Methylobacterium brachiatum | reverse complement strand
GGCGACGCGTTGAGCCGACCGGTACTAATCGCCCGATTGACTTGATCGCTCCCGTGATCCGTGTCCGTGCGTGATCGGCAGCCGCTGCAAAGCGGGTGCCGATCACGCCAGACACAGCCACACGAAGACCCGCAGCGCCCGACGCTGCATGCTTGCCGAACCGGACACACGCCGTCGCAGCACCCTGCACGGCCCCGTCCCAAAAAATTGCGTTGCGCCGGTCTGGTGGCTTGAGCGGCGTGCCCAGAACCCGATCCCATCTCGAACTCGGCCGTTAAACACGCCAGCGCCCATGGTACTGTGTCTCAAGGCACGGGAGAGTCGGTCGCCGCCAGACCCGCACAACGCAATCACATCGTTCCCTCATCACGATCAGCGCGATCGGCCCCGGAGCCCGCCCCACAGGCGATCAGCCAGCCCGGACCAGCCGCACAACCTTGGCGCGGGGTGGAGCAGCCCGGTAGCTCGTCAGGCTCATAACCTGAAGGTCACAGGTTCAAATCCTGTCCCCGCAACCAAATCTCTTTCGATGACTCGACCCTTCAAAGAACCCGGCTCGCTAACGCGAGCCGGGTTTTTCGTGTTCGGGGCCACGCGTGCCTGCCTGCGTCGCTCGGTCGATGGGACGGCATTGCGCGTGCGCCACGCGTTCCAGACCGACGCTTCCAATCTTCTGACTCTGAGAGTTCCTTGCCGCTCATGCGCGGGCATCCGGTTAAGGACTTGTTCCGGCCGTCCAAGCTTCGAGCGTAGCGAGCCCTCACTCGGCAGCCCTGCCCGATCGGCGGACCTCTGAGGGCGTCAGGCCGAAGCGCCTGCGGAACGTGCGATTGAAGTAAGACAGGTCGCCGAACCCGACATCGAAAGCGATGGCGCTGACGGGCCGGTCGTCCTCGACATCGGTGAGGCGCTGCATCACCCGGTCGAGGCGGCGGGCGAGGACGAAGCCCGAAAAGGTCTCACCCTCCGCCTGGAACATCGCTTGGACCTGTCGGCTGGAAATCTGCTGCGCCTGCGCGACTGCGTCGAGGCTCAGGTCCGGCCGGCCGAGGCGCTGCTCGACCTCGGCCTTGAGCGCCTGGATCCGTAGATCGCGCCGGCTCGGGCCGGGAAAAACCGTCACGGGGGCCGGCTCGCGGACCGTAAAGGCGAGGAGCTCGGCGAGATGCGCGCGGACCAAGTCGGCGATGCCAACGGAGCCGACCGGGATCAGCCCCCGCAGAAGGCTCGCTCCATAGACGGTCAGGGTCTGCAGGCCGGGATGGTCCCGGCCGATCCGCCGGACGAGCCCGGTCTCCAGCGCGGCAAGCGGGCCGGTCAGCCGATCCCGCTCGATCGCCAGGAAGTCGATCCGGTCGACGCCCAGAGCCTCGAAGACGGCGCCCCGGCTCGCGGAGACGAGCAGCGCGTCCCGCGAGCAACAGGCGACGCTGCGGCTGCCCAGGGTCACCTGAAGACGTCCGACCGCGGGCCGCACCAGCATCAGGCGCTCGCCCGGCCCCTCGTCCCGCCAACACCGGGACGGCTCGAACACCGAGGCGATGCCGAGATCCGGGACGAGGCAGATCGCCGTTCGGCCCTGGAACGGAATGGAATCGGGGCCTTCGACCGTCCGCGGGACCGCGCCCGCTCCCGCATCACCGGATGCGGGGCGCGGCGGCGCTGTCATCGCAGTGTCGAGCATTGTTGTTCCGTCATCCCGCCCTCGATCATCCCTGGCTGCGCAGCAGTCCGCACGCGATCGCGCCAGAGTCCAAGCTGATCGGGGATCACCATGCTAGAGACATTGGGAGATGTCGAGAGTTCCAGCGCCTTCAACTTGGCGATAGGGACCCGGAAGACGAACTGATATTACATTAGACTAGTTTTAAACCATCCGCCGATCGGCGCATCTCTGCGCCCCACGCGTGCGCGAGGGTTCGGCAGGTTCGAGATGCGTTCCCGTGCGGACGTGCAGGGGTGGGTCTGACAATCATGCGTACTCTTCGTCTCCTCGCGATCCTCGGTGCGGGGACGGCCCTGGCCGGCGCGGCCCGAGCCGAGACGGCGGCCCCCGCCATCGCGCTCGACGAGATCTCCGTGACGGCCACCCGTGCGCCGCGCCGGATCGAGGACGTGCCGCAGAGCGTCCAGATCGTCGACCGCGAGCAGATCCGCCAGCAGCTTGCCCTGACCCCGAACCCCTCGGCGGTACTCTCGAAGCTGGTCCCGGGCTTCACGGTACCGAACGGGACGATCTCCAGCGCCTCCGAGAACTTCCGGGGCCGCAACCTCCTGGTCCTGATCGACGGCGTGCCCGTGAACACGCCGCTGCGCGACGTCTCACGCCTCCTCAACCTGATCGACCTGAATTCGGTGGAACGGATCGAGGTGGTGGCTGGCGCCTCCAGCCTCTACAGCGCGGGCGCTACCGGCGGCACCGTCAACTTCATCACCCGGCGCCCGACGGACGGGGCCCCGGTTGTCACGGTCAACACCGCGGTCCGGACCTTCACGGCTGACCCGGTCCACGGCGTTGCGCCCGAGACCTCGATCAGCGTGACCGGCAAGGTGCCGGACGGCGTCGATTACGCCTTCACCGGCTCCGGCCGGTTCGCCGCCCGTACCTATGACGGCAAAGGCCGGGAACTGCCCTCGGACGGCCAGCTCGGACAGGGTGGCGGCGACCGCTTCCAGCTCGGCAACATCAATTTGCGGCTCGGCTACGACCTCGATCTGGCCAAGCGCGTCGAGTTTGGCCTCACCCAGATCCTGCTCAACCAGGATCCGCGCTACCTGACCGATTACACCGGCGCCTTCGCCCGACCGAATTACGCGCGGCCCTATATCGGGCTGCCCGTCGCCGAGGATACGCGCTCGCTCTACCTGCGCTATACGGACCGCGATACGCCGCTCGGCAGTCTGTCGATCCTCGGCTTCTACAACGACATCAACAAGCGCTTCAATTACACGCAGTTCGCCTACCCGGCCAATCCGTTCGTCACGTATTCGTTCAACCCGACCGCGCCCACGAGCCTCGCCAACCAGACGGCGCTCGCGACCGAGCGCGGCGGCATCAACCTCACCTTCGACACGGACCTGAGCGCCCTCCTGCCCGGGCTGAAGCTGACCTGGGGCTCCGACGTGATCTCGGAATCCACCCGTCAGCGGGCGCGAGACGGCACCGACGTATTCACGCCCCTGCAGCAGAACAGCTATGCCGGCTTCGCCCTGATCCAGCTGCCCGTGGGCGAGCGGCTGACCCTGCGCGCCGGCATGCGCTACGAGCATTTCGACCTCGACGTGTCGGGCTTCACGCGACCGACGACCTTCGCGGCGACGGCGGCGCGCAACGCGCTGGGCTACTCGACCTTCGTCCTGCCGGCCCTCAACGTCACCGGCGGCAAGTTTGCCTATTCGGCCCCGACCTTCAACGCGGGGGCGACCTTCAATCTCGTGCCCGGCCTCGACCTCTACGGCGGCTTCAGCCAGGGCTACGCGCTGGCCGATATCGGCGCCTTCACGCGCCGGGCCGGCCTGTCGCTGGCCTATGCCTGCCCGGTGACGCGGCCCTTCTGCCTGCCCGCCGGCACCACCATCGCCTATGCCAGCATCGCGCCCCAGGCGCAGATCGTGAACTCCTACGATTTCGGCATCCGCGGCCGGAGCGGGATCTTCTCCGGCAGCCTCGGCGGCTTCGTGTCGACCTCCGACGACGGCACGACCTTCGACCCGCTCACCAATCGCCTGAGCCAGCAGAAGGAGATGATCTACGGCGTCGAGTTCGTCGGGAACGCGCAGGTCACGGAGCAGCTGAACCTCGGCACCGTGCTGGGCTACCGCGAGGGCCGCTACGACACCAACAAGGACGGCCGCCTTGACAGCGACCTGCCGAATAACCGCATCGGTGCGCCCTTCCACGGCACGGTCTCGGGGACCTACCTGTTCGCGAACGGCGTCTCGCTCCGGGTCGAGGGCGAGGGTTTCAGCGGCCGCGACGCCCGCATCGACCTCGTGGGCACCCGCTATCGCCTCAAGGACGCCTTCACGGTGAACGCCGCGATCGGCGCGCCGCTCGCCGGGGGCGAACTCTATGCCTCCGTCGACAACCTGTTCGACCGCGCCTACTGGAATCCGACCGCGACCGCGGTGCGCAACCTGACCGTCTACGGGCTCGGGCGCACCGTCACGGTCGGCTACCGCCGGACCTTCTGAGGGATGGTCGCCCTCGAGGAGACCGGCGACCTCGTGGTCCTGCGCTATCTCGGGCCGCCCGAGCCCGGCGACGAGACCGCCTATCTCGACGCCCTGGAGCAGGTCGGGGCGCGGTCCGCGCCGTTCGCGCTGATCCTGATCTTCGGCGGCATCGGCAAGCTCTCGGCCGCCGCCGAACGAGCCCAGGCCCTCTGGTTCAAGCGCACCCGCGCCGATCTCGACCGGCGCTGCCGCGGCCTCGTGATCGTGCGGCCGGGCTTCGAGGAGGCGAGCGCCGACCTGTTCCGCCGACTCTGGACCTTCCCCATCACGATCGCCCCGGACGAGGCCGCGGCCCGGGCCGCCGCGCAGGCCTACCTGGCATGAGCGCGGCTCCCACCGCCCTGGCCGCTCGGGAAGCAGGTCGCCGCGAGCGGATGTCGCTCTTCGCGGTGCTCGCCGCCCTCTACATGGCGCAGGCGATCCCCTCCTATCTGATCGCCGCGGCGCTGCCGCCGATCATGCGCGAGGCCGGCGTATCCCGGGCGGCGATCGGCTATGTCAGCCTCCTGTTCCTGCCCCTCGTCCTGAAGTTCCTCTGGGCGCCGCTGATCGACCGGGTACGGCCTTTTGCGCGGGCCCACCGAGCGGGCTGGGTGGTGGTGACACAGGTCGGCGTGATCGGATGCATCCTCGCTCTGCTGCCGCTCGGCCCTACCAATGTGCCCGGGATCATCGGGATCGGCTTCCTCGCCGCGCTGCTGATCGCGACGCAGGACATCGCCACCGACGGCTACGCCGTGAAACGGCTGCGGCCGGAGGATCGCGCCATTGGCAACGCCATACAGGGCGGCTCGGTGGCCCTCGGGGTGGTGGTCGGCGGTACGCTGAGCCTCGTCCTCTACCACCATGTCGGCTGGGCCGGCATGCTGCTGACCGCAGCCGCCTTCTCGGTGCCGCCGTTGTTCGCCGCCTTCGCCATGCGCGAGGGGGCGCCGGAGATCGGCGCCTCCGCGCCGCGCCCCTCAATCCGGGCCTTCCTGCGACGGCCGGAGGTGCGCACCATCCTCTGGGTCGCGCTCACCTACCGGGTGAGCGAGGGGCTCGTGAAGGCGATGGAGGGCGCCTACCTCGTCGATGCGGGCGTGCCCCTCGACCGGATCGGCTACCTGTCCGGCGTCTCGGCGATGATCGCAGGACTCGCGGGCTCCGGCGTCGCGGCGCTGCTGGTCCGTCGCTACGGCACGGCCGCGACCCTCGGCCTGCTGGGCGGATTGCGGACCCTCTGCTTCGGCCTGTTTACGGCCCACGCCCTCGGGGCCGTGGTCGGCCTCGGGCCGCTCTTCGGCGCGGCCGGGTTCCAGACCCTGATCCGCTACATGGAGATCGTCGCGCTCTACAGCCTGTTCATGGCGGTCTCCTCCGCGGAGCAGCCGGGCACCGACTTCACGATCCTTGCCTGCGCGCAGCTCGTGGTCTACCTGGTCGGCGCGCTGATCTCGGGCAAGCTCGCCGACCTCCTCGGTTACGGGGCCCTGTTCGGGGTGGCCACGCTGCTCTCCGGCCTCGCCACCGTGGCGACCGTTCGCCTGCTCGGCTCGGGCCGCACAGATCAGGCGACCGGATGACGAGGATCGTCCAGCCGAAGCCGCGCCGCGGCGCCGATCAGGGCAAGCCCCAGGGCCGCGCAGGTCCAGAACGGCAGCGCCGGCGCGATCCGGAATGCCGCGCCGCCGCACAGGGCGCCGATCCCCTGGCCGAGCACGTGGACGCTCGCGAGCCAGCCGGCGGCTGCGGCCTGAGCCTGCACGGGCACCCGGGCGACCAGGGCGGCGGTGTAATGCGGGGTCGCCAGGGCGATGCCGGCGCCCGCCAGGACAGCCCCGAGCATGGCGAGCCAAGCGCCGGGGGCACAGGCGATCAAACCGGTGCCCACCGCGAAGCCGGCGAGCCCGAGGCCGAGATTGCGCCGCAGGTTCGGGCCGAGGCGCGGCACCAGAAGAAGCTGCGTCAGGATCATCGTCACCGCGACGAGGGCGAAGGTCGCGCCAGCCAGTCCCGCTGCCGCGGCGGCGTCGAAGCCGAAGCGCTGCTGCAGGAGCAGGCCGAGCACGATCTGGATCTGGCCGAGGCCCAGGGTCAGGGCGAAGCCGATCCCCATGAGCGGACCGGCCCCGCGCAGGCCGCCGTGGCTGTGCATTCTCGCCGGCTTGGCCTTGGGGCCGCCCGCAAGGTCGGGCGCGGCCAGGAGCAGCAGTGGGCTCGCCGCCAGCGCCACCAGAGGAGCAGCCGTTCCGAGGATTCCGACGCTCATCACCAGAGAGCCGAGGATGCGCCCCACCGACAGGCCCGCGCTGAGTCGGCCGAGCGCCGTCGGGCGCGCCGGTTCCGCCACAGCCCCCGCCACGGCGGCCTGAGCGTGCGGCATCACCCCGGCCGCGCCCGCCCCGTAGGCGATCCGCGAGATGACCAGCAGCGCCAGGGCCGAGGCGGTGGGCAGATTCGGCACCGCGAGGGCGAGGGCGAACAGACCGTGGCCGAGCGTCATCAAGGCGGCCAGGACCGCGAACAGCCGGCGCAGGCCCCAGCCGGTCCCCCAATGCCCCCAGAGGGGCGCGCAGACCAGGAACGCGACCGCACCGGCGAAGGCGACGCCCCCGATCGCGGCCGCATCGAGTCCCGTGCGCTCGGCCGCCACCGGTACCAGGGCGAGCACCGCCGATTGCCCGAACCCCACTGAGGCCGCGGCAAGGGATAGCCGCTCGGCCGCCCCATCCCCGGGAGCGCGCGCATCGATTCGAACCATGACATCTCCGTCCGTGGGCAGATTCTATCGGCGCAATTTCGAACATGGCAATCATCAAATGGTATATTTAAAATAGTTCTATAGTAATGATCCCGCATTGCGCCGCGTTATATGGTCATTTATAGGCCATACCGCGAGATGAAGAGGATCGAATGATCGAAGCTGACATCTCATCTGCCGACGTTGCTTGCCAGATATCGGCACGCAGCTTCCTCAACAGCCTGATGCGGGAATGGGCCGGCTGGACCCTGGCGGCTGCCGATTCCTGCGCGGGCGATTCGGCGCGTCCCCTGTTGCGCGTCCCGCTGCCGCGCCGGGGTTCGGTGGTCGAGATCGCGGTCACCCATGTCTCGTCCGTTGGCCAGCACGTGTTCCGACTGCCGTTCCGCGAGCGGCGCGTCGGCCAGCCGTCCCGCATCATCGCCTTCGCCGAGTTCGCCGCCGCGGTCGCCAACGAGCCCACCATTGTCGGACCGACTGCCCCCCAGGCTGCGCCGACCTTCCTGCGTCGGCTCTTCCAGAGCCTCGCAACCGTCGAGGATATTCTCGCCCACGCCCCAGCGCCCGGCATCTTCCTGAGGCGCGACCCGAGTTTCCTCGAAGCCGAGCGGGCGCTCCGCTTCGGCCATTCGGTGCACCCGACCCCGCGCAGCCGGGACGAGTTCACCCTCACGGATTCGCGCCGCTTCGCCCCCGAATACGGACGGGGCTTTCCGTTGCGCTGGTGGTCGGCGGCGCCGGAGGCGGTCGTCCAGGGCTCCGCGCGGACGGAGAGCGCCGCCGACCTCTGCTCAGGTCTCGCCACGGCGGACCCCGCCTTCGATCCAAAAATCCGCGCCGCGAGCGAGGGCCGCGTGCTCCTGCCGATGCATCCGTGGCAGGCGGCGCGCCTCGCGCTCGATCCCGAGATCGACGCCCTGTTCCGCACCGGGCGCCTGCGCGACCACGGTCATGCCGGCGCGCCCTGGTACGCGACCACCTCGCTGCGCAGCCTCTACGCACCGCAGGCGCGCTTCATGCTCAAGCATTCGCTGAGCCTCCGGCTCACCAACTCGCTGCGCCTCATCAAGGACGTCGAGTGCACGCGCGGGCTCGTGGTCGATGCGGTGCTGCGCGGCCCGGTCGGCACGGAGATCGCCGCGCGTTGGCCGTGTTTCCGCGTCCTCGGCGAACCAGCCTACCTCGCCCTCCGCGGGGCCGACGGAAAGCTGCTGCCGCAGACGATCGTGGCGCTGCGCGACAACCCGTTCCGCGGGGCGGACGAGTGGCCGGCCGCGGTCTTGGCCGCCCTCTGCGAGGTCTATCCTGACGGGCGGGGCAGCGGGCTGGCCGATACGATCCTGCGCATCGCCGCGCGCGAAGGTTCCGCCGGTGCAGGCCCCGTTGAAGCCGTGGCCCTGCGCTGGTTCGAGCGCTTCCTCGCCGTCACGGTGGGGCCGATCCTCGAGATCCAGTGCGCGCTCGGCCTGCTGTTCGGCGCGCACCAGCAGAACCTGGTCCTCGGGCTGGAGGATGGCTGGCCGGTCGCGACCTTCTTCCGCGACTGCCAGGGCACGGGCTTCGTGCGCGAATTCCTGCCTGCGCTCCGCGAGGCCGCACCCGGGCTCGACCTGGAAGCCGGGCACCTCCTGACCTCCGCGGAGGCCGCGCGGATCATGGCCTACTACCTCGTGGTCAACAGCGTCTTCGCCGTCACCGGGGCGATCGGCATTGCCGGACTGGCGCCGGAGACCGCCCTCACCGGGGCCCTGAGCCGCTTCGTCGCGGCGCTCACCGCGAAAGATCTTCGGGACAGGACCTGCCTGCGCCTGCTGCTCGACGCCCCGGCCCTGGGGAGCAAGGGCAACTTCATGATTTGCTTCCGCAATATCAACGAGAACACCGACGTGACCGACCCCCTGGCGAGCTACGTGGACCTTCCGAACCCACTGGTGGAACCGCGCGGTCGCAGGGCGGTCCGGTCATGACGCTGCGCCCCTGCATCGATGCCGCCTCCGGGACGGTGCTGGACGGTTGGGCCGGGACGAGCCGCCACTGGCCCGTCGCCGACGCGGATATCGCGGTCGAGTGCTTGCCTCGCGATGTCCGCGCGGCCCGGCTGCTTGCCTTGCGCGATGGCGAGCCGATCGCCGAAGCAGAGCTGCGCTCAGACCCGGACGGCGTGCGCCTCGCGCTCACCGGCTCCGTGGGCCGCCATCCCGCCGACGCACCGGTCGTGACGGCCCTGGTCGAGGCTGCGTTCCAGCGCTGCCCGGATGCGCGGCGGCTGCGCGTTTCCGGACTCGGGGGCGCGCCGGCCCTGCTCGCCCTGGCCGCGACGGTGGAGAATACCCCGGCCGCCCCCGACGCGATCGTGGAGCGTGCCCTGTTCTACCAGCTCCCCCTGCTCTGGCTGACCGCCGGGGCGCGGACGGCCTATCCGCTGATCCGCTCGCAGCTCGGGCCGCAAGACCGGCTGCCGCCCCTGCGACCGCCACAGCCGAACGGCCCGTTCTACCGGCGCTGGCTGCCGCAGCTCGGCACGACCCTGTCGTTTCGCGCCATCGATCGGCGGCACGACCTCGGCCTGTTCCACGGCTGGATGAACCAGAAGCGCGTCGCCTTCTACTGGGAGCTCGCACAGAGCGAGGCGGAGCTGGACCGCTACCTCGCCGACCAGGAGGCCGACCCGCACCTGTTCGGGGTGATCGGCAGCTTCGACGACGTGCCGGTCGGCTATTTCGAGTTCTACTGGGCCAAGGAGGACCGGCTCGGGCCCTATTACGACGCCGAGGATTTCGACCGCGGCTGGCACGGGCTGATCGGCAATGTCGAGCACCTGGGACGGCCGAAGACGCTGGCCTGGTTCAGGGCGATCACGCACTACCTGTTCCTGGACGAACCCCGGACCCGGCGGATCATGGGCGAGCCGCGGGCCACGCACCGCAAGATGCTGAGCTACTGCGCGGATGCGGCCTACGAGACGCTGAAGGAGTTCGACTTCCCCCATAAGCGCGCGGCCCTGGTCTGCTGCGAGCGCGAGCGCTTCTTCCGCGAGGTCCCCCTGTGAGCGCCGGCCCGCTGCCGCACGGCGGGGCGGTGACGGCGCCGCTCTGGCTCGATCTCAACCGGGCGCTCATCGCCAAGACGATCGCCGAGCTCGCCTTCGAGGAGGCGCTGGCGCCGGAGCCCACCGATCGGGCCGGCACCCAGTGGCTTCTGCGCCTCGACGACGGGATCGCCTACCGCTTCGCTGCGGAGCGCCGGATCTGGGGCAACCTCGCGATTGATCCGGCCAGCCTGGTTCGCATCGCGGGCGCCCATGTGAGCCCGGCCGGCGACGCAGCGGGTTTCCTCGTGGATGCGAGCCGGACGCTCGCGATCGAGCCAGCCACCCTCTGCGCCTATGCGGGAGAGGTGCTGAGCACGCTCTCGGCCGATGCCCGCATCGCGGCGATTGGCCGGGACATGACGGGGTCGGATTTCCTCGCCTTGAGCGACCGCATCCTGCAGGCCTATCTCGACGGCCACCCGAAAGCGCCCGCCAGCAAGGGGCGGATCGGCTGGGGGCTGGCGGATTTCGAGGCCTACGCACCGGAGTTCAGCCCCGAGATCCGCTTGTTCTGGATCGCGGCGGACCGCACCGTCTGCCGCCTCAGCCTGGAGCCCGGCCTCGCCGAGGCCGACCTCGTGGCCGATTCCCTCGACGGGCCCGAGCGCGCTCGGCTGGCGGCAGCCTGTGCTGCGCAGGGTGTCGACTCCACGACTCACCTGCTCCTGCCGGTCCATCCCTGGCAGTGGGACAACAAGATCGTGCTGCACTTCGCGGGCGAGATCGCGGCGCGGCGCCTCGTCCCCCTCGGGGTCTTCGGCCGCGCCTACCTGCCCCAGCAATCGCTGCGGACGCTCGCCCGCGCGGATGCGGACGGCCGCCTCGACGTGAAGCTCGCACTCACGATCCTCAACACCTCCGCCTGGCGCGGGGTGCCAGGCCAGTACATGGCGATCGGCCCGGCTTTTTCGGCCTGGCTCGCGGACAAGGCCGCGCGGGACCCGGCGCTTGCCGGCACGGTGATCCTGCGCGAGCGGGCCGGCGCCTTCTACCCCCACCCCGTCTACGAGCGGATCGCGGCGGCGCCCTACCAGTACCGCGAGATGCTCGGGGTGATCTGGCGGGAGGGCATCGCCGGCCGCCTTGAGCCCGGCCGATCCGCGATGATGATGGGTGCGCTCCTGAAGGCGGATGCTGCGGGCCGCCCGCTTGTCTCCAGCTTGATTGCGCGCTCCGGCCTCGCCCCGGAAACTTGGCTCGAACGGCTGTTCGACCACGTCGCAGTGCCGCTCTACCATTTCCTCTGCCGCTACGGCGTCGGCTTCATCGCTCACGGCCAGAACGTGACCCTGATCCTGAAGGATGGCGTGCCTTGCGGCGTCGCGCTGAAGGATTTTCAGGGCGACGCCGACCTCGTGGACCAGGACTTTCCCGAGGCCGCAGACCTGCCGGAGGGGGTGCGGGAGACCCTGCTGCGGCGGCCGGCGACGCATCTGCTGCAGCACCTGCAGACCGGCCATTTCGCCAGCCTGCTGCGTTTCGTCTCGGACGCGCTCCTGCGCAGCGATGGGCTGCCCGAGGTCGCCTTCTACGGCGCGCTCGCGCGGGCTCTGCGCCGCTATCAGGCCCGGCACCCCGACCTCGCCGACCGATTCCGCCAGTTCGAGCTGTTCGCGCCGACCGTGCCGCGGATCTGCATCAACCGCGTGCGTCTCAGCCTCGGCTACGGCGATTCCAACCTGCGACCGGTGCCGCGGCTCGGCAACCCGCTGATCAACCCGCTCCATCGCGCGGAAGCCTCCGCGCTCGTGGAAGCCGGCGCCGCGAACGGCGTCGGGGCAGGCACACAGGCAGGATCCCGCGCATCATGACGGACCACCCGCTCGACCTCGCCGGCATCGGCATCGGCCCGTTCAACCTGAGCCTCGCGGCACAGCTTGACGCGGTGGGCGACCTCGATGCTCTGTTCTTCGACCGGGCGCCGGCCTTCGACTGGCACCCCGGCATGATGCTTCCGGACGTCGCGCTGCAGACCTCCTTCCTCAAGGATCTCGTCACGGCGGTGAATCCGACGAGCCCCTGGAGCTTCCTCGCCTATCTCGTGGCGCAGAAGCGCTTCTACGAATTCCTCAACGCCGAGTTCGAGGCGGTGCCGCGGCGGGAATTCGCGCAGTATCTCGCCTGGGTCGCGGCCCGGCTGCCGAGCCTGCGCTTCGGCACCGCGATCCGCGAAGTCCATTTCGAGGGACGGGCCTTCCGCCTCGACAGCGACCGGGGGACCGCACGCGCCCGCAACCTCGCCCTCGGAGTCGGGCTGCAGCCGAGCCTTCCCGCCTTTGCGGAGAAGCTCGACCCGCGCGACCACGTCCACAGCTCCCAGGCCATCTTCGCCCTCGACCGGATCGCGGGCAAGCGGGTCGCGGTGATCGGCGGCGGCCAGAGCGGCGCCGAGATCGTGCTGAACCTGCTGAACCGGGACTCGGACGCGCCCGCCGCTCTCTCCTGGATTAGCCGGCGCCCGAACTTCCAGCCGATCGATGCGACGCCGTTCACGAACGAGCTGTTCACGCCCGGCTACGTCGAGAGCTTCCACGCTCTGCCGGAGGCGCGGCGCCGCTCCACGGTGGGACGCCAGAAGCTTGCGGGCGACGGCATCTCGGCCGCCACCCTGCGGGCGATCTATCAGCGCCTCTACATGCTCCGACATCTCGCCAAGAAACGCCTCGACAAGAGCCTGCTGCCCCACCGCACGGTGCTCGATGTCGATCGGGCTGGCGGCTACCACCTCATCATGCGCAACGGCTTCGACGGGGGCATCGAGGTCGCCCACGCCGACATCGTCATCCTGGCCACGGGCTACCGCTACACGCTGCCGACGTGCCTGGATCCGCTACGCGAGCGCCTCACCCTCGACGAGGATGGCCGGCCCGAGATCGGCGCGGACTTCTCCGCATCCTGGGACGGTCCCGCGGACCACCGCCTCTTCGTCCTCAACGGCGGCCTCGTCAGCCACGGCATCGCAGAACCGCAACTCAGCCTCATGGCATGGCGCAGCGGTGTCATCGTCAACGCCTTGGCCGGGCGCCCGGTCTTCGAAACTGCTCCACCGGCGATGCCCTTGACCTGGTCCACCACCCATCCTGAGCGCGAGTTTCACGGGGGAGAAGGCCGCCAGTAACGGGATTGCCCCAATTGATTGAATACGGAGAACGCTTCGCTCGAGGGGTCATTTCAACACCCGAGCGCAGTTCGATACCCCGCCGAGTTTCACCCCCGAACGATCGCATTGGGCCGCGCCGGACAAGCAACGGGTCAATTCCGCTGCGGGTTTGTAATGCCGCTTAGGGTTGCTCCAGACGCGCTGGAATGGGACCCTAATGCTGTCCATGTATATGGGGATCGGCTTCTTATCCTGAGCCGATCGATCTGTATGGTCCTGGGACGATCCGATGCTGCCGGCATTCCAGAGCGCGTTACACGGCAGGGAGCAACTGACTGTCCTCGAATCCGACAGGGCGAGACCAATACGGTTGTTCGCGGACCGAAAGTAAGTCGAGCTCGATTTCAGAGCACTTCACAAAACGCCCGATCACCGCGCGCGCCCCTCCCTCTGCACGCGACGGCGCCGCGGGCGTGATGTAAGAAGTGCTATGCGGGGCAGCAATGCCGATAGCTTTGGTATAGTTCTCTTAATCTACTTCACGAAAAAGTTTTTGTGCACCTTTCAACCAACAATCCTTGCGCAATACTGATCGCCGAATTTCACCGGGATCGGGTGTTGTTGGTTCCCGCGATCAAGGACACGCCACCAAATAAACCAAGCGGTCCGCTCGCGCAGGCCGACCTTGCTGCGTTCAGGGCTAGGTCTGGTGTGAACGTCGAACAGCTAGATCAGGGTCCAATTGTGCGGAAAAAGTGGTGGCGCGCCGAGGCAGGGGAGGGGCCCGCGACGCAGCCCCGCCCGCCGCCTTGCGGTCAGTCGAACCCGATGACGATCTTTCCGAAGGGGCCGCGCTCCAGGTGATCGAGAGCGGCGGGCACGTCCTCGAGAGCGTAGCGTCGATCGATCACCGGCTTCAACGCCATGACGTCCACGGCTCGGACGAGGTCTTCGAGGGCCCGCCGATGGCCGACGCGGATGCCTTGGACCGTGGCGGATTTGAGCATCAGGTTCCCTGCGGCGCCCGACAGGTCGTATCCTGCGATGACGCCGATCACCGAGACGCGCCCATCGACGGCCACGGCTTCGAGCGATCGCGCGATGTGCGCGCCGCCGACGATCTCCAGGATGTGGTCGATCCCGCGATCCGCGGTGAGCCGATAGACGGCTTCGACCCAATCGTCGCGGTCGATGGCGTGGTCGGCGCCCAGGGCGCGCGCGCGTTCGCGCTTCTCGGGGGCACCCGAGGTGACAAAGACCTCGGCGCCGTGCGCCTTGGCGATCTGAAGACCGAACAGGGCGACGCCGCCGGTCCCCTGGACCAGCACGCTCTGGCCAGCCTTGAGTCGCCCGCGCTCGACGAGCGCGAACCAGGCCGTGAGACCGGCACAGGGCAGGGTGCTGGCTTCCACGAGATCGAGGCCGTGCGGAGCAGCGACGCACCAATCCGCCGGTACGGCGATGTATTCTGCCAGGACGCCGGGATGGACGCCGCCGAGGCTTCCGACATCCAGAGTCTTCGCGGTTCCCGGGGCCGAGCCGTCGATCCAGCCGGGGAAGAAGGTCGTCAGAACCCGGTCGCCCACCTGGAAGCGGGTGACGCCCGCGCCGATGGCCGCGATCGTCCCGGCGAGATCGGATGCCGGGGTGAACGGGAAATCGAGGGCGAGCCCCATCCCGTGCTGGATCACGAGCGTGTCGCGGTAGTTCAACGACACCGCCGCGGATTTCACCAGGATGTGCCCCGGCCCTGGTTCAGGGATGGGGACCCGCTGCAGCCGGAGTGCCTCGCGGCCGAAGCCGGTCATCTCCCAACGCCTCATCATGGTCATTCGCGAATCTCCGATCGTCTGCCGACCGGTGATGCGTAGCGTTGATCGACGGACCCCTGTGGCGATAGTTCGGACCCGGATCGGTGCATGCGGGGCAACAATGATTCCGGGTGATCTGCTGGCGGACCTGCCGATGTTCGTCGCGGCCGTCGAGGCCGGCAGCTTCGCCGCGGCGGCCGCGAAACTGAACCTGACGCGCTCGGCGGTCGGGCGAAGCATCGCCCGGCTGGAACGCCGGCTCGGTGTCCGGCTGTTCCACCGTACGACCCGCTCCCTCGCCTTGACCGAGGACGGGCTGACCCTGTTCGAGCATGCGCGGCGCGCCCTCGGCGAGGTGCAGCTCGCGACCGCGCTGCTCGATTCCGGCCGGCACACGATCGCGGGCCGGCTGCGCGTCTCGATGCCGGTCCTGTTCGGGCGCCTGCGCATCGCGCCGATCCTGATCCGCCTGGCCGACGCACATCCGAAGCTGGAGCTCGATCTCAACTTCAGTGACCGGCTGGTCGACGTGGTCGAGGACGGTTTCGACCTCGTGGTGCGCAACGGGCGGTTGCAGAATTGGCCCGGCTTGATCGCGCGGCGGATCGCGTCCCAGCCCATGCGCGTCTGCGCGGCGCCGCGCTATCTCGATGGCGCGGGCGCGCCCGAATCCCTGGCGGACCTGACCGGCCATCACGCCGTGCTCTATGGCCGTCCCGGGCGGGTACGCTCCTGGCTGTTTCCACAACCGGGCGGCCCCGCGACGGAGATCGTCCCGCCGAGCCGGATGCAGTTCGACGATCTCGGCGCGCTTCGCGACGCGGCGCTCGGCGGTCACGGCCTTGCCTGGCTTCCAGCCTGGCTGATCCGGGACGACGTGGCCGCGGGACGACTCGTGACCGTGCTCGACCATCTGCCGGCGCATGCCTTTGAAAGCCACGCGCTCTGGCCGCAGAGCCCGCATCTGCCGCTGCGCGTGCGCCTCGCGATCGACGCGCTGGCAGCGCTGGTCGCGGAATCGACCTTCCGGGCCGAGAGCGGCCGATCGCCCGCATCGGGTTGAGACCAGGCGCAGGCGCCGTCGGCGCGTCATATCGCGGTTCGGCGCGGCAATGCCGCCGTGCTCGCACCAGCGGATCGGCCTTCCCGACCTGTCCCGGGCAGGCGTTTCCCGCCCCGGTCATCCCCCGTCCGTCCCCAGGCCGGGCCGCCCGGATTTGGCGTTCGGCACCCGGAGCTTTACAATACGTGCGGGGACGCGGCTTCAGCTGCGGAGGGGGGATCATGACGTATCATCGCGCGCGCCGCGCCGCCGACTGCGAACGGAGCTGAAGACCGCGTTTTGCGCGTGTCCGTTCGCCTGGGTCGATCGAGTCTGTCCGGTGCGCCGCGTGCGCTGCCGCGGCTGATGCTTGTCGCGGCAACATCCGTGACGCTCGTTGCCGCGCAGCCCGAGACGGCACGGGCCTTCGACCTGTTCGGCCTGTTCGGCTCGGAGCCTGAGCCGCCGGCACCGAGCCCGACCGCCCTGCCGTATGCGGTGCGGATCACCGGCACCGACGATTCCGACGTGCTTCAGGCGCTCAAGGACATCTCGACCCTCTACCGCCTGCGCCAGGACCCGCCGCCGGACGGGGAGGGGCTCCTGCGCCGGGCCGAGACCGATCTGCCCAAGCTCACCGATGTCCTGTCGGGCTACGGCTATTACCAAGGGACCGCCGCGATCCGGATCGATTCCGTGCCGGTGGCGGGTCAGGCCGCGGCCGCCTCCGCCGTGGGGGCCGCGGAGCGGTGGCGCAATCGCGGCCTCGTGCCGGTGCGGATCGCGGTGGATCTCGGGCCGCTCTATACGTTGCGCCGGATCACGGTCCGCGACGTCGCCGGCCGGCCGTTCCCCGACGATGTGCTGCCGCCGCGGATCACCCGGGTGGACGAGGACGTGCCGGCCCGCTCGGCCACGGTGCTGGCCCGGGAAGCCCGGATCGTGGACGAATTCCGGGCGCAGGGGCACCCCTTCGCCAAGGTGGTGGCGCGCGATCCGGTGGTGGACGATGCCGCCCACGTGATGGATGTGACCTTCACGGTCGATCCCGGGCCGGTAGCGGGGCTCGGGCCTGTGGCGGTCAGCGGTGCGCCGGGGATCGACCCGGCGACGATCCGGTCGTTCATCTATGCCGAGCCGGGGGACCCGTACTCGCCCCAGGCGGTGGCGGCGATCCGCAAATCGCTGACGCGCATCGAGGCGATCGGAGCCGCGCGGGTCCGCGAAGGGACGGCGCTCGACGCGGACGGAAACCTGCCGCTCTTCGCCGAATTGACCGAGCGCGAGCGCAATCTCGTGGGCGTCTCGGCGCGCTATTCCACGGTCGACGGCCCGGGGGTGCGCGCCTACTACGCCAACCGCAACCTGTTCGGGGGCGGCGAGACGTTCCGGCTCGATGCCGACATCTACTACCTCGGGTTGGGCAACGATCCGTTCGCGACCCAGCGCAAGATCGCCCGGATCGGCACCAACGGACTCGGCGGGCGCCTGTCGGCGACCTATGTCCAGCCGGCGCTCGGCGGCACCCGCAACGACTTCCTGGCCAACGCCTTCATCACCCGTGAGGTCCAGCAGAGCTATCTGGTGGATGGCGGCGGGGTCTCGGCGGCGATCCGGCACCGGTTCTCCGACACGTTCTCGGCCCAGATCGGATTGGATGCCCAGGCCGGTCGCTCGAAGGATGCGCTGGGCACGGTCAATTACCGGCTGATCGGCGTGCCGGCCTCGGTGACCTACGATTCGACCGACAGCCTGCTCGACCCGACCAAGGGGTTCCGGGCGATCGCCTCGCTGGCGGCCTATCCCGGTGCGATCTCGTCGCCCGGGATCGTCGTCGCGAAGGCGCAAGGCTCGACCTATTATTCCCTGGACGACGAGTCCCGGTACATCCTGGCCGGGCGGATCGGCTTCGGCTCGGTGTCCGGCGCGCCGCTCGGGGACATCCCGGACAATTTCCGCTTCTTCGCCGGCGGCGGCGGCTCGGTGCGCGGCTATCCGTACCGGACGCTCGGGCCGATCGGGCCGTTCAACCTGCCGATCGGCGGCCGCAGCCTGCTCGAAGCCTCGCTGGAGGCGCGGATCAAGATCACCGACACGATCGGGGTGGTGCCGTTCTTCGATGCCGGCACCGCTTTCGCCTCGTCACTGCCGGATTTCGATGAGAAGATTCGGAAATCGGTGGGCATCGGCCTGCGCTACTACACCGGCATCGGCCCGATCCGCGCGGATCTCGCCTTCCCGCTCGATCCCTACAAGGGCGGCCATGTCCGCCCGGCCGTCCTGTATCTCAGCCTCGGGCAGGCGTTCTGAATGGCTGGTTTTTTCGGGACGCTGAGACAGGCCGGTTCGTCGGCGGTGAACCCCGGCGGCGACCCGTTTTCGTGCCAACCTCACACCCGTCAGGATGCGGCGCGGGTCCCCTCGCCCGTTCGGGAGAGGGACAGGGGTGCGACTTTTCCGGAGCAACCTGGTCCCTCACCCCAACCCTCTCCCGAACGGGAGAGGGGGCTCGTCGCGGCCTTCACGCACGAATCTGCGCGTCTCGTGGTCTGCAGGGAAGGCAGGAAGGCCGCGCTTGTGCTGGCCTGCCTCGCGCTTCTCTTTATTCTTCTGATCCCCACCGCCGTCCCAACTCACGCCGACGACGGCGAGAAATCCGTGCTCGGCGGGCTCCTGTCCCGGGCGCTCTCGACCCCGTCGTCGCGGGTGGCGATCGGCGCGGTGGACGGCGCGCTCTCTTCGGATGCCACGATCCGCGACGTGGCGGTGAGCGACCGCGACGGCGTCTGGCTGAAGCTCGACCGGGCCCGGATCGTCTGGCGCCGGCTCGCCCTTCTGTCGGGACGGCTGGAGGTGGACAGCCTCGAGATCGGACGGCTCGAGGTCCTGCGCCGGCCGATTCCCGGGCCGACCCCGCCGGAGGCCAAGCCCGACGGCAAGCTGCTGCCCGACCTGCCCGTGAAGGTCGAGATCAAGGGGTTCAAGCTGGCCGAGCTGGTGCTGGGCGAGCCCGTCGCCGGTCAGCCGGCGCGGCTCTCGGCGGAGGGCAAGGCCCGGCTCGGGGCGGCCAGCGAGGGGCTGGACCTGCAGGCCAGGGCCCAGCGCCTCGACGCCGCCGGGCGCTTCCTGCTCTCCCTGGTCTACGTGCCGGAGGGCGACAAGCTGGAGCTGAGGGCCAATCTCGTCGAGCCGGCCGGCGGCCTGCTGTCGAAGGCGGCCAACGTCCCTGGCACGCCGCCGATCGATTTCGACCTCGCGGGCACCGGAACCCTCGATGCCTGGAACGCCCGGCTCGATTTCGCCGCCGGCCCGGATATCGGCGCCAAGGGCGGCGCCAAGATCTCCCGGATCGGCGCCGAGCGCCGGCTGGCGCTCGACCTCGCCGCGCGGATCGAGGGCCTGGTGCCGGGGCCGGCCGCCTCCGTGTTCGCCGGCACGACCAAGCTCGACGGCGGCGTCGCCTTCGCGGATAGCGGCGCCTTCCGGATCGACCGGCTGGAACTGACCTCGCGCACCGCGCGGCTCGCCGCCGGCGGCAGCCTGACCAAGGACCGGATCGCCGACCTGACGTTGCAGGCCCGGGCCCTGCCCACCGAGGGCGCGGTGACCAAGGCCGGCGATGCCGAGATCGAGAAGCTGGTCTTCGATGGCAGCGTGAAGGGTCCGCTCACCGCGCCGACGGTGCGGGGCAACCTCGACGCGGCCGGCCTGCGCAGCCGCGAATCGGCGCTGGAGCGCGTCGAGGCGCGCCTCGGGGTCGATCCGCAGGGCGACCCGTCGGCCCAGCGCTTTGCCATCACGGCGGACGGCAAGGTCGAGGGATTGCGGCTGGCAGATCCGGCCCTGCGCCGGGCGATCGGCAGTCGCGCGCAGCTGACCCTGCGGGCCGCCTCCGGGCCGGACGGGGTGATCGACGTCGCGAGCCTCCGGGTCGAATCCGACACCGCCAAGGCGAGCTATGCCGGCCGCGTCGGCCAGAACACCCTCGCCGGCACGCTGGACGCAGCCCTGCCGGATCTCGCCGTGTTCTCCGGCCTTGCCGGGCGCGGGCTCGCCGGCAGCCTCGACGCCAAGGCGCGCCTCAGCGGCGATCCGGCCCGCAAGGCGCTGGCGGCCGACCTCACCGTGACCAGCGCCGGCCTCGCCACCGGGATCGCGGCGGCCGACCGGGTGCTCGGCCGCGCCCCGACGCTCCAGGGCCGGGTGTCGCAATCCTATGACGGCTACGGCTTCGACCACCTGCGCCTGGAGGGTTCCGGCCTGACCGCGACCCTGCAGGGCGAGGCGACCTCGGCCGCCGCGGACGTGACCGGACGGGTCGACCTCAAGAGCCTTGCCGACCTCGACGGCCGCCTGACCGGCCGCGCCGGCATCGACGCGCGCATGACCGGCTCCCTGGAGCATCCGCTTCTGGCCGCGACGGTCACGGCGCCGTCGGCGACCGCGGACGGCAAGCCGATCCGCGACCTGCGCGCCGAGGCCGTCCTCAGCGACGCGCTGCTGGCGCCCGACGGCACCCTGAAGCTGTCCGGCGAGGTCGCCGGCAAGGCCCTGCGCGGCGGCGCCCATGTCGCGAAGGCGGGGGCCGACTGGGTGCTCGACCGGCTCGACCTCGATCTCGGCTCCGTCTCCGTCTCGGGCAACGCGATCGTGGCGGCCGAGACCTGGCTGTCGGCCGGAACGCTCTCGGTGAAGGCGGGCAACCTCGCCGACATCTCCCCGCTGGCCCCCGAGCCCCTGGCCGGGCAGCTCGACGCCACGGTGAACCTCGCCCGCGACGGCGGCCGCCAGGACGCGGCGATCCGGGCGACCGGTGCCGCCCTGCGCTACGGCGCTTACGGTCTCAACCGCCTCGATGCCGACCTGAAGGGCCGCGACCTGCGCGCCTACCCGGTCCTCGATGGGCGCCTCGACGCCGACCGGCTGCTGGCCGCGGGTCAGCAGATCGATACGGTGCGGCTGGCCGCGCTCAGCAGCCCGGCGGGCAGCGACGTGACGCTCACCGCCAAGGCGCGCGGCTTCAACCTTGACGGGGCGGTCCGGCTCGTGCCGGCCGACGACACGCGCATCGACATCCAGCGTCTGTCCGCCGCTCGCGGCGGCGACCGCTTCGCCCTGACCGGTCCGGCCAGCATCACCCTGCGCGACAGCGGCGCGGTGATCGACGGATTGTCGATCGCGGCCGGCTCCGGCCGGGTGACGGTCTCGGGCCGAGCCGGCCAGGCGCTGGATCTCAAGGTGGCGATCCGCGCGCTGCCGCTGTCGCTCGCCCGGATCGCCGCGCCGGACCTCGCCCTCTCGGGCACGCTGGACGGCGACGCCGACCTGCACGGGCCGGCCGCGAGCCCGGAGGGCCATTACGCGCTGACCATCTCCAAGCTCGTGGCGCCGCAGACCCGCCAGGCCGGCCTGCCGCCGGTGGATGCCAGCGCGAAGGGCACCCTGTCGGACGGGCAGGCCAGTCTCGACGGCCGGGTCACGGCCGGGAAGGGCGTCGCCCTGACCGTGGCGGGTTCCCTGCCGGTGGAGGCCGGCGGTCCGCTGAACCTGCGCGCCCGCGGCACCCTCGACGCGTCGCTCGCCAACACGCTCCTGAGCGTCGGCGGCCAGAGCGTCACCGGGCGGATCGCGGTCGACGGTGGCGTCACCGGCACCCTCGCGGCACCCCGGGCCCAGGGCTCGGCCGTGCTCACCGGCGGCAGCTTCACCGACCCGCTCAACGGCATCCGCCTCACCGACATCGACGGCCGCGTCACCGGCCGGGGCGACAGCCTCGTGGTCGAGCGGCTGACGGCCTCGGCCCGCAACGGCGGCCGCCTCTCGGTGACCGGCCGGGTCGCCCTGGAGCCGGATTTTCCGGGTCAGTTCCACGTCACCGCCGACAGGGCCGAGCTGGTCTCCAGCCCGCTGATGACCGCGGTGTCGAGCGTCGATCTCAACCTCTCCGGTCCGCTCGCCCGGACGCCGCGCATCACCGGCCGGGTCGATGTCGTGTCGATCGACGTGGCCGTGCCCGACCGCCTGCCCGCCACGGTCAGGCCGCTGCCGGGTGTCCGCCACGTCAACACCCCGCCGGAGGCCCGGGCGCGGCTGGCGCAGCGGGCCGACCGGAAGGCGGCAGGGAAGCCCGGGCGGCGCGCGACCAAACCCGCCGTGCCGTTCGACGCCACCCTGGACGTGCGGATCGACGCGCCGAGCCGGATCTTCGTGCGCGGGCGCGGCATCGACGCCGAGCTCGGCGGGTCGCTCCGGGTCACCGGCACGTCGCGGTCGCCGAACGCGGTGGGCGGCTTCGGCCTGCGCCGCGGGGTGTTCCAGCTCGTCGGCCAGCGCCTGGATTTCAGCCGCGGCAACCTGACCTTCGCGGGCAGCCTCGCCACCCCGGCCCTCGACTTCGCCGCCGAGACCAAGGCCGGCGACGTCACCGCCCGGGTGGCGGTGAGCGGCTTCGCCGACGCGCCGCAGTTCACCCTGACCTCCGATCCGGTGCTGCCGCAGGACGAGATCCTGTCGCGCCTGCTGTTCAAGAAGGCGGCCGGCGGGCTGTCGCCGTTCCAGGCCCTGCAGCTCGCCCAGGCGGTGGCGCAGCTCTCGGGCGGGGCCGCCGGCCCGGACGTGTTCGAGCAGGCCCGCAAGGGGCTGGGCCTCGACAGCCTCGACGTCTCCACGGGCGCGAGCGGCGGCCCGGCGCTCGGGGCCTCGCGCTACATCTCGGACCGGGTCAGCGTCGGCGTGAAGGCCGGGGCCAATCCGGCCGACACGGCCGTGGGGGTGGATGTCGACGTCACCCGCCGGATCAAGCTGAAGGGCGAAGCTGGGAGTGACGGCCGGACCAGCCTGGGGGTGGGGGCGGAATACGAGTGGTAGGGGCGAGGGCGCACCGGACGTCTGTCTTCGTTTCGCGATCTGCCTGAACCATTCGATCATCCTCGCAGTCATCCCGGGGCCGCGTAGCGGAGCCCGGGATCCAGAGCCGCCGACAGGTGAAGGTCTTGCACCGGCGGCGTTTCTGGATCCCGGGCTCGCCTGCGGCGCCCCGGGATGACGGAGCGATCGATTTTGCCGTAGGCGCACACCGGCGCGACGCCGAGCGGTAAGAAACTCTCGTCCCCTCGATCCCGCCGTATCGCCGCGATCGACCAATGATCGGTGCGAACTCCACCACACAGCGGCGCGGTTTCGCGTTCAAAATCCCCATCGGCTCAAACACCTCGGCCGAAGATCCGTTGGCCGGCCGGGCCAAGTCTGCTTAGGTGTCGAAGCAAGCGGCGCGATCAGCCGGAATCCGGGCGGGAAACACGAAGGGCGATGGACGACCTGTTCGAGACGGACGACAATCTTCCCGTGCCCGAGGGCGGCTTCCTGCGGATGCTGCCGATCATCAACCGGCGCGGCCTCCATGCCCGGGCCTCGGCGAAGTTCGTCCAGACCGTCGAGCGCTTCGACGCCGCCGTGACCGTGACCCGGGCCGGCGAGACGGTGGGCGGCCGCTCGATCATGGGCCTGCTGACGCTCGGGGCCGCCATGGGCACGCGCATCGCCGTCACCGCGGTCGGCCCGGATGCGGAGACCTGCCTCGACACGATCGAGGCGCTGCTCGCCAACCGCTTCGGCGAGGACGAGTAGGCCGGCTCAGGTCTCCTTGCCGGGCCAGGTGCAGAGGTCCGAGACCGGGCAGCGTGTGCAGGCGGGTTTGCGGGCCGTGCAGATGTCGCGCCCGTGCCGGAACAGCCAGATATGGGCCCCGTCCTTGAACCGCTCGGGCACGGCCTGGGCGAGCCCGTCGGCCACCGCGTCCACCGTGGCGCCTGGGGCCAGCGGGATCCGGTTCGAGACCCGGAACACGTGGGTGTCCACCGCGATCACCGGCTCGTGGAACGCGAAATTCGCCGTCACCTCGGCGCTCTTGCGGCCGATCCCCGGGAGCTTTCGCATCTCGGCCGCGCTGCGCGGCACCGCGCCGCCGTAGGTCTCGATCAGGGCCGCCGACAGCTTGACGATGTTGCGCGCCTTGGACGGCCCGAGCCCCACCGGGCGGATGATCTCGGTGATCTGCGCCTCGCCCAGCTTCAGCATCGCGGCCGGATCCGTGACCCGGGCGAACAGCGCGTCGGCGATGCGCGCCACCGTCGGGCCGGTGGATTGCGCCGAGAGCAGCACGGTCACCAGCAGCCGGAACGGATCGGTGTCGTCGAACCCGGCCTTCGGGTCCGGATCGGCCTCGGCGAGCCGCGCCAGCACCGCCGCGACCCGGCCGACCTCACCCGGCTGCGGCGCGGCGCGGGCCTTGGTCCGTCGCGGTGCGGGCCGGAGGCCGTGGGTTATGTTGCGCGTCATGGCAAGCAGCTAGGGCCGGGACGGCCGGCGCGACACGCGGCGGATTGACGGCCCCGTTCAGCCCCGCACCCGGCGCCAGGCCACGGGGCCTGCGCCGGGGCCGAAGGGGCCGGCCGCGAATCTCTCGACCCGGCGCAGGAATGCCGACCGGAGGGCGCCGCTCCGGGCCGAGAGCCGGCCCCAGATGTTTTCGGACGCCACGGCGACGGCCGGCTTGCGATCCGCGACGACCGGCACGGCGACCTCGGGCGGCGCCCAGCCCGCGGGCCGCACGCCGAGCAGGTTCTCGGCCGGGATCGCCCGCGGCCGGCGGAGGCGATCCGCCGCGGGGACGGGGACGGCGGGCCGACCCGCGCGGCCGAGCGCCGCCAGGCGAGCACGGATCGCTCGGTCGACCGCCGCAGCGGCGTCGGCATCGAGCAGGACGGGGGCCGTTTGGACGGTGAGAGCGTCCCGGCTCCAGGCCAGGACGAGCACCGGGCGCGGCCGATCCGCCGCGGGTTGCCGGGCCGTCGTCCCGGAAAGGCCGCCCTGTATCACGGTGAAGCGTCGCGCCATCGCCTGTCCCGACCTCTCGACCAATCGTCCCATTCCGGGACGCGGGGCGCCCCGGAGGCGCCGTTCGGGGCAATGGCTTCAAGGACGGTGCCGCCGGGCAGCTCAGCTCCCGGGGATCGCCAGCGGGTTGTCGGTCAGCGCCGCGGCGTCGGGCGCGTCCACGCGCGGACGGCCCAGGAAGGCGTCCCAGAGGCGCTGGACGAAGGCCGGGTCGAGGTCGCGCAGGATCAGGACGAGGCGGGAGGTGTGGTCGGGATCGGGCCAGGCCGGCAGGGTCAGGGGGGCGTGGAACACGTGCTGGACCCCGTGGACCACGATCGGGCGTTCCGGGTCGTCGGCCAGCGCCACGATCCCCTTGAGTCGCAAGAGCTTCGGCCCGTGGCCGGAGCGCAGCAGGTCCATGAACATCTCGAAGGCCGGCCGCGGCACCGGCGCGGCGCTGGTGAGGCACAGGGCCTGGATCGCCGCGTCGTGGCGGTTCACGTCGCCGGGGTGGTGGTGCGCGTCCTCCATGGCCGCGTCGCCGAGCCAGGCGCGGACGTCGGCGCCCTTGCCGTAGAGGCCGAACAGCCCGCCGAGCAGGTCCTCGGCCGCCGCATCCGGCGGCAGGATCGGCGCTGCCGGGTTGAGGGCGGCGAGCCGCGCCCGGATCCCGGCGATGTCGTCGGCGAGGTCGGCCTTGGTCAGGACGATCCGGTCGGCCACCGCGGCCTGGCGCACGGCCTCCGGATGGGCATCGAGGGAGGCGGCGCCGGTCACCGCATCGACCACCGTCACCACCGCCTGCAGCCGGTACCGGAGCACGAGATAGGGGTGGTAGATCAGCGCGTGCAGGATCGGCGCCGGGTCGGCGAGGCCGGTGGTCTCGATCACCACCCGGCGGAACGGCTTGATCCGGCCGTTGTCGCGCTTGCGCAGCAGGTCTTCGAGGGTCGCGATCAGGTCGCCGCGCACCGTGCAGCACAGGCAGCCGGCGCCGAGCAGGACCATGTCCTCGTCGATCGTCTCGATCAGCAGGTGGTCGAGGCCGATCTCGCCGAACTCGTTGACGATCACCACCGTGTCGGCGAGCGCCGGATCGCGCAGCAGCCAGTTGAGCAGGGTGGTCTTGCCGGCCCCCAGGAAGCCGGTGAGCACGGTGAGCGGGATCGGCTCCGGGCGGCGCGGATCCGGAGCGGGCGAGGCGGTCAGGGACATGACCGCGCAGATGGGGGTTTTCGGGGTCGGAGGCAACGCGCCGGGGCGCGATGCCGGGGGGCCGCTACTCCTCGGCGGTCGCCTTCTTGGCCGGCGCCTTCTTCACCTCGGCCTTCTTGCCCTCGGGCTTGGCCGGCGCCTTGTGGGCGGCGGGCTTGGAGAGGCCCTTGCCGGGCTTGGCCTCCGGCATGCCGGGCGTCTCCGCCGACGACGTGTAGGCGCTGGCGCTGCGCGGCAGGCCGTGGGCCGGCTTCGCGGCGACCTTCGAGGCCGGCTTGGCCGCGGCCTTGGCGGCGCTGGCGGCCTTGGCCTGCTCCAGCCGGGCCTCGCGGGCCTGCTTGGCCGCCTGCAGCGCGGCCTCGCGCTTGGCCTTGGCGGCTTCGAGCTTGGCGGCCCGCGTATTGGCGGCGGCCGTCTTCTGGGCGTTCTCCTGCGCCTCGAGGATCTGCTGGCCCTCGGCCGGGTTGCGGCCGATCCAGACCGCGATCGGCTGGAGCGGCGCCCGGGGCGGGAGCGTCCGGGCGCGCAGAGCCGGGCTGGAGAAGGCGGCCATGGCGAGCGCCGGGGAATTGGCGGCGGAGCCGCCGATCAGCTGCGCCGCCGAGCCGGGGGCGCTGACCGCGCCGGGGCCGTCGTCGATCGCCGGGGGCTTCTTGCCGCCGCAGACGAAGGGGCGCATGTCCGGCGGCGCGCCGAGCGCCGAGGCCGGCAGGGCGTCGAGGGTCGGGCTGGTCCAGCCGGCGCTCTGGGTGAAGGCGTAATCGAACAGGTCGGCGGCCTTCACGTCGCGCTCGCGCGGGCTCGGCTGGCCCATCACGACGGTGATGACCCGGCGGCCGTTGCGCGAGGCGGTCGCGACCACGTTGAAGCCGCCGGAGCAGATGAAGCCGGTCTTCATGCCGTCGGCGCCGGGATAGCGCCCGAGCAGGCCGTTGTGGTTGGCCATGACCGCCCGGCCGAACTGGATCGCCGAGATCGAGAACAGGTCGTGGGAATCCGGGAAATCGCGGATCAGCGCCCGGGCCAGCACCGCCATGTCGCGGGCCGAGGTCCACTGGCGCGGATCGGGCAGGCCGTTGGGATTGGTCCAGCGGCTGTCGCGCATGCCGATCCGCTGCGCGGTCTCGTTCATCAGGTCGGCGAAGCCCTCGATCGAGCCGCCGAGATTCTCGCCGATCGCGTAGGCGATGTCGTTGGCCGACTTGACCATGATGATCTTGAGGGCGTTGTCGAGGGTGAGCTGCGTCCCCGGCTTGAAGCCCATCTTGGAGGGCGGCTCGGAGGCCGCCGCCGCCGAGATCGTGATCATCGAATCGAGCGAGACCTTGCCCTGCCGCACCAGGTCCAGGGCGACGTAGGTGGTCATCAGCTTGGTGATCGAGGCCGGGTACCAGGGATCCGTCGGCGCCTGGGAATAGATCACCTTGCCGGAATCGACATCAACCACGAGGATCGGCGCGGTGACCGCGTTGGCGGCCTGGATCCCGATCAGGCTCGTGCCGAGAAGACCCGTCATCGCCGCGAGTCCGACGGTCACGCGCCGGAGGAGTGAAGAGGACATTCGAGCCCGACTCGTCAGAGGATCGCCAGGGTCGGCACCGCGAGGCACCGCTCTTCCGGCCGGCCGGCCGGGATTCGCGCAGCCCGGACCGCCGGGGCGGCCATCGTGCTGCATCACGGCATCAACGTCTCCACCGTGGCAAGAGCAAGGCGAGACACAACCGCGGGGCTGCGCCGCCTGGTTGTCGGTGGTCCGGAAGGCCCGCGCCGCTTATGTGCGGGATCACGGTCGAGCGAAAAGGTTTCGGGGACACGGTGGCTTACGCGGTCAAGGAGATTTTCCACACCCTTCAGGGGGAGGGCGCCCAGGCGGGACGGGCCGCGGTGTTCTGCCGATTCGCCGGCTGCAACCTCTGGTCCGGGCGCGAGGCGGATCGCGCCGCGGCGGCCTGCCGGTTCTGCGACACCGACTTCGTCGGCCTGGACGGGGAGGGCGGCGGCCGCTTCGCGGATGCGACGGCGCTGGCGGATGCCATCGCCCGGACCTGGGCCGGGGGGCCGGAATGCCGCTACGTTGTGTTCACCGGCGGCGAGCCGCTGCTCCAGCTCGATTCCGCGCTGATCGACGCCGTGCACGGGCATGGGTTCGAGATCGCGATCGAGACCAACGGCACCCTGCCGGCGCCTCCGGGCATCGACTGGATCTGCGTCAGCCCCAAGGGCGCCAATCCCCTGGCGCAGACGACCGGCCACGAGCTGAAGCTGGTCTATCCCCAGGCGGATGCCGACCCGGCGGATTTCGTCGGCCTCGCCTTCCGGCACCGCTTCCTCCAGCCGATGGACGGGCCGGAGCAGGGCGCTAGCACCCAGGCCGCCATCGCCTATTGCCGCCAGGACGCCCGCTGGCGCCTGTCGCTGCAGACCCACAAGATGATCGGGATCCCGTGAGGGTGCGGCCGGCCGGCGTAGCTCTGCCGTGCGGGCGCATCTCCCCTCGCCCGGCTTGCGGGCAGAGGGGGGACCCGTATCTCGTTCTGGCGTGAACGGGCCGTCCCATCGCCCCCACCCTTCCCATCCCGCCAAAAATCGGGAACGATCCCCACCACTTTCCCGCCCCTGGACCGGTGCCCTTGAGTCTGGACGATCCATCGCCGCTCGCCCACGCCGCACCGGAGGGCATCTGGCCGATCGATCCGGACCCGCGGGTCACGGATCTGCCCGGGCGCCAGCGCTGGACCTTCGGGGGCGGGCGGGCCCGCGCGGCCGAGGTCGCGGGCACCCTGGTCCCGGCGACCGATGCCCGGATCGCCTATCTGGGCATCCGCCGGGACGGGCAGGGCCGACCGTTTCCGGCCGCCTTCGCGCACTCGCCCGAGACCGGCGCCGCGCTGGGCCCGCCGGTCCCGCTTCCGGCCCCGGACATCCTCGACATCGACCTGGACAGCCTCACCGACGTGCCGCTACCAAGCGGCGTGCCGGCGCTGATCCGGGCCGGACACCCGGCCGCGCTGTACCTGTTTCAGGAGAATCTCGGCGCGTTCGCGGAATGGGACGGCCGAAATTTCGTGGGCCACGAACGGCTGCCGCCGCATCCGGTCGGAACCGGCATCACCGCAAGCCGCAGGGGCATCGCCTACGCCACTGCTGAGGTGCTGGTCGGCGTGCGGCTGCCGCAACTCGGGCGCGGTCTGGTCCACAGCGAGACCCGGGCGGCGGGCCTGCGGTTCCTGTCGGCGCCGTGCTGGCGCGGCGGCGACCTCCTCGTCCTGGGCGAGCGGGGCGGGCGCCTCGTCCTCTGCCGCCTTGCGGCCGAGTCGGACGCCCTCGACCTGCGCGACCTCGGGCGCGCCGCCCCCGATGCGGATTTCGCCGGGCCGTGGATGAACCGGCTCGGCGACGCCGTCTGGACCGGTCCGGACGGGTTCGTCGCCTGCCGGACGCTCGGTGACGAGACCACGGCCACTCCCTGGCCCGGGGGCTTCACGCCGGTCATCGCCCAGGCGCCCTGGCGGGACCGCGCCGACCTGTATCATCAGCTCGGCATGGCGGAGGGCCGCTATCACGTCGCCGCGCTGGCTCCGGATCCGGACCTGCACCGCCTCGACGGGCCGCATCTGGCGGCCGGACCCTGCACCTATTCCGGCGCGGAGCGGTTCGACGTGCCCTGGCAGGCCGCCGAGGAGGTCCTCAATCTCGGCACCCATGCGGGCAACCTGCTGGTGCCCCGCCTGTCGATGGCCCGCGACACGATCCTGCTCGCCCTCGACATTCCCGGTCCGCGCGGCGGTTTCCTGCGCGGCGAGCGCCTGTCGGGGCCGGTGACCGGCCACGTCCTCCACCACGCCCACGGGGCCGGGCTGCGCCGCCTGCCGGTGGGTCTGGCGGTGTCGCGGATCGGCGACGCGCGGGCGCTGCTGCACGACGGCGTGCTCTACCTCTGGAGCCGGTCGGAATGCCGCTGCCACGCCCTGCGGCTGCGCGCGGCATGAGCAGGTTCCTGCGGATCTTTCTGATGCTCGTCCTCGCGCTCGGCGGACACGCCCGGGCCGAGGCGCCGGTGCGGCAGGTCTTCCTCGTGCAGGATTCCGGCTGGATGGAGCCGTTCCTGACCGCGGAGGGCTCGCAGTTCCGGCCCCTGGTCGAGGCCCTGGTCGGGGCGGCCCGGGTTCCGGGAGCCGATATGGCCGTGGCGACCTTCGACCAGGACGGGCAGGTCCCGGGCCGGCCCTCGCCGCGCATCCTGTATGACGGCGCCTACGACGCCGCGCGGGTCCGGGCGGCGATCGCCTCGATCGACCTGCCGCGCAAGGCCGGCGGCACAGCCTATGCCGATGCGGATTTCAACGGCGCGCTGCTCGGGGCGATCCGCACCGGCCTGCGCGGCCGGGACGGGGTGATCTGGATGGTCACCAACAACAAGAACAGCCCGGGCAACAGCGCCGAGGTCGAGCGCAACACCGCCGCCTTCTACGCGGCCCTGCGCGACTCGGCGGCGATCAGCCGGATCGTCGCCTATCCAGTGCGGATGCCCCTCAAAGGTCGCAACTTCTCGGAGGGCGGGTTCGTCATCTACGGCATCGGCTACGGCGCGGCCGGCGGCCGGGCCCTCGAATCCGCCGTCAGCGCCCCGGCGCTCAAGGCCCTGTTCAGCCACCCGCCGGTGAGCCTGAAGCCGGTGCTGGCCGGCGGCCTGACCTTGCGCTTCGACCGGCTCGACACTGGCGGCTTGCAGGCCGGGTTGGAGAACGGCGTCCTGATCGTGAGCGGGGCCGATGCCGCCGCCGGCACCGCCCTGCGGCTGACCGCCCATCTGCGCAACGGCCTCTACCCGCAGCGCGTCGCGGCAGCCCGGCTCGCCCTGAGCTGGAGCGAGGTCGGCACCGAGGCGGGGCTCGCTCAAGCCGCGGTCTCGCCCGCCGAGATCGCCGACCTGGCGCCGCAGGCCGAGAGCGGGCCGCTCTCCGTGGTGCTGACCCTGCCGCCGATTCGGCGCCCGAGCGGCCTCGCCGGATTGCTCTCCGACGGCCGCACCGTGGATGGCACCCTGACTCTGCGGCTCGCGGACTTGCGCCTGGCGCTGGATCCGGCCTTCCTGGAAAGGGTGCGGCCGATCTTCGGCAGCGGGTTGTTGTCCGGGGACCAGATGGGCGGGCCGGTCGGGGATGCGCGTGCGGTGGAGGGCCGGCTGCCCGGCCTGTTCCGCGACTATCGCGGCGTCTCGGAAGCGTCGGTGAGCCTGCCGGTGCGGATCGAGGCGGCGTTCTCGCCCTGGCCGCTGATCGCCGCCGCCTCCGCCGCCCTGGCGCTGGCCGCCGCGGCCGGCCTCGGGGCCCTCGCGCTCGCCCGGGCGCGGGTCCAGACCGTGATGCTCGGCACCGTCCCGAAGCGGGTGAGCCTCCGGCCGTACCGCACCCAGACCCTGCGCGCCCCCGACGGCAGCCGCTGGCAGGTGCGGGCGGGGCTGTGGGGGCCGGCCCGCGCCACCCGCCTGCAGGAGTCCGGACCCGGCGCATGATTCCTTTGCATCTCGACCGCCTGGGGCCTCCCGGGCTCGTTCACGTCCAGGCCCGGACCGGGCAGGATTTCACCATCCCCGCCCCGCAGAACCCGGCCCCGCAGGCCGATCCGATCCAGACCGCGCCGCCCCCCGCCGGGACGAGCACCGGGGCGAACCCGTTCAGCACCCTCGAACGGGGGCCGACCACCACGGAATTCGCGCTCGGCGCCGCCGCCCTGGTGGTTCTGGCGGTGCTGTTCCTGTTCGTCCGCCAGGGCGTGCGCACCCACCTGATCAACCGCCGGGCGACGCTCGACGCCGCCAACGGTGCGAGCTGGATGCTGTTCTCGGCGCTGATGCTCACCGCCGCGATCCTGGTCAGCGCCACGGTCGGCCGGCTCTGGCAGGCCTGGGCCGGGCTGGCGGCCGGCTTCGCCCTCTGCCTCGTGCTGTTCGGCGCCGCCCTGGTGCTGTTCCTGCGCGCACCCGAACGGAGGCGCTGAGACCATGGCTGACGCCCGGCCCGCCGAGACCGAGACGCTCCTGAAGGTCCGCCCGACCGTGTTCGTGGCGCTCGGCGGCACCGGCATGGAGGTGCTGCTGCGCCTGCGCCGGCGCATCCTCCAGGCCGACTGGAACGGGACGCGGATCAGCGCCCTCGACCAGTTCCCGGCCGCGTCCTTCCTCTACTTCGACACCGACACCCTGGAGGCCCGCGAGGCCGGCCGGGCAGCGGCCACCGACGCGCTCTCGGCCAAGGTCGCGTTCCGCGAGGGCGAGACCCTGCAGAAGGCGGTCAACCTCGCCCGCTACCAGGCCGAGCGGCGCAGCTACCCGCATATCGATTCCTGGCTGCCCGCCCGGGACCTGTCGCGCATCGACGCCTCGAAGGGCGCGGGGCAGATCCGCGCCATCGCGCGGCTGCTGTTCTTCGACGAGGTGCGCAGCTTCATGGACCGGCTGACCGCCAAGGCCGGCGCGGTGCTGGCCAACGTCTCGAACGAGGCGCAGCTGCGCGCGCTCGGCCTTGACACCGCCACGGACCTGCGCGTCGTCGTGGTGGCGTCGGTGGCCGGCGGCACCGGCTCGGGGGCGGTGATCGATGCCGGCTACGCGATCTCGTCGCTGGAGACGCCCAAGCGCCCGGACGCGGTCGATCTCTTCCTCGTCCTGCCCTCGGGCTATGTCGGCGCCAACAAGGACCGGGTCTTCGCCAACGGCGTCGCGACCCTGTCCGAGCTCGAATACGCCATGCGCGGCAATCCCGAGCCGCCCTATGTCGAGAGCTGGGGCGACCATGCCCGGGTCGCCCGCGGGGTCGAGCGGCCGTTCAGCGACGTCTACCTGTTCGACACCCAGAACCTCGCCGACCAGCGCACCGCCGCGATCGGCGACCTCTACGACATGATGGCCGACGTGCTGTTCGAGGATTTCGGCAATTCCGAATTTTCGGGCCGCAAGCGCTCGACCGGCGTCAACCAGACTCAGCACAAGATGCGCAAATGGGCGCCGCCGAGCCCGGACCGCGCCGGCCGCGCCGCCCTGTTCTCCCTGAACTACTCGGCCCTCGGCCAGGCCGTGCTGGCCACACGCGGCAGCCTCGAATTCGAGGAGCACGCCGCCCGGGCGGGTCTGGGCATGGTCGAGGCGTTCTTCGGCGTCGCCCGGGGGCAGGGGGAGCGCCACATCCCCACGGTCGAGGAGCGCGACCGCTTCGCCGCCGACCGGCTCGCCCTGCGCTTCTCCGCCTTCGAGGCCTTCCCGAAGGTGCTGCGCCCGGCGCCCCCCGGCATCCCCGAATACGACCTCGTCGGCACGCTGCTGCAACGGACGGACGGCTCCTCGATCCAGGAATCGGTGGCGCTCGGGGTCGAGGAGGCGGTGGACGCGATCCGGACCGAGATCGCCAGCCCCCGGGACTGGGCGCCGAACCTGCGCAAGGAGGCCGAGCGCCTGCGCGACGACATCCTGGGCCGCACCGGCTCGGGCGCCGCCTACGGCCCCCGCGGCGCCGAGGTGCTGGACGTGCGCGCCAAGCTCGAGGCGGCCTGGCTCTCCGATCGGGACGGCGCGCTGCCCGCCGCCCTCTACCGCCTGCTCGACGACCAGGAGCGCGGCGGCCTCGACTACGCCCGGGCCCTGATCGAGGGTGTGAAGGAGCTGATCGAGGCCGATGGCGGCGCGCTCGCCCGTCTCAATGCCGCCGCCGACACCTATGCGCGGCTCGCCGACGAGATGCTGGCCGAGCATTTTTCCGCCTCGCTCAGCCGGCTCGATCAGGTCCGTCCCGGCCTGATCTTCTCGCACCGGCGCGACGCCGAGCGCTACCTGGAGCAGGCCCGGGAGGATCTGCGCGGCTCCTGCGTCCTGCGCATCCGTTCGGTGGCCGCCCGCGAGGCGGCCGAGCTGCTGCGCCGGGTCTCGGCCAAGCTAGGCACAAGGACCGGGCGGGACCCGGAGACCGGCGCCGCCCGCTACGACGGCCTGCTCGGCGCCCTGAACCAGGGCCACGAGGATGTCGGCCGGCTGATGCGCGAGCTGCGCCTCGACATCGCCGAGATCCGCAACGCCATCGAGCGCCCCTCGGGCGGCACCTTCCTGGTCCTGCCCTCGGGCGACCTGCCGGACAAGATCGCGGTCGCGCCGGCCGAGCAGCTGGCCTGGGCCCGGGAGGCGTTCCGGGCCTATGGCGGGTCGCGGGCGATCTTCGCGCTGCTGCGCGAGGAAGACACCCGCGCCGACCTGCTCAACGCGGTGCGCGACATGGCCCGGCGCCGGCTCGGGCCGCACCGCGCCCGCATCCCCTCGGCGCTCGACGCCCTGCGGGAATTGCCCCCCGCCCGGCAGCGCGAGACCCTGGAGCTGATGCTGCTGCGCTGCATGCCCTGGATCTACGCGCGCTTCGACGCCTTCAGCCCGGGTGGCGACCAGTTCAAGACGATCCTGGCGGTGGAGGGCTCGCGCGCCTTCCAGGCCGAGTTCGGCCCGATCCTGCGGGCGAGCCTGCCGCCGGTGCTCGGCGCCGGCGAGATCGGCTTCCTCGAATCGAGCCAGCGCGGCCGCATCGTTTGCTACTGCGAGCTGTCCGGCGTGCCGCTCGACGTGCTCGGCCCCCTGCGGCGCGACTGGCGCAACGCCTACGCTCAGGAGCTCGACCGCCTCGACGCGATCCCGCTCCACAACCACAAGGACTATCTGCGCTTCCCGGACCCGGTCGCCCCCTCGGCCGAGGAATCCGACGCCCTGCGCGAGACCCTGTCGCTGTTCCTGCGCGCGGTCTGCCTCGGCCTGCTCCAGCGCGCGCCGGAAACAGGGCTGTGGCGCTTCGCCTTCGAACCGGGGGATTGGCGCAGCGTCGGCTCGGAGCGGACCCTGCGGCGCAAGCTGTTCGACCGGGTTCAGCGCGCGGCGATCGCGGCCCAGCTCGCCGAGGCCGAGGCGGCCCTGTCGCCGGTCCAGAACCTCGCGATGGCGGCGCTCTTCGCCTGGACCGCCAAGCGCGCCTACGCGCCCCGGCGCGAGACGGTGAATTTCGACGCCGAGGCCCGGGTCGGCGGGATCGGCCACGGGGTGGCGGACGCGCTGAGCCGGCGCTGGCGCCAGGGCGCCGTCGAGGCCGGCGGCCTGCCGGGCGATCCGGACCGGCTGTTCGACGCGTTCCTCGCCCAAATCGACGCCTGGACGAAGCCGATCCCGGGCAGCCTCGCCGACGTGCCCGCCGAGGAGGCCAACCGCGACCCGGCCGACCCGCCAGCCCTGCGGGCCGTGGACAAGCGCGTGATCGAGCCCGCTTCCTTCACCACGGAGGGGCTGCTGCGGCTCGCCAACCCGGCCGCGTCCGCCCCGCCGCCACCGCCGCCGGCCGCGCTCTTCTACGTCTACCGGGACACGGTCGAAGGCCCGTTCCCGCTTTCCGAACTGGCCGCCCAGGCGCGCGCCGGCACCCTGAGCGCAGCCACCCAGATCCACCCGCAGGGCGGAGCCTGGATCGCCGCCGGCGACCACCCAGCGCTCGCCCCGCTCCTGGCACCACCGCCGCCACCGCCTCCGGCTCGCTGAACGCGCATGCGGTTGGCGACGGTGTGGTCAACGGTCTCACGCGGGCCACACCGTCATTGCGAGCGCAGCGAAGCAACCCAGTGTAGCCCCACATCTTGAGAACGCGCGCTGCCCTCGGTTGCTTCGCTGCGCTCGCAATGACGGCGGTGGCGCTCAGCCACGCATCGCCAAAACCTGCGCCCGCGCCGCCCGGATCGCCGAGCGGGCGAAGCGACCGTTCACCAGCGTGGGATCGGGTTCATCGCCATCCAGCACAGTCCGTCGAAGCGCCGTGAGGGCCGGGTCGCCCCAGGCGTCGAGCAGGCGCCCGAAGGCGAGATGGCGGGCGGCATCGAAGCCGGCCCGGCGGTCGGCCGCGTCCTTGGCGGGATGCGCCGGATGGAGCGCTGCGCAAGGCACGAGGCCGGGTGGGATCGGCGCGGTCGCCGCATGGGTCCGACCGAGCCGCAGGAGTTTGGGCAGGATGTGGCTGTGCGGCCCGGGGGCGCTCGCGCCGCCGGCCGGCAGGATCGGCGTGTAGACCTCGATCCGGCCGAACCGGACCAGGAACACCCGGTGCGGGCTCGCCGCCACGAGCATCGGCCCGATCGGGTTGCCGGGCGCGAAGACCGGCCGGCCGGCGGCGGCCCGCAGGACATCGATCAAGCCGGGATCGGCCACGCGCAGGCAGGCATCGACCGCCCGAAGCCCGAGGCCGAGATCGAACAGGATCGCCCCGCGATCCTGCACCCGCGCGGCCGCCGCGTCGGGCCCGAGCTCCGTCAGCACCGCGCGCCGGCTCATGGTGCAATCCGCCTCGGGCAGGCACAGGGCGACCGCCTGGCTCCAGCCGCCGGTGAAACCGGTCTCGTAGGCGAACGGCACCAGGTCCGGTGACGCGGTGAGCGCGATCGCGCCCCGCGGGGTCGCAAGCCCGGTCCGGCCGTCCTCGCGGATCGCCACGGGCTCGGCCGGATCCCGCGCGAAGGCCGCCACCGCCCCGTAGGCGCCGAGGCTCCAGGCACAGGCCGGGTCGGCGATGTGGTCGCGCAGCAGGGACTCGACCGATCCGCCCGTCATCGGCACCCGATAACGCAAGACCAGCCCTGGCGAAAACCGCGCGGGCGAACATCCCCGCAGGCAACACGCCTTGACACGGCCGGCGAATGACCGGAAGTCGCGGGTCGATCATCGAGGTTGTTCTCGGCGCGGCGGGCGCGATGCCCGGGACGACCGAGGCGGAGATGTCCGCGGGGCTGGCCGACGGCATCCGCGGGGAGGGACGCGCTGGCATGGACGTGATCGAGACCGAGATTCCGGACGTCAAGCGCATCAAGCCCAAGCGCTTCGGCGACAGCCGCGGCTGGTTCTCGGAGACGTTCCGGGTCGACGCGATGGAAAAGGCCGGGATCACCACGCCGTTCGTGCAGGACAACCAGTCCTTCTCGGCCCCGCAGGGCACGATCCGCGGGCTGCACTTCCAGATCGCCCCGCAGGCGCAGGCCAAGCTGATCCGGGTGCTCCAGGGCGCGATCCTCGACGTGGCGGTGGACATTCGCAGCGCCTCGCCGACCTTCGGCAAGTTCGTCGCCGTGACGCTGGACGCCGAGAACGGCGAGCAGCTCTACATCCCGCACGGCTTCGCCCACGGCTTCTGTACCCTGACCCCCGACGTCATGGTCGCCTACAAGGTCGACGCCTATTACAGCCCCGAGCACGACCGGGCGCTGGCCTGGGACGATCCCGAGATCGGGATCCCGTGGCCGGTCTCCGGTGCCGCCGCGATCCTGTCCGACAAGGACCGCCGCGCGCCGAAGCTCGCCGACCTCGGCCAGGTGTTCTGAACGGCGTTTCCGGCCGCCCCACGGCCGGGCCGTATTTTCGTCACGCCGGGCGGTCTTTAGCTGCCGGCAGCTCATTTTCATCCGCGATCGATCCGAAGGGGACCCGCCATGCGCATTCTCGTGACCGGAGGCTGCGGCTTCATCGGCTCGGCGCTGGTGCTGCATCTCGTCAACGATCTCGGCCACGAGGTCTGCACCCTCGACGCGATGACCTATGCGGCCAACCCGATCTCCCTGGCGTCGCTGGCCGACAACCCGCGCCACCGCCTTGTCGAGGCCGATATCTGCGACCGCGCCGCCGTGCAGGCCGCCATCGCCGACTTCAAGCCGCAGGCGGTGATGCACCTGGCCGCCGAGAGCCATGTCGACCGCTCGATCACCGATCCGGGCGCCTTCGTGCGCACCAACGTCATCGGCACCCAGACCATGCTGGACGGGGCCCGGGGTTATTACGAGGCCCTGCCGGAGGCGGAGAAGACGACCTTCCGGTTCCTGCACGTCTCCACCGACGAGGTCTACGGCTCGCTGCCCCCGGATGCGTTCTTCACCGAGGACAGCCGCTACGACCCGCGCTCGCCCTACTCGGCCTCGAAGGCGGCTTCCGACCACCTGGCGCGCGCCTGGCACGAGACCTACGGGCTGCCGGTGCTGGTGACCAATTGCTCGAACAATTACGGGCCGCGGCACTTCCCGGAGAAGCTGATCCCGCTAATGATCCTCAACGCCCTCGAGGGCAAGAAGCTGCCGGTCTACGGCGACGGGCTGAACGAGCGCGACTGGATCCATGTCGAGGACCACGCCAAGGGCCTGGTCGCCGTGCTGGAGCGCGGCCGCATCGGCAACACCTACCTGCTCGGCGGCCGGGCGGTGCGCAACAACCTCGCGGTGGTAAAGGCGCTCTGCGCGGCCTTCGACCGGCTGCGGCCCGAGAACGGCCCGCACGAGCAGCTGATCAGCTTCGTCACCGACCGGCCGGGCCACGACCGGCGCTACGCCATCGACTGCACCAAGGCCGAGACCGAGCTCGGCTGGCGGCCGCAGAAGACCTTCGAGCAGGCCCTGGAGGAGACCGTGGCCTGGTATCTCGACAACGAGAGCTGGTGGCGCCCAATCCGCGAGGGCCGCTACACGGGCGAGCGCCTGGGGCTGACCCGCTGATGGACATCCTGGTCCTCGGCGGCGCCGGCCAGGTCGGCACCGAGCTGCAGGCCCTGGCCTGGCCGGCCGGCGTGTCGGTGCACGCGCCGACCCGGTCGGAGCTCGACATCACCGATGCGGGCGCCGTCGCCCGGACCCTGGAGGCGCGCGCCTACCGGGCGGTGATCAACACCGCCGCCTACACCGCCGTCGATAAGGCCGAGTCCGACGTGGTCGAGGCCTGGCGCCTCAACGCGCTCGCCCCGGCGATCCTGGCGGCCGCAACGGCCGCCAAGGCGATCCCGCTCGTGCACGTCTCGACCGACTACGTCTTCGCCGGCACCAAGCCGGACGGCGCCTACGCGCCGGACGCGCCGATCGACCCGCAGAGCGTCTACGGCGCCAGCAAGGCCGCGGGCGAGCTCGCCGTGCGCAGTGCCAACCCGCGCCACGCGATCGTGCGCACCGCCTGGGTGGTGAGCCCGCACCGGGGCAACTTCGTCAAGACGATGCTGCGGCTCGCCGGCGAGCGCGACGCCCTGACGGTGGTGAACGACCAGCACGGCTGCCCGACCTCCGCCGCCGACCTCGCCGCCGCCCTGGCGACGATCGCCCGGCGCCTGGCCGAGGATCCGGACGCGCCCACCGGGACGTTCCATTATGTGAATGCCGGCGCCACAACCTGGCACGGCTTCGCCGAGGCGATCGTGGCGGGATCCGCCAAACGCGGCGGCCGGTCGATCCCGGTCACCGGCATCCCGACCTCCGCCTACCCGACCCCGGCCCGGCGGCCGGCCAATTCGCGCCTGTCCACCGACAGCCTGACGGCGGCCTACGGCATGACGCCCCGGCCCTGGCAGGCGGCGCTCGACGACATCCTGGACCGGCTCGTGGGGCCGGTTCGAGAGGGAGCTTCTAAGCCATGAAGGGCATCGTTCTGGCCGGCGGATCCGGCACGCGCCTGCATCCGGCCACGCTGTCGATCAACAAGCAGCTGCTGCCGGTCTACGACAAGCCGATGATCTACTACCCGATCTCGGTGCTGATGCTCGCCGGCATCCGCGAGATCCTGATCATCTCCTCGCCGGAGCACCTCGACAATTACAAGCGCCTGTTCGGCACCGGCGAGCAGTTCGGCCTGAACTTCACCTACGCGGTGCAGCCGCGGCCGGAGGGCCTCGCCCAGGCCTTCGTGATCGGGCGCGACTTCGTCGGCACCGACGACGTGGCGCTGATCCTCGGCGACAACCTGTTCTTCGGCGCCGGCATGCGCGAGCTGTTGAACCAGGCGCGCGCCCGCAAGGCCGGCGCGACGGTGTTCGCCTACCACGTCGACAACCCGCAGGCCTACGGCGTGGTCAATCTCGACAAGACCGGGCGCCCGACCAAAATCGTCGAGAAGCCGCAGAAGCCGGAATCGACCTGGGCGGTGACCGGGCTGTACTTCTACGACAACCAAGTGCTCGACATCGCCGCCGCGGTGAAGCCCTCGGCCCGGGGCGAGCTGGAGATCACCAGCGTCAACGAGGCCTATCTCGAGCGCGGCCAGCTCTACGTCGAGCGGATGTCGCGCGGCTATGCCTGGCTCGACACCGGGACCCATGACAGCCTGCTGGAGGCGAGCGAGTTCGTCCGCACCCTGCAGAACCGCCAGGGTCTCCAGGTGGCCTGCCTGGAGGAGATCGCCTTCCTGCAGAACTTCATCACCCGCGACCAGCTCATCGCCCGCGGCGAGATGTTCGCCAAGACCAATTACGGCCAGAACCTGCTCCGCCTCGCCCGCGAGAGCGAGGACGAGCTCGCGCTGCGGTAGGCTGTACTCCTGACGGGGTCATTGCGATCGAACGGCGTGTTCGCTCGACGGACCTCCAAATCTCCCCTCATCCCAAGGAGCGGCGCAGCCGCCTCGAAGGAGCCCTCCAGGGATCGCGCGGCGGGCTGGAGGCCTCCTTCGAGGCCTCCGCTGCGCTCCGGCACCTCAGGATGAGGTGACGGGTGGGAAATTGTTGCAGCGGACCGTCGCGGAGGGCGCGAGACCGCAAAACCCTATTTCGGGCTGCAGCCGATGCAGATGCCCTGAGAGATCTTGTCGTCCTGGATCTGCTGCTGGGTGCGGTCGCGCCGATCGTTCGGGGTGGCGGCGCCGGCGCCGGAGGCGGGCGGCATCGTGCGGCCGACGGGAGAGGTGTGCGGCGCCGTCACCGTCGATGTCGGTCCGCCGCCGGTTCCGGTCTGGGACTGCGCCGTGGCGGCCGTCGCGGCCAGCATCGGCAGCAGGGCCGAGAGGCCGAGGATCGTCATGGTGCGGGTCATCTGTCCGGATCTCCTTGCCCGGACCTAACGCGAGCGTGACCACCCGGTTCGCGCCCCCGGGCGAACTCCCCGTTTGTTCGCCTTTGCAGACCGGGCCCGGCGCCGTATCAGGGGCGCGCATCCCCCGATCCAGTGTCGAAACCCCGGAGCCGCCGCGACGATGCGGGACCCCAACGCGATCGACTTCTGGCGCGGCTTCGCCCTCGTGACGATTTTCGTCAACCACATCCCGGGCAACACCTTCGAGCGCTACACCTTCTCGCAATACGGCATCTCGGATGCCGCCGAGCTGTTCGTGTTCCTGGCGGGCTGGTCGATCGGCATCGCCACGCGCCGGCGCGACGGGACCCCGGAGCCGGCCGGCCAGAGCGTGGTCCGGCTGCTCGCCCGCACCGTCGAGGTCTACCGGGCGCAGCTCACCGTGATGCTGCTGGCGCTGGCGCTCATCGCCGGGTCGGCGCTGCTGCTCGACAACCCGCTGATCCTCGAATGGCACAATGCCGGCGGCTTCTTCGCGGACCCGATCCAGTCGGTCTGCGGCATGGCGCTGATGACCTACCAGCTCGGGTTCTTCAACATCCTGCCGCTCTACGTGGTGCTGATCGGCATCGCCCCGATCTTCGTGCTGGTCGGCCGTGTCAGCCTGATCGCGGCCCTGGCGCTGTCGGGGGCGATCTATCTCGCCAGCCTCGTCTTCGAGTGGAACGTCCCGTCCTGGCCCGGGGAGGGGGATTGGTTCTTCGATCCGTTCTGCTGGCAGGTTCTGCTGGTGCTGGGCTTCGTGCTCCAGGGCTGGAACCTGCGCTCCGATACCCTGCGCCGCTGGTCGCGACGCCTGATTCCGGCCGGCGTGGTCATCGTCATCCTGGGCATCGCGCTCGCCGTGACGGGACTCCGGCCGGATCCGCTGATGGTGCCCGAGCCGCGGTTGCTGTTCACGTTCGAGAAGACCTACCTGACACCGGCGCGGCTTCTTCATTTCCTGGGGGTATTGCTCGCCTTCGCGCCGCTCTACGCATTTCTGGCTCCCCGAATCGGGGGGGTCGGGCGCTATCTGAGTCAGCTGGGCCGGAACTCCCTGGCGGTCTTCTCCATGGGCTCGATCCTGAGCCTGATCGGGCAGCTCGTGCGTTTCCAGACCGGCGGCGGCGTGCTGGTCGATATGCTGGTCGCCGGAAGCGGCCTGGTCGGTCTGGGGTTCACCGCATGGTTCGTCGAATGGCGCAGCCGCACCAAGTCGTCCCGGGCCCGGTCGTGAGGCGTGCGCGCGTCCCCGTGCCCCGCTGGGCGCTGGCCGCGCTGATCCTGGGGGCATCGGTGCCGGGGGCGGCTGCGGAGCAACCGGCCGACACGGGCGCCGGTGACCAGCCCGGCCTGTCGCAGGAATGCCGGGTCCCGGGCGCTCAGCTCTACACCATGGCCAAGCTGGGCGCGGTCCGGACCGCGCTCGGCGAGAACCGTCCGCTCAGGATCCTGGCGATCGGCGGCAGCGCCGCGCCGGGCGCCTCGGCCTCTTACCCGGCCAAGCTCGAAGCCGCCCTGGAACGGGCGCTGCCGAAGACCGACGTATCGATCGACCATCGCGGCCTGCCGGGGGAGATCGCCTCCGGGGCGGCCGAGCGCCTGCGCACCATGGTGGCGGAGGCCGAGCCCGATCTCGTGGTCTGGCAGGTCGGCACCCACGATGCCATCGCCCGGGTCGATGCCGACGCCTTCGCGAGCGCGCTCAGCGAGGCCGTGGCCTGGATCCGCTCGCACGGGATCGACGTGGTTCTGGTCGACCCGATCTACACCGCCAGCATGGCCGCCGACGTCGATTACAACCGGATCGTCGAGGCGGTCCGCACCGTGGCGGCCCAGCAGCAGGTGCCGCTGGTGCGCCGCTACGAGGCCCTGCATTACCTGTCGAGCCGCAGCGACAAGAGCGAAGGCCACATGCTCGGCCGCCAGTTCCGGCTCAACGATCTCGGCCTGCGCTGCATGGCCGAGCACGTGGCGCTGACCATCGCCACCTCGCTGATGCGCACCGACCCGGCTCCGGACCCGAAGGCCGCCCCGGGCGCGCCGCCTTTAACCGAGCCGCAACGCGCCCCGGGCTAGACCCGGAAACCCGCGATCGCTCACCCACGATCACTGGACTATCGCCCCGGATATTGGATCTCGGACGATGCTCCAGCGGGTTTGACGGGACATCGTCTGTTTCCGATCCGGCGGCCGCCTTTCGGGATGATGCTCCGAGCCCGGCGCGGAGCGCGTAGTGTCAGCCACGGCCGTCCCAGCCCCCACCAAGCTCGCCGCCGCCGGCCGGCGCCTCCACGCTTTGCGGAGCGGCCCGGCACGGGCGGCGCTGACCGTCTTCGCCATCCGGGTCGGGGCGGCCGGCTTCGCCTATGCGGCCCAGGTGCTCGCCGCCCGGCTGATGGGCTGGGACGCCTACGGGGTGTTCGCTGCCGTCTGGGTCTGGACCGCCATGCTCGGCCACACCCTGACGCTCGGCCTGTCGCAGGGCGCCTGCCGCTTCGTGCCGACCGACCAGGCACGGGGCGATCTCGACCTCGCCCGCGGCTATATCCGGGCCGGTGCCCTGGTCACCGGTGGGGCGGCGCTCAGCGTGGCCGGTCTCGGCGCCGCCCTGTTGTGGCTGGAGCCCGGCCTGTTCGCACCGGCCTACCGGGCGCCGATCGCGGTCGCGCTCTGCGTGATGCCGCTTTTTGCCCTGCAGGATTATCTCGAAGGCGTGGCGCGCAGCCAGAACTGGGTCGGGCTCGCCATCGCGCCGCCCTACCTGCTGCGCCAGAGCCTGATGATGGCCTGCATGGTCGGGGCCGTGCTGCTCGGGGCGCCACCCCGGGCCGAGGTCGCGATGGCCTGCATGCTGGTCGCCGCCGCCATCGCCACCGCGCTGCAGGCCGGCCTGCTCGTGGCGCGGCTGCGGGCGGATCTGCCCGCCGGGCCGCAGCGCTACCGGTGGCGGACCTGGCTCGGCACCAGCCTGCCGATCGCCGGGATCGATCTCGCCAATGCCGGCTTCACCTTCGTCGACGTGATCGTGCTCGGCGCCCTGGTGAGCCCGGCCGAGCTCGGCCTGTATTTCGCCGCGACCCGGATCCAGCAATTCGTGGTGTTCGTGCATTTCGCCGCCAGCGCGGCGACGCTCCAGCACTACAGCGCCGCCCATGCCCGGGCCGACCGTCCCCTGCTCGCCGACCTGGTGCGCCGCCAGGGCCGGCTGACCGCGGGCGCCACGGCCCTGGTCGGCAGCGCGATCGTGGGCTTGAGCCCCCTGCTGCTGGCGATGTTCGGCCCCGGCCTCGGGTCCAGCGTGCCGATCCTGGCCGTGCTGGTCGCCGGCAGCGTCGCGGCGAGTTTGTTCGGACCGGGCGAGGACCTCCTGACCATGCTGGGCGGCGAGCGCCTCTGCGCCGGCATCACCGCCTTCATGCTGATCGTAGCTTGCGCCCTATGCCTGATGCTGATGCCGCTCTTCGGCACCTTGGGGGCCGCCTTGGCGGTGGCGCTGGCGACGATCGTGCGCGCTGGCCTGCTCGCCCGCGCCGCCGGCCGCCTGCACGGGCTGCCGACCCCGATCTGGTCCGCGGGAGCGATCCGGTGAACGCCGTGGCGCAATCCAAGCGGACGACATCCGGCCTGTCGGTCTCGATCGGCCACGCGCCCGAGCCGGCGGCGTGGGACGCGCTGTACGCGTCGAGCGCCGCCCCGCACCCGCACTACACGCACCACGCGGTCGCAGCTCATCGGGAAGCCGGGCTGCTGCCCGGGGCGCTCGGCTTCGTCACGGTCCACCGCGGCGGCGATCCGGTCGCGCTCCTGCCCTTCACGCTGCGGCGCGATCTCGCCGGCCTCGGCGGCCGGGTGGCGCAGCCGTTCCTGTCACCCTTGGTGACCGCCACAGCGCCCCTGGTGATCGACGGACCCGACCGCGCGGCGGCGATCCAGGCCCTGGTCGCCGGGCTGGAACAGGCGTCCGGCGGACGGGCCTGGCGCTGGCCGCTCCTGCCGACGGAAGACGGGGCGGTGCCCGAGATGCTCGCGGCGATGCGGGCGCGTGGCTGGGCCATCGGCATCGTGACGGCGTTCGAGCGCCCTTTGATGGTGCGACGCGCCGATCACGATGCGTTCCTGGCCGGGCACCCGAACCGGTCCCGGTTCAAGGATCTGCGTCGGCGCACCCGCCGCCTCTCCGAGGCCGGCACCGTGGCCCATGTCGGCGCCGCGGGCGGCCCGGAACTGGCACGGTGTGTGGCGGATTTCCTGGCCCTCGAGCGGAAGGGCTGGAAGGGTCAGGCCGGCACCGCCATGGCCTGCCGGCCGGACACGGCGGCACTCGCCCGGGCTCTCTTCGCCGAACGGCCCGGCCCCGTCGGCGTCCGGGCGGATGCCCTCACGCTCGACGGCCGGCCGATCGCGATCAGCCTGGCCCTGGTCGGTGGGGGCAGAGCGACGCTCCTGAAGACCGCCTACGACGAGGACCTGCGCAGCCACGCCCCCGGCCTGCTCTTGGAGGCGGAGATCGTGCGCGCCTGCCACGAGACCGGCTTTGCGGACACGCTCGATTCGGCGACGCTCGACGGCTCGGCCCTGGAGAGCCTCTACCGCGAGCGAACCCGTATCGCCGAGATCATCGCCTTGCCGCCGGGGGATCGCACCCTGTCCCTGGAGCGACGCCTGCGGCTCGCTCGGTTCGAGCACGCGGCGCGCGCCGCGGCCAAGCGGGCTCTGCGGCGGCGCTGAATCCGACGCCTACCGGTTGCGGTACGGCCCCTCGCCCTGGACCTGGTCGTAGACGCCGTGTCCGGTCCGGGCCCGATAGGCGCGGCCGGCGATCTGGCCGGGGGTGGGCGGCGTGCCGGGCTGGGCGAAGCTCGTCTCCGGACGATAGGCCGGGCCCCAGCCGATCTCCTCGTCGCCGGCCGGGTCCTTGCCGGGAAAGCCGGTGGCGTAGCCGACGCTCTGCGCCAGAGCCGGGGCCGCGGCCAGCCCGAGCAGGGCCGCGAGGGTGAAGCGGAGCGTGGTCCTGGAGCGCATCGATCGTCTCTTTCCATGGTGATCCGCCGGGCGGATCCTCTGAAGGGGAAACGCCGGTGCGCGACGCGCGTTCTCGGGGGCGCATCCGTGTCGCGGGGGGATCTCAAACCGCCGGCCCGGACGATTCCTCGCCGCGGGGGCCCGGGTCGCCATGGAGGATTGGAAGTCCGGGTTGCGGGCCGAATTGCGGGCGATCGAGATCGCCACCGCCGATGCGGCGGCGTCGGTACTGCCGGATTTGCTGCGACGCCTGCGCCATCATCAGGCCGGGCTCGGCGGCCCTGCTCTCCTGACGCTTTACCGGCGCTGGCGGATCCGGCGTCTCTCCCGGGCGGTGGCGGATGCGCGCTGGCAGGTGGAGCAGGGTCGGCTGGCGCGTCTGGGCGGTCTCGATCCGCGCCGGTGAATGGGCGACCGGCTCAGGCCGCGGCCGACCGGCGTGCGCTCGGACGTACGGCCTCCCGCTTCGTGCCGGCGGCACGGCCCGGCTGCTCCTTCTGCTCGGCCGCCGGGGCCGGGAGGCGCACGAGGACGACGGTGCCGACCGTTTCCTCGGAGCGGATGCGCAGCGAGCCGCCGTGCAGCTCGACCATGGAGCGGGTGATCGCCAGCCCGAGCCCCGAGCCCTTGTGGCTGCGGGTCATCTGCGCCTCGACCTGGGTGAACGGCCGGCCGAGCCGGGCGAGGTCGGCGCGGGGGATGCCGATGCCGCTATCCTCGACGAACAGGTGGGTGCTGGCCCCCGCCCGGCGGACCCGGACCGCGACGCGCCCCCCGGCCGGCGTGAACTTCACGGCGTTCTGGACGAGGTTCGCCAGGATCTGCTGCATCGCGCTCGGATCGGCCAGCAGCTCGATTCCGGGCTGGACGTCGACGCCCAGCGCGATCCCCTTGTCCCGGGCGGCCGCCTCGACCAGCCCGAGCGCGGAGGCGACGGCGGCCTCGGCCGGGATCGGCCGCGGGTTCAGCCGCACCCGGCGTGCCTCGAGCCGGGCCATGTTGAGGATGTCGTCGATCATCGAGAGCAGGTGCGAGCCGCTCTCGCGGATGTCGCGGCAATATTCGGTGTAGCGCGGGGTGCCGAGCGGCCCGAGGACCGCGTTCTCCATCACGTCGGCGAAACCGATGATCGCGTTGAGCGGCGTGCGCAGCTCGTGGCTCATATTGGCCAGGAACTCGGACTTGGCCTGGCTGGCGGCCTCGGCGGCGGCCTTCTGGTCGAGGTAGCGCTCGGCCAAGTCGGCGAGCTGCTGGGTCTGGAGTTCGAGGGTGCGGCGGGAGCGCTTGAGGTCCTTGACGGTCTCGATCAGCTCGCGCTCGGACGCCTGGAGCTGCTCCTGGTGGCGCTTCAGGCTGGTGATGTCGGTCCCGACCGAGACGTAGCCGCCATCCTTGGTGCGGCGCTCGCTGATCTGAAGCCAGCGGCCGTCCGTGAGCTCGGCCTCGAAGGTCCGGGCGGCCATATCGGTGAGGGCGAGGCCGGCCTCGGGGGATTCCCGTCGGACCTGGGGCAGCACGCCCCGGCCCATCACGTCGGTGTAGCTCCGGCCGGATTGCGCATCCTCCGGGCTGAGGGCGTGGAGGTGGCGGAACTTCGAATTGCACAGCACCAGGCGGTTGCCGGTATCCCAGAGGACGAAGGCCTCGGAGATCGCCTCGACGGCGTCGCGCAGGCGCATGTCGGAGGCCGCATTGGTCTCCTCCAGGGCGCGCTGCTCGGTGATGTCGGTGGCGATGCCGACGAGGTGGCGCCCGCCATCGGTGGCGTCCGGCATGACCTCGGCCCGGGCGCGCAGCCAGACATAGGCGCCGTCGGCGCCCCGCATCCGGAAAGCGTGGTCGACGCAGGTCTGGGCGGCGGCGAGACCCCGGGCGAGGCTGTAGAGGTCGCCGTCGTCGGGATGGACCAGGGCGTTCACGGCCCCGAAGGAGAGATATTCGTGCTGCCGCTGGTAGCCGAGCAGGGCGTACATCGAATCGGACCAGTAGATCCGGCCCCGGGCGATGTCCCAATCCCACAGCCCGCAGGCGCCGCGGCGCAGGGCGGTCTCGAGCCGGCCGCGGATCTGCTCGCGGGCGCGGTCGGCCCGGGTCGCCTGGCGGCTCTGCAGCCCGTAGGCCAGGCCGACGCCGACGATCACCAGGATCGCGGCCCCGACCAGCACGATCTGGTCCCGGGCCCGGGCGCTCCACCCGCGCATCAGCGGCTCGATCGGCTGCAGCACCGCGACCTGTCCGGCCCCGTCGGGCAGGCTGTGGATGGCCGCGAGCACGCTCTCGCCGCCGGGCAGGTCGAGGGCCATGGCGCCGGCGCGCTCGCCGAGCCCGGAGAGCGGCTCGCTGTCGCCGAGCACCTGCGCCAGGGTCGTGGCGTCGGAGGGAAGGGGCGGATGGGCGGCGGCGATGCGGGTATCGGGCCGCACCAGCAGCAGGCGCCGGCCGGGATGCCGCTCGCTCTCCGGCATCAGCACGCGCAGGTCCGAGGCCTTACCGGCGCTCGGGACGATCGCCCGGGCGGCCAGCCGGGCGAAGCCCTCGACCTCGGCCTTGGCGCCGGCCAGGATCTCGGCACGCTGCCCCTGGATGTGGAGCGCCGCGAGCCCGACCAGGCAGGCCAGGAACACCGCCAGGATGCCCGGCACGGCGTAGCGCAGCCACCGCTCGATCAGACCGAGCCGCGGATCCCGGACGCGCATCGGCCAGGAAACGGCGAGACTCGAATCCGCACGCGCGGAGAAGGAAGCGGAAGCCGCCTCCGGCATGGCCGAACCTCACCCAAGGGAACTGCGATCCGTCCGTGGCGTCTCGCGCCCCTCGAATCTGACGGGATAGAACCATCTTCGAGGGGCGCTTGTCCACGGATTTTTTACCATTCGGCCTTGACGGACCCGATGGGTTGCGACTCGGCGAGAGAATCGATTTCTACCGCAAGTTCAGGTACTTAGCCACCTCCCAGGGTGCGTGCGACGATGTCGGCCGTGTCCCGCGACAGGCCCGGGATCGCCTTGATCCGATTAAGCATTTCGCCGGCTTTCGCGGCCCGCGATTTTTCCAGCCGACGCCAGGATCCGAAGGCCGTCAGCAGGCGCGCGGCAACCTGTGGGTTGGTCGAATCCAGCGCCGCGACCGTGTCGGCGACGAGGGAAAATCCGGCGCCGTCGGCCCGTGCGAACTGCGTCGGGTTGCCGAACGCCAAGGTTCCGATCAGCGCGCGCACCCGATTCGGGTTGGTCATGGTGAAGGCCGGGTGCGCTTTCAGCCGGGTGATTCGCTCCAGGGTGCCGGGCTCGGGGATCTGCGCCTGGATCGCGAACCACTTGTCGAGGACCAGCGGCTCGTCGGCGAAGCGCTCCGCGAAGCCCGCCAGCGCGTCCTCCCGAGCCTGACCGGGGATCAGCGCCAGGGTACCGAGCGCCGCCAGCCGGTCGGTCATGTTGGTAGCGTTCGCCAGGCGCTCGGCCGCACGCTGCGTCCCGGCCTCGGGATCGCCCGCGGCGATCAGGTCGAGGGCGGCGTTGCGCAGGGACCGGCGCCCGGCCGAGGCCGCGTCGGGGCTGTAGGCCGCGCCGTCGGCCGGGGCGAGGGCGGCGTCGAGCCGCTCCAGGCGCGGCCGCAGGGTCCGGCCGAGGCGTGCCCGCAGGTCGAACCGCGCCCGGTGGATCGCGTCGGGATCGACGTCGGCGGACAGGGAATCGGCGGCCTCGCCCTCGCTCGGCAGGGTGACGACCAGGGCCGCGAAGGCCGGGTCGGCCAGGGCTTCGCCGTCGAGGAAGCGCCCGAGCGCCTCCGCGAAGGCGTCGGCCCGGGCGGGATCGGGGTCGAGGATCAGCCGCAGGGCAACGTCCTGGGCCGCCTGCCAGCGGTTGAACGGGTCGCTGTCCTGCGCCAGCAGCCGCATGCGCTGGGCGTCGGTGAGGTCGAACTCGAGCCGCACCGGGGCCGAGAAGTCGCGCAGGAGCGAGGGCACCGGCTCCTCGGTGACCTGCTCGAACACGATCTCGGCCTCGGCACGGTCGAGGACATAGACCCCGTTCCGGACATCCGGGCAGGTGGCGTTCGTGAGCGGCCCCGCAGCGCCGACGAGGCCGAGCGCCACCGGGATCACCAGGGGCGGGGCGTCGGGGCCGGTCTCGCCGGGCAGGCTCTGAGTGAAGCGCAGGGTGCAGCGGGCGGCCTGCGGATCGTAGGCCATGGCGACGGACAGGCGCGGCGTGCCGGGCCGCTCGTACCAGCGGGCGAAGGCCGAGAGGTCGCGCCCGGTCACGGTGGCGAAGGCGGCCAGGAAGTCCTCCACCGTGGCGGCGCGGCCGTCATTGTCGGCGAAGTAGCGGTCCATGCCGGCCCGGAACGCCTCCGGGCCGATCAGCGTCCGCAGCATCCGGACGATCTCGGCACCCTTGTCGTAGACGGTCGCCGTGTAGAAGTTGTTGATCTCGGCATAGGCCCGCGGCCGCACCGGATGGCGCAAGGGGCCGGCATCCTCAGGGAACTGGCGCGCCCGCAGGGACCGGACCTCGGAGATCCGGTGGACCGGCCGGGAGCGCATGTCGGACGAGAATTCCTGGTCGCGGAAGACCGTCAGCCCTTCCTTGAGGCAGAGCTGGAACCAGTCCCGGCAGGTGACCCGGTTGCCCGACCAGTTGTGGAAATACTCGTGGGCGATGATCGCCTCGATCGCCGCGTAATCCCCGTCGGTCGCAGTCTCGGGGCTCGCCAGAACGTATTTGTCGTTGAAGATGTTGAGGCCCTTATTCTCCATGGCGCCCATGTTGAAGTCGGACACGGCGACGACGTTGAATACGTCGAGGTCGTAGGCGCGACCGAAGGCGGTCTCGTCCCACCTCATTGAACGGATCACGGCATCGAGGGCGTAGTCGGCGCGGGCCTCCTTGCCGGGCTCGACATAGACCGCGCAGGTGACGGCGCGTCCCTCCTGGGTGGTGAAGTTGGTCTCGACCTTGCCGAGCCGGCCGCCCACCAGCGCGAACAGGTAGGCGGGCTTCGGATGCGGGTCGTGCCAGATCGCGAAGTGCCGATCGGCCCCGGCGGGGCCGGATTCGACCAGGTTGCCGTTGCCGAGCAGCACCGGCGCCTCGGTCCGGTCCGCTTCGATGCGGGTGGTGTAGATTGCCATCACGTCGGGGCGGTCGAGGAAATAGGTGATCCGGCGGAAGCCGTCGGCCTCGCACTGGGTGCAATAGACCCCGCTCGAGCGGTAGAGGCCCATCAGCTTGGTGTTGGCGGTCGGATCGACCTCGGTGACGAGGCGTAAAGTGAACGGCTGCTGGGGCGGGGCGTGCAGGGTGAGGCCCGACGGGGTCGCGGTGTAAGAATCCGCGGCGAGCGCCGCGCCGTCGAGATCCGCCGAGACCAGGCGAAGGTCGTCGCCGTCGAGATGCAGCGGCGCGCCGGCGCGCCCCGCCGGGTTCGGACGCAGGGCCAGGGTCGCGTCGATCCGGGTGGCGTGCGGGTCGAGGCGGATGTCGAGATCGACGCGGTCGATCAGGTAGTCGCTCGGCCGGTATTCCTCCAGGCGGATCAGCGGCGGCGTCTCGGTGCGCATTCGGCTCTCTCTCCGGATCGGGTTCGGCCCGTTCTGGTCCCTCGCGCGGCCCGGCGCAACGCGGGCGCGCAGCTCGGATCACGGATCGGAAAGGCGCGGCGGGCCCGGGGTCAGGACGATGTGGCGGCGATGCCCTTCATGCGCCACAACCCGCCGATCAGAACGAGGTTGATCGCGGCGAGCAGCGCCAGCAGGCCCCACAGGGCGTCGGGCCCGATCCGCACCAGCAGGAACGCGCCGAGCGGCGGCGCGAGCGCCTGGGCGACCAAGCCCGGCCGGGCCAGCCGGCCGACGAGCCCCGCATAGCGCTCCGGTCCGAACAGCACGAGGGGCACGGTGCCCCGCGCGATCGAGTAGACCCCGTTGCCGGCTCCGTAGACGGCCAGGGCGAGGCCGATCACCGGCCCGTGCGCGGCCAGGAGCAGCAGCCCGAGGGCGACCAGCACGAAAGCGGCGGTCAGGGTCCAGAGCGGGTGGTGCCGGCCCCGGTTGGCGATCTCGATCAGCCGCGCCCCGACCTGCGACGGCCCGATCAGCCCGCCATAGGCGACTGCGGCCGCCAGCGTCTCGCCCCGGGCCTGGAGCAGGGTCAGCAGGTGCACCGAGACCAGCGCCATGATGGTGCCGCCGAGCACCAGCACGCCCGCCATCAGCAGGAAGGCCTGCGCCTGCCAGGGCGCCAGCGGCGCGACCGGCCGCACCCGCCCGGTCGCCGCTATCGCCAGGGGCGGGGCCGAGGGGATCAGGACGAGGACGAGCGGCAGCGTCACCGCGAGGTGCAGGCCGGCATAGGCGAAGCACGTCCCCCGCCAGCCGAGATGGGCGACCAGGAAGGCCGAGAGCGGCCAGCACAAGGTGCTGGCGAAGCCGCCGATCAGGGTGAGGGCGGTGATCGCCGAGCGCGCCTCGGCGCCGTAGAGCCGGCCGAGGGTGGCGTAGGCGGGATCGTACAGGCCGCAGCCCATGCCGAGGCCGAGGATCAGCCAGCCGCCGAGGAAGACCGGGAGCGTGGGGGCGAGGCCGAGCACCGCGAGCCCGGCGGCGAGCAGCAGGGCCGCCGCCGCCAGGACCGGCCGTCCCCCGCGCCTCTGGATGACGGCGCCGACCCGCGGCGACGCGAAGGCCGCGACCAGCAGGCCGAGGGACAAGCCGCCGACGATCCAGGCGAGCGGCCAGCCCGTGTCCCGGGCGATCGGCTCCGCCAGCACGGCGGGAATGTAGAAGGAGGAGCCCCAGGCGAGGATCTGGACCACGCCGAGGGCTGAGATCACCGGCCAGCGACGGGTCCGATCGGCCATCGGATCAGCTGGGTCCGAGCAGCGGCAACCACAGAGCCAGGGCCAGCAGCGCAGCCAGCAGCACCGGCACGGTGATCACCAGGCCGACCCGCATGTACTGGCCCCAGCCGATCCGGTAGCCCTTGCTGGCCAGGACGTGCAGCCAGAGCAGCGTCGCGAGGCTGCCGATGGGGGTGAATTTCGGTCCGAGGTCGCACCCGATGACGTTGGCGTAGACCAGGAGCTCGCGCATCAGCGGCGCGAGATCCGGGGCCTGCTGGATCGCCAGGGCGCCGATCAGCACGCTCGGCATGTTGTTCATGACCGAGGACAGGATCGCGGCTCCGAAGCCGGCCCCGACGGCGGCCGCTACCGGCCCGTAGCCGGTGAGCCAGACGAGACCGCGCGCCAGCCCGTCGGTCAGGCCGGCATTCTTGAGGCCGTAGACGACGAGATACATGCCGAGGCTGAACAGCACGATCTGCCAGGGCGCGCCGGCCAGCACCGTCCGGATCGGGATGCGGCCGCCGCGCCGGGCCAGTACCAGCATCAGGGCCGCGCCCGCGCAGGTCACGACCGAGACCGGGACCCCGAACGGCGCCGTGACGAAATAGGCGACGAGCAGCAGCCCGAGCAGCGGGAACGCCGCCCGGAACAGGAGCGGGTCGCGGATCGCCTCGCGGGGCGGCTCCAGCCTGCCGACCGGGTAGGCGGCCGGCACGGCGCGGCGGAAATAGAGACCCAGCACCGCCAGGGTCGCCGCCAGCGAGACCAGGTCGACCGGCACCATCACGGCGGCGTAGCGCCCGAAGCTCAGGTCGAAGACGTTGGCGGAGACGATGTTGACGAGGTTGGAGATGACCAGCGGCAGGCTGGTGGAATCCGCCACGAAGCCGCAGGCGATGATGAAGGCCAGAGCCGCCTGAGGCTTGAAGTCGAGCTTGAGCAGGATCGCCAGCACGATCGGCGTCAGCAGCAGGGCGGCGCCGTCATTGGCGAACACCGCCGCGATGGCGGCGCCGAGCACGACGACCAGGGGGAACAGACGGCGGCCCCGTCCGCCGCCCCAGCGCGCGACATGCAGCGCCGCCCAGTGGAAGAACCCGGCCTCGTCGAGCAGCAGCGAGATGATGATCAGGGCGACGAACGTGAAGGTCGCGTCCCACACGATGTGCCAGACCACCGGCACGTCGGCCGGCTGGATGACCCCCGTGGCCAGGGCGACGCCCGCGCCGATCAGGGCGCTCCAGCCGATCCCGAATCCCCCGGGCTGCCAGATGACGAAGACCAGGGTGACGGCGAAGATGGCGAGCGCGAGCATGCTTGTGCGAGTCTCGTCCGCAGCGGCTCAGGCCAGCCCGACGCGGCGGCCCTGCGCATCGACGACCGGCTCGCCATCCTCCTTGACGAAATCGCCCTGCTGCGCGGGCAGCAGCTCGAGCACCGCCTCGGAGGGCCGGCACAGGCGGACGCCCTTCGGGCTGACCACGAGCGGCCGGTTGAGCAGGATCGGGTGCGCCGCGATGGCGTCGAGGAGCTGGTCGTCGCTGAGCGCGGGATCGCCCAGCCCGAGTTCGGCGTAGGGCGTGCCCTTCTCGCGCAGGGCGTCGCGCACCGAGAGGCCGGCGCGGGCCAGGAGCTGCTTGAGCAGCGCCCGCGCGGGCGGGGTCTTCAGGTACTCGACGACGTGGGGCTCGATGCCGGCGTTGCGAATCATCGCCAGGGTGTTGCGCGAGGTGCCGCAATCCGGGTTGTGGTAGATCACCACGTCGATGGCGCGATCAGGCATGGTCCACGTCCTTCGTGTTGGGGCCGCAGGCCGACAGGGCGGCCAGCGCCGGCGCGCAGACCTCCGGGTGACCCTGGCAGCAATCCGTCATGAGAAATTCGACCAGCCCGGATAGGACCGGGTAGGCGACGCTGTAGATGATCGAGCGCCCCGCCCGCCGGGACCCGATCAGTCCCGCCTGCTGCAGCTCCTTCAGATGGAAGGAGATGGTGGAGGCGGAGACCCCGATGGCGGCGGCCAGGGCGCCCGAGGCCATGCCGTCCGGGCCGGCCTTCACCAGCGCCCGGAGCGCCCGCAACCGGTGCTCCTGGCCCAGGGCCATGAAGGCCGCGAGGGCTTGCGACTCATCCATTTTCGTTTCAACATTCAAACGATCGTACGATCATACAAGAAAGTGTGCCCGTGAACAAGCCTGCGCAGCCCTTCGCCGACGGGATCCCGAACCTGAGCCGGCCGCATTTCGCGGTGCCGAGCTCCGGTCAGCTCGCGGTGGCGCAACCCTTCGCGCACGCGCCGCGCTTCCTGATCCTCTACGGCTCGCTGCGGGCGCGCTCGTTCAGCCGCTTCCTCGCCTACGAGGCGGCCCGCCTCCTCGAAGCCATGGGCGGCGAGGTCCGGATCTACGACGCGCACGGCCTGCCGCTGCCCGACGATTCCACCGCCGACCACCCGAAGGTGCAGGAGTTGCGCGCGCTCTCGCTCTGGTCGGAGGGGCAGGTCTGGGTCTCGCCGGAGCGGCACGGCAACCTCACCGGCGTGATGAAGAGCCAGATCGACTGGCTGCCGCTCAGCGAGGGATCGGTGCGCCCGACGCAGGGGCGCACGCTCGCGGTGATGCAGGTCTCGGGCGGCTCGCAGAGCTTCAACGCGGTCAACAGCCTGCGCCTGCTCGGCCGCTGGATGCGGATGATCACCATCCCTAACCAATCCTCGGTGCCGATGGCCTACAAGGAATTCGACGAGGCCGGCCGGATGAAGCCGGGGCCGCTCTACGAGCGCGTGGTCGATGTCTGCGAGGAGCTGATGAAGTTCACGCTGCTGACCCGGGAGCGGGCCGGGTATCTCGTCGACCGCTACAGCGAGCGCAAGGAGCGGGCGCCGGACCGGCTGCAGGACGTGGCGGCCGATATCGGCATCGGGAAGCCGTGACATGGACAGCGCGGCCTACTCGGCCGGGGAGGCGCGCTCTAGCTAGGACAGCGACCGGCCCCGCCGGCCATGTCCGTTTCCGCAGAGGGCGTCGCGACGGCCCTCGCTCCGACAGAGGGATAGCCGCTTGATGGAATACCTGCACACCATGGTCCGGGTGGCCGATCTCGATCGCGCGCTCGCCTTCTACGTCGACGCGTTCGGCCTGAAGGAGGTCCGCCGGGTCGAGAACGAGAAGGGCCGCTTCACCCTGGTCTTCCTGGCCGCCCCCGGGGATGTCGAGCGGGCGCAGGCGACCAAGTCGCCGCTGCTCGAACTGACCTACAACTGGGACCCGGAGACCTATACGGGCGGGCGCAATTTCGGCCACCTCGCCTATCAGGTCGACGACATCTACGCCTTCTGCGCCGAGCTCAAGGACAAGGGCGTGACCATCAACCGTCCGCCCCGCGACGGCTACATGGCCTTCGTGAAGTCGCCGGACGGGATCTCCATCGAGATCCTGCAGAAGGGCTCGGCCAAGGAGCCGCAGGAGCCGTGGGCGTCGATGGAGAACACCGGCAGCTGGTAAAGACCCCGGCGCCCTTGACCCGGACGGCGGTGCGGGCCCATCTGCCTGCGGATCAGCCGGCCGGGCGGCCGCTCCGGACGCATCAGCGTCCGGGGAGGAAAGTCCGGGCTCCATGGAGAGACGGTGCCGGATAACGTCCGGCGGGGGCGACCCCAGGGACAGTGCCACAGAAAGCAGACCGCCCCGGATGCGTCCGGGGTCAGGGTGAAAGGGTGCGGTAAGAGCGCACCGCGGACGCGGCAACGCGGACGGCACGGCAAACCCCACCGGGAGCAAGACCGAATAGGGGCGGCGCGCCCTTCGCGAGAAGGGCAGGCCCGCTCTCCAGGCCAGTCGCCCGGGTTGGTTGCTCGAGGCGGTCGGCAACGACCGTCCCAGAGGAATGGCCGCCACGTCGGCGCGCGCGAGCGCTCCGGCCTTACAGAACCCGGCTTATAGGCCGGCTGATCCCACTGCCCCCGGAACCCCGCCGCGACGCGCGTGCCCGCGCTTTGCCGGGCGGCGCAAGGCGCGGATTTCGCGCGCGGCAAAAACCTTCGGTTAACCGTACCGGGGTCAGATCGGTCGGCTCGCCAGCGCCAGGCTCGCGCGTTGACGATCCTCCGAGGCCCATGATACCCGGCATCCTCCCGTCAACGGCGTGTATCGGATCGCCGGGCGTAACCTGCACTGGTGCAGGTCCCGTCCGTGCGCGGCGTTTCGCGCGCTCTGCATCCGGTGCCGTTCCCGTCACGCGCGCCGCGCTCGCGCGGCCCGGCACAGGGCACCATGAGACGCACGAGCCGCATCCGCGCCGGAATTCCCGGATCGCGTCGAAACACCGATTTTCCCGGCGCCGGCCCGGCGAGGCGCGCATGATTCGGCGCCGCCCCCCGGCCGAGATCGCGGCCGCCGCGCGCTGCGATGGCCCGGTCTCCACCCAGCCCCACGTGCCGGTGCTGCTCGACGAGGTCGTCGAGTCGCTCAAGCTCGACGGCGGCCTGGCCGTCGACGGCACCTTCGGGGCCGGCGGCTACACCCGTGCGCTGCTGGCCGCCGACCCGACGCTGCAGGTGATCGCCATCGACCGCGACCCGCAGGCGATCGCGAACGGCCAGACCCTGGTCGGCGAGGCGGGCGGGCGCCTGCGCCTCGTGCCCGGCCGGTTCGGCGACCTCGACGCGCTGCTCGGCGAGGCCGGCGAGGCCAAGGCCGACCGGGTCGTGCTCGATATCGGCGTCTCGTCGATGCAGCTCGACGCGCCGGAGCGCGGCTTCTCGTTCCGCAACGACGGCCCCCTCGACATGCGCATGGGCAATGACGGCCCGAGCGCCGCCGACATCGTCAACGAGGCCGACGAGACCGTGCTCGCCGACATCATCTACCATTACGGCGAGGAGCGGCGCTCGCGCGCCGTGGCCCGGACCATTCACGAGGCCCGCCGCCGCGGCCGGATCGAGACCACCGCCCAGCTCGCCGAGCTCGTGGCCAGCGTGGTCTGGAGCGAGCCCGGCAGCCACATCCACCCGGCGACCCGGACCTTCCAGGGCCTGCGGATCGCCGTCAACGACGAGCTCGGCGAGCTGGTGCGCGCGCTCCACGCCGCCGAGCGGGTCCTGGCGCCCGGCGGGCGGCTCGCCGTGGTGACGTTCCATTCGCTGGAAGACCGGATCGTCAAGCAGTTCTTCGCCGCCCGCAGCGGCCGCTCCGCCCAGGGCTCGCGCCACCTGCCGGGCGGCCAGACCGAGACGATCCGGAGCTTCCGGCTCGTCACCAAGGGGCCGGTCCTGCCGGGCGAGGCCGAGACCGCGCGCAACCCGCGCGCCCGCTCGGCCAAGCTCCGGGCCGCCGAACGCACCGAATCCGAGACGCCCGAACCGCTCGCCGCGCTCCACGCGCTGGCCAGCCTGCCCGAAGCCGCCCGCGGGGGCCATCGCCGATGATCCGCCTGCTGAACCTCCTGGCGGTCGCCGGCCTCGTGGCCTCGGCGATCTACGCCTACTCGATCAAGTACGATACGCTCTACCAGGGCGGTCAGGTCTCCAAGCTGCAGACGGCGCTCCACAAGGAGCGGCAGGCGATCGCGGTGCTGCGCGCGGAGTGGCAGCTCCTGACCCGGCCGGACCGGCTGCAGGCGGCGGTGGACAAGCACCTCGCCCTGGAGCCGATCGGGACCAGCCACCTGGCCCGCCTGTCGGACCTGCCCGCCCGCCCGGAGCGCGGCGACGAGATCGGCCGGCTGCTCGCCGCGACCGCGACGCCCAAGGACAAGGGCAGCATCGAGCCGCGCACCACCGGCTCGATCACCCGCACCGTCACCACGACCCGCACCCCGAATACCGCTTCGAGGTAATCACCCGTGTCCGAAGACGCCGACCAGATCAGACACGCGGCCGCCGAGGTGCAGATCTCGGAGCACGACGCACCGGCTCACGACGCGGCGCATTATGCCGTGTCCGAGCATGAGGCCGCCGCGCTCGAGGCCGCCGCCCGGGCCCTGACGCCGGACCTGCGCGCCGCCCGCGCCAAGGCGTTCGTGCGGAGCATGTTCCGGCTCGCCATCGAGCGCTCGCATATGCGCGTCGCCCTGGTCGGGCTGGTCTTCGTCATGGTGTTCGGGACGATCTCGGCCAAGCTCCTGATGATGGCCGTGTTCGGCGATCCGCCCAGCCAGGAGCACCGGGTCGCGGCCGCCTCCTCGACGGCGTTCCGGCCCGACATCGTCGACCGCAACGGCGAGATCCTGGCCACCGACATCCGCACCGTCTCGGTCTTCGCCGAGCCCGGCAACATCTACGACAAGGACGAGGCGGTAGAGCTGCTCACCGCGGTGCTGCCGGAGCTCAACGCCTCGGAGCTGCGCGCCAAACTGTCCTCCCGCAAGGACAAGAAGGGTGCCGGCTTCGTTTGGGTGAAGCGCGAGCTGACCCCGAAGCAGCAGGCCGAGGTCCACCGGCTCGGCATCCCGGGCATCGGCTTCCTGCCCGACCACAAGCGGGTCTATCCGAACGGCACCGCCGCCGCCCACATCCTGGGCGCGACCAACCTCGACGGCGTCGGCATCGCCGGCATCGAGAAGTACATCGATTCGACCGGGCTCCAGGCGCTCAACAGCTTCGGGCTGGTCAGCAAGCAGGCCGACCTCAAGCCGGTGCAGCTCTCCATCGACCTGCGCGCCCAGTTCGCGGTGCGCGACGAGCTGGCCTGGGGCATCGACCACTTCAAGGCCAAGGCCGGCGCCTCGATGATCCTCGACGTCAAGACCGGCGAGGTGATCGCCCTGGTCTCGATGCCGGACTTCGACCCGAACGACCCGAAGGACGCGCTGTCGCCCGACCGCATCAACCGCATGAATGTCGGCGTCTACGAGATGGGCTCGACCTTCAAGGCGATGACCCTCGCCATGGCGCTCGATTCCGGCAAGTACAACGTCAACTCGACCTTCGACACCCGCGGCGGCGTGCTGAACTGGGGCCGGCAGAAGATCCACGAGTATCACGGCACCAACCGGGTCATCACCATGCCGGAGGTGTTCACCCATTCCTCCAACATCGGCTCGGCCAAGATGGCGCTCGGCGTCGGCGTCGCCGGCCACAAGGCGTTCCTGAAGAAGATGGGCCTGCTCGACCGGCTGCGGACCGAGCTGCCCGAGAGCGCGGCCCCGATCGTCCCGTCCCGCTGGAGCGAGATCAACACGATCACCATCGCGTTCGGCCACGGCATCGCGGTGGCGCCGATCCAGGCAGCGGCCGCGGTGGCGGCGATCGCCAATGGCGGCGACCTGATCACCCCGACCTTCCTCAAGGCCGCGCCCGACGACAAGGCGCGCGCCACGCACGTCCTGTCCGGCCTGACCTCCGAGGCGATGCGCTACATCATGCGCCTGAATGCCGCCGAGGGCTCGGCCAAGAAGGCGTCGGTCCCGTACTACTTCGTCGGCGGCAAGACCGGCACGGCCGAGAAGGTGATCGGCGGCCGCTACATCCACAACCGCCTGTTCACCACCTTCATGGCGGCGGCGCCGATGAACGATCCGAAATACCTGTTCGTCACGATCATGGACGAGCCGCAGGGCCTGCCGGAATCGGGCGGCTACGCCACCGCGGCCTGGAACTCGGGCGTGGTGACCGGCAAGGTGATCGAGCGCGTGGCCCCGATCCTCGGCCTGCCGCCGCAATTCGAGCCGCCGGTGCGGCCCTTCCCCCAGATGGTCAAGCTCAACGCCTACCACGTCAACCAGCTGGGCGGCCCATGATGGTGCAGCGATGAGCGCCCGGCTCGCCGATCTCTTCCCGGAGGCTGCCGGCCCGGCCGCCGACCTGACGGTGTCGGCGCTGACCGCCGACAGCCGGAAGGTCGTGCCCGGCAGCGTGTTCGTCGCCGTGCCGGGCACGCAGGCCGACGGCCGGCTGTTCGCCGCCCAGGCCGCCGGACGCGGCGCCGTCGCGGTGGCCGGGGAGGGGGATCGTCCCGCCGACCTGCCCGAGGCGGTGGCGTGGATCGCGGTTCCGGATGCCCGCCGGGCGCTGGCGCTGGCCGCCGCACGGCTCGCGGGCGCGCAGCCCGGGACCGTGGTGGCGGTCACCGGCACGGCCGGAAAGAGTTCGGTCGCCGATTTCGTCCGCCAGATCCTGGCCCGGCTCGGCCGCGACGCCGCGAGCCTCGGCACTGTCGGGATCATCACCAATCGCGGCGCGGAATACGGCTCGCTCACCACCCCCGACCCGGTGACGCTGCACCAGACCCTGGCGCGTCTCGCCCGGGAGGGCGTCACGGAACTCGCCATGGAGGCGTCCTCGCACGGGATCGAGCAGCGGCGCCTCGACGGCGTGCGGCTCACGGCTGCGGGCTTCACCAATCTCGGCCGGGACCACCTCGACTACCACGCGAGCATCGAGGAGTACCTCACGGCCAAGCTGCGCCTGTTCACCGACCTTCTGCCGGACGGCTGCCCGGCGATCGTCAACGCCGACGGCGCCTTTGCCGACCGGGTGATCGCCGCGTCCGAGGGCGCCGGGCGGCCGGTGCGCACGGTCGGGCGCGGGGGCCGGCATATTCGCCTGGTCTCGGCGACGACGGAGGGCTTCGCCCAGGCCGTGACGCTCGCGCATGACGGCGCGACCCGGACGGTGCGCCTGCCCCTGGTCGGCGAGTTCCAGATCGAGAACGCCCTGGTGGCGGCGGCCCTGGTGCTCGCCACCCCGGCGGGGGCCGCCGATCCGGACGGCGTGTTCGCGGCCCTCGACCACCTCACCGGCGTGCCGGGCCGGATGGAGCGGGTCGGCGAGGCGCGTGGCGGCCTGTGCCTGGTCGATTACGCGCACAAGCCCGAGGCCCTGGAGAGCGTGCTGGGCGCGTTGCGGCCGTTCGCGTCCGGCCGCCTGATGGTGGTGTTCGGCTGCGGCGGCGACCGCGACCGGGGCAAGCGGCCGATCATGGGGGCGATCGCCGCGCGGCTGGCCGACGTCGTGATCGTCACCGACGACAACCCGCGCTCCGAAGATCCGTCGGCGATCCGCCGGGCGATCCGCGAAGCCGCTCCGAAGGCCGAGGAAATCGGCGACCGCGCCGCGGCGATTCACGACGCGGTGCGCCGCCTCGGACCCGGCGACGTGCTGGTCGTGGCCGGCAAAGGCCATGAAACCGGCCAGATCGTGGGAGATCGGACCCTGCCGTTCTCGGACCACGAGGTCCTGCGCGCCGCAATCGCCGAGGCCGCACGCTGATGGCGCGGCCGGATGGGGGACGGGGGCTGACCATGACTGCACTCTGGACCCGAGACGACCTCGAAGCCGCCACCGGCGGCCGGCTGATCGGCGAGGACCGCCCGATCGGCGGCGCGTCGATCGACACCCGCACGCTGGAGCCCGGCGACCTGTTCTTCGCCATCCGGGGCGAGGCGCGGGACGGCCACGACTTCGTCGCCGACGCGCTCAAGCGCGGAGCCGGCGCCGCGGTGGTCAGCGAGGCCCGCGCCGCCGACCTCTCGGCCCACGGCCCGGTGCTGGCGGTCCCGGATGCGGGCGCCGACCCGGTCCTGACCGCGATGACCCGCCTGGGCGAGGCCGCACGGGCGCGCACCGATGCCCAGGTGGTGGCGGTGACCGGCTCCGTCGGCAAGACCGGGACCAAGGAGGCCCTGCGCCACGTGCTGGCCGGGCAGGGCGAGACCCACGCCTCGGCGGCCTCCTACAACAACCATTGGGGCGTGCCCCTGACGCTCGCCCGGATGCCGCGCACCACCCGCTACGGCGTGTTCGAGATCGGCATGAACCACCCGGCCGAGATCGTGCCGCTGACCGCCCAGGTCCGGCCCGACATCGCGCTGATCACCACGGTGGAGCCGGTCCATATCGAGCATTTCGCCTCGGTCTCGGCGATCGCGGACGCCAAGGGCGAGATCTTTTCCGGGCTCGAGCCCGGGGGCGTGGCGATCATCAACCGCGACACCGCGACGTTCGAGCGGCTGCTCGCCCATGCGCGGGCGTCGCGCGCCGGCCGGGTGGTGAGCTTCGGCGAGCATCCGGAGGCGGATGTGCGCGCCCAGACGATCGTGCTCCGCCCCGACCTGTCGGTGGTCGACGCCGTCGTGATGGGCCAGCCGGTCACCTACAAGCTCGGCACCGCCGGACGGCACACGGCGCTGAACTCCCTCGGCGTGATGGCGGTCATCCACGCGCTCGGCGCCGACCTCGCCGAGGCGGCCCTGTCGCTCGCCGGGCTGGCCCCGCCGGTCGGGCGCGGCGAGCGCACCGCCCTCGAGATCGACGGCGGCACCGCCTACCTGGTCGACGAGAGCTACAACGCCAACCCGGCCTCGGTCCGGGCCGCGATCGCCACGCTCGCCGGCATCGAGACCGGGCCGCGCGGTCGCCGCATCGCGGTGCTGGGCGACATGCTGGAACTCGGCGCGGCCTCGCCCGACCTGCATCGCGGCCTCGCCGAGGCGATCGAGGCCGCCCGGATCGATCTGGTCTTCGCCTCCGGTCCGCTGATGCGCAACCTGTTCGAGGCGTTGCCGGTGAGCCGCCGCGGCGGCGTCGCCGACACCGCCGCCGACCTGATCGAGCCGCTGACCCGCAACCTCCGCTCCGGCGACGCCGTGATGGTCAAGGGATCGAACGGCAGCCGCATGGGGCGGATTGTCGAGGTCCTGAAAGCCCGCTACGCGGTCGACCCGGCCCGGCGCGGTCTCGCCGCCGCGCCGTGACCCACCCGATGATCGGCACGCCCGAGCGTTCGCGACGATCGGTGCCGCCCCCCGAAACCCGCGCCTGAACAAAAGGGGCCGAGCGCCCGGATGCTGTACCTTCTCTCGGAACTGAGCGGCACGTTCACGCCGTTCAACGTCTTCCGCTACATCACCTTCCGCACCGGCGGCGCGCTGTTCACGGCGGGCCTGTTCGTGTTCTGGTTCGGGCCGTGGATCATCTCCCTGCTGCGCCTGCGCCAGGGCAAGGGCCAGCCGATCCGCGAGGACGGGCCGCAGACCCATCTGCTGACCAAGCGGGGCACGCCGACCATGGGCGGCCTGATGATCCTGGCGGGCGCCGTCGTGGCGATCCTGCTCTGGGCCAATCCGCGCAATCACTACGTGTGGGTGACCCTGACCGTGACCCTCGGCTTCGGGGCGATCGGCTTCTACGACGACTATCTCAAGGTGACGAAGCAGTCGCACAAGGGCTTTTCCGGCAAGTTCCGGCTCTCGCTCGAGGCGCTGATCGCCATCGCGGCCTGCACGACCATCTCGATCTACTCGCCCGCCGCCCTCCAGAACCAGCTCGCCTTCCCGGTCTTCAAGGACGCGCTGCTGAACCTCGGCTGGTTCTACGCCCTGTTCGGGGCCTTCGTGATCGTCGGCGCCGGCAACGCCGTGAACATGACCGACGGCCTCGACGGCCTGGCGATCGTGCCGGTGATGATCGCCTGCGGCACCTTCGGGATCATCGCGTATCTCGTCGGCAACTCGTTCACCGCGAGCTACCTGCAGGTGAACTACGTCCGCGACACCGGCGAGCTCGCCGTCGTCTGCGGCGCGGTGATCGGAGCCGGCCTCGGCTTCCTCTGGTTCAACGCGCCGCCGGCGCAGATCTTCATGGGCGATACCGGCTCGCTGGCGCTGGGCGGCCTGCTCGGCGCGGTGGCGGTGGCGACCAAGCACGAGATCGTCCTGGCGATCGTCGGCGGCCTGTTCGTCCTCGAGATGATGTCGGTGATCATCCAGGTCGCGTCGTTCAAGCTCACCGGCAAGCGCGTCTTCCGGATGGCGCCGATCCACCACCATTTCGAGCAGAAGGGCTGGAAGGAGCCGCAGGTCGTGATCCGGTTCTGGATCATCGCGGTGATCCTGGCGCTCGCCGGCCTGGCGACCCTGAAGCTGCGCTGAGAAGATGTGTTAGAAGTATCCCACGAAGGCCGATCCCAACCAGGCCCTCTTCCTGAGGTGCGGCCGCGAAGGAGCCCTCCAGAAGGCCGCGTGATCCTGGGGGCCTCCTTCGAGGCCCGCTGGCGCGGGCACCTCAGGATGAGGAGGTTGGGTGGGATCGGCGATGTTGCCACGTTGAATTGAGTTTCCCATGACACCCGTCACCGTCTTCGCGGGCCAGAAGGTCGCCCTGTTCGGGCTCGGCGGCTCGGGGCTGGCCACCGCCAACGCGCTGAAGGCCGGCGGTGCCGAGGTGATCGCCTGGGACGACAATGCCGACAGCGTCGCGCGGGCGCGGGAAGCGGGGATCGGCACGCAGGATCTGCGCGAGGCCGACTGGTCCGGCTTCGCGGCCCTGGTGCTCAGCCCCGGCGTGCCCCTGACCCATCCCGAGCCGCACTGGACCGTCCGGCTGGCGCGCGAGGCCGGGATCGAGATCATCGGCGATATCGAGCTGTTCTGCCGGGAGCGCCGGGCGCGGGCGCCCGAGGCGCCGTTCGTGGCGATCACCGGCACCAACGGCAAGTCGACCACCACGGCGCTGATCGCCCACGTGCTGGCCCAGGCCGGGCGCGACGTGCAGATGGGCGGCAATATCGGCACCGCCATCCTGTCGCTGGAGCCGCCGGATGCGAGTCGCGTCCACGTGATCGAGATGTCCTCGTTCCAGATCGACCTGACCCCGGGCCTCGACCCCACGATCGGCGTGCTGATGAACATCACGCCGGATCATCTCGACCGCCACGGCACCATGGAGCAATACGCCGCCATCAAGGAGCGCCTGATCGCCGGCGCCGGCCTGGCGGTGGTCGGCATCGATGACGGCCCGAGCCGGGCGATCGCCGAGCGGCGCGCGGGCGGCCTCGTGCGGGTCCACGTGCCCACCGGCGACGCCCTCTGCACCGACGCCCTGACGGTGCGCGACGGCATCGTCCGCGATCCCGACGGCACGGCGCTCGCCGACGTCAACGGCATCGGCTCGCTGCGCGGGGCGCACAATTGGCAGAACGCCGCCGTCGCGGTGGCGGTGGCCCGGGCCCTCGGCCTCACCGGCGAGGCGATCCAGGCCGGCCTGTCCTCGTTCCCGGGGCTGCCGCACCGGATGGAGGAGGTCGGACGGCGCGGCGCCGTGCTGTTCGTCAACGATTCGAAGGCGACCAACGCAGATTCCACCGAGAAGGCGCTGACCGCCTTCCGGGACATCCACTGGATCCTCGGCGGCAAGGCCAAGGAGGGCGGGATCTTCCCGCTGGTGCCGTATTTCCAGCGGGTCGCCCATGCCTACCTGATCGGCGCGGCCTCGGACGCCTTCGCGGCGACCCTCGAAGGCGTCGTGCCCTACACCCGCTGCGAGACCCTCGAGGTCGCTGTCCCCAAGGCCGCCGAGAACGCCGCCGCTTCGGGCGCCCCGGAGCCGGTGGTGCTGCTCTCGCCGGCCTGCGCCTCCTACGACCAGTTCCGCAATTTCGAGATCCGCGGCGACCGGTTCCGGGAGCTGGTGCGGGCGCTGCCCTGAGGGGCGCCAAGGGCCGTCAGCGACGCCCGAACGCTGCCCGACATTCCAGGACGCCGTAGACGCGACCCGCATCCCAGAGCCGCCGACGGCGCAAGGTCCTGCTCGACCTATGTTTCCAGGGTCCGGGCTCCGCGTCGCGGCCCCGGCATGGCGGCGTGCTGGGTCCCGGCGTCACCGCAAGGACGAGCAATCACGCCATCGCGCAGCTTCGAAGACCATCGTCCAGCCTGCGATTGCCCTGAGACGGCGCCCCCGTCAGCGCGCCAGCACCTTGGCGGCGTCCCGGGTGGTGCCGACCGCCTCGGAGACGTCGGCCACCGCCTGCACGATCGCCCCGATATTGCCGGTGATCGCCGTGACCGCGCCGGCGGCGCTCTGCATGCTCTCGGCGAGGTCGCGGGTCACCGCGCTCTGCTCCTCGATCGCCGCCGCGGTGGTCACCACGGTCTCGCGCATCACCGAGACCGAGGTCCCGATCGAGCCGAGCGCCGAGACCACCTCCTGCGAGACCTGCTGCACGCTCGCGATCTCGCCGTTGATCTGCCCGGTGGCGCGGGCCGCCTGATCGGCGAGCGCCTTCACCTCGGAGGCGACCACCGCGAAGCCGCGGCCGGCCTCGCCGGCACGCGCCGCCTCGATGGTCGCGTTGAGCGCCAGCAGGTTGATCTGGCCGGCGATGCTCTGGATCAGGCCGACGATGCTCGACATCGCCGTCGCGCTGTCGGCGAGCCGCTTGGTGTGGCCGTCGGCGTCCCGCACGCAGGCATAGGCGGTATCGGTGGCACTCTGGGAGCGCACGATGCTCTGGGACATCTCGGCGACGGAGGCGGCCAGCTCCTCGGCCGCGGCCGCGACGGTCTGAACGTTGCCCGAGGTCGAATCCGCCGCCGAGGAGGCCAGCCGGGCGGCATCGGTGGAGTGCAGGACCGCGTGCTCGATCGCGCCGAAATTGGTGTCGATCAGCTTCCGGAGATCGGCGAGCAGGCGGACCTGCTCGGTGATGTCGGTGGCGAATTTCACCACCTTGTAGGGGCGGCCGGCGGCGTCGAGGATCGGGTTGTAGGAGGCCTGGATCCAGACCTCGCGCCCGTCCTTGCCGAGGCGCCGGAACTGTGCGGCCTGATAGGTGCCGTTCCGCAGCGCCGCCCAGAACACCCGGTAGGCTTCGCTGTCGCGATAGGCAGGCTCGACGAACAGGCTGTGGTGCCGGCCGACCACCTCGTCCCGCCCGTAGCCCATCGCGGCCAGGAAGTTGTCGTTGGCCTCGATCACCATCCCATCGAGGTCGAACGCGATCACCGCCTGGACCTTGTGGATCGCCGCGATCTGGCCGGCGCGGTCGGCCTCCTCGGTGCGCTGCCGGGTGATGTCGGTGGCGAACTTCACCACCTTGTAGGGCCGCCCCCGAGCGTCGAGCATCGGATTGTAGGACGCCTCGATCCAGATCGGCCGGCCGCCGCGGCCGACCCGCCGGAACTGGCCGGACTCGAAGCCGCCGGCACGCAGGCGATCCCAGAACGCCCGGTATTCCGCGGAATCCCGGTAATCCGGATCGACGAACAGGCTGTGGTGCTGGCCGACCACCTCCGGCAGGGTGTAGCCGACCGCGTCGAGGAAATTGGTATTCGCCGAGAGGATGCGGCCGTCGAGATCGAACTCGATCATCCCCTGCACGCGGTCGAGGGCGGCCAGCTTCGCGGACGTTTCACGAGCCTTCAGGGCAGCGAACATGGCGGACCGACTTCTGCTGTGGGGAGATTGGGCTTGGCGCGGCGGCGCGCGACGGGCCGCTTCCAGAACCTGATGGCGATGCACCTCAAGGTTGCGTGGTGAGGATTAACATTCGATGACATCGGCCACAGTACAGGGCGTTCAAATACGGTAGCTCCCCGCGGCAGCGGCAGCGCCGCCCGCCGCTGGGCCTCCCGGCCATAAGGCTCCGTTTACCATTCCCCCACAGGATCGGCCCGACCCACGCGGACCGGCCTCCGTGTGGCCTGGAGTCGTTGCCCGGCATGATCTCACGCGCGGAACGCACACCCCTCACCGACTGGTGGTGGACGGTGGACCGCGGGCTGCTCGCAGCGCTGTTCGCGCTGATGGTGGCCGGCCTGGTCTTCCTGATGGGCGGCGGCCCGCCGGTCGCCGAGCGCATCGGCCTGCCGACCTTCTACTTCCTCAACCGGCAGGCGCTCTACCTGGCGCCGACCATCCTGCTGATCTGCGCGGTGTCGTTCCTGTCCCTGCGCGGGGTCCGGCGGCTGGCGCTGGTCACCTGGATCTGCGGCGTCGCGCTCTGCCTGCTCGCCGGCAAGTTCGGCCCGGAGATCAAGGGCGCGCATCGCTGGATCCAGTTCGGGCCGATCGGCCTGCAGCCGTCGGAATTCGTCAAGCCGGCCTTCGTGGTCGTGGCCGCCTGGGCCTTCTCGGAGGGCGCGCAGCGCCGCGACATGCCGGGCGGCTTCCTGGCGATGCTGCTCCTGCCGGTCACCATCGTGCCGCTGCTGCTCCAGCCGGATTTCGGCCAGACCATGCTGATCACCATGGTGTGGTGCGCGCTGTTCTTCGTCGCCGGCCTGCACCTGATCTGGGTGGCGCTGCTCGGCATGCTCGGGCTCGGCGGCGTGTTCGCGGCCTACCTGTTCTTCCACCACGTCCGCGAGCGCTTCAACAAGTTCCTCGACCGCGATTCCGGCGGCGGCTTCCAGGATTTCTGGTCGCGGGAATCGTTCCGCTCCGGCGGCTGGTTCGGCACCGGCCCGGGGGAGGGGGTGGCCAAGCGGCACCTTCCGGACGCACATACCGACTTCATCTTCTCCGTCACCGGCGAGGAGTTCGGCGTGATCGTCTGCCTGTGCCTCGTGGCCCTGTTCGCCTTCATCGTGCTGCGCGGCCTCAAGCTGGCGCGGCGCACCGACGACACCTTCTCGCGCCTGGCGATCACCGGCCTGACCACCCTGTTCGGATTGCAGGCCTGCATCAACATGGCGGTGAACACGCAGCTGATGCCGGCCAAGGGCATGACCCTGCCGTTCGTCTCCTTCGGCGGCTCGTCGATGATCTCCCTGGCGCTGGGCACCGGCTTCCTGGTCGCCCTGACACGCAAGCGCCCGCGCACCGTCCTGCTCAGCCAGAAGCCCCCCGGCACCGCGTCGGCCACCGTCGCCGGAGTGATGCGGTGACCGTCTTCACCCCCACGATCCTGCTCTGTGCCGGCGGCACCGGCGGGCACCTGTTCCCGGCCGAGAGCCTCGCCCACGCCCTGCGCGCCCGGGGCATCCGGGTGGCCCTCGCCACCGACGCCCGGGTCGACGCGATCTCGGGCGAGTTCCCGGCCTCCGAGGTGGTCACGATCGCCTCGGCCACGCCGTCGGGCCGTTCGCCGCTGAAGCGGGCCGCCGCCGTGCTCACGCTGGGCCGCGGCTTCGGCGTCGCCGCCAAGGAGATCCGCCGGATCAACCCGGCCGCGATCGTCGGCTTCGGCGGCTACCCGACCGTGCCGCCGGTGCTCGCCGGCCAGATCCTGCGGGTGCCGACGGTGCTGCACGAGCAGAACGCCGTGATGGGCCGGGCCAACGCCTTCCTGGCGCGGGGTGCCCGGACCATCGCCACCGGCTTCAAGGACGTCCGCGGCGTGCCCGACAAGGCGCGTGCTCCGCGGATCCACACCGGCAACCCGCTTCGCCCCGCGGTGATCGAGGCGGCCGGGATCCCGTATCCCGCCTTCGGCCCCGGCGATGCCCTGCGGCTCCTGGTGTTCGGCGGCAGCCAGGGCGCCCGGGTCATGGGCGAGGTCGTGCCCGAGGCGATCGAGCGCCTGCCCGCCGACCTGAGAGCCCGCCTGCACCTCGTCCAGCAGGTCCGGCCCGAGGACCTGACGGCGGTGCAGAACCGCTACCTCGCCATGGGCCTCGCCGGGATCGAGGCGGCGCCGTTCTTCAAGGACCTGCCCGCCCGCATGGCCGCCAGCCACCTGGTGGTCTCGCGCTCGGGCGCCTCGACGGTGTCGGAACTCGCAGCGATCGGCCGGCCCTCGATCCTGGTGCCGCTGCCCGGCGCCCTCGACCAGGACCAGGCCGCCAACGCCGCGACCCTCGACGCGATCGGCGCGGCGCTCGCCCTGAAGCAGACCGCCTTCACCCCGGATCGCCTCGCCGCCGAGCTGGTCGCGTGCTTCGCGACGCCGGCAAAATTGACCGCGGCGGCCGATGCGGCCAGAAGCGCAGGCATTCACGATGCCGCCGAGCGGCTGGCCGAGGTCGTCATCGAGACGGCCCGCCGCTTGTAGCAAGGGGGTTTCCAAAGGGCAGAGCCCTTTGGCGGGGTGTCGGGGCGCAGCCCCTGAGACCGGCGGGCCCCGCCCGCACCCGCGAAAGGTCACGGACCTTTCGAAACCATGACGTTACGAAAGGTACGACGACAGATGAAGCTGCCCGACAAGCTCGGACCCATCCACTTCATCGGCATCGGCGGCATCGGCATGTCCGGCATCGCCGAGGTGATGAACAACCTCGGCTACACGGTCCAGGGCTCCGACGCCTCGGACAACGCCAATGTCCGCCGGCTCGCCGAGAAGGGGATCCGCACCTTCGTCGGCCATCAGGCCGAGAACGTCGACGCGGCCGCCCTGGTGGTGGTCTCGACCGCAATCCGGCGGGACAACCCGGAACTCCAGGCCGCCCGCGAGCGCCGGCTGCCCGTGGTCCGGCGCGCCGAGATGCTGGCCGAGCTGATGCGCTTCAAGTCCTGCGTCGCCATCGCGGGCACCCACGGCAAGACCACCACGACCTCGCTGGTCGCCACGCTGCTCGATGCCGGCAACCTCGACCCGACCGTGATCAATGGCGGCATCATCAACGCCTACGGCACCAACGCCCGGATGGGCGAGGGCGACTGGATGGTGGTGGAGGCCGACGAATCCGACGGCACCTTCCTCAAGCTGCCCGCCGACGTCGCCATCGTCACCAACATCGACCCCGAGCATCTCGACCATTTCGGCTCGTTCGATGCGGTGAAGGACGCGTTCCGGCGCTTCATCGACAACATCCCGTTCTACGGCTTCGCGGTGATGTGCACCGACCACCCGGTGGTGCAGGACATGGTCGGCCATATCGAGGACCGCCGGATCATCACCTACGGCGAGAATCCCCAGGCCGACGTGCGCCTGCTCGACGTGGACCTGAAGGGCGGGCAGAGCCGCTTCCGCGTCATGATCCGCGACCGGCGCCCGGGCTTCCGCATGGAGATGGAAGATCTGGTCCTGCCGATGCCGGGCAAGCACAACGCGCTCAACGCCACCGCGGCGCTGGCCGTCGCCAACGAGCTCGGCGTCTCGCACGACGCGATCCGCCGGGCCCTCGCGGGCTTCGGTGGCGTCAAGCGCCGCTTCACCCGCACCGGCGAGTGGAACGGGGCGACGATCTTCGACGATTACGGACACCATCCGGTGGAGATCAAGGCGGTGCTCAAGGCCGCCCGCGCCTCGACCGACGGCAACGTCATCGCGGTGGTCCAGCCGCACCGCTACACCCGTCTCGCCTCGCTGTTCGACGATTTCTGCACCTGCTTCAACGACGCCGACACCGTGATCGTCGCCCCGGTCTACACGGCGGGCGAGGCCCCGATCGAAGGGGTCGACCGCGACGCCCTGGTCTCCGGCCTGCGCTCCCGCGGCCACCGCGACGCCCGTCCCCTCGACCGGCCGGAGGAGCTGGCCGGGATCATCGCCGAGCTCGCCAAGCCCAGCGACTACGTCGTGTGCCTGGGCGCCGGCACGATCACCCAATGGGCCTACGCGCTGCCGGGCGAACTCGCCGCGCGGGGGAAGTGAGCGGGATGCGAGCGGCCGAGACGGAACGTACCCGGTTCCGTCGGCGTCTGCGGCAGTCCCAAACAGAGGCGGAGCGCCGTCTCTGGAACCGGCTGCGCGACCGACGCCTCGGCGGCTTCAAGTTCGTGCGTCAGGAATCGATCGGACGCTACGTCGCGGATTTCTGCTGTCGCGAGGCACGTCTGATCGTCGAGATCGATGGCAGCCAGCATGCGGACAATGCGCGCGATCGCGTCCGGGACGCATGGCTGGTCGCGCGGGGCTACCGCGTCCTCCGCTTCTGGAACCCCGAGATTGCGGACGATATCGTAGCGGTTCTGGACACGATCCTGGCCGCGCTTCCCCCCTCTCCCCGCACGCGGGGAGAGGGCCGCGACGACCTCGCCGTCGGCGCGGCAAGCCCGAAGGGCGAAGGTGAGGGGGCGGCTCCGGACGAGCCTTTGCCGGAGCCGCCCCCTCACCCTCGGCTGCCGCCTCGATGCGACGACGGGGTCGTCGCATCCCTCTCCCCGCAGGCGGGGAGAGGGGAGATCACACCATGACCGCATCGCTCCACGACCGTATCCGCGCCGCCGCGCCGGACCTGCGCGGGCGCCTGCTCGCCGACCAGCCGCTGGCCGACCTCACCTGGTTCCGGGTCGGCGGCCCGGCCGAGGTTCTGTTCACCCCGGCCGACGAGGAGGATCTCGCCCGCCTGCTCGCCGCCCTGGAGCCCGAGGTGCCGGTCACGGTGATCGGCCTCGGCTCGAACCTGATCGTCCGCGACGGCGGGGTGCCGGGCGTGGTCATCCGCCTCGGCGGCAAGGCGTTCGGCAGCATCGCGGTCGAGGGCGACACCCTGCAGGTCGGCACCGCCGTGCCGGATATGCGCCTCGCCAAGGCGGCGGCCGAGGCCGGGCTCGACGGGCTCGCCTTCTACCGCGGCATCCCCGGCTCGATCGGCGGCGCCCTGCGGATGAACGCCGGCGCCCATGGCGGCGAGACCACCGACGTGCTGGTCGAGGCCTACGGCATCGACCGGACGGGCGCGTCGCGCCGCTTCAGCCATGCCGCGATGGGCTTCTCCTATCGGCATTCTGATGCGCCCGAGGACGTGATCTTCACCCGCGCCCTGTTCCGCGGAAAGCCCGGCGACCGCACCGCCATCGAGGCTGAGATGGAGCGCGTGACCGCGGCCCGGGAGGCCGCGCAGCCGATCCGCGAGCGCACCGGCGGCTCGACCTTCGCGAACCCGGACGGCGGCAAGGCCTGGCAGCTGATCGACGCCGCCGGCTGCCGGGGCCTGACCCGGGGCGGCGCCCAGGTCTCGCCGATGCACTGCAACTTCCTGATCAACACTGGCGGCGCCACCGCCGCCGACATCGAGGGGCTGGGCGAGGAGGTCCGGCGCCGGGTGCGGGAGACCAGCGGCGTCGCGCTGCGCTGGGAGATCCGGCGGATCGGCGTGGATTCGACGATGGTAAGCCGGTAAGATGTAAGTCGAGCCGGAGGCGTATCGGCCATGCCCGAAAAACGCGCCCGCACCGCCTACTCGAAGATCTCCGTCAAGAGCCAGACGGTGCTGCCCGCGGAGGTGCGCGAGCGTCTCGCGATCGGCCCGGGCGATCGTCTGCGCTACCGGATCACGCCGGAGGGCATCCAGATCGACAAGGCTCCGCCGGAAGGGGAGGATCCGTTCGTGGCGTTCACGGAATGGGGCGGCCCCATAGACGACGAAGATTATGCCGACCTCTGATGCCTCGCCTGTTCCGGCCGGCACCATCGTGGTCGTGCCGTTCCCCTATTCGGACCGGCTGGCCGAGAAGCGGCGTCCCGCCCTCGTCGTGTCCGGAACCGCGGCCGCAGAGGCCGGCTATGTGTGGATCGCGATGATCACCAGCGCCCGCAACACCCGCTTGGCCGGCGACATCGCGATCGCGGATCTCGACGCGGCCGGCCTGGGCGTCGCCTCCGTGGTACGCCCGCTGAAGATCGCCTGCATCGAACCCAACCGGATCCTCCGCCGCCTCGGTGCCCTGCATCCCGACGCGGCGGCAGCGGTCTACGCCGCGATCCATGGCATGGTTGGCCAAGCGTGATCCGATCCCCGACCCAGCTTTCCCCGGAGCCCACCATGTCCAAGCACGTCGCCGTCCTCCTGGGCGGCTCCTCCGCCGAGCGCGAGGTCTCGCTCAGCTCCGGCGCGGCCTGCGCGGCGGCCCTCGAAGGGGAGGGGTTCCGGGTCACCCGGGTCGATGTCGGCCCCGACATCGCCTCGGTGCTCACCGCCTTGCGGCCGGACGTCGCCTTCAACGCGCTGCACGGCCCGGACGGAGAGGACGGCACGATCCAGGGGCTCCTGGAGATCCTGAAGATTCCCTACACCCATTCGGGCGTGCTCGCCTCGGCGCTCGCCATGAACAAGGAGCGGGCGAAGACCGTGATGCGCGCCGCCGGCGTCGACGTCCCGGAGGGCCGGATCGTTAACCGCTTCGAGGCCGCAAAAAACCACCCGCTGCCGCCGCCCTACGTGGTCAAGCCGATCGCCGAAGGCTCCTCGATGGGCGTCATCATCGTGCGCGACGGCCGGACGCACCCGCCCCAGATCCTCGCCTCCGAGGAATGGACCTTCGGGGAGCAAGTCCTTGCAGAACCTTACATAGCCGGTCGCGAACTCACCTGCGGGGTGATGGGCGACAAGGCCCTCGGGGTGATCGAGGTGAAGGCCGCCACGGGGGACTGGTACGACTACGACGCGAAGTACGCCCCGGGCGGCTCGGTACACGTGCTGCCGGCCGAACTTAAACCAAATGTTTACCAGCGTGTCCAAGAGTTGTCGTTAACGGCGCATCAAGCACTGGGCTGCCGGGGCGTCAGCCGTGCCGACCTTCGCTACGACGACACACCGGGTGGAACCGGTCTGCTCGTGGTTCTGGAGGTCAACACGCAACCCGGCATGACCCAGACGAGCCTTGTGCCGGAGATGGCGGCCCATGCGGGCCTTGGTTTCGGTGAGCTCGTCCGATGGATGGTGGAGGACGCTTCTCTGAATCGCTGAGCGGCGGTGACGCTGCCGGTCATGGCCTTCCCGCGCGCCTCGTCGGCGCCGCGCTGGATCGGCTGACCGGACGCGTCCCCTCCCGCTCCCTCTCGGTGCGCCGGTCCCGCAAGGGCCAGCAGCTGACCGAGCGCCTGCCGCGGGGCGTCGGCGCCGTCGGCGTCTCCCTCTCTTTCGCCGCTGTGGCGCTCGCCGGCTTCGTGGCGAGCGGGCGCTACGAGTCCTTCGTGGCCGAGCAGGGCCAGCCCCTCGATATCGCGGCGCGCGTCCTCGGCTTCGGCGTCGAGCGCGTGACCATCTCGGGCATCTCGAGGATGTACGAGCGTGAGGTGCTGGCCGCCGCCGGCATCGACTGGCGCTCCTCGGTTCCCTTCCTGGATGTCGTCGCGGTGCGCGAGAAGCTTCTGCGCGTGCCCCTGATCGCCCAGGCTTCGGTCCGGAAGATCTACCCCAACGAGATCGCGATCACCCAGGTCGAGCGCGAGCCCGCCGCCCTCTGGCAGAAGAACGGCGAGATCAACGTGATCGCCGCCGACGGCACCGTGATCGACGCCATGCGGGACGACCGCTACGCCAGTCTGCCCCTGGTCGTCGGCGACGACGCCAACAACAAGCTTCCGGAATATCTCGCCCTGATCGCCGCCGCCGGCCCGCTCTCCGAGCGGATCAAGGCCGGGACCTACGTCTCGGGCCGGCGCTGGACGCTCAAGCTCGACGGTGTCGACGTGCGGCTGCCCGAGATCGACCCGGCCGCGGCGCTCGCGCGCCTCGTCCGGTTCGAGCGCGAGGCCGGCCTGCTCGAGAAGGACATCATCGCGGTGGATCTGCGCATGCCCGACCGCCTCGTGGTGCGCCTGACCGAGGAGGCCGCCGCCGCCCGCGCGGAAGCCCAGAAGGCGAAGAAGAAGGGCGCGGCCAGCTGATGCCCTTCCTGTCGATCTCCGCCCGTCCCGCCTTCTGCGTCCGGTAGCGTCAATGCACAGCCAACACGGCCTCACGCCGCGACTGAAGCCGCTCTCCGCCCGGCGCTCGACCACCCTCTCGGTGCTCGACATCGGCACCAGCAAGGTCGTCTGCCTCATCGCCGAGCTGCAGCCGGCCGAAGCGCTCTCGACCCTGCGCGGCCGGACGCACCTCGCCCGCATCATCGGCATCGGCCATCAGCGCTCCCTGGGGCTGAAGGGCGGGGCGATCGTCGACCTCGCCGCCGCCGAGGGCGCGATCCGCCAGGCGGTGCACGCCGCCGAGCGGATGGCGAAGGTCGAGGTCCAGTCGGTCATCGTCAACATGTCCGGCGGCCGGCTCGCCTCGCAGCATTTCCAGGCCCGGGTGAACGTCCGGTCGGGCACCGTCACCGGCAGCGATGTCGAGCGTGTGCTGGAGACGGCGAGCGCCCACGGCGTCAGCCCCGGCCGGGCCGTCCTGCACGCGCTGCCCACCGGCTACGCGCTGGACGGGCAGGGCGCGGTCATCGACCCGTCGGGCATGATCGGCGAGGCGCTGGGGGTCGACCTGCACGTCGTCACCAGCGAGCTCGCCGCCGCCCGCAACGTCATGCTGGCGGTCGAGCATTGCCATCTCGGGGTCGAGGCGGTCATCGCCACGCCCTACGCCGCCGGGCTCTCGGCCCTGGTGGACGACGAGGCCGAGATGGGCGTGTGCGTCGTCGACATGGGCGGCGGCACGACCAGCGTCGGGGTGTTCTCGGGCGGCCACCTCGTCCACGTGGACGCGGTGGCGGTCGGCGGCCACCACGTCACCATGGACATCGCCCGGGGCCTCTCCACCCGCATGGCCGCGGCCGAGCGGCTGAAGACCCTCTACGGCTCGGCCCTCTCCACCCCCTCCGACGATCGCGACATGATCGCCGTGCACGGGGTCGGCGAGGACGAGGGCGAGGCCCCGGCCCACATCCCGCGCTCGCAGCTGGTGCGGATCATCAAGCCGCGGGTCGAGGAGGTGGTCGAGCTGGTGCGCGACCGGCTGCGCGACGCCGGCTTCGCCGCCCAGGCCGGGCGGCGGGTGGTGCTCACGGGCGGCGCCAGCCAGCTCGTCGGCCTACCGGAGGTCGCCCGGCGGGTCCTCCAGGGCCAGGTCCGGATCGGCCGGCCGCTCGGGATCCGCGGCCTGCCCGAGGCGGCCAAGGGTCCGGCCTTCTCGGCCGCCGTCGGCCTGCTGGTCTACCCGCAGGTGGCGCATGCCGAGCACTTCGAGCCGCGGGGCCACGGCGCCTTCGCGGCCACGGGATCGGACCGGTACATCAGCCGGGTCGGGCGCTGGATCCGGGACAGCTTCTAGGTTTCACCCCCGTCCTGTTCGGCGGGGGATCGAAAAAATATCGGCGCCGCAGCGCCGCACGGAAAGCAGAGTAAGCGAGAGGCTCGACACCATGGCCATTACCCTCCAGGCGCCGGACATCCGGGAACTCAAGCCCCGCATCACCGTCTTCGGTGTCGGCGGCGCAGGCGGCAACGCAGTCAACAACATGATCGAGTCGGGCCTGCTCGGCTGCGAGTTCGTGGTCGCCAACACCGATGCGCAGGCGCTCACCTCCTCGAAGGCGGAGCGGGTGATCCAGATGGGCCTGGGCGTCACCCAGGGCCTCGGCGCCGGCTCCCACCCGGAGGTCGGCTCCGCCGCCGCCGACGAGGTGATCGACGAGATCCGGGACCAGCTCTCGGGCGCCCATATGTGCTTCATCACCGCCGGCATGGGCGGCGGCACCGGCACCGGCGCCGCGCCGGTCATCGCCCGCACCGCCCGCGACATGGGCATCCTCACGGTCGGCGTCGTGACCAAGCCGTTCCAGTTCGAGGGCGTGCGCCGCATGCGCACCGCCGAGTCCGGCATCCAGGAGCTGCAGGCCGCGGTCGACACCCTGATCGTGATCCCGAACCAGAACCTGTTCCGGGTCGCCAACGAGAAGACCACCTTCGCCGACGCCTTCGCGATGGCCGACCAGGTGCTCTATTCCGGCGTCGCCTGCATCACCGACCTGATGGTCAAGGAAGGCCTGATCAACCTCGACTTCGCCGACGTCCGGGCGATCATGCGCGGCATGGGCAAGGCCATGATGGGCACCGGTGAGGCGTCCGGCGAGAAGCGCGCCAACCGCGCCGCCGAGGCGGCCATCGCCAACCCGCTCCTCGACGACGTCTCCATGAAGGGCGCCCGCGGCCTGCTGATCTCGATCACCGGCGGCTCCGACCTGACCCTGTACGAGCTCGACGAGGCCGCCACCCGCATCCGCGAGGAGGTCGATCAGGACGCCAACATCATCCTGGGCGCCACCTTCGACGAGAGCCTCGACGGCATCATCCGCGTGTCGGTCGTCGCCACCGGCATCGAGCCGCTGCTGATCTCCGCCAACTCGACCAACAACCCGGCCATCGCCGAGACCGAGCAGCGCATCGCCGAGGTGGCCGAGCGCCTGCGGGCCGAGGCCCGGGCCCGCGCCTCCTCGCCGGTCCCGAGCATCCGCACGGACTCGGTCGCCCAGGCCCCCGCGCAGAACCCGGCGCCGGCCGCCCCGCAGCCGGCCCCCGAGGCGCGGACCGAGACCCGGTTCGACGCCCCGGCCCCGGTCGCCCGTGACGAGGTCGTCCTCGCCCCGGCCCAGCCGCGCGCCGCCGCGCCGTTCGTCCCGGCCCCCGCCCCGCAGCAGGCCGAGCCGGCGCCGCAGTTCCAGGCCGGCCCGTTCGTGCCGCCGCGTCCGGCCGCCCCCGCGGCCGCGCCGCTCGCCCGCGCCCCGCGCATGCCGCAGATCCACGAGCTGCCGCCGATCGCCCAGAACCAGATCCTGGCGAACCGGGCCGCTGAGGAAGCGGCGCCGGAGTCCAAGCGGACCTCGCTGCTGCGTCGCCTCGCCACCGTCGGCTTCGGCGGCCGGCGCGACGAGATGGAGGGCGTGCCTGCCCCGCGGGCCGCGGCCCCGGTCGCGCCGCAGCCGCACGCCGCCCAGCCGAACGTGGCTCAGCCCCACCTGGCTCAGCCTCACGTGCCGCCGGCCCCGCGCGCTCCGCTTCCGGCGGCGCCGCAATACCGGCCGGCCCAGGGGAGCCTCGATGCCCAGGGCCGCGTCGCGCCGCAGTCGCGGATGATGGACGACGACCAGCTCGAGATCCCGGCCTTCCTCCGCCGCCAGGCGAACTGAACGGCGCAAGACCCGGGGCCAGAAGCGGGAGCCGGCGGGAAACCGCCGGCTCTTTGCGCTGCAACGAAGCAACTCTTAGTTGCGGGAAGACAGGATTGCGGTCACAGCGGGGTTAACGTTTGTGACGCTATCCCCAGGCGCGTGATGCATCGGAGCCACAGAATGGCCGTCGGTTAGCCACGCATTAACCAAGCTTTAAACCTTTGTGCCATCAGGTTTTTAGCGGCTCCAAACGGCAAGCGTGTCTGTAACAGAGCGTAAGAATCCGTGATTTGGCTGCCCTGTGCGGTGCAGCTATAGACACTCGCAGACCAATGAGACGCGTTGCAGGACACAACCTGATAGCGCGGATAGGGGCTTCAAGCAGCGGACGGATCGGACAGTTTCCTCACCATCCCGGGTCGGGATGGCGGGACCTGATCGCGGCCGGGGGCTAATGAATGCGAACGCATAAACAGACGACCCTGAAGGGTCCGGTGACGCTCTCAGGCGTAGGGGTCCATTCCGGGAACCCGGCCGAGATCACGATCCGCCCCGCTCCGGCCAATCACGGCATCGCGTTTCTCCGCACCAGCACCACCCACGGCAACGACCGCCTGATCAAGGCCCACCACGCCCTCGTCTCCGCCACCGAACTCTGCACCGTCATCGGTGACGTCGAGACCGGTGCCGTCGCCACCATCGAGCATCTGATGTCGGCCCTCTACGGACTGGGCATCGACAACGCCCTGGTCGAGATCGACGGGCCGGAGATGCCGATCCTCGACGGGTCCGCCCTCCAATTCGTTCAGGCCATCGACACGGTCGGGATCGCGACCTGCAACACGCCGCGCCGCTGGCTCAAGGTCCTGCGTCACGTCCGCATCGAGACCGGCCGCGCCTTCGCGGAGCTGCGCCCGATCGACCGGGGCTTCCGCCTCGACGTGGAGATCGATTTCGACAGCCCGGTGATCGGCCGCTCGCGCAAGGCGATGGACCTCTCGCCCGCCACCTACCGCCGGGAGATCGCCGGCGCCCGCACCTTCGGGATGATGAAGGACGTGGAGCGCTACTGGAAGGCCGGCTTCGCGCTGGGCGCCTCGCTCGAGAACACCGTCGCGGTCGGCGAGACCGCCGTGGTCAACCCCGAGGGCCTGCGCTTCCCGGACGAGTTCGTCCGCCACAAGATCCTCGATGCGGTCGGCGACCTCGCGCTGGCCGGCCTGCCGATCCAGGGCGCCTACCGCTCCTATTGTGGCGGCCACCGGATGAATGTCGGCGTGCTCTCCGCCCTGTTCGCCGACCGGTCGAACTACGCCATCGTCGAGGCGCAGGGCTCGCGCCGCGAGACCGTGCTGTCCGAGCTCGGCGTCGGCCTGGGCATCGCCGCTTTCGCGGGCGAGCTCTGACCGCAGCCCTGTGACCCGCGGGACACAGCCGGCAACGAATCCGGGCGGCCGCAGCCTTGCCGCTTTCATGCCCGAATCAAACGTCAGGGTTTAACGGTCCGTGAACGACGGGCCCGGCTCGGTCGGGCCGGATCCAATCACGCGATGGCACGACGGCGCGGGACGTGCGCCGGTCCCGGGAAAGAGCGCCAGATGCCTGTCACCATTCGTCATCGCCGGGCGGCGGTCTTCGTGGCGCCCTTCGTGGCCGTCCTCGGCCTGGGCCTCGGCGGCTGCGACTTCGACCCGACCAACCTCTTCGCCGAAAAGTACAAGCCCGAGGTCGTTCCGGATGTCCCGGCGGACAAGCTCTACAGCGAGGGCTTGGCCAAGCTGGAGGACAGCGACTACGAGGGGGCGATCAAGAAGTTCGACAACCTCGACAAGCAGTACCAGTATTCCGAATGGTCCCGGAAGGCGCTGCTGATGACCGCCTACGCGAATTACGAGGGCCAGAAGTACGACGACGCGATCAGCGCCGCGAAGCGGTACCTGCAGCGCCACCCGGCCAGCAAGGACGCCGCCTACGCGCAGTACCTGATGGCGATGTCGAACTATAAGCAGATCCCGGACGTGACCCGCGATCAGGACCGGTCCGAGAAGGCGCTCGTCGCCCTGCAGGAGCTGGTCCAGAAGTATCCGACCTCCGAATACGCCACCGACGCGCGGTCCAAGATCCAGATCACCCGGGATCAGCTCGCCGGCAAGGAGATGGAGGTGGGCCGCTTCTATCTCGAGCGGCGCAACTTCCCGGCCGCGATCAACCGCTTCCGCGACGTGGTCGCCAAGTACCAGACCACCCGCCACGCGGAAGAGGCGCTCGAGCGCCTGACCGAGGCGTACTGGGCGCTCGGCATCACCCAGGAGGCGCAGAACTCCGCGGCCGTGCTGGGCCACAACTTCCCCGACAGCCCCTGGTACAAGGACGCCCACGCGCTCCTGGCCAAGGGCGGCGTCGAGCCCCGCGAGGAGAAGAGCTCGTTCCTCTCCAAGATCTACCGGAGCGTGACCGGCAAGACCGCCTCGGCCGAGTGACGATACCGGCGGGCCGCGTCCTGCTGCAGGCGGCCTTCGGCGCGCCGTGAAACGCCCCAAGGCCCGGAGCCGCCGCTCCGGGCCTTTCTCGTCCGCGCAGCCCCGCGGCACTGCAGATGCGCCGCGGTGCATTTTTGGGGTGAATCCGCGCCGCAGCAGCCTTATGTCTGCGGTCCCATTCTCAGGAATCCCGTCGCCGCATGCTGGCGCAGCTCGCGATCCGCGACATCGTTCTGATCGACAGGCTCGAACTGAATTTCCGGACGGGGCTGAGTGTCCTGACCGGGGAGACCGGTGCGGGCAAATCGATCCTGCTCGACGCCTTTGCCCTGGCCCTGGGCGGCCGCGGCGATGGCCGCCTCGTGCGTCACGGCGAGCCGCAGGGCGGCGTCACCGCGGTGTTCGACCTGCCCCTGGACCACCCGGCGCGCCGGATCGCGGCCGAGGCGGAGATCGACACCGAGGGTGACCTGATCCTGCGCCGGACCCAGATGGCGGACGGGCGCACCCGCGCCTTCGTCAACGACCAGCCGGTGGGCGTGCAGGTCCTGCGGGCGATCGGGGCGGCGCTGGTGGAGATCCACGGCCAGCACGACGACCGGGCCCTGTCCGATCCGGCCTCGCACCGGGCGATCCTCGACGCCTTCGGGGGGCTGCAAAGCCAGCTCGCGAAGGTCGCGTCGGCCGCCAAGGCCGTGCGCACGGCGCGCGCCGAGCTCGCCGAGCATCGCGCCCGCATCGATGCGGCCCGCAAGGAGGCCGACTTCCTGCGCCACGCGGTCGAGGAACTCGCGGCCCTGGCGCCCCAGCCCGGGGAGGAGGCCCAGCTCGCCGAGCGCCGCAGCATCATGCAGCAATCCGAGAAGGTCGCCCGCGAGCTGAACGAGGCGCTGGACGCGGTCGGTGGGCCGCATTCGGGCGTGCCGCACATCTCGGCCGCCCTGCGCAAGCTGGAGCGCCGCGCCGGCCAGCTCCCGGCGCTGATCGACCCCTGCGTCAACGCCCTCGACGCCGCCATGGTCGCCCTCGACGAGGCGCGCGCGGTGCTGGACGCCGCCGTGGCCGAGACCGAGTTCGACCCCCGCGACCTAGAGCGGGCGGAGGAGCGGCTGTTCGCGCTGCGCGCCGCCTCGCGCAAATACGACGTCCCGGCCGACGACCTCGCCGCCCTGGCGGAGCGCTACGCCGGAGAGGTCGCGACCCTCGATGCCGGCGAGGCGGCCCTGGAGGGGCTGGAACAGGCCCGCGCCAAGGCCGAGGCCCACTATGCCGAGGCGGCGGACAAGCTCAGCGCCGGGCGCCGCCGGGCGGCCAAGCAGCTCGACGCGGCCGTGAAGGCCGAGCTGCCGCCGCTGAAGCTGGAGCGTGCCCGGTTCATCACCGAGATCGTGACCGATCCGGAGGCGCGCGATCCCGCGGGCATCGACCGCGTCGAGTTCTGGGCCCAGACCAATCCCGGGACGAAGCCCGGCCCGATGATGAAGGTCGCCTCCGGCGGCGAGTTGTCGCGCTTCATGCTGGCGCTGAAGGTGGTGCTGGCCGACAAGGGCTCGGCTCCGACCCTGATCTTCGACGAGATCGACACCGGCGTCGGCGGCGCGGTGGCGGACGCGATCGGCCTACGCCTGGCGCGCCTGGCCAGCACCGTGCAGGTCGTGGCGGTGACCCATGCGCCCCAGGTGGCCGCCCGCGCGAGCACGCATTTCCTGATCGCCAAGACCCCGGTCAAGGGCGCCGGACGCGTCGCGACCCGGGTGGCGAGCCTGCCGGTGGCGGAGCGCCGCGAGGAGATCGCCCGGATGCTGGCCGGCGCCACGGTGACCGACGAGGCGCGGGCAGCGGCGGCCCGGCTGCTTCAAGGCGCGGATGCGTGAACGCCGATCAACCTTAACCGTTGGTTGCGCGTAACCTTTCGTTAACCATTCTTCGCGAGACTGCTTCCATCCCGGTGCCGTGCTCAGGCGTACGCGGTTGAAGGGCGGGAGGAAAACATGAAGCCGTCTATCGTCACGTCCGAGGGAAGCCCGCATATGGGCCGGTCCCTCAAGCAGGCGATCGACACGCAACAGCTCGGGCTGACGCTCCGCACCGTCTACGAGGGCAGCGTCGACACGCAGCCGATCACGGACACCCACGTGGAACTGCTGCTTCGCCTTCGTCAGAAGGAGCGGGAACTGCGCCGGGTCGGTTAGGGGCCCCGTGCACCGAATCGGCACGCGTTCCGGTGTGGAGTTCCTCCCGGCGGAAGGCTGCTGAGCCCTACCAGCGCCGCGAGCCGGGCCGCCGACGATACTCCGCCGCCCGGATCTGCGTGAGAATTCGGTCGAGGTCCACGAGGAGTTCCGCCTCCTCGCGTCGCGCCTGCGCGACGGCCTCCGCGTCGCTGCCGAAACGCTGGCGCGCTTGAGCCAGGGTCAGGGCGCGTTCCACGGCCTCGCGGGCGGCATGCAGGGCGAGCCAGGCCGCATCCGGGCCGGCCGCGTCGGGACCTGCCCCTGCCTCGGTCCCCTGGTCATCCACGATCCGAACACCTTCTGATCACTGCGCGGCATCGCTCGCCGATCCTCGGCCGATCGTCCGGTGCCGCCACCCGGTGTGAACGCACGAGCGCCGCAAACCGTGCCGTCACGCGCGCCACGCGCTGTCATGGCGATGTCATCTCACTGTCGTAACGCCCGGCTCATCGGGCGGCCGGCGCCGGGTCTCTTGGAAGACCGGCCGCACAGCTCTGCCGCGGGCATGGGCTTGCCGGCAGAGAGGCGCAGGCTCTCGCCCGACGGCAACGGAGATACCCTTGAGACCCTTCGCTTACGCGCTCGCCGTCGGCCTCGCGACGGTTCAGCTGGCGTCCGCGGCACTCGCTGCCGATATCACGGGTGCCGGCGCAACGTTCCCGTTCCCGGTCTACTCCAAGTGGGCCGAAGCCTACCGGAAGGAGACCGGCTCGGGACTGAACTACCAGTCCATCGGCTCCGGCGGCGGCATCAAGCAGATCCAGGCCAAGACCGTCGATTTCGGCGCGACCGACGCCCCCCTGAAGGGCGAGCAGCTGGCCAAGGACGGTCTCGTCCAGTTCCCCACCGTGATGGGCGGCGTCGTGCCGGTCGTGAACATCGCCGGCCTTGAGCCCGGCAAGCTGAAGCTGACCGGCGACGTGCTGGCCGACATCTACGCCGGCAAGATCGCGAAGTGGTCGGACCCGCGGATCGCCAAGCTCAACGAGGGCGTGAAGCTCCCCGACGCGACCATCACCCCGGTCTACCGGTCCGACGCCTCGGGCACGACCAACATCTTCACCACCTACCTGTCGCAGGTCTCCGAGACCTGGAAGAAGGATTACGGCGCGGCCACCACGATCTCCTGGCCGGTCGGGCAGGGCGGCAAGGGCAACGAGGGCGTGACCGCCACCGTGAAGCAGGTGCCGAACGCGATCGGCTACGTCGAATCCGCCTACGCCAAGCAGAACAAGCTCGCTTACGCTCTGCTTCAGAACAAGGCCGGCAAGTATCCGCAGCCCGACGACAAGGCCTTCCAGGCCGCCGCCGCCAGCGCCGACTGGAAGTCGGCTCCGGGCTTCGGTATCTCGCTGACCAACCAGCCGGGCGAAGATGCCTGGCCGATCACGGCGGCGACCTTCATCCTGGTCCACAAGGATCCGGCCGACCCGGCCAAGGCCGCGGATACGCTCAAATTCTTCGATTGGGCCTACAAGAACGGCGATAAGCTTGCTTCTGACCTCGACTACGTGCCGCTTCCGGACAACGTCGTCGCCCTGATCCACGAAGAGTGGAAAAACGTGAAGGGTAAGGACGGTAAGCCCGTCTTCAACATGTGAGTGATTTAGGGGGGAGGCTTGCAGCCTCCTCCCTCGCTTCGCGGACTGCACCGCGCTACCACGCCCCCCTTCGCAGAGAATCGCGGATGCCCGCCTTGACCGAGACGATTGCCCTCGCACGACCCCGCGCAGTCGCCGCGCGTAAAGGGCCGAGCCGGAGCCTCGACAACCTGTTCCGGGCTTGCTCCTACGGCGCGGCACTGTTCGTGCTCGTCGTGCTCGCCGGAATCCTGGGGTCGATCCTCTACGGCGGCTGGCCCGCCTTCCGCGAATTCGGATTCGCCTTCCTCACATCCAGCGCCTGGAACGTCGGGACCGAGCAGTACGGCGCCCTGGTGGCCGTGATCGGCACCGTGGCCTCCGCGACCCTCGCGCTGCTGATCGGCGTGCCGGTCTCCCTGGGGATCGCCGTCTACCTCACGCAGCTCTGCCCGGGCTGGGCCCGCAAGCCGGTGGCGATGACCATCGAGCTGCTCGCCGCGGTGCCGAGCATCATCTACGGCATGTGGGGCCTGTTCGTGTTCGCGCCGCTCTTCGCGCGCTTCGTCCAGATCCCGGTCTCGAACCTGGTCGAGGGCATGCCGATCGTCGGCACGCTGTTCTACGCCCGGGTGCCCTCGGGCGTCGGCGTCTTCACCGCCGGCATCATCCTGGCGATCATGATCGTGCCGTTCATCGCCTCGATCGCCCGCGACATGCTCGACCAGATCCCCACCGTGCTGCGCGAGAGCGCCTACGGCATCGGCTGCACGACCTGGGAGGTGGTGCGCCACGTTCTGGTGCCGCAGGCCTCGGTCTCGATCATCGGGGCGATCATGCTCGGCCTCGGCCGCGCCCTGGGCGAGACGATGGCGGTGACCTTCGTGATCGGCAACGCCAACCGCCTCTCGGCCTCGATCTTCGACCCGAGCTCGACCATCGCGTCGCGCATCGCCAACGAGTTCAACGAGGCGGACGGCCTCCAGCTCAACGCGCTGATGGCGCTCGGCTGCATCCTCTTCGTCATCACCTTCGTGGTGCTCATCATCGCCCGGTTGCTGACGCGCCGCGTCAAGCCTGCCTGAGGAGGGCTCACGATGGACGCGTCAAACCCCATGACCACCGCCAACGCCACGCCGCGCCGCACCGGGCGGGTCCGCTCCAGCCGGCGGGTCGCCGACCGGGTGCTGCGCACCGCCTGCCTGATCGCCACGATCGTCGGCGCCGTGGTGCTCGGCTCGATCCTGCTGATGCTGATCGTCCAGGGCGTGCGCGGCTTCACGCCCGGCATGTTCGCGCACCCGACCCCCGGCCCCGGATCCGAGGGCGGCGGCATCGCCAACGCGATCCTGGGGAGTCTCGTGCTCACCGGGATCGGCATCACGATCGCGACGCCGATCGGCGTCATGGCCGGGACCTACCTCGCCGAATACGGCCGCTTCTCCAAGATCGCCGGGGTGATCCGCTTCCTCAACGACATCCTGCTCTCGGCGCCGTCGATCCTGATCGGCCTGTTCGTCTACACCCTGATGGTGCGGCCGATGGGGACCTATTCGGGCTGGGCCGGCGGCGTGGCGCTGGCCATCATCGCGGTCCCGGTGATCGTGCGCACCACCGAGGACATGATGCGCCTGGTGCCCGGCACCCTGCGCGAGGCCGGCGCGGCGCTCGGCGCGCCGCCCTCGACGGTGATCATCAGCGTCACCTGGCGGGCGGCCTCGGCCGGCATCGTCACCGGGATCATCCTGGCGCTGGCCCGCATCGCGGGCGAGACCGCGCCGCTCCTGTTCACGGCGCTCAACAACAATTCCTGGTTCTCGCCGGACCTGATGGGCGGCGTCGCGAACCTCCCGGTCATGATCTACCAGTTCGCCCTCTCGCCCTACCCGAACTGGCAGAGCCTCGCCTGGGCCGGGGCGCTCCTGATCACCGCGACGATCCTGGTGCTGTCGATCATCGCCCGTCTCGTCATCAAGCCGCAGATGTCGCGCTAAGACCCTTCTCGAGGACACGACGATGAACGCCGCCTCCGCGATCCCCACGGTCGATCTCACCCGCAACCACGCCAACGAGAGTGGGGCGGTCCGCATCGCCGTGAAGGGCCTGAACTTCTACTACGGCAGCTTCCACGGGCTGAAGAATGTCGACATCAACTTCCATGACCGGCAGGTCACGGCGCTGATCGGCCCGTCCGGCTGCGGCAAGTCCACCCTGCTGCGCTGCTTCAACCGGATCTACAGCCTCTACCCGGAGCAGCGGGCGGAGGGGCAGATCCTGCTCGACGGCCAGAACGTGCTCGATCCCGCGATCGATCTGAACGAGCTGCGCTCGCGCATCGGCATGGTGTTCCAGAAGCCGACGCCCTTCCCGATGTCGATCTACGACAACGTCGCCTTCGGCCTGCGCCTCTACGAGAAGCTGCCGAAATCCGAACTCGACGGGCGGGTGGAGCAGGCCTTGCGCAAGGCCGCCCTCTGGGACGAGGTGAAGGACAAGCTGCGCCAAGCCGGCACCGGCCTGTCGGGCGGGCAGCAGCAGCGCCTGTGCATCGCCCGCACCGTGGCCCAGAGCCCGGAGGTGATCCTGTTCGACGAGCCCACCTCGGCCCTCGACCCGATCTCCACCGGCCGGATCGAGGAGCTGATCGAGCAGCTGCGCGACGAGTTCACCATCGTGATCGTCACCCACAACATGCAGCAGGCGGCCCGCATCTCGCAGTTCACCGCCTTCATGTATCTCGGCGAGCTGATCGAATTCGGACCCACGAACCGCATGTTCATGAACCCGGTCGAGCAGCGCACGCAGGATTACATTACCGGCCGGTTCGGCTGAACCAAAACCCCGGAGGACGGACGTTCACCTCCGGGATGCGAAGACGTCAAACGGGATGTTTACCGCTTTCCGCAACGTTGAATACGGTTTCGGCGAGCAAAGAGCATCGCTCTAAAGACTAGGGGCCGCGCCCAAGCGTAACAAGCGCCGGCGCGTCTTCGGAACAGGCTGCTCGGTCGGGGAACATCGGCACGGCCCGGTAGTTCCGGTCGCGGGCGCGGCTCGGGATGCCGATCCTCACCGCTCCGCAGCCTGTTCTCGACAATGCAAGGGAGTGGGCACCGGGGCACGCGCCCCGGCGCCCGTGACCGCAGCGGCGGGTTTCCGCCAGACCTCGCGGATCAAGGTTTGCGGGACGCCATCGAAGGATCCACCATGCCCGGCCATATCGTCAGCTCCTACGACACCGACCTCGATGACCTGCGTCGCTCCATCTCCGAGATGGGCGGCGTGGCCGAGAAGATGGCCGCCGAGGCGACCGACGCCCTGGTCCGCCGGGACGATACGCTCGCCCAGGCGGTGATTGTCGCCGACAAGCGTCTCGACGCGCTCCAGCGCGACATCGAGGAGCGGGCCGTGCTGCTCATCGCCCGGCGGCAGCCCCTGGCGATCGACCTGCGCGAGACCATCTCGGCGATCCGCGTCTCGGGCGACCTGGAGCGGATCGGCGACCTCGCCAAGAACGTCGCCAAGCGCGTCGTGGCGATTTCCGATCAGGCGCCGGCGCAGAAGATCGTGCTCGGCGTGCGCCACATGAGCGACCTCGCCGAGGCGCAGCTCAAGGACATCCTCGACGCCTATGCGAGCCGCGACGTCAAGGCCGCCTACGACGTCTGGGAGCGCGACGGCGAGATCGACGCGCTGTACAACTCGCTGTTCCGCGAACTCCTGACCTACATGATGGAAGATCCGCGCAACATCTCGTTCTGCACGCACCTGCTGTTCTGCGCCAAGAACGTCGAGCGCATCGGCGACCACACCACCAACATCGCCGAGACGATCCACTACCTCGCCACCGGTGAGACCCTGGCGGGCGAGCGGCCGAAGAACGACGCGTCGAACTACGCGACCGTCGGCCCCGCCGCCACGGCCCCGTAACAGGCGGGTCGCGGTGCGGCCGGCCCGATCCGCACGCTGCCCTGTGGGGCAACGCCCGATTGTGGCGGCCTGCGGCTTGAGGGATGGCGGCCTCTGCCGCACCATCGGCGCGTCCGGGTCCCCCGGCGCGGGCGCGCCGGCCGGTACCGAGTACGGAACAGGTTAACGAACGTGAGCATGCAAGTCCTGATCGTCGAGGACGAGGAGGCCCTGACCACCCTGCTGCGCTACAACCTGGAGGCCGAGGGCTTCCTGGTCGATTCGGCGACGCGCGGCGACGACGCGGAACTGCTCCTGGCCGAGCGCACCCCGGATCTGGTGCTGCTCGACTGGATGCTGCCGGGCCTCTCGGGGATCGAGCTGTGCCGCCGCATCCGCGCCCGGCGCGAGACCGAGCGGCTGCCAGTGATCATGCTCACCGCCCGGGGCGAGGAGGGCGACCGGGTCCGCGGCCTCGGCACGGGCGCCGACGACTACATCGTCAAGCCGTTCTCGGTGCCGGAATTGCTGGCCCGGGTGCGGGCGCTGCTGCGCCGGGCCAAGCCCGCCCATGTCGCCGACCGGCTGGCGGCCGGCGATATCGAGCTCGACCGCACCGGGCACCGGGTCCGCCGCGCCGGCGAGGAGCTCCATCTCGGCCCCACCGAGTTCCGCCTGCTCGAATTCCTGATGCTGGCCCCCGGCCGGGTCTTCTCCCGCGAGCAGCTCCTCGACGGGGTCTGGGGCCACGACGTCTATATCGACGAGCGCACCGTCGACGTGCATGTCGGGCGCCTGCGCAAGGCGCTCAACGCGCCCCGGCAGGCCGACCCGATCCGCACGGTGCGGGGGTCTGGCTACGCCTTCGACGAGACGTTCTCGCTGGAAGCCTAGACCGCCTGTCCGGTCAGCGGGCCAGCGCCGCGCTCTTGTTCGCTGAGGCCGGCACCGTTTCCAGGGCCGCCAGCACCGTCCCCTCGGTGAGGATCTGCGGCAGCACCTGGGGTTCCCCCGTCCCGGTGTAGAGCAGGTACAGCGGCACGCCGCTGCGCCCGTGCTTCTCCAGCAGGCGCGTGATCTCCGGGTTCTGGTTGGTCCAGTCGCCCTTCAGGTAGGTGATGCCCCGATCCGCCATCGCCGCCCGCACCGCCTGGGTCGAGAGCGAGGTCGTCTCGTTGACCGCGCAGGTGATGCACCAGGCGGCGGTCATGTTCACGAAGACCGGCCGGCGCTCGTTCACCAGGGAATCCAGACGGGCCTGGGTGAACGGCTGGACGCCGTCGGCGGCGGCCTGGGCGGCGGGGGCCGCCCGGTCGCGGTCGAGGCTGAGCGTCAGGCCTGCGACTGCCAGGATCGTGAGCACCGCGAGCCCCTGGGCGACCCGCCCGAAGCCCGGCGTCGCCGCGCGCCCATGCTCCCAGGCCCAGGCGGCGAAGCCCACCAGCACGAGGCCGATCAGCCCGGCGAGCAGCCCCTGCGGCCCGACCTGCTGCGCCAGGACCCAGACCAGCCACGCCACCGTGGCGTAGACCGGGAAGGCCAGAACCTGCTTCAGGGTCTCCATCCAGACGCCCGGACGCGGCAACACCCGCAGGGCCGGCGGCCACAGGGTGAGCAGCAGGAACGGCAGGGCGAGGCCGAGCCCGAGGCTCGCGAACACCGCGAGGGCGACGCCGGCGCTCTGGGTCAGCGCGAAGCCCACCGCCGAGCCCATGAACGGCGCCGTGCAGGGGGTCGCCACCAGGGTCGCCAGCACGCCGGTGAAGAACGAGCCGCTGAGCCCCGAGCGCCGGGCGAGGCCGTCGCCGAGTCCGGCGAGCCGCCCGCCGAGATGGACCACTCCCGACAGGCTCAGGCCCATCGCGAGCAGCAGATAGGCGAGGCCGGCGACCACCGTCGGCGATTGCAGCTGGAAACCCCAGCCGATCGCCGCCCCGCCGCCCTTGAGGGCGAGCAACAGGCCGGCCAAGCCGAGGAAGCTCACGAGCACGCCCGCCGTGTAGGCGAGGCCGTGCAGCCGGACACGGGCGGCGCTCTCGCCGGCGTGCCGCACGAGGCCCAGCACCTTGATCGACAGGACCGGGAAGACGCAGGGCATCAGGTTGAGGATCAGGCCGCCGAGGAAGGCGAGCCCGACCGCGCTCACCAGCGTCAGCGCGTCGAAGGCAGGGGCCGCCTGCGGCGCGGCCGGAGCCTCGGGCACCGCCGTCGCGGCCGGCAGCACCGGCTCGTCGCCATACGCGAAGGCAAGCCGGTGGGTGCCGGCGCCGGTCGCCTCCTCGACGGTCAGCACGCCGGGCAGGGCGGCGGGCGCCGGCTCGGCGGGGCTGCTCCGGGCCAGGGTGAGATGCAGGCCGGTCTCGTCGACGGTCATCACCTGCGCGGCGGCATTGTCGATCGCGGTCTCGGAATAGGGGAAGAAGGACGCGCTCTTGATGGTCTCCGGCTTGAGACCCGCCGCGGCGAAATCGAGCTGCAGGGTGTCGCCCTGGCTGGACAGGCGCAGCGGCCAGAGCGCCGGGGCGGGCAGGGCGGTCCGGGCGCGGGCGAACAGGGCGGCCTGATCGGCATCGGGCCGAGGCTCGCCCACCGGCAGGGTCAGGGCGAGGTCGGCGGAGCCCGGAACGCATTCGGTCTCGCAGACCAGATAGGTCAGCTTGGCCTGGATCCGCACGGGATCCGCCGGGTCGAGGCTCGGCGGCGGCGTGACCGGCACGAGCAAGGTGACCTCGCCCTCGTAGCCGTAATTCATCAGCGTCGCGATCGCGATGCGCTCGGGCGCCGGCCACCGGATCGCGCCGGCGTTGAAGCCCGCCGGCAGGGTCCAGGTCACCTCGGGCGGCAGGCCGGAATCGCCCGGATTGCGCCAGTAGACGTGCCAGCCCGGCTTCACCTGCATCCGCACCGCCAGGGTGAATGGCTGCGCGCCCGCCACCGCGACGGGCTCGGCGACCAGGCTCGCCCGCACGAGATCGGGCGGCGTGCGGAAACCTTGGGCCGACGCGGCCGACAGGCTCGCGGCGAGCATCAGGACCAGGAAGGCGAGGCGGCGGATCATGCTGTCCCTTCGCGCGCGGGGCGGTCGCGGTTTCACACGGGGGTCCGCGGGACCGGCGCCGGCTTTTCTGTGACAAGGCGACTTATAGCGCGGGGGTCCGCATCCTGTCCTCCGCTCCGCGCGGTGAGACGGAGACCATGACGCCGCTGGGGTCGCTCAGCTGGGCTCGAACAGGAGGAGGTAGAGGAACGCCCGTCGCTGATCCGCCTCCAGATAGGCCAATCGGTTGACGGCCGACCGGGCCGTCTGAAGCGCTGCCCGCGCGTCCGTTTGCAGGAACGACTGGGACGGATCGTAGTCGGCAGCGTGCCGCCGGTCCTGCAATTCTGAAACGGCACCGGCAATCGTGACGATGTGACCACCAAATCCGCCGGGCGGCTCATACCGCCTGATCTTCGGCTTGAGGGTCGCTGCCTGAAGATCGTTGCACACGGTCTTCAATCGCTGGTGAGATATGGAACGATAGGCCAGCGTCCAAAGTGGATCGTTCCGCCGCGTCCTTCCAACGGCCTCATCGGCCGCGGCCGTCAGGATCGCGTGAAACAGGCCGTAATATGCGTTGGAGAAGGTGCGGCGTAGGTCAGCCTGCCGCAACGAGCCGCGGCCGGTTTGGAGAAGAAGCGCATCCGCCTGGCTGAACAGATGCTCGGAATTAATGAGCGCCAAGTTCGTCGAGCTCACGCTGCTCGGCATACTCGACGACCACGCGCAGCGTCTCGCCGGCCTTCTGCAGGGCTTTGCGGATCGCCAAGCCGGCATCGAGCAGCTTGTCGCCGTCGAGCTGGTCGATGGCGTCGTCGGAGACGATCAGCTGCACGCGCCGGACATCATCGCCATCAGACCCTTCCATGTCGCCGAGGCGGACGGCCTGCACCAGGGGGCTGCCGAAGGACGCGTTGGCGGCCTTCTTGGCGACTTCGGCGAGATCCGGAGAACGTCGGGGCACGATCGATCACTCTCGATGATCCGAATCGGCCAGCCCATGGCGCGAACGAACGGAGGCCGACTCGGAGGTCCGCTCACTCTGTCGTGCCGCCTGCGCCCGCACAAGGGCAAGCCTTGAGCGACAGCCCGCCCTCACTCCGCCAGCGGCGCCGTCGCGCGGTCCAGCCAGCCGCGGGTTTCCGCATCGAGGAGCGGCGCGAGGGTGTCGCGCACCCGGGCGTGATAGGCGTCGATCCAGGCCCGCTCCTCCGGTGCGAGAAGATCCGGGTGGATCAGCCGCCGGTCGTAGGGGGCGAGCGTCAGGGTCTCGAAGCCGAGCATCGGGCGCTCACCGCCCAGGATGGCGCGCGGCTCAACCAGGACGAGGTTCTCGATCCGGATGCCGTAGGCGCCGGGCGCGTAGTAGCCGGGCTCGTTCGACAGGATCATGCCGGGTTCCAGGGCGACGGTCCCGGTCTTGGCGATGCGCTGCGGGCCCTCGTGCACCGACAGGAACGAGCCGACGCCGTGGCCGGTGCCATGGTCGAAATCGAGCCCCGCCTGCCAGAGCGGCGCGCGGGCGAAGGCATCGATCTGGGCGCCGGTGGTGCCTTTGGGGAAGACCGCCCGGGCGATGGCGATGTGGCCCTTCAGGACCCGGGTGAACCGGTCGCGCATCGCCTCGGTGGGCTCGCCGACCGCGACCGTGCGGGTGATGTCGGTGGTGCCGTCCGGGTATTGCGCCCCGGAATCGATCAGGAACAGCTCGCCCGGCCGCACGATCCGGTCGCTGGCGCGGGTCACCCGATAATGGACGATCGCCCCGTTCGGGCCGGAACCCGAGATCGTCGGGAACGACACGTCGCGCAGGTCGCCGCCGGCCGCGCGGAAATCCTCCAGGGCCTCCACCGCGGCGATCTCGCTCAAGCCCCCAGCTTCGGCGGCGCCGTCGAGCCAGGCCAGGAAGCGCACGACGCTCGCGCCGTCGCGGGTATGGGCGGCGCGGGTGCCGGCGATCTCGGCGGCGTTCTTGACCGCCTTCATGCCGGTGATCGGATCCTTGCCGATATCGGCGGTCCCGCCCGCAGCCTCGATCTTCTCCTTCAGGGCGACGGCGCCCGTGGCGGAATCGACCCGGACGCGCACGCCGCTGAACGAGCCGAGCCCGTCATCGAGATCGGCGCGCGACAGGATCTCGGCCACCGGCGCCAGGGCCGTCCGCAGCGCCGGATCGACCTTGGGTGAGGACAGGAACAGCCGGGCCCGTCCCTCGCGCGGCAGGATCGCGTAGCCGAGCGCCAGCGGCGTGTGGCCGACATCGAAGCCGCGCAGGTTGAACGCCCAGGCGAGATTGTGCGGGTCCGAGATCACCAGGGCGTCGCAGCCGCCCTCGGCCAGGGCGTCGCGAACCCGCGTGAGCTTCTCGGCGACCGTCTCGCCCGCGAGGGCCTCGGGATGGACGACGACAGGCCCGGCGGGGGGCTTCGGGCGCCCGGCCCAGACGGCATCGACCAGGTTCGGAACGGGGCGCACCGAACCGCCGGCCTTCACCGCAGCCCGCTCCAGGCGTGCAACACCATCCGAGGTGTGCAGCCAGGGATCGTAGCCGAGCACCTGATCGCGCTTCAGGTTGTCGGCGATCCAGGCTTCGGCGGTCGATTCGGCCAGCGGCACCACGGTGATCACGCCGGTATCGACCTGCTCGGGCGCCTGCAGGGTGTAGCGGCCGTCGACGATCAGCGCCGCCGACTCCATCAGCACCACCGCGGTTCCGGCCGAGCCCGTGAAGCCGGTCAGCCAGGCGAGCCGCTCCGCGTCGGCCGGCACGTATTCCGATTGGTGCTCATCGGCCCGGGGCACGACAAAGCCGTCCAGCGCGCTCTCGCGCAGGGCCGCGCGCAGCGCCTCGATCCGCTCCGCCCCCTTGCGGTGGCTCGGATCGTCGAAGGTCTGGAAACGGGGTCGGGGCGGACATGGCTCTGTCATCGGGGGAGCCTATCGCCGGGTGGTCCCTGGTCGCAACCGCGTGGGATCCGGAAGCGCGCTGCTCGGTTCGGCATCAGGGCTCCCGGACGCCGACAGTTCCTTCGCTGAACCCCTCCGCTGAACGCAGCCCGACGCTGTAACCTATGGTTTAGTGTCGTGCGCAATCTTATCACGCCAGTTCTTTGCCCTATCTCCCGCTCATGCCACGCCGCGTCTTCTACCGGATCAGCGACAGACCCGACGGCCTCTTCGACGCCATCACCACGATCGAGCCCGATACGGTGATCCGGCGCGACGGTTTCGGCTCGCTGGCCGAGGCCGAGGAATGGGTGGAGGGCCTGCGCGTGCTGATGGCCGCGTTGGGCGCTCCGGTGGCGCAAGCGGACGCGGCGGGCAGCCCGGACGCCGAGACAGCCCCGGAGGATGCGGCCCGACCGGGGACGCTCCGAACCGCGCGATAGCGCGGCCGTCGGTCAGGCGCTCGCCGACGGCAGGTCCCGGGCACGGCCGGTCGGCACACCGTCATAGCCTTCGAGCCAGGCGATGCGGGCGGGCGAGTTAGCCGGATAGGGACAAGCATCCTTGGGCCGGCCCCGGGCCCGTGCATACGCGCCCTCGGTGATCGGATCGGCAAGGGGATCGTGGTGCAGCGTCTGGCTCATGCCCGGGCAATGCGCGGGCCGGTCGCGGGTTCAGCGGCGCGGCCGCTTCGCCGCACCGCCCCGCGCCAGCACCAGGGCGACCCAGCCCTCGATCAGGCCGTGGCGCACGAGGTGGAACTCCTGGTGGCGATAGGTCGAGAGCACGCCCGGCACGTCGCGCTCGATCAGCCCGGAAAGCACGAGCACGCCCGCGGGGGCGACCACCCGGGACAGGGTCGGGGCCAGCCGCCGCAGGGGACGAGCCAGGATGTTGGCGAAGACGAGGTCGAAGTGCCGCGGCCGGTCCGCGAGCCGGTGGCGCACCCCGGGCCCCTCGTAGAGCTTGAGGTAGGGCCCCAGGCCGTTGAGACGGGCGTTCTCCCGGGCGGTGCGCACCGCCACGCCGTCGAGGTCGCCGGCCACCACCGGCTGCCGCAACGCCTTGGCGGCCGCGAAGGCCAGGATCCCGGTCCCGGTGCCCACGTCGAGGACATGCGCCGGGCGCCGCCGCTTCAGCTCCGAGACCAGCGCCCGCAGGCAACCGAGGGTCGTGCCGTGATGGCCGGTGCCGAAGGCCAGGGCAGCCTCGATCTCGATCGGCAGGTCGTTGCCGCGCACGGCGTCGCGGTCATGCGAGCCGTGCACGAGGAAGCGGCCGGCACGGACCGGCTTCAGCCCCTCCAGGGAGGTGCGGACCCAATCCTGCTGATCGATGGTGCGGAACTCGGCGATATCGGCCTCGTCCCCGATCACCGGGCGGATCAGGTCGCGGACGTAGTCCTCGTCCGGCGCGTCGGCGAAGTAGGCCTCCAGCCGCCAGGTGCGGCCATCCTCGTCCTCGAACGCCGCAACGGCGGTCTCGGTGGGATCGAACATCTCGCCCAGCAGATCCGTCATCGCCCGGGCCGACCGCTCGTCGGTCGTGAGGCGCAGGATGTGAGTCGGGCGGTGGGGCGGCAGACCTTCGAGCATGATGCCCGGCTGTAGCGCCCGGGCGCGCCGCATCACAGGGGCAGGGGCGAAAAAAACGCATTTCCGGCCGCTCGCGGGAGCCGGCCCGGCACGGCCGGGCGGATCGAGGCCGGCCCGTCGATCGGCCACGGTGGTTTGTTGCTGCTCAGACACATCTGACAATACACGTGCTAGAAACCATCTAAATCAGTTTCCGCTCGCGACATCGCAGATTACAACAGTCTCGGCTTCCCCAAGGCCAGACCCTCAACTCTGGCGCGCCGCTCTTCGGGGTCCGGCGCGCCCGTTTTGATCTGATGACAGCGCAGCCATGAACTCGCCTCTTCTCGTCAGCCTTGCCGTCACGCTCACGACCACGCTGGCGGCCACGCTCTGGGCCGCGCTGGTCGCGACCGGCATGTCGCCGGCGCCGGACGGCGACGCGAAGGACCAGCGCGACATCCGGACCTGGTGACCGGGCGACGGCTTCCGCGATTCGCAGCGGATGGCGCCCAGGAATGCGGCAGCGTGTCTGCGCGTTAACCACAGAATCCACCGATTGCCTGCGGAACCGGCTGCGCGAGGCGGCGTTTTTGCCGGCTTTCTCGAGAGGCATCATCGAGCAGGGTGCGTACAGCGTGATCAAGTCCAAGCGTTCCGGACCGCGCGGGCCCGTCGTCGTGAATGACGGTGCCGTCCTTCCGCCCCCCCGCGAGCGGCTCTTCGGCGGGCCTGCCCCGGACGGTCCGCTGCCGGGCCATCTCCTGGTCCTGCTGAGCCGGCTCCACCGGGCGGAAGCCACGCCGAAGGAGCGCCGGGAGCCGCCGCACGCCTGAACATGTCGGAATGCCCGCCAGCCCCTGCGCCGCGCTTGGCCCGCGGGGGCGGCGGTCTTATGGTCCCCGGGCACCCGACCGGATGACGGGTCGCGATGAGGGGATTCCCGAGCCGATGCGCGTCTCCCGACGGATCTGGATCCTGCTCGCCGCGCTGGCGCTCGTCCCGGCGGACCGGGGTCACGCGGCCGAGCCCGTCGTCGTCTTCGCGGCCGCCAGCCTGAAGAACGCGGTCGACGACGCGACGGCCAATTGGACCAAGGAGACCGGCAAGACGGCCCGGATCTCGTATGCGGGCTCGAACGCCCTCGCCAAGCAGATCGAGGCCGGGGCGCCGGCGGACCTGTTCATCTCGGCCGATCAGGCCTGGATGGACTATGCCGAGAAGGCCGGCAGCCTGAAGCCAGGCTCCCGCATCGACCTCTTGCGCAACGCGCTGGTGCTGATCGCGACGGGCCCGAAGACTGTCGGCTCGGATCCGCAGGTGGCGCTCGCGCCGGATCTCGGCGCGACGCTCACCCGGATGCTCGGGGGCGGCAAGCTGGCGATGGCCACGATCGATGCCGTCCCGGCCGGGAAATACGGCAAGGCCGCCCTGGAGAAGCTCGGCGCCTGGGATTCGGTGAAGGGCCAGGTCGCCCAGGCCGAGAACGTCCGGGCCGCCCTGCTGCTGGTCGCCCGGGGCGAGGCGCCGCTCGGCATCGTCTACGCCACGGATGCGGCAGCCGAGCCGAACGTCCATGTGGTCGCGACCTTCCCGTCCGACAGCCACCCGCCGATCATCTACCCGGCGGCCCTCATCAAGGAGTCGCGCAATCCCGACGCCGCCGCCCTGCTGACCTATCTGCGCAGCCCGGCAGCCCGGGGCGCCTTCGAGCGCCAGGGCTTTACACTGGTCGGGACGCCCGGCGCCGGCCACTAGACCCGCGACCTTGTTCGGCCTGCCCCCCGACGCCTGGAACGCCGTCGCCCTGAGCCTGCAGGTGGCGAGCGTCGCCACGCTGGCGAGCCTGCTTCCGGGCCTCGCCGTGGCGTGGCTGCTGGCGCGACGCCGTTTCCCGGGCCGCGCGCTCCTCGACGGGCTGGTTCACCTGCCGCTGATCCTGCCCCCGGTGGTGACCGGCTACCTGCTGCTGCTCGCGCTCGGGCGGCGCGGCGTTCTGGGCGGGGCGCTCGCGGAGATCGGCATCGTCTTCGCCTTCCGGTGGACCGGGGCGGCCCTGGCCTGCGCGGTGATGGGATTCCCGCTCATGGTCCGGGCGATGCGGCTGTCGATCGAGGCGGTCGATCCCAGGCTCGAACAGGCGGCCGGCACCCTCGGGGCGAGCCCGCTCGCGGTCTTCCTGACCGTGACGCTGCCGCTCAGCCTGCCCGGCTGCATCGCGGGCGCCGTGCTCGCCTTCGCCAAGGCGATGGGCGAGTTCGGCGCGACGATCACCTTCGTGTCGAACATCCCCGGGGAGACCCAGACCCTGCCCTCGGCGATCTACACGCTGACCCAGTTCCCCGGCGGTGAGGGGCCGGCTCTGCGCCTGACCCTGATCTCGGTCGCCCTGTCGGTGGCGGCCCTGCTGGTTTCGGAATTCCTGGCCTCGCGCGCCGCGCGACGTCTGCGAGCCGGCTGAATGGCGGGACGAGCCAGAAGGCCGGCCGGCCGGCCGCGATCAGGCGTAGGCGTAAGGTCCGCCCCGCTCCAGCGCCTGCCGGTAGGCCGGGCGGGCATGAATGCGCGCGAGCCAGGCGGTGACCCGCGGCCCGGCGCCGGTCCCGCGCGCCGCGAAGGCTTCGAGCGGGAAGCTCATCATGATGTCGGCCGCGGTGAAGTCGGCCCCGCAGAAATACGGCCGGTCGGCGAGCTCGCCTTCCCAGAAGGCCGCGTGCCGGCGCAGGTCCGGATCGACGAAGCTCTGCAGCACCGTGTCGGCGATCCGGCGAACCAGGGGTCGCAGGGCCCAAGGGCTGCCCGGGGCGAGACGCGCGAAGACCAGCTTGAGCAGCAGCGGCGGCATGGCCGAGCCCTCGGCGTAGTGCAGCCAGTAGGTGTAGCGCGCCCGCTCGGGCGTTCCCGGCGCGGGCACCAGGCCACCCCCGGCCCGGTCGGTCAGGTAGGTGACGATGGCGCCGGTCTCGGCCACGACGATCCCGTCCTCGGTGATGACCGGCGACTTGCCGAGCGGGTGGATCGCCGTGAGGTCCGGCGGCGCCCGCATGGTCTTGGGATCCCGGGCGTAGCGCTTGACCGTGTAAGGCAGGCCGAGTTCCTCGAGCAGCCAGAGCACGCGCTGCGAGCGGCTGTTCTCGAGATGGTGGACGGTGATCATCGTAGGCGCTCCGTGGCGTTGTCCAACGCGTCGCGCCGCCGCCCGTGCCGCCAGGGACGCAACCCGTGAGCATCCAGGTCGATGTCCATCTCCGGCGCGGCGCCTTCGCCCTGGAGGCGGCGTTCGCGGCGGGGCCGGGTCTGACCGCCCTGTTCGGCCGCTCGGGCTCCGGCAAGACGACGCTGATCGACCTCATCGCCGGGCTGGCCCGGCCGGATCATGGCCGGATCGTCACTGACGGCGCGACGCTGGTCGACAGCGCGGCGGGGATCTTCCTTCCGCCGCATCGCCGTCGGGTCGGGGTGGTGTTCCAGGATGCGCGGCTGTTCCCGCATCTCAGCGTGCGGACCAATCTCGGCTACGGCCGCGTCTTCGGGCGCCAGCAAGCCGACCCGGCCGGCTTCAGCGCAGTGACCGAGATGCTCGGGATCGGCCACCTCCTCGACCGGAGGCCCGCGGGCCTCTCCGGCGGCGAGCGCCAGCGGGTGGCGATCGGGCGGGCGCTGCTCGCCAAGCCGCGCCTGCTGCTGATGGACGAGCCGCTGGCGGCCCTGGACGAGGCCCGGAAGGCCGAGATCCTCCCCTATATCGAGCGCCTGCGCGACGAGGCGGGCGTGCCCATCGTCTATGTCAGCCACGCGGTCGCCGAGGTGGCGCGGCTCGCCACGACGGTGATCGTGCTGGAAGCGGGGCGCGTCGCCGCGTCGGGCCCCGCCGAAGCGATCCTGCGCCGGGCCGATCTCGTGCCGATCCACGAGGCGGAAGCCGGGGCGCTCCTCGACATGGTCGTCGCGGGAGCCGATCCCGAGACCGGGCTCACCCGGCTAACCGGCCAGGCCGGGCAGCTGCTGGTGCCGGGCCTGGCGGCCCGCGCGATCGGGACGCGGCTGCGCGTGCGGATCCCGGCCCGCGACGTGCTGGTGGCGACCGAGCGTCCCCGGGGCTTGAGCGCGCGCAACATCCTGCCCGGCCGGGTCGCGACGCTGACTCCGAGCGGCGCCGAGGTCTCGGTGGAGATCGATTGCAACGGCGCGTTGATCGCCGCGCGCGTCACCGCGGCCGCGATCCGCGAGCTGGGCCTGGCGCCGGGGCGCCCGGTCCATGTCGTGATCAAGAGCGCCGCCGTCGATCCGGCGGAAATTGGGACGCTGCGACCCGCCGTGGAAATCTGAGCCGCCCGTATTCGCGCCGAAGCACTGGAATTCGGGCGATGACCACAACCTTTGATTAGAAAATCAATGCCACCATGGGTTGTGCTGCTGCAGCGGCTGCACGAGCTTTGAAGGGCGTTTCGATGAGCTGGCTCCGGGTCCTTAAGCGAAACGGTCGCGCCGGATTGGCCTGCCGCTGCGGCAGTTCCGCGGTCGAATTCGCCCTGGTCGCGCCGATCCTGCTGATGCTGTTCGCCGGCATCACCGCCTTCGGCATCTGCCTGGGTGCCGCCCACAACCTGCGTCAGATCGCGGCCGAAGCCGCCCGCGCCTCCATCGCGGGCGTCACCGACAGGGAGCGCGAGACCCTGGCCCAGACCATGGTGCTGCGCAGCCTCAGCAGCGGCGCGATGTTCCGTCCGGAGAGCGTCAAAGTTCTGGTCGGTCCCGACCCGAAGGACGCCACGATGTACACGGTCACCGTGACCCTGGACGCCAACACGCTGGGGATCAACGTCTTTTCCAAGCTGATCCCGATGCTCCCGACAGTCCTGCGCAGCACCATCAGCATCCGGAAGGGCGGCTTGTGACCGGAGGGCGGGCAGCGGTTCTGGCCCGGAGCTTCGGCCGGGCCCGCGGCGGCAACGTGGTGATCCTGGTGGCACTCGGCAGTTCCCTGCTGATGGGTGCCGGTGCGGTCGGGATCGATCTCGGCCAGGTGTTCCAGGCCCGGCGCAAGGCGCAGGGCGCGGCCGACATCGCCGCCATGCTGGCGGCCGTCGACCCGGCCAAGGCCGACGCGGTGGCGCGCCGCTCCCTCGGCGACAACGGCTACGACGCCGCGCAGGCGACGGTGGCGACCGGCGGCTACGATGCCAGCGCCCCCAACGTCGCCCCCGGGAGTCGTTTCAACCCTGGGATGAGCCCGGCCAACGCCGTGCGGGTCGGCCTCGCGACCACCGTGCCGGTGACCTTCGGCCGGGCGATCGGGCTGCCCGGCACCGTGCCGATCCGGGTCACCGGAACCGCCGCCAGCGCACAATTCGCGGCGTTCACGATCGGCTCGGGCACCGCCGGCCTGAAGGACGGCATCCCCAATGCCGTGCTCGGCGCCCTGCTCGGGGCCAAGCTGTCGCTGGGCGTCAGCGACTACGCCGCATTGGCCAGCGCCAAGATCGATGGCCTGCGCGTGCTCGATGCGCTCGCGGCGAGCCTCAACCTGCAGGCGGCCAACTACACCGAGATCGTCCAGGCCCATGCCAGCGTCGGGCAGATGCTGATGGCGATGCGGGTCGCCGCACAGGGCAATTCCGGCGCCGTCTCGGCCCTCTCCGGCATCCTCAACGCCCTGCCGAATGCCGGCAACCTCGTGCCGGTCGGGCAGGTCGACGCCTTGGGCGATGTGGCGGCGCTCGCCCCCGGACGCGGCCTGGCCGGCCCTTCGCTGAACCTGATGGACCTCGTGGCCGCCACGGCGTCGCTGGCCAACGGGCAGAACCAGGTGGCGATCGACCTCGGCGCCACCGTGCCGGGCCTGCTCTCGACCCGGCTGACCCTGGCGATCGGCGAACGCCGCCGCAGCTCCGGCTGGGTCCGCCCCGGCAGCCCCAACGCCACGGTGAAGACCGCGCAGACCCGGCTGCTGATCGAGGCCACGGTCTCGGCGCCGCTCGGGCTCGGGACCGTGTATCTGCCGATCTACGCCGAGGTCGCGCCGGCCCAGGCGACCCTGCGCACGCTCAGCTGCTCCGGTGCGAGCGGCGGGCGCCAGGCCACCATCGAGGCGCAGACAGGGCTCGCCACCCTGGCGATCGCCGCTGTGTCGCGGGCCTCGATCCAGGGTGGCAGCACGAGCCCGGACCTGTCGCAGCCCGCCGTCCTGATCGGGCTGCCGCTGGTGAACGTCTCCGGCCGGACGGTGACGAATATCGGCGCGGGCACGCAGACGCTGACCTTCACGGATGCGGACATCGCCAACCACACCGTGCGGACGGTATCGTCGGGGAACGTCCTGCAATCCCTGACCGGCAGCCTGCTCGGCAACCTCAGCCTCAACCTGAACGGCCTGGGGCTGAACCCGCTGCTGCAATCCGCCCTCGCCACGACGCTCGGCCTCGCCGCCGGGCCCCTGGACTTCGTGCTCGACCAGGTCTTGCGCAGCCTCGGCCTGCGGATCGGCTACGCGGATATCGAGATGGACGGCACCCTCTGCAGCCAGGCCGTGCTGGTGCAGTGAGGCCGTCGCCCGGCCCCTCAATGGCCGCGCCGTCCCCCGGCGCCGGCTGGCGCCTTGGCGATGCTCTGGCCGAGGCGCAGCAGCAGCATATCGATCAGCAATTGCAGCTCGGAATCCGCCACGCCTTCCAGCGCATCCCTGCACTCGATGGCCCGGTCGATCGCCACCGACAGCGCGTCCAGCGGCTCGATGCGCGCGGCGACATCCTGATCGGCGTCGCGCCGGCTGTCGGTCACGTCGATGATCAGGCCGTGCCCGGTACGTCGGCTCGAGGCACTCGCGGGCACGCGGCCGCGGTCGAGGATCCACCGGACCTGACCGGACGGCGACAGGGTGCGGTACTCGGCCACGAACGGGCCGCCGCGCTCACACACGGCCTGGAAATGGCGCACCAGGGCCGGGCGGTCCTCGGGATGGATGCAGGATCGGGCGATCTCCAGGGGGATCGGCCGGCCGGCCAAGCCGGGATCGCCCGCCAGTACCTCGGCGGCGCCGGCATCCAGGATGCAGCGCTCGGAGCGGGGCGACCACGACCACGCACCGATGACGCCGGAAGCGTCCAGGGCTGCCGACAGATCGACCGGCAAGCCGCGCGTGCGCTTGATCGCGTCAACAACCATGGGCGACCTCCGAAACCGGCGTGCCCCTCGCACGCATCCCTCGCAGTCATACAACCCTTGATGGAATTAAGAGGTGGTTAACTCAACAGCGCAACCCCAATTCCCTCCCGGTCATTCTACTGACGCAGCGAGACAATTTGGCGCGAGCAGCCCGCGGCTTGCGGCGTTCTCCCGGCAGCGCGAACGCCCGAGAGTTGTACGTTTCGACAACGGCCTCAGCCGATCTGCGTGATCAACGTGAACGCACCGAACAGCAGAACCGCGCCGACCACCGCCGCGAGCAGGATCAAAGCCGCCCGCGATTCCCGAACATCCGGCGTCATAGGCCTCCCCGTTTGTCCCACCCGCTCCCGCTCCGCGCGGTCTTTGCGGGCAAGAGTCGCACCGATCGGCTTGGCTGTCGACGGCGGGAAGGAGACCGAAATCGCAATTGTGCTGGCTCTTCTTGCGGCGCAGGCGAACCTGAATCGCCGATCACTTCGGGTTCGCTTGCTCAGCATGGCCTGGTCTGACGGGAGAAAGCGATCAGTTGACACGACGGAGCAGACGGCAGACAACTTTGTACCGATCGGTACAAAAATCACGAGGACACGCGCGATGTCGGACCGCCCGCCCTTTCCGCCCTTCACCGAAGAGACCGCCGCCCAGAAGGCCCGCATGGCCGAGGATGCCTGGAACGGGCGCGACCCGGAGCGGGTGTCGCTGGCCTACACGCCGGACAGCGTCTGGCGGAACCGCAGCGATTTTCTGACGGGACGCGAGGCGATCGTGGCCTTCCTCCAGCGGAAATGGGCGCACGAGCTCGATTACCGGCTGATCAAGGAGCTTTGGACCTTCGGCGGCAATCGGATCGCCGTGCGCTTCGCCTATGAGTGGCGCGATGCGGCGGGACAGTGGTTCCGCTCGTACGGCAACGAGAACTGGGAATTCGATGCGAACGGGCTGATGCGGCGCCGGATCGCGAGCATCAACGACCTGCCGATCGCGGAATCCGACCGGAAATTCCACTGGCCGCTGGGCCGGCGCCCGGACGATCACCCGGGCCTGAGCGACCTCGGCCTCTAGAAGCGGTGACGGCGCGGTCCGAGATCCTGCCGGCGCTCGCGGAGGTGTTCCGCGAGCACGGCTATGCGGGCGCCAGCCTCGCGCTGATCAGCCAAGCGACGGGCCTGGGCAAGGGCAGCCTGTATCACCTGTTCCCGGGCGGCAAGGCCGAGATGGCAGCCTGCGTCCTCGAGGAGATCGACGCCTGGTTCGAGACCAACCTGTACCGTCCGCTGCGCGAACGGGATCCGCCCGAGCGGGGGATCTCGGACATGTTCGATTCCGTCGCGAGCTATTTCCGGTCCGGGCAACGGGTCTGCCTGGTCGGCGTGCTGGCTCTGGGCACGAGCCGCGACCTGTTCGCCGAGGCGGTGCGCGGCTACTTCGCCCGCTGGGTCGCTGCCCTGGCCGACGCCCTGCGGAGGTCGGGGCAGGACGCGGCGGCGAGCACGGCGCTGGCGGAAGAGGTCGTCGCGCAGATCCAGGGAGCGATCGTGCTGGCTCGGGCGCTCGATCAGCCCGCGCTCTTCACTCGCGCCCTGGCGACGCTGCGGTCGCGGATGGCGACCGCAGCGGGTTGAGCGGCCGCCTCAGGCGGCGGTGCGGCTCTCGACCATCCGGGCCAGGAAAGCGCTGCCGATCGGGATGATCGAATCGTCGAAATTGTAGCTGGCGTTGTGCAGGCCCGGACCCGGGTTGGAGCCGAGCCAGACATAGGCGGCCGGCACCACCTGGGCCATGTCGGCGAAATCCTCGCTGCCCATTTTCGGGACGGCGTTCGGCTCGACATTCGCGGCCCCGAGCAGCTCGGTCGCGACCGCGGTGGCGGCGGCGGCCTGCTCGGGGGCGTTCTCCAGGACCGAGAACATGTCGTGGATCTCGACCTTGACCTCGGCGCCGTAGGCGGCCGCGAACCCGGCGGCGATCGCGCGCATACGGGTCCCCGCCAGCGCCCGGATCTCCTTGTCGAAGGTGCGGATCGTGCCGGCCAGGTGCGCCGTCTCCGGGATGACGTTGTAGGCGGTGCCCGCCTCGATCCGGGTGATCGACAGCACGATCGACTTCAGCGGGTCGGCGTTGCGCGACACGATCGACTGCAGCGCCTGGGCGAGGCCGGTGGCGATGATGATCGGGTCGTTGCCGCCATGGGGCTGGGCCGCGTGGGCGCCCGTGCCGCGGATGTGGATGTCGAAGAAGTCGGCCGCCGCCATGACCGGGCCGGGGCGCAGCTTGATCCGCCCGTGGCCGCCCGGCTGGTTGTGCAGGCCGTAGATCTCGTCGCAGGGGAATTTCTCGAACAGCCCGTCCTTGAGCATCGCCCGGGCGCCGCCGCGGCCCTCCTCGGCCGGCTGGAACACGAAGACCGCGGTGCCGTCGAAGTTGCGGGTCTCGGCGAGGTAACGGGCGGCGCCGACCAGCATGGTCGTGTGGCCGTCATGGCCGCAGGCGTGCATCTTGCCGGGATAGGTGGAGCGATAGGGGAGGTTGGTCTCCTCATCCATCGGCAGGGCATCCATGTCGGCGCGCAGGCCGATCCGCCGTCCGTTGTCGGTGCGGCCCTTGAGCAGCCCGACCACCCCGGTGCCGCCGATCCCGCGATGCACCTCGCAGCCGAACGTCTCCAGGAGGTCGGCGACGATGCCGGAGGTGCGGACCTCCTCGAAGCCGAGTTCCGGATGGGCGTGCAGGTCACGGCGCAGGGCCGTCAGCTCGTCGGCAAAGGTCTTGATGTGGTCGATGGGGCTCATGTGTTCGGGCTCTCGGGGGCGTGTCGTGCGGGGTCTGCCGCGGCGTCGCAGGCTCCGGGCGCGCGGACCTCGTCCGTGCGCCGGAACGGCGTCAGCGTGTCGAGGACGTCCACCGCCTCGGCGACGTGGGCGCGCTCCCGCTGCAAGTAATCGGCCACCGCGCGGCGGAAGGCCGGATCGGCGATGTCGTGGGCGGAGTGCATCAGCACCGGCTTGTAGCCGCGGGCGAGCTTGTGCTCCCCCTGCGCCCCGGCCTCGACCCGCTTGAGGCCGCGGCTGATCGCGAAATCGATCGCCTGATAGTAGCAGATCTCGAAATGCAGGAACGGGTGGTCCTCGATGCAGCCCCAGTTGCGCCCGTAGAGCGCCGTGTCGCCGATCAGGTTGATCGCGCCGGCGATATACGCGCCGTCCCGCTTGGCCATGATCAGCAGGACCCGGTCGGCCATGCGCTCCGACAGGATCGAGAAGAACCGGCGGTTGAGGTAGGGGCGCCCCCATTTGCGCGCGCCCGTGTCCATGTAGAAGGCGTAGAACGCGTCCCAATGGGCCTCGGTGATGGCGGCGCCGGTCAGGTGCTCGACGGTGATCCCGGGCGCCAGCGCGTCGCGCCGCTCCTTGCGGATGTTCTTTCGTTTGCGCGAGGCGAGGGCGTTGAGGAAATCGTCGAAGCTCGCGTAGCCGTCATTCTCCCAGTGGAACTGCTGGTCGGTCCGTTGGAGGAAACCCGCCGCCCCGGCCCGGTCCCACTCGGCCTCGCGCATGAAGGTGACGTGGACCGAGGACGCCTTGGTCTCGCCCCGCAGCGCCCGCAGGCCGGCGACGAGGCCGGCGGTGGCCTCATCGGGATCCGCGCCCGGGGCGATCAGGAAGCGCGGACCGGTCACGGGCGTGAACGGCACGCTCACCTGCAGCTTCGGGTAATAGGAGCCGCCGACCCGCTCGTAGGCGTCGGCCCAGCCGTGATCGAACACGTATTCGCCCTGGCTGTGGGACTTCAGATAGCAGGGTGCCAGGCCGAGCAGCGTGCCGTCGCGCTCCACCGACACGTGAAGCGGCAGCCAGCCGGTCTTGCGCGAGACGCAGCCGGATTCCTCCAGCGCCGACAGGAAGGCGTGCGAGACGAAGGGGTTGTGGGTCTCGTCGCCCGCCGCCAGGGTCTCGGGGGAGAACGCGCAGGCATCCCAGGCCGCCGCGCCGATCTCCTTCAAGCCGGGGATCGCCCGCACGGTGAGTGTGGGAGTCTCCGGCGCCGGCCCGGGTTCTTGCTTCATGGGCTCAATCTAACCGGGGTCGGCAGCCGGGCAAGCGGGCGGATGCGCGCGGCTGCCCGGCGGCCTTGTCAGATCGCCGACGCCGTCACGCCCTCGGGCGCGCAGCGGGGCGGCGGGCGGAAGGCGGCTCGACGATGCGATCGTCCGGGCGCGCCTGGACCGGGGCGCGGAGGCGGCCGCGCACCGAGCCCCTCGCGTTCGACCCCGGCCTACTCCTGGAATGCGCCGACGCAGTTCACGTCATCCGGCTTGCAGGCGAGATATGCCGTCAGCGCCTTGGTGCGCGCATCGGTCAGCCCCTTGAGGCAGCCGCTCAATTCCATCGGGTAGGCGGAGCCGCCCTCCAGGCCCATGGTTTCGAGGGCGCAGGTCGCATCCCGATACGAGAGCCAGGCCTTCTGCGCAGCGCGCAGCGCGTCCTTGGTCTTCGGACCGACCTTTTTCATCAACTGGACATAGACCGCGTTCAGCGCGGCGTCGGCGGTGCGATAATCGGCACGCGCGCATTCGTTGAGGTCCGACTGGACCATGCTCTCGCACGGATCGGCCGCCAGGGCAGGGATCGACGCGAGCAGGATTGCGGCGAGGCCGGCCGCCGCCCCGACGATCCGACGGCGCACCGCGATCGTCGCTGTCATGGAACGAAACCCTCGAACACCATCTGATCGGCGTGTGCGCCCGCGCGGGCGCGCTGATCCTCGCTCCGCACCGTCCAGGCCATCACCGGGATGCGGCTGAGGAGCCGGCACAGGTAGGTCGGCGCGCAGGGCAGATCATCGACCCGCCAGGACAGGAAATCCGGCCGGCTGTCGGCGAAATGGAGCAGGTTCGACAAGGCCCGGCGCGTCGCCCAGGGCATGGCGGCATAGGCCGGGTCGTCCTGGGTTGTCTCGGCGACGATCCCGCGGGGCATCGCCGGCGGGCACAGGTCGCGCAGAGCCGCGACCACCTGCGGATCGAAGGATTTGAGCGCCACGGGACCGCCATAGGCGGCGGCCAGCTCGGCCGCGCGGGCCGCCAGCCGGGGATCGCCGTCGTAGCGGGATTTGACCTCGATCACGACCGGCACCGAACCGGCGACCGCCGCCAGGAAGTCCGCCAGGGTCGGGATCGTCTCAGAAGTCCCGGCAACGGACAACGTGCCCAGCTCGGCTGCGGATTTGGCCCCGATCGCCTCGCTCGCCCCGGTGAGCCGGCCGAGCGCGGCGTCGTGGAACACCATCGCCTCGCCGTCGGCGCTCAGCTGGACGTCGCACTCGATGGCGAAACCGCCCGCCACAGCGGCGCGGGCGGCGGCCAGGGTGTTTTCCGGCCGGCCCGCCGCGCGGTCGTGCAGCCCGCGATGCGCGATCGGCCGCGCGGTGAGCCAGTCGGGAGCGGCCACGCCTAGCGGACCTCGAACATCGCCTCGACCTCGACGGCGGCGTCGAGGGGCAGTTCGGCGACGCCGACCGTCGAGCGGGCATGGCGGCCGCAATCGCCCAGCAGCTCGACCATGAGGTCCGAGGCGCCGTTCATCACGCCCGCCACCGCGGAGAAGCCGGGCGCGGCGTTGATGAAGCCGCCGAGTCGGACGCATTGCTCCAGGGCGCGATCGAGGTCGCCCACCGCGGCCTCGAGCTGGGCCAGCACGTTGAGGGCGCAGAGCCGGGCCGCCGCCTTGCCGGCCTCGGCCGAGACGTTGCCGCCGACCTTGCCCTTGTGCTCGGGGGCGATGGTCCCGTCCGGCCCGAAGCAGACCTGGCCGGAAATGACCACGAGATTGCCGGTGCGGACGAACGGCACGTAGTTCGCCACCGGTGCCGCCGCCTTCGGCAGGGTGAGGCCCAGCTTCTCGAGACGGTCCTTGATCGTGCTCATGCGATTCTCCCGCGCTGACTCGAATCTGCGGGAGCAGGAGCATGCCCGCCCCCCGCCGCGCAAGGGGATAGGCCAAGCGGACTAGCCCGTTAAGGCGTCACTGAAATCCGGTCCGCGCAAGCCTCGCGCAGAGCGGCCGGGCGAACGGCATGGTCCCTGCAACGTTGACAGGAGGCGGTTGATTCATAGTAATCGCGCGCGTGCCGCCCATGACGAGGCGGCACTTTCATTTGGAGCCGGCTAACGCTTGCTCCAAGCCTTTACAACGACGGAGACGGGATCCGTGACGTCAGCCCTTCTGCCGACCTACGTCCGCGCGCCGCTCGCTTTCGAGCGCGGCGAGGGCGCCTGGCTCGTGACGGAAGCCGGGGAGCGATACCTCGATTTCGGCGCCGGCATCGCGGTCAACGGCCTCGGCCACGCGCATCCGCACCTGGTCGGCGCGCTCACCGAGCAGGCCAGCCGGATCTGGCACACATCCAACCTGTTCGAGATCCCGGGCGGCGAGCGGTTCGGCCGGCGCCTGGTGGACGCGACCTTCGCGGACGTGGTGTTCTTCTGCAATTCGGGGGCCGAGGCCAACGAGGCGGCGATCAAGATCGCCCGGAAGTACCACGCCGCCGGCGGCAATCCGGAGCGCTACCGGATCGTGACCTTCGTGGGCGCCTTCCACGGGCGGACGCTGGCGACGCTGGCGGCCGGCGGGCAGCAGAAATACATCGAGGGCTTCGGCCCCAAGGTCGACGGATTCGACCAGGTCCCGGCCGGCGACTACGCCGCGCTGGAGGCCGCGATCGGGCCGGAAACGGCGGCCCTGATGATCGAGCCGATCCAGGGCGAGGGCGGCGTGCGTGTGATCCCGCATGCGGATCTGCGCCGCCTGCGCGAGATCTGCGACGCGAACGGCCTCCTGCTGATCATGGACGAGGTCCAGACCGGCGTCGGGCGCACCGGCAAGCTGTTCGCCCATGAATGGTCGGGCATCACCCCGGACATCATGAGCGTGGCCAAGGGCATCGGCGGCGGCTTCCCGATGGGCGCCTGCCTCGCCACCCGCGAGGCGGCCCGCGGCATGACCGCCGGCAGCCACGGCACCACCTTCGGCGGCAACCCGCTCGCCATGGCGGTGGGCAACGCCGTGCTCGACGTGGTGCTGGAGGACGGCTTCCTCGACCGCGTCGCCCATGCCGGGCTCCTGCTCAAGCAGAAGCTCGCGTCCTTGCGCGACCGCCACCCGCATGTCTTCCAGGAGATCCGCGGCGAGGGCCTGATGCTCGGCCTCAAGCTCGGCGTGCCGAACACCGATTTCGCCGCCGCCGCCCGGGCTGCCCATCTCCTGGTCATCCCGGCCGGCGACAACATCGTCCGCCTGCTGCCGCCGCTGATCGTCAGCGACAGCGAGATCGACGAGGCGGTCCGGCGGCTCGACGAGGCCGCCGCATCCTTCGAAGCCCTGCGCGGGGCCGCCGAATAGCACGTCGATCCCGCAGTTTCAGAATCACCGCCCTGCGCCGCGTTCCGGCGCAGGGCGGTGCGAAGCATTTTCGGGCGCGGTCGATCCCCGCCGCGCGTGACGAGAATGCCCCTCACCAGGAGATAGAGTGTCGTTCATGATCAGGTGATCGTGGAGCAGGCTCTAGCGAACGTGACGCGATGAAAGCCCAGATTGACGGCCGGGCGCGTGCCCCAGTCCCGCACCTGAACGGTGCCGGCCCCCGCCACTTCCTCGACCTCAAGGACTTCTCCGGGGCGGAGCTGCGCGGGGTGCTCGATGCGAGCGCCGCCATGAAGGCGCGCCGCCGCAAGGGCGAGCGCGCCGCCGAGCGCCCGCTCGTGGGCAAGACCCTCGCCATGGTGTTCGACCGGCCCTCGACCCGGACCCGCGTCTCGTTCGACGTGGCGATGCGCGAACTCGGCGGTGAGACCCTGATGCTCACCGGATCCGAGATGCAGCTCGGCCGGGGCGAGACCATCGGCGACACCGCCCAGGTGCTGTCGCGCTTCGTCGACGCGATCATGATCCGCATCCTCGACCACGGTCAGATGCTGGAGCTGGCCGAGTACGCCACCGTGCCGGTCATCAACGCCCTGACCAAGGTGTCGCATCCCTGCCAGATCATGGCCGACGTGATGACCTTCGAGGAGCATCGCGGGCCGATCAAGGGCCGCAAGGTGGCCTGGTCGGGCGATTCCAACAATGTCCTGGCGAGCTGGGTCCACGCCGCCGCGCGGCTCGATTTCAGCCTCGACATCGCCAGCCCGCCCGAACTCGCGCCCCCGCCGGCTCTGGTCGCCTGGGCCAAGCGCGAGGGCGCGAAGATCAACGTCACCACAGACGCCTTCGCGGCCGTCCAGGGCGCCGATGCCGTGGTGACGGATTGCTGGGTCTCGATGGGCGACGACGACGAGGGCCACCGCCACAACCTGCTGAGCCCCTACCAGGTGAACGCCAAGCTGATGGCGGCCGCCAACCCGGACGCGATCTTCATGCACTGCCTGCCCGCCCATCGCGGCGAGGAGGTCACGGCCGACGTCATGGACGGGCCGCGCTCCGTGGTGTTCGACGAGGCCGAGAACCGCCTGCACGCGCAGAAGGGGATCCTGGCCTGGTGCCTGAGCGCGGGCACGCCCTGATCCCGGGCTCGCGCTTTTCGGGACCGCGCCCCATATGGGGGTGAGCGGGCGGCTCTCGCGGCCCGCCTCCCCATCACGGCTGCCGGACGGCAGCACCCCGGCGACGGATGTGGCGCGACGCGCCTCCTCTCCCGTGCGGGCGCGGGCGGGGTGAGGGATCAGATCGTTCCGAACGGGCCCTGTTCCTCACGCCATCCCGCTCCTCGCCGGAGCGGGATCTGCGCCCCGGCACGTCGGAGCGGCCGCCGCCGGAGCCGGGCGTATCGATCGGAGCGGGCATGACCTCAGGACCAGAGTCGCAATCCCAGATGCAGGCCGGGCAACCTGTCGGCAACGGCCATGGCGGTACGGATGACGCCGTGCTGCCCTTCGCGGTCGAGGCGCTCGACGTGCGCGGGCGCCTGGTCCGGCTGGGGCCCTCGGTGGACACGATCCTGCGCCGCCACGGCTACCCGGATTCCGTCGCCCGGCTCCTGGGCGAGGCCGCCGCGCTGACGGTGCTGCTCGGCTCGTCGCTCAAGTTCGAGGGCCGGTTCCAGCTCCAGACCAAGACCGACGGCCCGGTGGCGATGATCGTGGTCGATTTCGAGGCGCCCGACCGCCTGCGCGCCACCGCGCGGTTCGACGCGGAAAAGGTGGCCGCCCTGGGCGCGCGTCCGCTGAAGGATGCCGACCTGATCGGTGCCGGCCATCTGGCCATGACCATCGACCAGGGCTCCGCCGCCAGCCGCTACCAGGGCGTCGTCGCCCTGGAAGGCCAGAGCCTGGAGGAGGCCGCGCACCAGTATTTCCGCCAGTCGGAGCAGATCCCCACGCAGGTGCGCCTCGCGGTCGCCGAGGCCGTGGAGGAGGGCGCCGGGCATTGGCGCGCCGGCGGCTTGATCGTGCAGTTCCTGCCCCAGTCGACCGACCGGGCTCGCCTCGCCGACCTGCCGCCGGGCGACATCCCGGAGGGCCACACGCACCTGTCCGGGCAGGCGGTCGAGGACGATGCCTGGGTCGAGGCGCGCTCGCTCGTCGGCACCGTTGAGGATCACGAGTTGGTCGATCCGAGCGTGTCGAGCGAGCGCCTGCTCTACCGGCTGTTCCACGAACGCGGCGTGCGGGTGTTCGACCGCCAGTCGGTGCACGAGGCCTGCCGCTGCTCGCGGGAGCGCGTCATGGGCATGATCCGCTCGTTCTCGCCCGAGGAGCGGCGCGACATCGTGGCGGATGACGGGCGCATCGTCATCACCTGCGAATTCTGCTCCCGCCGCTACGATCTCGACCCGCAGGAGGTCGAGGCCGAGATCGGCGCGCAGCCGAACCAGTAGAAGCCCGGGCCGCGCGCGATCGGCCCGGTTCCTCAGCCAACAATGGCTAAGCTTCTGCACGCGAAACGCGGATGCATCAGTATTCGTTGCGTGAATTTTTGAGGATTGCGAACCGAACCGTTTCCGGACCTTCGACGTTGCGTGGCTGCTTCAATATCGGAGGAGACGCCATGCGAACGTTGTCGATCGGGTTGGCCGCGCTGCTGATCAGCACCTCGGCCTATGCGCAGCAATCGGCGGGAGCCGATCGCGGTGGCGGGATGGCCGGCCGGGCCGGGGCGGGCGGCTCGGAATCGAGCATGCGGAGCGGGGCCGACCGGAGCGGATCGCAGAATGGCGACCAAGCTGCCTCGGGTCGCGCCGGCGCCGAAACCGGACGGGCCGCGCAGGGCCGGGATGACGGGCGGGAATCCGGCGACCGGATGGCCCAGGATCGCGGCCGAGCCGGCCCGGAAGCCGGCGAGCGCCGCGGCGACCGCGCCGAGCGGGATGCGCGCGGTGACCGGGATGGCGCGCGCGCCGAACGGGGCGACCGCGCCGATATCCGTGGCCGGACGGAGAGCCGTACGGAGCGCCGGACCGATATCCGGTCGGACCGAGTCGAAGGCGGTCTGCGCCGCGAGGGCCGGTTCGTGTTCATCGGCGGTCGCCGGGTCGTGTACGGCTCGCCCGAGTACCGGCGCCTCGTCGTCACCGAGAATCGCGGCCCCCGGGTCCGCTACGTCGTGATCCGCGGCCAGCGGGTCCTCTACGGCTCACCCGAGTACCGCCGCCTTGTCAGCACCCGTGAGAGCCGACCGCGCGAGCGCTTCGTGACCATCCGGGGCCAGCGCGTCGTCTACGGCTCGCCCGAATACCGCCGTCTGGTATCGGTGCGCGAGGAGCGCTTCGTGACGATCCGCGGCCAGCGGGTGCGCTACGGTTCGGATGAATATCGCCGGCTGAGCGGCGGCGGCACGGTCAATGCCAGCTTCCGGACCGAGACCCGCGCCGGCATCCGCAGCGACCGCCGCGACTTGCGCGACGGCACCCGCAACGCGGTGCGCAATGAGGGGCGCGACACGGACCGGGCCGCCAACCGCGAAGGTCGGAACGACGGTACCCGCAACAGCGACATGCGGGGCGGCCAGCAGGACGGTATCCGCAACGCCTCGGAGCGCGGTGACCCGCAGGGCGGCGCGCGGCCGGCCGGCACCGACAGCGGCCGGATGGGCGGCGCCGAGCGCGGCGGCCTGAATGCCGGCCCGTCTCAGGGCGGCGCAGCGCAGGGCGCCGGCAAGGCCGGCCGCAACTGAGCACGAATGGGGAGGGGCCTCGGTGGCCCCTCCCGCATCGGCGGGTCAGACCTTCAGCACCGGCTCGGCGATGTCGCCGCCGCCGCGGGCCTTCAGATAATCCGGCTGGAACAGGCACATCCGCACGGCGTCGCGATAGCGGCCGTTCACGAAGAACTCGTCCTTCAGCACGCCCTCGGGCCGGAAGCCGCAGCGCTCGTAGATGCGCACCGCCCGGGCATTGTCCCGGTCCACATGCAGGTACAGCTTGTGGATGTTGAGCACGCTGAACGCGTAATCCATGGCGATCCGGGTCGCCTGCCAGGCATAGCCCCGGCCCTGGAAGCTCGGGTGGATCGCGATCTGGAACTCGCAGCGCCGGTGCAGGTGGTTGATCTCGACGAGCTCGATCAGCCCTGCGGGCTCGCCGGTCGGATCGGCCACGATGAAGCGGCGCTCGGTCTGGTTGTGGATGTTGCGCTCGTAGAGCTGCTGCAGTTCGGCGAAGGACTCGTAGGCCTCCTCGAACCAGTAGCGCATGATGCTGTCGTTGTTGTTGAGCTGGTGGACGAAGCGCAGGTCCTCGCGTTCCAGCGGTCGCAGCTTGATGGTGATGCCGGTAAGCGCGTTCATGACGCGGAAGCCTCGATCAGGGCCCTCAGGAACCGCTCGCCCTTGCCGAGCGCGTCGAGGGTGATGAATTCGTCGGGTTGGTGGGCCTGGGCGATGTCGCCGGGTCCGCACACGACCGTCGGGATCCCGGCCCGCTGGAACCGCCCGGCCTCGGTGGCGTAGGGCACAGCGATGGTGCGGTTGCGCCCCGCGAGCCGCAGGCACAGCCGCTCGGCCTCGGAGCCGGGTTCGGGTGCGAGCCCGGGAATGTCGACCTCCTCGATCGTCTCGATTCGCCCGTAATCACCGTACCGGTTCAGGCGCTCCCGCGTCACCCGTTCGACCTCCTCGGCGAACAGGCGCGGGATCTCGCCCGGGTCGAGGTCGGGCAGGCCGCGATACTCCCAGTGGAAGCGACACTCCTTGGCGAGGATGTTGCGCGCCGTGCCGCCCTGGATCGTGCCGACATGGATTGTGGTGGCGGCCGGATCGAACCGCCCCGAAGCGTCGCCGCGCTCGACCATCCGGTCGGCGATCCGGCTGAGGCCGGCGACCAGCTCGCAGGCCGCCGCCACCGCGTTCGCCCCGAGCGCCGGCCGGGCCGAATGGGCCTCGTGGCCGTGCACGATGGTCAGGCAGGTGACGATGCTCTTGTGCGCGTCGGCAACCTCCATCCCGGTCGGCTCGCCGACGATCACCGCATTAGGCCGCGGCAGGTCGGCGCCGAACCGCGTGATCGCATCCATCGAGCCGAGGCAGGTGGTCTCCTCGTCGTAGGAGAGCAGGATGTGGATCGGCCGCCTGAGATCGGCGGCCAGCATGTCGGGCACCAGAGCCAGAGCCAGGGCATCGAACGCCTTCATGTCGACGGCGCCGCGCCCATAGGCCCGGCCGTCGGCGACGCGCAGGGTGAAGGGGTCGCTGGTCCAGGCCTGGCCCGCCACCGGGACCACGTCGGTATGGCCGGAGAGGACGACGCCGCCGTCGACCATCGGGCCGATCGTGGCGAACAGGGCCGCCTTGTCGCCGGCGGCGTTCGGCAGGCGGAGATACGGGACACCCCAGCCGTCGAGATAGGCGCAGACGGAATCGATCAGGGCGAGGTTCGACTTGTCGCTCTCGGTATCGAACGACACGAGGCGGGCGAGCATGTCGAGCGGGCTGAGCCGCTCGCCGATCCCAGACATAAATCCCTCCGGAGCGAAGCCCCGGGCTCGGGACCTCAGTGCAGGCTGCGGCGGACGTGCGGACTGTCGAGGGAGAAGGCGGGAATCTCGGCCTCGAAGCTTTCGCCGGCCACCGTCGCCATGGTGTAGCTGCCGGCCATCAGGCCATCGGGCGTGTTGAGCGGGCAGCCGCTGGTGTAGCAGAAGGACTCGCCCGGCTCCAGCACGGGCTGCTTGCCGACCACGCCGGTCCCGCGCACTTCCTGGCAGGCCCCGTGCCCGTCGATGATGCGCCAATGGCGGGAGCGCAGCTGGACCTGCTCGCTGCCGGTGTTCACGATCTCGACCGTGTAGGCAAAGAAATACCGGCTCTCATTCGGCGAGGATTCCTCCTCGACGAAGCGAGGCTGAACGGTCACTCGAATTCCTCGCGTCTCGGCCTTGTACATCGCCCTATAAGGCCCTTCTTCGAACGGTGCGATCCGATGAACACGGATTGAACACGCTTCACTGGCGGTGGTAGTGGGCGGTGAAATCGCCGTCAATTGCGGCGGACTACCTCGCGCGGATGATGCCGCAGGCCGGTTGGACGGGGACGGAGCGCGGTACCGGGCGTGTCGCGCACCCGGTTAAGCCGGCATTAGCCAGTCCCGGCGGAGAACGTTTCCGGACGCGGATCCACCCGGAGGCGCGCGAAGGAGTCGAGGCGCGATGAACGCGGGCGCAGGCATGGATGCCGCCGATTCGCAGGCCGCCGATTCGGCCGTAGAGACCCGCTCCGGCATCCTGCCGGCCGAGGCGATCGCGGCCCTGGCCCAGGCGGGCGGCATCCGCGCGGCCGAGCCCTTCGCGGGCGACCAGATCCAGCCGGCCAGTCTCGACCTGCGCCTCGGCGCCACGGCCTACCGGGTCCGGACCAGCTTCCTTCCCGGCGCCGCCCGCACGGTCCAGGCCTGCGTCGAGCGCCTGTCGCTGCACCGGATCGACCTGCGGCCGGGCGCGGTGCTGGAGACGGGCTGCGTCTACATTGCCGAGTTGCAGGAAAGCCTGGCGCTGCCGGGCGACCTGGCCGCGGCCGCGAACCCGAAGAGCTCCACCGGACGCATCGACGTGTTCACCCGGGTGATCACCGACCGCGGCGAGGCGTTCGACCAGGTCGAGCCGGGCTATACCGGGCCCCTCTACGCCGAGATCTCGCCGCGCACCTTCCCGGTCCTGGTCCGGACCGGCTCACGCCTGTCGCAGATTCGGTTCCGCCAGGGTTCGCCGCGCCTCAACGAGGCGGAACTCGGCCAGCTGCATCTGCGCTCGCCGCTGGTCGATTCCGACGCCCCGTCCTTCCAGGGCGGCGTCGCGGTCTCGGTGGACCTGTCCGGGTTCGACGGGCTGATCGGCTACCGGGCCAAGCGCCATACCGGGCTGGTCGATGTCGACGCCCCGGGTCGCCACCGGGCCGTGGATTTCTGGGAGCCGCTGCCGGCCGACGGCTCGGGCGCCCTGATCCTCGATCCCGGCCAGTTCTACATCCTGGCCTCGAAGGAATCGGTGCAGGTCCCCCCGGACCACGCCGCCGAGATGGTGCCGTTCGATCCCCTGGTCGGCGAGTTCCGGGTCCATTACGCCGGCTTCTTCGATCCCGGCTTCGGCCATGCCGGGGCCGGCGGCGCGGGCGCCCGCGCGGTGCTCGAGGTCCGATCACGCGACGTGCCGTTCCTGCTGGAAGACGGCCAGATCGTCGGCCGGCTCGTCTACGAGCGGATGCTGGCCATCCCCGGCACGCTCTACGGCGCCGGGGCCGGCTCGAACTACCAGGCCCAGGGGCTGAAGCTCTCGAAGCACTTCTTCCTGTAGCCCCGGCAGCCTGGACCCCGCGCGGGAGCAGCTTTCGCATGGACGCGGTGGACCGAAAGATTCTCGACGTCCTTCAGCAGGACGCGACGCTGCCGGTCGCCGAGCTGGCCGAGCGGGTCGGGGTGAGCGCCGCCCCGTGCTGGCGCCGGGTCAAGAAGCTGGAGGCGTCGGGGGTGATCCGGGGCCGGGTCGCCCTGGTGGATCGCCGGAAGGTCAACGTCCCGACGACGGTGTTCGTGGCGGTGAAGGCGCCGCGCCACGCGGCCGACTGGTCCGACGCGTTCCGCCGGGTCGTCGCGGGCTTCCCGGAAATCGTCGAGGCCTGGCGCCTGACCGGCGAGATCGACTACCTGCTGCGCATCGTCGTGCCCGATATCGAGGCCTACGACGCCGTCTACCAGCGGCTCATCGCCAAGCTCGAATTCTCGAACCTGTCCTCGTCCATCGCCATGGAGGAGATGAAGTACACGACCGCCGTGCCGACGATCTACATGGATTGACGGTTTCGACTTGGAGCGTCGGCGCCATCGCGAGCGCGACGCGGCACCCCGGCGCTCTGAAACCGCGCGCTGCGCCGGCCATGACGGCGCGGGTCTCACATCACCCCGGCGCGACCTCGTAGGTCCGGTGGATCGACGAGGCCTGCTCCCGGTGATCGTAGCCGTAGACGTGGATCGAGATCGCCGTGTCTGGACCCGCGTTGGCGATCCGGTGCAGGTTCGGGCCGGTGGGCATCATGCAGGCCACGTAGCCGGGGACCCGGACCGCATCCAGGGTCGCGACCGCGTGGGTGTCGCTGATCGGGCGATACCACGTTTCCCGCAGGCTGCCGCTGAGCAGGCCGAAGCAGCAGGAGCAATGGTGATCGTGGACCGGCGTGACCGCTCCCGGGCTCCACACCATGGCCCAGACGCTGATCGCCCGCGTGCCGAACAACAGGTTGCGGCCGAGCCCTCCCGGCGGCGCGACCAGTCGCGTCCGGTCCAGCAGATCGGGCCGCGCCAGGATTTTCAGCAGGGTCGCCCGGGCCGAGGCCAGATAGGCGTCCGCCGAGCTTTCAGCCGAGAGAGCGAGATCCGCCATCATGGCTTCGACGTCAGCCGGCTGGGTCAGCGGGGTCATGCGCGGCCTCCTCAAATGCCCTCCGTCAGGCTGGGCGAAGCCTAGCGCGGCGGGGCCGGAGACGGATTGCGAAGTTCAGGCTCGGATCGCTCGGGCGAGCAATGACATTTCGTCAGATCGCGGAAGAGCCGAAAGCTGTTTCCCGACGGTCGACAAACCCGCTGTCTGCTGGCGCGAGGGGGCTAACCGACGCAACGATGGCGCGGACGAGTCGACGGGGTGACCGGTCGATCCGTTCGCGGCCCGTCGTTGCGCGCGCAGCGCGATCGATCCGTCGGCGCGCCCCGGGGCAGCGCCGCCGGATCAGACCGGAATGTGCGGTCGGGGGCTCAGCCGGCGGCGGCCTCGTCGAGCAGCCAGGCCACGTCGCCCTGGCTGGTCACCCGGCCGGCGGGCAATGCCTCGCCCGCGGCAAGCCGGGCCAAGGCGCGGCGCTTGCCGGCACCGGTCACCAGGAACAGCACGTGCCGGGAGGAGGCCAGGGCCGGGAAGGTCAGGGTGATGCGCGGCACGAACGGCTCCAGGCCGGCCTCGGGCACCGGAGTGACCAGCCGGTCCGTCTCGCCGAGCGCCGGCTTGCCGGGGAACAGCGACGCGGTGTGCCCGTCCTCGCCGATGCCGAGCAGGACGAGATCGAACAGCGGACGGGCGGGATCGAGCCTGTCGGCTCCGTAGAAGTCGAGCAGGATCCGCTCGTAGGCCCGCGCCCCGGCTTCGGCGCCCGCGTCGGAGGGGATGAAATGCAGGTGGGTCGCGGGGATCCGGGATCCGTGGCCGAACGCCTCGCGGACCATCCGGACATTGCTGCGCTCATCATCCCAGGGGACCACCCGGTCGTCGCCGAAGAACCAGTGGATCCGCTCCCACGGCACCCGGGCGGCGTAGTCCGGCCCGGCGAGCAGGCCGTAGAGCACTTTCGGGGTCGAGCCGCCGGCCAGGCAGATCGCGATCCGCTCGGATCCGGTCTCGCTGCAGGCCACGATCAGCCGCTCGGCCGCCTCGCGGGCGACCGCCTGCGGATCGGGCAGGACATGGGTTCCGGTGGGAAGGCTCATCGGCGAATCTCGGCGTGTCCCGGCCTCATGACTTCTTCGGTTCCTGGTGGCCGCCGAACCCCTTGCGCATGGCCGAGAGCAGCTTGTCGGCGTAGCTCTCCTGCTCGCGGGAGCGGAAGCGCCGGTACAGGGCGGCGGACAGCACCGTCGCCGGGACGCTCTCCTCGATGGCGGCGTTGATCGTCCAGCGGCCCTCGCCGGAATCCTCCACGTAGCCGGAGAAATCGTGGAGGCTCTCGTCGCCGGCCAGGGCCTGGGCGGTCAGGTCGAGGAGCCAGGAGGAGACGACGCTGCCGCGCCGCCAGACCTCCGCGATGTCGCCCATGTTCAGGTCGAACCGCCGCTCGGCCGGGAGCGCCTCCGAATTGGCGTGCTTCAGGATGTCGAAGCCCTCGGCATAGGCCTGCATCAGGCCGTACTCGATGCCGTTATGGACCATCTTGACGAAGTGGCCGGCCCCGGTCGGCCCGGCATGGATGTAGCCCTGCTCGGCGCGCGGGTCGCGGCCCTCGCGGCCGGGCGTCTTCGGGATGTCGCCGATGCCCGGCGCCAGGGTCTTGAAGATCGGATCGAGGCGGTCGACGGTCTCGGTGTCGCCGCCGATCATCATGCAATAGCCGCGCTCCAGCCCCCAGACGCCGCCCGAGGTGCCGACATCGACGTAGTGCAGACCCTTGGCCTTGAGTTCGATGCCCCGGCGCACGTCGTCGCCGTAGAAGGAATTGCCGCCGTCGATGATGCAATCGCCCGCCTGCATCAGGCCGCCCAAAGTGGTGACCGCCTCCTCAGTGATCGCGCCCGCCGGCAGCATCACCCAGGCGGTGCGGGGGGCTTCGAGCTTGGAGACCAGATCCTCCAGGCTCGACGCGCCGATTGCCCCGGCCTCGACCAGTCCGGCCACCGCCGCCGGGTTCTGGTCGAACACCACGGCCGTGTGCCCGTCGCGCAGGAGGCGCCGGACGATATTGCCGCCCATCCGGCCGAGGCCGATCATGCCGAGTTGCATCTTTGATCTCCTCAGGATTGCCCCACGCCGTCGCGGCGCGGGGCGGGTGCCGTCGCCTAGGCCACCGCGGCCTTGAGCGCCGCCGCAATGCGCTTCAGCCCGGTATCGAGATCACCCTTGATATGGACCCGCAGCGCCCGGCGGCCGCGCTCGGCCAGCACCGCGAAGTCGCCGCGCGCCTGCGCGGCCACCACGGTGCTGAAGCCCAGAGCCCGGCCGGGGATCGGCAGGTCCTCGGATGGGGCCGAGGTGATCTGAAGGAACACGCCGGTGTTCGGGCCGCCCTTGTAGGCCTGCCCGGTCGAGTGGAGGAACCGCGGCCCGAATTCCAGGCAGGTCGCGACCTTGCGGGCATCGCGCACCGCAAGCCGGGCCTCCTGGAGGATGCCGGCCGTCTTCGGGTCGCGGGGGACGTAGGCGAGGAGCCCGAGATAGTCGCCATCCTTCAGGCGGGCGACCTGAGCCTTCAACGCCGCTTCCAGGCCGTCGGAAGCCTGGGGCAGGGCCTCGGCGTTCTTCGGGTCGGCGAACAGGGCGATGGCGTCGTCCTCGAACAGCGGCGTCTCGGCGGGGAGGGCGCCGTTGCGCTCGGCCTCCGAGAACAGCTTCTTCGTCTCGATCTTGCTGGCCTCGACATCGGGCTGGTCGAACGGGTTGATGCCGAGCACCGCGCCGGCCACCGCGGTGGCCATTTCCAGGCGGTAGAATTCCTGCGGCAGCTGCTCGATCGAGTCGAGGGTGATGCGGGCGATCGGATGGCCGTCGCGCTCCAGGGCGCGCAGGGCCTCGTCCTGGGCCTCCTGCGCCTGGCCGTCGAGGCGCAGGTAGATGAAGAACCGGTCGCGGCCGTAGACCGCCGGGACGCTCGCCGGCTCACCGTCCACGGGCACGAGGCCCTTGCCCTGCTTGCCGGTCGATTCGGCGATGAGCTGCTCCGCCCAGGCGCCGAAGCTGTCGATGCCCGGCGAGGCGATGACCGTGACCTTGTCGCGTCCGGCGAGACCGGCCGCGCCCATCGCGGTGCCGAGCAGCACGCCCGGGTTCTGGGCCGGCGGCACCACCGGCCCGCAGGAGCGGACCATGATCCGGGCCGTCTCCAGAAGCGCCTTCACGTCGAGGCCGAGGGCGGCCGCCGGTACGAGGCCGAAGGCCGACAGCACCGAGTAGCGGCCGCCGATCTGCTTCACGCCGTAAAAGATCGTTTTGAATTTATCGGATTGCGCGGCGCGCTCCATGTCGGAGCCGGGGTCCGTCACGGCGACGAAATGGTCGCCCGCCCGGTCACCCAGCGTCTCCTTCACGCGTCCCAAAAAGTAGTCGCGAAAGACGTTGGGCTCCAGCGTCGAGCCGGACTTGGACGAGACGATGAACAGGGTCCGGCCGAGATCGATGCTCGCCTCCAGGGCGCGCACCTGATCCGGATGGGTCGAGTCCAGGATCTGAAGCTTCGGGAAGCCCTCGCGCTGGCCGTAGGTCAGGCTCAGCACCTCGGGACCGAGGCTGGAGCCGCCCATGCCCAGCACGACCGCATCGGTGAAGCCTTCCTGCTTCACCCAGTCGGAGAAGGCGGCGTAGTCCGCGGCCTTCTTGAGCTCGTCCTCGACGATGTGCAGCCAGCCGAGCCAGTTCGCCTCGTCGTGGCCGGACCAGACCGTGGCATCGCCGGCCCAAAGCCGGCGGATCGCGCCGCTCGCCCGCCAGGCTTCGACGGTCTTCTTCGCCTCGGCCGCGAGGGTGTCGTCCATGACGAGGCTCTGGCCGTCGAGGCGCTGGCCGAGGAGCGCGGCGCGCTTGCCGGCGACCGCACCGAGCAGGTTATCGGCGGCGTCGATGAAGAGCTGCACGCCCTCCTTCACCAGCTGCTCGGCCACCGCCTCGATATCGATGCCGGCGCGGGCGAGCCGGGCCATGACGGCCTCGGCGCCGGGCACGTCCTCCTCGATCGTCGCCCGCACAGTGCCGTGGTCGCGGAACGCGTCCATGGTGGCGGGCGGCATGGTGTTGACGGTGTTCGGCCCGATCAGCTCCTCGACATAGAGCACGTCGGAATAGGCCTTGTTCTTCACCCCCGTGGAGGCCCAGAGCAGCCGCTGAGCCTTGGCGCCCTTCTCCGATAGCGACGTCCACTTCGCCTCGGAAAAGATCTTCCGGTAGCGCTGGTAGGCGAGCTTGGCGTTGGCGATCGCCACCTTGCCCTTGAGCTGGCCGAGCGCCGCCTTCTCGTCGGGGTCGTTGGCCTCGGCGATCTTCTCGTCGAGCAGCTTGTCGACCAGCACGTCGATCCGGCTGATGAAGAAGCTCGCGACGCTCGCCACCTTCGCTACGTCGTGGCCGGCCTTCGCCCGTTCGTCGAGCCCGTCGATGAAGGCGCGGGCGACCGCCTCGTAGGCCTCCTGCGAGAACAGGAGCGTCACGTTGATCGAGATGCCCTCGCTGGTCAGCTGGCGGATCGCCGGGATGCCCTCGGGGGTGGCCGGCACCTTCACCATCAGGTTGTCGCGGGCCACCGCCTTGTGCAGCCGTCGCGCCTCGACGAGGGTCGCCTCGGTGTCGAGCGCCAGGTAGGGCGACACTTCGAGGCTGACATAGCCGTCCGCTCCGTCGCTCGCCTCGTAGACCGGGCGGAGCACGTCGGCGGCGGCCTGGATGTCGGCGATGGCCAGGCCCTCGTAGAGGTCGATGACGCGGCTGTCGCCGGTCTCCTGCACGGCCTTCAGGCTGGCATCGTACTCGTCCGAGTGGCCGATCGCCTTCTCGAAGATCGACGGGTTGGACGTCACCCCGCGCAGGCCATCCTCCTCGACGAGGCGCTTCAGCTCACCCTTCTGGATGAAGCCCCGGGCCACGAAGTCCAGCCAAACCGCCTGATCCTGTTCGTCGTGCAGGGCCTTGAGCGCGTTCATGTCGGTTCCTCGTTGTCCCGTACCGCGTTCTCTCGTCCGGAACGCTCTGATTCGCCGATAGGCAGGCCTTGGTTCCTACCGATCAGGGCCACGGCCGGCAGAACCGGCCGCGACAGGCCCCTCTCCCGTGTGGGAGTGGGTTGGGGTGAGCGTCGAGACCTTTCCGCGAAAGTCCCATCCCTCACCCTGTCCCCCTCCCTCCAGGAGAGGGGACCCGGACATGGTGCGACGATCACCGCCCAAGCCCCGATCGGGGCAACGGATCACGCCGCGCACGGCCCGTTATGCCTTATGCTTGGCCAGCTGCGCCCGGGCGGCTTCCAGAACCTTGTCGGGGGTAAAGCCGAACTTGGTCTGGAGGTCCTTGATCGGCGCGGAGGCCCCGAACGTGTTCATGCCGATGACCGTACCCTCGGTGCCGGCGTAGCGGTCCCAGCCGATCATGCTGCCCTGCTCGACGGTGACCCGCGCCTTGACGGCGGGGGGCAGGACGGAATGCCGGTAGGCCTCGTCCTGTCGCTCGAACAGGTCCCAGGACGGCATCGAGACGACGCGCGCCTTCACGCCCTCGGCCTTCAAGGCCTCGTAGGCGCTGACGCAGAGCTGCACCTCCGACCCGGTGCCGATCAGGATCACCTCCGGGGTGCCGTCGCAATCGCCCAGGATGTACCCGCCCTTGGCGGTGCCGGCGGCGGCGCCGTACTTGGTGCGGTCCAACGTCGGCAGCGGCTGGCGGGACAGCGCCAGCACCGCCGGCTGGTTCTTCAGCGAGAAGATCACCCGATAGGCCTCGGCGACCTCGTTGGCGTCGGCCGGGCGCAGGGTGACGAGGCCCGGGATGCAGCGCAGCGACAGGAGCTGCTCCACCGGCTGGTGGGTCGGCCCATCCTCGCCCACGCCGATCGAGTCGTGGGTGAAGATGTGGAAGATCGGCAGCTCCATCAGCGAGGCCAGCCGGATCGGGGGGCGCATGTAGTCGGCAAACACCAGGAAGGTGGCGCCGTAGGCCCGCAGACCGGAGAGGCCGAGCCCGTTCACGATCGAGCCCATCGCGTGCTCGCGCACGCCGAAATGCAGGTTGCGCCCGCCCGGCGAGAACGGCCCGAACGAGCCGGCGCCCTCGAAGGTGAGGTTCGACTTGTTGGACGGCGCCAGATCGGCCGAGCCGCCGAGCATGAACGGCACGTGCTGCGCGATGGCGTTGAGCACCTTCCCGGAGGATTCCCGGGTGGCCATGCCCTTGGCGTCGGGCTCGAAGAACGGGATGTCCTTGTCCCAGCCGTCGGGCAGGCGGCCTTCCAGCAGGGCGGCGAGATCCTCGGCATGGTCGGCATCGGCCGCCCGCGCCTTGGCGAGCAGTTCCTGCCAGGTATCGTAGAGGGCGGCGCCGCGCTTGCCGATGCCGTCGCGGAAATTCTCGTGCACGCCGTCCGGCACCAGGAATTGCGCGTCCTCGGGCCAGCCATAGGCGCGCTTGGCGCCCTTGACCTCGTCCTCGCCCAGCGCGTCCGAATGCGCCTTCGGGGTCCCCTGCTTCTTCGGGGCGCCGTAGCCGATCACCGACTTGACGACGATCAGGGTCGGCCGGTCGTTGGTGGCCAGGAACGTCTCGAGGGCGCCCGAGATCGCGTGCAGGTCGTTGGCGTCGGCCACCCGCAGCACCTGCCAGCCATAGGCCAGGAACCGGGTCGCGACCTCCTCGCCGAAGGCCAGCTCGGTGTGGCCCTCGATGGTGATGGTGTTGTCGTCGTAGATCCAGCAGAGGTTGGCGAGCCGCAGGTGGCCGGCCAGCGAGGCGGCCTCGGAGGCCACGCCTTCCATCAGGTCGCCGTCCGAGCAGATCGCGTAGACGTTGTAGTCGAACAGCGGCAGCTCGGGCCGGTTGAGGCGCGAGCCGAGGAAGCGGCCGCCGATCGCCATGCCGACCGAGTTCGCCACGCCCTGGCCGAGCGGGCCCGTGGTGGTCTCGACGCCGGTGGTGAAATGATACTCCGGATGGCCCGGGGTCCGGCTGTCGAGCTGCCGGAACTTCTTGATCTCCTCCAGGGTCACCGCGGGCGCGTTGCCGCCGTCGCTCTCGGCCACATTCGCGAGGTGCAGGAGCGCGTAGAGCAGCATCGAGGCGTGGCCGCAGGACAGCACGAAGCGGTCGCGGTTCGGCCAGTGCGGATGGGCCGGATCGTAGCGGAGGTAGTGGTTCCACAACGTGTAGGCGACCGGGGCGAGGCCCATCGGCGCGCCGGCATGGCCGGAATTGGCCTTCTGCACCGCGTCGATCGCGAGCGTCCGGATGGTGTTGATGCTGAGCGTGTCGATCTCAGCGAAATCCGCCTTGGTGGGGGTGTCTGCGCCGCTCATGATGTCGCGTCTTCCAGTTCGCCTCTTGCGTGCCGCTTGTCGGCTTCACGCTGCCGAAGGACGGCGGGAGGGGCTCCGTTGGCCTTACCACCCTGCCGATCCGCCGGCCCTTCGCCGCGCGTATAGCTGAGCAGCGTGTTGACGAGCGCGACATGGGTGAACGCCTGGGGGAAGTTACCCACAAGGCGCTTGGCTTGCACGTCGTATTCCTCGCTGACCAGGCCGAGATCGGTGCAAATGCCGAGCAAGCGCTCGATCAGCGCCCGCGCCTCGTCCCGCCGGCCGAGGCCGATCAGGTTGTCGGCATACCAGAACGTGCAGGGCAGGAACGCCCCCTCGTTGCCGGACAGGCCGTCGGTGGTCTGGCCCTCGGTCTCGTAGCGGAGGATGAAGCCGTCGCGCATCAAGCCTTTGCCGATCGCCTCGACGGTGCCGACCACCCGGGGATCGTCCTGCGGCAGGAAGCCGGTATGGGCGATGAGCAGCAGGCTCGCGTCGAGCGCCTTCAACCCGTAGGATTGGACGAAGCTGTTGAGCGCGGGATCGAAGCCCTTGGCGCAGACCTCGGCGTGGATCTCGTCCCGGACGGCGCGCCAGCGCGCAGCCTGTTCCTCGGTGGCGCCCGATTCGTGCATCTCGTGCATGCGCAGCGCCCGGTCGAACGCGACCCAGGCCATCACCTTCGAATGGGTGAAGTGGCGCCGCCCGCCGCGGACCTCCCAGATGCCTTCATCCGGATCCCGCCAGGCCTTCTCGAGATGGCCGAGGATCGCCAGCCCGACCCGCAACCCGTCCTTGCTGATCGGCAGGCCCCGGGCATGGGCCTGGTAGAGCGCGTCGAACAGCTCGCCGTAGACGTCAATCTGGAACTGCGAGGCGGCGGCGTTGCCGATCCGGACGGGCCGCGAGTTCTCGTAGCCGGGCAACCAGTCGAGCTCGATCTCCGGCAGCAGCCGCTCGCCGGCGATGCCGTAGAGGATGTGCGCCTGTTCCGGGTTGCCGGCCACCGCCCGCAACAGCCAGCCCAGCCAGTCGCGCGCCTCGTCGATGTAGCCACCGTCCATCAGGGCGATCAGCGTCAGGGTCGAGTCGCGCAGCCAGCAGAACCGGTAATCCCAGTTGCGCTCGCCGCCGAGCCCCTCGGGCAGGGACGCGGTCGGCGCCGCGACGATGCCGCCGGTGGGCTCGTAGATCAGCGCCTTCAGGGTCAGGAGCGAGCGCTGCAGCATCCGGTCCCAGGCCGTGCCGCCGGCGCAGCGCGCCGACCATTCGCGCCAGGCCTGGTCGGTCGCCTCGAGCGTCTTGCGCGGCTCGATCGGGTGCGGGTCGTCCTCGTGGGAGGCGCCGTAGCTCAGGACGAAGCGGTGCCGCTCGCCGGCATGGACGGTGAACTCGGACACGGTGGTCTGCGCGTCCGACCCCTTCAGGTGGACGTCCGTGCGCAGGACGACCTTGTGCGGGCCCGAGACCGCGCGCAGGTCGCCCAGCTCCGAGCGCGAGACCCAGGGCACCGCGGAGCCGTAATCGAACCGCACCGCCATCTCCATGCGCATGGCGACGCGCCCGTGCACGCCCTCGACCAGGCGCACGAGATGGGAGCCGTCGCCGACCGGCATGAAATCGGTGACCAGGACCTCGCCGAGCCGGGTCTTGTGCCGGGTCTCCAGCACGAGGCTCCCCGGGCGGTAGGCCCAGCTGGTCTCGACATTCTCGGCCTCGGGGAAGATCTTCCAGAAGCCGTGCGCCTCGGTGCCGAGCAGGCTCGTGAACAGGGCGGCGGCATCGAAGCGCGGCCAGCACAGCCAATCGACGCTGCCCTGCCGGCTGATCAGCGCGGCGCTGCGGCAATCGCCGACCAGTGCGTAATCCTCGATGCGTGCAGCCATCCGGCCCCGGCTCCAGCGCGGAGCCAGGCGCCCCGGCCATCCGCTGCAACGCACCTAGGACGCCCGGTTGCGAGGTCCAGAGGCTGCGTGCGGACGGCCAAGCCTGACGTTATGCGCCGTCGGATGGCCGGTCGCGCCTCAGCGCAGGCACTCAGCCACAGCCAGGGCGACCGAGCCCTGCATGGCCGCCGCGCCGTCCCGCATCAGGCTGGCGGCATCGCCCACCGCGCGGGCGGCGGGCACCAGCTGTCCGACCACCGACGCCGCGAAGGGCAGGGCGGAGGGCGGAAGCAGCCCGGCCTCGTCCGACTCGGCGGCCTCGGCACGGCCGGCGGCGAGCGGATCGGTCACGCGCAGCGGCGTCTCGGGGCAGCGGCGACCGGGGCAGGGGTGCCGGCCCGCGACCGCGACATGCGGATTCGGCCGCCCGGCGAGCGCCGGCCGGGCCGCCGACGGGACGGGGTGCGCGGTGGACGGCGCGGCCAGCGGATAGGCCTCGGCGAAGGCGAGGGAAGCCGGACGGCGGACCGGCACCGGGATGGGCGCGGCCTTGGCGAAGGCGGTGGCCGAGGGGGCGGCGGGCGCGCTCAGGGCGGCGCGGGCCTCCGGGTTCGTCGTCTGCGACGAGGGGCAGTAGATCGAGGCGACACCCAGGATCGCCACGACCACCAGGGTCGGCAGGAACGGCATCGACACGCGTCCGGCGACAGCGTCCGTCAGGGCAAGCGGGTCTGGCCTGCGCATCCGTGTCACCGATCCCCACCGTCGTTCCGTGAGCGCCAGGATGCCCCCAGCATTGCGGCGGAAGCTAGACCGTTTGTTTGCGCGGCGGTAACGATGGGGCCGGTTGCAGGGCATACACCTTGCTTGGCCGACGAGGCCCGAGCCGGGCCGCCCCGCGAGAAGACCCGCCCGACCGGGCCACGATGACCGAATCCAATCTCACCGTCGCCGTGATCGACCCGAGCCGCGCCCGCGCGGCGATCCTGGAGGAGGGCCTGCGCGCGGCCGGCATCGGCCGGATCGTGGTGATCCCCGACACGGCCGACCTGCTGGAGCGGATCACCGCCCTCAAGCCGGACGTGGTGGTGATCCATCTGGAAAGCCCGAGCCGCGATATCCTGGAACAGATGTCGGGGGTCTCCCGGCAGGTCGAGCGGCCGGTGGCGATGTTCGTCGACCGGTCGGACACGACCATGATGCAGGCCGCGGTCGATGCCGGGATCTCGGCCTACGTGGTCGACGGGCTGCGGGCCGAGCGGATCAAGTCGATCCTCGACATCGCGATCCTGCGCTTCAACGCCTTCGCACGTCTGCAGCGGGAATTGTCGGAGGCGCGCGGCGAGCTGGCCGACCGCAAGCTGATCGAGCGGGCCAAGGGCATCCTCATGAACCTGAAGGGGCTCACCGAGGATGAGGCCTACAAGCAGCTCCGGCGCAAGGCCATGAACGAGAAGCGCAAGATCGCCGACATTGCCCGGGCCATCGTCACCACGGCGGATCTGCTCGGATGAGGCTCCAGCTCGGCTACGTCCCGCTCTGCGATGCCGCGCCGCTGATCGCGGCCCATGAATTCGGCTTCGCCCGGTCCGAGGGGCTGGAGCTCGACCTGTCCGCCGAACCGTCCTGGGCGACCCTGCGGGACCGCCTCGCCCTCGGGCATCTCGACGGCGCGCATATGCTGGCGCCGCTCGCCTTGGCGAGCCGGCTGGCTCTGTCCGGGCCGCCCTCCGACCTCATCGTGCCGCTGCAGCTCAGCGCCAACGGCAACGCCATCACGGTCTCGCGCGATCTCTGGGCGGCCATGGCACCGGCGAGCGAGGACCTGGCCGACGTCGCCCGGGCCTTCGCCCGGGTCGCGGCCGAGCGCCGGGACGCGGGCCGGCCGCTGACGCTCGGGACCGTGCATCCCTTCTCCTGCCACAGCTACCAGCTGCGGCTGTTCGCGGAGGCCGGCGGTCTCGATCCCGCAGCCTTCCGGACCGTCGTGGTTCCGCCCCAGCACAGCGTCGAGGCCTTGGCCCGCGGCTTGGTCGACGGCTACTGCGCCGGCGCGCCTTGGAACGCCGTCGCCGTGGCGGCGGGCCATGGGCGGATCGCGGCGCTCGGCTGCGACCTCGCGCCCGATGCCCCCGAGAAGGTCCTGGCCGTGTCGGCCCGCCTCGACGGCGCGACGCTGCCCCTGGTCCGGGCGGTGGCGCGCGCGGGGCACTGGTGCGCCGACCCGGATAACCGTGCCGACCTCGTCCACCGCCTCGCGCACCGGACCTATCTCAACCTGGATGTCGACCTGATCGACCGGGCGTTCCGGAGCGTCGCGGTTCTGGACGCAGCGGGCGCGACGCGGCCGATGCCGGGACCTCTGGACGTCGGCGCGCGGGTCCAGGAGCCGCGCGCCGAGGCCGTCCACTGGCTCGTGGCGCAGATGCGCGCATCGCGACAGATCCCGCAGGACAGCCGCCCGGAGGTGGAGGCGGCGGCCGTCTTCAGGCCCGACCTGTACCGTGCCGCCACGGCCGTTTAAGCCGCGGAAGACAAACCGACCCTTTCGTCATTTGCGGTCTGTATAGACTTCAGCGGGCTGGGAACGTTGCCGGGTCTCGGCCGTTACATCGCTGCCATGCCCGGATGCCGTAAACTCGATACCGAATCGTCGACATCGCATCCGCGCAGCCGGATCGAGCTTCGACGTTATGTTCGCCGCGGTGCCAAGGCGCCGCGCGCCAGCAACGATAACCGCCGTCCCGGCGGCATCCCGTCGTGGTACTGGGTCCTCGTGGCCGGCGCGATGCCGACCCTCGGCCTGCTGGCGATGCTCTCGACGTTGATCTGATCGCACCCGAGCGTCGGGCCTGACGCCGTCGCGTCGGCCGAAGCCCCGCCGTGATCCCGTCCGCCGCGAAGCATCATAGCGTCATGCGCAATCTCCGACTGAGGTGCCTCACAGGCACGCTGTGATCGCGATGAGGCCGTCACGCGATCCGGCCGCGCTCGGCGCTCAGTTCTGACCAGCGATCCACCGCCTGCCCGCGCTGACCTTTTAAGTGACCCGCCGCCTGCTTTTTGTGCAGCGCGTCTAGAGTGCTTTCGGCGCCAGCGAGCCTCAGCAGCGGCGCCGATTGATCAATGATCCCAACATTCTAGCGCCGCGTGCCGCAATTGGCACGGAACCTGCTCTACTGATCGTGTCCGTCAACGACGACGGGCAGCGCCGTCAGCGAGGCCGCTGATCCGGTTCTCCTGAGGCTTCAAGCCTGCTTCGGGGGATGACCGGCAGCGGCTTTTTCGTGGGCGGTCCGCCGACGACCCTGCACTCGAGGTCTCAGACGCGATCCAGAGATGGCGACATCCCCGCTCGACACCAGCGCACAGGATGCGCGCGCCCAAACCGGTCTGCCGCGCGAGCGGCTCGTCGTGGTCGGCAACGGCATGGCCTCGCTCCGGTTTCTGGAGCGGCTGACCGAAGGGTCGCCCGGCCGCTTCGACGTCACCTGCGTCGGCGCAGAGCCCAAGGCCGCCTATAACCGGGTCCTGCTCTCCTCGCTGCTCGGCGGCGAGGTCGATGAGGCGGCCTGCGAATTTCGCGGCCTCGATTGGTACGCGGCCCACGGCATCCGCCTGATCACCGGCGCTCCGGTCACCCAGATCGACCGCGAGAATGGCCTCGTCCTGGTCGGCGAGACCCACGTCCTGCCCTTCGACAAGCTGGTCCTCGCCGTCGGCTCCCTGCCGATCCGCCTGCCGGAGCCCGGCATGGATCTTCCCGGGGTCATCACCTTCCGCGATCTCGCCGACGTGGCTACAATCCGCCGGGCGGCCGTGCAGCACGCCCGGGCGATCGTGATCGGCGGCGGGCTGCTCGGGCTCGAGGCGGCGGTCGGCCTCGCGCGGCTGGGCGTCGACACGACCCTGCTCCACGTCATGGACCGGCTGATGGAGCGCCAGCTTGATCACCATGCAGCCGCCCTGGTGAAGCGCGCCATGGAGGCCCGCGGCGTCCGGGTGATGCTCAAGGCCGACACGTCTCGCATCGAGGGCGACGGCAAGGTCGAGCGCCTGATCCTCGCAGACGGGACCGTGCTGCCAGCCGATCTCGTGGTCATGTCGGTGGGCGTGCGCCCCTCCGTGGCCCTGGCGCAGGGGGCGGGGCTGGAGATCGGCCGGGGCATCCAGGTTGACGACCGGATGACCACCTCGGACCCGCGCATCTTCGCGCTCGGCGAATGCGCTGAGCATCGGGGCCAGATCTACGGGCTGGTCGAGCCGGCCTACGAGCAGGCCGACACCCTGGCCCGGCATCTGGCCGGCGGGAGCGCCGCCTATGCCGGCACCTCGCTCGCCACCAGCCTCAAGGTCTCCGGCCTGCCGGTTTTTTCCGCCGGCCTCGTGGACAGCCCCGAGGATGCCGAGGCCGTCGTCCTGTCCGATCCCGGGGCCGGCCTTTACCGCAAGCTGCTGGTGCGGGACGGCCGGCTGATCGGGGCCGTGTTCGTCGGCGACATCGCCGAGCAGGGCGCGTGCAAGGGCCTGATCCGCTCCGGCGATCCGGTCGAGAGCGTCGAAGATCTGATGTTCGGGCGCCCGGCGCCCGAGCCGCTGGCGGCTTAGGGAGGCGCAGATGGCCGAGACCACCACACCGCACGCCCTGGACGGCTTCAATGCCGAGCAGAAGCGCTACCTCGAAGGCTTCGCCTCGGGCATCGCGGCGGCGCGCCTGACCGGCGGCCTGGCGATCGGGCAGGGCCCGGCCGCACCGGCGGAGCCGACCGGGCCGGACGCGATCCACATCAAGGCGCAGGACCGGACCGTCAAGGACGGCGGCAAGCTCTGCGAGCAGGAGAAGTGGAAGCGCGCCGAGCACCCGTTCGACAGCCACAACCGGCTGATCGCGGACGCGACCGCCGGCAAGCAGCCCAAGCCCGAAGACAATTTCCGCTGGCGCTATCACGGCCTGTTCTGGGTCGCCCCGAACCAGGTGAGCTACATGGCCCGCCTGCGGATCCCCAACGGTATCCTGCAGCATTGGCAATTCGCGGGCGTCGCCGACCTCGCCGACCGGCACGGCGGCGGCTACGTTCACGTCACCACGCGGGCCAATCTCCAGGTGCGCGAGATCGGCCCCGAGCACGCCCAGCCGTTCCTCGACGGGCTCGTCGATATCGGCCTCACCGCCCGCGGCGCGGGGGCCGACAACATCCGCAACGTCACCGGCTCGTCCACCGCCGGCATCGACGCCCAGGAATTGCTGGATACCCGCCCGCTGGCGAAATCCTGGAACAACTGGATCATCAACGACCGCTCGCTCTACGGCCTGCCGCGCAAGTTCAACGTCGCCTTCGACGGCGGCGGCGTGATGCCGACCCTGGAGGAGACCAACGATATCGGGTTCCAGGCGATCGAGGTGCTGGACGGCGCCGCGGTGGCGCCCGGAATCTACATGCGCCTCGTGCTCGGCGGCATCTCCGGCCACCGGGACCTCGCCCGCGACACCGGCATCGTCCTCAAGCCCGAGGATTGCAACGCGGTGGCGGACGCGATCATCCGGGTGTTCATCGAGAACGGCGACCGGACCAACCGCAACAAGAGCCGGATGAAGTACGTCCTCGACGCCTGGGGCTTCGACAAGTACCTCACCGCCGTCGAGGACAAGCTCGGCCGCAAGCTCGACCGGGTCGACCCCGCCCATGTCGCGCCGCGCCGGCCCACCGACCGGTTCGCCCATGTCGGTGTGCACGCCCAGAAGCAGGCCGGCCTCAACTGGATCGGTGTCGTCCTGCCGGTGGGCAAGATGACCAGCGACCAGGTCCGGGCGCTCGCCGAGATCGCCCGGGAGTGCGGCGATGGCCAGATCCGCCTCACCGTCTGGCAGAACTTCATTTTTTCCGGTGTTCCGGACGCCAAGGTCGCTGAGGTCGAAAGCCGTGTGGACGCGCTCGGGCTCACCATCAAGGCGGCCGGCATCCGCTCCGGCCTCGTGGCCTGCACCGGCGCCCGGGGCTGCAAGTTCGCCGCCTCCGACACCAAGGGCCACGCCCTGATCATCGCCGACCATGTCGAGCGTGCCGTCACCGAGCTCGACGTGCCGGTGAACGTCCACCTCACCGGCTGCCACCATTCCTGCGCCCAGCACTACATCGGCGATATCGGGCTGATCGGCGCCAAGGTGGTCGTCTCGGAGGAGGGCGACACGGTCGAGGGCTACGACATCGTGGTCGGCGGCGGCTTCGCCGAGAACCCGAAGATCGGCACCGAGATCTGGAAGGCCGTCAGAGCCGAGGACGCGCCCTTCCGCGTCGAGGCGCTGCTGCGCACCTACCTGGCCCGCCGGCAAGGCCCGGACGAGAGCTTCCAGGCCTTCACCGCCCGCACCGGCGCCGAAGCCCTGCGGGATGCCGCCGAGGAACAGCCAGCCCTGAAGGCCGCAGCATGAGCGAGCACGTCGCGCCCCCCCTCGTCCTGATCCCCGAGACCGCGCCCTTCGACGCCGACCAGCGCTCGTGGCTCTCGGGCTACTTCGCGGCCCTGCTCGGCCCCACGGTGACGGGAGCGACCGCGCTCGCACCGGGCGAGGCGCCCCCCGGCGGCCCCAAGCTTGCCGACAACGACGACGCGCCCTGGCACGACCCCTCGGTGCCGATCGGCGACCGGATGGCCCTGGCCAAGGACCGGCCGGAGCCGCAGAAGCTGATGGCCGCCATGGCTCAGCAGGATTGCGGCCAGTGCGGCTATAACTGCGCCGACTACGCCAACGCGATCTTCCTGAAGAACGAGGAGCGCCTGAATCTTTGCCAGCCCGGCGGCAAGGAGACCCTGCGCATGCTCAAGAAGCTGGAGGAGGAGTTCGGCGCCTCGTCCGGCGCGCCCGCCGCCCCCAAGGCCGAGGGCGACGCCCCGAAGCCGGCGGCCGATCTCGGTCCCCTGGGCTTCTGCCGGGAGAACCCGGTCGAGGCGTTGTTCCTGTCCCGCCGGCGCCTCAACGACCCGGGTGGCGAGAAGGAGACCTGGCATATCGAGATCGGGCTGGACGGCACGCCGATCACCTACGAGGCCGGTGACTCCCTCGGCCTGTTCCCGGCCAACGCCCCGGCCCTGGTCGACGCGGTGATCGCCGAGCTCGGCGCCCGGCCCGAGCGGGTGATCGGCGACAAGACTTTGCGCGACCACCTGCTCAAGGATTACGCGCTCGGCGCGGCGCCCGACAACCTCTACCAGCTGCTGTCGCTGCTCACCTCGGGCGCGGCCCGCAAGAAGGCGCAGGCCCTGGCCTCCGGCGAGGACCCGGACGGCGACGCCGCCTATCTCGACGTGCTCGGCGCCCTGCACAAGTTCCCCGGCGCCCGGCCCGACGCGGAGGTCTTCCTGGAGGCGCTCGACGAGCTGCAGCCGCGGCTCTACTCGATCTCGTCCTCGCCGAAGATGGATGCCGGGATCGTGTCCCTGACCGTGGACGCGGTGCGCTACAACCACCGCTCCCGGCTGCGGCTGGGCGTGGCCTCGACCCATCTCGGCGAGCGCTTGCCCGAGCAGACCAAGGTCAAGATCTACCTGCAGAAGGCCCACGGCTTCGGACTGCCGGCGGATCTCTCCAAGGACGTGATCATGTGCGGCCCCGGCACCGGCATCGCGCCGTTCCGGTCGTTCCTGCGCGAGCGCGCCGCCACCCGGGCGCCCGGCCGCAACTGGCTGTTCTACGGCCACCAGCGCCAGGCCACCGACTTCTTCTACAAGGACGAGCTGACCAAGCTGAAGGACGACAAGATCCTGACCCGCCTGTCGCTCGCCTGGTCCCGGGACGGCAGCGAGAAGACCTACGTCCAGGACCGGATGCGCGAGAACGGCGCCGATCTCTGGGAGTGGCTCGAAGGCGGCGCGCATTTCTACGTCTGCGGCGATGCCAAGCGCATGGCCAAGGACGTCGAGCGGGCGATCATCGACGTGGCGGCCCAGTTCGGCGGCAAGAGCCCCGAGGACGCGGTCGCCTACCTCGCCGCGCTCAAGAAGACCGGCCGCTACCAGGCCGACGTGTACTAGCCGCGCCTTCTCCGTGCGGGCCGCGGCCCATGCGGAACGCGACGCGCCCCCTCTCCCGCACGGGAGAGGGGACCCGCGCCCATCCGGCAACGGGGACGATCCACGCGCTGTCAGGTGACAGGTAGCGCGGCCCACCTCTTGCGGCGGATGTCGAACAAAAACTTTCGAGGACCGAGCCATGACCCTGTCCGTGGCAGACCCGACGGTGCGGACGACCTGCCCCTATTGCGGGGTCGGGTGCGGCGTGCTCGCGACCCCGGACGGGAGCGGCGGCGTGGCCATCGCGGGCGATACCGAGCATCCGGCCAATTTCGGCCGGCTGTGCTCGAAGGGCTCGGCCCTCGGCGAGACCGTGTCGCTGGAGAACCGGCTGCTCCACCCGCATGTCGACGGGGCCCGGGTCTCCTGGGACGCCGCACTCGGCACGGTTTCGGACAAACTCCGCGTGGTGGCCGAGACCCACGGGCCGGACGCGATCGCCTTCTACCTCTCGGGGCAGCTCCTCACCGAGGATTATTACGTCGCCAACAAGCTGGCGAAGGGCTTCATCGGCACGCCGCATGTCGACACCAATTCGCGGCTGTGCATGTCGAGCGCGGTGGCGGCGCACCGGCGCGCCTTCGGCTCCGACACGGTGCCGGGCTGCTACGAGGATCTGGACGAGGCCGACCTGATCGTCATGGTCGGGTCGAACACCGCATGGTGCCACCCGATCCTGTTCCGCCGGATGGCTGACGCCAAGGCGCGGCGCGGCACCAAGTTCGTGGTGATCGACCCGCGCCGGACCCAGACCGGCCAGGAGGCCGACCTGTTCCTCGGGATCCGGCCCGGCAGCGACGTGGCGTTGTTCTCGGGGTTGCTCGTCCACTTGGCGGATAACGGGTTCCGCGACCGGGCCTTCGTGGACTCCCACACCGCCGGGCTCGACGCGGCCCTCGACCGCGCCCGCCTCATCGCGCCGAACCTCGCCGCGGTCGCGGCGGCCACCGGCGTGCCGGACTCCGACATCGCCGCCTTCTACGACCTGTTCGCCGGCACCCGCCGGGTGGTCACCGCCTTCTCGATGGGGGTGAACCAGTCGGCCCAGGGCACCGACAAGGGCAACAGCATCATCAACTGCCACCTCATCACCGGCCGCATCGGCGAGACCGGGATGGGCCCGTTCTCCCTCACCGGCCAGCCCAACGCCATGGGCGGGCGCGAGGTCGGAGGCCTGGCCAACATGCTGGCCGCGCACATGCACTTCTCCCCCGAGGAGGTGGACCGGGTGCGCCGGTTCTGGGGCGCCCCCCGGATCATCACCGGCGAGGGCATGAAGGCGGTGGCGCTGTTCGAGGCGGTCAGCCGGGGCAAAATCAAGGCCCTGTGGGTGATGGGCACCAACCCGCTGGTCTCGATGCCGCGGGCCGACCTGATCCGCCAAGGCCTCGAGGGGCTCGACCTCTACGTCGTCTCCGAGGTGATGGCCGATTCCGACACGGTGCGGGGCCTCGGCAAGACCACGGTGCTGCTCCCGGCGCTCGCCTGGGGCGAGAAGGACGGCACGGTCACCAATTCCGAGCGGCGGATCTCCCGGCAGCGCCGGTTCCTGGCCGCCCCCGGCGAGGCGCGCGCCGACTGGGCGGTGCTGTCCGAGGTCGGCCGCCGGCTCGGCCACGAGAAGGCCTTCGCGTTCCCCTCGGCCGCCGCGGTGTTCCGCGAGCATGCCGGCCTCTCGGCCTACGAGAACAACGGCACCCGCGACTTCGATCTGGGTGCCCTGACCGACATCAGCGACGCCGCCTACGACATCAACCTGCCGGTGCAATGGCCGATCCCGAAGCGCTCCGGCCCCCGGGGCGCGCCGCAGGGCAAGGCAAGGCTGTTCGGTGACGGGCGGTTCTACACCTTCGACCGGCGCGCGCGCTTCGTGGCGGTGCAGCCGCCGGGCTTGGCGCAGGCGGTCTCGGAGGATTTCCCCTTCGTGCTCAATACCGGCCGGGTGCGCGACCACTGGCACACGATGACCCGCACCGGGAAGAGCCAGCGCCTCTCGGCCCACCGCGCCGTCCCGTTCGTCGAGGTGCATCCCGACGACGCGGCCAGGCTCGGCCTGACGGAGGGCAGCATCGCGCGTCTGCGCACCGAGCACGGCGAGGCCGAGCTGGAGGTAATGATCACCGACAGCGTGGTGCCGGGCTGCCTGTTCATGCCGATGCATTGGGGCAGCGCCTACGCGTCGAAGGCCCGGGTCGGCGCCCTGGTGCGCGGCGTGCCGGATCCCGTCTCGGGCCAGCCCGAGCTGAAGGCGACCCCGGCCGCGCTGGAGCCCGTCGCGTATCGCGCCCGCGGCTACCTGTTGTCGCGCCGGCAGGTGGCGCTGCCGGAGGGCTGGTGGTGGGCGCGGGCGGCGATCACCGGCGGCTGGGGCGTGCAATTCGCCACGGCGGCGAGCTCCAGCGCCGTCGCTCTGATGGTCCGCGGGCTGATCCAGAGCGAGGCGCTGGCCGGCTTCGAGCTCGCCGAATATGCCGACCACGCCCGCGACCGCTACCGCTGCGCCGTCTATGACGGTGCGCGGCTCATTGCCTGCCTCGCCTACGCTCCCGCAGGAGCCCGCCCCGATTGGGAGGCGGCCAAAGCCCTGTTCGCCGTCGCGGAGCCCGAGGCGGCCGAGCGCCGGGCCCTGCTCTCGGGCCGCGCCGCCACGGCGCCGGCAGGCCCGGTGGTCTGCGCCTGCCACGGCGTCGGCGCCGACGTGATCGCGGCCACGATCGCGGCGGGGGCCGGCTCGGTCGAGGCGGTGGGCGCCGCCTGCAAGGCGGGCACGAATTGCGGCTCCTGCATCCCGGAGATCCGCAAGATGCTCCCCGGCCAGACCGCCCGCGCCGCGTGATTTTCTGATATGCTGGCGAGAGAAGAGTGGCTGGCTGCTCCTGCTAGATCCCCTCATCCTGAGGTGACCGCGTCAGCGGGCCTCGAAGGAGACCTCCAGACGGCCGCGCGATCTCTGGAGGCCTCCTTCGAGGCCTCCGCTGCGCTCCGGCACCTCAGGATGAGGGGGCGGACGGGACCATCCGGCTCAGGACGATCAGGACAGACTCGTGACCGATTCCCCCGTCCCCCTGCGCGCAGCCCGCGCCCCCCGCGAGACCCAATCCGCCGGCCTCGAGCCCCTGGCGGTGCTGCCCGTGTTCGTGCCCCTGCGCGGCAAGCGGGTCGTGCTCGCCGGCTCCTCGGGCGGGGCGCCCTGGAAGGTGAAGGTCCTGGCTGCGGCCGGCGCCCATGTCGACGTCTACGCGCCCGAGCCCAGCGACGAGCTGCGCGCCGTTCCGGGCGAGATCGTCGACGGCAGCGTCGCGCTGCACGCGCGCGCCTGGACGCCGGACGACCTCTGGGGCGCGGCCTTCTGCATCGGCGCCCTAGAGGACGAGGCCGACTGCGTCGCCTTCGTGGTCGCGGCCCGGGGCGCCGGCGCCATCGTCAACGCGGTCGACCGGCCGCATCTCTGCGACGTGAAGTTCGGCGCCATCGTCAACCGCTCGCCGCTGGTGGTCGGCATCTCCACGGAAGGTGCGGCCCCGGTCTTCGGCCAGACTGTGCGCGCGCGGATCGAGGCGATGCTGCCCCGCGGGTTCGCCCGCTGGGTCGGGGCCGCCCGCGACTGGCGCGACGGCGTCACCGCGCGGTTCCACGGCTTTGCCGAGCGGCGCAGCTTCTGGGAGCGCTTCACCGACCGCGCCTTCGCGGAGCCCGACCGGGCGCCGACGCAGCAGGATCTGGCCGAGCTGCTCGGCGACACGGAGGCGGCCCCGAAGGGCGGCGCGGTGACGCTGGTCGGGGCGGGCCCCGGCGACGCGGAGCTCCTGACCCTCAAGGCCCTGCGGGCGCTGCGCAACGCCGACGTGATCCTGTACGACGACCTCGTCGCCCCCGAGATCCTGGACTATGCCCGGCGCGAGGCGCGGACCATGCTGGTCGGCAAGACCGGGCACGGTCCCTCCTGCCGGCAGGACGACATCAACGCCCTGATGGTGCAGCTCGCCCGCACCGGCAAGCAGGTGGTGCGGCTGAAATCCGGCGACCCGCTGGTCTTCGGCCGGGCCGGCGAGGAGATCGAGGCCTGCCGGGCCGCCGGCATCCCGGTGACCGTGGTGCCGGGCATCTCGGCCGCACAGGGGGCTGCGGCGGCGCTGGGCCTGTCGCTGACCCATCGCGACGCCGCCCGCCGCCTGCAATTCGTCACCGGTCACGACCGCCGCGGCGCCCTGCCGGACGATTTGAACTGGGGCGCGCTCGCCGATCCGAGCGTGACCACGGTGGTCTACATGCCCAAGCGCACCCTGCGTGCGCTGCTCGCCCGGGCGGTGGACGAGGGCCTGGCGCCGACGACTCCGGCCCTGCTGGTCTTCAACGTCAGCCGCCCGAACCAGGCTTCGCTGCGCGGCACCGCCGCCGATCTCGCCGACCGGGTCGAAACCGCCGGCCTCGACGGCCCGGCGCTCCTGATGGTCGGCGAGGCGTTCTCGGAGATGCGGGCCGCGGTGCCGGCCGAGGCGGGACCGGCGCGGTTGGCGATCTGAGCGCTTCTTCGATCTCACGCTCCCGCCTGCCTGAAGCTGGTCCGGATCTCGTCAGACGTTCCGGTCCGTCATTGCGAGCGCAGCGAAGCAACCCAGGGAAGCACCACCTCCGGAGATCGCGCGCAGCACTCGATTGCTTCGCTGCGCTCGCAATGACGGGAAAGGCCGCGACGATCTGCGCCAGCGCCCGTGCCTGGGAAACCGCCAGGCCGGCCCCAGAAAAGGCCTGCGCGGCGAAAGACGTCCGCGGGATCCGGGAGGCGCTCCATGACGACAGGTTCTTGGCTCGGTGTTGCGGCCATGCTCCTCATGGCCGGGCCTGCCCTGGCCGCGGAGCACGACGCGCCCGGGATGGTGGTCAAGCCCGATGCGGCGTCGGTAGTCTACGGGCCGGGGCCGGCGAACCTGCCGAAGGGCACGCAGATCAGCCAGGTCGCCGGGGATCCGGCCAAGCCCGGGCCGTTCGTGCTGCGGCTGAAATTCCCGGCCAACACGGTGATCGCCCCGCACACGCATTCCAAGCCGGAGACGCTGACGATCCTGTCGGGCTCGATCCACCACGCGCATGGGAGGACCCTGGACAAGGCGCAGGGCGCGGCGCTGAAGGCCGGCGGCTTCGTCTACCTGCCGGAGGACATGCCCCATTCCCTCTGGACCACCGACGAGCCGGTCGAGCTGCAGGTCAACGGCTCAGGCCCGTTCGGGCTGAACTACATCAACCCGGCCGACGACCCGAGCCGGCCGAGCGGCGGAAAGGGCTGAGCCCTTGCGGCGCGATCAGGTCTCGCCGGCCACGAAGGCGCGCATCAGGTAATTGGCGATCGCCATGGGCGGCGGGGCCTGGATCCCCTCGGGATGGGTCCCGTCCAGCATGGCGGCGACGGAAGCGCGGTCGAACCAGCGGGCATCCTCCAGCTCGCTCGGATCGGTCACGATGGCGCCGTCCAGCGCCTCGGCCGCGCAGCCCAGCATCAGCGAGGAGGGGAACGGCCAGGGCTGCGAAGTCCGGTAGGTGACCGCGCCGACCCGGATCCGGGTCTCCTCGAAGACCTCCCGGCGGACCGCGTCCTCGATGGTCTCGCCGGGCTCCAGGAAGCCGGCAAGGCAGGAATACATGTTGGGCCGGAAATGCGGGCCGCGGCCGAGCAGGCAGGTCTCGCCCCGGCGCACCAGCATGATCACCACGGGATCGACCCGGGGGAAATGGTGGGCGTTGCAGGCCGGGCATTCCCGCCGGAAGCCGCCCGCCTTCGCGACGGTGGCGGTGCCGCAATTGGCACAGAAGCCGTGCCGGGTGTGCCAGTCGAGCATCGACTTGGCCACCGCCAGCAGGCCCAGCTCCTCGGCCTCCACGGCGGATTCGGTCGCGATGCTGCGCAGGTCGAGAGTGCGGGTCTCGCCGGCAGCAAACCCCTCCGCGGCTTCGGCCGGTGCGGAGGCCGCGAAGACCGGCCGGCCGTCCCGGTGCCCCAGGAAGATCCGCGTCCCGGAAAGCTCGGATGCGTCGGCGGGGGTGATCAGCGCGGTCGGCCCGCGCAGCACGATCCGGTCGCCGCAGATCAGGACGAGGCGGGCATCCGGCGCGTCGAAGGCGGGCACGGCCTCCTCGGGCTGCTCGGCCGAGTGCCGGTCGAGGCGATTGCGGACGAAGCCGAGGGTGTCGCGGGGATCTGTCATTCGGGTTCAGGCCGCGGAGAACAGGGCGCCGGCGCGCTCGATCAGCTGGGCGCGGGCATGGAACGGGTAGGGTTTGCGGGTCTCGAAGCCCCAGACCGGCCCCGGCCAGGCCGGGTCGGAGCGGAAGCGGCCGATTACGTGGACGTGGAGCTGCGCCACGACGTTGCCGAGCGCGCCCACATTGACCTTGTCGGGCTTCGACAGGCCCTGCATCACCCCGGTGGCGATGCGGGTCTCGCGCCACAGATCCGCGGCATCGGCCTCGGACAAGTCGGTGATCTCGGAGACGTCCGGCCGGCGCGGCACCAGGATCAGCCAGGGGAACCGGGCATCGTCCATCAGCAGCACGCGGCAGAGGGCGAGGTCGCCCACCTCGACGGTGTCGGCGGCCAGACGCGGATCGAGGGCGAAGGCGGACTCGGTCATGGACAGACGATGTAGCGCAGCTTGCGCTGCGGCGCGCCTCCCTTGGCCGCGGATCGATGACGCAAGGTGGGTGGTCTTCCGTTCCGTCAGAACGAGGGAACGGCGCCCTGACGGCCCGCCGCGATCGTGCCGACCGAGAGGGCGCCGTCCGGCCCGGATTGGGCGAACAGCGTGACGGCGGCCCCCGGCTCGAGCAGGGCCTTCTCGCCCGGCGCGATCGCGGTGACCGGGGTCCCGGCCGGGATCTCGAAGCTCGACTGGCCGCCGCCATAGCCCAGGGTCAGCCGGAGCGGGCGGCCGCCCTTCAGGTCGGCAACCCAGCCCGCCGTCAACGTCGCGCCCGGATCGGTATCCCAGGGCTGGGTGCCGGCCTCGAAGCCGCGCTCGGAGGGGGAGTACAGGGTCACCGCCTTGGCGCGGCGCGGCTCGGGCCCGGACGCGGCCAGCACGCTGACGTAGCTCTCGGGCTTGATGTTGCGCAGGGCCGCCTCGGTCACCGCGAAGACGCGGGTCCGCGGGTTCATCCGCAGGGTCAGGGTGCTGCCGCCGGGGCGGCGGATCTGGATGCGGTCGGCCTCCGCCCATTCCACGATGCCGCGGAACCGGGCGGTGGTCGGCTGCGCCCGGACAGCGGTCGCGGCAACGACCGTCAGCAGGGCGGCGAGGAGGAAGCGGCTTACGGATGTCGTCACGGGGATCCTGGTCCGGCTGCGGGGGCCGAACGCCAGGGGCGGGCGACGGTTCCCGCCGCGCTCAGTGCGCGAGCAGAACCGGCATGTCGGCATGGGCGAGGACGTGGCTGGTGACGCCGCCGAAGATCATCTGCCGCAGGCGGCTCTGGGTGTAGGCGCCCTTTATCAGCAGATCGCAGCCGAACGCCTTGGCCTCGGCGAGGAAGGTCTCGCCCGGCGCCCGCCGGCCGGCCGGGAGGGCCCGGTGCGAGGCCGCCACGCCCTCGCAGGCCAGGGCCTGGGCGAGGTCCTGGGCGCTCGGCCCCGGCACCATGCCGCCCTCGACGCTGAGCACCAGCACCCGCTCGGCCCGGCGCAGGAACGGCATCGCGAAGGCCACCGCCCGGGCGGTCTCGGTGGAGCCGTTCCAGGCGATCAGGATCGCGTCGCCGAGCGTGGTGGGGACGGTCGGTGGCGCCAGCAGGATTGGGCGGCCGCCCTCGAACACGGCGGTCTCGAAGGTGGTCATGCGCGGGGCGTTGTCGGTCGTCCCGGGCCGGCCGACCACGGTGGCCGAGAACAGCCGGGCATATTGGCCGAGGAACGCGTCACCGGTGGGCACGTCCTGCCGCCAACGGTAGCGCGGCCCGGCATCCGCGACCTTCTCGGGGATGCACAGCCCGTCGCGGGCGTGCCGCGGGATGCCGGCTCCGTCCATGAAGGCGACGAAGCGCCCGCCCGCCTCCTCGGCCTCGGCCCGGTCGGCCTCCTCGTCGCGCAGCCAGGTCATGCCGCCGACCATGTCGACCGGCACGTACTCGGCGAGGGCCGGGCGCAGGGACACACCCTCGATCAGGCTGCCGAAGCGGGTCGCGGCGAGCCGCGTCGTCTCGAACACGGAGGTCAAGCCGTCGTGCATCGCGACGGGAACGAGCAGGGTCTTCATCGCGGCTTCCTCCTCCGGTGCGTGAGGCTAATCCGCCCGGCGCCCGGGGGGAACCGGGGTCGGGGCCGCGCGCACACGGTTTTGCGCGCCCCGCGGTTCGAGGATGGCTCTCGCCCATCGGGTCAGCGGCCGCTCGACGAAGCGGTGCACCAGCAGAGCGGCCACGACGCTGGCGGCGACCATCACGACGAGGCCGCCCCACGGATGCAGGGCCGGGGCGAGGCCGAGCCGCACGAGCGCTTCGCGCCCGAGCCGCAGGGCGAAAGGATGCACGAGGTAGAGGGCGTAGGAGGCGTTGCCGAGGACCACGAGACCGCGCACCGGTGCCGGCAACGCCGCGACCTGCGCCGGAGCGCGTTCCGGGCCGAGGGCCGCGGCCACCAGCAGACAGGCCGGCACACCGACGAGCAGCGGGCGCAGGACGCCGTCGCCCGCGCCCTCGCCGACGAGCAGGCGGGCGGCCAGGGCCAGCCCCACGAGCCCGGCGAAGGCGAGGCCGAGACGGAGCGTCCCGCTCGGCCGAAATCCCTCCCGGTAGGCGAGGGCGAGGCCGGCCCCCAGCAGAAACTCCAGCACGATCGGGTTCGCCCAGAACCGGATCGGCACCGGCAGCCCGGGTACCAGCAGGCCGATGGTCACCAAGGTCACCAGGGCGAGGGCGAGCCAGGCCACGGCGCCGCGCCGGCCGAAGCCGAGCCCGATCGCGAAGAGCCCGTAGAAGAACGCCTCGTAATTGAGGGTCCAGCCGAGCCCGTAGAGGGGCTGGATGGTGCCGTCCGGCCGGGCCGCCGGCCAGAACAGGAACCCGGCCAGGATGGTGCCGGGCGCCCTCAGCAACGCCGCCGCATCCCCGAGAAGATCGGGTCGAACCACGGCGACGGCCAGGAACACCAGGCTCACCAGCCAGTAGAGCGGCACCACCCGGGCGGCCCGGTGGGCCAGGAAGCGGGCGCGTCCGCCCGGCGCGCCGAACAGCCGTCCGCTCGCGTGCACGATGACGAAGCCCGAGATCACGAAGAACAGGTCGACCCCGCCCCACCACGGCAGCGCCGTACCGGGATCGAGGGCCGGCCCCGCGCCGCGGGCGGCCATCAGCCCGGTCTCGTGGCGCGCATGGTGCCAGACCACCATCAGGGCGGCCGCGGCGCGCAGGATCTGAACTTCGAACAGGATCACGGCGCTGCCGGCATCAGTAGAATCCCCTCAATCCCGCTGGCTAAGCAAAAAATCAGCAGGAACCATAAGTCCATAGCCCCGTTGACGAACCAATTCGCGAGCATGTCGCCGCATGGTCTCGGCTGCGAGGTCTTGGCCCTCGGGAGAGGTCTAGGCTCCACCATCCGGCCCAGCGTGCCGGCTCGCGTTCCCATCACGTACTGAGGTCACAATGCTGAAGAATTACGCTGCCGCGTCCGCGCTCGTCCTGGCTGTGTCGACCCCGGCCTTCGCGCAAGACGCGAACGATTTCCGCCTCCAGTCGATGCAGGCGAATTCCTTCGAGATCCAGTCCTCGCAGATCGCCCTGTCGAAGTCGCGCAACCCGAAGGTGCGGTCCTACGCCCAGGAGGCGATCCGCGATCACCGCGCCGCCAACGTGGCGCTGGCCGGCGGCGAGACCAATGCCATGGCGGGCCGTGACCCGGGCCTCGGCGGCCTCGTGACGGCGCCGCTGTCGGTGGCCGGGAGCGCTGTCGGCGCCGGTGTCGGCGCGGCGACCGGCGTGGTCGGCGGCACCCTGGCGGGCGGCCCGGTCGGCGGCCTCGAGGGCATCGGATCCGGCGCCGCAAACGGCGCGCAGGCGGGCAGCCGCCTCGGCCGCGGTGATGCCACCGCCACCGGCGCCTCCACGCTCGTCCCGCCGAACGCGCAGCAGCAGGCGATGCTCGCCGAGCTGTCGGCGACCCCGGCCGGCCCGCGCTTCGATCGCCTCTATGCCAGCCAGCAGATCCAGGCGCATCAGATGTCGATCGCGATGACCCAGGCCTATGCCCAGGGCGGCCCGAACCCGGCCCTGCGCAACTACGCCCAGCAGGCCCTGCCGGCCCTGCAGATGCATTACGACCACGCTCAGCGTCTGCCGGGCGCCATGTAAGTTCGCGTATCGCCCGGCCTCGGCCGGGCGGCATAGGAAGAGGCGGCGGGTGCGAGCCCGCCGCCTTTTTCGTGTCTGGTCGCGACACCGCCGCGCCGGAGGGTCTCGAAGGATGAGGTGGAGGTTCGGCGCGCGGATAGGTCGTCCCGCGGAGCCCCGTCTCGTCAAATTGGCCCATGAGCCGGGCTCGACCGGATCGCGATCGAGCCCGGCGCTTCGCCTTGGGGCCGTCCCTCAGTCGCAGGCCACCGCGGTCGGCAGGACCTTGCGGCCGGCCTGGTCCACGGCGGGGTGGAAATCGCCGGTCTCGGGATCGCGCACCAGCAGCACGCCGTTGGCGACGCCGAAATGCGCCCCGTGGATGTTGAGCCGGCCGTCCTCGACCCGCTCCTTGATGAACGGGAAGGTCAGCAGGTTCTCCATGCTCTGGCTGACCATGGCGTGCTCCATCCGGGTCAGGTAGTCGGGCGCGCTCGAATCCCCGGCCTTGGCCTCGGCGGGAGCCACGAGCGAGACCCACTTGCCGATGAAGTTGCTGCTCGAGAGCGGCGCGGCCTTGTTGGCGAAGGCCTTGATGCCGCCGCAGGTGGCGTGGCCAAGCACGACGATGTGCTTCACTTGCAGCGCCTGGACCGCGAACTCGATGGCCGCCGAGGTGCCGTGATAGGCGCCGTCCGGCTCGTAGGTCGGCACGATGTTGGCGACGTTGCGGATCACGAACAGCTCGCCCGGGCCCGCATCGAAGATCGCCTCGGGGGCCACGCGGCTGTCGCAGCAGCTGATCACCAGGATCTGAGGCTCCTGGCTCTGGGCGAGCTGCGCGAAGCGCCGGCGCTCGGTCGGGAACCGGTCCGCCAGGAACGCGCGGTAGCCCTCGGTCAGGAATTCAGGGAACATGCAGTCTCCTCGAGTTTGGGCGATCTCGCAGGTGCGAGATCCGGGTCAGTGATCGTGCCAAGTCAGAACGTGCGGCCGGGTCGGAATAGTCCCTGCGGCAAGATCGGCCGCCAGGTCGGCGAGACCGGCCGGCTCGACGCGCTCGCCGCTGGCGCGGAGCTCGGCGAGGGGCCACCAGCGCGTCCCGATCACCGGGTTGTCCTCGGTCTCGGCGAGCCGGCTGGTATCGATCCGGTCGTCGGGCAGGCGGACCAGGAAGTAGCGCTCGCGCGCGTCGCGTGACTGGCGGAACAGGTGGAACGGGCCGTCGCAAACCGCGACCTGGGGGCCGATCTCGACATCGTCGCGGCCGATCTCCTCGCCCAGCTCGCGCCGGCAGGCGGTGACGTGATCCTCGCCGGGCTCCAGCCCGCCGCCGGGCATGAACCAGAACCGCAGCGGCTCGCCATCCGGCCCCTTGGCGTGGACCGACGCGTAGGCGATCAGCAGGATGCGGTCCTGCGGGTCGAGGACGATCGCCCGGGCGATGTGGCGGATCGGGGGGGGATTCGGTTGGTTCATGAGACTGAGCTAGAGCGCACCGGCCCGAACGGACACCGGTCACGGTCGATCAGCAAGATGTGATCGGTTACAAGAGCTTGAGGCGACCGATGACGCCACCCGCACGGCCGGCGCCCAGATCACCACCGGCAGCCCGTGGGCATCCCGCTCCGGCAGGTCCGGCAGGGGCACCGCGCGCCCGTCGAGGATGTCCCAGGCCACCACCAGGGCGGCCAGCGCGTCGAGATGATCGTCGGCGGGCACGCCCTTCGCCCGGGCATCGAGCAGGGCGGCCGGCAGGCCCGCCGCCGCGAGCAGGCTCCGGCGCAGGGCCAGGCCCTCCCGGGCCCGGGCGCCCTTCTTCGGCAGCCCGAGGGGGCGCAGACCGTTGAGGGCGTGGAAGGCCACTTCCGGGTGGACCTCGTACACCCGCGCCAGCGCGTCCGGCCGCGCCCGCAGCAGCTCGTCCACGGCCCGGACATATCGGAAGATGTTGTAGCCCTGGATCGAGGGCGCGAAGGGCGGCTCGCTCGCCGCCCGCGAGGCGGCCTTGGCGGCGTCGTAATCCGGCGCGTAGACCGCCGCCCGGGGCGGCATCGGGAAGACCGAGGACCGCGCGGGTCCGAGGCGGGCGCGGGCGGCCCGGTCGGCGGCCCGGCCGCCGCCGAGGATCCGGTCCGGCAGGCCGATCGGCACGTCGATGCCGACGATCAGGGGCTGCTCCGGCGCGTCGAGCAGCGCCGCCACGTCGGGAAACAGCCCGCAGCGGTGCCGGCCGGGATCGTCGAGATCCAGCAAGGCCCCCGCCCAGGCGCCCCGGCTGCCATCGAGCCCCGCGACCCAGCGCGCCATCCCGTCCCCGTATCGATCTCGCCCCGCGATGCGTTCTTGCCCGGGACGCGGCGGAAAGCTATCGGCGACCCGAAGGGCGTCCCGCCGGCCCCGGGAGAAGCGTGATGAGCGAGATCCGTCCCCGCCGCAGCGTGCTGGCGATGCCCGGCTCGAATGCCCGCGCCCTGGAGAAGGCGCGCACGCTCCCCGCCGACGTGATCCTGATCGACCTGGAAGACGGCGTCGCCCCGGGGAAGAAGGCCGAGGCCCGGGCGATGGTGGCCGCCGCCGTCTCGGGAGCCGGCTTCGGCCCGCGCGAGGTGGTGGTGCGGATCAATCCGCCCGAGACGGAGGACGGCGAGGCCGATCTCGCGGCGCTCGCGGGGGCGGGGGCCGCCGCGATCCTGGTGCCGAAGGTGCGCAGCTCCGACACGCTGATCGCGGTGGGCTCGCGGCTGCGCCGGCTCGGGGCGCCGCTGGCGACGCGGATCTGGGCGATGATCGAGACCCCGATGGCGGTGGTCAACGCCGCCGAGATCGCCGGCGCCGCCCGGGACGTGGACGGACGGCTCGCCGCCCTGGTGATCGGCCCCAACGACCTGGTGAAGGCGAGCCGGATCCGCCCGCCGGGACGGGCCGCCCTGCGTCCCTGGCTGATGACCGTCCTGGCCGCCGCACGGGCCTACGAGATCGAGGCGATCGACGGCGTCTTCACGGACCTGCGGGATGCCGCCGGCTTCGCGGCGGAATGCGCCGAAGGCCGCGATCTCGGCTTCGACGGCAAGATGCTGATCCATCCGAGCCAGATCGGCCCGGCCAACGCCGCCTTCGGGCCGGACCCGGCGGACATCGCCGAAGCACGCCGGGTGGTGGCGGCCTTCGACGCCCCCGAGACTCAGGCGCATGGGGTGATCGCGCTGGACGGGCGCATGGTCGAGCGCCTGCATGTCGAGGCCGCCCGGCGCACCTTGGCGTTGGCCGAGGCGATCGCGCGGCTCGGCGCGTGAGCGCGCTGCCGGAAGTCGGGCTGCGCCTCCTCGACCCCCGGCTGCCGGGCTGGGGGTTTCCGCGCTGGGGCTCCGCGGCCGCCGCCGGCCTCGACCTCCATGCCTGCCTCGACGCCCCGCTGGTCCTGCCGCCGCGGAACGCCCCGGTCCTGATCCCGGCGGGCTTCTGCGTCTTGATCGGCAACCCCGACTGGTGCGGCCTGATCTTCCCCCGCTCCGGCCGCGGCCACCGCGACGGGCTGGTGCTCGGCAACGGCACCGGGGTGATCGACGCCGATTACGAGGGCCCCCTGATGGTCTCGGCCTGGAATCGCGACGACGCCAATCCGGTCCGGATCGAGCCCGGCGACCGGATCGCGCAGCTGGTCTTCACCCGGGTGACCCGGCCGGTCCTGACGGTGCTGGAGGACGAGTCCGCTTCGGGCTCGGGCCGAGGCGCGGGCGGGTTCGGGTCCAGCGGCCGTTAGGCGACGCGCGTCGAGTCCGGGACCGAGCGAGGCCACCAGCATATCCGGATCGCCGCCCCATCCCGCGTCTCCGCCGGTCCCATCCTCACGCCCGAGGATGCGGGTGAGGACTGAAGTTTATCCAACGATCATGTCAGATATTTCGTTTCGATAAATCAATACAGATCTGCAATACCTTCCATCATCGAACACGCAACTCTATAATTGATCATTCCTCTAGCTTGTAATTTATAAAAACTAGGTTTTATTTCTTGCTCCAACATTCCGGCGCTGCTAGCGGCGATGTGTTGGCCCAACGATGATTCCCATGCCGATCCGCTCTGCGGAGAGAAGAATCGACCGCCGACATGGTTTCACGACTTGATCGGCGTCCGCTTCGTCATGACCTGCACGCATGTCCGCCACGTTGCACCTCTGGCAACGCTTCTCCTTCTGACGCACCACGCCGCTCTGGCGCAGGAAAGCTCGGGCCAGCCCGCGACAACCGCGGTCCAACTCGAAACGCTGTCGGTCGAGTCGCGCAATCCGGCCGCAGGCCGGGTCGGGCAGGGGGAGGCCGGCGGCCTGCCGAAAGCGTTTTCCGGCGGCCAGGTCGCCCGCGGCAGCCGGCTCGGCATTCTCGGCAACCGGGATTACATGCGCACGCCGTTCAGCACGGCGAGCTACACCGAGAAGACGATCCGCGATCTCCAGGCGGTCAGCGTCGGCGATGTCCTGACGCGCACGGACCCGTCGGTGCGCGCCTCGATCGGCAGCGGCAACCGCTACGACGCGCTGACGATCCGCGGCTTCCGGGTCGACAACCGCGAGTTCGCCCTGAACGGCCTGTACGGGCTCGTGCCGGATTACCGGATCGACCCCGCCCCCCTCGAACGGATCGAGGTGCTCAAGGGTCCGGCGGCGTTCCTGTTCGGGACCTCGATCTCCGGCAGCATCGCCGGCACGGTGAACGTCGTCACCAAGCGCGCGGGCGACGAGCCGCTGAACCGGGCGACGGTCGACTACGCCTCCACGACGCGGGGCGGGGCCGAGCTCGACGTGGCGCGGCGCTACGGCGACGCGAAGCAGATCGGCGTGCGGATCAACGGCGCGGGCCTGGGCGGTGCGACGCCGATCGACCGCACGGCCCAGCGCAACGGGGTCGGTTCGCTGGCCCTCGACTACGACGGCGACCGGTTCCGGCTGTTCCTCGACGTCATCTATCAGCACGACGCCTATGACGCCCAGACCCGCGGCGGCAATCCGGTGGAGGGCCTGCGCGTGCCCCGGGCGCCCGACCCGCGCCGGAACATGTCCCAGACCTTCGATTTCTCCCGGTCCGACAGCCTCACCACCCTCGGGCGGGCGGAGTTCGACCTGACCTCGGACATCACGCTGTTCGCGGCCCTCGGCGGCAACCGCTTCACCTACGACAAGCAGGAGAACCCCGCCTTCACCCTCCTGGACCGGACCGGGCGGACCAGGGTGAACTCGATCTTCCAGACCGGCGACACCGCGACGCTGTCGGGCGAGACGGGGGCCCGGGCGCGCTTCGACACGGGCTGGATCAAGCACGAGGCCGTGTTCACCGCGACGTATCTCGACCAGGATCTGACGCTCGGACAGATCACCTACCCGGACTATGACTCCAACCTCTACGCGCCGGTCCGCCTGGCCTGGCCGGGGCAACCGAAGGCTGCCTTCCCCCGGGGTCGGTCGAGCTACAACCGGATGACGAGCTACGCCGTCGCCGACACGATGTCGGTCGCCGACGGGCTGGTCGAGCTGATGGTCGGCGCGCGCCGGCAGGAGATCGAGCTCGGGAGTTACGCCCCGGTCACGGGTCTCCTGAGCAGCACCTACGACAAGAGCGCGACGACTCCGGCCTTCGGCCTGGTGGTGCGGCCCACCGAGGTGCTGTCGCTCTACGCCAACGCGGTCCAGGGCCTCACGGCGCTGAAGCCGCCCGGCTCCGCGGTCAACGTCGCGCAGACCTTCCCGCCGGCCCGGTCGCGGCAATACGAGATCGGGACGAAGCTCGACTTCAAGACCTTCGGGGCGACGCTCGCCGCCTTCCAGATCACCCAGCCGGCCGGCAACGTCGATCCCGTGACCCACGTCTTCAGCGTCGGCGGCACGCAGCGGAACCGCGGCTTCGAGGGGACGATCTTCGGCGAGGTCGTCCCGGACCTGCGCGTCATCGCCGGCGCGACCCTGCTCGACGCCCGCTGGCGCCGGACCCGGGGCGGTCTCTACGACGGCAATCCCGCCACCGGCGCGCCGCGCTTCCAGGCCACCGCGGGCCTCGAATGGGACACGCCGATCCTGCGCGGCCTCACGGCGATCGCCACAGTCGTCTATACCGGCGCGTCCTATGCCGGCACGACGTTCACCAACCTGCCCTTCTCGAAGATCCCGGACTGGACGACCCTGGATCTCGGCCTGCGCTACGCCACGCTCGTGCAGGACAGGCCGGTCACGCTGCGGGCGACGATGAGCAACGTCACCGACAACCACTTTTGGATCGCCAACCCGAACGGCGCCCTCATCCTGGGCGCCCCGCGCACGGTTTGGCTGTCGGCTTCCATCGACTTTTGAGAGGCCAAGCCGTCATCGCGAGCGGAGCGAAGCGACCCAGCGCAGCGCGCGATTCGAGGAGGGTGCGTAGCCCTGGGTTGCTTCGCTCGGCTCGCAATGACGGGGGCGCGCGCGGGCCGGATGCTTCAGGCGCCGGACCGTCTCAATCCAGCACCTTCCCCATCCGCCCGGCGAGATCCTGGATGAACTGGAAGGCGGTGCGGCCGGAGCGCGAGCCGCGGGTGGTGGCCCATTCCAGCGCCTCGGCGCGCAGGCGCTCGGGCGGCAGGTCGAGGCCGTAGCGCTCCGCATAGGCCCGGATCATCGCCAGGAACTCGTCCTGGCTGCATTTGTGGAAGCCGAGCCAGAGACCGAACCGGTCCGAGAGGGAGACCTTCTCCTCCACGGCCTCGCCGGGATTGATCGCCGTCGAGCGCTCGTTCTCGACCATGTCGCGGGCGAGCAGGTGCCGGCGGTTGGAGGTGGCGTAGAACAGCACGTTGCCGGGCCGGCCCTCGATGCCGCCGTCGAGCGCGGTCTTGAGCGACTTGTACGAGGTGTCGTCGCCGTCGAAGGAGAGGTCGTCGCAATAGACCAGCCAGCGATGCGGATCGGGCCGCAGCAGCGCCATCAGGTCGGGCAGGGCCTCGATATCCTCCCGGTGGATCTCGACGAGCTTCATCGGCCGCGCCCCCGCGGGCCGGCGGGCGTTGATCTCGGCATGGGCCGCCTTGACCAGCGAGGACTTGCCCATGCCGCGGGCGCCCCACAGCAGGGCGTTGTTGGCCGGCAGGCCGCGGGCGAAGCGCTCGGTGTTCTCGATCAGCGTGTCGCGGGCCCGGTCGATGCCGGTGAGGAGGCCGATCTCCACCCGGGCCACCTGCGGCACCGGGGTCAGCCGCCGCTCGGGCCCCCACAGGAAGGCGTCGGCGGCGTTCGGGTCGAAGGCCGGCGCCGCGGGCGGCGCGGCCCGCTCCAGCGCGGTGGCGATCCGCTCCAGGAGCGGCATCAGGGTCTCGAGGCTCGTCATCGGATCGGGGGGTTTGGCTGCCGGATCGGTCGAGCAACCGTACTACGGCGTTCGGTTACGGAAATCATCCGTCTCGGGGCGTTCCGAACGCGAACCCGAATCGGGCGTTGGATCTTCCGCGAGGGCGGCCCGGGTCGGCCCCGGGAGGGCGCGGATGGAAGCGGGACCGACGATCCGGATCGCCCAGGTCGGGGCTTACGTCTTCACCGTCGATTTCGGCGCCGCTCTGCCCGGCCTCCTCACCGACGAGGCGCCCCCGATCGGCGGCGGCACCGGTCCGGTCCCGGAGCAGATGCTGATTGCCGGGGTGGCGAACTGCCTGTGCGCCAGCCTGGTCTTCGCCCTGGGCAAGTTCCGGCAGGACGCTCAGGGCGTCGCCGCCGAGGCCAGTTGCCGGGTGGCGCGCAACCCGGAAGGCCGGCTGCGGATCATCGGGATCGACGTGCGCATCCTGCTCGGCGCGGAATCCGACGCGATGCCCCGGATCGACCGGGTGCTGGAGCAGTTTCAGCGCTTCTGCACGGTGTCGGAGAGCGTGCAGGCCGGGATCCCGGTCGCCGTCACGGTCGAGGATGGCGGCGGGCGGCGCCTCGCATGACCGGCCCCGGGCCGGATCTCGCATGTCCCGCGGGCGAAGACCGCCGCGCCGCGTTTCTGCGGACGGGATGATCCGCACTTCGCCCCGAGACCGTTACCCCCTAGCCTGCACAGGAGCGACGCATGGCCCAAGACAATCGGGACGCCGCAACCGAGCCGGGGGCGCTGGCCCAGCTCTTCAACCAACGCGCCAATGCCGGCGATGTCGAGGGGCTGGTGGCCCTCTACGAGCCGGGGGCGGTCCTGGCCGCCGGGCGGGTGGTCGCCACCGGGCATGACGAGATCCGGGCCTTCTACGCCAACCTGCTGGGGCGCAAGTCCGACTTCCCGGCCCCCGAGACACTCGAGCCCGTGCGCAACGGCGATCTCGCCCTGACCTTCGCCCGTCTGCCCAACGGCGCGCTCTCGGTGGAGGTCGCCCGGGCGCAGCCGGACGGCACCTGGCTCTGGGCGATCGACCAGCTGAAGATCGCGCCGCCGAAAGCCTGAGGGCGGCCCCGCGCTTGTCCCACCGGACGCGATGCGGCAAAGCGGGGGCCGCGCGCCCCGAGCCTGCGCGCCGATCCGAGCCGACACGATGCACGACATCCGCGCCATCCGGGACAACCCGGACGCCTTCGACCGCGACCTCGCCCGCCGGGGCCTCGCGCCACTCTCGGCCGAGCTGATCGCCCTCGACGAGGCGCGGAAATCGTCGGTGTCGGCGGCCCAGGCCAACCAGGAGCGGCGCAACGCGGTGGCCAAGGAGATCGGCGGCGCCAAGAAGGCCAAGGACGAGGCCCGGGCCGCCGCCCTGATGGCGGAGGTCGCCGCCCTCAAGGCCGCCGAGCCGGCGCTGAAGGCAGCGGAAGGCGAGGCCGACAGGGCGCTCGCGGAAAAGCTCGCCGCGATCCCGAACCGGCCCAAGCCCGACGTGCCGGACGGCGCCGACGAGCACGGCAACGTGCTCTACCGCAGCCACGCCTCGACCCGGGAGCGCCTGACCGAGGGCAAGGAGCATTTCGAGCTCGGCGAGGCCTGCGGGCTGATGGATTTCGAATCCGCCGCGAAGCTCTCCGGCTCGCGCTTCGTGGTGCTCAAGGGCCAGCTCGCCCGGCTGGAGCGGGCGCTCGGCCAGTTCATGCTCGACCTGCACACGCAGGAGCACGGGTATCTGGAAGTCGCGCCGCCGGTGCTCGTCAAGGACGACGCCATGTTCGGCACGGCGCAGCTGCCGAAATTCGAGGACGATCAGTTCGCCATCGTCGACGGCTCGTCCCTGAGGAAAGTCTACGACGCTCTGTCCGTCACTAAGCCCACGGAAGCGGACCGTCATGGCGACGCCCTCGGCGAGGATGTCCGCGTCGGAATGGAGCAGGGGCGGCGCTGGCTCATCCCCACGGCGGAGGTGCCGCTGACCAACCTCGTGCGCGAGTCGATCCTGCGCGAAGAAGAGCTGCCCCTGCGCTTCACCGCGCTCACCCCCTGTTTCCGGGCCGAGGCTGGGGCGGCGGGGCGGGATACGCGGGGCATGCTGCGCCAACACCAGTTCAACAAGGTCGAGATGGTCTCGATCACGACGCCAGAGGAATCGGCCAACGAGCACGAGCGCATGCTCACCTGTGCGGAGGCGGTCCTCAAGAAGCTCGATCTGCCCTACCGGGTGATGACGCTCTGCACCGGCGACATGGGCTTCGCCTCCCAGAAGACCTACGACATCGAGGTCTGGGTGCCGGGCCAGCGCACGCACCGGGAGATTTCCTCCTGCTCGGTCTGCGGTGAGTTCCAGGCCCGCCGGATGAACGCCCGCTACCGGGGCAAGGACGGCAAGCCGGCCTATGTCCATACGCTGAACGGCTCGGGCGTCGCGGTCGGCCGCGCCCTGATCGCCGTGATGGAGAACTACCAGAACCCGGACGGGAGCATCACGATCCCGTCGGTGCTCCACCCCTATATGGGCGGGCTCAACCGGATCGAAGGGGCCCGCTGATGCGCATCCTAGTCACCAACGACGACGGCATCCACGCGCCGGGGCTCGCCACCCTGGAGGAGATCGCCCGGGAGCTGTCCGACGACGTCTGGGTGGTGGCGCCGGAGAGCGACCAGTCCGGCGTGTCGCACTCGCTCTCGTTGAACGACCCGCTGCGCCTGCGGCAGGTCTCCGAGACGCGCTTCGCCGTGAAGGGCACGCCCTCCGATTGCGTGATCCTCGGCGTGCGCCACATCCTGGGCGAGCACGGGCCGGACCTGATCCTGTCGGGGGTCAATCGCGGCCAGAACGTCGCCGAGGACGTGACCTATTCGGGCACGATCGCGGCCGCCATGGAGGGCACGATCCTCGGCATCCGCTCGATCGCCCTGAGCCAGGCCTACGGGGCCGGCGGGCGCAGCGCGCTCAAATGGGATTGCGCCCGCGAGCACGGCCCGAAGGTCGTCCGCAAGATCCTGGAGACCGGGATCGAGCCCGGCATCCTGATCAACGTGAACTTCCCGGATTGCAAGCCGGCCGACGTGCAGGGCGTCGCGGTGGCGGCGCAGGGTTTCCGCAACCAGGCGCTGCTGTCGATCGATGCCCGGGTGGACGGGCGCGGCAACCCGTATTTCTGGCTGGCCTTCGCCAAGGCCCGGTTCGAGCCGGGCCACGGTTCGGACCTGAAGGCGATCGCCGAGAAGCGGATCTCGGTGACGCCGCTGCGCCTCGACCTCACGGACGAGCCGACCCTGACCCGCTTCGCGCAGGCCTTCTCGGCGTGATCGACCTGGGCGGCCTCGAGGAGGCTGCCGGCAACGCGGCCTTCGTCATGGCGCTCCGCGGCCGGGGGATGCGGGACACCGCGATCCTGCGGGCCATGGAGCAGGTCCCGCGGGAGCCCTTCGCCCCGCCCGCCCATCGCGCCCAGGCCCGGCGCGACATCGCCCTGCCGCTGCCCTGCGGCGCCTCGATGACCGCGCCCACCTTGGTGGCGCAGATGCTGGCGCTGCTGCGGGTCGAGCCCGGGCACCGGGTGCTGGAGATCGGCACCGGCTCGGGCTACGCCACGGCGCTGCTGGCCAAGCTCGGGGCCGGCGCGGTCCTGAGCCTCGAGCGCTACGCGACGCTCGCCCGGGAGGCCGCCGCCCGGCTCACCGCCCAGTCGGAGGTCCATGTCGTCCAGGCCGACGGCCTCGCGCCCGAACTGCCGGATGGCGGCTTCGACCGGATCCTGGTCCATGGCAGCGTCGACGCGATCCCGCCGCACTGGCGCGCGGCCCTCGAACCGGGCGGCCGCCTGGTGACCGGGCTCATCCAGAACGGCCGCTGCCGGATCGCGACCCTGGCGACCCCCGAGGCCGAGCCGGACCTCGGCCCACCCACCCGCCTGGCGGCGCTGGTGCCGGGGTTGGCGCGGGTGCTGTGACGTCCCCGTTCCACGCCGTCATTGCGAGCGCAGCGAAGCAACCCAGTGTAGCGCCACGTTTTGTGATCGCGTGCTGCCCTGGCTTGCTTCGCTGCGCGCGCAATGACGATGCGGGTCCTTCGACAGGAGGCGAGAACGGATCACCCGATCCGGCGCGAGGCCCGCCACAGCCGCCACAGCCTCCGCCAGCGCGGCAGGTCGGTGATCGTGTTGAGCGGGTCGTAGCTCGCCCGCTCCATCGTCGCGAGATAGGGCTCCACCAGGGCGACCGGCAGGAACGCCGTGCCGGCGAGCGGCGCGATGGTCGGGCGAGCGGCCTCGAAGGCCTTGAGATGGGTCCGGGCGAGGTCGCGCAGGTCGGCGCAGGCCCGGCGCAGGCCCGGGCCGCCGCGGCCGCTGGTGATGTCCTCGCGGGTGACGCCGTAGCGACCGAGCACGTCGGCCGGCAGGTAGACTTGGCCCGAGCGGGCGTGCCAGGGCAGGGCCCGGAGCAGGCCGGTGAGGCCGTAGGCCACGCCGGCATGGCCGGCGGCCCCGGCGCCGCCCGGCTCGGTGCCGTTGCCGATCACCAGGCTCGCCAGACGGAACAGGGCCGAGGCGGTCTCGCCGCAATAGCCCTCCAGGTCGTTCACCCGGGGCATCGGGTCCTCGTAGAGATCGAACACCCGTGCGTCGATCAGGTCCACAAAGGGCTGGCGCAGCAGGCGGTTGACGCGGATCGCCTCCTCGAGGGCCGCCGCCACCGGGTTGGCGCGGACATCGCCCCTTGCCTCGCCCTGGAGCGCGTCGCGCCACCATTGCAGGCGGATCTCGCCGGCCATCGGGTTCGAGGCGGCCTCGCGCACCCGCGCGATGGTCAGGCTGAAGGCGTAGAGGGCGAACAGGTGGGGGCGGGCGGCGGCCGGGGCGAACAGGGTCGCGTAGTAGCGGTCGGGGTCGCCATCCCGGACCAATTGCTCGCAATGGGCCTGCGCGAAGGGCAGGCCGGTCTCGGCGGGCTTGTCGTCGACCTCCGGCATCAATCGACCACGATCAGGGCGGCCGCGACCTTGCGGTTCTCGGCCACCAGGATGTTGTAGGTCCGCGCCGCCGCCCCGGTCTGCATCACGTCGAGGCCGACGCCGGCATCCTTGAGCCAGCCGCGCAGGGACGGGTCGATCGCCGCGATGTCGAGGCCGGTGCCGACCAGCAGCAGCTCGATCCCCGCCGCCTCGGCCTGGACCGGCCGCAACGCAGTCCGGTCGATCGCCTTCGGGGAGGTCACGTCCCAGGCGCGCACCCCCGAGGGCAGGAGCAGGAGCGAGCCGCGATGCGACATCCCGGCGAAGCGGAAGCCGCCATTGCCGTAGGTGTCGATGATGTGGCGCCCCGGCACGAAGCCGGACTCGAAGCTTTTCGGACTCGGCTGCTCGGCCATCTCGGGAAAAAACTACTCCGCGGGTTGCGGGACGCCGGAGCGCTCGGCCGCCGCCCGGGCGCCCGAGAGCATCAGCCCCAGATAGATCAACACCGGAGTCGAGACGAAGATCGCCGAGTAGGTGCAGATCACGACGCCGCAGAGCATCACGATGGCGAAGCCCTTGATCGCCTCGCCGCCGAACAGGACCAGCGCCAGGAGCGACAGGCCCGACGAGATCGAGGTCATCACGGTGCGCGACATGGTCGAGTTGATCGACAGGTTCAGCAGGTCGACCGTGGGGATCGTCTTGTAGCGCCGCATCAGCTCGCGGGTCCGGTCGAACACCACCACGGTCTCGTTGAGCGAGTAGCCGACGATGGTCAGGATCGCGGCGATCGAGGTCATGTTGAACTCGATGCGGGTGATGATGAACACGCCGACCGTCAGCACGATGTCGTGGAGCGTGCCGACGATGGCGCCGAGCGCCAGTTCCCGCTCGAACCGGAACCAGAGGTAGAGCAGCACCGCGACCACCGAGAGCACGACGCCGAGCGTGCCGGACTGGACCAGCTCGCCCGAGACGCGCGGGCCGACGGTCTCGGTGCGGCGGAAGTCGTAATCGGCGTCGAAGGCGGCGTGCGCCTTGTTCATCACCGCGGTCTGGCCCTGCTCGCCGGGCTGGAGCGGCAGGCGCACCAGCACGGTGCCCTGGTTGCCGAGTTCCTGCACCTCCGGCTCGCCGAAGCCGAAGCCCACCGCGGTGTGCCGGATCGCGGCCACGTCGGCGGTGCCGGACTTGGCTTGCAGCTCCACCAGGGTGCCGCCCTTGAAGTCGATGCCGAAGTTCAGCCCGATGGTGAGGAACAGCACCACGGTCGCGAGCGACAGCACCGCCGAGAGCGGAAAGGTCAGCCGCCGGAAGCGCATGAAGTCGAAATGCGATTCATCGGGCCAGAGGCGGAGCAGGCGCATTTTTTTCGGACCTAACGTGTGGGAGATGTCAGCACCGGCACGATCCCGTCCCACCCGCGACCTCATCCTGAGGTGCTTGCGCCCCGCGCAAGCCTCGAAGGAGGCCTCCAGGCTGCGCGCGGTCCCTGGATCCCTCCTTCGAGGCCCGCTGGCGCGGGCACCTCAGGATGAGGTTCGGGGTTTGGAGCGGCGGATCACACCGGCGGCGATGCATCTCCCGAAAGGAAGTTCATTCAGAACGGCAGGGCCTTCGGCCTGAACGTCTTATACCACACCGCGATCATCATCCGGGTCAGCGTCACGGCGGTGATGACGGTGGTCAGGATGCCGAGGATGAACACCACGGCGAAGCCCTTCACCGGACCGGAGCCGAGGAAGAACAGGATCAGCGCGGCGATCGCCATGGTCGAGTTCGAGTCGATGATCGTCGCGAAGGCGCGGTCAAAGCCGGCCTGGAGCGCGGAGATCAGCGAGCGGCCGGCATGGCTCTCCTCGCGCATGCGCTCGTAGATCAGCACGTTGGAATCCACCGCGGTGCCGATGGTGAGCACGATGCCGGCGATGCCCGGCAGGGTCATGGTCGCCTCCAGCACCGACATCAGGCCCAGGATCAGCCCGACATGGACCATGAGGGCGATGTTGGCGATGAAGCCGAAGGTCCCGTAGGTGGCGAACATGAAGCAGACGACGAGGCCCGCCGCCACCAGGGTCGCGAGCTTGCCGGCCTGGATCGAGTCCCGGCCGAGGCCGGGGCCGACGACGCGGCGCTCGACCACGGTGAACTTCGCCGGCAGGGCGCCAGCCCGGAGCAGGACCGACAGGTCGTTGGCCTGCTGAACCGTGAAGTTGCCGGTGATCTGGCCGGAACCGCCAGTGATCGCCGAGCGGATCACCGGGGCCGAGACCACCTCGTTGTCGAGCACGATCGCCATGCGGCGGCCGACATTCTCCGAGGTCGCCTGGCCGAAGCGCTGGGCGCCGCGCAGGTTGAATTTGAAGCTGACCATCGGCTCATGCGACTGCTGGTCGAAGGCCGGCTGGGCGTCGGTCAGCTCGCCGCCATCCGCCATGACCCGACGCTCGACCGGCACCTTGGCGCCCTTCTCGTCCTTGGAGGGCAGCATGTCGACATCGCCCGAGGGGCTGTCGGCGAGCATGCGGAACTCGAGCTTGGCGGTGGAGCCCAGCAGCTTCTCCAGCCGCTCCGGGTTCTGCTCGCCCGGCACCTGGATCAGGATCCGGTCGGCGCCCTGCTGCTGGATCGAGGGCTCGGTGGTGCCGGTGGAATCGAGCCGGCGCCGGATGACCTCGATGCCCTGGCTGACCGCCCGGCGGGTGCGGTCGGTGATGCCGGCATCGGTGAGCGTCAGGCGGATCACGCCGCCGGGCTGCTCGGTGATGTCGAGGGTGCGGGCAGCAGTCTGGCCGATCGCGCTGGTGATCGGCAGCGACAATTCCTGCAGCTTGGGCAGGACCTTGGCCCGGGCCGCGTCGTCCGCGACCTTCACCTGGACGCCGCGCTGGAGCAGGCCGATGCCGCCATCGGCGCGGACATTCTCCTGCTGCAGGGTGCGACGCACGTCGTCGCGCAGGGCCTTGGCCTGGGAGGCGATCAGCTCGTTCTGATCGACCTCCAGCAGCAGCTGCGAGCCGCCCTGGAGATCGAGGCCGAGCACGATGCCCCGGGTCGGGACGATCCAGGTCGGGAACCAGGACGGCAGGCTCGCCACGAAGCCCTTGCGCTGCTCGGGCGTGAAGAAGCTCGGCACCGCCAGCATCAGGCCGATCAGGATCGCCGCGAGGGTCGTGATGATCTTCGCACGGGAGAAGCGCAGCATCGGCCGGAATTTTCTCTTTCGGGCCGGCGGGTTACGCCGGCCGCTTCACGGGGGGTGTCAGGCGGCCTTGGCCGGGCCGCCCTTGGCGCGGACCTCGGAGATCATCGTCCGCACGACCCGCACGCGGACGTTCGGGGCGATCTCGACCTCGATCTCGGGCTGGTCGTCCACGGCCTTCACCACGCGCCCGACCAGGCCGCCATTGGTGACGATCGTGTCGTCCCGGCGCACCGCCCGGATCAGCGCCTGGTGGTCCTTGACCCGCTTCTGCTGCGGTCGCAGGATCAGGAAATACATGATCACGAAGATCAGGACGAACGGGATCACCTGAAAGGCGATCTCCGCTCCGCCAGCGGCCGAAGCGGCCCCTTGCGCGAAGGCGGGGGTGATCAACGAGCGTCTCCTGCGATTGGCACGCAGGCCTGCCGCCGGATACGGCGTCCGCAGACCTGTCTGAAAGCGCGCGGACTATAGCCAGGGGCTTCCCGAAAGCAACGCCCCGCGCTCAGGCCGTCACAGCAGGCCGAGCACGGCCTCCGCGAAGGCGTCCGGCGCCTCCTGGGGAACGTTGTGGCCGACCCCCGCGACGATGGCGCGCCGGTAGGGCCCGGTGAAGTGCCGGGCATCGGTATCCTCAGCCGGGGGCGGGCCGACGCCGTCATCGGCGCCGAGCAGCACGACCGATGGGACCGTGATCTCCGGCTGGGCCGCCAGGAGGGCCTCGATCTCGACGAGCGCCGGGTCACCGGGGACCAATCCGAAGCGGTGGCGGTAGGAATGGACCACCACCTCCACGAAATCCGGGTTCTCTTCGAAGGATCGGGCGGTCCGGGCGTAGGTCTCTTCGGAGAATGGCCAGGTCGGGGACCAGAGCCGCCACAACAGGGCGCAGAATGACGCGCGGTTGGCCGCCAGGCCGGCGCGGCCGCGCTCGCCGTGGAGATAGTACTGGTACCACAACCTGTGCTCGACGTCCGGCGGAGCCGGATTGCCCGCGGCCGGGATATTCTGGATGTTGTAGGCCACGCCGCCGCTGACCAGCCCGGCCGCCCGGGCCGGCCAGAGCGCGGCCACCACGCAGGCCGCCCGGCCGCCCCAATCGTAGCCGGCAAGCACGGCCCGCTCGATCCCGAGGGCGTCCAGGAAGGCCAGGAGGTCGGCGCCGAGGGCCGCCTGCTCGCCGGAGCGCAGGGTGGCGTCGTCGCGGAACCGGGTCGGCCCGTAGCCCCGCAGATACGGGATCAGGCAGCGTACGCCGTCCGCGGCAAGGCGCTCGGCCACCGCGTCGTAGGCGTGGATGTCGTAGGGGAAGCCGTGGAGCAGCACGGCCGGCTTGCCGTCCGGCGGGCCGACCTCCCGGTAGGCGACGTCGAGTACACCGGCCTGCACGCGCTTCATGGATCACGCCCTCGATGACGACGGCATCCTATACGACCCCCGCGCAATTGCCGCATGCGCTCTTGCCGGCGGCCCGATCCGCCCGACCTTGGGCGCGGTGACGGAACCGGGGGACACGACGCGATGGGCCTGCTCGACGGTGTGAAGACCATGATCGGCGACGTGGTCGCGGCGGCCGACCGGGCGGTCGTGAGCACCGGCAGCGGCAAGCTCGCTTTGGCGCTGGCCAAGTTCTACCCGGGCGGCCTCGTCGCCTTCCTGGACCGGCTGCGCGAGACCGGCCACGGCGAGGCCGTCGAATCCTGGATCGGCCCCGGGGAGAACCGCCCGGTCCCGGTCGAGGCTGTGGCGCGATGCCTGCCGGATGCGGTCACCGAGCGGCTGGCCTACGACCTCAACCTGCCCGCCGGGCGGGTGGCGACGGCGCTCGCCGAGTTCCTGCCGGCCGCGGTCGCGGCCCAGAGCGAGGATGGCCGCCTGAAACCGCAGCCGAACTTCAGCACGCAGGTGCGCTGACGAAAAAAGCGGCGGCCCCTCCCGGGACCGCCGCCTCAAACCGCGTCGTGTCGTCTCAGTTGCTGGCGAGCTGGGACATCGGGTCCACGGGCGAGCCGCCCTTGCGGATCTCGAAGTGCAGCTGCGGCGAGGTCACGTTGCCGGAGGCGCCGGACTTGGCGATGGTCTGGCCGCGCTTGACCTTGTCGCCGGGCTTCACGTCGATCTCGCCGTTATGGGCGTAGGCCGAGACGAAGCCGTTGGCGTGGCGCACCAGAACCAGCTTGCCGTAGCCCTTCACGTCCGAGCCGGCATAGGCCACGGTGCCTTCCTCGGCGGCCTTGACCGGCGTGCCTTCCGGCACCGCGATGTTGATGCCCTCGTTGCCGGAGGTGCCGTAGCCCGAGATCACCCGGCCCTTGGCGGGCCAGCGGAAGCTCTCGGACGGGGTCGCGTCGGCGACCGACCCGGTGGCGGCGGGCTCGGGCTTGGCGGGCGCCGCGGCGGCGACCGGCTTCGGCGTCTCCTTGACGGCGACCTTCTCGGGCTTCTCGGCGGCGGCGGCCTTCTGGGCCGCCTCCTTGGCGGCCTTCGCCTCGGCGAGCTTCTGGGCGGCCTCGGCCTTCGCGGCCGCCTTGGCCTCGGCCTTGGCTTCCTGGGCCTTCGCCTCGGCCTTGGCCTTCGCGTCGGCCTTCGGATCGGTCTTCTTCTCGTCCGCCTTGGCGACCTGGCCGGGGCGGACATGCTGCTTCTTGTCGGCCTCCTTCACGGACGCCTCCTTGCGGGACTTCTCCTCCGCGGCCTTGCGGGCGGCGGTATCCCGGGCGAGCGCCTCCTTGCGGTCCGCTTCCTTCTCGGCAGCGGCGCGCTTGGCGGTCTCCTTGGCTTCCTCGCGCTTGGCCTCCTCACGCTTGGCGGCCTCCTTGGCCTCCTCGCGCTTCGAGGCGACCTTGGCCTCCACCTGGCGCGCATCCTCGCGCTTCTCCTCGGCGGCCCGGGCCGGACGCGCGGTCATCGGGGCGGCGGCCGGGTTCAGACCGGAGGCGTTGTAGACCGGGATCACGATCTGCCGGCCGGGGGTGATCTGGCTGGCATTGGACAGGCCGTTGGCCGACAGGATCGCGGAGGCGGGCACCCCGAAGCGCGTCGACATCTGGTTCAGGCTGTCGTTCTTCGACACGGTGATCTGCGTGCCGCCCTGCGCGCTCCAGCCGGGGGTGCCGGTGGAGGCGACGCGGGTGGCCGGCGCGGCCGCCGGGGTCGGGGCCGGGATCGCCGTGGCGGCCGGGCGGGGAGCCGCACCGGGGGCGCCGAGGGCCTCGGACTGGATCCGGCCCGTGCGGATCGCCGGGGCCGGCTTGAGGCCACCCTCCGGCAGGCTGCCGGTGGCGGCAGGCTCCGACGAGAAGGGGTTGGAGAATGGGTTGCTCAGGCGCGATGCGTCCGAGGAACAGGCGGCGGCACCGCCGCCGATGATGCCGATGAGGGCGACGCGCGACAGCGTCCGTAACCCTCGACCCGTACCACGCACCCGCATCGACGCACCCGTTTGCCTGACGCAACTTGATGCCCCAATGAAGACGGATTCAGGTTAAGCAACCGTTCCCGTCCGGCATATCCGTGACGCTGCCGCGCTCTGTTCGACAGGTCGTCAAAGTCTTCGCGGGATGAAACGCGGGGGTATGACCGTGCCTTTCCCGGCCCGGCCGCGACCCCACATCGCAACGATGTTTACCATTCGCGCCACCCGCGACAGCCTCGCCGACCTGCCCCGGATCGAGACCGCGCGCCTGTCGATCGCGGCGTTGCGGCCCGAGGATGCCCAGGATCTGCGCCGGCTCACCGACGACCCGGCGATCACCGCGGCGGTCGATTTCCTGCCGGCCCCGTTCACGGTGCGCGATGCCGAGCAGCTGATCCGCAGCGGCGCGCGCGGCGAGGACCGTTTCCTCGGGGCCTGGACGCGCCCCGCGGGGGTGCCGCAGACGGGCGCGGGGACCTCCCCGGACCCGGTCGGGCCCGACCTCGTCGGCGTGGTCGGCACCCATTTGCGCGGCCCCGGGGCGATCGAGATCGGCTACTGGATCGGCGGAGCGGCGCGCGGGCGCGGCTACGCCTTCGAGGCGGTCTCGGCGATCATCGGGCTTCTCGCCCGGCGTTTCCCGGCGCGGATCATCGTGGCGGAATGCCGCCCCGGCAACGTCGCCTCCTGGGGGCTGCTGCAGAAGCTCGGCTTCCGCGACACCGGGGAGGAGGGGCATCGTCCCGGCCGACGCCTGCTCCGGAGGGGCTGAGCGGCACCGGGCGCGATCACGCCGGCCCGGCGGGCAGCCTCCCGGCCGGTGCCGTCAATTCGCAGCCTGCGCCGCCTCGGCGGGCGCCGCCTCGAGGGGCTTTTGCCGACGCTTCTTCTTGTGGCCGTCGACCCTGATCGTCCGCTCATCCTCGGACACGCGCTCGACCAGGGCGAAGCCGTGCAGCTCGGCGAGGCAGGCCAGATCCTTCGAGTGCTCCTCGGTCAAGGCATAGAAGGCGGCCCGCACGATATCCTTCTTGGTCGCATCGGGATGCTTCTCGCGGACGGCCGCGCGCAACGCCTTCGGCGTCATGCCGGGCGCGGCGACACTCCGCAACGTGTCCGACAAAGCCTTGATCTGCGGCATTTCCAGATGTCCTCAACCCACTCATGCACAATAGGCAAAGGACAATACGTGACTCCGCGCCCGCATCGCAAGTTCCGCGCGCTCAGCGACGCGGATGAACCGTTCGGTTATCGGAGATCTACGTCACAAAATCTATCAGGATAGAGATATTCTATACTAGAACTTACAGAAGAAGCCGGAATTCGACCCGGTCCGCGCGATGCATGCGCATTTGTCTTTGCGCATGAAAAAACCCCCGGGCGGCTGCCCGGGGGTCGTCGAAAAGCCCGGCCCGGAGGCCGGTCCGGAGAATCGGATCAGAACGTGATGCCGGTCTCGACCATGTAGCGGTCCTGCGAGGTGCGGTTGCCGTAGCGGCCGAAGCCGGTACCGGGCGCGATCGTCCCGCCGTCCAGGACGGACGCGCGCGTGATGCCGCCGAGCTCGACATGGGCGTATTCGACCCGGAAGAAGTAGCGGTCGAACGTGAAGGTCGGCGTGACGGTTACCGAGAAGGCGTTGCTGCCGGGGCCGAAGCCGAGCAGGTTGGGGGTGGTCCCGCCGCGCACGCCGGTCTGCTCGGTGTACTCGACGCGCCCGGCCAGGGAGAAGATGTCGTTGAAGGAGTAGGCGGCCAGAAGGGCGCCGCCGTAGGTCGACGCGCTGCTCGTGATCCCGACGCGCTCATCCCGCTCGACATTGGTGAACTGGAAGTAGGGCGAGACGATCCACGGGCCGTTCGCGTAGGTGTAGTTGATGTTGAAGATGCCGCTATTCTGCTGGAAGTTCGGGGTGGCGAACTGGTAGCGCGGGCTGCGGTCGAGGGCGTTGGTGCGGCCGAGGTTGAGGCCGCCGTTCACGCCGATCGTGTTGTAGTCGTCGAGCTTGTAGGCGACGTTGCCGGTCAGCCAGCTGATCTCGTTGGAGAAGAAGCCGTCGGTGCCGGCGAGCGAGACCGAGAGCGGGCCGCTGCTGTAATTGACCTGCACGCCGTGATTGATGAAGTTCTCCTGCACGAACAGGAGGCCGCGGTTGATGTTCAGGTTCTGGTAGGTGAACAGCAGCTCCGTGCCGATCAGGGTGAACATCCGCCCGCCCTGGACCGACCATTCATCGTTGATCTGGATCCGGCCGAAGGCCACCGGGACCGGCCCGAACAGCAGATCGGTCTGGGTGAACGTCCCGAGGGTCGGGAAGCCGAGCTGCGGGATCGAGTAGGCGCCCGCCTGAACGTAGAACTGGAACGCGCCTTCGGGCTTCTGGATGATGCCCTGGAGATTCGAGAAGTCGACCCGCGCCGAGCGGTCCCGGTCGTTCGGGGCGGCGGGCGTCGAGAACGACGCGAACGGGTTGGTCTGGGTGTAGGCGTAGCCGGTGACGGCGCCGCCGACATAGAGATCCCCCAGCGGGCCGGCCGAGAAGCAGGTCGGATTCGGGTTGGCCTTGATCACGCCGCCATAGGCCGGGCCGATCAGCGTGGCCTTGCAGGGCTCGACCGGGGGCGGCACCGGCACGGGGGCGGGGGCTTGCAGGTCGGCCGCGAGGATGCCGGTCGAGGAGAGCAGCACGGTGGCCAAGCCGGCCAGGGTGGATCGCTTCAGCATGGTGTCGCAGCTCGCTGGAATTGGTTCCCGGTCAAGCTGACACCGGCCCGCCGATGACACAAAAGCAAACAAATGGCACTTGCCTAGTTTTTAGTCATTCTTGCAGGGCCGCCGCGGGTCTGCAGAGAAATGTGGCTTTGTCGCCACAACAGCTTGTCCGGCGGCTGCGCGAAACTTCTTAAGGAAGTGCGACGCCGGCGCGAACTCGGCCCAATAGTGACGAATCAATCCTGCGGGCCGATCGGATCGCAGCGAAACCCGCCGAACTCCCCGCGGGCCAGGCGCTGAGCTAGAGCCGGCAAGAACAGCAGCGCCTCCTCGGCGAGGCGCCAGGGCGGATTGACCACGATCAACCCGCTGCCGCACAGCCGCGTCGGGTCGTCTGGCCGGTCGATCAGCAGGTCGAGGCGCAGGGCCGGGCGGGGCAGGGCGGCGTCGAGGTCCCGGACCATGCGGTCGATCGCGGCCACATCCTTGATCGGGTACCAGGCCAGGAACAGGCCGGTCGGCCATTTCGCCACCGCCCGGGCGAGGTGGGTCCCGAGCCGCTCGATCTCGCCCGGCACCTCGTAGGGCGGGTCGATCAGAACCAGACCGCGCCGCTCCGGGGGCGGGATCTGGGCGTTCACCGCCGTCCAGCCGTCGAGGCTCAGGACTTTGGTGCGCCCGTCGCGCTCGTAGCGCTCCCGCAGGGTCGCGGCATCCTCCGGGTGGAGTTCGACGAACACGCCCTTGTCGCCGGGCCGCAGGGCCTCGCGGATCACCGCGGGCGAGCCGGGATAGGCGGTGGCGCCGTAGCGGGCCTGCACCGCCGCCACCGCCTCCCGGTAGGGCGCGAGCAGCGCCTCGATTTCGGGCGCGAAGGGTTCGTCCATCCGCCCCCAGCCCTCCCGCCACTCGCCGGTGCGGGAGGCCTCGTCGGCGGTCAGGTCGTAGACGCCCAGGCCCGCGAAGGCGTCGAGCGCCCGGAACGGCTTGTCCTTGAGGCGGAGATGGGCGAGCACCCGCGCCAGGACGAGGTGCTTGAGCACGTCGGCATGGTTGCCGGCGTGGAAGGCGTGCCGATAGTTCATGGCGTCGCCCTCAAGCGGATCCCGCGGCCCGGGTCCAGCCTCGAACCGCGAAAACGGTCAAAAAAGTCAGCGGGCGGCGTCGAGGGTGATTTCGGGCGCGCGGCAATTGCCGCGGGCGACCTCGGGGCAGGGGGTGAAGCCGCGCAGGTCCTTGGAGAAGCAGATCCGCACCTCCTGCAGCTGCCCGCGGGTGCAGGTCACCGCCATCATGTCCGGGCGCAGGCCGCGATTGGCGGCGACGAATTGCCGGGCGATCTCGATCGGCGCCAGGCTTTGCGGGGCGCCGCCGCCCTTCAGGCCGTCGGGAATCGTCACGGCGAGGCGCGCGTCGCGGGCGGCCTGAAAGTAGCGGGCCGGGTCGAGGCCGGAGCAGGTGCCGTGGGTGCGCCACTCGTGCCGCGCGAGGCCCTCGCTCGGATAGACCTGGCCGGCCACCTCGAGCGCCTGCCGGGTCGGCGCCCGCTCCACCGCCGAGCAGTTCTGCGGGTAGCCGCGGGTGTATTGCGGCCAGAGCCCGTGCACCACGAAGCCGAGGCCGCGGCCGGGGGTGCATTGCACGTCGTTCCGGCGCTCGCCGACGCCGGCGCAGTAGGTCGGCGACCATGACAGGGCCAGCACGTAGAAATCGAACGCGCCCGGCTCGCCCCGGCGGCTGAAGCCGCCATAATCCTGGGCGGCGGCCGGCCCCGCGAGCAGCAGGCCGGCCAGGCAGGCGGCGCGGACGCGCATGATCAGGGCCGCGCCATCCGGCAGGCGGTGGCGTAGGCGTAGGCCAGGTCGCGGTCGAGGCCGTGGACGCAGAACTCGACGCCCCAGGTCGCCCCGATGATGCCGAGGCTCTCGCGGACCGAGTAATCGACCTTGCGGCGCACGCCGTCCGAGGTGGTGACGGTGGCCGAGCAGAACCGGCGCGGATAGGTGTCCAGCCCCCAGGGCCGCCAGGCGGTGCGCTCGATCGTGTCGAAGGACCGGATCGTCATCGACGAATTCCAGTACTTCGCCTCCTTCTCGGCGAAGTTGGTCGAGACCCGCTCCAGGACGCTCGGGTCCTGGCAGCCCGGGATCTGGGCGTCGAACGGGAAGATCCGCTCCTCGGCGGGCTCGATATCCTCCCGGGCCGAGCGGGCCAGGGCTGGCTGCGCGACGGAGAGGAGGGCCAGCCCGAGGGCCAGGCTGTGAAGGATCGGGCGCATGGCGCGTGCCTCGGCGGGGGTGCTGTCCTGCATGCGCGAGACGATGGCCCCGCCGGGGCGCCAGTCAAGCTCCCGCATGCAAACAGGCACGCTTTAGCCGATCTGTGCGGCTCGGCCGCTACAGGTCCGGTCCTCTTTTCGAGTCGCCGAAGACCGACCGTCTCAGTAGATCGGCCCCGTGCTCGGCGGCGGCGCGCCGAGCTGCAGCGGCTCGTCGTAATCCTGTGCCGGCTCCTCGGGGGTGGCGGCGACCCGGGGGGCGGGGCGGACCGGCGGCGCGGCGGTGTAGGCCGAGGCCGCGGGCAGGCGGGCCGGGGCGCGGGCGACCTGGGTCGGGCTCGGGGCCTTCGACATCGGCGCGACGCCGTAGGGATCGTCCTCCTCGATATCCACCGGGGCCTGCGGGGCGGCCGGCTGGCGCGGCGGCGGCAGCGGGCGCGACAGGGGCCGCTCGGCCCCGGTCCCGAGCTGGGGCGTGAACTTGATCAGCGGCTGGCAGATCCGCTTGAGGCCGCGCGGGTCGTGCCGGGCGAGGTCGACATGGATGTGATCGTAGTGGAACACGTTCGAGCCCGGGGCCAGCACCGTGGTGAAGCGCTGGCAGGCGCCCAGGAAGATCTCGCGCAGGAAGCCCTGCTCGGCCTCCGTCCCGCGCCAGCCGCCCTTGATCGTGATGACGTGGCCGTCGGCCAGCTTGATCGACATGACGTCGATCGCGTTGCCGAAGCCGTGCTCGGAGAGCTTGGCGCCGGGCTGGTTGTTGCGCCCCCGGCAGGAATAGGAGCCGGCGTTGATCTCGGCCACCGGCACGCCGAAATACAGGTTCGCGGCGGGCTGGATCGTGTCGGCGAGCCAGGCCTCGGCCTCGGCGAGCGCCGGGCAGCCCAGCGTCATCCGCTGCTTCATCACCACCGTGCCGCCGGCCAGCCGCGTCACCCGGAAGGGCTGCTGCATGCCGCAGGGGCCTGGCCCGTCCATCGCCGCGATCGGCGTGATGAACTCGGTCGGCTCGACCAGTTTCTTCGCCAGGCAGACTTGCTCCGCCTGGTCGCGCCACGGGTCGCGCCGCTCGAACCGGTTGATCGAGCAAGCGGTGAGCCCCGCGCCGAACAGCGCCAGGGCGGAGAACAGGGATACGCCACGCCACATGACCCAGACGATGCGCACGGTCGCGTAAAGCGTTCGTCAACGCCGATTCGCGAATGGCCCGGCCTGTGGCCTTCGAGAACCGCCCCCGATGTCACGCGCTCGCCGCCGAACAAGCCTCCACTTCGGCGGCGAGCGCTTGAGTTGACAGCGACCCGGCCCGGGGACTGAATACAGTATGCTGTCAATCCTCGATCTCCGCGCCCGCATCGAAGCCGGCACCCTGACGCCCGCGGGCGCGATCGACCTGTGCCGCGCGGCCCTCGCCGCGCGGGAGCCGGAGCTGCGGGCGCTGGTCACCCTGGACGACGACCCGGCCATCCCGGATTCCGGGCCGCTCGCCGGCATCGCGGTCGGCGTGAAGGACATCATCGACAGCGCCGGCCTGCCGACCCAGATGGGCTCCGCGCTCTATGAAGGCTGGCGGCCCCGGGGCGATTCCGCGGTGGTGGCGCGCTTGAAGGGCCTCGGCGCGGTGGCCCTGGCCAAGACCACCACCACGGCGTTTGCCAGCAGCGACCCGACCGAGACGGTCAACCCGCACGATCCCGGCCACAGCCCGGGCGGATCCTCGGCGGGCTCGGCCGCCGCGGTGGGGGCGGGGCTGCTGCCCCTCGCGCTCGGCACCCAGACGGCGGGCTCGGTGATCCGGCCCGCGAGCTATTGCGGCTGCGCGGCGGTGAAGCCGTCCTTCCGGCTGATCCCGACGGTCGGGGTGAAGACCTATTCCTGGGCGCTCGACACGGTCGGGCTGTTCGCCGCCGGGGTCGCGGACGTCGCCCACGCCCTGGCGCTGGTCACCGGCCGCCCGGAGATCGCCCGGGCCGAGCCCGGCTCGGCGCCGCGCATCGGCCTGGTGCGGCAGGATTTCGCCGAGGCGCCGGAGCCGGAAGCCGAGGCCGCCCTGGCCCGCGCCCGGCAGGCGGCCGAGCGGTCGGGGGCGCAGGTCACCGACCTCGCGCTGCCGCCGGAGCTGGCGCTCGCCTGGGAGCGCCACCGGATCATCCAGAACTACGAGGGCCGGCTGGCTTTGGCCTGGGAGTACGATTCGCATCGCGACGCGCTGCCGCCCCGGGTCCGGGAGCATCTCGATGCCGGCGCGGCGATCGCGGCCGCGGAATACGACGATGCCCGCCGCCATGCCCACCGGGCCCGCCGCGTGCTCAAGGGCCTGTTCTCCGAGTACGACGCGATCCTGACCTTCTCGGCCCCGGGCCCGGCCCCCGCGACCCTGGCCTCCACGGGCGATCCGCGCTTCAACCAGCTCTGGACCCTGATGGGCGTGCCCTGCGTGAACGTGCCGGTGCCGGGCGAGCGCCTGCCGGTGGGCGTCCAGGTGATCGGCCGCTTCGGCGACGACGGACGGGCGCTGGCGGTGGCCCGGATGATCGAGGACGCCCTGCGCGGCTGACGGGTCGCCGGCGCCGCGCGCACGCCCGAAACCCGCCTCCGCTCACAGCTCGGGAAACTCCTTGGCGACGTGGTCGATGAGGGCCCGTACGGCGGGCGGCAGGCCGCGCCGGGTCGTGAAGACGAGATGGACGATGCCGTCCTTGCTCCGCCAGTCCCGGAAGATGCGGACCAGCTTGCCGGAGGCCACATGCGCCGCGCAGGCATGGTCGGGCAGGAAGGCGACGCCCAGCCCGTCCGCGGCCGCGTCGCAGAGGACGGCGTAATCGGCGCAGGTCATGCGCGGCTCGTGGCGCAGCACATGCACGGCCCCGTCGTCGCGCTCGAGGGTCCAGGTGACTTCGCCCGCCTCGTCGTTGGTGCCGAGCGTCGCAAAGGACGCGAGATCCGCGATGTCGGCGCCGAGCTGGCTCGCGGTCTGGGGGCTGGCGACGAGTATCCAGCGCGAGTTGCCGAGCACGCGCAGGGTGAGGGAGGCATCGCTCGTCAGCGCGCGGCGAACGCGCAGGGCGAGGTCGACCCGCTCCTCGATGAGATCGACGGCCCGATCCGTCACGACGAGCTGGAGCTGGACCTTCGGGTAACGGGCGAGGAAGCCGCGCGCGATCGCGGATATCACCTTCGCCAGATTCGCCGGGCAGCTCATCCGGATGCGGCCATGCGGCTCGGCCTGCGCTTCGGCGACCAGCGCCTCAGCCCGCTCCGCCTCCAGCATCATCGCGCGGCAGCGCTCGTAGAAGCTCTGCCCGACCTCGGTGACGCGGAAGCGCCGGCTGGAGCGCTCGATCAGACGCACACCGAGCCGCGCCTCCAGCGCCGAGATGCGGCGGCTGAGCTTCGATTTGGGCTCGCGAAGCGCTCGGCCGGCCGCGGCATAGCCGCCATGGGCCACCACCTCCGCGAAGTAGACGTAGTCGTTGAGATTGTGGCGCATCATCGTTCCTTGAATGGAACGCTAAGTGCCGGATTTGCCCTCTGCAAGGATCATCGTTGTCGGCGCATCTCTCTCGGCATCGGCCGCCGCGCCGCTGAACCCGAGGGAACGACGATGACCAACCGATTTGAGAACAAGGTGGTGGTGGTGACCGGCGCCACGAGCGGCATCGGTCTCGCGACCGCCAAGGCCTTCTCGCAGGAAGGCGCGTCCGTCTTCATCACCGGACGCCGTCAGGATGCGCTGGACGCGGCCGTGACGGCGATCGGCGGTCGCGTGACGGGCGTGCGCGGCGACATGGCGACCTTCGCCGATATCGACCGCCTCTACGATGCGGTCCAGCAGAAGCACGCGCAGATCGATGTCGTCTTCGCCAATGCGGGTGGCGGCGGGTTCGCCCCGCTCGGTGCCATCACCGAGGAACAGTTCGACCAGACCTTCGACACCAACGTGAAGGGCACGCTCTTCACCGTTCAGAAAGCCCTTCCGCTCCTGAAGGATGGCGGCGCGATCGTGCTGACCGGCTCGACCGCGGGGATCGAGGGGACGCCCGCCTTCAGCGTCTACTCGGCCAGCAAGGCGGCGGTGCGCAACTTCGCCCGCAGCTGGATCCTCGACCTCAAGGATCGCGGCATCCGCGTCAACGTCGTCAGCCCCGGCGCGACGCGCACGCCAGGCCTCGTCGGCCTGGCCGGCGAGGATGCGGAAAAGCAGCAGGGCCTTCTCGACGCCCTGGGCTCACGGATCCCGCTCGGGCGGGTCGGTGAGCCGGAGGAGATCGCCAAGGTGGTTCTCTTCCTGGCTTCGGACGCGGCGAGCTTCGTCAACGGCGCCGAGTTCTTCGTCGACGGCGGCCAAGCGCAGGTCTGACCGAACCGGGCGAGGCCCGGGGCGATCGCGCTCACGGGTCCGGTCGCCGGCTCCACCGAGCGGCTCCAACCCACGCCGGGCCTCCCGGAAGGGGTCCTGGCGCGGCCGCTGCCCGCGTCCCCGCCCGAGGGCTGGGCCGACATTCCGGTTGACGAGGCAGGCGGGCAGCAACATGCTCGCGCGCCATGCCCAGGAACCGGACCCTCTGTGACCGACGCCGACGTCGCTGCCCCCAAGCGGCGGCTTCTCGGGCTGCGCGTCGATCCGTGTCCTTCCGCGTCGTGACGGCCTCACCGTAGGCCTCGCCCGCCGGACCGGCCCAGGCCCGCGTTCCTGAACCTCCGCAGCCCTCGGCTCCGGGGGTTTTCTTTTGCCCGAACTCCAGAAGGACACCACCATGAGCCTCCGCGTCGGCATTGTCGGGATCAGCGGGTTTGGCGGCGGCGAGGCGATGCGCCTGATCGCGAGCCACCCGTCCTTCGAGTTGGTCTACGCCGCGGGCGAGGGCAGCGCCGGCAGCCGCTTGGTGGAGCGCTTTCCCGGTGTCCCGGCCAAGCTGGCGGAGCTGAGGATCGAGCCATGGGACCCCGAGGCCCTGCCGAAGCTCGGCGTGCTGTTCGCGTCGCTGCCCACGGGCATGTCGGAAGCGGCGCTGGCGCGCGTCCCCACGGACGTGAAGATCGTCGATATCGGCGGCGACCACCGCTATGTCGCGCATTGGGCCTACGGCCTGGCCGATGTCTGGCCAGCCCAGATCGCGGGCCGGACCCGCGTCGCCAACCCGGGCTGCTTCCCCGCGGCGACGCTGACCGCGCTGGCCCCGCTGCTGGCCGACAGGCTGATCGAGCCCGGCAACATCGTGATCGACGCCAAGACCGGCCTCTCCGGAGCCGGCCGGGGCGGCGCCGACAGCCGGTTCGGCTACGCCGAGACCAACGAGAACCTCGTGCCCTACGGCCTGCTCGAGCATGTCCACATGCCCGAGATCGCCGAGACGATCGAGCGGCTGAGCGGCGGCAGCGCGGCCGGCCTGGTGTTCACGCCCCATCTGGTGCCGATGACCCGCGGCATCCTCGTCACGATCTATGGCCGCGGCCAGGCCACCACGAGCCAGTGCCTGGACGCGGCCCGGCGCTTCTATGCCGGGCGGGCCTTCGTGCGCGTGACCGACAGGCCGCCGCAGACCAAATGGGCGACCGGCTCGAACCTGGCTTTCGTCAGCTATGCGGCCGATCCCGCGCGCAACCTGGTGATCGCGATGGGCGTGGTCGACAATCTCGGCAAGGGCGCCGCCGGTCAGGCGGTGCAGAACGCGAACCTGATCTGCGGCCTGCCGGAAACCGCGGGGCTGGACGGCGCGCCGATCTGGCCGTGACGGCGACGCGCCGCGCGCCTCAACTGCTCGGCTGCTCGTGCAGCGTGTCCTCGACGTAGAGCTGCTCCAGCAGGACCTTGATCACCGCCATCAGGGGCAGCGCCAGGGCGATGCCCCAGAGGCCGAAGATCACGCCCAGGATCAGCTGGCCGGCGAATATCGTGGCCGGCGGGATGTCCAGCGCCCGCTTCTGGATGAACGGCGTCAGCCCGTAGCTCTCCAGGCACTGCACCGCCAGGTAGACGCCGATCGAGCCGATGACCGCCTTCAGGCCCGAGGCCAGGGCCGCCAGGATGATCACGAGACCCGCCACCAGCGGGCCCACGGTCGGCACGAAGGCCAGCAGCCCGGCCTGGAGGCCGAGGATCAGCGCGCCGCCGATCCCCAGGAAGGCCAGCCCGGCCCAGGTGCAGACGAAGATCACCGCCATGATGATCAGCTGGCCGAACAGCCAGTGCCGCAGGGTCTCGCCGGCACCGTCGAGGACCTTGGCCGCGCGGCGGCGCTTCTGCGGGGGCACGAAGCGCAGCACCCCGTCGCGGTAGGCCTCCGGGTCGGCCGCGAAGGCGAGCCCCAGGAAGGCGATCACCAGCAGGTTTCCGAGCGCGTCGAACAGCCCGAGGATCACGGCCGCCGCCGGCCCGAGGACGCTGCCCGCATCGGACACGATCGAGCTGCTGCCCTTGAGCAGGCCGTTGGCGAGGCCGCCGAGACCGCCCTCCCGCTGGCTCGCGTCGGTGGAGCCGTCCTTGCCGCCGCCCTGCGGCGCGAGGCTCGGCACGTCGATGCCGCGCTCGGACAGCCAGCTCGACACAGTGCCGGCCTGGTCCTTGATCGTGGTGCCGAGGTCGCGCCCCTGCTGCACGATGGTGGCGCCGCCATAGGTCCCGAAGCCGATCGCCGCGACCGCGACCGCGAGGCTCGCGATGGTCAGGCGCACGCCCCGGGGCAGGGGCAGGACGCGGCCGAGCCCCCGGGTCAGGCCGTCGAGGAACACGCCGAGCAGCACGCCCGCGAAGATCAGCAGCAGCGTGCCCACCGACATCCAGGCGAGCGCCAGCGCCGCCGTGAAGCAGACGACGGCGATGCCGGAGGCCGCCAGCGGCAAGGCGCCCTGCCAGGGCCCGACCGGGCCGTCCAAGTCCCGAGATTGACCGTCCGTCATCACCGCTCCCGTACCGCGGGCTCACGAACGCCGCGGGCCGGCCATGGTCAAGTGTGGCTCTCTATCAGCTTGTGTGCGGTGCGCCGAGACCGGACGGCGTTTCGCGCGTTGTCCGCCCGCGCAGCCGCCCCCGCAGGGGGCCGGGCGCCCCCAGGAGAGACCGCGTGAGCAGCAACGAGCCCCATACCCGTTCCCTCGGCCCCGGCCGGACCGTGGATACGGGGGACCAGCTCAGCAGCGTGGTTCTCCTCGGCCTGGCGATCGCGGGCGGCCTCGCGGCCGTGCTGCTCAACGCGATCCTGTAGGCCGGATCAGCGCCAGCGCTCGGCCGCCGCGTCGTCGTGGGCGGCGGCCTCGACCCAGCCGCCGGTGGTGCCGTCGGCCAGGTGCTCGCGCTTCCAGAACGGCGCGCGGGTCTTGAGATAATCCATCAGGAAATCCGCCGCCTCGAAGGCCGCGACCCGGTGGCTCGAGGCGGTCACCACCAGCACGATGCCGTCGCCCGGCGACACCAAGCCGTGCCGGTGGATCACCCGCAGGGCCTGGAGCGGCCAGCGGGCAACGGCCGCCTCGGCGACCCGGAGGATCTCGGCCTCGGCCATGCCGGGGTAATGTTCGAGCTCCAGGGCGGCGAGGCGCCCGCCCTCGTCCCGGCACAGGCCCGTGAAGGTGACGATCGCGCCGGCCCGTCCGCCGAGCTCGGCGCCGATCCGGGCGATCTCGGCGGCGGTGTCGAAGGGCTCGGCCTGGATGGCGACGCTCGGGGCGGGGGCACTCATGGTCGGGTCCAACGATCCTCGTCCGGCGGTCTTCGGGCGGCGCGGGACGCTCCCGCGCCTGTCACACCCGGCCGCGCCTCTATATGGCACGCTGAGCCGCATTCGCCCGCGGGCGTGATCGGTTGGCAACCGGCGGAGAAGGATAACCGTGTGACCCCCGACCTGATCCTGCCCTACGCGGGCGTCCTGCCGGATTTCGCGAGCCGCCCGGTCTGGTGCGGGCGCGGCAGCACGGTGATCGGCGCCGCCCGCATCGGCACGCAGGCCTGGATCGGCGACGAGGCGGTGATCCGCGCCGACGGGCAGGCCATCACCCTCGGGGACCGGTTCTGGCTGGGCCACCGCTCGACGGTGCATATCGCCACGCTCACCCACGGGACGCAGGTCGGCGACCGGGTCACGGTCGGGCGCAACAGCGTCGTGCATGCCTGCACGGTGGGCTCCGACGTCGTGATCGAGGACGACGTGGTGATCCTCGACGGGGCCGAGATCGGCGACCACACGGTGATCGAGGCCGGCGCGACCGTGTTCCCCCGCATGAAGCTCGAAGGCGGCCACGCCTATGCCGGCAGCCCGGCGCGGCCGAGCCGGCCGGTGGGCCCGGACGAGGTCGCCGAGCGGGCCGAGCGCCTGCGCGAGCGGATGGGCGACGGCGCGGCCGCAGATCCCGGGCGGCCGCCCGAGGTCGAGGACAGCGTGTTCGTCGCCCGCACCGCGCGCCTGCGCGGCCGGGTCAGCCTCGGGGCCGGCGCCAGCGTGCTGTTCTGCTGCGACCTGAACGCCGAGGTCGGGCCGATCGTGGTCGGGGCCGACACCAACATCCAGGACAACACCACGATCCGCACCCGGGCCGAGGGCGTGGTGATCGGGCGCGACACGACCATCGCGCACAACGTCCGGATCGCCGATTGCCGGATCGGCGCCCGGGCGCTGATCGGGATCGGCGCCACGGTGGCGCCCGGCACGCTGATCGCCGACGACGTCATGCTGGCGGCCGGCGCCACCACGGATCCCGGCCAGATCCTGGAGGCCGGCTATCTCTGGGGCGGCCGCCCGGCCCGGATCCTGTCCCCCCTCGACGCCGAGAAACGCGCGATGATGATCCGCATCGTCGAGGGCTATTGCCAGCACGGGCGCGAGTATCGGGCCGCGCAGGCGGGGGTGGGTTAGACGCGCGGATGCGTCGCCGGCCGTGAAAAAGCGCGCCGCTTTCCTATTGCCGCAGTGACGACGATCTTCAGATTTTGGCGCGCGCAGATCGCGACGTGCCCCCTCTCCCGTGCGGGAGAGGGTTGGGGTGAGGGATCAGACTTTTCCGGAAGGGTCGCACCCCTCACCCTGTCCCTCTCCCGCACGGGAGAGGGAACCTGCGCCTCCTCCGAGGGTCGGTGAATTCAGAAATCCGCAGCGGAAAGAGGGAAGCGCTCGATCTTGCGCGAACGCCAAATCCCAAAACAATCAGTGCTGCAGGATCTTCGACAGGAAGGTCTGGGCGCGCTCGGAGCGGGGGCTGCCGAAGAAGTCCTCCTTCTTGGCATCCTCGACGATCTCGCCGCGATCCATGAAGATCACCCGATCGGCGACCTTGCGGGCGAAGCCCATCTCGTGGGTCACGACCATCATGGTCATGCCCTCCTTGGCGAGTTCCACCATCACGTCGAGCACCTCGCCGACCATCTCGGGGTCCAGCGCCGAGGTCGGCTCGTCGAACAGCATCACCACCGGGTTCATGGCGAGCGCCCGGGCGATCGCCACGCGCTGCTGCTGGCCGCCCGAGAGCTGGCCGGGGAACTTGTCGGCATGGGCGCTCAGGCCCACCCGGGCCAGCAGGTCGAGGCCGCGCTTCTTCGCGTCCTCGGCGCTGCGCCCCAGGACCTTGCGCTGGGCGATGGTCAGGTTGTCGGTGATCGACAGGTGCGGGAACAGCTCGAAATGCTGGAACACCATGCCGACCCGGGAGCGGAGCTTGGGCAGGTTGGTCGCCTTGTCGGCGACCTTGGTGCCGGCGACCGTGATCTGGCCCTTCTGGAACGGCTCGAGGGCGTTGACGCACTTGATCAGGGTCGACTTGCCCGAGCCCGACGGGCCGCAGACCACCACGACCTCGCCCTTGGCGACCTTGGTGGTGCAATTCGTCAGCACCTGGAAGTCGCCGTACCATTTGCTGATGTTGTCGATGGAAATCATCGTCTCGCCGGGCGCAGCATCCGGCACGCCGGCGACGAGGGTGCCGGGCTGGAGCCCGGCATCCCGGGGGGCGTGGGCGGCGTCGGCGACGGGTTCCTTGACGGACGGGGCCGGCATCGGGGTCGAGGTCATGGCGCGGACTCCAGTGTCGGTCAGCGGATGATGGCGACGCGGCGCTGCAGGCGACGCACCAGGAACGAGGCCGTGAAGCAGATCACGAAGTAGACGATGGCCGCGAAGATATACATCTCGACGAGGCGGCCGTCGCGCTGGGCGACCTTCGAGGCGGCGCCCATGAAGTCGGTGAGCGAGAGCACGTAGACCAGCGAGGTGTCCTGGAACAGCACCACGGTCTGGGTCAGCAGCAGCGGCAGCATGTTGCGGAAGGCCTGGGGCAGCACGACGTTGGCCATGGTCTGCCAGTAGTTCATGCCGAGCGCCAAGGCCGCCCCGGTCTGCCCCTTGGGGATCGACTGGATGCCCGCGCGCATGATCTCGGAGAAGTAGGCCGCCTCGAAGGCCATGAAGGTAATCAGCGCCGACGGGAAGGCGCCGACCTGGATCGGGGTCGAGGCGCCGGTCACGTAGGCGCCGATATACGGCACCAGGAAGTAGAACCAGAAGATCACCAGCACCAGCGGCAGCGAGCGGCACAGCTCGACATAGCCCTTGGCGATGTGGCTGAGCCCCGGCACGCTCGACAGCCGGGCCATCGCCAGCAACGTGCCGATGATCACGCCGCCGACGGCCGCCATGGCGGTGAGCGTCACCGTGAAGACCATGCCCTGACCGAAGAGGTAGGGCAGGGACGAGAGGATGACGTTGAAGTCGAAATTCGAGAGCATCGGGGCCTGTTCGCGGTGGCCGTGCGCCGGCGGAGCGGGAAGGTCGGGGGGCGGGCCGGCGCCTCAGCGCTGGCCCGGGATCGTGACGGCGCGCTCCAGGAAGGTCGCGGCGGTGACAACCACGAGGTTGATGATCACGTAGAGCAGTGTCGCCGCCGTGAACGCCTCGAACACCTGGAACGAGAATTCCTGCATCGAGCGGGCCCGGGCGGTCAGCTCCAGGAGGCCGATGGTTAGGGCCACGGAAGTGTTCTTCAGGTTGTTCAGGAATTCGGAGGTCATCGGCGGCAGGATGATCCGGTAGGCGTTCGGCAGCAGGACGTACCGGTAGGTCTGGTAGACCGTGAAGCCCATCGCGGTGCCGGCCATGCGCTGTCCGCGCGGCAGCGACTGGATGCCCGCCCGGACTTGCTCGGCCACCCGCGAGGCGGTGAAGAAGCCCAGGCACACCACCGCGGTGTAGAACGGCGCGTCGGGCAATTGCTTGATCGCGTCGCCGACCTGCGTCGGCACCACCTCGGGCAGCACGAAGTACCAGAGGAACATCTGCACCAGCAGCGGCACGTTGCGGAACAGCTCGACATAGGCTGTCCCGATCGCGTTGGCGGTCTTGGACGGCAGGGTCCGCATCACCCCGATCAACGAGCCGAGGAAGAACGCGATGAACCACGAGCACAGGGCGGTGGCGATCGTCCACATGAGCCCGGAGAGCAGCATGTCGAGATAGGTGCCGGTGCCCTCCGGCGAGGCGTCGAAGAAGATCCGCCAGTTCCAGTTGTAGTTCATCGCGCCGGTTCTATCCTGATCTTGCAAACACGCACCGCGGGATCGGTCCCGCGGTGCGCATCATTCGCGGCGAACGCTCAGTAGGCCGCCGGATCGGGGCTGGCGATCGGCGTGGTGAACTGCTTCTTCATCTCCGCGCTCATCGGCAGGTTGAGGTTGATGTTGCGCGGCGGGATCGGCTTGGTGAACCACTTGTCGTAGAGCGCCTTGCCCTCGGGGCTCGTGTAGAGCTTGGCGGTGGCCTCGTCCGCGACCTTCTTGAAGGCCGGGTCGTCCTTGCGCACCATGATGCCGTAGGGCTCGGGCTTCGACAGGGCCTCGGTGGAGATCTCGTAGGCCGAGGGGTCCTTGGCGGAGGCCGCCAGCGAGGCGAGCAGCACGTCGTCCATCACGAAGGCCACGGCGCGGCCGGTCTCGACCATCAGGAACGCCTCGGCATGGTCCTTGGCGGGCAGGATCGTCAGGCCGAGCTTGCGCTCGGTGTTGGCCTCGTTGATCTGCTTGATGTTCGTGGTGCCCGAGGTCGACACGACGGTCTTGCCCTTCAGGTCGTCGATCGTGTGCAGGTTGGCCGACTTCTTCGAGACGTAGCGGGTCGCGGTCAGGAAGTGCGAGTTGGTGAAGTTCACCTGCTTCTCGCGCTCGGCGTTGTTGGTGGTCGAGCCGCATTCGAGGTCGATCGTGCCGTTCGCCATCAGCGGGATGCGGGTGGCGGAGGTGACCGGGTTGAGCTTCACCTCGAGGTTCGGCAGGCCGAGATTGGCCTTCACGGCGTCGGCGATCTTGAAGCAGATGTCGAGGGCGTAGCCGATCGGCTTCTGGTCGCCGCCGAGATAGGAGAACGGCACCGAGGCGTCGCGGTAGCCGATGACGATGGCCCCGCTATCCTTCACCTTCTTGAGGGTACCGGTCAGTTCCTCGGCCCGCAGGCTGAGGGGGGCCAGGGCGAGGCTCAGGCCGAGCGCCGCGGCAAGGCCGCGGCGAGCGATATCAGACTGCATCGGTACGGAACTCCTGGATCAGGCCGAACGGGATCGGCTGGCGGCTCGGCGCTCGGGCCCGCCCGCTCGGGCGAGGCCTTTGCAATGATGGTGCCGGGAGGCCGGCCGCGGTGCCGCGCGGGACCGTGGCAGACGACGCAGGACCAGCCGCCGCCGCGCGAGCGTCCACGGTTGCGTGCCCCTCCGCCGTCATTCGGCCTCCTCCGGCCCGTCGAGACACCCTGCTCCCCGTGCCGCCGGCATCATGCACAATTCTTGGGCGTACGCACGCGGCGGTGCGGCCGCAATAACGATTAAGGCTGACGAATCCACCGCGCCGAACACAGAGACGCCGCCCCGCATAGCGATGCAGGACGGCGTCGGCCCGGAATGCGGGTCGGACTACTTGGTCAGTTCGTTGCCGGTGTAGTCGATCTTGCCGTCGGCGCCCTTCTTCCACTCGTACAGGACGTAGTCCGGCCGGGTGATGTCGCCCTTCTTGTCGTAGGCGATCGGGCCGACCACCGTGTCGACCGGCTTGCCCTGGTGCAGCCATTCGGCGAGCTTCTTGCCGTCGCTGGAGCCCGTCTCGGCCATCGCCTTGGCCAGAACCTGCACGGCCGCGTAGGAGTAGAGCGTGTAGCCCTCAGGATCGATGTTCTTGGCCTTGAACGCCGCCAGCGCCGCCTTGGCGTTCGGGTTCTTGCGGGCATCCGGCGGGAAGGTGGTCAGCGTGCCCTCGGCGGCCGGGCCGGCGATCGCCACCAGCTCGCGGTCGACCATGCCGTCGCCGCCCATCATCGGGGCCTTGAGGCCCTGGTCACGCATCTGGCGCAGGATCAGGCCGGCCTCGGTGTAGTAGCCGCCGAAATAGACCACGTCGACATTGGCCGATTTCAGCTTCGAGACCAGCGCCGAGTAATCCTTCTCGCCCGGGTTGATGCCCTCGAACATCACCGGCTTCACGCCCTTGGCCTTGAGCACCATCAGGGTCTCGTCGACCAGGCCCTTGCCGTAGGGGGTCTTGTCGTGGACGAAGGCGATCTTCTTGTCCTTGAAGTTCGCCACGAGATAGGCGCCCGCCACCGCGCCCTGCTGGTCGTCGCGGCCGCAGGTGCGGAACGTGTTCCACATCCCGCGCTCGGTGAACTTCACGTTCGTGGAAGCCGGGGTGACCTGGATGATGCCGGCGTCGAGATAGACGTCGGAGGCCGGGATCGACACGCCGGAATTATAGTCGCCGACCACCACCTTCACGCCGTCGCTGGCGAACTTGTTGGCCACCGAGACGCCCTGCTTGGGGTCGGAGGCGTCGTCGCCGACCGTGACGGTCAGGGTCGTGCCCTTCAGGGTGCCGGCCTTGTTGAGGTCCTCGACCGCCTGGCTGGCGCCGTTCTTGATCTGCGCCCCGATGGCGGCGCTGTTGCCGGTGATCGGCGCGGCGATGCCGAGCTTCACCTCAGCCGCCTGTGCCGCAGCGATCATCGTGCCGAGGGCGAGCCCGGCCAGCAGAATCGATCTCATCGCGAACATCCCCTTCGATCGTTAGTCCGGTCCGGTGGATCCGGCCGAACTCACCCGACCCCGCCGGAGACGGGCGTGCGTTCGCGCCACGTCAGCGGAGAGGTCTTCTCGTAGAGCCAGCGGTACTGGCTCGTCATCTGGCGCGTGCGCGTGAACCGAAAGCCCACCGTGCCGATGATCATGACCACGATCGCGTCGATCGCATAGTAGTGCAGCGAGACCAGCGTGCCCGAAAACAGCGCGAAATGGATGAAGCGCACGGAAGCGGCCACGAGGAGCAGGGCCCCCAGGCATTGCCAGAACGGCCGCCAGCCCCGGGCGATCGCGCGGGCGGCCATCCAGCCGGCCCAGCCGCCCATCACTACGGTGACGAGCAGGAACAGCCAGGCCGATTGCTCCTCGTACAGGATCCCCTGAAGCATGCTCATGCCCCGACCGGGCCGGTATGGCCCCCCTCCAGATAGGCGGCCTTGACGTTCGGATCGTCGAGCAGGGCCCGCCCGGTCCCGCTCATCGTCACCCGGCCGTTGACCAGCACGTAGCCGCGATGGGCGAGCTTGAGGGCGTGGTAGGCGTTCTGCTCGACCAGGAAGATCGTCATGCCGTCCGTGCGGTTCAGCTCGCGGATCGCGTCGAAGATGCCCTTCACCACGAGCGGCGCCAGGCCGAGCGACGGCTCGTCGAGGAGCAGCAGGCGCGGCCGGCTCATCAGGGCGCGGGCGATGGCGAGCATCTGCTGCTCGCCGCCCGACATCGTGCCGGCGCGCTGGTGCAGGCGCTCCTTCACCCGCGGGAACAGGGTGCAGACCTTCTCGAGATCCTCCTGGAAGTAGCGCTCGCCGTGGAGCGAGGCGCCCATCTGGAGGTTCTCGAACACGCTCATGCGCGCGAAGACCCGGCGGCCCTCCGGCGACTGGGCGACGCCGAGCCGGGCGATGGCGTGGGTCGGCATCCGGGTGATGTCGCGCCCGTCATAGGTGATCGTCCCGGTGCGCGCCTGCGGGCTGCCGAAGATCGTCATCATCAGGGTCGACTTCCCGGCGCCGTTGGCGCCGATCAGGGTCACGATCTCGCCCTCGGCGACGTCGATATCGACGCCCCGGAGGGCGGCGACGCTGCCGTAATAGGTCGAGACGTCGCGCACCGCGAGGAGCGGGGGCTTGCCCCCCGCCTGGATCGCCCGGGTCTCCTCGACCAGGACGTTGATGCCGGCCACGCTCATAGCGACGCCTCCGAGCGGTTCACGTCCGGAAGGGTCGGGTCCCCGTGCGGCACGGTGATGCCGACCTCGGCCTCCACGGCTTCCACCTCGTCATCCTCGACGCCCAGATAGGCGGCGATCACCTTCGGGTCCGCCCGCACCTCGGTCGGGGTGCCGTCGGCGATCTTCTGGCCGTAATCCAGCACGACCACGTGGTCCGAGATCTCCATCACCACCGACATGTCGTGCTCGATCAGCAGCACGGAGGTGTCGTGCGCGTCGCGGATATGGCGCAGCAGCGCGTTGAGCTCGGCCGATTCGCGCGGGTTGAGGCCCGCGGCCGGCTCGTCGAGGCAGAGCAGCACCGGATCGGTGCACATCGCCCGGGCGATCTCCAGCCGGCGCTGGGCACCGTAGGGCAGGGCGCCGGCCGGGTCGTCGGCCCGCGCCATCAGATCGATCCGGTCGAGCCAGGCCTTGGCCCGCTCGATCGCCTCCCCTTGCGCATCCCGGTAGCCCTTGAGGCCGAGCAGCCCGAACAGGGTGTAGCCGGAGGCGCGCATCAGCGGCTTGTGCTGGGCGACCAGCAGGTTCTCCAGCACCGTCATGCCCTGGAACAGGCGGATGTTCTGGAAGGTCCGGGCCACCCGGGCGGTGCTGTTGACCGCGTGGTTGGGCAGCCGTTCCAGCAGGTGCGTGGTGCCGTCGGCATGGGCGAGCCGCAGCATGCCCTCGGTCGGCTTGTAGAAGCCGGTGATGCAGTTGAACACCGTGGTCTTGCCGGCCCCGTTGGGGCCGATCAGGGCGGTGATGTCCCCGCGCCTGGCCTCGAAGGACAGGTCGGAGACGGCGGTGAGCCCGCCGAACCGCATGGTCAGGTGCTCGACGGCGAGCACCGGCGGGGCGGAGGCCTGCGCCTGCGCCCGGGGTTCCGGATGAAGCGCCATCAGCCGTGCCCCTCGCTCACATGCGCGCCCGAGACGGCGCGGCGCTCGCCCAGCGACACCGAGGGCAGGCGCACCGAGATCAGCCCCCGCGGCCGCCAGACCATCATCGCCACCATGGCGAGGCCGAACAGCAGCAGGCGGTACTCGTTGGGGTCGAAGCCCTCGCCGAACACGGCTTTCAGGAAGCCGAGATTGCGCAGCATCTCCGGGCCGCCGACCATGGCCACCGCCGCGATGGCGACGCCGACCTGGCTGCCCATGCCGCCCAGCACCACGATCGCCAGGATGATCGCGCTCTCCAGGAAGTTGAAGCTCTCCGGGCTGATGAAACCCTGGCGCACCGCGAAGAACGAGCCGGCGATGCCGCCGAACGCCGCCCCCAGGGCGAAGGCCGTGAGCTTGGTCGCCGTCGTGTCGATCCCGAGCGACCGGCACGCGATCTCGTCCTCGCGCAACGCCTCCCAGGCCCGCCCGATCGGCAGGCGGCGCAGGCGTAAGGTGACGAAGTTGGTGAACAGGGCCAGCGCCAGGATGAGGTAGTAGAGGAACACCAGCCGGTGCATCGAATCGTAGGGGATGCCGAACCGGGCGGCGAAGCCGTCCTCGCCGGCGCTGAACGGGATGCCGAAGAAGGTCGCCCGCGGGATCGACGAGATGCCGGCGCCGCCCCCGGTGACGTCCGTCCAGTTGATCAGCACCAGGCGGATGATCTCGCCGAAGGCCAGCGTCACGATGGCGAGGTAATCGCCGCGCAGGCGCAGCACGGGGAAGCCGAGCAGCATCCCCCACAGGCCGGCGAACACACCCGCCAGCGGCAGGCAGATCCAGAACGACAGGCCGAAGGTGGTCGAAAGGAGCGCGTAGGAATAGGCGCCGACCGCGTAGAAGGCGACGTAGCCGAGGTCGAGCAGGCCGGCGAGGCCGACCACGATATTCAGGCCCCAACCGAGCATCACGTAGGTCAGGATCAGGATGCCGAGATCGATCCAGTAGCGGGCCGAGGAGAGGCCGCCGGTGGCCGCCGCGGCGATCGCCGGCAGGGTCAGGGCGATGCCGACGAACAGCCAGAGGCCGAGCTTCGACGTCTTCTGGCCGGCATCGGGCTCGCCGTGGACCGCCTCGGTGGCCTGGGCCGGGGAGGGGGTCAGGGCGCGCCGCGCGTCCCGGCGCAGGAGCACCAGGCGCTGGAGGATGCGGGCGACGAAGATCGCCGCGCACAGGCACGCCACGAGGCCCCAGCGCGGGGTCAGCAGCAGGTCGCTGCCCGGGCCGGGATCGGTCCGGTAGGCGATGATCGGGACGCAGAGGCCGAAGGCGACGAGCGCGTAGAGCGCGGCGTCGCGCAGGATGCCGGCCATCGCCGATTCGGGGATGGCGGCTTGGGTCGCGGGCTTGGAGTTCGCCATCAGACCTTCTCGACCTCCGGCCGGCCCAGGATGCCAGACGGCATGAAGATCAGCACGATGGCCAGGATCGAGAACGCGGCGACGTCCTTGTACTCGATGGAGAAATAGGCCGACCAGAAGGTCTCGATCAGCCCGATGATCAGCCCGCCGAGCACGGCGCCGGGCAGCGAGCCGATGCCGCCGAGCACCGCCGCGGTGAAGGCCTTCACGCCGGGCACGAACCCGTCCGAGAAGGACACGACGCCGTAATACATCAGGTAGAGGACGCCCGCGACGGCGGCCAGGGCGGCGCCGAGCACGAAGGTCAGCGAGATCGTCCGGTCGACGTCGATGCCCAGCAGTGCGGCCATCTTGCGGTCCTGCTCGCAGGCGCGCTGCGCCCGGCCGAACGGGGTCCGCTGCACGAGGTACCAGAAGCCGGTGAGCAGCACGGCCGTGACCGCCATGATCAGGCACTGCTTGTAGGCCAGGAACACCGCGTAGCCGTCGCGCTCGAACAGCGTGATGCCGCCCGAGAGCATCGGCGGCGTCGGCTTGTTGCGCGCGCCCTGCACCACCTGGACGAAGTTCGAGAGGAAGATCGAGACGCCGATCGCCGAGATCAGCGGCGCCAGCCGGAACGAGCCGCGCAGCGGCCGGTACGCGATGCGCTCGATCGCCCAGCCCCACAGGGCGGTCAGAATCATGGCGACCACGAGGACGACCAGGAACGCCAGGGCGATCGAACTAACGCCCAGCCAGGTCGTTAGAAGAAGGAAGGTGATCAGCGCGATGAAGCACGACACCATGAACACATCGCCGTGGGCGAAGTTCACCATTCCAATAATGCCGAACACCATCGTGTAACCGATCGCGATCAGACCGTATATCGAGCCGAGCGTGAGCCCGTTTATCAGCTGTTGTACGAAGACGTCCATGTATTCTCGCGGGCGCAGGTTTTTCGTCCAGCCTGCAGAGACGGCAGGCGAGCTGGGAGAGCAAGTCCCGTACCGCAGCTGCGTCGTTCCGGCCACAGGTTTCAACCCCGGGCGAACGTCCCGAGAAAACAGTCGGGCAGGTCAGTAACAAGCCCCGAATGGGCTTGCGCCTGGCGTAGTTCGTGCTTCACGTTAACGAAAATCAATGCTGGTCCATCCCGGGCGGCGACGAGGAGCAGTACCGATGTCGGGTTCACGGCTCACCACGTTGATTTTCATCGGTATGCTGCTCGGGATCGCGGTGGGCTACGCCTGCAGCATCACCTGGCCGGATCCGCAGACCGCCAAGGAGATCGCCGGCTACATCGCCCTCGTGTCGGACATCTTCCTGCGCCTCATCAAGATGATCATCGCGCCGCTGGTGTTCTCGACCCTGGTGGTCGGCATCGCGCATCTCGGGGACACCGCCGCGGTCGGCCGGGTCGGCGGCAAGGCGCTCCTGTGGTTCGTCGGCGCCTCGTTCTGCTCGCTGATGCTGGGGCTGATCCTGGTCAACCTGATGCAGCCGGGCCACAACCTGAACCTGCCGCTGCCCGATGTCGGCGCCGGCACCGGCCTCAAGACCGCCTCGCTGTCGCTGAAGGAATTCGTCACCCACCTGGTGCCCAAGAGCGCCGTGGAGGCGATGGCCAACAACGAGATCCTGCAGATCGTGGTGTTCTCGATCTTCTTCGGCGTCGCCCTGGCGGCGCTGGGCGAGAAGGGGCACTTCCTGGCCCAGGGCATCGAGGGCCTGGCCGACGTCATGCTCAAGGTGACCGGCTACGTGATGCTGTTCGCCCCCGTGGCGGTGTTCGCCGCCATCGCGGCGACGATCACGACGCAGGGGATCGGCGTCCTGGTCACCTACGGCAAGTTCCTGGTCGAGTTCTATGCCGGGCTCGCGGTGCTCTGGGCGCTGCTGATGGGCGTCGGCTTCCTGATGCTCGGGGGCGGCGGCATCATGCGGCTGTTCAACCTGATCAAGGAGCCGTTCGTGCTCGCCTTCTCGACCGCGTCGAGCGAGGCGGCCTACCCGAAGATGCTGACCAACCTCGAGAAGTTCGGCGTGCCCAACCGCATCACCTCGTTCGTGCTGCCGATGGGCTACTCGTTCAACCTCGACGGCTCGATGATGTACTGCACCTTCGCAGTGATGTTCATCGCCCAGGCCTACAACATCCCGCTCTCCTGGGGGCAGCAGCTCACGATGCTGTTCCTGCTGATGGTCACCTCGAAGGGCATGGCCGGCGTGCCGCGCGCCTCGCTGGTGGTGATCTCGGCGACGCTGGCGCAGTTCAACATCCCCGAGGCCGGCCTGCTGCTGATCATCGGCATCGACCAGTTCCTGGATATGGGCCGCTCGGCGACCAACGTGCTCGGCAACAGCATCGCCACCGTGGCGGTGGCCAAGTGGGAGGGCCAGCTCACCGCCACCGACCAGCGCCTCGACCATGTCGGCACGGTCCCCTCACCGGCCGAGTAGGACGGCACGGGGTCACGGGGAGGGCACGGGATGTCGGCGATGCGGTGCGGCTCGGTCCTGGCGGGCGTCCTCGCCCTGGCGCTGGCGGGGCTCCCGCGCCCCGCCGCCGCCATCGAGGTGCTCACCGGCACGCTCAAGCGCGTGGCCGAGCGGGGCGAGATCGTGCTCGGCTACCGGGAGAGCTCGGTGCCGTTCTCCTTCGTGGAGGGCAAGCACCGGGACGGCAGCCCCCGGGTGATCGGCTACGCCATCGACCTGTGCGGCGAGATCGCCGACGACATCCAGGCCGCGATCGGCCGGAAAGTGGCCGTCCGGTACGAGCCGGTCACCGCAGAGACGCGCATTCCGGCCCTGACCTCGGGGAAGATCGACCTCGAATGCGGCTCGACCACCGCAAATGCCGAGCGGCGCCGGAGCGTCGCCTTCTCGCCGGTCGACTACATCAGCGCCACGCAGCTGCTGGTGAAGAAGGGCTCCGGCATCGCCTCCTATCGGGACCTCGGCGGCAAGACCGTCGTGGTCACGGCCGGCACCACCAACGAGAAGGCGGTGCGCGACCTGCTGGCCAAGCTCAAGATCCAGGCGCAGATCGTGACGGCGCCCGACCATGCCGCGTCCTACGCGATGGTGAAGGCCGGCCAGGCGGACGCCTTCGCCACCGACGACGTGCTGCTCTACGGGCTGATCGCCACCGACAGCCAGGACGGGGCGACCTACACGGTGCTGCCCGACAAGCTCTCCTACGAGCCCTACGGCATCATGTTCCGCAAGGACGATCCCGAGCTCGCCGGGATCGTCACCCAGACCTTCACCCGGCTCGCCGAATCGCGCGAACTGCGCTGGACCTACGAGCGCTGGTTCCTGAAGCGCCTGCCCAACGGCGAGCGCCTCGACATCCCGATGTCGAACGACCTGCGCACGAGCTTCCAGTTGATGGGGCTGGACGCGCAGGAGTGATCGTTTCGGGCCGCCACCCGCGCCCGGTGCCTCGCTTTCGCCCAACCAGCGGATGAGGAAGGGGCCGCGTTTCTCGTGGTCCCCCCTCTGCAGCGAGCGTGCCGCCGCCCCATGCCGATCGCCGCGCCTTTCCCCAAGACGGCCGCCCTGGTCCTGGCCGCCGGCCTCGCCTGCGCGGCCACCGCCGCGTCCGCCCATCCCCATGTCTGGGTCACCGCGAAGGCGCAGCTCGTCTACCAGGACGGCAAGCTCGTCGGCGTGCGCGACACCTGGAGCTTCGACCCGGAATACACGGCCTTCGTCACCCAGGGCCTCGACGCCAACAAGGACGGCAGGCTGGCGCCCGACGAGCTAGCCGGGCTCGCCGCCGAGAACACCGCGAATCTCGCCGAATTCGGCTACTTCACGAAGCTGAAGGTCGGCGGCAAGGACCAGGCCTTCGCCGACCCGAAGGAGCCGGCGATGCGCCTGGACGGCAAGGCCCTGGTGCTGAGCTTCCTGCTGCCGCTCAAGGTGCCGATCCAGCAGGGACGGGGCGTGGCCGCCCTGGAGGTCTACGACCCGACCTACTTCGTCGCCTTCTCGTTCGCGGAAGGCTCGGACGCCGCCACCCTCGCGGGCGCGCCGCAGGGCTGCGCCGCCACCGTGACCCGGCCGAAGACGGAGCAGCCCAAGACCGCCGAGGCGGGCTCTCCGGGCATGACCGAGGCGTTCTTCGAGGCGCTCACGGCGGCCTCGTCCTACGGCGTCCAGTTCGCCAGCCGGGTCCTGGTCGCGTGTCCGTAGGGATCGGCATCGCGGCGCCGCCCCGGTTCGGGCGGCTCGGGCTGCGGCTGGGGCTGATGGCCGGCGCCGTCGTGCTGGCCGCCGGCGTGGCCGCCGGGCTGGCCTGGCTCATCGCTCCCGGGATTGCGGCGCCGCCGCCGCGCTCGCCCTTCGGCATCGGCTTCCGTGAGGCGGCCCCGGCCGCCACCGGCCTCGGCGGCGTGATCCTGGCCCTGCAGGCGAGTTTTTCCCGCAACCTCAACGCCGCTGTCGTGGCGCTGAAGGGCGGCGGCGACTGGACGCCGCTGGTCGGCCTGGCCTTCGCGTATGGCGTGTTCCACGCCGCCGGTCCCGGCCACGGCAAGGCGGTGATCGCCGGCTACATCCTGGCCGGGGAGCGGGCCCTGCGCCGGGGCTGCGCGCTCAGCGCCTGCGCGGCCCTGCTCCAGGCCCTCGTCGCGGGGGCGATCGTCGGGATCGGCACCGTGGTGCTCAATGCCACCGCGGCGAGCGTGACCCGGGCCGGAACCCTGATCGAGACCGTCAGCTTCGCCCTCGTCGCCCTGGTCGGGCTGGCGCTGACCTGGCGCAAGGCCGGGCAGCTCGTCCAGCTCGGGACGCCCTGCGGCCCCGGCTGCGCCCACCTGCCCGATGCCCGGACCATCGACGCCCTCGATGGCTGGCGCGCGCGGGCCGGCGTGGTCCTGGCGGCGGGATCGCGCCCCTGCGCCGGGGCGGTGCTCGTCCTGGTCTTCGCGGTCTCGCAGGGGGTACCGGGGGCGGGGGTCCTGGCGGTCCTGGCCATGGCTCTGGGCACGGCTCTGACCACCACGGCCCTGGCCTGCCTGGCGGTCTTCGCCAAGCGCGCGGCCCTGCGGCTCGCGGGCGGCCGCGGCCAGGGGGGCGTGCTGGCGATCGGCGGCCTGGAATTGCTGGCCGCCGCCTTCGTGCTGGTGCTGGGCGTGGCGATGCTGTCCGGCCTCGCGCTGAATCTCGGCGGCTGAATCCCGGATTCAAAAGGCCGAGACCTCTTGCGGGTCCAGGGCAGAGCCCTGGCATCTGGGGGACCGGACGCGAAATCGCGTCTCGCCAACGGGACTTGCGCGTGTCACGCTGCATTCTTGCGGTGGAGGAGCGCGGATGCACGCCGACTTCCAGACGATCCTGAACTGGCGCCTGCTGGCCGGATCGCATCCCTTCCCAGGCCCCGATGGCGGGACCTGCATCAACGAGGCGGCGATCGTGGCCGCGGGGCTGCCCTACCGGGCGATCCGCTCCAGCGCCGATTGCCCGCCCTGCTTCTCGAGGCCGATCGCGGCCTACGCGCTCGGCCTCAACGACGCGATGCCGGACGAGGCCCGAACGCAGCTCATCGCCTTCGTGCTGCGGCTGTCGGGCAGCGCCGACCGGCCGGAGGTCGAGGCCGCCCGCACCCGGCGCCTTGCGCTGGAGAGCATCCGGCGGATCCTGGCGCCGCTCTGCGCCCGGGCCGGCATGGCCGAGCATGAGGAGGCCTGCGCCGGCGCGCCGGACTTGCCCCTGGCTCTGGCGGCGGCGCGGTCGGCCGCGTGGCAGGGCGGCGCGCTCGCGCAGGAGGCGGCCCGGGCGCGGCGCTGGCGGGACGGCGCCCTGCAATCCGCGGTCGCCCGCACCGCGACGGCGGCCCAGCGCGCCGCCGAGGATGCTCGCTGCGCCGCCGAGGTCGCCGAGGGCGCGGCCCCGTTCGTGCCGGACGTCTGGGCGCGGGCCTGCGCGATCCTCGACGATGCCCTGGCGATCGGCCGGCAGGCGCCGGAGATCGACCTCCGCGGCGCCCGCGCGCGCCTCGATGCCGCCCGGGGCCGGGTCCCGGCCTGATCAGGCCAGGACGGGTTCGGCGGCGAGGTCCAGCTCGACGGAGGCGCAGTTCTCCAGGAACGTGCCGGTGAGGTGGTAGAAGAACGTCCCGTGGCCGACCACCGCGATGGTCGTCTCGGGGCGCGCCCGCAGCCAGTCCCGGAATCCGGCGACGCGGGCATCGAACAGGTGCCGCGGCTCCACCGGGTAGCCGCCGACCTCGCAGCCGGGCTCGGCATGCCACCACACTTCGGGCAGGTGCCCGACATCGATATGCGGGAACTCGGCGGCGATCTCGGAGGCCGCCCGGCCGACGTCGCAGCTGCTCTCCTGGCATTCCCGGTGCAGCACCTCGACCAGCACGCGCGGCCGGCTCGGGTGCTCGCCGAACAGGATCGCGGCGGTCTCGATCGCCCGGGTCAGCGGCGAGACCACCACCAGCTCGAACGGGATGTCCCTCAGGCGCTCCCGCGCCTCAGAGGCCTGGGCCTGGCCCCGTGGGGTCAGCCGGGCGTCGAGGAGGCCGGGATCGCTGCCGCCCTGCCGGCGGGCGGCGTTGAAGGTCGATTCGCCGTGGCGGATGCAGATGATGCGGGTGGTCTCGGGCATGAGGCTCGGCTGTGGCGTGTGGCGGGAGGGCGGAACGCTCAGGCGAAGCGGCCGCCGCGCTGGATGACCTCGATCTTGTAGCCGTCCGGGTCCGTGGCGAAGAAGAACCGCGCCAGCACGGTCTCGCCGTGCTTGAGCGTCTTCACGTCGGTGGCCGGAAAGCCTTCGCGGACGTGCCGGGCGTGCTCGGCCTCGACGTCGTCGACCACGACGGCGATGTGGCCGTAGCCGTCGCCGAGATCGTAGGGCTTGTCGCGGCCCTTGTTGACCGTGAGCTCGAGCTCGAACGGCGAGGCCGGGTCGCGCAGGTAGATCAGGGTGAAGTCGTCGAAATCGTAGCGGTCCGCGACTTCGAAGCCGAAGGCGCGCGCGTAGTAATCCCGCGCGCGCGCTTCGTCGCGGACGCGGATCATGGCGTGGACAGGCTTGGACATGCGGCGGCGGTTCCGGATCGTGCGAAGAATGTCGGACGTGGCCTATGTGGCGCCGGCCCGCGGCCGCGGAAAGGGCCGGCCCGCCGCCATTCCCATCGGATCGGCGGCTGCACAGCGCCACGGCAGCGACCGCCCATGTCCGGCTGCGGTTACCAAGACAGATCCGCCCAATATCGGACGATCTCTCATATAAACCCACGATTTCCTTCATGACTTAATTATGGAATGTATTCATTCCGAACTTCATGTATTCATACGCAAATTTCGGACGCTACCCTGCCATATCAGACGGTTGAATGGGGATTCCGAAGCATCCGACATTGCCTTCGCGGCAAGAATTGACCATCCTCACGCGTGACATGCAGATTTTAGCGCACGCTTAACGCGTTTGCTGTAACGTTGGTAGACATCAATGCCGTGCTGCCCGGCCGGGCCAAACAAAACGGAAGCTCCATGCTGCGCCTGTCCAACATCCGGATCTTCACCAAGCTGATGGTGATCCTCACGTTGATCGGCGTCATCGTCGGCGGCTGCGTCTGGTACGCCCAGTCGCGGATGCGCCAGATCGATCAGGATTACAGCGCCTTCATCAACAACGAGGCGGCCGCGACCGCCGAGGCCCGGCGGCTCAACCGGCTGGTGTTCGAGCTCAATTACTGGGTCTACCGAATCATCGCCGAGACCGAAGAGGCGCAGATGCAGAGCGCCAATCGCGGCTTCGAGGCCGCCGTGCTCAAGGTGAAGCCGACCCTCGAAACCCTGCGCAAGAGCGCTCCCACCTTCACCGCCCGGATCGACCAGCAGAACGGGCGTATCGAGCGGTTCATGCGCGATGTCGGCGAGGTGCGCCGGCTCGGCACCAGCAACCAGAACGACAAGGCCATCGCGCTGGTCCACACCGCGCTGGATCCGGTCTTCTCCGAGCTGGTGGAGAACGGCAACACGCTCGCCGACGACATCGCCACCTACATGGGGAAAGGCTCGGACGACCTCACGGACCAGACCAACGCGACCTGCTTCAGCCTGATCCTGTTCAGCGCCCTGGGGATGCTGGCCGGCCTGCTCGCGGCCGTGTTCATCTCCGCCATCGGCATCACCCGCCCGCTCGACCGCCTCGTCTCCGTGCTGCAGCGGATGGCCCGGGGCGAGATCGACGCCGAGATCGCGGAGGCCGCCCGCAAGGACGAGATCGGCGCGGTCGGCAAGGCGGTCGAGGGCATCAAGGCGATGGTGGCCCGGAAGGCCGCCGAGGAGGCCGAGATCCGGCGCGCCGCCGACGCCGCTGCCGCTGCCGAGCGGACCCGGACGATGCTGGAGCTCGCCGACGGGTTCGAGCGCGCCGTGGGCGGCATCGTCGGCCTGGTCTCGTCCTCGGCCACCGAGCTGCAGGCGACCGCCCAGACCATGACGGCGAGCGCCACCGAGACCGCCAGCCAGTCGACCACGGTGGCCGCCGCCGCCGAGGAGGCCGCCGCCAATGTCGAGACCGTCGCGGCCGCCGCCGAGGAGCTCGGCTCGTCGGTCCAGGAGATCGGCCGGCAGGTCCTCGGCTCGGCCAACCTCGCCCAGGCTGCGGTGGGCGAGGCGGACGAGACGCACCATCTCGTCCAGGCGCTCAGCCAGGCGGCCACCCGTATCGGCGACATGGTCGGGCTGATCTCGAACATCGCCGGCCAGACCAACCTGCTGGCCCTGAACGCCACCATCGAGGCGGCCCGCGCCGGGGAGGCGGGTCGGGGCTTCGCCGTGGTGGCGTCCGAGGTGAAGGAGCTGGCCGCGCAGACCGCCAGGGCGACGGAGGAGATCAGCCAGCAGATCGGCCAGATCCAGGGCGTGACCGGCCAGGCCGTCTCGGCCATCGAAGGGATCACGGCCCGCATCCGGGAGATCGATTCGGTGGCGACCTCGATCGCCGCGGCCGTCGAGGAGCAGGGGGCGGCGACCCAGGAGATCGTCCGCAACGTCGCCCAGGCGGCCATCGGGACCAACGAGGTCACGACCAACATCGCCGGCGTCGCCCAGGCCTCCGAGGAGACCGGCTCCGCGGCCAGCCAGGTGCTCGATGCGGCCGGCGAGCTGTCGCGCCAGTCGGAGCATCTCGGCGCCGAGGTCTCGCGCTTCCTCGCCACCGTGCGGGCGGCGTGAGCCGAAGATCCGCCTTCTACGCCGGCAGGACGACCACCTTCGTCTTGACCGGCGTGCGCGCGTAGAGGTGGATCATGTCCTGACTGAGCAGGCCGACACAGCCGCTCGTGATTCCCGAGCCGATCGATTCGGGGTCGCTGCTGGCGTAGATCGTGTAGAGCGTATAGGCGCCGTTCTGGTAGAGATGGAGGGTGCGGGCGCCCAGCGGGTTGTCGAGGCCGCCCGGCATACCGCGGGCGTATTTCGCCGCCTCGGGCTGGCGCTTGATCATCTCCTTGGGCGGCGTCCAGGTCGCCCATTCGGACTTGCGCCCGACATAGGCGTCGCCGCTCCACAGGAACCCGTCGCGGCCGACATTGGCGCCGTACCGGGTGGCGGATCCGTCGCCCTCGACGCGGTAGACGTAGTAGTTGCTGGGATCGACGATGATCGTGCCGGCGGCTTCCTTCGTGTCGTAGCGGACCGTCCGGCGATAATATTTCGGATTGACCTTACTGATGTCGACCGCCGGGATCGGGAACTTCTCGTCGGGCATCGGCCCGTAGACCTTCGCCGCCTCGGCGAGGAGCAGGCCGTCGGATGTCGCGCAGCCGGCCAGTCCCAGCGCGCCGAGACCGGCGGCCGATCCGGCCAGAAACGACCGGCGGCTGAGAAGCCCCGCCGGGCGCCCGCGCAGAGCCGCCTCGTCCCTGTCGCCGGCACCGGCGTTCCAACCGTCCCTGATCATCATCCCGGACTTCCTATGACCCGCGGCCCGATGCGGTAAGGCTTCGGGCGACATCAGTCGCGCATACGGCTAAGCTTAGATTGGCAAGGCCGATCTCTCTAGGCAAGCTCGGCCTTTACGTCGCGAGTGTGGCCGAAACCGTGCGGCGTCCGGATCGGGCGGCGGATCCGAATGGGCCCGCAGATCCCCGGGATCGCGGCACGCTTTGCCTTCGGGTCGTCGCCCGGTCCATGTAGCGGCCCATGATCCGCCTCATCCCCAGCCTGCCCGCTCTCTACGTCATCGCGCGGGGGGCGTGGCCCCTGCCATGGCCGCTCGCGCTCAAGCTGGGCTTGGCCGGCGTCTTGCTGGTCGCGTCCCAGTACCACCTGTGGAGCCGGATCTCCTCGGGCTCGGTCTTCGCGCCCGAATTCCCCCGCCCGGTGGTGGTGCTGTTCAACTGGGCGTTCGGCGCGATCGCGTTGGTGGCCCTGATGCTGCTCGCCCTCGACATCGTGGCGCTGGCATCCCTGGCCCTCCCCGGGGGTGGTTGGGCGATCCCCGCCGCCTGGCGCTACGCGGCTGCCCTCGCGGCGGCGCTCCTCGCGGCGATCGCGGTGCGGCAGGCCGTGCGCGTGCCGCCGTTGAAGGACCTCACCGTCGCGATCGCGGACCTGCCCCCCGGCTTCGACGGCTACACGATGCTGCACCTCACCGACCTGCATATCAGCCGGCTGTTCCCGGCCGCTTGGGCGCGGGCCGTCGTCGCGCGCGCCAACGATCTCGGGGTCGACCTGATCGCGGTGACGGGCGACTTCATCGACGGCTCGCTTGCGGCCCGGCGGGACGATGTCGAGCCCCTGCGCGCCTTGCGGGCGCGGGACGGCGTCTGGGCCGTGCCGGGCAACCACGAATACTTCTTCGATCACGATGCCTGGATGCGCCACCTCGCGGGGCTGGGGATCCGCATCCTCGCCAACGCCCACACGGTCCTGCGGCGCGACGACCATGCGCTGGTGCTGGCGGGCGTCACCGATCGCTCGGCCCCCGCCACCGGCCATCCGGGGCCCGACCTGGAGGCCGCCCTAGCAGGGGCCCCGGCGGGCGCGCCGATCGTGCTGCTCGATCACCAGCCGGCCCGGGCGGCGCGGGCCGCGGCGCGCGGGGTGGCGCTGCAGCTGTCGGGGCATACCCATGGCGGCATGATCCGCGGCCTGGACCGGCTGGTGGCGCGCGGCAATGCCGGGTTCGTCTCCGGCGCGTACCGGGTCGGGGGCATGCTGCTTTACGTCAGCAACGGCACAGCGCTGTGGCCCGGCTTCGCCCTTCGGCTGGGTAGCCCGTCCGAGCTGACGCGGATCACCCTGCGGCGGGCGTCGTGACGCGGATCCGAAGCTGACGGTCGGGTGAGGCGGCCGATTGCCCGGTCGCCTCCCGTTACCCCCCGATCCGCAGCACCTCGGTCCGGTCGCCCGCCTGCGCGAAGGCGGCCGGGTCGGCGCCGGTCATCCAGACCTGGCCGGGCAGCGCGTCGAGGGCCTCGAACAGGCCGGCCCGGCGGCGCGGGTCGAGATGCGCCGCGACCTCGTCGAGCAGGATCATCGGGGCGATGCCGCTCATCGCCCGCACCAGGCGGGCATGGGCCAGGACCAGGCCGATCAGCAGGGCCTTCTGCTCGCCCGTCGAGGCGGTGCCGGCCGGGACGTCCTTGGGGCCGTGCCGGACCACGAGATCGGTGGTCTGCGGCCCCGTGAGGGTGCGGCCGGCGGCGCGGTCGCGGTTGCGGCCGTTGCGCAGGGCCAGCCGGAAGCGGTCCTCCGCCTCGATCGCCGGCCAGACCGCCACGAGGTCGTCGAGGTCGCCCTCCAGCCGGATCGACGCCCAGGGGAAGGGCTGCGCGTCGTCGCGGGTCTCGGCGATCAGACGGTCCAGGCGCTCGGCGGTCTCCCGGCGGGCGAGCGCCACCGCGACCCCGAGCTCGGCCACCTCCCGCTCGACCGCATCGAGCCAGCGCCCGTCGTCGGGCCGGTCCTCGAGCAGCCGGTTGCGCGAGCGCAGGGCCCGCTCCATCGCGGAGACCCGTGCCCCGTGGCCGGCATCCACCGCCAGGACCAGCCGGTCGAGGAACCGGCGCCGGTCGCCGGCGGCGCCGCGGAACAGGCCGTCGAGATCCGGGGTCAGCCAGACCACACGGACGAACTCGCTGAACGCCACCGGCGAGGGGGCGGGGGCGCCGTCGATCCGGCACAGCCGGCTCGAGCGCCCGTCCGGCCCCGGCGGCTCAAGGCCGGTGCCGAGGCGATGCTCGGCGCCGTCCCGGTCCAGGGTGAGCGACACGGCGAAGCCCCCCGGGCCGTCCGCGCGCGCCATGGCGGCGAACTCGGCCCGGCGCAGGCCCCGCCCCGGCACGAACAGGGAGATCGCTTCGAGCAGGTTGGTCTTGCCGGCGCCGTTCTCGCCGACCAGGGCCACGAAGCGGGCGCCGGGGTTGAGTTCGAGATCGGCGTGATTGCGGAAGTCGCGGGCGATCAACCGGGTGATGCGCTGGGTCGGCCCGCTGGTCTCGATCTCCGCATCAAGAATATCGGTCATCGGTGGATCCGGGGTGCGAGCCGGACGATGCTCACCGCCCCCCTTGGTTCGACCATCCTGCCCAATCGCCTCGTTCTGAGGCGCCCGCGTCGGCGCCCCGCGCAGGAGGCCGCCAGAACTTCTTTGCGCGATCCGGAAGCCACCTGAGAGGCCGCCGCTGCGCTCCGGCACCTCGGGATGAAGTGGCCGGGTTCGGATGAATATTGTGCCGCCGGCCGTTTCGCCAGCGGCCGGGCCTGCTTCCAATCGCCTAAGAGCCCGTTGTGGTCTGAGGCCTTCCACCCCTCGACCTCATCCTGAGGTGCTTCCGCACAGCGGAAGCCTCGAAGGAGCCCTCCAGAAGCCGTTACGATCCCTGGAGGCCTCCTTCGAGGCCTACGCTGCGCTCCAGCACCTCAGGATGAGGGGGTGATTGGGAGATCCGCGGTTTCAGAAACGCGTCCTTCTGCTTGGTATGGCAGAAGAACATCCCGGCATGGCGGCCTACGACTACACCCGCATCGGCATCAGCACGTACAGGGCCGGCGCGCCCTCGCGATCCTGGATCAGGGTCGGCGAGCCCGGGTCGGCGAGCTTGAACAGGGCGGTGTCGCCCTCGAGCTGCGCGGTGATGTCGAGCAGGTAGCGGGCGTTGAAGCCGATATCGAGGCCCGCCGCCTCGTAATCGACGTCGAGCTCTTCCGTGGCGCTGCCGGAATCCGGGTTGTTGACCGAGAGCGCCAGGCGCCCCTCGGTGAGCCCGAGCTTCACGGCGCGGCCGCGCTCGGACGAGATCGTCGAGACCCGGTCCACCGCCTTGGCGAAGGCGTCGCGCTCCACGGTCAGCCGCTTGTCGTTGTTGGCCGGGATCACCCGCTGGTAGTCGGGGAAGGTGCCGTCGATCAGCTTGGAGATCAGGGTCAGGCCGCCGGCAAAGCGCAGGCGGATCTTGGCGGGCGACAGGTCGACCGCGACGGTCTCGCCGCCGTCGTCGAGGAGCTTCTGGATCTCGGCGACCGCCTTGCGGGGCACGATCACGCCGGGCATGCCGACGCTGCCCTGCGGGGCCGGGATCTCGACCCGGGCGAGCCGGTGACCGTCGGTGGCGACCGCGCGCATCACCGGGCCGCTCTCGGTCTCCAGCGTGTGCAGGTAGATGCCGTTGAGGTAGTAGCGCGTCTCCTCGGTGGAGATCGCGAACTGCGTCTTGTCGATCAGCCGCTTGAGGTCGGCGGCGGCGACCTCGAAGCCGTGCGGCATCTCGCCGGCGGCGAGATCCGGGAAATCGCCCTCCGGCAGCGCGCCGAGCGCGAAGCGCGACCGGCCCGAGCGGATCGTCATCTGGCCGGATTCGCCGCCGGTCTCCAGCGAGACCTGGGCGCCGTCGGGCAGCTTGCGCACGATGTCGTAGATCACGTGCGCCGGCACCGTGGTCGCGCCGGGATCGGCGACGTCGGCCGGCACGCTCTCGGTGACCTCGATATCGAGGTCGGTCGCGCGCAGCTGCAGGCTCGAGCCGTCCGAACGCAGGAGCACGTTCGACAGGATCGGGATCGTGTTGCGGCGCTCGACGACCCGGTGCACGTGGCCGAGCGACCTGAGCAGGGCCGCGCGCTCGACGGTGACTCTCATCGCAGTACTCAAGTGATGGGGGAGGGCGCCGCGGCCGGCATCCCTCACGAAAACAGGCCGATCAGCTTGGCGAACGGGGCGGGCGAACGCAAGGCCGCTGCGCGGGCCTCACACAGCTACGCCGTCCGCGGGACGGATTCAGGGTTCCCGCCGGGGCCGCCCCGTGCGAAAGCGCCGCGTTCAATCTGAAGCGGCACCGTACCGCCCGAGCACCAACAGATCATGCTGCAGACTGTCGAGACCGCAGGCCCGGGCGGCGCCGCACCGAGTGCCAGCCCCGGTCGCATCCTGGCCGCGAGCTTCGTCGGCACGGCGATCGAGTTCTTCGATTTCTACATCTACGCCACGGCCACCGCCCTGGTGATCGGCCCGGTCTTCTTCCCGCCGGGCGCCCCCGGGGTGCAGCAGCTCAGCGCGTTCGCGACCTTCGCGATCGCGTTCATCGCCCGGCCGTTCGGGGCGGCCCTGTTCGGGCATTTCGGCGACCGCGTCGGCCGCAAGGCGACCCTGGTGGCGTCGCTGCTGATCATGGGCGTGTCCACCGTCCTGATCGGCTGCCTGCCGACCTACGCCACCGCCGGCTGGTGGGCGCCCGCCGCCCTGTGCGTCCTGCGCTGCGGCCAGGGCATCGGGTTCGGCGGCGAATGGGGCGGGGCGGCCCTGCTGGCGGTGGAGAACGCGCCGCCGGGCAAGCGCGCCTGGTACGGCATCTTCCCGCAGCTCGGCGCACCGGTCGGCTTCATCCTGGCCAATCTCGGCTTCCTGTGCCTCAGCTTCGGCCTGACGCCCGAGAGCTTCCAGGCCTGGGGCTGGCGCCTGCCGTTCCTGGCCTCGGCCGCCCTGGTCGGCGTCGGGCTCTATGTCCGCCTCAAGCTCACCGAGACGCCGGCCTTCAAGGCGGCGCTGACGGAGGCGCGGCCCGAGCGCGTGCCCTTCGCGACGATGCTGACCCATCACGGCCGCGCGGTCCTGATCGGCACCTTCGCCATGGTGGCGGTCTACGCGGTGTTCTACCTCTCGACGGTCTTCGCCCTGGGCTACGGCACGGGGACGCTGGGCTACACCCGGCCGACCTTCCTGCTGTTCGAGTGCATCGCGGTCTGCTTCATGGCGATCGGGACCGTGATCTCCGGGGCGGCGGCCGACCGGTTCGGGCGCAAGCCGGTGCTGCTCTCGGGCATGGTCGCGGTCTTCCTGCTCGGCTTCCTGATGGGGCCGATGCTCGGGAACGCGGCCGCCGCCGGGACCTGGCCACCGGTGCTGGGCTTCCTGTGCCTCAGCCTCCTGACCATGGGCTGGGTGTTCGGCCCGATGGGCGCCGTGCTGCCCGAGCTGTTCCCGACCCGGGTCCGCTACACGGGCGCGTCGGTGACCTACAACCTCGCCGGGATCCTGGGCGCCTCGGGCGCGCCCTACATCGCCCAGGAGCTGGCCTCCTATGGCGGTATCGGGTTCGTCGGCCTGTACCTGGCGGTTGCCGCGGTGCTGAGCTTCGTTGCCGTCCTGGCAATGCGCGAGACCGCGCACGACTGACGGTCCCGGCCGGCAGGGACGGATCAGTCAGGCGCGGATCGGGGCGGCCGGCTCGTAGCGGCCGAGGAACCGGGTCCGGTCCCACAGCTCGATCGCCTCGTCCGTGGCCATGGCCCGGGCGCGGCGGCGCGCCTGGGTGTCGTCCTGGGCCGGGACGACCTCGGCCGAGAATACGCGTCCGGCGCGGTCGAGCTTGAACGCCCGATAGGCGCGGCTTCGCTGAGCGGTCTGTGCATCCAGGTTGAGCATCGGATCCTCCTCTGAGGTCCGAGCCTTCCGGCATTCGGTTAACCGTCCGTAAACGGCCGCTGTCAGCTCCGCTTGTCGAGAGGCCGGCCCAGCAGGCGCGCGAACTCGGCCTCGATCTCCTCCACGGAAAACGGGTTGCCGGCGGCCTTCGGCTCCGGCCGCGGAGCCGGCGCGGGCTCGGCGGGCGGTTCGGCCGGGGGCGGCGGGGCGGGCGGCGTCACGCGCGCGGAGGTCCGGGGGGCCGGCGGCTTGAGCACCGGCGGCGCGACCGGAGACGGCTCGGCCGATGCCGCCGGCGGGGATGACGGCGCCGGGCGCGGCGACGGGGCCGGGGGCACGGGGGCAGGGGGCACTGGCGCGGGCGCGGGCACGGGCGGCGGAGTGGGCGGAAGCGGCGGCGCGGAGGCCATCATCGCCGCCACCGGGTCCACCGGCTCGGGCCCGGGCGTGGGTCCAGGCGCGGGTGCGGGGGCAGAGGCGGGGGGCGGCGCGGGCGTCACCGCCGAGGATGGGCGCGACAGGGCGGCCTGAAGCTGCCTTGCCATGTCGGAGAGCACCGCCGGATCGACGGACCGACGTTCGGACGGCACGGTCAGGCTCGGCGCCGCGCGGGCGGGCTCGTCGCGCTCGGGCACGGGGTCCGGCTTGCGCTCCGAGGCCGGATTGTGCCGCGGCTCGGCCAGCGGCGGTGCGGTGCGGCTCAGGATCCGCCGGGGCGAGAGCGTCTCCCGCAGCGGCGGCGGAGGCGGCGGTGGGGCCGGCGGTGGCTCGGCAGGGCGGGGCTCGGCGGCGCGGGGCTGCGGAGCGGCGGGGGTCGAGACCTCCTGTCCCGGCTCGTCGCCGCCCAGCAGGTTGACGTCGAGCGGGAAGGTCACCGGCGGGGCGGCGGCCGAGCGCGGGACCGGCGGCGGCACGACGACCGGCATCTCGAAGCCCGGATCGAACAGCGGCTCGGAGCGACGGCCCGCGATCTCGGCCAGGGCCCGGGGCGGCTCGGCCAGGCGTCCGCCCTGCGCCAGCGGGTCCGGCAGCGGCTCGGCCATCGGCTCCGGCCCGGCGTCGGAGCGCAGGGTCGCCTCGGGCAGGGGGCGCTGAGTGCGCTGGATGTTGCGCTCGACCACCACGTCGTTCGGGCCGCCGACCAGCAGCAGGTGCTCGACATTGTCCCGGCGCAGCAGGATCAGCTGCCGGGCGCGGTCGAGCTCGTACACGTCGACGATCCCGAGCCGGGGCTGGCGTCCGCGGGCGGGCGTGCGCCCGGGCAGGGCCAGGCTGCGACCGGTCAGGCGGCGCACCGTGAACACGATCGCGGCCAACGCCGTGAAGATGACGGCGAAGATCACGACATACTGGACGATGGGGGAGCCCTCAGAACCGAACACGGATTGCAGCCATTGCAAGGTTACGCACTCGCACGTTTCGGCCGCCGCAGGGCCGCGCCCGGCACGAGCCTCGCTCATACCACGCCGGCGGGCCTGCAAGGCAAACGACGTTAAGACTTCGTTAACAGGCCCTTAAGTTTAGCGCCATCAAGACAAGAGGTTGTGAAGCACCGTCCGCCGCCATCCCCAGGAACATGGCCGGCGCGCCGCACGGTGGCGGCCCGGGCCTGGGCCGGCCTCGCCCGCGCTTAACCATGCATTAACCAAGCAGGCGGCAGATTTTGCCGAGCCCGCCCGATCCCGCGCGGCGTCGCGAGACCGGAGGCGAACGTGGCCCTGACCGACCTGCCCGTCCTGGGGATGCTGCGCACCCGGATGCAGTGGGCGCAGGCACGCCAGGGCCTGATCGCCGAGAACGTCGCCAACGCCGACATGCCGGGCTTCAAGCCGCGCGACCTGGCGGAGCTGCGCTTCGACCGGGCCACCGGCACCGCAATCAACGCCTCGCCGGGCCTGGCGCTGACCAGCCCTGCCCATCTCGCGCCCCCCGGCCAATCCGAGGCGGGGGCCGATGCCAAGGGCGCCAAGCGCTTCGAGATCCGCCCGAACGGCAATGCGGTGAACCTCGAGGACGAGATGATGAAGGCCGGCGACAACCAGTCGGACTACCAGCTCGCCGCCTCGCTCTACCAGCACAGCCTGACCACCCTGAAGATCGCCATCGGCAAGAGCTGACCGCGCCGGAACCGAACCGGACGTGTCGTCGACAAGCGGCGGAGGAGGGCCCTGAGCCATGGAATTCAGCAAGTCGCTCACCGTGGCGGCCGCCGGCCTCAAGGCGCAGTCCGGCCGGATGCGGATCATCGCCGAGAACATCGCCAACGCGGATTCCGCCCCGGCCTCGCCCGGGACCGAGCCCTATCGCCGCAAGATCCCGTCCTTCACCAGCCACATGGATCCGGAGACCGGGGCCAAGCTGGTTGAGGCGGGCCGCGTCCGGCGCGACCCCTCCGCGTTCCGGACCAAGTTCGAGCCCGGCAACCCCGCGGCCAACGCCCGGGGCGAGGTGCAGATGCCCAACGTCAACGCGCTGATCGAGAACATGGACCTGCGCGAGGCTCAGCGCTCCTACGAGGCGAACCTCAACATGGTGACGTCCACGCGCAAGATGCTGTCGCAGACGCTGTCGATCCTCAAGTGAGCGCGCAAGTGAACGCGAAGGAAGCCTAGTCGATGGCGACGAGCAATTTCGCGGCCGGTGCCTACGCCGCCGTCCAGGGCATGGCCAACGGCCGCCCGGCCCCCAAGGTCCAGTCGACCGGCGAGGCCGGCGGCAACTTCATGCAGCTCCTCGGCAACGCCCTCGACAATGTCGGGGATGCCGGGCGGCGGGCCGACGGCCAGGCGATCTCGGCGGCCTCCGGCAAGGCCAACGTCGTGGACGTGGTCACCGCCGTGGCCGAGAGCGAGACCGCCCTGCAGACCATGGTGGCGGTGCGCGACCGCATGATCTCTGCCTACGAAGAGATCATGCGGATGCAGATTTGAGCATGGGCCAGCCGGATCCCGGATTTCCCCTGCCTCCCCTTTGAGCAACACGCCCCATGACCGGCCTGGCCATCCTCGACGTCGCGCGCGACGGCATCTTCGTCTTCCTCAAGGTCGCCGGGCCGCTGATGCTGGTCGCCCTCGCGGTCGGTCTGATCGTCTCGCTGATCCAGGCGCTGACGCAGGTCCAGGAGCAGACCCTGATCTACGTGCCCAAGATCGTGTCGGTCTTCGCCGCGCTGCTGCTGATGCTGCCGTTCATCGGCGACGCCATGGCCGGCTACATGACCCGCATCGCCGCCCGCATCGCGGCCGGCGGCTGATGGCGACCGGCGGCGGGACAGGGGCGGCGCGCGCATGCCATAGGGGCGGCGATGAACCTGCTCCTGCCCGGCATCGCCTCGGCCTATCTGATCACCTTCGCGCGGGTCGGCACGCTGATCATGCTGATGCCCGGCGTCGGCGAGCAGATGGTGTCGCCGCGGATGCGGCTGGCGTTCGCGCTGCTGACCACGTTGGTGCTGTTCCCCAGCGTGCGGCCGCTGCTCGGCGGCACCGAGGGCCTGGCCGGCCCCCGGCTGATCGGGCTGCTATTCGCCGAGACGATCGTCGGGCTGGTGCTCGGCCTGTCGGTCCGGATGGTGCTGGCCGCCCTGCAGACCGCCGGCCTGATCATCTCGCAGCAGCTCGGCCTGGCCTACGCCATGACGGTGGATCCGAGCTACGGCGGGCAGCAGGCCGCGCTGGGCAACTTCCTGTCGTTGCTCGGCGTCACGCTGATCTTCGCCGCCGACCTGCACCATCTCGCCATCAAGGGCCTGGCGCAGAGCTACGTGGTGCTGCCGCCGGACGGGGTCCCGGCCTTCTCGGACGCGCTGATGCTGGCGCTCAAGGCGCTGACCCGGGGTTTCACCCTGGCGGTGCAGATCTCCGGGCCGTTCATCGCCTTCGGGCTGCTGTTCAACCTCGGGCTGGGCGTGCTGTCGCGGCTGATGCCGCAATTGCAGGTGTTCTTCCTCGCGGTCCCGGCCTCGGTGCTCGTCGGCATGCTGATCCTGATGGGCTCGCTCGGCGTCATGATGGGCGTCTTCCTGGACGATCTCGGCCGGTATCTCGGCGAGTTCGTCGGGCGCTGAGCGTCCCTGTGCACTGAGGTCGAGCAGACAAGATGGCCGAGGGCGCGGAGCAGGAAGACAAGACCGAAGAGCCGACCCAGCGGCGGCTCGATCAGGCGATCGAGCGCGGCGACGTCGCGACGAGTGCCGAGATCAACACCTTCGCGATCCTCGGCGCCTTCACGCTGGCCCTGGTGATCGCGGCCCCCAGCATCGCCCAGAGCCTGACCCAGGGCCTCAAGGCCTACCTCGCCAACGCCCACACCCTGCCGGACGACGCCACCGCCATGAGGCAGGCGGCGACCCGCGGCCTCTGGCTGTGGCTGCAGGCCGTGGCGGTGCCGGTCGGGATGGCGGCGGCGGCCGGCCTCGCCGCCGGGCTGCTCCAGCACCCGCTGGTGCTCACCACCGAAACCCTGATGCCGAAATTCGACCGGATCTCGCCGATGGCCGGGGTCAAGCGGCTCATGGGGATCGAGGCCCTGTTCCAGTTCGGCAAGGGTCTCGCCAAGATCGGCGCGGTCGGCATCGTCGGTGCCGTGCTGCTCTGGAACGACCGCGACCGGCTCGAGGTGTTCGCCCGGCTCGACCCGGCCGGGAGCCTGTCGGCGATCCTCTCCCTCAGCCTCCGGCTGCTCGCCGGCATGCTGTGCATGCACCTCGCCATCACCCTCGGCGACGCGTTCTACGCGCGCTTCCGCTGGCGCAAGCGCCACCGCATGTCGAAGGAGGAGATGAAGCAGGAGATGAAGGAGGCGGACGGCAACCCGGAGGTCAAGGGCCGCATGAAGCAGCTCCGCATGGCCCGGGTGAAGAAGCGGATGATGGCCGCCGTCCCGACCGCCACCGTGGTGGTGACCAACCCGACCCACTACGCGGTGGCCCTGCGCTACGAGGCCGGCATGGCCGCGCCGATCTGCGTCGCCAAGGGCGTCGACGCCCTAGCTCTGCGCATCCGCACCGTGGCGGCCGAGCACGGCGTCGCGGTGATCGAGAACCCGCCGCTCGCCCGCGCCCTGCACGCCACCGTGGAGATCGACCGCGAGATCCCGGCCGAGCATTACCGGGCGGTGGCGGAAGTCATCGGCTTCGTCCTGCGCCTGCGCCGACGGGCGGCGTAACAGCAAGGGCTGGTATTCAGCGCGCCGATCGCATGACACAGCGCGGAAAAGCCACGCTTCCTCCACCTTTTTTTGCGAGGCTGCACCACGGCTTGGCGCGACACGACCGACGCGACGAGAGTGATGCCGTGCTGCCCGAGCCCTGCTATGGCCGGCGGGCCTAACCGGGTGATTGTTCTGGAATGATGCCGATGGCCGACGTCACTGGACCTCCGGCGCCCGCGACGGGCACGCAGATCTCGGGTTCTCACGGGAACGGCGCGATCGACCGCTCGGAGCAGCCGGGCCGGGTCGGGCTGCTGCTCGTGCTCGCGGGTCTGCTGGTCGGAGCCGCCATCGGCCTGTCCTTCGTGGCCAACGAGCAGGCCCAGTCGCTGATCGTCTGGCTGCTCGCCCTGCTGGCGATGGCCGGCGTGTTCTTCCTGTTCGCGCTCGCCATCGGGGCGCTCCAGCTCAGCGGCACCGCCACCCGGGACGACATCACCAAGGGCATCGTCGACGCCTCGCCGGACGGGGCGCTGGTGGTGGAGGATGGCGGGAGGCTGATCTACGCCAACGAGGCCTATCTGCGGGTGGCCGGCGGCGACGCCTTCTCGAACCTCGTGCCCGTGGAGCGCATCCTGGTCGGCTCGCCGGAGGTCTCGGAGGCAGTCTACCGCCTGTCGCAAGCCTCGCGCGACGGCCGGGCGCACACCGAAGAGATCCGGATGTCGCCGCCGCTCGGGCCGCAGGCGCATGAGCGCGGCTTCGGCTGGTACCGGGTCTCGGTGCGCCCCCTGGCGCGCCCGCGCCGGGCCGCCTCGCTCTGGACCGTGGCCGACATCACCGCCGAGCGCGAGCGCCAGGAAAACGTCTTCCAGGAGCTTCAGCACGCGATCGACTATCTCGACCACGCCCCGGCGGGGTTCCTGTCGATCGATCCGGCCGGTGCGATCGTCTACATGAACGCGACGCTGGCGGCCTGGCTCGGCTACGACCTGGCGAGCGTCGGCCCCGGCGGCCCGCACCTCACCGAGATCGCCCCGGAGGCCGACGTCCTGGTCCGTACCGCGGGCCTGCCCGGCGAGGTCCGCACCGACCGGTTCGACCTCGACCTGCGCCGCCGCAACGGCCACACCCTGCCGGTGCGGCTCTACCACCGGGTCGCCTTCGGCAAGGACGGCAAGCCCGGCTCCTCGCGGACCTTCGTGATCAACCGCTCGGCCGGGGCCGAGACCGACGAGCCGCAGCGCGCCGCCGAGGTGCGGCTCGCCCGCTTCCTCAACAATTCGCCGATCGCCATCGCGACCCTCGACCGGTCCGGCCGGATCGCCCGGGCCAACACCTCGTTCACCCGGCTGTTCGGCACGGTGCCGCGCCAGGCCGACGAGGGCGGCCCCGAGGGGGAGGGCAACCAGGGCGCCGAGCCCAACGTCGCCGACTCGGTGGTCGACCGCGCCTCCCTAGAGGCCGGCCTCGCCCGGGCGGCGAGCGGCCTGTCCGACCCGGAGCCGATCGAGGTCCAGCTCAGCGGTCCGGGCGGGCGCTCCGCGCGGCTCTGGCTCAGCCCAGCCGACAGCAGCGACGCCACCCACCAGGCCGACGAGGCCGAACGCGTGATCCTGTACGCCCTCGACACCACGGCGCAGCGCCAGCTGGAGCAGCAGGTCGCCCAGGCGCAGAAGATGAACGCGGTCGGCCAGCTCGCCGGCGGCATCGCGCACGACTTCAACAACGTGCTGCAGGCGATCATCGGCTACTCGGACCTGCTGCTGGCGAGCCACCGGCCGACCGATCCGGCCTTTCAAGACATCATGCAGATCAAGCAGAACGCCAACCGGGCGGCGGGCCTCGTCCGCCAGCTCCTGGCGTTCTCCCGCCGCCAGACCCTGCGCCCGGAGGTGATGAATGTCGGGGAGGGGCTCTCGGAGCTGACCCTGCTGCTCAAGCGGCTGCTGGGCGAGCGCGTCGCCCTGGAGCTGAAGCACGGCCGCGACGTCTGGCCGGTCAAGGCCGACGTGAACCAGTTCGAGCAGGTGATCGTGAACCTCGCGGTCAATGCCCGCGACGCGATGCCGGACGGCGGCAAGCTGATGATCCGCACCGAGAACGTCACCGATCCGGGCCCGGCCGCGACCGTGGACGGGCGGGGCGGGGCGCCCGCGGGCGACCACGTGCTGATCGAGGTGCGCGACACCGGCCAGGGCATCCCCCCCGAGCTGATGGAGAAGATCTTCGAGCCGTTCTTCACCACCAAGGAGATCGGCAAGGGCACGGGCCTCGGGCTCTCGACGGTGTTCGGCATCGTCAAGCAATCCGGCGGCACCATCGACGTGCAGTCGAAGATCGGGGAGGGGACCGCCTTCCGCATCTACCTGCCGCGGCACGTGCCCGTGGCGGAGCCCGAGGAGGCCGCCCCCGCGATCCCGGCCCTGCCGCGGGCCGACATGCCGGCGCCCGGCCAGGCGCCGGCCAAGCCCACCGGAACCGGCGAGGCCGCCGAACGGGCCGCCAAGACGAAGGCTCCGGAGAAGCCGGCCCCGCGCAAGCCCGCGGCCGACCATACCGGGCAGGGGACGATCCTGCTGGTCGAGGACGAGGATCCCGTCCGGGCGGTCAACAGCCGGGCGCTCTCGGCCCGGGGCTACACGGTGCTGGAGGCCGCCTCGGGCCTGGAGGCCCTGGCGATCGTGCGCGAGGGCAGCCAGCCGATCGACCTCGTCGTCTCCGACGTCGTGATGCCCGAGATGGACGGCCCGACCCTCCTGCGCGAGGTGCGCAAGCACCAGCCGGACCTGAAGGTGATCTTCGTCTCCGGCTACGCCGAGGACGCGTTCCGCAAGAACCTGCCCGAGGGCGAGGCCTTCAACTTCTTGCCCAAGCCCTTCAGCCTCAAGCAGCTGGTCGAGACCGTAAAGAAGACCATGGCGGCCGACTGACGCCGCGACCGCGACCGACCCGGTGGAGAACCTGCGCGCCGCCCCCACGGGGCGGCGTTCTCGTATCCGGCACCCTTGCCGAAATAGAACAAAACAGGTACATAGACGCGGTGTTGCCGCGCGTTGTGAATGGCGCGCAACCCCTTCATAAGGAGCCCGCCAGATGGCCCAGCCTGCATTGAAAGTGGTCGACATGCCCCCGGTGGACAAGGACAAGTCCAAGGCGATCGACGCCGCCCTGTCCCAGATCGAGCGCGCCTTCGGCAAGGGCTCGATCATGCGTCTGGGCAAGAACGACAAGGTGCAGGAGGTCGAGACGATCTCCACCGGCTCGCTCGGCCTCGACATCGCCCTCGGCGTCGGCGGCCTGCCCCGCGGCCGGGTCGTGGAGATCTACGGCCCCGAATCCTCCGGCAAGACGACGCTGGCGCTGCACACCATCGCCGAGGCCCAGAAGAAGGGCGGCGTCTGCGCCTTCGTGGATGCCGAGCACGCGCTCGATCCGGTCTATGCCCGCAAGCTCGGCGTCAATCTCGACGACCTGCTGATCTCGCAGCCCGATACCGGCGAACAGGCCCTGGAGATCACCGACACGCTGGTGCGCTCCGGCGCCATCGACGTGCTGGTGGTCGATTCGGTCGCCGCGCTGACCCCGCGGGCCGAGATCGAGGGCGAGATGGGCGAGAGCCAGCCCGGCCTCCAGGCCCGCCTGATGAGCCAGGCCCTGCGCAAGCTCACCGGTTCGATCTCGCGCTCGAACTGCATGGTAATCTTCATCAACCAGATCCGGATGAAGATCGGCGTGATGTACGGCAGCCCGGAGACCACCACGGGCGGCAACGCGCTGAAGTTCTACGCCTCGGTGCGCCTCGACATCCGCCGCATCTCGACCCTGAAGGATCGGGACGAGGCGATCGGCAACCAGGTCCGCGTCAAGGTCGTGAAGAACAAGGTCGCGCCGCCGTTCAAGCAGGTCGAGTTCGACATCATGTTCGGCGAGGGCGTGTCGAAGGTGGGCGAGCTGATCGATCTCGGCGTGAAGGCCGGCATCGTCGAGAAGTCCGGCGCCTGGTTCTCCTACAACAGCCAGCGCCTCGGCCAGGGCCGCGAGAACTCGAAGGGCTTCCTGCGGGACAACCCCGAGATCGCCGGCAAGATCGAAGCCTCGATCCGCCAGAATTCCGGACTCGTGGCCGAGAAGATCCTGGAAAACGCCAAGCCGACCGACGACGAGCTCGACGAGGGCGAGGCCTGAGAGCTTCGGCCCATCGCAAGCCTCCAAAGGGCGTCATGCCCTTTGGAGGCTTCGGGGAAGCCTCCTGATCCGTCGGGGAAACCCAGCAGGAGGGCCTGCCTCGAACCCGCAGAAGCCACGACCCTCCCGGGTCTGAATCCAACCCGACGCGTCCGCTTCACGACCGACCTCAGAAACGACAACGCCCGGCACGAATCCGGCCCAGTAAGGGTCGAACTTCGTCCGGGCATTCGTCGTTCTGGAGGTCCCAAAGGTCGGGACGGCACCGTCAACAGTGCATCAGCCCAAGCTCAAGACATCCAGCTACGTTGAGGCGGACGCGGAAACCCGCAGCCGCCGTTTCCCGTGTATCAGGCGGCTTCGCCGGTCTCGGCGACCGCGGCAGCCTGGTCCTCGACCAGCTTCCAGGTCTTGGTCTTCGAGAAGGGACGGCACTCCTCGATGAACACCGTCTGCCCGACCTTGGCGACATTCGCCTCGTCGTGGGCATGGTAGTTCTTCGAGCGGCGCACGGTCTTCTTCATCACCGGGTGGGTGAAGCGACGCTCCACCTTCACCACGATGGTCTTCTCGCCCTTGTCGCTGACGACGGTGCCCTGCAGGACGCGCTTCGGCATGGTGTTCTCCTAAGCCCTTCGTCAGCTCTTGGACGCCTGCAGCGTCTTCGAACGCTGCAGGGTGCGGACGCGGGCGATGTCGCGGCGGACCTCACGGACGCGGGCGACGTTCTCGAGCTGGCCGGTGGCCCCCTGGAAGCGCAGGTTGAACTGCTCCTTCTTGAGGTTCAGCAACTCGTCACTGAGCTGATCCGGCGACAACGCCTTCAGATCAGACACTCTCTGGGTCGACTTCACGATAGCCTCCGTTCAGTCGGCGATGCGTTGGACGACCCGCGTGCGGATCGGGAGCTTGGCGGCGCCGAGGCGCAGGGCCTCCTTGGCGATGTCTTCGGCAACGCCGTCGACCTCGAACATGATCCGGCCGGGATGGACGCGAGCGGCCCAGTAATCCGGGGCGCCCTTACCGGAGCCCATGCGGACTTCGGTCGGCTTCGAGGAGACCGGAACGTCCGGGAACACCCGGATCCAGACGCGGCCCTGGCGCTTCATCTCGCGGGTGATCGCGCGGCGGGCCGCCTCGATCTGCCGGGCGGTGACGCGCTCGGGCTCCACCGCCTTCAGGCCGAACTGGCCGAAGTTCAGCTCGAAGCCGCCCTTGGCCGCACCGTGGATGCGGCCCTTGAACTGCTTACGGAAGCGAGTCTTTTTCGGTTGCAGCATGGCTTCCTACCTTACGCGTGCTCGCGCTCGCGGCGTCCGCGCTCGCGGCCGCCCTCGCCATCGCGCTCACGGCGTCCGCCGGAGCGGCCGCCCTCTTCCTGGGCCTTCTTGTCCTGGGCCATCGGGTCGTGCTCAAGGATCTCGCCCTTGAACACCCACACCTTGATGCCGCAGGTGCCGTAGGTCGTGAACGCCGTGGCGGTGCCGTAATCCACGTCCGCACGCAGCGTATGCAGCGGGACACGGCCCTCACGATACCATTCCTGGCGGGCGATCTCGGCACCGCCGAGGCGGCCCGAGCAGTTGATGCGGATGCCCTCGGCGCCGAGACGCATCGCCGACTGCACGGCGCGCTTCATGGCGCGACGGAAGGCGACGCGGCGCTCGAGCTGCTGCGCGATCGAGTCGGCCACCAGGGTGGCGTCGATCTCGGGCTTGCGCACCTCGACGATGTTGATCGTGACGTCGGCCTTGGTCATCGTGCCGACGAGCTTGCGCAGCTTCTCGATATCCGCGCCCTTCTTGCCGATCACCACGCCCGGACGACCCGAGTGGATGGTGACGCGGCACTTCCGGTGCGGACGCTCGATGACGATCTTCGAGACGGCGGCCTGCTTCAGCTGCTTCATGAGGGCGGCGCGGATCGCGACGTCCTCGTGCATCAGCTTGGCGTACTCGCCCTTGCCGGCGAACCAGCGGGAGTCCCAGGTCCGGTTGATACCGAGACGGAGACCGATCGGATTGACTTTCTGGCCCATGAGATCCTCCTTAAGCCGCTTCGGCCTGGCGGACTTCACGAACCACGATGGTGAGGTTCGAGAAGGGCTTCAGGATACGGGCGCCGCGACCGCGGGCGCGGGCGTGGAAGCGCTTGAGCACGAGGGCCTTGCCCACGAACGCCTGGGACACGACGAGGTCGTCGACGTCCAGGTCATGGTTGTTCTCGGCGTTGGCGATCGCGCTCTCGAGGCACTTCTTGACCTCGGTCGAGATGCGCTTGCGCGAGAACTCCAGGTCGGCCAACGCGGTGTCGACCTTCTTGCCGCGGATCATCTGCGCCACGAGGTTCAGCTTCTGCGGGCTCACGCGCAGCATGCGCGCGACCGCCTTGGCCTCGTTCTCGGGGAGCGCGCGGGGGGTGGCTTGCTTGCCCATCTCAGCGCCTCTTCGCCTTCTTGTCGGCCGCGTGCCCGTGGAAGGTGCGGGTCGGCGAGAACTCGCCGAACTTGTGCCCCACCATCTCCTCGGAGACGTAGACCGGGATGTGCTTCTGCCCGTTGTGCACACCGAAGGTGAGCCCGACGAACTGCGGGAGAATCGTGGAGCGGCGGCTCCAGATCTTGATGACCTCTGAGCGCGAGGAGCCCCGCGCCGCTTCGGCCTTCTTGAAGAGGTAGCCGTCGACGAACGGCCCCTTCCAGAGAGAGCGTGCCATAGCGATTACTTCTTGCGGTTGTGGCGGCTGGACAGGATGAACACGTCGGTCCGCTTGTTGGACCGGGTCTTCTTCCCCTTGGTGGGCACGCCCCACGGCGTGACCGGGTTGCGGCCGCCCGAGGTACGGCCCTCGCCGCCGCCGTGCGGGTGATCCACCGGGTTCATGGCCACGCCGCGGTTGTGCGGGCGCTTGCCGAGCCACCGGTTGCGCCCGGCCTTGCCGAGCGAGATGTTCATGTGGTCGGGGTTCGAGACCGCGCCGACGGTCGCGAAGCACTGACCGTGCACGAGGCGCTGCTCGCCGGAGTTCAGGCGCAGCGTCACGTAGCCCTGGTCGCGCCCGACGATCTGGGCGTAGTTCCCGGCCGAGCGGGCGATCGCGCCGCCCTTGCCGATCTTCAGCTCGACGTTGTGGACGATCGTGCCCACCGGCATCGAGCCGACCGGACCGGCATTGCCCGGCTTGATGTCGACGTTCTCGCCGGTCACCACCTTGTCGCCCGGCTGCAGGCGCTGCGGAGCCAGGATGTAGCTCTGCTTCCCGTCGGGGAAGTTGATCAGGGCGATGAACGCGGTGCGGTTCGGATCGTACTCGATCCGCTCGACCGTCGCGGCGACACCCGGCTGCTCGCGGCGCTTGAAGTCCACGTTGCGCAGGACGCGCTTGTGGCCACCGCCGCGGAAGCGGACCGTGATGCGACCCAGGTTGTTACGGCCGCCGGAGGAGCTCTTGCCCTCCGTCAGCGCCTTCACCGGCTTGCCCTTGTAGAGCTCACGGCGGTCGACGAGCACGAGCTGGCGCAGGCTCGGCGTGACCGGTTTGAATGTCTTCAAGGCCATCGGCTTGGATCCCTAAAACCCGTCCTCAGAGCCCGGTCGTGACGTCGATCGTGTGGCCCTCGGCCAGGGTCACGATCGCCTTCTTCACGTCGGAGCGCTGTCCGCGGAGACCGCGGAAAATCTTCTTCTTGCCCTTGGTCACGAGGGTGTTCACCGCCGTGACCTTCACGTCGAACAGCTTCTCGACCGCCTCCTTGATCTGAGGCTTGGTCGCCTTGGGGCCGACCCGGAAGACGACCTTGTTCTGCTCGGTCAGGTTCGTCGCCTTCTCGGTGATGACCGGGGAGACGATGATGTCGTAGTGGCGCGGATCGGCACTCATTTGAAACGCTCCTCCAGCGCGTCGACGGCGGCCTTGGTCAGGACGAGCGTGTTACGGCGCAGGATGTCGTAGACGTTGATGCCCTGCACGGGAAGCACGTCGATCTGCGGGATGGCACGCGCGGCGCGGCCGAAATTCACGTCGACCTCGGCACCGCCGATGATCAGCGCGTTGGAGAGGCCCATCTTGCCGAAGCGCTCGATGAGACCCTTGGTCTTGTGATCCTCGATCTTGATGTCGTCGACGACGATCAGGGTCGAGGCCTTGGCCTTGGCCGACAGGGCGTGGCGCAGGGCCAGCGCACGGACCTTCTTGGGAAGGTCGTGGCTGTGGTCGCGCACGACCGGGCCGAAGGCGCGTCCGCCGCCGCGGAACTGCGGGGCCGAGGCCGCGCCGTGACGCGCGTTGCCGGTGCCCTTCTGCTTGTAGAGCTTCTTGCGGGTCCGGTTCACGTCCGAGCGGTTCTGCACGGCGTGGGTGCCGGCGCGCCGCTTGGCGAGCTGCCAGCGGACCATGCGCTGCAGGAGATCGGCCCGCGGCTCGAGGCCGAAGATCGTCTCGTTCAGCTCGACCGAGCCGGCGCCGGCGCCGTCGAGGGTGGTGACATCGAGCTTCATCACACGGTCTCCTCAGACGCGGCGGCTTCGGGGGCCGAGGTCGAAGCGCCGTTCTCACGGAACTTGCCCGGCAGCGGAACGTCGGCGGGAAGCTTGCGCTTCACCGCATCGCGGATCTGGATCCAGCCGCCGGCGACGCCCGGCACCGCGCCCTCGACCAGGATCAGGCCGCGCTCGGGATCGGTGCGCACGACGCGCAGGTTCTGGGTGGTGACCCGCTCGACGCCGAGGTGACCCGGCATCTTCTTGTTCTTGAAGGTCTTGCCCGGGTCCTGACGGCCGCCGGTCGAACCGATCGAACGGTGCGAGATCGACACGCCGTGGGTGGCGCGCAGACCGCCGAAGTTCCAGCGCTTGATACCGCCGGCGAAGCCCTTACCCGTGGTCGTGCCCGTCACGTCGACGAACTGGCCCGGGATGAAGTGGTCCGCGGTGATCTCGGCGCCGACCGGGATCAGCGCGTCCTCGGACACGCGGAACTCGGCGAGCTTCTTCTTGGGCTCGACCTTGGCGATCGCGAAGCGGCCGCGCTCGGCAGCCGACACGTTCTTCACCTTGGCCTTGCCGACGCCAACCTGGAGGGCGACGTAGCCATTCTTCTCAACGGTGCGGTGGGCCACCACCTGGCACTGATCGATCTTAAGCACTGTGACGGGGACATGCTCCCCCGCGTCTGTGAAGACGCGGGTCATGCCGACCTTCTGTGCGATGACGCCTGAGCGCATAGGTCTCTCCCTCGCGCGATGAAACGGTAAGCTCTAAGTCCCAGCGGGACTCAGAGCTTGATCTCCACGTCCACGCCGGCGGCGAGGTCGAGCTTCATCAGCGCGTCCACGGTCTGCGGCGTCGGATCGACGATATCGAGCACTCGCTTATGCGTGCGCATCTCGAACTGCTCGCGCGACTTCTTGTCGATGTGAGGCGAGCGGTTCACGGTGAACTTCGCGATATGCGTCGGCAGCGGGATCGGACCCCGGATGGTCGCGCCGGTGCGCTTGGCCGTGGAGACGATCTCCTTGGTCGACGCATCGAGGATGCGGTGATCGAACGCCTTGAGGCGGATGCGGATGTTCTGACCGTTCATAATCCTGAAACCTTGAGAGGGACGGCGGGGAGTGCGAGGACAGGTCCCCGCCGCGCCCTGCTAAGGATGCTGTCCTGGCTTAGTCGTTGATGGCGGCGACGACGCCGGCGCCGACGGTGCGGCCGCCTTCACGGATGGCGAAGCGCAGCTTCTCCTCCATGGCCACCGGCACGATCAGCGTGACGTCCATGGTCACGTTGTCGCCCGGCATCACCATCTCGGTGCCTTCCGGCAGCTCGCACACCCCGGTCACGTCCGTGGTCCGGAAGTAGAATTGCGGCCGGTAGTTGGTGAAGAACGGCGTGTGGCGGCCGCCCTC
>NZ_JAJALK010000010.1 GCF_020523825.1 Methylobacterium brachiatum | reverse complement strand
TCGATGACTCAACCCATCGAAAAACCAGGCTCGCTAACGCGAGCCGGGTTTTTCGTGTTCGGGGCTCAGCGGCTCTCGCCGCCGAGCACGAGGCGCAGGGAGCGGGCGAGCTCGTCCCGGCGGTAGGGCTTGTTCAGGACCGGCAACTCGCCGTGGCCGATCATTTGGCCCTCGTCGAGATTGGCGACGTAGCCCGAGGTGAGCAGCACCTTGATCCCGGGACGCACCCGCTGGGCCTCAGCGGCGAGCTGCGAGCCGTTCATGCCGCCCGGCATGACCACGTCCGAGAACAGGATGTCGATCCGCTCCACATCCCGGAGATGCGCCAGCGCCTCGGCGGCGTTGCGGGCGACGATCACCCGGTAGCGCAGCTCCTCCAGGCTCTCCACCGCCATGCCGAGAACCTGCTCGTCATCCTCGACCAGCAGCACGGTCTCGCCCTCGCCGGCGCGGCGCAGCGGGATGGTGCGCAGGGCGCCGGCCCCAGTCTCCTCGTCGGCCGGGTCGGTGGAGCGGGGGAAGTAGAGGTTCACGGTGGTGCCGGCCCCGACCTCGGAGGCGATGTCGACGAAGCCGTTGGCGCTGCGGGTGAAGCCGTAGACCTGGCTCAGCCCGAGCCCGGTCCCCTTGCCGACCTCCTTGGTGGTGAAGAACGGCTCGAACACCCGCTGGAGCTTGTCCGGGGGGATGCCGGCGCCGGTATCGGTCACCGAGACCAGCACGTAGGGGCCGGGCGCCACGCCCTTCTCGGCCACCGCGCCGGTGCCGAGATGGACGTTGCGGCTCGTCACCGCGATCCGGGTATGGCCCGGCCGGCCCTCCATGGCGTCGCGGGCATTGACGATCAGGTTCAGCACCGCGGCCTCGAACTGGGCCGGATCGATGCGGATCGGATCGAGGGCCGGGTCGAGGTCGAAGGCGAGCTCGACCGCGCCGCCGGCGGCGCGCTCCGCCAGGGGCTTGAAGTCGAGGAGCAGGCGATTGGGATTGAGGGTCTGGGGCCGCAGCATCTGGCGGCGCGAGAAGGCGAGGAGCTGCTGGGTCAGCTGCTCGCCGCGCCGGGCCGCGCCCATGGCGGCCTCCGCGAGACGCTTCACCCGGTCGACCTGCTCCGGCCGCCGCAGCACCATGTCGAGACCGCCGACGATGACGGTGAGCAGGTTGTTGAAGTCGTGGGCGACACCGCCGGTGAGCTGCCCGATCGCCTCCATCTTCTGGGCCTGGCGCAGGGCCTCCTCGGTGACGTGCTGGTCGGTGCGATCCATCAGGATGCCGGCCATCCGGGTCGGGGTGCCGGCCTCGTCGTACTTGACCTGCCCCCGCAGGGCGATCCAGCGCACCGCCCCGTCGGCCCGGCGGATGCGGCATTCGAGGTCGAGCCGGCCGGTCTGGACGACGCTCGCGAAGGCCCGGTCGACGCCCGCGCGATCCTCGTCGACGACATGGGCCAGGAAGGTCTCCCGGGTCCAGAACGTTTGCGGCGCGTCGTAGCCGAACACCGCGTCGAAGCGGGGCGAGCGCCGGGACGCGCCGGTGCCGTAATCGATGTCCCAGGATCCCATCCCAGCGGCGTCGAGGGCGAAGGCGAGGGTCTCGCGGGCGGTCTCGACCTCCTGGGTCCGCTCGGAGACGCGCCGCTCCAGCCCCTCGTTGGCGAGGCGGAGCTGCTCCCGGTCGCGCTCACGCTCCTGCAAGCGCTCGCGCGCTTGGTACTGGCGGCGGCGCGCCCGCAGGGCGGCGGCCGTGGCGCTGACCAGCGTCTCGGCGTTGATCGGGCGCTCCAGCAGGACGACGTTGCCGAGCTTGGCCAGCAGCTGCGACGCCTGCCGGGACCGGTGCCCGTGCTGACGGGTCGCCAGCACGATGAAGGGGAAGTCCGACCAGGCGGGCTGCGCCTCGAGCCAGGCGAACAGGGCCGTGGGCTCCCCGTCCCCGAGCGCCTCCTCGGTGACCAGGGCGGCGGCCGCCCCGGCCCGGAGAGCCTCCAGCCAGCCGTCCAGGTCGGGACAGATGACGGCCTGCGTTCCGGCCCGGGCCAGCACTTGCTCGGCCACCGCGGCGTCGCGCCCCCGCGGCGCCAGGATCAGGACGCGCGCCTCCTCCGGCGCTGAAACCGTCACCGCTCGCCGCCGGCGACGTCGCCGGTCAGCATCGCCACCGCGCCGCGGTAGGAGGGCAGGCCGGTCAGCACGCCCTCGAAATCGGTCAGGGCTTCGCCGACCTGGATCCCCTGGGCCGACAGCTTCATCTCGCGGATGGTGCGCTCGTGGGCGTTGACCCGGCTCTTTACCACGGACAACGCGGTGCGGACCTCGCCCTTGGCCTCGAAGAACCGGAACAGCAGGATCGCGTCGCTGAGATAGCTGAGATCGATATCGGTGCGGACCTCGCCGATCACCCCGTGCTGCCCCAGGACCAGCAGCGTCGTGACGCCCTGCTGGTTCAGGTAGCTCAGCATCTCGTGCATCTGCAGGATGAGGAACTCCTCGCCCGGCATCGCGTGCAGGTAGGCGTTCAGGCTGTCGAGCCCGACGAAGCTGCAGCCGCGCTCCTGCACGGCCTGCCGGAGCATGCTGGAGAATTCCCCGGGCGAGAGCTCGGCCGGGTCGATCTGCGTGATCGTCAGGCGCCCGCTCTCGAGATGCGGGGACAGGTCCATGCCCAGGATGGCGGCCCGGCTGAGCAGGGTCGCGAGGCCCTCGTCGAACAGGTAGTAGGTCGCCGTCTCGCCGCGCTCCAGGGCGGCCAGCATGCAGCGGATCGCCATGGTCGTCTTGCCGACGCCCGAGGGGCCCAGCAGCAGGGTGTTGGTGCCGGGCACCAATCCGCCGCCGAGCAGCAGGTCGAGCGTGTCCGTGCCGGTGGAGCGCGCCTGCGGGTCGAAGGCGGTGTGATGCTCGGCGGCGATCAGGCGCGGGAAGACCCGGATGCCCCCGGTCTCCAGCGAGAAATCGTGGTAGCCGCCCCGGTACTTGATGCCGCGCATCTTGACGATGCGCAGCCGGCGCCGCTCCGAGCCGAACTCGCGCGGCGCCTGCTCCAGCGAGATCACCCCGTGGGCGATGCTGTGGAGCTGCAGGTCGCCGGTCTCCGAGGTGCGGTCGTCGAGCATCAGCACGGTGCAGGCGCGCTTGGCGAAGAACTGCTTGAGCGCCAGGATCTGCCGGCGGTAGCGCAGCGGGTTCTGGGCGAGCAGGCGCAGCTCCGAGAGCGAATCGAACACGACCCGCTCGGGCTTCAGCGCCTCGACCCGGGCGATCACCTCGCGGACGGTCTCGCCGAGCTCGATCTCGGACGGGTGGAGGATCGATTGCTCGCTGTCGGGATCGAGCCCCATCTCGTTGACGAGCTCGTAGACCTCGATGTCGTCGAGCGACCAGCCATGGGTCGCGGCGGACGACCGGAGCTCCTGGCTCGTCTCGGACAGGGTGACGTAGAGCGTCGGCTCGCCCCTTGCCGCGCCGTCGCGCAGGAACTGGAGCGCCAGGGTGGTCTTGCCGGTGCCGGGCGTGCCCTCCAGCAGGTAGAGCCGGCTCGGCGTCAGCCCGCCGCACAGGATGTCGTCCAGGCCGGGAACACCCGTCGAGAGCCGCGGCGCCGGGGCCGTGTCGGTATCGGTCATCGGCTTGCCCTACGCTCCCCCGCGGTCCCACGCGTCCCCGGTGCGGCGCGCACGGTAGCGACCGTGCCCCGCCTTGTCAGTGCCGCCGGCGCCGCAGCCATGAGGCGCCCGTGCGCCGCAGGACGGCGCGCGGACCTCATCCCTCGATCATGTCCCGGATGCGCGCGGCCAGGGCCTCGATCACGAAGGGCTTGGTGAGCACCTGCATGCCGTCATCCAGGTAGCCGTTGCCCACCGCGGCGTTCTCGGCATAGCCGGTGATGAACAACACCTTGAGCCCCGGACGGGTTTCGCGGGCGGCATCGGCCACCTGCCGGCCGTTCATCCCGCCGGGCAGGCCGACATCGGTGATCAGCAGGTCGATCCGCACGTCCGATTGCAGGACCTTCAGCCCGGACGGGCCGTCGGCGGACTCGATCGCCGTGTAGCCGAGATCCTCCAGGATCTCGGTCACCAGCATGCGCACGGACGGTTCGTCGTCGATGACCAGCACCGTCTCGCCCTGCTCGGCCCGGGGCGCCGCCGCGGGGTCCGGCAGCGCCACCGCGGCGGAGATGTCGCCGTGGAAGCGGGGCAGGTAGAGGCACACGGTCGTCCCCCGGCCGACCTCGGAATAGATCCGCACCTGCCCGCCGGATTGGCGGGCGAAGCCGTAGATCATCGACAGGCCGAGCCCGGTGCCCTGGCCGATCGGCTTGGTGGTGAAGAACGGATCGAAGGCCTTGGCGATCACCTCCGGGGGCATGCCGGTGCCGGTATCGCTCACGCACAGCGACAGGTACTGGCCGTGCGGCAGGTCGCGCTCCCGGGCGGCGCGGTCGTCGAGCCAGCGATTGGCGGTCTCGATGGTGATGCGCCCGCCCTCCGGCATGGCGTCGCGGGCGTTGATGCACAGGTTCAGGAGCCCGTTCTCGAGCTGGCCGGGATCGACCAGCGCCGGCCAGAGGCCGACCGAGCCGACCACCTCGATATGGATCGACGGGCCGACGGTCCGGCGGACCAGCTCCTCCATGCCGTGGACCAGGGCGTTCACGTCGGTGGGCTTGGGGTCGAGGGTCTGGCGGCGCGAGAAGGCGAGCAGGCGGTGGGTCAGCGCCGCTGCCCTCTTGGCCGCGCCCTGGGCGGCGGTCATGTAGCGGTCGAGGTCGGTCATCCGGCCCTGGCTCATGCGCGTCTGCAGGAGCTCCAGGCTGCCCGAGATGCCGGTGAGCAGGTTGTTGAAGTCGTGGGCGATGCCGCCGGTCAATTGCCCGACCGCCTCCATCTTCTGCGATTGCCGCAGGGCCTCCTCGACCTTCTCGCGCCGGGCGGCCTCCTCCTCGACGCGCCGCTCCAGGGTGGCGTTGAACGCCTCCAGGGCGGCCTTGGCGCGCAGCTCCTCCTCGATGTTGCGGGCCTCGATGACGGTGCCGATCGGCTCGCCGCGCTCGTTCCGGATCGGGCTGGCGGTGAAGCCGACCGGGTAGAAGGAGCCGTCCTTGTGGACGAAGACCTCCTCGCCCTGCTCGCGCTCGTTCTCCGGGAAGGCCTGGTCGATCGGGCATTCGCAGAGCGGGTAGGGCGATCCGTCCGGCCGCGTGTGGTGGACGACGTCGTGCAGGGCGCGGCCCTCGGTCTCCTCCAGGGCGAAGCCGGTGAGGGTCTCGGCGGCGCGGTTCATGTAGCTGCAGTGCTGGCGCTCATCCATCAGGAAGATCGCCTGCGAGGTGTTGTTGAGGATCGCGTCGAGCCGGCGCGTGGTCTCGACCAGGCGCTCCTCGGCGGCCTTGCGGTCGTGGATGTCGGTGACCGAGCCGATATAGCCGCGGAAGCCGCCATCCTCGCCGCGGCGGGGCTGGGCCGCGTCGATGAACCAGCGGTAGCGGCCGTCGGCGCCGCGCAGGCGGTACTCGACCTGGAACGGCCCGTGCCGGGCATTGGCGTCCAGGAACGCCTGGGCCGACGGATCCCGGTCGTCCGGGTGGACCGCGTCGAGCCAGCCGAGGCCGAGGCTCTCCGCCTCGGTCTGGCCGGTATACGCGTACCAGCGGCGGTTGAGGTAGGTGCAGGCCCCGTCGGCGCCGGTCACCCACATCATCACCGGGGCGTGGTCGGCCATGTTGCGGAACCGCGCCTCGCTCTCCCGGAGCGCGGTCTCGGCCCGCATCCGGGCGGTCGTCTCCGTGCAGGTGCAGAACAGGCCGACGACCGCGCCGGCCTCGTCCCGGAGCGGCGCGTAGGAGAAGGTGAACCAGGCCTCCTCGGGATAGCCGTGGCGGTTCATGACCAGCGGCAGGTTCTCGACCCAGCTCGCCGCGCCGGACATCGCGGCCTCGACCAGGGGCGCGATGTCCGGCCAGATCTCCGCCCAGACCTCCGGGAAGCGCGCGCCCATCGCGGCCGGGTGCTTGCTGCCGAGCACGTCCGTGTAGGCGTCGTTGTAGAGGAACCCCAGTTCCGGCCCGGCGGCCACGAACATCGGGAAGCCGGAGCCCTGCATCAGGCTGACGGCGGCGCGCAGCCACTGGGGCCAGCCCTCGGGCGGGCCGAGGGGCGAGGACGACCAGTCGAACGCCCGCATGAGCGCGCCGGTCGCGCCGCCGCCCACGATGGAAACCGGTCCGGTCGCCCGCTGGTCCGACAGAGCGCCTCCGTCATCCGCACGCCCCGTCACCCTGTCCAACCCGGTCTCCTTCGCGCCAGCGCCCGCTCGCCGGACCTTCCGATAACGCAGCAGGGCGGCGGCCGTTCTCAAGGTCGGCGCAGGCGGTTACGGGGCCCGGCCGGTGTCACCCGCGCGCGCCGACCCGCATAAACGAAAGCCGCGGACGGCGGCTGCGGCTTTCGCGCCGTCCTGAATTGCCGTGCACCCCGATCCGCGAGGCGCTATGCCGGGGATCCGCCCCGTTCCGGGGCCCGACGTGAATCCCGATCTTGGCGCAGACCCGCTCCCTCCTGTTCGTCGCCTACTGGACCGCCTGGACGGCCCTGTTCCTGGCGCCGCTCGTCGTCCTGGCGCTCGCCGGGGCGCCGGCCCGCCCGGTCCGCACGGCGGCACGGCTCTGGGCCCGCGGGGTCCTGGCCGGCCTGCACCGCATCGTCGGGCTGCGCTACGTCGAGGAGGGGCGCGAGCACATCCCGAACGAGCCCTGCCTGCTCGTGGCCAACCACCAATCCACCTGGGAGACGCTGGCCTTCCTGGTGCTGGTCCCCGACGTGGCGATCGTGGCCAAGCGCGAATTGCTCGCGATCCCGGTGGTCGGCTGGTTCCTGCGGCGCTCGCCGATGATCGTGATCGACCGCGCCAACGGCACCCAGGCCCTGCGGGCGATCATCGAGGGCAGCCAGGCGGCGGTGGCGGCGGGGCGCTCGGTGCTGATCTTCCCGGAGGGCACACGGGGCCGGGCCGGCGATCCGCTGCAATTCAAGCGCGGCGTCGAGCTGCTCTACGGCCGGCTGCGTCTGCCGGTGGTGCCGGTGGCGGTGAATTCGGGCCTGTTCTGGCCCCGCGGCGCGGCCACCCGGGCCGGCACCATCGTGGTGAGCTACCTCGCGGCCCTCGCCCCCGGCCTGCCGGCGGCGGAGTTCCTGCGCGGCACCGAGGGCGCGATCGACCGGGAGCTCGACCGCTGGCGCCCGGCCGACGCGCAGGGTCGGCCCTAGCGCCCGGCCCGGGCCTGCCGGTACAGAGCCTCGCAGGCATCGAGCCAGCGGTCGCGGCTGAACAGGCGCCGGACCCGATCCCGCGGCACCGGGCGCGGGATCGCGAGCGCCACGCCGATCGCCCCGGCCAGGGCGGCCGCGTCCCCGGGCTCCACGAGGCATCCGGCCTCGCCGACCACCTCCCGGGCGGCACCGTTGGCGAGGCCCGCCACCGGCAGGCCGCAGGCCATCGCCTCGATCGCCACCAGCCCGAACGGCTCGTCCCAGCACGGAGTGAACAGGAACACCGAGGCGCGGCCGATCTCGGCGGCGAGCGCCCGGCCGTCGAGATGGCCGCCGTAGCGGATCGGGCCGCCGAGTTCCGGGGCGATCCGCGCCGCCCAGTAATCCGGCTCCTCGATCGGGCCGTACAGGGTCAGCGGGATGCCGGCGCGTTTCGCCGCCGCGATGGCGCAATGCGCGCCCTTGATCGCCGCCAGCCGCCCGGACCAGGCGGCGCTGCCGTCGCCGCGGTCCCGGAACGGCCAGGCGGCGGGATCGACGCCGTTGTGAAGCACCGACGCCTCCGGCGGTGCGCCCTCCGGCCACCAGGCCCGCAGCTGCGCCCGGGAGGTCACGGTGATCCGGTGACCGGGCGCGGGACTGTCGTGCACGAAGCCGCGCAGGGCGTCGTAGGGCGGCACGTGCAGGGAGGTGACGGTGGGGACCCGCGCGGTCCGCCGGCGCTCCAGGGGCAGCCGGCTCAGGCTGTTGTTGTGCAGCACGTCGAACCCGCCCGCCGCGATCCGGTCGCAGGCGGCGGCGTAGCCGTCATCGACATAGGCCCGCAGCCCCGGATCGCCGCGATGCTCCAGGCCCGGGAAGCGGCGCTCGTGATGCTCCGGCACCACGGCGTCGATCGCGAAAAGCGGGTCGCTGTCGCCGGCGGCGAACAGCACGACGTCGTGGCCGCGGGCCGCGAGCCCCGCGGCGAGGTGCCAGCTATGGGCCTCCATGCCCCCCGTGAAGGGCGGCGCGACCGGGTGGCGGATATGGGCGAGGAGCGCGATCCTCACGCGGTCGCCGCCGCGCCAACCCGGGATTCCAGATACCGGATGACAGAGGCGGAGTTGGTGTAGGGCTGGTGGCTCTGCTGCCCGGTCAGGGCGAGGTCGTCGGCATCGGGCCGGCGCAGGATCCGGATCGGCTGGTCGGGCGTGTCGTCGATCAGGCCCATGACCCGGAACGCGTAGAGCCAGTGGCCCATGGTCCGGTAGCCCCATTTGGCCTCGAACAGCTCGGCGTTGCGCACGACGCTGTCGAGGTGGTGGATCGGCGGCATGTGGTGCGGGTGGTACTGGTGATAGGCCAGCGCGCCCTTGATCCAGGCGATCGGGGTGCCGCCCTGGTCGAGGATCTTGCCGAAATCGGTGTCCTCGCCGCCGTAGCCGGTATAGCGCTCGTCGAAGCCGCCGAGCGCCCGGAAGGTGTCCCGCCGGATCGCGAAGTTGAGCGACCAGAAGCACCGGTAATCGTTGCACAACTCGATGCCGGAGGCCGGAGGCCCGCGGCGGTCGGAATGCCGCTCCGCGCTCGCCGCGAGGTCGGCGTAGCGCCAGGCGCCCGCGGTGGCGTGCTCGGGCAGGTGCAGCACCTCGCCCATCAGCAGGCCGTCGAGCTCGCCGAGCCCGCGCGCATAGTCGGCCACGAGGTCGGGGGCCGGGATGCCGTCGACATCGAGGAAGACGATGCCCTCGCCGCTGGCCGCGTCCACGCCGCGGTTGCGCGCGGCCGCCAGCGGCAGCTCGCGGCCCGGAACCCGGATCTGGCGGACCGGAAACGAGGTCTCGGGCAGGTCGTAGGGCTCGTCCTGCATCACCGCGACGATGAACTCGGCGGGGGCCTGCGTCTGGCGCTCCAGGCCGCGCAGCACGTTGCGCAGATGCGCCGCCCGGCCCTTGGCCAGGGTCACGACGGAAACGGTGGACATGCGACGGTCGGGCTCCGGCTGATGGGGACGGGGTAGGGGCGGGCATCTTCGATTGGGCTTTGTCGTCGCCTGGGAAGGGCGCGGGTCCCCTCTCCCGTGCGGGAGAGGGGGCGCATCGAGACCTGCAAAAGCGATTGCGCCCCGAACCTGTCTCGGCGGTCGAGCGCAGGTGGCCGCTCAGGGAGGCGCGACAGGCTCCTCGGCGCCCTGCCAGAGCTCGTCGGTCAGCCCTTCGAGCCAGCCGGCGGCGCGGGCGGCGGCGTCCGGGGCGTAGAGGCCGCGCAGCTCGGCGCCGTCGAGCGTCCGGGCGCGGGCCAGGAGGTCGCGCCAGCCCTGGAGGTCGCCGGGCCAGACGGGGGCCTGGACGGCGGCGCCCAGCCGGACCAGGGCCTCAGCCTTGCGGGTCTGCTCGGCGAAGTAGCGCCATTCCGGCATAACGATCAGGCGGCCGCCGACCCGGGCGACCTCGTGGACCGTGTTGTCGCCCGCCGAGGCGATCACGATGTCGGCGGCCGCGAGGTAGTCGGTCACGGAGGGCACCCAGCCCAGCTCGCGCAGGTTGGCGAAATCGGTCTCGTGGCCCTCCCGGTGGGTCGGCCCGAGGGTCAGCCACAGGGCGTCGGGCTCGGCGCGGGCCGCCACGGTGAGCGGCGCGTAGGGGGTGCCGCTGCCGCCGCCGCCGGTCACCGCGACGATGATCTCGCGCTGCGGATCGAGGCCGAGCTTGGCCCGCGCTTCCGCCCGGTCGAGGACGCGGTCGAGGCTGGTGCACAGGCCGCCGCTGTAGAAGGTCTTGGCGCGCAGGGACGCCGGATAGTCGGCCTGTTCCAGCCGGGCGTCGAAGGGCGCCAGCATCCCGACGCAGGCCTCGTAGGCGCCGACATGGCCGATATCGGAGCGGTCGCCGTGCATCCGGATCTGCACCGCCGGCACACTGGCGATCCGGGCGAGCAGCGCGATCTCGGCCGAGACGTCGACCACGAACAGGCCGACCGCGCGCGCGTCGAGATGGTCGAGGATGATCCGCATGGTCCGGCGCATCGGGGCGAGCCCCAGCGGCACGCAATGCATCACCTGCGGGGTCGGCTCGGCGTAGAGGCGCGGGGTCGGCACCGCGGCGCCGATCATGTCGGGCAGCGGCACGATCTCGATGTCGCGCGCGAAGCCGTCGAACAGGTGCGGGCCGGCGGTCAGCACCGAGACCGGGCGGTCGCGGGCGAACTCGGCGGCCACCGCCATGGTGCGGTTGGCGTGGCCCCGGCCCTGGTGGTGGACGAAGAACGCGATCGGCTTCTTCATGGTCTGATTCACGAGAACAGGGCGTCGGGCCGCCGGGACGCGGCGATCTCCGGGGCGGTCGGGGGGCGGATCAGGCGGATCGCCGGGGCGGCGTCGTCCCACTCGATCAGCCCGGCGGCGCGGAACTGGCCGAGCCAGTAGGTCATGCACCAGCGCCCGTGCCGGGCGCGGAAGCGGGCGGCGTTGGCCAGGATCGGCGTGAAATGCTGGAGCGGCGGGACGTGGACCGGGTGGTGCTGATGATAGGCCCGGGCGCCCGCGACCCAGTCGGTCGGCAGCCCGGTGGCGGCGAGGCGGGCGGCGAAGTCGGTCTCCTCGCCGCCATAGCCGGTAAAGCCCTCGTCCATGCCGCCGACCGAGCGCCAGGCCCGGGCGGGCAGGGCGAAGGACAGGCCCCAGAGCTGGCCGGGATCGGGCTCCCGGCGCAGGCCCGCCTCCGGCACCTTCGGCCGGGCCGGGTGCGGGCGGCCGAGGCGGTCGAGGGCCGCGTCGTCGAGATCGGACGCGTCCAGAGCCGGGCCGGCCTCCGGCGGCAGGTACAGGACCTCGCCGAGGAGCAGGCCCTCGGCGCCCGCGGCCGCGTAGGCGCCGACCAGGCCGGAGGCCGGGATGCAATCGACGTCGAGGAAGATCAGCAGGTCGCCGGCGGCGGCCTCGGCGGCGCGGTTGCGCGCGGCGGCGAGCGGCATCGGCTCGCCCGGGACGTGGAGATGGCGCACCGGGCAGCCGGGATCGGGCAGGTCCGGGATCGGCTCGGGCTGCATCCAGGCGATCACCAGCTCGCCGGGGGGCGTGCTCTGGCGGGCGAGGCCGTGCATCAGGTTGCGCAGGCTCGCCGCCCGGCCGCGCACCAGGGTGAGCACGCTCGTCGCGGGCGCCCCAGCGGGCCGCATGACAGGAGGCCGAACGTCAGGAGGCTGAACGTCAGGAGGCATGGGCCAGCATCCGGCGGAAATGCGCCACGCCCTCGATGATGCCGCGGGCATGCGAGGCCCGGGCGACGTAGGAGTGCTGCAGCGCCGCGTTGCTGGCCAGATCGTCGGAATAATTCGCCACGATGATCGCCTGCACCCGGGCGCGCAGCATCTCGACGTCGTTGCCGGAATCCCCGGCCACGAACACCGCCCGCTCCGGCAGGCCGTAGAGGGCACGGACATGGTCCACCGCCGTGCCCTTCGAGGCCTCGGCCGGCAGGACGTCGAGGTAGCGGTCGTGGCTGTGGATCACCCGGGCGGCGAGGCCGGCCTCGGCGAGATGCGCGCCGACCCGGCGGGCGGCGGCGGCCCCGCCGAAATAGCTCAGCTTGTACGGGCGCTGCTCGAGCGGGCCCTGGGGCAGGAGGCCGTCGATGCCGGCCAGCGCCGCGCGCACCGCCGCCCGGTCCCAGCCCGCCGCGATGGTCTCGCGCCAGGCGGCGTCGGCCGTGTAGGTCACGCCGTTGGCGTCGAGATGGTAGATCTCGGAGCCGACCGAGGTGATCATCACCTGCGGCCGCGGGCTCATCTGCTGCTCCAGCACCGCCATGGCGCTGTGGAACGAGCGGCCGGTCGCCACCCCGAAGGCCAGGCCCGTCTGCTGGCTGCGCCAGCGCCGGAAGATGCCGAGCGCCGCCTCGCAGCCGACCAGGGTGTTGTCGATATCGCAGACCAGGAGCTGCCAGGGCGTCCGCAGGGGCGGCTCGGGGGCGAGCAGGGCGCGCAGCAGGGCGTGGTAGCGCGCGGCGTGCCGGTCCCAGTCATAGGCCGCCGCGGCCCGGGCGCCGCCCGCCACGTAGCGGGCGCGCAAGGCAGGATCGGCCAGGATGCGCAGGCAGGCCTGCGCGATCGCCGCGGGGTCGCGGGGATCGACGAGCAGCCCGTTGCCGCAGGTCTCGACGATGTCGTTGGGGCCGCCGCTGTCGGTGGCGACGAGCGGCAGGCCGGCCGCCGAGGCCTCCAACAGGGTCAGGCCGAAGGGCTCGTTCAGCGCCGGATTGACGAAGAGGCCGCCGCGCTCCCGGGCATAGGCGTAGATCGCCGGCGCGTCGTCGGGCCGGTGCGTCTTCGGGTAGGCCACGGACCCGTAGAGGTCGTAGCGGTCGATCAGGACCAGGAGGTCGCGCATCGTGGCGGCCATGTCGCCGTCGAGGGCGTCGATGTCGCCGCGGGTGCCGGCCACGATCACCAGGTTGGCCCGGGCCCGCAGCTCCGGGTTCTCGCCATAGGCCCGGACCAGGGCCGCGAGGTTCTTGCGCGCCACCGGCCGGGCCATCGCCAGAAGCGGCGGCTTGGCGGGATCGTGCAGGAAGCGGTCGATCAGGGCGTCGACCCGGGGATGGGGCCGCGCGGCGGCGAAGCGCGCGAGGTCGCTGCCCGGCGGCACGACGCGGACGCGGCCGGGATTGTAGGATTCGTAGCCCGCATACTGGACCTCGGCCTCGTCCCGGGAGGAGGCGATGACCAGGGTGGCCTGGGCGAGGGCCGCCTCCTCGGTGGCGATCCGGCGGGCGAGGTCGGGCGCGCCGGCGGCGTCCCCGCCGAGCATCGCGGCCTTGACCCGGCCGAGCGAGTGCGCGGTGAACACGAACGGGATCCCGAGCCGGGCCTCGACGATCGCCGCCACCGCGGCGGCGTCGGCGTAATGGGCGTGGATCAGGTCGGGCGCGCGCGCCTGGGCGCCGATCCAGGCGACGAGATTGTCGGCGAAGCTCGCGACCTCGTCGTGCATCGCCTCCTTGGGAAGGTAGCCCGGCGCCGCGCTCGGCAGCCGCACCAGCCTGACCTTGTCGGAGATGCGCTCTTCGGGCACGGCGTAATCCGGGCCGGGCGGCCCCTGGAACAGGCGCGTGGCCACCACGATCTCGGCGACGCCGAAATCCTGCGCCGAGGCGGCGACGAGATCCAGCAGGTAGCGGATATGGCCGCCGGTATCGGCGGTGAGGCCGTAGACGACATCGCGGCCGCGCAGGCAGCCCTGCAGGGCGATGTGCAGGACGAACATCAGGCGTTTGCTGACGCGGTCGGCCGCTTCCGTGAACTTAACGTATGTGAAGAGAGCGCCGTGATCCGTGTTGCCCAGGTCGCACCGAACATTTTTCCCGTTCCCCCAAACCATCACGGCGGCACCGAGCGGGTTGTGCACGATCTCAGCACGGCGCTACGAAGCTTGGGCGTGGAAGTAACGCTATTCGCGCCCTCGGACAGTGCGACAGACTTGCCGCGCGTCGGCGATTACCCGAGTCTCGCGGCTCTCGAACAGCGTCACGGCCGGGTCGCGCCCGGGGTTCCGGCGGCGCTCGAGGCCCTGCAGCTGGAGGCTTTGCGGCGGCGGCTGCCCGATTTCGACCTCGTGCATTGCCACGGCGAGTTCGCCCATGCGGCGCTGCTCGGTGCGGCCCGAGCGCGCAGCCTGACCACGGTGCATTGGCGGGTGGACGAGCTCGACCGCGCGCTGTTCTTCGCCGGCTTCCCCGATTTGCCGGTGGCGGCGATCTCGGCGGCCCAGGCCACCGGCATCCCGGCGGCCAACCGGGCCGGGATCGTGCATCACGGCATTGCTCGGGACCGCTACGCCTTCCAGGCCGCGCCGGAGGCCCATGTCGCCTTCGTCGGGCGCCTGACCGACCAGAAGCGCCCGGACGTGGCGATCCGCGTCGCCCGGGCGGCCGGGATGCCGATCCGGCTGGGCGGCACGATCGATGTCGGCAACCCGGACTATTTCGACCGGCAGGTGCGCCCGCTGCTCGGGCCCGACGCGACCTATCTCGGGCCGGTCGACGACATTCAGAAGGGGGACCTCCTGGGCAGCGCCCGGGCGCTGCTGTTCCCGATCGACTGGCCCGAGCCGTTCGGGCTGGTGATGATCGAGGCGATGGCCTGCGGCACCCCGGTGGTGGCGTGGAACCGCGGATCGGTGCCGGAGATCGTCGAGGACGGCGTGACCGGGTTCATCGTCGAATCCGAGGCGCAGGCGACGGCGGCACTGCGCAGGATCGGCACGCTGGACCGAGCGATCGTTCGAAAGAATTTCGAAGCGCGCTTCACCGCCGAGCGCATGGCGCGCGACTACCTCGCGCTCTACCGCCGCCTGCTCGGCCGCTGATGCGCACCGCCCTCGTTGCCTGGGATTACCCGCCGGCCCCCAGCGGGTTGTCGACGGCGGCCCGCGAGATCGCTGAGAGCCTGGCCGGGGCGGGGGCGGACGTGACGGTGTTCACCCTGGACCGGACCGGCCGGGAGCGGGTCGGCGGCGTCACCGTGGTCGGCCTCGCCCTGCCGCCGGAGGGCCGGCTGGCGCAGCTGCGCCTGTGGGGGGCGATCGGCCATCTGGCGGCGCCGCTCGCCGTCCGGCGGGCGGTCCTGGCCGAGCATGCCCGGGCGCCGTTCGCCGTGGTCGAGGCGACGAACTGGTACGCCCCGGCCTTGCTGCTCGCCGGACGCCGGGACCTGCCCCTGGTGACCCGCAGCTCGACCCCCGCCGCCTTCACCCGCGACGGCACGCCCGGCCTGCGCGACCGCCTCGACGGCGCCGCCGCCGACCGCCTGGAGCGCCGGCAGGCGCGGGGCAGCGCCGGGCTGATCGCCAACACCCAGGCCCATGCGGAGGTGATCGCCCGGGCCTACGGGCTGGCGGGCCGGCGGCCGGAGGCGGTGATCGGCCTGAGCCTGCCGCCGGAGATCGCGGCCGCCGCCCGGGCGGCGCCTTACCCGGACGGGGCGGGGCCGGTGCGCCTGCTGTTCGTCGGCCGGGCCGAGGCGCGCAAGGGGTTCGACGCCCTGCTCGACGCCGTTGCGATCCTGGCCGGGGAGCAGGCGCGGGGCGCGCTGCCGCCCTTCGCGCTCGACCTCGTCGGGGTGCCCCCGGGCGACCTGCCGGCCGACCTGTCCGAGGCCGCCCGGAGCCGCATCCGGGCCCGCGGCCGGATCGACGCGCGGGGCCTGGCCGAGGCCTATGCGGGCGCGCAGGTCGTGCTGGCGCCCTCGCGCTACGAGAGCTTCGGCCTCGTCTATCAAGAGGCCCTGGCCTATGGCCGGCCGGTGGTGGCCTGCGCCGAGGATGCGAGCGCCCGGGCCTTCGTGGGCGTCCCGGGTGCGGGGCCGCTGGCGCGGGCGGCGACCGGCCCGGACCTCGCCGAGGCGCTGCGCCCGCTCCTGCGCGATCCCGCCCTGCGCTCGGCCTACCGGGCCCGGGCCCTGGAGGCCGCCGGCCGGTTCGACCGGGCGAGCCTCGGGCGCGAGACCCTCGCCCTCTACCGCCGGGCGATCGCTCAGGCGCGATAGGGCCGCAGCAGCGCGTCCCGTTCCTCGACCCGCCCGCGCCCCGGATCCAGCGCCTCGTAACGCTGCGAGCGCGCCCGGACATGGGCGCCGGTGAGCGCGTGGTCGATCGCCCCGTGGAGCGCGATAAAGCTCTGCTTCCAGCCGCCGGGCAGCACCGGCCGCTCGTGCACCCGGCCGGCATAGCGGATGGCCGTACGGTTCAGCCGGTACTGCACGTCCGGGTAGACATCCGACAGGATGCCGTCGACGCGGTTGCGCCGGGGCAACCCGACCGAGACCACGTCGCCGGCCTCGGCGAGCGCCGCCAGCGCGGGGAGACGCGCGCCGGTCACGGGATTGAGGCTCTCGTCGGCGTCGAGCTGCAGCATCCAGGGGCTGCGGGCGAGGTCCTGCAGGGCGTTGCGCTGGGCGGCGAAGTCGCCGGCCAGCGGCCGGGCCGCCACCCGCACGGCGCCGGGGGAAAAGCCCGGAACCACCACGGCCTGGGCCGGGGCAGGGGCCGCGTCGAGCAGGATCGCGACATCCGCGGCCCAGGCCGCCTGCGCCGGCAGGGCCGCCAGAACGGAATCCCGCTCGGCCGGGCGGCAGATCACACCGAGCGAGACCGGGCGCCGCTCCGCGCCGTCGAGGTCGTACAGGGCGCCTTCCGCGGCACGCGCGCTGTGGGGCTGCAGCAGGGCGGCGCGGTCCGCCGGGCCGAGGGGGCGGATGCCGCGACCGAGGCGGGTCGCGGCGCTGCGGAGGGTGTAGAGGTCGAGGCCGTAACCCGCCTCCGGGTCGGGGACGAAGACCGGCGCGGCGAGCCGCCCGGCGAGATCCCGCCAGCATCGGTCCGGGTCCGCCTCCGGCGCGATCAGGACCCCGCAGGAGCCGCAGGCGATCCGGAACAGGCGCCGGTATCCGCCTGGGAAGTCGAGGTTCCGGGTGCTCGGCGCCAGCATGTCGGCGGCGCAGACGAAGCAGCGGCGCGGGCGCGTCACCGGGCGCTCCGGTTTGTCGCGGCGCCCTGGTGGCGCGGAGCCGGCGCCATACCTCGGCTGTTCCTCACGCCCCCATCGCCCATGCCCACCGCCATCGATCCCTCAAGTGCGGCGCGCGCAGACCCGCGCGCGTCCCTCGCCATCGTCGGCAACGCGCCCGGGATCGGCCCGGCGGCGCGCGCCATCGACGCGGCCACGCAGGTCGTGCGCTTCAACAACGCTCCCGGCTTCGGCGGACGCACCGGCTCGCGGGTGACGCATCTCGCCCTGGTCAATCGCGGCGGGCAGATGCGCGAATGGCTGGCGGATCCGGGATTCCTGGACCGTCCGGTGGTGCGGCAGGCCGAGGCGTTCATCCTGCCGTTCCCGATGCTGCCCGCGGAGGCGAACGCGCCCGAGCCGATCTGCTGGACCCGCGAGGCCCTGGCGCTGCTGCGCCCCCTCGGCAAGCCGGTCCATCTCCTGCCCGAGGCCCTGCACGCGGAGGCGCGGCGCCGCCTCGCGCCCGGCACGGAGGGATGCCCCAACCCGAGCACCGGCTTCCTGGTCAGCCTCGCGCTCCTGCGCGACCGCCCCGCGGAATCCGGCCCGGTCGACATCCACGGCTTCGGCTTCGCGGGCTGGCCCGGCCATCCCTGGGCGGCCGAGCGGGCCTGGTTCGCCGAGGCCGCGGCGGCCGGGCGCCTGCGCCTGCACCCACCCGACGCGACGGACACGCCATGACCACGCTGATCACCGTCCTGAGGAGCGGCGGCCGCTACGACGCGACCTGGGTCGAGCGCCTGGCCCGGGGCGTGCGCCGCCACGCGCCGGCCTTCGACCGGATCCTGTGCCTGACCGACCTGCCGCTGGCCGTGGCCGGGGTCGAGCAGGTGCCGCTCCGGCACGGCTGGCCGGCCTGGTGGGCCAAGATGGAGGCGTTCCGCCCGGGGCTGGCGGAGGGCACGACCCTGCTGTGCGACCTCGACACCGTCTTCACCGGCCCGGCCGACGCCCTGGCCGAGCCCGGGCTCGCCGCCATGGAGGATTACTTCCACCGCGGGCGGCTCTCCAGCGCCCTGCTGCGCTGGCACGCGGACGAGCTCGCCGGCCTCTACGCGAGCTTCGCGGCCGAGCCCGAGCGCTGGATGGCGGCCGGTTCCTGCGGCCCGGTCCCGAACGCCGTGCACGGGGACCAGGTCGTGATCGATCACCTGCTCCGCCGGGACGGCCTGCGCCCGGCCTTTGTCCAGCAGCTCTACCCGGACCTGCTCGACTTCTACGACCCGCGCCGCGCCGAGCACGGCCCGGTGGTGATCTTCATCGGCGACGCCAAGCCGGACACGGCCGCCGGGCCGGTCCACGCGGCCTGGGCCGAGGCCTAGCCGACGCGGCGGGTCTTGGTCCCGTCCGGAACGGCCCCGGCCGAGACCGACCTTTGCCAACAGAGCCGCCGGCCGGACCAAGACAAACCTCCGTATTCAGTACCGACAGCCAAATTTGCAACCCAGAGTTGCAGAGATGGTTACTGGGTGAACCCGGAGGTGCTCATGTCGCTCTCGTCCACCGCAATCCTCAGCCCGGCGTCCCGTTCGCTCGCGTGGCTCGTCGGCCCCGAAGCGCTCCTGTCCACGACTGCCCTCTCCACCGGCCAGCTCGCGAGCCTCGGCCCGATCGCGTCGATCATCGAGGGCACCGTCGATGTCGGCTCCCCGGATGCGAGCAGATCGGTGCTGCCCGACACGGTCAGCGCCACGGCGAACCAGGTGGTGCTCGACACCCACGCGCAGCTGGAGGGGCTCGGCCACGCCGTCGCGCCGCTCAACGGACCGCTGCACGGGCTGACCAATCTCGGCGAGACCGTGGGCCTCGGCCATATCGGCGAGGCCGGCAACCTGATCACCGACCTGACCGGCGCCGTCGCCGACCCGGCCGGCGCCGGCGCGATCCCGTCGCTGCTGAGCGATGCCGGCGCCGTTACCGTGGCTGCCGGCACCCTGCTGGAATCGGTCACCGCCGTGCCGGCGAGCGGCAACGGTCTTGTCGGGGCCGGCGGGATCCTCAGCCCGGCGACCGGCATCCTCAACCAGGCCGTCCTCGACCTGCACACGATGCTGGAGGATGCCGGCCATCAGGTGTCGGTGCTCAACGCGCCGGTCCACGCGGTCACGGCGCTCGGCGAGACGATCGGCCTCGGCTATCTGGGCCAGAGCGGCAACCTCCTGACCGACACCCTGGCGCTGCCCGGATCGCTTTTGACCGGCGGCGGCCTCGCCTCGGCCAGCCCCGTCCTGTCCGATCTCGGCCACGTCCTCGGCTCGGCCGACACCCTGGTCGGCTCGGTCACCGGCGCCGCCAGCGCCGGGGGCCTGCTGTCCTCGGACGGGCTGCTGGCGCCGGTCACCAACCTGGCGAACACCGCCATCCTCGACCTCCACGCGACCCTCGAGAATCTCGGGCACGGGGTTCCGCTCCTGAACGACGCGCTCCACGGCCTGACCAATCTCGGCGAGACGATCGGCCTCGGCTATCTGGGGCAGGGCGGCAACCTACTGACCGACACCCTGGCGCTGCCCGGCGAGCTGCTGGGCGGCCAGGGCCTCGGGGCGCTGTCGCCGATCCTCAACGATGTCGGCGCCGTGACCCACGCCGCCGGCGGCCTGCTCGGCGGCGTCACCGGCCTCCTCGGCGGGCTCGGCGGCGATGCCGGAGCGCCGGGCGGCAGCCTGCTCGCCCCGGTCACGTCGACGGTCGACGGGCTGCTGGGCGGCCACGGTGCGACGCCCCTCGACGGATTGCTCGGGAGCCTCACCGGCGGCCAGGCGGGCGGTACCAGCGCCCTGCTCGGGGCGAACGCGCCGCTGCAGCCCGTGGCCGGCCTCGCCAACGGCGCGATCGACGGCATCCACGGGGTGCTGGAGCAGGTGGGCCACGACGTGCCGGTTCTGAACGAGCCGCTCCATGCCGTGATCAATCTCGGCACCACCGTCGGCCTGGGCGAGCTGGGCGAGTCGAGCAACCTCGTGACCGACGTGGTCAACCTGCCGGCCGCCGTGCTGAGCGGCAATGCGGCCCCCGCGATCGGGCAGGTGGTCGGCGATGTCGGGCAGGTCGCGGATGCGGCCGGCGGCGTACTGGGGTCGGTGACCGGGGCCCTCTCGGGCGCCGCCACCGGCGGCACCCCGCTCGACGGCGTGCTCGGGACCGTGACCTCGGCCCTCGGCGGGTCCGGATCCGGCGGGGGCGGCGACCCGGTCGGCGGCCTGCTGGGCGGCCTGACCGGCGGCGGCTCGGGCGATGCCGGGACCCATCCGCTGATCGACGTGGCCGCGGGCCCGACCACCGCGGCGCCCCTGGCCAACGCCGCCGTGCTCACCCCCGCGGCGGATCCGTCCCACACCGTCCAGGCGAGCGCCATCGCGGTGGGCGCCGACCAGCCGAGCCTGGCCACCGCCAGCCTGCTCACCGGCGACAGCATCCTGCTGCCGCAGGGCGGCGGCGGCGGCGCGGATTCCCTCGTCGGGCAGATCCTGAGCCCGGCCGCGGCAGCACCCGCCGGAGGCGGGGAGGCGGGCGGCTCCCACGGGGCGAGCCTCGATCTCGGGATCGTCACGATCGACCTCGGCAGCCACGCCGACATCCACCACACCGACCCGACCCCGCATACGGCCACGGGCGGCCTGCACCTGCTCGGCCTGTGACGACCGAAGCCCCCGCCGCCCACGCGGCGGGGGTTCTTCTGTGAGCGTGCCGAGCCGCCGGGGGAAAGTCCTGTGACCGACGAACGCGTGTTGCGTGCTGCCAAGCGGCGGGAATTCTGGGCCGCGATCCGGGCCGGGCGCACCGCCCTGATCACCGTGATGATCGTCAGCGGCCTGATCAACCTGCTGATGCTGACCGCCCCGATCTTCATGCTCCAGGTCTACGACCGGGTCCTGCCGAGCCGGAGCATCGCCACCCTGGTCGGGCTCGCCGGCATCGCCCTGATGCTGTTCCTGATCCAGAGCGTGTTCGAGGTGTTCCGCGCCCGGATCCTGTCGCGGTTCGGCCGCCTCGTGGACGAGCGCCTCGGCCCGCGGATCTTCCGGACCCTGCTGGCGCGCGGCTCCGAGACGCCCCGCGGCGACGACGGCCCCCAGGCGCTGCGCGACCTCGACACCGTGCGGGGCTTCGTGTCGAGCCTGGCGCTCACCGCCTTCTTCGACCTGCCCTGGGTGCCGCTCTACATCGCGGTCTGCTTCCTGTTCCATCCCTGGCTCGGGGCCGCGATCGCGGGGGGCGCCCTGTTCCTGTGCGTGCTGACGGTCCTGACCGACTGGGCCTCCGCCGAGACCACCCGGGAGAGCGTGCGGGTCGCCGGCGAGCGCCGCGCCTTCACCGACATGGCGCACCGGACGGCGCCGCTGCTCTGCGCGCTGGGCATGCGCGCGCGGGTAGCCGACCTCTGGCAGGTCCGGACCCGCAAGAACCTCGACGTCGCCACCTCCGGCAACGACCTCGCCATCGGCTTCGGCGCGGTGGCCCGCCTGCTGCGCACGGTGCTGCAATCCGGGATCCTGGGGCTCGGCGCCTACCTGGTGGTGCGCGAGGAGGCCACCGCCGGGGTGATGCTGGCCGCCACGATCCTGTCGGCCCGGGCGCTGGCCCCGGTGGATCTCGCCATCGCCAACTGGAAGTCGTTCTCGGCCGCCCGGCAGGCCTGGAGCCGGCTCGTGGCGTTCCTGCCCGGGCGGGAGCCGGAGGCGTTGACGCCCCTGCCGGCGCCCCGGGAGAGCGTGCGCGTGACCGCCCTGTCGATCGCCGCCCCCGGGACCGACAGCCTGATCCTGCACGACGTCAACGTCGCCCTCGCCCCCGGCAGCGCGCTCGGGGTGATCGGGGCCAGCGGCTCGGGCAAGTCCACCTTCGCCCGGGCGCTGGTCGGCCTGGCCCGGCCGGTCCGCGGGGTGATCCGCCTCGACGGCGCGGCGATCGACCAGTGGGACCCCGACGCCCTCGGGCGCGCCGTCGGCTACCTGCCGCAGGACATCGAGATGTTCGACGGCACCATCGCCGAGAACATCACCCGGTTCGACCCGGCCCCCGACCCGGAGGCCCTGCAATCGGCCGCCAAGGCGGCGGGCGTCCACGAGGTCGTGCTGCGCCTGCCCGGCGGCTACGACGCCCGGGTCGGCGCCGGGGGGCTCGGCCTGTCGGGCGGCCAGCGCCAGCGGATCGCGCTGGCCCGGGCGCTCTACGGCGACCCGTTCCTGGTGGTGCTCGACGAGCCCAATTCCAACCTCGACGTCGACGGCGACCGCGCCCTGTCGGCGGCCGTGCAGGGCGTGCGCGCCCGGGGCGGCATCGTGGTGGTGATCGCCCACCGGCCCAGCGCGCTGGCCGCGGTCGACCGCATCCTGGTCCTGGGCGAGGGCCGCGTGCGGCTGCACGGGCCCCGCGACGAGGTCCTGGCGCAGCTGGGCGCCCTGACCCGGCAGACACCCACGAGGGTCGCATGACGCGGGACCAAGCCACCGACGACCCGACCCGCGAGACCCGGCGCTCGCTCCGGCGGCACGTCGTCGGCGTCGCTGCGGTGATCGTGCTGGCCACCGGCACCGGCGCCTGGACCGCCGCCACCGAGCTGTCCGGGGCGATCATCGCCACAGGCTCCCTGGTGGTCGAGAGCAACATCAAGAAGGTCCAGCACCCGACCGGCGGCGTGGTCGCCGAACTGCCGATCCAGGAGGGCGCCCGCGTCCAGGCCGGCGACCTGCTGGTCCGGCTCGACGCCACCACGACCCGGGCGACCTACGACAGCGTCACCAAGAGCCTGTGGGAGATCGCCGCCCGCAACGCCCGGCTCGAGGCCGAGCGCGACGGCCGCGACGAGCCCGCCTTCCCGGCCGAGCTGGCCGGGGCCGGCCCCGACGTCGCCCGGATCGTCGACGGCGAGCACAAGCTGTTCCGCTTCCGCCGCGACGCGCTCCAGGGCCAGAAGGCGCAGCTGCGCGAGCGGATCGGCCAGCTGCGCGAGGAGATCAAGGGCCTGGTCGAGCAGGCTGCCGCCAAGGAGCAGGAGACCGCGATCATCGGCCGGGAATACGAAGGCGTCGAGGATCTCTGGCGGAAGAACCTGATCCAGCTCACCCGGCTCACCAGCCTGCAGCGCGACATGTCCCGGCTCAAGGGCGAGCGCGGCGTCCTGGTGGCCAACATCGCCCAGGCCAAGGGCAAGGTCTCGGAGACCGAGCTGCAGATCATCCAGCTCGAGCAGAACCTGCGCAGCGACGTCGCCAAGGAGCTGGCCGAGAACCGCGCCAAGGCCGCGACCCTGACTGAGCAGCGGATCGCCGCCTTCGACCAGCTGCAGCGGATCGAGATCCGCGCGCCGCAGACCGGCTACGTCCACGAGCTTGCGGTCCATACCCGCGGCGGCGTGATCGCCCCGGGCGAGCCGATCATGCTGATCGTGCCGAACGCCGATTCCCTGGTGGCCGAGGTCCGGGTCGCCCCCCAGGACATCGACCGGCTGCAGACCGGCCAGGCCGCGGGCCTGCGCTTCCCGAGCTTCGACCAGCGGACCACGCCGGAGCTCAACGGCCGCGTCACCCGGATCGCCGCCGATGTCAGCGAGGACAAGCGGACCGGCAGCTTCTACTACCTGGTGCGCCTGGGGGTGACCAAGGACGAGCTCGGCCGCCTCGACGGCGCCAAGCTGATGCCCGGCATGCCCGTGGAGGCCTTCATCCGCACCGCCGACCGGACGGTGCTGTCCTACCTCACCAAGCCCCTGGTCGATCAGGCGCGCCGGGCGTTTCGCGAGAAGTAGGGCCGTCCAGGGCCGTTCGGCAGGACTTTTGCAACTCCTGATTGTATACAGGGCTTGTTCCTGCAGAATTCGGCGGAACCGACGGGCCAGCCACGATGCCGATCGACCCCAAGAACCTCGCGCGAACCGCGACCCTGACCTACAGCGCCGAGTTCGACACGCTCCAGCTCTGGAACGGAACCTCGGGCCTCGACACGGCGGGCGGGCCGCAATGGGGCAGCTACGTCACGGCGACCGGGACGCGGCCGTTCAACCAGGAGCAGGAATGGTACCTCCGGGCCGACCATGGCGTCGGCGGGGGCGGCGCGGCGCTGCCGAACCCGTTCAGCGTCCAGAACGGCGTCCTGACCATCACGGCCGCGCCCTCGGACCCGGCGCTGCTGCCGGATCTCGGCGGCCAGCCCTACACGTCCGGGATGATCAACACGTCCCACAGCTTCAGCCAGACCTACGGCTACTTCGAGATGCGGGCCGAGCTGCCGGCCGGGCAGGGGATGTGGCCGGCCTTCTGGCTGCTCGCCAAGGACGGCTCCTGGCCGCCCGAGATCGACGTGATGGAGATGCTCGGGCACGAGCCCGGCAGGCTCTACACCAGCGTGCACAGCCTGGGACCCGGCCAGACCGCTGGCGACCACACCCTGGCCCAGGCCTCGACCCAGGTCGCCGACATGAGCGACGGCTTCCACACCTACGGGGTCGATTGGGGGCCCGACAGCCTGGCCTTCTACTTCGACAACGGGGAGGTCTTCCGCACGCCCACCCCGGCCGGCCTGGACAAGCCGATGTACATGATCGCCAACCTGGCGGTCGGCGGCACGTGGCCGGGCGATGCCGACGCGACGACGCCGTTCCCGGCCCAGATGAATATCGACTACCTGCGCGCCTACCAGGCCAACCCGAACGCGAGCGCCCCCCTGGAGCCGGTCTTCCACTTCTACGACCCGTCCACCGGCCAGCACCTCTACACCGCCAGCACGGCGGAGCGGGACGCGCTGAAGACGTCGCCATCGGCCTACGCGTATCAGGGGGTCGGCTGGGCCGCCCCCACCGGGCCGGCCGGGACCACGGACGTGTTCCACTTCACCAACGCGGCGACGGGCGACCATTTCTACACGGCCAGCGCGGCGGAACGGGACGGCCTGATCGGCTCCGGTTCGGGCTACCGCTACGAGGGCGTCGCCTTCGAGGCCTACACGGATCCGTCCGCCGCCGGATGGGCCGCGATGACCATCGAGCGGTTCGTCAACACCGAGAGCGGCCGCCACTACTATGCGTCGAGCGCCGCGGAGATCACCTATATCGAGCAGGGCCACGCCGGCACCGGCTGGATCGACGAGGGCCACGCCTTCACGCTGCACGCCCCGACCCAGAGCATGTTCGGCCTCTAACGGCGGGGAGGGCGCGGCCCGACCGGATCACGATTGCGGCAGCACGGGCCGAAAACCCCCGTCCGCCGTGATGTTGGCCCGAGGGAGCGGGAACCATCGCCGGGGCCGTCTTTTGTGCTGGCGGTTCCACCCGTCGGCCCGGCCCGGATCGTCCGCCGACCCCCTCGAGACAGGAGATTGCTGTGCCCGCGGCGCGGAGCGCGACCATGCGCGAGCCCCTACGGCCAGCGGCCCCGGCCCGCGGGATCGCCGGCGCGTGGACGGCCCCGTCCTGCGCGGTTCCGGCGTGACCGCGCGGCGCGCCCTCCAGGTGATCGCGCAGCTGCCCGGGCGCTCGAAGACCGTCGACCGGATGATCGCCGGCCTCGCCGTGATCCTGGCGATGCTGGGCATCGCGGTGGGCGCCTCGGTCTACCAGCAGCGGGGCAGCGAGGCCGTGCGCCACGCCCTGGCGGTGGAGGGCCGCCTCGGGCGCGTGCTGTCGGCGGTCCAGGACGCCGAGACCGGGCAGCGCGGCTACCTGCTGACCGGGGACGAAGACTTCCTGCAGCCGTTCCGGGCCGGCCGCTCCAAGGTCAACGGCGAGATCGCCCGGCTGCATGAGCTGCTCCGGGACGACGACAGCCAGCGCGCCGAGCTCGACGGCCTGATCCTGCTGATCCGGGAGAAGCTCGGCGAGCTCGGCACCACGATCGACCTGCACCGGGGCGGCGATCCCGAGGCGAGCCGGACCCTCGTCCGCGAGGGCAGGGGGCGCCGCCTGATGGACGAGATCCGCACGGTCGTGCGCCGGATGGAGGCCCAGGAGGCGGCCCAGATGGAGCGGCGCCAGGCGGCGGTGTCCCGGATCGCGCTGCTGATCTGGGCGGCCCTCGCCGGGCTCGTCCTGGTGCTGATCCTGTTCGCGGTCTCGGCCATGCGCGAGGCCGGGCGGCGGCGCCGGCTGTCGCGCTTCCTGCCGCGGGAGCTGGTCGCGCGCCTGGCCGACGACGACGGCAGCCTGCGGGCCGGCCGGCGGCAGCAGGCGGTCATCGCCTTCGTCGACATGCGCGGCTCCACCGCCCTGGCCGAGCGCCTCGACCCGCAGCAGCTCTCGGCCTTCCTGTCCGCGTTCCGGCGGCGGGTGATGCGCATGGCCCGGCTGCATAACGGCGTCGTCGACAAGTTCATCGGCGACGGCGCCCTGGTGGTGTTCGGCCTGCCCGAGGCGCGCGCCGACGACGCCGCCCGGGCGGTGGCCTTCGCCCGGGACCTGGTCGAGGTCATCGCCCGCTGGAACCTCAAGGGCGAGCACGCCGCCGCGGTGCGGATCGGCGTCGGCCTCCATTGCGGCGAGGTGTTCAGCGGGATCATCGGCGAGGAGGCGCGTTACGAGTTCACGGTGCTGGGCGACACGGTGAACGTCGCGGCCCGCCTGGAGCAGGCGACCAAGGCCCACGGCGTGCCGATCCTGGCCTCGGAGGCCGTCCGGCGCGCCGCCGGCTCGGCGAAAGCCCTGTGGCGGGAGGTCAGCCGCGAGCCCCTGCGCGGCCGACGGGAGCCGATGGCGTATTTTTCCGTCGAGCCCCCGGTCCAGGCCGCGCCCGAACCGGCCCCCGGGCTGGCGCTGTAGGCGCCTTTCAAGCCGCGCCGGCCGGCGGCGCGGACGCGACCAACCGAGGGGCCGATGCCGACCGACCTGTCCTGGCTGCTGCGCCGCGAGACCCTGCTGGCCGGGGCGGTCGCGATCCTCGGCACGGCGGCTCTGGCCGCCTGGTACCTGCTGCAGGCGACCGTGCTGACCGTCGCGGTCGCCCCCCGGGACGGGACCGAACCCGGCCTGATCAAAGCCTACGCGGACGCCCTGGATTCGGGCAGCACCGGCCTGCGTCTCAAGATCCTCGCCTTCGACGACGTACGCGAGAGCGCCGCCGCCCTGCAGGACGGGCGCGCCGATCTGGCTGTCGTCCGGCCGGACGTGCTGCTGCCGACCAACGGGCTGACCCTGGCGATCCTGCGCGACCAGGCGATGATCATCGCCTCCCCCGAGCAGGCCGGCATCAAGGATTTCCCGCACCTAGCCGGCAAGCGGCTCGGCATCGGCGCGCACCGGGACGCCGATATCTGGCTGCTCAAGAGCCTCCTCGGCTATTACGGGCTGAGCCTGGAGCCGGGGGCGGGGGGCGGACCCGGCGACCGGGCGGTCGTGCTGGTGCCGGTGGCCGAGGACGCGGTGGCCGGGGCGCTGCGCGAGAAGCGGATCGACGCCTTCATCAGCATCATCGCTCCTTCCGCCCCCAAGGCCCTGGACCTCGTCGCCGCGGTCCGCTCGGTGGCGCGCGGCGGCAAGGTCGAGTTCGTCGCCGTCGAGGACGACGACGCCGTGATCGAGCGCTTCCCCAAGCTTCAGGCGGTGGCAATCCCGGGCGGCCTGTTCGGCGGCCGGCCGAAGCTGCCGGCCGACGACGTGAAGACGGTGGGCGCCTCGTACCGCCTGATGGCCCGCGCCTCCCTGAGCCGCGCCGTGGCGGCCGACATGACGCAGCAGCTGTTCGAGAAGCGCACGGAAGCCGGCCACGCCACGGAAGCGGCCGACTACGTCCAGGCCCCGTCCTACGAGACCACGGTTGCGGCGACCAGCGCCCGGATCCCGATCCATCCGGGCGCGCTCGACTATTACGAGCGCGAGCAGCACGGCTTCGTCGAGCGCTACGGCGACACCCTCTACCTGCTCGGCGCGCTGGCCGGCGGCCTGGTCTCGGTCCTGGCCTGGATCCGGCAGCGCCTGGCCGGCCTGCGCCGGGAGCACGTCGACGAGATCGTGGAGCGGCTCCTGGAGATCGCCGAGCAGGCCCGGGCCGCCCGGGACCCGGCGGCGCTTGCCGGGCTGGCCCGCGAGGTAGACCGCCTGGCCGCCGACGCGGTCCGCTACGCCCGCGAGCGGGCGCCGGACGCCGCGACGATGTCGGCCGTCGCCATCGCCCTCGACACCGCCCGGGCGACGATCGCGGATCTGCGTCCGGGCGCCGCGAGGCGGGGGGCGCCGTCCGGGGCGCAGGGTTGAGCGGCGGTCAGTCCCGCCGCGCGCCGCGCAGGGTCTTCAGGCCGATGCCGGTAGCCTCGAAGCCGCCATCCACGGCGAGCTGCTGGCCGGTGACGAAGGAGGCGCGCTCGGAGCACAGGAACACGATCGCCTCCGCGAGCTCGGTCTCCAGGCCGTAGCGCCCGAGGGGCACGGCATCGTGGTAGTCGGCACGGATCTCGGGGCTGTGCACCGCCTTGGCCATCGCGGTGTCCACCGGGCCGGGGGCGACCGCGTTCACCCGGATGCCGAACTGCGCCAGCTCGACGGCCTGCTGCTTGGTGAGCTGCGCCAAAGCCGCCTTGCTGGTGCCGTAGGCCGTCCGCAGCGTCGAGGCGCGCAGGCCCGAGATCGAGGTGATGTTCACGATCGCGCCGCCGCGCGCGGCGAGCAGCGGCACGGCCGCCTGCGTGCACAGGAACGGCCCCGACAGGTTCACGGCCAGAACCCGCGACCAATCCGCGAAGGTGGTCTCCATCATCGGCTTGAAGATCGCGATCCCGGCATTGTTGACCAGCGCGTCGAGGCGGCCGAACCGGTCGGCCACCTGTCGCATCGCGCCCGCCACCGCCTCCGGGTCGGAGACATCCGCGGTGATCGCCAGCACCGCGTCGGGCCGGCCGAGCCCGGCGGCGGCGGCGTCCACGCCCGGCCCGTCGATGTCGAGCAGGGCGACCCGCCATCCCTCCGCGAGGAACCGGGTCGCGGCGGCGAGCCCGATGCCGCGGGCCGCCCCCGTCACCAGCGCGGTCCGGTCCTGGGTGTCGCTCATGGGTCGTGTCCGTCGGCGAGGGCCGCCCGAAGGCGGCGGAGGGGATCGGTTCGGGCGGGCCGTGGAGGTCCCGCACGCGGGAAACCGTTATTGCCGGTGCAACCGGGGGCGTGAAGGGGCGATGCGACCCAACGGGGCTGGCCTCAGCCGCCGGCGCTCACGAACCGGCTGGTCGCTCCCCCGCCAACGCGTTGACCCACAGGACGACGGCGCGCGTCCGGCCGTCGGGATTGGCGAACCGGTGCGGCCGATGGCTGGCGAAGCGGAAGCTGTCGCCGGCCGCGAGTTCCAGCGTGCGGGCCTCGACGACCAGGGTCAGGCGCCCCTCCAGCACCAGGCCGGCCTCCTCGCCGTCGTGGCTGAACAGCTCGTCGCCGGTGCTGGCCTTCGGCTCGAGCACCATGTGGAACAGGCTGAGGCTCTGCGTCCCCCCGGCGGGCGTCAGCAGCTGCTTGGTGATCCCGGCGCGCCAGAGCTTGAGCTCGGCCCGGTCCCGCTCGAACACCACGATCGGGTCGGGATCCTTCTCGGACGGGGCCCCCTCGAACAGGCCGCCGATCCCGGTCTGGAGCGTGTCGGCGAGCAGGGCCAGGACGCGCAGCGACGGCGAGGACAGGCCGCGCTCCACCTGGCTGATGAAGCCGATCGACAGCCCGGTGCTGGCCGCGACCTTCTCGAGCGACAGGCGCCGCTCCTGGCGCAGGGCCCGCAGCCTTTGGCCCACGGCCCGGTCCACCGGATCGGCGCCTGTCGGTTCGACTTTGGGCCTGCTCACCGCAGCGTCATCCTGGAGACTCCGGGGCATCTTCATGCACGTGAAATCACCTTGCGTCGAGCCGCGAACCGTGCGGTAATCTTCACAGATATGAAAACAGAAGAGCGATAGCGCAACGCCGCGCTATGCCAGTGTCGAGGATCCGCGCCATGAGACGCCTGCTTCCGAGCCTGTGCCTGAGCCTCGCCCTGTTGATCCCCGGCCCGGCCCGGGCCGAGCCGCCCCTGCGGGTCGGCGCGACGCCCACCGGCCTGCCCTTCACCTTCCTCGACACCAAGACCAACACGATCCAGGGGGTCATGGTCGACCTCGTGAACGCGGTTGGCAAGGAGGCCGGCTTCGCCGTCGCGGTGGAACCGCTGCAATTCTCGACGCTGATCCCGGCGCTCACCGCCTCGAAGATCGACATCATCTCGGCGGCGATGTTCATCACCCCCCAGCGCAAGGAGGTCGTGGCGTTCTCGGCGCCGGTCTACAGCTACGGCGAGGGGCTGATCGTCCCGAAGGCCGACACGAAGGACTACACCTCCTTCGCCGACCTCAAGGGCGAGACCGTGGGCGCCCAGGTCGGCACCGCCTTCGTCGAGCCGCTGAAGAAGTCCGGCCTGTTCGCCGAGGTGAAGATCTACGACGCGATCCCGGACATCATCCGCGACGTGAATTCCGGGCGGCTCAAGGCCGGCTTCGCCGACGCGCCGATCCTGGCCTACTACGTCAAGCAGGGGATGTTTCCCGGCGTCCGGCTGGTCGAGAGCCTCAAGCCGAGCGTCGTCGCCGCGGTGGGGATCAGCGTGCGCAAGGCCGACACCGCCCTGCTCGCCAGGATCGACGCGGCTCTGGCCAAGCTGAAGGCCGACGGGACGCTGGAGAAGATCCTGACGAAGTGGGGTCTGCCGCCCTCCGCCGACCGGTCCTGAGCTTCATGCGCGAGTTCCTCGTCGACGCGCAGGATTATCTGCCGATCCTGTTCCAGGGCGTGCAGCTCACGGTCCTGATCACCCTGGCCTCCCTGGTGGTCTCGACCCTGCTCGGCCTGTTCTGGGCGGTGCTGCGGGTCTCCGGGATCGCCGTGCTGGCCGGTTTCAGCGCGGTGATGATCAACATCCTGCGCGGCATCCCGATCATCGTGCAGCTGTTCTACATCTACTTCGTGCTGCCGGATTTCGGCCTGTCGCTCACCGCGGTCCAGGCGGCGATCATCGGGCTCGGGATCGCCTATTCGGCCTACCAGGCCGAGAACTTCCGGGCCGGCATCGAGGCGGTGGATCGCGGGCAGGTCGAGGCGGCGCTCTCGATCGGCATGGGCTGGTGGATGACCATGCGCCGGGTGATCCTGCCGCAAGCGGTCAAGATCGCGCTGCCGCCCTACGGCAACATCATGATCATGATGCTCAAGGATTCGTCCCAGGCCTCGACCATCACGGTCGCGGAGCTGGCACTCCAGGGCAAGCTCATCGCCTCCTCGACCTTCAAGAACACCAGCGTCTACACGATGGTGGCGCTGATGTACCTGGCGCTCAGCCTGCCGCTGATCCTCCTGGTGCGCCATCTCGAAGCGAAGGGGCGCCACCGGTGATCGTCCTTGAGGATGTGCGCAAGCATTACGGCTCGCTGGAGGTGATCAAGGGCGTCTCGGCCGAGGTCGCCAAGGGCGAGGTGGTCTGCATCATCGGGCCGTCGGGCTCCGGCAAATCGACCCTGCTCCGCTGCATCAACGGGCTCGAAGCCTATGACGGCGGCGAGATCCGGGTCGACGGCCAGCGCGTCGACCGGGACAAGCGCAGCATCCAGACGATCCGCACCCGCGTCTCGATGGTGTTCCAGCGCTTCAACCTGTTCGCCAACCGCACCGCCCTGGAGAACGTGGTCGAGGGGCCGGTCCATGTGAAGCGGGATCCCCGCGCCGAGGTCGAGGAGCGGGCGCGGGCGCTGCTCGCCCGGGTCGGCCTCGCCGGCAAGGAGCATGCGCGGCCCAACGAGCTGTCGGGCGGCCAGCAGCAGCGCGTCGCCATCGCGCGGGCCCTGGCGATGCGCCCCGAGGCGATCCTGTTCGACGAGCCGACCTCGGCGCTCGATCCCGAACTCGTCGGCGACGTCCTGCGGGTGATGCGCGGGCTGGCCGACGAGGGCATGACCATGCTGGTCGTGACCCACGAGATGGGCTTCGCCCGGGAGGTCGCCGACCGGGTGCTGTTCCTCGACGGCGGGCGCCTGGTCGAGCAGGGCCCGGCCGCCGAGATCCTCAACCGTCCGCAGCACCCGCGCACCCAGGACTTCCTGCAGCGCGTGCTGCATCCGCTCTAGGGATCCCCGTGGCCGAACCGTTTCCCCTCGCGCCGTCGCTCTGGGCCACCACCGCGCCGCCCGGACCCGAGACGCCGCCGCTGACCGAATCCGGGCAGGCGGACGTCGTCATCGTCGGCGGCGGCTTCTGCGGCCTCTCGACCGCCCTGCACCTGGCCGAGCGCGGGATCCGGCCGGTGGTGCTGGAGGCCCGCGAGGTCGGCTTCGGCGGGTCCGGGCGCAACGGCGGCCAGGTGATCCCGGGGCTGAAATACGATCCCGCCGACCTCGTCGCCAAGTTCGGGCCCGAGCGCGGCGAGCGGCTCGCGCGCTTTGCCGGCAGCACCGCCGACACGGTCTTCGACCTGATCGCCCGCCACGCGATGGACGTGCCGCACCGGCGCGCCGGCTGGATCCAGGGCGCCCATACCGAGGCCGGGCTCGCCGAGGTCGCGCGCCGGGCGGAGCAATGGGCCGGCCTCGGCGCGCCGACCCGGGTCCTCGACCGATCCGAGACCGCGCGGCTCCTCGGGACGGAGCGGTACCTGGGCGGCTGGCTCGACGGCCGCGGCGGCGCGATCCAGCCGCTGAGCTACGCCCGCGGCCTCGCCCGCGCCGCGCTGAAGGCCGGGGCCGTGATCCATGGGCAAACGCCTGTCACCGGCCTGTCCCGCAGCGGATCGACCTGGACCGTCACCACCGGGCAGGGCGCCCGGCTCTCGACCGAGCGGGTCGTCCTGTGCACCAACGGCTATACCGGCGGCCTGTGGCCGGGGCTGGCGCAGACCGTGATCGCGGCCAACTCCTTCCAGGTCGCCACGAAGCCGCTCTCGGACAACCTGCGCCGCTCGATCCTGCCGGAGGGGCAGGTCTCCTCGGACACGCGCAAGCTGCTCCTGTATTTCCGCCTGGACCATACCGGCCGCCTGCTGATGGGCGGCCGCGGCCCGTTCCGCGAGCCGCGCACGCCCCGGGACTGGGCGCATCTCGAGCGCATCGTCGGCAAGCTGTTCCCGCAGCTCGACGGCACCGCGTTCGACCACCGCTGGTGCGGCCGCGTGGCGATCACGCAGGATTACCTGCCCCATCTCCACGAGCCCGCCCCCGGGCTCCTGATCGACATCGGCTGCCAAGGCCGCGGCGTCGGCCTGCAATCCACCATGGGGCGGGCGATCGCCCAGTACATCGCCACCGGCGACGCCGACAGCCTGCCGCTGCCGCTGACGCCGATCGCGCCGCTGCCGATGCACGCGTTCCACCGCCTCTACGTCTCGGCGATCATCGCCTGGTACCGGCTCAGCGACGGCGGCATCCGCTAAGGTAGCGCGGCGGCCGCCCCGCACGCGGCAAACGGCCACCCCGGCGGGCGCCCATACCGATTACTGCGCGTCATCCGGGATCGATCGGCGCGATGACAGTCTTGCCCTGACGAGACCGTCCGGGCTCCCGTCGAGCGCCGCGTTCCGGTGTCGGACCATGGCGGACAGGAGTCATGACCGACAGATCGAGCGCCGCGCGGGCCGCCCCGGCCGTCTCCACCCTGGCGGCGACGTCGATCGTGGTGTCCGACATGATCGGCATCGGGGTCTTCACGAGCCTCGGCTTCCAGGTGACGGACATCCCGTCCGGGTTCACGGTGCTGCTGCTGTGGCTCGTGGGCGGCGTGGTCGCCCTGTGCGGGGCGCTCTGCTACGCCGAGCTCGCCACGATGTTTCCCCGCTCCAGCGGCGAGTACAATCTCCTCACGCGGATCTACGGCCCGGCCGTCGGGTTCATGGCCGGCTGGCTCTCGGCCACCGTCGGGTTCTCGGCGCCGGTGGCGCTCGCCGCCATGGCGCTCGGCCAGTACGGCAAGGCGATCCTGCCCGGCGCCCCGCCGCTGCTGCTCGGCCTGGCGGCGATCTGGATCGTCTCGCTCGTGCACCTGCGCGGGACGCGCCACAGCAGCGCCTTCCAGATCGGGTTCACGCTGCTCAAGCTCGCGCTGATCGCGGCCTTCATCGGGGTGGGTTTCGCCCGGGGCGGCGGCCAGGGGGGCGGCTTCTCCCCCGCCGCCTTCGATCCGGCGCAGGTCGTCAGCGCCGGCTTCGCGATCAGCCTGGTCTTCGTGATGTACGCCTATTCGGGCTGGAACGCCGCGACCTACATCGTCGGCGAGCTCGCCGACCCGCCGCGCAGCCTGCCGCGGGCGCTGGTCGTCGGGACCGGCCTCGTCGTCGCGCTCTCCGTCGCGCTGAACGCGGTGTTCCTCTACACGACCCCCGTGGCGGATCTCGCCGGGCAGGTCGAGGTCGCGCTGATCGCCGGCCGTCACGTCTTCGGGGAGGCGGGCGGGCGCATCGTCGGCGCGCTGATCTGCGCCGGGCTGATCCCGACGATCAGCGCGATGATGTGGATCGGCCCGCGCGTGACCGTGGCGATGGGCGAGGACGTGCCGCTGCTGCGCCTGTTCGCGGGCCGCTCGGGGCGCGGCGTGCCGAATGCCGCGCTTCTCCTCCAGGCCTGTATCGCCACGATCCTGCTGTTCACGCAGAGCTTCGAGGCGGTGCTCGACTTCATCCAGTTCAGCCTGATCCTGTGCTCGTTCCTCACCGTAATCGGGCTGATCAAGCTCCGGATCACGCGGCCCGACCTGCCCCGGCCGTTCCGGGCCTGGGGCTACCCGATCACCCCGCTGATCTTCCTGGCGGTCACGCTGTTCATGCTGGTCCACCTCGTCGCCGTCCGGCCGCTCCAGTCGCTTGCGGGCCTGGCCCTGATGCTGGCGGGGCTCGTCCTGTACGGCGTCGCGACGGCGTGGGGGCGGAGGACGGCGCGCCGCGCCCCTCCGCGCTGAGGGTCACGCCGCTTAAGGAGCAGGCTTCGGATCGGCTCGGGTCACCCGCAGCACGTCGAGCCGGTACTCGGCGGTCCGCGACTGCTTCAGGACCCGCGCGAAGTCCTGCGCATCCGCGATGAAGCCCTCCGCCGCCTCGTCGCCGGAGAGCGGGTAATGGGTGACGCCGAGCCAGTGGACCAGCACGATGTCGGCTTCGGGCAGCACCGCGCCCCTCACCCGCGCGACCAGCCGGGCGAGGTCGGCGCGGTCGAGATAATAGGCGACCTCGGAGATCACGATCAGGTCGAACCGGCCCTCCGGCCAGGCGCCTGGGACGGCGGCGAGTTCGAAGCGGGCATTCGGGCAATCGGCGCAGCGCGCCCGGGCGGCGTCCAGGACCGACGGCACCACGTCGAGGCCGACCAGCGCGTCGCAGCGGGGGCAGAGCGCGTGCGTGAAGACGCCGATCGAGCAGCCCACCTCCAGGCCCGACGCGTAGCGGGCCCGCGGCAGCGCCGCCAGCGTCGCGGCGTACTTGTCGCGCTCGTAGGGGCTGGAGGCGAAGCGCCACGGGTCCGATTCCGTGGCGTACATGCCCTTGAAGTACTCGGTATCGAGGGATCTCGAGCGGCGGCCCGTCGGCGTCTCGGCGGGCGCAGCAGGATCGGTCTCCGCGCCGGCGGCGCTTCCGATCCCGAGCACCGCGCTCGCCGCGACGGCGCCTCCGGCCTGCAGCAGGCGGCGCCGGGAATCTGGCTTGCGGTCGCGCACGATAGGCCTCACCGCACCGTCGGGGATCAGAAGGGCAACCGGGCGCGGTCGGGGCGGTTCCGGGGTGCGGCGGCGTCAGGCGGCGCTGCCCTGGGCTGTGCGGCCTCCGAGATAGGCGGCGCGGATGTCGTCGTTGGCCCAGAGCGCCTGCGGGTCGCCTTCGAGGACGAGGCGCCCGGTCTCCAGCACGTAGCCGCGGTCGGCGACCGACAGGCCCATGCGGGCGTTCTGCTCGACCAGCAGCACCGTGGTGCCGCGCCGGCGCACCTCCGCGATGATCGCGAACACCGCCTGGACGATCACCGGGGCGAGGCCCAGCGACGGCTCGTCGAGGAGCAGGAGGCGCGGCTTGGCCATCAGGCCGCGGGCGAGCGCCACCATCTGGAGCTGGCCGCCCGACAGGGTCCAGCCGAGGGCGTCGCCGAAGCGCCGGATGTCCGGGAACAGCTCGAACATCGCCTCGACCTCGTCGCGCAGGGCGCGCTTCGGGATGCCGGGACGGTTCGAGGCGCCGAGCATGATGTTCTCGCGCACGGTGAGCCCCGGGAAGACCCGGCGCCCCTCGGGCACGTGGGCGACGCCGCGGCGCACGATCGCCTCGGGCTTCAGGCCGGTGAGCGGCTGGCCGTCGAGCAGGATGCTGCCGCCCGCCGGCTTCACGAGGCCGGAGATCGCCTTGAGGGTTGTCGATTTGCCGGCGCCGTTGGAGCCCAGCAGGGTCACGACCTCGCCGGTGCCGACCACGAACGAGAGCCCGCGCACCGCCTCGATCTCGCCGTAGCGGACGGTGAGGTCGCGGATCTCCAGAACCGGGTTCGACACGGCGGTGCTCATCGGGGTCAGGCCGGGGCCAGGTCGGTCTTGAGGTCGGTCTTCAGCGCGGTCTGGAGCCCCGCGCCCGGCCCGGTCGCGGCGTCCTCGCCGAGATAGGCCTCGATCACCGCGGGCTCGCGCAGCACGGAGGCGGTGACCCCGTCGGCGATGCGCCGGCCGAAGTTCAGGACGGTGACGTGGCTCGCCACGTCGCTGACCAGGGTCATGTCGTGGTCGATGATCAGGATGGTCAGGCCCTTGGCCGCCATCCGGCGCAGCAGCACCGTCAGGGCGTTCTTCTCGCTGGAATTGAGCCCGGCGGCCGGCTCGTCGAGGAGCAGCAGCGTCGGGTTGCCGGCGAGCGCCCGGGCGATCTCGATCAGGCGCTGGTGCCCGTAGGAGAAGCCCGAGATCGGCTCCTGCGCCCGCGCCTCGAGCCCGACGAAGGCCAGGGCCGCGCGCGCGCGGGCCTCCAGCGCCGGCCGGTCGCGCGCGCCGAGGGGGTTGTTCGGGCGCTCGGCGCCGATTACCACGTTCTCCAGGGCGCTCATCGACCGGAACAGGCGGATGTTCTGGAACGTGCGCCCGATCCCGACCGCGGCGCGCCGGTGCGGGGGAAACCGGGTGATGTCCTGGTCCTGCAGGCGCATCGTGCCGCCGGTCGGCGTGTAGAGGCCGGACAGGACGTTGAGCGTCGTGGTCTTGCCCGATCCGTTCGGGCCGATCAGCGCGTGGATGCCGCCGCGGGTGACGGTGAAATCGATCGCGTCCACGGCCTTGAGGCCGCCGAAATGCTTGGACAGGCCGGACACGGTGAGCAGCGTTTCCGAGGCGTCGCGCCCCTGGGTCAGCGTCAGCTCCGGGGCGGGCGGCGGCGCGGGCTTGGACGGCCGCAGCCGGCGGACCTGATCGCCCAAAAACCCCCAAATGCCGTCGGGCATGAACACGACGATCAGGATCACCGCGAGCCCGTAGATCGCCAGGTACAGGCCCGGGATCTCCTTGAGGAAGCGCAGCCATTCGGGGATGAGGATCAGGAGGCCGGTGCCGATCACCGCGCCCACCGGCGAGCCGACCCCGCCGAGCAGCGCCATCGTCAGGAACACGATCGACTCGGCGAAGGAGAACTGGTCCGGGCTGATATAGGTGAAGCTGCCGGCGAACAGCCCGCCGCCCAGCCCCGCCAGCAGCGCCCCGATGGCGAAGGCCGCGACCTTGGTGCGGTAGACGTCGATGCCGCTGACGCCCGCGGCCAGCTCGTTGTCGCGCACCGCCCGCATGGCGCGCCCGAGCCGGGTCCGCGGCAGGTGCCAGACCAGCCAGCCGACCACCGCCAGGACCAGCACGCACAGCGCGAGGTAGCTCTGCCCGTCCGCGAACAAAGCGGGGCGGCGGATGTTGGGCACCCCGTCCGGGCCGTGGGTGACCGGGATCCAGTTGGTCAGGACCAGGGTGAGGATCTGCTGGAACGAGATCGTGACCATGGCGAGGTAGTGGCCGCCGAGCCGCAGCGTCGAGGCGCCGAGCACCGCTCCGAGGACGACCGCCAGTGCCAGCCCGATCGGCAGGCACAGCCAGAAATTCAGGCCGTGATCGACCGTGCCGAGGCCGACCGCGTAGGCGCCGATGCCGAAGAAGGCGGCCTGGGCGAGGTTGATCTGGCCGCACAGCCCCAGCACGACCGTGAGGCCGATCACCGCGATCGCGTAGGTCGCGGCCTGCATCAGGATGTTGAGGACGTAGCCGCTGAACGGCGTCGTCGCGGCGAGCGCCACCGCGGCCGCGGCGAGCGCCGCGTAGGCGAGGCTGCCGAGGGGCAGCGGCCGGGCCGGGGCGGCCGGGAGGGTCGGGTTGGCCGTCGTCGGATCGGCGCTCATGCTTTCTCCGCAACACGCTCGCCGAACAGCCCCTGCGGGCGCACGACCAGGAAGGCCACGAGGACGATGAAGGCGAAGGCGTCCTTGTACGGCACCGAGACGTAGGCCGCCCCGAAGGTCTCGATGATGCCGAGCGCCAGCCCGCCGATGATCGCGCCGGTCACGTCGCCGAACCCGCCGATGATCGTCGCGGCAAACGCCTTGAGCGCGATGGTCGCGCCCATCTGGATCGACACGAACAGGACGGGCGCCACCAGGATGCCGGCGATGCCGCCGAGCACGGCGCTGTAGACGAAAGTCAGCATGATCATGCCGGCGACCGGGATGCCGAGAAGCGCGGCCATCTCCTTGTCCTGCGAGGTCGCCTGGAGCTTCTTGCCGACCAGGGTGTGCTCGAAGAACCAGTACTGGAACGCCACGAGCGCCGCGGTCACCGCGATGATCAGCAGGTACTGGCTGTCGAGGAAGACCGGCCCGAGCAGGAAGCCCTGCGTCTCGAAGACCGGCGGCAGGACCTGCGGCTGCGGCCCGTAGAGGGCGAGCGTGGTGTTGGCCAGGAAGATCGAGGCGCCGATGGTCGAGATGATCACCGGCAGGTAGGTGCGGTGGCGCAGGGGATAGTAGACGCCGAGATTGAACAGGGCGCCGAGCAGGGCCATCCCGCCGATGGTGAGCAGCACCGAGAGCCAGTACGGCCATTCGAGGTCGACGGCGAACACCACCATCAGGAAGGCCGCGACCATCGAGAACTCGCCCTGCGCGAAGTTCACGACGTTGGTGGCGCGGAAGATCAGGACGAAGCCCAGGGCGACCAGGGCGTAGACCGACCCGATGCCGATCCCGGTGAAGAGGAGCTGGAGGATCAGGTCCATGTCAGGTCCATGTCTGCGTCCGTTCCCCGTCCGCGGCCCCGGATTCAGCCCTGATAGAAGTCGATGCGCCGGTCGAAGGTGATCGTGCCCTTGTCGTTGCGCACGACGTTGTAGCCGTGCAGGCCGTCGCCGTTCTTGTCGAAGTTGTAGGTGCCCTCGGCGCCTGCATGGCCGCGCACCGCCAGCAGCGCCTCGCGGATCGCCTGCGGGTCGGTCTTGCCGGCCTTGTTGATCGCCAGCGCCAGCACCGTCACCGCGTCGAAGGTCCAGGAGGATTGGTTGTCGGGGGCGATCTTGGTGGCGGCGCGGTAGGCCTTGCCGTAGGCCCGGGCCGCGTCGCTCGATTCCTCCGCGTAGTCGGCCACCCCGTAGGTGCCGTAGAGCGAGGGCCCGGCGAGCTTCAGCGCCGTGACGTTGGTGATCGAGGGCGAGCCGACCCAGGGGGCGGTGACGCCGAGCTGGCGGAGCTGGCGCGCGAAGATGCCGAGGTCGTTCTCGAAGGTGAAGTACGAGCCGATCACGTCGGCCCCCGCCTGCCGGATCGCCAGCACCACGGGGGTGAAGTCCTGGCCCTGGTTGGCGTAGCCCTGGTCGAGCACGACCGTGGCGCCGATCTTGCCGAGGCTCTCGGTCAGCGCCTTGGCACCGCTGGTGCCGAAGGCGTCGGTGGAGTGGATGATCGCCCATTTCTTCTTGCCGAGCCCGTTGACGCCGTGCTCGGCGATCACCCGGGCCGAGAAGCTGTCGTTGGGCCGGAAGCGGAACAGCCAGGGATTGCCGAGCTGGGTCAGGACCGGGTCGGTGCCGCCGAAGCACATCGGCTTGCCGGTCTTGAGGATATCCGGCGCCATCGCGTGGTTCTGCGTGGAGCGCACCGAGCCCAGGAAGCCGACCAGATCGGGCTGCGAGGCCAGCTTGGAGAAGGCCAGCACCGCGCCGGGATTGGTGGTCTGGTCGTCCTCGGTGACGATCTCCAGCGGCTTGCCGAGCACGCCGCCGGCCTTGTTGACCGCCTCCAGGGCGATCTTGGCGCCGTTGAGGGCGAAGCGGCCCGCATCCGCGCCCGGTCCCGTCACCGGCAGGACCATGCCGATCCGGATCGTCGCGCCGGCGCCCTGCGCGGCACTCGACCGGATCACCCCCGGGGCTAAACCGCTGGCAGCCGCGCAAGCGGCACCCGTCAAGAAAACGCGACGCGTCGTCTTCATCGGCGTATCCCGTCCCGTCGCCGGTTCTTGCGCCCGACGTTGTCAGTATTGGGCCACGCGCAGCGCTTCGATGTCCATCCCGCACCGCCGGAAGTGGTCGCCTTGCGGGTTAAGAAAGCCTAGGATCGTTACCCGAACGCGCCCGGTGAGGCGCGACGACGGGAGAAAAACCATCATGCGGATCGACGCCGCCGGACTGACCGCCTACGTGCGGGACATCTTCGTTCGGGAGGGCTGCTCGGAGGCGGAAGCGAGCCGGATCGGCCAGTTCCTGGTGGCCGCGAACCTCACCGGCCACGACAGCCACGGGGTCATCCGGGTGCCGCGCTACGTGGCGTGGCTGCGCGCGGGCGAGCTCGTGGCCGACCAGACCCCCGCGGTGCTGGTCGATGGCGGCGCCTTCGCGCTGGTGGACGCCCGGTACGGCTTCGGCCAGACCGCCGGCCCGTTCGCCACGGATCTCGGCATCGCCAAGGCCCAGGAGCACGGCGTGTCGGTCGTCGCCCTACGGCATGCCGGGCATCTCGGGCGGATCGGCGAATGGGCCGAGCGCGCGGCGGCCGCGGGCCTCGTCTCGGTGCATTTCGTCAACGTCGCCGGCAGCCTGCTGGTGGCGCCGTTCGGCTCCGTGGACCGGCGCTTCTCCACCAATCCCATCGCGGCCGCCTTCCCGGTGCCGGGGCGCGACCCGATCGTCCTCGACTTCGCCACCTCGGCGGTCGCCGAGGGCAAGGTGCTGGTGGCCTCGCAGGGCGGCAAGCCCCTGCCCGCGGACGTGCTGATCGAGCCGGACGGCCGCCTCAGCGCCGACCCGGCCACCCTGTTCGGTCCGCTGGACGGGCCGGAGCGCGACAACCAGAAGGGCGCGGGCGCGATCCGGGCCTTCGGCGAGCACAAGGGCTCGGGCCTGTCGCTGATGTGCGAGCTCCTGGCCGGGGCGCTCACCGGATCCGGCACGGCGGGACCCGGCCAGCGCCGGGTCTGCAACGGCATGCTCTCGCTCTACATGACGCCGAAGGCCTTCGGCTCGGACGACGCGATCGCCGCCGAGGCGCGCAGCTATCTCGACTTCTTCGCCTCCGCCCAGCCGGCGCCGGGCGGCGCGGTGCTGCTGCCGGGCGAGCCCGAGCGCCGCATGAAGGCGGAACGCCTCGCCGAGGGCGTACCGCTGCCCGCCCCCGTCTGGGAGACCCTCCTGGCAGCCGGCCGGCCGCACGGCCTCGACGGGCAGGCCTATTGCGCCTGACGGCGGTGGAGGTCGCCCCGTCTTCGGAGGCGATCCAGCGTGCTCGGCTCTGTGGTCCTCGTTCGGGCCCCGCCGGCCGACACCCCAGCGCCTAGGCGGCCAGGATGTCCGCGGCGTCGCCTGCGCCGATCCCCGCGTCGGGGGAACCGCCGGGGTGCGTGGCCGTCTGGGCGTCACCGGCCTCCTGGGCCATCGCCGCGGCGAGAAGGCGCGCGCGTCCGGCCCAGCGATCCCGTTCGATCCGCAGGGCGTCGCGCTGATCCCGGCTCACCGCGAGGGACACCTGCAACCCGTCGATCTCGGTCCGCAGATCGCTCGTGCGCTGCCGCTCGGCGGCGAGGGCGAGCTTGAGCACCGCGAGGGCCGCCTCGGTGGCCGCCTTGGCAGGGGCGATGTCCTCGATCGGGTGGGGGCGGGGGGCATTGCGCTCGCTGGCGGCCCTGCTCGTCCCGTCCGCGGCCGATGCGGTCTGGGGGACCGCCCCATCGAGCCGAAGCTGTGCCATCTCCGCCCGCAGCTGCGCGACATCGAGCCCCCGCGCGGCGGGCTCGGCCGGCGGGGCGGTGCGGGGCGCGCGCGGGAGGCCCTCCTCCTCCAGCACCAGCTCGTGCAGCATGGCGAAGACGGCATCGCCGTCGAGCCGGGCGAGGTCGAACCCGCTCTCGGCCGCGAGCCGGCTGAACTGCTCCTGCCCCCCGGCCGACTGGCCGACGAAGGCCATCGACCAATTGGCGAAGCTGCGGCTTTCCGTCGGGCCGCACTGGAGGACCGTGACGTCGCCGTGGCGGTCGTCACACTGGATCCGCTCGAACGTCTCCTCGACGCCCCGGCGCGGCCCTTCCAGGACCTGGGCGAAGGCGCCCGCGTTGAACATCAGCGCGCCGGTGACGTCCGATCGGGCGTTGTTCCGCTGCGACGTGGCCAGGATCTGGCCGACGATGGCCGTCAGCTCGGCCTCCGAACCGTGGAGCAGGTTCTTGCTGGCATAGACGAGGCGATAGAGCTCGCTCATGGGGCAATCCGATATGCTGGTTGCATCACGTGGGTGACCCGTAGGTCTTGAGGAAGGCCAGCACATCGTCGGCCGGGATCGGCCTGCTGATGAGGTAGCCCTGGACGTCGGTGCAGCCCTCGTCGCGGATGCGCTGCATCTGCTCGGGCGTCTCCACCCCCTCGGCGACCGTCGTCATGCCGAGGCTCTTGCCGAGGCCCGCGATCGCCCGGATGATCGCATCGCCATCCGGCTTGCCGGTCAGGTCCTTCACGAAGGATCGGTCGATCTTGATCTTGTCGAAGGGAAAGCTGCGCAGATAGCTCAAGGACGAATAGCCGGTCCCGAAATCGTCCATCGAGACCCGGACCCCGAGCTCGCGCAGGCGGTGGAGCGTCTGCAGGGTCTTCTCGCTCTCCTCGAGCAGGACGCCCTCGGTGATCTCGACCTCCAGCCGCCGGGCCGCCAGGCCCGAACTGGCCAGCGCCGAGATGATCGTCTCGACCAGGCGGTCGCTCTTGAATTGGGCCGGCGAGACGTTCACCGCGACGGACATCCCGGCCGGCCACGTCATGGCATCCCGGCAGGCCTGGCGAACGACCCATTCGCCGATCGGGACGATCAGGCCGATCTCCTCGGCGAGCGGGATGAAATCGAGCGGCGAGATCATCCCGCGCTCGGGATGCTTCCAGCGGATCAGGGCCTCGCAGCCGATCAGCCGATCCTCGTCGAGCTGCAATTGCGGCTGATAGTGCAGCTGGAACTCGCGCCGCGCGAGCGCCTGACGCATGTCGAGCTCGAGCCGGCGGCGCGCCTGCATGCGCGCATCCATCTCCGGCTCGAAGAACCGGTATGTCCCGCGGCCATCGAGCTTGGCCCGGTAGAGGGCCAGGTCGGCGTTCTTGAGGAGCTTGTCCGCGCTGGTCCCGTCCGCGGGCGCGAACGCCACGCCGACGCTGGCGCCGATCGTCAGGAGATGGCCCTCGACCATGTAGGTTCGGCCGATCAGGTCGACGAGGCGCCGGGCCAGGGCTTGCGTATGGGCGGCCTCGCGGATGCCGGTCTGCAGGATGACGAACTCGTCGCCTCCGATCCGGGCCACGGTGTCGGTGGGCCTTACGGTCGAGCGCAGGCGGTCGGCGACCTTCGCCAGAAGCGCGTCGCCGATCGGATGGCCGAGCGTGTCGTTGACCGGCTTGAACCGGTCGAGATCGATGAGGAGCAGCGCGCAGGCCTCGCCGGTGCGTTGCAGGCGCGCCAAAGCCTCGTCGAGGCGCTCCCGCAGGAGCAGGCGGTTGGGCAGGCTCGTCAGCGGGTCGAGACGCGCCATCGCGTCGGCCCGCGCTTCGCTCGCCTTGCGGGCGCTGACATCCTCCAGCGTCGCAACCCAGCCGCCCGCGTCGCTGCGGTGGAGCTCGATATGCAGGGTGCGATCCTGGCGCGTCACCTCGAAGGCGGCCGAGGCCCGACGGTCGAGCGCCTGCCGCAAGGATCGGAAGACCTCCCGGCGCGGCTGCACGGTCCTCGCGCACAGGCTGCGGACCAGCCGGATGGCCGGCAGGTCGACCGCCAGGGCGACGTCCAGGCCGGCCAGGAGGCGTTCGGCCGGGGCGTTGAAGGCGACCACGTAGCCCGAGGCGCCGATCGTCAGCAGGCCGTGCCTGATCACGTCGAGGTCGTGGCGCTGCGTCAGGAGCGAGGCCGCGCCCGGATCCGTCCGGGTCGCCGGCGGCATCTTCATAAGCCGCGCCGTGCCGAGGTGGTGCAGGTCGGCACTCATCGCGCGAAGGCCCTGTTCGAGGCTGCCGGGCGGCACGCCAAACTTAACAAAAGCCAGTTCTATAGGAGAATTCTTAATTTCTGGTGCATGCTCCACGCTATTACTTAGTGAATATGCTATTTCAGTCGAGGCATAGGGCGGATCGTACAGCGGGTGTTTCGATCAAGGCGTATTCAGGCGCGGCGACCAACCGGAATGTTTCCGCACGAGACCGCACGACCTGGGCCCGATGAAACCAATTGTCCTGCGCCCCGGAGACAGGGCAGGGCGGTTTTTATTCGGATCGAACGGACCGACAACTGGATTATCACGTGCAGTCGACCGAACGCGGCCGCTTGTGTGTCGGCCCGCATACGGATCGCGTCCCCGCACGGTCTCCGACTCCATGATCGTCCGGGTCTGAACGCGACGGCTGCCGCGCGACCGGTTCGGGACGCCGCCGGCCGGGTGGCACGCCCCGCAACGGGTCCAGCTGCCGTAGCAGCGGATCTCCGGATTTCTGCGCAGACTGCGCAATACGGTTGACGAAATGCGCATAATGCGCGCATCACCCCGAAAGGCTCACGACGAATTCCAGTCGCCGTCGATCAATCGGTCGCGAGCCTCAAGCAATATCTGCGTGAATCGCGCAGGGAGGGAACGAGTATGCAGATCCCGATCAAGCGGGCGATCGAGAGCGTTCCGGGCGGCATGATGGTCGTGCCCCTGCTCGTCGGGGCGCTCATCGCGACCTTCTTTCCCGGCACGCCCAAGTATTTCGGATCCTTCACCGGCGCCCTGTTCTCGGGCGCGCTGACGATCCTGGCGGTGTTCTATGTCTGCATGGGCGCGAGCATCGACTTTCGCGCCACCCCCTACATCGTCAAGAAGGGCGGCACCTTGCTGATCGTGAAGATCGGCATCGCCCTGATCCTGGGATTGATCTTCGGGCAGGTCCTCGGTGAGGCCCCGGTCGCGGCCGGGATGTTCGCCGGGCTGTCCACCCTGGCCGTCGTCGCCAGCATGAACGACACCAATGGCGGCCTCTACATGGCGCTGATGGGCCAGTACGGCCGCCCGCGCGATGTCGGGGCCTATACGGTGATGTCGCTGGAGAGCGGCCCGTTTCTCACCATGGTGACGTTGGGCGTCTCCGGCCTCTCGGCGTTTCCCTGGCAGACCCTGGTCGGCGCCATCCTGCCGCTCCTCGTCGGCATGATCATCGGCAATCTCGACCGCGAGATGCGCGCCTTCCTGAGCCGCGCCATCCCGGTCATGATCCCGTTCTTCGCCTTCGCGCTGGGCGCGGGGCTCGATCTGAGCAAGGTCTGGCAGGCCGGCCTGCTCGGCCTCGCCATGGGCGTGGCGGTCGTGGTCCTGACCGGCATCCCGCTGTTCCTCGCCGATCGCCTGACCGGCGGCACCGGCGTCGCGGGTGTCGCCGCCGCGTCCACCGCCGGCAACGCCGCGGCCGTGCCGGCGATCGTCGCCGCCGCGAACCCGGCCTATGCCGATGCCGCCGGCCCCGCGACGATCCTCGTCGCCGCCTGCGTGGTCGTCACGGCGATCCTGGTCCCGATCGTCACGGCCTGGACCGCGAAGGTCGTCGGCCGCGGCGCGGACGAGGCGGAGGCGCCCGATGGCGAGCCGGTCGTTGCCGCACCCGTCCGCCGCGCCTGAGATGGACGCGCGCTGGCTCATCCTCGCCGACGATCTGACGGGCGCCGCCGATTGCGCGGTGGCGTTCCGCCGACGCGGCAACGCCGCGGCCGTGATCTGGGGCGAGGCGGTGCAGGACGAACGGATCCCGATCCTGTCCTACGACGCCGATAGCCGCGGCCTCACCGCCGAGGCGGCGGCGCAGCGCCACGCGGCCCTGCTGGGGCGGCTGCACAGCGCGGACCGGCGCCTGTTCAAGAAGATCGACTCGACGATGCGCGGTCAGCCCGCCGCCGAGATCGCCGCGACGCTCGCGCAGTTGCGCGCCCGATCCGGCCAGGCCTTCGGCGTGCTGGCGCCGGCTTTCCCCGGGACCGGCCGGACCACGCTGGAGGGCCGGGTGCGGGTGGGCGGTCGCCCGCTGGAGGAGGCGGAGGTGTGGCGGCGCGACCATAGCTACGCCAGCGCCGATCTCGGCGCGATACTGGCCTCGGCCGGGATCCGGTCCACGACGCTCACCCTGCCGATCGTGCGCGGGGGGCAACTCGCCGGCGCGCTGGCCGAGGCCGCGGCCGGTCCCGCCGAGATCGCCGTCTGCGATGCCGAAACCGACGCCGATCTGGCCCGCATCGCCGAGGCCGGCCTCGCCGCGACGGCGTCGGCCGTCTTCATCGGCAGCGCCGGGCTGGCGCACGCGCTCGCGGCGGCCGGACCGGTTGCGGCCCTCGCGCCGGTCCGGATCGCGCCCGACCGGCGCGGCTCGCTCCTCGTCGTCGGCTCCCTCGCCGAGGTCTCGCGCGCGGGCGCCCGGCGCCTCCTGGCCGACGGCGCCGTGGCGCATCTGCCGGTCGCGCCCGAGACGCTGCTCGAAGCGGTGGAGGGCCGGCCGGACCTGGCGACGCCCCTCGCGCAGCGGCTGGCCGCCGGCCAGGACGTCCTGGTCGAGATCATGCTGGGGGGCGAACCCGACATGAGCCTCGGCCCCCGGCTGGCCCACGCGCTGGCCGACGCCCTCGCCCCGATCGCCGGGCAGATCGGGGCGCTCGCCGCCACGGGCGGCGAGACCGCGGCCGCGCTGCTGACGCGCTTTCATGTCCACGGCATCCAGCTGACCGACGAGATCGAGCCGGGTGTTTCGCTCGGCCTCACCTTGGGGCAACTCGCGATCCCGATCGCCACGAAGGCGGGTGCCTTCGGCGACGCCGACAGCCTCGTGCGCATCCGGGACCGCCTGCGCCACGTTCGAACCGAAGGAAGTCTCACATGACCCGTCCGACCATCGCCATCACCATGGGCGATCCCGCTGGCATCGGGCCAGAGATCATCATGAAGGCGCTGGCGCACCCGGAGGTCCACGCGATCTGCCAGCCGCTGGTGGTCGGCGATGCCGGGCGCCTGCGGCAGGCGGGCCGCATCGTCGGGGCCACGATCGGGGTCGATTCGCTCGCCGACGCGGGCGCGGCGGCCTTCGGCACGGATGCGGTCCAATGCATCGACCTGAAATGCGTCCCCGAGGACCTGCCGTTCGGGCAATTGTCCCCGGTCGCCGGCGAGACCGCCTATCGCTGCATCGCGGCGGCCGTGGAGATCGTGCAGGCGGGGCAGGCGCAGGGCATCTGCACCGCGCCCCTGTCGAAGGAGGCGCTGCACGCGGCCGGCCACAAGTTTCCCGGCCACACCGAGATGCTGGCGCACCTCACCGGGACGCCGGAAGTGTCGATGATGCTGGTCTCCCCGAAGCTCCGGGTGATCCACGTCACGACCCATATCGGCCTGATCGACGCGATCGCGCGGATCGAGCCCGGCCTCGTCGAGCGCGTCATCGCCCGCGGGCATGCGGTGCTGGTGAAGGCCGGCATCGCTGAGCCGAAGATCGGCGTCTGCGCCATCAACCCGCATGCCGGCGAGAACGGCCTGTTCGGCCATGGCGAGGAGGCCGAGAAGATCACGCCGGCGGTCGAGGCCTGCCGCGCCAAGGGCTGGGACGTGCGCGGGCCCCTGCCGGCCGACACGCTGTTCTTCCTCGCCGGCCGGGGGGATTACGACATGGTGGTGGCCATGTATCACGATCAGGGCCATGGCCCGATCAAGGTGCTGGGTCTCGAGGCCGGGGTGAACATCACGGTCGGCCTCCCGGTGATCCGCACCTCGGTCGATCACGGCACGGCCTTCGACATCGCCGGCACGGGCGTCGCGGACGAGCGCAGCCTGATCGAGGCGCTGCGGCAGGCGGTCGAGCTGGCGCCGAAATCGCAGGCGGCCTGACCGGGGCGCCGGCACGGACCGAGGCGCTCCCGCCGGGGGCAGGGTGAGAGAGCGGGTTAATGCGCGGGACGGAACGCCGGGCGCGGCTGCTGGAGGCGCTTGGGCTGGGTGAGATCGACGTCGACGATCTCGCGCACCGGTTCGGCGTCTCCGCCTCGACCGTCCGGCGCGACCTCCAGCACCTCTCCGGCACCAAGGCGGTGCGCCGGACCTATGGCGGCGCCATACTGGCCGGGGCGACGCCCGAGACGACCCTCGACCAGAGGCTCGCGATCAACGGCCCCGAGAAGCTAGCGATCGCCCGCGCGGCCCTCGCGCTCATCGCGGATGGCGAGACCCTGATCCTCGATGCCGGCTCGACGGTGACGGCCTTCGGGCGCCTCCTGCTCGACCGGCGCCTGCGCATCATCACGAACAATCTCGCGCTGCTCCCCTGTCTCGCCCAGGCGCCCGGGATCGATCTCGTCGTGCTCGGCGGCAATCTGAGGGCGACGAGCATGAGCACCGTCGGCCCGCTGGCCATCGAAGCTTTGCAGCGGATGACCGCCGATCGGGCGGTGATGAGCGCGGACGGCGTGGTCGCGGGACGCGGCCTGTGCGAGGCGAGCCTCGATCAGGTCGCCCTCAAATCCGCAATGATCGCGCAGTCGCGGGAGACGGTCGTGCTCGCCAATGCCGGCAAGCTCGGCCGGGCGGAGCAGATGGCCTGGGCGCCCCTGCCGCGGCGCTGGATTCTGGTCACCGACGCGGCCGTCCCGCAGGACCAGCGGCACGGCCTCGCGGAGGCCGGCGCCGACCTGGTGGTGGCCGGCGCCTGAGGCGCGGACCGCCCTCGATCCTTGTCCGATGCGGCATCTTGCGCCGCGGCGGGCCGCAGGGCGCACCGCGCCTATCTCAGGGTGGCATCGCGTCCGCCCGCCCCGGGGCGGGCGCCGCGGCGCAAAGCCGGCCCTTGGCGCGACACGAAGGCATACCCCGCATGGTTCAGGATCTGCCGGAGCTGCCCGCAGAGGCGTTCGCCAAGCCGGATCGCAGTCCGGACCCGCTCTTCTACGCGCAGCCGCGCCTCGTCACCCATATCGATGCCGCCGCCATCGCCGCCGTGACCGACCTCTACAGGGCGGTCGTCCCCCCGGGCGGTGTGGTCCTCGACCTGATGTCGAGCTGGATCAGCCACCTGCCGGACGAGGTCGCCTACGCGCGCGTCATCGGCCACGGCCTCAACGCGGCGGAGCTGGCCGCCAATCCGCGCCTGGCGCGGCATTTCGTGCAGGATCTCAACGCGCAGCCGCAGCTGCCGCTCGACACGGCGAGCGTGGACGCGGCCCTGATCTGCGTCTCGGTGCAGTATCTCCAGCGCCCCGTGGACGTCCTGTCCGAGGTCGCGCGGGTCCTGCGCCCCGGCGCGCCGGTGGTCATCAGCTTCTCGAACCGCTGCTTCCCGACCAAGGCGGTCGCGATCTGGAGCGCCCTCGACGGCACGGGCCACGCGCAACTGGTGCAGCTGTATCTGCAGCGCGCGGGATTCGCGCGCATCGAGGCCCGCATTCTGAAGCCCGAAGGCGGCGCCGGCGATCCGCTGACGGCGGTCCTGGGCTGGACCACCACGGCCTAGCCGACGCGCCGGCCGCTCGCGTCCGGGAGCCGATCCGCGGGGCGTCGGTCTCGACCTGGGATCGCGGGGGAGGCGCGGGCCTCGTCAGGCGCCGTCGCCGCCCTGAGCGCGCAGCCAGCGCCCGATCGCCTCGACCACATGGGCCTGCTCGGCGGCGGTCAACGCCTGCCCGGCCGGGACGGCGTACCACTTGGCCAGGCAACCGCGGCAGCAGGTGGCTGTCGCGTGCTGCGCCGTGAAGACCGGATGGCCGCGAAACGGCGTCTGCTTGCCGTCGTTCCTCGGCTCTGCGGGCGCGAGGCGGCGTTTCACGAAGTCTCGCGCGTGCTCTAGAACCGTCGGAAGCCCCTTCTCATCCAGGTAGGCCCGGTCGGCGGCCGAAAGCCGGAAGCGCTGACGGAATGCGGACCGCGAGAGACGATCGAAGACCTCTTCAACCCCGCGCATGCGCAGACCTACCCGATCGCCTGCCGCCCCTCTGGCCGGCCCGGCTTATGGCCCGTCGTCGGATCCGATGCATAGCTCACACCCCATCGCCCTTGGAACCGCCGGCTGGAGCCTGCCGAAGGCCCACGCCGCACATTTCCCCGAAGCCGGCAGCCATTTGGAGCGGTACGCGCAGCTTTTCTCCGCGGTCGAGATCAACACGTCCTTCTATCGACCCCATCGGGTGACGACCTACGCGCGGTGGGCCGCCGCGGTGCCGGACGGGTTCCGCTTCGCCGTGAAGGTGCCGCGGACGATCACGCATGAGCGGCGCCTGGTCGGCGCGGACGAAGCCCTGGATCGCTTCCTGGCCGAGGTGGCGGGCCTCGGGCCGAAGCTCGGGCCCCTGCTGCTTCAGCTTCCGCCGAGTCTGGCCTTCGATCCGGCATCCGCCGCGCCGTTTCTGGCGGGCTTCCGGCGGGCCTTCCCGGGGGACGTCGTCTGTGAGCCGCGCCACGCCACCTGGTTTGCGCAGGACGTCGATCAGCGCCTGTCCGACCTCGCGATCGCCCGCGTCGCCGCCGACCCCGCGCCGGTGCGAGGGGCCGGCATCCCGGGCGGCTGGCCGGACCTCATCTATTACCGGCTCCACGGCTCCCCACGGATGTACCATTCGGCCTACGAGCCGCCCGTCCTCACCCGGATGGCCGAGCGCCTGCACCAGCACAGGGCCCTCGGCCGCCGTGCCTGGTGCATCTTCGACAACACCGCGGAGTTTGCCGCCGTCGGGAACGCTCTGGAGATGCTCGCGCTCGCAACAGAGCGCGCCGTCATCACGGCCCGCTGATCCCGGAAGGAGGGCGATCCTCGACCGGGCTGATCCGATCCGCAACGTCGGTGCCAAGGAGAACCCGGAGCCTGCCTTAGCCGGATCGCGCGGCGCAACCGTGCCCGCCGCTCGCAGTTCCGTGCGCAAGTGGCGCGCCCTACGGGAATCGAACCCGTGTTTTCGCCGTGAAAGGGCCGCCACGAGGCAGAGAGGATAAAAGCGAACGCGGTAATCCGCTCAGCATACTGGCATTTCCCGTCTCCCGCTATCATAGTTGGTCGATCGGTCTGTGTGAGACGCTGTGTGAGACCAATCGATGGCAAAACCTAGCAGCTTCGACAGTGTCGCTAAGCGGGCCCGGCTTCCGCCGGCTAAGAACCCACGCTGGCAGGGTGTTTCAGGAGGGCGGGGCGGCGTTAGCCTGGGCTACCGCAAGCCTGCGCGAGGACCTGGCGCCTGGATCGTCAAGCTGGTGATCGATGGGAACCGCGTCGAGCAACGCCTCGCCCAGGCTGACGACCCTGGATCGGATCCAGACGCCCTCTCGTACCCAGCTGCGGTGACGGCAGCCATCGAATGGGCGCGCGCTCAGGTACGTCGTCTCGACGGCGAAGGGGAGGGGGGTGGTACCGAGGTCCTAAGCGTCCGCACCGCAGTCGAAGCTTATGTCGCCGCCCGCTCAGCGCGTGCTCCAGCGGCGGGGAGGGACGCCGAGAAGCGCCTCGGCAAGCACGTCCTCTCTGATCAGGTCTTCGCTGATACGCACCTCGCGAAGCTGAATGCTAGCACCATCCGGGCTTGGCGACAGCGCCTATCGGGCGAGTTGCAACCCACCACCGTCAACCGTCTGCTGAACGACCTGCGCGCCGCTCTCAATGCAGCCGCCGAACACCATCTTCGCGCGCTGCCGGCCACGCTCGCCGCTGAGATCCGCACCGGCACGAAGGCAATCTCAGCAGGATCAAGCGCGCGCAAGCAGATCCTGCCCGACGCCGAGATCCGGCGCCTGGTCGACGCGGCCTTCGTCGTTGACGAGACCGGCGATTTTGGGCGGCTCGTGCTGGTCATGGCCGCCACGGGAGCTCGCCATTCGCAGGTCGCCAGGATCACCGTGGGCGACGTGCAGGCCGCGCGTGGTCGGATCATGGTGCCACCCTCGAACAAGGGCCGCGCTGGTAAGCGTCCGACGCCCATCGCTGTGCCGGTCGGAGCCGACGTGATCGAGCGTTTGCAGCCCGTCCTCGCCGGCCGGCGCGGGCACGAGCCGCTCCTGATGCATTGGCGGCATCGACAAGTCGGGCCCGTCACCTGGGAGCGGGTCGATCGAGGGCCTTGGGCCACAGCCTCGGCGGCGTTGCGCCTATGGGACAGGGCTCGGACCCGGGCCGAGGCGCCCCCCGGGACGGTCATGCTGTGCCTGCGCCACAGCTCGATCGTGCGGGCGCTGAGCGCTGGCGTACCGGTAAGGCTCGTCGCGGCACTGCACGATACCAGCGTGCAGATGATTGAGGACCACTACTCCGCCTACATCGTCGAGGCGACGGAGGAGATCGCGCGCCGAGCCGTCACGCCCCTGGCACCGAGCCCAGTACCCACGCTGCAGCCTGTCGACGGAGCCGCAGCATGAAGATGGCGCGGAAGCTCGCGAAGACCAAGCGCACCGTAAATGGGAAGTATCTAGGGCGTCCGGTCAAAAAATCGAAGAACGCTGCGCCGGTGATCGAAAAATCTTCTCTCAAGGCAAAGCCAGCTCGAATGAAGCTTTACCTTAAACGTCTCAGGAATCCAGAACTCGTAACACACCCGATTACAGGTGAAACGGTAAGGCCATTTGGGCCACCGAAGCCGGTCTACGAGTGGCGCGAAGCTAAGCCTGGACGGCCGCCGGTGTCGGACTTTGTCGCTCTCTTACGCATCATAAAAGTCATTCAACACACCGGACAGCACGGGTTCTCAGCTGCTGTCGCCGAGCAAGAGCCACATCGCAAAATAGATGCCGTCAAACAGGAGTACAGGCGTGAGCGGCGAGCCATGAGGCGTCGCGCGGAAGAAAATTCATGATCGAAATTTTTCACGTACTTTCGACTATTTTTCAATGACTTAGGCCAATCGAGTTTTTGTCTGCGCCTCAGGTCTCTGTCTGCCGGCTATGGTCATGTCGTCCGACAGATCAGACGAGGCAGATCATCATGACCCGCTCACCAAGACCCGCCGAGCGACGTGATGCCATCCCGTGGCAAAAGCGGCCGCACCTCCGCATGGACGTCGCCGGCGATGTCACAGGGCTTTCCCGCACGACGATCTATCGGCTGGCATCGGAAGGTCGGCTGAAGCTCAAGCGCCTCGCCGGCCGGGTTGTCGTCGAGACTGCGGGTGTCTTGAGCCTCGTTGAGAACGCCGAGCCTTGGAGGCCGGGAAACCGCGGCGCCGCGGCACGGGCAAAGCGATCCAATGCGGCGCGCATGGCCCTCCGATGATGAAGAGTAAAACGCCTGGGCAGATGCCCACCTCTGCTCGCAGCGCGGTCGCCGACCGTATGCGCCTCCTCAAGCACATGCGCGCCGGACAAAGCGTGTCCGTTCTAGACGTTGCCAATTTCCTTCGCTGCCGCGCGAACCACGGCGAGGAGTGGATTGGCGAGGAGATCGTCGAGGTCGCTGGAGTAGCCCACAGCCTCAATGAGGAGGTCATCGTCACGGCTAGCTTCGTCACGCTGACCCTGCGACTACAGCAAGGTGGGAGCGATCGATGAGCGTCGCCTTCCACACCGGTTTGCCGCGCTCCCGGCTCGACACAGCGCTCGCGTTCGCGCCGGATCACATGCGCCCGATCCTGCTGGCCGTGCGCGACCACGGCGTCGCCTGGGCGACGATACCCCAGCACGCCGGCCGGTTTGACGTCCCCAAGACCAAGCCCTTCATCGCGATCATTGGGGACGACATGCACACAGCGATGGGGCCGGCCGGCTTCCATCCGAAATCGGTCCGCCGCCTGATCGCCCGATCTCGCGTCGTCGCCATCGTTGCCGCCGCACCCTTGAAGATTGCCTACGAGGAGGCGGTTAAGGCCCCTATCGCGTTCGGATCGAACGGCCTCGTCATCGAGACCCGCCCTGAGCGCGAACTAGAATGGGTCGGAATGGTGAGGGCTGAGAACCCGAACGCCGCGCTCATCCTCGTCAGCGTGAGGGAGACGGCGCAGTGAATGCCCGCCCCTCCGATCATAGCGTCAGCATGGTCGAGCACGCCCTCATCTATGCCCGCCACGGGATCCCAGTGCTCCCCTGCAACCCAGCGACCAAGCAGCCGCTGGTCCCGCGGGACGAGGATGCGAACGGCAACCCGATCCCCAAGACCGGCGGCCTCTACAAGGCGACTTGCGACGAGGCGCAGATCCGCGCGTGGTGGCGCGAGCACCCGCACGCCATGATCGGCCTGCGCACCGGTCCTGAGTCCGGCTTGTTCGCCATCGACCAAGACGTGCCGAAGAAGCCGGGTGACCCGGACGGGGTAGCGGCCTGGGAGTGGGTAACCGCGGCGCACGGCGATGTGCCCACGACCCATACGCACATCACCCCCAGCGGTGGCCTCCACCTGCTTTTCGCGTACCCGGAGAGCATCACCATCACCAACAGCCGCGGCGCCCTGCCACCTGGCATCGACGTGCGCGGAATTGGCGGCTACATCATCGCCGCACCGAGCCGGAGGGCGGACGGCCGGGAGTACCGCCTCGCGCAGCCCGAGCACGCATTCCAGTTCGCGCGTGTCCCGGACCGGCTGCTCGACCTGCTCAGGAAGGCGGAGCCGACACCTGCATCCAAAGTATCGCCCCGCGCCGAAGTCGCGCCTGAGCATGAGCCCGACGCGAGATCGAACGGAGGTCGCTCCCGCGCAATCAACGGCGACGTGCCCGACAGCTACATCCTTCGTGCTGTCGAGGAAGAGTGCGCCGCCGTCGCTCAGGCGCCGCGGGGCCAGCGCAATTCGGTGTTGAACGTTGCCGCGTTCAAGCTCGGCACCTTCGTCGGCGCCGGTCGCCTCGACGCCGGCACGGCCACGCATCGTCTCCTTGAGGCCGCGGTCACTAGCGGCCTCGTCCAAGACGACGGCCAGCACGCTGCCCTCGCGACAATCGAGAGCGGGCTGACCTCCGGCGCCGCCAAGCCGCGCGCGTTTCCTGAGCGCAAAGTACGCTCCGGGGCGCCCGTCCAGAACCGTGAGGAGCGCCGCAGTGGATCTTCTGCCACAGACGGAGAAGATGGGCTCGACGACCTCCCCACCATCCGTGTCGTCAACGGCGAGGTGCCGCGCGCCGTCACCGAGACAGAGCAGGCGATCCTCGCGGCGGACGTGCCGATCTTCACCCGCTCCGGCAGCCTCGTCCGGCCGGTGATCGAGGCCGTTCCGGCAGCGAAGGGGCATCAGACGACGGCGGCGCGCCTCAAGCCGATGTGCGTGCACAGCCTCGCCGACCACGTCGCGCGAACCGTCCGCTACCAGCGCTTCGACGGGCGGTCGAAGGACTGGGTGACGATCAACCCACCGGCCGAGATCATGACCGCGCTTCTCGCCCGCGACGGCGATTGGCAGCTGCACCCGATCGCGGGCATCATCACCACGCCGACCCTGCGCGCGGACGGCACGATCCTCGACCACCCCGGCTACGATCCCGAGACTCGGCTGTTCCTCTCCCTGGATCGGGACTTTCGGATGCCGGCGATCCCTGAGCATCCGAGCCGGGCGGACGCCGAGCTTGCGCTGCAACTCCTGGAAGACCTGCTGATCGGCTTCCCATTCGTCGGCCCGGTCGACCGCGCTGTGGCGCTGTCGGGCATCCTCACTGCGCTGGTACGCAGCGTGCTGACCACCGCCCCCCTCCACGCGATCCGCGCCTCCACGCCGGGCACGGGCAAGAGCTACCTCGTGGATCTCGCCAGTACTATCGCCACCGGACGGTGCTGCCCGGTGATCGCGGCCGGCAAGACCGAGGAGGAGACCGAGAAGCGGCTCGGCGCACTGCTGCGCGAGGCGGTGCCGATCGTGTCGATCGATAACGTCAACGGCGAGCTCGGCGGCGACATGTTGTGCCAGCTCACCGAACGGCCGCTCGTGCGGGTCCGGATTCTCGGCAAGAGCGAGGCGCCCGAGCTGGAGTGCCGCGCGACGGTGTTCGCCACCGGCAACGGCCTGATCCTGGTCGGCGACATGACCCGGCGCACCGTGCTCTGCACCCTGGACACCAAGGCCGAGCGCCCCGAGCTTCGCGGTTTTGACTTCGACCCGATCGACAGGGTGATGACCGATCGCGGCCGGTACGTCGCGGCCGTGCTCACGATCATCAGGGCCTACCGTGCCGCGGGCGCACCGAAGGTGTGCGGTCCGGTCGGCAGCTACGAGGACTGGACCGAGGCGGTGCGCGCGCCGCTGATCTGGCTCGGCCAGCCGGACCCGTGCGCGAGCATGGAGACTGCGCGCGAGGAGGACCCCGAACTGTCCGCCATCCGCGAGCTATTCGGTCACTGGCAGGAGCAACTGGGGCTGTCGAGCGGCTTCACCACGAACACGATTATCAAGTCCGCGTGCGAGAAGGCGCCCTCCAGCAGCCTCCATCCCAATCAGCAGGAGTTTCTGAGGCCAGAATTCCGCGACCTGCTGCTGCGACAGGCCGGCGACGGCGGCGCGGTCAGTAGCCGGCGCCTCGGCAAATGGCTGGCACGCATAAGCGGGCGCGTGGTCGACAGCTTGCGCATCGAGATGAAGGTCGACGGCAGCCACGGCAACCGCTTCTCGCTCTGCGCGATCGATCCCGCCACGAGCGGTCCACGATGACGGCTAGCATCCTGACCATGGGTGATGCTTCACGGGGGTTTTGGGGGTTTTGGGGGGTTCCTATGATCATTACGCGGGAAGAAGCAGCGACAGTTTCTTGTATAGAGGTAGAACCGACCCCCCAAACACCCCAAACCCCCGTCTGCTGAGTGTATGGTCGGTCATGATCACCACGGCCGACGCTCGGGGCCCGTTTGTCCCTGACCTCGAACACGCCGTGTGCATCGCCCGACTGCGCTGCTGGCGCACGAGCGCCCATCTATCTGTCGGTCTGTTCGACCGCACCTTCGAGACCCTGCGCCAGGTCGACGCCGTAGCGGCGGTCGCCCCGATTCCGCCGCGCGAGGCCATGCGGAAGCGGTGGGCTGCGGCGAACGACGGGGCGCTTCGGGGACCAGCCGACAAAACATCCGCTTGCCGGCGAGACGGCGGGCTGACCGCCATACCTCACGAGGTCGTACCATGAAACGACGATTGCCGGGCACGAACGACCGGCCGAGGCAGCCACACCCCTGGTCATCCTCGACCGAATTCCGCGCCATCGCCAACGCGGCGCTGCGGCGGTTCAACGCCGAACGGCACCTGCACCCGATCTGCGGTGCGATGGCCAAATCGACCGGTGAGCCCTGCCGGCAGATCCCAGCAAAAGGCCGGAAGCGGTGCAAACTTCACGGCGGTGCCACGCCGCGCGGCGACGGACCAGCTGGCTGGCATACACCAGGCTTCCCCAGTGGCCTGCCAACAGGCAAGCCGCGCAGCGACGCCTACAAGGCCTGGAAACAGCGTGAGAAGCGCGCTCGGGTTGCGGCTATGACGGCGGATGAGCGTGCACGCTACGAGGAGTGGCAACGGACGCACAAGCCCGGCAGCGCGGCGGAGCGAGCGCATGTGCGCCGCAATCGCGAGGCGCGCCGGTGGCTCGAGACGATTATGCGTGAGCCACCCTCTGCGCCGACGCCGGATCGAGCCGAACTCGAGATGCTCCGGGCGAGGCTTCAGGCTCACATCGCGCAGCTCGACGCTGAGATAACGGAGCCCACAGAGAACGAGACACCAATCAGTGGGCTGTTCGACTGAAACGCTCAATGGCCAAATGGCTTTGGGCAGACCATCGAGCATCAGACAAAATGTCCGACGCGTCACCGCTCAAAGCGCATCTGAGCTGCACAAATCCTATCATCAAGCTCGAAGCACCCCGTGCAAGTTCAGCGTCACAGCGCGATCGCCTAGCCAGCACGACGTTCGGCCTGACGCTGTGCGATCGCACGGCACTCGGCTCGGCGCTCCTCGTCATACCTCGGCTTTAGTCTCTCCCAGACAGCACTCATACGCGCGTCTCGACTTTTTGGTGGAACGAATGGCAGAGCCGCCCATTCGTCCAGCACCCAGTTAGCGAAATAGATCACCGCGCTGCGATCATCCCGCATTTTAGTTGTTTTCCTGCGGCTACGCCTGCCTTCGACCCAATGTATGTAGTATATGCCATTATCATGTTTCCTAAGAAATGGCATCATTGCTCACATCCTTCCAATCAGCAAAACGAACCGACTGCATGCCCAATAAACAACACAAATTACACCTCAAGTCAAATAAGACACTTTGTCTGATATCGATGGCTAGTCATCAGACAGATCAGACAGATGAAATACGCGGAACTTCATACAGCGTGTGCTTATGTGAAACTGGGCAGCACTCCTGCATATTCCAGAATCGGCAGGGGAGGGCACCGGTGCGATCAGCCGGCTATAAGCTTTTGCTGGCTGAGGCGCCCAATTCTCTTTCGGGCGCAAGGCGGCTGCGCAGCCTTCTTACGGCGGTTGGAGTCCATCTACCGCCTCCGCTTGGCGTAGGTATCCCTTCGCACTCTAATGCGGCCGCAACAGCGCGCAGCGACGCTACACCGGTCGGATCGAGGCGCGCCAGAATTGGCGCAAGAGCCTCGGCTTGAGCGTTGGCCTTGCGTCCGCGGGCAGCACGAGCCTTGGCTGTGTCCGCGGCCGTGCCCGCCCGGCCTCTGAAACCTCCAAGCGTTTGACCTCGCGCTCTAGCGGCCGCGAGAGCAGCTTTCGTCCGGGCAGAGATCATCCGCCGCTCCTCCTCGGCGACCACCGCCATGATGCCCACAGTCATCCTGTTCGCCGCAGGCATGTCGCACGCGACGAAGTCGACGCCGGCTTTGTGCAGGCCGAGCAAGAAATGCGCATCCCGGGCAAGCCGGTCGAGTTTGGCAACCACAAGCGTGGCGCGGTGGGCGCGACAGAGCGCAAGGGCACGGGCCAATTCCGGCCGCTCACTGTTCGCGCCGCTCTCGATCTCGACTACCTCGGCGACCAATTTCCAGGCGCCACCATTGAGGTAGTCAGCAACGTCTGCGCGTTGTGCTTCCAGTCCGAGCCCAGACCGGCCCTGTCGATCGGTGCTGACGCGTAGGTAGGAGATGAAGCGGCTATGGGCCATCAGCTACATGTATCACTCTGTGCAACGGACATTGCACAGAGTGATACAGGGAAACTGTCTGTCAATGGCGCTTAGGTGAGCGTTGCACCTTTGAGGGTGGCTCTATCCCGGGGCATGCCCCCTCCCGGTATACCCACGCAGCAGCTCTGTCAGCGCTCGCCAGACACGTCGACAAAATTGCGCTCGCGAGGGCGATCCGGACAAAATGTCCGCATCGTGATCAGCATCTCAGCGCAGCGGCAATTAGAAATGATTAGGTTTGGCCGAAAGCGGCTCGTCCGCTTCCGGCGTTCAAACGGCAGAAGCGGGCCTTCATTGCGGCTCAGTCGACCTCCATGTGACTCGAAGCGGAACATGAGCGGCGGCAATCGTGGGGCCCGCTTCCCAACTCGAAACAGACACTTGTCCAGTTTACTTCGGCCCGTGCCTGCGCCTCAGGCGGCACGCCGACACTTGTCCCCAGGTGAGGACTTAAACGCCGAGGATAACCGTTGTAGGGGCCAAGCGCCGGATACAGTTCGCCTGCGGTCACATCCGCTCTACTGGCCCGCCCGCTTTCTCTAGCGCGGAGAAGCCGCCGGCTACGTGAGCGACCGGGCCGATCCCCATGTCCATGAGCGTCTTGGCAGCCAGCGCCGAGCGATTACCCGAGCCACAGTAGAGCAGCAGCTTTTTGCCACCTCCGAGTTCGGCCCTGTGGGTCGGGCTCGACGGATCGGCCTGGAACTCCAGGAATCCGCGCGGCACGTGAACCGCTGCTGCGATCTTGCCGGTTTTGCTCAGCTCCTCGCCCTCGCGCACGTCGACGAACACCGTGTCCGGCTGCCCGAGGCGCGCCAACGCCTCCTCGGCCGACAGGGTCTCCACCGCGCGGCTCGCCTCAGCCACCAAGTCCTTCGCGCTCTTCGTCGTCATGATCGTCTCCATCACTCGCCCCAAACCGCGCCGTCGAGCGCGTTCAGCGGGATCTTCAGGTACCGCTTTCCGTTCGCCTCGGGTTCGGGCAGGCGGCCGCCCCTGATGTTGACCTGCAGCGAAGGCAGGATGAGCTTCGGCATCGGCAGCTCACGGTCGCGCGCCTCGCGCATCCGCACGAACGCCTCCTCGGTCTCGGTCTCCGTCAGGTGCTTGTTCTCGGCCCGCTGCCGCGCGACGGTGCTCTCCCACGCCGCCGCCCGCCCGCCCGGGCGATAGTCGTGTCCGGTGAACAGCCGCGTCTCGTCCGGCAGGGCCAGGATGCGCTGGATGCTACGCCAGAGCACGTGCGCGTCGCCGCCCGGGAAGTCGGCCCGCGCCGAGCCGCTGTCGGGCATGAACAAGGTGTCGTGGATGAAGGCGGCGTCCCCCACCCGGTAGGCGATGGAGGCCAGGGTGTGGCCCGGCGTGAACATCACCTCGACGTCGAGGTTGCCGATCCCGAAGCGCTCGCCGTCGGCGAAGAGGCGCGACCACTGTGAGCCGTCCGTTCGGAACGTGTCGGGCAGGTTGTAGAGCCCCTTCCAGAGCCGCTGCACCGCGACGACCTTCTCGCCGATGGCGGTCGGGACGCCGGTCCTGTCGTGCAGGTAGCCGGCCGCCGAGAAGTGGTCGGCGTGCGGGTGCGTGTCGAGGATCCACTCCAGCGCGTAGCCCTCACGTTCGATATGGGCGAGCAGGGCGTCGGCGGACCGGGTGGCGGTCGCGCCGGACTTCGGGTCGAAGTCGAGCACCGGGTCGATGATGGCGCAGCGCTTCGTGTCGGGATCCGCGACGACGTACTGGATGCTGCCGGTCGGCTCGTCGTGGAAGCCCGTCACGATGGGCCGTCCGCGCAAGGGCGCGGTGGTCTGGTCCGACATGAATCTCCTCCGTCCGGGTTCAGGTCGCCGCGCCGAGGAGCGGTAGCGCTCCGCGGGCGACGACATAGAGGCCGACCAGGATGACGAGGCCGGCGAAGGTGATGGTCAGGGCGCGCTTGTGCGCGGCGAGGCGCTTGCCGAGGCGGGCGCCCGCGACGCCGCCGAGCATGCCTCCGAGGATGAACAGGCCGGCGAGCGGCCAATCGATCAGGCCGGAGGCGGCGTAGCTCGCCGCGGTGGCGGCGCCGAAGGCGCTGACCGCAACCAGCGAGGTGCCGATGGCCATCGGCAGGGGCATGGCCGTCGCCAGCATCAGGCCCGGCACGATCAGGAACCCTCCGCCGATGCCGAAGAAGCCGGAGAACAGGCCCACGGCGAAGCCGATGCCGAGCAGCCAGGGCAGGAGCACCGGGGCGCTCTGCTTGGTCAGGCGCACGTCCGGATCGCCCGCGCCGCGCCGCTTGCGCAGCATCATACCCCCGACGACGAGCATCACGACCCCGAACAGGGCCAGCAAGCTCTGCCCAGCGACCGCCTTGGCCGCCGCCGAGCCGGCGAGCGCACCAAGGACACCGGCGAGCGAGAACACCGCCGCGCACCGCCACTTCACCATCCCGGCGCGCCAATGCGGGACGAGGTTGCCCGCCGCACTGGCCGAAACCGCCAGGGCGCTCGTGCCGATGGCCACGTGAGGCGAGCTCACCCCGACCACGTAGGTCAGGAGCGGAACTGCCAGGATCGAGCCCCCTCCGCCAACGAGGCCGAGGATCACGCCGACGACCCCGCCCGAGCCGGTCGCGAGGCCGGATGTCAGCAAGTTGGGCATCACGCGTCCACTCCCTGCACCGCCGAGGGCTTCGAGGCCGCCGAGGGCACAAGGCGGAACAGCAGCATGCCGACGACCATGGCGGCCACGAAAGTGGCGGCCTGGGCTGGAACGACCGTGAGGATGGTCAGCGCCGGCCCGGGGCAGAGGCCGGCAAGACCCCAGCCCACACCGAAGATCGCGGCACCGGTGATCAGGCGCGGATCGAGATCGCGCCGGGTCGGGATCTCCAACCGTGGCGCAAGCAGCGGCCGGCGCCTGCGCCTCGCGATCAAGTAGCCAGCGGCCGAGACCGCGACGGCGCCCGCCATGACGAGGGCGAGGCTCGGGTCCCAACGTCCGGTCACGTCGAGGAAAGCGAGGACCTTGGCCGGGTTAGCCATGCCGGAGACGAGCAGGCCGAGCCCGAATAGCAGGCCGACGGCAAAGGCGGAGGCGATCTTGGCCATGGCTCAGGCTCCGAGCAGGCGACGCGTGACGAGGACGGTCAGGATGGCGACGGCCATGAAGGTGCCCGTCGCGACGAGGGAGCGGGGTGAGCCGCGACCGATGCCGCAGACGCCATGGCCGCTGGTGCAGCCGGCCCCAAGGCGCGCGCCGAACCCGACGAGCAGGCCCGCGAACACTAGGAGCGGGAACGAAGTGGCAACCGTCACCGGCGGCAGGCTGCCTCCCAGGCCGGCATAGACCAGCGGCGCCAGGACCAAGCCGGCCAGAAAGGCGATCCGCCAGCCGGTCTCTCGTGACGGCCGGGCGAGCAGCCCACCGAGGATGCCGCTGATGCCGGCCACGCGTCCGTTGAGGAGCAGGAACACGGCTGCGGAGGCGCCGATCATGAGGCCGCCGAGGGTAGCGCTGAGTGGCGTGAAGCCGTCCATGGTGATCTCTCCCGAGCTGCGGCAGCGGCAAACCCGTGGGCGCCGCATGATCCTCAGGCCACTTCCGCGGTTGTCGTTGGACGGGTGGCCCCCCCGCACTCAACCGCAGCAGAATTAGATGATGCTTAATTAGATATTTCTAATCTAACGTCAAGAGGGAGATGGCCAATGATCCCCGGAACGGCGAAGCGGGTCCCGCTTCACACAGGCGCGCACGACAACCAGCGCATCGCCGCCGACCTCAATGCCAGTGTCCGCTGGCATGCCGAGCACCCGCAGGCCATCGGTCGCCGGATACGCGAGCTCGACGCGGAGTGGGACATCGAGCGGACACTGGAGGCCAATGCCGCGACGCTGGCGCTCACCGGAACCGTGCTGGGCATGACCGCCGACCGGCGCTGGCTCGCCCTGCCGCTGGCGGTGACAGCGTTCCTGCTCCAGCACGCCGTTCAGGGCTGGTGCCCGCCCTTGCCGGTGCTTCGGCGGCTCGGCTTCCGCACGGCCCGCGAGATTGAGGTCGAGCGCAACGCTCTGAAGGCGCTCCGGGGCGATTTCGGCCCCATCGGACCGGGCCCGGGCGACCACGACACCCGGGCGGGTCACGCGCTCATGGCGGCCAGGCTCTGATGGTAGGACGCCGGAACGGCCTCGCCTTCTCGCCGAGCTAAAGGTGGATGTAGTCGAACCCCATGCCCTGCAGGCGCGCCAACTCGGCGACGCCGCTCGGCACGATATCGTCCTCGCTCACGCCGTAGAGAGCGCCGCGGTCGATTTTCCGTTCCCTCAACGTGTTGGCGCAGACCAGGAACCTGACGCCCGCGGCCCGGAGGGCATCGATGCGTCCGGCAAGATCCTTGTTGTCCACGGCAGACTGGAGGAGCGCGACCCCGTCGCGGAGGCTCACCACGCGTATGTCGACGTGCTCCTTGCCTACGGCCTCCACATGGTTGCGCAGATTGCCGAGCAGGTGTTCGAAGTAAGCGGTACCGTCCGGACCGCCCCCACTGTTGTGATAGACCACCTTCTGGTCCGCGTAGTACCCGGCCGGCGCTGCCGAGCCGGCCGGGGCGGCGCCCGCTCCGAGGTCGCGAGCAGGACCGCGCGCATTCGGCTCCTAACGACGGTCGTCGTCGGGCTCTCCGTCGTCAGTCTGCAGCTCCGGAGCCTTCGGGTGGCCGGCGGACAGGCTGTCGAGCCGCGCGTGATCGAACCCGTCCTCAGGCTCCGGTCCGGCGGACGTGCCGCTCCCGACGCTGCCCGTCGTCTCCGGCCCGACCCGGCGCGCGGCGTCGAGGGTGCCCCGCGACCCGAGCACCACGACCTTCGTGCCGATGGGCACGCGCCGATGCAGGTCGATGACGTCCTGGTTCAGCATGCGGATGCACCCGGAGGAGACCGCCTCGCCGATGCTCCATGGCTCCGTGGTGCCGTGGATGCGGTAGAGCGTGTCCTTGCCGTCCTTGAACAGGTAGAGCGCCCGGGCTCCGAGGGGATTCCTCTCCCCGCCCGGCATGCCGCCGGCCCAGCGCCGATTCCGTTCCGGGTCCCGGCGGATCATGTCGGGCGTCGGCGTCCAGCGCGGCCAGGTGGCCTTGCGGGCGATCGTTGCCTCGCCGGTGAATTCGAAACCCGCCTTGCCGACGCCGACCCCGTAGCGCATCGCCTTGCCGCCCTCCAGGACGAGGTAGAGGAACCGCCTGTAGGGATCGACCACGAGTGTGCCGGGCGGCTCCTTCGTGGGGAAGTCGACCACCTGACGGACGTTGCGGGCCTTGAGGTCGCGCGGATCGACCGCCTCGACCGGGAACGGCTCGTCCGTGATCGTCGCGTACCGGCGCACGGCATCCGGCGCGATGTGTGGCCTGGCTCCGGCGACACGGGCTGGCGCCCCCATCGAGGCCGTGCAGGCGCCGAGTGCCGCGGCGAGCGCGATCAATGCCGGGAGACGCAAGGCCCGCCGCATCACGAGCGGCCCCTGGCGCGCGCCTGGGTCACAGCCTGCTTGAATCCGTCAAAGTCGAGGGCCGCGGCCACCTTCAGCGGGCCGATCAGGAAGACGGGCGTGCCCTGCAGGCCGAGAGCATCGGCTTGGTCTAGGTTGCGCTGGAGCAGAGCGGCGATCTCAGCCTGATGGGTTTTCCGGTCCTCTTCCAAGCGGGCCATGTCGACGCCCGCGGCGGACACGGCTTCCAGCATCCGCTCCTTCGGGATCTTATGGCCCGGAATGGCCATGAGCGCCCGATGCACCGCGTCGTAGCGGCCCTGGTACTTCGCCGCGAGGGCGAGCTGGGCACCGTAGACGGAGGCGTCGCCGAGGATCGGCCAGTCCTTGTGGACGAGGCGGATCCGTCCGTCCGCTTTCACCAGCCGGAGTAGGTCGGGCTCGGACTTCTTGCAGAAGGGGCAATTGTAATCGAGGAAGGCGACGATGGTCAGGTCGCCCTTCGCGTTGCCGGAGACAGGCGCCTCGGGGTCGTTGAGGATGGCATTCGCGTCGATGCCTTCGGCGAAGGCTTGGCTCATGCCCGGCGGTGCCAGCAGGGTCGGCGCGAGCGCGGCGGCGGGCAGAAGGGCGAGCAGGGTCCTGCGGTCCATGACGGTCTCCGTGGGGTTGTCAAAGGCGGCTGGCTCAGGCGCCGACCAGGGCGAGGCGGCGGGTCAGGGCCTCGACCGTGAGCTCGCCCTCGGTGCGACCCTCCCGCACCTCGCCCCCGTCGGGGCGCATCAGGATGAGGGTCGGCGGTCCGACGACTTCGAAGCGCCGCATCAGGGCACGCGTGTCGGCGTCGTCGCGGGTGACGTCGGCCCGGATAACCGAGACGGCCTTGAGCCTCTCGCGGACCCCGGAATCGGCCAGGACCGTCCGCTCATTCGTCCTGCAGACGGTGCACCAGTCGGCGGCAAACTCGATGAGCACCGGCTTCCCCTCGGCACGTGCGGCCTGGAGGGCGGTCTCGAATGCGGAGACGGAGGAAACCGTGCGGGCCTCGGTGGCCCGACCCACCTGCGGAAAGCCGAAGCCGGCGAGCGGTCCGAGGGGGGCGGATCCGCCCGCCGCGGCGCCAACGACGAGGGCGCAGCCGTAGGCGACGGTCACGATCCCCGCCGTCCTGCCCACGCGCGCCGGGATGCCGCTCGTGGCAACCGCCGCGACCGACAGCCCGAAGCCGATGGCGAGCGCGCCCCAGAGCAGGAGCGACAGCCCGTCCGGCAGCAGGCGGGTGATCAGCGAGACCGCGAGCGCCAGGAAGACGAAGCCGAACGCTTGCTTGGCCCGCACCAGCCATGGGCCGGACCGCGGCAGGACACCGGCGCCGAACGTGCCGACCAGCACGAGCGGTGCGCCCATCCCAAGGCCGAGCGCGAACAGGGCCAGCGCGCCGCGCAGGACGTCGCCGGTCTGGGCGACGTACAGGAGCGCGGCGGCGAGAGGCGGCGTCACGCAAGGCCCGACGATCAGGGCCGAGCTGAAGCCGAGCAGCGCGGCGCCGAGGATCGATCCCCCTTTCGCCGCGGGCGCGCCACTCCGGCGATCTCGCCACCAGCGCGGTGCCTGGAGGTCGAATAGACCGAACATCGACAGGGCGAGTGCGGCGAAAGCGGCGGCCATGAGGCCGAGGGCCGGGGGTGTCTGGAGGGCGACCTGCAGGTTGCGACCCAGCCATGCCGCCGCGACGCCGAGGCTAGCATAGGCTACCGCCATGGCGAGGACGTAGCTCCCGGACAACACGAGCCCCCGCCCTGGCGTGAGCGCTTGGCAGGAGCGGACCAGCATGCCCGACAGGATCGGCACCATCGGCAGCACGCAGGGGGTGAACGCCAGGAGGAGGCCGAGCCCGAACATCCCCATTAGGACGCCGGTCAGGTTGCCGACGAGGAAGATGGCAGGTCCGGCGGGAAAGACGCCCGGGCGCGAGGCCGTCGTGGCCGTCCCGCCGGGAGGCTCGGCGGCACGGACGGCTTCGCCGCCTGAGGGTGCATCGGCGTTTGCAAGGGCGGCGAGGTCCAGTCGCTTTGTGACCGGCGGGTAGCAGATGCCCCCCTCGGCGCAGCCCTGGAAGGTGACCCGCACCTCCCGCAGGCTGGCGAGCGCTGTGCCCGGAACGATGGCCTCGGCCGAGCCGTGGTAGACTTCCGTGGGCCCGAAATTCGGATCGTCCTTGGTCTCGCCCGGCGCGGTGCTGACGGGAAGCTCAAGGCCGGCCCTGGCTTCTGCCCCGATCTTGTCCCGGTAGAGGTAAGTGCCGGGAGGAATGGTCCAATGCAGGCGGAGCGAGAGGTCGGCTTCGCGGGTGGCGGTGAGAGTGAAAGGCGTCCGCCGGGCGGACTGTTCCTGACACTGCCCCGGCGACCAGAGGGCCGCGCCTGTCCAGACGAGGATGGCGAGACCAATGTGGGCGAAAAGGTTCGGCATGAGCGGGCGGGGTCCGGGATCGGATCGGTCCGCCGCGGGTCGGAAGCGCAGCTTAAGCCAGGCTTAAGCCAAGCTCGGAGGGTGCCGGACAGCCAGGGAGACATGCATGCGCATTCTCGTCGTCGAGGACGACCACATCATCTCGGACGGCCTCCGGGCCGGCCTCGCCATGAGCGGCGCGACGGTCGACTGCGTCGCCACGTGCGCCGACGCCGATGCCGCCCTCGCGGCGAGCCGGTTCGGTGCCGTTGTCCTGGACCTGATGCTGCCGGACGGTTCCGGCCTGGACGTGCTGCGCAGCCTGCGCGGCCGCGGTGACCGAACACCCGTCCTCCTGCTGACGGCCCGGGACGCCGTGGCGGACCGGATCGCGGGGCTCGATGGTGGAGCTGACGACTACCTCAGCAAGCCCTTCGATCTCGACGAGCTCTCCGCCCGGATCCGCGCCGTCGTGCGGCGGGCCTCGGGACGAGCGGCGGCGAGCCTGGAGCACGGCGGCATTAGGCTCGACCCCGGCACCCTGACCGTCACGGTCGACGGGGCGACGGTCACCGTCTCCCGGCGCGAGTTCATGGTGCTGGCGGCCCTCATGGAACGGCCGAGCGTGCTGCGCTCGAAGTCCGAACTGGAGGACCGGCTCTACGGCTGGCAGGAGGAGATCGAGAGCAACGCGGTCGAGGTCCACATCCACAACCTGCGCGCCAAGATCGGCAAACACGCCATCGAGACGGTTCGCGGCCTCGGCTATCGCATGAGGGCCGTCGCATGAAGTCGCTGCGCGTCAGGCTCTTCGCCATCCTCCTGCTCGCGACCGGCCTGATCTGGCTGAGCGCCATGGCGTGGATCTACCTGGGCTCCCGGCGCGAGGTGGAACGGGTCCTCGACAACCGCCTCCAGGAAGCCGCGCGCATGGTCAGCTCGCTCGTCGGTGCGGTGGGCGGCCCGGATTCGGACGGGACACCGCGCACGTTCCAGGCCCCGATGTCCTACGAACGGCAGCTCTCCTGCCAGATCTGGTCCATCGACGGTCGGATGGTGGCACGGTCTAGCGGCGCCCCCGAGCGGCGCCTGAGCGATGCGCCGGCGGGCTTCTCAGAGCGCGAGGTGGATGGCGAGACCTGGCGGGTCTTCACCGTCGAGGAGCCCGAGAAGGGGGTCCGCGTCATGGTGGGCGACCGCCTCGGCTTGCGTGAGCGCCTCGTCACGGACCTCATCATGGGCCTGCTCGCGCCGGCCCTCCTCATCGTCCCGCTGCTCGGCTTGCTGATCTGGGTGAGCCTGGGGCGTGGCCTCCGCCCCTTGCGGCTGATGGCCCGAAACCTGGCGGCACGGGACGCCGACGACATGAGCCCCATCGACGCCGCACTGGCGCCGACGGAAGTGCGTCCCCTGGCCGCCGCCCTTAACGCTTTGTTCCTTAAGGTCGAAGCGGCCCGTCGTCACGAGCGGGACGTGACAGCCTTCGCCGCGCACGAGCTGCGTACGCCGCTGACCGGCCTGAAGACCCAGGCCCAGGTGGCGCTGGCCGCCACGGACCCGGACGTCACAAGGGCCGCGCTCCGCCAGATCATGGCGGCGGTGGACCGAACCGCGCATCTCGTTCGCCAGCTCCTCGACGCCGCCCGGCTCGACGCCGCCACGGAAGCCCGGCCGTTGACGGATGTCGAGCTGGGCGCGCTGGTCACCGAGACCGTGAGGACCATGCGGACGCCGCCCGGCATCCGGACCGTCATCGATCCCGAGCTGCGGGGCTTCACGATCCGCGGGGACCCGGACAGCCTGCGCCTCGCTGTCAGGAACCTGCACGAGAATGCCGTGCAGCACATGGAGACCGGGACGATCGAGTGGGGACGGCGACCGGAGGGCGGGGGCGTCTTCGTGCGCGATGAGGGTCCAGGCATTCCAGACGAGGAATTGCCGCACGTGACGAAGCGTTTCTTCCGGGGACGCCATAAGAGTGCGACGGGGAGCGGTCTCGGGCTGGCCATCGCGGAACTGGCGTCGCGCCGGAGTGGATTGAGCCTGCAGCTCCGCAACCGGTCTGACCGGCCGGGGCTTGAAGCGGAGATCTTCCGAGGCTGATCGCGCTCGTGCGCTCAGCCGAGGTTCGGACAGAAGATATCCTTTAAGGTCGCGAGCACGCGCGCCGCCCGCGGATCCTCCAATCGGTAGTAGAGCGTCTGGCTCTCTCGCCGGAACGCCACGAGCCCGTCTTCGCGAAGCTTGGCGAGATGCTGCGACAGGGCCGACTGGCTGAGTTCAACGGCCTCGGCGAGACTGGTCACGTCCATCTCGCCGCGCGCGATCAGCAGGCAGAGGATGAGGAGGCGCTTCTCGTTGGCGAGCAGGCGCAACAGCCGCGCCGCATCGGCCGTCTTGTCTTGGAGGTGCAGCAGGTCGGAGGGCGTCACGGCATCCACGCGGGCATGTCCTATAAATTAGCATTGACTTATTTAGAATAATCTAACATATAAGGCCAGCGACGCTCTATTGCCCCTGGTAGCTCGAAAGGAGAACGAACGCCCCTCGACGAGTGCCCTTCACGGCGAGCCAACCGCCTGAACCTCGCGAAGGAAACTCTGGCCGCCCTAAGAGCCTGCTGTCCTCGAACCAGGTGACCGCTCGGGCAAGCCGGGCCGCCTCTCGCTGCGTGAAGAGGAATAGCGTCAGTCACCCGCCCATCTGCGTCGAGCCGATGCGCACCCAAGCGTGAGCGGTGCTTCGTTCATCCAAATGGATCACTTCCTATGACCCTGCCCCTCACCAATGCCACTGTCGTCATCGTTGGCGGTGGTGCTGGCGGCCTTGCGACCGCCGCGAGCCTGCTTCGGCGCCGACCCGATCTCAACGTCACCGTGATCGAGCCGCGTGACACCCACTATTATCAGCCTGGCTGGACCTTGGTCGGCGGCGGCATTTTCGACCAAGCCAAGACTGCCCGGGCGATGGCATCGACCCTTCCTACTGGCGCCAAGTGGCATCAAGCGGCGGTTGCCGGGTTTGAGCCGGCGCTGAACCGGCTCAGCCTGACGGACGGAACGCGCATTGGCTATGACGCCCTCGTGGTCGCGCCAGGCATCGAACTCAACTGGGATGGGATTGAGGGCCTGCGGGACACCTTGGGCCAGAACGGTGTCACGTCGAACTATTCGTTTGATTTGGCTCCCTATACCGACCGGCTAGTGCGAGACCTTCGTGGAGGCCGGGCCTTGTTCACGCAGCCGCCGATGCCGATCAAGTGCGCGGGCGCTCCCCAGAAGGCCATGTATCTGTCCTGCGACCGCTGGCGCCGAGCTGGCCGCCTCGAAGACATCGATGTGGAGTTCCATTCTGCCGGCGCCACCCTGTTCGGGGTCGAGCACTTCGTGCCGTCCCTCATGCGCTACATCGAGCGCTATGGGATCGATCTGAACCTGACATCGACCCTGACGGCGGTAGATGGTCAGGCCAAGCGGGCCCGATTCTCCACGAAGGATGCCGACGGCACTCTCCGTATCGTCGAGCGCGATTTCGAGATGCTGCACGTCTGTCCGCCTCAGCGGGCGCCAGGCATCATTCGAGAGAGCGAACTGGCGGATTCGGCCGGCTGGGTCGAGGTCGATCCCGGCACTCTCCGTCACCGTCGATTTGGCAATATCTTCGGCTTGGGCGACGCCTGCTCGGCTCCGAACGCGAAGACGGCGGCCGCGGTGCGCAAGCAGGGGCCGGTTGTGGCAGAGAACCTGCTCGCCACCCTCGACGGTCGCGCTCCTGCCGCCATCTATGACGGCTATGGGTCCTGTCCTCTCACCGTCGAGCGCGGGCGGGTAGTGCTCGCCGAGTTCGGCTACGGAGGCAAGCTGATGCCGAGCTTCCCCGCGTGGCTGATCGACGGGACGAAGCCGAGCCATTTGGCGTGGTTCCTGAAGGAGCGGATGCTGCCGCCGATCTACTGGAAGGCCATGTTGAAGGGCCGCGAGTGGCTGGCGAAGCCCCGCAAGGCCGAGGAAGCTGCCTGAAGCTGCTCTCCCTCGCAGGCGAGGCAATCCAGAGCGGCGCCCCGGGCTGCATGCTCCACGTCACCGGGGCGCCTCGCGTTTCCCTCGCTTGCGACGGAGAGAGCCCTGATGAAGGACATAGTGGGAATGTGTCGCCGTGCGCGGCCTGAGCGGCGACGCGAGGGACCGGCGCCCGGTGCCTCGCATACCCGTCGATGCTCCCGACCGAGGGCTGACGCGAAGGGGACGTCACGCTTCCTGGCTGAACAGAGAACGAAGAAGGCGCCGATGGATCCAGCCGAAACAACACGTGACGCGGTACTTCCCGGCGCCCTGCTTCTCGTCAATGCCGACAGACAAGGGGCGATGATGCTCGCCGAGGCTCTCCAATCGCGCGGGTATCCCGTCACGACCTATGAGAGGCTTCCCGAGACCCTCGACGACCTATCGGCCCCGGTCCCTTCGGCGGCGGTCCTGGACTACAGCAGTCTCGCGGGAGAAGCCGCCTGCGCAGTTCGCGCCCTTCGCGCACTCAGTCCGGACATTCGGATCATCCTCCTGTCGCATATCGCCTCGTTGTCAGGCGCCGTCGCCTGCATCAAGGCAGGTGCCGACGAGTTCCTGACCCAACCGGTTTCGGCCGACGAGATCGATACCCTGGTACGGACAGGGTATGGCTCGGCGCCGCTGCCTAGCGTGACGAGCCTAGCGGAAGCGGCCCGCCTGCACGCGCACGCAACCTTGCGGGGCGTCGAGAACAACCTGCCCGCGGCCGCGCGCTTGCTGAGGGTCAGGCCCCTTACCCTGCGGCGCCTTCTCGAACTGCCGGAGCCCGGCAGCGCCGATCTCGCCAGGCGCAGGCCCTGTTCGGCAGGCGATCCGCGTTGAGGCGCGCCACCACCTTATCGCTCGCCACCTTCTATCGGCTCCGCGCGACGGTGGGACCGCCGCCAGCTGGCTGGCTCGTCGAAGACGCCGGCCCACAGGCCGACCCGCAGGCCCCACGCGACGCCTTCCGTCGCCGCATAAGCCCCGGTGACGTCGCGGAGCGCGAGCGCATGCCCCTGCGCCACCATCCACGCCGAGAGGTCGGTCTCGCCAACGTGGCAGACCGCCGTCAGTCGGTCCTGCGTAGCACCGCCCTGCGGCGTGCAGGACACCGGTGTCGTTCCGATCCGCTGCCGAAGCGCGCCGGCCGCTGTCTGCCCGCACCGGTATTGGCTGCCATCGGCCCGCGCGCAGACCTGTTCGGCCTCGGGGGCGTCGATGCCATACAGATCGATGCGGCGGCCCTGCAGCTCAAGCGTGTCCCCGTCCAGAACCTTCGCGGCTCCGGTCAGGGTGTCGCCAGCACAGGCGGGGGCGGCGGTCAGGAGGATCGCGCCAACACAACGCAGCCTGGCGTCTCGTCCCCACATCCGGCTCATCGCGAGTGCGCGCTTCGGTACGGCCACGCTATCGGGGCCTTTTCAGCAGCCGCGCGATTCCCGCCGCGAGCGCGTCATCGGAGATCGCCCCCGTATGCATATCCGCGAGGGTCCCGTCGGCACGCAGGAACAGGGTCAGCGGGATGCCGCGGGTGCCGTAATGGCGAGGAACCTCCATGCCCCTGTCCAGAAGCACATGCGCGAGCGAGAGCTTGCTCGCGGCGAGGTACGCGCGAACCCGGTCGGCGCTTTCGCCCTGGTTGACGAAGACGAAGGCGACCGCCGACTCGGCGGCGGCGGCCTGAGCGAGCGACGGCATCTCGCTCCGGCACGGGGGGCACCACGTCGCCCAGATGTTGACGACCGCAGGACGGCCGCGCAGGTCGCTGATGGCGAGCGGCTCCCCTTCGAGCTGCTCGAACAGCGTGTCGGGCGCGGCTTGGCCGAGCGTCGCCGCGGTGAGAAGGCTGATCACCCGCCAGACGAGTAGTCCGCCACCGGCGGCCGCTGTGCCGGCCGCCACAGAACGCCAAGAGCGCAGGTAGATGGCGCTGACCGGCGCGAGCCCGAGAAGCCCGGCGCCGGGCTGAAAGCCGCCTTGCCACACCGCCAGCGCACGCCAGGGCGCAGGCGCGAAGGACGGCCAGTTCTCCCAAACATAGCCGAGCCGCGCGCTTGCCAGGGCCGCGACCACGGTCCACGCCGCCCAGGCATACAATCCCCGGCCGAACCGCGGAGCGAGGACCGACGCGGCCGCCAGGTACGCGCCGATGCCGGCCACGACCGCGAGACGTTCAGGGTCAAGGACCAACGGGCCGAGTGAGATCGCGTTCACGTCGCCTGGAGCTCACTGATCAAGGATGGATTTCGGCGAAGCCGTCTTGCTGCAGCTGCACCAGCCGAAGGTTGGCGCCCGAATTGACCAGCACGCCGGGAATAAGGTCGGCATTCACCCACCCGTTGTTCCGGGCCGTCTGGCCGCATTCCTCGAATCGAACACCCTGCTTCTGCAGATCCAGGATCTCGTCCTTGTACGGGTTGCCCCGGTTGGTCTTCCGAGCCCTGTTGTAGGCCGCATCATCCAGCAAGAGGTACCCGATTGCTCCGTGGAAGACGGCTATGATCTCCAGCTTCGCCCCGGACGCTCGATAGTTTTTCAGCATCAGTTGCATGTATGTTAGTCCAATCGACTGATCGCCGTTGAACGCCAGATGGTCCATGTTGAAGGCCACGCGGCTGTCCCTGACCTTCACGGGAACGTCGATATGAAGCCCGCTGGCATTGAGATCCTGTGCGAGGGCTGGGGTAGAAAGCGGGATCGTGATGGCAAGATGAATGCAGGCCATTGCGCAGGCGGCTAAGTTGCGTTTCATGATCAGGTCCTTCGGCGAATGTGCGGATGTCGCAATGTGGGGCGTTGTGGGCGGGGAATAGCTCAGCAAACCGGCTCGCCGCAGACGCGCCCCGCGGCGATGATCTTGGAAAGCGATTTCGATCCCGGATAGCCGGTGATCCCGCTGTTCCCGAGCACGAAGGCCGGGGTCGCCGACAAGCCCAGATCGGCGGCGGACTGCATCTGCCGGTTGAGCATCGTCTTGACCTCGGCGCTCTCAGCCCGCTGACGAAGCAGTTCGCGATCCACGCCGAGCTCGACGCCAATCCGCAGCGCGCGTTCGCCGTCGGCGGGTCCCGACATCGCCATCAGCCGTTGCTGGAGCGCGTATGCCAGGCTCGATCTCTTCAGGCTGAGCATCGCCAACGCGACCTTCGCCGACTCGACCGAGCGGGGCGAGAGGACAGCGTTGTTGATCAATCCCAGACGAAGATCGGGAGTCTGACGTAGAATCCGGTCGATGTCTTTGGCGGCGCCGCGGCAATAAGGACAGTTGTCGTCGTAGAATTCGTAGAGCGTCAGCGCGTCGTCGCGCGAGCCGGCCCAGATGATACTCGGAAGGCCGGCGAGCTCACCGGTCAGCTCGCCGGGCAATCTGGTGTTCCGGACCGGGCCGCCATCGTCGCCATGCAGGTCGTACCAGAAGTCGTCCGCCCAGGCAGAGGCATCGACGATGAGGGACCCCACCACGGCACCGAGGGCCAGCCGCAAAGTCTGTCGCCGGTTCGGAGGCAGCATGGAATTCACCCCTGGAACGCCTGCCGTCGGGTCGCGACAGCCACCGCTCAGCCGGGTGACCGGGAGGGCTGGTTGCCGAAGCGCCGAGACGTCGAACGGGGCTCGGCCTGCAAGCTTAAGTGACGCTTAAGTGAGGAGAGGGACGGGGATGACCCAGGTGTAGTCCCCGTGCGCCATGCGCGTCAGGATTCGACCATCGCGAGGCGAGTGCGGGCACCTGGGTCCTGGGGTGCTGCCAGCGGTATCCCGAAGGGGTCGGTCGCACAGGGTTGCAGAGATGGGCCTCTCCTTGCCAAGCGACCGGTCGGATGTCATCGGCCCGCGGCGAAGGTGGCTGGCTGCCGCAGGTCGCCAAAGCAGCGGCCGCCTCGTCGCATCTGCCCACGCAGTCGGCGGGTGTTCCGCCGAAGGTCAGCCCGTTCTCCAGGATCGGATCGTCTTCCACGACGAGGAGCGCATAGGTATTGCCTCAAGACGACGCTATCAGGCCGTCTTAAGCTTGGCTTAAGCGGAGCGGTGAGGCTGGCGAGATGTCTTCCGACCTGGCCGGAAAGTAAAACCGAAGACGCGGGAGGGGTCGATGGGACTGAAAGGCGGGAAAGCCCGCATCGCTCTCGGAGGGCTGATGGTCCTTCTCGCTGCCAGTCCAGCTTGCGCCATCGACGGCAGCGAGATCGCGCGGAACGGCACGCAGACCGGCGCACCCGCCTGTGCCGCGTGTCACGGGGATGACGGGGGCGGGAGCATCGAAGGTGGCTTTCCCCGCCTCGCCGGCCTCTCTGTCGGCTATCTCACGCACGAACTCGACAGTTTCGGCGACGGTAGCCGGGAGAACGAGACGATGGGCGCCATCGCCCAGGCCCTGACGTCGGACGAGCGACGGGCGGTCGCCGCCTACTACGCCGGACTCCCCGCACCGAAGGCGGCCGAGGCCTCTGCCCCGGACGGAGCCATATCTTCCCGCGGCCGAAATCTAGCGGAGACGGGCGATTGGTCGCGAGGAGTACCCGCCTGCGGACAATGCCATGGTCCGGCGGGACAGGGCGTCGGCGCCGCCTTCCCTGCGCTTGCCGGCCAGCCGGCCGCCTACCTCATGGCACAACTCTCCGCCTGGAAGACCGGAACACGCCACAACGATCCGCTCGGGCTGATGAAGGGGATCGCCGACAAGCTCAGCGACCAGGACGGGGCGGCCGTGTCCGCCTATTACGCCGCCCTACCGGCTTCACAGGTCGGAGACAGCCGATGAGCCTCACGAGACACGGCGCGGCGTCGCTGGCGACTGTCCTGGCCCTCGGACTTACCTTGGCCTTGCCGCAGATCGGCGCGGCAGGGGCCGATCGAGAGGGGGCTGTCCCCCCGTTCGTACCGCCGCCGGATTCGGCGATCCCCGATGACGACCTCGGCAAGGTCATCCGGCTCGGCGAGCACATTTTCCACGATACGCGCAACCAGGCTCCAGCCTTCGTGGGCAACGATTTGCGCTGCACGAACTGCCACCTTGACCGAGGCCGTCTCGGCCACTCGGCCCCTCTCTGGGCCGCCTACGTGACGTATCCGGCCTATCGCGCCAAGAACCGGCACGTGAACACCTTCGCCGAGCGGCTTCAGGGCTGCTTCCGCTACAGCATGAACGGCAAGGCGCCGCCGCTCGGCGATCCCGTTCTGGTCGCGCTGGAAAGCTACGCCGCCTTCCTCGCCCACGGCGCTCCCGTGGGGGTGAAGCTTCCGGGCCAAGGCTATCCGAAGCTGACCAAGCCGAAAGGCCTCGACATCCCCCACGGCCGGGAGGTCTACGCTGCGAAATGCGCACTGTGCCACGGGGAGAACGGCGCGGGCCAAGCGAGTTCTGACGGGACGCTCGTCTTCCCGCCACTCTGGGGCGGCAGGTCCTACAACTGGGGTGCGGGGATGAGTTCCGTCGTCAACGCGGCGGGCTTCATCAAGGCCAACATGCCCCTCGGCCAGGGCAACAGCCTGACCGATGCCGAAGCCTGGGACGTGGCGGCCTACATCGACAGCCGCGAGCGCCCGCAGGACCCACGCTTCACCGGCGACCTCGCCGCGACGCGCGCCGCCCATCACGACAGCCCTTACGACTTCTACGGGCAGACCGTGGACGGCGTGACGCTCGGCGCCCAGTCCTCGCCCGCTGGGACGGTGGCGCGCTGATCCGTCGTCGGGGTCAGACAGGAGGGACTAAGATGAATCCTGAACGCCGCACGCTTTTTGCCCTCGGTGCCGGTCTCGCGGCGGGGCTTGCCGAAGCCCGTTCCGCCACGACAGCCGGCGCCGCCGAATCGCCGGAGGGTGCGCGGACCTTGGGCGCGCTCTCGGAGTGCTTAGCGAAGGCGCCCCGGCGTCGCGAATTCAAGTCCGTTCCAATGATCCTTGACCGGCCCGACCTCTGGGATCACGAGGCCCTGTCGGCGGTGATTGCCTACCGGGGCGGCCCGCGGCAGGTCTGGGACAACACCGAGATCGGCGGGCCCTGGCTCAACCTGATGCGCAACGCCCTGAACAATCAGGTCTGGTCGTTCCGACACCCCGATTTCCTGGCGGCTTCGGCAACGCACGGCTCGGCCAACATTGCCCTCTACGACCAGGCGATGTGGGACAAGTATCAACTGACGAAGCTCGCTGGCGAGGCCTTCGCAATCAACACGCTGATCGTGGCCAAGAAGGCGGCGCAGGCAGATGCCGCCAGTTTCGAGGATCCGGCGGGCGTGTTCTCGCCGGAAAACAATTCCATCCCCGCGCTGATGGCCCGGGGCGTCGTGTTCCTTTCCTGCCACAACGCGATCTGGGAGCAGGCGGCCGCGCTCATCAAGCGCGACCTCAACCCCGACAAGCTATCGCACGACGCACTGGCGGCAGAACTCACGAACCACCTGATCCCAGGCGTGGTGCTCACCCCCGGGGCCGTCGGCACGCTGCCCGAATTGCAGCAGGCTGGCTTCCATTACGCGAAGTGAGGCGCGCGATGCCTGGGACAGCCGTGCTGGCGCTCGTCGGGCTGCTCACCCTTGCCTGGGCCACGGAGGCATCGGCGACCAGGCGGCCGATACGCTCGTCGGAGGCGGTATACTTGGAAAACGCCTTCGCCCACGAACTTTGTTCCAGGGACGACCGGAGCTTGAAAGCGCTCAACCGCGCTCTGGCGCGTAGCGCCCGACCCAGGGCAGCTCAGGGTCGATATTCGCCGAAGCCGTAGCGGGCAAAGATCGCCTTGGCCTCGTCGCTCATGAGGAAGTCGAGCCAGAGCTTCGCCTCGGCGGGATGGATGGCGTCCTTGACCACCGCGCCGGCATAGATTCCCGTGGCATTCTGGTCGGCCGGAATGTCGACGCGCCCAGTCGGCAATCCAGCCTGTTCCTGGAAGATTGTTTCGGAGCGCCACGTCATGCCAGCCTCGGCGCGCCCGTGCATCAGCCAGACGGGCGTCTGCCGGTGATGCATTCTGGTCAGCAGGGTCGTGCCGTCAGCGACCTTGGTCTCGTAGACCGCCTTTACCAGTGCGTCACCGCCCGCCTTGGCTAAAGCGGCCTTGATCTGGCGGGCCACGCCTTCGAATTCTGGGTTCGGCATGGCGAGCTTGAGGCCCGGCCGGGCGAGATCGGCCAGACCCTTCACCCCGGCCGGGTTGCCCCTGGGAACCATGATTGCGAGCTGGTTCGTGGCGTAGATCGTCGGAGGGCCGACGAGCTCGCCGGCCTCGATCAGACGCCTCACGGCCATGAGCCCCGAGAAATAGGCATCGGGCTTAGCCGTCCAGGTCATGTTGCCGACGGTAATGCGCCCGCCGGCCTTCATCTGCCGCGCGAGGAGCCCAGGCGGGATGGTCTCGTAATAGATGCGGCCCTTGAGATCGGTGTGTTTCGCCTCGAAGGCCGCCACCAGCGGTGCCATGGCAAAGAAGTAATTGCCGCCGACATAGAGCACGAGGCGAGCATTCGTAACATCGCCGTGGAAGTCGGCGAGGTTGTCAGCTTCCTTGACCGTAAATTCCAGGCCCTTGTCCTGGGCGGGGTTGTTGGCGCCATTCTGCCAGGGCGGTAACCGGTCGACAGAGAGTTCTGAAGCGTAGCCCGGCATCACTTGGACGCTCGTCGCGCACGCCATCGCAATCAGGGTGCGCCATCCTGCTGAGAGCATTGGTTCCTCCGTTGGCGGCTTCGCGCCGTCAGCGTCAAACGAACGTCGATGCCTTGCCATGCCTCAAGACGATGGGACGATAAGGATCCGAACGGAAAAGTCCTTCGGCGGGTGTAGGGTGGAGCGCTGCAAGATGCCCCGCTGCTTTGCCATTGAACTCTCTGGAGGGGATGAAGTCTTCGAAAGTCGATGACGACAACAAGGTCCGGTCGCCTCAGAAATCCAGCTTGTCCCGCACAGCTTCGATGCCGGCGGCGGCGCAGGCATCGTCCTTGTCGCCCCCCGGCGCGCCGGATACGCCCACCGCGCCGACGATGCCCCCACCCGCCTCTATGGGCAGGCCGCCGGCCATGGCGACCACGTTCGGCAACCGGCCGAGGCCGGCATCGAGGCGCTGCGTCGCGATGCCTTTGGCGAACTCCGCCGTGGTGCTGCGGAAGCTCAGTGCGGTGTAGGCCTTGGACGAGGCCGTGGTCGCCGAGGGCAGGCCGGCGAAGCGGTCGCGCAGCAGCACGAGCGGCGCACCGAACCGGTCCATGACCACGACCGCCACCTGAAGCCCGTCCTCCCGGCACCGCTTCAAGGCAGCCTGGGCGATCTCGAAGGCGATGTCGGGTGAAACCGACTTGTAGGTGACGAGCGCCTCCTCTGCCGCGGCCGGGCGGACGAGGAACAGGCTCGCGAGGGCGACGGAGACCGCGCGCCGGCTGATCACCTTACGGCCGTACATAGCTCCACCCCTGCTCCTGCCGCTCCATGACCTGCACCACACCGGATGGGACGATCGTCGCCTGCGGCAGCAGCGTGATCGGATGGCCCTCGGCCCTCTCCATGGCGGTCTTCGTGTTGTTGCAGGCCGAGAACTGGATCTTCGACGGGAAGCCGTAATCGGCGAAGTGCGCGATCCGGTCGGCCACGGTGGACTTGTCGGCCCGGTACATGGCGAGGCCCGGCCCGAAGGCGACGATGTCGATCTCCACCTCCTCGTTCTTGGCGCGGTAGTAGTCGACGACGTTGGTGGCGTTGTTGAGCGTCAGGTTCATCGTGGCCGGGTCGGCCGTGTCCACCTGGAACACCACGCGGTGCTGCTTGCCCGCTTCGGCGGCTGAGACCGGGGCGGCGGCGAGCCCGGCCAGCAGGAGCAGGATCAGGCGTCGGGCGGGCTGTCGCATGGCGGATCCCCGGTCAGGGCCGGACCAGGATGTACCCGGCCTCGGCGAGCGTCATGAGTTGCACCACCCCAGCCTCGACCGGGATGGCGTGCGGGTTGAGCGCCGGCCGTTGCCCGGTCTCGCGGGCGATGGTCTCGACGGTGTTCAGGCACAGGTCGAAGCGCACGCCCTGCGACACGAGACTGTCGACCGCGCTCCTCCGGGGACTCTCCGCCCGCAGGAGGTCGATGCCGGGGCCGAAGGCGACCACCTCGATGGCGACCTTGTCCGGTCCATAGGCCTTGAGCACGTTGTTGGCGACGCTGAGCACGAGGTCCTGCCGGTGCGGCTCGCGCTCGGAGAGCTGCAGGGCGAGGCGATGCTCGGCGAAGGCCGATACCTCCGGCGCCGGGCCGCCGCCGACGGTTCCGGCCGCTTGTGCGGCGACCGGAGCCAGAGCTGCGCCGAGCAGCAGCCTGCGCGGGAGGCCGAACCGGCTCACGCCGCTCCGCCATAGCCGGGATTGCCCGCGACGCCACCGACCTCGACCGGCTTGTCGGCAGACAGGGTGGCCCTGCCCGAGCGCCCGAGATGGGCCTCCAGAACCTCCCAGACCGGCTTGCCCTCCTGCGTGTTCACCGAGGCCCAGCCCGCCACCTTGTAGGTTCTGGCCGGATCGAGGGGGGCGCCGCCCGTGAGGGTGAGGTTCGAGAGTCGCTTGCCGCTCTCGGCCCCGGGCTCGCAGCGATAGCTCAGGCCGCCGACGCGGACCATGTCACCGCCCTGCTGATAATACGGATCCGGATTGAAGAGGTTGTCGCAGACATCCTCCAGGATCGAGCGGATCTGGGCGCCGGTCATCGGCTGGACGTAGACCTCCGAATAGGTCGTCGCGGTCTGGGCCAGCACGTCGGCAGCCGTGATCTCGCCGCCGGCGAGCGTCGTGGTGCCCCAGCGAAAGCCCGGCGACAGGGAGATCTCCGCGTCGAGCTGCCCGCGCAGGGCGTCGCAGAGCAGATGGTCCATCGTGCCGGTGAAATTGCCCCGGCGGTAGAGCAGGCCTTCCGCGGTTGCGACGCGCCGTCCGAACGCGGCCGCGTGCGGGGCTTCGAGGGAGGCGATCAACGCCTCCATCTCGGCATCGGGCTTCAGGAGGTCGGCGAAGACCGGGAGCAGGCGGTAGCGGATGCCCCGCAGAGAGCCCGGGGCGAGGTCGAGATCGACCACCGCCAGGAACTTGCCGTTCGAGCCGGCATTCGAGACCAGCGTCTTGCCGCCGGAGTTCTCCACCGCGACCGGCTCGGGCACCGCGTCGTGGGTGTGGCCCCCGAGGATGAGGTCGATACCGGAGACGCGGCTCGCGAGCTTCAGATCGACATCCATGCCGTTGTGGGAGAGCAGCACCACGGCGTCGACCTTCTCCTTCCCCCGGAGGTCGTCCACCAGGGCCTGGAGTTCGTGGTCGCGGATGCCGAAGGTCCAGTCCGGCGTGAAGCGCTTCGGGTGGGCGATCGGCACGTAGGGGAAGGCCTGACCGATGATCGCCACGCGGCGGTCGCCGAACGCCTTCACGGTCGCCGGCTTGAACACCCGGCCGGACGCGGAATCGAAGGCCGGCGCCTCGTTGAAGGCCGCCTCCTCCGTGAGGAACACATTCTGCGCCAGGAACTCGCCCTTGAACCGGTCGAGATTGGCCCGAAGCCCATCCTGCCCGTAGGTGAACTCCCAGTGGCCGGTCATGGCCTCGATGCCCAGGAGATTGGCTGCCTCGACCATGTCGGCGCCCTTGCGGGCATTCGAGAGGCCGCTGCCCTGCCAGAGGTCGCCGCCGTCCACGAGCATGGCATGGCCGCCGGGCGCCTCGGCGCGCAGCCGGCCGACGAGGCTCCGCAGATGCGCGAATCCGCCGAGCCGGCCGTAGCGCTTCGCGCCCGCCTCGAAGTCGAGATAGGTGAAGGCGTAGCCCTCGCGGCTGCCGGGGGCGATGCCGAACCGCTTCAGGAACGCCTCGCCGACAAGGTGGGGCGGGCGGCCACGCATCGCACCGATGCCGATATTGACGCTCGGCTCCCTGAACAGGACCGGCCGCAGCTGGGCATGGGTGTCGGTCATGTGCAGGAGGCGGGCATTGCCGAACGGCTGCAGCTCGTAGAGGCCGGCGCCCGTGTCCTGCGCCAGGGCGCGGCGCCACAGGAACGGCAGTGCCAGGGCGGCGCCGCCGGCCTGGAGGAGTTGCCGCCGGCGCAGGCCGGGGCTCGATGCGTCGAGGTCGCGCGTCATCGGATCACCGCATCCTTCCAGGCGGTCTTCTCCCGCTCGGTCTGGTCGATGGAGGCGCGGGCCAGCGCCTCGGCTTCCTTCGCCTTGGCGAGGGCCTCGTCGGTGCGACCCGCCTCGCTCGCGGCCTTCGCGGCGGCGAGTGCCGTCGCCGTGGCGGGCCACTGGTTCTTGTTGGCGGCGGCCTTGTCGGACAGCGCCTTGGCCGCTGCATAGGCGTCGTTCGCTTCCTGCGCGTTCGCCGCCAGGGCGGCCGAGCCCGGGAGCAGAAGGAACACGAGGACCACGCGCGCGAATGCCGAGATCATGCCGGACCTCACGGACGCGCACCGGGGCCGGAGATCGGCAGCCCGTTGCTCATGAAGGAGAGGAAATAGTCGACGTCGCGATAGAGCGGGTCGTCGGGCGCCAGCGGGGTGCCGCGGACCTGGCTGTTGCAGGACATGTAGCGGCGGGTCGCCGTGCCCATCCCGCCCCATTCGGAGCGGTAGATCGGCAGGGCCGCGGTAATGCCGAGCGCTGGCGCCAGAACCTCGGCGCGGATGCGGCGGCCGGGATTCTGGACGTGGCAGCTCGCGCAGGAGAAGTTGAGCTGCCCCCGGCGGGTGTAGAAGTACTGCTTGCCGGCCTCGTAGGCCGCGAGCGCCCGCGGATCGTCCGGCACCGTGATCGCGAAGGGTTTTCCGCGCGAGGTGAACGCCATGTAGGCGGTCACGGCGGCCATGTCGTCCTTCACGTATGAATAGGGCGTCTCACCGTTCTCGGTAAGACAGCGGTTGACCGCGTATTCGAGCGTGACGACCTCGCCGAGCTTGGCGTCGAAGCGCGGATAGGTCTGGCGCACGCCGATCCCGCCATTCTCAAAACAGTCGGCAAAGGTCTTGCCGTTCTTGAACGGCGTCTCGAACAGTTCCTTGCCCTTTTCGACGGCGAAGTCATAGGGAGGAAACTCTTCTTTCTCTTCCCATTGCTTGCGCATGCCTTCGTCCATCGAATACGGCCCGTTCACGAAGTCCTCGTGCTTCACGTTCGGGAATTTCTCGTAGAAATAGGCCTGGAACGCCTTCATATCGGCCTTCGGATCGACGGCGTCGGCGGCACGCGCCCCGGCGATGCCGCAGACGGCGAGGCCGAGGACCAGGGCGAGCCCGGCCGCCGGGGCGTGGCGGGCACTCATCCGATCTTGGCGACGGACGAATCCGTCTTGCCCAGATTATCGGTCCAAGTAACCTTGAGCTCGTCGCCCTTCTTGGCCCCGGAGAACTTGAACTTCAGGTACGGGTCCTTGGAGACTGCCGGCCCCCAGAAGGCGGTGAGCACCACCTTGCCGTCATGCTCGAAGGTGACGGTCTCGATGTAGTGCGGAGGGATCAGCTCCCCCTTGGCATCCTTCACATAGCCGGAATCCATGGGATGCTGGATGAGCGACTGGACATCGGTCTGGTCGCCGCTGGCGGTCGCGCGCACGCGGATGGTCGATGGCATCTGTGTTCCTCCCGTCGTGTGATCGTCGTCAGCCGCCGCAGCCACCGACCGTGACCTTCACTTCCCTGGTCGCGCTGTAGAGCTTGCCCCCGGCCTCCACGACGGCGATGACCGGCGTGGTCTTGGCCATCTTCAGGCGGCTCGCCACGGTGGGCGGCGTGCCGGGCGCGAACTTGTACAGGGCGGCCAGCGCGCTCGGGTTCTCGGCGACGAGGATCGCGATCGCGGTCACGTCCGGCAGGTCGGTGCTGACCGACACCGGCACGACGGCGCCGTTCTCGGCGATCTCGGGCGCGTCGAGCTTCACCTTGTCGGAGGCCGTGGCGGCCTGCCCGAACAGCGTCTTCACGGCGTCCGCCTCGCCCTTCTGCTTGAAGGCATCGGCGGGATAGGCGGCCGCGGTACTGGCCGAAGCCCGGAGCGGGAAACCGAAGCCGGTCGCCGCCAGAACGCTCCCGAGACCCGCCGCCCGGAGGACGAAGCGACGGTCGAACATCTTGCTGTCATAGGCAGCCATGACGGCCTCCCTTTCAGTACGAATAGAGGTACTCGACGACGGACCGGATCTCCCGGTCGGAGAGGAGCAGGTTCCGCCCGAACGGCGGCATCACCGTCGCCGGGTTGCGCAAGGTCTCGTCGCGGATGATCGCGACGACGTCCTCGCGGTTCGGGTAGCGCTCCTTCAGGCCCGCCAGCGATGGGCCGATATTGCCCGGCAGGTCGCCGCCGGGAATTGCGTGGCAGGACAGGCAGTTGCCCCGGCCGCGGTCGAACGCGATGGCCTTCCCCTCGGCCGCATCGCCCTGCGCCAGGGCGGCTCCCGCCGGGGCGAGGATCAGGGCGGCGGCCAGGAGTGCCGTGACGGGATGCCGGCGCATGGGGGCCTCCTTCGGGGACGTCATTTCGGCTGCATGTCGTCGAGGGGCCCCGTGGTGCGCGGGGTCAGGGTCTTGCCCTCGGCGGTCGAGGTGATGGTGACCGCCTTCGGATCGCGGCAGTTGCTCATGCACGGCTCGGCGCGGGTGTCGGGCCGCGGATCCTCCCAGGTGAAGTTGTCGTGGTTGGGCATCCCGACCTTGGGCAGACTGTCCTTGTCGGCCACGAAGTCGCCGGGAACGAGGTTGTTGAGGTTCAGGATGTAGGCGGTGAGCGCGTAGACCTCGTCCGGCGCAAGGCTGCGCGGGTTCGGGAACGGCATCGCCCGGCCGATGTAGTCGTAGAGGGTCGCCGCGAAGGGCCAGTAGCTGCCCACCGTCGGCTCCGGGCGGTCCGCCTTCAGGGTGCCTTCGCCACCCGCGAGCTTCGGCCAACGGTCGACACCCTCGCCGAAGGTGCCGTGACAGGCGGCGCATTTCTCGGCGAAGACCTCGCTGCCCTGATCGACGCTGCCCTTGCCGGCCGGAAGGCCGAGGCCGTCCTGCCCGCGCACGTCGATGTTCCAGGCGTCGATCTGCGCCTGGGTCGGGCGCGTGCCGTAGCCGTAGAGAGGCTTGTCCCCGGCCAGGGCGGGGCCTGCGAGCGCGAGGAGCGCGCCGACGGCGAGAAGGGCTTCAAGCGGTCTGGACATCGAACACGCTGCCATCCGGCTTCACCTGCCAGGTCTGGATCGAGTTGTTGTGGTAGACGGAATTGACGCCGCGGATCTTGCGCAGATCCGCGATGGTCGGCTGCACGTAGCCGGTCTCGTCGATGACCCGGGATTCCAGCAGGGCTGGCTTGCCGTCCCACTGCCAGGGCAGGGAGAACCGGGTCAGGGCCTTCGACAGGACCGGCTCATGCAGGGTGGCGGCCTGCCAGTTGACACCGCCGTCGAACGACACGTCGACCCGCTTGACCTTGCCGTTGCCGGTCCAGGCGAGGCCGCGCACCTCGTAGAGACCCGGCTTGCCGAGCGGTTTCTCGGGGCAGGGAAAAGTGATGACCGACTTGGCGTCGATGCTCCAAGTAAAGCCCCGGGATTTTCCGTCGGGCATCAGGTCGGTGTACTTGGAGGTCTCCTCGCGGGTGTACCACGGCTGGTCGCCGATCTTGATACGGCGAAGCCACTTGACGCTGACATTCCCCTCCCAGCCCGGCACCACGAGGCGCAGCGGGTAGCCTTGCTCGGGCCGCAGCGCCTCGCCGTTCTGGCCGTAGGCGATGAGGCAATCGTCCAGGCACTTGGACAGCGGGAGAGACCGGTTCATGTGGGCGCCGTCCGCGCCCTCGAACATCACCCACTTGCCCTCGGGCTTCACGCCGACCTCCGCGAGCAGCGTCGCGAGCGGCACGCCGGTCCATTCGGCGCAGGAGATCATGCCGTGGGTGAATTGGAGGGAGTTGAGCTGCGCCGCGCGCCACTCCATGCCCCCATTGGCCGGGCACTCGATGAAGTGGATGCGCGAGACGGACGGGTAGCGGACGATGTCGCTCATGGAGAGCAGCAGCGGACGCTCCACGAGGCCGTGGACCATCAGGCGGTGCTGCTCCGCGTCTACGTCGGCCCGGCCGGCATGGTAGCGCTCGAAGAACAGGCCGTTGGGCGTGAGGATGCCTTTCAGGTCCTGGATCGGCGAGAAGCTGATCGAGGATTCGGTGCCCGCCGTCAGCCAGGGCACATTGCGGCGGATCACGCCCGCTTCCTGCGCGGCGGGCTGGCCATAGGGCTTGTCCACGACGCCGGCCCCGAGGCTCTGCGACCAGGGATATTCAGCCGGCGGCCCGGCCTCCCCGGCGCCGGCCAGAGTGGGCAGCGCTGCCCCGCCGGCCCCGACCGCCGCGAGGCGCAGGAAACTCCGGCGACCAGGGGAATGGGCAAGAGATCGCGTCGACGCTCCGCCCCGCGGCGTGCGCCCGTCAGCCCGGTTCGTCACCGGCTTCCTCCCGAATTGACCGGCTTCTGCCGTTTCACTAGGGCTAGCCAGCCGTCTTCTATCAGTCAATACTAAAGTTAGAAAAACCTGATATACGGATCATCGCGGTGCTGTGGCGGTCTGCTGACTGGCCAGGGCGCCGCGTTCAGGCAACCATGGCGACACCTTCCCCCTGCCCAACGCGATTGGGCCAAGCCGGTTTTGCGAGACCATGCAGGCGACGACGATCGACGAGACGACCCTGGATGCCTTCGCGGAGCAGGCCGCTGAGGCGGTGCGCCTGTTGCGCCTGCTCGGAAACGAGCACCGGCTGATGATTGCCTGCTTGCTGATCGTGCACGGGGAACTGTCTGTCGGCCAATTGGTCGAGGAGCTTCGGCTCAGCCAGTCCGCCCTGTCGCAGCATCTTGCGCGGATGCGGGAGGATGGGGTGCTGACATTCCGGCGGGAGGCCCAGACGCTCTACTACAGTGTCAAGGACCCGAACGCCGTCGCGGTGATTGGGCTCCTGAAGCAGCTCTACTGCAAGGACCTGTAGGGATGATCCGGCGGGCCGCATTGATCCTGGCTGTCCTGCTCACAGGGTCGGTGTCCGCTTCTGATTACGCGCCGATCAGCAGGCCGCTCACCGTCGCGCAGGTGCCTGGCGAACCGGTCTATTACAGCCTCGGAAACACCGGCGTGCCGAGCCAAGCCAACGAGGGCAACACCTCGAATGGCGGCTTCGTGGTCACGGCTGACGGAGTGGTGGTGTACGACGCCCTCGGAACGCCGAGCCTCGGCTGGGCGCTCCTCGAGCAGATCCGGAAGGTCACGGACAAGCCGGTGCGCTACGTCGTGGTGAGCCACTACCACGCCGACCACATCTACGGGCTGCAGGCGTTCAAGGACCATACCGGCGCCGTCGTGATCGCTCAGGAGCGGGCCGCGGAGTACCGCGAGAACGACGAGACTGCCGACGAACGGGCCGACGCCCGCCTGCGCCAGCGGCAGGGAGCGCTTTCCCCCTGGGTCGACGAGCACACGCGGATCGTGCCGCCCGACATCACCTTCGCCGAACGGGTGACCCTCACGCTCGGCGGCAAGCGCTTCGTGCTGCTCTATGCCGGGCCCGCCCATTCGGCGAGCGACATGATGATGATGGTCGAGCCGGACGGAGTCCTGTTCGCCGGCGACATCGTCCAGAATGGCCGCATCCCGCACATGAACAGCGACGACGTCGATACCGGCCGCTGGCTGGCGGCCCTGAAGCAGGTCGAGGGATTGAAGCCGCGCTTCATCATCCCCGGTCACGGCGAGCCTTCGACCGAGGCGGCGAAGGCCATCGCCTTCACGGCGGGCTACATCGCCGATGTCCGGCGGGTCATGAAAGCGGCGGTCGACACCTGGACCGATTTCGACGTCGCATATCGGGCCGCCGACTGGTCGGCCTACGACACGCTCCCGGCCTTCACCGCCAACAACCGTGGCAACGCCTACCGGATCTTCCTGGAGCTCGAAGGCGCGAATTTCGGCGACGGCAAGAAGCCCGAACCCTAGGCGGTCATACCTGCCGCTCCACCAAGTAGTAGAGGCCGACACGGCCGCCGAGGGCGATCGACGCCAGGGCGATGGCCGACCCGATGGACAGCGTCGCGATCCCGGTGACGCCCTGGCCGATGGTGCAGCCCAGCGCCGTGATGCCGCCGGTGCCCATCAGGAACGCGCCCACGATGTGCCGCCGCAACTCGCCCACATCGTCCGGGGCCTCCCAGCGGAAGCGCTGCGCCTGCCGCGCCTCGATGAACGCCCCCATCAGCACGCCCAGGACTGAGGTGATCCCGAAATCCACCTGCATCCCGGAGGCCAGCATCGCGAAGAGCACGGTGTCGCCGACCGGCCGGGCGAAGCTCAGCGACAGCGGCCGCTCGGTCCCGAACGCATCGAACCCGGCGAAACCTGTCGCCCACCAGCCCGCGGTCACACACAAACCGATGACGACCGCCGCCGCCGCGAGCTTCCGGTCCTTCCGGAAGGCTTCATCCGCGAGGGCGTAGCCCGTGAGGAGGGCGGCGCAGGCGACTGCGAGGATCATCGATGCGGGTGGCCCGACGCCGAGCAGGTCCGGAAGGAGTTGCAAGCGCCCGCCGGGTATCGCCACGTAGAAAGGATCGATCGCTTTCACCCGCACGACGGCGGTGAGCCCGCGCATCGCCATCACCGCCGAGACGGCCGCGACGAGGAGAGCGACCAAAGCTTTCAGATCCCCGCCGCCGAGCCGCAGGAGATTCCCGAAGGCGCAATTGCCGACGAGTGCCATGCCGAACCCGAAGGTGAGGCCGCCGAAGACCAAGGGGCCGAGTTCGAGTTGGGATGAGGCGTACAGCGTTCGGTGGAGTTCGAGCCCGTTCAATTGAAGGCCATGGACCCCGACCATTGCCACGGCAATGGCCAGCGCCCAGGCGCGCAGACGCCGTGTATCCTGCCCATAGACGGCATCTTCTAGAGCACCGAGCGTGCAGAAGCGGCCGCGCCGCGCTGCAAAACCGAGCGCAAATCCGATGCCGAAACCTAGGGCCGCACGAATGAGATGCGGCTCCATCATTCCTCCCATCGCCTCGCCGAACTCGATCGGCTCGGGGCTCATTGAGCTCAAGAAGCTTCAAGGCTCGGCTTAAGGGAAGCTTATGAGGCTGCTTGGGAGGAACACTCAGCCGCGAATCCATAGGATCAGAAGGCTGTCCTCCGATGGTGCGGGCGTTCGCGAAATGCGGTCAACGCCCTCGCACATGAATACCCGGCGGTTGCTACGCCTGCTTTCAGGTGGTTGTCCTGATCAGTCAGGTGGCCGCTTCGGGCAACGCCTCTATGATTGTCGGCGGAGGCTACGTGGCATCGAGATATGCCTCATACAAGATTGCAACCGGCTTCGGTCTCGCTGCTGAGATCGGTAAGCGCCAGGGCATTGGTACGATCACACCGGTGCCGATGCCGAAGGACGGCCCAGTCGCAGCCAAGTCGCCCGACGGCGAGCCCCGCCTCATAAAGGGCCTCGACGGCAAGGAAGGCCTCGACCTCGGCAACGCCACGATGAAGATGCCGGACGGGTCGGTCCGGTCGATCACCCGCAGCGGGTTAGAGATCCCTGACCTGTCGCCGGGTGGCCTGAGCGGGGGCGGCAGCAGGGCCGACATGCAGGCCGCTGCGGACCGCATGCACGCGGCGGCGGAGCGGTTCGAGAACGCCAGCTTCCACGGCCAGATCGATATCACGGGTCTTCGCCGGAGTGGCGTTCGGGCGACGGCCGTGCGGGTGCGTAGCCGTGGCGGCCTGACGGCCGACATGGGCATCTCAGAGCCCGGTGCGAAGGAAGACCTGAGCGACCGGACCTGAGGGAGGGGTCATGACGTTGAACATTACCGCCCAGATCCCGGGCCGGCCGGCGCGGCCTGAGCTGCAGGTGATCAGGAGTGAAGGCGCTAAGCTGACTGCGTCCTACCGTCGGAACCCGCGTGGACCTGTCGCCCTTGCGGGCACTGTCGGATCAATCTCAACTTTCAGGATGTAGAAGCGGAACGGGACCGGGCCGCTCGTCCGCTGAACCTCGTGAGAGACGCTGCGCACATACCCGCGCAACCCTCGGCCTTGATCGGACACCTCGATCGCGGACCCGACTGCAGGCACGGGGATCGGCGTCGCCTGTGCGTTCAAGGTGATCTGGTCGGCCCCCTGATAGTAGATCGCGAAGTAGGCGACCTCCTCTGCCTGGGCGCAGCTAGCGAAGGCCAGGAAGGCGGCTGCGGCAACTGCGATTCGCATGACGATCTCCAAGCCACCAGAGATTGTCGCTCTCGCGCTGTGGTTGTCTAGGCTCGCGGTGATCGTAAGCAGGGGATAGGGCTCGAGGGATCGGCACAGGGCCGATCAGCGGCTCCAATTGCCCCGACAAGAGACCCGGTCAGCCGCGCGGCGCCCGCCAACCCGCCGCCTTCGCTTCGTCCTCGCTGCAGAACATTCGCTCGCCGGAGCCTGCGTCAATGACGGTCCGGTCGTAGTCTCGGGTACCGGGCAGATGGTAGATCTTGTCGCCCTTGCGCGAGATGTTGCCCTTGATCGCGCAGGCGGCCTGTATGGGCGCCGGCGTGGCTGCCGGAGGCCTCTCCATCTCCGGCCGGGTATCAACGCCGCTGGCGCGCTTGGCACGCCTCCAGTCCGAAGGCGGATCAAACGTGCCGGCCCATAGGCCGCGCTTCAGTGCCCTCGCGCTGGTCTCGACCCCGACGTAGTCGCGGGAGTAGCGCTGGTAGGCTGTGGCATAGCCCTGGCTCACCATCCAGGCGTTCAGGTCCTCCTCGCCCTTCCGGCACACGGCAACAGTGCGGCCGTACTGGTCGGTGTCGCGCGGCTCGCATGAGATGTTCGCCTCGCCTATTCGGTCCGCTAGGGCAAAGGCCGCTACCTGGCCGCAGCGGTAGGATTTGCCGGCCGCGTCCTGACAGAGCTGCGCGCTCTCCGGAGCATCGATGCCGTGCAGGCGGATGCGGGTCCCACGGATCACGACCGTGTCGCCGTCGGTGACGGATGCACGGCCCACGATCGGCTCGGCGGCCAGGGTCGGGCCGGTGAGCAGCATGAGGGCAGCAAGGGCGTGGCGCATCTGCGAGCGATAGCGCATCTTTGCCCGCGGGTAAGCCAGTCTCGTAGGTCGCGCGGCGCAGCGCCACGGAGAGTCCGCGAGCGGACTAATCTGCTGCCCAGCACGCCTCCCGCTCGCCGAGATCCCTGACCGCACCTCGTTGAAACGAACTGCCGGTCCAGACGATCTCCTCGAACTTGCAGCGCTCATCCGCGATATAGCGAGCGGCAATCAGCCGACTGTTGACCTGGTATTTCATGTCGAGCGACAGCTGATCCTCGCCCCCGAGAGGTGAGTCGAACACCCTTCCAGTCTGCACTTCGACCACGGGCACGAACACGCATCCGGCACCGCAGCCGATCGGCACAAGGGCGAGGTGGCCCGCGAAGTTCGGACCGGCCCTGGCGCCGGCCAAGATGCGGGTTCGATATGAGGCATGCCGGCGGTCACGGCCTCGGAAATCCGGGAGTCCGATGGGTCCGCGGTATGGAACGGCTGCATAGGCGGCGAAGTCCGGCGTCTTCGGCTTGGTCGCCGCGGTGGGAGCGCTGGGCGCTGCCTGAGCCGCCGGCTTCGAGACATCGTCGAAGCACCGCAGACGGAGCAGCGAGTCCTTCACGTCCCGGCAGGCGGCAATGTCCGACGCGCTCTGTGCGTGTGCCCCACCGGTAGCGACGATGAGAGCGAGGGCTGCGAGGACTGTGCGCATCGGGGCAGGATAGCTGAGCTTCGACAACCGGCAACCTATTCAACGACGTCGTGCTGGGCCGCGGTAGACGGTGGTCAGTCTTCTTCGCCATCGCCCTGCGGAGATGATGCCGAAGCTTCAGCGGCTGCTCGTGTAGCTAACAAACTCGCCAAGCCTGTGCGAAGCGTCTTGATCCTTGACCGCTCATCTTCTGTGAGATCAGGATCGTCCACATGCTTTTCTGCAGCAGTATGAAGCTGAGAAACATCATAAAATTTTTCCTTTGGCGCCTCGTGCATTGAGTACCGGCGAGGATTCGATCCTACAGTATGCCCTAGAATGCCACGGCAAATTTTCGCCAAAAAGCGACCATCGGCCAATGAAGATGCCGAAATCCATGATCTAACTTTCTTATCATTGTCGTTGAATGCCCAAACTTCGGAAATATGGAAATAGACCGGTTCGTTGTAAATTTCTCCACTCTCGATACTCTCTTCGATATGCGTTGATAATATGCCATGCAATTGTCGAACCAGATTTTCGTCGAGAGTATCTTCTCTAGTATGTCCATCAATTTTTATAAGACCTGCCTCCGCGGCACGCCAAACCCAAAATCCAGCAGCAAAACAGAGCGATGGTCGAGACTCGAATAACTTGATTAGTCGATCTTTAAATTCCTCACTCCTGTTGAGCTTGCAAATTTCTAACAACAAAAGGGATGCATTGGCCTGAGGTCCAAGCATAAGCGCGCCAACGTCTTTATCAATGCTCAGTATCACCTCCCCGAAATCAAATATTGCCTCCAACAGATTAATGGGAGCGCTGTTTTGTGAGGCTTCATGTAAACGAAAACGCAAATCCTGGAAATACTCACCAATAGGAGGTCGATTCGGACTTGCCTCACGAGAGAATATGCCCCGCATGATAGCTAGCTGTTCTGCTCGAGTAGTCTGATGAGATAGCGCGCGCTCAATTATTTTGACTGATATGCTATCATCAGGAATGTGAAGACCGAAATAGGCATCGTATCCCTGCTCAGATCCAATACCTCGCCGGTTCACAACTCGAACATGCGTCTCTGAATTGAGTGCAAAAATGTGCTTTTTCTCAAACAATTTTGTCATCGAAGGGATCAAAAGGCACAGAAGCCTCGCATTTCGTTCTTGACTGGAAATCGGAAACAAAGACATGAATGCGTCTCCAGCTTTCGCCTTTCCCGTGTCCGTTGCCATATCCCAGTTGCCAGTACCGAATATTGACTCTCGATTGCCCCTTATCCAATCGAATAGATCTGGCTCAAATAAGCGAACTCCTTCCATCGCCAGCACATCCTGCGGATCAATCTCATTTTCAATCGCCGGCCAAGTAAATTTTACAGCGTTTGAAAGTCTGGCAACATCTCGTGGATATCTTATCCAATTATGCACACCGTCCACCACTATACGATACCATCTGTCGCTCTGTGAAATATTTCCGGTTAGAAATCCTATTTCAGTGTCTAGCAAGGACAGTAAAGCATTTCGGCTAGGCTTAGGTAGCTCGATTTCCTGTTGTATGATTTTCTCGGCGAATCCGGGGCCGAATTTCTCCGATTTCCGACCATCATCAAGAGCCGGCCAAACAATGTTCCGATCATAGGCCAACAAATATACAACGTGAGGCAATCGCCCTAACGTCTTGACCATTTGCATAATGGTTCGAATTTCGTCCTTTGTGAGCCGATCAAGATCATCAATGATCACTAGGAATTTTTCGTCCTGATCGACAATGCGCTTTCGCAGCTTTTCGTAGGCAGACTGAAGGGAAGGCTCTGCTAGCCATTCATCTATTTTACTCGCACCGCCTTTCTTGGCCGCCTCACTGGCGAATTTGATCCCGATGCCGGCCAGAGTTCCGACCCCAGGAGCGAGGATGCTCCCTATGGCAGCTGCGGCATCGACAACCGGATCGACGTTCTTCCGCAGCGCACGCAACCCTGCCTTCCGTCGCTTAGCCCAAGCGTCCTTCTGATCCGCAAGTTGCTCAGTGATGATCTTGAAGAATGACTCGATGAGGTCCTGGTGACCGGAGACAATCCATGGCCGAAAATCGATCACGTGGATCGGTTTCTTGCCTTCCTCAAGTTCTTCATTGTGCTTTTCGATAAAGGCTTGAACGAAATTGAGCGCGGTCGACTTTCCGGATCCCCAAGCGCCCTGTAGGCCAATGACATAGCCGTTTGGGGCATCGACCTCTAAGATCGAGTCCGCCAGCCGTTTGGCGAAAGGCGCGAAGCCCAGCCGGTCTTCGGTCCATGGGTTCTCTTTGGGGTTGTCGTCAGAGAACTGAGGTCGGGACATGCTTCGAATGCGCTTTCCTAAGCACTGCCCTTCGGCCGCTCTCGTTGATAGAGATCGCGTCGGCGTCGGTCAGTGTGTGATGGTTTCGATGCTACGGCGGTAGCGCTCCATGCCCTTCTCGTCCGGCATCGCGCCTTCGTGCTCGCACTCTTGCTTGTGGCGCTCGAAGACGCACTTCGAAGTCGGCGGCGATCCACACACCTTGTCGAGCTGCTTGTAGCTGACGCACCGGCCGTTCGGCCCGCGGAAGCCTGGGCCGCCCTTGCAGCCGCAGCCGGTGCACTGACACGCGGCGGCCGCAGCAGTGCAGGAGATCAGCAGGAGGGCAGCGGCCAGAACGCGGCTCGTCCTCATCTACGAGGACGCTTCACTCTCGCGGGCCAGCCGCATCGCACGTAACTTTGCTGTCCGCTCGTTGACGGCTCGACGTTCCGCCTCGACCTCCGCCCAGACTTCGTTCGCTTGATCGTACCTGTCGGCAGCCTTTGCCGCCTTCGTCTCGCGGTAGCCTTGAACGTGGCTGGGGCTCTCGGACATCGGCGCTCCTCGCAACCTGTGGGCGAGTGACCTAGGGCGTATTTCCACTAAGTCAGTACGCAAGACGCTCTAGGTTGCATCGGATGCCGCTTTCCGTGGTCGCACCCGCAGCCCCTCGCCGTTCTCGTCGATGAAGATGACGCCGGCGGCTTCGATATGGTGGGCCCGGCAGGACTCGAACCTGCAACCAGACCGTTATGAGCGGTCGGCTCTAACCATTGAGCTACAGGCCCCCGAGCCCGCATAGCCTTCGCTGTCCTGCAGGCGCAACCTGTCAACAGAGCAGCGCAAGACTGGCGAGGCTACTCGGCGGCCTCAGCCTTTTCGCGGTCTTCATGATCGTCTTCAACAGCGCCTTCCTCCGCTGCGCTCGCCGCCGGAGCACCGGCCCGGTACTTATCGCCCTGCCGCTCTAATTCGCCGCTGTTAGCCATCACGCTGAGGTACGTGTTCAGGGTGGTGGCCGCCACGTCTGTCAGGCGCTCGCTGATCTCGGCGTGCGTCAGACCCTCAGAACCAGCTTCCTCAAGGAGCGCCTTTAACCGCCCCTTGGCAGAGTTGGCGCGCGGTCCCCGGGGGCCACGGCTACCACGAGGCCGGTCCACGCTCGCTGGCGCGCGACGACGAGTTGACAGATCGTCGGCAGGCTCGTCCAGCGGTGTGCCTTCCACGATAGATGCAAGTGACCGCTCAGCGAGACGGAGCTTCGTCAGCTCGCCGCTCACGCGCTCGTACTCAGCCTCAAGGCTCTCGCGCTGGTGCCTAACGTTGGCCAAGGCCCTAGTGCATTGACGCATTCAGAGGATTCACAAGGCGCGTGAGGCATGCGAGTCTGAGGCATGGCTCAGACTGTCTGCGTGATCCCCAGCGCCGCCGACCTGGCGCGCCTGTCCGCCATCGTCGTCGATCGGGCCCGGCCTCTCAAGCACATCCAGCGCGCCCGCATCGTCCTGCTCTCGGCCGAACGCCTCTCCGTCCTCGACGTCGCCCACCAGGCCGGTGTCAGCCGGCCAGCCGTCTGGCGCTGGCAACAGCGCTACGCCGAAGAAGGCGTCGAGGGCCTCTTGCGCGATAAAACCCGTCCGCCCGGCAAGCCGCCTCACTCCACCGACACCGTCGCCGAGGTGCTCGCCCTGACCTGCTCCGAGCCGCCCGGTGAGGTCACTCACTGGACCGGCCGCGCCCTGGCGCAAGCCATCGGGATCTCCTTGCGGTCGGTCCAGCGCATCTGGGATGCCCACCGCCTCCAGCCGCATCGGGTCCGCAGCTTCAAGCGCTCCAACGATCCGGCCTTCGCCGAGAAGGTCGAGGACATCGTCGGCCTCTACATGGATCCGCCGCGCCACGCCGTCGTGCTCTCGCTCGACGAGAAGAGCCAGATCCAGGCCCTGGAGCGCACCCGCCCAAGCCGACCCGTCACGCCAGGTCGTCCCGAAACCCAGACCCACGATTACGTCCGTCACGGCACCACGACGCTGTTTGCCGCGCTCGACGTGCTGGAGGGCACCGTGATCGGCCGCTGCATGCAGCGTCACCGCCACGACGAGTTCCTGCGCTTCCTCAACACCATCGAGGCGGCGGTGCCGGCCGGCAAATTGATCCACGTGATCCTGGACAACTATGCCACCCACAAGCACCCGAAGGTACGGGCCTGGCTAGCCCGGCATCCGCGCTGGATCTTCCACTTCACCCCGACCTCGGCCTCATGGATGAACGCCGTCGAGGGCTTCTTCTCGGCCCTGACCCGGCGCAGGCTGAAGCGGGGCAGCTTCAGCGGGATCGTCGACCTTCAGGCTGCGATCAACCGCTACATTGCCGAGCACAACGACAGGCCGAAGCCCTTCGTCTGGACCAAGCCGGCCGCCGCCATCCTCGATGCCGTCAATGGCAACGCTGCACCATCCGAATGAGTCAGTGCACTAGCGAGCGTGTCGTCATTTGCCATCGGTGACTCAACTTCTTCCTTCTTGGCGCTCGGGATCAGAGGCGCAGTCGCAAACCGTATCATTGCACTCCCCTGGTCCTCGCGGTGCTCAACGTGACGCCTGCCCGGAGCCTCTCAACGTCGCGCGGCATGCTGCCACACTCCGTTGATGCGATCTTTCGGTCAATTGGCTCCGCCGTGGCTCCGGGACCAACCACCAACGACAGCGGCATCGTGGTCGTGTGAAACCGCGAGGTTCCCGCCACTGCCTGGCCGGCCACGCTAGCAACGTCTCTCTCGTCGACGCGCGCTAGCTACAGCCACACCAGCCGTCGAACCCAAGCTATGTGAGACCGGAATGTGAGCCGCGCCAGCAAATTCAGCTAAGTGCTTGATTTTGTTGGCGCGCCCTACGGGAATCGAACCCGTGTTTTCGCCGTGAAAGGGCGACGTCCTGGACCGCTAGACGAAGGGCGCTTTGGCTAGGCCGGGGTTCTATAGTCGGCGGCGGCGCGTCCGGCAACCGTCGATCCGCATGGTAGCGCGCGTTTGACCGCGGGACGGGTTGGGGCGATGGAGGGGCATGGTGCAGATCCCGCCCCGCATGACCCTCGTCCTCGGCGGGGCGCGTTCCGGCAAGAGCGCCTACGCGGAGGGGCTGATCGAGGCCTGTCCCGGCCCGTGGCTCTATCTCGCCACCGCGCAGGCCTTCGACGACGAGATGGTCGCGCGCATCGCCCAGCATCGGGCCCGGCGCACCGGATCCTGGCAGACCCGCGACGTGCCGCTCGCCCTGCCGGAGGCGGTGGCGGCGGCGGAGGGGCCCGTCCTGGTCGATTGCCTCACCCTCTGGCTCACCAACCTGATCCTGGCGGAGGCCGATGTGGCGGCGGCCGTCGCGCAACTGCTTGCCGCCTGCGGGCAGGCACCGGGGCCTTTGGTGCTGGTCGGCAACGAGGTCGGGCTCGGGATCGTGCCGGACAACGCCCTCGCCCGCCGCTTCCGCGACGAGGCCGGGCGCCTGCACCAGCGGCTCGCCGCCCGGGCCGACCGGGTGGTGCTCACCGTGGCTGGCCTGCCGCTGGTCGTGAAGCCGCAAGCCCCCCTTCAAGCCCCGATTCAAGCCCCCATGCCCGGAGCCTCCGCATGAGCGACGACGCGACCCGTCATCGGGAGAAGATGGAGAAGCGCAAGGCCGTGCAGGACGCCGAGGTGGCGGCCAAGACCCTCGAGAAGGGCCTGCTGATGGTCCATACCGGACCCGGAAAGGGCAAGAGCACCGCGGCGCTCGGGCTGATGCTGCGGGCGCTCGGCCGCGGCTGGCGGGTCGGCATGGTGCAGTTCATCAAGGGCGGCTGGGATACCGGCGAGCGCCACGCGGTCGCGGTGTTCGGCGACCGGGTCGCCTGGCACACGCTGGGGGAGGGGTTCACCTGGGAGACCCAGGACAAGGCCCGGGACATCGCCGCCTGCCGCCACGCCTGGGCCGTGGCCGAGGGCCTCATGGCCGATCCCACGATCCGCCTGCTCGTCCTCGACGAGCTCAACATCGCCCTGCGCTACGATTATCTCGACCTCGACGCGGTGGTCGCCGCCCTCACGCGCCGCCGGCCGGACCTGCACGTGGTCGTCACCGGCCGCAACGCCAAGCCGGCCCTGATCGAGGCCGCCGACCTCGTCACCGAGATGGGCAGCGTGAAGCACCATTTCTCGGCCGGCGTGAAGGCCCAGGAGGGGATCGAGTTCTGAAGCCGTCTATGGCTCCGCGGCGACCTCGCTCTCCGCGAGCACCTCGCGCAAGATCGCGATCAGATCTGCGACGGCCTCACCCGGCACCGCGACCCGCAGGGCGCCATGGGCGACCTGGTTGCGCAGGGCTGCAAGCTGTCGCAGTCGGTCGGCCTCGTCCGGCGTCACGATCCCCTGCATTGCCATCCGCTCCAGAAGCTGGCCGGCCGGTTGCGGGCGCGACACGTCTCCGGGCAGGAGCAGGCGGCCGACGGCTTCGAGGACCGACCAGCCCAGCAGCAGGGCCGCTTCGGGCTGGTCCGCAGCCAGCAGGGACTCGACCCGCGCGATGGCGGTGGGAATCGCATCGCGGGACACGCCGGGCACCGGGCGGTCGTCGCTCCCCTCCGGTGCGTACACGATGCGCAATTCCCAGTCCGGACTCGCCGCGAAACGCTCGGTCAGCGCCGCAGCCTTCGGGCGTTCGGTGGCCGCGTCGCGGGCGATCTGGATGGCGATGTTCTTCGGACGGCCGAGCGCGATAGCATCCGGCTGGTAATCCTGCATGAAAGCCGGCAACAGGCCGCGCGACGGGTGCGTGAACACCTCGTAGCCTTCCGCCTTCAGGCGCGGCGTGATGAGATCGAGCACTCGCTGTTCGCGTTCCGTCGCGCTCATGTCAGGTCCTCGAAGGGATCGTCGGATAACCTGATCTAGACGACGGGCCGCACGCTCTGTAGCGCCTCGGCCAGGACGGGGCTCGGCGCGGTGAACGGGAACACGTCGTCGGGCTTGAATTTCTGGGCGACGATGCGCTCGACCTGCCCGTCATTGAGGTAGACGTGCCGGATCAGCGCATCCAGCGTCGGCTTGAGGATGTTGTCGATGTCCCCCGTGCGGGGAACGGCCGTGAAGTAGTAGAGCGTCACGGCGACCGGCCGCTCGGTCGCGAAATGACCGTCCGGAAGGACCTCGCGGCTCGCCGCCCTGACCTTCTCCTTCCAAGCCTCCTTGGATCGGGCGCGTTTGGCCTGTAGCGAGACGGGCGTGCCCGTGACATTGAACTCGATCGGAAAGGTCAGGTCCACGGCGGGCTCGATTCGTCTGGCGCCCAGGATGTGACGATGCCGATTGACCGGCAAGGCTCGCGATGAAGCGGGCCCTGATGATCCAGGGCACCGGCTCCGATGTCGGCAAGTCGCTGCTCGTGGCGGGGCTGGCGCGCGCCTTCACCGAGAGGGGTCTGCGGGTGCGGCCGTTCAAGCCGCAGAACATGTCGAACAACGCCGCCGTCACGCCGGATGGCGGCGAGATCGGCCGCGCCCAGGCGCTCCAGGCCCGGGCCGCCCGGGTGCCGCCCTCGGTGCACATGAACCCGGTCCTGCTCAAGCCCCAGAGCGAGGTCGGCTCCCAGGTGGTGGTGCAGGGGCGCATGGTCGCCACCGTGAAGGCGCGCGACTACCAGGCCTGGAAGCCGCGGCTGATGCACGCCGTCCTGGACAGCTTTTCGCGACTGACGGACGAGGCCGACCTGGTCCTGGTCGAGGGCGCGGGCTCGGCCTCGGAGGTGAACCTCCGGGCCGGCGACATCGCCAATATGGGCTTTGCCCGGGCCACCGACACGCCGGTGGTGCTGGTCGGCGACATCGACCGGGGCGGCGTGATCGCCAGCCTCGTCGGCACGAAGGCGGTGATCGACCCGGAGGACGCCGCGATGATCGCCGGCTTCATCGTCAACCGCTTCCGGGGCGACCCGAGCCTGTTCGCCGACGGGATGCGGCTGATCGCCGAGCGGACCGGCTGGGCGCCGCTCGGCCTGGTGCCGCACTTCCCCGAGGCCGCACGCCTGCCGGCCGAGGACGTGCTCGGGCTCGCGGGCTCCGGGCCGCGCCCGGCCGGGACCGTCACGGTCGCGGTGCCGGTGCTGCCGCGCATCGCCAATTTCGACGACCTCGACCCGCTCCGGGCCGAGCCCGGGGTGTCGGTGGTGCTGGTGCGCCCCGGAACGCCGATCCCCGCCGAGGCCGCCCTGGTGCTGCTGCCGGGCTCCAAGACCACGATCGACGATCTCGACGCCTTCCGGGCCGAGGGCTGGGACATCGACCTGCGCGCCCATGTCCGCCGGGGCGGGCGGGTGCTCGGCCTGTGCGGCGGCTTCCAGATGCTGGGGCGCAGCCTCGCCGATCCGCACGGGATCGAGGGGGCGCCCCGCACGGTGCCGGGGCTCGGGCTCCTCGACGTTGAGACCGTGATGACACCGGACAAGCGGCTGGCCGCGGCCACCGGCACGAGCCTGCCCGATGCGGTGCCGTTTACGGGCTACGAGATGCATATCGGCGCCACGCACGGCCCCGACGCGGCCCGGCCGCTGCTGCGCCTCGCCGACGGGCGCGTCGACGGGGCGGTCTCGGCGGACGGGCTGGTGGCCGGGACCTACGTCCACGGGCTGTTCGCACACGATGCCCAGCGCGCCGCCTGGCTCACCCGCCTCGGCACGGTCTCGGCGGGGGCGGGCTACGAGGCCGGGGTCGAGGCGGCGCTCGACGGCCTGGCGCGACACATCGCGGCCCATGTCGACTGCGACCGACTCCTGGCGCTTGCCCGGTAGGCGAGGGCCGGGCCAGGGATTACTCTGTGTAATGCCGGCCCTCGCCACGAGGGGCCGCACGGGTCCAGAGGAACGCCATATGCCCCCCACGCAGCCCCTGGTTAGCGAGGAGTTTGCCGAGAGCACCGTCCGCACGGTGACCCTGCGGCTGATGCCGTTGCTCGGCCTGCTCTACCTGATCGCCTATATCGACCGGCAGAACGTCTCCTACGCCAAGCTGGACATGGTCGGCAGCCTGGGTCTCAGCGAGACCGCCTACGGGCTCGGCGCGTCGCTGTTCTTCCTCGGCTACTTCCTGTTCGAGGTGCCCGCCAACGTGTTCCTGGAGCGGGTCGGCGCCCGGGTCTGGTTCGCCCGGATCATGTTCACCTGGGGCATCGTCACGATCCTGCTGGGCTTCACCCAGAACGCCGCGATGTTCTACGTGCTGCGCTTCCTGCTCGGCGCCGCGGAGGCCGGCTTCTTCCCGGGGGTGCTGTTCGCGCTGACGCTGTGGTTCCCGCAGGCGCACCGGGCCCGGATGATCGGCTGGTTCATGATCGCCAGCGCGGTGGCCAACGCCGTCGGCGCGGCGATCGGCGGGGCCCTGCTCGGCCTCGACGGGGTCCTGGGGCTGGCCGGCTGGCAATGGGTGTTCCTGGCCACGGGGGCGCCGGCGATCCTGATGACCGCAGTCGTTCTCCTGATCCTGCCGAACGGCCCCGAGACGGCGCCCTGGCTGTCCCAGGACCAGCGCGCCTGGCTCGCCCAGACGCTCCGGGCCGAGCGCGAGAGCGGCGGCCTCGTGGATCACGGCAATCCGTTCGCGGCGCTCCTCGACAAGCGCGTGCTGATGCTGGCCGGGGTCTACGTCTCGCTGCCGCTCGCCGCCTACGGGCTGGGCTACTGGCTGCCCACGGTGGTCAAGGGGTTCGGGGTCTCGAACCTGACCAACGGCTTCCTCAACATCATCCCGTGGGCCGCCACCGCGGTCGCCCTGTGGTGGGTCCCCCGCCACGCCGCCCGCACCGGCGCCCAGGGCAACGCCCTGACCTGGCACGTGGTCGGGCCGGCCCTGGTCGGGGCGACCGGGCTCGCGCTCAGCGTCATCCTGCCGGGCAACGCGGTGAAGTTCGCCTGCCTGTGCGTGGCGGCGGCCGGGACGTTCTCGGCCCAGCCGGTCTTCTGGTCGATGCCCGCGACCTTCCTGCGCGGGGCCACGGCGGCGGCCGGGATCGCGGCGATCAACTCGGTCGGCAATCTCGGCGGGTTCGTCGCGCAGAACATGGTCCCGTTCATCCGCGACCAGACCCAGAGCGACCTCGTGCCGATGCTGTTCCTGTCCGCCTGCCTGGCGATCGGGGCCGGCCTGATGTTCATCGTGCTCTCCGCCCTGCGGCGGGACGCGGCCAAGCGGGCGGCGGCATCCCCGGCGCCGCGCACGGCCTGAACATCGGACGGTATCGCGCGTTATACTGCCTGATGCCGGACCGTCCGGCACGATGATGCAAATCCGTGCCCCTGCGGACCATCATCCAGGAGGGCACCGCGATGAGCGAAGGTATTCCGCTTCTGATCCTCGCCCTGGGGACTCTGGGCGTCGTCTGGTTCCTAGCCGCCGCGGCCCGGAAGCAGGTCGCCGACGCCAAGGGCGCCCCGGAACGGTCCAACGTGATCCGCGACCATGGCGGGGCGCCGCGTCAGAACATGCCGGGGACGGAGCACTGACGGGATCAGCCGGCGGCGATCCGCCGGCAATGGTCGAGGGCGGCGCCGATCAGGTTGTCGCTGGCCTCGGGCGTGCGGAAGGCCGAATGCGCCGACAGGACGACATTCGGCAGTGACGCGAGCGGGTGGTCGGCGGGCAGCGGCTCGACCGTGAACACGTCGAGCCCGGCCCCGGCGATCCGCCCGGCGCGCAGGGCCTCCACCAGGGCGGCCTCATCGATCACCGCGCCCCGGGCGGTGTTGATCAGGATCGCCCCGGGCTTCAGGGCGGCGATGCGCGCGGCCGACAGGAAGCCGCGCGTCTCCTCGGTCAGGAGCAGGTGGAGCGAGACCACGTCGCTCTCGGCCAGAAGCCGCTCGAGCGGGACGAACTCGACCCCCGGATGCGTTTTCGGGGTCCGGTTCCAGGCCAGCACCCGCAGGCCGGCGCCGCGGCAGAGCCGCGCCATCTCGGCCGCGATCCCGCCGAAGCCGATCAGCCCGATGGTCTTGCCGGTGAGCTGGATCGCCTCGGTGCGCAGCCAGCGCCCCGCCCGCATCGCCCGGTCCATCTCGGGCAGGCCCCGGGCGGCGGCCCAGAGCAGCGCGAAGGCGCATTCCGCCACCGCGGTGTCGCCGTAGCCCTTGATCGTGTGGACCGTGACGCCGCACTCGGCCTGGAGCGCCTCCGGGTCCATGTAGCTGCGCGCGCCGGTGCCCAGGAACACCGCGTGCCGCAGGCTCGGGCAGGCGCGGGCCACGGCGACGGGGAGGGCGGTGTGGTCGATCACCGCGATCTCCGCCCCGGCGAGCAGGGCCGGCAGATCCTCCGGGGTGATGTCGGGCTGGAGATTGATCGCGAAGGGCGGATCGTCCGGCCGCAGCAGGCGCCGCGCCACCGCCGCCAGGGTCTCGCTGGCATCGACGAACACCGCGCGCATGGGCTTCTCCTCGGTCCCGCTCGACCGAGCTTAGAACGCGCGCCGCCGCATTGGATACCGGTCCGGCGGCGCGCACGGTGCATCGAGGACTTGGACTCGCGCCGTCCGGTCAGCCGATCCCGACGCGCCAGAGGGCCAGCAGGACCAGGACGAGGCCGCCCTGGATCAGGCAGGCCGTGCGGTACAGGCTCAGCGCCCGGGCGATGTCGTCGGCCGTGGCCTCGGCCCGGCCGTCGCCCATATGGGCGTCGGGGACGAGGGTGCCGTCATAGACCCGCGGGCCCGCGAGCCGCAGGCCGAGCGCCCCGGCCATGGCGGCCTCGGGCCAGCCGGCATTGGGCGAGCGGTGGCGGCCGGCATCGCGGGCCATCGCCCGGAGCGCGCCGCGCGCATCGGCGCCGCGCAGGGCGGCCGCCCCGACGATCAGCAGGCCGGCGAGCCGCGAGGCCGGCAGGTTCACCAGGTCGTCGAGCCGCGCCGCAGCCCATCCGAAGGCGGCGTAGCGCGGGGTGCGGTGGCCGATCATGCTGTCGGCGGTGTTGATCGCCTTGTAGAGGACGCCGCCGGGCAGGCCGAGGCAGCCGATCCAGAAGGACGGCGCCACGATCCCGTCGGAAAAGTTCTCCGCCAGGCTCTCGATCGCGGCGCGGCAGACCGCCGGGGCGTCGAGCCGGTCGGGATCGCGCCCGACGATCATCGCCACGGCGCGGCGGCCGGCCTCGAGGCCGCCCGCGCGCAGGGCAGCCTCCACGGCGGCGACGTGGTCGTTCAGGCTGCGCTGCGCCGGCAGGCTCGCGCAGAGCAGGCCGAGCAGCAGGAAGCCGGGGAGGGGGCCGGCCCAGAGGGCGAGCCCGGTGAGCGCCCAGGCGGGCAGCCCCGTGGCGGCGAGCAGGAGCACCAGGGCGAGGCAGCCGGCGACCCGGCGCCGCCCTTCGGACCCGCGGTTCAGGCCGCGCTCCAGCCCGGAGATCAGCCGGCCGATCCAGGTGACAGGGTGGCCGATGGCCTTGTAGAGCGCGTCCGGGTAGCCGGACGCCGCCTCGATCCCGAGGGCGAGGGCGAGGATGGCGAGCGTATCGGGCGGATGGACCATCGTTTCTGGAATTCCGCTCCGCGGCCGGGGCCAATCCCGGGGCCAATCCCCCATGGCGGCGATCTCGGAGGCCTCCGACACGCCTTTCCGGACGCGCCGGAGCCCTGGCTCGACCTCTCGACGGGGATCAATCCGGTCCCCTATCGCGTGCCGCCGGTGGAGGCCAGCGCCTGGACGCGGCTTCCCGCCGCCGCCGAGGTCGAGGCCCTGCGGGAGGCGGCCGCCATGGCCTACGGCGCGCCCGATACGGCGCATGTCGTCCCCGCCCCCGGCACCCAGATCCTGATCGAGACCCTGCCCCGGCTCGTGGCCCCGACCCAGGTCGCGGTGATCGGCCCGACCTATGCCGAGCACGCAGCCGCCTGGACACGGGCCGGGCACAGGGTGGCGCAGGTCGACGGGATCGCGGCGATCGGCGACGCGGCCGTGGCGGTGCTGGTCGATCCGAACAATCCGGACGGGCGGACCCATCCGTTACCTGAGCGGCTCGCCCTGGCGGACGCGCTGCGCGCCCGCGGCGGCCTGCTGGTCGCCGACGAGGCCTTCGCCGACCTGGAGCCGGTGGCGAGCCTGTGCCCGCACGCGGCCCCGGGGCTCGTGGTTTTGCGCTCCTTCGGCAAGACCTACGGGCTCGCGGGCCTGCGCCTCGGCTTCGCGGTGGCCGAGCCGGGGACGGCGGACCGGATCGCCACCGCCCTCGGCCCCTGGGCGGTGTCCGGGCCGGCTTTGGCGATTGGCCGGGCCGCCCTGTCGGACACGGCGTGGCGGGTTGAGACCGCCCGGGCCCGGGCAGCGGATGCCGAGCGCCTCGACCGGCTGATCGCCCGCGGCGGCGGGACGATCGTCGGCGGCACCAGCCTGTTCCGCACCGCCGATTTTCCCGACGGGCTGGGCCTGTACCGGCGGCTGGCGGAAGCCGGGATCGCGGTGCGGCGCTTCCCCGAACGCCCCGAACGGCTTCGGTTCGGGCTGCCGGCGGGAAAAGCGGCGTGGTGCCGCCTCTCGCGGGTGCTCAAGTAGCCGGCGTCGCCGGCCCGTGCGGATCGCGGGCCGCCACCAGAACGGCGAGCGCCGAGAAGGCCAGGCCCACCGCGCAGACGCCGGGCCAGCCGACCACCAGGAAGGCCTGCGAGCCCGCGAAGGCGCCGAGCGCCCCGAACACGAACAGCGTCGTGAACAGCACGGTGTTGATCCGGCCCCGCGCCCCCGGGACCAGGGCGTAGGCCCGGGTCTGGTTGGCGATGAGCGCGCCGTTCATGCCGATATCGATCAGCAGCACGCCGATCCCGACCGCCACCAGCGACCACGTGCCCCCGGCCCAGAGCACCAGGAACGACAGGGCGACCATCAGGCTGCCGCCGAGCACCACCGGCTTCGCGCCGCGCGTGTCGGTGAAGCGGCCCGATACCGGCGCCACGAAGGCACCGCAGACGCCGATCACCCCGAACAGGCCGGCCCCGGCCGCGGAGAGCCCGAAGGGCGGGTTCTCGACCAGCAGCGCCAGGGTCGCCCAGAAGGCGTTGAAGGCGGCAAACAGCAGCGCCTGCGACAGGCTCGCGGTGCGCAGCACCGGCTGCGACCGGGCGAGGTGCAGGATCGACAGCATCAGGGCCCGGTAGCGCAGGCGCTGGGTCTGGGGCGTGTGCGGCAGGGTCGCCCGGGCGATGCCGGCCATGGCGAGCGCGAGCAGCGACGCGGCCAGGAACACCGCCCGCCAGCCGAGATGCGCCCCCAGAAACCCGCTCGCCGTGCGGGCGAGCAGGATGCCGGTGAGCAGGCCGGTCATGACCTGCCCGACGATCCGGCCGCGGCTCGCATCCGGGGCGAGCTCGGCCGCGAACGGCACCGCCTGCTGCGCCGCGCAGGCGAGCACGCCGACCACGAGATGGGCGAGCGCCAGGCAGGCGAGGTTCGGGGCGAGACCCACGGCGAGCAGCGCCACGGCGAGGCCGAGGCATTGCCAGACGATCAGCCGGCGGCGGGGCAGGGCGTCGCCCAGCGGCACCAGCCCGATGATGCCGAGCCCGTAGCCGACGAGCGCCGTGGTCGGCACCCACAGGGCGGCGGCGTCGCCGAACTCGGACACGATCAGGCCGAGCAGCGGCTGGTTGTAATAGATGTTGGCGACCGCCCCGCCGGCGATCAGCGTCAGGCCGAGCCGGGCCTTCGCGTCGAGGAGGGTGGTCACGGCAGGGTCGGGGGCGGGCAGGCGCGCCGCCGCTTCAGGGCCGGCATGGGGGCCATCGTGGAATCCGTGTCGGGGAGGGAAGAGCCGGGACCGATACGGGCCGGGCGCGCCATGCGGCAAGCGCCCGGGCTGCAGCCCTCGGTCACGCCCCGCGCCCCTTCACGGTCCGGCGTCCTGCACCATATGCCATCGACGCGGTTCCGGTCGTCCGCGTGCCGGGCGTCGAACGCACAGCTGGGTTCGTGACCCGGATACGGTTTTCGGGCCGGATTCGTTCCGAACGACACGTCCGGAAAAACCGCAGCAGGGAGTACGGGATGCCGAACTACCGCGTCGAGTTTGCCAAGGAGATCCTCGGGGTGCCCTTCACCATCGGGGCCGTCGAGATCATGCGGGCCCGCGACCCGGACCGCGCCCTCCGGGCCGCCGAGCTCCGCTTCGCCCGCCACCACGGCATCGGCGACTGGCGGGAGCGGGCCGACCTCGCCACCCTGGCCGAGCGGCACTGAGGCCATCCGGGATCGCGCCGTCACACGACCTTCGTCTCGGGGCCGCACGGTGAGCCTTTCGCGACCGGTCAAGCTCTGGTCGCGACCGCCCCGCCACCGTAGAATGGTGGCTCAGAGCCGGGACCAGCATGCCCCGAGGGCAAAACCCTCACGGATGCGCGGGTCCATGCGCCGGCGTCATGAGACCGGAGACGCGTCAGGTCCGGTCCGACAGGGGTCAGTGCGAGGGTCATGGCGGCGATCTCCTTCTTCGGCGACCTGCTCCAGACCATCAGCGAGCGCGGCCGCGACCTGATCGGCATCGGCCGCAGCGACATCACCGGCCGGGCCAGCGCGAGCGAGCTGGTCAAGCTGTGCGAGGACCTGATCTCGCGGCGCGGCGAGGCCTCCGGGGTCGCGCTGGCCCGGTTGATCCTCGACCGCTACGCCAGCTTCGGCCAGACCGAGCGCCACGCCTTCCTGCGGGGGATCGCCCTCGACTTCGACGCGGACCATGCCGCCGTCGACGAGGCGATCGCCGCCTACCGGGCGGACCCGACCCGCGCCCGCCTCGGCACCCTGCACGAGGCCGCCGAGCCGCGCAGCCAGGAGCTGATCCGCCGCCTCAACCTGGCCCGCGGCGGAACGCTGAGCCTCGTGCGGATGCGCGAGGACCTGTTCGACCTGCGCAAGGCGCTGCGCACGGGCGCCGAGGCGGACCCCGCCGTGCTCGACGCCGTCGACAGCCTCGATTCCGATTTCGAGCACCTGTTCGCCTCCTGGTTCAACCGGGGCTTCCTGGTGCTGCGGCACATCGACTGGACCACGCCCGCCCATATCCTCGAGAAGATCATCCGGTACGAGGCGGTGCACGCGATCACCGGGTGGGACGACCTGCGCGCCCGGATCGAGCCGCCGGACCGGCGCTGCTTCGCGTTCTTCCACCCGGCGCTCGCCGACGAGCCGCTGATCTTCGTCGAGGTGGCGCTCACCGATCAGGTCGCGCCGGCGATCGCCCCGATCCTGTCGCGGGAGCGCAAGCCGCTGCAGCCGCGGGCGGCGACCACGGCGATCTTCTACTCGATCTCCAACTGCCAGAAGGGGTTGGCCGGCGTCACCTTCGGCAATTTCCTGATCAAGCAGGTGGTCGAGGACCTCACCCGCGAGGTGCCCTCGCTCAAGACCTTCGTCACGCTCTCGCCGGTGCCGGGCTTCGCCGCCTGGCTCGCCCGGGAGCGCCGGGCCGACAGCCCGCAGGGGCTGCTGCCGGAGGACGTGGAGGTGCTGCGGGCGCTGGACGATCCGGACTGGCACGCCGACAAGGCCCGGGCCGAGACGGTGCGCAAGGCGCTGATCCCGGCCGCGGCCGCCTATTTCCTGCGCGCCAAGAACGAGCGCGGGCGCCCCCTCGACCCGGTGGCCCGGTTCCATCTCGGCAACGGCGCCCGTCTGGACCGGATCAACTTCCTCGGCGACACCTCGAAGAAGGGGCTGGCCCAGTCGCACGGGCTGATGGTGAACTACCTCTACGATCTCGCGGCGATCGAGAAGAACCACGAGACCTACGCCAATCTCGGCACCGTGGCGGCCTCGCCGGCGGTGACCCGCGAGCTGCGCGCCAAGCTGCCGCCGCCGCGGGCGGTGGTGCTGGCCGAGGCCTGACCGCCCGGCTCACGCCTCGGTAAGGCCAGCGGTCAGCCGGGCGAACTGCCCGGTGATCCGGCGGGCGACCGCCTCGGTCTCGCCGGCCTCCAGGGGCACCCGGCGGTCGAGGATCAGCGCGGCGAGCCCGTGCACCAGCGCCCAGGCGGCCAGGGTCAGGTCGGCGGCGGGCATGGAGGCGATCTATGTCGGGATGCCGGCACCCGTCGGCTTCGGGCTGTTCGCCCCGGAGCGCGTCCCGGACGGCGCCTTCCTGTCCTCGCGGCAGCGGCTGGCGGCCTGACAGAGGCCCCGGAAAGCGGAGGCGAGAGGCGGACCGCGATTGCGGGGCGATCCGGAACGGTTCTATGGCTGCCTGAACCCTGCGGTCCGTGATAGCTCCAGCCTCACGATGACGAACCATCTCTTCTCCCTGGTCCGGGACGGCGTCCCGGATCCCGCCAAGACCGTGATCGAGACGCCGGAAGGGCGCCGATACAGTTACGCGGATCTCATCGCCCGCTCCGGCGCCTACGCGGCGGCCCTGCAGGCGGCCGGCGTGCGGCCCGGCGACCGGGTGGCGGTCCAGGTCGAGAAGAGCCCCGAGGTGATCTTCCTGTATCTCGGGGTGGTGCGCGCGGGCGCCGCGTTCCTGCCGCTCAACACCGCCTACACCCCGGCGGAGATCGGGTACTTCCTCGGCGACGCCGAGCCCACGATCTTCGTCTGCGACCCGGGTCGGCGCGAGGCCCTGGTGCAGGCCGCCGCGGGCATCCGCGAAGTCTGGACCCTGGATGCGGCAGGAACCGGCAGCGCCGCCGAGGCCGCGGACCGGCACGAGACGGCGTTCGCAGACGTGCCCCGGGGGCCGGACGATCTCGCCGCGATCCTCTACACCTCCGGCACGACCGGGCGCTCCAAAGGCGCCATGCTCACGCACGACAATCTGGCGTCGAACGCCCGCACGCTCGTGGATGTCTGGCGCTTCACCGAAGACGACGTGCTGATCCACGCCCTGCCGGTGTTCCACACCCACGGGCTGTTCGTGGCGACCAACACGGTGCTGGCGAGCGGCGGCACCATGCTGTTCCTGCCGCGCCTCGACCCGAAGCTGATCCTGAGCCTGATGCCCCGGGCGACCGCCCTGATGGGCGTGCCGACCTTCTACACGCGCCTCCTCAAGGAACCCGGCCTCAACCCGGGGGCGGCCAGGGGCATGCGCCTGTTCGTGTCGGGCTCGGCGCCGCTGCTCGCGGAGACCCACCGGGAATGGCAGGCCCGCACCGGCCACGCCATCCTCGAGCGCTACGGCATGACCGAGACCAACATGAGCACCTCGAACCCCTATACGGGGGACCGGGTTGCCGGCACGGTCGGCCTCCCCCTCCCGGGCGTCTCCCTGCGGGTGGTCGATCCCGAGACCGGCGCGGCCCTGGGCCCGGACGCGGTCGGGATGATCGAGGTGAAGGGCCCGAACGTGTTCAAGGGCTACTGGCGGATGCCCGAGAAGACCGAAGCCGAGTTCCGGCCGGACGGCTTCTTCATCACCGGCGACCTCGGCAAGGTCGATGCCCGCGGCTACGTCCACATCGTCGGGCGCGGCAAGGACCTGATCATCTCCGGGGGATTCAACGTCTACCCGAAGGAGGTCGAGACCGAGATCGACGCCCTGCCGGGCGTGGTCGAATCCGCGGTGATCGGCCTGGCGCACCCGGATTTCGGCGAGGCGGTCACCGCCGTGGTGGTCGGCGGGACGAACGCTCCGGACGAGGCGGGAATCGTGACGGCCCTGGAGGGCCGGCTCGCCCGGTTCAAATGCCCCAAGCGTGTCCTGTTCGTAGACGAATTGCCCCGCAACACCATGGGCAAAGTGCAGAAAAACCTGCTCCGCGAGGCGCATGCGGGGCTGTATCGAGCCTGAATGAAACCGCCCGCCAGCGTCCAGGCTGGCAGGCGGCAACTTCCTCTTTAGAGGTTGTGCGCAGCCCGCTCGTTCGCCGGCGGCGTGTGGCCATCGGAATCCGCGGCCTTGCGGACCGCCGCGTTGAGGTTGTCCGGGTCGAGGGCGGTCTGGACGAACTCGCGGCCCATATTGGTCACCTCCCGGGCGTAGCGCAGGCCCTGGTCGCGGACCTCGTCGGCCCAGGGGCCGATGTTGCGGTCCTCCTGGCGGGTGCGCGGCAGCAGCGCGCCGAGCAGCAGGCCGGCGGCCACGCCGACGACGCCCACCAGCAGCGGGTTGTCGTCCACGAAGCGCTCGACCGTGCTGCGGCCGCGCTGAAGCCCGTCGATCCCCTGGGTGGTGATGTCGTCGAGCGCCCGCAGGTTGCGCTTGTGCAGGGCGGCGGCGCGCTCCCGGGCCTCGTCATAGGCCGAGGCGGCGCGGGCGCGGGCCTGATCGGCGGCGCTGCCGAGGCGGTTGCCGATATCGTCGGCCAGGTCCGAGACGGTCTGGCGGGCCTGCCCGGCGAGGTCGGCGGCGCGATCGGCGGCCTCCTGGGCGCCCTCCTTGGCGGATGCGGCCGCATCGATCGGGCGCGTCGCGGCACCGGGCGGGAGCGGGTCGTGCAGGCCGCGCGGGTCGGGCCGGAGGGTGAAGTCGCCGGCCGCCTCGCCGGGGGCCGAACGCGGATCGCCGTGGCCGGCCGGATCCGGCCGCAGGCTGGTATCGCCGGTGCCCGTCGGCATGCCGGCCTGGGCGGCGAGCTGCTCGGGGAGGCTGGAGGGGGTCGGCTTGTCGGTCATGGCGGGGTCCTCGGATGTCCGTCTCGGCGACGCGGGGAGCGTCGCGCCTCCCGGCCGTCGGGCCGGGCTCGAATCGTCTTGAGCGTCAGATCTCGGTCTTCTCGAGGGGATCCCGGACGGGGCGCGCCGTCGGCAGGTCGGGATCGTAGCCGCGGGCCGTGCCGGTGTTCAGCGTGGCCACGCGCTCGGCCGAGACCTGGGTGCGGCGGCGCTCGGCATCCCGGGCCATCCGGTTGAACAGCAGCCCCACCCCGGCGGCGATCAGCAGGACCGGCACGGGATTGCGGCGCACCGCTTCCAGGGCGCCGTCATAGACCCCGCTCAGCGCGGGCGTGCGCCGGGCATTGCCCAGCATCTCGTCCACGATGTTCGGGACCGAGAGCTTGCCCTGGATCTGGTCGATCGTCTCGTCGAGCCGCGCCCGGCTCGCCTCGATTTCCTTCTCGAGGTCGGTCATCGAACTCATCCGGATACGCGCTCCGACAGGGCCTGGGCATCCTGGCGAACTTGGCGCGTCGTGCGCGTCGGCGCCAGGGTGGAGAGGGACAGGACGCTGCGTGCCCACAGGGCCATGCCCACGGCGATGACCAGCAGCACGCCGCCGACGATCAGGGCCGAGAGCCACTCGGAGCCCACGATGGTGGCGAGCCACTTCACGAGGGCGCCGATCAGGACGAGCAGGGCGACCACGGCGAACACGGCCGAGCCGACCATGCAGGCCAGGCCGACGATGAGCTGGCGGACATTGCCCGCCATCTCGGCGCGGAACAGCGCGATCTCCTTGCGGGCGAGCTCGTTGGTCTCGCGCAGGGCATCGCCGATCAGGCTCTGGATGCTCGAGGCGCCGGGTTGGCGCGGATCAGGACCCTGGGCCATCGGTCAGGCCCGGAAGCTGTCGCGGGCGTCGCCGTCGGGCGCTTCCGGCGGCAGGCTCGACGACTTGATGAACCGGGCAGCGATCAGGCCGGCCACGAAGGTGCCGACCGCCACCGCCACCGGCGCGCGCCGGGCGAAGGCCTCGGCCTCGCCGTAGAAGTCGCCGAGGCTGCGCCGCTCGATCGAGGAGCCGAGCTGCTCGAGCCCGTCGGCGGCGCTGTCGAAGAAGGCGCGCACGTTCGGCTTGTCGCCGAGGTCGCGGCCGGAATTGCGGATCGTCTGCGCCAGCTCGTGGACCGATTGGGCGGCGTCGCTCTTGCGCCGCTCGACGTAATCCTGGGCCTGGAGACGCGCCGCGTCGATCAGCCCGCGGCCGCGCTCGGCCGCCTCGTCGGCCAGGCCCTCGACGTCGCCCTGGAGGGCACGCCACTGGGCGCGCTCGCCGGCGGTCTCGCCGGGCCGGTCATGCGCCGGATCCTTCAGCGGGTCCTTGGGCGCATCCTGCGGGAACTCGTTGCCGGCCATCTCGAAAACACTCCTCGCGGCGCAGGGACGGCGTCGCTCGCGGCGACCGCGGCCCCCGCGATGGCTGAGTAACCGACTGGGCTGTCACCGGTTCCAGCGCGGCGTGCGGTCCGGCGGGCGGCGTCGGCGCGACGGGTCCACGCGGCGCGTCGGCCCTCGCTCAGCCGGCGTTCAGGCAGGATCCGGCAGAACCGTCACGCTTGCATGACGGCTTCCCTTCGGTGGCCCTTCGACACATCCCGGGCCTCGCCGCGAAGAGCCTTCAAGGGCTGGCCGCGCGAGGCCCGAACCGCGCCGCGAGCACCGGACAGGGCGGCGATCCTGTCCGGTGCGGCGGGGTGCTCGACTTGACCCGCGCCCGGCTTCACGCTTGGGTTGCCCTGACAAAGGATCGCGCAGGGTCTCCGCGCGTTCTGCTACTGAGAAGTCCCGATGCAGGCGCGGCGAGGTCCTCGACTCGAGCCGCGCCCCTGATCCGGAGCCGACCCGCGTGGCACGCCTTGTGATCGTATCGAACCGCGTCGCCATCCCCGAGGATGGCGGGAAGGCGGTTGCGGCGGGCGGCCTCGCCGTCGCCGTGAAGGAGGCGTTCACCGCCTATGAAGGGCTGTGGTTCGGCTGGAGCGGCAACATCACGGAGGAGCCCTCCGAGGAGCCGACCCTGATCGACCGGGGCCGGGTCCAGTACGCCGTGGTCGACCTCTCGCCGCAGGACCACCTGGAATATTACGCCGGCTTTGCGAATCGGGCCCTGTGGCCGATCATGCATTACCGGCTGGGCCTGGGCGCGTTCTCGCGCTCGGATTACGCCGGCTACAGCCGGGTCAACCGGACCTTCGCCCGGGCGCTGGCCAAGCTGGTCGAGCCCGACGACATCATCTGGGTGCACGATTACCACCTGCTGCCGCTCGCAGCCGAGTTGCGCGGCCTCGGGCTCGACAACCCGATCGGCTATTTCCACCACATCCCCTGGCCCGCCGCCGACGTGTTCAACTCGCTGCCGGCGAGCGGCGAGCTCCTGCGCGCCATCGTCGATTACGACCTGATCGGCCTGCAGACCGAGGCCGACGTCCAGAACCTCCAGCGCAACCTGGTCGACACCCAGCGGGCGATCCCGCTCGGCGGCGGCTCGCTGATGGTCGACGGGCGCCGCACCCGGATCCGCGCCTTCCCGATCGGCATCGACGTCGCCGGCTTCAAGGAGGCCGCCGAGAAGGCCAATTCCAACAAGGTGGTGCGCGAGACCATCGCGGGCCTGCGCACCCGCAAGCTGCTGATCGGCGTCGACCGGCTCGACTATTCCAAGGGCGTGTCCGAGCGGATGGAGGCGGTGGAGAGCTTCTTCGCCTCCAATCCCGACCAGCGCGGCAACGTCACCTACATCCAGATCACCCCGAAATCGCGCAGCGAGGTTCCGGAATACGAGCAGCTCGCCCGGGACGTGAACGAGAAGGTCGGCGAGATCAACGGCGCGCTGGGCGACCCGGCCTGGACGCCGATCCAGTACATCACCAAGGCCTATCCGCGCCCGGTCCTGGCCGGCCTCTACCGGGCGGCCCGGGTCGGGCTGGTGACGCCGATGCGCGACGGCATGAACCTCGTCGCCAAGGAATACGTGGTCGCGCAGAGCGAGGACGATCCCGGCGTGCTGGTCCTGTCGAAATTCGCCGGCGCGGCCCGGCAGATGCCCGAGGCGCTGCTGATCAACCCCTACGACCGGTTCGAGGTCGCCGAGGCGATCCGCTCCGCCCTGTACATGCCCAAGGCCGAGCGCGTCGCCCGCTGGCGGCCGATGGTCGAGCGCATGACCCGGGAGGACGTCGATTGGTGGGCTCGCAACTTCCTGTCGGAGCTGGAGAATTTCCGCACGATGGAGCGCGAGCCCCCGACCACCGCGGCGGCTGCCGAGTAGCCGAATCGTTCGCGCTGACGCCGACGATGGCGATACCGCTTTGAGGCGCCATCGCTCCGGCTGGCCAAGCCGCGCCCCCTCTCCCGTGCGGGAGAGGGGACCCGAGCCTCATCCCGTCGATGACGTTGTTCCAAGAGCCTTGCCGCACGCCCTGACGGCCGACCTCGCCCGCCGGCGCCGGCACGCGCCTCGGTCCATGTCCCAAAAACCCGGACTCTGCCCATGATCGCCGTCGATGACGGGGTGCCGGCGCCGCTCGGCGCGCATTTCGACGGGCGTGGGGTGAACTTCGCCCTGTTCTCCGAGCACGCCACCGCGGTGGATATCTGCCTGTTCGAGCCGGGGGAGCGGCACGAGACCCGCACGGTCCGGCTGCCCTGCCGCACCGACGACGTCTGGCACGGCTACCTGCGCGGGGTGCTGCCGGGCCAACTCTACGGCTATCGGGTGCACGGCCCCTGGGATCCGGCGAACGGCCACCGGTTCAACCCCTCGAAGCTGGTGCTCGACCCCTATGCAAGGGAGATCCGCGGCCGGATCCGCTGGCACGACGCGCTCTACGGCCACCGCCGCGGTCGGGAGGACCGCATCGACCGGCGCGACAGCGCGGTCTACATGCCCAAGGGCGTGGTCACCGCCCCCGAAGTGCCCGACCTTGCGCTGGCCCCCGTGCGGCGGCCGCTCACCGAGACGGTCATCTACGAGGCCCATGTCAAGGCGCTGACCCGCACCCATCCCGACATCCCGGAAGCGGAGCGCGGCACCTATGCGGCGCTGGCCCACCCGGCGATCATCGAGCACCTGGTCAAGCTCGGCGTCACCGCCCTGGAGCTGCTGCCGATCCAGGCCTTCGCGGATGACCGCTTCCTGGTCGAGAAGGGGCTCGTCAACTTCTGGGGCTATCAGCCCCTGAACTACTTCGCCCCGGATCCGCGCTACCGCGGGGAGGGCGCCCCGGGCGGTCTCAAGGCGGCGATCCGCGAGCTGAACGCCGCCGGGATCGAGACCTGGCTCGACGTGGTCTACAACCACACCGCCGAGGGCGACCACAGCGGCCCGACCCTGTCGTTCCGCGGCATCGACAATGCCAGCTACTACAAGCTCGACCCCGCGGACCGGCGCCGCACGATCGATTGCACCGGCTGCGGCAACACCTTCGACGTGAGCCACCCGCGGGTGATGCAGCTGGTGCTGGATTCCCTGCGCCACTGGGTCACCGCCTACGGCATCGCCGGCTTCCGGTTCGACCTCGCCTCAAGCCTCGGGCGCTCGCCCCTGGCCTTCACCCCGCAGGCGGCCTTCTTCCAGGCGGTGGCCCAGGATCCGGTGCTCGCCCGGGTCAAGATGGTGGCCGAGCCCTGGGACATCGGGGAGGGCGGCTACCAGCTCGGCGGCTATCCGCGCGGCTGGAGCGAGTGGAACGACAAGTTCCGCGACGCCGCCCGGGGTTTCTGGAAGGGCGATTCCGGTACCCTGGCGAAGCTGACCCAGGGGCTGACCGGCTCGCGCGAGGTCTTCGCCCCGTCCCGGCGCTCGCCGCTGGCCAGCGTCAACTTCATCGCCAGCCACGACGGCTACACCCTGGCCGACACGGTGGCCTACGAGCAGAAGCACAACGAGGCCAACGGCGAGGACAACCGCGACGGCCACGGCCACAATGTCAGCTGCAATTACGGCGTCGAGGGCGACACCGACGACCCGGCGATCCTCGCCCTGCGCGCCCGCCAGAAGCGCAACATGCTGGCCAGCGTGATGCTGGCCCAAGGCGTGCCGATGCTGCTGATGGGCGACGAGCGCTCGCGCAGCCAGGGCGGCAACAACAACGCCTATTGCCAGGACAATCCGACGAGCTGGATGGACTGGACCAGCGACCCGGATCCGAAGCTCACCGGATTCGTGGCGAATCTCCTGGCCCTGCGCCGGGCTCAACCAGCCCTGCGGCGGCAGACCTTCTTCACCGGCGCCCCGATCGGACCGGATTCTCCCCTGCGGGACGTGCATTGGCTCGCCCCCGAGGGCACCGAGATGGAGAATGGCCATTGGGCCGATGACGGGCTGCAGGTGTTCGGCATGCAGATCGGCAATGACGGCCGCGCCGGCGACCGCCTGCTGCTCCTGTTCAATGCCGGGCTGGAGCCTCTCGACTTCCGCCTCGCCCCCGTGATCGGCGGCCCCTGGCAACCAGTCTTCGACACCGGCGAGGCCGAAGGCACGGTCCCGCCCGGCGCCCCATCCTACGGGCCGGACGCCCCCGTGCCGCTGCCCGGCCGCACGGTCCTGGTGCTCACCGCGGCGGGGGTGGGCGCGCGGAGCGGGTGGGTGCCGGCGGGCTGAGAACAGGCTCAATGCGAGTCGGTCAAAGCCGGATGAGATGATTGCGCGTGGAGGTCCGGCCCACTACGTTGCCGGATCGTACGATTTGTTGAACATCATCGGAGCATCGCCATGGCTGGGGATCGTTCGCAGCCGAGGCAGGCCTCAGGGATTGAGACATCCCTTGCCCCTTCCGTCACCGCCGTCATGGCCCGCGCGCAGGAAAGCGGCCTGACCCGGGGCAAGGCCAGCCGGATCTCCGGACGCGTCGCGCCCGAATTGATCGAACGCGCCAAGGCCCGGACGGGGCTTCACTCTGACACCGCGCTGATCGAGTTCGCGCTCGCCAACATCGCCATCGAGGATGGCTTCGCGGACGTATTCCGCACGCTGCGGGCATCGGTTGACCCGGAACTCGACCTGAGCTTCTAGCGCGTGGTCTTCACCTTCAAGGCCGCGGAACGGCTGCGTCGGCAGGGACCAAAGACGGCATTGCAGCGCCGGGACGATGCCGCTTTGCCCTTTCTTGAGGGGCAGGCGCATGCGGGCCGTCCGCTTTTGCTCGATACGTGCGTCTACATCGACCAGATGCAGGGGAGGGCATCGCCTCTGGTCGAAGACCTCCTCGACATCCGGATCGTGAACCACAGCACCGTCGCCATCCAGGAGTTGATGCACACAGTGGGGGTCCTCGATCCCAAGGACCCTCGCAGCGCCCAGGCCGTCGCGGCGATTGGAACCGCGATCGACGCGATGCCGGCGCACCGGATCTTCACCCCTGACGCGGAGACCCTGGGAAGCGCCGCCGTCTATGCGGGCATGCTCTGCCGGATCCAGGGCTATGCAAAGGACGACCGCATGGGCGCACTTCATGATTGTGTCCTGTTCCTGCAGGCGTTCAAGCTCGGCTTCTGCGTGCTGACGCGCAATCTGCGGGACTTCGATGCTCTGCTGCAGATTCGCCCCGACGGCCAAGTCCTGTTCTATCGGACGTGATCCGGTCGGCGATCGCCCCGCCCCCGCGCCATTTTTCGCACGCTTGCCGTCTCATCACGCCGCCATAGCTGCGCTGCGGGAACCGGATCGTGCCCGGGGCCTTCTCCCACGACAATGATCCCTGCCGCGCTTGCCCTTCGGTGCGCACGGCCAACGACGAGGACCGTGGCCCGATGCGGCGCGCCCACAGCATGGATTTCGGAGCCGAGATGGTGGGGGGCGGCGTGCGCTTCGCCCTCTGGGCGCCGACCGCACAGAGCGTCGAACTCGTCGTCGACGGCATCGACCACCCGTTGCCCGAGTCGGGCGGCGGCTGGCGGCGCACCGCCCTGCCCGGGGTGAAGCCGGGGGCCCGCTACGGCTTCCGGATCGACGGCGACCTCGTCGTGCCGGACCCGGCCTCGCGCTTCCAGCCGGACGACGTCTCGGGCCTCAGCGAGGTGGTCGATCCGCGCGCCTTCGCGTGGTCGGACGAGGCCTGGACCGGGCGCCCGTTCGAGGAGGCGGTGATCTACGAGTGCCATGTCGGCACCGCGACCCCGGAGGGCACCTATGCCGGCCTGCAGGCGCGCCTGCCCGACCTCAAGGCGCTCGGCGTCACGGCGATCGAGCTGCTGCCGCTCGCCGACTTCAAGGGCTCGCGCAACTGGGGCTATGACGGGGTCCTGCCCTACGCGCCGGACGGCGCCTATGGCCGCCCGGACGACCTCAAGCGCCTGATCGACGCCGCCCACGGGCTCGGGCTGATGGTCTATCTCGACGCGGTCTACAACCATTTCGGCCCGGCCGGGAATTACCTGCACGCCTACGCCAAGACCTTCTTCACCGAGCGTCACCAGACGCCGTGGGGCGCGGGCATCAATTTCGACGGCAAGGAGAGCGGCGCCACCGTGCGGCAGTTCTTCATCCAGAACACCCTGTACTGGCTGGAGGAATACCATTTCGACGGCCTGCGCTTCGACGCCGTCCACGCGATCCTCGACGATTCGCCCCGCCACTTCCTGGCCGAGCTCGGCGAGACGGTCCGGCGGCGCTTCCCGGATCGCGAGATCCACCTCATGCTGGAGAACGAGGCCAACCAGGCTCGCTGGCTCGAGCGCGACGCCGCCGGCAAGCCGAAGATGCACGACGCGCAATGGGCCGACGACCTGCATCATTGCTGGCACGTCCTGCTCACCGGTGAGGACGCCGGCTATTATCAAAGCTTTGCCGACAAACCGGTCGAGCGCCTGGCCCGCTGCCTGGCGGAGGGTTTCGCCTATCAGGGCGAGCCGTTCTCGACGCTCGGCAACCATCCGCGCGGCGAGCCCTCGGCGCATCTGCCGCCCTCGGCCTTCGTGACCTTCCTGCAGAACCACGACCAGGTCGGCAACCGGGCGCTGGGCGAGCGCCTCAATCATCTGGCCGATCCCAGGAAACTCGATCTCGCCCGGGCCGGCTTCCTGCTGGCGCCGCAGATCCCGATGCTCTGGATGGGCGAGGAATGGTCGGCCTCGACGCCGTTCCTGTTCTTCGTCGACTTCGCCCCGGACGAGGAGCTGAACAAGGCGGTGCGTGACGGCCGGCGCCGGGAGTTCAAGAGCTTCGCGGCGTTTGCCGACGATACGTCGAAGATCCCGGATCCGACCGAGCGCGAGACCTTCGAGGCCTCGAAGCTCGACTGGTCCGAGCGGGCGCGCTCGCCGCACCGGGAGGTCCTGGCCGAGACGACGCGCCTGCTCGGGTTGCGCCGGGACGTGGTCGTGCCCCTCGCGAAATCCGGCTCCCTGGGCGCCGCCGCCACCCTGCCGCGGGCCGACGTGGTCGATTGCACCTGGCGGTTCGGCGCCGGCACCCTGCGGTTCATCGCCAATGTCGGGGACGCGCCCTTCGCGCTGGATCCGGGCGGCGCCCGGGTGGTCTGGACCAACGCCCCCGATACGACCGGACGGGACCTGCCGTCCTGGACCGGCCTGTTCCTGACGGAGCCCCGCTCGTGAGCCCCCTGGAAAAACTCGCCGACCTCGTCGGCGTCGCCGCCGGCTATACCGACGCCTTCGGCCAGCCCGTCGAGACCTCCCTGGAGGTGCGGCGCGGCCTGCTCGCGGCCCTCGGTTTCGCGGTCGAGGACGAGGCCGGCGTGGCCGAGAGCCTCGCCCAGGTCGAGGCCCTGCGCTGCGGCCTGGTCCCGCCGCTCCTGCCCGTGGAGGCGCGGCGCGGCGCCCGGGTGCCGGTCCGCGTCCAGGACGGTACCCCGCACACCCTGGTCTGGCGGCTCGTGGACGAGCGCGGCGCGGCCCGCGAGGGCCGGGCCAACCTGCAGGGGGCGGAGCCGGGCCAAGGTGCGGGTTTCGAGCTGCCGCCGCTGACCCCGGGCTACCATCGCCTCACCGTCCAGGCCGGCCGGATCCGGGCCGAATCCTGGGTGATCGCCGCGCCCCAGCGCTGCTGGCGCCCGCGGCCCTACACGGAGGAGGGCGCCTCCGACTGGGGCATGGCTGCCCAGCTCTACGGCCTGCGCTCGGCCACCAATATCGGCATCGGCACCTACGCGGATGCCGGGGAGGCCGCTCGCGAGGCGGCCCTGCGCGGGGCGGCCTTTCTGGGCTTGAGCCCGGTCCACGCCCTGTTCGGCTCGGACCGGACCAAGATCTCGCCCTACTCACCGTCCTCGCGGCTGTTCCTCGAGACCCTGTTCATCGCGCCGCGCAGCCTGCCGGGGCTCGCCGGCTCCCGGGCCGAGGCGCTGCTCGCCGAGCGCGCCGACGCGATCACGGCCCTGCGCGAGGCCGCCCTCGTCGACCACCAGGGCGTGGCCGACGTGCTCGACCCGGTGCTGCGCGCCCTCTGGCTGGAATCTCCGGCCCGGGCCGGCACCGACGCCGAGTTCGAGCGCTTCCGCCAGGAGGGCGGCCCGGATCTCGCGGCCCACGCGGTGTTCGAGGCGCTCTCCGAGCATTTCCGGCAGCAGGGCGCCCATTGGCTCGGCGACTGGCCCGAGGAATACCGCCGCGCCGGCACCGACGCGGTCGTGGCCTTCGCGGCCGAGAAGGCCGAGGCAGTGGGCTACCACGCCTGGCTGCAATACCTCGCCGACCGCCAGCTCGCCGCGGCCTCGGCGGCGGCTCTGGGCGCCGGCATGCGGGTCGGGCTCTACCGCGACCTCGCGGTGGGCGCCGACCGGGGCGGCTCCGAGATCTGGTCGCATCCCGAGCGCTTCGCCGACCGGGTCTCGATCGGCGCGCCCCCGGACCTCTTGGCCCCCAAGGGCCAGAACTGGGGCCTGCCGGCCTTCGACCCGCTGGAGATGGAGCGGGACGGCCTCGCGGCCTTCCGGGCCCTGGTCCAGGCCAACATGCGCCATGCCGGCGCGATCCGGATCGACCACGCCTTCCAGCTCGCCCGGCTGTTCCTGATCCCGCTGGGGGCGGGCGCCCATGCCGGCGCCTACGTGATGATGCCGTTCGAGCCGATGCTGGCGGTGCTGCGGCTGGAGAGCCACCGCAACAAGTGCCTGGTCATCGCCGAGGATCTCGGCACCGCGCCCGAGGGCTTCTCCGACGCCCTGATGCGGGCCGGCGTGCTGAGCTACCGGATCCTGGCCTTCGAGCGGGAAGGGGACGGACGGTTCAAGGCCCCCTCCGCCTATCCGCGCGACGCGCTCACCGCCATCACCACCCACGATTTGCCGACCTTCGTCGGCTGGTGGCGCGGGGTCGACACCGACACCCGCCAATCGCTGGGCCTTTACGATCACGAGCGCGCCGAGGCCGAGCGCAACGAGCGTGTGGTCGAGCGTCGCCGCCTCACCGAGGCGCTGGCCGCCGAGCAGCTCCTGCCCTCGGCCGAGCCGCCTGAGGCCGCGCCGTTCGAGGCGGCCGCTCGCTACCTCGCCCGCGCCCCCTCGATGCTGACCGCCGTGCAGTACGAGGACGTGGTCTCCGAGCTCGCCCAGGCCAACGTGCCGGGCTCGACCGAGGGCTACCCGAACTGGCGGCGCAAGCTCGACCGGGACCTCGTCGACATCGCCGCCCCCGGCGGACCGCTGGCCAAGCTGGCGGCCTCGCTCTCGGCCGAGTCGCGGGGGCCGCGCTCAGGCTCCGCCCGGCTGGCGGCGCCGCCGCCGCAATCGACCTACCGGCTGCAGTTCCACAAGGACTTCACCTTCGCGGACGCGGAGCGGATCGTCCCGTATCTCAAGAAGCTCGGGATCAGCCACGTCTACGCCTCGCCGCTCCAGAAGGCGCGGCCCGGCTCGACCCACGGCTACGACATCGTCGATCACGGCGCGATCAACCCGGAGCTCGGCGGCGAGGAGGGCTTCGTCCGGCTCTCCGAGACCCTGCACGGGCACGGGCTGAAGCTGCTGCTGGACATCGTGCCCAACCACATGGGCGTCGGCGGCTCCGACAACCCGTGGTGGCTCTCGGTGCTCGAATGGGGCTCGCTGTCGCCCTTCGCGGACGCCTTCGACATCGACTGGCAGCGTCTCGGCGCCGGCCGCAACCTGGTGATCCCGTTCCTGGGCGACCGCTACGGCGAGGCCCTGGAGAAGGGCACGCTCGAGCTGAAGTTCGACCCCGAGGCCGGCGCCTTCAGCGTCTGGCACTACGAGCACCAGCTGCCGATCCGGCCCCTGAGCTACCCGACCATCCTCAACCGGGTCATCGCCGCGATCGGGGCCGTGGACGACGACACCACCGCGGAGCTGCTCGCCATCTCCGAGCGGCTGCGGGCCATGTCGATCGACACCGACGAGACCCGCCGCCAGAGCTTCCCCGAGGAGGCCGAGGGGCTCAAGCGCCGGCTCGCCGAGATCTACGGCGTGTCGCCGCTGATCCAGGAGGCGACGGCCAGCACCCTGGCGCTGCTCAACGGCTTCAAGGGTCGCCCGGACAGCTTCGGGCCGCTGCACCGGCTGCTGGAGGCCCAGGCCTACCGGCTGGCCCATTGGCGGGTGGCCTCGAGCGACATCAACTACCGCCGGTTCTTCGACGTGAACTCGCTCGCGGGCCTGCGCGTGGAGCTGTCCGACATCTTCCACCGCTCGCACGAGACCGTGTTCCGGCATATCCGCGAGGGCCGGATCGACGGCTTGCGCATCGACCATATCGACGGGCTGGCCGACCCCCTGGGCTACGCGCGCGCGCTCCAGGCGGCGGTCGGGCCGGGCTTCTACGTCGTCGTCGAAAAGATCCTGGAGCCCGGCGAGCGGCTGCGGCCCTGGCCGGTGGCCGGGACCACGGGCTACGACGTGCTCAACCAGCTCGACGGCATCCTGGTGGACAAGGAGCGTCAGGGGAAGGTCCGGCGCCTCTACGAATGGGCCTCGGGCGTCGACGAGCCCTACGGGTTCCAGCTGCGCGCCGCCAAGGCCGAGATCCTGGAGATCAGCTTCGCCAGCGAGCTCGAGGTGCTGACCTCGGACCTCAAGGAGGTGGCCGATGCCGACCGGCGCACCCGCGACTTCACCGTCAACGCGCTGCGCCGGGCCCTGATCGAGATCATCGCCCGCTTCCCGACCTATCGCAGCTACCTGCCGCCGGAGCTGGAGGAGGGCGAGGTCGAGCCGGAGGACGTGCGGCTGATCGAGGGCGCGGTCGCCAAGGCCAAGCGCTGGTCGGGCCTACCCGACCGCTCGGTGCACGATTTCGCCGCCGACGTGCTGCTCGGGCGGATCGAGACCACCGGGGCGGGGCGCCCGGACCCGCGGGTGGTCCTGCGCTTCCGCCGCCGGTTCCAGCAGCTCACCGGCCCGGTCATGGCCAAGAGCCTCGAGGACACGCTGTTCTACCGGTACGCCTGCCTGCTCGGCCTCAACGAGGTCGGCGGCGATCCGGGCGAGTACGGCATCGACGCGGAGCATTTCCACGACCTGCAGATCGCCCGCGCCCGGGACTGGCCGAACGCCATGATCACCACGGCGACCCACGACACCAAGCGCGGCGAGGATGCCCGGACCCGGCTGCTCGCGCTCTCCGAGATCCCGGAGGGCTGGGCCGGCGCCTGGGACCAGTGGCAGCGGACCGCCGGGCCGCATCTCGCCCGGATCGACGGCGAGCCGGCCCCCGACGCCAACGACCAGTGGATGTTCTTCCAGGCGATCCTCGGCGCCTGGCCGCTGGAGCTCTTGGAGCAGGACGAGACGGCCGCGATCGAGGATTTCCGCGATCGGCTGACCGCCTACGGCGAGAAGGCCATGCGCGAGGGCAAGCGCCGCTCGAGCTGGGTCAATGTCGACGAGGTCTACGAGGGCGCGACGAAGAAGCTGTTCTCGGCGCTGATCGCCCCGGGCTCGGACTTCCTGCGCGAGTTGCGCCCCTTCGCCCGGCGGCTCGCCCATCTCGGCATGCTCGCGGGGCTCGGCCGGACGGTCCTGAAATGCACCCTGCCGGGCCTGCCCGACACCTACCAGGGCACGGAGATCTGGGACTTCTCGTTCGTCGATCCCGACAACCGCCGCCCGGTGGATTACCCGGCCCTCGAGCGGATGCTGGAGCAGGGCGGCGCGCCGGCCGAGCTGCTGGCGCACTGGCCGGACGGGCGGGTCAAGCAGGCGACCCTGGCGCGGCTGCTCGCCGAGCGGGCCGAGCGCCCGGGCTTCTACGCCAGCGCGGCCTACGAGCCGGTGGAGGCGAGGGGCGCGCGGGCGGCCCACGTGATCGCCTACCGGCGGACCGATCCCGGCGAGGAGGGCGGCGACCTGTTCGTGGCGGTGCCGCGGCTGTTCGCCGGCATCGTCGGCGAGGCAACCTGGTCGGGCGAGGCTTTCGCCGGCACCCGGGTCGATCTCGGGGCGGGCACAAGCTGGCGCGACATCGTCTCGGGCCGCACCGTCGAGGGCACCGGGGAGGGCGTCGATCTCGGCGACCTCCTGCGCGACCTGCCCTACGTGGTCCTGCGGCGCGCCTCCTAGGGCGCGGCCGACGCGGCGCTGTCACGCCGCGTCGGCTAGAAGACGGGCCGCCGCCGGAACGGAGGCGGGTCCGAGCGATTGTGCGGAGCGGTGCGGGCCGTTCCGCCGCCTCGACCGGTGCCGGCCTGCAGCCGCAGGCACGCGCCTGCGGTTCGGGCGTTACGAGACATGGATTGGGAGCCAGAGGCCAGCATGAACGCACCGACCACCGCCGCCGCCGCGACGACCGGAGCCGAAGCCGTCCTGTCGGCCTCCCTGGCGCCCCGCGCCGAGGGACCGCGGATCTACAACCTGTTCCCCCTCCTGGTCGGGCGCGTCTCGGACTGGACGGCCGAGCTGCCCCGGATCGCGAGCCTCGGCTTCGACTGGATCTACCTGAACCCGTTCCACCAGACCGGCGGCTCCCGCAGCCTCTACGCGGTGGCCGATCCCGAGCGGCTCGACGAGCGGTTCCGGGACCAGGACGGCACGCCGGACGACGAGCAGATCCACCGCTTCTGCGCCGCCGCCAAGGCCGCCGGCCTGTCGGTGATGACCGACCTCGTGATCAACCACACCGCCGACAACGCCCGGCTGGCCGTCGAGCGGCCCGACCTGTTCATGAAGGAGCCCGACGGCTCGATCATGCATCCGGCCGCTGTGGATCCGGACGATCCCTCGATCCGCACGGTCTGGGGCGATCTCGCCGAGCTCGACTATCACACCCCCGCCGCCCGGGACGAGCTGACCCGGATCTGGGGCGCCTACGTGGCCCGGCTCCAGGCGCTCGGCGTCGCGGGCTTCCGGTGCGACGCCGCCTACAAGGTCCCGCCGGAGACCTGGCGCGTCCTGATCGGGGAGGCCAAGGGCCGCGATCCCGCCTGCCTGTTCGCCGCCGAAACCCTGGGCTGCACCTTCGAGGAGGCGAAGGCCACCGCCGGCGCCGGCTTCGACTACCTGTTCAACTCCTTCGCCTGGTGGGACCTGAAGAAGCCCTGGGCGCTGGAGCAGTACGAGCGCCTCCGGGTGCTGGCACCCTCGATCGCCTTCCCGGAAAACCACGACATGAAGCGGCTGGCCGCCGAAATCAGCGGTGGCCCCGAGGCGGTGGCGCGGCACCTACGCAACCGCTACGCGCTGGCCGCCTTCTTCTCGGCCGGCGTGCTGATGCCGATCGGCTACGAATGGGGCTACCGGCGGGCGCTGCACGTGGTCGAGACCACCCCGCGCGACCGCGAGAACGACACCGGCATCGACATCTCCGCCTCGATCCGGGCGATCAATGCCCTGCGGGCCGAGCTGCCGGCCGCCAATGTCGAGGGTGCGCAGCTGCGCATCTCGGCCCCCGACAGCGACCTCGTGGCGCTCGCCCGCTTCGACACCGGCCATCCGGCCTCGGCGCGGCACGCGCTGATCGTGCTCTACAACCCCTCGGACAAGCCGGTGCCGGTGGATGCCGGCACGCTCATCGCCCGGACCGGCGGGATGCTCGGCGCCTTCGTCGACCGGACCCCCGAGGCCGAGCCGATCGCCTTCCATCCCGGCAGCGCCATCGACCTGCTGCCGGGCGAGCTGCGCGTCCTGAGTGCGAGCGCCGCCCAGGTCGCCCAGCTGCCCGAGCGCGGCGCGCCGGACGGCGAGGGGAGGGTGGTGATCGAGGCTGTGAGCCCGGAGATCGACGGCGGCCGCTCGGCGGTGAAGCGCATCGTCGGCGAATCCCTGCGGGTCGAGGCCGACATCTTCTCCGACGGCCACGAGGTGCTCGACGCCGCGATCCTGTCGCGGGTCGCCGGCACCGAGGCGTGGCGCGAGGACCCGATGGTCTTCGTCGACAACGACCGCTGGGCCGGGCAATTCCCCCTGGAGCGCAACGCCCGCTACGAGTTCACCCTGATCGCCTGGCGCGACCCGTTCTCCTCCTGGGTGCGCGACACCCTGAAGAAGCGCGCCGCCGGCGTCGACATCCGCCTGGAAACGATCGAGGGCGTCACCCTGGTCGAGACCGCAGCATCCCTCGCCCGCAGCCGCGCCGCCGGGCGCGACGCGGAGCGGCTGGCCGCCCTGGTCGCCGCTCTGGCCGCGGAGGAGACCGGCTCGGCCGCCCAGCTCGAGCGGATCCTCCAGCCCGAGGCCGCGAGCCTCGTGCGCCGGAACGCCGAGCGGGTGAATCTCAGCCGCTATCCGGTAATCCTGCCGGTGATCGCCGACCGCCTCGCGGCCCGGTTCTCCGCCTGGTACGAGATCTTCCCGCGCTCCCAGTCGATGGACGTGAACCGCCACGGCACCTTCGACGACGTGATCAGGCGCCTGCCGGAGATCCGCGAGCTCGGCTTCGACGTGCTCTACTTCACGCCGATCCATCCGGTGGGCCGGACCAACCGCAAGGGCAAGAACAACACCCTCAAGGCCGAGCCCGGGGATGTCGGCTCGGTCTACGCGGTCGGCGCGGAGGAGGGCGGCCACGAGGCCGTGCATCCCGAGCTCGGGACGCTGGAGGATTTCGAGCGCCTGGTGGCAGCGAGCCACGCCTACGGCATGGAGATAGCCCTCGACTTCGCGATCCAGTGCTCGCCGGACCATCCCTGGATCAAGAACCATCCGGAATGGTTCGAGTGGCGCCCCGACGGGACGCTCCGCTTCGCCGAGAACCCGCCGAAGAAGTACGAGGACATCTCGAACGTCCATTTCTACGGGGGCGCCCTGCCCTCGCTCTGGATCGAGCTGCGCGACATCCTGCTCGGCTGGTGCGCAAGGGGCGTGCGCATCTTCCGGGTCGACAACCCGCACACCAAGCCGATCCCGTTCTGGGAATGGGTGATCGCCGAGGTCAACGGCCGCTATCCCGACGCGCTGTTCCTGGCCGAGGCCTTCACTCGGCCGAAGATGATGAAGAAGCTCGCCAAGGCCGGCTACCAGCAGAGCTACACCTACTTCACCTGGCGCAACACCAAGCAGGAGCTGACCGAGTACGCCCTGGAGCTGGCCGGCGAGATGGGCGAGTACTACCGCCCGAATTTCTTCGCGAATACCCCCGACATCAACCCGTATTTCCTCCAGACCAGCGGGCGTGCGGGCTTCGTCATTCGCGGCACGCTCGCCGCCACCCTCTCGTCGGTCTACGGCATCTACAACGGCTTCGAGCTGTGCGAGGCGGCCCCCTACCCGGGCAAGGAGGAGTATCTCAACTCCGAGAAATACGAGCTGAAGGCCTGGGACTACGACCGGCCCGGCAACATCCGCGAGCATATCGTCAAGCTGAACACGATCCGCCGCGAGAACCCCGCCCTCTGGGACTTCCGCAACGTGGTCTTCACCGGCGCCTCCAACGACCAGATCATCGCCTACGCCAAGGCGACGCCGGAGCGCGACAATTGCGTGTTCACCATGGTCAACCTCGATCCCAAGAACCGCCAGGAATGCACCTACGAGGTGCCGCTCTGGCTGTTCGGCCTGCCGGATGACGGCGCCGTGGAGGTGGAGGACCTGCTCCAGGGCTACACGTTCGAGCTGCGGGGCCGGTCCCACCGCATCGCGCTCGATCCGGCCGAGCGATCCTGCATCATCTGGCGTCTTCGGGCGCCGCGGCGGGTTGCGGGCTGAGCCCACCCATGGCACCTGACCATGCGTCTGATCCCGACGACGGGCCCGCCCGTCGCCGACCATTGCGCCGCGCGGCCGACCGCCCGCGCCCCGGCCGGTCCCGACCGCCGGTCCCAGTAAATTCGACCGATGAGGCAGCGACGCGATGATCGATCGCAGCGACCCGCAATGGTACCGTGACGCCATCATCTACCAGATCCACGTCAAGTCGTTCTTCGACTCGAACGACGACGGGATCGGCGATTTCGAAGGGCTGACCCGGCGGCTCGATTACGTCCGCGACCTCGGGGTCACGGCGATCTGGCTGATGCCGTTCTATCCCTCGCCCCTGCGCGACGACGGCTACGACATCGCCGATTACGAGGGCATCAACCCCTCCTACGGGACCATGGAGGACTTCAAGGCCTTCGTGGAGGCGGCGCACGAGCGCGGCCTGCGGGTGATCACCGAGCTCGTGATCAACCACACCAGCGACCAGCATCCCTGGTTCCAGGCGGCCCGCGAGGCGCCCCCCGGCTCGCCCGAGCGCGACTTCTACGTCTGGTCGGATACCGACGAGCCGTACAAGGACACGCGGATCATCTTCCTCGACACCGAGGCCTCGAACTGGACCTGGGACCCGGTCGCCAAGCAGTATTTCTGGCACCGGTTCTACAGCCACCAGCCGGACCTGAACTTCGACAACCCGAAGGTGCTGGAAGCGGTCATTGCGACGATGCGCTACTGGCTCGACATGGGCGTCGACGGCCTGCGGCTCGACGCGATCCCCTACCTGATCGAGCGCGACGGCACGAACTGCGAGAACCTCCGGGAGACCCACGACGTCATCAAGGCGATCCGGGCCGCGCTCGATGCCAGCTATCCCGACCGGATGCTGCTGGCCGAGGCCAACCAGTGGCCGGAGGAGACCGCGCAGTATTTCGGCGACGGCGACGAATGCCACATGGCGTTCCACTTCCCGCTGATGCCGCGGATGTACATGGCGATCGCCCGGGAGGACCGGCACCCGATCACCGACATCATGCGCCAGACCCCGGAAATCCCCGAGGGCTGCCAGTGGGCGATCTTCCTGCGCAACCACGACGAGCTGACCCTCGAGATGGTGACGGCGGAAGAGCGCGACTACCTCTGGTCGTTCTACGCCGCCGAGCGGCGCGCCCGGATCAATCTCGGCATCCGCCGCCGCCTCGCGCCGCTGCTCGAGAACGACCGGCGCAAGATCGAGCTGATGAAGTCCCTCGTCCTGTCGATGCCCGGCACGCCGGTGCTGTATTACGGCGACGAGATCGGCATGGGCGACAACATCTATCTCGGCGACCGCGACGGCGTGCGCACGCCGATGCAATGGACCCCGGACCGCAACGGCGGCTTCTCCCGGGCGAACCCGCAGCGGCTGTTCCTGCCGGCGATCCAGGACCCGATCTACGGCTTCGACGCGATCAACGTCGAGGCGCAGACCCAGTCGCAGACCAGCCTGCTGAACTGGACCCGGCGGATGATCGCGATCCGCAACAACAGCGTCGCGCTCGGGCGCGGCACGATCCAGTTCCTGTATCCCTCGAACCGCAAGGTCCTGGCCTGGATCCGCGAGCACGAGGACGAGCGGATCCTGTGCGTCGCCAACCTGTCGCGGGCGCCGCAGGCGGTGCAGCTCGACCTGTCGGAGCTGCGCACCGCGGTGCCGATCGAGCTGACCGGCGGCACCGAGTTCCCGCCGATCGGCGACCTGCCCTACCTGCTGACCCTGCCGTCCTACGGCTTCTACTGGTTCTCCTTAAGCGCGGCCCGCTCGGGCGCGATCGGCCCGCAGCAGGAGCAGCCCGAGCTGTTCACCCTGGTGCTGACCGGCGGCATCGAGAGCCTGATGTCGGGTCGCGAGCGCGTCGCCTTCGAGCGCACCGTGGTGCCGCCGTTCCTATCGAGCCGGCGCTGGTTCGGCGCCAAGGGCTCGCGGATCCGGTCCGTGAAGGTGATCGACTGCGCCGCCCTCAAGGACGGGGACGGCAGCGCGCGCTTCCTGCTGCCGCGGCTGCAGGTGCAGCTCGCCAACGGCGAGAGCCACGAATACTTCATGCCCGTGGGCGTGGAGGAGGGCCGGGAGGACGAGACGCTCCTGCCCTTCGCGGTGGCGCGGGTGCGCCGCGGCCCGCGGACCGGCCTGCTCTACGGGGCGGCCGGCTCCAACGACTTCGCCGCCTGCCTGATCGAGGACATGCGCCGGGGCACCGAATTGCCCACGGAGAGCGGGCGGCTGGTCTTTTCCACCACCTCGGCCTTCGATGACGGCGTCACGGTCGACACCGCCGACATCCGCCGGCTCTCGGCCGAGCAGAGCAACACCTCGATCGCCATCGGCTCGAAGATGATGCTCAAGCTGCTGCGCCGCCTGCAGCCGGGCACGCATCCCGAGATCGAGGTCGGGCGCTTCCTCACCGAGACCGCGGGCTTCGCCAACACCCCGGCGCTGCTCGGCACCCTGGAGCACGTCGCCGAGGACGGCACCCGCACGGCCCTCGCGGTCCTGCAGAAATTCGTCCTCAACCAGGGCGACGCCTGGACCCTGATGCTCGAGGGCCTGCGCCGGGACTTCGAGACCGTGGTGCTCACCCCCGAGAGCGAGGCCGCCAGCCCCGAGGAGGCGTTCCAGGCCCATGGCCCCTGGGCGGACCTGCTCGGCCGGCGCACCGCCGAGATGCACGCCGCCTTCGCCATGGAGACGGACGACCCGGCCTTCGCGGCCGAGCCCTTCGCCGAGGACGACCTGGCGGTGCTCGCCCGGGATGCGCGCCACCAGGCCGAGCGGGCCTTCCGGGCGCTGAAGGGTCTCGCCGAGCGCGGCCTGGATGCCGGCAAGCCCGCCTGCACGGCGCTGATGCAGCGGCGCGCCGAGGTCGAGGCGCTGATCGAGCAGCTCAGCGCCGAGCCGCCGCGTGGGGCCCACAAGATCCGGATCCACGGCGATTATCACCTCGGTCAGGTGCTGGTCTCCGAGAGCGACCTGATCATCGTCGACTTCGAGGGCGAGCCCTCGCGCCCGGCCGACGAGCGGCGGGCGAAGTCGATGCCGCTGCGCGACGTCGCCGGCCTGATGCGCTCCTTCGCGTACGGGGCCGAGACGGTGGTTCGCGAGATCGCCATCCGGTTCGGTGATTCCGAGGAGCGGGCGCGGGACGCCGCCACGGCGTGGCGCGGCATGATCGAGGCGGCGTTCCTGGCCGGCTACGAGGCGGCCGTGGCGGGGACGCGGGCGGCCGTGACCGACCCGGACACGCGGGCGCGGCTGCTGCGCCTCTGCCTGCTGACCAAGGCGCTCTACGAAGTCGATTACGAGGCCAACAACCGGCCGGACTGGATCGAAATCCCCGCACGGGGGGTTCTCACCATTCTGGACACGGACGGACACGAGCCCGGGGAAACCGAATGACGGCGATCGACGAGACCTTCGCACCGCGGATCGACCCGGAAGCGGCGAGCGCGCGGAACGCGGATGTCCCGCATTCCGGAGCCACCTCGGCGCCGCCGAGCGTCCATCCGGACGCGATCGCGGCGCTGATGAGCGCCAACCACGGCGACCCGTTCTCGGTGCTCGGCCCCCACCGGGTCGGCCCGGACCTGTGGGAGGTCCGCGCCGTCCTGCCCGAGGCCCGCGCCGCCGCCCTGGTGATGAGCGACCGCACCGTGCCGTTCGAGAAGCGGCATCCGGACGGGTTCTACGTCGCCCGGGTCGAGGGCGAGGGCCGGCCGCTCTACGAGATCGAGGTCGAGTTCTGGGACGGGACCAAGACGCGGCGCTACGACCCCTACGGCTTCGGCTCCTCGATCGAGCAGTACGATGTCGCGACCCTGCGCGAGGTCGGCACCAACCTGGTCTACCGGATGCTCGGCGCCCAGTCGGGCCAGCTCGACGGCATCGACGGCTTCCGCTTCGCCGTGTGGGCGCCCAATGCCCGCAAGGTCAGCGTGGTCGGCGACTTCAACGACTGGGACGGACGGCGCCACCCGATGCGCCTGTGGCAGGATGGCGGGATCTGGGAATTGTTCGTGCCCGGCCTCAAGGCCGGCGTCTGCTACAAGTTCGAGATCCGCGGCCCCGACGGCGCCCTGATCCCGCTCAAGGCCGACCCGGTCGCCTTCGCGGCGCAGCACCCGCCGGAGACCGCCTCGATCACCCACGGCACGGGTGAGTTCGCCTGGCGCGATTCCGGCTGGATGAAGACCCGGGGCGCCAAGGACCCGCGCCACGCCGCGATCTCGATCTACGAGGTCCATCTCGGCTCCTGGGCGCGGGTGCCCGAGGAGGGCAACCGCTACCTCACCTACAAGGAGCTGGGCGAAAGGCTGATCCCCTACGTCAAGGATATGGGCTTCACCCATATCGAGATGCTGCCGATCACCGAGTTCCCGTTCGACGGGTCCTGGGGCTACCAACCGGTCTCGCTGTTCGCGCCGACCAGCCGCTTCGGCACGCCTGAGGATTTCGCCGCCTTCGTGGACGCCGCCCACGAGGCCGGCATCGGCATCCTGCTCGACTGGGTGCCCGGCCACTTCCCGCTCGACGCCCACGGGCTTGGCCTGTTCGACGGCACGCATCTCTACGAGCATGCCGACCCGCGCCAGGGCTTCCACCAGGATTGGGGCACCTACATCTACAATTTCGGCCGGACCGAGGTCGCGACCTTCCTGGCCGCCAATGCCCGGTTCTGGCTGGAGCACTACCACCTCGACGGCCTGCGGGTGGATGCCGTGGCGTCGATGCTCTACCTCGACTATTCGCGCCGGCAGGGCGAGTGGATCCCGAACCGCTACGGCGGCAACGAGAACCTCGACGCCATCGACTTCCTGCGCAAGACCAACGAGGCGACCTACAGCCACGCCCCGGGCACGATCACGGTGGCCGAGGAATCGACCTCCTGGCCGGGGGTCTCGCACCCGACCTACACGGGCGGCCTCGGCTTCGGCTTCAAGTGGAACATGGGCTGGATGCACGACACGTTGAAATACGTGTCGGAGGATCCGATCCACCGCCGCTACCACCACCACAACCTGACCTTCGGGCTGCTCTACGCCTTCTCGGAGAATTTCATCCTGCCGCTCTCCCACGACGAGGTCGTGCACGGGAAGGGCTCGCTGCTCGGCAAGATGCCGGGCGACCGCTGGCAGAAATTCGCGAACCTGCGCGCCTATTTCGGCTTCATGTGGGGCCATCCCGGCAAGAAGCTGCTGTTCATGGGCGGCGAGTTCGGCCAGGAGCGGGAGTGGAACCACGACAACAGCCTGGACTGGCACCTGCTCGACGATCCCCTGCACAAGGGCGTCAAGGACGTGGTCCGGGACCTCAACCGGCTCTACGTCTCGACCCCGGCCCTCTACGCGCGGGACGTCGAGCATACCGGGTTCCAGTGGCTGGTGGCCGACGACCAGGACAACAGCGTCATCGCCTGGGCCCGCAAGGGCGCCAATCCCGGCGAGGTCGCGATCGTGGTGTCGAACTTCACCCCGATCCCCCGGGAGGGCTACCGGGTCGGCGTGCCGGAGGCGGGCTTCTACCGCGAGGCGTTCAACTCGGACGCGGCGGTCTATGGCGGCTCGAATCTCGGCAACAACGGCGGCCGCCACACCGACGGGGAGGCGAGCCACGGCCAGGCCCAGTCCCTGTCGCTGACCCTGCCGCCGCTGGCCACGATGATCTTCGTGCTGGAGCGATAGAGACTCGTCCCCGAAGGTCACGGATTCGAAAGGTCCGTGACCTTTTGCGGGTCCAGGGCAGAGCCCTGGTGTCTCGGGGGCTTCCCAGCCCCCGACACCGACACCGACACCCCGCCAAAGGGCTAAGCCCTTCGGAAACCCGGCCTTACGCCGCGCGCCAGCGCAGCGCCGGGCTGTTGCCCATGGCGCGGGCGTAGAGGCCGGCATAGCTGTCGGCGGCCTGGTCCCAGCCGAACCGGGCGGCCATGGCGCGCCGGCGCATGGCGTTGAGGCGCTTCTTCTGGCCGAACGCCTCGAAGGCCCGGCGGACCGCCGACCCGAAGGCCGAGGCCGAGGCCTCCGCGAAGGTGAAGCCGGTCACCCCGTCCTCGACCGTGTCGGCCAGCCCCCCGGTGCGGTGCACGATCGGCAGGGAGCCGAAGCGCTGGGCGTACATCTGGGCGAGCCCGCACGGCTCGAACCGCGAGGGCATCAGCAGGAAGTCGCTGCCGGCGAACATCCGCCTGGCCTGGGCCTCCTCGAATCCGACATGGACGCCGACCGCGTCGGGGTGGCGCTTGGCCAGGCCGCGCAAAGCCTGCTCGAACCGGCCCTCGCCCTGGCCGATCACCACGAGCTGGCCGCCCTCAGCGACGATCGCCTCGGCCGCCTGCAGGCTCAGGTCGATGCCCTTCTGGTGCACCAGGCGCGAGACGATGGCGAAGAGCGGCCCGCGCGAGACCGCGAGCCCGAATTGCTGGCGCACCGCCTCGGCATTGGCGCGCTTGCCCTTCCAGTCGTCGACCTCGAACCGGGTGGCGAGGTGCTGGTCGGTGCTCGGGTCCCAGCTCTCGTCGATGCCGTTGAGGATGCCGGCGAGCCGGCCCTGGCCGGCGCGGGTGCGCAGCAGCCCGTCGAGCCCGCAGCCCATCTCGGGCGTCTGGATCTCGCGGGCATAGGTCTCGCTCACCGTGGTGACCTGCGAGGCGTAGAAGATGCCGGCCTTGAGGAAGGAGAGCTGGCCGTAGAACTCGGCGCCGTCGACCTGGAAGGCCGAATCCGGCACGCCGAGGCGGCCCAGGCTGTCGCGGGGGAAGAGGCCCTGATAGGCGAGGTTGTGGATGGTCAGCACGCTCGGGATGCGCCGGCCGCGCCAGGCCAGGTAGGCCGGGGCGAGGGCTGCCTGCCAGTCGTTGAGGTGCAGCAGGTCGGCCGCCCAGTCGGAATCGGCGCCGGCGGCGATCTCCGCGGCCGCGAGGCTCAGGCGGGCGAAGCGCAGGTCGTTGTCGCCGAAATCGCCGTGGGCGTCGCCGTAGGGCGTGCCGTCGCGCTCGTAGAGCTCGGGCGCCAGCAGGACGTAGATGCGCAATCCGTCGGCGGCCTCGACCAGGCCGAGGTCGCAGGGCGGGACGCCCGCGAAGCCCTCGAGCCGGGCGACCACCGGAATCTCCGGGAAGGCGGCCCGGACCTGGCGGTAGCCGGGGATCAGGACCCGGATGTCGTAATGCGGCACCAGGGCCCGGGGCAGGGCGGCCGAGACCTCGCCGAGGCCGCCGGTCTTCACGAAATCGGCCATCTCCGGGGTGGCGTAGAGGATGCGGCGGCGCAGCGAGGCCGGCCAGGCCGGGTTGGTGAACTGCGCTGCGGCACCGCCGCTCTCGCCGAAGGACTCGTCGGCGAGCGAACCACCGCGAAGCGCGTCGTGCATGGGCATCGATCCTGGCCGGGCGGGATGCCCCGGTCGGGCAGAGGATCGGGCAGACACGGCTGTCACGGCCTCAACCATGTCCAATGCTCCTTCGTCGCAACAGTTCCGCTGCGACGCACAAAATAGGCCAGGGACAGCCTTAAGCATCGGTTACAGATTCGGCCACAGCTTGATGACTGCGCTGCACTGCGACAAGAGATGGCAGGGGAGGGCCGGGCCCTCAGGCCCGGCGCAGGATCACCCCCTCGGCGGGTGCGAGGGCGAGGGGCGCCCGGATCCGCTCGCCCGCCCGACCGGCGAGCGTCGAGAGCAGCACGACCCAATTGCCCTCGGGCAGCGGCAGGCTCTGAGGGGCATCGCCGAAGTTCAGGATCACCCGCAGGCTCTCCCCGTCGGCGCTGCGCTCGTAGGCGAACACGTCCGCGGCTTCGACCGGCAGCCCCCGGTAGTCGCCGACCGCGAGCGCCGCCTGGTCGCGCCGCAGCGCCAGGAGCCGCCGGTGCAGGGTCAGCATCGAACCGGGATCCGAGCGCTGGCTCTCGACGTTGCGGGTCGCCCAATCCTCGGAGAGGGGCAGCCACGGCTCCGCGGTGGAGAAGCCGGCCTGCGGAGACTCGTCCCACTGCATCGGCGTGCGTTCCGGGTCGCGGCCGTGGCCGGGCTCGTTGCGCTCCCAGGGGTCCTGGGCGCGCCCCGGGGGGATCGGGACGTGGCCGAGGCCGATCTCGTCGCCGTAATAGAGGGTCGGGGTGCCGCGTAAGGTGAGCAGCAGCATCGCGGCGATGCGCGCCTGGGCCTCGCCGACCCGGGCGGCGATCCGCGGCTGGTCGTGGTTGCCCAGCACCCAGTTCGGCCAGCCGCCCTCGGGCAACGCCGCCTCGTAATTGGCCACGAGGTCGGCGACCGCGTCGGCCCGCCACGGGGTCTGGATCAGCTGGAAGTTGAAGGGCAGGTCGGCGCCGGTGAGGTCCGGGCCGTAATAGGCCACCAGCCGCTCGATCGGCAGGTAGATCTCCCCGATCAGCACCCGCTCGCCGTACTGGCGCAGCACCGCCCGCATCCCGGCGATCACGTCGAACACCTCCGGGCGGTCGGCGGAATAGACCTGGGTGAAGCGGTTGATCTCGGGCGTGCCCGGCGCGTAGTCGGGATTGGCCGGGTTGTCGCGGAATCCGGCATCCTTCATCAGGTGCCAGATCACGTCGACCCGGAACCCGTCGACGCCGCGCTCCAGCCAGAAGCGCAGGGCGTCGTGCATCGCGGCCCGCACGGCGGGGTTGCGCCAGTTCAGGTCCGGCTGCTCGGCCAGGAAGGCGTGGTAATAGTACTGGCCGGAGGCCGCATCGAGCGTCCAGGCCGGGCCGCCGAAATTCGACACCCAGTTGTTCGGCGGACCGCCCCCCGGGGCCGGGTCGCGCCAGATGTACCAGTCCCGCTTCGGGCTCGACCGCGACGACCGGCTCTCCGCGAACCACGGATGCGCGATCGAGGAATGGTTGGGCACGAAGTCGAGGATCACCTTGAGCTTGCGCCGATGGGCCTCGGCGATCAGCGCGTCGAAATCGGCGAGCGTGCCGAATAACGGGTCGATGCCGCAGTAATCGGCCACGTCGTAGCCGAAATCCGCCATGGGCGAGGGGTAGACCGGCGAGATCCACACGGCGTCGACCCCGAGCCAGGCGAGGTAGTCCAGCCGCGCCGTGATGCCCGGCAGGTCGCCGACCCCGTCGCCGTTCGTGTCCTGGAACGAGCGGGGATAGACCTGGTAGACGGTCCCACGCTTCCACCAGACGGTCTCGGTCATGCTGCCCCTCGCGAATCCCCGGGTGCAGGGTTAACCGCTGAGCCGCGCGCTGGCGACGGCTCAGATGCGCGCGATGCGGGCTGGCCGGGCCGGCCGTTGTGTCTAGAATGTCACGTAGTCGCGCCATATCTCTGGCCGCGTAGTCGCGCACCCCGGTCGGGGCGGCGCTGCCACGACTTCGCCCGGAAGCCGGCCGCACAGTCGCGGCTTCGGGGCTCGGATGTCCGCCCGTTCACGCGGTGGCAATCCATCAAAAGAGATAATCCGCCCACGATACCCCTGGCGCTAGCATCCAGGGAGCCGACTTTGGGGGACCTGCACGTGCTGAACGACGTTCTCACTCCGCCCGCCCCGCGGGACGCCTCGCGCGACGACAGCGCTTCCCAGATCCCGGCCCCCGCCGCCTGGACCGCGCCGCTCCTGTCCCAGACCGGCGATTCCGTGGTCGACCTGCGGGAATCGATCCGCGCCAAGCTCAGCTTCGCGCTGGGCCGGACGCCCGAGAACGCCCGTCCGCGCGACTGGTTCGCCGCCACCGCGCTGGCCCTGCGCGAGCGGATCGTGGCGGCCTGCATGGCCTCCGAGAAGGCCGTGCCGAACAAGCGGGTCTACTACCTCTCGCTCGAATTCCTGATCGGCCGGCTGATGTCGGACGCGATGAACAACCTCGGCCTCACCGAGACGACCCGGGCGGCGCTCCGGGAGCTCGGGGTCGATCTCGACGCCGTGCAGGATGCCGAGCCCGACGCGGCGCTCGGCAATGGCGGGCTCGGGCGGCTCGCCGCCTGCTTCATGGACAGCATGGCCAGCATCGGCATCCCGGCGATCGGCTACGGCATCCGGTACGACCACGGCCTGTTCCGCCAATCCTTCGAGGACGGCTGGCAGCGCGAGGCGCCGGAGACCTGGCTCGCGGAGGGCAACCCCTGGGAGTTCGTCCGGCCCGACGCGACCTACAGGATCGGCTTCGGCGGCACCGTCACCCTGTCCTCGCCCGGCGAGGGCGTGATCCGCCGCCACTGGCAGCCGGCCGAGACCGTCCAGGCGGTCGCCCACGACATCCCGGTGGTCGGCTGGCGCGGGCGCCACGTCAACCGGCTGCGCCTGTGGAAGGCGGAGGCCGGCGAGCCCGTCGACCTCGCCCGCTTCAACGGCGGCGACCATGTCGGCGCGGTCGCGGCGCGCATGCGCGCCGAGGCGATCTCGCGGGTGCTCTACCCGAGCGATTCCTCGGCCGACGGCCAGGAGCTGCGCCTGCGCCAGGAATACTTCTTCACCTCGGCCTCGCTTCAGGACCTCATCGCCCGCCACGTCACGGAGCGCGGCGACGTGCGGTCCCTGCCGGACCACGCGGCGATCCAGCTCAACGACACCCACCCGGCGATCGCGGTGCCGGAGCTGATGCGCATCCTGATGGAGGACCACGACCTCTCCTGGGAGGATGCGTGGCACGTCACCACCAACACGCTGAACTACACCAACCACACCCTGCTGCCCGAGGCGCTGGAGACCTGGCCGGTGGAGCTGATGGAGCGGCTGCTGCCGCGCCACATGCAGATCATCTACCTGATCAACTGGATGCATCTCGAGGAGCAGGCCAAGCACGGCCGCCAGGACGCCGCCCACCAGGACGCCGCCTACCTGGCCTCGATCTCGCTGATCGACGAGGCCCATGGCCGCCGGGTGCGGATGGGGCACCTCGCCTTCCACGGCTCCCGCCGGGTCAACGGCGTCTCGGCGCTGCACACCGACCTGATGCGGTCCACGGTGTTCGCGCCGCTGCACGCCCTGGATCCGGACAAGATCGTCAACAAGACCAACGGCATCACCTTCCGGCGCTGGCTCCACAACGCCAATCCGGGCCTCACCCGGCTCGCCGTGGAGACGGTGGGCGCGGGCGTTCTCGACGATCCCGAGCTGCTCCGGGGCCTCGAGGCCCATGCCGAGGATCCCGCCTTCGTGGCGCGCTACGCCGCCGTGCGCCGGCAGCGCAAGGAGGCGCTCGCCAAGCTCGTGGCCGAGCGCACCGGCACCGACATCGACCCGGACGCGCTGTTCGACGTCCAGGTCAAGCGCATCCACGAATACAAGCGCCAGCTGCTCAACGTCGTCGAGACGGTGGCGCTCTACCAGGCGATCAAGGCCGAGCCGCACCGGGACTGGACGCCCCGGGTGAAGATCTTCGCCGGCAAGGCGGCGCCGAGCTACGTGCGGGCCAAGCTGATCATCAAGCTCGCCTGCGACGTGGCCAAGGCGGTGAACGACGATCCGGACATCGCCGGCCGGCTGAAGGTGGTGTTCCTGCCGAACTACTCGGTGAGCCTGGCGGAGGCGATCATCCCGGCCGCCGACCTGTCGGAACAGATCTCCACCGCCGGCATGGAGGCGTCGGGCACCGGCAACATGAAGTTCGCCCTCAACGGCGCGCTCACGGTCGGCACGCTGGACGGGGCCAATATCGAGATCCGCGACCATGTCGGGGCGGACAACATCTTCATCTTCGGCCTCGACGCGGCCGGGGTGCAGGCGCGCGAGGCCGAGCCGGGCTACGCCGCGACGGCGATCCAGGCCTCGCCGCGGCTGGCGGCCGCCCTCGACATGATCGCCTCCGGGCGGTTCTCGCCGGAGGAGCCGGGCCGGTTCCGGCCGCTCACCGACGACCTGCGCCAGCGCGACCAGTACCTGCTCACCGCCGATTTCGACGATTACTGGCGGGTGCAGCGCTCCATCGACGCCGCCTGGCGCGACCCGCGCGGCTGGTGGGCCAAGGCGATCCGCAACACCGCCCGGATGGCGTGGTTCTCGTCCGACCGGTCGATGCGCGAATACGCCGAGGAGATCTGGCGCGTCCGCCTGAGCTGACGTCCCGGCCTTATCGGGCTTCGCCCGCAGTCGGGGGCCTGCCCCGACACCCCGCCGAAGGGCCTCAGGCCCTTCGGAAACCCTTCAGCCGGCGCCAGAGCCGGTGGCGGAGCAGCGCGACGCGCTCGGCGAGCCCGAGCCGGCGCCGGACGAAGATGTGCGACACCCGCCCGAGCCGCGCGCCCCGGTCCGGCTCGCCCTTGCGCAGGGCGATGTCCGGCAGCGCGGCCTCCTGCGTGATCGTCAGGGACCGCGCGGCCGGGAACACGGCGCTGCGGTAGACCGAGCGCGTGTAATACGAGACTTCGTCGTAGGCGGTGATCGCGCGGGTCCGCCCGCGCGCCGGATCCCGGATCGTCAGCGTGCCCGCCCGCGGCCCGTAGGTCACGAGCAGGCCGATCACGTGGCGCGGGCGCCCGAGCGGGATCTCGACGCTCGCGCCCTCGGGAATCTCCAGGAAGTGCAGCGGGATGCCGTTGCGGCGCAGGTCGAACCCGCATTCCAGGCCGGGGAGGGTGCGCAGGGGCAGCGAGTCGAACCGGACCGGCAAGCCCCGGAACCGGTCGAGATAGGCGCGGCCCGGGGGCGGCGCCCGCATCAGGGCGTAGACCAGCGTGCCGTAGAGCTCGGCCCCGGCCGGGGCGACATGGGTCCCGTCCTTCAGCAGGTAGGTGATGTCGCCCGCCCCCGCTTCGGACACCGGGGCGGCGATATCGAGATACGGGATGCCGTAGAGGGCGCGGTACGCGCCGAGCAGGCCGGCGACGGGCTCGGCCGCGTAATCGACCCCGCCCTGGTGGAGGTTGAGGAAGGCCACCGGCAGGTTCCGGCGCGCCGTCGCCGCCAGGATGTCGTCCAGATAGGCCCGCATCGTCGCGCCGTCGAAGTAGCGGACGTTGCCGGTGAACAGCTCCAGCAGGACGTGGTCGCAGGGGATCGCGTCGAGGATCTCGTCGATCAGGCAGGCGATCGCGGGCAGGGAATGCCCGCCCCAGCCGCTGCGCAGGAAGGTGACCGGCCGCCCCTCGGCCGCGGCGAGGGCGTTGGCCCGCTCGACATAGCCCGGCAGCTCCGTGACGCTGTAGCCGAGGCAGAGCACGCGGAGCATCGGGGAATCCGCTCGGCCGGGCGCCGGGACTGCGGGGTTCAGTCGAGCACGATCGGGTAGCAGCGCGCGCCCACGGAGGCGGCGAGCACCTGCACGGCGCCGACCGTGGCGATGTCGCCGGCCACGTGGACGACGTCGGTGGCGCGCAGGCTCGGCAGGTGGGCGGTGAGCGGCCCGGACCGCACGTCCGGCGGACGCTGGCGGCCGCGATCGGCGCAGAGCACGATCCGGCCGACGCCGGTGCAGCGCAGCCAGTCCAGGCTCTCGCGCATGTAGAGGTCGAGGGCGTCGCGGGCGCCCACCGCCAGGGCCATCTCGCGGGCGGGCTCGATATAGCGGGCCGCCCGGGCGATCGCCCAGATCGGGCCGAAGCCGGCCCCGGCCGCCACCAGCACGAGGCGCCCGCCGCCGGGCCGGTACTGGCCGCGGCCGACGGGGCCCTTCAGGCGCACCGGCTGGTCGAGGCGGATCGCGTCGACCGGGCCGCCCTCGGGATCGCGGGGGATGTGGAACACCGCCTCGTTGATCTCGGCCGAGCCGTCGATCCGCAGGGTCGGGGACAGGGTCATCGCGGGCAGGCCCGCGAAGGTGACGAGGGCCTGGTGGCCCGGTTCGAGGTTCGGGCGCCGGGTCAGGGTGGCCACCACCTCGACGATGCCGGGGCAGAGCCGGCGGATCTCCGAGACGGTGCCCTTGCGGATCGCCACCGGCGGGGGCGGGGCCTCCTCCTGGCCCTGGATCGGGGCGCCGGGCAGGCTCGGCCGCAGGGCCTCGGCCCGGGCGCGACGGGCCGGCGGGCGGCGGCTCGACGGCGCGGCGCTGCCCTGGCCGGCGAGCTGGTTGGCGAGCTGCGCCTGGACGGGCGCGATCATGCCTTCGGCGAGCGCCGCCTCGAGTGGCGTGTCGCCGGTCGAGACGCGCACCGACCGGCCGTTGACGACGAGCGAGCAGCGCGCGCCCATGGCCGTACCCCGCTTGGTCTGGAGAGGGATCACCGGGCGCGGATCAGCAGCGTGTCGACCAGGGACGCCCAGCGCTCGCGGGTCGCCCGGACGTCGTCGCTCGCCGCGGATTCGGTCAGGAGCTGGCGCTGTGCCCGCAGGGCCTCGACCTCCTGCCGCTGGGCCCGGAGCACCGCCTTCATCACCTGCAGCTCGGTCTCGAGCCGGGCGATCTCGTCGGCCTCGTCCGATTCCGCGAGCAGGTCGTCCTGGGGGACGCTGGGACCGCGGGCCTCCTGGCCGGGCAGGGGCAGCCGCGTCCGGGCCTGCTGCTCCAGCCGGACCGGCCGGGCGATCAGACGACGCACGAGATCCGAGCTGCCCGCCTGCTGGTAACGCCTCGCCGCCTCGGCCATCCGCCATCCCCTTCACGGGCGCCGGAGGGCCCGCCTGTCAACAGGAGCTTGCGCGGACATGGTTAAGGGGGGCTTAAACCGATCGGCGGCATTCGAGGGTATTCAGGCGGCCTCCGCCGCCGCGCCCTTCATCAACCCGGCCACCAGCGTGTAGGTCTCGGTCCAGGCCTCGCGGACCTCGGGGGTGAAGTCGGGGCCGAGGCCCTGTTCCAGGGTCCAGAGCAGCGCGGCGCCGACCGGGGCGTAATGGGCGGCCTGCGTGCCGTAGGCCACGTGCTTGCGCCCGAGTTCCTGGATCGCCGGGGCCACGGTCTCCGGGTGGCCGAGATTGGCCACGGCCAGGCCCAGCATGGCCATCAGTTTCTTCTTCTGCTCGGCCATGTCGTCGGGGAAGAGCGGGCGGACCTCCGGGGCGATCTCGAACAGGCGCCCGTAGAACAGGTCGGCCGCCGTCCCGGCGATCGGCCGCACCTTCGCGAAACTGTCCTGGACGAGCCGGACCTGATCGGGCGTCATCGCATCCCCTGCCGAAAGACCTGTCCCCCGGCGGGGTTATAGCCCGGCTCGGACCGGGTGAAACCTGTATCAGGCGGCTTCGGGCGCGGCGCCGACGATCTGGCGGGCCTGGAGCATGGTCATCGGCTCGCCGAAGGCGGGGCCAAGGGCGTATTCGCAGCCGAGGCCGGCCAGCGCCTGGGCGTCGCTCTCGGATTCGCAGCCCTCCGCCACGATGGCAAGGTTCAACTCGCTCGCCATCCGGACGATCGAGCGCAGGATGGCGGTCTGGCCGGTGCCGATCTGGCGCACGAAGGTGGCGTCGACCTTGATCGTGTCGAACGGGAAGCGCTGGAGGTAGGACAGGGCCGAGTAGCCGGTGCCGAAATCCGACAGGCACAGGCCGGCCCCGAGGTCGTGGATCCGGGCCAGCATCTGGGCGGCGTATTCCGGGTTCTCCATCACCAGGCTCTCGCTGAATTCCAGCTTGAGCGAGCCGGGCAGGGCCCCGGAGCGGGCCAGCACGGTCTTCACGTCGTGCAGCAGGTCGTGGCGCAGGAGCTGGCGCGAGGACAGGTTGCAGGCCGCGAAGATCGGCGGCTCGACCTCGAGGGAGCGCTGCCAGGCGGCGAGTTCCAGGGCGGTGCGCTCGAGGGCGAAGATGCCGAGATTGACCACGAAGCCGCTCTCCTCGGCGAGCGGCATGAAGGTCGAGGCCGGGATCCGACCGAGCTTCGGATGGTCCCAGCGCAAGACGGTCTCGAACCCCGCCACAGTGCGGTCCTCAAGGCGGACCACCGGCAGGAACAGCACCCGGAGTTCGTTGCGCTCGATCGCCTTGCGCAGGTCGCTCTCCAGCATCAGCCGGTCGGAGCGGTCGGTGCGCATATGGGCGCGGAACACCTCGATGCGGTCGCCGCCGTTGCGCTTGGCCTGGATCATGGCGATCTCGGCGCTCTTGAACACCTCGTCGCGCTTCAGGTTGGCGCCGGCCTCGTAGAGGGCGAGCCCGATCGAGACCGTGAGGAAGATCTCCCGGTCGGCATAGGTGATCGGCGTGGCGATGGCGCGCCGGATCATCTCGGCAAAGGCCAGGATCCGGTCGGGGTCGCGCTCGGACAGCAGGATCACGGCGAATTCGTCGCTGGAGATCCGGGCCAGGCTGTCCTGCGGCCGCAGCAGGCGGCCGAGCCGGCGGGACAGGGTCAGCAGGATCGAATCGCCCGCCGAGAGGCCGATGGCGTCGTTGATGCCTTTGAACCGGTCGACATCGAGCACGATCACGGTGGGCCGGAGGCGCTGGTCCTGGCCCGCGAAGGCCAGAGCCGCGTCGAGGCGGTCGCCGAACAGCTCGCGGTTGGGCAGGCCGGTCAGGCTGTCATGCACGGCGTCGTGGAGCAGGCGCTCCTCGGCGGTCTTGATCTCGGTGACGTCCGCGATGGTGCCGACCACGCGGATCACCTCGCCGTCGGCGCCGATGACCGGCCGCGCCTTCAGCCGGTACCAGAAATAGGTGCCGGCGGCCGAGCGCAGGCGGAAATCGTGGACGATGCGCCCGCGCCGCTCCTCGATCACCGTGTCGAGGGCCGCCGAGTAGCGCTCCACGTCGAACGGGTGGAGCGTGCCGAGCCAGTTCGTCGCCGGGCCCTCCAGGGTGCCCCGGGGCAGGCCGAGCTGGGCCTCGATCTCGGGGCCGGCGAAGACCCGGTCGGCGGGCACGTCCCAGTCGAACACCACGTCGCCCGCGCCGGTGAGCGCCAGGGCCCGCCGCTCGGTGTCCGAGACCAGGGCGTGGCTGAGACCGCCGCCCGCGAAGGCGTGCTGGAGAACCGTGAAGCCGATCAGCATCACGATCAGCACGAGGCCGCCGATCAGGGCCGGCTGCACAAGGTCGCTGCCGATCTGGCCGGTCACCGCGAAGCCGGCGGCCGTGACCCAGACCACCAGCAGCAGCCAGGTCGGCACCAGCAGGATGGCGCGGTCGTAGCCGTTATGGGCGGCGAGGTAGACGATCAGCAGAAGGCCGATCCCGGCCACGGCCGCGATGGAGATGCGCGCCACCCCGGCCGCCACGGGCGGGTCGAACACCGCCAGGCCGACGAGGCCCGCCAGGAAGGCGAGCCAGAAGAACGCCACGTGGCTGTAGCGCACGTGCCAGCGGGCGAGGTTCAGGTAGGCGAACAGGAACACCAGCAGCGTCGCCCCGAGCACCGCCTCGGCGGAGGCCCGGTAGACCCGCTCGGCGAGCTCGGTGACGGGAAAGACCCGCTGCAGGAAGCCGAAATCGATGCAGGCATAGGCCAGCACCGACCAGGCCAGAGCCGCGGCGGCCGGGAAGATGATCGCCCCCTTGACCACGAACACGATGGTCAGGAACAGGGCCAGCAGCCCGCTGATGCCGATGATGATGCCCTTGTACAGGGTCAGGCCGGCGGTCTTGCGGCGATAGGCGTCCTGATCCCACAGGTGCAGCTGCGGCACGTTGGGGCCGCGCAGCTCGGCGACGTAGGTGACGGTCGTGCCGGGATCCAGCGTGATGGTGAACTGGTCGGCTTCCGGGTTCTCGTCGCGCTCCGGGCGGATGCCCTGGCTCGCCGTGATGGCGGCGATCCGCGAGCCGCCGAGATCGGGCCAGATCACCCCGGAATCCACCAGCCGGAAATGCGGCGCCACCAGGATGCGGTCGATCTGCTCGTCGGTGTCGTTGGTGAGCGCGAACACGATCCAGTCGGGCCGGGCGCCGGCATCGCGCGCCTTCACGACGATGCGGCGGACGATGCCGTCCTTGCCCGGCGCCGTCGAGATCTGGATCAGGTCCCCGTCCGAGCGGTAGCGCTCGATCGCGGTGGTCAGGTCGATCACCGGCGCGTCGAGGGTGACGCGCACCGCCTCGACGGCCAGGGCCGGAGCGCTCGCCGAGACGGCCAGCGACAGGGCACCGACCAGGGTCAGGAGGAGGGCGAGGATGCGCAAGGGTGTCTTGAGTTCCGGCCGTGCGAGCTTCGGCATCGGCCACCCGGGCGGCCGCGATCGATAGGACGGCCCCGATCCCGGGGCAGCCGCCCCGGTCCGGATCCGGACCCCGCGGATCGCGCCCCTTTGCGGCCAAATCAAGTTGGGTGCGCGGGGGCGGCGCCCGGCCGGGGCGGGTTTGCGGTGGATTTCACAGCCTCGTCCCGGAAGGCGGCGTCCGGCTTTCGGAAAAGAGGCTGCCCCATCAAAGGCCTGGCGCGTCGCCCCGGCTTCGGCACCCGGAACGCGGCCCTAGGCTGCGCCGAGGGCGGCGGCGATCCGGTCGAGGGTGGGCAGCTTGCGGATCGGGCCGATCGCCGCCAGCGTCGGCGCGCCCTTCAGCATGTCGGCCGCGACGGCCCGCACATCCGCCACCGTGACGGCGTCGACCTTGTCGATCACCTCCCCGGCGGGAATGACCCGGCCCCAGGCCAGGATCTGGCGGGCGTTGCGCTCGATGCGCCCACCGGGCGTCTCCAGCGCCGAGAGCAGGGACACCTTCAGCTGCGCCTTGGCCCGGGCGATCTCGGGCTCGGCGAGGTCGCGGGCGGCCCGGGCCGTGGCCCCCAGCGTCACGTCGACCAGCTCGGGCAGGTCCGCCCCGGCGGTCCCGGCGCCGATGCCGAACAGGCCGCAATCGGAGAACGGCCAGTGGAAGGCCTGGATCTCGTAGGCGAGGCCGCGGGTCTCGCGCACCTCCTGCCACAGCCGCGAGGTCAGGCCGCCGCCGAGCACCTGGGCGAACATGTGCAGCGCGTAGTAGCGCTCGTCCCGGAACGACAGGCCGGGCAGGCCGATCACGACGTTGGCCTGTTCGAGCTTGCGCGGCATCCGCCGCTCGCCGCCGCCGTAGAGCCCCGCTACCGCCGCGGGCGCTACTGTCGCGGGCAGGGCGCCGAAATGGCGTTCGGCGGCCGCGACGATCGCCTCGTGGGCGACCGCGCCGGCCCCGGCGACGACGATGCGGTCCGGCGTGTATTCCCGGGCGAGATAGGCGCGGATGCCGGCCTCGTCGAAGCTCCGGATCGTCTCGGGCCGCCCGAGGATCGGCCGGCCGACCGGCTGGTCCGGGAAGGCGGCTTCCGTGAAGGCGTCGTAGACCACGTCGTCGGGGGTGTCCTCGACGGCGGCGTATTCCTGCAGGATCACGCCCTTCTCGCGGGCGAGCTCGCCGGCATCGAACACCGAATCGGTGAGGATGTCGCCGATCACGTCGAGGGCGAGGCCGGCATCCTCGCCGAGCACCCGGGCGGTGTAGCTCGTCCCCTCCGTGGAGGTGGCGGCGTTGATCTCGCCGCCAACATTCTCGATCTCCTCGGCGATCTTCTGGGCCGTGCGCGTGCGGGTGCCCTTGAACGCCATGTGCTCGATGAGGTGGGACAGGCCGGCCTCGTCCGCCCGCTCGTTGCGCGAGCCGGCGCCGACCCAGACGCCGAGGCTGGCGGTCGCCACCCCGGGCATCGGCTCGGTGACCACCGTGACACCGTTCGCGAGCCGCGTGGTGCGCAGGTCCGGGGAAGCGGCGTGCGTGGAGAAATGCTGGTTCATCGCGGGCTCAGGCACCCTTCGTGATGCGGGCGCGCTCGCGGATCAGCCGCTCCACCGCGGCTTGGTCGTTGGCCACCGGGGTCATGCGCTCGGGCCGGTCCATGAGGTCGGCAAGGTGCGGCGGCAGGGCCGGGCGCAGGCCACCCGTGGCCTTGGCGACCGCGTCCGGGAATTTCGCGGGGTGCGCGGTGGCGAGGGCGACGACAGGGGTGGCCGGATCCTTCTCCAGCAGCCGGCGGCCGGCTCGCACCCCGATGGCGCTGTGGGGATCAAGCACGATCCCGGTGGCGGCCTGGGTCAGGGCGATCTCCTCCATCACGTCGCTCTCGGGCACGGCGACGGCATCGAACTCGGAGCGGACCGTGGCCAGGACGTCCGGGCTCAGGGAGAAGCCGCCGGATTGCTTCAGCCCGGCCATCAGCCGCGACAGGGCCGAGGCGTCGCGGCCGAGCGCCTCGAACAGAAGCCGCTCAAAATTCGAAGAAATCTGGATGTCCATGGAGGGCGAGGTCGTGGGCACGACGCCGCGCAGCTCGTAGGCGCCGTGCTCCAGGGTGCGCACCAGGATGTCGTTGGCGTTGGTGCCGATCATCAGCCGCTCGATCGGCAGGCCCATCCGCTTGGCGACCCAGCCGGCGAGCACGTCGCCGAAATTGCCGGTCGGCACCGCGAAGGAGACCGGCCGGTGGGGCGCGCCGAGCGCCACCGCGCTGGTGAAATAGTAGACCGCCTGCGCCGCGACCCGGGCCCAGTTGATCGAGTTGACCCCGGACAGGCGCACCGCATCGGCGAATTCGGCGTGCTGGAACAGGGCTTTGACGAGGTTCTGGCAATCGTCGAAGGTGCCGTCCACCGCCAGCGCGTGGACGTTCTGGGCCGGCACCGAGGTCATCTGCCGCCGCTGGACCTCGGAGACCCGCCCGTGCGGGTAGAGGATGAAGATGTCGACCCGGTCGAGGCCGCCGAAGGCCTCGACGGCGGCCGAGCCGGTATCGCCCGAGGTCGCGCCCACGATGGTGGCGCGGGTGTCGCGCTTGGCGAGGACATGGTCCATCAGCCGCCCGAGCAGCTGCATCGCCACGTCCTTGAAGGCGAGCGTCGGCCCGTGGAAGAGCTCCAGCAGGAACAGGTTGTCGTCGAGCTGGGTGAGCGGGCAGACCGCCGGGTGCCGGAAGGTGGCGTAGGATTCGTCGATCATCCGGTCGAGGTCCGGACCGGCGATCTCGCCATCCATCAGCGGCCGCAGCACGCGCTTGGCGGCCTCCGCGTAGGGCTTGCCGGCCAGCGCGGCGATCTCCGCCGGGCCGATCTGCGGCCAGGTCTGCGGCACGTAGAGTCCGCCGTCGCGGGCGAGGCCTGCGAGGAGCGCATCCGAGAACGAGAGCGGCGCGGCCTCGCCGCGGGTCGAGACGTGGAGCACAGGGGCCTCCGGGAGGAAGGCGCCCCCTCTACACGATGCGGGCGGACCTGTCGAAAGCCCGGCGCGGCCGAGGGGGGTCCGCGGTTTAACCGGGCCTGAACGGGCCGGTTCAGGACCGGTTGCGCCGCCACGCCTAGAACCGGATCACCCCCGAGGAACCCCGGCCCGACCGGCCGGTGCCGCGGGGGCGGCCCGACCCCGCCTGCGGGGTGCCTTCGGAAAGAGAGCCGACATGATTCGAACCCGTGCCGTTCGACCCCTCGCCCTGGCCGGCGCCGCAGCGCTGCTGCTCGGCACCGCGGCGATCGCCCAGACCCCGCCGCCCGGCGGCCCGCGGCCGGGTCCCGAGGCCGGCGCCCCGCCGCCTCCGCCCCCGGGCGGTCCCCGGCGCGGTCCCGGTCCGGACGGGCCGCCCCCGCCGCCCCCCGGCGGTCCCCAGCGCGGCCCGGGCCCCGACGGTCCGCCGCCGCCGCCTCCGCCGCCGAAGGGCGCGCATTTCCGCCTCGAGCGGGGCGACACCCGGATCGACGTGAAATGCGCCGACGAGGACTCGATGAAGGCCTGTGCCGACATCACCCTGCAGCTCGTCGACAAGCTCGGGACGCTGCGGCCCGCCGACGCCCGATAGCGCCTCGCCACGCCGGCGGGGCTCGGAAACGACCCCGCCAATGCCGGCACCCACCACAGGATCACCACCATGACCGATACGAGAACCGATTCGCATGAAGCCGCCGGCACCGTCTGGGCCGTGTTCGGGCACCGGTTCGCCCTCGACGGGGCAGGGGGGCGGATCCTGGCGGATCTCGGCCCGAAGGGCGCCGCGGGCATAACCCTGGCGGTCGGCGACCGGGTCGCGCTGCGGGGCGCGAAAAAGCCCTGCGCAATCAAGGTCACCCGCCTCACCCTGGCGGACGGCTCGACCCGCACGATCGACTGGCCCGAGAAGGAGAAGCACGCCCATCCGCCGGCCGATCCCGCCCGGGCGATCCGGGCCGCGGAGGCGGCGGGCTACACGGTCGCCGGCGTGCCGGAGCGGAAGCCCAAGCATTTCGAGCTTCCGGCCGCGAAGGACGGCGTGCGCCACACGGTCCACGTCGCGCTCGACGGGACGATCCGGAAGGCCGTGGCCCTCGCCGCGTAAGCCGGTGGAAGCCGCGAGCGCCGGTCAGGCGCTCGTGCCCGGCGCCTTGATCAGGCGGCAGCCGGTGATGCGCCAGGCCCCGTCCGCGTCCCGGGCGAGGCTGTACTCGGCGGTCCAGTCGACGCCGTACTCGTCCTGGATCGCCACCGACTGCACCATTCCCGCCGCCCCGGTATCCCGGCCCTCGCCGAACACGAAGCTGCGGTGGCGGTAGACCGGACGGTACTGGTTGCGGACCATGCCGATGAACAAGTCGGCGTTCGGAAACAGCTCCTGGATCGCCGGGGCCGCCTGGGCATAGGCGGTCGGCGCGTCGTCGCGCCCGAGCGCCTCGACCTGCTTGGCGATCACCGCCCGGGCCGCCGCCCGGGCGCCGTCATCGGCCAGGGCCGGCCCCGCGAGGCCGAGGATCAGCAGGAGGGCGAGCCACGCGCGCATCGACGGTCACTCCGATCAAGCGCCTCCCACGAGACACCTGAGCCGACGGATCATCTAGATGGATGCGGCCGGTCGGCAAGCACTGCGCGTGCGAGATGTGCAGGCGTCGCGCTTCGGTTGTGCAAGTCGCTGGAAAGAGTGGCATTTTCCGCCCCGAACCCGCGCGCGGGTTTGATTCTCCGCCCGGGTTTTGCGAGCGTCCCGGCGACCGACTCAGTCCTGCGGGACTCGGTCGCAGGGGGCAGAGGGCGATGACGCAGAGCCAGGCAGACGCGGAGGGCCGCCCCGGGGCGGTCCCGGCCAAGGACGTTGCTCCCATGAGCGTCGGGGTGTTCATCCCGATCGGCAACAACGGCTGGCTGCTGTCGGAGAACGCCCCGCAATACCGGCCGAGCTTCGCGCTCAACAAGCAGATCACCCTGAAGGCGGAAGCGCACGGGCTCGATTTCGCCCTGTCGATGATCAAGCTGCGCGGCTTCGGCGGCAAGACCGAGTTCTGGGACCACAACCTCGAATCGTTCACCCTGATGGCGGGGCTCGCCGCGGTGACCACCCGGATCAAGCTGTTCGCCACCGCGGCGACCCTGTGCATGCCGCCCGCGATCGTCGCCCGCATGGCCGCGACCATCGATTCGATCTCGGACGGGCGCTTCGGCCTGAACCTCGTTACCGGCTGGCAGAAGCCGGAATACGACCAGATGGGCCTGTGGCCCGGCGAGGAGTATTTCTTGAAGCGGTACGACTACTTGTCGGAATATGCTCAGATTCTACGCGAGCTGTGGGAGACGGGGGCCAGCGACCTCAAGGGCACGTTCTTCCAGATGAACGATTGCCGCCTGAGCCCCCGGCCGCAGGCGCCGATGAAGATCATCTGCGCCGGCCAGAGCGGCGCCGGCATGGCCTTCACGGCGCAATATGCCGACTACAATTTCTGCCTGGGCAAGGGGGTCAACACCCCCACCGCCTTCGCGCCCGTGGTGGAGCGGCTGGCGGAGGCCAGGGCCAAGACCGGTCGGCACGTGACCGCCTTCGCGCTGTTCATGATCATCGCCGACGAGACCGACGCCGCCGCGATGGCGACCTGGGAGCATTACAAGGCGGGGGCCGATGCCGAGGCGATCGCCTGGCTCGGGATCCAGGGCGCGGCCGACACCAAGTCCGGCAGCGACACGAACGTCCGCCAGCTCGCCGACCCGACCTCGGCGGTGAACCTCAACATGGGCACCCTGGTGGGCAGCTACGCCCACGTGGCCGAGATGCTCGACGCGATCATGACGATCGACGGGGTGGAGGGCGTGCTGCTGGTGTTCGACGACTTCCTCAAAGGGCTCGACGCCTTCGGGACCCGGATCCAGCCGCTGATGCAATCCCGCCGGCACGTCGTGCCGACACCGCTCGCCGAGGTCGCGTGATGAGAGAAGTCGCCTGATGGACACGCAAGCCGGATTCCACGACGCCCATGGCCGCCACGGCGGCGTCATCCTGCCGGCCCGGCCCGAGCCGATCGCCTTCGATCCGGCCGCGACGGTGCTGATCGTCGTCGACATGCAGAACGCCTATGCCAGCCCGGGCGGCTATCTCGACCTCGCGGGCTTCGACGTGTCGGAGACCGGCCCGGTCATCGCCCAGATTATCAAGGCGGTGGCGGCGGCCCGGGCCGCGGGCATCCGGATCCTGTGGTTCCAGAACGGCTGGGATCCGGATTACGTCGAGGCTGGCGGCCCGGGCTCACCGAACTGGCACAAGTCCAACGCCCTCAAGACCATGCGGCGGCGGCCGGAGATGAACGCGCAGCTCCTCGCCAAGGGCTCCTGGGACTATGCCCTGGTGGACGCCCTGAAGCCGGAGCCCGGCGACATCGTGCTGGGCAAGCCGCGCTACAGCGGCTTCTACAACACGCCGCTCGACAGCATGCTGCGGGCCCGGGGTGTGAACACGCTGGTCTTCACCGGCATCGCCACCAATGTCTGCGTCGAGTCGACCCTGCGGGACGGCTACCACCGGGAGTATTTTGGGATCGTCCTGGCGGACGCCACCCACCAGGCCGGGCCGCGGAGCCTGCACGAGGGGGCGCTCGCCAATATTGAGACCTTCTTCGGCTGGGTCTCGGACGTGGCGTCGTTCGCGGCGGCGCTCGGCGCGCAGACCCGCGCCGCCGCCGAATAGACCGCCCGCCGTCCCCGCACCCGCAACGCCAAGTCCGGAAAAGAAATGCCGAAGCAGGTTGTCATACCGCCGGGGACCGGCAAGCCGCTCGCCCCCTACGTGCCCGGCACCCTGGCCGACGGGGTGCTGTACGTCTCGGGCACGCTGCCGCTCGATGCGGATGCCAACGTCGTCCATGTCGGCGATGCCGGTGCCCAGACCCGGCACGTGCTGGAGACGATCAAGGGCGTGGTCGAGGCCGCGGGCGGCACGATGGACGACGTGACCTTCAACCACGTCTTCCTGAAGGACTGGGCCGATTACGCGGCGATCAACGCGGTCTACGCGGACTACTTCCCCGGCGAGAAGCCGGCGCGCTACTGCATCCAGTGCGGCTTGGTGAAGCCCGACGCCCTCGTGGAGATCGCCTCCGTGGCCCATATCGGCCGCTGATCACCGGCCCCGCAGAAGTTTTGGCGCAAGGCCGGGTAGCGCTGCCGCCAGGAGCCCGGCCGCGCGCAGCACCTCGACGGCCTCCTGCGGCGAGCGGCGGGCGAGCGCCAGGGCGAGCCGCAGCGGCACCTGCGCGCAAAAACTCGCCATGGTGAGGGCGAGGGCGGCGGCCGGGCCGTGATGCTTGCCGGCATAGAGGATCTGGCTGCGTAGGAAGTAGAACAGGCGCCGCGCCCGGGCCTGCCGGGTCGTGCCCTGGCCGACATGGTGGGCGACCGCCCCGGCCACGTGCCGCACTGAGAAGCCGGCGGCGCGGGCGCGGGTGCAGAGGTCGGCATCCTCCCAATAGACGAAGAAGCGCGGGTCGAAGCCGTCGAGCGCCGCGAACAGGTCCCGGCGGATCATCAGGAACGCGCCCATCACCTGGCCGACGGCCCGGTCGTCGGCGTGATCCCATTCGCGCAGAAAATGCGGCCGGACCAGGCCGAGCCGGTCGAGGGCGAGGGCGCGGCCGAGGAGGCCGAGACCGGTGGGCGCCCGGGCACAGGAGCGCGCGGTCCGCCCGTCCGGGTCGACCAGCCGGGCGCCGACGATCCCGGTACGCGGATCGGCCATCAGGGCGTCCAGGGCCACGAGCAGGGCGTCGGGGGCGACCTGCGTGTCCGGGTTGAGGAACAGGATCGCCGGGGCGTCCCCGGCGGCGGCACCCTGGTCGCAGGCCCGGCCGAAGCCGCGATTCTCGGCGTTGCGGATCAGCCGGAGCGGGCGGGGCAGGGCGGGCAGGGCGTCCGCCGAGCCGTCCTGCGAGGCGTTGTCGACCACGATGACCTGCACGGATGCGGCCTCCCGGACGGATGCGAGGCTCGCCAGGCAGGCGCGGAGGAGGGCGCCGCCGTTCCAGTTGACGATCACCACGTCGAGGGCGGCGCGGTCGGTCATGCGCGATCCCGGGGCGGGCCGAGGCGCCCGAGGGCGCCGTCGCGGACGGCCCCGAGCAGCCGCAGCAGCACGGCCGGCCGCCAGCCCGAATCCGCCCAGTACAGGCCGGCCTGGAGCGGCAGGTAGGCGGCCTGGGCGAGCTTCCAGCGCAGGGGCACGTGCGGCAGGCGCCAGGCATAGACCGCGTTGCGCAGGTAGGTCGCCATGCGGAACAGGGGCTGGCGCGGCATCGCGATCCCGAAGCCGCGGATCACCCCGCCCCCGACCCGGTGCGGGATCGCGACATCCCGGGCCAGGTAGCAGCCGTAACCGAGGCTCCAGGCGCGAAAGCACCATTCGAGCTCGACGCCGTCGATGAAGAAATCGGCGCGGAACGGACCGATCCGGGCGAGGGCATCGAGGTCGATGAGCGAGCCCGAGGTCGCCAGGAACTGCACCGGGGCGCAGGCTGGAGGGAGGGCGCCGCAGGCCTGCGCGCCGGGGCGGGGTGGGTAGGCGGGCGCCTTGTGGCCGGGGGCGGGGGCAGGGGCCGGCCCCACGACCGCGACCGGGATCGCGGCCGCCCGAAGCCGCTCGCGGGCGGCCAGCAGCGCCGCGGCCAGCCCGGTCTCTGGCTCGGCATCCTGGTCGAGCAGCAGCAGGGTCTCGGCGCCGGCCGCCCGGGCCGCCGCGGCGATCCGGTTGAGCGCCTCGGCGATGCCGAGATTGCGCCCCGCCGACAGGACGGTCACCCCGGCCCGGGTGAGGCGCTCCGCATCCGCCTCGGTCAGGCCGCCATCGTCGAAGGCGATCACCCCGGCGCATCCGGAGGCGGCCTGCGCCAGCACCCGATCCACCTGGTCCGGGCTCGGCCGGAACAGGGTGATGCCGATCATGAGGCGGCCCGGCGTCGGTTCAGGCACGGGCCGGGCTCCGGCCGCTCTTACCCGCCCCACCGCGACGGCGTCGGCCTGTTCGACGTCGAGGGGTCCGCGGCGCGGCATCGAAGGGATCGCTCGCGAGGGAAGGCCGGACTGGAAAGCCCGCGCGGCGGGGCATGGCGTCGATTCGGTCCCGATACAGCATCGTCCCGAAAGGTGGCTGCCGGCTTTCGGAAAAAGGCGATGTGAAGCATAGACCTCGCGCCCCGTGCCGGTTGCGATACCCGGCACGGGGCGCGAGGCCGGCGTTTCGATATCGCGGGCCCCGGTCCCCGACAAGCGGCCATGCCGGGTCGCGCAGCCGCGCGGCCCGAGGACGGGCCGGCCCATGGTTTACGGACTCCGCCGGTTCCGTTAGTTCGACGGGCGAAGAATGCGAGGCCCGCACCCGCGCCTCGCACGCCCCGACGCTGCCGACCATGAGCCGATCCGAGACCCGCGCCTCGACCGCGTCGACCCCGAAGGCGGCTGCCGGATGCCGCGTCTCGTGACGGCACGCGGCGCACGTTTCCCCGCAGAGCCCTGAGATGCGCCTCGGTTTGCCCCCGACCTTCGGGCGGTTCAAGCGCCGCATCGGCCGGCCCGTCGCGCGCGGCGCCGTCGACTCCGCCCGCGCCCTGCGCCTCGGCTGGCGCCGGCTCAGCGACCCGCTGGGCAGGCCCGCCGCCCTGCACGCCCGGTGGGTCGGCAAACAGGCCGGGGACGACATCGAGACCCACATGGTCGCGGCTTTGGAGCCGTATGTCGATGCCGGCTTCTACGCGAGCTGGTACGGCATCACGGCCGATCCGGTGCGGGACTACCTCGTGGCCGGCTGGCGCGAGGGCCGGGACCCGCGACCGGACTTTTGCACCGCCGACTACCTCGCCGCACGGCCGTATCTCGCCCGGGCCGGCATCAACCCGTTCCTGCACTGGGTGACGGCGCAGCGCGCCAAGGGCGGTGCCCTGCCCCGGCCCGACACGAAACAGGCCGAGCGCCTGGCCCGCCGCCTCGTGGACGGGGCGTTCTATCTCGCCAACAACCCCGACCTGCGGGCGGCCGGTGTCGACCCCGTGGCCCATTACATGGCCTCCGGCTGGCGCGAGGGCCGCGAGCCGTCGCCGCACTTCGACACCCTGGCCTATTGCCTGACCCGGGGCATCTCCTACGCGACCCAGAACCCGCTGGTGCATTACGTCCTGCACGGCGGCCCGGCCCGGCCCGAGCCGGCGGATCTCGTCGCGCTTCAGGCCGAGACGATCGGTCCCTATTTCGACGCCGCCTATTACCGGCAAGGGTTGGACGAGGGGGAGGCCCAGGAGCTTTCCGACGCGTCCGACGCCGAGCTGCTGCGCAGCTACGTGAGCGGCGGCTGGCGGGCGATGCGCAGCCCGCGCCAGGATTTCGACCCGGCCGGCTTCGTGCAGGCGCGCGCCGACAGCCGGGCGGTGATCGGCGACCCGTTCTTCCGCACCGTCGCCGAGACGCTGCTGATGGGCAAACAGCCGTTCTCAGGGACGGACAGGCTGAACGTCCCGGCCGTGGACGAGGCCTGGTACCGGGCGACCTACCCGGACGTGCGGGAGGCCGCACCCTATCTGCACTTCGCCACAAGCGGCTGGCGGGAGCTGCGCGATCCGGGCCCGGGACGCTCGACGCTGGACGCGCTGCTGCGGGTCTGCGGCCTGCGCCCGGCGCGTCCGCCCGTGGAGGACACGCTCTGGCTCGGCGCGATCGGCCGGGAGCCCCTGGACCGGGCGGCATCCCTGGACCTGCAAGCCGGGCTGGCGGCGCTGCATTTCGACCACGCCTTCTACCGGGAACGCTACGGCCTCGCCGAGGATGTCGACGCGGTCCGCGACTATTGCGACACCGGCTGGCGACAGGGCCGCAACCCGCGCCCCGATTTCAACGGGACCGCCTATCTCGACGCCCATCCCTGGGTGCGCGAGACCGGCATCGCGCCCCTGGTCCACCATCTCGCCACCGCACTGCTGCACGGAGTCGACATCGCGGCCGGGCGGTTCGACCCGCGCTACGGGCCGCCGCCCTCCGAGGCGGACGCCCTGGCCGAGCAGGCCCGGCTGTTCGAGCCGTATTTCGATGCGGCGTTCTACGCCAAGCGCAATCCCGACGTCGCCGGCGCCGCGGGCGGCCCGCTCGCCCATTTCGTCGCCTACGGCCAGCACGAGGGCCGGGACCCGAGCAAGACCTTCTCGATCGCGTTCTACGCGGAGACCTACGGGCATCTTCTTGCGCCGGGTGAATCGCCGTTCCTGCACTACGTGCGCACCGGGCGCGCCGCCGGGCTGATGGGCTGCCCGGAGGATCTCGGAGCCTGGCCGGCCATGGAGGCCCCCGAGCCGCAGGACTGGGACGGCCTGCCCCGCGCCCTCACCCTGGCCCAGGCCCGGGTCGTCGTGATCATGCCGGTCTACAAGGGCCGCGGCGAGACCCTACGCGCCATCCACGCCTGCCTCGCCGCCCCGCAGAAGACCCCGTTCACCCTGCTCGCGGTCAACGACCGGTCCCCCGACCCGGACCTCACCGCCGACCTCAAGGACCTCGCCGGGCGCGGCCTGTTCCACCTCGTCGAGAACCGGGAAAACCTCGGCTTCGTCCGCTCGGTCAATCGCGGGCTCAGTCTGCGCCAGGGCAAGGCCGTGGTCCTGCTCAACTCCGACGCCCAGGTGTTCGGCGACTGGCTCGACCGGCTCGTCGCCCATGCAGAAACACCCCATGCCGAGGCCGCCGAGGCCGGGGGCCGCCCGCCGGTGGGCAGCGTCACGCCGCTGTCGAACAACGCCACGATCTGCAGCTACCCGCGCTTCAACGCCAACAACACCATGGCGCTGGAGATCCCCCGGCCCGAGCTCGACCAGGCCGCCCGCACGCTCAACCGCGGCCGCAGCATCGAGGTGCCCACCGGGGTCGGGTTCTGCCTCTACATGACCGCCGCCGCGCTCGACGCGGTCGGCCCCCTCGACGAGGTCGCCTTCGGCAAGGGCTACGGCGAGGAGAACGACTGGTGCATGCGCGCCCGCAAGGCCGGGTTTTCGAACCTGCTGGCCGAGGACGTGTACGTCTACCATGCCGGGCAGATCTCGTTCGGGCTGGACCCGGGCGGCGAGTACGACCAGGGCCAGGCGGCCTTGCTCGCCAAGCATCCGGATTACCCGGCGCTCGTCGGCCAGTTCGTCCAGGCCGATCCCGGCCGGCGGGGGCGGGCGCGGCTCGACCTGCACCGGCTCGCCCGGCACTTCCGCGGCCGGGCGGTGCTGTTCGTGACCCATAGCTGGGGCGGGGGCATCCAGCGGCACATCGACGACATGATCGCCCGGCTCAAACGCGAGGGCACGGCCGTGGTGCTGCTCTCGGTCGACCGGGCCCGGAACATCCAGGTCAACGTCTCGTATCGCAGCCGGGAGTTCGTGTACCTGCCGAGCCTGGACAGCCTGTACCTGCCGCGCGATGCCGAGGCGGTGGCGGCATTCGTCGAGCAGCTGGCGCCGCGCCTGATCCACGTGCACTCGCTGGCGGGCCTGCGCTGGAACGCGGCGCAGGCGCTGATGGATCTCGTGTCCGGGTCGGGGCGGCCCTATGCCTGGACGCTGCACGACTTCTCGCCGGTGTGCCACCGCAACCACCTGGTGATGCCGGACGGGCGCTATTGCGGGCTGGCGCCGGTGCCTCTGTGCCGGGACTGCCTGGCCTCGGACGCGGACGGCTACGAGGAGCCGGATCCGGCGGAGCGGCGGGCCACGTTCGGGCGGTTCCTGGCCGGCGCGGCGCGGGTGTTCGCGCCGTCCGCCGATACGGCGGGGCGGATCGGCGGCGTGTATCCGGAACTGGCGATCGCGGTGCGGCCGCATGTCGAGGCCGACCGAAGCGTGCGCTCCACCGCCCTGAGGCGCCCGGGCCGCCTGCGCCGCGTCGCGGTGCTCGGCGCGATCAGCGCGACCAAGGGCGGCCTGTTCCTGCAGGCCCTGGCCACCGACGCCCAGGACCGGAAGCTGCCGCTGCGGTTCGCGATCGTGGGCTTCTCCGATCCCGCGCTGGCGGGCGGCCTGGAGCGGGCCGGGGTGAGCCAGACCGGCCGCTACGCCGGCGACGACGAGGCCCTCGACCTGGTCTGGCGGACTTCCGCCGACCTGGTCCTGCTGCCGGCGATCTGGCCGGAGACGTATTCGTATGCCCTGACGCTCGGGCTGCGGACCGGCCTGCCGGTGGTGGCCTTCGATCTCGGCGCCCAGGGCGACCGGCTGCGGGCCTATCCGAACGGCCATGTCCTGCCCTACGCCCTGGCGCATGATCCGGCCGCCTTCAACGACCGGTTGCTGGCGCTCGACATCTCACGCGCCGGGGAGCTCTCGGTGCCGATCCAGGCGGCCGAGTACGACGACCTGATGCGCGACTACTACGTCCTGGACCTGAATCCGGCCGGGGCGAAGAACCCATTCGACGAGGACGCCGCATGATCTCCGTCAACGAGGACATGAAGCAGGAGATGCTCCGGCGCGGCATCTCGGTGCTGCACCCGGCCCCGTTCGGCCTGCCGGAGGATTGCACCTTCGAGCCGCCCTGCAGCATCAAGTGGATGGGGATCGATTACTGCCTCACCATGGGGGCGTTCTCCTACGCGGTGAGCGGCTATTATTTCGGCGCCGACATCGCCCGCTACTGCTCGATCGGCGAGAGCGTCCAGGTCGGGCGCGGCAGCCACCCGGTCCATTGCGGCTCGACCTCGCCGCTGTTCTACACGCACCATTCCGCCGTGTTCGACCGGCTGGATCCGCGCGCGGAGGATTACGAGATCTGCGGCCCCTATCTGTGGCCCAAGCGGGTGCGCATCGGCAACGACGTCTATATCGGCCACGGCGCCTTCCTGATGCCCGACATCACCATCGGCGACGGGGCGATCATCGGCGCCATGGCGGTGGTGACCAAGGACGTGCCGCCCTACGCGATCGTGGCCGGCAGCCCGGCCCGGGTCGTGAAGATGCGCTTCCCCGACGCGCTGATCGAGCGTTACCTGAAGGTGCAATGGTGGCGCTACGCCTTCTGGGACCTGCGCCAGTGCTCGATCACCGACCCCGAGAAATTCCTCGACGCGGTGGAAGAGCGGATCGCCGGCGGGATGCAGGAATACCGCCCGGACCTGATCCCGATCCAGTCGCTGATCCCGGGCGCCTGAGGCTCACTCGCCCGCCTCAGCGAACCGCCGCGCGAACGCCGCCACCAGCGCGTCGGCGGCCGGCCCGCTCAGATCGCTGAAGCAGAGGCCCTCGCCGACGAACACGGTCCACACCCCGTCATACGTCGCTTCCTTGCGGATTCGCATGGCCGCCCTCCGGCATTGATGCGGATCAACGGTTGGATGTGGGGAGTGTTGCTTCGGCGATCAGAGGCACGGCGCTCACCCCGCCAGCACCCGAGCCGCCGCCGCGCCGAGCGTGCGCACCCCGAAGGCCAGGTCCGCATCGCTGGTATCCTCCGCCCAATGGTGGCTGATGCCGCCGATCGACGGGACGAACAGCATGGCGGCCGGCAGGATCCGGGCGATGTTCTGGGCGTCGTGGCCGGCGCCCGAGGGCATCACCTGCCAGCGGCCGGGGCAGACCTGCTCGGCGGCCTCTGAGAGGGCCCGCATGAGGTCCGGGTCGCAGGGGGCGGGGATCGCTTTCGACAGGGCCGTGAGGGTGGCGGGGCAACGTTCGCGCCGGTTCGACTCGCGCACCAGAGCCTCAAGGCACGCCTCCATGCGCTCCAGCACCGGGATCGACACGTCGCGGAACTGGAAGGCCACCTCGGCGCGGCCCGGGATGATGCTGTAGCCGCCGGGATCCAGGGTGATCCGCCCGGTAGTCCAGGTGCTGCGCGGGCCGCAGAGTTTCGGGAATTCCCGGTCGATCGCCGCGAGCAGGCGTACCGCCGAGAGCCCCGCATCCCGGCGCTCGGCCATGGTGGTCCCGCCGGCATGGTCCTGGTTGCCGTCGAACACGATCTGGAATTGCCAGATCGCCACGATGCCGCTGACCACACCGAGATGCAGGCCGGCGGATTCGAGCTGCGTGCCCTGCTCGATATGCAGTTCCAGGAAGCCCCGGTAGCGGTCCGGATCAAGCCGCATCCGCGGCAATCCGGCGAGTCCGGCGGCCTCGAGGGCCGCGCGCAGCGGCGTGCCGTCGGTGCGGTTGCGGGCGGCCTCGATCTCGGCCTCGGTCAGGTCGCCGATCGCCGAGCGGCTGCCCAGGAAGCCGCCCGAGAAGTGCCCCTCCTCGTCCGCGAAGGCGACGACGTCGACCGGCAGCCCGGCCCGGGCCAGGGCCAAACCGGCCACCACCCCCAGCGCCCCGTCGAGCCAGCCGGCCTCGTTCTGGGTCTCGATGTGGCTGCCGACCAGGAGGTGGGGTCCGGGCCCGCGATGGCGCCCGAGCACATTGCCGATCCCGTCGATCGATGCCTCCAGCCCGCATTCCTCCAGCTTGGCCATCAGCCAGCGGCGGGATTCCATATCGGCGGCCGAGAAGGTCGGGCGGTGAACGCCGGTGCGGAACCGGCCGATCTCGCGCAGAGCATAGAGGTCGGCCAGGAAGGCGTCGGTATCGATCTCGGTCATGCAGCGGTCCCCGGGAGTTGAGCGCCCAGACCGTGCAAGCGCCATGCGCACATCGGGGTTTTCAAAGGGCGAGCCCTTTGGCGGGGTGTCGGGGCGGAGCCCGACAGCAGGGCTTCAGCCCTGCACCCGCGAAAGGTCCCGGCCCCTTCGAAACCGCGACTCGCCGCGCTACTCCGCCGCCGCCTGTTTCCAGTCCGCGGGTTGCGCCCCCGCCATCCAGGCACCGAGGTCAGCCCTAGCCCGGTCGGTGAGGGCCCGCTTCTTCAGCACGGCCTTCTCGGGGCCGCGCAGGCGGCGGCCGGTCTCGTTGCGGGGCGCCTGGGCCAGGGGCGGGAACAGGCCGAAATTCACGTTCATCGGCTGGAACGAGCGCGGGGCGTTGGCCTCGCCGTCGGCCGCCACGTGGCCGCCGGTGATGTGGGCGATGAGCGCGCCCAGCGCCGTGGTCTGGGGCAGGGGGCTGAGCGGCCGGCCCGCCGCCTCGGCCACCGCGAAACGGCCGGCCATCAGGCCGACCGCGGCGCTCTCGACATAGCCTTCGCAGCCGGTGATCTGGCCGGCGAAGCGCAAAGCGGGCCGGGCCTTCAGCCGGAGGGTGGCGTCCAGCAGGCGCGGGCTGTCGAGATAGGTGTTGCGGTGCAGGCCGCCGAGCCGCGCGAATTCGGCCCGCTCCAGGCCGGGGATCGTGCGGAAGATCCGGACCTGCTCGGCATAGGTGAGCTTCGTCTGGAAGCCGACCATGTTATAGAGGGTGCCCAGCGCGTTGTCCTGGCGCAGCTGCACGATCGCGCAGGACTTGACCAGGGGATCGCGCGGGTTGGTGAGCCCCACGGGCTTCATCGGGCCGTGCCGCAGGGTCTCGGGACCGCGCTCGGCCATCACCTCGATCGGCAGGCAGCCGTCGAAATACGGCGTGCCCTCCCATTCCTTGAATCCGATCTTCTCGCCGGCCACGAGGGCGGCCACGAAGGCGTCGTACTGCGCCCGGTTCATCGGGCAGTTGAGGTAGTCGGCCCCCGTGCCGCCGGGCCCGGGCTTGTCGTAGCGGGACTGGAACCACGCCACGTCCATGTCGATCGAGTCGCGATGGACGATCGGCGCGATGGCATCGAAGAAGGCGAGGGACTCGGCGCCGGTGAGCGCCCGGATGCCCTCGGCGAGCGCCGGGGCGGTCAGCGGGCCGGTGGCGACGATGCAGGGACCCCACGCCTCGGGCGGCAGGCCCTCGACCTCGCCGCGGACAACCGTGACGTTGGGGTGCTGCTCCAGGCTCCTTGTCACCGCCGCGGAAAAGCCCTCCCGGTCCACCGCGAGCGCACCGCCCGCGGGCACCTGGTTCGCGTCCGCCGCCCGCATGATCAGCGAGCTCAAGCTGCGCATCTCCTGGTGCAGCAGGCCGACGGCGTTGCTCTCGGCATCGTCCGACCGGAACGAGTTCGAGCAGACCAGCTCCGCCAGGCCGTCGGTCTGGTGGGCCTCGGTGCCGCGCACCGGCCGCATCTCGTGGATCACGGCGCGATGGCCGGCCTCGGCCACCTGCCAGGCCGCCTCGGATCCCGCCAGGCCGCCGCCGATGATGTGAATGGTCTGTGTCATATCCCAGAATAGCGAAGGACCGTCGCCCGGATCAACGGGCGGCGGTCCTTTCAGTCGAATCGCGATGGTGCCGGGAGATCAGACGCGGGCGATGCCGTGGATCTCGCTGCGGTTGATGCCGAGATCGGCAAGATCGCGATCCGAGAGGCGGGAGAGCTGGGAAACGGTGTCGCGGTACCGGAGATAGGCGCGGACGCGACTCAGGACGCTACGAGCGGCGGACATGGAGTTCTTTGACCTCTGTTCAGGCAGTGGATGGCGCGCCGTTGCGCATCGCTGCCTCTTGTTGGTGCAACGCACATATAAACCTCCCGCGGCGCAGCAGGAGTCGAAAGGCCAAGGATCTGGCCTGCGTGCGCCGCATGCCCGGATTAAGAAACCGGCAACCTTCCCGGATGGTCATTCTTTGTGCGCATGCCGGGAGCCCTCTGAACGCGCGAAGGGCGCCCCACCGGCCGGCGGGGCGCCCTTCGCGGCGCAAAACGGGTGGATCCCTCAGTAGAACGGGCGCGGGCCGTAGAAACCGTAGGGTCGGTAATAGGGCCGGTAGAAGGGCCGCGGCCGCACGTAGCCGCCGTAATAGACCGGCCGGCGCCAGTAGGGGCGGGGGCCCCAGTTCGGGCGGCAGATGCCCCAGGGGTTCGGATGGAAGCCCGGGCCGCAGCCTCCCGCCGCCTCGGCGGAGCCCACGAGCCCGAGGCCGCCGGCGATCGCGGCGGCCATAACGAGTGCCTTCGCGCGCGGTGCGCTCAGAATCGCCATGACACATCTCCTCAAAGCGTCCGGCGGATCGGTGCCGGTCGAGAGAGATTCGGCCCCGCCGCCTGAACCGAAGCTGAGCCTGTGGTTGTATCCCCTGCAGCCTCGACCTCGGCATCCGAGAAACGCAACCCCAGCCGCGACGGTTTCGCGGCTGGCCGCCGCGGAAGAGCCCGTCAGTGCAGCGAGGGCGTGCGCAGGAACCGCTCCCGGTCCGCCGAGACGAGGGCGAGCTTCACGCTGCGCCCGTCGCGGCGCACGGTGAGCGGGACGCGGACCCCGGCCTCCCCGAGCGCCCAGATACTGCGGAACAGGGCGGCGAGATCCGGGATCGGCTCGCCGGCCACCGCCTCGATCACGTCGCCGCTGCGCAGGCCGCCGGTCTCGGCCGGGCCGCCATCGGCCAGCCCCATCACGACGATGCCCTCCTCGCTCTCGGTGGCGTAGAGGCCGAGCCAGGGCCGGGGCGGCCGGTTGGCGCGCCCGCGCGTGGCCAGGTCGTCGAGGATCGGCGGCAGCAGGTCGATCGGCACCACCATGTTGATCGGGCGGCCGCCGCTGCTGCCGCCCTGCTGCAGCTGCAGGGAACCGATCCCCAGCAGCTCGCCCTGCGCGCCGATCAGCGCGGTGCCGCCCCAATGCGGGTGAGCGGGGGCGGTGAACAGCGCCTCGTCCAGGACATACTCCCAGTACCCGGCGAATTCCTGCCGGGCCACGACCTCGACGGCGACGCAGCGCTGGCGCCCGCCGGCGCCCGCCACCACGGCCCGGTCGCCCGTCTTCAGCTCGGCCGAGCGGCCGAGCGGCAGGGCCGGGACGCCGAGCTCGCCCAGGGCCTGGACCACGCCGAAGCCGGTGGCGGCATCGAAGCCGAGCACGTGGCCCTGGACCGAGCGGCCCTCTCGGGTGGTGAGCCAGACGCTCTCGGCCTCCGTGATGAGGTAGCCGACCGTGAGAACGAGCCCGTCCTCCCGGATCACCACGCCGTTGCCGGCCCGCTCGGTGCCGAGGGTCTCGGCCGTGAAGGCGCTCTCCGGCACCCGCGCCGACAGGGCGAGCACCGACGAGAGCGCCCGATCGAGATCGTAGCCGTAATCCGCAGGCCTGGGCTGGGCCTGCGCGGGGATCTTCCACTCGCCCTGGGTCGCCATGAGATTCCTTCGGCTCGTTCGCCCCTGCGCCGCCGCCGGCCGCGCCACTTCGGACTGAAGCCGCGTCCCGCATGTCGGACGCGGCTCCGGGATTGTGCTGCGCATCGTCGTGTCCCGAAAGCCGGCAACCACCGGATCGGGATGAGAGCCTAAGATAGGCGGTCCGCCCGGCCTGCGACACCCGTGGCGCGGCGCCGCGCGCGGATCGCTGAGCCGACGACCTATCGACGATCCCGCGCGGCCGGCGATGTGACAGCACGCGCGGGGACGTCTAGACCACTCTTACGGGAGCGCGACCGGCAGATGAACGGCGCGCGGGCACGGGAACGGATCTTGACCGGACCGATCTTTGCCGCGGGGGCGTCTCCAGCCCCGGCGCGACCGCCAGGCTCTTCCGGTGCCGACGAGGCGCAGCTGCGGCGCCTGCTGGCCGAGATCGGGCGCGGCGAGGCGGCCGCCCTGGCCGAACTCTACGACCTGACGAGCCCGAAACTCTTCGGCGTGATCCTGCGTATCCAGCGCGACCGGTCGCTCGCCGAGGACGTCCTTCAAGACGCGTATCTGCGGATCTGGCAGGCGGCCGGGACCTACGATCCCGAGGCCGGACGCCCGCTCGCCTGGCTGTGCACGATCGCCCGCAACCGGGCGATCGACGGCGTGCGCCGCAAGGGGGTGGCCGAGGTTCAGGGACCGGTGCGGGATGACGGTGAGGATTGGGTGGCGCGGCTGATGGATCCGCATGACGACGCCGCGGCGTTCCTGGACCGGGACGCGCTCGGGGCGTGCCTGGGCCGGCTGGAGCCCGCGCACCGGGATTGCGTGGTGCTGGCCTATTGCGAGGGCCATTCGCGGGACGAACTGGCCCAGCGCTACGACCGGCCGGTCAACACGATCAAGACCTGGCTGCACCGGGCGCTCGCGTCCTTGAAGACCTGCCTGGAGGCTGTCTCGTGAGCGGCGGCCTCGACGACCCGGCCTCGGATCCGGACCTGCGCGCGGCCGAGTACGTGCTGGGCACCCTCGATCCGGGGGAGCGGGCCGAGATGGCCCGTGCGATCACCACCGATGCCGGCGCGGCGGCCCGGGTCCGGGCCTGGGAGCGGCGGCTGTCGCCCCTGCTGTCCGCGATCCCGCCGGTGGCGCCGCCGCCGCGGGTGCGCGCGGCGCTGCTGCGGGCGCTGGGGGCCCGGTCCGCCGGCGCGCCCGACCCGCTCGCCCACCTGCGCCGCCAGGTCCGGCGCTGGCGCATCGCCACCGCGGGGACCGGCCTGCTGGCGGCCGGGCTGGCGCTGTTCGTCGCGGTCGGGTCGCGGCCGGAGCCGGAGGGCGGCCGCTACCTCGCGGTTGTCCAGGGCGGCGGCGCCCTGCCGGCCCTGATCGTGCGCGTCGACACCCGCACCGGCACCGCCCAGGTCCGGCCGGTCGGGGCCGAGGCGCCCGCGGGTCGAAGCCTGCAATTGTGGTATGTCGGCGCCGAGGGGCCGAAGCCGCTCGGCCTCGTGGGAGCCGATGCGAGCCGGGTGAGCCTGCCCCAGGGCGCCTCGCCGGACGGGGTGCTGGCGGTGTCCGTGGAGCCGCCGGGCGGCTCGCCGAGCGGCCAGCCCACGGGACCTGTGGTCTATACCGGCAAGCTGATCGCCGAGTAGGCGCCGGGCAGAACCCGCGGCGCCGGGGCGGCGCCGCGGATGGTCGGATCACACAATCCGGCTCAGGGCATCAGCACGGCGTTGATCACGTGGATCACGCCGTTCGACTGCATCACGTTCGGGATCGTCACCGTGGCGGTGTTGCCCTTCACGTCGGTGATCAGGACCTTCTTGCCCTGCACCGCCACCGCGAGCGGCTCGCCCGCGACCGTGGTGAGCTGGCCCTGGCCGCCGCCCTTCTTGACGAGCGCCACAAGGTCCTGGGCGGTGTAGACGCCCGGGACCACGTGGTAGGTCAGGATCTTGGTCAGCGTCGGCTTGTTCTGCGGCTGGACGAGGCTTTCCACGGTGCCGGGCGGCAGCTTGGCGAAGGCGGCGTTGGTCGGCGCGAACACCGTGAACGGGCCGGGCCCGCTGAGCGTGTCGACGAGGCCCGCGGCCTTCACGGCGGCGACCAGCGTGGTGTGGTCCTTGGAGTTGACCGCGTTCTCGACGATCGTCTTGCTGGCATACATCGGCGCGCCGCCGACCATCGGGTTCTTGGCCTGGGCCATACCGGTCGCGCCGAGGCCGAGGGTCAGAGCGAGGGCGAGCGCCCGGGCCGCGCGCCGGCCTCCGATAACGTTGAGCATCCTGGAGTTTCCTTCCGTCAGGCATCCCGCGATCACGTCAGGACCGGGATTGCGCCGCCGCTTACGGCGCCTCGAGCGGAAAGGTTTCGCAGGATCTGACTATCGGCCGCTCCCTGCCCCGGCCATAAAAAACCGCCCGGCGGGAGCCGGGCGGTTCGCCGTCCTGGCGGACGGTGTCGTCGAGATCCGGGATCCCCCGCCGCCTTGGTGGCGGGAGACCGGCGTGTCGTCTGATCAGTACTTGCGGACCAGGGCGGTCGGGACCGGCGACACGGGGGCCGGCGAGTACAGCGGCACGATCAGGCGCAGCCAGCCGTCCGTGGAGTAGTTGTCACGGGTGCGACCGAAGGCGGTCGTGTAGGTCGCGCTGGTGACGACGTCGCGGGCGACGTAGGCCTGCACGGTGAAGACCTTGAAGTCGTAGCCGATCAGGCCGCCGACAGCGAACCGGCCGCGGTTGCCGGCCGCCGCGCTGAACTGGCCGATGTCGAAGTTGTAGGTGCCGTAGGCGACCGGGCCGATCTCGAAGTTGCCGAACTTCTTCGTCGCGGTGATGTCGAAGTTCAGGGAGTCGGACAGGTAGAACGGACCGCGGGTGGGGCCGAAGCCGGGGAAGCGGCCGGGCGAGTCGTAGATGTTGGCGGTCAGGTTGCCGGTGATGTTCCAGCCGTCGCCGGTGTAGCTGCCGGCCACGCCGAAGCGGTAGGTGTTGGAGGAGAGCTGCGGAAGGACCGGGCTCGGACCGCCGACGCTGGCGAGCGTGCCGCGGTCGCCGTTGAGGTCGTTCAGGTAGGCACCGCCGAGCAAGCTGACGCCGAAGTTGTTGCCCAGGTCGAATGCCCAGATGCCGCCGACAAAGGTGCCGACGTTGATCGAGATGTCCTTGTTGTTCCGGCCGGCACCGTTGCGGGTGAAGGCGAACACGGTCGGGGGAGCGACGAGCAGCTCGATGCGGCCGCCGAGCGGCACCAGCGGGGTCGACCAGACCAGCACCGGGATGTTCACGGCCGTGTCGAGCGCGCCACCGACGGCGGTCGACGGCGCATCGGCGCGGCGGTACGTGAACGTGTTGATCGCGTAGATACCCTCGGGCAGCGGCGCGCCGACGGCGAGGCCGACCTGCTCGCCCGGGATGGTCGTGGTCTGCGCCTGCGCGATCGTCGACGTCATGCCGACCGTGAGCGCGACTGCGCCGGCCGCGAGCCAGTTCTTCATCATTGTTTCATTCCTTCCCAAGGTCTCAAGGCATCCGTCCCGCATTCGGCACTACCCTGCCGGTCTGCTCGCCCTTGGCGGCTGCCGACTTCCGGTGTGCCGAGCGCCCCCACGGAGCCCGCCCGTCTCAACGTTGGTGACTATTCTACAGAGACCTGCGGAAAGACAGTGGAATGCTGATCGAAGCGGCAAAACCGGCCGAACCGTTGCGCAAAAGCCGCATTTTTGCGGCGATGCAACACAGTCCCCAGGAATGAATATCGGGGTTCCGGCCGGCAAAATATCGTTGAACGGTCAAGCTGTTGCCGACGGCGCTGGCGGGAGAATCCGGCAAGCGGGAGCGGGGGAACGGGCAGGGGCCCGGCCATCACCCACGGGCCGGAATCCCCGCCCCGACCGGGCCGCCCGGGGCCGGCATCGGCGGCCGGCGGCCCGAATCAGGCGGCGTGGCGGGCCGACCGGGCCGGGATTCCCGCCCTCACCCGGCAGAATTTGCCGCCCCGGCGCCTATTCGGCGGCGCTGCGGCGGCCGGTCTGCGGGGCGGGGCGCCGGGCCAGAACCTCGCGCAGGAACCGGCCGGTATGGCTCGCCTTCGCGCGGGCGATCTCCTCCGGCGTGCCCAGGGCCACCACCCGGCCGCCGCCATCGCCGCCCTCGGGACCCATGTCGATCACCCAGTCGGCGGTCTTGATCACTTCGAGGTTGTGCTCGATCACCACCACCGTGTTGCCCTGGTCCACGAGCTCGTGGAGCACCTCCATGAGCTTGGCCACGTCGTGGAAGTGCAGGCCGGTGGTCGGCTCGTCGAGGATGTAGAGGGTGCGCCCGGTGGCGCGCTTCGACAGCTCCTTGGACAGCTTCACCCGCTGCGCCTCGCCCCCCGACAGGGTGGTCGCCTGCTGGCCGACATGAACGTAGTGCAGGCCGACCCGCTTCAGGGTCTCGAGCTTCTCGCGGATCGCCGGCACCGCCTTGAACAGCTCGGCCGCCTCCTCGACGGTGGAGTCGAGCACGTCGGCGATCGACTTGCCGCGGTACTTCACCTCCAGGGTCTCGCGGTCGTAGCGCTTGCCCTTACACACGTCGCAGGTGACGTAGACGTCCGGCAGGAAGTGCATCTCGATCTTGATGACGCCGTCGCCCGAGCAGGCCTCGCACCGCCCACCCTTCACGTTGAAGGAGAAGCGGCCCGGCTGGTAGCCGCGCGCCTTGGCCTCGGGCAGGCCGGCGAACCAGTCGCGGATCGGCGTGAAGGCGCCGATATAGGTGGCGGGGTTCGAGCGCGGCGTGCGCCCGATCGGCGACTGGTCGATGTCGATGACCTTGTCGAGATGCTCCAGCCCCTCGAGGCGGTCGTACGGGGCCGGGTGCTCCAGCGCCCCGTTCAGTTTCTTCGCGACGGCCTTGTACAGGGTGTCGATCACCAGGGTGGATTTCCCGCCGCCGGAGACGCCGGTGATGCAGGTGAAGGTCCCGAGCGGGATCTCGATGTCGACGTCCTTGAGGTTGTTGCCCCGGGCGCCGAACACGCCGAGCTTGCCCTTGCGCCCCTTCCGCCGTGCGGCCGGGGTGCGTACCGCCATCTCGCCGGTGAGGTACTTGGCGGTGAGCGAGGCGGGGTTGGCGAGCACCTCGGCCGGCGTCCCCTGGGCGATGATCTCGCCGCCATGGATGCCCGCGCCCGGGCCGACATCGACCACGTAGTCGGCCTGCAGGATCGCGTCCTCGTCGTGCTCGACCACGATCACCGAATTGCCGAGATCGCGCAGGCGCTTGAGCGTGCCGAGCAGCCGCTCGTTGTCGCGCTGGTGCAGGCCGATCGAGGGCTCGTCCAGCACGTAGAGCACGCCGGTCAGGCCGGAGCCGATCTGCGAGGCCAGCCGGATGCGCTGGCTCTCGCCCCCCGACAGGGAGCCGGAGCCGCGGGCCAGCGTCAGGTATTCCAGGCCGACATCCACCAGGAAGCTGAGCCGGTCGCGGATTTCCTTCAGGATCCGGACCGCGATCTCGTTCTGCTTGGCGGTCAGCTTCTCCGGCAATTCGGAGAACCAGCGATGGGCCTCCGAAACGGACAGCGCCGTCACGTCGCCGATATCGGCCATGGCGACCTTCACGGCCAGCGCCTCGGGCTTCAGCCGCTTGCCGCCGCAGGACGCGCAGGGCGTCTCGCTCATGAAGCGGCCGATCTCCTCGCGCACCGCGTCGGACTCGCTCTCCTTGTAGCGGCGCTCCAGGTTCGGGATCACGCCCTCGAACGGCTTGTTGACCGCATACTTGCGCAGGCCGTCATCGTAGGCGAAGCGGATCGCCTGCTTGCCGGAGCCGTAGAGCACGATGGCGCGGGCCGCCTCCGGCAGGCTCTGCCAGGGCACGCTGGTCTTGAAGCCGTAATGCTCCGCCAGCGCGTCGAGCGTCTGGCCGTAATAGGGCGAGGTCGACTTCGCCCAGGGGCCGACCGCGCCGCGCTTGAGGCTGAGGCCGGGATCCGAGATCACCAGCTCGGGGTCGATCCGCATCTCGTGGCCGATGCCGCCGCAGGTCGGGCAGGCGCCGAACGGGTTGTTGAACGAGAACAGCCGGGGCTCGATCTCCGCGATGGTGAAGCCCGAGACCGGGCAGGCGAAGCGCGAGGAGAACGTGATCGTCCGGGGCTCCTCGCCCTCGGGGGCGTCCGCGAACACGATCTCGGCGATGCCGTCGGCGAGCTCCAGGGCGGTCTCGAACGAGTCGGCCAGCCGCGCGGCGATGTCCGGCCGCACCACGATCCGGTCGACCACCACGTCGATGTCGTGCTTGAACTTCTTGTCGAGCTTGGGCGCGTCATCGATCGCGTAGTATTCGCCATCGACCCGCAGCCGCTGAAAGCCCTTCTTTTGGTACTCTGCGATCTCTTTCCGGTATTCGCCTTTTCGCCCGCGGACCACCGGGGCCAGCAGGTACAGCCGGGTCTTCTCCGGCAGCTCCAGCACCCGGTCGACCATCTGCTGGACGGTCTGGCTCTCGATCGGCAGGCCGGTGGCCGGGGAGTAGGGGATGCCGACCCGCGCCCAGAGCAGGCGCATGTAGTCGTAGATCTCGGTCACCGTCCCGACGGTGGAGCGGGGATTCTTGGAGGTGGTCTTCTGCTCGATGGAGATGGCCGGCGAGAGCCCGTCGATCTGGTCGACATCGGGCTTGGACATCATCTCCAGGAACTGGCGGGCATAGGCCGAGAGCGACTCGACGTAGCGGCGCTGCCCCTCGGCATAGATCGTGTCGAAGGCGAGCGACGACTTGCCCGAGCCCGACAGCCCGGTGAACACCACGAGCTTGTCCCGGGGGATCGTCAGGTCGACGTTCTTGAGGTTGTGCTCCCGGGCGCCTCGGACCGTGATGACCCGCCGGTCGCCGGCGGCCGGCTGCGCGGCGTCGAACAGGGCCTCCAGCTTGGCGTCAGTGGCGGCCTCCGCGGCCGCGTTCCGCCGGTCCGGCGCGGGGGCCTCGGCCTTCTTGCGCGCGGGCTTGGCCGGCACTGCGTCCGCAGGCGCCTTGGCTGCGGAAACCTTCACGGGCGAGGGTTTGGGGGCGGCTTTGCTGGCGCCGACTCGGGCTCCGACTCTGGTTCCGGCTTGGGCTTTGGCCATGAGGGCGGCGGTCTTTCGAGGCGTCGACGCGGTCGGGGCTGGCTTGCGCGCGGGTCAGCCGCCGCACCCGCTCATGTCGAGCCGGGAGCGGTCGACGGCAAGGTGGGGCCGGCGGGACGCAGGCCCGTCATGCGAAGCCCTTGCTAGAACGAAACGCGTACGCCGGCAACCACGTGGTGAAACAGTCGGATCTGGCCGGCGGCGAACCGCGGGCATAAGAAATTTTGTGAAAAACGCTTATCCTTGATATCGTGGTCTCCGATCCTCCCGGGCTTATGACGAGGCCCTCATGGCCACCATGACCATTTCCCTGCCCGATCCGATGAAAGAATGGATCGAGGCGCAGATCAAACAGGGCGATTACGCCAGCACGAGCGACTATGTCCGCGACCTCGTGCGCCGTGATCGCGAGCGGCGGGTCCAGCCCGAACTGACGATCGAGGATCTGCGCCGGATCGTCGACGAGTCCCGGGCCAGTGGAGCGAGCCATCGCAAGGTCCCCGACATCGTCGCCCGGGCCAGGACGCATGCACAGAGCGACCAGCCGCTGGATGAGTGACTACACCCTCACAAAGAGGGCAGAGGCGGACCTGTTCGACATCGCCGTCCACGGCTACCGGCAGTTCGGTGTCCGCCAAGTCGAAGCCTATGCCACCGGTCTGGAGCACGCCTTCCAGCTCCTCGCCGACAATCCCCGTATGGGCCGGAGGGCCGACGCGATCCGGCCCGGCGTGCACAGGCACGAATATGCCGCGCACGTGATCCTCTACGAGCCGGTGGATGACGGCGTCCTGATCCTGGCCATCGTCCACGGCCGCAGCGTGAGACATCTCGCGCTTTAGAGCATCATCCCGGTTGCGAATTCTTACGACCCGGCGTTGCGCGCCATGAGGGTGGCGGGGGTGCCGTCCTCGGGGTTCACGAAGATGATGTCGGTGGGCGCCCGCCGCGGGGTGTCGATCGACAGGAACGTCATCGGCTCGTCCGGGGCGATCTCCGGCATCGCGTGCACCGTGCCCTTCTCGAAGAACAGGAGCTGGCCGGGACCGAAGGTCGTCAGGTTCGCGGGGTCGCCCAGCCAGACAGTGCCGCGTCCCGAGAGGCAGTAGAGGTACTCGTCGCAGGTGGCGTGGTAGTGCGGCGGCGTCGGGCGGTAGACCCGGAACACCCGGGCGCTCGCCGCCTCCCGGTCGGTCAGGTAGGTGTCAACCAGGAGCGTCCGCGCGCTGTCGGGCAGGGCCGCCGCCAGCGCCGCCACGTCGAAGAGGCCGGTGCCGGCCTCGGTCATGGCGCCCGCCTCACGACGCGAAGCCTTCGAGCACGATCTTGCCCTTGGCGCGCCCGCTCTCGATCAGCGCGTGGGCCCGCCGCAGGTTCTGGGCGTCGATCCGCCCGTAATGCTCGCCCAGGGTCGTGCGCAGGCGCCCCGCATCCACCAGCCGGGCGACCTCGTCGAGGAGCGCGCCCTGGGCGCCGATGTCGGAGGTGCCGAACATCGAGCGGGTGAACATGAACTCCCAGTGCAGCGACAGGCTCTTGCGCTTGAGCTGGGCCACGTCGAGCTGCGCGGGGTCGTCGATCAGGGCGAACCGGCCCTGCGGAGCGATCAGCGCGGCGATCTCGGCCAGGTGCGCGTCGGTGTTGGTGGTGGAGAACACGAGGCCCGGCGCGCCGAGGCCCAGGGAAGCCACCTCGGCGGCCAGCGGCTTGGCATGGTCGACCACGTGGTGGGCGCCGAGATCCCGGCACCAGGCCGCGGTCTCGGGTCGGGACGCGGTGGCGATCACGGTCAGGTCCGTGAGGTGCCGGGCGAGCTGGATCGCCACCGAGCCGACGCCGCCCGCCCCGCCGACGATCAGGATCGCCGGGGCGGCGCCCGGCACCGGCTTGGCGGTGTCGAGCCGGTCGAACAGGGCCTCCCAGGCGGTGATGGCGGTGAGCGGCAGGGCGGCCGCCTGCGCCCAGTCGAGGCGCGCGGGCTTGTGCCCGACGATGCGCGCATCGACGCAGTGGAATTCGGCGTTGGTCCCCGGCCGGGTGAGGTCGCCCGCGTAGAACACCGCGTCCCCGACGGAAAAGCCCTCGGCCTCGGCGCCCTTGGCGACCACGGTGCCGGCGGCGTCCCAGCCCAGCACCTTGACCCCGCCCGCCTCGGGCTCGGCCCGCAGGCGGACCTTGGTGTCGACCGGGTTCACCGAGACCGCCTCGACCTTCACCAGGAGGTCGCGGGGTCCGGGCTCGGGCTGGGGCAGGTCGCAATCGACCAGGGCCTCGGCCTCGGTGATCGGCAGGGATTTTCTGTACCCGACGGCGCGCATCGCAATCTCCTCCGGCTGACCCGCCAGGAGATGCCGCCCGCCTTCACGAACCGCAAGTACGCACATAAAACGCCGCTAGTGCCGAAAATGATACCGTCCCTGGAGACGGCCGAGGATCCTGCCATGCCCCGCACCCGACATCATCGCGGCGCCTGCAGCCCCGGCTGCGCCGTCGAGGCGACCCTCCGGCTCATCGACGGCAAGTGGAAGGGCGTGATCCTCTACCACCTGATGGAAGGGACCCTGCGCTTCAACGAGATCCGCCGGCGGCTGACGAACGTCACGCAGCGCATGCTGACGAACCAGCTGCGCGAAATGGAGGCGGACGGCCTGATCGCGCGGAAAGTCTACGCCGAGGTGCCCCCGAAGGTGGAATACAGCCTGACCGCGCGCGGGCGGTCGCTGGAGCCGGTCATCCACGCGCTGAAGGTCTGGGGCGACCGGCATGTGGAACTGCATGACGACGCGGCACCGACTGTTCGGAGTGCCGCCTGATTGTGCATGGCGGTCCGCGCCAAACCCTTCCACCGTAACGGTGTTTTTATACCCGTCCCGGATGATTCGGGTTAACCGCGACCGCTCTGGATTCCGATGACCGTCCTCTCCTCGCTCCGCGCCCGCATCCTCGCGGTGGCGCTTGCGCCATGCCTCGCCTTCGCGGGCGCAGCGTGGTGGGCGGTATCCGACCAATGGGCGCGGCGCGCCGAGATGGACCGGGTCGAGAACCTCGTCGGCCTCGCCTCGCGGATCAGCGCCTTCGTCCACGAGGCGCAGCGCGAGCGCGGCGCGTCCAGCCTGTTCCTGGGCGCCAAGGGCGCGCAGTTCGGGCCGGAACTCGCGGCCCAGCGCAGCCGCACCGACGCGGCGCTCGCCGGGCTTCCCGACGCGATGGCGGCGGCGACCGGCTTCGGCCCCGCCTTCGCGGCGCGGGCGGACGGATTGTCCAAGGCGCTCGCCGGGCTCGCGGCCCAGCGCCGGGCGGTCGACGCCCTCGGCGTGAGCGCGCCGCAGGCGGTATCGTTCTATACCGGCCTGATCGGCGAGGGGCTGGGCGTGGTCCGGGCGATGGGCGGGGTGATCGGCGAGGCCGGCATCGCGGGCCGGGCGAACGCCTACGCGGCGTTCCTGGCGCTGAAGGAGGCCGCCGGCCAGGAGCGGGCCGCCGCCTCGGCAGTGTTCGCCTCCGGTACCCTGGACCTTCCCGCCACGCGCCGGCTCACCACGCTCTCGGCCGATCAGGCGACCTACGGCGCCCTGTTCCGGGCCGGGGCCTCGGACGGGCAGGCCGCGCTCTTGGACGCCGCGGAGGCGACCGAGCCGGCCCGGGAGGTGGCGCGCCTGCGCAAGGCCGTGCAGGAGACGATGCCGGGCACGACCCTCGCCTTCCGCGACGCGCCGGCCTGGTTCCGGCTCGCCACCCAGCGCATCGACGCCCTGAAGGGCGTCGAAGACCGGCTGACCGCCGACCTCGTGGCCGCCGCCGACGCGGTGCGGGCCCGGGCCGACCGGATGCTGGCGGTCTGGATCGCGGGCGGGCTCGCTTTGTTCGCGCTCTCGGTCGGCTTCGCGTTCTGGCTGGGCACGGCCATCGCCCGCCCCCTGGTCCGGATGGCCCGGGTGCTGACGGCGATCGGCCGGGACGAGCCGGGCGCCGCCGAGCTGGCGATCCCCGCGGGGGGCCCGCGCGAGGTGCGGGCGATCGCCGCCGCCGCGGTGACGTTCCGCGACAGCGTCGCCGAGCGCCGGCTCGCCCGGGCCGAGCAGCAGCGGCTCGCCGCCGAGAACGCCGCCGCCCAGCGCGCCGCCGCCCTGAGCCTGGCCGACAGCTTCGAGCGGCAGGTCGGCGGCATCGTCGAGGCGGTCTCGGCCGCCGCCGAGCAGCTGGAGGCCTCCGCCCACGGCATGGCCCGGGCCGCGCAGGACACCACCGACCTCAGCCGGGCGGTGACCGGCGCCGCGGATTCGGCCGCCCGCTCGGCCGATACGGTGGCGGCGGCCACCGAGGAGCTCACCGCCTCGGTCCGGGAGATCGGCGTGCAGGTCGGGGCCTCCGCCGACCTCGCGGCCTCCGCGACCCGGGATGCGGACGGCATGGCCGGGGAAGTCCGCCGCCTCGCCCAGGCCGCCGGCAATATCGGGGCGATCGTCGCGATGATCTCGGACATCGCCGGCCAGACCAACCTGCTGGCGCTCAACGCCACGATCGAGGCGGCCCGGGCCGGGGAGGCGGGGCGCGGCTTTGCCGTGGTGGCGTCCGAGGTGAAGGAACTGGCTGGCCAGACCGCAAAGGCCACCGAGGAGATCGCCGCCAAGGTCGCCGAGATCACCGGCTCCACCGAAGCCTCGGTCCGGTCGATCGGCGGCATCACCGAGGTGATCCGCACCCTCGCCCGGATCGGGGGCGAGATCGCCGCCATGGTCGAGCAGCAGGGCGCGGCCACCGCCGAGATCGCCCGCACCACCGGCCAGACCTCGCAGGATACCCGCGCGGTCTCGGGCCACATCGCCGGCGTGGGCGAGGCGGCGGACATGGCCAGCCATGGCTCGTCCCAGGTGCTCGACGCCGCCAGCGACCTGGCCCGGCAGGCCAGCGCCCTGCGCGGCGCCGTCGGCGACTTTTTGGCCAACGTCCGGGCGGCCTGACAGGGAGGTCCCGGATCCACAAGGTCCGGGACCTTGTGCGGGTCCAGGGCGGAGCCCTGGTTCATCGGGGCTCCGCCCCGATACCCCGCCAAAGGGCTGAGCCCTTTGGGATCTCAGGACCCGGCCTAGGCGAGGCCGAGGTTGAGCAGGCGGTCGGCGTTGCGCCAGAGGGCGGCGTCCAGGGCCTCCTCCGAGAGGCCGAGGGCGCGAAAATCCTCGACGCCCTGGCGCATCGGCCGGAACGGGAACGAGGAGCCGAACAGGAACTGGTCCTTCATGAAGCCGTTCGCCGCCTCCACGTAGAGGCCGCCGCCGGGGGCGAACGTGTACATGTCCGGGGAGACGAACACGTTCTCGTTGCGGAAGGCCACGGTCACCATCTCGGCCACGTGCGGATAGAACCCGTGGCAGCAGACGATCGGCAACTTCGGGAAGGTCCGGGCGACCCGGTCCACCGCCAGCGGGTCGTTGAGGCGCAGGTCCGGAGTGGTCGGGCCGGACATCACGAAGGCCGGGACCGCGAGTTTCTCGCACAGCTCGTAGAGCGGCATCAGCCGCTCGTCGTCGGCCCGCATGCCCTCCCGGTAGAAGCCGGCATCGAGGTTGATCCCCTTGAAGCCGAGCTCGGTCACGGCGCGCTTGGCCTCGGCGACCGCGGCCTTGCGGCCGAGCTTCACCGGATCCACCGAGGCGATGCCGATCAGCCGCTTCGGATCATGCCCGGCGGCCTGCGCGAGGGCGTCGTTCGAGACCCGCACCCCCGGCACCGAGCGGGCGACCATCACGGCGACGTCGATCCCGGCGCCGTCCATCTCGGCGCAGAACCCCTCGATCGTGGCGCCGCGGGTGAAGTGCTCGACCTCGCGGCTGCCGACCCGGGCGTTCAGCCAGCGCGCGACGCCGAATTCCGGCGTGTCGGGCTCGGCGCCGAAGAACTTGTGCAGGAAGGTCGGCCGGCTGCGCATGTCCACGACGGGCATTGTTTGGGGACTCCATGGTTGTGACTGGATCCACAAGGTCGAGACCTTGTGCGGGTGCAGGGCGGAGCCCTGCTATCGGGCCTCGGGCCGTGCGCTCAAGGGCTCCGCCCCTGAACCCCGCCAAAGGGCTGAGCCCTTTGGAAACCCGATCTCGTCCCTGGCAGGCGGGTCTCGTCAATGCGAGACCGCCTCGAGCACCTTGCCGCGGGTCTCGACCCCGAGGGTGAGGACCAGCAGGGCGGCGATCAGGAACCCGCCCGCGCCGACCTGGAAGGCGGTGGCCGGGCCGTAATCGCGGACCAGCACGGGCACGATCATCGGCCCCAGGATGGCGCCGATCCGCCCGAAGGCCGAGGCGAAGCCGGCCCCCGTGGCCCGGGCCCGGGTCGGGTACAGTTCCGGCGTGTAGGCGTAGAGGCAGCTCCACATGCCGAACATGAAGAACTGCATCACGAAGCCGGCGACGAACAGCCAGGTCACCGCGAGGCCGGCGACGGTCAGCACGGGCTCGCCGCCGGCATTGCCGTACAGCCAGGCGGCGGCCGCCGCGCAGACGAGGAACAGGGAAGTGGTCGGCTTGCGGCCGATCCGCTCGAGCAGGACGGCCGCCGCGGCAAAGCCCGGGATGCCGCCCAGCGTGATCAGGGTCACGAACCCCACCGAGCCGACGATCGAGAAGCCGCGCTCCTTGAGCAGCACCGCGATCCAGGAATTGAGCCCGAAGAACCCGATCAGCGCGAAGAACCACAGCCCGAAGGCCATCACGGTGCGCATCCGGTAGGCCGGCGCGAACAGGGTCGCGACCGCGCTCAGCCGGGGTGCGGGAACCGTCTCCGCCACCGCGGCGGCGATCTGCGGGGTGACCGGGGGCAGGGGCCGGCCGGTGGCGCGCTCGACCGCGCGCTCCATCGTGGCCATCACCGCCTCGGCCTCCGCGTGACGGCCGGATTCCGCGAGCCAGCGGGGCGATTCGGGCATGGTCCGGCGCACCGCCAGCACGACCAGCGACAGCAGGCCGACCACCACGAAGGCCCAGCGCCAGCCGAGATAGGGCAGGACGAAGAAGCTGATCGCCCCGGACAGCACGTAGCCCACCGCCCAGAACCCTTCGAGGATCGCGATGTACTTGCCGCGCACGGGGGCCGGGACGATCTCCGAGACCATCGCCTGCGCCACCGGCGCCTCGCCGCCGACGCCGACCCCGATCAGGAACCGGCAGGCCATCAGGACGGGCAGGCTCAAGGCGGTCGCCGCCGCGAGGCTCGCCAGGCCCCAGACCACCATGGTCACCTGGAACACGGCCTTGCGGCCGAACCGGTCGGAGGCGGTGCCGGCGGCGATGTTGCCGACGAGCTGGCCCGCGAAGGTCATGGCGGCGAGCTGGCCGGCCTCCGTGGGGCTCAAGCCGAAGGCCACCACGATCGAGCCGAGCAGGAAGGTCAGGAGCGCCACGTCGATCTGGTCGACCAGCCACGCCGAGGCGATGATCGCAAAAATCTTCCGCTGGTAGCGCGACATCGGCAGCCGTTCCAGGCGCGCGGCGATGTCGGAGACGACCGGACGGCCGTCCCCCTGAGATGTCGCGGCAAGCGGCACGGCGGATCCTTCCTCGGCACCCGGACCACGCCCCGCGTGGTCCCGTTTCCGACCCGGTACAGCAGGGCCGCCCGCCCGAACAGGCATGGCGGCGGATCGGCCGGCGCTGTCGGCGGCCCGGATCCGGCCTATCTGGTCGGTCGCCCCCGGACATTGAGACCCGCGATGGATGAGTCTGCCTCGGCCGCACAGCACGGCCGCTACCGCTACAGCGCCCTTCCGGACCGGCCGGTCTACGACTGGCCCGGGGGCAGGCGGCTCGCGGTCTATGTCGGGCTCAATCTCGAGACCTTCGATTTCGGCTCCGGGCTCGGGGCCGAGCTCGCCCCGGGCGGGCCACAGCCCGACGTGCTCAACTACGCCTGGCGCGACTGGGGCAACCGGGTCGGGGCCTGGCGGCTGCGCGATGCCCTCGACGGCCTCGGCCTGCCCGCGAGCGTGCTGGTCAACAGCCGGCTCTACCGGGACTGCCCGGGCCTGATCGAGGCGTTCCGGGCCCGGGGCGACGAGATCGTCGGGCACGGGCGCACCAATGCCGAGCGGCAGGGCACCCTGTCCGAGGCGGAGGAGCGGGCCCTGATCGCGGAGGCGACCGCGATCCTGACCCGACAGGAGGGCCGGGCGCCGGCCGGCTGGCTCGGGCCCTGGATCTCGCAATCGCGGGTCACGCCCGACCTGCTCGCCGAGGCCGGCTACCGCTACCTGCTCGACTGGTGCCACGACGACCAGCCGACCTGGATGGCGACCCGGGGCGGCGGCCGGATCCTGGCCGTGCCCTATCCGCAGGAGCTGAACGACATCCCGGCGATCGTCGCCCGCAAGGAGACCGGCCGGCAATTCGCCGACGCGATCGTCGACGCCTTCGACGAGATGCTGGAGCAATCCGCCACCGCGCCGCTGGTGATGGGTATCGCGCTCCATCCCTACATCGTCGGCCAGCCCCACCGGCTGCGGCCGCTGCGGGCGGCGATCGGCCATATCGCGGCCCACCGGGACCGGATCTGGCTCACTACGGCGGGCGGAATCGCCGCGCACGCCACGGCCCTGGCGGGTTGATCGGCGCCGGGCGCCCGCTTCCGGGCCGGATCCCGATTCCATCGGTCCGGATTCGCTATCCAGGCCGATCTGATCGGGTCTCGTCGAGGTCTTCCGGGCCCGAAAACGCGCCTCATCGTTCCGGATGAGACCCGGGATCGCGATTTTTGCCCGGTCAGCCTTGCTGCCGCCATCGTTGCCCCGGAGGCGGCTCTATCCGCGTCCACCGATCACGCCCCGATGCACGACGTCCGCGACCCGTGCCGCCTCGCCGCGCCGGCCAGCTTCGTTCCCGACACCCCGCCGGAGGCCGGGTTCGTGGACCTCGTCCGCATGGCCCGGCGGGCTTGCGCAACCCCGATGGCCTTGCTGGGCCTCGCGGCCGGAGACCGGGTCCGGTTCCAGGCCGGAGCCGGGTTCGAGCCCGGCCCATACGCGCCCGGCAGCAGCCTCGACGGTCTCCTCGGGCGTATCCCCGACGAGCCGGGCCTGCTGGTTATCCCCGACCTGACGACGGATCCGCGCACCTGCGCCGACCCGCTGGTCGTGGCCGGCCCGGGCCTGCGCTTCTACGCCGGGGCGGCGCTGCAGACCGAATCCGGCGAGCGCCTCGGCACCCTCTGCGTGCTCGACCACGCCCCCCGCCCCGGAGGCCTCGGAGCCGAGGAGGCCGAGGATCTGGCCGCCCTCGCCCGGCTCGCCGTCCGGCAGCTGGACTTCCAGCGGAGCCGGGCCGCGCGCGACCGCCTCCTGACCCAGCGGGCGGTGGTGGCCGGGGTGCTCGCGGCTCTGCTGGAGGCCGGCGACCGGCGGGCGATCCTCGATCTCCTGGTCGCCGCCGCCCTGGCGGCGGTGCCCGAGGCCGAGGGCGGCGGCGTCGCGATGCGCGAGGGCGTCGACCTGGTCTACCGCTCGGGGGCCGGGACCCTCGCCGGCCAGGTCGGCCAGCACCGGCCGCTCGCCGGCAGCCTGGCCGGCGCGGCGCTGACCGGGGACACGGCGCTCCTGAGCCCGGACCTGGCGGCGGATCCGCGGGTGACGCAGGACCCGCTGCCGGTGCCCGGGATGCGCGCGGCCCTCTACGCGCCCGTGCGCCTCGGCGGCGCGGTTCTGGGCATCCTCGAATTGCGCTCGGCCCGGGCCGGTGCCTTCACGCCGGACGATCTGGAGGTCGCCCGGTTGATCGCCGGCACGGTCGCGGCGGGGCTCGCCGAGACCCGCGAGGTCGGCGCGGCCGAGGCCCGGCTCGCCACCGTGATGGACACGGTCCCGGTCGGGATCCTGCTCGCCGAGGCGCCGTCGGGCCGCATCGTCATGGGCAACCGGCGCATCCGCGAGGTGCTGGGCCACGACACGCTCTACGCGCAGGCCAGCACGGAATACGGCGTCTACGTCGCCTACCACGCCGATGACAGACCGGTGGCCCCGGAGGAATTCCCCCTCGCCCGGATCTGCGCGGGCCAGGCCGCCCGGGCCGAGCTGGAGGTCCGCTACCAGCACCCGGACGGGGCGCGCCGCTGGATCGCCATCCGAGGCGAGGCGATCAAGGATGCCGCCGGCGCCACCGTCGGCGCCGTGGTTGCGGTGTCCGATATCGAGGCGCGCAAGCGCACCGAGGCGAACCAGACTCTGCTCAACGGCGAGCTGTCCCACCGGCTCAAGAACACCCTGGCGCTGGTGCAGGCGATCGCCGCCCAGACGCTGCGCAACGCCCCCGACATCGACGCGGCCCGCGAGGCCCTGGCGGCGCGGCTGGTCGCCCTGGGCCAGGCCCACGACGTCCTGCTCGCCGGGCACCTCGCGGGCCAGGCCGAGACCGCCAGCGTCGCCGCGGTGGTGACGGGCAGCCTGGCGCTGCATCAGGACGGGCGCGGCCGGTTCGAGCTGAACGGCCCGGACCTGCTGATCGGGCCGTCGGCCGCGCTGTCGCTGGCCCTGATGCTGCACGAGCTCGGCACCAACGCGGTCAAATACGGCGCGCTCTCGACGGAGACGGGCCGGGTCGCGGTGCGCTGGGAGACGGGCTGCGACGCGGCCGGGGACGATGGCTTCACGCTGGTCTGGCGGGAGAGCGGCGGCCCGCCGGTGGCCCCACCGAGGCGCAGGGGCTTCGGCTCGCGGCTGATCGAGCGCGGGCTGGCCGGGGCGGTCGGCGGCCGGGCCGAGCTCGACTTCGCCCGCGACGGGCTCGTCTGCACGCTCACCGCACCGCTCGCCGGATTCCGGGCCGAGCCGTAGAGCCGGCGCTTCCAAAGGGCTCACCCCCTCGGCGGGGTTCAGGGGCGGAGCCCTCGCGGCAGGACGTTACCCACTCAGAGCACCTCACAAAACTCCCGGTTCCCGGGAGCCCTCGCCTCGCCCGCGACTGTGCGGCGGGAGTTTCGTGAGAGGCTCTCAGTCGGGGATCGCGAGGCCGATCGACAGGCACAGGGCGCCGACCGCGGTCAGGGCCACGGCCGCCTGGCGGATCTGATGCCAGCGGGCGGTGCGGGCGCGCTCTTCCGGGCTCGCGCCCAGCCGCAGTTCGTCGTCGAACCCCTTCACGAAGGACTCGAAGCTCGGGATCGCCCGTCGGGCGAGCCACAGCCACACGCCGACCGCGATCAGGCTGAAAGCCCCACCGCCGTAAGTTAAAGCATCGTCCAGCATCCGGCGCACGCCTCGCAGCCCACGCCCCCCTCAATGCGGTCTTCTACGGCAGAGGACTGGAATTGCCTAGGTCGCGGCACGGATTCGGCGCGGGTCTTTTTGTTTCCGGGCCGTATCCAACCGCCCTTCAGGCCGGCGGTCGGCCCAGGGCGTAGAGCGTGATCGCGGCGGCGTTCGAGACGTTGAGGCTGCGGATCGCCCCCGAGAACGGGATCCGGGCCAGGATGTCGCAGCAGGTCCGGGTCCGCTCGCGCAGGCCCTTGCCCTCCGCCCCGAGGACGATCACCAGCGGCCGGGCGATGGTGAGCGTGTCGAGGCTCGCGGGGGCATCGGAATCGAGGCCGATCCGCGTGTAGCCGCGCTCGCCCAACTCGATCAGCGCCTCGGCCAGGTTGCGGACGGTGACGAAGGGCACGTGCTCCAGCCCGCCGGAGGCGGATTTCGCCAGGACCCCGGTGGCACCCGGCGCGTGCCGCACCGTGGTGACGATGCCGGCGACCCCGAAAGCCGCGGCCGTGCGGACGATCGCCCCGACATTGTGCGGGTCGGTGATCTGGTCCAGCGCCAGCAGCAGGGCGTCGGCCGGCAGGTCGTCGAGGCCCGGGGCGGGCAGGGGCTCGGCCTCGAGATACAGGCCCTGGTGGACCGCGTCCGGCCCGAGCAGGCGCCCGATCTCGCTCGGCCGCACCAGCTCGGGGGTGATGCGCAGGGCGTCGCCGAATTCCTCGGTCAGCCGGGCCGCCGCGTTCTCGGTGGCGAGCAGCCGGTGCAGGCCGCGCTCCGCATTGCCGAGCGCCTGCACCACCGGGTGCCAGCCGTAGAGCACCGCGGCGCCCTCCGGCGCGCCGGATTCGGGCCGCGGCCCGGACCCGCCGGGACGCCCCCCAGGCCGGAAGCCGGGTCGGAACCCGGACCGGGGCGGGCCGCCCGGGCGGCCGTCATTGCGGCGGCCGGTCATCGGAACGCGATCGGGGAGGGGAACATCGGCACGGCCTTTCCAGACTGGGTCGGTCCGAGAAACCGGGCGGCACAGCCCACGTCAACCCGAGGCCGTCCGAAACATCGTCGCCGGGCTGACCGGGCACCGGATTCCCTGACGGACGCCTCACCCCCGCACCCCGGTCTGTGGATGGATCAGGTATATTCCCTTCAAACCATGTGCATGTCGACGGAACCGGATGTGTTCGGCAGAACGAACGAGCGCCGCGTTAAGTAGGAAGATTATCTAGAAGGAATCTTTCAGAGAGTCAGTTCGGAAGACTATATGCAGTGGCCAATTCCTCATCTGCGCCATGGGTTTAGGCGTGGTTTTCGTATCCGACTCTGCGTGGATGCGCATGCGACTCTGCGCGCCGGCGTATCGGAGTCTGCGCGGATCCGGCCGGTCGGCGCATGGGATTCTGCGCGGTCGCGTATCCGATTCGGCGCGGATTCGGGGTCGGGGCGGTGGAATGCGGGGACAGAATGCCGGGACCCGGGCGTATCGAACTCTGCGTAGGCTCAGGGCCCGGATCCGCGCGTATGCAACTCTGCGCGGCTGCCGCCCGGGAGATCCTCGCGACAGGCCTCGGGGAAGCGTGGATTGCCGGGACAAGCCGGATCGGACCGGAGCCCCGGCGGGCGAATCGTGGCATGGCAGGATCGGGCCGCCTCTCCGCCTGTTGGAGGGGCGTGCCCGCGTGCGGCTCGGGCTGAGGGGCGATGGGCGTCGAGGAAAAGATTGCCGCGATCCACGACGCGGATCTGCGGGCCGAGATCGAGGCGGCGCGCGGTGGCTTCCTGTTCGCCCAGATCGTCGAGCACGTGCTGCACCGCCAGCGCGCGCGCGATGCCGAGGCCGCCGTTCTCGGGGAGCAGGAGCTCCGCCGCGCCCAGCTGTCGCGCGACCAGCGCCGCCGCGACGCGGTGCGCCTCGTCATCGAGAGCGAGCCGGCGCTGCCCTCGAGCCTGCAGCACATCCACTCGGTGCTGGCGCTCTGCGGCCTGCCCTATCGCGATCCCGGGCCGGTGCGGGAATTCTCCCGCACCTACGGGCGCAACTCGCTGAGCCTGATGGCCGGGCGGATCAAGGATCCGGAGACCGGCGCCTTCGAGCCCCAGGGGCTGCCCTACGGGCCGAAGGCCCGGCTGGTGCTGCTGCACCTCTGCACCGAGGCGGTGCGCCAGCGCAGCCCCACCGTGAAGGTCGCCGAGACGCTCTCGGGCTTCATGCGCGAGATGGGGTTCGCGGTGACCGGCGGCGAGCGCGGCACCATCCGGCAGTTCAAGGAACAGCTGAACCGGCTGGCCGCCTGCACCATGCAGATCGGTCTCTGGGACGGGCGCGACAGCGCCACCACCCTCAACGTCCCGCCGTTCCGCAGCCTGGAATTGTGGCGTCCGCGCGCCGGCGAGGGCGAGGAGGAGGCGGGCCGGACGGTCCGGTTCGACCCGGAATTCTACGAGACGCTGATCAAGCACGCCCTGCCGGTCGACGTGCGGGCGGCGCGGGCCTTCTCCGGCTCGGCGCGCAAGCTCGACCTGCTGTTCTGGACCGGCTACCGGCTGCGGGCCCTGCAACGGCCGCTGCGGCTGACCTGGGGCAACCTGCACGCACAGTTCGGCGCCGAGAACGCCTCGATCCGCAGCTTCCGGCAGGCGTTCAAGGCCGATCTGGCGCATCTGCGCGAGGTGTTCCCGCGCCTGCCGATCGTGCTCGACGATGGCGGCCTGACCCTGCACCCGGCCGATCCGAGCGCCCTGCTGGTGCCGCCACGCCCGGCCTCCACGAAGGGAATGAAAGCGCGCCGGCAGGGAATTTGAGGGAACGTAGCTAATTCCCTTCCGGAAGCGGTCAATCACCTTGAGCGGCTGGCTGCCGACGCAACGGAACGAAGAAAGGCTATTCCCTAGGCGTTCGGAACAGGCTACATATTCCGTCCTGCTGAAGGGAACGTGACATGGGCCTGTCGGACGAGGAGATCGAGGCGCGGCTCGCCGCGTTGCGCCGGCAGCGTGAGGCGCTCGACCGCGAGATCGCCGATCTCGTGCTCTACCGGGAGCTCGGCCGGCGGCTGAAGGGGGCGGGGAGTGGGTCGGCCGTCCTCGATCGGGACGAAGGCCGCGACGCGGGCCACGCCGCCCGTCCGGCGCCGGAACCGCGGCCTGCCGCAGCCCGGGGCATCCCCGTCGAGACCAGCCCGCCGCCCACCGCCCGGCCGAGCCCGGCCGCGCCCGAGGCCTGGGACATCCCAGACCAGGAGACCCGACCCGTTCCACCGCACGAGGAGCCGGCCGGGATCCCGCCGGCGATCGCTTTCACGGAGGATGCGGCGGCCGCGCGCCGCTACGGCCGGGCGCTGGTGGAGGCGGCCTGCGGGGCAATCCTGGAGGCCGGTCGGCCGTTGCACGCGGCCGAGATCCTGGAGATCCTCCTGGCCCGCGGCTTCAGCCTGCCGGGGCGCGATCCGGTGGCGGCGCTCAACACCCGGCTGTGGAAGCGGGCCGGATCCGGCGGGCCCCTGCGCCGCGTCGCCGAGGCCACCTACGCCCTGGCCGGAGAGGCCGATCCCCCATTCGAGCGGGACCCGGATCCGGAGGCTTGAGAACGAGGCTGGGTGCGCGGCGACGCGATCTGGCTTGCGGCGTCCCCGAGGGCACGGGCCCGCTGCCGCAAACCGCCGTCCCGGGCGTCGGCAGGCGCTTCAGTTGATCAGGCAGAAGCCCGCGCCGGTGCCGACGCGTCTCTCCTGCGCGCACCAGGGCTTGGGGACCGGCCTGAGCGCCTCTCTGGGCAGATCTGCCGGGCTCTTCAGGGACGCGGTGGTCTGGGCGGCCTCGGGCTCCGGGTGACGGAGGGCGAGGCTGTCGAGGGGGATGCGGGACGCGGGGTCCGGGCGCTGCGCCTCCGGCCCCGGGATCACCGCCACCGGTTGGACGCTCTCGGTCCGGTCCTGCGCCGCGGCGATTCCGGCCAGGGCCAGGCAGGCGACCGGGGCCGCGAGGAACCTGAACATCGACGAAGCTCCCTGCCGAAGACGCATGTCCGCCGGATCCCGGGCCGCGGGTCGAGCGGACCGGGCGAGTGTGGCGGCGGCGTCTTAAAAGGGCGCGAAGATTCAAGCTTAACCGGATGCGAAGATCTTGGGTCGAAGAGGCTATACGGGCGGACAAAGTTTTCGGCCCGGGTCGTGATCAATCGTCGGCGCTGCGACATCCGGTCCGGGCGGGCCGTGCCCGCGTCTCGCCGGGCCGGCCGCGGCGCGGGTGGGCGCTCACGCGGCGCGCATCCGGTCCCCCGGCAGGGGCGACTGGGCCACGGGCATGTCCACCTCGGCGATCGGCCGGAACCGCCCGGTCGTGCCGTCATAGGCCAGGAGCGCGCCGGACTCGATCTCGAAGAACCAGCCGTGCAGGCGCAGGACGCCCCTGGCCAGGCCGGCGGCGACGCTCGGATGGGTGCGTAGGTTGGCGAGCTGGACCACCACGTTCTCCAGGGCGAGGGCCCGGTGGCGCTCCTGCGGATCCATCCCCTCGGGATAGGCCTCGCAGACGATCCGCTCGGCGGCCTCGGCGTGGCGCAGCCAGGCCGCGACGCTGGGCATCTTCTTCAGGAGGTCCGGCTTCATCAGGCCGCTCATGGCGCCGCAATCGGAATGGCCGCAGATCACGATGTCGCGCACCCCCAGCGCCACCACGGCATACTCGATCGCCGAGGAGACGCCGCCGACCACGTCGGAGGCCGGGGGCACGATGTTGCCGGCGTTGCGGCAGACGAACAGGTCGCCCGGGCCCGCCTGGGTGATGTGCTCGGGCGCGACCCGGGAATCGGCGCAGGCGATGATCAGCGCGCTCGGGTGCTGACCGTCGCGCACCAGCTGCTGGTACATCTGGCGCTGGCCCGGGAAGACGCTGCCCTGGAAGCTGGCGATGCCCTGGATGATGCTGTTCACGGATATGGCCTTCGGCGGCGAGAGATCGGGCTGTGAGGGAGGGGCGAACAGGGGCCGGCACGGGGGAGCCCGGGCGCCGCGCCGTCTCGGCATGGCGGTGCGGGCCCCTCCGGCGATGCGGGCCTTCGGATGGGACCGCCCGACCCGGGGGCTCGGGCACCATCCCGACAGGGGGGCTCTACGGATCCGGCGCCGCGTCCCGGATATCGGATGCGGGACGCGGCGCCGGGTCTTACGCGGGGTCAGCGCCGGGTGCGGCGCTCGACATGCCCGGAAGCCCAGTGCGGATCGATCACGCTGCGGCGCGCGACCGTGGCGTGGCCCCGGTCATGCAGCATCGGGGCACCGAGCAGCTGGCCGCTGCCCACGCGCTGCGAATGCAGGGAGCGCGGATCGTGGGAGGGATCGCTGACATAGGAGCTCATGTGGCCGCCGCCGGCGGCCTGCCGGCTGCCGCCGCCACCCTCGCCGGCCTGGGCCGCCATCGGCAGGGCGAGGGCACCGGCCAGGAGGCCGAGGGTCAGGATGCGCTGGGTTGTGGTGCGCGTCATGTGAAGCTCTCCGCCTGTGTTCGTCATGCTGGCTCGGGACACCGCGTCCTGTGCCGATGAACCCAACATAGCTTCGGACGATCCAAGTAGATGTGCGGATAAGCACAGTAGATCGATGTAAAATTTAATCCGATTTGCTGATCGACTTGGTGCGTGACCGCACGCGGCAACCCGAGGCCTGTCGAACCGGTGGATTAACCGGCCCCGATCCGGTTCGCGCTGCGGGATCGCGGCCGCCCGGTCCGGGGCGGGGGAGGGGCGGGGATGAAGGCGACCGGCTCCGGACGGGACCCGTCCAGGCCGGGCCCGTGCGCGATCTCACCCCTCCGCAGGGTCTTCCGCAGGGGCGGCGTGTCCGGCGAAACGGCGGTCCGTGATGCCGCGCGGACGTCGGCGCGGGCGCTCAGCCGCCGAGCAGCGCATGCGCCGCCCGCACCAGGATCTCGTCCGGCCGACGCAGCTCGCCGAGCACCGAGAAATGCTCGGCCCCGGGCACCGGCAGCAGGGGACCCGGCGCATGGGCCGCCGCCCGCAGGGCGTGCAGGTTGCGGGCATCGTGGATCAGGGCCGGCAGCTCGCGGCTGCCATAGGCGAGGCAGAGCGGCTTGCCCACCACCGGCAGGCGCAGCGGCGACAGGGTCTCGACCTCCGCCTCCGTGAGGCCGAGCTTGTCGTCCAGGGTAGTCTCACGGATCGGCGCGAGATCGTAGACGCCCGAGATCGCGAGCCCCGCGGCGATCGCCGGGTGGCCGAGCTGCAGGGCGGTCAGCAGCCCGCCCGCCGACCAGCCGGCCAGGACCAGGGGGCCGCCGATCCCGTGCGCGGGTCCCTGCGCGCCGATCCAGTCGAGCGCCGCGCCGATCTCGGCCGCGATCCGGGTCAGGCTCGCCTCCGGGGCGAGGGTGTAGCCGACCAGCGCCACCGACCAGCCGGCGGCGTTCGGCCCCTCGGCGAAGCAGGCGAACAGCTCGCGGGCGCCGCGCTGCCAGTAGCCGCCATGGAGGAAGATCAGGCCGGGCGCCGAGGCGTCGCGGGCCGGGTAGAGGTCGAGGGCGTTGCGGGGGCCGGGGCCGTACGGGATGTCGAGGCCCGCCGGATGCCGGGCCCGGTAGGCGGCCGAGGCGGCGTCGCGGGCGGCCACCTGGGCGGCGCTGTCGGCCACCGCGCGGGTGTTGTCGTAGCAGGCGCTGCGCGCGTCCCGGTCGAGCTCGGCCCAGCGGCGGCGCGGATCGGCCGGGGTCGGATCGTCCAGGCGGAAGTCGAGAACCATCGTGGGTTGCCTCCCGGCCTCCCGCCACACCATGACAGGCCGCCGGACCCGGGTCGAGCCGCCCGGTTCTCAGGCCGCGGGATCGGGATCCTGCGCGCCGATCGCCCGCAGGCCGGCGCGGGCCACCGCCACGTCCTGGTCGCTGGCGCCGGAGCCGACCCCGATGCCCCCCAGGCAGGCGCCGTCGATCACGATCGGCAGGCCGCCCGGGAGGTTGGTCAGGCGGCTGCCGGAGGCGAGGGCGACCGTCACGGCGAGATCGGCCGGGAGCCGGCCGGTGGCGGCGCCGTTCGAGGCGGCGGTAACCGCCTTGGCGAGCGCGCTCTCGCGCGACAGCAGCTTGGCGCCGTCCATGCGCAGGAAGGCGAGCAGGTTGCCGTCGGCATCGACCACGGCGACGTTCTCCGGCACCCCGATCGCCTCCGCGTGGGCGATGGCCGCCTGGAGGACGGTCAGGGCCGCGGCATGGGTGAGCCGGGCGGCGGGGCGGGTGGGGGCAGGCATCGCAATCCTCGGACGCGGAGTCAGGGCGGGGAGGTGTCAGAATCCGGGCCGGACCCCCGGGATCGTGCCGCCATAGCCCCATCCTGTGAAGGGCGGGGCCGCGACCCGCTCCCGCGTTGCCGGGTGAAGGATGCCCGCGCGGGGCCGGGGCCTCTGCCACGACCGCCAGCCCCGGAGCCGGTCGCGCTCGGCCATGCGGGCCAGCGTCGCCTCCATGTCGGACGCGACGCGGTGGTGCGGTTCCCGCGGGCGCGGGCGGGCCTCGGCCGGAGCGGGCGTCAGCAGCAGCGCCGCCGGCAGGAGGGCCGCGAGGATCGGGACGGACGCGGGGCGCATGGTTCGGGCTCGGCTGTGCGGGCTTTCCGGCGCCTACGCGGCTCCGCGCCGCCGGTTCCGGGGGCGATCCCCGGGGCAGGGCGGTGTTCGCCGGTCCGGAACTTGCGAAAACCCCGTAGGATGCGGGACGCCCTCCCCCCGAGACGATGCGAGCCGCCCGATGCCGATCGCCGCCGAAAACCCCGCCGCGCAGGATCCGGTCGCGCTGCTCGAGACCCTGGTGGCCTTCGACACCGTGAGCGCCCGCTCGAACCTGCCGCTGATCGACTGGGCGGAAGGCTACTGCCGCGCTCACGGCGCCGCGGTCGCGCGGGTGCCCGACGCCACCGGCACGAAGGCGGCCCTGCTCGTCAGCGTCGGCCCGTTCGAGACGCGGGCCGGCTACGTCCTCTCCGGGCACAGCGACGTGGTGCCGGCCGAGGGCCAGCCCTGGTCGTCGGACCCGTTCGTGCTGCGGGAGGAGGCGGGCCGGCTCTACGGGCGCGGCACCTCGGACATGAAGGGGTTCCTCGCCGTCTGCCTGGCGCTGCTCCCGGAGATGGCGGCGGCGGAACTCGCCACCCCGCTCCACATCGCGATCTCGTACGACGAGGAGGTCGGCTGCCTCGGGGTGCGGCCGCTGATCGCCCAAATGCTGGAGCGGGGGCCGCGCCCGCTCGGCTGCTTCGTCGGCGAGCCCACCGGGATGGGCGTGGTGGTCGGGCACAAGGGCAAGTCGGCTTCCCGCCTCACCTTCCGGGGCAAGGCCAGCCATTCGGCCCTGGCGCCCGCGGGCGTCAACGCGGTGGAATACGCCGCCCGCTTCATCGAGCATGTCCGGCTGTCCGCGGAGGCGATCGCCCGGGACGGGGCCCGCGACCCGCTCTACGACGTGCCCCACACCACCGGCCTGTCGAGCGTGGTCCGGGGCGGCTCGGCGCTCAACATCGTGCCGGATGCCTGCAGCGTCGAGTTCGAGTACCGGGCGATCGGCGCCGACGATGCCGGGGCGCTGGCGGCGGCCGCGATCGCCTACGCCACCGACATCCTGGCGCCGCTGATGCGGGAAACGGACCCGGCCTGCGGCGTCGAGGTCGAGCCGCTGATCGACTATCCCGGCCTCGACACCGACCCCGAGGCGGCGATCGTGACGCTGGCCAAGCGGCTGGCCGGGCGGAACGCGCACGGGAAGGTTTCGTACGGGACGGAGGGCGGGCTGTTCGAGCGGCTGGGCGGCGTGCCGGCGGTGGTGATCGGTCCGGGCTCGATCGCCCGGGCCCACAAGGCCGACGAATACGTGACCCGGGACGAGCTCGCCGCCTGCGCCGAGTTCGTCCGGCGGCTGATCCGGGCGTGCCGGGGCTGACGGCGCGGCGCAGCGAAGCGCGGGCTTCCCGGCGAGGAGCCTTCGAAGGCTGCGGCTCTCGCAGCGCGGATTGAGATTTTCCGCGAAGAATGGCCCGACGTCGCGGCCAGCACTCCCTCGCGGGGGCGTCACATGGAGGGGTGAGAGGCCGGACCGATCGCAACGGGATCGAGTCCGGCAGAGCGCTGCAGCCTCACCACGGGATCCGACCGAAGCGGTCGACGAGCCATTGGTATTCCGCGTTGCTCTCCGTCTTGGCCGTCCCGCCCCCACCGACATGCGAGGTCCCGGATCCCGGATGCACGAGACGGTACACGAGCGGCAGGACGAAGCCGTGGCGCACGAGGTGGATGTTCGGGCCGCCGAAACGTAGGACGTTCGCCAACCAGGGACGGACCTGGAAGGCGTCGTCCATGGTCCACGGAGCCGTTGCCTCGACCAGATGGGCGCGACGCAGGCCGGTTTCGGCCAGGCGACCGAGCCACTCATTGTCGTAGTGCCACTTCGAGGCCGGATTGATCGCGCCGACCTTCTCGAATGTGCTGCGGCGCATGAGCCAACCGGACGGCGCCGGGAAATCGTTGATCCGGACGGGCTCGTCGGCCTCGTTCACCTCGAGTTGAGTCGAGGAGACGAAATCGAACCCCTCGAGGGCCCGGATGGCGACGGCGAGATATTGCGGCAGCCACCGGTCGTCGTCCTCGAGGAAGCCGACAAGGTCCCAGCTGGCATCCACGGCCCGGATTGCCGCATTCAATGCGGGAACCTGGGCCTTGCAGTCGCTCCGCACGAATGTGAGTTGCGGATGGTCGGCCAGCCGAGCCGGAATCACGGTATCCGCATCGATTCCAACGAAGAAATGGATCGTGATCTGTTTATCGATGAGCTCTTGAGCCGCTGCGCTCGCAACGGCATGCTCCAGAAAATAGAGATCGGATTTGCCGACCAGCGTCGAGCGTTTAAGCCGTGACGGTGTAATGATGGCAATTTTCATTCTTGTTTCTCTGTAAATTTATCGCGAAATGCATGACGACGCTGCACGTCGGCTGTAAATATGTTCGTGGCGCTGTGGCATGACGAAATTCTCTCGCGCTGGATAAATCGAAACAGTGCGTGTTTCGGGCTGTCAAGTTATTCCAGGCGGTCACGATCGGAGTAACATCTGAAAATATAAAACCCATTCGATTATTATATAGTTGGTAAACGCCTACAAATTTTGAAAATAATAGTATTTCACGCTGGGATATCGATCATTGTGTTGGCTGACATCGATGGCCCTGCTGTTGTTCAGAAGTCACCAACGACGCAAGATACAGGATCAGCCGCTCGACCGGATCCGCACGGCCCAGTCCGGCCAGGACCTGGCGCACCGTATGCCCGAAGATCCATGGTCGGCCCGCGACGGGAAACCTTTGCGCCGCTCGCGGTTTGGAGGAGCGGCGGGCCGCGGGGCCGGCTCGGGAATCGTCGAAAAGCGCATGGCCAGCCTCAGCGTCGCGATCGCGTTCGGCGTCCGCCTGCTCCTGGTGCTGCTGTTCCTGCCGTTCAGCGCCCTGGACAAGATCCTCAACTTCAAGGGCGCGGTCGGCCAGGCCCGGCAGGCGGTGCACGCCACCGGGCCGGCGACCCTGCTGATCCTGATCGGGCTCGGGGTCGAGATCGGGATGTCGCTGTGCATCCTGACCGGCTTCGCCGACCGGGCGGCGGCCTTCGTGCTCGCCGGCTATTGCGGCGTCACCGCGCTGCTGTGGAAGCCATTCTGGGCGCCCGGCGATTTCTGGGCGGGCGGCAAGGGCCGCGAGCTGTTCTGGGATTTCCTGAAGAATTTTGCGCTGGCCGGAGGCTTCTTGCTGATCACCTTCGGGACCGGCGCCGGGACGGTCGAAAACTTCTTCGCCGACCCGCTCGCCTCGTCCCAGCCCTACGCGGTCCAGGCCAAGCCGTAAAATCCGGGATTCCAAAGGGCCCCCGGCCCTTTGGCGGGGTTTTGGGGCGCGCAGCCCCGAGGCCTCACCCCTTCGGCACGGTGGCGACCATCGAGGGCCGGCCCTCGAACACCGCGTACCAGGCGGCGGTGGCGGGGCGCCCCTCGCGCCAGGCGAGGTCGGGGAAGCGCAGGTCGAGGTAGCCGAGCGCGCAGGCGATCGCCACCGAGCCGATATCGAGCGCCGGCATGTCCGCGACCAGGGCCTCGAACCGGTCGAGCGCCGCCCTGATCTTGCCGACCTGTCCGGCCTCCCAGGACGCCCAGCGCTGCGCCTCCGGGCGCAGGACCCGCTCGTAGCGGGTGAGCAGCGCGGCATCGAGCAGGCCGTCGGCGAGCGCCTGCCGGACCAGGGCGTCCCAGCGGCCCGCGCCCTCGGGGAACAGGCGCGGGCCGGCCGAGAGCCCGTCGAGATACTCGCAGATCACCCGGCTGTCGTAGAGCGCGGTGCCGTCCTCCAGGACCAGGGCCGGGATCTTGCCGAGCGGGTTGTGGGCGGCGACCTCCGGGGAGGGGCCGGTCGGGGAGGCCCCGGCGACCGTGACGGCGATCCTGTCGATCAGCCCGGTCTCGTGAGCCAGCACCAGCACCTTGCGGGCATACGGGGAGGCGGGGGAGTAGAGGAGCTTCATCGGACCGTCCCGGTTCGTGGCGACGCCTGGTCGCGGCGCTCGGACCTTGCACTCCTGCCGGCCGGAATCCAGCCCCGTCAGAGCTTCCGGGACATCCCGGAGCCGGCATGCACCACCCGTCCCCGCACCCGACTCCGGCGCTTGGACTGCCGGCGCGCCCGCCAGGCGAGGATCCCGGTGGCGACCCGGTCCAGGAGGAGCAGGGACAGGCTGCCGATGATCGCCAGCACGCAGACGGCGCCGATCAGGACGCCCCAGATCCCGGGGGCCGGGATGATCATCAAGCACAGGAGGCCGAACACCGCCGCCCCGGGGATCCATCTCGCCATCGTGCTGCCTGTCTCCGATAAGGGTGTCATCGCGGGGGTGAACCCTGAGAGGAAGGCCTTAATATCTGTGTTTGCGGCTATTATACTGACCATATTGCCTGAAAATATGGTTTATGTTTGGTTTTGTCGATTGATTACAGGTCTCGGCCTTGTCCCAGCGCGTTTCGGCGCTGCGGGCGAACCCGGATGGCGGGGCGGAGGGGCCAACCTCAGGGCTGCAGAACCGCCCGCCGGCCCCGACCGAGCCAGACGGTGACGAGCAGCGCCCCGACCGTCACGGCCACCAGAAACCCCATGCCGGCATGGTAGCCGGCGGCCGGGCCGGCGGGCTCGGCCGCGCGGTAGACGGCGCTCGCCAGGGCCAGGCCGAGGGCCCCGCCGAGATTGTGCAGGGTCCACGACACGCCCATGGCGACCCCGCCCGCGGCCTCGCCGACGGCGCCGATCGCCGCCACGGTCGAGGGGCCGAGGACGCAGCCCCAGCCCAGGCCCATCAGGGCGAAGCCGGCGAGGAGCAGGGGCAGGGGGGTCTCGGCGGTGAAGAGCGTCTGCACGGCGGCGGAGGCGGCCAGCAGCGCCAGCCCGGCGCGCAGCAGCGGGCGGGGGCCGGCGCGGTCGACGAGGCGTCCGACCACCGGGGAGGACAGCGCCACCAGGGCGGTGGTCGGCAGGAGCGCCAGGCCGACCTGGACGGGCGCGATCCGCCGGATGTCGCTGAGATAGAGCGGCATCATGAAGAATGCCGCGCAGTAGAAGAAGGCCAGCGCGACGGTGGCGATGGCAGCCTCCAGGAAGAGGCCGTTGGCGAAGAGGTCGAGGCGGATCAACGGGGCGGACGCCCGCGCTTCGACCCGCAGGAAGGCCGCCAGCAGCGCCGCGCCGCCCAGGATGGATCCCCCGGTACCCGGCGCCGTCCAGCCGGAATCGGGGATGCGGCTGATCCCGAACAGGAGCAGCAGCATCCCGGGAACCAGCAGGGCCAGCCCCGGCCAGTCGATGCCGCCGGGGGCGGGATCGCGGGATTCGCGCACGCTCAGGCCGCACAGCAGGCCGGACAGGGCGAGGAACGGCAGGTTGATCAGGAACACCCCGCGCCAGCCCCACAGCGCCACCAGGACGCCGCCCGCCACCGGCCCCAGCGCCAGCCCGAGGCCGTTTCCGGCGAACAGGAGGCCGATCGCCCGGCCCCGCTCCGCCTCCGGGAAGGCGTCGGCCACGATGGCGGCCGAGGCCGTGTACAGGACGGCCGCGCCCAGGCCCTGGACGAACCGGAAGGCGACCAACTGGCCGACCGTGCCGGCGAGGCCCGCCCCCAGCGAAGCGAGGGCGAACAGGACGAGCCCGCCCTGGAGCATCCGGCGCCGGCCGTAGAGGTCGGCCAGCCGGCCGCCCACCACCATGAAGGCCGACAGGGCCATCACGAAGATCGTCACGATCCACTGCGTCTCGCCGACCGTGGCCGCCAGCGCCCGCTGGATGTCCGGGATGGCGGTGTTGACGATGGTGAAGTCGAGGCAGCCGACGAAGCTGGCGATCGCGACCCCGAGCAGGGCGATCCAGCGCGATACGGGGGCGGGAGAGGACATGGTTTCCTCGCTTGGGATGTGGACGGAGGTCCGAGGCGTGCCCGCTCCTGCCGGCCGCGCCGGGGTGGCGGATGAGGGCTCCGGCCGATCGACGGGCCTTTCCCTCCCCCTCCGGGGATCGCGGATTCACCCGTCGTCGCCCGGAAAAGCCGCAGGTCCCCTTTCCTGAACGGGGAGGGGCGCGTCGCGGCCTGCGCACGCGGATGTGTGGGCATCGGGACCCGCACGGGGCGTGGCCCGGCCCGGGGCCGAGGCCCGTATAGCGTTGAAGGACGTGCGCCCGGGGCGATATCTCATCCCCGGATTGGCGAATTCAGTTCGGAAATCACCGGTGACCATCGCGAGCGAGCGGCTTCAGGGGATCCGGGCCTTCCTACAGACCGCGGAGGCCGGCAGCTTCACCGGGGCGGCGCGGCAGCTGGGCCAGTCCAAGTCGACCATCGCCAAGGCGGTGGGGCGTCTCGAGGCGCGCCTGCGCACCCGACTGTTCCTGCGCACGACCCGCAGCCTGTCGCTGACCGACGAGGGGCGGCTCTTTCGCGAGAGCTGCCTGCGGGCGCTCGCCGAGCTGGAGCGGGCCGAGGCCGGGCTCGAGGCCCGGCTGGCCGACCGGGCCGCCGATCCGGTCGGCCGGCTGCGCATCGCCATGCCGGTCCTGTTCGGGCGCGAGTGCGTGATGCCGATCCTGCTGGCGCTGATGGAGCGGCACCGGGGGCTGGAGCTGGAGGCTTTGTTCTCCAACCGGCCGACCCACCTGATCGAGGACCGGATCGACCTGGCGGTCCGGATCGGGGCGCTGCCCGACACGCTCGGGCTCACGACCCGGCGGTGCGGCACGCAGCGCTCGGTCACCTGCGCGGCGCCGGCCTATCTCGACCGGCGGGGCATGCCGGAGGATCTCGACGCCCTGGCGGCCCATGACTGCATCGGGATCCTGCGCGACCGCCGGGTCGAGCCCTGGCGCTTCGCGGTCGGGGGCCGGCTCATGCAGGTTCCGGTCCGCGCCCGGATCCGGGTCGGCCATGTCGAGGCGGCGCTGCTGGCGGCCCGGGCCGGGCTCGGCCTCGTGCAGGTTCCGCTGTGGCTGGCGCAGCCGCTCCTGGGGGAGGGGCATTTGGGGGAAGGGCATCCGGGGCAGGGGCATTTGGGGCAGGGGCGTCTGCGGCCGGTCCTGGCGGCGCGCGAACCGCCCGGCCTGCCGATCCACCTGGTCTGGCCGACGGACAGCCTGATGACTGCCCGCCTCCGGCTGGCGATCGACGCCCTCGCGGCCGGGCTCCCGGCGCTTCCTAATCGGCCGGGATGAACCGCAGCGTGCCGGCCCGGCGGGTCGGCCGGCCGGTATCGTTGGTGTGGTTGACCCCGTCCATGACCGGCACCGCGGCGAAGTCGAACGGGCTGACCCCGTCCAGGCACGCCACGTTCACGGCGTAGAGGGCCTGGTTCGAGCGCCGCTGGTGGTGGGTGTAGATCCCGCAGCGGGCGCAGAAGAAATGCTCCGCCGTGCCGGTGTGGAACCGGTAGCGGGTCAGCGCCTCCGCGCCCTCCAGGATCTCGACCCCGCCCGCCTCCGCCATGGCGACCACGGCGCCGCGCATCCGGCAATAGGAGCAGGTGCAGCGGCGGATCGATGCGAAGCCGTCGCCGAGCCGCGCCCGGAAGCGCACCGCGCCGCAATGGCACTGGCCGGTATGGAGGGTCATGATGCCGGGTCCCGTCCGGAAACCCGACGGGGGTAGACCCGGGATCCCGACCGGACAATCCCTGAAACGCTCACGCGGCGCGTGAGGAAAACGCACGCGCCGCGCGCGGCCCTCACGCGCTCTCCGCCAGGACGGATTGGCGCTCGAACAGGGCCCGGTAGGCCCCGCCCGGGCGGCGCATCAGGGCGGCGTGGGGGCCGTCCTCGACGATGCGGCCGCGGTCGAACACGAGGATCCGGTCCAGCGCCTGCACGGTCGAGAGCCGGTGGGCGATCACGATCGCCGTGCGCCCGTGCATCAGCCGCGCCATCGCCTCCTGGACCAGGGCCTCGGATTCGGAGTCGAGGCTCGAGGTCGCCTCGTCCAGGATCAGGATCGGCGCGTCCGCCAGGAAGGCGCGGGCCAGCGCCACCCGCTGGCGCTCGCCGCCCGACAGCTTGACGCCGCGCTCGCCCACCAGCGTGGCGTAGCCCTTGGGCAGCCGCGCGATGAAATCGTGCGCGTTGGCGAGCCGGGCCGCCCGCTCGATGTCCTGCGCCGAGGCGCCGGGCCGGGCATAGGCGATGTTCTCGGCCAGCGACCGGTGGAACAGCACCGGCTCCTGGGGCACGATCGCGACCTGCGCCCGCAGGCTCGCCTGGGTCGCCGCCGCCACGTCCTGCCCGTCGATGGTCACCCGACCGCCCGAGACGTCGTAGAGCCGCTGGATCAGCTTGACGAAGGTGGTCTTGCCCGAGCCCGAGCGGCCGACCAGCCCGACCCGCTGGCCCGCCGGGATCGTCACCGACAGCCCGTCGTAGAGCGGGTTTCCGTGGGCGCCGTAATGGAAGCGCACATCCGCGAAGCGGATCGTCCCGCCCGCGACCGCGAGCGGGACCGCGCCCGGCCGGTCGGGGACGCCGACGGGCTCGGCCGCCAGCGCGACCAGCTCCTCCATCTCGTTGATCGCCCGCTGCAGGTGGTTGATGTGGCCGCCGACCTCGCGCAGGTAGCCGTGCACCACGAAGGTGGTGGTGAGCACGTAGGCGACGTCGCCCGGGCTCGCCTCCCCGCGCCACCACAGCCAGAGGGCGGTGGCGACGATGGCGGTGCGCAGCGCCAGCAGCAGCCCGAGCTGGCCGGTGCCGCTCCAGGTGATGATCATCCAGGTGCGGTGCGTGCGCCGCTGCCACTTGCCCAGGAGCCGGCCGAGGCGCGCCTCCTCCCGGCCCTCGGCGCCGAAGGCCTTGACCACGGCGTTGTTGCCGATCGCGTCGCTCAGGGCGCCGCCGAGCCGCGTGTCGAGGGCGTTCGAGAGCGCGGAAGCGGGCGCGATGACCCGGGTCGCCAGGAGGGCGGTGGCGCCGACATAGGCGGCGGCCCCGAGCGCCACCACCGCGCCGAGGGCCGGCCAATGCAGGCCCAGCACGAGGGCGGTGCCCAGGAGCACCACCAGGGCGGGCAGCAGCGCCAGCAGCAGCGTGTCGTTGAGTCCGTCGAGGGCCCACATGCCGCGGGAGATCTTCCGGACGGTGGAGCCCGAGAAGGTGTTGGCGTGCCACTCGGTGGAGAAGCGCTGGACCCGGGCGAAGCCGTCCCGGGCCATGTCGCTCATGGTGTGGAGGGTGAGCGGCACCACGAGGCTCCAGGCGACGTGCCGCAGCAGCGCGGTGGCGAGGCCGAGCGCCGTCATCGCCAGGAAGGCGGGCAGGGCGGCCTCCAGGGCCGCCTGGCGCTCGGGCCGGGTGAGCGCGTCGACCAGCCGGCCCGCGTAGAGCGGCAGCATCACCTCCGCGAAGGTGGCCAGCGTGATCGCGCCGGACAGGCCGGCGACCAGGGGCCAGCGCTTGCGCCAGCCGCGGACGACGAAGGCGAGGACGCGGCGGACCGCGCCCGCCCGCCGGGGGGAGGACAGAGACATGCCTATGCCCGACGCGCAGGCGTCGGCTCCGGAAAATGCGAGCCCGGCATCGGATGCGACGCGGGCCGGCGAGGTCAGACGGGAGGAGGGCTCAGGGGCGCCGGGGCCGTGGGGCCGGGCGCGGCGGGAAGGCGGCTAGCCGATCCAGGCGGCGACGCCGGCGATTCCTGCGGGGAGGACGGCAACGACAGTTTTCATGCAGCCCCTCCCTCGATCGAGCGCGACGGGGACGAGGCTAGGGGAACCGGAACCGATTCGCAACGCCGGATCCCGCCCCAGCGGCCGCGCATCCGCCCCTAGCCCGCGACCTCCAGGCTGCGGGCCGCGCTGACGAGATGGTAGAACCGGCCGTCGAACAGCTGCATCACCGCCTCGGTGGCGGCGTGGGATTCCGGGCGGATCGAGGAGGCCAGGCAGGCGTCGAGCGCCGCCTGATCGGGAAAATCCATCTCCAGGATCATGGCGATCGGCCGGGCGTCGGCATCCTTGGAGACGAGGCGCTGCACCCGCACCGCGGTCACCCCCGGGAAGCGCCGCCAGAACGGCTCCAGCTCGTCCCGGACCCGGCGGAAGAACTCATCCTCGCGGCCGTCGCGCACCGTGCCCTCGTAGATCGCGGTCCTGGTCAGCATCGGGGCGTCTCCTCGGCCTCGACCGGTCAACCGGCCAGCGCCGGGTTCGCTCCCGGCGGGTGACAGGGCGGCCGCGCTGTCGGCCGGGACGGGGCGCCCGGCCTTCACCCGGTCGGCCGAATCGGGGTATCCCGTCTCGGCCCATCACGACGATGCGGGAGAGACCGGGATCCACCCGCCAGAGGGGGGCCCGGCGCCGACGGAGCAACCGCCCCGGAAACTCTCAGGCACCGGAACCGTGTCGTCAGGGCGATCTGGAGAGCGGTGCAGCGGATTTCTCCGTGGGCACCCGCCGAAGGGGACGTCCGTGCCAGCCTCGCCAGGGCCGGCCGGATCAAGCTCTCAGGCACCGGGACAGATGGGGCGCGCAACCGGCCAACCCGCAAGGGGCGGCCTTCCCGCGTCCGCACGTCCCGGAGTACCCATCATGACCCACATCGCCATCATCGGCGCCGGCATCACCGGCGTGACCACCGCCTATGCGCTCGCCCGGCGCGGCTACAGCGTCACCGTCGTCGACCGGCAGCGCTACGCCGCCATGGAGACCTCCTTCGCCAATGGCGGCCAGCTCTCGGCCTGCAACGCCGAGGTCTGGAACAAGCTCTCCACCGTGCTTCACGGCATCCAGTGGATGATGCGCCGCGACGCGCCGCTCCTGATGAATCCCACCCCGTCCTGGCACAAGCTGTCCTGGATGGCGGAGTTCATGCGCGAGATCGCCCATTACCGGCAGAACACCGTGGAGACCGTGCGGCTGGCGCTCAAGGCGCGCACCGCCCTGTTCGCCATGGCGGAGGCCGAGGGGATCGATTTCGACCTCAAGACCCGCGGCATCCTGCATTTCTACCGGGACCGGGCGAGCTTCGAGAAGGCGCACGCCGTCAACGCCCTGCTGCGGGAGGGCGGGCTCGAGCGCTACGCCGTGACCCCGGAGGAGATCCGGGCGATCGAGCCGACGCTGGCCGGCACCTATGCGGGCGGCTACTTCACCCCGTCGGACGCCACCGGCGACATCCACAAATTCACCCGCGGCCTCGCCGCCGCCTGCGCCCGCAAGGGCGTCCGCTTCGTCCACGACGCCAGCGTCGAGACGATCGCGGCCGGGGAGGGGGGCTACGCCATCGGCTGGCGTCAAGCAGGCCATCTTGCCGACCGGCCGGCCGCCGACGCGCAGGTGCTGCACGCCGACGCGGTGGTGATCTGCGCGGGCTGCGCCAGCCGGCGCTTCGCCGCGATGCTCGGGGACCGGGTCAACGTCTACCCGGTGAAGGGCTACTCGATCACCGTCAACCTGCTGACCCCGCAGGCGCAGAAGGCGGCCCCGGAGGTCAGCATCCTCGACGAGGCGGCCAAGATCGTCACCAGCCGGCTCGGCGACGAGCGCCTGCGGGTCGCCGGCACCGCCGAGTTCAACGGCTTCAACCGCGACATCCGCCACGACCGGGTGCAGCCGCTGATCGACTGGACCCGGGAGCAGTTCCCGCTGGTCGATACCGACCGGGTCGTGGCCTGGAGCGGCCTGCGCCCGATGCTGCCGAACATGCTGCCCAAGGTCGGCCGCGGGCGCCGGAAGGGCGTGTTCTACAACACCGGCCACGGCCATCTCGGCTGGACCCTCTCGGGCGCCACCGCCGAGCTCGTCGCCGAGGCGGTGGCCACCGAGCACGCGCCGGAGGCCGTGGGCCTGGATCTGGCAGCCTGATGCGGCTTGGATAGTCCGGGGTTCCCAAAGGGCCAGCCCTTTGGCGGGTGATCAGGGCGGAGCCCTGATGTGGCCAGAGAGCCCCGCTCCGCATCCGCACAGGATCCCGGACGTCCCACGGCCGACGTGCCAGGTCGGATTATTATGTATACACTACCCGAGCTGCCCCGGATTCCCGAGCCGTGATGCGCATGCCCCCTGCCTATATCGACCCCGCCACCGGCGCCTCCTACCCGATCGAGATCCCGCGCTGGCGGGGTGATTCGGGCGGCCCGCTGATGATCTCGCCGCTGCCCGGGATCGACCGGGGGCAGATCGATACCGGGCAGCGCTCGCTCTGGCGCTACGCGGCGGCGCTGCCGGTGGCGGTCACGGATCCGGTCTCGCTGGGGGAGGGCTGCACGCCGCTGGTGCGCCGGCCCTGGCGGGGGCGCCAGGCCCATTTCAAGCTCGAATGGTTCGCCCCCTCGGGCAGCTTCAAGGATCGCGGCGCCTCCGTGATGCTGTCGATCCTGCGCCAGCAGGGCATCGACGCGGTGCTGGAGGATTCGTCCGGCAACGGCGGCGCCGCCGTGGCGACCTACGCGGCCGCCGCCGGGATGCGGGCCAAGATCCTGGTCCCGGCCTCGACCTCGCCGGCCAAGACCGTGCAGATGCGCGCCGCCGGCGCCGAGGTCGAGCTGATCCCCGGCACCCGCCAGGACACCGCGGACGCGGCCGTGCGGCAGGCCGAGGAGATCTTCTATGCCAGCCACAACTGGCAGGCGCATTTCCTCCAGGGCACCAAGACGCTCGCCTACGAGCTGTGGGAGGATCTGGGCTTCTCCGCCCCCGGCGCGGTGATCATCCCGTGCGGGGCGGGCAGTAACATCCTGGGCTGCGATATCGGCTTCTCGGAGCTGCTGCGCCGGGGGGCGATCGCCCGGCTGCCGCGCCTCTACGCGGTGCAGCCGGCCCATTGCGCGCCCCTGCATGCCGGCTTCGAGGCGGGGGCCGAAGACTATGTGGCGGTCACCCCGCGCCCGACGCTCGCCGAGGGCGCGTCCATCGCCCAGCCGGTGCGCGGCCGGGCGGTGCTGGCGGCGCTCCGCCGCTCCGGGGGCGGCACCGTGGCGGTCTCGGAGGCGGCGATCGAGGCGGCGCTGATGGAGCTCGCCCGCTCCGGCCTCTACGTCGAGCCGACCTGCGCCATGGCCGCGGCGGCGCTGACCGACCTGACCGCGAGCGGCGCGATCCGCCCCGACGAGACCGTCGCGGTGGTGCTCACCGGCACCGGCATCAAGGCGACGCCGCGCATCGCCGAGCTTTTGGGTCTCGCCCCGTGACCTGAGCTTCCGCGACCGCGAACCAAGAAGACGCCCCGACAGGAGGAAAACCCATGCGCAACAACATTCCCGCCCGCGTCGGCATGCCGGTCGAGGAGATCGACACCCCCTGCCTGATGGTCGATCTCGACGCGTTCGAGCGCAACGTCGACAAGCTCGGCCGCTTCATGAAGGAGAACGGCCTGCGCCACCGGGCCCACGCCAAGACGCACAAATCCTCCGACATCGCGACCGTGCAGATCGAGCGGGGCGGGGCCTGCGGCGTCTGCTGCCAGAAGGTCAGCGAGGCCGAGGCCCTGGTCAGCGCCGGCATCCGCGACGTGCTCGTGTCGAACCAGGTCGTGGCGCCCCAGAAGATCGAGCGCCTGGCCGCGCTCGCCACCCGGGCGCGGGTCCTGGTCTGCGTCGACGACCTCGGCAATGTCGATGACCTGTCGGCGGCGGCGGTGAAGTACGGCGTCACCCTCGAGGCCCTGGTGGAGATCGATGTCGGCGCCGGCCGCTGCGGCGTCGCCCCGGGCGAGCCGGCCGTGGCGATCGCCAAGCGGATCGCGGCGGCGCCGGGGCTCACATTCGCCGGGCTGCAGGCCTATCAGGGCCGGGCGCAGCACGTGCGCGACTACGCCGAGCGCAAGGCGCTGATCCAGGCGGCGATCGACGACACGAAGCGCACCGTCGACCTGCTGAAGGCCGAAGGGCTCGATTGCGCCATCGTGGCGGGCGCCGGCACCGGCAGCTTCGCCCTGGAGGGCGGCAGCGGCGTCTACAACGAGCTGCAATGCGGCTCCTACGTGTTCATGGACGCCGACTACCAGCGGGTGAAGGATGCGAGCGGTCAGCCGATCGGCGATTTCGAGAACAGCCTGTTCATCGTCACGTCGATCATGAGCAAGGCCAAGGCCGATGTCGCGATCTGCGATGCCGGCCTGAAGGCTCAGAGCATCGACAGCGGCCTGCCCCTGGTGTTCGGCCGGAGCGACGTCGAATACGTCAAGTGCTCGGACGAGCACGGGGTGATCAGCGATCCCGGCAACGTGCTCAAGCTCAACGACCGCCTGAAGCTGATTCCAGGCCATTGCGACCCGACCGTCAACGTCTACGACTGGTATGTCGCCGTGCGGAACGGCCGGGTCGAGGCGGTCTGGCCGGTCACCGCCCGCGGCATGACGTTGTGATGGGGTCTGTACCGTCATGGGTTCCCAAAGGGCGAGCCCTTTGGCTGGGTATCGGGCAGAAATTCTAACGCCGGCCCTGATGCATCCTAGCAAGGCTCTGCCCTGCACCCGCAAAAGGTCGCAGACCTTTTGAAACCATGACCTTGGAGATCGTCACGTCATGCGCTTCATCTCGGAAGAGGAATCCGCCGCCCTGGTCGATCACGCCCTGGCGTTCGAGGCGGCCCGGGAGGCGCTGATCGCCGCGGTCGCGCCGGGCACCACCCTGTTCCCGGCGGTGCTGGGGCACGGTTCGGAGCCGACCAACCGGTTCTCGATCAAGTCGGGATCGACCGCCGCTTATGCCGGCCTGAAGGTCGGCTCGTTCTGGCCGGGCAATCCCGACCGGGGCCTGCCGCGGCACAATTCGGTGATCCTGCTGTTCGACCAGGAGGTCGGCCGGGTCGACACGGTGATCGAGGCGGGCCGCGTCAACGCCTACCGCACCGCCGCCGCCGACGCGGTGGCGGCGAGCGTCCTGGCCCGGCCGGATTCGGCGGTGCTCGCCGTGTTCGGGGCCGGCAACCAGGCGGAGTTCGAATGCGCGGCGCTCGCCCGGATCCTGCCGATCCGGACCATGCTGGTGGTGGCGCGCGACGCGGCCAAGGTCGCGGGGTTCGGCGAGCGCCTGCGCGGGCAGGGGATCGCCGTGGAGGTGCGGGCGGCCGATCCGCAGGAGGCCTGCCGGGCCGCCGACGTGATCGTCACGGCGACGCCCGCCCGGGCGCCGTTGTTCGAGGCCGATTGGGTCCGCCCCGGCACCCATGTCGCCGCCATGGGGGCGGATGCCAAGGGCAAGCAGGAGCTGCCCCCGGCCCTGCTGGAACGGGCGGCCCTCTACTGCGACCTGCCCGAGCAATCGCGCACCATCGGCGAGTTCCAGCACGCCCCCGCGGCGGCGGAGCTGCGGGCGATCGGCCCCGTGCTCGAAAGCGGGGAGGGCGCGCGGACCGACCCGGAGGCGATCACGGTGTTCGACTCCTCCGGCATCGCCCTCCAGGACCTGACCATCGCCCGGGCGATCCTCGCCAAAGCGGGCGGGCGCGGGTAGGGGACGCCGACGCCGGCCCTCCCCCGCCCCGGCGGAGGACAGAGCGGCATGCAGGACAGGCAGATCCGGGTCATCGGCATCGGCACGGGCGATCCCGAGCACCTGACCCTCCAGGCGGTGCGGGCGCTCTCCGATGTCGACGCGGTGTTCGTGCTCGATAAGCGCGCCGAGACCGCCGACCTCGTGGAGATCCGCAAGCGGATCTGCGCCGCCCATATCCGAAACCCCCATCGGGTCGTCACCGTCGACGACCCGCCCCGGGAGCGCCACCCGGCCGATTACGGCGCCACCGTCGAGGCCTGGCACGCGGCCCGGGCCGAGCGGCTGGAGACGGCCTTCGCGGCGGAGCTCGAGGCCGGGCAGGTCGGGGCGATCCTGGTCTGGGGCGACCCGGCCCTCTACGACAGCACCCTGCGGATCCTCGACCGCATTGCGTCGCGCGGGCGTCTCGCCCTGAGCTACGCCGTGATCCCCGGCCTCTCCAGCGTGCAGGTCCTGGCCGCCCGCCACGGCGTGCCGCTCAACGCCATCGGCGGACCGGTGCTGATCACCACCGGGCGCCGCCTCGCCGCGGGCTGGCCGGAGGGGGCCGACAGCGTCGTGGTGATGCTCGACGGCGATCCGCGCTTCGCCCATCTCGACCCGGATCTGACGATCTACTGGGGCGCCTATCTCGGCAGCCCGGACGAGATTTTGCTTGCCGGCCGCCTCGGCACGGTCGGCGACGAGATCCGGCGGGTCCGCGCGGAGGCCCGGGCGCGGCACGGCTGGATCATGGATATCTACCTGTTGCGACGGCTCTGAGCATGAGAGCCTGCCGACCTGGACGGCCCTGAATCACTGCGCTGCGCGCGCGACTATCCCACTCTCGCCCCTCATCCTGAGGCGGCGCAGCGCAGCGGAGACCTCGCAGGAGCCCTCCAGCCAGCCGCGCGATCCCTGGAGGGCTCCTTCGAGGCCGCTGCGCGGCACCTCAGGATGAGCGGGGGCGGTGGGAGAACCCGCGTCCACACGCCCTGCATGGACGCCGACCCCATCCGTGACCCCGCCGCCACGGACAGGGCGGCCCGACCCGGCTAGACCGCCGCCATGCTGCGCTTGCGGGACTACCAGCGCGCCAGCCTCGACGCGCTCGCGGCCGCCTGGGGGCGGGGAGGGGGCGACGCGGCGGCGCCCGGCCATCTGGTCGTGCTGCCCACCGGGGCCGGCAAGGCCCTGGTCATCGCCGCCCTCGCCCGGGAGGCCGTCACAAAAAACCCCCTCGCCCGGGTGGCGATCGTCACCCACAGCCGCGAGCTCGTCGCCCAGAACTTTTCCGAGTTGACCCGCTACTGGCCGGAGGCGCCGGCCGGCATCTTCTCCGCCGGGCTCGGGCGGCGGGAGGCCGGGGCGCAGGTCCTGGTCTGCGGCATCCAGTCCGTGGCCGACCGGCTCGACGCGGTCGGCCCGCGCGACCTCGTGATCGTCGACGAGGCGCACCTGATCCCCCGCGCCGCCCATACCCGCTACGGCCGGTTCTTGACGGGCCTGCAGGCGCTGACCCCCGGGATGCGGGTGGCGGGCTTCACCGCGACCCCCTACCGGCTCGATTCCGGCCGGCTCGACGCAGGGGAGGGCCGCCTGTTCGCCGGGATCGCCTACGAGGCCGATACCGGCGACCTGATCCGGCGCGGTTTTCTGGCGCCCCTCGTCTCCAAGGCGACCCTGACCCAGCTCGACGTCTCCGGGGTCGGCCGGCGCGGGGGCGACTACATCCCGGGGGAGCTGGAGGCGGCGGTCAACCGCGACTGGATCACCCGGGCCGCCGTGGCCGAGCTGACGGAGTACGGCAGCGGCCGCCGGGCCTGGCTCGCCTTCTGCGCCGGCCTCGCCCATGCCGATGCCGTGCGCGACGCGGTGCGGGCCGAGGGGTATTCCTGCGAGACGGTCTCGGGCGAGACGCCCCGCCGGGAGCGCGACCGGATCGTGGCGGCATTCCGGGCCGGAAAAATCCGCTGCCTGACCTCGGTGGGCGTGCTCGGCACCGGCTTCAACGCCCCGGAGGTCGACCTCGTGGCCCTGCTGCGCCCGACCCGCAGCACCGGCCTCTACGTCCAGCAGGTCGGCCGGGCGCTGCGCTGCGCCCCCGGCAAGGAAGACGCGCTGATCCTCGACTATGCCGGCCTGGTTCGGATGCACGGGCCGGTGGACGCCGTGACGGCGCAGAGTGCCGCCCAGGTGCTCGGCGGGGCAGGGGGCCTGCGCGCCAAGCCCTGCCCCGGCTGCGGCGCCCTGATCGCCCTGAACGCCTCCACCTGCGAGGCCTGCTGGACCGAGCCGGAGGACGAGGCCGATCCGGCCGCCCTGCACGACGCCGCGGCCGAGGACGAGCTGCCGATCCTCTCGGCCGAGATCGTGCCGGCCGCGGAGCCGGCCGGCCCTGCCCCGGAGGCGGATGCGCCCTGGCATCCGGTGACGGATCTGAGCCTTGAGGCGGCTCCGGACGGGCTCGACCTCGTGCTCGGCTGGCGGGACGGCGCGGCCGCGGCCGATTGGCGGGTGCGCCTGCGGCCCGAGCGCAGCGGCTACGAGCGGGAGAAGGCGGTGCTGTGGTGGCGCGGGCTCGGCGGCGGCCGCGACGCGCCGATGGACGCCGCCGGCTTCCTGGACCGGGCCGATTCCCTGGCCCGGCCGGCGGCGATCCGGATCCGGCCGGGCCGGCTGTCGGACCAGATCGAGTGCCGCGCCCAGGACGGCCGGATCTTCGTCGACCAGAGCCGGCTCGCCGGGCGCGCCGCGTGACGCCGCGGGGAGGGCGCTTTGACCCGGGTTGCTCGAACCGCCCTCACCCAGCTCCGCCGCTTCGCTTCTCGGGTGTGCGCCGTTTCGCGGCGCCGGAGATCGGGCCGGCTCTCGGAGGCCGGCCAGAGCCCGGTGGGATACGCCGCTCTGATCCGGCGGCGAACCCGGCCATCTGGCATGCCAGGCCCCCTCACCCGGGCGCCCTGATGGCTTTAGTTCCATAATATATCTTATGCGAAATTCGGATATGGGTCGGGAGGGGTGTGGCTGGGGCCCGATGGCTGGGTCCGGGATGTCTGCTGATGGTTCTGGCGCAGGATCCGGGCAGCAGCCTCCAGAACCACACCGTCATCCCGGGGCCGCGCAGCGGAGCCCGGGATCCAGACCCGTCGACAGGTCGAGGTCTTGCAGGCGGTCGGCGGCTCCCGATCACCGCATCCGGCAGGCTCGCTTGCAGGGCCGTGGACTGGCGCGTGAGCGATCGAGCGCCGGTGCGACGCCCGGGAGGCCGCCCCGGCGCACTGAGGATCGCCGACACGGGCGCGGCGATGGACGCGGGCGTTACGGCAGCTTGGAGCGCAGCCAGCCGAACAGGCGCCCGCCCGGGAAGCGGGCAGGCGGCATCCGGACCGTCGGTGCGGCCCCCTCCTCCGGGATCGGGCCCTGGTGGAAGCGCGCGCCGAACGACCAGAACTGGTCCTGCCGGGTCCCGATCATGCCGAGCCCGACGGGTTCGCGGTCGACGCCCGGGCGCATCCGCCCGGCGGCCCAGACCCGCTGCCAGCAGTCGCGCCGCGACAGGTCGGCGTCGCGCCAGCCCAGGCGCCCGTGCCCGGCGACGGCAAACACCCGTTCGCCGCCGAACGCTTCCGGGATCCACACCCAGGTCGAGAACACGTAGGCCCGGTCGGTGCCGAGGTCGGCCGGGTCGACCGCCCGCGTATAGGCGCTGAGCGCCGGGGTCCGGTGCCGCCCGGCATGCCGGCGCAGGCCGGACGGCAGGGTCAGGGCGTCCGCGAAGGCCCCCGCCCCTAAGTCGGTCGGCGCCTGGTCGTGCGCCAGTGCGTAGGCGCTGTCGATCAGGTGGATCCAGGGCTCGAGATCGACCTCCCAGGCCTGTTCGGTGGGGGCGAAGCGGCGCACCTGCCCGGCGATCACCCGGTCGGCGACCCGCCGCGCGGGCTCCGGGGGCCAGTCCGGCCCGGCCGCGGTGACGCGCAGCAGCGTCGAGGGCCCGTGCGCCCAGACCGCTTCGGCCAGGCGCTCGAACTCGGAATCCGGGGTGTCGCGGCCAAGCTTGCGCACCAGGATCTTCGACCCGTCGGCGAGGTCGTCCAGCATCTTGCGCTTGAGGTGGGCGAGGCGGCCGTATTCGCGCTCGACCAGCACCTCCGGGTCGATCGAGCCGGCGGGATGGCCGGTGTTCGCCCAGATGTTGTAGGCGACGCTGTGGCAATAATAGGTGCCGCCGGCGCTCACCGCGATGCGCAGGTCGCCCGGCGCGCCGAAATCCGCGAAGCCGCAGCGCAGGCCGCGGATCAGATCCTCCATCGGCGTGTAGGAGAACCGCAGCAGGCCGGACGGCTCGACGCCGCCGTAGCGCTGGACGAAGCCGAACTCGCAATTGTCGCCCAGGCTGCGAAACCCGTGGAGCCGCTCCGAAAGCCTCGCGGCCGCCGCGTTCCTGATCCCGGTCACTGTCGTCCGCTCTGATCCACCGAGCCCTTTCGCGCCAGATCGCGGGGTCCACCCGGGTTTGTCCAGCCCCGTCGGCGCATGGCCGGCGCGGCGGCGGCGACTTGGTCGGCCCGGGAGGAGGGGTGTTTTTCGGTGTCCGGTGCGCTGGAGCCCCCTCCCCGGCCTCAGGGCGCGATCACCGCCTCCAGGGTCTGCAGGCTCGAATCGGTGCCGATCGCGTGTCCGGATTCCGACAGCCAACGCTCGGCGGTGGCCCGGCCGAGGTCGCGCAGGGCGCCGATCGTCGACCAGCGGGTGTCGAGCTTGCTGATCTCGCCCCCGGCCAGCTCGCAGGGCGCCTGCAGCAGGTGGATGTTGATGTCGGCCACCGCCCCCATCCGGGCGTCCCGGGTGTCCGTTTCCCTGGCGTAACGCTGCAACTCGGTCAGCGCCTTCAGGTCGCGCATCAGGCAGGCGTTGAAGCTGATGTCGCTGACCCGCCCGGCGATCTCGGAGGGCAGCCGGCCGATCTCGTCGGTCACGAACGGCGTCAGCTGCAGGACGATCAGGTCGGTGGCGCCGTGGCCGTTGAACACCAGCGGCTCCAGGGCCGGGTTGGCGGCGTAGCCCCCGTCCCAGTAGCGCCGGCCGTCGATCTCCACCGGGGCGAACAGCTCCGGCAGGCACGAGGAGGCCATCAGCGCCTTGAGCGTGACCTCGGGTCCGGTGAACAGGCGCGCGGCCCCGGTGAGGATGTCGGTGGCCGAGACGTAGAGCGGCACCCGCTCCTGGCGGGCGACGGTCTCGAGGTCGATGCTGGCGCGCACCACCGCCTGGAACAGGTGCATGTCGCGTAACGTCGGCAGGAACGGCGAGACATAGGCCGAGGCCTCCCGGAACAGCGCCAGGGACCGGGCGACGAACGGGTCCAGGAAGGGCTCGAAATAGGTCCCGAACCCCTCGAAGCCGCGCAGGGGCGAGCGCTCGGCGGTCGCCCGCCACAGGCGCTCCAGGGACTCCCGGCCGCCGTCATCGCCGCCGGTGGCCAGCCCCGCCACCAGGGCGGCGCCGTTCAGCGCGCCCGCGCTGGCGCCGCTGACCGCGACGATCTCGATATGCTCCTCCAGCAGCCGGTCGATCACGCCCCAGCCATAGGCGCCGTAGGAGCCGCCACCCTGGAGCCCGAGGGCCACGCGCGGTTTCATCTCTGCCATCGTCCCTGCTGATCCGGAGCGCCCGGGCATCGTCCCGAACCAGCGGCAACGCGCCCGCGCCCGGATTGCTGCACCGCGGCGGACCGATCCGGTGCCGCAGGCTCAGGCTGCGGCCCGGGGCTCCGTCTCGAGCCCCCTCCCCGGCCCCCGGAACCGGGCGAAGCGCAGGGCGAGCTCCGGCAGGATCGCCAGGGTGAGCAGCGTCGCGGTGACGAGGCCGCCCAGGATCACCAGCGCCATCGGGCCCTCGATCTCCCGGCCGGGCTCGCCCGCCCCCAGCGCCAGGGGCAGCAGGCCGAGGCCGGTGACCAGGGAGGTCATCAGGATCGGTACCATCCGGTCGGCGGCGCCCTCCACGGCGGTGGCCCGGTTCCAGGGGCGGCCCGCGGTGACGAGCTGCTCGTAATGGGCGATCATCATCACGCTGTTGCGCAGGCTGATGCCCGACAGGGTGACGAAGCCGACGATCGACCCGAGGGAGAGCACGCCCCCGGTGAGCACGATCGCCGCCACGCCGCCGACGAACGCGAAGGGCAGGGTCACCAGCACCAGCAGCAGGTTGGCCCCCGAGCCGGTGACCACGGCGAGCAGCAGCACGATGCCGAACCCGGCGAGCGCCGCATGGGCGAGGAGATCGGTGCGGGCCTGGGCCTGCGCCTCCGCGGCCCCCGCGAAGGCGACGTAGACGCCCTCCGGCAGGCGCACCGACCGGGCGATCTTGGCGCGCGCCGCCGCCACGAAGCCGGCCACGTCCCGGCCCTCGACGCCCGCGGTCACGGTCTGGACCCGCTGGGCGCCCTGGTGCTGGACTTGGTAGCGGCCGGTGCTCTCGTAGATGTCGGCCACCTGCGAGAGCCGGACGTAGCGCCCGCCCGGATTGCGCAGAGGCAGGTCGCCCAGCGCGCTGAGCCGGCCGCGGGCCCGGGCGTCGAGGATCACCAGCACGTTGAACACCGCGTTGCCGACATAGGTCTGGCCGACCGTGTCGCCCTGGTAGGCGGTGCGCACCGATTCCAGCACCTCGATCGCGTCGAGCCCCCAGTGGCGCAGGTCCGCGGGGCGTAAGGAGGCGGTCACCTGCGGCAGCCCGGCCGGCGCGGCGAGCTGCACGTCCCGGGCGCCCCGCACCTCGGCGAGCTCGCGCGCCACCGCCCGGGCGGCGGCCTCGATCCGGGGCAGGTCGTCGCCGATCAGGTTCACCACCACGGGCGCGGTATGGCCCGAGACCGTCTCCTCGATCCGCTCGGTCAGGAAGGTCTTGAGCGAGAAGGCCGCCCCCGGGAATCCGGCCGTCAGGGCGCGGATCCCGGCTTCCGTGGCCCGCTGGGCCGCCCCGTCGAGGCCGGGCTCGAGGTCGATATGGATCTCGCTGTAATGGGTGCCGGCGGTGTCCTGCCCGGCCTCGGCCCGGCCGATCTGCGCCGCCACGGTCCGGACGCCGGGGATGCCCTTGAGGCCGGCGGTGATCAGGCCGCCTAGGCGCTGCGATTCCTGCAGGGCGGTGCCGGGGGCCGCGGCCATGTGCAGGATCAGGTGGCCTTCCTTCAGGTCGGGCAGGAAGCTGGCGCCGAGCCGGGGCACCAGGGCGGCCCCGGCCAGAACCGCCAGCGCGCTCAGGACGATCGCGGTGCGCGGCACCCGCCCGATCCCGGCGAGCAGCCCGCGATAGGCCGCCCGGCAGAGGCGCACCACCGGCGGGTCGGCGGCTTCGGCCTTGGCGCGCCCGGTCCCGCCGAGCAGCATCAGGGCGAGGGCGGGGGTGACCGTCAGCGCCACCAGCAGCGAGGCCAGCACGGCGGCGATGTAGGCGAGCGCCAGGGGGCCGAACAGGCGGCCGGCCACCCCGGTGAGCGCCAGCACCGGCAGGAACATCAGCAGCACCGCCAGGGTGGCGTAGGCGACCGCGCCGCGCACCTCCAGGATGGCGTCGAACACGACCCGGGGGCCGCCGCTCCTCCCTTTCGCCCGGGCCTCGCGCAGGCGCCGGGCGACGTTCTCGACGCCGATCACCGCGTCGTCCACCACCTCGCCGATGGCCAGCGCCAGACCGCCCAGCGTCATGGTGTTGAGGCTCTCGCCCCAGGCCTGGAGGGCGAGCGCCGCGGCGATCAGCGAGAGCGGGATCGCGGCCGCGCTGATCAGGGCGGTGCGCCAGTCGGCCAAAAAAACCAGCAGGACGACGACCACCAGGGCGCCGCCCAGCATCAGCGCCTGGAGGACGTTACCGTTGGCGACGTCGACGAAGTTCGCCGGGCGGAACAGGTCGGCGTGCGGGCTCACCCCGGCCCGCGCCAGGGCCGGCCGCAGCTCCGCCAGGGCCGCCTCCAGGCGCCGGGTGACGGTCCGCGTGTCGACCCCGACCTGGGCGCCGACCATCAGCAGCACCCCCGGCTTGCCGTCCACCAGGGCGGCGCCGATCGCCGGCTCGGGGGCGGCCAGGATCGTGGCGACGTCGGCCAGGACCACGCTCGCCCCGCCCTCGTTGACCAGCACGGTGCGCCCGAGCGCCTCCGGGGTGAGCGACTGCCCCTCGGTGCGCAGGCCGACCCGCTGGTTCGGCGTGTCCACGAAGCCGGCGCCCCGCACCCCCGTGGCTTTACGGGCGGCGGCCAGCACGTCGTTGAGCCCGACCCGGTAGCGGATCAGGTCGTCGGGGCGGACCTGCACCTGGAGGGCGCGCACGTCGCCGCCATAGACCGAGACCTGGGCGATGCCCGGCACCGCCTGGAGGCGCAGCCGGACCGTCCAGTCGGCGAGCGTGCGCAGGTCCATGGCGCTGCGGCTGTCCGAGGTGAGGCCGATCAGCAGCACCGTCGAGGTCGAGGAGGTCAGCGCCGTCATGGCGGGCGCCATCACGCCCTGCGGCAGCCGTCCGGCCAGGGCGGCCAGGCGCTCGTTGACCCGCTGGCGCACCCGGTCGACGTCGCTGCCGGCCCGGAACGCCGCGCTGATCACCGACAGCCCCTGGATCGACGAGGAGCGTAGGCTCTCCAGCCCGGGCAGGCCGCCCACCGCCCCCTCGATCGCCTGGGTGACCAGGACCTCGACCTGCTCGGGGTCGAGGCCCGGCGCCTCGGTCTGGATCGTCACGGTGGGCGGCGCGAATTCCGGAAAGACGTCGTAGCGGGCGCTGCGCAGGGCGTAGAGCCCGAAGGCCAGGAGCGCGCAGGCGAGGGCCAGCACCACGTGCGGCCGCCGCACCGAGAACCCGACCAGCCCGGCCTGGGGGCCCCGGGGCAGGGGCTCACCGTGATCCAACGCGCTCGCCGGCGCCGAACCGGTGTCCACTTCGGCGGCGCGCGCTTCAGTCATCGTCGTCGCCGGAGACCCGGATCTGGCCCTTCATCTCCTCGGAGAGCAGGGCCTGGCCGCCCTTCAGCACGATCTCGGTGCCGTCGGGCAGGTCCTCGACCACGAAGGCGTCGGCCGAGAGCGGCGCGTCGGCCCGGACCGGGTGGCGGACATAGCCGCCCTGCATCCCCCGGTAGACCCAGGTCCCCCCCTCCCCGTGCACCACGGCGTCCTCCGGGACCAGCACCCCGGTGGCCGAGCGGGCGGCCGGCAGGAACGCCATCGTGCTCATGCCGGGCAGGAGGCCGCCCGCCCCGGAGACGCGGTAGAAGAAGCTCTGGCCCTGGATCCGCGGATCGGTGCGGGTCGCCGGGGAGACCAGCCGCAGGGGGACCCGGTCGCTCTGCGGCGGCACCTCCGCGAAGGCGGCGTCCGGCGGCGGGTTCAGGGCCTCGCCCGGGGGCAGGGTCACCTGCATCAGGAAGTCGGCGCGCTCGATCAGGCGGGTAACCAGCGGCCCGCGCTCGACGATGGCGCGGCCGAGCACCGGGCCCCATTCCTGCTGGGCGGTGGCGGCCAGGGTGCGCAGCTGCGATTCCGCGGCCGTGACGGCGGCCTGGTCGGTTAGCACGGTGGCCTCGACGGTCTCGATCTGGGCGGCCGCCATGGTGGCGGGGCCGAGGCTGCGGGCCCGCCGCGCGGCGCTGGCCGAGACCTCGGCCCGGGCCCGGGCGGTTTGGAGCCCGGCCACCGCACCGGCATAGGCGTTGGTCAGCTCGGTCACCCGGGCGAGGTCGAGGACGCTGCCATAGGCGGTCAGCTCCTGGCGGTGCGGCCGGGCCGGCAGGATGGCGGTCCGGAGGCCGACCCGGTCGCGCTCCTCCGGGGTGAGCCGCACGATCGTGCGCCCGTCCTCGACGGCGACCCGCGCAGTCGCCTTCGGCTCCGGGACGGCGGCCGGCGCCTCCGGCAGGAATGCCGTGACGAGGCCGTTCAAGGTGGCGAGCAGGGGGGCGCCCCGCGCGCGCAGGTCCGGCCCGGCCGGGGCGGCGAGAGTCAGGACGGCAAGGGTGAGGAGGCCTGCCAGGGCCAGCCCTGCCAGCAGCACGCGCCGCCGTCGCATCCCGCCCCCTCCGCAAGCGCCGATCCCGGGGTGCCCCGACGGCGATTGCCACTTTTGCCCGGTTTCTTCGTCCGAATCTACCTGAACTTGGGCAGGGGCCGAGACGGCGGCTCAACCCGCCAGGGGCACTTCGAGCCGGAAGCAGGCGCCCTGCCCCGTCCGCGGCACCGTCAGCGTGCCGCCGAGCTGCCGGGTGAGGCTGCCGACCACCCGCATGCCGAGGCTCTTCGAGCTGCGCCCGATCTCGAAATCCGCCGGCAGCCCGACGCCGTCGTCGGCGACCTCGACCACCAGGGTGTCGAGTTCGCGCTCCGCGCGGACCCGGATCGCGCCGCCGTCCGGATGCGTCTCGGGCGGGTAGGCGTATTTGAGCGCGTTGGTGACGAGCTCGTTGACCAGGAGCCCGATCGGGATCGCCCGGTCGGCCGAGATCCGCTGCGGCGCCGCCGTGCAGGTCAGGGACTGGCCCGGGGCGCCGCTGTCGAGATTGGCCACCAGCTTCTCCAGGAAGGGCGCGAGGTCGAGCTCGCCGGGCACGCCCTCCCCCTCCCCGTCCCCGGTCTTGTCTCCTTGCCGCCAGAGCTGGTCGTGGACGCCCGCGATAGCCTCGACGCGGCTGCGCGCATCCGACAGGGCCGCCTGCACGGCGGGCTCGGCCTCGGCGGCCCGGGCCTGGAGGGCGAGCAGGCTCGCCACGATGGCGAGGCTGTTCTTGACCCGGTGGCTCATCTCGCGGGCGAGGAGATCCTGCCGGGCCAGTGCCGCGCGCAGCAGGCTCTCGGTGCGCTGGCGCTCGATCGCGCCGCCGAGCAGGTTGGCGAAGCCCTGCATGAAGGCGATGTCGGATTCCTCGAACATGCCCTCGCGGGTGTCGTCCACCTCGAGCACCCCGAAGGCCCCGTCCCGGTTCTCGATCAGCACGTTGATCGCCCGGCGGATGCCGTACTCGGCCATCAGCTCGGGCGTGCGGAAGCGGGTCTCCTCGGCGAGATGGTTCGAGATCACCGGCCGGCCGGTCTTGAGGGCGAAGCCGGCCGGGGAGGCGAGGTCGGCCCCGACCCGGGCCTGCCCGATCACCTCCGGGCCCCAGCCGACGCCGGCGCGCACCAGCAGCGTGTCCTCGCCCCGGCGGTATTCCAGCGCCTTGCAGAACTCGGCCCCCATCCCCTGGGCGCACAGCTCCGCGGCCCGCTGCAGCAGGTGGTCGACATCGGTGCCGCGCAGGGCCTCGACGCCGAACTCGGACAGGATCACCTGCTGGCGCAGGCGGTCGCCGAGATCGGGCGGCGCGAGTCTGGGCGCGGCGGGATCCGCGGGCGCGTCGGGGCTGGGTTCCACTGCGGTCTGATCGGTCTGTGCGGTCATGGGCGGCGGCAGATTAGCAGGAAGGCGGTCCCAGGGCGACGCGGAGCTGCGGGCCCGGCTCCGGGACCGCGATCCGACGCGCGCGCTGACGCCGAACCGGCGCGCCTCGCGGCGGCACGCGCTCTAGCCTCCGGCGGCGCATCCGTCGTCGCACCGGATCGTCGCACCGGATCGTCGCACCCCCGCCCGCCCCCGGACCCGTCGGCGCCGGGCGGCGTTCCGTCAATCCCCCGTCTCGAAGGATGGCACCATGGCCGACGATGTGAACGGACTCTCCGACAAGGCGCTCTCGATCTTCGCCTTCGCGGCCTATCACCGCCTCGTCAGCGGCGAGCGGGTCACCTCGGTCATCCGCAAGGACGGCGCCGGCCACGAGGCCGACCCGGCGGGCGTGAAGGAGCTGGAGGAGCGCGGCCTCGTCACCGCCGGCGAGACCGACATCGACCTCGGCGACACCGCCCAGGCCACGGTCGAGGCGATGGTCGCGGCGTTGCGCGGGGAAGTCGGGCGCTGAGGCCTGCCCGCCGCGTCTCGGACCGCCTCTCCGGTCGGTGATGGGACGGGCGCGTCTGAATCGCCCCGTCATTCCCGGGCTCCGCTTCGCGGCCCCGGACTGACACGGTTGGGTGTTCGACCGTCGGTACACATGCCGATCAGGCCGGCGCATAAGGCCTTCCCCATCATCGTCCGACGGGACGCGGCCCGCGGGAGCCCAGGCGACGGCATCCTGAGCCGCATCGCTTTCGGCACCGCGCCCGGACCTGCGGCATCCCGGCCGTGGAAGCCCGGGAACGCCCCCGCCCCCGGCGGCCTTCTCCCGCACCAGACGATGGAGTGCGCGATGAGCAAGGCGAAGGTGAAGACCGGGGACGACGTCACCTACAAATGGGGCAAGGGCACCGTCGAGGGCGCGGTGACCAAGGTCCACACCAAGGATGTCGAGAAGACCATCAAGGGCAACACGGTCAAGCGCGAGGCCTCGAAGGACGAGCCCGCCGTGGAGATCAAGACCGAGAAGGGCAAGACGGTGCTCAAGTCCGTCTCCGAGGTGACGGTCAAGTAAGCGGATCGGCGCAGGCGTACCGGCCTGTGAGCTGGCGCACATAATACCCGCCCCGGGCCTCGCCGGGGGCGGGGGGCCGGCTATCTGTAACGGTTCCAGCCTTTGCCAGCCGGGACCCAGCATGACCATTCCCCTCAGGCTCACCCTGAATGGGCAGGCCCGCGAGATCGCCCTCGACGATCCGCGCGTCACCCTCCTCGACCTCCTGCGCGAACGTCTCGGCCTGACGGGCGCCAAGAAAGGCTGCGACCGCGGCCAGTGCGGCGCCTGCACGGTGCTGGTGGACGGGCGGCGGATCAACGCCTGCCTGACGCTCGCCGTGAGCCTCGACGGCGCCGAGATCCTGACCATCGAGGGGCTGGCCGAGGGCGACCGGCTGCATCCGGTCCAGGCTGCCTTCATCGCCCATGACGGCTTCCAGTGCGGGTTCTGCACCCCCGGCCAGATCATGAGCGCCGTCGGCCTGATCCGCGAGGGCCATGCCGGCACCGATCCCGAGCGCATCCGCGAGGGCATGAGCGGCAACCTCTGCCGCTGCGGCGCCTATGCCGGCATCCTGGAGGCAGTTCAGGACGCTGCCACCCAGAACGAGCACCGGGAGGACGCGGCGTGAGGAACTTCGACTACATCCGCCCGGCGAGCCTGCCGGAGGCCGTCGCGGCCGGGCAGCGTCCCGACACCGCCTATCTCGCCGCCGGCACCAACCTGGTCGACCTGATGAAGGGCGGCGTCACCGCCCCGGCCCGGATCGTCGACATCACCCGGCTGCCGGGTCTCTCCAGCATCGAGACGCTGCCGGACGGCGGCACCCGGATCGGCGCCCTGGTCCGCAACAGCGACCTCGCGCACGACCCGGCCTTCGCGAAGACCTACCCGATGGTGGCCGAGGCCCTGCTGGCCGGCGCCTCGGCGCAGCTGCGCAACGCCGCCACGGTGGGCGGCAACCTGATGCAGCGGACCCGCTGCCCGTTCTTCACCGACGCGGTCTCGCCCTGCAACAAGCGCGCGCCCGGCTCCGGCTGCGCGGCCCTGGGGCACGCCACCCGCATCCACGCCGTCCAGGGCTGGAGCGAGCACTGCATCGCCACCAACCCGTCCGATTTCTGCGTGCCGCTCGCCGCCCTCGACGCGGTGGTGGAGATCGCCGGGCCGGACGGCGCCCGGGAGGTGCCGCTCACCGCCTTCCACAACCTGCCCGGTGACCATCCCGAGCGCGAGACGGCGCTGCGCCCGGCCGAGCTGATCACCGCCCTGCGGTTGCCCCCCGAGGCGGCCGCGTTTCAGGGCCATGCCCGCTACCTCAAGGTCCGCGACCGCACCTCCTACGCCTTCGCGGTGGTCTCGGCGGCAGCGGCCCTCACGCTCGACGGCGCAAAAATCGGCCGGGCCCGGCTCGCCTTCGGCGGGCTGGCGCTCAAGCCCTGGCGGGTGGAGGCGGCCGAGGCCGCGCTCGCCGGCCAGGCGCCCTCCCCCGAGGCCTATGCCCGGGCCGCCGCCCTGGCGCTGGACGGCGCCAAGCCCACCGGCGAGGCCAACGCCTTCAAGATCGAGCTCGCCCGCCGCGTCGCGGTCCGGGCGCTGACGCTGGCCGCCGCCGGGACCCCCGCGCGGATCCCGGCTCTTCCCGCCTCCCCGTTCGGCATCGTCTGAGGACAGACCGCATGACCGCGACCGCCACACCCCAGAACGCCGCCGGCACCCGCCACGGCTCCAGCATCGGCCAGCCGCTGACCCGGCGGGACGGCCCCCTCAAGGTGACCGGCCAGGCTCGGTTCTCCGCCGACAACCTGCCCCCCGGCACGTTGCACGCGGCGCTCTGCGTCGCCCGGATCGCCAAGGGCCGGGTCACCGGCCTGAACCGGGCCGCCGCCGAGGCCCATCCGGGCGTCGTCGCGGTGATGACCCCGGAGAATGCCCCGAAGCTCGCCCAGGACCCGGACGCCAAGGCCGGGCCGTTCATCTTCCGCCTCGACCTGCTGCAGAACGACCGGGTCCGCTACGCCAACCAGCCGATCGCCGTGGTGATCGCCGAGACGCTGGAGGCCGCCACCGAGGGCGCGCGGCTGCTGGCGCCGACCTACGAGACCGAGACGCCGCGCATCGGCCTCGACGCGGGCGACGTGTTCACCCCGGATGCCGTCGGCGTCGGCGCGCCCCCGGCCGAGAGCGACGGCGACGTCGAGGCGGGCCTCGCCGCCGCCTCGAGCACCATCGCGGCCACCTACGAGACGCCGGCCCAGTACCACAACGCCATGGAGCCCCATGCGGCCCTGGCCCAGTGGGACGGCGACCGGCTGACCCTGCACATGCCGACCCAGGGCCTGGCGATCTCGCAGGGACGGCTCGCCGGGCTGTTCGGGATCCGGCCCGACGACATCCAGATCGAGAGCCCCTATCTCGGCGGCGGCTTCGGCTCGAAGGGCGTGCCCTCGGGGCCGCAGGTGCTCGCCTGCATGGCGGCCCGGATGGTCGGACGGCCGGTCAAGCTCGTGCCGACACGGTCGCAGATGTACGGCCCGATGGGCCATCGCGGCCCGACCCGGCAGACGCTGCGGCTCGGCACCGACGCGGCCGGCAAGCTCACGGCTCTGGACCACCACATCCTGACCGCCTCGTCGAGCTTCGACGACTTCTTCGAGCCGGCCGGCCGGGCGACCAGCACCCTCTACGCCAGCCCGGCCATCGCCATCCGGCACGAGGCGGTGCGGCTCGATACCGGCACGCCCCTGTTCATGCGGGCGCCCGGCGAGGCCAGCGGCAGCGCGGCCCTGGAGAGTGCGCTCGACGAGATGGCGCACGAACTCGGCATGGACCCGCTGGAGTTCCGCCTCGCCAACTATGCCGAGGTCGAGCCGATCACCGGAAAGCCGTTCTCCTCCAAGGCCCTGCGCGAATGCTACCGGCGCGGTGCCGAGGCGTTCGGCTGGGCAGGGCGCCCGCTCCGGCCCCGTCAGACCCGGGACAAGGACGGGTTCCTGGTCGGCACCGGCATGGGCACCGCCACCTTCCCGGCCCTGATCTTCGAGGGCATGGCCCGGGCCGAGATCCGCGCCGACGGCACCGGCACGGTGGAGCTCGGGGCGATCGACATGGGCCAGGGCGCCTGGACGGCCTTGGCCCAGATCGCCGCCGACGGGCTCGGGATCGGGATGGAGGCGCTGACCTTCCGGATGGGCTCCTCGGACCTGCCCAATGCCGGCATCGCCGGCGGCTCCGGCCACACCGCCACCGCCGGCAACGCGATCCACGCGGCCTCCCAGGACGTGATCGCCCAGTTGGCGAAGCTCGCCACCGACGACCCGGCCTCCCCGCTCTACGGCGCGGGCAATGCCGGCGTCACCGCCGCAAACGGGCGCCTGACCCGGCGCGACGACCCGAGCCGCAGCGAGGCGTTCGCCGACATCCTGAAGCGGGCCGGGCGGGCCAGCATCGAGGGCCAGGGCAAGGCCGGCGCCGACCCGGCGGCGCAGAAATCCTACGCGATGCACGCCCACGGGGCGGTCTTCGCGGAGGTGAAGGTCGATCCCGATCTCGGCCAGATCCGGGTGAGCCGGCTGGTCGGCGCCTTCGCGGCCGGCCGGGTGATCAACCCCCGGCTGGTCCAGAGCCAGTATTACGGCGGGATGATCTGGGGCCTGTCCTTCGCCCTGCACGAGCGGGCCGAGATGGACCCGCGCACCGGCCGCTTCCTCAACGACAACCTCGCCGAGTACCATCTGCCAGTGAATGCCGACATCCCGGCCATGGAAGCGATCCTGGTCCATGAGGACGATTCCGTGGTGAACACGCTCGGCGTGAAGGGCGTGGGCGAGATCGGCATCACCGGCACGGTCGGCGCCATCGCCAACGCGGTCTGGCACGCCACCGGCGTGCGGGTGCGCGAGATGCCGATCACCCTGGACAAGCTCCTGGGCTGATCCCAGCGGGCCGGGCGGATCTTTGCCGTCCGGCTCCCCGCGTCCGACGGTTCGAACGACGAGAACCCTGCCCGCTCGGGCAGGGTTTTTTGTTGTTTGCCGGGCCGTTCGCTCCGTCTGAGGGACGGCACGGGCACCGCTCCAGGCCCATCACCGGTTCGCACCGTCCCGGCAGCGATCGAGCCCACGCGCCGTAAACTCATACAATTACCGTCCTGCACGGTGATCCGTTCGGCGAATCGCCGGCCCCCGTCAGCCGGGAAACCGGCGCCGGCGCACCAACCCGGCTTCCGGAAAGCGCGGCGGCAAAGGTGAAAAGCGCACCTCGCCGGCCCGATGCTGGCAGGCGGCATTCGGGGCCTCGACATCAGTCAACGACCACAAGAGACTGAGATAAAGTGCTGTTCTACCGGTCGCGCGGCCGATAGGCCGGTGCGAATAGCGCCGCGCTCGGGGACTTGGCGGCGCGGTCGGCAACCCGAGGGATGCGGCTGTTCAACGCGCCGTGCATATGTCATACATATGCTGACCGATCGTCCTGAAGAGGCGGCGGAAACATTCGAACGGGGGGACGTCGATGAGAGGGACCATTTCCATCAAGGCCATGCTCGCGGGCGCGCTTCTCGCGTGGGCCGGCGGGGCCCAGGCGGCCTCGCTGACCGTCGGGTTCTCGCAGATCGGTTCCGAATCCGGCTGGCGCGCCGCCGAGACCACCGTGACCAAGGACGAGGCCAAGAAGCGCGGCATCACCGTCAAGATCGCCGACGCGCAGCAGAAGCAGGAGAACCAGATCAAGGCGATCCGGTCCTTCGTGGCGCAAGGGGTTGACGGGATCCTGCTCGCCCCGGTGGTCGCCACCGGCTGGGATGCGGTGCTCAAGGAAGCGCGCGACGCGAAGATCCCGGTGATCCTGCTCGACCGCGACATCGATCCCGCCGGCAAGGACCTCTACCTGACCGCCGTCACCTCCGACAGCGTCGAGGAGGGCCGGGTCGCCGGCACCTGGCTGACCAAGACGGTCGGCGACAAGCCCTGCAACGTGGTCGAGCTCCAGGGCACGGTCGGCGCCAGCGTCGCCACCAACCGCAAGAAGGGCTTCGACGCCGCCATCGCGCCCCACGCCAACATCAAGCTCGTGCGCAGCCAGACCGGCGACTTCACCCGGGCCAAGGGCAAGGAGGTGATGGAGAGCTTCATCAAGGCGGAGGGCGGCCGCGCGATCTGCGCGGTCTACGCGCACAACGACGACATGATGGTCGGCGCCATCCAGGCGATGAAGGAGGCCGGCCTCAAGCCCGGCAAGGAGATCCTGACGGTCTCGATCGACGCCGTGCCCGACATCTTCAAGGCGATGGCCGCCGGCGAGGCCAACGCCACCGTCGAGCTCACTCCCGACATGGCCGGCCCCGCCTTCGACGCGCTCAAGGCCTACAAGGAGAAGGGCACCGTCCCGCCCAAGTGGATCCAGACCGAGTCGAAGCTCTACACCGCCGCCGACGACCCGATGAAGGTCTACAACAGCAAGAAGAACCTCGGCTACTGACGCGCCCCGCGCCGCCCGACCTCTGCGATCGCATCGTGTCCGATTCCGTCCTGCTCACCGTCCGTGGGCTCTCGAAGAGCTTTGCCGGGCACCAGGCCCTCGCAGGGGTCGACTTCACCTTGCGCCGGGGAGAGATCCACGCCCTCCTCGGCGAGAACGGCGCCGGCAAATCGACCTTCATCAAGACCCTGACCGGCGTCGTCCGGCGCGATGCCGGCGAGGTCTGGCTCGACGGCGAGCCGATCGCCCCGCGCTCGGCGGAAGCCGCGGCGCGGGCGGGCATCGCCACGGTCTACCAGGAGGTCGGCCTGCTGCCGAACCTCACCGTGGCCCAGAACCTGTTCCTCGGCCGCGAGCCGACCCGGTTCGGCCTCGTGCGCAACCGGGAGATGCGCCGGCGCGCGGTCGCGCTGCTCGCGGATTTCGGCCTGTCGATCGATGTCGGCGCGCCGCTGGGACGCTACCCGGTGGCGGTGCAGCACCTCGTGGCGATCGCCCGGGCGGTGGATCTCTCGGCCCGGGCGCTGATCCTCGACGAGCCGACCGCGAGCCTCGACACCCATGAGGTCACGGTGCTGTTCGGCGTGATGCGCCGCCTTGCCGAGCGGGGGATCGGCATCGTCTTCGTGACCCACTTCCTGGAGCAGGTCTACGCGATCACCGACCGGATCACGGTCCTGCGCAACGGCCGGCTGGTGACGGAGCGCGAGACCGCGCGCTTCCCGCGCATCGAGCTCGTGCACACGATGCTGGGCCACGACCTCGCCGAGACCGAGGCGCGCGTGGAGCAGGCGGACCGGCCGGCCCGCGCCGGATCCGGGACGCCGGTCCTGCAGGCGGAAGGGCTCGGCAAGGCCGGCTACCTCCAGCCCATCGACCTCACGGTGGGCAGCGGCGAGGTGGTGGGCCTCGCGGGCCTCCTCGGCTCGGGCCGGACGGAGACCGCCCGCCTGCTGTTCGGCGCCGAGCGGGCCGATCGCGGCCGCATCCGGCTCGACGGCAAGCCGGTCCAGATCGGCGGCCCCCGGGACGCCCTGCGCCACCGGTTCGGCTACTGCCCGGAGGAGCGCAAGACCGAGGGCATCGTCGCCGACCTGACGGTGCGGGAGAACATCGTGCTGGCCCTGCAGGCCCGGCGCGGCCCGTTCCGGCCCCTCGGCCGGGTGGCCCAGGACAAGATCGCCCGCGACTTCATCGCGATGCTCGACATCCGCCCGCCCGATCCGGAGCGGCCGATCGGGCTCCTGTCCGGGGGCAACCAGCAGAAGGCCCTGCTGGCGCGCTGGCTCGCCACCGAGCCGCGCCTGCTGATCCTCGACGAGCCGACCCGCGGCATCGATGTCGGGGCCCATGCGGAGATCATCCGGCTGATCCGCCGGCTCTGCGACGAGGGGCTCGCCCTCCTGGTGATCTCCTCGGAGCTCGAGGAGATCGTGACCTATTCCGACCGGGTGATCGTGATGCGCGACCGGGCCCAGGTGGCCGAGCTCGCCGGCAGCGCGGTCGACCTCACCGCCATCCTCCGGGCGATCGCTGCCGAGGCAGCGCCCGCACCGGTCCCGGAACCCGCCTGATGCGCGTCCTTCGCTCCGGAGCGCCCCAGCTCCTCGCTTTCGCGGCCGTGCTCCTGGCCGACCGGCTCGCCTCGCCGCAATTCCTCGCGGTGCATCTCCAGGACGGGCGCCTGTTCGGCAGCCTGGTCGACGTGTTCAACCGCGGCGCGCCGGTGGCGCTCCTGTCGCTCGGCATGGTGCTGGTGGTGGCCACCGGCGGCATCGACCTGTCGGTGGGCGCCGTGATGGCCATCGCGGGCGCGGTCGCGGCCAGCCTCGCGGACAGCTACCCCCTCCCGGTGGTCCTCGCCGCCGCCCTCGGCACCGGGCTCGCCTGCGGGCTGTGGAACGGCTTGCTGGTGGCGAGCCTGCGGATCCAGCCGATCGTCGCCACCCTGATCCTGATGGTCGCCGGCCGGGGCATCGCCCAGCTGATCACCGAGGGGCGCATCGTCACCTTCACGTCGCCCGATCTCGCCTTCCTGGGCGGGGGAGCCCTGCTCGGCGTGCCGATGCCGGTGGTGCTGGTCCTCGTCATGCTGCTCCTCACGCTCGCCCTGGTGCGCGGCTCGGCGCTCGGCCTGATGATCGAGGCGACCGGCGGCAATGCCCGGGCCAGCGCGCTCGCCGGCATCGACACACGGTCGGTGACGGTGGCGGTCTATGCCTGGAGCGGCCTCTGCGCGGCGCTCGCCGGCGTGGTCGCGGCCGCCGACATCCTGGGCGCGGACGCCAACAATGCCGGCCTGTGGCTGGAGCTCGACGCGATCCTGGCCGTGGTGGTGGCCGGCTCGTCCCTGCTCGGCGGGCGGTTCAGCCTGTGGCTGGCGGTGCTCGGCGCCTTCATCATCCAGGCGATGAACACCGGAATCCTGCTCTCCGGCCTGCCGCCGGAACTGAACCTCGTGGTCAAGGCGGCGGTGGTGCTGGCGGTGCTCCTGCTCCAGTCGCCCCGCCTCTCGGGCCTGACCCTGCTGCTGCGGAAGCCGTGATGAGCCGCAACCTTCCGGTCCTGGTCGCCGCGCTCCTGTTCGCGGCCGGCTATTGCCTCTGCGCGACGCAGTTCCCCGCCTTCCTGACCACCCGGGTGGTCGGCAACCTGCTCACCGACAGCGCCTTCCTGGGCATCGTCGCGGTCGGCACGACCTTCGTGATCATCTCGGGCGGCATCGACCTCGCGGTCGGCTCGGTGGTCGGGTTCACCACGGTGTTCCTGGCGCTCGCCATCGAGCGCTGGGGGATCCCGCCGCTCGCCGCCTTCGCGATCGTGCTCGGGGCCGCCGCCCTGTTCGGCGCCGCGATGGGCGCGCTGATCCACATCTTCGAAATGCCGCCCTTCATCGTGACCCTGGCCGGCATGTTCCTGGCCCGGGGCGCGGGCTTCCTGCTCTCCACCGAGTCGGTCCCGATCAACGCGCCCCTCTACAGCGCGGTCGCCGACCTGTCCCTGAGCCTGCCCGGCGGCGGGCGCCTGACCCTGACGGCGGGGGTGATGCTGGCCGTCTTCCTGGTGGGCGGGGTGCTGCTCCACGCCACGCGCTTCGGCGCCACCGTCTACGCGCTGGGCGGCAGCCGCCACACCACCGGGCTGATGGGCGTGCGGGTCGGGCGCAACACCATCGCGATCTACGCCCTGTCGAGCCTGCTCGCGGCGCTCGCCGGGATCGTGTTCTCCCTCGACACCGCCTCGGGCACCCCGCTCTCGGCGGTGGGCGTCGAGCTCGACGCCATCGCCGCCGTGGTGATCGGCGGCACGCTGCTCACCGGCGGCCAGGGCGGCATCCTGGGCACGTTCCTCGGCGTGATGATCGGCGGCCTGATCCAGACGGCGATCACCTTCGACGGGACCCTGTCGAGCTGGTGGACCAAGATCGCCACCGGCCTGCTGCTCTTCGCCTTCATCGCCCTGCAGCAGGGCTCGGTGGCCCTGGCCGGGCGCTCCGGTCGGGCCGCCCGCCCCCGCGCCGGGCAGCAGCCGGTCGTCCGGCCGGCCGAGGCCCGGCCCTGACGGCGCCGGATCTTTTTGGCACAGCCGGCGACCACCTTTCCGCGGGATGCCCTATGATCCCCGCCCGCGCGGCCGCCCCCTCGGCTGCCCCCTTGCCGCGCGACGGAGGACAGAACCGGCATGCCCCTCACCAGCGATCTCCGCGGCGTCGTGCCGATCGCCCCGACGCCGTTCCATCCGGACGGCCGGATCGACGCGGTCTCCCTCGACCGGATGACCGATTTTTTCGGGGCCGCGGGCGTCGACGGCCTGACCATCCTCGGCCAGCTCGGCGAGGCGGGCAAGCTCGACCATGACGAAGGGCTCGCCGTCGCGAAGCAGGTCCTCGGGCGCACCCGGCTGCCGGTGATCGTCGGCGTGACGGCGCCGGGCTTCGCGGCCATGCGGGCGCTCGCCCGCGAGGTGATGGCGATGGGCGCGGCCGGCGTGATGATCGCGCCGCCGAACACCCTGCGCACCGACGACCAGGTGGTTGGCTATTACCGCAACGCCGTCGAGGCGATCGGGCCGGACGTGCCCTTCGTCCTGCAGGATTACCCCCTCACCTTCTCGGTCCAGATGACACCGGGCGTGATCCGCCGGATCGTGTCCGAGAACCCGTCCTGCGTGATGCTCAAGCACGAGGACTGGCCGGGGCTGGAGAAGATCTCGACCCTGCGGGGCTTCGAGGCCGACGGCTCGATGCGCCACATCGCGATCCTGGTCGGCAATGGCGGCCTGTTCCTGGACTTCGAGACCGAGCGCGGGGCCGACGGGGCCAATACCGGCTACGCCTTCCCGGAGATGCTGGTCGACGTGGTCCGCCTCGGCCGGGCCGGCGAGCGCGACGCCGCCCACGACCTGTTCGACGCCCACCTGCCCTATTTGCGCTACGAGCAGCAGCAGGGCCCGCTGGGCCTCGCCGTGCGCAAATACGTGTTCCAGCGCCGGGGGATTTTTTCGTCTGACGCCCAGCGCAAGCCGTCCCAGGCGCTCACCCCGCAGGCCAAGGCCGAGATCGAGTACCTGCTGGCCCGCCTCGCCCGCACGGATGCGCGGGCGAAGCTGTCGGATTCACAAGGTCTGTGACCGTGTGCGGGTGCAGGGCAGAGCCCTGCATCATCGGGGCTCTGCCCCGATACCCCGCCAAAGGGCTCAGCCCTTTGGAATCTCCGCTCAGTCGAGCCGGTAAGCGATGACCGAGTCGCCCGGCGTGGTGCCGAGCGAGCCGTGGCCGCCGGCGGCGATCACCACGTATTGCTTCCCGTCCTTGCCCCGGTAGGTCATCGGCGTCGCCTGGCCGCCCGCGGGCAGCTTCATGGACCAGAGGGTCTCGCCAGTCTGCATGTCGTAGCCGCGGATCAGGTCGTCGAGGGTGGCGCCCGCGAAGGCGACGCCGCCGGCCGTGGTCAGGGTGCCGCCATGGGCCAGCATGCCCATCTCGAACGGGATCGGCACGGCGAGGCCGGCGACCTTCTGGCCCGCCACCGTGCCGTTGCGGTGCTTCCACGCCGTGGTGCCGTCCGCGAGGTTCACCCCGACCCGCACGCCCCAGGGCGGCGCGTTGCAGGGCACGCCGAGGGCCGAGCGCATATGGGCGATCGACACCGCGTAGGGGCCGCCGAGATTCTCGTTGCCGGGCTTGGATTCCGGATCGGTCGAGAACAGCCGCTTGTTCGGCTCGCCCGCGGGGCGCCGGTACAGCTGGTAGATGTAGGGTAGGTATTGCGGCGTCGCGATCATCCAGTGGTTGACCGGATCGACGGCCACGGAGCCCCAGTTGAACACCCCGATATTGCCCGGCCAGACGATCGAGCCGCCCGACGCCTGGGGCGGCGTGAACGGGTTGCCGTCGTAGCGGTTCGACCGGAACGCGATGCGGCACTGGATCTGGTCGAACGGCGTCGTGCCCCACATGGCCGCCTCGGTGAGCGGCGCCGGGGTGAAGTTCAGCGCCGACATCGGCTGGACCGGCGACAGGGTCTCGCCCGGGATGTCGGTCTGGGTGGAGACCTTCATCTGCTCCACCGGCACGATCGGCTCGCCCGTGCGGCGATCCAGGACCCAGATGTTGCCGATCTTGGTCGGGATCAGGATCGCCGGCACCGCTTCACCCTTGTGCGGCAGGGTCAGCAGCACCGGCTGGGACGGGTTATCCCGGTCCCACAGGTCATGATACGCGGTCTGGAACTTCCAGATCAGCCGGCCGGTCTTGAGGTCGAGGGCCGCCAGGGCGTCGATGAAGGCCTCGTCCGTCTTGGACCGGGACACGCCGACCTGGTCGGGCGAGCGGTTGCCGAACGGCACGTAGACCTGGCCCAAACCCTCGTCGGCCGAGAGCTGGGTCCAGGCCACCGCCGAGTTCGGCTCGTAGAGCTCGCCCGGTTTGAGCGGCGCGGTGTCGTCGGGCTTGCCGGCGTCGAACTTCCACACGATCGCGCCGGTGCGCACGTCGTAGGCGCGGATCGCTCCCGACGGGTTGGTCTCGTAGTAATTGTCGGCGATGGCGCTGCCGAGGATCACGAGGTCCCGGGTCACCAGCGGCGCCGAGGTCTGCTGGTAGGTCGCCCGCTGCAGGCCGGGCATCTGCGCCTTCAGATCGACCGCGCCGTCGGTGCCGAAGCTCCTGCACGGGGCGCCGGTATCGGCGTTCAGGGCGTAGAGCTTGGCGTCCACCGAGGCCGCGATGATCCGGCGCGGGCATTCGGCGATGGCCGCCGCGGCCGCCTGGGCGGTGGCCGGATCGGCCTCGGCCGGCGGCGCGTAGGCGGCCGAGTCGTTGTAGGACACGCCGCGGCAGGTCTGGTGCTGGTACTGGGCGTCCCGCTGCATCTTGGGATCGAAGGCCCAGACCAGCTTGCCGGTCTCCGGCTCCAGCGCCTGGACGATGCTGTGCGGGGTGCAGAGATACAGCAGCCCGTTCACTTTGATGGGCGTCGCCTCGAAGGTGTATTCCTTCGAATCCTTGCTGTCGCCCTCGCGCAGGTCGCCGGTATGGTGCTCCCAGGCGACCTTCAGGGTCCGGACGTTGCCGGTATCGATGTCCTTCAGCGCCGAGTAGCGCTGGCCCAGATTGGTGCCGCCATACGCGACCCAGTCGTCGGCCGGATAGGGGACGCCGCTCGGGTCGATGGCGGCGTTGCCGGCCTGCGCGACCTTCGGCAGGCTGCCCCGCGTCTCGACCGGATCGACGAACCACGCCGCGACACCCAGGATCGTCAGGAGCGCCACGACGGCGCGCAGGGCCAGCGGCCCGTTCCCCAAGCGCGGCGCCCAGGGGTCGCGCGGCCCGTCCCGCAGGCCGGACGGCACGAAGGGCAGGGACAGCAGCAGGCCGAGGAACAGGATCAGCGCGCCGCGCGGGATCCATTGCCACTTGTCGAAGCCGACCTCCTGGATCGTCCAGGCGAAGGCGGCCGCCAGGGTGAGCGCGTAGAGCCAGAACCCGCTCTGGCGGCGCCGGGCGAGCTGGATCCCGGCGGCGAGCAGGCCGAGGCCGATCCAGACGTAGAACGCCGATCCGCCGACCGACGCAAGCTTGTATCCGAAGCCGATCAGGGCTAAGCCCAGTATAGCTGTCAACAATCCCAGGAGTTTGACTGCCATTGCGATGGAACCCGCTCTCTTGATCCGGACGAAAAGGGTGGATCTTGGGGGATGCCGGACAGAATACCCGCGCAATGCCCCGAGTCGGGCGGCTTATCTTCGCTGTAGCTGGCCTCAAGCTGTGCGGTTCGTACGGCGGCGGACCGAGGGCGGGACCCGCAGCCCGGCCGCTCCTCACGTCCCGGCCTTGCCCTCCGCCCGCAGGGCGACCGCGTCGCCGTCGCGCAATGAGGCCGGCGGCCCGACCACGACCTGCTCGCCGCCGTCGAGGCCGGTGCGAAGCTCCAGCGTGGACCCGGTCTGGCGGAAGATCGTGACCGGGCGCATCCGCACCCGCCGGCTCCCGTCCTGGCCCGACTCCACCACCGCCACCCGGGTGCCGTTCTGGTCGAAGATCAGGGCGTCGCTCGGCACCGTCACGGCGGGGGAGACCCGCGGGATCGCCAGCGTCAGGGTGATGTAGAGGCCGGCCTGGAGGGCGCGGTCGGGGTTGGGGATGTCGACCTGCGTCACCAGGGTGCGGGAGGCGTGGAGCAGGGTCGTCGACGAGCGCGAGACCCGGCCGGGGAAGACCTTCCCGGGGAGCTGCGCCACCTCGGCCTTGGCCTCCAGGCCGTCGCGGACGCCGTCGGCCGCGTAGAGCGGCACGTTCACCGCCAGGCGCAGCACGTCGTCCCGGGCCAGCGTCAGCAGCGGCGCACCCGTATTGGTGTCCGCCGTGACCGCGTCGCCGACATCGGTGTTGCGGGTGGTCACGACCCCGTCGAACGGCGCCCGGATCTCCTCGAAGCCCGTCAGCACCTTGAGCCGGGCGACCTGGGCCTCCTGGGCGGCGATGTTGGCCTCCGCGACCTTCACGGCCGCCTTGACGGCGTCGACATTGGCGCTCTGCGCCAGCACCCCGGCCTGCGAGGTGTCGGCATTCTGCCGGGTCTCGGCGCCGGTGCCGGCGAGCGTCGAGGTCCGCCGGTTGGTCACGTCCGCGAGGTGGCGGTTGGCTTCGGCTTGGTCGACCATCGCGCGCGCCTGGATCAGCGCCGCCTGCAATTGCAGCACCTGCGCCTGCGCCTGGACGAGCTGCTGGTCGAGATCCGGCGCGCTGATCCGGAACAGCAGGTCGCCCTTCTTCACGTGCGAGCCGATATCGACCTTGCGCTCGACGATGTAGCCGGTGGCCCGGGGATAGAGGCTCGCCGTGTCGAAGGCCTGGGCGGTGCCGGTCTGGGTGAGGCTGAGCGTGTCGGAGGCCCGCTGGGCCTTGGCGACCCGCACGGTCTGGGGTTTCGGGGCCGTTTGGGACGGCGGGGTCGCCGCCCGGGACGGGTCCGGCCAGTGGCGGTAGCCCAGGAACCCGACTCCCGCCAGCGCCAGCAGGCCGACCCACAGGCGGCCGCGTCGCGCGGGGCCGCCGGCCTCGCGCGCGGCTGAACTGTCCCGGTCCGCCATCCTGGTCCTCGGGTCGCGCCGAACGTCCTCCGTCGCAGGGGCGCCCCGCCCTGCGGCCGGCGCCCGCCGACCGGAGCACATCCAATATCGTATTCAATTCATAGACCACGCCCGGGGTCCGGGCGAGATGCCGCAGCGCACGATCATGTGCTGGATCCTCCGGTGAACCGGCCGGTTACCCTCGCGACGGAGCCGGAGCGGCCCGATCGTGGGGCGAGCGAGCCTGGCTCCGCGCCCGTGTTCCACCGCGCGCGGACGCCGAACCGGTCCCCGCTTCGACGGCGCGCTTCAACAGACCGAGACGCGATGACCGAGATCTCCCGGCGCTCCATGATCGCCGCCGCCGGCGGTGCGATGATGGCATCCCCCGCCCTGGCCCAGACCGCCCCCGCTCCTGCCGCCCCCCTGCCCCGGCGCGGCTCGAAGGGCGCCGACATCCTGGGCCCGACCAACGATCCCCGGGCCGCCGAGGAGCCCTTCACCCAGGCGCCGCCGGCCACCGACCACGGCACGATGCCGAACCTGAAATGGTCGTTCAGCGACAGCCACATGCGCCTGGAAGAGGGCGGCTGGGCGCGCCAGACCACGGTGCGCGAGCTGCCGATCTCCAAGGCCATGGCCGGGGTCAACATGCGGCTCAAGGCCGGCGTGGTCCGCGAGATGCACTGGCACAAGGAGGCCGAGTGGGCCTACATGATCAAGGGCAAGGCCCGGATCACCGCGGTCGACCAGGACGGGCGCACCTTCGCGGACGATGTCGGCGAGGGCGACCTCTGGTACTTCCCGGGCGGCATCCCGCATTCGATCCAGGGGCTCGCCGCCGACGGGGTCGACGGCTGCGAGTTCCTGCTGGTGTTCGACGACGGCGGCTTCTCGGAGGATTCGACCTTCCTGCTGACCGACTGGCTGGCGCACACGCCGAAAGACATCCTGGCCAAGAACCTCGGCGTGCCCGAGAGCGCGCTGGCCAAGATCCCCGAGAAGGAACTCTACATCTTCCCCGGGCCGACGCCCGGCCCGCTCGCGGCCGACAAGATGGGCGGCGCCGGCGACGTCCCGAAGACCTTCAGCCACCGGATGCTGGCGCAGGAGCCGATCCGCACCAGGAGCGGGCGCGTGCGCATCACCGATTCCACGGTGTTTCCGGCCTCGGTGACGATCGCGGCGGCATTGGTCGAGGTCGAGCCCGGGGGGCTGCGCGAGCTGCACTGGCACCCCAACAGCGACGAGTGGCAGTACTACCTCTCGGGCAAGGGCCGGATGACGGTGTTCGGTTCGGAATCGAAGGCCCGCACCTTCGACTACCAGGCCGGCGACGTCGGCTACGTGCCCTACGCCATGGGTCACTACATCGAGAATACTGGCGACACGACGCTGACCTTCCTGGAGATGTTCAAGAGCCCGCGCTACGCCGACATCTCGCTGAACCAGTGGCTGGCGCTGACCCCGCATCCCCTGGTGCAGGCCCATACCGGGCTGGATCCCAAACAGATCGACGCCCTGTCGCAGACCAAGACGCCGGTCGTGCCGGGTTGACGCGGCCAGGAACCTGATCGAGCCTGGATGCGTCGATGGGATGGACAATATTCAGGCCTGATCACGGAGAGACAGATGCGCGCCTTCCCCCGCGCGTTCCTCGCCCTGGCGCTCGCCCTCCCGGCGGGCGCCGCCCGGGCGCAGGTGCAGCCGAACGACCCGAACGCGGCCAACGCCTCGTTCGCCCTGCAGAGCCAGATCCGCACCCTCAACCAGCAGCGGGTCTCCGACTACAACACGCTGAACCAGCAGTTCCAGCGCAACGTCCAGTTCCAGCCGCACGCGCCGGTCTACGGCGTCTATGGCGGGCGCCGGGTCGGCCGGCACGGGATCGCGCGGGCGCCCCGGGGCGGGCTCAACACGAGTGTGTGCATCGGCTGCTGAGCGGCGGGCCTCGTCCCGAACGGCGGCCGCCGGCTTTCGGGACCGGACGATGCCGGGGCAGAAATCCCGGCATAGCGGGGACAGCCCGAAAAAAACCTTTTCCCGTCCGCACGCTTGGCCCAGAAGCAGGGCCCATGGTGGCGCGCGCATGAACATTCTGCTGATCGGCTCGGGGGGACGCGAGCACGCGCTGGCCTGGCGCCTGGCCAAGAGCCCGCTCTGTACCCGCCTGTTCACGGCGCCGGGCAATCCCGGCACCGCCCGGCACGGCACCAACCTGCCGGACCTCAAGGTCACCGACCACGCCGCGGTGGCGGCCTTCTGCACCGCGGAATCGATCGGCCTCGTGGTGGTCGGGCCCGAGGCGCCGCTGGTGGCCGGGCTGGTCGACGACCTGAAGATCGCCGGGATCCGCACCTTCGGCCCGACCCGCGACGCCGCCCGGCTCGAGGGCTCCAAGGGCTTCACCAAGGATCTCTGCGCCGCCTGCGGCATCCCCACCGCCGCCTTCGCGCGGTTCACCGAACTCGAGCCGGCGCTCGCCTATGTCCGCCGGCAGGGTGCGCCGATCGTCGTGAAGGCCGACGGGCTGGCCGCCGGCAAGGGCGTCACCGTCGCCGAGACCCTGGACCAGGCCGATGACGCCCTCACGTCGCTCTTCGACGAGCCCGGCGCCGAGGTGGTGGTCGAGGAATGTCTCTTCGGCGAGGAGGCGAGCTTCTTCGCGCTGTGCGACGGCACCCGGGCGATCCCGCTCGGCACCGCCCAGGACCACAAGCGCGTGTTCGACGGCGACCGCGGCCCCAATACCGGCGGCATGGGCGCCTATTCCCCGGCCCGGGTGGTGACCCCGGAGATCGAGGCCCGGGTCATGGCCGAGATCATCATGCCGACGCTCGCCGGGATGCGGGCGCGCGGCTGCCCGTTCACCGGCATCCTCTATGCCGGCCTGATGCTCACCGCGGACGGTCCCAAGCTCATCGAGTACAACACCCGCTTCGGCGATCCCGAGGCGCAGGTTCTGATGCCCCGCCTCGCCTCCGACCTCGTGCCGGCCCTGCTCTCGGCCAGCGAGGGCGACCTCTCCGGGATCACGCTCGAATTCGACGCGCACCGGGCCGCCCTCACCGTGGTGATGGCGGCGGCCGGCTATCCGGGCGCCGTGGTCCGGGGCTCGGTGATAAGGGGCGTCGAGGCGGCCGAGGGCGACGGCGTGTTCGTGTTCCAGGCTGGCACCCGGGCTGAGGGCGGGCAATTGCTCGCCGATGGCGGCCGGGTGCTGGCGGTCACGGCGCTCGGCGACAGCGTCACCGACGCCAAGGACCGCGCCTACGCGGCGGTGGCCCGGATCGACTGGCCGGAGGGCTTCTGCCGGCGCGACATCGGATTCCGCGAAGTCGCCCGGGAAGCCGCCGAGCGGGGCTAAAGTCCTGGTTTCAAAAGGTCCGGGACCTTTTGCGGGTGCGGGCGGAGCCCGCTGTCTTCGGGGGCTCCGCCCCCCGAACCCCCGCCAAAGGGCTTGCCCTTTGGGAACCCGTTACTCGCCGATGGCTGCACCGGCCGGACGGCGATTGTCGTTGGCGCCGTAGAGCAGGCCCGGGCGCATCCGCTCCGTGCGGGTCGCGTCGTTGCCCGAGGTGGCCACGTCGGCGGCATCCGGCACGGCCGCGCGGATGGCGATCAGCTCCTGCGCGCCCCAGGGTTTCTGCTCGACGATCGTGTGGCCCATGCCCCGCAGGATGGCTTGCGTGTCCGCCGAGAGCGCGAACGGCTCGGCATAGACCGTGTCGGGCAGCCACTGGTGATGGATGCGCGGGGCGTCCACCGCCTCCTGCGGCTCCATGCCGAAATCCAGCATGTTGATCAGCGTCTGGGCGTTGATCGTGATGATCCGCGAGCCCCCGGGCGAGCCCGCCACCAGGGCGACCTTGCCGTCGCGCAGCACGATCGTCGGCGCCATCGACGAGAGCGGGCGCTTGCCCGGCTCGATCCCGTTCCGGGCACCCTGGACCAGGCCGAACAGGTTCGGCACCCCGAGCTTGACCGTGAAGTCGTCCATCTCGTCGTTGAGGAAGAACCCGGTCTCGCCCGCCATCACCCCGGCGCCGAAATAGCCGTTGATCGTGTAGGTCAGCGAGACCGCGTTGCCGGCTCTGTCCATCACCGAGATATGGGTGGTCTCGGGCTTCTCCTGCGGGAGGTTTTCGGGGGCCGGGCGGATATCCGCCGACGGGGTCGCCCGGTCCGGCTGGATCGTCGCCCGGAGTTTCTCCGCGTAGGCCGGCGACAGCAATTGCGCCACCGGGTTGGGCCCGAAATCCGGGTCGCCCAGCAGGATGTTGCGGTCGGCGAAGGCGCGTCGCATCGCCTCGACCATCAGGTGCACGGTCCGGGCTGAGTTGAAGCCGGCCGCCCGCAGGTCGTAGCCGTCGAGGATCGTGAGGATCTCGCACAACGTCGTGCCGCCGGACGAGGGCGGGGGCGCCGACAGGATGGTGGCGCCCCGGTAGCGGCAGCTCAGCGGCTCGGATTCGGTCACCGTGTAGGCGGCGAAGTCGGCCGCCGTCAGCAGCCCGCCTCCCGCCCGGGATGCCGCCTCGACCTGGCGGGGGATCTCGCCCGTGTAGAACGCGTCCGAGCCGCCCGCGGCGATGGCCTGGAGGGTGCGGGCGAGGCCGGCCTGGACCAGCCTGTCGCCGGGCCGCCAGGAGCTGCCGTCCGGGCGCAGGAAGACCCGCGCGACGTTGGCCTGCCCGGCGAACAGCTTCGCGCCGAAATCCAGGATGTCGGTGTCGCCCCGGGTGAGCACGAAGCCGTCCCGGGCCAGCGCCACCGCCGGGGCCATCACCCGGGCCAGCGGCAGGGTGCCGTATTCGGCGAGCGCAGTGTTCAGGCCGAGCACGGTGCCGGGCACGCCCGCCGCCTTCCAGCCGCGCAGGCTCGCGCCCTTCACGACGTTGCCGGCGGCGTCGAGATACATGTCGCGGCTGGCCGCCCCGGGGGCCTTCTCGCGGAAATTGATGAAGCGGCTCTGCCCGTCGGCCCGGTGCAGGACCAGGAAGCCGCCGCCGCCGATATTGCCGCAGCACGGGTTCACCACCGCTTCGGCATAGGCCACCGCCACCGCGGCATCGATGGCGTTGCCGCCGGCCTTGAGGATGTCGGCGCCCACCTGGGAGGCCAGGCGCTGGGACGACACCACCATGCCGTTCTCGGCCTCCACGGCCGGTCCCGAGGCGGCCCGCGCCCCGGGGCCTCCGAGGGTGACGAGAAGCCCGAGGAGCAGCGCGCGTGCCGGTGCGATCATCCAGGCTCTCTCTGATGCGGGTCCGGCGCTGCCATATAGGGGGCCACGCGCCGGAGTCGCGGCTCCCAACCACACCCGCATCATAAGGTCCCGAAGCGGAGCGAAGGCCTCGAAAGAGGGCTCCAGAAGCCTCATGATTCCTAGAGGGCCCCTTCGAGGCCCGCTGGCGCAGGCGCCTCAGAGGTTGTGAGTCTTTCGATCGGTCGGCCTTCGACCCGCCTCGCGAGCCGAGCACCCGAGCGGTCCCGGACCGGCCTGTGCCCTAGGACCAGGCTCGGGTCCCCTCTCCCGTGCGGGAGAGGGACAGGGTGAGGGATGCGACCTCTCCGGATAAGCCTGGTCCCTCACCCCAGCCCTCTCCCGCCCGGGAGAGGGGGCGTGTCGCGCTCGATCATCGACCCCAGCCCAAAACCTGCGGGAGACGTCCCGCCTCGGCTCGTGTGCCAGGCTGGATTGTCCCAGAAGCGCCGCGGCGCCTTTCACAGGTGCAGAACCGAAAGACTCACACCCTCTCAGGATGAGGGGGATGCGGGAGGTGCGGCGCTTGGCTGACCGGCCTCAGCCGTTGCGGAACGTGTAGCTGTAGCCGTTCAGCGCCGGCGCGCCGCCGAGATGGGCGTAGAGCACCTTCGAGCCCTTCGGGAAGAAGCCCTTCTTCACGAGGTCGATCATGCCCTGCATGGATTTGCCCTCGTAGACCGGGTCGGTGATCATCCCCTCGAGCCGGGCCGAGAGCCGGATCGCCTCGACGGTCTCCTGCGAGGGCACGCCGTAGACCGGGTAGGCGTAATCCTCGTTGAGCACGACGTCGTCGGCGACGATGTCGCCCGCGCCGACCAGGGCGGCGGTGTTCTGGGCGATCTCGAGGACCTGGGCCTTGGTCTGGGCCGGGGTGCAGGAGGCGTCGATGCCGATGACGTTGCGGGCGCGCCCATCCGCGGAGAAGCCGACCAGCATGCCGGCATGGGTCGAGCCGGTGACCGTGCAGACGACCACGTAGTCGAAGCGCAGGCCCATCTCGGCCTCCTGCTTGCGCACCTCCTCGGCGAAGCCGACATAGCCGAGCCCGCCATACTTGTGCACCGAGGCGCCGGCCGGGATCGCGTAGGGCTTGCCGCCCTCGGCCTCGACCTCGGCCAGCGCGCGCTTCCAGCTGTCGCGGATGCCGATGTCGAAGCCGTCATCCACGAGCTGCGTCTGCGCGCCCATGATCCGCGACAGGAGGATGTTGCCGACCCGGTCGTAGACGGCATCCTCGTGAGGCACCCAGGCTTCCTGGATCAGCCGGCACTTCATGCCGATCTTGGCGGCCACCGCCGCGACCATGCGGGTGTGGTTCGACTGCACGCCGCCGATCGAGACCAGGGTGTCGGCGCCGCTCTTGATCGCGTCCGGCACGATGTATTCGAGCTTGCGCAGCTTGTTGCCGCCATAGGCGAGGCCCGAATTGCAATCTTCGCGCTTGGCGTAGATCTCGACCTCACCCCCGAGATGGTCCGTGAGCCGCTTGAGCGGCTCGATCGGCGTCGGGCCGAAGGTCAGGGGATAGCGCTCGAAATCTTGCAGCATCGGGTCTCTCCGGGTCTTCCAGCCGCCGGGGTTGTCTTCCACCCGGCCCGGCCGCCTTCGGGTTACGGCAGAAAACTACCCCGGATGGCTTGAAAGGTGCTCTCGATCTTGGCCTGCCGATGAGCGCTCACTTGCATCGATCGCGGCGATGGGTGAGAAATCGTCCGGAAATCGGCAAAAAAACGAAAGAAACCGTCATGTCCGCAGGGCTCGACCGGATCGACCTCAAGATCCTGCGCCTGCTGCAGGCGGACGGGCGCATGGCCAATGCCGAGATCGCCGAGCGCTCGGGCACCAGCGCGGCGACCTGCCATCGCCGGATCCAGCGTCTGTTCACGGAGGGCTTCGTGCGGGCGGTCCGGGCGCTGGTCGATCCGGCCCGGGTCGGCCGGGGCACCCTGGTCTTCGTCGGCGTCGTGCTCGACCGCTCGACGCCGGAGAGCTTTTCCGCATTCGAGGCGGCGGTGCGGGCGATCCCCGTGCTGCTCGACTGTCACCTCGTGGCCGGCGACTTCGACTACATCCTGAAGGTCCGCGTCTCCGACATGGCCGACTTCAACCGGCTCCACAGCGCCACGCTGATCGGCCTGCCGGGGGTGCGCCAGACCCGGACCTTCTTCGTGATGAAGGAGGTGATCGACAACGCGCCGCTCGACCTGTGACGCCGCCCTACCCTTCCCCGCGCCGCTCCTTGCGCAGGGCCTCCCAGCGGGCGAGGCGCTCGGCCAGGCGGGTCTCGTAGCCGCGCTCGGTGGGCGCGTAGAGGTGCTGGCGCCCGAGGGCGTCCGGCCAGTAATCCTGGCCCGAGAAGGCGTCGGGCTCGTCGTGGTCGTAGCGGTAGCCCTCGCCGTAGCCGATCCGCTTCATCAGCTTGGTCGGCGCGTTGAGGATCGTGCGCGGCGGCGGCAGGGAGCCGGCCTCCTTGGCCAGCCGGGTCGCGGCCTTGTAGGCGGTGTAGACCGCGTTCGATTTCGGCGCGCAGGCCAGGTAGATCGCAGCCTGGGCCAGGGCCAGCTCGCCCTCGGGGCTGCCGAGGAAGTCGAACGCGTCCTTGGCGGCGTTGGCCACCACCAGGGCCTGCGGGTCGGCCAGCCCGATATCCTCCACCGCCATCCGGACCAGCCGGCGGGCGATGAACAGCCGATCCTCGCCGGCATCGAGCATCCGGCACAGGTAGTACAGCGCCGCGTCCGGATCCGAGCCGCGCACGGTCTTATGCAGGGCCGAGATCAGGTTGTAGTGGCCCTCCTGGGCCTTGTCGTAGATCGGCGCCCGCCGCTGCACGATCTCCTGCAACGCGTCGGCGTCGAGGATCTCGCCCGGGCTGGCCGAGCGCCAGACCTCCTCGGCGAGCGTTAGCGCCGCGCGGCCGTCGCCGTCGGCCATCCGGACCAGCACCCCCCGCGCCTCCTCGGTGAGCGGCAGGGCCTGGCCCGTCAGCGCCTCGGCCCGGACCAGCAGCCGCGCGATCGCGCCCGGATCGAGGGCCCGGAACAGCAGCACCCGGGCCCGCGACAGCAGGGCCGCGTTCAGCTCGAAGGACGGGTTCTCCGTGGTGGCGCCGACCAGCGTGACGGTGCCGTCCTCCATCACCGGCAGGAAGGCGTCGAGCTGGGCCCGGTTGAACCGGTGGATCTCGTCGACGAACAGCAGGGTCGCCTGCCCGGTCGTCCGGCGCTTGCGGGCGGCCTCGAACACCTTGCGCAGGTCGGGCACGCCGGAAAAGATCGCCGAGATCTGCTCGAAATGCAGGTCGGTGCCCTGGGCCAGGAGCCGCGCCACCGTGGTCTTGCCGGTGCCGGGCGGTCCCCAGAAGATCAGCGAGCCGAGGCTCTTTCCGCGCAGGAGGCGGGTGAGCGCCCCGCCCTCCCCGGTCAGGTGCTCCTGGCCGACGACCTCCGCGAGGCTTTGCGGGCGCAGCCGGTCCGCGAGCGGGCGGCTCGCCGCCGCGACGGGGGCGTGGCCGGATTCCGGTCCCGATGGGGGCTCGGCGGAGGCGAACAGGTCGGACATCCGTGCATCAACACCGGGCCCGGCGGCGGGCGCAACCCGGGATCCGGGCCTTGCCCACGGCCATGAGCCGGACGCGCCCCGTCCGGCTCAGCCCCCGAACACCGAGGTCATGATCTCGCCGTTGCGGTTGATCACGACCTCCCAGGAATTGAGGGTGTTGCGGGTGACCCGGTCCAGGTCCTTGGTGGTCGCCACCGGCACGCCGTTGACCGCCACGACGATGTCGCCCTTCTGAAAGCCGAGCCGGCTCGCGATGGAGTTCTCGTCCACGGCCTGCACGGCCACGCCCTCGGCCGGGAAATCGACCTGCAGCTCCTCGGCCACCGCCGGCGAGGTGTTGACCAGGGTCGCGCCCTGGAACGGCGAGCGGGTGCGCACCTTGAGCACGTCGCGCGGGCGCGTCTCCGGGGCGGGGGCGAGCTTGACCGTGACCGTCTGGCGGGCCGTGCCGCGCAGGATCCCGAACCGGGTCTGGCCCTGGACGCCCTTGAGCGCGAAGCGGTAGCCGAACGCCTCCGGGTCGGCGACCTCCTGGCCGTCGATCGTCAGGATCAGGTCGCCGCGCTTCAGGCCGGCCTCGTCCGCGGGGCTCTTGGGCTGCAGGCTCGCCACCAGCACGCCGGTGGGATGGTCGAGGCCCATGCTGTCGGCGATGTCGGGGGTCACGCTCTGGATGCGCGCGCCGAGCCAGGGCCGGCGCACCACGCTCGCGCCGTCGCGAGCCGCGTCGACCACCGCCTTGACCATGCCGACGGGGATCGCGAAGCCGATGCCGTGGCTGCCGCCGGATTGCGAGTAGATCGCCGTGTTGATGCCGACCAGCTGGCCGCGCAGGTCGACCAGGGCGCCGCCCGAATTGCCCGGGTTGATCGCCGCGTCGGTCTGGATGAAGTACTGGTAATCCGCCGAGCCGACCTGCGTGCGCGCCAGCGCCGACACGATGCCCTGCGTCACGGTCTGGCCGACCCCGAACGGATTGCCGATCGCCATCACGAAGTCGCCGACCTCGAGGGCGTCGGCATCGCCGAACGGCATCGGCACCAGGTTCTTCGGAGCTTCCTTGAGCTTGAGCACCGCCAGGTCCGTGCGGGTGTCGCGCATCACGATCGTCGCCTCGAATTCCCGGCGGTCGGAGAGCGCGATCCGCACCTCGTTCATGTTGTCGATGACGTGGTTGTTGGTGATGACCAGGCCGTCGGCATCGACCAGCACGCCGGAGCCGAGCGACCGCTGGGCCCGGTCGCCCCGGGGGCCGCGGCCGCCCTCCGGCTCGCCGAAGAAGCGGCGCATGAACTCCTCCATGGCGCTGGTGCGCGCGTTGGAGCGCTTCTCGACATGCGAGGCGTAGACGTTGACCACCGAGGGGGCGGCCCGCTTCACCACCGGGGCGAAGGAGAGCTGGATGTCGGTCCGGCTGAGCGGGACCGTCTTGGCCGTCCCCTCCTTCGGGGCGGCCGGGGCCTCGGTGCGGGCCATCTGCGCTCCGGCGGGGCCGGCGGCCAGCAGGGTTGCGACGAGGGCGGGCAGGACGAGGCGGGTCAGCATGCAGGGCTCCGGCGGCAGGTCGGCGCGCCGTGCGATCGGCGGCGCGCCGTGCGGCCTTACGCTATCGGAGCCGATTGCGGCAGGCCCACGACACCGTTGCCGGAAGCCCGCGGTCGGGTCCGGTCAGGCGTCTTCCTTGCGGCGGGCACCGCGCCTCTTGGTGGGCGCCGGGGCCGGCTCCTCCGGCTCGGCGGCCGGCGCGGCGGATTTCCGGCGCTGCTGGCCGAGGCCGAGCGAGCGAGCGAGCTGCGAGCGCTGCTCCGAATAGCTCTGGGCGGTCATCGGGTAAGCGGCATCGAGGCCCCACTTGGCGCGATAGGCCTCCGGGGTCAGGCCCCGCAGGGTCAGGTGGCGGCGCAGGGTCTTGTAGGGCTTCCCGTCCTCGAACGAGATCAGGAAGTCGGGCGTCACCGAACGCCGGATCTCCTGCGCGCTCGGCTTGTTCGGGGCCGCGACCGCCGGGGCCCCGACGCAGACGCCCCGGATCGCGCCGTGGATGTCGTTGAGCAGTTTCGGGAGATCCGCGCTCTGCACGTGATTGTTGCTCACATAGGCCGAGACGATCTCGGATGCGAGCGTAACGAAGCGGCTTTTGTCGTCCTCGACTCGATTCATAACCTGTCCGCCGCCTCTTCGTGATGTCGAAACTGTCGAGAACGCAAGCACAACGTCGCGATCCCGCGGGCAGATACAATCGCTTTTCGATGAACCGTCAAGGCTCGAATTCGGTATCGACTTATACATTCGGAAACAGCGCAAGAACCGCTACATTGAGGGATCAACCTCAAGGAAAACGGTTGTCCGCAGTATGGCTTGTGCACAATCGATGTCGGTGCGCCCACCGAAACGTCGAGGCAGAGACAGATATTACATGGCTGATCCGGCCGAGCTTGACGCAATAGAGACTTGGCCTGGTGCAGCATCGGTTCTTTTCGGGGCGAACGGAAAGCGGAGCCGCGTATCGCCGCGTGAATCCCGCTGCACGGGGGACGCTTTGCGCAACCCCAGCGTGCCCATCGCCCCCGGCAGGCCGACGCAACACGGGCCTCGGCCTGTCACCTCGGACAGGGTTCGACCCGCCCCGCGAGAGGCCGTCTCGCGAGGACCCATCCAGTGCGAGACCGTGGCCGGGCTTCGAGGCCGCGATGCGCGCGGATCGCCAGCCGGAACCGGCCGAGCCGGCGGCCCGTAATACAGGCTCACACCCACAAAGCTGCCCCATCGACCGAGCGAAGCAGGCACGCGTGGCCCCGAACACGAAAAACCCGGCTCGCGTTAGCGAGCCCGGTTTTCCGATGGGTTGAGTCG